>NZ_CP170562.1:2500-5557500 GCF_042701485.1 Mesorhizobium sp. UC74_2 | reverse complement strand
GTGCGTAAGCCAGCCGATCGAGATGAGATCGACACCGGTTGCGGCGATGGCAGGAGCCGTGGCTGCCGTCACGCGGCCCGAAGCCTCGGTGATCACGCGGCCGTCGACCATGGCCACCGCCCGCGAAAGCTGTTCGACGGACATATTGTCGAGGAGAACGGCATCGACGCCGGTCGCGAGTGCGATTTCGAGTTGATAGAGCGTATCCACCTCGACCTCGATCTTGACCATATGGCCGGTGCCCGCCTTTGCCCGAGCTATCGCGATGCGGATGTCTCCTGCAATCGCGATGTGATTGTCCTTGATGAGCACCGCATCGTCGAGGCCAAAGCGGTGATTCGAACCGCCGCCAGCACGTACGGCATATTTCTCCAGTGCGCGCAGGCCGGGCGTCGTCTTTCGTATACAGACGATCTGCGCCTTGTGACCCCGCACCGCCGCGACGACCGCCGCGGTGGCGCTGGCGACACCGCTCAGGTGGCAGAGGAAGTTGAGCGCAACCCGTTCTGCCGTCAGCAAAGCACGAGCCGGCCCGCGAACAATTGCAATTGTTGCCCCGGAGGCAACATGACTGCCGTCATGGTGAACTGGCTCGAATGCGATTCGCGGATCCATCAACTTGAAGGCCAGTGCCGCAACATCGAGACCAGCGATCACGCCTTCCTGTCTTGCGACAAGCGACATCGTTGCTTCGGTGTCGGCCGGAACGATTGCATTGGTCGTCAGATCGCCGCCAAGGCCGAGATCTTCCAGCAGGGCACTACGCACCAGCGGTTCAACCATGATGTGCGGCAGCGGTGTCAACATCTCAAGCTCTCCTTATAAGAGGAACGGCCATTTCAGTGATGGCGGCGGCGCTATCCAGTGTCTCTGCAAGCGTCAGACGAGACCGACGCGGCTGATTCTCCTGCAGGGGAAAGTCCGCACGACAATGCGCGCCGCGGCTTTCCTCGCGCCGAAGGGCGGCAACAGCGATCATCAGCCCGACAATGGCGGGATCCGATGCAACGCCATCTGGTTCTGTGAACGGCAGCAGCGCCGCCACAGCGTCCCGCAACGGAGCCTCATCCCGCACGATGCCAAGTGCCCCGGACACAATGGAGCGAACCTGCGCAGCATCCGGCGTCGGCGATGCGCTTACCGCGATCGGGTACCGGCGCACCGGCCGCGCGCTGGAGGCGACGCTGCTGGCGACCTGTACCGCCGAAACCACCGCCTCGGTGAGGGAATTGCTGGCAAGACGATTGGCGCCGTGTAGCCCGGTGCAGGCGACTTCACCGCATGCCCACAGACCGGCGACGGAACTGCGTCCTTCGGCATCAACGGCCACGCCACCCATGTGATAGTGGACCGCGGGCCGAACCGGAATCGGCTGGAGCGAAGGATCGATGCCAGCCTTGCGGCATAGCGCTTCGATCACCGGGAAGCGTCCGGCGAAGCGTGACCCGAGACACTGCCGCGTATCCAGGAACACACGCCGCCCTGCGGCAAGCTCACGCCACACCGCGCGTGCCACCACGTCACGCGGCGCGAGTTCGCCGCCCGGTGTGTCGGCGAGGAAGCGCTGCCCACGATCGTTGACGAGTATGGCACCTTCGCCGCGCACTGCTTCGCTGACAAGCGGCATCGGACGCAGCGGAACATCGAGAGCCGTCGGATGGAACTGCACGAATTCAAGATCGGCCAGTTCCGCGCCGGCACGCGCTGCAAGCGCCAGGCCTGGTCCGAAGGAAGTCGACGGGTTCGTCGTATCGTTGAACAGCCCGCCCACGCCACCGGTAGCGAGCACCACACGCCCGGTGGACAGCGCAGTCGCGCCATTGCTGCCGACGGCCAGTATCCCGGCGATCTCCTCGTCTTCAAGAAGCAGCCGTCGCACCTCAAACCCCTCGAGGACAGCAATCGAACGCGTCCTTCGAACTGCAGCGGTCAAGGCCCTGACCAGTTCGTGGCCTGTTGCATCGCCTGCGGCATGCACGATCCGCCGGTGCGAATGCGCGGCTTCCAACCCCAGACGCAAGCTGCCGTCGCGGGCGCGATCAAACACAACCCCGAGACGCTCGAGATCGGCGATCGCCTGTGGAGCGGCATCCGTGAAGCGTCTGACGACCACCTCGTCACAAAGTCCGGCGCCAGCATCACGCGTGTCCATGAAATGGAGTTCCGGGCTGTCGTCGGTGCCAAGGCTCGCGGCCATGCCGCCTTGCGCGAGCGTGCTGGACGTCTCGGCTCCCAGCGGAGCCCTCGAGATCAGGACCACCGGCTCCGGCGCCATGCAGAGTGCGGTCATCAGGCCGGCGACACCAGCACCGATTATGACGGGACGATCCTGAAGGTCATGGAGGGACGGCGTCATATCGCGAGCATGCGCTCCACTGCCTGGCGAGCGCGATCCGCGACATCGGCATCGATGGTCACCACGTGCCGGTTTTCCTCAAGCGCCGCGCGGATGTTGGCAAGCGTGATGCGCTTCATATGCGGGCACAGGTTGCAGGGCCGCACGAAATCAACCTCGGGATGTTCGACGGCGACGTTGTCGCTCATCGAGCATTCGGTCATCAGCACCACGCGCGCCGGCTTGTGACGACCGACATAGTCCGACATCGCCGCGGTGGAACCGGCGAAATCGGCCTCGGCAACCACTTCGGGCGGACATTCGGGATGGGCAAGCACGGTGACTCCGGGATGGGCTTCGCGCAGCTCGCGGATATCGGCCGGCGTGAAGCGCTCATGCACTTCGCAATGGCCCTTCCAGGCGATGATCTCGACCTTGGTCTGCGCGGCGATGTTCCGGGCCAGATATTCGTCGGGCAGCATGATGACCCGCGGAACGCCCAGTGATTCCACCACCGCGAGCGCATTGCCCGAGGTGCAGCAAATATCGGACTCTGCCTTCACCGCAGCGGACGTGTTGACATAGGTGACGATCGGCACGCCAGGATAGTTTTCCCGCATCAGGCGCACATCGGCGGCGGTGATCGAATCGGCCAGCGAGCAGCCGGCGCCGAGATCGGGGATGAGCACCACCTTGTCCGGATTGAGCAGCTTGGCGGTCTCGGCCATGAAGTGCACGCCTGCCAGCACGATGACATCGGCTTCGACGGTCATCGCCTTCCTGGCAAGCGCCAGGCTGTCGCCGACGATGTCGGCCACGCAATGGAAGATTTCCGGCGTCTGGTAGTTGTGCGCCAGGATAACGGCGTTGCGCTGGCGTTTCAGCGCCAGGATGGCGTCGATGTCGCCGGCGAAGACCGACCATTCTATCGGCGGGATGACACGCCGCACGCGTTGGTAGAGGACGGCGGAAGGTGATGCGGCAACCGCGGCGGAAGAGACAGACATCGGCACCTCACTTTATGCTCAGTGTGAGTATATCACCGACATATGCTTACTATGAGCATAACTCCTGTCAAGACCTGGTGAGTGGCAATTTTGTCCCTGCAGCCGCGCGCTCATCGAGAACGGCATGGCGGAAGCGGTAGAGCTTGGCCGGTCGTCCCCCCGTGTCGGCGGTCATCTGCCCGGTCTCTTCGACCAGTTCCTGCTGCTCGATCAGGCGGCGGAAGTTCTGTTTGTGGACCAGCCTTCCGGCGAGTGCTTCGACCACCCGCTGCAATTGCAGCAGCGTGAAAACCGGCGGCATCAGTTCGAACACGACCGGCCGGTATTTGATCTTCGAACGCAGCCGCGCGATTCCCGTGGCCAGGATGCGGCGGTGATCGGCGATCATGGCCGGGCCGGGTATCAATGCAGAGCCGTGTTCGCCGCGCCCGCGTATGGCCTCCTCGACCAGGCCCGCCTCGTAGAGCAGTTCGTAGCGCTGCAGGCAGAACTCTTCGTTCCAGGGATGATCGTCGAAGCCGAAGGCGATTGCCGCCCTGCGCTGCCTTTCTTCTCGTGACGCGACATCGGCGGCCCCGTTTGCCCAGGCCGTCAGCTGCGGCTGGACAATTTCGGGGATCAGGGCGGGGATGCCGGCACGATGATCCTCCCATGGAAAGAAGTCGTACCAGCTGCGCCATGCTCGTTTCGCAGAAGCCGAAGAATGATCGATGCGGGTCAACGCCAGATAGCTGATGGAGATCACCCGCTCCTGACGCTCGTCGCCGATCCGGTCGCTGTCGGCGAATGTATAGAGTTGTTCGATATAACCGAGCTGGTGGCTGGTCTGCTGTTCCACCCATGTCCGCAGGCCGAACTGCAAGGATCGGTGGCCAAGCTCGAACGGACCTGAAGGCAGCCCGTTTGCAGTCCCGACGGTAAGGACGCGTGGCTCCTGGTCGGCAATGGCCACGACAACGGCAATCAGGTCCACATCGTGGTTCTTGCCGGCTGGCTTGCGCTTTCCTGTGTCTGTCATGCGATCCTGCATGGTTTCCGGGGTCAGGTAGAAGATGACGGGATCTTACCGGTCGATCCGCGTCGAGAGGATGATGGAAGACAGCGTGCGTTCCACGCCGTCCATTGCACCGATTCGGTCGAGCAGTGCGTCGAGGTCGCTGATCGAAGCCGATTCGACCGTCACGATCATGTCGAAGCTGCCGCTGACCGAATGCAGCGAACGCACCTGGCCGAGCGCACGCAGATCCTTCACGACCCGCTCGGCCGCTTTCGGCGCCACCGTCAGCAGCACATGCGCCCGCACCAGCCCCTGCTCATAGTCCGGTGCCAGCCGCACGCCATAGCCGGTGATGATCCCCCGTGCCTCCAGCCTTTCGATGCGACTTTGCACGGTGGTGCGCGAAACTCCCAGCCTTCGAGCAAGTTCGGCCGTCGAGGCGCGGGCGTTTTCACGCAGCAGCGTGATGAGGTCTCGGTCGGCCTGGCTTAGCATTTTTCCACGCTACTTCGCATTTTGACGACCGAGCTCGGCGATTTTATCGAAAAGCGTCGGCGTTTTGTTCAATCGCACACTTCCATTCGTCAGGCAAACTGCGATTCCTGCCCCTGGAACATCAATAAGAAAGGGCTTGGCCATGAAGGAAATCGTTGTTGTCGGCGCAGGCAAGATCGGCTCGACCATCGCAGACATGCTGGCCGCGATCGGCGACTATCGCGTCACCATCGTCGACCGCTCCGCTGCACAGCTTGCCGCACTGGAGGTTGCCGCCGGAATCGCCACGGTCGAGACCGATATCGAAGCCGCCGGCGCCCTTGAAGCCGTGCTTGCCGGCAAGTTCGCCGTGCTGAGCGCCGCTCCCTTCCATCTCACGACACGCATCGCCGAGGCAGCTGCTTCCACCGGTGTCCACTATCTCGACCTGACCGAGGATGTCGCGTCGACCCGACGCGTCAAGGAACTGGCGAAGACCGCAAAGACCGCCTTCATTCCGCAGTGCGGCCTGGCTCCCGGCTTCATCTCGATCGTCGCCAACGATCTCGCCAGCCGTTTCGACAGCCTCGAAAGCGTGCGCATGCGCGTCGGCGCGCTGCCGCAATATCCGTCCAATGCTCTGAACTACAACCTGACCTGGAGCACCGACGGCGTCATCAACGAATATTGCGAGCCGTGCGAAGCCATCGTCGAAGGCGAGCTGATCGAAGTGCCGCCGCTGGAAGAGCGCGAGGAATTCTCGCTCGACGGCGTCACCTATGAAGCCTTCAACACCTCGGGCGGCCTGGGCACGCTTGCGGAGACGCTGAAAGGCAAGGTGCGCACGCTCAACTACCGCACCATCCGCTATCCGGGCCACGCCGCGATCATGAAGGCGCTGCTCAACGATCTCGGCCTGCGCCATCGCCGTGAAGTGCTGAAGGACATTCTCGAAAACGCGCTGCCGGCCACCATGCAGGACGTGGTCATCGTCTTCGTGACCGTCTCGGGCCGCAAGAACGGCCGACTGCTGCAGGAGACCTACGCCAACAAGGTCTACAGCCAGCGTTCCGGCCAGACCGTACGCAGCGCCATCCAGATCACCACAGCCTCCGGCATCTGCGCGGTGCTCGACATGCTGGCAGACGGCACCCTGCCGGCGACCGGCTTCGTCAAGCAGGAAGACATCGCACTGGACAGCTTCCTGGCCAACCGCTTCGGCCGCGCCTATGCGCAGCACGAGCGCACCGACCGCATGGCCAGCTAAGTTGCTCACCGGCTCTGCCGGTTCAAGCAGACAAAAAAACCCGCCGGCTGGTCCCGGCGGGTTTTTTGTTGGACTGCAGTATCGACATTCGCCGCCGAGCGCGTTTCCTCAGATGTGCAATGCGTGTCCCAGCGCCTTCAGTGCCGCTTCGGGAAACGCCTCGCCCTGCGTCGGGTGCGCATGGATGGTGCCGGCGATGTCTTCCAGGCGCGCGCCCATTTCCAGCGCCAACCCAAATGCAGCAGCCAGTTCGGAAACCCCGTTGCCGACCGCCTGGATGCCCAACACCAGATGATTGTCGGCGCGCGCGACGACACGGACGAAGCCACTCTCGCCAAGCCTGGTCATGGCGCGGCCGTTGGCGGTGAACGGAAACTGTCCGGTCTTGATTTCGCCGCCCAGAGCCTTCGCTTCGTCCGGCGACAATCCGACGCTCACCACTTCCGGATCGGTGAAACACACAGCGGGAATGGCTCGCTTGTCCCAGCTGCGTTTGTGGCCGGCCACGATCTCGGCCACCATCTCACCCTGCGCCATGGCCCGGTGCGCCAGCATCGGTTCGCCGGTGACGTCGCCAATGGCAAAGACCCCGCGCATCGAGGTGCGGCATTGCTCGTCGATGCGGATGAAGCGCCCGCTCATGTCGAGGTCAATCTGGTCGAGGCCCCAGCCTTCCGTCACCGGTTTGCGCCCAACCGTGACCAGAATCTGGTCGGCCTCGATCTTCACGTCCTTGCCGGCAGCCGTTTCCACCAGCAGTGCATCGCCTTTGCTTGACAGTCCCTTGGCCTTGGCTTCGGTCAGCACTTCGACGCCAAGCTCCGCCAGACGCTTGATCACCGGCTTCGTCAGCTCGGCGTCGTATTGGGCGAGCAGGCGCGGCAGCGCTTCGACCACGGTCACTTTCGCGCCGAGCTTTGCAAAGGCCATGCCGAGCTCAAGCCCGATGTAGCCGCCGCCGACAATGGCGAGCCGTTCCGGCACCTTGTCGAGGGACAGCGCTTCAGTTGACGAGATCACCCGACCGCCGAACGGCAGGAAAGGCAGCTCGACCGGCGCCGAGCCGGTAGCGATGACCACGGTTTCCGCGCGGATCACCTGCAACCCGGTCTCAGTCTCGACCTCCACGGTCTTGCCGTCGCGGAAAGTTGCCCAACCCGAAACATGCTTGACCCTGGCTTTCTTGAGCAGTCCGGAAACGCCATTTGTAAGCCGGCTTACAATAGCGTCCTTCCACGCGATAGTCTTGCCGAAATCGAGCGACGGGGCTGTCGTGGCAATGCCCAGCGGACTGCTGCCTTCGGCCATGTGCGAAACTTTCTCGAACTCTTCCGCCGCATGAATCAGCGCCTTGGACGGAATACAGCCGATGGTGAGACAGGTGCCGCCCGGCTTCACAGCCTCGACGATGACGGTGTCGATGCCGAGCTGACCGGCACGAATGGCGCAGACATAGCCGCCGGGACCGGCGCCGATGACGAGCAGCTTGCAGGAAATGTCCTTCATTGCCCAACTCCCCGTTTCCAAAGCTTCGCTGGCTGACGATCGCGAAAAGGATCCATGATCAATTGTCCACGAAGATCAGTGCCGGGGTTTCCAGCAGCGCCTTGATACGCTGGACGAACACCGCGGCATCCCAGCCGTCGACGATGCGGTGATCGAAGCTGGACGACAGGTTCATCATCTTGCGCGGAACGAACTGGGTACCGTCCCAGATCGGCCGCACCATCATCTTGTTGACGCCGATGATCGCGACTTCCGGGTGGTTGATCACCGGCGTGGTCACGACACCGCCCATCGCACCCAGCGAGGTGATGGTGATGGTTGAGCCGGAAAGCTCGTCGCGGGTCGCCGTCCCGGTCTTGGCGGCTTCGGCCAGACGGTTGACCTCGGCGCCGCAATCCCAGAGATCGCGTGCCTCGGCGTGTTTCACCACCGGCACTACCAGACCATTCGCTGTCTGGGCAGCAATGCCGATGTGGATGCCGCCATGCTGGTGGATGACGCCCGCCTCGTCGTCGAACAATGAATTCAACAGCGGCTGTTCACCGATCGCCTTGACCATGGCCCGCATCAGGAAAGGCAGCAGCGTCAGCTTCGGTCGGTCGGCGCGCTTCTCCTTGTTGAGAGCGGCGCGCAGATCTTCCAGCGCGGTCACATCGACTTCTTCGACATAGGTGATGTGCGGGATGCGCGATTTGGATAGCTTCATCTTCTCGGCGATCTTGCGCCGAAGCCCGATGACCTTGATTTCCTCGACGCTCTCGTTGCGAGAGAGACCGGTCGCCGGCCGCGCCGTTTGCGGGCCGCGCGAGAGGAACGCCTCGATGTCTTCATGCTGGATGCGACCGGCCGGGCCCGTGCCGGTGACCTGACGCAGATCGATTCCGGCCTCCCTGGCGCGAAGCCGCACCGCCGGCGACGCAAGTGGCTTTTCGCCCTCGGGGCGCGGCGCACCGCCGATCGAAGCGGACGGACGCGATACATTCTTTGTTGCCGCCGGAACTGACGCTGGCTTGGCTTCAACCGGCTCCCTGGGGGCCTGCTTGGCAACATCGGCCTTCGCAGGTTCCTCGGCCTTGCTGACAGCCGCGGGCTTGGCTTCAGCGGCTGCATTGCCTTCTCCGGCCACCTTGAGCCGAACGATCGGCGAACCGATCGCCACCGTGTCGCCTATCTCTGCGCCCAGCCAGAGAATTTCTCCGTCGACCGGCGACGGGATCTCCACCGTCGCCTTGTCGGTCATGACCGCCGCCAGCACAGTATCCTCGCGCACGAGGTCGCCGACCTTGACGCTCCATTCGACAAGTTCCGCCTCGGCCACGCCTTCGCCGACATCGGGCAGCTTGATGACATATTCACCCATGTCAGGCCTCCATCGTGGCGATAAGCGCGCGACCGACCCGGGCCGGGCCGGGGAAATAGTCCCACTCCTGTGCATGCGGATAAGGGGTGTCCCAGCCGGCAACACGCATGACCGGCGCTTCGAGATGGTAGAAGCAATTCTCCTGCACCAGCGACATCAGCTCGGCTCCGAAGCCTGAGGTCAGCGTCGCCTCGTGCACGACGACACAGCGGCCGGTCTTCTTGACTGATTCGACAATGGTATCGAGGTCAAGCGGCAGCAGCGTGCGCAGGTCGATGATCTCCGCATCGATGCCGGTCTCTTCCGCCGCGGCCTGGGCAACATAGACCATGGTGCCATAGGCAAGCACCGTCACCGCATTGCCCGGGCGGCGGATCACCGCCTTGCCGAGCGGCACGGTGTAGTGGCCGTCGGCGACTTCACCGAGATCATGCTTGGACCAGGGCGTGACCGGCTTGTCGTGATGGCCGTCGAAGGGTCCGTTGTAGAGCCGCTTCGGCTCCAGGAAGATGACCGGATCTGGATCCTCGATCGCCGCGATCAGCAAGCCTTTGGCATCGGAGGGATTGGACGGCACCACGGTCTTCAAACCGGACACGTGGGTGAACAGCGCTTCCGGGCTCTGGCTGTGGGTCTGGCCACCGAAGATGCCGCCACCCGTTGGCATGCGCACGACGATCGGACAGGTGAAATCGCCATTGGAACGGTAGCGTATGCGAGAAGCTTCCTGGGTCAACTGGTCGTAGGCAGGAAACATATAGTCGGCAAACTGTATCTCCACACACGGTTTCATCCCGTAGGCGGCCATGCCGATCGCTGCGCCGACGATACCGGATTCATTGATCGGCGCATCGAAGCATCGGGTCTTGCCGTATTTGGCCTGCAGGCCCTGCGTGCAGCGAAATACGCCGCCAAAAAAGCCGACATCCTCGCCAAAAACGACGACACGTTCATCCAGCCCCATCGCGACATCCATGGCATCGCGAATAGCCTCGATCATGGTCTTGCGTGCCATGGTTCAAATCCCCGCCTGCTGGCGTTGGCGCTTGAGATGTGGTGGCATCTCGGCATAGAGCCCTTCGAACATGTCGCGGATCGACGGCTTGCCACCGGCATGCAGCGTGCCGTGCGACTCTGCTTCCTTTTGCGCCGCGATGACGGTTTCTAGGATTTCGCTCTCGGCCTGCGCGTGGCGTTCATCTGACCAGACGCCGCGATGGATAAGATGGTTCTTCAGCCGCACCACCGGGTCGCCCAGCGGCCAGGCCTCCGATTCCGCCTTTGGCCGATAGGCCGACGGATCGTCCGAGCTGGAATGCGCGCCGGCGCGATAGGTCACATATTCGATCAGTGTCGGCCCGAGATTGGCGCGCGCACGTTCCGCAGCCCATTTTGCCACGGCGTGCACGGCAAGATAGTCGTTGCCGTCGACCCGCAGGGCCGGAATACCGAAGCCGAGGCCACGCGCCGCAAACGTGCCGGCACCGCCGCGGGCGATACCCTGGAAGGTCGAGATCGCCCATTGGTTGTTGACGATGTTGAGGATGACCGGGGCCTTGTAGGTCGAGGCAAACACCAGCGCCGAATGGAAATCCGATTCCGCGGTCGAACCATCGCCGATCCAGGCAGCGGCAATGCGCGTGTCGCCGCTGATCGCGGATGCCATCGCCCAACCCACTGCCTGAATGTACTGGGTGGCCAGATTGCCGGAAATCGAGAAGAAGCCGTGTTCCTTCGACGAGTACATGATCGGCAGTTGCCGTCCCTTCAAAGGATCGGCTTCGTTCGAATAGATCTGGTTCATCATCGTGACCATCGGGTAGTCGTCGGCGATCAGGAGACCTGCCTGCCGATAGGTCGGGAAATTCATGTCGCCCTTGTCGAGGGCCTTGCGGAAGGCGCAGCTCACCGCCTCCTCACCCAGATGTTGCATATAGAAGGACGTCTTGCCCTGGCGCTGCGCCATCTGCATCCGCACATCGAAAGCCCTCAGCGTCATCATGTGGCGCAGGCCTTCGAGGAGTTCTTCATCGCCCAGCATGTCTGCCCAGGGACCGACCGCCTCGCCGGCACGGTCCAGGACGCGGATGATCGAAAATGCCAGATCGCGGATCTCGCGCGGATCGACATCGATCGGCGGTTTGGGCACCGAGCCTGCCTTGGGAATTGGAACGTTGGAGAAATCGGGTGTTCCACCCGGCCTGACCTCCGGTTCCGGAACATGAAAGCGCAACTTCGCGGCTTCGGCCATGGGCTCTCGTCCTCCACTGCATTGAAACGCCGGCCGTCCAAGGGACGTGCACAAGACGCTCCATCACTTTCAATCTGCGATGTTGGCATATCTTCGACGCCGAAGCAGCGCCAAAGTACCTCCACCACGTTTGCCTCTCCCTGCCCGGTGCGCTCGGCTCCGGCGGCGGCGCAATGTTGCAGGAAACGCGCGTAATATCCCGTCTCATCCATGCCTTTTGCGGCAACAAATGCGATTGCTTGTCATTGCTTCCATTCCAAAAGCTGCCGCAAGCGCTGTGAGCATTCGCGCTACATGCTTTGAGCACCACATCGTGCTAGGGGACCACCATGGCACAGAAAAAAGCCTCAGAAGTCGATTCGTGGCTGGCGCGGCCGGACTCCGGCACCTGGCTGGTGCTCATCTATGGTCCGGACCGCGGACTGGTGGCAGAGCGTGCACGTGCTTTCGCGACCCGCACGGGACTGCCGCTCGATGACCCGTTCTCAGTTGTGAAACTGGACGCCGGCGACGCCGACCGAGACCAGGGCCGCCTGCTCGACGAGGCGCGCACCGTGCCGATGTTTTCCGATCGGCGTCTGCTCTGGCTGCGCAATGCAGGCGCCCAGAAAAACCTTGCGGACGACGTGAAGGCCTTGCTGGCCGAGCCGCCACGCGATGCCATTGTACTGATCGAGGCCGGTGACCTGAAGAAAGGTGTCGGACTGCGTGCAACCGTCGAGGCGGCGCACGGCGCCATGGCGCTGCCTTGTTATGCCGACGACGCGCGCGACATCGAGACCGTCATTGACGACGAACTCGGCAAGGCCGGAATGACGATGTCGCTGGAAGCGCGCCAGGCCTTGCGCCGCAATCTCGGTGGAGACCGCCTCGCCTCGCGCGGCGAAGTCGAGAAGCTGGCACTTTACGCGCACGGACGCAGCGAGATTACCCTGGAAGACGTGCGCGTTCTGACGGGCGACGTCTCCGGGCAATCCTTTGACGATGCCGTCGATGCCGTGCTGGCTGGCAGGCTGGAGGATTTCGACACGGCTTTCACCCGCCAATGCCAGGCCGGCGGTCAGCCGTTTCTGGCGCTGGCTGCCGCAATGCGCCAGTTCCAGGCGCTGCATGCGATGCGTGGCACCATGGAGGCCGGTGGCGGGCGCAATGCGGCTGCAGTTGTCGCCGCCCACAAGCCGCCGGTTTTCTTTACCCGTCGCCGTCTGATCGAGACAGCGCTGGAGCGCTGGAGTTCCGAAGCCCTGAACCGGGCGCTGGCGCGGCTCCAGGCCGCTGTCCTGCAGACCCGGCGCAGGTCCGATCTTGCCGAGCCGATTGCCCGGCAGGCCCTGCTCGGAATTGCCGTGGAGAGCGCGCGGCTCGCGCAACGGCGCTGAGCAAAAACCGCTCAGCATTAAAAATGCTTTGTTTTACAGTGGCTTATCGAAAATCAACGAGCGGGTGCGGCTTGAGCGCTCAGGCCTGCTTCAGCCGTCGGCAAAGATCGTCGAGCTGATCCAGCGAGCGGTACGACACGCGCAGTTCGCCGCCGCCGCTCTTGTGTGCGATCACCACTTTCATGCCCGTGACATCGGACAACAGCTTTTCCAGCGCCAGCGTATCGGGATCCTTTTCCGCGGGCGTCGACAGCTTAGCCTCGCGCTGCGCCTGGACCGGCATCTGCGCGAGCGCTTCAGCCTGGCGAACCGAAAGCCCTTCCTCCACGATACGCTTGGCAAGCCCCGCCGGATCCTGCGCGGTGACCAGCGTACGCGCATGGCCCGCCGACAGGGAGCCATCCACCAGCATGTCGCGGATGACATCCGGCAGCTTCAACAGCCGCAGCGTGTTGGCGACATGGCTGCGGCTTTTGCCGATGACCTGGCCGAGATCGGCCTGGCTGTAGCCGTGATCGTCGATCAGCTGCTGGTAGCCAAGCGCCTCTTCGACCGCGTTCAGATCGGCGCGCTGCACGTTTTCGATGATCGCCAGTTCCAGCGCAGTGCGGTCATTGACCTCTCGTACGATCACCGGAATCTCGATCAGACCGGCGCGTTGCGCTGCCCGCCAGCGCCGCTCGCCGGCAATGATCTCGTAACGGCCCTGCTGCGTGGGTGACGAACGCACCACCACCGGCTGGACCACACCATGTTCGCGAATGGACTGCGATAGATCCGTCAACTCGGCATCACCGAAATGGCGGCGCGGATTGCGTGGATTGGGCGAAACGAACTCGATCGGAACCTTGCCGTCAGCCGCCGGGCGCGGCTGTTCGGTGGCCGCGGCCGCGGGCCGGTCGATTTCGCCGATCAGTGCCGCAAGCCCTCGTCCCAGCCGCTTTCTCGAAGGATCGTCGTTCATCTCAGTCTTCCAGGTCGTTTCGCTCGAGCAATTCCAGGAAAACTATGTGACGGTTTTCGGCCCGGAATTGTGTTAAAACAATGGGTTAGAGCGTTTCCGGCTTTGGCGGAAATGCTCCGGTGTATCGGTTCTACGCAGCCCGCAGCTGGCGCTCGCGGCGAATCACTTCCGAAGCCAGCTGCAGATACGCCTGGCTGCCGGAACATTTGAGATCATAGAGGATTGCCGGCTTGCCGTAGGACGGCGCTTCCGACACGCGCACATTGCGTGGGATGATCGTCTCATAGACCTTGTCGCCCATATAGGCGCGCACATCCTGCACGACCTGGTTGGCGAGGTTGTTGCGACCATCAAACATGGTGAGCACGATGCCCTGGATGCTCAAATTCGGGTTGATCGATCCGCGTACCTGTTCGACCGTTTCAAGGAGCTGGCTCAGACCTTCCAGCGCAAAGAACTCGCACTGCAATGGAACCAGGACCGAATCAGCCGCCGCCATCGAATTCAGCGTCAGCAGGTTGAGTGATGGCGGACAGTCGATCAGCACATAGCTGAACTGGTCGGAAGCATGAATCGCATTGCGCAGCCGCAGCACGCGGTCGGGCGCCGAGGCGATCTCCATCTCGATGCCAAGCAGGTCGAGCGTGGAAGGAACGATCGAGAGCCCCGGGACAGCGGTCGGCATCGCCGCGGCTTCCAGGTCGAGCTGACCGGTGAGCACATCATAGGAAGAGACGGCGCGATCGCGACGATCGATGCCCAGCCCGGTGCTGGCATTGCCCTGCGGGTCGAGGTCGACGATGAGCACACGCTCACCGATCGCGGCGAGCGCCGTGGCCAGGTTGATGGCGGTGGTCGTCTTGCCGACGCCGCCCTTCTGGTTGGCAACCGTAATGATCCTGGGTCCGGTGGAGGTCATGGGTTTCCGCCACAAATTCATTTCGCTAGCATCACACGTTGAATCAAAGTCTGCGAACATTTCGCAGTTCAAGCACAACCCCTTGTGGGTCGATCGCGCTTGGATGTTCTATCAGATCGAAGCGCCAGCGGTGAGTGCTTTCTTCGATTTCCCGCTGATAATCCCGGCCTTTGTGGAACAGGGCATGTGCGCCCGAGGCCAGCCAGGGCTCGGTAATATCCAGAAGATCGATCAGCGAAGCCAAAGCCCGCGCTGTAACGATCTCCGGCATGCCCACAAGTGGATATGAGTCTTCGATGCGCTTGGCGATGATCCGTGCTGGCAATCGAAACTGCCCGACGGTGGCCTGCAGGAACCCTGTCTTCTTGCGATTGCTCTCGACAAGATCGATCGAACCACCACGCTCGCCGAGCAGAAACGCCATCACCAGCCCTGGGAACCCGCCGCCGGAACCGACATCGACCCAGCGCTTTGCGGTCGGTTCGATCGCTGCCAGCTGGGCGCTGTCCAGGATATGACGTCGCCAAACATCACCTTCCGTCGATGCCGCAACGAGATTTATGCTCCGGTTCCATTTCAGGAAATGCGCTTCAAAGGCTTCAAGTGCCGCAAACGTTTCACGTGAAACGTCTCCCGCCACCGCCTTCAGGCTTTCAAACGATGCGGCGCTCAAGCGGCACCTTTCTCGGCCACTTCCGCATTTCGGATATGGGCGACAATCACAGCAAGTGCGGCGGGTGTCATGCCTTCCATACGCTGCGCTTCGGCAACCGACCTCGGCTTGCGGTCCCGCATCTTCTGTTTGAGTTCGTTGGACAGCCCCGAAACGCCGCCAAAATCCAGATCGCCCGGGATCAACCTGCCTTCTTCCCGGCGCAGTTGTTCCGCATCCGCCTTCTGGCGATCCAGATAGACGAAGTACTTGGCTTCGATCTCCAGAGCTTCAGCCGTCTTGGCATCGATGGTGGCGAACTGCGAATCAATCCTGCTCAGCCAGGCGACATCGACATCCGGATACGCCAACAACTCATAGGCCGAACGCCGGACACCATCCCTGTTGATCTCCAGGCCATGGCTCGCAGCTTCGTTCGGAGTGAACCGAACCTGTTTGGCCAGCGCGCGGGCCTGGTCGATTCGCATCCTGATTTCCTCGAAGCGACGCGTGCGTTCTGCCGAGACGATGCCAAGATCGACGGCCTTCTGGGTCAATCGTTCATCGGCATTGTCGGCGCGCAACGACAACCTGAACTCCGCGCGCGATGTAAACATACGATAGGGCTCTGCGATACCTCGACTTGTCAGGTCATCGATCATCACCCCGATATAGGCTTCCGTGCGGCTGAGCACGACCTGTTCGCCGCCACCCGCACGCCGCGCTGCGTTCAAACCCGCAACTAGCCCCTGCGCTCCGGCCTCTTCGTAACCGGTTGTTCCATTGATCTGGCCGGCGAGAAACAAGCCTCGAACCTTACGGGTCTCGAGCGACTGGTGCAGTTCACGCGGATCGACGTGGTCATATTCTATCGCGTAACCCGGCTGCAGCATCGTCGCGCGCTGGAGGCCCGGTATTGTCTTCAGCAATTCGAGCTGCGCATCTTCCGGCAGGGAGGTCGAAATTCCATTCGGATAGACCGTCGGGTCATCCAGTCCCTCCGGTTCCAGAAATATCTGATGGCCTTCGCGATCGCCGAACTTGACGATCTTGTCCTCGATGGATGGGCAATAGCGCGGCCCGATCCCTTCGATCTCCCCGGAGTACATCGCAGAACGATTGAGGTTGGCGCGGATGACGGCATGCGTCTCCGGGGTCGTGCGCGTTATACCGCAATCGATCTGTGGATTGCGGATGCGATCCGTCATAAGCGAGAATGGGACCGGGCTCTCATCAGCAGCCTGGCTTTCCAGAACCTTCCAGTCGATCGTGCGCCCATCCAGCCTGGGCGGCGTGCCTGTCTTCAGGCGTCCAAGCTTGAAGCCGATACGTTCCATGGTCGCCGACAGGCCAACCGAGGCCTGTTCGTTCATACGTCCGGCCACGATCTTGCGATCTCCGATATGGATCAATCCGCGCAGGAACGTTCCGGTCGTCAAAACCACGGCGCCGCAAGCCAGTCGGCGCCCGTCTGCCAGCAAAACCGCTGAAACGGCATTGTTCTCGACCTCGAGATCGAAAACCTCGCCCTCGACGACATCGAGATTGGACTGGGCCTGAATGGCGTCCTGCATGGCCAGACGATACAGCTTTCGATCGGCCTGCGTACGGGGGCCACGCACCGCGGGACCCTTGCGGCGATTGAGCAAGCGAAACTGGATGCCGCCGGCATCTGCCACTCGGCCCATAAGGCCATCCATGGCGTCGATCTCGCGAACAAGATGCCCCTTGCCGAGCCCACCAATCGCCGGGTTACACGACATCACGCCGATGGTATCGAAGCGCAACGTCACCAACGCACACCGCGCACCGGCACGGGCAGCCGCGCTGGCCGCCTCGCAACCAGCATGCCCGCCTCCAACCACGACAACGTCGTAGCTGCTCATCATCGTTTATGCTCCTGGAGTTTCGCTTGCGCTGTCATGTTCTTCCGAATGATTCCTGTCAAGAAAAACCGACGTTTCACGTGAAACACGCATCAGTTGCGGCGAGATGGATCCGCCTGTTGTTTCACGTGAGTCACTCCAGTCGGCGTGTTTCACGTGAGTCACCTCCCATCCGGACCGCTGTTTCACGTGAGTCATTTGCCAATGCAGAACTGCGAGAAGATCACGTCGAGGAGATCTTCCACATCAACAGCCCCGACGATCCGGCCGAGCAGGTCCCCGGCCAAACGCAGATCCTCCGCTTGCAGATCGAGATCGCGTTGCGACAACGCTCGGTCGATGAACGCCTTGCTTTCGTCCAGCAGTTCCACGTGGCGCAAGCGCGATGGCAACAAGCTGCCGCTGCCGCCTGCAGCCTCCTCCGCCAATTCGCCGAGCCTCGCCAGAAGCTGGCCTAGGCCCTCACCCGTCCTGGCGGAGACAAGCAGGTCGAACTCCGAACGGTCCGTAACCTCGGCCAGGAGGTCGAGTTTGGTCCCAACTCGAAGCTGGCGCGACGCAGCGGGCAATTCAAGATCAGGCGCGCCATCTGTCAGGTCCTGAAGGACCACCAGCAGATCGGCGGTTTTTGCCCGGTCTCTTGCCCGCCTTATTCCAATCCCTTCCACGGTGCCGGCTTGCTCCCTTAATCCCGCGGTGTCCGTCAGCCGAACTTTCAGGCCGTGCAGGTCGAGCGCAACCTCCAGAAGATCGCGGGTCGTACCCGGCTCATCGCTGACAATGGCAGCCTCACGCCGGGCCAACGCATTAAACAGGCTGGACTTTCCGGCATTTGGCGCACCGACGATCACCACGTCGAAGCCTTCACGAATGATTTCGCCCGCGCGGAACCCGGCAACATGCCCGGCGATCTCGTTGGAAAGCTTGCGCATATCAGACCAGACGGTATCCGAGACCGAGCCCGGAATGTCGTCTTCATCCGCGAAATCGATCTCGGCCTCGATCATTGCGCGCGCATGGATCAAGCGCCGGCGCCAACCGTCGTAAAGTTCGCTTTGGGCGCCGCTCGCATTGAGCAAGGCAAAACGGCGCTGCGATTCTGTTTCGGCGTTGATCAGGTCAGCAAGAGCTTCGGTCTCGACGAGATCCAGCCTGCCGTTCAGGAAGGCTCGTCTGGTGAATTCACCGGGTTCGGCATGACGGATGCCGTCAATGGCGGTCAATGTCCGCAGCAGGGCAGACACCACAGCCTTGCCACCATGGACCTGGAACTCCGCGACATCTTCACCGGTGAAACTGGCCGGCCCAGCGAAGAAGATCGCCAACCCGGTGTCGATCAGGGATCCGTCGGGCTGCCTCAGCCGCCGCAACACCGCCTCACGTTCAGGTATCGATGCGCCCAGAATCGTTTCGACGGCGAATCGAGTCCTGGAACCGGATAACCTTACCACCGCCACTCCGGCCGGCAGCTTCCCACTCGACAGCGCGACGATCGAATCCGAAAATCTCATTGTTCGCTCTTCGAAATGCCCTAACCTTCCAGGCAAAGACAACAGGCTGGAACCGTGACCTTACCGCAGAAAAACCTGCTTGCTGAAGAAGCAAGCCCGTACCTGCGCCAACATGCGCAGAATCCCGTTCACTGGCGAGCCTGGTCGCAAGCAGCCCTGGATGAGGCACGTGCGCTGAACCGCCCGATCCTGCTGTCCGTCGGGTATGCCGCCTGCCATTGGTGCCATGTCATGGCGCATGAGAGCTTCGAAAACGACGAGATCGCCGGCGTCATGAACCGCTTCTTCGTCAACATCAAGGTGGATCGCGAGGAGCGCCCCGATATCGATCAGATCTACATGGCTTCACTTTCGGCCATGGGAGAACAGGGCGGCTGGCCACTGACCATGTTCCTGACACCCGATGGCAAACCGTTCTGGGGTGGAACCTACTTTCCGCCGCGCTCACGCTACGGCCGTCCGGGTTTCGTGCAGGTGTTGGAAGCGATCGACAAGGCCTGGCGGGAAAAGCGGGATAGCTTGAGCCAGAGCGCCGACGGTTTGATCGCCCATGTTGCCACGCGACTATCCGCAACCCAGCCAAGGAACGCCCTCGACCGGCAGGCCCTGGGGAGGCTCGCCGACGGCATCGCCGGCATGATCGACTGGGCGGAAGGCGGATTGAAAGGCGCTCCGAAGTTCCCGAATGCACCCTTCATGACCACGCTTTGGCTTTCCTGGCTGCAAACCGGAAACACAACGCATCGCGACGCCGTTCTTTTCTCGCTGCGGAAGATGCTCGCCGGCGGCATCTACGATCATGTCGGCGGCGGCCTTTGCCGTTATTCGACGGATGCGGAATGGACCGTGCCGCACTTTGAGAAGATGCTCTATGACAACGCCCAGTTGCTGCGAATGGCGAACTGGGCCTACGCGACAAGCCTGGATGAACTGTTCCGGATACGAATCGAAGAAACGATTGCCTGGCTTTCGCGTGAGATGCGCACCGAGACCCAGGCTTTTGCTTCCAGCCTCGATGCGCACAGCGATGGCGAAGAGGGTCTTTTCTATACCTGGAGCAAAGACGAGATTACCGAAACCCTTCAGACGGACGTCACCACATTTGCCGGCCATTACAGCCTTTCCGCTCCCGCCGGCTGGGAAGGCAAACCCATCCTGCGACAGAGCGACGAGCAGAGCGAACGAGAGGTTGCCGACTATCCAGCGGTGGCAGACCTGAAAACGAGGCTCCTTGCCGGCCGGGCCAGCCGTATCCGCCCGGGCCGAGACGACAAGATACTGACCGACTGGAACGGCCTGCTGATCACGGCCCTGGCCGAATGCGGGCGAAGCTTCGGCCGAAGCGACTGGATCGATCTCGCTGCCAAAGGCTTTGCAGGCATCCTGGCCACCGCAGAGACCGGGCGCCTTCCGCATTCCGTTCTCGGCGACAGGAAACTGTTCCCGGCCTTGTCCACCGACTATGCAGCGATGATCACCGCGGCGACAGCGCTGTTCGAAGCAACCAATGATACGGGATACATCGATATCGCCAGAACTCTGGCGGAACAGCTTGAGCGGTGGCATGCCGACGCGGATCACACGGGTTACTTCCTGTCTGCTTCCGACAGCAGTGATGTTCCGATCCGCATTCGGGGCGACGTCGACGAGGCAATCCCGTCCGCAACCGGGCAGATCATTGAAGCCCTGGTGCGGCTGGCGACCGCGACAGGCGACATCGCGCTTCACGAAAAGGCATTGGTGATCGCCGAACACGCCTTGGGCCGAGCAGGCCAGCAGACCTATGGTCAGGTCGGCATCGTCAATTCCTGCGCACTGGCGCTTGATCCGTTGAAACTTGTTGTCGTCGAGGATCCGGACCAACAAAGCCTCGTTGCGGTAGCGAATCGAAATCCCGATCCGCGTCGCATCGACATAGCGGTTGGTCTGGGTGGTACTGCACCAAGCCTGCCGGGCGATGTTCTGCCTTCGACAGACAAGCCTGGCGCCTATCTCTGCATGGCCCAGTCCTGTTTGCCACCGGTGTCCGAACCCGGCGAGTTGGCAAAGCTTCTTCGCCCGAAAATGACGTAAGGAATTTCCACCAGACGCGTCAGCGGCTGACCAGTCCGGAGCCGCACTCGATATCCTCGGAAACGAAAAGCGCGCTCTTTCGGAGCGCGCTTTTCCTAAGCCGTTCGATCTCGTTCGAGAACTTACCGGTCAGGTGTTCATCGAATCGAAGAAGTCGCCATTGGTCTTGGTCTGCTTCAGCTTATCGATCAGGAATTCGATCGCATCGGTCGTGCCCATCGGCGCGAGAATACGACGCAACACGAAGATCTTCTGCAGATCCTGTCTCTGCACCAGCAGGTCTTCCTTACGGGTGCCCGACTTGAGAATGTCCATCGCCGGGTAGATACGCTTGTCGGCGACCTTGCGGTCGAGCACGATTTCCGAGTTGCCGGTACCCTTGAACTCTTCGAAGATCACCTCATCCATGCGGCTACCGGTATCGATCAGCGCCGTCGCGATGATGGTCAGCGAGCCGCCTTCCTCGATGTTACGAGCCGCACCGAAGAAGCGCTTCGGCCGCTGCAGGGCATTGGCGTCGACACCGCCCGTCAGTACCTTGCCGGAGGACGGTACGACGGTGTTGTAGGCGCGGCCGAGGCGGGTGATCGAATCGAGCAGAATGACGACGTCACGGCCGTGCTCGACGAGGCGCTTGGCCTTCTCGATGACCATTTCCGCGACCTGAACGTGGCGAACCGCCGGCTCGTCGAAAGTCGAGGACACAACCTCGCCCTTCACCGAACGCTGCATATCCGTCACTTCTTCCGGGCGCTCGTCGATCAGAAGCACGATCAGATAGCATTCCGGGTGGTTGGCGGTGATGGAATGAGCAATGTTCTGCAGCAGCACCGTCTTACCGGTACGCGGCGGCGCAACGATCAGACCACGCTGGCCTTTGCCGAGCGGCGCCACCAGATCGATGACACGGGCCGACAGATCCTTGGTCGGCGCTTCGATTTCCATCTTCAGCCGCTCGTTCGGATAGAGCGGCGTCAGGTTGTCGAAGTGGATCTTGTGCCGGATCTTTTCCGGATCGTCGAAATTGATGGTGTTGACCTTGAGCAGCGCGAAATAGCGTTCGCCTTCTTTCGGGCTGCGGATCGGCCCTTCGACCGTATCGCCTGTCTTCAGCGAGAAACGGCGGATCTGCGAGGGCGAGATGTAGATATCATCCGGGCCTGGCAGATAGTTGGCGTTGGCCGAGCGCAGAAAGCCGAAGCCGTCCTGCAAAACCTCGACAACGCCGTCACCGATGATCTCGATATCCTGTGCCGCGAGCTTCTTGAGGATCGCGAACATCAGCTCCTGCTTGCGCATCACGCTGGCGTTTTCGACCTCGAGCGATTCGGCAAACGCGATCAGATCGGTCGGTTTCTTGTTCTTGAATTCTTGGAGTTTCATTTCCTGCATGAGAGGAGCCTAAGTGTAAAAATGGGAAAATGGGCCGGCGAGAGAAAATGCCGAACGCGACCGAAAGGTAGGAAGCTAAATGGGGCGCGTGACGAGGAGAGACCCGTCTTGTACCGTCACGCCAACCAAAGAGCAAGGCGCGAAATCATAGGTTCCGCCAAGCTTTCGCCGCTTAGAACGGCTTTACGATCACCAGCACAACAATGATGATCATCAGCAATGTGGGGATCTCGTTGACGATCCGCCAGTGCCTTGCGGGTTTTTCATTGCGATCTTCTGCGAATTTGCGAACCGCAGCCGACAGATAGCCATGTACCGCAGACAGCGCCACCACGGCCGCGAGCTTGGCGTGCAGCCAGCCACCCTGGAACCCGAACCCCTTCCAGGCCAGCCACAAGCCGAACGCCCAGCTGATCACCATCGCCGGATTGATGATGCCGCGCAGCAGGCGCCGCTCCATTACCTTGAAAGTCTCTGACTGCTGCGAACCACGCTCGGTCTCGGAATGATAGACGAACAGCCTCGGCAGATAGAGCATGCCCGCCATCCAGGAAATCACCGCAATCACATGGATGGCCTTGGCCCAGGGATAGAAATCCTCCGGCGCCACCAGATAGAGCAGCGCCGCCAGAACCAGAAAGACGACAATGGCGATCGCCGCGCGGCGCATGGCCTGCCCGCCGCTGGCTGCGCTGTTGCTGTCGGTCATCGGCGGCTCCTCGCCTGCTTCACCATGGCTTCGACATGCGCGATCGGCGTTTCCGGCGTGATGCCGTGACCAAGGTTGAAGATCAACGGCCCGTCGGCCAGAACATCCAGGATGGCATCGACACCCTCCTGCAAGGCGCGTCCACCGGCGACAAGCCGCAGTGGATCCAGATTGCCTTGCACCGCGCCGCCCTTCTGCAAGGCCTTCGCCGCGGTCAACGGCACGGTCCAGTCGAGGCCGAGGCCTGATATACCTGTCCTGGAGCGATAAGAGGCGTAGTTGGCGCCTGCACCCTTTGGAAAGCCTATCACCGGAACATCCGGATGCGTGGCATGGACCTGCCGTATGATCTCGGCAACCGGCTCGACACAGAAGGCCTGGAAGGAAGCTTCGTCCAGCACCCCGGACGCGGAATCGAATATCTGCACGACATCCGCACCCGCTTCGATCTGGCGGATGAGATAGGATGCAGACTGATCGGCCAGCGTCTTCAAAAGCCGTTTGAAAGCGTCCGGCTCGCGATAGGCAAACAGTCTGGCCGGCGCCTGGTCCGGCGTGCCGTGGCCGGCAATCATGTAAGTCGCTACAGTCCAGGGTGCTCCGCAGAAGCCGATCAGGGTGGTTTCATCCGGCAGTTTTCGGCGCAGTTGGCGCACCGTTTCGTAAACCGGTGCCAGATTCACGTGAAACAACTCGGTGTTCAGCACATCGACCTCATCAGCCTGGATCGGCGTCAGGAGTGGTCCGCGGCCTTCCTCGAAGCGCAGATCGCGACCGAGCGCATGCGGTACAACCAGGATATCGGAGAACAGTATCGAAGCGTCGAAGCCGAAACGCTCAATCGGTTGCAGCGTCACTTCGACCGCCAGATCCGGATTGTAGCAGAGATCGAGAAAGCTGCCCGCCCGTTTCCGGGTTTCGCGATACTCAGGCAGATAACGGCCAGCCTGGCGCATCATCCAGAGCGGAGGCGGAGAAACCGTCTCCCCGTTCAGCACTTCAAGCACAGTCCGTCTGACAGCCATGAGCCCGCTTTCGAAAGCCTATCTAAAACTAAAAGAGATTCTAAAAGAGTCTTCTGATTCTACGAGTCTGTTTGAATCGGGGATGTCGAGCTGTCCAGCATCGGGCGCCAAAACGCCAGTCTCCATAATGTCGCGCGGTTTGCTCCGCAGCCTTGGGAACAATGGGGAAAACCCGAATCCATATTTGGAATCAAGGTACTGTCTGCCGTGATCTTTTGTCTCGGCTGTGAACGAGATCCAGCCAGATTCCGTCCTCCCCAGACTTGTCCCCAGCTGTCGAAAAAAGCTGACAGCGGCTTCAATTGTGGACAAGTGGCCATCTGATACAGTCGCTTTTGCACACCCGCCGGATTGGTCCCGACTTATCCACATCCACCCACAGCACGACGCGAGTCCTTGTGAACAAACCGCAAAGCTTCTTCCACCTGCACCTGATTTCAGACGCCACCGGAGAGACCCTGCTGGCCGCCGGCCGTGCCGCATCGGCGCAATACAAGGACGCGCGCGCCATCGAGCACATCTATCCGCTCATCCGCACCGAAAAGCAGTTGATGAAGGTGTTCGACGACATCGAGGAGGAGCCGGGCATCGTGCTCTACACGGTTGTGGATCAGGCGCTTGCCCATCGTATAGACGAACGCTGCGCGGCCATGGGCCTGCCCTGCGTGTCGGTGCTGGAGCCGGTGCTGGCGGTCTTTCAATCCTATCTCGGCACGCCGGCCGGCCGGCGCGTCGGCGCCCAGCACGTCCTGGATGCCGAATATTTCCGGCGTATCGACGCATTGAATTTCACCATGGAGCATGATGACGGCCAACTGCCGCTCGACATGGAACAGGCCGATGTCGTGCTGATCGGCATTTCGCGCACCTCGAAGACGCCGACCTCGATCTATCTGGCCAACCGCGGCATCAAGACCGCCAACATCCCGATCGTGCTCGGCGTGCCGGTGCCGCAGGCGCTGGTCGAAGCGAAAACACCGCTGGTGGTTGGCCTGGTGGCAACGGCCGAGCGCATTTCACATGTCAGGCAGAATCGCCTGCTAGGGTCGACCACAGGTTTTGATTCCACCGCCTATGTCGACCGGGCTTCCATCAATGAGGAGTTGACCTACGCCCGCCAGCTCTGCGGGCGCCACGGCTGGCCGACCATAGACGTCAGCCGCCGCTCGATCGAAGAGACAGCCGCGGCCATCGTGGCCTTGTTGCGCGAGAAGACGCGGTAGAAACACCGCTTCCCTCCGGTTCACGGCACCTGGTGCCGTTTAGGCTTCGGCAACGCCTTTCATGGTGGTTCAGATAAGCGCCTTGACTTTAATACGTACGTACGTATTAAACAGAACATGGCTAGACACTCGCTCCGCGAAAACCTTCTCGACGCCGGTTTCCAGACCATCTGGGATGCCGGTTACAGCGCCGCAGGCGTGCGCGATATCGTTGCCGCGGCAGGAGCCAAGCCCGGTTCCTTCACCAACCACTTCCCATCCAAGGAAGCCTTTGTCGGCGAGGTGCTTGACCGCTACTTCGCCTATGTCTCGGGGCTGGTCGAGCAGGCATTGGCCGAGGACGGCACACCGCCGGTAAAGCGGCTGCGGCGGTATCTCGATGTCATCACCTCCAGGCTGGAAGCGGCGGATTGGTCACGCGGCTGCATGATCGGCAATCTCAGCCTCGAGACGGTCGTTCACAGCGAGCCGCTTCGGCTGCAGCTGGTCGCCATCTTCGAGCGTTGGCGCGAACCGTTTGCTGAATGCATCGTGCAGGGACAGGCGGCCGGCCAGATCACGGATCGCTTCAACGCGGTCGACCTTGCCGATTTCCTGCTCTCCTCGTGGCAGGGTGCCATGTTGCGCATGAAGGTCGAACGCAGCCCGGAACCGCTCGAGCGGTTCAAGACGATCGTTTTTGGAACTGTTTTTGGAGGCGTTTCACCATGACCGAACAGCAGTTTGAACGTCACGAGGTGGCGGTGCTCGATTCAACGATGAGCTATGTCGAAGCCGGCAAGGCAGGCCCGACCGTCCTGTTCCTGCACGGCAATCCAACCTCCTCCTATATCTGGCGCAACATCATACCGCATGTGTCGCCGGTTGGCCGGTGTATTGCCCCCGATCTGATCGGCTATGGCCAGTCCGGCAAGCCCGATATCGGCTACCGCTTCTTCGACCAGGTCCGCTACCTCGACGCCTTTGTTGAAAGGATGAACCTCGACGACATCGTGCTGGTGGCGCAGGATTGGGGTACGGCGCTTGCCTTCCACTTCGCCGCGCGGCGTCCGCAACGGGTGCTTGGGCTCGCCTTCATGGAATTCATCCAGCCTTTCGCGCGCTGGGAAGACTTCCACCAGCGGCCGCAGGCGCGCGACCTGTTCAGGGCGTTCCGTACACCAGGACAGGGAGACAAGCTGGTGCTCGACGACAATATCTTCATCGAACGCGTGTTGCCGAACTCCGTACTGCGGACGATGACCGAGGATGAGATGGATGCCTACCGGGCGCCATTCCCGACGGCCGAGACCCGCAAGCCGATCCTTGCCTTGCCCAACGACATGCCAATCGAGGGCAAACCGGCGGATGTCGCAGCCATCAGCGCGCACGATCATCGCGCGCTGAGAGCGTCCACCTTTCCAAAGCTGCTCTTCCACGGCGATCCCGGCGCGCTGGTCTCCCCGGAAGCAGCGCGCGCCTTCGCGGCCCGGTTGACGAACTGCGACGTCATCAATCTCGGAGCAGGCGCGCATTATCTGCAGGAAGACCATGCCGATGCGATCGGCGCAGCGCTGCAAGACTGGATCCCGGAGATTGCGACAAGGTCCCGCGAGCTCCAAAGAGCTTGAGGCTGGACCATTTCGGGCCGTCAATCCGGCTGGTGAGGGATTTCTCCTGCCAGACTGTGTCAGGAAGCCTGATGGCGTGGCGCCGCGATCCGGACTACAGCGGACTGACGGCTCAGCACAGGGCGAAACAGGCATGACGGAAGTACAGGCAGCGCCGGCGCTGAAGGAGATCTTCGACAGGGCACGGCTCAGCCATTTTGCACGTGAAACCGCGGCGATCGCCCCGGGTTTCGATGCCGAACGGTTTTTGCTGCTTGCCACCGACAATCTTGACGCGCTCGGCATCATGCAGCGGCTACGTCAGACCGCTGTCGGTTTCCAGGCAACTCTGCCGGCCAGTTACGGCGAGGCACTGGAGATCCTCGATGCGCTCGCCCCGCGCATCAATCATGGCTTTGCCTCGATCGTCCTTTCCGAATTCGTCGCGGTGTGCGGACAGGAGCATTTCGATCTTTCCATGCGGGCGTTGCACAATTTCACCCGCTATGGTTCGGCGGAGTTCGCGATCCGTCATTTCCTGGCACGCGATTTCGAGCGCACGCTGGCTGTGATGATCAGCTGGGCGCATGACGACAATGAGCATGTGCGACGACTCGCCAGCGAAGGCTCGCGGCCACGCCTGCCGTGGTCGTTCAACCTGAAAACCCTGATCAGCGACCCGGCGCCGACGGCCCCCATCCTCGAAGCACTGAAAAACGACAGCAGCCTCTATGTCCGCAAATCTGTGGCCAATCATCTCAACGACATCACCAAAGACAATCCAGACCGGGTCATTGAGCGTGTCGGCGGCTGGGATATGCAGAACGCCCACACCGCCTGGATCGTCAAGCATGCGCTGCGCACGCTGATCAAGAAAGGTGATGCGCGGGCTCTACAGCTCATCGGCAGCACAGGCACGCCGGAGGTCGACGTCGAGCATTTCGCGGTGACGCCGTCCCGGATTCGTCTTGGCGAGCGGATCGTGCTTGAGGCGCGGATTGCCTCGACGGCAAGCAACAACCAGAAGCTCGTGATCGATTATGCCGTCCACTATGTGAAGAAGGCGGGCACGGCCTCGAAGAAGGTGTTCAAGCTGAAGGAGATCGAGTTGGCGCCGGCGGCAAGGGCAGAACTTTCCATCAGCCAGGTCGTTCGCGACTTCACCACCCGCAAGCACCATGCCGGTCATCATCGCGTCGAGCTGATCGTCAATGGCGAGATCCTGGCCACCAGCGGGTTCGATCTCACGCTGAGCTAGGTGGGTGCGGCACCAAGGCCGCGTTTCCGTTCGACAGGCGGGTTTGTCGCTGCTAGAAGCCGGCGCAACGAACGGAATTCCTGTAAAATGACCGAAACAATCGAGAAGGCGGTTGCCCGCCGCCGCACTTTCGCGATCATCGCCCACCCGGATGCCGGCAAGACCACACTGACCGAAAAGCTGCTGCTGTTCGGTGGCGCCATCCAGCTCGCCGGCGAGGTCAAGGCCAAGAAGGACCGCATCCAGACCCGTTCGGACTGGATGAAGATCGAACGCGAACGCGGCATTTCGGTCGTCACCTCGGTGATGACTTTCGAATATGGCGACAACGTCTTCAACCTGCTCGACACGCCAGGTCACGAGGACTTCGCCGACGACACCTATCGCACGCTTTCGGCCGTCGACTCGGCCGTCATGGTCATCGACGCCGCCAAGGGTATCGAGCCGCGCACGCTGAAGCTGTTCGAAGTGTGCCGCCTGCGCGACATCCCGATCATCACCTTCGTCAACAAGATGGACCGTGAAGCGCGCGATACGTTCGAGATCCTCGATGAGATCGAACAGAAGCTGGCGCTCGACACCGCCCCCATCACCTGGCCGATCGGTCAGGGCAAGACTTTTGCCGGCACCTACCACCTCGCCGAAAACGCCGTGCGCCGCAATGACGAGGAAGTCGAGCGCACCCCGGTTCACGGGCCGGATTCCAACCGCGCTGCGGGCCTGCTGCCGGACAATGACCGGCCGGCCTTTATCGAGGAACTGGAACTTGCGCGTGAGGCGTGCCGGCCATTCGATCTCGACGCTTTCCGCCAGGGTCATCTCACGCCGGTCTATTTCGGCTCGGCGCTGCGCAATTTCGGCGTGCGTGACCTGATCGAGGCGCTCGGCGCCTTCGGCCCGGCGCCGCGCGCGCAGGAGGCCGATACGCGCAAGGTGGAAGCGACGGAACCGAAGATGACGTCTTTCGTCTTCAAGATCCAGGCCAACATGGATCCAAACCATCGCGACCGCATCGCCTTCGTTCGGGTCTGCTCGGGCACATTGGAGCGCGGCATGAAGGCGAAGCTGGTGCGCACCGGCAAGCCGATGTCGCTGAGCGCGCCGCAGTTCTTCTTCGCGCGCTCGCGCATCACCGCTGACGAAGCCTATGCCGGCGACGTCGTCGGCATCCCCAATCATGGTACGCTGCGCATCGGCGACACGCTGACCGAAGGCGAGGACATCCTGTTTCGCGGCGTGCCCAACTTCGCGCCGGAAATCCTGCGCCGTGTGCGTCTCGGCGATGCCATGAAAGCCAAGAAACTGAAGGAGGCCCTGCAGCAGATGGCCGAGGAGGGCGTGGTTCAGCTGTTCCAGCCGGAAGACGGCTCGCCGGCCATTGTCGGTGTGGTCGGTGCGCTGCAGATCGACGTGCTGAAGGAACGCCTTAACATCGAATATTCGCTGCCCGTCGATTTCGAGATGTCGCGCTTCTCGGTCTGCCGCTGGATCAGCGCCGAAGACAAGCTCGACCTGCAGCGCTTCGTCGAGGCGCATCGCGGCGACATCGCCCGCGACCTCGACAATGATCCGGTCTTCCTGGCGCAGCACGAATTCTCGCTGAATTACGAGGCCGAACGGTGGAAGGCGATCCGTTTCGCCGCCATCAAGGACTACCAGGTCCGCGACAAGGCGGCGTAGAGCGGTTCCGTTCTTCACGGAAGCGCTGAAACGCTCTAACTCTTTGTTTCTGCGCAATTCCGGACGGAAAAACCGCTGCGCACTTTCCTGGAATTGCTCTAGGCGGGTTTTATCTCACGCACCAGCGCCGTGACGCGCTGGATATCCGCGTCGCTGATCTTGCCGATCCTTTCGGCGAGCAGGTTGGCAAGTTCGGTCGCGGCCGGAGACAGCCCGGCCGTGTCGATCTTCACCTTGGGGTGCGAGTTTTCGGCCAGCCGCTGCAGGTCCTCGGCGTCATCCCAGATGATGTTGAAATAGCCGATGATCTTCTGGATCAGCGGCCAGCTCGGTACGCCGCGTTTGCCATGCTCGAGTGCCGACAGATAGGCGGCACTCACCCCGATCGCCGCGGCCATCTGTTTCTGGCTGACGCCGCGTTCCTCGCGCAGCACACGGATGCGTTCACCGAGCGGGGTCATGGTCGGGTCCGCCGCAGGCGTACGTAAAGTGCGCCGGCACCGCCGTGATGCCGGGCGGCGTGATCGTGGCTGGAAACCAGCATCCGGAAGGCGGGCGTCGAAAGCCATGCCGGCACCGAGCGTTTCAGGATACCGTCACCCCCGGAGGACGAGCCCTTGCCGGTGATGACCAGCACAAAGCGCACGCCGTTGGCGTGTGCGCGGTGGAGGAAGGAGAAAAGCAGCGAATAGGCTTCTTCCTGCGTCATGCCGTGCAGGTCGACACGGCCTTCGATCGGCAGCCTGCCCTTGGACAGCTTGTCCAGTGTCGGCTCGTCGAGGCTGTGGCGCACGGGCTGCGCTTTCGGCTTGGCGGGCGCCGCGGCAACGATGTTGGCCGGGGCAGGCTCTTTTTGCGGCGGTTTCGGTTCGATCGCGTCCGCGGGCTCGACGATTGACTTGCCTTTGAGCGGCTTGGCCGAGCGCGCGACGAGATTCCACAGGACACGATCTTCTTCGGAAAGACCCTGGTCGCGGCGCCGGCTCATCCCGCTGCTCCTCCGAGCAGCGAACGAGGCACCAGCGCATAGAAATCAGCCGCGTTGCGGATCACGCCGGCGATCTCGCCGGCGGCATCGCCGGAACCAGCGAACAGGTCGCCGCGCGCCGGGCCGGTGATGGCGGAGCCCGTATCCTGCGCGATCATCAACCGCCGGAACGGTTCGCCGTCAAAAGCCCTGAGGGTCGGCGCATCGACATAAAACGGCGTGCCGAATGTGTGCAGCAGACGGTCCACCGCCATCGAACGGCCTGCCGAGAGCGGTACCTTCGCCGCGGCGATCGGCCCCAGTTGCGGATCGTCCACCGCAGCCGGGCGGAAAAAGATGAAGGAGCGGTTCTGCCAGAGAATTTCATCGATACGATCCGGGTTCGTCTTGAACCAGGCGCGTATCGACTGCATCGTCACCTTTTCCAGCGGGATTTCGCCCGTATCGGCGAGCACGCGACCCGGTCCGGTGAAACGCTGGCCGGACTTTGCGGCATAGGTGACGCGCAGTTGCCGCCCATCGGTCATGTCGAGCCTGGCCGCACCCTGCACATGGATGAAGAAGACATCGACCTTGTCGGCAAACCAGGCGATCTCGAGCCCCTGCCCGGCAAGTGCTCCGCCTTCGATCGCGCTGCGGTCGTGGTATTCCACGGGTCCATCCGCCGTCTGGCGGGCGAATGCCAGGTAAGGGTCCATGCCGGAAGGCCGGTTTTTATCGTCGATGTCGATCAGATCGGCAGGGCGCGCCAGCAACGGCCAGCGATAGCGTTCGCTTGGCACCGGAGAAGCCTCGACCACGGGCTCGTAAAAACCCGTGACCAGACCGGCATCATTGTCGGGGGAAACATGGGCCGGGGCGAAATGATGTTCAAAGAACACCCGTGCCTCGGCGTTGCTGGTCGGTGGAGCGGCCCGCGCAGCCTCGTAGGCCGGTTCGAAAGCCGCGAAATCGATGCCGAGAGATCCGCTGCGGTATGGCTTTATCGGAACGTGGAAGGCAGAGCGACGGAAAGCTTCAAAGGCCGCAAGATGCTCGTCGTCGGCCCAGCCGGGCAGATCGTCATAGGATCGCGCCGAAAGGAGTGGCGACAGCGGCACCTGCGGAACTCAATCTTCTTCCTCGGTGGCGACAAGCTTCCAGTTCGGATCGCGCGAACGGGTGTCGCGAGCGAAGGTCCAGACGTCCTTGACCTCGGCGACGGTTTCAGGATCGCCGTCGATGACGGTGCCGGCCTTGTCGCGCGTGGCCGAAATCAGCTCGCTGACAATGCGCAGCGTGACGTGGGCTTCCGAACCCTTCATTTCAGCCAGAACGATGTCGGCCTTGTCGATGCCGACGAAGGAAGACTGGATCTTCTCCGACTTGGCCTCGCGTTCGCCGATGGCGGCGACGAAACCGTCATAGACCTCGCGCGACAGCAGGTTCTTAAGCGTTTTGCGGTCGCCGTCGGCATAAGCCATCACGATCATCTCGTAGGCCATCTTGGCGCCGTCGACGAAACCCTTCGGCTCGAAGCTGCCGTCCGCGTCCTTGATGGCGCGCAGGCCCTTGTTGAGATCGGTGTCCGGCTTGGCGAAGGCATCGATGGCGGCATAGGCGTCGGGCGCCGGTGCATCGCCCGGTGCGCGTTTGCGCGGCAGCGATACAACGTTCTCGGAAGGCTTGGCGGCATCCTTGTCGCGCGTACGGCTCGCCGTATAGGGGTCGAACGGCGGACGTTCATTGCCGGTACGGCGGCCAAGCACATTGCGCAGCTGGAAGAAGATCACCACCGCTGCGACCAGGAAGAATATCGTGCCGAAGTCGAAAAATGCCATGTGCTGTGCCAATCACCCTCGAAGCGGCCTACCAACTCAACCGGTCGCGCCTCCGGTTCGCGACTGATCACCAAACTATAAAACCATATAGAACGTGCAGCGCCATCATTCAAACGCAAGCAGCGCATACCTATTTGGTATAGTGAATGCCAGTGTCGCGATTTCAAAGTTCGCTCAGCACCCGATATCAGGCTGTAGCGAATTTCAGAACCCGGACAGTAGCGGCGATTGGTCGCTTGGCTAAACATACAACGATTGGGCGGGTTTTGCGTACTTCCTTTCTCCCCTTCTTCGTGCTGGCGCTTCCTTTGCTGGAGATCGCCGGCTTTGTCGTGGTCGGCAAACAGGTCGGCGCGCTGGCCACGGTGGCCCTTGTGCTCGCTTCGACCATTGCCGGTGCCATGCTGCTGAAGCGCCAGGGTTTCAGCACGATGGTCAATGCCCGCGCCGAAATTGAGGCCGGGCGCGATCCGAGCCGCCCGCTGGCGCATGGCGCGATGACGATCTTTTCGGCGCTTCTCCTGATGGTGCCGGGTTTCATCACCTCCATCATCGGCCTGGTTTTCCTGGTTCCTGCTGTGCGCGACTTCGCCTGGCGTTTCCTCAAGTCCCGCGTTTCGGTGGTGTCTTCCTTCGGTGAAGGTGGTTTCAGGCCGCGCCAGCGCGAGAAAACGATCGATCTCGATACCGAGGATTTTTCGCGCGATCCCAACCCGAATTCGCCCTGGCGACGGCTCAAGGATGAATGAACAGGCGCCAAATCTTGTCTTGAAGCGCCTGCCGTGATAGCCAACGCCCGATTTCAATAGGGGCCGGACGGTCCAACAAGGGGATTTTGGCTCATGGCCGACAACAATGAAGCGCAGGCAAGCAACGGCAACGGAGCGCAGCCGACGCTGAACGTTCTGGCCCAGTATGTGAAGGACCTTTCGTTCGAAAGCCCCGGTGCGCCGAATTCGCTGCGCGGCCGTGACAAGGCTCCGGGCATCGCCATCAGCGTCAATGTCAACGCCAATCCACTGTCCGACGAGCAGTTCGACGTCAACCTGACGCTGAACGCCAAGGCTTCCTTCGACAAGGAAGTGCTGTTCAACGTCGAGCTGGTCTATGGCGGCGTCTTCAACATTGCCGGCTTCCCGCAGGAGCACATGCTGCCGATCCTGTTCATCGAATGCCCGCGCCTGCTGTTCCCGTTCGCCCGCCAGATCATCTCGGATGCGACCCGCAACGGTGGTTTCCCGCCGCTGATGCTCGATCCGATCGACTTTGCGCAGATGTTCCAGCAGAAACTGGCCGAAGACCAGGCCGCTTCCAAGGTGATGGTCAGCTAAGCGCTGTCTCGGTTCCCAATGAAAAACCCGGCTTCGCGCCGGGTTTTTTGTTTGATTCGATTTGTCGCCCCGAACTATTCGGCTGCTTCCGAGCTCTCGCCGGCGAATTTCACCCACAGCGCCTTTTCGCCGAGCGATTCGACCAGCCGTCTGTGGGCCTCCCGCTCGGCCTCGGTAAGCCGCGAGGCCAGCGGAACCGGCCGCATGGCGATGGTGAGTTCGACCTCGGAGCCGCCACGGCGTCCGGCCTGGGACAGTCCGCCATCCAGGCCAAGCGCAGCCTGCTTGCCGCCGATCAGCTCGACATAGACTTCCGCCAGAAGTTCGGAATCGAGCAGCGCACCGTGCTTGGTGCGATGGCTGTTGTCGATGCCGTAGCGACGGCAAAGCGCGTCCAGCGAATTGGGACCCATCGGATGCTTGCGGCGCGCCAGCGCCAGCGTGTCTATCACGCGATCCGCGCCGACGGCGGGATGGCCGAGCCGCGCGAATTCGGCGTTGATGAAGCCCATGTCGAAGCCGGCATTGTGCGCGATCAGCTTGGCGCCATCGATGAAGGTCAGGAAGAGATCGGCAATTTCCGAGAAGGTCGGCTTGCCAACCAGCTGTGCCGCGCTGATGCCGTGCACGGCTTCAGCCTCCGCATTGATCATGCGGCCTTCCGGATTGATGTAGTGGTGGAAGGTGTTGCCGGTCGGGAAGCGGTTGACCAGTTCGATACAGCCGAGCTCGATGATGCGGTCCTCGCGCGCATCAAGCCCGGTTGTTTCCGTATCGAAGATGATTTCGCGCATCGCGACGCTCCGCGGCCTGAGCATCCCGTTCCATGAGATCTCGGCGCTTGTTCGTTCGGAACGAAAATGGAGTCCGGCCGGCTTTCCCGCAAGATCACCTGGCGTGATTGCTGCCATTTTCCCCCGATAGCTCGGCGATGATCGCCCGGATGGCCGCCCGGGTGACGTCAAAGCTGGTGCCGGTATCGACCACATAGTCTGCCAGCCGCCGCTTTTCGGCGTCCGGGACCTGTTTGGCGAGAATTGATTCGAACTTCTCTTCGGTCATGCCGGGGCGCGCCAGCACGCGTCGACGCTGCTGCTCCACGGGTGCGCTCACCACCACGACCTTGTCGACGCGGCCACGGCCGCCGGTTTCGAACAGCAGCGGAATGTCGAGCACGGCAAGCGGTTTTCCAGCTTCTCTTTGGAGGCCTAGAAAGGCGTCGGCTTCGGCGCGCACCAGTGGGTGGATAATGTCTTCCAGCGTCTTGAGCGCGGCTGCATCGCCCAGCACGCGCTGGCCAAGCAGCGTGCGATCCACGGTGCCGTCCCGTGTCACGCCTGGAAAGGCCGCTTCGATCAAAGCTGTCGCCTTGCCGGAGTAGAGCCGGTGCACCGCCTCGTCCGAATCATGCACCGGCACGCCGGCTTCGCGGAACATCTTCGCGGCGGTTGATTTGCCCATGCCGATGGAGCCGGTGAGGCCGAGGACGATCAATGGCTGGCTCCCAGATCCGCAACGACAAGGTCGCGCAGTTCCGGCGTGACCTCCGGCCGCCGGCCGAACCAGCGTTCGAAAACAGGCACCGCCTGATGCAGCAGCATGCCCAGACCATTGACCGTTTTCAGACCGCGCCGCCTGGCTGCGGCAAGCAGCGGCGTTTCCAGCGGCACATAGACGATATCGGTGACGATGGCATGGGCGGGCAGGCCGGCGGGGTCGGCAGGCAGGCCCTCATTGCCGTGCATGCCGAGCGCGGTGGTGTTGATCAGCAGTCCGGCATCGGCATTCAACTCATCGGTCGCCTCGCTGCCATGCGCAGAAACGCCAGCACCGAACTGATCGCGCAGTTCCACTGCGCGCGCTTTCGTGCGGTTGACGATGCGGATGTCGCTGACGCCGCGTTCCTTCAGGGCGTGTATGATGGCACGCGCAGCGCCGCCGGCGCCCAGCACCACGGCGGGGCCGTTGCCGGCCCAGCCCGGTGCGTATTCGTCGAGATTCGCGGCGAAGCCATGCGCATCGGTGTTGCCGCCGCGGAGCTCGCCGTCCTCCGTCCACAGCGTATTGATGGCGCCGATCTGTTCTGCTGCCGCGTCCCGGCGTTTGACGACCGCGAACACGGCTTCCTTGTGCGGGATGGTGACGTTGCCACCATTGAAGCCATTCTCCCCAAACGCAGACAGGAACGCAGGCAGATCGCCCGGCATGACATCGATCGCTTCGTAGCTGCCGGCGATGCCGTAGGCCTTCAGCCAATGGCCGTGTATTTTCGGTGAACGCGAATGCGCGATCGGATGGCCGATCACGAAGGCCTTTTTCATTTCAGCCATCGATGGCACCGAGGGACCTGAGTTCGGTCAGCAGTGGCAGCAGCGGCAGGCCGACGATGGTGAAATGGTCGCCTTCGACCTTTTCGAACAGCTGGATGCCTTCACCTTCGATCTGGTAGGCGCCGACGCTCGAGAGCGCTTTCGCGCCGACCCGCGCCAGATGGCGGCCGATGAAGGCGGGATCGAGCTTGCGCATGGTGAGATTGGCGACGCCGACATGGCGCCACAACACCGCGCCGTTGCGCACCAGCACGGCGGCACTGTTCAGCTGATGTGTCTTGCCTGACAAAGCCAGCAGATGGCGGCGCGCCCCTTCCATGTCGGCTGGCTTGTGGAACACCTCGTCGCCCAGCGACAGTGTCTGGTCGCAGCCCAGCACCAGGGCTCCCGGCAATCGCTCGCTCACTTCGGTCGCCTTGGCTTCGGCCAGGATCATCGCCACATCCTCCGGCGAAGCGCCGCTGTCCTTGAGCGGCGCCTCCAGCGCGCGCTCGTCGACATTGGCCGGTACCGCTTCGACATCGATGCCGGCATTCTTCAGCATGGCCAGCCGAAAAGGGCTGCCTGACGCCAGGATGAGTTTTTCGGCCACTCCTGCCTCCTTACGCTTGTTAGCCTCCGGCTATAACATGCCGGGTGACGTTGGAAGGATGAAATCCGAAACCCTTTTGCGACTGCGGTTTTATGGTGCCCTTTTGTCGGCACGGGCAAAGTGTCGGGCCAGATCGTGCGTGATTGAACGTTGGGAGAAAAAGTTCTTGGACACAAAGCGGCGCGCGCTTCTGGGCCTGATTGGAGCATTGCCTGCCTGGCGAACTTCGTTTGCGGCGACGTCCGGAGTGGGAGAGAGCCCGACAGAACCATCCGAAACCGAAGCTGTCAAACCGCGCCACGTCCTTTGCTTTCTTGGCAAGGATCGCGATTTGAGCCCCTTGCTGGATGCGGCGTCGAGTGCCGTTCGGGATTTCGCCGACGGATTCATCGCAGATGAAGCCTATTCCCAGCCCGAACCGGACAATCGGATGGTTGAATCCTTCAATGTCTGCTGGGATCGGGTCGAGCCAGGTGCCTGGACGGAAGCTGACGAAGCTGCCGTCGCCAGCCATCAATCCGTTCTCTACGTGCTCGGCCCGCCGATGACGAAAAGCAATGCGGTCACCGTTACCATCGGAGCCTTGTTCCTTGTCGACCACATGATCGACAAGGGTGCCGTGGCCGTCAAAGGCGAGAGCGCCGGCATAGCGCATGGGCTGGTTCGCTGGAAACAGCTTGCACTCCAGGGCGCTGCAGCCTTGAAGGCGGACGATGCTCTCGGACAAAGGCGGATCGGGCGGCTTGCCTTCGCCAAGCGCCCTTTGTCGGCCCGGGGCTATCTGGAAAGTGTCGGCTTCCACCTCGTCGGATTGCCGGAGGTCTATGTGCCGATATCCCAGGCCAGCGAGCGCGAGGCTGTCGCGACCATGGACGCCGTCGCCGATGAGATTGCCACACAGGGGCTCGAGGCGATCCTTAAGAAACGCGGTGCAAGTCTTTCGTTCGAATCCCAATATGCGGAGGACGAATTCAAGTTCAATCCGTATGGAACAGTCAAACTAGCCGGCTGACGGAGTGCGGTCTGGTCGGCCTATTCGGCCGCGATGGGAAGCGTCTCGGCGGCGGGTGTAAAGGACTGGATGGTTATCCCGGCCTTCGTCATGGTGACGAAACTCGCCGGCGGGATGGCCTGCCATTCGGCTCCTTCGCAATCGAACGGCTCAGAGACGATGCAACGGCCGCCGTGAAACGCCGACGTATAGAGCGTCGGCGCCTGGCCATCGGTGGAATAGCGCACGGCATGCACTGCCTCGCCGTCGGAGAACGCGGCGGTCAGTTTCAACGCCGGATCGACACCCGCCCGCCGGGCAGCGTCGAGCACGCGTCTGGTCGCCTTTTCCAGCGCGCTTTGCGGATCGCTTTCCAGCCCCTCGTCCACCATCAGGAAGAAGAACAGTTCGGAATCGGTCGTGCCTTCGATCTGGTCATAAAGCGCGTCCGGCAAAGTCGCTTCGAGCGTGCGCCGAATGCGGTCGAAGCCGCCGATCTGGCCATTGTGCATGAACGACCAGTGACCGGAAACAAAGGGGTGGCAGTTGGCGCGGCTGGTGGCGCCACCGGTCGAGGCGCGCACATGCGCCAGGAACAGGCCGGAGCGGATCTGCCTGCACAGGCTCTTGAGATTGGGATCGGACCAGGCCGGCAGGATGTCACGGTAGAGACCCGGTTCAGCGCGGCCGCCATACCAGGCAAGCCCGAAACCGTCGCCATTGGTCGGTGATTTTGCCTCCTGCGCGCAATGGCTCTGCGCGATCAACGAATGACAAGGCGCGCTGACGATGTCTTCCAGGAAGACGTCTTCACCGAGATAGGCCGCCCATCGGCACATGTTTCAACGCCCTTCAGGCACGCTGGCTCCAGCCAGTTTCTGGATCACGCCTGCGGACGCCGGTTGTGCGTGCGCTCGTAAAGCTGGCGGATGATCCCGCTTGCCGTAGTTTCGAACAGGAAGGGTAAGAAAGCATGAATGAGCGCCGCGCCGCCGGCCATGAACAGTCTGCTGGCGAACCAGCCGGCGAAGCGCATGTGTTCGAAATAGCTTTCATCGACCGAATGCGGGTGGTCGGTGAACAGGCGGGCGATGCGCGTCGTCATGGTGATTCTCCCATCTTTGCGCCATCGTCCCATGCAATCTCGGGACTTTGATCCCAATTTGTCCTTGCCAGGCATTCTCGATTGGGACAATCATCCCAAAATGACCCATGAACTCGATACGATCGATCGAAGAATCCTGGCCGAACTGCAGCGCGACGGCACGTTGTCGGTCGACCAGCTCTCGGAACGGGTCGGCCTGTCCCGCAACGCCTGCTGGCGCCGGGTCAAAAGACTGGAGGACGAGCGCGTCGTTACCGGCCGGGTCGCGCTGGTCGATGCCGACAAGCTCGGCCTTGGTCTTTCCGTGTTCATCATCGTGCGCACCTCCAGCCATGATCCGGACTGGTTGGCCAGGTTCCGCATGGCGGTGACGTCCTTTCCCGAGATCACCGGTGTCTACCGCATGTCCGGCGATCTCGACTACGTGCTTCGCGCCCGCGTCGCCGACGTGAAGGCCTACGACCGGCTCTACCAGCGCCTGATCGCCAAGGTGCCGTTGTCCGACGTGTCGGCTTCCTTCGTCATGGAGGAAATCAAGGAAACGACCGTCGTCCCGGTGGAGATTCGCTAGCGCCGGATCGCGGCCTCGACTGCCACGGTTAATGTCTGTATGTTACAGCAGTAACATCTGGACTCAACCATGGTTTCCCTTTCCTGGCTCCTGCTGACCTATAAGGTGCCGCCCGAACCGGCGACGAAGCGTATTGCGCTGTGGCGGAAGCTGAAAGGCATGGGCGCGGTCTATCTGCAGAACGGTGTCTGCCTGCTGCCCAGGACCGACGATCACATCCGCCGCCTGAAGATGATCGAGAACGACATCCTCGAAATGGCGGGCGAGTCCGTCATTCTGGAGACCGTGGCTCTGGATCGCGCGCAGGAGGACAAGGTCGTGCAGCGCTTCCGCGCCGATCGCGACGACCAGTATCGTGAGTTTCTGGGCCGCTGCGCGGATTTCGAGGCCGAGATCGCCAAGGAAGTCGCCATCAGCAAGTTCACCTACGCCGAGCTGGACGAAGAGGACGCGGATCTCAGGAAGCTTCAGGGCTGGCTCGAGAAAATTCGCAAACTCGACTTCTACGAAGCGCCGCTGGCCGAGGAAGCAGCGGAACGCCTGCGTGCCTGCGAGGCTCTGCTGGACAGCTACGCCAAACGAGTCTTCGAGGCCCATGACGAGAACCGTTGAGACGAACGATACTACCGGCGGTCCGGCACCCCGTCGGAGTCTCCCGGCCGGCGTCTGGGCGCTCGGTTTCGTATCAATGTTCATGGATATCTCCTCGGAGATGATCCACGCGCTGCTGCCTGTCTACATGGTTGCGGTGCTCGGCACCTCCAGCCTGACCGTCGGTATCATCGAAGGCATCGCCGAAGCCACCGCCTCGATCACCAAGGTGTTTTCGGGAGCGCTCAGCGACTGGCTCGGCAAACGCAAGATGCTGGCGGCGCTCGGTTATGGGCTGGCTGCGATCACCAAGCCGGTCTTTCCGCTGGCGCCGTCGATCGGCTGGCTGGTCGCCGCTCGTTTCATTGACCGCATCGGCAAGGGCATTCGTGGTGCTCCGCGCGATGCGCTGATCGCCGACATCACGCCGCCGGAACAGCGCGGCGCCGGCTTCGGCCTGCGGCAGTCGCTCGACACCATTGGCGCTTTCATCGGCCCGCTGCTGGCCATCGTGCTGATGTGGGCGACCGCGGATCATTTCCAGGCAGTTTTCTGGATCGCCGTCATCCCGGCCTTTTTCGCCGTCTTCCTCATCATCGTCGCAGTGAAGGAACCTGAGCGGCCGGCCGGCCTGCGCAAGGTTCGCATGCCGCTCAGGCGCTCGGAGCTGCGCCTACTGGACGCGACCTTCTGGCTGGTCGTGGCAGTCGCGACCGTCTTTACGCTCGCCCGTTTCAGCGAGGCCTTCCTGATCCTGCGCGCGCAGTCGATCGGCCTGTCGTTGGCGCTCGTGCCGATCGTGCTGGTGGTGATGAATCTGGCCTACTCGCTGTCGGCCTATCCGGTCGGTGTGTTTGCCGATCGTGTCAGCCGGCCGGTGCTTCTGGCCGTCGGCCTTATGCTTCTGGTGGTCGCCGACCTCGTGCTCGCCCTGGTCCCCGACATCCCGGGTCTGCTCATCGGCGTCGCTCTGTGGGGGCTGCACATGGGTTTCACACAAGGCCTGCTGGCAACGTTGATCGCCGATGCGGCACCGGCGGAGTTGCGCGGTACCGCCTTTGGCGTGTTCAACCTGATCACGGGCGTCGCCCTGCTGGTCGCCAGCGTGGTGGCCGGTTTCCTCTGGGATCAGATCGGACCGCAGGCCACCTTCCTGGCCGGCGCTGCTTTTGCGCTTGTGACCCTTGTCGGCCTGCTGTCTTTTCGAGCTCGGCTGTCAAAGCCTGGCAGTCGGTGAAAGATTCGCGTTGAAACACGGGTAACCGGTTGACTAACCGCGCGGCTCGCCCGATAGGATCGCGCCATGCACCCGACACCTCAAAATCAATCCGTCTTCGGCCAGACGGTCGGTTTCGTCCGCCTGCCGCATGGCGAGGGGCTGGCGCTGCCGGCCTATGAAAGTGCCGGCGCCGCCGGCATGGATCTCAGGGCTGCCGTTCCCGAGGATCGGCCGCTGCTCATCCTGCCCGGCCGCCGCGCCCTGGTGCCGACCGGGCTGGTAATGGAAATCCCCGAGGGCCTCGAAGGCCAGGTTCGCCCCCGTTCCGGCCTTGCGCTGAAACATGGCATCACCTGTCTCAACACGCCCGGCACGGTCGACAGTGATTACCGCGGCGAGGTCAAGGTGCTGCTGATCAACCATGGCGACGAAGAGTTCTACGTCGAGCGCGGCATGCGCATCGCCCAGATCGTCTTCGCGCCCGTCGTGCAGGTCCGTTCCGAGGAACGCAGTCTCGCCGGTGGCACCGATCGCGGCGGCGGTGGTTTCGGATCGACCGGAACGGCCTGATGGTGCTGCCGGGCCTGGTCATCTTCGACTGTGACGGTATCCTGCGTCGATACCGAGAACATGGCCAATGAACGCCTGGCGCTGTGGCTTACCGAGGCCGGCTATCCGGTCGATTTCAACTATTGCCGCAAGCACTTTTCCGGCCGTTCGATGATCTCCGTGCGCAACGAGATCCTCGAAGTGGCAGGCATCGATCTCGGCGAGGATTTCGCTGATCGCTGGAACGTCGGCCTGCCGGAGCTTTTTGCGAAAGGCGTCGACGAAATCCCCCATGTGCGCGGCGTGATCGATGCCGTGCGCGCGGCCGACATTCCCTATTGTGTCGCTTCCTCGGCGCGCGTTTCCAAGATGCACATTACGCTCGGCGTCACCGGGCTGCTTCCGCTGTTCGAACACGCCATGTTCAGTTCCACCATGGTCGGACGCTCGAAACCGTTCCCGGACCTGTTCCTGCATGCGGCCAGGGAAATGGGTGTTGAGCCGGCCGATTGCATCGTCATCGAGGATTCGGTGGCCGGCACCAGGGCCGGTATTGCCGCCGGCATGCGGGTCTTCTCCTACCACGGCGATCCACACTCCGACCCCCAAGGGCTGGAAAAGGCGGGCGGCATCCTCTTTGCCGACATGCGCGACTTGCCTGGGCTGATCCCGCTGCGCTGAGCGATCCCAAACTTCATGACCGTTTCGTCGCACCTGCTGCCGGCGTTTTGGCAGGAGTGTACCGCGCAGGCTGCCTGAGCCAATCGCATTCGTTTGCTGCGTTTAGGCGGTCTCGGTAGTCTTCCGCTCCTGAAATTCGCCACAGCCGTCTTTTAGATCGAAGGCTGTGGCCGGCGCGTCTTTAGCGGAGAGACTTCGATGGACAAGGGCAAGATTTTCCGAGACCTGCACGCAGAAACCTTTGTCATCCCCAACCCGTGGGATGTTGGTTCGGCCAAACTGCTTGCTTCGCTGGGCTTCAAGGCGCTGGCCACGACCAGTGCCGGCTACGCCTTCGCGCGCGGCCTGCCGGACGGTGCGATCGGCTTCGAGGAGATGATCCAGCATTGCCGCGAGATCGTGGCCGCCACCGGCCTGCCTGTCTCGGCCGATCTGGAAAAGGGCAAGGGCGACAGCGCCGAAAGCGCTGGCGAGACCATCTTTGCCGCCGAGGCCGCGGGGCTGGCAGGGTGCTCGATCGAGGACCATACCGGCGATGCCGACAACCCGATCTACGATTTCACCCAGGCCGTGGAACGTGTCGCCGCGGCGGCGGAAGCCGCCCGAGCCCTGAAGCACGATTTCGTCTTCACGGCGCGCGCCGAGAATTTCCTGCACGGCCGTCCCGATCTCGACGACACCATCCGCCGCCTGCAGGCCTACCAGAAGGCAGGTGCCGACGTGCTTTATGCGCCCGGTCTCTCCGATATCGCTTCGGTGCGTGCGGTCTGCCAGGCGCTCGAGAAACCGGTCAATGTGCTGTCGACCGCGGATTTCACGGTGCCGGCCCTGGCTGGAGCCGGCGCCAGGCGCATTTCCGTCGGTTCGCAGCTCGCCTGTACGGCTTTCAGCGCTCTTGAACGGGCTGGTCGCGAGATGCTGGATGTCGGGTCCTTCACCTTCAACCGGGCCAACAGCATGACCTACAGGAAGATGACCGAACTGTTTTCGTCAGATCAAGGATGAGTACGACGACACGAGATCGCATGCCCGAACATTGCGGAGGTCTGCGGCCGCGCCTATTATAAGGCCGCGCTATCGTCGACGACGCGCCTGGCCGAGGGTTCCTGCTGCGATGAATGTTGCGATACGTGCCGTGTTGATCGCCGCCGCGCTGTCGGTCGGCTTCGGCCCCGCGGCGCTCGCCGACGAGAAGGGCGAGTTTGCCGTGCTGGTCGAGGCGCTGCACAACGAGATCGCCGGCTGCTGGATGCCGCCGGATATGAAAGGCACGAAGCCGGCGCCGATCATCGTCAAGGTCCGCCTCAAGCGCGACGGCTCCCTGGCCGCCAAGCCGACGGTTGAAAATCCGCCCAAGGCCAAGGAAGCCAAGCTGCTCGCAGCCAGCGCCGTGCGCGCTGTCGAGCGCTGCGCGCCTTTCCGCAGCATGAAGCGCACGCGCATTCCTTACGAGCGCTGGCGCGAACTGAAACTCAACTTCGCGCCGATGTTCTGAGCGGCATTGCTGCCGCGCCCATTCAAAGCAATGGCTTGCAAAAAATCGGCATTCCGCTAGACCCGCGCCCGGCCGGCGTGGCAGAAAGCCGGGGTTTTGGGCTACCAGAGCGCCGCGTGTCCGAAAGGACGTGCAAAGATCGCTCTGGAATATTGATTTATGCCGCGCGGAGACCTGAATGCCGGATTACGACGTTCTGTGCATTGGCAATGCCATTGTCGACATCATCGCCCAGTGCGACGAAGCTTTCCTCGCCGACAACGGCATCATCAAGGGCGCGATGAACCTGATCGACGCCGAGCGTGCCGAACTTCTTTATCGTCGCATGGGTCCCGCACTGGAAGCCTCCGGCGGCAGCGCTGGCAACACGGCCGCGGGTATCGCCAGCTTCGGCGGCCGTTCCGCCTATTTCGGCAAGGTCTCCAGAGACCATCTCGGCGAGATTTTCACCCACGACATCCAGGCCCAGGGCGTTGCGTTCGATACAAAGCCGCTGATCGGCACGCCACCGACGGCGCGCTCGATGATCTTCGTCACGCCGGACGGCGAGCGCTCGATGAACACCTATCTCGGCGCCTGCGTCGAGCTTGGCCCCGAGGATGTCGAGGCCGACAAGGCGGCCGGTGCGGCCGTGACCTATTTCGAAGGTTATCTGTGGGATCCGCCCCGCGCCAAGGAAGCCATCCGGCTGACCGCGCAGCATGCGCACGCCGCCGGCCGCCAGGTATCGATGTCGCTGTCGGATAGTTTCTGCGTCGACCGCTACCGTGGCGAATTCCTCGACCTGATGCGTTCGCGCACGGTCGACATCATTTTTGCCAACAGCCACGAGATCAAGTCGCTCTACCAGACCTCGTCCTTCGATGAGGCGCTGGCGCAAATCCGCAAGGATTGCCGCATCGCCGCCGTGACACGGTCGGAAAAGGGTTCCGTCATCGTCAATGGCGACGATACCTTCGTCATCGAGGCCACCAAAATCAGCGAACTGGTCGATACCACGGGCGCCGGCGACCTCTATGCGGCGGGTTTCCTGCATGGCTACACCAAAGGCCGCGATCTCAAGACCTGCGGTGACCTCGGTTCGCTGGCCGCGGGCCTTGTCATCCAGCAGATCGGGCCGCGCCCGCGTCAGAACCTCAAGCTCGAAGCCGAACAGGCAGGGCTGGGCTAGCCCAGCCAACAAGGATCAGGTCATGGCCGGCCCCTACCCCGAGATCACCCTGGTGCGGCATGGCGAGACCGAATGGAGCGCCACCGGCAAGCACACCGGTCGCAGCGACATTCCACTGACTGTCAAAGGCGAAGACGCTGCGCGCAGACTCGTCGAGCGGCTGCAGGACAGAACCTTCAGCGCGATCTGGTCAAGTCCGTCCTCACGCGCCCGCCGCACGGCGGAACTGGCCGGTTTCGCCACGGCGGAAATCAGGCCCGACCTCGCCGAATGGGATTACGGCGCCTATGAGGGCCTGAAAACCAAGGAAATCCTGGTCGACCGCCCGGGCTGGAGCCTGTTTCGCGACGGCTGCCCGGATGGCGAGAGTGTTATGCAGGCCGGTGCCCGCGCCGATCGCATCGTGGCAGCGTTGCGCAAAGTGGGCGGCAATGTGCTGTTGTTCTCGTCGTCGCATTTCCTGCGCACGCTCACCGCTCGCTGGCTCGGCCTGCCGGCATCGCAAGGGGCGCTGTTCGTGCTCGATACGGCCAGTGTCTCCGTTCTTGGCTACGAACACGACATGAGCGAGCCGGTGGTGCGCCGCTGGAACCAGACCTGATCTGTCGCGAGACGGTTTTGCATCCGGAATTGCGTAGACAAGAGCCGGAACTTTTCCGCGTTTGCGAGGAAGCGGAAACCTTCTAGGAAGCTGCCGGCTCCGGTCGGGCAAGCGTCTCGCAGCGGTCGGCGAACAGCCTTTCCGACAGGAAATCCACGAACACCCTGACTTTCGGCGACAATTGCCGGTTGGATGGCCAGAGCAACCGAAACTGGCCAGGTGCATCGAGATAGCGGTCCAGCAGTGTCACCAGTTCGCCCTTCGCGAGCGGCCCGCGCACCAGGAAATCCGGCATGCAGCCGATGCCGAGCCCGGCCAGTGTGGCGCCGCGCAGCGCTTCCATATTGTTGCAGGTCAGCACGATCTTCGGGCGTGGTTCAGCTTCGCCGGCCGGCAGGACGAGCGGCCAGTCATAAAGCTTGCCGCTGTTGGGGAAGCGGAAGCGGACCGAGAGATGGCGGTCGAGATCGCGCGGGCAGGCCGGCGTGCCGTGGCGTTCCAGATAGGAAGGCGAAGCGCACAGCAATTGCTGGAAAGGCCGGAGCGAGCGCGTCATCAGCCTGGAATCCGGCAGGTCGCCGCTGCGCAGCGCGACATCGACGCTTTCGTCGATCAGGTCGACAATGCGGTCGTTGAAATCGAGATCGAGCTCGACCTCCGGATAACGCGAGGCAAACTCCGGCAGCACCGGCAGGAAAAGGTGGTAACTCACCACCGGCGCGCTCACCCTCAGGCGTCCGCGCGGTGTTTCGATGGCTTCGGCCAGCATGGCCTGGGCATCGTCGAGGTCGTCCAGGACGCGCCGGCAGCGCTCATGGAACAGACGGCCCTCCTCGGTCAGCCTCAGGCTGCGCGTCGAGCGCTGCAGCAGACGAACTCCGAGCTGCTCCTCCAGCTTTGTCACCGCCTTGCCGACCGCCGAGGGTGACAGCCGCAGCACCCGCCCGGCGGCAACGAAACTGCCGAGATCGGCGGTGCGCACGAAGGCGGCAAGCCCGCTCAGCCGGTCCAGCGATCGATCCATTCGAGCGTTTTTCTCCATTATATCTGGAGTACGAGCCCCATTCTGCTCTGATTGATGCAAATCTATCATGAACGGGTCTTTCAACAAGCCCGTTGGCTGGTTCGCGCAGGCGACCGCTGCGGAAACCTCCGTGGACATCATGGCAAATTCGAAGAAGGCCCCGGGCGCGGCCGAAAAAGCGCTTGTTCTCGTCGCGGTGTGCCTGGCGGCACTTTCGATGCCGCTCACCTTCACCGGGCCCGCCGTGGCGCTTCCGGCCATCGGCCGAGCACTCGGCGGCAGCCCGATCGCGCTAAACTGGGTGACCAACGCCTTCATGCTGACCTTCGGTTCCTCGCTGATGGCGGCCGGTGCATTGGCCGACGCCTATGGCCGCAAGCGCATGTTCCTGACCGGCGTGGCTGCGTTCGGCCTGTTTTCGACACTCGCCTCGGTGTCGCCCTCCATCCTCTGGCTCGATCTTGCCCGGGCCGCGCAAGGCCTGGCGGCAGCACTCGCCTTCGCCGGCGGCGCGGCGGCCCTGGCGCAGGAATTTGAAGGTCCAGGACGCATGCGCGCCTTTTCCCTGCTCGGCACCTCCTTCGGCATCGGCCTTTCCTTCGGCCCGATTACCTCGGGCCTCCTGATCGACGCCTTCGGCTGGCCCTCGATCTTCCTGCCGGTCGTCGTCGCGGCAGCGCTTTCTTTCGGGATCGCTGCCCGTTTCATGCGCGAAAGTCGTGATCCCGCCGCAACCGGGCTCGACTGGCCGGGTGCGACAAGCTTCACCGCCGCGCTTGCTCTGCTCACCTACGGCTTCCTCAAGGCACCGGAGGCCGGCTGGAGCGATCCGGCGGTGGTCGGCCTGCTGGTCGGCGCGGTGCTGTTCTTCGCCATGTTCGGCATCATCGAGCGCAAGGTGAGACGGCCGATGCTGGACCTTTCGCTGTTTCGCTACCCACGTTTCGTCGGCGTGCAGCTGCTGGCCGCGGCACCCGCCTATGCCTTCGTCGTGCTGCTGGTCCTGCTCCCGATCCGCTTCGTCGGCGTCGAAGGCATGGGGGAAATTGCCGCCGGCCGCCTGATGATTGCGCTGTCGGCCCCATTGCTGGTTCTGCCGCTGGTCGCCGGATGGCTCACGCGCTGGCTGCCGGCTTCCGTGCTGTGCGCCACCGGCCTTGTCATCTCCGCCGTCGGTCTGTTCTGGTTGTCCGGCGTGCCGGCCGGCGCACCAGCCGTTACACTGGTCCTGCCCATGCTCACCATCGGTGTCGGCATCAGCCTGCCCTGGGGCCTCATGGACGGTCTCGCCGTTTCGGTGGTGCCGACCGAACGCGCCGGAATGGCTACCGGCATCTTCAACACGACGCGTGTCGCCGGCGAAGGCCTGGCGCTGGCGGTGGTCAGCGCAGTGCTGTCGGCGCTGACGGCCGGCCACCTTGCCAGCGCAGGACTTGGCCAGCCCGGAGAGCGCGTTGCCGCGGCGCAGCGGCTTGTCACCGGTGATCTCGCGGCGGCGCAGGTGTTGCTGCCGACAAGCGGCCATGACCAGCTGCTGGCGCAATACGGCCTCGCCTTCTCCAGCCTGCTGGTCGTGCTCACCGTCATCACGATCGTCACGGCGGTCGTGGTGTTCCTGTTCATGGGGCGAAAGACGGGAGAAGCGGCCGTGGCCGAAGTTGTCGAGGCCTGAGGACGGATAAAAGGATTAGCCCGCCGTCCATCCTTTATCGCGCAGCGCCGCTCCCACCACGCGGCGCTGGTCGAGCTTGAGATAAAGCAGCTCGACATCGTCGTGGTCGCGCACGGTGAGATGTTTGCCCTGGATCATGGCCGTGCGTACCTGCGAGCGGGCGAAGCGGTGGCGCTTGTCACCCTGCTGCACGATCAGCTCGGTGGCCGAAACGGTTACCGTCGGTTCGTCATGCACGATCAGAAAACCGGCGCCGATGCCGAGCAGGCCGCCGATGATGGCGAGCGCCCAAGACGACAGTTTCTGGCCAATCGACAACACAAGATTGAGCGGCTCTTCCCATGGCACCCAAGGCAGTTGCAGCAGCCAGCCGGCGAGATCCGGCAGGAAAGCCACGAACGAACTGCCACCGATCACCGTCGCCACGAAGACAGAGATCTGGTCGGTGCGTTTCATCTCGATGACGATGGGATCGTCGTTCATGGCCATGGATGACACCGATGCGAGGTGAGAGGCCTCAAGTCCCCGCCGAATACGCCGCAATCGCGGCCATGTTGACGATGTCGCTGTCCTTGGCGTTGAGGCCGACGATCTGCACCGGCTTGTTGAGACCGACCAGCAGCGGGCCGATGACGGTCGAGCCGCCCAGCTCCTGCAGCATCTTGGTCGAGATCGAGGCCGAGTGGAACGCCGGCATGACGAGCACGTTGGCCGGCCCGGTCAGCCGGCAGAACGGATACTGCGCCATCACGCGCGGGTTGAGCGCGACGTCGGCGGCCATCTCGCCGTCATATTCGAAATCGACCCGGCGCTTGTCGAGGATACGCACCGCTTCCTGCACGCGTTCGGAACGTTCGCCCTGCGGGTGGCCGAAGGTGGAATAGGCCAGCATCGCCACGCGCGGCTCATAGCCCATGCGGCGGGCGAAACTGGCCGCCTCCTCGGCGATGTCGGCGATCTGCTCGGCATTCGGCATGTCGTGCACGGCGGTGTCGGCCACCAGCACGGTGCGTCCTCTCGCCAGCACGATCGACACGCCGATGACGCGATGGCCGGGCTTGGCGTCGATGACGCGGCGCACATCGTCGAGCGCCGTCGAATAGTTGCGCGTCACACCCGTGACAATGCCGTCGGCATCGCCCAGCGCCACCATGCAGGCGGCGAAATGGTTGCGGTCGTTGTTGATCAGCCGCTGGCAGTCGCGGAACAGATAACCTTTGCGCTGCATGCGCTCGTAGAGGAAGTCGGCATAGATGGCGTTCTTGCGCGACAGCCGGGCGTTGATGATCTCCAGGCCCGGCTTGTCCAGCTCGATGCCGGCATGGCGGGCATTTTCCTTGATGATGTCGTCGCGGCCGAGGAGAATGGCGGTGCCGAGCTTCTGGTTCACATAGGCGACCGCGGCGCGCATCACCTGTTCCTCTTCACCTTCGGCGAAGACGATGCGCTTGGGCTGGCGCCGCACGCGGTCATAGATGCGCTGCAGCGTCGAGGCGATCGGATCGCGGCGGGCCGACAGTTCATGCTCATAGCGGTCGAGGTCGAGGATGGGCTTGCGGGCCACGCCGCTTTCCATTGCCGCCTTCGCCACCGCGATCGGGATCGCCGAGATCAGGCGCGGATCGAACGGCACCGGAATGATGTAGTTGGGACCGAATTTCGGCCGGTTGCCCTGATAGGCAGCGGCGACATCGTCGGGCACATCCTTGCGGGCAAGCTCGGCCAGGGCCTCGGGCGGCGGCCACCTTCATGGCATCGTTGATGGTGGTGGCGCGCACGTCCAGCGCGCCGCGGAAGATGTAGGGAAAGCCCAGCACATTGTTGACCTGGTTCGGATAGTCCGAACGGCCGGTGGCCATGATGGCGTCGGTGCGGATCTCGGCCACTTCCTCGGGCGTGATCTCCGGGTCCGGATTGGCCATAGCGAAAATGATCGGGTTCTTGGCCATGGATTGGATCATGGCATTGGTGAAGGCGCCCCGTGCGGAAAGGCCGAACACCACATCGGCACCGTCAAGCGCATCGGCCAGCGAGCGCGCATCGGTCTTGACCGCATGCGCCGACTTCCACTGGTTCATGCCTTCGGTGCGGCCCTGGTAGACGACGCCCTTGGTGTCGCACAGGATGACGTTTTCCGGCGAAAAGCCCATCGATTTGACCAGCTCGATACAGGCGATGCCGGCAGCGCCGGCGCCGTTGCAGACGAGCTTCGTCGTCTTCATGTCGCGGCCGGTGATCGCCAATGCGTTGATCAGGCCGGCAGCGGCAATGATGGCGGTGCCGTGCTGGTCGTCATGGAAGACCGGGATGTCCATCAGTTCGCGCAGGCGCTGCTCGATGATGAAGCATTCCGGCGCCTTGATGTCCTCCAGGTTGATGCCGCCGAAGGACGGCCCAAGGAACCTGACGCAGTTGATGAACTCGTCGGCGTCTTCGGTGGCCACTTCGAGGTCGATGGAATCGACGTCGGCGAAGCGCTTGAACAGCACCGACTTGCCTTCCATCACCGGCTTGGAGGCGAGTGCGCCGAGATTGCCGAGGCCGAGAATGGCGGTGCCGTTGGAAATGACGGCGACCATGTTGCCGCGGGTTGTGTAGTCGAAGGCGCGCGACGGGTCTTCGGCGATTGCCTTCACCGGCACCGCGACACCCGGCGAATAAGCGAGGCTGAGGTCGCGCTGCGTGGCCATCGGCTTGGTCGGCACGATCTCCAGCTTGCCCGGCCGTCCCATGGCATGGAATTCCAGCGCCTCCTCGGCGCTCACCGAAGGGCCTTGTCCGTCCTGTCCATTTCTGCGGGCCATGCTTTTGTTTCTTCCCCTTCGGCGTGCCTGAGGCGCACTCAATTTCTTTGTGGAGCGTTCGGGATTAAGGCTACACTTCAGGTGAGTAAAGCGCCAAGCAATTGCCTTCGGATTTTTTGGAAACAGTTTCTTGAACGACGAAACCCCCATCGCCACGCAAGACAGCGCGCCGCTGGCAAGCGATGCCGCGCCAGTGCCTTCCACGGCCGGCGCCACGCCGATGATGGAGCAGTATCTTGAGATCAAGGCGGCGAATGCGGATTCGCTGCTGTTCTATCGCATGGGCGATTTCTACGAGCTGTTCTTCGAAGACGCCGAGAAGGCAAGCCAGGCGCTGGGCATCGTGCTCACCAAGCGCGGCAGGCACCAGGGTACCGAGATCCCGATGTGCGGCGTGCCGGTGCATGCCGCCGACGACTACCTGCAGAAGCTGATCGGACTTGGTTTCCGCGTCGCCGTATGCGAGCAGATCGAGGACCCCGCAGAGGCCAAGAAACGCGGCTCGAAATCGGTGGTCAAGCGCGACGTCGTCCGTCTTGTCACGCCGGGCACTATCACCGAAGACAAGTTGCTGGCGCCGTCGGAATCGAGCTTCCTGATGACGCTGGGCCGGATCAAGGGCGGCGCCGAGCAGAGCTTCGCGCTGGCCTGGATCGAGATTTCCACCGGCGTTTTCCGCGTTGCCGAGACCAATGCCGAGCGCCTGCTGGCCGACATCTTCCGTGTCGACCCGCGCGAGCTGATCGTCGCCGAACCTGTGTTCTATGATCCGGAGCTGAAGCCCGTTTTCGATGTGCTCGGCCGCGTCGCCAGCCCGCAACCGGCCAGCCTGTTCGATTCCGCCTCGGCCACGGCGCGCATCGCCCGTTTCTTCAATGTGGCGACGCCGGATGCCTTCGGTACGTTCAGCCGCGCCGAGCTTTCCGCCATCTCCGGCGCAATCGCCTATGTCGAGAAGACGCAGAAGGCCGAACGCCCGCCATTGTCGCGGCCTGAGCGCGAGGAAAACGGCGCGACGCTGTTCATCGATCCGGCGACGCGCGCCAACCTGGAATTGCTGCGAACCCTGTCCGGCAGCCGCGAAGGCTCACTGTTCAAGGCCATCGACCGCACCGTCACCGGTGGCGGTGCGCGGTTGCTGGCCGACCGGCTGATGGCGCCGCTCACCGACGCCGCCGCCATCGGCGCCAGGCTGGATTCCGTTTCCTTCTTCCGCGACGAGACACGTCTCGCCGAAGCGTTGCGGCTGGCGCTCAAGGGTGTCGCCGACATGCCGCGCGCCTTGTCGCGACTGGCGCTGAACCGCGGCGGCCCGCGCGACCTCGGTGCGCTGCGCGCCGGCTTCCTCGCCGCCGGCGACATCGCGCAGATCTTTGCGCGCGTCGCACCGCCCGCGGAACTGGCGACAGCCCTTGCTGCCATCCACGCCTTGCCGAAGCCGCTCGCCGACCATCTCGCCGGAGCGCTTGCCGACGAATTGCCGCTGCTGAAGCGCGACGGCGGCTTCCTGCGCAGCGGTTACGACGCCGAGCTCGACGAGATGCGTGCGCTGCGTGACGAGACGCGCAAGGTCATCGCCGGAATGGAGCGCGACCTGATCGAAGAGACCGGCATCCGCTCGCTGAAGATCCGGCACAACAATGTGCTCGGCTATTACATCGAGGTGACGGTCAACCATCAGGCGATCATGACGGGCACCGATGAAGCCAAGGCACGCTTCATCCACCGCCAGACCATGGCCAATGCCATGCGCTTCACCACGACGGAACTGGCGGGGCTGGAGACCAGGATCGCCAACGCCGCCGACCGAGCTCTGGCCATCGAGCTCGCCGCCTTCGATCGTCTGCTTGCCGAAGTGGTCGCCGAGGCGGATGCCATCCGTGCCGGGGCCGACGCGCTGGCGGTGCTCGATGTGTCGGCCGCGCTCGCTGCCCTGTCGGTGAGCGAGAACTGGTGCCGGCCGCAGGTCGATGCTTCGCTCGCCTTCGAAATTGTCGGTGGCCGCCATCCGGTGGTGGAACAGGCGCTGCGCCGTACCGGAGAAGGCCCGTTCGTCGCCAATGATTGCGACCTCTCTCCCGAAGGCGATGCCAGGAATGGCGCCATCTGGTTGCTGACCGGCCCGAACATGGGCGGTAAGTCGACCTTCCTGCGCCAGAACGCACTGATCGCCATACTGGCCCAGACCGGTTCCTTCGTGCCGGCGGCAAGCGCCCATATCGGCGTGGTCGATCGCCTGTTTTCCCGTGTCGGCGCGTCCGACGATCTCGCACGTGGTCGCTCGACCTTCATGGTCGAGATGGTCGAAACCGCAGCCATTCTCAATCAGGCCGGGGAGCGCGCGCTGGTCATCCTCGACGAGATCGGCCGCGGTACCGCCACCTTCGACGGTCTCTCGATCGCCTGGGCTGCCGTCGAGTATCTGCACGAGAAGAACCGCTGCCGCTCGATCTTCGCCACGCATTTCCATGAAATGACGGCGCTGAGCAACAAGCTTGGCCGGCTGCACAACGTCACGATGCGGGTCAAGGAGTGGGAGGGCGACGTCGTTTTCCTGCACGAGGTCGGCAAGGGTGCGGCCGACCGCAGCTATGGCGTGCAGGTGGCGCGGCTTGCCGGCTTGCCGGAAGCGGTGGTGGCGCGCGCCAAGCAGGTGCTGCACCAGCTGGAGGAAGGCGAGACCTCGGGCAAGGCCGACCGGCTGGTCGACGACCTGCCGCTGTTTTCGGTGGCGGTGAAGCGCGAAGCCCCCAAATCTGCCAAGACCGATGCGCTCGGCGAGGCACTGGCCGCCATCAGCCCTGACGAGATGACGCCACGCGAGGCGCTGGAAGCGATCTATCGGCTGAAAGGGCTGATGGATCGCTGAGGGCTAAGGAGGCTGCGGTCGAGCTACGCCTTCAAACCGGGCTTTTTCCATCGCAATGACGCCATCATGCGCGTCGGCCCATCGCGGGGCGATCACACAGGCGCATTTGCACGATGTCGGCTCCAGCGGCGCGAAGTCGATCGCTGGACCATCAAAAAGCATTCAGGAACAAATCAGATATCGCTATGTTGTCCGCTGTGCGGGGAGCGCAGATCGGAGGAACCAATGGATCGACGGTTATTTCTGACGGGAATACTCGGCGTTGCAGGTGCCGCAGTCGTCATGACGGCAATACGTCCGGGCCAGGCGGTGGCAGGTGTGCCCACGACTGGCGGCGGCATATTGGATGAACTGGAAAAGTCCGACGCGGAGATGACCGTGCTCGATGACGGTGCCGAGGCCAATGTCGAGCTGATCGATCACCGTCCCTGGCATCGTCGCCCGAGGCATCACCGGCCTCCGGGCCGGCCCCGCTGGCGCCGTGTCTGCCGTCGCGTTTACCGTCGTGGCCGCTGGCATGTTCGGTGCTGGCGTGAGCGCGTCTGGGTCAGGCGCTGGGCCTGATGGAGCGATGAAACCCCGGCCATGGCCGGGGTTTTCTGCGCGGGATAACTGTTCTCATCCGGTCGAGATAGCCAGATCGTCGCCGAGATTCACGATGGCCTGGCGCTCTGCGGAAGTCGGCAAGATGTTCTCCCTCGGTCCCGGACGCCCGAGGTAGTAGCCCTGTGCTTCATGGCAGCCTTCGATGCGCAGGATCTGCAACTGGGCGGCAGTCTCAACACCCTCGGCCAGAACCGGAATCCCGAGGCTCTGTCCCAATGCAAGAACGGAGCGGACGATGGCCATGGCATGGGTGTTCCGCTCCATCTCCCGCGTGAAGGACCCATCCAGCTTGATCTTGTCGAAGGGAAAGCTGCGCAGCGTATCGAATGACGAATAGCCGATGCCGAAGTCGTCGATCGACACCTTCACGCCCAATGCCTTGATCTGACGCAGGATGTGCAGGGCCCGGCTCTTGTCGGCAATGAAGGTTGATTCGGTGATTTCCAACTCCAGCCGGGACGGCGACAATCCTGTCTCGACGAGGATGTCGCGTATCAGGCCTGCAAGATCGTTATGGACGAACTGGACAGGCGAAAGATTGACGGCGATCTTGTGGGGTCTGGACAACCGGCCTGCTTCTGCGCAGGCCGTCCGCAAGACCCATTCGCCGATCGCGAGGATGAGGCCGGTTTCCTCGGCGATGGGGATGAAAACCGAAGGTGAGATCGGTCCTCTCGTGGGATGTCTCCAGCGCAGCAGCGCTTCATAGCCAAGTACATCGCCGGACTGGACGGATTTCTGCACCTGGTAATGGAGCTCAAGCTGGCCGAGTTCAAGGGCGTGGCTGAGTTCCGACGCAAGGGCATGATGCTCGCGCGCTGCCTTGTCCATCTGCGGTTCATAGAAGCATATGGCGCGGGTGATGTCGGCTTTTGCGCGATACATGGCAAGATCGGCATTGCTGATGAGCACCTGCCGGTCGTGGCCGTCGTCGGGAAACAAGGCGACGCCCAGGCTCGCCCCCGCCGCCAGGTCGACATTGCCGATATGAAGCGGCTCCGAAAAGACCTGTTCGAGACGCTTCAGGAAATCGTCGAGTTGCTGGCGCTCGATGAAAAGCTTGACGCACATGAACTCGTCGCCACCGATGCGCGCGGCAAATTCGTCGTTCTGGAGAAGATCGCCAAGACGATGGCCGATCGTTGCCAGCGTGGCATCGCCGGCCTGGTGTCCGCGCAGATCGTTGATCTCCTTGAAGCGATCGAGATCGATGCCGATGATGGCGACTTTTGCGATCGTATAGCGTGCCCGCTCCATTTCCTGATCCAGGTGCTCGATGGCACTGGTCCGGTTGGGCAGTCCGGTAAGGGAATCGGTCATCGCCAGCTTCTGCAGGCGATCGAATGCTTCCTGCGAGGTCTGCTCGTCGATGAGATAGCTGATGACGCCGGCTCCCAGGACCAGCATGCCTACGCCGACGACGGCAAAGGCGGCCAGGGTCGATGAGGTGGTGCTGTCGGCCGCCGTGGAGAACGGCGTCACCGAGATGGCGGCCATTCCGGTGAAATGCAGGGATGCCACGGCGAGGACAAACAAACCAACCGGCAGATACCGGGTCTCGCCCAGCCATGGTTTGATTGCCTGCCTGAGGGAAACGCCGGCAAACAGAACCGACAGCGCCACCGAGGCGAGCACGTAGTCCAGATTCCAGTCGATCAGCCCGTCGACGCGGTAGGCCATCATGCCGCTGTAGTGCATCGCCGCGATCGCGATACCGACGACACCGCCGCCGACCTCGGCGGCTAGGGGAAAGCGGAAGCTGATCGAGAGCCAGAAACCATAGGCACAGCCGGCAACCGCGATCAGCAGCGAGACCATCGTAAAGGCCGGGTCGAAGGTGACCGGAGCTTCATGCTCATAGGCGATGACGGCGATGAAATGCGTGCACCAGATCGATCAGCCGGCGGCCTGCGCCGCAAGGAAGATCCAGCCGGCCCGCTGCCAGCCGTCACGCGCCTCGGCCTGTCGGAAAAGCCTGAACGTCACCCAGCTGCCGGCAATGCAGACAAACACGGCAAGCAGCACGAGCCACGGGTTATGCTCCGTGACCAAGCATGAGACGACACGCATCAACGCCCCCGGCGCCATTCTGTCAGGTCGATCGTCGCTCGGATTGTTGCGGATCCAGGCTAACGACCGTCGGCGCCAAGACGTTGCCAAGCAATCGCTAATATTCTGATAGCATCGATGGTTAAATACGATCGGCTCCGGGCGAAGGGACAAGTCAACGCCGCGATGCCCCTGTCCTTAGCGCGTTGCCGAGCGATCCGCCCGAACCAGCTTCAGCCAAGGTGCGAGATGGAAGGCGCTCATCAGCAGATACATCAGCACCATACCGCCGAGCGGCATGCCCATGGCGGATGAGCAGAGCGTCTCGGCTGGCCCAGCCATGATCGCGGTCAGCAAGGCCATGGCGGCGAAAGTCGGCGCTGCGGCCAGCACCAGCCAATCCGATGCTGTCATTGTGGGTGCGTTGTCGAGCGCAGCGCTGTCGGTTGCCGCCTGCGCTGCGGCATTCACGACGGGCTTGTCGACAGTGCTGGTACTGGTCCGACGAGGATTCTCCTCGTCGGACCAGATGGAGCAGCAGGAGCGGCTCATGATTTCGCACTCGTTGGTTTGGCGCGCATCGCTTCTTCGCCGGCGTCGGAAATCGCGACCCATCCCTTGTCCGGCTCGGCTTCGGTGACGTAGCTGTCGTTCCAGTTCCACCATTTATAGGTCGGGGTCTGCGGATAGCCCTCGGGCGAATCCTCCCAGACTTCCTGGCGGCCGAGCGGCGTGATGTCGAGATAGTTCCAGGTGCCGCCCATCTGTTCGTCGGCACGGTCGGCGATGAAGTAGGTGCGGAAGATGCGATCGCCGTCGCGCAGGAAGACGTTGTGACCATGCCATTCGTCCACGCCGAAATCGACGTCGAAGCTGTCGACGATGGTGACCCAGGGAATACGGTCCCAGCCCATCCGGACCTTCACACGCTGGATGTCCGCCTGCGGTGCGCGCGAAGCAAAGACCAGCGTGGTGTCACGGGCATTGAGATGCGAGACATGGGCGACCTGGTCGGCCACCATCGAGCAACCCCGGCAGGCATGGTCAGGCCAGCCATACACGCCGGGCTCGAAGAAGGCGCGGTAAAGGATCAGCTGACGACGGCCGGCGAAAAGGTCATGCAGGCTTGCCTTGCCGTTCGGGGTCTCGAAGACGTAGTCCTTGGTCACTTCCACCCACGGCATGCGGCGCCGCTCTGCGGCCAGTGCATCGCGTGCGTGCGTGTGGGCTTTTTCCTTCACCAGCAGTTGCTGGCGCGCCTGCTCCCACGCCTCATGATCAACCACCGGCGGCCTGTGCAGGGCGGCCAGGATCTCGTCTCGTTTGTTTTCGGCGGATGCGGTCATTGTTCTGAACCTCCTTGTCAGGGCGATGCCGTGCCTCGAGGTCGAAGCGTCGTTGCTCGACACTCGGTGCTGGTGCCAGTCTGCCTTCGGAGGCCGAACAGTGTGAGTAACAAGTGTGGCGCTATTCCGGAGCGATGGAATGGCCGGTTGCTCAGAACCGCTTGCGCAGCAGGGTGGCAACCACGAACAGGGCGCCGATCGAGCTGGTGATGATGCCGATCGGCAATTCCTGCGGCGGCAGCAGCGTGCGCGCCAGCAGGTCGCTGGCAAGCAGGAGCACCGCGCCGAAGACGGCGCAGGCGATGGCCAGTCGCAGATGCAGCGGGCCGGCGAAGCGGCGCGCGACATGCGGGATCATCAATCCGACGAAGCCGATGACGCCGGCAACGGAAACCAGGATCGCCGTCGACAGCGCTGCGGCGAGGAATGTCAGTGTCCGGAAGCGCGTTACCGGAACGCCAAGACTTTCGGCGGTGGTTTCGCCGGCCAGGAAGGCGTCGAGCCAGCGATGATAACGTAGCGCGAAGCAGAGAATGACGGCTGCCCCGGCAATCGCCAGGCCGATATTGCCCCAGCGGGCGAGGCCCAGTCCGCCCATGGTCCAGAACAGCACCGAATGGGCGGCGCGCTGGTCGCCGGCGAAGACCAGATAGTTGGTCAGCGCCGTGAACAGGAAGGACACGGCGAGACCGGCAAGGATCAGCCGCTCCGGCCCTTGGCCGCGGATTCGATTGACGAGCAGCAACACGACGAAGGCTGTCAGGATACCGCCGGCGAAAGCGGCGATCGGAAGCGTCCACACGCCAAGGCGGTCGCCAAAGACCGTGATGACCGAAACAGCACCCGCCGCGGCACCCGAGGACAGGCCGAACAGGAATGGATCGGCCAGGTCGTTGCGCGTCACCGTCTGCAGAAGTGCGCCGACCACGGCGAGACCGGCGCCGACGCAGACGGCGAGGATGGCGCGCGGTAGCCTGAGGTCGACGATGATCTTCTCCACCGGCGCGGTCACGCGGCCGGCGTCCAGGCCGACGGAACGGGCGAGCGCTGCAATGACATCGCCCAGTGGAATGACGGTCGAGCCATAGGCGATGGATAGCAGCGCCAGCGCGATGACCAGCGCCAGACCTGTGCCGATGGCCACGCCGTATGCTCGGCTTGGCACGTTCAGAAGGCCTCCGGGTGCATTGCCTTGGCGATCTTGTCGATGGCCTCGATGTTGGCCGGGCCGGGCGTCAGTTCCGCGTAGCGCAGTGCAACGAAACGCTCGTTCTTGACGGCGTCCGTCTCCTTCATCGCCGGGTGCGTCTTCAGGAAGTTCAGCAGTTTCCGGTAGCCGGCGTCGTCCTGGTAGTCGAGCAACACCAGGAATTCCGGGTTCCGGGTGGCGACGGTTTCCCAATCGGTGTTGCCCCAGTTGGTCGGCAGGTCGTCCATGATGTTCCTGCCGCCGGCAGCTTCGATCATCGCCGTGGGGATCGCGAATTTGCCGGCGGTGAAGGGTTTGTCCTCGCCGGAATCGTAGAGGAATACACGTGTGCCGCCGCGAGCGCCGACCTTGGCGGTGATGCCGGCAAGCCTTTCCTTCCATCCGGCAACCAGCGTGTTGGCCTCGCCTTCCTTGCCGAAGATCTTGCCGAGCTTCTCGACGTCGCCGAACAGCAGATCCATCGAGGCCGCCGGCCGGTTCTTGTCGAGGTGGACGCAGCTTTCGCTGAGCACCAGCGTCTTGATCCCGTGCGGCGCCAGCGTGTCGGGCGTCACGTCGCCGCCGGGCTTCATGCCGTAATACCAGCCGGCAAAGAAGAAGTCCGGCTCCACCGCCAGGAGATTCTCCAGCGTCGGATATTTGGGCGCGAGTTCCGGGATCGAACCCTGCGCCTTCTTGAAGGCGTCATCGACCTTGTACCAGCCGGTGATGCCGGTCAGGCCGACGATCTCGGGTTGCAGACCCAGCGCAAAGGCCATTTCCGACATGTTGAGATCGTTGATCACCGCGCGCTGCGGCGCGGCGTCGAAGGTCAGCGGAATGCCGCAGCTGTCTACAGTAACCGGGAAGGCAAAGGCGGTCGACGAGAGAAGCGTGGCGGCGAGGCAAAAAGCGAGGCGTTTCATGGCGGCTCCGTGGATGGGGCGGTTCATCGGGAAAGGCGTATCGGCACGTCGAAGACCGTCAGCTCGCGATCCTGTTCGTCCGGATGAGGCAGTCTGAGCACGTCGATGCCAAAGACCTCGCGCACCAGCTCTGCAGTCAGGGTCTCGCGCGGCGTGCCGAGCGCGACGAGGCGCGCCTTGCTCATCACGGCGACATGGGTGGCGAAGGGGGCAACCAGCGGCAGATCGTGCAGCACCGTGACGACAGCGATGCCCAGCCTGGCGACGAACTCGAGCAATTCGCCGCGGGCGCGCGGGTCGAGATGGTTTGTCGGCTCGTCAAGGAACAGCACGTGCGGCTGCTGTGCGATCGCCCGCGCCAGCTGCGCGCGCTGGCGCTCGCCACCGGAAAGCGAGCCCATGCGGCGATCGCGCAGGGCGAGCAGGCCGGTACGTTCCAGCGCGTCGATCACGACGTTGCGGTCGTCGCTGCGGCGACGAAGCCCGGCATGCGGGATACGGCCGAGCCCGACATAGTCGTGGACCGCAAGCTGGGCATCCGGCTGATCCGACTGGCCGACCACGGCGATGCGTCGCGCTCGTTCCGCCATCGGCAGTCGGTCGAGCGGTTCGCCATCGAGGCTCACCAGGCCGCTGACAGGTCTGAGCATGCCGCACAGCATGCGCATCAGCGTCGTCTTGCCGGCGCCGTTTGGACCAATGATGGCGAGCCTTTCGCCGGCGCGCATGTCGAGGCAGACGTCCTCGACGAGGGTGATGCCCTTTTCCGGCCGATAGCTAAGGTCGCGCGCCTGCAGGATAACCGCGCGCGCGCAAGCACCTTCATCGGCGCGCTGCAGTGCGTGGTCGGGAAAATGCGTCGCGCCATCACGCTGAAAAACGGCAAAACCTTCCAACTGATCCCTCATTGATCAGGTGCGGAAGGATGGCCAGAACGACGGCAGGGCCGCCCTTGTAGCGTCCTCCCGGCACACCCCGTCCGGTCAACTCACTGTGATGGCAGGTCTCCTGGCTCGCGGATCGTTGCGCGGTCCTGCCTTCCCGGCACTTTGGCCAGTGGCGTTCTCGGACTTTGCTACCGCTTACAGTTGCGGGGGCAGCCACGGTCTTGGCCCTTGCGGACGTCACCGTATTCCCTTTTCACCCCGGACCTTTCGATTCGAGGCACCATCGTCGCGGACCCTATTGTGACCGCCGCCGCCTGGCAATGGCGATTCTTGGCTGGGACCTGTGGTAGCGTGCCGCTCTGCCGGCGGAATGTAGCGGGCGCGCCGCGGATGACAGTCACAATTCTGGTGGCGTCCCTTGAACAGGGAAATCAGGGATTTGATGATCATGCTGCCTGTTCGCTCCAGCTCGGAAACGGGTCCGGCAGGTCGCGCCACAGCTGCGGCGCGAAGACGGGCTCGTCCACCAGGCAGGCATCGAGCTCGGCGCGGATGCGGCTTTCGTCCATCGGGTCGCAGCCGATGAAGACCAGTTCCTGGCGGCGGTCGCCCCACATTGGATCGAAATAGGGTTTCATGGCTTCCTGCCATGACGGACTATCGGGCCAGCGGTTGCGGGGAACCGCTGACCACCAGAGCCCGCGCCTGCCGGTCCGCACCAGGACGCCGGCCTGGCTCAATTCCCCGACATGATTGGGGCGTGTCGCCAGCCAGAAGAAACCCTTGGCGCGCACCACACCTGGCCACGGCCTGCTGATGAAGGCCTGCAACCTGACGGGATCGAATGGACGGCGCTCGCGGTAGACGAAGGAACGGATGCCGTATTCCTCGGTTTCGGGGATGTGGTCCCTGAACCCGTTCAGCTCCTTGAACCAGAGCGGGTGCTGCTCAGCCTTGTCAAAATCGAAACGGCCGGTATCGAGCACCTTTGCGAGCGGCACGCGGCTGAAATCCGTCTCGACGAGCTCGGCCTGCGGGTTGAGCGAGCGGATGATCTTGCGGGCCAGGTCGAGGTCCTTTGCCGAGGTGTCGGAAACCTTGTTGAGCACGATCACATCGGCAAATTCGATCTGCTCGACCAGAAGATCGACGAGCACTCGTTCATCCGAAGCGCCGAGTGCCTCGCCGCGGTCGCGCAGGAAATCCGACGAGGAATAGTCTCGCAGCAGGTTCGCGGCATCGACGACCGTCACCATGGTGTCGAGACGCGACACGTCGGCAAGGCTGTTGCCCGCGTCGTCGCGGAACTCGAAGGTCGAAGCGACGGGCAGAGGTTCCGAAATGCCGGTCGACTCGATCAGCAGGTAGTCGAACCTGTCTTGTTCGGCGAGCCGTCGCACTTCTGCCAGGAGATCGTCGCGCAAGGTGCAGCAGATGCAGCCATTGGTCATCTCGACCAGCTGTTCGTCGGTCCGAGAGAGATTTGCGCCACCGTCGCGTACCAGCGCGGCGTCGATGTTCACCTCGCTCATGTCGTTGACGATGACGGCAACCCGGCGTCCGTCGCGATTGTGCAGGATGTGATTGAGAAGTGTGGTCTTGCCGGCGCCGAGGAACCCGGAAAGGACGGTTACGGGAAGACGCCTTCGATTGTGCGTGGGCATGACTGCTTTCCAGAAGCTGCGGTGAGGCGGAACCCTGAGGGGGCGCCCGTGGTGAGGAGTGACCAAATTCGTGGGAAGGCCACTGAGGTATTGTTACGTTGTAACATAACAAAGCCGAAAGGCAAGCAGCATGCGTTCGGGTGGAGAAACGGTTCCGTTCAGCAGCGGTTTCGGTCTTGGCTGCCGCATGGGAGCTTCCTCCTGGAAATCCCATGCGGCGAAGAATTCTACGCCGCCACGCGTTGCTGTTTCTGGAACAGCCGGTAGCCGATGGCATGGGCCTCGGCTGGAAGCTGTGCTTGATCCTGCGCTTCCGGGAAGAGCAGCAATTCGGATGTTACAACTTTGGCGCCGCAATAATCGAAGATGCCGTGGTCGATCTGGGTCTTCATGGCGCCGAAATAGCCATGCCTGGCATAGGTGCGCTGGCTGGCCCCGCCGATCGCGACGAGATGCACGTTCAGCCACTGCAGTTTCTTCGTCAGCCTGCCGCCCGGTGGCTCATCATAGGCCCAGCCGTTGGAAAATACGCGATCGATCCAGCCCTTCAGCAGGCCGGGCATCGACCACCAATACACGGGATAGACCAGGACCAGATCATCGGCTCGGTCGATGCGCCCCTGTTCGGCGATGACGTCGGCATCAGGGGTCGCCTGGTGCAGGTTAACGGCGATGTCGCTCTTGCCGAAACGTGGATCGAACCTTTCTGCGGCCAGATCGGCGATTTCGAAACTGTTGCCCGACGCCGCGATGCCTTCGCCGACGCGGCTGGCGATCAGATGGGTGAGCGAATTGGGGTCGGGATGCGCGACGACGACGAGCGCGTGCATGACGAAGCTCCTGGGGGGTGTTGCAGGGAAAGGATCAGGCTTATATACTTTTAGTAAATTACTTTTGGTATATAGCGATGTCAAGCGACCATTTGAAGGATCCGCCGGCGCGTCCGCGTCGCCAGCGCCTGCTGCGGGAAGAGCGGCATCGCCAGCTTCTCGATATCGCCTGGCGCATTGCGCGGGAGGAAGGCACCGAGGCGCTGACGCTCGGACGGTTGTCGGAACAGGCGGCGGTGACCAAGCCCGTGGTCTACGATCACTTCGCTACGCGCTCGGCTCTGCTGGCGGCGCTCTACCAGGAATTCGATGAGCGCCAGAACCTGGTCATCGATACGGCGCTGGCGGCAAGCGAACCGACGCTCGATGGTCGTGCCTCGGTGATCGCTTCGTCTTATGTCGATTGCGTGCTGGAGCAGGGCCGCGAAATCCCCGGCGTGGTGGCCGCCCTTGTCGGGACGCCGGAACTGGCGACGATGAAGCGTGAGCACGAGGCGGTATTCCTCGAGAAATGCCGGGCAGCTCTGGCGCCGTTTGCGCGCAGTCTCACCACGGCGCGCCTCTGCAGCATGCTGGGGGCGGCTGCCGGTCTGTCCGCTGCTGCGGCTTCGGGAGAGATCACTGCGGATGAAGCCCGCGAGGAACTTTATCAGACCATCCTGGCCATGGCGGCGCGCGGCGCCGGCTAAGTGCAATTGGTGCGGGGCTACCATCGGAGTTTCCGATGACGACATTCGTATCTTCCCGTTTCCCTTTGCGCCCGCCCGGTCAGAAAACTCCGCCTGGGCCATCCGAACGAAGGCTGGCCAAATGGAGAGCTCATGGATACGACAACTGAAAACAGGGCCGAGCGCGTCCTGATCGCCGGTGGCAGCTCCGGCATGGGTCTGGCGCTGGCGGGACTGCTTCTGTCGGAGGGAGCCGAAGTAACGATCGTCGGGCGCTCGCGGGCAAAGCTGGATGCGGCCGGCAGCGGCCTGGGCAACCCATCTTTGTTGCGCATCGCCGTCGCCGACATCGCCAGGGAAGATGACGTCAGCAGGCTTTTTACCGATATCGGCCCGCTGGACCACATCGTCTCGACTGCCGCCGACATCGGTGCCTCCTACAGGCTGTTGCCGGAGCTCGACATCGCGGAAGCGCGCAGGGTGGTCGATTCGAAATTCTTCGGACCGCTGCTGTTGGCCAAGCATGGCGCGCCGGTCTTGTCCGAGAAGGGGTCGATCACTTTCACGTCGGGCATCAATGCCTATCGTCCGGCCGCGCGCGGCTCTGTGACGGCGGCCATGAATGGCGCGCTTGCCTCGCTGGTGCGCGCGCTCGCGGTCGAACTCGGGCCTGTCCGCGTCAATGCGGTTTCACCAGGTTGGGTCGACACGCCAATCTGGCAGCACGTTGCCGGTGACGCCAAGGCGGCAACGCTCGATGCCATGGCTGCCCGCCTGCCAGTGGGTCGCATAGGCCAGCCGCAAGATATTGCCGATGCCATCCGTTTCCTGATGCGAAATGGCTTTGTCACCGGAACGGTGCTGCACGCCGAAGGCGGGCATCGCCTGGTTTGAATTGCCGGCGCGCGGCTTCCAGGAAAAGACGCACAGCCGGCCGCTTGCCGCGCCTGCTGTGCCAGATCATGGAGACCGGGACCGGTGAATTGCCGCCGGTCCATGGCAGCGCCACCATGCGCGTGTTACCGGCCTCGGCGGCAACGCGCGGGATGAGGGCGCAACCGGCGCCTTCCGCCACGAGTTTCTGGATCGCCGCGATCGAGCCGAGCTCGACGGCGATGCGCGGCCGCGCACCATTGTCCGCAAAGGCCGCTTCGAACATCTGGCGATAGACACATCCCTGTTCGGTCACCAGGAACGGCTCGTTGCGCAGGTCATCGGGACCTGCCGCGACTTGTCCTGCCAGCCGGTGGCCGGCAGGCAGCGCAACGACGAGTTCTTCTTCCGCCACCACTTCGTGTTTGAGTTCCGGCGTATCGGGCGGTTCGCCGAAAACGAAGGAAACATCAAGGGCGCCGCTCCTCACGCCGCCGCGCAGGTCACCGCTGCCGGCGCTTCTCAGATGCAGCCCAACCTCCGGATGCTCGGTGCCGAAGTATGCAAGCAGTGGAGGCAGGTAGCCTGCGCACAGCGTTTCCAGCCCACCAATCGCCAGCGTGCCCGCTATCGTGTTTGCAGCCGCTGCCACCGCTGCGCGCGCTTCGTCGGCGCGGGCCAGAAGTTCGTGGGCATGATCGAGCAGGCGCTGGCCTGCTTCGGTCAGCTTCAGCTTGCGGCCGGTGCGGTCGAAAAGCGCGGCATTCAGATCAGCCTCCAATGCCTGAATCTGTTCGCTCACGCTCGACTGGGCAAGGTGGATGTGCTCCGCGGCTCGCGTGATGTTGAGATCGGAAGCAACGGCAACGAATGTCTTCAAATGCCTGAGCTGCATGGTCTGTCCATAATGGCTATCACCGTCTCTCGAACCGTTCGCGAGCCGCGGCCTGGCAGCTGTGAAAAAGTCCGATGAAAAGCAGTTCGCGCACCGCGAGCTTCTTACGGCCCCAATAGCTGGTCGTCTTCATCGCGTCCGGGTCGGATGTTTCCGCAAGCGACGATTTCAGCATGCTGCCGGTGCAGTTGAGCACCAAGGCCTGAATGGCCGTACGCCCGCATGTCCCGGCTTCGGGTGTCATCGATGCGGCGGGAAAGGGGTGAAATGCGGCGTGAGAACCTCGCATCAGGAACGAACTCTGTTCACTGGAATAACCCGTTGCTGCAAGCAGCTTGGCCATCCTGGCCCGTTCGCCTGCCAGGGTCAGCTGACCACAGCTAGGTGTGGCATTCCCTTCCGTGACGGATATCACCGTCAGAATTCCGACAACGGCCGCTGCTATCCATTTCGGAGTGAGGCTCAGGACATTGAACATGGAACGCGTGCCTCCCTGGAATGACAGTGAGATTGCGCAAAATGCGGGACGCGTAAAGGCCGACACGCGCAAATCGGTTTCAGGGGAGTTGACGTGCTTTGTACCGATTGGTACAAAGATCTCAACCCGCCTGACAAAAGCGTGAGCCTGATGGAGATCCCGATGAGTCGTCCGCCCCTGCCGCCTTTCAATGCCGAGACCGCCGCCGAGAAGGCGCGCAAGGCCGAGGACGCCTGGAACAGCCGCGATCCCGAGAAGGTGTCGCTGGCCTATACCGAGGACAGCCTCTGGCGGAATCGCGCCGAATTCGTCAGGGGGCGGCCTGAGATCGCTGCCTTCCTTGCGCGCAAATGGGCGCGTGAGCTCGAATATCGCCTGATCAAGGAAGTCTGGACCTGGAATGAGAATCGCATCGCCGTGCGCTTCGCTTACGAGTGGCGCGACGACAGCGGTCACTGGTTCCGCTCCTACGGCAACGAAAACTGGGAATTCGACGAGGCAGGTCTGATGCGCAGGCGCGTCGCATCGATCAACGACCTGCCGATCACCGAGGCGGAGCGCAAGTTCCACTGGCCCCTTGGTCGCCGGCCCGACGATCATCCGGGTCTCAGCGATCTCGGGCTTTAGAGTGGGATTCGATCAAGATGAACCCCACTCTATCTCCTTGTTTGTCGCATGATCATTATCCGAAAAGTCTGCAACTTTTCGGGATCATGCTTTGAATGCGCAAGGGTGCGGCCGGCAGGGATGAACTGATCGCGGCGATAGCCGAAGTGTTTCGCGCGCATGGCTATGCCGGCGCCAGCCTGTCGCTGATCACTGAGGCGACAGGGCTTGGCAAGGGCAGCCTCTACAACTTCTTTCCAGGCGGCAAGGACGAGATGGCGGCGGCCGTGCTGGCGCATATCGACCGCTGGTTCGAAGACGAGGTTTTTTCGCCGTTACGAAAAGCGGATCAATCGCAGGATGGCATCAGCCGAATGCTGGCCGCGACGGACGCGTACTTCCACTCGGGCCGCCGCGTCTGCCTGGTCGGCGCCTTTGCGCTGGACGATGCACGAGATCGTTTCGCTGCCGAGATCAGATCGTATTTCGAGCGCTGGGTGGCGGACCTGGCCGGCGCGCTACGGCGAGCGGGCCGGCCGGAGGCGGAAGTCGTACGTTTGGCCGAAGAGAGCGTTGGCGGCATCCAGGGTGCGCTAACGCTGGCACGGGCTTTCGACGATCCCGCGGTGTTTTCCCGCACCATGGCGAGTATCCGCCAGCGGCTGGGCGTCGCCGGAGCCTGATCTATCCAGATGCTGGCTCAGGCTGCATCCAGACCTTCGAAGATCAGGCTGTGGTGCACGGCGGCACCCGCGGTGACCCCATCGGCGGAGGCCCAGGTGGCATTGTGCATGCCGCGCGCCGCATCGCCGGCGGCAAAGACGCCGGGCACGCTCGTGGCCTTCTTGCCGTCGGTGGCGATGATCGGGCCGAAGAACCCGTCTTCAAAGGCGCAGCCCAGCTTTTCGGCCAGCGGGCTGGCCATCGCCGTGCGCGGTGTCAGGTAAAGGGCGGTCGTGGCGATCCGCCGACCGTCGGCGAGCACGACCGCCTGTAGCGTCCGCCCCTCGCCTTCCAGGGCCTCGATGCGTGACGGTTCGATGGTGACACCGCGTCGCGCGAGCTTCGCCAGCACACCGGCGTCAGGCATCGGCTGGCCGTTGAGGAACAGCGTCGTCGGACCCCATTCCGTGATCATCAGAGCCTTTTCGGCGCAATGCGGCGTGGTGGCCAGCACGCCGAGCGGCGCGCCGCCGAATTCATAACCGTGGCAATAGGGACAATGCAGCACACTGACGCCCCAGCGCTCGGCCAGGCCGGGCATATCGGGAAGGGTGTCGGTGATGCCTGTCGCAAGGACCAGGCGGGAAGCCTCCAGCGTCGACCCTGATGCGAGCATGACCGTAAAGGCGCCCTCCTGTCCGCCGGCATCCACGGCCTCATCGGCGACAAAATAGACATTGGGATAGGCGGCGAGTTTTTCGCGAGCCGTTTCGATCATGCGGGCAGGCTCGACGCCGTCCTGGCCGAAGAAGCCGTGCGAGGCGGTGGCGAAGCGGTTGCGCGGCTTGCCGGCATCGATGACGGCGACGTTGCGGCGTCCGCGCGCCAGCTGCATGGCTGCGGACAAGCCGGCATAGGAGCCGCCGATCACGACGGCATCGAAGGGTTTTGCAAACATCCGCACATCAGGCTGCATGGGGATTGGCCTTCTTTGTCTTGTTGCGTTTCCAGCGTTCATGAAAATCGGCGGCCAGATCGGCCAGCGTCACCTCGCCGAGCCGCTGGATCAGAAGTGCTTCCGCCTGGCGGAAAGCGTCATTGAGCGCTGCGTTGACCGCCTGCTCCACCAGGCAGTCCGGTGCCTCCTGGCGGTTGCCGAGCGCAAAGACCATCGGCTCGCCGAGCGCTGCGTAGACGTCACGCAGCGAGACGCTGCCGAGGTCGCGGCTGATGGTCCAGCCGCCGCCATGACCGCGTTCGGACTGCACGATGCCCATGTCACGCAGGCCCGCCATGATGCGCCGGATCACCACGGGATTGGTGCTCAGCGTCCTTGAGAGCTGTTCCGAGGTCATCGGCCGACCTTCCTCGGCCATGTGAAGCAGGACGTGCAGGACGCCGGAAAGTCGACTGTCTCGTTTCATGCAACTTTATATGTTACGAGAAAGTCCGAGAGTCAAGGTTGTACGAACCGGCATTCAGAGATCTGCCGGCTTCAGGAACAGGCGGGCAGGCGCTACTCGCTTTCGCCGTCGAGCGCTGGCACGGCAACGCCGGCCAGTTCCGCGGCCAGCAGCCTGGCTGCCCCGGCGCGTGCGATCCTCAGCATCAGTGCCTTGCGGGTGGCGGCCGCGATGCGGTGTTCCGGCGCGTCGCGCAGCATTTCGGCGCCATAGCCGTCGGACAGGATGAAGCCGCATTCCTCGGGGAAGATCTCGGCCGGCACACCGGGATGCGTGGCGAAGAAGAAGCGGTCGCAATGCAGCCGGTAATCCGGCCATTTGCGGTCGACCCGAAAGTCCTCGATCGAGGATTTGACCTCGATGATCCAGATGTCGCCCTGGCGGGTAAGCGCGACGAGGTCGGCGCGCCGTCCGGTCGCCAGCGACAGTTCAGGCAGGACATGCGCGCCCATCTGGGTAAGCAGTCGCTGCACGCCGCGCCGTACCAGCATGGCGCGCTCCGACTGGCGGCCGTCGATCAGCGGATTTGGGGAAAGCGGTGAGACAATGGGCATGACCCATCATGCCCGATTCCGTTCACGGTTTGAACCCTTCAGTCCACCGTCTCCAACTCTCCTGCCATCTCCTCAAGGATCGGGCAGTCCGGGCGATTGTCGCCGTGGCACGCGTGGATCAGCTTGTTCAAAGTCGCCCGCATGGATTGCAATTCGCGCACCTTTTCCTCGATCGCCGAGACGTGCGCGGAGGCTATCGCCCGCACGTCCTGGCTGGCGCGCTCGCGATCCTGGTACAGCGCCATCAATTGGCGGCAGTCGTCGATGGAAAAGCCGAGATTGCGAGCGCGCTTCAGGAAAGCAAGCCGGTGAACGTCGTCGCTCGAGTAGTCGCGATAGCTGTTGTCCGAACGCTCGGGAGAGATCAGTCCGATCTCTTCATAGTAGCGGATGGTCTTGGCCGGCAGTCCGGAGTGGCGGGCGGCGTCGCCGATATTCATGATTTCGTCCTCTGCGGCCTTTGCTGGCGTGTTTATGAGGCCGCTTTCTTTGTTTTTGCTCGATAATCCTGTGACAAATGTTGCCGAAATGCCATAGCCGGTGCCTTACCGGCAGACACACCCCTCCATATAAGCATCGGCTGCTTGGCAAGCAAAAGAAATGCCAGCATGAATGCGTTAACGATTTTTATCGAATCGCCGCGGATCAACGGGACGGAGCGTAGAAACTGTTCATGCGCTTGAAATCTGCCATCGTCGTCGCGGCGCTCGCCGCCTCGCTTGCCGGCTGCAGCACCATCGGCCAGATGCGGCTTTTCACCAACGACTATGGTGGCGTCAGTGACGCCGGCTATCAGCTGCCGCGCATCCCGATCGAGAAGGTCCCGCGCCAGTTCCATCGCCAGATCGTCGCCTACGACACCAATGAGAAGCCGGGTACGATCGTCGTCGATACCGGCAACAAGTTCCTCTATTTCGTGCTGCCGGAAGGCGAAGCGGTGCGCTACGGCATCGGCGTCGGCCGCGAGGGGTTCGAGTGGAATGGGACGGCTCGCGTCGCCATCAAGCGCGAGTGGCCGACCTGGACGCCGCCGTCGCAGATGATCAAGCGCCAGCCGGAACTTGCGCAGTTCCGCAACGGTATGGATCCCGGTCTGAAGAACCCGCTCGGCGCGCGCGCGCTTTATCTGTTCAACAAGGGTGACACCGGCTATCGCCTGCACGGCACGCCGGAATGGTGGTCGATCGGCAAGGCGATGTCTTCGGGCTGCATCCGGTTGATGAACCAGGACATCATCGACCTCTACAACCGTGCCGAAGTCGGCGCCAAGGTCATCGTGATGTAAGCACCTGCCTCCAAGGAAGGTGCAAAGCAGGTTTCGTACGCGGACCGTCTAGGCAACACGGACGTCCCAAACAGAAAACCGGGCATGATGCCCGGTTTTTTGTTGATGGGTCTGGAAACAGAAAACCCGGGACGAGGTCCCGGGTTTTCGCTGGAAGGAAGTCGGCGCTTAGGACACCTGTTCGACATGCTCCACTTCGGGCACGAAGTGACGAAGCAGATTCTGGATGCCGTGTTTCAGCGTCGCGGTCGAGGACGGGCAACCGGCACAGGCGCCCTTCATGTGCAGGAAGACGGTGCCCTTCTCATAGCCGCGAAAGGTGATGTCGCCACCGTCCTGTGCCACCGCAGGCCGAACCCGCGTGTCGAGCAGTTCCTTGATGGTGACGACGATCTCCGCGTCTTCCTTGTCGTAGAACTCGCCTTCGTCGTCGGCGGTGGTCGATGGAGCGGTGCTGGCCATGACCGGCTGACCGGACATGAAGTGTTCCATGATGGCGCCGAGGATCGCTGGTTTCAGATGCTGCCAGTCGGGACCATCCTTGGTCACGGTGATGAAGTCGTAGCCGAAGAACACGCCAGTCACGCCCGGGATTCCGAACAGACGACCGGCCAGCGGTGATGCTTCGCTCGCGGCGCCAGCGTCACGGAAGTCGGCGGTGCCTTCGCGCAGCACTTCCTTGCCGGGCAGGAACTTCAACGTCGCCGGATTGGGGGTCGACTCGGTCTGAATGAACATGGCTGTCTCCGGCCCGTATCGTGCGGGCGATAGTTTGGAATGGTTCTAAATAAGCCCAATCCGCCGGGCATTCAAGCAAAAGCCGGCACGGCTGTCGAATCTAATGCTGATATAGGGCGGTCAGGCCAGGCTTTCGATATCGTCGTCGGAAAGGTTTTGCGGAACGACGGTAACCGGGATCGGGAAAGCTGCGCCTTTGCCGGCGATGGACGCGACCAGCGGGCCGGGCCCTTCCTTGCCGGCGCCTGCCGCCAGAACCAGGATGGCGATATCCTGGTCTTCCTCGATCAGCTTGTGAATCTCCTCGGCGCGCTTGCCTTCGCGGACGACCAGTTCGGGTTCGATACCAACCTTCTGCCGTACCTTGCCGGCATAGGCGTCCAGCGCGGACCGTGCCGTGGTGTTGGCTTCCTCGCGCATGATCTTTTCAACGCCCAGCCAGTGCTGGAAATCGTCCGGCTCGATGACATAGAGCAACACAAGAACGCCGCCTGTGCTCTGCGCACGTTTCGAAGCATAGGCCACGGCGCGCTCGCATTCCGGCGTGTCGTCGATGACCGCCAGGAATTTGCGGCGGTGGCCGGCTTCACGGCTGAGGCGTTTGGAGACCATGGCTATCCTGTTCGATAAGGCAATTCCAGGAAAAGTGCGCGGCGGTTTTCCGTCCGGAATTGCGTAAACAAAAAGTCAGAGCGTTTCTGCCTTTCCGTGAAAAACGGAAACGCTCCAGCTTTGCCGCAATCTGCCACTCGCGCAGGGTCTCTTGCAAGCGGCCCCGCCATGCGGTCAGGCCGAGGCTTTCCTGAAAAAGAAAGGCGACCGTGAGGGTCGCCCTTCAGGATTGGATCAATGGCTTTTCAGCCCTGCAGCAAACCGATGATGTCGCGCACCGTCTTCATGTTGGCCTCGGCCAGCACACCGGCGCGTTCGCCGCCATTGCGCAGCACCCCGTCGATATGGCCGGGATCCGCCATGAGGCGACGCATCTCGCCGGCGATCGGCGCCATCTTCTCGACCGCAAGGTCGGCGAGCGCCGGCTTGAACACCGAGAATTGCTGGCCGCCATATTCCTTCAGCACGGCTTCCTTGCTGGTGTCGGCGAGCCCGGCATAGATGCCGACGAGGTTTTCCGCTTCCGGCCTGCCGGCCAGGCCGGCAATTTCGGAAGGCAGCGCTTCGGGATCGGTCTTCGCCTTCTTGATCTTCTTCGAGATCGAATCGGCATCGTCGGTCAGGTTGATGCGCGACAGGTCGGACGGATCCGATTTCGACATCTTCTTGGATCCGTCACGCAGGCTCATGATGCGTGCGGCCGGCCCGCCGATGACCGGCTCGGTCAGTGGGAAGAAGCCATTCACCGTTTCATCGCCCATCTGGATCTCCACGCCGACGCCGAGCTCGGCAATGCGGTGCGAGAAGTCGTTGTTGAACTTCTGGGCGATGTCGCGGGTGAGCTCCAGATGCTGCTTCTGGTCGTCGCCAACCGGCACATGGGTGGCGCGGTAGACCAGGATGTCGGCAGCCATCAGGCTCGGATAGGCAAGCAGGCCGAGCGAGGCGTTCTCGCGATCCTTGCCGGCCTTGTCCTTGAACTGGGTCATGCGGTTCATCCAGCCGATGCGCGCCACGCAGTTGAACACCCAGGCAAGCTCGGCGTGCTGCATCACGCGGCTCTGGTTGAAGACGATGTGTTTTTCCGGGTCGATGCCGGCGGCCAGGAAGGCGGCGGTGATCTGCCGGGTCTGATCCTTGAGGTCTTCATGCACGAGCTGGGCGGTCAGCGAATGCAGGTCGACGACGCAGTAGATGCAATCCATCGTTTCCTGCAGGGCGACGAACTTCCGGATCGCGCCGAGATAGTTGCCGAGGTGCAGATTGCCGGTCGGCTGCACGCCGGAAAAGATAAGCGGTTTGAAGGCGGTCATGATGGTTTCCTTGGCTTGTGGAGGGCCGTTTCGCGCGCGGCGAAATTTCGGACGGCGCGTTATGGACGAAGCGGGCTTCGCGTTCAAGAGGCGGCGGAATTGCGCGGGTGCGAGAGCTAACCTTCGGCCACAATTGCCGGTTGGCGACCGGCGCTGCCTTTGCGACGGTCCGGCAGGCCGACCAGGATGCGGTAGGGCGCGGGCCAGAGGTCGGCGAGCATGGCTGCAAGCAGCGACCAGCCTGCGGTGATTGCGATCACCAGGCCAAGTTTACTCCACAACGACAGGTCAAGCGGCAGCACATAATACAGCGCCATGACCACGAAGGTCTGGTGGACAATGTAGAGCGGGAAGATCTTGGCATTCAGCCAGGTGAGCGCGGCACTCTTGCGGTTCAGGTGGAGTGCGGCAAAACCGATGGCGGCAAGGATCACCGTCCAGGCCAGCGAGAAGGTCAATGTCTTGTAGAGCACCATCTGCATGCCACCGGTTTCGCCGCCGATGCCGGCGGCCTTGCTCATCCAGGAATAGCGCCACAGCAAGGCGGTCAAGGCAGCGGCAAGGCCAAGGCTGATCCACCGTTTCGCCACGACGGTGGGTACTATGGCGGAGTGATGCTTGGCGACCAGAAAACCCAGGCCGAACCAGCTTGCCCATACCGCGAACCAGGCACCGTCATTGTAGAGAACGTTGGTTTCGCGCGGGAAGAAGGGCAGGAAGATCAGGTGCAGCACGAGCGGCAGCAGCACGAACAGATAGATGGCCGGTGTACGGGCCATCCGCTCGAACCAGTCCGCCAGCCTGTGGCCATGCGAATGGGTGAGCAACCAGAAGATCGGCGTGCAGATTACCGTCATCACCAGCAGGTAGGCGACGAACCACATATGCGCCCAGGAAAAATTGCCGGTCGGGTAGCGGCCTTCAGTGAAATAGCGCAACACCCAGAATTCCAGCAGCGAACCCTGGAAGCGGCCATCAAGCAGGCGCTCGTACCAGACCTGCGGCACGATGATCACGCACATGGCAAAGATCAGCGGCAGGAACAGCCGCACGAAGCGACCTTTCAGGAATTCTACAGCCGTCTGCGAGCGGAAGGCGAACCAGGTGCCCATGCCGGAGACGAAGAACAGCAGCGCCAGCCGCCATGCCCGGGGAAACAAAGTCACCAGCGACAGCGTCTGGCTCTTCTCGGGACTGTTGAACAACCAGTCGAGATCATAGAGAAACGCCGCCGACGAATGATAGAGGATCAGCAGGCCGAAGGCCGAGACGCGCAGCCAGTCGATGTAGTGAAGCCTGGTGTCCTGCATGGGGCCCGCGCTCTCTTTGCGCGAGGCTGTGTTGCCTCGGCCGATCAGGCTCCTCTTAGGCGGGAAACCTTAAAAAATCGGGCTGGGTCGTCTTATTCCATGTCGGCTGGTGTGGCTGGCGTCTTGGCGCCGCCGCGCTTGATGTTGCGGCGGATCATCCCGAGATCGGCGCCGCCGATAGCGAACGCGACCACGAAGTAGATCGCTGCACCGGCCGCGCACAGCGTGGTCAATGTGACCGCCTTGGTGGCCAGGTGCGAGGCCGACGACAGCTCGACAGCAAACCAGCGTTCGCCGAAATAGAGCGCGACGCCCATCAGCACCGCCGCCAGGACCAGCCGGGGGATGCGCTTGAGCAGCGGGATGTCGCGGCCCCAGTGGCCGCGCCTGATCAGCACGGCAAGCAGCATGACGGCGTTGAGCCAGCCTGCCACCGCGGATGCCACCGCTATGCCCGGCGCGCCCATCGACGGAAACAAGGTCAGCGCGACGGCGACGTTCACCACCACCGAAATGGCCGCGAAGATCATTGGCGTGCGCGTATCCTCGCGCGCGAAATAGCCGGGTGTGAACGCCTTGATCAGCACGAAGGCCGGCAGGCCAAGGCCGAAGATTGCAAGGATTGCGGCCACCGTCGGGGTCGAGTTGTTGGCGGCGAAGGCACCACGCTCATAGAGCAGCCGCACGATCGGATCGGACAGCACCAGCAGGGCGGCCGCCGCCGGCAGCGTCATGAACAGCGTGAATTCGACCGAACGGTTCTGCAGGTTGGCGGCCTCGACCATGTTGCCGGATTTCAATGCGCGCGACAGCTCCGGCAGGAGCACGATCGCTACCGCAATGCCAACCACGCCGAGCGGCAGCTGATAGACACGGTCGGCATAGGCAAGCGACGAAACGGCACTGTTCTGGCCGGATGCGATCGCCGTGCCGATCAACTGGTTGATCTGGGTGATGCCACCGGTGATCGCTGCCGGCAGCGCCAGCCACAGCAACCGTTTCACGTTTGGCGTCATGTGCGGCCGCCGGAAGCCGATGCGCATGCCGGCATTGCGGACCGCGATCCAGACGATCGCCAGTTGCACGATACCTGCCGCCAGCACGCCCCAGGCCAGTCCGTAGCCGACATAATGCGCGTCCTTGCCTTCGTACCAGGCATAGGCAAGCACGGCGATGAGGATGATGTTGAGGAATACCGGTGCCACCGCGGCCGCGAAATAGCGGCGCAGCGAATTCAGCATGCCCGCCATCATGGCGCCGAGCGACATGCAGATGAGATAGGGGAACATGATGGTAGCGAGCCGCACCGTCACGTCGAATTTGCCGGGAATATCAGCGAAGCCCGGCGCCACCAGGTAGCGCACGATCAGCGGCATCGCCAGTTCCATGGCGATCGTCAGCACCAGCAGCACCGAAAACAGGACGCCGAAGACTTCCTCGGAGAAGCGCTTGGCACCGTCGATGCCATTCGCCTCGATCTCCTTGGAGAACAGCGGCACGAAGGCGGCGTTGAAGGCGCCCTCCGCGAACAGGCGGCGGAAGGTGTTGGGCAGCTGGAATGCCGCGTTGAACGCGTCCGCCACCGGTCCGGTGCCGAGCGCGGCCGCCATGAACATCTCGCGCGTGAAGCCGAGGATGCGGCTCATCAGCGTGCCCGAGGCAACCGTCGCGAATTTCTTGACGAGGCTCATGCAGCGGTCCTGTGCCAGGCACTGGTAAAGAAACGATGAGGCATGGGTTCTACCGTTATTCCGCCGCGGCCTTGGTTTTACTGCGCGCGCCGTGGTTTCCCTCCAGCGTCGCGATCAGCCGCTCGCGGATGGTCTTCAGCCGGTTCGGGCTCTCGATCTTCTGGTTGGTCAGATCGGTGACATAGAAGGTGTCGATCACCTTCTCGCCGAAAGTGGTGATGTGCGCCGAGGCAATGTCGAGGGACAGGTCAGAAAGTGTGCCGGTGATCTCGGAGAGCAGGCCCGGCCGGTCCAGTCCCTCGACCTCGATCACCGAAAAGCGGTTTGACAGCGTGTTGCGGATTTCGGCGCGCGGCTGGATGCGGAACGTCTTGGCGCCGCGTTTGGGCTTGGTGCGCTTCTCGATCATTTCCGGCAGCCAGGCCCGGCCCGACAGGACGTCTTCGATCAGCTTGCCGACGCGTTCCCCGCGTCTGCGCTCGTCTTCGTCGCGGTCGAATTCCCGGTTGATCAGGATCGTGTCCAGGGCGCGGCCATCGGCGGTGGTGAAGATCTGCGCATCGACGATGTTGCCGCCGGCAGCCGCGCATGCTCCTGCGATGACCGAAAGCAGGCGCGGGTGGTCCTGCGCCAGCACGGTTACCTCGGTGACCGCCTCGAACTCGTGCGTCTTGACCATTGTGGCGAGTTTTTTGCCGGCAGCATCGGCCTCGCGCACGAAGGCGGCGTGGCGTAGCTGATCCTTCAGGTCGACGGTGAGCAGATAGTTTTCATAGTGCAGGCCGACGAGATGCTTGCGCTCTTCCTGCGGCCAGTCGGACAAGGCCTCCTCCAGCCGCTCGCGCGCCGCGGCCGTGCGTTCGGCGCGCGACATTTCGGAGAAACCGCCAGTCAGGAGCAGCTCCGTTTCGTAATAGAGCGTGCGCAGCAGTTGGCCCTTCCAGCCGTTCCAGACACCGGGGCCGACGCCGCGGATGTCGCAGACGGTGAGGATGAGCAGCATTTTAAGCCGTTCCACCGACTGCACGACATTGGCGAAATCCTCGATCGTCTTGCGGTCGTTGAGGTCGCGCGTCTGTGCCGTCATCGACATGATCAGATGGTTTTCCACGAGCCAGGCAACGGTTTCGGTGTCGGTGGCGGAAAGGCCCATGTGCGGGCAGAGGCGCCGGGCGATTTTCGCACCGGCTTCGGAATGATCCTCGGGCCGGCCCTTGGCGATGTCGTGCAGCAGTACGGCGACGTAAAGCGCCTCACGCTGGTTCTTCAACTCACCGATCAGCTTGTGCGAGAGCGGATGGATCTTCTCGCCGCCGCCCCGCTCGATCTCGGACAGCACGTCGATGCAGCGCAACAGATGCTCGTCCACGGTATAGTGGTGATACATGTTGAACTGCATCATGGCGACGATCTTGCCGAAGTCCGGGATCAGCTTGCCGAGCAGACCGGCCTCGTTCATGCGGCGCAGGTTTAGTTCCGGCTGGCGGTCCGAGGTCAGGATGTCGAGGAACAGCCGGTTGGCCTCGGGATCGCGGCGCAGGTTGCGGTCGACCAGCTTGAGTGAGCGGGTCACCAGCTTCAACGCATCCGGGTGGTACTCCAGCGCGTGCCGGTCGGCAAACCAGAACAGCCGCAACAGGTTGACCGGATCGCGGTCGAAGACCTTGCTGTCGGCGATGTTGATGCGATCGTTGTCGACGATGAAATCGGCGGTCCCGGCCAGCTTGCGGCGGCGGCGCGAGAAGGTCAGGAACAGGCGGTTGAAGCCGGACACGTGGCTCGCCTGTTCTTCCTCGAGCGCCGCGCAGAAGATGCGGGTCAGGTCGCCGACATCCTTGGCGACCAGGAAGTAGTGTTTCATGAAGCGTTCGACGGCCGAAAGGCCGGGATGGCTCTTGTAGCCTAGCCGTTCGGCGATATCGCGCTGGATATCGAAATGCAGCCGCTCCTCGGCCTTGCCAGTCAGGAAATGCATGTGGCAGCGCACTGCCCAGAGGAAGTCCTCGGCCTTCTGGAACTGGGCGAACTCGTCGCTCGTGAACACGCCCTGGGCGACCAGTTCCTCCACCGTACGCTCGCGGTAGAAATATTTGCCGATCCAGAACAGCGTCTGCAGGTCGCGCAGGCCGCCTTTTCCGTCCTTGATGTTGGGCTCGACCAGATAGCGGCTCTCGCCACCCTTGCGGTGCCGTTCGTCGCGCTCGGCCAGCTTGGCCTGTGCGTATTCGGCGCCTGTGTTGCGCACCACTTCGCGGTCGAAACGGGTGATCAACTCGTCGCACAGTGCCTTTTCGCCCCAGACGAAGCGGGCTTCCAGCACTGCGGTACGGATCGTCATATCCGACCGCGACAGCCTGAGGCATTCTTCGATGTTGCGGGTGGCGTGGCCGACCTTCAGGCCCATGTCCCACAACATGTAGAGCATGTATTCGACGATCTGCTCGCCCCAGGGGGTCTGCTTGTAAGGCAGCAGGAAAAGCAGGTCGATGTCGGAGCCTGGTGCCAGCGTACCGCGTCCGTAGCCACCGACGGCGACGATCGCCATGCGCTCGGCGGAGGACGGATTCTTGGCGCGATAGACATGGCTGACAGCGAAATCGTAGAGCGCGGCGATGACCTCGTCCATCAGATGCGAGAGCCGTGCTGCGCAGGCCGTGCCGCCGCCGTCGACCATCAGCAGGCGTTCGGCGGCCTTGCGGCCTTCGAACATCTTGGCTTTGAGCAGCTTCAGCACGGCTGTGCGTACCGCTACGCCCGATCCGTCGCCGCCTGTGTCGGCGGTCAGCGCCGACAGTTCCTCGCGCAGCCGCCTGCCGTCGATAATCTCGTCAAGCTTGAGGGGAATCTTCGCCATTGGCCTTCAGCAGCGCCTTTCCGGCGGCGTCTATAGCCTGTTTTGACGGCTATGGGTATGGGCACCCGCCAGCCTGAAGGCGACGCATGATTTGCCCCTTGACCTTCCAGTTACTGGAAGCCCTATCTGCAGTCAAAAGCGGAAGAACCAAGGGATTCGGCTATGACGAAGGCGCATGACGGGCATCACGACCACAGCCACCATCAACACGCCAGGGATGGGTCGTGCTGTTCGGGCGCCAAGCCTGCAAGCGACGCGGTCCTGCGCGATCCGGTCTGCGGCATGGAGGTCAGCCCGAATGCCGGCAAGCCGACCCTCGAGCGTGGCGGGCGCCTTTTCCACTTCTGCTCGGAAGGTTGTCGCGGCAAGTTCGAAGCGCATCCCGAGGCGTTCCTCACCGCCAAGGATCCGGTCTGCGGCATGGATGTGGACCGTGCCAGCGCCAGGCATTTCCTGCGCCATGAAGGCGAGAAATTCTATTTCTGCTCGGAACGCTGCCAGACGAAATTCGAGGCCGACCCCAAGGCCTATCTCGGCGACCGTCCAACGCCCGCGCCTCTGCCCGCGGGCAGCCAATACACCTGCCCAATGCATCCCGAGATCATCCGTGACAAACCCGGATCCTGCCCGATCTGCGGCATGGCGCTGGAGCCGATGATGCCGACGGGCGAGGAAGGTCCCAATCCGGAGCTGGTCGATTTCACCCGCCGCTTCTGGGTAAGCGCGGTCCTTTCCATTCCCCTCCTGGTCATCACCATGGGGCCAATGGTCGGCCTGCCGTTCCTGCGTGACTGGCTGGGCGAACAGGCCGCTGTCTGGGTCGAGCTCGTTCTGGCGACACCGGTGGTGCTGTGGGCGGCGCTGCCCTTCTTCGAACGCGGCTGGGCCTCCATCGTCAACCGCAGCCCGAACATGTGGACGCTGATCTCGCTCGGCGTCGGCGCAGCCTATATCTACAGCGTCGTCGCCACGCTGTTCCCGGACATCTTCCCGCATCAGTTCCGTGGCCATGGTGGCGCTGTGCCGGTGTATTTCGAGGCCGCCGCCGTCATCATCGCACTGGTCTTCCTTGGTCAGGTGCTGGAATTGCGCGCGCGCGAAAAGACCGGTTCCGCGATCCGGGCGCTGCTCGACCTCGCCCCGAAGACGGCGCGATTGATTGGCGCCGACGGTTCCGAGAAGGATGTGCCGCTTGACCAGGTCAAGGGCGGCGACCGGCTGCGCGTGCGGCCGGGCGAAGCGGTGCCGGTGGATGGCATCGTGCTGGAGGGCCGCTCCTCCGTCGACGAATCGATGATTACCGGCGAGCCGGTGCCGGTCGAGAAGATCGAGGGCGATGCGCTGACCGGTGGCACGCTGAACAAGAATGGCTCATTGGTCATGCTGGCCGAGAAGGTCGGTTCGGAGACGACGCTCGCCCGCATCGTCGAACTGGTCGCCAAGGCGCAGCGCAGTCGTGCACCGATCCAGAGCCTGGCCGATCGTGTGTCCTTCTATTTCGTCCCGGCGGTCGTGCTGATCGCCATTGTCGCCTTCATTGCCTGGGCGGTGTTCGGGCCCGAGCCCAGCCTGGTATTTGCCATTGTCGCGGCCGTGTCGGTGCTGATCATCGCCTGTCCCTGTGCGCTGGGACTTGCGACGCCGATGTCGATCATGACCGCCACCGGGCGTGGCGCGCAGGCCGGCGTGTTGATCAAGGATGCCGCCGCGCTGGAGCGTTTCGCCTCGGTGAACACGTTGGTGGTCGACAAGACCGGCACGCTCACCGAAGGCAAGCCGAAGCTCACCGACGTCATCGCGGTGGACGGTGTGTCCGGCGAGGAACTCCTTGGATTGGCGGCGGCGCTGGAGAAGGGTTCAGAGCATCCGCTCGCCGAGGCGATCGTCGACGGCGCCGAGGAGCGCGGCCTGAAGATCGCGGGCGCCGCCGACTTCGAGGCCGTCACCGGCAAGGGCGTGTCCGGCACCGTATCCGGCCACAAGGTGGCGCTAGGCAACCTGGCCATGATGACGGACCTCGGACTGGATGCCGGCACCCTCGCCGATCGTGCCGGCGCGCTGCAGATCGAAGGCAAGACAGCCATGTATGTGGCGATCGACGGCAGGCTGGCGGGCATCGTTGCGGTTGCCGATCCGATCAAGGCCACCGCCGCCGAAGCAATCCGCGCCCTGCATGATGAGAACATCACCGTGGTGATGGCGACCGGCGACAATGAGCGCACGGCCAAGGCGATTGCCAAGCGGCTCGGCATCGACCAGGTGCGCGCCAACATGCTGCCTGAGCACAAGAGCGCGCTGATCGAGGAACTGCGCAGCCGCGGCGGCGTCGTCGCCATGGCAGGCGACGGCGTCAACGATGCGCCGGCGCTGGCCGCTTCGGATGTCGGTATCGCCATGGGAACGGGCGCCGACGTGGCGATGGAAAGCGCCGGCATCACTCTGGTGAAGGGCGACCTCACCGGCATCGTGCGGGCGCGCAAGCTTGCCAAGGGCACGCTGGCCAACATCCGCCAGAACCTGTTCTTCGCGTTCCTGTACAACGTCGCCGGCGTTCCGGTGGCCGCTGGCGTGCTTTATCCGGTGTTCGGGGCGCTTCTGTCGCCGATGCTGGCAGCAGCGGCGATGAGCCTGTCTTCGGTATCGGTCATTGCCAATTCACTGAGATTGCGCACACTCAGGCTTTGATTCTTGCGGCATCCTTCCTCTGGACGGATGCCTGCCCAGGCACCACTTAGGGCCTGCAACAAGGAGACGCGAATGAACCTGATGAAGAAGATCGTCCTCGCCCTGATGGCGGCCGGCATGCTGGTTGCAGTGTTGCTGGAAACCGCGCCAGCCTAGGATTGCCGGCGGGCAATCCGGTCAAGTCAGATTTCACAAAAGCCGGCGTCTTCGTCACGAAGCGCCGGCTTTTTTGTGCTTATTCGTCTTCGCCGTGATCCGCGACACCTGGGGCCGCCAGAAGCAGAGCCGCGCCTGCCAGCGCCGCGACCAGCGAACCGGCGAGGATGCCGACCTTGACCGCATCCTGCAGCGCCGGGTTGTCGGCAAAGGCCAGCAGCCCGATGAACAGGCTCATCGTGAAGCCGATGCCGCACAGAAGCGCTATACCGGTCATCTGCATCCAGCCGGCACGCACCGGCAGGTCGGCCAGGCCGAGCTTGATCGCCAATGCCGACGCGCCGAGCACACCCACCAGCTTGCCGACGACAAGGCCGGCGGCGACGCCGAGCGTCAGCGGCTCGATCAATGTCGCTGGCGTGAAGCCGGCCAGCGAAACGCCGGCATTGGCAAAGCCGAAGATCGGGATGATGATCAGCGGCACGAAACGGTGCAGCGCGTGCTCCAGCCGATGCAGCGGCGAATGCTCCAGGTCGTGCGCGATGCCGGGCGTTGCCCTGAGCGGAATGGTCAGCGCCAGCGCGACGCCGGCAAGGGTGGCGTGCACACCCGACTTCAGCACCAGCACCCACAACACCGCGCCGAGCACGAGATAGGGCGCGAGCGACAACACACCCATGCGGTTGAGCGCGATCAGGATGACGATGACGGCCAGCGCTGCGGCGAGATAGGCGAGCGAGAGGCCGCTTGTGTAGAACAATGCGATGATGATGACGGCACCGAGATCGTCGATGATGGCGAGTGCTGTCAGGAACACCTTGAGCGAGGCCGGGACGCGGTTGCCGAGCAACGAGAGCACGCCGAGCGCAAAGGCGATGTCGGTGGCGGTCGGGATCGCCCAGCCGGGCAGGGCCGCTGCATTGTCCCGGTTGATGACGATATAGACCAGCGCCGGCACAACCATGCCGCCGGCGGCCGCGATGCCCGGCAGCATGCGGCGCGGCCAGGTCGACAGCTGGCCATCCAGCATCTCGCGCTTGATCTCCAGGCCGACTAGCAGGAAGAACACCGCCATCAGCGCGTCGTTCACCCAGTGCAGCACGCTGAGCGGGCCAAGATAGGCATGCAGGGCGGCGAAATAGGTTTCCGCCAACGGCGAATTGGCGACGATCAGCGCAAGTGCCGCAGCCGCGATCAGGATGATGCCGCCCGCGGCCTCGCCGTCCAGGAATTCGCGGAAAACCGAGATCGGACGCGGGTTGTCGTTCACCATGTCTGCTCCTTAGGCAATTCCGGAAAGTGCTTGGCTGTTTTGCGTCCGGAAAAGTTGGAGCGTTTCCGCGTTTCGGTGAAAAGCGGAACGCTCTGGATCGGGTTGTGGCTGGGCCGATGATGCCGAAGGCAGGGCGATGCGGCAAGCAAAGCCGCGTCGCCTGCGACAATAATGGCGGGGTCTGGACGGATTCTCGCCGAAAAATCAGCGCGGGGCGCGTTTGGCCAGGATGCGCTGCAGCGTGCGGCGGTGCATGTTCAGCCGACGCGCGGTCTCCGAAACGTTGCGTTCGCACATTTCATAGACACGCTGGATATGTTCCCAACGTACCCGGTCGGCCGACATCGGATTTTCCGGGGGCACGACGCGTTCGGCGCCGGTGCGCGTCAGCGCCGCAAAGATATCGTCGGCGTCGGCGGGCTTGGAAAGATAGTCGATGGCGCCGAGCTTCACCGCTGTCACCGCGGTGGCGATGTTGCCGTAGCCGGTCAGGATGATGGCACGCGCATCAGCGCGTTTCTCGCGGATCGCGGCAACGACGTCGAGCCCGCTGCCGTCGCCGAGACGCATGTCGACGACAGCATAGGCCGGCGGATTGGCGCGGGCCTTCACCAGCGCTTCCTCGACGCTTTCGGCGGTCTCGACCACGAAACCGCGTCCTTCCATGGCGCGTGCCAGGCGGGTGAGAAATGGCTTGTCGTCCTCGACGATCAACAGCGAGGTATCGTCGCCCGTCACCATGCTGCCTTGGGCATCTTCACCGCTCATGATGGTCCTTGTCCTTCTTCTTTATTTTTCGGCTCAGATATAGCGACTAAGCCGTAATTGTCCAATTTTGAGCGGTTTTCAGCCCGGTTTCAGGGGCGTTCTGCGTTATTCCGCCGCATCGAAACCAGCAGGATGCATCGCCGCTGCATTGACGAACACCTCGCGCGGCCAGTCGATGCGCACCACGGCTCCTTCGCCGGGGCCGCCCGAATTCTGGAATTCGATATTCGCGCCTGAACGTTCGATCAGTGTCTTGGCGATGAACAGGCCGAGCCCGAGCCCGCCGCCGCCACGTTCGGTTCCTTGCCTGGTCGACATATAGGGCTCGCCGATGCGGTCGATGATCTCCGGCGGAAAACCGCGCCCGTCGTCGGTGATCGACAGCGTCACACGCTGATCGTTCCAGCCCCAGCGCACGGTGATCGAGGAGCGGGCGAAGTCGACCGCGTTTTCGACCAGATTGCCGAGCCCATAGAGCACGCCGGGATTGCGGCGGCTTACAGGCTCGGTACCGATGCATTCGCCTGGCTGCAGGTCGATCTTGATGCCGAAGTCGCGATGCGGCGTCACCACCTCCTCGACCAGCGAGGTCAACGACAGCTGTGCAAGCAGCGGCTCGCCTTCCGAGGAGAGATTGGTCAGGCGCTTGAGGATTTCGCGGCAGCGTTCGCTCTGGCTGCGTAGCAGGGAAACATCCTCGCGGTACTTCGGATCCTTGCCCAGCGTCTTTTCCATCTCGCGTACCACCAGCGTGATGGTGGCGAGCGGAGTACCCAGTTCATGCGCAGCGGCGGCCGCCAGGCCGTCGAGCGCCGAAAGATGCTGCTCGCGCTGCAGCACCAGTTCCGTGGCGGCTAGCGCGTTGGCCAGCTGACGCGCTTCCTTGGCGACACGGAAGGCATAGATGCCAGTGAAGGCGATTGAACACAGCACCGCCACCCATACGCCTGCCACATAGGGAACTGGCATCACCAGCGTAATGTTCTCATACCAGGGCAAGGATTCATGGAAGAAGACAAGCAGCGTCGCTGCAGCGACGACCAATGCACCGAGAATGGCCGTGAGCCGCAGCGGCAATGACGTTGCCGAGATGACGACCGGCACGGTGAGCAGCAGCGCGAACGGGTTGGTGAGGCCGCCGGTAAGATAGAGCAACCCCGCAAGCTGCAGACTGTCGAACACCAGGATGCCGAAGGCGGCGGGCGGCGCCAGCCGATGCGCGGCGGGGTAGCGGAAGGCCAGGAACAGGTTCATCCAGGCCGAACAGGCGATCAGCGTGAAGCAGAAGCTCACCGGCAGCGGGAATTTCAGCACATAGGCGACGACCAGAACGGTCATGCTCTGTCCGACGATGGCCAGCCAGCGCAGCCAGATCAACGTGTTGAGCCGCAACCGGTCCGTCGGCTGGAAGTCGGGAGAGCGCTGGATCTTGATCATCAGGTCTTCTATCGCGGGTGCCTTGACGGCGCCAGTTCGGTACCCGGAGCGTTTCCGTTTTTCACGGAACTGCGGAACCGCTCTAACTCTCTGTTTTTATACAATTCCAGACACAAACCGCTGTGCACTTCTGCAGGAATTGCTTTGGCAAATCAGGTGCCGCGCGGCTTGGCGCGGCTGGTGGCGGCCGCCTCGAGCGGATTTTCCGGCCAGACATGTTTCGGGTAGCGGCCGCGCATGTCGGAGCGCACGTCGGTCCAGGAACCGCGCCAGAAGCCGGGCAGATCGCGTGTCGTCTGGATCGGCCGATGTGCGGGCGACAGCAGTTCCAGGGTCAACGGCACTGTGCCATTGGCGATTGAGGGGTGGCGATCGAGGCCGAACAGTTCCTGGACGCGAATGGCCAGCACCGGTGTTTCGCCGTCATAACGGATCGGCACATGGCTGCCGGACGGCGCGTCGAAATGCGTCGGTGCGAGTGTGTCGATCCTGCGTTGAAGGTCGTGCGGCACCAGCGCGATCAGGCCGCTCGTCAAGGCGCTTCCCGAGATGGCGTTGAGCGAAGCCTCGCCGCTCAGGAAGGGCGCCAGCCAGTCATCGAGCCGTTCGATCAATGCATCGTTGGTCATGTCCGGCCATGGCGCGCCAAGGCCGCGATGCAGCCAGGCAAGGCGGTTGCGCAGGCTTTCGGCTTCCTTGCTCCACGGCAGCAGGGCAAGGCCGTGTTCGCGGATCGCTTCGATGACGGCATTGTCGGCATCTGCTCCCACCGGAGCAGGCAGCATCCGTTCAGCCAGCACGATGGCGCCGAGGCGAACCGTCTCGCGCACGCGCACCGAGCGCCTTTCCCGATCGAAACTGGTTTCGCGGCGTGTTTCGATGCGGTCGGAAAGCGCTTCGCGGATTTCCTGCTCGCTCACCGGCGCTGCTGCGGTGATGCGGGCGTTCTGCGCCCTGCCCTGCAGATCGGCCACGACCAGAAATGTCTCGCCGGCGAGCCCATCGGCCGTATCCAGCATGGCGCCGGACCCGTTGGCGAGCACGAAACGCCCGCGCTCGCCACGCGCCCTGGCGACACGATCGGGCCAGGCATTGAGAAGAAGCGCCCCTGTGCTGACCGTTTCGGGTGCCGTGGAAGAAACAGTGCGTGCCAGCCTGTCGGCCAGTTGCCGCGCGGCGTTGGCGTGGGGCGAACGATCGGAAGCGAAACGCATCAGGCGCCGTTCCAGGTCGGCGCTGTCGCCACCCAGCCCGCGCTCGGTGAGAAGGACCGCCAGCCGTGCCGCGTCTGCTGCACGGCCGTGGTCGGCAGCCTCGGCCACCATATGGGCGAGGCGCACCGGCAGCGCGAGCTTGCGCATGGCGGAACCGGCTTCGGTCAGGCGTCCGGCATCGTCGATCGCATGCAAGGCCCTCAGCAGCGTACGTGCTTCTGCCAGCGCCGGCGCTGGCGGCGCGTCCAGGAAGGAAAGGCTGGCCGGATCTGCGACACCGAAAGCGGCGCAATCCAGCATCAGACCGGAAAGATCGGCTTCGAGCATCTCGGGTGGTGTGAAGGCCGGCAGTGCCGCGGTCTGTTCGGAACGCCAGAGCCGGATGGCAACGCCCGGCTGTGTGCGCCCGGCGCGGCCGGCGCGCTGTTCGGCGGAGGCGCGCGAGGCGCGCACGGTCTCCAGCCGCGTCAGGCCGCTCGCCGGTTCATATTTCGGCAGCCGTGACAGCCCGGAATCGATGACGACGCGCACGCCGTCTATGGTGATCGAGGTTTCGGCGATCGCGGTTGCCAGCACAACCTTGCGCCGACCTTCCGCCGCTGGGCGAATGGCGGCGTCCTGCGCCTTGCCGTCGAGCTGGCCGTAAAGGGGAACGACATCGGTGCCGGCACCGACGCGGCCTTCGAGTTGTGCCGCCGTGCGCTCGATCTCACGCTGTCCGGGCAGGAAGGCGAGGACGCTGCCGGGTTCATCCACGAGTGCCGTTCGCACCGCCCTGGCCATCGCTTCTTCGACAGGCATACCCGAGGGGCGCTCGTCGTAGCGGATTTCGACGGGAAAGCTGCGCCCCTCGCTTTCGATGACGGGAGCACCGGACAAAAGTTTCGCCACACGTGCGCCGTCGAGGGTCGCCGACATCACCAGAAGGCGCAGGTCCGGTCGCAGCGCGCCCTGGACATCGAGGGCGAGCGCCAGTCCGAAGTCGCCATCCAGCGAGCGCTCGTGGAATTCATCGAAAATCACCGCCGACACGCCCGGCAGTTCCGGGTCATCGAGGATCATGCGCGCCAGAACGCCCTCGGTGACGACTAGGATGCGTGTCCTGGCCGACGCGCGGTTTTCCATGCGCATGGCGTAGCCGACCGTGCCGCCAGGCTCCTCACCGAGCTGGGCAGCCATGCGCCTGGCGGCTGCGCGGGCGGCAAGCCTGCGCGGTTCGAGCAGCACGATCTTTCCGGAGCCGAGCCAGGAGGCGTCGAGCAGGGCGAGTGGCACCAAAGTCGTCTTGCCTGCTCCGGGCGGTGCGACCAGCACGGCGCTGCTGCCATTGTCCAGCGCCGCAGTCAGCGCGGGCAATACGGCGGTAACGGGCAGATAAGGCAGGCGCGGCGGGCCCATCAGGCAGATGCCTGCGAGCGCCGAACACACGCTTCAGGGGCCGAGACGAGAGACATGGAAGGCGGCCTAGGCCGCCTTCTTGCGGGCAAGCCTCGCCTTGATGCTGTCGACGTCGGCGCGCGGCGTCGCGGCGAACAGTGTCTTGGTGTAGCTGTGCTGCGGGTTGGCGAAGACCTCGTCACGCGGGCCATATTCGACGGCCTCGCCGAAATACATCACCATGACGTCGTCGGCGATGTAGCGCACCACCGACAGGTCGTGGCTGATGAAGACATATGTCAACTGGAACTCGTCCTGCAGGTCGGCAAGCAGGTTGAGAACCTGTGCCTGCACCGAAAGGTCGAGCGCCGATACGGGCTCATCGAGCACCAGCAGGCTCGGGTTCAGCATCAGTGCACGCGCGATGGCGATGCGCTGCCGCTGGCCACCCGAGAACATGTGCGGATAGCGGTTGTAGTGCTCTGGTCCGAGGCCGACCTTCTTCAGCATCGACATGGCGCGATCGCGGCGTTCGGAAGCTGGAACGTCGGTGTTGATCACCAGCGGCTCGCCCAGTATGTCGCCGATCTTCTGGCGCGGGTTGAGCGAGCCATAAGGGTTCTGGAACACGATCTGCACCTTGCGGCGCATCTCCTTGGAGAGACCGTCCTTGGCGATATCCACCTTCTTGCCGTCGATGAACAGCTCGCCGGCGCTCGGTGCATCGATCAGCGTGATGATGCGCGCAAGGGTCGACTTGCCACAGCCGGATTCACCGACGATGGCCAGCGTCTTGCCCTTCTCGACCGAGAAGGAAACACCCTTCACCGCATGCACCGTGCGCGCCGGCCGGAACATGCCGCCGCCGACATGGTAGTCGCGCTTGATGTCTTTTCCTTCGACGACGACGGTCATGATGCGGCTCCCGAAACGGCGGGCTCGAACAGCATGTCGGAGACGGTCGGCAGCCGGTCGCCGGTGGCGTTGTCCGGCAGGGCCGCAAGCAGCGCGCGCGTATAGTTGCTCTTCGGATTCTCGAACAGCGACAGCACGTCGGCTTCTTCCATCTTCGTGCCCTTGTACTGCACGACGACGCGATCGGCCGTTTCGGCGACCACGCCCATGTTGTGGGTGATCATGATGAGGCCCATGCCGTGTTCGGCCTGCAGCTTCATCAGGAGATCGAGGATCTGCTTCTGGATCGTCACGTCGAGCGCAGTGGTCGGCTCGTCGGCGATCAAAAGCTTCGGGTTGCAGGCGATCGCCATGGCGATCATCACGCGCTGGCACTGGCCGCCCGACATCTGGTGCGGGAAGGAATTGAGCCGCTCCTCCGGTTCGGGAATGCCGACAAGCTTGAACAGCTCGATGGCACGGGCGCGACGCTGGGCCTTGTCCATACCCATATGCACGCGCAGCACTTCCTCGATCTGGTAGCCCGCCGTGAAACACGGATTGAGGCTGGCGATCGGCTCCTGGAAGATCATCGAGATGTCCTTGCCGATGATCTTGCGCCGTTCCGCCGGATCGAGCGCCAGCAGGTCGATGCCGTTGAAGCTCATGCGGTCGGCCTTCACCGTCGCCGAGGGCGGCAGCAGGCCCATCACCGCCAGCATCGACACCGATTTGCCGGAGCCGGATTCGCCGACGATCGCCAGCACCTCGCGCGGCTCGATAGACAGGTCGATGCCTTTCACCGCCATGAACGGTCCGCTCGAGGTGTCGAACGAAACCGTCAGGTTCTTGATCTCTAGCAACGCCATGTCACGACCTCTTCAGCTTGGGGTCGAGCGCATCGCGCAGACCGTCGCCGATCAGGTTGATGGCGAGCACGGTGATCAGGATGGCGAGGCCGGGGAAGGTGACGACCCATGGCGCACGCAGGATGAACTCGCGCGCGGAAGCGAGCATCGTGCCCCATTCCGGCGTCGGCGGCTGCGCACCCATGCCAAGGAAGCCGAGCGCGGCGGCTTCGAGGATGGCGTTGGAGAAGGACATCGTCGCCTGGACGATCAGCGGTGCCACGCAGTTCGGCAGGATCGTCACCACCATCATTCGCCAATGGCTGGCGCCGGCGACCTTGGCCGAGACGACATATTCGCGGTTCTTCTCCGCCATCACCGCGGCGCGGGTCAGGCGCGCGAAGTGCGGCTGCAGCACCAGCGCGATGGCCAGCATGGCGTTGAACAGGCCAGGCCCGAGGATGGCCACCAGCACAAGCGCCAGCAGCAGCGACGGGAAGGCGAGGATGATGTCCATGACGCGCATGATCAGCGTGTCGACCCAGCCGCGGAAATAACCGGCCAGCACGCCCAGCACGATGCCCGAGGACAGCGCGAAGACGACGACGATGAGGCCGATGAACAGCGAGTAGCGCGCGCCGAAGATCAGGCGAGAGAGGATGTCGCGGCCGACTGCGTCGGTGCCCAGGATGAACATCGACTTGCCGCCCTCCTGCCAGGCCGGCGGAGTGAGCAGGGCATCGCGGTATTGTTCATCTGGCATGTGTGGCGCCACCAGCGGCGCGAATATCGCCACCAGGACGAGGAGAGTGAACACCACCAGGCCGATGACAGCGCCGGTGTTCATGGAATAGTAGTGCCAGAATTCGGCGAATGCGCGCTGCTTGGGGCCGGATGGCACGGTGGCGGCGGTGGTCTCGCCTGCGGTTTGATCTGTCATGTCACTGCACCCGTATACGTGGGTTGATGACGGCATAGAGCACGTCGACGACGAGGTTCACGGCCATGACGATGAGGGCGATGATAAGCAGCCCGCTCTGCACGACGGCATAGTCGCGCTTGCCGATGGCGTCGATCATCCACTTGCCGATACCCGGCCAGGAAAAGATCGTCTCGGTCAGGATGGCGCCGGCCATCAGCGTGCCGACCTGCAGGCCGATCGTCGTGATGACCGGGATGAGCGCGTTGCGGAAAGCGTGCAGGCCGATGACGCGACGCGGCGACAGGCCCTTGGCGCGCGCGGTGCGCACATAATCCTCGCCCAGCACCTCGAGCATCGCCGACCGCGTTTGTCGCGCGATGACCGCGAGTGGGATGGTGGCGAGCACGATCGAAGGCAGGATCAGATGGCTTAATGCGGACCAGAAGGCGCCGGGTCGTCCGGAAAGCAGACTGTCGATCAGCATGAAACCGGTGACGGGTTTGAAGAAGAACTGCAGGCCGATGCGGCCGGAGACGGGTGTCCAGCCGAGATAGCCGGAGAAGAAGATGATGAGCAGCAGGCCCCACCAGAAGATCGGCATCGAATAGCCGGTCAGCGCCACGCCCATCGTGGCCTGGTCGAACCAGGAGCCGCGCTTGACGGCAGCGAAGATGCCGGCGGGAATGCCGATCAGGATGGCGATGATCATGGCAACGAGAGCCAGCTCGAGCGTCGCCGGGAACAGCGTCATGAATTCGCCGAAAACCGGCCGCTTGGTGGAAAGCGAGATGCCGAAATCACCGCCGAGAACGCGGACGATGTAGTCGTAGTACTGGACGACATAGGGTCGGTTGAAACCGAAACGTTCGATCAGTTCGGCATAGCGTTCGGGGCTCACGCCGCGCTCGCCAGCCATAGCGAGGATCGGGTCTCCTGGAAGCAGGCGCACAAACGCGAAGGCCGCCAGCGAGATGCCGAAGATGGTTGGCACAATCAGTGCCAGCTTGTGGAGTAGATAGCGGAACATGGGCCTTAATAAAACGGCGGCGCTGAAAGTCCAGCGCCGCCGTTCCCTATTTCGCGTTGAAACGCTTATTCGGTGACGTCAACACCGTCGAAACGGTGAATACCGAGCGGATCCATGGCGAAACCGACGACTTTCTTGTTCATCGGCATGAACACCTTGGAGTGAGCGATCGTCAGCCATGGGGCCTCGCGCTTGAACACTTCCTGGGCCTTCTCGTAGATCTCGGTGCGCTTGGCGACGTCCGTGGTGGCCTTGCCCGCCTGGAGCAGGTCCTCGAACTCCTTGTTGCACCAGATCGCGTAGTTGGACTGGCCGATGGCCGAGCAGCCGAGCAGGAAGAGGAAGTTGTCCGGGTCGCCGTTGTCGCCGGTCCAGCCGAGCTGGAAGGCGCCGTCACGATCCTTGGCCTTGCCGCGTTCGCGATACTCGGTCCACTCGTAGGAAACGATCTCGGCCTTGACGCCAACCTTGGCGTAGTCGGCCTGGATCATTTCGGCGACGCGCTGCGCACCCGGATTGTACGGACGCGACACCGGCATGGCCCAGATCTTCATCGAGAGATCCTTCACGCCCGCGTCGGCCAGCATCTTCTTGGCCGCTTCGGGATCGTAAGGATCGTCCTTGATGTTCTTGTTGTAGGACCACATCGTCGGCGGGATCGGGTTGACGGCCACCTGGCCGGCGCCCTGATAGACCGCGTCGATGATCGCTTGCTTGTTGACGGCCATGTTGAGGGCCTTGCGGACCTCGACCTTGTCGAACGGAGCGACCGTCGTGTTGTAGGCCATGTAGCCGACGTTCAGGCCTTCCTGCTCGGCGACGTTGAGGTTGGTGTCAGCCTTCAGGCCGGCGATATCCGCCGGGGCCGGATAGGACATGATATCGCATTCGCCGGCCTTCAGCTTCTGCGCGCGCACGGCCGCATCCGGCGTGATGGCGAAGATCAGGTCGTCGATCTTCTGGCGGCCGCCGAAATAGCCGTCCCAGGCCTGATAGCGGATGACCGCGTCAACCTGGTAGTCGACGAACTGGTAGGGGCCAGTGCCGACAGGCTTCTGCGAGAACTGCGGCAGGGTGCCGGCCTTCTCGAGCTGGTCGGCGTATTCCTTCGAGACGATCGAGGCGAAGTCCATGCCGAGGTCCGGCAGGAAAGCCACTTCCGGTTTGTTCAGCACGAACTTGACGGTGTGGTCGTCGACAACGACGATTTCCTTCAGCAGGTCCGGGAAGCCCATGCCGGCGAAGTATTCCCAGCCGGTGCCGGCCAGGTAGCTGTACCACGGGCTTTCCTTCTTCCACTGACGCTCGAAGGAGAACTTGACGTCTTCGGCGGTGAGTTCGCGGGTCGGCGTGAACCAGTCGGTCGTCTGGAACTTCACACCCTTGCGCAGCTTGAAGGTGTATTCCTTGCCGTCGTCGGAAACGGTCCAGCTCTCGGCCAGGCCGGGCGAGATGGTGGTCTTGCCGTGGTCGAATTCGACCAGGCGGGAATAGATGGTACGCGATGACGCGTCGAAGTCATTGCCGCCGCTCCACGGCGATGGGTCGAAACCCGCTGGCGACGCTTCCGAGCAGTAAACCAACTGCTTGGCGTTCGCCATCCCACCCATGACGGTTGCGGCCAGCAACGCGGCCGCAAAAGTCAGTTTCGTTTTCATTGAGCACTCCCTGGTGTTCTGCCAAGCCCCTCTAGGCTCGCGAAGCGCGCATATAAGCACCGTTTTTGCGGCATTGGAACTACCTGTCTGTCCCCCATCCTGTTATGGAAATAAAATTCTATAAACCGGCAAATATCTGACAACATTATTGCTTCAACTGCTCATCACGGGAATATGAAGGCCCGTATCTTTCGTTGAAGTGCAAAAACCTCCTACAGCTGTTTGCGACGGAAAAGAACGCGCCCAGCGGGTTGTCGGCACCCTGTTGCAAATTCCGGCCAAGCTGCCGTTGGGGCAAGACTTGCACGCGAACGAATAGTCGCAATACATAGTCGGCAGCAGGGTTTTTCGGCGCGGACAGCGCCAGTCGCACGGCGCAGCAGCCCCCGCCCAAGAGGGGTCGAGCCGACCCATATCGTCGAGGGAGGAACAGGTGGCGAAGGCAACGAAGACAGCAGGTTCGGTCAAGTCAACGGCCAAGGCAAGGGCGCCTGCCGAAACAAAACCTGCGGCGGCAAAGCCGACCCAGGCCAGTACGAAGACGCCGGCCGCCAGCAAGCCGGTCAAACCGGCAGCCGCCAAGGCTGCGCTGGCAACCAAACCTGCTGCAAAGCCAACCGCGGCTGCGACGGCGAAAACCGCCACTGCTGCGGCCGCCAGGGCAACCAAACCAACAGCGCCGGCAACCAAAGCTTCCGCAAAGCCGGCGGCCGCGAAATCCGAAGCTGCAAAAACAGCCTCGTCCTCCGCGAAGGCGGTCGCGTCGAAGCCGGTCGAGAAAGCCAAGCCAGCAAAGCCCGCTGCAACAGCAGCAGCCGAAACAGCCTCGGCTCCCGCCAGGCCGAAGGCCGCAGCGGCCAAGCCTGCAGCGACCGCGAAGCCGACTGCCGCCCAGCCTGCCGCGAAGAAGGCCCCGGCCAAGGCGAGCAAACCGGCCAACACGCCAAAGGCGTCAGCGGCCCTTCCCAAGGCCATTGCTTCACTCGCAGCAGGTCAGCCTGCGAAACCATGGCTTGCCAGCTATGCAAGCGTGGTTCCGGCGGAAATCGCCGGCCTGCCGGCGGAATCCATCGGTGACCTGCTGGTCACGGCCTGCAAGAAGTTCGCATCGCATCCGGCCTATACCTGCATGGACAAGTCGATGACCTATGGCGAGCTGGAGCGGCATTCGACCGCCTTCGCCGCCTATCTGCAATCGAAGGGGCTGGCGAAGGGCGCGCGGGTCGCGATCATGATGCCGAACGTTCTGCAATATCCGGTCGCGATGATGGCGGTGCTGCGGGCGGGCTATACGGTGGTCAACGTCAATCCGCTCTATACCCCGCGCGAACTCGAGCACCAGCTCAAGGATTCCGGCGCGGAAGCGATCATCATCCTGGAGAATTTCGCCACCACGCTGCAGGCCGTCATCGCCCGCACGCCGGTCAAGCATGTCATCGTCGCTTCCATGGGCGATATGCTGGGCGGTCTGAAGGGCATGATCGTCAATCTGGTCGTGCGCAAGGTCAAGAAGCTGGTCCCGGCCTGGTCTTTGCCGGGGCATGTCAAATTCCCTGCAGCTCTGCGTGAAGGGGCGGGCAAGGCCTTCAAGCCGGTCGCCGTCACCCGCAGCGACGTCGCCTTCCTGCAATATACCGGCGGCACCACCGGCATTTCGAAGGGCGCCACCCTGCTGCACAGCAATGTGCTGGCCAATGTCGAGCAGAACCGGCTGTGGCAGGAAACGGCCTTCATCAAACGGGCGCGGCCGGATCGCCTGATCTTCGTGTGCGCGCTGCCGCTCTATCATATCTACGCCCTGACGGTGAATGCGCTGATGGGCATGCAGCAGGGCGCGCAGAACATCCTGATCCCGAACCCGCGCGACATTCCCGGCTTCGTGAAGGAACTTCAGAAATATCCGATCAACGTGTTCCCGGGACTCAACACGCTGTTCAACGCGCTGCTCAACAACGAGGACTTCCGCAAGCTCGACTTCAAGCCGCTGCTTCTGGTCTTCGCCGGCGGCATGGCGGCGCAGCGGCCGGTCGCCGAACGCTGGAAGCAACTCACCGGCGTCAACATCTCGGAGGGCTACGGCCTGTCGGAGACTTCGCCGGTCGCGACGGCGAACCGCTTCGACGCCGATGAGTTCACCGGCACGATCGGCCTGCCGATCCCGTCGACCGAAATCTCCATCCGCGACGAGGACGGCAATCCGGTACCGCTCGGCGAAGTCGGCGAGATCTGCATCAAGGGCCCTCAGGTCATGGCCGGTTACTGGAACCGGCCCGACGAGACCGCCAAGGTGATGACCGACGATGGCTACTTCAAATCCGGCGACATGGGTTTCATGGACGACAAGGGCTACACCAAGATCGTCGACCGCAAGAAGGACATGATCCTGGTCTCCGGCTTCAACGTTTATCCAAACGAGCTCGAGGAAGTCGTCGCCCAGCATCCGGGCGTGCTGGAAGTCGCGGCGATCGGCGTTCCCGACGAGAAGTCCGGCGAGATCCCGAAGCTCTTTGTCGTCAGGAAGGATCCGGATCTCACCGCCGAGGCGCTGCTGGAATATTGCAAGCAGAACCTCACCGGCTACAAGCGGCCGAAATACATCGAGTTCCGCACCGAACTGCCGAAGACCAATGTCGGCAAGATCCTGCGGCGCGAACTGCGCGGATAGGCCCGAGCGGTACAGCTCCGCATTCCAAAGTCTTCCAAGCACGGTTGCGGGTATAGCCGCAGCCGTGCGAAATGGGCGGCCTGACTTTGAGCGTTCCGTTTCTTACGGAAACGCGGAGACGCTCCAAGTTTTGTTTTCGCCCGCATTTTTTGCGACGCCAGGTGGCTCCACCTGGCTGCAAAATGCCTTAGGAGATTCGCCGATGGCGCCGAGATCACCCGCCTTCCTGTTCCTGCTGTTGCTGGCCGGCTGCGCTGGTGATGCTTCGCTGGTGTCGCGCCAGGATGCGGCCGTGCAGACATCGATCCAATACGACAAGATCGAGTGCAAGAAGCTGATCGCCCAGCGCAACGCGGTCGCAGGCACCGGTGGTGTCGCCACCGACGCCAAGCCGGTTTTTGCCGAAACTCCGTTGGGGCTTGGCCCGGTGCTGCCGGATGTCCGTTCGACGAAACAGCGGTCAGCCGACCAGGCCGCTGGCCAGGTCGACGCCATGAACCGCTCGCTGATCAGGCGTCAGTGCATTCCCAAGCCTGCTGCTTGATCCGGTCGCGGCAAGCGCGTGCGGTGGGGCTCAATAGCCTGCCGCGCGGTCGACCGTGTTCTGCAGCGGTTCGCCGCGCTCGAGGGCCGACATCTGCGCAAGCATGATCGGCACGAGGTGATTGGGATCGGATGTCGCCGCCGCATGCGGTGTCACATAGACCTTCGGATGGCTCCACAGCGGGCTGGTCCTGGGCAAAGGCTCGACCTCGAACACGTCAAGGCTCGCTTCCTTCAGGATGCCATCGTCCAGCGCGCGGACGATGTCATCGTCCTTCTGCAGCCGGCCGCGGCCGGCATTGATCAGCACGGCGCCGCCAAGCCCGTTCCTGCGGCGCAGTTCCTTGAGCAGCCCGTAATTGATGATGCCTTGCGTGGTCGTCGTCAGCGGCAGCAGCACCACCAGGATGTCGGTGGCGTTGAGGAAGGGGATCAGGCCATTGTCGCCGGCATAGGTGGTGACGCCTTCCATCGGCCGTACGTTGCGTGACCAGCCATTGACACAGAAGCCAAGGGACAGAAGCACCGAGGCTGCGGCTCTGCCCAACGTGCCAAGTCCCATGATACCGACGGAGATGTCGCTGGCCGGCCGCTGCTGTGGTTCGTGCCACGTCTTCTTCTGCTGCTGGTAGCGATAGAGCGAGCCCTGGCGATGATGGTCGAGCACGCGCCACACCACATATTCCGTCATGTACTGGGTCAGGTTGTCGGCGACGACCTTGACGATCGGGACGTCGGGCAGGCCGGGATCATTGAAGATATGATCGACGCCGGCGCCGATCGAAAAGATGGCGCGCAGGTTCGGCAGGCTGGCAAGCAGGTTGGGCTTGTGCTTCCAGACCACCGCGTAGGCGATCGAAGGATCGTCCTTTCCGGCAGGCTCGGTCACCACTTCGCGCTCGGCGGAAAGCAGCTCGTGCCAGCGCTGCGGATGAAATCCGGTGACCGAGAGCAGGACGCGGCCCTTTTCCAGAACGGACATTCTTCTTTCTTCCCCCGAGGGTTATGGAGCCGCTACTCGCTGACGGCGCCGAGCGGCGCTGTCTCGATGCGGAAAGCGGCCGAGATCAAGGCCCGAGTATACTCGGTCTGCGGCCGCTCGAAAATTTGTTCGGATGGTCCAGCCTCGACGACCTTGCCGTTGCGCATGACGATGACGTCATTGGCAAGGGCCCGGATCACCTTGAGGTCGTGGCTGATGAACAGATAGGCCAGATTGTGCCTGGACTGCAGGTTTCGCAGCAGGTCCACCACCTGTGCCTGCACGCTCATGTCGAGCGCGGAGGTCGGCTCGTCCAGCATGACGAAACGGGGCTTCAGCACCATGGCGCGCGCGATCGCCACACGTTGACGCTGGCCGCCCGAGAATTCGTGCGGATAACGGAAGCGGGTGGAAGGATCGAGCCCGACTTCGGTCAGGACGTCGACGACACGCTGGTCGCGCTCGTCGGCCGTCAGCTTCGGCTCGTGGATCTTCAGCCCCTCCTCGATGATCTCGGCGATCGACATGCGCGGGCTGAGCGATCCGAACGGATCCTGGAAGACGATCTGCAACTCGCTGCGAAGCGGCCGCATGGCGCTGAAAGAGAGTTTGTTGATGTCGCGCCCGTCGAACTGGATCGCACCCGTCGAAGAGATCATGCGCGACAGCGCCAGACCCAGTGTCGTTTTGCCGGAACCGGATTCGCCGACGACGCCCAGCGTCTGGCCGGCACGCACGGTCACGTCGATGCCGTCCACGGCCTTCACGTGGTCGACCACGCGGCGGAAGAAGCCCTGCTTGATCGGGAACCAGACCTTGATGTCGTCGCCGCGCATCACGGCCTTGGCATTCGCATCGGCGGCCGGCGGCCGGCCCTTCGGCTCGGCGGCAAGCAGGTGGCGCGTATAGGCATGTTGCGGGTTGGCGAAGATCTCCTTGGTGGGACCGGTCTCGACGATCTTGCCCTTGGTCATCACGCAGACCCGGTCGGCGATCTTGCGCACGATGCCGAGGTCATGGGTGATGAACAGCATCGACATGCCGTTCTTCGTCTTGAGCTTGGCCAGCAGTTCCAGGATCTGTGCCTGAACCGTCACGTCGAGTGCGGTGGTCGGCTCGTCGGCGATCAGCAGCTCGGGTTCGTTCGCCAGCGCCATGGCGATCATGACGCGCTGGCGTTGGCCGCCGGACAACTGGTGCGGATAGGCGTCGAGCCGCTTTTCCGGTTCCCGGATACCGACTTCGTTGAGCAGTTCGATCGTGCGCTTGCGTGCCTGCGCCTCGCCCATGCCCTGGTGGAGCCGCAGGATTTCGCCGATCTGCCGCTCGATCGTGTGCAGCGGGTTCAGCGATGTCATCGGCTCCTGGAAGATCATGGTGATCTTGTTGCCGCGCACGCTGCGCAGCTGCCGCTCGTCGAGCTTGAGCAGGTCCTGGCCGCCGAACAGGATCTGGCCCGAAGGATGGCTTGCCGGCGGATAGGGCAGGAGCTTGAGCACGGAAAGCGCCGAGACCGACTTGCCGGAGCCGGATTCGCCGACCAGCGCCACCGTCTCGCCCTTGGCGATATCGAAGGAGATATGGTCGACGGCGGTCGAGACCTTGCCGCCCTGCAGGAAGGCAACCGAAAGATCGCGGACGGAGAGAAGAGGCGTCTCGCTCACTTGAAGGTCTTCCTCGGATCGAAGGCGTCGCGGGTGGCTTCGCCGATGAAGATCAGCAGCGACAGCATCACCGAAATGACGACGAAGCCGGACAGGCCGAGCCAGGGTGCGTTGAGGTTGCGCTGCCCCTGTTTCAGCAATTCGCCGAGCGAAGCCGAGCCGGGCGGCAGGCCGAAACCGAGGAAGTCGAGCGACGTCAGCGTCGAGATCGACCCGTTCAGGATGAACGGCAGGAAGGTCAGCGTCGCCACCATCGCGTTGGGCAACAGGTGGCGGAAGATGATCGTGCCGTTCGGCACACCAAGGGCGCGGGCCGCGTTGACATATTCGAAGTTGCGGGCGCGCAGGAACTCCGCCCGCACCACACCGACGAAGGCGACCCAGGAAAACAGCAGCATCAGCCCGAGCAGGATGAAGAAGCCTGGTGGCAGCACGGCGGCGACGATGAGCAGCAGATAAAGCACCGGGATCGCCGACCAGATTTCGATGAAACGCTGGAACAGCAGGTCGGTCCAGCCGCCGAAATAGCCCTGGATCGCGCCGGCGGAAACCCCTATCAGCGCCGAACCCAGCGTCAGGATCAGGCCGAACAGCACGGAAATGCGAAAGCCGTAGATGACGCGTGCCAGCACGTCGCGCGCCTGGTCATCGGTGCCCAGCCAGTTCCAGTTGCCGACGATGCAGTCGGGGTCGGCCGTTTTCTGCGGATATTGCGCGCAGCGCTTTTCGGCATCGTACATCCAGGAAGGCTTGGATGGGGCCGGCTCCGGCACGGCGTTGTTGACCGAGCGGAAGGAATAGCGGATCGGCGGCCAGATCATCCAGCCATTGGCATTGATCTCGTCGCGGATCACCGGGTCGCGATAGTCGGTGACAGCGTAGAAACCACCGAATTTCTCTTCCGGATAGGCGACGAGCACCGGGAACAGGATCTCGCCCTTGTAGGAAGCGATGATCGGCTTGTCGTTGGCGATCAGTTCTGATCCCAGCGACAGCACGAAAAGCACCAGGAAGATCCACAACGACCAGTAGCCGCGGCGGTTGGCCTTGAAATTGGCCCAGCGGCGCTGGTTGAGCGGAGAAACTCTCGGTCGTCCGACAGGTGCAGCGTCGGCGACAGGATTGCCTGCGACATCCGCCATCACACGTCTCTCCGCTCGAAGTCGATGCGCGGATCGATCCAGGTGTAGGTAAGGTCGGAGATCAGGCTGACGAACAGGCCGATCAGCGACATGATGTAGAGATTGGCGAACACGACGGGATAGTCGCGGTCGACCACCGACTTGAAGCCCAGCAGGCCAAGTCCGTCGAGCGAGAAGATGTTCTCGATCAGCAGCGAGCCGGAGAAGAAGGCCGAGATGAACGCGCCGGGGAAACCGGCGATGACGATCAGCATCGCGTTGCGGAAGACGTGGCCGTACAGCACCTGCCGTTCGGACAGGCCCTTGGCGCGCGCCGTCACCACATATTGCTTGCGGATCTCCTCCAGGAAGGAGTTCTTGGTCAGCAGGGTCGAGGTGGCGAAGGCCGACAGCACCATGGCCGTCAGCGGCAGCGCTAGGTGCCAGAAATAGTCGAGGATGCGCTGTGGCCAGGACAGCTGGTCCCAGTTATCGGACGTCAGGCCACGCAGCGGGAACCAGTCCCAGAACGAGCCGCCGGCGAACAGGATCATCAGCAGGATGCCGAACAGGAAGCCGGGAATGGCGTAGCCGATGATGACGATGGCGCTGGTCCAGGTGTCGAAGGAGGAACCGTCCTTCACCGCCTTGCGGATACCGAGCGGGATCGAGATCAGGTAGGAAAGCAGCGTGATCCACAGGCCGATCGAGATCGAAACCGGCATCTTTTCCAGGATCAGGTTCACCACCGAAATGTCGCGGAAGTAGCTGTCGCCGAAGTCGAAGCGCGCATAGTTCCACAGCATCAGCCCGAAGCGCTCGAGCGGCGGCTTGTCGAAGCCGAACTGCTTCTCCAGCTTGGCGATGAATTCGGGATCGAGCCCCTGCGCGCCACGGTACTTGGAGTTGACGTTGCCGGCCGGATCGAAGTTGTTGCCGCCGGCGAGATCGTTGCCGCCACCGCCACCGAGGCGGTCAGAGGCACTGCCGCCCTGGTTGGTCAGCTTGGCGATGACCTGTTCGACCGGACCGCCGGGCGCGAACTGCACCACCACGAAGGAGATCGCCATGATGCCGAACAGCGTCGGGATCATCAGAAGCAGCCGGCGAAGGATATAGGCACCCATCAGGCCACGCCTTCCGGGAGGCAGAGGAGTCGATGCTTATGATGTCGGATGCCACGCACCCTGTCAGGCCTTGCCAATCTTTGCCGCCTTGTCCTTGTCGAACCACCACAGCGATTCAACCGGGAAGGCATAATCGGGCTTCGGCTCCTTGAAGCCGAACATGTCCCAGAACGCCACCCAGTGATTCGCGTTGTGATAGTTTGGAATCCAGTCGTGTCGCGCGCGCAAGACCCGGTCGAGCGCGCGCATGGCCGTAACCAGGCTTTTCCGGTCCTTGGCAGCGCCGACGGCGTCGACCAGCGTGTCGATCGCCGGATCGGAGATGCCGGCATAGTTGCGGGTTCCCGGCATCGCCGCGCTGCGCGAATGGAAGAACTGTTCCATTTCGTCCTGCGTCGGTGACGGTGAGAACAGGAATGCTGCGATGACGAGATCGAAGTCGTATTCCGAGAGACGCCGCTGATATTGCGGCGTGTCGACGATGCGAGAGGTGGCGTCGATGCCGACGGCGCGCATGTTCTCGACGAAAGGCGAAAATCGCTGCGACAGCGTCTCTTCGTCGCTCAGCATTTCCAGTGTCAGTCTTTCGCCCTTGTCATTCTCGACGAACGAGCCGTTGCGTTTCCAGCCGGCGTCGGCGAGCAGTTTCGAGGCCTTGCCAAGCATCTTGCGATCGCGGCCCGAGCCGTCGGACACCGGTTGCAGGACGGCTTCACCGAAGGCCTCGTCGGGGATCTTGCCACGTAGCGGCTCCAGCAAGGCAAGTTCTTCAGCGCCTGGCTGGCCGTCGGCTCGGAAGTCCGAAAGTTCGAACAACGATTGGGAGCGATTGTAGAGATCGTAGAAGAAGTTGCGCTTTGCCCATTCGAAATCGAAGCAGAGCCCAATTGCCTGCCGCACCCTGGCGTCGTTGAAGCGGTCGCGGCGGTGGTTGAGCGCCATCGCCTGCATACGCGGGCGCTTTTCGGTCGGGAATTCGCGCTTGATGACCCTGCCTTCTTTGACCGATGGAAAATCATAGTCGAGCGCCCAGCTGCGCGAGACCGATTCTTCCCGGTAGAAGGTGTCGCCTTTCTTGAGGGCTTCGAAATTGGCCCGGCGGTCGAGGTAGAAGTCGATGCGCAGGCGATCGAAGTTGTTCTGGCCGCGATTGACGTTGAGATCGCGTGCCCAATAGTCGGCAACGCGCTCATACTCGATGGTCTGGCCGGGAGAAACGCGCCCGACCTTGTAGGCGCCGGAGCCGAGCAGCGGGCGCATGCCGCCCTTGAAGCCGTTGGCTTCGATATCGGCCTTGGACAGGATAGGAAATCCGATGACCGACAGGACGAGCCGCTCGCTCTGCTTGCCGTCGAAGACAAGCCGCAACGTCTGCTTGTCGTCGGCAACGGCATCGGCAAGACGGGCCAGCGGAATGGAAAAATCCGGAGCCCCGTCACTTTTCAATAGCTTGTAGGAAAAGGCGGCGTCTTCGGCAGTCAGCGGCGAACCGTCATGGAACCGCGCCTCTGGTCGCAGCTTGAAGGTGAAGCTGTTGCGGTCGGGCGCGATCGTCACGGTTTCCGCGACCAGCCCGTACATCGAATCAGGCTCGTCCAGCGCGGACGCCATCAATGCGTCGAAGCACATGTCCATGCGTGGCGGGGAGTCGCCCTTCAGGATGAAGGAATTCAGCGTGTTGAAGGTCTGGGGGTTCTGGTTGAACACCCAGGTGAAAGGCGCGAAATTAAACGTGCCGCCCTTGGGGGCGTCCGGGTTCACATAGTCGAAATGCGTGAAACTGGCCGGGTATTTCAGGTCGCCGAAGGCAGACAGTCCGTGCAGCGGTGCTTCGGTCGGGCTGTTCGCAAAGACCCGACTTGGCAGAAGCGCAACGGCTGCGGTGGCTGCCCCCAATGCCAGCACGTCGCGGCGGGTTGCCATCAATTGAGGCCTTTGTATTTGGCGGCCAGCGCCTTTTCCTTGTCGACATCGATCCACCAGGAATCGGTGTCCGGCCCAAGATAGGTCGGCTGCTTGTCGGGGATGCCGAACTTGTTCCAGTAAGCCAGCCACACGTCGGGTCGCGTGAACTGTGGTACAGAGTAGTAATTCCACAACAGCACGCGGTCGAGCGCGCGTGCGGCAGCGCTGAGATCGTCACGGTCGGTCGCGAAGATGACGCGGTCGACCAGCGCATCGACGACAGGATCCTTGATGCCGGCGTAGTTGCGTGAGCCTGGTGTATCGGCGGCCTTTGACGACCAGAAATCGCGCTGCTCATTGCCTGGCGAATCCGATTGCGGCAGGACCGAAGTGATCATGTCGTAGTCGAAGTTGTTGACGCGGTTGATGTACTGGCTGCTGTCGACAAAGCGCAGCGTCGCAGTAATGCCGATCTTGCGCAGCATGTCGACATAAGGGTTCAACGTCGCCTCTGCACCTTGCCGGAAATCCAGGATCTCGAAAGCAAAAGGCTGTCCGGTCTTGGTGTTGACCATCTTGCCACCCTGGATCGCCCATCCGGCCTCCGCGAACAGGTCGACGGCCATCTTCAGGATCCTGCGTTCCGCCTGGGGATTGTCGAATGCCGGTATCGAGAATTGCTGGGTAAAGAGTTCCGGCGGCAGCTTGTCTTTGTACGGTTCGAGGATCTCCAGTTCCTTGCCTTGCGGCAGGCCGCTGGAAGCAAGATCATTGCTGCCCATGTAGTAGCTGGTGAGGCGGGTGTTCAGGCCGAAAGACATACGGTTGATGGCTTCGAAATCGTAGAGATAGGCCAGCGCCTGTCGCACATGCCGGTCCTGAAACAGTGGCCGGCGGGTGTTCATCATGAAACCCTGATAGGTCGCGCGAGAGGTGGCCTTGAACTCCTTCTTGATGACGTCACCGGCCTTGACCGCCGGGAAGTCGTACCTCGTCTTCCAGCCGCGCCCGCTGTTCTCGGCGTTGATGTCTTCCAGTCCGCCTTTGGTGAAGGCGAGCCAGGCGGCGCTGTCGTCAAGGAAATAGACATAGCGCCTGATATCGAAATTCTCGCGGCCGATCTTCACCGGCAGCTTGGCGCCCCAGTAGTCGGGCACGCGTTCCCAGACGATCTCCGTCCCCGGCTTGAAGCTTTTTATCTTGTAGGCGGCCGAGCCCAGAGGAATCTCCAGGGTCGGCTTGGTTATGTCGCGCTTGTTGCCCTTGGCGTCGGTGCCTTCCCACCAATGTTTGGGCAAGATGGCGAGGTCGCCGATGATCTTGGGCAGTTCACGATTGCCCTTCTGGTCGAAGCGGAACTCCACTTCGCGCTCACCGACCGCCACCGCCTCGGTGACGTTAGCGAAATAGCGATTGTACATCGGGCTGTTGGCCTTCAGCACGTTGAACGACCAGATCACGTCATCGACGGTGATCGGCTTGCCGTCATGCCATCTCGCCCGTGGATCGAGGCGATAGGTGGCCGACGAATAGTCGGCAGGATATTTATAGGCGTCGGCGATCAGCGGGTGGCTGACGCTGCCTTCGTCGATGGCCTGTTCCATCAACGTTTCATAGAGCAGGCCTCCGCCATACGGGACGAAGCCGGCGGCAGGCGAACCCTGCACGATATAGGAATTGAAGCTGTCGAAAGTGCCGACGACCGTCGAATTGAGCGTTCCGCCCTTCGGGGCGTCCGGGTTCACGTAGTCATAGCGCTGGAAGTTCTCGCCATATTTCGATTCGCCAATGAGCGAAGAGGTGGTGCGCCATTCATCGGCGGATGCCGCATGGATGCCGATGGCGAGGGCGGCACCTGCCGCCAGGAACTTCAATGGCATCCCGAGCCGGAAACGCTGCATTCCTCATCCTTCTGCCTGTTGACGGCATATTCGAACAGGCACTTTAGCTTATTCGCGGCCAGCGAAAACCGGCTGAAACCACCTAATTCCATGCGCGCAACAAAAAAGCCGGGTCAAACCCGGCTTTTTCGTGATTGCAGCGATTACAAATTCGTCAGTTGGCCGGCTTGGCGTCGGCTGGCGCAGCCGCCGGAGTGGCTGCAGGCGCAGCACCGGCCTCAGGCAGTGGCGCCGGGCTGTCGGACAGCGTGCGCAGATAGGCGAGCAGGTTGCCGCGGTCCTCGTCCTTGGGCAGGCCGGCGAAGCCCATGGCCGTACCCTTCACGAGACCTTTCGGCGAGGTCAGGAAGTGGTTCAGGTTTTCGAACGTCCACTTGTTGTCGCCCTTGGCGAAATCCTTCATGCCGGCCGAATAGGCAAAGCCTTCGTGATGGGCGACCGGGCGATTGACGATGTCCCACAGATCCGGACCGATCTTGTTGGGGCCACCTTTCTCGCCGCTGTGGCAGGCCTGGCACTTCTTGAAAACGGTGGCACCGGCTTCCGCCTTGCCTGCCGCCAGAAGGTCGGCAACCGGCGTTGCCGCCTTGGCTTCCTTGCCGCCGCCGCCGCCGGCTTCCGGTTCAGCCGCCTCGATCGTGAAGCCGGGCTTCTTGGGCTTTGGCGAGGCGAACAGCGAGTCGGATACGATACCGACCGAAAAAACCACGAACACGGTTCCGAGCAGGCCGGCCAGTACCTTGTTGACTTCGTTGGAATCCATAAACCCCAGCTCCCTTTTCCGGCAGACCGTTCCGTCCTTCCGGCTGTCGGTATCGAGACCCTCCCCGTCGAGGGGGTCAAATCGGGCGGAAACTAGGTCTTTTGCTATTCGGTTGCAACACCTATAAGGGCGCTTCCTGTGAGACCTTTTGCCACTTTTCGCCCTGCCCGTTCCGTTCCGCGCCAATCATGTCGACATTGATCCTGATTCCCGCCCGCATGGCTTCCACCCGGCTGCCCGGCAAGCCGCTTGCCGACATCGCCGGCAAGCCGATGATCGTGCATGTCGCCGCCCGCGCCGCCGAGGCCGATCTCGGCCGTGTGGCGGTCGCGACGGACACCGAGGCGGTGGCCGAAGCGGTGCGCGCGCATGGTTTCGAGGCAGTGATGACCCGCGCCGACCATCAGTCCGGCTCGGACCGTATTTTCGAGGCGCTCAGCACCTTCGATCCGAAAGGCGAGATCGAGACGATCGTCAATGTCCAGGGCGATCTGCCGACCGTCGAGCCGGCCATCATCCGTGCGGCGCTGAAGCCGTTCGAAGACAAGGCTGTCGACATCGCCACGCTTGGCGTCGAGATCGTTCGCCCGGAAGAGAAGACCAACCCCAACGTGGTCAAGATCGTCGGTTCGCCACTGTCCGAGACGCGGCTGCGGGCGCTTTATTTCACACGCGCAACCGCCCCTTGGGGGGACGGTCCTCTTTATCACCATGTCGGGCTCTACGCCTATCGCCGCACCGCGCTCGAACGGTTCGTGGCGCTGAAGCAGTCGGTTCTGGAGCGCCGGGAAAGCCTCGAGCAACTGCGCGCGCTGGAAGCCGGCATGCGCATCGATGCCGAAATCGTGCGCTCGGTGCCGCTCGGCGTCGACACGCCCGAGGATCTGGAACGCGCGCGCGAAATCCTGTCTCACTGACGAAGGCCTGGCCAAGAATGTCTCCTGCCCCCACCAACCGCATCTCGTTCCAGGGCGAACCCGGCGCCAATTCCGATACCGCCAGCCGCAACATGTTTCCGACGATGGAGCCGTTGCCCTGCCCGACATTCGAGGATGCCTTCAACGCCGTGGAGACTGGCAAGGCCGATCTCGCCATGATCCCGATCGAGAACACCATCGCCGGGCGCGTCGCCGACATCCATCATCTTCTGCCGGAATCGAAGCTGCACATCATCGGCGAATATTTCCTGCCGATCCATTTCCAGCTGATGGTGTTGCCAGGCGTGCAGCGCTCCGAGATCAAGACCGTGCACAGTCATATCCATGCGCTCGGCCAATGCCGGAAATACATCCGCAAGAACGGCTGGAAGCCGGTCGTGGCCGGCGACACCGCCGGTTCGGCGAAATTCGTGGCCGCCGAGAAGGATCGCACGATGGCCTCCCTGGCGCCGCGGCTGGCTGCTTCGCTCTACGGCCTCGATATCCTGGAAGAAAATGTCGAGGATACCGATTCCAACGTCACCCGCTTCGTCGTCCTGACCAAGTCGAAGCACTGGGTGCAGCGCCCCTCGCCCGACACCAGGATGATGACCACCTTCATCTTCCGCGTCCGCAACGTGCCGGCCGCGCTCTACAAGGCGATGGGCGGCTTCGCCACCAACGGTGTCAACATGACCAAGCTGGAGAGCTATCAGCTCGGCGCCTTCACCGCGACGTTGTTCTACGCCGACATCGAAGGCCATCCTGAGGATCCCGGCGTCAAGAACGCGCTCGAGGAACTGCGCTTCTTCTCCAAGGAAGTGCGCATCCTCGGCGTCTATCCGGCCAGCGATTCGCGCGAGCAGTGGAAAGTGGCGGACTAGAGCGGTTCCGTTTTTCACGGAAACGCGCAAGCGCTCTAAGCTTTTGTTTTCGTTGCATTTTTGTAACGCCAGGTGATTCCACTTGGCTACAAAATGCTCTAAGGCAATACCGCTTCCGCTTCGATCTCGATCAGCCATTCCGGCAGCGACAGGCCGGTGACGATGATCCAGGACGAAGGCGGCGGGTCGGTCGGGAAGTAACGGCGCAGGGCCTCCGCGATCGGCCCCTGGTCGTCTTGGGCTGCCTGCGCGATATAGATGCGCAGCATCACGACGTGCGAAAGGTCGCCGCCGGCCTGTTTCAGCAGATAGTCGATGTTGTCGAGGGCCTTGACCGTCTGCGGACCCATCCCGCCCTCGACGGTCTTTTCATGTTCATCGACGCCGACCTGGCCGGACAGGAGCATCCTGCGCCCGCCTTCGACCACCACTGCCTGGCTGAAACCATATTGCTGGCTGTCGAACAGTCCGGCGGGGTTGAGTGTCTGGCGTCGGATCAAGGAATGCTCCTGCTTCAAGGGTAGCGACCTCCACACGGCTCCGCGTGGAAGTCGTCATATCGGAGCGAGCAGCGGCTATTTCCAGACCGCTACGCTCAGCCTCCGCTATCCAGCCAGGCCTTGATCAGGTGATGCGCGATGGCGCCCGGCGGGGGCGTCATCAGCCCTTCCGGGTGCCGCCGCTCCAGCATCAGCCGCGTCTCGTCGCGCGAAAACCAGCGGCAGTCCTCCAGTTCGCTGAGGTCGGCCTGGATGTCCTCGTTCAGCGCTTCGCCAAAACAGCCGATCATCAATGAATAGGGGAACGGCCAGGGCTGGCTGGCGTAGTAGACGATGCGGCCGAGCCGGATGCCGGCCTCTTCCAGGGTCTCGCGGCGCACCGCTGCCTCGATCGTTTCGCCAGGTTCGATGAACCCTGCGAGCGAAGAGTACATGCCGGGCGCGAAATGCGGGCCGCGGCCCAACAGGCATCGCTCGCGCGAGACCGTCAGCATGATCGCCACCGGGTCGGTGCGTGGAAAATGGTCGGTGCCGCAGGCCGGGCAATGGCGCTTGTAGCCGCCGGCGCGCATTTCGGACGGATTTCCACATTTCGAGCAGAAACGATGGCTGGCATTCCAGGACAGCAGCGCGGCCCCCTGTGCCAACGCGCCTAACGCGGCTTCGTCGATCAGCCCCTGGATATAGACCGAGCGGTGGTCGATGGCCTTGATGGTTTCCGGCAGTGCTTCCGGGACCATGGCCGCGGGCGCCGCCAGGATCGGTTGCCCCTCGGCGTACCCCAGCAGGATCGCTGCTGAAAGCGTGGTTTCGACGCCGGCGCTTTCGGCCAGGTCGAACCAGGGATCAAAGGCGCCACCATCCTTCAGCTTCAGATAGAGGCGACCGTCGCGCATCGGCAGGATGCGCGCCGCGGGATCCTTGAGCGCAATTTCCACGCAATCGTCGGAGCGATTCTCGGATTGGCGGTCGATGCGGTTGCCGGCAAAGCCGACGAATTGACTGGGCTCGCGCAAAGGTGCGTCGAACAGGCGAAAGGTCATGGAGAGACTCGGGAACTCGGCGAAGTTGTCGGCGCGTTATAGCGCCGCCTTGATCTGTTCGGCAAACCGATGGAGATCGGAACGTTTGTATGGCTCCCGCGGCCCATGGCCCCAGACCGGCCCGGGCCAGGCCGTGTCGCCTTCGTTGCGGGCGATGACGTGGACATGCAGCTGGCGCACGATGTTGCCGAGTGCGGCAGTGTTGATCTTGGTGCACGCGGTGGCTTGCTTCAGCGCCTGCCCTACCATGTTGGCCTCGAAGGTCAGCATCGCCTGGTCCAACGGGGTGAGGTCGTGCAACTCTTCGATGCCGGGTCGCTGCGGCACCAGGATCAGCCAGGGCCAGCGGCAATCGTTCATGATGCGCAGTTCGCACAGGCCGAGCCACAGCAATTGTTCGCTGTCTGCCTCCAACCGGGCGTCCAGCGAAAATCCGGCCTTGAGGCCAGGCAGCATCGGCATTCCCCCAGAGATTTGACAGGAGGCTAAAACGGCGCCGGTTTCGTCGCAAGCCCTTCATTCTGTCTGCCCCAAGAAGCCATGGCTGTTCCGGACCCTTGCTTGACCCTTGCATTCTGGCGTCAAATTGCCGATATGGGGGTTGGGAGGTTGGTGGTGGACGATCCACTCGCCAACCGGGTCAGGTCCGGAAGGAAGCAGCCCTAACGAGCCCGGAACGGGTCATTGTTCCAGCCTCCCGCCTCTTCGCTCTTCTCCCGCGGTCCTTCTGTCGCGAACAATGATGGCGCGCAGCTTGGCGGGCGAAACTTATTTGCGGAAACAGGCTCCAGGGAGCAGTCAGGGCGGATGAGCGAAGCCGGAAACAATCCCGCACCGGAAAAGGCCCCTGGCGGTTATCGCGTCCTGGCGCGCAAATACCGGCCATCCAATTTCTCCGAACTGATCGGCCAGGAGCCGATGGTTCGGACACTCACCAACGCCTTTTCCACCGGACGTGTCGCACAGGCGTGGATGCTGACGGGTGTGCGCGGCGTCGGAAAGACAACCACCGCGCGCATCCTGGCGCGAGCGCTCAACTACAGGACTGCCGAAATCGATCGCCCTTCCGTCGATCTTTCGGTGCCCGGCGAGCATTGCCAGGCGATCATGGAAGGTCGCCACGTCGATGTCATCGAGATGGATGCCGCCTCCCATACCGGCATCGACGACATCCGCGACATCATCGATCGTGTCCGCTACGCGCCTGTCTCCGCGCGCTACAAGGTCTACATCATCGACGAGGTGCACATGCTCTCCACGCAGGCCTTCAATGGCCTGCTGAAGACGCTGGAGGAGCCGCCGCCGCATGTGAAGTTCATCTTCGCCACCACCGAGATCCGCAAGGTTCCGATCACGGTGTTGTCGCGCTGCCAGCGTTTCGACCTGCGTCGTATCGATGCCGCGATGATCAAGGCGGATCTGAAACGCATCGCCGGCCTCGAGCAGATCGAGGCCGACGACGATGCGCTTGCCATGGTCGCCCGCGCTGCCGAAGGCTCGATGCGCGACGCCCAGTCGATCTTCGACCAGGCCATTGCCCACAGTGCCGGCAATGTCACGGCGGAAGCGGTGCGCGCCATGCTCGGCCTCGCCGACCGCGCCCGCATCGTCGACCTGTTCGAACACATCATGAGAGGCGATATCGCCTCTGCACTGCAGGGACTTAGGGCGCTCTACGATGTCGGTGCCGATCCCGCGGCCGTGCTGACCGATCTGGCCGAATTCACCCACCTCGTCACGCGCTTGCGATTCGTGCCAGGAGCGGCAGACGATGCGGCGCTCAGCGAGGATGAACGCACGCGCGGCGTCGAATTTTCGCGCACCTTGTCGGTACGGGTGCTGTCCCGTGCCTGGCAGATGCTGCTCAAGGGCATCCCGGAAGTGCAAAGTTCCAACCGCCCGGTGAGTGCCGCCGAGATGGTGCTGATTCGACTTGCCCATGCCGCCGACCTGCCGACGCTCGATGAGGCCCTGAAGTCGCTGGAGAACGGGCAGCCGGCGCCTGGCACAGCCGCGCGCGCGAATGGCGCCCCTGCTCCCGGTGGCGGAAACGGTGGCGCGGCCATGGCCACCGCATCGGTTCGCATGCCGGTCACGCCCGGCGGCGGACAGACCATGCGCCTGGTCGAGCCCGTTCAATCTCCCGCCTTCGTGCCGGCACCGGAGCCGGCACAGGAGCAGCAGTCCGTACCGGTCAAATCCCTGGCCGACATCATCGCTCTTGCCGATCAGAACCGCGACATCGCCTTCAAGGTGCAGATCAAGCGCTACGTTCGTCCGGTGAGCTTCGAGCCGGGTCGCATCGATGTGACGTTGACCGAAGACGCGCCGAAGATGCTGCTCAACGAAATGACCTCGAAGCTGCGGGCCTGGACGGGCCGTAGCTGGCTGGTGTCATTGTCGAAGGAAGAGGGCGGCCAGACGATGGCCGAGGTCGAGACGACGCGTCGCGAGATCGCCTTCTCCGACGCGCGCGCCGATCCGGCGGTGGCGGCCATTCTCGCCCGTTTTCCAGGCGCGAAGATCATCGACGTGCGCATTCCCGATGCGCCGAATGAAGAAAGCGAAGATGCCGACCAGCCGGTGGAGCCGGCTTCGGACGACGACATCGATTTTTGAGAAGGATCAGACGATGAAAGATCTGCTCGGCCTGATGGGCAAGGCAAAGGAAATGCAGGCCAAGTTCCAGTCCATGCAGGAGGAGATCGCGAATCTCGAAGCCACCGGCCAGGCCGGCGGCGGGTTGGTCAATGTGACGCTGACCGGCAAATTCGAGATGAAGGTGCTGAAGATCGATCCATCCCTCTTCAAGGAAGACGAGGTCGAAATCCTGGAAGACCTTATTTTAGCCGCCCACAACGACGCCAAGGTCAAGGTCGAACAGATCATGCAGGAAAAAACCAAGGCTTTGACTGCCGGTTTGCCTCTGCCGCCCGGCATGAAGCTGCCATTTTAATTCGAAGGAATAAGTATTTCTGAAGGAAGCAAGAGAAATCGCTTAGAATATCAGGTGTGTTTCTCTTGCTCCTTTTTTGTTACAGGATGAAATATTGCGTTATATCCTGGGCTTAACCACTCGGTAACGACTTCGTTAAATCCACGAATTGTTCACCTTGTTCGGCAAAGTAAGGCTTTGGCCATCTTTTTGCCCGAAAGTGTCTCATTCTTGCCGCATATCCTGGGGACAAGGCGGCAGCAAGAATGAGGGACGTTTGTTGATCGCCACGCGTTGGAAAAAGCTGATCGCCCTCGGGACGGTTGTCCTGGGCCCGCTCTTCCTGGCTGCCTGCAGCCAGACCACCGGCAGTCACGGCCTGTCCGTTGCCAAGCTCTCCGATTCGGTTGCCCCCAGTTCCAAGGTCGGCGCTTACCGCTACACCAGCCGCGACAAGGAATGCCTGGCGCGCGCGATGTTCTTCGAATCGAATCGTTCCAGCCGCGATGGCATGGTCGCCGTCGGCACGGTGGTGATGAACCGCCTGCGCTCGGGCAAGTATGGCGACAACATCTGCACCGTTGTTGGTCAGCCAGGCCAGTTCGCGCCGGGCGTGATGACCCGTCGCATGAACTCCAAGGCCTTGCCTGATGTCATGGATGCTGCCGAGGCGGTGCTCAAGGGCGAACGCTCGACCAAGGCCAAGAACTCGATGTTCTTCCATACGGCCGGCCTCAAGTTCCCTTACAAGAACATGCACTACGTGCTGGTCGCTGGTGGCAACGCCTTCTACGAGAAGCGCGGCCGCAACTGGCAGCCGCTGCCGGAAGAAGGCGCCACCATGATGGCCTCGGCGGCGCCGGTTGCTCCGGTTGAGACCGTTGCTGTCGCCTCGGCTGCCACGATCCCGGCGACGGCGTTTGTTTCGACAAAGCCGGCGCCAGCCACGGCCGCCGCGCCGGTTATGGTGGCCTCGGCCGAACCGGCCCGACTTCCGTTCAAGACCGCTTCGGCGGTGCCAAGCGAAAGGCCGCAGCCTGTTCTGGCCTCGGCGACGACATCCGAGCCTGACGTCGTGATGTCGTTCCAGTCGACGCCGGAAAACACCGATGCCATCGGCGCTCTGATCGTGTCGGAAAGCCGCCCGCTGCAGTGATTCGTATGGAGGGCTGAGCCTCGGGCTACCGACAGCGTTCATCAGCAACGGCGCGGGCGCCGTTGCTGCTCAGTTCCAAAGCGGCTGAAAAAATCCTACATCGGTGCGATGTCCAAGCGAATCGCCGGTCCTGAAATCGAACGCCTGATCCAGCTTCTGGCCAAGGTGCCCGGGCTGGGACCGCGTTCGGCGCGCCGCGCGGCCCTGCACCTCATCAAGAAAAAGGATCAACTCCTCGGCACCCTTGGCCAATGCCATGGGCGAGGCGGTCGAGAAGGTGCGCATCTGCTCGACCTGCGGCAACGTCGATACCGCCGATCCTTGCATGATCTGCACCGACCCGCGCCGCGATGAAGCCACGCTGATCGTGGTCGAAGATGTTTCGGATCTTTGGGCGCTGGAACGGGCGGCGGCCATGAATGTTCGCTACCATGTCCTCGGCGGCACGCTTTCGCCGCTCGACGGCATCGGTCCCGACCAGCTGAATATCCGTTCACTTGTGGATCGGATCGCTGCCGGTGCGGTCAAGGAAGTCATTCTCGCCGTCAACGCCACGGTCGAGGGGCAGACGACGGCACACTACCTTACCGACCAGCTCTCCAGCTTTGATGTGAAAGTGACAAGGCTTGCGCATGGCGTGCCGGTGGGTGGCGAACTCGATTATCTCGACGAGGGCACGCTGGCCGCGGCGTTGAAGTCGCGCACGACATTCTGAACGAGATTCTCGAGGAGACAGGATGAACCGTTTCCCTGGCAGCTTTCTGTTCCCCTCGCTGAAACGGCTGTTTCTGCTCGCTGCCCTTGTTGCGAGCTTCGCGGGTTCCGTTTCGGCTGCGACCGTCGATGACCAGTTCCGGACCTGGCTGCAGAACGATCTCTGGCCGGAGGCCAAGGCAAAGGGCATTTCGCAGGCGACGTTCAATGCTGCCTTCGACGGCGTGAAACCGAATCTCAAGCTGCCCGATCTCGTGCTGCCGGGGGAAAAGCCGAAGACACCGAAGAAACAGCACCAGGCCGAGTTCGGTTCTCCAGGCGCCTATTTTGCCGAAAAGATCGTGGCGGCGGTTTCCAATGGCGGACGTGCCCGCGCTGGGAAATACGCCGCGACGCTGCGCCAGATCGAGAAGCGCTACGGCGTGCCGGGATCGGTGGTGCTGGCGATCTGGGGCCGCGAAAGCGGCTTCGGCGCGGCGAAGATCCCCTACGATGCCTTCGAAGTGTTGGGCACCAAGGCTTTTCTGGCAACGCGCAAGGACATGTTCCGTCAGGAACTGCTGGCAGCGCTGGAAATCGTGCAGCGCGGTCTTGCTCCGGTCGGAGCGATGAAATCGTCCTGGGCCGGCGCGCTCGGGCAGCCGCAGTTCATGCCGACCTCATTCCTCAAGCACGCAGTCGACTTCGACGGCGACGGCAAGACCGACATCTGGAACTCGGTACCGGACGTCATGGGATCGATCGCCAACTATCTCGTCCACTACGGCTGGGTGAAAGGGCGCGGCTGGGGCTACGAGGTCACCGCGCCGGATACGGTCTCCTGCGCGCTGGAAGGGCCTGATCGCGGCAAGCCGGTCTCGGCCTGGAACAAGCTCGGCATCAGGCGGGTCGACGGCAAGCCGTTCCCGCCCGGCGAAAATGCAGCCGAGGCATTCCTGATGATGCCCGCCGGCCGCCATGGCCCGGCATTCCTGGTGACACCGAACTTTTATGTGCTGAAGGAATACAACACCTCAGACCTCTATGCGCTGTTCATCGGCCTCGGGCGCTGATCGCATAGCGCAGGGCGATCACCGGTTTTCGGCGGAATGGGGAGCGGTGGGAGGACTTTACAGGTCGGATATCGCCAGCCTGCAGCGCGTGCTGGAAAAGAAGGGCTATGACGTCGGCAGCGCCGATGGCCTTCCGGGCTTCAAGACGCGGCGTTCGATCGGCGAATGGCAGGCCAGGAACGGCCGCGCCGCGACCTGCTATCCCGACGCGGAACTGGTGCGGGCGCTGAAATAGCCCGCAACGGCGATCACGCAGCCTTCGACATGCCCCGATGGATATCTGCAAGCATCTCGAAGGAACGCACCCGGGCGGCGTGATCGAAGACCTGGGCCGTCACCATCAGCTCGTCGGCGCCGGTGCGCGCGATGAAAGCCTCGACGCCCTGCTTCACCGTTTCAGGCGAGCCGACCACGGCGCAGGACAGCGCCTGATTCAGCATGGTGCGCGCCACGGGATCGAGATCGCGGTCAAAATTCTCGACCGGTGGCGGCAGCCGACCCGGGCGGCCACTGCGCAGGTTCACGAAAGCCTGCTGCAGCGAGGTGAACAGCAGCCTTGCTTCCGCGTCGGTCGGTGCCGCGATCACATTGATGCCGAGCATGACGCGCGGTTTGTCGAGATGCTGGGAAGGCTCGAACCGCGTGCGATAGACCTCGAGCGCGTGGTCCAGCTCCGCCGGCGCGAAATGCGAGGCGAAGGCGTAGGGCAGGCCGAGCATGGCGGCGAGTTGCGCGCCATAAAGACTGGAACCGAGGATCCAGACCGGCACGGCTTCACCCTCTCCTGGCACGGCACGGATGCGTTGGCCGTCTTCGGCAGGCTCGAAATAGGCCATCAGTTCAACGACGTCGCGCGGGAAGTTGTCGACGCCGGCATCGAGGTTTCGACGCAGTGCGCGTGCCGTCATCATGTCGGTTCCAGGGGCTCGGCCGAGACCGAGGTCGATGCGGCCGGGATGCAGGGCGGCCAGCGTGCCGAACTGTTCGGCAATCACCAGCGGCGCGTGGTTGGGCAGCATGATGCCGCCGGCGCCGACGCGAATGGTCCTGGTGCCGGCTGCGACATGGGCGATGACGACGGCGGTCGCGGCGCTGGCAATGCCAGGCATGTTATGGTGCTCGGCCAGCCAGTAGCGCTTGTAGCCCAGCCGTTCGGCGTGGCGGGCAAGGTCCAGCGTATTGGCAAGAGACTGCCCTGGTGTGCTGCCCTCGCCGACGGGCGAGAGGTCGAGAACGGAAAGATCGGTCATGCGCGTGTCCCGCTGGCTGGTCCGAGGGCATATAGGGTGAGGTTAGCGAAGTACCAAATCTGGAGATTGGGCCAGCCGTTGAAGCACCCTTCCGACAATTGGAATCAATTTCGGAAAGCACGGGGCGCGGGTTCGAAGTCTTGTGTGCCCATCGCGCGTTCGAAATGACGCGCGGCCCGCTAATATGTCGTTGCGCTGCAACATGCGCGTTCTATTCATGGCTGGCATACCGAATTGGTGCTTGATCTCTGCTTTCGCGCGCGTATGTAAGCCCCGCACATAGATTTCAGGGAACTGGACTTGGCTATCTACAGGGAAAAAGACATTTTCGAGCGGCGCAATGCCGCGAACGAGGCAAAGAAGGCGCTCCTGGAGCGCTTCAAGGCAAAGCCCGCAGCGGACGATCCGGCAGTGCTGGCTCGCCAGGCGGAACGCAAGGCGATCCTCGAGGCACGCGCTATCCGTGAAGCCGAGAAGGCTCGGCTGAAGCAGGAACGCCTGGCACGCGAAGCCGCTGAAAAGGCGGAGCGTGAAGCCGCGGCGGAGGCTGCGAGACTCGAAGCTGAAGCGAAGGCGCGCGAAGAAGCCGCATTGCGCGAGGCGGAAGAGAATGATCGCATCTCGCGCCTGCTGGCCGATGAGGCCGAACGCAAGGCCAAGCGCGATGCGCGCTATGCCGCGCGCAAGTCGCGCGTCGGCCGCACGCCTCCGGGTTTCTCGGCGCGCTGATTGCTTTGGCAGCGAAAAAATAGCCCGCTTCACGCGAGATGAAGCGGGCTTTTTGCATGTGCCGCGAAGCGGTTTGAGCATGATCCCGGAAAGTTGCGGACTTTTCGGACAAGATCATGCGGCAAACAAAGAGTTGGAGTGTTTCCTTGAAAAACGGAAGCGCTCTGGTCGCCGGATTGGTCCCGGTCTTGCTATCTGTCGAGCCGTTTCGGGCTGAGCATGGCATTGTCGAGCCCGAAGTCGGCGATGCGCGCCGGCAGTGGCTGGCCGCGCACGAGGGCGGCGCAGGCTTCTCCCATGGCGGCGGATGTCTGGATACCGTAGCCACCCTGTGCGACCAGCCAGAACAGGCCGGGCACCTTCGCGTCGAAACCCCCGACCAGATCGCCATCGCTGACAAAGGATCGCAATCCTGCCCATACGCGGCTGGGGCGGCCGACCGAGAGCGTCGTCAGTTCTTCGATGCGATGAATGCCGAGCGCAATGTCTTCCATTTCGGGCTGAACGTCCTGCGGCGCCATCAGGTCGGCATTGGCTGGTGAGCCGAGCAGCAGGCCGGCATCGGGCTTGATGTAGCAGCTTTCATCGGCGGTGATGAACATCGGCCAGCGGGTGACGTCGTGACCGGCGGGCGGCGCAAAGACGAAGGCCGTGCGCCGGCGTGGTTCCAATCCGATCGGGCTGGCGCCGAACAACGCGCCGATCTCATCGCCCCAGGCCCCCGCGGCGTTGATCACGATCGGCGCAATATACTCCCTGCCCGAAGCGACAAGGCGCCAGTCGGCCCCGCTTTGTTCGGCCGCGGTCACTTCCGCGTTGCCGATCACGGTGCCGCCGGCGCGTTTCAGGCCGCGCAGATAGCCCTGATGCAGGGCATGCACGTCGATATCCTCGGCATTGGGATTGTAGACGGCGCCGGTGACGCCTTCCGGCCGCAACACCGGGACCCAGGCCCTGGCGCCTTCGAAATCGAGTCGTTCACCCGCCAGTCCGATCGAACGGACCGCATCCTGATGTTCGGCAAGCAGGTGTTCCTGCTCCGCGGAAGCCACGACCAGCATGCCGCGCGGCGTCAGGATCGGATGCTCCGCGAAGCCGGCCGGAGGATTTTCAAGGAAGGCGCGACTCGCTGCCGTCAATGCGCGCACCTGGCGCGTGCCGTAGGTTTCGCTGAACAGCGCGGCCGAGCGGCCGGTCGAATGGTATCCGGGCTGGCTCTCGCGCTCGAGCAACACCGTCTTCAGGTGCGGCGCCAGCCAGTAGCCGACGGAAGCGCCGGCGATGCCGCCACCGATGATCAGGACATCGGCTTTTACAGGCCCGGCTTCTTGCGTCGTCATTGGCAATCCTTCGGCACCAGCGATCGGTCGCCGGCGCGCATACAAATTTCCTATCCGCTAAGCATTTTCAAAATTTGAAAACGGCGTCAAGCGCTTCAGTGGTCCAGCATCTCGATCAGCGCCGACTGGAAATCCGGCTGCGCGCTGGAGCAGACCGCGAGCACGAGCCCATCGCCTTCGCCGACGGCGAGATAGGCGTGACCCATGGTGCTGTCGATGTAGATGCTCTCGCCTTTCTCGAGGCGGACCGGCGCGTAGTGCTCGGTGTGCACCTCGATAGCTCCCTCCAGCACGTACAGGAACTCCTCGCCGGAATGCTTGATGAGCGGGCCAAACTCGTCCAGCGAGCGGGTGGTGATGCGCGTCAGCACCGGAACCATGCGCTTCTTGGTGATTTCCGTGCTGAGGTAGAGATAGTCGTAATTCTGGGTTTTCTGCTGCAGCCCGTCGCCATGCAGGTTGATCGAGCGCCGGGTCAACGGGTGACCGGGTACCTCAGGTTCGGCCACCAGTTCGGCCATCGACAGGCCGAGCCCCTCGCCGATTTGCAGGAGTTTGTCATAGGAAAGCGACATCTGGTCGTTTTCGACCTTGGACAGCGTCGAGATCGCCACGCCGGTCTTGCTGCTGACATCGCTCAGCTTCCAGCCATGTTTCTGGCGCAATGCCTTGAGGTTCGATCCGAGTTTCGGGTGCTTGGCCATCAATCCCCAATAGTTGGTCCAGTGTGTCGATTGGACGATAGCCGTTGACAATATCCACAACAAGGAAAATCATTTAGCGGATCGGAAAATGAAATTCTCGCCGCGTGGGTGGGAATAACAAACCAGATGGTCAGCGCTTGCTGGAGCCGACCGCCAATAAGCTCGGCCCGGCGATGCAACCGCTGTTTGAGGAGGAATTCATGGTTCGGGAAGTCGAATGGGCGCGCATGACGGCGCCGGAGTTGCGGGCGATTGCCGAGCGCGGCAATGCGCTGGCCATCCTGCCAGTCGGTTCGCTTGAACAGCATGGGCCGCATCTGCCGGTGATCACCGACACGGCGAGTGCTGCAGCTGCCGCCGTGCGTGGGGCGCGGCTGGTTTCAGACGACGTGCCGTTGGCCGTCCTGCCTGGCCTTTGGCTTGGCATGAGCGAGCATCATCTGCCGTTCGGCGGCACGATCACATTGGACTATGCCGCCTATCACGGCGTGTTGCGTTCGATCGCGCGTTCGCTGAAGGCGATCGGCTTCACACGCCTGCTCATCGTCAACGGCCACGGCGGCAATGTCGATCCGCTGGCCGTCGCCGTGCGCGAACTGGCCGTGGAATTCGACATGCCGATCGTGGCGACGACACCATGGTTCCTCGCGCAGGAGGAAACCTCGGCGCTGTTCGAATCCGACGATGGCCCCAAGCACGCCTGCGAGGGCGAGGCCTCCGTCATGCTGGCTATTGCCGGTGACATCGTCAAAACCGACAAGTTCAAGGAAGCCGAGGCGCTGCAGGCGGGCCAGAACGAGGCGCCGCACGGTGCATCGCGTTTCTACTCCTTCTCCGAGCGCGCACCGAAGACCGGCACCTGGGGCTTCCCCAGCAAGGGCACTGCAGAAAAGGGCGAGAAGTTCCTGGCCCTGCATGCGCGTGAGGTCGCCAGCCTCATCACCTCGGATATCCTGTGGACGCGACCGGATCCGGTCTGGCGTGCCGGCCGCGGGCTGGAAACCACCGGCGGCAGGGCCGAGTAGCTGTAAATCCAGCGATGGTCCGCGCTGTGAGGGGCTGGCCATCGCATGACTGCCAACAACAACCAGAAAAAGGGGAAGATCATGACTGTTTCACAACGCAGCCGCTCGGCTGCGCGGCTCGTCACAGGGGTCGCCGTAGCCCTCCTGTCCGGCCTCTTTGGCGGACAGGCACTGGCCAAGAGCCTCGTCTACTGCTCGGAAAGCTCACCGGAAGGGTTCGACCCGGCACTCTACTCCACCAATTCCACCTGGGATGCGTCGTCCAAGCCGATCTACAGCCGCCTGGTCGAGTTTGAACAGGGCACCACCAACGTGGTCCCTGGTCTCGCAGAAAGCTGGACGATTTCGGACGACAAGCTCGAATACACCTTCAAGCTGCGCAAAGGTGTGAAGTTCCAGACCACCGACTATTTCACGCCGAGCCGCGAGCTCACCGCCGATGACGTGATCTTCTCGCTGGATCGCCAGCGCCTGAAAGACAACCCCTGGTACGGCTACATCGCCGGCTCGAGCTGGGAGATCTTCGAAGGCATGGAGATGCAGAACCTGATCAAGGACATCTCCAGGATCGACGACAACACGCTGAAGATCGTCCTCAACCAGCCGTCCGCTTCGCTTCTGGCCATGCTGGCGATGGATTTCGGCTCGGTTCTGTCGAAGGAATATGCCGACAAGCTCCTGGCCGCGGGCACCAAGGAAAAACTGAACCAGCAGCCGATCGGCACCGGGCCTTTCCGTTTCGTCGACTATCAGCAGGATGCCGTCATCCGCTTCCAGGCAAATCCCGATTATTTCGGCGAGAAGCCGAAACTCGACGAGCTGGTCTTCGCCGTCACCGTCGATCCGACCGCACGCATCCAGCGACTGCGGGCAGGTGAATGCCAGATGGCGCCTTACCCGGCGCCGGCCGATATCGCGGAGCTCAAGGCCGATCCCAACCTGACGGTAATGGAAAAGCCGGGTCTGAACGTGGCATATCTCGCCTACAACACGCTGATGCCGCCTTTCGACAAGGCGGACGTGCGCCGCGCGCTCAACATGGCCATGAACAAGCAGGCGATCATCGACGCCATCTTCCAGGGCACGGGCCAGGTCGCCAAGAACCCTTTGCCGCCAGGCATGTGGGGCTACAACGATGCGGTGGCGGACGACAAATATGATCCGGAAGCGGCCAGGAAGATGCTGGAGACGGCTGGCGTCAAGGATCTCAAGATGAAGATCTGGGCGATGCCGGTCAGTCGCCCCTACATGCCGAACGCGCGGCGTACCGCGGAGCTGATCCAGGCGGATTTCGCCAAGGTGGGGGTCACGGTCGAGATCGTGTCCTATGAGTGGGGCGAGTATGTGAAGCGCGCCCGCGACAAGGACCGCGATGGTGCCATCATCCTTGGCGCGACCAGCGACAATGGCGATCCCGACAATCTGATCAGCTACTTCTTCGCCTGTTCGGGTGTCGGCGGTGCCAATTTCGCCAACTGGTGCTACCAGCCGGTCGAAGACCTGATGCAGAAGGCGCGCATCACCTCCGACCAGTCGGAACGTACCAGGATGTATCACGAGCTTCAGGTCCTGTTCAAAGAACAGGCGCCCTGGGCCACACTCGACCATTCGACCGTATCGCTGCCGATGTCGAAGAAGATAACGGGCTACGTCATGGACCCGCTCGGTTCGCACCGTTTCGAAAGCGTCGATATCGCCGAATAGGTCCTGCACGCTCCGTGGCGGTTTCGCTGCGGAGCGTTTCATCTATCGGCATATTGCAGTTAGATGCCGACCTCGGTCAAAATTGCACGGCAAGTCAGTAGTTGTTTGTACTCTAATGATTTGCGGGTGTCCAAATCCGTGCTAGCGTCCTCTTGGCTTTGCCCAGGTGGGGACAATGGCGAAGTACTTCAAATCGTTCTGCGATTCAAAGTATCTGCCATCGGCCTTGAGACCGCCGGTTCAGGCTTGTGTCGGCTTGAGGGCTAACGAGGTTTTGAGATCAACATGAATGGTTGATCAGCAGGCGATCCGGCAGCTTTCCACCATCTGCGCCATCGACGCAGTCGGCTTCTCGCGCCTGATGAACGAAAATCAGGAAACCGCCGTCAGGATCTTCCATGAACGGCGAAACCTGATAGCTGAAACGGTCGGTGAATTTGGTGGCCGTATCTTCGGGGCGGCGGGCGACAGCCTGATGGCGGAGTTCGGCAGCCCTGTCGAGGCGCTGCGCGCCGTGCTGGAAGCTCAGCTTCGGCTCGACAAACTCAATGCAAGCGAGGCGGAAAACCTGCGCATGCCGTTCCGCATCGGCGTCGCGACGGGTGTGGTCATCCAGAGCGAAGATGGGACTTTCGGCGACTGCGTGAACATATCGGCACGGTTGCAGGAGTTCTCGCCGCCGGGCGGTGTCGCGATAACAGGCACAACGCACGAACATATCAGCGGCAGGTTTTCGGTCGAATTCACCGATCTCGGCCCGATGCAGCTCAAGAACATCGCCTTGCCGGTCAGGATCCTGGTTACCGCGCCTGCCTCAGCCCAGACGAAGTCTCTCGCATTCGCCGCGGTTCGCTCGTCCATCGTGCAGCCCGTCAACACCGATTCCAGGGATCATCAGCCGGCCATCGCGGTGTTGCCCTTTCAGAACAGCAGTCCCGACCGATCGACGGACTATCTGGCGGACGGCATCGTCGACGACATCATCCACGGGCTTGCGGCGACACGATCGCTTCCGGTCATCGCGCGCGATTCCAGCTTCCAGTTCCGCGATCAGTGGCTGGGAACCGCAGCGATCGGCAATCTTCTTGGCGCGCGCTATCTGGTGACGGGCTCGGTTGCCAGCTTCGACAAGCACATCCGGTTGAGTGCGTCGCTCACCGACAGCAGCAACAGCCGTGTGGTCTGGTCCGGCCGGTTCGAGCGCGGCCTTGAGGAACTCATCCAGCTCCAGGACGATCTCGGTGGAGAAATCGTGTCCACCCTTGAGCGAGAGGTCGATCGGGTCGAACAGGTGCGTACCTTCCAGATTCCGTGGGAGCGGCTGCAAACCTGGCAACTTGTGCGCCGTGGCCGCTGGCATATGCAACGGCGCACGCGCGCCGACATGGATGCGGCCCTCAAGCTGTTCCAGCAGGCCTATGACGAAGACCCCAATTCGGGCACGGTGCTCAGCGAACTGGCCTGGTGGTATCTCTGGCGCGGCTGGCTCAACCGCGGCGAGCCCGATGATCTTGCCCGGGTTGCCGAGTTGTCGCAGCGGGCCTTGCTGGTGGACAGTCAGGATGCCCGTCCATATGCGTTTCTGGGCTCCATCGAAGTGCTGCGGCGACGCCCGCTTGTTGCGCAGGATTTCCTGCAGCAGGCGCTTCACTACAACCCGAGTTTTGTGTTGGCCTACCAGGCCATGGGCAGTGCCCGGCTCATGGCGTCGCGTCCGCAGGAGGCGATCACCGTTCTGAAGCGGGCTGATCGCTTGTCGCCTTTCGAGAACTATCGCTTTCACACGCTGGGTGAGCTGGCAGCGGCGTACACGCTGCTGGAGGATTGGCCGGCTGTCATAACAACCGCCGAGCGTTCGCTGTCTTTTGCCCAGGACTATTTCTATCCGCGATTTCTCAAGATCGGCGCGCTTGTGCGCAGCGGGCAAGTCGCGGAGGCTCGTGCCGAGCGCGTTCTGTTCGAGGCTAGGCATCCGCGATTCAGCCGTAGCTGGATCGATTGGATCCCGTTCGCGGACGGCTCCATCAACCAGCGGCTGCTGGACAATTTCGACGCGGCCGGCTGAGCCAGGCCAAGGCTCGAGTTTATGCCGCTCCGCCAGGCAGCAATGTGAAGCGGATCACTTACCCGGTGAAGGCCGGTTCATAGCATAGCCTGCACGTCTTTGCGTTTTCCGGGGGGATCGTCGGAATGGGCTTCTCGACCAAATATTATGAAGGAGTTCTCAAGGGCCAGGCCAGCCTGCCTCTTGGCAGTGAAACACCGCCGTTCGACTTCGAGCGCAAGCGCAAGACGACCCTTGTGGGACGCGCCATCGGCTGGTTCCTGGAAACCCCGGATTGGTGGCTCCGAATCCTGCGCAGTCTCCTTCCACGCTTCCGCGTGGGCAAGGTCGTGTTCCTGCTGGGCTTCGAGGATGTCCGCGAAGTCCTCGAGCGTGAATCGGAATTCGAAACGCCTTATGGCCCCGAGTTGCGCGAGTTTTCAGGAGGTCTCGATTTCCTGCTCAGTCTGAAGGACGGCAAGCTTTATCGCACGCAAAAGTCCGTGGTCCTCAGCGCGTTTCCACCCAGCGAGGTCGAGGAGCGGGTGCGGGACATAGCGGCCACGCATTCGCAGGAGATCGTGCGTCATGCCGGCGAGAAATTCGACGCGGCCACCGAATTGATGCGCGTTGTGCCGATACGTATCTGCCGGGAGTATTACGGCCTGGATATCGAGGACGATCGGCAATTCGGCGACTGGGCCATCTCCATAAACCATATCCTGTTCGGGGATTGGAACGCGGACCCCGTCACGCGCGAACTGGCCGTGGCGGCGGCCAAGAACATGTTCGCGGCGGTCGACCGCTCCATCGACATCGCCCAGGCGGCGATCGACCGCGGAGAGGTGGTCGACAATCCGCTCGGGCGGCTCATCCATATGTCGAAAGACGGCGGCCAGGTTGCTGGCCGGCAGGAGGTGCGCGCGATCATGATCGGCATGGTCGTCGGGTTTGCGCCGACGAACCTGCTTGGGGGCACCAATTGCCTCGATGCCGTTCTGAGCCGGCCGGAGATCTTCGGCTGCATCAAGAAGGCTGTCGACGAAGAGGACAACGCACGCCTGGACAAGGCGGTGCTCGAGGCCATGCGCTTCAAGCCGCATTGGATCTGGCCCTGGCGCTACACGCGCGAGGAGAAGACGATCGGCGTCGGCCGATCGCGCCCGTACAGGATTCCGGCCAACGTGTCGGTTCTGCCCTTCACGCGCTCGGCCATGTTTGATGCGTCGGTCGTCCGCGACCCCTGGACGTTCAATCCTGACCGCAGCTTGAGCGAGAACATGGTTTTCGGGGTCGGCATTCATCGCTGCATCGGTGCCGCGATCGCCAGCGTTCAGGTTGCCGAGGCCTTCCGTGCCTTATTCGAAAGGCCAGGCTTTCGACGGGCTCGCGGCAAGGAGGGCAAGCTCACGCGCATCGGTCCCTATCCGGACAGGCTGATGGTGGAGTTCGATGCGCCGGCCGAGAACCGTCTTGTCGAACAGGCGCTGGTCACCGTGTGCGTGCCGGTGCGCGCCGGGGCCGATGCGAAACAGCTCCAGAAGGAAGTCGATCTCCTCGGCAATCCTGCAGCTGAGGCAATCCGAACGGCTCTGAACGAGACCGGCATCATCCACTTTGCCAGTCTCGCGGCCATTTCGACAAGCGATGCCGGAAAAAAGACCGGGGATGGCTTCCATCTCGTGCTCGAACTGTCGGGCGACGGCAGCAAACGCGCGGTGATCGAGGCATTTGTCGCCGCGACGAAGACGCAACTGCAACCGATATTCGAGCGTTTTGCGGCCGATTCGCTCAAAGGCCCGCTGGAAACCTTTCTGCTCAAACATGCGATCGATGTGTCGCCGCAGTTCGGCGAAATGTCGGGGCTGGTGTTCGCTGGCACGCCGGGACATTCCGTTGCGCGCATCAAGGCCGAGCAGTTGCTGGCGAACAGGCTTGCGGAGCTTGTCGAACAACAGACCCTGCTCGCCCCGCCATCCACGGCGGTGATATCGGACAGCTCCTCGGCCGGAGAGATATTGAAGGACGTGCGCAAGGAGCTGGAGAAAGAAGAGCATTTCGACTGGGCGTTCTCGCCCGCGCAAAGTCTTCTGGAAAAGCCGGGCGGCACGCTTCTGTCGGCTACAGTGCACAGCATCTTCAACCTGCGCACCGCAATACCGCTGGTCGTCCTGGTCGGGGTTTTCACCTGGCTGACCTACTACCTGCAATTCGACAAAGGCGTGCATTGGTTCCGCACCGTGGCGCGCCTTGGCGATTCCTTCATCCTGGCCGTCGGCGGACTGATCCTGGCGATGGGGATGCTGCTCTTGGTCGTGGCCTTGCGGTTGCGGCATATCGAGCAACGCGAGGAGATCAGCACCGCTGGAATAAAGCTCGACAATTTGGCGAAGCTTCAGGAGCGCGAGGACAAGGAAGGATACGTCCAGAACCACATGACCGCCGTCTCCGTCATCAAGCCGGGATGGTGGTTGAAACCTGGAGTGCTTCGGCGGGTCCTGCTGCGGTTTTCGTTCTACGTCATTTCAATCGCTGCCCGGCGCGCATACAGGCCAGGGTATCTCGCCGACATAAATACGATCCATTTCGCGCGCTGGGTCAGGATTCCACGCACCGACCGCCTCGTTTTCTTCAGCAATTATGGCGGCAGCTGGGAAAGCTACCTGGAGGATTTCGTCACCAAGGCCTCCGCCGGCCTGACCGGCATCTGGAGCAACACCCGAGGTTTTCCCAGGACACGTTTTCTGTTCCTGGACGGTAGTCGAGATGGCGACCGCTTCAAGCGCTGGGCTCGCGCCGAGCAGATTCCGACTTCTTTCTGGTATTCGGCCTATCCGGAGCTGAACACCACGATAATCCGTAAGAACTCGCGCATCAGGCAGGGCTTCCATGCCGCGCGCGCGAGCCAGGCACGCGACTGGCTGAGCCTGTTCACTTCGTTGCCTCGGCAGGATGGCATCAAACCGTCGCTGACCCGGGCGCTTCTGAACCAGGCCAGTGAGACGTCGGTAGAGAGCCTGGAAAGCGGCGAAATACAGTCCCTCATATTCGGACCGCTCGGCAATCTCGAACATGCCGTCATGCTTGCGTTCGAAGTCGGTGACGGGAGTTCTGTAGCGCAACGACAGGAGGTGCTGGCGCATCTTTTGAAACACACGAGTTTCGGCGACAGCAAACCGCCGTCGCGTGCGATGTTCTGTGTCTTTGGCCCTCAGGGCCTGACCAAGCTGGGCTTCGCCGGCAATCCAGACAGCGATGCACTCGGCAGTTTTCCGCCGACCTTCAGGCAAGGCATGGCGAATGACTATCGTAGCCGCATCCTTGACGATCAGGGCGACAGCGCACCTGAAAACTGGTCGTGGGGTTCCAAGACGACACCCGTCGATCTCGCCATGATCTGCTATGCCGCCGACAAGGCAAAGCTGGATGGAATGGTGCTGGACATAGGCAAGCTTGCCAACAGAACCGGGCTGATATCAAGGGCAGTCGTTCCACTCATGATCGACCGCAGCAGCGCCAGATGTCCGGTGAAACATGTCGCGGAGGGTGATGAGGAGAAACGCCCGGCGCGGGAGCATTTCGGTTTCGTCGACGGTGTATCCCAGCCGGTGATCAAGGGCACACGGCGCCGGCGCAACCACAATTCAAGCCCCATTCACCAGATCGCTGCAGGCGAATTCCTGTTCGGCTATCGGGATGAGCACGGTTTCTACCCGCCCAGCCCGACGACACCCGCGGAGTTTGACGCAGAGGGGCGCCTGCTGGCGATCGACGCGGACGGCCAACCGGTCGACGGCCGGGCCGCCACGCATGATTTTGGCCGCAACGGTTCGTTCGTCGTCATCCGCCAGCTCGAGCAGCATGTAGGGCGTTTCAACGACTACTGCCGCGAGGAGGCCGCCAATCTGCGTGGCAGCGGCACGTATGATTTCGAAGCCGTGGATGAAGAGTGGATCGGTGCCCGCATTGTCGGGCGATGGAAAAACGGCTCGTCGTTGACCAGGAATCCGGATGGACCCGGGCGCGAACTCGACAATGAGTTCACCTACGGCGCCGAAGATCCGCAGGGACTGCATTGCCCCCTTGGGGCCCATATCAGGCGTTCCAACCCCCGTGATTCCCTCGGCACCGACATCGACACCCAACTGCGCATCTCGAAGCGGCATCGTATCCTGCGAGCGGGTCGGAGCTACGTTCTCGACCGCAACGGCAAGACGGAGAAAGGGCTGCTGTTCATCTGCTTCAATGCGAGCTTCGAACGGCAATATGAATTCATCCAGCAGACCTGGATGTCGGCGCAGAATTTCCACGGCTTGCGCGGTGAAAAGGACCCGCTGATCGGCAGGCAGCCCGGCGATGCAGAGGCGCCGAGGGGACGCTTTACCATCCCGCGATGGGAAGGGGCGGTGGAACTGACGACCCTGCCGTCGTTCATAACGACGCGCGGCGGAGGCTATTTCTTCATGCCGAGCCGTGCAGCGTTGCAGTTCCTGCACTGGCGTCTGGCCACCAGCTGAGTGCGTGCCCGATGATCAAGGATTGAGATCGGGGCCTCTGATCGGCAAGCCTGGCCGATCAGAGGCAACTTACTCGGAACTGACGCGTCGCAGGCGGGCCGGATCATTGACTTTGACGTGACCACGTTTTGTCGCGATCAGGCCGCGGCCACGCCAGTCGTTGAGAAGTTTGTTGACGGATTCCCGCGTCGCCCCCAGCGTCTGCGCGAGTTCCGATTGTGAGATGGCGATCCAGCCCGCGGCATCGGAAAGCAGTTCGCTAAGATGCAGCAGCCGCTTGGCGAGCCTGGCCTCGATGGCGAGGAAGGTATGGTCGCCGAGCTCTTCGCTGATCCACCTCAGTCGCTTGCACAGCAGTTCGATGATGGCTCGACCCAGCAAAGGGTCCCGCTCGATGCGGTCAAGCACCTGCTTGCGCGTCAGGGACACGATGGAGCATTCCGACCTGCAGATGGCTGTCGCTGTCCTGCGGCCACCGTCCAGCACCCCGATTTCGCCAATGAGGCTCGGCGGGAATTGCAGGTTGGCGACAAGTTTGTCGCCTTCGGCTGAGAAGATCGAAATCTCGACCGAGCCGGCGAGCAGACCGTAGACACGGTCGGATGGATCGTCCTGGAGAAAAAGCAGTCGACCCGCGGGGTATTTTTCCGGCTTGGCGTCGCCGAACATCCGGTCCAGCAGGTCGCGGTCATAGTGGGCGAACTTCGCCAGTGTGTGTTTAGGTTCCTGATCCAGACTGGTCATCAACATCGGTGCCCCCAACGTGATCTCAGTTCAAGTGAGATTCTGCTTTTGTTTGTTCTGAACTTCGTTTGCTGCCTTGTCCGTGGGAAAGTCTACGCGCGGCAGCGCGGCTTGGATAGCGGACGGGAAGCGGATTTGTTTCTTGCCGGCGCGCTGCCAAGCCGTCTAGGCAAGGGCCGGCTCCGGCCCACCCGTGGCATGATCCCCTTTCATCAGAGCCATGATGGCTACCTGGGTGCGGTTTGTCGCCCCAAGCTTGCTCATGATCTGCCGAACATGAACCTTGACGGTCGATTCCTGCATGTCGAGCTCGCGCGCGATAAGCTTGTTGGATTTGCCCGAGCGGAGGCGGTCGAGAACCTGGTTCTGCCTGGGTGTCAGGCCGCTGCCCGTCGCTGCGCCCGAATGATGGCGAGCACGGTCTCTGCCGTCTGCGATCTCCAACAGGGCTTCGCGAGGGAAGTACGCGCCGCCATTCATGATGAAGGCAAGTGCCTGGTGCACCACGGCCAGCGGCGTGGTGGTCGAAATGAAAGCCTGGAAGCCGAAGCTCACGGCGCCCACAGCCTCTTCCGCTTCCGTCCGGTCCGAAAGAATGGCGCAGGGTGTTGTCGGGAACTGCTCCCGCACACTCCGCAGGACCGCCCGCGTCTGCAGATCATGCAACGATGAGCCGCCGATATTCAGGACGATAAGTGAAACGATATTGCCTGGTTGAGAATAGAAACCGATGTTTTCCGGCTCTATCGCATGGGCCGATTTGCCGAGAGGGCTGACCCATTCGTTGATCAAGGTCGTAATGCCGGCGCATCTCAGCGCCAGAGTATCAACTACCAGCACAACCGCCTTTTGTGCATCCCCAGTCATTTAAGTCTCCTCGGTTTGTGGGCGCTTGCCTGTGCGCCACCGGAACCCTCTTTCCGATCCGTTTCATATCGAGCGTTTCCGTGGAAATCGGAAAAGCTCTAACTCATTGTTTGTGCAATTCCTGACGCAAAAACGCTGCGCGCTTTTGCTGGAATTACTCCAGTCGTATCGCAATGAGGACACCTCCGATGTGAGGCGCTTCACATGCATCGGGCCGCTATCGAAAGCGCCTGCCGTGAATGCCGGACGAGCCGCCGAATTCCCTTGGACTTCCAAGGCTTACCCTGTCGACCAAGGTACAGAACCCGCCTTAGGTGCACCATCCGCTCCAACGGTGCTCAGCCGGAAGGCGTAGGTCTGCAATCAAGGCGATCAGCGCTATGAAGCCGTTTCCGGCACCTCCTTGCAGACTATGCTTGTCGCGCAATGGAGGAGTTTGCCATGGGCACGTCGAATTCAAGCAAAGGCCACCAGCACGGCTGTGGCAACCATCCGCCCAGGCCGTGCAGGTGCGCACGGTGACGGCGCAAAGTGCAATCGGCGTTTCCGCACAGGCAAGCGCGGATGCCTTCGGTCAAGCGACGTTTTCCAACACGCAGGTCCATCTGACCACCATCGACCGTGGACTCGCTTCGTTTGCCATCGCAGCGGTCGGAGCACAGGCGGCCGCGCGGGCCTATGGCGATCAATCGCCATTCGCCATGGCGTCGGCGATGGTCGCGATGACCGACGCCGATGTTTCGGTTACCAACAGCAGGACGGTCACCGGTTCCGACTCACACGGAATGAGCCAGCAGACGGTCGTTTCGGCGATCGGTGCGAGCTTTGCGTTCGAAACGGGCCTCGCTCCTGCCCATCAGGCCCATGACGCTGCCGTCGAGAGTTGCCGTTCCGGCATAGGGTCGCTGCAGGGCAATCTGGCAACTTTTGATGCGAATGTGATCGCACATGGCGAGAACAGCTTTGTCGACCTCCAGGCCGATGCCGTTGCTTTGGACGATCAATATTCCTCGAGCGTCGTTTCGGCCACGTCGGCTGTCGACAGCCAGGTTGTCTACACAGAGTATGTTGGCACCAGATGGGACGATAACATCGTAACGGGCAATGGCGACTCGCTTGTCCGTGGAGATCGTGGTGACGACACCATACGTGCCGGCGGTGGTGATGATTGGCTTTTTGGCGGCAATGGCGACGACCGCATCAGTGGTGGTGGCGGCAACGACACGGCCCTTGGCGGCGATGGCCGCGACAATCTCGGTGGCGGCGATGGTGACGATTGGCTGTTTGGTGGTGATGGCAAGGACACCCTTTCAGGTGACGCCGGCAACGACCTGATCGTCGGCGGTGATGGCAACGATCTGATCACAGGCGGCAGCGGCGACGATCTGCTCGACGGAGGCGATGGCCGTGACGACATTTCGGGCGGCGCCGGCAACGATGTCTTCCGGCTAGGCTCCTCTTCCGGCGACGGCGACGATTTGATGAGGGGAGGCGCGGGGGGCGACACCTATCTCATCACCGGAACGTTCGACGACGATACCATCGTCGATTTTTCGGTCAGTGGCGGTGACCGGCTTGCCATCGACGATCTCGATGTGTTGATCGCCGCCGGTTCGCGGACGATTTCGATGGAACGCGACCGAGGCGATCGGGATGACCTTGTCGTGACGCTACGCCTGGATGGGGAGCGTTCGACGCTCACCTTGGACGAATTCTTCGCCAACAATCCCGAATTTGGCGCGATGCCAATGCGAGGAGCGTTCAGCGCGCAGCAAACGGCCACGATCATGCATGCCATAGCCGCGGATGCCGATACCAATCCGGCGTTGACGGATGCGCAACTCACCTTTCAGCTGGGGGACCTTCTGGCCGTCTTTGGCTGAATAGCTGAAACTTGAAACTTTTGGCATCCACCCTCTGAGGGTGGATGCTTTTTGTTTTTCAGTTTATATCACATTCGCTTTGATGTATCTAAAGTATTACTCTGCAAGATAGAGAATTTACGTCACTTGAATATTTGATGATGTCGGGGATTAGTTCTAGGATTTGAATGTGCCGGACATTAATTCCGGACATAATCAAAGCGACAAGGAGAGTGAAATGACTTTTTACTGTGATCCTTCCGACGTGAATCTGGACGCCTCGTACGATTTCGATTCCAACATCGATATCGACTTCGACCTGTATTCGGATATCGACAGCAACCTCGACGTCAATCACGACATCGACGTCTGCGTCGACATCAACGGCAACGAAGCCACGTTTGCGATCGACGTCCAGGCCTATGGCCATGACACTGCAACCGACCTCAATCTCGTCGTTGCGGTTCAGGAAAACGAGTGGTCGAGCATCACGGCAACCGGCTACGCGGCTGCCGGCTGATGACCTTCGCAGTCGACTGCGGCGCATCCTCCCATCGCTGCAGCCCGACCGAAAAAGGCTCCGCTTCGCGCGGGGCCTTTTTTCTATAGGCTAGGTCGGTGGTTGGATCCGAGAGGAGCCACTTGATCCTACCAAAGACGTCGTCGTCTACGCCTGAAGTGTAACTCCACCTAAGCGTTGTGCCGCCGCCGCCGCATCGCCGCTAAGCTCCAGTTGGGTGCCCTTGCAGAAATCCTGTCTAGGCAAAGGGCAGACGGAGAGAGGCTCAGATGCGCAAGATATCGATATCCCGTCAGATCGGCAGCCAGAAGATCACCGCTGCGGCCAACGAGGCAGTATCTGCACCTGCGTCCTCGACAGCAGCCTCCAACCCCCGCATATCGGCGGGACTGGCTGCATTGGCGGCGGATCCCTTCGTGCTGATCCAGCTCTCCAACAACGCGGACAATTTCACCCAGCCGGCGGATGGGAGCTATCGCATCGAAGGGCTGGGTGGCAGTGACGTCATCACCGTAGCGGCTGCCTCTCTCGGCGGCGACCATCTGGATGGCGGAGCCGGCAACGACACGCTGAACGCCGCCGCCACCGACGATGTGCTCGATGGCGGCGACGGCAACGACATTCTCAACGGCGGTGCCGGCAACGACCTGCTGCGCGGTGGTGCCGGCGCGGACACGCTGAACGGTGGTGACGGCATCGATACGGCCGATTATTCAACCTCGAGCCTGAAGGTGATGGTGGGGTTGCCCATGGATCCGCAGCGTACCGCGCGTGGTTCCGGCGGAGATGCCGCGCTGGATGTGCTGAGCGGAATCGAAAACATCACCGGTTCGGCGTTCCACGACACGTTGACCGGCAACAAGCTCGACAACCAGCTGATCGGCAATGCCGGCGACGATTTGCTGCGCGGGATGGACGGCAACGATGTTCTGATCGGTGACGGCGCCAATGACGCCAACCAGGATGGCATTGCCGACGACATTGACGGCGACGGAATTCCGGATGGGATCGATGCCCCCGGCGGCGGCAATGACACGCTCGACGGCGGCTTCGGCGACGATCGCCTCTTCGGCGGAAGCGGCAATGACACGCTCATCGGCGGCTTCGGCGATGACACGCTTTATGGTGGCCCAGGCGATGATCTGCTGACCGGCGGTGACGGCGATGACTTCATGGATGGCGGCAGCGGCAATGACGAGCTGATCGGCAGCCTCCGCGACGATGTCATGCATGGCGGCGAAGGCGATGATTTCCTGACCGCGTCGATCGGCGACGACCAGCTGTTCGGCGAAGCTGGCGACGATGATCTGCAGGCCGGCGACGGCAACGATCTGGTCGACGGCGGCGCTGGCAATGACCGGCTGGTCGGATCTTCCGGCGACGACCGTCTTCTCGGCGGGGTTGGCAACGACATACTGCAGGGCGACGCTGGTGCTGACTACATGGATGGCGGCGCGGGTGTCGATACCGTGGACTATTCGCAGGGCGGTGCCGTCGGCATCAACCTTGCGACAGGTTCCGTCAGTGGAGCTGCGGCGGGCGACCAGCTGATCGGCATCGAGAACATCGTCGGCTCCGGACAGAACGACATCCTGGTCGGCGACGCCAATCCCAACACCTTTGCCGGCAACGGTGGCGCCGACACCTTGATTGGCCAGGGCGGCGTCGACACGGCCGACTATTCCACTTCGGCAGCGGCGATAACGATCCATCTCAACACCACCGTCGCCGATCCCCTGGCAGTCGGCACAGGCGCCGGTGGCGATGCCGAAGGCGATCAGCTGCAATTGATCGAGCGCATCATCGGTTCGGCCTTTGACGACATGCTGGTGGGTGGCGAACTGAACGACATCTTTGTCGGAGGCGCGGGTGCCGATCGCATCGATGGCGGCATGGGTACCAATGACACCGCTGAGTATTCGACTTCATCGGCGGCCGTATCGGTCAACCTCGCCGGCGCGACGGCGGCCGGTGGCGATGCGGCAGGCGATATCCTGAGCGGCATCGAAAACCTGATTGGCTCATCCTTCGACGACACTCTCATTGGCGACGGCTTGACCAATCGCCTCGATGGCGGCGCCGGCAACGATTTCCTTCGCGGCGGCGCCAATGCCGGCACCGAATTCCTTATCGGTGGTGATGGCGTCGACACTGCCGACTACTCGACGTCCGCGGCGGCGGTTCGCGCCGTTCTCTCCGACAGTCTGACATCCGGCGTGCTGTCGAGTGGTGGCGATGCGCAAAACGACGTGCTTGTCGCGGTGGAGAACATCATAGGTTCGGCATTCAATGACGAACTCATTGGCGCCTCGGGTGCAAATCGCCTCGAGGGAGGTATGGGCAACGATATCCTCAATGGCGGCGATGGGGCCGATGTGCTAGGTGGAGGAGACGGTATTGATACGGCTTCTTATTCAAGCTCCACGGCGGGTGTCTTCGTGCAACTCGATAACACTGGTGCGGCGATTGGCATTGGTGGCCATGCGCAAGGCGACCAGCTGAGCGGCATCGAAAACCTGACCGGGTCGAATTTCAGCGACCTGCTCATCGGCAATGCGCTGACCAACACGCTTGTAGGCGGCGGCGGCAACGACCGGCTGATCAGCGGCGGCGGTAATGACCAGATGCGCGGCGGCAGCGGCGCCGACATTCTCTCGATCACAGGTACGGGCACCAAGACCGTCTTCGGCGACGGTGTTTCCGACGGCGGTTTGGCGGGCCAGGACACATTCCGGGTGCTGGGTGGCACAAACAATCTGATCTTCGACTATCAGGCGGGCGAAGATGTCTTTATCCGCTCAAACCCGGGTTCCGTCTCGGCGTCCTTGGCGTCACTCACGGTCAGCGGCCTCGCCTACTGGGTCGCGCGGGTCGCCAGCACCGCGCCTGGCATGGAGAGCTCGACCTTCGTCGTGCTCGGCGAGCGCACGACCACAAATCCGGATGCCGCCATAACCAACGCGTTCAGCAGCTTCGTTTCGCACGACCTGTTCGTCGATCCCGCGCTTCTGGCCTGAGTGAACTGAAAACGGAGGGATGGGATGGCAATCGCCGGTTCACGAGCCCGCAAGGCAAGAAAGACGGAACTCGACGATGCGATGGGGCAAGTGAAGTCCGCAATGATCATCGTTGCGGTCTTCAGTCTTGCCATCAACCTGCTGATGCTGGCTTCGCCTATCTACATGCTGCAGGTCTACGACCGCGTCCTGGTCACCGGCCATCTGGAAACGCTGGTGCTGCTGACGATCATGGCCGGCGTAGCGCTGCTCGTGCTTGGCCTGCTCGACATGCTGCGCAACATCATCATGGCGCGCGCTGCAAACTGGCTGAGCGATCGCCTGGGTCCCGTCATCATTGCCGGCAGCGTCCGCGCGCGCCTGCTTGGCGATCAGGCCGGCACCCAGCCGCTGCGTGATCTTGGCCAGGTGCAGTCATTCCTGTCGTCGCAGGCCTCGACCGCACTGTTCGACCTCCCATGGACACCGGTCTTCCTGTTGCTGATCTGGCTGCTGCACCCGGCGCTCGGTGCTTTCGCGCTCGCCGCGACGATCCTTCTCGTCCTGCTGGGCGTTCTCAACGAGATGGTGACACGTAAATCGGCCCTCGTCGCGAGCACCTCGCAGATCCAGGCTCTCCAGCACGCCGACATGACGATCCGCAACGCGGAAGTGGTCCGCGCGATGGGGATGCTGCCAGGCCTGCTTGATCGCTTCCGTGTCAGCAACGATGCCTTTCTCGGCGCCTCCGATGTGGCTTCGCAACGCGGCGCAACCATCGTCGGCATCACGAAGTTCGTGCGGTTGTTCGTCCAGTCGGCAACGCTTGGCCTCGGCGCCTATCTGCTGCTGCAGGGCGCCGCCACGGGCGGCGTCATGATTGCGTCGTCGATCCTGCTCGGTCGCGCCCTGGCACCTGTCGAGCACCTGATGGCGATCTGGCGCAATCTCGGTCAGACGCGTATCGCCTATGCAAGGCTGACGGAGCGCTTGCAGAATGTCAGCGCAGAGCCCTACCGCATCCGCCTGCCGCAGCCGGAGGGGCGCATCACGCTTGAGAACGTCTCCTACCTTGTCCAGCCCGGGCGGCCCGCCATCATCGACAATCTGAGCGTCGCGTTCCAGCCCGGCGAGGCCGTTGCGATCATCGGCCCGTCGGCCAGTGGCAAGAGCACCTTGTGCCGCCTGATCGCCGGCATCGTTTTGCCAACGTCCGGAACCGTGCGCCTCGACGGCACCGATGTCCAGCACTGGAACAACGAGCAGCTCGGCGAGGCAATGGGATACCTGCCGCAGGATGTCGAGCTGTTTTCCGGCAGCGTGCGCGACAACATTTCGCGCATGGCCAAAGCCGAGGACCAGGCGGTAATCGATGCAGCCAGGCTGTCGCATGCCCATGACATGATCCAGCGCCTGCCGCAGGGTTACGAGACGCCGATCGGCGATTCAGGTTCGCGCCTGTCAGGTGGCCAGCGTCAACGCGTCGGTCTTGCCCGCGCCGTGTTTGGATCTCCGAGGATCGTCGTGCTCGACGAGCCAAATGCAAATCTGGATCAGGTGGGTGAATCCGCTCTGGCGGCCGCGATCGCCGAGTTGAAAGCACAGGGGAGGACCTTGATCATCGTTGGCCATCGTCCGTCGACGCTTGCCCAGGCCGACAAGGTGCTTTTCCTGCGCGATGGCCGCCTGCACCTGTTCGGGCCGCGCGACGAGGTTCTGGTCCGCTTGCGCTCCATCGCCAAGGAGGGAGAGCGCGCGCCGCTGCATGTGATCAGGGCCGAAACGCAGGCCGAGGAAGACACGGATTCCAAACCGCAGACGAGTGGGCCATCTGAGTCTCAGGTCGAACAGATCGCTTGAGATGGGTGTGTGAGATGCTTCCAGGGGGAGAGTGGGATGGCAGAACTTCAGCCCGGTAAGTCGCAGGCGCTCGTCCGGAGTTCGCCGAATGTCATCGACGCCAGGGTCGAGCCGCCCAGATTGCAGGAGGTTGTCCGAATGCCTGTTCGCTACGGGATGGCTCTCGCCTATCTGTTCATCATCGGCGGTATTGCCTGGTCGGCCTTGGCGCCGATGGCGGAGGGAGCGACAGCGACCGGCATTGTCAGTCCCGATGGGAGCCGGCGTACCGTTCAACATCTAGAGGGTGGCATCATCAAGGAGTTGAGGATACGCGACGGCGATCTGGTTCGTGCGGGCGATCCGCTGGTCACCTTGCAAAGCACGCAGGCGGCGGCCCTCTATGACCTCTATCTGGAGCAGGCTCGAACGCTGCAGGCGACACAGGCGCGCCTGAGCGCTGAGCAGGAGGACAAAAGCGAGATCAATTTTCCACCAGACCTTCTGGCCAGCGCCGATGAGCGGGCCAGAAAGATCATCGCCGGCCAGACCCTGCTGTTCAACCAGCGTCGTTCCTCGCTCGAGGCGCAATTGCAGATCCTCGATGTTCGCAAGCGCCAGTTCGAAGAGCAGTTGTTGGGTCTGCGGGCGCAGGTGGTCAGCGTCGACGCGCAGCTTGCGCTGACCGAACAGGAACACAGCGTCAAGAAGAGCCTGGTCGACAAGGCACTGCTGGCTCGCTCCGAGACACTGAAGCTGGAGCGGTCAAAGGCGGCGCTGGACGGTGATCGCGGCAGCTTCATGGGTCAGATCGCCGAAGTGGAGCAGAAGATCGGTGAACTGGACACCCAGAGCATGTCGCTGAGAGCCACACAGTCGGCCGATATCGCCGATCAGCTGGAGAAGGCGAGGGCAGGTTACATCGATGCGGCTGAACGGCTGAATGCCAGCAAGGATGTACTCGACCGCACCGTCATCACCGCGCCGGTCACCGGCAAGATAGCCAACCTCAAGTTCAAGACCTCTGGCGGTGTGATCGGGCCGGGCCAGGCCATCCTCGACATCGTGCCGACCAATGAGGAACTGTTGATCGACGCGCGGGTATCGCCCAGCGACATCGATGTCGTGGCCGCGGGCCTTCAGGCGACCGTTCACCTGACGGCCTATTCCAGTCGCGGCATGCCGCGTGTCACCGGGACGGTCAAATCGGTGTCTGCCGACAGGGTGACCGACGAAACAACCGGCCAGTCCTATTATCTTGCCAGGGTCGAGGTGCCGCAAAGTGAACTGGAAGCGTTGGACGATGGCATCGTCATGATGCCTGGCATGCCCGCCGAAGTGCTGATCGTGACGGGAAAGCGGACGGTTCTTGCCTATCTGATGGAACCGTTCATGGCCGCATTCCGGCGCGGGCTGCGCGAGGTGTAGGGCACGTTTCCCGGAACACCGGACTTACAGCCGGCGCGACAGGCGCCGGCTGCGAAGCGCTGGTTGCGTGCCAGCTGGCCTCACTTGTCCTTGATGCGCGTTGCCTGCACGGGCGTTGCCTTTATCGCCGGTGCGGCTGCGGGCTTCTTGGCGTCTTTCTTGGGTTTGCGGGCTTCCTTGCCCGGTCTCATCGAACCTTTAGCCATGATTCGCTCCTCCGTTGGGACAGGAACCAATGAAACAACAGATCTTGCAAAGAGCAAGGCACCCGCCAAAGCATGATCCCAAAAAGTCGCAGGCTGTTCGAACCAGGATCATGCGGCAAAACAAGGGGATGAGCGGAATGCCGGGTCGTCTGGCCGCATTCCGCTCCAACACTGATGAGGCCAGTTGCAAACAGCCATTGCCCGGCTGCTCTGCAGCGCTAGATTGCCTGAAACATCGGGAGAAAAACCATGAAGATCGACGGTAGCTGCCATTGCGGCGCGATTGCCTATGAAGCGGAGGTCGATCCCGGCACAGCCTCGATCTGCCACTGCGCTGACTGCCAGCAGCTTACCGGCACGGCTTTTCGCCTCACGGTTCCGGCGCCGGAAGCGCAGTTCCGGCTCATCAAGGGCGAGCCCAAAATCTATGTGAAGACCGGCAGCAGCGGCGCCAGGCGCCTGCAGGCCTTCTGTGGGGAGTGCGGTTCACACCTTTACGTCGTCGGCGCTGGCGATGGCCCGAAGATCTACGGCATCAGGATCGGCACCACCCGACAGCGGCAGGATCTCGTGCCGCGATCGGAAAAATGGCACGGATCGGCGCTGCGCTGGCTGCCGCATTTCGAGAGCGTAGAGACGACGATCGAGGCGCAATGAGCGCCGGCATGCGGCCAGGAACGATCAGGCGTCGTCGGGATCGACCACGCGGAGCCTGAGCTGCCCGGTCTTGGAGTCTGCGCTCCGTGGCGCGGACCCGTTTTTGGCTTGCCCGGCCGCCGTTTCGTCGGCGCTTTCCGTTCCCCCGAATTCCAGCGCCTCGATCTTCTGGCCGCGCTTGGTGACCTTGGAAGAGGAAACGAGGATATCGTCGATATCCTTCGAGGCCTGGCCAAAATGGGTCTGCAGCTTGCGGACCCTTTCATCGAGGCGCGAGACGTCCTCCATCAGCCGGATCACTTCGCCCTGGATCAGGTGAGCCTGTTCGCGCATGCGCGCATCCTTCAGGATCGCCTGGATGACCTGGATCGACAGCATCAGCAGTGACGGCGAGACGATGACGACGCGGGCGCGATGGGCACGCTGCACCAGCGCCTCGAAATTTTCGTGGATCTCGGCGAACACCGATTCCGAGGGCACGAACATGAATGCGGTATCCTGGGTCTCGCCCTGGATAAGATATTTCTCGGCGATGTCGCGGATGTGCACCTCGATATCGCGCCGGAACGCCTGCGCTGCCACCTTCTGCAGCTCGGGGCTTTCGGCGGCGCGGATGGCGTTCCAGGCCTCGAGCGGAAACTTGGCGTCGACCACCAGCGATGGCGCGGCGTTCGGCATTTTCACCAGGCAATCCGGCCGGCTGCCATTGGTAAGTGTTGCCTGGAATTCGTACGAGCCGTGCGGCAGTCCGTCGGCAACGATCGCCTCCATGCGAGATTGACCGAAGGCGCCGCGCGTCTGCTTGTTGGAGAGGATCGCCTGCAACTGCACCACCTGTCCGGCAAGTGACTGGATATTGCCTTGCGCGGTGTCGATCACGGCCAGTCGCTCCTGCAGCCTCGCAAGGCTTTCATGCGTCGACTTCGTCTGCTCGGTCATCGTCTGACCGATACGGCCGGTCATCGCGTCGAGCCTCTGGCCGATTGACTGCGTCAGTTCGGCCTGGCGCGCGCCGAATACCTCCGCCAGAGCCCCCATGCGGCCCTGCATTTCGGCCTGGCTTTGCAGGATGCCGGCCATGCGGGCTTCGGCGTCACGGGCGTGATCTGCCGCTTCGGCCGCGGCGATGCTGCGCGCCTTGGCAGCGCGCCACAAGGCGACGATCAGCGCCAGGAACAGGACAAGGACGAGAAACACGACGAAACCCAGCACCTGGCCCAGCGTGACTGTGGTCGCACCGAGCCGGGCTACAGGTTCGGAAAGGATGGAACTGAGGTCGTTCATCCGACCAGCATAAACGATTCTTGCGACAGGAGAAGATCAAACCATGAACATGCTGACGGCAGTGCGGTTGACGCTTTCCCTGCAAGGTTTTAGGTGAGCGATATGTCGATCAAGCCGCTCATCATTCTTCCCGATCCCGTCCTGCGCCAGGTTTCGAAGCCGGTCGAGCGCATCGACGAACCGTTGCTCAAGCTGGCCGATGACATGCTGGAGACAATGTACGACGCTCCGGGCATCGGTCTGGCCGCGATCCAGATCGGGGAGCCTCTACGCATGCTGGTGATCGATCTCGCCAAGGAAGGCGAGCCGCCTGCTCCGCATGTCTTCATCAATCCGGACGTTCTCGAAAGCGGTTCCGAGCGCTCGGTCTATGAGGAAGGTTGCCTGTCCATCCCCGACTATTATGCCGAGGTCGAGCGGCCGGCCACCGTCCGGGTCCGTTACCTGGATCGCGACGGCCGCCTGCAGGAGATCGAAGCCGATGGGCTGATGGCCACCTGCCTGCAGCACGAGATCGATCACCTGAACGGTGTGCTGTTCATCGACCACATCTCGAAGCTGAAGCGCGATATGGTGGTCAAGAAATTCAAGAAGCTTGCCCGCGACAAGGCGCCGAGCCGCCTGGTGGGCTGACCCGGGACACATTCATGGCGCTTCGCGTGGTCTTCATGGGCACGCCTGATTTTTCGGTCGCGACGTTGCGTGCGCTGGCCGGGGCCGGGCATGACATTGTTGCCGTCTATACCCAGCCACCGCGTGCCGCCGGCCGGCGCGGCCTGGAATTGACGCCTTCGCCGGTGCAGCGTGAGGCTGAGCGGCTCGGCATAGCCGTGCATACGCCAGTCTCGCTGAAGGATGAGGCCGAACAGGTCGCGTTTCGGGCTCTGGACGCCGATGTTGCCGTTGTTGTCGCTTATGGTCTGCTGCTGCCAAAGCCCGTCCTCGATGCGCCGCGCCTTGGCTGCCTCAACGGTCACGCCTCGCTTTTGCCACGTTGGCGTGGTGCAGCACCGATCCAGCGTGCCATCATGGCCGGCGATGCCGAAACCGGCATGATGGTCATGAAGATGGAACAGGGGCTGGATACCGGTCCGGTCGGATTGGTTGAAAAACTGGCGATCGATCCCGATATGACGGCCGGCGAACTGCATGACCGACTGATGGTGGCGGGCGCCGGACTGATGGTCGAGGCCTTGTCACGGCTGGAGGCGGGCACGTTGAGCTTTGTGGAACAGGCCGCCAAGGGCGTGACCTATGCCGCGAAGATCGATAAGACGGAGACCCGGATCGACTGGACCCGTCCCGCGGATGTGGTCCACAATCATGTTCGCGGCATTTCGCCTTTCCCCGGCGGATGGTGCGAGGCCACGATCGGCGGCCGTGTCGAACGACTGAAGTTGCTTCGTTCGACTGTAGTCGATGGCATGGGGGAACCGGGAGGAATTCTCGACGACCGGCTGACGGTCGCCTGTGGGTCAGGCGCGGTCAGGCTGGTCGAGGTGCAGCGTGCGGGTGGCAAGCCCGTTACCGCACAGGAGTTCCTGCGCGGCGCAAAGTTGGAAGAAGGAATGAAACTGTCATGAGCATGATGTCGATACGCGCGGCGACGCCGCGGGATCGCGAGGCGATCCGCCTCGTTGAAGAACATGCTTTCGGCCAGCAGACCGAAGCTGGTCTCGTCGATGCGATTGTCACCGAAGGCGATGCCGTCCTGGAACTGGTTGCTGAAGAAGAGGGCCAGGTTGTCGGCCATATCCTGTTCTCGCGCCTCTATGTCGAGAACGGTGGCAGGCAGTTCCCTGCGGTGGCGCTTGCGCCGCTTGCGGTCGAGCCGGATTTCCACGGCACGGGCATCGGTGGCGCGCTGGTGCGCGAGGCTCACATCCGCCTCAAGGATGCCGGCGAAAACCTGTCAATCGTGCTGGGCGATCCAGCCTACTATGGCCGTTTCGGCTACAGCCACGAGCGTGCAGCCGGTTTCGCCAGCGAGTATCAGGGCGAAGCGCTGCAGGCCCAGGCCTGGGCGAGGCGCCTCAGAACGGTGAGCTGGTCTACGCTTCGGCTTTCGGCACCGCGCTGGCGGCATAGCGTCCGGACGTGCCCCGCTATCGCCTCGACATCGAGTATGACGGCGGGCCTTATTCCGGCTGGCAGCGGCAGGCTGCGGGCCAGCATTCGGTGCAGGCCGCGATCGAACAGGCGATAGAGCGTTTCTGCGGCGATGCCATCTCCATCCGGGGGGCTGGCCGCACGGATGCCGGCGTGCACGCCACGGCCCAGGTCGCGCATGCGGATCTCAGCAAGGAGTGGCCGGCCGATACCGTGCGCGACGCCGTCAACGCCTACATGCAGCGCGCTGGCGAACGGGTCACCGTATTAAGCGCGGCGGCCGTGCCGGGTGATTTCGATGCGCGTTTCTCGGCCGTCGGCCGGCATTATCTATACCGCATCGCCAACCGTCGCGCGCCTCCGGCGCTGGATATGGGCAAGGTGTGGTGGGTGCCGAAGCGGCTCGATGCCGAAGCCATGCACGAGGCGGCGAAGGTTCTGCTCGGCCGGCACGATTTCACCACCTTTCGTTCCACGCAATGCCAGGCCAACAGTCCTTTGCGCACGCTGGAGCGGCTCGATGTCACGCGGCAGGGCGAGGCGATCGAAGTCCGCACCTCGGCGCGCTCTTTCCTGCACAATCAGGTCCGCTCCATGGTCGGCTCGCTGAAGCGCGTCGGCGAAGGCGCATGGACCGCCGCCGATCTCAAGGCTGCGCTGGAAGCGCGTGACCGCGCGGCTTGCGGTCAGGTCGCTCCACCCGACGGTCTGTTCCTCACCGGCGTCGACTATCCCGCATCCTGATCTTCGCCTACTCGCTCCTGGTCGTCGCATCGATGCTGCGCCGGTGCTCGATCGGTTGCGCCATGTGGCTCGGCATTGGCCAGACTTTGGTCGAGCCGGGCTGCACCGGTCGTTCCAGATAGGTCGACAAGACCACGTAGCTGCGTGTGGTCATGACACCCGGCGTGTCATACAGCCTGGCCAGCAATCCCTCCAGCGCGCGCGTGTCCCTGGCGCGAACCTTCAGCAACATGCAGGCATCCCCGGCGACCGAGTGGATCTCTTCCACTTCCGGATAGGCGGAAATCGCCATCAGCTCGGGGGTCTTGCCCCAGCCGCGCGTGTCGACGTGGACGAAGGCGAGCAATGGCTTGTTGACGGCCACCGGATCGATCAGCACCGAAGTGCTGCGGATCGCGCGGCTGCGGCGCAACCGCTTCACGCGCTCATGCGCGGCGGGTGCCGAAAGCCCGGCCTTCTCGCCGAGTTCGGCATAGCTGACGGTGGCATCCTCGCAGAGGGCGCCTAATAGCTTTCTGTCCATCTCGTCCAGCTCCCGTTCCGGAACACTGTTTTGCTGAACGTGATCTGTTTCTTGCCTCATTGTGGAAATTCCCCTTGTTACGGAATGTCATTCCGCCATCATGCGGCAATGACGAAGACGGATCAATCATCTCCCTTGTTTGCTGAACCCGCTGACCGGTTGCCGGCTGTCGCCTATGTGCTGACCGTCTGCATCGCGGTCATCGGGTCCAACTCGCTGGTGCTTGGGCCGATCGCGCCGGAGGTGGCGCGGACACTGGGCTCGAGTGTTGCGCTGGTCATGTCGGCATCGGCTGCCTTCGGGCTGGGCACGGCTGCGAGCGCACTTCTGATGGCGCGCCATGTCGACAGATTAGGTGCCAGACGCATGCTGCTGTGGGCGCTGCTCGGACTGGCGGCGGCACTGGGCTTGAGCGCGCTCTCACCCGCCGTGCCGGCACTGGCCGGCGCGCAACTGATGGCTGGTGTCGCCTCCGGCATCGCCTTGCCGGCAATCTACGCCAGCGCTGCCGCGGTGGCGCCGCCCGGGCGCGAGAGCCGCACCATCGGCCTGGTTCTGACCGGCTGGACGTTGAGCATGGTCGCCGGCGTTTCGCTGTCGGCCGTGGTGGCCGACTATGTTCACTGGCGCGCCGTCTATGCGGTCGTGGCAATGCTTGCCCTCATCGCGTCGCTCACCTTGAAGGTCAGTCGCTACCGCGATGTGCCTGCGACCGGTCCGGCACCGCAGCCGCTCGCCGCGCTGCGCATCGTCGGCGTCAAGCCGCTGCTCATCGCCTGCGCGGCGTTCATGAGTGCCTTCTATGGGATCTACGGCTATCTGGGCGATCATCTGCACAGTGGCCTCGGCGAGCCGGTCAGCGCCAATGGCATCGTCGCGCTGGTCTACGGCATCGGTTTCGGCGCGGCAGCTCTTCTTGACGGCATCGTCGACCGGTTGGGCTCTCGGCGTGTCATGCCGTTCGCTTTCCTGGCCGTAGGGGCCGTCTATCTCGGTTTCGCACTGGCAGGGGGCAGCTTCGTTGCGGTGCTGGGGCTCACCTTCCTGTGGGGGCTCACCAACCACTTCGGCTTGAATGTGCTGATCATGCGGCTCGCGGCGATCGATCCTTCGCGTCGCGGCACCATCATGGGCCTCAACAGCGCCGTCACCTATCTCGCGGTGTTTGCAGGAACGACCGGCTTCGGTCCGCTCTACGCGACATGGGGTTTTGCTTTCGCATCCGCGACGGCGCTCTGCCTCATGCTCATCGCCGCAGCGGCCGGGAGCTGGCGATCGCGGGATCGGGTTGGATTGCCCGGCTAGTCCACAAACATCGACACGCCCACCAGCCACTGCAGCGCGAACAGCACGATCAGCGCGGTGACGAACATACCGGCAAACACCGCGGTGGCCATCGCCGCTCCTTTGGCGATCGCCTGGTTGGTCATGCGCCAGCTAAACACCAGAGAGACAAGAAGAGTGCAAGCGAGACAAGGCCGCTTGCCTGTTCGGCGGCCGGGAAAAGCAGCCGCATGAGTGCGCCCGGCAGCATCAGCCAGGCGATGATGGCGGAAGCCCAGTTGCTGGCCACCACATAATGCACGAAACGTCCGCCAAGTCCGACCCGGGGCGCAATGATCGCCAGCGCCAGCACGGGCAGGATCCAGGTGCCGATGTCGACGAAAGCCAATCGCAACAGCAATTCAAATCGGCTCGCGGCGGTCTCGCCTGTGTTGGCGATGCCGACCCAGCCGACGATCATGGCGGGCGCCGCGACGGCGATGGCAACAAAGGAATTCCAGAATCCGTCCACCGAGAGGTCGAGCAGGCGCAGCCCGTCGGCCTTGCCCAGCATCATGCGCCAGGCTCCGTTCAGCGACGATTGGATTTCATCGGCTGAAAGCATCGCGGCCTGCTTACCCGAACCAGTCCTCGATGAAACGCTGATAGATCACGGTCAGCGTTTCGAGATCGTCCAGTGCCACGCGCTCGTCCACCATATGCATGGTCTGGCCAACCAGGCCGAATTCGACCACCGGGCAATAGTCCTTGATGAAGCGGGCATCGGATGTACCACCTGACGTCGACAGCTGCGGCTTGCGGCCGGTGACGGCGGCAACCGAGCCGCTGAGCGTGTCGATCAGCTTGTCGTCGCGCGTCAGGAAGACATGGCTCGGCCGATCCTTCCACACGAGTTCGAAGTCGATCGGCTCCTTGCGGCCCTTGCGGTATTTCTTGCGACCGCTGGCGGCGTCGAGCCTGTTGTGGATTTCGGCCTGCACCGTTTCCGCATCCCAGGTGTCATTGAAACGGATGTTGAAGGTGGCGCTTGCCTTGGCCGGAATGACATTGGTGGCTGGGTTGCCGACGTCGATCGACGTGACTTCCAGATTGGTCGGCTGAAAATCCTTCGTGCCCTTGTCGAAGACGGGATTGAGCAGCGCGTCGGCGAGCGTCATCAGGCCGCGCACCGGATTGTCGGCAAGATGTGGATAAGCGACGTGGCCCTGGCGGCCGTTGACGGTCACCGTTCCCGACAGAGAGCCGCGGCGACCGATCTTGATCATGTCGCCGAGCACGTTCGGGTTGGTGGGTTCGCCAACGATCGAGGCATCCCACTTTTCGCCCTTGGCGGTGGCCCACTCCAGGAGCTTCACGGTGCCGTTGATCGAAGGGCCTTCCTCGTCACCGGTGATCAGCAGCGAAACCGAACCCTTCGGAGCGCCTTTCGCCGCGATATGGCGGGCGAGTGCGGCAATGAAGCAGGCGATGCCGCCCTTCATGTCAACCGCACCGCGGCCATACATCTCGCCGTTGGCGATCGCTGCCGAGAAAGGCGGATGCGTCCACGCCGCTTCATCACCGACAGGCACCACATCGGTATGTCCGGCGAACATCAGATGTGGGCCATTGCCGGAGCGCCGCGCGTAGAGGTTCTCGACGTCGGGCGTGCCGTCTTCCTGGAACACCGGGCGCTCAATGGCGAAGCCGAGCGGCCTCAACATGGCTTCCAGAGCCGACAGGGCACCACCTTCCGCCGGTGTCACCGACGGGCAACGGATAAGGGCGGCGAGATTCTGGGCGGGATCGGTCGGCAGGGTCATGTGCGCAGCGTTATTCCAAAGATGGGATCGTGTCACGGCCCTTGAAGTGGGAGGGCCTGCGGTTCTTGGCAAGCCTGCTTGATCTGGTCAACAATAGGCCGACGGCCACTTAGCCGCCGTGCCTTGCTCGGAGATTGCGATGACATTGCGTGACGCATCCGTTGTTGTCGCCGGCGCCGGCAGCATCGGCTGCTACGCCGGAGGATGCCTGGCACTGGCGGGACGGAAGGTGACGCTGCTGGTCCGGCCACGAATAGAGCAGGCCCTGCTGCGCGGCGGCCTGCGTGTCACCGATCTCGAAAAGCGCGACCGGCGGCTGAGCCAGGCCGCTTTTGTCGTCGAGACGGGTGCTGAAGCGGCGCTCAAAGGTGCGGACATCGTTCTCGTCACCACCAAGAGCGGCGCGACGGAAGAGATCGGCAGACAGATCGCGGCGTACGCGCCCGCCCACGCAATCGTTGTCAGCTTGCAGAACGGTGTCGACAATGCCGACCGGTTGGCCTCGACCGTGGACGGCAGACAGGTACTTGCCGGCATGGTGCCTTTCAATGTCGTGCAGCAGGATGGCGAGACCCCCTTCAGGGTGCACCGCGCCAGTGCGGGAACCGTCCTGATCGAGAGCGGTACACCGGGGATCTCAACCCTCCTGAATGTCGAAGGCTTCGCAACGGTCGCGCATGATGACATGCGGTCGGTGCAGTGGGGCAAGCTGCTGTTCAATCTCAACAACGCGCTCGTGGCGCTGTCCGATCTGCCTTTGGCCACCGAACTGACGGATCGTCGCTGGCGCTTGCTTCTGGCCGCGCAGATCGACGAGGCGCGGGCGGCGATGAAGGCAGTGGGCATCAGGCCGGGTCGGGTTGCCGGCCCGCCGCCAGCGCTGCTGCCGACGATCCTGCGGTTGCCGAACTTCGTTTTCCTGCGCCTGGCCAGGCGCATGCTGGCGATCGATCCGCAGGCGCGTTCGTCGATGTGGGAGGATCTGCAACAGCGTCGCAGGACGGAAATCGACGAGTTGCAAGGCGCGATCCTGCGGCTTGCCGCAAGGAGCGGAGTACGGGTACCGTTGGTCGAGCGCATTACTGCCTTGGTGCGGGAGGCAGAGGAGCGAGGCCAAGGGTCGCCGAAATTGACGGCCGATGCCATCGCGCAGGTTTAGCTGCCGGGATCACTGTTTTCAGGAAGCGCTGGGCAGATGTGCCCGATGCCGGCCCTTTCCGGCGCGCTTGGCTTCGTAGAGCGCGAGGTCGGAGCAGGTCAGCAGCTGTTCCGCAGTGTCGCCATCCATCGGCGCCCGCGCACTGCCGACGCTGAGACCGATATAGGCCGCGGCAGCAACGTCGATGTCGAAAGGTTCGGAAATCGTGTCGATCGCCCTCTTGGCGAGGTGGGCGGCTTCGATTTCCGATGTTGCAGGCAAAAGCACGACGAACTCGTCGCCGCCGATCCGGAACACCATGTCGGTGGAACGGAAGGTCCTTCTCAGCCTTTCTCCAACGAGACGCAGCAGCCGGTCGCCAGCTGTGTGGCCGTGGTTGTCGTTGATGTATTTGAAGCCGTCGAGATCCATGCTGAGCACGACGAACGGTTTGCCGCCATTGGCCGCCTGTGCGGCCAACTGGCTGCACATCCGATGCAGTTCTTCCTGCATGAGGATGCGGTTGGGCAGACCCGTCAGCGCATCTCTTACCGCCAGGTCCCGGTTGTCGAGTTCCGCCCGGATCATGCGCACGCTGATGGCGTGGTTGTGCACGAGGACACCGATGATGCCGGCGACATAGAACGGCATCTGCAGGCCGACCACCCACATGCCGGATTGCGGTGAAACCAGCGCGCCGACCATGAAGGGCAAGCTGACCAGCAGCATCACCAGGATGGCATAACGCGGCGTCGCGGCATTGCGTGAGGAGACGACACCGACAACGCCGGCAACGTTCAGCCCGGCCAGCACCGAAAGAACCAGGTTTTCGCTTGCGATGCAGCCGAAGCAGCCGAGGCCGAAGACCGCTGACCAGACGCCCCCCGCTGTCATGAGCGCACCGAGAGGCGGGTTTTCGCCATGCCGCCGCGCCAGTTCGCAGCGCAGGATCAGCGTGAACCGCACCACCAGCAGCACAAGCTCGGCGGCGATCCATAACCATGGCCACCAGGCGCCCGTCAGCACGATTGTCGTCCCGGCGAGCACGAGCACGCTCAGGCTGGCAAAGAGGATGGCGAACTTGCGATCGTAGGTCGTTTCCAGGAAACGGGAGCGAACAGCCTTGGCCTCGTTCTCCAAGGGGGTCGAGAACCAGTCAAAGAGGCGCGCCGCTTGCCTGGAGAGGCTGCCGAGAACTTTTGTCGGGTCTGACAGTCGTTCCCCCTGAGATGTCGCTACAACATCCGTTCCATCTTGCACGGATCGGCTAAGAATCTCTTAGGATTCCATTATAGCGACAAGAATAGCGGTGAGAATATCGACGTTTCGTCAGGCCGGAGCGTTGGTCTCGCGGCCGTAGCGATTTGCGCCTCGTGTTCCCTGTGGCAGGCAGAGCAGAATAAAGACAATGATGTCGCCGATGATGAAGAACAGGCCATACCAGCCGGTCCTGTCGAAATCATGCAGCCGCTTTGCTGCGAGCGCGAGATGGGACAGGATCAACACGCCGAGCACCACCAGGAACACCGAAGCCCATTGTTCCATCGAGGCCTGATCGGGGGCGGTGTAGAGACGATAGATCGGATAGGAGCGGATGACGTAGAGCAACAGTCCGGCAAGCGCGAAAGCTTGCCGGCTCAGTCGGCCGTTGAATCCGAAAAATGTCCAGAGCGTTTGCTGAAGGCTCACAAAATCACCGTTCAGTCACGCAGCAGTTCGTTGATGGACGTCTTTTCCCGGGTCTTGGCATCGACGCGCTTGACGATCACGGCGCAGTAGAGGCTTGGACCGGGCTCGCCATTCGGCAATGGCTTGCCCGGCAACGAGCCAGCCACCACCACGGCGTTGGCGGGCACTTCACCGTAGAAGACCTCGCCGGTGGCGCGGTCGATGATCTTGGTCGACTTGCCGATGAACACACCCATGCCGAGCACCGCGCCTTCACGCACGATGCAGCCCTCGACCACCTCCGAACGCGCGCCGATGAAGCAATTGTCCTCGATGATGGTCGGGCCGGCCTGCATCGGTTCCAGGACGCCGCCGATGCCGACGCCGCCGGAGAGATGAACATTCTTGCCGATCTGGGCGCAGGAGCCGACGGAGGCCCAGGTGTCGACCATCGTGCCGCTGTCGACATAGGCGCCGACATTGACGAAGGATGGCATCAGCACCGCACCCGGTGCGACATAGGCCGAGCGGCGCACCACCGCGGATGGCACGGCGCGGAACCCGGCCTTTTCGAATTCGAGTGAACCCCAGCCGTCGAACTTCGAGGGGACCTTGTCCCACCAGGAGGCGCCACCGGGAGCACCGGAAATCAGTTCCATCGGCTTCAGGCGGAACGAGAGCAGCACGGCCTTCTTCAGCCACTGATTGACCTTCCACTGGCCATCGGCCTGGCGTTCGGCAACGCGCGCGGTGCCTTTGTCGAGCAGTTCCAGCGCTGATTCGATGGCGTCGCGCACCTCGCCGCGAGTCGCGGTCGAAATGCCGTCGCGCTCCTCGAAAGCCTTGTCGAGGGTCTTTTCAAGGCTCGCCAGATCGGGCTTCGACATCAAATGCTCCGTTACAACGCAGTGAAAGGCAGGCTCTTAACCTGTTTGAAAGCCGCGCGGACCCTATTTGAAGGGAATGTGAGGGTCAATCGCAGCTGCGTCATGGGACGACGCTTGAAAGGGATTTGGACGGGTGGATATGAACCCAATGGAAAAGACGGGCTGGACGCCCCTGCCTCACTCGGACGAAGACCTGGAACGTGCCCGCAGCGTACCCGACACGCCGCAGACACGCGCTTCGACCTATCGTCTCGCCTGGAACGACGAAGAATTCATGACGCGGCGCGAGCTGAGGCCGGTGCGGCTGCAGCTCGAACTGCTGAAGCCGGAGATGATCCTGGCGGAGCGCGGCATCCGCTCCACCGTCATTCTGTTCGGCGGCGCCCGAATTCCGGAGCCCGGTGGCGAGGCCTGGGCCGCCAAGAACGAGACGCAGAAGCGAAACCTCGAAAAGAACAGCCGCTACTATGACGAGGCACGCAAGTTCGCCCGTCTGTGCTCGCAGCATTCGGCTGCGTCCTATTATCGCGAGTTCGTCGTCGTCACCGGTGGCGGGCCAGGCGTGATGGAGGCCGGCAACCGTGGCGCCGACGATGTCGGGGCACCGTCGATCGGCCTCAACATCGTCTTGCCGCATGAACAGGCGCCCAACCCCTACGTAACGCCGGAACTGTGCTTCAACTTCCACTACTTCGCCATCCGCAAGATGCATTTCGTCATGCGGGCAAAGGCCGTGGCGGTTTTCCCTGGCGGTTTCGGCACCATGGACGAGTTCTTCGAGACGCTGACACTGATCCAGACCGGGCGCATGGAGCGCGTGCCGGTGATCCTGTTCGGCAAGGAGTTCTGGCAGCGAGCCATCGATCTGGACTATCTGGCCGAGCAGGGCACCATCACGCCGGGCGACCAGGACATCATCGATTTCGTCGATACCGCCGACGAGGCCTGGGACATTATCCGCCGCTTCTACACACTCTGAGGCGAGGGTTTCGGTTCGATCTCGTCCATCGTTCGCGGCCGGTGCACGAATGTGACCAGAACGAACGAGATGATCATCAGAAGATACCAGGCGCCGAGTTTCTGGATGGAGACCGGCGCCCAACCCTCGTTCTGGTTCGGATAGATCCAGGCGCGTGACCATGTGCCGATGTTCTCGGCGAACCAGATGAACAGCGAGACCAGCAGGAAGCCGAGCAGCAGCGGCATGCGGTGGCGGAAGCGGAAGACGCGGTAGTGCACCGTCGTCCTGAAGAAGAGGACGGCCGTCGCCGCGAACAGGCCGTAGCGGATGTCGACCGTGAAATGATGCGCGAAGAAATTGACATAGATCGCCGCGGCAAGCAGCGCGGTTGCCCATAACGGCGGATAGCGCGTATAGCGCATGTCGAAGATGCGGCTGACGCGTGCCAGGTAGGAACCGACGGCGGCGTACATGAAGCCGGAGAACAACGGCACGCCGCCGATGCGGAAGAAGGCTTCCTCGGGATAGATCCACGATCCGGCCGAGGTCTTGAAGATCTCCATGATCGTGCCGACGACGTGGAAAACCAGGATGACCCTGGCTTCGGACCAGGTTTCCAGCTTGAAGCCGAGCATGGCGAGCTGGATCGCCAGCGCCGCCAGGAACAGGAAATCATAGCGGGCAAGCCAGGCATGATCCGGCCACCAGAATTTGGTGGCCATGATAAGGGCAAGCATTGCTCCGCCGAACAGGCAGGCCCAGCCCTGTTTCAGACCAAAGACGAGGAACTCGATCGCGGCACCCGAAACGCCGCGCGCCGGCAGCCGGTCCAGTACGCGGTGGGCGGCGGCATCGATGAGTGCTTCGACGGAGGTAAATTGCCTCAAATTTACGTTTCGACGATCGTTGAGAGGAAGCCGGCAAGGTCGTCGGTGACATAATCGACGTCGTCGGCGTTGTCGGGGTCACGCTCCCAGATTTCCGAAAAGGTCGGTTCGAAGTTGCGCGGCACCACCAGCACCGTCGTCATGCCGAGCGCTTTCGGCACGGCCAGATTACGGGCCAGATCTTCGAACATCACCGAATTAGGGCCACTGACAGCATGCAGGTTTGCGAATTTCTCGTAGGTCTGGCGCGCCGGCTTCGGCGTCAGCCCTGCTGCGACAATGTCGAAAATATCATCGAAATGGTCGAGGATACCAAGCTGACGCGCCGCGCGCTCGGCATGGCCACGATCGCCATTGGTGAAGATGAATTTGCGCCCCGGCAACTGACGGATCGCCGTTCCCAGCACCGGGTCCGGCACCAGCCAGGAATAGTCGATGTCGTGCACCTTCTCCAGGAAATCGTCCGGATCGATCTGGTGGCGTTCCATCAGGCCGTTCAGCGTGGTGCCATATTCCAGGTAGAGTTCCTTCTGCAGCTTGCGCGCGTCCTCGCGCGACAGCGTGAGAAGCTCCGACACATAGGCCGTCATCTTCGCGTCGATCTGCGAGAATAGATTGGAGTGATGCGGATAGAGCGTGTTGTCGAGGTCGAACACCCAGTCGGTGACATGGGTGAAGCGCGCGGGATCTGGGGATTCGGTCATGGCGCAGTTATCGCATGAAACCAGCGAAGCGGAAGCAGCTTTGTCGATCGTTTTTCGGCGGCGATTGGGGCCAAATTGGCGCGATCGTTCAAATTTTAGCCAGCGCTTAAAGAAGACCTTCAAGTCTAGCCGTCATAAGGCCGCCAGCCGGGAGGGAGGGCAGTTATGACCAGCATAGTCATGCGTTCCGCAGCTGTTGCTGGGGTTGCGGTTCTCGTCTCGCTTGGGGTCATTCTCGCCATCGGCTTTCTGGCCAACGACCTGATCGGTCTTGACTCCTGGATCATCGGCACGGTCTGCCCGTTGCTCATCGCAGGCCCGACAAGCGCCTACATGTTTGCGCAAGGCGACAGGCTGAAGGCAGCGCATCGCGAACTTGCCCGCACCCATGCCCAGCTCGCCGTCGCCCACAGGCGCCTGTCCCACAAGGCCAGTCGCGACGACATGACCGGCATGCTCAACCGCGAGAGTTTTTTCACGGCGATGGAGAGCGCCAAGGAAAGGACCGGCGGCGCACTGCTCATCATCGACGCCGATCATTTCAAGGCGATCAATGACAGCTACGGACACCTCACCGGAGACGAGGCCCTGCTGCTGATCGCCGACGCCATCAAGCGTGCGATGCGCTCTGGCGACGTACTCGGCCGTATCGGCGGCGAGGAATTCGCCGCCTTCCTGCATGGTGCCGACGAACGGGAGGCCGCCCGCATCGCCGAACGCATCCGCACGGAAGTCGAGCTGATCCTGTTCCGGCCGCTGGAGCGCACTGTCCGGTTGACGGTGTCGATCGGCGGGGCGCTCTTCCAGGAAACCATGACATTGCCAGACCTGATGCGCAGCGCGGACCTGCGGCTCTACGAAGCCAAGCGCCGCGGCCGCAACCTGGTGATCGTCGGCAACGCGGTCTCCCGCGCCGCCTGACAGGATCGGGACTCAGAGACCGTAGATGGCGATGCGCAGCAGCACCGCCGCCATCGCCAGTGCAACGATCATGATGCCCATGCCGATCGGCGATCCCCAGCCGTACCATTCCATGGAACGTTCGGCGAAACGCATCTCTTCTTCTCGCGACATCTGTGACTGGGCCATCGGGCTTCTCCTTCTTTAAGGGTTCGACTTGTCGGCATCCCGACTTTCATCTAATGATAAGTCAGTCGAAATGTTCGATAGATTGATAATTAGATGATCGAAATAAATTCGTCAACCGTGAATCGCGACGAACTGCTTGGCGCTCTGCTGAGCGCCATCATGCGCTGGCAGGACGAGACGCAGAGTTTCGACGAAGCGGTGCGCGAAAAAATGAACATCAACAGCGCTGAAGGCCGCTGTCTCAGCCTGCTCTATCACGGGTCGCAGTCCGCGGGCGCCATAGCGCGTGTCTCAGGCCTGACGCCGGCGGCGGTCACGGCGCTGATCGACAGATTGGAGGCGCGCGGCTTTCTGACTCGTACGCGCAGCACCGAGGACAGGCGCAAGGTGGTGGTCGAAGCCACTGAAAAAACGCGGGAGCTGTCGGCACGCTATTATGGCGGCATCGCCCGCGAGGGTGAAAAGATGCTGCGCACCTTCAGCGACGCCGAACTCGGCACGATCCTGGAATTCATGACCGCGGCCGCGGATCTCCAGCACAACGAACTGCGGAAGCTGAAGGCAGGCGAACAGCCAGACTAACGCGTGCAGCGGTTTTGCCGGAACTGCAGCCTTACGGCACGATCAGCGTGCCGGCGCCGTGTTCCGTGAAGAGCTCCAGCAGTACCGAATGCGGCGTCTTGCCATTGAGGATGACGACGCCTTCGACGCCGCGTTCGATCGCCTCGATGCAGGTCTCCACCTTGGGGATCATGCCGCCGGAAACCGTGCCGTCGGCAATCAGTGCCTTGGCTTCCGCCACGGTCAATTCGTCGATGAGTTTCTTGTTCTTGTCGAGCACGCCGGGAACATCGGTCAGGAACAGAAGGCGCTTGGCCTTGACCGCGCCGGCAATGGCACCGGCGAACGTGTCGGCGTTGATGTTGTAGGTGTGGCCGTCGCGGCCGGGCGCCACCGGAGCCAGGACCGGGATCATTTCCGACCGTGCGAGCAGGTCGAGCAGGGTACGGTCGACTTCGACCGGTTCACCGACGAAACCGAGATCGAGCACGCGCTCGATGTTGGAATCCGGGTCCTTGATCGTCTTGTGGGCCTTGCGTGCGAAGACCATGTTGCCGTCTTTGCCGCACAGGCCGATCGCCCACTCGCCTTCGGCGTTGATGAGCGCGACGATCTCCTTGTTGATCGAGCCGGCCAGCACCATTTCGACGATTTCGACGGTCTTTTCGTCGGTGACGCGCAGGCCGCCTTCGAAACGTGACTCGATGCCCATCTTGGTCAGCATGGCCGCGATCTGCGGACCGCCGCCGTGCACGACGATGGGGTTGACGCCGGACTGCTTCAGGAGCGCGATGTCGCGGGCAAAAGCCTTGCCGAGTTCGATGTTGCCCATGGCGTGGCCGCCATACTTCACCACGACCGTCTTGTGCTCGTAACGCTGCATATAGGGCAGCGCCCTCGAGAGCAGCGCGGCCTGCATCTCGGCGTTGGCGGCGGCTTCCGTCATGGCGAATTTCCCGGCTGGCTGGAAAGAAACGGCGAGGTCTTAGCGGGAAATGACGAGAGGGGCAATCGATAGCAGGCGGGCCGTCTTGTTTTGGCCTGCTGTCGGCGTCATCTGTTCGTGAACAGCGGTGAAACCGTCAAGGAGCTGTCACGATGACGGGGTTCGATTCGAAAACCCACTGGCAGGACGTCTATGCCAGCAAGGCGACGACGGCGGTGAGCTGGTACCAGGAGACACCTGCGCCTTCGCTCGATCTGCTGCAGCTGGCGGGTGCCGGACCGGACACCGGCATCATCGATATCGGTGGCGGCGCCTCGATCCTTACGGACACGCTTCTGGCCCTCGGCCACGGCGATCTTTCCGTGCTCGATATCTCACAAGCCGCGCTTGAAGCTGCACGGACGCGTCTCGGCGCTGCGGCGGGCAAGGTCGATTGGATTGTCGCGGACGTCACGCAATGGCGCCCGGAGCGTTCCTACGACATCTGGCACGATCGTGCCGCGTTCCACTTCCTGGTCGAGGAGAACAGCCGGATCGCCTATGTCGAGCGGCTGCGTTCAGCTCTGCCTGCAGGCGGCCATGCCATCATCGGGACCTTTGCACCGGACGGTCCGGAAAAATGCAGCGGCCTGACTGTGCAGCGCTACGATGCGCGATCTCTGGGCGCAGCACTTGGTGCAGGCTTCCGGCTGATCGACAGCAGGCGTTACGACCACCTCACGCCCTGGCACGCGGTACAGCATTTCCACTTCGGCACGTTCCGACGCGAGGCTTGAACTTCCTATTGCGGCACGCGCAACGGCGCGCGCCGTTTCAGCCAGCCGGAAATCGCTTCCATCTGTGCCGCCAGCGACAGCAGCGTCTCTTCGTCGCCGGGACGGCCGGCAGCCTGGATGCCAAGCGGCAGGCCGGCATCGGTGACATGGACCGGCAACGCGATGGAAGGCTGGCCGCTGACGTTCTGGATCGCCGGCCAGTGCGTGAACCACAGGCTCTTGTCGAGCAGTTGCGAGAAGAAGCCCGGAATCCTGAGCAGCCGTGTCAGATGCAGCCTGTCCAGGACGGTTTCGATGAATTCATCGACGCCCTTCGGGCTCATCGCGCCGCAGGCGAGCGGAGGATGCGCGATGATCGGCATCAGCACGGCGTCATATTGGGCGGTTGTGGCGATCAGCTGGCGGCAGGCGGCGTGGAGCCGCTCCAGCAAGGTGTAGGTCTCTCCGCCGGACATCAGTTCACCGAAGCGCCCGAGCAGGCGCGTCGCACGTTCGACATCACCCGCGACCGATCTGCCGTTGCGGGTTTCTTCCATGCGCAGCGATCCGGCAACGGCCGAAGCGACACACATGGCAAAGGCGGTCATGAACGCACGGTCGATCATCGGCAGGTCGATCTCCTCCACCGTGTGGCCGCCTTCGCGCGCGATCGCCACCGCTTTGTCGAGCGCCTGCATCGTTTCGGTCGAGACAGGTAGCCCGAGCGGCGATTTGCGATACACGGCGAGTCGGAGGTTTCCGGGCTGGCGAGCTGCGGCCGCGGCGAAGGTGCCGTGCGGTGGTCGCGCCGCATAGGGTGCGAGCGGGTCGGCACCGTGAGTAAGATCGAGAAGCAGCGCGCTGTCGCGGACAGACCGGGTGACGGCATGGTCGACGACGAAGCCGTACCAGCTCTCCGACGCCAGCGGGGACAGTGGCACGCGACCGCGCGAAGTCTTGAGGCCGACCAGACCTGTGCAGGCGGATGGCACACGGATCGAGCCGCCACCGTCGGACGCATGTGCCACCGGCACGACGCCCGCCGAGACCAGCGCCGACGCACCTCCGGAGGAGCCGCCGGTGGTATGGCGGGTATTCCAGGGGCTGCGGGTGACACCGAAAGCGGCGGATTCCGTCATGAGCCGCAGGCCGTATTCCGGCGTGGTGCTGGTGGCGATCGGGTTGAGACCGGCTGCCAGATAACGCTCGGTCAGAACCGAATTGAAATCAGGCACGAAGGGCGCAACCCGGCTGCCGCCATGCGTCGCGATGCCCTCGATGGCGATGCCGAGGTCCTTGATGGCGAAAGGCACACCAGCCAGTGGCAGGGTGCGGTCGATCGTTTTCGCCCGTTTTCTGGCGGCATCGTAGAGCGGTTCCACTATGGCGTTGATGTCACCGCGCGTCGCCTCGGCGCGCGCTATGGCGGCATCGGCCAGTTCGAGCGGCGACAGCTCGCCGTTGCGGATCAGGGCCGCCAGGCCAATTGCGTCGTTCTCCCATAGCGTCCGCTCGACAGACATGCAGCCCTCCCAAGCCGATGGAAAAAGGCGATCGGGCCGGCGTTGCCTTTGCAATTGGCGTCGAACCGGAACCGGATCTGCTCCACTAGAGCATTTTGTAGCCAAGTGGAATCACTTGGCGTCACAAAAATGCAACGAAAACAAAAACTTAGAGCGTTTCCGCGTTTCCGTGAAAAACGGAAACGCTCTAGGCAAGGCGCGGCGGCCATCATAGTCTGGCGCCGATGACGCCACAGGACATCGCCAGACTGATCGTTCGGACCTCGTTGAAGGACCGGGCAGCGTTCGATCTGCTCTACCGGCAGACGAGCGCGAAACTTTTCGGCGTCTGCCTGCGTGTCTTGAGCGATCGCGCGGAGGCCGAGGAGGCGTTGCAGGAGGTGTTCGTCAAGGTCTGGACGAAAGCCGACCGTTTCGCCGTCTCGGAGCTGAGCGCGATGTCGTGGCTGATCGCGGTGGCCCGCAACCATGCCATCGACCGCATCAGGGTGCGGCGCAGGCCGGCTGTCGATATCGACGCCGCGCTTGAGGTGGCCGATCCGGCGCCGGGTCCCGAGGCAATGGCGATGGCGGGCGGCGAAGCCGACCGTATCCATCGCTGCCTGGAAGAGCTTGAACAGGATAGGGCGGATGCCGTGCGGGGTGCCTATCTCAAGGGAGAGAGTTATGCCGAACTCGCGGAGCGCCATGGCGTTCCGCTCAACACGATGCGGACCTGGCTGCGACGCAGCCTGATCAGATTGCGGGAATGCCTGGAGCGATGAGCGAAAGCGATCATATCGGACCGGAACGCGACGACGACGCGCTTGCCGCGGAGTATGTGCTCGGCGTGCTTTCGGCGGACGAACGGCAGGCGATCGCACAGCGGGTCGAACAGGATCCTGCCTTCGCACGATTGGTCCATGCCTGGGAGGGGCGGCTTTCACCGCTTGCTGCCGGCTATGCCGAGGTGGAGGCGCCGGCCTCGGTGAAAGCAGCGATCGATCGCAGGCTGTTTTCGAGCGGTGCCGAGCGGCAGGATAGAGGCAGCCTCTGGTCCAGCCTTGCCTTCTGGCGGGGCCTGGCTGCTGCGGCCCTCGCCGCGCTGGTGCTTGCCATCGCTGTTCCGTATCTCGGTGCGCCGTCTGCGCCGCCGCAGGCGGAACTGGTTGCGTCGCTTGCCGGCGAAGGCAGCGATGTGCGCTATGTCGCGGTCTATGACGGGGTTCGCAACGAGGTGCGGCTGTCGCGCCTTTCCGGTCAGCTGGCAGCGGACAAGGATTTCGAACTCTGGCTGATCGAGGGAACGAATGCACCGGTCTCCGTCGGTGTCGTCCCCGCCGGTGCCACCGCACAATTGAACCCATCCGCAGTTGTTCAAGAGAGGCTGGCGCAAGGCGCGGTTCTCGCCATCAGCCTCGAGCCGAAAGGCGGTTCGCCGACCGGGCAGCCGACGGGACCCGTGGTTGCAGCCGGCGACCTGAAGGACATCTGATCCGACCGGAGCGTTTCCGCTTTTATGGAAACGCGGGAATGCTCCAACTCTTTGTTTTCACGGAATTTCGGGCAGAAAACCGCTACGCACTTTTCCTGGGCTTGCTCCAGCGCAGAAAAAAATCCGAACGGCTGAAACTCGCAAGGATCGCGTCCCGTATCTCCTCGTGTCCCCAAGAGGGTTGAACCAGAGGAGATTGAGACATGCACAAGATCACCAAGCTGCTGTTCGCAGGTACCGTGGCCATATCCGCACTCGCCGGCATCGCCTATGCCAAGAACCCGATGGTCGGCGGCGCGCCGATGTATGCCGAGAAGAACATCGTCGAGAACGCGGTCAATTCGAAGGATCACACCACGCTGGTTGCCGCGGTCAAGGCCGCGGGCCTGGTCGAGACCCTTCAGGGCAAGGGCCCGTTCACGGTCTTCGCACCGACCAATGAGGCTTTTGCGGCTCTGCCCAAGGGCACGGTCGAAACCCTGCTGAAGCCGGAAAACAAGGACAAGCTCACCAAGATCCTCACCTGTCACGTCGTTGCCGCCAAGGCGATGTCGGCCGATGTCGCCAAGATGGTCAAGGCTGATGGCGGCGCGCACAAGGTCAAGACCGCCGGCGGCTGCGAGCTGACGCTGAAGGAAAAGGGCGGCAAGGTCACCGTGACCGACGAAAGCGGCAACGTCGCCCATGTCACCATCGCCGATGTCGAACAGTCGAACGGCGTCATCCACGTCATCGACAAGGTCCTGCTTCCCAAGATGTAACGGCAGGCCGGTTTCCGGCGAAAAGCGGAAGAAGGCATGGCGGCCGCACGTTGGTCCTCCCAGACTGGCGTGCGGCTGCTCTCATTTCAGCCCCGACCGAACCACAAGACAACGTGATTTCACGACGGACGCTGGAGCAGGCAGGATAGTAAAAAGGATACGACTTATGGATCGGCGTGACCTTCTTCTTGGCACCGTAGCCGTTGTGACGGCCGGAGTTGGCGCCTGGGCTTTCTCGCGCCTCGGCGGCACGCAACCGGCGCGGGCCGAAACCTTCGAAGTCCAGAAGACCGATGCTGAATGGAAAACCAAACTGACGCCCGAGCAATATGCCGTGCTGCGCCAGGAGGATACGGAGTATCCGGGCACCAGCCCGCTGCTCAACGAGCACCGCAAGGGTGTCTTTGCCTGCGCCGGCTGCGACCTGCCGCTTTATGCGTCCGAGACGAAATTCGATTCAGGCACCGGTTGGCCGAGCTTCTGGCAGGCCTTGCCGAATGCCATCGGCACGCATGAAGACAGGACACTCGGCATGGTCCGGGTGGAATGCCATTGCCGTCGCTGCGGCGGTCATCTTGGCCATATCTTCGACGATGGCCCACCACCCACCGGCAAACGCCATTGCATCAACGGCGTTGCCCTGAACTTCCAGGCCGCGGCTGCCTGACCGTTTCCAGGCGGGGGACAATCCCAGGAAATGTGTGCGACGGTTTTCCGTCCGGAAAGCGTCTCCGTGAGGAAACGGAAAGGCTTCAGTGGCCGCCGCCGCCTCCACCACCGGCCGCGGTCGGGGGCCGCTTGATGACCATCACGAAGGCTGCCAGCGAGAGGAACAGCATCGTCAGCAGATAGAACACGTCCATGAAGGACAGCAGTGCCGCCTGCTGATGCACGATGGCCGAGAGCTTGGAAAGGGCCGCGCTGCCGGCATCGAGTCCACCCTGGGACTGGAAGTTCTGCGTCATGTTGCGCAGCTTGTCCTGTGCGGCTTCGCTGCCCCACTGCACATGCTCCGACAGGCGGGCATAGTGGAAGGCGTTGCGGTCGATGAGGATGGTGTTGATCAATGCCAGCCCCACCGCGCCGCCGAGGTTGCGGGTCAGGTTGAACAGGCCCGAGGCATTCTTCAGCCGCGACGGCGGCAGCGTGCCGAGCGCAATGTTGTTGATCGCCACCATGCACAACATCATCGAGGCGCCGCGCAGGATCTGCGGAACGAACAGTTCCCAGAAGTCCCAGTCGGCGGTGAGATGGGTCATCTGCCAGGTGCCGGCGGCGAAGCCGACAAAGCCGGTCGCGATCATCAGGCGCGGGTCGAGCTTGTTCGACAGGATGCCGGAGATCGGCGCCGTCAGGAACATGGCGAGACCGGACACGAACAGCGCCTCGCCGATCATCATGGAATCATAACCCCGGATGCGGCCGAGATAGATCGGATAGAGATAGGTGAGCCCGTAGAGGCCGATACCCATGACGAAGGAGAACAGCGAACCGAAGGCGAAGTTGATGTTGCTGAAGGCGCGCAGGTCGACGATGGGCTCTTCGGCGGTGAACACGCGCCAGAAGAAGATGATCGCGCCGACCGTCATGACGATGGCGAAGATGAGTACCGACTGCTCCTGCAGCCAGTCATGGTTCGGACCTTCCTCCAGCACATATTCCAGCGAGCCGAGGAAAGCCGCCATGCCGGCGAGGCCCCACCAGTCGAACTTCTTCAGCAGGCTCATGTCCGGCTTGTCGAAATCGATCAGCGTCCACGCCGCCGTCGCCACCATGATGCCAGGCACGACATTGATCAGGAACAGCCAGTGCCAGGACATGGCGTGGCTGATATAGCCCCCGACCGTCGGGCCGATGGTCGGCGCCAGCGTGGCGACCAGACCGATCATCGGCGAGACGACGGCACGCCGCGACGGCGGGAAGATGGTGAACGCGGCTGCGAAGACCGAAGGGATCATGCCGCCGCCGATGAAGCCCTGGATCGCGCGGTAGACGATCATCTGGTCGATGTTGGTGGCAGTGGCCGCCAATGCGCTCGCCGCGGTGAAGCCGGCCGCGGAGATCGTGAACAGCACGCGTGTCGACAGCATGCGACTCAGGAACCCCGACAGCGGGATCATGATCACTTCGGCGATCAGGTAGGAGGTCTGAACCCACGGGATCTCATCGGAACTGGCTGAAAGGCCTGCCTGGATCTCGGCCAGCGACGCCGACACGATCTGGATATCGAGGATCGCCATGAACATGCCGAACACCATCGCCAGGAAGGCGATGACGCGCCGTGGTTCGATGTGATCGACTGGCCTTGCTGCGGCAACGGCGTCGACGCTCGACATGGTCGCTTCCCGCTATTTGGTCGTTGCTGACGGTGCGGTGCGGCTGTCGACGTCGACGATGACGCTCAGACCCGCGCGCAGCCTGCCCGTCGCGAGGGCTTCGGGCGACACATCGATGCGCACCGGCACGCGTTGCACCACCTTGGTGAAGTTGCCGGTGGCGTTTTCCGGCGGCAGCATCGAGAACACCGCGCCGGAGGCCGGCGCCAGCGAGGAGACGGTTCCTTCGAACGTTTCATTGTGCAGGGCATCGACCGCGATGCGCACCGTCTCACCCGGCACCAGGCGGGCGAGCTGTGTCTCCTTGAAGTTGGCGACGATATAGAGCTTGTTCAGAGGCACGATCGCGGCCAGCTTCTGGCCTGGGCTGACGAGATTGCCCTTTTCGACCGAGCGGTTGCCGACGACGCCATCATAGGGAGCCCGCAGCACGGTGAAGCCGAGGTCGCGCTCGGCCTTGTCCTTGGTCAGGCGCAGCGATGCCTGCGTGCTGGCCGATTCCGCGCGCTGTGCTTCGAGCACGCCGATATTGGCCTTCGCCGCGGCGATCTGCGCATCGGCGCTGGCGAGCGAGGCACGGGTCTGGTCGACCGCGGTCTGCGCATCGTCCAGTTGTGCCTGCGTGGCGACATGCGTCTTCAGCAGTTGTGCCGTGCGTCCCTGGGTGCGCTGGGCATTGTCGGCGGCTGCCTGCGCCGAATTCTTCTGCGCCTCGGCCTGCTGCAGGGAGGCATGGGCGGCGGTGATCTGCGCGTCGATGCGCACCAGCGTCTTGTCCAGCGTTGCGATCTGGGCTGCAGCCTGGTCGACGGCGATGCGGTAGTCGCCGGAATCGACAATGAACAGCGGGTCACCAGCCTTCACTTGCTGGTTGTTCTCGACCTTGATCTCGTCGATGTAGCCGGAGACCTTCGGCGACACGAAGGCCATGTCGGCCTGCACATAGGCATCGTCCGTCGAGATCATGAAACGGCCGTCGGTCCAATAGCCGTAACCGTACCAGAGGCCGGTGCCGACCAGGCCCAGTCCAATGATGGGCAGCAGCAGCGAACGCACCGAGCGTTTCTTCTTTGCCGGTGCCGCGGCGGCACTCTCCACCGGCGCGCTTGGGGCTTCGGCGGACGGCGCCTTGGCATTTGGAAACGGATGCACTTCGGCGGTGGTCGGGGTAGAAGAGTTCGACATGGCAACGCTCTTGTGATTTGCGAACTGAACCGTTCGGTTCGATGTTGACTTAACGTAAGAACAGGCCCATATCAAGAGGTATCGAACCGATCGGTTCGAATTATTTTACGTGTACAGGGAAATGAGCGACATCCTCGTAGAAACCGAAGCGAAACCGGACAGAGCCGAGGAGGCCTTGGGGCGCGGCCGGCCCGCCGCCGGCCAGGATCCGGTCAAGCGCGACCAGATCATGGAGGGTGCCCGGCGCGTCTTCATGGACAAGGGATTTGACGCGGCGTCGATGAACGATGTCACCCGCGAAGCCGGCGTTTCGAAGGGCACGATCTACGTCTACTTCGACAACAAGGAAGAGCTGTTCGAGGCACTGGTCGAGGAAGAACGCTGCAAGATCTTCCAGAATCTCTATGAGGTGCTCGATCGCGAGGACAATCTGCGGGATGTCCTGGAGGATTTCGGCATGGCTCTTTCCTACAAGATCACCTCGGACAAGGTGGTGATGGCGCAGCGCACCGTCATCGGTGTCGCCGAGCGCATTCCGGAACTCGGCCTGCGTTTTTACGAGAAGGGACCCAAGCAGGGCCATGCCAAGGTGGAGGCATTCCTCAACCGGGCGATCGCCAAGGGCCTGCTTGAGATACCCGACGTCGATCTTGCCGCCTACCAGTTGTCCGAACTCTGCATGGCCGGCCTGCTCAGGCAGCGCCTGTACGGGTACCGCCGCCAGTCGCCGGCCGATCACGAGATCAGATATGTGGTGCGCGCGGGTGTCGACGTGTTCCTGAAGGCCTACGGCACCGAAACGTTCGTGGCTCAGGACAAGGCAAGACCTGTCGAGTGAATGGCGGTCTTAGCCGCCATTGGCCACCAGCACGATCGCCGCGCGCAGTTCATCGAGGCCGTCGACCTTCTCGGATGACGTTGCCAGCACGCCTGGGAACGCAGCCGGCCGTTTCTTGATCTTCAGCAACGTCTCCTCGATCAGGCGCGGCACGCCGGCGGCCTTGATCTTGTCCGTCTTGGTCAGCACGATCTGGTAGGAGACGGCGGCCTTGTCGAGCAGCGTCAGCACGTCCTCGTCGTTCTTCTTGATGCCATGCCTGGCATCGATCAGCACATAGACGCGCTTCAGCGTGACCCGGCCCTTCAGATAGTCGAAGACAAGCTTCGTCCACTGATCGACCTGCTCCTTCGGCGCCTGGGCGTAGCCATAGCCCGGCATGTCGACCAGCGCCAAGGGCGGCAGGTCGGCGCCCTCGCCGGAAAACCCGTCGGGCACGAAATAATTGAGCTCCTGCGTGCGTCCAGGCGTGTTGGATGTACGTGCCAGCCCCTTCTGGCCGACCAGCGCGTTGATCAGCGACGACTTCCCGACATTGGAACGGCCGGCAAAGGCGATCTCCGGAGGACCCTCCGGCGGCAGGAACTTCATCGCCGGCACGCCGCGGATGAAGATCCATGGCCGCGTGAAGATGTCCTCGCCGACCACAGGTATCGTTTCTGCGGTCACGTCGATGCCTCGAGCCGGTCGATGTCGGCGCCGCGGATGGCATCCAGGTTGCGGGTGATCTTGTCGGCCGGCCAGTTCCACCAGGCGATCTGCCGCAGCCGCGTGATGGTTTCGTCGTCGAAACGCATCTTCACCACCTTGGCGCTGTTGCCGGCGGCGATCGCATAGGGCGGCACATCACGCGTCACCACCGACTTGGCGGCGATGATCGCGCCGTCGCCGATCTTCACGCCGGGCATGATCGCGGTGTTCATGCCGATCCAGACGTCGTTACCGATCACCGTGTCGCCACGCAGTTCGGCTTTCCAGGTCGCGACGTCGAACCCTTTTTCCCAGCCGTGGCTGAAGATGTTGAACGGATAGGTCGAAAAGCCGCCCATGACGTGGTTGGCGCCGTTCATGATGAAACGGGCGCCTTCGGAGATGGCGCAGAACTTGCCGATGATCAGCTTGTCGCCGATGAACGGTTGATGGTGCAGCACGCAGGTCTGGACGAAACTCTCAGGCCCACCCGGATCGTCGTAATAGGTATAGTCGCCGATCTCGATGTTGGGAGCGTGGACGATCGGCTTCAGGAAGCCGACCCGATTGTGATGCAGCGTCGGATGCTTGGTGTTGGGATTAGGGCCGTTCATTGTGATCTCCGGCGAGATTGCGGCGGAATTGAAAGATAGCCCAATCCTTTCGCCAATAGCAAAAGGCCCCGGCTGTGCCAGGGCCTTTTTCCAAAGGGATAGCTTGGCTCGCTACTCCGCGGGCGTCGGTTTCTTCTTGAAGAGACCCGCCAGATTGTCCCACAGCTCGATCTTGGCGCCCTGGCGTTTCATGATCGCGCCCTGCTGCAGGATCGACAGAAGGTTGTTCCACGCCCAGTAGATCACCAGGCCGGCCGGGAAGCCCGCCATCATGAACGTGAAGATCACCGGCATCCAGTTGAAGATCGCGGCCTGGGTCGGATCCGGCGGCGCCGGGTTCATGCGCATCTGCAGGAACATGGTCACGCCCATCAGCAGCGGCCAGATGCCGATATGCAGCATGGCGGGCGTGGCGAAAGGCAACAGGCCGAACAGGTTGAGCAGTGACGTCGGATCGGGTGCCGCCAGGTCGTGGATCCAGCCGAAGAACGGCGCATGCCGCATTTCGATGGTGACGTAGAGCACCTTGTAGAGCGCGAAGAACACCGGGATCTGGATCAGCACCGGCCAGCAGCCGGCGATCGGATTGATCTTCTCGGTCTTGTACAGCTCCATCATCGCCTGCTGCTGCTTCATCTTGTCGTCCGCGTACTTCTCGCGGATTTCCAGCATCTTGGGCTGCACCTTCTTCATGTTCGCCATCGACTTGTACGACTTGTTGGCGAGCGGGAAGAAGATTGCCTTGACGATGACGGTGGTGGCGAGGATCGCCAGGCCGAAATTGCCGAAGAACTTGTAGAGCGTGTCGATCAGCCAGAACATCGGCTTGGTGATGAAGGAGAACCAGCCCCAGTCGATCAGGAGATCGAAGCGGCGGATGTCGAGATCCTTCTCATAGGCATTGATCTTCGACACTTCCTTGGCGCCGGCAAAGACCAGCGATTCCACCGTGGCCGACTGGCCGGCCTCGACGGTGATCGGGTCGGTCAGGAAGTCGGACTGATAGCGCGGCCGGCCGTCGTCGAAATAGGCGAAGCGCGGCTGGAACGGCTGCTTTTCGGTCGGAACCAGCGTCACCGCCCAGTATTTGTCGGTGATGCCGAGCCAGCCATTGGTCGACTTGGCGGGCACATACTGCTTGTCCTTTTCGACGGACGCGTATTTGTGCTCCTGCAGGCCTTCCTCGCCGGTCACGCCGATCAGGCCTTCGTGCAGCACATAGATCGACGGCGTGCTCGGCTTGTCGAAGCGGGTGACGCGGCCATAGTTGGACAGGGTGACAGCCGCCGCACCGGAATTCTGCACGGTGTCCGAAACCTTGAACATGTAGTTCGCGTCGACCGAGATGGTCCGCTTGAAGGTCAGGCCCTTGTCATTGGTGTAGGCGAGCGTCACCGGCGTCGTCGGCGTCAGCGTGGCATTGCCCTCGACCGTCCAGACCGTATCCGGGCTCGGCACCTTGCCGGTCGCTTCATTGCCGACGAAACCGAGTTCGGCATAGTAGCCGTTCGGCAGCGCCGACGGGTTGAGCAGCTCGATCTCCGGCGAATTGTTGTCGACGGTCAGCCGGTAGCGCTTCAGCTTGAGGTCGTCGAGACGCGCGCCGATGAGGTTGATCGACCCTTCGAGGCTGGGCGTATCGATCTTGATGCGGCTGGTGGCGGCAAGCGCCTGTTCGCGTCCGGCCGGGGTCGCGCCGTCCGTGCCGGGCAGGCTTGGCACCGCACCATGCTGGGCTGGCGTCTGCGTGCCCGTCGCTCCCGCCGCCGGTGCCGTCTTGGCCTGGCGCTCGGCCTCGATACGTGCCGTCTCGCGCTGGGTTTCGACGCGGGGGTTCATGTAGAACACCTGCCACAGCGTCAGGATCAGCACCGACAAGGCGATGGTGATGAAGAAATTGCGGTTGTTTTCCATCGAGACCTTGGCCTGTCGCGCTAGCGTTTTGCGTGGATACGGCGGGAAAGCTCGGCTTTCAGCTCACCGAAAGGCGCGGTGAGTACATCCTCGCGCCCCACGATGACATAGTCATGGCCGCTTTCCATGTCAGCGGCGGCATAAGTGCGCACGGCTTCCTTCAGCCGCCGGCGGACCCGGTTGCGCACGACGGCGTTGCCGACCTTTTTGGTGACCGTGAACCCGACCCGCGGCGCTTCGCTGTCGCCGCGGTTCAGGACCTCAACGAGGAAAAACCGCCCGCGCCGCTTTTCGCCGCGCCGGACGGTTAGGAAATCCGTGCGTTTCAGAAGCCGTTTGGGTGCCTGTCCCATTGGCCGGGTCGAGGGCAACGGCCGTGGCGTCCGCTTAGGCGGACAGCCGCTTGCGACCGCGGTTGCGGCGAGCAGCGACGACGCCGCGGCCACCCTTGGTAGCCATGCGGGCACGGAAGCCATGCCGGCGCTTGCGAACGAGCTTGGAGGGTTGGTAGGTACGCTTCATTTGTTTAAATACCGCGGGGTGCGGCCCTTCTTGTGTCTGTCACTGTGTAACAGGAGCTTGTTGGCTGGGCCCTGTTTGGCGCGATCGAAACCGCGCCGGGTTCTGGGGCCCGAGCGTGAGCGGGGCTTATAGGTAGAAGGGTTTTGGAAGTCAATCCGACTCGGGCGGCAAAGATTCGCTGGCAATCGCCCATCGCGCCTTATAGCTGGAAATTCCGTCACAATTGCCTAGTTTGCATGGGAAGGCATGGCGGCACCGGGTGAATGAGCGTCGAACCTTCCACGATTGAGAACACGGAGGCTGCCAGGCCCGCGGCTGGCGCCCTGGCCAGGGTCGTGCCGCTGGCGCGTGGCCTGTCGGCCAAGCTGATCCTGCTGACCATCGTTTTCGTGCTTCTTGCCGAAGTGCTGATCTTCCTGCCCTCGATCGCCGATTACCGGACGCGCTGGCTGCGTGAACGTCTCAACACGGCGGCGGCCGTGTCCGTGGTTCTGGTGGAAGGTGACCCGGGCGCGCTGTCCCGCACCGCCCAGGACGACCTTCTGATGGCACTTGGCGCAAAGGCGATCGCGGTGCGCGACGGTGATGCCTCGCGCCTTTTGGCGGTTGCGGCCATGCCGCCCAAGGTCGACGAGCATATCGACATCGCCAATACCGGCATGTTCACACAGCTGTCGGATGCACTTGAGACCCTGTTCTGGGGCGGAGACCGCACGCTGCGCATCTTCGGGCCGGTCGGCGAGCAGGGCCGCGAATTCGAGCTGATCATGCCGGATTACCGGCTGCGCGCGGCCATGCTGTCCTTTTCACGCAACATTGCCCTGATCGGACTTTTGATTTCGGTCTTCTCCGCGATGCTCGTTTATGTCGCCGTCGATCGCATCATGATCCGACCGGTGCGGGCGATGACACGCTCGATGCTGTCTTTCTCTGAAGCGCCGGACGATCCGGGGCGGATTGTGTGCCCGGCCAACCGCGACGACGAAATTGGCGTCGCCGAGCGCGAACTGGCGCAGATGCAGGGGCGGCTGCAGAAAATGCTCGCCGAACAGCGACACCTCGCCGACCTCGGCCTCGCCGTGTCGAAGATCAACCACGACATGCGCAACGTGCTGGCGTCGGCGCAACTCCTGTCCGATCGCCTGCTTCAGGTGAAGGATGCCAGCGTCCAGGCCTTTGCACCGAAGCTGCTGAAGTCGCTGGACCGAGCCGTTTCCTACACTGAAGGCGTGCTGGCCTATGGCCGTGCGCAGGAGGCGCCGCCGGCCCGGCGCATGCTGCGCCTGCGCCAGCTGGTCGACGAGGTGCACGGGCTGCTCGACATGGGCGACGGCATCGATTTCGAGAATGGCGTCGACGCCGCTTTCGAAGTCGATGCCGATTCCGAACAGCTGTTCCGTGTCCTGACCAACCTGTCGCGCAATGCCGTGCAGGCCATGGCCGCCGACACCGAAGGCGCCGTGGTGCGGCGTCTGGTCATATCGGCGGACCGGACCGGCGGCATCAGCCAGATCCTGGTCATGGACACCGGCCCCGGCCTGCCCGCGAAGGCGCGGGAAAACCTGTTCCTGGCTTTCCGCGGTTCGGCGCGCAGCGGCGGCACTGGCCTTGGCCTGGCCATCGCGCACGAACTGGTGCGTGCCCATGGCGGCAAGCTCGAGCTTGTCGAAAGCATCGGCGGCCGCACGGTCTTTTCCGTGAGCATCCCCGACCAGCCCGTCAGTCTCGACCGTGCCCGCCGCGGTCTCAGGCGCTCGGCCTGACGGAGCCCGCGAGCCGCCTTTCACAACGACGGCAAAACTTTTGCATTGATCGCTTGCTTTTCGGAATTTGAGTCGTTAGGGAACACCTCGCATCGCGGCTGGCGCCAAACGCAGGCCGTGAATGCTGTCAGGCAAAGCCTGTTGCGCGCCCGTAGCTCAGCTGGATAGAGCACCAGACTACGAATCTGGGGGTCAGGAGTTCGAATCTCTTCGGGCGCGCCATCTAACTTCCAGAATTTTCATGTTTTGAGTGGAAAACGTGCTGCGCGCTGCACGCGGGTTTCTCTTCCGTGTTCCCCAGGACGACACAAAACCGCCACCAAACGCAAGCACTGCGCCCCTCATCCTGATCTGGAGAGGCGTGGTGATGAAACGTTGGTGCCTTGCGACTGTCTTGGGAGCCTTGTTGGGCATGCAGGGCATGAACCATGCCGCCGCTGCGGATCTCATGGGTTTCTGGGATCAACGCGAGCGAGGCGGAAACAGCTTCAACGAGGCGCCTCCCGGCGAAGAGTATTTCAAGGCGCTTGCAGCAACGGGCGCGACCTGGGTGCGCCTCACCTTCAGCAAATGGAAGGGCGAGGGACGGGATTTCCTGATCGGAGACGCGGATCGTTACGAGGGTCTGAAGGCCAATGATCTTGCAAGGCTGCGCAAGGTGCTCGACGCGGCGCAGACTGCAAAGCTGAAGGTCGTGGTGGTTCCGCTCAGTCTGCCGGGCGCGCGCTGGGCGCAGCAGAACGGCGGCAAATTCGACGACCGGCTCTGGTCTGATCCTGCCTTCGCCGACCAGGCGGTTCGCTTCTGGTCCGACCTTGCCGCCGCGCTCAAGGATCATCCAGCCATTGCGGCCTACAACATCGTCAACGAACCCGCGCCCGAGAAGACGACCGGCCTTGCCGAGAACGGCTCGTCGCGCGATCTCGCGGCATGGCAGGCAAAACAGGCGGGTGGCCCGCGCGACCTGACCAAGCTCTACGAACGGATCGTCACCGCAATCCGGGCCGTCGATCCGGTTACGCCGGTCATGGTCGACAGTGGTTATTATGCCAATCCGCGTTCGCTTGCTGCCTGGCCAAAACCGCTTTCCGACGATCGGGTGCTGTACGCTTTCCACATGTACGAGCCCTATCAGGCGACCAGCGTGCCGAACATGAAGCGCAAGATCCCGCTTCGCTATCCGGGCGCGAAAACGGACTATGCGGGCGGTACGATCGCCTGGGACCGCGATGCGGTCGGCGCTCATATCGACACGGCATTCGACTGGGCGCAGGCGCAGGGTCTGAAGCCGACACGCATCGTGGCGGCGGAGTTCGGCTGCATGCGCCTTTGGGCGGATTGCGGGACCTACCTCAAGGATGTCATGGACGCCGTCGACGCGCGCGGCGGCCACTGGGCATTCTATTCATTCCGCGAGGACGTCTGGGACGGGATGGATTATGAACTGCCCGCCAGTCTTAAGCCGGGCCAGTTCTATTGGCTCAGCGAGCAGAAGAAGACCGACAAGCTGCCCCGCAATGGCGAACTGATGCGATTGCTGGAGCAGAGGATGTCTGGAAAATCCTGAGGCATGATCCCGAAACTCCGACGACATTTCGAGATCATATGTTCAGGCGTTGAGCTCCCGTTGCCGTTCCGCCATCACATCAGCAAGGCGCGCCGATCGCCGATGAAATCGGTCAAGGCTTCGGCGAATGCGTCGCGGTCGGCAGCCGCAATCTCCAGGCTCAGCGCGTACATGCCGCGCGGCGCGAGATAGATACCCTTACGCAGCATGTGAAAGAAAAACAGCTCCTTGAGTTGCTGGTCGGCCGCGCGGACGTCGCCCGCCGAGCGGATGGGCGCGCGACTGAAGTGAATGGTTCCGAGCGACCCGAGCCCGGTGAACTGGAGCGGCGCCTGGTTCTCGGTTGCGATGCGATTGAGATTGGCGCGGAACCGGTCGCCGGCCGCGGACAGATCGGATGCGGCCTGGCGCGTGTAGATCTGCGTCAACGCGGCGTGGCCGGCACTCATCGTCAGGATGTTGTTGTTGAATGTGCCGGCGTGCGCGAAGGCGCCGTCGCGCGCCGGATCGAACCGTTCCATCAGATCGCGCCGGCCGCCGAACGCACCGAACGACATGCCGCCGCCGATGTACTTCCCGAGCGTCGTCAGATCGGCGGATATGCCGAGCATCTCCTGTGCACCGCCACCTGACAGGCGTGAGGTCATCACTTCGTCGAAAATCAGCAGCGCGCCGCAGCGACTTGCCTCGGCACGCAGGAGATCGAGAAAGGCGCGTTCGGCCGGCACGCATCCGCTGGCACCCAGCATCGGCTCGACCAGGATCGCGGCGCAGTCGTGTCCGTGGCGTTTCAACAGGTCGGCCGTTCCCTCGACGTCGTTATAGTTGCCAAGCACGACGTTGTAGGGCGCGTTTGTCGGTGCGTGTCCGCTGGCGAAATTCAGCAGGCCGCCATGGTAGCCGCCGTCGAACGCCAGGATCGTCTTTCGGCCGGTGATCGCGGTCGCCGTCGCCAGCGCCATCAGGTTGGCTTCGGTCCCGGAATTGGTGAAGCGCACCAGGTCGATCGAAGGAAAGCGGTCGCACACCGCCTCCGCGAAAAGCGCCTCGTTTTCCGTCTGCGTCGAGAGATTGAGGCCGATGGCGAGCGCGCGTTCGACCGCGGCGCGAATGACGGGATGGGAATGTCCAAACAGGCCCGCCGTGTATTCCCCCAGGAAATTGACATAGGCGTGGCCGTCGACGTCCTGGAAGCGCGAACCTGTCCCTTGCGCGATGACCAGCGGGAATGGTCGGTGGAACAGGATGCTGCGCGTGTTGCCCCCTGGCATCGAGCGCCGTGCGCGTTCGTGATGGCCGGCGCTGACGGGATTGTCACGAGCGAACGTGTTGCGTGCCGCTGCAATTGCCTGCGCTTTCTCTGCCGTATCGCTGGCCGGCGACCTGCCGGGTTCTCCAATCGGCTCGTTCATGCATCCTCCCGACGCGTCGACCGCTCTCTCGATTTCAGTCTCCTGTACACCGAACAAGAATTCTTGTCCAGTGTACAGGTAGCAGAAGAGGCGGAAGCGGTTTAGGGTGAGGATGTGAATCGCAAAGACGGGAACGGAACGATCTTGGTGACAAAAGTGCAGGGCAAGCGGCGAGCCGGATCGGATCTGCTGACGCGCGATCATGTCGTCGAAACAGCGCTGAGCCTGATCGACGAGCGAGGCCTCGATGGGTTCAGCGTACGCGAACTGGCGCGCGCCCTGGGCGTTTTCCCAACCGCGCTCTATTGGCACGTCAAAGGCGGCCGCAACGAGATGCTTGCGGCGGTCGCGGCGCGCGCGCTGGAACACGTCGCACCTGAACCCGGCGCGGGCGATGACTGGAAGGACTGGCTGCGCCAGCTCTTCCACCGCTACCGCAAGGCGCTCAGCCGCCATCCCAATGTGGCGCCACTGCTCGGCGCACAGCTGGTCTCGAACGCAGGCGTCAACCCCGAACTGGTCGAACGGATTCTCGCGGCGCTGCATGGCGCAGGGTTTCACGGCGCCGCGCTCGTCGACGCCTACAATGCCACGCTGGCCGCGATGCTCGGTTATGTCACGCTCGAATTCGCACCGTCGCCGTCCGACGAACCGGACCGTTGGGCGAAGGAGTTTCAGCAGGCGCTCGAGGCGTTGCCCGAAGGGCGCTATCCGCACCTGCAACAGAATTTTCAACTGCTGGCCAACCGCGCCTTTGTGCTGAGATGGGAAAGCGGCGACACCAATCCGCTCGTCGGTGGATTCGAGATGTTCGTCGAGGCGTTCGTGCTCGGCCTCGAGCGGAAGCTGCAGCTTGCTGCCGGCGAGCGCAGCTAGGCGCCCCAGCCAGGTGACCTCACTTCCCGCTCTTTCGCCGCATCAGCTCGAATATGCCGAGATATCCTCGTGTCCGAATCCGGCATCAGCCCTCTTCACTCCGCCTGCATCGTCGCGCGACTGGCGGCGAGCACCGCTCCCATCCGCTCGACCAGTTCCGATACGGGCCCGGCATTTTCCCAGGAATAGATGGAGACGGCCATCGCTGGACCCATGCCGAAAGGCGCGTATTGCCGGACGCGATAGCCCGCCGTCGCGCTTCGCGGCAGAAGGGACAGGCCGAGACCCGCCTCCACGGCCACCAGGACGTTGTGAAGGCTGCTGCCCGAGAAGGCGATGTACCAGCGAAGCTCCTCGCCTTCGATGCGTTCGAACATCGTCTCGCGGTAGAGGCCTCCGGGAGGAAATGTGACCAGCGGGATCGGGTTCGGCCACCCGGCCGACACGTCCGCGCTTTCGAACCAGGCCATGACTTCCGGGAACGTCGCGCGGCAATCGGATCCGGCCTCGGGTTCCTTGACGATCGCGATGTCGAAGTCGCCGGCGCGATAGCGCCGGATCAGGTCTCGGCTCAACCCGGCGGTGACGTCCAGCTGGATGCCGCGATGGCGCCGGGCAAAGTCGTTGAACGTCTTTGCCATCGCGGCGCTGACGATGTCCTCGGGGACGCCGATGCGGATCGATGTCGTGCCCGCCGGATCGCGCAAAGCGGCTTCCGCCTCCTGCTGCAAAGCCAGGATGCGCCGGGCGTAGCCGAGAAGCCGTTCGCCGGCCAATGTCGGCTCGACCGGCCGCGCGGCGCGGTCGACCAGCATCGACCCGACCGTTTCCTCGAGCCGGGCGAGCTGCTGGCTGATGGTGGACTGCGTCATGTGAAGCCGGTCTGCTGCAAGCGTGAAGCTGCCGGCATCGACGATGGCGGAGAAAGCGCGAAGAAGGCGTGGATCAAGCATGGCGTATGCCCGGGTGTGCCGCGAGTTTGCATTTATAAACGCAATATATTCGATCCAGACATTTAATTTCCAAATGCTCGATCTCGTCCTTATCTGGATGCTGTGGCCAGCGGCCTGGAGGTCGCCAGCCGGTTTGGACAAGCCGTAGGAGGATTGCAGATGCTTCGTCGATCCGTTCTCCTGGGTGTCGCGTGCCTGCTGCTGGCCACGGCCCCTCTTTCTGCGTCAGGGGAAACCATGAGCGAACCCACTTTGCATGCTGCCGCAACAAGCGGCGATGTCGTGTCTGTCAAAAAACGCATTGCCGAGGGCGCGAAGATCGATGCGCGGGACGGCAGCGGTGCGACCGCGCTGCTGGTGGCCACCCACGCCAACCAGGTCGAGGTCGCCAAGGTACTGATCGACGCGGGAGCCGACGTCAACGCCAAGGACAATATCGAGGACAGCCCGTATCTCTACGCCGGCGCCCGCGGCCATCTTGAAATCCTCAGGATGACGCTCGCGCACGGTGCGGATCTCAAGAGTATCAACCGCTATGGTGGCACGGCCCTCATCCCGGCTTCCGAGCGCGGCCATGTCGAGACAGTGCGCACGCTGATCGCGGCCGGTGTGGATGTCGATCATGTCAACAAGCTCGGCTGGACCGCGCTGCTGGAGGCGATCATGCTCGGCGATGGCGGCGAACGCCACCAGCAGATCGTCGCGTTGCTGGTCAAGGCCGGGGCCGATGTCAATCTTGCCGACGGCAATGGCGTCACCCCGCTCCAGCACGCCCGCTCGGGCGGCTACAGGAAGATCGAGGCGACGCTGCTGGCTGCCGGCGCGCATTGAGCGGGGATCATGATGACCGACGAAAACCATTATCTCGGCCAGGCCATCGCCCTTGCCCGCGCCAACATCGGCAAGGGCGGGCGGCCTTTCGGTGCGGTGCTGGTGCAGGACGGTGAGGTCGTCGCAACGGCGGTGAACGAGATCCACATCAGCAACGATCCCACCTCGCATGCGGAGATGAATGCCATCCGCGCTGCCAGCCGCAGGCTCGGTACCCCTGATCTCAAGGGCAGTGCCGTCTATGCCAGCGGCCATCCCTGTCCCATGTGCATGGCCGCGATGCGGCTGGCCGGCATCGGCAGCGTCTTCTACGCCTGTTCCAACGACGATGCTGCCCCGTTCGGGCTTTCCACCGCTGCGATCTACGAGGATCTTGCCAAGCCGTTCGCCGAACAGTCGATGACGATCCGCCACGTGCCGGTACAACCCCAAGGCGCGCTCTATGCCGAGTGGGCCGAGGCGCGGAACAGGCGGCAATAGACCATGGCCGTCGAAGGCCCTTCGCATGCCGCGCGCGTGTTGCTGCTGGCGGCCGTCGCTCTGGTCGGCCTCAATCTCAGGCCGTTCATCACCGGCATCGGGCCATTGGTGGACGACATCGGCGCGCAGACCGGCCTGTCCCTCAAGGGCATTTCGCTGCTGACCCTGGTTCCGATGGCCCTGATGGGCGTCGTGGCCTTTGCCGGGCCGTTCCTGCAGGCCCGCGTCGGTGCACGACGCTCGGTCATCGCCTCGCTTTTCGTGCTTGCCGCCGGCTCCCTGCTACGCCTGTTTGCGACGACCGGCTGGCAGATGGTCGGGACCGCAGCCCTGCTTGGTCTGGGCGTGGCGGTCATCCAGGCGGTGTTTCCCGGCATCGTCAAGAAGCAGTTCCCGAACCATGTCGGCGTCGTCATGGGACTTTATTCCGCCACTTTGGTCGGTGGAGGCGCTCTGGGCGCGCAGACCGCACCGTTGATCGCATCGGCCACCGGCGACTGGCATTTCGGTTTGGCCTGGATGGCGATCCCGGCGGTGCTGGCGCTTCTGCTTGCGGCCTATACCTTGCCGCGCGACCGCACAGGGCCACGAGGTGGCATCAATGCGATGGCCATGCTCGGGCGGCCTCGCCTTTGGCTGCTGATGGCCTGCTTCGGTCTGGTCAATGGCGGCTACTCGACCGTCGTGGCATGGCTGGCGCCTTTCTATCGCGAGCACGGATGGAGCGCCGCCGCCAGCGGCAGCCTGCTGGCGATCATGGCTGTGTTCCAGGGATTGGCAGCCCTGTTGTTGCCGATGCTCGCCCGGGGCAAGGACCTGCGGCCGTGGCTGTGGCTGACACTTGCCATGCAGGCCGTCGGCTTCGTCGCGCTGGCGTTTCGGCCTGAAGCCGCCCCTTACGCCTCGGCGATGCTGCTCGGCAGCGGGCTGGGCGGCTGTTTCGCGCTGTCGATGATCGTCGCGCTCGACCATCTGCCCGATCCGGCCGAAGCCGGGGCGCTATCGGCCCTGATGCAGGGAGGCGGCTTCCTGATCACGGCATTTCCGCCCTGGATCGTCGCCGCGCTGCATGACGCCACCGGCAGCTTCGTTGCCGGCTGGCTGTTGCATCTGGGCGCGGTCCTCGTCGTCGCCGCACTGTACTGGCGGGTTTCGCCGGCAAGTTATGCCGGGGCCATGAGCGCGCCGATACCGCTTGCGGCGGGAGGATGAAGCAAGACCCCGTGCGGCCAGGTCACCGTCTCACGAGATTTCCAGGGCCCCGTCCACGGCATGCGGCTCGATGTCGGAGATCTCTTCCTCAGTGAAGGCGAGATTGGCAAGTGAACCTACCCCCTCGCGCACCTGCTCGGGTCGGCTCGCGCCGATGATGGCCGAGGTCATCCTGGGATCGCGCAGAACCCAGGCGAGCGCCATCTGGGCCAGCGTCTGGCCGCGTCGATGCGCGATAGCCTGCAACGCACGGACCCTGGCGATGTTCGTTTCGGTGATGGAACCGGCTTTGAGGAAACGTCCTCCGGCAGCGCGGCTGTCAGAGGGGATTCCGTTGATATAGCGGTCGGTGAGCACGCCCTGCGCCAGCGGCGAAAACACGATGCATCCCATGCCTTCGGTTTCCAGCCTGTCGAGCAGACCGTCCTGTTCGATCCAGCGATCGAACATCGAATAGCTCGGCTGATGGATCAGGGCAGGGGTTCCGAGGTCGCGCAGGATATTGGCGGCCTGCGCGGTCTGCTCGTTCGTGTAGGAGGAAATTCCGACATAGAGCGCCTTGCCCTGGCGCACGATCGTATCCAGCGCACCCATCGTCTCCTCCAGCGGCGTCTCGGGATCGAAGCGATGCGAATAGAAGACATCGACATAGTCGAGCTTCATGCGCTTCAGGCTCTGATCCAGACTGGAGACAAGGTATTTCCGGCTGCCGCCATCGCCATAGGGTCCGGGCCACATGTCCCAGCCGGCCTTGGACGAGATGATCATCTCGTCGCGATAAGCCTTGAAATCCGTGGAGATGATCGTGCCGAGGAATTCCTCGGCAGAGCCGGGTGGCGGGCCATAGTTGTTGGCGAGATCGAAATGGGTGATGCCGAGGTCGAATGCCTCGTGCAGGATCTTCCGCGAGCGATCGGGCTGGATATCGTGGCCGAAATTATGCCAGAGCCCAAGCGAGATCGCCGGCAGCCTCAGCCCGCTTCTGCCCGCGCGTCGGTACAGCATGCTTTCATAGCGCGCCGGGGATGGTGAATAGGTCATGTGTTTCTCCAGTGCAGTCGGGCCTGCCGGCGAATCACGGTACTCGCCGGCCATGACTGTGGTTTGGCTTTTCAAGAAATTCGACCCCGTCGGGGCCAAGCCGTGAGGCTGCGCGTTTACTCCGGCTTTTCTCCGCGCCGGCGGTCCAGCCACGCGTAGATTTCGCCGACGATGCCGCGCCGGAAGATCAGCACGCAGATCATGAAGATCAGGCCGGTGGCGATGGTGACGGGAAAGTCGGAGGTGGCAAGCAGGTTCTGCAGGGCAACAACGAAGCCGGCGCCGAAGATCGGGCCGGCCATCGTGCCGATGCCGCCGAGCAGCGTCATCAGGATGACCTCGCCCGACATCTGCCAGGCGACGTCGGTCAGCGTCGCGAACTGGAAGACCAGCGCCTTGATCGCACCGGCAAGTCCGGCAAGCGCCGCCGACATCACGAAGGCGGCGAGCTTGTAGTTCTGCACGGAATAGCCGAGCGAGATGGCGCGGCTTTCGTTCTCGCGGATCGATCGCAGGATGAGGCCGAAGGGAGAATTGACGATGCGCCAGACGATAAACAGGCCGAGCAGGAAATTGGCGGCGACGAAATAATACATCGTGCGTTCGTCATGCAGGTCGAACACGCCGAGGAAGGTTCCGCGCGGCACGCCCTGGATGCCATCCTCGCCGCCGGTGAAACTGGCCTGCACGCAAAAGAAGAAGAACATCTGCGAAAGCGCCAGCGTGATCATGGCGAAATAGATGCCCTGGCGGCGAATGGCGACGAAGCCGATGACGAGGCCGAGCAGGGCAGCGCCCGCGACGCCGATGAGAATGCCGATCTCCGGCGAAACGCCCCAGACCTTGACGGCGTGCGCGGTGAAATAGGCGGCTCCGCCGAAGAACGCGGCGTGTCCGAAGGACAGCAGGCCCGTATAACCGAGCAGAAGATTGAAGGCGCAGGCAAACAGCGCAAAGCACATCATCTTCATGAGGAAGATCGGGTAGACGAAGAAGGGCAGCGCCAGCAGCGCCACCATACCGAGCCCGATCAGGACCATCTCGACGCGGTTCGCGGTTCCCGCTTTGCTGGCGTGTACGGTTGCGTCTGCCATGTCAGGCATCCTTCCCGAACAGGCCGGCTGGGCGGATCAGAAGCACGATGGCCATGATCACGAAGATGACGATGCTGGAGGCCTCGGGGTAGAAAACCTTGGTCAGGCCCTCGGCGAGGCCGAGCATGTAGCCGGTCAGGATGGCTCCCAGGATCGAGCCCATGCCGCCGACCACCACCACGGCGAACACGATGATGATCATGTTGGAACCCATCAGTGGGCTGACCTGGTAGACCGGCGCCGCCATGATGCCGGCGAGCCCGGCAAGGCCGGCACCGAGCCCGTAGGTCAGCGTCAGCAGCATCGGCACGTTGACGCCGAAGGCCTGCACCAGTTTGGGGTTTTCGGTCGCGGCGCGCAGGTAGGAACCGAACTTGGTCTTTTCGACCAGCAGCCAGGCACCCAGGCAGACGATGAGCGACGCGACGACGATCCAGCCGCGATAGATCGGCAGGAACATGAAGCCGAGGTTGACACCGCCGGCGAGAGCGGGCGGCACCGGATAGGGGTTGCCCGAAACGCCGTAGACATAGCGGAACACGCCTTCCAGAACCAGGGCGAGGCCGAAGGTGAAGAGCAGGCCGTAAAGCGGGTCCACCTCATAGAGTCGCGACAGCGCGAGGCGCTCGACGACGATGCCGAACAGGCCGACCACGACCGGCACCAGGATCAACGCCGGCCAGTAGCCGATGCCGAGCTTGGCGAGGACGAGATAACCGATGAAGGCGCCGAGCATGTATTGCGCGCCGTGCGCGAAGTTGATGACTCGCAGCAGGCCGAAGATGATGGCAAGGCCGAGCGACAGCATGGCATAGAACGAGCCGTTGATCAGCCCGACCAGCAGCTGTCCGGCGAAGGCCTGGATCGGGATGCCGAAAATCATTGGTCAGACCCCCAGCACTTCATGCAGTTCATCCATCCTGTTCTCGAGTTCGCCGACCGGAAACTCGGACAGCACCTTGCCGTGCTCCATCAGGTAGAAACGGTCCGCGACCCGACTGGCGAAGCGGAAATTCTGCTCGACCAGCAGGATCGTCATGCCGCGACGCTTCAGTTCCGCCAGCAATTCGCCGATGCGCTGCACGATCACCGGCGCCAGCCCTTCCGTCGGTTCGTCGAGCAGGATCGTCCTGGCGCCGGTGCGCAGGATGCGCGCGATCGCCAGCATCTGCTGCTCGCCGCCGGAGAGCTTGGTGCCCTGGCTGTTGCGCCGTTCCTTGAGATTCGGGAACAGCTCGAAAATCTCGTCGACGCTCATGCCGCCACTGGCCACCACCGGCGGCAGCATCAGGTTCTCGTCTACCGTCAGCGTGGCGAAGATGCCGCGCTCTTCCGGCACATAGCCGATGCCGGCCCGTGCGGTGTGGTGCAACGGCATGCGGATCAGGTCCTTGCCGGCAAACGTCACCTGGCCGGTCCGCTTGCGGATCAGCCCCATGATCGCCCGCAATGTCGTCGTCTTGCCGACACCGTTGCGGCCAAGCAGCGTGACGGTCTCGCCTTCGCGGATGTCGAGATCGACGCCATGCAGCGCATGGCTTTCGCCGTACCAGGCGTTCAGGCCGCGGACCGAGAGCAGAGGAGACGGGCTACTCATGTTCGGTCCCCATATAGGCGACCCGCACGCGTTCGTCCCTGCTTACCGTGTCATAGTCGCCGGCGGCCAGTATCTGGCCACGCTGCAGCACCGTCACCCAGTCGGCGATATCGGCGACAACGGAAAGATTGTGCTCCACCATCAGCACGGCACGGTCGCGGGCAATGGTGTGGACCAGTTTCGAGATGGCGCCGACATCCTCATGTCCCATGCCTGCCATCGGCTCGTCGAGCAGCAGGACCTTGGGGTCGAGGGCCAGCGTGGTGGCGATCTCCAGCACACGCTTGCGGCCATAGGAGAGATCCGACGCCAGCCTGTTCCTAGCATTGTCCAGGCCGACGGCCTGCAAAAGGTCCATGGCCTTTGGCGTCAGTTGGTCGAGCGCGGAAAGCGACCGCCAGAACTGGGTGGCCAGCCCGTTCGGGCGCTGCAGTGCCACCCGCACATTGTCGAGCACGGTGAGGTGCGGAAAGGTCGCCGATATCTGGAACGAACGCACGACGCCCAAACGCGCCACCTTGGCCGGCGCCGTCCTGGTGATGTCGTGACCGGCCAGGGTGATGGTGCCTGCGGTCGGCTGCAGGAACTTGGTCAGAAGATTGAACACGGTGGTCTTGCCGGCCCCGTTCGGGCCGATCAGGGCGTGGATCTTGCCGTGATGGACGTCGAGGTCGACATCCTTCACGGCAACGAAACCGGCAAAGTCGCGCCGCAGGCCACGCGCGGACAGGACGGGCGGGTTCGGTTGGGATTCGGTGCTCAACGATACACCCGCCCCTGCTCGTGGCTGCGCCCTACTGCACCAGCGGGCATCCGGACTCCGCGGGCTTGGTGTAGGCTTCGTCGCCCGGAATGGTCGCGAGCACCTTGTAGTAGTCCCACGGGCCTTTGCTCTCCGACGGCTTCTTCACTTCCATCAGATACATGTTGTAGATCATGCGGCCGTTGGGGCCGACCTTGCCGCCGCGGGCGAAGACGTCTTCGACCGGCATTTCGTGCAGGTTCTTGGAGACCGCTTCGGTTTCATCGGTACCGGCCTTGTCGATGGCCTTGAGGTATTGCAGCACCGCCGAATAGGTGCCAGCCTGGATCATGTTCGGCATGCGGCCGGTGCGGTCCATGAACTTCTTCGACCAGGCACGGGATTCATCGTCGCGATCCCAGTAGAAACCCTCGGTCAGCGTCAGCCCCTGCGCGGCTTCCAGGCCGAGGCCATGCACCTCGGCAAGGGTGAAGAGCAGTGCCGCCATGCGCTGGCCGCCCGAGACGATGCCGAACTCCGCCGCCTGCTTGATCGCGTTGGCGGTGTCGAGACCGGCATTGGCGAGGCCGATGACCTTGGCTCCCGAGGACTGCGCCTGCAGCAGGAAGGAAGAATAGTCGGTGGTGGCGAGCGGGTGGCGCACCGCGCCTACCACCTTGCCGCCCTTCGAGGTGACGAATTTCGAGGTCTGCTCCTCCAGCGAATAGCCGAAGGCATAGTCGGCCGTCAGGAAGAACCAGGTGTCGCCGCCTTGCTGCACCAGCGCGCCGCCGGTGCCGACGGCCAGCGCATGGGTGTCGTAGGCCCAATGGAAGCCGTAGGGCGAGCAGGACTTGCCGGTGAGTTCGGACGTGGCCGCGCCGGTGACGATGTCGATCTTCTTCTTTTCCTTCGAAATGCCCTGCACGGCGAGCGCGACCGAGGACGTCGTCAGCTCCATGATCGCGTCGACCTGCTCGGTGTCGTACCACTGGCGTGCGATGTTGGAAGCAATGTCGGCCTTGTTCTGGTGGTCGGCGGTGACCACTTCGATCGGTACGCCCTTCACCTTGCCGCCGAAGTCCTCGACCGCCATCTTGGCCGCCTCATAGGACCATTTGCCACCGAAGTCGGCATAGACGCCGGACTGGTCGTTCAGGATGCCGATCTTGACCTTGTTGTCTGAAAACTGCTGTGCGGCTGCAGGTAACGAAACGCTTGCCAGAAGCGCGACCGCGAGCGCGCGTGAGATCATCGCCATATGGTTCCTCCCGAATGGACTGCGGCCCTCCAGCCGCCGCATGCGAACCCTCACCCTTTTTGCAGTCTAGCAAGGACGCGTGCGAAAAGTCAGCATGGCATGGCCATGTCGGGGAATCCTAGTACGACGATGTGTGTAGAGCGTGACGGCTGGACGTCGGGCAATGTCCTGCCGGGCTTCCGGCTATACCTGATGGGTGACGAGCGTGACGCCCAGCCCGATCAGGATCGAACCGCAGGCCTTGGGCACCACCCAGCTCGATGCGTTCGATGACAATCGTCCGAGCGTGACCGAGGCCAGGCCGACGGCGCCGACATCGGCGGCCGAGAACACCAGGTTGACCACCACGCCGAGGACCAGAAACTGCAGCCACAACGGGACAGCCGCGCCGCTGTCCACGAATTGCGGCAGGAAGGTCAGGAAGAACAGCGCGGTCTTCGGATTAAGCACTTCCACGACGATGCTGTCGCGCAGCGTGTTCGGTCGCTGCACTTCGCAGTTTTCAGCACCGTGGTTCCATCCCAGGAACATGCTGACGCCAAGCCACACCAGATAGGTCGCACCGGCAAACCGGACTGCCGCGTAGACCGTCGGCGCACTTTCGATCAGCGACGCCAGGCCGATCGTGGCGGCGGCGATGTGAAAATAGCAGCCGAGATGGATGCCAAGTGCCGCCATCAATCCGGCTTGGCGGCCATGGGCCACCGTCTGCGCGGTCATGTAGAGGATCGCCGGCCCGGGCACGAAGGCAAAGGCCGCCGTTGCGAGAACGAACGGGATCCACGGCTCCAGCAACATGCGATCCTCCCTCCGTTCCACAGCGCCTCTGCGACGTACGAACCATCCGGCACCCAGTTGCCGTCGCGGAAAGGGGTAGGAGGACAGCGAGAATGGAGACATACGGCAGATGCCGTATTTCGGCACGCGCCCGTCGCCGCTACGATGATCTTGGTTAAGCAGGTGTTACCAGGGACATGGCGACCGGTGCGGCAGTCTCAACCGGTGGGCAGGCCCAGCCGCACAGCATAAGCGGTGAGTTCGGCAACGTTATGGAGATCGAGCTTGCGCATCAGGTTTTCGCGATGCTTGCGGGCGGTGGCCTGGCTGATGCCAAGCCGTTCGGCCGTTTCGCGCGCGGTCATGCCTTGCGCCACCAGAAGCAGGATCTGGCGTTCCCGCTGCGTCAAAGGCACAGGCGAAATGATCTCCTGGGCATCGGGTGCCGGGCTTCTCCTGTCCGGCTCGCTGACCGCGAAACGCACCGTTTGCGCAAGATAGGTTTCGCCTTGTCGCAGCGCCTCGATCGCCGCGCCGAGTTCCTCGGGATCACCATCCTTGGTGAGGTAGGCGTCCGCTCCGAATTCCAGTGCCAGCCGTACCGTTCGAGGTTCGATGTTGGCGGTCAGCACGACAATCTTCAGCCGCGGCGCCAGCTGCCTGATTTCGGCGATGAACGGCACGCCCGAAACGCCAGGCATGCCGAGATCGAGAACGAGCAGGTCGGCCCTGGTGTCGCGCACGCGTTTGAGCAGCGTCTCGCCTTCCGCTGCTTCCGCCACCACCGACACGTTCTCCATCGCGCCGATGAGCAGCTTGACGCCTTCGCGCATGATGGCGTGGTCGTCAGCGAGGATGGCGGTCAGCGGGCGATGCATGATGTCTCTGTCCTGGGGGCGGCAGCTTAGATCTGCGATTGCTAACGTATGGGAAACAAGCAGGCGATAGATCAAGCAGCAAGCCGGGGAAAGGGCCGGACCAACCCGGCTGGAGTGTTTCCGCTCTTAACGGAAACACTCCAGCCCTTTATTTTCGCGCAATTCCGGAAACCGCTACGCGCTTTTCCTGGAGTTGCTCCGACGGTTCAAGGAATTCGATGCAGGAAGACAAGATCCAGGAAGCCCTGATCGAGCACCTCTATCGCAATGCCTATGGAGTGGTGATTTCGAATGTCACCATCTCGCTGGGCATTATCTATGTGCTTTACGGTTCCGTGCCGACAGACTGGCTCGTGCCCTGGGCCGTCGCGGTCTATGCGCTGATCGCAGCGCGCGTCCTGGCGGCACGACGTTTCTGGAAACATCCCAGGACGCCGGCCTCGTTGCGCGGATGGGCCTGGACGGCTGCCGGCTTTTCATGGGTTTCGGGTCTGCTTTGGGGCTCGCTCACCTGGATCGGCTACGTTCCCGACCAGCCGCATCTGTTTGCCTTCATTGTCGCGATTCTTGCCGGTCTGGTCAGCGGCACCATTCCGTCCATGTCGGCCTTCCCACCGGCGCTGATCGGTTCGATCCTGGCGACAACGCTGCCGGTTGCCGCCCGCTTCACGACAATGCCGGGTGCTGTCGGTGATGCCTATCTCTTCCTGCTCGCCTGCCTGATCGCCATCAACATCTATTATGGGCGCATCGCCTATCGCATGCTGCACGAGATGATCCGGCTGCGTCTGGAAAATGTCGGGCTGATCGGACACCTCCAGGAGGAGCGGGATCGCGCGCAGACCGCCGACCGCGCCAAGACGCGCTTCCTTGCGGCGGCTTCGCACGACCTGCGCCAACCGATCCACGCGCTGGGGCTGCTGATCTCGACCCTGTCGGTTCTCGGTCGCCGCGGCGACGTGCCATCCGGCGAGGCGCGCAGCCTGGCCAGTTCGGCCAAGGCGATCGTCGGCAATCTGAGCGGCCTGCTCAATGCACTTCTCGACATTTCAAAGCTCGATGCCGGCGTTGTTGCCGTGGCCAGGGAAAATGTCGATCTTGGCGAACTCTTCCGCAGCCTGCGCGACGAGTTTTCCGCGTCCGCGCGGTCAAAGGGCCTGAGCTGGCGCGTGGTGGATACGTCTGTCCGTGTCGATACCGATCCGATGATGCTGAAGCGGATCCTCGACAATCTTCTCACCAATGCTTTCCGCTACACCAACACCGGCAGCGTGCTGCTCGGCTGCCGCCGACGTGGAGCGGCGGTGGAGATCCAGGTCTGCGACACCGGCCTCGGCATACCGGAGGATCAGAAGGCGGCGATCTTCGAGGAGTTCGTTCAGCTGAACAACCCGGCGCGCGACAAGGCCCAGGGTCTCGGTCTCGGCCTGGCGATCGTGCGCAGGACCGCCGAACTGCTGGGGCATCCGCTCAAACTCGTCTCGGTGCCAGGTCGGGGCTCGCTGTTTTCGGTGACGCTGCCTTCCGCCCCCATCGCGGCGCCGGCCCTTCCGGTCGGCGGCACGACACGGATCGAGACAGCGGCAAGCCTGATGATCGTCGATGACGAGCGGGATGTGCTCGATGCCATGGTGGGCCTGCTCGTTCTGGAGGGGCACAGGATCTACGCCGGGCAATCCGCCGCGGAGGTGGAGGCTGCTCACAGCAAGGCCGCAAGGATGGGGCCGGCGCCTGTCGACCTGATCGTGGCCGACTACCGCCTGAAGGATAACGCCACCGGCGTCGAGGCGATCAAGTCGCTGTCGGCCTATCTCGGCCGAACGGTGCCGGGCATCGTCGTGACGGGCGATACCTCGCCGTCGCGTATCCGGGAGGCCACGGCCAGCGGTTTCCGCATCCTGCACAAACCGGTCAGCGGCGACGACCTCAGGGAAGCGATTGCCGCCGCGCTTTCGGGGAAGGACGTCGCAGCGAGAAAACAAAAACCCGGCACTTCCGGCGGAAAACGCGGCAGGCGATCGATCGGCAGATAGGGGTCGCCGGCACCCGGATGCGACAATCTGGGCCACCGGGACGGGTGGCCATGCCCGTCGGCAGAAGCTATCAGGCTCGTGCGCTGGACGACCCGCGCCTTCGGATTCGTATCGGGGACGGCCCCATTGTTTCGGGAACCCGAGCGATGGCGTCTTGTCCAGACCTGATCTCCCTGCCGCCGGCCGGCACCACCTTCTCTTTTTTCCGGGCTACTGCACGCAGCGCGCTGCCGCGCCTTTGCTTGCGTGATGCCTTCTCTCAAACCGTTTCCGCCATCAGAAAGAGGAGGCCAATATGGCCAGTCCGCTAAAGCAGTTCGAGATCAAGCCGATCGTGACCTTCGGCGAGATCGCCGGCCAGGAAATCGCCTTCACCAATTCCGCCGCCTATATGGTGGCGGCCACGGTCCTGGGCGGCCTGTTCCTGCTTGGCGCCACGCTGCGGCGTGAGTTGGTCCCGTCGCGCTTCCAGTCGAGCGCCGAATTGATCTACGAGTTCGTGGCCAGGACCCTGCGCGACAATGCCGGCGAGGCAGGCATGCGGTTTTTCCCGCTGGTGTTCTCGCTGTTCATGTTCGTGCTGATGGCGAACCTGCTCGGCATGTTGCCCTTTGCCTTCACGGTCACCAGCCACATCATCGTCACCTTCGCGCTTGCGATGCTGGTGTTCCTGACGGTGACGTTCTACGGGCTGTGGGCGCATGGCCTGCGCTTCTTCCGACTGTTCCTGCCGAAGGGCGTTCCGCTGGCGCTGGCACCGCTCATCGTGCCGATCGAAATTGTCTCCTATCTGTCGCGGCCGGTCAGCCATTCGGTTCGCCTGTTCGCCGTCATGTTGGCCGGCCACATCACGCTGAAGGTCTTTGCCGGTTTCGTGGTCAGTCTAACGAGCCTCGGCGCGGTCGGCATCGCCACTGCCATCCTGCCCCTCTTCATGACGGTTGCGCTGACGGCGCTCGAATTGCTGATGTCGCTCATCCAGGCTTACATCTTCACCATGCTGACCTGCATGTATCTGGCCGACGCGCTGCATCCTGAACATTGAGCATGTCCGACGCTAGGTGGCGGGTGGCGCTGCTGCTTGATCGCCGGCGTCTTTCCCCTTACCGCCTGTTCCGGCCGGCGCGGTGACGCGATCGGCAGAACTGAATGAGAGATGCAGGTCAGGAATTTGCGATGAGTGAAGAGGATCCATCTGTCGGTGCCGAAGTGACGCTTCGGCGCATCTCGGCTCAAACCGTGTCCGATATCTGCGACCTCAGCGAGACGCTGAGCGAAGAACAGCGCAACAAGGTCGCCGACAACAGCATGTCGATTGCCGAGGCGCATTTCTCCGAGAACGCCTGGTTTCGCGCCATCTATGCCGACGACGCGCCGGTCGGTTTCATCATGCTGCACATCGGCGCAGACCACGATGACGGCATCGATTGCCCGGGCGTGTTCCTGTGGCGGCTGATGATCGGCGGCCCATTCCAGGGCAAGGGCTTTGGCGAGAAAGCGATTGGTCTGGTCGTTCGCGACCTGAAGGCGCGCGGTATCGGTGAACTCTACACCAGCTATGGTCTTGGGCCCGCCAGCCCCGGGGGCTTCTACAAGCGGCTGGGCTTCAGGGAGACCGGCGACATGTACGACGATGAAGTCGAGGCGGTGCTGAAGTTTGACAAATAACTTGCGTATTCGCGCAGGTTACGAGCAACAAAAAAGCCGCGACCGGATGTGAATCCGGCCGCGGCTTTTTCGTTCTTCGTGGGGGACTATTCCACGAAGGCGAAGCGAATGACGAAGAGGATCGCCACCAGCCAGGTCGCCAGATGCACTTCGCGGAACCGGCCGGTTGCCGTCTTCAGCACAGCATAGCTGATGAAGCCGAAGGCGAGACCGTTGGCGATCGAGTAGGTGAACGGCATCATCAGCGCGGTCAGCGCGGCCGGTGCTGCTTCGGTGATCTCGGTCCAGTCGACTTCGATCAGCTCGCGCATCATCAGGCAGGCGACGTAGAGCAGCGCCGGCGCGGTCGCATAGACCGGAACCGAGGCGGCGAGTGGCGAAATGAACAGCGCGGCCAGGAACAGCACGGCGATGACCAGGGCGGTCAGGCCGCTGCGGCCGCCGGCCTGCACGCCGGAAGCGCTTTCCACATAGGCGGTGGTTGAGGAAGTGCCGAGCAGCGAGCCGGCGACGATCGCGCTGCTGTCTGCGAGCAGGGCACGGCCGAGACGGTTCGGCTTGCCTTCCTCGATCAGGCGTGCGCGCTTGGCCACGCCGATCAGCGTGCCGGTGGCGTCGAACACCTCGACCAGCACGAACACCAGGATGACGTGGACGAGGCCGGTGTGCATGGCGCCGACGATGTCGAGCTGCAGGAAGGTCGGGGCGATCGACGGCGGCATCGAGACGATGCCCTGGAACTGGCTGACGCCGAGTATCCACGACAGGATGGTGATCGCCAGGATGCCGATCAGGATGGCGCCGGGCACCTTGAGGCCGTCCAGCGACGCGATGATGAAGAAGCCGAGGATGGCGAGCAGCGGGCCGGTCGTCGTCAGATGGCCGAGCGTCACGAACGTGGCCTCGCTGGCGATGACGATGCCCGAGCTCTTCAGGGCGATGATGGCCAGGAACATGCCGATACCGGCGGCGATGGCGCTGCGCATCGAATGCGGGATGCCCGCGATCAGCCAGCTGCGGATGCCGGTCACGGTCAGGATCAGGAAGATCACGCCCGAGATGAAGACGGCGCCAAGCGCCTGCTGCCAGGTGAAGCCCATGGCGCCGACGACGCCGAAGGCGAAGAAGGCGTTGAGGCCCATGCCCGGTGCCATGCCGATCGGCCATTTGGCCACGAGAGCCATGATCAGCGAGCCGAGTGCTGCAGCCAGACAGGTGGCAACGAACACGGAGCTCTTGTCCATGCCCGTCGTCGACAGGATCTCCGGGTTGACGAAGATGATGTAGGACATGGTCAGGAAGGTGGTGAGACCGGCGATCACTTCGATCCGTACCGACGTCCCCAGTTCCTTCAGTTCGAAATACTTCTCGAGCATAGCTTTTCCTCCGCTGCCCGTTTCCTCCTCACCGGGTCACGCACGGCCCCCTTGCCATCCGCAACACGATGCCGCGCTGTGCATGGCACGGGACGCGGTCTTGACCTTCGTTGAACGCTGACAGTCTGGATGCACCGGTTTGCCGGCGCATGATGTCGATCTCGCCACCAGGAGTGACCGACAAGCAGACATGAGGCGCACTCGCCCGCTCAAGTTATCTTGAAGTACTTCCGCTCATTTGCTCGGCGCAAGGGGCCAATCGGGCGGCTTTGTCGCAAACAGTTTCGCGATTTTCGCGAATATCGGAAAGCTGTGAGGGAGATCGGCTGAAGCTGTAGACTGTGTTTTCGACGTGCCTGGGCGCGGGAAACAACGCGGACCAGCTGCAACCATGTTGATACCGGATCGCAGGATGTCAACACTTGACGATCGGTGGACAGAGACGGACGCCGGCACCCGGCGTCCGCACAGCGGCATCAGTTGATGAAGTAGCGCTGCCACTCGAAATCGGTGATGTGCGAGGCCTGCCAGGCCTCGAAGGCAGCCTGCTCGGCGCGGCGGCTTTCGGCATAGTTGTCTCGGAAGGCTTCGCCGAAAGCCTCGGCGCAGAAGTCGGAATTCGCGAAGGCGTCGATCGAGGCGTTCAGTGTACGCGGCAGCTTCGGTTTTCCCAGTGCGGCCAGGTCGCCGCTCACCGGCGCTTCCAGGGGCAGCTCCTTCTCGATGCCTTCGCAGCCGGCGGCGAGGATCGCGGCGACCGAGAGGTAGGGATTGATATCGGCACCCGGAGCCCGGTGCTCGAAGCGGCAGGCGCCGTCGTTGGGTGTGGTGATGGCGCGGATCGCCGCCGTACGGTTCTCATAACCCCAGGCAACATCTTCCGGGGACCACGCCCCACGGTCGAAACGGCGGTATGAATTGACGGTCGGCCGGAACAGGAGATGCGTTTCCTGCATGCGGTTGAGCACGCCGGCCAGGAATTTCTCGGCCACCGGCGTCAGCTTGTTGGGTCCGGCGGCGAAGGCCGGCTTGTCGTCCTTCCAGAGGCTGACATGGTGATGCGCCCCGCAGGCGCTTTCCTTGCGGGGCGGCTGGAAGCGGGTCATGAAGGTGGCTACCAGCCCACGCTCCGCGCAGAGCTCGCGCAGGTGCAGTTTGGCGCGCATCGCGTCGTCCGCCGCCTGCAGCGCTGTCTTCGGCGTCAGCGCGTATTCATACATGCCGAAACCGTATTCGGTGACCAGCGAGGCAATGCCGATGCCGATGCTCTTCATGCGGCGGATCAGTTCGGCAGCGAAGTCCTGATATTCGCCGGTGCGCACCAGATCGTAGTTGGTCAGCGAATGGCCCCAGGGCTTCAGCTCACGGTAACGGCCGGCCCGCATCAGGTCGTGATCGGCATGGAAGATGCCGAATTCGTATTCGAGTGCGAAGCGCGGCTCATAGCCGAGTGCCGCCGCACGCTGCTCGACACGGGCGAGAACGCCGCGCGGGTCGTAGGGGCAGGGCGAACCGTCGAGCATGTAGGAGAAGGTGATCGCCGAGGCGTATTCCGGTTTCCAGCCGTGCTGGACGACGGTTGCCGGATCGATGATGCCCTTGATGTTGGGGAAGCCGTTCTCTTCATTCGCGGTCGGCGAGGCGAAGGCGACGTCGCCCATCGGCTGGCCATCGCCATGTGCCACGCAATAGAGAATGGCGTTGATGGCTTCGCCGTAGCGCGAAAGTTTCAGCGGCGTGATCTTCGAGCGGAAGGCGCCCGACGTGTCGACCGTATGCACCTGGATGAACTCGACGCCATCCAGCGCCAGTTTCTCCTGCAATGCCTCCAGCCTTGGCCCATATTCGGCGACCTTGTCCTGAAACTCCACTTTGTCCTCCACCCTGAGAAAATATCGGCGCCGCCTAGCGGGCGTTGCGCCGGAATAGCCTGGAAAGCTGTTCGTCGAGTTCGAGCCGCCCGCTGATGCCGCCCGGCCTGAAGGCCATGCAGAGCACGATGACGACGCCGAGCGCCACGCCCGACAGGCCGAGCAGCTGCGGCAGCTGGATGCCGGCGATGGTCACGCCGGATTCGATGCTGCGGATGAATTCGAGCCCGATCGAGAGCACGACCACGCCGGTGACGGCACCGGTCACAGTGGCCATGCCGCCAAGGATCAGCATGGCGAGCGTCATGAAGATCTGCTGGAAGTAGAACAGCTTCGGGCTGATCGTGCCGGCGAAATAGGCAAAGAGCACGCCGGCCAGCCCGCAGATCAGCGCGGAGACTATCCATGCCATCAGCCGCAGGCGCCTGGCGTCGATGCCGAAGGCGGCTGCGGCCTGTGGGCTCTGGGCGCTGGCGCGAAGCTGCAGGCCCCAGCGGCTGTCCTTGAAAAGGCGGGCGATGACGATGACCGCCACCGAAGCGACCAGCATCGCCGGCAGGTTGATCACCTTGGGGATGCCGAAGAAGGCCTGGTTGCCCTTGAACAGGTCAGTCCAGTTCAGGAACACCGAATGCACGATGATCAGCAGCGCCAGGCTGACGATGGTGGCGGCAACGCCAGAGAGCCGGCTGATGATCTTCCCGCTTATCGCCGCCAGGATGGCAACGACCAGCAGTGCCAGCACGGCGGCGACGAAAGGGTTCAGCTCGACGGAGGCCAGCCCGAACGGTGCGTCGGGGATGGACAGCTTCTTCATCGCCAGCGGCGTCGACAGCACCGCCACGCCATAGGCGCCGACGCCGACGAAGGCGCTGTGGCCGAGATTGGCGATGTTGCTGTTGCCCATGAACACCTGGAGGCCGACCACGATGATCAGGTTGACGAAGGCGGCCAGCGCCAGATGCGTGTAGTAGGCCGGTGCAAAGACGAGGAGGGCGAGGCCGATCAGGACGACCGGCAGCGCAGTGACCAGCCCGCCAATCAGCGAGCGGCGGACTTTGCTATTGCCGGCCGGCGTTGCGGCGGCGGATGAACGGGCAACGACGATCTCTGTGCTCTCGCTCACATCAGATCTCCTTGTCGCCCAGTTCGACCCGCTGCCCGAGCAGCCCCTCCGGCCGGTAGACGAGCAGCGTGACGATGATCACGTAGGTGAGAGCGTCCTTGAAGCCTCCGTATTCCTGCGGCAGTGCCACCAGCAGGCCGACTTCGATGAAGCCGAGCAGCATGCCGCCGACCGCGGCGCCGGCCAGCGAGCCGAAGCCGCCGATGACGCAGGCCACGAAGGCCTTGAGCACGAGGCCGAAACCGAGATCCGGCGAGACCGAGCCGCGCCGTGCCAGGATGAACACGGCGGCGATGCCGGCGAGAGCGCCGGAGATGGCAAAGGCCGTCGCGATCACACGGTTGGCGCGGATGCCCATCAGCCGGACAGTGGCAAAGTCGCGTGACGCCGCGCGGATGGCGAGGCCGAGCGTCGACCGGTTGAGGAAAAGCACCAGCGCAAGGATGGTAAGGCCCGAAACCACCAGCTCCATCACCTGCAGTGACGACACCGCGAATGGTCCGAAGAACCACATCTGGTTGAGACCATTGAGGATCGAGACCGATTGCGGCTTCGGCGAGATCAGCAGCATGAAAAGGTTCTGCACCACGATCGAAACACCGAAAGCGGTCAGCAGGCCTGTCGTCGTCGGTGCATAGCGCACGGGGCGGAATGCCACGCGTTCGAATGTCAGGGCGGCAAGCGCTGCCGCACCTACGGCAAGCAGCACCGCGACGATCGGTGAGGTCAGGCCAAGCGCTGCCGCCAGGAACACGCTGTAGGCCGACACACCGATGATCTCGCCATGGGCGAAGTTGACCAGGCCCATGATGGAGAAGACCACGGCGAGGCCGAGAGCCACCAGCGAATATTCCGCGCCGAAGGCCAGCGCGTTCAGAAGCTGTTGCAAGGCGTAATCCATGGCCTACCCGCCGAGATAGAGATTGAGGAGGCCATGCTCGTTGGCAAGCTTTGCCGGTGGCCCGTCATAACGCAACGCGCCCGAACTCACGACGTAGACGCGGTCGGCAAAACGCAGTGCCTGCGTGGCGTTCTGCTCGACTACCAGCAGGGTCAGCCCTTCGGCCTTCAGCTGTCCGATGAAATCGAAGATCTGCGCGACGATGCGTGGCGCCAGCCCAAGCGAAGGTTCGTCGAGCAGCAGCAGTTTCGGCCGCGACATCAGCGAACGCGAGATGGCCAGCATCTGCTGCTCGCCGCCTGAAAGCGTGCCGGCTGCCTGGGTGTAGCGTTCACCCAGGACGGGAAACAGCGCCAGGAAACGGTCGATATCCGCGCGCACGCCTTTCGGATCACGGCGCGTCGCCGCACCAAGCCGCAGGTTCTCTCCTACAGTCAGGTTGGCGAAGATGTGCCTGCCTTCCGGCGTCGAGGTAAGGCCGCCCCGGATGCGATCCTCCGTGCGCGTGCGCGAGATGTCCTTGCCGTCGAAGACGATCCGCCCCGCCGTCGGCGTGACCAGGCCGGTCAGCGCATTGATGGTAGAACTCTTGCCGGCACCATTCGGACCGAGCAGGGCGACGAGTTCACCTCGCCCCAGCTCGAGCGACAGGTCGCGCACAGCCGCGACCGCGCCGTAGCGGACGGACAGGTTCTCGACCTTCAGCACGACGGCGTCCGGATTTGCACGTGAGGCATCATCGCGAGGCTGTCCGTTACTTCAGGGCCGGGACAAAAGTCGGCGGCGTATCGGTGATCAGCACGCGCTTGCCATTGGCAAAACCCATGACCGGAACGGCCTTGACGGGATAACCCTTCTTTTCGGCGAAGGAGATCGTCGGCGCGGTGGTGCCGGGATAACCGCCGGGAGCACGGATCGCTTCACGCAGTGGTGCCGGTTCCGTCGTGCCCGCCTTCTTGGCCGCCTCGTAGGTCACCTGCACCATGTCGGCGCCGAGCGCGTCGAAGATGCCGTTCACCTTGTAGCCGTCGGCCCTGCACTGGGCGAGGAAGTGGTCGATCGGCCCATCGATGCCGGTGGCGCCGTGGGTGGTGAACATCACCTTCTCGAGCGCTGCCGTATCACCGACTGTTCCCTCCAGCGACTTGTCGTCGAAGGCATCGCACCCTGCGACCCAGCCGTCATAGCCATTGGCGCGCAGTTGCCGGATAAGGATGCCGACGTCCGGCAACACGGCGCAGATGTGGATCGCGTCCGGCTTCTGCGGCAGCGCCTTGATCGAGGCGATCTGCGGCGACCAGTCGGTGGTGCCCCAGGAATAGTTGAGCTTGGAGACCACCTTGCCGCCGAGATGTTCGAACACCTCGCCGAACCATCCCGGCAGTTTTTCCGAATAGGAGCCTGCGTCGGGCGAAACCAGCAACGCCACCGTGCGTGCGCCCTTGCCGTACAGTGCATTGGCGGTCGCCGCGGCATTGATCGGATCGGGCACTGCGCCGGCGATGAAGTTGTCGAGGCCGGCCTGCTGCATCTCGAGCTGGGTATTGGGTGCCGAGAAGACGGTTGCGCCGTAAGGCTCGGCGATCTGGGCGGTCGGGATCAAGGCATCCGGGAAAGGAACGCCGGTGATGACCTGCGCGCCGGCGTCGAGGAACTTCTGGCCGAGCGAGACGGAGAGCTGCGGATCGGAGCGGTTGTCCTCGATCATCAGCTCGATCTTCGGATCGCTGGCGCCCGCCGCCTTGTTCAGCTTGTCGGCCATACAGCGTGCGCCTTCCGCTTCGCTGTAAGGCGCATAAGTGCCCGTCATGGCGACGGCCAGGCCGATCTTGAGCTCGCTCGCTCCCGCATGGGCCGCCTGCAGCAGCCCGGCCGTCAGGACGGCGGCTCCCAAAGTCAGTTTGTCCATTTCGAACCCTCCCTTGTTCTTGTCATTCGGATACCGGGCAATCAGGACGGCTCTGCCTGGCCGACATAGACCTCGATGACGCGCGGATCGCGCCAGACCTGTGCCGTGTCGCCCGAGGCGATGACCTGGCCCTGGTCCATGACGCAGAGCCGGTCGCAGAGGCGGTTGATGAAGCGCAGGTCGTGGTCGATGACGATGATGGCGCAGCCGAAATCGCGGCGGATGGTCTCGATCGCCTCGGCCAGTGTCTCGGATTCGCTTTCGTTGAGGCCGGCGGCCGGCTCGTCGAGCAGCAGCAGCGAAGGGCCGAGTGCGAGCGCGCGCGCGATCTCCAGCCGCCGCTGGCTGCCATAGGAAAGGGTTCCGGCGGGCACATCGGCTGCCGCATCGAGTTCATACTGCGCGAGCAAGCTGTCGATATCGATGCGCTGCGCGGCATCGGGCCGTACGTCACGGCAGGTAATATGCGCGACCTCGACGTTCTGTCGGACTGTCAGCTCCTTGAACAGGCGTATGTTCTGAAAGGTTCGGGCGATGCCGGCGCGGGCACATTCTTCGGGGCCACGCCCCGTCAGGTCGCGATCCGCCAGCCTGACGCTGCCGGTATCGGGCCGGAGCACGCCGGAAATCGCATTGACGAGCGTGGACTTGCCGGCACCGTTGGGGCCGATCAGGCCGAGGATCTCGCCCTCGGCGCAAGACAGCGAGGCCTGGCGCAAGGCCTGCACGCCGCCGAATGTCTTGCTGACTGCCTCCACCGACAACATCGGTTTCGCCTCCCGTTCCGGCCGTGGGCTGTTTGCTCCCTTCGGCTGGTTTTCAGGATGCTAGACCTGCTTCTTTTCCATAACAAGCATTTTTTTCCATTTTGGAAAAAGTAATTGCCTCCGATCCGGCGTGTACCGGCGGCACTAGCCGACCATGGCATTCGGAACGCCATCGCGCGGAACCGTATTCGACATCAGCATGATCGTCGGCTCGTCGCCCAGCGACACATAGGCGTGCTGCATCTCGCCGTCGAACAGGATGCTGTCACCCGGCTGCAGGATCACCGGGTCATAGTGGATGGTGTGCAGCTCGAGGCTGCCGCTCTGCACGTGGATGAATTCCTCGCCCGAATGGCTGCGCCAGCCGCCATTCTCCTCGAACGACTTCGCATTGAGCGTGACGCGCCAGAAGATGTTGGTTTTGTCGCGAAAATCACTGCAGAGCACCTCGAAGACCATGGCGTTGCCTTCATGCAGCACGCCGCTTCCCGCCCGGGTGATCGAGCGCCTGGCCTGCATCCCCGGTTTCGGGCTGAACAGGAAGGATGCCACCGGCACGTGCAGCACGCCGGCGATGGTGAGCGCGACGTCGACCGTCAGCCGGGCCTTGCCGTTCTCCAGCTTGGACAGTTGTGAAACCGAAAGGCCGGAACGCTCGCCGAGCTCGCGCAGCGTGATGTTCTGCTGCTTGCGCGCATCCCGGATCTTGGATCCCACATTGCCCTGCATCGTCCGCGCCCTTGGCTGTCGTGTTTCCATTCAGGCGATTTTGAAGAATTGTTGCATCCATCGTCCGTCAAGCGCGCGCTTTGGTCCAAAATCGATGCAACAATTCTCCGAAATCGCCTAAGACAAGCTGTAGCGAGGCCGCCTGCCGGCGTCCAGCGTTTGGAGGATTCCGGCAAAAGCGCGCAGCTCTTTTGCAAGAGCCAGAGCGTTTCCGCGAAAGCCGAAACGCCTTAGACGGCTACTGCGTTCTCCGGCCAAAGGGTTCTCGCCACCTTGGAAAGACTGTCCTCGAGAATCCGGCTGACCTTCTCCAGCCGATCGGGGTCGGTGAGCAGGTCGTTGCGGACTTCGAGATAGAAACAGGGCAGATCCTGCTGGAGGCCGTGGCGGTTCAGCGTGTAGCCGACGGCCTGGCGCCAGTCATAAGGCTCGTTGTCGCCAACCTTCAGGCCGGCCGCATGGCCCCTGCCCCGTATTGTCTGCAGGATCGCCGAGACGAAGGGCGATGGTTCACGCCAGAGGATGCCGATCTCGACATCACGGCGCACGCCGGCCATGACGGGCGTGAAGGAGTGGACCGAAACGAGGGCTTTTCGTCCCGGCACGCCGTTGGCGATCGCCTGCTCCAGCGGCGCCCAGCCGATGTCTCGTCGCAACTGGCGATCATTGTCGCCGACGTCGAGATTTCCCGGCACCGGAATGCCGCCGAGGTCGGGGCGCATGTGATCCCATTCCTCGACGGGACGGTTATAGTCGAGGAAGAGCCGCGAATAATGCGCGATCACCGCTGGCGCCCGGAGGCGCTGCGACAGCCTTCTCGTCAGGGCATCGATGCCGAGGTCGACGGCGAAATGCGTCTCAAGATAAGGCGCGGCGAGGCCAAGGTCGCGCCACGGTGCCGGTACCTTGTTGCCGGCATGCTCGGCAATCAGCAGATAGGGGCTGGCCGCGTCAGGCAGCAGGCATTCCACGGCGTCGGTCGCAAGTGCCGCGGCCTCGGCAGCGTCGAGGCGGATCTCAGACGATCTTGGAGCGGACATGATAGGACTTCGCCGCTGTCGATTCGATCAGGCCTGATCGGCCGTTGGTGCGGCCCATGCCTGAATTCTTGATGCCGCCCCAGGGCAGATAGAGGTCGGCGTGATCGCAACGGTTCAGGTAGACCGTGCCGGCTTCGACCTTGTCGAGCAATGCGGTGCCATGGTCGATGTCCTGCGTCCAGATGCTGGCGCTGAGGCCGTAGTCGCTGTCGTTCATCAGGGTGATGGCCTGTTCGTCGCTCTCCACTGCCTGCACGCAGGCGATCGGTCCGAACAACTCGTCGCGCATGATCGGCATGGAATGATCGACGCCCACGAGCACGTCGGGAGCGACATAGGCGGCACCAAGTGCAGCTGCCTTTTGTGCGGCGGTATCCGGCATCAATCGTCTGGCGCCGGCGCGAACGGCCTGCTCCGTGAGGCCACGGATCGTCTCGGCTGCTGTTGCACGCACCACCGGGCCGACCATCGGCTTTTCCTCGATAGGGTGGCCGATCGTCCATTTTGCCGTTTCCGCCACCAGCGCTTCGACGAAGCGGTCATGGATCGAACGATCGACGTAGATGCGTTCGACCGAGCAGCAGGATTGGCCGGCATTGGAATAGGTGCCTTCGGCGATCTGCCCTACCGTGGCATCGAGATCGGCATCGGCGCGAACATAGGTCGGATCCTTGCCGCCGAGTTCGAGGTGAACCTGCGTGAAGGTGCCGGCCGCGGCTGCGTGCACGCGGCGGCCGCCATTGACGGAACCGATGAAGTTGACGGCGTTGAAAGCGCCCGAGGCGATCAGCCTTTCGGCATCCGCGTGGTCGAGATGCAGGCTCTGGAAAACACCGTCGGGGCCGCCGGCGGCGCGGAAGGCGTCCTTCGCCACTTCGGCGATCAGCGGCGTCTGCGGCGAGTGCTTGAAGATGACGACATTGCCCGCCGCCAGCGGCGCCGTAACCAGATAGCCGAGCATCGCCGTCGGATAGTTCCAGGCGCAGATCGAAAGATGCAGTCCGCCAGGGGTCGGACGCACATAGCGGCGGATGTTCTCGTCCGAAGGATAGGGCAGGTCCGCCAGCGTCTCTTCGGCGGCTTCGGCCAGCAATTCGCCGACCAGCGCCAGGCGCGGCGTCTCGTCGGCCTGCCAGAGCGGGCGGCCGATCTGCCAGGCGACCATCTCGGCGAGTTGGGTGGCGCGTGCCTTCATCTCTTCGCCGAATCTCAGCAGGATCGCCAGCCGCTCGGCCAGCGGCGTTGCCTGCCAGGGTTTCAGCGCGGCGCGGGCTTTGGCCATCGCGGCATCGATCGCGGCGCCATCGGCATAGTCTCGCCGCACATAGATGGAGCCATCGATGGGAGATGTGACGGGGAAGGACCGGATGTCAGTGCGCAGGTTCATGGTGTGATGTCCGACGGCTTGTTGGTGTTATTTTCGGCACGATATCCAGATTTTCCATTTTGGCAAATTTTTTCTATTCCGGCTTGATGGATTGCATGCCCGCCCCTATTGTCCGCTCCAACGGCAATGCTGAACGGAGGAGGGGATATCGATGGTCGAGTTTGATTTCGGCGGCAGGCACGCGGTTGTCGCGGGTGCTGGTGGCGGCATGGGCGAGGCAATCGCACTTACATTGCTTGAATCCGGGGCGGCGGTGACGGCGATCGACGTCAAGGAGCGCCCGGCATCGCTCGCCTCTTTCGGCGACAGGCTCACCTATGAGCAGGGCGACCTCACAAATGAGGCTTTTGTCCTGGAGGCCATTGGTTCGGCCGGAAAAGCGCGTGGCGGGATCGACTATCTAGCCAACGTCGCCGGCGTGCTGTGGTTCGGCCGCGACAAGTCAGTACTGGAGATGGACCTCGATGTCTGGGACCAGGTCTTCAGCATCAATCTGAAATCATTTGCCCATACGGCGCGTGCAGTCGTGCCCTTCATGCGTTCGAGCGGCCGTGGCGGCGCCATGGTGCATTTCTCGACCATCCAGTGGTATCGCGGCGACCCCGCGCCGCAGGATGCCTATCAGGCATCGAAGGCCGGTGTCTGCGCACTGTCGAAGTCCCTGGCAATGCAGCTGGCCGCCGAGCGGATTCGCTCCAACGCCATCTGCCCGGGCATGGCGCTGACGCCGCTGCAGGCGCGTTGGGACACCGAGGAAAAGCGCCAGGCGGTGGCGAACTACGCGCCGCTCGGCCGCATCGGCACGCCGCAGGACATGGCCAATGCCGCGCTGTTCCTGCTGTCCGATGCCGCCAGCTACATCACCGGCATCGAACTTGCCGTCGATGGCGGCCTGCTGATGCGCATGTAATGATGCCGGCGCCGGCATCCGCCGGCGCTTCATTCCTAGTGGTGGTCGTGCATGCACTTGCCGTGATCGGCCAGCACCTCGATCACCCGGCATTCGGCGAGGCGCCCGTGCCGGCATTCTTCCACCATCACTTCCAGTTCCGCCTTCAGCGCCATCAGGCTCGCGATGCGTTGCTCCACCTCGATCAGTCGGGCCTTGGCGATAGCGTCGGCTGTCGCGCAGGGCTGGGCCGGATCATCCTGCAACGCGAGCAGCGTGCGGATGGCGGATACCTCGAAGCCGAGTTCGCGCGCGTGGCGGATGAAGGCAAGCCGGCGTAAGCCCTTCTCGTCATAGAAACGCCGATTGCCGTCGGTGCGTGGCGGCTCGGGCAGCAGGCCGATCTGCTCATAATAGCGGATGGTCGGCACTTTCACGCCGCTTTCCCTGGCGACGTCGCCGATCGTCAATTCGGACTTCATTTTTCCTCTTGCTCCTCTAGTCGCTAGAGGATGTAGCGTCTGCTCGAACATAATCAAGGGAATGATCATGGCACGAGCATCAGAGCAGATGCGCTACCGCGTCGACGGTATGGATTGCGCTTCCTGCGCTTCGAAAATCGACACCGCCGTCCGGCGTCTGAAAGGCGTCGAGGATGTCTCCGTCTCGGTGACGCGCGGCACGATGACGGTCAAGCACGATGGCAGCGCGGAGCTGGCACCGGCGATCGAGAAGCGGGTCACCGGCCTCGGCTACAAGCTCGCGCTGGTGCCGTCGACCGCGCCGGCTCCTGCGACCGTTGTCAAGGAAGACGCATGCGGCTGCGGTCATGATCATCATGCTCATGACAAGCACGATCACAGCGATCATGACCACTCGGGTCACGATCATGCAGACCACGACCACGCTGGCCACGACCATGCCGGGCACGATCACAAGGGTCACGACCATTCCGGCCATGATCATGCCCCGCGCGGCGACGCGGCACCTGCGATCTCGAGCCTTGCAGCGCAACCGGCTGCTGCTACAGCCCTGCATGGCCATGATCATGGTCCGACCACCGGCCGCTGGTGGCAATCCAGCAAGGGCAAGCTGACAATTGCCGCGGGGCTTGCACTGGCCGTCGCCTACGGTATCGGCAAGCTGGTTCCGGGCTACGAGACCTGGATCTTCACCGTCGCCATGCTGGTCGGCCTCGTGCCGATCGCGCGTCGGGCCATTGCGGCCGCCCTTGTCGGCACGCCCTTCTCCATCGAGATGCTGATGACCATAGCCGCCATCGGCGCGGTCATCATCGGCGCCACCGAAGAGGCCGCGGCTGTCGTCTTCCTGTTCCTGATCGGCGAATTGCTCGAAGGCGTCGCCGCCGGCAAGGCGCGCGCATCGATCCAGTCGCTCACCGCGCTGGTGCCGAAGACGGCATTGCTGGAGCGCGATGGCAAGGTCAGCGAAGTGCAGGCGGAAACGCTCGCCGTCGGCTCCATCATCATGGTGCGTCCCGGCGACCGCATCCCGGCGGACGGCATCGTTGTCTCTGGTGAAAGCGCCGTCGATGAGGCGCCGGTCACAGGCGAAAGTGTGCCGGTGCGCAAGGAACCGGGTGCGAGCGTTTTTGCCGGCACGGTCAACAGCGATGCGGTGCTGCGCATTCGCGTGACGGCGGCTGCCGCCGACAACACCATCGCCCGCGTCGTCCGTCTGGTCGAGGAGGCGCAGGAATCGAAGGCGCCGACCGAACGTTTCATCGACCGCTTCTCGAAATATTATACGCCCGGCGTCGTGATCTTCGGAGCATTGGTTGCGGTCATCCCGCCGCTGCTCATGGGCGGTGCGTGGGATGAATGGATCTACAAGGGCCTTGCCATCCTGCTGATCGGCTGCCCATGCGCACTGGTCATCTCCACACCGGCGGCAATCGCGGCCTCGCTCTCGTCGGGGGCGCGGCGCGGCCTGCTCATGAAAGGCGGCGCCGTGCTGGAGAATCTCGGTACGATGACGGCCGTCGCATTCGACAAGACAGGCACCCTGACCGAAGGCAAGCCGAAGGTCACCGACATCGACAGCTTTGGCCTGCCGGCGAACGAAGTGCTGCGGCTGGCTGCGGGATTGGAAACCGGGTCTTCCCACCCGCTTGCCAAGGCCATTCTTGCTCGTGCCGAGGCCGACGGTATCGCGGTTCCGGAGGCTTCCGGCGCCAGGGCACTCGGCGGCAAGGGTGTTGCGGGTCTCATCGACGGGATGGAGATTTTCCTGCTTCGCCGAAAGCCGCAGCCGAGCGCGTCCCGCTCAGTGCCGAACAGTCCGCCCGCATCACGGCACTCAATGACGAAGGCAAGACCGTTTCGGTTCTGCTCGCCGGTGGCAAGCTGGCCGGGGCGCTGGCGATGCGCGATGAGCCGCGCCCCGATGCCGTAGCTGGCCTGAGGGCCTTGGCCGCCCGCGGCATCAAGACGGTAATGCTGACAGGCGACAACAGCCGCACCGCCACGGCGATCGGCAAGCAGCTTGGCATCGAGGTGCGTTCGGAACTGCTGCCCGAGGACAAGCAGCGCATTGTCGGCGAGCTGAAGGCGCAGGGCTTCACCGTCGCCAAGGTGGGTGACGGCATCAACGATGCGCCGGCGCTGGCCGCCGCCGATGTCGGCATCGCGATGGGCGGCGGTACCGATGTCGCGCTCGAGACCGCGGATGCGGCGGTGCTGCACGGCCGTGTCGGCGACATCGCCGGAATGATCGAGCTGTCCAGGCGCACGATGGCCAACATCAAGCAGAACCTCGTCATCGCCATCGGGTTGAAGGCGGTGTTCCTGGTCACCACGGTGCTTGGCATCACCGGCCTGTGGCCGGCGATCCTGGCCGACACCGGCGCGACCGTGCTGGTCACCCTGAATGCGCTGCGCCTGCTCGGCGCCGCGAAACAGGTCACGGCCTGATCGAGCGTTTCCGCGTTCAACGAAAATGCTCCGAAGGCGCCGCGGCTGCGGCGCCTTCATCCCGTCGCAGAAATCAGGCCGCCTTCAGCAGATATGCATCGTGTTTCCGCAGGAAGGCGTGCAGGCGTTCCGGATAATCCGGGCCGACAGCTTGCCTCACGCTCTGGCGTTCCGCCAGGGCCGCCCGCCAGGCACGGACATGCGGCGTTTTGGTGAAGACCGCCGTTTCGGCAAGCGTGTCGAACAGGTCGAAATAGCGGAACACCGGCGCGAACACCGCGTCGACAAGGCTGAAATCCTTGCCGGCAAAATAGGGTCCATTGCCAAGCACTGCTTCCAGTCGTTCGAACTTGTCCGTGATGGCGGAGCGTTTCTGTTCGTAGATCGCAGGATCCTGCGTTGTCTCCAGTCCCCATATGTCCGAAAGGATGGTAGAGCCGAACTCCATCCAGGCGCGATGCTGGGCACGCAGCAACGGATCGCCCGGATGCAGCTTGGGGCCGGCCCTTGTCTCTTCGATGTATTCGCAGATCACCGAGCTCTCGAAGAGCACGGCCTCTGGCCGGTTGGCTTGCCGCACGATCAGCAGCGGCACCTTGCCGAGCGGCGACAGGCCGAGGAACCATGCCGGTTTGTCGGCAAGGTCGATGAGGATCTTTTCGAAGGGTACGCCCTTTTCGCTGAGCGCGATGGCTGCGCGTTGCACATAAGGGCACAGATGATGGCTGACGAGGGTGAGCGTTTGCATGAAACCTCCTTAGAGCGTTTCCGTTTTTCACGGAAACGCGGAAACGCTCTAACTCTTTGTTTTTACGCAATTCCGGACGGAAAACCGCTACGCACTTTTCCTGGAATTGCTCTAAGCCGCGATCTTCATGCCTTCAGCCTGCATCGCTTCGCGCACCTTCGGTCGCGCGGCGACCCGATCCATGAAGGCACGCAACATCGGGAATGCCGTGAGATCGACCTTGGTGAAGGCGGACCAGCCGACGATGGTGAAGAGATAGGCGTCGGCGGCGCCGAAGCGGTCGCCGGCCAGATAGGGGCCTGATGTCGCCAGGTGGTTTTCGACAAACGCCAGTCGCCTGGCGAGCATGTTGCGCGCGACGTCCTGCGCCTGCGATCCGTATTCAGGGTGAAACAGCCACGGGCTGTACATCTTGTGCAGTTCGCTGGCGATGAAGTTGAGCCAGCTTTGTTCCCGATAGCGCCCGGCCGATCCTGCCGGCTGCATCAGCTGCGATCCGGGCCTGAGATCAGCGAGATACTGCACGATGGCGGCGCCCTCGGTCAGCACGTAACCATCGTCGAGCTCAAGCGCCGGCACATATCCATTCGGGTTGACGGTGGTGAAATCGGCACCGGTTTCTGTCGGATGTGGAGTTTTGGCGAGGTTGACCTTTTCAAGGTCGAGTTCGATGCCGGCTTCCAGTGCGACGATGTGCGGCGACAGCGAGCACGTGCCGGTGGCGTAGTAGAGTTTCATGGCGGATCCTTGCGGGCATTGGTGTCGCCGTCATTGGCGACATCTTCCGCTCTGAAGAATAGGATTGGCATATGCGCATTGCTCATTGAGATTTTACCTGTCGTGCTTGCATGACTGCAAGCCCACACTGTGCTATCCACCCGACATGGATGACTGGAATGAATTGCGGTTGGTGCTTGCGGTCCAACGCGAGGGAAGCCTGACCGGCGCGGCCAAGGCGCTCGGCGTCGATCACTCGACAGCCTTTCGCCGGCTGAATGTCCTGGAGGCGCGTCTCGGCGTGCGCCTGTTCGAGCGCCTGCCCGGCGGTCTCTATCAGGCCACCGCCACCGGCGAACGCATGGCGACGACCGCCGAGCGCGTGGAGGACGAAACGCTGGCGCTCGATCGCGACATTGCCGGGTCCGACCATCGGCTGTCGGGCCGATTGCGGGTGACGTCCTCGGAAACGCTGGCATACAGCCGGCTGCCGAACCACCTGGCGGCGTTTCGCAGGACGAACCCCGGTATCGTGGTGGAACTGCTGATCGACAACCGCGTGCTCAGCCTGTCACGCCGCGAAGCCGACATCGCGTTGCGGCCAGTGCGTCCCAAGGAAGGCGACCTGTGGGGGCGCAAGCTCTGTGCTGCGGCCTGGACCTTCTTTGCGGCGTCCACCTATCCGGGGGGCCTCGATGATCCGATCGAGGACATCAGTGACCGGCAGGATCTGATCGGCTGGGAGGAGGGGGCTGCCGGTATCCAGGCAGCGGAATGGCTGGGTCGGGCAGCACCGGACAGCGCCTTCGTCTATCGCACCAACAGCCTGGTCAACCAGTTCGTGGCGGCAAAGGCAGGTATCGGGCTGGCGCTGCTGCCCTGCTATCTCGGCGACAGCGATCCCGGCCTTGTACGGGTGCGGCCGGAACCCTTGCCCGATCTGGAAGGGGAATTCTGGATCGTCACCCATGCCGATCTGAAACGGACGGCACGGGTGCGGGCTTTCTTCGAACAGGTAGGCGACGGGCTGGCCCGCGAGCGCGACCTGTTCGAGGGAAGGATGCCCAGAACAACAGGATGCAGTGGAATGCCGTGACTGCATTCCACTGCAGAGCCGAGGCTAGACGATTTCGAGATAGGCGCTGAACTCGTAGTCCGTCACCTGCTCGGCAAAGCCGGCAATCTCCTGACGTTTGCAGGCGACCATCATCTGCCTGAGCACGGGCGCGAATATCTCGGCTGCGATCGGGCCGCTCTCGAACGCGTCCACCGCCTGGCCCCATTCCGCCGGGATCTTGCGCTGTTTCTTGGCCGAATAGGCTCGTCCCGTTTGCGGGGCCGTCGGTTTCCAGTTGTTCCGGATGCCGACCAGAGCCGCACCCAGGATCGCCGTCAGCACCAGGTAGGGATTGGAATCGGCCCCGGCGACACGGTGTTCGATACGCCGTGCCTTTGGATTGCCGCCCGGAATGCGGATCGCCGCCGTGCGGTTTTCGTAGCCCCAGGAAATCGAGGTCGGTGCATGCGTGTCTGGCCGCAAGCGACGGTAGGAGTTGTAGTGCGGCGCAAACATCAGTGTCGTTTCCGCCATGCCGCGCAGCAGGCCGGCGACTGCGCTCTTCAGGACCGGCGAGCCTTCGGCGGTACCGTCGTCGAAGACGTTCTCGCCTTTCTCGTTGAGCAGGCTGAAATGCACATGCATGCCGTTGCCAGAACGCGTGCCGTAGGGCTTGGCCATGAAGGTTGCGGCCAGCCCATGCTTGCGTGCCACGCCCTTGACGATGCGCTTGAAGAAAACGCTGTCATCCGCCGCCTTCAGCGGATCGTCGGTGTGCAGCAAATTGATCTCGAACTGGCCGATGCCATTTTCAGCGATCGCAGCGTCGGCCGGCACGTCCTGCCTGGCGCATTCCTTGTAGACGTCCGAGAAGAACTCGCCGAAATCGTCCAGCTCATCGATGGAGAGGATGGCGTCGGAATCGAGTCGCTTGCCTGTATAAGGCGAGATCGGCGGCATGGCGCTGTCAGGCTCGGGGTCGATCAGGTAGAATTCCATTTCCGTCGCCACGACCGGCCGCAGGCCCAGTTCGCGATATTGCGCGACGATTGCCGCCAGTGCCTGTCGCGGGTCGGCCAGGAAAGGGCGGCCATCCTCCAGCGACAATTGCAGCGGGATGAGTGCACTGGGCCGCGAGGTCCAGCTGACTGGCAGCGGTCCGCGTCCCGTCGCCTCGCAGATGCCGTCGCCGTCACCCGTGGCGAAAACCTGCGTGCTGCCGATGATGTCCTCGCCCCAGACGTCGACGCCGACGATGGAAAGCGGCATGCGAATGCCGCCGCCGAGAACCTTGGATGCCTGTTCGACCGGGATGCGCTTGCCGCGCATGATGCCGTTGAGGTCGCAGACCACCGCCTGAACGCTTTCGATCGGGCCGTTTTTGTCAATCCATGCCTTTAACTGTTCTGATTCGCTCAATTTGAGCACCTATACCTTTCTTGTTGAGAGAGCCGCATTGCCCGGCGAAGCTGGCATTGTGCCCAGCGCCGGTCAAGCTGACCCGAAGTTGTGGATCAGCAGGTGGCGATTCCTGTCGACAAGCGGCACTCATGCGGTTAGGCGGTGGCAAACAAGTTGCGGGAGCGGCCATGACCGGAAGAACCCTTATCGCACCATCGGTGCTGTCATCGGATTTCTCCAGGCTCGGCGATGAGGTCGAAGCGATCGTCGAAGCCGGCGCCGACTGGATCCACCTCGACGTCATGGACGGTCATTTCGTACCCAACATCACTTTCGGCGCGCCGGTCATCAAGGCGATCCGCAATCGTACCAAGGCCTATTTCGACTGCCATCTGATGATCGCGCCAGTTGATCCTTATCTGGCGGCTTTTGCCGAGGCAGGCTGCGACGGCATCACCGTGCATGCCGAGGCCGGTCCGCATCTCGACCGTTCGCTGCAGACCATCCGCAATCTCGGCAAGAGGGCGGGTGTCGCGCTCAATCCCGGCACGCCGGAAAGCGTCATCGAATATGTGCTCGACCGCCTGGACCTCGTCCTCTTGATGACGGTCAATCCCGGCTTCGGCGGGCAGGCCTTCATCCCGGCGGTCGTCGAGAAGGTGAAGCGGGTCAAGGCGCTGATCGGTACCCGGCCTATCGACATCGAGATCGACGGCGGCGTTTCGCCGGAGACAGCGCCGCTGGTTACCGCTGCCGGCGCCAATGTGCTGGTCGCCGGCGCTGCCGTATTCAAGGGCGGCACGGTCGATGCCTATCGCAACAACATCACGGCGATCCGGACGGCCGCGGACCAGGCAGCGATCTGATCCCTATGCTTTCGGATGGGTGCGTCCTTCGAGGCTCGCCCCCACTGCTTTTCGCTATAACCCAACGCGTTGCGGGCTCGCACCTCAGGATGAGGGCGGCTGTACAACGACGGCCAAGTTCTGAGACGTTTCAGAATTCTCGTCCGCATAGCACAACGGCCCTCATCCTGAGGTGCGAGCCCGCAACGCGTTGGATAGATTGTAAAAAGGCAGGCGGGCGAGCCTCGAAGGACGCACCGTCAGAGAGAGGCGACGAGGCGGCGCGGTAACCAGCGCCGCGCTATCAGCCGAAGACCCGGTCGCCGCCGATCCAGACGCCCTTCATGGCAAGGTCGTCGCTCAAGGCGACGATATCGGCCGCAGTGCCTTTTGCGAAGCGGCCGAGCCGGTGTGACTGGCCAACCGCCTCAGCCGCATAGAGCGAGGCCATGCGCAGTGCCTCTGCCAGATCGATGCCGACCACCTGGTGCATGAAACGAACAGCCGAGATCATGTCGAGATCGGCGCCGGCCAGTGTGCCGTCGGCCAGCCGCAGGCTGCCTTCCTTGCGATAGATGGTGCGGCCGTTGAGCGTGAACTCGGTCATGTTGGTGCCGATCGTCGCCATCGCGTCGGTGACCAGGAAGATGCGCGCCGGACCCTGCTTGGCCTTCAGCGCGATCTCAATGGTTGCCGGATGCACATGGATGCCGTCCGCGATCAGGCCGGCGAAGATGGTGCCGCCCTCGATGGCCGCCCCGGCCAGGCCGGGTTCACGGTTGCCGATCTGGCTCATCGCGTTGAACAGATGCGTGGCCATGGAGGCGCCGGCCCCGGCATAGGCCGTGGCGGTTGCATAATCGGTGTCGGAATGGCCGAGGCTGACGACGATGCCGGCCTTTGCCAGCGCTTCGACCTGAGCAGCGGTCACTGATTCCGGGGCGACCGTGGTCTGCAGGACCGGCAGCTTCCCCCTGGCTGCAATCAGTGCCGCCTGGTCGGCCGCGTTCATCGGCCGGATCAGCTTGGGGTCGTGCGCGCCCTTGCGCGAAAGCGACAGGTGCGGCCCTTCCAGATGCAGGCCGAGGAAGCCCGGCAGCTTGCGCTGTGCAGCTTCGGCACCTGCCGCGATAGCGGCAGCTGTGATTGCCGGCGTATCGGTGATCAGTGTCGGCAGCAGGGCTGTGGTACCGAACGGCACATGCGCCCTGCAGATCGTTTCGATGGAAGCAAGGTCGGGATGATCGTTCAGCATCACGCCGCCGCCGCCGTTGACCTGAAGGTCAATGAAGCCTGGCGCCAGGATACCGCCGTCAAGGTCGACGACTTCGGCTTCCGGCGGGATGGCACTGCGCCCGGCAATCGTTTCGACGAGCCCGTCGGCGACGATCAAGGCTGCATCGTCATGCCAGTCGGTGCCGTCGAAGATGCGTGCGCCGGTGAGTGCGAGGTGCTTGCTCATACGGTCTCCGTCACCTTGCGCAGGTTTGGCGGAGTGTCGGGATCAAGACCGCGATGGCGGGCGAAGGACTCCACGAAAGCATAGAACGATACGATCAGCGTCAGCGGATCGGTCAGCGGATGCCCGGTCGCGACATGTGGCAGTGTCGTTGCGCTCTTGGCCAGCTTCGAGGTGATGAAGGTGGCGGCACCCTTCGCGGCAAGGGTATCGGCTGCGGCGGCAAGCGACGGCTCAGAGGCATCGCGGGCGGCAAGCGCCAGCACCGGGAATTGCGGTCCGACCAGCGCCATTGGGCCGTGCATGACTTCCGCGCCGCTGTAGGCTTCGGCGTGCACCGCGCAGGTTTCCTTGAATTTCAGCGCCGCTTCCGAGGCGATGGCGAAGGACGGTCCACGGCCCAGGATGAAGAACGAGTTGTGTCCGTCGAGCGCGGCGGTGAGCGGGCTCCAGTCGCAGGCGACGGCCTTGCTGAAATGCTCGGGCAGCTGCTTCAGGGCGGCGATCAGCGTTTCGTCGCCGGTGGCGTGCGCCATCAGCGCCAGGCCGGCGACAGCCGAATTGACGTAGGTCTTGGTGGCAGCGACGCTGAGTTCCGGTCCGGCCAGGATGTCGACGGCATAGTCGGCCGCGCGCGCCAGCGGCGAATCGGCCGTGTTGGTGAGGGCGATGGTCAGCGCGCCGCGCGCGCGCGCGCTTTCGGCCATGGCAACGATGTCCGGGCTCTTGCCCGATTGCGAAATGGCAAGGCAGGCCGAGCCATTCAGCCGCAGTTTCGCGCCGTAGATCGAGGCGACCGAAGGGCCGACCGAAGCGACGGCGAGGCCGGCAGTCAGTTCCACGGCATACTTCATGAAGGTGGCGGCGTGGTCGGAAGAGCCCCGCGCCACGGTGATGATGAAGTTGGGGTCGCGCTCGCGGATGCCGCGTCCGGCCTCAGCCAGCACCTTGCCCGATCCGTCGAGAAGACGGGCAGTCGCCTGGGGGATCTCCTCGACCTCGCGGAGCATATGGGATTTTGTTGTTGTCATTGCCGCACTCCGTTGTCGTCGCTGGTCACGCCAAGCCTCAGCTCGGCGACAAAATCATAGGCATCGCCGCGATAGACCGAGCGTGTGAACTCGATCACCTTGCCGCTGGCCAGATAGGAGATGCGCTCGATGCGCAGGCTTGCCGAACCGGTGGGCGCATCGAGCAGCCGGGCATCAGCTTCGTTGAGATTGACGGCCGAGATGCGCTGGACGGCGCGCACCGGGCGGTTGCCGGTCGCTTCGAGGGCCGCATAGAGCGAAGAGCCGACAACGCTCGGATCGGGCAGCGCATTGACCGAAAGCGAAGCGCGTTCGATCGCCAGCGGCGTATCGTTGGCAATGCGCAGTCGAGCCACCCGAGCCACCATCTCGCTGGCGGCGAGACCCAGTACCATCATCTCTTCCGGCGATGGGGCATAAAGTCCGCGGTCGAGCCAGGTGGAACGCACCTGCTTGCCGCGCCGTGCCATGTCTTCCGTGAAGGAGGTGAGTCGCGACAGCGATTGTTCGACACGCTCCATGCGTGGCGCCACGAATGTGCCCGAGCCATGGCGTTGCACGCGACTCCGCCCTTGACCAGATCCTGCACCGCCTTGCGCACGGTGACGCGCGAGATGTCGGCCATCGAGGCGATGTCGCGCTCCGAAGGCAGCGCGTCGCCCGGGCCGATCAGGCCGCGATTGACCGCATCCTCGATGCTGCGGCGAAGCTGAAGATAGAGCGGCGCACCGCTTTGCGAGGCTTGTTTGAGCGAGGCAAAGATGACGTCCGCCGCCTCGTTCATCGTGCCGTCTCCGCCGCGCCGGCGAATTTTCGCACTGCCATCCGCACCGAACCGCCGAGGGCATCGTCGAGTGGCGTTTTCAGCAATGCGCGAAAACGCTCGGAGAGGCGCGGGGCATAGAGGGGCGCCAGCCCGCCGAGCAGGCACAGCGGATCGCCGGCCTGCAGGTCGAGCACGCCGAGTGAAGCTTCCACATCTCCAACCGATTTGTCGACGATCCACGTCGCAACGATATCGCCCGTGGCGGCATTCTCGAACACTTTTGGCGCAAACCCGCCGAAATCACCCGGCTTGGCGTGGGTGGTGAATTCGACCAGGTCCTGCGGATTGTCGCGGAAGATGCCCATCATTTCGCGGGTCAGCGGCGAAGCTTCACGGATGCCGTCATAGGCAAGCAGGGTCTGTTCGAGAAGATCACGTCCGATGCGTGCGCCACTGCCCTGGTCGCCGACCTGGAAACCCCAGGCGCCGACCGAATGCGACTTGCCCTGCTTGCGCACCATATAGGCCGTGCCGGTGCCGAGGATCGCGATGGCGCCGTCACCGGAGCCGACCGCGCCTTCGAGCGCGATCTCGAAATCGGTTTCCACGCTGGAGCGGCTGAACGGCAGGATGGCTTCGAGCTGCTGCTTGTAGGTGCCGACATTGGCACCGGCGAGCCCCAGTATGGCCGGCGTCTGCGTAATCAGTTCAGGGTCTTCGCCAGCTGCGAGAAATGCCTGCCTGGCAGCGTCCACGATATGCGTGCGTGCGCCCGTCAGGTCACTGCGGATGTTGGCGGCGCCCGATTTCGCGCGACCGAGGATCTTGCCGCTCGCTGTTGCGAGCGCTGCCCTGCAGCTGGTGCCGCCGCCGTCAATGCCGAGCACGAAAGTCACACTGAAATCTCCTCTTGCTGGATAATACCAATAAAATACCAATAGCCAAGGATAAATTTATGGTTCGATTCAATAATCGCTACTTACATGAAATTATTGGAAATTTTATGCGGGCGGAGATCGGGTCGTTACGAAATCGCTAATGCCAGTGGACAAGTGGTATTTTTTTGGTATTGTCTGAGGAGGTGGAGGAACTGGAATGGCGCAGAAGCGCACTGAAGCGCAGCATCGAGATGCCGAGGGGCTGGATATCCAGGCGCCCGAAGCCGTATTGAAGTCGCTGGCCGAGGCCCAGATCGAGGCCGCCAGCGCCGTGCGCGAAGCCATTCCTGCCATTGCCGCCGCATCCGCATTGATCTCCGAGCGCCTCAAGGCCAGCGGGCGGCTTGTCTATGCCGCCGCAGGCAGTTCCGGCCTCATGGCCGTCGCCGATGCGCTCGAGCTTCCCGGTACCTTCGGCATCAAACGCGATCGCATCGTCATCCTCATCGCCGGGGGCAATGAGGCTTTCCACAATCTGGCGGGTGGTCCCGAGGACGACGAGGAAGAGGCCTCCTCCGGGATTGCCGGAGCTGGCGTCACCTCGGCCGATTGCGTCATCGCTCTTTCGGCCAGTGGCTCGACCCCCTATCCGGTCCGCGCCTTGCGCGACGCGCGTCAGCGTGGCGCCGCGACGATCGCGATCGCCAACAATGGCGACACGCCGCTGCTCAATGCCGCCGATGTCGCCATCCTGCTGAAGACCCCGCCGGAAGTCATCGCCGGCTCGACTCGCATGGGGGCGGGCACCGCCCAGAAGATCGCGCTCAACATGATGTCGACCCTGGCAGCCGTCCATCTTGGCCATGTCCATGACGGCTACATGGTCAATCTCTTCGCCGACAACGCCAAGCTGCGCGACCGCGCGGCGCGCATCGTCACTGCCATAACCGGGCTCGATCGCGATGTCGCCAACCGCTCGCTCGAGCAGAGCGGTGGCGCGGTGAAGACTGCCATTCTGCTCGCCGCCGGTGCTGAAAGCGTCGATGCGGCCGAGGGAATATTGGAGAAGACCGGCCAGAAGCTGCGGCCGGCCCTTTCCGCCATCAGAGGAGAACCGGGGGCGTGAAGCCTCCATCTCGTCAAAACCGAACCTGAAAAAGGTCAACAGGGAGACTGAGCATGAAGACGAAACTTCTTACGGCGCTACTTTTAGGCTCCAGCGTACTCGGCTTTGCCGGCGTGGCGTCGGCCGCCGATGCCACGCTCAACATCGAGAGCTGGCGTGGTGACGATCTCGCCATCTGGAAGGACAAGCTGATCCCGGCCTTCGAAGCGAAGAACCCCGGCATCAAGGTGGTGTTCGCGCCTTCGGCTCCAACCGAATATGACGCGGCACTCGGTGCCAAGCTCGCCGCGGGTTCGGCCGGCGACCTGATCACCTGCCGTCCGTTCGACAAGTCACTCGAGCTCTACAAGAAGGGCGATCTCGCCGACCTGACCAAGCTGTCCGGCATGGAGAACTTCTCCAGTGTTGCCAAGGCTGCCTGGACCACCGACGACGGCTCGGCCACCTTCTGCGTGCCGATGGCCTCGGTCATCCATGGCTTCATCTACAACAAGGACGCCTTCGAGAAGCTCGGCCTCAAGGTTCCGCAAACCCGCGACGAATTCTTCGCCGCTCTCGACAAGATCAAGGCCGACGGCACCTATATCCCGATGGCCATGGGCACCAAGGACCTCTGGGAAGCCGCGACCATGGGCTACCAGAACATCGGTCCGAACTACTGGAAGGGCGAAGAGGGGCGTCTGGCGCTGATCAAGGGCGAGCAGAAGCTGACCGACAAGGACTGGGTCGAGCCCTACGCCGAACTCGCCAAGTGGAAGCCTTATCTCGGTGATGGCTTCGAGGCGCAGACCTATCCGGACAGCCAGAACCTGTTCACGCTCGGCCGCGCTGCCATCTATCCGGCGGGCTCGTGGGAAATCGGCCTGTTCAATACCCAGGCCCAGTTCAAGATGGGCGCCTTCCCGCCGCCGGTCGGCAAAGCCGGCGACACCTGCTACATCTCAGACCATACCGACATCGGCATCGGCCTGAACGCCAAGAGCAAGAATGCCGACGCGGCCAAGACCTTCCTCACCTGGGTCGCCTCGCCGGAATTCGCCACCATCTATGCCAACGCCCTGCCGGGCTTCTTCAGCCTGAATTCGTCGCCGGTTAAGATGGAAGATCCGCTGGCGCAGGAATTCGTTTCCTGGCGCGAGAAGTGCAAGCCGTCAATCCGCTCGACCTATCAGATCCTGTCGCGTGGCACACCGAACCTGGAAAACGAGACCTGGGTTGAATCGGCCAACGTCATCAACGGCACCGACACTCCGCAAGTTGCAGCCGAAAAGCTGCAGAAGGGTCTCGACAGCTGGTACAAGCCGGCGAAGTAAGACTGCCAAACGACCGGGCCGCGGTTTGCCGCGGCCCGGCCTGTCCCGAACTAATTTCCGATTGTCGGCGCGGTTCCTCGCCCTTACGCTCTTCGTTAGAGCGTTCCCGTCTTTCACGGAAACGCGGAGACGCTCTAACTGATTGTTTTTACGCGATTCCGGACGGAAAACCGTCAAACGCTTTTCCTGGAATTGTTCGTTGAAGACTGGAGAAGGGGGCGCCGGCTTCACGTTTCACCGCTTCCTTGAAGTCGAAGGAAGAGACGGTGGGCAACCGAGGGGCGGCATTCCGACAATTTGACGGTGACACCGGAGCAATTCCAGCAAGGTGCGTAGCGGTTTTTGCGCCCGGGATTGCGTTGAAACAGAGAAGAGTTGGAGCGTTTCCGTCGACGCTCTGGAGGCGGCAAGGACCGAACTCATGGCTGCAGCATCGAAAAAACCGTTCCGTTGGCACATCGGCGTCTTCCTGGCGCCGGCGGTGCTTGTCTATACGGCGATCATGATCCTGCCGTTGTTCGGTACACTGCAGCTCTCGCTGTTCCGTTCCGTCGAGCAGGTACAGACCTTTGTCGGCTTCGACAATTTCCGCACCTTGTTCACCGACCCCTCCTGGTCGTTCAATTTCTGGAATGCGCTGAAGAACAATCTCTGGTTCTTCATCATCCACATGGTGGTGCAGAACCCGATCGGCGTCATGCTGGCGGCACTCCTGTCCAGCCCGAAGCTGCGTTTCACCGCCTTCTACCGCACCGCGATCTTCATCCCGACCATCCTGTCTTTCGTCATCGTCGGTTTCGCCTGGAAGCTGATCCTGTCGCCGATCTGGGGTGTGGCCCCCGATCTCATGGGAATGGTCGGCCTCAAGAGCCTGTTCACACCCTGGCTCGGCAAGGAGCAGTATGCGCTGACCGCGCTCAGCCTGATCTCTGTGTGGCAGTTTGTCGGCATTCCGATGATGCTGATCTATGCCGCGCTGCTGTCCATCCCGGACGAGGTGATCGAGGCCGCCGAATGCGACGGCATCACCGGCTGGTCACAGTTCTGGAAGATCAAGCTGCCGCTGATCCTGCCCGCCATCGGCATCATCTCGATCCTGACCTTTGTCGGCAACTTCAACGCCTTCGACCTGATCTACACGGCGCAGGGCGCTCTGGCCGGACCGAACTATTCGACCGATATCCTCGGCACGTTCCTCTATCGCGCCTTCTTCGGCTTCCAGCTGCAGGTGGGTGACCCTCACATGGGTGCAACCATCGCCACCATGATGTTCCTGATCATCCTGATCGGCGTCTGCTTCTATCTTTTCCTCGTGCAGCGGCGCCTGCGCCGCTACCAGTTCTGAGGTGTCACGATGAGCAAGGCCACCTCCTCCCTGCCGCGGACCATCGGCGCACACGCGATCCTTTTGGCCTACACCATCATCGCGCTGTTCCCGGTCTTCGTCGTCGTCATCAACTCGTTCAAGTCGCGCCAGGCGATCTTCCAGCAGCCGCTGACGCCGCCGACGCCCAAGACCTTCGACTTGATCGGCTACACCACCGTGTTCGGCCAGGGCGACTTCTTCCTCTATTTCCAGAACAGCATGATCGTCACCGTCGTGTCGCTGTTCTTCGTGCTGCTGTTCGGCGCCATGGCAGCGTTCGCGCTGTCGGAGTACCGCTTCCGCGGCAACACGCTGATGGGCCTCTATCTGGCGCTCGGCATCATGATTCCGATCCGCCTCGGCACGGTCGCCATCCTGCAGTTGATGGTGGCCTCGGGGCTGGTCAACACGCTGACGGCGCTCATCCTGGTCTACACCGCGCAGGGCCTGCCGCTCGCCATCTTCATCCTGTCGGAATTCATGAAGGGCGTATCAGACGACCTCAAGAACGCCGGCCGCATCGACGGGCTGTCCGAATACACGATCTTCTTCCGGCTGGTGTTGCCGCTGGTGCGTCCGGCAATGGCCACCGTCGCCGTTTTCACCATGATCCCGATCTGGAACGACCTGTGGTTCCCGCTGATCCTGGCGCCTTCGGAAGCGACCAAGACCGTCACGCTCGGCGCGCAGATATTCCTCGGCCAGTTCGTCACCAACTGGAACGCCATCCTGGCGGCACTGTCGCTGGCGATCCTGCCGGTGCTTGTCCTCTACCTGATCTTCTCGCGTCAGCTGATCCGCGGCATCACTTCGGGTGCCGTGAAGTAAGACGCCGTTTTCAAACCAAGAACCAAGAAAAACAGACAGGGACAACTCAGTGACTTCGACGAAACCCATACGCGTGGTCGTTGCCGGTCTGGGCAATATGGGCCGCAGCCACGCTCTGGCCTATCACAACAACCCGGGCTTCGAGATCGCGGCGCTCGTCAACCGTTCCGACGTGCCGCTGCCGGGTGGACTCGCCGGTCATGAGATCCGCCGCTCCTTCGAGGACGCGCTGCGCGACGAGAAGCCGGAACTGGCCTGCATTGCTACCTATTCGGACAGCCATGCCGACTATGCGGTCAAGGCCTTCGAAGCCGGCTGCCACGTCTTTGTCGAAAAGCCGCTGGCGACGACGGTTGCCGACGCACAGCGTGTCGTCGATGCCGCCAGGGCCAACGGCAAGAAGGTGGTGATCGGCTACATTCTGCGCCACCACCCGTCATGGATGCGGCTGATCGCCGAAGGTCGCAAGCTTGGCGGTCCCTACGTCTTCCGCATGAACCTCAACCAGCAGTCGTCGGGCCATACCTGGCAGACGCACAAGCAGCTCATGCAGACGACGTCGCCGATCGTCGACTGCGGCGTGCACTATCTCGACGTCATGCTGCAGATCACCGATTCCAAGCCTGTTGAGGTTCGCGGCATGGGCGTGCGCCTGTCCGACGAGGTCGCGCCGACCATGTACAATTACGGCCACCTGCAAGTGCTGTTCGAGGATGGTTCTGTCGGCTGGTATGAAGCCGGCTGGGGTCCGATGATTTCCGAGACCGCCTTCTTCGTGAAGGACGTGATGTCGCCGAACGGCTGCGTCTCGATCGTCATGGCCGAAGGCGTGAAGTCCGATGACATCGATACCCACACCAAGACCTCGACCATCCGCCTGCACCAGGCCGCGACCGGGCCGGACGGCAAGTTTCTGAAGCCGGACGAGCTGCTTTCCATGGAAGGCGAGCCGGGCCACCAGGAACTCTGCGACCTCGAGCAGGCCTTCGTGCTGAAGGCCATTCGCGAGGATATCGACCTCACCCGCCATATGGACGATGCCGTGCGTTCGCTTGCAGTCTGCCTTGCGGCCGACGAAAGCGTGCGCACCGGCAAGCCCGTAAAACTCTAACAATCGAGCGAGGAACAGCCGTGGGCTCTCTGAAGATCGAGAATGTCAAGAAATCCTTCGGTCCGGTGGATGTGCTGAAGGGCATCGACCTTGACGTCAAGGATGGCGAATTCGTCGTTTTCGTCGGCCCGTCGGGTTGCGGCAAGTCGACCCTGCTGCGCGTCATCGCCGGCCTGGAGGACGCGACCTCCGGCCGCGTGCTGATCGACAGCCAGGAAGTCACCTCGACGCCGCCGGCCAAGCGCGGCATCGCCATGGTGTTCCAGACCTATGCGCTTTATCCGCATCTCACCGTGCGCGACAACATGGCGCTCGGCCTGAAGCAGGCTGGTGAGCCGGCGGCAGAGATCGACAAGCGCATCACCGCAGCGTCCACCATGCTGTCGCTGGAGCCGTATCTGAAGCGCCGCCCGGCGGAACTGTCTGGCGGCCAGCGCCAGCGCGTCGCCATCGGCCGTGCCGTGGTGCGCGAGCCGAAGCTGTTCCTGTTCGACGAGCCGCTGTCGAACCTCGACGCTGCTCTGCGCGTCAACACACGCCTGGAGATCGCGCAGCTGCATCGCCGTCTCAAGGCGACGATGATCTACGTCACCCACGACCAGGTCGAGGCGATGACGCTGGCCGACAAGATCGTGGTGCTGAACGCCGGCCGCATCGAACAGATCGGTGCGCCGATGGAGCTCTATCATGCGCCGGCCAATGAATTCGTTGCCGGCTTCATCGGCTCGCCGAAGATGAACTTCATCGAGGGCGCCAGACTGGGCGAGAGCGTCAAGACGGTCGGCGTGCGTCCCGAGCATCTGACGGTCGACAAGACTGCGGGCACCTGGAAAGGCACGGTGGTGCACACCGAACATCTCGGCGCCGACACCAATGTCTATCTCGATTGCGAGAAGGCCGGCCTGATCACCGCGCGCATCTTCGGCGTCTATGACGCCGAGCCGGGGTCGACACTTTATGCAACCCCCGAAGCGGGCAAGACGTACCGCTTCGATGCCGACGGCAAGACGGTGAAATAGGAACAGACGGCCAAATCGAAAATGGCGCCATCAGGCGCCATTTTTTATGCGGTTAACTCCGGAAATCAGCCGACGAAGGCGCGCTCGACCACAAAGCTTGCCGGGGCGCTCAGCGAACCCTCGACGAAGCCGAGGTTCTCCGCCATTTCCTTGACGTCCTTCAGCATGTGCATCGAACCGCAGATCATGATGCGGTCGGTTTCCGGGTTCAGCGCCTTGATACCGAGATCGGTGTAGAACTTGCCGGACCCGACCAGCGCAGTGATGCGGCCCATGCGATCGGAGGTTTCGCGTGTCGTCGAATTGTACAGCGTCACGCGGCCACTGGTGAACTCACCGATCAGCGGATCCTCGGCCAGCGATGCCACCAGCTCCTGCCCGTAGGCCAGTTCGGCGACGTCGCGGCAGGTGTGGGTGAGATAGACGTGCTCGAACTTCTCATAGGTGTCGGGATCACGCAGCAGGCTGGCGAACGGCGCGATGCCGGTGCCGGTCGAGATCATGAACAGGCGCTTGCCCGGCGTCAAAGCGTCCAGCACCAGCGTGCCGGTCGCCTTCTGGCGCATCAGGACGGTGTCACCTGGCTGGATCTTCTGCAGGTGCTGGGTCAGTGGGCCATCCGGCACCTTGATCGAGAAGAACTCGAGTTCCTCGTCCCAGGCCGGGCTCGCCACGGAATAGGCCCGGAACACCGGCTTCTCGGCATTGGGCAGGCCGATCATCACGAATTCGCCGGAACGGAACCGCAGCGACTGCGGCCGGGTGATGCGAAAGGCGAAAAGGCGGTCGGTGTAATGTTTCACCGAAACGACCTTCTCGGCATAGACATTCGCCGGAATCGGAAATTCCAGCGGCTTGGCGGCGTCCGTGCTGGGGGCGGAAGCGGTGCTCATCGAACCAACCTTTTCCTGATGCTTTGGCCGTCCTGCGTGCCCGCTCGGCGGGCCCCGATATGCCACGGCATTGTTCAGGAGGCAGGCTCTTGTGTCGGAAATCTATTAGTATACAAATGAACTTAGCGTCAAGATCGAGCCGCGGAACGCCTTTCCAAACTGGCCCTTGTTGGCAGGTGGGACATTTCGGATTTTGGCAATGGATGAGAAAGTTCCGGCGCAATCGGATAATGTCGTGGCTGGCATCGATGTCGGCGGCACCTTCACCGACCTGATCCTCATCGACGGCCGCGATGGCGGCAAGGTGCGCATCGCCAAGACACCGACGACGCTCGACAACCAGGCCTTCGGCGTCGTTTCTGCCCTCGGAGCGACCGGTTTCTCCGCTTCCGCCATCGACCTCATCGTGCACGGTACCACCACCACCACCAATGCGGTGCTGGAGCGCCGGCTGGCCAGGACCGGCATGATCACCACGGCGGGTTTTCGCGATGTGATCGAACTCGGTCGCCGCACCCGCCCGCAGGCCTATGGCATGACCGGGACCTTCGTGCCGGTCATACCTCGCAACCTGCGACTGGAGGTTGCCGAACGCATGGAAGCATCCGGCTCGGTGCGCGTGCCTTTGGATGAGGCGGCTGTACGGCACGCGGTGCAGAACCTGCTGGCAGCGGGCTGCGAATCCCCGGTCATCCATTTCTTGCACGCCTACGCCAATCCCGCGCATGAGCGCCGCGCCGCCGCGATCGCGAAAGAGCTGTGGCCGAACGACCATATCACCACCGGCCACACGCTGCTGTCGGAAGCGCGTGAATTCGAGCGGGGCGTGACGGCCTCCGTCAACGCTGCCGTTCAGCCGATCCTGGAGCGTTATGTCGCCCGCCTGCGCAGTGAACTCGCCGCTCAGGGCTATGAACGCGATTTCCTGATCATGAATGGCAATGGCGGCATGATCTCGGCCCGGTTCGTGGCGCGAGAGGCCGCCAAGACGGTCATGTCCGGTCCGGCCTCGGGCGTCATAGCCGCGGCCTACACCGGCCGACGCTCCGGCCATCGCAATCTCGTCACCTACGACATGGGCGGCACATCCACTGACGTGGCGCTGATCCGTGATGCCGAGCCTGCGGTCTCCAACGAAATCGAACTCGAATATGCCATGCCGATCCATGTGCCGATGGTGGCTGTGCATACCGTCGGCGCCGGCGGAGGCTCGATCGCCCGCGTCGATGCCGCGGGCCTTGTCCGCGTCGGACCGGAAAGTGCCGGGGCCAGCCCGGGCCCGATCTGTTACGGCCGGGGCGGCACTGAGCCGACGATCACCGATGCCAATCTGGTGCTCGGTCGGCTTTCCCCGAACAAGCTGCTGGCCGTCGCCAATCCTGTTACCGTTGAAAGCGTCACCCGCGTGTTCGAAGACAGGATCGGCCTGTTCACCAACCTCTCCGGCGTCGAGGCGGCAGGCGCAGTGCTGAGGCTTGCCAACATGAAGATGGCCGGCGCGATCCGCATGGTCTCGGTCGGCCGTGGTCATGATCCGCGCGACTTCACCCTGTTTGCCTTTGGCGGCGCCGGTCCGCTGCACGCCAGTGCTCTGGCGCGCGAACTGGGCCTGCCGCGTGTCCTGGTGCCGGCGCGGCCCGGGATCACCAATGCGCTCGGCTGCGTGGTCGCCGACTTGCGGCACGATTTCGTCAACACGCTGAATCGTCCGGTCGCGACCCTGGATGAAGAACAGGTCCATCGCGTCCTCGACGGTCATCGCGCCGAAGGCGAGGCGCTGATCGCCAAGGAGGCGGTGAAACCGCAGACGGTCCGCATCAGCCATTCCGCGGACATGCAGTTCGTCGGCCAGACCCATCTGATCAATGTGCCGCTGCCGTCGTCCAATGTTGATCGGGCCACGCTGCAGGATCTGTTCGAGAAGGCCTATTTTACCCGCTTCAAGGTCGAGCTGCCGGAAATCCGCGCCAATCTCGTCAATCTGAATACGTCCGTCATCGGTGTGCGTCCGCAGATCGATCTTTCGGCGCTGATCGATCCGGCCGGCCGGGCTCCCACGCTGCGGAAGGCGCGGTTGGAAATCCGCCCGGTCTGGTATGACGGCACCTGGCACGACACCCCGGTCTATGCGCGCGACAGACTGCCGCTCGAAGCCGTCATCAAGGGCCCGGCGATCATCGAGCAGATGGACGCCACCACGGTACTGGAGCCAGGCGACAGGGCCACAAGCGATTCGGACGGCAACCTGATCGTGGAGGTTGGAAGTCGATGACGCACGTCATGCTGGACGCCATCACCCTGTCCGTCATCCAGGCTGCTCTGCAGCAGGTCTGCGACGAGATGGACCTGACCTTTTCGCGCGCCGCCTTTTCCCCGGTCATCGCCGAGGCCAATGACCGTTCCGACGGCATCTATTCCGCTGTCGATGGTTCGCTCATTGCCCAAGGTTCGCAGGGCCTGCCGGTCTTTGTCGGCGTCATGCAACACTCGACGAAAACGGTGATCGAGATGATCGCGGCTGGCCGTTGCCTGCCGCCGCAGCCTGGCGACATCTACATCGTCAACGACCCCTATCTCGGTGGCACGCATCTGATGGATGTGCGCTTCGCCATGCCGGTCTATCGCGATGGCGACATCTTCTGCTGGCTCTCCAACACCGGCCATTGGCCCGATATCGGCGGTGCCGTGCCAGGCGGCTTTTCCGCTTCAGCCACCGCCGTCGAGCAGGAAGGGCTGCGCCTGCCGCCGGTGAAGCTGTTCAAGCAGGGCGTGCTCGATCCCGAGATCTACGCCATCATCTGCTCCAACATCCGTGTCGCCGACCAGCGTATCGGCGACATCAAGGCGCAGGCGGCCGCTTTGCTGGTCGGCCAGGACAGGCTCGGCGAAATCCTCGATCGTTATGGCGACCAGACCGTCTCCGCGGCGATCCGGGAACTGCGCCAGCGCGCCGCCGAACAGATGCGCGCCAACATCATGGCGATCCCGGACGGGGTCTATCGCTCGAAGGCTTTTGTCGATTCCGATGGCGTCGTCGACGAACCGCTGACCATCGCGCTCGCGGTGGAGAAGGAGGGCGACACGCTGACCTTCGACTTCACGGGCTCCTCCAAGCCCTGCGCGGGGCCGATGAACAGCGTGCTGGCGACGACGCTGTCTTCCGTCTATCTCGCCATGCGTCACATCTTCCCGGATGTGCCGATCAGCGCCGGTGCCTTCGAGCCGCTCATCGTCAAAAGCCCGGAAGGCACGTTCCTCGATGCCCGATATCCGCGGCCGGTGTCCGGATGTGCCGCGGAAGTGTCGCAGCGCATCGCCGAAGCCGTTTTCGCGGCCATGGTGTTGGCGCTGCCGGGCAAGGTGACGGCTGCGCCTGCCGGCTCCAGCGGCAATTTTGCGCTTGGCGGCCATGACCCGGCCCGTGGCCGCGACTTCGTCATGTACCAGATCTCCGGAGGCGGTTACGGCGGCAATGCCTGGCATGACGGCCTGTCCAACGGCTGCTCGACCATAGGCATCTCGAAGTCGCCGCCGGTCGAGATCATGGAGCAGGCTTTTCCGGTGCTCTACCGGCACTATGCGCTGCGCGAGGGATCCGGCGGCGCCGGCCGCCATCGCGGTGGCATGGGCCTTGCCTATGAGGTCGAACTGCTGCGTGGCGAGGCGCGTGCTTCCTTCGTCATGGACCACGGCCGTTTCGGCCCGCAGGGTGTGCTCGGCGGCAAGGACGGCGCCGTCAACACCGTGACCGTCATCCGCGACGGCAAGGAACACGTGCCGCCGCACCTTTCCAAGGAACAGGACATCCCGCTGAAAGCCGGCGACCGGGTGCGTGTCGGCACGCCGGGCGGCGGTGGCTATGGCAACCCGCTCGAACGATCGAGCGAGGCCGTCCGGCACGACGTCGCGATGGGATATTACACGGCCGAGGAAGCGAACCGGCTGTTCGGGTGAATCTTAGAGCGTTTCCGTTTTTCACGGAAACGCTCTAACTTTTGCTTTCACGCAATTCCGGACGGAAAACCGCTACACACTTTTCCTGAAGCTGCTCGAAGCCGGCGATTGGTCACCCTGCCCTGACGAAGCCTTCGGATGCCTTGAGCAGGCGTCTGGTGTAGTCCTGAGCGACATTGTGGGAGACGAGGTCGGCGGCGGCGAGCTGTTCGACAGCCTCGCCGTTCTGCATGACCATCAGCCGCTCGCACATGTGGTTGATGACGGCGAGGTCGTGGCTGACCATCAGATAGGTGAGGCCGCGATCGCGCCGCACCTGTTCGAGCAGGTTCAGCACCTCCGCCTGCACCGAGGCATCGAGCGCCGAGGTCGGCTCGTCGAGCAGAAGGATCGATGGCTCCAGGATCAGCGCACGCGCGATCGCCACACGCTGGCGCTGGCCGCCCGACAGCTGGTGCGAATAGCGGAAGCGGAAGCCGGAGCTGAGCCCCACTTCTTCCAGAGCACGCCGGATGCGGGCCTCGCTGTCACCGACGCCATGGATGGCCAGCGGCTCCTGCAGCAGCCGGTCCACCGTCTGGCGCGGATGCAGGGACCCATAAGGGTCCTGGAACACCATCTGCACCTGACGGTAGAAGGCCTTGTCACGCCTGCGGCCAAGCGGCTTTCCGTTGACGCTGATGCTGCCCGAGGCGATCGGGGCAAGACCGGCAATGGCGCGCAGCAGCGTCGACTTGCCGGAGCCCGATTCCCCGACCAGTCCGAAGGATTCACCCGGCTGCACCGCGACGCTGACACCCTTGAGTGCCCGGAACTGGTCGAAGATGACCTCGACCCTGTCTGCCAGAAGTGCAGCCGTCATGCCGCCCACTCCGCCTTGCGTGCCAGCACCGGCAAGGGATGCCGGTCGTTGCCGATCTTGGGCATGCAGTCGAGCAGGCCTTGTGTGTAGGGATGCCGGGCGTTGGAAAGCTCGGAAGCCGGCAGCTGTTCCACCACCTTGCCGGCATACATGACCACGACACGGTCGCAGAAGGAGGAGACGAGCCTGAGATCATGCGAGATGAAGACCAGGCCCATGCCGCGCTCCGCCACAAGCCGGTCGAGGATGGCCAGCACGTCGAGCTGCACCGTCACGTCGAGCGCCGAGGTCGGCTCGTCGGCGATCAGCAATTCCGGATCGGCAATCAGCATCATGGCGATCATGGCGCGCTGGCCCATGCCACCCGAGACTTCATGCGGATAGAGATCGAAGACACGCTTCGGATCGCGGATCTGCACCGCCGCCAGCATGTCGAGGGCACGTTCCCTTGCCTCGGCTTTTGAGACCTTCTCATGGGTGCGCAGGGTCTCGACGATCTGGCGGCCGATGCTGATGACGGGATCGAGCGAGTACTTCGGATCCTGCAGGATCATGGCGACACGCTTGCCGCGCAGCGCCCGGCGTTCGCGCGCCGGCAGCGACAGAAGGTCGATGCCGTCGAACTGCAGCCGGGCTGCGCTCACCTCTGCCCTCGGATCTGTCAGGCCCATGATGGCGCGGCCGGTCTGGGATTTGCCGGAGCCGGATTCACCGACGATGCCGAGGCGTTCGCGTCCCAACGAGAAGGAGACGCCGCGCACCGCTTCGATGACCCCGGTGCGGGTGGGGAAGCGGACCCTGAGATTGTCGACTTCGAGCAGGCTCTTCTCAGCACTCATTGGCCGGAGCTCCTTGGATCGAGCGCATCGCGCAGGCCGTCACCGAGCAGATTGAAGCCGAGGCTGACGATGAGGATGGCCATGCCGGGCATGGCAGCCACCCACCACTGGTCGAGGATGAAACGACGGCCCGACGCAATCATCGCTCCCCATTCCGGCAACGGCGGCTGCGCGCCCAGACCTAGGAAGCCGAGGCCGGCGGCAATGATGATGATGCCGGCCATGTCGAGGGTGACACGCACGATCAGCGAGGAGATGCACATCGGCATGATGTGGCGCAGCACGATCCGCGCCGGCGAGGCGCCCATGATCTCGATGGCCTTGATGTAATCGGAATTGCGCACCATCAGCGTTTCGGCGCGGGCGATGCGGGCGTAAGGCGGCCATGAAGTGATGGCGATGGCGATGATGGCGTTCTCGATGCCGGGCCCGAGGGCGGCCACGAAGGCCAGCGCCAGGATCAGCTTCGGAAAAGCGAGGAAGATGTCGGTGATGCGCATCAGGATCGCATCGGTCCAGCCGCCGGCATAGCCGGCGACGGTCCCGACGATGAGGCCGATGGGCGCGGCGATCAGCGCAACCAGCACGATGACATAAAGCGTCAGCCGCGAGCCGTAGATGACGCGCGAGAGAATATCGCGCCCCTGGTCGTCGGTTCCCATCCAGTGCGTCCAGTCGGGCGCCAGCAAGCGTGAGCCACGCAGGTCGCCCACCACCGGCGAGTAGGGGGCCAGCAGACCGGCAAAGATGGCGACGAAGACCAGTGCCAGGATGATGAAGAGCCCGATCACCGCCAGCTTGTTGGCGGTGAAGCGGCGCCAGGTCATGTAGGAGCGGCCAAGCCGCGCCTGCGTGCGCGAATGCGGCCGCTCCGACAGCAGCCACTCGCGCCAGCCTGTCTTTGAGGTCTCGGCGATGCTCATGACCGTGTCCTCGGATCGAGAAGCTGGTAGAGCAGGTCCGACAACAGGTTGAGCGCGATGAACACCGCGCCGATCATGACGGTAGCTCCGAGCACGGCGTTCATGTCGGCGTTCTGCAGCGAGTTGGTGAGATAAAGCCCGATGCCAGGCCGCGAGAACACCGTCTCCGTCAGCACCGAGCCTTCGAGCAAGGTGGCGTAGGACAGCGCAATCACCGTCACCAGCGGAACAGCGGCATTGCGCAGCGCATGCCCCCAGATGATGCGTGTCTCCGACAGGCCTTTCGCACGGGCAGCCACCACGTATTCCTGAGCAAGCTCGTTCAGCATGAAGGAGCGCGTCATGCGGCTGATATAGGCCATCGAGATGTAGCCCAGCAGCGAGGCCGGCAGGATGATGTGCGAGAACACGTCGCGGAACGCGCCCCAGTCGCGCTGGATGACGGCATCGACCAGATAGAGCCCGGTGATCGGCGTGAAGGTGTATTCATAGGCGATGCCGATGCGACCTGGTCCCTCGACCCAGCCGAGTCTTGCGTAGAAGACCAGCAGGCCGAGCAGGCCTAGCCAGAAGATCGGCATCGAATAGCCGATGAGGCCAATGACGCGCACTGCCTGGTCGATGAACGAACCACGTTTTACCGCCGCCAGCACGCCGAGCGGGATGCCGAACAGCAGGCCGATCAGCGTGCCGACCGTCGCCAGTTCCAGCGTTGCCGGGAAAACGCGGCGGATGTCCTGCATGACCGGATAGGTCGACAAAACGGAGGTGCCGAAGTCGCCCTGCAGCGCCTTCTGGACGTAGAGCAGGAACTGTTGCCAGACCGGCAGGTCGAAGCCGTATTGCTGGCGCGCGGCCGCAACCACGCTGGCTGGAGCGCGGTCGCCGACGATCGCCAGCACCGGGTCGATCGGCATGACGCGGCCGATGAAGAAGGTGACCGCGATCAGCCCCAGGAAGGTGACCGCGGCGATGAAGATGAAGCGCAGCAGCGCGAGCCCGAGGGCGGAGGCTTTTTTGCGCCTCCGCCCCGGCTGATTGGTCGTGTGGGCGAGCGACAAGGTCGGTTACTTGGTTACCGGCGCCACGAAATTGGTGTCGAAAGTCGGCCCGAGCTTGAAGCCCTGCACGTTCTTGCGCAGGCCGGCAACCTCGGTCTGCTGCCAGATGAAGTTGAACGGACCCTGTTCGCGGATCTTGGTCTGAACGTCCTGATACATCTGGGTACGCTTGGCGGGATCACGCTCGAGCAAGGCCGCCGCCGATTCTTTCTGGATGTCCGCCGGCACGTCCCAGGCGTTGCGCCAGGCCAGCGTCTTGTTCATGGAATCGTCGGCATTGTTCGGGTTGGTGGCGAAGGTCTCCGAATTGGAGTTCGGATCCCAGTAGTCGACGCCCCACATCAGGATGGCGGCATCATGCTGACGGGCGCGGTAGCGGGTCAGCAGCTGCTTGAAGTCCTCCGGCACCAGTTCGATCTTGATGCCGGCCTGCGCCGCGGTCTGCTGGATGGATTCGGCAACGCCGGATTCCGGCTGGCCGCTGCGGGTGTCGAGCGTGATGGTGAACCCGTCCTTCAGGCCGGCCTTTTCCAGCAGTTCCTTGGCCTTGGCGATGTCGAGCTTGTAGGGCTTGCCGTCCACCGAGCCGAGGATGCCCTTGGGAAGGAAGTTCTGGTGCACCACGCCGATGCCCTTGAGCAGCGTGTCGCCAAGCGCGTCGTAGTCGATGAGGTACTTGAACGCTTCCCGCACTTCCGGCTTGGCGAGGTTCGGGTTCTTCTGGTTGAGGCTGATGTAGTAGACCGTGCTCTTCGGCACCGAAGCGGTGGCGAGGTCGGCATTCTTGCCGACGGCCTCATAGTCGCCCGGCTGCAGGTTGCGGGCGATGTCGATGTCGCCCTTCTCCAGCAGCAGGCGCTGCGCGGCACTTTCCTTGACGTGGCGATAGATCACGCGCGTCATGTTGCCCTTGGTGCCGTAGTAGTTGTCGTTGCGCTCCAGCACGACGACTTCGTTGGCGCGCCATTCGCGGGTCTTGTACGGACCGGAACCGGCATAGTTGGTCTTCAACCAGGCGTTGCCGAAATCATTGTCGAACTTGTAGTCGGCGCTTGGCGTGGCGGCGGCGACATGTTCCTTGACCAACTTGCTGTCGACGATGGCGCCGACGGTGGCGGTCAGGCAGTTCAGCACGAAGCTCGGCGCATAGGCCTTGTCGACCGTGAAGACGAAGGTGGAGGCATCCGCTGCCTTCGCCTTTTCGGCGACATTGTCGGCGGTGAGCCCGAACTGCTGGATGATGAAGGCGGGGCTCTTGTTGAGCTTGACGGCGCGCTCGAACGACCAGGCCACATCGGCGGCGGTGATCTCATTGCCGGAAGCGAACTTCAGGCCCGGCTTCAGCTTGAAGGTGTAGGTCAGTGCATCGTCGGAGACGGTCCAGCTTTCGGCAATGCCGCCGACCACCTTGGTGGTGTCGTTGGCATCGAGGCGGACCAGCATGTCATAGGTGTTGCCGGTGATCTCACCGGTCGACAGCTCGAACGCCTCTGCGGGATCGAGCGAGATGATATCGTCGATCGCCCAGGCCTGGACCAGCGTGTCGGGCGGGGTGTCGGCCAGCGCCGGGGCGCCGGCATAAACCAGGGCGGCAAGCGCGGCACCGGTCAGGAAGGTGCGCGAGCGGAGAGTGATCTTGTGCATCATCATCTTCGAATTTCCTTGTTTCGTCGCCCCTGTTCCCCGTGTGGGACGCGACGTCGTTGCGCCGACAGGCCTTATTTGTTGAAGCCTCGAACAACCATATCCGGCGCCTTTCGGCCCGGCAACGAGCATTTGTGTGACAAAAGCCGATCGAGCAGGGCGTGTTGAGTTTCGAGCGATGCAGGCCTGTCCATGATGGCTGGATACTCCGTGTTGGGCATGAACCTCAACACGCCCCAAAACGTCTTTCCGCTCAGACCCTTTCGAGTGCGATGGCGATGCCCTGTCCGACACCGATGCACATGGTGGCGAGCGCGAGGCGGGCGTTGCGTTCCTTCAGTTCCAGCGCCGCCGTGCCGGTGATGCGGGCTCCGCTCATGCCGAGCGGATGGCCGAGCGCGATGGCACCGCCATTCGGGTTGATGTGGGCAGCGTCTTCCGGGAGGCCGAGTTCGCGCAGCACCGCGAGACCCTGCGCCGCGAACGCCTCGTTGAGCTCGACCACGTCGAAGTCCCGTGGTGTCAGGTTGAGCCGGGCGCAGAGCTTGCGGGTTGCCGGCACCGGTCCGATGCCCATGATGCGCGGTTCGACACCGGCCGTGGCCGCGCCCAGCACGCGGGCGATCGGAGTGAGGCCATATTTGGCGATGGCTGCTTCCGAAGCCACAATCAGCGCCGCCGCGCCATCATTGACGCCAGATGCATTGCCCGCCGTCACCGTGCCGCCTTCCTTGCGGAATGGGGTTCCAAGCCTGGCCAGCGTGTCGACGGTGGTGCCGGCACGCGGATGCTCGTCCTGTGCCACCACGATCGCATCACCCTTTCGCTGCGGGATGGTGACGGGAACGATTTCCCTGGCCAGCCGGCCATTGGCCTGTGCCGCCACCGCCTTGTCCTGGCTGCGCACCGCAAAGGCATCCTGGTCGGCCCGGCTGACAGAAAACTGCTCGGCGACGTTCTCAGCCGTCTCCGGCATGGAATCGATGCCGTACTGCTTCTTCATCAGCGGATTGACGAAGCGCCAGCCGATGGTGGTGTCGTGGATTTCGGCATGGCGTGAGAAGGCGGTCTCGGCCTTGGGCATGACGAAGGGGGCACGGCTCATCGATTCCACGCCGCCGGCGATCATCAGTTCGGCCTCGCCGGCCTTGATGGCGCGGGCGGCGATGGCCACCGCATCCATGCCAGAGCCGCACAGCCTGTTGACGGTCGAACCCGGCACCGAGACCGGCAGGCCGGCCAGGAGCGCTGCCATGCGGGCGACGTTGCGGTTGTCCTCGCCGGCCTGGTTGGCGCAGCCATAATAGACGTCGTCGACCGCTTCCCAGTCGATACCGGCATTGCGCGCCACCAGTGCCCTGATCGGCTCGGCACCGAGATCATCCGCACGAACCGAGGCAAGAACCCCGCCGAACCGGCCGATCGGCGTGCGAACATAATCGCAGATATACGCTTCGCTCATGTCGTGATTCCTTCCCTCGCCCGCGCGGTCGGCGCGGACCATCCGATAGAGCATTTTGTAGCCAAGTGGAATCACTTGGCGTTACAAAAATGCGGCGAAAACAAAAACCTAGAGCGTTTCCGTGAAAAACGGAAACGCTCTAGCGTCGGATTTCTTGATTTCAGCTCGCCAGGCGGCGGGCAGCGGTTTCGGCCATGGCCTCGGCAAGGCTCATCGACCACTGCGCGCGACAATAGGCGCGGAAATCGAAACAGGGCAAGCCGGGGCAGACCTCGAATTCGATCAGATGAACCGTACCGTCCGCATCGACGCGCAGATCGATGGAAAAGACATCGCGCAGACCAAGACCGGCCATCAGCCTGGAGGCGATGCGGCGGATCTCGGCATCCGCCGCGGGCTGCGAGGCGGCGAGCGCGACAAGTTCAGGCTCGGCATAGACACCGGTTGCCCTGGCCGCGGCGCCGGTGTCGCCGTAAAGCGCCAGGCTGTCGGCCATGGTCTGGAAATCGCCTCCGGAATCGACCAGGAAAACTCCCAGCGACGAGATGTCGGCATGTCCTGTCACGTCGAGGAAGCTCGCGCGCACATTGCGGCCGGCGACATAGGGCTGCACCACCACATCGTCGCGGTAATGCGAGAAGACGCGGCGGCTGAGCTCCAATGCCTGGCTTAAGTCGCGACAATGCGAATCCGGCCAGATGCCTATCTTGGCGCCGAGCCGGTTCGGTTTCACGAACCAGCCGTTTTGGCTGGCAGGTGGTTCGGCCAGCCAGTGGCCGTCACGGGCAAGGCCAGCCTGTGGCACCGGCAGTCCGAGAGCGGAAAGCACGGCACCCGAGCGGAACTTGTCCTGGCAGAGCGCAAAGAGGGAATCGTCCGCGCCGACCGCCTTCAGCCCTGCCAGCCTAGCCAAGGCAGGGGCTGTGCCGCCGCGGAAATAGGCGATGCCGTCCGTCAGCGTCCAAACGAGTGAGTTGGCAGGGTCTGCACCGGCGATCGCAGCGGTTGCTTCATCCAGCTCCAGCGGCGTGAAGGTTATGCCCCGCTTGCTCGCTTCGCGCCAGATCTCGGCAAATTCGGGCGCGAGATCGGTCGACTGGGCGAGGTAGGACGAAATTTCGGCCGCACGCTCTCGAGGATGGCCCTGGTTCACAAGCCGGTCGAGACAGGCTTTCTCCGGTTCATAGACAAGGAAAAGGCGTGGCTGCGGCATAACGGCTGGACCCATGGAATTGGAACCAGTCTCGCTATTGGTCGGTCTCTCGGTTCCGACGAAACCGACCTGCGCGGCAACGCCAGCGACCAGAACAATGCTGGCCGTTCAGATCAGCACGCGTGGCTCGAACCGGCCCCGGACCGGAAAATCGATCACGAACGTCTTGCCGGCATCGGGATCGGCGGCCCGCTGCGCTTCGTCCTGGTCGGCCCATGCCGACGTCACGGCCAGCCGATCCGCGCTTGCGCCGACGAAAGCCGGACAGGACGGCTGGGTGACGGGCATGCGGATGGAACGCACCAGCTTGCCGTCCGGCGCATAGGCATTGACGGCAGCAGCACCCCAGCACGCATTCCACAGGATGCCGTCGCGATCGACGACCGAGCCGTCGACATCGCCGACACTCTGCCGATGGTCGCCGAACAGCCTGGGTTCGCCCACCGGCAGTCCGGTCTTCGGATCGCAGTCGACCCGCATCAGTAGTTTTTCATTGCTGTCGACATAGTAGGCGACGGTACCATCTTCGCTGAAGGCGATGGAATTGGGGATGGTGATGCCGTCGTAGAGCTTGCGCAGCTCGCCCTTGAAGAACCAGTAGATGGCGCCTGCCTTCTTTTCATGGGTCTTGCTCATGGTGCCGAGCCAGAAGGCGCCGCATGGGTGTACGCGCGCATCATTGGAGCGGGTGCTCTTGTTTTCAGCTTCGATCGAGGTGTGAAGCGTGAGTTTGCCGGTCGCGGCGTCGCGCAGATGCAGGCCGGTCTCGGTGAAAACCAGCTGCCGCTTGTCATCGACGATGGCGATCGCGCTCGCCATCTGGCCGAGGTCGTGCGCTTTGGTGGCGCCGCTGCGGCCGCGCTCCAGCAACTGGCCATGGACGATGTTGAACCAGAAGAGCTTGCCCGTTGTCGGATCATAGCTCGGGCCTTCGCCGAGTTCGCAGACATAGTCGGACAGGATCGAAACGATGCCGGTCATGCTTGTTCTCCAAAAACCTGATCCCAGACGGTAACGGCAGCTTCGGCGCGCGCGGTTACATCGGCTACCGTCATGCCCGGCTTGAACAGGCTGGAGCCCAGCCCGAAGACGCTGACGCCGGCCGTCCTGTAGCCGGCGAAGTCCTTTTCCGAAACGCCGCCCACAGCCCCCACCAGAGTGGCTGCCGGCAGGACTGCGCGCATGGCGGCGATGCCTCCCGCACCGAGCACGCTTGCCGGAAAGAACTTCAGCGCCGAGGCGCCAAGGCGAATTGCCTGGAAGGCTTCGGTAGGGGTGAGGACGCCGGGCATGGTGACCAGGCCGTGGTGCGCGGCACGGCGCATGACATCCGCGTCGATATTCGGGCTGACCAGAAGCCGCCCCCCGGCAAGCTTCAAGGCGTCGACATCCTCGGCGGTCAGCACGGTGCCGGCACCGATCAGCGCCTTTTCCGGCAGCGCCTTCACGATCGCCGCAATGGACGTGAATGGATCAGGTGAGTTCAGCGGCACTTCGATGGCTTCTATGCCGGCGCGGTAAATCGCTTCGGTTACAGCCACCGCTTCATTCGGATGCAGGCCGCGCAGGATGGCAACGAGACCACGCTTCAGTTTCGGGAACGACGCGGTTGGGTTCATGCTGTGTCTTCCTTGCGGGCAATCATGCCGTTTTCTCGTGCGGCTGCAAACAGCCCGGCGCGCACGGCGGCATCGGCGTCGACGGATCGAACCTGAAGTCCGGATAAAACCAGCGCCTCGGCGTAGAGTGCAGCGAGCGCGCCCGAGCCTACCAGCACCACCGGCCCGCCGGCGCTTCCGTAGCGCCGTCTGGCCGAAGCGATTTCGCCGCCGATGAGCAGGCCGGAGAGACGGGCGGCGGCCTCGGCGGGTTTCAGATCCTGCAGCAGTCCGGCAGCGCGAATGGCGAACAGGCGCGACGAGATATCGCCGCCGTCTTCGAGGGCTTCCCGGCACCAGTATCGAAAACCTTCATTGCCTGCGATGACCGCTGCCGGCTGTTCACCAAGCGAATGGCGCAGGATCGAATGGGTCGCCAGCACGGAAAACAATTCGCCCGTCGGCCAGGTGCCGAAACTGGTCACCGCGCCATCTTCCACCACCACCCATTTCGAATGGGTTCCGGGCATGCAGACAAGATGCTGTCCCCTGGCCGGGAGATCCGCGCCGGCCAGTTGCGTTTCCTCGCCGCGCATCACATCCGGCGTATCCGCCAGCCGCTGGGCCAGGCCGGGGACGATGCGCACGTCGCGCGCCGTATCGGGCACGCGGATAGCGCCTTGCAGGATGGCATTGATCGGTGCCGGCACATCGACATACGACGCCTCGATCCAGCCCTGGCGCGAGCCGGCCATGCCGCAGATGACCACGGGCAAGGTTGCCGGTGCGTCCATTGCCGCGAGGTGCCGCTCGAGCACGTTTGAAAAGCCGGCTTCGCGCGCCGTGATCAGGCCGTCGTCGCCTCGCCGCTCGGCCAGCACCTTGCCGTCGCCGGCAAGCAGCCAGGCGCGCAGCCGGGTCGTGCCCCAGTCGATAGCGGCGATCGCAGGTGTGGCGTTCACAGCAGTCCTCCGTCGACGATCAGCGTCTGTGCCGTCAGCATGGCTGAGGCATCCGATGCCAGAAACAGGCATGGCCCGACCATGTCATCGGGATGCATCTCACGCGGGATGGCCTGTCGTGCGATATGGGCCTCGACCTTGCCAGGGGCAGCCCAGAGCTGGCGCTGGCGTTCGGTGATGACCCAGCCGGGCGCAATTGCATTCACGCGAATGCCGTCCTTGCCATAGCGGCCGGCCAGGCCCTTGGTCAGGCCGATGATGCCCGCCTTGGCGGCCGTATAGGCCGGCATGTCACCGATGTTCAGCATGAAGGATGTCGAGGTGAAATTGACGATGGCGCCGCGGCCCAGCTTCTTCATTCCGGGCACGACGGCCTGAATGGTGAAGAAATGCGGCCTGAGGTTGATCGAAAGATTGTCATCCCATTCGTCGACGGTCACCGTCTCGGCGGTGTGACGGATGTCGTTGGCGGCGTTGTTGACCAGGACACTGATCGGTCCATGTGCCTGGTCGGCTGTCTGCACCGCCTGCCGCAACGCCTCGATGTCGCGTAGGTCGGCATTGAGGAACAGCGGTTTGTTGCCGGTCAGGCCCGCGACTTCATCGCAAAGTGCCTGGCTCGGTGTTTCGGCGATATCGACAAAAGCGACTTTGGCTCCCTGCCGGGCGAAGCCTTCCGTCAGCCTGGCGCCGATGCCGGTACCTCCGCCGGTGATCAGCACCGACGCGCCTTCCAGATCGGCAAACCGCGCCGATGGCATCATTATGCGTTCCTCCACTCGCGCATCGGCCCGAAAATCGGAACCGATTTTCGGAAAGCACGATGCGCCCTTCAAAAATGCTAGAGCGTCCTTTGCGCGTCCGAGAGGACGTGCGGCGCTCTGGTCTGACGGCGCCGCATCCTAGCCAGCGGCTTGGACGGAGCAAGCGCGAAAGTGCCTACAGCATCATTTTGTCGGACAAATGGGAAACGGGAAGAAAAACCGCCAATCCGTGAGGACCGGCGGTCTGGCAACGTTTCAGATTTCAGATCGCCTTGGCGCGCAAGGCGCCGCGAAAGGAATCCCGCAGATAACCGAGCGTCGCATCGGCATTGGCCGGCTTGCCGAACAGATAGCCCTGACCGCCGGCGCAGCCGAACTGCACGAGCCGGTCGGCCTGCGCCTCCTGCTCGATGCCTTCGGCCACGACATCCATGCCGAGCCCTTCGCACATGGCCAGAATGGCCCGGATGATGTGTTCGGACGGACGATCCTCCAGGATGGACGATACGAAGGCGCGGTCGATCTTGAGCTTGTCGAAGTTGAATTCGCGCAGGCGGCCGAGCGACGATTGGCCGGTGCCGAAATCGTCGAGCGAGACACGGATACCGACGCGGCGCAGATCTTCGACGATCTTCTCGGCCGAAATCGGATCGTTCATCAGGCCGGTCTCGGTGATCTCGATCTCCAGCCGGCGCGGATCGAAACCGGTACGGTCAAGGATCGACAGGATGTGCAGCCCGGTGTTCTGGTCGACGAGTTGCGACGGTGACAGGTTGAAGGACAGGAACAGATCGCCGGGCCAGCCGCGTGCTGCCTCCGTTGCCTTGCGCAGCACCAGCTGCGACAGCGGGCCGATGATGCCTCGCTCTTCGGCGATCGGAATAAAGACGGCGGGAGAGACCGGGCCGAGGTCTGGATCCGACCAGCGCGCCAGAGCCTCGAAGCCGATGGTGCGGCGGGTGCCGAGATCGACGATCGGCTGGAAATGCGGCTCGACCTCGCCGGCTGAAACCGCGCGTCGCAGGGCTTGTTCGATGCGGGTGACGCGCTTGGCCGCCTCTTCCATCTCGCGAGTATAGACGACGACCTTGCCGCGGCCGGAGCGCTTGGCGTGGTAAAGCGCCGTCTCCGCCTTGTTGATGAGGATCTCGGTCGTCTCCTCGCCGGAATAGAACAGCGAGCAGCCGGTGGAGGCCGAAAGCCTGGCGGTGCGCTCGCCGACATCATAGGGCGCCGACAGGATCTCGATCAGCATGCGCGCCCGCTCGGTGGCGGCTTCTTCGCTGAAGACCATCGGGTAGAGAAAGGCGAACTCATCCGCGCCGATACGACAGACCGTGGAATGGCTGTCCATGGAAGCGCGCAGGCGCATCGCCACCTGGATCAGGATGTCGTCCCCGGCCTTGTGGCCGAACAGATCGTTGATCGGCTTGAAACCGTCGAGGTCGAGAATGCCGACGGCAAAAGGGGCCGGATCGTCCGAACGGTCCGCAATCAAGCGTTCCACCTTGTCGAAGAAACGACGGTGGTTTCCGAGGCCGGTCAACGGATCGGTGAAGGCCAGATCCGTATTCTCCCTGTTCGTCTGCCCGGTGCCAAACGAGGTTTGCATCGGCGTCCCTGTTCTTATTCTGGAATTTCTTATCAGAGTGACAGCAAACCGTTTAAGAAAGGTATCTCGAATATAAGCCGGCGCTTTCTCAGCGAACGACGCCGGCAGGCTGAAGCTTAGTCGGGTTTGACACGATAAAGCTCGAGCGGCTGGCCTGCCGTGCCGGGCACGGGTTCCAGCCAGGTTGGCAGTTGGCCTTCGAGGAGTTCGGCCAGGAAACCGTTCGGCGCCGCGTCGACGAGATTGCCGGCTTCGGGATCGGAGCGGCAGAGCGCGACCAGTCCGATATGCTGGTTTCGAACGACTGTCTGAGCCATTGCAGCCTGACCGGTGAAGGCGTCCAGAACGAGAAGGTTGCCTTCGACATTGCGGTGATAAGGGCCGGCCAACACGCGATGGTCGGTATAGGCAAGGATCGGTGAGCCGAGATTGGAGACTGCCAGCACCGTGGTTGCGGGCATGCCGGCCAGCACGGCGTAGTCGAGTGAGCCCTTGCATCCGCTCGCGCTGCTTTCAGCGGCGCTCTCTCGCGCGGTGTTGGTCAACATCGTCGTCGACCGGGCCGCCGTGCTCCATGTCACGTTGAGCGAGATCAGCCAGGCCAGCACCATTGCCACAGACGTACGCAACGACGGCGATCTTGCTGCGCGTTCGCGCCACATCGCCACCCAGGCAGCGAGTGGAATGACCGCCAGGGTGACTGAAAATACCATGCCCCGGACCTGCCAGATGCTGACGGCAAAGGCCATGAGCAGCAGCGCGGTCATGACGTAGACCACGCGGCGACGGTCCCCACGAATCAGGCGGAAGGCGAGAAGGACCAGTGCAATCAGCGGCGTGACGTAGCAGCCGACGACCGACGCGCGATCGTGTTTCATCAGCTGGAACAGCGACTGTGCTTCCTCGACGTTGTTCAGCCAGAGTGTGTGCAGGCGGGGGTCGAGATTGGCGAACGGCGCCTGCAGGCACTGTGGAAACAGCAGGATTACGACGACGGCGACGATGCCTGCCAACAGAACGAGGGCCAGTAGCCTACGCGAAACGCTGGCATTGAACCGGTCGACTGAAGCGGCGGCGGCGAGCCCGATTCCGCAAATGAAGGCAACGGCAAATTGGACCGCTGAGAAAGCATCGCAAGTCGCCGTTCCCCAGTTTGAAGGGGCAACCGTCAACACAAGGACCAATACCGAAACGCCGGCGAAACCAAGCCCGAAACCGGCCGCAGTGGGCGCTTCCTGCCTTCCGGAGAAGAGAAACAAACCCGCCACACACGAACCGATTGCCGCAACCAACGGCGCGGTTTCCATACCGATTGCCAGGCTCAGGGCAGCGCAGGTTCCCGACAGCATGGCCGCTGGGCGCCAGTCGGGCGCGGCGAGCAGGAAATTGACGGCAGCCATGACGAGCAGGAGCTGGATATTGTGATGGTCGATGTCGCCGGGTGCGAAAATACCCATGAAGTACAGCGCGGCACCGGTGATGATCATCGCCGGGAGGCCCACCGCATCACCGCCAAGGCGTCGCGCGGCCCGAACGACAAAGAAAGCGGTCAGCCAGTACATCAGCGTCGGCCAAGCCACCTTGGCGAAGCTTTCGGCAAGCCATGTGGGCGCGCCGAAAGCCTTTGCAACCAGGATCAAAGCACTGAGCAATACGTCGACCAGCCGTGACCAGTGCATGACGAATCCACCTTCCGGACCCATCCTGTACTGATGCAGGTCGAACCAGCCCTGGCCGGCCATGAAATCGCGCACTTCGACGAGTCTGAGCAGGCTGTCATTGTCGCCATTGCTGTTGCTCATCGTCTTGAAGCCGCCGATGGCACTGATTGTCAGCACCACCAGCGCGACGACAAGCGTCCAGGCAAGATCACGCCGCCAGCTCGAGGCCCTATTTTCGGCCGCGCCCATCGAAAAGCCCCCAAACCCAGATGTGTCTAAACCTAGCCTTAACGGCTTCAATAAATAGTAAAGTCAGCCTCCAGCGCTCGGTCGCCGGGGTCCAGCGAGAAACAGCGATGGTACACGAAGTCCGCTATGAACCGACGATTGCGGTCTTGCTGCCCTGCTACAATGAGGAGCTGACCATCGCCGATGTCGTGCGGCGGTTTCGCGAGGCGCTGCCCGTCGCGACGATCTACGTCTATGACAACAATTCGAAAGACCTTACGGCGCTGAAGGCACGCGCTGCCGGCGCCGTCGTCGTGCGCGAGCCAAGACAGGGCAAGGGCAATGTCGTGCGGCGCATGTTTGCCGACATCGATGCCGATATCTACCTGATGGCCGATGGTGACGGCACCTACGCGCCAGAGGACGCACCTCTGCTCATCAATACGCTGCTTACCGAGCGCTGCGACATGGTTGTCGGCACAAGGCGCGGCGTCACGAACGATGCCGGGCGGCAAGGCCACGCTTTCGGCAATCGCCTGTTCAACAGCCTGTACAAGCGCCTGTTCGGACGCGATTTCACGGATATCTTCTCCGGCTACCGCGTCTTCAGCCGGCGTTTCGTCAAGAGTTTTCCGGCGGTGTCGGGCGGCTTCGAAATCGAGACGGAGATGTCGGTACACGCTTCGCAGCTCAAGCTGCCGGTCAGCGAGATCGCACTCGACTATGGCCGTCGCGTCGAGGGCTCGTCTTCAAAACTGTCAACGTTCCAGGATGGCGCCAGGATTCTCTGGATGTTCACCATGCTGATGAAGGAGACGCAGCCGCTGCGCTTCTTTGGGGCGATTTCCATTTTGCTGCTGACTGCCAGCGCGGTCCTGGGCGTGCCGGTGTTTGTCGAGTTCGCCGAAACGGGTCTCGTGCCGCGCATTCCCACCTGGGTGCTTTCGGTCGGACTGCTGCTTCTGTCGATGCTGATGCTGGCAACCGGACTGGTCCTCGATTCCGTCTCGCGGGGCCGGGCAGAGCAGAAGCGGATTTTTTATCTCAGCATGCCGGGTCGCCAGAACAGTACCGCCTCCACGCCAGATGCGTCGAACAGGGCGGCTTGACAGCAATCGTTTTGGAGAAATCTCCTTGAACCGCGAAACCACCAATCGCATCCGCTTTGTTCTCGAAGATGTCCTGCCGCCGGTCATCCGCGACTCGCGGCTGTTCCGCTCTGTCGCCAGCCTGGCCTGGGGCGACCATATCGCGCGGCTGGCTTCCTTTCGCGAACGTGCTCCCTTCCTGACCGCGGAGGAGTACGAGACGCTCTATCGCGACCATCCACGGGTTCATGAGGGCACGGACAACTCGCAGGCCTGCATAGAGAAGATCATCGCCTCGACGGTCGGTCAGTCGGTCTGCGACGTTGGCTGCGGCACCGGCATTCTGCTGAAACGTATTCGCGCGGCGCGCGAAGGCGGCCGCTATGTCGGTGTCGACTTCGTTGTCGAGGATGCGGCCGCCATCGACGGCATCGACTATGTCGCCGCGCGCATCGAGGATCTGCCTTTCGAGGATGGCGCCTTCGACACCGTGGTCTGCACCCATGTCATCGAGCACGTCCTCGAATATCGGCAGGCGATTGCCGAGTTGCGGCGGATTGCCCGCAAACGCCTGATCATCGTCGTCCCGCGCGAGCGGGAATACCGCTATTCCTTCAATCCGCATTTCAACTTCTTCCCCTACACGCACTCGTTCCTGCGTGCGATGCATCCGGTGCCGACCAGCCATGTCTGTGTCGATGTCGGACGCGACATCTTCTACTGCGAAGACCGGCCCGGGGCTTGATCGTGGTCGGCGCGCTGCCTTTTCCTGTGCTGGCGGGTCTGGTGCTGACGCCGCTGATGATTTCGGCAGGTCAGGTCCTCTTCAAGCTCACAAGCGCGCGCGCCGGCGCGGCCGACCTGGCTGGCCTGATCGCAACCATCCTGGATCCTTACCTGCTCGCTGCCTTTGCCATCTATGGCATCGGCACGATCGTCTGGGTCTATGTGCTGAAATCCGTGCCGCTCACCGTCGCCTATCCGTTCATGGCGATGACCTTCTGCGTCGTGCCGCTCCTTGCCTGGGGCCTGCTTGGTGAGGCCCTTACGGCGCGATATATGCTGGGCACGGCATTGATCGTCGGCGGTCTGATCGTCATCAACGCCTGAGGTCGATGCTCTTGCGCCTTCCACCGCTGGTGTCACCGGTTAGGCGGTTGCGGCGCTTGACAGGTTGAGGCGCGTCGCTTCATGTCCTGCTCGTTGGAGTGTTGCCGCTTTTCGCGGAAACGCGGGACGCTCTAACTCTTTGTTATCGTGCAATTCCGAACGCAGAACCGCTGCGCACTCTTGCTGGAATTGCTCCAGATTGGAGACCCTGCATGTCCCTCGAAGTCGCCGTCCAGATGGACCATGTCTCGACCGTCAACATCGCCGGCGACACCTCCTTCGCGCTCTCCCTGGAAGCGCAACGGCGTGGTCACAGATTGTATCACTACACGCCGGACCGGCTGTCATTGCGCGATGGCAAGGTCTTCGCTCGGATCGAGGCGATGCAGGTGCGCGACGTCAAGGGCGACCACTTCACGCTCGGCGAGGCTGTGCGTACGGATCTCGCCGAGATGGACGTGATCCTGCTGCGCCAGGACCCGCCCTTCGACATGAACTACATCACCACCACGCATATTCTTGAACGCATCCATCCGAAGACGCTGGTGGTGAACGACCCGGCCTGGGTGCGCAACAGCCCCGAGAAGATCTTCGTCACCGAATTCGCCGACCTGATGCCGGAGACGCTGATCACCAAGGATCCGCAGGAAGTGGCCGCTTTCCGCAAGGAGTTCGGCGACATCATCGTCAAGCCGCTCTACGGCAATGGCGGCGCCGGCATCTTCCATCTGCAGGAGGCCGACCGCAATCTGGCCTCGCTGCTGGAGATGTTCGGCCAGCTGTTCCGCGAACCCTACATTGTCCAGCGTTACCTGAAGGACGTGCGCAAGGGCGACAAGCGCATCATCCTGATCGACGGCGAACCGGTCGGCGCCATCAATCGCGTGCCCGCCGAATTCGAGTCGCGCTCCAACATGCATGTCGGCGGCCGGGCGGAGAAGACGGACCTGACCGCGCGGGAGCGCGAGATCTGTGCCCGTATCGGTTCGTCGCTGAAGCAACGCGGTTTCATCCTCGTCGGCATCGACGTGATCGGCGACTACATGACCGAGATCAACGTCACCTCGCCGACCGGCATACGCGAAGTGAAGCGCTTCGGTGGCGCGGACATCGCCGCCCTGTTCTGGGATGCGGTGGAAGCCAAGCGCGGCTGACCTTCCCGCGGCCGTTCCGTTGCTTCGCCAGGGCGGCAACGCGACGACATCCTGCAAGCGTTTTTGTTCATGTATTGTTCTTGATCTGATCGGGAAACCATGCTTTTCTTGACCCCGTGGCCGTTGCGGCCATGCGGGTAGGCAGCCCGCCTGGGGGCTCGGATGGTTTCTCGCGTTCGCACGGTGGCGTTCCAGGGCATCGAGGCCGTGCCGGTCGACGTGCAGGTGATGATCGCGCCGGGCAAGGTCGGCATGTCCATCGTCGGCCTGCCGGACAAGGCGGTGGCCGAGAGCCGCGAACGCGTCCAGGCGGCGCTTCACGCCTCCGGCCTGTCGATGCCGGCGCGCAAGGTGACGGTCAATCTGGCACCGGCGGATCTGCCGAAGGAAGGCAGCCACTACGATCTGCCCATCGCGCTTGGCCTGATGGCTGCACTCGGCGCCATACCGGGCGACATGCTCGCCTCCTATGTCGTGCTGGGCGAGCTTTCGCTGGATGGCACGATCGCGGCGGTGGCGGGTGCGCTGCCGGCGGCGGTCGGCGCCAATGCCGAAGGGCGCGGGCTGATCTGTCCGCACGCCTGTGGCCCAGAAGCGGCCTGGGCCGGCCCCGACATCGATATCGTCGCGCCACGCAGCCTGATCGCGATGGCCAACCATTTCCGCGGCACGCAGGTGTTGTCACGCCCGGAACCCGGCGTGCATCAGAGCGCACGCAACCTGCCGGACCTCGCCGATGTCAAAGGCCAGGAAAGTGCCAAGCGTGCGCTGGAGGTGACGGCGGCCGGCGGCCACAATCTGCTGATGGTCGGCCCGCCCGGGTCCGGCAAGTCGATGCTGGCACAGCGTCTTCCCTCGATCCTGCCGCCGCTGGCACCGAAGGAATTGCTGGAAGTCTCGATGATCGCCTCGGTTGCCGGGGAACTCGCCGGTGGCAAGCTGACCGACCGGCGGCCATTTCGTGCGCCCCATCACTCGGCTTCGATGGCGGCAATGGTTGGCGGTGGCGTGAGAGCACGTCCCGGAGAGGTGTCGCTTGCCCACAATGGCGTACTCTTCCTCGATGAATTCCCGGAATTTTCGCCGCAGACGCTCGATGCGCTGCGCCAGCCCTTGGAAACCGGCGACTGTGTGATTGCGCGCGCCAATCATCGCGTTGCATATCCGGCGCGCATCCAGCTGGTCGCGGCGATGAACCCGTGCCGTTGCGGCATGGCCGGCGAACCCGGTTATCGCTGCCTGCGCGGCGATCGTTGCCGGACCGACTATCAGGCCCGCATTTCAGGACCGCTGCTCGACCGCATTGACCTCAGGGTCGATGTGCCGGCCGTTTCGGCCAGCGATCTGATCCGCCCGGATCAGGCGGAGCCGAGCGCGGTTGTGGCAGAGCGGGTGGTGCGGGCGCGCGAGACCCAGCGCCGGCGTTTCGAGGCTCAAGGCATGACCGGCGTTGCGCTCAATGCCCATTGTTCGCCAGCCATGATCGAGGCGATCGCGGCGCCGGATACGGCTGGCCTTGCCCTGCTCAGCGAAGCCAGCGAAAAGCTCGGCTTTTCCGCTCGCGCCTACCACCGCGTGCTGAAAGTCGCGCGTACCCTGGCCGACCTCGATGATTGCGAAACGGTCGGGCGCATCCATCTGGCCGAGGCGATTTCGTATCGCATGGCTCCGGAGCGTTTGTCGCAAGCCGCTTGAGGAGCAGTCCATCGGCCGTATTGCCACGCGCGGCGACTCACTCTCGAATGACGATCCCAGCTGAACCAGGGTCCCGTCTTGATCGAAATTCTTCAGCCCTCTCCCTTCGCACCTCTGCCGGAACCGGAGCCCGGCTGGTTCGACGTTTCCTATGCCATCACGGGCGACGGACTTCTGGCATTGCTCAGATCCACCTGCGATGTGACGGGAAACTGGTATCGCAACGTAAAAACCAAAGGCGCTGGCCGGCCGCTGCTGACCAAGGACACGATGGCCAGGCTGTCGATCTTCGACGGCATGACGGAGTACGGGACGATCGAATTTCCCCTGGAGACGGCGTTTCCGGTCTTTGACACCCATCAGGACGGCGGCTGGATCGTCGCCAGTGCCCGCTGCAGGCCGACCGACGCGAACGCGATGCTGTTCAACGACAAAGGGGGCGTCGCCAACCGATTTTGTCTCGGCGACGGAATCGAGCATCTGCAATGCGATGATCGCGGCAACATCTGGGTTGGCTATTTCGACGAAGGCGTATTCGGCAACGATGGCTGGAAGCTGCCGGGAACCAAGGCGCCCATCAGCATGGCGGGCCTGGTTCAGTTCGATCCATCGGGCAACGTCCTCTGGCGGCTCGACGATCCATCCATGGCCGATTGCTATGCCTTGAACGTCAGTCGCGGTACGGCCTGGGCCTACTACTATACCGATTTTCCAATCGTCGAAATCGCGACCGCGACCAGCCGCACCAGGATCCGCCAGACGACGGTCACGGGCGGGCATTCGCTGGCCTGCGACTCGGAAGGCGCCATGATCGTCGGCGGTTACTCCCCTCACAAGGATCGTGTCACCTTGCTGGAATTTCGAGACGCAGTCCAAAACGTGGCTCGTTTTCGCCATGCATTGCAAAGCACGTTTTCCGAACGTGCCTCGCTCTGTCAGGCACGCGGGAATACGTTGCACATCGTGCAGAACGGCTTCTGGAATAAATTGACGCTCGACGACGTCCGCCTGGCCGCAGCGCAGCGTATGGCGAAAAGAAACCGCTACTGAACAGCGCCCACCAGCACCTGCTGGCCTTCGCGGATCGAGACCCAGCGACCGGTGTTGTCGATGGCCTGGCGCTTCAGGAAGCGATAGCCGCTCTGATCCCAGGGCTTGACCTTGTCAGTCAGGTTGTCGAGCACAAAATCGCCCTTGTCGGTGCGCACGGTGAGCACCGCATGGCCTTCGCCATCCGGCTTGCGCACGACCGTCACCAGCAGGTTCGCAAGGGAAATACCTTGCCTGGCCAGCCGGCGACGCTTTTCGAGCACATAGTCCTCGCAGTCGCCGACGCCCTTGTCCGGGTAGGCCCAGACCTCATCTTTGCCGTAGATCTCCTGGTCGCTGAGCGGCTTGACCGCGGCGTTGACCGAAGCGGTGACGCGGGTCAGCTTGCCCCACAGCGCGGACGTCAGCCTGGCCGGCGCCAGATCCTTCGGGCGAACCGAGCATTCGGCTGGACGCGTCTTGCAGAATTCGTAGTGGCCGATGGGCTGGGTGGTCGGGCCGCCGGTCGCCATGGCTCCCGCCGCGGAGGCTGAGGGCACCGCCCAGACCGCAGCAGCGATCCCGATCGCCGCAGCCGCAAAGACACGCAAACCTTGCGTCGCTGGTGAGGAATTCATCGTCCCCCGCTCGCCCCTGTTATTAACGAAACGTTAATGAGGATTTACATGGCGTGTCAATTCGTCCCTGTGGCGGATTCACCGAAAGGGTTAACCGCGCCGTCGTCATTGCGCTGATTGCGCAACACCCGGCGATGCCGATTTCACGCGAAATCCGGTCCAGTCAGGAAAATAACAATGCGGCGGCAGGGTTCTGCGAACCATCCGCACGCAAAATGGCGGCAACATACCGCCCTATTCACAAATACGTGATCAAGCCTGAGCCGGCTTGCTGGCCTTCCGCTTCACGGCGACCCTGTTGCTGCGGCCGTAGCTGGTGATGAAGTCAACGATGCGCGGCACGATCTCCGAGCGGAAGCGCGAGCCGTTGAACACGCCGTAGTGGCCAACGGCAGGTTGCACGTAGTGTGCCTTCATGTCGGCAGGGACGTTCGCGCACAGACTGTGCGCCGCCTCTGTCTGGCCAAGGCCGGAGATATCGTCGTTCTCGCCCTCGACCGTGAACAGCGCGACGTTGCGGATGGCGCTCGGGTCGACCCTGATGCCGCGATGCTTCATCTCGCCTTTCGGCAGGGCATGGCGCACGAACACGGTTTCCACGGTCTGCAGATAGAACTCGGCTGTCAGGTCCATCACCGCCAGATATTCGTCGTAGAATTCGCGGTGCTTCTCGGCGTTGTCGCCATCGTTCTTCACAAGGTGCATGAAGAAGTCCTTGTGGGCGATGATGTGTCGGTCGAGGTTCATGCTCATGAAACCGGAAAGCTGCAGGAAGCCCGGATAGACCTCACGGCCGAAGCCAGGCACCGGCCATGGCGCCGGCATGACGACATTGTCGCGGAACCAGTCGATGCCCTTTTCCTCGGCCAGCAGATTGACCGCGGTGGGGTTGCGGCGCGTGTCGATCGGGCCGCCCATCAGGGTCATGGTGGACGGCGCGAAACGATCGCCGCGCGCTTCCATCAGCGCCACCGCCGCAAGCACGGGCACCGAGGGCTGACACACCGCCATCACATGGGTGTCGGGCCCAAGCTCGTGCAGCATGTCGATGACATAGTCGATGTAGTCGTCGAGGTCGAAATGGCCGGCGGAGAGCGGAACCATACGCGCGTCGACCCAGTCGGTGATGTAGACCTCGGCATGAGGCAGCATCGCCTCCACCGTGCCACGCAGCAGCGTCGCGTAATGCCCGGACATCGGTGCCACGATCAGCAGCTTCGGGTCGCTGCGACGACCCGCCGGCAGCTGGCGCTGGAAATGGATGAGGTTGCAGAACGGCTTCGACCAGACGACGCGCTCCGTCACCGGCACGGGCTTCCAGTCGACCACGGTCTTGTCCAGGCCGAACGCCGGCTTGCCGTAACGGCGCGTGGTGCGCTCGAACAATTCCGCCGTTGCGGCGACCGAGCGGCCCCATGGCGTGTGCGAAAACGGGTTGAGCGGATTGGTGTAGAGAACCCGCACCGCCTCGGCATAAGCACGTGCCGGCTGCAAGGCAGCATGGTTCATCTCATAGAACTGGTAGAACATCTAAAACGGTCTCCGCTGCCCTTGGAACGAAGGGCGACAAGCGGCCCAGCCGCTTCACTCTGTCGCAACGAAGTTAACAAGAAATTGTTGCGGCGCAATAGATCACGTTGGGTGAGTTATCCCCATACTTTAGGCCAAAGCCTTGGAAAAAGCCGGGCGGGAGGCCCAGCCGGCTATGAGTGCAGGTGCGAAGACACTGCTTGGACGTGAGAAGAGGGGGCGCCGCGCCATTGGTCGATCAAAGAAAAAGCGCCGTTACGGGGCGGCGCTTTTTCTTTTGCTTTCAGGCAATGGCCGGATCAGACCCTGGCCATGCAGACGGCGGCGTGGCCGGAGCTGACGAAGCCCAGCTGGCTGGCAGCACCGCGCGACAGATCGAGCACCCGACCCTTGATGAACGGGCCACGGTCGTTGATGCGCACGACGACGCTCTTGCCGTTGTTCTTGTTGGTAACCTTGAGCCGGGTGCCGAAAGGCAGGCTGCGATGAGCGGCAGTCAGGGCTGAAGGGTTCATGCGCTCGCCCGATGCAGTCTTCGAGTGCAGGGCATACCAGGAAGCGCGGCCGCATTGCGCAGCGGCGGAGGAGGTGGACGCGCCGGCGGCAAGGCCGACTGCGACGGTGACCGCGGCAAGGGCGGCCTTCTTCTTGTTGATAGTCATCCCGAGGGAACGGCTCCGTTAATCGTTCGGAGGCCGTAGGGTGAAATGCGGCGGCAAATCCGGCGCGTTTCGGGCGATTCCGTGGCAGGTGCACACGTTTTGAAACATCAGGAAACAGTCTGTCAGACTATTGTCCGACGAATGGGCAGTGCAGATTGCGAATCGCGGCGCCCGAAGACAGGATCCCAGTAGCGCGCACGAGTCTGATCTCCAAGTACAATTCCAGAACTCTTCCATGAAATCTGAGCTGTCGCTGGATCGTTCTGTCGTTACCACACAGCGGATTATCCTGCGGCTCAAAACCGGCCTAGTTCTTCCATCGCCGGACAAAATCATCTGTCGACTGTGGAAGACCTGCAGGTCGGCGTGTTGCAGGGACCGGAAATGAAAAAGCCCGGCATGGCCGGGCTTTTTGCAAATGCTAGCGGCTTCGTGTCGAAGCAGCTGCGGAAACTTGGTGCCCAGAAGAGGACTCGAACCTCCACGCCTCGCGGCACACGGACCTGAACCGTGCGCGTCTACCAATTCCGCCATCTGGGCTGGTGGGCGCTCATGTAAGCGGGCAGACGGACCCTGTCAACGCGCTTTTTTCATGCAATGCGAAGGCAGCGCACAAATGCCGGCCGATGGCGCCGGCAAATTGTCACAACGCGGCCGCCCCGCCCAGAACCGGAGCCTGTTTCAGGCCAGGACTTCCTTCGAGGCCACGGTCGAATCGGCGTTGAGCTGATAGATGACCGGCACGCCGGTGCCGAGTTCCAGCTTGACGATCTCTTCGCCCGTCAGGCCGTCCAGCGCCATGATCAGTGCCCGCAGCGAATTGCCGTGGGCCGCGACCAGAACCGTGCCGCCGGAGAGCACATGCGGTTGCAGCGTATGCAGGTAATAGGGCCACACGCGCGCGCCGGTGTCTTTCAGGCTTTCGCCGCCGGGCGGCGGCACGTCATAGGAGCGGCGCCAGACATGCACCTGGTCCTCGCCCCATTTCTGGCGGGCATCATCCTTGTTCAGGCCCGACAGCTCGCCGTAGTCGCGCTCGTTGAGCGCCTCGTCGCGTATCGTCTTCAGGTCGCTCTGGCCCACGGCGTCGAGAATGTGCTGGCAGGTCTTCTGAGCGCGCTGCAAGCTGGACGTGAAGGCGATGTCGAACTTCAGTCCGCGCGCCTTCAACTTGGCGCCGGCGGCCTTGGCCTCGACATGGCCCTGTTCGGTCAGGTCGGGATCGCGCCAGCCGGTGAACAGGTTCTTCAGGTTCCAATCGCTCTGGCCGTGGCGCACGAGCACGAGAGTTCGCGACATGTTTTCTCCTTACGAATAATAGGTCAGTCGACCCGGCCAAGGCCGAGCACGTCCCGCATCGAATAGAGGCCGGGCTTGCGGCCGTGTGCCCAGAGCGCCGCCTTGACGGCGCCACGAGCGAAGATGGCGCGGTCCTCGGCATGATGGCTGAGCGTGATGCGCTCGCCCGGACCGGCAAGGAACACCGAATGCTCACCGACCACCGAGCCACCGCGCAGCGTTGCGAAGCCGATGGTCTTCGCCTTGCGCGCGCCGGTATGGCCGTCGCGCGTGCGCACGCTGTTTTCAGCCAGCGCGATCTCGCGACCGGCCGCGGCCGCCTCGCCGAGCAGAAGGGCGGTTCCCGAGGGAGCATCGACCTTCTGGCGATGGTGCATTTCGAGAATCTCGATATCGAAATCCTCCGGGTCGAGCGCCTTGGCCGCCTGCTCGACCAGGACGGCGAGCAGATTGACCCCGAGGCTCATATTGCCCGATTTCACGATCGTGGCGTGGCGCGCGGCGGCGGCGATCGCCGCATCGTCTTCGTCCGAGCATCCGGTGGTGCCGATGATGTGGGCGATGCGCGCCTGGGCGGCATAGCCGGCGAACTCGACGGTGGCGGCGGGCGAGGTGAAGTCGAGCACGCCGTCGGCCTTGGCGAAGGCCGGCAGCGGATCGTCACCGATCGCCACGCCGATCGGGCCGATGCCGGCGATCTGTCCGATGTCCTTGCCTATGTGAGGGGAGCCTTTACGCTCGACGGCGGCGGCAACGGTCGCCCCGGGTATCGTGGCTATGGCACGAACCAGAGCCTGGCCCATGCGGCCCGCGGCACCCACCACCACCAGCTTCATCTCGCTCATGCGTTATCCCCCGGTCGTTCCATCGGCCCTGTCTGCGATCGCTTCGACCTTGCCGTCATCGACCAGGCCAAGCCCCTGCCCGCCTTGCAGGTTGTAGAAATGGGCATAGGCACCGTTCGGCCTGGCAAGCAACTCGCTGTGCGTGCCTTGCTCGACCAGCTGCCCTTGCTCGAGCACGACGATATGATCGGCATTGACCACCGTCGACAGCCGGTGCGCGATGACGATGGTCGTGCAGTCCCGCATGATGGCGGCCAGCGCTTGCTGGACGCGGGCTTCCGATTCATTGTCGAGCGCCGATGTGGCCTCGTCGAGAAGCAGGATCGGTGCCTGGCGGATGATGGCGCGTGCGATTGACAGGCGCTGGCGCTGCCCGCCTGAAAGTGTGACGCCATTTTCGCCGACCGGCGTATCATAACCCTGCGGCTGCTGGCGGATGAATTCGTCCGCGGCGGCCTGTTGCGCGGCGAATGCGATTTCCTTGTCACCGGCATCCGGACGGCCGTAGCGGATGTTGTCGCTGATCGTGCCTTCGAACAAATAGGGTTGCTGCGAGACGAAGGCGATCGACTCGCGCAGCGACCGCTTGGTGACCTTGGAAATATCCTGGCCGTCGATTTCGATCAGGCCGCCATCGACGTCGTAGAAGCGCTGCAGCAGGGCGACGAGGGTTGACTTGCCGGCGCCGGATGCCCCGACGATCGCGGTGGTCTTGCCAGCCGCGGCGGTGAAGCTGAGATTGCGAATGACAGGTTGGTCAGCCGAATAGCCAAAGGTCACGTTATTGAAGCGGATCTCGCCCTTTTCGACCTTGGCCTCTTTCGCTCCCTCGGCATCGCCTTGCCGGGGTTCGATGTCGAGCAATTCGTAGATCATGCGCGCATTGACCATGGCGCGCTCGACATTGACCTGGGTGCGGGCAAGGCGCCGGACCGGATCATAGGCCAGCATGAATGCGGTGATGAACGACATGATATTGCCGGGCGGCTGGCTGCTGTAAGCCGAACGATACACCGAATAGGCGACGACGCCGGCGATGGCGAAACCGGCCAGCATTTCCGTGACCGGCGCCAGCCGCTCCGAAACACGCGCGATCTTGTTGTAGCGGGACTCCGCCCGGTCGACGAGGTCGCCGATCTTGTGGGTGAGCTGCTCTTCCATGGTGAAGGCCTTCACCACCGCGATACCTTGCACCGATTCCTGCATGGCGCCGATCAGATGCGAATTGATCTCGACCGATTCCCGCGTGACACGGCGCACGCGGCGCATGATGTAGCTGACCGCCCAGACCAGCGGCGGCCCGATCAGGAAGATGCTGGCTGCCAGGAAGGGCGCCTGATAGACCATGACCGTCACCAGGCCGATCAGGGCAACGAGGTCGCCGGCGATCGATTTCAGCGTCATCGAGAACAGATCGCGGATACCGGCGACGTTTTCGTTGATGCGCGCCGCCAGCTGGCCCGACCGTGTCTCGGTGTAGAAGTCGATGCCCAGCTTCATGAGGTGGCCGAAGACGCGCTTCTGATAGTAGGCGACGATGCTGTTGCCGATCTTGGCGAGCGTCACGGCGGAGCCATAGGTGGCAAGACCGCGGACCAGGAAGATGCCGATGATGGCGCCGCAGATCCACGGCACCTTGTCGTACTGGTGCTTGTAGAAGAGGTCGTCGATCATGGGCTGCATGATCCAGGCCGCGCCACCGGTGGTCGCGGCCAGGGCGATCAGGCAGAATGCCGCCAGCCAGTAGGATTTCAGGTGCCCGCGACCGGCCTCTTGGTAGATGCGGCGTAACACAGCGAAGACTTCGCTGGGGTCAGCCCTTCTTTTTGGTTCGTTGGAAGCCAAATTTCAGTCCGCGCGCTGTATTCGTCGGGTCGCCCTGCGGCGTCGGGCATCCTATTAGCCTCATCGGCCGTCCTTGCCTATGGCCAATGGGCAACGCGCGCAAAATGCTTTGGCGGCAGGTTCCGCGAGGTGGCTGTGGTTTTGCGATCAGAACCAACAGGCTGGCTTGCGGCTCAGGCGCTCCAGCGCCGCCCGTCGGTCTCGACGCCAAACAGGGATGGTGCCCGCGCATAGGCTGCGAGCCCGGCCAGCGCGGCCAGCGGATGCGTGATGACATAGACAGGCATGGACCGCATCATCTCGCTGTGCGGCGCCTTGTCCTCGAAGGCGGCGCGGAAATTCCCCGCTTTCAGCGCCGGCACGATCTTCTGGGCAATGCCGCCGGTGAGGAAGACGCCGCCGCGGCTCTTGAACACCAGCGCCAGATCGCCCGCCGTTCGGCCGAGGCAGGTCACGAACAGCAACAATGCTTCTTCTGCGACAGGGTCGGATTTTGCCAGCGCTGCCGCGGTGATCTCGGCCGGTTTGGTAAAGGGAGCGGTCTTGCCGTCGGCTGCGGCGACCGCGCGATAGACATTGACCAGTCCGCGCCCGCACAGGATCTGCTCACCGGAAATGCGGCCTTCGATCTTCTCGATATGTGGAAACACCTGGAAATCGCGCGGCGTACGCGGGCCGATGTCCATATGTCCACCTTCGCCCGGCACCGGAATCCAGTGCCCGAGCGCGTGGATCAGTCCGGCAACGCCGAGACCGGTACCCGGACCCAGCACGACCCGACCGGCATTGGGTTCGGGTTCGCCGCCGCCGATCTTTTCCATGTGTTCGTCGCCGAGTGCCACCACGGCGAGCGCCTGCGCCTCGAAATCGTTCAAGACAACGACATCGCTGAAGCCGAGATCGCGCAGCATCACCTTGGGCCGGATCACCCATGGGCAGTTGGTGAGCGGAATCTCATCGCCGTCGACCGGCCCGGCAATCGCCAGCACCGCCGAATTCGGCCGTACCGAGGAGTGGTCAAGCACGGCGGCCTGAATGGCGGCATCGATCGTCTCGAAATCGGCGGTCTGGACGATGTGCGGCTCGCCGGCCTCGGCATTGGCGTCGAGCACGACGGAGAAGCGCGCATTGGTGCCGCCGATGTCGCCGATCAGGATCGGGAATCTCAGCCCGCCGATTGCGTCAGTCATTCCCATCCCCGGTTCGATGCGGCGATGGCTCGCCTTGCGTTCGCAATTGTCAGCCTTGTTGCAAGTCTTCATGCCGATTCGGCCGGCTGCAACCGCCTCAATCGATTGAATGCTATAAACAAACAAAAACGCCCGGGAAAGGGCGCTTTTCGTCTGTTCCAGGCGATGGGATGTCAGTTGCCGGGACGTGGACGCGGCAACGGGATGCCGATCTTCGGCGTCGGCGCGAAGGCATTGGCCGTCACCGGGGTCAGCGGCGCCTCGCCGATCGTGCCCGACGGTGGCGGTGCAGGCTCTGGCGATGCGGCCACGGCGACCGGCGGCCGGCCATTGCCGTAGTAGGTCGCTGCTTCCGCCGACACCGGCCCAGGCGCCTGCAACACCAGGCGGCATTCCTTCGGCAGGCTTGCCATGGTCATGATGTCACGTGCCTTGGGAGCGTCCGGGTTCTTGTTCGGGCGCCATGGTTCCTCGGTGAACCACCAGGCCAGTGACTTGTCGCAGCCGTCGCCTGCCGCTGTCGCCGCCTGCTCCTTGCAGCCATGCGATCCCGGCTGGCAGCCGATGCGGACATGGAAATGATAATCGTGGCCCCAGAACGGCCGGATCTTGCGCAGCCAGCCGCGGTCACCCGTCACCGTATCGCAGAGTTTCTTCTTGATGCCTGGATTGACCAGGATGCGCTCGACTTCCGGATAGCTGGCGGCGCGCTTGAGCAGTTGCGTGTGCTGGGCCGTCCATAGCCGATCGTAGACGCGATGCGTCTTCGGATCGACCATCAGCATCGCGCTTTTGTTCTCGCGCTCGGCGATGGTCAGGTCCCGCCGCGGCTTCGGTGTCAGCCAGATGTCGGCATCGAGGCCGATCTGGTGCGAGGCGTGACCGGTGAGCATCGGCCCACCGCGCGGCTGCGAGATATCGCCGAGCAGGAGGCCCGGCCAGCCGTCAGCCTCGGCGTCGCGCGAGAATTTCTCGAGCAGCGCGATCATCGCCGGATGGCCCCAGCGCCGGTTGCGAGAAGGACGCATCACCGTCCAGGTGTCGCCCTCCAGCGGGATCGCGACACCGCCCGTGAAACAGCCCTTGGAATAGAAGCCGAAGGACTGCGGCTCGGTTGCCGCCGGCAGTTTTTCAGCGCCGAACAGGTCCTTGGCCAGTTCCGCGGCCATGACCGGACGCGTCTCGAATTCGAAAGCGCCAGCCAATGCCGCCACGCCCGCCAATGCCAGGATAGTCTTGCGTGCAATGGTTCGCAGTCGTTCTGTCACTTGCCCACTCCCTGCTCGCGCAGTCCCTTCACTGCAGCTGTCGCAATCCGAATCATACCACGGAGCGACCGTTGCATGCGATCACCAGAGCGCCGCGCGTCCTTTTGGACGCGCAAAGGTCGCTCCAGCACTTTGAGCTGACGCATGACGGGTGGCGCATGCCACCCTTCCTTTCCGAAAATCGATTCCGATTTTCGGGGTCACGCGCTAGCGCTTCATCGCGCTGCGTGCCGCTCCCTTGTCCCAGTCTCCGCTCGCCCACATGTGGTCGAATGCGGCGTGGTAGTCGGGGAAGCGGAATGTATAGCCCGCTGCCTTGACCGCCGCGTTGGAGACACGCTTGTTCTCGCCATAAAAGGACCGCGCCATGGGCGAAAGTTGGGCGGTGGCGAAATCGGTTTCCGGTGGCGGCGGCACGCTCATCAGGGTTGCGGCGTAGGTCACCACGTCCTGTGGCGGTGCGGGCAGGTCGTCGGTAACATTGAAGACACCGCCTGTACCATGCCCTGCAAGATGGCGCAGAGTGCCGGAAATGTCGTCGCGATGAATGCGGTTGAAGACCTGGCCGGGCTTGATCAGTCGCTTGGCGGTACCATCCTTCAGATTGACGAAAGCGTTGCGGCCGGGGCCATAGATGCCGGAAAGGCGCAGCACGGCGACCGGCCTGCCGATCTCGTTGCCAAGGCTTTGCCAGGCCTGTTCCGCCTGCAGTCGCAAGGTGGAGCGATCCGACACCGGCCGGCATTCGGCGTTTTCGTCGACCCAGCCGCCGCCATGATCGCCATAGACGCCGACCGTCGACAGGTAGCCGATCCAGCGCAGCGCCGGCATGCTGGTTGCGATCACGCCGCGCGCCGCCTGCAGCACGGGTTCGCCCGCCATCTCCGGCGCAATCGAGATCACCAGATGCGTGGTTTCCGCGAGTGCGGTTTCAATGTCCGATGTGAGTGTTCCATCGAAGATCAAGGGCTCGATGTTGGCCTGCCGAAGGGTGTCGAACTTGCCCTGCGACCGCGTCGTGCCGACAAAGCGCCCGAAATCCGGGTTCTGGGCGGCGAATGCCTGGGCGGAATAGCCGGCGCCGAAAATGAAGATCCTGTTGCCGGTCATGCTGCCCTTCCGTTGTTGTCGGTCACGCCCAGAGCCAATCGCCATTCGTCCTGGACGGCGCTGTCGTTCTCGTCCTGCAATGCTGCCGTTGCCAGCTCGCGCACTGTATCGCCAGCCGCCAGCCGCGACAGTGCCCACACCGCCGCACCCCGAACCAGCGGCGATTGATCGGCAAGCAGTTCCCGCGCCGGCGCGACGAGGCTCCGGTCATCGGAGTTGCCAGCGGCAATCAGCACATTGCGGAGGAAACGGTCGCGGCCGATGCGCTTGACCGGCGAACCGGAGAACAGTGTGCGGAAGCCGGCATCGTCGAGCTTGAGCAGATCGGCGAGCGCCGGTTCGCGCAGATCGGCCCTTGCAACGAGCTTTGCCTCGGAGGCTGCCTGGGCGAACTTGTTCCAGGGGCAGGCCGCAAGGCAATCGTCGCAGCCATAGATGCGGTTGCCGATGGCGCCCCGGAATTCGGGCGGGATCGGCCCCTTGTTCTCGATGGTGAGGTAGGAGATGCAACGGCGTGCATCGAGCTTGTAGGGCGCCGGGAACGCATCGGTCGGGCAGGCATCGAGACAGGCGCGACAGGAGCCGCAATGGTCTTCCTCCGCCCTGTCCGGCTCGAGTTCCGCCGTCGTGAAGATCGAGCCGAGAAACAGCCACGATCCATGCGCGCGGCTGACAAGATTGGTATGCTTGCCTTGCCAGCCCAGCCCCGCTGCTTCGGCCAGCGGCTTTTCCATCACCGGGGCGGTGTCGACGAATACCTTCACATCGCCGCCCGCCGCCGCGACGATCTTGCCGGCGAGTTCCTTCAGACGACCCTTGATGACGTCGTGATAGTCGCGGTTGCGGGCATAGACGGAGATCGCGCCGCGATCGGGCAGCTGCTGAAGCGCTCGCGGGTCGTGATCGGGGCCATAGTTCATCGCCAGCACGATGATGGAGCGGACATCAGGCCACAGGACGGACGGATCGGCCCGGCGCTCGAGTGTTTCGGCAATCCAGCCCATCGAGCCGTGATAGCCGGCCGCCACGAAGTCGGCCAGCCGCGCCGGTGCCTGCGGGATGGCACCCGGCGTGGTGATGGCGACGGCATCGAAGCCGGCACGCCGCGCTTCACGGTCGATCAGTTTACGCAGCTTGGCCTGGTCAGAAATCGAGGTCCGCATAGTGCGACACCGGCGACAGGCCGCGGACGCGATCGGCCAGAAGCGGACGGAAGGAAGGGCGCGACTTCACGCGTGTGTACCACTCGCGCGCTGCGCCGTGTTCGCGCCAGTCGATCTCGCCCAGATAGTCGAGGACGGAAAGCGTCGCCGCGGCAGCCAGGTCCGCATAGGTGATGCGACTGCCGGCCAGCCAATGCCGCGTTCCGGCCAGCCAGTTGGTGTATTTCATATGCTGGCGGATGTTGGCGCGCGCCGCGCGGATGGCGGTCGAATCCGGCGAACCACCGCCGGCATCTGCCGGCATGTGCGGCTTCAGCACCCGCTCGCGCACCAGATGGCGTGTCACTTCGCTCTCTGCCTTGACGAGATACCAGTCCGTAAGCCGGCGGATTTCCGCCCGCTCCATCGGTCCTTCCACGAAGAGGCGCTTCTCGCGCTTCAGCACGCCGCGCGTCTCGTCGAGATATTCGGCGATCACGCCGGCGCCGATGATCGGCACGTCGCCTTCGGCAAGCAGGATCGGCAGCGTGCCGGCCGGGTTGAGCGCCAGGAACTCCTTGCGCCGCGTCCAGGGTTTTTCCTCGATCAGTGCAAGCTCCTCGCCATACTCGCCGAAAGCGAGGCGTACGAAGCGGCAACTGGCGAACATGGGGTGGTGGAAAAGCGTCAGCATCGTCCGAATGATTATATGCGCTGGCGAATCGCTGGCCGCGCCGATAAGTCTTTATTGCCCGAATACACGGGTTGTCAGGGTGCTGCGAGCTATAGGAGCAGTTGGGCACGCTGACAAGCAAGCCCCGACGCTGCATTCGTCACAGTTTTGCAACTTTGGCAGTGTTCTAAGCGCCTGTTCTACAGATTCGAGCGCGAGCGGACGCAAAGACCGGGTCCCGCTTTGCCGATCGCGCCGCCCGCGAGGTACTTTATGAATTTCCAGACTTTGGTGGAAGCACTGCTGCTCGGCCTGCTTGAAGGGCTGACCGAATTCCTTCCCGTTTCCTCGACCGGCCACATCCTGCTGGCCGGCCATTTCCTTGGCTTCGAGTCCACCGGCAAGGTTTTCGAGGTGCTGATCCAGCTTGGCGCCATTCTCGCCATACTCAGCCTCTATGCCGGCAAGATCTGGGCGTTCCTGCGCCGGCCGGGCGCGTTCGGCCGGCTGGTCGAGGCAGCAATAGGCTCGATCGCTTCGATCATATGGCTGGGCGGCTGCGCTTTCGAACTGGTTGCAGCAACCGTCAGGCGCCGTCGCGTCAACATGTTCGTGCCGCCGGAAATCTCGAGCGACCACAGCGTGCGCCTGCTGGTGGGCGTGTTCCTGGCCTTCCTGCCGGCGGCCGTCATCGGCGTCCTGGCGCATGATTTCATCAAGACGGTGCTGTTCGAAACGCCGAAGCTGATCTGCATCATGCTGATCCTGGGCGGCATCGTGCTCCTGTGGATCGACCGGCTGGATCTGAAGCCGAAATATCACAACGCCTCGGAGCTGCCTCTGTCGATGTGCCTGAAGATCGGCCTGTTCCAATGCCTGGCGATGATCCCGGGCACCTCGCGCTCGGGTGCCACGATCGTCGGTTCGCTCCTGATGGGCGTCGACAAGCGGGCGGCGGCTGAATTCTCCTTCTTCCTCGCCATTCCGACCATGCTCGGCGCCTTCACGCTCGACCTGATCAAGAACCGCCACCTGCTGACGAGCGGCGATTTCCCGATCATCGCGGTCGGCTTCATCGCGGCCTTCATCACCGCGGTCATCGTCGTGCGCAGCCTGCTCGGCTACGTCTCGCGGCACGGCTACTCGCTGTTCGGCTGGTGGCGGCTGATCGTCGGCGGCGTCGGGCTCGTTGCCCTGTTCATCTGGGGTTGAGCGCAAAGAGCAATTCCAGGAGTTGCCCAAAGAAAAAGGCCGGAGCGATCCGGCCTTTTTTGATGCTTGCGAAGTTGGAAAGATCAGGCTGCGGGCTTGCGTTGATCGAACTGTCCGGTGGCGCGGAAACGCCAGAGATAACTCGGCAGGATCGCCCCGATCGTGCGCGGCGTGATGCCCGTCGCGGCGAAGGTACGGCCTTGCCGGATCGCTTCTTCGGAAACGACATTGTCCGACATCAGCTGTGTGACCTGATCATTGGTGAGCAGCGGCTTCGGCAGCAGTTCCAGGATCGAAGCCTGGAGCCTGGCCGCCCACCACGGCACCGACACCAGCAGGCGCTTGCGCTCGATCACTGCCAGCATCTCCTGCATACACTCCCTGAAGGTCAGTACCTTCGGCCCGCCAAGCTCATAGATCTTGCCACCCTCGACGGCGCCGTCGACCGAGCGTGCGATCGCCTCGGCGACATCGCCGACATAGACCGGCTGCAGACGGGTTGCGCCGCCACCGAGCAGCGGCAGGACAGGCGAGAACCGCGCCATGGCGGCGAAGCGGTTGAAGAAACCGTCCTCCGGTCCGAAATTGATCGATGGCCGGTAGATCACGGCATCCGGTATGGTCTCGAGAACGGCTTTTTCACCGAGTGCCTTGGTGCGGGCATAGTCGGATTCGGAATCGACGCTGGCGCCGAGCGCCGAGACATGGGTCATGCCGGCGCCCACCGAACGGGCGGCCTCGGCGATGGCGCGCGCGCCGAAATCCTGCACGGCACCGAAACGCTGGCGGCCGCCTTCGTAAAGGATGCCGACGAGGTTGACGACATGGTCGGCGCCCTGGACGGCGTGGTCCACAGACCAGCGCACGCGCACATTGGCCTGAATGGGCTGGATCTGGCCGACATTGCCAAGCGGCTGCAGATGGCCGGCGAGGTCGGGACGGCGGCAGGCGACCCGGATGCGATAGCCGCGCATGGCCAGCGCGCGCACCACATGCCGCCCGACGAAGCCTGAGCCGCCGAAAACGACGACGAGCTTGGGGGTTTGCAGGATTTCGGTCATGGCTGGCTCCGGCGCACGAAAGCTTGGCTAGCGCATCGGCCCGAAAATCGACATCGATTTTCGGGAAGCACGACGCGTAGGTTCAAAGTCCTAGAGCGTCCTCTGCGCGTCCACGGACGCGCGGCGCTCTAATGCCGTTTCATAATGGGTTTCTCGCCAAAGGCAAAGGGCGACAGGAGGTCGCCGCCATTGGTTTTATGGACGCATGTCGGCGTTGATCGTCGACCGCCGAGAAGCTCCCGCTTCAGCGCTTGTGTCGCTCGGCGAAATCGGCGATGCGCTCGACGATTTCCTTGGAAACGGTGATGCCGCGCGCCGCGGCCTTTTCCGTCGCGGCGGCTTTCGAAAGACCGGGAATGTGAACGCCGTAACGGCGGTCCAGCCGGTTGATCTGGTCCTTCATGCGCTTCTCGAAATCGGGATCGAGCAGCTTGGGCTCGATCGCCAGCACGAACAGCCCGGTGCCGGGGCTGTCCGGGCCGCCGCTGAACCACGGTGCGTCGAGCGACCAGTTCGCGCCGGATAGACCGGCCGCCAGAACCTCGACCATCAGGGCGATGTTGGCGCCGCGTGCCCCGCCGAAGGCCAGCAGCGCGCCCTTCATGGCGGAGGTGGCGTCGGTCGTCGGATTGCCGCCGGCATCCAGCGCCCAGCCTTCCGGGATCGCCTTGCCGTCGGCCGCGGCCTTGCGGATGTTGACGAAAGCGGTTGCGCTCGACGACTGGTCGATGATCAGCGGCGCGCCGTCGGCCTGCGGGCAGGCGAATGACATCGGGTTGGTACAGTAGACCGGCTTCGTCGAACCGGAGCCCGCTAGCACGGCCGGACCGTTGGTGGCGGCGAAGGAGATCAGCCCCTGCGCGGCGAGGCGTCCGGTGAAATAACCGAGCGCACCGGCGGTATAGGCATTTTTCTGCGAGAAGATCGTGACGCCGAACAGCTTGGCCGCCTTGGCCAGGTCGTCGAAAACACGGTCGAAGCCGGTATGGGCCGCGCCACCGTTTGCGTCCGAGAGATAGACGGCGAGTGCCGGCCGGGTGATCACCGGCTCGGCCTTGCCGCGGATGCGGCCGGCCTCAAGCGCCTCCAGATAGTCGATGTAGTGGGAGAGGCCGACGGCCTTGTTGCCTTCGGCCTCGGCGGCGATCGCGGCGGCGGCAATCGAACGGGCGGTTTCATCGCTGGCGCCGGCACCGAGTGCCGCCATGCGGCAAAGTGCTGTGGCCTGTTCGAGACTGAGCTGCATGCCTTCCACCCCCGGAGCATTTCCGTTTTCACGGAAACGCTCTATCTCCTTGTTTTGACGCATGATCTTATCCGAAAAGTCTGCAACTTTTCGGGACCATGCTCAAGCTGCGTCCGTAGCTTGCACCCAAGCCGTAATCCGGGCCGTAATTCGGCTAGCCGAGTCTTGCCGGAATGCGCGCTTCGATCTTGCGGAACGCAAAGACGATAACCCCGGTAATGGCCATATAGACCAGCGCGAGCAGCAGCAAGGGTTCATAGGTGACGAAGGTCTCCTGTCGAACTCGCGAGGCGACGGAATAGATATCGACCATGGTGATGGTCGCCACCAGGGGTGTCGCTTTCAGCTGCAACACGGTTTCGCCGGCCAGCGTCGGCAGGGCTCGCCGCAGCGCCTGCGGCAGCCAGATGCGTCGGAAGGCGGTCCAGCGCCGCATGCCGAAAGCGCGGGCCGCTTCGAGTTGCCCCTTCGGCACGCCGGCGAAGGCGCCGCGCATGACCTCTCCCTCATATCCGGCGTAGGAAAGGGTGAGTGCCAGCACGCCGTATGGCCAGGCCTGCCTGAGATATGGCCACAGGAACGAATCGCGGATCCAGGGAAACTGCGGGAACAGCGAGCCGAGCCCGTAGTAGAGCAGCCACAGCTGCAACAGCAGCGGCGTGCCGCGGATGATCGTGCAGAACAGCCGGGCCGGCACCGCCAGGAATGCCGGGCCGGCGGCCTGCGCGAAACCGATCGGGATTGCCAGCAGGATGCCCAGCGTAGCGGTGACCGCGAGCAGCCAGATGGTGCGCCATATGCCTTGCAGGGCAAGCGGCAGATAGGCCGGCAGCCAGTCCCATCGCATGGTGAACGCGCAGGCAAGCACGATCGCCGCCGCAAGGATGATGAGGATGATGCGGTGCGGCTGCAGCCACTCCGAGGTGCGCGCGATCGTGGTTGTGGTGGTGCTCATCAGCGCGTCTCCGCCACGGAAGGCATGCCGCGCCGCGAGTAGCGTTCGAAGCGGGAAATGATCACGTTGGAGACCAGCGTCAGCGCGAGATACAGCACGCCGGCAGCGATGAAGAAGGTGAAATACGCCTTGGTGGCGCCGGCGGCCAGCCGGGTCGTCTGCGTCAGCTCGTTGAAGCCGACGACAGCGAGCAGCGCCGTATCCTTGGTGGCGATCAGCCAGAGATTGGCGAGGCCGGGGATCGCATAGGGTGCCATCGCCGGCAAGGTGATGCGCCTGAGCTGCAGCGACGGCGACATGCCATAGGCGCGCGCCGCCTCTATCTGTCCCTGCGGGATGGCGAGGATGGCGCCCCGCAGCACTTCCGTCGAATACGCGCCCTGGACGACGCCGAGCACGCAGATGCCGGCGATCAGGCCGTTGATGTCGACCGGCGCGTAGCCGAGCAAGGTGAGCAGCCTGTTCACCAGATCGGTGCCGGCGAAGTAGAGCAGCAGGATCAGCACCAGCTCAGGCACTGCGCGCACGATGGTGGTGTAGAGGCCGAACAGATCGCGCACCACCGGACTGCCATAGAGCTTGCCATAGGCGCCACAGATACCGATCAGCAGGCCGAGGCCGAACGAGCCGCAGGCAATGCCGACCGAGGCCAGCAGGCCACGCAGCAGATTGCCGCCCCATCCGGGTGGATCGAATGCCAGAAGTTCGGCAAGGCTGGCCGCCGAGGCCGAAAGGAAAATGTCTGTCAGCGCCGTCACTCCGATTGAGGCGATTTCGAAGAATTATTGCCTTCCGCTGAGCGCGACTTTTGGTTCAAAATCGATGCAATAATTCTTCGAAATCGCCTTGAACGGCGCCGCATGCCGCCGTTGGAGGATCTCGAATGAGCCGGCGCGCCCCCCGACGTGCCGGCTCATGACCCAGCCTGGCGCGAACGCCGGCCGGATGGCGCGTCGTCTCTCGGGAACGACGCGCGGAACCTCGGGGTGCTAGTTCGACTGCACGGCGTCGCCATAGACGTCGAAGTCGAAGTACTTCTTGGTGATCTCGGCATACTTGCCGTTGGCGCGGATGCCCTTGATGGCGGCGTTGATCTTGTCCTTGAGTTCGGTGTCGCCCTTGCGAACGCCGGCGCCGACGCCCGGTCCGAGCACTTCGAGATCGGGCGCGACGTTGCCCTTCATGTCGCAGCAGGCCTTGCCCTGGTCGGATTTCAGGAAGGCGTCCAGCGCGATCTGGTCGGCCTGCGTGGCGTCGATGCGGCCGGCGGCGAGATCCTGGTTGGCCTCATCCTGCGTCTGGTATTCCTTGATCTCGGCCGCGGTCGAAGCGAAGTGCTTCTTGGCGTAGGCGGCATGGATGGTCGAGACCTGCACGCCGATAACCTTGCCCTTGAGGCCTTCCGGCGAGGCGTCGAATTTCTGGTCCTTGGCACCGGCGATCGAAGTCGGGGTGTTGTAGTACTTGTCGGAGAAGTCGATCTCCTTCTGGCGCTCCGCGGTGATCGACATCGAGTTCATGATGGTGTCGATCTTCTTGGTCTTGAGGCCCGGGATCAGGCCATCCCACGGGATCGGCGTCAGCACGCAGTCGAGCTTTGCTTCGGCGCAGATCGCCATGGCGATGTCGACTTCCCAGCCGCCCCACTTGCCGGACGAGTCCTGCGAGTAGAAAGGCGGATACGCTTCCGGCGAGAAGCCGACCTTCACCTGCTCGGCGCTGGCCGCGAAGGTCCCCGCCAACGCGATCGCGGCAGCGGCAACCGCCGTCTTCAGAAATGTTTTCATGCCCTGTTCTCCCGTTGTTTTTGAGTGTTCCCGTTGTCTTTTCTTGTCGTCGCCCGACCCCTCTGGGGTCAGCCGACGTTGCGCAGAAACTGTTTCAGCCGCTCGGACTTCGGCGCGCCGAACACCTGTTCCGGCGCTCCTTCCTCCTCGACCAGCCCGTTGTGGAGGTAGACGACATGCGTCGCGACCTCGCGGGCAAACTTCATTTCGTGGGTGACCAGCACCATGGTGCGTCCTTCGCGCGCGAGGTCTGCGATCACCCGCAGCACTTCGCCGACCAGTTCCGGATCGAGCGCCGAGGTCGGCTCGTCGAACAGCATGACCCTCGGCTGGATGGCCAACGCCCTGGCGATCGCCGCGCGCTGTTGCTGTCCGCCGGACAGGAAGTGTGGATAGACGTCGCGTTTTTCGGCAAGCCCGACACGCGCCAGCAGCTTTTCAGCGGTGGCGATCGCTTCATCTCGCTTCACGCCAAGAACATGCACCGGCACTTCGATGACGTTTTGCAGAAGCGTCATGTGGCTCCACAGGTTGAAGCTCTGGAACACCATGCCCAGCCGCGAGCGGATGCGTTCGATCTGGCGGCGGTCCGCCGGCACGGTATGGCCGTGGCTGTCCGCCTTGAGCTTGATCTCCTCGCCATTGACGCGAATGATGCCGCTGGTCGGGTTCTCAAGACAGTTGATGCAACGCAGCAGCGTCGACTTGCCGGAGCCGCTGCCGCCGATGATGGCCACGACCTCACCGTCGCGCGCCGACAGCGACACGCCCTTGAGAACATGAAGCTCGCCGAATTTCTTATGCAGGTTCTCGACATGGATGGCTTCGGCGGCGCTATTCTGCGCCTTGCCGGATGGGATCGTGGCGGCACTCGCCGCGTTCACAGTGTGATCTCCGTACGATCGACGGCAGTTCGTCGAACGACTATCCGGCTAATCAACATACGCTGTACTGTCCCGCTCCAGACTTCAGCATGGACCCGGCAGCGCGAGCCCGTCAATCCCGCTCATTACGGCACTTGCGGCCTTGTTGCGCAAGTGTATAAATAGCCTTCGATGAAATTTTGTCGACTTTTTTCAGCTTAAAAGGGCATCGATGAGCGCTTTCGGATCACAGTCCATGGCGGCGCCGCTGCGGCGCGTGCTGATGCGGTCGGCGACCAATGCCATGCGGGCCGCCGACCGGGCCGCCTGGCACTATGGGCCGGGCTTCGATCCGGCGAAAGCGGCGGTACAGCACAAGGCCCTCGCCGATCTTGTGGCAGCTGCCGGGGCCGAGATCGACTGGATCGAGGACAGGGCCGACGGGCTGTCGGATTCGGTGTTCACGCACGATCCGTCGCTGATGACGGACCGTGGCGCGCTGATCCTGTCCATGGGCAAGCCGCTGCGCGCCAGGGAGCCATCCCTGCACGAGGAAACCTACAAGAGACTGGGCATTCCGATCCTGGGTCGTGTCGAGGCGCCAGGGCAGGTCGAAGGTGGCGATTGCGTGTGGGTGGACGCCCGCACGCTGGCGATCGGGCGTGGTGTCCGCTCCAACCAGGAAGGCATCCAGCAGGTCTCCAACCTGCTGACGCCGCTCGGTATTTCCGTCTACGGCTTCGACCTGCCGCTGTGGCAGGGCGAAGAGGCCTGCCTGCATCTGATGTCGGTGATCAGCCCGCTGGCTGACGATCTTGCTCTGGTCTACTCGCCGCTTCTGCCGGCGCCGTTCTACCAGATGCTGAAGGCGCGCGGCATCAGGCTGGTCGAAGGTGATGCCGAAGAGTTCGCCGCTTCCAACGGCCTCAGCCTGAATGTGCTGCCGACCAGCCCGCACAAGGTCATTGCTGTTGCCGGTTTCCCCAGGACCAAGGCTGCGATGGAAGCAGCCGGCTGCACCGTCGAAATCTTCGAGGCGGATGCGCTCTGCATCGCCTGCGAAGGCGGGCCGACATGCCTGACGCGGCCGATCCTGCGGCAATGAATGCGCCGTCCCGGCGCAAGTTCCGTCGCGAAGGCGAGGAGCGGCGGCGACAGGATCTGATCGAGGCGACCCTGGACAGCGTGGCCGAGCGTGGCCTGCAGGGCGCCACCCTGCGCACCATCGCGTTGCGTGCCGGCGTTACCGCCGGGCTGATCCGGCACTATTTCCCCGGCAAGGAAGAGCTGCTGCAGGAAGCTTATACGACGCTGGTCGGCCGCATGACGGAGCAGGCCAAGGCTGCACTTGTTGCAGAGGGCGCGTCGCCGCGTCAGCGTCTTGCGGCTTTCGTCGCCGCCAACCTCGGCGCGCCGATCATCGATGCGCGGGTGTTTTCGCTCTGGGCGACCTTTATCGGCCGGGCATCCGCGGATCCTGCCCTGGCCCACGCCCATCGTGAAGGCTATCTCGCCTTTCGCAACGAGGTGGAAGCGGTCGTCGCCGAAGTGCTTGCCGCCGAACAGCGCAAGCCGGACGCAAGCCAGCTGCGCCACCATGCCATCGCGATCAACGCAATCATCGACGGACTCTGGATCGAAGGCTGCCTGGCCGGCGAGATGTTCTCGCCCGGCGAACTGGCGGCGATCGGCATCAGGGCTGTCGAAGCCCAGCTGAATCTTGCGCCGCTGGAGCATGATTCCGAGAACCAGCGGAGTTTTCGGAAGAGAATCATGCCCCTTGCTCAAAATGGAGAAAGCCAATGACCACCGTCGGCGAAGCGTTGATAGCGCTGCTCGAGGCGCATGGCGTGGACACCGTCTTCGGCATTCCCGGCGTCCATACGGTCGAACTCTATCGCGGCCTTGCCGGTTCGCGCATCCGCCACGTCACGCCGCGCCACGAGCAGGGCGCCGGTTTCATGGCCGACGGCTATGCGCGCGCCAGCGGAAAACCGGGCGTTGCCTTCGTCATCACCGGACCCGGCCTCACCAACACCATCACGGCCATGGGCCAGGCGCGGGCCGATTCGGTACCCATGCTCGTGATCTCCGGCGTCAATGCAACGGCAACGCTGGGGCGCGGCCTGGGCTATCTGCACGAACTGCCGGATCAGCAGGGCATGATGGCCAAGGTGGCGGCGTTTTCGGAGCGCATCACCGACGCGGCCCGATTGCCTGCCGTTCTCGGTCGCGCCTTCGATCTTTTTCGTACCGCCCGCCCCGGTCCCGTGCACATCGAAATCCCGCTCGACGTCATGGGCCTGCCTGCCGAAGCGATGAAGCCGGTGCGCTCCGATGCCCGCCCCAATATGCCGGATGCCGTCGCGATCGGGAACGCCGCGGCGCTTCTAGGCCGCGCTCGTCGACCTCTTGTCCTCGCCGGCGGTGGCGCCCGCCATGCCGAGGCCGCGCTGCGCCTGCTCGCCGAATGCCTCGACGCCCCGGTTGTCCAGACCGCCAACGCCCGCGGCCTGATGCATGGCCATGCACTGGCTGTCCCCGCCAGTCCGAGCCTCAAGGCCGTGCGGGCGCTGATGGCCGACAGCGACGTCGTGCTGGCGGCCGGTACCGAGTTCGGACCGACCGACTATGACATGTATGGCGATGGCGGTTTCGTGGTGCCGGGCCAGCTGGTGCGCATCGATATCGACGCGGGCCAGCTCCAGCGGCATCCGGCAACGGTCGCCATCGAAGCCGATTGTGGAGCCGCGCTCGAAGCGCTGGCAGCGGCAATCGATCGTCCGAAGGCTTCGGCGAGCGGCCCTGAGCGGGCCGCCGCGGCACGTTCGGCCGCGTTTGCCGAGATCGGTCCTGCCATGCAGGCCCAGGTGGCGGCCGTCGAGACCATTCGGACGAGCCTGCCCGGGGCCATCATCGTCGGCGATTCGACGCAGCCGATCTATGCCGCCAATCTCTATTACGATCATGATCGGCCAGCCGGCTGGTTCAACGCGGCTACCGGTTTTGGTGCCCTGGGCTACGGTCCGCCGGCGGCGATCGGTGCGGCCTTGGCTGTTCCGGGTGCGCCGGTGGTGTGCCTCACCGGCGATGGCGGGTTCCAGTTCACGCTGCCGGAGATCGCAGCGGCACTCGATTTGCAGGCGCCGGTTATCTTCATCGTCTGGAACAATCGCGGCTATCGGGAAATCGAAACCTCCATGCGCGATGTCGGTGTTGAGCCGGTCGGCGTCTCGCCTGCACCGCCGGATTTCTGCAAATTGGCGGATGCTTATGGCATTGGTTCCCAGAGATTGGAGGGGCCTGCCGGGCTTGGGCAGGCCCTCGGCAGGGCGCGAGCGACAAAAAAGCCTTTCCTCATAGAGATTTCGGTTGAGTGAGAGCGCGAAAGGCGCGATTTTCGGAAATCCATCAAATGACTGAGCAGGAGTTGTCGCGGATGGCGGCTACGCTGGACCAAAAACATGTTGTCGTCACCGGCGGAACGGGTGCGCTGGGCAGTGCCGTGGTGGCGCAGCTCCTGCAGGAAGGCGCCATCTGCCACGTGCCGAACAGCCATGCCGCGGCGCCGGCGCATTTCCCGTTCAGCAAACACGATCGCGTGCATCTGGTGAACAACGTCTATCTCGAGGACACGGAAGCCGTCACCGCCTTCTACGCCGGTGTTCCGGACCTATGGGCCTCGATCCACCTGGCCGGCGGTTTCGCCATGGCACCGGTCGAGAAGACCGAATCGGCTGCCTACAACGAGATGATGGACACCAATGCGCGCACCGCCTTCCTGTGCAGCCGGGCCGCGGTGCGTGCCATGCTCGCTTCCGGAACGCGCGGCCGCATTGTCAACGTTTCGGCTCGCGCTGGGCTCGAACCGAGACGCGGCGCCGGCATGGTCGCCTATGCGGCAAGCAAGGCTGCGGTGGCGGCGATGACGGTTGCGCTGGCCGAGGAGCTGAAAGGCAAGGGTATCCTGGTCAACGCCATTGCTCCTTCCACGCTCGACACACCCGCCAATCGCGCCGACATGCCGGATGCCGATTTCTCGAAATGGGTAAGCCCGGACGCCGCGGCCGAAACGATCGTCTATCTCGCTTCACCGCGCAACGAGGCGATGAGCGGAACACTGGTCCCGCTCTACGGGCGCGCCTGAGCGACGAACTCGAACTCATAGGTTCGCAAGGGCGACCGCCCGTCGGCCGTCCGGCCGCCCCATCGGAGCCGTGAGCGAAGCGAGCTGGCGTGAGATCAGCCCGAACCCGTGGGTTCGCAAGGGCGACCGCCCGTCGGCCGTCAGGCCGCCCCATCGGAGCCGTGAGCGAAGCGAACTGGCGTGAGATCAGGAAAATGGCGCGTCGATCATGGCTTCGATGTTGTAGCCGTTCGGGTCGATCACGAAGGCAGCATAGTAGTTCGGCGTATAGGCCGGGCGCGGCCCCGGCGCGCCGTTGTCGGTTGCTCCGGCGGCCAGTGCGGCCTGATAGAAGGCATCCACCTCGGCATGGCTTTTCGCGCGGAAGGCGACATGCAGACGCGTCAGCGGTCCAGGGGTTGCCGACTGCATGATCTCGAACAGGCCGTCACCGATGTCGAAGGCCCAGAACACGCCTTCCTCTCCGAATGAAAGCTGGTAGCCGAGCGGCACGAAGGCCGTCTCGTAGAACAGCTTGCTCGCGGCAAGGTCGCTGACGGCGACGGTGACGTGGTCGATCATTGCAGAACTGCCTCCCGGACAACACCAGCACCAACGCTGGCGGAGGCACTGTCCTCGGCTGCCTGCCGGCTTGCAAGGCGGTCTCTTCGTCGCAGGCATAACAAAAAACCCGCCGGATCGCTCCGGCGGGTCTTGTCGATTTTGCTCTGCCGCGAAGGCAGTGCCGGAGGCTGGCTTAGTTGCCGCCTTGCTTCTTCAGCGCGGCACCCAAGATGTCGCCCAGCGAAGCGCCGGAGTCGGTCGAGCCGTACTGAGCAACGGCTTCCTTCTCTTCGGCGATTTCCAGCGCCTTGATCGAGACCTGCAGCTTGCGGGTCTTCTTGTCGAAGGCGATGACGCGGGCGTCGACCTTCTGGCCAACGGTGAAGCGTTCCGGACGCTGCTCGTCGCGGTCACGCGACAGGTCGGAGCGCTTGATGAAGGTGTCGATGCCGCTTTCGACCAGCCGCACGTCCAGACCGCCATCCTTCACACCGGTGACTTCGCAGGTGACGACGGCATTCTTGCGCAGTTCGCCCGAAGCGGCGGCATCGCCGGCCGTATCGCGCTCAAGCTGCTTGACGCCGAGCGAGATGCGCTCCTTGTCGATGTCGACATCGAGAACCTGGGCACGCACCATCTGGCCGCGCTGGTACTCTTCGATGACCTGCTCGCCCGGACGGTTCCAGTCGAGATCCGACAGGTGCACCATGCCGTCCACGTCGCCGTCGAGGCCGATGAACAGACCGAACTCGGTCTTGTTCTTGACTTCGCCTTCCACGGTCGAGCCGACCGGGTGGTTGGCGGCGAAGGCGTGCCACGGGTTCTCCAGCGTCTGCTTGAGACCCAGCGAGATGCGGCGCTTGGCCGGATCGACTTCCAGCACGACCACGTCGACCTGCTGCGAGGTGGACAGGATCTTGCCCGGATGCACGTTCTTCTTCGTCCACGACATTTCCGAAACGTGGATCAGGCCCTCGATGCCCGGCTCCAGCTCGACGAACGCGCCGTAGTCGGTGATGTTGGTGACCGTACCGGTGATCTTCTTGCCGATCGGGAACTTGGTGCCGATATCCGACCACGGATCGCTCTCGAGCTGCTTCATGCCGAGCGAGATACGGTGGGTTTCCTGGTTGATGCGGATGATCTGCACCTTGACCGTCTGACCGATGTTGAGGATCTCGGTCGGATGGTTGACGCGGCGCCAGGCCATGTCGGTGACGTGCAGCAGGCCGTCGATGCCGCCAAGGTCGACGAACGCACCGTAGTCGGTGATGTTCTTGACCACGCCTTCGACCACCTGACCCTCTTCGAGGTTCTGGACGATCTCGGAGCGCTGCTCGGCACGGCTCTCTTCAAGCACGGTGCGGCGCGAAACGACGATGTTGCCGCGACGGCGATCCATCTTGAGGATCTCGAACGGCTGCGGGTTGTGCATGAGCGGGGTGACGTCGCGGATCGGACGGATGTCGACCTGCGAACGCGGCAGGAAGGCCACGGCGCCGTCCAGATCGACGGTGAAGCCGCCCTTGACCTGGTTGAAGATGACGCCTTCGACGCGCTCGCCCTTGGCGAACTTCTCTTCCAGCTTGACCCAGCTTTCCTCGCGGCGCGCCTTGTCGCGCGAGAGCATGGCTTCGCCCAGCGCGTTTTCGATGCGCTCGACATAAACTTCGACGGTATCGCCCGGCTTGAGGCTGCCGTCCTTGCCCTTGGCGCCGAATTCCTTCAGTGCCACGCGGCCTTCGACCTTGAGGCCGACGTCGATGATGGCCATGTCCTTTTCAATCGCGGTGACGATACCGCGAACGACCTGGCCTTCGCCCGAATGACCGTCCGAGAACGATTCTTCGAGCATGCTCGCGAAATCGTCGCGAGTCGGAATGGATTGAGACATACTTTCTCCTGAAAGCCTCGCCTGGAGGCTGGCGCCGTGGGTTAGCGTTGCGATGACCTGCCGGTATTCCGGGTCAAGACCCTGTGCCGCGTTGAAGCGGCGGTTCGGCGCAAAGAATGCTGGCAGGCCGGTTCTATTCAGTGTTTGTCGCATGATCTCTCAGAGATCATGCTCCCGCCCGATATGGGTATTTTCACAAAGCTCGCAACAGCAAGCGGCGAAAACGCCGGATCAGGCCTTGTCTCCTTTGGCCAGAACGTCGTCAACGATCGTCTTGGCCGCCAGAAACGCGGCTTCTATAGACATTTGCGACGTATCAAGCAAGTGCGCGTCGCCGGCGGGCCTGAGCGGGGAGTCGGCCCGGCCCATGTCGCGCTCGTCGCGGCGCGTGATGTCGGCGAGAATGGTGGCGAAATCACCGGTGCCGTCATTGGCCTCGATTTCCGCCAGCCGGCGCCGCGCCCGCACCTCCGCGCTGGCGGTCACATAGAGCTTTACCATCGCGCCAGGGCACACGACCGTGCCGATGTCGCGGCCGTCGAGAACCGCGCCGCCAGGTTGTGCCGCGAAGGCGCGCTGCTTTTCGACCAGGATGCGGCGCACTTCCGGGATGACGGCGACTTTGGAGGCGGCCTCGCCAACGGCATGCGCCGACAGCACCGAGCGATCGAGATCGCCGAGATCGATCAGGCGGGCGGCTTCCACGGCATGCGGCTCGTCGCCGAGCGGCCAGCCCTTGGCAAGCAGCATATGCGCCACGGCGCGGTAGGTGAGGCCGGTGTCGAGATGCGGCAGGTGGTAGTAGTCCGCCAGCCGCCGGGCCAGGGTTCCCTTGCCGGCGCCCGCCGGACCGTCGATGGCTATGGTGAGAGTGTGAGGCATGGCCATGCTTCAAGCGGAGACGCCGATGGAAAGCAAGTCTGTTCCCGACCAAACCCGCTTCCGATCGACAGAATGACGGACCGGCGGAATTTGTGCAGGCGGTGCGCCGTTGTTATCCTTGCTGCATTCTTTCCAGCATGCGTTTCCTGCGATGGAGGGCCGAATGAGGGAAGTCATCGTCACCGAATTCATCAGCGCCGACGGTATAGCCGAGGTCGAAAAGCTGACGGGCATTGCCTGGAATGCCGAGATGGACAGGTTCAAGGAAGAGGAGCTTGCCGACAGCAGCGCCATGTTGCTGGGTCGCGTGACCTACCAGATCTTCGCGGCATCCTGGCCGGCACGAGACGGGGGGATTTCGCCGACAGGTTCAACGCGCTGCCGAAATATGTCGCGTCGACCACGGTGAGGCAGCTCGACTGGAAGCCTGCTCAAAGGCTGGAGGGGCCTTTGCCCGAGGCCGTCAGGGAGCTGAAAAAAGCCGCCGGCGGCAATATCTATGTCCACGGCAGCATCAGCCTGGCCCAGCAGCTGCTGCACCACGGTCTCGTCGACCGCATCCGGCTGCTCAGCTATCCTCTTGCGGTCGGCCAGGGGAAACCGTTTTTCGCGCCCGGAGAACAGCAGAAATTCGCGCTGATTTCGGCCGCGCCGTTCAGCAATGGCGTCGTGGCGCTGGAATATGCGCCGGCATAGGCGCGGTTCCGCTTTTCACGGAAGCCGCTGCGCACTTCAACGCCAGCCTTGAGACTGCCAGTCTGCGCTTCCTATCCGCGCAGGCCCGGTGCTTCATGCCCCGTGCGCTCGACATATTCGGTGTAGCCGCCGCCATAGGCGTGCATGCCGTCTTCCGTCAGCTCCAGCACGCGGTTGGACAGCGCCGCCAGGAAATGGCGGTCGTGGCTGACGAACAGCATCGCTCCTTCATAGCGCGACAGCGCCTCGATCAGCATCTGCTTGGTGGCGATGTCGAGGTGGTTGGTCGGCTCGTCCAGGACCAGGAAGTTCGGTGGATCGAACAGCATCTTGGCCATCACCAGCCGGGCTTTTTCACCACCCGACAGCACCCGGCACTTCTTCTCGACTTCATCGCCGGTGAAGCCGAAGCAGCCGGCGAGTGCGCGCAATGGTGCCTGGCCGGCCTGCGGGAAAGAATCCTCCAGCGATTCCAGCACGGTGCGCTCTCCCTCGAGCAGCTCCATCGCATGCTGCGCGAAATAGCCCATCTTGACGCTGGGACCGCGCGACACCGTTCCATCGTCCGGCTCGGAAGCACCGGCCACCAGCTTCAGCAGCGTCGACTTGCCGGCGCCGTTGACGCCCATCACGCACCAGCGTTCGCGCCGGCGCACCTGGAAATCGAGCCCGTCATAGATGGTACGGCTGCCATAGCTCTTGGAGACGTTCTTCAGCGTCGCCACGTCCTCGCCCGAGCGCGGTGCCGGCTGGAATTCGAAACGCACGGTCTGCTGGCGCTTGGGCGGTTCGACCTTGTCGATCTTCTCCAGCTTCTTGACACGGCTCTGCACTTGCGCGGCATGCGAGGCGCGCGCCTTGAACCGCTCGATGAAGGCGATTTCCTTGGCCAGCATCGCCTGCTGCCGCTCGAACTGCGCCTGCTGCTGCACTTCGGCGACGGCGCGCTGCTGGCGGTAGAATTCGTAGTCGCCGGAATAGCTGGTCAGCGCGCCGCCATCGATCTCGACGATCTTGCCGACGATCCGGTTCATGAATTCGCGGTCGTGTGACGTCATCAGGATGGCGCCGTCATACCCTTTCAGGAAGTTCTCCAGCCAGATCAGGCTTTCGAGATCGAGATGGTTGCTCGGCTCGTCGAGCAGCATGGCGTCTGGCCGCATCAGCAGGATCTTGGCGAGCGCGACGCGCATCTTCCAGCCGCCCGACAGCTTGCCGACGTCGCCGCTCATCATCTCCTGGCTGAAACCCAGCCCGTCGAGCACCTCACGGGCGCGGCCGTCCAGCGCATAGCCGTCCAGCTCGTCGAAACGGCCCTGCACCTCACCGTAGCGGGTGATGATCTCGTCCATGTTGTCGGCTTGGTCCGGATCGCCCATGGCGGCTTCCAGTTCGGCCATTTCGGCCGCCAGCGCACTGACCGGGCCGACGCCGTCCATCACCTCGGCAACTGCGCTCCGACCGGCCATGTCGCCGACGTCCTGGTTGAAATAGCCGATCCGCACGCCGCGATCGATCGCGACCTGCCCCTCGTCGGGCAGTTCCTCGCCGGTGATCATGCGGAACAGCGTGGTCTTGCCGGCGCCGTTGGGGCCGACAAGCCCGACCTTCTCGCCGCGCTGGATCGTGGCCGAGGCCTCGATGAAGACGATCTGCTTGCCGTTCTGTTTGCCGATATTTTCGAGGCGGATCATGGTTCAGGCTCTGAGCGTTCTTCAAGAATGCCGGCTGCAGCCGCAGGTCCCGGCAGGGAATAGGAGGGCATGGGCCGAGCTTGTATCACCCGGTCCATGACAAGATGGAGGCGCTGCGGTTATTCGATCTCGGCGCCCAGACGCGTCATCAGCCCCATGAATTCCGGGAAGCTGGTGGCGATCATGGCGCGGTCGTCTACCGTGACCGGCTTTTCGCTGGCAAGCCCCATGATCAGGAAGCTCATCGCGATGCGGTGGTCGAGATGCGTTTTCACCGCCTCGCCCTTTGTCACGCAGCCCAGGCCCTTGCCGCCCGGCACGCCACGCACGCTGAGCGAAGCCTCGCCTTCCGTGCAGTCGACGCCATTGAGCTTGAGGCCGTTGGCGACGGCGGCGAGCCGGTCGCTTTCCTTCACCCGCAGCTCTTCCAGTCCCTGCATCAGCGTTTCGCCCTCGGCGAACGCGGCCGCGACCGCCAGAACCGGATACTCGTCGATCATCGAGGGTGCGCGTTCGGACGGAACGGTGACGCCCTTGAGTTCCGATGAGCGCACGCGCAGGTCGGCGACATCTTCGCCGCCGGCATTGCGCGGGTTGAGGACATCGATCTGGCCACCCATCTCCTGCAGCGTCAGCAGCAGGCCGGTGCGTGTGGGGTTCATCAGCACGTTCTCGATGATGATGTCGGAGCCCGGCACGATCAGCGCGGCCACCAGCGGGAAGCCGGCGGAAGATGGGTCGCCTGGAACAGCGATGACCTGGCCGCTGAGTTTGCCCTGGCCTTCGATGAAGATGTGGCGCACGCCGCGCTCGTCGGTTTCGACCGTAAGGTTGGCGCCGAAGCCCCTCAGCATCTTTTCGGTGTGGTCGCGCGTCATCACCGGCTCGATCACCGTGGTGATGCCCGGCGTGTTGAGCCCGGCCAAAAGCACGGCGGATTTCACCTGCGCCGAGGCCATCGGCACGCGATAGGTGATGGGTGCGGCATGTTTCGGTCCCCGCAAGGTGATCGGCATGCGGTCTCCCGGTGCGGCCTGCAGCACCTGCACGCCCATCTGGCGCAGCGGCTCCAGCACACGGCCCATCGGGCGGCTGGACAGCGAGGCGTCGCCGATGAAGGTGGGTTCCATGTCATAGGTGCCGACGAGGCCCATGGTAAGGCGTGAGCCGGTGCCGGCATTGCCGAAGTCGAGCGGCGCCTCGGGCTGCAGCAACGCGCCGTTGCCGGTGCCGCGGATCACCCATTCGTCGCCATGTTTCTCGATATGAGCACCCATCGCCTTCATGGCCTGTCCGGTGCGCATCACGTCCTCGCCCTCGAGCAGGCCGGTTATGCGGGTTTCGCCGGAAGCCAGGCCGCCGAACATGAAGGAGCGGTGCGAGATCGATTTGTCGCCGGGCACACGTGCCGTGCCGGAAAGCGGCGGCGAGCGCCGCGCGGTCGCAGGTTGTGGTGTGGCGTCATGCGCCATGTCGGATGTCCTGGATTTGTCGGGCCGAGCCTGGCTCAAGGCCTTGGGGTGGTCATTTTTGCAGGGAAGTTCCTAACACGCCCGTTTCGTGCCGTCATCCCGAAAAAGGCGGCAAAACGGCTCATGTGAAGGCAGTGGCATTAGGCTTTGACAGCGCCGCAAACTGCGATTAAGGGGACCAATCTTTTTGTACGAGGCTTGCCGTGGCAAAACCCGAACTTGGCACAAAACGCGTTGACCCCGAAACGGGCCGCAAATTCTATGATCTGAACAAGGATCCGATCGTCTCTCCCTATACGGGCAAGAGCTATCCCCTTTCCTATTTCCAGGACAGCAAGGCTGCCGTGCTCGAAGAAGAGGACGAGGCTGAGGACAAGGAAGTCGAAAACGAGGACGAAGGCGCCGAGATCGTATCGCTCGAGGATGCCGACGATGAGGCGAAGGGCGGCGACGACCTGCCTGACATGGGCGACGACGATGACGACGTCGACCTGGGCGACGATGACGACGACACCTTCCTTGAAGACGAGGAAGAAGAAGACGACGACGTTTCCGACATGATCGGCGTCGGCGACGACGACGACGACGTCTGATATTTCGGCGGACGCAGAGCGTCCGCCAGCTTTCGAGCCGGCTTTGCGAAAAAAGCTGTTTCGAAAGACTTGCTATTGCGGCAAGGCGGCGCTAGAAGCCGCCCTGCACTGACCGGCGGGGTCCCAACCTTGCCGGAATATCCCGCCGGAAACGGCGGCCGGCAGAAGCCGGAGTGGGGCCATAGCTCAGTTGGGAGAGCGCTTGAATGGCATTCAAGAGGTCGTCGGTTCGATTCCGATTGGCTCCACCATTTTTTCAGATATCACGGCGGTTCGTTTCGCTCATGCCTCCGACGGGGCAGGCAAAAGCCAGGCTGCAGTCGCGGCCTTGTTCCGGTTCCAGGTTCTCCTCTCACCTCCCCCAAATTTTCTCCACAACGGATCGAGCGGCGCCAGTCCTGTTTGTCCTGAACGTGGCTGCCAGATTCCCTGAAGTGTCTGAAAAGCGGTTGCCATAGCCCGACCGCATCTTGCGCGTCACCCGGCCGTCACGCTTTGCTGGCGACACGCGAATCGGAGGCAGGCGATGGATACGGTCACCTTCAAGGCCAGGGGCATTTCGGTTTCGGTCGACACCGCGGTCGGCCATATCGCGGACCTCACCATCGAGGCGGACGGGCGCCTGCTCAAGCCGCTGCACCGGGCGCCTTGGATCGATGAGCCGCAGGAGGCGCTGCCCCAAGGTTTGCCCGACGGCGTCACACGGCTTTCCGGCGATTTCCTCTGTGCGCCGTTTTCGCGCAGCAACATCGAGGAGGCGCCGCTGCATGGCTGGCCCGCAAACAGCCCATGGGATTTGATCGACAGTTCGGCGACGGCGGACGGCTGGCGAGCAACGTTCCGTCTCCAGCGCGCCGTGATGGGTGCCACCGTCGAGAAGATCCTCACGCTTCGCGACGGTCATCCGTTCCTGTATCAGGAGCATGCCTTCATCGGTGGCGACGGCGCGATTTCCGTTGCGCATCACCCCATGACGGCGATGCGCGAAGGCGGACATCTTGCTTTTTCACCGAAGCGTGTCGCCGTGACGGATGGCGATCCGCTGGAGCCCGATCCGGCACGTGGCAGCTACCTGCTCGCCTATCCGGCCCGCAGCGAGGACCTGCGCCATTTTCCCGGCAAGGATGGCGCGACCGTCGACCTCACCGATTACCGCATGGACAGGCGCCATGAGGACTTCGTCACGCTGGTCGAGGCGGAGCACGGTGGCCCCGGCTGGACAGCGGTTACGCGCACCGCGGAAAAGGATGTCGTGCTGATCCTGAAGAATCCGGCCGAACTGCCGATCACCATGCTGTGGATCTCGAATGGCGGGCGCGATTACGCACCCTGGAACGGCCGTCATCGCGGTGTGCTCGGCGTCGAGGACGGCCGTACCGCGGTCGGCCATGCCGCTTCGCTGGGCGACAACTGGCTGAAGCGGGAAGGGGTGACGACGGCCTTCGAGCTCGGTCCGGACCGGCGCGTTGCCTTCCGCCATGTCATCGGTGCCGTTCCGGCGGCAACGGGGAAGGCGGTGCACGATGTTTCCGCCGCCACGGGCCAGTTGCGGGTTACGACCACTGCCGGCGCCGTGCTGGATGTCCCTTATGATGCGCAATTCCTGCGCATCGACAGCAGCGGCTGAGCCGGACATCCTCCCACCACGGGAGATTTGAAAGTTTCGCGGATGGCCGGCAAGATGCCGCCACTGGAGCAGGGAACGGCCTATGTCCGAGATTGCCACCATTGCCGCCGCCATCTTCAAGCGTGCGGCCAAGGCGAAACGCTTCGTTGTTGCCATTGCCGGTCCCCCCGGGGCCGGCAAGTCGACGCTCTCCGCGGCCCTGCACGACGTGTTGCCGGATGGAACGGCGGAAGTGGTGCCGATGGACGGGTTCCACTATGACGACATCATCCTCGACAGGCGTGGTCTGCGCGCCCGCAAGGGCGCACCGGAAACCTTTGACTTCGCGGGTTTCGAGGTGCTGCTGAAGCGCATACGCGCGGTCGAGCCGGACATCGCCATCCCGGTCTTCGACCGCAGCATCGAACTGTCGCGAGCGGCGGCTGGCGTTGTCAGCAGCGACACCCGCTTCATCCTGGTGGAAGGCAATTACCTGCTTCTGGACGAAGAGCCCTGGTCTCGACTGGCGCCGCTGTTCGACTTTACCATCTTTGTCGAGGTGACCCGCGGCGAGCTCGAGCGGCGGCTGTGCCAGCGCTGGCATGAGCATGGCCGCAGCGACGAGGACGCCATCGCCTGGATCGCGTCCAACGATATGCCCAACATCGAACGCGTGCTGGCCCGCCGCCGGTCGGCGGACCTGGTCATCCGGCAGGGCTGACCGCCGGCCGCGCCTCCAGAGCGTTTCCGTTTTTCACGGAAACGCTTATTTGTTTTAGTCAATTCGGGGCCGGAAAACCGCTGCGCACTTTCCCGGGATTGCCCTGGAGCGTCAGGGCTTGGCCGGGATGTTGAGGCCGCGCTGGACGGCAGGCCGAGCCAGGCCACGCTCCAGCCAGGCCGCGACATTGCTGAAATCGGCGAAGCCGACCAGTTCGCCGGCTTCATAAAAGCCGATGAGGTTGCGCACCCAGCCCAGCAGCGAAATATCGGCAATGGTGTAGTCGTCGCCCATGATCCATTTGCGACCTTCGAGGCGCTTCTCAAGCACGCCAAGCAGGCGACGCGATTCGTTGCGGTAACGCTCGAGCGGGCGCTTGTCCGAAATCTCGCGGCCGGCGAATTTGTGGAAGAAACCGAGCTGGCCGAACATCGGGCCGACGGATGCCATCTGGAAGAACACCCACTGGATGGTTTCGTAGCGCAGCGCCGCATCGTCCGGCAGCAGCTTGCCGGTCTTCTCGGCCAGATAAATCAGGATGGCACCGGATTCGAACAGCGGCAGCGGCTTGCCGTCCGGGCCATTGGGATCGATGATCGCGGGAATCTTGCCGTTCGGGTTGAGCGACAGGAATTCGGGAGTCCAGCTCTCATCCTGGCCGATATTCACGTAATGCGGCTCGTAAGACAGGCCGATCTCTTCCAGCATGATCGACACCTTCACGCCATTGGGCGTTGCCGTCGAATAAAGCTGCAGACGGTCAGGGTGTTGTGCAGGCCAGCGCGCATTGATCGGGAAGGCGGAAAGATCGGTCATTGTTGCCTCGGGGAAAGTGCGGCGCGAACGCCCCGCCTGGGTGGGTGTGCAAAAATTAGACCTGCCTGCGCCGCATTCAAGAGGCGCCAGAGCATTTCAGTGAAATCCGCAACCGTTTTGCGTTCGGAATTGTATGAAAACAAGGAGCTGGAGCATCCCCGCGGAAAACGGAAACGCTCCAGGATCAAACCGCCTTGAACGCCAGCACGGCGTTGGTGCCGCCAAAGGCGAAGGCGTTGCTCAGCGCCGCGCGAACAGGGCGTTCCTTCGCAACATTCGGCGTGATGTCGAGATCGCAGTCCGGATCCGCTTCGCGATAGTTGGCTGTCGGCGGCACGATACCGTCACGGATGGCCATGACGCAGGCGATCATCTCCAGCGCTCCGGATGCACCCAGCGCATGGCCGTGCATCGACTTGGTCGACGATACGGAGAGCTTGTAGGCGTGATCGCCGAAGGCGCGCTTGATCGCGGCGGTCTCGATCTGGTCGTTGGCCTTGGTGCCTGTGCCGTGTGCGTTGAGATAATCGACGTCTTCCGGATTGAAACCAGCATCGGCGAGACAGAAGCGCATGGCCGCCTCGGGGCCCTCGACCGTCGGCGCGACGATATCCGACGCATCCGCCGAAATGCCGACGCCGGCGATCTCGCCGAGGATGGTCGCGCCCCGCGCCATGGCATGTTCATAGCTTTCCAGCACGGCCATGCCGGCGCCTTCGCCCATCACCAGCCCTTGCCGGTCAGCGGAGAACGGACGGCATGTGTCTGGGGAAAGGACACGCAAGGCTTCCCAGGCCTTCATGATACCCCACACCAGCGGAGCATCCGCGCCTCCGGCCAGCATGACGTCCGCCCTGCCGAGCCGGATCTGATCGACGGCCGAGGCAATGGCATGGTTGGCGGAAGCGCAGGCCGAGGTGACACCGAAGACGGGACCGCGCAGGCCGAATTGCATGCTGATCTGGCCAGCTGCCGCACCCGGCATGACCTTGGGCACGGAAAAGATATCGGCTCTGCTTCGGCCATTCAGCAGCAGCGCTCGGTAATTTTCCTCGACCGTTTCCCAGCCGCAGACGCCGACGCCGACGGTTGCGCCGATGCGATAGGTGTTCTCGGCACCGACGGTGAGGCCAGACTGCTGCATGGCTTCGCTGGCGGCGATGATCGCAAGAAGGCTGAAGCGGTCGAGCGTGACCAGCCGCTTGCGCTCCAGGCCATGTTCCGGAAGCGTCCTGATCTCGCTGCCGACCTGCACCTTCAGCTGATGCAGATCCGCGCCGACCACCTGCCCGATCGCCGGGCGGCCTGCCTTCATCTCGTTCCAGATGGAGATGGCATCGGAGCCAAGCCCGCAGATGCCGCCGATACCGGTAATAACGACGCGTGTACGCATGGAGCCTCGGTCAGGCTTTCTTCGCAATCAGCGCGCGAACGGCCTCAACCATGTCACCGACATTCTTGAGGTTGCTCCAGGCATCGACCGTGTTCATCTCGATTTCGATGTTATAGGCTTCCTCGAGATCGAAGATGATTTCGGTAAGCTCGAGCGAATGGATGCCGAGTGCCGTCAGCTCGGTATTGGTCGTGATCTCCTCGCCACCAGGCTCGGCATGAGCCTTGATCTTAGCGATGATCTCGTTTGCCAATTCGTCAGCCATTCGAAGTCCTTCCCCCAAATCCGCATTTCGTGCCTGGGAGGCGTCTCGACGCCCCTGTTCTCGTTGCTCCTGACGGATGCATGACGCGTAGAGCCGCCCGTTGTGGCGGCATCAAGGCCGCCTCCTCTATAGGAACCGAAACCCGGCGAGGCAACAACCGTTATGGACAAAGCTGCTCGATACTTAACTTGCGGGATCGCTAACTTTCCACGACAAAGGGGAAAGACTGGCTTCAGTCGCCGATATCCGACGAATGGGAGAACGAAATGCTCGAACTGCGCCCCGGATGCGAATGCTGCGACAAGAATCTGCCGCCCGATGCCACCGACGCGATGATCTGCACCTTCGAATGCACCTTCTGCGCGGATTGCGTCGAGTCGGTGCTGAGGGGTGTCTGCCCGAACTGCGGCGGCAATTTCTCGGCGCGGCCGATCCGGCCTGCGGCACTCCTGCAGAAATACCCGGCATCGACCAGGCGCGTGTTCAAAGCCGAAGGCTGTGCGCCGCGCGCCGACGCCGCCTGAGCAGATTCGGCATAAGCGCTCCACGGTTTGCGAAGAAGCTGCGACTGACGAAACCAAGGACGGACAAACGCGAGGGATTTCACATGGCGATGAAGACGTACCATGGCAGCTGTCACTGCGGCGCCGTGACATATGAGGCGACAGTCGACCTCGACCACACGGTATCCTGCAACTGTTCACGCTGCGGCAGGTTGGGCAGTATCCTGACTTTCGCCCCTGCAGAAATTTCACCCTGCTTTCGGGTGAGGATGTGCTGACCGATTACCTCTTCAACAAGCATGTCATCCATCATCTGTTCTGCCGGGTCTGCGGCATCGAATCCTTCGCCCGCGGAACCAAGCCAGACGGTACGGCATCGGTTGCCATCAATGCACGCTGCCTCGAAGGGGTCGAACCCGACGCACTGACGCCGCAGAAGTTCAACGGGCGCGACCGTTGACGCGCTGCAGAGGGTGAACCGTGATGGAGCAGCCTTTATCCCAGGCGCATGACGTTTTCCCACATCTGCGCATCGTCATGGGCATGGTGATCGGTCTCGGCGTGACGCGGCTTTTGTCCGGGGTTGCCCGTATCATCCAGCATCCCAAGGCCTACAAGCTCTATCCGGTGCATCTGGCCTGGGTCGCCTCGCTGCTGCTGACGCTGGTGCATTTCTGGTGGTGGCAGTTCGGCCTCTTTGAAGTCGCCAATTGGACCTTCGGCAAATATCTCTTCATCATCAGCTATTCGGTGACGCTCTATCTGCTGTGCGCCTTTCTGTTTCCCGATTCGATGCAGGATTACAAAAGTTACGAGGATTACTTCTTTGCGCGCCGGAACTGGTTTTTCGGCCTGCTGGCGGCGACCTACCTGCTCGATGTCGTCGACACTCTGCTGAAGGGCGAGGCGCATTTCGCGCGGTTCGGCCACGAATACCTGATCCGCACGCCGCTGTTCGTCATCCTTTGCGGTATCGCCATCTATACGACGAGCCGGCGCTTCCACATCGCTTTCATCATCTTCACAATGATCTATCAGGCCTGGTGGATCCTGCGGCTCTTCGACACCATCGTTTGAGCCTGCTTGGGTAGATGATCACGATGGTCTAGAAACGCGATGCACGGAGGTAGCGGCATGTACAAGGCTGTCGGATCGCGCGGATCGCGGGTTTCCCGCGTGACGTGGATGCTTGAAGAGCTTGGCGAACCCTATGAGTTCGTTCCGGTGAAACTGCGCTCGTCGGAGGCCTATGCGCTGAACCCGTCTGGCAAGGTGCCGATCCTGGTCGACGACGGTCTGACCGTTACCGACTCCGCAGCGATCTGTGTCTATCTGGCCGACAAGCATGCAGACAAGGGCATGGGCGCCAATGCGGGCGTAGCCGGACGCGCCGAGATGGATTCCTGGATGCATTTCGCGCAGTCGGAGTTCGAGGCGCCGCTGTGGAACAAGCTGCGCCACCGCTTCATCCTGCCAAGCGAGGTACGTGTCGATGTCGGACCGGCCGCGGCGTATGATTTTGCCTCGGAGGTGAAGGCGCTGGACCGTCGCCTGGGTGAAAAACAATTCGCGCTGGGCGATCGGTTTTCAGCAGTCGACGTGCTGCTGGGCGACATGGGCGCCTGGGCGCGCGCCGGCAAGTTCCCGATCGCGTCCGACAGCGTCAACGCCTACATGGATCGCGTGCTGGGGCGGCCGGCCCGGACGCGGTCGCAAGCCGTTTGCGGCCCGCAATAGCCAGCCGGCTCAGTTCATCGCCCCATTCGAGCACACTGTTCATGATCGTCCTTGCCTTCGCGCTTTCCGCAATCCTGCTCGTGATCACCTCGCTGCACGTCTATTGGGGTATCGGCGGTATCTGGCCCGGCCATGATGCCGCCTCCTGCGCCCGGGCTGTCGTCGGAACGCGCGGCGTCACCGAGATGCCTTCGACCTTCGCCTGTTTCGCCGTTGCGGCCTGCCTGGTTCTGGCGACCCTGTGGCCGCTGGCGCTCATGGGCGTTTTCGCGACGCCGTTTCCGCAGCAGGGCCTTGCTGCCACATCGGTGATGATCGCGCTGGTTTTCCTTGGTCGTGGTGTGCTCGGCTTCACGCCGTGGTGGCGACATCAGACGCCGGAGCAGCCGTTCGCGCGGCTTGACCGGAGCTTCTATTCGCCGCTCTGCCTGCTGATCGGTGCCGGCTTCGTGCTCCTGGGAGTCTCGCAGTTCCCGACGTAAAATCTGGATCAGCCGTTTCCGGTTGCCGTGACGTCAGGCGCGCGTCATGCTCCTCTTGAAATCGAGGAGAAGACCATGACCCTGGCACGCCTGCAGAAGGAACCGCTGAGCAACCTGCCTTTCTACGACGAGCGGGTCGATCTCGCCTGCGCCTTCCGTTGGACCGCGCGCCTCAACATGCACGAAGCGGTGGCCAATCATTTCTCATTGGCAGTGAACGAGGACGGCACGCGCTTCCTGATGAACCCGAACCAGGTGCACTTCTCGCGCGTCAAGGCGAGCGACCTCATCCTGATCGACGCCAACGACCCGGAGACCCTGAAGGGCCCCAATGCGCCGGATCCGACCGCCTGGGGCCTGCATGGCGCCATCCATCGCAATGTCGCGCACGCACGCTGCGTCATGCATGTGCATTCGATCCATGCCACCGTGCTGGCATCGCTGGCCGACTCCACCTTGCCGCCGATCGACCAGAATTCGGCTGCCTTCTTCAATCGCACCGTCGTCGACGGGCACTATGGCGGGCTTGCCTTCGAGGAGGAGGGCGAGCGCTGTTCGCAGCTGCTGGCCAATCCCAGGCACAAGGTGATGATCATGGGCAATCACGGCGTGCTGGTCATCGGCGACAGCGTGGCGGACGCCTTCAACCGCATGTTCTATTTCGAGCGCGCGGCCGAAACCTACATCAAGGCTCTGTGGACCGGCCGGCCGCTGCGCGTGCTCTCGGACGAGATCGCCGAAAAGACGGCATCGGAGATGGACGACTATCCCGGCCAGGCGGAACGGCATCTGGCCGAGTTGAAGGCGATCCTCGACGAGCAGGAACCCGTCTATCGCAGCTGACGGATACGTCCCGGCTCTGCCGGGATCGTTCTAAAGCCCGAGTTCGGCGCGCAGTTCGTCCGCGGTGTCGATGACGACCGCGCCGTCAGGGCCTGGCATCGGCCTCTCCGGCCAGAAGATCGTCTTCATGCCGGCGGCCAGGCCGGACATCGCACCCGTGACACTGTCGTCGATCGCGACCGCCTCGCCGGGGTCGACACCGAACAGCCAGGCCGCGCGCAGGAATGGCTCGGGATGCGGTTTGCCTTCACGCACGTCATTGCGGCTCACCGTCTTCATGCCGGCATGCGAAAGACCGACCGCGCCGAGATTGGCGTCGACGATCAGCCGGTCGGAATTCGAAACCACTGCCTGAGGCACGCCGAGCGCCCGCAGCTCCTGATAGATTTCGATTGCGCCCGGTCGCGGCTGCAGGCCGGCGACATTGGCCATATAATAATCATACTTAAGCGCGATCCATTCATCGAACGGCAGCGTCAGGCCGAATTCATCGCGCATCATGTCGTAGACGAAAGCGGCGGTCTTGCCGAGCACACGCTCATGCAGATCGGCAGGCGCCTCAAGGCCGACGCTGCGCATGGCCGAGACCAGGGCGGCATCGTGCAGCGGCTCGCTGTCGACGAGCGTTCCATCCATGTCCCAGAAAACGGCTTTTGGCGTCATCGGTTATCCTTTCGCCGTTCTTTCTATAGGTTTGAGGCGACGTGACAATGTCGCCCAGTGCGCTCTAAGGCCTTCACCGGAAGAAGACAAATCCGGCGATGAGGAAAGTCGGGATCAGCACTGCCCCCGACCATAACATATAGCCGAAGAATCCCGGCATCCTGACGCCTTGATGACGCGCAATGGCATAGACCATGAAATTGGGTGCGTTGCCGATATAGGTGTTGGCTCCCATGAAGACGGCACCCGCCGAGATCGCGGCGAGCGTCGTCGCGAGCTCCGTCATCAGGTGGCGCGCGTTGCCGCCGGCCAGTTCGAAGAAGACGAGATAGGTCGGCGCATTGTCGAGGAACGAGGACAGCGCACCGGTCAACCAGAAATAGGCGAGATCGTTGGGCGTTCCGTCAGCCGCCGTCACCAGGGCAACCAGGGGCGCCAGGGCGCCATCCGTGCCGGCCTTCAGGATCGCGATCACCGGCACGATGCAGATGAAGATCGCGGCAAAGAGTTTTGCCACCTCGGCGATCGGGCCCCGGCAAAGCCATTTGCCTTGCGGTATTCGCTGCGCGACACCGCCAGCGAGACGAAGGCGAGCGCCAGGATGATCGCGTCGCGCACCAGATTCTGCAATTCCAGCTTCACGCCGAACACAGGGATCTCGATGCCGGGCTTCCATGACGCCGAGATGAGGATCGCGGCGATCACACCCACAAGCAGCGGCAGGTTCGGCAGGCCACGCAGGCGCACCCTGGAATCCGGCGTCGGGTCCTTGATCTTCGGCTGGCCGGCCTCGCGCCGGTGCAGCACGAAGTCCAGCACCAGGAATGCAGCCAGCACCAGGGCGGTGACGAACAGCGTTTCGCGCCACAGGTTCGCCGTCGTCCAGAAGAAGTCGACGCCGCGCAGGAAGCCGACGAACAGTGGCGGGTCGCCGAGCGGCGTCAGCGAACCACCGATGTTGGACACCAGGAAGATGAAGAAGACGACGACGTGCGCATTGAACGGCCGGTTGTCGTTGGCGCGGATGACGGGCCGGATCATGATCATCGAGGCGCCGGTGGTGCCGACCACCGAGGCAAGGATCGCTCCGAGCAGCAGCAGGCCGGCATTCGTCCACGGCGTGCCGTGGATGTTGCCGGCAACGAGAATGCCGCCCGCGATGGTGAACAGGGCGAACAGCAGGATGATGAACGACATGTATTCGGTGAGCAGCGCGTGCAGGACGGCGCCGAGAGAAAGGTCGACCCCGAAAGCCAGCGCCAGCGGGCCGACAACCAGCGCGGCCCAGCCTGCCGCGATCTTGCCGTAGTGGTGTTCCCAGAGGTGTGGAAACAGCAGCGGGCCGCTGGCGATCGACAGCAGCAGCCCGGCAAAGGGCAGTGCCCACCAGAGCGGCATGGTCGCGCCGGGCAATCCCTCCGAAGCGAAAGCGGGAACCGCGCTCCCGCAAAGCAACGCAATGGCCGTCAGAAATTTCCTGAAATGCACTCTGCCCCTCAAATGCCCAAAGCGTGATCCCGGAAAGCCGGAGCCGGTTCTCGGAAAGGACCACGCCCCAACATACTTAAGCCAGCACCACGCCGGCGTCGCGCATACGGCCCAGCATCGCGTCGAGCGAGCCATTCAGATCGATGCCCCGGCAGGCATCCAGACGCACCGTCGTCGCGAAACCCTGGCGGATGGCGTCGAGTGCCGAAAAAGCTACGCAGAAATCCGTTGCCAGACCGACCAGTGTGATGGCGCCGATGCCGCGCTCACGCAGGTAGCCGGCAAGGCCGGTCGGCGTCGTGTGATCGTTTTCGAAGAATGCCGAATAGCTGTCGATCCCTGGGCGAAAGCCTTTGCGGATGATCAATTCGGCTTTGCTCCAGGCAAGCCCGGAATGGAAATCGGAGCCGAGGCTGCCCTGGATGCAGTGATCCGGCCACAGGGTCTGCGGGCCATAGGGCATCTCGATCAGCTCGAAAGGCTGCTTGCCTGGATGGCTCGATGCAAAGCTGGAATGACCGGCCGGATGCCAGTCCTGCGTCATCACCACGTGCTCGGCGTTGCGGATCAGGTCGTTGACCAGCGGCACGATCTCGTCGCCGCCGGTCACGGCAAGCGCGCCGCCCGGGCAGAAATCGTTCTGCAAATCGACAACGATCAGTGCTTCGTCGGCCATCGCGTTCCCTTTCGGCTTACTGGAGACGGTCGCCTCGGGTGTGTTGAGGACACATCCTGGACGACCGGGGGGAGAACCTCAATCAGATGGTCGCCCGCGTCAACCTTCTAAAGCGCGAGACTGCCGAAGTCGGCCCGGAAACGCCGTCCGCTTTGACAAAGCCGGTGCGACTGATATCATTTGCATACGAATGAATTTGCCGGCGATGCACCGGTTGATCGTCAGGGGAGAAAACCTCCTTCGGGAGGAACCGGGAAGGCAGGCGTGATCCGTTACGCGAAACCCGCCACACTCGACGAAGCGCTCACGCTGCTCGACGAAACATCGTGGCGCGTGCTTGCCGGCGGCACCGACTTCTACCCCGCCCAGGGCAGCCGGCCCATTCGCGAGAACATCCTCGACATAAACGGCATCGGCACGCTGCGCGGCGTTGTCGAGGAAGATACACACTGGTCGATCGGCGCCCGCACGACCTGGACGGACATCATCCGCCAGCCTCTGCCTTCCGCCTTCGACGGGCTGAAACAGGCCGCGCGCGAAGTCGGCTCGCCGCAGATCCAGAATGTCGCGTCGGTTGCCGGCAATCTCTGCAACGCGTCGCCCGCCGCGGACGGCGTACCCGCGCTGCTGGTGCTGGATGCCGAGGTGGAACTGCGCTCGACCGGCGGGACCCGCTATCTGCCGCTTGCCGATTTCATCCTTGGCAATCGCCGCACCGCGCGCAGGCCGGATGAGCTGGTGACCGCTGTCCGTGTGCCCAGGGCCAGTGCGGCCGGGAGTTCGGCTTTCGTAAAGCTCGGCGCACGGCGGTATCTGGTGATCTCGATTGCCATGGCGGCGATCCGGCTGACCGTCGAAGACAGGATCATCCGGCATGCGGCAATCGCCGTCGGCGCCTGCTCTGCTGTCGCCACACGCCTGCCCCATCTCGAACAGGCGCTTGTCGGCCAGAGGCTCGATGGTCCGCTCGGCGACATCGTCGAGACCGCGGCGATGCCGCAACTTGTGCCGATCGACGACGTGCGTGGCTCTGCGGCTTACCGCCTGGATGCCGCCCGTGAAATCGTTGCCCGCGCTGTCCAGGCAGCGACCCGCCGACCGCCCGCGGAGGTTGCGGCATGAACATGCCGCGCGGAGAGATGAGCTTCCAGGTCAATGCCGCCCGGGCCTCCGTCACGGTCTCGCCTGTCAGCCGGCTTTCATCGGTCCTGCGCGACGAACTGCAGCTCACCGGAACCAAGGTTGGCTGCGATGCCGGGGATTGCGGGGCCTGCACCGTGCTTGTCGATGGCGAGCCGGTCTGCGCCTGCCTGACGCCGGTCGCATCCGTCGATGGAGCCAGTGTCACAACCGTCGAAGGACTGGCCAATGGCCGGCTGTCCATGCTGCAAGCGTCGTTTCTCAAACACGGTGCCGCGCAATGCGGCATCTGCACGCCAGGCCTCCTGGTGACCGCGACCGCGCTGCTGGAGAACAACCCGCATCCCTGCGAAGCGGAGGTGCGCGACGCTTTGGGCGGAATCCTCTGCCGCTGCACCGGCTATCGCAAGATCATTGCCGCGGTGCTGGATGTCGCCGGCAGCGATCCGGCCGGGCAGCACGGCGGCATTGATCTCGATTTGCGGCTGCCGGTCGCGGGCAAGGCGGTGGGATCCTCGCCGGTGCGGCTGGATGGCGTGCCGAAGGTCACAGGCGCCGAGAAGTTCGGTGCCGACTCTTTCCCTGAAGATGCCCTGGCCGTTCTGGTCGTGCGCTCGCCGCATCATCACGCTCGGTTTGCGTTCGGCGATCTCGCAGCCTGGCAGGCAGCGCATCCCGGCGTCGCCGGTGTATTCACGGCAGCCGACATTCCGGGCCGGAACCTGTTCGGCGTCATTCCGACCTTTGCCGACCAGCCCGCGCTGGCGGACGGTATTGTCCGTTTTCGCGGAGAAGCGGTGGCTCTGGTTGCCGCCGAGCGGGTTGTCGCCGCTGATCTCGATCTCACGGATTTCCCGGTTACGTGGGTGCAGTCGCGGCATCTGCTCTCGGCAGACGAAGCCCAGGCCGGAGATGTCCCCGCCATCCACCCGGATCGTGCCGGCAATCTGCTGACGAAAGGCTTCGTGGAGCGCGGTGAGCCAGACAAGGTTCTGGCGGCAGCCTTCGCCACCGCCTCGGCAACGATCGAGACGTCTTATGTCGAACATGCCTATATCGAGCCGGAAGCGGGCTACGCCTGGATGGATGGCGACACGCTGGTCGTCGTTGCCTGCACGCAGGCGCCCTACATGGACCGTGACGATACCGCGCGTGTTCTCGGGCTCGCCCCGGACAAGGTGCGTATCGTGCCGACGGCGACCGGCGGCGGGTTCGGCGCCAAGCTCGACATCTCCGTGCAGCCGTTGATCGGTCTGGTCGCCTTGAAGACCGGTCGTCCGGCCGCGCTTGCCTTCTCCCGCACGGAATCGATGATGGCGACGACCAAGCGCCACCCCGCTGCCATGCGGGCCACGGTTGGCGTGGCGGCCGACGGCAGGGTGTGCGCCATGCGGTTCGAAGGCGACTTCAACACCGGTGCCTATGCCAGCTGGGGGCCGACGGTGGCCAACCGCGTGCCGGTGCATGCCTCGGGTCCTTATGCGACACCGCATTACCGCGCCGAAGGCCGCGCCATCCATACCAACGGTCCGATCTCCGGCGCGTTCCGCGGTTTTGGCGTGCCGCAGGCAACGATCATGCAGGAGGCGCTGTACGATCAGCTGGCCGACAGGCTCGGCATCGATCGTCTGGAATTCCGGCTGAAGAATTGCCTGCGAAACGGCTCGGAAACGGTGACCGGCCAGAAGCTTGAAGCCGGCGTCGGCATCGGCGCCTGTCTCGAGGCACTCGCGACACATTGGACCCGCGCTCTGGCCGAGGCGGACAGCTTCAACGCCGGCGAGGAAGCGGCAAGGCACGCGTTGCGGCGCGGGGTCGGCATTGCGTCCTGCTGGTATGGCTGCGGCAACACTTCACTGCCCAATCCCTCGACGATCAAGCTGGGCATCGCGCCGACGGGCGAAGTCGTTCTCCATCAGGGCGCGGTCGATATCGGCCAGGGCTCCAACACGGTCATTGCCCAGATCTGTGCCGACGCGCTCGGCATTCCGCTGGAAGCGCTGAAATTGAAGGGCGCTGATACCGCGATTTCTCCGGACGCGGGCAAGACGTCGGCGTCGCGCCAGACCTTCGTCACCGGCAAGGCCGCCGAAAAGGCAGGGCGCGCCTTGCGCGAGCACGTCCTGCGCTATGCCAATGTCTCCGGTGCGGCCACGCTCTCGTTCGGAAGCGGCCTGCTGTTTATCCACGAGGGCGATGCCACGCGCTGCATCGATCTCGCCGCGCTGGCGGCGGACGATGACGGCTTCGTCTTCCGTGCCGAGGAGACCTATGATCCGCCGACTTCAGCGCTCGACGCCAAGGGGCAGGGCAAGCCCTATGCCGTCTATGGTTACGGCGCGCAGCTCGCCGAACTCGAAGTCGACATGCGCCTCGGCACGGTGCGGCTGATCAAGATCACGGCAGCGCACGATGTCGGCAAGGCGATCAACCCGATCTTGGCCGAAGGACAGATCGAAGGCGGCATCGCCCAGGGCATCGGCATGGCGCTGATGGAAGAATACATCCCCGGTCGCACCGAAAACCTGCACGATTATCTCATCCCGACCATCGGCGACGTGCCTCCGATCGAGACGATCCTGGTCGAGGTGCCGGACCCCGAGGGACCTTTCGGCGCCAAGGGGCTCGGCGAACATTCGCTGATTCCGACGGCACCGGCCATCCTCAACGCCATCCGCCATGCCACCGGCGTGATGATGGCGAAAGTGCCGGCGACGCCGTCACGGATCCTGTCGGCAATCAGGGAGGTGGGCCGATGAGCGAACTCGCCGAACGTTTCGACACGCGCGATCCCGGCGAAAAACAGCTTGCCGAGAAGATCCGCTGCGATGCCTGCCCGGTCATGTGCTACATCGCCGAAGGCCGCACCGGTGCCTGTGATCGTTATGGCAACCGCGCAGGCCGCGTCGTGCGGCTCGATCCGCTGACCATTCTCGACCATGCCGCCGAGACCGGCCAGGCCGTGGTGCCTTTCGTCGCCGAGGGGGAGACGTGGTCCGGCGAATTGGTCAACACAGGCCGGCGTTTCGTGACCGCGATCGGCGCCGGCACCACCTATCCGGACTACAAGCCAGCGCCCTTCATCGTCAGCCAGGACGTGGAAGGGGTGGATCTCGTCACCGTGGTGACCGAGGGCATCTTCTCCTATTGCGGCGTCAAGGTGAAGATCGACACCGACCGGCATATCGGCGACGAGACGGCGACCGTGCGCGCCGGCGGCGAGGCCATCGGCCATGTCACCACCGGCGAATATGGCTCGCAGATGTTGTCACTGGGCGGCGTCCATCACCTCACCGGCGGCTCCAAGGCGGAAGGGCGTGCCACCTGCGACGCCTTGCTGGCACTGTGCAACCAGCAGCCGGTCGAGCTTGCCATCGACGGTGGCGCCACCGTCGTCGTGCAGGCCGGCAAGGCGCCGGTGATCGACGGCAAGCTGGAACATCGCATGCGGGTGGGCTGCGGTTCGGCCACCATCGGCATGTTCGCCGCGCAATGGCGCGGGCTTGTCGATGAAGTCGTCGTGGTGGACGATCACATAACCGGCGTGGTTTCCGAACATCAGGCCGGCAAGGTGCTCGGCTGGCCGGACACCGGCATTCGCATCATCGGTCGCCGCTCCACGCCGGGCCGCTATTTCAAGGTCTCGGAACCCGGCCTTGGCTGGGGCGGTACCGCCATCGATGATCCGCTGTCGATCCTCGGTCCCTGGAATGCCGGCAAAGGCGCCCGGCCCGGCCTGTCGCTGCTGATGGTTTCCACCACCGGTGAGCAGTTTGCCTATTACGAACTGGATGAAGCGCTGAAGCCGGTCGAAAAGCCGTTCCCCGAACGGTTGCACAAATCGGTGTCGCTCATCGAGGAGAATTGCGAGCCGGCATTGTGCACGGTGCTGTTCATCGGTGGTGCCGGCGGCAGCCTCAGGGCAGGCGTGACGGAGAACCCGGTCAACCTCACGCGCTCCGTGCAGCGGCTGGAGACCTACGTCACCGTCGGCGGCGCGCCGGTCTATGTCTGGCCGGGCGGCGGCATCACCTTGATGGTCGATGTCAGCCGGGTGCCGCAGGGTGCGTTCGGCTATGTGCCGACACCGGCGCTGGTGGCGCCGATCGAGTTCACCTTGCGGCGTGACGACTATCTCAGGCTGGGCGGCTACGAAGCCGAAATCCGCAGCCTTGCCGATATCTTTTCGCGCGGGGGCGAATATCTCAATCCTCGCAGCAGCACCGGAGCACCCGAAACGAACCCTTGGCCACCCCTGGCGCAGCTCAGGCGTAACGGAGCTGATCTGTGAACGGGCCTCAGGCACATTGGCTGGCCGATCGCAGGAGGCTACATCTGAATCACGGGCCGATCGATCTGGTCGTCGAGGCCTTCGGCGAGGCCGTTGAAATGCGCGCGGCCTACGAACAGGCGGTGGCGCGTTTCCAGAGCATCCTGCCGGAACTGGTCGAGGAACTGTCGGCGTTGCGCCAACCCGCCTCTGGCGCCCGTCGTACCTTCGCGGGGCCGACCGCGCGACGTATGGAAGCCGCCGTCTCGCCGTTGGCGGAGCGCTTCATAACTCCGATGGCGGCTGTAGCGGGCTCTGTCGCCGATGAAGTGCTGGCCGCAATGGCTTCAGGACGAAAACTGGATCGTGCCTACGTCAACAATGGCGGCGACAGCGCACTGCACCTGGCCCCTGGCCAGTCGATGAAACTGGCGATTGCCGGAACCGGATACGGCTTCGCGGATCGGATTCTCGTGCGCGCCGAAGACGGTGTGCGCGGTGTTGCCACCAGCGGCTGGCGTGGCCGATCGTTTTCGCTCGGCATTGCCGATGCAGTGACCGTGCTTGCCGACTGCGGAGCGGCGGCCGATGCTGCCGCCACACTGATCGCCAACGCCGTCGACCTGCCTGGCCATTCTGCCGTCAAACGGCAACCGGCATTCGAACTTGCCCCCGACAGCGATCTCGGTGCGCGGCTTGTGACGGTCGGGGTTGCAATGGTATCGCCCCGGGAAACCGCGCAAGCGCTGGAGGCCGGCCTGATCGTCGCCGAGGAGTATCGGCGGCGCGGGCTGATCGCCGCGGCAGCATTGTTTCTCAACGGGGCCACCGCTCTCGCCGGGAGTTTTCCCGATCCTCGCAGCGGCCGCCTGCGCCCATCCGACAAAACCAAGGATCTCGTCCATGCCTGAATTCCCCATTCGCAAGATCGCGGTGCTCACCGAGGAAATCGTCCATGATGGCGGGCCGGCGGTGAATGTACCGCGCCGCCGCGCAGCGGCGATGGCGGTGGTCAGGAACCCTTTCGCCGGGCGCTATGTGGAAGACCTGCAAAGCGCGATGGAGGACCTGAAGCCGCTCGGTCTGGTCCTGACGGACCGGCTGATCGCAGCGCTCGGCGGCGACGCCCATGTCATCGACGGCTACGGCAAGGGCGCCATCGTCGGCAGTGCCGGCGAGCTTGAGCATGGCGCCCTCTGGCATGTGCCGGGCGGCTACGCGATGCGCGAACGGCTTGGCGAGGCCAAGGCGATCGTGCCGTCAGCCAAGAAGGTCGGCGGTTTCGGCGCACGTCTCGACGTGCCGATCGGCCATATCAATGCTTCCTACGTGCGCTCGCATTTCGATGCCATGGAAGTCGGCATCGCCGATGGTCCGCGGTCCGATGAAATCCTTTTCTGCCTGGTGATGACCTGCGGTCCGCGCATCCACAACCGCATGGGCGGGCTGGAGGCCAGGGACATCAAGACCTGGGACGGCCAGCGATGACAGCGGCCAAGGCATCTCTGGCACTGGTCGGCGTTGAGTCCGACGACAGCTATCGCCTGCAGGAACAGATCGGGTTCGTGCTGCGCAAGGCGCACCAGCGCCATGTCGCGATTTTCGCCAGCCGCATTGCCGATCTGACGCCGCCGCAATTCGCCGCGCTGGCAAGGCTCCATGAAGTGGGCGAGGCCTCCCAGAACCAGCTTGGCCAGATGATCGCCATGGATGCCGCCACGGTGAAGGGGGTCATCGACCGCCTGAAATCACGGGGTTATGTGTCGGTCCAGAAACACGACACCGACAAGCGGCTTCTTCTGGTGTCGCTCTCGGCAGCGGGGCGCAACGCCGTAGAAGAGCTCATTCCCCTGGCCAGGACGATTACCGAGGAGACGCTGGCGCCGCTGACGGCGAAAGAAGCCGCGCAGTTCCTGCGCCTGCTCGGCAAACTTGCCTGACGCGCTCGCGCGGAGAGCCTTGGTCGCTCATTCACGTTCCGGCGAGAACTGACGCTTTGAAGCAGTGATCATTGCAGTCGCCCGCCTTTGAACGTCAGGCGGCTCGAATTCCATTCTCGTCTGGTCCAGCGCGTGGCACATGGCAGGGGTGAAAGGCATCCAGCCCTGCAGGCTGTCGAGCAGCTCGTTGCTCATCATGTTCTCGAGCGGGCCAACGCCCAGCTGTCCAAGCGCCTTGTCGTGGTCGGGTCGCCGGGCTTGCTTGATGATGGCGAGAGTTCGTTTCAACACGACGGCGCTCTCAGCCGGCGAATAATTATTCGTCGTCCACCACCATTCTTCCGGATCGGCCAGATATTGCTGCACATAGGCTGCCGCGGTCAGCGGCAACAACCCCAGCGAGACGGTATCCGGCACCCACGACAGATCGGATGCGATTTCCCCCGGCGTAAAATCACCGACCTGCAGTTTGCGCCGCTTGTCGTAGTCTCCGGTCATGGGGAAAGCGGCTGTTCCTTCGTCGGCTCCTTCAACCGGAACCATGCCACGTAGAGCGCCGGCAGGAACAGCAGGGTGATCGCCGTGCCGGCGATGATGCCGCCCATCATCGCATAGGCCATCGGTCCCCAGAACACTTCGCGCGCGATCGGAATCAGCGCCAGCGACGCGGCGGCGGCAGTGAGTGCGATCGGTCGCATGCGATGCTCGCTTGCCTCGATCACCGCCAGCCAGCGGTCCTTGCCTTCCCTGACCAGGTCTTCGATCTGCACGATCAGGATCACCGAGTTGCGGATCAGGATGCCGATCAGCGCCAGCACGCCGAGCAGGGCCACAAAGCCCATCGGCGAGTTGGAGGACACCAGTGCCACGACCACGCCGATCAGGCCGAGCGGCGCCACTGCCACGACCAGGAACAGGCGCTGGAAACTCTGCAGCTGGATCATCAGGATGGTCGCCATGACGAACAGCATCAGGGGCACCACCGCGGCGATCGGCCCCTGGCTCTTGGCGCTTTCCTCGACGGAACCGCCGGTGACGACGTTGTAGCCGGCCGGCAGCTCGGCGATGAAGGCATTGACCGTCGGCTTCAGTTCGTTGACGACCGTATCCGGCAATGCGCCGCCGACCAGCCCGGCCCGCACCGTCAGCGTCGGGATGCGGCTGCGCCGCCAGATTGTCGGCTGTTCCAGCGTGTAGTCGAAATTGGCCACTGCCGCGAGCGGGATGGATTCGCCGCTGCCGGTCGGCAACTGCATGTTCTTAAGCGTTTCCAGCGAGCTGCGCTCGGCCTCGCGCGAACGCACCACGACATTGACCAGATAGGTCGAGTCGCGCACCTGGGTGATGGTGACGCCGCCGACCACGCTGTTCAGCGCCGAGGCGATGTCCTGCGAGGTGATGCCGAGCTGGCGCGCCTTGTCCTGCAGCACATCCACCTTCAGCACGCGCTCAGGCTCGTTCCAGTCGAAATTGGGCGCGGCGAGCTTGGGATTGACCGAGATGCGGCCGGCGAGATCCTGCGCCAGGCTGCGCACCACCTGCACGTCCGGGCCGCTGACGCGGTACTGCACCGGCCGGCCGACCGGCGGCCCGAGCTCCAGCGTCTTGACGAAGGTGTCGGTGCCGACGAAATCCTCACGCAGCATCTTGTCGATCGCCGCATGCACGCGGTTGCGTTCCTCGACACCCTTGGTGACGATGACGGTCTGCCCGTAATACGGGTTGGATGGCTGCACGTCATAGGCGAGCACGAAACGCACCGCGCTCTGGCCGACATAGGAACTCCAATGGTCGACGTCCTTGTTGCCGACCAGCGCCATCTTCTCGAAACGCTCCATCTGCGCGCGCGTCTCGGCGATCGAGCTGTTCTGCGGCAGGTTCCAGTCGACGATCAGCTCCGGCCGGTCGGATGCCGGGAAGAATTGCTGTTGCACCAGGGTCATGCCGGCGAGCGAGGCCAGGAAAAGCAGGACCGTGGCGATGATGGTCAGCCAGCGGCGGCGCACCGACCACAGCAGGACACGCTGGAAGAGCGTGGTGAAACGGCCTGGCTTGTCATCGTGCTTCTTCATCGTCGCAGGCAGGAATGTGACGCCGAGCAGCGGTGCGAACAGCACCGCGACGATCCATGAGATCAGGAGCGATACAGCGATGACCACGAACAGCGTGAAGGTGTATTCGCCTGCGGCACTCGAATTGAGGCCGATCGGGATGAAGCCGGCCACCGTCACCAGCGTACCCGTGAGCATCGGGAAGGCGGTGGAGGTATAGACATAGGTCGCCGCCTTGTTGAGCGGATCGCCCGCCTCCAGGCGGGCCACCATCATCTCCACCGCGATCATCGCATCGTCGACCAGAAGGCCGAGGGCGATGATCAGCGCTCCCAGTGAAACGCGCTGCAGCGAGATGTCGAGATAGGTCATGACCAGGAAGGTGATGGCCAGCACCAGCGGGATCGACAGCGAGACCACGAAGCCGGCGCGCACGCCCAGGCTGACGAAGGAGACGGCGAGCACGATGGCGACCGCCTCGAACAGCGCCCGCGTGAAGCCCGAAACCGCTTCCTCGACGATCAGCGGCTGGTCGGCGACCAGATGCACGCCGACGCCGATCGGCAGCTCGCCTTTCACCTCTTCCATCTTGTGTTCGAGCGCCTTGCCGAAATCCAGCAGATTGGCGTTCGGCTTCATGCCCACGGCGAGCCCGATCGCATCCTCGCCGTTGAAGCGGAACAGCGAGGCCGGCGGGTCGGTGTAGCCGCGCGTGATCGTGGCGACATCGCTGAGGCGGAAGAAGCGGTTGTTTACCCTTAGATTGATGGCGCGCAGGCTTTCCTCGGAGCTGAACTGGCCGGTGACGCGCACGCTGACCTGTTCCGGACCGGACTGGATGACACCGGAAGGTGCAATCGCATTCTGCGCCTGCAGTGATGCGATGATCTGCTGCTGGTTGAGGCCGAGTGCGGCGATCTGCCGGGTCGAGAATTCGAGATAGATGACCTCGTCGCGCGCGCCGATCAGTTCCACCTTGCCGGCATTCGGGACCGTGAGTACTTCCGCGCGCACGTTCTCGACATAGTCGCGCAGCTGGCGCGGCGACAGCCCGTCGGAGGTGAAGGCATAGATGTTGCCGAACACGTCGCCGAAACGATCGTTGTAGAAAGGTCCGAGCACGCCTTGCGGGAATTGCGGCTTGATGTCCTCGATCATGTTGCGGACCTGCAGCCAGGTCGGCACCACGTCACGCGCCTTGGTGTTGTCCTTGAGATTGACGAAGACGATGGTGCGCCCGGCGGTGGTGACCGAGCGGGTGAAGTCCAGCTTGTCGAGTTCCTCGAGCTTCTTCTCGATGCGGTCGGTAACCTGCTTGGCCTGCTCATCCACCGAGGCGCCCGGCCAGTTGGCCTGGATCAGCATCGTCTTGATGGTGAAGGAGGGATCTTCCTCGCGGCCGAGATTGATGTAGGCGAAGACGCCGGCCACGATGAAGACCAGCATGAAATACCAGACCAGCGAGCGGTGCTCGAGTGCCCAGTCGGACAGGTTGAAACGCTTCACGTGTCCGCTCCTACTGCAGCTTGATCTTCTGGCCGGGCGTCAGGCTGTGGACGCCGGCGGTTACCACGCGCGTTCCGGCGGCCAGGCCGTCCGCCACCGTGAAGGTGCCTCCGGTGCGGGCGGTCACCTGGATATCCTGCGGAGCGACGCTTGCCGTCTTCTCGTCGACGATCCAGACCTGGGTCCTGCCGTCCTTCTCCAGCAGTGCCGATAACGGCAGCTCGATCGCTGGCTTGATGGTCGACGCGCGGGTCACCGTGACGGTCGAGCCCAGCCGGAACGCATCCGGCGGATCGATCAAGGAAAGCCTGACACGACGGCTGCGGGTGGAATCGTCGGACTGCGGCGCCAGTTCGCGCAGCTTGCCCTGCGTCCTGATCGACGGCAGGGACTGCAGCGCAACCTCGAAGGGTGCGTCGGCGACAAGGTCGCCGGTCAGCCAGTCCGGAATGTCGACGACCGCCTCGCGGGTGTCGGCACGGGCCACGGTGACCACCATCTGCCCGGGCGAAACGGTCTGGCCGACCTCGGCGCCGACCGCCGTCACGACCCCGTCGAAATCCGAGAAAAGCCGGGCGTAACCCAGCTGTTCCTCTGATTTGGCCAGCGAGGCGCGGGCGCGTTCGACATTGGCGTTGGCCGCCTGCTGCGCCTGTTTGGCGGCGTCGTAGACAGCCTGCGAGGCGTTCTTCGAAGCGAGCAACTGTCGCATGCGCTCTTCGCTGGCATTGGCATTGGCGGCTTGCGCCTCCGCATTGGAGAGTTCGGCCTTGGCCGCCTGCACGGCAAGGTCGAGCGCGGTCGGGTCGAGCGCGGCGAGCGTCGCGCCCTTGGCGACGGTGTCGCCGACATCGACGTCGCGGGCGACGACGCGGCCGAGCAGCCGGAAGGAAAGGCCTGCGCTGTAGCGCGGCTCGATGGTGCCGGCGAAGCCGAAGCTCTCGGCCGCGCGGGGTTGCACCACGACCGACAGCACCGGTCGCGGCGTCTCCGCCGTCTTGTCATCCTTCTCCTGCGAGCAGGCGGAAAGCAGCGCTGCAACAGGCAGAACTGTCAGGATCAGCATGTACCTCATTGCGCCGCCTCCGTGGTCTCGACAACCAGGCCGGGGCTCAACAACTGGCCGCCTGCCGTGACGACGGTCTGGCCTGCCTTCAATCCATCGCCTATGGCGACGGTGGCGGTGCCATAGGCAAGCACGGTCACGGGGGCGATGGCGACCGCCTTGCTGGCGGGATCGACCACCCAGACCGCCGGCTTGCCGTCACTTGAGGTCAGCGCCTGCCAGGGCAGCGTCACCGCCTGGCCGTGCATGCCGCTGACGCTGCCGACGACCGCCGCGCCAAGCGGCATCGCGGATGGGGTCTCGGGGATGGCGACCTTGACGCGCACCGAACTGGAAGCCGGGTCCACCACAGGCGAGATTTCGCGCACGACACCCTGCGCCGTGATCTTGGGGTTCGCCAGCAATGCGACGGTGACGGGTGGCGGCCCGCTGCCATGCACGCCGGCCACCAGCGTCTCCTGAACGTTGAAGACCGCGTCACGGTCGCCGTCCTCGGCGACGACGAAGACGGTCTGCGCCGCCTGCACGACCTGGCCTGCCTCGACCGTGCGGGCCGTAACGATGCCCGGCGCACCGGCGCGCAGTTCGGTGAATGACTGGTTTTCCCTGGCGTTGGCGAGCGCGCTCCGTGCCGCTTCGACGCTGCCCTGCGCCACCTTCAGCGCCTGGTCGGCCTGATCGTAGTCGCGCCGTGTCGTATAGCCCTGCCCAAGCAGCGTCTTCTGGCGGTCGAAGGCGGCCGACGTCTGCGTCAGCTGTGCCTGCGCCGCATCCAGGTTCGCCTGCGCCGTCCTCAGATCCGATTCCTGCTCCTGCGGGTCGATGCGGGCCAGCACCTGGCCTGTGTCGACGTGGTCTCCGACCTCGACCAGCCGTTCCGCAACCCGGCCGCCGACCCGGAAGGAGAGGTTGTTCAGCGTGCGCGCGGCGATCACACCGGTGAGCGACACCGTGTCGGCATAGTCCGAAATCGCGGCTTTCTGCGTGGCGACCAGAACGGGGAGCTTTTCAGCCTTCCGGGCCTCCTGCCGCTGGCAGCCGGAAACAAGCGCCACGGTTGCCGCCGCGGCAAGGAGCATGCAGGCCGTGCGCGGCATGGACGGTTGCAGGCAAGCTGCGGTTCTCAACGCGACTGGTCGTCGTCTCGCCATGGAACACCTCCGCGCCGGGCGCGCCTCAACGCGAGGAGCGCTACCGGGAGGCAGGATACCTTGCGGTCCGGAATTTGAAATAGGTCATTGATTCCGTACCGCTGACGCGGCGGAATCCGGAGAAAGGCGACTTGCGCAGGCCCAATGGCTTGATCCAGGCTGCCGGCTTGAGTTGCATCGAAAATAAAGCCAGAAGGCTAGCGAAGGCCGCAAGACACAGGGCAACGAAGCCCCAAGGAGAGAAGCACGATGAGCAACGCGACCATTTCCGCCCGCAAGAATGCCGCCATCTCACGCGGCGTCGGCATGACGACACAGATCTATGCCGAACGCGCCGAAAATTCCGAGATCTGGGACGTCGAGGGCCGCCGTTACATCGACTTCGCCTCCGGCATCGCCGTGGTCAACACCGGCCACCGCCACCCCAAGGTGATCGAGGCGGTCAAGGCGCAGCTCGACCGTTTCACCCACACCTGCCACCAGGTCGTGCCTTATGAGAACTATGTGCGTCTGGCCGAGCGCCTGAACGGACTGCTGCCGGGCAAGTTCGACAAGAAGACCATCTTCGCGACCACCGGTGCCGAGGCGGTCGAGAATGCCGTCAAGATCGCGCGCCACGCCACCGGCCGCCAGGCGGTCGTCGCCTTCACCGGTGCTTTCCATGGCCGCACCTTCATGGGCATGGCGCTGACCGGCAAGGTCCAGCCCTACAAGGCCGGCTTCGGCGCGATGCCGGGTGACGTTTTCCACGTGCCGTTCCCGGTCGCGCTGCACGGCGTGACCACGGCGGATTCGCTGGCCGCGCTCGACAAGCTGTTCAAGGCTGATGTCGACCCGGCCCGCGTCGCCGCCATCATCGTCGAACCGGTGCAGGGCGAGGGCGGCTTCTACGAAGCGCCGCGCGATTTCGTCGCGGCGCTGCGCAAGATCTGCGACCAGCACGGCATCCTGCTGATTGCCGACGAAGTGCAGACCGGCTTCGCCCGTACCGGCAAGATGTTCGCGATGGAACATCATGACGTTGCGCCGGACCTCACCACCATGGCCAAGAGCCTTGCCGGCGGCTTCCCGCTCTCCGCCGTCACCGGCCGCGCCGAACTGATGGACTCGCCGAACCCCGGCGGTCTCGGCGGCACCTATGCCGGCAACCCGCTCGGCGTCGCCGCCGCCAATGCGGTGCTCGACGTGATCGAGGAAGAAAAGCTCAACGACCGCGCCAATTTGCTCGGCTCCCGGCTCAAGCAGCGGCTGGAAGCCCTGCGCGACGACGTGCCCGAGATCGTCGACATCCGCGGCCCCGGCTTCATGAATGCGGTCGAGTTCAACGACGCCAAGACCAAGCTGCCGTCGGCCGAGTTCGCCAACAATGTCCGGCTGAAGGCCCTGGACAAGGGCCTGATCCTGCTCACCTGCGGCGTCTACGGCAACGTCATCCGTTTCTTGGCGCCGATCACCGTCCAGGACAATGTCATGACCGAGGCGCTTGATATCCTGGAGACTTCGATCCGTGAAGTAAGGGCTTAAGCTCTATCTGCAGCTCTGAATGGAAAGGCCGGCGCACTAGAGCGCCGGCTTTTTTATCGTCGCCGGACGTCAGCTTCGGGCGCTGACCGTTGCCCCGACGCTGGCGCAGATGACGCAGGCGATGCCCGCGATCTGCTGCGGGCTCAGCGGCTCGTGCAGGATGAGATAGCCGGCAAGCGCGCCGATACCGGGTTCGGCGCTCATCAGGATGCCGAACGTGGCCGAGGGCAATCTGCGCAGGGCCTGCATTTCCAGCACATAGGGCAAGAGCGGGGTCAGGACCGCGAGCCCGACCGTTTGCACGATCAGGCCGCCGGGAAGGCCGAGGCCGGTCTCGTACAGGCCGAAAGGCGTGGCGATGAGCGCCGCCGCGACGAAGGAGATGGCCAGGCCGTCGAGACCCTTGAAGGCGCTGCCGACGTGCTTGTTCAGCACGATGTAGGTGCCCCAGCCTGTGCCCGCCGCCAGCGCGAACACCAGGCCAAGCAGATCGATCGTCCAGCTTTCGAGGTTTCGCACAAGAAGCAGCACACCGACGAAGGCCAGCACCAGCCAGATCAGGCGCCAGCTGCGGGCAAAGCCGAATGCCGCAACGCTGAGTGGCCCAAGGAACTCGATGGCGACGACAAGGCCAAGCGGCACGCGCATGATCGCCAGGTAGAACGTGAGTGTCATGACCGCGATCGTGGCGCCCAGGGCGATCGCGGCAGCCAGGTCCCGCGGCCGGTAGCTCCGGATATCGGGGCGCACGATCAGCCACAGCAGGATCGCCGCCCAGGCAAGGCGGCCCCAGGTCACCGCAAACGGGCCGAAACTGTCCATCGCCGGCTTTGCCAGCGCTGCCCCCAGTTGCACCGAGATCATCGCGGCGACCGCCATCAGCACGGCCAGCCCCAGCTGCGAGGGCGCTTGGCCTTCGGCCGCTTTATCCGATGGGTTCTGCAAGCTCGACCTCGTGGAAACTCAATTGCAGCCGCGCGGCGCAACCGAAAATCCCATAGCGTGTCAGCCGGTGTTCACGCAGTTCCACGCGGCGCGTGAGCCCTGATCCAGTTCCTGGCGTGTGCGCGTCGCTCAGGCGGCAGGCGCAGCCTGCTGGTGTGCGGCGAGGGCAGCTTTCAGCGTGTCGGGTCCGGCCTGTACCTGCTCGGCCGTTGGCGAGAAGCCGGCGCCGAGCATCTTGCGGCCGAGCATATGGTCGGCCGGCCGATTGATGGATTCGATGGCGATCAGCCGGTCGCCGCAGAAATGATAGACGGACAGCTTGTTCTCGGTGGCGTCGCCCACGACGATGTGCCGGTCGCCGGCCGCCGTCAGCCCGACCATCTGCAGTTTCATGTCGCCGATGTCGGACCAGAACCATGGCACCGCCGAATAGGTCTCTTCGCGGCCAAGGATGGTGCGGGCGGCAAGTTTTGCCTGGTCGGTGGCGTTCTGCACCGACTCCAGCCGCACATCGGTGTCCGTCGCCCAATGCCGGTAGTTGGCGACATCGCCGACGGCCAGCACCTCCGGCAAGGAGGTGCGCATGCTTGTGTCGATGCGGATGCCGTTGCCGGTGGCGATGCCCGCCGCCTCGGCCAGCTCGACATTCGGCACCACGCCGATGCCGACGATGACCAGTTGCGCCGGCAGCCGGTCTCCGGACGAGGTGACGGCTGCAGCGACATGGCCGTTTTCGCCCTCCAGCCTGGCTACGGTCGTGCCGGTCAGGATACGCACGCCGCCGGCTATCAGCCGCTCATGGACATGGGCAGCGATCACCGGCGCCACGGCACGGCCGAGCACCCGGTCGGCCGCCTCGATCACGGTCACCTTGCGCCCGCCGGCACTGAGCGTCGCCGCGATCTCCAGTCCGATGAAACCGCCGCCGAGGATGACGGCATCCGAAGCCGCTGCGCTTAGATCGCGGATGATGCGGGCATCGTCCAGCGAGCGCAGGGAAATCACACCGGCGAGGTCGCCACCCTGGAGGGGCAGCAATCTTGGCCGCGAACCGGTCGCCAGGACCAGCCGGTCGAAAGGGATCGTGCCGCCGCCGGCAATGTCGAGGACGCCAGCACCTGCATCGATGCGCTCGACGCGCAGGCCGGGGCGCAGGTCGATGTTGTGGCCGGAATAGAAGGTTTCGCCGCGCAGCGGCTGCGGCTTGGCCTCGGCGTCCTTGATGAAGGTCTTGGACAGCGGCGGCTTGTGATAGGGCAGGTCGGTCTCGTCGCCGAGCAGCACGACCGGGCCGTCATAGCCCTCCTCGCGCAGGCTGGCCGCGGCCTGAACCCCCGCATGGCCAGTTCCGACAATGACGACACCATTCTTCATCGCAACCTGCCTTCACATGGAATTTAGATCGAAGCCGCAAGTGGCGATTGTCCGCTGCCGCCGCAAGAGGCCACATCCGGGTCGCACCCTGGACAGCCGGCTGTCAATGCCATTTCCGGGCCATGGCAGTTGCGTGCCAAAATCCGCCGGGGTTTTGCGGCGAGAATGCTTGATAAAACAAAAGCTAAGCTGGCGAGGTGTGGGTGAGGATCCGCTAGCTTGTCCGGTTTAAACTTGATCCTTCTAGTTTAGAATAGTTCCAAACTATTGTTTTGAAAGGCTTTATTGCCGATTTGCGTTGACTTTCGCCGTTCTCGCAGCTTTATGGAGGCTCGCGCAACCCCGCGCATTCCTTTGATGTCTGGGCCTTGAACCCTTTCGATTGGAGGCAGTCTTTGCTTTTCCCGCGTGCGCCGCGCCTTTCGGCGGTTATCCGCTCGGCCTTTGGCGACAACCGTCGCCGCGTCTGCACGCCTTTTTCTCACACATTGCGCCATCTGCCGGTCGGGCCTTGCTTCCCGGCGCGGGTGGTCGGTCTTTAAGATGGTCCCGAGGGAGACGTTTGAAATGCAGAACAACAAGGTGACGGCACGCTTCGGCGGCAAGATTGCCGCGATCGCCGCCACGCTGGCGTTGACCACGGCCGTTTTCGCGCTGCCTGCCAAGGCAGAGACCGATCCGAAGGCGGTCATCAAGACCTATTCCGATATCGCGCTGGCGAAATACGAGGACTCGCTGACCACCGCCAAGGCGCTGGATGCGGCCGTCGATGCGCTGATCGCCAAGCCGTCGCAGGAAACGCTGGACGCGGCCCGCACCGCCTGGAAGGCGGCGCGCGTGCCTTATCAGCAGTCCGAAGTCTATCGTTTCGGCAACCCGGTCGTCGATGCCTGGGAAGGCCGCGTCAATTCATGGCCGCTGGACGAGGGCCTGATCGACTATGTCGACAAGAGCTATGGCACGGACTCCGACCAGAACGCGCTCTATACGGCCAATGTCATCGCCAACAAGGAAATCGAGATTGATGGCAAGAAGGTCGATGCGTCGAAGCTGACCAAGGAATTCCTGTCAGGTTCGCTGCAGGAAGCCGGCGGCATCGAGGCCAACGTCGCTACCGGCTATCACGCCATCGAATTCCTGCTGTGGGGCCAGGACCTGAACGGCACCGGGCCGGGGGCCGGCAATCGCCCCTTTACCGACTATGACACCAAGAACTGCACCGGCGGCAATTGCGACCGCCGTGCCGAATATCTGAAGGCGGCCAGCGACCTGCTGGTTGACGACCTCCAGGAGATGGTCGGCAACTGGAAGGACGGCGGCGCGGCGCGCAAGGCGCTGGAGGAAGGCGATCCGAAGGCCGGCATCGCTGTCATCCTCACCGGCATGGGTTCGCTTTCCTATGGCGAACTGGCCGGCGAGCGCATGAAGCTCGGCCTGCTGCTGCACGATCCGGAAGAGGAGCACGACTGCTTCTCCGACAACACCTACAACTCGCACCTCTATGATGCCGTTGGCATCCGTGACGCCTACCTCGCGAGCTACAAGCGCGTCGACGGCAGCACCGTTTCCGGTCCTTCGGTGGCGGATCTCGTCAAGGCGACCGATCCGGCGCTCGACAAGGAGCTCACCGGCAAGCTGGAAACCAGCGTTGCCAAGATGGAAGCGATCAAGGCGCGCGCTGAAAAAGGCGAGGCCTATGACCAGCAGATCGGCGAAGGCAACAAGGAAGGCAATGCCACCGTGCAGGCGGCGATCGACGCGCTGGTCGACCAGACCAAGTCGATCGAACGCGTCGTTGCGGCACTGAAGCTGGACGCCATCGCCTTCGAAGGTTCGGCCAGCCTCGATTCGCCCGAGAAGGTGTTCAAGTAGGAGCGTGGCACCTGCCGTTCAGGCGGGTGTTGAGAGAAACCCAGAAAGCCACGCGGCGCCGATGAAGCGCCGCCAGCCATCCAGAACCGCAAATGCTGATCTGTCATTGCAATATCATCACTGAAAAGGAGATCGAGCAGGCCATCATCGCCCTGCTGGATGAGGATCCCTGGCAGCTTATCGTGCCGGCCAAGGTCTACCATTCGATGCGCAAGCGTGGTCGCTGTTGCGGCTGCTTCCCAAATGTGGTGGAAACGATCATTCGGGTCACCGAGAACTACCACGCCCGCTCGGAGGCGGGCGGCGTGGATATCGTTTCACATCTGGATCGCGTGAGAGAACTGCGCGTCCAATACGGGAGCAAAACCCATGAAGGGCGAAAAACAGGTCATCGAGCGGCTTAACGAAGCTCTGTTCCTAGAGCTCGGTGCCGTCAACCAGTATTGGGTCCACTATCGCCTGCTGGAGGACTGGGGCTACACCAAGCTCGCAAAGAAGGAGCGGGCGGAATCGATCGAGGAAATGCAGCACGCCGACAAGCTGGTGGCCCGCATCATCTTCCTTGAGGGGCATCCGAACCTGCAGTCGGTCGCGCCGCTGCGGATCGGCCAGAATGTCAAGGAAGTGCTGGAATCGGACCTGGCCGGCGAATATGACGCCCGCGCCTCCTACAAGCAGTCGCGTGATATCTGCCACGAGCATGGTGACTATGTGACCATGAAGCTGTTCGAGGAACTGCTCGCCGACGAGGAAGGCCATATCGACTTCCTCGAAACCCAGCTCGATCTGCTCGGCTCGCTCGGCGAAGAGAAGTATGGCCTGCTCAACGCGGATTCGGCCAACGAAGCGGAATAGGACATGCGCGCATGCGGCGCATCGTAGACTTGTTGCGCCGCGCATCACGCGGATGGAAAGCTGAACAAACCGACCAACCCGCCACCGGGGTGGTCGGTATTTTTCGACATACCAATCATCTGGCGATTGTCGTGTTGCTTGCAACCATGTCGCCGACCGCGCTCGTGCTGGCCGGCGATGCGCCTGATCTGCCGACCGCGCGCACCGATCTTTCCGAAAAGGATCGCGCTCGCGTCGAGGCCATCACCAGGCCGACGACCGACTTCTCCAGGCCGGAGGAGTATGAGTTGATGCAGGGCGGCGCCGGCACTTCCAGGAAACGCGTCACCGCCGACGCTTTTTCACAGTCCTCGGCCAACATCACTTTCGAGGAAGAAGGCACCTTCAAGCTCGGCAACGCCATTTTCCGCAAGAACTGGGTCTCCTCGCCATCGTCGACGCAGGCGTCGGATGGGCTCGGGCCGCTGTTCAATGCCCGTGCCTGCCAGACATGCCACCTAAAGGACGGCCGCGGCCACCCGCCGGAAGGCAAAGCCGATGCCACCTCGATGTTCCTGAGACTGGCGCGCGAGGCCTCGACCGAGGAAGAAAAAGCGCAGCGCGCCGAGCGCAAGGTGCTGAACTTTCCCGACCCGACCTACGGCACGCAGCTGCAGGACCTCGCCGTTCCCGGCCTTGTCGGCGAAGGACGCATGCGCATCACCTATGTCGAGCAACCGGTGACGCTTGGTGACGGCACCAAAGTGTCGCTGCGCAAGCCGAGCTATGTGGTCGACGGTCTCGGCTATGGTCCCATGGATCCGGCCACGACGCTGTCGCCGCGCGTGACCCCGGCCATGATCGGGCTTGGCCTGATCGAGCAGATTCATCCCGCCGACATCCTGGCCAATGCTGATCCTGAAGATCGCGACGGCGACGGCATCTCCGGTCGCCCCAACATCGTGCGCGACGAGCTCACCGGTGAACTCGCCCTCGGTCGCTTCGGCTGGAAGGCGCAGACGCCATCGATCCGCCAGCAATCGGCGGATGCCTTTGCCGGCGACATCGGCATTTCGACGCCGGAAGTGCCCAGGCATTGGGGCGATTGCACCAAGGCCCAGAAAGCCTGCCTGGATATGCCGAACGGCGTTCAGGAGCGGCTCGGGCCAGTGGAGGCGCCAACGCCGGTGATGGATCTGGTCACCTTCTACTCGCAGAACCTTGCCGTGCCGGCACGGCGCGACGTCGACAAGCAGCCCGTGCTGGCAGGCAAGAAGGCCTTCTACGAAATGGGCTGCGCGTCCTGCCACACGCCGAAATTCGTCACCCGCCGCGATGCACCGAACAAGGCGCAGTCGTTCCAGCTGATCTGGCCGTATTCCGATTTCCTGCTGCACGACATGGGCGAAGGGCTGGCAGATGGCCAGGCCGTCGGTGACGCCACCGGCAACGAATGGCGCACGCCGCCGCTGTGGGGCATCGGCCTGACCCAGCGTGTCAGCGGTCACACTTTCTTCCTGCATGACGGCCGTGCCCGCAATTTGACCGAAGCTATCCTGTGGCACGGCGGCGAAGGCCGGAAGGCCCGCGACCGCTTCGCCGCCGCCGGCGCCGGCGAGCGTGACGCGCTGATCAAGTTCCTGGAGTCGCTATGATGAAACGCCTAAGCAAATTTTCCGCGCTGCTTGTTTTCCCGATGGCCCTTGCCGCTGCCCAGCCGGCCGGAGCGGCCGTGCAGGCTTCGGATGTCGTCAACGGCGCGGTCGATGGCTTCATCCGCCCGGCCTACGCGTCGCTGCAGCAACACACGGCGTCGACAGCCAAGGCCGTCAAGGCCCTGTGCGCGGCGCCGTCGAAACAGGCTCTCGATACCGCGCGAACCGAGTTCGCAGGCGCGGTGACGGCCTGGTCGACCGTCGAAATCGTTCGTTTCGGGCCGATCACCGAGAACAACCGTCTGGAGCGCATGCTCTACTGGCCGGACCGCAAGGGACTTGGCCTGAAGCAGGTACAGGCGGCACTGGCCGATAAGGACGCATCAGCCGCGGATGCTACCGGCGTTGCCGGCAAGAGCATCGCCATGCAGGGGCTGGGTGCGTTGGAATTCGTCCTCCATGGCCAGGACGCGGAGACACTCGCCGGCAAGGACGGCGCCTATCGCTGCGCCTACGGCCTGGCCATCGCCGGCAACATCGAGACGATCGCCACCGAGGTGTCTGCTGCCTGGGCGAAGCCGGATGGTTTCGCCGCTCAATGGGCGAGCCCCGGTCCTGACAACCCACTCTACCGCGACGGCAGTGAGGCGGTGACCGAATTGATGGGCGCCTTCATCAACGGACTTGAGCTGGTGCGGGATCAGCGCCTGAAGAGCTTCTTTGGGGCCAGCCCGGATGAGGACAAGCCAAAGCAGGCGATCTATTGGCGCTCGGGCCTCACCGGCGCCTCGCTTGCGGCCAATCTCGACGGCATGAACCGCCTGTTCCAGGCTTCGAATCTCGGCGATGCGCTGCCCAAGGACGAACGCTGGATCGCCGATTCGATCGGGATCCAGATGGTCAACAGTGTTGCCGCGGCCAAGGAGGCATCCGGCCCGGCCACCGAGGTTCTGGCTGACCCGAAGCGTCGCGCTGCGTTGGAGCACTTCCAGCTCATCACCAGCAGCCTGAGCAACCTGTTCGGCACACGGCTGTCGGGCGCCTTCGGCCTGACCGCCGGCTTTTCCTCGCTGGATGGCGACTAGAGCGTTTCCGTTTTTCACGGAAGCGCTTCAATCTTTCCGGAATTGCTCTGAGGTCATCCCCATGCGCACGCCACTCATCGATCGCCGTGATTTTCTCAAGGCGGCAGGCGCCGGCTTTCTGGCGGCGCTGGCGCCGAAGGCCTGGGCCGCGACGCTGGCGGCGGATGCCGTCTTTGCCACTGCCTATATGAAACGCGACGGCAGCTATGGCGCTGCCGTGCTGTCCGAAGCCGGAAAAATGCTGCATGCGGTCGATCTGCCCGATCGCGGCCATGACGTCACCTTCGACCCGGTCTCGGGCCGCTCGGCAGTGTTCGCCCGCCAGCCAGGGACGTTCTTCGTCGTCTTCGACCACAAGGGCCGCAGCGAACCGCTGACCATAGCCAGCCTGCCCGATCGGCATTTCTTCGGCCATGGCGCGTTCTCGACCGATGGCGCGCTGCTCTACGCCACCGAAAACGACTTCGACAATGCCGCCGGCATGGTCGGCGTCTACGATACCAAGGCTGGCTTCAAGCGCATCGGCGAGTTCCCCACCTACGGCGTCGGTCCGCACGAACTGCTTTTGCTCGGCGATGGCCGCACCATCGCGATTGCCAATGGCGGCATCGAGACGCATCCCGATTTCGGTCGCGCCGAGCTCAACATCGCCACCATGAAGCCGTCCTACGTGCTGGTCGACCGCGTCACCGGCGACCTGATCGAAAAGCATGAGCTGCCGCCGGCGCTGCATCAGCTGTCCATCCGCCACATGGATCTCGACGCCAGGGGCACGGTGTGGTTCGGCTGCCAGCATCGCGGACCGGCGACGGAGCAGCCGCTGCTGGTCGGGCGTGCCGAGCGCGGCAAGGACCTCGCATTGCTCGACATGCCGAAGGATGTGCTGACCGGCTTCCGCAACTATATCGGCTCGGTGGCCGCCAATCCGGATGCCGGCACGGTTGCCGTGTCATCACCGCAAGGCAATGCCTTCGCGGTGATCGAGGCGGCCAGCGGCAAGGTGCTCAAGACCAGCAGCCTGACCGAGGTCTGCGGCCTGGCGCCCGACCATGACGGGTTCCTCGCCACCACTGGCGCCGGCGTCATCATGCAGCCCGACGGCAACACGGCGAAGGAGCCGGATTTTGTCTGGGACAATCACATGCTGCGAATAAGGGAGTAGGAAAATGGGGGAATAAGGGAGCGGGCTGGTGTCGTTCAACAGCCCTTTTTGTCCTACCGCCTTACTCCCCTATTCCCTTACCTGCTTACCAGCCACTCATGCTCCACGGCATTGTGGAACTTCCACGTCCGCTTCGGCCCGGCCATGACGTTGAGATAATAGAGATCGTAGCCGTGGCAGGCGGCGCAAGGGTGGTAACCCTTGGGCACCAGCACCACGTCGCCGTCTTCCACCGCCATTGCTTCGTCCAGGGAGCGATCATCGGTATAGACGCGCTGGAAAGCAAAGCCCTGCGGCGGGTTGAGCCGGTGATAGTAGGTCTCTTCCAGATAGGATTCGGCGGGCAGGTTATCCTGATCGTGCTTGTGCGGCGGGTAGCTGGATGTATGGCCGCCCGGCGTGATCACCTCCACCACCAGCAGCGAATCCGCCGGCTCGCCTTCAGGCAGGATGTTGGTGACGTAGCGGGTGTTGGTGCCCTTGCCGCGCGTTTCCTGGCCGAGATCGTCGGGTCCGATCACCCGCACCGGCAGGCCGCCATTCAGTCCCGGTGCCGTGCAGACGGCAAGCTCCAGTTCGGTCTCCGCGATGACGGACCAGCCAGAGCCCTGCGGCACGTAGACGGACCAGGGCTTGCCGTCGAAAGGCGACATGCGTTCGCCGAGCAGGCCGAGTTTCTGCCCGCCGGCCGTGGCCTTGCCCTTGCCGGTGACGAACACCAGGCAGGTTTCACGGTCGCCCGTCTCGCCTGACACGCTTTGTCCCGGCGCCAGCCGGTGCAGGTCGAAACCGACATGCGTCCAGCCGGCGTTCTGCGGCGTGACGTTTGCGACATGGCCATGGCCTGTCCTGGCCTTCACCAGCAGTTTCGACATGTTCGTTCCTCAATCCCTGTTGTCGGCAGTCCCGGTTTCGGGCGTCTTGGTTTCACCTGGCTGTTGGCTTCCGTCGTCGGGCTTGTAGCTGATCAGGAACGTCCACACGGCGTAGACGGCCATGCCTCCGACCAGCGTACCCCAGAATGGCGTTCCCACCGCGAATTCGACGGCCGACCAGATCACGCACACCGCAATCACCGCGAGCCGGCGCCACAATGGCCGGAAGAAGGGATGCTGGTTGTCCTTGTTCATCGCGATGTCCGTTTCTTCAACTGGTAGGGAAGCCCTGTGTCTCTACCGTATAGCCTGCTGCAGTCATCACGCGCATCAGTTCCTTGTGTCCGACCTGGGCCATCCTCAGGGGAGGGTTCTTCTTCGGATCCTGCTCGGCTTCGACGACGAACCAGCCTTCATATCCATAGCCGGCGAACTTCTGCACGATCGCGCCGAAATCCAGCGACCCGTCACCTGGCACGGTGAAGGCGCCAAGTGCGACTGCATCGAGGAAGGATTGCTTCTGCCAGTCCAGTGCCTTGATGACGTCCATGCGCACGTCCTTGACGTGCACATGGTTGATGCGCCGGTGATGATTGTCGATGGCGCGCAGGACATCGCCGCCGGCGAAGGCCAGGTGGCCGGCATCGAGCAACAGCGGAATGCCTTCGCCCGAATGCTTCATGAAAGTGTCGAGTTCGTGCTCGAACTGCACCACCGCCGCCATATGGTGGTGGTAGGAGAGCGGCATGCCCTGTTCCGCGCACCATTCGCCGAACTCCGTTACCTTGCGCGCATAGGCTTTCATCTCGTCATCGCTCAGCACGGTCTTGGTGGCGAGCGGCCTGGAGCGGTCGCCCTGGATCGAACGGCCGACCTCGCCATAGACGATGCAGGGCGCGTCGACCGCCTTGAACAGCTCGATCATCGGGGCGATGCGGTCCTTGTTGACCGCGAGCTCTTCATTGACCAGCGTACCGGAAAACCAGCCGCCGCACAGCGTGACGTCGGCGTTTCTCAGGATCGGCAGCATCTCTTCCGGTGTGCCCGGGAAACGGCGACCCTGCTCCATGCCGGTAAAACCGGCCGAACGCGATTGCCTCAGGCATTCCTCGAGCGAGACGTCGTCGCTCAGTTCCACGAGGTCGTCGTTCCACCATGCGATGGGGGACATGCCCAGTTTGGCTTTCAATTCATAAACTCCGATCTCGATGATTGGGTCGCAAACTCAGTCGCCGACGCGCTGCAGCCTGCGCTTTTCCTCATAGCCCTTGCGGGCGACGGTGACTTCCTTGCGGGCGCTCACTTCCGGCACCGCCACGTCCCACCAGTGCCCGCCGGCCTCGGTGGATACCGAGGGGTCGGTGTCGATGACGATCACCGTCGTGCGACTGTTGGTCTTCGCTTTCGCCAGGGCGCTTTCCAGGTCGGCGATCGAGGAGACCTTTTGCGCGACCGCGCCGAGGCTCGCGGCATGGGCAGCGAAGTCGATGTCGGGCAGCGTCTCGTGGCGGGCATCCTTGAGCAGATTGTTGAAGTTGGCGCCGCCGGTCGCCATCTGCAGCCGGTTGATGCAGCCATAGCCTCGATTGTCGAGCAGGACGATGGTCAGCTTCAGGCCGAGCATCACCGAAGTGGCGATCTCGGAATTGAGCATGAGGTAGGAGCCGTCGCCGAGCATGACGACCACTTCCTGGTCCGGCCTTGCCATCTTGGCGCCGAGCGCGCCGGCGATCTCGTAGCCCATGGTCGAGAAGCCGTATTCGGCATGATACGAACCCGGCGCGCCGGCCTGCCACAGCTTGTGCAGTTCGCCCGGCAGCCCGCCGGCGGCATGCAGCACGGTTACGCCGGAGCCCATCGCGCGCTGGACCGCGCCGATCACCTGCGCGTCGGAAGGATAGGCCGCATTGGTTGGAGCCGTGACCCTGGCGGCGGCGGCCTGCCACTCGTTCTTGCCCTTGGTGGCGTTCTCCGTCCAGCTCGCCGGGGCTTTCCAACCCTTCAGGCCGGCCGCCAGCTCCGCCAGTCCTTCCGCGGCATCCGCCACCAGCGGCAAGGCGCGATGTTTGCCGGCGTCGAAGGGCTGTGCGTTGAGGCCGATGATGGTCTTGGCGGAATTCTGGAACAGCGCCCAGGAGCCGGTGGTGAAATCCTGCAGCCGGGTGCCGACCGCGACAACGACGTCCGCCTCTTCGGCCAGCCGGTTGGCGGCCGTGGTGCCGGTGACGCCGACAGCCGCCATGTTGAGCGGGTGGTTGTCGGCCAAGGAGGATTTGCCGCCCTGCGTCTCGCAGACCGGAATGCCGGCCGCTTCGACGAAACGTGCCAGCTCGGCGGACGCACCGGAATAGAGCACGCCCCCGCCGGCGATCACCAGCGGCTTCCTGGCGGCCTTCAATGCCGCGACGGCGTCATTCAGTTCGGTGCGGTCGGGGCGAGGCCGGCGCACCTGCCAGATGCGCTCCTCGAAGAAGCGCTCGGGATAGTCATAGGCTTCCGCCTGGACGTCCTGGCACAGCGAAAGCGTCACCGGGCCGCATTCGGCGGGATCGGTCAGGACCTGCATGGTGCGGGCCAGTGCGGGAATGATCTGTTCCGGCCGGGTGATGCGGTCGAAGTAGCGGGAGACCGGGCGGAAACAGTCGTTGACGGAAACCGTGCCATCCGAGAAATCCTCGGCCTGCTGCAGCACCGGGTCGGGAAGGCGGTTGGCGAAGACGTCGCCTGGCAGAAGCAGCACCGGAAGCCGGTTGACGTGGGCGAGCGCTGCGGCCGTGACCATGTTGACCGCGCCTGGACCGATCGAGGTGGTGGCGGCCATGAAACGGCGGCGGAAATGCGCCTTGGCGTAGCCGATCGCCGCATGCGTCATGGCCTGCTCGTTGTGGGCGCGGAAGGTCGGCAATTCGTCCCGCAGCTGATAGAGCGCCTCGCCGATGCCGGCGACATTGCCATGGCCGAAAATCGCCCAGACGCCACCGAAGATCGGCAGCTTTTCGCCGTCGATCACGGTCATCTGGGCGGCGAGGAAGCGGGTGAGCGCCTGCGCCATGGTCAGGCGAACGGTCTTGGTCATCATGCGTCTCCTCCGACCGGTCTTATGCCGCCTTGCGGTCTCGTGCGGCAAGCCAGGCCCTGGTCAATTCCTCGAAGCGCCGCGCCATATCCTCGACGGCCTGCTCGTCGTTCATTTTGCCGGCAAGCCATTGTTCGGCTGCGTGCACAAAGATGGTGCGGCCAACTGCAAAACCCTTGACGATCGGCGCGTTCGCGGTAGCGGCGAAAGCCGCCTCAAGTTCGTCGAGCGGCGCCTCGAGGCCCAGCAGGACGACACCGCGGCAGAGCGGATCATTGCGCACGATCGTCTCCTCCACTTTCGCCCAGGCGCCGGCCGAAGCCTGTGGCTCCAGCTTCCACCAGTCGGGCTTGATGCCGAGCGCGTAGAGCTCTTCAAGGGCACGCGGAATGGTGTCGTCGTCAACCTTGCCATGCTTGCCGGCGATGATCTCGACCAGCAGTTCGCGGCCGACCTTGCGTGCGGCCTCGAACAGAGCGCGCAGTTTCTCCTGCTGCTCCCGTTTCAGGGCCTCCGGATCGTCTGGGTGATAAAAGCACAGGCACTTGATGCAGTGATCGACGGGCCAGTCGACCAGCTGCGATCCGATATCCTGGCTGAATTCGAAACGCAGGGGTCGCGAGCCCGGCAGTTCGACCGGGCGGCCGAGCCAGGCGAAGGGATGACGGGCGAATTCGAACATCGCTTCCCGGCCATGCTTCTCGTCGATCAGCATGCCGTAGCCGTCGCGCCCGGCTGCAACTTCCGCGGCAGCCTTCACCGCAAGCACCTTGAAGGCGTTGATGCGGGAGACATCCGCGCCGGCTTTGCTCGCGATATCTTCCAGTTGCACACGATGGTCGCAGGCCAGTGCCATAAGCAGCGGGATGTCGCGGCGGCGGGTGGTCGCCCAATGTACATGGTTGATCGCCTCGTCCTTGCGCAACGCCAGGTGTTTCGAGCCGTTCCCCAGGAAGAACTGCAGTTCCGTGAACGTCGGATATTCCGGTGCGCAGAGCAGGCGCGACACCGCAAACGCCCCGCAGGCATTGGCCCAGGTGGCAGCCGTCGCCAGATCCTCGCCGCCGAGCCAGCCGCGCAGGAAGCCGGACATGAAGGCATCGCCGGCACCCAGCACGTTGTAGATTTCGATGGCGAAGCCGTCGCCGACGATGCCGTCTTCGAGGTCATCGCTGATCCGCCCGTCATAGACGATGCAGCCCTTGGCGCCGCGCTTCAGCACGATGGTGGCGGCAGACAGCGAACGGATGGTCTTCAGCGCCGCCAGCAGGTCGCCTTCGCCCGATGCGATCAGCACTTCTTCTTCCGTGCCGACGATCAGGTCGCAATCCGGCAATACGGTCTTCAACTGTGCCGAGACACGGTCGGACTTGATGTAGCGGCCGAACCCTTCGGCATGGCCTGCCAGGCCCCACAGGTTCGGGCGATAGTCGATGTCGAACACCACCTTGCCGCCATTTGCCTTGGCGATGCGGATTGCCTTGCGCTGGGCGGCGTCACTGTTGGGGCGGGAAAAATGCGTGCCGGTAACGACGATGGCCCTGGCCGACGCGACGAAAGCCTCGTCGACGTCGTCTTCGGACAGTGCCATGTCGGCGCAGTCGGAGCGGTAGAAGATCATCGGCGAGACACCCTCGTCCTCGACCGAGAGCAGCACCAAAGCCGTCAATCGTTCGGGGTCGGTGCGCAGGCCATCGACATTGACCTTCTCGCGCGTCAGCTGTTCGCGGATGAAACGACCCATCTGCTCGTCGCCGACGCGTGTCAGCAGTGCCGACTTCAGGCCAAGTCGCGCGGTCCCGACAGCGATGTTGGCCGGGCAGCCGCCGACCGACTTGGCGAAGGAGGTGATGTCTTCCAGCCGGGAGCCGATCTGCTGACCGTAGAGATCCACCGAGGCGCGGCCGATGGTGATGACGTCGAGCGCCTTGTCGGCGCTGCGAAGGCTCGCCATGCTTTCCTCCCTGAAACGACAGGTTTTCTGGCGTCCCAGGACGCCGTCGGTACTCCAGGCTATGAAATATTAATTCCATTCCACAGTCAATATGGAATGATTGGGCTATTTTTGGAATTCACGTTCCATTGCGCCGCTCGGCCGTTGCCACGGCCAGCGTCATTGCCAGCGCCATGGTGGCTGACAGGGAACGGAAGCCGGCGCAATCGGCCTCCGCCACCTCGAACCAGACCTTGGCCGACTGGGCGAGCGGGGAAAAGGCACTGTCGGTGATGGCCACCACCGGCACGCCCTGGTCGGAGAGCACGCGGGCATAGTCCACGGTCTGGGAGGCGTAGGGCGAAAAGCTGATGGCCACCACGGCATCTTTCGGCGTGGCGAACGACATGATCTCCGGATCGAGGCCGGCGGCGGATTCGACCAGCGTGTAGCGGATTTTCAGCTTGCCCAGCGCATAGGCCATGTAGGAGGTGATCGGGTAGGAGCGGCGGCGCGCAACCAGATAGATGGTCTCGGCCCTGGCCAGTACTTCCACGGCGCGGTCGAGCAGGCCGTCGTCGAGCGCGCGCGATACGGCTTCGAGCGATCGTGTCGCGGACTCCACGAAGCCGTCGAGGATGGTGCGGTTCTGGGTGACACCGCCGCCGCGCAGTGCCTTCAGCCGGTCTTCATAGGAGACGGTGCGTTCGCGCAGCCTTTCGCGGAACACCGATTGCAGGCTGGTGAAACCGTCGAAACCGAGAAACTGCGCGAAACGGATAAGGGTGGAAGGCTGCACGCCGGCGGAAGCGGCGATGCTGGCGGCCGTGCCAAAAGCGATTTCGTCGGGATTGTCGAGTGCATAGGCCGCGATCTGCGCGATGCGCTTCGGCAGCGCGGAACGCTTTTCCAGAACGAGGTTGCGGAGCGATTCGTAGTCTTGCGGCAGGCGAGGGTTCATGGGTTCAAGAATCCCCTGTTCTGTCTCCAATCGCAAGAGCATAGCGGTTCGCGGAAAAGATGCCATCCAAAATGGATCATATATTCCATCAAAGACAGAAATGGACTAAAGAGTTCAAAAGAGTATCGTCACACAGTCAGGGAGAGTGCACATGATCGGCGTTGGCTTGATCGGAACCGGCTTCATGGGCAAGTGTCATGCGCTGGCCTGGACGTCTGTGCGTACCGTGTTTGGCGATGTCGAACCGGTGCGGCTTGTCCATCTCGCCGAGGCCAGTACGGAACTGGCGCGACAGCGTGCCGACGAATTCGGCTTCGACAAGGCCTCCAGTGACTGGCGCCGCCTGATCGAGGATCCGGCCGTCGATGTCGTCTCGGTCACCACGCCGAACCAGTTCCATCCTCAGATGGCCATTGCCGCCCTCGAGGCAGGCAAGCATGTCTGGTGCGAGAAGCCGATGGCGCCATCGTTCGCCGATGCCGAAGCGATGCTGGCGGCGTCGCGCCGTTCCGGCAGGGTTGCCGCGCTCGGCTACAACTATATCCAGGGCCCGACGGTCCGGCACATCCGCGCGCTGCTTGACGAAGGCGTCATCGGCGATATCAGCCATCTGCGCATCGAGATGGACGAAGACTTCATGGCTGCTCCCGAGGCGCTGTTCAACTGGAAGCATGAGGCTGCTTCCGGTTATGGCGCGCTCGATGACTTCGCCGTGCATCCGCTGTCGCTGGTGAAGGCCCTGTTCGGCCGTGTGGCCAGCGTGATGTGCGACATGGCCAGGCCTTATGCCGACCGTGCTCTGGCCGGTGGGGGCCGCCGCGCCGTCGAGACCTATGATATCGCCAGCAGCCTCATCCATCTCGACAATGGCGTCTCGGGCACGCTGCTCGTCAATCGTTCCGCCTGGGGACGCAAGGGCCACATTGCCGTGCAGATATTCGGTTCTAAGGGCTCGATCCTGTTCGACCAGGAACGGTTCAACGAATTCCAGCTCTATGTCACCTCGGATCGTGCCACCGAGCAGGGCTACCGCACCATACTGGCAGCACCCGTCCACAAGCCTTATGACCGTTTCATCCCGGCGCCGGGTCATGGACTGGGCTTCAACGACCTCAAGACGATCGAGTGCCGGGAACTGATCCGCCGCATCCGGGGCGAAGAGGCAAACCTCATCGAGTTTGACGAAGGGCTGGAGATCGAGCGTACCGTGCATGCCATGGCACGCTCGTTCGAGGAAAAGCGCTGGGTCGACGTGCGCTGAGATCGCCTGGCGACGAAGACGCTTCCGCCGCCAGGCAACTGTTCACGCCGCGCCGGGCCGCTTGGCGATCAGCGCATGGCGTGCGGCGCGGCGATGTTCGACCGCATCGGCAAGCCCGCGCAGCACCGTCTCGGTCATTGCCCAGTCGATGCAGCCGTCGGTGATGCTCTGCCCGTAGACCAGCGGCTTGCCGGGCACGACATCCTGCCGGCCGGCGACGAGATTGCTCTCGATCATCAGGCCGATGATGCGCTCGTCACCTGCTGCGACCTGTGCCGCCACGTCGGCCGCGACCTTCGGCTGGTTCTCCGGCTTCTTGCTGCTGTTGGCATGGCTGACATCGATCATCAGCCGCGGGGCGAGGCCGACGCGGGTGAGTTCCGCACTGGCCGCCTCGACGCTTGCCGCGTCATAGTTCGGCGCAAGCCCGCCGCGCAGGATGACATGGCAATCCTCGTTGCCGGTGGTGGCCGCGATCGCACTGCGTCCGCCCTTGGTCACCGCCATGAAATGATGCGGGTGCGCCGCAGACTTCACCGCGTCGGCAGCGATGCGGACATTGCCGTCGGTACCATTCTTGAAGCCGACCGGGCAGGACAGGCCCGATGCCAGTTCGCGATGGATCTGGCTTTCGGTCGTGCGCGCACCGATCGCGCCCCAGGCGACGAGGTCGGCGATGTATTGCGGCGTCGTCATGTCGAGGAATTCGGTCGCTGCCGGCAGGCCGAGATTGTTGACCGCCGCCAGCACGTTGCGCGCCAGTCTCAGCCCCTTGTCGATGTTGAAGCTGCCGTCGAGATCGGGATCGTTGATCAGGCCCTTCCAGCCGACCGTGGTGCGTGGCTTTTCAAAGTAGACCCGCATGACGATCTCGAGCCGGTCGGACAGACTTTCGCGCAACGCCGCCAGACGGTTGGCATAGTCTATGGCCGCGGCCGGGTCGTGGATCGAACAGGGACCCACCACGACCAGCAGCCGGTCGTCGGTGCCGGTCAACATGGCATGGATCGCATTGCGCGAGGCGGTGACCGTTCGGGTCGCCGTCAGCGTGCGCGGTATCTCCTGCATCACCTGGTCAGGTGTGCTCAGTTCCTTGAGTTCCTTGACCCGAAGGTCGTCAGTGGTGGTCAACACGGCTTTCTGCTCCTGGTTGGGAGACCTGCCGGCTGAAACAAAAAAGCCGCCAGGTCTGGCGGCTGTTCGGATCTTTATGCTGCAATCTTCAGATCGAGCGCAATCCTCCCGCCGCCAGCGAGCTACCGTAGCTAAAGTACCAAAACGAGGCGGTCAGGTGGATCATGGCGTGCCTTGTAACGGAAGCCGCGGTGTTTGTCACGCCCCTTGTCCCAACCGACCAGAACGCGTCGTCGTCGCGCGGTTCGTTGCCGGCCCGCCTATTCGCCGATGATGCCCGGCACGTTCTGGTCGTAATCCACCAGCGCGCCGGTCATCACGCCGGATTGGGGCGACAGCATGTAGGTGATGAGGCCCGCCATCTCATGCGTCTTCACCAGCTGCCCCATCGGCGCGCCAGCCTCGGCCCTGGCCAGCCAGTCGGCTCCCGCACCATGGAATTTCGCCTGCGTGTCGGCCTCGCCCGGCGTGTCCATCCAGCCGGGCAGCACCGCGTTGCAGCGGATGCGGTTGCGGCGATAGGCGTTGGCGACATTCTTCGTCAGTGTCGCCAGCGCACCCTTGCTTGCCGAATAGGACGACAGGAAGGACTGGCCGCCATGCACATTCACCGAGAGCACGTTGACGATGGAGCCTGCCTGACCGCTCGCAAGCAGATGCTTGACCAGCCCCTGCATCAGAAAGAACGGCCCGCGTACATTGATGGCGAACATCTCGTCGAACATGTCGGGTGTGGTCTCGACCAGCGAGCCGCGCGCGGCCGAAGCTGCCGCATTGACCAGGGCATTCAGGCTGCCGAACCGCTTCAAGCCTGTTTCAACGGCAGCGAGGCAGGCGGCCGGGTCGGCGAGGTCCGCGCTGACGAAGATCGCTTCGGCACCCTTCTTTTCCAGTTCGGCGACGGCGGTCCGGCCTTTTGCCTCGGAACGTCCGAGCAGGACCAGCGCCTTGCAGCCTTCGTCGACGAGCTGCCGTGCCACGGCCAGCCCGACCCCTTGTGCGCCGCCGGTGATCAGCGCGCGCGTCGCGCTGTTGCGTGTATCGAGTGTGGTCATTCAGGCCTCCCGGTTCCGATCTGTTCGACCCCCGCCTGCTTCAACACGCCGGTCAAGCCGCCTTTCAGGCAAGACCGTCGCGGATGAAGTCCATGCTGTTGCGCAGCGCCACGGCGGGATTGTCCAGCGCGTGGATATCCGGCGAAAACGGTTCGAAGGAGAACGGTCCGCCATAGCCAAGGGAAAGCAGGTCGCGGATCTGCTCGATATTTCCGAGCCGGTCACGGCCGTCGACGAGGATGCGATGCTCGTCCCGCATCTCTTCCGCCGTCAGCGCGGGATCGACCACGCCCGAGATGTGGACGATGCCGGTATATTCGGGGAAGAATTCCTTCTCGCCCGCCAGGTGGTGGTGGAAGGTGTCGTGCACCAATCGATAACGCGCCTTGCCGCCGGCCGCTTCGATGGCCGCGACGGCGTCCGCCTTGAGGCGCAATGATGACGAGGTGAAGCCCAGCGGCTCGATCAGCGCTATGAGACCGGCCTTGTCCAGCATGGGCAGGATTTCGCCCAGCGAGCGGCGCAACGCCTCTTCGCGTTCGCCTTCGCCATATTGGGGAGCATCGTTGCGGGGGATCAGGCTGATCGATTCCGCGCCAGCCCGTCCCGCCTGGTCGATCAGCAGCTGAACCCTGGCGCGCATCGCATCCGACCAGGCATTGAAACCATAGACTTCGGACAGTCCGAGCAAACGGACGCCGTTCGATCGGGCATGGGCGCCGATCGCTTCCGGCGCTTCACCATCGAAGAACGCGGCATCGGTGAGCCTTTTGTCGGCCAGGTCATTGCGGAGCTCGACGCCGATGCAGCCAAGCGACACAGCGAGGTCGAGGAATTCCCGGCAGTTCAGCCGGGGTGTCGCCATATGGTTCAGCGCGAAGTTTAGCTGCGCCGACATTGTTCAGCTCGCCTTGATCGCAACCGTCTTGCCGGTGACGGCGGATTTGAGCGCCGCATCGGCGATCTTCAGCGCGATCAGGCCATCGATGCCGCTGGGCGAGGCTTTCTTGCCGGTGGTCGTCGCCTCGATGAAGGTAGCGATCTCATTGGCATAGGCATCGATGTAGCGGGTCATGAAGAAGTCATGCAGCGGCGGCCGGGTGTAACCCTTCTCGCTCGCCACTTCGATGGAGACGGGGCGCTGGTTCTCGGCCGCCACCATGCCCTTGGAGCCGTGCACTTCGATGCGCTGGTCATAGCCGTAGGTGGCGCGGCGCGAGTTGGAGATGACCGCCTGTTTGCCCGATGCGGTTGCAAGGATGACGCTGACGGAATCGAAGTCGCCGGCCTCGCCGATCTTCTTGTCGACCAGCACGGAAGCGTGGGCCGACACCGCAACCGGTTCTTCTCCGAGCAGGAAACGCGCCATGTCGAAATCATGGATGGTCATGTCGCGGAAGATGCCGCCCGACCGCTTGATGTAGTCGACCGGCGGTGCACCGGGGTCGCGCGAGGTGATCACCACCTGCTCGACCTTGCCGATGACACCGTCGTCGATCGCCTTGCGCACCGCGGCAAAATGCGGATCGAAGCGGCGGTTGAAGCCGACCATCAGTGCCGCCTTGGTCTTGTCGACCACGGCCAGGCATTTCTCGACGCGCTTGACGTCGAGGTCGATCGGCTTCTCACAGAAGATCGCCTTGCCGGCCCTGGCGAAGCGCTCGATCAGATCGGCATGGGTATCGGTCGGCGTGCAGATGATGACGGCGTCGATGTCCGAAGCCTTCTCGATCGCCTCGATGGAGCGGACTTCCGCGCCGTAGCCCGCCGCCAGTTCCTTGGCCGCTTTCTCGAAGGCATCGGCAACGGCGACCAGCTTGGCCTGCGGGTTCGAGCCGACCGCCCGGGCGTGCACCTTGCCGATACGTCCGGCACCGAGGAGACCAAAACGCACTGTCATGACAACCTCATCGATAAGGGCTGGAGAGCAGGAGCCTTCGTCCGGATTTTAGAACGAAAGAACCAGAAATATTCTGTATGAAATGTTTATTCCATACTCCGGAGAGCCGTCAAGCTCCATGCGCATGACAAATGCGCTCTCGAACGTTCAGCGAAGTCTCAACGCCGAAACGGCCGGGGCGACGGGTCGAAAACTAGAACAGCGCCTTCAGCTCGGCCAGTTTGTCGTTGACCAGCCAGCCGTAGTAGTTCTCCTCAGGCAGCTTTTCCGGCTCGCCGGCAGCGCGGCGGCGGTCGTTTTCGGCCTTCAGCTGGGAGGCACGCGCTTCCGGGTTGCCGACATTGTAGAGCGTGGCGGTAAGGCCCGGGTTCTGCGAGATGTCGAAGCCGGCGATGTTGCGATAGGCCTGGATGGAGGTCTTCACGATCGCGGCGACGTAGGGCAGCGTCATGTCCGGGTCCATGATCGTCTTGTAGATCTCGTTCGGGTCGTCGACGTCGAGCCTGGGCAGGCCCGACACCTTGTTGACCATGTCGCTCATCTGCAGCGCCGTCAGCGGGTTGAGCTGGCCGAGGCCAAAGGTCTGGCCGGCATAATAGGGCTGGAAGAAGGTCGCACCGAAGCGGTCGTTGGGGAAGCTCGTGCCGCCAACGGTCTTGCCCCTGAAGGAGCGGTTCCACACCTGCTCGCGGCATTCCCAGATGTCGTTGCTGCCGGTCTCATTGGCGCATTTTTGGAATTCCGGCCGACGGATGAATTCGGAGACGTCTTCGCCCTTGTAGGCAAAGGTCAGCTTCGAGGAGAGATAGGACATCGCCTTGACATAGTACGTCTGCAGGCGGTCATACGCGCCGACATTGTAGGTATGCTCGCCGACCAGCGCTCCGACGATGTGGATGGGATCGACACCGTAGGCAGCCGCGGCCTTCTTGATCTTGCCGCGCAGCTCGGCGTCATTCTGCAGCAAAGCATAGACCTTGCGGTATTTGGCGTCGAAAGACGTATTGGTCGCCTTGGTGCGCTTGCTGGAGGAGCCGGGGATTGGCGGCTGTTCGGCATTGCGGTTGCCGGGCGGTACCAGCGTGGTCGCATGCACCGCAGCCAGCGGCGCCATGGTCAGCACCGAAGCGAGAAGGAAAGTGACCAGTTTCTTCATCAGCGACCGCTCGAAATCGTGCAATCCGGGAACCCGCGACGCCGCAAAAGGCCTCACGCTGGATTTGCTCTAGGAAAAGCGGGCAGGCGAGTCGAGCCCTTCGTGCGGGATTGTGGCGAAAGGCCCGGGCCTGCTTCCATTTGGCCACACCGGGACAGGACACTGGCCGGTATTTTCGACGGACGTCTTGGCGAAGTCTAGCTGAGGCCCGACGTCTTCAGGAATCGCACGAACTCCTCGACGAGCCCGGCGCACATGCCCTGCTGGGGCACATCAAGCATAAGCACCAGCTCCGAGATTTCCTCTTTCGAAAGAGGGCCACGCTCTCCACTCACGCTTCCATAGCGAGCGGTGCCGCGCGACGCGAGCGATCGGTCGAGGCCGTAATCCTTGATCTGTCCATCGATCGAGAGCTGGAGCCACAGCGAACCGCCGTCCGACGCGGCGGCACAGTTCACGACGGTGGCAACAGGCCGCCCGGCAGTCGTCATCTTGAGTTCTGACGCATGACGCTACCAGGCGACCCCTTGCTACAAATTACAGGATGAAGCGCGACAGGTCGGTGTTCTTCGACAGGTCGCCGACATGCTTCTTCACATAGTCGGCGTCGATCGTCACCTTGCTGCCGTTGCGGTCCGGCGCGTCGTAGGAGATCTCGTCCAGCACGCGTTCCATCACCGTCTGCAGCCGGCGTGCGCCGATGTTCTCGACGGTCGCGTTGAGATCGACGGCAATACCGGCCAGCGAATCGATGGCATCGTCGGTGAAGTCCAGCTCGACGCCTTCGGTCTTCATCAGCGCGATATACTGCTTGATCAGGCTGGCCTCGGTCTCGGTCAGGATGCGCACGAAGTCTTCCTTTTCCAGCGCCCTGAGTTCAACACGGATCGGCAGGCGGCCCTGCAGTTCCGGCAAAAGGTCCGACGGCTTGGAGACATGGAAGGCGCCCGAGGCGATGAACAGGATATGGTCGGTCTTGACCGGTCCGTATTTGGTCGCCACCGTCGTGCCTTCGACCAGCGGCAGCAGGTCACGCTGCACGCCTTCGCGCGAAGGTCCGCCCGAAACGTCCGAGCGCGCCGCGATCTTGTCGATCTCGTCGAGGAAGACGATGCCGTCATTCTCGGCCGCCTCCAGGGCGCGACGCACCACTTCGTCCTGGTCGAGCAACTTGTCCGACTCGTCCTGGATCAAAAGGTCATAGCTTTCCTTGACCGTGGTCTTGCGCATCTTGGTGCGCTTGCCGCCCATGGCCTTCGACAGCATGTCGTTGATGTTGAGCACGCCGACGCCTGCCGGCATGCCGGGGATCTCGAAGCCGGGCATGCCGCCATTGCCGGTATCGGTCACCTCGATCTCGATCTCCTTGTCGTCCAGCTCGCCGTCGCGCAGCTTCTTCTTGAAGCTCTCGCGGGTCGCCGGTGAAGCCGTCTTGCCGACCAGGGCTTCGAGCACCCGCTCCTCGGCGTTGACATGCGCACGCGCCTTGACGTCCTCGCGCATCTTTTCACGCACCAGGCCGATGCCGACCTCGACCAGGTCGCGCACGATCTGCTCGACGTCGCGGCCGACATAGCCGACTTCGGTGAACTTGGTGGCTTCGACCTTGACGAAGGGCGCGCCCGCCAGCTTGGCCAGGCGGCGCGAGATCTCGGTCTTGCCGACGCCGGTCGGCCCGATCATCAGGATGTTCTTCGGCATCACCTCTTCGCGCATCTGGCCTTCCAGCTGCTGGCGGCGCCAGCGGTTGCGCAGCGCGATCGCGACGGCGCGCTTGGCATCCTTCTGGCCGATGATGAAACGGTCGAGTTCGGAAACGATTTCGCGGGGGGAGAAATTGCTCATGAAATTACACGTCTACGCTTGTTTGATGGGAGGGAGTTTGTTGAGCACGGATGTGGGGAGCGTCGGGCGTACGATCAAGCGCCTGATATGCTGCCATCCGGCGCCGAAGGTTATGATCAGGGCGCCGACCACCAGCAGGATCAGGGCGAATGGCGGAATGCCGGTGCTGTTGGCGGTCGAATTGACCAGATAGTAGATGCCCAGCGATCCGAAATAAGCAAGCGTCGGCACCAGCAGCGATCGGCGATCGATCGCGAGCGCCACATAGACGAAGGCGATGATCAGGATCGCCAGCATGATCGTGGCATTGGCGTCGGGTTCGATGCGGCCCATCACGACATCCTGGCCGGTGGCCATGATGAAGAGAGGGTGCACCAGCATCGGCGCCGACACGACATGCAGCCAGAACGCGCAGTCGGACCAGATCTTGCGGCGCTCGCGGTCGTACACATCGAGCGCGACGGCCGTGCCGAAGACGATCAGGCCGCAGATCAGCGGCATGTAGAGTGCCGCCCGCATCAGCTCCGGCATGTCTTCCAGTCGCGGCGGGGCGACCGCTCCGGTGGTGACCCCGTCATAAAGCAGGAGCGCGGTCTGCAGGAAGGCAAGCAGTGTCGCCGCGATCGCGAAAATACCGGCCAGGATCGGCACCCTGAAGCGCCAGAAATAGAGCGCGACCGCCGCCATGACGCCGCCGAGGAACAGATAGCCGGCGCCCGAGACCTGCTGGCGAAGCGCCAGCAATTGCCAGATCGATTCCGGTTTCTGGATCGGATAGCGCGCGAAGATCTCAAGCCCGAGCGCGACGGTGAAGGAGATGACGAAAAACAGGCTGAGCACCGTCGAGGACAGTTTCATGCGGTGCTGGCGCGTGACGATCTCGGCGAGCCCCCAGGAAAACACCGCCACCAGCGCCGCTATCCACAATCGCTGGCCGGGAAGCAGCGTGTTGAGCACGAAATAGAAGCCGACCGTCAGCAGGACCGTGCCGACGGTCACGAACAGATCGTTGCCGCCGCCGATCAGCCGCAGGTTTTCCTCGGCCGATTCCGAAGCGTCTTCCGTGGTGAAGGAGCCGCTGCGTTCCAGCGCATAAAGCCGGTCGCGCTGCTGCGTGGTGATGACGCCCTGGGTGACGGCGCTGTCGAGCGTTTCCTGGCTGATCACAACAGATACCCTGTCATCATGCGGTCCCCTGCCAGGCTTTGACCGCTTCCAGCGGATAGACCAGCATCAGCACGTTGAGCGTGAGATTGTCGCGGACCATGTAGCCAGTACCGAGCTCGAACAGAATGGCGATGGTCACGACCAGCCAGACGGGAAGATAGCGGGCGGCGGCGAAGCCTGCCACCATGGCCAGCGTGTCCGAGACCGAATTGATGATGGAATCGCCGAAATAGTCGAGCGAGATCGTGCCGGCGCGGTAGCGATCGATGATGATCGGGCTGTTTTCCAGGATCTCCCAGCCGCCCTCGATCACCAGCGCAAAGGCAAGCCGGACCCAGATTGACGAGCGCGGGAACAGGAGTTTCGCCAGCGCATAGAACAGGAAGCCATGGATGATGTGCGAGGGGGTATACCAGTCCGTAATGTGCTGGGAATTCTCCGAGCTCTGTACGATGCCATGCCACAGCTTGACGGTGCCGCAGGTGCAGATGGCCGGATGGCCCTGAAAGTGGAGAACCAGCGCCTGGATGACGACAAGTGCGGCGGCAATGGCAATGCCGGCCAGCCAGGCCGGCCGCTGGTGCCGCGGCGGATCGCCGGCGCCCGCAGCGGTCATTCGTCGTCCGCTTCTTCTGGATTGTCGATCGCCATCAGCAGCGCGTCCCCGCCATTCTCCGTCCGGAAACGACGGACCGGGCGGAAACCGACCTTTTCATAGGTTCTGACAGCGGCTTTGTTCGCCGGATCCGGATCGAGGATGACCCGCGGCGCGCCTTCCTCGAACAGCATCTCGACGAATTCCGTGATCAGCCGGGTGCCGTGGCCCTTGCCGACCAGCTCGGGTTCGCCGATGAACTGGTCGATGCCGAGCGTGCCGGTCGGCTGGTCCTGGAACGGGTTCTCGCCATCATCGAGATGCGGGTCGTAGCTCTGGATGTAACCGATCGGCTTGCCGTCCAGTTCGATGATGAAAGGCTCGGTATCGACGCTGTCGATCGTCTCGGCGATGCCTTTCATCTCCGTTTCCTTGTCGCCCCACCATGCTGCGACATGCGGCATGACGAGCCAGCGCGCCAGAAGCGGCATGTCCTCATGCGTCAGTGGACGAAAGCCGTAGCTGGGCGCTTTCGGAGAATTCACGATCAGGCGGCGTCCAGCGTTTCGACAACGAAATTGTGGTTGGTGTAGACGCAGATGTCGGCCGCGATCTGCATGGCCTTGCGGGCGATCTCCTCGGCATCCTTGTCGGTGTCGATCAGCGCACGCGCGGCGGCCAGCGCATAGTTGCCGCCCGAGCCGATCGCCATCACGCCCTGTTCCGGCTCCAGCACGTCGCCATTGCCGGTCAACGCCAGCGAAACATTCTTGTCGGCCACCAGCATCATGGCCTCCAGCCGGCGCAGGTAGCGATCGGTGCGCCAGTCCTTGGCGAGTTCGACACTCGCCCGCATCAGCTGGTCGGGATACTGCTCCAGCTTGGCTTCCAGCCGCTCCAGAAGCGTGAAGGCATCGGCTGTCGCGCCGGCGAAACCGGCAATGACGCTGCCGCCCTTGCCGATGCGGCGAACCTTGCGCGCATTGCCTTTCATGATGGTCTGGCCAAGGCTGACCTGGCCGTCACCGGCGATCACCACCTTGCCGCCCTTGCGCACGGTGACGATGGTCGTGGAGTGCATGGAACGTTCGTCTGACATATGTTGCTCCGATTCCGCGCCATCCCTTCCGAGGCGATTGGCGCGTTACGAGTTGAGTTGCGGCATATGTATGCAGCGTCATCCCGTTTGCAAACCCGGAATGGAGCTGCCGCAACCCGACTCCCGTGTCCACAATAGACTCCGAAGGCATATGTTTAGACTGGCGGTTTTGGCAACTGGCAATCGCCGGACCATGCTGTTAGAACGCACTCGTTTTCCTGTAGCGAGGATGAGGTCATGGCACCCCGTTCGGCCGAAATCAGCCGCAAGACCAAGGAAACCGACATCACCGTGTCGGTTCACGTCGACGGCACCGGCAGGTCCGACATGTCGACCGGGGTCGGCTTCTTCGACCATATGCTCGACCAGCTGTCGCGCCACTCGCTGATCGACATGACGGTGAAGGCAAAAGGCGACCTGCACATCGACGATCACCACACCGTCGAAGACACCGGTATCGTCATCGGCCAGGCACTGGCCAAGGCGCTCGGCGAGCGGCGCGGCATCATGCGTTATGCCTCGATCGATCTCGCCATGGACGAGACGCTGACGCGCGCCGCGGTCGATGTGTCAGGCCGGCCGTTCCTGCTCTGGAACGTGGCCTTTTCGGCGCCGAAGATCGGCACTTTCGACACCGAGCTGGTGCGTGAGTTCTTCCAGGCACTGTCGCAGCATGCCGGTATCACGCTGCACGTGACGAACCACTATGGCGCCAACAACCATCACATCGCGGAAACCTGCTTCAAGGCCGTCGCGCGCGCCCTGCGCGCCGCGCTCGAAAGCGATCCGCGTCAGCCGGACGCGGTTCCTTCCACCAAGGGTTCGCTGCAGGGGTAGAGATGGCCAGCTTTATCGTCATGGAGCCGCCTTCCGATGGCCTCGGCACGAAGCCCGAAGGAACACGGTTGATCCGTGACGGGTTTTCCTGGCTGGCGTTCATCCTGCCGCCACTCTGGCTGCTGTGGCATCGCCTCTGGTTCGCCGCCGTGCTGGCTTTCATCGTTCTCGGCGCGCTGTCCCTCGTCGGCGAAAGTGAAGGGCTGGCGGTCGCCGGTTCACTGCTGACCCTGCTTGTCTCCCTCATCGTCGGCTTCGAAGGGGCGGCATTGCGGGCCGCGGCACTGCGCCGGGCGGGCTGGAGCGAATGGGGCGTGGTCGAGGCAGAGAACCTGGCCGACGCAGAAACCCGTTACGCATTCGGGCGCGAAGCCTCCGAGCCCGTGGTCGAGCCAACGGAGCCACGCCCGACGATCGTGCCCGCCGCCAATCCCGCGCGCTCGGTGCAGACCGGCATGGCGCTTGGACTTTCCCATCCCGGACGACACTGACATGCTGGTTGCCATCATCGACTACGGCTCGGGCAATCTGCGCTCGGCCACCAAGGCCTTCGAGCGCGCAGCGCGCGAGGCAGGCATAGCCGCCGACATCGAATTGACGGCGGATGCGGAACGGGTGCGCCGCGCCGACCGCATCGTGCTGCCGGGCGTCGGCGCCTATGCGGATTGCGCTGCCGGCCTGCATGCGGTGGACGGCATGTGGGAAGCCGTGCAGGACGTCGCCATCTCCAGGGGCCGGCCGTTCCTGGGCATCTGTGTCGGCATGCAGCTGATGTCGGAGCGCGGGCTGGAAAAGACGATTACCCCAGGCTTTGGCTGGATCGGCGGCGACGTCAGGGAGATCAAGCCTGCCGACACCACGCTCAAGATCCCGCAGATCGGCTGGAACACGATCGAGGTGAAGCGGGAACATCCGCTGTTTGCCGGCATACCGACCGGCCCGGACGGGCTTCATGCCTATTTCGTCCATTCCTACCATCTTGATGCGCGTGATCCGAACCAGGTGCTTGCCGAGGCCGACTATGGCGGGCTGGTAACGGCTGCCGTCGCGCGCGACAACCTTGCCGGCACGCAGTTCCATCCTGAAAAGAGCCAGGCGCTCGGCCTTGCCCTGATCGCCAATTTCCTGCGCTGGAAGCCGTGAGGAGGATATCGTGAGCAAGAAAGGCTACTGGATGGCCATGATCGATGTCCAAGACCTCGACATCTACAAGACCTATATCGAAACCAACGGTGCGGCCTTCGCCAAATACGGTGCCAAATTCCTGGTGCGTGCCGGCCGTCACACCGAGCCGGAAGGCCCGACCGGCAACCGGCATGTGATCATCGAGTTCGAATCCTACGAGACGGCGCTCGCCTGCTACAATTCGCCGGAATATCAAGAAGCACTGAAGCATCGGCTGGCCGGATCGGTCGGCAAGGTCGCCATCGTCGAGGGGGCATAGATGATCCTTTTTCCGGCAATCGACCTGAAGGACGGCAAGTGCGTTCGCCTGAAGCTTGGCGACATGGATACGGCCACCGTCTACAATGAGGATCCCGCCGACCAGGCGCGCGCCTTCGAGGCGCAGGGTTTCGAATGGCTTCACGTCGTCGATCTCAACGGTGCCTTCAAGGGCAGGAGCGTCAACAGCGCGGCCGTCGGCGCCATCCTGAAGGCAACCAAGAATCCGGTGCAGCTCGGCGGCGGCATCCGCACCTTGCCGCAGATCGAGGATTGGCTGGATCGCGGGCTTGCCCGCGTGATCCTTGGCACGGTCGCCGTGCGCGATCCCGAACTCGTCAAGGAAGCCTGCCGGGCATTTCCCGGCAAGATCGCCGTCGGCATCGATGCCAAGGGCGGCAAGGTGGCGGTCGAGGGCTGGGCGGAAGCCTCCAGCCTTGGCGTGGTCGAGCTTGCGAAGAAGTTCGAGGGTGCCGGTGTCGCGGCCATCATCTACACCGACATCGATCGTGACGGCGTGCTGACCGGCATCAACTGGGATTCGACCATCGACCTCGCCGAAGCCGTCTCCATCCCTGTCATCGCCTCCGGCGGACTGGCCTCGATCGCCGACATCGTGCGCATGACCATGCCCGATGCCGCCAGGCTCGAAGGCGCCATTTCCGGCCGCGCGCTCTACGACGGCCGCATCGATCCCGCCGAGGCGCTGGCAATCCTGAAGGGCAAGACGAAGGAGGCTGCCTGGTGAAACTGTCGATCATCCTCGCCTCCTACGACAGTGGCCATTTCCATGGCGGCTGCGGCCAGGGCCCCGACGCGCTGATTGCCGGTGGGCTGGTCGAGGCGCTGACGCTCGCCGGCCACGAAGTCGACGTGGAAGACATCGGCAAGGTCGGTGACGAGCCGGGCCGGGAGATCGCGACGGGGTTCGCGGTCTGCAACGCGATTTCCGAAAAGGTGCGTGCCGTGCGCGAGGAGGGCCGGTTTCCCGTCGTGCTGACGGGCAATTGCCTGACGGCTGCCGGGGCGGTCGCCGGCGAAGATGCCGATTCCATCATCTGGGCCGACCAGCATGGTGACCTCAACACGCCCGAAACCTCGATCTATGGCTTCCTTGACGGCATGGCGCTGTCGACGGTGCTTGGCCTGTGCTGGAAACCGATGGCGCTGGAGATACCGGGTTTCAAGCCGGTCGATTCGTCGCGCTGCATCCTGGTCAATGCACGCGACCTCGACCCGGATGAAAGGAAGCTTCTCGAAACCTTGCCGATCATCCGCACCGAATGCGGTGGCGCTGTAGGAGCGGTAACCAGACTCAAGGCAGCCGGGGCGACGCGCACCCACATGCATATCGACCTCGACGTGCATGATCCGAAGGAACTGCAGGCCAACCGCTACACGACGGAAGGCGGCCCGAATCCGGTGCAGCTGCGCCGTGCAGCCTGCATCATGGCCAAGGATGTGCCGGTCGTAGGCATCACCATCTCGGCCTATGACCCGGCCTTCGACGCCCAGGCCGAAGTGCCGCCGCTGGTTGGACAATTGCTCACCGAGCTGCTGGCCACGGTGGAAGAACCGGGAGCTCCCCTTTGACATTGAAGGCACGCGTAATCCCCTGTTTGGATGTCAAAGACGGTCGCGTGGTGAAGGGCGTCAACTTCGTCGATCTGGTCGACGCGGGCGACCCGGTGGAAGCCGCCAAGGCCTATGACGCGGCCGGCGCCGATGAGCTCTGCTTCCTCGACATCACCGCCTCGTCCGACAATCGCGAAACCATCTTCGATGTCGTTGCCCGCACAGCCGAACAGTGTTTCATGCCGCTGACCGTCGGTGGCGGCGTGCGCCAGGTTGCGGACATCCGCAGGCTCCTGCTGGCCGGCGCCGACAAGGTGTCGATCAACACCACGGCAGTGAAGAATCCGTCCTTCGTTGCGGAAGCCGCCGACAAGTTCGGCAACCAGTGCATCGTCGTTGCCATCGACGCCAAGAAGGTGTCGGCGGCAGGTGAAGCCGATCGCTGGGAGATCTTCACGCATGGCGGCCGCGAAAAGACGGGCATCGATGCCGTCGAATTTGCCCGCAAGGTCGTTGACCTCGGCGCCGGCGAGATCCTGCTGACCTCGATGGATCGTGACGGTACCAAGGCTGGTTACGATATCGCCCTGACCCGCGCCGTCGCGGACGCAGTGCGCGCTCCGGTGATCGCTTCGGGCGGCGTCGGCAATCTCGACCATATGGTCGCCGGTATTCGCGATGGCCATGCCACCGCCGTGCTTGCCGCCTCCATCTTTCACTTCGGTACCTACACGATCGCCGAGGCCAAGCAGCACATGGCGGCGGCTGGTCTGCCGATGCGACTCGACTCGCTCCCCAAAGGGTCCTAAACGGCTATTATGACTGGCTTTTCGCTGTCCGATCTCGAGGCGACCATTCGCGAACGCGCGCATTCCGGCGACCCGGAATCGTGGACGGCCAAGCTTTATGCGCGCGGCATGGACAAGGCCGCGCAGAAGCTTGGCGAAGAAGCCGTCGAGGCCGTCATCGCCGCCATCAAGGGCGACCGGCAGGGCCTCGTTTCGGAAAGCGCCGATCTCCTCTATCATTTGCTGGTGGTGCTCGGCATCGCCGGTGTGCCGCTGGATGACGTTCTGGCGGAACTCGAACGCCGGACCGGGCGTTCAGGCATCGCCGAGAAGGCATCGCGGGACGGGCGGGGCTGATGCTGGAAAGGGCGGGGAACTCGATGGACCAGCTCACGCCGACCGAGAAATATTCTCCCTATCTTTTCTTTTCCGCCGACGATTGGGCCAAATTCCGCGCCGACACGCCGCTGACGCTCGGCAGGGACGAGATCGACAGGCTGCGCTCGCTGAACGACCCGGTCGATCTGGAAGAAGTCACCCGCATCTATCTGTCGATGTCGCGCCTGCTGTCGGCGCATGTCGAATCCAGCCAGATGCTGTTTCGCCAGCGCCAGGCCTTCTTCAACAAGGCGAGCGTGGTCAAGACGCCCTACATCATCGGCATCGCCGGTTCCGTGGCGGTCGGCAAGTCGACCACCGCGCGCGTTCTGAAGGAACTGCTCGCGCGCTGGCCGTCGAGCCCGAAGGTCGATTTGGTCACCACCGACGGTTTTCTTCTTCCCAACGAGGTGCTGCGCCGCGACCGGCTGATGGAGCGCAAGGGTTTTCCCGACAGTTACGACGTCGGTGCGCTGCTGCGGTTCCTGTCATCGATCAAATCCGGCGAACGCGACGTCCGCGCGCCGCTCTATTCGCACCTCACCTATGACGTATTGCCGGGCGCCTATGTCACCATCGACCGGCCGGACATACTGATCTTCGAAGGCATCAACGTGCTGCAGCCCGGCAGGCTGCCGATGGATGGCAAATTCGTGCCGTTCCTGTCGGATTTCTTCGACTTCTCGATCTACATCGACGCCGACGAAGAGCTCATCCACGAATGGTACATCGCCCGCTTCATGCGGCTGCGTGAGACCGCCTTCCGCAATCCGGAATCCTTCTTCCATCGCTATTCGCAACTGTCGGAGACCGCCGCTCGCGCCATCGCCGAGGGTTTGTGGGCAAACATCAATCTCAAGAACCTGCGCGAGAACATCCTGCCGACACGTCCACGCGCCGATCTCATCCTGCGCAAGGGCGCCAACCACCTGGTCGAGGAAGTGGCACTGCGGAAACTCTAGCCCTCAAGGGTGAAGTCAGGGCTTCGTCACGCGCCGCAAAGTCAGGTTGATCCGCCCGCCATTCTTCAGCAGCGCCGAGGTCATCGGATAGATGCGGTCGACGCCGTGGAAGGCGAGGCGGCCGTCTCCGCCCAGCACAACGACGTCGCCGGATTTCAGCCTGAACGACACCGTCTTGCCGTCGCGCACCGTCTGGCCGACACGGAACAGGCAATCGTCGCCGAGCGAGATCGATACCACCGGCGCGGCGAATTCCTGTTCGTCACGGTCCTGGTGCAGCCCCATTTTGGCCTCCGCCGTGTAGAAATTGACGAGGCAGGCTTCCGGCGCATGCGGATAGCCTGAAACCTCGCGCCACAGCGCAAGCAGGCTTTCCGGGATGGCAGGCCATGGCTTTCCCGTCGCCGGGTGCGTCGCCTGGTAACGATAGCCCTGCTCCTTGTCCGTGACCCAGCCGAGCGCGCCGCAATTGGTCATGCGCACGCTCATCTCCTTGCCGGTGCGCGGCATGGCCGGCACATAGAGCGGTGCTTCCTGCACGACGGCTCTTACAGCCTCGACCAGGGCTTCCTGGGCCGGGCGCGCGAGATAGCCGGGCATATGGCGGACGCCTTTGGGCAGGACGAGCATGGGCTGGTTTCCGGATTCGCGTGGTGTGCGGGACAACAATGCACCCGCCAACGAAAAACGGCGACCCGAAAGCCGCCGCCTTGTCGTTTTGACCCGGGTAGCCGGATCAGGAGAGCTCGGGGATGCGCAGGACCTGGCCCGGATAGATCTTGTCGGGATGGGTGAGCATCGGCTTGTTGGCTTCGAAGATCAGCGGATTCTTGGCGCCGTTGCCCTTGCCATACTGTGCCTCGGCGATCTTCCACAGATTGTCGCCCTTCTTCACCGTATAGAAAACCGGGGCCTTGGCAGGCGCCGCGGTGGCGGTATCGGCGCCGACCTTGAGCTCGTCCGCCTGAACTTTCGAAACACCCAGCGTGTTGCCGACGGCAATCACAGCCTTTTCGAAGATCGACTGGTCCTTGACCTCGCCCTTCAGCACGGCCGTATCGCCCTTGACCTCGATCTGCACGCCGTCGGTGCCGAGCTTGTGTGAATCCAGTTCCTTTTTCAGCGTGCCGGCGTCTGGTGCTGCTTCCTCATCGTCGCCAATGCCGAGCTTCTTGCCGACGCCTTTGACGAAATCGAAAATTCCCATGGTGAGGTCTCCATGCCTGTTAAACGGGAGCACCAACCTTGCATCAGAAAGCACAGATGGGAAGTCCCGTAGCGGAACTTGGCCGTTATTCTTCGCCCACCCTGCCGCGCAGCTTCTTGACCGTTGAGCGCCCGGCCTTGCTTTTCAGCCGCCGTTCGACCGCGCCTTTGCTCGGCCTGGTCTTCTTGCGCGGAGGTGGCGGTGGTTCAGCTGCCTTGGCCACCAATGCCGTCAGTCGTGCGCGCGCATCGGCGCGATTCTGTTCCTGGGTGCGGAAGCGGCCAGCTTCGATGACGATGACGCCGTCCTTGGTGGCGCGCTGCCCGGCGAAGCGGATGACACGGTCGCGCACCCGCTCGGAAAGGCCTGCCGCCAGCGCCGCGTTGAAACGCAACTGCACGGCGGTGGCAACCTTGTTGACGTTCTGCCCGCCGGGGCCGGAAGAGCGGATGAAGCTCTCCTCGAGGTCATCCGGGTGGATGACCGCCTCCGCGCTTACCGTGATGATCTCGTCATTTGCCATGACACAGTGATGGCGCGGCGGCGACAAAAAGAAAAGGCCCGACCTGAGTCGGTCGGGCCCGCTGGAGGCAGAGATGGGAAGGAAGCTTACTCCGCTGCTTCCTGTACGCGGGGCGCGGCACCACGCACGGCCGCATCGACGTGATCTTCGAACTTGCCGAAGTTGTCGATGAACATGCCGACCAGCTTGGCGGCCTGGCGGTCATAGCCGGCCTTGTCGGCCCAGGTCGAGCGCGGCTCGAGGATGGCGCCGTCGACACCTTCCACGGCCACCGGGACCTCGAAGCCGAAGTTCGGATCGGTACGGAACTCGGCCTGGTTGAGCGAACCGTTCAGCGCGGCAGTCAGCAGCGCGCGGGTCGCCTTGATCGGCATGCGGCGGCCGGTGCCGTAGGCGCCGCCGGTCCAGCCGGTGTTGACCAGCCAGCAATCGACGCCGTGACGGGCGATCAGTTCGCGCAGCAGGTTGCCGTATTCCGAAGGATGCCGCGGCATGAACGGCGCGCCGAAGCAGGTCGAGAACGTCGCTTCGGGCTCGGTCACGCCCTTTTCCGTGCCGGCCACCTTGGCCGTGTAGCCCGACAGGAAGTGGTACATCGCCTGTGCCGGCGTCAGCCTGGCGATCGGCGGCATCACGCCGAAAGCATCGGCGGTCAGCATGATGATGTTCTTCGGATGATTGGCGCGGCCGCTGGCGCTGGCATTCGGAATGAAATTCAGCGGATAGGCGCAGCGCGTGTTCTCGGTCAGCCGGCCGTCATCGAAATCCGGCACGCGCTGGTCGTCGAGGATGACGTTCTCCAGCACGGTGCCGAAGCGCCGGGTGGTTGCGAAGATTTCCGGCTCGGCCTCCGCCGAAAGCTTGATGGTCTTGGCGTAGCAGCCACCTTCGAAGTTGAAGATGCCATGTGGTCCCCAGCCATGCTCATCGTCGCCGATCAGCGTGCGCGAAGGGTCGGCCGAAAGCGTGGTCTTGCCGGTGCCGGACAGCCCGAAGAACACGGCGGCATCGCCATCGGGGCCTTCGTTGGCCGAGCAGTGCATCGGCATGACGCCCTGTTCCGGCAGCAGGTAGTTGAGGGCGGTGAACACCGACTTCTTCATCTCTCCGGCATAGGAGGTGCCGCCGATCAGCACGATCATGCGCGTCAGATCGAGCGCGATCATGGTCTCGGTGCGCGAGCCATGGCGGGCCGGGTCGGCACGGAAGGACGGCAGGTCGATGATCGTCATCTTCGGCAGGAAGCTGGCCAGCGCTTCCTGCTCGGGACGGATCAGCAGGTTGCGGATGAACAGCGAGTGCCAGGCGAACTCGGTGATGACGCGGGTCGGCAGGCTGAGCTCCGTGTCGGCGCCGCCGACGAGATCCTGCACATAGAGATCCTTGTCAGCCGCATGCGCCAGGAAGTCGGCCAGCAGCATGTCGAACTGGGCAGGAGTGATGGCCTTGTTGTTGTTCCACCAGACGCTGTCTTCCGTCTTGGCATCGCGCACCACGAACTTGTCCTTGGGCGAACGGCCGGTGTGCTGGCCGGTCTCGGCGACGAGGGCGCCGTGAGCGGTCAACTTCGCCTCGTTGCGGCGCAGCGCTTCCTCGTAGAGCTCGGCAGCCCCGAAATTGTAGCGCACCGTGCCTGTCGTCTTCAGGCCAATCGCGTCGAGTCCGCATGCGGGGTTACGCTTGCCGCGTTCCGCCATCGATATTCTCCCTGTTGATTGTCGCTTCGGTGGTTGCCCAGGATCGGGTGATCCAAGCTTCAGAAAATGGCCAAAATCAGAAAAAGCAAACGATATCAAATCATTAATCGATTTAAAAATTTTGAAAGATGTTTAAATCGTTTAAAAGCTGCAAAAATACGGGTTGTCCCCAGCCGTTGACCAAAGGATCGGGTAGCGCCCGGCGTCCAATCCTGGCGATAGGGAGGCAAGGGGCTCATTGTGGACATAAGCGCTTGGCCGATGTAGGACGACTGGCGGCGTGCCACATTTTGTACCCAATTTGTCCTGCAAAAGCCCCTTCCTACGGTACGAAGGGACACCCGCTCATGAGGGAGCCGCTGGAAATGGCGACAATCGCGCTGGTCGATGACGACCGCAACATCCTGACATCGGTTTCGATTGCCTTGGAATCGGAAGGATACCGGGTCGAAACCTATACGGATGGCGCATCCGCGCTCGAGGGGCTTGCGGCGCGTCCGCCGAATCTTGCGATCCTGGATATCAAGATGCCGCGCATGGACGGCATGGAATTGCTTCGCCGTCTGCGCCAGAAGACCGACTTGCCCGTCATCTTCCTGACGTCCAAGGATGACGAGATCGACGAACTGTTCGGCCTGAAGATGGGTGCCGACGATTTCATCAAGAAGCCGTTTTCACAGCGCCTTCTGGTGGAGCGCGTGCGAGCGGTTCTGCGCCGTACCAGCGCCCGCGAGGCAGCAGCCAAGGCGCCGACGCAGGCTTCGCGTTCATTGGAGCGCGGCCAGCTGGTCATGGACGGAGCGCCACACCTGCACCTGGAAAGGCGAGCCCGTCGTGCTCACCGTCACCGAGTTCCTCATCCTGCATTCGCTGGCGCAGCGCCCGGGCGTTGTGAAAAGCCGTGATGCGCTGATGGATTCGGCCTATGATGAGCAGGTCTATGTCGACGACCGCACCATCGACAGCCACATCAAGCGGCTGCGCAAGAAGTTCAAGGCCGTCGACGACGACTTCGAGATGATCGAAACGCTTTACGGGGTCGGCTACCGGTTCCGCGAAGCCTGAGATTGACCGGGATCCGATGGCAGCAGAGGTAGAGCGGAACAGGCCTTCGGCCACGCGACGGTCGTCGCGTATCCTGCCCGCAGCCTTGTCGAGGGTAACGGTGCCGATGCGCCGTTTCCTCGGCCATCACATCTTTTCCAGTCTCACCCGGCGCATCCTCTTCCTCAACCTCGCCGGCCTGGCCGTGCTGGTCGTCGGCATTCTCTATCTCAACACCTTTCGCGACGGCCTCATCGACGCGCGTGTCGAAAGCCTGATGACACAGGGCGAGATCATCGCCGGCGCGGTCGCCTCCTCGGCGACGGTCGAGACCGATGCCATCCGCATCGATCCGGAAAAGCTGCTTGAGCTGCAGGCCGGCCAAAGCCTTGGCCCTTCAGCGGATCAGCTCGACAATCTCGATTTTCCGATCAACCCCGAGCGGGTGGCGCCGCTGTTGCGGCGGCTGATTTCGCCGACCCGCACCCGCGCCCGCATCTATGACCGTGATGCCAACCTGCTGCTCGATTCCAGGCATCTTTATTCAAAAGGCCAGGTTCTGCGCTATGATTTGCCGCCTCTGGAGGATGAGGAGCCGAACCTCGTAGAGCGCGTCCAGAAATTCGTCTTCGACATTTTCTCGAACCGTTCGTTGCCGGTCTACAAGGAACAGCCGGGCGGCAACGGTACCGTCTTCCCGGAGGTGATGAAGGCCCTGACGGGTGGACCGTCCACCTTTGTCAGAGTTAGCGAGAGGGGTGAGCAGATCGTCTCGGTCGCTGTTCCCATCCAGCGCCCCCGAGCGGTGCTGGGCGTGCTGATGCTGTCCACCGAAGGCGGCGACATCGACAAGATCGTGGCGACCGAACGCAAGGCGATCCTGCGTGTCTTCGGCGTGGCGGCGCTGGTGACGGCGATCCTGTCGATGCTGCTTGCTTCCACCATCGCCAATCCGCTGCGCCGCCTGTCGGCTGCCGCGGTGCGCGTGCGCCGCTCGATCAAGAACCGCGAGGAGATACCCGACTTTTCCGACCGCCAGGATGAGATCGGCAACCTGTCGATCGCGGTGCGCGACATGACCAATGCGCTTTATGCCCGTATCGAAGCGATCGAAAGTTTCGCCGCCGACGTCTCGCATGAGCTGAAGAACCCGCTGACGTCGCTGCGCAGTGCCGTGGAGACCTTGCCGCTGGCGAAGAACGAGACCTCGCGCAGCAGGCTGATGGAAGTGATCCAGCATGACGTCAGGCGGCTGGATCGCCTCATCACCGACATTTCCGATGCCTCGCGCCTTGACGCCGAACTGGCGCGTGACGATGCGGCCAGGGTCGATTTCAAGCAATTCGTCTCCGATCTGGTCAGCGTTTCACGTGAGGCTTCCCATCACAAGAAGTCGGTCGAGATCGAACTCAAGGTCGCCAAGCTGCCGCAGGGCGCCAAGGGTTATCATGTCCAGGGCCACGACCTGCGCCTCGGCCAGGTCATCACCAATCTGATCGAGAACGCGCGTTCGTTCGTGCCCGACGGTCACGGCCAGATCACGCTGTCGCTCGCCCGGTCGGGCAAGTTCAACATCCTGACGGTGGACGACAATGGTCCGGGCATCCGCGCCGAGAACATCGAGCGGATCTTCGAGCGGTTCTACACGGATCGACCCGCCGGCGAGGCGTTCGGGCAGAATTCGGGCCTTGGCCTGTCGATCAGCCGACAGATCGTCGAGGCCCACGGCGGCACCCTGACCGCCGAGAACATCCCCGGCACCAAGCCGGGCGAAATCCGGGGCGCCCGCTTCGTCGTCGCCCTTCCGGCCGAAGGCTGAGCGCCTTGGCCGCAGACGGGGCAAAGCCTGCGCCGAACATCCACGGCACCGCGCTGGTGACCAGCGATCGCGGCATCCTCATCACCGGCGCATCGGGATCTGGAAAATCGACGCTGGCTCTGGCGCTGGTCGGCTATTTTCGCGGACAGGGCCTGTTTTCGCGACTGATCGCCGACGACCAGCTGTTGATTTCCAGCCATGACGGCCGGCTGCTTTGTGCCGCACCACCCGCCATCGCCGGTCTGGCCGAGGTTGCTGGCATTGGCCCGCAGCCGGTGGCGTATCAGCCGGAAGCGTTGATCGATCTGTGTGTCCGGCTGGTTCCGGCCCCGGAGATGCAGCGGTTTCAGGCTGACGCAACCGTTACCATCGCCGGTTGCGAGATCCCTGCGCTCGACGTCGCGGCCCGCAACGTCACTGCCGCCGTGGCAGCGATTTCGGCGCGGCTGTCGATCGCGTCTTTTCGATGACGCAACGGAAGTTTTATGCTGCAATGCGTCAAAATGGCTCGCACTGGCGCAAATTGGGGCTTGTCAACGCGACTTGCGTCGACAAGATAGCGCTCCCGCCGTCTGGACAGATGGCGAGAATAAGATGCGCCTGTGAAGGGGCCATGACGGGAGCCGCCAAAGAATGATCGGACTCGTGCTCGTGACGCACGGTCGACTGGCCGATGAGTTCCGCCTTGCCGTGGAACACGTCGTGGGACCGCAGGACAATTTCGAAACCGTTGCGATCGGTGCCGAAGACGATATGGAGCAGCGCCGCAGCGACATCGTCGAAGCGGTGCGGCGTGTCGACACTGGCGCCGGCGTCATCCTGCTGACCGACATGTTCGGGGGTACCCCGTCCAATCTCGCCATCTCGGTGATGGAGGCGGGCCGCATCGAAGTCATCGCCGGCATGAACCTGCCCATGCTGATCAAGCTCTCCAGCGTTCGCAAGAGCGACAACATGGTCACGGCGCTCGACGAGGCGCAGACAGCCGGTCGCAAATACATCAACGTCGCCAGCCAGCTCCTGACCAGCAAATGAACACCATGTCCTCCGACGCCGGCTATGTTGTCCGCGATATGCGGATCATCAACCAGCGCGGACTGCATGCCCGTGCTTCCGCCAAATTCGTGCAGGTGGCGGGCAGCTTCGAAGCCGACGTTCATGTCGAGAAGGATGGCACCAAGGTCGGTGGCACCTCGATCATGGGACTGATGATGCTGGCCGCCAGCCCCGGCTGCTCGATCCGCGTCACGGCCACGGGGCGCGAGGCGGCCCAGGTGATCGCCGCGCTCGATGAACTCGTCGCCTCGAAGTTCGGCGAAGAGATCTGACCGGCACGAGCTGTGTCTTTCGGTGCGTGTGATGCCTGTGCGCCATATGCGCAGATAAAGATTTCTTTATATCCCGTTGTCTGTTTCGGCTTGATCTGCTAGGCAGTCGCCAACGCCGCGTTCATCTTTTGCGCCATCCGGCGCGAGCGCGTCAGCACAACAAATCAACCGGAGCACCGCCATGACGGGTAGCAAGGACTATGTGATCGCCGATATTTCGCTTGCCGGCTGGGGCCGCAAGGAAATCGAGATCGCCGAGACGGAAATGCCGGGCCTGATGGCCTGCCGCGAGGAATTCGGCGAGAAAAAGCCGCTCAAGGGCGCCCGCATCACCGGCTCCCTGCACATGACCATCCAGACCGCCGTGCTGATCGAGACGCTGAAGGCGCTCGGCGCGGAAATCCGCTGGGCCTCCTGCAACATCTTCTCGACCCAGGACCACGCCGCCGCGGCGATCGCCGAAACAGGTATTCCGGTTTTCGCCGTCAAGGGCGAGTCGCTGGAAGAGTACTGGGAATACACCGACAAGATCTTCCAGTGGGCCGATGGCGGCGTTTCCAACATGATCCTCGATGATGGCGGCGACGCCACCATGTACATCCTGATCGGCGCGCGCGCCGAGGCCGGCGAGGACGTGCTGTCGAAGCCGGGCAGCGAGGAGGAGGAAATCCTGTTCGCGCAGATCAAGAAGCGTCTCCAGGCTTCCCCCGGCTTCTTCACAAGGCAGCGTGAGGCAATCCGCGGCGTCACCGAAGAAACCACCACCGGCGTCAACCGCCTCTACCAGCTGCAGAAGAAGGGCCTGCTGCCCTTCCCGGCGATCAACGTCAACGACTCGGTCACCAAGTCGAAATTCGACAACAAGTACGGCTGCAAGGAATCCCCGGTCGACGGCATCCGTCGCGGCACCGACGTCATGATGGCCGGCAAGGTCGCCGTGGTCTGCGGTTATGGCGATGTCGGCAAAGGCTCGGCCGCGTCGCTGTCCGGCGCCGGCGCCCGCGTGAAGGTCACGGAAGTCGACCCGATCTGCGCTTTGCAGGCTGCCATGGACGGTTTCGAGGTGGTCACGCTGGAAGATGCCGCTCCGACCGCGGACATCGTCATCACCACCACCGGCAACAAGGATGTCGTGACGCTCGACCACATGCGCGCCATGAAGGACATGGTGATCGTCGGCAATATCGGCCACTTCGACAACGAGATCCAGGTTGCCTCGCTGCGCAATCTCAAATGGACCAACGTCAAGCCGCAGGTCGACATGATCTCCTTCCCGGACGGCAAGCGCATGATCCTGCTGTCGGAGGGCCGTCTGCTCAATCTCGGCAACGCCACCGGCCATCCGAGCTTCGTGATGTCGGCTTCCTTCACCAACCAGGTGCTGGCGCAGATCGAGCTGTGGACGCAGCCCGGCAAGTACGAAAACAAGGTCTACACGCTGCCGAAGCACCTCGACGAGAAGGTGGCTCGCCTGCATCTCGGCAAGCTCGGCGCCAAGCTTACGGAACTGTCCGGTGAGCAGGCCTCCTATATCGGCGTGACGCCGCAGGGGCCTTATAAGCCGGAACACTACCGCTATTAACCCTATCTGATTGTACTACAAGATATTGAGGCCGGGCGATTGACATTTCGCCCGGCCTTATTTTTGCGGAACCGCCGCCTTCACGTCGATTCGGCGAGCAGGTATTGTGAGGTGATTCGCGAAGCTTCCTGCTCGCGCGCGGCCGCGATCCGATCCAACTCACGGCATGATGCGCGGGTTTCCGGTAACGGGGCGTTCTTTGCGTGTCCGGGGCGGACCACGCAGTGCTCCGGATTCGGGACGATGGCGGGTCGGGGGCGGCTTGTATTCAGGCGGAGAGGACCAGCATATGCCGGGGGAAGACCCGCACGAGGCGGGACAGGCCGTAACCGGCGGCAAAGAGGATTCGGCGATCATCGATCGCCTCGCGGCAGCCGGCATAGGGCTTTCGCCGCGCCGACGTCTTTCGCGCCTGCTTGGCGGCACGGCGTTGGCCTTCTCCTTTGGTAACCTGGCCGCCCAGGCCCAGGAGACAACGGTCAAGGCCACCAGCCTGCCGATCGGCACCATCGAAGTCATTCAGCTGGCCGTCACCGTCGGGGTGCTCGGCGCGGCACTCATCTCCGCCATTGTACTGATCCGCGAACGCCAGCGCACTTCGGTCGAGAACACCGATCTGCGCGCCCGCCTTGCCGATGCCAATGTCTCGCTGCAGCGCTCCGAAGCACTGCTCAACCTGCGCGACCAGCGCGTGGTCATGTGGGCGGCTGACAACAGGAAGTCGGACATCGTCGGCAGCCTGCCGATCGAGACCGGAGCGCCGGATGAACGCGCCGCGTTCCTCGCTTTCGGGCGCTGGCTGATGCCGCGTTCGGCCGCGGCACTGGAGAATGCGATCGCTGCGTTGCGGGAGAAGGGCACTTCCTTCGATCTCGTCGCGGAAACCCAGGCCGGTGCGCCGCTCGATGTGCAGGGGCGCAAGAGTGCCGCGCACGCCATCGTGCGGTTCATTTCCCTGTCGGAGACACAGCGCAATCTGGCGCGGCTCAGACTGGAACACCAGCAGGTCGCGACCGAGCACGACACCATGCTCGGTCTGTTCGATGCGCTGAAAATGCCGTTCTGGCTGCGCGGTGCCGATGGTCGTCTGAAGTGGGTTAACCGCGCCTACTGGAGCGCAGTCGAGGCCAGCGATCGCGAAGCCGCCCTGAGGGACGGTCGCGAGTTCCTCGGTGGGCAGGCGCGCGACGCCATCATCAGCCAGCACCAGCAGCGGCCGGTGTTCGAACAGACGCTGTCGACCGTCATTGCCGGCGACCGGCATGTCTTCTCGGTCACCGATGTTGCCGGCACCGAAGGGTCGGCTGGCCTTGCCTATGATGTCAGTGCCGCAGACACCGTGCGCGAGGAGTATGAGCGCACCGTGCGCAGCCATGCCGATACGCTCGATCAGCTCAACACCGCGGTGGCGATATTCGACGCCGACGAGAAGCTGCGCTTCTACAACCAGGCCTTTCAGAAGCTGTGGGGGCTGGACACGGCCTTTCTCGTCAGCACGCCCGACAATGCGCTTCTGCTGGACCGGTTGCGCAGTGGCGGCAAGATCGCCGAGCAGCCGGAGTGGCGCCGCTGGAAGGAAAGCCTGCTGTCGGCGTACCGTTCGGTCGAGCCGGTCGAACACTGGTGGCATCTGCCTGACGGCAAGACCATTCGCGTGGTCGGCAATCCACAGCCGAAGGGCGGCGTCACCTGGGTCTTCGAGAACCTGACGGAAAAGATCGATCTCGAGAGCCGCTACCAGACGGCCGTGCGCGTGCAGGGCGAAACGCTCGACAATCTGGCCGAGGGCGTCGCGGTGTTCGGGCCGGACGGCCGGCTGAGGTTGTCCAATCCGGCCTTCGCCGCCATGTGGGCCCTGCCGAACGATGCGACGCAGCCGGGCATTCACGTCTCCCTGATCCGTGACCTCTGCGCCACGCGTGCCGCGGACGGGCCCTGGGCCGGCTTCGTTGCGGCAGTCACCGGTTTTGACGACGAGCGCCGCGACCGGCATGGCCAGGTCACGCTGGAGGACGGCAGCACGCTGCGCTATGCTGTCATCCACCTGCCGAATGGCCAGGTTATGCTGACGTTTGTCGATGTCACCGATAGCGTGAATGTCGAGCGGGCGCTGAAGGAGAAGAACGACGCGCTGCTGAAGTCGGATCAATTGAAGAACGAGTTCGTCCAGCACGTCTCCTACGAACTGCGTTCACCGCTGACCAACATCATCGGCTTCACCGAACTGCTGTCCCTGCCGGCAACAGGCCCCCTGACCACCCGGCAGCAGGAATATCTCGACCATATCGGCTCGTCGTCCTCGGTTCTGCTGACCATCGTCAACGACATTCTCGACCTTGCCACCGTCGATGCCGGCATCATGCAGCTGGAAATTTCCGAGGTTAAGGTCGAGAGCACCGTGGCGGCTGCCGCGGAACTGGTCGCCGACCGGCTGGCCGAGCACTCGATCCGGCTGGGCGTGGACATCGCCGCGGCGCCCAAGAGCTTCCACGGCGACGAGACCCGCGTGCGACAGATCCTCTACAATCTGCTCAGCAATGCCGCCAATTATGCGCCCGAGAAGAGCACGATCGCGCTGACCTGCCGCGAAACCGCCGAAGGCGTGGAGTTCTCCGTTCACGACGACGGACCCGGCATGCCGCCGGATGTTCTCGATTCGGTGTTCCGCCGTTTTGAACCGCGCGTGAACGGCGGTCGTCGGCGCGGCGCCGGCCTCGGACTCTCCATCGTCAAGAGTTTCGTGGAGCTGCATGGTGGCAGCGTCCGCATCGAGACTGGCGAAAACCGCGGCACCACGGTGATCTGCCTGTTTCCGGCAGCTCCGGCCGGCATCCGCGCAGCGGCCGAATAGCATTGCCGATGCTGGAGCGGTTTCTTGCCGACGAAGCGGCGACCATGCGTCTCGGCGAGGATCTCGCCATGGCCCTGCGCCCGGGCGACGTGCTGGCACTCCACGGCGACCTGGGAGCCGGCAAGTCGACGCTGGCGCGCGCGCTGATCCGCGCGCTGGCCGACGACACCATGCTCGAGGTGCCAAGCCCGACCTTCACCCTGGTGCAGAGCTACGACACACGCGTGCCGGTGCATCACTTCGATCTCTATCGGCTCTCTTCCTCCGACGAGCTGGAAGAACTCGGTTTTCCCGACGTGCTGAAGGATGGCGCCGCCCTGATCGAATGGCCCGAGCGAGCGGATGATCGCTTGCCGGATACCACGATCGCCGTCGAGCTTGCGCACCAGGATGAAGGCCGCTCCGTGCGCATCCTGGGCGACGGTGCCGGCTATCAGCGCATAGCGCGATCGCTGGCCATGCGCGATTTCCTGCAAGGTTCCGGCTGGGGCGCGGCACGGCGCCGGCATTTCGTCGGCGACGCCTCGGCGCGCTCCTACGAAATCGTCTCGCTGGCCGACCGTGCGCCGCGCGTCCTGATGAATTCGCCACGGCTGCTGCTTGGCCCGCCGGTGCGCGACGGCAAGCCCTACGCCGAGATAGCCCACACCGCGCAGACAGTTGCCGCCTTCGTCGGGGTCGACAGGCTGCTTCGCGAAGCTGGCATCGCTGCGCCGGAAATCCATGCGCAGGATCTCGACGACGGGTTCCTGCTTATCGATCATCTGGGAACCGAGGGCATTCTGGCTTCCGACGGTGCGCCCATCCTGGAGCGCTATGCGCTGGTTTCCGAATTGCTTGCCTTCATGCATCGGAAGCGCTGGCCCGATCGAAGCGCCGTGACATCGGACAAAATCCATGTCGTGCCGCCCTTCGACCGCGACGCGATGCTGATTGAAGCGGAACTGCTGATCGACTGGTATCTGCCCGCCATTCGCGGACATGCGGCAAGCGAGGAGGAGCGGAATGCGTTTCGTGTCGCCTGGAACACCGTGCTGGACCGTCTGCGCGGTGGCGAACTGAGCTTGATGCTGCGCGACGTTCAGTCACCGAATTTCATCTGGCGTGGAGACCTTGCCGGCTTCGATAGACTCGGCGTCATCGATTTCCAGGATGCGCTGATCGGCCCTTCGGCATACGACGTCGCATCGCTCGCGCTCGATCCGCGCGTCACCATCGAGCCTGCGTTCGAACATGCTGTTGTCGACGCCTATGTCGCTGCCCGCACCGCGGCCGGCGGTTTTGACAGGTCGGCCTTCGACGTGGCCTATGCCATCATGGGCGCGCAGCGGCATTCGAAGATATTGGGGATTTTCGTGCGCCTCGACCGGCGTGACGGCAAGCCGTTTTATCTGAAGCATCTGCCGCGCATCCGCGACTATCTCCGCCGGCTGCTGGTCCATCCCGCCCTGGCTGAAGTACGGGTGCTTTATGATCGTCTCGGCGTGCTCGAGGAGCCGGCTTGATGGCCGCCGAACGCCCCACCACGGCGATGGTGCTCGCCGCCGGGCTCGGCAAGCGTATGCGGCCGGTCACCGATACGATCCCGAAGCCGCTGGTACCGATCGCCGGCAAGACCTTGCTCGACTGGGGGCTGGACAGCCTGCAGCAGGTTGGCGTCGAAAAGGCGGTGGTCAATGTCCACTATCTGCCGGAGCAGATCGTGCGCCATGTCGCGGCGCGCACCCGGCCACGGATCGTCATCTCGGATGAGAGCGAGCGGCTGCTGGATTCTGCCGGCGGCATCGTCAAGGCGCTGCCCGAACTCGGCGGCAAGCCCTTCTACATCGTCAACGCGGACACGTTCTGGCTCGATGCCGGCAAGCCCAATCTCGAACGGCTCGCCCTTGCCTGGGATGGTTCGGCGATGGATATTCTGCTGATGCTGGCAGAACTCCCTTCCACCACCGGCCATTCGGGCGGCACCGATTTCCTGATCGCGCCGGACGGGCGCCTGTCCCGCGCCAAGGGCGACCCGAGCGGGCTGATCTATGCCGGCGCGGCCATCGCCGATCCGGGCCTGTTCGAAGCCGTTGCTGCCGAGCCGCATTCACTCAACGCCTATTTCGACCGTGCCATCGCTGCCGGCAGGCTGTTCGGCCTGGTGATGCAGGGCCACTGGATCACGGTCGGCACGCCGGATGCCATCGCACCGGCGGAAGCTGCGGTCACAAGGGCCTTCGCGGACGCGCCCCGCCCAGACCAGCGATGAGCGGTCCGCCCCGCGTCTTCACAATTGCGCCCGGCTCGCCGTTCCTGTCGACGCTCGCCGATGCGCTGATCGAAGGTGACCTGATCCCGGGTTTCCGGCATGACGGCGATCCCCTGGCCCTGGCCGGCACAACCCTCTATGTGCCGACGCGCCGCGCCGCCCGCGCCCTGCGCGGCGTTTTCGCCGAACGTCTGGGCGGAGCCTCGACCATCCTCCCGGTCATCAAGCCGCTCGGCGAATTCGACGAGGACGAAGCGGCCTTCGACCAGGACGGCGAGGATGCTGGCGCCATCGACCTCGCGCCACCCATCGCCGCCCTGGAGAGGCTTTTGTTGCTGGCGCCACTGGTGCGCGCCTGGAAACGCCATCTCCCGGCCCATGTCGCGGCCCTGTTCGACGAGGAGGTCGTCGTCCCGGCTTCGGCGGCGGATGCCGTGTGGCTGGCGCGCGACCTCGCCCGGCTGATGGACGAGATCGAGACGGAAGGCTCCGACTGGACCCGGCTTGCCGGGCTGGTCGAGGGCAATCTGGCCGGCTGGTGGCAGGTGACACTGGATTTCCTGAAGATCGTCACCGAAGCCTGGCCGGGTATCCTGGTCGAACGCGATCGTTCGAACCCGGCAGCGCATCGCAGCGCACTGATCCGGCTGGAGGCCGAGCGTCTCAGGCGCAATCCGCCGGCCGGACCGGTGATTGCCGCGGGCTCGACCGGTTCGATCCCCGCCACAGCCGATCTTCTGGCCGTGATCGCGGGGCTGCCGAATGGTGCCGTGGTGTTGCCTGGACTCGATACGGCGATCGATCGGCCATCCTTCGACGCACTCACTGCGCCGGATCCCCGGCCGGCGCTGCTGGGTCATCCGCAATATGGTCTCGCCAGGCTGATCGGCACGATCGGCATCCTGCGCGGCGATGTCGAGGAGATCGGCACCGCCAACGATGCCCTGGTCCGGCGCGCTGCCCTGGTCTCCGAAGCGCTGCGACCGGCCGAAACCACCGAATTGTGGACCGAGACGCGGGCAGCTTTCCAGGCGTCGCAGATTTCCGCTGCCTTGCAGGAGGTCACCCTGGTGGAGGCGGCCAACGAACGCGACGAGGCGGCCTGCATCGCGCTTGCCTTGCGTCGGGCGGTCGCTAAGCCGGGCCATCGCGCGGCACTGGTCACCGGCGATCGCGCACTGGCGCGCCGCGTCTCCGCCGAATTGCTGCGGTTTGGCATCGTCGCCGACGATTCAGGCGGCCGGCCGCTGGCCGACACACCGCCGGCCAGCCTGCTGCGGCTGCTGCTCGACACCGTGCTGCGGCCCGGCGATCCGGTGGCGATCCTGGCGCTGCTCAAGCATCCGCTGCTCGGTCTCGGCCTGCCGCGTTCCGACGTACGGCGTGCTGCCGAGACGGTCGAACTGGTGACCCTGCGCGGCGGTACCGGCCGGCCCGACATCGTTTCGCTGGCCGAGCTGTTCGAGGCCCGCTGGACGCTGGCGCAGGAAGCCGAACGCCGGCCATTCTGGCTGGCGCGGCTGTCGGCAAAGCGCATCGAGGAAGCGCAGGCCATGCTCTCGCACCTGGCCGATGCCCTTGCCCCGCTAGCGGCCTGCCGCGGCGAGCCGGAAAGCGATGTCGCGTCCCTGGTGCGTGCAAGCGTCGTCGCGCTGGAGGCACTTGGCCGATCCGAGGACGGCTCTCTTTCAGAACTCTATGATGGCGACGCCGGCGAGAAGCTGGCTGAATTGCTGCGCGGCCTTGTCGGCGCCAATGCGGTCTTCACGCTTTCGCCGCAGGAATGGCCTGATGTGGCGATGGCGCTGATCGCGCCGGAAATGGTCAAGCCGGCGCGCGGCGCCGATGCGGCGATCGCCATCTGGGGCACGCTGGAAGCCCGTCTGCAGCACGTCGACACGCTCGTTGTCGGTGGTCTCAACGAAGGTGTCTGGCCGCGCAAGCCTGAGGGTGACCGTTTCATGTCGCGGCTGATGAAGACCGGCATCGACCTGGAGCCGCCCGAGCGGCGCATCGGCCTTGCCGCCCACGATTTCCAGATGGCGATGGGGGCACCAACCGTCGTGCTGACCCGTTCGGCGCGTGCCGGTGATGCGCCCGCCGTCGCATCGCGCTGGCTGCAGCGGCTGCTCACCTTCATAGGCAAGGATCAGGCGGAGCCGCTGCGCCGGCGAGGCAATGAACTGCTTGCCTGGGCGAGGGGTCTCGACGCCGGTCCGAAGGTGGATTTCGCGTCCAGGCCGCAACCCAAACCACCCCTGGAAAGCCGGCCGCAACATTTCTCGGTGACCGAGATCGAGACATTGCGGCGCGATCCCTACGCCGTCTATGCCCGCCGCATCCTGAAACTGATGCCGCTTGAGCCGGTGATCCGCGACCCGGGCGCCGCCGAGCGCGGCACGCTGTTCCACGCCATCCTGCATCACTTCTCGCAGGCAGTAGCCGATCCGCGCGCGCCGGAAGCGCTTGGCATGCTCCTCGATGCCGGTCGCGCCTGTTTCGCCGAGGCCGCACTGCCGGCCGATGTCGAAGCCGTCTGGTGGCCACGCTTCGAGAAACTGGCCTCCGGTATCATCGAGTGGGAGCGCTCGCGTGCGGACAATGTCGTGCGCCGGCAGTCGGAAGAACGCGCCGAGAAGACGGTTGTGGGGCAATCCGGCATCACCTTGTCCGGCTACGCCGACCGGGTCGACATTCTCGCCGCCGGCATGGCCGATATTCTTGATTTCAAGACGGGTTCATCACCATCGAAGGCGCAGGCGCACACCTTGCTGGCGCCACAGCTGGCATTGGAGGCCGCTCTCCTGAAGCGCGGTGCTTTCCGCGACGTCGGCGCACGCGACCCGGCCGAACTCGCTTTCGTCAGGCTCAAGGCCAATGGCGAGGTCGAGCAGGAGTCGATCCTCGAATACAACCGCAAGCCGCGCACCGCGTCCGACCTCGGTGAGGAGGCCTGGGCCAGGCTCGAGAAGCTGCTGCTTCACTACGCCGATCCGCAGACCGGCTACCTGTCGCGGGCCTTGCCCTTTCGTGAGGGCGAGACCGACGGCGACTATGATCACCTCGCCCGTGTCCTGGAATGGTCTGCCGGCGGCGATGGCCCGGATGAGGGAGGGGAGGCTTGAAGAAGCTCTATCCCATTCCGTCCGGCACCGCCGAAAGCCAGGCACGTGCCTCCGACCCGCGCACATCCGCATGGGTGTCGGCCAATGCCGGCTCCGGCAAGACGCATGTGCTGGCGCAACGCGTCATCCGACTTTTGCTGCGCGGCACGGATCCGTCGAAGATCCTCTGCCTGACCTATACGCGCGCCGCCGCCGCCAACATGTCGAACCGTGTCTTCTCGACCCTGTCGGAATGGACCGTCTTGCCCGATGCGGAACTGGAGAAGAAGATCACCGCGCTCGACGGCCACATCCCCGACGGCGAAACCATGCGCCGGGCGCGGCGGCTGTTTGCGGAAGCGCTTGAGACGCCGGGCGGCCTGAAGATCCAGACCATTCACGCTTTCTGCGAATCGGTGCTGCACCAGTTTCCGCTGGAAGCCAACATCGCCGCGCATTTCGAAATGCTTGACCCGCAGATGGAGCAGGCGCTGTTGGCGCAGGCGCGGCGCGACATGATCACCGGCGCCGGTGCGCCGGGCGGTAAGGAACTGGCCGAGGCTTTTGCCACCGTGCTCGAGCGCGGCGGCGAGAAAGGTCTGGACGATCTGCTGTCCGAAATCATGCGCAAGCGTGATGGCCTGCGTGGTTTCATCGATGCCATCGGCGGCGATGGCCACGGCTTCCGCCCGCTTTTCGACGAGTTCGGTTTCGGCCCCGGCGAAACGGCCGCAGGCATTGCCGCTTCGCTGTGGCCGCTGCCGGGCTTCGAACCTTCCTATTTCGCGGCTTTCGTGCAAGCCGCCGAGGCGACCGATGCCCGGGCCGTGCTCAACAACATCGTGCCTTACGCAGGCCTTGGCTTCTCCGAGGCGGACCCGGTGCGGCGATTGCCGCTGCTCGCGAAAGGTTTCCTGCGTTCGGATGGCGATCCCTACGATCCGGCAAAGACATTCAAGAAAGCCCTGCTGGACCGGCTGCCCGATTTGCCTCAAAGGTACGAGGCCGCCGCCTCCGCCATTGTCCGCACCGCCGACCGGCTGGCGCTGTTTCGCATGCTGGAGGGCACCGTCGCGGCGCTGACGGTCGCCGACTGGCTGATCAGCCGCTACGAACAGCTGAAGCGCGGGCGCGGTTTCCTCGATTTCAACGATCTCATCACGCGCACGGTCAACCTTTTGTCGCGCACCGACGCCGGCCCCTGGGTGCAATACAAGCTCGACCAGGGCATCGACCACATCCTGCTCGATGAGGCGCAGGATACCAGCCCGGATCAATGGGGCGTCGTCAGGCGTCTGGCCGAGGAGTTCTTTGCCGGCGAAGGTGCGCGGCTGGTACGGCGCACGATCTTTGCCGTTGGCGACGAAAAACAGTCGATCTATTCCTTCCAGGGCGCGGCGCCGGATTCCTTCCACGAGAGCCGGCAGTTGTTCGCGCGCCGCGTACGGGAAGCCGAGGCGGGCTTTGCCGATCTGAAACTGACCTGGTCGTTCCGCTCGACAGGCGACGTGCTGGCCGCCGTCGACCGCGTCTTCGCCACGTCGGAAACGCGCCGTGGCATCAGCAACGATCCCGATCCGCTCGACCACAGGGCGATCCGCAACGATGCGCCGGGCTATGTCGAGGTCTGGCCGTCGCTCGGGGCGGATGTGATCGAGGAGCCCGACGACTGGACGTTGCCGGTCAACCATGTCAGCGCGCCGGCGGTGCGGCTGGCCGAACAGATCGCCAGGACCGTCAAGCGCTGGATCGACAGCGGCGAGGTCATAGAAGGCAAGGGCCGCAAGCTGAAGGCCGGCGACGTCGTCGTGCTGGTGCGCAAGCGCGACCGCTTCGTGCATGCGCTGTCCCGGAGCCTTAAGGAGAAGGGCATCCCGGTTGCCGGCGCCGACAGGCTGAGCTTGCCCGGCCATATCGCGGTGAAGGATCTGGTTGCGCTTGGCCGCTTCCTGATCCAGTCGCAGGACGACCTTTCGCTGGCGGCATTGCTGCGCAGCCCGATCTTCGACCTGGCCGAAGAGACCCTGTTCGAGCTTGCCGCGCATCGCACTGGCGGCACCTCGCTCTACAGGACATTGCGTGCCGCCGCTGACAGCGATGAAACGCTGGCAAACGTCGTCGCGCAGCTCGATGCCTGGGCCAACGAGGTCGCCTTCAAGCCGGTGTTCGAGTTCTATGCCGGGCTGCTCGCACGCGATGGCGTCAGGCGCAGGATGATCGCCCGGCTGGGGCCGGAGGCCGGCGACATCCTCGACGAGTTTCTCAATTTCTGCCTGGCCGAAGAACGCGCCGGCCTGCCGGGACTGGAAGCCTTCCTGTCGACACTGGAGAATGCCGGCCCCGAGATCAAACGCGAGATGGACCAGACCCGCGACGAGGTCCGGGTGATGACGGTGCACGCCGCCAAGGGCCTGGAGGCGCCGGTGGTCTTCCTGGTCGATGGCGGTGCCGCGCCCTTCAGCGACCAGCATCTGCCGCGGCTGATGCCGTTCGACGGATCCGGCAGGCATTGGCTCGGCAAGGGTTTCCTGTGGCGCTCGGCCGCTGAAGTCGCCAATGGTTTTTCCCAATCCGTAGCGGCGCGCGCTCGGGATCTCGCCGACGACGAGTACCGCCGGCTGCTTTATGTCGGCATGACCCGTGCTGAAGACAGGCTGATCGTCTGCGGCTATCACGGCAAGCGCACACCCAGCCCAGGCACCTGGCATTCCCTGGTGATGCGGGCTCTCGCCGGCGCCGAGGAGACCGAGAGCCGTCCGCATCCGGTCGACGAAAGTGATGTGTTTCGCTTCCGCTGGACGAAGTTTCCGCCGCTCGCCGCCGCTGAAGCCGGCGAGCAGCTCGAAGCCGAGACTTTCGCATCGGTGCCAGCGTCCCTGTTCGAGCCCTTGCCGACGGTCGAAGAGCTGCCGCGGCCGCTGTCGCCGTCCGGCGCATCGGCGCTGATCGATGAGACGGTCGAACCGATCCCGGACCGCCGCTCGCCGGTGCTGGATGCTGACGGCGAGCCCGGAATGGCGGTGCGGCGCGGCCTGGCCATGCACAAATTGCTGCAGATGCTGCCCGACCTCGCGCAGGAACAGCATATGGCTGCGGCCCGTCGTTATCTGGCGCGGGCCGGCAGCGACTGGACGGAGGCCGATCGCGAGCAGGCACTGGCATCGGTCGCCAGCATCCTTGCCGATCCGCTTTTCGCGCCGCTGTTTGCGCCCGGCTCGCGTGCGGAGGTCTCGGTGATGGGCAGCCTGACGGTGAAAGGCAAGCCGCGCATCATCTCCGGCAAGATCGACCGGCTGGCGGTCGGCGCCGATCGGGTCTTCATCGTCGACTACAAGACCAATCGCCCGGCGCCCGCGACATTGGTCGACGTGCCGGCGGCCTATATCCTGCAGCTCTGCCTCTATCGCGCCCTGCTCAAACCGCTCTATCCCGGCAGGGAAGTCGCAGCCGGCCTGCTCTTCACCGAAGCGCCGCGGCTGATCGAGCTGCCGACGGCGGCGATGGACGATGCCCTTGCCCGACTCACCGAGGCGTGACACAAACTCTGCTTGAATGGAGCTGCCTGCAGCACCACATCTAGCACAACGAAACATCCGAAAGGACTTGGCTATGGCCACCGTCAAGGTCGACAACAACAATTTCCGCGCTGACGTGCTCGAGGCCAATGTGCCGGTCGTCGTCGATTTCTGGGCCGAGTGGTGCGGTCCCTGCAAGATGATCGCCCCGGCGCTGGAAGACATCGCGAGCGAACTGGGCGCCAAGGTCAAGGTCGCCAAGCTCAACATCGATGAGAACCCGGAACTCGCCGCGCAGTTCGGCGTTCGTTCGATCCCGACCCTGATGATCTTCAAGGGCGGCGAAGTGGCCGACATCAAGGTTGGCGCCGCGCCCAAGACCGCGCTGTCGCATTGGATCAACGGCGCCGTCGCCTGATCCCATCACGATATCGATCCAGAAAGCCCGGCCTCGTGCCGGGCTTTTTGTTTGCCCCCACCGAACCTTGGTACTGGCCCTCGCATTGTCACGCCTGATGCCTTTTGCTTTTTCCGCTGGAGCGTTTCCGTCTTCCATGGAAACGCGGAAACGCTCCAGCGCTTTGTTTTACGCAATTCCGGACGGAAAACCGTCAGACACTTTTCCTGGAATTGCTCGGGGAGGAGAAGCACATGACCGGAACCGCAAAAGCCACCGTCTTCATCGACAACGATCGTGTCATCGTCACCGAGTATCGCTTCGCGCCGGGCGCCAATACGGGTTGGCATCGCCATGGCCACGACTATGTCGTCGTGCCGTTGATGGATGGCAAGGTGAAGCTGCTGACCAAGGACGGCGAGAGTCTCGCCGAGATGAAGAAGGGCGTGCCTTATTTCCGTGGCGAAGGCGTCGAGCACGATGTCATCAACGCCAATGACGGCGAGTACGCCTTCATCGAAATCGAGCTGAAATAGACGCGTCGTGACCTCAGCAGCCAGCTTGCGTGCGCCAGCCGGGATGTCATGGGTTTAGGGCCTCTCGTTGTCTTTGTCGGCTTTGCTGCCGTCGCCGCCTACGTCCAGACGCTGACGGGCTTTGCCTTCGGCCTGGTCATGATGGGCGCCGTCGCGCTTGTCGGCCTGCTGCCGCTGCCGGATGCCGCTGCCATGGTTGGCATGCTGACCCTGGTCAATGCCACCCAGATGCTGGTCCAGGGTGGCTGGCGCGAGGTGGCGCCTCGGGAGCTGCGGCTGATCCTGTTGCGAGCCTGCCTTCGCTGTTCGTGGGTTACGCGCTGCTGGAGTGGCTGGCGGACACGCGTGCGGACCTTCTCAAGATCGGACTGGGACTGGTCATCATGCTGTCCAGTCTGCAACTCGCCGTCAGGCCGGCCGGACTGGAAAAACGGTCATCCGACGCGAGCTTTGTCGGCTTCGGCGTGATCTCGGGCCTGATGAGCGGGCTGTTTGCGACCGGCGGCCCTCCGCTCGTCTATCATCTCTTCCGTCAGCCCTTGTCGCATGCACGCATCCGCGAAACGCTGGTCACCGCTTTCGGCGTCGCTCAGGCGGTCCGGCTCGTCGTGGTGGTGGCAAGCGGCAACATGCCGTCCATGTCGCCTGTCGCGCTCGTCCTGGCCATACCGACGGTGATGCTGATGACTTATGCGGCGCGCCGCTGGCCACCGTCGTTGTCGCAGCAGGCGATGCGAAGGATCGTCTTCGTCCTGCTCTTCCTGTCAGGCCTGTCGCTGGCGTTGCCGGCCGCCCTGCATCTTGTGGCTTAGCGGCTTCAGCTCGGCGGGGTGCCGTTTTCGGCCAGCACGGCACCGGCGAGATAGAGCGACCCGCCGATCAGGATACGCGGCGGGACTTCACTCTCGTCCCAGGTATCGCGCAACAGCATCAGCGCATTGGCGACTGAACTGACCGGCTCGGCCGACAGCTCAGCTTCCGCGGCACGTGCCGCCAGTTCGTCGTTGGGAACGCCGGAATCGCTCATCGACACCGGCACCGTGTAGACATGCCTGGCCAGACCCTTGAAGGCGCGGAAATAGCCGGTCTGGTCCTTGGTGTTGATCATGCCCGAGATCAGGAAAAGCGGCCGCGGCGTCTTTTCTTCCTGTTCTGCGAGCGCCTCGGCAATCACCGTGCCGGCTCCGGGATTGTGACCGCCGTCCAGCCAGATCTCGGCACCGCGCGGTGCCAGATCGACCAGCCGTCCCTGCGTCAGCCGCTGCATGCGGCCTGGCCAGGACACACTGGTCATCGCCTGGTCGGCGTCGCGTTCGCCGATCTCGAAACCAGCCGCCTTGATGGCTGCGATGGCTGCCGCGGCGTTGGCGAACTGGTGGCGGCCGGGCAGGCGCGGCGGCGAAAGGTCCATCAGCCCGTCGCCGTCCTGATAGACCATGCGGCCGTTTTCGCCGAAGGCGAGGAAATCCTGGCCATAGACCGAGAGCGGCGCACGCAGCCGCTCGGCCGTCTCGATCAGCACCAGCTGTGCCGCCTCGAATTCCTGTGCGCCGACCACCACCGGGCAGCCGCGCTTGATGATGCCGGCCTTTTCCGCCGCGATCAGCTCGACGCGGTCGCCGAGATAAGCCTCATGGTCGAGCGACACCGGCATGATCACCGAGACCGCCGGCCGCTTGATGACGTTGGTGGCGTCGAACCGCCCGCCGAGGCCGACTTCCATGATCGCGGCATCCGCAGGATGCTCGGCAAACAGCAGGAAGCCGACGGCGGTCAGGATCTCGAAGACGGTGATGGTCTCGCCTGCATTGGCTTCCGCGACGCGGGCAATGGCATCGGCGAAGACCTTGTCCTCGACCAGCCTGCCGCCGCCTTCGGCACCGAGCCGGTAGCGTTCGTGCCAGTTCACCAGATGCGGCGAGGTGTGCACATGCACGCGATAGCCGGCAGCTTCGAGCAGCGCGCGTGAGAAGGCCGCGCAGGAACCCTTGCCGTTGGTGCCGGCGATGTGGATCACCGGCGGCAGCTTGTCCTGCGGATTGCCCAGCCGCTCCAGCAGTCGGCTGACGCGGTCCAGCGAAAGGTCGAAGCCTTTCGGATGCAGCGTCATCAGATGTTCGATCTGACGCTCGGCGGAGAGTGTGGTCATGCGGTGCCTCCGCGCTGCACTTGGATAGGTTTTATGCCTGCGGCCGTGCTTCCGGCTTGGCCACGACCGGTGGCAGGATTTCCGGCTCTGCGGCCTTCTTTTCCGCCGGCTGCTTGAGCAGCAGCTTGAGCAGGCCGGCCACGGTCTTCTTCATCTCCAGGCGTGAGACGACCATGTCGACCATGCCATGCTGCATCAGATATTCGGAGCGCTGGAAGCCTTCGGGCAGCTTCTCGCGGATCGTCTGTTCGATGACGCGCGGGCCGGCGAAGCCGATCAGTGCGCCTGGCTCGGCGATGTGCACGTCGCCCAGCATGGCGTAGGAGGCGGTGACGCCACCGGTGGTCGGGTTGGTGAGCACGACGAAATAAGGCAGGCCGGCTTCCTTCAGGCGGTCGACGGCAACCGTCGTGCGCGGCAGTTGCATCAGCGAGAGGATACCCTCCTGCATGCGTGCGCCACCGGATGCGGCAAACAGGATCAGCGGGCGCTTGCGCTGCAGCGCGACCTCGAAGGCACGGATGATGGCTTCGCCGGCGGCCATGCCGAGCGACCCGCCCATGAAGGCGAAGTCCTGCACCGTGACCACGACGGGCAGACCCTCGATCGTGCCGGTGGCGTTGAGGATGGCGTCTTCAAGCCCGGTCTTGGTCTTCGCTTCCTTGAGGCGGTCGGTGTAGCGCTTCTCGTCGCGGAATTTCAGCGGATCGACAGCGACCTTGGGGTTGTCGATGACCTCGTACTTGCCGTCGTCGAAGAAGAACTTCAGCCGTTCCTTGGCCGAGATCTTCATGTGGTGGCCGGACGAGGGGATGACGAACTGGTTCCCCTCCAGATCCTTGTGGAAGATCATCTCGCCGGTTTCCGGGTCTTTCACCCAGAGGTTCTCCGGCACTTCCCGGCGACCCAGCATCGAATTGATCTTCGGGCGAACGAAGTTGGTGATCCAGTTCATCGCTTCGGCTCCTGCCCTTGTTTCGTAGGGCTTATCTGGAAAGAGGTAGGAAAACTATTCGGCAGCAGCAAGGCGGGCCGACCGCACGCCTTGTGCAAGCCCGCTGACCAGCGTGGCCACTGCCTCGGCCGGATCGGCGGTCTTCTCGCCTTTCGGGCCGAGCACATTGGCCACCGCATTGACAATCGCCGTGCCCACCACCACGCCGTCGGCGGAGGCACCGATGGTGCGCGCCTGCTCGGCGGTCTTGACGCCGAAGCCGACACAGACCGGCAGTTCGGTATGCTGTTTGATGCGCTGTACTGCGGTCGCCACCTTGGTTGTGTCAGCCAGTGCCGAACCGGTGATGCCGGTCATCGACACGTAGTAGACGAAACCGGACGTGTTCTCGAGCACCTTGGGCAGGCGCCTGTCGTCGGTCGTCGGCGTGGCCAGGCGGATGAAGTTGATGCCGGCCTTCAGCGCCGGGATGCACAGTTCCTCGTCCATCTCCGGCGGCAGGTCGACGATGATCAGCCCGTCTATGCCACTGGTCCTGGCCTCGGTCAGGAAGCGGTCGACGCCATAGACATAGATCGGGTTGTAGTAGCCCATCAGCACGATCGGCGTCTCGTCGTCGCCCGTGCGGAAGTCGGCCGCCATGGCAAGCGTCTTCTTCAGCGTCTGGCCGCCCTTCAGCGCGCGCAGGCCGGCGGCCTGGATCGCCGGGCCGTCGGCCATCGGGTCGGAGAACGGCATGCCGAGCTCGATGATGTCGCTGCCGGCTTTCGGCAGTGCCTTCATGATCGACAGCGAGGTCTGGTAGTCTGGATCGCCGCCCATGAAATAGGTGACGAGCGCCGGACGGCCCTCTTGCTTCAGCTTCGCCATGCGGCGGTCGATGCGGGTGGTCATGCCATGCCCTTCATAGTCGAATGGATCTGGGTCGAATGAACCGGAGTTGTTGCGCCGGCGGCTGCGGAGCCGGGCACTGCAAGGTCGAGGAACGCAGGCATCCGTCTCATTCAGGATGTTCGCGGATTTCGATGGTCACGGCGAAGGCATAGAAGCCGTCGCGAGCGATGCGGCTGCGCGCCTGGTTCGGATCGAAGGCGATGCGCGGCTCGCCGTCATCGGCGACATTGGTGAGGAACTTCAGGTTCTGGCTGTCGCGCACGCCCTTGGCGTTCTCGCGCTGGTCACCGGCCTCCACCGCCACATAGTGGTGGGGATTGTGCCTGGAGTGATAGATCTCGAAAGTGCTCATATCTCCATGTCCATCATCTTTGCGACGGTGTGGACATCCTTGTCGCCGCGGCCTGACAGGTTGACGATGATGATCTTGTCCCTGGCCATGGTGGGGGCGATCTTGACGGCATGGGCGATCGCATGCGCCGATTCCAGCGCCGGGATGATGCCTTCGGTGCGGGTGCACAGCTGGAACGCTTCCAGCGCCTCGTCGTCGAGGATCGGCTGGTAGTCGACACGGCCCGTGTCGCGCAGGAAGCTGTGCTCGGGACCGACGCCGGGATAGTCGAGGCCGGCCGAGATCGAATGGCCCTCCAGGATCTGCCCGTCATCGTCCTGCAAAAGGTAGGTGCGGTTGCCATGCAGCACGCCCGGCCTGCCGGCATTCATCGAGGCGCAGTGCTCGACGCCGTCCAGCCCGCGTCCGCCCGCCTCGATGCCGATGATCTCGACATCCTTGTCGTCGAGGAAGGGATGGAACAGGCCGATCGCATTGGAGCCGCCGCCGACGGCGGCGATGATGGTGTCGGGCAGGCGGCCTTCCTGCTCCAGCATCTGCTGGCGCGCTTCCGTGCCGATGACCGACTGGAAGTCGCGCACCAGTTCCGGATAGGGGTGCGGGCCGGCGGCGGTGCCGATCAGGTAGTAGGTGTCCTCGACATTGGTGACCCAGTCCCGCAGCGCCTCGTTCATGGCATCCTTCAGCGTGCCGTGGCCGGCGGTGACCGGCCGCACTTCGGCGCCGAGCAGCTTCATGCGGAAGACGTTCGGGCTTTGGCGGGCGACGTCGGTGGCGCCCATGTAGACCACGCAAGGATAGCCGAAGCGGGCCGAGACGGTTGCGGAGGCGACGCCATGCTGGCCGGCGCCGGTTTCGGCGATGATGCGCTTCTTGCCCATGCGCTTGGCCAGCAGGATCTGGCCGAGGCAGTTGTTGATCTTGTGCGAGCCGGTGTGGTTGAGGTCCTCGCGCTTGAAGTAGATTTTCGCACCACCCCCGAGGCCCTTTGCCGAGGAAATGTCACGAAGATGGCGGGTCAGGCCTTCGGCGAAATAGAGCTTGGACGGGCGGCCGGCATAGAAGGTCGACAGCGCCGAGAGCTCGGCCTTGAACGCGGGATCGTTCTTGGCCTTCTCCCATTCCCGCTCCAGGTCGAGGATCAGCGGCATCAGCGTCTCGGCGACAAAACGCCCGCCGTAGATGCCGAACATTCCCTGTTCGTCAGGGCCCGTACGGAAGGAATTGGGCAATGCCGGCTTGTTCATAGCCGCTCTCCTAGAATGCTGTCCGATGCTCAGGCGGCGCGGATCTTGCGCGCTGCCCGCACTGCCTGAAAAAACTCTGCGATCAACCGGACATCCTTGACCCCCGGTGCGCTTTCAACGCCGGATGAAATGTCGAGGCCGGGCGGATTGGCGATCGCCAGCGCCTCGCCGACATTGTCCGCGTTGAGCCCTCCCGAAAGCATGTAATCGAGATCGGCGTCAAGGCTGGTCAGGATGCGCCAGTCGAAGGAGACACCGTTGCCGCCGGGCAGTTCCGAACCCTTTGGCGGCTTGGCATCGAACAGGAAACGGTCGGCGACGCCGCGATAGGGCGCGATCGCCGCGAGATCGCCGGCTTCGCGCAGCGAAAGCGCCTTCATCACCGGCAGGCCGTAGCGGGCCTTCACTTCAGCAATGCGTTCGGGGCTTTCGGATCCATGCAGCTGCAGCATATCGGGCGCCATTGCCGCCACGATCCCGTCCAGGGAGGCGTCGTCGGCATCGACGGTGACAGCAACCGCCTTGGCTTTACCACGCGCTGCCTGGCGCAGGCGCCCGGCTTCAGCAGGCGCGATGTTGCGCGGGCTCTTGCCGAAGAAGATGAAGCCGACATGGCTGGCGCCGTTGTCGAGCGCGGCAGCCAGTGCCTCGTCGGTCCTGAGACCGCATATCTTGATATCGCGTGTGTCCATCTCGCGTGCCATAGGGCGGCAAGTGCCACGAAAAGCCGGCAAAGTCGAGGAAAAGCGACGGTTTGCCGAAATGGCGAAAGCAGCTACCTTGTCGGCAAATGGAGCAGCATCGCCATGGCCGAGAACACCGTCACCGAGCTGAAGGAAAAGCTTGCCCAGGCGCGTGACGTGATCGCGCATCTGATCGACAAGGCTGCCTTCAACGGTGCCGAGGCGCATCGCGCGCTCGATTATTTCGGCGGCGATGCCTTTGACAGGAAATTCCTGCCGTGGCCACGCCAGGAAGATGAAGGGCTGAGGCGCGATGAACTCAACGCCGCCAACGACGACTGAGCGTTTACCGGTCGGCGTTTAGCGGTCATCGTCGGTCGCAGGTGTCGCGGCTGAGATCTTCTTGAAGATCCGTTCCAGCGCGGCGAGATCATCGGCGTCGAGCGCGGTGATTTCACGGGGCGGCCTGCGGAATTCAGCCAGCAGATCGTCGCGCGTCCGGCGCCCTTTGGTCGTGAGCGCCACCAGCTTCACGCGGCGGTCTTCCGGTGCGGCCCTGCGTTCGACCAGTCCGGCCTTTTCCAGCCGGTCGACAACCCATGTCGTGTTGGAAGGGTCGCTCTTCCATTGTCGCGCCAGTTCGCCGATCGGCCTGCCCTGCGAGCCGTCCAGGCCGGAAAGCGCCCTCGCGTCATTGGGTGTCAGACCGCGCTGGCGCAGGCTTTCCGAGCGTTCCGGCGCGGAGCGCATGAAGAAGTCGAACATCAGTCGCCAGGCTGCGGACGCGCTGTCAGGACCTGTCATCACGTCGTTTCTAAAAATTTGACTCTCACCATATTGGTACTACTTTAAATAAATCGAAAGGTCAAACTCGAGGGCTGATATGACTGAGTTGAAAAGTGCCGCGCCGTTTGCGGGCAAGGTTGCGCTGGTGGCCGGGGCCAGCAAGGGCATCGGCGCGGCGACCGCGGAGGCCTTCGCCGCCTCCGGTGCGGCGGTTGCGTTGATTGCGCGCTCGGGCGATCTGGTCGAGGCGAGGGCTCGACAGATCCGGGAAAATGGCGGCAAGGCCATCGCCATCCAGGCCGACGTCGGCGATGACGAGCAGATGGCGCGGGCGGTCGAGCAGACCGTTGCCGAATTCGGCGGGCTGAATGCGGCCTTCAACAACGCCACCGATGGCCCGCGGCCGGCGCCGCTCGCCGATCTCGACCTCGATGGGTTCGGGCGCGGCATCCGCACCAACATCGACGGCACCTTCATCAGCATGCGCCACGAGATCGCCGCCATGCTGAAGGGCAGTGGCGGCGCCATCGTCAACATGGCTTCCGTCGCGGGCGTCAATGGTACCTCGGGCCTGGCAGGTTATGTCGCCGGCAAGGCCGGCATCATCGGCCTCACCAAGGCTGCCGCTCTCGACTATGCCGACCGCGGTATCCGCATCAACGTCGTTGCCCCTGGCCCGATTCTGACGCATCACCTCGAGGCGGCGGGGCCGGAGGCGCAGCGGCAGGCCGGGCTCGCCACGCCAATGCGCCGCATCGGGCGCGTCGAGGAAGTCGCCAGCGCGGTGCTGTGGCTCTGCTCGGACGAGGCCAGCTTCATCACCGGCGCACTGCTGCCGATCGACGGCGGTCAGACCGCCGGCAACAAGATCGCGATGAATTATCGTCCGGGCGAGCCGATGCGGGCGGGGTCCTGAGATCGGGGTCTATCGGGCCCGGTCGCTGTCCGTTGTGTCGACCAGCCACTCGCGGAACGCGGTCATGGCCGGTGTTTCCTCGCGCGATTTCAGCCGCGTCAGCCAGTAGCTGCCGGTGTGCACGGCAATATCGAAGGGCTGCACGATGCGTCCGGTTGCGATGTCGTGGCTGAACATCGCCACCGGAACGAGTGCGACGCCGACGCCACGTGCGGCTGCCTCCACGAGTGTCAGCGAGGAATCGAACATCCAGCCGCGCAGGCTTGGCGCTCCCATGCCGGCAGCCTTGAACCACAGCTTCCATTCGTCCATCCGATAGGATCGCAGCAGCTCGGCATTGGCCAGATTGGCTGGAGTGCCGAGATCGGCCTGCAGCGCCGGAGCGCAGACTGGCGAGAGCGGGGCGTCCATGAGGTGAAAGGCTTCCGTGCCATGCCAGGCGCCGTCGCCGAAACGGACGAAGAAATCGAGCCCGTCGAGCAGGATGTCCGAGCGGTTGTTGTTGGTCTTGAGGCGCAGGTCGAGATGCGGATGCTGTTCCTTGAACCCATTCAGCCTTGGCAGCAGCCAGCCGATCGCGAAGGTACCGACCACGCCGACGGTCAGGATCTCGCGGTAGTTGCCTTCCTCGAACTGGCTCAGGGTGGCGCTCATGCGGCGGAAGGCATCGGTGAGTACCGGCAGCAGTGCGTGGCCCTCGTCGGTCATCGTCAGCCCGCGCGGCAGCCGCTTGAACAGCGTCACCCCCAGCGCATCCTCCAGCGCCTTGATCTGATGGCTGATCGCCGTCTGCGTGACGCGCAATTCGAGACCGGCCCGGGTGAAGCTGCAATGGCGCGCCGAAGCCTCGAAGGCACGCAGGGCATTGAGCGGCAGTTGCGACACTTCCATCGGCTATGACCAAGTTTCTCTCATGTCTGAGCTTAGAATTGATCGTTTGCCTGGGGCAAGAGGCATCGCCATAGTCGCTGTCGAGAGTCGCGAATGGGAGCCAGAGCAATTCCAGGAAAAGTGCGTAGCGGTTTTCCGTCCGGAATTGCGGAGAACAAGAAAGTTGGAGCGTTTCCGCGTTTCCGTTGACAACGGAAACGCTCTGGCCACGGTCCCGGACCAGGGCGTTCGTTCCTCTCCCTCAATCAATGCTGATATGGAACACGCGAATGACGATGTCCTTTTCGCGCCGGCAGGCCCTTGCCGGCAGCCTTCTTGCCATCCCGACCCTGGCGGCATTCAGTTCGATCGCACGCGCCGAGCGCGGCGGAGAAGCTGAAAACAAGCTCGCCGAACTGGAACGCAGACACCCCGGCCGCTTCTGCGTGACCATCCTCGATCTTGGCAGCGGCAGGCGTATCCAGCACCGGGCCGATGAACGCATCCTGATGTGCAGCACGTTCAAGGCCCTGCTGGCTGCCTTGGTTCTCGCGCATGTCGACAAAGGCGAGGGCAAGCTGGATGAACGCATCAAGTTCACCAGGAAAGACCTCGTCACGATGAATTCGCCGGTCACCGAGGCGCATGTCGACGGCCCTGGTCTGACCGTCGCCGAACTGTGCGATGCGATCGTCACCCGCAGCGACAATACGGCAGCAAATCTGTTGCTTGCACGCTTTGGCGGACCGGCGGCTGTCACGGCTTTCTGCCGCCGTCTCGGTGACGACATCACGCGTCTCGACAGGACCGAGCCCACGCTGAACATCCATGACGGTCCCGACGACCAGCGTGACACCACCACGGCGGCAGCGATGGCGGAAACCCTGCGCAAGCTGCTGTTCACCGATGTCCTGTCGGCTGCCTCGCGTTCTCAACTGGCGGCCTGGCTGATCACCAACAAGACCGGCAACACACGGTTGCGCGCCGGCCTGCCCGGGGATTGGCTTGTCGGGGACAAGACCGGTACCAATGGTGACGAGTACGGCAACAACAATGATATCGCTGTGATCTGGCCGCCGGATCGTGCCCCGCTGATCGTGACCGCCTTTTGCGAAATTCCCAGGATATCCTCCAGGGATCGCGACGCCGTCATCGCCGAGATCGGCCACATCGCTTCGCAGGTTTGACATGACCGACCTATCGAAAGATCCAGGAACCATGACCAGAATTCTTGCAATCGGAACCGTTGCCGCCGCGCTTCTGCAACTCGGTGCCAATGCCCATGCCGCCGACAACAAGGACGCCGAGCGCCGGCTCGAGCAGCTGGTGAGCAAGACCGTACGGCCACTGATGAAGGAAAACGACCTGCCCGGCATGGCCGTGGCCATCACCGTCAACGGCCAGCAGTTTTTCTTCGGCTACGGCGTCGCTTCCAGGGAAAGCGGCCAGAAAGTCACCGAAAAGACCATCTTCGAAGTCGGCTCGGTGTCGAAGACCTTCGCCGCGACGCTGGCCGCCTATGCCGTCGAAAGCGGTACGTTTTCCCTGTCCGAAAAGGCAAGCGCCTATCTTCCGGCGCTTTCCGGCAGCGCCCTCGACAAGGTCGATGTCCTCGACCTCGGCACCTACACCGCCGGCGGCCTGCCGCTGCAGGTTCCCGACGACGTGACCAATCAGGATGGCATGATCGCCTATTTCCGGCCTGGAAACCGGAGTTCGCCGCGGGAACACACCGGCGTTATTCCAATCCCAGCATCGGCCTGTTCGGCTATCTGGCGGCGGAAAGCATGGGCAAGTCGTTCGATGCGCTGATGCAGGAGACAATCCTGCCCAAGCTTGGCTTGTCCAACACCTTCATCCACGTGCCGAAGGAACGCATGGGTGACTATGCCTACGGCTACAGCAAAGCCGGCAAGCCGATCCGCGTCTCGCCCGGCGTTCTGGATTCGGAAGCCTATGGCATCAAGACCACCGCTCCTGACCTGATCCGTTTCGTCGAAGCCAATATCGATGGCAAGGTGTCGGACGAGAAGCTGCGTCGTGCCATCACCGCCACCCATGTCGGCTACTACAAGGTCGGCGAGATGGCTCAGGGGCTGGGCTGGGAGAGCTATCCCTATCCAACCGCCCTCGACACGCTGCTGGCCGGCAACTCGGCCGACATGGCGTTCAAGCCGCAAAAGGCCGAGAAACTTCAGCCCCCGGTTCCGGCTGGCGGCGACGTCTGGCTCAACAAGACCGGCTCAACCAACGGCTTTGCCAGCTATGCCGCGTTCATCCCGGCCAGGAAGGTTGGCATCGTCATTCTAGCCAACAGGAGCTATCCGATCCCGGCCCGAATCAAGGCGGCATATCGCATCCTGTCCGGCATTGAGAAATTGTCCGGGCTTTAAAAAGGCCCCTCCGACCCCGAGGGGCATCCCTGCAGGAGCCCAGCATGATCAAGATGAGCGTCTACTATCCGGCCGATGGCGGCTCGAGGTTCGATCACGACTATTACCGCACCACCCACATGCCGCTCATAAAGCAACGGCTCGGCGATGCCTGCCTGCGCTACGAGATCGAGAAGGGCATTGTGGGTCGCGAGGCTGGAAGCGCGCCGGAGTTCGTCGCGGCATGCCACGTCTACTCGCCGAGCCTGGAGATATTCCAGCAGACGTTCGCCCCACACCGGGCGGAAGTCGCCGCGGACGTCGCCAACTATACGGATATCACGCCGATCGTGCAGTTCAGCGAAATCGTTGGAGGCTAGGCGGCTTCTGCGTGGGAGCGCCTGACGTGGACGAATCGGACCGGCCGGGCCTTGCCTGGCCGGTTTGTCGTTGCCGTCTGGACCATGCCGTGGAGTTGCTTCCGACAGGTGGCGGGGCCATTTGTGCGGAACTGCGGCAATGAGGACTGACGGCGATGACGGACGACCTCACCATCAGGGCTCTTGAGGCCGGCGATCTGGATTTGATCGCCGCGACGGACGGCGGACCAGCCTGGAATGCCGATCCCGTGCTCTGGCAGGGCTATCTTGCCGAAGCGGCTCGAGATCGCCGCGTCGCGCTGCTGGCGTTCCAGGGCCGGCATGTTGTCGGCTACGGCACGCTGCTGTGGCATTCGGACTATCTGCCTTTCAGCGAAGCCGGCATTCCTGAAATCAACAATCTGGTCGTTGCGCAGGCCGCGCGGCGCGGCGGTATCGCCACGGAGATGATCGGCCGCTTCGAACAGCTCGCCGCCTCAGCAGGCAAGCCGGTGATCGGCTTGGGGGTCGGTCTCTATGCCGACTACGGCGCGGCCCAGCGTCTCTATGTCAGGCTGGGTTATCTTCCGGACGGGCGCGGCATCACCTATGGCGAAAAGCCGGTGGCTGCTGATCAGCCCGTGCGCGTCGATGACGACCTCATCCTCTGGCTGACGAAATCGCTGTGAGCGAGGTGCGCGATATCCCTTCGAACCCGATCGCGGACAGGCCGACGCCCACCGAGATCGCGGCGGCGCTGAAGCTGCCGCCCTCGCCGAAAGTCGTTTCGACGGGCCAGAACAACCTCGTGCTCGATTTCGGCGAGACGATCGTGCGGCTGCCATTTTATCCATCCGGCGTTCGCGAACTGGCGCGAGAGGCCGATGTGCTGGCCGCGTTGCGCCCGCATTTGCCGCCGCTTGTGCCTGTCCTGGAACTGCGTGACGTCGGCGCTCATGTCGTCTCCATGCATCGCAAACTCGCGGGCGAACCGATAACCGATCCAGGCATGCTGCCCGGCGAAGAGCAGAGATCTTTTGCGCGGGATCTGGCCGCTTTCCTGGCGGCATTGCATGCGCTGCCGGTCTCGCTCCTGCCCGGCGTTGAAGCCGTCGATCCGCTGGCCGAATGGCATGAATTGCTGCGACAATGCGAAGACCATGCCTTCCCGTTGCTGCCGGCGGATGTCGTCGCGGGCCTCAGGCAACGGTTCAGTGCCTTCCTGTCCGGTTCCGGTATGGCTGCCCGGGCGATCATCCATGGCGATTTCGGCGCCGGCAACATCCTGGTCCATGATGGCCGGCTCTCGGGTGTGATCGATTTCGCAGGCTGTGGCATCGGCGATCCAGCCTATGATTTCGCAAGCCTGGCCGCGGGTTTCGGCGACGACTTCGTCACCCTGGTCGAACGGCACATGCCGATATCCCAGCCGATGCGCGAGCGCATGGCCTTCTATCGCTGCACATTTCCGCTGCTGGACGTGCTGTTCGGTGTTGAGCAGGGCGACGACGATGCGCTGCAGGCGGGATTGCAAGGCTTGACGGGCCGGACTGACGGGTGAATTGAGCTCCCCAACACGCGCATCGATCCGACATGATGGGCGGCTTGCAAGAAATCCCTAATCGAACGCGATCGCCTGCAGCGCGCCGCCATTCTTCTTCAGCCAGGCCTTGCAACGCTCGGTGTCGGGGCACAGCTCTGCGCACAGCTTCCAGAATTTCGGGCCGTGGTTCATCTCTTTCAGATGCGCCACCTCATGCGCCACCAGATAGTTTATCACCGGTGGCGGCGCCATCATGATGCGCCACGAGAAGGACAGGTTGCCGTCCGCGGTGCAGGAGCCCCAACGGCTCGACGTGTCCTTGAAGCGAATGCTTTTCGCCTTGCGGCCGATCGCGCCGGTGTGGCGCTGCACCAGCACCTCGATATCGCGCTTGGCCTCTCGTTTCAGGAAATCGGCGACACGGCGCGGCAAATGCAGCCGGTCGCCATGAATGGTGAGTGTCGGACCGGTCTCGTCTGCACCGACCACGACGGTGCCGCGCTTGCCCGGCTCGTGTACGACCAGATGCGGGACGCCGCGCAGCGGAATCTTGATGCCCGGCCGTACCTGCGGCCGGTCCGGAACCTTGGCCAGCCGCTGTTCGAGCCAGCCCTGGTGGCGGCTGAGGAATCTTTCGACCTCGCCCTGGCGCAGCCCTGGCGGCACCGTGATGCGCAAGCCCTGCCCGCCGGCATCGATCCGCAGCGTCAGGCGTCGCGCGCGTTCGTTCTCCACGATCCGGAGCGGCAGCGTCCGCCCGGCCACATGGTGCTCGCGCTCCTCGACCGGGGCGGGTCTGGGCTTGGTCAGGTTGCGGAAGAAGGCGAAGGACATATGAGGAACATAAGCGATTCGAGGAAATCTGTAGCGGTCTTCGCGGCGATGTGATTGCCGCCGGAAGACGATTTGATTGTTTCGGCGAGCTGGGGCGGGTCTCCGAAACGACAGCGGCGCCGCTTTTGGCGACGCCGCTGGAACTCATGCTGATCGCATCGATCAGTCGTCGAGCAGGTTCGTGCCCTTGCCCTTGGTGGGCTTGGTGGTGGCCGGCGCTGTCGGCTTGTTGCGCTGGGCCATGAAGCGGTCGAACTCTTCCTGGTCCTTGGCGCGGCGCAGCTCGCGGGCATAGTCGTCGAATTCGGCCAGCGCTTCATCGAGCTTGCGGCGCTCTTCGGCGAGGCGCTCCAGTTCCTTGTCGCGCCAGTCGTCGAAGGCGACATTGCCGGTGCGGGCGGAGGCATGGCCCCAGCGATGCGCCTTGTCGGCGCCACGGCGGCAGCCGGCGAAGATGCCATCGGTGGCCTTGTTGACGTCGCGCTTGAAGCCGTCGAGCCGGTCGCCCCAGATGATGTAGGCGAGCATGGCGAGGCCCAGCGGCCAGAACACCACGAAGCCAAGAACCATCAGCGCGATGGTTGCCGGCGTCCAGGCCGGGCGGATCAATGCAGTCGTGTTCATTTCTCCCGTTCCTTCGGTTGGAGGCAGCCAAGCACGGCTGCTCCCGATCGAAGTGGGAAGGGTTGCCCCCTTGTTCAAGCACAAACGCCGGGGCGCCAGGGCAACCGCCTGTAAAGCCTAGCGATTTTTTGCGTGATCGAGCACAACCACGATCATTCCGGCGACCAGACCCCAGAACGCGGCGCCAACGCCGAACAGGGTCAGGCCCGAGGCGGTGACGACAAAAGCCGTCGTTGCCGCCATGCGTTCATGCTCGTCCTTCAGTGAGATGGTCAGTGCGTTGGTGAATGGCCCGAGCAAGGCAAGGCCCGCGACCAGCACGATCAGGCTTTGCGGCAACACTGCGAAGATCGCCACCAGCGAGGCGCCGAAGATCGCGAACACGACATAGGCGAGTGCATAGAATGGCCCGGTCTTCCAGCGCTCGGCAGGGTCGGGGTGCACGTCAGGTCCGGTGCAGATCGCTGCCGAGATCGCGGCCAGATTGGAGGTCGACGCGCCAAATGGCGCAAGCAGGAAGGATACCAGCCCGGTGAAGCCGATCAACGGACCGGGCTCAGGATTGTAGCCGGCGGCCCGTAGTACGGCGAGACCGGAAAGGTTCTGAGAGGCCATGGTGACGAGATAGAGCGGCAGCGCCAGCCCGATCGCCGCCTTGGCGGTGAAGACCGGTGCGATCAGTGTCAGCGTCGAAAGCTCCGGCGCCGGCAGGCTGCCGACGCGGCCGGTGAGGAAAGCGGCAAGCCCGCCGCCAATCAGCACCGCCAGCACAGACAGCGCCGGGTTCCACAGGCGGATCAGGAAGAAGGCCGCGATCAGCGGCAGCACCAGCCAGGGATCGACCGGAATGGTCCTGACGGCATTGAGCGCGAAGGTGACGAGAATGCCGGCCAGCATGCCCGACGCCACCGAGGCCGGAATCTTCGAAATCAGCTGGGTCAGCGGCTTGAGCAGGCCGGTCAGCACCAGCAGCGCGCCGGCGATCAGGAAGGCGCCGACGGCTTCGCCGATCGAGAAACCGCTCGACGCCGCGATCAGCGCCGCGCCCGGTGTCGACCAGGCACTGATGATCGGCATCCTGGTGCGCCAGGACAGCCACGCCGTCTCCACCGCCATGGCGATGCACAGCGCGGTGACCCAGCTTGCCGTCTGCAGCTGCGTGGCGCCAACGGCGTTGGCGGCCGCGATGATGATGGCGAGTGTGCCGCCAAAACCGACGATCGCCGCGACGAAGGCCGATATCGGAATGGAGATGCGCATCAGCCGGCCCGCTTGACCAGGGTTTCGACGGCGCGCTGCAGCAACTCCAGATCCTGCGGGCGTGACAGCCGATGGTCGCCTTCCGGTACCAGCGACAGCGTGACGTCGTCGGAGGGCAGGTGGCTGACCAGCTTGAGCGCATGAGTGTGCGGCACGTCGGGATCGGCAAGGCCCTGGATGACATGGACAGGGCAATGCGTGTCGATCGGGCCGGTCATGACGAGGTTGTCGCGGCCATCCTCGATCAGGGCGCGCGTGTAGATGTAAGGCTGGTCGGAATAGTCGGACGGCTCGGCGAAGAAGCCGTTCTCGGCAAGATCGCGGCGCTGTGCATCGGTCAATGTCGGTTCGATCAGTTCGGCGGTGAAGTCGGGCGCTGGTGCGAGCAGCACCAGTCCGGCGACACGATCGTCGCCAGCCTTGCGCAGTTCCTGCACCATGCGCAGCGCGATCCAGGCGCCCATCGAGGAACCGACCAGGATCTGTTTGCCGGTGGCGTATCGGCGAAAGACGGCCAGGCTCTGGGCAAGCCAGGTCGAGATCGTGCCGTCATTGAAGTCACCGCCGGATTCGCCGTGCCCGGAATAGTCGTGGCGCAGGAAGGCGTGGCCGTTCCTGTCGGCCCAGTCGGCGAGCGTCTCGGCCTTGGTGCCCAGCATGTCGGACTTGTAACCACCAAGCCAGGCCAGGCCCGGAGCCTTGCCGGCCTGATGGCGGACGGCGATGGATGTGCCGTCGACATCGAGAAAGTCGGGAGCGGTTGGCTGCATGGTGCGGTTCCTAAGGCATCGCTCGACCAGGAGCGATGCGCAGCTTCAACTGTTTTGAGCCGGCGTATCCCTTCGACGCGCCCGCTCGAGGTTGCGCTTCTTGGCATGGCCTGGACGCAGCGAAAAGAGCGCTGTTCAGTTCTTTGCTTGGTTCAGAAAGCAACAGTAGGACTAATTTGCCTGAACAGGTGATTTGTTGTCGCGCCTGTGCTATTGACTCGCGCCGCGCGGTCACCACATTGACGCGCCAAAGCAAATTTTGAACTGAATTCCAGAACGCCAACGGCTCGAGGAGACCACGACAATTCGCAGACCTTTCAAAGCAGCGGCGCCCACGAAGGATGGCCCGCGCGCAAACCGGGATATCCGCGTCCCCCGCGTCCAGCTTATCGACGCAGAAGGCAAGAACCGCGGTGACGTTTCCATCAACGAAGCATTGCAGCTGGCTGAGGAAGCCGGGCTGGATCTGGTCGAGATCTCGCCCAACGCCGTCCCGCCGGTCACCAAGATCCTCGACCTCGGCAAGCTGAAATACGCCAACCAGAAGAAGGCCGCCGAGGCCCGCAAGAACCAGCGCGTCATCGAGATCAAGGAGATCAAGATGCGCCCCAACATCGACAGCCACGACTACGACGTGAAGATGCGCGCCGTGCGCCGCTTCTTCGAGGAAGGCGACAAGGTCAAGCTGACGCTGCGTTTCCGTGGCCGCGAAATGGCGCATATGGAACTCGGCATGCAGCTTCTCAACAAGGTGCGTGAGGAAGTCGCCACCATCGCCAAGGTTGAGGCGGAGCCGAAGCTTGAAGGCCGCCAGATGATGATGGTGCTGGCGCCGCGTTGATCGTGGCCGAGCCAGCCGGATTCGGACGAAGGCGCCCCGTCGAAAGCGGGGCGCCTTTTTCCTGCCTCAACTCGGTGATTTGTCGCCTTGCATGCGACGCTCAGCGACGATCGGACCTCTGAACATGAACAACAAAATTGCCGAGACGGACGCCCGGCGCGCGCTCGGCACCTATCAATCTCTCCGGCGCCTGGTCCTGGCCATCCTCATCATTGCGATGTTTGCGGCGCTGCTGTTCGGGGAGGCAGTCTATCCGCCTGAAACCTTCGTCCACGAAAGCGTGGAGATGGTCGGCGTGCTGATGATCTTCCTCGGCATCATAGGGCGCCTGTGGTCGACGCTGTACATCGGCGGGCGCAAGTCGCACGAGGTCGTCACCGGTGGGCCGTATTCGATAACCCGCAACCCGCTTTATGTCTTCTCGACGCTGGCCGCCGCCGGCGTCGGCGCACAGATGGGCTCGATCGTCGCCACTGTCGGCTTCGGCCTGCTCTGCGCCTTGGCGTTCCACATCGTCATCCTGCGCGAAGAGCGTTTTCTCTCTGCGGAACTCGGCGCGCCCTACAGGGACTATCTCGCGCGCGTGCCACGCTTCATTCCCAAGCTTTCGCTCTATGAGGAAGGCGATACCGGCTCCTTCCGTCCGCGCCTCCTGCTCAACACCCTGCTCGACGGCCTGGTCTTCCTGATCGCCATGCCGATCTTCGAACTGATCGAGAACGCGCAAGGGTCCGGCGCACTGCCGATCCTTTTCCGGTTGCCCTGATCGCCACGATTTCTCCGCAAACAGATCGGGTAAATTCCACAAACGCACCCGACAAATTCCGCAAACGAATCCGACAAAACCCGATCGCAGTTCTGCGGTCGGGTTTTCTTTCATGCCCACGATCCCATCATCCGAGGCGCTCGAAGCATTGGGGCGCTATCAGCGGCGACGGCGCGGCGGGCTCGCCGTGCTGATTGCTGCCTTTTTCGGGCTCATTGCCTTCAGCGGCTCGTTGCATGACGAGCTCACGCATGAGCGGATCGAATCGACAGGGCTCGTCTTGATCCTGGTCGGTATCGGCGGCCGGCTCTGGTCGATCCTCTACATCGGCGGGCGCAAATCCGCGGAGCTGGTTTCGACGGGTCCTTATTCGATCATGCGCAACCCGTTGTATTTCTTCTCGACGATCGCCGCTGCCGGCATCGGCGCCCAGACCGGCAGTGTGGTGGTGACGATCGCCTCCGCGCTGCTCTGCGCGGCCGTGTTCCACATCGTTGCACTGCGGGAAGAGCGTTATCTGAAGAGCGTGCTCGGCGCGCCCTACGAGGACTATCTGCGGCGCGTGCCGCGTTTTCTGCCAAACCCGTTCCTCTACCGGGATCAGGCCGAGGTGACGTTCACCACGCGCGTCTTCAATCTCACCTTGCGCGACGGGCTGGTGTTCCTGGCAGCCATCCCCTTCTTCGAGCTGATCGAGGAAGGCCAGGAGAACGGGCTGGTACCGATCCTGTTCTGGCTGTATTGACGCTGCAACACCGGCAGGGATTGCACACCCGCCATCTTTGCAGTATAGGGCCGCGTTCCAGAAAAACCGCCCGGCAGGGCATGCCGTGGCGGTTTAACTTGCTTTCCAGGCTTTGGTCGGCCCGGAAACAACAACAAGAAGGCTTAAAGCCTTCGCATAGGAGTAGCAAAATGCCCAAGATGAAGACCAAGTCCGCCGCCAAAAAGCGGTTCAAGATCACTGCGACCGGTAAGGTCCTGTCGGCTGCGGCCGGCAAGCGTCACGGCATGATCAAGCGCAGCAACAAGTTCATTCGCGATGCCCGCGGCACGATGGTTCTGGCTGAACCGGATGGCAAGAAGGTCATCAAGAACTTCCTTCCGAACGGCCTCTGAGCCGGCTGCGCCCCAATTTAAGGAGATCATGACATGGCACGCGTAAAGAGAGGCGTTACCGCCCACGCCAAGCACAAGAAGGTCCTGAAAGCCGCCAAGGGTTTCTACGGCCGTCGCAAGAACACCATCCGCATCGCCAAGCAGGCGGTCGAGAAGTCGCTGCAGTACGCCTATCGCGACCGCAAGGCGCGCAAGCGTAACTTCCGCGCGCTCTGGGTACAGCGCATCAACGCCGCTGTCCGCGAGCACGGCCTGACCTATGGCCGCTTCATCGACGGCCTCAACAAGGCTGGTATCGAGATCGACCGCAAGGTCCTGTCCGACATGGCTATCCACGAGCCGCAGGCTTTCGCCGTGCTCGTAGGCAAGGCCAAGGTCGCGCTCGAATATCTGAAGAACACCACCCCGAATGCTTTTGAAAGCGCTGTCGCCTAAGCCAGCGTCTTCCCAAGCTTTTCGAAATCTGATTTGGGAAACCCGCGCTGGCTCGGCCGGCGCGGGTTTTTCTTATGCCGCGCTCAAAAGCAACCAAATGGCTATCGGCAGATCGCTGCCGCGTAGCCCCGATCGAAAGAGTTTTATCGTGAACGCCAACGCTGGAAATCTCGAAGTCCTGGAGAGCGCGCTGCTTGCCGACATTGCAGCTTCTGCCGACGAGCAGGCCATCGAGGCCGTGCGCATCGCCGCCCTCGGCAAAAAGGGCTCTGTCTCGGAGCTGTTGAAGACGCTGGGCGCGATGACCGCCGAGGAACGCCAGGTCCAGGGGCCCGCGATCAACGGGCTGAAGAACCGCGTCACCGAGGCTCTTGCCACCCGCAAGGCCGAACTGAAGAATGCTGCCGTCGCCGCCCGACTCGTTGCCGAGACGGTCGACGTCACGCTGCCGGTGCGCCAGTCGCCGGCCGAGCGCGGCCGCATCCACCCCATCAGCCAGGTCATCGACGAGATCGCCGCCATCTTCGGCGATATGGGCTTCGCCATCGCCGAAGGTCCGGACATCGAGACCGACCATTACAACTTCACCGCGCTCAACTTCCCCGTCGGCCACCCGGCGCGCGAGATGCACGACACGTTTTTCCTGCAGGCGGCCGAGGGCAACGAAGCCAGGCTGCTGCGCACCCACACCTCGCCGGTGCAGATCCGCACCATGGAGGTGCAGAAGCCGCCGATCCGCATCGTCATTCCGGGCAAGACCTACCGCATGGATTCGGACGCGACCCATACGCCGATGTTCCACCAGCTCGAAGGGCTGGTCATCGACCGCACGGCCAACGTCGCCAACATGCGCTGGGTGCTGGAAGAGTTCTGCAAGGCGTTCTTTGAAGTGCCGAGCCTGAAGATGCGCTTCCGGCCGTCCTTCTTCCCGTTCACGGAACCGAGCCTCGAAGTGGACATCCAGTGCGACCGTTCGCGGCCGGGTGAAGTGCGCTTCGGCGAAGGCAACGACTGGATGGAGATCCTCGGCTGCGGCATGGTGCATCCCAATGTGCTGCGCGCCGGCGGGCTCGATCCCGACGAATACCAGGGCTTCGCCTGGGGCATGGGCATCGACCGCATCGCCATGCTGAAATACGGCATGCCGGACCTGCGCGCCTTCTTCGACGCCGATGTGCGCTGGTTGTCGCATTACGGCTTCCGCCCGCTCGACATGCCGACGCTGTTCGGTGGCCTCAGCACCTGATGATGAAGACGGTTGAAGACACACCGCTTGGCCGTTTCCAGATCGACTGGGGCATCGCCGAGCCGACGACCGAACTGGGGAGCATCGTTTCCCGGAACGATGAGCCGCGTGCGTTGACCTTTGGCGACCCGCTCTACCCGAATGAGACCAAGACCTTGGGCGTGTATCGCAACGATGCTAGCGGCGAATGGCTGCTTCTCGCCGAGATCACGCCTGGTGTCTGGGCACTTGGACGGCAAGTCGGCGACCCCGCAGTGACCTTTGCTTTCGGCGACAGTCCGGAACTGCAGGACGAACTGCTGGCGCTGGTGCTGGCAGGCCGCAAGACCGCGACCTGCGGGGCACTGCGTGACTTCGGCGATCACGAGCCGGTGCCGCAGGTCGGACGGCGCGATGTCGTGCTCGATGGCCTGGGCCGCCGTGCCGCGGTCATCGAGACGCTGTCGATCGAGATGAAGCGCTTCGACGAGGTCGATGCCACCTTTGCGCGCGAAGAGGGCGAAGGCGACCTGTCCTACGATTACTGGCGAGAGGCGCACGAAGCCTATTTCGGCCGCAACGGCGGTTATTCGCCTGACATGATTCTGGTTTGCGAGCGTTTCCGGCTGGTGGAAGTGCTCGACCGCAACAATACGAAACGAGTGAACCCATGAAATTCACCCTCTCCTGGCTCAAGGATCATCTCGAAACCGATGCCACGCTGGACGAGATCGTCGAGCGTCTGACCTCGATTGGCCTCGAGGTCGAAGCGGTCGACGACAAGGCGGCGCTCAAGCCCTTCGTCATCGCCAGGGTGCTGACGGCTGCCAGGCATCCGGACGCCGACAAGCTGCAGGTGCTGAGCGTCGACATCGGCTCCGGTACGCCGGTTCAGGTCGTCTGCGGTGCGCCGAACGCGCGTGCCGGTCTCATTGGCGCCTTCGCGGCGCCAGGCACCTATGTGCCCGGCATCGACGTCACCCTCTCGGTCGGCAAGATCCGCGGTGTCGAAAGCCATGGCATGATGTGTTCCGAGCGCGAGCTCGAACTGTCGGACGAGCACAACGGCATCATCGATCTGCCACAGGATGCGCCGGTCGGCACCTCCTTCGCGGCCTATGCCCATCTCGACGATCCGGTCATCGAGATCAACCTGACGCCGAACCATCCGGAAGCCACCGGCGTCTACGGCATCGCGCGCGATCTCGCTGCATCGGGGCTCGGCAGACTGAAGACCGCACCGGTCGAACCGGTCGCCGGCAAGGGCGCCACCCCGGTCAAGGTCAGGATCGAAGCGCCGGATCTCTGCCGTGTCTTCGCGCTCAGGCTGGTGCGCAACGTCAAGAACGGCCCGTCGCCGAAATGGCTGCAGCAGCGGCTGATGGCGATCGGCTTGCGGCCGATCAACGCCCTGGTCGACATGACCAATTACATCACCTTCGATCGCGGCCGGCCGCTGCATGTCTTCGACGCCGCCAAGGTTGCGGGTAATCTGGTGGTCCGCCGCGGCAAGGAAGGCGAAAGCGTGCTGGCGCTCGACGGTCGTACCTATTCGGTGACCCCGGACATGTGTGTCATCGCCGACGACAATGGCGTCGAATCCATCGCCGGCGTCATGGGTGGCGAACATTCAGGCTGTGACGAGAACACCACCGACGTGCTGATCGAGGCTGCCGTCTGGGAGCCGCTGACCGTCGCCCGCACCGGTCGCACGCTCGGCATCATCACCGACGCGCGCTACCGCAACGAGCGTGGCATCGATCCGGTCTTCAACACTCCGGGCATCGAGCTTGCCACGCGCATGGTGCTCGACCTGTGCGGCGGCGAGCCGGCCGAGATCGAAGTGTCTGGCGAGACCGGTTTCACGCCGAAGGTGGTCTCCTTCCCGGTGGCCGAGGTCAAGCGCCTGACCGGTATCGACGTGCCGAAGGTAGAAAGCCTCGACATCCTGACCCGCCTCGGTTTCGTGGTGAAAGGCGATGGTGATGTGGTCGAGGTCGCGGTGCCGTCCTGGCGCCCCGACGTCGACGGCAAGGCCGACCTGGTCGAAGAGGTGATGCGCATCCACGGTGTCGACGAGATCCGGCCGCAGCCGCTGTCCAGCCATGGCGTCGTCAACGGCAAGATCCTGACCACGCTGCAGATCCGTACCCGCGCCGCCAAGCGTGCGCTGGCCGTGCGTGGCATGATGGAAGCCGTGACCTGGTCGTTCATTCCGGCAAAGCATGCCGAGCTGTTCGGCGGCGGCCAGAAGCACCTGAAGCTGGCGAACCCGATCGCTGCCGACATGTCCGACATGCGGCCTTCGCTGCTGCCCGGCCTTGTCGCGGCAGCGCAGCGCAACGCCGATCGCGGTTTTGGCGATGTGGCTCTGTTCGAGGTCTCCGGCACCTATGAAGGCGATACACCCGAAACGCAGCGCCGTGTCGCCGCCGGCGTGCGTCGCGGCACCGCCAGGCTCGACGGTTCCGGCCGCCACTGGGCCGGCAACGCCCAGGGCGTCGGCGTGTTCGATGCCAAGGCCGACGCCATCGCGGCGCTCGAAGCCTGCGGCGCGCCGGTCGACCGGCTGCAGATCGAGACGGGCGCGCCGTCCTGGTACCATCCGGGTCGCTCCGGCGTCATCAAGCTCGGCCCAAAGGTGGTGCTCGGCCATTTCGGTGAGTTCCACCCCACGGCGCTGGAGGTGCTCGATGCGTCCGGTCCGCTCTGCGGCTTCGAGGTGTTCGTCGACGCCATTCCAGAGCCGAAGGCCAAGCCGACCCGCACCAAGCCGAAACTGGAACTCTCGGCCTTCCAGGCCGTGAAGCGCGATTTCGCCTTTGTCGTCGACAAGGCGGTCGAGGCCGGCACGCTGACGCGCGCTGCCCTTGCCGCCGACAAGAAGCTGATCACCGGCGTTTCCGTCTTCGACGTGTTCGAAGGGGCAGCGCTCGGTGCCGGCAAGAAGTCGATCGCCATCGAGATTGCGATCCAGCCGGTGGAAAAGACGCTGACCGACGAGGATTTCGAAGCGCTGGCCAGGCGCGTGGTCGAAAACGTCGCCAAGCAGACCGGCGGCGTGCTGCGGACTTAACATCTTGCCCTGGATGTTGACGCATCCGGGGCGTCTCAATCGCCGGCGTGGCCCATCCGGGCCACATGACCATCTGTATGGGGGATAGCAACGATGCCGGCGATCCGTACCACGCGACTTCCAGCAAGCACCGATGTTCCGGTGCTCGGCCAGGGCACCTGGTACATGGGCGAGGACAGGCGCCGCGCCGCCGATGAGGTGGCGGCGCTGCGGCTTGGGCTCGATCTCGGCATGTCGTTGATCGATACTGCCGAGATGTATGCTTCGGGTGGCGCCGAGGAGGTCGTGCGCGAGGCCATTGCCGGTCGCCGCGACGAGGTCTTCCTGGTCTCCAAGGTACTGCCGTCGAATGCCTCGCGCCAGCGCACCATTTCGGCCTGCGAGACCAGCCTGAGGCGGCTGGGCACGGACCATATCGATCTCTACCTGCTGCATTGGCGTGGCGGCGTGCCGCTGGCCGAGACGGTCGAGGCCTTCGAGGCACTCATGGCTGCCGGCAAGATCGGCCACTGGGGCGTCAGCAATTTCGACGTCGACGACATGCAGGAACTGGCGCGTGTTTCCAACGGCGCCCAGACCAACCAGGTACTCTACAATCTGGAAAGCCGCGGCATCGAGTTCGATCTTTTGCCGGCTTCGCAGCGGGCCGGCATTCCGGTCATGGCTTATTCGCCAATCGGGCAGGGCGGCTTCGCGGGCGATGACAGGCTTGCCGCGATCGCCGGGCGGCACGGTGTCAGCACCACGCAGGTGGCGCTGGCCTGGGTGCTGCGCCACGAGGGTATCATCGCCATTCCGAAAGCGGTGAGGCCTGAACATGTCCGAGCCAATCGCGCCGCAGCCGATCTCGTGCTGACCGAGGCGGATCTCGCCGAACTCGACGCCATCTTCCCGCCGCCGCGTCGCAAGGTGCCGCTGGAGATGATCTGAGAGCAAGGTTGAACGCGAGCGCTTGGGTGCGTCCTTCGAGGCTCGCCGGCAAGTTTTGCATGAATTTTCGAGCGCCTTGCGGGCTCGCGCCTCAGGATGAGGGCCGTTGTACAACCGCGCTCAGCTTCTGAGACGCATCAGAACAGGCGCCCTGGCACCCAACGGCCTTCATCCTGAGGTGCGAGCCAGCGAGCCGGTGGAAACTAAGCGCGATCATAGCCGGGCGAGCCTCGAAGGACGCACCGCAAACCTGGAAATGTCGCTGTCGCCTCTGCCTTTTCCATGTACCGGCTCTTGCAAAGCGCGTCGGCATTTCCCACATCCCGTGCGCGGACCGGGCCCCTCTGACGTCTATGCAAGACGTGATGTCGGACCGCTGAATTGGGCCCGCTTTGCATTTTCACCGGAGCGGGTTGTGGGAGAAGGACCCGATGATCTCTGGCAAGACACGTTCATTTGCATTGTTGGCCACGCTTCTGATGGCGTTCACGCTGGTGTCGACCGATTTCGCCGACGCCCGGCGCGGCGGCAGCTTTGGCAGCCGCGGCACGCGCACTTTCCAGTCGGCGCCGCCGACACGCACCGCGCCGGCCCCGACCGCTCCGGTCGAACGCTCGATGACACCGAACACCGGACCGACCGCGACGACGCGGCAGCAGCAGCCTGGCATGGCGCAGCAGCAGCGCCCCGGGCTGTTCAGTGGTCTCGGTGGCGGCCTGATGCGCGGCATCCTGATCGGCGGTCTGCTTGGCGTCCTGTTCGGCTACGGTTTCGGCGGCATGGCCGGCGCGCTTGGTTTCATCGTGCAGCTTCTGCTGGTCGGCCTTGTCGTGATGCTGGCGCTGCGCTTCTTCCGCTCGCGCCAGGCGCCGGCAACGGCGACGGCCAGTGGTCCGGCCGCCGGCGGGCCTGGCGAGATGTTCGGACGCATGGCCAATCGCGACGCTGTCGAGGATGAGCGCCCGGCCGGCAATGGCCGTGCGGGTTCGTTTGGCATCCCGGGATTTGGTACCCAGGCGGCTCCGGCCTCGCAGGATATCGAGCTCGGCAAGGAAGACCTCGACCGGTTCGAGCGCATGCTGGACGAAGTCCAGACCGCTTTCGCCAAGGAAGACCATGCCGGCCTGCGTCGCCTGTCGACGCCCGAAATGGTGTCCTACTTCTCGGAAGAGCTGGCCGACAATGCACAGAACGGCCTTCGCAACGACGTTGCCGACGTGCATCTGGTGCAGGCCGACATCGCCGAAGCCTGGCGTGAAGACAACCAGGACTACGCCACGGCGGCCTTCCGCTATGAGTCGATCGACGTGATGCGCGACCGCAAGACCGGCAAGGTGGTCGAGGGCGACGAGAGGCTCAGCGAGACGACCGAGCTCTGGACCTTCACCCGCCCGCACGGCGACGACTGGAAGCTGTCGGCGATCCAGGAAGCGTCTGCTTGATACCAGAGGTCCGGATGTTGATACATCCGGACGCCTCAAGCTCGGAAATGGCCCGCAAAACCTCGCGGGCCATTTCCGTTTCAACGGGACGGCGCGTTGCTCAAACTGGCGAATCGCCGTCTTCTCGGCTCATGCATCACCTGCGCCATTCCGGCCTGCCCTTTGCCGATCAGGCAGCTGCTCTCAAGACGATCCTGCGGGCCGACCCCATCGTCTGGAAAGCGCTCGAGCTTGCCCGCGACCTGACCCTGCCGGACGGAATGGTCGTCTCGGGCGCGATCTATAACAGCGTCTGGAACAGCCTGACCGGCAAGCCGTCGGGCCATGGTATCAAGGACATCGACCTCTTCTACTGTGACGGCGCCGACCTCTCCTACGAGGCGGAAGATGCCGTCATCCGGCGCGCGGCCGCGCATTTCGAACGCTTGCCGCTGCCAGTGGAAGTGCGCAACCAGGCCCGCGTGCATCTCTGGTATCCAGACCGGTTCGGTCGCATTTGCCCAGCCTATCGCTCCAGCGCCGAGGCGCTCGGCTATTTCGCCTCGCGTACGCATGCCGTGGGCGTTCGGCTGACGGTGGCAAATGATATCGACGTCATCGCCCCGTTCGGCCTCGACGACATCTTTTCCTTCCGCATCACACCGAACAGGGTGATGGACAATCGCGAAACCCACGAGGCCAAAGGTGAACGTGCCGTGCGGTTGTGGCCGCAGATCACGGTCGAGCACTGGTAAGCAGTGAAAGGAACACGATGCGCATCCTTCTCATTCTTGGCGCTCTTGTCGTTGGAACGATCGCCGGGATTTACCTGTTCGGGATGATCTGGCGAACCACCGCTCCAGACGGAGAAGTGGCGATGATCGTAGGGGGGGCCACGCCAGTGCTCCTCGGGGCGTGGGCGTTTCTCGGCACAAAGAGCGCCGACGGCCACAGGCCAAGCCTCGGCAATGTACGGACCTGGTTCGCTCTTCTGGGTATCGTCGCGGCAGCCGCAGGGCTCTTTGTGCTGCTGATAGCAGCCCTCTTCCTGATGGTTCAGCGCGGTTAGTGTGGCCTCGTATCGCGGTCGAGCCTCGGTGAAAGCTGGTCCTTCTCCCACAGGGGGAGAAGGAAAGACCGGGCCGATTGCTGCAGGTCAGCCGTTGACCAGAGCCAGCGCCTCTTCCGTGTAGCGCTTGCCGATCACCTTGTCGGGCGACAGCGCGTTGCCGATCTCGGCGACTTCTGCGCCGGTCAGCTTGATTGCAGCCGCTCCTGTATTCTGCTCCAGGTGATGGATCTTGCGGGCGCCGGGGATCGGCACGATGAAGTCGCCCTGGTGCAGCACCCAGGCCAAAGCAAGCTGGGCGGCCGTCACGCCTTTTTCCTTTGCGAAGCGTTCCAGCACGGCCACGACCTTGGCATTGGCGTCCAGCGCCTCGGGCTGGAAGCGCGGCAAGGTATGACGCCAGTCATCGGCGCCAAGCTGCTCCGGCTTGCTGATCGTGCCGGTCAGCAGGCCGCGTCCGAGCGGGCTGTAGGGCACGAAGCCGATGCCGAGTTCACGGCAGACGTCGAGGATCTCTTCTTCCGGATCACGGCTCCACAGCGAGTATTCGCTCTGTACGGCGGCAATCGGATGCACGGCATGGGCACGTCGCAGTGTTGCCGCGCTCACTTCCGAAAGGCCGAGTGCGCGCACCTTGCCTTCCTTGACCAGTTCCGCCATCGCGCCGACCGTGTCCTCGATCGCCACGTCGGGATCGACCCGATGCTGGTAGAAGAGATCGATGACGTCGGTGTCCAACCGGCGCAGCGATGCCTCGGCGACGGCTTTGACATGCTCGGGCCGGCTGTCGACGCCGATCATGCGTTCCGTGCCGCTGCCCTGTTCGGAGATCTTGAAGCCGAACTTGGTGGCGATGGTCACATGATCGCGCACCGGCTTCAGCGCCTTGCCGACCAGGATCTCATTGTCGAAGGGACCGTAGACTTCCGCGGTGTCGAAGAAGTCGACGCCGATGTCGACGGCATGCCGCAGCGTACGGATCGCTTCCGCTTCCTCCTGGCCGCCATAGGCAAAGCTCATGCCCATGCAGCCGAGGCCGACTGGAAAGACTGTGAGTTCGGTTCCGAGTTTGCGCTTTTGCATCGCGATGCTCCTTGGTCTCGATGGTTGCGATGCGAGAGAGATAGCGCCTTGCCTTGTGTTCGATAATTGTCTCATAACTGCACGAGCTATTCTAAAAGTTAGAACAATGGATCGAAGCCATCTTGCCCAGCTTGCCGTGCTTGCCGCCGTGGCGGACAGGGGAAGTTTCCGCGGCGCCGCGCGCGACCTGGCGATTGCGCCTTCGGCGGTCAGCCATGCCGTGTCCAGCCTGGAAGCCCGTCTCGGCGTGCGCTTGCTGGCGCGCAGCACGCGCTCGGTCGCGCCGACAGAAGAGGGTGCCCGGCTGCTCGAACGCTTGCGTCCAGCCCTGTCCGAAATCGACCTGGCATTGGAAGCAGCGGTCGAGGCCAGGGACCGTCCCGCCGGCAATCTGCGGCTGACCGTTCCGCGCACCGCGCTGAACCTCGTACTGGCGCCGAAGCTCGGGGCCTTCGCCAAGGCCTATCCCGAGATCGTGCTCGACGTCGTCATAGAGGACCGTTTCACCGATGTGGTCGAGGGTGGCTTCGATGCCGGCGTGCGGCTTGGAGAGAGCCTGCAGCAGGACATGGTTGCCGTGCGCATCGGTCCCCCAGATCCGCAGTGCCGTGGTTGGTGCGCCGTCCTACTTCGCCAGGATGCCGAAGCCGAAACATCCGCGCGACCTCGTCGGCCATCGCTGCATCCGCTTCCGCTTCTCGAGCGGGGTGCTCTATCGCTGGGAGTTCGAGAAAGATGGCGAGGAGATCGAACTGCCGGTGCAAGGGCCGCTGATCCTCGGCGTCGATGGTGCGATCGTCCGCGCCGCTGTCGATGGCGCCGGTCTTGCCTTTGTCTTCGAGGAGTATGTCGCGCAGCCGCTGGCCTCGGGGAGTCTGGTGCGGGTGTTGGAAGACTGGTGCCCATCTTTCGAGGGTTTCTCGATCTACTACCCGAGCCGGCGCCAGATGCGACCGGCACTGCGCGCCTTCGTCGATTTCTTCCGCTGGCGTGACCGGGATGATTGACCGCGTCGCGGTCGTTCATCCGTCATGGCATTCCTGATCAGGAACACTCAGACCCGCTATGGCTGGATCGCGATCCTGCTGCATTGGCTGATCGCTCCTTTGCTCATCGGCCAGATCGTGCTTGGCCTCGCCATGGTTCGGGTAACCAGCCAGCGCACGGCCTTCGAGCTCATCCAGTTGCACAAGTCCCTCGGCTTCCTGGTGCTGGGTCTTGTCGTGCTGCGGGTCGGCTGGCGGCTGGCCAATGCCGCGCCGCGACTTCCAGCCGGAACCGGGCGTCTGGAAAGGCGGGCAGCGCCGGCCACCCATGTCGCGCTCTATGCGCTGCAACTTCTCCTGCCGCTCACCGGCTGGGCGCTGGTGTCGGCTTCCGTTCTCGAAATCCCAAGCATGCCGTTCGACCTGTTCGTGATGCCCAACCTGCCAGTTGCGGTCTCGGACAGGGGTGAAGCCTGGTGGCGGGCTGCGCACGCCTATCTGGCCTACATGGCCATTGCGCTGGTGGCAGTGCATGTGCTGGCTGCCTTGCGGCATCATTTCCGGCTGGGAGACAACGTGCTTGCCCGCATGATCTCACCTTCACGCCAGCGTGATGACACTGAACCGGAATAGACGCCCTGCATGATGCGTTGATCCAGCGAGTACCGCACTCAGCCGGAAAGCTCCGATGTCGTTTCGCCGTCTCGCCCTTTTCATGCTCGCCGCGATAGCCGTCGCGAGCTCCACTGCCTACGCGGCGACCTCGCTCTCCGCCGCCGGCGGCCGCTATACGATCAACCCGGCCGGATCCAGCATCCGCTTTTCCATCGGCAAGGCCGGCGGCGGCAGCCTGGACGGCGCCTTCGCCCGTTTCACCGGCAACATCCGCGTCGACAATGCCGATGCCGACCGTTCCGAGGTCAACATCACCATCATGCCGGCCAGTGTCGGTACCGGTCAGGGGCGCATCGATGCGTTCCTGCGCTCGGATGCGGTCTTCGATGCCGCCAACGACCCCGAGATCCGCTTCCGCTCGACCAGCGTGCGGCGGACCGGCGAGGCCACGGCGACGATAACCGGCAATCTCACCGCCCGTGGCAAGACCTCGTCGGAGAAGTTCCAGGCCGAGCTCAAATCCTTTGCCGGCGGCATGATCACCTTCCGGGTCACCGGCAGGGTGCTGCGCTCGCGCTACGGCATGGATGTCGGAACGCCGATCTACTCCAACGTCGTCGAATTCGACATGACGCTGTCAGGGCGGCGCAGCTAGAAAGCTGCCGCAACGGCACTGGTTTTTCGGCGCGTTTCGCGCAAGTCTCGCCAGCACAGAATCTTGCGAGGAAATGCCGGATGTTTCGTTGGGGTGTGTTGTCGACGGCCAAGATCGGACGTGAGCAGGTTCTGCCGGCCATTGCCGATTCCGGCAATGGCGTGCTGACGGCCGTGGCCAGCCGCGATGTCGGCAAGGCGCGGGCGTTGGCGGACCGTTTCGGCGCGCCGCATGCCTTTGGCTCTTATGAGGAGTTGCTGGCCTCATCGCATGTCGATGGCGTCTACATCCCCGTGCCGACCTCGCAGCATGTCGAATGGGCGGCCAAGGCGATCGAGGCGAAGAAACACGTGCTGGTCGAGAAGCCGCTGGCGCTCGACGCCAAGGATATCGCGCCGCTGATTGCGCTGCGCGACCGCCACAAGGTGCTGGTCTGCGAAGCCTTCATGGTCATCTACCATCCGCAGTGGATCAAGGTGCGCCAGCTGATTGCCGACGGCGCCATCGGCAGGCTGCGTCAGGTGCAGGGTTGCTTCACCTATTACAATGTCGACCCCGCCAACATGCGCAACCAGCTCGATCTCGGTGGCGGCGGGCTGCTGGACATCGGCGTCTATCCGATCGTTTCCACGCGCTTCGCGGCTGACCGCGAGCCGTTGCGGGTGCAGGCGACGATCGAGCGCGACAAGACCTTCGGCACCGATGTCTATTCCTCCGTGCGCGCCGATTTCGGCGATTTCGAACTGTCCTTCTATGTCTCGACGCAGATGGCCGGGCGCCAGTCGATGGTGTTCCATGGCGACAAGGGTTTCATCGAAGTGGCCTCGCCTTTCAATGCCGGCGTCTACGATCATCACCGGGTCGAACTGCACAACCAGAACCATGCTGAAGCGCAGGTCTTCCGCTTCCCGGGCGTGCAGCAGTACAAGCTCGAAGCAGAAGCCTTCGTGCGTGCTGCACTTGGCGGCGGCGATCGCGTCTTCACGCTGGAGGAATCGGTGCTGAACCAGAAGGCCATCGACGCGATCTTCCGCGCCGGCGACAAGGACGGCTGGGAGACGGTCTGACATTAGAGCAATTCCAGCAAAAGTGCGCAGCGGTTTTGCGTTCGGAATTGCGTAAAAACAGATAGTTAGAGCGTTTCCGCGTTCCCGTTAAAAGCGGAAACGCTCTAGCTTCGCCCCGGCGGGAGGAACAGGCCGGGATCGACGACGCAAAAGGGAGGGGAACATTGGCTTACGACGCGGATGTCATCATCGTCGGCGCTGGTCTCGCAGGGCTGGTCGCTGCGGCCGAGCTCGCCGAGGCGGGCAGGAAAATCCTCATCCTCGACCAGGAACCCGAACAGTCACTCGGCGGCCAGGCCTTCTGGTCGTTCGGCGGGCTGTTCCTGGTCGACTCGCCCGAGCAGCGGCGCATGCGCATCCGCGACTCCCATGACCTTGCCCTGGAGGATTGGCTGGGCACCGCCGCCTTCGATCGTCCGGAGGATCACTGGCCACGGGAATGGGCGAAGGCCTATGTCGGTTTCGCCGCCGGCGAGAAGCGTGCCTGGCTTTCCGAACGTGGCATCAAGTTCTTCCCCGTCGTGGGCTGGGCCGAGCGCGGCGGCGGCAATGCTGTCGGCCATGGCAATTCAGTGCCGCGCTTCCATGTCACCTGGGGCACCGGCCCTGGGGTGATCGAGCCCTTCGTGCTCCGCGTGCTTGAAGCGGCGAAACGCGGGCTCGTCACCTTCAAGTTCCGGCATCGCGTCAGCGAACTGACAAAGAGCGGCAAGGCGGTCGATGGTGTACGCGGCGAGGTGCTGGAAGAGAGCAGCGTCGAGCGCGGCCGCAAGAGTTCGCGCACGGTGACAGGCGACTTCGCCTTCAAGGCGCAGGCGGTCATCGTCGCTTCCGGCGGCATCGGCGCCAATCATGAGCTGGTGCGCCAGAACTGGCCGACCCGCCTTGGCGCGGCCCCGAAACGCATGATCACCGGCGTGCCGGACCATGTCGATGGCCGCATGCTGGCGATCACCGAAAGTGCCGGCGGCTCGATCATCAACCGCGACCGCATGTGGCACTATGTCGAGGGCATCAGGAACTGGGCGCCGGTCTGGACCGACCACGCCATCCGCATCCTGCCCGGCCCGTCGTCACTGTGGCTGGACGCGCGCGGCAAGCGCCTGCCGGTGCCTCTTTATCCCGGCTTCGACACGCTGGGCACGCTCGCCCACATCATGAAGACCGGCTTCGATTATTCCTGGTTCATCCTGACCGAGAAGATCATCCGCAAAGAGTTCGCCCTGTCGGGGTCGGAGCAGAACCCCGATCTTACCAACAAGAGCTGGCGCCAGGTGCTGCAGCGCGCCACATCGGGCATTCCGGGTCCGGTCAAGGCCTTCCTCGACAAGGGCGAGGACTTCATCGTCGAGCGCGAGCTGCCGGCGCTCGTCGCCCGCATGAATGCGCTGGCCGGTGGCGAGCCACTGCTCGATGTCGCTCAGGTCGAGCGCGAAATCCGTGCCCGCGACATGCAGCTCGACAATCCCTTCTCCAAGGACATGCAGGTGATCGCGCTGCGCGGCGCCCGCACCTATCTCGGCGACAAGCTGATCCGCACCGCCAGGCCGCACAAGATGCTCGACCCCGCCAACGGGCCGCTGATCGCCGTGCGCCTTAACATCCTCACCCGCAAGACGCTGGGCGGCCTGCACACGGATCTCGACAGCCGGGTGCTGGGCGCCGATGGCCAGCCGGTGGAGGGTCTCTATGCCGTCGGCGAGGTGGCCGGCTTCGGTGGTGGCGGCGTGCACGGCTATGCGGCTCTCGAAGGTACCTTTCTCGGCGGCTGCATCTTCTCGGGCCGCAGCGCGGGTCGTGCGGCTGCGAAGGGTGTGCGTTAGCGTTCCCTTCTCCCTCAAGGGGGAAGGAAGAGAGCGGCCTCAGCCCTTCCTGCCGTTGCTTTTCTTGAGATCGCGCAGGAGGTCGGAACAGCTTGCCGGTGTCTCGAGGCCGATCGGGCCGTTCACCTTGGCCTTGGAATCGGCCATCAACTTGTTCACCTTGGCCTGCGGATCCTGCCATTTCACCTTGCGCGCGAACTTCAGCAGCGATGTCCGCATCTCGTCCAGTATGCCGGGCGTCTTGACGTAGGCCGCGCATTGCTGGGCGAGCGAGAGCGACATCACCTGGCCCATGAACTGGCTTTCATATTGTTTCGGAACCTTGAATTCCTGGGCTGTGGCCGGCGAAGCGGCAACGGCGAGGGCAAGAAAAAGGGTCGCTGGAATTTTCATCGGGGTATTCTCGGAGTTATTGGCGTTCAATATCGCGCCTGAGCACGATCAGCGAGGTCAGGTCCTCGACGCTGGCGTGCGAGGCGATCTGGTCGCGCAGCGTGTTGAGCCGATCGATCGACGGCACCTCCACCTCGACCACCAGGTCGACCTGCCCGGAAATGGACGAGACCCGCCGCACCTCCGGATGGCGTGCGAGCTGGTCGAGCACGCCGATCGAAGGCGTGCGAACCAGCGTCACCATCAGGAAAGCGGAAAGCTGGTTCTGCTCCAGTTGGCCGATATCGGCGCGGTAGCCGCGGATGACACCGCTTTTCTCCAGCAGCGCCACGCGCTCGCTGGTGGCGCTGCGCGACAAGCCGATGCGCGCCGCCAGGGTTTTCAACGGAATCCGTGCCTCCTTGGACAGGATGGCGAGGATATCCCGGTCCTTTGCGTCGAGTTCCTTCATGGCGATTTCCACTCACCGTTAATATGCCGGTCGAAGCAGGCATAGTGCCGGTCTGACCGACGCTTTGCCGGATGCCCGATTTTTGCGCCCGTGCCAAGCTCCATGAAGATCAAATCCGGACCTGCAATGACCAACATCACTCACCCGGCTCCCAATTTCTCGCTGATCGAAGCGCGCGCGCTTGCCGCCAGCCATTTCGGCGTTTCCGGCTCGGTCGGCTCGCTCGACAGCGAGCGCGACCAGAATTTCAGGCTGACTTCGGAAGACGGCGACTGGATCCTGAAGGTGGTCAATGCCAGCGAGCCGCGCGGCGAGAGCGAGTTCCAGACAGCGCTGCTGGATCATCTCGCCGGCAGCGGGATCGACCTTTCAGTGCCTTCCTTGAAAAAGACGCTGGACAACACTTCGCTCGCCTTCGCGGCGGCCAATGACGGCACCCGCCATGCCTTGCGGCTGGTCTCCTGGCTGCCAGGCCAGCCGCTGGCGGAAGCCGAGCGTTCGCCCGAGGCACTCGACAGTCTCGGTCGCGCGCTCGGCAAGCTCGACCGCGCGCTGCAGGGTTTCATCCATCCCGGCGCGCTGCGCAGCTTCGACTGGGACATCCGCCGCGCCGGTGCCTCGCGTCGCCGCCTGACGCATGTTGGCGACGCCAATGACAGGGCGCTGTTGGAGCGGTTCCTCGATCGCTTCGACGCCCATGTGGCACCGCGCCTGTCCGCGCTGCGCGCGCAGGTCATCCACAACGACGCCAATGACTGGAACGTGCTGGTCGATGCCGCCGATCCGAAGCGGGTCGCCGGCCTGATCGACTTCGGCGACGCGCTCTATGCGCCCTTGATCGCCGAACTGGCTGTCGCCTGCGCCTACTCCATTCTCGATACCGAGGATCCGATCGGCGCGGCGGCGAAGCTCGCCGCCGGATTCCACGCCGAATATCCTCTGCGCGAGGAGGAGATCGATCTTCTCTTCGATCTCATCGCCATGCGCCTCGTCACCAGCGTGACCCTGTCGGCGCTGCGCCGGCAGGAGGCTGGGGACAATCCCTATCTGGCCATCAGCGAAGCGCCGGCCTGGCGCATGCTGCGCCGGCTCGATGCCATGAACCGCAGCTTCGCCACCGCGATCCTGCGCCATGCCTGCGGCTTCGATGCCGTACCGGGCGCCCGCGCCGTCACCGGCTGGATCGCGGCTCACACAAAGAGCCTCGCACCGGTTCTCGACCGCCATCCGGCGACCCTGGTCAAGGAACTGGTGCCCTATGGCGATCCGCGACACCCGATGACGGTCGCGTCGGCGGCACAGCAGCCGGCCAAGGCCAGCGCCTGGTGGGACGCGCATTGCGCGGAATACGGCATCGAACTCGGCATCGGCCCCTGGGGTGAGGTGCGCACCGTCTATGCCAGCGACATGTTCCAGTCACGCTTCGTCGAACAGGAGCGCCGCATCCATCATCTCGGCCTCGACCTGTTCATGCCGGCCGGCACCAGGGTGCGCACGCCGCTTGCCGCGACCGTGAAGAGCGTCGAAATCGAAGAGGACCCCTTGGGTTATGGCGGCCTCGTCGCCCTGGAACACGCACCGGAAGGCTGTCCTGCCTTCGTCACCCTGTGGGGTCATCTCGCCCATGAGGCGGCGTCCCGCCTGAAGCCGGGCCAGCGCCTGGAAGCGGGCGAAGTCGTCGGCGAGATGGGTGTGGCCGCGCAGAATGGCGGCTGGGCGCCGCATCTGCATTTCCAGATCTCCACCGACACCAGCCTGTCGGCGCGCGAGATCCTGGGTGTCGGCGAAGCACGCTATCTCGACGTCTGGCGCCAGCTCTTCCCCGATGCCGCCGAACTCGCCGGCATTCCGCCGGAGACCTTCGTCCAGACCGGTCGCAGCCGTCCCGAGATCGTGGCGGCGCGCAAGACGTCGCTGCTGCCCAACCTGTCGATCTCCTATTCCGAGCCGATCAAGTTCGTACGCGGCGAGGGTGCCTGGCTGATCGACGACCGCGGCCGCGCCTATCTCGACTGCTTCAACAATGTCTGCCATCTCGGCCATGCTCATCCCGATGTGGTCGCGGCGATTGCCCGGCAGGCAGCCAGGCTCAACACCAACACGCGCTATCTGCACGACGCCATCGTCACCTATGCCGAGCGGCTGACGGCAACGTTGCCGGAAGAGCTTTCGGTGGCATCCTTCGCCTGCTCGGGCAGCGAGGCCAACAGCCTGATGCTGCGCATGGCCCGCAACCACACCGGGCGCAGCGACGCCATCGTGCTGGACTGGGCTTATCACGGCACGACCCAGGAACTGATCGATCTCAGCCCCTACAAATACAAGCGCAAGGGCGGCAAGGGCCGGCCGGCGCATGTGTTCGAGGCGACGATCCCCGACAGCTATCGTGCTCCGCAGGAATGGCCGCTCGCCGAACATGCCAGCCGCTTTGCCGAGAGCATTGCCGAGCAGATCGCGGCGATCAAGGCGCAGGGCCGCGCGCCGGCGCTGTTCATGGCTGAATCGATCCCGAGCGTCGCCGGCCAGGTCTTCCTGCCGGAAGGCTATCTGAAGGAGGTCTACGCCCTGGTTCGTGCAGCCGGCGGCGTCTGCGTCGCCGACGAAGTGCAGGTTGGTTTCGGCAGGGTCGGCAGCCACTGGTGGGCATTCGAGACGCAAGGTGTGGTGCCTGACATCGTCACCATGGGTAAGCCGATCGGCAACGGCCACCCGATGGCGGCGCTGGTGACGACGAAGGAGATCGCTGCCACCTTCAACAACGGCATGGAGTACTTCAATACGTTCGGTGGAAACCCGGTGTCCTGTGCGGCCGGCCTTGCCGTGCTCGATGTCATCGAGCGCGACCGCCTGCGCGAGAACGCAGCGAGCATCGGCGCCTATCTGGTCGAACGCTTCCGCGAATTGCAGACGCGCTACGACATTATCGGTGACGTGCGTGGCATGGGGCTCTTCCTCGGTATCGAACTGGTCGAAGACCGCAAGACCAAGGCACCGGCGACATCACTGGCGCGACGCATCAATGACGGCGTCCGCGCGCGCGGTGTGCTGATCGGCACCGAGGGGCCGTTTGACAATGTACTGAAGATGCGCCCGCCAATGATCTTCAGCCGCGCCAATGCCGATCATCTGGTCAGCGCATTGGACGACACCTTCGGCGAGGTGCTGGCCACGCGCTAGCGCTTGCGCTGAGACTTTCCCCGGCGGTGTTGTCCGCCGGTTGGTTCACGGCAGGAAACAGGATCAACGACGGTGTGGGAGCACCGGCGTCAGGAGAGGCTTTGCCTCGAACAACAGGGAGGAGACCATGAAGAAGCACCTTTTCACAGCAGCTCTTTTGACGGCGTCGGCAGCCGCCATGCCGGTAAAGGCCGATACGCTCGATACGATCAAGCAGCGCGGCACCGTCACCTGTGGCGTCAGCCAGGGCGTTGCCGGTTTTTCGGCTCCCGATGATGCCGGCAAATGGCATGGCTTCGACATCGACTTCTGCCGCGCCGTTGCGGCCGCAGCACTCGGCGACGCCGACAAGGTCAGCTACGTGCCGCTGTCGACCAAGGAAAGGTTCACGGCACTGCAGTCCGGCACTGTCGATCTCCTGTCGCGGCAGACCACATGGACGTTGTCGCGCGATGCCGGCATCGGCATCCATTTCGTCGGCACCGCCTATTATGACGGCCAGGGTTTCATGGTGCGCAAGGATCTCAATGTCGACAGCGCCCTGAAGCTTTCCGGTGCTACCGTCTGCGCCGAGCAGGGCACGACGACCGAACAGAACACCGCCGACTATTTCAGTGCCAACAAGCTGCAATATGAGCCGGTTGTGGTCGATTCCGCAGAGGGCATCATCAAGGCCTTCGACAGCGGCCGCTGCGATGTCTACACCACCGACGCCTCCGCGCTATACGCGCAGCGTCTCAAGCTGGCCAACCCCGACGGCTATGTCGTGTTGCCTGAGATCATCTCCAAGGAGCCGCTCGGACCGGCCGTGCGCCAAAGCGACGACAAGTGGTTCAACATCGTGCGCTGGACGCTGTTCGCGCTGCTTGAAGCGGAAGAGCTGGGCATCACCCAGGCAACGGCGGAAGCCGGGCTCACCTCGACCAATCCGGCGGTCAAGCGCTTCCTCGGTGCCGATGGCGACAACGGCAAGCAGCTCGGGCTCGATCCGCGTTTCGCCTACAACATCGTCTCGAAGGTTGGCAATTACGGCGAGATCTTCGAACGCAATCTCGGCCAGTCGAGCGCACTCAAGATCGACCGCGGCATCAACAAGCTGTGGAATGCCGGTGGCCTGATGTACGCCCCGCCGCTGCGCTGACCGGGAGCGCGCCCGGTCAGGTGGTGCATCTGCGAGCCTACGCTTCGGACAGCTGTGACACCTGTCCGGAGCGCATCGCGACGACGATGCCGAGCACTGCCGCGATCGGCAGCAGCCAAGGTGCGTAGTCGAGCAGGCCGAGGCTGCCGGTCAATGTCGCGTAGTTCTTGATCACCAGCAGCGCCGCCGTGCCCAGGCCGATGGTGGCGACCAGGGCGATCAGCAGCTGGATCAGCGAGCCGGTCTCCCTGTCGCGGTTCTTCCACGTGAAGACCGCCACCGAGAGCGAAGTCACCGCCTGCAGGATGATGATGCCGAGCGCCGCCAGTCCGAATGTGCTGGACAAAAGGGTCATCAGCGGGTCGGCGTCTGCAATCGCGAACAGCGCCACCGCAATCGCCGAAACCACCGTGACGGTGATGCTGGCGACATGCGGCGACTGCAGCCGTGCATGCAGGCTGCCGAGCACGCCAGGCAGCATCCCTTCGCGGCCAAGTGCGAACAGGTAGCGCGCAGCGGCGTTGTGCAGGGCAAGCGTCGCGGCAAGCGCGCTCGTCACCATCAGGAACTGCACCGCCACCAGGAACACCGGGTGGGTGTATTGCGCGAAGGCACGGAACACCAGCGTGCCCGGGTTCTCGCTGGCCGCGGCCACGACCTTGTCTTCGCCGAAGGCGAGCACCACCGCCCACATGGTGATGGCATAGAAGATGGCGATGAACACCACGGCGGTGATCAACGCCCGGCTGACCGTGCGGTGTCCGTCGCGTGCCTCCTCGCTGTAGATGGCGGCGGATTCGAAGCCGAGGAACGAGACGAAGGCGAACATCAGGCCGACGCCGAAGGAACCGCTGACGATGTTGGGCAGGCTGAATGAACCGAAGGTCACCTGGGCCGGGCTGGTCGGTGCAAGCACCGCCACCGTCAACACGACCAGGATCAGGACCTCCAGGGTCAGCAACACGGCGAGCAGGCGTGCGCCGAGCGTGATTTCGCGGTAGCCGACGATGGCGGTGATCACCAGGCAGATCGCACCCCACGCTTTCCACGACAGGTCGATGCCGAGGTTTTCCGAGAAGAACACGCTGGCGAAGAAGCCGAAGCCGCCGACGCTGCCGATGACCATCATGCCGTAGACGACGATGGCGACGAAGGCCGCGGCCCCGCCGGCAAGCGGTCCAAGGCCGTGGCGGACATAGGCATAGAAAGCTCCCGAGTGTTTTACATGCGGGCTCATGCGGATGAAGCCGATGGCGAACAGGATCAGCACGAGGCCGGCCAGCAGGTAGGAGCCCGGCATGCCGACGCCGTTGCCCATCAGCACGCCGAGTGCACCGTTGCTGGCTACGGCGGCGAGCGGTGCTGCAGCGGCTACCACGAGAAAGAAGATATCGAAGGAATGCAGGCTGCGTCTTGGCGCGGTGTTGGTGGAAGACATGGCGTTTGGTCCGGCGATGGCGTGAAACGAAAAGGGGAAGGCAAGCGGTGCCCGCTCTTACGGCAGGGTCACGCGCTTGCCTTCCAGGGGTGTCGGCAGCGGGCCGCGCAGCAGCTTGTCGTCGGCACCGTAGAACCGCGCCGCCGCCGTGCCGGTGAAGGCGTCGCCGGCGAGGTCGATCTCGTAGGAGATCTCGCCGCGGCTGACGAATTTGTGGGTCTTGCGGTCGGCGGTCACCTCGACGAATTTGCCGATGACCTTGCCGTCCTTCTGTGCCCAGATACCCTTGCCGTCGCTGTCGCTGTTGTCGGGATTTCCGGAGTCCGGATTGGCCTGCTGCATGGTGCCGTCGGCATTGAAGACGAACATGTGATGGGTGAAGGGCGCGTCGACCGCCTTGACCACCCATGTGCCGACGATGCCGGCTGGCTTGGCTGCGTCTTCCGCGCTTGCCGATGTGCCTGCCGCGAGAAGCAAAACCGCAGTCGGCAATATGATGGATCTGGCGAGCCGCCGGAGCGGACCGGGTCGTAAAATATGCATGGATAGCCTCCCTTGTTGAACCGAACCGCGCCGCCTGTTCCCTGGTTGATTATGCTTCGGGCAGCGGGTTCGGTATTCCTGATCAGTCCTCGTTCCAGGGCGCCCACATCGCCTGTGCGGCGGCCCAGTCGTCATTGCCTTCCGACGGCGCTGGTGTGTAGCGCGCGCCCGGCATCTCATGCGCCGGCAGAGTCCAGGTGCCGCGCTCGACCAGCCTTGCGATGTTGTCGCGATAGACCTCGTCCACCGTCGCGTGACGCTCCGGATCGCGGTTCAGCCACAGATTGCGCGGGTGGATCGGCTTCTCGTACATTTTGGAGAACAGCTCGGTGCGCAGGTCCTTCAGCCAGTTCGAATTGAGGTTCATGGCGCGGAACTGCCGCAGCGCCTCGATGTCGATCAGGCTGGCCACCATGGTGTTGGCGCCGCTGGCCGAATAGGAGCTGATGTTGCCGCGGAAGTCGACGATGTGGCTGTTGCCGCCGGCGATGTCGATCGGATGGCGCGAACTCGGCGAGAGATAGACCGGCCCGATATTGGGACACAGCATGTAGACGCTGTTGAAGTCGGCGTGCGCCCGGTTCTGGATCATCCAGCTGCCGCCGCCGGGATAGGACGAGCCGGTCATCGGCATCGCCTCCGAAGGACGATAGACGACCTCGGCGCCGCCGAAGGCGAGCGCGCGCACCGCCTCCGGATATTCGCCGTCGGAACAGCAGATGGTGCCGATGTTGCCGATGTCGTCGGTGCGCAGCACCGGGTAGAAAGCCTCGATGCCGTCGCCGAAAAGTTCGACCCAGCGGTCGTAGATGTCGTGCGGCGTGCAACTGCGCTCGCGGCACCAGATGTGGTTCTTGGCGGCGCGGTGGACGAGCTTGCCCTTGCGGTCGATGACGAACAGCGTGTTGAAGAAGCGGTCTTCCATCACATCGGGCCAGCGCGCCTTGCACTGGCCTATGATGTAGGTGTCGTAGTGCCGGGCCAGCTTGCCGAGCGCCTCGGTCTCTTCGCCGGGCAGGTCGATGAAGATGTCGCGCGCCGCGGTGACATGCGGCACGTCGAAGATTTCGTCGGTGAAACCGGTCAGCGCGCCTTCGGCCAGCGCCACAACGCGGATCGGCGCGTTGATGGCGCAGATCGAGACGGCGGCATGGATGGCTTCCTCGATCGTCTCCAGATTGTGCCGGATGTGCTTGCGCTGTGCGACGCCGGTGACGATGGTCGAAAGTCCGATCGCCATGTAGGGCGCGACATAGGCGGGACGTGGGGCCATTCCGGTCGATACTCCAACTGTCGGTCGGAGGAGCGATGTCTGCGGGAACGGGCGTCGGCATAAGCCAAGCCATCTCCCTCCAACGCCGCGTTCCTCCCAGGCGTCTACAGGAACCGGCAGGATAGGGAGACTTGGCGGGCCGGGGCTATCATACCGAAGTACGACGCCTCGTCAGCCGCGGCCGTGCAGCTTCTTCATCAGCTCGCCGCGGTTGCGCACGCCGGCCTTGACCAGGATGCGGCTGATGTGGGTCTTCACCGTCGGCAGTTCGATATCGAGCCGCCGGCAGATGTCCTTGTTGCACATGGCGGCGCCGACAAGATTGGCGATCTCGCGCTCGCGCGGCGTCAGGCCGGGGATGTCGAGCGCGGATGCCTCGTCCTCATCGGAGAGCACGCTGTCCTCGACAAAACCAACCAGCCTGTCGAGAAAGGTGAGGTTGTCGGACGTGAAGGGCCCGTTGCGTTCGCTGCGCAGCAGCGAGGCGCCGGCGACGATCCGCGATCCGGCCCGGAAATAAAGTTCGGTCTGGTGCACCGTGTTCTGCGGTACCGGAATTGCTCGAAATATTCTGGCGCGCCGACGTCGCGCCGCGCGGTCTCGCGCGTCACCGAACGTAGCCTTATGCCTGCCTGGCCGACGCGTTCGGGATGCAGCGGGTCGAAACGCCAGAAGCGATGGTAGTAGCGGTTCAGCCAGTAGGGCGAGAGACCCGACAGGCGATGGTCGACGACATGCCTGCCGTCTTCGACGCGATAGAAACAGCAGCCGACAAGCGGCATCGCCGCCGCGACGACTGTCAGGAACTGGTCTCCGAAAGCTGTCCTGTCGAAATGCATGAGCGTTGGCCCGATCGACGGATCGGCCATTTTCGGCCTCTCCGGTTCCCCTGTCGCGGCAATACTTTAACATCATAATATCGTTATGCGGCTGCCAAAATAAATCGAATTCCTGCAATCGGCCGCCGGCTGGATCAATTTTTCAGGCTGCTGTGCCCTTGCAAACGCCAGTTTGTTCAATGAAAACCGGATTCGAGCCGGGAGCCATTCCGTTTCCGGCCAGATGCGGATTCCGGCTGACGCCGACGCGCCGCAGGGAAGTATAAGACAATGTCCGCGATCGAAGCCGGTGTGAGAGCGCCGGGAAGCCTCTGGCGCTCCGAAATCAAGTCAACGCTGTCGCTTGCGTGGCCGATGGTGCTGACCAATCTCGGCCAGACGGCAATGACCGCCACCGACGTCATGATGATGGGGCGGCTCGGGTCTGAGACGCTCGCCGCCGGCGCGCTCGGTTCCAACCTTTATTTCATGCCGATGATCTTCGGCCTTGGCCTGATGCTGGCCACCTCGCCGATGATGGCGACGGAACTCGGCCGCTTCCGCCATTCGGTGCGCGACGTGCGCCGCACCGTGCGCCAGGGTCTCTGGTCCGCGATCTTCATCGCCGTCCCGATCTGGATATTCCTCTGGAATGGCGAAAGGATCCTGCTGGCCATGGGCCAGGATCCCGTGCTTGCGCATCAGGCCGGCATCTATATCCACTGGCTGCAATGGGCGCTTCTGCCATTCTACGGCTATATCGTGCTGAGGTCCTTCATTTCGGCGCTCGAGCGCCCCGGCTGGGCATTGGTCATCGTCTTCATTGCGGTGAGCGCCAACGTGCTGCTCAACTGGATGTTCATGTTCGGCAATCTCGGCGCGCCCAGGATGGGCATCGCCGGTTCGGGACTGGCCACCACCATCTCGTCGGTGCTGATGTTCATCGGCATGGTCCTGGTGGTGACCCGGCACAGGAAATTCCGCCGCTACCATTTGTTCGGCCGTTTCTGGCGCTCCGACTGGCCACGCTTCCGGGCGCTCATGAAGCTCGGCCTGCCGATCGCCGGCATCCTGGCCTTCGAAGTGACGATCTTCAACGCCGCTGCCTTCCTGATGGGGCTGATCAACGCGCCGTCGCTTGCCGCGCATGCCATCGCCCTGCAGATCGCCTCGATCAGCTTCATGGTGCCATTGGGTCTCAACCAGGCCGTCACCGTGCGCGTCGGTCTTGCCTATGGGGCCGGCGACAAGGACGGCATCAGTCGCGCCGGCTGGACCTCCTACGCCATGGGGGTCGGCTTCATGTCGCTGACCGCGCTCACCATGATCTTGTGGCCGCGCGTGCTGATTTCCGGCTTCATCGACGTGCATGATCCGGTCAACAGCCAGGTTGTCGGCCTCGCCGTCTCGTTCCTGGCGTTTGCCGCGCTTTTCCAGATCGTCGATGGGGCCCAGGCCGTCGGCGCCGGCATGCTGCGCGGCCTGCATGACACCACGGTGCCGATGCTCTACGCGGCGATCGGCTATTGGGGCGTCGGCCTGCCGCTCGGCGCGCTGCTTGCCTTCCATTTCGGCTTCGCCGGCATCGGCATCTGGATAGGCCTTTCGACGGGACTGGCGGTCGTCGCGGTGCTGCTGCTCGGCCGCTGGCTGCGCCGTGACCGTCTGCCGGCAAAGTCAGGCGTGATCGCGATGCATTGATTTGGTGCGTCCTTCGAGGCTCGCCCATCTGATGTTCTGCTATTTCTCCGTGGGCGTGCGGGCTCGCACCTCAGGATGAGGGCCGTTGTGCGTTCGGGTAACATCGGAACGTTTCAGAACTTGGATGTGGTTTCGCGCAACGGTCCTCATCCTGAGGTGCGAGCCCGCAGGCCATAGGAAACAACGCGCGACCTTGACTGGGCGAGCCTCGAAGGACGCACCGACAGATATCAACCCTCCGACGACATCGCTCCGAGCAGTCTGCGGATATCGCCGAAATAGGCGATCGCCCCGAACACCACCGCCGCCACCGTGACGAAGAAGATCGACACCGCCGCCATGGTCGGCGTGTAGCCGTAGCGCAGTGCGTTGAAGATCTTGATCGGCAGTGTCTCGGTGGTGAAGCCGATGGTCATGTAGGCAACGATGTATTCGTTGAGCGACAGCACGAAGGCGAAGGCGAAGCCGGAGACGAGATAGGGCAGGATCAGCGGCAGCACTACGGTTTTCAGCACCGTGCGGTCGTCTGCGCCCATCGTCGAGGCGGCCTCGACCAGCGAGCGGTCGATGGAGGCGAAGCCGAGCGACAGCGTCACCAGCGGCAGCGTCACGAAGAAGATCGCGTGGCTGATGATCGCCGTGTAGAATTGCCCGAACAGCCCGACCGTCGCCCAGAAGCTCAGGAGGCCGAGCGCGGTGATGACCGGCGGCAGGATGAAGGGCGCGAGACCCAGCACCTGGAAGATGTTCGCCCAGGGCGCGATGCGCCGCCACAGGAACCAGGCCAGCGGCAGCGCGATCGCCACCGCGATCGCCGCCGAACAGACCGCCAGCGTCACGGAGTGGATCAATGCCAGCCGCCATTCCGGATCGTTGAAGATCTGCCCGTACCAGCCGAGCGAGAAACCTTTCGGCGGGAAGGTCAGCTCCTGCTTCTGGTTGACCGAGACACCTGCCACCACGATCAGCGGTGCTGCCAGGAACAATGCGACAAGGACGAAATAAAGCCGGCGAAGCACGGTCATAGCGCGTTCTCCTTACGGCCGACGAGCAGGGTAAGTCCGACCAGTGCCAGCGAGATCAGCACCAGGAACACCGCCATTGCCGCGGCGAACGGCATGTTGGACTGGTAGATCGCCTGGTCGGTGATCAGCACCGACAGCGTCCAGTTCGACGGCCGGCCGAGGATCTGCGGCAGCAGGTAGGAGCCGAGCGCGAAGACGAACACCATGATCAGCGTCGCCACGATGGTGTTGCGCAGTGCCGGCGTGACCACGTTGAAGAAGGCACGCACCGGCGAGGCGCCCAGCGTGCGCGCGGCTTCCAGCAATGTCGGGTCGAGCCTGACCAGGGCGGGGTAGAGCACCAGGATCGTATAGGGGAGCGCCTGGTAGACCATGCCCGTCAGCACCGCCCAGAAACTCGGCAGCAGTGCCACCGGCTCCTTCATCAGCCCGACCGCGACCAGCAGGTTGGTGATGCCGGCCGTGCGCGAGAACAGCGTCGACCAGGCAAAGCCGATGATGACTTCCGACAGCGACAGCACCGAGAGCAGCCCGACCAGCCACAGCGTCTGCACGGCACGCGGCCGCTTGGTCAGCAGATAGGTGAAGGGGAAGGCGATGACCACGCAACACACGGCGACGAGAACGGCCAGCAGCAGCGAGAAGCCGAGCACCGAACCGAAGAAGGTGGTCAGGAAGCGTGCATAATTGTCGAACACGAAATCCGGCGTGTAGAAGCCGGCCGGATTGCGCTTGAAGAAGCTCACCGCGATCATGATCGAGAACGGCACGACGAAGAAGACGATGAGCATCAGCGCCGGGAAGAACAGCGGCGCATAGTCTGCGAGTGCTCTTGGCGGTTCGCGTCTCATGGCTGCAGCACCACGCAGCTTTCAGGCGGCAGCACCACGCCGATGGCCTGGCCGACGCTGACATTGGGGCGCTCGCGCGGTGTTGCGACGGCCACGATGGTGGTGCCGCCGGCCTCGACGAAGGTTTCGACCGTGCCGCCGAGATCGCGCACGAAGCTGACGGTGCCGGGGATCGCACCGGCGCCGGGCGTCGAGAAATGGATATCCTCGGGACGGATCGAGATGGTGGCCTTGGCCGAGCCTGATGGCAGGGCTACGCCGGGAACGGCGGCGCCGAGCACGGTGGTGCGGCCGGCACTGTCGGCCTCCGCCGGCAAGAGGTTGGTGATGCCGATGAAGTCGGCGACGAAGGCGTCGGCCGGCTTGCGGTAGATCTCGATCGGTGAGGCGGCCTGCAGGATCTTACCCTTGCCCATGACGACGACGAGGTCGGCCATCGTCATCGCCTCACGCTGATCGTGGGTAACGACGACGGTGGTTATACCCAGGCGCTGCTGAAGCTGGCGCAATTCCACCTGCATGGCTTCGCGCAGCTTGGCGTCGAGCGCCGACAGCGGTTCGTCGAGCAGGAAGAGTTTCGGCGACAAGGCCAGTGCCCGGGCGATCGCCACGCGCTGGCGCTGTCCGCCGGAGAGTTTGGCCACCGGCCGGTCGGCGAAGCCCGTCAGATGGATCATGGCCAGCAGCTCTTCGACGCGCTTGCGCTGGTCGTCTTTGGAAGCGCCCCGAATGCGCAGCGCATAGGCGATGTTCTCGCCCACGGTCAGGTGCGGAAACAGCGCCAGCGACTGGAACACCATGCCGAGATTGCGTTTGTGCGTCGGCACGCGGGTGATGTCGTCGCCATCCAGCACGATGGCGCCGCTGGTCGGCTCCTCCAGCCCGGCGATCATGCGCAGCAGCGTGGTCTTGCCGCAGCCCGAAGGTCCGAGCAGGCAGATGAACTTTCCGTCCGGGACCGAAAGGCTGACGTCGTCGACGGCGGCGAAATCGGCGAAGCGCTTGGTGATCGAATTTATGGACAATCCGGGCATGGCGTTATCCTGCTTGGCTGGTCGTGCATGCGGATGGTGCGGTCGCTTCCGCCTTCCAGATTAGCGAAAGGCGGCTGGCATGTCTGCGGTCGATACGAAGATACGGGGGCTCGCAAGGCGAGCTCCCGATATCGTCGCTGGATAAGATTGGATCAGCCGACGATCAGCTCGGTCCATTTCTGGTTGATGGCGTCGGCCTTCGACACGTAGAGGTCGTAGCGCGGGATGATCGGCGCGATGTCGGAAGAAACCGCCGCGAATTCTTCCGGCTTCAGATCGAGAACCTCGCGCTTCAGCGTCGGTGCGGTGCCGACATTGCGCGACATCAGGCCCTGGATCGCCGGCTGGCTCATATAGTCGATGAAGGCATGTGCCTCGTCGACCTTCTTCGAGGCGCGCGACAGCACCCAGTTGCCGGAATCTTGGATGCCGCCTTCCTTCGGGAAGGTCGACCGCACGGGCTGGCCGTCCTTGGCGGCAAGGCCGGTGACGTCGTGATAATACTGGCCCATCGGGATTTCGCCCGACTTCAGCGCCTGCTCGAACTGCGCCTCATCGCGGTACCACAGGCGCACATTCGGCTTCACTTCGGCGAGCTTGGCGAAGGCCTTGTCGATGCCTTCGTCGGTGTCGAGCGCGTTGGTGCCGCCCATGAAGGTCTTCGCCGTCACTTCCAGCAGGAACGAGTTGGAGGCGAGCGCCAGCAGGCCGAGCTTGTCGGCGTTGGCCTTGTCCCACAGCGCGTCCCACGACGTCGGCGCGTCCTTGTAGACGTTGGTGTTGGTGACCAGCGTGATGTACCAGGCCACCGCGCCGATGCCGGCAACACGGCCGTCCGGATACTTGTTGATGAACTGCGGCAGGAGATCGCCATAGTGCTTGAACTTGGCGGTATCGAGCGGCTGCCACAGCTCGGTCGACTGGCCCTTCAGCGTCGAGGTCTGCGACATCATCGAAAGGTCGGCCGGCGCCTGTCCGGCCTTGGCGGCCTGCTCCAGCTGCACCAGCCAGGCTTCACCGGTCGGCTCGGCCACCGATTCGACGGTTATGCCGGTCGCCTTGGTGAATTCGGGGAAGATATGCTGGTCGAACGACTTCTTGAAATAACCGCCGTAGACGCCGACCTTCAGCGACTTCTCCTGGGCGCGCAGGATGGCGGGCATCGCAAGCACGCCGGCGGCGGCAACGCCGGCGCCAAGCACGCTCCGCCGGCTGAGCATGGTCTTCATGATCTCGGTCATCATTGTTCTCCGTTGTTCCGGCTTTGCCGGGTTCCCTTATGGTCTTCTTATAAAACGGTGTCACTGGATAGAGCATGATCTGTTCCGAAAACCGGTTCCGGGATCATGCTTCCATCCAGCACGCCGTCATCCTCTCAGCGCCGGGCTGAACACCATCAGCGACAGGATCTCGAACAGCACCTGCGCGCCGGCATGCGCCGTATTGGTGGTGGAATCGTATTGCGGCGCCACCTCGACGACGTCGCCGCCGACGATGTTGAGGCCTTTCAGTCCGCGCAGTATCTCCAGGACCTCGCGTGTCGTCAGTCCTCCGACCTCCGGCGTACCGGTGCCGGGCGCAAACGCAGGGTCGAGGCTGTCGACGTCGAAGGAGACGTAGGTCGGTCCGTCGCCGACGATCTTGCGCGCCTTCTCGATGATGGCCGGGATGCCGAGGCCGGGAACCTCTTCGGCGTGCACGACGGTCATGCCGGATTCGTAGGTGAACTCCCACAGATATTCGGCCGCGCCGCGGATGCCGATCTGGATGGTGCGCGACGGGTCGAGCACGCCGTCCAGCACCGCGTTGCGGAAGGGGCCGCCATGGTGGAACTTGGTCTGGTCGAAGGCGCCGCCGGTGTCGCAATGCGCGTCGATATGGATCATGCCGACCGGCCGCTCCTTGCCGACGGCCTTCAGGATCGGATGGGTGATCGAATGGTCGCCGCCGACCGACAGCGGGATGACGCCGGCATCGACGATCTGGTTGAGGCGTTTCTCGATGTCTTCGTGGCTCATTTCCAGCCGATAGCGGCTGCGGAACGGCACGTCGCCGATATCGGCCACGCGGAGCTCGTGGGTGGGAGCGCAATCCAGCACATGGTTGTAGGGCCCGATGCGTTCGATGGCGCGCAATGCACGCGGACCGAAACGGGAGCCTGGACGATTGGTGACGCCGAGATCCATCGGCACACCGATCATTGCCACCTGGAGGTCGCCGAAATCCGGATTGTCGGCGGCAACTTCACGATACGGCGCGGTCAGGAAGGTCGGGATGCCGGAATACGGTGCCAGGCGGGTACCGCCCTTGGAGAAGATCTTGTCGGCGACCCGGCGGAATTTCGGGTCGAACAGCTCGCCGCCATGGCTCTCGCCATATTTGCGGCGCAACGCGTCGAGCTTGCCTCTGTCGAAACCCATCCTGCAACTCCTCCTGCCGCGCCCGAAAATCGGGTTCGATTTTCGCAAAGGCGCTAAATCAAATCAGGCGAGCCGATGAGCCTCCGATACGGGGGCATGAACCAGTGACAGCTGCCTGCGATAGCGTGTTTTTATGATTGATTGCCGCGGATTGTCGGAGGCTGCGGATGGAAAATCAATTGATATTGTTATAGCGCTGGCTGTTAGAAAATCTCACACTGTGTCTTGACGCCGGCCCATGAGCAGTTCCCGTCGCCTTCCGCCCCTCAACCCTTTGCGAGCGTTCGAGGCGACTGCCCGGCAAGGCTCGCTTTCCAAGGCGGCGGCCGAGCTCCACGTCACCCACGGTGCGGTCAGCCACCAGATCAAGGCACTGGAGCAGTCGCTCGGGGTCAAGCTGTTCGAGCGGATCGGTTCGCGTCTCAAACTCACGCCGCACGGTGCCGAGCTTCTGCCGGCAGTATCCGGCGCTTTCGAGGGGATTGCCGCTGCCGCCGCACGGTTGACTCGTCCCGCCAGCAGCGGCGCGCTGGTCGTATCCTGCGTGCCGGCACTTCTGTCGCTGTGGCTGATCCCGCGCCTTGGCTCGTTCACGGCGCGTTATCCCGACATCCGGTTGAAACTCGTAGCCTCCAATGATGCGCGCGATATCCGCCAGCCCGACATCGATGTCTGCGTGCACTATGGCGACGGCAGCTGGAGCGATTGCTGGATCCGCAAATGGTCTGGACTGGAGTTGTTTCCGGTCATCAGCCCGACGCTGGCCAACAACCGGCCGATCCGCTCGATCCGCGATCTCGCCGACCATGTCCTGCTGCATGGCGACGACGGGCGCGAGTGGCACACCTGGCTGGCCGCTGCCGACGCGCTCGATCTCGAGCGGGTCTGCCGGCGCCATCAGTTCAACGACGCCCGCCTGTCGATCGAAGCGGCGCTCCACGGCCACGGGGTGGCGCTTGGCGACACGATGACGGCGAGCCGCCTGCTGGCCATGGGCCAGCTGATCGTGCCGTTCGGCCTTTCGGTGCCGGCGGTCGACGACTTCTATGTCATCTGCCGCAATGAGATGCGCTCCACGCCCATCGTGCAGCTTTTCGTCGACTGGCTGTTCGCTGAAAAAGCCGAGGACGAGAGCCGGGCCGAAACGGTGGGTACGAGGCTCAACGCGCGCCGCAAACGGCCCATATTGCAACTGGTGGCGAAAGCCGAGGAATGAGGGGTGCTCGACAAGCGCCGGCGATGCCCTCATGTTCATGGCTTGCGTGCCTTGCGATCACAAAGCGGGAAGCGCGTTAATCATTTCAATGCTAAGAGGCCTATCCGGTAACGGATAGGGTGGAAGCAGGTTTCGGACATGGCCAAGACTGACATCGCGCGGCGCGTCTACAACCACACCTGGAAGCTCGACCCCATCGTGCGGTCGCTGCTCGACACTGATTTCTACAAGCTGCTGATGCTGCAGATGATCTGGGGCATGTACCCCAAGGTCGATGCCACCTTCTCGCTCATCAACCGCAAGACCAAGGTGCGGCTCGCCGACGAGATCGATATCGGCGAACTGCGCGAGCAGCTCGACCACGCCCGGACCCTGCGTTTTACCAAGAAGGAGATGATCTGGCTGGGCGGTAACAATTTCTACGGCCGCAAGCAGATCTTCGAGCCGGAATTCCTTGCCTGGCTGGAGAATTTCCGGCTGCCTGAATATGAATTGACCAAGCGCGACGGCCAGTTCGAGCTCTCCTTCTCCGGTCCCTGGATGTACACCACGCTGTGGGAAATCCCGGCGCTGGCCATCATCAATGAATTGCGCTCGCGCTCGGCGCTCAAGGCTTTCGGTCCGTTTGCGCTTGATGTGCTTTATGCGCGCGCCAAGGCGAAGATGTGGGCCAAGACCGAGCGTCTCAAGGAGCTTCCCGGCATCCGCATCTCCGATTTCGGCACGCGCCGCCGCCACTCGTTCCTGTGGCAGCGCTGGTGCGTGGAGGCCCTGAAGGAAGGTATCGGCGAGGCCTTTACCGGAACCTCGAACGTGCTGCTGGCAATGGACAATGATCTCGAAGCGCTCGGCACAAACGCGCATGAACTGCCGATGGTGCTCGCAGCACTTGCCAATTCCGAGGCCGAACTGCGCCAGGCGCCCTACAAGGTCCTGCAGGACTGGCAACGCTACTACGGCGGCAATCTGCTCATCGTGCTGCCGGATGCCTTCGGTACCGCCGCTTTCCTGCGCGATGCGCCGGACTGGGTCGCCGACTGGACCGGCTTCCGTCCCGACAGCGCGCCGCCGATCGAAGGTGGCGAACGCATCATCTCCTGGTGGCGCGAGCGTGGCCGCGATCCGCGCCAGAAACTGCTGATCTTCTCCGATGGCCTCGACGTCGACACCATCATCGAGACCTATCGCCACTTCGAGGGCAAGGTACGCATGTCCTTCGGCTGGGGCACCAATCTCACCAATGATTTCGAGGATTGCGCGCCGGTGCCGACCGACCGGCTCAATGCCATCTCGCTGGTGTGCAAGGTCACCGAGGCCAATGGCCGCCCGGCAGTGAAGCTGTCCGACAACCCGGCGAAAGCCACGGGCGATCAAAAGGAGATCGACCGCTACATCCGTATCTTCGGCGAGGAGGCGCGGGTGCGCCAGCTCGTGAAGGTTTAGGCAAGGCCGGGTTCGGTTTGTCCTTCTCCGGATGAGCAAGCGGTTCAGTCAGAGGCAAAATCAGTGGGCGGCGCTCATTGCATGCGCGACCCCGCTTCTTCCCGTGCAGGCATTGGCGCACGCCTCCGATCGCGGCCACGTCCTGCTGTTGCCAACCAACTATTATCTCGCCGGCGGGGCCTTCGCGGTGGCGGCATCCTTCCTGGTGCTGAGCCTGGTATCGCCGCAAGCGTTGGGCCGCCTCTGGCGCAGGCGCTTCTTTCTTTTCCGGTTCCCGGACGCTGCCCGCGTCGTGGTCAGCCTGCTTTCCTTCGCCGTTTTTGTTGCCCTGATCGCAGCAGGGTTATGGGGCAGCCGCGATCCTCTTTCCAATCCTTTGCCGTTGACGATCTGGACGCTGTTGTGGACCGGCATGACCTTGGCGCAAGGCATGTTCGGCAATCTCTGGTCCTGGCTGAACCCATGGTATGGACCCTGGCGGCTTGTTGCCTGGCTGACCGGCGCCGACCAGGAACCAAAACACATGCCGCCGTGGCTCGGTTATTGGCCGGCTTTCCTGTTTTTCCTAGGCTTTGCCTGGTTCGAACTGATCTATCCCGCACCGGATGACCCTTCGAAACTTGCGATCGCGGCCGGCGGCTACTGGTTGCTCAGCTTCCTGTTGATGCTGGTGTTCGGCTATGAAGGCTGGTGCCGCCGCGGCGAATTCCTGAGCGTCTTCTTTTCCATGCTGGCGCGGTTCTCGCCGCTCGATCGCGATGCCGCCGGCAGGTTGTCGCTCTGCTGGCCGGGCGCCAAACTGCTCGACGCGCCGCCGTTGCCGTTGAGCGCTGCCGCATTCCTTTTGCTCGCCCTGTCGTCGGTCTCTTTCGACGGGCTGATGCGGACCTTCTTCTGGCTCGGTCTGAACGGCATGAACCCGCTCGAACTGCCTGGCCGGACCGCAATGATCGGCACGGGCAGCGCGGGTCTCGTCGCGACGTTCCTGTTGCTGGCGCTGTTGTTCGGCGTCTCCATCCTGGCCGGGCGCTGGATCGCGGGCAGCAGCCTGCCTTTCAGGCAGCTTTCCGGGCTGCTGGTCTGGTCGATCGTGCCGATCGCGCTAGCCTACCACATCGCGCACTACCTCACCGACGTGCTGGTCAACGGTCAGTATGCGTTGGTTGCCCTGTCCGATCCCTTCGCCCTGGGATGGGATCTGTTCGGTACGGCGCATCTGCCGGTCACCGCGGGCATCGTCGCCGGTGCGGACGCGGCCTGGTGGCTGTGGAACATGCAGGCGGCCCTGATCGTCGGCGGGCACATCCTGGCCGTGCTCGTCGCTCATGCCGCGGCCTCACGATTGGCGCCTGCAACGTCGCAGGCGACATTGCTGCAGGTTCCGCTGACCGTGCTGATGGTTGCCTATACGCTTTTCGGTCTCTGGCTGCTCGCTACGCCCACCGCCGGCTGATGCCAACGGTCATTTTAGGTGACCGTTGGAGCGCGCGACCGCGCGCCGCGCCCGTTGGCGCGTAAGCCAAGCGGCCTGGATAAGCCGCGCCGGCGCTTGAGGCTATGATCCCTCTTGCCGCCAATGCTCGCTTGCCTTGGCAGGGGTTTGATGCTTGGTTTGCCTCGCGATTTTCGCGGCCGCTGCCGGCCGCGGGTCAAATGCCATGAGGGGGAATTCGATGACTGGCCGCTTCTTCGACCTGACCAAAGGCAAGGCATCCCGCCGCTCGGTCCTGAAAGGGCTGGCAGCCGGTGCTGGCCTGGCCGCAGCGCCGGGTTTCGTGCGTTACGCGCAGGCGCAGAGCTCTGCCCCGATCAGGATCGGTTTCCAGGCGCATCGCACCGGCATCGGCGCCGCCTATGGCCGCTGGTATGAAAAAACAACGGCTGCCGCCGTGAAGGCGATCAACGCAGCCGGCGGCATCAACGGCCGCCCGATCGAAGTGGTCATCGAGGACGACGGCACTGACGCCGCCCGCGGCGCCGAGGTGGTGGCCAAGCTCGCCAACCAGCACAAGGTCGACATCGTCTACGGCACCTTGTTCTCCAACGTCGTGGTCGGCTCGGCACCAGCCGCCGGCGAACTGAAAATCCCGTATTACGTCGTGTCGGAAGGCTATCACGTCGCCTCCGGCAAACTGAACCGCTACGTGTTCCAGCCTGGCATCACCGACGTGCGCGCGCAGGTGACTTCGGTGGCGCCATGGATCGCCGCCAATGCCGGCAAGAAGATCACCATGATCTTCCCCGATTATGCTTTTGGCTACGATCATCGCGACTACCTGCCGCCGGCGCTGCAGAAGGCTGGCGCGGAAGTCGTGGCAAAGATCGCCATCCCGCCGACGGAATCTTCCTTCACCAAATACTTCCCGCAGATCCCATCGGATACCGACGCCATCTACCATGTCATGGTCGGGCCGGCGGTGCTGACCTTCGTCAAGGAACTGGGCGACTTCTACGGGTCGACCGGGCCGAAGCTGTTCGGCTTCATCGACTCGCTGGAGGCGGTCGACATCAACAGCCCCGGCCTCGAATATCTCGACGGCAGCCATTTCTGGGAAGGTTCGCCGCGCTACGCGCAGGCTGACGACACCGAAGCGCAGAAGGCCTATCGCGCCGCTGTCGGCATTGATGACAATGGTGCGGCCGTTGCCGACGCCAAGGACGTTTCCACCGCCGCCCACATGTTCGGCTGCTGGGAAACGCTCTACGTCATCAAGAAGGCGATGGAGGATGCCGGCTACAAGGGGCCGGAGGATCGCGCCAAGCTGGTCGAGGCGACCGAGGCGCTGACCGAATTCGCCGATGGGCCTGAGCATCCGCAGGGCAAAAAACTTTTCAACGGCAAGATCCACCAGTGTTTCGGCCACCAGAACATCTCAAAGCTGGAGGGCGGCAAGCTCAAGGTCGTGCACAAGACCGCGATCGAGGACGGCATGTACGAGCCGGAGGCCGACTACACCAAGCAGTCCCTGTGATTATCCTGCCGTCGAAGGCCGGGACCTGATGGCTTTCGGACCGCATCTTCTGCTGGCTACCCTCGAAGGGCTGGTTACTGCGGCGGTGCTGGCGCTGACCGCGCTCGGCCTGTCGCTGGTGTTCGGCGTGATGCGCATCGTCAATGTCGCGCATGGCGAATTCTTCATGCTGGGCGCGGTGCTTGCCTGGGCGGTGGCGACGGCGCTTGGCGCCCATCCGGCCATCGGCTTCGTAGCGGCGCTGATCGTGGCGCCGCTGGTGGTCGGTGCGATTGCCCTGCTTTCCGAGCGGCTGGTGTTGCGCCGGCTCAATTACGACCCGGAAGCCACGATCGTCGCCACCATCGGCCTGCTCTACATCATCCAGCAACTGGCGCTGAGCTTCTATGGCCCCGAAGCGAGGCCGGTGACCCCGCCCTTCAGCTATCGCGTGCTGCTGCCCTGGTTCGGCTATTCCGGCTACAAGCTTTCGATCATCGCTGCCTCCGGCCTGCTGCTCGTCGTCACATGGCTGGTGCTGACGCGTACCAGGATCGGCCTCGTCATGCGCGCCACGCAGTATGACCGCGAGATGGCGCAGGCCTTCGCCATTCCGGTCGAGCGCGTCTATGCTGGCGTCTTCGCGCTGGGAGCCATGCTGGCGGCATTCGCCGCGGTGCTGATCGTGCCGATCAGCCAGGCGCACTACCTGATGGGGCAGGATCCGCTGCTGCTGTCGTTCATCGTCGTCATCATCGGCGGCCTCGGTTCGTTGCGCGGCACCGTGGTGGCAGCACTGCTGATCGGCTTGTCCGACGGCATCGTCTCGATGTTCTTCTCGCCGACGCTGGCCAAGCTGATCGCGACGCTGGTTGTTGCGATGGTGCTGGTGTTCCGCCCGCAGGGCCTGTTCGGAACGGCGGCCCGATGACGGCGACGGCAAGGATTTATGGACTGCACATGGCCGTGGTGGCCGTGTTGTTCGCGCTGAACTTCCTGCTGCCCGACTATCACCATGGCCTTTTCGCGCGCATCCTGGTGCTGGCTACCTTTGCCATGGGCTACAATCTGCTGTTCGGTTATGCCGGGCTGCTCAGCCTCGGCCATGCCATGTTCTTCGGCGCTGGGCTCTACGGCAGCGGATTGGCGATCACTTATCTCGGTTTCGGCGTTCTATCGGCTTTCCTTGCCGGACTTGCCTGTGGCGCCGTTCTGGCGCTGGTGGTGGGGGTCCTCGCGCTCCGCACCTCCGGCGTCGCCTTCATGATCGTCACCATGATGTTCGCGCAGGCCTTTGTGCTGACCATCGTCTATTTCAACCAGTGGACCGGCGGTGACCAGGGGCTGGTGTTGCAGCAGGCGAGCCGCATGCTGACGATCGGCAATGCGAGCCTCGATCTCACGGCGCCGGTCGTACGTTATCTTGCGGCGCTGCTGCTGTTCGCGGTGGTGTTGTTCGCTACACTCGCCATTGTCCGCTCGCGTTTCGGCCGCGTGCTGGTGGCGATCCGGGAGAACGAGGAGCGCACGCGCATGCTGGGCTACGACACCTTCACCAACAAGCTGGCGGCGGTCGTGCTTTCCGGCATTTTCTGTGCTGCGGCTGGTGCCGCCTATGCTCTGCTGTTCGGTTATGTCGGCTCCAACTTCGCTTCGGTTCAGTATTCCATCCTGCCGCTGCTGTGGGTGCTGGCTGGAGGGGCTGCCACCACGCTCGGCCCGCTGGTCGGCACATTGTTCATCTATTACGTGACCGATATCGCCAGCAGCTACACCTCGGCCTGGCTGCTGATCGTCGGCGCGGCACTCGTGCTCCTGGTGCTGTTCGCGCCGAAAGGCATCCTTGGTTTCGTCCGTCGCCGCTGGATCGGGTGGCTGCCATGACCCGGCCCTTGCTGACCACCAGCGGTCTGTCGCGCGATTTCGGCGGGCTTCGCGCCGTGGACAAGGCCGATTTCAGCCTGATGCCGGGAGAGATCCGCGCCATCATCGGCCCGAACGGTGCCGGCAAGACCACCTTCGTCAGCCTGATCTGCGGCCGCGTCCTGCCGTCGTCGGGCACGATCGATTTCGCCGGAACCGAAATCTCCGCCTTGCCGGCGTATCGCCGTGTGCGGCTGGGCATCGCCTACACATTCCAGGTCACCAGCGTCTTCGCCAACCTTTCCGCCTACGACAATGTCGCGCTGTCGGTGCAGCGCACCTTGACCGACGGCCGCTCTAAGGGGGCGGTGCGTACAGGGACCATGAAGGCGCTGCAGCAGGTCGGCCTGGCCGATCGCGCGGGAACGCCGGCGGGGCAGCTCGCCTATGGCCATCAGCGTCTTCTGGAAGTGGCCATGGGCCTGGCGTTGCAGCCGCGCCTGCTGATCCTCGACGAACCGACGCAGGGGCTCTCCGATGGCGAGATCGAGGGTTTCGTCAGCCTGATCCGCGAGATTGCGCGTGATGCCACCGTGCTGATCATCGAGCATAACATGCCGGTGGTGATGCAGCTTGCCCATCGCATCACCGTCTTCGACGCCGGTCGCATCATCGCCGAGGGCGATCCGGCGGCAATCCGCGCCAACACGCAAGTGCAGGAAGCTTACCTCGGAGCAGCGCATGGCTGAACTGCTCACCATTGAAGGGCTCGATTGTTTTTATGGCGAGGTGCAGGTCCTGCATGGGCTGGACCTCGCACTGAACAAGGGCGAGGTGTTGTGCCTGCTCGGGCGCAACGGTGCCGGCAAGACGACGACGCTGAAGGCGATCATGGGGCTGGTGCCGGCGGCAGCCGGCTCAATCAGCCTCGAAGGCCGCGAATTGACGGCGCTGGCGGCGCACGAGGTGCCGAAGGCCGGCGTTGCCTATGTGCCGCAGGGCCGCCGGCTGTTCGCCGAGATGACGGTCGCCGAAAACATCGAGATCGGCCTGATGGCGCGCGACAAGGGCCTGGCCACGCGCGAAGCCGTGCTGGACCTGTTTCCGCGCCTGCGCGAACGGCTGAGGCAGCGGTCCGGCACGCTCTCTGGCGGCGAACAGCAGATGCTCGCCATGGCGCGTGCTCTTTGCCTGGAGCCGCAGGTCCTGCTGCTGGATGAGCCGACCGAGGGGCTGATGCCGTCGATGATCGAGAAGATCCGCGAGACGGTCGCTGGGCTGCGCGGCCTTGGCGTGTCGACCATCCTGGTCGAGCAGCGGGTGGAAGCGGTGCTCGCCGTCGCCGATCGCGTCGCCTTCATCGAGAACGGTCGCAACCGCGAGACCATGACCGCCGAGGCGCTGCGCGCCGACCCTGCGGCGGTCAAACGTTATGTCGGTGTGGGGTAGGCCGTCCTCCGGGAAGTAACCCGCAGGATCACAACTCAAGATCACCGGTCAGCTTTGCCAACGGCCGCAAGGGTCGTTGCCGTCGAGCAGGCCAAGGTCGCGGCGCAAGTGCGGCGACAATTCCCTGACGTCGAGATGCGCCTTCTTGCGACGGCCGAACCCGTCAGTCAGCCAGGACAGCCAGTGGTGACCGGAAACCGAAAACAACAAGTGCTGTGTCGTTGTCATGGCGGAACGCCTCCGTTATGCCTAAATGCATCTGATCCGTAGGGTTCAATGTCGTGTCGCTACGCCTTTGTTTCCAATCGAATGTCGATCATGACCTATAAAGACAGCTTATGAGCTTTCAGCTCCCGCCCCTCGCTGCCACACGCGTCTTCGAAGCGGTTGCGCGGCATCTGTCCTTCACCAAGGCTGCGCGCGAGCTGGGCATGACGCAAGCCGCCGTCAGCTATCAGATCAAGCTTCTGGAGGAGCGCGTCGGCGCGCAGCTTTTCCTGCGCCACCCACGCCATATCGAATTGTCCGACGTCGGGCAGCGGCTGGCGCCGGCGATCACCGATGCCTTTGCCATCATCGGCGAGGCCTATTCGGCCGCTCGCTCCGGCGCCGAAGGCGTCCTGTGCGTCAGCACGATCCTGACCTTCGCCTCCAACTGGCTGGCGCAGCGGCTCGGCGCCTTCCAGATGACCTATCCCTCGCTCGCCGTGCGCCTCGACACGTCGACCCGATTGATCGATTTCGCACGTGAGGATGTCGACATCGCCATCCGTTCCGGCAGCGGCAAATGGCCCGGCGTCGAGACGCACAAGCTGTTCTCGGCAGACTTCACGCCGATGCTGAGCCCGGCGCTCGCCGCGAGCATTGGCGGTGTGAAGGAACCCGCCGATCTGCTGCGCTTGCCGATCATGGATCCCGGCGACATCTGGTGGAAGGAGTGGTTCAAGCTGGCTGGTGTCGACTCCGGTGAGCTTGCATCACGAACGGCCTCCAGCATGGGCGCGCAGATGTATGAGGCGAGCGCCGCGATCGCCGGCCACGGTGTCGCCATCCTGACCCGCGAGCTGTTCCAGGCGGAGCTCGCCGATGGCCGCCTGATCCAGCCCTTCGATCTCGTCGGTGACGATGGCCATTCCTACTGGCTGGTCTATCCGACGTCGCGCCGAAACGTGCCCAAAATCAAGGCTTTTCGCGAATGGCTGTTGGTCGAGGTCGAGCGGTCGCTTAAGGCAAATGCCGAAGCTCGCAGCCCTGCCGTGATCGTTGGAACTTCGGGTCGATCTCAGTTCTCGTCGCCGAAGAAACGATAACCGAGCTCAGGTTCTGCCAGGATGATCGCGGCGTGGACGGTCTGCGTTCGATCTTGCCACGCAACTGGTGCCTCAAACTCGACACGGATCATTGTATCAGTCCGAATTCTCTTCTTCGATCGTACAGAAAAAGCCCCTCTTCATCCCAACCTGCCGACCATCCCCCATTCCACAGCAGATACGCAGCGGTGGTGGGGTCGTCTCCTATGGTTGAATGGCTGCAGAGAGGCCATTTTACCCAGTCGGAAACATCATAGCTGGAGGCGAGGCGGTAGAGTGGTTCCGACAGGAAATAGTAAGCGGCACTGCCGGCTTGACCATGCTCCTTGGCAGCCATCTCACCAAGTGCAGCGCGCAAATGCACGAAGGGCGAATCCGCGCGTGCAAAGGCGTCCTGCGGAGAGATGCTCGGGTTCTCCATCACACGTACATGGCCGAAGGGGTCTGCTGCCTCCGCCCCAAGCTCTCTGGTCAGATCGACGCCTTTGCGCAACACCATGGTGGCGTAGTCAGCATCGATCGGCTTTCGCCGCGTTGACAGATGTTCTTCCACGCGCGCCAGCATCCGATCGCCGCGTGGCAGAATCGAGAAAGCACGCCTGCGCGCCTGACGAGCACTTTTCCAATCAGTGAACCAGAAACCGAACTGCAGTCGAAAATCGCTATCCATGTCCGGCAGCGGATCTGGCACGCCCTTGTCGCCGGGTTTCTCATCTGGATGATCGTTGTAGCCGTCGAGGATCTGGTGCCAGCGACGTTGCCATTCCTTTGGGTCCTGCGGCACCGGCGTTTCCGAACCCGACGGCAGATTTTTGCGCTTGAGAAAATTGAACACACTGCCTCCGCTTGTCGAAGGGATGATCGGCGGATCCCGATCGACCATAAAGCATTCTTGCAGCCAAGTGGAATCACTTGGCGTTACAAAAATGCGGCGAAAACAAAAGCTTAGAGCATTTCCGTGAAAAACGGAAAGGCTCTAGCCTCACGTCTCGTCGCCGACAAAGCGATAACCGACCCCCGGCTCCGTCCGGATGATCGCCGGCGCGGACGGATCACGTTCGATCTTGCCGCGCACCTGGCCGACGAAGACGCGCAGGTAATGCAGGTCATCAGCATGGGCCGGTCCCCAGACCGAGGTCAGCAGCGCCCTGTGCGTGACCACGCGTCCGGCATGGCGCGCCAGCATCAGCACGAGGTCGTATTCCTTCGGCGTCAGATGGATCGGCGCGCCGCTTCGGGTGATCAGCCGGCGCACGGTGTCGATATGCAGCCCGTCGACCGAGATCTCGGTGACGCCGCCATCTTCGCGGGTGCGGTGGCGCAGCGCGGTGCGGATACGCGCCGTCAGCTCGCCGATGCCGAACGGTTTTTCGATATAGTCGTCTGCGCCGAGATCGAGTGCGGCGATCTTCTCGCTCTCGCGGTCGCGCGCCGAAAGGATGATGATCGGCAGCTCGGACCAGCCGCGCACATTCTTGACCACCTCCTTGCCGTCCATGTCGGGCAAGCCGAGATCGAGGATGATCAGGTCCGGGGCCGCCGTGGCGATCGCCTTCAGCGCCTGGGCGCCGGTGCCGGCCTCGATCACTTCATAGCCGGCGGCGGTCAGCGCCGGGCGCAGGAAACGCTGGATCTGCGGTTCGTCGTCGACGACCAGGACACGAAAGCCGCTCACGACATGGTCTCCGCTTCGACAGGCATGTCTTCGACCGGGAAGCGCAGGATCATGCGTGTGCCTTTTCGTTTCTGGGCCGGGCTTTCGGCCTTGATGGTGCCGCTCATCGCTTCGACGAAACCGCGTGCGATCGGCAGGCCGAGCCCTGTACCCGGTGCGCGTCCGTCGGGCTTGCCGCGCCGGAAGAATTTCTCGAACACCTGTTCGAGATCCTTTTCGGGAATGCCCTTGCCCATGTCGACAACCGATAGAACCAGCTCGTTCTGGTCGCGCCGCGCATAGATGCGGATCGGCTCGGCGCCGCCATATTTGTCGGCATTGTCGACAAGGTTGAACAGCACCTGTCCCAGAAGCACGCTGTCGCCGCGGATCAAGGGCAAATCAGGGGCGAGCTGCACTTCGACAACCCGTTCCGGGAACACCTTGCGGGAACGTTCCACCGTGGAGTTGATGACGTCTGGTACGTCGACCCAGTCGCGCTTGGCTTCGACCGAGCCGGATTCGATGCGTGTCATGTCGAGCAGGTTGGCAAGGAAGCGCGACAGCCGGGCACTCTCTTCGTCGATCGAAACGAGCAGGTCGTCACGGCTCTGCTTGTCCATCCTGTCGCCGAGTTCGCGCAGGCTGGTGATAGCGCCGGTGATGGTGGCGAGCGGCGTCTTGAGATCGTGCGATACCGAGGCAAGCAATGCCGAGCGGAAACGCTCACCCTCCAGCGCCGTGGCTTGGCGAAGGCTTTCCCTGGACAGACGCGCCCTGTCGATGGCCACGGCCGACTGGTCGAGGATGGCATTCAGCATCCTCTCTTCGGTTCCATCCAGCAGTTCGCCATCCTGCTGGATGCCGCAGACGCCGACGACGCCATGCGGACTCATCAGCGGGATGAAGCGGAAGGCGCTGTTGGGGAGCGTTCCGGTGCCGCTGCCGGCCTCCTCGCTTTTTTCATAGGTCCAGCGCGCGGCCGCCATGTCCGAGACGCCGAGCTCGGTGTCCGGCGGCCAGGACGCCTGCAGCCGCAATTCGCCCTGGTCCGGCAGCAGCAGCGCCACCGTGCGCGAGAGCGCTCCCTGCAACTGGGAAACGGTCGCCCACACCACGTCGTCCTGTTTCGCCGTGCCGGAAAGCTTGCGCGAATAGTCGTACAGTGTCTGCGTCGTGACGGAGCGCTCGCCGGATACCTTTGCCTGTTCGCGCAGCCGCGAGGTGAGGCCGCCGGTAAGCATGGCGGCGGCAAGGAAGACGAACAGCGCGAAGACTTCGTGCGGCTCGGCGATGGTCAGCGTGTAGAACGGCGGAATAAAGAAGAAATTATACGCGATCGCCGAGCCGAGCGCGGCAACGACCGCCGCCAGATAGCCGCTGCTGATCGCCGAGACCAGCACCGCCAGCAGATAGATGATCGAGATGTTCGGCAGCCGCACCCACTCGTCGATGGTCAGGCCGAAGCCGGTCGCAGCAGTAACCGTGGCGACGGCGGTGCCGACTTCCCGGGCCAGCCGAAGCGCCAGCGGCCGCTGTTTCACCGGGGTGGCCGGTGGCGGCATCGCATCGTCGCCGGTGACGACATAGACGCCGATGCCGGAGGCTTTCTCCATCAGGGCGTCGGGCAGCGAACGCCGGAACAGGCGCCAGGGGAAAAGACTGCCTGCGTCCGCCGATGACGATCTGCGTGGCGTGTTCGCGCCTTGCCAGTCGCAGGATCTCCTCGACGAAATCGCTGCCCTTCACGCGCCGTGTCTCCGCGCCGAGCCGTTCGGCCAGGCGGAAGGTGTCGTCCAGCCGGCGCTCGCCCGTCTGGTCGGCGACGGCGCGGTCCACGGGTTCGATCGACGCGACGATCCAGTGCGCATTGAGACCGGAGGCGAGCCGGCTGGCGATGCGCACGACTTTTTCCGACAACGCATCCGGACCGATGCAGACCAGCAGCCGCTCGGCCGAAGGCCATGGGCCTTCGATGGCGTTCTGCTTGAGATAGTCGACCATCTGGTCGTCGACCCGGTCTGCCGTGCGCCGCAGCGCCAGGTCGCGCAGCGCGGTGAGGTTGCCGAGGCGAAAGAAGGAATCCGCCGCGCGCGCCGCATTGGCCGGCAGGTAGACCTTGCCTTCCTTCAGCCGCTCCAGCAGTTCCGCCGGCGGCAGGTCCACCAGCAGCACTTCGTCGGCCTTCTTCAGGACCGTGTCGGGGATCTGTTCGCGCACCGGCACGCCGGTGATCTGGGTGACGACGTCTGACAGGCTTTCCAGGTGCTGGATGTTGAGCGCCGTCCAGACATTGATGCCGGCGGCCAGCAGTTCGTCGATGTCCTGGTAGCGTTTGGGGTGGCGGCTCTCGGGCGCATTGCTATGCGCCAGTTCGTCGACCACGATGGTGTGGGGATGGCGCGCCAGTGCCGCGTCGAGGTCGAATTCCTCGATCGTGCGGCCGCGATAGGGGATGCTGCGCAGCGGCAGCACCTCCAGGCCTTCGAGCAGCGCGGCGGTCTCGCCGCGCCCATGCGTCTCGACGAGGCCGACGAGGATATCGCCGCCGTCTTCCTTCATGCGGCGCGCACGCGACAGCATGGCGAAGGTCTTGCCGACACCAGGCGCTGCGCCCAGGAACACGGTCAGCCGACCGCGTTCCTGGGCGCCTGCCAGTGCCAGCAGCGCGTCCGGGTCGGCGCGCTTTTCTCGATGACGGTCGCTATCGCCCATTCGGTAGATTTAGGACTTTAGCCGATCCAGCGCGAGATTTAGTTTCAGCACGTTGACGCGTGGTTCGCCGATCAGGCCGAGCAGCCGGCCCTCCTGCGTTTCGTCGACCAGCCTGGCCACATCCGCCTCCGGCAACCCGCGCGCCTTGGCGACGCGAGCGACCTGATCGCGGGCGAAATCCGGCGTGATGTGCGGGTCGAGGCCGGAGCCGGACGTGGTGGCGGCATCGGCCGGGACCGGCGACGCGATGCCGGCGCCATTCAGGCGCTGGATGTCGGCCGCAACGCGCTCCTTCAGCTTCTGCGAGGTCGTGCCGAGATTGGAGCCGCTGGAATTGCCGGCATCGTAGGGCGTGCTGCCGATAGCCGACGGACGCGGCCAGAAGTAGCGGTCGCTGGTGAAGTTCTGGCCGATCAGTTCGGAACCGATGACGGTTCCGTTCTGCCTGATCAGGCTGCCGTTTGCCTGTGCCGGCAGGATGATCTGGCCGACGCCGGTGATGGCGAGTGGATAGGCGATGCCGAGCAGGATCGTGAACAACACGATCATGACCAGGGCGGGGCGAAGGTTGCTTGTCATGATTACACCAGATGAAGAGCCGAGACGGCGATGTCGACCAGCTTGATGCCCGCGAAGGGCAGGAGCAGGCCGCCGACGCCGTAGACGAGAAGATTGCGGCGCAGCAGCGCCGCAGCACCGACCGGGCGGTAGGCGACACCCTTCAGCGCCAGCGGGATCAGCGCGATGATGATCAGCGCGTTGAAGATGACCGCCGACAGGATCGCCGATTCCGGCGAGGTCAGCCGCATGATGTTGAGATGGTCGAGCGCCGGATAGGTCGCCACGAACAGCGCCGGGATGATGGCGAAATATTTGGCGACGTCGTTGGCGATCGAAAAGGTGGTCAGCGAGCCGCGTGTCATCAGAAGCTGCTTGCCGATCTCGACGATCTCGATGAGCTTGGTCGGGCTGGAATCGAGGTCGACCATGTTGGCGGCCTCGCGCGCGGCCTGGGTGCCGCTCTGCATCGCCACGCCGACATCGGCCTGGGCAAGCGCCGGCGCATCGTTGGTGCCGTCGCCGCACATGGCGATCAGGCGCCCGCCTTCCTGTTCCTTGCGGATATAGCCGAGCTTCTGCTCCGGCGTCGCTTCCGCCAGGAAGTCGTCGACCCCGGCCTCTGAGGCGATCGCCGCCGCGGTAACCGGATTGTCGCCGGTGACCATGACGGTGCGGATGCCCATGGCGCGCAGCGCCGCGAAGCGCTCCTTGATGCCGGGCTTCACCACGTCCTTCAGGTGGATGACGCCGAGCAGCCTGCTGCCCTCGGCCACGGCCAGCGGCGTGCCACCGGTACGCGCCACAAGTTCCACTGCCTGCCGGAAAGCGGCGGGTACGCGTGCTTCGTCGAGCGCGGTGAACTTCAGCACGGAATCGACCGCGCCCTTGCGCAGGCGACGCTCGCCGAGATCGACACCCGAAAGCGCGTCTCGGCCGCGAACGGCACGATCGCATCGGGTTGCTTGACCGGCGCGGCAACGCCGAACTCACCGGTGGCGAGCGCAACGATCGAACGGCCTTCCGGCGTCTCGTCGCCCAGGCTCGCCAGCATGGCGGCTTCGGCCAGTTCCTCGGCGCTGATGCCCGGCACCGGCAGGAATTCGGTTGCCATGCGGTTGCCGAAGGTGATGGTGCCGGTCTTGTCGAGCAGCAGCGTGTCGACGTCGCCGGCGGCTTCCACGGCGCGGCCGGAGGTGGCGATGACGTTGAAGCGCACCAGGCGATCCATGCCGGCGATGCCGATGGCCGAAAGCAGCCCGCCGATGGTGGTGGGGATCAGCGTTACCAGCAGCGCGGCCAGCACCGTGACCGACAGCACCGTACCCGAATAGCCGGCAAGACCCCACAGCGTCGCCACCGCGATCAGGAACACCAGCGTCAGGCCCGACAGCAGGATCGACAGGGCGATCTCGTTCGGCGTCTTCTGGCGCTCGGCGCCTTCGATGAGGGCGATCATGCGGTCGACGAAGGACGAGCCGGGCGCGGCGGTGATGCGCACCTTGATCCAGTCGGACAGCACCTGGGTGCCGCCGGTGACGGCCGAACGGTCGCCGCCGGATTCGCGGATGACCGGGGCAGATTCGCCGGTGATGGCGCTTTCGTTGACGGAGGCGATGCCTTCGACGATTTCACCGTCGCCCGGGATCAGCTCACCGGCCTCGACGAGCACCATGTCGCCGACCTTGAGATCGGTGGCCGGGATGCTGGCAACGTCCAGCCCGTCTTCCGACATGAGCTTGCGCGCGGTGAGCTGCGACTTGGTGCGGCGCAGGCTGTCGGCCTGCGCCTTGCCGCGGCCTTCTGCCACTGCCTCGGCGAAGTTGGCGAACAGCACTGTGAACCAGAGCCAGGCGGCGATCTGGCCGGAGAACAGCGGCTTGCCGCCGGCGATGACGAGATCGCGCAGGAACATCAGCGTCACCAGCGCGGCCACCACTTCGGTGACGAAGATGACGGGATTGCGCATCAGCTTCTGCGGCGCCAGCTTGGTGAAGGCCTGTCCGAGGGCCGGCCACAGGATGGCCGGCTCGAACAGCTTGTGTTGTACAGGGGTCGACATGAAAGTGTCCTTTAGAAGGTCTGGCCGGCCAGCATCGCGAAATGCTCGACGATGGGGCCGAGGGCGAGGGCCGGGAAGTATTGCAGGCCGCCCAGGATGAGGATGATGCCGACGAGCAGGCCGACGAACAGTGGCGTATGGGTCGGGAAGGTGCCGGCCGAAGCCGTCGTCTTGGTCTTGCCGACCAGCGAGCCGGCGATGGCCAGCACCGGCACGACGTAGCCGAAGCGGCCGAGCAGCATGGCGATGCCGAGCGTGGTGTTGTACCAGGGCGTGTTCGCCGAGAGGCCGCCGAAGGCCGAACCGTTGTTGGCCGTCGTCGAGGTATAGGCATAGAGGATTTCCGACAGGCCATGCGGGCCGCTCATGCTGATCGATGTGAGAGCGAAGGGCAGCATGGCCGACAGTGCGCTGAAGCCGAGGATCGACAGCGGCAGGATGAGCACCGCCAGCATGGCGTATTTCATCTCGCGGCTTTCGATCTTCTTGCCGAGGAACTCCGGCGTGCGGCCGACCATCAGGCCGGCGACGAAGACCGAGAGGATGGCGAAGACGATCATGCCGTAGAGGCCGGAGCCGACGCCGCCGGGCAGCACTTCGCCAAGCTGCATCAGGAACAGCGGGATGAGGCCGCCTAGGCCGGTCAGCGAACCGTGCATGGCGTTGACGCCACCGTCGGAAATGCCTGTGGTGACGGCGGCATAGGCGGCGGTCATGGCCTGGCCGAAGCGGACTTCCTTGCCTTCCATGTTGCCAAGCGTGTTGTCGAGGCCAAGCGCGGTCAGGATCGGATTTCCCTGCGTCTCGGCCCAGTAGATGATGCCGACGCCGGCGATCAGCAGGATCGCTGTGGCGGCAACGAAGGCCCAGCCCTGGCGGCGGTCACCGACCATCTGGCCGAAGGTATAGGCAAGCGCTGCCGTCACCATCAGCATGGACAGGATGTTGAGATAGTTCGACAGTGCGGTCGGGTTCTCGAACGGATGCGCGGCGTTGACGTTGAAGAAGCCGCCGCCATTGGTGCCGAGCTGCTTGATGGCTTCCTGGCTGGCCACCGGTCCGAGCGCGATGGTCTGGTTGGCGCCCTCGAGCGTGGTCGCTGTGACCGAACCGTCAAGTGTCTGAGGTAGGCCCATCGCCACGAAGGCGATCGCGACGACGACAGCGAGCGGCAAAAGCACGTAGAGCGTGGAGCGGGTCATATCGACCCAGAAGTTGCCGACGGTCGTGCCGTTTGAACGGATGAAAGCGCGCGTCAGCGCCAGGGCCATCGCAATTCCGGTCGCCCCCGAAAGAAAGTTGTGCACGGTCAGGCCGGCCATCTGGCTGAAATGGCTCATCGTGGTTTCGCCGCCATAGGACTGCCAGTTCGTGTTGGTCACGAAGCTGACCGCGGTGTTGAAGGCGAGGTCGGGTGCAACACCGGCGAACCCTTGCGGGTTGTAAGGCAGGTAAGCCTGCAGGCGCAGGATCGCGTAGAGCAACACCAGCCCGGCGATCGAGAAGGCGATCATCGAGAAGGTGTAGGCCAGCCAGCCCTGTTCTTTCTTCGGGTCGACACCGGCCAGTGCGTAGAAACCGCGCTCGACGGGGCCAAGCACGGGCGACAGGAAGGTTCGTTCATTGGAAAAGACTTTTGCCATGAACAAGCCGAGCGGCTTGATCAGCAAAAATGTGAGGAGAAAAAGCAGGCCGATCTGCAGCCATCCGATCAAAGACATGGCGGAACTCTTTTTTCTTAGAATTTTTCTGGCCGCAGCAGCGTCACCAACAGGTAGACGCCGAGAGCTACGGCAACGGCGAGGCCGAGTAAGGCTTCCATCAGGATCACCCCCCTCAAAGCCGCGTCAGCGCGCGCGCATAGAGCGCGAAAATCAGGAAGGATCCTATGCCAAGGGCAAGGTAGGCGAGGTCGAGCACGATGCTTCTCCGCAGTTCAAGAAGTGCGGAAAATGCTCCCGATGCCGGTCAAATATCGATTGGGAATAGCTGTAGCGGGTATCAAGAAAAGATAAGGATCGCGTCAGGCGACGGGTTGTCCCGTTTCAGCCTGCCACGTGCAGGCGCGCGCCGGCCGTTTCCAGGGCCGTAACAATGTCTGCCGGTGGCATGCTGTCGGTGGCGAGTTCGGAGAAGCCGGAAAAGCCGCATACCCGCACGAGTCCCTGGCGGCCGAACTTGCTGTGGTCGGTGATGACGACGGAGCGCTGGCCACGCGACAGCACGGTTGCCGCGAATTCCGCCTCTTCCAGGTCGAAATCCATGACGCCGCCGGTCGCATCGATGGCGCCTGCCGAAATGATGGCGTGGTCGACGCTGAAGCGGCCGACGAAATCGATCGCCGAGACGCCGAAGGCCGCACCGGAATCGCTGCGCAGCTCGCCGCCGGCCATATAGACCCGGTTGCCGTTGGCGGTGGCCAGCGTGCGGGCGATATCGGAGGAGTTGGTCACCACGGTGAGCCGGTGATGGCCGAGCAGTTCCCGGGCCAGGAAGCTTGTGGTGGTGCCGCAGTCCAGCATGATCGACTCGCCGTCGCGGATCGTTGCCGCCACCATGCGCGCGATCGTGCGCTTGGCATCGGCATTGTCGCGCATGCGCCGCTCGAACGGCGCTTCACCGATGATGCCGGGCAGGCTGATGGCGCCGTGCATCTTCAGCACCGAACCATCCTCGGTCAGCGGTTTCACATCGCGCCGCACGGTCTCGAGCGAGACATCCAGCCGCTGGGCGAGATCGGCGATGGTGACCGTGCCTTCCTCTTTCAGGAGGCGCAGGATCTCACCGTGCCGCTTGGAATGGTTCACCGAAGTCTGGCCTCGCCGCTGGCATCAAGATGACTGATTTGTAGGCGTTCACCGAAATGAAAACAACATAATCGGGCAGATAAACATAAAAAACCACAGAATCGCGTTGACAATCCCGCCTCTGCGTCTGACCTTGGGGCAAGGAGAAGCGGTGGACCACGGTGAAAAGCCCTCTGCAGAAGGGCCGCCGGTCGATGGGAGGAGACGTGACGAGCGAGGATCGCATTCGCGGCCTGCCTTGCTGGAAGGGAAGCGTCGATGTCGCGCCCCTGTCCGGCGGTCTGAGCAACGAGAATTTCCTGGTGACGGACGTGGCGGGCAAGCATGTTGTCCGGCTTGGGCGTGACTATCCATTTCACCATGTGCTGCGCGAGCGCGAGCTGATGACGGCGCAGGCCGCCTCGGCGGCCGGGTTCGGGCCCTCGGTCGAATATGCCGAGCCCGGCGTCATGGTCACCCAGTTTCTTGGCGCGAAGACCTATGCGGCGGAGGATGTGCGCGCCAATGCCGGGCGCATCGCGACGCTGATGCGCGAATTTCACAAGCGGATGCCGGAACATGTTTCCGGCCCGGGTTTCATGTTCTGGGTGTTCCACGTCATCCGCGACTATGCACGCACGCTGAGTGCCGGGAAAAGCCGCATGATGCCGGTGCTGCCGCTCTACCTCGCGCTGGCGGATCGGCTGGAAAGCGTGCAGGCGCCGCTGCCGATCGTGTTCGGCCACAACGATCTGCTGCCAGCCAATTTTCTCGACGATGGCGACAAGCTCTGGCTGATCGATTTCGAATATGCCGGCTTCGGCACGGCCATGTTCGACCTCGCCGGCATCGCCTCCAACTCCGGCATGCCGGACGCGGAGGCAGAGCCGTTGCTCGGCGCCTATCTCGGCCACATGCCGGATGAGGCGATGCGCCGTTCCTTCGCCGCCATGCAATGCGCGTCGCTGCTGCGCGAGGCGATGTGGAGCATGGTCTCCGAACTGCATCTCGACGCGCCGGGCGTCGACTATGTCGCCTACACCACCGAGAACCTCGCCCGCCTCGACGCGGCGCTCGAAAGCTACAGCTCCAGATACGGAAAAATCCTGTCATGACCTTGCCCAATCACGCCGAGATCGTCGTCATCGGCGGCGGCATCATCGGTTGTTCCACGGCCTATCATCTGGCACGCGACCACAAGGCGGACGTGATCCTGCTCGAACAGGGCGCCATCACCTCCGGCTCGACCTGGCATGCGGCCGGCCTCGTCGGACAGTTGCGCTCATCGGCCTCGATCACCCGCGTGCTCAAATATTCGGTCGAGCTCTACAAGGGGCTGGAGGCTGAAACCGGGCTGGCCACCGGCTGGAAGATGACCGGTTGCCTGCGCCTCGCCACCAACCAGGACCGTTGGACCGAGTTCAAGAGGCTGGCGACGACGGCGCGCAGCTTCGGCATGGACATGCACCTGCTGTCGCCGGCAGAGGTGAAGGCGATGTGGCCGCTGATGGAGACTTCTGATCTCGTCGGTGCCAGCTGGCTGCCGACCGATGGCCAGGCCAGCCCTTCCGACATCACCCAGTCGCTCGCCAAGGGAGCGCGCATGCATGGCGCCAGGCTGTTCGAAAAGGTCCGTGTGACCGGCTTCGACATGAAGGACGGCCGCATCGTCGCGGTGAAGACCGACCAGGGCGACATCGCCTGCGAGAAGGTGGTCAATTGCGCCGGCCAGTGGGCGAGACAGGTCGGGGCCATGGCCGGCATCAGCGTGCCGCTGCAACCGGTCAAGCACCAGTACATCATCACCGAGAAGATCCCGGGCCTCGCCACCGACGCGCCCACCATCCGCGATCCGGATCGCCGCACCTATTTCAAGGAAGAGGTCGGCGGTCTCGTCATGGGCGGCTATGAGCCGGACCCGCAGGCCTGGCAAACCGGCCTGCCCGGCGGCGATGTTCCGAACGAATGGGAGTTCCGCCTGTTCGATGACGACTACGATCATTTCGAACAGCATATGACGCAGGCCATCGCGCGCGTGCCGGCGCTCGAGACCGTCGGCGTCAAGCAGATGATCAACGGCCCCGAGAGCTTCACGCCGGATGGCAACTTCATCCTCGGCGTGGCGCCCGAATGTTCGAACATGTTCGTCGGCGCGGGCTTCAACGCCTTCGGCATCGCCTCGGGCGGCGGTGCCGGCTGGGTGCTGGCGAAATGGGTGGTCGACGGCGAGGCGCCGCTCGACCTATGGGTCGTGGACATCCGCCGTTTCTCCGATCTGCATCGCGACCGGCAATGGGTGTGCGACCGCACGCTCGAAGCCTATGGCAAGCACTACACGATCGCCTTCCCGCATGAGGAGTATGACAGCGGCCGGCCGCGCATCGTCTCGCCGCTCTACCAGCGCCTGCACAAGTACAATGCCGTCTTCGGTTCCAAACTTGGCTGGGAGCGGCCGAACTGGTTCGCCCCGGCAGGAACCGAGGCGAAGGACATCTATTCGATGGGCCGGCAGAACTGGTTCGGGCCGGTCGGCGACGAGCATCGCCATGTCCGCGACAAGGTCGGCGTCTTCGACCAGTCGTCCTTCGCCAAATACGAGCTGAGCGGCAGGGATGCCGGCAAGGCGCTCGACTGGATCTGCGCCAACGATGTCGCCAAGCCGGCCGGACGGCTCACCTATACGCAGCTGCTCAACACGCGCGGCGGCATCGAGGCCGATCTCACCGTTGCGCGGCTGGACGACGACAAATTCTACATCGTCACCGGCACCGGTTTTCGCACGCATGACCTTGCCTGGATACGCGACCACATCGGCTCTGGCCTGGATGTCGACGTCGCCGACGTGACCGAGGCCTTCGGCACGCTTTCGCTGATGGGACCGCAGGCGCGCGCGGTGCTGGAGAAGGTGACAAAGGCCGATGTCTCCAACGCCGCTTTCCCATTCGGCCATGTGCGCGAGATCGCCATCGCAGGGCACGCGGTGCGGGCACTGCGCGTCACCTATGTCGGCGAGCTCGGCTGGGAACTGCATGTTCCGATCGCCGCCACCGGCGAGGTGTTCGACGCCCTGATGCAGGCCGGCAGGGAGCAGGACATCCGGCCGGTCGGGTATCGTGCGCTGGAATCGCTGCGCCTCGAAAAAGGCTATCGCGCCTGGGGTTCCGACATCACCCCGAACGATACGCCGTTCGAGGCCGGTCTCGGCTGGGCGGTGAAGCTGAAGAAGGAAACCGATTTCGTCGGTCGCGCGGCGTTGCAAAAACTGGATGGGCAGCCTCTGGCCAAGCGTTTTGCCGGCTTCACGGTGGAGGATCCGGAAATCGTCCTGCTCGGCCGCGAAACGATCCTGCGCAATGGCGAACCGGTCGGTTACCTGACCTCGGGCGGCTACGGCTACACCCTGGCCAGGAACATCGGCTACGGCTATGTGCGTCATGCCGCCGGGGTCAGCGATGCTTTCCTGGATGAGGGCGGCTACGAACTGGTGGTGGCGACGCAAAAGGTGCCAGCAAAACTTCACCTCGAACCACTCTACGATCCTTCCGGACAGAAGGTGAAAACTTAGACCTATCCGGGGCCGGAATTCGAAGCGTTACCGATACGCCACAGAAGGCGATGTTAAGGCCGGCGTAGCAAGCGCTCGGCGGTGCGACGGGGTTGCCCCGCCGTCCATCGCGTGCTCTGTGATCTTTCCCAAGTCACGTTCGGTAAGGAGCCGACCAATGCGAGTCATGTCCATCGAGAAAGGAGCTTTGATCCATCTTGGGGACATGAACCTCTATGCGGACTTTGAATTTGGGAATTCTGGCGCACGTCGACGCAGGTAAGACGAGCCTCACCGAACGGCTGCTCCATGCGGCCGGCGTCATCGACAAGATCGGCAGTGTCGACGACGGCAACACACAGACCGATACCCTGGCCCTGGAGCGGCAACGCGGCATCACCATCAAATCGGCGGTGATGTCGTTCACCATCGACGGCGTGGCGATCAACCTGATCGATACGCCAGGCCATCCTGACTTCATCGCGGAAGTAGAGCGCGTGCTCAGCGTGCTCGATGGGGCGGTGCTGGTGATTTCGGCCGCGGAAGGTGTGCAGGCGCAGACGCGCATACTGATGCGGACGTTGCGGCGGCTCGGTATTCCAACACTGATCTTCGTCAACAAGATCGATCGCACCGGTGCCGATTGCGAACATGTCCTGGAGGCGATCGCCAAAAGATTGACGCCGGCTGCTATTGCGATGGGCAAGGTGCAAAGGGCCGGGTCGCCGGATGCGCTGCCGCTGCCCTTCGACATCGCGGAACCTGCGTTCGGCACGCTGCTGACGGAGATGCTGGCCGAACATGACGACACGCTGCTCGCCGCCTATGTCGGTGGCAGGGCGCTGTCCGCAGGCACGCTGCAAAAGACGCTCGCGAGACAGACAGGCAAGACGCTGATGCATCCGGTGTTCTTTGGCTCGGCTGTCACCGGTGCCGGCATCGCACCGTTGCTGTCGGGCATCCGCGACCTTTTGCCAGCAACCGAAGGTGCCGCCGACGGTCCCGTTTCGGGCATGGTCTTCAAGATCGAACGTGGCGGATCCGGGGAAAAGATCGCCTATGTCCGCCTGTTCTCCGGCACCTTGCGGCCGCGCGAGCGTGTCGGTTTCGGTCGGGGGCGCGAAGCGAAGATCTCGGCGCTCAAGGTTTTCGACGGCGGCGGCGCGGTCGAGAAACCTTCTCTCAGGGCGGGGCAGATCGGCAAGCTGTGGGGCCTCGCCGACGCCCAGATAGGTGATGCGATCGGCCTTCGCGGCGGTCGCGTGGAACATCATTTCGCGCCGCCGACGCTGGAGACGGTGATCCAGCCTCGGCTTCCGGCCAATCGAGGAGCCCTGCATGCCGCACTTGCATTGCTCGCCGAACAGGACCCGTTGATAAACCTCAGGCAGGATGACAGCCGGCAGGAGACCTATGTCTCGCTGTATGGCGAGGTGCAGAAGGAGGTCATCCAGCAGACGCTGGCCGACGAGTATGGGCTCGACGTCTTGTTCCGCGAGACCACCCCGATCTGCATCGAGCGACCTGTCGGCAGCGGCGGTGCGCGCGATGAGGCACCCGACCCGTTCGTGGCAACGGTCGCCCTGCGGGTCGAGCCAGGGGCTATCGGCAGCGGCATCGCCTTTTGCCTGGAAATGGAGTTCGGAACGCTGCCGCTTTCCTACCACAAGGCCGTGGAGGACGCCGTCCATGAGACGCTGCGGCAGGGTCTCCACGGCTGGCAGGTGACGGACTGCGTCGTGACGATGACGGAGGCGACGCGCGTGCGCCACTGGGGGCCGATGACGACGGCCGCCGAGCATCGCAAACTCACTCCGCTGGTCGTGATGGCTGCTCTCAGGCAGGCCGGCACGGTGGTGTGCGAGCCGATCCACCGCTTCCAACTCGAAGCACCGATGGACACGCTGCCGTCGCTGCTGCCGGTCCTGGCGAGGCTGGATGCGGTGCCCCAGAACCCGACGATGGAGGGTGCATCCTATACGTTGACCGGCATCATTCCGGCGGGGCGCGTCCACGCTTTGCAGCAGATGGTGCCCGGCCTTACGCATGGCGAGGGCGTCCTGGAAACGGCGTTCGATCACCATCGCCCGATCCGCGCCGCGATCCCGGAGCGACCACGCACCGACGACAATCCGCTCAATCGAAAGGATTATCTCCTGCGGCTGTCGCGACGGGGATGACGCGCACCCTTCTTTCGGCCAGTTGCGGTGGGCCGCTTCCGTACGGCATGATCGGGGAACATCAAGCTGAGGAGCTACCCAATGGCGCGGAAATTCGTCGAGAGCGAAAATATCGACGTCGGTTTCGACGGCAAGCTCTGTATCCACTCGCGCAACTGCGTGTTGGGTCATCCGGAAGTCTTCGTACCCAATGCGCCGGGCCAATGGATCCACCCCGAAGCCGGTGCCGTCGAGGCGATCGTCGGGGTCGCGCATTCCTGTCCGTCCGGCGCGATCACCTATCGCCGCAAGGATGGCGGACGGGAAGAAGCTGCGCCGGTGGTCAACCTGGTGAGGGTGCGCGAGAACGGGCCACTCGCCTTCAATGCCGAGATGGACATCAATGGCGAGGTGATGCTGCGGGCGACGCTCTGCCGTTGCGGCGCATCCGAGAACAAGCCGTTCTGCGACGGCAGTCACACCAAGGCCGGGTTCGCGGCCACCGGGGAACCGGAGACCAGGGAGTCCATCGCGCTGGAGGCACGCAATGGCGTGGTCAAGGTCACTCCAACACCCAACGGCTCGCTCAAGGTCGAAGGCAATCTCGAAATCGTCTCCGGCACCGGCCGCACGGTCGACCGCGTGACCAAGGTGTTCCTGTGCCGCTGCGGCCATTCGAAGAACAAGCCGTTCTGCGACGGCAGCCACAAGGCGGCCGGCTTCGTCGGCTGACCGCCCGAGCGTTTCCGCCATGCGCGGAAACGCGGGACTCCGGCGTTTGTCGTTACAAAACTTCCGGGCGCAAAACCGCCAAGCTTTGCTAGCCTAGTTGACGCCCTTCGGCACGTTCTCCGGCGGTACGGTGTCGACCACCTTCTGCCGGTGGAAGATGAACAGGCCTGCCAGCACGACGATGGCGGCACCCACGAGCACGCGCGGGCCAGGCACGTCGCCGAAGAACACCATGCCGAACACGATGGCCCACAGAAGCAGGCTGTAGTGCAGCGGCGCCAGCGTCGAGGCCGGCGCCAGCTTCAGCGCCCGCGTGATCATCAGATGGGCGGCGCAGGAAACGACGCCGAGCAGCAGCATCGGGCCGATGTCGATGAGGCCGGGCGTCTGCCAGTCGGGGATCGCGAAGATGAGACCGGCCACCAGGGCAGCGATGGTCTGCCAGGTCACCAGCGTCGTATCGGGCGTTCCTCGCAATTGCCGGCTGTAGACGATCGACAGGGCGAAGGCGACCGAGCCGATGAAGGCGAAGATGGCGGATGTCGAAAAAGCGGAAGCGGACGGATTGAGAATGACGAGCACGCCGCAGAAGCCGACCAGGATGGCGGCCCAGCGGCGCCAGCGGATACGTTCGCCGAGCATGAAATGCGAAAGCGCCGCGACATAGATCGGTCCTGCCATGTAGAAGCTCATCACGTCGGCGAGCGGCATGTGGACGACGGCCGCATAGAACAGGCCGGTGTCGACCGTTGCGATGACGGCGCGCAGGACCTGCGTTCCGGGTCTCTCGACCTGGAAAAGCTTTGTCACACCCTGCCGGGCGATCATCGGGCCGAGGATGATGAATGCGCCGATCGAGCGGACGGCGACCACCAGTCCGACCGAAAAATTGGCGACCAGCCATTTGCCCATCGCGTCGTTGAGCGCGAACATGAAGTCGCCGGCCAACATCAGCAGGATGCCGGCCACGACAAGGTTCTTGGGTGCGAGTGCCCGCAGCGGCGCCATGGCTCGAGTATCCTTCACGCCGATCGTTCAGCCGACGGCTGACTAACCGTTGGCCGGAAGTTTGGCGAGAGGGAAGCAAAACTTTTGGTTGCGCCAGCCGCCCGCGGCAGGCTGTTGTTCAATACAGGCTGAAAAACACCGGCAGATAACCTTCGTCCTGCAGGTATTCGACCAGGAACATCGCGGGCACCGCGGCCAGGAAGACCAGACTGTCGATCAGGGTGCCGTAGAGCCGCTTCGGCGTGATCTCTATCATCTCGCGATCCGTATATAGCCGGCAGTCGACGCAGAACGCCGGGACGCGCCTGCAGTAGTCCACATAAGCCTGCCCGAAATGCGTTCTGAGCAGCTGCTCTTCACGGGTCACGGTCCGCAGCAGGATCGCATGGACCACGATGGCGCAGAGCAGCGCGGGTGCGGCACTGCCTGTCTGTGCGCCCACCCCCGCTGCCCCGATGATCGAGAACAGATAGAGCGGGTTTCGGCACATCGAATAGGGGCCGTCGTCGACCAGCACCACCGACTTCTTTCCGCCGATGTAGAGCGTGCACCAGAGCCGTCCCAGGATCGCCGTGCCGATGAGGCCGATACCGGCGATCCTGATTGTCAGCTGCAGATCGACGCCGCCCGGCGGATAGAGTTTCCAGGCGGACTGGAACAGCAGCGCAAAGGCGATGAGGAACAAAGTGACGATCCACAAGGCTGCAATGCGTGGACGCTGAATGTGTCCGAAGGTCTTTGGTGGCGTTTGCATGATGGTCCCGACGAAGTGACGCCGGCGCGCCATTGGGTTCCGCCCAGACCGTGACGACGCGTCGACGGCCGGACCTTGGTCGCGTTTCATCAAGGTTTGGCGGAGAGCCCGCCAAGGCTCGCCAAGGAACCTGGCAACCGCTGGTGTTTGCGATTGCCTGCCGCTTCGTGTTGCGGAATATGGCCGTGCCAACCAACGAAGGACTGCGCATGGACAAGGGGTTGATCCTTATCGTCGAGGACGAACCGCGCATTGCCGAGATTCTCGAGGCCTATCTGGCGCGCGAGGGTTTTCGCACGGTCACCGCGGTGAATGGGGACATCGCACTGTCCCACCATGCCATGCTGTCGCCCGATCTCGTGCTTCTCGATGTGCACATACCCCGGCTGGACGGCTTCGAGGTCCTGGCGCGCATCCGCCAGGACGCGAACACACCGGTCATCATGGTGACGGCGCTGGCCGAGGACATCGACCGCCTTTCGGGTTTGCGGCTGGGTGCCGACGACTATGTGATCAAGCCGTTCAATCCGCAGGAGGTGGTGGCGCGCGTCAATGCGGTGCTGCGCCGGTCGCGCGCCGCCGGCGCCTCGCGGACGCTGCGATTTGCTCCCGTCGAGGTCGATCTCGACGCCCATGCCGCTTTTGTCGAGGCGGAGACCGGGCGCCAGTCGCTGGCGCTGACGCTCAGCGAGTTCCGCATCGTCGCCTACATGATCCGCAGGCCGACCCATGCCTTCGGGCGCGCCGACATCCTCGATGCCTGCCTGCCGGAGAACGATGCGCTGGCCAAGACTGTCGACACGCATGTCGCCAACCTGCGCCGCAAGTTCGAAAATGCCGGGGTTCCCGGTCTCTTCCAGGCGGTGCGTGGCATCGGCTACCGGTTCGCGGCGCCGAAATGAAGCTGCGTCGTCTCTCCCTCTCAACAGTCACCGCGGTGACGATCGGGGCGATGCTCGTGCTCAGCATGATCATCGCCTACACCACCTTCTTCGCGATCATGAAGCGACTGACGGAGATCGAGCTGCGGACGCTGCCCGCCGACGTGGCCCAGGCCTATCGGGACATCCAGGACGGGGTGATGCCATCCGTCGAGAGCTTCCGGAAACTGATGCTGGTCGTTCCGGAATTCGAGAAAACCGTGGACGCCCAGATGAACCTGGCCTTCTTGGGGCATATCCTGCTGGCGGCATTCATCTGCGGTTCGATCGGCTATTGGCTCGCCCGGCGTATCGCGCGCCCGCTGGAGCGGCTGGTGTCGGCGGCGGAAACGCTGCGCGAAGGCGACTTCGCGGTTGGCCTCGGCAATTTTCGCGGCGGTACTTCGGAGGTGCACCGCCTCGGCAAGACCATCGATGCGCTGGCGACCGATCTTGGCCATATGGAAAAGCGCCTGCGTTTCAACACAATGGCTGTCGCGCACGAACTGCGCACTCCCCTCACCATATTGCAAGGCAATCTCCAGGGCATGATCGATGGTGTTTTTCCCGTCCGCCAGCAGGGACTGGAAGACCTGCTCATGCAGGTGCAGGGACTGTCGCGGCTGGTCGAAGACCTGCGCATGCTCTCGCTTGCGGCAGGCCACAAGCTGATTGCCGAAAGATCGGCTACGGATCTTTCAGCCGAAGCCAAGACCGTTCTCGCCGCCGCTCGCCCAATGCTTGAAGAGGCCGGCATGCGGCTCGAAAAAGACCTCCGCGCGGCGCCGGCCAATGTCGATCCGGAGCGTTTGCGCCAGGCGATGCTGGCGCTTGTGCACAATGCCTGTCGGTACGCGTCGACAGGTGGCGTGCTGCGGTGCGAGACCGGTCTCGACAGGGATGGCAACGCGTTTGTCCGCTTCCTGGACCGTGGTCCGGGGCTGCTCGAGGAGATCCGCGCGATTTCATTCGACCTCTTCTGGCGCGGCGACACCTCGCGGTCACGCGCCACCGGTGGAACCGGGCTGGGGCTTTCCATCGTCGAGGCGATCGCCAAGGCCCATGGCGGCAGGCTGGAGGCGGGCAACAGGCAGGACGGTGGCGCCACCATTGCGATCGTTGTGCCACCACGCCCGCCGGGCGACGGATGCTCATTTCCTCAATAAGGCAGCAACGATGAAATCAACGGCTCCGTCCATCTTTCTGGCCGCCGCCCTGGTCATTTCAACGGGCGGTTTCCAGGTGCTCGCGGATGGCCTCCGCCTGGAGAAGCTTGATCACGCCGTCACGCAAAGGGCTGTCCGTCGTTCCGACAATGGAAAGATCGTCGGCATGGCGGCCACGTTCGGGAATTCGTTCCTGCATTATCGGGCTTTTCGCCGCCGCCTGCGTCTCCACTACGTCGAGGATTTCGATCTGAGCAGGATACCGCCGAAGGAAACGAGGTTCTATCGGGATGCCATGGGCGGGGCGCCAGTCTACAGTGTGGAGAATGCGGATGAATTTCTTGCGCAGAATCGTGGGCGCACGTTCCTGCCGCCAGGAAACAAGCCGACCTTTGTTACTTTGAAGACCGGGGACTATGTCGACGGTGGGCAGGTGACCTGGATATGCATCCTGTCGGCGCCCAGCCTCGACCGGTTCTACAGCGACAGAATGGGGCACGAGCGCTGTGACGCCTTCCGCTGACTACTGTTTCACCACGATGGGACGATAGATCACAATCGGGGGGCGGGCGTTGAAGCGGGCGAACTCCGCGTCGCGAGCACGCATCTCGGCCGAGCGGTCGAGATCGATCCGCTGCAGGCATTCGGCGAAGGCATCCGTCTTCCTCTTGAAGCCGTAGGCGCTGCATTTCGCTTCATCCGCGGCGCGCCGTTGTTCGGGCGTCATCGTCTGGCAACCGGCCAGCAGGGTCGCGACAAGCACCGCCGCCAGGACTTTGAGCGACATCGCCTTCTCTCCGATTCAAAAAGATGAGGCGCATTGTAGACTATCCTCGACAGCGAAGGAAATGCCGGCGGCGGATGACGTTCATCCGGCCTGCTTTCCTGTCATGACCGTGGCCAGAAATCCGATCTCGCATCGCGATCAACCATCTTGATCGCTGTGCAGTCTCACTGTACAGTCTGTTCAGTGGAGTTTATGGCATGACGATTGTCGCATCTTCCCTGGAGCAGGCCTCCATGGAGAACCCGCCTGAACGAGCCGGACCCGAGACGGCAAAACTCGGCCAGCGCCTCAAGGATTTGAGGCAGCGGCGACGGTTTTCGCTCCGCCAGCTCGCTGACAGGACCGGCACCAGCGCGAGCTTCATCAGCCAGCTCGAACGGGGACTGACTGGCGCCAGCACGGCCTCGCTCAACCAGATGGCGGCGGCGCTCGGCGTCACCGTAGCTGCGCTTTTCGAAGAGCCGGCGACGCCTTCGACCGAGGGCGTGCTGCGACGCAGCCAGCGGCCCGCCATTCCAACCAGCCATGGCTGCCGCAAGACCCTTCTGTCGCGTCGGCCTGCCACCGAGATGGAGGTCTATGTCGGTGAATTCGAGATCGGCGGTTCCACGGGCCCCGACGTCTACACGCATGGCGACGCCCACGAGATGCTGGTCGTGACGCGTGGCGTTGTCGAGGTCAGCCTCGGCGAAAGCCGCCACGTGCTCGAAGAGGGCGACAGTATCGAATACGCCACCTCCACTCCCCATCGCACCGAGAACATCGGCAATGGCCGGGCCGAGGTGATGTGGATCATCGCACCACCGACATCCGGCGGCGAGGAGCTCGACCAATACGTCAGCTGGTAACCGCTCGCGGCCAGCGACGCTTCACACAACGTGAGCCAATGGGAGAATGACGATGACCATCTTATGCTCCAGACTTGCAACGATCAGTGCCCTCGCGGCACTGGGTGTTGCCGCGGCGACAGGCGTCTTTGCGCAGGAGAAACCGGTAGCCGGCGCGATTGCCGAGGGTTCGCTCAAGGGCAAGACCCTGACGTTCGCTTCCTTCGGCGGCATCTTTCAGGACGGACAGATCGCGGCCCTCAAGGAATTCGTCGACAAGTCCGGCGTCAAGTTGCTGAGCGATGGCCCGACCGAGATCGCCAAGGTGCAGGCGCAGGTCGAGTCGAAGAACGTGACCTGGGACGTCGTCGATACCGCCGACTTCCCGCCTTACGTGCATTGCGGAACGCTGTTCCAGAAACTCGACTTCAGCAAGATCGATACGTCGAAGATCCCGCAGGGCCAGGTCAGCGAATGCTCCGTGCCGGCCATGAACTACGGTGTCGTGCTGATGTACAACACCGAGAAGTACAAGGATAACCCGCCCAAGAACTGGGTCGATTTCTTCGACACCGAGAAGTTCCCGGGCGTGCGTGGCATCGACGGTTCCGGCGACTTCACCGGCGGTCTGCTCGAACAGGCTTTCCGGGCCACCGGCGGTGATCCGAAGGCGATGACAAAGAACGACATCGCCACCGCGATCAAGAAAGTCCACGACCTTGGCGGCGACACGATCTATTGGAAGACCGGTGCCGAGTCGCAGCAGCTCGCCGAATCCGGCGAAGCCGACATGCTGATGATGTGGACCGGGCGCGCGATGACCGCTGTGAAGAACGGCGCCAAATATACGCCGGCCTGGCAGGACTGGCTCGTCGTCATGGATCAGTTGACGATCCCCGTCGGCGCCAAGGACCCGGACGCGGCCCATGCGCTGATTAACGCCTATCTCGGCAAGAGTGCGCAGGAGACGCTGACCAAGGAAACCTCCTACACGCCGATCAACAGCGAGGCGAAGCCCGTTGTCGACGACGCGGTCGCGGCCTTCCTGACCAACACGCCGGAGCGGCAGGGCCAGGGCTACCAGCAGAACATCAAGTTCTGGGTCGAAAACTTCAAGGATGCCTCCGAGCAGTGGTCCGCCATGATGGCCGGCGGCTGACCCGATGGGCGCGAGCGTCACTCCATCCGAAAGGCCCGCTCCTCCCCGGCGGTCCTGGGGCGCGCTCGCGCTGGCCTTGCCGGCGCTGGTCCTGCTCGTCGCCGTCATCGGCTACCCGTTGGCGACGATCGTTCTGCGAAGCTTCGCCGAACCGCAATGGGGCCTGCAGAACTACAGCTGGTTCTTCAGCACGCCGGTCAATCTCGTCGTGCTGCAGCGTACCTTTGTCATCTCGGCCTGGGTCACGGTCGTCTGCGTGATCTGTGCCTATCCTTTCGCTTATGCCATGACCGCCGTCGGACCCAAGGTTCGCCTGCTGCTCACGCTCTGCGTGCTCATCCCGTTCTGGGTAAGCGGCGTGGTGCGCACGCTTTCCTGGGTCATCCTGCTGCAGGATTCCGGCGTCATCAACTCGATCCTGCGCTCGGTCGGCCTTGATGGCGTCAGGCTGATCCGAACCCAGGCCGGCGTTGTCATCGGCATGGCGCAGGTGCTGCTGCCCTTCATGGTGTTGCCGCTCTACTCGGTCATGAAGGGCATAGACCTGCGCCTCGTGCAGGCGGCGCGCAGCCTCGGTGCCGGTCCGGTTCGGGCCTTCTTCACCGTCTACCTGCCGTTGTCGCTGCCCGGCGTCTATGCCGGTGCGATCATCGTCTTCATCCTGGCGCTGGGCTTCTACATCACCCCCGCTCTGCTCGGCGGGCCGCGCTCTACCATGCTGTCGACGCTGGTCCAGAACCAGGTGCTGAGCCTGCTGCAATGGGGTCGCGGCGGTGCGATGGGCGTGGTGCTTCTTGTCGCGACCTTTATCCTGCTGGCGCTTGCGGGCCCGCTGATGCGCCAGAAACACAAGCAGGGCACGCGCTGATGGCCATGCATCCACTCACCCGCGCGCTGCTGGGCCTTGCCTGCATCCTCATCGGCCTCTGGCTGGTCGCGCCGACGCTGGTTGTCGTGCCGATGTCCTTCAACGAGAACAAGTCGCTGGCTTTCCCGCCGCAGGGCTTCTCCTGGCAGTGGTACCGGAATTTCGTGGCCAATCCGGAATGGTCGACGAGTTTCCTGAATTCGCTGAAGGTGGCCACGGTCGTCGCCGTCCTTGCCACCGTCCTCGGCACGCTCGCCGCCTTCGGGCTCGACCGCATGCGGGCGCAGTCGGCGGGGCTGCTGCGCATGCTGCTGCTGACGCCGATGGTGGTGCCGGGCGTCGTGCTGGCGATCGGCATCTATGCGGTCTACCTCGATGCGCGTCTTGTCGGCACCATGACTGGCTTCGTGCTTGCCCATACGATCCTGGCGCTGCCATTCGTGCTGATCGCCGTGCAGGCCAGCCTCGAAGTCTTCGACAAGCGCCTGGAGACCGCCGCTGCCAGCCTTGGCGCCGGCCGCATCGCGACCTTCCGCACGGTGACGCTGCCGCTGATCGCGCCCGGCATCCTGTCCGGCCTGCTCTTTGCCTTCGTGACGTCGTTCGACGAGGTCATCGTCTCGCTGTTCATCACCAGCCCCTACATGAAGACATTGCCGGTGCAGATATTCACTTCGATCACACGCGATGCGGATCCGACGGTGGCTGCCGTCGGCACGATCCTGCTTTGCACCACCACCATCCTGATCGGCGGCGGCCTGCTGCTGCTGGGACGCGACAGAAGGAGCGGCCTGTGAGCGAGACCGGCAAACAGCGCGGTGCAGCCATCGACCTGAGCGCGGTCAGCAAGGCCTATGGCAGCTTCCGGGCGCTTGATGACATTTCGCTGCATATCGAGCCCGGCGAATTCATGACGCTGCTTGGCCCCTCCGGTTCCGGCAAGACGACGACGCTCAACGTGGTGGCGGGCTTTACCGAGGTCAGCGCCGGCAGCCTGCAGGTGGGTGGGCGCAGCGTGGTTGGTGTGCCGGCGCACAAGCGCAACATTGGCGTCGTCTTCCAGCACTACGCGCTCTTCCCGCATATGACGGTCGGCCGTAACGTCGCCTATCCGCTCAGCCTGCGCGGCATCGCCAGGGCCGAGCGCGAGGCCCGCGTGAAGCGGGCGCTCGACATGGTGCGCATGGCGGACTTCGCGCATCGCTATCCCAGCGAGCTCTCCGGCGGCCAGCAGCAACGCGTCGCGCTCGCACGTGCCATCGTCTTCGACCCGCCGCTGCTGCTCATGGACGAGCCGCTCGGTGCCCTCGACAAGAAGCTGCGCGAATGGCTGCAGCTGGAGATCAAGCGCATCCACCGCGAGCTCGGCACCACCTTCGTCTATGTCACGCACGACCAGGAAGAGGCGCTTGTGCTGTCCGATCGCATCGCCGTCTTCAACCGCGGCAAGATCGAACAGGTTGGCACCGGGCGCGACCTGTATGATGCGCCCGCGACACTCTTCGTCGGCCGCTTCATCGGCGATTCCACCGTGCTGCGCGGCCAATCGCGCGGCGACAGGTCGAGCACAGCGCTCGACATCGCCGGCGAGACCGTGACGGCACCACAAAAACACGCGGGCGACAACCAGCCGGTCATGCTCCTGCGCCCGGAAAAGCTTGCAATCCGCCGGCCCGGCCTCGATCGCCGCGACGGCGACAACCGGCTTTCCAGCACGGTATCGGAAGCGATCTATCTCGGCTCCGGCTCGAAATACGAGGTCTCGCTGCGCGACGGCTCGACGGCCATCGTGCGATCGCCGCTGACCGATGAAAGCTTCGCGATCGGCGAGGCGGTCGAGCTGTGCTTCCGCGGCGAAGACGCCAAGCTGCTGTCCGACGACAGCACGGCCGACACCACTCTCACCTGACGAAACGGAAAGACCATCATCATGCATGCTGAGCGCAATGGCGACGTCTCGTTCTGGTATGCCGACATCGGCGGCCTGCCCGCACCGCGGCCGCCGATGCCAGGTGACCTTGCCGTCGACGTCGCCATCGTCGGTGCCGGCTATACCGGGTTGTGGACGGCCTATTACCTCAAGCAGGCCAGGCCCGATATCTCCATCGCCATCCTCGAACGTGAGTTTGCCGGCTTTGGTGCCTCGGGGCGCAATGGCGGCTGGCTCTCCGGCGGTTTCGGCTGGTCGCGCGAGAAATATCTGAAGACGTCGACCCGCGAGGGCGTGGTCGCCATGCAGGAGGCGATGGCCGGCACGGTCAACGAGGTCATCCGCGTGACGAGCAAGGAAGGGATCGATGCCGACATCCGCCGCGCCGGCAACCTCAGCGTGGCCACCAATGTCCCGCAGCTCGACCGGGCTAGGTCTGAGTTCGACGAGGCGCGGAGCTGGAGTGTCGACCCCTCCCGACTGGAGTGGCTGGACGCCGCACAGGTGAAAGCCCGCGTCGATATCAACAATGCGCTGGGTGGCTATGTCATCAACGGGCAGGCACGCGTGCAGCCGGCAAAACTGGTGCGCGGCCTGGCCCAGGCCGTCGAGCGGCTGGGCGTGGCGATCTACGAAAAGACCACTGTTACGGACATCGAACCGGGCATCGTTTCGACCGATCGCGGGACGGTGAAGGCCGGGACCATCATCCGTGCGACCGAAGGGTTCAGCGCCGGCCTGCCCGGGCAGGAACGCACCTGGCTGGCACTCAACAGCGCGCAGATCGTCACCGAGCCGGTGCCGGCAGATCTGTGGGAAAAGATAGGCTGGGCCGGCTACGAGCTGCTCGGCGATACCGCCCACGCCTATTGTTATGCGCAGCGCACCCGCGAAGGCCGCATCACCATGGGTGGGCGCGGCGTGCCGTACCGCTATGGTTCAGCGACGGATGTGAACGGGCAGACCCAGCAAGCGACCATCGACAAGCTGCATGCCATCCTGAAGCGCCTGCTGCCGCAGGTCGCGCATCTGCGCATCGACCATGCCTGGTGCGGCGTCCTCGGCGTGCCGCGCGACTGGTGCACCACGGTCGGCCTCGATCCGAAGACACGGATCGGCTGGGCCGGCGGCTATGTCGGACTGGGCGTGTCGAGCTCGAACCTGTCCGGCCGCACGCTGACCGACCTCATTCTCGGCCAGGATACCGATCTGGTGCGGCTGCCCTGGGTAAACCGCCAGGTGCGCAAGTGGGAACCCGAACCATTTAGATGGCTCGGCGTTCATTCCATGTACCAGCTCTATCGCATCGCCGACGAGCGCGAGGCGAAGGGCCTGCAGCATTCCTCTCGTCTGGCGGCGATCGCCGACCGGATCACGGGACACTGATTTTCCATGAAAAACAGAGAATGACGATGATCGATCTGGAGACGTTCAAGAGCCTCGCCGGTGTCGAATTGGGCGCGCCGGTGCCCAAGCCGACCTCCATCGAGGGCGACCAGATGGAAGCCGCGACGTCGCTGTGGAGCTCGCCGGACGGCAAGCTGGACGTCGGTGTATGGGAATGCACGCCGGGCCGCTTCACCGCCGATCGCTCCGACACGACGGAGATCTGCCACATCGTCTCGGGCAAGGCCGAGATGCGGGACCATCAGGGGCAGTCGCGTATCCTTGGTCCGGGCGACCTGCTGGTGCTGCCGAAAGGCTGGAAGGGCGAGTGGCGGATCATCGAGACAACCCGCAAGCTGTATCTGATCCAGGCGTAGAGGGGTAGCAAGGGAAACTCAGCAGGATTGTAGGCTAGGGAAAGTCGAAGCCTTCTGGATTGAATCTGTTGGTGTGGTTCGAGGGGTTGGTCAATTTCACGACAGAGGTAGTCGCCGGTGGAAGTGGCAAAGCTCGGCCTTGAACGCTTGACAGTCTTTAGAGAAACGCGTCGCTTGAGGATCCGCCGAGGTAGCCATGACACTGAAAGAGCTATTACCCTTCTTCGGGCATTCCGAACTGAATACCAATCTCGCTCAACTTTTGAAGTCCGCGGGAGCAGACGTTCATTCCTTGTCCACCAGGACACTCCGGGTCGAAGGCTCGGATGCCATCGAACTCAAGTCTCTGGGACTGGAACTGGCATTCTGGGAACGGGAAAGCTACGAGCAGAAAATTACCTCTCCCAAGGATGCGGGCAAGGCGATCCTGGTCGGGGTGTTTGCATATGGCCCGGTCAGCAAAGGCTTCAAGCCGTATCTGGGGCCGATTCCGTTCAGCGACGGGCCCATCACCAGAAGGGAAGATGCACTGCGCGAGTTCGGTACGCCACAGAAGACGGAAGTAGACGAAGATATCGTCGAATGGGACCAGTGGGCCAAAGACGGGCTGCAGGTGCGCGCCACCTACCACGACGATGGTTCGTTGTGGAATCTCTCGTTCTCGACGCCGTTCAAGTGACGACTTGCTCGCCGATCCTCGGCACGAATTAGCCGATCTTCAACATCTCGGCAGCTTCGTGCCAGCCCTTTCGACCCAAAGGGCCTCGTCTTCTGCTGACGTACAATCCTGCGAGTATTCCTTCACCAACCGATAGAGCGTTTCCGTTTTCCACGGAAACGCTGACGCTTTTGGTGACGCTTATTCCGGCACGTGGCGGACTGCACCCTTGTCGGCGCTGAGCGCGAAGGCGGCATAGGCGCGCAGGGCCGGCGTCACATTGCGCTTGCGCTTCTCGGCCGGCTGCCAGCCCTTGGCGTCCTGCTCCTTGCGGCGTGCCGCCAGCTCCTCGTCGCTGACCAGGAGATTGATGGTGCGGCCGGGAATGTCGATGGCGATCTGGTCGCCCTCGCGCACCAGGCCGATGGCGCCGCCGGTCGCCGCTTCCGGCGAGGCATGGCCGATCGACAGGCCGGACGTGCCACCGGAGAAGCGGCCGTCGGTCAGCAAGGCACAGGCCTTGCCGAGTCCCTTCGACTTCAGGTAGCTGGTCGGATAGAGCATCTCCTGCATGCCGGGGCCGCCCTTCGGACCTTCATAGCGGATCACCACCACGTCGCCGGCCACGACCTCGTTGCCGAGGATGGCTTTCACCGCGGCGTCCTGGCTCTCATAGACCTTGGCCGGGCCGGTGAACTTCAGGATCGACTCGTCGACACCGGCGGTCTTCACCACGCAGCCGTCGAGTGCGATGTTGCCCTTCAGTACGGCAAGACCGCCATCCTTCGAGAAGGCGTGTTCAGCGGAGCGGATGACACCCTTTTCGCGATCGAGGTCGAGCTCGTCCCAGCGGCGGTCCTGGCTGAAGGCGACCTGGGTCGGCACGCCGCCGGGCGCTGCCATGTAGAATTTGCGCACGTTCTCGGCGGTGGTGCGGGAGATGTCCCAGCGCTCCAGCGCGTCGCCCATTGTCGCCGAGTGCACAGTGGGCAGGTCGCGATTGATCAGCCCGGCTTTGTCGAGCTGGCCAAGGATGGCCATGATGCCGCCGGCGCGGTGCACGTCTTCCATGTGCACGTCGGACTTGGCGGGTGCGACCTTGCTCAGCACCGGCACCTTGCGCGAAAGCCGGTCGATGTCGTCCATGGTGAAATCGATGCCGCCTTCCAGGGCGGCAGCAAGGATGTGCAGCACGGTGTTGGTCGAGCCGCCCATGGCGACGTCCAGTGTCATCGCATTCTCGAAAGCCCGCTTTGAGGCGATGTTGCGCGGCAAAACGCTTTCGTCTTCCTGCTCGTAGTAGCGCTGGGCCAGGTCGACGACGAGATGGCCTGCCTCCACGAAGAGCCGCTTGCGATCGGCGTGCGTTGCGAGCGTCGAGCCGTTACCCGGCAGGGAAAGGCCAAGCGCCTCGGTCAGGCAGTTCATCGAATTGGCGGTGAACATGCCCGAGCACGAGCCGCAGGTCGGGCAAGCCGAGCGCTCGATAACGTTGACTTCCTCGTCGGAAACCCTGTCGTCGGCAGCGGCCACCATGGCGTCGACCAGGTCGACGGCGGTCACCTTGTCTTTCCAGACGACCTTGCCGGCTTCCATCGGGCCGCCGGAGACGAAGACGGCCGGGATGTTGAGCCGCATCGCCGCCATCAGCATGCCGGGCGTGATCTTGTCGCAGTTGGAAATGCAGACCATGGCGTCGGCGCAGTGCGCATTGACCATGTACTCGACGCTGTCGGCGATGAGTTCGCGGCTCGGCAGCGAATAGAGCATGCCGTCATGGCCCATGGCGATGCCGTCGTCGACGGCGATCGTGTTGAACTCCTTGGCGACGCCGCCGGCCGTCTCGATCTCGCGCGCCACCAGCTGGCCGAGGTCCTTGAGATGCACGTGCCCCGGCACGAACTGGGTGAAGGAGTTCACCACCGCGATAATCGGCTTGCCGAAATCCGAGTCCTTCATGCCGGTGGCGCGCCACAGGCCGCGGGCGCCGGCCATGTTGCGGCCATGAGTGGTGGTTCGGGAGCGGTAGGCTGGCATGGGTACTGTCCTTGATGCCTGTAAGGCACGTTCCTGTGCGATGAATGTAGATAGGAAGCTGGCGTTATATACGCCATGAGCCAGTCTGGCCACGGTTTTGCGACAAAACCGGCTTCACGGACGCGCGACGTGCCGCGCGGTCGTCTCCCGAGAAAAATTCAGGGCGCCTGTCGGATCACGGCAATCGGGCCCGTCCTTGATGTGACGGCAGCCTGTCTTGCGACCTTCAGGTCGCGTTCCAGAGCCGCCGCAAAACATTCGAAACGGGACCTCCCAGGAGAAGAAGATGCAGAAGATCACCGCTTGCCTCTGGTTCGAGAACAACGACGCCGAGGATGCGATCAAGTTCTATTCGTCCATTTTCAAGAATTCGAGGATCGTCAGCGAAACGCGCTGGGGCAAGGGCGGCCATGGTCCGGAAGGCAGTCTGCTTGTCGCCGACTTCGAACTGGACGGCATGCGCTTCCAGGCGCTGAACGGCGGTCCGCATGCAAGCTTCAACGATGCCATCTCGCTGAGCATCGACTGCAAGAACCAGGAAGAGGTCGACCATTTCTGGAACGGGCTGACCGCCGATGGCGGCAAGGAGGTGCAGTGCGGCTGGCTGAAGGACAGGTTCGGCATTTCCTGGCAGGTGGTGCCCGACATTCTGCCCAGGCTGCTCAAGGACAAGGACGGAGCGAAGGCCGACCGCGTCATGCAGGCGATGATGAAGATGGTGAAGATCGACATCGCGGCGCTGGAAGCGGCCGCCAACGGCTGATTTCCAGCGTCTCAAGCAAACAGGGCGCCGGATTGCTCCAGCGCCCTGTTTTTTTGCCTGTCGGCTGCCGCTTATTCCGCGGGTTCAAGCGCCCCCGCCGCCGGCCTCTCTGCCGGTGCGTGGCCGCGATGCGCCAGGAATGTGTAGAACATCGGCACCACGAACAGCGTGAAGCAGGTGCCCACCAGGATGCCGGTGAAGATCACCAGACCCATGGAGAAGCGCGCGGCGGCACCCGCACCCTGGGCGACGATCAGCGGCACGACGCCCAGCGCCATGGCGGCGGTGGTCATCAGGATCGGGCGCAGGCGAACCTTGGCCGAGGCGACGATGGCCTCGCGGATCGACAGGCCGTGTTCCTCACGCTGCTGGTTGGCGAACTCCACCAGCAGAATGCCGTGCTTGGTGATCAGGCCGATCAGTGTGATCAGTCCCACCTGGGTGTAGATGTTCAGCGTTGCGCCGGCGATGCCACCGTTGATCAGGTTGAGCGGCAAGATAGCGCCGAAGATCGACAGCGGCACCGACATCATGATGATGAGCGGGTCGCGGAAGCTTTCGAACTGCGCCGCCAGAACCAGGTAGATCACGATGATCGCCGCGATGAAGGCGATGATGATCGTGTTGCCTTGTTCCTTCTCCTGCCGCGACTGGCCGGTGTAGTCGATGAAGAAACCGTCCGGCATGCTCGCCCGGGCGATGTCCTCGATCGTCTTCAAGCCATCGCCCGTCGTGACGCCGGGCATCGGCAGTGCGGTGATCGTCGACGAGTTCAGCTGGTTGAACTGTTCGATTGCCGCCGGCGATGCATCGGTGGTGATCTTCACCACGGAGGTCAGCGGCACCATCTGGCCCGTCACGCTGCGCACGAAATACTCGCCGAGCTTGTCGGGATTGTCGCGATAGACCATCGGCACCTGCGGCATGATCTTGTAGGCGTTGGAGTCGCGGTCGAACTTCGCCACTTCATTGCCGCCGACCAGCAGCGTCAGCGTGCGGCCGATGTCGCTGATCGGAATGTTGAGTGCCGCGGCGCGATCACGATCGATGGTGATCGTGGTCTGCGGCGCGTTGTACGACATCGAGTTCTGCACGACGATGAAACGGCCGGAGGCCTGCGCCTTCTGCTTGATCTCTTCGGCCACCTCGAACACCTTCGAAGCTTCGCCCGTCGAGCGAACGACGAGGCCGACCGGCAGGCCGCCGCCGGAACCCGGCAGCGTCGGCGGTGCGAAGACGAAAGCCTCGACGCCGGCGACCTTCTTCAGGCGTTCGGTGATGTCAGCCTGAATTTCCTTCGACGAACGAATACGGTCGGCCCAGTCCTTGAAGGCGAAGCCGACGAAAGCGCCATTGGTGGCGCCGCCGAAGGCGACAGCCGAGAACAGCGCCCGGGTTTCCGGGATATCCTGCACCAGGCCGAGCATCTGGTTGACGTAGGCTTCGGTGTAGTCCGACGTCGCATATTGCGGGCCGGTGACGATCGAGAGCAGGAAGCCCTGGTCTTCTTCCGGCGCCAGTTCGCTCGAGGTCTTGGTGAACATGAAGCCCGTCACCCCGACCAGCGCGATGACGATCAGCAAGGTCACCCAGCGCGCACCGAGCGATGCCTGGACCAGTCGCTCATAGACGTTTTCGATGCGCGTGAAGGTGCCGTCCACGATCTTCTGGAACCGGCTGTGCGAGCCGGCCTTGAGAAGACGAGCCGACATCATCGGCGTGATGGTCACGGCGATGACACCGGAAAGGACCACCGCGCCCGCCAGCGTCACCGCGAATTCGCGGAACAGCGAGCCGGTGAGGCCGCCGGTGAAGGCAAGCGGGGCAAACACCGCCGCCAGCGTGATCGTCATCGCCACGACGGCGGAGAAGATTTCACGCATGCCGGCAAAAGCGCCTTGCATCGGCGTCATGCCTTCTTCGATGTGGCGGTGGATGTTCTCCACCACCACGATCGCGTCGTCGACCACCAGGCCGATCGCCAGGACCATGGCGAGCAGCGACAGCAGGTTGATCGAGTAGCCCATGAAATAGAGGATGAAGCAGACGCCGATCAGCGACAGCGGGATCGTGATGATCGGCATCAGCACCGACCGGAACGAGCCCAGGAACAGCAGGATGACAACGACGACGATGGCCACGGCCTCGGCGATGGTCTTGAACACTTCCTCGATCGAGGCGCTGATCTGCTCCGTCGAGTCATAGACGACCTGGATCGTCATGCCCTTGGGCAGGGTCTCCTGGATCACCGGCACCAGCTTCTGGACGGCCGATGCGGTCGTCAGCGGGTTGGCGGCCGGCGTCGGGAAGATGGCCAGGAAGGTACCGGGCTTGCCGTTGAAGGTCACGCGGGTGTCGGTGTTTTCGGCACCCAGCTCCACGCGTGCCACGTCACGCAGGCGCACCACATTGCCGTCGACCGAACGGATTGGCAGGGCCGCGAAGGCCTCGGGCGTCTGCAGGGTCGAACGCACCGTGATCGACGAGATCACATATTCGTTCTCGGTCTTGCCCGGAGCGGACAGGAAGTTCGAGTTGTTGATCGCCTGCACCACTTCCGCGGCGGTGACACCGCGCGAAGCGAGCCTGATCGGATCGATCCACACGCGCATCGAATATTGCTGGGCACCGAAGATCTTGACGTCGGCGACGCCTTCGACCGTGGTGATGCGCGGACGCACGACGCGGTCGATATATTCGGTCAGCTGCTCCTTCGTCATGTTCGGATTCTGCATCGAGATGTACATCATCGCGAACGAGTCGCCGGTGCCCTTGACGATCACCGGGTCCTTGGCTTCCGAAGGCAGGTCGCCGCGCACGCCCTGCACCTTGGACAGGACTTCGGCGAGCGCGACATCCGGATTGGAGCCGAGCTTCATCTGCACCGTCACGGTGCTCGCCGACGGCGCGCTGGATGACTTGACGTAGTCGATGTTTTCCGTCGAGGCGACGGCGCGCGCGATCGGGGCTGAAATGAAGCCCTGGATCAGGTCGGCGCTGGCGCCTGGATAGGCCGTGGTCACCGTGATCGCGGTTTCCTCGACCTTCGGATACTGGCGGATCGCCAGGTTGAAGATGCCCTGGATACCCAGGAGCAGGATCATGGCGCCGAGCACCGTCGAGAGGACGGGCCGTCTGATGAAAAGGTCAGAGAAACTCATTGGGCGGAAGCCTTCTGCTCTGCCGGCTTGCTGGGGTCGACCGTGTTGTCGATCTTGACCAGGGCACCGTTGCTCAACCGATTCTGGCCGGCGGTGACGACCTCGTCGCCTGCCTTGACGCCTTCGATGATCTCGGCGACACCGCCGAAGCGCCGGCCGATCTTGACGAAGACCTGGTCGACGGCAAGCTGCGGGCCTTCGCTGCCAGCCGGCTTCTGCGCGGCAGGGGCAGCGGCTTCAGCCGGCTTGGCGCCTTCGGCAGGCTTCGCCTCCGCGGCCTTGTCGGCGGGCTTCGCTTCCTTCGGCTTGGCCGGAACGACGGTGTAGACGTAGTCGCCATAAAGGCTCGTGGTCAGCGCCGTCTGTGGGACAGTGATGACGTTGTCTTCCTTCGGCAGCTCGACGCGAACCTGCACGAACTGGCCGGGGCTCAGGCGCCCTTCCGGATTGTCGATGCGGGCACGCACCGAAACCAGGCGGCTGCTCGGGTCGATCTTGGGATCGATGCCGGTGACGACACCCTTGAACGACATGTCTTCCGAGGTCGGGCCGAAGGTCACCGGCTGGCCGACCTTCAGCTTCTCGAGCTGCTGCTCGGGAACCGTGAAGTCGACGCGCATCGTGTCCATGTCCTGCAGCGTGACGATGGCGTTGCCGGGCGCGACATACTGGCCGAGCTCGATCTTCGGAATGCCGGCGATGCCGCCGAAGGGTGCCTTGAGCAGCTTGAGATCCGCCTGGGCCTGTGCCTTGGCGACCTGGGCGATCGAGGTTTCGGCATTGGCATTGGCAGTGTCCAGTGCGGCCTCGGTGCCGACGCCGGTCTTGCGCAGCGCCTGCGCGCGCGCCAGTGCCTGCTGGTCGAGCGTTGCCTTGGTCTTGGCGGCGATCAGGTCAGCCTGTTCGACGGCATCGTCGAGACGCACCAGGAGCTGGCCGCTCTCGACCTTGTCATTGGCCTTGAACAGGATCTCCTTGACCACGCCAGACGTTTCCATCGTCAGGTCGACACCCATCGAGGCGCCGACGGTGCCGATGGCCTCGATGCCAGGGGTCCAGGTGGTCGGCTCGATCTTCTTGGCCGAAACCGTCAGCACATTGGCCGGCATGTTGGCGAAGAACCCGGCAATCATCTTGTCGCGGAAGAAGTTGAACCAGATGATGCCGCCGGCCACCACGGCCACGAGGACAAGCAGGATGAAACGGATGATGAAGCGCTTGATCATGGGATCCCTCGAACGCGCGTGGCAATGACAGTCGAATCAAAATAGCCGGGTGCGCATTTTGCGAAACCCCGGCCTTCACTTTTTTCGACGCTTTACTGTACCGTCTGGACGGTCTTGTCAATTGCGCCTAGTGTCATGTTTTCGAACTTCGCTGCGGCGGATTTCAGAATAGGGACACAACTGTGTCTTATGGGCGACAGATGAAGAAACCACGAGCGAATTCACGCGAAAAGATCCTGGCTGCGGCCGCCGACGTCGCCCGCGAGTCGGGTCCGGGCAATCTGTCGCTGGATGCGGTCGCTCAACGTGCCGGTGTCTCCAAGGGTGGTCTGCTCTACAATTTTCCAAGCAAGGCCAAGCTGATGCAGGCACTGGTCGAGCATCATCTGCAGGAGTTCCAGGAAGCGCTGGAGACAGCCAGGCAGGATCGCGCCCAGGGCAATCTTCTGGCTGCCTATGTCAAGCTGTCGGCCAAGAAGTTCGAGGAGGATCAGCCCCCTTCCGCGTGGATATTCTCGGCCATCGCCGAAAATCCCGATTTCCTGGCTCCCATCCGCATTTTCCAGCGCGAGCTGTTCGACCGGCTGAAGGCGGAAACCCCCGATTTCAAGGCGCTTTTGCTCACCTATTTCGCGGTCGAAGGCATGCGCAGCGCCAGCCTGTTCGACTTCCAGGTCCTGTCGGAGCAGGAACGCCAGTCGCTGGTGTCCTCGCTGCTGTCGGTGGCCAGGGGCAATCTGGCTCCGGTTCCGGCCGTCGCGTAGAGCGTTTCCGGTTTTTTCGAAAAACGCGAAAACACTCTAACTTTTATGTTCGACGCAATTCCGGACGGAAAACCGCTACGCACTTTTCCTGGAATTGCTCGGATCAGCACCCCTTGCGGGGCGTTTCCTCCTTTTTCGGACGCGTCGGAAAACTGATCCTGAACAGCGCACCCGGACTGCCGTCCAGCACTTCGATGCGCCCGCCATGCAGCTGCATGATCTCCTGCACCAGATTGAGGCCCAACCCGGCGCCGTGATCGTGGGGACGCAGACGGTAGAAGGGCTGGAAGATCTTCTTGCGCTCGTCTTCGGGCACGCCTTCACCCTCATCGAGGATTTCGATGGTCGCTGGCTTGACGACGCTGATGGTGATCTTGCCGCGGTTGCCGCCATGTTCGATGGCGTTCTGGACAAGGCTGGTGACCGCCCGCTCGATCGAAGCGCGATCGCCGGTGGCCGCCAGTTTCTCAACATCGGGCTCGAAGGCCATTTCATAGCCTGAGGAGAAGGCGATCGGCGCCATGTCGAGCACGACGCTGCGGGCGATATCGACCAGATCGACTTTCGCCATGCTGTCGACCTGGCGTCCGAGCCGCTGCAGGTCGAGCAACTGATCGGTCAGCGTGGACAGCCGCGCTGCGTCGCGCAAGACACGGGCTCGTTCTGGCGTTGGCGGCAAGGAGGCGACGCGGGTGTTGAGGATGGCCACCGGCGTGCGTAGCTCATGCGCGGCGTCGGTGAGGAAGCGGCGGTGGCGCTCATAGCCATTGTCCAGCCGCACCAGCGCCTCGTTCACGGCATTGACCAGTGGTGTCACCTCCATTGGCACATCTTTGAGAGGCAACTGCATGCCGCGCTTGTCGATGTCGATCTGCCCGGCCTCGGTGGCCGCTGCCCCCAGTCCTCGCAGTGCGCCACGCACGACCCAGGGTGTCACGAACAGCGTCGCCAGCGCCATGACACCTACGACGGGCAGGATAACGACCAAAAAGAACTGCCAGGCGGCAAGCCCCAGGCGGCCCCAGGAGAGTTTGCCTTCGGTGCCAGCCAGGATCTGCACTTCGCCGGCTCCCGTCTCGCTCTCCCACGACACGATACCGGCAGGCCTGTCGGAGTTCTTGCCCATCGTCCAGGAAAAGCGCGCCTCGCTGATGTTGTCGAGCTGATCCGCGAACGGCGCCAACGCTGGTGGGATCGTGCCTTCCTTCAGCATGTTGCCCTGTTTGTCGCGCACGACGTACCAGAGGTTCTTCTCGGTTCTTCGCAGTTCGGCAAGTTCGCGTGTCGGGTTGAGTATCAGCTTGCCGTCTGTGTCGCGGGCAAGCGCGTCCTTGATGACATCGGCCGTACCGCCTTCATAGTCGTTCAGGCTGGCAGCGCCGAACATCATCAACGCCACGATAAGCAGCGGAACAAGTAATGTGATCAGGATGCCTTGCAGCAAGACGATGCGCAGCACCAGGCTCCATTTCAGTGAACGGGGTCGACGTGGTTTACCGAGGATCATGATGTCTCGCGCAGCAGATAGCCAACACCACGCACGCCATTGATCGTCACGCCGACACCGGCCTCGGCCAGTTTGCGGCGCAGGCGCGAAACATGGGTGTCGAGGGCGTTGGACTGGATTTCATCGTCGAGGCCGAACACCGCCTCCATCAGCGACTCGCGCTGCACCATGCGGCCCATGCGTCGCATCAGGGCTTCCAGCACCAGCAATTCCCGCCTCGGCAGCGCCATCGGCTCGCCGCGTATGCTGGCCTCGCGATGGCCGACGTCGAAGGCGAGGTCGCCGGCGCGGATCACCTGCGAATGCACCGTCGCCGGCCTGCGCAGCAGTGCGCGCAGCCTCGCCATCAGTTCCTCGAAGGCAAAAGGCTTGGCCAGATAGTCGTCTGCGCCGACATTCAATCCATCGACCTTGTCGGCGGTGTCGCCGCGTGCCGTCAGGACGAGCACAGGCGTGGCACTGCCACCGGCGCGCAGCTTGCTCACCAGCGAAAGCCCATCGCCGTCCGGCAACTGGCGGTCGAGCAGGATGGCGTCATAGCTGTCGGTCGCCACAAAATCTTCCGCCTCGAGAAGCGAGGCGGCGTGATCGGCCACCATGTCATGACGCTTGAGCGCCACGCGCAGTGCCGAAGCCATTTCCTGTTCGTCCTCGACCAGAAGGATACGCATTGTCGTCTCGTGCAGTAGAACTCGTTACGGCGGGCTACGACCTCAACATTGCGTAAACATGGCAAAATAATGTGAGCGCCTGGGGCACGCTTTTTGTGTCAGATCGCCATCTTTCGCAATGTTTATGCAATCCAGCACCAGCAAACAGCGCTGCATCGGCTGGCGTTCGATTCGCCGGCAGTTCGATTTCGGATCGAGGATGATATGCACACCAATGATGCTTTCTCATTTCTGATGGCTTGGGCAGCGGCGCCATTCAAAATTGGTTCGGTAACTCCGTCCAGTGCCACGTTGTCGGCCTTGATGACGAAGGAGATCGGCCCGGACACCGGTCCGGTCCTGGAACTTGGACCCGGCACCGGACCTTTCACGCGTGCTTTGATTGAAAAGGGCGTCAGGGAAAAAGACCTGACCCTCATCGAGGCTGACAGCGATTTTGCAGCCTTGCTCACCAAGCGGTTTCCCTCCGCGCGCATCTTTGAGATGGACGCCACCGGTTTGCGTCATCTGGCGCTGTTCAACGGTCCGGTCCTGGGCGCGGCCGTCAGTGGCCTGCCGTTCCGGCTGATTTCGCCGCGTCGCACGCGACTGATCCTGGAGGGGGTCTTCGCCAACCTGCGGCCCGGCGCCTCCCTCTACCAGTTCACGCTCGGCCTGCGTTGCCCGATCGACCAGAGCATGCTCGACCAGCTCGACCTCAAAGCCACCCGTATAGGCCACACGCTGCGCAATTTCCCGCCGGCCACGGTCTATCGCATCAGCCGCATTCCGGTCGTCAAGTCGTACGACTGGCGCTACGCATCGTGACCGGTCCGCTGCCAGTCATTCTGGGTTCCGGACTTCTTGGCGTGTTCTGTATCGCGTCCGTCGAGAAGATCTTTCCGGCGCCGCCGTCACACATCGTCCTGCTGTTCCTCGGCATGACGGCGGCGCCGGGTCTGGATCGGCTGGAACTGCTTCTGCTGATCACCGTTGCCGGGTCCACTCTCGGCTCGCTGTTCTGGTACGCGATGGGACGCCGCCTCGGCGAGGCGCGCGCGGAGGCTCTGGTCGGACGTTTCGGCAAATATGTCTTCCTGCCGCTTTCGACCTATCGCAAGCTCGCCGAAGCCTATCGCCACAAGGCCTTTGTCGCCTCATTGGTCGCGCAGCTCATTCCAACGGTGCGCAACTATCTCGGTATCGGTGCAGGCGCGCTACGACTGCCGATCCTGCCCTTTGCCTGCGCCACGCTGCTGGGCGCGGTGATATGGAATTCGGCGTTCCTTTACATCGGCTATCTGATGCGCGGCGGCGATCATAATCTGGTGTCCGTCGGTTTCCGCATCCTCGCCATCGTCGTGCTGGTGGAGCTGACCTTCTTCCTTGCGCTGCGCTATCGCTCGATACGCCGCCGTCGTGCGGAATTGGCGCGCGGCTGACCGCTTTTCTTCCTGACCGTGCCGGTGTTTATATCGACGGCATGGCATTCACCCTCAGGCAGCTTCAGTTCTTCGTCGCCGTCGCGGATCAGGGCTCGGTCTCACGGGCAGCGCAGAAACTGTCCATCTCGCAGTCTTCCGTCACCGAAGCGGTCAAGGAGCTGGAGACCGACCTCGGCGTCGAGCTGTTCGAGCGCCATTCGCGTGGCCTCAACATCACCCACAAGGGTCACCAGTTCCTGCGCCACGCCACCAAGATCCTGTCGGATGTGTCGGATGCGCGCAGAACCTTCCTCGGCGAGCAGGAACAGACCAAGGGTCGCTTACAGCTCGGCGTCACTTCGCTTGTCGCCGGCTATGTCCTTTCTGACATATTGGCGCGCTATCGCCGCGCCTATCCCGGCGTCGAGATCACGGCGATCGAGGACAATGGCGACTATCTCGAGCACCTGCTGGTCGGCGGCAAGCTCGACGTCGCGGTCATGGTGATCTCGAACCTGCGCGACCGCACGGCATTGCAATCGGAAATCCTCGAGGTGTCGGCCTATCGTTTGTGGATGCCGCTCGGCCATCGGCTGACCGGCGCCGACATCATCGGCGTCGGCGACATCGTCAGCGAACCGCTGATCATGCTGACCATCGATGAGATCGAGGAGAACACCGGCAAGCTCCTGGCCGCGATCGGCGCCAGGCCGCATGTCGCTTTCCGGACGCGTTCGGTGGAGGCCGTGCGCAGCCTTGTCGCCACTGGTGCCGGCGTGGCCTTGCTGCCGGACCTGATCTATCGCCCGTGGTCGCTGGAAGGTGATCGTATTGAATCGCGGGATGTTTCCGGTTCGCTGCCGGTCGTCCAGGTCGGCATGGTCTGGCGACGCGGCTCGGGCCTCGCGCAGCCGGCACGCGACTTCATCGGCATCGCCCAGTCGCAGCGCACGATCCGGCAGCGGCAATAAGCCATTAGCTATCGGAAAAACCGATATCGCCTTTCTGATAAATGAATTTGCGAAAGCTGCATTTTCACGACACCTTTCATTCCAGGGAGCGAAGCCGCCGTCAGAGCGCGGCCCCTGAGATGGGAGACGACGATGAATTCTTTCCTCAAATCATGCACTGCCCTGACGATCGCGCTGACCTTCGCCGGTCAGGCCGTGGCGCAGGAAGCCTTGAAGGAAGTAGGCAAGGGCGAGGGGCAGCTCAACATCATCGCCTGGCCGGGCTACATCGAACGCGGCGAAACCGACAAGGCCTATGACTGGGTCTCGGACTTCGAGAAGAAGTCGGGCTGCAAGGTCAACGTCAAGACCGCCAACACCTCCGACGAAATGGTTTCGCTGATGAACGAGGGCGGTTTCGACCTCGTTACCGCCTCCGGCGACGCCTCGCTGCGCCTCGTTGCCGGCAAGCGCGTGCAACCCATCAACACCGACCTCATCCCGAGCTGGAAGACGGTCGACGACCGCATCAAGGATGCACCCTGGTTCACGGTCGACGGCAAGCACTATGGCGTTCCCTATCAATGGGGTCCGAACGTGCTGATGTACAACACCAACGTCTTCAAGGAAGCGCCGAAGAGCTGGAACGTCGTCTTCGAGGAACAGACGCTCTCGGACGGCAAGTCCAACAAGGGTCGCGTCCAGGCCTATGACGGCCCCATTCATATCGCCGACGCCGCCAACTACCTGATGGCGCACAAGCCGGATCTCGGCATCAAGAGCCCGTATGAATTGAACGAGGACCAGTACAAGGCGGCACTCGACCTGCTGCGCGTGCAGCGCACCCTGGTCGGCCGTTACTGGCACGACGCCGCCATCCAGGTCGACGACTTCCGCAACGAAGGCGTCGTCGCTTCCGGTTCATGGCCGTTCCAGGTGAACACGCTGGTTGCCGCCAAGCAGCCTGTCGCCTCGACCATTCCGGAGGAGGGTGCCACCGGCTGGGCAGACACCACCATGATGGAGGCCGACGCCGCCAATCCGAACTGCGCCTATATGTGGCTCGAACATTCGCTGTCGCCGAAGGTGCAGGGCGATGTTTCGGCCTGGTTCGGCTCGCTTCCAGTCGTGCCGGCCGCTTGCAAGGGCAACGAATTGCTGACTGACGAAGGTTGCAAGACCAACGGTTTCGACCAGTTCGAGAAGATCAAGTTCTGGCGTACCCCGACCTCGAAATGCGCCAGCCAGAACGACCAGTGCGTGCCTTACTATCGCTGGGTCTCCGACTATATCGGCGTCATCGGCGGGCGTTGACCTCCCATCCCCTCCCCGTAACCGGGGAGGGTCGCCCCGCAGGGGCGGGTCGGGAGCCATGCGGACCTGAGCTTTCGCCCGCCCTTCGGCGCAGCCTCCCTGGCGGAGGTGACCGCGTCTGCCCGACGGCTGTCTTGCAGCCGGGACAGGCATGATCGTTTGTAACAATGATCGCAGATGAGATGACCCCAGCTGTTTCCTTCCAGAAAGTCGCCCGTCACTTCGGCGCTGTGAAAGCCGTCGACGCGCTCGACCTTGACATCGCGGCCGGCGAATTCTTCGCCATGCTCGGCCCTTCCGGTTCGGGCAAGACGACCTGCCTGCGCCTGATCGCCGGCTTCGAGCAACCCACCGCCGGCACCATTTCGATCTTCGGCGAACGCGCCGAGGGCGTGCCGCCCTACCGGCGCAATGTGAACACGGTCTTCCAGGACTATGCGCTGTTTCCCCACCTCAACGTGCTCGACAACGTCGCCTACGGCCTGATGGTCAAGGGTGTCGGCAGGGCCGAGCGTTTGAAGGCGGCGGAAGAGGCGCTGGCGCTGGTGCAGTTGCCGGGTTATGGCGCGCGCCGCCCGGGCCAGCTCTCCGGTGGCCAGCGCCAGCGTGTCGCTCTGGCGCGCGCGCTGGTCAACCAGCCCAAGGTGCTGCTGCTCGACGAGCCGCTCGGCGCACTCGACCTCAAGCTGCGCGAAAACATGCAGGAAGAGCTGAAGTCGCTGCAGAAGGCGCTCGGCATCACCTTCGTCTTCGTCACTCACGATCAGGGCGAGGCCTTGTCGATGGCCGATCGCGTCGCGGTCTTCAACGAAGGCAGGATCATGCAGGTCGGCTCGCCGCAGGAAATCTATCAGCGGCCGAAGACACGTTTCGTGGCGGACTTCGTCGGATCCTCCAACGTGCTGCCGCCGGATTTCGTACAGCGTTATGCCGGCCAGCGCCGCTGGGGCAGCCTGCGCCCGGAAGCGATCCGCATTACACGCGAAACAGGGGGCGACACCGTCCAGGCCCGGGTCTCCGGCGTCAGCTATCTCGGCGCCGCCACGCGGCTGGCGCTCGACACGGAAGGGCTGCGCCTGCATGCCAGCGTGCCGTCGGGCTCGGCGGTGCCGGAGCAGGGCGACGCCATTGCCTTCACCTTCAACCGCGATGCCATCCACATGATGGACGAGACCCCATGAGCATCGCTTCCGTCACCGCAACGCGCGACGCGCCGGCATCCGCGATCCTGCCTGCCCGCGGCGGCATGCTGGGTGCGCTGTCCGACCTGTTCTGGCGCCGGCCGCGTTTCCTGCTCGTGCTGATGCTGCTGCCGCCGCTGCTCTGGCTCGGCGTCGTCTATATCGGCTCGCTGTTTGCGCTTCTGCTGCAGAGCTTCTTCTCGATCGACGAGTTCTCCGGCCTCATCAATCGTCAGTTCACGCTGAAGACCTATGCCGATCTCCTTCAGCCGGCGAATTTCGACATCATCGTGCGTACGGTCACGATGGCGGCTCTGGTGACGCTGGCTTCCATCGCCGTCGCATTCCCGATTGCCTACTACGCCGCCCGCTACGCGCAGGGCCGCTGGAAGGCGTTGTTCTATCTGGCCGTGATGCTGCCGCTGTGGTCGAGCTATCTGGTCAAGGTCTATGCCTGGAAGCTGATCCTCGCCAAGGAAGGCATCCTCACCTGGTTTCTCGCCAAGGTGCACCTGCTGTGGCTGCTCGACGGCTGGCTGGCCTTGCCCTATGTCGGCGGCAACTCGCTGTCAGTGTCGGCGACTGGAACCTTCATCGCCTTCGTCTATGTCTGGCTGCCATTCATGATCCTGCCGATGCAGGCCGCACTCGAACGCGTGCCCGGCAATCTGGTCGAGGCCTCGTCCGACCTTGGTGCCTCGCCCGGGCAGACATTCCGCAATGTGCTGTTCCCGCTGGCGCTGCCCGGCATCGTCGCCGGCTCGATCTTCACCTTCTCGCTGACATTGGGCGACTACATCGTGCCGCAGATCATCGGCACGTCGCGCCTGTTCATCGGCCAGGCCGTCTATTCGCAGCAAGGCACTGCCGGCAACATCCCGCTCGCCGCCGCCTTTGCGGTGGTGCCCATCGTCATCATGGGCTTCTACCTGTGGGGCGCCAAGCGTATGGGGGCCTTCGATGCGCTCTGACCGCAGCCAGTCGGCACCGCTCGGCCTGAAGATCGCCGCCACCTGCGGCCTGCTCTTCCTGCACCTGCCCATCCTGCTGATCTTCGTCTACGCGTTCACGACGGAAGAGAAGAGCTATCAATGGCCGCCGCCCGGCCTCACCACGGAATGGCTCGCGGTCACCTGGAACCGGCCCGATGTCTGGGAGGCTTTGTCGCTTTCGGTCAGGGTCGCCGCGATCTCGACCCTGGTTGCCCTGATCCTTGGCACCTTGTGCGCGGCCGCCGTCTCGCGCTCGCGCTTCTTTGGCCGGGAGACGGTCTCGCTGCTGGTCATCCTGCCGATCGCGCTGCCCGGCATCATCACCGGCATCGCGCTGCGCTCCGCCTTCGCCCTCACCGAGATCCCGTTCTCGTTCTGGACGATCGTGCTCGGCCACGCCACCTTCTGCGTTGTGGTGGTCTACAACAACGCGGTCGCCCGCTTCCGCCGCACATCGGGTTCGCTGATCGAGGCGTCCTATGATCTTGGCGCCGACGGTTTCCAGACCTTCCGGCATGTCGTGCTGCCCAATATCGCCACGGCCTTGCTTGCCGGCGGCATGCTGGCCTTCGCACTGAGCTTCGACGAGGTCATCGTCACCACCTTCACCGCCGGCCAGCAGCAGACGCTGCCGATCTGGATGCTGGAGGAACTGATCAGGCCGCGCCAGCGTCCGGTCACCAACGTCGTGGCCATGGTGGTCGTGCTGGTGACGCTGCTGCCCATCCTGCTTGCCTATTACCTCACCCGCGACGGCGACCAGGTCGCCGGGTCGGGCAAATAAGATCGATTTCGAAGGGAGATTGTCATGGATACCGAGATGCTGATCGGCGCTGCGTTCGAAAAGGGCGCCGAGGCCGAGGAAGCCGTGCTGAACCCGCGCACCGGCGCCACCATCCTCAGCCTGCCGGAAGCAAGCGAAGCGCAGATCGAGCGCGCGGTCGCCGCCGCCGAGAAGGCTTTCACCACGTGGTCGCGCACCACACCGGCGCAACGCTCGGCCTATCTGCTCAGGATCGCCGACCGTATCGAGGCCGAGGCGCAGGAATTCGCCGCACTCGAGGCACTGAACTGCGGCAAGCCGATCAATGCCGTGCTCAATGACGAAATCCCGGCCATCGTCGATTGTTATCGTTTCTTCGCCGGGGCGGTGCGCTCCATGCCCGGCCAGGTGGCTGGCGAGTATCTGCCGGGCCACACCTCGATGATCCGCCGCGACCCGATCGGCATCGTCGCCTCGATCGCACCGTGGAACTATCCGCTGATGATGATGGCATGGAAACTTGCTCCAGCCATCGCCGGCGGCAACACGGTGGTGTTCAAGCCGTCGGAACAGACACCGCTCACCGCGCTGAAGCTGTCCCGCATTCTTGCGGATATCCTGCCGGAAGGTGTCGTCAACGTCGTGCTCGGCCGCGGCGAAAGCGTCGGCAGCCCGCTGATCAATCATCCCAAGATCAACATGATCTCGATCACCGGTGATATCGCCACCGGCAAGAAGGTGCTGCAGGCGGCCGCCAAATCGGTCAAGCGCACGCATCTGGAGCTGGGCGGCAAGGCCCCGGTCATCGTCTTCGATGATGCGGATCTCGACGCCGTCGTCACCGGCCTGCGCGCCTTCGGCTACTACAACGCCGGCCAGGACTGCACTGCCGCCTGCCGCATCTACGCCGGCAGGAAAATCTACGACAAGCTGGTCTCGCAACTGTCGTCGGCGGTATCGACCATCAAATACGATCAGGCCGATGACACCGAGAACGAGATCGGGCCGCTGATATCGCGGCGCCAGCGCGACCGTGTCGCTTCCTTCGTAGAGCGTGCCTCGGAGCTGAAGCACATCGAGATCACCACCGGGGGCAAGCCGGGCGAAGGCTCGGGTTTCTACTTCCAGCCGACGGTTGTCGCCGGCGCCCTGCAGGATGACGAGATCGTGCGCCGCGAGGTGTTCGGGCCGGTCGTCTCGATCACCCGCTTCTCCGACGTCGACGAGGCGGTCGGTTGGGCCAATGACAGCGACTACGGTCTTGCCTCTTCCGTGTGGACCAAGGACATCTCGCGCGCCATGGCCACCGCCGCCCGCCTGCAATATGGCTGCACCTGGATCAACACCCACTTCATGCTGACCAACGAGATGCCGCATGGCGGCCTGAAGCAGTCCGGCTACGGCAAGGACATGTCGGTCTACGCGCTGGAAGACTACACCGCGGTGCGCCACGTCATGGTGGCGCACGGGTAGACCAATTCCAAGGAAAAGTGGGTAACGGTTTTCCGTCCGGAATTGCGTAAAACAAAAAGTCAGAGCGTTTCCGCGTTTCCGTGAAAAACGGAAACGCTCTTGGGTCCTTCTCCCCGTGAACGGGGAGAAGGAAGAGAAAGCGCTACTCCACCACCCGGAAGATCTGCCAGAGGCTCGAGCCTGACACCACATAGGGCTCGATCTCCTTGCCCCATTTGGCGTGCGCGTCGATCTTGCCGATCCTGGCGAAGAATTCCTCCAGCCGGGCAAGACTCTCGACCTGGTGATGTGTCTCGATCGTCGCCTCGCGCGCGCCGATCGATCCGGTCATGATCTGGAATTTGAGGTCGGCGATGTTGACCTGCGAGCCGATCTCGCGTTCCCATTTCCGCATCAGCTCAAGTACGGTCTGCTTGTGACCGAATTTGGCATCGATCTGCCATCTGGCGCTGAACATGATGTTCTCCTCCCTGGTTGCGACCCGAACACTCTGAAACAGGGCCCCATCCCGATTGATCGGGCCGGGGCTTCGCCGTTGCTCTATTCGTCCCAGGCCTGCACGACCGTCTGCCGCGCGATGAGGCCGTTTTTCAGCTCGAGTGTCGCTGCGCAGAACACCTTCGTACCGTCCGGATAAGCGCAGGCCTGGGTGAAGGCGAGGTTGTCCCCTTCGGCGATGGTGGTGTCGACCTTGTGGGTCATCGCCCGGCTGCAGATATCGTCCCAGAAGGTGCTGATCGCGGCACGGCCGCGGATCTCACGCGGCTTGCTCGGCGGGTTGTTGCGGTCGATCACGCGCACCAGCGCATCGTCCGCGTAGAAGCTCGACAACATCTTGCCGTCGCGCCCCTCGATCGCCTTCTTGATTGCCACACCGTCCACTGCTTTTGTCTTGGTCAGCATTTTTGATCTCCATCGATTGGATCGGATGCCGCCCGACGCCCATCGCCGGGCAGCCTGGTCACTGCGACTTCGGCTTGGCGCCGGCGAACAGCGCGTCGGTCTGCTTCTTGAAGGTTGCCATGTCGACCTGGCCGCCATTGAGCATCGTCGACCAGTGGCGCACGATGGCCGCCATCGCCACGGCCTCCTTGATTTCTTCGTCGCTCGCACCGTTGGCCCTGGCCGCCAGCGTGTGGAAGTAGATGCAGTACTGGCAGGGGATCTGCGATGCCACGGCAAGCCCCATCAGCTCCTTGGTCTTGCCGTCCAGCGCGGTCTTGGGATTGAGCTGGATCCCCTTGATCTCGGCCCAGGCGCCGGCAACGGCGGCGTCCGGCAATGTCTTGAACATGTCCGGCACCGAGCCAAGCGTGGCCTGGATGTCCTTGTAGGCGGCTGTTGCCGAAGCATCTTCGGCGCGCGCCGGCGCGACCGCCAGCAATGCAGCTGCCGCCAATGCCAGCAATCCGGTCTTGCCAATCAGTCTCAGCATTTCATCCTCCATTCGCAGGGCCGTAACGGCGACATCGCCTGGCCTGCATGGAGACAAATCGTAAGCCTCAAGGTGCTCCGAGCGCTTCGCTCGAAAGCGCCATGGCTCTCATGGCCCGTCCGGGCCAGCATGCCTGGCGGAAAAGGCCGCCGCGGCTGCCCGCGACGGAAGGTCGAGCTTGAGCAATATGTTGGCGACGTGCCGCTTCACCGTATGCTCGCTGAGCTTCAGTTCGGCGGCGATCGCCGCATTGCTCTTGCCGTCGGCGATCAGGCTCACCACTTCGGTTTCCCGCGCCGTCAGCGTTGCTGGCTCCAAAGGTCTGGCTTTGGAGCGACAGGCTGGTTCCAGATGTTGTTCCGAGGTTGCCTGGACCACTGGCAACGGTTCGCCCAGCTCGTCGAGGCTGACGTGGCCGGCGTCGATGAAACGCAGGCCGGAGCCGACCGCCAGTTCGGCGACCAGCCGTGAGGCGATGATGTCGCCGCGCGACGCATGCGTCGCGAGCTGCATGGTCACCCGTGCCGTCAGCCCGGCCGGCTGGCCACGCAGTTCGATTTCTCCGACATGGGCGCCTTGTGCGCTCGCCACCCCGATCTGCTGCGCCGCTTCGCGCAGGGCGGCCGCGCAGCGTATGGCGCGCGCCGGCCCGTCGAAGCGCGCAATCATCAGCTCGCCATGCATTCCGGCGACGCGCCCGCCATGGCGGCCGACCAGCAGTCGCCATGTCTCGTGGAAGCGTTGGCTCCGCTCGCTCCACATGCGGTCGCCGAGCCTGGCGGTGTCGTAGATACGCGTCGCCAGCAACGCTGCGAGCACACGTTCGGTGTCGGCTACAGCCGGTTGACCGGTCAGGAATTCTTCCATGAGGTCTGCCACACGGTCGACGTCGCCTGTCCAGATCGGATGATCACGCCCGGGGATCTCGACGAGCCGTGCGCCCTCGATTTTCCTGGCGAGGAAACGGCTGGCCTCGGGGTCGACGCGCACATCATTGTGGCGATGGATGAGCAGCGTCGGTGTGTTGATCGTCGACAGGATGCCGCGCACATCGCTCCCGGCATCCATGCGGGCAAGAACCGATGCGGCGGTCGGACTGGCAGACAACCTTTCGAACCGTGCCCACCATTGGATGAAATGTGTGTCGTCCATCCGGCCCGGCGCGAAACTGGGCAAGGTCGCGCCGGTACCCCACGAAGTATCGGCCGTTTCAAGGAAGGTTTCCAGGCGTTCCGGCGGCATCACCCATTTGTGGAAATGTGCGTAACCGCCATAGAGAACCAGCGCTCGCGTCCGCTCCGGATAGGTGGCGGCGAACAGCATCGCCATCGGCGCGCCTTCCGACGCGCCAAGCAATGCCGCGCGGCCGCTGCCGACAGCGTCCATTACCGCGCGCACGTCGTCCATGCGGCTTTCGGGGCTGGGCAGGTGGCTGCTGTCGACGCGGTCGGAAAGCCCGGTGCCGCGCTTGTCGAACAGGATCAGCCGCGAGAAGGCGGAGAGCCGTCTCAGCAGGCGGCTGTAACCCTCGTCTTCCCAATGCAGGTCGAGGTTGGAGATGAAGCCCGGCACGAAGACGAGATCGAACGAACCCTGGCCGACCACCTGGTAGGCGATCCGCACATCCCCGCTACGCGCGTATCTGGTCTCGATCGACCTCACGCGACTGCCCGCCAACCAGACGATCCCTGCCTTGATCATAGCAGAAAATGCCGGCGGCCGCTCAGACAAATTTTACAGACTGAAATAATCAATGGAGACTTGGCATTCCCCGGCCGCTACCGCGGCGGACGGCAAGCGTCGCGACGCGGCCAATTGAAGCCATGAGGCACCTCACTCGCAGCGCAGCGTCACGGTCCCCTGGTAATTGCCGGCGGCGTAGATGCCCGAGCTTTTGGTCGCGATCAGGTCGATCTGAACGCTGTGTGGGCCGTTCAGCACCGTGACCGGGGTATTCTGGGGCTGGTCGGTTGCGCTGCCGTCGATGCGGAAGACCGTATTGAAACTGACATTGGTGCCGCCGCCGGACGGCGCGCTCGAAAAGCTGGCCGGCGGCACCACGGACAGGGCGAAACAGTTCAGCAGTTGAGCGAGGCTGCACAGGACACCAAGAAGGCCGGGCTGGATGGTGATGGAGGCGGTGGCGGAAGCACCGCCGGCCAGTTTTGAGCTCAGCACGGACGTGTTGGCATTGGTCACCAGGGTTCCGGTCCGTGTCACCATGATCGTGCAGGTGCCGTCCAGGGCCGCGGACGCGGGGGTGGTGACCAGCGCGGATATCGCAAACGCGGCCGTCAGGCGCAGTGCAGCGATACGCAAGGAGGTGCAGGACATCGTGGCACTCCGTCGGCTATTTGCCGTCGCCCCGCGCGCTCCAGCCCTCGGATACCCAGTTCTTGCTCTTGCGCTGTGCCTTGGCCTGACGTTTCACCGGAACGGTGGTCGTCGTCGATGCCGGTTGCGCGGTCGATGCGGTGGTCATGCCGGCATCAGGACCGACCCCCATTTTCATCAGGTCGAGTTCTATCTGCAGGCGTTCGACCTCCAGATTGTAGAGCTTGGAGCAATCGAGCCGTTTAGGCCTGCTGCCGAGCGGGATCACCACGCGGCCGTAAGCTGCCATGTCCTGTGTGCTGACGGCTGCACTGTTCCTGATGACGCCCATGTCGAGATACGCGCCGGAGCCGGAAATCGATGAGCTGCATGTCGTGCCGTCTGCCGCGCGCACTTCATCCTGTCCCTGCGGGAGAGCCACCCCAGGCAGATCGAAGCCGTTCTGGTTCTGGACGAGCTTGTAGACATCCTCGGCGTCGGCCTGCCATGCGCCGGCTCCGATCAACGCAAGCGTGGTCAGGAGCGTCTTTGTCCAAGAAACTTTCCGCATATCTGTGCCCTTATCTGGGTTTGATCATTTGGAAACGGGATGCTTTCCGTGCAGATTCGAACCTTGCGCTCGGTTGTGCCGTTGAATGGAACGACGACGAGAACCGGACGCGAGGCATCGCCCCCAAGCATGAATTCGGAAGGGCTGACGCGCGCGTCCTTGACCGGGTAGAAATCCTGGTCGTAGACGCGGACCGAGATCTTGATGCGTTGCTTGTAGGGGTTGGCCGGGTAGACGCGCACGGCGAAGGCATTGGAGAAGCTCATGATTTCGCCACGCATCGGCGACATCGACTGAGCCGAAACCGCCGCCGGAAGGACGCACAACAGGGCCAAGGGCCCGTACAGGCGCTTGCTGATCATCATTGTCCCTTTCGAGCTGCTCTAGGGTTCGCAGCGAACCGTAACCGTCGCCTGGTAGTTGCCTGCCACGAATGTATCCGAGCCCGTCTTGGCACCGGCCAGATTGACGGTCACCACGGACGTCCCGGGTCCCGTCAATGCATGAGAAGCGCCGCCTTCCGGGAAATTATGCGCACCTGAGACCGCGTAGGTCGGAGTCCACGCGATGGTGCCGCTGTCGGCGGCCGGCGTGGTGACGCCGGTCACGGCGGAATCGACGCTGAGCGTCACACCGCCTGTGGTTGCAAGATTTGCCGTGCCGGCCGTGCCGCCGCTGTTGTGTGAACTGAGGGACTGAAGGTTCGGGCTGACGGTCATCGTGCCGTTGGAGCCGACCGTCAGCACGCAGACAGAAGCCACTGTTCCATTGAAGATCACGCCTTGCGTTGCGGCGAACGTAACAGAAGAAGATGCCGCAAGCCCAAGAAACGCAAGTCCAGGTAAAATACCTTTCATGCGGAGAGCCCTCTCCTTACTGAATAAGGAAACGCTTAAACACAAGTATTCTTAAGTCAAGAAGTTATTGTTCATGTGCGTAGCGCTGTACGCCGTACGTCACATTTACAAGGGTAGATCCAGAGCCGTGGTTCGATTCAATTCTTGTGTTTTTGAATGTATCTCTAATATTCTTCGCTCTAAATTAGAGGCGGAAAAATAAAGGTCAGGAATCCGCAACCATTGGATGTGCGTTGCTACTTGGAAAAAATCCATGACAAGTGGCCAAAATTTGGACAGATGGATTGTTTTCTGGGTGCTGCGTACGACGAAGGAATCGGCGACTCGCAAAGGACTCCGGGCTTTTTACAGCGGCAGACGTGTCAAAGACGGGTCGGTGGACAGCAATCCGCCGTCAAAATCAGGCGGCGGGCCGCTCTTCCGGAGCCGGACGGCGAATCAGTGGCGACGCGGCAAGGACCAGCTCGTCGAAACCCTTTCCGCCAGCGTCGATCATCTCGAACATCTGGCGGCGCATACGGGGCTCCCAGAACTTGTTGATGTGCTCGGCCACGCCGGCAATGCCTTCCTCGCGCGGCTTGGAGTGGAAGAAGGTCGCGATCTGGTTGGCCATCCGCACCAGCTTTTCGCGGGTGGAGGCGACATGATCCTCATCATGCGACATGTTGGGAAACTCCGCTCAAGACCCGCTCCGGGCGGGTGAAGATGTCGAACTCGTCGCCGCGCACCAGCGCCACCAGCGTCATGCCGGCGGCTTCGGCGGTACGGATGGCCAGTGCTGTCGGCGCCGAGACGGCGATGATGAAGGGCGCGCCGATAGCCGCAGTCTTCTGCACCATCTCGACCGAAACGCGCGAGGTGACGACGACCGCGCCAGCCGTGCCATCGATGCCGGCCCTGGCCAGGGCGCCTGCCAGTTTGTCCAGGGCGTTGTGACGGCCGACGTCTTCGCGCGCCGCCACCACCCCCTTGCCGGGCAGGTAGAAGCCGGCGGCATGCACCGCGCCGGTCTCGGCATGCAGCGGCTGTTGTTTCGACAGCGCCTTGACCGCGCCGGCGATGTCGTCGGCGGTCAAGGTCAGTCGCGACGCTTCGACAGCGTCGACCGAGCGCATTGCTTCCTCGATGGATTCAATGCCGCATAGCCCGCAGCCGACCGGACCTGCCAGCCGGCGGCGGCGTGCCTCGAACCGTGTGTTGGCCTTGTCCTTCAGCCGGATCTGGATGTCGATGCCAGCCTCGACGTCCTGCACTTCGAAGGATTCGATCTCGTCCGGCGAGCCGACGATGCCTTCGGTCAGTGAAAAGCCGAGCGCGAAATCCTCGAAGTCGGCGGGGGAGGCCATCATCACCGCATGGGTGGTGCCGGCATAGGAGAGCGCCACTGGCGTTTCCTCCGGCACCATGCGCGCAGCCGCATTCGTTCCGCCAGCGCGGCGGGCAATGCGGGTCGTCGACGTGGTGGCCGGACGGATCATCTTTCTTCTCCCCGTGAACGGGGGAAAGAGAATGCCAAGCGCCTGTTCACTCCGCCGCCTCGAGATGGCCCTTGATGCGCCGGCTCTGGCGGGCCTGCTCATTGTAGTCCTTCTGCCACTCGGTCGGACCGTTGGACGGCGCCACCTGCACGGCGGTGACCTTGTATTCCGGACAGTTGGTCGCCCAGTCGGAGTAGTCGGTGGTGATGACGTTGGCCTGCGTGTCCGGATGGTGGAAGGTGGTGTAGACCACACCCGGCGAGACACGGTCTGTGATCAGCGCGCGCAGCGTCGTTTCACCCGCACGGCTTGCCAGCCGGATCCAGTCGCCGTCACGGATGCCGCGGTTCTCTGCATCGTGCGGATGGATCTCCAGCCGGTCCTCGGAATGCCACATGACGTTGTCGGTACGCCTGGTCTGCGCGCCGACATTGTACTGCGAGAGAATACGGCCGGTGGTCAGCAACAGCGGGAAGCGCGGGCCGGTCCGTTCGTCCGTTGCCACATATTCGGTGCGGATGAACTTGCCCTTGCCGCGCACGAAACCGTCGATATGCATGATCGGCGTGCCTTCCGGCGCCTTCTCGTTGCAGGGCCACTGCACCGAACCCATCTTCTCGAGATAGTCGTAGGACACCATGGCAAAGCTCGGCGTGGTCTTGGCGATCTCGTCCATGATCTGCGACGGATGCGCGTAGTTCCAGTCGAGCCCGAGCGCCTTGGCGAGGTTCTGCGTCACTTCCCAGTCGGCGTAACCGTTCTTCGGGGCCATCACCTTGCGCACGCGGTTGATGCGGCGTTCGGCATTGGTGAAGGTGCCGTCCTTCTCGAGGAAGGTCGAGCCGGGCAAGAACACATGCGCGTAGTTGGCGGTCTCGTTGAGGAAGAGATCCTGGACCACCACGCATTCCATGGCGGCAAGGCCCGCCGAGACGTGCTTGGTGTCGGGGTCGGACTGCAGGATGTCCTCGCCCTGGATGTAGATGCCCTTGAACGAGCCGTCGACGGCTGCGTCCAGCATGTTGGGGATGCGCAGGCCGGGTTCGTCGTCCAGCTTCACGCCCCACAGGCTTTCATAGATGTCGCGCACCGCGTCGCCGGAGATATGGCGATAGCCCGGCAGCTCGTGCGGGAAGGAGCCCATGTCGCACGAACCCTGCACATTGTTCTGGCCGCGCAGCGGGTTCACGCCGACACCGCGCCGGCCGATGTTGCCGGTCGCCATGGCAAGGTTGGCGATGCCGATCACCGTGGTCGAACCCTGGCTGTGTTCGGTGACGCCGAGGCCGTAATAGATCGCGCCATTGCCGCCGGTCGCGTAGAGGCGCGCCGCTCCGCGGATCAGTTCCGGGTCGACGCCGGACAATTTGCCGACTTCTTCCGGGCTGTTCTCAGGCAGCATCACGAAGGACGCCCAGTCCTGGAACTCGTCCCAGTCGCAGCGTTCGCGGATGAAGGCTTCGTCGAACAGGCCTTCGGTGACGATGACATGGGCAAGCGCCGTCACGACGGCCACGTTGGTGCCCGGCTTCAGCGGCAGGTGATAGGTGGCCTTGGCGTGGACCGAATTGACCGTCTCGGTCTGGCGCGGGTCGAGCACGATCAGCTTGGCACCCTGGCGGATGCGCTTCTTCATGCGCGAAGCGAAGACCGGATGCGCCGCCGACGGATTGGCGCCGATGACCATGATGACGTCGGAGTCCTCGACCGAATCGAAATCCTGCGTGCCGGCCGAAGTGCCGTAGGTCTGGCCGAGCCCGTAACCGGTCGGCGAGTGGCAGACGCGGGCGCAGGTGTCGACATTGTTGTTGCGGAAGCCCTGGCGAACCAGCTTCTGCACGAGATAGGTCTCTTCATTGGTGCAGCGCGACGAGGTGATGCCGCCGATGGCGCTGCGGCCATACTGGTACTGGATGCGGCGGAACTCGTTGGCGGTATGGGTCAGCGCCTCTTCCCACGACACTTCGCGCCATGGGTCGGTGATCTTCTCGCGGATCATCGGGTTGAGGATGCGGTCCTTGTGGGTCGAATAGCCATAGGCGAAGCGGCCCTTGACGCAGGAGTGGCCGCGATTGGCCTTGCCGTCCTTGAACGGCATCATGCGCACCAGTTCGTCGCCGCGCATCTCCGCCTTGAACTGGCAGCCGACGCCGCAATAGGCGCAGGTCGTCACCACCGAATGCTCGGGCTGGCCGATCTTGATCAGCGACTTCTCCGACAGCGTCGCGGTCGGGCAAGCCTGCACGCAGGCGCCGCAGGAGACGCATTCGGAATCGATGAAATGTTCGTGCATGCCGGGCGAAACCCGGCTGCCGAAGCCGCGACCCTCGATGGTCAGCGCGAACGTGCCCTGCACCTCTTCACAGGCGCGCACGCAGCGCGAGCAGACGATGCACTTCGAGGGATCATAGGTGAAATACGGGTTGGACTCGTCCTTCGCCATCCAGCGGAAGTTCGCTTCGCCGTCATTCTTCTTGAAGACGTGATTGTCGCCTTCATAGCCGTAGCGCACGTCGCGCAGGCCAACGACGCCAGCCTGGGTCTGCAGTTCGCAATTGCCATTGGCGGCACAGGTCAGGCAGTCGAGCGGATGGTCCGAGATGTAGAGTTCCATCACCCCGCGGCGGATGTCCTTCAGCCGCTCGGTCTGGGTGCGCACCACCATGCCCGGTGTCACCGGCGTGGTGCAGGAGGAGGGGGTGCCGTTGCGGCCTTCGATTTCCACCAGGCAGAGGCGGCAGGAACCGAATGCGTCGACCATGTCGGTCGCGCAGAGCTTCGGAATGGCGATGCCGGCATCCATCGATGCCCGCATGATGGAGGTGCCTTCCGGCACGGTGACCGTGAAGCCGTCAACGGTCAGCGTGACCTGCTTCTCCGATTTCGAAGCGGGCGTGCCGAAGTCGATTTCATGAATGAGACCCATGGCCAGGCTCCTATTCAGCAGCTTCGGCGACAGGCGCCGGCTTGAAGTCTTCACCAAAATGCTTGATTGCGCTCATCACCGGGTAGGGCGTGAAGCCGCCCAGCGCGCACAGCGATCCGAACTTCATCGTGTTGCAGAGGTCGGTGACCAGCTCGAGGTTCTTCTCCGGTTCGATGCCGGCCGCGATCCTGTCGATGGTCTCGACGCCGCGCGTCGAGCCGATGCGGCAGGGCGTGCACTTGCCGCAGCTCTCGATGGCGCAGAATTCCATGGCGAAGCGCGCCTGCTTCAGCATGTCGGCGGTGTCGTCGAACACGGTGATGCCGGCATGGCCGATCAGGCCGTCGCGCTTGGCGAATTCCTCATAGTCGAACGGCGTATCGAACAGGTCGCGCGGGAAATAGGCACCGAGCGGCCCGCCCACCTGCACGGCCTTCACCGGCCGTCCCGAGTGAGTGCCGCCGCCGATCCCGTCGACGATCTCGCCCAAGGTCAGGCCGAAGGCGGTCTCGAACAGGCCGCCATATCTGACGTTGCCGGCGATCTGGATCGGGATCGTGCCGCGTGAGCGGCCCATGCCGAAGTCCTTGTAGAAGGTCGCCCCCTTGTCCATGATGATCGGCACGGAGGCGAGCGAGATCACGTTGTTGATCACCGTCGGCTTGCCGAACAGGCCCTGGATCGCCGGCAGCGGCGGCTTGGCGCGCACCACGCCGCGCTTGCCTTCCAGAGAGTTCAGCAGCGAGGTTTCCTCACCGCAGACATAGGCGCCAGCGCCGACACGGATCTCGATGTCGAACGCATTCGGCGAGCCGAGAACGGTGGCGCCCAGCACACCGGCCCTGCGGGCGACCTCGACGGCCTTGTTCATCGTCGCCACCGCATGCGGATATTCCGAACGGATGTAGACGAAGCCCTTGGTGGCGCCCGTGGCGATGCCGGCGATCGTCATGCCTTCGATCAGGACGAACGGGTCGCCTTCCATGATCATGCGGTCGGCGAAAGTGGCGCTGTCGCCTTCGTCTGCGTTGCAGACGATGTATTTGCGGTCCGCTGCCGTATCGAGCACCGTTTTCCACTTGATGCCGGTCGGGAAGCCGGCACCGCCGCGTCCGCGCAGGCCGGATTCGGTGACCTGCTTGACGATGTCGGCAGGCACCATGGCAACGGCCTTGCGCAAACCGTCGAGGCCGCCATGCGCCTCATAGTCTTCCAGCGAAACGGGATCGGTGATGCCGCAGCGGGCAAAGGTCAGCCGTGTCTGCCTGGCGAAGAACGGAATGTCTTCCGGGTCGCCGAGTGCCAGCTTGTGCTGGCCACCGGCGAGGAAACCTGCGTCGAATAGCCCTTTGACGTCGGCAGCCTTCACCGGCCCGTAGGCGCGGCGGCCTTCAGCCGTCTCCACCTCGATCATCGGTTCCAGGAAATAAGCGCCGCGCGAACCGTTGCGCACGATTTTCGCCGCGACGCCGCGCTCCGCCAATTCCCTGGCTGTCGCCTTGGCAACTTTTTCGGCGCCGAGCGCCAGCGCGCCCGAGTCGCCCGGAATGTAGATGGTCGCGCTCATCGGCGTACCTCCGCGACGATCTCGTCGATCGCCTCGTCGTCCAGCCTGCCGATCACTTCGCCATTCAGCATCGCCGATGGCGCGCAGGCGCACAGCCCGAGGCAATAGACCGGCTCCAGTGTAACAGAATTGTCCTTGGCCGTCTCGTGGAAGCCGATGCCAAGCGCCTGCTTGACCTTGGCGGCGATCACGTCCGAACCCATCGACTGGCAGGCCTCGGCCTGGCAGAGCTTCAGCACATGGCGGCCGGCCGGCTGCTTGCGGTAATCGTGGTAGAAGGTGGCGACGCCGTGAACTTCGGCGCGGGAGAGGTTGAGCGCCTCGGCGATCACCGGCAGCGCTTCCTGCGGCACGTAGCCGAACTCTTCCTGGATGCCGTGCAGGATAGGCAGGAGCGGCCCCTCGAGGCTCTTCATTTCGCTGATCAGCGCGGCGGTGCGTGCCGCTATCTCGGTACTTGCAGGCTGCATCGTCATGCAGCGCCCTCCCTGACACGACGCCCTTTGGGCGCCTTTGGTCTATTAAACGCGATGCAAACCCTTGGAATCAATAAAGCTGTTTCGTCGTATGATAAAAATTTTCTATCGATTGCGGGTCGGTTGAACCTTAGCCGCGGCCTCGCGGCGCAGATCGCCTGCCAGCGCCGTCGCCTCGTCCAGCAGCGCCTGCACCAGCGGTGTCTGTGGATCGCGTGGCGCCGTCACCAGCCCGACGGCATGGCGTGCGTCCGGCTCGACGATCGGGATCGCCCGGATCGGCTCGGAAAAGCCGAATGTTTCCGCGAGGTTGAGCGGCATGATCGACGACCATTTGCCGGTCCGGATATGCGAGAACAGCACGATCATGGAGTTGCTCTCCAGCGTCGGGCGCACCTGCACGCCGGCGTCCGCCAGATGCTGGTCGATGATGCGGCGGTTCTGCATGTCGGGCGTCAGCAGGCAGAGCGGCAGGCTCGACACCTCTTCCCAGGTCACCTTTTCGCGATCGGAATATTCGGTCCCGGCTGCCGTGATCAGCTGATAACGCTCGTCATAGAGCGGCACGCTCGTCACACGGCCGAGCGGCTCGTTGTCGAGATAGGTGATGCCGGCATCGATATCGAGATTGCCGAGCAGCGACAGCACTTCGATCGAGGTGCGCGACAGCACCGAGAAGGTGACGCCGGGATGCTTTTCGCGGAACGGTGTGGTCAGCCTCGCCACCATGGCGAGCGCGGTCGGAATGGCAGCGATGCGGATGCGGCCAGACAGACCGTGCTTGGCCGCACGCATCTCTTCCTTCATCGAGCGCGTGTCGCTGACGATGCGCCGCGCCCAGGTCAGCACCTGTTCGCCTTCCGGCGTCAGGCCCTGGAAGCGCGAGCCGCGCTTCACCAGCATGACGCCGAGCTGGTCCTCCAGCTGCTTGATGCCGGCCGACAGGGTCGGCTGTGTCACCCCGCACATCTCGGCCGCACGGCCGAAATGCTCCTCGCGAGCAAGGGCGATGAAAAACTCCAGCTTGTCGATCATACGGTGTGTTTAATGTGAACCATCATTGAAACTCTTGTTTAAAGCAATTCCAGGAAAAGTGCGCAGCGGTTTTCCGTCCGGAATTGCGTGAAAACAAAGAGCTGGAGCGTTTCCGCGTTTCCGTCAAAAACGGAAACGCTCTAGTAATCGTGGACGACACCATCTTTGAAGGCAAGCGGGGGCTGCCAGGGGATGAGGTTGCCGGCATGTGCCGTGCGGGCGACCTTTGATGAACGGGAGCCCGAGAATGGATGCAGTGCAGGCCGATCTGGACATGCGCGAGGCGGCACGCCTGGCAGCACTTGACCGGTATGATTTCCTCGACACGCCGCGCGAAGCCTCTTTTGATCGCATCGTGCGGCTGATCCGGACGATCCTGGACATTCCGGTCGCCATCGTTTCCGTCATCGACGCTCATAGACAATGGTACAAGGCCTGCGACGGCCTGGGCGGCTCGGAGGCAGGCCGACGCAACACGTTCTGCCGCTATACGATCCTGCAGGATGAACCCCTGGTCGTGCCGGATGCCCGGCTCGATCCCCGATTCGCCGAAAATCCCTATGTCGTGGGCGATCCCCATGTCCGCAGCTATGCCGGCGTACCGCTGCGCACCAGCGATGGCCACAACATCGGCAGCGTCTGCGCCATCGGCTTCGAGCCGCGTGGTTTCAGCGAAAAGGAGCTTGGCATCCTGGTTGATTTCGCGGCCATGGCGATGAACGAGATCGAGCTGCGCCAGCGCGTTTCGACAGACATGCTGACAGGCATCCTGTCGCGTCGTGCTTTCATGGAGGTCGCCAGGCGGGATTTCGCGCTGGCGCAGCGCCAGTATGGCAATGTCGCCGTGATTGCCTTCGACATCGATCATTTCAAATCGATCAACGACACGCTCGGTCACAGCGCCGGCGACACCATGTTGCAAAGCGTGGCCGAGCATTGCGCCAACACGCTGCGCGAAACCGATGTCTTCGGCCGGATCGGCGGTGAGGAATTCGCACTGCTGGCCCATGCCGGCCGCAATGGCGCTTTCGAGACGGCTGAGCGTCTGCGCACGACCATCGAACGGATGCGTGTCCGGCACGGCGATATCATGCTTCAGGCCACGGCAAGCTTCGGTATAGCCCTGCTCGATCCGGCCGCGCCGAGCCTCGAGGCGCTCATCGAACGGGCAGATGCTGCAATGTACCAGTCCAAGCAGGCAGGGCGTAACCGCTGTACGCTTTGGCAGTCCGCGCAAGCGCACGCCTCGCGCCGGCGTGTCCTGAAGGCCGGGTCGATCATTTTCAACAACCGCTCATCGACCATTGACTGCACCGTGCGCGGCATTGGCGAGGATGGCGCCACATTGGATATCTCCAGCGCCATCGGTATTCCCAACCGTTTCCATCTGGCCATCGCGTCCGACAGGTTCGAGGCCCAATGCCGGATCCTGTCGCAACAGGAAAAGCGGCTGGAGGTCGCCTTCGTCTAGGGCTCACGACCGCCGCCGTGCCGGTTACTGGTCTATGAGGTTCAGGATGTTGCCGTCCGGATCCTTGAACCAGGCGACCTTGATGCCGTGGCCGACATGGATGTCGCCGTCCAAAGTGGTGCCGGGCATGTCGTAGTGCTCGAACGACACGCCTTTCGACCTCAGCTCCTTGACGATGTCGTCGATCTGCGGGCCGACGGCCCATGTCACGGAAGTCGCCTTGTTGGTGCCGGCGAATTCGGAACGGTAGACCACGAGCACAGTCTCGCCGCTCTTCAGCACGACGACGTCGTCGTCCATGTGCGAGACCTCTTCCAGCCCCAGTGTGCCCTGGTAGAAGGCGCGCGCGGCCTTGACGTCGCGGACAGCGATGTTGGCGGCTGCATTGTTGTTGGCAAGCATCTGCAATCTCCCTTGCTCTGGTTGGTTCGCCAAAGGCATGCCGGCGAACGGATTGTGTGCTTCCCGAGGACGCATGAACTGGCCCTATCCCGACGGAACGGGCCGAATTATGTGTTGGTCTAGTGCAGGAAGTGCACTATTTCAGGCCCAGGCAACAGACAGAAGAAGCAGCGCATGTCCGTAACCAAGGAAGCCGTCATCGATCGCCTGAAGACGATCAGCGGGCCGGATTTCTCCGGCAACATCGTCGATCTCGGCATGGTATCGGAGATCTTCATCGCCGATGCCAAGGTCTTCTTCTCCATCACGGTCCCTGCTGCCCGCGCCCAGGAGATGGAACCGCTGCGTGCGGCGGCCGAGCGCGTCGTGAAAGCCATTCCAGGTATTGCCGGTGCGGTCGTGGCGCTGACAGCCGAGAAAAAGAGCGGCGGCATGGAAGCGCCGGTGCCGCAGCGTCCAGCCCCGCCCCGTCCTGCCGCCCCGCCCGCCGCGGCAGCGCCCGCGCCGCGACAGGCGCCGCCGTCGCAGAGTTCCGGCAAGCGCGGCGTTCCCGGCATCGAGGCGATTATCGCGGTCGCTTCGGGCAAGGGCGGCGTCGGCAAGTCCACCACCGCCGTCAACATTGCGCTCGGCCTCGCGGCCAACGGCCTGAAGGTCGGTGTTCTCGACGCCGACATCTATGGACCTTCCATGCCGAAGCTGCTTGGCATCCACGGCAAGCCCGAGACGGTCGATGGCAAGGTGTTGAAGCCGAAGGAGAATTACGGCCTCAAGGTGATGTCGATGGGCTTCCTCGTCGATGAGGAAACGCCGATGATCTGGCGCGGTCCGATGGTGATGTCGGCGCTCACCCAGATGCTGCGCGAGGTCGAATGGGGGCCGCTCGACGTGCTGGTGGTGGACATGCCGCCCGGCACCGGCGACGCCCAGCTGACCATGGCGCAGCAGGTGCCGCTGGCCGGCGCGGTGATCGTCTCCACGCCGCAGGATCTTGCCCTGATCGATGCGCGCAAGGGCCTGAACATGTTCAGGAAGGTCGATGTGCCGTTGCTCGGCATCGTCGAGAACATGAGCTATTTCATCGCCCCCGACACCGGCAAGCGCTACGACATCTTTGGTCATGGCGGTGCGCAGAAGGAGGCCGAGCGCCTGGGTGTGCCGTTCCTCGGCGCGGTGCCGCTGGAAATGGGCATTCGCGAGAGCTCGGATGCCGGCGCGCCGGTGGTCGCCGCCAAGCCGGATGGCGCGGAAGCGAAGATCTACAAGGAGATCGCCGCCAGGACCTGGGCGCAGCTGCAGGCTGGCAAGGGCGCAGCCGAAACCGGGCCCAGCATCATTTTCGAGTAGGTTGAGCTGACGCGGCGGCGTGTTTTCGGTGCGTCCTTCGAGGCTCGCCCGCTAGCGGGCGAGCCTCGAAGGACGCACCCTGCATGGTTCAGCCGGCGGCACCGACCTTCTTGCCGAAGGTGGAGAAGAATTCGCCGGCGAGTTTCTTCGAGGTCGAGGTGATCAGGCGGCTGCCGAGCTGCGCAATCTTGCCGCCGACATCGGCCTTGGCGGCATATTTCAGCAATGTCGCGCCGTCACCGTCGGCGGTCAGCGTCACATCCGCGCCGCCTTTGGCGAAACCGGCGATGCCGCCCTTGCCTTCGCCCTGGATGGTGTAGGAGTGCGGCGGGTTGAGGTTCTTCAGCGTCACTTCGCCATTGAAGGTCGCCTTGATCGGTCCGATCTTCAGCACCACGGTCGCCGCCATGTCGGTGGGGGACTTCATTTCCAGGCTCTGGCAGCCGGGAATGCTTCCCTTCAGCACCGCCGGATCGTTGAGCGCGGCCCACACCTTCTCCACCGGGGCCGCGATGCGCTCTTCGCCTTCGATCACCAGAGCCATGAAATCCTCCCGCTGTGACGGCCTGAACGGCCCTCATTCCTTGTGGAGCATGGTCTTTTCGCAAAACCGGTGGCCACTTTTTGGGATCATGCTCTGGTCAAAGCCGTAACGCAGTGCATCAATGCTGTCCATCGCACCAAAGTCCGGGTCATGGCCTTGCCCGAACGCGCGCGATGACATATCCAATTGTCGGACAAATGCGGAGACAGCCATGGCAGGCGTGCCTAGCGATAAGAAGAAGTTCCGGTCGCAGGAATGGTTCGACAATCCCGACAATCCGGGCATGACCGCGCTCTATCTGGAGCGCTATCTGAACTATGGTCTCACCCGCGCCGAGCTGCAGTCGGGCAAGCCGCTGATCGGCATTGCCCAGACAGGCTCCGACCTTTCACCCTGCAACCGTCATCATCTCGAACTCGCCAAGCGGGTGCGCGAAGGCATCGTCGCAGCCGGTGGTATCCCCTTCGAATTCCCCTGCCATCCGATCCAGGAAACGGGCAAGCGCCCGACCGCCTCGCTCGATCGCAATCTCGCCTATCTGTCGCTGGTGGAAGTGCTCTACGGCTATCCGCTCGACGGCGTCGTGCTGACCATCGGCTGTGACAAGACCACGCCGGCCATGCTGATGGCGGCGGCCACCGTCAACATCCCGGCGATCGCGCTGTCTGTCGGGCCAATGCTGAACGGCTGGCACAAGGGCAAGCGCACCGGTTCCGGCACCATCGTTTGGGAATCGCGCCAGCGCCTGTCGGCGGGCGAAATCGATTATGACGAGTTCATGGAGATCGTGGCTTCGTCCGCGCCCTCGGTCGGCTACTGCAACACCATGGGCACGGCCACGACCATGAACAGCCTTGCCGAGGCGCTCGGCATGCAGCTGCCGGGCTCGGCCGCCATTCCGGCGCCCTATCGCGAACGCGGCCAGATCGCCTACGACACCGGCAAGCGCATCGTCGACATGGTCTATGAAGACCTGAAGCCGTCGGACATCATGACGCGCGAAGCTTTCGAGAACGCCATCGTCGTCAACTCGGCGATCGGCGGCTCGACCAACGCGCCGATCCATCTGAACGCGATTGCCCGCCATCTCGGCGTCAGGCTGGACAATGACGACTGGCAGGCGATCGGCCACAAGGTCCCGCTGCTGGTCAACCTGCAGCCTGCCGGCGAATATCTGGGCGAGGACTATCATCATGCCGGCGGGGTGCCTGCGGTGATCGCCGAATTGATGAAGGCGGGCCTGCTGCCGCATCCTGGCGCCATCACTGCCAATGGCAGGACCATGGGCGAGAATTGCGGCAAGGCCGAGAACCTCGACCCCAAGGTGATCCTGACGGTGGCCGATCCGCTGAAAAAGGAGGCCGGCTTCATCAATCTCAAAGGCAATCTGTTCGACAGCGCCATCATGAAGACCAGCGTGATCTCGAAGGAGTTCCGCGACCGCTATCTGTCGAACCCGGATGACCCCGAGGCCTTCGAAGGCAAGGTCGCGGTGTTCGACGGGCCTGAGGATTATCATGCCCGCATCGACGATCCCGCCGAGGCCATCGACGAACACACCATCCTGTTCATGCGTGGCGCCGGTCCGGTCGGTTATCCGGGTGGCGCTGAAGTGGTGAACATGCAGCCGCCGGCCTATCTCATCAAGAAGGGCATTCACTCGCTGCCCTGTATCGGCGATGGCCGCCAGTCCGGCACCTCCGGCACGCCGTCAATCCTCAACGCCTCGCCGGAGGCGGCGGTCGGTGGCGGTCTGGCGCTGCTGCGCAAGGGCGACCGCGTGCGCATCGATTTGCGCAAGGGCACCGCCGACATGCTGGTGCCAGAGGACGAACTGGCGCGTCGTCGTGCCGCGCTCGGCAGCAATGGCGGCTATCACTATCCCAGGCACCAGACGCCATGGCAGGAAATCCAGCGCTCCATGGTCGACCAGTTCTCGGAAGGCATGGTGCTGAAGCCGGCCGTCAAGTACCAGGACGTTGCCCATACCCAGGGCGTGCCGCGCGATAACCATTGATCCGGGGGCGGCGCAATTCCGCGCCGCCTTCACCACTCCTATCCGTGCGGCATCCCGTCGAAGGCAGGCAGCGACGGGTCAAGCGTGTCCCATACATGACCACGCGCAGCATAAGTGACCACCTGCGGCTTGAACTGGCCGGGGTCGTCCAGGCTGGCCGCAGAGACCGCGATGAAATTCGGCATGGCGATGGTTGATAGATACACCGGCGCGCCACAGGTCGGGCAGAAAGCGTAGATCTTTTCGTTGCCGCTGTCGCTTGGGACACGCCAGCTGCTCGTCTCCCCCGTCATGGTCATGTCGGCCCGGCTGGCAAAGGTCAGATAGGAGGCGTGTCCCGTGCCGCTTTGCTTCTGGCAGTCGCGGCACTGGCAGTGGTTCTCGAATATGGGCTCGCTTGTCGTCTCATAACGGACCGCGCCGCAGGCGCAGCCGCCGCGATAGATCTTGGTCATCGGAGTGCTTTCCTTGATGTCTCGGGTTCAGGCCGCTTTGGGCTTGCCGAAAATGTCGAGGCCGCGGCCGGTTTCCAGGAAGGATTTGAGGCTGGAGAGAACGGCTGGCCAGCCCTGTGTCACGGTCGCCGCCGTATCGCTGCCAGCTTCCAGTTCGTCGTGGGTAACGGTCAGCCGGACCATGTCGCCATACTCCTCGATCGCGAAGGTCACCCGGCTATGGCTCGCCGGGTCGGCGGCGTGCTCTGGAGCGGCCCATGTGATGACGAGGCGGGTCGGCGGCGTGGATTCGACGACCTTGCCGACGACCTTGACGGTGCGCTGGTCATTGGCGCGGACATGTTCCCAGCTCGATCCGGGCCGCCAGTCGGAAACATTCTCATGGCCCCAGTAGCGTCGCGTGACCTCCGGTCTGGCGATGGCCTCGAACACCTTTTCCGGTGTCGATAGAATATATGTCACGTAGACGAAGCTGGTCGTCTCCTTGGTCATGGTCACTCTCCTTCGAGTTCCTGCTTCAGGTCATGCAGCAGATCGAGCCGCTGACGTTCGAATTTGCGTACCCACCGCTCGTAGACTTCGTGGAGCGGCACGGGATTGATGAAATGCAGCTTCTCCCGGCCACGCCTGACCGTGCTGACCAGATTGGCCTCTTCGAGGATGCCGAGGTGCTGCGTGGCCGATTGCCGGGCCATGTCGAGGTTCTCGCAAAGCTGGCCGAGCGTCTGCCCGTTCTTTTCGTAAAGAAGGTCGAGCAACCGCCTGCGGGTCGGGTCGCCCAGCGCCTTGAAAACCTTGTCAACGTCCATCGGTCTCACTCGAGTATGGGGTCATATACGCAGGCAAATACCTGCATGTCAACATCGTGCAGGTATTTGCCTGCCATTTGTCGTGTCGAGGATCGCGACGGAGTTTTTTTGTTTCCGCATGTCGAGAAAGGTCGTGCCCGATCGTCTTCAAGCTGAGCGATGAAGGAGAGGCCGATGCATTTCACCGATGACGAGCTGCTGAATTTCGATGCGAATGGTGCCATGCCGCTTCCTGCGGCGACGACGGAAGGGTTTGTTGAAAACGACGGCGCGCGCCTCTGGCATGCCGTCTATGGTTCCGGTCCGGCCGTCATCCTGCTGCATGGCGGACTGGGCAATGCCGGCAACTGGGGGCACCAGGTGCCGGCCTTCGTCCAGGCGGGCAGGACGGTGGTCGTCATCGACAGCCGCGGCCATGGCCGCAGCACACGTGACGCCGCACCGTTCGGTTACGAGCGCATGGCGGGTGACGTGCTGGCTGTCATGGATCACCTTGGCCTGGAGAAAGCGGCGCTTGTCGGCTGGAGTGATGGCGCCTGTACGGCATTGATCCTTGCCGACAAACATCCGAAGCGGGTTGCAGGTGTCTTCTTCTTCGCTTGCAACATGGATCCCAGCGGCACGCTTGAGTTCAAGCCGACGCCGCTGATCGATCGCTGTTTCAGCCGTCACAAGCAGGACTACGCGGCGCTGTCGGCGACACCCGATGACTTTGATACTTTCGTGGCGGATGTCGGACGCATGATGGCGACCGAACCGAACTACAGTGCCGGTCAGCTCAGAGGCATAAGGGTGCCTGTTGCCGTCGTCATTGGTGAGCATGACGAATTCATCCGGCAGGACCATGCCGACTATCTGGCGCTCAGCATTCCTGGCGCCGAACTTGTCGTGCTTGCCGGCGTCAGTCATTTCGCGCCGCTGCAGCGCCCGGTCCAGTTCAACCGTGAGGTGCGCCGGTTTCTCGACAGGATCAGATAGGCTGCGACGACACCGGGCAAGTCGTCCGGTATTGCATAGGTGCGTTTCCGTGAAGAATGGAAACGCTCTAGACGCGCCGCTTGTTCAGCTCGACAAGGTTCGCCTCGATGATGAGGCTGCGCAGGTTGCTGGCCACCACCCGGTTCCGCCCCTGGCGTTTGGCCTGGTAGAGGGCCGCATCGGCGGCCTCGAACAGCGAGCCGTCATCATCGGCGAAAGCGGGGCGGACGGTCGCGCAGCCGACGCTCACCGACACGATGCCATATTCGCTGGCATCATGGCGTATATTGAGGTCGCGCACCGCCGCGCAGATATCCTCGCCGACCTTCAGGGCGCCGGGCGTGTCGGTTCCCGGCAACAGCACGACGAATTCCTCGCCGCCGTAGCGTGCACAGAAGTCGTCCGGCCGTTTCAGCACCTTGCGGATGGCGGCCCCCACCTCTCGCAGGCACTTGTCGCCCTTTGCATGGCCATAGACGTCGTTGTAGGCCTTGAAGAAATCGATATCGATGACGTGGAGCGTGAGAAAGTCGCTGTGCCGTGCGGCCAGACGCCATTTCAGGCGGCTTTGCTCGTTGAGCTGGCGGCGGTTGGGCAGCCCGGTCAGAACGTCGACGGTTGCCATCTTTTCCAGTTGCTGTTCGCGCAGCACGCGGGCCGTCACGTCCCGCGTCGAGCCGACGACGTAGCGCGGCCCGTCCTTGGCGGTAGCGGTCGACAGGCGTGCGCGGTTTTCGAACCACAGTTCGGTTCCGCCGGCATCGAAGGCCCTGAACAGATAGTCGACATCCTCTTCGCCGCCGCGCACCCGTTGCAACGCGGCGTCTATGGTGCCCAGATCTTCCGGATGTATGTGGTCGCGCCAGTCGAAATCGTCGAGCGCGCCCTCGGCAAAACCCAGTACCCGCGCGGCGATCGGCGAGATGAAGACGATGCGCCCTTCGAGATCGCAGACGAAGGCCATGTCGCCGGATTGGCGGGCGACCATTTCGTAGATGTCGCGATCGGCCTGGGCCATGCGCTGCAGCTGTTCGCGCTCGTGCAGCAGCGCGGCGATCATGACGACGACGATGAAGGTGAGCACCAGGAACACGCGGCAAAGCAGCAGCGCATGATGGACATCGGCTGCGCCCTGGCTGGCGCGCGCCACGTGCAAATTGTCTATGGCGTAGAATGGACCTTGTCCCGCTCCGGTCAGGAGCACCGCGATCGGAACCAGCAGCGCCATGGCGACGGAAAGCCCGATGAATCCGACACGGAACAGGATGATGATCAGCGGCGGCAGGATCAGGAACAGCGGCAGCACGGATTCCTGCGTGAAGATCAGTGCGGCGAACACACCGAATCCCGCGATCAGGGCGATAGCTTCCGGCAGTTTGCCGCTGCGGTAGAGATCGCGCCATTGCTTTGGGCGGGCACGCAGCACTGGCGGCGTCAGCACCAGATAGGCCAGCGCGACGTTGGAATAGACATTGAACCAGTATTGCGCCGAACTGTATCCCGCCGGCGGGATGCGCACGGCGGCAAAAACGGTGGCGCAGAAGAGCGGCAATGCCACCACGGTGACGAAACCGGCCGTTGCCCAGGCTCCGAGCTGGTCGGAACGGCCCTCGACCCAGTCACGGTCGCGCGAAAGGATGGCAGCACCCACCGTGGCGGCGAGGATCGACGTCGCGGTGCTGACCAATGCAAACAGGCTGGTCAGTTCCGAGGCCGAGCCGATCGCCAGCGCCCGCACGATCAGCAGCATCGGAAACGCGGTGATCAGGTAGGCCGGCCATTGCCGTCGGGGCGTCAGAAGCAGGATTGCCAGCAGCAGGGCATAGGTGAGCTGCAGGGCAACCATGCCTTCGATGCGGAACAGCGAATTCGACAGGTAGTTGGCGAGGCCCAGCAAGGCGGTCCAGAACAGGAACCGTGCCATGGTTCCCGCTTTCCGACCGGAGCCAAGTATTTGTATTTGTTGCATTAGCCGCGCGTGATCGAATGCACCCCCTGCCCAGCTTCTATGTAGCCCGCCGTCTTTAAGAATGGGATGCCGTGCGAGGCCGCATTTTAATCAAATTCAATGAAAGGCCGATCGACTTCTTGAGCATCTGCAGGTCTGAGCTTTGGCCCGACATCAGTCGTCCGGTCGGGAATCAGTCAATATTACCCGGGTAATATTGACGTTGCCCGGAAGCTGGTGCATAGGCCTGCTGTTTCAACAGCGGCAGTATTTTCGCTACAGTCCCCGGGACGGCGGAATCAGGAACGATTGGCCATGAATGACAAGACAGCACCTCGCCGTCCGCGTGACCTCACCAGCGGTCCGATCGCCTCGACACTGCTGATGTTCGCGCTGCCGGTGCTCGGCTCCAATGTGCTGCAATCGCTCAACGGCTCGATCAACTCGGTCTGGGTCGGCCGCTTCCTTGGCGAAACCGCGCTGGCAGCGACCTCCAATGCCAATCTTGTGCTTTTCCTTCTGCTCGGCACCATGTTCGGCATCGGCATGGCGGCCACCATCCTGGTGGCGCAGTCCGTCGGCGCCCGCGACATGGCGGAGGCGCGGCGCATCGTCGGCACCAGCGCGACATTCTTCTTCCTGGTCTCGCTGGTCTTTGCGCTCGGCGGCTGGCTGTGGGTGGACCAGATACTCGGGCTGCTCGGCACGCCTGCCGATGTGATGCCGCTGGCACGCGCCTATCTGGTCATCATCTTTGCGGCGGTACCGGCAGCCAACCTGCTTTCCTTTGTCATGACCATCCTACGTGGCGCCGGCGATTCCCGCACGCCGTTCTATTTCATGGCGCTCGCCGTGCTGCTCGACATCGTGCTCAATCCGCTGCTCATCATCGGCTATGGCCCGATCCCGGGTTTCGGCATCGCTGGTTCCGCGCTCGCCACGCTGATCGGCCAGACGGTGAGCGTGGCCGCGATCCTGATCCTGCTCTACCGGCGCAAGCATCCGCTGCGGCTGGCCGGGGCCGATCTCGCCTTGCTGAAGCCCGATCCCAGGCTGCTGCGCATCGTTGTCACCAAGGGCATCCCGATGGGGCTGCAGATGATCGTCATCTCGATGGCGGCGCTGGTGCTGATGGGCATGGTCAATGGTTACGGCTCGCAGGTGGCCGCCGCCTACGGAATTGCCGCGCAGCTCTGGACTTATGTCCAGATGCCGGCTCTGGCGATCGGCGCCGCCGTGTCGTCGATGGCGGCGCAGAATGTCGGCGCTCGCCGCTGGGATCGTATCGGGCGTATCGCCGCCGCCGGTGTCGGCTTCAACCTGCTGCTCACCGGCACGCTGGTGCTGGTGCTTTATGTCTTCGACCGTTCCCTGCTCGGCCTGTTCCTGGCCGCCGACGGTGCCGCGGTCGACATCGCCCAGCACATCAACAATGTCGCCTCCTGGTCGTTCATCCTGTTCGGCGTCACCATCGTGCTGTTCGCCACCGTTCGTGCCACCGGCGCGGTGATGCCGCCGCTGATCATTCTCGTCATCTCGGTGCTGTTCATCCGTACCGGCTTTGCCTATGCGCTGCGTGACACGCTCGGGCAGGAAGCCTTGTGGTGGAGTTTCCCGGCTGGCTCGATCGCTTCGCTGGCATTGGCGGCTGCCTACTACCGTTTCGGCAGATGGCGGACCATGCACATGATCGAGGAGGAGCGCCCTGCTGCCGGCGAGCCGCCGGACACCGGCCTCGGCGTGCCACGTGGACGCGCCGGCCTGGCGCCGCAAGGAGAGAGCTGAGGCCTATCGCTTCGCGACAGCGTTTTTCGGGACGAAACCATCGAGCAGGAAGTCGAGGCCGTTCCTGAACACCCCGTCCCAGTCATTGTCCAGCAACAGCCGCGAGCGTTCGATCGTCGGATAATGTTCGTTGAGACCGGCGAGGCGCTGCTGCGCGGCAGCCAGGTCGTCTTCCGAGCGGTCGAAGCTTGCCCGGGTGATGGTGGCACCCATCACGCAGTTCCATAGCGACCAGACCGCGACATTCAGGTCGGCGTCCGCGACGCCGGCTCCCGACAGCGTCCTGCTCATCAGTTCCAGGCGGCCGAGGATGTTCGGGCCGAGCGTGCGGCTCGGCAGCAGCGATGCCGACCAGGGGTGGCGCAGCATGCTGGCGCGCCAGTCTTCGAGCAGATGCACGATGTTCTTGCGCCAGTCATGCGCTTCTGCGTGTTGCGGCGGCTCGCGATATGCGAGCACGGCATCGAGCGCCAGATCGAACACCTTCTCCTTGTTGTCGACGTGCCAGTAGAGGCTCATCACGCCCGAGCCGAGGCGATCGGCCAGCCCGCGCATCGTCAATCCGGCAGCGCCCCTGTCGTCCAGCAATTCGATCGCCGTCGCCACGATGCGCTCCAGCGAAAGGGGCGGTTCGCCGCGCGGTGCAGGTTCCGGTTTTTTCCGTTGCGGCCGCTTGTTCTGGGCGCCGCTGCGTCTGGCTGCCATGCGTCGTTTTTTCCTTGCCGGTCTGGCCGCGAGTTTGGCAGGCGGCGTCAGCATTGTCGATGTCGGGCGCTTGACTCGTACATTGTACCAGACGATGAATCGTATATCGTACGAGTCGATTGTCGGCCAGCATCGATCGCGCTGCCCGCAACGTCCGTCGCTCACAACCCGCGGAGCCAATCATGTCACGCGTTATCAACCATCTGCTTATCGGAGGCCTTTTCATCATGACCACGGCAGTTTCCACTGCGGCGACGGCGAATGATCTCAAACTGACCATCGTCAATCCGAAACCCCTCTACGATCCCTCGCCGAACGGCTACAGCACGGCGGTCATCACGCCTGCCGGAGCCCGGCTGGCTTATATTTCAGGGCAGGGCGGCCAGGACGCCACGGGTGGCCTCTCGCCCGATTTCGCCGTTCAGGTCCGGCAGGCTTATGCCAATCTGAAGGCGGCCCTGGACGGGATCGGCGCCCGGCCGGATCAGGTCGCCAAGCTCACGATCTTCGTTGTCGATCACGACATGTCCAAGCTCGGCGTGCTCACCCAGAACGTCAAGGAAATGTTCGGCGAGAGGCTGCCGGCGCAGACACTGGTGCCGGTCCCCAAGCTTGCGATTGATCCGATGCTGTTCGAAGTCGAGGCCATTGTTGTGCTGGAATGATGGAGCGTTGGGACAGCGTTCCCTTCTCCCTCAAGGGGAGAAGGCTTGGCGACGCTCCCCGCCCTTGCTCCTTCACGGCAAGCCGCTAGGATCGCCGCCGCACACGGGGGCGAGGCGCATGGTGGCGGCGGAAAATGATGAGGCGTCCGGATCGCGCGTCGCCGAGGTATTCCGCGCCTTTCTGCACCTTGGCCTGACCTCCTTCGGCGGGCCGATCGCCCATCTCGGCTATTTCCGCGACGCCTTCGTGGTGCGTCGCAAATGGATCGACGAGGCCGGCTATGCCGATCTCGTTGCGCTTTGCCAGTTCCTGCCGGGGCCAGCTTCCAGCCAGGTCGGCTTTTCGCTCGGCGTGCTGCGCGGCGGCGGGCTCGCCGGCGGGCTTGCGGCCTGGATCGGTTTCACGCTGCCTTCGGCGGCACTGCTGATCGCCTTTGCCTTTGGTGCCGCAGCCCTCGACAACCCTGTCGGCGAAGGCATCCTGCACGGGCTGAAGCTGGTGGCGGTGGCCGTGGTCGCTCAGGCGCTGTGGGGCATGGCGCGCACGCTGACGCCTGATCGCCAGCGTATTGCCATCGGGCTCGCCGCGCTCATCTTTGCCAGCATCGTCGGCGGCTGGCTTGGACAAGTGGGTGCCATTGCCGCCGGCGCGGTCGCCGGACTTTTTCTCTGTCGAGGCGAAGCCAGTCCGGCGTCGGCGCATCCGGTTTTCCCGGTCAGCCGCCGGGCCGGCATTGTGGCGCTTGTCCTGTTCGCGGTTCTGCTGGTCGCCCCACCTGTACTCCTTGCCTGGACCGGCAGCCATGTGCTGGCTTTCTTCGACGCCTTCTACCGTTCGGGCGCGCTGGTATTCGGTGGCGGACACGTCGTCTTGCCGCTGCTGGAAAACGCGGTCGCCGCGCCCGGCTGGGTGCCGCTGCAGGATTTCCTTGCCGGTTACGGTGCGGCGCAGGCCGTGCCCGGCCCGCTTTTCACCTTTGCCGCCTATCTTGGCGCCGTTTCCGGCGTCGTGCCCAACGGCCTGCTTGGCGCATCGCTGGCGCTGATCGCGATCTTCCTGCCGGGCCTTCTGCTCGTTTATGGCGCGCTGCCGTTCTGGGATCATCTGCGCGCCCTGCCCAGGGCGCAGGCTGCCATGCGCGGCACCAACGCCGCCGTGGTCGGCATCCTGGCCGCGGCCTTCTACGATCCGGTGCTGACCAGTGCCATCGTCCAGCCAACGGATGCCGTGTTCGGTCTCGGCGGCTTCCTGCTGCTGGTCTTTGCCAGGATGCCGCCCTGGGTGGTGGTGATCTTGCTGGCCGCGGCGGGAGCGGCGATGCAAGCTCTATTTGCCGGCTAAGGCAATGGCAGGCACCATATCGCAAACAGCGGCTGGTCGCCCGAGCGCATGGCGTGGACGATGTTGGCGGGGTTGTGGATGAGGCCGCCGATGCCTGGCTCCACCCATGGATCGTCATCCTGCCGCCAGTGCCCCCTGGACAGGGCGATATAGACTTCCTCCGGCGGATGGCGGTGGTTTGGATAGTCAGTGTTCGGGCTCAGGATCGAGGCGCCGATCTCGACCCTTGCGCTGGAGATGGCGCCGCCGTCGCCGACGATCGTCGCCTCGGCGTAGTTTTCGGCAAGCGTGTCGGAGATGCGTCGCTCGGCGCGGCTGCTCCAGGCCAGCAGCGGTTCGATTGCCTGGAACGAGGCGGCCAGCTTGCGAAGTCCGGCATTCTCGAGATTGCGATAGCTCGCCTCGAGGTGGATGCAGGCCGGCCGTCGGGCCGGCTCGGTCGTCCCGGTCTCGAAATCGCTGCGAGGAATGCTGTCTGCAACGCGTCGCCAGCCAAGCGCCAGAGGTGTGTCGCCGGTCGCTTTCGGTGCGATCGCTGCTGCGAGATCGTTGAGGAAGGTGGCCAGGTTCTCCTGGTGTGATGTTGCCATGGTGCTGCTCCGGCGTTGCCGCCACACTGTTCCACGACTGCCTGGGCGGAGGCAACGGTGCGCAGGATATCTCGAGCACGCGGCGTCGCTCAGCTCCGTCACGCCTGCCGTAGCGCCTGCGACGACAGATCCTCGATGAAGGCGCTCACCACCGGATCGGCCTTGTAATCGCGACGCAGCGCAAGGTGGAAATCGACGCCGTAGGACAGCGTATCGGGATTGAGCGGTGCGAGGTCTCCCGCCGTGCAATAGGGTTCGGCGAAATGATCCGGCAGGTAGCCGAGATGTTCGCCGGACAGGATGAGGATGAGATTGGCTTCCATGTTGTCGGCCGACGCGGTCATGCGTGAATTCGGCGGCAACTGCGGCGCCGTGGGCACCGGATAACGCCGCGACGCCCAGCTTTGACCGGACAGCTGCTCCATGGTGCAGGTGCCGCTGTCCGCAAACAACGCATGGCCGCGCCCGCAATAGGCGACCTGGCGTTCGGAAAACAGGTGCCGGTATTCCAGCACCGGCACGCGGCGCCAGAAGTAGCCGATCGCCGCATGCAGCTGGCCATTTTCCAGCAGGTCCTCGATGAGGTCCGGCGAGTTGATCGTCACATTGATCTGGACAGCCTCGTCGCGCCTGCGGAACCGCGAGATCGCCCGGCTGAGCAGGGCGTTCTGCGCCGCCGGCGCGTTGCCGATCAGGCCGAGATTGAGGATGCCCACCAGTTCGCGGTCGATGTTGCGTGCCTCGATGTTCAGCTCGCCGAGCAGGTTGAGATAACGCCGGGCCACATGCAGGAAGCGCTCTCCCTTCGGCGTCAGCCGGAAGCCCTTGCGACCGCGCTCGCACAGCCGGTAGCCGAGCCGCATCTCGAGGTCGGCGATATGGCTGCTGATCGTCGGCTGGCGCATGTTGAGTGCATGCTGCGCCGCCGAAAGCCCGCCGGCATTGACCACCGCGAAGAAGATGCGGGTCAGCCTCAGGTCCAGGTCGGTGGAGATTCCGGTCATTACATAGGCTCCTGTCTATTAATGCATACCGAAATCAGGATTGAAAACCAATGCAAGCTGCCTCCCAAATGGCGACGAGGAGAATAGAGGGGGAGACTATGAATACGGCTTACGAGGCGGCTGCGCCGCTGGCCGCGGCACCTGCCGCCATGAAGATCGAAACCCACGGCATCGATATCATTCCCGACCATGAGCGGCACGCCACGGTGTTCGACTTCATGCGCATCGAATGGGGCGGCGCGAACTCGCTGGCGACGGCGGTGCTCGGCTCGTTTCCGATCATCTTCGGCCTTTCCTTCTGGCAAGGCGTCGCCGCCTGCATCACCGGCGTGGTCATCGGCGGCCTGATCCTGGCGCCGATGGCGATCTTCGGCGCCATGAACGGCACCAACAATGCCGTTTCCTCCAGCGCCCATTTCGGCGTCGTCGGGCGCATCGTCGGCTCGTTCCTCGCCTTGCTCACCGCGATCTGCTTCTTCGCGATCAGCGTCTGGTCCAGCGGCGACGCGCTTGTGGGAACCTTGCACCGGCTTTTCGGCGCGGCCGAAAGCGAATGGCTCTACGGTCTGGCCTATGGCCTGTTCGCGGGGGCGATCCTGCTGGTCTGCATCTATGGCTTCCAGCTGATGCTGGTGGTGAACCGGATCGCGGTCGTGGTGGTGACCGGCCTGATGATCATCGGGCTGATCGCCTTCTGGCCGCAGTTCGACCAGAGCTTCGCCGGCGCCGGGCTCGCCGTTGGCGGCGAGGGCTTCTGGCCGGCCTTCATCGGTTCGACGCTGATCGTCCTGTCGAACCCGATCTCGTTCGGCGCCTTTCTCGGCGACTGGACCCGCTACGTTCCGCGCCAGACCAGCAAGTTCAGGCTGATGGGCGCGGCCTTCCTGGCGCAGGTCCTGACCTTGCTGCCTTTCCTGTTCGGCCTGATCACCGCGACGGTGGTTGCCGCCGCCGCTCCCGACTACATCACCAACGCGAATTATACCGGCGGGCTCATCGCCGTGGCTCCGGCATGGTTCCTGCTGCCGCTGCTCTGCCTTGCCCTGGTCAGCGGCATGTCGACCGGCACCACCTCGCTCTACGGCACGGGCCTCGATTTCTCGAGCGTTTTCCCGGCGCTCAGCCGGGTGCAGGCAACCTTGCTGATCGGCATCATTTCGATCGTGCTGATCTTTGTCGGCCGCTTCAGCTTCAGCCTGATTTCCTCCATCACCACGCTGGTGACGCTGATCATCGTCATGACCACGCCGTGGATGTCGGTGATGATCGTCGGTGCCTTCCTGCGGCGCGGCTATTATCTTCCCGAGCACATGCAGGTGTTCAACCAGGGCAAGACCGGCGGCGCCTACTGGTTCCGCAACGGCTGGAACATCGCCGGCATTACCGCCTGGATCCCGACCGCGCTGCTGGCGCTGGCGACGGTCAACATTCCCGGCCAGTTCGTCGGCTGGCTCGGCAACCTGTTCGGCGGTGTCGATGTCTCGCTGATCGTGGCACTGGTGCTGCCGGCGATCATCTATCCGGCGCTGCTGTTCGTTTTCCCGGAGCCGCGCGCCGTCTACGGCCCCGAAAGGCCCGCGCCTCGTTCCCGTGTCGGACGAAGCAATCGCGCCGATCACTTGAGCGACAATCACAGGCGACCGGAGAATGAAGGAGTTGTCGATGGATCAGGATGCGGTTACTGCCGCGGCGGACCGTCTGGTGGCCGCGTTCGGGCGGCATGACACCGAAGCCTATTTCGCGGCCTTCGCGCCGGACGCCACCTTCATCTTCCACAATCATCCGGTGGTGCTCGCCAGCCGCGAGGATTATCGCCTCTTGTGGAAGGACTGGGAGACTTCGCTCGGCTTCAAGGTTCTCGACTGCAAATCGTCCGGACGCGACATCAAAGTTTTCGGCGACATGGCGATCTTCACGCACCAGGTCGAAACCCGGGCGATGTTTGAAGGGCAAGCCGTCACCAGCCACGAGCGGGAAACCATCGTTTTCAGGAAGGACGGCGGCCAATGGCTCGCCGTCCATGAACATCTCTCGACATTGCCGGTCGCCTGAGGTTTTTCTCCCACCCACTCCCAACAGCACAAGCAGGCCTCATAGTGACCAGACCCTTCAATCAGCCGCTTGGCGGCAACGAGATGCCGCGGTTCGGCGGCCCGGCGACGATGATGCGCCTGCCGACGCAGCAGGATGCGGCGGGTCTGGATGCCTGCTTCGTCGGCGTGCCGCTCGACGTCGGCACGTCGAACCGTGCCGGCACCCGCTTCGGACCCCGGCAGATCCGGGCCGAATCCTGCATGGTCAGGCCCTACAACATGGCGACGCGCGCCGCGCCCTTCGACAGCCTGATGGTGGCCGACATCGGCGACGTGCCGATCGACACCTTCAACCTGCCGGCCTGCATGGACATCATCACCCGCCACTATGCCGGGATCATGGAAGCTGGCTGCATTCCGCTGACGCTGGGCGGTGACCACACGCTGACCTATCCGATCCTGCGCGCGATCGCCGAGAAGCACGGCCCGGTCGGGCTGATCCATGTCGACGCGCACGCCGACATCAACGACCACATGTTCGGCGAGGCGATCGCGCATGGGACGCCGTTCCGCCGTTCGGTCGAAGCGGGCGTGCTCGACACGCGCCGCTGCGTCCAGATCGGCCTGCGCGGCACCGGCTATGCGGCTGACGACTTCGACTGGCCGCGCCAGCAGGGCTTCCGTGTCGTCCAGGCCGAGGAGTGCTGGCACAAGTCGCTGTCGCCGCTGATGCAGGAGGTGCGGCAGCAGATCGGCGACGGCCCGGTCTACATCTCCTTCGACATCGACAGCCTCGATCCTGCCTATGCGCCCGGCACCGGAACGCCGGAGATCGGCGGGCTGACCACCATCCAGGCACTTGAGATCATCCGCGGCTGCGCCGGGCTCAACATCGTCGGCTGCGACCTCGTCGAGGTCAGCCCGCCCTACGACACGTCAGGCAACACCGCGCTCGTCGCGGCCAATCTGCTGTTCGAAATGCTTTGTGTCCTGCCGGGTGTCCTGACGCGGGAGTAGTGACTAAGCGACACGGCGCCCCTTCTCCCCTTCTGGGAGAAGGAAACGGCCGCGTCTCAGCCGCCCATGCCGGAACGGGGCAGGTGGATGATGCCGTCGAAGCGTTGCCGCAGCCGATCATCGATGGCGCGCGGCACGTGATGTGGGAAGCGCTCGGCAAGGATGCGTTTCTTTTCGGCGATGGCGCGCTGCAGGATGTCGGGCTTGCCCTTTTCGTTCCATTCCTTGGGCGAGAAGCGGTCGCCGATGGCCGGGTAGAAGTATTCCGTCTGCATCAGCTTCAGCGTCTGGTCATTGCCGAGATAATGACCGGGGCCGTTGAGGCAGACTTCGGTGATGGTGTCGATCGACAGCGCTTCGTCGCTGACTTCGATGCCGCGCACGCAGCGCAGGCACTGGCCGATCATGTCGTTGTCGATGATCAGGCTTTCCAGGCAGAAGCCGAGCAGGGAAGCATGCATGCCGGCGGATTCATAGACGAGGTTGAGGCCCGACAGGCCTGCCATCACGTCGGTGATGCCCTTTTCGAAGCCGGACTGGATGTCGGGCAGTTTGGAATCGGCCATGCCGGCGGCCGATCCGCCCGGCAGGTCGTAGAACTGCGCCATCTGCGCGCAGGCCGCCGTCAGCAGCGCCTGCTCGGCGGAGCCCCCGGACATCGCGCCGGTGCGCAGGTCCGAGACGAAGGGCCAGGTGCCGAAAATCGCCGGGTGGCCAGGCTTGAGCGCATTGACATAGACCAGCCCAGCCAGCACTTCGGCCACCGCCTGCACCACTGCGCCGGCGATCGCCGCCGGTGCGGTCGCGCCGGCCTGGCCGGCGGAAAGCAGCAGGATCGGGATGCCGCCCTCGACACAGGCCTCCAGCACGCCGCAGGCATCCTCGGCGAACTTCATCGGCGGCACGACGAAACAGTTGGAGTTGGAAACGAAGGGCCGGGCGCGGAAGTTCTCCTCGCCGCCGGCGATGGCGTAGAGCATTTCCAGCGCCGGCTTCACGTTCTCGCGCACCGTGAACGAGGTGCCGACATGTTTGGAGGTTCCCATCACGCAGGCGTAGAGCGTGTTGAAATCCATCTCGAGTGGATCGGGGATGTCGCGCGGCACCATCGGCCGCTGGAAGAAGTGGATGTTGTCCAGTCCATCGACGATGCGGGCGGCATCGTAGATGTCCTGCAGCAGGCTCTCGCGGTATTCGCGCTTCTCGACATCGACCAGGTGCACGGCGGCGCCCGCCGTGCCGTAATGCACGCGCTTGCCCTGGATCAGCATGTCGTGCTTCGGGTCCTGGCCATGCAGCGTGAAGTTGCGCGCCGCATTGCGGATGGTGTCGAGCACCAGCGCTCGCGGAAAGCGGATGCGGCCATCCTCGCTGTAGCTGGCCCCGACCCTGGTCAGAGCTTCGATGCATGAGGGAATGGCATTGGCGAAGCCGACCGTTTCCAGCAGCGTCAGCACTGCCTCATGGATGCGCTCCAGGTCGTTCTGGGCCAATGGACCGTAACGCCCACCTTCCAGTCCGGCTCTCACTGGCCTAATGTCGTCAGCCAGCGGTGCCGCGCGCATGGCCCGTCGCGCTTCGCGCCCGCCGGATCGTCGAGACCCGCCATTGCCTTGCAAATCCTGCTTTTCCGCCGTCATAGACATGGAAAACCTCCGCTTTTTGTCCCGAAGCCTTGCATGTGGTGGTTGGTCCACCATCAGCGAGCTTCTTCCCCTTGTTTCGGGGAACTATGCCAATCGCATTGGCACAGCATATGAGCCAAACCTGCCCGGCCAGTGGACCAGTCATGGAGGCGCGCCAGCCGGCTTTTGCCCTGTCATAATCTGTCGCCGTCTCCAAAATAAGGCTTGAGCCGGACCTATGGTCATAGCTTACAGCGGTCTTCAGGAGCTCTCATGGACAAGCCGGCAAGAGACATCGCCGAGACCGAATGGCTGACTGCCGCCGAATGCGCTGGCCGCATCGGGCTGACGGTGAGGGCACTCAGGCTGTACGAACGTTATGGCCTCATTGCACCGCGCCGTACCGACAAGGACTGGCGGCTTTACGGGGCCGCCGATGTTGCCCGCCTCACCGAGGTTCTGGCGCTGAAGCGGCTGGGGCTCAGCCTGTCGGCCATCGCCGGCCTGCTGGCGGGCAAGGCAACCGACCTGGAGCGCCTGTTCGTCATGCAGCAGGCGGTGCTGCGTGAGACGCGTGAGCGGGCCGAGCAGGGCCTGATCATCGTCGAGGCGCTGCGAGCCAAGCTTGCGGGAGGCGAGCGTGTTTCCATCGACGATCTCGTCAGATTGGCAAAGGAGACCCAGATGACCGACATTTCTTCGGACGCAATTGCCTGGCGCAGCTACGAGCAGGCACGGCCGCGCACCGCGGTCGAGATCGATCCTGCTCTCTATGCCGACTATGCCGGCCACTATCAGTTGCAGGACGGGCCGGATCTGGCCGTAGTCCATCGCGACGGGCATCTCTTCATCCAGGTGACCGGCCAGCCCGAGGTGGAAGCCTTTCCCGAGAGCGGCGACGCCTTCTTCCTCAAGCTGGTCCCGGCCCAGATCACCTTCCTGCGCTCTGTGACGGGGACGGTCGACCGGCTGGTGCTGCACCAGGGCGGACTGGATCTTCCCGCGCAACGCATCGACGAGAGCGTCAGCCATGAGATCAGGGCGGCGCTGGACAGGCGTATCCGCGACAGGATTCCGCTGCCGGGCAGTGAAGCGCTGCTGCGTGCCACCATCAGCGATCATATGCGTGGGGAGCCCGATTACGAGCGGATGAGCCCGGCATTGGCGGCAGCGGCGCGCGCCCAGAAGGACGTGATCGCCAAGGACCTGGCGCGTCTCGGTGCCTTGCTCGGCGTGACATTCCGCGGTGTCAGCCAGGAGGGCTGGGACGTCTATGACGTGCAGTTCGAGCATGGTCAGGTGGAATGGAGCTTCGCCCTGACGTCCGCGGGCAAGTTCGGCGGCATGCTCCTGCGACCGAGGCCCTAGAGCATTTTGTAGCCAAGTGGAATCACTTGGCGTAGCAAAAATGCAACGAAAACAAAAACTTAGAGCGTTTCCGTGAAAAACGGAAACGCTCTAGACAAAGAGCGGGCGCCTCGTCCGGTCGCCATCGCGACAATCAACGAATGCATTGAAGGAAACCGGCCCAATGGTCCTCGGCTGGACTATACGTGTTCGCGCGCAATCACGCCGTTGGGCGACAATCTTGCCGATCGTCGCCGGATCTGGCCTTTCTCTGGCCCAATCCGACCGGAGCCGGGGTGACCGCTCCACGGCTGGATGTCTGGGCAGACTGCTGGCGTGGACTGGCGTTCTGGTTACCGTCGCGCTGCTGACAGCCGGCGTCTGGTGGCTGCTGCCATCGTGGCTACCTGTGTCCTTTGCCTTGCGTCTGCATTGAAACCTGGCGACGACTGTCGCCCCTGGCTGAACAGTTGAGGAATTGCCGTCGCCGCCAACCGATCGATGCGGGTCTTGCGCCGGCTAATTCGTCCTTGGCTCCTTGTCCAAAAAGAAAGCCGCCCGGTGCTGGACCGGGCGGAGGTGAGCCGTCGGGAGGATGCGGCTAAGCGGCTGCCGGTCGCCGGCCCGCTGCGGTAGCGAGCTCTCGGATGCCGGGTTCGATATGTTGCAGCGAGATGGACGATATGCCCAGTCGCATGAAACGCGACGGTTTGTCGGCGCGGTCGAAGAAGCGGTCGCCCGGTTCGATGATCACGCTGCGGCTGGCCGCTGCGGCGGCAAGATCGCGCGAGTCGCTGCCGCGCGGTCCTTCCAGCCACAACGAGGTGCCGCCGGCCGAGTCGGTGGCGCGCCAGTCCGGCAGGAACGCCGAGATCGCATGCACCAGCCGTTTGCGCCGTTCGTCGAAGGCCGTCGACAGGCGCCGCACCAGCGCCTCGTGATGGCCGAGCGACAGGAACAGGGCGACGGCACGCTGGTTGTTGGCCGGCGGATGGCGCAGCATGAAACGACGCAGCGCGCGCAGCTCTGCGATCAGGCCGGCAGAGGCCACGATGTAGCCGAGGCGCAGGCCAGGTGCCAGCGTCTTCGACATCGAGCCGACATAGACGACGCGGCCGGACCGGTCGATGCTCTTCAGTGCCTGCTGCGGTGCCTCGTCCAGCAGCTGGCTGTCGTAGCCGTCCTCGATGATGATCTGGTTGTTGCGGTTGGCACGGGCCAGCAGGTCCTGGCGGCGCTCCTGCGACAGCGGCACCATCGTCGGGCACTGGTGACTCGGCGTCACGAACACGAAGCCGGAATCGGCAGGGATCGCAGAGGTGACGATGCCGGACTGGTCGACCGGGATCGGCTGGATGTCGGCGCCGGCCAACCGGAAGATCGAGCGGGCATCCGGATAGCCGGGGTCTTCCATCGCCACCTTGGAACCCTTGGTCATCAGCAGCGTGGCCAGCATGTAGAGCGCGTTCTGCGCCCCCAGCGTCACGATGATCTCGTCCGGATTGGCGAAGATGCCGCGCCGCGGCAAAAGCCGCGCCTGGATCTGCTCGATCAGCAGCGGGTCGTCGCGATCGACCATGTCGGAGGCCCAGTTGCGGATCTCCAGCACGGCCAGCGCCATGCGGTTGCATTCGCGCCATTCGGCGGTCGGGAACAGTGCCGGGTCGAACTGGCCGTATACGAATGGATATGACGACTTGATCCAGTTGTCGTGCTTGTTCGGTGGCGGCATGTCGCTGGCGGCGATCTGGCGCAGCTTCTTCCAGTCGATCTCGTTGGCCTGTTCCGGTGCCTTCTGCGGCCGTGCCGGCGTTGCCAGGACCTCAGGGTTCACGAAGTGGCCGCGCCGTTCGCGCGCCACCAGGAAGCCCTGGTCGACGAGTTGCTGGAAGGCGAGCACCACCGTGCCGCGCGCGACGCCGAGCTTTTCGGCCAGGATGCGGCAGGAGGGAAGCGGCATGGACGCGGCGATCTGACGGTCGAGAATCGCTGCCACGATCGCCTGGCGGATCTGCGCCTGCAGGGTCTGGCCGGACTCGGCCGAAATCCTGAACAGGCCCGACCATATCGCTGTGTCGTTACGCTGTGGCATATTCGGGCGCTCCTCGTTGGTCAGTCTTTTTTGTTTTGTGGACCATTGGACTGTATGATTGGTCCAAGGGTTTGCGCCAATCAATTTTTCTGATCGCTGGGATTTATGCCAGTGATCCTTCATTCCCGCCGGTGAACACCTAAAAGTAGAAATTACCCGCTCTGGTTGGCGCCATGGCATGTTTGCGCAGACCCGTTTCATGCCGACGCAAAATGTGCGCGAACGCCGACTTGAACCGATTGAAACTCCGCTAGATAACTTCGGTGCAAACCTCTCGCTTGCTGCATCTGCTCTGCTAGACTGCCGCCGAACAGCCCATCATCCTCCGGAGATCGCCGTGGACCGCACCGCTTTCGACAAACAGCTCGCCGCCCTGCGCGCCCATCGCGCGGCAACACCGATGAACATGCGCGAGGCCTTTGCCGCCGATCCGGACCGCTTCAGGCACTTTTCGGCGCTCGACGGCGACATGCTGCTCGATTGGTCCAAATGCGCGGTCGACGAAGAGACGATGAAACTGCTCGAAGGCCTGGCCAGGGACGCCGACCTCGAAGGCCGGCGCGCGGCGATGTTTTCGGGCAAGCACATCAACATCACCGAGGATCGTGCCGTGCTGCACACGGCGCTCCGCAACCTTGACGGCAAGGGCCTCACCATCGACGGCCAGGACGTGCAGAAGGATGTCCGTTCGGTCCTCGACGCCATGAGCGTCTTTGCCGATGCTATCCGCTCCGGCAAGGCGACCGGTTACACCGGCCAGAAAATCACCGACGTCGTCAACATCGGCATCGGTGGCTCGGATCTCGGCCCGGTCATGGCGACGCTGGCGCTTGCCCCCTATCACGACGGGCCGCGCACGCATTACGTCTCCAACATCGACGGCGCCCATATGCACGACACGCTGAAGGGCCTGTCGCCGGAAACGACGCTGATCATCGTCGCCTCCAAGACCTTTACGACCGTCGAGACGATGACCAACGCCGAGACGGCGCGCAAATGGGTCGAGGCCAAGCTCGGCAAGGAAGCCGTCGGCAAGCATTTCGCCGCCGTCTCCACCGCGCTCGACCTGGTTGCCAAATTTGGCATCGAGAAAGATCGCGTCTTCGGTTTCTGGGATTGGGTCGGCGGCCGTTATTCGGTCTGGGGCGCCATCGGCCTGCCGGTGATGATTGCCGTGGGTCCCGCAAATTTCCGCGCCTTCCTGGCCGGCGCGCATGACATGGACGAACACTTCCAGTCGGCGCCTCTGAACAGGAACCTGCCGGTTCTGCTCGGCCTGGTTGGCTTCTGGCATCGCGTTGTCTGTGGGTATCCGGCCCGCGCCGTCATTCCCTACGACCAGCGCCTGTCGCGCCTGCCGGCCTATCTGCAGCAGCTCGACATGGAATCGAACGGCAAGAGCGTCATGCTGGATGGAGAAAAGGCAGTGACGCTGACCGGCCCGCTGGTGTGGGGCGAGCCCGGCACCAACGGCCAGCACGCCTTCTTCCAGCTGTTGCACCAGGGTACCGACATCATCCCGGTCGAGTTCATCGCCGCCGCTGTTGGCCACGAGCCGGACCTGAAGCACCATCACGACCTGCTGCTCGCCAATGTCGTGGCGCAGTCGGAAGCGCTGATGAAAGGCCGCACCCTGGAGGAAGCGCGCGCGCAGATGCTGGCCAAGGGCATGAAACCCGAGCAGGTCGACAGAATCGCGCCGCATCGCGTCTTTTCCGGTAACCGGCCTTCGCTCACCATCCTCTACCGCAAGCTCGACCCGCGCACCTTCGGCCGGCTGATCGCGCTCTACGAACACCGCGTCTTCGTCGAAGGCACGCTCTACGACATCAATTCCTTCGACCAATGGGGCGTCGAACTCGGCAAGGAACTGGCCACCAGCCTGCTGCCTGTCGTTGAAGGCAAGGAGAATGCCGCCAGCAGAGATGCCTCGACGGCGGGGCTGGTGGAGCATATCCACCGGCTAGCGTCCTGATTCTGAAATCCGTCACCGCTTGATAAAGGTCGCCATTCCGGCGGCCTTTGTTTATTTAGGCGGTGAACGAATAGCAGAATCGCCGGGACCCCGGCAGGTTGAGGTTCCAGCGTCGTCCGTTCCTTCGTTTCGCCCACGTGCAATTCCAGGAAGCGGGAGAACGGCGAAATGACGACACCAGGCAGACGGGAGTGAAGGGTTTGGCGGGCATCAAGGGCATCCTTTTCGACAAGGACGGAACACTGATCGACTTCCACGCCACCTGGGCGGGCGTGGCCGATCGCATGGCGCTGGAAGCCGCCAATGGCGACCGCGCCAGGGCTGACGATCTGCTGGCCAAGGCCGGCTACGATGCGGAAACAAAAGGCTTCAAGCCGGACTCCGTCTTCGCCGCCGGCACAAATGCCGACATCATCGCGCTATGGTTCCCCGAACTGTCGGCGGCCGAGCAGCGTGACGCGCTGGATCATTTCAACGCGATCAGCACCGAACAGGGTTCGGCGCTCGCCGTGCCGCTACCCGGCATTGCCGAGTCGCTTGCAGCGCTGCACGCGAAATCCTACCGGCTCGGCGTTGCCACCAACGATTCCACCGCCGGCTGCGAGCGCACGCTGTCGGCCATCGGCATGGCGCAGCTGTTCGACGCCGCCTATGGCTACGATGCGGTCGCCAACCCGAAACCTGCGCCCGACGCGGTGATCGCCTTCTGCGACCTCACCGGCCTGAAGCCCTCCGAAGTCGCCATGGTCGGCGACAACCGGCACGACCTCGACATGGCCCGCGCCGGCGGCTGCGGCCTGGCGGTCGGCGTGCTGTCGGGTACAGGCACGCGCGAGTCCCTTGCACCGCTGGCCGATGTGGTGCTGGCCTCCGTCGCGGACTTGCCGGCGTTCCTGGCTGGAAGAGGGTGAGCGGTCTGTTCTCTGCCTGACGACCCGGCGTCCCCTATCTCCTCACGCTAGGAAGGAGATTTGAAGACCCTTGCGAGTTTACCGGCAAGGCGGTGCAGCAACCGCCAGAGAAAAGGTTTCGGCGTGTCACGCCAAGTATGCCGTGTGATTTGGTGAAAATCAGCGCCCATTGATTCAAAGGTCGGTCTGTCCGCTGGGTCTGTTGACAAATGGGCTGCTTGAATGATCGCCAATCGGCGGCGGCGGAAAGCCAAATCGATTGGAATCGAGCCTAAGAGGCTAATTGCAAGACTTATAAGAAATGGGAATGCGCTCCCGTTCTCAGTGAACCAAATGAGCGCGGTGTAGGTGAGTGGAATGGCGAAGGGAATGGCCACCACAACCATAAGAAAATGTAGGCGCCGGATCGCCTCCGTTTGTTCTTGATTGAGAAGGCGTGTCCCGTCCGCCATCGAGTACCGCAACAAAGGGAGGCCGTCCTTTCTTTCGGGCATTTATGTGCGGCCTTTGTTGTTTTTTCCCGGTTGGTGCGTTCTGAACAACAGAACATGGAAGAGTAAATATACCGCAAGGAATAAGATTAAACTCTCTTCTAAAACGAGTTTGACGATGCACGATCCCTTCCAGCATGCCACCCTTGGCATCGGCGTGTTCTACCGTGATCCGTGGGCAGCGCTCGAATGGCTGGAGCGTGCCTTCGGCTTCCGGCGCAGCATGCTGGTCACGGAACCATCCGGGCGGTTGGTGCATTCCGAGATGCGTTTCGCCGACGCCTATATCGTCGTCGACCACGAATGGTCTGACGATGTTGCCAGCCCCGTATCGGTTGGCGGCAGGAATACCCAGCTTGTCTACCTGAAGCTGCAGAGCGGACTTGACGAGCATTGTGAACGGGCGCGCCTCGCCGGCGCCGAGATCGTGCAGGAGCCTGCCGATCAGTTCTATGGCGAGCGCACCTATCGGGTGCGCGATCCGGAAGGCCATGTCTGGACCTTCGCCGAAACCGTCGGGCATGTCCCGCGCGATGACGCGGAACGACTGAGCGGCTGCCGGATCGAGGGCTGGCACCGGGAATAGCCAGGCTATCGCCTTTTGTTCGCCACTTCCTTTGAAACAGCCTTCACATTCCTCTGGCTTGATGGCCCCGGATCGGAGATGGTCGGCGTCTCGGTTGCGTCGGCAGGTGCCGGCGAGCAGGGCGATCGGGCAGGTCAATGTCAGCAAGCAGGATGGAAACATGCAGATCGGAATGATGGGACTGGGCAGGATGGGCGCCAACATGGTCAGGCGCCTGCAGCGCGACGGCCACGAATGCGTCGTCTACGACATCAATCCGGCCAGCGTCGACGCGCTGGTCAAGGAAGGCGCGACCGGCGCCGGGTCGCTGGAAGACTTCATCGGCAAGCTGGCCAAGCCGCGCGCCGTCTGGCTCATGCTGCCCGCCGCCATCACCGGCAAGGTCGCCGACCAGGTGGCCGCCCTCCTCGACAAGGGCGATATCATCATCGACGGCGGTAACTCCAACTATCGCGACGCGGTCGATCTCGGCGCCCGCTATGCCGAAAAAGGCCTGGCCTTCGTCGATGTCGGCACCAGCGGTGGCGTCTGGGGCCTGGAGCGCGGCTACTGCCTGATGATCGGCGGCCCCGACGCCGCGGTGAAACATCTCGATCCGATCTTCGCTTCGCTGGCGCCAGGTGCAGACAATGGTGCGACGCCTGACACGGCCGCCGGCACTGCCCCCTTCGGTTACCTGCATTGCGGCCCGAGCGGCGCCGGTCACTTCGTCAAGATGGTGCACAACGGCATCGAATATGGCGTCATGGCTGCCTATGCCGAGGGCGTGAACATCCTCAAGGCCGCGAATTCCGGCAAGGCCAAGCGCAGCGCCGATGCCGAGACGACGCCGCTGTCCGAGCCGCAATATTACCAGTTCGACATCGACCTGCCGGCGGTCACCGAAGTGTGGCGCCATGGTTCGGTCATCGGCTCCTGGCTGCTCGATCTCACCGCCGGCGCGCTCAAGGCCGATCCCGCACTGGCCGGCTACGGCGGCCGCGTCTCGGATTCCGGCGAAGGCCGCTGGACGCTGAAGGCCGCCATCGACACCGGCGTGCCGGCGCCGGTGCTATCGGCAGCGCTGTTCGATCGCTTCTCCTCGCAGGGCGAGTCGGCCTTTGCCGACAAGCTGCTGTCCGCCATGCGTTATGCCTTCGGCGGCCATCTCGAAAAGCCGAAAGCCTGAGGGGGTAAGGATCATGGCAGCAGCGGCTGAAACCCGATCGGACGTGCTTGTGCTGTTCGGCGCCACCGGCGACCTGGCGCACAAGAAGATCTTTCCGGCGCTCTATTCGATGGTCGAACGCGACCACCTGAAGGAGCCGATCATCGGCATTGCCTATGACGACTGGACGGTGGAGAAACTGGCCGAGCGCGCCCATGACGGCATCAAGGCGGCCCTCGGCAAGGTGGACGAGAAAGTGTTCGCCAGGCTGGTCGGGCTGTTGCGCTACGTCAGCGGCGATTATCGCAACCAGGCAACCTTCGACAAGCTGAAGGAAGAGCTGAACGGCTTCCGCCACCCGCTCTACTATCTGGCCGTGCCGCCTTCCATGTTCGAGCCGGTGGTTCAGGGGCTGGAGCAGTCGGGCGGCGCCGTCGGCGCCAGGCTGATGGTGGAAAAGCCGTTCGGGCGCGACCTGCAGTCGGCACGCTGGCTGAACCGGGTGCTGCACATCGTCTTCGACGAGAACTCGATCTTCCGCATCGACCATTATCTCGGCAAGGAAGCGATCCAGAACCTGCTCTATTTCCGCTTCGCCAATTCCTTCCTGGAGCCGATCTGGAACCGCAACTATGTCGAGAGCGTGCAGATCACCATGGCGGAGAATTTCGGCGTGCAGGGGCGCGGCAAGTTCTACGACGAGGTCGGCTGCATCCGCGACGTCATCGAGAACCACCTGCTCAACATCATGCTGCTTCTGGCCATGGAGCCTCCATCGGGCCGCTCGGCGGAGGATCTGATCGATGAGAAGGTGCAGGTGCTGAAGGCCGTGCGCACGCTGACCAAGGACGACGTGGTGCGCGGACAGTTCGCCGGCTATCTGCAGGAGCCGGGCGTCGCGCCGGGCTCGACCGTCGAGACTTTCGCCGCGGTGCGTTTCTTCGTCGACACCTGGCGCTGGCAGGATGTGCCGTTCTTCATCCGCGCCGGCAAGAACCTGCCGGTGCGCGCCACCGAGGTGGTGGTCCGCCTGAAACGTCCGCCGCTCGATGTCTTCGACACGATCGCGCCGGACGAAGCCAACTATGTCCGTTTCCGCATCAACCCGGAAATATCCATCAGCATCGGCGCCCGCCGCAAGCAGGCCGGCGACGAGATGGTCGGCGAGCAGGTCGAGCTTTCGGCCGTGGACGATTCCGCCGGTGACATGGAGCCGTATGAGCGCCTGATCGGCGATGCCATGAACGGCGACGTGCGCCTGTTCACCCGTCAGGATGCATCAGAAGCTGCCTGGCGCATCGTCGGTCCGATACTCGACGACAAGAGCCAGCCGGCGATCTACGAGCCGGGCACCTGGGGGCCTGCCGAAACCATGGCCAAATTCGGACCGCCGAACGGCTGGGTCGACCCGGCAAAATAGCGCCCGAGAAACAGAGCACAGAAAAAAGCCGGGACGACTGGCGCCCCGGCCGAAGCAGAGGCTGAAAAGCCTCTTGGGAGGGAAGAACACAACCGGTGGTACGGGAGGAATCACCGGATGATTATTTCAGCTTGCAGCAAGATTCCTGCTCACGCGAAGCATGGGATTCTGTTTTTAAGACAATCCACGCAAAAATTGGCGCTATTCTTCCGAGCAATCGCAGGTGGCGTGGAAAGTGAGTCCCTTCGCCTGGGTTGAATTAGCTTTCCCGAATGAAAGCAAAGACGGTTGCCGGGGTCGCCGCACCCGCCGCGCCAAAGTCGGTCACATGGTATTCGGCGATGGTCTTGAGCCGCCTGCGCGGCAAGTGCGTGCGCCCGGGATCGCCGACCAGGACCGTAATGCCCGCGGCAAGACAGCGGTCGAGGAATGTCGTGACGCGGCGCGCGAGCCGGCGTTCGTAGAACAGGTCGCCGACCAGCAGTACGTCGACACTTGGCGGCTCTTCGGTTGTAAGGTCGGCCAGCAAAGTCTCCACGGTCACATCGTTTAGGACGGCATTGAGGCGCGTCGCGGCGATCGCATGCGCGTCGATGTCCGCTGCCATCACCTTGCCGGCGCCGGCCTTGGCCGCGGCGATGGCGACGAGGCCGGAGCCGGTACCGAGATCGAGCACGGTGCGCCCCTGTACGGTTTCGGGACGGTCGAGCAGATGGCGTGCCAGCACCGCGCCGCCGGCCCATTGATAGGCCCAGTAGGGCGAGAGCCTGCTGCGCTGTTCGACGACGCGGCGCAAATTGCTGCCCGCATGCGCGCCATGCAGCCGGATTTCGGGAATGCCCGGAACAGGCGCGACCGGCAGGTTGGCGGCGATGAAGGCCGCGATCTCGCCAGCCGTGTCGACGGCAGGCTCGATCCGGCTGCGTTCTACCATTCCCGCCATTCGCTTGTGACGTCTTCGCCCTCGGCCAGATTGAAACCTGTTGTCCTGACGACGTCGTCGATCAGGTCGCCAAGTTCGTCGCGCTCCAGGGTTTCGATCATCCCGCTTTGCGTATTGATCTGATTTAGCCCGAGAACGAGATGCTTGACCGCCGCGTAGATGGCCGCTGCATCAGCTTTACCGGTTGCGTCCTTGACCCTGTCGATGAAGGTGTTGAGCAACGCGTCGGCTTTTGCGATATCGGCTTCGTTGAAAAGATCGTCGCCGTCATCCATTGCCTCCCGCCAGCGAGGCGTGGGAATTCTGGCCCGGAGCGCTTCGATCTTTTCGACGTTGCCTGGGATGATTTCATACTTGTCCAGAGAGGCACGGCGGCGCTCTGCGCGAAGCGTGTTTCGATCGGCTTGCTGAAGGTAAACCGCCATCAGCCGATGTTCACCGTCGTATTTGGCGATGACGTGCAGACGATCGACGGCATACCAGAACACGAAACGTTCCGCCGAATAGTCGGGTAATGTCGCACTTTTCTCCTCGCGAAACGGCAGCACGTCCAGCTTCTTGGCCACGATGTCGGTGCTGTCGCCAAATGCCAGCCGCAGGGGCAGTATCGATGTGTAGGCTCGCTGCTGGTTATTGATGGTATCAGGTCCGGTAAAGGACAGCTGGGTGACAATCATCTCCTCGTCGTCTGGAAGGTTTCTTGATCGGATTTCCTCGTACTGCGAGAGGTAAACGCGAAGAGGGTCAGACCGCAGGTTGAACCCGCTATTCGGTCCACCAAAACTACCGATCTCGGTGTATTTGCGAAAATCGGTTGGGTCCAACAGTTCATGATCGGCCAGATAAGACGCCACCACCGGGTCGGCGATGCTGCGGCCAAGCATGTCGGTGTGCTTCATTGTTTTCCCCTGTTCGGGCATTCAGGCAATTAAGCTTCGCGGTCGATCGTCGCCCGGCAGACCATACATCAATCGAGGGCATGGCGAGTGCCGACCTTGCCTCGGAGAAGCGAACAAAGCGGCGTCATGTCCATTCCCGGCGGCAGTATTCCCGTTGGGGTGGTTGTGTGAGATGCAGACTTGGGTCCTCTCTGGACCCGTCGCCGCAATTCGATTAGATGACTAGCTGATAATCAGGCATTGCGCTGACGCCGCGCTCTCCCGCCATGGATGTGCCGGACCACGCGTTGAAGGAAGCTCATGAGCATTCCTCCTATCATTGGGGCGAACTCTATCATAGCGCTGTCTGCGGCTGCTTTTATTGCTGCGAGACGTTCGATTTCAATGAGATCGAAGACTGGACTGACAAAGGCGTCACCGCGCTTTGCCCTGAATGCGGGATAGACGCGGTCATCGGTGAGGCGTCGGGTTTTCCTGTCGACGATATCGGGTTTCTCCAGGCCATGAACCGTTACTGGTTCAGCTAGTTCGCCACAGAGAGAGACGCAAATTCGGGCGTGGATCACGCCATGAAGATCAGCCCCATGCCGGCCACCACCAGGGCGGCGCCGGTCCAGGCGCCTGCTGCCGGCCGCTCGCCGGTGCGCAGCCACAGCAGCGGCAGGATGATGACGGGCGAGGTTGCCGACAGTGTCGAGACGATGCCGACCTTGCCGCCCGATAGCGCGAACAGCAGCAGCGTCATGCCGATTGCCAGCGCGAGGATGCCGGTCAGCGCGGTCATGGCCGCCACCTTCCAGGTCAGCGGGTTCCTGGGCTTCAGCGCGGGAATGGGCAGCTGGATCATGACGGTGAGAAAAGCTGCCGCGATGCCGACCCTGAGCATGGAAGCCACGAACGGGTCGATGCCGGTTTCCATCACCGGCCGCGCGATGATCGAGCCGATCGCCTGGCCGGTTGCGGCACCCAGCCCCAGCGCCACGCCGATCCACAGCGGACCTTTCACTTTCTCCCACTGATGCAGCTGCGCGCGGCGCTTGCCGAACAGGATGGCCAGCAGCACGCCGGCGACGACCAGCGCCATGCCGGCGACTGCCTTGGTGGTCAGCGTCTCGCCGAGCAGCAGCCAGCCGAGGATCGCCGCGATCGGCGCGTTGAGCGCGAACAGGATGCCGGAACGGCGCGGGCCGACACGGTTCAGCGTGGCAAACAGCAGCGTGTCGCCGATGAAGATGCCGATGAAGCCGGAGGCGAGAAGCGGCAGCACATTGGCCGCCTCGAGCTCGCGCCAGGAACCGGTCGCCAGCACATAGAGCGCCAGCATGGCGGTGACGAAGATCTGGCGCAGGCGGTTGAAGGCCGGCGCGCCGAGATGGCCAGCCGGTCCCGCCGAGATGATGCCGGTCAGCGCCCAGCAGGTTGCGGCGCCGAGGGCTGCGAGTTCATGGATGGGCATCGGTCCTCGGTCGTTCGATGTGGGCGGGCAGGCAGTGTCGGCGGTTCATGGTGCTTGGAAGCGGCAGGCCAGGCATTCGCCTGCAAGCGTGTATTCGGCCTTCCAGTAATGCGGGTCGCCGATCTCGCGGAATTCCATGCCTTTCGCAAGCGGGTAGATGGCGTGGAACGGTTGCGCCAGCACGACGAGCAGCCGGCAGTGCGGCGGCCAGTCGCCGACCTCGGCGATCCTGTTGCCGCGCGCGAGCTCGGCCTCGAGGATAGCCTGGAGCAGTGGCGCCATCGTCGCGCCGTGCTCATCGCCTTTCCGCCTAGCTCTGCGCATGGTAACAAGCCGGCTCGTGGGATAACCGAAGCATAGCCTCGAAACCCGATACGCAACACCACGCCGTATCGGAGGCACTTCCGTCGCGGCGCAACGCGCAACGGAACGGGCTCATGGACTTTCGGATCTTCCTGCTGGCTTTGGCCACCTTCGTCACCGGCACTGCGGAAAACATCGTCATCGGTATCCTGCCGGAGGTCGCTTCAGGCCTTGATATCCCGATCGGCCTTGCCGGCCAACTGACGGCCGTCTTCTCGATCACCTTCGCGCTGATCGCTCCGATGGCGCTCTTCGTGGCGACGCGGCTGGAACGCAAGGCCATGCTGTGTCTGGCGCTGCTGCTGTTCATCGCCAGCAACCTGCTGGCCGCGGCAAGCGCCAGCTATGCCGTTCTGTTCATGGCCCGCATCGGCATGGCCGCCGCCAGCGCGGTTGCCTGCCTCGTTGCGACGATGCTGGCGGCGGAACTGGCCGGGCCTGCCATGCGCGGCAGGGCCATCGGCATCATCTTCATGGGCATCAGCGGTTCCATGGTGCTGGGCGTGCCGGTTGGGATGCTGATCGGCGGCCATTTCGGCTGGCGCGCGGTTTTTGTCGCGCTTGCCTTGCTTGCCGCGGCCGTGTTGCTGATTTGCCTGCGCACGCTGCCGACGGTGGGGCATGGCCAGCCGGCGGCATCGGGCTATCGGCAGCATCTGCGCTCGTTGCCGCTGGTTGCCGCCCAGCTCGTTTCCATTCTGATGATCGGCGGCCATTTCATGCTGTTCGCCTATCTCGCGCCTTACCTCACCGACGTGGTCGGCGTCGCTCAAGGCAGCATCACGCTGTTCTTCCTCGCCTTCGGTATCGCCGGCGTCTGCGGCGGCTATTGCGGCGGCTGGCTGGCCGATGTCGCCGGGCCGCGTCTCGCCATTGTGGCGACGCCGCTCGCCTATCTGGTCGCGCTTCTCGCCATACCGTTGGCGGCGAAAGTGCCCGGGCTTTTCATCATCGCGATGATGGCCTGGGCAATGATCAGCTGGATGATCTCGCCCGTGGTGCAGAGTTTCCTCATAGCCACCGGACCGCAGACGGCGGAAGCCGGCGTCGGCCTCAACCTGTCGGCCATGCATGTCGGTGTCGGCCTCGGCACGGCCTTGGGCGGCTCTGCCCTGGCCTGGTTGCCTCTGCAGAGCCTGCCCTGGCTGGGCGGGGTGCTGGCGGCGGGAGCCGTGGCTGCGGCCTTTGTCGCAGTGCATCGCGGCGCGCAGACGACGTGGATGACGCAGCCGGACCTCTGAGTATTTCCACTGCGGCCCGCTATCCTGTCATCGCCACTGGCTTTTCTAACAGTTGACGCAAAACGCACCTTTTATTTTAACGTCTGGGCAAGTGGCGAACCCGTAGGAGGGGGCTTCGCCCGGGACATTGTGATGAAACTCGACTTCCTGACGCTTTACATCGTCATCCTGCTCAACTCGCTGACGGTGGCGGTCATCTGGGGCGCGATCGCCTACCGCTACCGCAATTTCGCGGCGGCACGCGTGTGGCTGGCCGGCTGCGTGCTTTCCACCATCGGCGGCTGCGTGCTGGCGCTGCAGGGCAATGAGGGCAGCTACGGGCCTGCCGTGATCGGCAACGGCTTCGTCATCTTCGGCTTCTGCATGTTCTGGGTCGGCGTGCGCGTCTTCTATGGCCAGTCCGGCGGGCTGAAGGCGAGCGTGGCCATCACCGCCGGCAGCCTGTTCCTGCTGCTGCTGTTGTTCGGCAGCCTGCAGGGCCGCAATCTCGTCTATGCCGGCGGCCAGTCGGTGCCGCTGGTGCTTGCCGCCTGGTACCTGCTGCGCTGGCATCGCAGGGATCTCGGCGCGATGATCGCGGCCACCGCCATGATCGTCGGCATCCTCGGCCATCTCATCGAAAGTGCCTTGAACGTCGGGTTGATGCTGGGCCGCGTCGACCAGGATTTCTACTCCACGGTGGAATCCTATGCGCTGCTGTGTGTGATCTTCTCGGGCGTGGTGTGGAACTTCGGCTTCACCGTCATGTCGATCGGGCGGCTGCGCGAGGAGCTTGCCGAGCTCGCCCAGACCGACGATCTCACCGGTGTCCCCAATCGCCGCCACTTCCTGGCCTTGCTGGAGGCCGAGGACAAACGCACGCGCCGCACCGGCCGCCATTTTTCGCTGATGCTGATCGACATCGACCATTTCAAGCGCTTCAACGACACTCATGGCCATGCCTTCGGCGACCGCATCCTGCGCCAGTTCGCCGAGATCGCCAGGGCGATGATACGCGGCAGCGATACCGTTTTCCGGCTGGGCGGCGACGAGTTCGCGATCCTTTTGCCGGAAACGACCGCACGCCAGGCGGAAAAGGTTGCCTCCGTTCTCGTCGCCACCGTGCGTGAAGGCAGCGGCAGGCCGGAAGACGAGGAACGTTTCACCATCAGCGTCGGCATCGCCGAATGGACGCCGGACATCTATGTCGCCGCTGTCGACCTCACCGCCAGGGCGGATGAAGCGCTCTATCGCGCCAAGGAAGCCGGTCGCGATGGCTATGCGATCTCCGGCATGAAGAACCGTCGGCCGACCGGACAGAGCCATCTGAAGCTGGTGGTTTCGTGAGGGCATTGGCTGGTTCCTTCTCCTGCAAGGGGAGAAGGTAAGGGGATATCGCCCTAGCCGAATCGTTCGCGGTATTCGCTGGGGGTGATGCCGAGCGCACGCATGAAGGCGCGGCGCAATCCTTGCTGGTCACTGAAACCGCTCTTCGTGGCAATGCTTTTCATCGACTGGGCGCTGTCTTCCAGCATGCGCTTGGCGGCTTCGAGCCGCAGCGCCTCCACGGCTGCCGCCGGTGTCTGGCCGACAGTGGCGTGGAATTTGCGGGCAAAACTGCGTGGGCTCATGGCGGCGTGCGCCGCCAGCGCCTCGACCGACAGGTCTTCGGCAAGATTGTCCGCCGCCCAGGCGATCAGCTGCGAGAAGGCCTCGCTGCCCTGCAGGGCGAGCGTGGAACTGAACTGCTTCTGGCCGCCCGGCCGGCGCAGGAACACCACCAGAGCCTTTGCCACCATCATGGCGAGGCCGCGGCCATGATCCTGCTCGACCAGATGCAGGGCGAGGTCGATGCCGGCGCTGACCCCGGCCGACGTCCACACCGGGCCATCCTGCTGGTAGATCAGCTCCGGAACGACGGTGGTGGAAGGGTACCGTGCCTTCAGCATGTCCGTGGCGCGCCAGTGCGTGGTTGCCTTGCGGCTGTCCAGCAGTCCGGCGGCAGCGAGCAGGAAAGCGCCGACACAGACCGAACAGATGCGTCGCGCCCGCCCGGCATTCTGCACCAGCCAGTCGACAAGCGGCTGTTCCGCCTCGTCCTCCAGGCTTGACCGGCCGCCCGGTACGACGATGGTGTCGACAGTGTCCATGTCGACCTCGGCAAGCGGCTGCGTGCCGATCGTCAGGCCGGAGCGCGTGCGCACCATGCCGCCGGCGATCGATGTCACCACGATCGTATAGATCGGCTGGCCGCTGCCTTGTTCGCCCGCGCTGGATGCGGTCGAAAACACCTGGATCGGACCGACGAGGTCGAGATCGGTCACGCCGTCGAAGGCGAGGAACAGGATGGTTCTTGTCATTTTGGCAGGAAATGAAGCTTCGTTGTCATCCTGCCAATTAGCACGTTCCGCTATCCACGTCCCGACCAAACGAAAGGACGATGACGATGGAGAGACGCGACGTGTTGCAGATGCTGGCCCTGGCGGCGCTTGCCGTGCCGGCGCTGCAGGTGCCGGAGGCGCAGGCCGGCATCCAATTCGATCCGAATGCGCCGAAGCCGAAATTCGTGATGCTGGTGCATCCCGACATGGTGCTGCTCGATCTCGTTCCGGCACTGACCGCCTTCAAGCTCACCATGGGTGACGTGCAACTGGTGTGGAAGGATCGCAACCCGGTCAGCACCGATGTCGGTCTCGACATCCGCCCGACTGCCACTCTCGCCGACGCCCATGCCGCGCCCGACGTGCTGTTCGTTCCGGGTGGGATCAGAGGGACGGTTGCCTGCATGCAGGACCCGGACGTGATTGCCTTCGTGGCAAAGACCGGTGCGTCGGCGCGCTTCGTCACCAGCGTCTGCACCGGCTCGCTGCTGCTCGGTGCGGCGGGCCTGCTCAAGGGCTACCGCGCCACCGGCCACTGGCAGTCGCGGCATGTGCTGCCGCAACTCGGCGCCATTCTCGAAGATGGGCGCGTGGTGCGCGACGGCAACCGCATCACGGCCGGCGGCGTCACCGCCGGGCTCGATTTCGGCCTGGTCATCGCTTCGGTCATCCGTGATGAGGAATGGGCGCGGTCGATCCAGCTGATCCTGGAATATGCGCCGGCACCGCCCTATGACGCCGGTACTCCGGCGCGTGCCGGCACCGAACTCACCGCGCTTGTCTCGGACCTGCTGAAACCCTCGCTGGCGCCTCTCGACAAGGCGGTGGCGCATGCGCGCACGCGGCTGCAACTGTAGCCGCGTCAGGGCGCGAGGCGCCTCGGAAACCTGTTCCCGGGCATGATTTCGAACTCCGAAACGCCGTATTGACAGGGTTTCGATGCCCGTCTAACGTTTCCTTCGCCTGTTAAGCAGGCAGGTGGCAACGGGGCCACCCAATCAGATCAAGGCAAGAAGGCCTCCCTTTGACTTCGGAAACGAAGCCATCGGGAGGCCTTTGTCGTTTTGGCGATACCGACCGAGATGCCGATGGGGAACCGGCGCCGGACGGCTGTGACAAGGGGCTTGCGCCGGCGAACCGGAAGGTCGCGCCGCGCGCCTTTCGGCCATGGCCTGAATGCGCTTCCACCGGGGAAAGCGGGTGAGGACAAGGATGTCCAATCGCGACGACAGCCGCACACGCAACGCGATTGACCCCTGGGAGGGTGGCATGAACAACAAGACGGAGATCGAGGCGCTCGATAGCGTCGATCACATACTGGGAGAAGAATACGAACATCAGCCGGTGCCGATGGCGGCGCGGCGCTCGACTTTTTCGGTGACGACGGTCTGGATCGGCTTTCCGATGATCATCACCGGAGCCATGACCGGCTCGATCCTCGTGCTCGGCATGGGCTTCACCAGCGCATTGTGGGCGATGGTGATCGGCAACCTCATCATGTTCGCCTATGTCGGCGCGCTTGGGCTTCTCGGCACCAACCGCGGCATGAACTTCGCGCTGCTGGCCTCGATCGTGTTCGGCCGCAAGGGCTACGTCTTCGCCTCCGGCCTTTTGTCGACGCTCCTGCTCGGCTGGTACGCGGTGCAGACCGGCATCACCGGTGCGCTGATCAGTTCGGCCTATGACCTCAACTATGTGGCGATGACCATCATCGCCGGCCTGCTCTACATCGGCATCACCTTCGTCGGCGTGCACGGACTGCATCTCGTCGGCCTGGTATCTGTGCCGCTCTTCGTCATCCTCGGCGGCTGGGTGGTGTTCGATGCCGCTTCCGCCACCAGCTGGCAGGCGATCATGGCCTATCCCGGCAACAATGGCGCAGCCACCATGTCGATGGGCGTCGGGCTGACCGTGGTCATCGCGCTGTTCATCGACGCCGGCACGGTCAGTGCCGACTTCAACCGCTGGGCCAAGGATGGCAGGGCCTCGCTGATCGCGACCTTCAGCGCGTTCCCGTTCGCCAACCTGATCGCCATGCTGGTCGGCGGCATCATGACGGCGGCCCTTGCCGTTCCCAACGCCAATCCGTTCGGCGCCGACAACATGTTCGGCTACATCAACGGCAAGCAGGTGGCCTTCCTCAGCGCACTCGCTTTCGTTTTCCTCTACCTCAACCTGGGTTCGGTCTGCGCGCACTGCCTCTACAATGCCGCCACCGGCTGGTCGCGCATCTTCCACACCCGCATGCGCGTGATGGCGGTCATCCTCGGCGCCATCGGCATCGTCGTCGCCGCCGGCAATGTCTGGGCCTTCTTCATCCAGTGGCTGTCGCTGCTCGGCATCCTGGTTCCGCCGATCGGCGCGATCATCCTGGTCGACCAGTATCTCGCCCGCAGGAATGCCGAGATCGACCGCGACTGGCGCCCGACCGCGTTCATCGCCTGGATCATCGGTTCGGCAGTGGCCGTCATCGTCGAATTCTACCTGCCGCATTTCTCGACCGCCATCAGCGCGGCGCTCGCCGGCGGCATTGCCTATGCCGCACTGTCGCTGCGCGCATCGCCGGAGCGGGCAACCGCATGATCTTTCGGGCGGGGCCTGACGAACAGGCCTCGCCCACCTTCTGTTCGCAAGTAAAGGAAACTGCCTGATGCCTGACTATGAGATCTACTCGCTCGGCGATCTTGTCCTGCAACGCGGGGCGACGCTGCGCGACGCCAAGCTTGCCTACAAGACCTTCGGCAAGCTGAACGCCAGGAAGGACAACGTCATCGTCTTCCCGACCTGGTATTCCGGCCAGCACGTCGACAATGAATGGCTGATCGGCAAGGGCATGACGCTCGACCCGGCCAAATATTTCATCATCATCCCGAACATGTTCGGCAACGGGCTGTCGTCGTCGCCCAGCAACACGCCGGAACCCTACAACAAGTCGCGCTTCCCCCAGGTGACGGCCTACGACAATGTCCGTGCCCAGCACCAGCTGGTCACCGAGAAATTCGGCGTCAAGAAGCTGAAGCTGGTGGTCGGCTGGTCGATGGGCGCCTTGCAGACCTTCCACTGGGGGGCGATGTATCCCGATATGGTCGAGCGCATCGCGCCGTTCTGCGGTTCCGCCAAATGCTCGCGCCACAATTTCGTGTTCCTGGAAGGCGTCAAGGCAGCACTCACCGCCGATTCCGCCTGGAACAATGGCTGGTACGACGACAAGCCGGAGAAGGGTCTGCGCGCCATGGCCCGCGTCTATGCCGGCTGGGGCTTCTCGCAGGCCTTCTATCGGCAGGAGCTCGACCTCAAGGCGCTCGGCCATTCCTCGCTGGAGGATTTCCGCGTCTCCTTCTGGGAAGGTTTTTTCCTGCCCAAGGACGCCAACAACCTTTTGACCATGCTGTGGACCTGGCAGAACGGCGACATCAGCGACAACGAGCTCTACAGGGGCGATTTCAAGAAGGCGCTCAAGGCCATCAAGGCCAAGGCCTTCGTCATGCCCGGCCGCACCGATCTCTACTTCCCGCCGGAAGACAGCGAGTTCGAAGTGGCCAACATGCCGAACGCCAGGTTCCTTCCGTTCGAGTCGGTCTGGGGGCATTTCGCGGGTGGGCCGGGAACCAGCCCGAACGATGTCAAATTCCTCGACGGCAAGCTGAAGGAACTTCTGGCCAGTTGACCCGTAAGGCGGCCGGCTCCAAGCTGCGCGGCCGGCCGCGGCATGCATCAAAAACAAGAACCAAGCGGCACTGGGGAATCGTGGGAGCGTATATTGGCGAGATCAAGCAATACCTCCGAACCGTGGCGCGTCGGCGTCCTCTTCTCGCGTACCGGCTTCATGGCCGTGATCGAGGAGACGCAGCTGCGCGGCACGCTGACGGCGATCGAAGAAATCAACGCGGCGGGCGGTATCAACGGCCGGCCGCTCGAGCCGGTGGTCTATGATCCCGGCTCAGAGGCGAGCGCCTTCGGCCGCTATGCCAAGAAGCTGATGGTCGAGGATGGCGTCTCGACCATCTTCGGCTGCTACACCTCGTCCAGCCGGAAGGCTGTGCTGCCGGTGGTCGAAAGGCTGAACGGGCTGCTGTGGTATCCGACGCTCTATGAGGGTTTCGAGTTCTCGCCCAACGTCATCTACACCGGGGCGACGCCGAACCAGAACAGCGTCGAGCTGTGCCGCATCCTGATGGAGCGCTACGGAACCCGCTTCTATTTCATCGGCGCCGACTACATCTATCCGCGCGAATCCAATCGCATCATGCGTGAATTGATCCGCAACAGCGGCGGCACCGTCGTCGGCGAATCCTATGTGCGCATGGGCGCGTCGCGGGAGGAGTTCCTGCCGGTGATGCGCGACGTCAAGCGCGCGCAGCCAGATGTCATCTTCTCCACCGTCGTCGGCGATGGCACCGTCTATCTCTACCAGGCCTATGCCGATCTCGGGCTCGACCCGAAGGTCATGCCGATCGCGTCGCTGACCACGACGGAGGCCGAGATCCGCGCCATGGGCTTCGACGTCGGCGAGGGTCACATCACCGCGGCACCCTATTTCCAGGGCGTCGGCAATGAACGCAATTCATCCTTCGTGCGTGACTACAAGAAACGCTACGGCGATGACGAGCCGACCAACATGTGCCTGGAAGCTTCCTATTTCCAGGTCAACGCCTTCGCCAAGACGCTGGAGCAGACCAACTCGATGGACACCGAGATCCTGCGCGCGTCGGTGATGGGATCGGAGTTCGAAGCGCCGCAGGGCGATGTCGCGATCAACCCGATCTGGGGGCATGCCGACCTGTGGACGCGCATCGGTCGCGCCAACCGGCAAGGCCAGTTCGACCTCGTCTATGAATCGCCATCCTGCGTCCTCTCGGACCCCTATCTGCTGGGTTACGGGCGCAGCCTCGGCCAGAAAAATCTCGAGCTCGCATAGCGCGGCGGGGAGGAGAGAATGCAGGAAACCATCGACATCGCAAGATTTGCCCGCGAACGGCAGGGCGCAGGCACCAGGAAGGACGCGGGCGGCCGTGACGCGCCTTCCGGCCCGTCATCATCGCGTTCGTTCTGGAACCTCAAGGTTGCGGTCATCGTCGACCGCAACGACGACGGCGAACGGCTGATCCGCGAATTGCAGCGCCTGCGCTGCGACGTGCATCACGAATGGCCGATGCCCTCGCAGATCCCGGCGCAGTATGACGTCGTCTTCTGCGTGCTTTCGCCAGACCTGCCGCAGCGCCTGCCCTGGATCCCGGGCGAGCCGGCGTCGGCCCTGGTGGTCATCGATCCGGGCGCCGGCATGCTCGACCTCAACCTGCTGCACAATTGCGCGGCCCATGGCGTGCTGCACTACCCGGTGACGTCGCGCTCGGTGCAGTCGACCCTGGCGCTGGCGCGCGGGCATTTCCTCTACGAACGCCGGCTGCGCGGGCGCATCGAGAAGCTGGACGAGAGCCTGCGCACCATGCGCAGCGTCGAAAGGGCGAAGTCGTTGCTTATGCGGCTAAAGAATGTCAGCGAGGAAGAGGCCTACAACTATCTCAGGCGCCAGGCGATGGAACGGCGCGTGACGATCGGCGCGGTGGCCAGCGCCATCATTGACTCCTACGAACTTCTTGGCTAGCGTTCGGGTATCGGCAGCAACGACGCTGCCGGCGAAATAAAGGTAACGGAACCTCACGACTTTCGCGGAAGCGGGACGTGGGGTTTTTTGTTGCGTACGACCTTACTCTAGCGAGCCCATGAAGGGTTCGCAGCGGCGTCGCTGCCGCGCAAAACAACAGGGCAATACGGCCTCGAAACGGTCTGCTTCGGCAGCTCGCTTCGGGGCCTTTTCTGTTTTCAGGGGAGAAGAAGGTGAAAAGCAATCGTCGCAGTTTTCTGAAGGCCACCGCCGCTTTCGGCACGGTGTCCCTTGTCGGTTTCCCGCATATCTGGAGCAAGAATTCGTCGCTGGCCTACGCCGCCGACGGCGAGATCAAGGTGGGCGTGCTGTTTTCGCTCACAGGTACCACCGCCATCATCGAGGAGTCGCTCAACAAGGCGACGATCATGGCGATCGAGGAGATCAATGCAGCCGGCGGCATCAACGGCAGGAAGCTCGTGCCGGTGGTCGAGGACCCGGCCTCCGACCCGGCGACCTTCGCTGAAAAGGCCCGCAAGCTGGTGCTGTCCGACAAATGCGTTTCGGTGTTTGGTTCCTACACCTCGGCCAGCCGCAAGGCGGTGCTGCCGGTGTTCGAGAAGCAGAACAATCTCTACTGGTATCCGACCCTCTATGAGGGTCGCGAATGCTCGAAGAACGTCATCTACACCGGTGCGGTGCCCAACCAGCAGCAGGATGATTTCGTGCCGTGGCTGGTCGAGAAGTTCGGCAAGCGCTGGTACCTGATCGGCTCGAACTACATCTATCCGAAGGAAGAGAACAACTACTGCAAGAAGCTGCTGGCCGAGCTCGGCGCCGAGGTGGTGGCCGAGGAATATGTGCCGCTCGGCCATTCGGAATTCTCGTCCGTCATCAACAAGCTGAAGGCCGAGAAGCCGAACGTCATCTTCTCCACCGTTGTCGGTGATTCCGTCGTGGCGCTGCACCGCCAGTACCATGCCGCCGGCCTCGATCCCGAGAAGATGCCGATGGCCAGCCTCACCACTTCCGAAAACGAGGTGGCTGCGATGGGCGGCGAGGCGGCCGCGGGCCACTTCACCTCGGCGCCTTACTTCATGGTGTGGGATTCGCCCGAGAACCACAAATTCGTCGACGCCTACAAGAAGCGCTGGGGCGGCGACAAGGTCACCCACTTCGTGTCCGAGCCGTCCTATTTCCAGATCTATCTGTTCAAGCAGGCGGTCGAGAAACTGGCCGGCTCCGACATCTCGCCCACCGCCATCCGTGAAGCGGTCAAGGGCCAGGAACTTGTCGCCCCGCAGGGCAAGGTGCGCATCGAGCCGGAGAACCTGCACAGCTGGCTGTGGCCGAAGATCGGCCAGTGCCAGGCCGACGGCCAGTTCAAGATCCTGAAGCAGTCGGCCAACTGGCTCGAGCCTTCGCCCTACAAGGCCTATCCCAATCAGCACTGCACGGCCGAAGGCCTCAAGCAGAGCTGATGGTGTGAAATCCGGTGGCGGGCCTCGCACCGCCACCGTCCCCTCTTTCCCGGAAGAAGCGGCGACATGGAAATCTTCGTCTCCCAGATCATGACGGGCCTGAGCATCGGCTCCATCCTGCTGTTGGTCGCGCTCGGCCTCGCCATCATCTACGGCGTCACCGGCGTCATCAACCTTGCCCATGGCGAGTTCGTCATGCTCGGCGCCTATGCGGCCTGGTTCCTGCAGACGCAGTTCGGGCTCGGCCTGCTGGCGAGCCTGGTGCCGATTTTCCTGCTTCTCGCCCTGTTCGGCTGGCTCATCGAGGCGCTGGTGATCCGCCATCTTTATGACCGGCCGCTCGACACCATCCTCGCCACCTGGGGCATCGGCGTCATGGCGCAGCAGGCGATACGCCTGACCGCCGGCGGTGAGCTGCGCTATGTGCAGATGCCGGAATCGCTGTCGCAGAGCGTCAACATCCTTGGCGCGACGGATTCCGCCTACCGCCTGTTCATCCTGTTCCTGTCGCTCGGCCTGTTCGCGTTGACATGGGGCATCTACCGCTACACCAGTTTCGGCCTGAAGCTGCGTGCCATCACCCAGAACCGCGCGGTCGCCTCGTCCTTCGGCATCAATGCCGGCCGCATCTATCGCTCGACCTTTGCTTATGGGGCGGGCATGGCCGGCCTTGCCGGCGCGCTGGTGTCGCCGCTGAAGAGCGTGTCGCCGGAGATGGGCACCACCTATGTCGTCGACGCCTTCATGGTGGTGGTGCTCGGCGGCACGCAGAGCCTGATGGGCACGCTGGCCAGCTCCGGCATCCTCGGCGAGCTGTCGGGTTACCTCGCCTTCTACTCCAACGACACGATCGCCAAGGCGCTGGTGCTGCTCGCCATCGTCGTCCTCATCCGCTTCCGGCCGCAGGGCCTGTTCACCGCCCGTGTGCGTGCCTGAGGCGACGATGTCCAATCAAGGAAACAACAGAGTGCCTGAGCAAATCCAGGAAAAGGGCGTAGCGGTTTTCCGTCCGGAATTGCGTGAAAACAAAGAACTAGAGCGTTTCCGCGTTTCCGTGAAAAACGGAAACGCTCTAGCCAGAACGAAGACCGAAATCGCGCTCTACGCGGCGGTGTGCTTGGCCGTCCTGCTGGTGCCGGTGTTCCTGCAGGATGCCTTCCTGCTCAACAAATACGCCCGCTACCTCGTCTTCGGCATGCTGGCCGTCTCGCTCAGCCTGTCCTGGGGTTATGCCGGCATCCTGAACCTCGGCCAGGCCATGACCTTCGGCATCGGCTCCTACTGCATGGCGATGATGCTGAAGCTGAAGACCATTCCGGTGCACACCGGCGCCGATGGCTTGCCCGACTTCATGGTCTGGAACAACGTCACCGAACTGCCCTGGTTCTGGACGCCCTTCCATTCGCCGTTGTTCGGCGTGCTGGCGGGCATCCTTTTGCCTGCCGGCGTCGCGGCCCTGCTCGGCTGGTTCGTGTTCAAGGGCCGGGTGACCGGTGTCTACGGGGCCATCATCACGCTTGCCGCCATGGTGGTGGTGCAGCTCGTCATCATCGACCAGCAGGCCTTCACCGGTGGCTTCAACGGCATCACCGATCTCGGCCAGTTCGACATCGCCGGCATCACCTTCGATGCCTATGGCTCGTCGAGCTATTATCTCGTCGCGATCTGCCTGACGGTCACGCTGTTCGTGGCGCTGGCCATCACCAAAAGCAAGACCGGGCTGATCGTGCAGGCGATCCGCGACGAGGAGGATCGCGTCCGTTTCTTCGGCTACGACGTTGCGCTCTACAAGATCTTCATCTTCTCCGTTTCGGCGGCGATCGCCGGCCTTGCCGGCATGCTCTACACCATCGTCATGGAGTTCGCCTCGCCGACCTTCCTCGGTGTGCCGCTATCGCTCTCGGTCGTGATCTGGGTCGCGGTCGGTGGCCGCCAGAGCCTGCTCGGCGCCATGCTCGGTGCCCTCATCGTCACCGGCGTCCAGGGCGCGCTGTCGGAATCGGAAACCTTCCTCGACACCTGGACGCTGATCATGGGCCTGCTGTTCGTGCTGGTCGTGCTGTTCCTGCCGCAAGGCATTGCCGGCGCCTTCGCGAGCCTCGCCAAACGCTTCGAGCGGCACCGCCCGACGCCGGTCCCAAAGCCGGTGCAGCACACAGAACCGATGCCAAACGGCCGTGAGATCGAGGGCACGCGATGACCAGTGAAAATCAGCTGATCGTCGAAAACGCCAGCGTGTCCTTCAGCGGCTTCCGCGCCGTGTCGGACCTCTGCCTCAAGGTCCGTGCCGGCGAGCTGCGCTGCCTGATCGGCCCCAACGGCGCCGGCAAGACCACCGCGCTCGATCTGATCTGCGGCAAGACAAGGCTGTCGGGCGGCGAAATCATGTTCAAGGGCAAGCCCATTCACCGGCTCAGCGAACACGCCATCGCGCGTGCCGGCATCGGCCGCAAGTTCCAGGTGCCCAGCGTGTTCCGGGCGCTCAGCGTGCGCGACAATCTGCATATCGGCCATTCGAGAAAGCCCGGCGTGCTCGCCAATCTGGCGACCTTCGGCCAGGGCGGCGACACCGACGACACAGAGCGGCTCGCCGAACTGGTCGGCCTGGAGGACGAGCTCGACACGCCGGCCGCGCATCTTTCGCACGGGCAGACCCAGTGGCTGGAGATCGCGCTGATCCTGGCGCAGGACCCCTCGCTGATCCTGATGGACGAACCGACCGCCGGCATGACGGCGCAGGAAACCAGGAAGACGGCGCAGCTCTTCAACCGGCTAGGGGGCCGCCACACGCTGATCGTCGTCGAGCACGACATGGGCTTCGTGCGCGACATCGCCCAGACCATCTCGGTGATGCACCAGGGCAAGCTGCTGGCTGAAGGCAGCATCGCCGACATCGAAAGCAACCAGGCGGTGCGCGACGCCTATCTCGGTTCCGGAGGGATCGGCCATGCTTGAGTTAGCCAATGTCGATGGCTTCTATGGCCGCAGCCGCGCCCTGCAGTCGGTGTCCATGACGGTCGAACAAGGCGACTTCTTCTCCGTGCTCGGCCGCAACGGTGTCGGCAAGACCACGCTGCTGCGCACCATGCTCGGCCTGATGAGCCGCACTTCCGGTTCGATCCGCCTCGACGGCGAGGAACTGGTGGCAAAGCCAACCCATGAGCGCGCGCTGGCCGGCCTTGGCTACGTGCCGCAGGGGCGCGGCATCCTGCCGGGCTTCACCGTGCGCGAGAACCTGATGGTCGGCACGTTCGCCGCCAAGGGTGGTGGTGGCCGTATCGCCGAATGGGTGCTCGACCTGTTCCCGATCCTCAAGGAATTCCTCAACCGCCGCGGCGGCAACCTGTCCGGCGGCCAGCAGCAGCAGCTGGCGATCGCCCGGGCGCTGCTGTCGGAACCCAAGGTGATGCTGCTCGACGAGCCGACCGAAGGCATCCAGCCCAACATCGTCGAGCAGATCGAGGACGTGCTGATCGACCTCAACCGCAAGCAGGGGCTGACCGTCGTGCTGGTCGAGCAGAACATCGCCTTTGCCCGCCGCGCCTCGAAGCATTTCGCGATCCTCAATCGCGGCAGCGTCGCCGTCGGCGGCGCCATTCACGAACTAAGCGACGACCTCATCCACAAACATCTCGTCGTCTAGGCACCGGAGCACGACCCCAAAGGATCATGTCCCAACAAAACGTTCAGCAACCACAGGAGGAGACTGAAAAATGTACCATGGCGATATTTCGAGCAGCAACGACACCGTCGGTGTTGCCGTCGTCAACTACAAGATGCCGCGGCTGCATACGCGCGAAGAAGTGCTCGCCAATGCCCGCAAGATCGCCGACATGGTGGAAGGCATGAAGCGCGGTCTGCCCGGCATGGATCTGGTGATCTTCCCGGAATATTCCACGCACGGCATCATGTACGACCAGAAGGAGATGTACGAGACCGCCTCGGCCGTTCCAGGCGAGGAAACCAGGATCTTCGCCGAGGCGTGCAGGAAGGCGCGTGTCTGGGGCGTGTTCTCGCTGACAGGCGAGCGCCATGAGGAGCACCCCAACAAGGCGCCCTACAACACGTTGATCCTGATGAACGACAAGGGCGAGATCGTGCAGAAATATCGCAAGATCATGCCCTGGGTACCGATCGAGGGCTGGTATCCCGGCGACTGCACCTATGTCTCCGATGGCCCGAAGGGGTTGAAGATCTCGCTCATCATCTGCGACGACGGCAACTATCCCGAGATCTGGCGCGATTGCGCCATGCGCGGAGCAGAGCTGATCATACGCTGCCAGGGTTATATGTACCCGGCTAAGGAACAGCAGATCCTGATCTCGAAATCGATGGCCTGGGCCAACAACGTCTATGTCGCGGTCGCCAATGCCGCCGGCTTCGACGGCGTCTATTCCTATTTCGGCCATTCGGCGATCATCGGCTTCGACGGCCGCACGCTCGGCGAATGCGGCACCGAGGAGAACGGCATCCAGTATGCCCAGCTGTCGACCTCGCTGCTGCGCGACGCGCGCCGCAACATGCAGTCACAGAACCATCTCTTCAAGCTGCTGCATCGCGGTTACACCGGCCTGATCAATTCCGGTGACGACACCCGCGGCCATGCCGTGTGCCCGTACAACTTCTACCATCAGTGGATCACCGATCCGGAAGGCACGCGCGAAAAGGTCGAGGCGATGACCCGCCAGACGGTCGGCACGCCGGAAAGCCCGATCGAAGGCATTCCGAACAAGGTGGCGGCGCACCGCTGAACGGCGCGGCCACTGGCGTGTCGCGGCAGGCGAGGGGTCGCGGCACGCTTTGGCGTCGAATTTTCTCATAGGCACTCTCCATGGCGGCTCATCCGGCGTCTCCTCGAGGGAGGAACGTGGGTGAGAAATTTGACCAGTATTCGCATCGAGGTTGGAAATGCACAGCACCAGCGGCGCCAAATCCGCTCACGATCCCGCGCTCGACGATTTCAGGATCGACCGGGAACCCTATTACCGCTCTGTCGGGCACGAGGTCGCGCTGTTCGAGGCGGCCTATGGCGCGCGCATGCCGGTCATGCTCAAGGGGCCGACCGGCTGCGGCAAGACCCGCTTCGTCGAACACATGGCCTGGCGGCTCCAGCGGCCTTTGGTCACCGTTTCCTGTCATGAGGACATGACCGCTTCGGATCTCGTCGGGCGCTATCTGCTCGATGCCGACGGCACGGTCTGGCATGACGGGCCGCTGACGCTTGCCGTGCGTTCCGGTGCCATCTGCTATCTCGACGAGATCGTCGAGGCGCGGCAGGACACCACGGTCGTCATCCATTCGCTGACCGACGACCGCCGCATCCTGCCGCTCGAAAAGAAGAACGAGGTCTTGAGGGCGCATCCCGATTTCCAGCTCGTCATCTCCTACAACCCGGGTTACCAGAGCGTGCTGAAGGACCTGAAGGAATCGACCAAGCAGCGTTTCGCGGCGATCGCCTTCACCTATCCCGACGCGGCGATCGAGGCGGAGATCGTAGCCTCGGAAGCCGGTGTCAAACGGCCAGTTGCCGAAACGCTGGTGCGCATTGCCCAGCGCTCGCGCAATCTGAAAGGACACGGGCTGGAAGAGGGCGCCTCGACGCGCATGCTGATCAATGCCGGCCAGCTCGTCGCCGGCGGCATCGCGCTCGATCAGGCCTGCGAGGTGGCGCTGGTGCTGCCGATCACCGACGATGCCGACATGCGCGACGCGCTCAGCGCCGCGATCGCGGCCTGTCTCTGACGGCGATGATCGCTGAGCAGAAGACGACCATGCAGTCGGACGCCGCTTTGCGTTCCGCCTTTCCGGGCGATCTCTACGAATCCGGGGCGAGGTCTGCCGCCGCCTGGTCGGCGCCGGTTACGGCGATGTCGTCACCGACAGCTATCTGAGGCACTCGCCCGAACTCGCACGCCTGGCCTCGCCGCAGGCGGCGATCGCCTTGGCCGCGATCGTGTCGGGACTGGCGATCCGCGCCGGCCGCCGCGCGGCGTCGCTGGCGCCTGTCGCCGCGATCGTCGCGGCAAGACGCTATACCGATGCCGCTTCGCTGCAGGAATGGCTGCGGCTCATCGAGCAGGTCGGCGAGCAGGCACCGGAATCGGCGGGAGCGCTGCTCGACCAGACCGCCAGCCTGACCGCGCGCCTCGACGTGCGGGCGCTGGCGTCCTGGATCCGGATCGGCCTGCGCTCGAACCATGGCGAGCCGGAGCGGCGCCTGCGCTTCTTTACGCTGGAAGATCCCAATGCGCGGCGCTGGCTGCTACGCGAAAGCGGCGAGGTCGGCTTTCTCGACCTCGAGGCGAGGCTCAAGCCCTATCTGGCCGCCCTGTGGGGCGAGACGCCGCCGATGCGCGAAACGCCGGCCAATGCGCCCGAACAGGCGAAGCGCAGGCCGGGTTTCGATGGCAGCGTCGTCAGGCTGCCTGCCGCCTATCCGGGTTTTTCCGGTAGCGATAGCGAGAAGCTCTACCGGGCCGCCGTCGCCCATATCGGCGCCCACCTCAAACTCTCGCACGAACGCTTTCCGGTCGGCGCCCTGAAGCCGGCGCAGATCGCGCTGGTGTCGCTGATAGAGGATGCCAGGGTCGAGCGGCTGGCGATGCGCGAGCTGCCGGGGCTCAGCCGCCTGTTCGCACCCTTCCATGTGGCGGAAGCATCCGGCACCGCCACTGCGCCCGGCCTGTTCGCGCGGCTGGCGCGGGCACTCGCCGATCCGGCTTATGACGATCCCGATGCCTGGGTGCAGAAGGGCCGACGCGCCTTCTTCGAGGCAGAGGCCGAGTGGGGCAACCAGCAGCTCAGCCGCCGCATCGGCGACCTGCTCGGCAACGATCTCGGCCAGATGCGCGTGCAGTTCGATCCGAAGAACTATGTCGTGCAGCCGCCTTATCGCGACGACAATCTCGGCCTGTGGGATTTCGGCGACGACGACCAGCAGCAATCGTCGGAAGCCGAGCAGGTGCTGTCTTCGGCACGCATCCGTCAGGAGCTGGACGACAGCCGTCCGCCCGATCGCACCGAAACCGAAATGGGTGGCACCGGTGGACGCGTCGAGGTGATCGAGCAGGCGCAGGACGGCGTGCTCGTCGCCCGTTATCCCGAATATGACTATGTCGCCGCACGCGATCAGCCCGAATGGACATCGGTCAAAGAATACGCGCCGAAAGCCATCGCCAACGGCCCGGCCGCGCGGCTTGCCGAAGAGCATGCCGATCTCGTCGCGCGGGTGAAGGCGCTCATCCGCTCCGCCCGTGTCAGCCGCGCCGAACGCCTGCGCCGCCAGCCGGAGGGCGAATTCCTTGACATGGACGCCTGCATCGAGGCGACGGTGGCCCGCCGCATCGGCGAAGCGGCTGACCACCGCATCCACGGTCGTTATGAGCGGCGCAGCCGCGACCTGTCGGTGCTGCTGCTGCTCGACATCTCGCAGTCGACGGCCGAGAAGGTGCGCGGCTCGACGCGCACGGTGCTGGATGTCGAGCGCCAGTCGGCAGCCCTGCTGGCCAGGGCGATGGCCGGACTGGGCGATCCCTTCGCCATCGCGGCCTTCTGTTCCGACAAGCGCGATGATGTGCGCTATCTCCGCATCAAGGATTTCGGCCAGACCTATGACGATCTTGTCGATGCGCGGCTCGATGGTCTGGAAAGCGGGCTATCCACCCGCATCGGCGCCGCCATGCGCCATGCCGGCTCCGATCTTGCCCGCGAACGCAGCTACCGGCGCCTGCTACTCGTCGTCACCGACGGCGAGCCGTCCGACATCGATGTCGAGGACCGCCAGTATCTGGTCGAGGATGCGCGCAAGGCTGTGCATCACCTCAATCGTTTCGGTATCGATACGTTCTGTGTCGGGCTGGATTCGAATGCGGATTCCTATCTCGGCCGCATCTTCGGCCAACGCAACGCCATCACCATCGCAGCGGTCGAGCGGCTGACCGATCTTTTGCCGAAACTCTATCTGACGCTGAGCCGATGACACGCATCGCGGAAGCGTCGGGAAACCAGTGAAGGGGAAGCAGATGCACCATACGGAAACCGGCGACATCGCGGCGCGACTACTGGGCCTGCGCCAGCTCCGCAACGTCACCCAGATGGAGCTGGCCACCCATATCGGCGTTTCCTACCAGCAGCTGCAGAAATACGAACGCGGCCGCAACCGCATCTCGCCGGCAATGCTGCAGCGCTGCGCCGCCTATCTCGGCGTGCCGATCGACTATTTCTTCTCCGAGCATGCGAGGTTGTCCAATCTCGCCACCCGCGTGCGCAGAGGCGGCAGCGGCGCAAGAGATGGCATTGCCGGGCTCGACCCGTCGGACTGGAAGATGTGGCAGGAGTTCTCGGCGTTGCCGTCCACCATGCAGCAATCGATCCGTTCGCTGGTCGCCGACATCCACGATATGCATCTGGGACAAAAGGGAGTTGACGAGCGAAAGCCGGCGCGTCCCGCACGGCTTGCCACGCGCGCTGCTGCTGTCGCGTAGGCGGGTCGGGTGTCACGGTTGCCGGGACTATGCATCCCGGCAACCGGTGAGCGTTCTAGGAACGCTGCTTCTTCTTACGCCAGGGCGCGTTGACTTCCCAGTCTCCGGCCATGATGCAGCCATAGGGCAGCACCTCGTCGACGATCTCGGCGAGATCGTAATGTTCGATCTGCCGGCGGACCGCCGCGGCGTTCTTGTAGGCACTGGGCAGTTCGGAGATGTCGGTCACGCCGCAGAAGAAGCGGGCGTCGATGCCCCTGGTCTCTTCGGCGAAGATCTCCTCGTTCGTCCGCCCTGCCTTCTGCCTGCGGTGCTGGGTGCGCGAGAAATTGCGCCCGGCACCGTGCGGCGAGAAGCCCAGTCCGTTCGGGGCGTTCTTCCCGCGGGCGATCAGCACCGGCTCCGCCATGTTGAGCGGGATCAGCGTCAGCTCCGTCGCGTCATCGGCCCAGTTGTCGAAGGCCGGCGTGGCACCCTTGCCGTGGTAGAACAGCCCGTCGGAACGCCTGAAGACGAAGTTGTGCTCGTTCCAGAACCGGTCCGCGACCTTGGCCGACAGGCGTTCGGCGGCCATGTCATGGATCAGCTCGTGGTTCGCCTTCGTCCAGGCGCGGATCGTCTGCAGGGCTTCCCAGTAGTCCTCGCCCTCGCTTGTGTCGGCCGGGATCCAGGCATTCTGGGGCAGCGTCTCGGGCGAGAGCTGCTTGCGGTAGCTCTCGGCGATCTTCATGCCCTTGCTGTAGAGCCTGGCGCCCGGGGCCCGGGAGCCATGATGGGTCACCAGTGCCGTTTCTCCCGTCGACTTGATCGTGCCGACGAAGGCGAAATGGTTGCCGTCTCCCTGCGTGCCGAAATGCTCGATCGCGGCGCTCATGACGTCGCGCAGCAACGGGTTGGCGTCGATGCGCTCGGCAACATCCTTCGGCGGCCGCACCTGCTGGCCACGCGGCCGGCCGCCCGGACCAAAATGCGTCACGGCGTGAACGGCATCGAGCAGTGCAGCTGGCGCCACGCCCGGAAAGGTCGAGATCGCCATCGAGCAGCAGATGTCGGCCGAATGCATGCCGGGGTGGATGGCCTCGGAGATCGCCACGCCACCGACCGGGATCGTGCCGGATGGACCGGCAGGGCACGCATCGGGCATGATCGCGCCGGCCTTGATGACCGGCGTGCGCATCAGCTCCGTCATGCTCCGGCTCACCGCCTCGACATTGGCGGCTTCCTCAGGCGTTTCCGCTTCGATGTTCACGTGGAAAGGCACCGACCCGGCAGGATGCAGGGCAATCACCGGCGGCGGCGCGAAGCCCTGCGCCACCTGCATCGCCTCGTCCATCGAGCCGCCGCGTTCGAGCACGGCATTGGCCGCGGCCAGCGCCTTGCCGAACCACTTGCCCTGCGCCAGTCCGGCGTCGATCAGATCCTGTCCACTCAATACGTCAACCATAACCTCATTCCCTTCAATCGATCGTGATGGCCGAATAGCGGCCAGGATCGGCAAGACTTGTTCCGCCACTTCGCAACCTCTGCGAAGGAAGGACACGAACCTTCACGTCTTTCGACACCTGCCTGCGCAGGTCGCGTCTACCTGTAGTCCGGCCTGCATCCGCCATTCGGCCGGGAAGACGACAAGTCCCTGCAGGACAATTCGGCGGAGGCCGCCGGGCGGATTCGAACCGCCAATCCCAATGTAGTCCTGCATTCATTCGTCTTCCCCCGCGAACACGGCGACAAGATTGCGAGACGGTACTGAGCTACTTTTCCGGAAAATCCGGAAAGGGGTGGATTGAACACCCGACCTCCTGCCTCTCTCAAGGCAGGCGCTCTATCCCTGTAGTCCCGCAGGCATTCGCCGCACCGGCGACGAGATCGGCAAGACCGTTTCTGCTGCGCCACTCCGCCCGAAGGCGAAGGGATGATTTGAACATCCGACCTCCCGTCCTGCGACGGGCGCGCTACCTGTAGTCCTGCCAGCATTCGCCGGTTACTTGTAGCCGCGGCGACAAAGGTGGACGAAACTCCGGGATCCCGCTCGTGCCAGAGAGCGCCTGCAAGGCGAGGAGTTCGAACCTCGCGGATTTCCCGATGAGTGCTGTAGTTCCGTCCGGCATTCGCCGCGTCTGTCTTTGTGTAGCTTCCAATGATCCGAGGTCATGACGACAAGAATGATGAAACGTCGCCGGTCCGTTCGGATCGGCACCTGCTCTAACCGCTGAGCTACGGACCCATATCTGGTGGATCCGGCGGGATTCGAACCCGCGACCTGGAGGGTAACAGCCTGTAGTTCCATCGGCATTCGTCATGCCTTGTTCGATATCTCCGTTTATTGATCCCGGCGGATCATCCGCCGGGATCGTCGCTGGAGCTTTTCCATTTTTCATGGAAACGCGGAAACGCTCCAACTCTTTGTTTTGCTCTAAAGTTCGGTCGCCTCGATGGTGCGGACCCAATGGTCCGGGTCGCCCTTCGAGGAGAGCATTGTCCCGACCACGTCGAAGACGCGGTCGGAGAAACCGCCGACATTCAGGATGTCGGCTTCCGGCTTGGCCTGCACCGTGGTGTAGGGCTGGATGTCGATGCAGACCAGCTTCGCCCCAGGGTTCAACACCTTGAGCTTGCGCCATTCCTGCATCGTCGCCGTTCCCTGGTGCGGATGGGAGGTCCCATCCACCCAGGACTGGTTGTCCGACACGAACACCACGAGGTCGACCTTGGCACGCTCCTTGACGAGGCGGGCGAGCGGAGCCGAACAGTTGGTTCCGCCTCCGCCGACCGCTGCAAGCTTCTGTGCGTTGGTCATCACCGAGTCGCGAGCGTTGAGGCGGACATCCACCACATCGTTCTCGAACGGCAGCACCTTCGCCGTCGGGTTGCGCCGCAGCAGCGCCGCCGCCACCAGGGCCGCCACGTCGATGCAGCGCACGACCGAGGTCGACCCCTTGCGGTGGCCTGTCACGGGCGAACCCATCGAGCCCGACACGTCGGGCGCCACCACGACATGGCCGTTCACCTCGGGTACGTTGCCGAGCGCGACTTCCATCGCGTCCTGCAACGCATCCCGCACGACATCCGGCACATCGGTGCCGATGGTGCTGAATGCAACCATCAGCTGGTAGGGAAAGACGCGCGCGCGCTTCACCTCCATCGGATCACGCAGCCGAGCCGCCAGCTTCTCGGCGAAACCCTCCACCTCGAACACGCCATTGCGTGCAAAGGTGTTGAGGTTCTGCCGCAGCATCTGCCATCCGGCCGTCTCCGCGATCTGCACCCAATGCGCCTTCGTCAGCGGCATCGAGGTCAGCATCTGGAACGGCACTTCAGGCACCGGCAGCGACGGATCGCGCTTGAAGGCCTCGAAGGCCTTCACCAGATCCGGCAGCGCCAGCACGTCATGCGGCTTGCCGATCAGGTAGCCGTAAAGCGCCGCACGCGAGGCCGAAGCCGGCTTCGGGTGCATCATCTTCACGACATCGGCCAGCGAAGGGTCGTTGCCGACGGCAGCCCGCATGATCTCGAGGTCCGAGGCGCGCTCGAGCCAGTTGAGCACGAGGCGCTTCGGGCGCGTTCCAAGCGACTTGCGTCCGACCGCTCCCGAGCGCATGACCTGCACGAAGTTGCGCAGCATGCGCCCGTTCTTCACCACTCGTGTGAAGGCGCGTTCGAAGGCGTCGCCCTGCATCATCGACAGCACGGCCAGCAGCAACGCCGGCATGTCCTTCATGTATCCGGTCTCGTAGGCATGCACGGCGGTCTTCGCCAGGAATTCCGGCTCGACCTGCCAGGCCAGCTTCAGAACCTCGTCCAGCTGCTCCCGCGGCTCGGCATAGAAGGTCGCGTTCATCGTTCCCGTCGATGCCAGCTGCGCCAGGGCCTGGTGCGGTGTCAGGGCATAGGCCTGGGCACCCGCATGGTTCATGGCGTCAGCGCGCGGGAGCAGCTTTCCCTTGATCGTCGCAAACACGGATTTGTTTGCCATTGTTCTCGTTCCTTCTGTTCACGCCATCTACATTCCAAGTTGCGTGCCAACTTGCATGCCAAGCACCGGACGAAGGCACGAATTCTTCGTAACAGTGTGATTTTGCTACTATAAAAAAATTCAGACCGGTTCGCTGTTCAAAGCGGCGCGATTGAGTTGGTTCCTGGTTCGTGATATTGAGGGATAAGAGATTAGATTTTTGGATAAGAAATGCGCCGTCGGGTCGCTATCGGTTTTCTTGGGACCACGCTGGATATGGGGCGAGGCGGGCGCTGGCAGCGCTGGCGCCCGACCGTCGCACTATGCCAGCAGCCCGACCTCTTCATCGATCGGCTCGAACTGATCCATGGCACAGGATCGGCCGCCGGGCTGGCAGCGCAGGTGACGGCCGACATCGGCGACGTCTCCCCCGCGACCGAGGTGCGGTCGCATGTGATCGACTTCAGGGATCCGTGGGATTTCAGCGAGGTCTACACCAGCCTGCACGCATTTGCCCGCGGTTATCCGTTCGATCCGGACCGCGAGGACTATCTCGTCAACATCACCACCGGCACGCATGTCGCGCAGATCTGCTGGTTCCTGCTCACCGAGGCGCATTTCATTCCGGCGCGGCTGCTGCAGCTTTCGCCGCCGAAGGATCGTGGCGAAGGCGGCAGCGTCGCCGGCAGTCATTCGATCATCGATCTTGATCTCTCGCGCTACGATGCGATCGCGACGCGCTTCGCCGCCGAGCGCGAGGATGCCGCGTCCTTTCTCAAGTCAGGCATCGCCACCCGCAATCCCTCCTTCAACTCCATGATCGACCAGATCGAGAAGGTTGCGATCCGCTCGCGTGCGCCGGTGCTTCTGACGGGCCCGACCGGAGCCGGGAAGTCCCAGCTTGCCAGGCGGATCTACGAGCTGAAGAAAGCCCAGCACCAGGTCAGCGGCGCTTTTGTCGAGGTCAATTGCGCGACGCTGCGCGGTGACCAGGCAATGTCCACCCTGTTCGGTCACGTCAAGGGCGCCTTCACCGGTGCGCAGGCCGCCCGCGCCGGATTGATGAAGGCGGCGGACAGGGGCGTGCTGTTTCTCGACGAGATCGGCGAGCTCGGTCCCGACGAACAGGCGATGTGCCTGCGGGCGATCGAGGAGAAGCGTTTCCTTCCGGTCGGAGCCGACCAGGATGTCGCTTCGGACTTCCAGCTGCTGGCCGGTACCAACAGGGATCTCTCCGTTGCGGTCAGGGAAGGGCGCTTCAGGGAGGATCTGTTCGCGCGGCTCAACCTGTGGACGTTCAGGCTTCCGGCGCTGAGGGATCGTCGCGAAGACATCGAGCCGAATCTCGACTTCGAGCTCAGGCGCTTCTCTGAACGCGAAGGGCAGAACGTGACCTTCAACAGGGAGGCTCGCGACCTCTATCTCGCCTTCGCGATGATGCCGGACGCCGCCTGGCGCGCGAACTTTCGCGATCTCTCGGCATCGGTGACGCGCATGGCGACGCTGGCGCCGGAGGGGCGCATCAACGAAGAGACCGTTCGCGACGAGATCGGCCGTCTCAGGCAGCTATGGTCGACGGGCGAGGTTGAGGCATCACCAGACAGGGGTTTGCAGGCGATCCTCGGGGCGGACAGCGTCGAGGCGATTGACCTGTTCGATCGCGCGCAACTGGCGGCGGTGATCGATGTGTGCCGCCAAAGCGCCTCGATCAGCGCTGCCGGCCGCAAGCTCTTTGCCGCCTCCCGTCTCCAGAAGACAAGCGGCAACGATGCCGACCGCCTGCGCAAATATCTCCTGCGGTTCGGGTTGGCGTTCGAGGACCTGACCCCGACGCCGGACAGATGACCCTTCGCTATTGAAGGCAAGGTCTTTCCCCATTTCTGCATTGAAGCAGGGCCCGGCTTCGTCTATGAAGCCGGTGACCGGCTCCAACGGGCTGGTTCGTTTCTGGATCTCGCGATCCCGGAAGCACCCGTAGCTCAGCTGGATAGAGTACTGCCCTCCGAAGGCAAGGCTAAGTCAAGCGTGTTGTGGGCGAGGGTCGAAAAAGACGAGGGAAACCAAGTGATTGGCGAAACTCGAAGGAAGCAGAGAAACTGCTTCCGTGGTCACGGAAGCGCCGCGGAAGCAAACTGAAGGAAGCTGTAGAGTACGAACGACCACAATCGGCAGTGCCTCGGGCTCCCACCGTTTGCGATCGTTTGAAAGTTGGAATCGAGATTGACCCTGGTCGACCTCGGACACTATTTGAAGATAAATGCACCCATAGCTCAGCTGGATAGAGCGCTACCCTCCGAAGGTAGAGGCCTCAGGTTCGAATCCTGATGGGTGCGCCACTTCGGTATAAAACTGCGAACGCCAACAGCCGCCGATTCTACGCTAGCAGCAGCGACAAGTGTCCGTAGCAGTTCAGTTTTCGAGCCCATGATGCGAATCTCGCTCGGGTCGACGACCTCGACCCGCTGGGCAAGCGCGCGTAAATGGTCCCGCCGATAAGTTCCATCTTCGTTCCGCAGCTTGCGTCGAGCTGCGAGCGCGAACCGCCGCAAACTGTCCGGCGTGATCGCGGGCCCGAGTCGCTCCACCGCGGACGTTGCGCGCTCCGCGTCAGCCTGCGCCTGATCGCGCACCGCGGTGAGTTCTGCGATGCGATCTTTCAGCGACGGGTCGGCCATATCGACCACGCCGTTCTCGATCGCTTCATAGAGACGTTTCAACTTCGCCTCGGCTTCGGCGGCGCGCTTTCGCAGCTCCGCGATGTGTCCGCGACGGCGTTCATTCCATTCTTCACGTCGCTCAAGCAACTGATCCATCATCGTCGTCAAACGCGCCGGATCGAGCAGCCGCCACTCCAGGTGATTGACCACAGCGCGGTCGAGCTTGTCCATCGGCACCGTCAGACCGCGACAACCACGCTCGCCCTGCCGCGCCTTCGTCGAGCAGGTGTAGTAGCGATACATGCCGCCTGCGCTGCCCTTGCCGGTCCGTAGCGTCATCGCACCGCCACAGAATGCGCAGAAGCAAATCCCGGTCAGTAAAGTCGGACCGCTCACAGCGCGCGGCGGCATCCATTGCGGGCTGCGCGCCTTCAACGCCGCCTGGACGGCCTCGAACTCCGCTTCGGTGATGATCGGCGGAACATCCATGACCGCGTGCTCGGCCTCGGGTTTTGCCGTGCGCGTCTTGTGGTCGCGCGTGTTGAACCGATGCTGCCCGATATATGTGGTGCGCGTGAGTATCTGATGCACCGAGGCGATGCCCCAGCGGCCGCCGTCGCGGGTGCGAACGTCGCGCTCATTGAGATAGGTGGTGATCGACTTGATACCCATCGGACCGCGGTCGCCGCCACCATTGAGCGCCAGCCTGTAGATCAGGCGCACCGTGTCGGCGTGGATCGGATCGATCTCCAGCTTCTTTTGATCTTCGCTCCGCGTTGTTCGGCGGCCACGATGCGGTAACCGATCGGCGGCAGCGCGCCATTCCAGTAGCCCTGACGCGCATTCTCCTTCATGGCGCGCAGGGTGTGCTTGGCGTTCTCCTTCGACTGGTATTCGTCGAACAGCGTCATGATCTGACGCATCATCACGCTCATCGGGTCGTCGCCGAGATCCTGAGTGATGGAGATCAACCGCACGCCATTCTTGGCCAGCTTGCGAACATAGAATTCGAACTGGAACTGATCGCGGAAGAAGCGCGAGAAGGAATGCACGACGATGACGGTGAAGGTTGGCGGCTTCACGAGCGCAGCGTCGATCATCGTCTGAAACGCTGGCCGGCGATCATCAGTAGCGGTATTGCCCGTTCAACGAATTCAGCCGCGACGTCCCAGCCCTTGGCGACGCAATAGGCCGTATTCTGCCGGCGCTGATCTGGGATCGAGAGATCGCTCTCCGCCTGGCGTCCCGTCGAGACGCGCAAATAGAGCGCCGCCTTGGCAATCGCAGGCCCAGCCGTCACGTCAGGCGATGCGGGTGCTGCGTCGGTCATGGCTCCACCAATCGCTGGATTGCGTGCATCGGTAGGACCAGCCGGAGGGAGTCCGGCAGCCGCACGAAGCCGTTTCCCTCATAGAAGGCGGCGGCGCGCTCACTGATAGCATCCACCACCAGCATCGAGGAACCGACTGTGGCCGCGCTCGCATAGGCGCGCCGCACGGCGTCGGCGAGAAGCATCGCACCCAGGCGTTCGCCCTGCCGCGATTCGGAGACCGCCAGCCGTCCGACCAGCGTGGCGCTGACCAGTGGATAGCGCGGGATGTGCTTGCGGGTGGCGGCCGGCACGTCGCCCTGCGCCACGCTGGTCGCGCATAGCGTATAATAGCCCAGCACGACGTCCGGCTTGTCAGGCTCGACCAGAATGAAGACCCCATTCGCCTTGCGCCGCACATCCTGGCTTGCCTGCGTCCGGAGATAACGGTCGAGGCTGTCGACGCCGCAGGCAAAGCCGTCCCGCTCGTGATGCGACGCGAGCGCCTCGATCTTCAAATCTGGCCGAGACGCCGCCATGTTCAGGAAGCGACCCGGCGCTTGTGCTCGGCCAGGGCGCGGACCAGCCGCTCGCTCGGCTCAGGCGGATTGACCAGCGCGTCGAAGAATGCCGCGCGGTCGTGATCGGACAACACCAACGTCTCATGCTCGGCGATCGTCCGGCGTGCGGTGTCGGTGAGCGCAGTCACGCAAAAGTCGCTGACCTTGCGCCGCGAGAGGTGGGCGGCCCGCTCGATAAGATCCTTCGTTTCTTCATCCAGCCGGAATCCGAGGCGTTCGACGCGGTTGGGCGTTTCCCGTTCGATCTTGGGCTGTTTGCGCGGCATTGGGGTCACTCCTGACATGGTCTACGTTTCCTCAACAATGTACGTCATATAGACGAACAAATCAACTTCCAAATTCCCATCAGGCTCGCGGCCCGAAAAGCTCGTCCAGCTCTTGGGCGAAATGGCTTTCCATGACCCTCAACTCGGCGTCCGTGATCGGCACGATCTCGGGCCAGTCGTCAGTCACCGTGATCGCCCCCTCTAAGCGCAGGGGCGACCGCCCCGCGCGCGGCGCTGGCGGACGCGCATAGTCATACAGGTCTTCAGACTCGCCGGACCATTCAGGCAGGACCCGGCGTACACGTCGCTTCTGGGCCATGCCTCACTGGAGCGACGCGCGGCGCCTGACGCAATCAAAAGGAGGAGGCGTCGTGCTGTGGCGTAGCAAAACAGGCGGCCGGCGGTTTTCCGTCTGCTCGGCACCGCCCTGTGTGCAAGACGGCTTCCTTTGGCCGTGATAATAGTATAGGGGAGTACCCTATGGTACACACCATATCCAACAAAGACCAGCTCATCGCACGCGTCCGCCGCATCGCAGGCCAGATGGCCGCGATCGAGAAGGCGATCACCGAGGAGGTCGGGTGCTCTGCGGTCCTGCACCAGGTCGCCGGCGCCCGCGGCGCGATCAATGGGCTCATGGACGAGTTGGTCGAAGACCATGTGCGCGAGCACGTCGCCCACCCGGACCTCAGCGATGCCGCGCGCGCGACGGGCGCCGAGGAACTGATCGCGGTCGTGCGCCGCTACATCAAATAGGGACAGATGAGATGACAACCGAGCGGGACATCGGAGCCCTAAACCACGACCACATGTTCCTGGGCGAGGGCCACGACGACAACGCCCGGCGCACGCTCTGGGTGGTCGCGCTGACGACCGTGATGATGGTCGGCGAGATCGTCGCCGGCTCCATCTTCAACTCGATGGCGCTGCTCGCGGATGGTTTCCACATGGCGACGCACGCCGGTGCGCTCGCGATCGCGGCCGGCGCCTATGCTTTTGCCAAGCGCAACGCCACCAACCGCCGCTTCAGCTTCGGCACTGGCAAGGTAGGAGATCTTGCCGGCTTCGCCTCAGCGCTGATCCTCGGGGTCGTGGCTGTCGGAATCGCCTTCGAATCTGTAGGCCGCCTCCTAGAACCGCGCCCGGTGGCCTTCTCGCAAGCGACGGTCGTGGCGGTGATCGGACTCGTGGTCAATATCGCCAGCGCGCTACTCCTCAGCGGCGGGCACCATCATGGCCACCAACACGATGACCATGGCGATCATCATCACGGACACGCGGCCCGCCATAACGACAACAATCTGCGATCTGCCTTCGTCCATGTCCTGGCCGACGCGCTCACTTCGGTGCTGGCGATTGTTGCGCTGCTCGCCGGCAGCTACCTCGGCTGGATCTGGCTCGACCCGGTGATGGGCATTGTGGGCGCGACCGTAATCGCGGTGTGGTCCTGGACTCTGATGCGGGATACCGCCGGCGTGCTGCTCGACACGTCCGACACCCATTTGGAAACCGAGGTCCGCGAGCACGTCGAAGGCAAGGGTGACACGCGCATCACCGACCTCCACATCTGGCGCGTCGGGCCGGGGGCGCATGCGGCAATCGTCAGCGTGACCGGCTGTGTGGATGGAGACACAGTGCGCTCGCGGTTGGCCCCGGTGCACGAGCTGGCGCACGTCACTGTCGAGACGCGCTAGGCCGAGGGGGGCGGCGAGTTGTGGTTTCGCTTCTGGCGTCTAGTGGCCTTTAGAGGAAGAGGGCTGCGGCATTCGCCGTGACGGGTTTGAGGGTCGAGAGAGAGGCTCCCGGCCGGCCCGTCATGGAGATTCTGCCATGACCCAGATAAACATCGTCGCCGAGCAAGATGCCTTCGGCGCCCCGCCGGTTTCAGCCGGCTATAAGGTCGACATCTCGCGCGGCGAACGGATCGGGCGGGTGTCGTCCGAATGGTTCTCGCGGCCCGACGACGAGCGCTATCTGTCGCTCAGCGCCCTCCACGCCGCGGTTCGCGCCCGCGCCGATCGCGCCGCGGCGCGCACCGTCGAATCTCGCGCCATCCGCGTCGAGGCCAGTCGCGATGACGCGGAGCGCCTGGCGTTGATCGTGCCCGGCCGCGAGGAGCCCATCGCTCCCACGCACTGGTCGTTCGGCCAGATGTGCAGCCTCATCGGCGCGCCCGCCGGCTATATGCGGCAGCTTCCCGCGCCGCTTGCCGGCATCAACATGCAGCACGGGCTGCTCTCGCACCGCGCCGAGCTGGTGAAGACGCTGGAAGCGGACGACGGGCGGATCGAACTGCGCGCCGTCACCGGCCCGGACTACGGCCGCATCTGGGACCATGAATTGGTTGCTGCGATCATGAAGATCGCCGGCGACGGCACGGGCGATACATGCTGGAAGGTGCCGGGCCTGCTCGACTGGTCGACCATGACGCACAATCCGTTTGTCGAGGTGACCAAGGACACCACCACCCTCTACGCCTCCGATCGCGATGTCTTCCTCTTCCTGGTCGACGACACTCATCCGATCGAAGCCGGCCGCCTGCCCAATGGCGACCCTGATCTCTACTTCCGGGGCTTCTATTGCTGGAACAGCGAGGTGGGCTCCAAGACGCTCGGCATGGCGTCCTTCTATCTCCGCGCGGTTTGCATGAATCGCAACATCTGGGGCGCCGAGGGCTTCGAGGAGATCTCGATCCGTCACAGCAAGTTCGCCAGCCACCGGTTCGCGCATCAGGCGGCGCCGGCGCTGGAACGCTTCGCCACGTCGTCGCCCGCCCCGTTTCTAGCGGGGATCAGGGCCGCTCGCGAGCAGGTCGTTGCCCGCAAGGACGAGGATCGCGAGAGCTTCTTGCGCAGGCGCGGCTTCTCACGTCCCGAGACTGAGAAGATCATCGCCACCGTGCTGGAGGAAGAAGGGCGGCCGCCGGAGTCGATCTTCGACTTTGTCCAGGGAATCACGGCGCTCGCCCGCGCCAAGCCACATCAAGATGCGCGGCTGGAGCTGGAGGGCAAAGCCGCGAAACTCCTTTCCAGCGTCCGGTAATACCGGGAGGCGTGAAGCCGGTGTCTACGGCTCCACGCCTTTACGATTCCGCGCAGCCCGAGCCTCCTAGAGGAAGAGGGCTGCGCTCGCTTCGTGACGGGTTGAGGTCGCGAGAGAGTCTCACGGCCGCCCGTCATGGAGAATGACCATGACCCGAGTTCAGAAGATCGTCCTGTCCTCATCGCGGGATATCCCGTTCAACAAGCTGGTGCTGAGCCAGTCCAATGTCCGCCGGATCAAGGCCGGCGTCTCAATCGACGAGCTGGCCGAGGACATCGCCCGGCGCACGCTCCTGCAGAGCATCACCGTGCGGCCGGTTCGCGATGCCGAAGGCGTCGAGACCGGCATGTTCGAGGTGCCGGCCGGCGGCCGCCGCTTCCGCGCGCTCGAACTTCTGGTCAAGCAGAAGCGCTTGGCCAAGACCGCGCCCGTGCCCTGCGTCGTGCGCGAGAACGGCATTCCCGAGGAAGACAGCCTCGCCGAAAACGTCCAGCGCGCGCCGCTGCATCCGCTCGATCAGTTCCGGGCGTTCCTGGCGCTGCGTGAGAAGGGCCAATCCGAGGAGGACATCGCCGCGGCCTTCTTTGTCGCTGTGTCGGTGGTCAAGCAGCGCCTCCGCCTTGCGTCCGTCTCGCCCAAGCTGCTCGACGTCTATGCCGACGACGGCATGACGCTGGACCAGCTCATGGCGTTCACCGTCAACGGCGATCATGAGCGCCAGGAGCAGGTGTTCGAGCGCCTGACCCAGTCGTACTCCAAAGAGCCGCATGTCATCCGCCGGATGCTCACCGAGGGGGCCGTGCGGGCGTCTGACAAGCGCGCGCAATTCATCGGCCTCGACGCCTACACCGAGGCGGGCGGCGTGATCCTGCGCGACCTGTTCCAGGGCGACGACGGCGGCTGGCTGCAGGATGTCGGTCTCCTCGACATGCTGGTGGCCGAGAAGCTGCGCGAGCAGTCCGAAGCGATCCGCGCCGAAGGCTGGAAGTGGATCGATGTCGCGCCCGACTTTGCCTACGGCCACACCTACGGCCTGCGGCAATTGCGCGGCGAGCAGATTCCGCTCACCCACGATGAGCAGGCGACGCGCGATGCGTTGCAAGCCGAGATGGACAGTCTGGAGGAGACCTACGCCGAAGCCGAGGAACTGCCCGACGAGGTCGATCAACGACTCGGCGAGATCGAGACGGCGCTTGCCGCCTTCGATGAACGCCCCCCGGCCTTCGATCCCGAGGAGGTCGCGCGAGCTGGCGCCTTCATCAGCATCGACGGCTCCGGCGCCCTGCGCATCGAGCGCGGCTATGTCCGCCCCGAGGACGAACTTCGGATCGCCCCCGAGTCTGACGCCGAGACCGATCCGGCCGAAGGGCCGACCATCGCAACACGCGCTGAGCATGACGGTGCGAGCGTGGTCGCGGACCCGGAGAGTCCTGCCGCTGAGCCCGAAGAAGACGATGGTATCAAGCCGATTCCTGACCGGCTGATGACCGAGCTGACCGCCCATCGGACCCTGGCCCTTCGCCATGCGGTGGGCGAGAATCCCGACATCGCCTTCATCGCCGCGCTTCACGCCCTGTGCCTCAAGGTGTTTTACCGTTACGCGCAGGACACCTGTCTGGAGCTCGACCTGAAGAGTGTCGGTTTCAGCGCTCAGGCGCCGGGCCTTGCCGACAGTGCGCTTGCCGTCGCTTTCGACGCCCGGCATCAGGCTTGGGTCAGCGCGCTGCCGAAGGAACCGGCCGACCTTTGGGACGGGCTTGTGACGTTCGACGGCGACAGCCGTCGGGCGCTCTTCGCTCATTGCGTCTCGCTGTCGGTCAACGCGGTCTATGAGGCCTACAATCGCAAGCCTCGCGCGCTGGCCCACGCCGACCGGATCGCCCATGCCGTCGATCTCGACATGGTTGCCGCCGGTTGGACGCCGACGATCGAAAACTATTTTGGTCGGGTGACCAAGGCCCGCATCCTCGCAGCCGTGCGGGAGGCGAAAGGTGAGCGTGCGGGCGACCGCATTGAGCATCTGAAGAAGGCCGAGATGGCCGAACAAGCCCAGACGCTGTTGGCCGGGTCCGGATGGCTGCCGGAGCCGCTGCGCACACCGGGTCGCGACGTGCTGAGCGCCGTTGAGTCCGACGCCATCGACGCTGCGGAAGCAGGCGCCGACGCGGCGGGCGAAGAAACGGCGGCGGACGGCGGCGAAACGGCCGTGGTCGAAGACGACGAAGTGACCGAGGATGAGTCGGTCGCGCTCGAAGCCCACGCGACCGCGGCCGAATAACGAAGGAGCCAACCGCACTGCCAGGGGCCCGCCAGCGATGGCGGGCCCTTTTTCGTCTCGGAGGACACGATGTCGGACAATGCATCCGATCTGGCGCGCCGCATGGCCAGGCAGGCTGAGGCGGTCTGCCGGCATTATCTTTCCAACGGCCGCCGTGAAGGACGCTATTGGCTGGTAGGCGATGCCCGCAACACGCCGGGGCGGTCCATGTTCGTCCGCCTAAAGGGCACCGAATCCGGCAAGGGCGCTGCAGGCAAATGGACCGACGCCGCTACTGGCGAACACGGCGATTTGCTCGACGTCATCCGCGAGACACGCGGTCTCGTGGATTTCAAGGACGTCGCCGAAGAGGCGCGAACCTTCCTCAGCCTTCCGCATCCTGAGCCTGAGCGGCAATCAAGTCCGCGGCTGGCGCCAGCTCCGACCGGATCGCCCGAGGCCGCACGCCGGCTCTTCGCCATGTCGCAACCGATTCCGCGCACTGTCGTAGACACGTATTTGCGGAACCGCGGCATCACGGCTTTGCACGGAACCGGATCGCTGCGCTTTCATCCGCGATGCTATTTCCGGCCGGACGAGCATAGTCCGACCGAGAGCTGGCCGGCGATGATTGCATCTGTCACCGATCTCGGCGGCCGGATCACCGGCGTGCATCGCACGTGGCTTGCACCTGACGGCAGCGGCAAGGCACCGGTCGACACGCCGCGGCGGGCGATGGGCGACCTCCTCGGTCACGCGGTCCGGTTCGGAATAGCGCATGACGTGATGGCGGCCGGCGAAGGCATCGAGACCATTCTGTCGCTGCGAATGGCAGCGCGCCGCATGCCGATGGTCGCCGCGCTGTCGGCCGCACATCTTGCAGCCATCCTGTTCCCGGCGACACTCCGCCGACTCTACATCGTGCGTGACGACGATCCGGCTGGCGATGGCGCGCGCGACAGCCTGATCGAACGGGCAAACGCTGTCGGGATCGATGCGATTGTTCTGTCGCCGACGCTCGGAGACTTCAACGAGGATCTCAGGCTGATCGGCATCGTTGCGCTTTGCGCCAATGTCCGCGTTCAGCTCGCCCCGGAAGATGTCGCGCGCTTCGTCGCGGCCGAGGCGATGTAGTTCCGGAGGGATGCGACAAGAGGGGCGGCGCTGTCAGCGCGATCACCCTGGCTGCTTCCCATCTCGCCGGAGAGACCGCGACCCGGCCTTCGAGAGGGCGATCGGCCGTCAAACGGTCCGGTCCGGCAATGGCTACGCCCGGTTCTTTTCCGCCGGCCCTTCGGGCCTTTGCATCGCGAAGCAAAACAACCGGGCTTCGCCATCCTCCGCTGACGCTTCGGCCCTGCGCTTCGCTCCGGGTGCAGGTCCGGCCCGCCCGACGGCTTTCGTCGCCAGAAGGCCGCGAGGGTCGCGGTCAAACCGACGAAGGAGCATCCCATGACAAGCGATCGCGACGACTTCGAGCCCCATCACGCTTCATCTCCTACCGACCACCTTCTCACCGAACTACAGCTTTACGGCTTCCGCCCCTTCCAGGACGAACTAGACCCGAGGCCGCTGCCTGAGGGGAACGCCGTCGCCGGCGCCATTGCCGACATCTTCGATGCGCTGATTGTCACCTTGCGGGACACCCGCCTCGAGCCTGACCTCGACGATCTGCTTTGGTCGACCGTCGATCTCTTCCACCGCGCCACCGACCGGATCGAGCGCGAACTCGACGACAATGAGCAGGCGCAGCGGCGGAGCCAGCGGGAGCAGGACGGCTCCGAGGTGAAATCCGTCGACCTGGAACGGCTCACCGCCGAGGGACAAACGCTGATTGAGCGCAGGGACGCGTTCGAGCTGATGCGCGACCAGGCCGCCGAACATTTCGAACGCCACACCAGCTCATCTTGGCGGCCGCGCAGCGGATCGATGGTCAACCATCGCAACCTGACCTCGGCGATGATCGACAGCCGCGACTTCCTCGCCGCCAAGCGCCGCGCCGAAACCGAAGTGATGCTGCCCGCGGGTCCGAAGATCGCCTTCACCGGCGGTCTCGACTTCAACGACCACCGGCTGATCTGGGCCAAGCTCGATCAGGTGCACGCCAAGCATCCGGACATGGTGCTGCTGCATGGCGGATCGCCGAAGGGCGCCGAGCGCATCGCCGCCCGCTGGGCCGACCATCGCAAGGTTCCGCAGGTCGCGTTCAAGCCCGACTGGACGAAACACGCCAAGGCTGCACCGTTCAAGCGCAATGATCAGATGCTCGAAGTCCTGCCCATCGGCGCCATGGTATTTCCGGGAACCGGCATCCAGGGCAATCTTGCGGACAAGGCTCGCAAGCTCGGCATCCCAGTTTGGAAGTTCGGCGGCGCGTGAGCGCCTCCCAACTTAACCTGCTCGCGGAAGCGGAAGTCCAGCCGGATTTCCGCTCCCGTTTTCGCTCAATTTCGGCTATGCTCAGGTCGCGCCATGGTGGTGGTGGAAGGCACGACCGTCAGACATTTTCTCACGGGAGCCCATTACCATGATCTTCATCGGCATTCTCGCCAGCATCGCAGCCATTGGCATGCTCTGCTGGCTCTTGTTCACCCTTGCCGTATTCGCACTGCCCGCCTTCGCCGGCGTCACCACTGGAGTTTGGGCCTATCAGACCGGCGCGGGCTGGATCGGCGGCATCGTCGTCGGCCTGGTCGCCGCCGCACTGACGTTCGGCATCGGCCAGTTCCTGCTCGCCTTCGTGCGGCCGCTCTGGCTGCGCCTCGCGATCGCGATCGTGTTCGTCGCGCCCGCAGCGCTCGCCGGCTATCACGCCACCCATGGCATCGTGAAGCACACGATGCCTTCCGACACGTGGCAGATCGTCTTTTCCGTCATCGGCGCAATTGCCGTCGGCGTCACAGCATTCGTGCGCGTGGCGGCGATGGCAGCGCCCGGACCGTCCGGGCGGGGCTTGGCACGCGCCTGACGCCATCAGCAGCAGAGGCAGAACCAACTAATGATCTCCCCAGCGCCGCCCTCGTCATCGAAGCCATGGGAATGGCGGTTAGCGCCACTCGGACCTTAGTCTCGGTCAACCCGTGTCGCGTCATCGCAGTTTCACGCTGGAGCAGTGAGGCGTCGTTCGGTCACACGATCGAAACATCGGTGTGCGAGCTTTCATACCAGAGCAGTGTCTGCGTCGAGATGCGGTCAGGCCCGGAACGGTCGCGTGGAATCGCCAACCGCGTTGACGCCGGGACCGCGACGGCAGCGCGCTCGCCACGTTCTCCTCAATCCATCTCTGTCTAACCGACCGCTCCAAAACGGCCTCTTCAATGGGCTGATCTGGCCGAAGGCCGGCTGCGCCTCGATCGCCTATGCGGCAATGGCGCCGAGCGACTTTCTTCCCCTGCCGGCTGCGCCGTCATCCTCGCGAAACAACAAAGTCGCCTGGCTGCCATCCTCCGCTGCGCTGCGGTCGCAAGCGATGCCGCGTCGATCGCCTTCGGCCCGCCGATCGCCATCGAGGCCGCAATGGTGCGGGCTCGGAACAGAGTTCAAGGAGAACTATCATGGCGACCATCGGCACCTTCAAGAAGACCGGCAACAACGAATTTGTCGGCGACATCGTCACCCTCTCGGTCCAGGCGCAGGAACGTCCGCATCGTCCCGGAGAACGGCCGCTCAGCCGAGAACGCTCCCAGCCACCGCGTCTTCGTCGGCCGCGCCGAGATCGGCGCCGCCTGGTCCAAGCGCTCGAACGAAGGCCGCGACTATCTGAGCCTCAAGCTCGACGATCCGAGCTTCACCGCCCCGATCTTCGCCAACCTCTTCGACGACGAGGACGGCGAGGGCTACAGCCTCATCTGGTCCCGCCCCAGCCGTAGGAACGCGGATTGACCGCCCGGCTCAGGATGCCCCGCCCGATCCTCGGGCGGGGCAAGCCCTTCAAGGCTCGTCGATCCGGCTTTGCGCATTGTCGGCATTGCGCGTCGGCGGTTTGGTAGTCTCTCGGTTTGAATTACGCGCCACCGCCCTTTTGCGGATAGTGTCGTCCAATGAACGGCAAGCTGAAAGACTGGGCACGCACGATCAAGCGAGACGTGCATGCGATTTATCTCGCTGCTCGCGATCCTCGCACCCCCTGGTACGCGAAAGCGCTGGCGCTATGCGTTGCTGGATACGCTCTGTCGCCAATAGATCTGATTCCAGACTTCATTCCAGTGCTGGGGTATCTCGACGACGCGATAATTGTGCCGCTCGGCATTCTGGCTGTGATCAAAATGATCCCGCCAGAAGTTTTGGCAGAGCACCGCGCCGCCGCCGCTCTTGCCGGAGTGCGCCCGGTGAGTGGAACCGCCGCCGTAGTAATAGTTGCGTCTGGGTCGCATCCGTTGGACTGACGGCATGGCTCGGCTATCGCTATTTCACCGGCTGAATTTCAAACTGAGGCACTACCGGCGGTTTTGACGGATTTGCACGTTTCCGCTTATCCGGCAGTGCGGATCGGGCAAGTCGGGCCGCGACTCGCTGAGACTCACGTCTCAGCTTCCTCTACCGCCTCATCGAGAAGGTCGGCGGGTCTCACGCCCAACGCTTCCGACAAATGCCACATCGTCAACAGCGTGACATTCTGCTGGCCCCGCTCCATGCCGCTCACATAGGCGCGGTCCACACCCATTTTCACGGCGACCGCTTCCTGACTCAGACCGGCCGCGACGCGATACCTCCTGACGTTGGCTCCAAAAATTCTGCGAATGTCCATCCGCAGGATAGGAGACAATCGAGTATTATATCGCTACGTGTTATAATACACGGCCGCGAAGCCTCCTCGCGATGCCGCCACTGGGCTGGCGCGATGCGTGAAAAGCATCGGGAAATTTCAGCTATCGGTCTGGTTTGCATTGGCGATGCGGATACGATCGATTAACCAAAGAAGATGGACGCGCCGATGACCGTCATTGCTTTCCAGGACCGTCCGCCCGACGGCGACCGCCTGACGGGTTACGACGAAAGCCATCTTGCTCTCTATATTCGGCTCCTCGATGCCGCCGCCGAAGGCGCCGACTGGCGTGAGGCGGTGCAAATCCTTTTCGCGCTCGATCCGGACCGCGATCCCGACCGCGCCCGAATAGTTCATGACAGCCATCTCGCCCGCGCCCGCTGGATGACCACCACCGGCTATCGCGAGCTCCTCCGTCCCCGCGTGTCTTAAAGCAGGACACTCCTCCCGGTTGTGCGAGGCATCACGCCGCGCAGTTTTCGGGGACTTCCGCCGCGCCTCGTCGGCGGCGAGGCTTGGGCGTGGAGGGGGCCACTCAAAACGCGGACGAGGAGACGCGTATGGCCGAGCCGCCGGATTGGCGATTGCAGACAACCGAACGCGCGCTGAACCGCTTGGAGCGGCAAGGGTTTGCGTGGGAGTTCCTGCGCCGGAATCCCGACTATCGCAGCGACTATGACCGTCTGCGCAGCACGCCGGCCAGCCGGTCAAGCGCTTCATTGCCCCATAGGAGCGCCGCCGCCCCACAGTGGGGGCTGCGATTTCCTGCTCGACCCCGATCGCTCCGCTAACGAGACCGCGATCTTCTGGCGGCCCGAGGTTGTCGCCAGCGTTCTGATGCTTGAAGCCGCGCCGGCCGTCTTTCGCATGGCCCGGCGGCTCGAACAACTCGACCTGACCCACGCCACATTGCACGCGCAGCCCGGAGGCGAAGGTGCGATCGTAATAGCCGATCCCGACGGTGATCATTATTTGGTCGCCGGAGCCATCGACCCGGCTCAGCCGCTCGCCATCCTGCTACCGCTCGACGACAACTTCCACATCCGCACCGAAGCGGCATTGCGATTCCAACGCCGCCTATTTGGACGTGCCGCCGGTCCGCTACCGCGCGCGCTCACGCTCACACCGCGCCACCGCTTGCGGCTGGTGCGCATGGTGCGCGCGCTCGATGGCCGATCCGCGGGCGCGACTTATCGCGAAATCGCCGGAGTGCTTTTCGACACGCCCCGGCAGTCCGCTGCCGAGTGGAAGACGTCGTCCATCCGCGCCCAGACGATCCGCTTGGTGAAGGATGCGCAGACGATGATGCACGGCGGCTATCTCCGTTTGCTCGCCGGCCGCTGACCCCGCCTCGGCTCCCCTCAAGCGTGACCGTAAGGGGGTATGCGCACGCAGGGGCCTCACTTCGTCATCCACCCTGACGCCGATGGTTCGCCACCGTGGTCGCCGCTTCGCCACCGCACGCTGGAGGCGCAGCCGAAGCCCGGAGGCCCCATGCCAGCAGCGCGACTCGACCCCCCGCCACGCTATCTCCGCACCCCTGAGGCTGCGCGCTTCCTCGGCCTGTCAGGTCGCACGCTCGAGAAGCATCGCACCTATGGCACCGGACCAGTCTATCGCAAGCTGGGCGGCCGCATTGTCTATGCCCTCGACGATCTTCAGGCCTGGGCGGATCGTGGCACGCGGCTTTCCACATCTGATCCGGGACATGACGTTGTCCATCCCGCCAAGCCGCACGCAAGGCTTGGCCATGGGAATGCCGCCCGTCGCGGTGGCGGTGCGTCATGATCGTCGCGCTCCTCAACCAGAAGGGCGGCGTCGGCAAGACGACGCTCGCGCTCCATCTCGCCGGCGAATGGGCCAGCAGGGGGAGGCGCGTCCTACTCATTGACGCGGACCCACAGGGCTCCGCGCTCGATTGGTCGCAGCAGCGCGCGCGCGAAGGTTTACCGCGCCTGTTTGGTGTTGTCGGTCTAGCGCGAGATACGCTTCACAACGAAGCGCCGGAACTGGCGCGAGGCGCCGATCATGTGGTGATCGACGGGCCACCGCGCGTTGCCGGCCTGATGCGATCAGCACTGCTTGCCGCCGACCTGGTGCTGATCCCGGTGCAGCCATCGCCCTTCGATGGCTGGGCCTCGGCGGAGATGCTGTCGCTGCTTGGCGAGGCGCGCATCTATCGTCCGCAGGTCGTGGCTCGTTTCGTGCTGAACCGATGCGGCGCGCGCACCATCATCGCCCGCGAGACGGCCGAGACGCTCGCCGACCATGATCCGCCGGTGCTCGCGTCCACCATCGGCCAGCGCGTCGCCTTCGCCGACACAGCGCGGTCTGGACGCCTCGTCTCGGAGATCAACGAGCACGGCCCGGCAGCGCGCGAGATCACCGCGCTCTGCGCCGAGATCGGGAGGATCGCGCCATGACCGGGCGATCCCAGAAACGCGGCTTCACTGCACGTCCTGTCGATCCTGAGAGCTGGGTCAAAGCCTCCGATCCGCGACCCGCTCGGAACGGCGACGCCGCGTTCACGGCACGGCTCACGATCGATGTGACGCCCGACATGCGCGGCCAGATCAAGATCGCCGCGTTCCAGCGCGGCGTCACCGTCGCCGACATGCTGCGCGAACTGCTCGCCCGCGAATTTCCTCCAGCCGAAGGAGACACGCAATGAACGGCGCTGGTCATTTGCGCGGCGTGCCGGCGGCGCTCCTCTTCGACGGTCTGACTCGCGTCGAACTGACCTGGATCGAGAAGAGGGTCGAATACTGGATTCGGTTCGGCCAGGACGTCCAGGAACAGATTCTCGACCGACGCCGGCGCGTGCTCAGCTTCCCGCCCCACAGTGTCTTCGCCTTTGTCCGTTGGGCGGCAAACGACTTCGGCACGATCATCTCGCGCATCGACATCGTGCGCGCGATCTCGCCCGGCGAGCACTACCAGACTCTGCCCTTCGTGCGTCCTGGTGGCGACATCCTGCTGAGGATGGACGGCTGGCCAAAGGTCGAGCGCGTACTGCAGATCGTCGACGCCATCGAGTCGGTCGGCATCAATCCGGCTGAGGTCTCACCGCATCATTGGCGGCATGTTCATAATCGTCTCGCTGCCGGCCAGGAACCGCGCAGCTACACGGCGGAGCAGCATCGGGCCATCCTTCTGCGCCGGAAGGTCGAGCCATGACCCGCTTCGGCTACGTCATGACGACGTACTTCACCGTGATCTTGATCGGTGGCCTGTCCTTCATCCACATCACGCCCAGGCTGATCTGGAACGCGTCCGCCAGCACGCCGGTCGGCCTCTATTCAATCGATCGGTCGCCGCAGCTCGAAGTGACCGACCTGGTCGCCGTAAACGCACCCGAGCCGCTCGCATCGTTCCTCGCTGAGCGCGGCTATCTGCCTCGCGGCGTCCCGCTCCTGAAACGCGTTGCGGGTCTATCGGGGCAACAAGTCTGCCGCACCGGCGCACACGTCACCGTAGACGGCATCCCGGTCGGCGACGCGCTGCCGCGCGACCGTCTCGGCCGCCATCTCCCCGTTTGGCAGGGCTGCCGCCGCATCGCCGCCGACGAGATCTTCCTCATGAACTGGTCCGTGGAGGACAGCCTGGACGGTCGCTACTTCGGTCCAGTTTCCCGCGGCTCGGTCATCGGACGAGCAACCCCTCTCTACACCGACGAAGACGGCAACGGCCGCTTCGAATGGCGCGCCGCGACGCGGTGAAGACGCGCCCATTCCCATTTCACCGCACCACACAGGAGGCTTCCATGCCGCAGATCGGAGAGTTCACGCGCACCAAGACCGGCTATGCCGGCCGCATCCGAACGGTCGCTCTCGACATCGAGATGGTGCTCGTCCCCGCCGAGCATTCCGACACCGAGAACGCGCCGGACTATCGCATTCACCTTCGCGACGACGGCGGTCCGGAGATCGGCGCCGGATGGAGGCGAACCGGCGAGAAGGCCGGCGACTACGTTTCCTTGCAGATCGACGACCCGTCACTCCGCCAACCGATCCGCGCCAACCTGTTCCAGTCCGGCGACGACAAGTCCGCCTGGGGCCTGCACTGGAACCGTCCGCCGAAGCGCAATGAGCGGGACTGACGGCATGCCGACGCGCCGCCCATCGCGCAGGCAACCGGTGGAGACCGGGCGGACACGCGCCGCCCGGCATCTCTCCGTCCTTCTCCTTTCCGGCCTGCTGATCGTCAGCGGATCACCGGCCACCGCGCTGGCGCAGAACGCGACGACCTCGCGCGCAAGCCCAGCCGATCCGTTCGCCGTCTTCATCGCCGAGGCTTCGCAACGCTTCGGCATTCCGGAGCGCTGGATTCGCGCCGTCATGCGTGCCGAAAGCGCGGGCGACGTGCGCGCGATCTCATCCGCGGGCGCAATGGGTCTGATGCAGATCATGCCCCATACATGGACGGAGCTTCGCACACGCCACCGACTGGGGCGCGATCCTTACAGTCCGCGCGACAACATCCTCGCGGGCGCGGCCTACCTGCGCGAGATGTATGATCGCTATGGTTCGCTAGGCTTCCTGGCCGCCTACAATGCGGGGCCGGGACGCTACGAGGAGTATCTCGCCGGTCGCCCGCTCCCGGCCGAGACCCGCGCCTACGTCGCCGCGCTGGTCCCTTTATTCGGCGGCGGTGATCTCCCCAGTCCAGTCGCCGTCGCCGTCGCCGATCCGCCACAGGCTTGGACCCGCGCCCCGCTGTTCGTCGCGCGTATCGAGCGCATCTCGGCTGCCGATCCAGCGCAAACCCCGCACCATCCGGACGACGCTCCTGCGACACCTCCCGTGCGCGAGGTTTCCGCGATCATGCCGCAGTCCTCCGGCCTGTTCGTCGCGCGGCCTGATGGTCGAGGGCCGCAATGACCGCGCTCACTCGAGATCGCGGTCTGGCGTACTCCGGCGCATCATGGCGTGCGTGGAAGGGGGAGCGAGGCAACACGACCGCACGATGGCAGGATAAAGGGGCGCGATGTGCGCCTCGGTTCGGTTGTGCTTTTTCAAGGGCTTATGCAGCAAATTCGCGAGGTGCGCCTGTCTGGCGCAGTCTGCGGCTTCAGCGATTTCATAAGCAAATCAGCGCCATCGCGCGATGTGCAGGCGCGCGACCATGACCGACGAGAACGATTTCCGAATCCGGCCAGGCCGCATCCGCTCGACGCGCGTGCAGCGCGCCAGACCCTTCATCGCCCAGGCGCTCGCCGCCGCCCAGCGGGCCGGCGGATCGGTTTCCCGCAAGGGGACGATCGGGCCGGGCCACCGCTCCCGGTTCGGCCGCGGTCAGCGCGCATCAGTGCAGGCCAACCGGCTCATCACCTCCCGCTCGCGCGGCGCCGTCGTCAAGGCGCGCGTCGTCCGTCACGCCGGACGCGGCGCGCCGCTCGCCACCCATCTCAACTATCTGCGCCGCGAGGGCGTCACCCGGGACGGAGAGAAGGCGAGGCTGTTCGGCCCTGGTACGGACCATGCCGATCCGAAGGCGTTCGCGCAGCGATGCGAGGACGACCGGCATCATTTCCGGTTCATCGTCTCGCCGGACGACGCCGTGGAGATGTCGGACCTCAAGACCTTCGCCCGCGATTTGGTCGGCCAGATGGAGAAGGACCTCGGCACCAAGCTCGAATGGGTCGCCGTCGATCACTGGAACACCGAGCATCCGCACGTCCACCTGATTGTGCGTGGCGTGCGCGAGGACGGCGAGAACCTCGTCATCTCCCGCGACTATATCAAGGAAGGCATGCGCGATCGGGCGCGGGATCTGATCACGCGGGAGTTGGGTCCGCGCACGGATCACGAAATCCGTCGCACCCTGGAACGTCAGATCGACGCCGAACGCTGGACCAACCTCGATCGCCAGCTCACGCGCGATGGCTGTCGCACCGGCGTCATCGACCTTGCGCCGCATCCCAACCGGCAGCCCGACGAATTCCACGCCCTCAAGGTCGGACGCCTGCGCAAGCTCGAATCGCTTGGGCTTGCCGACCAGGTTGGCCCCGGCCAGTGGATTGTGTCCGAGAATGCCGAGACGACTCTGCGCGAGCTGGGCGAACGCGGCGACATCATCAAGCGAATCCATCGCGGCCTTTCGGAACGCGGCATCGAGCGCGGCACGGCCAGCTACGTGCTGGCAGGCGAAAGCCTGGACGATTCTGTCGTCGGCCGTCTGGTGGCTCGCGGCCTCGACGACGAGCTGAAGGGCACCGCCTATGCCGTGGTCGACGGCGCGGACGGACGGACCCATCATATCAAGCTGCCCGATCTCGACGCCGCCGGGGACGGCGCGCCGGGCTCGATCGTCGAGCTGCGCAAGTTCGACGATGCCCAGGGCCGGCGCCGCGTCGCCCTGGCGGTCCGCTCGGACCTCTCGATCGAACGGCAGATCACCGCAGCCGGCGCCACCTGGCTTGACCGGCAAGCTATCGCCCGTGAACCGATCGCACTCGGCGGCGGCGTCGGCGGCTTTGGCGCAGAGGTGCGCGAGGCGCTGGACCGGCGCGCCGAGCACCTGATCGCGCAAGGTCTGGCGGAGCGTCAGAGCCGTGGCGTCAGCTTCAGCCGCGACCTGATCGAGACGCTGCGCCGGCGCGAGCTGGACGCGCTCGCCGATAAGCTGTCGGCGGAAAGCGGGCGGCCGCTGACGCGTGCTTCGACGGGTGAGTATGTCGCCGGCACCTACAGGCAGCGCTTCGCGCTCGCCTCCGGCCGCTTCGCGATGATCGATGACGGCCTCGGCTTCCAGCTCGTTCCCTGGTCTCCATCACTCGAAAAGCAGCTCGGCCGTCATGTCTCCGGTCTCGCGCGAAGCGATGGCGGCATCGACTGGAGCTTCGGCCGCAAGCGGGGGCTCGGCCTGTGATCACCGCTCCTCATCAAGAAAGGACACCGCCATGTCGGCCACGAAGATTCTCTGGGGACAGATTCTCGCCGTCTTCGTGATCGTGCTGACCACGACCTGGACCGCGACCCAGTGGACGGCATGGCAGCTAGGCTTCCAGCCGCAACTCGGCCGGCCATGGTTCGAGGCATTTGGCTGGCCAGTCTACCATCCGCCGGCCTTCTTCTGGTGGTGGTACTTCTACGACGCCTATGCGCCTTCGGTTTTCGTCGAGGGCGCCTACATCGCCGCATCCGGCGGCTTCATTGCCATCGCGGTCGCCATCGGCATGTCAGTGTGGCGAGCCCGCGAGGCCAAAAATGTCGAAACCTATGGTTCGGCGCGCTGGGCGCGAGCCGACGAGGTGCGCGCCGCCGGCCTGCTTGGGCCCGATGGCGTGGTGCTCGGCAGGTTCGATCGCGCCTATCTTCGCCATGACGGGCCAGAGCATGTGCTGTGCTTCGCGCCGACCCGCTCCGGCAAGGGCGTCGGCCTGGTCGTGCCCTCGCTGCTGACCTGGCCGGGCTCCGCCATCGTTCACGACATCAAGGGCGAGAACTGGCAGCTCACTTCCGGCTTCCGCGCCCAACATGGCCGCGTGCTGCTGTTCGATCCCACGAATGCGAAGTCGTCCGCTTACAACCCGCTGCTCGAAGTCCGCCGCGGCGAATGGGAGGTCCGCGACGTCCAGAACATCGCCGACATCCTGGTCGATCCCGAAGGGAGTTTGGAACGCCGCAATCATTGGGAGAAGACGTCCCACGCACTCCTCGTCGGCGCTATCCTGCACGTTCTCTACGCTGAGACCGACAAGACACTCGCAGGCGTCGCCGCCTTCCTCTCCGACCCCAAGCGGCCGATCGAGTCGACGCTCGCCGCCATGATGAAGACGGCGCATCTCGGCGAAGCTGGACCGCACCCGGTCATCGCATCGGCCGCGCGCGAGCTGCTGAATAAGTCCGACAATGAGCGGTCGGGCGTCTTGTCGACCGCGATGTCGTTTCTCGGACTCTATCGCGATCCCGTGGTGGCGGATGTTACGCGCCGTTGCGACTGGCGCATCACAGACATTGTTGGCGGAGCGCGACCGTCGACGCTCTACCTCGTCGTGCCGCCATCTGACATCGCGCGCACCAAGCCGCTGATCCGGCTTATCCTCAATCAGATCGGACGCCGACTGACGGAGGATCTCAACGCCAAAGGCAGGCGGCACCGGCTGCTGCTCATGCTCGACGAGTTTCCCGCACTCGGGCGCCTCGACTTCTTCGAGAGCGCCTTGGCGTTCATGGCGGGCTATGGGCTGAAGAGCTTCCTGATCGCCCAGTCGCTCAATCAGATTGAGAAAGCGTATGGTCCGAACAACTCGATCCTCGACAACTGCCATGTGCGCGTGAGCTTCGCGACCAATGACGAGCGCACGGCCAAACGCGTCTCCGACGCCCTCGGCACCGCGACCGAGATGCGGGCAATGCGAAACTACGCGGGGCACAGGCTGAGCCCATGGCTCGGCCATCTGATGGTTTCGCGATCGGAGACGGCGCGCCCACTGCTGACGCCGGGTGAGGTGATGCAGCTCCCGCCCGCCGACGAGATCGTGATGGTGGCCGGTACGCCGCCGATACGCGCGAAGAAAGCCCGCTATTTCGAGGATCGCCGGTTTCAGGAACGCGTCCTGCCACCACCCGCGCTCGCGAGGCCAGCCGCGGGAAAGCCGGACGATTGGAGCGCCCTGCCATTGCCGTCGCGGCCGCAACCCGATGCAGCCGCGCAGCAGGACGGCACCGGCGATGACGACTCGACCGGCTCCGAACGGCGTCAGCAACCGGAGCTGACCGCGGTAAAGCCTGTCGAGAGGAAGGCGCCGATCGACAACGAGTTCGAGCTCGATGGTCCCGACGACGCCGATGACGACGACGCCGCGCGCGCAGGCCGGCTGAATCAGGTGATGCAGGGCGTCGCGCGGCAGGTCTCGCTCGATCCCAGTGACGGGATGGACCTCTGAGCGTGGTGAACATGAAGATTCCGAAGAAGCAGCGCCTCTCGGTCTATCTCGATCCGGATATCACGAAAGCGCTCGCCGCTTATGCCGCGCGTCGCGATCAATCGCGATCCCTGGTCGCGGAAGCGGCCATCGCATCCTTCCTATCGCCCGACGCCGCCGAGCGCCAAGAGGCCGCGACCACCAAGCGATTGGACCAGCTCGACCGGCGCATGACGCGCATGGAACGCGACCTTGGCATTTCCGTGGAAATGCTCGCAGTGTTCGTCCGCTTCTGGCTCACCACCAACCCGCCACTTCCGGAGCCAGCCCAGGCGGCCGCACGCGCACAGGCCGGCGAGCGGTACGACGCCTTCGTCGCCGCACTCGGGCGGCGACTCGCGAAGGGACCGAAAGTGCGTGAGGAGATTTCGGACGACGTAGTAGGTGTCCCGGGCGCGGAATAATCATCGCGCCGGGCATCGCAAGAGTTTGTCAGTTCCGCCGTCGCCCTCTCTTTGTACGCCAGAGCACTACGACCCCGTTCTGCTTGTTGTCATGCCCTGATTTCTGCCTCTTCTACTCATCCCCGATCCAGGGCCGCTTGTTTGCGGTCCCGCGCAGAACGGGGACGACATGGCGGTTTCTCACCAGCAATCAGAGGCGATCCTTCGAGGCGCGCGCATGTTGCGCACGGCCCTCGGCCCCGCCATCGCCGGATTCCTGGAAGACCCGTCGATCGTCGAGGTGATGCTCAATCCCGATGGGCGGCTCTGGATCGACCGGCTGTCCGAGGGACTCTCCGATACCGGAGCGCGCCTGTCGCCCGCGGACGGCGAGCGCATCGTCCGCCTGGTCGCGCATCATGTCGGCGCCGAGGTTCATTCCGGTTCACCGCGCGTTTCGGCCGAGTTGCCCGAGACGGGGGAGCGCTTCGAAGGCCTTCTGCCGCCCGTCGTCGCCGCGCCGGCATTCGCGATCCGCAAACCTGCCGTCGCCGTCTTCACGCTCGCTGACTATGTCGCCGCCGAGATCATGTCCGCCGAACAGGCGGAGGTGCTCCGCCGCGCCGTCGCGGACCGCCGCAACATCCTCGTCGCCGGCGGCACCTCGACCGGCAAGACCACGCTCACCAACGCCTTGCTCGCCGAGGTATCGAAGACCTTCGACCGCGTGGTTCTGATCGAGGACACGCGCGAGCTGCAATGCGCCGCGCCCAACCTCGTAGCCATGCGCACCAAGGATGGCGTCGCATCGCTGTCCGATCTCGTCCGCTCCTCGCTTCGCTTGCGCCCTGATCGCATTCCGATCGGAGAGGTGCGCGGCGCCGAGGCGCTGGATTTGCTCAAGGCCTCGGGGGGACGGGCCACCCGGGCGGCATCGGCACGATCCACGCCGGCACCGCGCTCGGCGCGCTGCGCCGCCTTGAGCAACTCATTCAGGAAGCCGTCGTCACCGTCCCGCGCGCGCTGATCGCCGAGACCATCGATCTCGTCGCGGTGCTCAGCGGTCGCGGCTCGACCCGTCGCCTCGCCGAACTCGCCCGCGTCGAAGGCCTACAGCCGGACGGCGACTACCGCGTCATCCCCGCAACCCAGCCCGCCCCAGGAGAACCCGAATGATCCGCCATGCCCTGCGCGCTCGCCGTCATATCGCGACGGCCGCGTCCGTCGCCGTCTTCAGCATGATGCTTGCGCCAGCAGCCCATGCTTCCGGCTCTTCGATGCCGTGGGAAGCGCCGCTGCAATCGATCCTCGAATCCATCGAGGGGCCTGTGGCCAAGATCATCGCTGTGATGATCATCATCATCACAGGGCTAACGCTAGCCTTCGGCGATACGTCAGGCGGCGCGCGGAAGCTGATCCAGATCGTCTTCGGCCTGTCGATCGCCTTCGCCGCGTCGAGCTTCTTCCTGTCCTTCTTCTCCTTCGGCGGCGGAGCGCTCGTCTGATGGCGAGCCTGACCGACAGCGTCGGCGACGTGCCAGGCTTCGCCGTCCCGGTCCATCGGGCGCTCACCGAGCACATCCTGCTCGGCGGCGCGCCGCGCTCCATCGCGATCCTCAACGGCACGCTGGCGGCGGCGCTCGGCCTTGGCCTGCGGCTCTGGCTGGTCGGTCTCGGGCTCTGGGCGATCGGGCATTTCGCGGCGGTGTGGGCGGCCAAACGCGATCCACAATTCGTCGACGTGGTGCGCCGTCACCTGCGCATCCCCGGCCATCTAAGCGCGTGAGGCCCCGATGATGCACCTTGCCGAATATCGCCGAACCTCAACCCGTCTCGCGGACTTCCTGCCCTGGGCCGCGCTCGTCGGCGAGGGCATCGTCCTCAACAAGGACGGCAGCTACCAACGCACCGCCCGCTTTCGCGGTCCCGACCTCGACTCCGCGGTGCCGGCCGAGCTCGTCGCCGTGGCCGGCCGGCTCAACAATGCTTTCCGCCGGCTCGGCTCGGGATGGGCGATTTTCGTCGAGGCCCAGCGCCATGGCGCCGGCACCTATCCGGCGAGCCGCTTTCCCGATGCCGCGTCGGCTCTGGTCGACGCCGAACGCAAGGCCGATTTCGAGGAAGACGCCTCGCACTTCGAGTCGAGCTACTTCCTGACCTTCGTCTACCTGCCGCCGGCCGAGGACGCCGCCCGCGCCGAAAGCTGGCTCTATGAAGGCAAGGCCGATAACGGTCTCGACCCTCGTGAGGCGTTGCGCGGCTTCGCCGATCGCACCGACCGCGTGCTCCAGCTCATCGAGAACTTCATGCCGGAATGCGCATGGCTCGATGGCGGCGAGACGCTGACCTATCTGCATTCGACCGTCTCGACCAAACGCCACCGCGTGCGTGTGCCCGAGACGCCGATGTATCTCGACGCGTTGCTGGCCGATCAACCGCTCACCGGCGGACTGGAGCCGCGGCTCGGCGACGCGCATCTCCGCATCCTTACCATTGTCGGTTTTCCGACCGCGACCACGCCCGGGCTGCTCGACGACCTCAACCGGCTCGCCTTTCCCTATCGCTGGTCGACACGCGCCGTCCTACTGGACAAGACCGACGCCACCAAGCTGCTAACCAAGATACGGCGGCAGTGGTTCGCCAAGCGCAAGAGCATCATGGCGATCCTCAAGGAGGTGATGACCAACGAGGCTTCGGTGCTCGTCGACACCGATGCGGCGAACAAGGCGGCCGATGCCGACCTCGCGCTCCAGGAACTCGGCGCGGACTATGCGGGTCAGGCCTATGTCACCGCGACGGTCGCTGTCTGGGACGCCGATCCACGCATCGCAGCCGAGAAGCTCCGGTTGGTGGAGAAGATCGTTCAAGGCCGCGACTTCACCGCGATGGCGGAAACGATCAACGCCGTCGACGCCTGGCTTGGCTCGCTGCCGGGCCATGTCTACGCCAACGTCCGGCAGCCGCCGATCTCGACGCTCAATCTCGCCCATATGATTCCGCTGTCGGCGGTGTGGGCGGGGCCGGAACGGGACGAGCATTTCGGGCAACCCCCCTTGCTCTACGGCAGGACCGAAGGCTCGACCCCGTTCCGGTTTTCCCTTCATGTCGGCGATGTCGGTCACACGCTCGTCGTCGGGCCGACCGGCGCCGGCAAATCGGTGCTCCTGGCGCTGATGGCGCTGCAGTTCCGGCGCTATCCCGGCTCCCAGGTCTTCGCCTTCGACTTCGGCGGAAGCATCCGAGCTGCAGCGCTCGCGATGGGCGGCGACTGGCACGATCTCGGCGGCGGCCTGACAGAAGGCGCGGCTGACAGCGTCTCGCTGCAACCGCTCGCCGGCATCCACCACGTGCCGGAGCGCGCGTGGGCGGCTGATTGGATCGTCGCGATCTTGCAGCGCGAGGGCGTGACGATCGCGCCAGAGGTGAAGGAATACATCTGGACGGCGCTGACCTCGCTGGCGAGCGCGCCCGTCGTCGAGCGCACCCTGACCGGACTCGCCGTCCTCCTTCAATCGAACGATCTCAAACAGGCGCTGCGGCCCTATTGCGTCGGGGGCGCCTATGGCCGGCTGCTCGACGCCGAGAGCGAGCATCTTGGCGAAGCCGTTGTGCAGGCGTTCGAGACCGAGGGCCTGATCGGCACGGCCGCCGCGCCGGCCGTGCTCGCCTATCTCTTCCACCGCATCGAGGACCGCCTCGACGGCAGCCCAACGCTGCTCATCGTCGACGAAGGCTGGCTGGCGCTCGATGACGAGGATTTCGCCGGCCAGCTCCGCGAGTGGTTGAAGACGCTCCGCAAGAAGAACGCGTCCGTCGTCTTCGCCACCCAATCGCTCTCCGACATCGACAGTTCTGCGATCGCGCCGGCCATTGTCGAGAGCTGCCAGACGCGGCTGCTGTTACCGAACGAGCGCGCGATCGAACCGCAGATCACCGCGATCTACCGCCGCTTCGGGCTCAACGATCGCCAGATCGAGATCCTCGCCCGCGCGATGCCGAAGCGCGACTACTACTGCCAATCCCGCCGAGGCAACCGACTCTTCGAACTCGGTCTGTCCGACGTGGCGTTGGCGCTCTGCGCCGCCTCCTCAAAAACCGATCAGGCGGCGATCGAGCGCGTCATCGCAGAGCACGGCCGCGAAGGTTTCCTGCCGGCCTGGCTGCGTCTGCGCGGCGTCGCCTGGGCCGCCGACCTCATCCCCAACCTCAATAACCTGGAGACCCAGCCATGATCTTCCGTCGCTCACGCGCGGCGCTTCTTGCCGCATCGATCCTTTCCGTCCCCGTGGCGATGTCGCCCGTGATGATCCAGCCGGCGTCCGCGCAATGGATCGTCTACGACCCGACGAACTACGTGCAGAATGTTCTCTCCGCAGCTCGTGCCCTGGAGCAGATCAACAACCAGATCACCTCGCTTCAGAATGAAGCGACGATGCTGATCAACCAGGCGCGAAACCTCGCGAGCCTGCCTTACTCCTCGCTTCAGCGCCTGCAGCAGTCCGTGCAGCGGACGCAGCAACTCCTCGGCCAGGCGCAGCGCATCGCCTACGACGTCCAGCAGATCGACCAGGCCTTCACCTCCACCTACGGCAATGCGTCGATGTCGGCGTCCGACCAGCAACTCGTAGCGCAAGCGCGCGAGCGCTGGCAGAACACCGTCGGCGGCCTGCAGGACGCCATGCGGGTGCAGGCCGGTGTCGTCGGCAACATCGACACCAACCGCGCCGAGATGTCGGCGCTCATCGGCCAAAGCCAGGGCGCGACCGGCGCCTTGCAGGCGGCGCAGGCAGGCAATCAGCTCCTCGCGCTCCAGGCGCAGCAGCTCGCCGATCTCACGGCCGTCGTCGCTGCGAACGGACGAGCTCAAGCGCTGACCGAAGCGGAGCGTGCGGCGGCTGCCGAGCAGGGCCGTGAGCAGCGCCGCCGCTTCCTGACGCCCGGCGTCGGCTATCAGCCCGGCAACGCCCGCATGTTCCCGAATGGCAACTAAGGCCCCCCAAGAGGATCGTGTCATGGACGGCAAGCTTCTAGCGCGCCTCGGCGCCGTCGTCTTCGTCGCCGTCGCCATCACCGCGACGGCGATCGAGATGACCCGGAAAGAGGAAGACCCCGCCGGCCAAGCGCTGCAGCCGGTTGAAGTCACGCCGGCTGATCCGCTGCGCCAGGCGCAACGGCGCTGCCAACTGCTCGGCGAGGCCGCCGCGCGGGATACCGAATGTCTGCGCACCTGGGCCGAAACCCGGGACCGATTCCTTGGCGCTACGCCCGCGCCAGCATCGCCCCAGCCGCAGGACGGACGGTGAACCATGGGCGGCACCGGCGTCATCGACCAGTTCCTCGGCGTATTCACCAGCTACATCGATAGCGGCTTCGGCCTGCTCGGCGGCGAGGTGGCGTTCATCGCAACCACGCTGATCGTCATCGACGTGACATTGGCCGCGCTGTTCTGGAGCTGGGGCGCCGACGACGACATCATGGCGCGCCTGGTCAAGAAGACGCTGTTCGTCGGCGTCTTCGCCTACATCATCGGCAACTGGAACAACCTCGCGCGCATCGTGTTCGAAAGCTTCGCCGGGCTCGGCCTGAAGGCGTCGGGCACGGGATTTACCGTCGACGATCTCATGCGTCCCGGCCGTGTTGCGCAGACCGGCCTCGACGCCGGCCGGCCGCTGCTCGATTCCATCTCCAACCTGATGGGCTGGATCGCCTTCTTCGAGAACTTCATCCAGATCGCCTGTCTGTTGTTCGCCTGGGCGCTGGTGCTGCTCGCCTTCTTCATTCTCGCCGTCCAGCTCTTCGTCACCCTGATCGAGTTCAAGCTGACGACGCTCGCCGGCTTCGTGCTGATCCCGTTCGGCCTGTTCGGCAAATCCGCGTTCATGGCCGAGCGCGTCCTCGGCAACGTCATCTCGAGCGGCATCAAGGTGCTGGTCCTCGCCGTCATCATCGGCATCGGCTCGACGTTGTTCTCTCAATTCACCGCCGGGTTCGCTGGCCAGACGCCCACGATCGACCAGGCCATGGCGATCGTGCTCGCCGCACTGTCGCTGCTGGGTCTCGGCATCTTCGGTCCCGGTATCGCCAACGGCCTCGTCTCGGGTGGTCCGCAGCTCGGCGCCGGCGCCGCGGTCGGCACCGGACTCGCGGCGGGCGGCATAGTGGCGGCGGGCGCTGCGACTGTTGGGGCCGTGGCATCTGGCGGCGGCGCCCTTGCTGGAGGAGCCGCCGCCGCCGCCCGTGGCGGTGCGGCGATGGCGGGCGGCGCTTCGACCGCTTACAGCCTTGGCGCCGCTGGCCAGTCGGGCGCCGCAGGCGTGGCGTCAGGCTTGGGCGGGGTCGCACGCGCAGCCGGCGGCGCGGCGGCTTCGCCCCTCCGCCGGACGGCCTCGCGCGCCGCCGATAGCATGAAGTCGAGCTTCTCCGAAGGCGCCAAGTCCGCGTTCGCCGCCACCGGCGGCACATCGACCATGGGTACGATCGGCGGAAGCGCGGCCGAGGCTGCGCCATCGCAGGCTGCTGACGGGCCGCCGGCCTGGGCCCGCCGCATGAAGCGTTCTCAAGCCCTGAGCCACGGTGTGACCGCGGCCGCCCATGCCGTGCGCAGCGGCGACAGCCATGGCGGCGGCTCTTCCATCAATCTCTCCGAAGGCGATCGCTGATGTTCAGAAGACCCTCCGTTCACTACGGCAAGACGCCCGAACCTGAGACGCCCTACCAGCGCGCCGCTCAGGTCTGGGATGAGCGCATCGGCGCCGCGCGCGTTCAGGCCAAGAACTGGCGCTTCATGGCGTTCGGCTCGCTGATCCTGTCCGCTGGTTTCGCGGCGGCGCTTGTCTGGCAATCGGCGCGCGGAACGATCGTCCCTTGGGTCGTTCAGGTCGACAGGCTCGGCCAGGCGCAGGCAGTCGCGCCCGCTGTCGCCGACTATCGTCCGACTGACCCGCAGATCGCCTTCCATCTCGCGCGCTTCATCGAGCAGGTTCGATCGATTCCGTCCGACGCTATCATCGTCCGGCAGAATTGGCTGCGCGCCTACGATTTCACGACCGACCGCGGTGCGATGGCACTGAACGACTACGCGCGCTCGAACGACCCCTTCACCAAGGTCGGCCGGCAGCAGATCGCTGTCGATGTCTCCAGCGTCATCCGGGCGTCGCCCGACAGCTTCCGCGTCGCCTGGGTCGAGCGCCGCTACGAGAACGGCCAGCTCGCCGAGACGACCCGCTGGACCGCCATCCTCACCATCGTCATGCAGGTGCCCCGCAATGCCGACCGGCTGCGCGCCAACCCGCTCGGCATCTACGTCAACGCCATCAACTGGTCACGGGAGCTTGGGCAATGAAGCCGTCTTTCCGTAAAGCCGGAAACCCGGCTTCTCGCACTTCCACATTTGCGATTCTGCTGCTGTGCACGTCGGCCCTCGCCGGCTGCGCCACGGCGAACAGGCCGCCGGAGATCTCCTACGATGACGCAGTGCCGGCGGCGCTGAGCGCCAATCCCCCGGCTCCCGTGCGCGTGGTCGAGCTGCCGAGACCTCTGCCGCTCCCTGGTCAGATGAAGCCCGTCGAGCCATCCCGCGGCACACCCGAACCCACCGATCCGACAGCGCGCGTCAATCAGGCCAACGCCGCCGCGCGCGTGCAGCCGGTCCGCGACGGCTTCATCAACGCCATGCAGGTCTATCCCTATACGGGCGGCGCGCTCTATCAGGTCTATACCGCCGTCGGCCAGATCACCGACATAGCCCTTCAGCCGGGCGAGCAACTGGTCGGCTCCGGTCCAGTCGCCGCCGGCGACACGGTTCGCTGGATCATCGGCGATACGCTGAGCGGCGCGGGCGCGACGAGCCAAGTCCACATCCTGGTGAAGCCCACCCGCGCCGACCTGATGACGAATCTCATCATCAACACGAACTTGCGCACCTACCACATGGAACTTCGCTCGACCGAGCGCACCTATATGGCTTCGGTGTCCTGGCAGTATCCGCAGGATCAGCTCATCGCGCTGCGGCGCCAGAACGCGCAGGCAGAGGCCGCTAGGCCAGTCGCCACCGGCGTCGACCTCGCCAACATCAATTTCCGCTATGCGATCGAAGGCGACCGCGCACCTTGGCGACCGCTGCGCGCCTACGATGATGGTCGCCAGGTCTTCATCGAGTTTCCCCGCGGCATCGGCCAGGGCGAAATGCCGCCGCTGTTCGTAGTGGGTCCGGAAGGCAACACCTCCGAACTCGTGAACTACCGCGTTCGCGCAAACTACATGATCGTCGACCGCCTGTTCGCGGCCGCCGAGCTGCGCTTCGGCGCAGGCGACCGCCAGAAACGCGTCCGGATCGTCCGCACCGATGGGAGGCCCGCGTCGTGAGTGAGCCTGGCCCCCGGAAAGAAGAACAGGAGGCGCCGCTGACCGGGCCGGCCGACGACGCTGCCGCCCCAATGCGGCTTCGTGCGGAAGCGCCGCGCGTCACGCGCCTCTCGCGCAAGGTGCTTGCCGGCATCGGCCTTCTGGCGAGCGTCGGGATCGGCGGCGCGTTGATCTATGCGCTCCAAACCCGCGAGGGGGGGACGCCCGCCGAGGAACTCCACTCGACCGACAATCGCTCGACTGCCGACGGCCTTTCCGGATTGCCGCGCGATTATAGCGGCGTTCCGCAGCTTGGCCCGCCGCTCCCGGGCGACCTCGGGCGCCCCATCCTGGGCGCGCAGAATCGTGGTCAGCCGTTGCCAGCCCAAGCCAATCCTGGTCTTAGCGCCGAGGAGCAGCGCCGTTTGCAGGAGATCGAGACTGCGCGCGTCAGCAGGCTTTTCACCGGGACGGAGAACCGTCCAATGGCGTCGACGGGCCCCGCGGCTGCGACGATCGCGCCACCGCCGGCGCCTGACCTCGCCGGCCTCGGCCTCGCGCCACCACCTGCCACACCATCAGCGCAAGATCGACAGCTTGCATTCCTCAATGCGGCCGCCGATCGGCGCACGGTGGCACAGGATCGCGTTGCGGCGCCGGCGTCCCCCTATATCCTTCAGGCGGGCGCCGTGATCGCCGCCGCGCTCATCACGGGCATCCGCTCCGATCTTCCGGGCCAGATCACCGCGCAGGTGACGGAGAACATCTACGACAGCCCGACAGGGCGCATCCTGCTGGTGCCGCAAGGGACGCGGATCATCGGCCAGTACGACAACAATGTTCAGTTCGGCCAGAGCCGTGTGCTCCTGGTCTGGAATCGGCTGATCCTCCCGAACGGGCGCTCGATCGTCCTCGAGCGTCAGCCCGGCGCCGACGCTGAAGGCTATGCGGGCCTTCAGGATGGCATCGACTATCATTGGTGGGAACTGGCAAAGGCGGCGGGACTATCCACGCTGCTGAGCATTGGCGCCGAGCTCGCCACCAACGACGACGACCGCCTGATTCAGGCGATCCGCAACGGCGGGCAAGACACCATCAACGATGCGGGCCAACAGATCGTCCGCCGCCAGCTCAACGTCGCGCCGACGTTGACCATACGGCCGGGCTTTCCCGTTCGCGTTATCGTCACGCGTGACCTGGTCCTCGAACCCCACGGAGGCTAACCGATGGCCAAGCTAAGGCTAGGGCCGCTCGAAGACGACAAGCCGGTGAAACTCTCGGTGGAATTGCCCGCTGCTCTTCACCGCGATCTCATCGCATATGCGGAGATCCTTGGCCGCGAAAGCGGCAAAGCCGTCGAGCCCGCCAAGGTCGTCGCACCGATGATCGAGCGTTTCATGGCGACGGATCGCGGTTTCGCGAAACTCCGCCACGCATCCCGTTCCCGTTCGCGACCGGCGGACAGCGCTCCTCCAAAAGCCGAATGAAATGCCCCACTGCAGGGTTGTCGTCGTGGCCCTTCCAATAGGCGCGATAGACGATATGAGTCGAGCCATTGCCGTCGCGCGCTTCACGATGGACCACGCCCTCATAGTTGGCGCCCATGCACGCTTCGCACATCACGCTGACGCCGTAGCCAGCGCCGACCAGGCTCTTGATGTTCTCCAGACTAACATCGTGCCGAACGACCTTAGGCAGATCGCCGGGAGAAGCCAGCTTGGCAACAAGGATATCATAGATCTCCGGGCCGGGATCGCGCTCGCACAAGAGGAACCGTTCGCGCTTCAAGTCAGTCCAGTAAACAATCTCGTTGGCGGCGAGAGGATGGTCCTGAGGCAGGGCAACGATAATGCGCTCGCTCCACAGCATCATCGAGCGGTTGCCGTCCAGTGCGGGCTCGCCGGTAACGATGGCGATGTCGATCTTGCCGTTCTCGATTCCCTTGGACAGTCGTGCCCGCGAGCCTTCGACCGTGCTGATGTGCACCTGCGGAAAGCGCCGAGAATACTCAATAAGCGTGGCGCGGAGATTGCCCGCCGACAACGACGTATAGAATCCGATTGTGATGTGTCCGGCTTCGCCCCGCCCCACCGCCTTGACGCCATCGATCACAACCTCCAGCTCGTGGAGGACGCGCCGCGCGCCGTGGATGAAGTCGCGCCCAGCCGAGGTCGGTCGCACGCCGCCATTGGTTCGCTCGAAAAGCCTAACGCCGAGTTGATCCTCGAGATGCCTGATCCGGCGGCTCAGATTGGATTGCTTCAGTGCGAGCGAATCCGCCGCCTTGCGGAAGCTGCCATGGTGTGCCGCCGCCTCGGCATAGCGTAGATGTTTAAGCTCGATCGACACGAGAGCGCTCGTTTCGTTGCACTGAAACGGCACAATCACGGAACGCACCGTGTTCAGCATACGTCGAAAGCGCACAGGAGACGTCGACCATTCGTGCAGCCGCAACGACATAGCGGAGATGACGCAGTTCGATCCTCAGGGCGCAGTCTCCCTCCCTTTCCATAGAACTCCGAAGGCTTTGGCTCGTGAAGCTGATGGAGCAGAAATGCCGCTGTCAGAGGCTCTGGATCACCTTCTCCAGCTTGCCTCTCACGGTTTGCGCTTTATCGGCGAGCTCACGGTTCTGAATCGCCTGCATAGAGGCGACAGGATCGACTGCCGCGATTTCAACCTCGCCAAGCCTAAGTTCCTGGACGATGACGTTGCAGGGCAGCATCGTCCCGACCTTGTCCTCGAGCTTGAGCGCCTCTAACGCGAGCGCCGGGTTGCAGGCCCCGAGGATCGTATAGGGCCGAAAATCCGCGTTCACCTTCCGCTTAAGGGTTTCCCGGATGTCGATCTGCGTGATGACGCCAAAGCCCTCCGCCTTCAAGGCTTCCGTCGTGCGTGTGAGAGCATCGTCGAATGACGTCGAGAGCGTTTTTGCAAGGTAGTAGCTCATGACCTTGATCCTTTCTGGTTAGACGCTGTCTCTTACCGACGGCGTGAAAAGATGTACTTGGCGAGGGCGATCGCCGCGAGCACGAGAACAATGATGATGACGAGCCAGAAAAAGCCCATGCCCCACATCATTCCTCCACCCATCATGTCTTGCATCATCGGTTGACCTCTTCCACGAGTCCGCCCGCCTGCTGGAGGGCCGGGAACCCGCCGGCGACATGCGCTACGTTCGTGATGCCCATTTCCTTGAGGGCCTTGGCGCCAAGAGCGGAGCGGTTACCTGATCCGCAGTAGAGCACCAGCTTCTTGCCCCCGCCCAGCTCCGGCTTGTGCGTCGGGCTGGTCGGATCGGCCTGGAACTCGAGGAATCCGCGCGGCACATGCACGGCACCCCGGAGCTTACCTGTCTTTTGCAGCTCCTCGGCCTCGCGCACGTCCACAAACATCACGCTGGGGTCGCCCACCAACTTCGCTGCTTCTGGGCCCGAAAGCGTCTCGATGTCCCGGCTTGCCTCAGCCACTAGATCCTTTGCACTTTTCGTCGTCATGATTGGCTCCTTCACTCGTCCCACGGTGCGTCGAGCGCATCGAGGGGGATCTTGAGATAACGTATGCCGTTTTCCTCGGGCTCAGGCAGCCGACCGCCCTGGATGTTCACCTGCAGGGAGTGCAGGATGAGCTTCGGCATAGGCAGCTCGCGGTCGCGCTTCTCGCGCAGGGCCACGAACTCCTCTTCCGTTCTTGCCTTTACGAGGTGCGTGTTCCTGGCCCTCTGCTCAGCCACTGTGCTTTCCCATTCCGGCTTTCGACCGCCAGGGCAGTAGTCGTGCCCGGTGAACAAGCGGGTGTCGTCGGGCAGCGCCATGATGCGTTGAATACTGTTCCACAGCACCTTTGCTGAGCCGCCAGGGAAGTCGGCCCGGGCTGTGCCGCCATCCGGCATGAAGATAGTGTCGTGGATGAAGGCGGCGTCGCCGACCACGTAGGCGATCGAGGCGAGCGTGTGCCCCGGCGTGAACACCACCTCGACGTCCATGTTGCCGATCTTGAAACGTTCGCCGTCGGCGAAGAGCCGGTTCCATTGCGAGCCGTCTGGCGGGAAGCTGTCGGGCAGGTTGTAGATCCCCTTCCAGAGCTTCTGGATCTCGACGACCTTCTCGCCGATGGCGGTCGGGACGGCTGTCTTGTCCTTGAGGTAGCCGGCCGCCGAGAAATGATCGGCATGCGGATGGGTGTCCAAAATCCACTCCAGCGTGTAGTCCTCCTGGTCGATATGCGCGAGGAGCTGATCGGCCGAGTGAGTGGCCGTAGCGCCGGACTTCGGATCGAAGTCCAGCACCGGGTCGATTATGGCGGCGCGCTTCGTCTCCGGATCGGCGACGACATACTGGACGCTAGACGTGCGCTTCTCGAAGAAGCCCTTCACGACAGGGTTGCCTTTCAGAGGCGAAGACGAGGCGGGCATGCAGTTTGCTCCTTTCGATTGATTCATGGCTGAGTGGCTGTCAGCGCGAGGAGCCCTCGGGCAATAATGTAGAGGCCGACCACGATCACGAGGCCGGCGAAAAGCGTGCCCAGCATTTGCTTGCGGCTGGCGACAACTTTTCCAAGTGCCGTCCCGACCAGCCCACCGACGAGCCCCCCGAGCACGAACAGGCCGGAGAGCCACCAGTCGACGAGCCCTGAGAGCGCGTAGCTGGCGGCCGTCGCCGCCCCGAAGGCCGCCACCCCAACGAGCGAGGTGCCGATGGCGAACGCGAGCGGCATCCGGGTCGCGAGCATCAATCCCGGTACGATCAGGAATCCACCGCCGATCCCGAAGAACCCGGAGAACACTCCGACAGTGAAGCCGATCCCGAGAAGAAGAGGCAGGAGCTCTCGCGCAGTCTCGGACGAGAGGCGTACGTCCGGGTTGCCGCGGCCCTCCCGCCTGCGGAGCATCACGGCGCCGATCACGACCATCACGACGCCGAACAACGCCAGAAGCTTCTGGCCATCGACGGCTTTGGCGACGGCCGCGCCAGCAAATGCGCCGAGGACACCGGCGGCAGCGAAGACTGCGGCGCACCGCCATTTGACGTTGCCGGCGCGCCAGTGCGGGAAGAGATTGCCAAGGGCGCTCGCGGAAACAGCGACAGCGCTTGTGCCGATGGCCACGTGGGGCGAGGCCACGCCGACCACGTAGACCAGCAGCGGCACGGCAAGGATCGAGCCGCCACCGCCCACGAGCCCGAGAACCAGCCCCACGATGCCGCCCGAGCCTGTGGCCAGGAGAGAGGTGATGAGGTCGGGCATTAGCCGTCTACTCCCGCCGGCCCGCGTCGGAAGGTCACCTGTGGCCAGTCGTCCGGGAGCAACCGGAACAGGGCCATGCCGGTCATCATCGCCGTGATGAAGACGAAAACCTGCCAAGGCCCGAAGGTAAGCGCGGTCAAAGCCGGGCCCGGGCAGAGGCCGACCAGGCCCCATCCGACGCCGAAGAGCACGGCCCCACCGATCAGGCGCGGATCAAGATCGCGGCGGGTCGGGATCTCAAGCCGCCGCGCGAAGACCGGGACACCTCGGCGCTTGGCGAGGAGGTATCCGAGCGCAGACACTGCGAGGGCGCCGCCCATCACCAAGGCAAGGCTCGGGTCCCAGTTGCCGAAGACGTCGAGGAACCCGAGCACCTTCGCCGGATTGACCATCTCGGAGATGACCAGCCCGAGGCCGAAGAGCAGCCCGGAGGCGAAGGCGGAGATGATGAGGGACATGGAGTCAGCCTCCGAGAACATGACGCGTGATGAAGACAGTGGCGATGGCCGTGGCCATGAAGACCGCTGTCGCGGCGAGCGAACGTGGCGAGCCGCGTGCGACGCCGCAAACGCCGTGACCGCTGGTGCAACCTGCCCCGAGACGGGTGCCGAAGCCGACGATCAGGCCTGCGACGGCCAGAAGCTCTATCGAAGGAGTCAGGGTGATCTGCGGCAGCGCGCCGCCAAGCGCGGCGTAGAGGAATGGGGCGAGGAAGAGGCCGGCGACGAAAGCCAGGCGCCAGCCGATCTCATTGCGGGCAGGATGAATGAAGCCGCCGAGGATGCCGCTGACACCCGCGATGCGGCCATTCAGGAAGAGGAACAGAGCCGCGGAGGCGCCGATCAACAGGCCGCCGAGCAGCGCTGATACCGGAGTAAAGTTGTCCATTCCTTCGACCCGATCAAAACATTAGACGATCCCTATTTAGGGTTGCCTTCATATCTGCGCAAGTGCGATGATATGCATCTACGACGGGTGAACGATGGAAACCGTTGGTGGTATCGGGTTACCATTCACCTCGCGAGTTTATCCAGGCTCGCGCCAACCCGTGACCGTTTCCGGTCGTTCGGGGGCAACAACATGCGGGAGGAACGGCTCGTTCATAGAGTCGCTGATCCTCCTGCTGCTGAGGAACTGCGCCACGCCTGCGCCCAGTCGCCCACCAAGCAACCTTGATGAGAGCCGATGCCCTTCATATGTATGAAACTATGAAGATAGAAGAGATGTTCCAAGCGGTAGAGCAAGCGACAGACCTCTTGAAGGCGCTTGCCAGTCGGAACCGCCTTCTCCTCCTCTGCTACCTTTTGGAGGGCGAGAGGTCGGTCGGCGAACTCGCTCGCCTCATCCAGGCACGGGAGACAGCTGTCTCGCAACAACTGGCGCTGCTCCGCAAGGATGGCTTGGTTCGCACCCGGCGTGAGGGCCAGACTGTCTACTACACGCTCGCGAGCACAGAGGCCGCCAAAGTCATAGAGACACTCCATGGAATATATTGCGCGCCGATCGCGGAAGCAGCCGCTGTCGCGCCCGCGGCGGTTGCTGGCAGCGCTAACGACCAGTCACATGTGAAGAACAGCCACACCGGACCTGAAAACTCAGATCCTCAGGAGAATTGATCATGAACTACTGCCGTCGCGATGGCCTCGACGGAAGCCGTCCATAATTCGGCCCTGCACGAAGCAACGCATGAGGTTCGCCAAAAGCGCGCGCGTCATGGACTCCAAGCCGCCGGGAGCCTGAACATGAACTTTCGCCAACTGTATGAGCCGGAATCTTCAACCTACACTTACCTGTTCGGCTGCCGCGACACAGGAGAAGCCGTGCTTCTCGATCCGGTCCTGGAGACGTTGGACCGGGACCTCTCCGCTCTCCAGGATCTCGGTTTAAGGCTCGCATACACACTCGAGACGCACATCCATGCCGACCATGTCACATCCGCTTGCCGGTTGCGGAGCATCACTGGATGCAAGGTGGCTTATCCTGAGCTGGACGGTCTTCCTTGTGCCGACGTGGGCGTGAGCGAGGTCAACCCGCTGTCCGTCGGTCACCTCACATTCAATCCCCTCTATACTCCTGGCCACACCGACTCGCATCACAGCTACCTCATCGACGTTCCTGGCGTGACGAGGGTTTTCACAGGCGATGCCCTTCTGATCGACGGGTGCGGACGAACGGACTTTCAGGGCGGTGACGCGGCCGCGCTCTACCGCTCGATCCACGAGAAGATCTTCACTTTGCCCGGAGAAACTCTCGTCTATCCCGCCCATGACTACCAGCACCGCCACGTTAGTACGGTGGAGCAGGAGCGCGAGCGAAACCCGCGTCTTGGCGCCGGCAAAAGCTTGGACGAGTTCATCCAGATCATGAGCGATCTCAACCTGCCATATCCGAAGCGGATCGATATCGCTCTGCCCGCCAATCGAATGTGCGGGGACTGCCCGGATGAGGCCGAGATCATGAGAGCTGAACCGGAAGGACCATCGATACAAGGCTAGCTCGCCCTGCTGCATCTTCCGCCGATCTGATCAAGGGGTTCCCTCATGCTTCTTTCACGTCGAACGGTTCTGGCGGGAGCTGGCGTTCTTGGATTAGGCATTGCGGGCTTTGCTGCTCGCCCTATCCTGTGGCCTAGGAGCGGAACTGACACACAGGCGCTCAAGATCCCACCCCTACTCGACCCGCGGGCGAGCGGGGGATCTGCCTCGCTTCGCGTGCAGACTGGAACAACCGAGTTCTACCCTGGACGGTTCAGCGAGACGCTCGGATACAATGGGTCTTACCTCGGCCCGACCATCCGGGTCAGGCGGGGAGATTCCGTCCAGGTCAACGTCAAGAATGAGCTTGCTGAGACCACCACTGTGCACTGGCACGGCCTACTCGTTCCAGGCCCGCTGGATGGGGGGCCGCACCAGCCTATCAGTCCAGGTCAGACGTGGCGTCCGCTGCTCCCGATCGACCAACCGGCTGCCACCTTGATGTATCACTCGCACGTTCACGGGCTCACCGCGGAACAGGTTTATCGGGGCCTGGCAGGCGTCTTCATCATTCAGGACGACGAGGAGCAGCGTCTCGGGCTTCCGAACGACTATGGAGTGGACGACCTGCCGCTTGTCCTACAGGATCGTCAGTTTGAGGACGGCCTGCTCGTAATGCCAAACGGCATGATGACGCTCATGCAGGGCAGGCGCGGCGATATCGTTCTGGTAAACGGCACTCCTAACCCCGTGGCTCAGGTGCCTCCACGCCTCGTGCGGCTACGCATGGTGAACGCGTCAAACGCGCGCGTCTACGATCTTTCATTCGAGGACAAGAGGGCCTTCCACTGGATCGCGACCGAGGGCGGCCTTCTTGAACGACCGGTGCAGTTGCAATCGATACGCCTTGCTCCCGGGCAGCGCGCCGAACTGCTGGTGGACTTCTCGGATCGAAGCCCCGTGGGGCTGCTAACTACCGCTGATTCCAACTCGAGAATAATGGGCATGATGCCTATGATGCAAGACTTCGGCCGAGACCGTGTTGCGGGTGGAGCGTTCATCAGGTTTGAGCCGGGCGCGGCTGCTTCGGGAGCCGCATCCGTGCCTAAGCTGCTCATCGCACAGGAGCGGGTTCAGCCTTCGGCAGCGATACGGCGGCGCCGGCTGGTCCTCAACATGGGTATGGGCGGAATGATGGGCGGCGGCATGATGGAAGAACAGATGTCGGGCGACACTAGAACGGAAGCCGGTCCCATGGCTGCCCCGTTCAGCATCAATGGCCGCCCCTTCGACATGCGGCGGATCGATGAGAGCGTGACCCTTGGCAATACGGAGATTTGGGAAGTCTCGGGCGAGATGATGGCTCACCCGCTCCATATCCACGGCGTCCACTTCGAGGTGCTGAGCAGGGCGGGAAGGAAGCCAGACGTCCTGGATCAGGGACTCAGAGATACAGTTCTGGTGCGCGAACCCGCGGAGCTGCTCGTCAAGTTTAGCAAGGCCTCGCAGGGCTACCCCTTCATGTATCACTGCCACATTCTGGAGCACGAGGACAACGGAATGATGGGCCAATTCTCCGTCGAATAGCTATCGGCAATGTTTGGCCCTGTCCGGCTCATTACGTGAATGCTTCTGCGAAACAACGACGCGACGCCCGTCGACAGCTCGCCCCGAAGAAGGAGTGCATTCTCTCCGCTGGGATGCCGTGCTTCTTCTGCGTCGTTGTCGTTCCGTGCGCGATCCCGGCGCATACGCGGCCGTGACCCATGTGGTGGAGCACTTCAGTGTTCATGATCGGATGAGCCGCAAATGGCGGGTGGTCTGGCGTCTCCAGCCCGTAAGCCTCGTGAGGGCCAACGAGAAGCTTGAGCAGCGCCGCCGCGTCGGGCGGGTGCGCCCATTCCGGCAGCCCGTCGCGGCGGCGGAAGAATTGGTCGCTAGGCCGCCCTGCGATAAATTTCGGCACGAACCAGTAGCCGCGACGCATCGAAAGCGATACGGAAGCAGCTGTTCGAGCCACGTCGCAGGCGATATCGGCACCCGAATTGCCGCCGCCGACCACCAGGACGCGCCTGCTCTGCACCTCATCGGCCGAGCGGGAGGTCACCGAATGGCGGATAGCGCCGCCGAACGCCTCGGCACCCGGCAGCTCCGGGATGATCGGGTCCCATAGCGTTCCAGATGCGCAAACAAGGGCAGCGTATTCGCGAGACTGGCCGCCCGAGTGGAACCGTTTGCTCGATGCCATGACCAGGTTGTTGCGCAACGGCGCCCGCATCACTGCCTCGAATGGCACCCGCGCCCGACTCGAGGAGATGGGATGGCCGATTTTTATCGGGTCACCCCGCCGGGAGGCGACGGAGGCCGCGCTTCGGGAATGGCGTGAACGCAGAAACGCGTGATCCATTCTAATAATGCGTTAGACGCACGACTCACGGAGACACTTCCTCAAAACAGATAGACCGCTGTCGGCCAACAGATGCCCTCAGCAGTGGCGCTCGCGATCGTACTGCGGCGGTGAGGGACGATAGGCGGCGACTTTTCGGCGACCCTAGCGTAGTAAGCCCTCTCCGGCCTATGCTCGCCGTAGCAGGGCTGCTCTACGAACGAGCGTAGTAGATTTGGCTAGCCGAAGGTACTTTTGGCGGGATCTTCGTGCCTGCGGTCGCAATATCAGAGTGCTCCAGCGGAAACGTAGTTATCAGTTTCATCTACGCTGGGACGCCAAATCCCGCCTTTTCTTCGCGGCGGCACGACCTCGCACTCCAGACTACGATCACTGCTGATGGCATCGTCGTAGGCAGGTGAGTTGTGGCGTAGAAAATTCGCCACCTGTTCCAGACTGGCTACTTGTGTCCGGCGAACAGCGTCTCGATAAGCGGACATTCCGGCAGCGTGCCGTCGGCGCATTGCGCGACCACGTCCTTAAGCACCCGCTCCATCCGTCTTAGGTCGGCTATCTTCGCCCGCACATCGTCGAGGTGCGTGGCGGCCACAACCCGCGCTTCCGCGCAGGGCTGGTCCCGCTCGTCGACGAGGCGCAAGAGTTCGCGGATCTCGTCGAGCGAGAAGCCGAGCTCGCGCGCCCGCAGCACGAACCGAAGGCGCCGCTCATGCGAGGTGTCGTAGCTGCGATAGCCGCTCGCTGTGCGCGGCGGGTCGGGTAGAAGGCCGACCTTCTCGTAATAGCGCACGGTCTCCAGGTTGCAGCCCGTCCGCTGGGCGAGCTCGGCCCGTTGCAGGCCCTTCACCACGGCGTGATCGCGCATCGCAAAAACCCTCTTGACCCTGTAGTGACTACAGACCGCATGGTACGGCACAGATAGTATTTCGGCAAGGATAGAGAGGTCGGACATGGACACCGCGCGACCAGGAACAGTAGCGGTCACATCGGGCGAAGCGGGCGTCGCCGCGTCGGAGCGGAGCGAGGTCGGACGGCAGCGCTTGGTCGCCGTCGGCGGCATTCTCGGCGCGCTTGCCGCCTCCTCCTGCTGCATCGTGCCACTCGTCTTGTTCAGCCTCGGCATCGGTGGCGCCTGGATTGGCAATCTGACGGCGCTCGCACCCTACAAGCCATTGTTCGTCGCCGGGACGACGGGTGTTCTCGGCTACGGCTTCTACCTCGTCTACTGGAAGCCGCGGCAAGCCTGCGCCGATGACGCGGCCTGTGCACGCCCGATCCCCAGCCGCCTCGTGCAAATCGCGCTTTGGATCGCAACGGTCCTCGTCGCGGCTGCCTTCGCCTTCGACTATGTCGCGCCGCTGCTGCTTCGCGCCTGAGCAAAGAGGAGATCCATTCCATGAAGACCTATTTGAGCGCTCTCGCCCTGATCGCCTCGGTGATGACGGCGCCGGCTGCGTTTGCTGCCGAACGTACGATCACCTTCGCCGTCGACAACATGACCTGCGCCTCCTGTCCCTACATCGTAAAGACCTCGATGGCAGCGGTGCCCGGGGTGACGAAGGTGGCGGTCTCGTTCGAGGCGAAGACCGCCACCGTGACCTTCGATGACGGGAAAACGAACCCCGACGCCATCGCGGCGGCCAGCATGAACGCCGGCTATCCCGCCCGCCCGACGCAGCAGCAAGGCAGTTGACATGAATGACCGTGCCCTGATCCGCACCGGCACCGCCGGCGCCACTGTTGCCGCGATCTGCTGCGCGATGCCTGTCCTCGCGGTGCTCCTGCCGCTGGTTGGTCTGAGCGCGTGGATGGCACGCGCGGATCTAGTGCTGTTTCCACTGCTGGCGGCGAGCCTCGGGCTCATCGCGTGGGGCGTTTATCGGCGCCGCACCAGAGCCGCCTGTTGCGAGACGAGAATCACGAAGAAGGCCTGAAGCAATGAACGATTGCTGCGCATCCACCGCGTCCCGGGACAAGGTTGCGGCTTCCGCATCCGCGACACTGCCGAGCTATGCCGTGCGGCCAGGTGTGACGTTCCCGGACTGGCCGGTGGTTTCGTCGCTCGTGGTCAAAGACGCCCTGCTGGCAATGGTCGGGTCCGGCCATGTGCTCAACCGCTGGAGCGGCTACGACCCGGCCACGGACCGCGTTCGCGTTGTGCTGCTTCAGCTTTACGCCGAACACGGACGAGCTCCGACGCCCGGTGCGCTTGCCAAGTGTGCGGCGCTGAGCGAGACGGCCATCCAGCCGCTGCTCCAAGATCTCCGCCGTCGCGACCTGGTCGTTCTCGACGGCGACAAGATCGTCGGCGCCTATCCTTTCACCGACCGCGACACCGGCCACCGGGTCACACTGGATGGACGCACTCTCAATGCCATGTGCGCGGTCGACGCGCTCGGCATCGGTGCCATGACCGGCCACGACATCGCGATCGCATCGAGCTGCCGCTACTGTGGCGCGCCAATCCGGATCGCCACGCGAGATCGAGGCAGGGCGTTGGCCCAGGTCGAGCCGCGGACGGCCTTCGTGTGGCTCAGCGTCCGTTATGAAGGCGCGTGCGCTGCGAACTCACTATGCGCGGCAACGTCATTCTTCTGTTCGGACGATCACCTCGCCGCGTGGCGTCAGGAGCGTCGATCCGCCGAACCGGGATTCCGGCTGTCAATCGAGGAAGCCCTGGAAGCAGGTCGAGCGATCTTCGGGCCGAGCCTTGCCGGTGTGACCGCCGGCGAACGTGCGGTCGACCTCGCTGCCGAGGCGCGTGGAGCATTTCCATCATCGGTCGATACCGTGTCGAAAAACACGCCGACGGCAGGCCGGCGGGTTGCCTCGAACGGGCGCAATGGCGGTGGCTACGATCTCGTCGTCATCGGCGCCGGCTCGGCCGGCTTCTCGGCCGCGATCACAGCCGCCGACCAAGGCGCGCAGGTAGCGCTCATAGGGAGCGGCACCATCGGCGGCACCTGCGTCAATATCGGCTGCGTGCCGTCGAAGACGCTGATCCGCGCCGCCGAGACGCTCCACAATGCTCGGGCGGCAGCGCGCTTCGCCGGCATCTCGGCCGAGGCCGAAGTGACCGACTGGCGGGGAACCGTTCGCCAGAAGGACGCGCTCGTTTCCGGGTTGCGCCAGGCCAAGTACATTGACCTCCTCCCGGCCTATAACGGCATCGCCTATCGCGAAGGGCCGGCGCGCCTCATGGACCGTGGCGTCGAGGTGGACGGCACGCGCATTCCCGCCGGCAAGATCATCATCGCGACCGGCGCGCGGCCGGCGGTTCCTGCCATCCCCGGCATCGAGACCGTGCCGTATCTCACCAGCACGACGGCGCTCGACCTCGAGGAGCTGCCGCGGTCGCTGCTTGTGATCGGCGGCGGCTATATCGGAGCGGAGCTCGCCCAGATGTTCGTCCGCGCCGGCGTCAAGGTGACGCTCGTGTGCCGGTCCCGCTTGCTCCCCGAGACCGAGCCCGAGATCAGCGCGGCCCTGACGGCGTATTTCGCAGACGAGGGGATCACCGTGACCTCCGGTATTGCCTACCGCGCCATTCGGAAGACTGAGGACGGTGTCTCGCTCATTGTTGCGCGCGACGGCCAGGACACGACGATCGAGGCGGACCGGGTACTGATCACCACCGGCCGCACACCCAATATTGAAAGCCTGGGGCTCGCCGAACACGAGATCGCCGTCTCGTCTAGGGGCGCCATCGTCATTGATGATCGGATGCGCACGACCCGCGCCGGCATCTATGCCGCCGGCGACGTCACCGGCCGCGACCAGTTCGTTTACATGGCCGCCTACGGCGCAAAGCTCGCGGCGAAGAACGCCCTCAATGGCGACAGCTTGCGCTACGACAACAGCGCCATGCCCGCCGTCGTGTTCACCGACCCGCAGGTGGCGAGTGTCGGGCTGACGGAGGCCGCGGCTCGAACGGCGGGGTATGCCGTCCGTGCCTCGACGATCGGTCTCGACCAGGGTGCCGCGCGCGCTCGCCGCGCGCGACACCCGCGGGCTCATCAAGCTTGTCGCCGACGCCGGCAGCGGCCGGCTGCTCGGCGCGCATATCCTGGCGCCGGAGGGTGCTGACAGCATTCAGACCGCGGCGCTCGCGATCCGGCACCGCCTCACCATCGACGACCTCGCGGATACGATCTTTCCGTATCTCACCACAGTCGAGGGCCTGAAGCTCGCGGCGCTGTCGTTCAGCAAGGACGTCGCGAAGCTGTCGTGCTGCGCGGGCTGATAGAGATTCATTCAGGCAATACTCGTTTTCAAGCGCAAGAACTGCCGCGCGCTTCTGTCATCGACCTGATACCTGCCACCTCGCCGCAGACCAAGAGAACGGTGACGAGCGCGACCCGGATAGGCACGCTGATGCCGCTTGCTCTCGCGGGAATCGGCGCCGCGTTCGGATGGGCGGCAGCAGGCATAAGTAGGAGAGACGAATGGCGGAGCAATACGACCTCGTAGTCATAGGAACCGGCACGGCTGCCATGGTCGCTGCCATGCGCGTGCGCGCTGCCGGCTGGAGTGTGGCGATCATCGACTACCGGCCTTTCGGCGGCACCTGCGCCCTACGCGGCTGCGACCCGAAAAAGATGCTTGTCGGCGGTGCCTCGGCCCTCGACCACGCCCGGCGCATGCGGGGCAACGGCGTTGCCGGCGACGTCCATATCGACTGGCCCGAACTGATTGCCTTCAAGCGCACCTTCACCGATCCAGTCCCTGAAAAACATGAACACCGCTACGATGAAAAGGGCATCCATACGTACCGCGGGCACGCGCGCTTCACGGGCCGGAACAGCCTGACGGTGGACGGCGAGAGCCTTGAAGCCCGCCACGTCCTTATCGCTGCGGGTGCCGAGCCGATAAGGCTAGGGATTCCCGGTGAAGAGTACTTCGCCACCAACGAAGACTTCTTGGCCATGGAGCGACTGCCACGCCGGATCGTGCTGGTTGGCGGCGGGTATATTGCGTCGGAGTTCTCCCACATCGCTGCGCGTGCGGGTGTGCAGGTGACGATTCTCCAGCGTGGCAAACGGATGCTTGGACACTTTGACCCGGACCTCGTGGGCTGGCTCATGGACAAGTTCCGGGAGATCCGGGTGGATGTGCGCTTGCGGACCACGGTAAGCGCGATCGAGAAGGACCATGCGGGCTTTGTCGTCCGCGCTTCCTCAGAAGGCGGAGACGCGACCTTCGACGCCGACCTCGTTGTCCATTCGGCCGGCCGCGCGCCTGCGCTCGACGCGCTTGATCTTGAGGCCGGCGGCGTCGCCGCGGAGAAGGGCCGGCTCAAGCTGAATGAGTACCTGCAGAGCGTCTCTAACGCAGCCGTATATGCCGCCGGCGATGCGGCACAGGAGGGGCCGCCGCTGACTCCCGTCTCCAGCCACGACGCCAAGATGGTCGCCGCTAACCTCCTGGAGGGCAATCGGCATAGACCCGACTATCGCGGCGTGCCAAGCGTCGCCTTCACGATCCCGCCGATCGCCGCCGTCGGGCTGAGCGAGGAACAAGCACGTCAGCAGGACCTGAAATTTCAGACGAAGTCCCAGAAGGCGTCCGACTGGTTTACGGCCCGCCAGGCCGTAGAGAAGACCTATGGCTTCAAGGTGATGGTGGAGGACGATACGGGGCGCATCATCGGCGCTCATCTTGTCGGGCCGCACGCCGATGAAGTGATCAACCTGTTTGCCCTGGCGATCCGCCACGACCTGACGGCCGACAATCTGAAGACGACAATGTTCGCGTATCCCACTGGCGCCTCGGATATCGGCTACATGCTCTGAATGCTGGTATCAACGGCAAGCATGTCGCCGAGCGCCTTCAACTTGTTTGCAGCACCCCAAAGTCGTCGCAGGGAGATGGCGTGCAGGATCGCATTTTAGGCGGCGTTGGCGTTTTGTGGGATACGCTCTCATAGTGCCCCAGCGGAAACATAGTTATCAGTTTCATCTACGCTGGGGCGCCATCTGCCTCCTAACATGGCTCAGGGTCGAGCGGTTGCTCCCCATCTCTCGAACAGCCCGTCACGAATCCATTCCGGATTCTCTCACTCATGGGGCGTTGAGGAGTTTTCCCGTTGAAGGAGTCGGCCGAGACGGAGGCTCGGGGCGGAAGGCTCCGACTTCCTGAGGATGCCCACGATATTCGCGGCGCGCAATCATTCAGGAACGGTCAGCAATCCCTTCACAGCAAACAGCTCGACCGTGCGCATGAGGATGGCGCTCGCATGAGTGAAGTTTCCGAGCTGATCCTTGAAATAATAGCTCCACTTTTCGCCATGAAAGAGGTTGTTCCGCAGGCGGTAGACGATGATGAGCAAGGCCAGAATGGTCTCCGCGGCGCCCGTTTGAGCCTCACTCAAAACAGCCTCTACCTCGGGACGGCCGCCGTTCGAGCCGGGGTGGAAGCGCAACGCCTGGAAGTGATGGTTGAAACCACTACCGTCGCGGTAACGCGCCGTGAAGAACGCAAGAGCCTCCTGAAAGGGCCCAACATCCAGGCCAGATCCATGGTTCGCGGCCTGGGCGACGCGCGCACGGAAACCGCCAATGCTGGCATTGTTTGCCATCACTCGCGCTTCGAAGAAGCTCCAGAGCAGGGAGAATTCGTGGATTGCCTGCCGCTCGTCGGGAACCAAGTGAGCGTAGCCTTCGGTATTGGCGTTGAGCCATGCCTCAACAGGCGACATCGATCTTCCTTCCCGCACTTGTTTCGCAACCTACGCCCAGATAACAAAACAACGACCGGGCACTGGGTAATCTACTCTCATTCGTAGGGTAGCTCACCGAACAGACCGATCATTAGATCACCGCCGTACAGAGAAAATGGAATCTCGACATAGTGGTCTGGATGGCGAGGAAGAGCGCGCCCGTCGTTCGGGCCATTTTTGGTATGGCCGCGGATGCGCTCGCCATTCTCCTTGATGTAGGGAAGCACGACTAGCCGGCCGTGGTTGGTGGAGAGGATTGTACCCTCCTTCCAGATCGTCGCCCCGTCGGCTTCGCGCGTCGAGGAGGTCTCCTTCACCTGCCAGCCGACGCCGCCGTGGGCCTCGTACCAAAAGACGATGCCATTTGAGACCAGGATGCGTTCGCCTCTCGCGAGCGCTTCGGCAAGGAGGCGCTGCACGCTTGCAAGCTGGAGCAATTGATTGGCGCGAGGCAGCAGGATTTGTCTGATCCTAGCTTTCGTTTTGCCCCAATGCATGGTCGCGCTGAGATCGAAGCCATTCGCAATCTTTGCGCGTTCGGCGGTCAAGGCTGCCTTTTCACCCGCGAGATACGGCTTCGACCAGATGCCGTCGTGCCCGAGGAACAGCAGGCCAAGCGGCATGACGCTGGCCGGCGGCTCCTGGTGACAATAGCCGGCGTTGTCTGCGCCATCGTTCAAGCTCCATGCGCGTTCACGGTTAGCTTACCACTCTACAAGCTGGATCAAAAAGGTTGAATTTTATCAAAATATAGGATAGACCCCTATACTATGTCGCATCTTACAAAGAATAAGGCGAAATTGATCGCCAGAGTCCGCCGCCTGAAAGGCCAACTCGAAGCCGTCGAGAAATCGCTGACGAACGAAGCTCCATGCGGTGAAACGCTCAATCTCGTTGCTTCAATGCGTGGTGCGATCACCGGGCTAACCGCCGAGCTGATTGAGGATCACATTCGCGAGCACATCTCTAACCCAGACAAAGACGACGACGCGGAGCGCGCGCAGGGGGCAGCCGAGCTGATTGATGTTGTAAGGACGTATCTCAAATGACCAACGACACATTCCGACTCTCGACGCCGCACGAACATGTATTCCTTGGCGACCAACACGAGCGCAACGAGCGCCGCACTTGGTTCGTAATCGCGCTCACCGCGACCATGATGGTCGCGGAAATCACGGCGGGCTCGATCTTCGGTTCCATGGCGCTTGTGGCCGATGGCTGGCACATGTCCACCCACGCCGCCGCCATGCTCATTGCCGCGCTTGCTTATCGCTACGCGCGCAAGCATGCCCGTAATGCGCGCTTCACTTTTGGAACAGGTAAGCTCGGTGATCTCGCTGCCTTCGCCAGCGCGATCATCCTGGCGCTCATCGCAGTGCTCATTGGATGGGAGAGCTTGCAGCGCTTCTACTCCCCGGTCTCGATCAACTTCGGCGAAGCGATCTTCGTGGCGGTGATCGGCCTGGCCGTGAATATCGCCTCGGCATTCCTGCTACGCGACGATCATTCACACCATCATCACGGACACGAACATCATGGACATGAGCATCATGACCACGATCACCACGACCGCGGCGCGGGTAGTACCGATAACAACCTCCGCGCGGCTTATATCCACGTCATCGCCGATGCTTTCACCTCGGTGCTGGCCATCGCGGCGCTGACACTCGGCAGCTTGTACGGCTGGGTTTGGCTTGACCCTTCTATGGGCGTTGTCGGTGCCATCGTGATCGCAAGATGGTCCTGGGGTCTCATCCACGACGCGGGCAGTGTCCTCCTCGACTACGTACCCGAGGACGAAGATCTGCCCGACGAAATCCGCGCTCTTATCGAAACCGATGGAGACAGCATCAACGACCTTCATGTCTGGCAAGTTGGACCAGGGCACCATGCCGCTATCGTTTGTGTTGCGTCGGAATCACCGAAGCCAGTGGCAGACTACAAGGCCAAGCTGTCGCAGATTCACGACCTGTCGCATGTCACCGTAGAGGTGGTGCAGGCTTAGTTAGTGGGGGTTCCCGTAATCTGGCAAAGGCCCGCTTAGAGGAAGTGCAAGATGTGTGGCGTGCCGGTGCGGCCGATCAGATTGTCGGGGTGCTTCAGCCGCTCCTGCATGGCCGCGTCGAGGCCCGCCTCGCCGCAGCCTTCGGTCATGGCAACCACCGCACGCGGTTTGTGTTCCCCATTGCGCCTGACCTATCTGCCCTGAGCACTTTAAATGCGTTCTTGACCAAATCCAGACCGATCGTGGCTAACCTCATTCATGGATGCTCCTTCCTTCGTAGCGGCTGGGACATCATCGCGCTCGCAAATCCACGGCAAGCTTTACTGATCCAAGCCCGCCTTCACCGCGTAAACAATTTTGAGGAAAAATTTCGATACAAAATGCGTATCGCATTTGATCGAATTTCAAGCGCTTGGTTCAGGACAATCGTATGGAAAATCGAGAAAATATAAATCGGCCGGTATGGATCAGAGCATTGGTCGCCCTGATCCCCGTGATTGCGGCGTCGCTCCTGGGTCAATGGGCGACATATCCTAATCTCGCCTCATGGTACGCAGGCCTCGTCAAGCCGTCGTTCAACCCGCCGAACTGGATTTTCGCTCCGGTCTGGACAACTCTTTACCTATTGATGGCTTATGCCGCCTGGCGCATCCTGAAGGTTTCTGACAGGCCGGCAGAGCGCCGTATCGCGCTGACGTTTTTCTTCCTGCAGCTGGCGCTGAATGCGCTATGGTCATGGCTGTTCTTTGGGCTGAACAATCCGCTCGCCGGTTTGCTGAACATCGTACCGCAGTTCCTGCTCATCCTGGCAACGATAGATCGGTTCCGTAGGCTCGATCTGGTCGCCGCTGCTTGTTTGATACCTCTCGCGGCGTGGGTCGCATTTGCGTCGTTGCTGAACTTCGAAATCTGGCGCCTGAACGGCTAGCGGCAGCAGACAATGGCCGCCGAAACGCCTTTTCCCGAGTCCGAACGTCCTGTTATCGTCTGGTTTCGCGACGATATTCGACTGTGCGACAACCCGGCGCTGACCGCTGCCGCGAACTGTGGCCATAGGATCATCTGCGTCTTCGTGCATGACGAGGAATCCGAGGGGGTGCGCCCGCTCGGTGGCGCGGCGCGATGGTGGCTCCATGGCGCATTGAAGGAATTGGACGATGCGCTGCGCGCCCTTGGCGGTCGTCTTTGCGTCCATAAAGGGGTTGCATCGACGGTCATGCCGCAGCTTGCGGCTGACAGCAACGCGGCGGCAGTCTACTGGAACCGCCGCTATGGAGCTGTCGAGCGCCGCGTCGACGAGGCCGTGAAAGCCACCCTCAAGGCACAGGGGGTCGAGGCGGAAAGCTTCAATGGCCACCTGCTTTACGAGCCGTGGTCGATCAAGACCAAGTCCGGCACCCCGTTCCGTGTTTTTTCCGCATTCTGGCGCGCCGCACATGAGGCCGGCGAGCCTGGCCAGCCACTTGGCGTTCCCTCGCGGATAAACCTGTTCAATGGTTCGTGCAATCAAGCATCAACGGAAGTTGAGCTTATCGATCTGGCGCTTGAGCCGTCATCGCCTGATTGGGCGGGCGGGCTGCGATCATGCTGGCGACGCGGGGAAGCTGGCGCGCAGGCCCAGCTCGAATTTTTTCTGAAAGAGCATTTGAAAGAATACGCAGACCTTCGAGATTTTCCTAACCGATCGGCGACATCGCGACTGTCGCCCTATCTGCGCTTTGGCAACATCTCGCCCCGGCAGCTGTGGCACGCCGCAGAGGCCGCCGCCAATTCGGCCACCAATCCAGGGCTGCATCGAGATCTCGAAAAATTCCGTTCCGAACTGGGCTGGCGCGAGTTTTCATACCACCTGCTCTATTACAATCCACAAATCGCGACTCAAAACCTGCAATCTAAATTTGATGCGATGCCTTGGCGATCAGATGCCGACGTGCTTCGAGCGTGGCAGCTCGGCAAGACGGGCTATCCGATCGTCGATGCCGGCATGCGTGAACTTTGGACCACGGGGTGGATGCACAATCGAGTGCGCATGGTGGTCGCCTCATTTCTGGTCAAGCATTTGCTGATCGACTGGCGCCAGGGCGAGACGTGGTTCTGGGACACGCTTGTCGATGCCGATCCGGCCAACAACGCGGCGAGCTGGCAATGGGTCGCCGGTTCCGGCGCGGACGCCGCGCCTTACTTCCGCGTTTTCAACCCGGTTCTCCAAGGCGAGAAATTCGATCCGGATGGCCGTTATGTCAAACGATGGCTGCCGGAACTGGCCGATGTTTCTCCATCCGTCATCCATCGTCCGTGGCAGCTCGGGAGCAAGGTTGAAGCTTACGCCGGAAGAATCGTCGAACACGATCTGGCCCGTCGACGCGCTCTCGACGCCTTCAAGGGCCTAAGTTGATTAAAGCCGATAAACCGCTCATTCGCGTGACAACATGGTTATTCGCCGCATGCGTGAAGCTATGCTCGTCCAAGGCAAAGCAGCTTAATCCGGTGTCAGCGGCATTCGCTCATCTCAGAGAGAAAGGCAGCGGCCGCTTCGTAGAGATCGCCATGAGCCCAGTCGCTTCTGTTTCCTATCTCGTTTGAAAAAAACACGGCTAAAGCTTCATTGTCTCTCTCGGATTCAACGCAGACGGAACGTTGCGAACGGGCGATGATCAAGTTGTTTTGATATTCGTCGGTTCTAATCGAAACAAACTCTAAAAACGAAGGTTGGAGATAGCAGCCCGTCTCCTCCAGCAATTCGCGTGCGCCTGCTTCCTGCCATGTCTCGCCACGCATCTGATAGCCTCCTGGCAGTCCCAGCAATCCGTAGCCAGGCTGCTTGGCGCGGCGGATTACGAGCAATTCCCTTCTGGCATTGTGGACGAGCACAAAGACGGTTGTCGGCGTGTTGTCGTAAACACGGCGCCCCGCCGTGACCGCTACGGGCAGATCGGCCATGACCAACTATTCCTACGCGCCATTTTCGTCGCCCCGCCGTTTCTCATTGCCGCAATAGGTCACGGCGCGGATATCGCCCGGGTTTGCTTATTCCGTCGCGGCAGTGATCCGCTTGGCTCTTCCACGCGTAGACGTAGCTGGAAATGCAGGAGGCCGAGTTGGACGACATTCAGAAACAAATCGAAAAAATCCGCAAGGCCATTCTGAACCATCCTAAACGTGAGCTTCTCTTTGAGCTGGACACCATGCTTTCGATGGCGCTCGAGGAAGTCAAGCGATTGAAGGCGAACAGGATTATTTAGAGCAGAACGTAAAAGTTTCGTGGGTCAGGCTTGTGTCTATCCTGAGGCTAATTCTTTTTCGCAATGGATCATTGAACCTTGACTGAGAACCTGCCCCCCAACCATCCGACGGTAAAATTCGGCAAAATTGGCGTACTGCTGATTAATTTGGGCACGCCAGATGCTACGGATCCCGCTTCAATACGCCGATATCTCGCAGAATTCCTGACAGATCGTCGTGTCATCGAGTGGTCTCGTTGGCTCTGGTATCCGATACTCTACGGCATCGTGCTGAATACGAGACCCAAAAAAGTCGGGAAAGCCTACGAGACGATTTGGAACAAGGAAAAGGAGGAAAGCTACCTGCGGACTTATACGCGTAGCCAGGCTTTGCAACTCTCCAGCAGACTGTCGGATCTTCCGTCGGTGCAGGTGGAGTGGGCGATGCGTTACGGCCAACCGTCGATACGCAGCAAGATCGAAGAGCTTCAGAAATGCGGCTGCGAAAGGATACTTCTCTATCCTCTTTATCCTCAGTACGCGGCCGCGACGACGGCGACGGTGAATGACGAAAGTTTCAGGGCGCTGATGGATCTTAGATGGCAGCCAGCAATCCGAACGGTGCCGCGATATCATGACGATCTAGTCTATATCGACGCTCTCGCCCATTCGATCGAAAGTCATCTCGCCACTCTGGATTGGGATCCGGAGATCTTGCTGACCTCCTACCACGGTATCCCGATGTCGTATTTTACGAAGGGTGATCCTTATCACTGCCAGTGTCACAAAACGACGAGACTGCTCACGGAACGTCTCGGCTGGAGTAAAAACCGGATAATGGTGACGTTTCAATCGAGGTTCGGTCCGGAAGAATGGCTGCAGCCATACACCGACAAGACCGTCGAGAAACTGGCACGAGAAGGCACAAAAAAAATCGCGGTGATTAATCCGGGTTTTGTTTCCGACTGCCTGGAAACTCTCGAAGAGATCGCGGTGGAGGTGAAGGAAACGTTTCTTCACAGCGGCGGTGAGCGATTCACCCACGTGCCGTGCCTCAATGACGGAACGGACGGCATAAAAGTCATAGAGCATATGGTCCGGAAGGAATTGGCAGGCTGGGTGTAAGGCGTTTTGAGCCAGGGCGCGAATTGTCGCGCACCACGCCGCTCGATGAGCCACAAGGGCTTTTAGTCATAGGCCTTCGATAAACGCGCGCGCTTCCTGCGTGATGATTTTCACGCGTTCTTTTGGCATCCGATCAAGCGTCCGATACGGCATGCCCATCCGGGGATTTTGCTCGAGATAAATGCGGTTCTCGATCAAAAAATTCCAGTAGAGAAAATTGAATGGGCATGCGCCAGGGCCGTTCTTAATCTTGGGATTGTATGCGCAGGTCCCACAATAATCGGACATCCGGTCGATGTAAGCGCCGGACGCAGCATAGGGTTTTGATGCCAGTAAACCGCCGTCGGCGAAAAGAACCATCCCATGCGTATTGGGCAATTCGACCCAGTCGAAGGCATCTGCGTAGACAGCCAGATACCATTCTTCAAGCTCGGCCGGACGGACCCCTATAAGCAGGGCGAAGTTGCCGGTGATCATCAGTCGCTGGATGTGATGAGCGTAGGCGTTTCGCCGGGTATCGGCTATCGCTGTAGCAAGACAGTTCATGTCGGTTTCGCCTGACCAGTAGAACCAGGGCAGCGACCGGACTGCGCCAAGAGCGTTGGTTTCGGCATAATGTGGCATCTTTAGCCAGTAGATTCCGCGAACATATTCGCGCCATCCGAGAATTTGCCGGATGAACCCTTCGACTGCATTGATCGGCGCATCACCACGACGAAAGGCGTTCTCAGCCGCAGCACAGACTTCGTGCGGACTCAACAAGCCGATGTTCAAGTAGGGCGAAATCAACGCATGAAAGAGGAATGGCTCGTGAATCGCCATTGCGTCCTGATGGTCGCCGAAGAGGGGAAGTGCCTCAGAGATAAAAATATCTAGCGTCGCGAGTGCCTGTTTTCGAGTGACCGCCCATGCGAAGTCTTCGAGATCGCCAAAGTGATCCGCGAAACGCAGCGCAACCATTGACAGAATTTCGCGAGTGATAGCATCCGGTTTTGAACCGAACCGTTCTAGGATTTTGAGCGTGTCCGGCAACTTTTTGCGGTTGTCGGCATCGAAATTCCATTGACCGCCGCAAGGGTTGTCACCCTCCATCAATATGCCGGTTCGACGACGCATTTCCCGATAGAAATACTCCATGCGATAGGTCTTGCGGCCATTCGCCCATGCTCGAAACTGATCCATAGAGCAAAAAAAGCGATTATCTTCTCGAACATCGACAGGTAAATCGAGCTGTTCGGGCCAGCAGTCCATCATTTTTCGCACGCGCCATTCGCCGGGCTCGGTAACCACGACGCGATCTGGCTTGTGACGGGCAGCCGCCCGGACCAATTCCCCGGTAAAAGAGCCGGAGTTCGCCTTGTCGTCTAGGCAGACGTACTCAACCCTGACGCCGCGTTCACGCAATTCGTCTGCAAAATGCCTCATGGCAGACAAGATGAAGGCGATCTTCTGTTTGTGATGTCGAACGTATGTCGTCTCGTCGGCGACCTCGGCCATGAGCACCACGTCTTCCCCAGGGTCAAACCCCCGCAGCGAAGAGATGTCATGGCTAAGTTGATCGCCGAGGATGAGGACGATTGTCTTCGTCTTTGCTACTTTCATCGCGACCGATCAGTCGCTATGTCCATTGCCTCGCCAGCGGCGATATGGGTGTCGCGACTGAGCAGACAGAGAGTTCTTAACGACGGTATTTCCAGGGCGATCGAGCGGCCACATACACGCATTGATTTTGTCCTTCGGTTTCGCAGCCGTTAACTTACTGTCGCCTTGGTGGCGCGTGTGATTATGCTGTTATTCGTCGGTCGGTCCCATGCCACGATCAGATGGCTCGCGACCTCAAAACCGCTTGTTTTCCCTTGATATCTTCTCCGTGATCAAAGCCATGAGAAACGTCGCGAATATATCTCAGACCACCGATAGCCAGATCACAACGAAATGGGCGGCCTATTGCGACTAACCCGACACGCTTCAACCGATGTGTATCAAGTGGAATAGCGGTGCGGTAGGGAGCAAAAGCGCTAAACCGCAGAACTACTGTCCGCCAATCTGGATATGCCGTAAATTCCTGGCGGTACGACTGCCAGGGTCTTTCCAGATAGTCTGTTCTCAGATGAACGTTGTAGACCTCGCCGTTGCCGAACACGTCTATCGCAATCCCGTCCCAGCCACTTGCATCCACAACATGGGCTGTCGGAGAGAGATCGAGGGAGGCCTGAACAAATCCTCCGTTGTTTTCCAGGTGGACGTCGCCGCGCATACGGATGGCGGACCGGCCTGCAACTTCCTCGCGGGCCATCACTGCTTGGGAAATTCCGCCCATGACTGCGTCTGTAAAAAGCTTCCACGCGCTGCCAATCGTAGCGGCTGGTGGCTCTCTGCTGAGGTCATCTATTATAGCGGTCGCAGGCAACATATTTCCGTCTCTACCTGTGTGGGCGCGCGTGGGCTAACTTAACCCTTGGTCCGCAGTCGAGAGCGTCCGCCATCCACTCCTATCACTTGTCCTGTTATCCAGCCGGCTTTTGGTGTCAGAAGGAAATCAGCAATTGCGGCAATATCGTCAGGCTCACCCAAACGGCGCATCGCATGCAATTGTGCAATGGCGTCAGCCATTTGAGGCGATTTGGTCAAGGATTCCGAAAGCGGCGTCTTGGTCAACGAGGGCGCCACGCAGTTAACGCGGATTGTAGGCGATAGTTCGGCGGCCAGCGCGATAGTCAGCCCTTCGACAGCCGCCTTTGCCATGGAGACGGATGCATGAGAAGGAAATCCCTGCGAGGCGGCGACCGAGGAGAACAAAATCACTGAAGCCGTACTGCTCTGTTTGAGACTCGGGAGATGGTTCTTTATCGCGAGCGCTGCCCCGACGGCGTTGAGCCGGAAGTCGCGTACGAAGTCATCGTCGGTCAGGCGGCCGATCGGCCTCAGGTTTATCGATCCTATCGCGTAAACGAGACCATCGATGGAACCGCGAACTTCCGAAGCGACACGCTCGAAACTGCCCGGAGCCAGCACGTCAACAGCCGTAAATGTTGCTCCGGATTCCACCGCAAGTTTTTGAAGCTTGCTGGTGTCGCGCCCGACGAGATGGACACTCTCACCCCGGGCGTTTATGCGTCCGAGAATAGCCGTACCGATGCCGCCTGAACCGCCGTAAATAATCGTCGTCGCCATTAGATTTCTCTCTCCTGAGCCTGGTGCGATTTCACCACCATCAAAACTGTTCGCGCTCCGTCACTCCTTGGTCAGGTGTTTCTGCATTGGCAGACATCTCGGGAATTGCACGATCTCGGAATGCGAACGATCGCGTCGGTCCATGAAGCATCGATACGGTCGATACAGGATTCACTGAATTCAGTGATCTTTTTCCAGTACCGGCCGTCTTCGACGAAGTAGCCCAAATTGGCCTCGAGCGACTTTGCGGCGGCTTCGGCCTCCCGAACGACCAGTCCTGAGAATATCTCGTACAACGCTCTGATGCGACGCGTGGTCAGGCGCGAAAGTGTCGCCAGTGTCGTACGCGGAAGAGTCAATCTGCTCCGAGGGAGGTTGGAAAGATTAAGGCAGATGGTTCCTGCTCGCAGGGCTGTCACGAACAGACGGCTTGACTTCGCTTCAAGAGAACGCAGCGTGACGTCTTGCCGAAGTGGATCAGCCGTTCCATTGCCGTAGAAATGGGTGCGTCCCACTTCGGAGTAAATCATGTCACAGCCAAGAAAGACGAGAACGTCTGGCTTCAAAGCATGAAGCGCCCAATAAGCAGCAGTAAATGCCATGGTCCCGCCCGCGTAAACGAAACCACCGAATTCGTTCTGCGCAGGAACAAATTCGTCTGACGTGATCCTCAAGGCAGATGTTGACTGCGTGGCGGGTAAACGCTCACTTGGGAAATCGTCAGGATATATCAAATAATCCCAATCGTCGCGGATCACCCACGCATTGTTTATGGCTACAATCGATGCAATTGCGGAACGATCCCACTCACGAACTTCCAGAGCATCAGGTGCGCTGCCGAGTACAAGAACGACATTGGGCGTGTGCTCTATCGTTTTCATTGCACCGAGCGCTAATTAAACATTTTTCTAATTTCTGCAGCTTTATACGCCAAATCTAGGGCTCTGGATCTCATGTCCCCTACGCCACGGAGCTGGACGGTTCTCGATTGTCGAGAGACTGCAGGTTGTCGGAAGCAATGCTTTCATACCATCGGCTGGAGTGGCACGATGGTGGGCAATTTAGTTTGGGGCAGCCGAAGGGAGATGCTGCCCCTGCTTTCGTATGCCGGACTTTTTTCTACGTTTCAGAGCGGGCCGGGCAATTCGGTATAACAGGAGCAGCGAAATTAATGTCAAATAGATATACTGCTGCGACGACAAAACCTTCGTCGCAAGATAAAAATGGAACCCTCCGCATAGAGCGACAAAGTAAACGAGCCGGTGAAGCAGTGCCCAGTTCGTTCCCATCCTGCGAATGGATAAGCTGTTGGATGTGATCGCGAGCGGCATCAGTATAGCGAATCCCGCCATTCCGAACATAATGAAGGGTCGCTTCATGACATCCGCTATTACGGCGTGCAGTACCAATTCTTGGTCTAATACCAGATAGACGGTGAAATGAAATAGCACGTAGTAAAAGCACAATAAGCCAAGCGCTCTCCGATAGCGTATGAGGTTCAATCCGAAAATCTCGCGCAGTGGTGAGACGGTTAGCGTAAGAATCAGAAATCGCACCGCCCAAACACCGAGAAACAGCTCGAACGTTTTTACCGGATCAGCTCCAAGATTACCCGTGGCGCCAAGATAAAATTGCCATGCCGCAGGCAAGAGCCCTGCCAGATAGAGCAGCCAGATGGCCTTGCCGTTCCAGCGACGCCTCAGAATGACAGTTGAGATCATCAGAAATTCGCCTTGAGGTCCATGCCGTTGTAAAGGCTAGCCACCTCCTCGCCATAGCCGTTGAAAATCTCTGTCGGAATCCGATTTGAACTGAAGAAACCGCCATTTCCGATGCGCCTTTCGGTCGCCTGGCTCCATCGCGGATGAGGTACGTTCGGATTCACGTTCGCATAGAATCCATATTCATTGGGGGCCGTCGTGTTCCAGGTATTCGAGGGCTGTTTGTCGGTCAGGCTGATGCGAACGATCGACTTGATGCCTTTGAAGCCGTATTTCCAAGGCACGACGAGACGGATGGGAGCTCCATTCTGATTGGGCAGTGTTTCGCCATAAATGCCGACTGCCAGAATCGTGAGTGGGTGACGCGCCTCGTCGAGCCTCAACCCTTCGACATACGGCCACGCCAACGATTGGAACAACCCCTTTTGGCCTGGCATTTCGTCTGGCCGCACCACAGTCTCGAATGCAACATATTTCGCGCTGCCCAGGGGCTCAACCTTGTCGAGAAGCGCCGCCAGCGGAAAGCCATCCCATGGAATGACCATCGACCAAGCCTCGACGCAGCGCATCCGATAAACTCGTTCCTGCAGCGGAAACATCGTCATAATGTCTTCAAAACCAAAGGTCGTCGGTCGGGCTACCATGCCATCGACCTTGATGGTCCACGGAAGCGGCTTAAAGGCCGCGGAGTTGCGTGAAGGATCTGATTTATCCAAACCGAACTCGTAGAAGTTATTGTAGGTGGTTACATCGGTTCTGGGCGTCAGCTTGTCGGCAACGGTGTACTCCGCTTTCGCGGCGGATATAGGCGCTGAGGCCGCCACCGCGGGTACAATCGACGCGACAGCGGCTCCCGCGCCATAGGAAATAAACGACCTCCGAGAGAGCCATACATCTTTGGCGGTGATATATGATGTCGGAATCTTGGGCGGGCGATAGGTCATCGACATCTCCGGGAAATATTAGTCTAGGGGCATGGGGTCGTTCATAGCGACAGAAATGGATAAGTGTCGCGGGTTAAGTACCAGATGCGCAATGATGAGCATCAAGCTCAATACTCTCGCTACGCCACGATGATACGCAGATGATCAAATCAAAATGGGCGGTGCCCCATCATTGGGAGCACCGCCCACGGCTCACGCGGCTTATTTCGGCAAGAGAACAGCGTTGACGACGTGGATGACGCCATTTGATTGCATCACATCCGGGATGGTCACCTCTGCAGCGCCACCAGATTCATCGATGATGTAGACATGCTTACCTTTCAGTTCGGCTGTCAGCGAATCTCCGCTCACCGTCGTCATGTTATACTTGCCGCCATTCTTCTTGATGTCGCTTATAAGATCCTCCGCAGTGACCTTTCCGGGGACGACATGCGCAGTAAGGATCTTTACCAGCTTGTCCTTGTTTTCCGGCTTGAGAAGCGTATCGACAGTCCCCTTAGGGAGTTTTGCGAAGGCTTCGTTGGTCGGTGCGAACACGGTGAATGGCCCCGGTCCTTCGAGCGTCTTCACGAGACCGGCTGCTTTGACAGCCGCTACAAGCGTCGTGTGGTCCTTCGAGTTGACCGCGTTCTCGACGATGTTCTTGCTGGCGTACATTGGCGCGCCGCCTACCATCGGATTGGCCGCATAAGCGGTTCCAGACATTGCAAGTGCCATCGAAAACATAGCGGCTTTCAACAATTTCATGGTCATGGAGTCCTCCTTGTTTCGCTGTCATCTGACAGAACTTTGTACGAAGGAGCCTGCGTTGTGGATTTCCCATTCACGCAAAGTTGAGTTGCGGCGTGCCGACCATCGGCATCGAGCCTCGCAATCGTTGCCTTTCTCGGCGTCAGGACCGCGTCGCGCGAAAACGGCAGTCGCACAAATGCCTGAAGCCCGTTTGCTGCAGGCTTGTTCTGGTAATCCGTCGTAGCCTTTTTGCGCCCGGGTGGGAGCAGACCGTGAGCTCACCCAGGAAGTTATGCTTTTCCATCCAAACCGTCAGCTTTTGGTGAAAACAAAAAAGCCAACATCGATGGTGACTGTCCTGAAGCCAGCCTCGCAGTAGCAGAGGTAATAGTCCCAGAGCCGACGGAAGCGCTCTGGAAAACCCATTTCGACGATGTCTGGCCATGACGCCAGGAAGCGTTTGCGCCACTCGGAAAGTGTGGCCGCATAGCTCTGGCCGAACATTTGCGTCGAAACCAGCTTGAGCCCGGCCTGCGCGCCTTGTTCGGCAATGATCGCTTTGGTCGGAAGCATTCCTCCCGGAAAAATGTGACGCTGAATAAAATCGGGCGAACCGCGGTAGGCCTCATAGCGCGCCTCGTCGATCGTGATCACCTGTAGAACGGCTTTGCCGCCGACGTTCAGGCGCTCATGCAGAGTTTCAAAGTAAGCTGGCCAGTAAGCTTCGCCGACCGCCTCCAACATTTCGATTGATACGATCCTGTCATAGGAACCGTCGACGTCGCGATAGTCGGTCAATTGCAAGTTCACTCTGTCGACCAGCGTTTCCTGTTCCACGCGTTTTCGAGCATAAGCCAGTTGCTCGGTCGATAAGGTAACGCCGGTAACGTGGGAAGCTGCGCGAGCCAATCTCATGGCCAAGGTGCCCCAGCCGCAACCAATTTCGAGAACGTTCTCGCCGCCTCGAAGGTCCAGGAGTTCTTCTACTCGTGACAGCTTGGCTTCCTGGGCTTCTTCGAGCGTCTGGTTTGGCTGCGCATAGAGCGCCGATGAATAGGTCATGCTCCGATCGAGCCAGCACTCGTAAAAGGCGTTGCCGAGATCATAGTGGAAAGAAATGTTTTTCCGGCTGCCAGCCCTGCTGTTTGGGCGCAAAACATGCCGAATGCGATTAAGCACGCGGGCCGGCCAGAAGCCGGAAATACTGCCATCGAGCACCGCGATGTTTCGCGCCGCCAGCTCCAGTAGTGCGACGAGATCCGGGCTCGACCAATCACCGTCGATGTAGGATTCTGCAAAGCCTAGATCTCCGTGGCTGAGGAGCCGCCGGATTGCTCGCCAGTCATGGATGATAAGCGTCGCGGACGGTCCAGACCGCGCGGCAGAATGCTCGATACGATCACCGGATGGCAGCACGATGGTGATGTGGCCGCAATCGATCCGCGCGATCATTCGGCCGAGCAAATGAGCGACCAGGCTTTCTCTGGGCCTTTTAAAGCCGCTCAAGGTTCTCGTCTTGATGTCAAACGTCATGCACGCTTCTCTTCTCTCGACTGCTTTCAGGGGTTGCTCCGCGCCCTATGGTGACGGACCGATCCGGTGCGGCGGGCCGCGGATAGAGACGGATCCCCTTCAGCCAGATCAGCAGTGCTTCCCAATAGATGCCCGTGATGACTTTGAACGTCAGCAGCGGATAGACGATGAACGCGCGGGCTAGAGAGGCGTCTGACAAATCCTGCCTGACAGCGGTCAGCTTGGCGATAATGAGCGGTCCATCGTCATCGCGACCGATAACCGAAACCGACAAATCCTTTCCCGGAGGCACGATAGAGAAGGAATAGATCATGTCGATGGTCATAAAGGGCGAGACATAAAAGGATTTTTGGCTTTCTTGCCGCACCGGCCCAGTTATGCCGGGAGCTACCGGAATGAGGTAGTTATGGCGCTGCCCAAAGGTGTTGTTCACCTCGTAGAAGATCGCTGACAGTGAGCCGTCGCGCCTATGACAAAAATAGATGCTGAGCGGATTGAAGGCGTATCCAAGGATGCGCGGCATGGTGAGCAGCCGGATCGGCCCACCCGTTTCGATGCCGGCTTCATCCAGATGATGGATGATCTTGTCGCGTGGCGATTGTGTCGACCCCTCGCCGTGATCGCGATCATGGAAGCTGAAGAGGTTGAAGCGATTGTGCGAGAAAAAGCGAAGTCTGTTCGCCAGTGCGTCGATTTCGTCGAGATCGAGCAACAGATAGAAGATGCTGTAGCGCAGGCGGTGCTCGCGCGGCCGTAACCTGTGGTGCATCACTGAGCCAGCGTAGAGCGCCGAGTTGAAGCCCGACATCAGGCGGCCTCCATCTCCGGCAGGCCGGCCTCGCTGACCTGTACATGGATGCGTCCGGATTCGTCCGGAACCGTCCAGGGTCGTCGCATGCCTCCGAGGGCTTCGGCGACCGCGAGGCCGGCCTGCAGCCCATCTTCGTGAAACCCTGCGCCGAAATAGGAGCCGCAGAACCATGTGTTGCGCCGGCCCTGCAACGACCAAAGCTCCTTTTGCGCCTGCATTGCCCGGGCGTCGAAACGGGGATGACTGTAGCTCATTCGCTTGAGGACCGCGTCGGGTGCGATCTCGCGGTGAGGGTTGAGCGTTACGAACAGCGGCCGCTTGCTTTCGATTCCCTGAAGACGGTTCATCCAGTAGGTGACGGCAAGCCTGCGACCGTCATGGTCATCCCTGGTCATATAGTTCCAGCTCGACCAGACCCGCTGCCGTTGCGGCATCAGGCGTGCGTCGGAGTGAAGGACGGTGTCGTTCACAATGTACTCGAACGCGCCGAGAACACGCTGTTCCTCGGGGCTCGGATCGGCAAGCATCTCCAGCGCCTGGTCCGCATGCGTGGCAATGACAACTTTATCAAAGTGGCGGCGATGACCATCAAGCCCGATGATTTCGGCGCCCTTTGCAGTACTGGCAATCGTCTTGATCGGATAGTCGGTCACCACTTCGGGTATGGCTTCGCGAAGCACCCGCACGTAGGAGCGGCTGCCGCCGACCACTGTCCGCCAAGCCGGGCGGCCAGTAAGCTTCAGAAGACCGTGCGTCTGGCAAAATCGAATGAACGAAGCCGCGGGATAGGCACCGATTTTCGCGGCCGGGGTCGACCAGATGGCCGCCGCCATCGGATAGAGATGGTCGTTACGGAATCCATCGCCGTAGCCCGCTGCGTCGAGGTATTCATCGAGGGTTATCATGCCCAGCGCCGCAACGTTTCGCGGCGCTTCACGATAGAAGCGGACGAGGTCGCGCAACATCATCCAGAATCGCGGGCTGATCGCGTTCCGGCCTTGCGCGAAAAGCCCCAGCAATCCGGTGCCGGAATATTCGAGACGGCCGTCGTCGAGGGAAACGGCAAACGACATGTCTGACCGCTTGGTGGCGACGCCGATGTGCTCGAACAGAGCCGTCAGGTTCGGATAGGTGGTTTCGTTGAAGACGATAAAGCCGGTGTCCACCGCAAGGCCTGCAGCATCGACCGTGTGACTATGTCCACCCAAACGGTTATCGGATTCGAAGAGAGTGACCCGGTGGCTTTTTGCCAGCAGCCATGCGGCGGACAGCCCGGAAATGCCGCTGCCCACGACAGCGACGTCGAGGCCTTGATCAGCCACCCGGTTAGGTTCCCACCCGTTACGTCCGTCCGTTGTTGCAATCTTTCCATTCAAAGGATTTCCCTCCGCGCGCCAAACTGCCAATATTTACGGAACTTGGCGTCCGATAGATCACTCCTGGCGTGATCCGATTACAGGGCGCGGGCGTATGAAGGGCAAATGGATGCAGCGAGCTTATATTTTGGAACTAGGATTGCGCGGCAGGTCCGTCCGGCAGCGAGGCTGGTTGTCTTGAACGAGGCAAGGCAAAAAGATGTGCTGCCGTCTCCTGAGGAACTTATCGGTCTCATCGGCGCGGTTGCGCGGAAGCATGACCGGAATGCCTTCGCGCAACTTTTCGGGTATTTCGCGCCTCGCGTCAAAAGCTTCCTCATGCGATCGGGCCTTGAAGATGCCGCCGCGGAGGAAGTGGCCCAGGAGGTCATGATAGCGGTATGGCGAAAAGCGTCCTATTTCGATCCCGGTAAAGCCGGCGCGTCGACTTGGGTGTTTACGATTGCCCGCAATCAAAGGATCGACCGTCTGCGCCGCATGCGATCTCGGACTGCCGATAATCTTCTGGATCCGACTGATGAACCCGAGATGCCGCCTTCGGGTGAAGATATCGCCATCGTTGCCGAACGGGAGGAAGGGGTGCGCAAGGCGTTGGAAAGCCTGCCGATCGATCAGTCAACCATTGTGCGGCTGTCGTTCTTTGCCGAGAAGCCGCATGCGGAGATTGCAAGAGAGCTGGGCATTCCTCTCGGCACCGTAAAATCCCGTGTGCGGCTCGCATTGAATCGGCTTCGGACCCTTTTGGACAGCGATATATGACGATCAAGCATCACCCAAGCTATGAAACGCTGATGCGTATGGCGGCCGGCGCATTGGGCGCAGGTCCTGCGCTTGTCGTTTCCGTCCATCTCGAAGGATGTGCGGTCTGCCGCAACCATATGGCGCACTTTGAGGCCGTTGGCGGCGCGATCCTGGATGAGACGACACCCGCTCCGCTAGCAGCGGATTTGTTCGGACGCACCATGGAGCGTCTTGAGGTTATCCAACAATTGCAGACCAAAGAGCGGCCCGTGAACAAGCACCCGGAATTGGGAATCGAACTCCCACGGGCGATGCAGCACTGCGAGGTCGGACCGTGGAAATGGCTGGGGCCAGGCTTCAAATGGAGCAAGGTCAAGATTCCCGGTAGCCCTGACGAAAAAGTCATGCTGCTGAAAGGCAGGGCGGGGCTTCATCTGCCGGCTCATGGGCATACCGGCCTCGAATTCATGCAAATTCTGTCTGGATCGCTGGCCGACGAGCGTGGCCGATATTTTCCTGGGGATCTGGACGAGGCCGACGACGATGTGGATCATCGGCCTGTCGTCGGGCAGGAATCGGACTGCGTGTGTCTTGCCGCGCTGGAAGGCGATACGCGCCTTCACGGATTGCTCGGCCGCCTTCTTCGTCCGATCGTGGGTTTCTGATCTATGGCCGTGGCAGTATCGATGGCCAAAGCGCCGCAAAAAGTGACCGGCGAATGAAAGCGTTTCCGTCGGCGGTCGATTTTTTGAACGCAATCGCCAGGATCAGTGCAACGCGCGCGCATCAAGGTATCCGTTACGGGCGCTGCCCGCGCCATGTCCTTGATATCTATCCGGCCGCCACGGACGGACCATCTCCGGTCATTGTCTTCTTTTACGGAGGCGGCTGGGAAGAAGGGGAGCGTGGCGACTATTTTTTTTGTCGGATCGGCGTTGGCCGCCCGAGGCTTTACGACCGCCATTCCCGATTACCGGGTTTTCCCGGAAGTTTGCTTTCCCGGCTTCCTCGAAGATGGGGCTGAGGCGATGCGCTGGACGGTTGATCATATTGCGGAGTTCGGGGGCGATCCTCATCGCGTCATCGCCATGGGCCATTCCGCCGGCGCCCATATCGCCGCCATGCTGGCCTTCGATCGCAAATGGCTTCTTGGGCTTGGTCTCGATGCAAGCGTCGACCTGAGCGCCATGATCGGCCTCGCCGGTCCCTATGACTTTCTCCCGCTTCACAGCCGGACGCTGAAACAGATCTTTGGGCCGGAAAACTGCCTCGGCGATACACAGCCGATCAACTTCGTGGATGCGTTTGCTCCGCCGGCGTTTTTGGCGACAGGAAAGAATGATCGGACCGTCGAGCCCGGCAACACGATCCGACTCACCGAACGCATAAGATGCGTCGGCGGCGAGGCTGAAACGAAGCTCTACGACCGTGTAAACCACCGCACGCTGATCGGCGCGTTTGCGGGTCCGTTGCGCTTCCTGGCGCCGGTTCTCGATGATGTCGCGGATTTTGCGCTCAAACATACCCATCAACAATCACTTCACGGCTTGCCGACAGCGCAGGGCAGGAGCGCATGACCGCGCCGATCGTAATTATCGTACTCGCGGTTTGCCTCTCGGCGACTATGATCGGCGCCTGGCTTATTGCGCTTCGGACGGGTCGGTCGGGCTGGATCGACGCGATCTGGTCTTTCGCAACCGGCGCGTTTGGCGCGGCAGCGGCCCTTGTCCCGTTTGCCGATGCCGAGATGACAGTCCGTCAGGTGCTTGTTGCCGTGCTGGCGCTCCTCTGGTCACTGCGACTTGGCATTCACATCACGGCGCGCACCGCTCGTAGTGGCGATGACCCGCGCTACGGCCAATTGCGTGAAGAGTGGGGGAAAGCCTTCAACACTCGCCTGTTCTGGTTTCTGCAGATACAGGCGCTGGCCGCGCTAGTGCTCGCGCTGTCGATCATGCTCGCGGCCCATAATCCGGCGCCCGGTCTCAGATTTTTCGATTGGCTCGGTGTCGCCGTCCTGATCGTGGCAGTCGCCGGCGAGGCGCTTGCCGACCGACAGCTCTCGGATTTTCGCTCGGATCCTGCGAACAAGGGCAAGGTCTGCGACGTCGGGCTTTGGGGTCTCTCACGCCACCCGAACTATTTTTTCGAGTGGCTGGGCTGGCTCACCTACGCCGTCATCGCGGTCGACCTCACCGGCGCCTATCCCCAGGGCTGGCTGGCACTCGCTAGCCCACTGCTGATGTATTGGCTCCTTGTTCACGCCTCAGGCATTCCGCCGCTCGAGGCGCATATGCTGCGCTCCCGCGGCAGAATCTTCCGGGAATACCAGCAACGCGTCAACGCATTCTGGCCCGGTCCGCAAAACGTTGCGGGCGCTACTAGCACAGATAGAGAACCCTGATGAGCCTAATTTCCTTGACAATACGCGCCGCCGAACGCGCCCCGCTTCCCGACCCATTGGCGCGCATGGGCATCGAGTTCCTGGTCGGGCGCACGAAGCGGAAGCTGGACGCAGAATCCGGTCGGGAGGAAGAAGAGTTCGCGTCGGCCATGGGCGAACATCAAATCGCCGAACATGCGGACGCCGCCAACCGGCAGCACTACGAGCTGCCGCCCGAATTCTTCGCCCTCACGCTCGGGCCGCACCGCAAATATTCCTGCTGTCTTTATCCGACGGGCGTGGAGACGTTGGCCGAAGCGGAACTTCTGGCACTTGAGGAAACCGTTGCGCACGCCGATCTCGCCGACGGACAATCGATCCTGGAACTTGGTTGCGGCTGGGGCTCGCTGACACTGTTCATGGCCGAGCGCTTTCCTCGTTCGACCATCACAGCTGTCTCGAATTCCGTGCCGCAGCGGCGCTATATCGAGGCGCAGGCAGCCGAGCGCGGTCTCGCCAATGTCCGTGTCATCACCGCTGATATGAACGCCTTCATGGCCGACGGGATGTACGACAGGATCGTCTCGGTCGAGATGTTTGAACATATGTCGAACTGGAAAGGGCTCCTTGGCCGCGTCAGGATGTGGTTGGAACCCGAGCGGGGGCGGCTGTTCATTCACGTCTTCAGCCACAAGAGCAGCCCCTACCGGTTTGATCACAAGAACGAGGCTGACTGGATCGCCCAGCATTTCTTCACCGGCGGCATCATGCCGAGCCACGGCTTGCTCAGACATTTTCCCGACTGCTTTGCGGTTGAACAGGATTGGCGGTGGAGCGGGCTTCACTACAAGAAGACGGCGATGGACTGGCTCGCGCGCTTCGATGCAAACCGCGCGCAGATCGATCACATCCTGAGCGAGGTCTACGGTTCCGATGCCGCCCTCTGGGGACAGCGCTGGCGTCTTTTCTATCTGGCGACGGCGGGGCTGTTCGGGCACGCCGGCGGTGAGGAGTGGGGCGTGAGCCACTATCTCCTGCGCCCGGCATAGTGCGCGGGATGTCCTTCACCTTTGTCGGCAAAGTCTGGAGACGCGTTGCGGCCTATGCCGCTCATGACGATCCCATGGTCGCGTCCTGCAATCTGATTGCCCTGGTCGTTGCTTCCAACCAGCCCTTTTATCCGTTGTATGTCTATTGGGCGGTCAGCGACCACGTCTCGCCGGTCTTTTTCACCTTCTTGTCGACGCCGTTTTTTCTGGCCGTGCCGGCAGTGGCCAAACGATGGCCTGTAGCCGGTCGCGCGCTTCTTCCTATTGCCGGTATGGCCAACACGGTTCTCAGCGCGAAAGTGTTCGGGCACGCGTCAGGGGTGGAGATTTTCCTCATTCCGTGCGCTCTGATCGCAGCAACGTTCTTCAGAGCATCGGAGCGGCTGGCTGCTTTTACCCTGATCGGTGTAGCCTTGCTTATATATCTGGGACTGGATGGTGCGTACGGTGCGCCTCTCTATCTCTATTCATCTTCCGAGTACCATGCATTTTCCCGGTTGAACGCCATGAGTGTCGGAACACTCACCGTTTTTGTGGGACTGATAGCATCAGGGCTTATAGGCCGACTTAATGGGCGGTCGTAAAGGCGCGGGTGATCAGGAACCCGGCCGTTGCGGCAACCGCGGTCAGGAACGTTCCCCAGCAGAGATCGGCGATGGTCACGGCAAGCGGCCAGTTTTTCAGCGTCGCCTGGTTGGTCAAATCATAGGTTGCATAGGCGAAAAGTCCGAGGAAAGCGCCATACGATGTTGCCGTCGTCCAACGGTCGTTGGCAAAAGCGGGCGCGATTGCGAACACGACGATGCCGGCGATGTAGATCAAGTAGAAAAGCGCCGCCGGCGCCAATCTGAAACTCTCAACCAGCATGTCACCCATAAGTGGACGGTAGAGCCGCTGCGCCGCAATGGTCAGCCAGATCGCATCGATGGCGAGAAATACCAATCCGGTGGCGATGTAGGCAATCGAATAGGTTTTCAAGACAACTCCCTTCCCAGCTTAATCTCGATGATTGTACGCGCCAGCGATGGGACCGGATCACCAAGTCTGAGAGACCAAATCTCCCCGGTCGTGCAGCAGACGATGTAGATGTGATCCGTACGATTGAAAGCTGCGTATCAAAGAAAGCCGATGAAGAAGAACCTTCAAGGAGCTTGATCCATGATGTGGCGTGCCGCGACCGTCTGTGCATTGTCGATGGCGAGCTGCATCAGTGTCGCCGCACAGGAACGCAGTCCTGAAGGAGTATGGATGCGCGACGACGGCAATGCTCGTGTGCGAATAGCGCCATGCGGGTCAAAACTTTGTGCCACAAATTTATGGATCAGGGACACGAGCAAGGGCGAGGAAGTCGGAGACCGGCTCATCATGTCGCTTGATCGCAAATCTGCCACTGAACTGGTGGGGAAGGCTTACGATCCGAAACGAGAAAAGACCTATCGCATAACCGTGATCGTCAACCCCAACAGCCTGACTACGCGCGGCTGCATTTTGGGCGGTCTGCTCTGCCGGGATGTTAACTGGACGCCGGCAGGCGGAGGATGACCGATCTATGACGGTTCGGGAGTCTCTCAAAAGCCGGAGATGCGTTTGTCTCGGACCAAACATTTGCTCGCGCATCCCGGCACAGAAGCGCATCAATCGGAGGACAGTTTCCGGCTTGTTGTGGACATATTGGATGCCGGGGGTATCGAGCGAGCGCGTGTAGAGTTGAGCTCCGACGGAGTTCTCGAGGCCCTTTATATTCCGGTTCGAGCCACTGTGATTTTGGACGCAAGGGAGAAATTGTTCCATGCCCGATCGGAATCCCCGAAAAGATGCTTGATCGACTGTTCGTAGGCGGTGGTTTAACGGGGCGCCGCGTCAATGAGTCGACGTGCGAAGCAATGGAACTTTCTTTTAACGAACTCCGAGATGAATTCCTCGCAGATCTCGGCAAATTTCACGAGCGCCTGCAGCACAGTCTCCAGCTTGTCAATCAGGTCCTAGGCTATCGGCGGGATTTCAATGATATCTCGGGCAATCGGGGCGGTTCATCATCAGGCATCCACTAGCCCGCGTGATTGGACCGGCCGCGTTGTCGTTGCGGCATTCATGCAAATGTTGCTTCGATCCAAGTTTCACGGACCGGTGAGATTTTTTGATCCAAGCTCCCATTTCGGATTCGCGCTCTGGCTAGCACTTTTGTCCTTACGAGTTACAGTCTTAGACGTTCGCCGGGAGCTTCGTGGTTGATTACGCGCCAGAGGACCGTCAGCCCTCCGCTGTCCGCCTTTTGGGAAGCAATTGCTTGATGTAGTCAGCGACGCCCTGCGGATCATAAGGCCTACCAAGGTGAGGACCAGAATCACAAAGATTCGCGGCAGCCTTGGCGCTGGATAGCACGCTGCCGGCCAGGGCGATTTCGATCCCTGGATGAATCGTCCGCGCGGCGCGCGCGAGTTCAAAGCCATTCATCGAGCCATCTACCTCGATGTCACACAGCATGGCATCGACCATGATCTGCATATCCTTGAACACGATCAGCGCCTCGTCGGAAGTAGCTGCTTCCACTACCGTATATCCGCAAGACCGTAGATAGTCCGCAATCGCATGGCGAACAAGCACCTCGCTATCAACGACCAGCACGGTTTGGGGTGACACTCCGCACACCTTTCGCCTGGTTTTTCCCCAGCGTCAATCGAGAATCCGGGCCGCGATCGCAACAACATCGGATGGCCCATAAGGTTTAGCTATGAATGCCACGGCTTCAGAGTCATGCGCGGCAGCAAGATGACCCGAGGCGAGTATAACAGGCAGATGAGGCCGATCAATCTTCAACCGCTGCACGAGTGCCGTGCCGTCTATGCCCCCGGGCATTTGCACGTCGCTCACGACGAGATCACAGTTGATGCCCGAATTAAGAAGACGAAGAGCCTCGTCGCCGCTTGCCGCCTCGATCACGCAATAACCATGCTCACGCAGGACATCGGCAACCGTCATGCGTATTAGAACCTCATCCTCAACGAGGAGAATGATCCTTTCCCTTGCTGGATCAGGCTCGTCCAGGCCCGCAGTCGTTTGCTGTGCCACCTGGGCCGCCCTTTCATTCGAGATTTTTCGTCCGATTGAACGCTTTATCGCCATTCAGGTTCCATGTAGCAGCCGCAATTGGCGTGAGCAGGCAAATTAGTCTTTTACACCGCTGCGATGGACGTTTATCGCCACCTCGTTGCGGCGCAGGAAAGGCAGTGTCCAGGGTGGGTCGTGGAGCCACGCGACGGCCTCGCCAGCGGATTGCCAAGCGCTGCCGCTAAGCGCGGCCTTGAGTCTGGCGATGTGCGATTGCACGGCTTCGTCGTCCCGGCGGCCGGTAAAGCGCAGTACGGCGTAATCCTGCTCTGAAACGATGATTAGCTTTACTCTGCGATCTTTCGGCTCCGGCGCAGTGTCCACGGTCAAATCGCTGGGCAGGAAAAATTTCATGGCCCAGTCTTCGGCGGTTCTCTGCTGACTGACGGGCGCGGTCATTGAGATCTGTTGCGATGACTGAGCCACCGGAGCCGTCATCGCGATTTTCGTTTTGGCCTTGTTGTTGCCGAAAATGTAATCGGCCAGAATTTGGAAGGCGGCACGGCGGGTTTCTTCCATTGTCTTGCCCGACAAAGTCGTCTCGGCCGCGAGCCGTCGGCCATATCGGCGAATTTCCAATTCGCCGATATGGCCGACAATGGAATAAGACGGCTCTTCGACGCCGGCGCGATAGCCGATCACCGAGAAGCCGGCCAAAAGCAGTCTGAAGATCTTACCTGCCATGATGACGAACCTCCGGCCATTGTTTTTCTCGTATCATACGCGCTATGTTTATCGATGGATTTGCTCGAACCAAATGATAAGCGCCTGCCAAATACATCGTAGATTGGGAGCGCGTATTGCACAGCCGAGAAATGTTGATGCAAAGCGCAATCCGTCCTCGCACGCCAAGTTCATCGAGAATTGATCGCGATATCGGGTTTTGGTCGAAATCGGCCACCTGCTACCTCTTCGTCGCAGAATCGATCGCCACCTGGAGTCTGCTGGTGTAATGACAGGTGAGCAGCTCCTGCTCTCTAGTAGGTCGCGTACTGCCGAGGTCGTTAGCTCAATCCTCTCGTGTGAGGTCACCTCCTTCTCCGCCGGCTGCTTCGTGAATCAGCGCATCGGATCGGGCGCGCAGCAGATGGTTCAGGATTTCGAGGTCATTCAGGATATCGACCGGGTCGCGCTCAAGTGCAGCCCCGAGCGTATCTTTCAGCCACAAGCTCATGCCCGGATGGGCCAGAACCCAAGCAATTCGTGCCTCGGTTTCTTTCAAGCTGTCGTCATACCAAGACATCAAATTCACCTCTCTCGCGAGCCAGCATCCTTCGCCGCTCCAACAGCCGGTTTTGCGATCTGCCTTGGTCGGTCCCGCCGATCACGGATTGCATTCTGGGCAATGGCCGGGATCGGCATGGGTGCGTCCGTCGGGGCGGGGACGCTTCTCGCGAAACTCGCAAGCCACGCAACCGAAGATCTGATGACGAACCATGATGCTCGGGGCGCCGCACCATTCGCAGGGAAGCCCTGTCTCCACGTCGATTTGCCCGTAGCCCGGGGCGCCGCAGGCCGGACACGGGGTCGCCAGCCGATCGCAGAGCGCACGTGCCAGACTGCCAATGTTCGCCATACGCGTCGGATTCATGTGGGCGCGCATATCTGTCTGAACGAGCGCGCGCCCGTCGCGCGATCGCGGGGCCGAAGTTGCGAGAGCGCTTTCCAGCGCTTCATCTGTGCGCAGTCCTTTGTGAATGAGAACGCTATCATCGTCAGGTTCATGAGGCCGCACGATCACGGCGTGATCGGGGAACCGGATATGGTCGAGAAACGCCCTGAGATCGCCGAACTCGGCCGCGACGGCGTGCTCGTAGACCGGGGCATCATCGATCAAATGCTCGGTGACGACGATGCCGCGCTCGTCGTCCACGAGAACCATGAACTCGACCCCGCCGGGAATGAACGGCACATGAGGATGCGGACCGTAGCTGCCTTCGCTGGCGATGCCTATAGACAGACCCGTCACCGCCATCCCAAGCCTCGCCTTGGCTATGGCCGCCTCGCGGATGGTGCCGGAGCGCGGAATCTCGCCGGTGAAGGTACCGAGCGCGTCGGTGTCGATTGCAGACGGGGTTACGACGCTCAGCTCGAGCCGCTCCTGGAAAACCGGCACGATTGCCGCATCTTTGCCATGCATGGTGGCCAGCACGGCGCGCAGCCCGGCATAAGGACCGGACAGCGGACATCCAACCGTGGCTTGCGAATGACCGTCGTTGCTCAAAAATAGCCCTCCCGTTTCTGACGCTCGAGCGAGCCATTGTCGCCGAGGCGGCCGTGGCGTTCGGAGGTTTCAGCGCGCAGGGTCTCGAGCACGACAGCGGCGATGGTTTCTGCTTCGGAAGGTTGCGCCGCCGTCACCGGCCAGCATCCGAGCGTACGAAAGCGCACCTTCTCCGGCAGCGCAGTTTCGCCTGGTTGCCAGCGCATTCGGGCAGGATCGTCGACGACGATCCGCATTCCTGCTCGAGTGACGACATTGCGCTCATGTGCAAAGTAGAGCGGCGCGATTTCGATCTTGCGCATCAGGATGTAGGTCCAAAGGTCTTGCTCGGTCCAATTGGACAGCGGAAAAGCGCGGATAGTCTCGCCAGGCTTCAGCCGCCAATTGAAACAGCGCCAGAGTTCGGGACGCTGCATGCGAGGCTCCCAGGCATGGCTGGCGCTCCGAACTGAAACGATCCGCTCCTTGGCGCGGTTTGCCTCCTCATCACGTCGAGCGCCGCCGAAGATGATGTCATAACCACCGGCGGTCAGTGCTTGCCTGAGCGCATCGGTGCGCATGATGGTGGTGTAGACATCGCTATGGTCGAACGGATTGATTGACTGTGCCCTGCCATACTCGTTGACGTGAACGATCAGCCGAAAGCCATAGCGCTCGGCGAAGGCGTCGCGAAAAGTCAGAACCTCCGCGAACTCCCAGGTCGAATCGATATGCAAAAGCGGAATCGGCGGCCGCGCAGGGAAGAAGGCGCGCAGGACGATATCGGCAAGGACGGTCGAGTCCTTGCCGCCCGAAAACAGCACCACGGGATTGCGCGCCTCCGAGACCCCATCGCGCAGCACATGGATCGCCTCGGATTCCAAGGCCGCTAAATGGACGGGTAACCGGTTCATACGACCACCATCGTCCGTTCCGGTTCAACGTGCTTTGGGGCAAAGGCTTCCCAGCCAAGACCACCAGCGTACCGCCAAGCCAGGCGGCCCTGCTCGTCGAGGGCAACAAGGTAGAGCCATTTGTTGTCGAACAGCGCCCTTACCTGGTCGTGGCGCTTAAGGATCGCGATTATCGCCTCGCGCGGCGCCTCGATCAGCACGGTCAGGCGCACCGGCTCATGCGCTATCCGTTCTCCGTCGTGAACCGACTGCCAGGGCAACCCGGCGCGAAGAAGACCGCCATTGCCTTCGACCACGCCGATGCCGCCGGTGACGTTGTGCAGGAGCTTGTTGCCAGCTCCGAACACTGTTGGCGCGACAGTCGATCCGTAATACTGCAGGCTGATCCAACTCGCTACCACGACCGGCGCTGTCAAGATCAGCTCCAGAACGGCAAACCGGTCGTCCCGGTGCCAGTCATAGTCGTGCAGAAATGCGCGTCCCTTGAGGTCGCGCCCCGCAGTCCGATGGCGCGGCGCGGCGATGAAGGCCTGGCAGCCGGCAAGCGCCCATTCCGGACGCACTTCGGCCCAATCGCGGGCGCGGTGGAGAATGTCCCCCGCTCCCGACGCCCGGGGCAACCTCAAAGCGCGTTCGCTCCTCGCAAGCGCGCCAGCCGTCGCAAGCCAGGTTTTTGCCTGTTTGACGCTCTCCTTGTGTAGCGCTGATGGAGAGTCCTCTTGGTATATCGTCACACGATCAGTGGTGGTGTCGTGCAGGGCTCCGATGAATAACGTGTCGTCCGGAATGGCGATCCCGTGTTCTGCGAGGCCGGCGCGCACTTCGCGTTCATTGAGGAGCGCAGCGAGCAACCGCGCGTTCACCTCACCGGAATAGCCGCCGCAGGCGCCGCAATGGAGCGCACTGGCATGCGGGTTGTTAATGACGTTGGCGCCATGGCCAGCGATAAGGACAAGCGGTGCAAAACGTTCGGTTAGCGACATTGCCTTCAGCACGCTTTCGGCCATGCCAATGCGAGCCTCAGGATCGAGCGCGGGTTCGAACCTTGGCGCCGGGTCATCCGGCATCCGGTTGCCGGCGCGTCCCAAGCCATCGCGCACCAACTTGCCAACATAGATTGGCCCGGCTGCCTCGACGAAAGCGAATGAGGAAACGGCGGCGAGCTTGAAACGCCCCCAGGCGCGCTTGGCTCGCGCCAGGAGCCGAGCTGTTCTGTCCCGAGTCTCGACATCATGCGAATGCCCGCCCGAGCATGTTCGTATTTGCGGCGCAAGAAGCACAGGCAGCCGCGCCTCCGCGACATCCGACGCGAAGCGCCGATGCAGAATGCCGATGCCGAAAAACCCGGCGAAACCCAGTGTCTCGATGTGGGGGTCGAGGCTTTCCAATGCCCGGCGGAACACCTCAGAGCGAACGTCGATGCAGAAGGCCATCTGCAATGCTGGGCGCGCTTGCAATCTAGAGGGAGCAGGCGATTCAAGGAGCTTGCCCAGCTGCCGCTGCGCAGCGCGCTCGGTCGCCTCCTGCAAGATCGCATCGATTGCATCGTCCGGTGTCGGCTCGACCGGCGTGGCATAGGCGCAAAGCGCCTCTTTCCATTGGCTAGCGATGCGAAGCGTGTGTTGTTCAAACAGTGCTTGTTCCCAGACGAGACGAATCGTCAGAAGGTCGGTAATCGTGTTGTCCGACCCGCCCGAGAGCTCAGCTTGCCAGAGCTTGTATCGGGCGAACTGCGCCCAGCCGCCAAGGCTCATCAGCAGCCGGTGCAAATAGGTTTCGAGCGCCGCCTCGTCGAGGCCGAGCTTTCCGATCGACTGGATCAGCGCATCCTCAGCGCGCTCTGGGGCTTGCGCAACATGCATGGCAAAGCCCTTAAGGCCGAGAATCTCTGGGGTGAGATCGTGGGTGGCGGCCGAGCGCCACGCAGCATAGGCGCAACTGCTCTGAGGCGCCGTCCACAAGGCCTGGCCCGCATCGAAATAGCCGGCGGCCCATTGCCCGAAGCGCTCCGCGATCACGCCTGTCCAGTCTATGCCCGAGGCTTCGGCCGCGAGCTCCGCCATCGTCGGAAGCATAACAGGGGTCGGCGCGCCCGCTTCGATTGCCGACTTCAATAAGGCAATGGTCTTTGGCCGCCAAGTTTCAGGTGCAGCCTCAAACGATGCCGCGAGATCCGCTTCGGCGATTTCGCCCTTATGAATCCGCTCGGCGTACCAGGCCCGCGGCATTGTGAGTGTGGCTCCCGCGACCCGTCTTAGGCGCGCGGCCACTGCCGATAGCGGCTCCTCGCTTTGTCCCAGAAAGGGGTTAACCGCAACGCTGGAGGCCAGCGGCCAAAGCGGCGGGATGGCGCGTGCTGCGCGTTCGGCCGCCTTAAGGATAGCCGCGGAATCGAGGGTTGGGGCGTTAGTTTTGATCATCAGCATCGGCGTTTTCCTTGCTATACTGTCGTCACGACGCCTTGCGGACGGACCAGCCGCCGAGCATCCGATCGAGTGTTGCGTTGATGTAGAGGCCGTTCGAGAGGTGGACCCGCACGCCCGCAGCCGCTGGGTGATGCGCCCATAGCGGGAATAGAGCTTGCGCGACCGCCACCGTGCCGAAGGACAGGATCGCAAGCACCATCAGAGTCCACTCGAGGCGTCCCGGCGCGGGCGGCACGGGCAGCACGGTTGCGGTTAGCCACTCGGCCAGGGTCTGCAGCGCGAAGTAGCCGACCGCCGCTGTGACTGAGTACAGGGCCGTCTTGCGTGTCAAAACCCGCGGCGCGGCGTCGGCTAGTCCCTGCGCCAGCAGATAGGCGACGCCAAAAATCAGGATTGCGCCCAGCGCTAGAGATTGCGGCGACTTGTGGTGAAACCCAAACATCGTGCCGAAGACCGCGCCGATCGTGGTATAGATCGCGAGCGCTGCGAGGAAGGCCCATCCGACGGCCGCCCCGGCGGGGATCGCCACCGGCCCGGGGCGCCGAATCGCGGCGACCTGTTCAACCGCGCTGCCCGAGGCGAGGAAGGCATGGGCTTTGTAGAGCGAATGAGCGACGATATGCAGTAGCGCCAGCGGGAATAGTCCCAACCCGCATTGCAAAGTCATGAAGCCCATCTGCGCTACCGTCGACCAGGTAAGCGAGGTCTTCACCGCCGGTTGCGTCAGCATCACCAGTGCGCCGAAGAGCGCAGTGAAGCCGCCCAGCATCGCCAATACGGCCAGTGTTCCAGGTGACAGCAGCATCACATCCGCAAAGCGGATGAGCAAAAATCCGCCGCCATTGATGACTCCGGCATGCAGTAGGGCCGACACTGGCGTCGGCGCTTCCATCACCTCGGTGAGCCAGCCATGCGTCGGAAACTGCGCCGACTTCAGCAGGGCCGCCAGCGCGATCAGGACTGTCGCGAAAACAACCAGCGCCGATCCATCGCCTTCTCTCGCGGCGGCGTTGATCGCAGCGATATCGGTTGTGCCATAGGCAAATGCGAGGAGAATGGCGGCGATGATCAGGCTCACCGCCCCTAGCCGAGTAAAAATAAGCTTCTTACGCGCGGCTCGCCGCGCGGCGACCCGATTGGGATAAAAGAGCAACAGCCTGTGCAGGCATATACTAGTCGCGATCCACCCCGACACAAGCTGGGCGAGATTGCCCGCCTGAACGAGTAGCAGCACGGCGGCAAGGGTGGCGCACAGCCAGCCTGTGAACACGCTCGCGCGCGCTTCACCATCGAGATAAGTCCGTGCATAGCGCACAACGATCCAGCCGACGAACGCGACGAGCAGCAGCATCGCCGCGCTGACGGCGTCAAGGCGCACCGAAAAGCCGATCCCGGCCACCCCAATGAAGGGGCTTTCCCCCGGACCACAAAGGATAAGAATGCCGAGCGAGCCCAACGCGGACGCCAACGCCAAAAGCGCAGCGATCTCGGCGACGGCGGCGGCCAGCCGATAGCGTCGTCCTGGCAAAGCGAAGGCGACGAATGTGGAAACGACAAGAGCCAGCGGCGCAATGAGCGGAAGCAGATAATACGGCAAGGAAATCCCCAATCAATGTTGTCATCACGAATGGGGTATCAGCCGCAACGAGACGAATAAAATGCATTGTTTGCGAGATATCGTTCGCTATGATCGAACATCATGAGCACGTTTAACTACAACCATCTGCGATATTTTTGGGCCGTCGCACACGACGGGAATCTCACACGCACGGCGGAGCGATTGAACCTCACGCAATCAGCATTGTCGGTGCAAATCCGTAAGCTTGAAGCGCGATTAGGCCATGCATTGTTCGAGCGGCGCGGTCGACAGCTTCATCTGACAGAAGCTGGACGGATCGCGCTGGACCACGCCGATACGATTTTCGCTGCGGGCGAAGAATTGATCGGTACCTTGAGCAACACGGGTGGGGTGCGGTGCGTTCTCAGGGTTGGCGCCCTGGCTACGCTTTCTCGCAATTTCCAAATGGCGTTCTTGAAACCTTTACTTGGACGTACCGACATTGAACTTGTTTTGCGCTCGGGCAGTAGCGGCGAGCTTCTTCAATCGCTTGAAGCGCTCAGCCTTGACGTTGTGCTTGTTAACCAGGCACCGGCACGCGATAAACTAACACGCTTTGTCGCTCATCGCCTTGCTGAACAGCCTGTAAGCTTGATCGGAACAAGAGCTCGACTTGGCAAAGTTAGGAAAGACGACTTAGCCGAGCGGCTAAAATCACATCCGATCATCCTGCCGACGACGGATAGCAGCGTGAAGATCGGCTTTGACGCGCTTGTAGATCGTCTGGGCATCCGTCCGCAAATCGTGGCAGAGGTAGAAGATATGGCGATGATGCGGCTGTTGGCGCGCGAGGATATCGGGCTTGCCGTGCTGCCACCGATCGTCGTTAAGGACGAGCTGGAATCTGGTGTTCTAATCGAGGCGGACAGGTTGCCGGGCATATCCGAAACCTTTTTTGCCGTTACGATGGAGAGAAAATTCCCCAATCCTCTTCTAAAACCGCTCTTGGCGCGTAATCTTCTCAATCTGACGTAGATCGATTAGATCGGGATGCGCGCCCCCTTCACGTGTCACTCGCAATCTTAGGAACAACGCTCAACCCTCGATTGAGGAGGAGCCGGATTGATCCAAACGTGGAATCGCCTCGTAGAAGGAGGAAGAGGCGAACCTTACGATGGAACTTACAACCTCCCATCGGTCAATTGAAATGCGCCACCTCCGGTACTTTGTGGCGGCAGCCGAATTCGGCAGCTTTCGGCAGGCGGGTGGTGCAACTGGGATCAATGAATCAGCCATAAGCCGCCGCATCCGCGATCTTGAGGATCGAATCGGCGCGTCACTTTTCAATCGGCGGAGTACAGGCGTGAGCTTGACGGTAGCCGGCCACAAATTTCTACCCGAAGCCCGACGAATCCTAAGAAATATCGACCGTAGCGTAAGCGAAATTGCAAGTGTTGGGCGCGTGGAAGTCGGGCGACTTCGAATCGGTATTTTCTCATCGATGGCGTCCGGCTTTTTGGCCGAGCTTCTTCGTCAATACGATCTAATCCATAAAAATGTGCAGGTTGAATTTATAGAAGGAAACCCCAATGAACATATAGCCGCAGTGCGTCAGCTTAAAATCGACGTGGCATTCCTTACGGGCACTAGAAATTGGCGCGGATGTGAGACGGTGCCGTTGTGGTCTGAGCGAGTTTTTGGTGTTCTGCCTGAAGGGCATAAACTCGCAGGAAAGCACAACCTCCTGTGGCAAGACCTTGACCGAGAGACTTTTATGGTAAGCGAAGTCGCTCCGGGTCCCGAAATCCATGATTTTCTTGTCCAGAGGTTGGCCAACCTCGGTCATCATCCAAATATCGAGACGCAAGCAGTTGGGCGGGATAACCTTCTATCTTTAGTGGCAACCGGTCGTGCCCTGACAATCGTAAGTGAAGCAACCGTCGCCGCCCAGTTCCCTGGTATCGCCTATCGACCTATTGTTGGTGAGATCCTGCCCTTTAGCGCCATATGGTCCCACCGAAACGATAATCCAGCGTTGCGGCGCTTGCTCAGTATGGCGAGAAAGCTGTCCGCGTCGATATTGCCTTCGGTATTGATCGTATTCAGTTTGCCGCTTTAATTTTATTTGGAAGTCGCATTTAGATGACGTCTCGCTTTCGCGAACTCGCGGTCCGTAGCGATGAATCGCTCCAGCATCGGCACGACAAGCTTCACCGGATCGGTTGCAGGCTGACCCGTCTCGCGGGCCAGCACTTCCGCATAAGCCACAAGATCGCGATGGAGCGACGCAGGCAGCTCCGTTGTGATTTTCACGGGCTTGTCGTCGGAGATGGGGCCGAGTTTCAGCTTGGTCATGGTCAGTTCCTAAAGGGTTCGAGGACAAGATCGCGCGTCACCACGATCCTGATCGGGAAGCCCGGCCGGATGGTCAGCGTCGGTGCGACGTTGAGCTGGCGGCGAACGATCTGCTGCCCGGCGTCGTTGATCGTGTCCTGGCCGCCGTTGCGGATGGCGCGGAGCAGCCGGTCCTGGTCGTCGACGGCAAGCTCGGCTCCAACCGACAGCAGGGTCGAGAAGCCGGCGGCCTTGGCGAGATCCCACCAGTGGTAATCGACGCCATCCTCCAGTCCGGCATAGCCCTGCGTGTCGGTCCCAGGCTGGCGCTCGAGAACGATCGAGCGGCCGTTCGGCATGATGAGTCGGTTCCAGACGAGCAGCACGCGGCGCTGACCGTACTGCACGTTGTTGTCGTACTGGCCGATGATCCGCGTCCCCTGGGGCACGAGCAGGATGCGCCCCGTGGGGCTGTCATAGATCGGCTCCGTGACCTGGGCGATGATCTGGCCGGGAAGATCGGAGCGGATGCCGGTGATGAGCGCCGCCGAGATCACCGCGCCGGCCTGAAGCACGAAAGGCGACGCCGGCGGCGTCACGCGATCGGGCGTGACGGTGCGCCGGTCGGCCGCCGCGTTGAGGAAGGCGAGCTGCTTGTCCTGGCCGGTGGCCGCCTGTCCGCCCGCGCCGGAGAGATCGAGGCCGGCAAGATCGGGTATTGCGCCCGCCGTGCTGGCGGCCGTCGAGCCCTGCCGCGACTGGAAGAAGACGGTGCTGAGACGCGCGGCCTCTTCCTCGGCGCGGCGGCGCTGCTCGGCCTCGCTGACGCCGGGCGTCGGAACCGCGGGCGTGGCGACAGGCTGGCCGTTGTTCTGCGCGTCGAGGATCGGGCGGCCGAGATCGCCGGGAAGCGCCGGGCCGAGGACCGGGCCGGTATAGTCCTTCGGCAATCTGGCGAGACCGTCGGCGGTCTGGCGGTTGTTGGTGGAATAAAGTTCGGCGCCGCCATCGTCCGGCCCGCGCGTCTGGAGGGCGTAGATCAGCGATCCGCCGATGCCGACCAGGGCGACGGCGGCGACGCTGGCGAGCATCTTGCGTGACAGGCGCGTGACTCTGGGTGCTTCGGCGCGAAGCCGCATCGGCGCGACGGGGGTGCTGGTTGCGGTATTGCCTGCGGTATCGGTCATTATGACGGCCTCCCGTCGGTGCGGGTGATCCTGACGGTCTGCTGCTTGTCGCCCGCGCCAAGGCGCAGCTCGGCCGCGCCGAACAGGCGATCGACGATCAGGATGTGTTGATAGATGCGGCTGTTGGCGATCTGGGCTTCGCCCTCGGGGCCGATGACGAAGAGCGGCGGCATCTCGCCCTGGACGATGCCGCGCGGGAACTCGACATAGACATGCCGGCCATCGTCATAGACGGCGATCGGCTTCCAGGGCGGATTGCCGGTGTCGGTCAGGGCGTAGCGATAATTGCGCGCGGCTATGGCCGGGATGACCGGCGTGGCCGGCACGCTTTGGCGCTGGCTGGCCGGCGGTTGCGGATAGGCCCAGGCGACGGACGGCATATAGGGCTTCTCGCCGGAGCGCAGCTCCAGCATGTAGGTGCGCCGGTCGGTCGTCACGATCAGGTTGGTGGTGATGTCGGGCCGGCTCGGCTTGACGAGGATATGGACGCGGCGCGTGACGCCGGAACCGCTCTCGGTATCGCCGATAATCCAGCGCGCCGTGTCGCCGGCGGCGATCGGTCCCGCGCCGGTCAGGCTTTCGCCCGGCTCCAGAGCGATGTCGGTGATCTGGCCGGGAACGGCATAGACCTGATAGAGCGCGCCTTCCGACCAGGGGTAGATCTGGATGGCGTTATAATAGCCCTCGCGGCGCGGCTGCACGCGGGCGGCGGCATTGGCGTTTTCGACGCGGCCGGTCGGGGTGCCGGCGGTCTCGCCGCCGCGTGCGACCGTCCAGGCCGGCGGGATCAGCACGGGCTTGGGCCGGTCATCGGTGATCGCGGCGGGAATGGCCGGCAAAGGCGGCACGCTGGCGTCGTAGCTGATCGCCGGAGGCTTCGTCATGCTGGCGCAACCCGCGAGCATGGTTGCGGACAGCAACAGGGCCGGAACGGCGAAGGTGCGGATGGACGGGCTCATTGGCTCAGCTCCCGCGACCAGTTAATGGCGTTGACGTAGATGCCGAGCGGATTGGCTTTCAACCGCTCGGCGTCTCGGGGAGGCTGGAGGGTGATGGTCAAGATCGCCGTCCACCGCTCCGTTCTCGCGAGCACGCCATTCTCGAACTGCCGCTCCGTCCAAGCGACGCGGAAACTGTCCGGCGAGGCGCGGATGACGCTGGAGACGTCGACGGCGATCTGTTGCTTGCCGACCTTGGCGAAGGGATCGTTGGTGCGGGCATAGTCGTTGAGCGCGCCCGCGCCGCGATCGGTCGTCCACTCATAGGCGCGAAGCCAGTTTTGACGGACGATGATCGGGTCGGCCGGAATCGAGCGGACCTGCTCGATGAAGCGGGCGAGATGCCAGGCGATTTGCGGATCGGTCGGGCGATAGTCGGCGGTGGCCGGCGCGATGCTCTGCGCCTGGCCGAGCTTATCGACCTGCACCACCCAGGGCACGACGGTCCCGCGCGCCGACTGGATGACCAGCGCCCCGGCGAACCCCGCCGAGAGGATGAGCGATCCGAAGGCCATGTATCGCCAGTTATTGGCCTGCACGCGGGCCGAACCGATGCGGTCGTCCCAGACCTGCGCGGCCTTCTGGTAAGGCGTCTCGGGTTCGGGCGTCTTGCCGTAATGCACGGCGGGCCTTTTGAAGATGTTCATGAGCGGTCGCTTTCAGAGAGGTTGACGGAAGAACCGGAGCCGTGGCTGTCGCCGGAACGGACGGCATGGGCGGCGGCGCTGACGCCGTGAGAAAGGTGCTGGCCGCGCTTCATGCGCTTGGCCCATTCCGGGGCGCCGCCTGCCGCGGCTGTCGGCGTGGATGCGGCCTCGGCGGCTTCACCGCCGCCGACGGTGCCCATGGTCGAGTTGCCTCCGGTCACGCCGAAGCCGGCCTTCGCGCCATCGGAGAAGCCGGATTTCATGCTTTCGGAGGTGCGCGCCACGGCGCGCTTCAGTGGCGAGACGGCCGCCGAGCCTGCGGCGCGGGCAACGCCGCCCATGCCGGAGGCGACGCCTGCCGCGCCGGACTGCCCCATGGAGCCAAGCGAATATGCGGCCGATGCGCCGCCGGCCGCGGTCGCGCCGCCGCGTGCGACAGCAGCGCCACCGGAGAGCGCGGCCGATCCGCCTTTGACGGCGAGACCTGCCGCGCCGCCTGCCGCAAGGGCTGCGCCGCCGACCGCGAGGCCCGTGCCCACCGCGGCGCCGGCGCCGAGCTGCGGGCCGCCGGAGACGAGGCCGTTGGCGATACCGGGGCCGAAGATGCCAAGGCCGAGCAATGAGAGAGCGGCGAGCACGATCGCCATGGCGTCATCGACGGTCGGGGTCGTGCCGCCGAAGCCCTTGGTGAACTCGCCGAACAGCGTCGAGCCGATGCCGATGATGACCGCCAGCACCAGAACCTTGATGCCGCTGGAAATGACGTTGCCAAGGACGCGCTCGGCCATGAAGGCGGTCTTGCCGAAGAGACCGAAGGGAATGAGGACGAAGCCGGCGAGCGTCGCCAGCTTGAACTCGATCAGGGTGACGAAGAGCTGGATCGCCAGGATGAAGAAGGCGAGGATCACGAGCGCCCAGGCGAACAGCAGGCACACGATCTGGATCAGGTTCTCGAAGACCGAGATCCAGCCCATCAGCGGCGAGATCGCCTCTAACAGCGGCCGGGCGGCATCGAGGCCGGTTTGCGCGACCTTGCCCGGACGCATCAGGTCGGCGGTCGAGAAGCCGGTGCCCGAGGCTTTGAGACCAAGCCCGGCGAAGCTGTCGAAGACGATCTTGGCGAGGTTGTTCCAGTTGCCGATCAGATAGGCGAAGACGCCGACGAACAGCGTCTTCTTGACGAGGCGCGCGATGATGTCGTCATCGCCGGCCCAGCTCCAGAACAGGGCCGCCAGCGTCACGTCGATGACGATCAAGGTGGTCGCGATGAACGCGACTTCGCCGGAGAGAAGGCCGAAGCCTGAGTCGATGTATTTGGTGAATACGCCGAGGAAGTTGTCGATGACGCCTGCGCCGCCCATGGCTCACCGCCCTTCGGCTGCGGCGGACGCCGCCGGCACGACCGGAGCGACCGGCGCGGGTGCATGGCCGAGAAAGCGGTCGCGGGTTTCGGCCCAGACGCGCAGGCATTGCGCATCGCTCGCGGCCTGTTGGCCAAGTTGCTGGCACCGGCGCTGGCTCTCGCGCAGCGGGTCGCCTTCGGGCTGAAGCTGACGCGCCGACGGCGATGCCGGTGCGTCCTGCTTACGGGTCATTTCGATCGCCGTGGCCGTGACGGCGACCGCGACGAAGACGATAGCGCCCAACCGGGCCAGCAACTTGCCGTCCATGAGCCTCCTCCTTTCCGGCGCTTACTTGCCGCTGTTGAACATCTGGGCGTTGCCGGGCTGGTAGCCCGAGCCCGGCGTGAGGAAGCGGCGACGCTGCTCGCGGCCCTGTTCGGCGGCGGCGGTGCGTTCGGCCTCGGTCAGAGCACCGGCGCGGCCGTTCGCCGCGAGAAGCGCCACGAGATCGGAGAGCTGCTGCGACTGGAGCGCCAGAAGCTGATTGCCGGCTTGCGTCGCCTGAAGCGCGCCGGTCGCGCCCTGGCTCTGGCTGACCAGCGCCGACATCTGCGTGCGGTTGCTGTCGATGTTGGAGACGACGCCGGCCTGCACGCGCATTGCGTCCTGCAAGCCGCCGACGGTGTTCTGCCAGCGCGAACGCGCGTCGGCGACCATCTGCTTGTCGGTCGTCGACATGGAGACGTTGCCGTACTTCTGGCTGAACATCTGGTCGATCTGCTGGACGTTGAACGCGATGCCCTGCGCCTGCTGGAGAAGCTGCTGGGTGCGCTGCACGTTCTGCTGCAAGGTCTGAAGCGCGGAGAACGGCAGGCTCGCGAGGTTCTTCGCCTGGTTGATGAGCATCTGCGCTTCGTTCTGAAGCGAGGTGATCTGGTTGGTGATCTGCTCCAGCGTGCGCGCGGCGGTCAGGACGTTTTGCGCATAGTTGCTGGGATCGAAGACGATGATGGCGTGCGCCGGCGTCGCCACCATCGGCGAGAGCGCGAGGGGTGCTGCCGCCAGCATGGACGCGGCGAGCGCCATGGCGCGCGAGCGGAAACGAAGGGTAAGCATAGTCAGGACTCCTTTGCTGCGGTGGGAAAAGTCGGGATGAGGTCGATTGCCCAGCCCACGTCGCGGGCGCGCAGCCACGCGGCGAGGAAGCCGTCGCGGCCGCGTTCGGCGACGAGGTTCGCGATCAGGGTCTGGTCGGATTTGGAGGATGCGGCGCAGAGCGCGAGGCCGAGTTCGCTGAGGCCCAGCTCGAACAGGCGGTTGCCGCGCCGGGACTGGCAGTAATAGTCCCGCTTGGGCGTCGCCCGCGCGAGGATCTCGATCTGCCGGTCGTTGAGGCCGAAGCGGCGATAGATCGCGGTGATCTGCGGCTCGATCGCGCGCTCGTTCGGGAGCAGCAACCGCGTCGGGCAGCTTTCGATGATGGCCGGCGCGATGCTGGAATTGTCGATGTCCGACAGCGACTGCGTGGCGAAGATGACGGAGGCGTTCTTCTTGCGCAGCGTCTTCAGCCATTCGCGGAGCTGGCCGGCAAAGCCTTCATCGTCCAGCGCCAGCCAGCCCTCGTCGATGATGAGCAGCGTCGGCCGCCCGTCGAGCCGGTCGCCGATGCGGTGGAAGAGATAGGACAGCACGGCGCGCGCGGCACCCGTGCCGACCAGCCCCTCGATCTCGAACGCCTGCACGGCGGCGGAGCCCAGATATTCGGCTTCGGCGTCGAGCAGCCGGCCATAGGCCCCGCCGACGCAATAGGGCCGAAGCGCCTGCTTGATGTCGTTTGACTGGAGCAGCACCGCGAAGCCGGTGATGGTGCGTTCCTCGACCGGCGCCGAGGCCAGCGAGGTCAGCGCCGTCCAGATATGCTCCTTCACGTCCGGCGTGATCTGGATCGCTTCGCGGATCAGGATCGCGACGATCCAGTCGGCCGCCCAGGCACGCTCATAGGTGTCGTGAATGCGGGCGAGCGGCTGGAGGGAGACGGAGAACTCGTCCCCTTCGGTCAGCCCGCCGCCGAGGTCATGCCAGTCGCCGCCCATGGCGAGCGCGGCGGCACGGATGCTGCCGCCGAAGTCGAACGCGAAGACCTGGCTGTTTTCGTAACGGCGGAACTGGAGCGCCATGAGCGCGAGCAGCACGGACTTGCCCGCGCCGGTCGGGCCGACGACGAGGGTGTGGCCGACATCGCCGACATGAAGGGATAACCGGAACGGGGTCGAGCCTTCGGTCTTGCCATAGAGCAAGGGGGGCGCACCGAAATGCTCGTCCCGTTCCGGCCCCGCCCACACCGCCGAAAGCGGGATCATGTGGGCGAGATTCAAGGTGCTGATGGGAGGCTGGCGGACGTTGGCATAGGCATGGCCGGGCAGACTGCCGAGCCATGCGTCCACCGCGTTGACGCCTTCGACCATGGCCGTGAAGTCGCGACCCTGGATCACCTTCTCGACCAGACGCAGCTTCTCGTCGGCAACGCGCGGATCGGCGTCCCACACCACGATGGTCGCGGTGACATAGGCCATGCCCGCGACATCGGCGCCCAGTTCCTGCAAGGCCAGGTCGGCGTCGGCTGCCTTGTTGGACGCATCCGTGTCCACCAGCGCCGAGGCTTCGTTGGTCAGGACTTCCTTGAGGATGGCGGCGATCGATTTGCGCTTGGCGAACCATTGCCGCCGGATCTTGGTCAGCAGCTTGGTCGCGTCGGTCTTGTCGAGCAGGATCGCGCGGGTCGACCAGCGATACGGAAAAGCCAGCCGGTTGAGATCGTCGAGCAGGCCGGGCGTCGTCGCCGTCGGAAAACCGATGACGGTGAGGACACGCAGATGCTGGTCGCCAAGGCGCGGTTCGAGCCCGCCGGTCAGCGGCTGATCGGCCAGCAGCGCATCGAGATAGACCGGCGTTTCCGGCACGCGGACGCGGTGACGCTTGGTCGAAACCGTCGAATGGAGATAGGTCAGCGTCTCCGTGTCATCGAGCCAGCCGCATTCGGGCATGAAGCCGTCGAGCAGCGCGAGGACGCGATCGGTGCGGTCGATGAACCCGCGCATCACCTCCTGGGGGTCGACGCCGGATTGCTCGCGGCCCTCGTAAAGCCATGTCTCGGCCCGGGCGGCATCCTCGGCCGGCGGCAGGTAGAGAATGGTCAGGAAATAGTCCGACACGAAATGGATGCCGGCTTCCTCGAAGTCGGCCTTGCGCTCCTCGTCCACCAGGCCGGAGGCCGGATCGGGGAACGTGCTGTCGGGATAGGTCGCGGCTTCGCTGCGCTGCGCCTCGACAAAGATGCTCCAGCCGGAACCGAGACGGCGGAAGGCGTTGTTGATGCGGCCGGAGACCGCGACCAGCTCGGCCGCGACGGCGCTATCGAGATCGGGGCCACGGAAGCGCGCCGTGCGCTGGAACGAGCCGTCCTTGTTCACGATGACGCCGGGGCCGACCAGGGCGGCCCAGGGCAGGAAATCGGCAAGGCGGGCTGCGGTGCGACGATATTCGGAGAGGTTCATCATGGGCGTTGCCTCCCTCAGACCGCGAGAAAAGCCGGGACGCGCAGATGGCGCCGGCCGACCTCGACGAATTGGGGATCGCGCTTGGCGGCCCAGACCGCCGCGACATGGCCGATGGCCCAGATCGCGATGCCGACCAGCCAGAGGCGCAGGCCGAGGCCCACGGCCCCGGCCAGCGTCCCGTTGAGGATCGCGATGGAGCGCGGCGCACCGCCGAGCAGGATGTGCTCGGTCAGCGCGCGGTGAACCGGGACGGTGAATCCCGGCACATCCAGTTGCTCGAAGGCGACCGCCATCAGACGAGCGCCCCGCCGCCGAACGAGAAGAACGACAGGAAGAACGAGCTGGCCGCGAACGCGATCGACAGGCCGAAGACGATCTGGATCAGCTTGCGGAAGCCGCCCGACGTGTCGCCGAAAGCGAGCGCCAGGCCCGTCGCGATGATGATGATGACCGCGACGATCTTGGCCACGGGGCCTTCGATCGACTGGAGGATTTTCTGGAGCGGCGCTTCCCACGGCATGGATGAGCCGGAGGCGTGGGCGGCGGGAACGAGGACGAGATTGACATAGGCGACGGCGGCGACGGTCGCGACGGTGCGACGGACGCGCATGGGGATGCGGATCATGAAGGATCTCCAATGTGGTCAAGGGTTGCGGGGCTGATGCGGTAGTCCCCGTCCGGGCCGAGCCCTTCGACACGGGCGAGTTCGGCGAGCCGGCGCGCGGAGCCGCGGCCGGAAAGGACGGCCACGAGGTCGATCGTCTCGGCGATCAGGGCGCGCGGGACGGTGACGACGGCCTCTTGAATGAGCTGTTCGAGCCGGCGCAGCGCGCCGATGCCGGTGCCGGCGTGGATCGTCCCGATGCCGCCGGGGTGGCCGGTGCCCCAGGCTTTGAGGAGGTCGAGCGCCTCGGAGCCGCGCACCTCGCCGATCGGGATGCGGTCGGGGCGCAGGCGCAGCGAGGACCGCACAAGATCGGAGAGCGTGGCGACGCCTTCCTTGGTCCGCATGGAGACAAGGTTGGGCGCGGCACATTGCAGCTCGCGCGTGTCTTCGATGATGACGACGCGATCGGCGCTCTCGGCGACTTCGGCCAGCAGCGCGTTGGTCAGCGTGGTCTTGCCGGTCGAGGTGCCGCCGGCGACGAGAATGTTGGCGCGCGAAGCGACGGCTTCGCGCAGCGTCGCGGCCTGGTCCGCCGACATGATCCCGGCGGCGACGTAATCGTCGAGCGTGAAGACGGCGACGGCGGGCTTGCGGATGGCGAAAGCGGGAGCCGCGACAACGGGCGGAAGTAGCCCCTCGAACCGCTCTCCCGTCTCGGGCAGCTCGGCCGAGACGCGCGGGGGACCGCGCGTGAACCTCCGCGCCGACATGATGGGCGACCAGGCGTACGATGCGCTCGCCGTCGGCGGCCGACAGTCGCTCACCCGTATCGGCCAGCCCTTCGGACAGGCGATCGATCCAGATGCGGCCATCGGGATTGAGCATGACTTCGACGATGCTGGCGTCGTCGAGATAACGCGCGATGGCCGGACCGAGCGCGGTGCGCAACATGCGCGCGCCGCGCTGGATCGCCTCCGGTTTCTGGTGTGAAGTGGTCATATCGGCCCCGTTTCCTCACGAGGCGCAACAGACAGTCCCCGGAATGGGGTCGATTAAAAGAGCCCGAAATCGGGCGGGTTCAACAAGTATCGGTCGTAGTAGTAGCGTGGCGTGCAAATACAGGAGAACGGCGGTGGAGCCCTGATCTTGATGTCCTCACAGGGCTCACCAGATGACGCGCGAGATCGTCACGACTCGGTGTCGGAGACGTCCTCGGGGATCTCCTGTCGCAGCTTCGGACCCTTGACGAGACGCCGGCCGAGCGCGGTGATGAACGCCTCATATCGCTCGGCCGACTTGGCGCGCGCCGCCTGCGCGGCAGGCTCCGGCAAGGCCGGCGTGGTCGTGATCCAGAAGCGAATGAACACCGCCAGCGTTTCGACGGCGATGCCGACGTCGCGCTCCAGGCGGGTCATGCGGCGGTCGATCTGGTCGAGGCGCTTGGCGACGACGGCCTCGCGCCGCTCGGCATCATCAGGCGACAGGAACGATGCGATTGCCGCCTCGGCGATCATGGACTGCGATTGATCCCGGCGCGCGGCGAAATCCGTCAGCGCCTGCGTCACGTCGGGGTCGAGATAGACCGTGAACTTTGATTTCTTCCGATGGCTGGTCATGGCGCTCACAGCTCGATGCCGTCATTGGGATCGAGCGACGCCTGGCGCGCGACGCCCTGAACCCGCTGAATCAGGCGCCGATTACGCGCGGCGTCCTCGTCGCTCTCATCGGGAAGCTCGATCTCGAACTCGTTGGCGATGAGTTCCTTCTTTTCCGTCGGCTTCGCGCGGCTGAGTTCGGGTTGCAGCCGGCGTTCGGAATCGGTAGTGTCCTCACCGTCGGATGGGATCGGCGGCTGGGCATCGCCAGCCTTGGGCCGCGCCGGGACCGGCAGGCTGCTCCAGTCGTCGGGGCGCGGCTGGTCGGGACGTTTTAGGTCGGGCGGCGACAACAGGCGTTCGCGGAAACGGGCGTCCTCGTAATAGCGCGCCTTCTTCGCCCGGATCGGCGGGGTGCCGGCGACCATGACGATCTCGTCGCTCGGCGGGAGCTGCATGATCTCGCCCGGCGTCAGCAACTGGCGGGCGGTCTCGGAGCGCGAGACCATCAGATGACCGAGCCAGGGCGAGAGCCGATGCCCGGCATAGTTCTTCATCGCCTTCATCTCGGTCGCGGTGCCGAGGGCATCGGACACGCGCTTGGCGGTGCGCTCGTCGTTGGTCGCGAAGCTCACGCGCACATGGCAGTTGTCGAGGATCGAGTTGTTCGGGCCATATGCCTTTTCGATCTGGTTGAGCGACTGCGCGATCAGGAAGGCTTTGAGGCCGTAGCCCGCCATGAAGGCCAGCGCGCTCTCGAAGAAATCGAGCCGACCGAGCGCCGGAAACTCGTCGAGCATCAGCAACAGGCGATGACGGTCGCCTTTCGCCTGCAGGTCTTCGGTCAGGCGCCGGCCGATCTGGTTGAGGATGAGGCGGATGAGCGGCTTGGTGCGATTGATGTCGGACGGCGGCACGACGAGGTAGAGCGTCGTCGGATGCTTGCCGCCCACCATGTCGGCGATCCGCCAGTCGCAACGCCGCGTCACCTCGGCGACGACGGGATCGCGGTAGAGGCCCAGGAACGACATGGCGGTCGAGAGCACGCCGGAGCGTTCATTGTCGGATTTGTTGAGCAGCTCGCGCGCGGCGCTGGCGATGACGGGGTGCGGCCCGGCTTCACCGAGATGGCTGGTCTTCATCATCGCATCGAGCGTCGACTCGATCGGGCGTTTCGGATCGGAGAGGAAGGCGGCGACACCGGCGAGCGTCTTGTCGTCGCCGGCATAGAGGATGTGCAGGATCGCGCCGACCAGAAGGGAGTGGCTGGTTTTTTCCCAGTGATTGCGCTTGTCCAACGAGCCTTCGGGGTCGACGAGAATATCGGCGATGTTCTGCACGTCGCGCACTTCCCACTCGCCGCGCCGCACCTCGAGCAAGGGATTGTAGGCCGAGGATTTCGGATTGGTCGGATCGAAGAGGAGCACGCGGCCGTGGTGTGAACGGAAGCCGGCCGTCAGCGTCCAGTTCTCGCCCTTGATGTCGTGGACGATCGCCGAGCCCGGCCAGGTCAGGAGCGACGGCACGACAAGGCCGACGCCTTTGCCCGATCGCGTCGGCGCGAAGCACAGCACATGCTCCGGCCCATCATGGCGCAGATAGTCGCGGTCGTAGCGGCCGAGCACGACGCCATCGGGATCGAGCAGCCCCGCGGCCTTCACTTCTTCCTTCTCGGCCCAGCGCGCCGAGCCATAGGTCGCGACGTCCTTGGCTTCGCGCGCCCGCCAGACCGACATGCCGATGGCGACGGCGATGGCGATGAAGCCACCGGACGCGGCGATGAACGCGCCCTGGGTGAAAATCTCCGGCGCATAGGCGTCGTATGAGAACCACCACCAGAAGAAGGCGGGCGGATGGTAGAACGGCCAGCCGAACAGGACGAACCAGGGCGGCCCGAGCTGCGCCTGAAATCCGAGACGCCATGCGACATATTCGGTCGCGCCCCAGGTGGTGGAGAGGACGATGAGGAAGACGATCAGAATCTGTCCCCATAGGATTTTGGTCGCGGACATTGCGATGTTCCTTGTCTGTTGAGGTTAGAGGCCGAGCCTGCGCTTGCGCCCGAAATCCCAATCGACGCCGCCGCCGTCGCGGGCGACGCCGGAGACGTGGCGGCCGAGCTGCTTGTCGAGGGATGGCGACCAGGGCACGAGCTGGAAGCCGAGGCCGTCGTCGATCATGGCGAAGCGGCCGGAGGCGAGCGTCAGGCGCTGACGATAGGTGCCGGCAACGTATTCGCCGCTTTCGGCCGGCTTGAACGGCTGGCCGGTCTCCTTCGCGAGCTGGCCCGCCACGGCATCGACTTCGCGGCGGCGGAGCGTCTCGATCAGGTTGCGGTTGAAGATGACGCGGCGGCCCTGTTGCTCGGCGAGACCTTCACCGACCAGATGCTCCGCGCGTTGCCGCATCGCATCCCGCACCTCGGCGCCGAAACCGCCGTCCGACATGGCGACAGGCTCGCGTGCGATGGATTGCCGGTCTAGCCAGGTCGCGCCGGTTGCGCTCACCTGATGCTGGAGGTCGAGATCGGAGCGGACGGCGAGCGCGACACGGCGATCGCCTTTCGCGTCCTCGTAGGCGCGCAGCTCGACGATCGATCCCGGCGGGCTGTCGCCGGTTGCGTCGAGATGCGGCAGCCTGATGTGATGGGTGCGGCCGTCCACGCCGTCGACCACGGCATAGGCCGTTCCCTTCAGCTCGTCGTCAAGGCCGCGTTCGACCAGGCGGCCGATGACGGGAACGTCGAGGCTTTCGCCGGCGAGGACATAGCTCGCCGAGCCGCGCTCGATGCCGCGTTCGGTGAGCGCGCGGTGCATCCGCTTGATGATGTCGCCACGCTCGCCGAGTTCGCGAAGCGTGGATTCGGCCTCGGCCTTGATGAACCATTGCTGGTGTCCGACCTGTCCGGCGAGCCCTCGGATTTCGAGGGTGCGCAGCCTGCCGACCTTGAGCGCATGAAACTCGTCCGGCTGCTGGCCGGGCTGCGGCGCGAGGTCGATGATGCCTGATTTGCCGGCGTCGCGGACAAGCTGCCTGTCGAGCTGTGTCCAGCGTTCGGCCTCGACCTGCCGCTCCAGATTGCGGTTGATCTCCAGATCAGTGCGCTGGCAAAGCTCCTGCGTGACGAGATCCTGCGCGCGGGCGCGCATTCCCTCCTTGATGTAATCGCGGGAGATCACGAGGTCCTGGCCGTCATCGGTGCGGCCGCGCAGGATGATATGGATGTGGGGATTGTCGGTGTTCCAGTGATCGACGCCGACCCAATCGAGCTTCGTGCCGAGATCCTTTTCCATCTGGCCCATCAGCTCGCGGGCGTGGTTCTTGAGGTTGGCCATATCCACGGCGTCCTCGGGCGAGACGATGAAGCGGAAATGGTGCCGGTCGTCCTCGCAGCGCGCCGCGAAGTCGCGGGCATCCACATTGTCGCCTTCGGGACCGAACAGCCGCGCCTTCTCCCCGTCTCGGGTCACGCCGTCGCGGCGCAGATATGAGAGATGCGCAGCCAGCGGCGCGGCGCGTGCGCTATGGCGGACCACGCGGGTCTTGATGACGACGATGCGCGAGCGGCCGGTGAGCAGGCGATTGGCCTGGATGCTGGCGCGCTGGCCGCGCCCGAAGCGCGAGCGGTTACCCGTCGTGATCTTGCCGGAACGCGAGACGCGGCCCCCGGCCTTCTGCGCGGCGGCGAGCGCCTGCGAAATGAAAGGCCGGGCCTGCTGTGCGCGGGTCGAGCGGATGCGCCCAGGCCGGACGCGAATTTCGCTGTCATCGGCCATGGCGGAGCCCCGCACGGTGCCAAAGGGACAGGAAAATCAGGAAGATGGGCGCGGCGAGCACGGTGCGCGAAAGCGCGGCACAGTGCGGAACGCGCCGAAAACCCAAGCAAAAACAACCGACCGACCGAAGCGCACCGTGCACCTTTTTATCTCGCCATCGTCCGGTTGTTGTGCCTGCCTCTGCCCCTTGCGCTCTCCATGACACGCCGGAACACGATTGCGCGCGAAGGACCGCCTGCACGCTCATCGGCGATCTCCTGGGATGGAGCGGGCGATGACAAGGGGCGAATCCGATGTCGCGGCGGGATCGGATGGCCGCGCCGTGACGGGGGATCGGCTGTCGTCCGAACGCGCGTTGTCCGACCGTGATATTGCGGAGCCAGCGTCGGCGGAACGCACGACGAAGATCGCCGCCTCGCGCCAGTCGGGCGGCGGATCGGCTCGCCGGACGGACGTTTCGGCTGCGGCCGCGCCGCCGAGAACCGGCACGAGCGCGGCGACATAGGCCCGCGTTTCGGCGGGCAAGGCGCGGCCGGTGGAGCGATGGTCGTCATAGCGGCCGGGGCCGGCGTTGTAGGCCGCGAGCATCGCGCCGACATCGCCATAGCGGTCCCACATTTCGCGCAGATAGGCCGCGCCCGCCATGATGTTGTCGTGCGGATCATAGGGGGCGCGGCCGAGACGGTAGCGGACGCGCAAGGCGGCCCATGTGTCGGGCATGACTTGCATCAGTCCCAACGCGCCCGCCGACGAGATGGCGCGCACGTCGCCCGCGCTCTCGGCGCGCAGCACCGCGCGAATCCAGCGTTCGGGGATCGCGAACCGCTGCGCCGCCTCGGTGATGTGGGCGGCGTAGGGATCGCGCGGCGAAGGTCGCGCGATCGGCATCTCCTGCGCCATCGTGATCGCCGGCATGACGTTCGCGATGGACAGGCCGGAAAGGAGAAGGAGAGCCATGCGCCGGGCGGCGTGATGCCGCCCATGCGCACTCCGATGGCTCGTCGATGGACGGCGAGTGGGCATCGGTCAGTCCTTCTCGCCGCGATCGCGCGGACGCGACCAGTGCAGCGACCAGTCCTTGCCGGCATCATCGTCACGGAAAAGGTTGGCGCGGATCGGCTGCGGAAACGTCGGATCGTCGATCAGCAGCGCGACATATTCGCCGGCCTTCTCGCCGGTGCGCTTCCAGCCCGCGCCGATCTCCGCGCCCGTTTCGTTGTTCATGGTGTCGAAGACGTGAACGCGATAGTCGGGCACGTTTTCCGCGTCGGACGGCTCGGCCGGAACGATCATGATGTCCTGGGCGAGCAACAGCGTCTGAAGGTTGCCGATGAAGCCGGTCTCTTCGCGCGCGAATTCACCAATTTGAGGCATGTGTACGTCCTTTGCGGTGGCGTTGAAAAAGCCATCGGCGGGCACCGCTCCCGCCGATGGGGACGCGGTCAGCGCGTCGGCGCGCGCCACTCGAAGCGGCCGTGGCCATCTTCGTCGGTCCACAGCGGGACCGCGTGGCCGATGATCCGGTCGGTGGAGGTCTGGCCGAAATAGCGGCCGTCGAGGCTGTCGCGGACCTGCCAGTTCATGAGGAAGACTTCGCCGGTCTGGATGCGGCGACAGCCCTGCCAGGCCGGCAGATTGCGCCCGATGCGGTCACGCTGAAGCGCCTTGCCCATCTCCACGCCATCGACGGTGATGGTGAGGTTCGCGCGGCAAACGGTCTGCCCGGAAACGCCGAGAACGCGCTTCAAGAGCGGCACGCCCTTGGGCAGATAGCCGCGCTCGGCCATGAAGGCGGCGAGCGGTTCGGGCGCGTCGACCGCGACAAGATCGGTGACGTCGAACGGCCTGTCGAAGTCGATCGTGTAGAGGCCGATCGGCGCGCTGGCCGAGGCGTTCCACATGAGCTTGATCGGCATCGGCGTGAGCGCCGGATAGCCGATGCCCATCGTGCCGATCGCCATGACGAGGATGAGGCCGGCGCGCGTCATGGCTGGACCTTCCTGCGCAGGAGGAAGGCGCGATGCTGGTCGAGCGTATAGGCGCGCGGGCGTTGAGCGGCGGCCATCCGGTTGTGGACGTGCCGCCAGTGTTCCGGCGAAACGGCGTCCGCATCGATGCCGATCGCCTCGATCGCATCGACGTGGCGCAGCACGTCCTCGACCTTCGGCCAGCCCTCGATCTTCAGCAGGATCTCGCCGCCCGGCCGCACGAAGGGCAGCGTCTGGTAAGCCTCGCCCGGTTCGACTGCGCGCACGATGTCGATGCGTGAGATGATCGTGCCGAAGTCGTTTGACGCCCATCGGACGAAGGCGAAGACGGTGTTCGGCCGGAAAGAGAGAATGCGCTGGCGGCGGTCGATGATCTGTTCGTTCGACGGCTGGCCGAACCTGATCCAGTATTCGATCTTCTTCTCGATCCACGTCAGTTCGACGCGGGTCATGCGATCATGAGTGAGCGCGGACGGCATCGGGCCGCCGCGCACGCGGGGGGCCGCGATGCCGGTCATGTGGGGTCTCCTGGGGTCGGGGGAAATTCGCGCGCGAGCAGCTCTCGCAGCATGTCGGCGACGGTGACGCCGCGCCCGAAGGCCGCGATCTTGATCCGGCCGCGCAGCTCGGGCGTCACGTCGATGGTGAGCCGCGCCGTATAGGCGGTCGCCTCGGATGCGCGCGGCGGGCTCTCCGCCGTCCTGATCCATTGCTCGGGATCGGCGGGGCGTTTGGCGAAGCCGCGCTTTTCGACGGGAGCCGTCATGACGCGCCTCCGTCGCCGATGTGCAGCCGCCCGATCTCGGACGCGAGCGCGGCGATCTCGCGCGCGGCGGGCGAACGGCTGTCGATCTCTGAGGCGAGGCGCCCGGACTGCGCGGCGTCGGCGAAGACGATGCGCTGGCCGAACGCGCGCGGCAGGCCCTCACGGTTGCGCTGCTGGGACCAGTCGAGCGCCGACCCTTGAGAGTCCGCATCGATCAGCGTGACACGCCTGCCACGCCCGGCGAATTCACTGGCGAGATGGAGCGCGAGCGTCGTCTTCCCGACCCCGCCTTTCTGGTTGAGGAGCGCGACGATCATCAGCGTTCCCCCGGTGGATCGAGGGGGAGCCGGGGCGCTTCGGCATCGCCAACCTGGGGGGAGGGGATAGCCCTTCGGGGGCCGGCCTGTGTGGTCGGGACGCTCTCTTTCGCCGCAACGCTGAGGCTTCTGGCGGTGCCGCGGATGAGGTTCTCCACATCGCGCGCGCGCTCTTCAAAGTTAGATTCTTGGTTAGACTCTAAGTTAAGGGCGCGAATCGGCCTGCGATTTCGAGACGTTAGGGTCGGTTTGGGTTCCTGATAGCACGAGCCTCGGGTTCCCGATGGCACGCTAGTCCGGGTTCCCGATAGCACGAGCCCGTCCACAGGTTTTCCACAGGCCGGGAGCGGCTCGAAAGCGAGCAGCGTGCGCCCGCCGATCTGCATCTCCAGCGACAGGAGGTAGCCGGGCAGCGGCTGGCGCCGCACGATGTCGCGCAGCTCGAACGCGAAGCGTTTGAACGGCGACAGGCTGCCGGATTTTATGTGAAGGTGGCGCAGGTCGAACCGCCAGCCGTCGCGCTGGCGGCCGCCATGCTTGCGCACGATGCGGTAGAGCCAGCGGTCGAGGCCGCCGGTGAGATGGAAATAGGCCGGGTCGATGGTGAGGATGAGCGCGTCGTCGAGGACGGCCTTGTAGAACCAGTCGGGGACGATCAGCTCGATGCCGTCCGGCCGCCCATCGCGGTCGGTGCGCTCCTGCCATTCGTTGATCCACGAAAAACGGTGGCGGCGGCCTTCGGCCGGCTGGCGGATCGATGTCGAGATGGTGGTCGACTGTAGCCGGTCCAGCGCCGCCTTGAGGCGCTGGTAGTCGCGCAAGCTGGTGCCGCGTCCGACATAGGTGAGGATTTCATAGGGCGTCGCAGCCATCAGCCTGGACGTGCGAAGCCCGTTGTCGCGGGCTTCGACGATCTGGCTGGCGGCCCAGATCAGGATGTCGGCGTCCCAGATCGTGGCCATGCCATGATCGGGAACGGCCTCGACGCGGATCGTGATGTCGCCGGCCGAAAAGTCGATCGGGGCGACACGATGGGATTTGGAGAGGGAGAAGAAAGGATAGGCCATGAGATCCTGCGCATCTCGTGGCGCGAAATCGCCGGGGAGCGCGCGAAACAGATCGAGCTGCCCACGCTCCGAAGGGTCACGACGCCGCTCCACCATGAAAGGGACCGGCCACGATCAGCGTGCGAAGCGGCCGAGGGCACGGTCGGTCGACGGCACCTGGCGCTTGGCCGGCAACACGGAGCCGCGCGGATCGGAGGTCGAGGTGACGGCGCCGCGTTCGGCCCAGGTTTTCGAGATCGTCGACGGCATAGACGACGCGCCCGCCGAGCTTGCGGTAGGCCGGGCCGGTGCCGTAGGTCCGGTGTTTTTCGAGGGTGCGGGCGGACAGGCTGAGAAATTCAGCGGCTTCCTTGGTCCGCAGGTAGCGTGGCGGGAGCGCGGCGGTATCGGGTCGCATGGGGCGGGCCTCCTTGGGGTTTCTGGGGGCCGCTGGCGATCAGCGGCTGACAGCGACCACGGTGGCGGAGAACCGTCGGCGGGATGGATGGGGAAGTTGAGGTGGCTAAAATCTCCACCCCGGATGCCATGGCGGCGCGGCGACTAGGAGCGGCGACGATGGCGAAGAAGTTGCAGATAGCCGCCGTTGATGAGCGCCAAGCCGCCTTCGACGAAGGCGATGACGGCATCGCGCAGCGGCGATGTCTTCCAGGGCTCGGTGTCGATGCGCGCCGCGCCGTAGATCGCGATGGCGATCTCGCGATAGGTCGCGCCGTTCATATGGCCGTCGGCGGCGCGGAGCTTGAGCCGAAAGCGCCGCCGTTGCTCGGCCGTCATGCGCGTGTCGCGCGGCGGCGGGCGGCCGAGCCAGATGCGCGCCATTCGCATCAGGGCGTCAATGCGGTCGAAGACGTCGGCATCGAACGGAACCAGCGCCGCGAGTTGATCGTCAGGAAAGGCGCCGGAAAGGAAAAGAACCCGGATGTCATGCTCGGAGTAGGACGCATAGGTGCCTTCGGGGGCATCGCGTCCAACGGCAAACGGATCGAGCGACGGCGCGGAGGCAGGAGGCAGAAACTCCGGGCGGCGCGCCAGCAGAAGAACGGCGCTATCGCAAGAGGGCGACCACACGACATCCTGGTCAAGCGCGGACAGACCTCGCCTGGCGGCGAAATCGCAGCCCCCAGAGTTGTTCCGCATCTTTCGGAAGCGGTGCGGCCTCGGCGGCGGCGCTCACAAGACTGCTGTAAAGTTGCTGATAAGGAACGAATCGGCGAAGACATTCCCAGGCGAGACCTTCGACCGGCAAGCCATCGAAATAGTCGTAACGGCTGTCGTCCCGCCAGTCGCTTGTATCTGGCCTCATAGCGTCAACTCCTCGCAGATTACGCGCACAAGTCGAACGCCCAGTTTTCCTATTTCATCGTAGGTGGTGGAAGGCCGGGAGAGGACATCGCGTGATGCCGAAAGGGCATCGCGCGAACATCGACGGATCAGTGGTGGGACTGGCGCAGAAGGTGCCGATAGCCGGTGTGCGCCATCCAGCGGGCGCGAGCGAGGTGGCTGTCGTGGATGTGTCGGCAGCGTTCAGGGTCGCGTGCCGGATCGAGACCGAACAGAATCTGCACCGCCTCTGTCCAATCGGCGCCATCGGCATCTGCGTCAAGCAAGCGCGCGTAAAGCTTGACGTGCGCCTTGTCGTAGGCGGTGAGTTCCTGCCCCTCCGGTGCGGTATCTTCGAATGTCTCGATCATGGTGCAGGCTCGGTTACTGAGCAGCTGCTGCATCTTAACCAAGTTTGATCCAAAATGGAGCGATGGCAAGCGTCGGCGGGATTTGCTCGCCGATCAGCGCGCGGCGTTGGATGGATTGGGCTTACTTCCGCGTTCATCGACCAGCAACACTCCTTGCCCTTTATCGGTGGACAGGAAGACGATGCCGGCAGCTTCCAAAGCTCTGCGCACCTGATCGCGCGTTGTCTCGTACACATCGAGTCCGCTTTCGGATTCGAGGCGTTTGAGCGCGGTCAGCGATATGCGGGCCTTGTCAGCGAGCGTCTCCTGTGTCCAACCCAGCAACGCGCGTGCGGCCCGTGATTGTCGGGAGGTGATCATGCATGATCACCTCCCATTCGGACCTACGCGCACTCCAGAACTACGGCTATTTTAGTCGTTATCGCTTCTTTTCGCCAGCCCGAAGACGTTGCGAGGAACCCGCGATGACGTGTTTCGGTGCAGTGATTCGCAGGGCCATGTGGCATTAGGAAACCTGAGAGGCGGCCCCAGCCCCGCCGCGCGCCGACGACCGCATCGGGCGGGCGGCGTCTGAAATAGATGGAGGGGCGGATAATCCGCCCCGTCTCATGCGAAGGGATCGATCTCGGAGACGATGGTGTCGTCGTCGCCGTCATATTCGGTGGCGGGCATCACGCTCATGGTGCCGTCGCCGGCGCGGAAGATGATGATGGCGACCATCAGGGTTGAGGCGAGACTGGCGGCGTAGGCGTTGGCGGTTGCGAGGGTCATTGTCCGGCTCCCGATTTTGGCGGGGACCATTCCCCGCTCGACGGGCGCCCGAAGTGTTTTGGGCTCGGCCGGGGTCATCGCGCAGGCGAAGACGAAGCGACCGCACGCTTTGCGTAGCGGACCCGATGAGGGTTGACCCTGGAAGGCCGGGACCGGAACCAAGGTTAAGCCATAAGAGCGGGGTGGTTTCCGCCTGCCGGAGCCGGTTGTCCCTGCATTGCCATTGCCGGTGCTGCCCTGGCCCGCTGCCTGACGGTCGCGATTGTCCCCCGCCGTCCGTGATCTGCGTGATGCCCGCCGCCGAATATGCGCTGGGGTGCCTCGGTCGTTCCGATCCCAGCGCGTGAGATGGTGCGCGGCGCCCACTATGCGCTGCCAGGATGCAATGGTGGCGGCGATCCGGCGCGAACATGAGAAATCCCGGCGGCTTTCGCCGCCGGGTCTCCTGCCGTCCGGTCAGAACGGGATGTCGTCATCCATGTCGCGCTGGTCGTCGCCGCCGTTCTCGGTCTGCTTCGCCCGGCTCAGGAAATCAACGGTCTCGGCGATGATCTCGCAGCCGTAGCGGTCGTTGCCCTGCTGGTCGGTCCATTTGGTGTAGTGGATGCGACCGCGAACCAGAACCTTCATGCCCTTTTCGCAATGCTCCTCGATCGTCTTGCCGAGGCCGTTGAAGGCGGTGATCCGGTGCCATTCGGTGTCCTGCACCCGGTAGCCTCTGTCGTCGCGGACCACCTTGCCTTCCGAGTAGCGGGGGCGCGAGGTCGCGAGGGTGAAGTGGGTGATCCTGGTGCCGCCCTGAGTGGTGCGGGTTTCCGGGTCCTGGCCGATGTTGCCAGCGAGGATGACGATGTTCTGCATTGTAGGTCTCCGTTGCTTCTCGGAGGAACCATTCCCTCCGACGAGACCCGGCCAAGGCCGTCTGGAGACTCCTGCATCGCCGCTTCCGGCGGCGGCTTGACCCCCAAGGTCCGGGTGGAGCGGGCAGCCGCGCCCAGCGCGGCAACACGGCCGGAAACCGCGGGGGTTGCCGGAAGGAAACAGAACGGACTTAGGGATCAGTCAGTCGGAGGGATTGGTGCTTCCGTTAGCCCGATGGAGACTGGAGCCAGAACAGCATCCTTGCTGGCGCCAGATGATGACAGAGCCAGACGCACCGCCCCGGAGGCTCACCGGCCACGTCCCAGTTCGCCTGCCGATCAGCGCTCTGGCTTCGCAGGCAAGCGAGGACTTCCGCGAGAATGAGACGCCTACCGGGTCAACGCGCCGATGGCCGGATCATCGTTCCAAGGAACGTGGCTCGACCCAGGGCATTGCAGCAAGGCATGAAGATGTTCGCGGCGCAGCTCTACGCACAGTCCCACGGACGGATCAGCCCGGCATCAATCGCCGTGCTCGCAGATCCGGCCCGATGCCGACGCACCGGGCCGGACGGGGCGACCGACACGGCAACGGCATGTCCAGCGAGGGCGATGACGCTCTGTACTTATTGGATGGCCGGAGGCTTGATGGCGAAAGCTGCCGGGATGGACATGGGAATGATGGATCGCCGCCGCCCCATGTCAGCGCCCCGTGTCAGCGATTGAAGCCGAATGGCGGAAACGCGCCGCAGGCGTGGTTCCGGCGCAGCCGAAAGCGCGGCCCGAAGGGCGGCATCCTTTCTTTCAGGTCCATGCCGCCAGCATCACCGAAACGACACTATCAACGTGAAAGCGCAGCCGTTCCGACCGCATTGAGATTCAGCACCGCGGCGATGCCGATGACGATGCCACCGATCCCGCCGAGGATGTTGATGGCGATGGCCGAGTCGATCATGTGCTTGGTCACGCCATGAACCAGTGCAAAACCCGCGATGACGGCCGGAATGGCGAAGATGGCGAGTGCGATCAGGCGCAAGGCCGGGTTCTTGGCAAAGCCGAGGACGCCGATGACGAGCACGATGGAGCCCACGGCCGCACCGATGGCAGCAAGGGCGGAAAGCCAGAAGCCCGAGCCGGTCGCATAGACATATTGGAACGCGGTAATGCACGTCATCACTGGCAGCGCATAGATGGCGAGATGCCAAGCGATCACGCAGAAGGTGATGGTGAGCGAGATGGCGAGAAGGATCAGCGTCATGGAAACCTCCAGATAAAGGCATGAGGATCACGACAGGCTGCCGGGAGATACGCTCCGCCTGCGACTGTTCTGCTTCGCCGGTTCTTCGCAAAAGAGAAGACGCAGCTTTTCGGCGTTCGTCAAGCCAGCTTGGGGCATCGCATTTGCTGTAGAGACGCGTCAGGAAAATGCGAACAGGCAAGTAACGATCAATGGGACGGCGCTCCCGAACTGGCATCACCCCCGCTGGAATTCTATCAGTGTTCAAAAAGGGGGAATTATGCCGACGACAATGTGTGACCTCGCGTCCAAGCTGCCGCTTTTGATCGGCCAGCTTCTCGATCGCGAAAGCCATCTCAAGCGCGGGCGCTTTCGAGAGGAGACGATGACCGATATTTTCACGGGCGCTCTGGCCGCGTTTGCCGGCTCCAATCTCGTGATTCAATATCCGGTCGAAGTCGAAACCGGTGGCGACATCGATCTGCGCTTCTGGCACGCGGCGAGTGGCCGCAACCTGTTCGTCAGGATTCAGGCCAAGCGTCTGAATGCGGAAAGCGATGTCGCGAAAACGAAGCAGGTCAAGATCAAGAACCGCGCCTATAACGAGCTGCTGCACAAGCCGCCGAAGGCTCTGGATTACCAGTTCCGGACTCTGCGAGACGCGCCCGATCCGTGGATACCGCTCTATATGTTTTACAACCACCACAGCGTAACGCGCGATCCAGCTTTTGCAGGGACGACGCCGACCGTCCGGGGGATCAATCTGGCCTTTGCCTGTGACATCGCCGAAGAGCTGGAGCTGAAGCTGGCTTCAGCGCCTAAGAAAAGGCTGAATCACAAGCGGCTGAGTCATCTGCAGAAGCACTTTTTTGGGATCGAAGCGATCCTGTGCCCGCCTGGTAGCTGGAATGACGAAGGCGTTCCGCCGCCGGATTTTGTGCAGAAATCCCTGAGAGAGTTCTATCGTCAGGATGTGGCCAGCATCGAAGGCAAGGATGATCGGGATGCGGTCTTCCGTCGCCTCATGGAGCCGAGCGGCCTCGTCGTCCGCAGCGATGTCGCCCGCCGCTTGCCGGACGGTCCGTCGATCCGCGTCAGGCAACATGACGTGGACGTTCCGACGATCACTTTCATTTCGGGGCGAACGACGGATGATCGGACGCCCAACATCACCAACAATCCCGACGCTGCGCAAGGGTGAGGTGAATGGCGGCGCTCACGCGCCGCCGCCGTGCTTCATGACCGGGATGCCGAGCTTGCGGGCCTTGTCCGCGAGATTGTCCTGAATCCCGGTTCCGGGGAAGTGGATGACCCCGATCGGCATGGTGTCGAGCATCGCGTCGTTGCGCTTGAACGGCGCTGCCTTGGCGTGCTTGGTCCAGTCGGGCTTGAAGGGGATTTGCGTGACCTTGCGGTTGCTGGCCCATTTCGCGGCGATGAGTTCGGCGCCCTTCGGGCTTCCACCGTGCAGCAGCACCATGTCGGGGTGCTTAGCGTGAACCTGATCGAGCTTGGCCCAGATCAGGCGATGGTCGTTGTAGTCGAGACCACCGGTGAAGGCCACTTTCGGGCCGGGCGGCAGGAGCACCTCGTTCTCGGCGTGCTTCTTCGCGGCGAGGAAGTCGCGGCTGTCGATCATCGCGGCGGTCAGGTTGCGATGGTTGACCATGGAGCCCGTGCGTGGCCGCCAGACTGAGTGGGTGTGGCGCTCGAAGTGATCGCCGGCCTGGTCGCGCATCAGCTCGAAGGCGTCGCGCCGTTCGAGAAGGGTCTGCCCCTCTGCCGTCAGGCGCTCCAGTTCGACGGACTTCACCTCGGAGCCGTCCTGTTCCCTCTGGAGGCGGCGCTGCGCGACTTCGTTGTCGTCCAGCTCGCGTTCAATCCGGTCGCCCGCGCGCTGGAAGAGGTTGACCGTGCCCCAGAGCAGTTCTTCGAGGTCGGGTTCGAGGCGTGTGTCCGAGAGCGCCACCACGAACGCGTCGAAGATGTCGGCGATGCTGCCGGCCACGACATTGCCCTCGGGGAGCGGCCGCGGGTCTGGTTCGTCCTCGAAGGGACGGTAGCCGTAGAGCGCCAGTTCCTGAAGGACGTGATCGGTCGGGGAGGATGCGTGGTGCGGCTCGTAGTCGGTGTCGTGGTGTTCGGTCATTGGTGGTCTGCCTTCAGCTCGTGGCCGCGCCCATCGCGGCCTTCGTGGCGACGAAAGGCGGTGGGCGGGGCGGACCTGCACCGGACGCGCAGCGGGAGGCCGGAACGCAGAGGAGGATGAGGGGGGCCGGCGATTTTGCTTCGCGATGCAAAGCGCCCCTTGGGGCGCGGCGGAAAATCGTCGGCAACCGGCATTGCCTGTCCGGCACGGCTGACGCCCCGATCGCCCTCTCAGAAGGCCGTGGGCGTGGCCTCCCCGCGCCGGAGGTAGACCGCCATGGCTGAACCGGCCCCGCGATACCGCGTTGCCGCTACCACCTGACCGTGAGCGATCAGGCTGCCAGCAGCTTGAAGCGGGCTATGTCCTGCGAGACGATTTGATCCCGCAGCCGTGCCGCCAATGCGTCGTGGCCGAGCAGCCTGAGATCTTCGTTGAAGTCGCCGAGCCGTGGCGTGAGCACGACCGTCTCGATCCCGACCGCGCTCGCACGCTCCGTCAGGGTCGCCATCGCTCCGTCGCCGGCCGGATCGTTGTCGCGGGCGATATAGAGCCGCCGCAGCGTCTTCGGGAACAGGATGGCGCTGAGATGGGCCGCCGAGAGCGCCGCCTGTGCCGGCATCATGGGCAGAACCGAGCGGACGGACAGCACCGTTTCGATGCCTTCGCCGGCCGTCATCACTTCGCACCCCACGCCGAAGCGGACGGCGTTCCCAAGGAGATCACCCATCGCACGCCGGGGCGTCTCGATCGGCGCACGGCCAAGACGCGCCTCGCTGAAGCCGTCGGGATCGAGCCAGGTGCGGTGCGCGCCCGTAATAGTGCCGGCGGGGTCGGTGACGGCGGCGACCATTGCCGGCCAGGTCTCGGTCGGGGCGTTCTCGTCGGCCCGATAATAGCAGCGGGGGTGGAAGCGCAGCGCGCCGGTTTCGTGCAAAGCCGTAATGGCGCGGCCCCGCAAATACGCTTCCACGAGCGTCCGCCCGATGGGCTTCGCCATGGCCAGGAGCCGCCGTGCCGCTTCGGGCGAACCTGTCGGCGCCGATGCCGGTCGCCAGTCGCGATCACCGGGTTCGGGTTCGGGTTCGGGATGCGGCAGGGCCAAGAAGGACCGGGCCTCGTCGGCAATGTCCTTGAAGTCGATCAGCCTGCAGCTTTCGCGGATGACGTCGAGAAGATCGCCATGTTCGCCCGTGGCGGAATCGGTCCATTTGCCGGCTGCGCCCTTGCCGGTTTCAGGCCCGGTCAGTCGGACGAACATGGACCGGCCCGGCGTGTTGCGGACGTCGCCGACCTGCCAGTATCGCCCGGCGCGATGGCCGGACGACAGATAGTGACGGCAAACCGCCTCGGCCTTCCGGCCGAGACGGATCGCGAGTTCGCCAGCGTCGAGACGGGCCATCTACGCCGCCTCCCGTTCGCCGATGCGCTCGACCGGCCAGCGTTCGAGCAGCTTTGCGAGCACGACCGGCCCGTTGGCATCGACCGGCACGAACATCCTGAGCTTCCACGAGATGATCTCGTGGAACAGGCCATAGGCCGACAGGCGCTCGCGCATGGTGTCGGTGAAGCCCGAGAGTTCGATACGGTTCGCACCCATGACGCGAGCGCGCCGAAGCTGAAGGCCCTCAGTGAGATCGAGGATCGTGCGGCCGTCCATCAGCGCCATGAAGGCGTCATCGGGCGCGAGCGCGGTCGTGCCGGTCGTGGTCGCGTTGGCGGCCCAGGCCGGAGAGACCTTGCGGCCGATGATGCGCTCACCGTCATCGGTCTGAAGGCGATACACCCGTGTCGATTCATTCGGCAGGCGCTTCCAGATGGGGAGCAGCAAGCCGGTGACGACGTGGATCGTGCTGTCGGCAAACTCCGGCACCTCCGCGATCTCGGCATTCCAGGCGGCGGCGAAACCATCCTGATCGGTTTCGATCCAGTGCGTTTCGGCCATGGCCTTGAGGGGAATGTTATGTCCCTCCATTGGCCGCAGCAGCCGCACCCGCCGCTCGATCTCGCCATCGTCGAGCATGATGCTCGTCGTCGGCACCTGCACGGCGACGCGGCCGGAACGCTCGTTGACGAGCAGCTTCGCGCGCCGGTCATCGAGATAGCCAAGAGCGGCGGCGAGCGTCAGCGGACGATTGCGCTCGCGCTGCGTGATGGTGAGCAACCGCGTCTCGGCGCCGGTGCCGGGATGGACATAGATGGTCTTGCGGTCGGTGACGATGAACCGCTCGGCGGTCAGCGTCTCCAGCCCGGCGTCATAGGTGCCGCTGGCGATGGCGCCCTCAATGCGCGCCGTCAGCAATTGCTCGAAGGCCGTGAAGAGGACGCCCTGAAGCTCGATGGTGAGCGCCAGCAGCCGATTCAGGAAAGTCGTGATCGGCGGCAGCTCGTCCTTGATGCCGGTCGAGTCCATCAGCTTCAGGCCGGTGGCGGACTCGAAGCGGTCGAGCGAGCAGCCCTCGACCTTACCGCGCACCAGCAGCATGTAGAGCTGGCGCAGCGCATCGCGCGCATAGGGGCTTTCCAGATTGTCCTCGGGGCGGAACAGACCTTGCCCGCCCGTCTGGCGCTGGCCGCGCGTGATCGCGCCCAGCGTGTCGAGGCGACGGGCGATGGTCGAGAGGAAGCGCTTCTCGGCCTTCACGTCCGTCGCGATCGGGCGGAATAGCGGCGGCTGCGCCTGGTTGGTGCGGTGCGTGCGGCCGAGGCCCTGGATGGCGGCATCGGCCTTCCAGCCTGGTTCGAGCAGATAGTGGACGCGCAGGCGCGTGTTCCGCGCCGAGAGTTCGGCATGATAGCTGCGCCCGGTGCCGCCCGCGTCGGAGAAGATCAGGACGCGTTTGGTGTCGTCCATGAACGCCTGAGTCTCGGCGAGATTGGCCGAGGCCGCGCGGTTCTCGACCACGAGGCGGTCGATACCGCCCGGACTGCGCTTCCTGACGATGCGGCGCGAGCGGCCCGTCACCTCGGCCACCATGTCGGTGCCGAAGTGCTGGACGATCTGGTCGAGCGCGCCGGGGACGGCCGGCAAGCTCGCCAGTGTCTCGATCAGTTCGGTGCGACGGGCGACGGCCTCGCGGCTTTCGACGGGCTGGCCGTCGCGCATGACCGGACGGGAGGAGACCTTGCCGTCGCTGTCGGTGAAGGGCTCGTAGAGCTGAACGGGGAAGCTGGTTTCGAGATAGGACAGGACATATTCGCGCGGCGTGATGTCCGCCCGAATATCTTTCCATTCCTCGGTCGGGATGTCCGCCAGGCGCCGTTCGGTCAGCGCCTCGCCGGTCGAGACGATCTGGGTCACGGCGGCATGGCCGTTTTCGAGATCGGTTGTGATCGACCGGATCAGGGTCGGCGTTTTCATGCTGGTGAGCAGATGGCCGAAGAAGCGCTGCTTGGCGGACTCGAAGGCCGAGCGTGCGGCGGACTTGGCCTGCTTGTTCAGGGTGCCCGACGATCCGGTGATGTTGGCGACCTCCATCGCCGCGTCGAGATTGTTATGGATAATGGCGAAGGCCCCGGCATAGGCGTCGTAGATGCGGGTCTGCTCGGGCGTCAGCGCGTGCTCGACCAGCTCGTATTCCACGCCGTCGAAGGAGAGCGAGCGGGCGGTGTAGAGGCCGAGCGCGCGCAGGTCACGGGCCAGCACCTCCATCGCCGCGACGCCGCCGGCTTCGATCGCCTCGACAAATTCGGCCCTGGTCGAGAACGGGAAATCCTCGCCGCCCCAGAGGCCGAGCCGCTGGGCATAGGCGAGATTGTGGACGGAGGTGGCGCCGGTCGCAGAGACATAGGTGATGCGGGCGTTCGCAAGCGCGTGCTGGAGGCGAAGCCCGGCGCGGCCCTGCTGGGAGGCAGCGACATCGCCCCGTTCACCCTTGCCACCGGCGGCATTCTGCATCGCGTGCGCCTCGTCGAAAATGATCGCTCCATCGAAATCGGAGCCCAACCATTCAACGATCTGCTTGACGCGCGATAGCTTCTCGCCACGGTCGTCGGAGCGCAGCGTGGCGTAGGTTGTAAATAGGACGCCTTCGGGAAGCGTGATCGGCCGCCCCTGCGGGAAGCGTGACAGAGGCGTGACCAGCAGGCGCTCCATGCCGAGCGCGGACCAGTCGCGTTGCGCGTCCTCCAGCAGCTTGTCGGATTTGGAAATCCAGACCGCCTTGCGCCGGCCTTGCAGCCAATTGTCGAGGATGATCGCGGCGGACTGGCGGCCTTTGCCGACGCCCGTGCCATCGCCGATGAAGAAGCCGCGCCGGAAGCGCACGGCCTTCTCGGCATCGTCACGCGCGGCGGAAACGAGATCGAACGTCTCGTCCACGGTCCATGCTCCGGCGAGATAGTCCGAATGGGCCTCGCCGGCATAGACCAGCGTTTCGAGCTGGGCGTCGGACAGAAGCTCGCGGATGTTTGCGGGGAGTTGCGGGCGGTAGCTCGGCTTGGGCGGCGCGACGCTCGCCATCGCCGCCGACTGCACGAGCTTGGTCGGATGAGCCTGAGAACCGGAAATACGGATCGCCTGCAATCCGTATTCTTCATAGATGGCGTCGGAGATGCGGCCATCGCCATCGGCCGCTGCCTCGGCATCGATGATCTCATAGTCAAGTGCGACGCCTTCAGGCTCGACCAAAGGTGCTGCGGGCGCGGTCCTGGCGGCACGGTTGAGATAGCCGCGCATGCTGCGCGCGGCGGCGGGCGCAGCGGCCGGAACGATGACGGACGGATCGACTGGCAGGCGCGGGGGAAGATGCGCGCCGATCCACTCCATGAGCGTCGCGGCGTCCGGCGCGATCCCCGGCGAGGCCGGAAACACCGTGGGATCGTCGGCGGGCAGCTTGTCGACGACGGTGAGCCGCGTGGCGAAGGTCGTGCCATGCTTGGCATAGACCGCGCCGTCGATCCCGGCGGAGAACACGACGCGGCCGCGTTCCTGTAGGCAGGCGAAAGCGGTGGTCCAGGCCGGGGTTTCCGGGCCGAAATTCGCGCCGGTGATCGTGACGAGACGGCCGCCGGGTGCCAGGCGCGCGAGTGCCGAGGCGACATGGCGGAACGCGGCGTCGGCCACGCGGCCCTCGACATGGACCATCGCCGAGAAAGGCGGGTTCATCAGCACGACGGAGGGCACGGCAGCGGCCTCGAGATGATCGTCGATCTGGGCCGCGTCGAAGCGGGTGACGGGAATAGCCGGGAAGAGAGAGGAGAGCAGCGCGGCGCGCGTGTCGGCCAGCTCGTTCAGCACGAGCGAGCCGCCGGCGATCTCGGCGAGGATCGCCAGCAGCCCGGTCCCAGCAGAGGGCTCCAGCACGCGGTCGGCGGGCGTGATCGCGGCCGCGGTCGCGGCGACCAGACCGAGTGGGATCGGTGTCGAAAATTGCTGGAGGGCCTGGCTTTCCTGCGAACGGCGGGTGTGCGTCGGCAGAAGTCCGACGATCTTGCCGAGCAGCGGGAGTGCTGCGACCGGAGAACCGGCTTTGCGGAAAAGCGCCTTTCCGTATTTACGCAGGAAGAGAACGGTTGCGACCTCACACGCCTCATAGGCGGTTTTCCAGTCCCAGAGGCCGGTCGCGTCGGAGCCGCCGAAGGCCGCCTCCATGGCGCCGCGCAGGGCGACGGCATCGACACGCGCGCCGCGTTCGAGATGCGGCAGGATCAGGACGGCGGCAGCGTGGACGGCGGCGGAATCGTCGGACGCGACGAGCGGCGTCGCCGGCAGCGTATCGGTAAGGGGAAGCAGAGCGTTCATCGGGAAGTCCTCGGGAGAGCGGAAACGGGCAAGCCCGCCGGCGCTCTCTCTCGGACCGGACGGGCTCGAACCCGTCCCGGCCACTCTCTCCCTCTACGCCATGGCGATAGCCGACATGAAACAAGCGCCCGGCCGTGCGGCGGGGCGCTTGTCGAAGGTCAGCCGAACCGACGTCCGGTTGCGGTGAACGTGTATTGGTTGGCGGCGATCGTCTCGTCTACGGCCGCGTCCGAACTGAGGTATTCGTATTCTCGTTCGAGCTGCCGGTAGAGCCAGCGGGCGAGATCGCGCAGCGCCTCGATCACGGCATCCTCGGCATCGGCGGTCATGTCCTGCCAGGTCGGGCTATCGCGCTCGACCGAGATCGCCATGCAATATTCATGGCTATAGCGGCCGCGATGGCTGACATCGGCGTGGAGCTGATAGAAGTTGCGGCGCTGGATCGCGAGCAGATCATCGGCGATCTCGTGCAGGCGCGTGTCCTTCGGCGCGTAGCTACGAATTGCGCGGGTGGCGTTTTTCCGAAAGGCGTAGAACGCCTGATAGCTGGCGCCGTCGCCCTGCGACCAGAAGCCGGTGAATGAAATCTGCGGCTCCTGCCGGGTGCCGCCGCCCATGAGGCGAACGGGCCGGGTTTTGAGGCAGATGCCGAGGATTGCCGCGATGCGCTGGAAATCCTCGAAGACGGAATCATACCAGTCGTAGTCGAAGCCGCCTTCGCGATACCAGGCGCGGGCGTTGTCCTTGGCGGCGTCGGAAAGCTCGTCGAGCCGATAGACGGTTGTTTCGATGATCTCAGGCATCGGGATCGCCTCCGTCGAGAACTCGGGCAAGCCAGCCGTCCGTATAGGTCCAGGCGATGGTCTCGCCGGTGGCGAGATCGAGGACATGCGCGCCGCCGCCGAAGCCGTCGAGGCGCGGCTTCGAGCAGCTGTTGGCATATTGGAAGCCCCAGCGACCGGAGAGGCTGAACGCCTCCGCGCACCGCTGGACAAACTGGACGACATGCGCGGGATCGCCGGTGGTGTCATCGCGCATCCAGAGTTGCGTGCCGCCATGCTCGGGTACGATCGACAGGAGGAAGCCTTCCGATGGTGGGTCTTCGGCGGCGTTCTCTGCGGCGAGCGTGTTGTAGAGATCGAGCGTGCGAGCGGCATTGTCGGGCGTGCCGACGTCGAGCAGGCAAGAAAAGTGGGTGAAATAATCGGCCATGACAGGCTCCTGAAACGACGAAACCCGGCGCATGGCCGGGTCGAATGGATGAAACAGCGTGGCGGAAAGTCAGGCGGCGAGCGGCAATCGCAGAAGTTCGACGGCCGTTTCGCGCCAGAGTGCATCGACCAGCCGCGCCTCAAGCTGGCTCGCGCGGTAGCGATAGTCGCGAGCCGGGCCATGCTCGCCGCGACCGGCTGCGGCGAAGGCCGCGCCGCGCAGCTTGCTGGCCTCGGTCACGATCTGGCGTGCCTCGGAGTCGGATGCGACCGGCTGCTGCCAGAGGATCAGACCGGCCCGGATCGTTCCGGCGAGAACCAGGCCCTGATCGCAGTCCTGAATGACCACGATGCGCGGGCGGAAGCGCGGCATGTCGTCGGTCCCGATGCGGACGTCGCCGCCTGCGATGCGGCTGCTGGCGACGGACATGGCCTCTTCGGGCGACGGGCATTCGCCGATGACGACGATATGGTCGACACCACCGGCTTCATCGATGCCGTCATAGCTGGCGGTGCCTATGCAGGAGATCCGCAACGGCAATTTCTGTGCGCGCTGCAGGGTCGGGAGGACGTGGCGGGCGAGAATGGCGCCGATCGGGGCGACGCGGGATTGGCGGGAAAGAGTCATGGGTCTACTCCGCGACAGGCGGCGGAAGACTCTCCTCCACCTCGTAACCCGTCACGGCCAGGCCGTCCGGCCTCTGCCTCTCTCCACTCCTGGAAGGCGGCCGTGGCGAGCATGAAAAATGCGCCCCACCGGATGATGGGGCGCATGTTTCGATCATTCGGCCGCGACGAGAACGGCGTGCTCGTCTTCGGTTTCGGTGGCTTCGTCCTCGTCGCCATCGCCTGCCAGGAAGTCCGGCAGGACCTCGCCGTCACCGGCATCGCCGGTGTCCGCGGCGTCACCGTCGAGTTCGGCCAGGCGCAGCGGCTCGGGCAGCCAGCCGGTCTCGGCAAGCAGGCGCTCGGCTTCCTTCGCCATGTCGCCCTTCTTCAGATGGCTGATGAGCTGAGCGGCGCGCTCGCCCGCACCTTCGCGGACAGCTTCGAGGATGCGGGGCTTGGTGACGCGGCCGAGATAGTTGTCGACCGTCGGCCTCCAGCCGCCATCGGCCACCATGTCGAAGCCGGTGGCACGGGCGATGCGATCGGCACCGGAGAGGCGACGATCAAGGCCGAACTGCGAGACGCCGGAACCGCTGTGGGGGTTCGGCCGCTCGTGGAGGGCGTTGACGCCATAGCTGACGCAATGAGCCAGCAGCGCCATCCGGCTCGCCTCGTCGAGCGCGGCGATCCAGTCCCAGAGCGCACCTTCGTCGGAAGGAACGTCGGCCTTCCAGGCGGCGAAGCGGTCGTCGATGGCCTTGGCCGAGGGCGTGTCGCTGAGATCGCTGCCCTGCACACCGAAATGCTGCAGGCGCACGGAGATCTCCATGCAGCCGGTCGGCGCCGAATAGTGATAACGCTGCATGACAAGGCGGTGCAGGAGCGCCGTCATCGCGACATGCGGGTTGTTGGCGAGCGCATCGTGGAGCGCGAGCGTGCGATGCGCGGTGAGTTCGATCACCAGCCTTTCGGGAAGCGGCTTGATGCCGTCATCCTCGTCGTCCTCCGCATCGACCGGCTCGCCGCCGATGGTGATGACGGCCCGCTGGACGCCGGGCTGGGCCGCGACCACGCTGCCTTCGGACTCGCCATCGCCGGCATCCTCCTCGCCGTCGACGGCGACGGGCGCTTCATCCTCGGGACGGACATAGCCGCGGGCAACGACAAGCTCGCCGGCACGGTCGATGCTGATGAAGACGCCCGCGCGGGCGATCTCGGCAGCGTCATAGATCGCCGGACGTTTCTCGAAGGCGCTCAGCGCGGCCTCGATCTTGCCGAGGCGCGCGTCGATCTCGTCGGGCAGCTCATCGTAATCGGCATGTTCCGCCTCGAGCCGCTCATATTCCTCGCGCAGCGTCTCGCGGGTGGCGCGCTCCTCCTCGGTCAGATCGGGGAACGTGGCGGTCAGGACGCGAAGGCCGCGATCATGGCCGTAGGGCAGATCGGTATCGACCTCGATCCACTTCCAGCCCTCGGCCGCGACTTCATCGGCGATGCCCTTCAGCTTGTCGGAGACCAGCCGGTCGAGCAGCTCGGGATTTTCCAGCCAGCCTTCGTCCTCGTCGGAGAAGAGATCGCGCAGCATCACGCCGCCGGCCTGTTCATAGGCTTCGATGCCGATGAACTGCGCGCGCTTGTCATCGGTCGGCACCGTCGTCTCGGTCAGCAGATCGCGAGCATACCAGGGCTGGCGGTTGTGAGAACGCTGGATCGCCTCCCAGACCTGCTCCTGACGGGCATAATCCGGGTTGACGGTGAACGCCTCCAGCATCGCCAGCGTCATCTCGGCGCGCGCATAGGCGTCCATGAGGGACGGCGCGACGCGGGCAAGGCGCAGACGCTGGGCGATATAGCGCGGCGTGGTGCGATAGGCGTCGGCGACTTCCTCCTTCGACATGCCGCCTTCGACCATGCGCTTGAACGCCTTGAACTGGTCGAGCGGATGCAGCGCCAGCCGGATGACGTTCTCGGCGTAGGAATCGTCGACGGCCGAGGTCTTTGCATTGGCCTTCTTGACGAGGCAGGGAACGAGACCGTCAGCCGGGAAACGACCCGCCACGACCAGGCGGGCGATAGCACGGTAGCGCCGGCCGCCGGCCGGGGTCTCGAAATCGCCGGTCTCGGCGCCGGCATCATCGAGGATGGCGCGGACATTGAGGCCCATCACGAGGTCTTCGCGGCGGTCGATGTCCTGGGTCAGCTCATCGAGGCCCTGTTCGACGTCGATCTCGCGGACATTGCTGTCCGACAACCTGATGCGGTTGAACGGAATGTCGCGCGTGCGCGAAAACTCGATCATCGCGACGGCAGGGTTCTTCTTGCGGGCAGCTTTAGCCATGGTCTTTACTCCACGACGGGCGCCGAGAGCCTCTCTCTCGATCCTAACCCGTCATGAAATCCTCATCCCCTCTCTCCCTCTATCGGCGGTGTGGCTGCCGGGACACCAACCGGCAGAGCGCCACGGCTGCGCCTCATGCTCCTTCGGTTTCCGGGGTCTCGCCGCCTTCGAGATCGAGCGTTTCCTGAAGATAACGCGAAGGCGTCTTCTCCTCCGGTCCCTGCCAGGCGATCCGGCCGTTCCGCCAGATCGTGACGAAGCCGCGCCGACAGGGCGCGGCGGTCGGGGTTTCGGCTCGAAATTGAGGCAACCGAACTCGGCGGTCGTCGCCGAGAAGGCGGTGGAGGATCGGCCATCAAGAAGCACACGGTCGCATGTGCCGGACGGCCGCTTGACGCGCTTTCGCGAAAGGCCGAGCCGGAACATCTCGTAGGCACGCTGTTCGTTCTCCGGCGGCGCGTGCCAGTGGATGCAGTTCTTGCACTGGCCGCGCTCATGGCGAACGGGCGGGTCGAGCGGCGGCCCGCCGTTGTGACCTGATCCGGGCCTGCTCATGGCCGGACACCTCCGGCGATAGTGACGGGGACGATTCGCTGGACGGTGACGGGCCGCGTCTCGGCGGTCCGCGCGAGCCGCTCGATCAACGCCACATCGGCATCCGAACATTGCCCGCGCACCTCAATTTCAACGCGATGATCGGCGTGATGAAGATGGGAATCGCGGAGGCGATGGTCGGACGCGGCGTAGAAACCCGCGCCTTGGTCGATGGGACGCACCCGCTCGTTGAGGAACAGGATGCCCGAACCGAGATTGCCGCAGAACAGCCGCTCGTCGCTGTCGAGCCTGTTCGGGCCACCCGCGACCTTGCGCTTGCCGATCTGGCGGAAGGCGTCGTGGAAGCTCGACGGATTGCGGGTGATGCGAGCCGAACACTCCTGATGAAAGACCCATGGAGGCCGGTAGGGATCAAGCTTGCCGACCGCGATCTGATGCAGGAAATCGGCGAAGCTCGCCGGATCGGCGGGATATGGGCAGGTCCGCCAGATCTCGCGGACGCGGGCGCGCAGCGGATTGGGCAGCGCAAAGAGCCGGGCACGGCCTTTCCGCCACCAGGCCGCGCGCTGATCGCGACGGTCGCGTTCGTACTCGTCCCACCAGATGGCGCGGCGAGCCATTTCCTCATCGACGCCATGCTGCATGGCGGCGATGTCATCGGCAAAGAGCGGCAGGGCCTCGCGTTCGAGACGCTGCTTGCGATGGAACGCCGCGCGCTTGCGCGAGGTGTCCAGGTAGGGTTCGGGGCGATGCCAGCGGCGGAAACGCATCAGGCGGCCCTCCGCATATCGCCGGTGTCGGGAAGATGCTCGGCGTCCGGTTGGAAGGACAGCAGCCAGTCCGCCGCCTTGCTGGCCTGCGAGGCAGCGCGGACGATGGCGCGATTGTCCTCGCGCAGCACATCCAGCCAGGAGCCAATATAATCAGCATGGCGCACGGTCGGGACGATTCCGAGCGAGGCGCAGCAAAAGGCCGAGATCAGCTCGGCCGTGATTTCCTCGACCGAATAGAGCTTCGAGCCGAAGGAGCCGGAGAGGTTTCGGTTCAGCCGGTGCGCTGCGCCGCTGGCGTGACCGAGTTCATGGAGCGCCGTCCGATGCCAGTTGATTGGCTCGAAATAGGCGGCCGGCGGCGGCACCTGCACATAGTCGAGCGACGGCACGTAGAACGCCCTGTTGCCGCCGATGCGGAAGTCGATGCTAGTCGCCTTGATGAGCGCCTCGACCTGGGGCTCGATCATGCCGGGCGGCGGCGGTGGTGCGGCCGCCTCGATGTCTTCGGGCAGACCGTCGCATTGCGTTGTATTGAAGACCGTGAAGCGTTTCAGGAACGGAATCGCCTGCGCTTCCTCGCCGGCCTTGAAGGCGCGGCGCTTCTCGTCCTCCGGCGTGAAGCGGTCGGCATAGACGACGGTGGTGCCGCGTTCGCCCTTGCGGACATGGCCGCCGAGCGACAGCGCTTGGCGAAAGGTGAGCCAGCCCTGGCCGGGGAAACCATGTTCGATGACGGCGCCCCAGAGGATCAGGACGTTGATGCCGCTATAGCTGCGCGAGGTCGCGGCGTTTCGCGGCAAGCCGAGCGGAGCCTTCGCCGCCGAGGTGCCCGAGGGCTGGACCCACGGCACGCGGCCGGCTTCCAGCTCGGCAATGATCTTGTCGGTGATTTCGTCATAGAGGTTCGCCCGGTCGGCGCCGGTGCGAGGGGTGCGGTCATATCTGGACATCGCGGTTCTCCGCGACGGGCGCCGGAAGACTCTCTTCCGGTCCTCAACCCGTCACGGAAAACCCGTCCGCACTCTCACTCTACAGGGGGCGTTGCGGGGTCTCCCCGCTGAAGGGGTCGGCCGAGACCTTGGGCTCGGCCGCAGGGGAAGGCCTTCCCCTTCAAGCCTCCCAGATTGCGGTCCAATCACTCCCAATTAGCGGATCATTGACTCCCAAACAGCCGGGCCCAATAATCCCGATTAGCTGGATTCGGAGCTGGTATGTTCGGACGGTTTGTAGAGCGACGGGCGGAAGAAGCCCTTTCGGATACCCCGGTGGTCCTCATCGTGGGGCCGCGACGGGCGGGCAAGACCACGCTCGTCCGCAAGATGGGCGACGCCGGCCGAACCTATATCACGCTGGACGATCAGACGGTTCTCGCGGCGGCCCAATCCGATCCGGCCGGCTTCATCAGGGGAACGGACCAGGCCATCATCGACGAGATCCAGCGCGCGCCCGACCTGCTGCTGGCGATCAAGAAGACGATCGACGAGGACTATCGGCCTGGACGATTCCTGCTGACGGGATCGGCAAACGTGCTGACCCTGCCGCGGATCGCCGACAGCCTGGCCGGACGGATGGAGACCATCCAGATGCTGCCGCTGGCCAGGGCCGAGATCGAAGGCCGGACGCCGACTTTCCTCGAGCGCCTTTTCGAGGGAAAGCCCCAAAGCCAGCGGGACGCGATCGTCGGTGACGATCTGGTTCAACTCGTCCTGGTCGGAGGGTTTCCGGAGGCGATCAGTCGCGACAATGAGCGACGGCGACAGGACTGGTTACGCTCCTATCTCACGTCGATCCTGACGCGCGATCTGCGCGACATCGCCGACGTGGAGAAACTGACCGAGCTTCCGAAGTTCGTGCGGCTACTGGCCGAGCACTCGGGACAGTTGGTCAATTATTCGCAGTTCGCCGCCGGCATCAACGTCACCCACAAGACGGGGCAGCGTTATGTCGGACTGCTCGAACAGGTGTTCCTGATCACGACAGTGCAGCCGTGGTTCACCAACGCGCTGAAGCGCATCGTCAAGACGCCCAAGCTGCACTTTCTCGACTCCGGCTTGTTGGCGACCGTGCGCGGGCTCACCTTCGACAGGGTGAAGGCCGATCGCAGCACATTCGGCGCGCTCTTGGAAAGCTTCGTCTTCTCGGAAGTGCTGAAGCTGATGAGCGCCTCGGATCTGCGACTGACGCCGCATCATTTCCGGGACCGGGACATGCGCGAGGTGGATATCGTACTTGAGCGCGATGAGGGCATGATCGTCGGGATCGAGGTGAAGGCGAGCGCCACGGTAAAGGCCGGCGACTTCGCCGGCCTTCGGGCACTGGCCGAGGCGTGCGGGGATCGCTTTGCCTTCGGTGTCGTCCTTTATGACAGCGCAGACGTCGTGCCGTTCGGCGACCGGCTGGCGGCGGCGCCACTGTCGTGTCTGTGGAATTGAGCGCATGCGCAGAGATCACCAACTGATCGAACTGTGCAGCGCAATGATGGTAGCGGGGGGACGGCGTGGGATTGTATGAGAGGTGGTGCGACGCCACCAAAGAAAAGACAAGCGCAAACGCTACTGGACTTATATCGAGAAGGATGGCGGCCGCGACGAGATTCGCGAAGACCTCACCGAGACGATCCGCTCACATTACGACCGGCTCGAACGCATCGCCGAGGACGTGGCTCGGCTCGGATACAAGGTCGCCGCCAAGATCCTCAGCGAGGCCATGCCCCAGACGCCCAGCGGCCGCTCCGGTGATCTCGGCGAGATTCTCGCTACCGAGTTAGTCGAGGAAGAGATCGGCCTGCGCGTCCCAGTGCGCCGCCTCCGCTACAAGGACGGCCGCAACATGGCCATGCGCGGCGACGACTTCATCGGCGCCGGTTACGGGGGGGCCGATGAGAAGCTCTGGCTCCTGAAAGGCGAAGCTAAGAGCAATAAGGTACTCGGCAAGGCCACGGTCACGAGCGCCCGCAAAGTGCTCGACCGCGACAATGGCCGCTGCACGCCCGATTCCCTGCTGTTCGTCGCCAACCGCCTGTTGGAAAGCAACGACCCCGACGACAACACGCTGGGCCGCAGCCTCCGTGACGAGGTGGGCCTAAAATCCCTTCGCGCCGATCGCATCGACCATATGCTCTTCACAGTGTCGGGCAACGGTCCGCATGCTTCGCTCAAGGAGGACCTCGACGCCACGGGGACCAATCGTGACCACTACGTCGTGAACATCCACGTCGAAGATCACCAGGACTTCATCGCGGCCATGTACCAGGAGGCGGAAGACCTTGGAGACAATTGACGAACTGACCGCGTTCCTGACTGCCGCGACCGTCGACGGCATCCTCGGACGCCTGCTCTATCGTGGCGCCGCCTGGTCGCTGATGCGCGAGGAAGGCGTGCTGCCGGCGAATGCACCGCCTCTCGGCGCGACGATCGAAACCGATCTTGCCGAGCACGGCTTCGCCTTGCTTCGGGGAGCGATGGCACTGCGCGCTCAGGCCGGTGCGTCGGATCTGACCAGCAAGGCGTTCGAGCGCGCCGCCAATGCCTTCGAAGCCTTGGTGCGCAATGGCGATCCGGAGTCGGCTGATCGCGGTTTCCGCCGCACGATCGCCGCTGCGGCTTACCACCTGGCCGGCTTTTCGGCCGTCGCCTATTCGCTCTTTAACGAGGTTGCGGACGATCTCAATGCTTCGCCGGGCGAAACGGCGATCCGGCACCTTATCCTACGCGATCTCGGCCAGTTGCGCGGCTTCGTTCGCGAATGGTTGGACGACGAGGCGCACGGCGATGAGCAGATCGGCGAGGTGCTGATGGGCGAAGACCGCGACATCGATGAGGCGCTGTCGACCATCCTCAACACGACGATCTGCCGGGCTCTGGCGCATTTTGATTTCGCACTCGAGACGGGCGAACCCGAGCCGATCGAGACCGCACGGGCGTTACTCGCCACCGCGGTCAGCCTGTCAGACAACGCGGAAAATGTTCCGCTGTGGTGGATATCGAACCTCTGCCGCCATCTGATCGACGATCTTTGGCAGCATTCGCTGCACCAGAATCTGCCGACCGAGCCGCCAGAGGGGACGGAGGAAAAATACCCGGACCTACGCCGACTGTTCATCTCGTCGCTTTACGCCCGCAAGACGTCCGAGGTGGAGCTATGGCCATCGCAGCGCGAAGCGGCCCAGCGTTCAACAGATGTCACTGACGATCTGGTCGTCGCTTTGCCAACCAGCGCCGGCAAGACGCGGGTGGCTGAGATCGCCGCACTGATGACCCTGTCATCGGCGCGCCGGGTGTTGATCGTCACGCCGCTGCGCGCCTTGTCGGCGCAGACTGAGCGATCTTTCAGAAAGACCTTCGCGCCCCTCGGCTTCAGCGTCTCCTCGCTTTACGGCGCCAGCGGCCTTTCGGCCGGCGATGAAGACGCCTTGCGCTCCCGCGAAATCATCATCGCGACGCCCGAGAAGCTCGACTTCGCGCTAAGAAGCGACCCGTCACTGATCGATGATGTCGGCCTGATCGTCCTCGACGAAGGCCACATGATCGGCCCGACAGAGCGCGAAATCCGGTACGAGACGCTGGTGCAACGCCTGCTTCGGCGCGCGGACGCGGGCGAACGCCGGATTGTCTGCCTCTCCGCGATTCTGCCTAGCGGCGACGAACTCGACGATCTCACCGCATGGATACGCTCCGACGAGCCGGGCGAGCCAGTGCGTTCCGACTGGCGCCCTACGCGGCAGCGGTTCGGCGTACTCACCTGGCGGGGCAAGGACGCGCTGCTTCGGCTCGACCTCGACGACGATGGCCCGTTCCTCGACAAATTCGTCGTGCAGAAACCGGCGCGTGGGAAAGAGAAGAAGCCCTATCCGCGCAAGAACTCGCACCTCGCCATGTTCGCGGCATGGGAATTCGCCGGCCAGGGCAAGCGGACCCTGATCTTTTCCACGCAGGCGAATTGGGTCGAGAGCTACGGCAAACAAGTCGTGGACCTTTGCAAGCGCGGCTATCTGGACTCGCTGCTGGAGGATGAGGCGTCGATCGCCCGCGCTCTGGAGGTTGGAAAGGAATGGCTGGGCGAAGACCATCCCGCCGTTGCCTGCCTGAAGGCGGGCGTTGCCATCCACCACGGCCGGCTGCCGAGCCCGTTTCTGCGCGAGCTGGAAGCCCTGTTGTCCGAGGGTATCCTGAAAGTCATCGTCGCGTCGCCGACGCTATCGCAGGGCCTCAACCTCAACGCCGCGGTCCTGTTGGTGCCAGCGCTGTATCGGGCGTCCGAGAAGATCAAAGGCGAGGAGTTCGCGAACGTCGCCGGCCGCGCCGGGCGCGCCTTCGTGGACGTCGAAGGCCTCATCGTCCACGTCATGTTCGACAAGATTGACTGGCGAAAGAAGGAGTGGCGAAAGCTGGTCGCCTCCGCCAAGGCCCGCACGCTGAAGAGCGGCCTCATCCAGATTGTCGCCGAGATCCTTGAGCGCCTGTCCCGTGAAGGTGTCCTGGATCGCGACGACGCTTGGGAATATCTCGCCAATGCCCGCGAAGCCTGGCGATCGCCCGAGGAGGAAGCCGCGGTCGCCGAGCGCCTGGCGGCCGGTGCGGAGTACGACGCTGATGGCGACGACGATGAAGGCGGCGGTGATGACGAAGAGGAGACCGTTGACGAGGAGCCGCTTTCGCAAATCGTCGAACGACTCGATGCGACCGTGTTCGGTCTGATCGAAGCACTCGATTCCGATCGCGCCGACCTGCCGAAGCTCTTGGACGAGGCGCTCAAGGGATCGCTCTGGGCGCGCCAGATCGCCCGCGAGGACGAGGACGTCGCCCCGTTGCACAGGAAGGTGTTCGAGGCGCGCGCCGATCTCATCTGGAAGACCACCACGGCGCAGGCACGACGCGGACATTTCGCCATGGGTGTCGGGCTTGAAGCTGGCCTCACCATCGACGCCATGGCCGACGAGCTGGCCGAACTCATCGACCGGGCAGACGAAGCGGCTTTGAGCGGCGACATCGACGTGCTTGTCGATGCGCTCGGCGGTCTCGGTGAGCGTCTACTGTTCATGCGGCCCTTCATTCCCGACAAGGCCAATGCGCTGCCGGCGAATTGGAAGGCCATCCTGCGGAGTTGGGTGTCTGGCGATGATGTCGCCAAGATCGGACCGCAGAACATGCGGGCGGTCGAAGAGGCTTTCACCTATCGCTTGGTCTGGGCGTTGGAAGCTATCCGTACCCGCCGCATGTCCCTCGGCTGGTCGCCGGAGAAGGTGGCGGGCGGCGCCGCAGCGGCGGTCGAAACCGGCGTCCCGCAATTCATGATGTCGATGCTAATCCGCGCGGGCCTTCCGTCACGGCGCGCGGCCATGGCGGCGATCGAGGATGCCGAGCCAGTCTTCGTCACACCCGCCGAGATGCGGGCCTGGCTCGAATCCGACGAGATCACAGCCTACACGGACGCCGGCGACTGGCCGACGCCCGACACGGCCGCGCTCTGGGCGCGGTTCCGAACCGAAGCCCTCAGCGGCGGCATCCAGAAGTGGTCTGTCGAACATTACAAGCGCCTGCTCGATAGCGCGGCCGCCCCACGTGCTGGCCTTTATCGGATCGTCACTGACGAGGGCGATGGGCGGACTTGGCTGGCCACGCCCGACTATCAGCGAGTCGCCGCGTTCAAGAAGCCGGCTGTCGATCCCAAGCCCAGCCTCTTTTCAGGCCGTTTGCCGGGCGACACGAGGCTAGTGGAAGCCTTGCGTGTCGGCCGCGGAAAGCTGCGCTGGCCGACAGCCGATGCGTAAAGGGAGACCATAGCCTTGCTCCACGCTTGGATTGGCGACCAGAAACGCGCGCCCATCGCGAAGGGAGCGTGCGTGACCTGCCACGACTTGCTCGCTGCCGTCATGTCGGCGGAGAAGGAAACAGGCCGTGGCAGATGACCTTCATGGGCTTCTCGCCGGATTTCTGCAGGCGATGACCCACTCCCAGCTGAGTGAGGAGCCGCAGCGGATCGCGGGATTGGTCGTGCCTAACGCGGAGGGTCTCTCAAAGCGGCAGCGCATCGACCTGACGCTAGCGAACCTTACACGAGAGGAACTGGCGCGTTTTGCGCTTAAGTTCGCCGCTCATCGTGGCGACATCGCCCTCGACGAAGCGAGCCGTAAGGTCATCGAGGCAAACGACCCGCCTCTGACCCACATCACACGACGAGATGTCGCGCGTGCCTTCGGAGATGACCTCGCCGGCGAGCGCAGCACGGTGGAGATGGTCGGACGCTATTTCCCTCTCTCCACGCCGCTTGAAGGCTTCCTCGGAAGCAGCGGTCGCAGCCTACGCGATCAGATCGCTCAGCATATGGATCGCAATCCCGGCGACTGGTCGGTGGAATATCTGTTTGGTGAAATCGGCGCATTCGACTGCTCCAGAGCCAGGTTTGGTGCATTGCTCGAAGAAGCCGTTCACCCCCTTTCCAGGTCGGGAGACGAGCAGGCGCAGATGGTCGCCGCCCTGAACAACATCCTTGCACGCGACGACTACGAGCTGGCGCAGGAAGGCGAACTTTCTGGTCACCCGATCTTCGGCTTCCGCCCTCTGGTGCGCGGAGTCGGTGGTCGCCCCAAGAACTTGATCTTTGCCTCGCGAGGACCGAAGCCGGAGATCGGCTTCGCCGACGCGATCAACAACGACATCGTGATTCTATCAGGCGAAGAGAGCTGCCTGGTCTACGACCGGCCGATCGGCTCGAACGGCCTTCTCTGGTCCGAACTTGTCGCTTGGTGGAGCGATTTCACACCAGGAACCAATGCAGCAAATCTCGGAGCGCGCCTCCAAGAATCCTTGGCCTCGGACGCCGAACGCAAGCTCTTCGCCACATACTTCAAGACCTATCGATCAGTCTTGGGCGAGGCTCTGCCGGCCCTCCTGCCGCAGGTCTATCTTCACTATGACCCAGCCGTCGTGAAAACCCTACGTCATCGTCTGCCTCTTCCACGTCAGCGCATGGATTTTCTGCTGCTTCTCCCTGGGCGACAACGCATCGTGCTGGAGGTCGATGGAAAGCACCACTTCTCGGAGAACGACCATCCGTCACTGAAGGTCTATGCAGACATGGTGTCGGCTGACCGTGAGTTGCGCCTTGCCGGATATGAGGTCTACCGGTTTGGAGCGAATGAACTAGTCGGCGATGGCGCTGAACCGAAGATCGCCGATTTCTTCGAAAAGCTTTTTCGACTGCATCGCGTCCGGCAATGAAGTGCTCACCGATACGCTAAGCCCCGACGGACTTTGGCTCCTTAACACCATCAGTAGATTAGGCGGCAAGCCGCGGCTCTTCGGCTTCGTTCGCCGGCTCTCCCACCGCTTTGGTCAGGAAGAGGTCGAGCGCAGCTCGGCGAGAGTCACGATCCAGTGCGTAGGCCGTCTGCTTGAATTCGATCCCCTCGAGCAGCCCTTGGATGTAGCCGGAGATCGTATCGGCGGCCATGATTAGGGCGGTGTCGAGCGTGTGAATATATTTGCTCGTCACCGAGCCCTTGGAGTGGCCGACCAGCGCCGCGATCGTCATCTCGGTGAAGCCGAGGTCGTTGGCGATGCTGGCAAAGCTGTGACGCAGGACGTGCGGCGTGACGTCGGCGAGCGGGCTGTCTTTGAATATCTGTTCCCAATGGTTTGGGAAGCTGCCGAAGGCATTGTCCTCGCCCTGGCCGGGGAAGACATAGGTGCCCGTGGCGGTCTTGCGGCGCTCCTCCAGGAAATCGACGACGGGAAGCCCGATGGGGCGAATGGACTCGCCTTCCTTGCTGTCCACAAGGCGCATGCAACTCGCATCGGTATCGGCCTCGATCCACATTAGCGAAATCATTTCCGAGCGGCGGCAGCCGGTGAGCGCGATCTGCCGAATAATCTCGACCGTCATTGCATACTTTTCGTTTTCTGCGGCCTTCACGAGCATCTCGCCTAGGGTGCGGTACTCCGCCTCTGTCAGCCGGCGATTCCGGACATTGTCCTTGGGCTTCTTGATGCCGTGCGCTGGATTGCTCTCGATGATGCCGGCGTCCACGGCATAGGTGAGGATGCCGCCAAGCAGACCGACCGTTCGAGTCGCCGTGCCCGCGCCGCCGCGCACGATGGCCTTGCCGCGCAACTTCTTCGTCTTGACGGCGACGCGTGTCTTGCCGGCCATGATGTCCTTCAAGACCTTGTTGATGTCGGCCTTGGTGAGATCCTTGACCCGGCGCGCACCGATCAGTGGAATGATGTGCCGCTCGATGCGACCAGTGTCGGTGACGATGGTGGTCGGCTTTTTCGGCCGCCCGCCTTTGCCCAAGATGAGGCCGGCGTTCAGGTCAGCGGTGTAGAGAGCGCAAAGCTCCTTGACAGTGATGGCCTTGTGATCGAGCTGGCGTTCTTCGGAAGGGTTGTCGCCGCGCGCGACGCGCCCCAGCTGGACTTTCGCCTCCTGCCGGGCTGTCTCCGGCGTCCATACGCCATGCAGACCGATGGTATAGCGTCGCGTGCGTCCGGCGGCGCGATATTGAATGAGATAGCTGCGCTTGCCGGACGCGAACACGCGGAGACCGAAGCCGGGCAGTTCGTCGTCCCAGACGAAATAGTCCTTCTCGCGAACATCGGCAGCGTCCACGATTCGTTTGGTCAGCTTTGCCATGAGGGGTTCCCCTCGCTGATGAGGGGCTGTTTCCGCGGAAGCACCACGGAAGCAACCGGATGGATATCAGAGCGAAATTCTGGATAGACAGTTCGGCATGAAAATCCGAATTGTCTAGGCGTTTCAGATAGATATCGCATTGTAGCGTGCCCTGTCGTGCATTTAGGATAGACAGGCTAAATTGCTCCGAAGGCAGGGGTCACAGGTTCGAATCCTGTCGGGTGCGCCAGCTTTCCTCTGATCTGATCCTGCCGTATCGGCTCTGCCGGGCATTGACGAGCCTGTCCTGTCGATTGCGGTTTCCGATCTGCCTCATTTCATCGCCGGCTTGGCCGCATCGGCACTTGCCGGCGATCTCACCATGGCCTGATCGTACTCCATACATATCGGAACCAGCGCGATCATGGTCCATGATCGCGCGGCGCCGTTTCCCGGGTCTTGTCGAGGCGGTGAGCTACGCGTTGACGTATCGCAGCAGGGTGATGCCGTCGCCGAACTGTTCGTTCTCGACCAGCGCCAGCCTCTGCGCGTGGTTTTCGGGAAACAGGCGGATGCCGCGCCCGAGGACGGTCGGGTACACCATCAGGCGGTATTCGTCGATCAGGCCATGAGGGGCCAGATGATGGACGATCGAGGCGCTCCCGTAGATCAGGATGTCACCCTTCGCCTCGGTCTTGATGGATTTCGCCGCCTCGATGAGATCGCCGGCGATCAGCGTGGAATTGTTCCAGCCGGCGGTTTTCAGCGTCGTGCTGGCCACGAACTTGGGCATGGCGTTGATGCGCGCGGCGAAGCCTTCGGGATCGTTGACCGTTGGCCAGACCGCCGCAAAGCCGTCATAGGTCACGCGGCCCAGGATCAGCGCTTCGGCATCCATCAGCTCCTGATGTTTGAACCGGTCCCCCTTGGGTCCGCGGCTGAAGGGGCCGGTCCAGTCGCCAAGGCCTGAGCCTTCCATGCCGACGGGATCCTGGATGACGCCGTCGACGGAAATGTATTGGGTCGTGATGATCTTGTTGGTCATGATCGTCTCCTGTTGGATGTGGGCAAGAGCTACGATGACCTGGGGGCCGGGTCTTGAAAGAAAGCGACAGCGAGGTCTCCCCGCCCGGCGAGCTGGGTGCACTCTTTGCAGCCTGTCGGCGGACGGAGTAGGTTCAGCCGATGGAGTGGGCAACCAGGATCTTCTCGGTTGAAAGCCGCACGGAGCCGTCGGAGTTCGTCGAACGGATCTGGCGGACATGGAGCGTGCCCGAAGAGAACATGCTGTCGGTGGCGTTGCCTCACTGGCAGATCGTCGTCGTCAAACCTGCGAACGGCCGGCCGATGACGGTCGTGCGTGGACCGGAGACGACGACGAGCGTGACTGGCATACCGCAGGATGCGGAATTCATTGGCATCGAGTTCAAGCTCGGCGCATTCATGCCCGCAGTCGCGCTCGACGCACTGGTCAATGTCGGGCGGGAACTGGACGCCGTTTCGGCCAGCAAGGTCGCCTTCGCAGGAAGAAGCTGGGAAATCCCGAACTTCGACAATGCCTTCGATTTCGTCGAACATCTCGTGCGCGAGGGTGCGCTGGTCCGCGATCCGGTCGTGCAGCAGACGATGCTGCGCAAGCCGGTCGCCGTCACCGAACGGTCGGTGCAGCGGCGCTTCCTGCGTGCAACCGGACTGACCTATGGCACGGTGCGCCAGATCGAGCGGGCGGAGCGCACGGTCGAACTGCTGTCGGCAGGGGTGTCGATCCTCGATACCGTCGACATCGCCGGCTATTCCGATCAGGCGCATATGACGCGATCGCTGCAGCGCTTCGTCGGCAGGACGCCCGGGCAACTGGCCGTACGCACGCGATAGTCCGCGTCGCCCTAGCCGGCAGCCGGGATCGAATGATGCTCGTGCATGAAAAGCCATCGGTCTCCGGCCTTGCGCAAACCGATGGTCAGCCGGAAATCCAGGTCGCTGGCTTGCCCGTTCTCGACGACGACACAACGCATCAGGGCAACGGCGAAAGCGACGTCGGTGCCTGCCGTGATGTCGAGCTCGCGAATGTCGAAGACGGGCGGCCTGGGTGAAGCATCGAAGAACAACGGCCAGGTTGCCCGGTAGGCTTCGATACCCCTGCATAGAAGCGGCGGCGGCACGTCGAACATGACGAAGTCGTCGGCGTGGTCTCGAAGGATCGCGGCCATGTCCTTGCGTCGCACCGCCGCGGCCCAGGCTTCGATCTGTTGCCGGATCTGCGCCTCGTTGTCGGCAGCCAGGTCGTCGCTCATGGTCATGCCCCCTGATGGAATTGAGGCAGGTGATACCTGCTGTCGAGGAAGCGATTTCCGGAACCGGTCTCCTGCACTCGGACCGGATAGGTCCAACAATTTAGCAAATCTAATAGTTAGCTAATCTAACAGTATTGGCAACGAAATAAATGTCAAGCGATCCGAAGGATGCGTCATCGGCGCGACGGCACCGCGCTGCTGCACTCGCCGCGCTGGCAAGAAATCGTGGAGGGCGAGGCCCGGCGACGACTGATCGGTCCGTCTGCCGCGAATTTCGCCCTGGATCACGCGACATGCCCAGCGGGCAGGTCATCACAGCCCGTTGAAAAAGGCGGTCAGCCGTTTCATCCCTTCTTCCAGCCGCTCGCTCGATTCCGAGCCGAAGCAGATGCGCAGATGGCCTTCGCCGGCCTCGCCGTAGAAGCTTCCCGCCTCGACCACCACATGCGCTTCCCGCAATATCCTGTCGGCGAGTTCCTGCGACGGGATGCCGGTCTCGCTGATGTCGGGAAAGGCATAGATCGTGCCTTGCGGCAGCGCGCAGCGCACGCCGGGCATCTGGTTGAGCGAGCGCACCACGAAGTCGCGCTTGCCGCGGTCTTCCGCGACAAGCCCTTCGAGCACGGCCTCCGGTCCTTCGATCGCGGCGCGGGCGCCATCCTGGACGAAGGTGTTGACGTGCGTCACATCGTTCATGGCGATCTTGAGCAGGGCCGGCATCAGCCATTGCGGTGCCGCGAGATAACCGATGCGCCAGCCGTCCATGGCGTAGGATTTGGTGAAGGCGAACATCGTCACCGTGCGGTCCTGCATGCCGTCCAGCGCGGCGATGCTGATGTGCCGGGCGCCGTCATAGACGATGTCCTCGTAGACTTCGTCGGCAATGACGATGAGGTCATGGCGTGTCGCCACATCCGCGAGCGCCTGCAGTTCGACGCGGCTGTAGACGCGTCCGGTCGGGTTCGACGGGTTGACCAGCACGATCGCACGGGTGCGGGGAGTGATCCTGGCCTCGATCGCCGCGGCGTGGAGGGTGTAGTTGTCCTTGGCGTCGAGCGTCGCAAACACCGGCACCGCACCGGCCAGCTCGATCTTGCCGACATGCTGCGGATAGTGCGGCTGCAGCAGGATGACCTCGTCGCCGGGATCGAACATCGCCATGAAGGCGACGAAGGCGGCGTGGGTGACGCCGTTGGTGACCAGAACATCCTGCGGGCCTGCCTTGATGCCGTTGCGCTGGGCGAGCTTGGCGGCCAGGGTTTCGCGCAGTTCCAGCGTGCCGCGCGGATCCGAATAATGAACCTTGCCGGCGTTGAGCGCCGCGATCGTCGCCTGCTTGATGTGGGCCGGCGTGTCGGCATGTGGCCTGCCGACCTCGAGATGAATGAGGTCTTCGCCGGCAAGGCGTGCCGCCTTGTCATACATGCCGAAGCTTTTGGCGGATGTCTGCGATATCCGCTTGGCGACGCGACGCATCTTCAATCTCCCGGCTGGGAAGCCGGTTGTGCCGGAAACGCGGCTTGGCGGCTCACAGATTCATTCCACCTCGCGGTGGAACACCTGGTGCCAACTGTAAGCGAGGCTAAAAGGCGCTGTAAAGAAAGTTTGATCAAAAAATCAAAAAAGTTCTGAGCGCTTGATGAAAGTGTGGTGATCGCGAAAGTGCGCGTCCAATGCGGTGAAAGCGGGCGAGGATTCCATACTTGGCGCCGATTGTCCTTCGCGCCGCCTGGCATCCAGGCCGTAGGGCAAACGTCAACAGCCCGCGCGGCTGCACGGGCTGCTCTGAAATGGTTGGCGCTGCAATGTCGGATTGCCCCCCCCCGGGCGGAGCGGGCGCCTGCCTTTAACTGTCGATGATCAGCCGCTTGATTTCCAGGCCGCCCGATTGGCGCTTGGCGGATTCGAGCTGCTTGTCGGCGACGCGCAGCAGTTCGGTGACGGTGGTGGCGTCCTCGAAGGAAATCCCGCCGACCTGCACGGCCAGCTCGATTGCTTTCCCCTGTGGCGCGAGAAAGACCTTGGCCACTTCATCGCGGATGCGCTGACCGACGTCCCGGGCTTCCTCTTCGCTGGCGTGATGCAGGAATATACCGAACTCCGTTTCGCCGAGCCGGCCGACGAAATCCTCCTTGCGCACCGATGCACGGATCGTCGTCGCTATCTGTCTCAGCGCCTCATTGGCCCATTCGAAACCATATTGCTTCGCGGTGGACTGAAGTTGGCCGGCGTTGACCACCAGCAAAGCGCCTCGCGGGCGGGTTGGTCCCATCGGTGCACGGATGCGGCGATCCACAAGGGAAGAGAACACGTCAGCGTGGTAGAACTCCGTTGTCCTGTCATGGCTGGCCGAATGCGCCAGCTTTCTCCTGAGCCGGCGAATCTCATCGATCTTCAGGCTGAGCAACGTGAAGACGGGCACGCCAATGATGACAGGCACCGCGAATGCGGTGATGGTTGTTTTTTGTATGGGGGTGAAGGCGCCGAACGACAGCAGGTAGTTGAAGATCGCGGACACACCGATGCAGACGACAGTCCCGATCAGCACCAGCTTTGCAATCAGCAGCCGGTCGGTGGGATATCGGCTTTCATGGTCCTCGTGCGCCAATTGTCGTTCTCCATGCCAACAACAGGGCGAATACACCACGATACGTTCAGCCCTCGTTTTCGAGAACCGCTCGTATTGAAGACAGTTTTCAATCTTCTGCGCGGCCTCCGGCAGAGGCCCTACGCAACCAGCGGCTCGCTGCCCCCAGTTTACCCGTCCGCCGCAACTTCGACAATCGACCGTTCTCCGTTCCGGTTCCGGTCTCCGGCATCCGCGAGAGGCAGCCATCAACATGCGCCGCGCTTCCTTCGAGCCGCTGCGTCGCCGCCTTCACCGCTTCTGGAAAGTGAACACTATTTTGCGTCGGGACTGATGCCGGCGAATGCGACATGCCGCTATCCGGCACGATACGCGAGAAGATCACAAATCCGGTGGCGGGATGCGGATTTTCGTATCCCGCCGGGATCGCGCGGCTCAGCCCTTGGCCTTGCCCCGCCCGCGCTTGGTGCCGGGCTTCCTGCCAAGCCCGAGCTTCTTGGCCAGTTCCGAGCGCTTGGCGGCATAGGCCGGCGCGACCATCGGGTAGTCGACCGGAAGCCCCCATTTCGCGCGGTATTCCTCCGGGGTGAGACCGAGCTTGCCGAGATGGCGCTTCAGCGTGCGGTACTGCTGGCCGTCCTCGAGGCTGATCAGATAATCGTGGGTGAGCGATTTCCGGATCGAAATTGCCGGTTTCTGAGGTTCCGGCGCGACCTCTGCCTGAGTTTGTCCCAGCCTGCCGATGCTGTCTGCCACGCTGGCGATGACGCCAGGCAAATCGGATACCGGAACCGGATTCTTGGTGACATACGCACCCACGATTGCCGCGGTAAGTTCAGTTACCAGATCGTTGGAAACCTTGTCTTCGGCCATGATTATCCCCTTGCTGCCCACCACTTGCCTAGCCGAGAAACGGAAATTCCGAAAGCTGAAACATTAAATCAAAGGGAAATGATTCTGCCTGCCATGGCGGCTTGGCGGAGCCGTATCGGTCGCGCTCGCTGGAGGGACGTCGGGGGGCGGTCAACCGTTTCTGCATTCCGTGATCGGGAAATTGGGTTGCAAAGCCTTGCAGTGCAACCTGTTGTTGCTGGAATGCAACATAGGGCTGTCCTTGGCCTGATGTGCCGCGAGACCGCATTGTAAAGTATTAATGGTTATTCATACTGAGGGATGACGAATAGCTTGAGGCGGTTATTCGATTCGACGAATGCGGCAACAATAAACTTTAGAATATCTGTATATTAGCCTTTGTTAATATTACCTTGCAAGGCGTGCCTTGCGGGGAGGGTTTTCTATTGAGTTTTCCAATATTTGAAATCGGGGGAGATGGTTGAAGTTTTGGCGCGAAGAGATCGATTCCGCAGAATTGGCTGAGGTCGTTCATAAAGGACCTTACGAAAGCTTCTGCGAAAAGCGGGCGGCTTCCCGCGCCGTTTCTTGGTTCCTCGCGCTGATCGCCGTCCTGATGTTCGTTGTGCCTTCGCAGGCGCAGGTACAGCGCAGCTTCATCAACCAAGGCTTCGAACAGCCCGTTCTCGTTCCTTCCAATGCGGCGAACGGATGTTATGTCCAGGTCACGGACGGCACGGTTCCCGGCTGGTCGACGACACATCCAAACGTACAGGGCAGCGGCAACTGCACCTCGCCTTCGGCGGCCTCCGGCGCGTTGATCGAGCTGTGGCGCGCGCCGTTCAACGGCGTGACGGCAGCCGAGGGCAGCCAGTTCGCCGAACTGAACGCCGAGCGCGCCTCGCGCCTCTACCAGACGGTCTGCCTCGTCGCCGGTGAGCAGTTCGCCTACCGTTTCAGCCACCGCTCGCGCTCGGGCGGCAATGAAGTCGCCGACTTCAACATCGCGCCGACAGCCAATGGCACGCGAACGCAGATTGTGAGGTCAACTGTTTCGGGATCCGCCTGGGCAAACCGGACAGGCACCTACACGTTCCCCGGCCCATCTGGTGTCCAGACGCTGGGTTTCGAAGCCATCGGCGGCACGACTGCCGGCAATTTCCTCGACAACATCCAGATAACGCTGACGCCCTATCTTGAATTCGTGCCCGGCAACAGTTCGGCCTGGAAAGCATCGCCACAGCCAACCTGCCCGCGCTGCGCGTGGCGGGCCTTTTGAACGCACCGACGTCCGTCGAGATCCAGATCACCGGCGGTACTGCCACGCTCGGCACCGACTACACCACGCCATCCGGGACAAACACATTCACCGTCACCATTCCTGCCGGCAACTATGATGGCACCCAGCCGATCGCCACGGGCATGGCCATCATCAACGACACGCTGATCGAGCCCGACGAAACGATCCAGCTGACGATCACGCCGAATCCGGCAAGCTACACGATCGCCAGCACGCAATCCTGCGGCGCCACGCCCTCCGCCACCGGCACCTACACCATCATCGACGACGATGCCCGTATCACGGTGCAGAAGACGCTGGCCGGTCCGCGCGTGGCGGCGAGCGATCAGTTCGCCCTTTCGATCGCCGGCACCAACGGTCCGGTCAACGTCAACACGACGGGAGCCGGCACGACGGTCAATGGCCAGGCGCAGCTTTCAAACATCGCCGTCAACACCAACTATACCATTTCCGAAGCGATGGCCGCCGGCAGCGCCAGCCCGCAAAGCAGCTACGCGCCGAACCTGACCTGCAGCAACGCCAAGGCGGGCTCGCCCACGGTGTTGCCCGGCGGCGCCGTGCGGACAGGCACGATAAGGCCCATTGCCGGCGACGACATCACCTGCGTCTTCAACAATGCGCCGCGAAACCCGGCCATCACCATCGCCAAGAGCGCGGGCGCGATCGCCGATACCAATGGCAGCGGCGCCCAGGATGCCGGCGACCGGGTCCCCTACACGTTCACGGTCACCAACAGCGGCAACACGACGCTGACCAATGTCCGCATCAACGACGCCAAGCTGGACGCCGCCGCCGTCTGCAGCCCGACGACATTGGCGCCCGGTGCGGTTGCGACCTGCACCGGCACTCACACCCTGACGCAGGCCGAGGTCACGGCCGGCCAGGTGGTGAACACCGCGACGGCGACCGGGTCGCCGCCGGAAGGCGGATCCGACGTCACCAGCCCGCCGGCCACCGCCACCGTGCCGATAACCCAGGCGCCGAAGCTGACCATCACCAAGAGCGCCGGCCCGATCGTCGATGCCAATGGTTCAGGTCGCCAGGATGCCGGCGACAAGATCACCTATACATTCACCGTCAAGAACACCGGCAACGTCCCGTTGACCGGGGTCAATGTCGATGACGCGCGCATCGGTGTCACCGATCTCGCCGTTTCGCCTGCCACGCTGGCGCCCGGCGCCACGGGAACGGCAAGTGTCACCTATACGCTGATCCAGTCCGATATCGATTCCGGCACCGTCAACAACAGCGCTACCGCCAGCGGCCGGCCGCCAAGCGGCGGCGAGGTGACCAGCCCGCCATCCACGACGACCACGCCGATCACCGGCGCGACCTCGATCGTGCTCACCAAGACGGCCAGCGCGATCAACGATCTCGACGGCAACGGGCCGGACGAAGGCGACACCATTTCCTACACCTTCACGGTCAAGAACACCGGCACCGTCACGCTCAACCCGGTGACGGTCAACGATCCGTTGCTCGGCGGCGCCATAACCTGTCCGGTCGCACCGCTGGCTGCGGGCGCTACCGCGTCCTGCGGCGCCGCCGTCACCTATACGCTGACCCAGTCCGACATCAACGCCGGCCAGGTCGTCAACACCGCGACCGCGACAGGCACGCCTCCGTCCGGCCCGCCGGTAACCAATTCCTCCAGCACGACGACACCGATCGCCCAGACGCGGCAGCTGACCGTGACCAAGACGGCGAGCCTCGCCGATACCGTCGTCGTCAACGGTACCGCCGACGCCGGCGAGGTGATCACCTATGGTGTTTCCGTCAAGAACACCGGCAATGTCACCGTCACCGCCCTGACCGTCACCGACAGCCTGGACGGCGCCCCGGCGACGACGCTCAGCTGCTCGCCGCAGACGCTGGCGCCAGGCGCAACCGCGACCTGTACGGCCTATACCCACACCGTCACCCAGGCGGAGATCGACCAGCAGGCCGCACTGCGCAATGTCGTCACCGCGGCCGGCAACACGTCGGCCGGGCGTGTCACCGGCACCGACACCAAGACCGTGCCGCCGACACGCCGCTCGCCTGGCGTCTCGATCACCAAGACGGTCGACAGGAACACGATCTCGGCGCCGGGGACGCTGAACTACACCATCGTCGTCAGGAACACCGGCAACACCACGCTGACCGGCGTGAACGTGACCGACACGCTGCCGAACGGCGACCCGGCGACTTTGCCATTGCCCAATGAGAGCGTCACGACCAACGGTGTGCTCGATGTCGGCGAAAGCTGGACCTACACCCTTGCCTATCCCGTCGACCAGGCAACGATCGACAACCCTGCCAACACCACGCTGACCAACAGGGCCTCGGTCACCACCACCCAGACACCGACGCCGGCGAGCAGCCGGGCTGACACCCAGATCGTCCGCAATGCCGCCTTCACGACCAAGAAGACCGTCGACAAGGCGACGATTTCGGCACCCGGCACGCTGACCTACACCATCGTGCTGACCAACACCGGCAACGTCTCGCTGACCGGCGTCACCCCCACGGACACGCTGCCGAACGGCGACCCGGCGGTGCTGCCGGCACCCACCGAGAGCATCTCCGCCAACAACGTGCTCAATGTCGGCGAAACCTGGACCTATGTCTTCACCTACGCCGTCGACCAGGCCGCCATCGAAGCTGGCGGCACGCTGGTCAACACCGTCCAGGTCACGACCACGCAGACGCCGTCGCCACAGGATTCGGCAACGACGACCATCACCCAGTTCCATTCGCTGGCTGTCGAGAAGAAGGTCGACAAGGCCTCGGTCAGCGCACCCGGCCTGTTGAACTACACGATCACCGTGAAGAACACCGGCAATGTCGCGCTGAGCAATGTGACGCCGGTCGACACGCTGCCGAACGGCACGACCGTCACGCTCGCCAACCCGACCGGAGACGTCAACGGCGACGGCAAGCTCGATGTCGGCGAAACCTGGACCTACACGACGACCTACAGCGTGACGCAGGCCGAGATCGAGGCCGGCACCAGCCGGGTCAATTCCGTTTCGGTGACGAGCGCCGAGACGCCGACGCCCAAGACGGCCGACGCGACCACCACCATCAGCCAGGCGCCGTCGATGACGGTTGCCAAGACCGTCGATACAACGGCCATCTCCGCACCGGCGACGCTGAACTACACGATCACGGTGAAGAACACCGGCAACGTCTCGCTGGGCAACATCACCCCGACCGACACGCTGCCCAACGGCACGACGGTGACGCTTGCCAATCCGAGCGGAGACACCAACAACAACGGCAGGCTCGATATCGGCGAGACCTGGACCTACACGACGACCTATGCCGTCGACCAGGCGCAGATCAATGCCGGCACGGATCGCGTCAATTCCGTCACGGTGACGGCAAATCCGCCAGGCGGACCGGCGCTGTCAGGCAGTTCCTCGGCCACGACGACGATCACGACGACACCGAAGCTGACCATCGCCAAGCGTGTCGACAAGACCTCGATTTCGGCGCCCGGCACGCTCACTTACACCATCGACGTGCGCAACACCGGCAACGTGTCGCTGACCGGTGTCGGCGTCACCGACGCGCTGGCGCCTGGCGCACGGCCGATCAATGTCGGCTCGCCAAGCGAAAGCATTTCGAACAACGGCGTGCTCGACGTCGGCGAGACCTGGACCTACACGGCGACCTTCGCCGTCGCCCAGTCCGATATCGACACAGGCACCAGCCTGGTGAACACCGCTTCGGTCACCAGCACGCAGACGCCGACCCCGGTCGATGCGTCGGCGACAACGACCATCAGCCAGGCGGCTTCGATGCATGTCGAGAAGGTGGTCGATCTCCATTCGATCGCCGCACCCGGCACGCTGACCTACACCATCACGGTCGAGAACACCGGCAACGTCTCGCTGAGCAACGTCACCCCGGTCGACACGCTGCCCAACGGCACGACGGTCACCCTGGCCAACCCGGGCGGAGACACCAACGGCAACGGCAGGCTCGATGTCGGCGAGACCTGGACCTACACGACGACCTATGCCGTCGACCAGGCGCAGATCAATGCCGGCACCGACCGCGTCAATTCCGTCACAGTCACGGCCGACCCGCCGGGCGGCGGCGCTGTCTCGAAGACGGACACCGCCACGACGACGATCGCCACGGCGCCGAGGCTGACCGTGGACAAGCGTGTCGACAAGACCGTGATCTCGGCACCCGGCACGCTGACCTACACCATCGAAGTACACAATGCTGGCAACGTGTCGCTGACCGGTGTCAGCGTCACCGACACGCTGGCGCCCGGCGCCCGACCGATCAATCCCGGCGCGCCGGTCGAGAGCGTATCGAACAACGGCGTGCTCGACGTCGGCGAGACCTGGACCTACACGGCGACCTTCGCCGTCGGCCAGGCCGACATCGACGCCGGCACCAGCCTGGTCAACACCGCTTCGGTCACCAGCACGCAGACGCCGGCCCCGGTCGACGCCTCGGCGACCACGACCATCAGCCAGGCAGCCTCGATGGAAGTGGTGAAGACCGTCAATCCGACGGCCATCACCGGACCGGCGACGCTGAACTACACGATCACCGTGAAGAACACCGGCAACGTCTCGCTTGGCAATGTCAACCCGACCGACACGCTGCCAAACGGCACGACGGTCACGCTCGCCAATCCGGGCGGAGACGCCAACAACAACGGCAGACTCGATGTCGGCGAGACCTGGACCTACACGACGACCTATGCCGTCGACCAGGCGCAGATCGATGCCGGCACCGACCGCGTCAACGCCGTCACGGTCACGGCAAATCCTCCGAGCGGACCGGCGCTGTCGGGCAGTTCCTCGGCCACGACGACGATCACCAAGACCCCGAAGCTGACCGTTGCCAAGCGCGTCGACAAGACATCGATTTCGGCACCCGGCACGCTGACCTACACCATCGAGGTGCGCAATGCCGGCAACGTGTCGCTGACCGGTGTCGGCGTCACCGACACGCTGGCGCCCGGCGCCCGTCCGATCAACCCCGGCTCGCCGGTCGAGAGCGTGTCGAACAACAACGTGCTCGATGTCGGCGAAACCTGGACCTACACGGCGACCTTTGATGTCCTCCAGGCCGACATCGAGGCCGGCACCAGCCTGGTGAACACCGCTTCGGTCACCAGCACGCAGACACCGACCCCGGTCGACGCCTCGGCGACCACGACCATCAGCCAGGCACCGGCCATGCTGGTCAAGAAGGCGGTCGACCGCCAGTCGATTTCCGCACCCGGCACGCTGGCCTACACGATCACGGTCGAGAACACCGGCAACGTCTCGCTTGGCAATGTCAACCCGGTCGACACGCTGCCGAGCGGCACCACGGTCACGCTTGCCAATCCGAGCGGAGACACCAACGGCAACGGCAGGCTCGATACCGGTGAGGTCTGGACCTACACGACGACCTATGCCGTCGACCAGACGCAGATCGATGCCGGCACCGACCGCGTCAACGCCGTCACGGTCACGGCAAATCCGCCAAGCGGGCCGGCGCTGTCGGGCAGTTCCTCGGCGACGACGACGATCACGTCGGCACCGAAGCTGACCATCGCCAAGCGTGTCGACAAGACCTCGATTTCGGCACCCGGCACGCTGACCTACACCATCGACGTGCACAATACCGGCAACGTGTCGCTGACCGGTGTCAGCGTCACCGACACGCTGGCGCCCGGCGCCCGTCCGATCAATGTCGGTTCGCCAAGCGAGAGCATTTCGACCAACAACGTGCTCGACGTCGGCGAGACCTGGACCTACACGGCGACCTTCGCCGTCAGCCAGGCCGACGTCGAGGCCGGCACCAGCCTGGTCAACGCCGCGTCGGTCACCAGCACGCAGACACCGACCCCGGTCGACGCATCGGCGACCACGACCATCAGCCAGGCGCCGGCCATGCAGGTCAAGAAGGAGGTCGACCGTCAGGCGATCACCGGGCCGGCGACGCTGACCTACACGATCACGGTCGAGAACACCGGCAATGTCTCGCTGAGCAATGTCAACCCGGTCGACACGCTGCCGAACGGCACCACCGTCACGCTCGCCAATCCGAGCGGTGACACCAACGGCAACGGCAAGCTCGATATAGACGAGATCTGGACCTACACGACGACCTATGCCGTCGACCAGGCACAGATCAATGCAGGCACCGACCGCGTCAATTCCGTCACCATCACGGCAAATCCGCCAAGCGGCGCCCCTGTCTCGAAAACCGATACGGCCACGACGACAATCTCGCGCACGCCCGGCCTCAAGCTGGTCAAATCCGCCACCTCCGGCAACGGCTACACCGCTGTCGGCAATGTCGTCACCTACAGCTATCTCGTCACCAACAGCGGCAACACCACCATCACCAGCCCGATCAGCGTCGCCGACGACAAGATCGCCGCACCGAACACGGTCAGCTGCCCGGCGCTTCCGGCCGGCGGGCTGGACCCGGACAAGACGCTGACCTGTACCGCCAGCTACACCATCACCCAGGCCGACCTCAATGCGGGCAAGGTGACCAACACCGCGACCGCCACCGATGGCACCACCACTTCGCCGCCTTCCACGGTGACGGTGACCGCGGTGCAGTCGCCGGCCCTGACGCTGGTCAAGAACGTGACCGCCGGCGACCCCTATGCCGCCGTCAACGACGTGGTCACCTACAGCTACGTCGTCACCAACAGCGGCAATGTCACCATCACCGAACCGATCTCGGTCGACGACAACAAGATCACGCCTGTCACCTGTCCGGCCCTGCCGGCCGGTGGGCTGGAGCCCACCAGGACGCTGAGCTGCACGGCCAGCTATACGGTCACCCAGGCGGACCTCAACGCCGGGTCGGTGACCAACACCGCGACCGCCACCGACGGCGCAACCACCTCCTCGCCGGCCTCGAAGACGGTGAATGCCACGCAGCGGCCGACGCTTACCCTGGTCAAGACCGCGACCGTGCAGGACACCAACGGCAACGGGCGAACGGATGTGGGCGACACCATCGTCTACGCCTTCCGTGTCGAGAACACCGGCAATGTCGTGCTGCGCAACGTCAAGGTCACCGACACGCTGGTGGATATCGTGCTCACCGGCGGCCCGATCGCGACGTTGCAGCCGGCGGCCGTGGACACGACCACGTTCAAGGCAACCTATCTGATCAAGCAGGCGGACCTCGACAATGGTTCTGTCGTCAACCAGGCGACCGCCAGTGGTGCGTCTCCGGCTGGCGGCGCCGTGGACAGTCCGCCCAGCGCCGTGACCACGCCGCTGGTGTCGGCTGCGAGCCTGACGTTCAAGAAGACCGCCGGCAAGATCGTCGACGTCAATGGCAATGGCCGCACCGATCCCGGCGACACGGTGACCTACGACTTTGCTGTCACCAACACCGGCACCGTCACCTTGACGAACCTGAAGATCGACGATGCCCGCATCGGCGTCGCCGGGCTCGCGGTGACGCCGGCGACGCTTGCGCCGAACGCCGCCGGCACCGCCACGGCCATCTATGCGCTGACGCAGGCCGATATCGACAGCGGTCGCGTCGTCAACCAGGCGACGGCGACGGGCACGCCGCCGAGCGGACCTCCGGTGACCGCTACCTCCGATGACCCGACATTGCCCGGCGACAGCGACCCCACCGTCGTGCCGATCGACAGCAAGCCGGCGTTGGCGCTGAAGAAAACGGCGGATGCGCTGCGCGACGACAATGGTGACGGCGTGGTCGGTGGCGAGGGCGACAAGATCACCTACCGTTACGAGGTGACCAACACCGGCAGCGCGACGCTGCGTGATGTCGCGCCGCTGGACGATGGCCCGACTTTCAACGGAAAGCCGGCCGCCAACAAGCTTTCGAGCTTCTCGCCGGCAAGCGTCGCCGTGCTGACCCCTGGTGCCGTGGCAACGTTCAGCGCCACCTATGTGCTGGGCACCGCCGACGTCGATTCCGCGGCCGGCATAGCCGACGGCGTGAAGAACACCGCCACGGGCGAAGCCTACGCCAATGGCGACCGCACCTCCGGCACGCGCATCGTCTCGCCAGCCAGCACCGCCCTGGTGGCGCTGCCGACCGGCAAACCCGGAACGCTGACGCTGGTCAAGCAGGCCGGGATCAGACAGATCCGCATCGGCGAGAAGGCGCCGTTCGTCATCTCCGCCACCAACAACGAAGCCCGCAATGTCGGGCCGGTGACGATCGTCGACACCATTCCCGTCGGCTTCCGCTTCGTGGTCGGCTCCGCCTCCATCGACGGTACCGCGGTGACCCCAGAGGTCTCCGGCCGTCAGGTCATCTTCAGGAACATCAACTTCGGCCCGAATGCCAAGGTGCAGATCCGCCTGCAGATGCTGGCGCTGAACACCGCTGGCCCGGGCCGGCACACCAACCGGGCGCTGGCAACGGACGAACGCGGCACGCCGCTGTCGGATGAAGCTTCGGCGTGGGTCGAGATCGTCGCCGAGCCGGTGTTCGATTGCGGCGACATCATCGGCAAGGTCTTCGACGACAAGAATGGCAACGGCTACCAGGACGAGGGCGAACCCGGCCTGCCCGGAGTGCGCGTGGTGACCGTCAGGGGGCTCCTGATCACCACCGATCAATACGGGCGCTTCCATGTCGCCTGCGCCGACCTGCCGGACAAGCGCATCGGCTCCAACTTCATCATGAAGCTCGACGAACGCACCTTGCCCAGCGGCTATCGGCTGACGACCGAGAATCCGCGCGTGGTGCGCCTGACCGCCGGCAAGATGACGAAGCTCAACTTCGGCGCCCGCATCGGCCGGGTGGTGCGCCTCGACCTGAAGGACGAGGCGTTCCAGCGCGGTTCCACGGCACTCGATCCGAAATGGCAGAAAGGGCTCGATCAGCTGATCGCCGTCCTGGCCAGGGAGCAGTCGGTGCTGCGCCTGAGCTACATCGAACCGGGTGCCGACGAGCAGCTCGCCCGCAGCCGCGTCCAGCAACTGGAGAAGGAGATTTCGCAACGCTGGTCGGCCGTCGACGGCCGCTACAGGCTCGAAATCGAAACACGCATAGAGACCGGCCGATGAAAGCAGCCCGCTATCCCCACATCCAGTCCGGGCTGCGCAAGGCTGGCATCGATGCCGCCACGCGTGCCGGCTTCCTGCTGGCCAGCTGTGCCTTCGTCATGCCGGCAGGTATTGGTAGCGCGCTTGCCCAGGGTGCCTGCCTGGAACGCGGATGCGAACCCGCCATCCGCGGCAAGGTGCTGGATGACAGCTCCAGCGAAACGGTGGCGCCCGGCAGCAACACCGAGACCGAGAAGCCTGGCGAGCAAGGCAATATCCCCTTCTCGATCAGCGTCGATGGAGAGCAGGTCGACCGCAGTCCTGCGTCAGGAGAACCGGGAAGCCGGCTCCCGTTCAGACAAGGACAATCGCAAGGGACCGCGGCCAAAACCGTCCGGCAAGTCGGTGGACGCCCAGCGAAAGGCCGATCTCAGCCTCAACGCCGTCGACATCCAGGTCAAGTATGACGGGCTGGAGAGCCGTCCGACCCTCAACATCTCCACCACGCCGATCCGCCGCGTCTACAAGGCAGGCGAGCGCATCGATTTCCTGGCCACCGCCAACTATCCGGCTTTCATCGAGCGTTCGGAAATCCGCATCTATCGCACGAACAAGCGGGAAGGGGAGCCGGCGCTGGCGGTGCTCCCTGTCGCCATCAACGGCGAGGGAAACTGGGTCATGCCGGATGAGCGCGACCCCGACACCGGCAAGGAAGTCGGCTATTTCTACGTGTTGCGTGTCTACGACGCGCAGGGCCGCTACGACGAGACGGTGCCGCTGACCATCGCGCGAACCGATGCCGACCTGAAGCCGGTGGCGCCGCGCGAGGCGACGGCACCCGGCATGGGCGAGGATCGCACGGCGCTGCGCAACATCCCGATCCGCGGTGGCGCCGTCACCGTGTTCGGCCGCAACGTGCCGTCCGGCCACCAGGTGGTGGCGCTGGGCGAGACGATACCGGTCGACCCGAACCAGGCCTTCGTCGTGCAGCGCATCCTCCCGCCCGGCGAGCATGACGTCGATGTCGCCGTGCGTGGTGGTGCCAAGACCGGAGCGCTGAATTTCAGCCGCCAGATCAACATCCCCAACAATGACTGGTTCTATGTCGCGCTCGCCGACCTGACTGTCGGCAAACGCTCCGGCGATCCCCAGATCGAGGACGTACGGCCGGGCGAATACGACAAGGTCTATACCAACGGACGGCTGGCCTTCTACCTGAAGGGCAAGATCCAGGGCAAATACCTGCTCACCGCCGCCGGCGACACCGGCAACGACAAGTTCGAGAACATGTTCAAGGGGCTGGATTCGAAGGATCCGCGCCAGTTGCTGCGCCGTCTCGACCCCGATGATTACTATCCCGTCTATGGCGACGATTCGACCGCCATCGAGGACGCTCCGACCAAGGGCAAGTTCTATGTCCGCCTGCAGCGCGGCGACAGCCATGTCATGTGGGGCAACTACAAGACGAGCATCACCGGCACGGAATTCATCCGTTCCGAGCGCGGCCTCTACGGCGCCAACGCGGTCTACCGCTCGGAAGAGACGACCACCTTCGGCGAGCGCAGGACCGAAGCCACCGTCTATGCCGCGCAGCCCGACACGCTGCCGCAGCGCGACGAATTCCTGGGCAGCGGCTCCTTCTACTGGATGAAGCACCAGGACATCACCATCGGCTCGGAAACCATCACGCTCGAGATCCGTGATGCGGTGACCGGCCGGGTGGTGGAGCGGCGCAACCTGCGCTACGGCGACGACTACTCGTTCGACTACATGCAGGGCACGCTGCTGCTGACGCGGCCGATCTTCTCCACGACCGGCACCAGCGATCCCGTGCGCGACGGGACTCTGGGCGGCAACAAGGTCTACATCATCTCCCAGTACGAATACACGCCGGCCGTCGGCGAGGTCGACGGCTATGTCTATGGCGGACGTGGCCAGCACTGGATCAACGACAAGGTCCGCGTCGGCGTGACCGGCATGGACGAGAACACCGGCGAGGCCCACCAGCGCGCCTATGGCGCCGACATCAAGCTGCGCCAGTCGGACCGCACCTTCCTCGAGGCTGAGGTTGCCCACTCCAGGGGACCGGGTTTCGGCACCTCGCGCTCGGTCGACGGCGGTCTCTCCATCGAGGACATTCCCACCACCGGATCGCGGGACCACTCCGCGATGGCCTGGCGCATGCGCGGCCAGGCGGCGGTGGACGAGCTGTTCGCTGGCGGCCCGAAAGGCGTCGTCGGCGGCTATTTCGAAAAGAAGGACGATGGCTTCTCGACGCTGTCCACGCAGGTGGACGGCAACGAGCGCAGCTGGGGCGCGTTCGCCGATGTCGCCGTCAACAAGGATGTCGGGGTCAAGGTCACCTATGACGACTACCGGGTCGACGATTACAATCGCTATGTCGCACCGCTTTCGGGTATCGATGATCCCGCGTTGAGGACACGTTCCAAGCGCAAGGGCGAAGGCGTGCTGAGCTGGCAGTGGGACGAATACTGGAAGGTTTCGTTCGGCGTCACCTACACCGAACTGTCGGATCCGCTCCGGGCCCGGGGATCGGGTTTCCGTTCCGGCTACAATGGCGACAGGGTCGATGGCGGCGTGCGCGTCGAATACCGGCCCGACAGCGACCAGCTGTATTACGCCTTCGGCCAGGGGACGATCAGCCGCTCCGGCGACATCGACCGCAACGACCGCTTCGGCGTCGGCACCGAATACAAGCTGACCGAGAAGATCGGCCTCAATGGCGAGATTTCCTACGGCACCGGCGGTGTCGGCGGCCTGGCCGCCATCACATACAACCCCACCGCCGACGACCAGTATTACATCGGCTACAGGCTCGACCCCAGCCGTGCCTTCGATCTCGATCGCAATTATGACCTGATCGGTAGCGACAGCGGCCAGATCGTCGGCGGCGTCAAGCGCAAGATCAACGACACCTTGTCGGCATTCTCCGAAGACAGCTACGACATGTTCGGCAGCCGGCGTTCGCTGAACCAGACCTATGGCGTCATCTACACGCCCGACGCGATGTGGACAGTCAACGCCTCCTTCGAGGCAGGCCGGGTCGAGGATGACGGGATCTATGCCGTCCTCGACCAGAACGGCAAGGAGACCGGCCAGTACCAGCGGCGCGACAGTTTCAACCGCAGGGCGGTGTCGATGTCGCTCGGCTACAATGATGAGGAAGCGGGCATCACCGGCCGCGTGCGCGGCGAGGCCCGCTTCGACAGTTCCAGCACCGGCCGCGGCGACGTCAACACCTATCTCTTCGCTGCCGGCCTGTCGTGGAAGACGGACCCGAACTGGCGCGTGCTCGCAAATCTGGAGGGTGTCTGGTCGGCATCCGGCAATTGCGACGCCAGCATCATCGCCAACAACTGCATCAACTCCTTCCGCGATGGCGACTATGTCGAGGCATCGCTCGGCTACGCCTACCGTCCCGTCGACAACGACCGGCTGAACGCCCTGTTCAAATACACCTGGCTTTATGATCTGCCCGGCAACGATCAGGTCAGCGCCGTGACGGGTGACCGTTTCGGGCCACTGCAGCGCAGCCACATACTGTCGGCGGACTTCACCTACGATCTCGTGCCGTGGCTTTCGATCGGCGGCAAATACGGTTTCCGCATCGGCGACGTGCGTTATCGCGAGCGTGTCAGCGGCAACGACGTGGCCATCGATCAGGGCTGGCAACGGTCATCGGCGCATCTCGGCATCGTGCGCGCCGACCTGCACATCGTGAAGCAATGGGATGCGCTGGTCGAAGCGCGTGCCCTGGCGATGCCGGAGGCCGACACGGTCGACTATGGCGCACTCGTCGCGCTCTATCGTCACGTCGGGGAGAACTTCAAGGTCGGCGTGGGCTACAATTTCGGCCGGTTCTCCGACGATCTTCGCGACCTCACGCTCGACGACAGGGGCGTGTTCCTCAACGTTGTCGGCAAGTTCTGAGGTGGTCAGACGAAACCTGGACAATCCGGTAGGGTGAGGACAGGAGGCAAGGCTCGCCTTGACTGATTGCCCGTCTCGGCCGCCCGATCTTGCGCATGTCGTTCCTTGCAGGATCGCAGCGCGTCAGGTGTCAGTCGGCCGAGCTTTTCTCCTGCCAGCCGCGGTCGATAGCCTGTCCGGCGATCCACAGTGCGACAAGCGTGCAGATGGCGCCGGAGAGCAGATAGGCGCCGGCCGAGATCAGGCCGAAATTAGCTGACAGCAGCAAGGCCGCCAGCGGCGCGAAGCCGGCGCCGAACATCCAGGCGAGGTCGGATGTGATGGCCGAGCCGGTATAGCGGTAGCGGCGCGAGAAACGCGAAGCCACCACGCCGGAGGACTGGCCGAAGGAGAGGCCGAGCAGGATGAAGCCCAGCACCATGAAGGCGATCTCGCCCGCGGTGCCGCCGTCGAGAAGCTGCGGCGCGAAGCCGCTGAAGGCGGCGATCGCGATGGCCGTGCTGAACAGCAGCGAGCGCCGGCCGATGCGGTCGGCGATCAGGCCGGAAGCGACGATCGCCAGCAGGCCGAACACCGCGCTGCCCGCCTCGATCAGCAGGAAGCGACCCGGACCTTCCTTGGTGAACAGGAACACCCACGACAGTGGAAACACCGTCACCATGTGGAACAGGGCAAAGCTCGCCAGCGGTATGAACGCGCCGATGCCGACGACGCGGCCTTCGGCCTTGATCGTCTCGCGGACACGTGTCGGCTGGAGTTCGCCGCTCTCGAACAGGCGCGCGAATTCCGGCGTCACCACAAGGCGCAGCCTGGCGAACAGCGCAACGACGTTGATGGCGAAAGCGACGAAGAACGGATAGCGCCAGCCCCAGCCGAAGAAGTCCTCGGCCGACAGGTTGACGACGAAGAAGGCGAACAGCGTGCTGGCCACGATCAGCCCGATCGGGGCACCGAGCTGCGGCACCATTGCATAGAGGCCGCGCCGGTTCTCAGGCGCATTGAGCGACAAAAGCGACGGCAAACCGTCCCAGGTGCCGCCCCAGGCGATGCCTTGGCCGATGCGCGCCAGCGCCAGCAGCCAGGCCGAGGCCGCACCGATGGTGGCATATCCCGGCAGGAAGGCGATGGCCACGGTCGAGGTGCCGAGCAGCAGCAACGCGATCGTGAGCTTGGCGCTGCGGCCATAGCGGCGGTCGACGGCCATGAACAGGATCGTTCCGAGCGGCCTCGTCAGGAAGGCGAGCGCGAAGATGGCGAAGGAGTAGGCGGTGGCCGTCAGCGGGTCGCTGTTGGGAAACACCAGCTTCGGGAACACGATCACCGAGGCGATCGCATAGACGAAGAAGTCGAAGAATTCCGACGTCCTGCCGATGACGACGCCGACGGCGATGTCGCCGGGATTGACGTCGTGGTGGTCGCCGTGCGCGTCGGCTTGTGTGGCTTCAGTCATCCCAGCGGTGCCGTCCCAGTGCAGAAGCATGATCCCGAACCGAAGGTCCGCAAAGCAAAAAGTTGCAGACTTTCCGGAAGAGGATCATGCGGCAAAAAACAAGGCCGCGGAGACATGCCGCGGTGCACCTAAAATCTTGATGCATCGCACTCTCCAGGGGGATTGGACAAATTGTCCAATGTCGGTGCCGTGTCCGGCTCGGCTACTCCATCATCTATCTTGCAGTGCACAATGACGGGCGGACGCTTTCATGTCCACACATTGGTTCTCTTCACATAGACTCGGGCGCAGGCTCGCCAGTCTGCTGATCCTGCCGCTGGCGGTGATTCTCAGCGGCTGCGATTTCGTGGTGCTGGCGCCTGCCGGCGACATTGCTGCGCAGCAGCGCGATCTGCTCGTGGTGTCCACGCTGCTGATGCTGATCATCATCGTGCCGGTGATGGTGCTGATCGTGCTCTTTGCCTGGCGCTATCGGCAGTCCAATGCGTCGGCCACCTACGCACCCGACTGGGACCATTCCACCAAGCTGGAACTCGTCATCTGGGCAGCGCCGCTGCTCATCATCATCTGCCTTGGCGCGCTGACCTGGCTCGGCACCCACCTGCTCGATCCGTACCGCCGCCTCGACCGCATCGCGCCCGGGCAACCGGTGACCGAAGAGCACAGGCCGCTCAGGGTCGAGGTCGTGTCGCTCGACTGGAAATGGCTCTTCATCTACCCCGAATACGGCGTTGCCGCGGTCAACGAGATGGCGGCACCGGTCGGCAGGCCGATCGATTTCCGCATCACTTCGTCCGGCGTGATGAACTCCTTCTACATCCCGGCGCTCGCCGGCATGATCTATTCCATGCCCGGCATGGAGACCAAGCTGCACGCGGTGATCAACCACGAAGGCACCTACAAGGGGTTCTCGGCGAACTACAGCGGCGCCGGCTTTTCCGGCATGCGCTTCGATTTCCATGGCCAGTCGGAGACTGGTTTCGAACAGTGGGTGGCGAAGGCCAAGGCCGCCGGCCAGACGCTGGACCGGGCGCACTATCTGGAGCTGGAAAGGCCGAGCGAGAACGAGCCGGTGCGCCGTTACGGCGCGGTCGATCCCAACCTCTACCAGGCCATCCTCAACATGTGCGTCGAAACAGGCAAGATGTGCATGAACGAGATGATGTCGATCAACGCCAAGGGCGGGCTTGGCCTCGAAGGCGCCTACAACACCTTGCCGCTCGAATACGACAAGTTCGCCCGTCGCGGTTCGATCCTCGGTCCGCGGCCATCCTACGTCGCCACCATCTGCACGGCCGAGGAAGCCGAAGCCGCGTTCCGCGCGGCGCGCGCCGCCGGCGACGACGCCATCGGTCCCAAGGACCATTCTCCGCTCCGCGGTGCCGGCATGCTCCGGCCGTGGATGCGCCCCGAACTGCCCGGCGCGATGTCGCAAATCGACGTCCCCGCTCTTTCTTCAAGGCTCTGACGCATGGCTGTCCCGCAAAACGTGGAAACCACTTTCCTTTTCGGACGTCTGACCTGGGAAGCATTCCCGCTGCACGAACCGATCGTCGTCGCGACCTTCGCGGTCGTGGCGCTGGGCGGCGTGGCGTTGCTTGCCACGCTCACCTGGTTCCGGCTCTGGGGCTATCTGTGGCGGGAGTGGTTCACCTCCGTCGACCACAAGAAGATCGGCATCATGTACATGGTGCTGGGCATCGTCATGCTGCTGCGCGGCTTTGCCGACGCCATCATGATGCGCCTGCAGCAGGCGATGGCCTTTAACGGTTCCGAGGGCTACCTCAACGCCCATCACTACGACCAGATCTTCACCGCCCACGGCGTCATCATGATCTTCTTCGTGGCGATGCCGCTGGTCACCGGCCTGATGAACTATGTCGTGCCGCTGCAGATCGGCGCACGCGACGTGTCGTTTCCGTTCCTCAACAATTTCAGCTTCTGGATGACGGTCGGCGGCGCGGTTCTGGTGATGGCTTCGCTGTTCGTCGGCGAGTTCGCGCAGACCGGCTGGCTCGCCTATCCGCCGCTCTCCAACATCGGCTACAGTCCGTGGGTCGGCGTCGACTATTACATATGGGGATTGCAGGTCGCCGGCGTCGGCACGACCCTGTCGGGCATCAACCTGGTGTGCACCATCGTCAAGATGCGCGCACCCGGCATGTCGCTGATGAAGATGCCGGTCTTCACCTGGACCTCGCTCTGCACCAACGTGCTGATCGTCGCCTCCTTCCCGGTGCTGACGGCGGTGCTGGCGCTGCTCTCGCTCGACCGCTACGTCGGCACCAACTTCTTCACCAACGACTTCGGCGGCAACCCGATGATGTATGTGAACCTCATCTGGATATGGGGTCACCCGGAAGTCTACATCCTCATCCTGCCGCTGTTCGGTGTCTTCTCGGAAGTGACGTCGACCTTCTCCGGCAAAAGGCTGTTCGGCTACACCTCGATGGTCTACGCCACCGTCGTCATCACCGTCCTGTCCTATCTCGTGTGGCTGCACCACTTCTTCACCATGGGCTCGGGCGCCAGCGTCAACTCGTTCTTCGGCATCACCACGATGATCATCTCGATCCCGACGGGTGCCAAGATATTCAACTGGCTCTTCACCATGTATCGCGGCCGCATCCGCTTCGACCTGCCGATGATGTGGACCGTGGCCTTCATGCTGACCTTCACGGTCGGCGGCATGACCGGCGTGCTGCTGGCGGTTCCGCCGGCCGATTTCGTGCTGCACAACAGCCTGTTCCTGATCGCGCATTTCCACAACGTCATCATCGGCGGCGTGCTGTTCGGCCTGTTCGCCGGCATCGCCTACTGGTGGCCGAAAGCGTTCGGCTTCAAGCTCGACCCGTTCTGGGGCAAGGTGTCGTTCTGGTGCTGGGTGGTCGGCTTCTGGCTCGCCTTCATGCCGCTCTACATCCTCGGCCTGATGGGCGTCACCCGTCGCATGCGCGTGTTCGACGATCCGTCGCTGCAGATCTGGTTCATCATCGCCGGTCTGGGTGCTGCCCTGATCGCGGTCGGCATCGCCGCCATGCTGCTGCAGTTCTTCGTCTCGATCATGCGGCGCGAGAAGCTCGCCGACGACACCGGAGATCCCTGGGATGGCCGCACGCTCGAATGGTCGACCTCGTCGCCGCCGCCGGCCTACAACTTCGCCTTCACGCCGGTCGTGCATGACAACGATGCCTGGTGGGACATGAAGAAGCGCGGCTACAGCCGGCCGCTCTCCGGTTATCGCCCGATCCACATGCCGAAGAACACCGGCACCGGCGTCATCCTGGCAGGGATCAGCACCGTCGTCGGCTTCGCCCTGATCTGGTACATCTGGTGGCTGGCGGCGGTGGGCTTCTTCGCCCTGCTGGTCGTCGCCATCGGCCACACCTTCAACTACCACCGCGACTTCCATATTCCTGCCGAGGAAGTCACGCGCACGGAAGAGGCGAGAACCCAGCTCCTGGCGGTGCGGTCATGAGCGCCGTCGCGGTGACGGCCGCCGAAAAAGCCGTTCCGACCTTCTATGTGAAGGATGAGCACGACCACGTCGAGGGCGGCAGCACCATGCTCGGCTTCTGGATCTACCTGATGAGCGACTGCCTCATCTTCGCGATCCTGTTTGCCGTCTATGGTGTGCTCGGCACCAATTATGCCGCCGGCCCGGCGCCGAAGGACCTGTTCGACCTGTCGCTGGTGGCGGTCAACACGACGATGCTTCTTTTGTCGTCCATCACCTATGGCTTCGCCATGCTGTCGATGGAGAAGAACCGCGTCGCCGCAACGCAGATCTGGCTCGGCGTGACCGGCCTGTTCGGCCTCGCCTTCCTCGGCATCGAACTCTATGAATTCGCCCATATGATCCACGAGGGGGCGACGCCGCAGCGCAGCGGCTTCCTGTCGGCCTTCTTCACGCTGGTCGGCACGCACGGGCTGCACGTCACCTTCGGCATCATCTGGCTGGTGACGCTGATGATCCAGGTCGGCCAGCGCGGCCTGATCGCGGCCAACCGCCGCCGCCTGATGTGCCTGTCGATGTTCTGGCACTTCCTCGACGTGATCTGGATCGGCGTCTTCACCTTCGTCTATCTGATGGGAATGCTGCGATGAGCGCACACCACGATACCGCCGCCGCCCATGACAAGCATGACGCCCACAGCGCGCATGCCCACGATACGCATGACGACGGCCATGGCCATGCCTCGCTGAAGGGTTACCTGACCGGCTTCGTCCTGTCCGTCATCCTGACGGCGATCCCGTTCGGGCTGGTCATGACCGGTGCGATCGAGAACAAGCAGGCCGCCGCCATCGTCATCATGGTCTTCGCGGTCGTGCAGATCGTCGTGCACATGATCTACTTCCTGCACATGAACTCGTCGTCGGAAGGCGGCTGGTCGATGCTGGCGATGATGTTCACCATCATCGTGGTGGTGATCGTGCTGACCGGATCGTTGTGGGTGATGTATCATCTCAACACGAACATGATGCCTGGGCTGCACGAAATGAGCGAGATGCCGTGAGCGCCGGCGAGGGCGCAGGGGGAACCGACGTCGGCGAAAACAGCAACGGATCGAGAGAAGCGGGGGAGCTTCGCCCCCGGCGCTCACCCGTGATCCGTTTCGTGTTCCTCGCGCTTTCGCTGCTTTGCATCGCCATCCTTGTCGGCCTTGGCGTCTGGCAGGTCGAGCGACGGGCGTGGAAACTGGACCTCATCGCCCGCGTCGAGCAGCGTATCCACGCACCGGCGGTCGCGGTGCCAGGGCCTTCCGAATGGGCGGGCGTCACTCCACAAACACACGAATACAGCCGGGTGCGCCTGAGCGGCTCCTATCTCAACGATCGCGAGACGTTCACGCAGGCGGTGACGGCTTTGGGCGGTGGCTTCTGGGTGATGACGCCGTTCCGGACCGACGAAGGCTTCATCGTCCTGGTCAATCGCGGTTTCGTGCCGCCTGATCGCAAGGCTGCTGCCACACGGCAGGCCGGCCTCGTCGAAGGCGCCACCACCGTCACCGGCCTGTTGCGCATCAGCGAGCCGGGTGGCGGTTTTCTGCGCGAGAACGATCCGGCCCATGATCGCTGGTATTCACGCGATGCCGCTGCCATCGCTGCCGCGCGCGGCCTTGCCGGTGCCGCCCCCTTCTTCGTGGACGCGGATGCGATCGCCGATGATGCCTGGCCGCGTGGCGGCCTGACGGTGGTCAGCTTCCGCAACAGCCATCTCGTCTATGCGCTGACATGGTTCGGCCTTGCCGCCATGCTTTCGGCTGCATTGGGCTTTGTCCTGTTGCGCGGCCGGCATCACGCCGCCGATGGGAAGCGCCGATGACCTTGACGCCGCCGCCACGCTGGAAGACACACGCCTCGACCGGGTCCGCGACAAGCGGAAACGTTCTGGGGAGGACGATCATTTTCAATCCGGATGCCACCAACAGGAAGAACCTTCTTCTGTTGATCCAGCTGCGCTGGCTTGCCGTCGCGGGACAGGTGATCACGATCGCGGCGATCGAGTGGGGGTTCGGAATCGACCTGCCACTGCCGGAAATGGCCGCCGTCGTGCTTTCGCTGGTCGGCCTCAACCTGGCCAGCCTGCTGTTCCTGCGCATGGCAAGACCGGTGTCGAACGGCGTCCTGTTCGCGTCGCTGCTGCTCGACATGACCGCGCTGACGGCGCAGCTCTACCTCAGTGGCGGCGCTTCCAATCCTTTTGTCTCGCTGTATCTGCTGCAGATCACGCTTGGCGCGGTGTTGCTGGCGCCCTGGTCGACATGGGTGCTCGTCGCTGCAGCCTCGCTCTGCTTCGTGCTTCTGACGATGGTGTTTCTGCCGATCGAGATGTCGCATCACGGCGGCGATCTCCTCGACCTGCACATTCGCGGCATGTTCGTCTGCTTCATCCTGGCGGCGGGGCTGATCGTGCTGTTCATGACACGCATCAACCGCAACCTGCGCGAACGCGACGCCTATCTGGCGGACCTGCGCCAGCAGTCGGCCGAGGAGGACCACATCGTTCGCATGGGTCTGCTGGCTTCGGGCGCCGCGCATGAACTCGGCACCCCGCTCTCCACGATCTCCGTGCTGCTCGGCGACTGGCGCCATTCCGACATCATCGCGCGGCATCCGGAACTGCTTGGCGATGTCGACGAGATGCAGGCCCAGCTCGACCGCTGCAAGCGCATCGTCTCCGGCATATTGATGTCGTCCGGCCAGGCACGCGGCGAGGGCAGCGTCCACACCACGGCGCGCGGCTTTCTCGACGGGCTGGTCGCCGAGTGGCGCGATCACAGGTCGCCGGCGCAGCTCGACTACGACAACGAGTTCGAACCGGATGAGCCGATCGTGTCCGATGCGGCACTCAAGCAGGTCATCTTCAACGTGCTGGACAACGCGCTCGAGGCATCGCCGCAATGGGTGGGCGTCACCGCCAGGCGGCAGGGGCAGGCCCTGGTGCTGATGGTCCGCGATCACGGCAAAGGGTTCGACAAGGAGATACTCGCGGCGCTCGGAAAGCCCTATATGTCGAGCAAGGGGCGCGAGGGTGGAGGGCTCGGGCTGTTCCTGGTCGTCAACGTGATCAGGAAGCTCGGCGGAACCGTTACCGCGCGCAACACCGGGCGAGGCGCTTGCGTGACGCTGACATTGCCTCTCGATGCCCTGGCGGCAGGAGATGAAAATGGCATCTGACCGTTCGCTCGTGATCGTCGAAGACGACGCTGCTTTCGCGCGCACTTTGGCACGCTCTTTCGAGAAACGCGGCTACCATGTCGATGTCTGCGACAGCGTCCAGGCTCTCACCGACTTTCTCGAACAGGGCACGCCGGAATTCGCGGTTGTGGACCTGAAACTCGGCACCGGCTCGGGCCTCGAATGCGTCAAGGCGCTGCACGGACGCGACCCGTCGATCCGCATCGTCGTGCTCACCGGCTTCGCCAGTATCGCCACGGCCGTCGAGGCGATCAAGCTCGGCGCCAGCCACTATCTCGCCAAGCCCGCCAACACCGACGACATCGAGGCCGCCTTCGGCAGGACCGAGGGCGATGTCGACGTGCCGCTGTCGCAGCGCCCGACCTCGATCAAGAACCTCGAATGGGAACGCATCCACGAGACGCTGGTCGAGACCGACTTCAACATTTCCGAGACGGCGCGCCGGCTCGGAATGCACCGCCGCACATTGGCACGGAAGCTGGAGAAGCGGCCGCTGAAGTGAACGGCCGAGGCTTTCTCGGATGATGGCGTGCTCCTATCGACCTTGCGCGCGCCTCGGCAGTCAATACTCCACCACCCGGTTGTCGTGCGGGTCTGCCCAGCGGGTGTTGGGCACGACCGAGAACCAGCCCGGGCGGGACGGGTCGCGGTCGTAGGGGTAGCCACCGATCGACTTGTAGAGTTCGGCATACTTGCCGAGCTTGTCACGGTCGATCTCGACGCCGAGGCCGGGCTTTGTCGGCACTGCGATCGCGCCGTTCACATATTGCATCGGGCCGCCGACGATGATGTCGTCGACGAGCTGGTGGTAATGCGCGTCGGCATGGAAGACGAGGTTCGGCACCACCGCGCCGAGATGCAGCATGGTGGCCAGCTGGATGCCGAGTTCGCCGGATGAGTGGACGGCGATGCCGAGCTGGAAGGTCTCGCAGACGCCGGCGGCCTTGATGCAGGGCCGGATGCCGCCCCAGAAGGTCGTGTCGAGCAGGATGACGTCGACCGCGGGATTGAGGATGTTGGCCGACAGCTGCTCGAAATTGATGACCACCGTGTTGGTGGCCAGCGCCATCGACGTGTTCTCGCGCACGCGCCGCATGCCGTTGAGACCCCAGGTCGGGTCCTCGTAGTAGTCGTTGTTCAGGTCCTCGATGCCCTTCGCGAAACGGATCGCCTCCTCGACACTGAAGGCGGCATTGGGATCATAACGTACGCTGTCGCCGCCCAGCGCCTTGGCCCAGGCGCGGTAGACCTCCAGTTCGTAGTCGGGCGGGAAGACGCCGCTTTTCAGCTTGTGGGAGGTGAAGCCGCATTTCTTCTTCAGCGCCAGGGTCTGTTCGATCAGTTGGTCGGCGGTGCGCGTCTCGCCCTCGCCGGTATCCTTGTTCGGCAGGCGGAAGAACATGTAGCTGGCGAAAGGCACCATGTCGCGCATCTTGCCGCCGAGGATGTCATAGGCCGGCACACCCAGGAACTTGCCGATGATGTCGATGCAGGCGAACTCGATCGCCGCATGCATCTGCGTGCGGTTGTTGTACAGGCTGGCGGTCGGATTGCAGATCGCGAAGCGCAACTGCTCGAGCTCGAACGGATCGTGGCCGACGAGATAGGGCTTCAGCGCACGGAACGCAGCTTCCGCGCTTTCGCCGCCGCCGCCCATCTCGCCAAGGCCGATGATGCCGACGTCGGTTTCGATCTCGACAATCGTACGCACGAAGCGCCCCCAGTGCGCACCGTTGGAATGGCGCAGTGGCGCCTCGAGCGGAACCGTGACTGTTGTTGCGCGGATATCGGTGATCTTTGGCCGCTTCATGGAAGGCTCCTGGCATGCGTTTCGAATGGGGTGCCGGCCGCTGCCCCCAGCGGCCGGCGGCCGGTGGGGGACACCGGCTAGCTGATGATGCGGGTCATCTCTTCGACGCTGACGTCGTCGCGCGGCACGTCGAGTACCTTCTGGCCACGCGCCATCGCAACGATACGATCGGAGATCGGGTGGATGTGATGCAGGTTGTGGCTGATGAAGATGGAGGTGACACCCTGCGCCTTCAGTTCGACCACGTGGTCCAGCACCTTGTTGGTTTCCTTGACCGAGAGATGGTTCGTCGGCTCATCGAGGATCAGCACCTTGGAGCGGAAATGCATGGCGCGGGCGATCGCCACGCCCTGGCGCTGGCCGCCGGACAGCGCTTTCACCGGCGTGTCGGGCCCACGCAGGTGCAGGCCCACACCCTTCAGCCCCTCCATGGATTCGCGCCGCATCTTGTCGCGATCGACGACGCCGAGACCGGGACGGCCGAACTTCAGCGGCTCACGACCGATGAAGAAGTTCTGCGCGATCGTCATCTCGGGGACCATCGCCGTGTACTGGTAGATCGTCTCGATGCCGAGGCGCATCGCGACCTCCGGTCCGGTGATGGCGACCTCGCTGCCTTCGATGAAGATCTGGCCCTTATCCTGCGTATGCACGCCCGACAGGATCTTGATCAGCGTCGATTTGCCGGCGCCGTTGTCGCCGACCAGGCCGATGACCTCGCCGCGTTCGGCATGGAAGTCGACATCCTTGAGCGCATGCACCGCGCCGTACCATTTCTGCAGGCTGCTGCACCGGATGATCGGGTTGGCCGATGGCTGCGCGGTGATGACGGGTGCGATTTCGCTGGCGATGGTGCTCATCTCACGCTCCCTTCATGCTTTCGGCCTTGAGCCGGGTCTGCGTGTTGAGAACGACGGCGATGACGATCATCGCGCCGACCGCGAACATGAACCAGTTGGCGTTGACGCCGCTCAGCACGAGGATGTTCTCGATCACCGCGATCAGCAGCGTGCCGACGATCGCGCCGAGGATCGAACCGACCCCGCCGGTCAACGCGACGCCGCCGATGACCGCCGCGGCGATCGCCTGCATCTCCAGCCCGGTGCCGAGGTTCGGCACGATCACCTTGACGCGGAAACTCTGGATGATGCCGGCGAAACCCGCGAGTGTCGCGCAAAGCACGAAACAGGCCATCTTCACCCGGTCGGTCTTGATGCCCATGTCGCGTGCCGCCTGCGGCTGGCCGCCCGTCGCGTAGATCCAGTGGCCGAAATCCATGCGTCGCAGCACGAAGCCGAGTGCCAGCGCGATGCCGATCATGTAGAGCAGCGAGGCGCGCGGTGTGACGATGCCGAGGTCGAGACGTCCGACCAGCCACGATACGTCCAGTTCGCGCGGGAAGATCGGCGGGAAGCCGCCGGCCAGCACCACGGCCAGGCTGCGCGCCATGAACAGCATGCCAAGCGTGGCGATGAAGGAGGGTATCTTGAGCCGCAGCGTCATCAGGCCGTTGGCGACGCCGATGGCCGCTGCCACCAAGAGGCCGATCAGGATCGCGGCCGCCACCGGCCAGCCGGCCTGCATCAGCAGCACGGTCACCATGGGCGACAGGCCGAAAACGGACCCGACGGACAGGTCGAATTCGCCGGCGATGATCAGGATCGTCATGCCGATGGCGACGATTGCGAGTTCGGGGATCGGTTGCAGATAGACGGTCATGTTGCCGGTCGTGAAGAACCGGGCGTTGAGGAAACTGAACAGGACGACGAGCACGAGGAAGATGGCGAGCGCAGCCATCTCCGGACGTGCCATCAGGGATCTTAGCTTGACGTTCATGAGCTGAACCTTGCTGGAGTAATTCCAGGAAAACGCGTGGCGGCTTCCGTCTGGAGTTGCATGAAAAACAAAGAATTGGATCGGTTCCGCGTTCCAGTGAAAACGGAAGGGTTCCGTGCCTCCCGCCTCAGCGGGAGGCTGTGTCGACGAGGGAAGGCAGGCCGATCAGCGCACCCCCATCTGGACGTATTTTTCGACCGCTTCGACATCCTTCGGTTCGATCAGCGCCTTGCCGGTGTTCACGTCAAAGGCCGACAGGCCGAACTTCTTGATCATCGCCAGCTGCAGGATTGGCAGATAGCCCTGGTAATAAGGCTGCTGGTCGATCGTCAGGTCGACATAGCCCTTCTTCATCTCGTCGAGCACGACCGGCACGAGGTCGAAGGTCGCCATGTGGAGCTGGCCGGGCTTGATGCCGAGGTCGCGCAGGCATTCGCCGGCACCGGCACCCCAGAAGCCGGCATCGACATAGGCGTTGGTTTCCGGCTTGCCCTGCACATACTGGCAGATGCGTTGCGCGGTCACCGAAATGTCGTTCGACGAGTCGATCACCTCATAGTCTATCTGGCGGTTCGGATTGGCAGCCTTTGCCTCGTCCAGGAATTTCTTCGCGCCGCCGATACGGTCTTCCGCCCAGCTTTCTCCCGGACGGGACAAACCGAGAAGGGCATGCACCGGCTGATCCTCGGGGATCTTCTTGTACAGGCCCTGCATCAGCAGGTAACCGGCCTGGAAAAGGTCCTGGCCGACAAAGGCGAGGCGGGCGTTGCCGTCGCCACGCTTGGTGTCGTCGACATTGGCGCTGATGACCGGGATGCCCTTGTCGATCGCCTTCTTCACGGCCTCGTCATAGAGGTCGTCGTTGACGATGACGGTGACGATGCCGTCGACACCCTGTTCGATCACCGTCTCCAGGTTCTGCAGATGCTTCTGCAGGTCGCCGTTGGGCGTGGTGAACAGCAGCTGACAGTCGGCGTCGAACTGGGCGCAGGCGTCGTCCATGCCTTTCTTGATCGATTGCCAGAAGCTGTTGTCGATGCCGGTCTGCGTCAGGTAGACGAATTTCGGCTTGGCCTGTGCCGGCGCGGCAAACGCAATGCCCAAGGCCAGGGCCACCAACGATTTCCTCAGCATTTCTTCTCCTCCGGTTCTGATTGGCGTGCCCTGTTTCAAGGCCGGGTATCCGCGGAGCGCGCGGCGCGGGTCCGGTGCCCTGGTGTTTCCGCCTTTCGCGGAAACGCTCCAACTCTTTGTTTTCGCAATTCCGGACGGAAAACCGCTACGCACTTTTCCTGGAATTGCTCCTGGTGCTACTTCACCTCCCCAAGAACGCGCAGGATCTCCCAGCACGCGCCGAAGGGGTGGTAGTCGGTCTTGCCGGGAGGGCTCTTGATCTCGCTCCGCTTCACGCCGTCGGGGGAAAGGATGCGGAACCAGCAGCCGTACTCGTGGTCGATCAGGTGCCGCCAGCTGTAACCCCAGAGCCGGTCATAGTCCTGCCAGTAGCGCTCCCGTCCGGTGCGCATCGCCAGGCCTGCGGCTGCAGCCACCGTCTCGCAATGTGTCCAGTGATACTTGTCGAGATCGTACAGCCTGCCGTCAGGCCCATAGCTGTAGTGCATGCCGCCGAATTCGAGATCGGCGCTCCTGGCCAACGCCGTTTCATAGAGCGTGACGGCTGTGGGCAGAAGCCAGTCGCGCGGCCGGTATCGTTCGAGGATCAGCAGCAGCTTGGTCCATTCCGTCATATGGCCGGGCAGGTAGCCATAGGGACGGAACAGGTGTTTGGGATCGTCCCTGTTGTAATCCCAATCGACGGACCAGTCCTCGTGATAGTGCTCCCACACAACGCCCTGTGCCTGGCCGGCGAGTTCCACGCAGATGCGCCTTGCCAGTGTCTCTGCCCGGTCAAGATAGCGCGTCTCGCCGGTCGTCTCGTAGGCGGCAAGCATCGCCTCGGTCATGTGCATGTTGGCGTTCTGGCCGCGGTAAGGCGATACGGTGGACCAGTCGCGGCTGATCTCGTCCCTGTAGAGCTGGCGCGCTGGCTCCCAGAAGCGCTGTTCCAGCAGGTCCCAGGTCTCGGCGACCTTTTCCTTCGCGCCGGCGATCCCGGCCCTGGCGGCCGAGGCATAGGCCAGCAGCACGAAGGCGTGGCCGTAGCAATGCTTGGTTGTGTCTGCGGGCTCACGCCCGTTCATCACCCAGAAATAGCCGCCATGGTCCGGGTCGCGATGCACCTCGGCGAGATACCGCACGCCATGCGCGGCGGTATCGATGTAGTCGCGCCGGCCGAGCACATCCGCCGCTATGGAGAAGTTGAAGATGAACCGCGTGGTGGAGACGATGTGCTGGGTCTTGGCATCGGTGATGAGCCCGTCGTCGCGATATTCGTTGAAATAGCCGCCATCGAGGGTGTTCAGGCAGATCGGATGGTAGAAATCCATGATCTCGCGCATATGCGCGATGAGGAAATCCTTCGAGCGGAAGTCGGGCGCCGGCTTCATCCCTGTCATCCTATTCGGGCAGCACGATGCCGAGTTTCGACAGGGCGCCGCCGTCGATCTTCATGTCGGCACCGGTGATGAAGCGCGCCTTGTCGCTGGCGAGGAACGCCACCAGGTCGGCCACTTCCGACGCCTTGCCGACGCGGCCGATCGGGTGCCCCTTGCCCCAGGCCTCCAGCGTCCTTTCGGCGGTGCTGTCGCCTTTCCACAGATCCGCTGCCCAGCGCAGCATCGGCGTGTCGATCGAAGCCGGGCAGACTGCGTTGACCGTGATGTTGTCCGGGGCATGATCGAGCGCCATCGCGCGCACCAGGGCGTTGATGGCGCCCTTGCTGGCGGTATAGGCGGCCACGCCAGCCTGCGAGGCGTAGGACTGCACCGATGATATCGCCACGATGGCACCGCCGCCGCGCTTCCTCATCTCCGGGATGGCGAATTTCGCAGCGAGGAAGATGCCTTTCAGGTTGATGTCGAGAACATCGTCCCAGACGTCTTCCGCGGTATCCACCACCGTCCCGTAGCGCTGGATGCCGGCGCAGCAGACCAGAATATCGACGCCGCCGTGCTTCTCGACAGCGAGGCCCATTGCCGCCCGCATGTCATCGGCCTTGCGCACATCGCCGACAAAACCCGCCGCATTCGTCCCGATCTCGGCGACAGCCGTGTCGACCGAGGCCTTGTCGTTGGCGATGACCAGCACCTTGCCGCCGGCGCTGGCAAAACGCTCCGCGCAGGCGCGGCCCATGCCCAGGCTGCCGCCGGTGACGACGATGCTCCTGCCGCTGAATTCGGCCATCATCTCTGCTCCTTTTCGACGGATAGGGGTCCCGGACCGAATTTTGGTTCCGGACGGCCTCGGACACCTGGATTGAGCGCGAACACGCCGCCCTCGAGCGGATGCGCCGCAAGATGATCCGGGGTCATGGTGAAACGGGCCGAGGTGACGTAGAGCGTCGACAGATCGTCTCCACCAAAGGTGCAGCTTGTCGGCCATGTGGCGGGCAGGTCTACCATGCGCAGCAGGCGACCGTCGGTGTCGAAGTTGGCAACGGCGGCACCGCCGACGACGCGGCAGTTCCACAACGTGCCTGCCGCATCCATGCACGACCCGTCAGGCAGGCCCGGCGCGAACCCCGACACGATCGTGCGCCGGTTGCCGATTGTCCGGCCATCGACGTCATGGTCGAACCGGTAGATCTCGTTGGCGACGGTATCGGCGAAGAGGAAGCCGCCGTCGTCGGTCCAGGCCATCGTGTTCGAGATGCCGTATTCGTTGGGTGTCAGCTGTTTCACGGTCCCGTCGGGGTCGATGCGGTAGACCGCGCCCGAAGCCCGATCCATCTCCCTGGGCGAGCCATCCGGGTTCAGGTTGTTCTGCATGGTAGCCACCCAGAACGAGCCGTCCGGCGCCACCTTGCCCTCGTTGAGGCGGTTGTCCGGCAGGTCGGGCTCGGGGACAGCGAAAGTCTCGAAACCGCCGTCCGGCGCCCACAGGCAGACGTCGCGCTGCATGCCGACGATGAAGCCGCCGTCGCCGCGCATGCCGATCGACGTGACGATGGTCGGTGTCGGCCAGAGGTTGTGGCGACCGTTTGCTGGTTCCAGCCGATGGATACGGCTGCCGCCGATGTCGACCCAGTAGAGCGCCTTCTCCGCGGGAGACCAGATGATGCTTTCGCCGACAATATCGCCCGCGTCGAAGACCAGCTCAGCCATGCAGGCCGCCTTGGCTGCTCGTCCCGCATCTCGCCCGATCACTCGACATCACAGGCTTCCTCCCCTGTTTGTATCCTTGTATGCAAGAATATGATCGAGTGTCAAGCGAGCGATATCTGGGGCTTCGTCGCCCGAGGCAACCCGATATACTTGACAGTTCGCGAACTTGCATACAAGAAAACACAGGGAATGGAGATTGGCGGATTGGCGCAAGAGTCCAAGATTTCGGCGGCAGAGCACTGCTATCGCACGCTGTCGCACAAGATTGTCTCGCTTGAACTCAAGCCGAACGAGCCGGTTGGCGAGCAGGCGCTGGCGAAGATGCTTGGGGTAAGCCGTACGCCGGTCCGCGAAGCGCTTTCGAGACTGAGCGCCGAGCGTCTGGTCGATTTGCGGGCGCGGGCAGGTGTCATCATCGCGCCGATCCGCCTCGATGCCGTGCGCACCGCGCAGTTTGTTCGCGAAAAACTGGAGATGGCCATCGTGGCGGAGGCGGCCACCCAGTCGAACAGGCGCATCCTGCTCGGGATCAGGCAGGCGATCGAGGAACAGGAACTGGCGATCTACGAGAACAGCCCCGAGCTTTTCTTCGAGGCCGACGAACGCATGCATGGCCTGTTCTGCGCGCTGGCGGGACGGGAGAGCGTCTGGAGTTTCATTTCCGATGCAAAGAAGCACATGGACCGGCTGCGCAAGCTGTCGATCCAGAGCGGCCATATGGATGTGCTGGTCGACGACCACCGCCGCCTGACAGAGAAGGTGGCGGCGGCGGACGCGGACGGCGCAGCGGGGATCATGCAGATTCATCTGCGCAGGGTGCTGGACGACCTGCCGGAGATTCGCCGGAGTTTTCCGCATTTCTTCGAAGCGGACGCTTCATAGCCCGAGTGTCCGTACAGTTGCATCCTGCGGAGCGGGTGAAAACATGGCATTCTGGAATGCGGCAGCCTCAGGATGCGGAGCGATCTGCCGGATCGACGTTGCAGGAAGGGGTGATCCGCATGGACGACCAGAAGAAGGAGTTCGAGAGCGAGATTGCCGGCTACCGACAGCCGATGGTCACGTCCGTCGGCATCGTCCTCGGCTTCCTGCTGGCGTTCCTGGCCAACTGGGCCTCGCAGGCCGATGGCTCGTCGCCCGCTCTTTACAGTGCTTCTGACTTCATCATCGCGCTGGCGCTGTTCGGCAGTGCCGTTCTCTTCACCATCGTCCTGTTCCGGATGCTCAACAACCGCATCCACGCGGATGCGGCGACCCGCTATCAGACCACGTTCCGCATCTATATCTGCGGCTTCCTGCTGGCTTTTTCGGGTCTGGCGGTGGCCCTGGTCGTTTGATGGCCCCTGAACGTCTGTCGCATCGCTGAGCGGGAGGCAGACATCACGCCCCGGGGCGGTGATGTCTGTTGCCGGGGCAATCAAACGCACCTCGGATTGAGGCATTCCGACCAAGCTTCGACATGACGCCGGCATGCACAGGCGGGGACCGCCATTGTTCGCGGCGGCCATGCTGCGCCTGTCGGATCGCAGGCGCTTCCTGAACGAGCATCCTCGGTCGCCGACACCGATTTTCCACCGCTGGTCCGGTCTTTGCGGCGCCCGATACGATTGCGCCCGACGCCTCTTTCCTGTCGTGGACAGGCGGCCTGGCAGCGTTTTTATCCACTTGTCAAAATTTTCCTTGACGACTGAATATTTTTACTTGACGCTTGACAAGTCGGCTTCGGCCGGAGGGAGAGGGAGAGAGCATGACCAGACCGCGCCACTGGATGAGCCCGATCGCGCTTGCTGCATCGGTCTTGTTTGCCGTACCCGCGAATGCAATTGACATCATGCCCGGCGACTACACGGTGCTGCCTGCCGGGACCAATGCGCTTTTGCTTTACGGGCAGTATTCGCAGAGTTCGAAACTGAAGGTAGACGGGGTCGGCGAAGTACCGGATTCCAAACTCGGCCTCGGAATCGGGATCGCACGCTATCTGCACTACACCAGCGTTGGCGGGGTACCGGTCGGACTGCAGGCCTTCCTGCCGTTTGGCGGTTTCACCGAGGCACGGATCGGAGGGGCCGAACCGCTGACGAAGAGCGGCATTGGCGACTTGACGTTCGGTATCACCGCATGGCCGCTGAGCAGCGCCGACCCGACCGGCACCACGCTTGGCGTCACGGCTTATGTCTCCCTCCCTACCGGCGCTTTCCGCGACGAACCGGGGGCAATCAACATCGGCTCGGGCACCTGGACCTTCACGCCGCAGATCGGCCTGATCCAGGGCCTCGGCAATGGCTTCTTCTTCGACGGCGCTCTCGACGTCGCCGTGCGATCCGACCATTCCGAGAACGGGATCGAGTTCTCGCGTGACGCCTCCGTGCAGGTTCAGGCGTATCTTCGCTATCAGTTCTCGGCGACGACCAATGTTTCGTTCGGCTATTCGGGCACCTTCGGCGGCAAGGATTTCGTCAACGACACTTATGCCGGCACGAAGACCCGTTCCGACCAGTTGCGGCTGTTCGGCAGCACATTCCTGACGCCCACCTTGCAGGTGCAGGGGATGATCGGCACCGACCTCAACACCCAGGGCGGCTTCCGCAACGATTTCATCGGCACCGTTCGGCTGATGAAGCTTTTCTAGAGTTTCTCCAAGCCGGTTCTGTTTGGGGACGCGGCAGGCGATCTGGTGGAACAGGCACTCCGTGAGCCCATGTTCCACCCGACGGATCGCAGGCTTCGCAATGAATCTTGACACTTGTCAAAAGAAAACTTGACAGTCGTAAAGTATCGTTTCCATACTGGTTTGTATCGATCAGCGATCTACGGGAGGAGAGTCTGATGGTTTCGCAAAAGCGAGGTACGCATTTCAACGGCGACTGCAGCCCATCCAGGCCGAGCGGGTGCTGACATGGGAGATCTCAAGGGGAGGAAGGCTCTCGTTACCGGTGGCGCCCAGTCGATCGGCGCAGCCATTGCTGCCGCTTTGGTCGCGGCCGGCGCCGATGTCGTGATTGGCGATATTCAGGATGATGTTGGCCGGGCGACCGCCAAGGACCTCGCGGCCAAGGGAGCAAGGACCGGCTTCGTCCATCTGGACGTCACCAAGGACAAGGACTGGGAAGCCGCCGTTCCGCAAATCATCGAGCAGATCGGTGGCCTCGACATCGTCGTCAACAATGCGGGCATCGAAGTCACGGCGCTCGTGGCTGATATCGATGCCGACAGCATGTTGCGGATGTTCAACATCAATTGCGTTGGCACGGCACTGGGCATGAAGCATGCCTTTCGTGCCATGCGGCCGGGCGGCCCCGCAGGCAACGGCGGCTCGGTCGTAAACATTGCTTCGGTCGCCGCGACGATCGCGTTTCCGGCCATCGCCGCCTATTCGGGCAGCAAATCCGCGGTCGATCGCATGACCCGCGTCGCAGCGGTCGAGGCCGGCAAGCTCGGCTATGGCGTGCGGGTCAATTGCGTCTATCCGGGACTGATCGCCAATGCGATGGGTGTCGCCCTGGCCAATGACATCGTCGCGCTCGGCCTTGCGCCGGATGTTCCGACAGCGGTCGGCGGCGTTGTCGAACAGACGCCCCTCGGTCGGCTGGCCGAGCAGCCGGAAATCGCCGATGCGGTCGTTTTCCTCTGCTCCGATGCCGCGCGGTTCATCACCGGCATCGGGCTTCCGGTCGACGGCGGCATGGGGACCTAGGGCGCGCGCCCATTTGAACCCGCGATAATTCACCTAACATTCAGGGTAATTCCATGACCGACAAGAAGCCTGTCATCGTATACGGCGCGTCTGGTTACACAGGCCGTCTCATCTGCGAATACCTGCGTGAACTGAACGTGCCTTTCACGGCGGTCGGCCGCAACGAAAAGCTCGTCAAGGACGTCATGGACAAACTGCCCGGCACCGAAACCGCGCGGTTCGACGTCACCACCGTCAAGCACGACAAGGCCTCCCTGGTGAAGCTGTTCAAGGGCGCATCGGTGGTCTGCAACACCGTCGGCCCGTTCATCTCCTATGGCGGTGACGTGGTCGAGGCCTGTCTCGAAGCCGGCTGTCATTATCTCGATACCACCGGAGAGCAGGACTGGGTCCTGGAGTGCAAGGAAAAGTGGGGCGCCGATTTCGCCAGGAAGGGCTTGCTGCTCTCTCCCGGCGTCGCCCACATGTACACCACCGGCGAGATCGCGGCACAGATCGCGCTGGAAACCCCGGGCCTCGACACACTCGACATCTTGACGCTGTGGGGCGGGTTCCCGACCACGGCATCGACGCAGACCATTTTCACCATCCTGAAGGCGAAGTGGTACTATCTCGAGCAGAATGAATACAAGGAATGGCCGACCAGCACCAAGTTTGACGTCGTCGTTCCAGGCCAGCACGAGATGGGGCTGGCCCTGCCCTGGGGCGGCACCAGCCATCCGATCTGGTTCAAGGATGATCCGCGCGTCGCCAATGTGAAGGTGGCAGCCGGCGTGTTTGCGCGCCCGGTCATGGAAGGCGTCATCGCCACGGTGAAGATGTACGAAGACAACATCAAGCCGTTGCCGATGGACAAACAGATCGAGGAATTGCAGAAGATCGCCTCGTCGATCCAGTCGAACATGCCGCCGCGCGAAAATCCGCGCATCAACCGCTCGATCGACTCGGTCCACGCCTCCGGTCCGCTGACCCGCGTGCATGTCGTCATCCATGGCAACAGCAACTACAAGCAGACCGGTCTTCTGCAGGCCTACGCTGCCTATTCACTGATCCAGCAGCCACCAAGGCGTGCGGGCTTCGCTTCGGCAGGCCAGGCTTTCGGCCACCGCGAACTGCTCGGCGTGCTGCAGAGTTTCGGCTTCGTCGGCGAGCCGATCGTCACGGTCAATCGGTAGCTCGATGCGCGGCTTGCCGCGCGAGAGACCATGACCCCTGGCTGACGGCGATCGACGGATGCGTCGTCAGCCTTTTTGTAACCGGAAAAGAGCCGGCCGATTGGAGGAGCGCTCGGCCGTTCGCCGTGCGCCAGGGAGATGCCGCGTCCATGCAGGTCGTCGTTGCGGGGGTCGGAGCGATCCCCTTCAGGAAGCCGGATGCCGGCGACAGCTATGTGCGCATGGGTGCTGAGGCAATTGCCCTGTGCCTGCAGGATGCCGGTTTGTCCTACGATGTGATCCAGCAGGTCTATGCCGGTTATGTCTACGGCGACAGCTGCGCGGGACAACGCGTCGTCTATCAGGCGGGCATGACCGCAATTCCCATCTTCAACGTCAACAACAATTGCGCGACAGGCTCCTCGGCTCTCTTCCTGGCGCGGCAGGCAGTGGCGAGCGGCGCGGTCGAGTGCGCATTGGCGGTCGGTTTCGAGCAGATGCGTCCCGGCGCCATCGGCAATGTCTTCACCGACCGCGAAAGCCCGTTCGACCTGTTCGATCAGGAAGCCGACAGGCTGGCGGGTCATGCGGAGCTTCCGATCGCCATCCGCTATTTCGGTGGCGCCGGCCTGGCGCATATGCGGCAGTACGGGACCAGGCTGGAAACCTTTGCCAGCATCAGGGCCAAGGCCAGCCGTCACGCCGAACACAATTCGATGGCGATTTTCCGCAAGCCGCTAAGCGTGGAAGACGTCATGGCTTCACCCATGTTGTGGGACGGTGTGATGACCCGCCTCATGGCCTGCCCGCCGACATGCGGTGCTGCGGCGAGCCTGCTGTGCTCACCTGCATTCGCCCGCAGGCACGGGCTCGACATGCGTGTGGTGATCTCGGCTCAGGTCATGACGACCGATCCGGCAATCGATCCGGCAACGCGCGATATGCGCGACGTGGTCGGAGCGGGAATGGCGCGGATGGCGGCGAGGCAGGTCTATGACAAGACGGGCATCGACCCTCGCGACATCGATGTCATCGAACTGCACGACTGCTTTGCCCACAACGAGTTGATCACCTACGAGGCGCTCGGCCTGTGCGGTCCCGGAGAGGCCGAAAGGCTCGTCAGCGACAACGACAACACCTATGGCGGCGCCGTCGTCGTCAACCCGTCCGGAGGCCTCCTGTCCAAGGGACACCCCCTTGGCGCCACCGGACTGGCACAATGCGCCGAGCTGACCGCGCAACTGCGCGGCGTCGTGGGCGCGCGCCAGGTGGAGGGCGCGCGTCTGGCCCTGCAGCACAATCTGGGTCTGGGCGGTGCCTGTGTGGTCACGCTGTTCGAGAAGGTGAGCTGAAACGGAAAAGCACGGCGGGACAACCGCGAAGGGAGGAGAAATGGGACGCGTTCAGGACAAGGTGGCGATCGTGACCGGCGGAGCCAAGGGGCTCGGCCTGGCATCGGCGGAGGCGCTGGTGCGCGAAGGCGCCAGGGTGATGATCGCCGACGTCGATGCGGCCAGCGGAGAGGCCGCCGCCAGGACGCTGGGCGACAGGGCCGCCTTTCACAGGCTGGACGTGACGGATGCCAAGGCCTGGGATGCCGCGCTGGATGCTGCGGAAAAGGCGTTCGGACCGCTCGACGTGCTTGTCTCGAGCGCCGGTGTCGGCTCGATCGCAAGCGTCGAGGATATCTCGGACGCCGAGTGGAACCGCACGATCAACATCAACCTCAACGGCATCTACCTCGGCACCAAGGCTGCGATCGCCCGGATGAAGGGCAGGGGAGGATCGATCGTCCACATCGCTTCGGTCGAGGGCATGGTCGGCGATCCTGGTTTGCCGGCGTACAATGCCAGCAAGGGCGCGGTCCGCATGTTCACCCGCTCGGCCGCGATCCACTGCGCGCGCAACGGCTACGGCATCCGCGTCAATACGGTAAGCCCCGGTTTCGCCGGCACGCAGATGGTGGCCGATGCGCTCGCCGCGCTCGACCCCGGGGAAGCGGAAGCCTTTGCCGGGCGCTCGCTGGCACGCATTCCGATGGGTCGTTTCGCCGAACCGGCCGAGATAGCCAATTGCGTCCTTTTCCTTGCCTCGGGCGAAGCCAGCTACATCACGGGCAGTGACCTCGTGGTGGATGGCGGAATGATTGCCTGAGGTCGCCATGAGTGCGGTGCCAGCAACATCAGAATTCGTGGGAGGTGAAAATGGTCAGTGAAGGCGAATTGCTGTGGACGCCGAAGCGGGCGTTCGTCGAACGCTCCAACCTGCATGCGTACATGCAGTGGCTGAAGACGGAGCGCGGTCTCGACTTCCCGGAATACGAACCGCTGCGGCAATGGTCGGTCACCGAGATCGAGGCGTTCTGGGCCAGCATCTGGGACTATTTCGACGTGCAATCGGGCATGCCCTACGCGCAGGTGCTGGACAGTCGGCGGATGCCGGGCGCGAAGTGGTTCGAGGGATCGACGGTCAATTATGCCGAACATCTCCTGCGCTACGAGACGAAGGCGCGGCCGGACGACGTTGCCTTCCATCATCTCTCGGAGATACGGCCTCTCGGGCGGATGGGATGGGCCGAGCTCGGCAACGATGTACGCAAGCTGGCAACGCAGCTGCGCAAGCTGGGCATAAATCCGGGCGATCGCGTGGTTTCCTACATGCCGAACCTGCCCGAAACGGCGGTGGCGATGATCGCGGTCATCGCCATCGGCGCGATCTGGTCGAGCGCAGCACCGGAATTCGGCGTCAAGACCGTGATCGAGCGTTTCGCGCAGATCGAGCCGAAACTGATCTTCGCCGCGGACGGCTACCGTTTTGGCGGCAAGGATTTCGACCGGCGTGGCGACGTCAGGTCGATCACCGATGCGCTGCCGACGCTGGAGCACGTGATCTGGCTACCCTACCTCGACCGGAATGCCAGGCTGGAGGGCGTCGCCAATGTCACCCAGTGGCACAGCCTGATGGATGCTCGGGCACCGTCGCGCGCCGACTTCAAATTCGAGCGCGTGGCGCACGACCATCCGATCTGGATCCTGTTCTCGTCAGGCACGACGGGCCTGCCGAAGGCGATCGTGCACAGCCATGTCGGTGTTCTCGTCGAGCATCTGAAGCTCATGCACTTCCAGCTCGATCTCAAGCCCGGATCGAACATGTTCTTCTATTCGACAACCGGCTGGATGATGTTCAACCTTCTGGTGGCCGCGCTTCTGACCGGCTCGGCTGCCACGCTTTATGACGGCAATCCCGCGCACCCCGAAACGGATTTCCTGTGGAAGCTCGCCGCCGATACCGGGGCGACGATGTTTGGTGCCAGCCCGACCTTCGTGCAGATCATGGAAAAGGCCGGGCTGGAACCGGGTGGGAAATTCGACCTGTCGGCGCTGGAATGCGTGATGGCGGCGGGCGCCCCTTCGACGCCGGAAACCTTCGCCTGGTTCTACAAGGGCGTGAAGAAGGACCTCTGGGTTACGTCGCAGTCCGGTGGCACCGAGATCTGCTCGGGCTTTGTCGGGGCGGCGCCGAGCCTGCCGGTCCATGCCGGCGAGATCCAGACCCGCATGCTGGGCATGGACGTGCGCTCTTGGGGCGATGACGGCAGGGAGCTGGTGGATGAGGTGGGCGAACTGGTCGTCACCAATCCGTTTCCATCGATGCCGGTGAAGTTCTGGAACGATCCGGACGGCAAGCGCTATCACGAATCCTACTTCGACGTGTTCGCCGGCGTCTGGCGTCACGGCGACTTCCTCAAGATCAACCGGCGCGGCGGCTGCTACATCTATGGCCGGTCGGATTCGACACTGAACCGCTACGGTGTGCGCATCGGCACGGCCGAGATCTATCGCTCCGTCGAACAGCAGCCGGAAGTGGCCGACAGCCTGATCGTGTGCTGCGAATTGCCCGGCGGCAATTTTTTCATGCCGCTCTTCGTGAGGTTGAAGCCGGGCTTCGAGATGTCCGACGAGATCCGCGCCGGCATCAACAGGCGTCTCAGGCAGGACTACAGCCCTCGGCATGTGCCGGACAGGATCTACGCGATCGACGCCGTACCCTACACGCTGACCGGCAAGAAGATGGAAGTGCCGATCCGCAAGATCCTGATGGGCTGGGAACCCGGGAAAGCGGCGAGCCGTGATGCGATGGCGAACCCGGATTCGCTTGCCTATTTCATCGAATTCGCAAGGTCGTCCACCGACTATCAGTGGCGCGCGGAGGCATCCGCATGAACGCCGGAAAGCGGGCACCGACCGCGCCGGCCAATGAGGGCGGGCCGGCCAGCGAGCAGGTCAGGCGGACGATCGACAGCGCGCTCGGCCAGAATGTGACGGGCAATTTCCTGCCGTCCGATTTGTACGGGACCGCGGTCGATCTGCTGTTCCGAGCGGCGCGCCAGCCGATGGCACTCGGCAGGGCGACGCTCGGTTTCTGGACCGATATCGCCAGGATCGCCACCGGCACGGCGGAGAAACGGCAGCCTGAGCAGGGCGATCGCCGGTTCGGTGACAAGGCCTACACCGAGAACCTGTTCTATGCGGGACTGCTCCAGGGCTACCTCGCCTGGCGATCCGCGCTGAAGGGTTTCGCGGACGTCGCGCTGAACGAGAAGGAACGTTTCCTGCTCGATCAGCTCGTCGAGGCCGGTGCTCCGACCAACAGCCTGCTTGGCAATCCGGCAGCGATGCGTGCCGCCATCGAAACCGGCGGCGCCAGCCTGGTGCGGGGCGCCAGAAACCTGGCCGGGGACATCGCGAAGCTGCGTCCGATTCCGTCGCAGGTCGACGACAGTGCGTTCAGGGTCGGCGAAAACCTGGCTGTGTCGCCGGGCTCGGTCGTGCTGCGCACCGACATGTTCGAACTGATCCAGTATCGGGCGCAGACCGAAAAGGTGCACGAGCGCCCGATCTTGATCGTCCCTTCCATCGTCAACAAGTTCTACATTTTCGATATCGCGCCGGGCCGCTCGATCATCGAGCACTACATCAGGAACGGCCACACTGTTTTCATGCTGGCCTGGCGCAATCCGCAGAAGCGGCACGATCGCTGGGGCATGGGCGAATACCAGGACTCGATCGATACCGCCATCGGCACGGCGTCCGCGATCACCGGTTCGAACGATGTCAATCTGTGGGCGGTGTGCGGCGCCGGTCCCGTCGCGGTTTCGCTGGCTGGCTATTATGCCGCCAGGAAGACCCGCAAGATCAACAGCCTGTTGCTGGTTGTCTCGCCGCTCGACACCAAGGCGATGGCGCAGGCGCCCTCACTCAGTGCCTTTGCTGAGCCGCGCAACGGGATGGCCCGCCAGATGGTGCGCAAGGTGAGCCGTAACAAGCGCATCAGCGCCAATGAATTCACGCTGCTGTTTGCCATGCTGCGGCCCAACGACCTGATCTGGAACTACTGGGTGTCCAACTATCTGATGGGCACCACGCCCGCCGCTTTCGACGTGCTTTACTGGAACGGCGACGGGACCGGCATGACCGCGCAGTTCAACCATGATTTTTCGGCGTTCGTGGATGCGAATCCGTTCCTTAAGGACGGCGCGATGGAAGTGCGCGGCACCGCGATCGCGCCGGTGTCGCAGCTCGACATCGACAGCTATGTCCTGGGCGCCGCCAACGATCATCTCTGCGTCTGGCAGAGCGTGTACCGCAGCGCCCGGCTTCTGGGGGAACGCAGCCAGTTCGTGCTCGGCAACAGCGGCCATATCCAGACCATCGTCTCGCCGCCGGGAAACCCGAAGGCCAGCTTCTTCACCAACGAGAACAAACCGGAGTCGGCGGAAGAGTGGCTGACGACGGCGGAAAGACACGCGGGCAGCTGGTGGGATCATGGCGTTGCCTGGACCTCCGCCCGCGCCGGCAGGATGGTTGGCGCGCCACGAGCGGAAGGCAACGCCGAATTCCCCCCACTATGTGCCGCACCCGGGACCTATGTTCATGAGCGTGGATGAGACCTTGCGGCGCAAGAACGAGACAGTCTCCGAACACCGGGCTCGCGACCCCGACAGGCGCGAGATGTCTTCGCGCCAGCTCAGGGTTTTCGGCAAGAATATCCGCGTCGCCGTCTGGCCGTGTCACGGCCAGGCGCAGGACCCCGCTGCTGCTGCTGAATGGCATTGGCGCCAGCCTGGAGATGCTGATGCCTTTCGCCGATGCGCTCGAGGACCGCGAGATCATCGCCTTCGACGTGCCGGGTTCGGGAAAATCCGAAGCCACCATCCTGCCCTACCGCCTGTGGATGCTGTCCATGCTGGCATCGGCTGTGCTGGACAGGCTGGGCTACGGCCGGGTGGACGTGCTGGGCGTATCCTGGGGCGGTGCGCTTGCGCAGCAGTTCGCGCTGCAGAATCCGCACCGCTGCCGCAAGCTGGTTCTCGCGGCAACCTCGCAAGGCATGCTGATGGTGCCGCCAAGGTTCTCGGTGCTGTCAAAATTCATGACGCCGAGGCGGTTCAATGACGCCGGCTACCGCAAGCAGATCGCCGGTGAGATTTACGGAGGCAAGGCGCGCACCGAGCGCCTGCTGGTCGAGGAGTTTCGCACGACGAGCCGTCGTGGCTATCTCTACCAGCAACTGGCGCTGCTCGGCTGGACCAGCATGCCCTGGCTTCCACTGCTCGCGCAGCCGACGCTGGTATTGGCCGGTGACGACGACCCGGTCGTTCCGCTCGCCAATGCACGCGTGCTCTCGATGCTGATCCGCGACAGCCGTCTGCGTGTCCTCAACGACGGTCATCTGTTTCTGATCTCGAGCGCGGACGAGGCCGCCAAAGCGGTTCGCGAATTCCTGGATGGGAGGGACAACAATGGGAAAGCTTGATGGCAAGGTGGCGCTGATAACAGGTTCCGGCCGCGGCATCGGCCGCGAGATCGCATTGAAACTCGCAGGTGAGGGCGCCAGCATCGTCATCAATGATCTCGATGCTTCCCTGGCGGAGGAAGCAGTCGAGGCGGTGAAGCTGTCGGGTTCCGGAGCGGTCGCCTGTGTCGGCTCGGTGACGAATCCCGATTTCGGCGATCGCCTGGTGAAGACGGCCCTCGACGCATTTGATGGCATCGACATCATCGTCAACAATGCCGGCTACACATGGGACAACACCGTCGGCAAGATGACCGACGAACAATGGTACGCGATGGTCGACGTTCACATGACGGCGCCGTTTCGTGTGTTGCGGGCGGCGTCGGACTTCATCCGGCTGGCGGCCAGGAGGGAGGCCGAGGAGGGCCGCGAGGTCTTCCGCAAGGTGGTGAACATCTCCTCGCTTGCCGGCGTCGGCGGCAATGCCGGCCAACTGGGCTATGGCGCGGCCAAGGCCGGCGTCAACGGCATGACCAAGGTCATGGCGAAGGAGTGGGGGCGCTACAAGGTCGACGTGAATTCCGTCGCCTTCGGCCTGATCAGGACCCGCCTCACCGAAGTCGCGGGCGGTGCCGGCGCGATCAAGATCGAAGGCAAGGACATCAAGGTGGGAGTCAATCCCGAGGTGATGAAGGCGATGGAAGCCGGCATCCCGCTTGGCCGCGCGGGCACGCCGGAAGAAGCCGCAGGAGCGGTCTATCTGTTCTGCATTCCGGAATCGAATTACGTCAGCGGCCAGGTGCTCGTCTGCAGTGGTGGCTACATGTTCTGATCTGGGAAACGCCAGAATGTCACGGTCGCAAAGCGGCCGCGCACGTTGAACTTACTTAAGCAATAAACCATATTGCCGCGAGAGAGTTGGAAATGAAGGCATTTGATGCAAACTGCCCCGCGACAGCGTACCGAGCGGCGACCTCCGGTGGATAAGTACCTGGAACGTCGGGCCGAATTGGTCGAGGCGGCCCTTCAGACACTGGCGGAGATGGGTTATGCGCGCACGAGCCTGCGCGAAATCGCGCAGAAGTCGCGCTTCTCCCACGGTGCCATCCACTACTATTTCAGCGATAAGGTCGACCTGATTGCCTATTGCGTGCGCGAGTACAAGGCAAAATGCGTCAAGCGTTACGACCAGATCGTACTTGACGCGACCTCCTACCAGGAACTTGAAAGCCGGTTCGCCGAGGGGCTTGTCCAGACCCTGCGCGAAGAGGCCCTGCTTCACCGCCTGTGGTATGACCTGCGGGCGCAGGCGCTCTATGAAGACGCGTTTCGCGCGGACGTGCACGAGATCGACAAAAGTCTGGAGCAGATGGTCTGGCGCGTGATTTCGCGGGCATTTGCCCTGAGCGGCAAAGAGCCCGGCATATCGCCGCCGGTCGCCTACGCGGCCCTCGACGGTCTGTTCCAGTCGGCCCTGCTGAACTTCCTCAACGAGGATCCGGACGCGTTGCCCAATCTGAAAGACAGGGTGTGCGAATTCCTTTCGCTGGCTTGCCAGACCCAGAAACCAGCCGGAAGTTAATCGTGGCCTGTCGACCGGCTCCAAGCCGGACAGTCCGCGACATCCGGCGCGCCTTCATCCAAGCGAACGGTCTTCATCATGGCAGCCCAGTTTTCCTGGTTCAATGAGCCCAAGTCGCGGTCCGGCGATGCCGGTGCACTGAAGCTTACGACCGAGCCGGATACGGATTTCTGGCGCGAGACCTTCTACGGTTTCATCCGCGACAGCGGCCATGCCTACACCCGCGCGGTCGCCGATGATTTTTCGGCGGAAGCGACGGTGCTCGGCGACTATGCCGATCTCTATGACCAGGCCGGTCTTTTCCTGCGGCTGGACGAACGGCACTGGATCAAGGCCGGCATCGAATACACCGACGGCATGATGCATTTTTCCGTCGTCGTTACGCGCGGCGTTTCGGACTGGTCCGTCATTCCGCTGCCTGCTGCCAAGCCGACCGATCCGGTTCGTATCCGCCTGACCCGGCACGGCGATGCCGTGCGCGTGCAATATTCGGTCGGCGACATGGCCTGGCAGATGGCGCGGCTGTGTCCGTTCCCGGCGGCCGATGCCCGGGTCGGCGTCATGGCGTGCTCGCCGCAAGGCCCGGGGTTTGACGTATCATTCTCCGACTTTACCGTCGGCGAAGCGATCCCGCGCGATCTGCACGCCGGTTAAGCTTCAGTCAGACGATACTGCCGCGGTCGTTGCAAAGGCACCTGCCTGCACCGGCCGGCAGGAATTGCGCACCATCAGCCGGCCTTTCAGCACCAGCCGGCGCGACGGCGCTTCGCGGTTGCCGTTCAGGCGGTCGAGCAGCAGGCTCGCCGTCTGTTCGCCGATCGCCTGAACCGGCTGCGCGATCGTCGTCAGCTGCGGGTTGAAGACGTCGGCCCAGGGGAAATCGTCAAAGCAGATGACGGAGACGTCCTCCGGGCAGGACAGGCCGAGGTCGCGGATCGCCTTCATCGCGCCGACCACCATCGGATTGTTGGCGGAGAAGATCGCGGTCGGGCGGTCATGCAGGGAAAGCAGTTGCATGGCGGCAGTGTAGCCGTCGGCTTCGTGCAGGTCGCCGGAGCGCACCAGGCTCTGGTCGAAGTTGAGCCCGGCATCGAGCAGCGCCTCGTGATAGCCGGTCATGCGGTCACGCATCGGCGTGATGTTGAAGGCGCCGGTGATGTAGCCGATGCGCCGGTGGCCGAGTTCGACAAGGTAGGTGATCGCCTCGAAGACGGCCTGATGGTTGTCGAGCACGACCCGGTCGCTGTCGACCCCGTCGACTTCGCGGTCGAGCAGCACCACCGGCACGTTGGCGCGTTCGACGGTCTCCCTCAGATAGGCGCCGTCGCCGACGCGGGCGATGATCAGGCCGTCGACCATGCGGTCGAGCAGAAGCCGGATCTGCTCGTCCTGGTTGTTCAGATCCTCGTCGGTGCAGCACAGCATCACCGCATAGCCGGCACGGTCGAAGGCCTGCTGGATGACGGAGACGACGTCAGTGAAGAACGGGTTGGTGATGTGTGGCACCGTCAGGCCGATGGTGCGGGTGGTGCCGATCTTCAGACTGCGTGCAATGGCGTTGCGCTTGTAGCCGATCTCGCGGATCGCCAGCTCGATGCGGCCGGAAAGCTCCTGGCTGACCGTGGTCGTGCCGTTGATATAGGCTGAGACCGTCGCCACCGAAACACGTGCGGCCTCCGCCACATGCAGCATGGTCGGCGCGCCGCTCTTTCGGGGTTTTCTGGAACTCGACTCGGTCATTTTCGAAACGTTTTGAAGCGCATCAATTGCCAATACCTATGGAATTCTCCTGTTTTTAGCAAGAATCAAAAAAACATCGCCTTGATGGCCCGACTCCATCCTTGACTAATTCGAAACGTTTAGATTAGCTTTTTGCATGACTGGCAGCACGGTAGGGAGGCCGTTCCTGTCATGGCCGACCGTGAGTTTCCGCAGGATCATGGCGTCCCTCCGTCGGGGCAGCCTGTCCTTGCCGCCAGTAATGTCTCGAAGGCTTTCGGCGGCGTCGTTGCGCTGAGCGACGTCGGCTTCGATCTGCGGCGCGGCGAGATCCATGCGCTGATGGGTGAGAATGGCGCTGGCAAGTCGACGCTGATGAAGATCCTCTCCGGCGTCTACACCGACTATGAGGGCACGGTTTCGGTTGCCGGGCAGCAGGTGCGGTTTTCCGGCGTGCGCGACGCCGAGGATGCCGGCATCGCCATCATCCACCAGGAATTGAACCTCGTTCCCGAACTCACCGTGGCCGAGAACATCTTCCTTGGCCGGGAAAAGCTGATCGCCGGGCTGATCGTCGACCGCAAGGCCAGCCTCACCGCATCGCGCTCTCTGCTCACCTCGCTCGGCATCGATCTCGATCCGGAAGCACGCGTTGGTGGCCTGCGGGTTGGCGAACAGCAACTGGTCGAGATCGCCAAGGCGCTGTCGAAGGATGCGCGCATCCTGATCATGGACGAGCCGACATCGGCGCTGTCTCCGGCCGAGTGCCAGCGGCTGTTCCGCATCATGCGCCAGCTGGCCGCGCAGGGCGTCGCCATCGTCTACATCTCGCACCGCATTGACGAGGTCATGCATCTTGCCGATCGCACCACGGTCTTCCGCGACGGACGCCATGTGCTGACGCGCGCCATGAGCGAGTTGAACGAGGACAGGCTGATCGCCGCCATGGTCGGGCGCACCCTGCTCGACGCATCCACGGCGATGCGCGCCGCCCACTACGACACGCCGATCCTGACGGTGCGCGACCTTTCCTTCGACCGAGCCGACCGCAGTGGCTGGCGCAGGGTGATCTCCGGCGTCGGCTTCGATCTCGGACGCGGCGAGATCCTCGGCATCGGTGGCCTGCTCGGCTCCGGTCGCACGGAAATCCTGCAGTCGATTTTCGGCAGCGCGGAAGGCAGGGTTGACGGCGACATCCGCCTCGACGGCAAGCCGGTGGCGATCCGTTCGCCGCGCGATGCGCGCCATCTCGGCATCGCACTGGTCACCGAGGACCGCAAAGCGGAGGGGCTCTATCTCAAGGCTTCGATCGTCGACAATGTCGCGCTGCCTTTGGTCGGCACGCTGTCGCGTTTCGGCCTGCGCTCGGTATCGGGTGAAAAGGCGCTCGCCGATGACGCGGTCAAGGCGCTGGGCATACGCTGCAGCGGCATCGACCAGATCGCCAACACGCTGTCCGGCGGCAACCAGCAGAAGGTGGTGATCGGCAAGTGGCTGGCCACCAAACCGCGCGTCCTGCTGCTCGACGAGCCGACACGTGGCATCGACATCGGCGCCAAGCGCGAGATCTACGATCTTGTCTTCAAGCTTGCCGACGAGGGCCTCGCCATCATCGTCGTGAGTTCGGAGATGCCGGAACTGCTGCATCTGTCGGACCGTATCCTGGTGATGGCCGAAGGCCGCCAGACCGGCATTCTCCCCCGCAACCACGCCAGCGAGGAACGCATCATGCAACTGGCAGCACCGCGTCATGCCAACGGGCGGACCGCGGCATGAACGCGCTGAAGGTCCTGTCGCGCACCAAGCTCTACTGGGGGCTGATCGCCATCTTCCTCATCGGCGTGTTTTCATCGCCGATCACCTCCAAGGGCAGCAACATCTTCCTGTCCTATGGCAACCTGCTCGACGTGCTGCGCCAGGTCTCCACCACGGGCCTGATCGCCACCGGCATGACGGCGGTGATCATCACCGGCGGCATCGACCTTTCGGTCGGTTCGCTGATGGCGATCTGCACGGTGGTGACGGCGATGCTCTTGACCATGCCGGGCACCACGCCGGCAGCCGTCATGGGCATCCCGGCCGTGGCTTTCATCGCCCTGTTCCTCGGCGTCGTCGTCACGCGCTTCCTGTTCACCAATCTCGCCAGGCCGGCGGCCGGTGCGTCGCATCGCGCTGTCCGGCTCGATTTAACGCGCGGTGTGACGCTGCCTGCCGTAGCCGGTGTCATCCTCTGCGCTCTCGCGCTTTGGTTCCTGCTGCCACAAGTCAGTTCGAAATTCGGCGTGCTCGGCGTTTTGATCGTGGCGCCCTGCGTCGGCCTGCTGTTTGGCGCGCTGAACGGCGTCATCATCGTCGCCGGCCGGCTGCAACCCTTCATCGTCACGCTGGCCATGATGGTGACGGCACTCGGCATCGCACGCCTCACCGCAGGGCAGAACAACGCCGTGCTGCCGGTCTACACCGGCTCCAACGCGACCGAGGATTTCGAGGCCCTGCGATCGCTCGCCTTCGGCGTGATCCCGATGCCGGGACTGTTCTTCCTCGGCGCCATCGTCCTCTATGGCGCCGTGCTGCGCTTCACGCCGTTCGGCCGCTATGTCTACGCCATCGGCGGCAATGAGGAAGCTGCAAGACTTTCCGGCATCGCTGCCGGTCGCGTCAAGATCGCGACCTATGCCATGTCGGGGCTGCTCGCCGGCATCGCCGCCGTGCTCTATGTGGCTCAATACCGCCAGGGCAAGCCGGATGCCGGCGCCGGGCTCGAGCTCGACGCCATCGCCGCCGTCGTCATCGGCGGCACCAGCCTGATGGGCGGTCGCGGCAGCCTCGCCGGCACCTTCTGCGGTGTGCTGATCTTCGGGCTCCTGTCCAACATCCTGCAGCTGCACAACATCAATTCGAACCTTCAGCTCGTGCTGAAGGGCCTGATCATCATCGGTACCGTGCTCGTGCAGGAGCGCAATGCCGCCGACCTCTTTTCCCATTTGCGCCTGCCGCGAAAGCGGTCGGCGTCGACGCCACCGTCCGCGGAGGAGCGGACGACAAAAATGTCCGCGGAGGAGCGGACGACAAAAGAGACGCAGTCTCGAACAATCGGAGGAAACGCAAATGAAACGCCGTGAATTCCTGGGGCTGGCAGCCCTGACGACAGTGCTTGCCGCCACCACCGTGCTGATGCCGGGCAGTGCCTTCGCCGAGGACAAGAAATGGACCATCGGCTTCAGCCAGGTCACCACCATCGAGCCGTGGCGGGCGCAGTTCAACAAGGACATCCTCGCCGAAGCCGCCAAGCATCCGAACGTCAATCTCATCATCACCGACGGTGAGGACAAGACCGAGAAGCAGGTTGCCGATGTCGAGAACCTGATCCAGCAGGAGGTCGACGCGCTTCTGATCTCGCCGAAGGAATCGGCTGGTCTCACCGGCGTGGTGCAGAAGGCGATCGAGGCCAAGATCCCGGTCTTCGTGCTCGACCGCAATGTCGAGACCAATGATTTCACGCAGTTCGTGGGCGGCGACAACAAGCTGATCGGTCGCGCGGCGGGCGAATATGCCGTCGGGCTGCTCGGCGGCACGGGCAAGGCCGCCGGCAATGTCGTCGAGATCTGGGGCGGCATGGGCACGCAGGCCGCGCATGACCGTCATGACGGCTTCCACGAATTCACCGACAAGGAGTCGGGCATCAAGTACCTGCTCGACAAGCAGTCGGGCGACTGGAAGCAGGACCAGGCCTACAACATCATGGCGACCGCGCTGCGCAACAACGAGAAGATCGATCTCGTCTATGGTCACAACGACCCGATGGCCTATGGCGCCTATCTCGCCGCCAAGGATGCGGGCCGCGAGAAGGAGATGAAGTTCATCGGCATCGACGGCCTGCCCAATGAAGGCGTGCAACTCGTCAACAAGGGCGAGTTGTCGGCAACCTTCCTCTACGCCACGCCGGGCGCCGAAGGCCTGCGCCAGGCGCTGAAGTTCCTCGGCGGCGAAAAGGTCGAGAAGACCGTCATCCTGCCGACCCTGACGATCACCAAGGAAAACGCGCCGCAGATCCTGAAGGACAATGGGCTGTAAGCGAGGCGATCTGGACTACAGCGGCCGGCATGTTGCCGGTCGCTGTTGTGTTTCGCCGGAACGCTGATGCGATGAAGCGTTCCAGACCCACAGGGCTACGTCACTCGATGGTGGCGCGCAGCGCCCTGACGATTTCTTCCGCGAACATGGAGGTCGCCAGGCCGTGCGAGCGTCGCTCGCGCTGCACCAGCGAGAGGATGTTCTTTCCCATGGCCCGATCCCGGATCGGCAGATAGGCCAGCGTGCCGCTGCGGTATTCCTCGGCGATGTCGAACTTGCTGAGGAAGGCGACGCCGTTACCGGCTGCCGCCAGGTATTTCATCGACTCGATAGAGTTGGTCAGGAAGCTCGGCTCGACATCGAGCCCAGCCTGGTGGAAGGCATCCGTCATGATGTCGAACATCAGCATGCTGCGGTCGGCGAAGATCAGCGGATAGTCGGCGCAATGCGCCAGCGGCACGGTCTCCATGCCGGCGAGCGCATGTTCGGGCGACACGATGGCGCCGAGGCGGCCATCCATCCTGGTCAGCACTTCCAGCTGCTGCTGTTCCGGCAGGTTGAAGGCGAAGCCGAGGTCGGCCTCGCCATCGGCCACGGCCTGAACGATGTCGCGGATGAACATCACCCGGATCGATATCTTGATCTTCGGATGCCGCGCGCAGAAGGCGGCCGCCACCTGCGGGACGATGCCGCCGGCCAGCCCGTTCATCGTGGCGATGATGACCTCGCCGCTTTGCAGTGCCTTGAGATCGCGGATCTCCGCTTCGACCTGGCTGTATTCGCGCATCGTCCTGCGTACATGGGCAACCAGGATTTCGCCGGCTGGTGTCAATCGCAGGCCGCGCGGCAATCGCTCGAACAGCGGTTCGCCGATCGCTTCCTCCAATTGCAGCACATGCTTGTTGATGGCGGATGAGGCGACGTGCAGCCGTTCCGCCGCCCCGCGGATCGAGCCGCTGCGCGCGACCTCGTCGAGATAGCGCAGGATGCGTGAATGCAGCACCGGATACCCTCATCTTACTGCTCTCGAAAAGAGAGCGATGTGAGCAGAAAATACTGCTTTTCGGAAGCGGTTCAATCGCTTCTTATCAGCCGCATAAGCACGGCGAGGGAGGAGCGGCCACGATGCAGCACGTCAAGATCGATCACTACGAGAAGGTCCGGGCGATCTTCGACATCCTGCACGGCAAGAAGGAGGCCGATCTTCTCCTGAAGAACCTCAACATCCTCGATGTGCATGGCGAGACGGTCTACCAGGGTTCGATCCTCGTCTACGACAAGCGCATCGTGGCGCTGAATCCCGACGAGGCGACAATCCAGGTCAGGCAGGTCTTCGATGGCGAGGGGCTTTACGCGATACCCGGTCTGATCGACGCGCACCTGCATTTCGAATCCCAGCTCGCCAACCCGACGGCACTTGCCGAAGCGATGGTGCCGTGCGGCACCACGACGATCTATGCCGAGTGCCTGGATCTGCTGAGCGCCGCCGGCGAGGACGGCGTGCAGGCCGCGAAGGACCTGTTCAGGGATTATCACAAGCTGCCTTATCGCCTCTATGCCTTCGCGCCAGGCAAGAAGACGGCGGCTTCGGTGACGAAGGCCGTGCTCGAGATGGAGCCGGTCATCGGGCTGGGTGAATTCGAACACTTCACCTACAGCTCGGGCAGCGAAGACGACTTCCACAAGGCGGCCTGGGTACGGGAGAAGGGCGGCTTCCTCAACGGCCACTGGGGCGTTACCGCGCTCTCCGACATGGTACTGAACTACCTGCCGGCGATCGGCGTCTCCAACAACCATGACGTCTGGACCGGCGACGACATCGAAAAGAGCATCCGTTACGGCTTCCCGACGCACATCAAGTTCGGCGTCGGCAGCAACGAGGTGATCAGGACGCTGCTGCGCAGCATCGTCGACCGCAAGTTCCCGACGGACAATTTCATGCTGTGCACCGACAACATCTCGATCGAGCGCCTGCAGAAGATGGGCCATATGGACTGGATCATCTCGCTGTGCGCCGACATGGGCATCAACCCTATCAAGGCGATCAAGATGGCGTCCTACAACACCGCCAGGTCGTTCCACATGGACGACCAGATCGGTTCGCTGACACCGGGCCGTTTCGCCGACATCGTGCTGACCGACAGCCTGTCCAGGATCAATCCGCTCTACGTCTTCAAGGATGGCGAGCTGATTGCCGAAGGCGGCAAGCTGCTGCGCAATGCCGACATCGACTATTCCGGCATGCGCACCGCCGGACGTCCGGGTCTGAATGACCTGGCTCCACAGGCGCTCGACATTGTGCCGCTGGAGGTTTCGGCCGATGGCAGCCAGGCCAAGGTCCTGCTGTTCGACGTCTATGGGCGCGGCCATGCCAAATTCCACCAGGAGATCTGGGTTCCCTTCAGGGACGGCAAGGTCGTCCAGGAACACGACGGCAAGACGCTGAGCCGGCTTTGCGTCGTCCAGCGTTATGCCGAAGGCAAGCGCCACATCGTCAGCGGCCTGTTCAAGGGTGTGAACGTGACCCGTGGTGCCGTCGCCACCTTCTGGCCAGCCCCGACGCCGTATTTCGTCGCCGTCGGACAGGACAGCGATGAGATGTGTCATTGCCTGAAACAGGTCGACCGCTATTCCGGCGCCTGCATCGTCACCGACAACAGGGTGGAGAAGGCGGTGATGCCGCTCGAAATCCATGGCGTCATGGCGGATATGACGGTGGATGAATTGACTACCAGCGCCGCCGCCATCGATGCCGCGCTGGAAGAGATGGGCAACCGCAACGAGGGCGAGCCCGTCGTCAACAAGCTGCTCAGCCTGTTCATTTCATTGCACCGCTTCCGGTTCATGGAATAGCCGGCAGCCGAAGATCACGACACCCTGGCGGGCGGAGGAGGCCCGGCGGGTGGAAACGGAACAAAGGGGAGGGAACATCCATGGCGCATCAAGCAGCCTCGGACGAAATGCAAAGCACCGGCAGCCTCAAGGCGCGGTGGATCATGTATCTGCTCGGCATCTACATCTTGACTGTCGGCGTCAGCCTGGCGATCAGGGCCGGCATCGGCATCTCGCCGCAAAGCAGCCTGACAAGGACGATGACGCTGGTGTTTCCGCCGCTTAGCCAGGGAACCTACAACTTCATCCTCGAGCTGATCATGCTGTTCCTGACCTATCTGGTGCTGCCGAAGGACTTCAAGCTCACCAATTTCGCCTCGCTGATCCCGGCCTTCGCGCTTGCCGTGTTCCTGGATTTCAACCTCAAGATGACCAGCTTCATCGCGCTCGATGTCTATTACCAGAAGGTGCTGTTGCTGGTGTTCGGCGACGCGGCGCTGGCCTTCGGCCTGTTCCTGATGATCCGCGCCAATCTGGTGCTGATGCCGATCGACATGTTCGTCAACACGGTCTTCAAGCGGACGGGCCGGAAATGGGGCAACATCAAAACCGCCTTCGACTGCACCTTGCTGGTGGTGGCGGCCTGCATCGGCCTGCTCTTCCTGCACCAGATCATGTTCATCCGCGAAGGCACGATCCTGAACGCGATCCTCGTCGGCCAATATGTGAAGCTGTATTTCTACCTGCACAGGAAATGGCAGGCGAGGAATGTCCCGACCGGTTCCGGAAACGCCACCCTCGCGAAGGGATAGCAGTCTCCTCGAGCAACGCTTCGTTCCACCGCCGGGGCTCCTGCGGTGGAATCGCGGTCTGCCCGCGCCGGCTGTCACCCTTGCCGGCACGCCACAATTTGACATTGAATTTTGCCGTCATGTCGAGTAGGTGAGAGCCACCAGGCCGGGCCCCTCTGGCAGCCATCCAGGCTGTGATGTCGGACTGGGATTTTTCAATCCGGTGGCCTGGCTTAGACGTCCCTGAATTCTGGCAATAAATGTCGATACGCTAGCGCGATCGCGCCAGAGCAGCTCTGAAAGCTACGCCGCCCTTCAGATATCAAGGGTGCCGTATGACAGAAATTATCAATTCCTTTTTCACCCCCGAAGCGATGACGGCGCTGTTCCAGGTCATCATGATCGACCTGGTTCTGGCCGGCGACAACGCCGTCGTCATCGGCCTTGCCGCGGCCGGCCTGCCCAAGGATCAGCGCGCCAAGGCGATCCTGCTTGGCATCATCGCCGCCACCGTCCTGCGCATCGGCTTTGCCGCCGCCACCACCCAGCTTCTGCAGATCGTCGGCCTGCTCTTCGCCGGCGGGCTGCTGCTTCTGTGGGTCTGCTGGAAGATGTGGAAGGAACTGCAGCATGGACATGGCCAGCAAGCGCTTGAAGGCGTTGCCGGCGAAGACGCGCATGGCGGCACGGCCGCGCCGAGGAAGACCTTCGCGCAGGCCGCCTGGCAGATCGTGATCGCAGACATCACCATGTCGCTCGACAATGTGCTGGCCGTCGCCGGCGCGGCGCGCGAGCATCCCTGGGTGCTGGTGTTCGGTCTCGTCCTGTCGATCGCGCTGATGGGCATCGCCGCGAGCTTCATCGCCAATCTGCTGCAGAAATATCGCTGGATCGCCTATGTCGGCCTTGTCGTCATTCTCTATGTCGCCGGCGACATGATCTACCGCGGTGGACTTGAGCTGCTGCCTTACGTGAGAGGAGCATAACATCCTCTGAAGTCAGGCGACTGGCATCTGGCGATGCCAGTCGCCTCCCGCGCGCGGTGCCCCCACCGCGCGCGATTTGCCGCTTTTGCCTCCGCGCGTGCTCCGCACGGAGTTTCTCTAGCGCGTGAAGCTCTGGGCGTTGCCGGCGTCGACATTGATGATGTTGCCGGTCGATTTCGCCGACATGTCGGACGCCAGGAAATAAACCGCTTCGGCAATGTCTTCCGGAAACACCGAGCGTTTCAGCATCGAGCGCTTGCGGTAGTGCTCTTCCAGCTCATCCGGCTGCATCGCATAGGCGGCCGCGCGTTGCTCACGCCATTCGCCGGTCCAGATCTTGGAGCCGCGCAGCACGGCATCCGGGTTCACCGTGTTGACGCGGATCTGATGGTCCGCGCCCTCCAGCGCCAGGCAGCGGGCGAGATGGATCTCGGCCGCCTTGGCGGTGCAGTAGGCGGCTGCATTGGGTGAGGCGGCAAGCCCATTCTTGGAAGCGATGAAGACGATGTTGCCGCCGAGCTTCTGCTGCTTGAAGGTGCGGAAGGCCTCGCGCGACACCAGGAAATAGCCCTTGGCCAGGATGTCCATGTTGCGGTTCCACATCGACAGTTCCGTATCCTCGATCGGCGCGGAGGAGGAGATGCCGGCATTGGAGACCAGGATGTCGACGCCGCCGAATGCGACGGCGTTGTCGGCGTAGGCTGCGGCCACGCCCGCTTCGTCGGTGACGTCGAGCCTGACGCTGCGCACGAGATCCTTGCCGAAGACCTTGGCCAATTCATCCTGCGCAGTGCCGAGTGCCGCCTCGTCGATGTCGGCCAGCACCACGCAGGCGCCTTCGCGCAGCAGGCGGATGGCGGTTGCCTTGCCGATGCCGCCGGCGCCACCGGTGACGAAGGCGATCTGACCGGCCAGCGATTTCGGTTTCGGCAGGCGCTGCAGCTTGGCTTCCTCGAGCAGCCAGTATTCGATGTCGAAGGCATCCTGTTCCGGCAGGCCGGCATAGGAGGAGACCGCCGCCGCGCCACGCATGACATTGATGGCGTTGACGTAGAACTCGGCCGAGATGCGCGCGGTGGCCTTGTCGCCGGCGAAGGTGAACATGCCGACTCCGGGCATCAGGTAGACCACAGCATTGGGGTCACGGATGGCAGGCGAGTCGGCATATCTGCAGCGCTCGTAGTAAGCCTGGTAGTCGGCGCGATAGGCGTCGAGCGCCGCGGGCAGGGTTGCCGCCACCGCGTCTATGTCCGGGTTGGCCGGATCGAAACCAATGACCAGCGGCCTGATCTTGGTGCGCAGGAAATGGTCGGGGCAAGAGGTGCCGAGCGGGGCGAGTGCCGGCAGTTCGGCCGAATTGACGAAGTCGAGCACCGTGTCGGAATCGTCGAAATGACCGATCTTCATCGCGCCCGGCTTCGAGATCATGCCGCGCACGATCGGCATCAATCGTGCCGCGATGGCGCGCCGCTCGGCCGCCGGCAAGGCTTGCACGACCGTGCCGCCGAAGGCTGGCTTGCCTTTCGTTTCGCGCTCGAACCAGTCGATGGCCTGGTTGATCACGTCGACCGTGGTCGTGTAGCACGCCTTGGGTGTGTCGCCCCAGGTGAACAGGCCATGGCTTTCCAGGATGACACCGCGCGCTTGCGGGTTCTCGGCGCAGAACTTGGCCAGCCACAGGCCAAGCTCGAAGCCGGGCCTTTTCCACGGCAGCCAGCCGATCGCGTCGCCGAAGATCTTCTGTGTCAGCGTTTTGGAATTCCTGGCGGCGGCGATGGCGATGATCGCGTCGGGATGCATGTGGTCGACGAAAGGCTTCGGCACATAGGCGTGCAAGGGCGTGTCGATGGAAGCCGCGCGTGGGTTGAGGTTGAAGGTGCAATGCGGCAGATAGCCGACCATCTCGTCTTCATGTGCCGCGCCGCGATAGAGATTTTTCAGCGCGCGCAGTCTGTCCATGTAAAGGGTGGCAAAGCCGTCGAGCTTGATCGAGGCGCTGTCGCCGCCCGAACCTTTCACCCACAGCACCTCGACCTCCTCGCCAGTCAAGGGATCCTTCTGCCAGACCTTCGATGATGTGTTGCCGCCACCATAGTTGGTGATGCGCTTGTCGGAACCCAGCAGGTTGGAGCGATAGACGAGCCGTTCCGGTTCGCTCATCGCCGCCGCTTTCCCGTCATTCCAGAGATTGGCGAGCCGTGCCGGCTGTTTGTCGAGCATGTCTGGTCCTCCCGCCGGCCTCCCAGGCGCGGCATGAGTGCTAAAATCAGTCCAAGCCATGCGGTTTGTCAATCATGAAAGATTGAAGTCACTCATATTGCGGCTGCTAACTGCGTTATATGCATCGCAATATGAGCAAAGTTTTTCACAAATGACTTGCGCAAGCATCGATTTTGCGTAACTTGGCTCATGATGGTCGGTTGTCGATCGTCTTGGGAGGATTCTGGCTTGAACGACTTGGTCCGCCATCGGCAGATCATCGAGCTGCTGCGCGACCGGCCCTTTGCGTCGGTGCGCGAGCTGCAGGAACAGCTTGGCGTTTCGGCAGCCACCATCCGGCGCGACATCGACAAGATCGATCAGTCCGGCGGCGCGCGGAAGGTCTATGGCGGCATCTCCGCGCTCGATGGCGCCGCCTCGCAGACGACCGCGTTCGCCCGACCCTATGACGAAAACCGCGACCTCGCCGTCGATGCCAAGCGCCAGATCGCCGAACTGGCATCGACCATGGTGATGGACGGCGATGCCGTCATCGTCAATGGCGGCTCGACCTGCTACCACCTCGGCGTCAAGCTGGCCGAACGCAACGTCCGCCTCTTCACCAATTCCATGCCGCTCGCCGCCTATCTCGGCGAGCATGGCAAATGCAGCCTGACGATTGCCGGCGGCGAACTGTACCGCGAGCCGCGTGTCCTCTATTCACCGTCGCAGCCGGCCTTCTTTGCTTCGAAGTTCTTCCTCGGCGCGCAGGGCATCAGTGCCGACGGGCTGCTGGAATCGCATCCGCTCATGGTGCGCGCCATCCAGGATCTCAGCCGCAATGCCGACCAGGTCATCGTGCTGGCTGACAGCCGCAAATTCTCCATCCATGCGCGCCACGCCGCCCTGCCGCTGACCCGCATCGGTGTCCTGATCACCGACGACGGCCTGTCGGACCAGCATGCCAAGATGCTGGAGGCCGCCGGTATCGCCCTGCGCATCGCCCCAAGTGGGGGGCAGGGAGGATGAGCGGCGCACTGGCAGTTTTCGATCTCGGCAAGACCAATTCGAAGCTGTTCGTGTTCGCACCCGACGGCGCCCTGCTAGACGAGCGCCGCACCAGGCCGGTATGGAAAGATCACCGCGGCCGCCATGTGCTCGATGACGAGCGCCTGTTTGCCTGGATGAGCCGCGAGCTTGCCGACGTCGTCGCCCAACACGATGTCGGTGGGCTTATGGTTTCCGCCCATGGCTGCGCCTTCGCCCTGGTGCGTGGCGCGGAGCTTCTGCATCCCGTGCTGGATTACGAACAGGAAATCCCGCCATCGATCGCGCGGGTGATCGATCCGATGCTGCCGGATTTTTCGGAGACCTACACGCCCTGGCTGCCGCTCGGCTTCTCGATCGCGCGCCACATCTATTGGCTGAAGCAGGAGGAGCCGCGCGTCTTCGCCAATACGGAGGCGATCCTCTGCTATCCGCAATATTGGGGCTGGCGGTTTTCCGGCCGCCCGCTCGCGGAATGGTCCTATCTCGGCGCGCACAGCCAGTTGTGGGCGCCGCTGAAGCGCGATTTTTCCTCACTGGTCGACCGGCTGGACTGGCGCGGGAAGTTCCCCGAGATAGAGCCCGCCGGCGCGATCATCGGCGAAACCCGTGTGGCGCTGCCGGACGGGTCCAGTCGCTCGATCCGCGTCCACAACGGCGTGCACGATTCCAACGCCGCCCTTGCCTACTACCGCATGACCGGCCTGTCCGGCTTCACGCTGGTATCGACCGGCACCTGGGTCATCATCATCAACCTCGATTGTCCGCTCGATGCGCTCGACCGCGAGCGCGACATGATCGCCAACGTCACGGTCGATGGCGAGCCGGCGCCTTCGCTGCGCTTCATGGGCGGGCGCGAGTATGACCTGATCAGCGAAAGCTGGAACCAGCCGATCTCGCAGCAGGCAGTCGAGCGGGTGATGGCGCGCGGCATCTTCGCGCTGCCGTCATGGGCTGCCGGCGGCCCGTTCCCGGAAACCAGCGGCAAGATCGTCGGCGGCGATGTCGAGGGCGAGGAGCGTGCCGCTGTTGCCGCCCTCTATGTGCTGATGATGACGGACCTGTCGCTCGACCTTATCCGCTCCGACAATCTTCTGGTCGTCGATGGCGGTCTCGCCAAGATCGAACTGTTGACGGCGATGCTGGCGCAACTGCGCCCGGGCCAGACGGTGATCCATTCCGAAATGAGCGAAGGCTCGGCGACCGGCGCTGCCGCCCTTGCCTTCAAGGCGCTCGGAACGATGCCGTTCCGCGACGAGACGGTGCCGGTTGCGGCGAGCAGCGTGCCCGGCCTGGAAGCCTATCGCGATCGCTGGCGTGAACTGGCCGGCAATGCCCGCGATGCGGCGCGCGCAGAGACAGCCGCGAAGGAGGCGAGCCTGTGACCGTCGCCCCCTATGTCAGCCTCACCGGCATGTCGAAATCCTTCGTCGGCGTGAAAGCGCTGAAGGACGTCAGCTTCGACGTGCGCCCGGGCGAAGTGCATGCGCTGCTCGGCGAAAACGGCGCCGGCAAGTCGACGCTGATCAAGATGATGTCCGGTCTCTATTCGCCCGATGCCGGCACCATCACGGTCGACGGCAAGGAAGTGAGGTTTGCTTCCACGCGGGACGCTTCCGCCGCCGGCATCGCCACGGTCTATCAGGAACTGCTGCTGTTTCCCGAGCTGACCGTGGCGGAGAACGTCTTCCTCGGCAACTATCCGCGCCGGCCCGGCGGCTGGATCGACTGGGGCGAGGTGCGGGCGCGTACGCGTGCCTTGCTCGACCAGCTCGACACGTTCGACCTCGATGTCGACGCCAAGGTGCTGACGCTGTCGGTGGCGCAGCGCCAGCGCGTCGAGATCGCCAAGGCACTCTCCAAGGATGCGCGCATCCTGATCATGGACGAGCCGACCGCGTCGCTGGTGGAGGCGGATGTGCAGCGTCTGATGGCGGTGGTGCGGCAGCTGCGCGAGCGCGGCGTCGGCATCGTCTATGTCAGCCACCGCATGCCGGAGATCTTCGCGCTGGCCGATCGCGTCACCGTGCTGCGCGACGGCGGCTATGTCGCCACACGCGACATCGGGGAGGTCGATGAGGCCGCTCTCGTCTCCATGATGGTCGGCCGGCCGATCGACAGCCTGTTCCCCAAGGCCGAAGCCGTCATCGGCGACACGGTGCTGGAGGTGAGGAACCTCAATCACGGCCGCCATGTGCAGGACATCTCCTTTTCCCTGCGGCGCGGCGAAATTCTCGGCGTTGCCGGCCTGGTCGGCAGCGGCCGCACCGAACTCGCGCTCACGCTGTTCGGCATGACGCCGGCGACCTCGGGCTCGATTTCGCTCGAGGGCAGGACGGTCAGCATCACCTCGCCGCGCCAGGCGCGCGACCTCGGCATCGCTTATGTGCCGGAGGATCGCGGCCAGCAGGGCCTGGTGAAGCAGATGGCCATCCGCAAGAACGTGTCGATGGCCTCGATAGAGCGCTTCTCGTCCGGAATTTTCATCAAGGCGGGTGAAGAGGCGCAGCGCGCACTCGACGCCGTCAAGCGGCTCAGCGTGCGCTGCCGCAACATCGGACAGCCGGTCGGCGAACTGTCGGGCGGCAACCAGCAGAAGGTGGTTATCGCCAAATGGCTGGAGACCAATCCCAAGGTGCTGATCCTCGACGAGCCGACGCGCGGCGTCGACGTCGGCGCCAAGGCCGAGATCCACACCATCATGGGTGAGCTGGTGAAGCAGGGCGTCGCCATCCTGATGATCTCCAGCGAGCTGCCGGAGGTGCTCGGCATGAGCGACCGCGTGCTGGTCATCAGCGGTGGCCGCCTCACCGGCGAGATCGACCGGGCCGACGCCACGCCGGAACGCGTCGGCATGGCGATGACGGCACATCAGAGCGGGGAGGCGGCGTGATGAGTGTTATCGTCGATCTTCCGCCAACCCGTCCTTCTGCGGCCGCACAGCGGCCCGGCTTCTTCCGGCGGCTGTTTGCCGACTATGGACAGGAGCTCGTCGTCCTTGCCGCGATCGTTGCCCTGTTCGTCGTGGTGACGATGGTCAATCCGCGCTTCATCAGCGCCAACAACCTGACCACGATCTTTTCCGGCAATGCCTATATCGCCGTTGCCGCCATCGGCATGGCCATGGTCATCATCACCGGCCATATCGACGTGTCGGTCGGCGCGCTGATCGGTGTGCTGGCGACGATCTCGGGCACGCTGGCGGTTGCAGGTTATCCGGTCTGGATCGCCTGGCTGGCGCCGGTAGTGGTCGGCATGGCGGTCAATGCGGTCATCGGCATGCTGGTCGCCTACGCGCGCATCCCTTCGATCGTGGTGACGCTGGGTGCGCTGTCGATCATGCGCGGCGGGCTGATCAGCGTCACCGGCGGCACCTGGATCACCGACCTGCCGCCTGATTTCCTGATCGCCCAGAAGAGCATTTTGGGCCTGCCGGTGCCGCTGGTCTTCATGGTCGTTCTCACGATCGCCGCTGCCCTGTGGATGCGCTACTCGGCCTTCGGGCGCTCGCTTTATGCCATTGGCGGCAATGCCGAGGCGGCCCTTGCCACCGGCATCCCGGTCGAGCGTCGCACGGTCGCGGTGTTCGTCATCCACGGCGCCTTCGCCGGGCTGGCGACGATCCTGTTCGCCACGCAGCTGCAGGTGATCCAGTCGACGGTGCCGCCCAATCTGGAGCTCACCGTCATCACCGCTGCCGTCATCGGCGGCGTGTCGATCCTCGGCGGTTCGGGCACGGTCATCGGCTCGACGCTGGCAACCATACTGTTCGCCACGATCGGCTCGGCGCTGATCTTCGTCAACGTCTCGGCCTACTGGCTGCGCGCGGTCATCGGCCTGCTCATCCTGGCCACGGTGCTTGCCGACATGCTGCGCCGGCGCGGCAGGCTCTGAGGGGGCACGGATGAACTGGAAATCCCTGCTCCGTCACGAAACCTTCCTGGCCCTGCTGCTGGTCGTCGTGCTGGTCGTGCTGTCGTTCCAGTCCGATCGTTTCTTCACCGTCTCCAACCTGCTCAACCAGGGCCGGCTGATGACGGAGATCGGCCTCATCGCCATCGCCATGACCTTTGTCATCGCCACCGGCGGCATCGATCTTTCCGTCGGCTCCATCCTTGGCCTGACCGCGATCCTGACCGGCGTGTTCTGGCAGAACATCGGCTTGCCGCTGCCGGCGGCTGCGGTGGCTGCGATCGCGGTCGGCACGTTTGCCGGCTTCGTGAACGGCTTGATCATCACCCGCTTCACCGTGCCGCCGCTGATCGCGACGCTGGCAACGCTGGCGTTATATCGCGGACTTGCCGAAGGCATCAGCCAGGCGCGTTCGGTGCGCGGCTACCCGGACTGGTTCTATGTGCTCGGCCAGGGCGAGGTGCTGGGTGTGCCGACGCAGCTCTGGATCCTGGTGGCGGCGGCGATCATCGCCTCGATCATCCTTGCCTACACGCGCTGGGGGCGCACGGTCTATGCCATCGGCTCCAACGAGGTCGCCAGCCGCTTCTCCGGCCTTTCGGTCGAGAAGACCAAGCTCGCCCTCTACACCGCATCGGGTTTCGCGGCGGCCGTGGCCGGCGTCATCTTCGTCTCGCGTGTCTCGACGACGCGCTCCGACATGGGCACCGGTATCGAACTCGACGCCATCACCGCGGTGGTGCTTGGCGGCACCTCGATCTTCGGCGGCCGCGGCACGATTGTTGGCACCATGATCGGCCTTTGCCTCATCCAGGCGCTGAAGAACGGCCTGTCTCTGGCCGGTGTGAAGGGCGACGGCACCATCATGCTCATCGGCGCGGTACTCATCCTGGCGATCCTCGCCAGCAACCTCTTCGAGAGGAGCGGCACTCGATAACAAGGGAGAAGCGTCCTTCACTGCCGCTCATCAGTGTCCGGACGAATAATTGGAGGATGAAAATGCGTAATAAAGTGCTCAGCGCACTGCTGGCCTTGTCCTTCTCGACAAGCCTCAGCCATGCCCAATCCGCCGCCTGGACCGGCGGTGACGACCTGCCGACCAATCCGCTCGCCTGCGATGCCACGCCGGCAACGGTCGCGGCCAAGCCTTACGATGGCGGCGCGCCGACCAATGCGCCCGACCGCAAGGGCAAGACGCTGAAGGTCGTCGACGTGCCGAAGCTGGTCGGCATCGGCTATTTCAACGCCACGTCCAAGGGCATTGCCGACGCCGCCAAGGAAATCGGCACGATGGATGCCAAGACCGATGGTCCGAGCAAGGCCAACATCGACGACCAGATCACGCTGATCGACAACTACATCACCAGCGGCGTCGACGGCATCCTGTTCGCCGCCAACGATCCGGTGGCGATCGCGCCGGTGCTGAAGAAGGCGCTGGCCGCCGGCATCAACGTCGTCGGCTATGACGCCAACTCGACGCCGGATGCACGCCAGTGGTTCGTCAACCAGGCCGAGTTCAATGGCATCGCCAAGGCGATGGTCGATTCCATGGCCAAGGAAACCGGCGAGGATGGCGCTTTCGCCATCGTCACCTCCACCTTCACCACGCCGAACCAGGCGCGCTGGATCGCCGAAATGGCGGCCTACCAGGCCAAGTGCCATCCGAAGATGAAGTGGCTGGAAACGGTGGAAGCGCAGGAAGACAACATCCTGTCCTTCAACCAGACCAACACGCTGCTCAACAAATATGGTGACGAGCTGAAGGGCGTCTTCGGCATGACCAGTGTCGCCACGCCGGCTGCCGCCGACGCGGTCACCCAGGCCAAGAAGTGCGGCAAGGTCGCGGTCGTCGGCCTCGCCACGCCGAACGCCATGAAGCCTTATGTCGCCGCGGATTGCGTGAAGTCGGTGGTGCTGTGGAACCCGGTCGATCTCGGCTACGCCGCCGCCCATGTATTGCGTGCCGTCGCCGACGGCACGCTGGCGCCGGGAGCAACCTCGGTGAAGGCCGGCAAGCTGGGCGATCTCTCCGTCATCAACGGCTCGGAGATCCTGCTCGGCGCGCCGACCGTCTTCAGCAAGGACAACATCAACAACTTCGACTTCTGAGTTTGCGGGAGGAGGCGCTCGTTGGTGTCTCCTCCCATGAAATCGGCCGGCCCGCCTGCCGGCCGATTTCGACACTGAATCTGGAAAGGATCGCGTCATGCCTGCGGTCGATTGGCAAGCCGAGCTTGCCGCGCTGAAGACCCTGTCGGCCCGTATCGGCGACGACCCTCTGTTGACGCAGGGGGCCGGCGGCAACACGTCGCTGAAAGTTGACGGCACGCTCTGGATCAAGGCGTCCGGAACCTGGCTCGCCCATGCCGCCGAGCGTGACATCATGGTGCCGGTCGAGATGGCGCCGCTGATAGCGGCAGTCGAGGCTGTCGACCCCGCTGCCGAACAGGCGCAGCAATTCGTCGTCACCGAACGCAACGGTTCGGGCCTGCGCCCATCGATCGAAACCACCGTGCATGCACTGATGCCGCACCGCGTCGTGCTGCACGTCCATTGCGTCGACACGATCGCTTTTGCCGTGCGCGGCGACTGCGTCGATCAGGTCGCGCCCCGTCTTGCCGGTCTCAACTGGGCGTATGTGCCTTATGCGCGGCCCGGCCTGCCGCTGGCGCTCGCCATTGCGGAAAACAGCGGCAACCGGCCGGACGTGCTGATTCTCGCCAATCACGGCCTGGTCGTCGGCGCCGGCACGGTGAAAGAGGCCGAGGCGCTGCTTTCCGACGTCAAGGCAAGGTTGCATGTCGCTCCGCGTGCCGCGCCCGGCGCGGACTTGGACCGGCTGGCCCGGCTGATCGCCGGCAGCGATTACCGGTTACCCTCGTCCGAAGCGGCCCATTGGGTAGCGACCGATCCGCAGAGCACCGCGCTGGCAGCAAAAGGCAGCCTCTATCCCGATCATGTGATTTTCCTCGGCGCCGGTTCGGTCATCGCCACGCAAGATGAAGACGCCGCCGCCGTGGTCGCTCGCCTGGGCACCGCGCCCATCGCGATCCTGTGGCCCGGGGTCGGCGTTCTCATGCGTGGCGATGCCGTGCCCGGCGCCGACGCCATGGCGCGCTGCCTTGCCGATGTGACGGCGCGCATTCCCGCCGATGCGCCAGTCCGTGTGCTGACCGAAGAGGAACACGGGCAGCTGACCGACTGGGATGCGGAAAAGTACCGGCAGGAGCTTGCCCGCAAAGCTCAGAAGAAGATCGCCTGATGGGTACCCCCCTCGAGCAAATTCGGCAAAAAACGGAGCGTTTCCGCGTCTCCAAAACAGGCGGAAACGCTCTGGCCATTGGCATAGATCTCGGTACCTCCGGCGCTCGTGCTGTCGCGATGACGCCGTCCTTCGATATCGTGGCGCAGGGCAGCGCCCGGCTCGCGGAATTCGGGCCCGATCCACGCGATCCATCGATCTGGTGGAAGGCGGTCGAGCGTGCGTTGATCGAAGCCCTTGCCGGGATCGATCGGACAAGCGTTCATGCCATCGCGATCGATGCTACTTCCGGCACGCTGCTGCCGGTCAATGGCGATGGCGAGCCGCTTGCCGCGCCGCTGATGTACAATGATCGGGTCGAGGATGATGAGTTGCTGGCGCGCATCCGCGCCGTCATCCCAGCCGAGAGCGGCGCGCATGGCGCCACCTCCGGGCTTGCAAAGGCGCTGCGCTTCCAGTCGGTGCCGGGCGTTACCAAGATACTGCACCAGGCCGACTGGATCGCCGGTCGGCTCGCGGGGCATTTCGGTACGACCGACGAGAACAACGCGCTGAAGACCGGCTATGACCCGGTCGAGCGGCTGTGGCCGGAATGGATCGCGGCGACGGGCCTCGACATGGATCTGCTGCCGCGCGTGGTTGCACCCGGCGCACCGGTGGAAACCATCGCACCTGACATGGCAAGGGCGTTCGGGCTTGGCGAAGAGGTCGTGATCGTTGCCGGCACCACGGATGGCTGTGCTTCGTTCCTGGCGACCGGCGCCGACCGGCCGGGCGACGGGGTCACGGCACTGGGGTCGACGCTGACGCTGAAACTGCTGTGCGACCGGCCGATCTTCGCGCCGGACTACGGCGTCTACAGCCACCGCATCAACGGCATGTGGCTCGCGGGCGGCGCCTCCAACAGCGGCGGCAAGGTGCTCTCGCATTTCTTCTCCGCCGAAGAAATTGTTCGGCTGTCGGCCGCGATCGATCCGGCGGTTTTGACCGGCCTGCACTTCTATCCGCTGCTGGAGCCGGGCGAGCGCTTCCCCATTTTCGATCCTGCTTTCGCGCCGCGGCTGCAGCCGCGTCCGGCCAGCGACGCCGACTTCCTGAAGGCGATGTTCGAAGGCATGGCGGCGATCGAAAAACGTGGGTTTGACCGTCTGGCCGGTCTCGGCGCCGACCCGCTTCAATCGGTGCGCAGCGTCGGCGGTGGTGCCGCCAATGCGCAATGGAACGCGATACGGCAACGCGAACTGCAGGTGCCGTTACTACCTGCCCAATCCACCGAGGCGGCAGCGGGCGCCGCGCGGCTTGCCTTGGGTGGCCTGCAGGCCGTGGGGGATCTGTGATGGTGCACGAGCTTTCCGGCATTCGCGATCTTGCCGACCGCTTCGATGCCTTCATCCTCGACCAGTTCGGCGTGCTGCATGACGGCTCTGCACCTTACCCCGGCGCGGTCGAGACGCTGGTGCGGCTGAAGCAGGCCGGCAAGCCGATCTTGCTGCTGTCCAATTCGGGCAAGCGCTCGGCGCCCAATGAAGCGCGGCTCGAAAAGCTTGGTTTCGTTCCCGGAAGCTGGGGGCATTTCCTCTCTTCCGGCGAGGTCGCCTGGCAAAGCCTGCGCGGCTCGCTTGCCAGCGGGAAGAATGTGCGCTGCCTGCTTGTTTCGCGCGATGGCGATCGGTCGGCGGTCGATGGGCTGCCGCTGACGCTGGTCGATCATGGTTCGCAAGCCGATATCGTGCTGCTTGCGGCGAGCGAAGGCGATCGCTTCGATCTCGGCCACTATCGCCGCCTGCTCGAACCTGCCGCGGCGCGTGGCGTGGTCTGCCTTTGCACCAACCCCGACAAGATCATGCTGACGTCCGTCGGTCCGCGTTTCGGGGCGGGGGCGATTGCCGAACTCTATGTCGAACTCGGTGGGCCGGTGACCTGGATCGGCAAGCCGTTTGCCGAGATCTACGCCGCCGCGCTGAAGCTGCTGGGCAACCCGGATCGCACTCGCGTCGTGTGCGTCGGCGACAGCATCGAGCACGACATCGCCGGCGGGCGAGGGGCGGGACTCAGCACCGCTCTGGTGACGACCGGTATCCTCGAGACCGCGACAGCCGTCGAAAAACAGCAACTTTACGCCGAGCATCAAGCGACGCCGGATTTCCTGCTGCGCGCTTTCACATGGTGAGGAGGAAGATATGGAAACGGTGATCGCGGGTGATGTCGTCGAACAGAGCAATGCCGCGCGCCGGAAAGCGCTCGAGGCTGACTATGCGGCACTCGGCGAACAGCTCGACCGGCGCGGCATTTCCGTCGATGCGATCCTGGAGAAGGTCGAGGCCTTCGGCGTGGCGATCCCGTCCTGGGGTGTCGGCACCGGCGGCACGCGCTTCGCCCGTTTCCCGGGGCCGGGCGAACCACGCGATGTGTTCGACAAGATCGAGGATTGCGCCGTCATCAGCCAGCTGACGCGGGCGACGCCGACCGTCTCGCTGCACATCCCCTGGGACAAGGCGGATCCGAACCGTCTCAAGCAGGCAGCTTCGCGCTTTGGCCTCGGTTTCGACGCGATGAACTCCAACACCTTCTCCGATGCGCAAGGCCAGAAGCTCTCCTACAAGTTCGGCTCGCTGTCGCATGCCGATGTCGGCGCGCGCCGCCAGGCGGTCGAGCACAATCTCGAATGCATCGAGATCGGCAAGACGATCGGCTCCAGAGCGCTGACGGTGTGGATCGGCGACGGCTCGAACTTCCCCGGCCAGGTCAATTTCGCGCGCGCCTTCGAACGCTATCTCGACGCCATGAAGGCGATCTATGCCGCGCTGCCGCAGGACTGGCGCCTGTTCATCGAGCACAAGATGTATGAGCCGGCCTTCTATTCCACCGTCGTGCAGGACTGGGGCACCAACTACATCATCGCCAGGGAGCTGGGCGACAAGGCCTATTGCCTGGTCGATCTCGGCCATCATGCGCCCAATGTGAATATCGAGATGATCGTGTCGCGGCTGATCCAGTTCGGCAAACTGGGCGGCTTCCATTTCAACGATTCCAAATATGGCGACGATGACCTCGATGCCGGTTCGATCGACCCCTACCGGCTGTTCCTCGTCTTCAACGAGCTGGTCGATGCCGAGCTCAACGGCGCAAGCGATTTCCAGCCGGCGCATATGCTCGACCAGAGCCACAACGTCACCGACCCGATCGAGAGCCTGATGCTGTCGGCGATCGAGGTGCAGCGAGCCTATGCTGCGGCACTGCTGGTCGATCGCAAGGCGCTGGAAGGCTTTCAGGAAGCGAACGACGCGCTGATGGCGACGCAGACGCTGAAGGCGGCCTACCGCACCGACGTCGATCCGATCCTGGCCATGGCGCGCCTGAAGCGGGGCGGGGCCGTCGATCCGGTCTCGGCCTACCGCGCCAGTGGCTATCGGGCGAAAGTCGCCGCGGAACGGCCGGCCATTGCCGCGGCTGGCGGCGGCATCGTCTGAACGGAGCGGCAGCCATGCCAGAACGCATAGCCTTTCGAATGGTGCTCGATCCCGGCCAGGCCGCCGAGTACAGGAAGCGGCACGACGCGATCTGGCCCGAACTGCGGCAGGCGCTGCGCGAGGCAGGCGTCTCGGACTATTCGATCTGGCTCGACCCCGAGACCAATCATCTGTTCGCGACGCTGGTGCGGGCCGACGACCATGCCATGGACGCGCTGCCGCAAACCGAGGTCAACCGCCGCTGGTGGGACTTCATGGCCGACATCATGCAGGTCACCGACAGCAACGAGCCGCTGGTGGTGCCGCTGCAGCAGGTTTTTCATATGGAGTAGTGGACAATGAGTGGAGCAACCAGCAGCGACAGGGCCTTGCGCGAGGAGATGGTGTCGATCTGCCGGCGCATGAATTCCAGCGGCATCAACCAGGGCACTGCCGGCAATCTGTCGGTGCGCTCGGGCGACGGCTTCCTGGTCACCCCGTCGGGCATGCCTTACGAAACCATGGATGCCGAAGACATCGTCGCGATGGATTTCGAGGGCGGTTATGTCGGCCGGATGCCGTCATCGGAATGGCGTTTCCATCGCGACATCCTCACCAACCGCAGCGATGTGAATGTCGTGCTGCACTGCCATTCGGTGCATGCCACGACACTGGCCTGCCATCACAAGACGATTCCGGCTTTCCACTACATGACCGGCGTCGCCGGCGGTTCGACCATACGCTGCGCGAAATACGCCACCTTCGGCACACAGGCGCTGTCCGACCACGCGCTGGTTGCGCTCGAAGGACGGCTGGCCTGCCTGCTCGGCCAGCACGGGCAGATCTCGCTGGGCACGACGCTGGAAGCGGCACTCTGGCTGGCAATCGAGGTCGAGACGCTGTCGCACATGTATGTCCAGGCGTTGATGCTCGGCGAGCCGCCGATCCTGCCCGAGGACGAGATGGAGCGCGTCATCGAGCAGATGCGTCGCATGAGCTACGGCCTCGCGCCCAACGAGGAAAGCAAGGGCGGCGACGCACACCGGCGCTAGACTGGAGCGTTTCCGTTTTTCGCGGAAACGCGGAAACGCTCTAAGTTTCTGTTTTCGTGGCATTTTTGTAACGCCAAATGGCTCCGCTTGGCTACAAAATGCTCTGGGTGGATTGGCAGATGCACTCGATTCAAATGTCGCGGCCCAAAAGGCTCTGGCGGAGTTGGCGGCGTCTGCTCGGCATAGTCACGGCGCCAGAGCCGCCACCCTCTGGCGTCGCAAGTCACACTATCTAGGAACTTCAGCGACAATCTGACGGCCAGTTGAAGCGAATGTTCAAGAAGAGCTGAAGCCTCGCAAGATCGCGATTTCGCCCACGCCGCAAAGCGCCGTTTTTTCTACACCGTCCGAGTTGATAGGGTGCGGCCCGCAGCGGCGGCCGGCCCATCTTGCATGTCGCTGAACAACGTCTCGATACGTTCGCTTTCGGAGCGCCTGTGCGGAATCGCATAGGATAACACGACATAGATCGTGGTGTTGACGATCAGCCCGACGATGCCGGAGGTAATGCCGCCAAGCGCCGGGATTGACACCGGATAGAGATATTGCAGCACCACCGCCGTGGCGAAGCCCACCAGCATGCCGGCAACGGCGGCCGATGCATTGCCGCGTTTCCAGAAGATGCCGAGATAGAGCGCCGGCGCCAACTGGACGATGCCTTGATACGAGGCGAGCGCCAGCGTCAGTAGACCGGAGGTGACATTGACCGTGAGGACCGCGCCGATGATTGCAAGCACGGTGACGACGACAATGGTGGCGCGGGCGGCGCGCGTGGTCGTCGCCTCGTCGGCGCCGATGTGGAGAATGTCCTGGGCGGTGTGGGTGCCGATTGCGGCGGTGATGGCGTTCACATTGCCGACAGTGGCTGCAAAGACCGCAATGCCTGCCAATGCGAGGACGAACGGTCCGCCATGGGCGGCTGTGAGGAACCAGACATTGTCAGGTGCCGCCGCGACCTCGGGCAATTGCGAGGCCAGAAGGCTCATGGTCAGCAATATCGCCAGAAAGAGAAACATCAATGGCGCGGCTTTCACCGATGAGTTGCGCACCGCCTGGGCGCTGCGGGCGGTGAACAGCCGCACGAAGATGTCCGGCCAGCACCAGGAACCAAGCGCGCCGGTTGCGACGATCGAGAAATAATAGAGCGGTCCAAGATTGCTGCCGACACCGGGAAGCGTCGCAAAACTTGGCGGAAGGCTGTCGAAGCCATGGCCCTGCGCCAGCAGCCAGACGATCAGGCCTATGGCGACAAGGCCGCCGACGCCATAGGCAAAGATGCCTTGCACCATGTCTGAAATGACGATGCCGTGCATGCCCATGCGAACCGTCCAGATCTGACGGATTCCCAGCACCACAATGCCGATGAAAACCGCGACGGTAGGCGAGACGACCCCGAAGGACAGATAGGAAAACACCAGGCCGAGCGACTGAAAGCCGAGCACCAGCCATGGAAACGCCGAGATGACGCCGATGACCGCGGCGACTTTGCGGACATTGGTGGAATTGTATCGCATGCCGACAAAATCAGCCTGTGTGCGCAGATTGAACGAGCGGCCCCAGTCGAACACTTTCTGCGCCATGAAAAACATGAACAGCACGGCCAGCAGTGAATACGAGATGACATAATAGCCGATGACGCCGGCCGAGGCGGCAAGGCCGGCGAAAGCGATGAAGATGGTGCCAGGCAACCAGGTGTTGAGGAAGGCCATGGTCTGGAACCAGGATCCGAAGGATCGGCCGGCCACGGCATAGTCGGTGAAGTTTTTGCTTTCGCGCTGGTTGCGTTCGAGAACGAAGACGACAATTGCGAAAAATGCGGCCAGCATTCCATAGCCGATCAGCATGTTCATCGACGCTACTCCTCCGATGCCTGCATCTTCGACTGCAGATGCAGCATGGTCAGGACGAGCATCGCACCGCTGCCCAGAAAGAAGAGCAGCGCCATGTCGATGCTTCCGCTTGCGAAATAGAGGTGGATCGGCGGAAAGAGCATCAACACCAGGTTGAAGATCAGTACCGCCCGCCCGTGCGGGGCGCGTTGCTGGGTGGTTCGCATTGTCCCTGTTCCCCTGTTTTCGGCCGGCGGTTCTCCACGCCGGCCATCATCCGCTAAAGGCCACAGGCCTTCGCCACGTCGTCGACCAGTATTTTCTGGTTCTGCTGTAATTTCTGCCCCGGCAAATCCTGCCAGAACTGCAAATAGGGGTCCTCGACGCCGGTGCGCACGCCGCTCAGCGTTTCCACCACCGCCAGTCCGCAGAATGGCACGTAGAAGGGCGAGTAGCCGCCCTCATGGCTCATCACCAGCCGGCCACCACACAGCGTCTCGGCCGCGTCCATCAGCCTGCGCGTCATTTCGATATAGGCGCGCGAGGTCAGCATCATACGGCCCAGCGGGTCGGCATTGCTCGCGTCGAACCCGCTGGCGACCAGGATCAGCTCCGGTCTGAAACGCTGCAGCGCCGGCAGGACGACCCGGTCGAACGCATAGAGATATGCGCCTTCGCCTGACCCCGCCGGAAGTGGCAGATTGATGGCCGAACCGGCACCCTTACCGACGCCGCGATCGGTGACCTTGCCGGTGTCCGGCGGGAAATTGCCGTCCTGATGCAGGGAGATCGTCAACACATCGGGGTCGGATTCGAAGCAGGCCTCGGTGCCGTTGCCATGGTGCACATCCCAATCCACGACAGCAAACCGTTCGACGCCAAGCTTGGCCCGGGCGTGGGCGATGGCCACGGCGACATTGGCAAACATGCAAAAACCCATGCCTTTTTCCGGACGCGCATGGTGTCCCGGCGGACGCACAAGCGCATAGGCATTGTCTACATCGCCTGCGACAACAGCCCGGGTGGCCGAGATGGTGCCGCCGGCAGCCAGCAGGGCAAGTTTATAGCCGCCCAGGCCGAAGGGCGAGACATTGTCACCCATATCGCCGCCGCGGGCATCGTCACCCAGCAGCTTCATCTTCGTGAGATGGTCGTGTGTGTGGACGCGCAGGATGTCTTCTTCCCCGGCAGCCACGCAGTCGAGACGGCGCAACGATTTGGCCAATTCGGAAACTTCGATGAGAGATGCAAATCTTGCCTTGGATTCCGGCGATTCAACATGCTGCATCGGCTGCAGAAATTCGCCTTTCAGAAATCCCGCCGCTGTGCCCGTGTCGTGCCAGCCAAAGCGCTCATGCCACAACCAACCTGTCGTCATTACGATCCTCCTGCGGCGATGGAGAAACGTTAGCCGGTTCGGCGAACCTGCGAATGATGCAGATGCACTATGGAATCGGTGAAGAATGGCAAACAGCCTGTGCTCGGCCACGCGCCTTGCCGTTGCGGCAAGCCGTCGGTAGTGTGATCAACACTGCCCAAGACACCTACTGCGCCAGTACAACTGACGGGACTTGTGGTGATTTCGAAGCTCAAGGCATTTTCGCTCTTTGCCGCCGATCTCCAGAAGCTGGCCGGTGAGCGGGATATTCAGGCGATTGCGGCCTTCGGGGTGCAGAAGCTGAAACCGGTGCTGGGCTTCGAAAGCGCCTGGTACGGCTGGTCGCGTTTCGAGCCGGGCCGAACCGTCGTGCCGGCCTCGGCGACGGTCAATCTGCCGGGTGGGTTTGCCAAATTCTGGTCGACAATCGAGAGCCAGGATCTGGTGGCGCGGGCGTTTCGGGAGAAACGGACGCTGATCGGCACCTATGATCGGACCCAGCCTGCGCAGACCGACGGCATGATCGCCCTGTGCGAGCGCTATCATCTGCGCAAATGGGCCAGCGCCATGCACCACAACCGGCGCAGTCGAACCGCCTTTTTCGTCTCGATCTATCGCGGCGACACGCGCAGCCGCGACTGGCAGCCGGATGAGCTCGAGCTTTTGCAATGTGCGGTCGACCATATCTCGCTGGCGATGGAGGTGTCGACACGTCATGCTCGCGGGACGCTGGGTGAACAGATGCTGGTTGTCGACGCGGAGGGCGGCTTGCATATCGCAAACAGCGAATCGCAGGCATTTCTGCGTGGTGTCTGGCCGGGTTGGCGCGGCGAACAATTGCCGAAATCGCTGCTGCGCTATGTCCGTGAACCCGGTACGTTCTCCATCAGGGGGCGAGGCGTCGTATTGTCGTCCTCGCTGGTTACCCTCGAGAACTCGCATCTTGTCGCATTGCGTCTCAGGGAGACGGCAAAATCTGACCGGCTGTCTCCGCGCGAGGCGCAGGTGGCCCGGGCGCTTGCGGCTGGGGCAACCTACAAGCAGGCGGCGGCGGCCCTCGGTTCGGCGCCAGCAACCATTCGAAACCAGACGCAGGCCATCTACACCAAGCTCGGCATTGCCTCGCGGGCGCAACTTGCGACCTTGCTGTCGAAGGAAGGCTGAGCTGCCAGGCTCTGGTGTTTGCCGCCCTGCTCCCCTGACCTCAACCCAATTGAGCAGGCCCTCGCCAAGACCAAGCACTGGGGCGCCAAGCCAGAAGCGCTCGGCGAGCCGCCGATCCTGCCCGAGGACGAGATGGAGCGCGTCATCGAGCAGATGCGTCGCATGAGCTATGGTCTCGCGCCCAACAGCTCGGAGAGCGCCATGACCCAATGGACTGCTGATCATGCTGTCTCGCGTGATGGCACGATCATCGGCTACCGGCAGATCGGTGCCGGTCCCAGCCTCGTGCTGCTGGCGGGCGGCATGCAGAGCAGCCGCAACTTCAGCCAGCTGGCGGAGTTGCTGGCCGATCGCTTCACACTGCATGTGCCTGACCGACGCGGGCGTGGCCTCAGCGGGCCGCCGGGGCTGGACTACGGCATCGACAGCGAGGTTGACGATCTGTCGGCGGTGCTGGCGCAAACAGGCGCACGTGACGTATTCGCCCTGAGTTCCGGCGCCATCGCCACGCTGTGGACGGCGCTGCGCCGGCCGCAGGCGCTGGGCAGAATTGCGCTGTACAAGCCGCCGGTGCCCGTCGGCACGCCATCGCCGCTGGACTTTGTGCAACGCTACGAGCGCGAGCTTGCCGCCGGCAATCTGGCCGCCGCCATGGCCACGGTGATGAAGGGGACGCGCGATCGGCGCGACTGGTTCACAGGCTTGCCACGCCTGCTGCTGGTCCCGATCATGGGCATGGCGCTGCGCGGCAGCGGCGAGGAGGCGACAGCCATCCGTGAACTGGTGCCCACTTTCCGCCACGATGCGCAACTGATTGCCGCCACGGCCGGGCAGGTGCAGCGCTTCAGCGCCATCCGCATACCAGTCCTGCTGATGGGCGGCGACAATTCCAACCCCTATCTGCCAATGGCGCTCGACGCATTGCAGCATGGGTTGCCGCAGGCGGAGCGGGTCGAACTCAAGGGCGTCGGCCACATCGCGGCGGACAATGTCGGCAAGCCAAAGTTGGTCGCCAGCGAACTGCGGCGGTTCTTCGCCGAGCCTGTCTGAGCCGAACCGCAGGCGGCTATTGCGCCGCCGTATAGAGCAGACGTGTCGTGGAGCCGGTGGGGTTCAGCGCCCGCTGCAGCAGCGCTTCGGCATGGGCGTTGCGCTGGCGGGCCGTATCCGCGCCCATCACCACGACCACGAAACGCTTGCCGTCGGCATCGTAGGAGGTGACGATGTTGAAGCCGGATGCGCGGATGTAGCCGGTCTTGATGCCGTCGACGCCATAGACGCGGCCCAGCATGTCGTTGTGGCCGCGCACCAGCTTGCCGCGGAACATGAAATCGGCCTCCGAGAAGTAGTGATAATGCTGAGGGAAGTGCGCCCTGAGCGCGAGGCCGAGCACGGCCATGTCGCGCGCCGTCGTCTGCTGGCCGTCATCGGGCAGTCCGGATGCGTTGCGGAAAGTGGTCGAACGCATGCCGATCTGGCGTGCCTTGGAGGTCATCGCAGCGGCGAACCCTTCTTCCGAACCGCCGAGATATTCGCCGACCGCCACGGCGACGTCATTGGCGGATTTCACCACCAGCGCGCGGATGGCGGAATCGACGTCGATCGTCTCGCCGGGCCGGAAGCGCAGCTTGGTCGGTGGCTGCGAGGCGGCGTTGGCCGAAACCGGGATCTGCGTTTCCTTGGTGATGCGGCCGCTCTGCAGCGCCTCGAACAGCAGGTAGAGCGTCATCATCTTGGTGAGCGAAGCCGGATAACGCGGCGTGGTCGAGTTGACTTCGAACACGGTCGCGCCGGTCTTGGCGTCGACGACGATGGCCGCGTATTTCTGCGCCGGCGCCGGTACGGAAAGCACCTGCTCGGGCGGCGTCGCAGCCGTACAGCCGGCGACGAAGGTCACCGTGACAAGGGCAACGAGACATCTGCGGGCGAAAGCGAACAGGGGAGAGGCTGGCAGGATGGGCATTCCGGGAAGGCTTGAGACGATGCGCTGAGATGAGCGGACCCTAGCCGAGCCGATACACAGCGTCCATTCACCTTGGCTGATTCTCGCCGCCGGAATGCGCCTTTGGCGCCGGTTTCACACCATTTTGTGCGGAAAAGCGCGAAAGACATGGGACTTTGGTGCCGATATCCCGCTCTGGCGCTTTCTAACATGCCGTTTCCATATGTGATCGATGGGCGCGCCGCGCGTCGAAATCGAGATCGGGTTCGATGAGAGCGATGTGTGGATTCAAGGCGTTAGCTCACATTTGTGCCTATGGAAGGACTTGTGACACACCGATAGCGAAAAGGATGATTGGCAGTGGAAAAGCCGAGGCGCAGAATGCTTGCGTGCAAGGCGGCCTGTTCTTATATACGCCGCAACCGTGCGGGCCGCCCGAAAGGCAGCCTGGCGCGGAATTTCTGTGAACAGGGGCTTTCGCCGGAACGCCTGACAGGGTCCTTGAAAGCCTGCTTAGTGGAGAGACTAGATGGCAAAAGTAATCGGTATCGACCTCGGGACGACCAATTCCTGCGTCGCCGTCATGGACGGCAAGGACGCGAAGGTCATTGAAAACGCGGAAGGCGCGCGCACCACGCCTTCGATCGTCGCCTTCAGCGGCGACGGCGAGCGCCTCGTCGGCCAGCCGGCCAAGCGCCAGGCGGTCACCAATCCTGAAAACACCGTCTTCGCGGTCAAGCGCCTGATCGGCCGCCGCTATGACGATCCGGTGACGGAAAAGGACAAGAAGCTTGTCCCCTACGAGATCGTCAATGGCGACAACGGCGACGCCTGGGTGGAGGCCGGCGGCAAGAAGCAGTCGCCTTCCCAGATCTCGGCCATGATCCTGCAGAAGATGAAGGAAACGGCGGAAGCCTATCTCGGCGAGAAGGTCGAGAAGGCGGTCATCACCGTTCCTGCCTATTTCAACGACGCCCAGCGCCAGGCCACCAAGGACGCCGGCAAGATCGCCGGCCTGGAAGTGCTGCGCATCATCAACGAGCCGACCGCTGCCGCGCTCGCCTACGGCCTCGACAAGAAGGATGGCAAGACCATCGCCGTCTATGACCTTGGCGGCGGCACCTTCGATATCTCGGTGCTCGAGATCGGCGACGGCGTGTTCGAGGTGAAGTCGACCAATGGTGACACCTTCCTCGGCGGTGAAGACTTCGACATGCGCCTGGTCGAGTACCTGGCGGCCGAGTTCAAGAAGGAACAGGGCATCGACCTGAAGAACGACAAGCTTGCCCTGCAGCGCCTCAAGGAAGCTGCCGAAAAGGCCAAGATCGAGCTGTCGTCTTCCGCTCAGACCGAAATCAACCTGCCCTTCATCACCGCGGATGCTTCCGGTCCGAAGCACCTGACGCTGAAGCTCACCCGCGCCAAGTTCGAATCGCTGGTCGACGACCTGATCCAGCGCACCATCGAGCCGTGCAAGGCTGCGCTCAAGGATGCCGGCCTCAAGGCTGGCGAGATCGACGAAGTCGTTCTGGTCGGCGGCATGACCCGCATGCCGAAGGTCCAGGAAGTGGTGAAGCAGTTCTTCGGCAAGGAGCCGCACAAGGGCGTGAACCCTGACGAAGTGGTCGCACTCGGCGCCGCCATCCAGGCCGGCGTGCTGCAGGGCGACGTCAAGGACGTGCTGCTGCTCGACGTGACTCCGCTGTCGCTGGGCATCGAGACGCTGGGTGGCGTGTTCACCCGCCTGATCGAGCGCAACACCACGATCCCGACCAAGAAGAGCCAGGTGTTCTCGACCGCCGAGGACTCGCAGAGCGCGGTGACCATCCGCGTCTTCCAGGGCGAGCGTGAGATGGCTGCCGACAACAAGATACTCGGCCAGTTCGATCTGGTCGGCATTCCGCCGGCTCCGCGCGGCGTGCCGCAGATCGAGGTCACCTTCGACATCGACGCCAACGGCATCGTCAACGTCTCGGCCAAGGACAAGGGCACCGGCAAAGAGCACCAGATCCGCATCCAGGCGTCTGGTGGTCTGTCCGACGCCGACATCGAAAAGATGGTGAAGGACGCCGAAGCCAATGCCGAGGCCGACAAGCAGCGCCGCGCGCTGGTCGAGGCCCGCAATCAGGCCGAGGCTCTGGTGCATTCGGCCGAGAAGTCGCTGAAGGATTATGGCGACAAGGTCTCCGAAGCCGACCGCACCGCGATCGCCGACGCGATCGCCGCTCTGAAGACGGCTGCCGAAGGCGACGACGCTGCCGACATCGAGGCCAAGAGCCAGGCGCTGACCGAGGCTTCGATGAAGCTTGGCCAGGCGATGTACGAGGCTTCGCAGAAGGAAGCCGCGGAAGCCGATGCCAAGGCGGATGCTGCCAAGGATTCCGATGTGGTCGACGCCGATTTCGAGGAAATCGACGACAAGGACGACAAGAAGAAGTCGGCTTAAGTGGCCTGAGGGCCGAAAATCCAGAAAAGCCCGGCGCCAAGCCGGGCTTTTTTGCAACCATGCACCGGAAAAGTGCAGCGTTTCCTTGCCGGTACTGGCATTAGCGCGGCATCGTTACTAAATCGGAGGCCAGTCTTTGGACGACTGGTCGAAACAATGCGCTAAAGACGTTGGCCTTTGCTTGAGCCATCGGTCGGCGGGATTGGAACAGGCTCTCGATGAAAGCTGATTTCTACGAAACGCTTGGCGTGCAAAAGAGCGCCGACGAGAAGGAGCTCAAAAGCGCCTTCCGCAAGCTGGCGATGCAGTTCCACCCCGACCGCAATCCCGGGGATGCCTCCTGCGAGCACAAGTTCAAGGAAATCAACGAAGCCTACGAGACGCTGAAGGACCCGCAGAAGCGCGCGGCCTATGACCGTTTCGGCCATGCCGCCTTCGAAAATGGCGGCATGAATGGCGGCGGTGCCGGTTTTGCCGCCGGCGGCTTTGCCGACATCTTCGAAGACATCTTCGGCGAGATGATGGGTGGCGGACGCCGCCGTAGCTCCGGCGGCCGCGAGCGCGGCGCCGATCTGCGCTACAACATGGAGATCAGTCTCGAGGAGGCCTATGCCGGCAAGACCGCTCAGATCCACGTGCCGGCGTCGCTGACCTGCGACGAATGCTCGGGGTCAGGTGCCAAGCCGGGCACGCAGCCGGTCACCTGCTCGATGTGCCACGGCCACGGCAAGGTGCGCGCCAGCCAGGGTTTCTTCTCGATCGAGCGCACCTGCCCGCAATGCCAGGGCCGCGGCCAGACCATCAAGGATCCATGCCCGAAATGCGCCGGCCAGGGCCGTATCACCGAGGAGCGCTCGCTCTCGGTCAACATTCCGGCCGGCATCGAGGACGGCACCCGCATCCGGCTTGCCGGCGAGGGCGAGGCCGGGCTGCGTGGCGGCCCGTCGGGCGATCTCTACATTTTCCTGGCCATCAAGCCGCATGAGTTCTTCCAGCGCGACGGTGCCGACCTCTATTGCAAGGTGCCGATCTCGATGACGACAGCCGCCCTCGGCGGTTCGTTCGAGGTGACGACGCTGGATGGCAGCCAGACGCGCGTGAAGGTGCCGGAAGGCACGCAGAACGGCCGCCAGTTCCGCATGAAGGGCAAGGGCATGCCGGTGCTGCGCCAGCCGCAGATCGGCGACCTCTACATCCAGACCGCGGTGGAGACGCCGCAGAACCTGACACGGCGCCAGCGCGAGCTTCTGGAGGAGTTTGAACAGTTGTCGTCGAAGGAGAACAGCCCGCAGTCGAGCGGTTTCTTCTCGCGCATGAAGGATTTCTTCGAGTCGTTCAGCGAACGCTGAGCGGCGACAAAAAATGTCTTGTCCACGACATTGGTGGACGTTTGCCTTGCCTACCCCTGCGTAACTGCTAAGTAGCATCCATAGTGGGTTCCGGGGGAGCCGGTCAGGAGAGCTTGATGGGACGTGGCCCTGGATTGAGGAAGTCGCTCGCCGAGAAGTTTGACGACGAGCTGAAATTCTTCAAAGGATGGATCGACAAGCCGAAGGCTGTCGGCTCCATCGTGCCGACGAGTTCGATCACCGCCCGCAAGATGGCGTCTATCGTCGATACCGGCTCCGGCCTGCCGGTCCTGGAAGTCGGCCCCGGCACCGGCGTCATCACCCGCGCCATTCTGGAGCGCGGCGTGAAGCCGGAAAACCTCTATGCCGTCGAATATTCCCACGATTTCGTCCAGCATCTGCGCCGACTCTATCCGGGCGTCAACGTCATCGAGGGCGACGCCTTCAACCTCAATGATACGCTGGGTGAACATAGCGGCCTGACCTTCGATTCCGTGGTCACGGGCGTTCCGCTGCTCAATTTCCCGGTCGCCCAGCGCATCAGCTACCTCGAAAGCCTGCTCGACCGCATTCCGGCCGGCCGGCCGGTGGTTCAGCTGACCTACGGCCCGATGTCGCCGATCCCGCCCGGACGCGGCAACTACACGGTGGAGCATTTCCATTTCGTGCTGCGCAACATCCCGCCGACGCGGCTGTGGATCTATCGACGGCCTGCGAACTAGCGAATTGCCCCCGGGGGCGTCGGCTTTGATGCAATGACGTGCCGGACATTGCGGTTACCACCAGGTCTTGCCGAGTTCGAGCCTTTTGCCTGCATATGACTACTGTAGTCATATGTAGGCGCACCATGGAGGAAATTCAGCTCAGAGATGCGAAAGCAATGCTTTCGCAGGTACTCGACGGTGCGATTGCCGGGGAGCCGCAGGTCATCACCCGCCACGGCAAACGCGAAGGTGTTATCATCAGCTACGATGAGTTCGAACGGCTGTCGCGTGTTCCGAAACTCGGTTGGCTTCTGACCAGTTCTCCGTTGGAAGAAGGCGATCTGGCGGAGCGCAAGCCGGCACGCGTCTCTGGCCGTGACCGGTTTTGACGTATCTCCTCGATACCAACGTCATCAGTCGGATAGCACCGGCTCGCCGACGAACGGAAGCCGATGAGTCCCTTGCTGCATGGATGGTGACCCATTCCGACCAGTTGTGGCTGTCGGTGATCACTGCAGCGGAGGTCGAGGACGGTATTGCCAAGGCAGCGCGCACCGGTGCGGCCAGAAAGGCCGCCGATCTTGCCGAATGGTGGGGCGAGATACGTCATTACTATGCGGCGCGCATTCTGCCCCTGGACCTGGCCATCGCGACGGAAACCGGTCATCTGATGGATCGTGCCAGGGCCGCGGGTACGGACCCGGGCTTTGAGGCCGTGGCTCTGGCTGCCACCGCGAAAATCCGGGACCTGACGTTGCTGACCGACAATGTGAAGCATTTTGCCGCTCTCGGCGTGCGCATCGTCAATCCGTTCGAGGCGCTGCCCTGAGGCTCGGCAGAGCTTCGCTCTTGATTCGGCGGCGCTATCGCCTATAGCTGCCGGACGGCAAAGGAGCGCCATGCCGTGATTCCCAGGATCCTCATCTTCGCGGGCTCGATCCGCAGCGGTGCCTTCAGCGGCAGGACGGCTGATGTCGCGCAGAAGGCGCTGGCCATGCAGGGCGCGGATGTGACCCGCATCTCGCTGGCCGACTATCCGATGCCGATCTTCGACGAGGATATCGAGAAGGAAACCGGCATCCCGGAAAACGTCATGAAACTGGCGCGCCTGCTTGGTGCCCATGACGGGTTGCTGCTTGTGACGCCGGAATACAACGGCTCCGTGTCGCCACTGCTCAAGAACACCGTCGACTGGATCAGCATCGTGCGCCATGACGGCGGCCGGCAGCTGAAGCCGATGGCCGGCAAGACGGTGGCGCTGTGCTCCTCGTCGAAAGGGCATTTTGCCGGCGTGCGCGCCATCAACCATCTGCGCGCCATCCTGCTGCGCTGCCACATGGACATCGTCACGCCGGAATGCTCGGTGCCGAACGGCGGCAGCGCTTTCGACGCGGACGGCAATCTGGTCGACGAGCGGCTTCGCCACGCCATGGACCTGGTGGCGCAGGCGCTTGTCGAGCGGGCTCGCACCAGAGCATGATCCCGAAAAGTGGTTACCGGTTTTCGGGCACAGATCATGCGGCTAGAGAATGAGGGGATAGACATGACCGATATGCGCGACAGGCTGATCGTCGGCCTCGACATTCCAACCGTTACCGAGGCCGAGAGGGCGGTGAAGGAGCTTGGCGACACCGTCTCCTTCTACAAGATCGGCTATCAGCTCGCCTTCGCCGGCGGGCTGGAGTTCGCGCGCGACCTTGCCGCCGACGGCAAGAAGATCTTCCTCGACATGAAGCTGCTCGACATCGACAACACCGTCGCCAAGGGTGTCGAGAACATCGTCAGGATGGGTATGACCATGCTCACTTTGCACGCCTATCCGAAGACGATGCGCGCGGCGGTGGAAGCCGCCAAGGGCAGTGATCTCTGTCTGCTCGCCGTCACCGTGCTCACATCGATGGACGAGCAGGACGTCATCGATGCCGGCTACGAATATGATCCCCACACGCTGGTGCTTCGGCGCGCCGAACAGGCGCTGTCGGCGCGCATGGGTGGCATCGTCTGCTCTGCGGAAGAGGCATCGGCCGTGCGCAAGGTCGTTGGTCCCGACATGGCTGTGGTGACACCCGGCATTCGGCCGGCCGGCGCTGACCGCGGTGACCAGAAGCGTGTCGTCACCCCGGCGGACGCGATCCGCAACGGCTCCAGCCACCTCGTTGTGGCGCGGCCGATCGTCGGCGCGGTTGACAGGCGCGCTGCTGCCCAGGCTATCCTGGACGAGATGGCGGCTGCCTGAGCCAGCCGAAACGTTGAAGCTTCGTATGGAGACTGCTTATGGCCAAGGGATACTGGATCGCTCGCGTCGATGTGCGTGATGCGGAAGGCTACAAGGCCTATGTCGAGGCTGCGAAGCTCGCCTTCGACCGTTTCGGCGCGAAGTTCCTCGCCCGCGGCGGCGACCACGAAAAGGCCGAGGGACAGGGTCGTGGCCGCAACGTCATCATCGAGTTCGAGAGCCTGCGGGTGGCGCATGACTGCTACCACTCGCCGGAATATCAGCGCGCCGCCGCCATCCGCCAGAAGGTGGCGGACGGCGAGATCGTGCTTGTCGAGGGTGTCTGAGCACGTCGTTCAGGCGACGAGATCCGGCACTGGACCGATGTAACGCGACTGCGGCCGCATCAGCCGGCCGGTTGCCTGCTGCTCGCGCGCATGGGCGATCCAGCCGGCCATGCGCCCCGCAGCGAAGACGCAGGTGAACGCATCTTCCGGGAACCCGGCTGCCTCCAGCAAAAGTGCCGTGTAGAATTCGACATTGGTCTGCAGCACCCGGCCGGGCTTGGCCCGCCTCAGGACGTCGAGCGCTGCCTGTTCCACCGTTTCGGCGAAAGCCAGGCGGCGGCTTGCCGCACCATCGGGGATGCGGCGCACCACGGTCTTCAGGACATCGGCGCGCGGGTCGCGCACGCGATAGATGCGATGGCCGAAACCCATGATGCGGCGGCCTTCGGCCAGTTCCCTGCTCAGCCATTCCGTCGCTTCTCCAGCCTCGGCAATGGCATCGAGCATGGCGATCACCGGGCCTGGCGCACCGCCATGCAGCGGGCCTTTCAGGGCGCCGAGACCGGCAAGTGCCGCCGAGGTGAGACCCGCCTGGGTCGAGGCCACCACCCGCGCGGCGAAGGTCGAGGCGTTGAGGCCGTGATCGCAGACCGTGACGAGATAGGTGTCTAGCGCGGCGCTCAGGCCGCGTTCGTCCGTATCGGTGAGCATGGCCAGCATGTCGGCGGCGTGGCCTGCGTCGGCATTGGGAGCAATCGCATCGAGGCCCTTGCGCAGGCGCAAGAGCGCGGGCGTCAGCACAGCCGGCGCGGCGATCAGGCGCAACGCATCGTCAAGCGTATCGCCATCGGGCATCAGCGCCGTACCGGCACGCATGCCGTCGTAGACGGAGAGTGCGGCAAGCGTCGGCAGCAACGCCTGCACACGTTCGAACACCTCGACGCGGGCACGTCCAAGCCTTGCCGCCAACTGCTTCTCGTTGGGAAGATCGATGAAGAAACCGTCGAAAAGCAGATGTGTCACGCTGGCGAAATCGCGGCGGCCGGCAAGATCGCGCAGGGCATGTCCTCGGATCGTCAGGTGCCCGCCCTGCCCGTCCACTTCCGACAGCACGGTTTCGGCGGCAATCACATCGTCCAGTCCGCTTGTCATCATCTTGCTCCTTGACCAATTTTCGATCCGAGATAATGCTGTTGTTGATTGTCATCAATCTTGATCAACAGAATCAATATATGGTCGATATGGGCACCTGGCTGACACGTGACGAGGCGCTGGACAGGCTGGGGGTGCGCGCGCAGACGCTCTACGCCTATGTCAGCCGCAACCAGGTCGGTATGCAGCCCGATCCTGCCGATCCTCGCCGCAGCCTCTATCGATCAGAGGATATTGAGGCGCTGACCACGCGCCGGGCGCGTGGGCGCCGCGTCGCGGCGATCGCTGAAAGTGCGGTTGCCTGGGGCGAGCCGGTGTTCGCCACGGAACTCTCCACCGTCATCCACGGCAGGTTGATCTACCGTGGCGAGGATGCGGTGACCTTTTCGCGCGATGCCAGCCTGGAAGACGCCGCACGGCTGTTGTGGGCCACCACTGCTGCTCCCCGCTTCGCAACATCGGGAGCACCTGCCGAGACAGGCATCACGCAGGCTTTTTCCGTGCTGGCTGGGTTGGCGGCCAGGGGACAGCCCTCGCTGGGGCGCAACGCCGGCGTGTTGCAGGCGGATGCGATGCCGGCCATCGCGGCGCTCGCCGGCGCATTGGGGGCGGCACCCGGTGCGGAGCCGGTGCACCTCAGGCTGGCAAGGGGCTGGCGGGTGGAACAGGCGGCGGAGGTGTTGCGCCGCGTCATGGTGCTGGTGGCCGATCACGAACTCAATGCCTCGGCCTTTGCGGCCCGCGTCGCCGCTTCCACCGGCGCGCCGCTCGTCGCCTGCCTGCTGGCCGGCTTGTCGACACTCTACGGCCCTCGCCATGGCACCGCGGCCGATGCCGTCGCCATGCTTGTGGACGATGCGGCACGGATCGGCGTGCGCGCGGCGATGGCACGCTGGCTCGATCACGACCGGCCGCTGCCTGGTTTCGGCCATCCGCTCTATCCCGATGGCGATCCGCGCGGAGCAGCATTGCTGGCCGACATGCGGCTGGACGACGATATTCTCGAGCTGCGCCAGGCAGCCCTTGATGCCACCGGCGCGCAGCCGACAGTCGACTTTGCGCTGGTGGCGCTGACCCGTTCCTACCGCTTGCCGAGCGATGCGCCCATCCGCCTGTTTACGCTCGGCCGCAGCGTCGGCTGGACAGCGCATGCCATCGAGCAGGTCATGTCAGGCAAGCTGATCCGCCCGCGCGCCCGTTATGAGGGCCCGCTGCCGGCTGGCGCTTGAGCAACGCATTTTGGCTGGAACTGCCTAGAACAGCCGGAACGGAATGCCGGTCAACAGCGCCTTTACATAACGCCGCCGCTGATAGTGGCCATTGAGGGAGACGCGTGGCAACTCCGTTGGCTGGTTGAAGCTGTCCGCCGTCAGCACGCCGGGACGTGTGGTGACGGCCAGCTTGATGCCGGCCTTCGCAACGGCGTCGAATTCACGCCGCGATATCGCAACCTTGGTTCCGTAGGGATAGGCGAAGGTGGTCGGCCTGTAGCCGACATAGGCCTCGACGGCATCCATCGACCCTTTGATTTCCTCCGCGAGCCGCGCTTCATCCACTCTCGCCATGGCGATGTGGGTCTGCGTGTGCGCGCCGAAGCGCACCAGCGGGTCGTCTGACAGGGTCCGCAGTTCGTCCGCTGTCATGATCAGCTGGTCGACGATGGCGAGCGGGTCGATCATGCGCGAGCGGGCGGCCCGGTCGATCTCCGCTACGGCCGCATCTTCGTTGTTCGAATGCACGAAGTGGACGATCCGTTCGTAAGCGTCCTGCTTCTGGGCAACGGTTCGTGTGGTGACCGTCTCCGTGCCATTGCCGAAATCGAACTCGAACTGGTCCTTGGAGCGCGTCAGCACCTTGCCGGTTTCCCACCACATCGAGCGGCTGCGTTCGACGAAGCCCTTGGCGATGAAAATGGTGTACGGCACGCCGTGGCGGCGAAACACCGGTGCGGCGTGTTCGGCATTGTCGCGCAGGCCGTCATCCAGCGTGAAAGCGACGAAGCGGCGCTTGTCGTTGGGATCGGTGAGCAAGCGCGGCAGATCGTCCAAGGCCGCCGGTGTCAGGCCCGACTCGACACAGACGCGGATCGCCGCGTCAAGGAATTCCGGCGTGACAGAAAGCGTCGCAATGGGGTCGAAGCCGCCACGCCGCGCCGGGCGCACGTGATGCAGGGTGAAGATCACCCCGCGCCCCGCGGCCGCTGGCCACAACATGCCCGCGCGTGTCAGCGCGACGCCTTCCAGGCCGGCACGGATCGCGCCGTGCTTGAGGAATCTCTTGGCGGAGCCTTTCAGCGACATGCCGTCGCCTCGATGCCATCGACAAGGCGGCCTTCCAATCGGGGATGGCGATGCACGGACATTTCTCGGCTCCGATGCGCGCCCGCAGGATGCGGACGGTGGCCGATGCGACGGCCGAAAGGAGCTTATTGCAGCGCCAGTTAATAAACTGCCCGCGCGCGGCCGGTTTCAGCCGCAATTCCAGGAAAACCGTGCAACGGCTTTCTGTTCGGAATTGCGTGAAAACAACGAGTTAGCGTGTTTCCGCATTTCCGTGAAAAACGGAAACGCTCTGACGGCGATCGCCTTGGTGCGCAAGGCGATCGCCTCGAGCATGTCAGCGGTATTTCATGTAGCCGACGAAGCCGGTAATGCGCCAGCGGTCGCCGTCATTGCGGCAGAAATAGAGTGTCTGCCAGTTCAGCCGGTCGACACCGCCATCGGCCAGCGGCACGGTGCCGTCGAACTTCTTGTGCGCCACGGCGACATTGCCGTTGATGTCGATGCGGTTGAGCGTCACTGCCTTGAGCAGCGCCGAAGGCAACGGCTCAGCATAGGCGACCGACGCGGATTCGGCGGCCTGGCGCAGCCACTCATCGCGATAGGCCTGCAAGGTCGGGAAGGCGGCGTTCCAGTCATCCTGGTTGGGCGAATTATGGGCATGGATGCCGAGGAAACGCATCTCGTCGAAGTCGCCGGCCACCATCGACCAGTCCTGCGCGGCGAAAGCCTCGAAATCGCGCGGCATCAGCATTTCCCAGATGAAGGCGCGGTCCGCGTCGCCGGCAAATGGGTTCTTGGGTTCAGACATGAAGGCTCCGTTCGTCTGGGTTCAGGAAAGCTTGCCGCGCGCGGCGACTGGCAGTACGTCGACGACGCGGTCACCGGAAACCAGGTAGACCTCGTCGAACAGGTTGGTGACGACGCAGGCATGATCAGGCAGCACGCGCACGCGGTCGCCGACCGCGAGTGTCGCACCTCCGCCCAGTTCGACCTTGCCGTGTTCTTCGCTGAGCGCCGTCACGCGGGCACCTGGAATGCCGACCAGTTCGCCATGGTCGGGCAGGCCGAGCAGGTCGCTGGAAAGTGCCTTGGAGCCGCTGTCGAGGATCGCTCGGGTCGGTGTCGGTGCCGAGACCACGGTTGCGAGCACGGTCAGCGCGCAATCGTCGGCTGTCGCCGCGCCCTGTTTCACCTGGTAGCGGTCCATGTAGATATAGGTGCCGGGCCGGTACTCGGTGACGATCGCCGCATCCTGCTTCCGCCACATGTCGGGCGTGCCGCCGCTGGTCACGGTCTCGCAGGCAAGGCCCGCCTTTTGAAGCAGGTCGCGCGCGGCGGTGAGCCAGGCTTCGGCGCCTTCCGGCGCGCCGGCGGCTGGATAGGTCATCAGGCCGCCGAAGGCGAGACCCGGCGCCGCATCGATCTGCCTGGCCAGCGCCAGCGCCTGCTCGGCGGTCTGGACGCCGCAGCGGGCAGCACCCGTATCACATTCGACCAGCACCTTGAGCGGACGACCGGGATCGGTGAAGGTCTCGGCAAGACCAGCAATCGTCGTTGCACTGTCGGCGGTCACCGACAGCGCGATGCGCCTGTGCAGCGCCAGAAGCCGCTCCAGCTTCGCTTTGCCGATGATGTTGTAGGGCAGGAATATGTCGGTCAGGCCGGCATCGGCCATCACTTCGGCCTCGCCGATCTTCTGGCAGGTTATACCGATGGCGCCCGCCTCGACCTGCTTCTTCGCAAAGAAGGGCAGCTTGTGCGTCTTGATATGTGGCCGCAGCTTCACGCCGGCGGCTTCTGCCGCCTTCTGTGCATTGGCGATGTTGCGTTCGGCGCGATCGAGGTCGATCAGTACGGCCGGCGTGTCGATTTCAGCAATGGTCTTGGGGCGTGGGCTCATCTTCATTCTCTCGTCGGCAGAAACGATTGTCGATTGATCAAGGCTGGGCGGATCGCCAGCCCTCGATCAGTTCGCGATACCAGCGGGCGCTCGATTTGAGCGTTCGCTGCTGGGTGTCGAAATCGACATACACGATGCCCCATCGCTTGGTGTAGCCAAGTTCCCATTCGAAGTGATCCAGGAACGACCAGATGAAGTATCCGTCAATACGGATGCCGGATCGTATCGCCTCGGCAAGCACCTGCAGATGGCCTGCCAGGAAGCGGATCCGCTGCGGATCATCGACGCGACCTTGCTCGGAGAGCTGGTCGGCCATTGAGCAGCCATTCTCGGTGATGACGATCGGCGGCAGGCTATCACCATAACGGTCGCGGAGTGCGGTCAACACCTCGCCGAGGCCGGCCGGCACGATCGGCCATCCCATGGTTGTTTCCGGTTCGCCGCCGGTTACGGCGATATCGAAAGGCTCTGGTGAGGCGGCCGCCTTTGGGGCGCTCACCGCGATCGGGTGGAAATAAGTCAGGCCGAGCCAGTCGATCGGGGTCTTGATGATGTCGAAGTCAGCCTCACGAACGGCCGACCAGTCGGCATCGGCAAGGGCTTCCAGTTCCTTCGGATAGTGGCCGAGCAGGACGGCATCGGTGACGGTATGGTTGCGCAGGGCGTCGAACATCGTGTTCGCCGCAACGTCTTCAGTCGCCTGCGAAATAGGCCGACAAGGCGAGGAATGGTTGGTCAGGCCAATTCTTGCTTTGGAATGCGAGCGGATTGCCCGCGTGGCAAGACCGTGGCCAAGCAGAAGATGATGCATCACCGGCAGCGCTGCGCCGCTCGACAGCCGAAGGCCGGGCGCATGCTCGCCGAGCACGTAGCTGTGACGCATCAGGGTGTAGGGTTCGGCAATGGTGAACCAGCTGCCGACCCGGTCGCCGATCCTTCTTGCCACATGCTCCGCGAAATCGCCGAAGCGTGCACTCGTTTCGCGTGCGCACCAGCCGCCGATATCCATCAGCGCGGCGGGCATGTCGGAATGGAAAAGCGTGGCGACGGGTTCGATGTTCCGTTCCAGCAGGCCGTCGACAAGGCGGTCGTAGAAGGCGAGCCCCGCTTCGTTGACCACGCCGCCACCGGTCGGCTGGACCCTGGACCAGGAAATGGAAAAACGATAGGCGCCGAGACCGAGCTCGGTCATGATGCCGAGATCCTCGCGCCAGCGATGATAGTGGTCGGCCGCGACCGCGCCATCGCTGCCATCGATCACAAGCCCGGGTTGGCGCAGGAAACGATCCCATACCGATTCGCCACGCCCGTCTTCGGTCAATGCCCCTTCGATCTGATAGGCCGCGGTGGCGACGCCAAACAGGAATTCGCGCGGGAAGGCAGTACCCAGAGCTTTCGGAGAAGGAAATGCCACTGTCAGTCCCCCAGCGGCAGGCGCGGATCAGCCACCTTCAGCGTGTTCACGCTTTGCTTGATGCGGCGCAGGTTCTCCAGCGCCTTCGGTCCGCGCGCTTCAGCGGTGGCTGTGGCGATGATGTCGACGATGGCAAGCAGGGCAAAGCGCGAGGATGTCGGCTTGTAGATGTTGCCGTCCTCGAACGGCTGGAACGGGATCAGCGTCTCCGCTGCCTTGGCCAGCGCGGAATCGGGTGCGGTGACGGCGACGGTGGTGGCGCCGTACTGGCGTGCCACCTGGACGGCTTCGACCACCGAACGTGCATAGCCGGAGACGGAGAAGGCCAGCACCGTGGTTTCAGGTGTTGCCACCGAGGCGTACATGCGCTGCAGCTGGCCGTCGACCTGTGCCAGTGCGGACAGCCCCAGCCGGAACAGCCGGTTCTGCATCTCGGTCGCCATCATCGATGAGATGCCGCCCGAACCGATGCACAGGATGTTTCCGGAAACGGCGATGCGTTCGGCGATCTCGATCAGCTTCGGCATCGGCAGCATGGCGCTGGCGCGCTGAATCGCAGCGATCGCGGCTTCGGTGATGGCGGCAGCGATGCGCTGGTCGCGCACGTCGCCGGCCGGAGCTTCTGCGGAAAGATACTGGCCACCGATGGCGATGGCCTGGGCGAGATAGAACTTGAAATCGCGCAGGCCGTCGCAGCCTAGATTGCGGCAAAAGCGCGTCACCGTCGGTTCGCTGATGCCAGCGCGAGCGGCGATCTCCGAGATTGCCGCCTTGGAGACAAAATCGGGATCGGACAGCACCATGCCTGCGAGCCGACGGTCCGATTTGGTGCCGTCCTGGGCCATCATCTGCAGGCGGGTGATGATGTCCGCCGGTGTCTTCACAGCGGCAGGCCCGTGGCTGTGTCGAACAGATGGATGTTGCCAGGCGCAACGCTGACCGGCAACCGGTCGCCTGGCTTCACAGTGATGCGGTCGCGAAACACCGCACGGATGGCGTCATCGCCGATGGCGCCATAGACGTGGGTCTCCGAGCCGGTCGGCTCGACGACGTCGACGCGCAGACTGACGGCGCTGTCGCCGCCGACGATGAAATGCTCCGGGCGGATGCCGGCTTCGATCGCTCCGAAGGCCGTGCGGTTGCTGTCGAGTTTCAGCTTGCCGCCGCCCGACGGTTCGAACCAGATACCGTCGCTTTCCGATTTGAGTGCCCCGGAAACGAAGCTCATCGACGGCGAGCCAATGAAAGAGGCGACGAACTTGTTTGCCGGCTTGTCGTAGAGCTCGAGCGGCTTGCCGACCTGCTGGATGCGGCCCTTGTCCATCACCACGATGCGGTCAGCCATGGTCATCGCTTCGATCTGGTCGTGCGTGACATAGACGATGGTGGATTTCAGCCGCTGGTGCAGCGCCTTGATCTCGGTGCGCATCTGCACGCGCAGCTGGGCGTCGAGATTGGAAAGCGGCTCGTCGAACAGGAACACGGAAGGCTCGCGCACGATGGCGCGGCCCATGGCGACGCGCTGGCGCTGGCCACCGGACAGTTGCCGCGGATAACGGTCGAGATAGGAGAAGAGGTTGAGGATTCCGGAGGCCTTCCTGACTTTCTCTTCGACCACCGGCGCGCTTTCGCCGCGGATCTTCGGGCCGAAGCCGATGTTCTGCGAGGCTTTCAGATGCGGAAACAGCGCGTAGGACTGGAACACCATGGCGATGTTGCGCTTTTGCGGCGGCAGGTCGTTGGAGCGCATGCCGCCGACGAGAAGATCGCCGGAGGTGATCGTTTCCAGTCCGGCCAGCATGCGCAGCAGCGTGGACTTGCCGCAGCCGGACGGGCCGACCAGCACGACGAATTCGCCACTGGCGATCTCCAGGTTGATGTCCTCGAGGATCTTGTGCTGGCCGTAGGATTTCGACAGGCCGCGGAACGAGACGTCGGTCATGGCTAGCCTCCCAATATGTCGTCGATGAAGGGCAGGAAACCCGCAGTCAGACCGGCATCCACCGGCATCACCACGCCGGTGATGCCGGAAGCGCGAGGCGATGCCAGGAAGGCGACAGCCTCGGCGACCTCGCGAGCCTCGACGATGCGGCCAAGCGGGTAGAGCCGTTTCAATTTGCCGAGAACCTCCGGGTTCTTCTCGAGCCGATGATCCCAGGCCGCGGTGCGGATCGAGCCGGGGCAGACGACATTGGCGCGGATGCCGCTGCGGCCGAGTTCGACCGCGAGCGCCTTGGCATAGGCATTGATCCCGGCTTTTGCCGCTGCATAGGCCGGGTTGCCGAAATGCGCGATGGCGTTGACCGACGAAACGAAGACGACGCTGCCGCTGCCGCGCCCGGCCATCGCCTTGGTCAGCGGATCGGCGAAGGTCATGACGCCGGTGAGATTGAGATCGAGCTCGCGTTCGATGGTTGCCGCGTTGAGCGCGGCAAGCGTTTCCGCGCGTGTCCAGCCGGCATTGTTGATCAGGATGTCGGGTATGCCGTCCCGCGCGATCACCGCGCTGGCCGCGGCCTCCATCTCCTCGCGCCGGGTCAGGTCGAAGACATGGCGGGAGGTTATGGCCTCGTTGCTCAGGGCCTCGACCGACTGATCGCAGCCGACCACCCGTGCTCCCCGTTCGGCAAACAGTGCCACGAGCGCCGAGCCGAGCCCGCCGCCGGCCCCGGTGATCACCACGGTCTTGCCCTGGAATTCCGTACTGGACATTGCCCGCGCTGTCTCCTCCAACCTGGCAGGGTGCGAAAATGGTATCAAAAATGTAATTAAGCAACAGAAAAATCAGCTTGAAAGCCGCGTTTTGCACGATAATGTAGGAAAATAACATGAAGGGCAAAAGCCGCATGTTGCTGCTCGGGGCATCGGTCCGCAAGGACGGTGGGCTCGCAATGACAATGGGAGAGAGTTTATGAAACTGGCACGATGGACTGCCGGCCTTCTGGCCGGGTTGAGCATGTTGGCGGTGGCCGCGCAGGCCGAGGCGGGCGAAGTCCGCGTGACCGTTGCGGAATACTCTTCGAAGACCGGCCCCTATTTCGAAGAGGTCAAGAAGGGCTTCGAGGCCGCCAATCCCGGCACAACTCTGAAGGTCGAAGTGGTGCCGTGGGACGTGCTGCTGCAGAAGCTGACCACCGACATCACCGCCGGCACCAATGCCGACCTTTCGATCATCGGCACGCGCTGGCTGATCGATTTCGTGCAGCAGGGTGTGGCCGAGCCGCTCGACCAGTATCTGACGCCCGATTTCAAGGGTCGCTTCATCGAGACGTTCCTGTCGCCGTCGATCATGGAGGGCAAGACCTACGGCCTGCCGATCGCCGCTTCGGCGCGCGCCATGTACTACAACAAGGAGCTGTTCGAGAAGGCCGGCATCGCCAACCCGCCCGGAACCTGGGCCGAACTGCAGGAAGACGCCCGCAAGATCAAGGCGACCGGCGCCTTCGGCTACGGCATCCAGGGCAAGGAGATCGAGACCGACGTCTATTATTATTACGGCATGTGGTCGTTCGGCACCGAGATCCTCAACAAGGACGGCACCTCGGGCCTCTCCACACCGGGCGCGCTGGAAGCGGCCAAGCTCTACAAGTCGATGATCGACGAAGGTCTGACGCAGCCGGGCGTCACCTCGATGAACCGCGAGGACGTCATGGCCCTGTTCAAGCAGGGCAAGGTCGGCATGATGATCACCGCTCCCTTCATGATGAACCAGATCAAGGAAGAGGCACCCAACCTGAAATATGGCGTGGCGGCGATCCCGGCCGGTCCGACCGGCGCGCGCGGCACCTATGGCGTCACCGATTCCATCATCATGTTCAAGAACTCCAAGAACAAGGAAGAGGCCTGGAAGCTGCTCGACTACCTGTTCACCACCGAGCAGCGCGCCAAGTTCACCCAGAATGAAGGCTTCCTGCCGGTGAACAAGGAAGAGGCGAAAATGCCTTACTACGTCGACAACGCCGGTCTCGCAGCCTTCACCGCCCTGCTGCCCGATGCCCGCTTCGCGCCGATCATTCCGGGTTGGGAAGAGATCGCCCAGATCACCTCGGATGCCGTCCAGAAGATCTATCTCGGACAGGGTGAGCCCGAAGCCATCCTGAAGGAAGCCGCTGCCAAGGCAAACGGTGTGCTGAAGAAGTAACTCCAGACAGCGGCGCGTCCCTCCAGCGGGGCGCGCCGCTGGCTTTCATGTCCGTGGCATCCCTGTCGCGGCGACAAGAAACTCTCAGACACAGTCCCGGATGCACAATCGCGCGCTGCCTTACCTGCTCATCCTGCCCAGCCTGTTCCTGGCGGCGGTGGTGATCTTCTGGCCGGTCTATGACCTGGTGCAGATCTCGACCCATGACGTCAGCCGCTTCGGCCAGCTGCGCGATTTCACCGGCCTGGCCAATTTCGCGGCACTGATGAGCGATCCCGACTTCATGGCGGCGCTCTGGCGCACCGGCCTGTGGACGCTTTCGGTCGTTGCCGGCGCGCTGATCCTCTCCATTCCGGTGGCGATGATCCTCAATTCGGATTTTTATGGCCGCGGCCTTGCCCGCGTCATCATCCTGCTGCCCTGGGCGGTCTCGCTTACCATGACCGCCGTGGTCTGGCGCTGGGCGCTGAACGGCGAAAGCGGCATGCTGAATTCGGCGCTGATGGGCCTCGGCATCATCGACCAGAACATCCAATGGCTGGCCAGCGCCGGCACCGCTTTCCCGATGCAGGTGCTGATCGGCATCCTGGTCACCGTGCCGTTCACCGTCACCATCTTCCTCGGCGGCCTGTCCTCGATCCCGGACGATCTCTACGAGGCGGCAGCACTTGAAGGCGCCTCGACCTGGCAGCAGTTCCGCACCATCACGCTGCCGTTGCTGAAGCCGTTCATCAACATCGCCATCGTGCTGAACATGATCTACGTGTTCAATTCCTTCCCCATCATCTGGGTGATGACGCAGGGTGGGCCGGCCAACTCCACGGATATCCTGGTGACGTACCTCTACAAGCTGGCATTCCGTGTCGGCAAACTGGGTGAGGCTTCCGCCGTCTCGCTGGTGATGTTTGCCATCCTGCTCATCTTCACCATGATCTATGTGCGCCTGGCCATGCGGGAGCGGGAAGCATGAGAAAAAGCAAGCTCGTCCGCTCCATCGTCGCCTGGCTGCTGTTGTCGCCGCTGATCGTGGTGACGCTGTTTCCCTTCGCGGTGATGTTCCTGACCGCGGTCAAACCGCGCACCGAAGTGCTGACGCCGAACTGGTGGCCAAGCGAATTCCGCTGGTCGAACTTCGCCGACATGTGGGTGGCGACCGGCTTCGGCCGCGCCTTGCTGAATTCGCTCTATGTCTCGGTGCTGGCGACTGTCGGCGCCATCATCGTCGCCATCCCGGCAGCCTATGCCATGTCGCGCTTTCGTTTTGCCGGCTATGGTGCGATGCGGCAGTTCCTGCTCGTCTCGCAGATGATCTCCTCGATCGTGCTGGTGCTCGGCCTGTTCCGGCTGATCGCTGCCTGGGGGCTGATCGAAAGCACGACCGCCGTCGGCGTTGTCTACATGGCCTTCAACGTCGCCTTCACCGTTTGGATGCTGCAGAGCTATTTCGACACCATTCCGCGTGACCTCGAAGAGGCCAGCTGGATGGAGGGAGCGGGCCGCTGGCTGACCTTGCGCAAGGTGTTCCTGCCGCTGTGCCTGCCGGCGATCGCGGTCACCGCCATCTTCACCTTCATCAATGCCTGGAACGAGTTCATCATCGCATTGACCATTCTGCGCAGTCAGGAGAACTACACGCTGCCGATCCAGGTGTTCGCGCTGGTTGCAGGGCGCTACACCATCGAATGGCATCACGTCATGGCGGCGGCGCTTCTGGCCACCTTGCCGGTGGCGGTGCTGTTTGCCTGGCTGCAGCGTTATCTCGTCCAGGGCCTTGCCCTGGGCGCCGTCAAATAACAGGAGAATTTCAGAAAATGTCACGCAAGCAGGTTTTCGGAACGTCGCATGTGCCGCTGTCGCCGGCGGTGCGCGCCGGCGATTTTGTCTTTGTTTCCGGCCAGGTGCCGGTACGTGCGGATGGTTCGGTGGTCGATGGCGGCATCGAGCCGCAGACCCGGCAGGTTCTGGAGAACGTCAAGGCGGCGCTGGCGCTGGCCGGGGCCACCATGGACGACGTCGTCAAGACGACGGTGTGGATCGAGGACGCGCGCGACTTCGGCGGCATGAACAAGGTCTACGGCTCTTTCTTCGCCAAGGAGCCGCCGGCCCGCACCACCGTGGAATCGCGGCTGATGATCGACATCAAGGTCGAGATCGAAGCGGTTGCCTACGCGCCGGTGAAGTAGTTGCCGGATGCCCTCCGCCGATCACCGGCGGAGGGCAACCTTCCGACGGATCAATCGAGTAAAGCGCATGCGTATCTTCACCGCCTCGCTGGCGACCGAGACCAACACCTTCTCGCCGGTGCCGACCGACAGGGCGTCCTTCGAGATGGCCTTCTATGCGGGGCCTGGCCAACATCCGGAAACGCCGACGCTGTGTTCCTCGCCGATCGTCGCCCTGCGCCGCCGCGCGGCGGCCGAGGGCCTTACCGTCATCGAAGGCACGGCGACATGGGCCGAGCCCGGCGGGCTGGTGCAGCGGCAGACCTTCGAGGCGCTGCGCGACGAGATCCTGGACCAGTTGCGGGCTGCCCTTCCGGTCGACGCAGTCATCCTCGGCCTGCACGGCGCCATGGTGGCGCAGGGTTATGACGACTGCGAAGGCGATCTTCTCGCCCATATCCGCGACATCGTCGGGCCAGACGTCGTTGTCGCTTCCGAGCTCGACCCGCACAGCCACCTCACACCGAAGCGCGTGGCCGCGGCCAATGTGCTCGCTGCTTTCCTGGAATTTCCGCACACCGATTTTTATGAGCGCGGTGAACATGTCGTCGAACTCGGGCTTGCCGCGGCCCGCGGCGAGATCAAGCCGGTGATTTCGACCTTCGACTGCCACATGATCGAGGTGATGCCGACCAGTCGCCAGCCGATGCGCGGCTTCGTCGACCGCATCAAGGCGCTGCACGGCAAGGACGGCGTGCTGTCGGCTTCCGTCATCCACGGCTTCATGGCCGCCGACGTGCCGGAGATGGGCGCGCGCATCATGGTCGTCACCGACAACGACAAGGCCAAGGGCGATGCCCTGGCCGAGCAGTTGGGGCGCGAGCTTTACGCGCTGCGCGGGCAGCTGGCCATGCCGATGCTGGCGGCCGACCAAGGCATCGACCGAGCCCTGGAGGTGCGCGCGGCCAGCACGGCAAAGCCGGTGGTGATCGCCGATGTCTGGGATAATCCGGGCGGTGGTGTCGCCGGGGACGGTACGTCCCTGCTGCGTGCCATGCTGGCGCGTGGCCTGGACAATGTCGGTGTCGCCACCATCTGGGACCCACTCGCCGTCACCTTCTGCCATGCCGCCGGCGAGGGCGCGGTCATCGACCTGCGTTTCGGCGGCAAGGCTGGCCCGCTTGCGGGTGAGCCGATCGACGCCAGGGTGCGCGTGGTGAAGGCTGTCGCCGAGAGCTGGCAGAGTTTCGGGCCGAGCCGTGTCACCTTGGGTGCCTCCGCGCTGGTCAGGCTGGAAGGCACCGAGATCGATGTCATCCTCAACACCAACCGCACCCAGACCTTCGAGCCGGACATCTTCTCCAACCTCGGTGTCGATCCGCTGTCGAAGGACGTGCTGCTGATCAAGTCGACCAACCATTTCTACGCCGGCTTCGAGCCGATCGCGGCCGAGATCATCTATGTGTCGTCGCCGAGCTCCTACCCGAGCGATCCGGCTGCCACCGATTATGAAAAGCTGAAACGCCCTGTCTGGCCGCGTGTTGCGGAGCCCTGGGGCTGAACGCCGGCCGCGAAACAGACCCCAAGGCTTGTGGCGCAAAGCGCACGGCTGGCTCGGAAGCGATGCGTTTTCCGGCAGCCGCAGATCCCTGAACGGGTTTGTTGCACAAACACCCGCGCAGTCCCATAATTGTCGCCGGAGCGTTTCCGTTCGCGCGCCGCACCTTCGGTGGTTCGTGGAAGATATGTCGACTTTCTGATCAGGCGGGTGCGCAGCCCGCACGTTGGACGATGCTGGTCTGACTCAGGAGAAGATGATGGGATCCAGCCTTTCGCGCCGGAATTTTCTCAAGGCCAGTGCCGTTGCGGGCATCGCCATCAAGGTTTCCTTCCTGTCTTCGCCCGCTGCGGCGCGTTTGATCGAGACACCGCCGCGTCCCGGCCCGGATTGGCTGAAGGCCGATGGCAAGCCGAAGTACCGGCTCGACGCCATCGCCAAGGTCACCGGCGAAAAGACCTTTTCGCGCGACTACCGCGCCCGCGACCTCGACGGCTGGCCAAAGCAGCAGGCGCATGCTTTCATGATCCATGCAACCAGGGCCGACCGGACCTTCGAGGGCATCGATCTTGGCCTGCTCGGCGATGCGCTGAAGCCGGACCGGCTCGTTCTTCATGAAGACCTGGTCGCCGATGGCATCGCAATTCCGGTGCCTGGTTTCTACGGCGATGTTTTCCTGGTGCCCAAGGGGCAGACGGCAAGGCTGCTCGGCCAGCCGGTCGCCCTGCTCATCTATCACGATTTCGCCCGTTACGACGCGGCCAAGCGGTTGATCCGTTTCGACGATACCGTTGTGCGCTATGGCGGGAAAGCGCCCTACAGCCATCCCGCCCATTATGGCGCGGCGCGCTATGTGCGCATCGACGGCGGCACGCCCGACGCGCCCGACCGGTTCTCGCCACTCAAGGATGCCGTCATCTATGGTGGCTTTTCCGGCGACGATCCGAAATGGCCGGAGGCGGATGTCGAGGGTGATGCCATGGCACGCGGCATGGCTGCCGCCGCCGAGATCGAGCAGGAGATCGGCTTGGCCGGCGACGATGCCCTGGTGCTGAGAAACGAATATTTCTCGCAGTCGGTCGATGCTTCCGCCATGGAGGCCGACAACGGCAATGCCTGGTACGACGCGGCGACCGGCGTCCTGCATCTCATGGTGGCGACCCAGTCGCCCTATGAGGTGGCCGAGGTTTCGGCCGTGCTCGTCTCCAAGTCGAAATTCCGTCTCAAGGAAGTCGACCTCAAGGTCGGCTATACCGTCGGCTACGGCACCAAGGACCACTCGATCTTCGCGTTCTTCTGCGTGGTCGCCGGCCTTTATGGCGATGGCCGTCCCGTCCGCCTTGCCAACGATCGCTACGAACAGTTCCAGATGGGGTTGAAGCGGCACGCTTTCTGGATGGACAACACTTTGGTGGTCGACCGCAAGACCGGCCATTTCCGCATCATGACCGGTCATTTCAAGAATGATGGCGGCGGCCGCGCCAATTTCTCATTTTCCGTGGGCTTCGTCGGAGCGACTGCGGCGCAATCGATCTACTACCTGCCGAAAAGCGATTTCTCCGCCGCCGCCATTGCCTCGCGTGCCGTCGACGCCGGCTCGACGCGCGGCTATGGAACGCTGCAATCCATGTCTGCGACCGAGATGATGGTCGATGAAGCGGCCGAAGCGCTCGGCATGGATGCGATCGATCTCAGGCTGAAGAATGTCTTCAAGTCGGGCATGAAGAATACGCAAGGGGCGATCCCGGCAGGCGCATTGCGCAACGAGGAGATCCTGCTCAGGGCCAGGGAACATCCGCTCTGGGCGCAACGGCAGGCGAAAAAGGCGGCCTTCGATGCAGCCAACCCCGGCAAGCGCTACGGCGTCGGTTACGGCCATGTCCAGAAGGATTATGGCACCGGCGCGGAGGCGGCGCTCGCCGCGCTCGAATTCGATGCCCGGGGGCAGGTGAGTTTCGCGCATGTCGCGCATGAGATCGGCACGGGCACCACGACCTCGCAGGCGATCATGGTGGGCGATATCCTCGGTCGCGTCCCCGATGTGACCGAATACGGCAAGGTTCGCTGGCCGCAGATGCCGCTCGAAACCACCGACGAGCCCTACACGATGGCGCAGGCGGACGAGGACAGGAACAGCGCCAACCCGCGCTGGACGCCCAGTTTCACGTCACCGATGAGCGCCACCAACAGCGTCTACTACCTCGGCCACGCCACGCGGCAGGCTGCGCATGCGCTCGTCGAGCTTGCCATCTGGCCGGCGGCGAAGTCGCTGTGGTCGCAAGGCATCGGCGGCGGTTCGATCGCGCCCTATTTCGTGCGGCGCGAGGATATCCGCATGGAGAACGGCCTGGTGAATGCCGGCGGCATGCCACCGCTGGCTTTTGAGGCGGTAGCAGCCGAAGCGCATCGGCTCGGTCTTGTCACAGGTGTGACGGTCCACACTTTCAACCGCTGGCAGTGGGCGCAGGCCGATTTCGATGTTCCCGGCATCGGCAGGACACGCCTGCCGGTGGATGCGCTCGCGCTCAGATATGGCGACGGCGCGACTGCCCAGACCAAGGCGCTGATGACACTGGACGGCTGGCACTTCGTCGATCGCGCGGCGGTCCACTATCCGCCGGCGCAGCGCAACAATGCCGGCGTCACCTACTACGCGCCGATGGCGACATTGGCCGAGATCGTCGTCGATACCGCTTCGGGCGACGTGACAATCCTGTCGCATCATTCGATCATGGAATGCGGGACGCAGGTGGTACCCGAATTGGTTTCCGGACAGCTTCAGGGCGGTCTCGCGATGGGCATCGGCCATGCGCTGAAGGAATATCTGCCGCTCTACGAAGATGGGCCCGGTGACGGCACCTGGAACTGGAACCGCTATGAATTGCCGCGCGCCAGGGACGTGGCGGTGTGGACGCAGACGTCGGAAATACTGGCACCGCTTTCGGAAACCGATCCACCCAAGGGCATAGCCGAGGTCGTGATGATCGCCGTGGTGCCGGCGCTCGCCAATGCCATCGCCCACGCCATCGGCAAGCGCTTCTATGACTTGCCGATCACGCCGGAAAAGATACGGGGGGCACTGGCATGACGCTACCCACGAAAAAACTGTCGCTGACCATCAACGACAGGGCGATCGATCCCGTCGACGTGCCCGAAGCCATGATGATGCAGGATTTTCTCCACGAATATCTCGATCTCACCGGCTCGCGCATGGGTTGCGGCCAGGGCATCTGCCATGCCTGCACGGTGATCGTGGAAAAGGATGACGGTGCGCTGGACGAGGTCCGCACCTGCATCACCGGGGCGCACTGGTTCGAAGGCAAGAAGGTGCGCACGGTGGAGGGGCACGCCAAGCGCGATGCCGCCGGTGCGATTTCCGAACTGTCGCCGGTGCAGCAGGCTTTCATCGAGAATTTTTCATTTCAGTGCGGCTACTGCACGCCGGGTTTCGTCACCGGGGCCACCGTCTTCATCGACCAGTTGAAACGCAAGCCGGTCGCCAGGGCCGATCTCGAAAAGGCCATAACTGAAGCGCTCGACAAGCATATCTGCCGCTGCACCGGTTATGTCCGCTATCATGAGGCGGTGCGCGATCTGGTTCTGAAGATGCCTGACCTCGTCAAAGCCTGAGGGAGCATTCCATGACTGTGCGCAGGCTGCTGTGGGGTGTGGCGGTACTCGTCGTTCTGGCCGCGATTGTTGCGGGAGGCATTTTTATTGGCCTGTTCGAAAAGAGCGTGGTGGCGAAAGACATCGACCAGCCGCTCGGTGCCGACGAGATGAAGACACTGGCCGAGCGGGGCGCCTATGTCGCGGTGGCTGCGGACTGTTATGCCTGCCACACCGCCAAAGGGGGCGCGGCCTGGGCCGGAGGCCTGCCGTTCGAGACGCCGTTCGGTACCATCTATGCCAGCAACATCTCGCCGGACAAGGACAACGGCATCGGCAGTTGGACCCGCGCCGACTTCCACCGCGCGCTGCGCGATGGCATCGGCAAGGGTGGACGCCATCTCTATCCGGCCATGCCTTACGCCTCTTATCGGGAGATGACGCCGCAGGATGTCGATGCGGTTTATGCCTATCTGATGACGCGCGAGCCGATGAAGGTCGCAAACAGGGACAACGAACTCGCTTTTCCGTTCAACATCCGTCAGTCGCTGACGTTCTGGAACCTTGTCAATCTGCCCGGAGAAAAGCCGGCAAACAATCCTGCCCGCTCGGAGCTGTGGAACCGCGGCCGTTATCTGGCCAATGCGCTGGCGCATTGCGGCGAATGCCACACGCCACGCAATGTGCTGCAGGGCATGGATCCGTCGAGATACCTGCAGGGAACCCTCATCGAGGGCATCAACGCGCCTGACATCACCAGGGACGGCCTGACACGCATGGGGTTCGACGTGCCGCTGCTGGCAAGCTTCATGAAGTCCGGCATTTCCGCGCAAGGCGCGATGACCAATCAGATGTTCGACGTCGTGCATTTTTCGACGCAGTACATGACCGACGACGATCTTACGGCGCTGTCGGCGTTCCTTTTCGATCTCGATGCCGTGCCTGGCCAGTCCGAACCGCCGCGTGCCCCCGAGCCGGTGAGTGTCGCCGCGGACATCACGGCATCGGCGCGAGCCACCTACATCAACCTTTGCTCCGGTTGCCATGGCGCCGAGGGCCAGGGCATTCCGCATGTGGTGGTGCCGCTGGCCACGAATGCCTCGATGCGCATCACCGATGCGCGCAATTTCGTCCACACCGTCCTGAAGGGTATTTCCGCGCAACGTTTTCCGGGCCTGGAACGCATGCAGCCGATGCCCTCGTTCGAAGACAAGCTGAGCGACCAGCAGATAGCCGATCTCGCCAACTGGGCGCGCGCGACCTGGGGAGGTCAACAGCCCGACGTCAAGCCCGATGACGTGGCCAAATTGCGCAAGGGCGGTTGAGTTTGGGCCGATCCTCACACGAAGGTTTTCGGCCCCACGGTTTTATCCCATCCCGCAGGGCTGGACAGCCATCGCCACAAGTCGCAAAACCATGCCGAACTGGGGAGAGAATATGGTTGTGGAGCTGACGGCTGCGGATTTCGAGCCGCATATCGATACGGATTTTGATGTCGCCGAAACATCCGCGCCGCTCGCGTTGCAACTGCTCGAGGTGAGAGCGCTGGGAACGGCCCTGCGCAGCGGTGGCGCCTTCGCGCTGACCTTCCGTGGTCCGCTGGCCGAGCCTTTGTCGCAGGCCATCTACCCGCTCGTCCACCCCAGGCTCGGCAGGCTGGATATCTTCATCGTGCCGGTCGCACGTCAGAATGACGGAATGCGATACGAGGCCGTCTTCACCTGATCCGGCCTCCGGCGGGACAGAGCTTCGGGTCTATATGATCGTGTGGGTTGGATCCGCGGCGCCGCCCGGATGCTCCATCAGCAGATAGACACCCTTGTCCTCGACCTCCTGGAAACCGAGCCGCCTGTAGAGGGACAATGCCGGATTCATGCGTTCGACATGGATCGAGATAGCTTTGCCGGCTGAGATTGCCTCTTTGATGATGTCTTCCAGCAGGGCGGTGCCGAAACCCTTGCCGCGCGCCTCGGGCATCAGGGCGATGTCGATGATGCGGATTTCCTGAGGCCAGTGAACGAAGTAGAGCCGTCCCACGGCTGTGGCATCGCATTCGACGATCAGCCAATGCGCCCCGGCATAGTGGCGCATGTAGTGCTGGTGCTGGACAAGGAATTGCTGGTTGAGGAAGCCGCATTTTGCGGCCTCCGGCCAACCGGTCTGGGCGAGCTCTTCCATGCGTGTCGAGGTGTAGAGAGCCGCAAGAAACACCATGTCGCCATCGCCGATAGGGCGAAACGACAGGCGGGCCGATCTCGTGCTGGGCCATTCGGCCAACGAGGCTTCCGCTTGCATCATCGCATTCAGCCGGCCGGCGGCGTCAGATCGCGCACCACCGAATATTGCTGAATGCTGCTTGCTGCGAGTTGTGTCCACTCCAATTCCCATTCCGTGCTGTCGATCGCGGCCTGCGATATCGTCCACAGGCCGCCAATACCGGAACCCGGCGGCAGCAGCCAATGCGAGAACAGGGCGAGCCGGCCGTCGGCGTTGTAGTCGAGCGCGAGCTGCACTGGCCATGACGAGTTGGCCATGTCTTGCCAGCCGGTCCAGGCAAGCGCGGCAGGATCGGTCTGCGTGTTGGCTGAAATCACATTCGTTGCATCGGCAGCCACGAGCATCAGGTGGCCGTTGCCGTCCAGGCCGGTCGCCACCATGTTGAAGCCGGTGCGTGAGAAGCCGTTGCGCAGCCATGGCGTCCAGGTGTCTGAAGCAGCCGGTTGCTGCAGCGTGTGGATCACCTGTTTGTTCGTGTTGATCGCGAACAGATGCAGTGCGCCAAGGGTACCGACGACCGGCGCCATGTATAGGATCTTGCCGGTGAGGGCGTCGTCCATCTGCACCCACTGTGACCAGTCGCCGACCTTCAGGGCCGTGGCCGTGGCTTGCACGCTGCGATAGAGGTTGTTGTTCGAATTGATGCCAAACAGCGCGATGCGGCCATCGCCCTGACGGCAAGCCTTGATGCTGATCAGGCCGCCGGGGATCTGCTGCCAGGCACTCCATGGCGTTGCCGGAGGAATGCGCTCCTGCACCTTCACCGTGATCGGTGTGGTGGTGCCGGGCGGTGTGATCGTCACGTCTTTTTCGACGATCTGGTCCGGGTTCTGGTAGATCCACCAGATGGTGCCCGTGGTAGCGGCCACGGCGAAGATCTCGACGCGGCCATCGACGTCGCGCGCCATCGACAGGCTGACGATGTTGACATTGCCGCCAGGCGAGCCGAGCAGGGTCGGCGCGTTCCACCGCTCGATGCCACCTGACTGATCGATGGATTCATCGATATAGGCAATGCCGCCGCCCTGGATCTGGCCCGCGACGGCGACGCGCCCGTCCTTCGTCAGCCCACTGGTCACAAGCGTATAGATGTATTTCTTGTCGATCGGCGTCCAGTTCGTCTCCCAGGGGCCGTTCGGCTTGGTCTGCGCCTTGTAGGAGAGGAATGACGTCGAGGTGTCGACGGCCACGACCATCAACCGTGACAACTCGAAAAAGGCTGGCTGTCCGGCACCGGGTGCCTCGGCGACCGGCGTCGCTGCAGCTTCAGTATTGGCCATGATACCCCTCCCGGGCGTCGGTTTGGATCAGCCTCGCGGCGGGAAAACGCCTTGCAGCGCGATGCAGAAATAGCAGGTGAGATAGGGTTGCATGTTGTTGTGCGGCCCGTCGCCCCCGGCGGGGGCGAGAGCCTGCGCCGACATAGGCACCAGAGAGGCACTCGCGGTCGCTGTTTGGTACAAGGTGCCGCTAACCGATGTGGCGAGGGTTATACCCTGGGCCAAAGTGCCCTGCGTACCGTCTTCAACGGTCCCCCGCAGTGGGTGAGAATGGTTGGGCATCTCGCTTTCAAGCAAAGTGACCGTTTCCGAGCCGCCGGTTTCGCCCAGATCGTGCAGCGAAAGACCCGGCCCCTGGCCTGGATGCATTGGTGCCATGCCCTGAAGGTCCGGCAGTGCGAAGTTCGACTTGCCGTTTCCTCCGTAGGTCGTGCCAAGCAAGGAGAAAAGGGCTGTGTTCTGCGATAGCGGCAACAATTGGCCGTCGCACCAAGCCCAGCCCCTGGGAGCAAAATTAAAAGGGAAAATTCGGATTTCAGCGACGAAAGGGTCGGCCATGTCGTTCTCTCAAGACGGTGACGGGAATATCCCGAACAGCGATATGATGAAATTGATGCAGAGGTACGGCTGGAAGTTGGTATGCGCACGGCTTCCGCCAACCGTTCCGATCGAAGTGGGAGCTAAACTGGCGGTTGCGTTTTCATTCGCGTAGGGCTTCACGACAGTCGAGCTCGCCAGAACATTGTTTTGAGGGTTTGCCTGTGCACCGTTGCCGGTCGATCCGAGCAGGGGATGGCTGTGCGCCGGCATCTGGGTAACCGTCAACGTTATCTCTTCGGCTCCACCGGTCTCGGCGAGGATGAAATCATTGCTCTGATGGATAGGGATGCGGCCACGCAGATCCGGCAGCGCGAAAGTGGATTGACCATCGCCGCCATAGGTCGTGCCGATAAGCTGGAACAGCGTCTCGTTTTCTGAGATGGGCAGAAGCTGCCCCTCGCAGAACATCCATCCTGCCGGAGCGAAGTTGCCACCGAACATGCGGATTTCGCCAACATAAGGTTGTGCCATGGATGTCTCCTAGGTCGGCGAAGGAAAGATGCCCTGAAGCGCGATGCAAAAGGACAGGGTCAGGAATGGTTGCATGTTGAGATGCGCCTGGCTTCCGCCCACATTGGCGACGGATCCTGCGTTGAGCGGTGCGGCACCGGGAGAAAACCCCGGCGAATAAACGTTTCCGGGATCCTGTGCGAGAACGTTGCCCGTGCCCGCGAAATTCGGGTTGTTGGAATTGCCGGTCTGGCTCGACGCAAGCAGCGTGTGAAAATGCTGCGGTATTTCCGATATCGACAGCGTGTGTGCCTGCTCTCCGCCTCTGTCGCCGAGCGTATGTCCCGAACCGACATGGATGGGTGTTCTGCCGCGATAGTCGGGCAGTGCGAAGTTCACTCTGCCGTCACCGCCGAAAGTCGTGCCGAGGAGTGAGAAGAGCGCCTGGTTCTGGGCGATCGGCAGAAGCTGTCCGTTGCACAGTGCCCAACCTCTCGGTGCGAACACGAATGACATGATCCGGATTTCAGACAGAAACGGTTCTGCCACGGTATGCCCCCTTTTTTCACCCAAGATCAATAATGCACGATCTCACTCTGAAGTAAATAACAAAGATGTAAATCAATCAAGTATAACTGTTATATCAATATAATTCGCTCTTAAATGCAGTAATATACGCCTCATTTTACTGTTGAAGCTGAATAGTAAATTTCGTGCGGACTGTATATGGTGACCGGAAGGCGTCGCTCTCCTGGTGTCAATGCATCATACATCAAGGTGGAGCTGTCATCGACGGCGTGGCCGTCGCCAAGACCAAGTACGTGGCCGAATTCGTGCATGACGGTGGTAAGCAAGTCATATCGTCCGGCAGGCGCGGCTGTTCCGTCAGCAAACAGGAGCGTTTCGCCGACACGGTTGGCAAATTCCTCATCGCTGAGTGGAGTGAGGTCGACATACCAGCCGAGGCCATTGCCATTGTCGTCGAGCCGGATCACGTTGCCGCTCGCCAGGCCGAGATAATTGCCGCCGAGATCAGCGATCTCGAAGGTCGTGGCGTTGAGAGCCGCGAGCTGTTCGTCGGTCAGGCCGGTGGCGGCCCAGCGTTGGATCGCGGCGGCGATGATGCTGTCCAGCGTTTCGCCGGTCAGCACGTCGCCCCACAAGTCGTCGCCCGGAGCCTGAACACCGCCGGGGGCTGCGAGCAGCGGCAGTGGATTGGTTGTCGGCAGTGGTGGAGTGCCCTGGTTGAAGGAAACCGTTCCGCCGACACTGATCTGCACGTCGGTCACGCCAGTGTTGACGGCCTCGAGCGAGGCAGGGCCACTTGCCGGGGCGCCCTGCGTCACACGGAAGATGCCGTTATCCTGATCCAGCCGAATCTTCGAGCCGTCGCCGGCCTGGCCGCCAATGAAGCCGCTGATGGTGTTGCCGGAGAGGTTGACGAACACCGTGGGCTGCGGGCCTGTCGCGCCGTTGCTTTCATCCACCACGATGGCGCGGCTGTCGTGGATATCGCTGATGGCGTTGTTCGTGATTGTCAGGTTGGTCGTACCACCGCCCGTTGGCGATCCCACGATTCCGATGTTGGAGCCGATACCCGCGCTGCCGGTGCTTGTCAGTGTTCCCGGCGTGCCGATGTCCTGGATCGTATTGCCGCTGATCAGCACGGTGAGGTTGACCGCACCTTCGTTGCCGACATCAATGCCTCGACCGACAGTCGAGCCTGAGAAGTCGGCACCATTCCCGATGATGTTGTTGGTGATGGTGCCGTTGACCGTCCGGGTGAATGGGGCGTTGCCGTTGTTGAAGATATTGATCGCGGTCGAGCGCTGATTGACGAATGTATTGTTGTCGAGGTCGAAAACAACCGTGCTGCTGCCCGGTCCGGTCGAGATGTTGATGCCGACATTGTTGCCGGTGAATGTCGCACCCGACACATTGACCGTCATTGCCGTTCCACTGGTGTCGGCATGGAGTCCGGTAGCCGTTGGATTGGCGGGCGGGCTGGCAGGATTGTAATTTCCGGTGAAGCTGCCGCCACTCACGGTCAGCCCCATGGTTGAAGTGCCCTCTCCCAGGAAGTTGAACGCGTTGCCGATAACACCGCCGCTGTCGTTGGCGGTTACGCTGTTGTTGAGGAATTGGAGGTTGGTCAGCGTTCCGGAACTATTGGTGATCTGGATCTCGAATTCGTAGTTGTTGCTGATCACCGAATTGAGGATCGCCGTCCGGTGCGCCCCACCCGATGCGGTTCCCGTCAGGTCAACGATGTTGATGCCGGATTCGTCCGTCCCTGCGTCATTGCCGTTTCCAGAAATATTTAACCGATCCAGCACCATGCCGTTGATGGTCGCGCCGCCGATGCCGTCGCCGAGATTGTTGGTGACGTTCATGCGAGCAAGGTTGACGTCGGTGGTGTTCGTCAGGCTGATGCCGTCGCCCGTGGAATTCTGGATGGTGCCACCCGAACCGTTGTTGGCTGCAGCACCATCGCCGGTCACCGTCAAACCACCCGCGGTTCCAGTATTGTTGAGGACGATGCCGCTCGCTGCCCCGTTCGAAGAAATCGACCTGAACGTGACGTCGGCCGCCCCGATACTGGTGTTGGAGATATTGAGCGCTCCCCCGGTGCCCGAACTGATGGTGTTGTTCGTGCCCTGAACCGTTACCGTGCCGCCGCCCGAGGCGTTGAAACCGAGTTGGGTGGTCGATGTGATGGCCAGTCCGCCATTCGTGAAATTGAATGTCGCGCCGGTGTTGGCCTGGAGGTCGACACCCCTGCCGTTGAGCGAGAGTGTCTTCGTGGCACCGCTGAAATCGAAGGTTCCGCCGCTGTTGCTGGCGGCATAGATGCCGCCCGTGGCATTTGTCGTTGCCGACAGATTGCCGCTGAACGTCGTGGTGCCGCCCGTACGCGACTGGATATCGATCATGCGGCCCGCATTGTTCTTGGAAATGGTGCCGTTGTAGGTGATGTTGCCGTTGCCACCGCTGACTAGGAAGCCGGCGCCGGTCGGATTGGTGATCGTGGTGCCACTACCGAACGTGAAGGCGCCAGCCGACCCGTTGATGATGTCGATGCCGGCATCGCCGCCATTCAGCGTCGTTGTGCCGTTGAAGTTGTAGGTGCCATCGGCATTGTCGAACTGCAGGCCCGTGCCATTGGTGGCGCTGAGCGTGCCGGTCTGGAACGTGACCGTGCCGGTCGTGTGGTTGGTGACGCTGAGCAGAGCGGCGTTGTTGCTCTGGTTGATGTTGCCGCTGTAGGTGAAGCTGGCCGTGCCGCCTGTGATGCTGACGACCGCGCCCGAACCGCCATTCAGCGTGCCGGTGCCGAGATTGACCGTTCCGGTTCCGGTCACGTTGCTCATCAGAACGGCGGTGGTGCCGCCCGCTGTCTTGCTGGTGGAGGCGAAGGTGATGCCACCCGCGCCGACCGCTACGGTGTCCAGGCTGACCGCCGTTGCAGTAGCGCCGGCGCTCAGCGCACCCGTTCCGGTAATGACGATCGTGCCGCCGCCGTCGGCCTGCAGAGCCGCGCCGCTGCCATTGGCATTGATGGCGGTGCCGGTGAAGGCGAGCGTCGCGCCGTTGGAAATGTCCACCGCATTGCCGGTTCCCGTGGTCTGGAGCGTGGTCGTACCGCCGAAGCTTACCGAGTGGCTGGCGCTGTTGATGACGGTCAGCGCGTTGTTCGCGCCTGCGACGTTGACGCTGCGGGTGCCGCCGGAGAATGTTGTCGAACCGCCAGTGTTGTTCTGGAACAGCATGCCCTGGCCGGTATCGGTGAGAGTGCCGCCACCGAAACTGATCGCGCCGCTGCCGCGGCCGACAACCGACAGGGAACGGCCGGCGGAATTGCTGATCGTCATGTTGGCGAAATTGATGCTGCTGCCGCCGCCGCTGATATCGACTGCCGCCGTTGTCGTGTTCTGGATTGTGCCGCCGCTGATGAAAAGGCCGCTGCCTGTGACATTGGTCACCCGGATACCGGTGGCGGCGCCATCCACATTGACCGTCGCGAAGCCGATATTGCTGGCGCCGATGGTGATCCCGTTCAGGTCGACGCCTGTGCCGGTGGCTGTGGTCGTGGTGATGGCGTTGGTTCCGGCTCCGGACACCACATTGATCGTGCCGCCGCCCGTGGCCAGGAAGCCTGTTCCGGAGGCGGTGATGTTCAACCCGCCATTGAGGAAACTGACCGTTGCGCCGCCATTGTCGGTGAGGCTGACGGCCGTTGCCGACCCCGACGAGATCGACTTCGACGCGCCCGAGAAGGTGATTGTTCCAGCCGCGTTGTCGTCGAGCAGTATGCCCGTCTGGCCACTGACGCCGTGCGTGATGTTGCCTGACAGCGTTATGTTCTGCGCGCCGGCCGCACGGTCCTGATGTTGACGGCCTGGCCGGTGCCACTGACGATGTTGCCGCTGTAGACAAGTCCCGCCGTGCCGCCGGTGTTGGCGCCGCCGGCGCCGTCGCCGACGCGGATCACCGCGCCCGAGCCACCGTTGAGCGTGCCGCTGCCGAGATCGATACTGCCGCCGGTTACCGTATTCAGCACCACGGCGCTGGTGCCGCCCGTGACCGTCTTGTTCGTCGTATCGAACGTGACATTGCTGGCGCCGATCACGACCGTGTCGAGGTTGACGGCAGTGCCGGTCGTCGTGGAGATCTGGTTCGCGCTGCCCGTCACATTGATCGTGCCGCCACCGGTGGCATTGAGGCCGGTGCCTGCACCGCTGCTGATGGCAAGTCCACCGCCGAGGAAATTGATCGTGGCGCCGCCATTGTTGACGAGCGAAACCGCGGCTGCGCCACTGGCGCTGGTGTTGATCGCCTTGGTCGCGCCGCTGAAACTGATGACTGCGGTGCCGCTGTTTCCGTTGACGTCGATGCCGCCACCCTGCGCGCTGGACGAGAGATTGCCGCCGAAGCTGACTGTGCCGGCCGTGCGGCCACTGACTTCGATGAGGTCGCCTGCCGTCGTTTTTGCCACCGACGCATTGATGGTGACGGCCGCGGTACCGCCGCTGATCTTGACGCCGATGCCGCCCGGATCGTTGCTGTCGCCGATCGAGCCGCCGCTGATCGTGATGGCTCCGTTGGCACCGGAGATGTCGACGCCGTTGCCGGCGGTTCCATTGATGGCGACGCTGCCGAGGCTTACCGTGCCCGCCGAATTGGCGATCATCAGGCCGTTGCCGGTTGAATTGTTGATGGTGACCATGCCTGTCACCGTCAGCGAGCCGCTCATCTGGTCCAGCAAAACGCCGTTGACGCCGCCGCCCGCCGTCAGGCTGTCGAATATGGCATTGAACACTGTCGGATCGATCGACAACGCGGTGCCGTTGTTCGAGGTGATCTGGTTGCCGGCGACATTGGCGATGTTGACGGTGCCGGAATTGTGCGCCCGCAGACCGAACGCTCCGGTCCCGTTCACCGTGATGTCGACGCCGCCGTTGAAATCGTAGGTTCCGGTGTTGGTATCCATCCACACGCCGTCGCCATTGGCGCCAATGCCGTTGAGGATCGTCACCTTGCCGGTGAAGGTGGCGTTGGCCGACGAGTTCTGGATCTGGATGCCGGCGTCGGTGGAACCGTTGATGGTTGTCGTTCCCGACACCGTGAACGAGCCTGCAACGGCATCCAGCGATATGCCTCTTGCCCCACCGCCGGCGACAATCGAGGCGAACGTGATGTTGCTCGTGATGTTGGCGAGATTGATCGCCTGGCCACCGGTCGAGTTGATCGTGTTGCTGGCGCTGCTGGCGACATTGATCGTGCCGCCGCCCGTTGCGGTGAAACCGGTGCCGGTGGTGGTGTCGATGTCGAGGCCGCCGTCGAAATTGAACGTGGCGCCGGTGTTGCCGCTCAGGAAGACGCCTTCTGCCGCGCCGGTGTTGGCGGTGACAAGGCCGCCGAAGGTGACGGTGCCCGCGGTCTTGCTAGTGATGGAGACGCCGCGCGCCGTACCGGTCTGGCTGATGGTGGACGCCGCATCGAAAGTGACGTTGCCGGTGTGGCCGCCTGAAATTTCGAACGCATTCACCGCCGTTGTGCTGCTGATATCGGCATTGGTGGCGGTCAACACGATGCTGCCGCCGGCAAGATGGATATGGCTGAAGAGCGTGTCGCCGAGGTTCGCCATGCCCGTAGCGGAGCTGAGCCTCAGTCCGCCGACATTGCTGCCGGTTATCGTCAGCGTGTTGCTGCCGGTGCCCGAGACTCCATAGCCGCCCGGCCCCGAGGTGACCAGGACGCCCTGCAACACGTTGTTGTTGGCAAGCGTGACTGTGTTCGCTGCGGCCGCGCTGGTCGTCAGCGTCGGCGTGCCGCTGGCCGGATTGGTGATGTTGCCGCTGTCGACGCCGGTCAGCAGGAAGCTCGCCGGGGCGCCGCCGCCGACGTTGATGGTGTCGCCGGCCAGGAAGGAATAGAGCCGCTGGTTGTTGGCCAGCGTCAACGTTGTGCCGGCACCCTGGAATGCGCTGTTGACGTCGATGGTGCCGCCATTGTTGACGAGCACGATGATGTCGCGGCCGCTGGCGATCGCGCCGGCAATCGTGCCTGGATTGCTTCGCGAGCCGTTGTTGGTGCCGTCGTCGAAATTGTCGACGTAGTAGACGCTGAACGGTGAGGACAGGTTCGACGTGTCGCCGGTCAGCGTCACGTCGAGGAAGTTGTAGACATCGGTGCCATGGTTGGGCAGCGCGTCGGTGGCGGCGATCGGCGTTACCGCGGTGATCGACGATCCGACATCGGTGCTGCCTTCGCCATCGCCGAAGATGAAGTCGACATTGGTGGCGCTGGACACGAGTACGCCTGTCGTCGGGCCGCCTGGGTTGGCGAGGGTGCCCGCGATGCTCGCGTTTTGGCCGCTGGCGGGTGCGCTGCCGTCGCCGAGCTGGATCAGGCCGGTTCCAGTTGTACCGACCAGATTGACACCCGTCGTGTTCGTGGCCGAAGCGCTGGTGAGGTCGAAATCGGTCGCCGTGATGTTGGCGTTGACGACGGCTCCCGAAACGTCGAAGCCGGTCGTGTTTGCGGCAGTCAGTGCGATGTCGAGGTCGGCAAAGCTGATCGCGCCGTTGGTGCCGTTGATCTTGACCGCGGCTGTGGTCAGACTGGTGATGGTCGTCGTGCCGAGGAACGACACTGTTCCGCTGTTGCCGGCCAGTACGATGCCGCCGCCCGTCGTGTTCGATACCTGCGTCGTGCCCGAAACGCTGAAGCTGCCGGACATGGTGCTGAGCGACACGCCGTTCAGGCCGCCGGCCGCGGTGATGGAATTGAGCGTGATGTCGGCGGTGGTGCCGCTGAGGCTGACTGCCGTTCCGGGCATGGAATTGATGGTGTTGCCGGTACCGCCCGAAATCTTGACGGTGCCGGAGACGGCTCCGAGGCCGATGCCGGAACTGGTCGTGATGCCGAGGCCGCCATTGGTGAAAGACAGCGTGCCCAGGCCGGCCATGGAGACGGCATTGTTGGTGCCGGTGCTGAAAGTCTTCGATGCGCTTGAGAACGTGATGGTCCCGGTCGCGAGCGCGCCTGGACCGACATTGACGCCGGTTCCGCCGGCATGGGTGATCAAGCTCAAGATGTTGTAGGTGCCCGACGCCACGGCGAAATTGAAGGCTGTGTCGTTTGTCGTCGACGTGACGGTGCCTGCGAGGTTGAGGACGGCAAGGTCTGCGCCGGCCGTAGAAACCACATTGCCTGCGCTGACATTGAGCGCGCCAGTGTAGTTGAGCACTGGCCCACCGATGGTGTTGCCGTTCAAAGCGATCGCCGAACCGGTGGCCTGGGCCGCGGTGATGGTGGCCGAGCCGCCATTGCCGCCGATATTGGCCGTGCCGCCCTGTGCTCCGCTGAACTGGATTCCGAGCCAGGCGCCATCGATCGTCAGTGTGGATCCGGTGGCGTTCGCGATATTGACGGTGCCGATCTGGCCGCCGAAATCAAAGCCGATACTGTTTGGATCTGTAAGGTCCAGGTCGATCGTTCCGGTCAGATTGACTTTCCCCGGGCCTGTCAGTCCCGAGAAGGCGCCGCCATTGACACCGGTGACCTTCAATCCACCGATATTCACATCGCCTGTCAGGGTTACGCCGCTCAGTGCGATGCCGGCAATGCTGGAGTCGGCCGAGATGCTGTCGAAGTTGATGCCCGTGGCACCGACATTCATACCGCCCATCAAGAGGCCGTTGCCATCAGACGCAATCGTGTTGCCGGAACCGGTGACGGTCAGTGTGCCGCCATTGATTGCTGTCAGACCATCGCCGCCGGTCGTCGTGATGTCGAGCCCGCCGGTGAAGTTGATTGTCGCGCCCGTGTTGGTGTCGAGCAGTACGCCGGTGCCGCTCGACGTGCTGGTCGTGACCGGTCCGTTGAAATTGAAGATGCCGCCGGTGTTGTTGGCGATCGAGATTGCCGTCGCGGTCGTCGTGTTGGCCGTGATCGCGCCGCCGAAGGTGATCGTGCCGCCGGTGTTGGCGGTGAGCGAAACCGCGTTCGCCGCATTGTTCTGCGTGATCGTGCCGTTGTAGGTGACGGTCGCCGCGCTCGCGGCGACGTTGAAGGCAATACCGGACGGGCTGGTGATCGAGGCGCCCGCGCCAAAGGTGAAGGTACCGCTCGAACCGCCGATGATGTCGACACCCGCGTCGCCGCCGTTGAGCGTCGTGGTGCCGTTGAAGTTGTAGGTGCCGTCGGCATTGCTGAACTGCAGGCCGGTGCCCATGGTGGCGCTCAGCGTGCCGTTCTGGAAGGTGATGGTGCCGCCGCTATGGTTGGTGACATTCACCAGCGCGGCTGGATTCACCGTCTGCGTGATATTGCCGTTGTAGGTCACAGTCGCCGTACTGGCATCGACATTGAAGGCGACCCCGGTCGGATTGGTGATCGTTGTCGTGGTCGAGCCGGCGGTCGAGAACACGAATGTGCCACCCGATCCGTTGAGGATGTCGATGCCGGCGTCATCGCCGTTCAGCGTGTTGTTGCCGAGGAAGCTGTACGAGCCGTCTGCATTGTCGAATTGGAAACCGATACCGCTGGTCGCGACAACGCTCGATGCCGCGTCGAAGTTGATCGTCCCGGTATGGCCGCTTGATCCCCTGAATGCTTCGCCGCTGGTGTTTGTCGATATGTCGGCATTCGTACCGTTCACATTGACGCTGCCGCCATCGACAAGGAACTTCGCCATCGTCGTGTTGGTGATTGTCATCGTTCCGATGGCGCTGTCCAGGCGCAGTATCCCGACAAGATTGCTGTTCGCAATAACGCCACCGCTGATGCCGGTGCCGCTGATCGAGGGAGACGAACTGTTGCTGACGATAATGCCGTCGATCGTGTTGCTGCTGCTGAGCGTGATGGTCTGGCTCAGCCCGCTCGACGACGTCAGGATCGGCGTGCCGATGCCCGGATTTGTGATGGTGCCGTTGCTTATGCCCGTCAGCAGGAAGGTGCCCGGCGCGCCGCCGCCGATATTGATTGTCGAGCCATTCTGGTTGAAGGAATAAAGACGCTGGTTTGCATCGAGCAACACGGTGGTCTGGACACCCTGCGTCGCCGAAAAGATGTCGATGGTGCCGTCACCGTCCAGCGGATTGTTGACCAGCACGATCGCGTCGGCCGCGGCGGCCAACGCGCCTGTGATGGTGCCCGGATGGTCGCGCGAGCCGTCGTCGATGCCGTCGGTGACATCGTCGACATAGTAGACGGAGACATTGGTGGACAGGTTGGTGGTGTCGCCGACCAGGTTGGCGTCGAGGAAGTTGTAGGTGCCAAGCGTGGGCAGCGCGCCGGTCGACCGGATCGGCGTCGTTGCGTTGATCGTCGAGCCGACATCCTGCACCGCTTCGCCGTCGCCGAAGGTGAAGCCGATATTGGTGAGTGGCGACACCAGCACGCCGGTGTCGACGCCGGCGATGGTGGCGCTCTCGCCGCTCGCGAATGGCGTGCTCGGGTCGCCGATGAAGATCGTCTTGTTGCTCGGACTCGTCACGCCGCTGATATCGATGCCGATCGTGCCGGCGGCAGAGCTGCTGGTGAGGTCGAAATTCGTGACGGTGATGTTGCCTGCCAGCACGGCGCTCGACATGTCGATGCCGGTTGTCGAGGGCTGCGCGAGGTCGATGGCCAGGCTGTTGAAAACGATCGCCGCGTTGACGCCTTTGATGGCAACACCGGATGCCGTGAAGGCCGCGCCCGGATTGCTGATCGTCGTGCTGCCGTTGAAGCTGACGGTCCCGGTATTGTCCTGCAGATAGATGCCGTTGCCACCAGTGTCGGTGATCGTCGTCGTGCCGCCGAAGGAGACATTGGCCGCGGACTGTACGATCCGGATACCGTCGTTGCTGGTTGACGAGACGGTGGTCGAATTGCTGACGGCAAACGTTCCGTCGACGGACATCAGGCTGATCGCGCTCGTGCCGCCATTGCCGTAGACCAGATCGAGCGCAATGTTGGCAGTCACGCCGGTCAGGTCGACTGCCTGTCCGGTCTGCGCGCTGATGTATTCGAAGCCGCTGGTCGCCGCGATGTTGATCGTGCCTGCGGCGTTTGCCAGCAGGCCGATACCCGAGGTGGTGTTGACGTCGAGCCCGCCATTCAGGGAGAGCGTCGTCGCCGCGCCGTTGCCCTGGAACAGAATGGCGTCGGCAGTTGAGGTGGTGGCCACCACCATGCCGCCGAGGGTGATCGTGCCGCCCGTATTGTTGGTTACCGAAATTGCCGTGGCGGCGCTGTTCTGCGTCAGCGAGCCGGCGAAGGTCACTGTCGCTGTGCTGCCGTCGACAGTCAACGCCGTGCCGGATGGGCTGGCGATCGAGGCGCCGGTGCCAAAGGTGAAGGAGCCCGCCGAGCCGTTCAGGATGTCGATGCCCGCATCGCCGCCGCTGAGCGTCGTGGCGCCGTTGAAACCGTAGATGCCGTCGGCATTGTCGAACAGCAGGCCGGTGCCGTTGCTGGCCAGGATCGACGAGGCGGCATCGAAGGTGATCGAGCCTGAATGACCACCGGTTACGGACAATGCCGCAACATTGGCGCCGGTGGCGAGATTGGCCTTGGCCCCGACCACGGCCACGCTGCCGCCTGTGACCGTCAGCTGGTCCAGGGTGGTACTGTCGACAGTGACCGTGCCGGACATCGCGTTGAGCGCCAGGCCGCCGATCACGCTGTTGCGGAGCGTTGCGCTGGAGCCCGCACCGGAAACCGAGGCGGCTCCGGCGCCATTGCTGACCTGCACGCCCTCGATCAGGTTGGCGTTGCCCAGGGTCACCGTATTGGCTGCGGCGGTGGTGGTCAGCATCGGCGAGCCGGTGCCGGCGAACGGGTTGGTGACCTTGCCGACATCGATACCGGTGAGCAGGAAGTTGGCCGGTGCGCCGCCGCCGACGCTGATCGTGTCTCCGGCCAGGAACGACATCAGGCGTTGGTTGTTATCGAGCAGCAGCGATGCCTGCGCCCCTTGCGTGGCGGCATTGGTGTCGATGACGTCGGTTCCGGTGCGGTCAACCAGTATGATGACGGCCGCCGTGCTGTTCATGGCGCCGAGGATCGTGCCCGGATGATCGCGCGAGCCGTCGTCGATGCCGTCGGTGACGTTGTCGACGTAGTAGAGCGAGACGTTGGTTGCGAGATTGGATGTGTTGCCGATGAGCCTGGCGTCGAGGAAGTTGTAGCTGCCGCCAAGCGGCAGGGTGTCGGTTGCGGCGACAGGCGTCGCCGCCGTGATGGTCGAGCCGACGTCTGTGCCGGCTTCGCCGTCGCCGAAGATGAAATTCAGGCTTGTCGCAGCGGACAATAGCACGCCGGTTCCCGGACCGGTGGCATTGCCTCCAGCCCCGCCGATCGATGCATTCGCGCCCAGGGCGTTGGGGTCACCGAGCCGTACGGCGCCGGTGCCGCTCGCGCCGACCAGGTTGACGCCGACCGTGCCGGTGGGCGTGGTGCTGGTCAGGTTGAAGATGATCGCGGTGATGTTGCCGTTCACCAGCGCGCCGGAAAGATCGAGCCCGGTGCTGTTGCCTGACTGCAGGGCGATCTGCAGGTTGGCGAAACTGATCGCGCCGTTGTTGCCCTCGATGTCGACTCCGGCGAAGCCGGAGGCCTGATTGGTGATGAGAACGCCGCCGAGGAACGAGATCGTCGCCGACGAATTCGCGATCGATATCGCATCGCCGCTCGTGTTCGAGATGGTCGTCGGGCCGGTGATGGTGAAGCTGCCGCTCACATTGTCGAGCACGATGCCCGACGTGCCGCCATTCTGGCCGACCGAGCCCAGCGTGATCCTGGCGGTGATCGGGTCCACGAAGACGCCGATGCCGCCATTGCCGGAGACCGTGCCGCCGGTGGTCGAGAATGTGCCGGTGCTGGAGGTGCCTGCGACATGGATGCCGTCGCCGGCGTTGTTTTGCGCGTTCAGCGTTGCGAATGCGTAGGTGCCCTTGCCCTTGATATCGAGGCCGTCGCCGGCATTGCCGGAGAGCAGGGTGGTTCCGGCGAAATTGAAGGTGCCGTCGCTTTCGATATGCAGCCCGTCGCCGCCATTGCCGCTGGACGTCAGGTTGGTCCCTGTGACGCCCGTCGAACTGCCGGTGAAGGCGACGCCGTGCGAGCCGGTTCCGGTTACTGTGACATCGGTCAGGGTCGCGCCCTTGATGTTGACGCCCGAGATGCCGACGCGGCCACCCGTTACGGTGATGCCAGAAATCGTATCGCCGTCTGCGAGACTGAGCACCGCATTGCCGGCGTTCGTTCCTGCGATGGTGCCATTCGAGCCGCCGAAGCTGAAGGTCTCGATGTTTCCGGAGAGGGCAAGAGCCTTCACGGTACCTGCGCCGCCGATCACGGTCTGGTTCTGCGCCAGAATGGCCCCGGCGGTCAAAATGTTGCCCTTGCCGCCGAGGGCGACGACAAATCCATCCTTGCCTGCTTTGGCGACGGCATCATCGAGCGTCGTCGGGTCGCCCTGAGTGCCGAGGCCCAGTGTATTTTCGCCGTCGGCGAAGAAGAAGGTGCCGAAGGCCTTGCCGGTCGCGGCATTGATGGCGTTGCGCGTGAAGTCGCGCTTCGTCTCCTGGGTGTTGACGCGCACGCCGATATCGCCGCGCACGCGCTCGTTGACCCGTTTGCGCAGGCCCTCGCTCACCGGATAAGCGGTCGCGATCTCCTCTTGCGAGGCATTGCGTGCAGGCGGATTGAACGGCACGCTGAGCTGGATCGAACCGGCGAATTGGGTGTGGTCGCGATTGTCGCTGCGTACTTCGCCGGCGAGCGTGAGGTCCCAGCCGGCGCTGAATGCGTCACGAATGGCATATTCGATACCGGCTTTGGCACCGGTAACACTGCCGTCGTGCCCGTCGGGATCGGCGAAATGATAGCCGCCGACATCCAGCCTCAGTGAATGATTGTCCGGCAGGTCCAGCGGCACCTGCACGCCGAATTCGCCCTCGACGCCCCAGGCGCTGTAGCTGCGCCGGTCGAGGACGGATACCTGCTCGAGCAGTTGATTGCCGACGAGCGACAAGGTGGAATTGCTTTTGCTCTCGTTGCTGTCGCCGCCAAACGGCAGGTAGACATTCAGATGGCCATCGTAATTGGCCGTGATCGCCTCGATGCCGAGCGTTGCTCCACTGTAAGTGTGGCCGTCGACGGTCTGCACGTTGGCATAGGCATAGCCGCCCACGAGCAGGTCGGGGTTGACCAGTCGGCGCACGCCGATGCCGACATCCTGGCCGAAGCCGTCGTCGAATCGATGTTTGCCGCGGACGTCGAGAAACAGCACCGACTCGGCGGTCTGCTTCAGCAGGATGAAACCTTCCAGGGCGGCACTGGCGCCGTGGTTGTCGGCGCCGATGATGGCACGCACCTGTGGCTGCCAAAGCCCGTCGGGATCGGCCTGCGCCGTGGTGATGCCCGACAGCGCAAGTGCTACCGTAGACAGCGCCGAGGTTTTGAGAAGCTGCCGTGCGTGCTGCGAATACGCATGTGGCATGGAGGCGTGTGGCAAATACCGAGCCCCCATGCGGGCAGCGCCACGCACGCCAGCCTGAACACGAAACGGCGTGCGTTTCCCCCAAACCATTCAGCAACATCCCCAGGTTGGGGGACAATATCCAAAATCACTTGATTAGCGAGTCCTTGAGTGGAACACTCCCAAGAAGAGTCATCAATACTGTGGTTATTTGGTAACAGCATGTAATCTGGCAGGTGAAGTTCCGCTTTCCAGAAAGTATGCACTGATGTAGGGATCACGCGGGTCCGCGTATGGGGTGCGAAATGACGAAAGGCAAAGTCTGTATGGGTGGGTCTTATGGCTCCCGATGGAGCATGTGGGCGAGCGCCGCAACAGTGCTTGTCATGCTGGGCGCCACGGTCTCTGGCGTGTATGCCGAGGAAGCCAAACCCAGCGCCAAGCCTGCAGATGCGAAGGCCGCCGACGCCAAGCAGCCCGAGGGCAATCCCTGGGTCGTAAACTGCGCCAGTGGCGGTTCGGGAACCGACCTCGAGTGCCAGGCTTCGCAGAACCTGACGGAGTCCAAGACCGGTCAGCGCGTGTTGACGCTGACCGTACGCCGGCAGGCCGACAATGGCAGCCTCGCCATGTTGCTGGCACTGCCGCACGGCCTGTTCCTGCCCGCTGGCGCATCTTACCAGATTGATTCCGGCAACAAGGCGCCTGTTGCCATTCAGACCAGTGACCAGAACGGCGCCTATGCCGCCGTGCCTCTCACGCCGGAACTGCTGACGGGATTGAAGTCGGGGACAACACTGAGCATCGGCATGGAATCCGTGACGCGCAAGCCGGTGACCATCCCCGTCTCACTGAAGGGCTTTACGGCAGCGGTCGACAAGCTGCAGGCTACCAAGTAGCCGGCTTATGATCCGAGGTTTCTGCTGGCGTGCCCGCTTCAGTGCCCCGGCGCTTCGTCTTCGATGCTCTCCGCAGCCTCCGGGTCGAGCTGGTCAAATGCCACCTGCCAGTCGGTGACGATGTCGGCACGTCTGGTATCGGCATGGTAGGCAGCTAGCCTCGCTTCCTGGCGCAGCGCGATGCGCGCTGCTGCCTTGGCGGCGCGGCTGACTGGAGGCGTCCAGTCTTGCGGCGGCACGCTGCCGCCGATCGCTGTGCTGATCGCCTGTTTCGCCATGCGCGCCTCCGCGGTTCCGTAGTGAGTCAGCAGGTTCTGGAATGCCGCGTACAGGTCCAGGTCGAAGGGTTGATCCTCGCCCATCGGACCGATGACCGGATTGCCTGGATGCAGGAAGGCGAGGGGCAGCAATCCCTGTGGTATCGGCGTGTTGGCCGAATGGGTGCGGCCGCTGGCCAGCAGCTTGGGTAGGAGATGTGTATGCGGTCCCGCTGGCGAAACGCCGCCGGTGTCCGGGCCGCCGATCTTCTGATAGACCTCGACACGCCCGAGCGCGGTCAGCGCCACGCGATGCGGATGCGCAGCCATGATGGCGGTGGTCGCGCCGTTGCCGGCTTCGAACAGCGATCGCCCGAGATTGGCGCGCAATTCACCGAGCAGCTTCGGATCACTGGTGCGGACGCAGAAATCGCATTGCGGCAGGCCGAGACCCATGTCGAACAGGATGCCGGTACGGTCGATGCCGCGAATGGCATCGTCGTCCGGGCCGATCTCGGTCAGCACCTTGTGCCCGTTGCGCCGCGCACGCGCCTCCGGCAGGCAAAGCGCTACGGCATGGCTCCAGCGATGTCGCTTCGGGCTCAGCGTCTCATAAGCAACTGCGGTTGCCTCGGCTAGACGTCGGCGCTCCAGCCGAATGGCACCGCGCCGGGTTGCGCGGGTCAGATCCAGCGGCTCATCGATCACCGGCTGCTCGTCTGCATCCTGGTGGAATTCGGCAATGGCGCCGAACGACCCCATGCTCCAGCCAGATCGCCAGTCGCCAAGATGCCTCTGCAGCAGCGGTTCAAGATCGGTCATGGTCTTTTTCCGGTTTGAGGGGGAGGCTGAACCAGATCGAGCGGCTGGATGACGGTACGACCTGCCGCCGTACCGAAATAGGCTTCGACGCCATAGACACTGGCAAGGCTTTCAGGAGTCAGTACCGTTTCCGGTGAGCCGTCCGCGATGATCTGGCCCCGGTCGAGCAGGATAAGCCGGTTGCACCAGCGTGCTGCAAGGCCAAGGTCGTGCATGGAGGCGACGACGCTGCGACCCTGTTTCGCCTGGTCGGCGAACAGCCGCATCAAGGTGATCTGATGCGAAGGATCGAGGCCCGCGGTCGGCTCGTCGGCGAGCAGCAGAGGCGTTTCCTGGGCGAGCGCGCGGGCAATCAGCACACGCGCCTTTTCGCCGCCCGAAAGGTCGGTGGCGGCGCGGTCCCGGAAGCTGTCGACTTCCATCTGCCGCATCGCGCGCTCGATGGCCACGTGATCGGTCGATGAGAGGGCGGCGAATGCCGGCCGATATGGTGTACGTCCGAGCGCGACGACGGCTGCGACCGGGATCGCCCAGGCGATCTCGTGCTCCTGCGCGACATAAGCAATGCTCGCCGCGCGCTCGCGCGCTCCGAGCGTGGCGGCCTCGAGCCCGGCGATCGAGATGCTGCCCCGAGAGGCGACAAGGCCGAGTACTGCCTTCAACAGGGTCGATTTTCCCGCACCATTCGGCCCGATCAGCCCGACGAATTCGCCGGGACCGACAGCGAAGGAAACATCGCTCAGCACGCGCTGCCGCCCGAGTGTGGCCGACAGGCCGGAAACGGCAAGCAGGCTGATGCCAGCCTCCGCCGTTCGCGATAGACAAGCCACAGGAAGAAAGGGGCGCCGACGATGGCCGTCAGCACGCCGAGTTTCAGGTCGCGGCCCGGTGCTATGAGGCGCACCAGGATGTCGGCGGCAAGGACCACCGCCGCGCCACCGAGTGCGGAGGCAGGCAAAAGCCGTGACGGCCGTGCGCCGACCAGTGGCCGCAGCAGATGCGGCACCACCAGCCCGACAAAACCGATGGCACCGGCGACGGCGGTTGCAGCACCCACCGAGGCGGCCGTACCCAGCACCGCCAGGTGTTGCACGCGGCGCATGTCGACGCCCATCGAGGCCGCGGTATCGGCGCCCAGCGTCAGCGCATCGAGCGCGCGGCCAAGCATCAGCAAAAGCACCCAGCCAGCCAGCATGAAGGGTGCGGCCAGCCAGACATGCATCATCGAGCGATCTGTGAGGGAGCCAAGCATCCAGAACATGATCTCAAGTGCCGCGAACGGATTGGGCGATAGGTTGAGCGCCAGCGACGTCATGGCGCCCGCGAGGCTGGAGACCGCGACGCCTGCCAGGATGATGGTGAGTGTGTTGGAACGCCGGCCGGCAAGCGCCTGCACGACGACCACCGCAAGCATTGCCGCCAAGAGGGCGGAGAGCGGCAGGGCCAGCGGGAAGATGATGGTCAGGCCGCTGTAGATGGCAAGCACCGCGCCCAGCGAAGCTGAGGCGCTGACGCCGATCAGCCCGGGCTCTGCCAGCGGATTGCGCAGATAGCCCTGCAGTGCGGCGCCGGATAATCCGAGCGTTGCACCGATCATCAGGCCGAGCAGCGCGCGTGGTAGCCGGATCTCGCGCATGATCAGCGCGATCGCATCGCCCTTGCCGGAAAACAGCGCCTTGATGCTGTCGCTGAAAGCAATGGCTGCCGGGCCGACGGTGAGAGACAGCAGGAAAAGCACCGCAACCAGCAGGCCGAGCACAAAAAGCAGGGTGCGGTATCGCGCAACGTCTGTCATGGCTGCGCCCCTCCTGCATGACCGCTTTCTGAACGACTGGCGGCAGCCTCGGTGAGCATCTCCACGGCAGTAGCCGTGAAGGGTGCGCCACAGATGGTATATCTAGTCGGCACTGAAACGCGCGCGGTCTCTTCGCTGAGTGCCCTGTAAGCAGGATGGACGAAGGTCTGCTGTGCCAGGGCTGGTGTCGCATAGCGTGCTTCCGAGTCGACCAGCATGTCCGGCTTTGCCAGGACCAGGAGTTCCAGTGGCAATTGCTGGGTGCCGGACAGGCCAAGCTTCGTCGCCAGGTTCGTCAGGCCCGATGCGGTGACCACCGCATCGACCAGCGTGCCGGCACCCGATGTGTAGGAGTTGGCAAAATAGGTCGCGATGGTGAGGTCACGGTGGGGATGTGCTCTCGCCCGGGCGAGCTTGCCGTCGAGTTCGGCCACCAGTGCCTCGGCCCGACTTTGCCTGCCGAGGATATCGCCCATGCGCCGAAGGCTTGCTCGCACGTCGTCGAAGGAGGTTTCCGGCGGGAACTCCTCAACGCGAATGCCGAGTTGCCTGAGCAGGCCGACGGTCGCACGCGTCGTATAGCTCCCGGCAAGGACGAGGTCCGGTTGCATCAGGAAAACCTCTTCCGCCTGCCCGTGATTGATCACGAAGCGTCGTGCTTCCACGGCCAGCACCGACGTTGCCGGATCGCCGGCCAGGTAGGAGACAGAGTGAAGCTGCCCGTCATCCGCCACCAGCATTGCCATCTGGTCGGTGCAGACATTCATGGAAACGACACGCTTCGGCGCTTCAGCGGCTAGGGCGGCGCAGGCGCCCGCTAGAAACAGGTTACCTGCCATCAGGCTCAAGGGCAGAGTTCGTCCATAGCGGCAGGAAGCCCTGCCGGTAGTCGTCGCGATCTGTACCCTTGCCTGCATCGTCATCTCCGCGGTTCAGAATGTCCGGGTGAGGCTCAGATTGAAAGTGCGGCCGGGGGCGCGGTAGTCCGTCACCGTCGAATAATCGGCGTCGAACAGGTTCTCGACCGCGAATTTCACCTGCGATGAGGCATCCAATGCGTAGAGCGCGGTGAAGTCCACCGTGACATAGTCCGGCAGCTTCGTCGTGTTGGCGGCATTGGCGTAGCGCGCCGCCCCGTAGAGCAGGCGCGTCGTCAGGTCCAACTGCTCGATCGGGCTATACGTAACCTCGGCCATTGCTTTGAGCCGGTCGCGGTAGGGGATGTATTTGCCGTTGTCCTGGTTCAGCGGCTGACGGACATCGAGGCTCACCTTTCCACTCCATTCGGTGCTGAACCGGTGCGCAAGTGCCGCTTCGAAACCCGTGATACGTGCCTTGGCGACATTGAAGGGCAGGTAGGTCGGCGGGTTGGAGGCGATCGCGTCGGTCAGCCAGGTTTGATAGAACGCAACATCCAGATTGGTGTCGGCGCTCGCCTGCCAGTTCAGCCCGATCTCATAGGATTTGGACTTTTCCGGCTTGAGGTTCGGATTGGAGTAGTTCGGATAATAGAGTTCGTTGAAGCTCGGCGCCCGGAAGCCGGTGGCATAGGATGATCGCAGTCTCAGGTCTGGCAGGATCTCATAGCTCGCGCCGACATTGTATGTGGTGGCGCCGCCGAACTGGCCATTGTGGTCATAGCGGATGCCGCTGTCTATGGTGAGCGCCTCATAGGACAGCGAGTACTGGCTGAACACTGCAGCGAGCGTTCGCGCCTTCACATCGAAATCGACGGTCGAATTGACCTGTTCGCGATAGATTTCGGCACCGCCGGTCAGCACATGCGCAACGGCACCGGTGTCGAAATTCCCGGTGGTGGAGGCAAAGAGACCGTGACGGCTGGAGTTAAAACGGCTGTCGCCTGCGACGCCATCGCGGAAGTTGCGGGAGCGATCGACCGAACTCGACAGCTCGATGGTCGAGGACCAATCTTCGGAATGTCTGATTTCGGTACCGAGCTTGCCGGCAAAACTTGTCGTGTCGACTTCGTTCGCGCCAGGATACGAGTCGTCGTACTGGCCGCGGCTGCGGGCAAGCAGAGCGTCGCCGTAGATCCGGCCCCAGTCGAACTGCTTCGACAGCGAGGCATTGATCGAGCCGAGCAGGAAACCGTCATCGTCCGGTTCATGGCCGTAGGCGGTCGGCAGCGTGAAGTCGTAGCCTCGCGTGCCGGTCAGGCTGCCGCCGAGGGAATAGTCGAAGCCGCTTCTGCTCTGGCCGCGTACATTGCCGGACAACGTGCCTCCCCACGGATAGCTCACACCAGCTGTTACCGAGCCACAGCTGTTGCGGCCGTCTGCGCAAGGGCCGCCTTGCCTGGTGATGATGTTGACGACGCCACCCATGGCGTCGGAGCCGTATTGCGCCGAATGCGCGCCCTTGGCGACCTCAATGCGCTCGATTGACTCGAGCGGAATATTGCCGAGCGAGGCGGTGCCGGTAGTGGCCGAACTTGCCCTCACGCCGTTGATCAGCACCAGCGTCTGGCTGGCCGACATGCCACGCAGATAGAGGTTGGATGCAGCACCCTGGCCGCCATAAGAGACGATGGAAACGCCGGTGTAGGATTTAAGCAGGGAAGGCAGGTCGGGAGCAGCCGAGTGCTCGATGCTCTCACGGTCGACCACCGTTACCGACGAGGTCGAACGCTCCAGCGTCGTCTCGCGTCGGAGCGGCGTGGTGATGACAATGCGTTCCAGCATCGTGGCATTGCCGGGAATGTTGTTGTTCTGAGCGCCGGCATGGCTTGCGAAAGCCAACAATGCTGTGCTGGCAAGCAAGAATGTCTTCTTCAAATCCGCCCCCAAAAGGATTGACGGCGCGGTCGAGCGCCGTGAGGTTCATTTCGAACCGCAGACGGATTGGCTAGGACAGATTTGCGTTCAGTCGCACTTCCTGGCCGTTCTCGCATGCGGCAACACTTCACGTGTCACCGCCACGGACGACCGCGCCTGATCACCCCTCGTGATCAAGCATGGGTGACTGGAACAGGCAGGTCTCCTGACTTCCGTGTCATCGCCCATTTCCGCCTTCCCGGTCGCGCGAGGCGGCCAGTGGCATCATGGAAGAAGGCTCAACGGTTACAGTTGCGGGGGCAGTCGCGGCTTTGACCGATGGTTCGGCCGCACCGTGTTCCCTTTTCATCCGCCTCGCGGCGGAACCAGCTCCAACCCGAAGCTAGCCGCGGCAATGCCGAGCGTCAACCGGCTAGGATGTGGAGCAGCGGTGAGCGGTCCGAGCGAAGGTTGGAGGGTCAGCCGTAGTGGAACCGCGGTTTCGGGCCAGTACCGGTGAATTGCACGCCGACGCGGTCGTTGCGGCGCCAGCGCACCAGCGATTCATAGGCGACACCGTCAACAGGGACATAGAGGCTGAAACGTTCAGGAATGATGGCATCGGCGGCCACCTTGAGTTCCGCGCCATTCGTATGCTGGTTGCGCACCACGCAAGGGATTTCCGAATTGTGGATGCTGGTGATGATGGTAGCCCCTTTGAGCACACGTTGCCGATGCTCGCGATCGTGATGGTTTGCTTCCTGCTCGGACATGACGGTAGGGACTCACGCTGCAGACCTGATATTTTAGGAAAGGCGCGGAGAACATCAATGCCACCGCGAGCTGTATCGGCGATTTGCCGCAAGGGATGGCTAACCGTCCGTCAAGATCCGGGCTAGCTGCTGTCCACTAAGATGCCGGGACGCGGAACCTCGAATGCCTGGAAGGAAATGAAACCGGGGGATGCATTCGCATCGCTGGCAGCGTGGCGGCTCGTAACATTGCTGCAATGTGACGCCCGGAAACAGGCCGCCTGTGAAACAGTTCGAGGTCGGCAAATGCGTTTGTTCTATGTCGTATGCATCGGTGTATTGCTGTCGGCGTGCCAGAATACACGCGATCGGGAACGATGCCTGTCATATGGGTTCGATGACGACACCCCCGATTTTTCGCGATGCCTGCAAAGGTTCGACATTGAAAGGGATCGCAGGGACTATCGCTCGCGAGATGGCGAACGATATGAGGGCTGACCGCGTCCACTCCTGGAGTGCCGGGTTTCGATGGAAGTGAGCTTTCATGCATATTCTGATCGTTGAAGATGATCGCGAACTCGCCTCTTCCCTCAAAGCCATCATGGAGGGCGCGATCGGCATATCCGACACCTTTGGATCCATTGCCGAGGCCGAAGCCGCGCTTATGGCTCATAAATTTGATCTTGTGGTCATCGACCGCAGGCTTCCTGACGGTGATGGACTCTCGCTGCTTCCGGTGCTGAGACGGCTGCAACCGCGGCCAGCGACCCTGGTCCTGACCGCGCTGGATGATCCGTACGATATCGCCTCGGCCCTGGACAAAGGCGCCGACGAATATGTCGGCAAGCCGTTCGAACCAACGGAACTTGTCGCCCGTGCACGTGCGGTCCTGCGCCGCTACAGCCTGGACGTGCTGGGTTCGACCCAATTCGGCAATCTGGCCTTCGATCTCAACCACCGGATGGCGAGCGTCGGGCAGAAAGTGCTCGACATTCCGCGGCGTGAACTTGCGATACTGGAAACGCTGATGCGTCGCGCCGGCCGTGTCGTGCAGCGGGAAACGCTGGAGTCCTCCGTCTATAACATCGGTGAGGACATCGAATCGAACGCGCTGGATTCACACATATCGCGCCTGCGCAGGCGCTTGCGCGATGCCGACTGCGAGGCCGTCATCAGGAGCGTGCGCGGCATCGGCTACATGCTGGTTCTGGAGTGACAGTTTGAACCGCTCGATCGCCTTTCCTGTCGCTGCGCTGCTGGTCGTCGGCATGGCGATCGTGATGCTGCTCGGCACGGTTCTGACACTTGCGATCATCGTCAGCATCAGCGCGGAAGACCGCCTGCAGATCAACACCAGCGAACTGTCCCGTACGCTGGGTGCCGCCATCGCCTATGATGCCGATGGCCACCTCACGCTCGACAGGCAGAAGCTTGCCACGAACATCATCGAATTTGCCGAAGCCCAGCCGGCCTATTGGTATGTCATCGACGATGGCCGGCAGGTGATTTCACATGGGCAACAACCCGCGGAGGTCAAGCGGGTGTTCGACCAGACCCCGCGCGAAATTCAATATTCGGAGTTCCGCTACCGGCAAGACAATCACGACATGCTGGGCATCAGGTCGGTCAGCCGAGGCGACGGCCCGAAAATTGTTTCCGTTGGCGGGATCGTGCTCTCGAACTGGGAGACCGTTCTGGTCGCCCTTGTCCCGGTGCGATCGCAGGGGCTGCTACCACTGTTTGGTGCCATCCTGTTGCCACCACATCGATCGCCGTCATCATCGTCCGGGGCACGATCGCAAGGCCGGTACAACGTGTCGTGCGATCCGCCGAGCGGATCGATGGGCTGCCCAATGGCAGACGCATATCGGACGCCGACACACCGAGCGAACTGAAGCCCATGGTAGCAGCCTTCAATACGGCCTTGATGCGGATCGACGCCGCCTTTGCTGCTCAGCGCAACTTCCTTGCCAATGCTGCGCACGAATTGCGCACTCCTTTGACCAAGATGCGCCTGAAGCTGGAGCGATTGCCGGATGGCGAATTGCGCGACGGATTGATCCGCGACACCAAACGCCTCGGTTCCATCGTAACCACGCTGCTTCAGCTTGCGCGTCTGTCCGGCCAGTCGTTGACCTTTGCCGACATGGATCTTGCCGCCGTCGCCAGGGCCGTTGTCTCCGATCAGGTGCCGATGGCCCTCAAGCACGGCATCGACATCGAGCTGAGATCGCCGGCACGCCCGGTCTCGCTCTCCGGATCAGAGGCTGCGATCCGGGTTGCACTGGAAAACCTGCTTCTCAATGCAGTCCGGCACGCCGTCGGCACGAAATTGATAGTCGTGGAGGCGCTCTCACCGGCCGAAATCCGCGTCGTCGACTACGGTCCGGGCATTCCGTCGGATGAGCGTCGCGACGTCCTGCAGCCGTTCGTGCGCGGCAGGGATCGTGAAGGCGAAGGCACGGGATTGGGACTTGCCATCGTCGACCAGATCATGAACGCGCATGGCGGTACGGTTGCACTCGGAGAGACGGAAGGGGGAGGGCTGACTGTGCGTCTGTCGTTCAACTCGGCGCACCCGGTCGACGCGGAATCTGCTGCGCAGGCGGGAGTTTAAAACCACCGGACCGAACCAGAGAATCATGCGCGAAGAGATCGCTGCTTGTGTACCTCCTGCAAAGCAGCTTAGATCGCCTCATGTTTCGGAGGGCCATTGATGGTTGGCATTTTCGATTGCCGATTGCACCTTCCCGGACTGTTTCTGGCCGCAGGCATGGCGCTAAGTCCGCCTGCCTTTGCCAAAACCAAGGTGCTGACGAACGCCAGCATTCACACCGTCAATCCCAAGGCACCGACCGCCGAGGCCATGGCCATTGATGATAACGGCATGATCATTGCCGTTGGCGCGGTGCAGGATGTTGTGGCAGTCGCCGGCGAGGAAGCGGAGGTCATCGATCTCGGTGGCAAGATGGTGCTGCCGGGCTTCCAGGATGCGCATGTCCATCTCGTCGAAGCCGGCGTCAACGAGATCCTGTGCGAGTTCGGTCCCTTCGACGAGCTCGACGACACACTTGCAACGGTCGAGGCCTGTGTGAAAAGCAGCAAGACCGACTGGGTGCTCGGCTCTGGCGTCAGCATGACCAATCTGCTCGATCAGAGCGACAATCCGATCGCGCTGCTCGATGAGATCTCACCCGATCGCCCTGTCTTGATTCTTGATGATATTGGCCATGGCGCATGGGCCAATTCGGCCGCCATGCGTGCTGCCGGCTATGATGCGATCGACGGCAATCCGCCCGGCGGCATCATCCTGCGCAACAGGAAAACAGGCAAGCCGAACGGTGTGGTATTGGAGAATGCACAGCAGAAACTGCGCAACCTGGCGTTCCCGGATACACCGGAGAATGTCGAGTTTGCCTATGAGAGCATGCTGCCGACGCTGAAGACCATGGCCAAGAACGGCATCACCACCGTGAGTGATGCGGGAGGTTTCTGGCCACAGGGGCATGTCAAGGTCTGGCAGAAGGCACTGGCCAACAACACGCTGACAGTCAGGGCCTCCAACGCGCTCTACGTCTACCCGGACATGCCTTTCGATGAGCAGGTCGCAGCGCTGACAAAGCAGTTCTCAAATGACCCGGACAGCTTGTTGCGCTTCAATCAGGTCAAAATCTATGTCGACGGCATTTTAGAACAGCGCACCGGCGCGGTTCTGGAACCTTATCGGCCGGGAGCAGGCATCGACCACGGTTTCGATCGCGGCTTTCTCTATTTCGACATCGACACGTTGAACCGCTATTCAAAGGTTCTGTCCGAAAAGGGATTTCAACTGCACTATCATGTGACCGGGGATCGTGGTGCACGGCTTGCTCTCGACGCGATCGCGCAAGCCGATGCTGCGCCCGGGCCGCACCGCCTGACGCATCTCTATCTGGTCGACAAGGCCGATCTGCCTCGCTTCAAGCAGTTGGGCGTGGTCGCCGATTTCCAGCTCGCCCCGAGTTCCGTCGATCCGGACTATGTACAGTTCATCCGCCAGTTCATCGGCGACAGGGCCGACACCATGATGCCCGCCGGCACGCTTCAGGCCATGGGGGCCGATGTGGTGATGAGCAGCGATTTCGACGCCGACGAGCTGTCGCCTCTGATCAAGATCCAGACCGCTGTCACGCGTCAGAAAGACGGTGCCCCTGACGTCGCTACCGCGATCGCCTGGATGACCATCAACCCGGCCCGCCTGTTGCATCAGGACAGGACGACGGGCTCGATCGAGGTCGGCAAGATCGCGGATCTTGCGATAATCGACCGCGATATCCTCAAGGTTCCGGTCAAGGCCATCGGCAACGCAAAGGTGGTTGCTACGGTTCTGCAAGGCAAACCTGTCTACGATCCTGACAAATTGCTCGGAGATTGACGGACGTTTCCCCTTGCTTGGCGCCGTCAGCTGTCGTCTGGCTGGCATCGCGTGAATGGAAGCAGTTCCTGCACGACCGGGCATTCGTTCTTCACTTCGTTGGCAAGGCCTGGACGCCATTCCACAGCAGCCAAAGCAACCCTGAAACGATGGACAGGATCACGGCCGCGCCGACCTTGCTCGATATGCCGGCCAGCGCTTGACGGAAGTTCCGGAGGAACCGGAAATCCTCCCGAGCTTCAAATTGGTGTTCGGGCTCATCGATGCGCAATCCGGCGGCGGAAAGCTCCTCACGGATGGCTTCCTTGACGATGCGCTTCAGTTCGTCAGGATCGATGGACACATGTCTTGTCATGGCTTCCACCCGCACCATTTCTCACCAAGGGCATTGTGTTTGTTGATTTCATCCAGCCCGGCGCGAGGTGTCTCCGCCCGGGCATCCCGGCGTGGCGAATTGTATTCGCACCAGATCGAGCGTGGATCGGACGGCAGCGGCCCGTCTCGCTTGGTGACGCAACCGGCAAGGGCCAGCGCAGCAGCAAGGATCAATGCCTTGACCATCGCAGAGCTTCCTTCCGTGCTTCGTCCTCGGACAGGCTGGAAACGTGCCGTTCGATATCGGTGGCCTCCCGGTCCATCTCCAGGCGATCTTCGGCCGCCGCCAATTTCTCTTTCGCCTGTCGTGCGCGTTCTGCCTCGGCGCCGGATTGCCGGAATTTCCAGCCGATGAAGATCGTGGCAACGGCACCGACGATTTGGGGCCAGAATCTGAGCAGGAGCGCCAACATGGTTAACGGTCCCAGCCGAATTTGCGCGCCAGGCAGTAGGCTCCTTCGGTAGCTACTCCGACAAGCGCGGTCGCCACAACGGTAGCCGCGGTCACCACATCAGGATCGTTCGAGAGCTGATCCCCGAGTTGGTAGCCAATGATGGCGCCCACGCCGTAGCGCAGAATGATGCGGACATACGGGCCCATGTCAGGCTCCTTTGACGGATTTGCTGAAAGCAGTGGCAAGCAGCGTGCGGATCAACCCCCAGAGCGTTGCCACAGGCAGGGTCGTTGGCCGTGGCATGGGAGGTTGCGTGGCGACAGGAATTGTCTTTGACGTCTCGAACGGATTTTCTGTCGAGGTCGTTACCGGCGACAGGTCAGCGTAGCCCGCTTCCCGCAACGCGATTTCGAACGCCTTGGCATAGCCGGCAACCAGCTTGCCGTTGACCTGGACATCTGCGTTGACGATCGATCGCGCCGCCACATAGTCATAGTCTGTCGGACGGGCCGACGATGAGACATCGAAATCGGCCAGTTTCCTGCCTGTGAACATGCCGGCCCGCATGCCCTCGACAAGGATATGCGCCGAAATATCGGCGTCATTGGCTGCTTCGGGATCAGCAACCAGATCGACACCTACGAGTTTGGATGCCTTCCGATAGTTTTCCTCGCCTGTGAGCTGCGGCAGAGCGCGGCCGCGATAGCGCCAGCCGTCACCTGAGGCTTCCGGACCATTCCCCATGCGGTTGGCGTAGACACGATTGGCAAGGCTCCGGGGGTTGCCCACATAGGGGATGGCAGCAGCGGTGCTGCTGAAGCGCTTCGGCCAGACCTCCCGGATACGTGCGGCGCTGGTGTAATTCAGGTTTTCATTGACGGGCTGCATCTTGCCACCGGTCTCATGATAGGCGGTGGCCAGCACATAGGCGTGATGCTTCAGCGACAGGCCCGTGCGCTGGCCGGCATCAAGAATGACTTCCATGCCGGCGACCTGGCTTTGAGAGAGGGACGTGCCAAAAACACCGGACGTGCGAGCGCGAACGCTCGCGTAGAAACGCGATCGATCCATGGGACTAAGTCCTTTTGGGAGAGTGTCTAAAATCGGGTGCCGCCATGCGGCGGCAGTGGTCAGCGCGGCGTGCGGAAATAGGTTCGTAGTCTGTCCCGGTCGTTTTGGATTACGGTCCGCAACACGATGATGCCGCCAAAGAACGCGTGGGTATCAGGCGAGCCGGTGGACATATTCTGGGTGCCTATGGCGGGCACATAGGATATGTTGCCAGTGGCAGGGGCATTGTTCGCTGCAAGCGTACCCGCGGATCCATCCACTTGAAAATCGATGAAGTCGTTAGCGACAATTGCCGCTTGCTTAGTCTGCATATCGGCCCAATGAAATAGGTTTTCGCCGACGCCGGGCTTATAGTAAAATATCTGGTCACCATCCCACCTATGTCGGCTCGACCAGTTCTTAACACCTGTCGTCGAACAACCGGTGAAGATGTTATCAGTTGAATCCCGCACAAGCCCCAAGGGGAAAGAGTTTCCAATTTCAAGCGATGCCTGAACACCAATCTAGAGAGGACTGTTTCGCGCGCTGTAGACGATCGGATTGTTGATCAGATCACCACTGATGAAACCGCTAGTACCGGCGGGTTCAAGACAAGGGATCGCACCCGCGCTCCTATAGTAGGGGCGGTTGTCGTTGAGCTGCTGCACCAAGTGATGCCCGTTGCCGCTCTTGTCTAAAACGCGCGAAACCCGTTGGCCATCTGCCGTCACCGGCACTGTTCCACCAGTGTCTCGAAATAATGTGCCTCTGTCAGAAGGATCGTACCACGCCCCCTGTTCCCCATTGGCGAATATGGCGGCTGGCGTAAACGATGGAGAGGGCCCACCGATGCCTGCTCGGCGCGCCTCGGTGAGACGGATGCCGGTTCCAAGCAAGATAAGTTTCATCTCCTGCGTTTCGATGCGGGGCAAGAATGGCTCACATCATGGCAAATGCTGCGTCTACTTGCGGCGCAGTTGTGATCTCACCCATTGCAATTTTTTGAACAACAATTTGTTCGGCGTCGAACCACCTTTTGACGTGCTGTAAGATCGCATTGCTTGCAGCCTGAATCTTTGCGGCGTTGAGTGCCTTCCAATTACCGTCTGCACACTTCCAGTTGATCGTAAATTGGGGGTTTTGGTCGGCCTGGTAACGAGCGACGAAGGCCTTAATCTGTGAATCTCGGTCTGTCGCAAGTGGGATCGAGATATTTTCAAAAACAATTCCGGTGCCGCCTGTTTCAAGCCGCCATCTGACATCAGCGGCATATTGAGTTAAGTTCACCGATTCCAGGTCCCCGGTTCCGGGGTCCACCACGATCGGGACGATGGCCCACTGATAGGTCTCCCATTTTGCAGCTTCATTGGGCGCAAGCGACGGGGGAGCGATTTCAGTGGCAAAAGCAGGTATCAGGAATTCACCCTCCCGCATGGGATTTGGGTGTGCATCAGCGGTGGCGGTGAGCAGTTTGGTGTTGATATCGAAATGGTACACTTTCATGACAGCCTCAATATTTGATGGCAGCGTAAAGGGGGATGTTGATGGGCTGGGTTTGCGTGCCACCGGCGTAACCCACGGTGCCGGAGTGAATATGGGCGCCATCATAGTCGGTTGCTGCCCATGCATTCAGAACGGTGGCAATGTTCGCTGCCGCATAGGTGCCAGCGTCCTGCCAGCCGCGATAGACTGGTTGGCGGTGATTGTGACTGCCGTTCGCGTCGATGGTCACAGTGTGATTGTGTGAGCGTATTGAGTCCGCATATTTGTAACCGAGCGAGCTGTTTGCCGGATCGATGCCCGATCCCATATCCTGTGCACGGACGAATGATCCATTGATCAGTGGAACACGGAAGGTGGCTGCGCTGTAATCTGAGTATCGGCCATAGTACCCGGCCTGCCATGTCGATTCAGGTACCGTCATTCCGGTGTTTGATGCGGCTGCCCACAAGTCCGGATAGTCTGCTTTTAGGACACCTGCGCCATTTGCCGGCAGCCAGCCGGCTGGGGCAGTTCCGAGCGCAAAAAACCCGATCATCCCAGCAGGAATGTTCCACAGTTGCCGGTAACGCCCGCTCTGTTCGTTCTCGAAGTAGAAGCCACGAAGAACCTGGTTGCCGCCCTCGTTGATACGGCCGAGTGCAATCGAGTCCTTGTTGGTCCCAGCCGGGACATGAAAAAATTCGATGCCATTGCCGCCACCCACGTTGCGCAAGCCGATCGCTTTGTTGCCGGCTGTCGCGTTCCACTTGCCGGAGGTGTCGGATGCCTCGCCGCCAAACAGGATATGACCGAAGCCCGTCGCGTCCGCTCCAAGTGTATTGGGATAAAGTTTGTTGCCGGGATAACCCCACTCGATTGCCCGGCGTGGCGAATAGGAGATGATCTGAGCCGCTGTCGTAATGTTGGCTACATCAGTCGCGGCATAGCCGGACAAGAAGCGAGGCGCCTTGACATCGCCGTTGAACGTCGCACCCGTTAATTTGGCGACGTCACTCTCGTAGGCGAACTTCTTCCAGGATGTCCAAGCGCCAATATAGCGACCGCGAATGTATGCATTCGAAAGAGGAGAGGCATACGGCCAAGCCATTTGTGTGATCTGCGCACCGCTATATTCGAGATTCCAGACATAGAAGTAGGTGCCCTCGCCGGGTCCGTTCTGGCTGTTGCCCATATAGAGGGCGGGAGCGCATCCCGGAGCCACCAGGCTGTTCCAGTCCGCATTGTCGATGGTGCCGCTTGCGGCGGTAATGACGCCAGCGGTATTTTGCGCTGCCGGCAATCGGCCCTTGGTCAGGTTTGTTGCGTCGTCCGCGCCGATGGCCGTGCGAAACAGCACGTCACTGGCCTTGCCAACCAATGATCTCACGAAAGCCGAAAACCCCAGATTGGTCAGCGCGTCGCCTGGCGTTTGTGCGCCTGTGCCGCCGGCCGTCACCGGGCGTGGATCGTTGGCGTCCTTCGCAAGGTCGTCCATCTGGCTGTTGTAAGGCGCTGATGCAATTGGCTCGTTCGGAACACCGTAGACGCCGGGCAAAAGCTGGTAGACGCCGTTCACACGGGGCATGGGCTGTCTCCTGTGCAGTCTTGGACAAGTGAGGTGTGGGCCGGACTTGCGTGCGAGAAACAGTCCGCGCGCGACCCGTGCGGATTGTTTTCTGCCTGGTCGAGGCCTAGCGAGCCACGTCGTTCGGCCTGGCTTTCAGGGCTGAATTGTTCGCTGGCTCAACTATCGAGCCATCATTTCCAAATCACATATACGGCGGATCGAGTTTCCATGTGCGTTCTGGGAACCAGCGGGCGAGGAGCAACGCGTCAGCGTCTGCTATCTGGGCCTGCTGTGCATTGAAGGCATTGTAGGGCGCGCGTCGCTTGGCCCGCTTGTCGCCGAAGAAACCAAGCAGGGGATCGAAACTCCGCCCAAGCCGCTTCATCAAGAACCCCCAGTGATCTGATCTGCCCAGATACATAGCTGCCCAAGGCGTATCGCCGGTCAGCTTATAATATTCGTCCATCGCCGGCTGTTCGACACCGAGCGGGCGCTTCCACCACGGTTTGCCCCAACTGAAATGGCGGATGTAAGCGTCTGCGTAGTGGATGTGACCGCTGAAGTTGGTCATGGCATTCCACTTGGGGTGGAGTGTTTGCCATCGGTTCATGAAAACGATGTTGAGCGCATCTTGATCGTGTTGTTTGCAGATATTGCGGTGCTCTTCGGCAAAGCTGCGCGTCTTCTCGAAAAGCCGCTCACGCCGGATTGTATCGAGATCGAGGAGCATGACACCGGCATTGAAGTAAGGAGCACCCGCAGGCATCGACAGGCGTTTGCGGAACTCATCGTCAAAATAACGCTGATCGTCGTGTGCGGCCACCAGCGGCGCGATCATCTCTGTCTTTGCCAACGTCGCCAGATCCTGGTTCACGAGCACGTCGCAATCCAGATAGATCGCTCGATCGAACGGTTGCAATTCCGGCAAAACGTCCGCGAACAGGCGAAGATAGGTCGCGATGCCAAGGCGGAACGTGTTGACGTTCAAGTCTTCGACATAGGCAGAGACGTCGATGATTTGCACTGCGTTGCCAAGCAGCCCACGCGCCACTTCGATGTCCTGATTTGGAATTCTCGTTGTTAAGATGAAGCCGTGCAAAGAGCTGGATAAACTCATTGCGCGCCGGGCTGCGACGACGGCATGAGGGAAGTATGTCGCGTCAGCAGCGAAGAAATAGCACGCCTTTGCCAAAAGGATTGCTCACCGTTCTGATATTGGACAGCGCGCCTGTTCTTTCAGCTTTGCAAAGGCAACTCAAGTCGCCTGCGGCATCGTAGCAACTCGGCATGAAGGGTCTCCCGCGCGGTTTTCAAATGAGAAGGATACCCTCGGCAAAGGCGGGCCGCACAAAGCGAAGTCTCGAAGCCGGTTCGATCAAAGCCGCGATGCTTCGACATAGAAGTCGTCGATCTGTTGCGCGGTGAAGCCGAGTGCTGCGAATCCGGCTCGCGACATGGGGTCGGTTCGGACGAAAGTCGCCGCGCTCGCATAGGCGATTTGGGTTGGAATGTCCTGCGCAGCAATCCAAGCCTCGATGGGGTTCTGCAAACCGGCGGCGTGCGCCTGTAGCTTGAACTGACGGGACGACACGCGGTCGGGTATCTGCGGGGCGGGCGGCTCATAGGCCGCTATAGGTCCATAGTCGCCGGCGACGGCCTTGTTCCACACATGCTGGACATGCGGCAGGTCGCCATCGCGAATGCTGGCATCAAAGGATGTTCCGTCCCGCAGCGTGACGTGCGCCACGAGGGTCGTGTTGTCCGGGCTCGCCCAGCGTAGCTGCGTCACGGCATCCGGGATCGTGATATCTTGCGTGTCCATATCGAGATTACCTCTACCAGGCTCGGACGAAGGTGACCGATCTGTTGTTGGCGACGTCGGTGGAGATGTTTCGCCAGGCTCCGCCGGGCTGTCGCCCCGTCGACTGCCCGTTCTGGTCTCCGATGCAGACGCGAAGCAGGCTGCCATCCACCACCGAATTGACGCCGATAGTGCTACCGCTGACATTGACCATTTCTACCTGGCTGCCGATGCTGTCGCCGCCCAGGCCGGCCACGTAGCCGACTGTGGCTCTGCTTATGTAGTCAGAAAGATAACCGCCCCACGCCGATCCATAGACGTTGCCGTTCGTGTGGAGATAGGACGCGCCATTGCCTGAGTAGATGATATTGTAAGCCCAGAGATTTCCGCTGGAGTCGACCCTTGCCTCGCCGGCCGAATTGCCAGGCCCCAATGGCCTGAGATACACGACTCCCGTTCCGTTTGGGCCCAGAACGGCATAGTTCGAGCCGCCATAAAAATAACCGCCGTTCACCAGAATGTGGCCGCCAGCTTCGATGTTGGCGGAAGTGTAGAGCTTGCCGGCGCCATACAGCGAATACGCATTTGCATAGCCAAGAATGCCGAAACTGTTCAGATCGGCCGAATATCCAAGCACGCCGCCGTAGCCCGCATTTGTCGATCGGCCGTAGATGCCATAATCGGCGCCCGAGGTAATGGCCTGCAGCGCCTTGCCGGACGTGCTCGAAACGTCGACTGGACCCTTGAAGACAGCTCCTGAGCTCAGCGCGGCTTGAACAATCGAAACAGAAACCTCCTTGGTGCGGCCGACGGGTTTTGCGCTGTTGGTGATGGTTGTCACCACGTTCCTGGCGGGGCGGTCACCTGCATTGCTGCCGACAACGCTGGCAAACACCGTATAGCCCTGCCAGTATTCCATGTAGGGCAGCCAGCAGCACAGGAAGCCGCCGGCATTGAACAGCCAGATCTCGGTGGGCTTTCTGCCGGTCGAGAGCGCCCCATGGTTGATGATCGCATTGCCATAGAGATAGCCCTGAATCTTGATGTCGAACGGCACCAGCGAGTTGTACGAATTGCCGACGATCTCGATCAGGAACGCGTCACCCTCCGAGACCGCTGCGGGGATACTGGTCGTGATCAACGTGCCGTTGGTGAAATCACGCCCGGAAATCCAGCCAGTCAGGTTCTTCTCGACGAGCCCGTCGAGCTTGGTCTTGTCGGCCGAAGACATGAAACCGCTGGCGCTGCCCGTTGCGGCAGCATGAAGATTGCCGCCGGAGAGCTGGCCGTGGCTGGCATCGGATATTCGTCCGGCCGGCAGGGTGCCTTTGGTCAGGTTTGTCGCATCGTCGGCGCCGATGGCCGTGCGAAACAAGACATCGCTGGCTTTTCCGACAAGCGACTTGACGAAAGCCGTGAAACCGAAATTGGTCAACGCCTCGCCAGGGGTCTGTGCACCTGTGCCTCCGGCCGCCATCGGCCGCGGATCATTGGCATCCTTTGCAAGGTCATCCAACTGGCTGTTGTAGGGAGCAGAGGCGATCGGCTCATTGGGAACACCGTAGACGCCCGGCAAAAGCTGGTAGACGCCGTTCACGCGCGGCATGGACGATCTCCTCTGCAGTTCATGGATAGGCCCTCAGGGCGATGCCGGAGGCTATGTCGTGATCGTCGGCGAACACTCAAGGTCACGCGATGCAACGTATTCATCGTGTGGGGATAGTCCCTGATGAGCAGCCGTAGGCGGCAACTCATCTATCGAGTAGCCCTCATCACTCACGCAATGGATCGCTCAGCGCCTTTCGGCTGAGGACATAAGCAACGCCCTGGCGACACGATCGACTTTCGACGCCGGCCAGCTGAGGCCGCCAGCGAGCAAGGCGTCCAGGGCCGGGCTGTTTCGACTGGTCAGGCCTGCCGCAACCCGCGCGCCGTCCTCGCCCTTCGACGCGGTCACGATGTTGTCAGCGCCTCTGAAAGCAAATCCGTTCGCCTTGCCAGGACTGTCATTTTCGCCGGTACGGGCGAACAGCCCTGGTTCATCTGATACTGCCGCCGCAGTTGCCAGAGCTGTTGCGGGTTTCGACGCAAGCGGCGCCGAGACGGCTTCACCCGCATCGGCCTTCTCCGTCCCCAGCAATGAACCGCTGCCGATGCCAGTTGCGGCCAAGCTGTTGAACTGGATGATCTTGCTGAGTTCGGGATGTGAATTCACATATTCGCGGATGCGGGCTGCGGTTTTGGGAGCGACGGTCTTCAGCCAATTCGGATCGACCATATAGGCACGGCTGGCCTCGGCGATGTATTCGCGCGGCACTTCATCGCCTCGATACCGAAGGTGCTGAGGGCCGGTAAAATTCCTGGTACGCTCCTGTCCGGTGAGCAATGCGTCATAGACGAATGCAAGTTCACGGGAGAGGCCTGCCACGGGGATTTCGCCCGCCATCTGATCGATGACGTGACCGACCTCATGGGCGAGAACCCTGTCTCTCTGTTGGGGGGTCAGATTTTCCGAGATGAAGATTTTTTCGGGACGACGGCTGTATCGGTTGAGGGTGACACGGCCCATATCAGATCCGAGCCCGGTCGGCCCACGCTGCGGAACCTCCGTAATTGGTCGGCCCGTCGCTTGCGTGCCAATGGATCGGATTTCGGTGGGTGACAGTGCAGTATTTGCCCCACCCACCAGTCGTCGGCCGGCAATGTATCTTGCGACGAGGGGTCTTCCCTCGATGTCCCGCGTAAGATTTCCGACTTCATCCGCCAGCGCTCCGGTTGGGTAGTCGATGTGGAACGGTCGCGGGTTTTTCGCACGTGGATCATACACGCTCGCGACCCTGCTGCCAAAGTTTGCGAAGGGTCTTGCACCCTTCGCAAACTTTGCAGCGGCCCGAAAAGCAACACCTGCAGGGATGATGCTCGCGGCATCGAGAGCCGCCTGGCCGTAGTTGCCGTCCCGGGCACTCCGGACCATCTCGTCGGCGGAGAACACGGTGCCGGCGGGCGTAAGATCAGACAAGGAATATCCGGTGCCGCCGATGCCGGCCGATCCGACCAGGCCGGAAATGACGTCGCGATAGTAGCGGCTTGGTTTCCCTTCACCGATCAGGGCGGCGGCAACCCGATCGCGCCAGGTGGGATCATAGGCGCGCAGCTCGTTTGACATCGGCGAATCCTTTCGTTCTGGTCGTCCTGGCCGTCTTTCGCCCCGTGCCGTCATGGGTCGGTCACATCGGCAGATCGGAGGCGTGACAAAAAGAGGGTCGGTGCCGGTCAGGCCAATTGGCCCTTAACGACCGTTCGGGAATGTCTTACCGTTCACTGAAGGTCGGAGGAGAGAATGATCGCAAGGGTTCGGGGAGCTGCCGCCAAGCCGGCTGCAACAATGCCATGAAGAAGACAAACCCATTCATCTGGGGTGCTGTCGCGGCCGTGATTGCCGTTGGCTTGTTGTCCCTTTATCGTCTGATTGGAATGCCGCCATCCAGCAACACATTGCCTCAGAGCCCGATTTCGACTGCCGTCGTTTCCTTCTTCTGGGGATGCGTGGCCGGGTACGCCAAGAACTGGTACGGCAACCGGCTCAATCGGCGGTAGCCGTTGGCCGGCCAACGGTCAGCGCGTCGTAGACGGGATTTCCGGTGGCTTTCCTGAAAGGCTCCATTGGCCGCGGCCTCTTCATCACAGAGGGACCTTTGAAGGCCCGTCTCACATAGTCCACTGCGGCCGGCGCGGACAGGGACGCTAAATCGCCGGCTTTTTCGTACATTGCCTCCAGCAACGCCTGCCGCTTCTCAAGCTCTGGAACGGCTTCGTAGACCGGCCTGGCGGCACGGCCGCCCATTTCAAACGGGACATTTCCGATCCGTCCTCCAATGAATTTGCCGAGAAGTTCGGCGTAAGCGTTGTCGGGCGCAACATAGTCTGCAAAGGCGGCGCCGGCACCGCTTCCAAGCCCGCTGTAGAGGGCCTTCAACGTCTCGCGGATTGGCGCTTCGGCCTTTGCGATGCCACCCATGCTGGTAAGAAGCGCGCTGATAGCTTCTTCGGACAGTCGTCGACCGAGCTGCTTGTCGGGATCATCCGTTGGTGGTTTGATCGATCCGATCTCTTCGAGGCTGCGCAGCAGGCCGGCACTACCGCCGAAAGGTTCTGGCGAAGGCTGGAAATCCGTACCCGCGATGGCATTGATGCCATGCATTGCCGGGCCGACGATGTAGTTGTTGGTCAGGTCGACTGGTGCCCCCAATGTCTTGGCGATTCCTTCATTGGCACCGGATGTGAGCTGGGCGAACCAGCTGTTGCCATAGTCGTCAGCCGGCGCGGGCCGGCTTCCCTGTTGCGCGCGCCTGCTCTGCAGTTCTCGGCGTGCCAGTTCGCGTCGGGCTTCGTCAGCGGTTACCATTTGCAGTGATCTCCAGGTTTGTATTGTTCATTTCCAGGATCGGTTCTGGGTGCGGGCTTCGGGGCGCGCGCCTGAGTGCATCGGACAAGACGCGCTCCTGCGGTGGTTCCAGCAAGGATCGCTAGCGCGAGCCACTGACGCGCTGGATTTCGCGCTCCACCAACCCGCGCTGCGTTGTGTTCAGCCAGGGGTTTTGCAGCGCGTTGAGCAGCATCGGTAGCGTCGGCCCTTTCGACGGGTTGAATGTATCCGTGGTGCCTCCGGCGGCGGCGGGAAGTTGTGACAGGTCGAACTGATCGCCCTGCGGAGGCTGCGCGGGCGCGTTGCCTTGCGGCATCGCTGCGGGTTGAGGCGCGGTTCGCGCAACTCCGGGAACCGGGAGGTCTTGCATTGACCTTGGCGCCTGCGTGCCAGAAGCGGCAGGCCCGGCAGTTCCGATCCCCTGGAACGGACTGATACCCGCTGCCCTGGAACCGTACCATTGTCCCCAGCCCTGTTTTCCGGCTGTATCGAGGGCGAAATCGATGCCTTGCCGCCAGTTGGCCGTGTCGGCCGGATCGAGACCGGTGGCATCGATGAAGCGATTGCCGACGCCTTCCGGGAAACCCGTCCCCTTGCCGCCGACGAGAAGCTGGTATGGCCCGTAGCTCGGCTCGCGCACGCCTTTCCTGGTGACGTTCGACTGCCAGGTTCCGTGCTGAAGCCCTTCCGAGCGCGCCACGCGCACCGCGACGTCGGGATCGATGCCGCGCTGCCCGGCTGACTGGCGGATATAGGCTTCCATCGTCGGCACGTCCGGTAGCCCGCCATCATCGGTGGCTGCTCCCGGCGCGTCCGCTCTCGCGAAATCGAACCGGCTCGGCGCATTCGGGTTGTCGGGTTTCGGAATCGGCCTGCCGGCCAGTGCCTGCGCGACCTTGGACGCTCCGCCCGGAGGCGGTGGGAAGGCGCCGGGACCACTCATCGCGCCGGCAATCGGATTGAAGGCGGCCGTGGCACTGTCGCGGCCGGCTTTCTCGCAGGCACGGATATCGCTCATCATCGCGCGATAGAGCAATGCCCGGCCGATGGCGTTCAGACCCGAGCCGAGATCGGTCGGCATCGGCTGGTCGGTCAGCAGGCTGTTGGCCGAGGCCCGCGCTTTCGCCAGCTCTTCGGGCGTTTCGTATTGCTGGCCTTTGCCGAAGATGAAGGAAAGGGTCATCAGAGCGGGATCCTTTCGCTGCGTTGGAGGCCGAGGCCGAAAAGCCCCGACAGCGGGCTGGCGCCCGGAGCCGGTGGGAAGCTGCCGTCCCTGTTCTGGCGGTAGATCAGCGCCTGGCCGATCGCCGAGAGGCCGCTGCCGATGTCCGTCGGCATGTTGGTGGCCAGCGCCATCTGCGCCTGGCTCTGTTCTTCCGGCGTCATCGGCGGGCGCGGCTTGTTGCCGTCGAAGATGAAGCTCACCATGATGCCTGCCCCAGTCCGAACAGGCCGGGAAGCACCTTGGCGTAGTCGACATGCTTGACGCCGCCGACCTCGATCACCGCGCCAGGGTGCGTCTTCTCCACTTCCTGCGCCATCACCCCGACATGCTTGGGCGCATCGCTGTCCTCGCCACGGTAGCGGAACTCGTAGATGTTGGTGCCGTCAATGCGGCCGCGCTTCCTGATGTCCTTCTTGGCCCTGCGGTCGGACTTCATGATCGCCGACGCGCCAAGGCCGAAAAGGCCGCCGAAAAGGCTGTTCTGCGCCGCCACCTGCTGGTTGTAGATGCCGAGCTTCTGGTTGTAGTTCTGATTGACCAGGCCGGCATAATCCACGGTCGGAATGTTCGGCATGTTGGTGTTGACGAAGTTCGGGTTCTGCACCTGCGCGCCGGACAGCAGCGAGGTGATTTCGTTGATCGGCTGGGCTCGCCGCGCATAGGCTTCCTGCAGCGCCATCTGCCGCTGCTGGTTGGCGGCGTTGAACTGCGCGAGCTGGGCATTCATGCGCTGGTCCTGCAGCGCGTTGTTCTGCCCGGTCACGCTGTTCTGGTTCTGGAACATCTGCTGTCTGGCGGTGTTGCCGAATTCGCCCTGCGCACTGTTCTGCATGAACTGCTGCTGTTGCGCGGCGTTCTGGAAGCCGGCGCGCTGCGCGTCGAGATTGGCAAGCCGGCTCTGTTCCTGGCCGGATGCCAGCAGCACCGACGTGCGCTGGTCGTTCACGCCCTGGTTGAACTGGTTCATCGCCGTGTCATAGGCGGTGGAGCCGATGCGGATGCCCTGGTTGGCCAGCGAGGTTTCCAGCGAGGCACGCTGCCGGTCGAGTTCCGGGTTGAGACGCGAGAACATCGCGTCCCGCACTTCCTGCGTGTTGCTGGCGTAGCCGTCCTTCGGCCCGTAGTCCTTGGTGATCTGCCCGGCATCGGCGATCTGCGTGTTCAACTGCGGTCCGGACTGGAACTGCTGGTATTGTTGCGTGCCGATCTTGGATGCATCGCCGCCGGCAGGCAGGTTGCTGAAGTCCATCGGCTTGTTCAGGTAGTCGGCAAGGAACGCGGATTGCTGGTTGCCGATCTTCGCGAGATTGCCTTGCGCCTGCTGCGACTGATCGAAGATAGCCTGCTGCGACGGGCTCAGCGTCTGCGTCGCCGTGTAGGTGGGAACATCGATCGTCTTGCCCGTGGTCGGGTCGGTGAACTTGTGTGTCCCCGACTGGTTGTAGGTCAGGTTGCCGTAGGGCGTGACCTGGTTGACGTTGCCGAGTGCGGCATTGGCGATCGACGTCGACACATTGGTGCCCGTCTGCGCGGCTGCCGTTTCTTTCGGATCGGGCGGCGTCGGTGCTTTCGGCTTACCCATTGGCAGCAAGCTCCTTCCTGTGAAATCCGTTGGCCCGCCAGGCGTCGTCGGTCAGCGAGAAGACGTGCCCGTCTTCGTACCGGCCGTAGAGGCGGGGGATGGTGTGTCTGTCGAAGCCGTAGGCTTTGAGCAGGCGCGGCAGTCCGCGCCCGTTCCACTGTTCGTTGCGTTGCGAAACGCGCATCAGCAGCATCTGGCAGCCGATGCCGACAAAGGGGTAGGAAAACATCTGCCAGAGCACCGGCCTTGTCAGCCAGCGCGGCGTGTTGGCCGCGCCGGAGATCTCGATGACGCCATGTTCCGGTTCCCAGTTGTGATAGACAATGCCGGCGACGAGTTTTTCGCCGTCGAGCACGCCCATGGCGCGACACGTCTCGAAGCCGCGCTCGCAGCCTGGTATGTGCCGGGCGACCCATGCCGCCACGGCCTCGTCATGGCCCCAGAACGGTTGCATCGATGGACGGCCCTAAAGCGCCGGCGCGCCCGTTTCGAACGACACGTCGACGCTGACCAGCTCGACCATCGGCGCCGAGGATTGCGCGCCGGTCACCTGCAACTGCCACTGGAAGACATAGCCGGTCATGCCGATGCTGGTCTTGACGATGTCGGGAAAGGCACTCGCCATCGTCGCGTCCCACAGCGCCTGGTCCCAGCGGCCGGATCCCCAGATGCCGACAGGCGGAACGTCCGGGGCGGGATTGGGCGGCGCCGGCAGCTTGACGCGGTAGTCCGTCGAGCCGGAAAGCTGGATCTCGTTCGGCGTCGCCCGTTTCAGCGTCGCCTGCGCCTGCAGGATCGTCTTCAGCACCCCAGATGTCTCGAGATGGTCAGGATTGGCGACACAGGTGTAGTAGATCGGCACGCCGTCATCGGTGCCGGTGACTTCGGTGTCCTTGACCTTGCCCTTGTTCGTGCCGAACACCACTTCGCCATTGTGGAAGATCAGGCAGCGCGCATCCCAGCCGGTGAAAGTGCACCAGGCACCGGTTTCGGTGTTCAGCACATAGCACAGGCCCTGCTGGCTTCCGTTGGTCACCGGCAGGCTGATGATGGCATAGGCGCGTTCCGGCCATTTGACGATCTCCCACGGCAGCGACCGCCGTGCCTTGGCTTCCCTGCGCCAGTCCGGCGAAATCGCCCGGCTGACGGAGGACTGGTCCAGCACGGAGATGTCCTTGGTGATCGCCTGGGACAGCGGCAGCAGGCCCATCTCGGTTGCGATCAGCAGATCCCCACCCACGCGCATCGTGGCGCGTGGGCCGAGCGGCCGGGCGAGGTCGTAACGGCCGACCAGCACGAAGCCCGCCGCCGTTGCCGGATCGCCGCCCTGGTAGACGGCGATCTCGCCCTGGTTGGTGACGAACACGCATTTGTCGTCAAGGCCGTCGCCGGCATCGACCGACCAGGATGCGCCGAACATCAGTGAGCCGCCGCGCTGGAACACGCCGTTCAGGTCGATGGTGCCGAGCGCCCCGGCAATGCTGGCGACGGGCAGGTAGCGTGCCCTGAGCCCGCCGCCCTCGATGAAGAACTGCCGGTTGCGGTACACCCACACGAAGGAGAGCGTCGCCGTCGAACCGCCGGTGATAGCCGGGCTCGACGTGTCGGTGATCTTCTTCCAGCCGCTGCTCGGATGATAGAGCAGCAGCGCATCGGTGCCGTTCACCGCGGTCAGGTATTCGTCACCCGAGGTGGTGAAGTTGACGAAGGAATAGTAGCCGCTCGTCTGCCCGACACTGCCGCCGGTGGCGGCACGTTCGGATTGGCCACCGTCGTCACGTCGAAGATGTCCGTGCGCGTCGCCGCGAACAGCTTCTTCTGCGTGGCGTTGTAGGAGATGAAGCTCTCGACCGGCTTCGTTCCGTCCGAGATCGTGGCGCGCGTCTTGCTGCCGCCGCGCTGCACGATGCCGGTGTTGGTCGGGCGCCAGTTCTCGAGCCGCATGGCGGTGCCTTGCGGCATCGAGGCCAGGTTGCCGGCGGTGAACCAGCCGGCCATCGGCGCGGGCAGGGTGGTCATCTGCGCGCGGCGGGTACGGGCCGGTTGTGCCAGCCGTGCGAGAGTGGCGCTTTTCATCGGTCTGCCCTTCAGCCCTGTCCCGTCACCGTGCCCGGCCATGTGATGCGGCCGTTCCGGCTCACCGGCAGGTTGCCCGACAGCACTGGTTTCGAACCGCCGTCGCTGTCGCTGGCCTGGTCGAAGGCGATTTCGTAATCGGAAAGTTCCGCCGCGAAGTCCTGTGCCTGCAACTGCTTCCACAGCGCGATGATCGCCAGGCGCAGCAGGCGCTCGTCGAGCAGGAACGTGTCCTCGTCCGCCGTGAAGGCGGCTTTCGGCGTGCCGTCGCTTGCCCGCACGATCTGTTTCGAGATGTAGAAGAATTTCGCCTTCTCGCCTGCCGCCATCACCGGCTGGATGTGCATCTGCCCGCCATGCATGGTCCATGCGCCGGCGAGCGGCGCGATCGTCGTGAACTCGAACGACAGCCAGTCGTCGCTGTCGACGATATGGGTCATGTCCCAGCGATAGCGCGACGACCACAGGTTTGCCTTCTTCGGCATGCGCGAAAAGCTCGCCGGCAAATCGAAGCCTTCGGCCGTGCCGTTGCCGGAGATCTCGGCGACCTTGCGCAGCACCTGCCAGTCGAAGCCGCCGGCGATCAGCCGGGCAGCCTCGTTGGCCAGCAGCTGCAGCTGCTGCCACGTCCTGGTAGTGCCTGCCGCCGTCGAGAAGAAGGCGGGCGGAATGGCTTCGCCCACCGCCACGCAGACTTCCTTGAGCACGTCGCCGATCGCCATGGTCAGGCTGCCTCGGTCAGCGCCGCGCGCAACTTCGGTGCCGCCCAGCGCCGGTCATAGTCTATGCCCTTGGCGTCGAGTTGAGCGCGCAGGCTGGTCAGCTCCTCGCTCGCTGGAACTTCGACATGAGCCGGGGCAGGTTTGGCGCGGCTGTCCAGCAGCTTTTCCAGCTCCATCAAGCGCTCCTTCAGGTCGCTGATCTCCTCGTCCTTCTTGGCTTCGCGCTCGGCGGCGGCCGAACTGTCGAGATTGCCCAGGAACACGGCCGCCTGTTTGATCAGGTCGCGCATGCTGGGCAGCGGCACGCGCCCGATCTGCGTTTCGGCGAGATCACGGATCTCCTCGACCGACTGGATGCCGACCTGGCGGAAGATCCTGACCTGCTCTTCGTTGAGCGCCGGCCAGGCCGTCAGCGGCGTGCCCGAGGTCGGGATTTCCTTGCCGGCCTTCCAGGCTTCGTAGGCCGGCCGGATCTTCTCCCAGCGCGCGGTCATGAAGGCGAGCTTGGTGCCGTCGAGGTCGTCGCCATGGCGATCGGGATCGGGGATGAGGTGCTTGACGCGCTCCACCGTATGCGTGCCGAGCGGGCTGTGGCCGGGCGCGTAGATCGCCCAGTCGACCTCCTGCGGCTCGATCAGGCGCTTGCCGGCCGCGTTCAGCAGGAAGCCCTGCGGGTCGGCCTTGTCCGCGAGCGGATCGGTGCTGCGCACCGGCAGCTTTTCATAGGTGGTCCTGAAACCGATCAGTCGAATGACCGGCTTGTCGTTCTCAGCCATGGTGGCCTCCTTGGAAGGTGAGCGGATAGGAGGGAGGCGGGCCCGAAGGCCCGCCTCTGATGTTGATGTCTGCTGTGTCCGGTCGACCTCTCAGCCTTGCTGCGCATAAGGTCCCCCTCTCCATCCCGACTTTGCCGAGCCACCTCTCCGCCGCCTTTGGCAGGGGCGATGAACTGCAGCTCAAGCGGCGGCGCTTGGGTGGCGCCTGTGGCCGCTTAGCCGCCGGAGGAGCAGTGACGGAGAGGGGGCCTTCGCGCCCGATGCCGTGCCCAGCCGGGGAGCGATGGGTCGGCAGGGGCAGGGGGAGCCGCGTAGCGGCGACAGCGCGAGGACGAAAGACTTCCCCTAGATCACAGTCTTCTTGAACCAGGCACGGTCGCTCGCGACGAGCGCCGCATTGGTGTTGGTCCACGCGCCGGCGCCGGTGGCGACCGTCATTGCCGGTTCGGTCAGGGTGACGGTCGCCGCATTGGCGATCGCGCCTGTCGCCAGCGCCAGGATGTAGTCATGGCCGTCATTGCCGGTCACGACGGTGCCCAGTGCCGCGGCATCCTCGCCTGCCTTGATCACCTCGCCGAGACGCAGCCCGACGATCGGGGTAACGGAATAAACCATCTGGTTCTCCTTGTTTGATGTTGCTGTGCCAGCGGTCATCTGACCGTTGGAGCGCGCGACTGCGCGCCGCGCCCCGTTGGCGCGGAAGCCAAGCGGCCCGGATGGGCCGCGCCGGCGCCTGAGGGTCCCAGTGTCAAGCCGCGTCGAGCAGGAGGCCCTGCAGCGAGCGGTTCGAGCAGGCGACATTGCCCATCCAGTAGTAGGGGATGACCACGGCGTCCTGGTTGACCGGTTTCTTCTCCTCGTCCTGCGACCACTGCGCTTCCTTGTGCTGGAAGATGTAGAGATAGTCGGTGTTGAGGAAGTTGGCCCGCTCCGCATTGGTGGCGAAGTTGGTATTGTCGTCGAAGATCACGTCGGCGGTCTTGTATTTGTAGGACAGGAAGCCGGTCTGGGCGAGGTCGGCATCCTGGTAGCGCTGGAACTGCTGCTGCGAGGCTTCGTAGACAGAGAACAGGTCATGGCTGAACGTGATCAGGTCCGGCGTGTCGGTGCCGCGCGTCAGCGCCATCCACAGCCGGTTCATTTCACCCAGGATCGTGTCCTTGGTGTAGGCGTCCGTGCCGGGAATCTCGCGGAACTTGTTGCGCCAGAAGGGCCACAGCGAACTGTCGATGCCGCCGACCGTGCCCTGGCCGTTCGACTGGATGATGTTGGCGAGACCGGCGATCTGGTTCGGCAGCGAGCCGTCCGAATAGAGGTCGATCGAGAAGTTGTTCGCCGCCGTGTGCAGCGCGTTCTTCTTCTTGGTCTTCACCAGGTTGATCATCGCCGACTTGCCGGAGTTCTGGCGCAGTTCGCGTCCGCTCGACACGACATGCAGCGCGATCTGCGCCCAGTCGTATTTCGCCGACGTCACCACATCGGAGGCGTTGGTGTTGAGGGTTTCATAGCCGCCATAGCGCTGGTAGGTGCCGTTTTCGCCATACTCGAGCGGAACCTGGATTTCGGTGCCGCCATCGAGATTGCGGATATTGCCCTTCTTCTTGAGGCGGGCGAGCAAGGCATTGTTCTTGCTCACATTATCAGCGACTTCCGTCGCGGCGTTACGCAGCGTGGTCGAAACCATCTGCGTGAACACAGTGGATGGTCCTGCCATCTTGATCACCTTGAGTTCTGAGCTTCGTCATAGGCCTGGCCGAGCAGTTCGTCTTCGCTGAACTGCCGCGACTGGCCGGTGGAGGTCGAGGTCACGTTGACGGAGGCGGCGCGGCGTGCGTCGGCCATTCTCCTCGGATCGGCGGCGGCGGCCCTGGCGGCGGCGGCTGCCTTGACCCTCAGGTCTGGGTCGGCATTCACGGCCATGTCATAGGCAAGGTCGAACACGGCTTCGTGGGAAGCGGTGTCGCCAAGCCTGGCACGTGCCTTGTGGATCGCATGCACCATGTCGTCTTCGGCGAGCTCGGAATAGAGCGGCTTGTCCTTGGCCAGGCGGCTCACTTCCTCGTTGGCGGATCGCGCCATGGCGTCTTCCTGCTGGATTTCCCGTATCACCCAGGCAATGTCGGCCGGCGTCATCGTCGGCGGTTGCGGGTCGGCGGGAATGTCGATCTGGCCGCTCAGCGCCGCGGCGAGATGCTGTCGCACGCCGTAGCGGTCGGCGATGTCGATCAGGCTGGCAATGGGGTTCTCGTCCAGCCGGCGCTGGGCGCTGAACAGGAAGTCGATCGCCTCGGCCATCGACGGCGCCGAGCCGTCGGGCAAGGTCCGTCCGGCCAGCAGGTCGGCATTGCGTTCGAAGATCTCGTTGTAGTGGCGCATGGCGCCAATCTGCCGGCCCTGCTCCGACATGCGGGTGTGCAGCTCGGCGTCGCGCTGGGCGATCCTCGCCTGCACGTCCGCCGGGATCTTGCCCCATTCGCCTTCCATGCCGCGCCAGTTGGCCGGGAGAGGCACGGCGCCGGCGAGGGGCGAGGAAACCTCGGCCTTCGCACGCGCCCCTCCCGTTCCCTCACCTTCCAGCGGGGAATTCTGGGGTGAACCGTCGCGACGGTCGGCCAGGCCACCGTCGGTGGTGTCTTGGCTGTCGCTTTCGATCTGGTCCCATACCGCGCCGAGCGCGGCATCGTCGCTGGCGGTATCGGCGCCCTTCGCGACAGCGGCATCCGGGATCATGGCTTCGCCATTCTCGATGGTCATCGGTAGTCCTCGCTGACTGTCAGGCCCCGCTTGGCGGCGAAGGCCTTGTTCCTGATCTTGCCGCCGGTCGGCGACGGCATGTCGCCGGCTTCCACGCAGTTGTTGCGTTTCATGTCCTCGCGGCGCTCGTGGCGGGTGCTGATAAGACGGCCGTCGATCGGGCTGGCATATTCCGGCATCGGCCGGGTGATGCCGGGCCTGGCCAGCGGCCCGGCCGGAAGCTGCATCGGCGCGCCGGTTTCCGGGTCGCGGAAATGGCCGTCGCGAAAGACGTAGCGGCGCATCAGTAGAGCGCCACGATGTTGCTTGCCGTGGTGCCCGCCGCGCGCACCGCCTTCGCCCGCACCGGCAGCACGCTGCCCGCCGGCACGGCGGTGAGCGTCACGGCGAGCGTGTCGTCTTCGGCGATCATCGCCACGTCGCCGGCGGCCCCTATCCACAGCGCCCGGCAGACGCCGTTCGGCAGCGTATCGGTCGCATGCGGCGTCACAGCCTTGAGCGACGAGGCGGGCGCCGAAGCCAGATCCACGGTCGCGTCGGCGGCTTCACGCACCCCGGAGGGCAGCGTGTGAAAAAGGCGTTGCATGGCTGTGTCTCCTGTTTATCCGGCCAAGCCGACCTGCTGCATCTGCAGTTGCCGTTGCACTGCGGTGAGCTGGCTGGTCTTGATCTGCAGTTCGGCGTTCTTGATCTGTAGGTCGAGCGAGGCGTTCTCGCGCTTGATCTGCCGCTCCACCTCGGCGTTCTGCAGCTTGATCTGCTGGTCGAACTGCGCTGCCTCCTGCCGCCGCTTCTCGGCTGCTGCTGCGGCATCGGCCTGGCCGTCCTGCTGTGGCGGCACGCCGCCGCCCTGCTGCACCTTGGCGATGAGGTCGTCGAGCACATCCTCGATCGCCTTGCCGAGGTTGAACAGCCGGGCGAACGATCCGTAGATGGTGATCGCCGCATTGGCCGGCATTACGCCCTGCTGCACCAGCGGGCCGACCGAGGCGAAGAACGCGCTGGAGGCCGACATGAACTCGGTCGCTTCCTGTTTCTTGCGGCTGACGTCGGCGCGCACCGTGCTGTCGGTCTCGACATCGATGCGGTACCCGGCGGTCACCCGCTCATGCATCAGGCCGTTCAATGCGGCGAGGTGCTGCAGTTTCTTCTGCCGCGCCGCCTCGGCCTGGCTCGCCTCCTGCGCCGCCGCTTGCTGCGCCTGGGCCACCGCCTCCGGCGGCAGCCCTTGTGGCGGCGGCTTTGGGGCCACCGGCGTCAGGTCCTGCGCGCTCGGCAGCAGCTGCACATCGGTCATCTTCTGCAGTGTCTCAGGCGAAAACTTCGCCGGGATCACCTCCGCCATCATCACGAACAGGTCGCGCGAGGCGCGTTCGATCATGCGCTGCATCTTGTGGATGCGCAGCGAGCCCCACTGGCTCTTGATCTGCTGCGCGCCATAGGTCTCGGCGGCGTTGGAAGCGCCACGCACGATGTCGGAAATGCCGGTGATCTCGTAGATCGCCTGCTTGGTCTGGTCGCGCAGCCCGTAGAGCTGCGCCAGCACCACGATCAGCCGCTCCACCGGCCAGAACAGCACGGCAGCCTGCAGTCCGCCATTCTTGGCCCACACTTCGGCGTCGGCGACCGGCACGAACTCGTTGTCGTCGGCTTCCAGCACCGCCTGCACGTCGGTCGGGCTCACCCCGTACCAGCCCTTCACCTTCAGCTGCCTTGTGATGACGCGGATGCGCTTGGTGGTGGTGTCAAGCTCGTCGGCCAGCCTGCGGTAGATCGAGAACGGATTGACCGGCTCCAGATTGCCGTTGACCTCGATCGGCTGCACTGGCGTCGCCGTCGGGAAGAAACCCGACCAGCCGAGCGGATCGGCGACTTTCTTCAGCACCTTGCCGTCACCGGCCCCGATGAATAGCACCGCGCGCGACTTGCGGTCCCACACCTCCCAGACCTCGTGGTCGCTGTCGTCCCTGTCGCCGCTGTCGTCGGCCTGAAGCGCCACCAGCGCGCCGTCGACAAAGCGGTCATAGTCGTCGCTGGCGATCGAATGCCGAAACGCCTCCCAGGGCCGCTGGTCCCAGCGCTTGGCCTTGCCATGGCGATAGTCGCGCCAGCTCACCGCCTCGAACACGATGCGTTCATTGGCAAGATGTTCGCCGCCCGCATCGTTTCCGGTGGCGCCTGCGGCACCTATCGCACCGCCATCTCCGCTACCGCCAGCATTGTTTCCGGCGTCATGGTCGCCACGGTCGGCGTCATCCGCGCCGGCATCGCTGTCGTCGTCGTCGGCAATCCCCTTCAGCTCCTCATCCGTGGTCTCGCCGCCGATGAAATCGCTCATGAAGCGCAGCCGCACCACGCCGCGCCCGGCCAGGAAGCCGTCCTGCGCCATCGCTTCCAGCTCGCTCTGCAGCCGGCTGTCATCGATCTGCACCGAGATCGCCCGCTCCAGCAGCTGCGCGAAGTCGCGCGCCACCGGGTCGTCGGCACCGAAACGACGACGTATATCCGGCGCCGGTGCCGAGTTGATCACCGCCGGCACGATCGTTTCGACATTGGAGAACAGGATGTTGAAATCGAACGGCGCCGTGTCCGAGGAGCCATCGGTCTTCGGCGCGCCCTTGCCGCGATAGACGGCAGTCGCCACCGCCGCGTCGTCGAGGAACGTCCTCTCGTCGGCTTCGGCCGCCTTGATGCGCTCCAGCCACTTCCGGCCGGTGTCGCGCAGCGCCGCACCCTTGCCGGCTTCGGTCTTCTTGGCCATGTCAGAACGCTCCAGCCGGGCACTTGCGAAATCGCATCATCCGTCCATCCTCTTCTTGCGCCGCATCATCGCCTCGACCGCGGCTTTCACGCCGATGTCGGCGCGCACCACGCCCGTTGCGGTCACCTGGTAGGTCGGCCCATCCGCCTGTCTCTTCGGCACAAACGCCGGCGCCACGTCGCGCCAGGCCAGGCCGAGATAGCGGAAGCTCGAGCCGATATGTTCGGCCCAGTCCTTCACCGGGCTGTCGACGAAGCTCTTGCGATCGTCGTCCCATGTGCGGCGGTACATCTTCAGCCCGTCGATGCCGTGCTGCATGCGCTGGCCGCGTTCGTCGGGGCCGAGATGAAACTCGGCCAGCTTGATCGTCTCGCGCCCGGCATTGATGCCGTCGGCCACGCTTGCCATCGTCACTATCTTCGGCTTGCGGCCATGCGCCTTCAGCGTCTCGACCCGGGTGCGTTTGTCGCCCCAGTTCTTCACCACCGCGTCATGCGGCACATAATCGTTGCCGTGATAGCCGCGTTTGTCCAACCACTCGCACCAATCAGCCAGGTCATCCGTTTCGGGCCGGTAGAAATCGACGATGCGCGGCCGCCCGTCGATCACCTGGAAACACCAGATCGGGTTGTTCGCCGCCTTGCCGAGATCCCAGGCCGTGTGCACCGGCTCGCCCCAGTCGACAGGCACCATGCCGATGCGCCCTTGCACGTCTGCCGTGGCCAGCTCCGCGCCCCAATAAGCGCCCACCGTGGCACCGGCAAACGAGCAGAAGAACTCCTGCTCCACCAGCAGGTCGGCGACGGTCTTGCCGAACAGCGCCTCATATTCCGCTCGCTGCGCCTCGATCGCCGCGTCCGAGATCGCGCCGGTGTCATTTGCCGTCAGCACCTGCGTGAACCAGGCTGCGTCGCTGCGGAACCGGTCCAGCATCGCCTTCAGATGGTTGTTGCCGCGCGGCGTCGAGATGAACGACGCCCAGCCGCCATTCTCGGCCAGGATCGGCGCCAGATAGGCCCAGGCCATCGGGTTGGCCAGCGCCCATTCCGAGGCCGTGAGGCCGACCGGCGGCGTGCCGATCAGCGCGTTGAAATTGTCGGAGCCCACCACCTGCCATGTCGATCCGTTCTTGAAGCGGATGAACATGTCGGATTCGCGTGTGTTCTCGCGCAGCGCCTTAGGGAAGGCCTCGTCGATGCGTCTTTTGCCGGTGTTGGGGTTGACGGCGTCCCAGATCGCTTTGCGCGCCTGCGAATATTCCGGCAGCATGTGCCAGTAGGTGCCGACGCGGTTGAACGCACCGACGGAATGCATGCGCAGGTTTATGTCGTCCTTGCCGGCACGTCGGTGCCATACCAGCAGCTGCCGGTTGCAGCCGTTCAGCCAGGATTGCCAGGCAGGCTCCTGGTAGGCGCGCGGCTCCCAGTCATTCGGAAGTTCGATGCGCGGCACGCTGGATCACATTCACGGTCAGCGGCCCGCCATCGGCATCGGTGAGCGCGACCTTGTTGCCATATTTCTTCGGCTTCAGCTTCTCGGCGATCCATTGCCGCGTGCTGAGCCTGAGTGCCGAGCGCTTCAGCGCTTCGCCATTCTCCTTCCAGCCGGTCACCTCGCCGTCGCGGCCGCGCTGCTCCATCCAGTCGTTGCTGCCGTCATCGGCGATGTCGAGCATCTCGTCCACCAGCGCATCCGCCTGGGCGTCGCGGGCATGGGCATATTGCGTGGCGAAGTCTTCCCGAGCCGCCAGCCAGCGGAAAACCGTTGCCTTGTCCGGCATGTCCGCATCGCGGCAGATCGAGCGCAGGCTTTGACCCTCCGCGATCCGGTCGCAGATCGTGCTAGCCGTTTTCTGTGAGTATTTGGTCGATATCGGCATGCTGCTCCGAGGATAGAAAAGGCATGGAAGTGAGCCAAGCCGGTCGCAAAGTAAGGCGAGCGGCGATGCGAGAGATGGTTTAAAATTAGCCGGCTTGTATGGAGCGGGGCATAGCTTCCCCTTTTGTCGGCGGTGAGGACCGAGGCTGCTCCGGCAGGTGGCGCTAAGGCCCCGCTCATGTCGAGCAAATCACCAAGTTACTGCGGGAAGATAGCGCGGCTGGTTGGGTTGGCCTAGAGGCGCGAGGGGCTGCGTTAACAGGATAGATGCTGGTGATGTTTAGCGTTGATGTTCGCGAGGCCACAGACGGCTGGCTTGCGTCTTTGCCATTGATCGCCTCGGACAAGGACGGCCGCGTGAGACGACCGCCGAGGTCAGGTCAGATCAGGCAGACAGCCATTCATCGGCAGCCCTTGCCGCGGCCAGTTCCAGCGCGTCGGGTGCCAGAATCCCGGTTTTCTGGGCGAAGGCTTCGAATGCGAGGCGCGCCACCGAGACATCACCGTCGCTGAGAGCCGCGCGAACTGTGGCAATGGCTTGCTCATGCGTGGGGCTTCGCGAACCGACCCATTCGTTGAGGATTTCAAAGGCCTCCTCGACCGATTCCACGTCGCGCGGAAATCCAAGACCGACAAAAATGGAGACGGGTTTCGCGAAAAGCTTCATGGGGACTCCTCGTTTGTGAGCAACACCGAAATTATCCGGTTTGCTGAGAACGGACGATCCGGCACTTCGTTCAAACGAATTCATCCTTTTGGACGAAGGGCAAATCCCATCTGGCTGGTGCAGCCGGCAAACCGGTCTTCTGCGTTGGGGGACATGGCGAGCCGGACGACGTTGCGGCCATCATCCTGGCACAGACCACAACGTCCATTCAGGCATGCGGCTGGCGGATGAACAGCGGAACGATAAGCGATCCGCCCCGTTTTCGAACATAACCGTCGGATTGTCGCACGTATCGCGGCCGCTCGGACGAAAGTTTCGAATGCCGGTATCCGCTGACTCAAAGGAGTATCGATCATGACCAGATTCATTGGCTACATGGCGGCGGGAATGCTCTGTCTCGCGGGGCCCGCGCATGCCACGGACGCAGCCTTTCTCCAATCGCTGGGCGGAAGTTGGGGTGGCAAGGGCACGGTCAAAACCGAGACGGGGTCTCAGCCTATCAAGATCGACTGCAGATTTGCGTCGCGTGCGACGGATACCTCGCTGTCGTTGAATGGCAAATGCACCGGATATGTCGTCTTCTCCCGAGCCATCGGTGCCGACGTCAAGACCGACGGCAAAACCTATACCGGCGTCTACAACGGTTCCCGGACCGGCCCCGCCGGCCTCCGTGGCAAGCGTGCGAACAATGCTTTGGTCTTGGGCATTCGCTGGGCCAAGGAAGTCAATGGCGACCGTGCCGCGGAACTCAGGTTGGAGAAGCTCGCAAACAACCGGATGCGCTTGACGACCACCGACAAGGATCCGGCGACCGGAAAAAACGTTGTGATCAGTCGGATTGATCTCAACCGCACCTAGAGCGTTTCCGTTTTTCACGGAAACGCGGAAACGCTCTAAGTTTTTGTTTTCGTCGCATTTTTGTAACGCCAAGTGATTCCACTTGGCTACAAAATGCACCTAGGCTGCTTCGCTTTCTCGCCTTGGGAGGAGAGCCATCAGTCGCTGGGTTGGATTTGCTTGCGGCGCCAGGTGAGTTGGGGCTGGTTTGCGCCCGGATTTCTGAAGTCGACATTCGACGACAAAGGTTTACCTTCAACGGTTCTTTCGACGAAGTGTCTTCGGTCGGATCGGAGAAGATGCGGGCTGGCCGTAACGCTCATGTAATTCCGGTCGAACACGATGCTTCTATGACACGACCCACCCGCCCTATCTCATGAAGCTTTTGCTTGTCGAAGACGATCTGGAAATGGCCGACGCGCTTCAGGTCGCATTGTCCAGACATGGTATCGTTTTGGATTCGGTGACCAATCTTGCGGCAGCACGAGAGGCAGTCGCCATGTCGGATTACGAGATCGTGCTCATTGACCGACAATTGCCGGACGGCGACGGAAGCAGCCTGCTTGCTGAGATGCGCAACTCTGGCAAGTCTGCCCGGTCCATTATCATTTCCGCGCTTGGTTCGACACGTGAGAGGATTTCAGGACTCAATGAAGGGGCGGATGACTACCTGCCCAAACCCTTCGAGATCGACGAACTGATAGCAAGGATCAGTGCAGTTCTGAGACGTGCTCCGGTGCCGGGTTCGCAAATCCTCGCAGCGGGCAATCTTACGTACGATCGCGGCACCCTGGATATTCATGTCGAAGGAAGCCGACTTGTACTCACCAGACGCGAACTCCTGATCATCGAGACCCTTCTGAGGAACCGCGGACGAACGGTCTTGCGGTCGTCGCTGGAAGAAAATGTCTATTCCTTCAACGAGGAAATCCAATCGAACACCTTGGAAGCCAATATGTCGCGGTTGCGCCGCAAGCTCGCAGAGGCAGGTGCGAACATAGTCATCAAAAATATCCGCGGGATCGGCTATTTCCTTCATGAGCCGGAATGAAATGAACGGCACACCTCTCCGCTGGCGGTTCACGCTCGGCTTCATCGTCCTGCAACTCTTCGCTACGGCAGCCTCCCTCGCTCTTGTCCTTTACCTTGCTTCTGGCATCGCCCCTGACGGTGCTATTCCATCCATATGGTTGTCGGAGCAGATCGCGGATTCGATCGAAGTGGGACCGAACGGGAAGCCGATCCTGGTTCCAACCGAAAGCCTGTCGAACACACTGAAAGAATGGCCAAGCGTTTGGTTTGTCGTTGAATTGCCGGGCGGTGAAGTCATCAGGCAAGGGGAGGTCCCAGGCGCTATCGCCGCGAATATTCCATTTCTGCGGACGTTCAGAAGTGCTGAGTTGCATGGTTATGTCGGCAATCCGAAGAGTGTCGCGCGGCTCGAACGGATAGCTACCGCCGCCGGCGAGGCCTCTATATTCGCGGGGGGTGTTTCCATGTCTCTCCATGGCTTGATCGTATGGTTGGGAAATACCGCGGTCGCCATTCCGGCCGCGATCCTTGCCGCGATCACGCTTGTCGGCGTTCCTTGGGTCACCAGATGGTCGCTTCGCTCCTTCAATGATCTTACCGGACGCCTGAACACGATCGACTTCGACGCACGAGGCGCAGTTGTGGATGTTCGCGGCCTTCCAGCCGAAGTGTGGAGGGTCGTTGATGGCATCAACAAGGCGCTTCGCAGACTGGACAACGGCTTCGAGACGACAGAACGGTTCTTCGTCAATGCAGCCCATGAGTTGAGAACACCGATCGCCATCCTCCAGGTCCGTATCGGCACCTTGCCGGCGAGCGAAGAAAAATCCCAGCTCCAAAACGGCATCAAAAGGCTGGCAGCGATCACCAACCAACTTCTGGACATCGAGAAGTACCGGCAGAAACCACCGCGCAAAACAAAGGTGGACCTCAATGCTGTGGTCTCAAAAGTGGTGGCCGATCTCGCGCCGTTCGCCATTGCCGAGGGCTACGAAATTTCCTTCGACAGCAAGGCGAAACAGGTTTCCTTGATCGGTGATTCCGATGCCTTGGAAAGAGCCTTCGCCAATCTGGTGCGCAATGCCATTCAGTATGGCGGCAAGTCAGGTGAGATTTGCGTGGGCATCGAAGCGGATGGCAGCGTTCGTGTCGCGGACCAGGGAGTGGGTATCGCCAGCGACAAGCATGCACGCATCTTCGAACCGTTTTATCGGATCAATCCTCACGGCTCCGGAGCTGGCCTCGGCCTCAGCATGGTCCATGATATCGTCACCAGTCATGGTGGTTTCATTGAGTTGAAATCTTCGCTGGGACGCGGCAGCACTTTCGCTGTGCGATGGCGCGGCGTGTGCGATACTTCCGTGCCGGATGATGCATGAAACAATCGCGGCGAGCTTCCTCTGCCCGCCAGGGCAATTCCAGGAAAAGTGTGTAACGGTTTTCCGTCCGGAATTGCGTAAAAACAAAAGGCTGGAGCGTTTCCGCGAAAAACGGAAACGCTCCAGGGCAGTCAGGCGAGTGCGTAGGTGACGAGCCAGAGCGCGTTGAAGACAACGTGGACAACAAGACCGGGCCAGATAGACAACGTCTTCCTGAATAAGAAAGCTGTGAGGATTCCGATCAGAAATGCGTTGAAAAAGATGACGCTTGGCCCGTGGGCGGCGGCGAAAATCAGAGCGCTGCCAACAACACCAATTCCCGCTGGATAACGGTTCAATGCGTTGGCGACGACCGCGCGAAACACCAGTTCCTCGCCAATTGGTGTAAGAAGAGCGCCTGTGAACAGCAGGATGAGCAAAGGCACGATCCCTTCTTTGGCTCCAGCCTGGAAATCAGCCTGGGTGTTCACTTCGGTGACGAGCAGGAAATAGACGCTCTCCATAACGTGGCTAGCGCCGTAGGCGGCAAATCCTATTGCGGCACCAGCCAGCATCCATTTCCATGGAACCGTCCGGAAGCCAAAGGCTCGAAAATTGCCGATGCGGATGGAGAACGCGGCGGTAAACGCGAGAACAGCAACAATGCCATTTCCAGCCATCCCAAAATTGCCGCGAAAGGCCGCCTGGTCATCAGGTATCCGCAGCATGAAGGCGGACATAATCGCCAGCAGCCCGAAATAGGAAACGAGTACGACCGTCACCTCCAGCGAACCAGGGCGCGCGAGATGGGTCGAATTGCTGCGAACGTTCATTCAATAAATCCCGGTTGCGATGGTCGCCTGATAGCGCGACGTCAAAATTGCTTTCTCGCAGTAGAGGGCTTGCCTTGCGGCAAAGTTACAGGCTCGGGATGCGCGCTGCCGACCTTGGGAAACCACGAATTCAAGTGGTCTTGCCAGCCGTAATGCACCCGTAATTGTGGGCAGCCATAGGCATCCTGGCAGTGCGGCGCTTCAACACATGAACCGTGCCTGATTGCTCGAGTAACGAGGATGAGACATGAAGAAGGTCATTTCAGGCTTGCTGGTTTGCCTATCGCTGACAGCGTGCAGCCAGACTGAAAAGGGAGCCGGGATCGGTGCGGCCAGTGGCGCGATAATCGGTGGCCTGGCAAGCGGCTCATGGGAAGGTGCTGCCATAGGCGCCGCCGCCGGCGGCGTGGGCGGCGCGGTGGTGGGCAACATAAGCGAACGCAACGAGAGGAGCCGCCGCGCCGATCAATGGAGTCAAAGGGACCGCCGATATGATCGTTGCTACTATCGCGATCGGTACGGTCGTTGTCGTTGAAGCAGAGCAGGAAAAAGCCCCTGGGCATCAGGCTCTGGAGCCCAGGTTGGCCGTCGTTGCCGCTCACTCAACGGCTGCTATTCCATCCTGAACGATCCAAGGCGGACCGTCTGGAGACAGTCCCATTCCGGTCATTGCGTGGGTTGGTGTTACAATGGTGGGCACATACTTGTCGCAGGATGCCTGAATGGCCAAACCCATCCGCTCCACCGGTCTTCGCCAGTTCCTCGATCTCGACCAGCAGCGTGATTGGCTCGAAGGCAAGATCGACCTGCCCGACACCACCGAGCGCTCGGAATCCCTTGAACAGCGCTTCAGATACGCCGCCCGCTTCGAGAAGCTGCTGCGTCGCCCGCAAGGAAAGCAGGTGCTGGAGCTGCTCAAGCTCTACGGCCCGGCCTGCATCCCGATCCCGCGCCGGACCGAGCGTTTCTACTGGTCGGTATCCTGCCTGCCGTCGACCTCGGACAAGCCGCTCGTCCGCGTCAATGCGAGCTGGATGGAGCTGTTCACCCTTTATGCCGATGGCGAGGATGTCCGCGCCCGCTTCATCGTGCATCTGTCGGATTTCACCAGCGATGGTTCGGCCACGCCCGGCCAACTCGACGAAGCCTTTTTGGAACAGAGCGTCATGACGCCGGAGGACGTCAGCTGGTTCTTCCCGAGCGGCCCCGACATGTTCATCGTCAAGCTGCGCGGTGCTGCCTCGATCCGCGAATTCATTGCCAATCCCCGTGCGTTGCGCGCCATCCGCACCTTCAACCTCACCCACATGAACCGGGGTCGCAACGCCTACCAGGCCAGCCACAGCTACAGCGTGGCGGATCACATGCTGCCGGATTGAGTTTCGCGAACGCGCCGGCGTGGCTGCATGGCGTGGGGCCGAACATGCTTGACCATCCGCAGGCGGCGCGATCAGTCTTGCCGCCAAGGGCATGATCCCAAAAAGTGGGAACCGGTTTCTGGAAAAGATCATTCTCCGAAAAGAACCGGCAATCTGGAGATCACGACATGGCGCTCAAACGGATGGACAATGTCGGCATCGTCGTCGAGGACCTCGGCAAGGCGGTCGATTTCTTTCGCGAACTCGGCCTCGAGCTCGAAGGGCGTGCCACGATCGAGGGCGAATGGGCCGGACGTGTCACCGGGCTCGGCGACCAGCATGTCGAGATCGCCATGATGCGCACGCCGGATGGCCACAGCCGGCTCGAGCTCTCCCGCTTCATCCGGCCGGCCGTCGTCGCCGACCACCGCACCGCCCCGGTCAACGCGCTCGGCTACCTGCGCGTCATGTTCGCCGTCGATGACCTCAACGACACGCTGGAACGGCTCCAAAAGCATGGCGCGCGGCTCGAAGGCGAGGTCGTCGACTACCAGGACGTCTATCGGCTCTGCTACATCCGCGGGCCGGAGGGCCTGCTCATCGGGTTGGCGCAGGAGCTCTGACCACTCACCCCTTCCGCACCGTCAGCCGCTCCAGCGCATCCACGATCAGGTCGCAGAACTTGGCGTGGTCGAGCTGCATTGCCACGGTGTGGCGGAAGTTCATCTGCTCGCTGGCGGTGCCGCCGAAATGGCGCATGCCGCCCATCTTCTCGAAATTGCACACGGTCATGCCCTTCGTCCACCGGCCGGCGATCTCGACGCGGATGTCGGCTTTCTCGGTGGTGAAGACGCTCGGGTCGATCAGAGCCGCCACGCAGCAGGCGTCGTGCACGGCGGGATGTTCGATCTGCAGCAGGCCACCATGCGTCGTCGCGATGAAGTCCCAGATGTCGAGAATGAACTGGCTGATCGGCCCGCCCACGGCGCGCACCCTGTCCTGCAGCTCTGGCGTCGCCAGCGCCTGGTGGGTCAGGTCCAGCCCCACCATGGTCACGTCCCAGTTGGCGCGGAACACAACGTCGGCGGCTTCCGGATCGCCATAGATGTTGAACTCTGCGGCGGGCGTGATGTTGCCGCGCGTATAGCTGCCGCCCATCGCCACCACCCGCTTCACCCGTTCGATGATGCGCGGCTCCTTGCGGGCGGCGAGGCCGATATTGGTGTAGGGGCCGACCGGCACCAGCGTCACCGTCTTCGGCTCATGCGCCATCACCGTGTCGATGATGAAGTCCACGCCATGGCGCCTGTCCAGCTCGAAGGAAGCCGGCGGCAGCGCCGGGCCGTCCAGCCCGGTCTCGCCATGGATCTCGATCGCCAGCACTTGCTCGCTCAGCATCGGCCCGGGCGACCCCTTCGCCACCGGCACCTTGATGCCATAGGCGGTGCACACCGACAGCGCGTTGCGCGTCGTGTTCTCGACATTGTGGTTGCCGGAAACGGTGGTGATGCCGAGCAGGTCGATGGCCGGATTGCCGGCCGCCAGCAGGATGGCGATGGCGTCGTCGTGCCCGGGGTCGCAGTCCAGGATGATCTTTTCCATATGCCGCCTCTCTGTCGGTTGCCGCGACTGGAAACCACCACGCCGGCGCCGTCAAGGTGCGACCGACTGGGCCAATCCGTCAGCGCCACATATCGCTTGCAACCGCGAGGAACATGATCGCGATGGTCAGGAAGACCGTGACGGCGCGCCGAACAGCACCATCGCCCGCCAGTCCCTCGACCCGGGCGGGCTCTCCATCGAGGCCGGCGTTACCCGGCGCCTTCACATTGCCCCGAACCCCGCCTGCCGCTATCAGCAGGCATGAAATCCGCAATCATCCTCATGATCCTCGGCGCGGTCATCTTCGGCGCTACCTTTGCCGGCTGGTATCTGCTCAATGCCTTCGCGTGCGGCATGAGCCCGACCGGATGCACCGGCTTTTCTTTGAAATGGCGCGATTGGGAAGCCTTGCAGCTGTTCGTGCCCACCTTCGTACTCGGCGGCGCGATCTTCCTGTTCGGCCTGTGGCGGGCGGTCCGAGCGAAATCCTGAGCCTCATGTTGTTTCCAATGCGCTCGCTGGCCGCCGCTAGGTACCTGCCGGTCGCGCCCGCGTGGCGACATCCACCCACCACTGGTTGACGACTTCCGGACTGGTCAGCTGGGTGTGCAATGAAGCCTCGAGCTGCGTCCTGCGATAGTCGCTCGCGGTGATGCCGAAGCGCTGGCGGAACGCGCGGCTGAAATGGGCTTCGCTGTTGAAGCCGAGATCGGCTGCGATGCGCGACAGCTTGCGGGTTTCGAGCGGATCGCTCAACGCTGCCCGCACCGCGATCAGCCGGCGCTCCTGCACATAGCGCATGATGCCGCCATGTGGGGCAAAAACCCGATACAGCGAGGCGCGCGAAATGCCGAGCCTGTCGGCCAGGAAATCCGGAGACAGCTTGCCGATGGCAAGATGATCGCGGATGACCGCCTGCGCCAGCGACAACAGGTCTTCCTCGGCATTGCGTGCATTCTGCGCCAGGTGGTCCGGCTGCGTGAACAGACGTTTCAGGAACTCCGCCGTATCGGCAACGGCGGCGCCGACTTCCTCCTCCGAGATCTGCATGCTGCGCTCCTGCAGCGAGCGGATGTGTGCGGCAAGTAATTCGTTGCGGGCGGCGTCGAGCCGTGGCTTCAGCGTGCCGGGTGCCATATCGGGCAGCATCGTTCGGGGAACGACAAGCGACAGCGTGTTGGAAGCGAACGCACGCGTCCGTACCTCATGGGCAAGATCGATCACCGCCACCTTGCCGGGTCCGATCGAGGTCTGCTCCCCCGAAATCATTCCGGTGAAACCGCCGCTCATATAGAGATGCAGCAGGATGTGGCCCGGAGTGACGGCAATGCGTTCGGCGTCGCGCAGGAATGCCTGTGGTTCGAACGCCACCTTGGCGATGATCATATCGCCGAGGATAGCGCCATTGGCCGATCCGGTGGGCAGGCTCTTGCTGCGCGCCCATGGCCGCGGTTCGAACAGTGGCGACAACACCGCGCTCCAGGTCGCAAAGGCCGTGTCCGGGTCCAGCCCGGCTGTCACATAGTAGAGTCTCGGTATGGTCATGCGTGGATAAAGCTTCTCCCATTCATGCCTATACGCCACCGGGCACGGCAGCGAAATCCGTTTCGAAACGGCAGCGCCCGATCAAGCAGGCAATCTTGGCTCAACGCGTCTGGTTACTTCCACGTTCCGGAAAATCGCGCGGCCGGGATGTTCGATATTTCGCGAAACAATTGATCGAGCGTCTCAAAGCGGCGCCTTTTCAGGAAGCCCGCCCATTGGCTTGCTGACTCCTCGCAGGACTCGTGTTTCAAGCGGCCATCGGATGGGGATCCGGCCGCGATCGCGGCGAGTGCTGGGGTGGTTCAAGTGTTTGTTCTGGATGACGTTGCCGCGTGCGGCCAGCGTGCGGCACGGCTGTGCCTTGCTTTCCGTGCAGGCCTTGCGGTTTGCATCGCGCTTTTCTGCCTGCTGGCTTCGTCGCCGGCCGCCTTCTCGCAATCGGCCACCCTCACCATTTCGCCGGCTACCTACACCGGCGCTGGCGTCACCATGACCTATTCGATCAGGATCACGCCGGGCTCCGTCAACATACGGTCGATCAACGCCACCAGTTCCAACATCAAGGGTGTGCCGATCACCTGCGACGCCATTCCACCCAGCGGCTTCGTCATTCCGTTCAACTGCAGGGGCTCTTATGTGACCACTGCCACGGACAACACCACCGGGCAGTTCGGCGACAACATCCGCTTCACCGGAACCCGCACCGGCGGCAATTTCGACTTCACCACCAATTACGCCACCGCGACGAAGCAGGGCGGTGGCGGCACCTCCACGAGCGTCTCCTCATCGCCCAATCCTGCCTTGCCCGGCCAGACCGTGCTGATCCGCGCCAGGGTGTCGTCGATGGGTTGCGACGGGGGCCAGGCCCCGAGCGGTTCCGTCAAGATCACCGTGGGTCCGCAGTCGACCACCGCCGGGCTGAATTACAGCCGGCCTGACCGTGCCGGCGACTCCTATGCCGATTTCTCGACCGCGACGCTGCCTGTCGGCAACCACGCGGTCACCGCCGAGTTCCTGGGCAACGCCGCCTGCGACAGGAGCACGGCGACGGGCAGCAACCTGATCGTCAACACGCGGCCCAACGTCACGATCAACAACGGCGCCGGCCAGGCCAGCCCGACCGGCGCCGCCCCCGTCAATTTCACGGCCGTTTTCGAGCGGGCGGTGACAGGGTTTTCCCGAACCGGCGTCCAGCTTTCCGGCACCGCCGGCGCCACCACCGCCACCGTCAGCGGCTCCGGCACCACCTACACCATCGCCGTCAGCGGCATGACGCGAAGCGGAACGGTGATAGCGACAATTCCCGAAGGCGTGGCGAGTGCCTCGGGACTGACCAACCTCGCATCGACCAGCACCAGCAATTCGGTCGACTTCGTCGTCATCTCGGTCAGCCCGGGCGTCTTGCCAAATGCCGCCTACAACACGAGCTACGCGCAAGCGCTTTCAGCGACTGGCGGTACCGGGCCCTATGCCTTTGCCTTGCACAGCGGTGCGCTGCCCACCGGCATGTCGATTTCCAACGGACAGGTCTCCGGCACGCCGACGCAGAGCGGCACCTTCAACTTCGTCGTCCGCGCCACCGATGCCAATGCGATTGACTCGACGCAGGCTTTCTCGCTCGTCGTGATGCCGCCGAGCATAGCGGTGACGCCGACGACGCTGACCGCCGCGACCGTCGGTCTTCCCTATTCGCAGACGCTGTCGGCCTCCGGCGCCATCGCGCCCTATCGTTTCACCCGCACCGGCGGCGCATTGCCGGCGGGGCTGCAGCTGGACGAACAGAGCGGCACGGTCAGTGGAACGCCGACGGCCGGCGGATCCTTCGGCTTCACCATCACGGCCGCCGACGCCAACGACCAGACCGGCGCCCGCGCCTATACGCTCACCGTCGATCCGGCCGCCATCGTCCTGCCGGCAACGACGCTGGCCAATGGCATTGTCGGCACCGCCTATTCCGCCATGATCAATCCGGCCAGCGGCGGCACGGCGCCCTACACCTACGCCGTCACCGGCGGTGCCTTGCCTTCCGGCATGGCACTCGGCAGCACCGGGCAGATTTCGGGAACGACCGCAACGCCCGGCGTCCATGATTTCACGGTCACGGCGCGCGACGGCAGCACCGGCACCGGCCCCTATACCGGGACGCGCAGCTACCGGCTGACCATCACCGATACCCCGCCCGTCGCCAACCCGGCCTCCGCCACGGTCGCCTATGGCAGCGGTGCCAATGCGATTACCCTCAGCTTCGGCGGCGGTGTCGCGACTTCCGTCGCCGTGGCATCGCCTCCCGCGCATGGCGTGGCGCTTCCGTCAGGCACATCGATCACCTATCAGCCCGTCCCGGGTTATGCGGGTCCCGATTCCTTCACCTATACCGCCAGCAACGAGGCCGGACCATCGGCGCCGGCCACCGTCAGCATCACCGTCACGCCGCCGGTGACGGCGGTCGCACCCACCGGTTCATTGTCGGCGCAGGCCGGCAGGCCGTTCACGCAGACTTTCACCTTCACGGGCGGCGCCGCACCCTACACGCAGGTCGCGGTAACCGGGCTTCCGGCGGGTCTCGCCGTCAGCGGCACCGGCGCGAACGGCGTCACCATTTCCGGAACGCCGACCGAGGTCGGCAGCTTCCAGCTCGCCGTGTCGGCAACCGATGCCAGCACCGGCACCGGGCCCTTTCCTGTCAACGGCAATATCACGCTCCAGGTGGCGGCGCCGACGCTGACGCTGTCGCCGGCCGGCGGCGTCATCGCGCTGCGTTACGGCGAAACCTCCTCGCAGGCCTTCACGGCGTCCGGCGGCTCCGGCAGTTTCAGCTATGCCGTGAGTGGAGCATTGCCTGCCGGAATGGCTTTTTCCGGCGGTACGCTGAGCGGCACGCCGAGACAGCCCGGAACCTACCCCATCAGCATAGTTGCGACCGACGCTACGACCGGCAGCGGCGCGCCTTTCAGCGTTTCCAACAGCTACTCGTTGACGGTTGCAGCGCCAAACCTCGGCATCACGCCGGGGGCTCTCACAGACGCGACGGCCGGCGCGAGCTACTCGGTCCAGCTATCTGCCAATGGTGGCGTTGCACCCTATGGTTATGTGCTGCAGTCGGGTCGGCTTCCCAACGGGCTCACGCTCATAGAAGGAGTGATTTCGGGTACACCGACCGAGGCGGGTTCCTTCCCGCTCACCATACAGGCCACCGATGCGTTCGGGCAGTCGGCCAGTATCGGCTACGCACTGGGCGTCCGTGTTCCGGCGTTGAGTCTCGCCCCGGTCAGTCTGCCGCAAGGCACCGCCGGCAGGGCCTACAGCCAGACCATCTCGGCTACCGGCGGCATTGCCCCTTACCGCTACGCCCTGTCGGGAAGCCTGCCGTCCGGCCTCGGCTTCGACCCTGGCACCGGCGAATTGCGGGGCACGCCGACGCAGGCGGGCTCGTTCGCGGTGTCGATCGAGGTCACCGACAGCACCGGCGGGACGCCGGCGAAGGTCACGCAGGGCTACACGCTGGTCGTCGCGACGCCAGAAGTGAGTGTCACACCATCCAGCCTGCCGGGCGGCTTGCAAGGCACACCCTATGCCGCGACCATCGCCGCGAGCGGTGGCATCGCGCCCTATACCTACCAGGTCTCGGGCAGCCTGCCGGGAGGCGTCGGGCTCGACCGCAACACCGGCGTGCTGAGCGGCACGCCGGACAAGGCAGGCACCTTCAGCATCTCGGTGACGGCCACCGACAGCACCGCGGGAACGCCCGGCACCCGGACGGTGAACTATTCCCTGGTGATCGCCGACGGTGTACCAGCCGTGTCGGCCGACACGGCCCACACCATGGGCGGCAAGCCGGTGGATGTCGATGTCACCAGGAATGATGCCGGCTCCATCACCTCGATTGCCGTATCGCGTGCTCCGGCAAACGGTACGACGAGCGTTTCCGGCTTTGTCATAACCTACACGCCGGCCGCCACATTTTCCGGCACCGATACGTTCGACTATGTGGCGAATGGACCGGGCGGAGCATCGGTGCCGGCAACGGTGACGGTCACGGTCGATCCATTGCCGGTCCCCGCGCCGCAAAGCGTCTCGGCAGTGGCCGGACAGCCGACGATGATCAACCTCGCCAGGATGGCGGCCGGCGGACCATTCAAGGCAGCCACCCTGATATCGGTGGCGCCGGAGAATGCCGGCACGGCCGCGCTGAACGGCTTCGATCTCTCCTTCACGCCCGACGCACGCTTCGGCGGTTCCGTGACTGTTACCTACACGCTGACCAACGACTTCGCGACCTCGGCGCCGGCAACGGTCACGATCGCGGTTCAGCCGCGGGTCGATCCGACCACCGATCCGGAAGTCACCGGCATGATGGCGGCCCAGGCCCAGGCCGCGCGGCGCTTCGCGACATCGCAGGTCAGCAACTTCCAGCAGCGTCTCGACGGCCTGCACGACGATGACGCCACGCAGCCGCTGGGGGAAGGGATCGGCTTCGTCCAGGGCATCACGCTGGGCTACGACACGGTCTGCCGGCCGCTGCAGCCGGATTGCGCCCTGCAGGCCAAACCGGACCTGACGGCACCGTTCAGGAGTGCTTTCGGCGATGCCGCACCGGCCGTCGGCCGCCGGGCGCGCCTCACTCTGTGGACCGCAGGGTCCATCGCCATCGGCAAGGGTGACGGCGATGCCGGTTACGAATTCAGGACTACCGGCCTCAGCACGGGGATCGACTATCGCCTCAACCATGACCTGACGCTCGGCATGGGCTTCGGTTACGGCCGCGACGACACCGACATCGGCGACAGGGGCAGCCGCAGCAAGGGCGAGAGCTACACCTCCGTCGTCTACGCCAGCTACCACCCGGGTGACGTGTTCTTCATCGACGGCCTGGCCGGTTATCAGTGGCTGAATTTCGATTCGCTGCGCTACGTCACGCAGAACGGAAATTTCGTCACCGGCAACCGTGACGGCGGACAGTGGCTGGCCTCGATCTCCGCGGGCGCCAGGCTTCGGTTCGACCAATGGCGCATCACGCCATACGGAAGGCTCGATGTGGCGAAGGCGACGCTGGGGGCCTACACGGAAGCCGGTGATGCGATCTATGCGCTGCGTTATGGCGAACAGGACATCAGCAGCAAGACCGGCAACATCGGCGTCACGCTGGACTACAGATACCCGGTCGATTTCGGTTCCGTCACCCCGAAGCTGCGGCTCGAATACCAGCATGATTTCGAGTCGGGCAGCTCGGTCGTCATGAACTATGCCGACATCTTCGCCGGGCCGGGTTTCACGGCCTCGGCCGAGGGAACGGCGAGGGACCGCTTCCTGCTCGGTCTTGGCCTGGACATCCAGACCATGCAGGACCTGTCCCTGCGTCTGGAGTATCGCGGACTGTTCGGCAACCGCAGCAGCGCCAGCCACGGCTTTGCGATCAACGCCGGTGCCAGGTTCTGAGCAGGCCATGCCGCAACGCGCGGATCGCGGCGGCGAGGACATCCGGCACAGGTTTTCGGAACGGGCGGTCGGCTCGATGGTTGGGGTTGTCTGAGCCTGAAAAGGACAACGCTCGAAAGGAGACAACCATGGACCACACCAATCATGTCCGTCTCACCGCGGCCGAGATCAACTCCGCCACCCTGGCCGGCGTCACGGTCTACGGCCTGGACGATGCCAATCTCGGCGCCATCTCCCATGTCCATGGCGCCGGTCGCGACAGCGAGGTCATCGTCGATGTCGGCGGCTTCCTCGGCATCGGCACCAAGCCGGTGGCACTGCGCGCCGGCCAGCTCGACCTGATGCGCGACGAAGACGGCGAGGTTCACGCCGTCACCGCCTTCACCGAAGACCAGCTGAAGCAGATGCCCGAGCACCACGAGCCGGATGGCGGCGCGCCCTGGCCGGCATCGTGACTGTCAAGCTGCCGAGCGACGAAGAGCGTTTGACGCCTCTGCCGTGACGTCGGTTTGATCTTGTGAGGCCCGCACCGGCGTCGTCGGCTCCTGCGGCGGCGCCGGCTTGTGGCGGATGTGGATGCCTTTGAGCCACAGAAGCAGCGCGTGCCAGTGGATCGCCGCCATCACCTTGAGCGTCAGCAGCGGATAAAGCAGCAGTCCGCGCGTCAGGCCGGCGCTGTCGAACGGCGCGGCGGTTCCCGCCAGCGAGGCATGGATCAGCGTGCCGTCCTCATCGGCGCCGCGGATGGCCAGCGCGAAACGGTCAGCCGGCAAAAGGGTCCGGAATTCATAGTGCATGCCCATGTCCATGAAGGGTGAGACATGGAAGCGCTTGTCGCAGCCATGCGCGGAGGGCTGCTTTCCGTCCCGCGCGTCGAACACGTAGCTGTGCCGTTCGCCGAACGTGTTGTGCACCTCGTAGACGATCGCCGCCAGCCGGCCGTCCCGCTGATGGCAGAAATAGACGCTGATCGGGTTGAAGCCGTAGCCGAGCACGCGCGGCATGCAGAACAGGCGGATCGCGCCGCCATCGAAGACGATGCGGTGGTCGGCAAGGATGCGCTCGACCTGGGGGCGCAGCGGCGCGCCCGAGCCGTCGCCATGGTCCCTGTCGTGGAAGCTCAGCAGGTTGCGGCGGTTGTAGGAGAACAGCACGCTGCGCTTCGGCAGGCTGGCCAGCTCGTCGAGATCGAGCAGCGTCCAGAACAGGCGGTATCGCAGCGCGTGCGGGCGCGGGCGCAGCCGGCGGTGCGATACGGTGCCGAAATAGAGCAGCGATCCGCTCACGCCGCGATCTCCCTTGGCTGCTGTGCCTGCATCCAGTTCTCCGGCAGCGTGATGCGGGACGATTGTCCGGCGACCGACCACGGCCGCGCCACGCCGCCCAGCGCCTCGGCGGCGGCCAGGCCTGACTGCAGCCCGTCTTCGTGGAAGCCGGAGCCGAAATGCGCGCCGCAGAACCAGGTTTGGCGCTCGCCCTGCAGCGTCCATAACTGTCTCTGCGCCTCGATGGCGGCACGGTCGAAGATCGGATGGTGATAAGTCTCGCGACGCAGCACCTTGGACTCGTCGAGCAGCTGCCGCGGGTTCAGCGTCACCAGCAGCGGCTGCGGTGTCTCGAAACCCTGCAGCCGGTTCATCCAGTAGGTCACGCTGGCGGCATCGTCGCCGGCGCTGCCGTCGACATGGTTCCAGCTCGACCACACCGCGCGCCGGCGCGGCATGGCGCTGGTGTCGGTGTGCAGCACCGCATCGTTGCGGCTGTAGCGGAAGGCGCCGAGCAGTGCCCGTTCCTCGGATGAGGGGTCGGCCAGCAGTCCGAGCGCCTGGTCGGCATGGGTGGCGATCAGCACTGCGTCGAAGCGCTCGCTGCGGCCCTGTCGCTCCGCGATGGTGACATGGCTGCCGTGCCGGGTGATCGCGGCGATGTCGGCGCCGAGGCGGATGCTGCCGCTGAAGGCGTCCGCCAGCTTGCGCACATAGGCGATGCTGCCGCCGTCGACCGTGCGCCATTGCGGCCGCCCGTTCAGCATCAGCAGGCCATGGTTATGGAAGAAGCAGATGAAGGCGCAGGCCGGATAGCCGAGGATGGCAGAGCACGGCGCCGACCAGATCGCGCCAGCCATTGGCAGCAGGTGGTCGTCGCGGAACGCTGCGCCATAGCCGCCGCGTTGCAGATAGTCGCCCAGCGTGTGCGAGGCGGGCAGGTCGGCGAGGTCGGCGGCAGCGGAACGGTAGAAGCGCACAAGGTCGCGCAGCATCGACCAGAAGCGCGGATTGGCCACGTTACGCTTCTGCGCGAACAGGCCGCCGAGGCCGGCGCCGGAATATTCCAGCCGGCCGGCGTCGCGCGACACCGAAAACGACATGTCGGAAGCCTTGGTTTTCACGCCGAGATGCGAAAACAGCGCTGTCAGGTTGGGATAGGTCGTCTCGTTGTAGACGATGAAGCCGGTATCGACCGGCACCGGCTCCGGCGCGCCTTTCACCATCACCGTGTTGGAATGGCCGCCGAGGCGCGTTTCGCGTTCATAGAGCACGACCTCGTGCTTTTTCCCCAGGAGCCATGCCGCCGAGAGGCCGGAGATGCCTGCCCCGATCACGGCGATGCGCTTTCTTGCCTGCTGCATGCTTCACCCCTGCCTGCGGCGGCCGGGAAAAGCGGCCGTCGCAACCAGATACGTGCCGCGCGTGCGATCGGATCACGGCTGGAGCGTTTCCGTTTTTCGCGGAAACGCGGAAACGCTCCAATTCTCTGATTTTGCGGAATCGCTTGGGTGATCCAAATCGCGCGGCCATGCGTAATCCGGTCGGAAAGTCGACGGGAAACAGCATTGTGGTGATCTCTTGCCAGCCGCAGCACGCTTGGACCTATATTGCGACGTGATGGTGGAATTCGATCCAGCCCGGCTGATCACGCGCATCGCGGCAACCCAGGACCGGGCGGCCTTCGCGGCGATGTTCGAATTTTACGCGCCGCGCGTGAAGGCGATGATGATGCGCCGGGGCGCCAGCACCGACCGGGCGGAGGACCTCGCCCAGGAAACGCTGCTCCGGCTGTGGCGCAAGGCGGCACAGTTCGATCCCGCCCGCGCCAGCGCATCGGCCTGGGTCTACGCCATCGCCCGCAATGTCAGCGTCGACATCATCCGGCGCGAAGGCCGCGCCGCCGTCTGGCTGGAGGAGCAGGACGAGCCGGACGAGGAAGATCTGAATGAGCCCGAGCAGCATCTGCTCATCGCCGAGCGTGAAGGTCTTGTCCGCTCGACCATGGCGACGCTGCCGGAAGAACAGGCCCGGGTCATCCGGCTGTCGTTCTTCGACGGGCTCGCGCATTCCGAGATCGCGGAACTGCTCGGCATTCCGCTTGGCACTGTGAAGTCGCGCATCAGGCTTGCCCTGCAGCGCCTGCGCGACCGGCTTGGTGAACTGCAATGAACGACCACATCACCCATCACCCGAGCGAAGAGACGCTCGCCCTGTATGCAGCGGGTACGCTCGACCAGGCACGCGCGCTGATCGTCTCCATGCATCTTGCCCGCTGCCCGGCCTGCCGCGAGGAGGTGGCGCGATTCGAGGCCGTTGGCGGTGCTCTGCTGGAACAGGCGCCGGCGGTGGCGATGAAGGCCGATGCCCTGGAGGTTGCCCTGCGGCTCATCGAGAACGAACGCGTTCTGCCGGCGGACACCGCGCAGGCCGACCCGCTCGACGACTACGCGCTGGGGCCGTGGCGCTGGGTCGGGCCGGGCGTTCGCCAGCGCTCCGTGTCCGTTCCCGAGGTCGATGGCATCAAGGTCTTCATGCTGAAGGCCGCACCGGGTACGAAGCTGCCGCACCACAAGCACAGCGGCTATGAATGGACCTGCGTGCTGGAAGGCGCCTTCGAGCATGCCTTCGGTCGTTACGGCCCCGGCGACTTCGACGAGGCCGACGAAACGATGGAGCACAAGCCCGTCGTCTGCGACGGCGAGCCCTGTATCTGCATCGTCGCGCTGCAGGGCAATATCCGCCTGCAGAGCCGCCTCGGCCGCCTGCTGCAGCCGCTGATCCGGCTGTGAGGGAGCGCTGAGCCGTGACTCCCGCACTCTTCCTGGTCACGCTCCTCTGCATCGCCCTGGCGCTGGGTGGCGGCATGAGCCTGGCCTGGCTGGCATGGCGCCGGACGAAGAATTCCGGCTGGGTCGATACGGTGTGGACCTTCAGCGTGGGCCTTGTCGGGTTGGCTGGCGCGCTCCTGCCGCCCACAGGTTCGGACGCGCTCGCGTCACGCCGCGCCATGGTGGCGGCGTTCACCTGCCTGTGGGCGCTGCGGCTCGGCCTGCACATCGCCCGGCGCACGCGTGGCATCACCGATGATCCGCGCTATGCCAGGCTGCTGCAGGGCTGGGGCGCGGATGCGCCGCGCCAGATGTTTGTCCTCCTGCAGAAGCAGGCCTTGGTCAGCATCCCGCTCGGCCTCGCCATGGTGCTGGCCGCAGCCAATCCGGAACCCGCTCTGCGCCCGCAGGACTGGCTTGCGGTCGCGATCATGGCGGTTGCGATCATCGGCGAGGCGACGGCCGATGCACAACTGCGCCGCTTCGCCGCCGACCCGGCCAACCGAGGCCCAGACATTCGTGGCAGGAAGGTTTGTGAAATTGGGCTGTGGCGCTGGTCGCGCCACCCCAACTATTTCTTCGAGTGGTTCGGCTGGCTTGCCTATCCGCTGTTGGCCATCGGCGCCTGGCAGTGGGGCTGGCTGGCCCTTGCCGCCCCTGTCTGCATGTACTGGGTGCTCGCCTATGTGTCCGGCGTTCCGCCGCTGGAAGAGCACATGCTGGCCACGCGCGGCGATGCCTATCGGGCCTATCAGCGGCGTACCAGCACTTTCTTTCCCTTGCCTCCGGGCATGAAACCACGGGTGACTTCATGGGACTGATCGACCGCACCGCGCAACTGGGCGAAGCGTTTCCATGGCCTGATCCCGTGCTGAGAAGCGCCATCGGCCTGCTGGTCGCGCGCACCGATCGCCGCCTCGGCTCCTCGGCGGAGGGCACGGACCGCGCGTTCGCGGAGGCGATGTCGGACTACCCTGTCGCCATCCACACCGCAGACGCGAACGCCCAGCACTACGAGCTTCCCGAGCGCTTCTTCGGCCTGGTTCTCGGGCCGCGCCGCAAGTATTCGTGCTGCCTGTTCGCGTCTTCCGCAACCACGCTCGCCGAAGCCGAGGAACTGGCGCTGAAACGCACGGCCGAACATGCCGGCCTTCGCGACGGGCAGGCGATCCTCGAACTCGGCTGCGGCTGGGGCTCGCTGTCGCTCTGGATGGCCGAGCGCTTCAGCAACGCCCGCATCACCTGCGTATCCAATTCGCATTCGCAGCGCGCTTTCATCCTCATGGAGGCGGCCAGACGCGGCTTGAACAACCTGACGGTCATCACCGCCGACATGAATGATTTCACGATCCGTGAGAGGTTCGACCGTGTCGTCTCGGTCGAGATGTTCGAGCATATGGCGAACTGGCGGCTGCTGCTGGCGCGCATGAAGGGCTGGCTTGTCCCGGACGGGCGCGCCTTCATCCATGTCTTCAGCCATGCCGTGGCGCCCTATCGCTTTGACAGCGACAATCCCGCCGACTGGATCGCCAGATACTTCTTCACCGGCGGCCTCATGCCGAGCCATGGCCTGATACACGCGTTTCCAGAGAGCTTCACCGTCGAGCAGGAATGGCGCTGGAGCGGCGAGCATTACCGTCACACGGCGGATGCCTGGCTCGCCAATTTCGAAGCCAGGGCAGACGAGATCGACACGATCCTGCGCGAGGTCTACGGCAAGGAGTCCGCCCTCTGGCATCGCCGCTGGCGCCTGTTCTTCCTCGCCACGTCAGGCCTGTTCGGCCATGCTGACGGCACGGCCTGGGGTGTCAGCCACTACCGGCTGGCGCCCACGCGAGGTTGAACAGCCTCACCCCGCAACCCAGCGCGCCGCCTGATAGGCGGCCAGCGCGGTCAGGCCGGCGACGACCGTGCCATAGGCGAGGTCGATCAGCGTGATCTGCAGCGTCCAGCTGCGCAGCGTCGCATAGTTGGTGAGGTCGTAGGTGGCATAGGCGATCAGGCCGAACAGCGCGCCTTGGGCGAGCGCTGTTCCCGCCGATCCCGCGCGCAGCGCCGGCATGGCGGCGAAGACGACGAGGCCGACCGGATACAGCAGGTAGAAGGCGAGCGCCGGCGCGACCCGCAAGTCGCTCAGCAGGATATCGCCGAGCACCGGCCGGTAGATCCGGCTGGTCATGGTGGTCAGCCAGATGGCGTCGAGTGCGCCGAACACGATCAGCGAGGCGATGTAGGCAACGATGTAGGTCACGGCGTCGTCTCCCGGTGGCTGGCGCATGTTCCGATGGCCGCGGCGTTGTCCCGGGCACATCGGCGCATGTGCAGAAGATACGCGCCGGCCGCGCGATTGGATCAGTCATCGCCGCGCGTCGCCCGATAGGCCGCCATTGCCCGCTCTCTTGCCTGCGCGTGGTCGACGATAGGCTGCGGATAGTCCCTGCCGAGATCGAGGCCGCTGTCGCGCAGCACAGCTGCCGGTGCCTCCCAGGGGCGGTGGACGAAGCGGTCGGGAATTTTTCCCAGTTCCGGCACCCAGCGCCGCACATAGCTGCCCTGCGGGTCGAATTTCTCGCCCTGCAGCACCGGGTTGAAGATGCGGAAATAGGGCGCGGCATCGGCGCCCGATCCGGCCACCCATTGCCAGCTGGCTGGGTTGTTGGCGGCATCGGCATCGACCAGCGTGTCCCAGAACCAGGCCTCGCCGTCGCGCCAGTCGATGAGCAGGTCCTTGATCAGGAAGGAGGCGGCGATCATGCGCACGCGATTGTGCATGAAGCCGGTCTGCCACAGTTCGCGCATGCCGGCGTCGACGATCGGATAGCCGGTCCGTCCGCGCTGCCAGGCCTTCAGGGCATCCGGTGTGCTGCGCCATGCGAAGGTGTCGAATTCCGGACGGAAGTTCTCGCGGTGCAATGCCTGGCGATGAAAGAGCAGGTGGTAGCAGAATTCGCGCCAGGCCAGTTCCCTGGCGAAGCTCTCGGCGCCGCGTCCCCGCCTGCGCCGCAGCGCCGCCATGATCCGGAACGGTGTGATCTCGCCATGCGCGAGATGCGGCGACAGGCCGGAGGTGGCGCCTTGGGCTGGCCTGTCGCGCCCTTCGGCGCAACTGGCCATGCGTTCGTCCAGGAACGTCTCCAGCCGCTCCAGCGCACCGTCCTCGCCGGGCGTCCAGCGTTTGGCCAGCCCGCCAGCCCAGTCCGGCGTCGGCAGCAGCCCGAGCGCGTCCAGGCGTTCGGAGGGCAGTGTCGTGTCGCATTGTGCGAGTTGCTTCGGCGCATCGACCGGGTCGCGCGGTTCGCCGTCCGCTGCCAGCCTTTTGTGGAAAGGCGTGAACACCTTGTAGAAATCGCCCGATTGCGTGGCCACGCGCGACGGCTCGTGCAGCAGGAACCCGTCGAAGCTCTCGGCCTGCAATGCATCGGCGCGCAGGCGGCTCTTCAGCGCCGCGTCGACGGCCATTCCAGCCGGATCATAACGCCGGTTCCAGAGCACCGTGTCGGCGCCGCTCGCCTTGATGGTGTCCGCCACGATGCTGTCGGTCGCGCCGGCCCGCAACAGCAGCCGGTTGCCGAGCGTCTCGATCGCCTTGCCGAGCGCGGCCAGCGAGTGATGCAGCCACCACCGGCTGGCGCCGCCTGCGAGCCTTGCGTCCGCACCCGCTTCGTCGAGAATGAACAATGGGATGACCGGCCTGCCGGTGTCCGCGGCGGCGGCGAGCGCCTTGTTGTCCGATATCCGCAGGTCGTTGCGGAAAAGCACGATGATGGAACTGCTGGTCATGACGTCATCTGGCCGCGGTCCATGACACGTCCTTGCAGATCAGTTTGCCGACGAAACAGCCGCGGGTGAGCAGGCCTCCCTTTCGCGGCGTCAGCACGATCGAATAGTTCAGCTTGCGCTTGGCATCGTAGGCCGTGCCCGAGTAGCTGCCGGCGGCGCCCGGCGTCAGCGACATCACCAGCCGGTCGCCGGTCGCCTCGCCCTTGCTGGTGTCGCCGATCCACAGATTGGTGGCGCAGACCTTGTTGCCGCAGGGTGCGATGCGCACCAGCGCGTTGCCGTCGCCTCGCTTCCATTTGCCCTCGATCCCGTCGGCCATGGCCATTCCGCAAGCCACAATCGACACCATGAACGACGAGACAAGTGCGCGCATGTCCATCCCCCTCGCAAGCCCCGGTTCTCGCAAAGCAAAGGGATTACGCCGGGGATGGACCGCCGGATCACCTGAAATCGCGGAAACCCGACAAAAACTGTCAGAACCTTTGTTGGCAACCGGTTCGCCTGTTGCCGCGATTTCGATCCAACTGGTCAGCTCGGCGTTCACGTCATCCCTGCGGTCCTGCATTCGCCCATGCGTCCACCTTCGATTTGGCGTTGCTGAACCATGGCCGCATGCGCTCGGCCTGCGCGGGATCACGGCACAGGTGGTAGATGGGCACGGTCAGGGTGTGAGGTGCCTGCCGGTTGCGCGTGCTAAGGCGCAGCGTCCGTGATCTGCTTCAGCAGCTTGATGAAGTCGCTGGTCCTGATGCCCTTCGGCGTCTGCTTCAGGTCCACCATCTGCACCACCACCAGTTTCCTGGCCGGCACATAGGCGATGATCTGGCCGCCGAAGCCGGCGGCATAGGCGGCACCCGGTCCCCACTGCTCTGGCGGCAACACCCACCACATGTAGCCGTAGCCCTGCCGCCCGCGTTTCGTCCATGAATAGGCCGTCGTCGATTCCTTCACCCAGGCGGTGGGCACGATCTGCCTGCCGGCCCATGTGCCGCCGTTGAGGTAGAGCTGGCCGAAGCGGGCGGCATCACGGGCGCTGAGCTTGAACGGATAGGCGGGATGCTCCGAGGAGGCCTCCGTCACATAGTGGCCGTCACTGGGCGCATAGTCTTCCATGCCGATCGGCCGGGCGATCCGCGTCTCGAAGCTCTGGAAGATGTCCTCGCCGGTCAGCTTGCGGTAGATCGAACCCAGCGCGTTGAAATCCCAGTTGTTGTAGAACCAGAAGGATCCCGGCGCGTGGCTGCCGCGCTCCGGACGCTTGCGTTTCATGTCCTTGGTTTCATGCGCTGCGGGATGGTAGATGCCCGAGCGCGCCATCAGGAGATCGCGCACCGTCGCCGCCTTCTCGACGTCGGTCAGGCCGGGCGCCTTGTCGTCGATGCCGAGGCTGGCCAGGCTTTTCGACAGGTCGATGCGCCCTTCAGACACCGCGATGCCGTAGAGCGCGCTGAGCAGGCTCTTGCGCACCGAGGCGACGTTGATCTTGGCGCTCACATCGCCCCAGCTGGCAACCGTCTTGCCGTCCCGCACGATCAGGAAGGCCGCCGGCTTCAGCGCCTTCGAGGCTTCCTCCACCGCCTGAAGTCCCTGCATCGACCAGCCGCTGGCTTTCGGGTCGGCCGTCGGCCATGGCTCCGCAGCGGCCACGCCGTGCATGAAAAGGACAACGACAAAGGTGAACATCCAGCCGGGAAATCGCATGCGCATGCTCCAATCATGGAGCGGATTTGCTTTGGACAATCCGGTAAATTTTTGACCGCGCGCAACTGCGGCTTGTCGCGTCGGGAATCCTCGCGACTACGTTGGTGAATTGAACTATCTGTTCTTGCGCATCGCGTCACAGCTTCGGGGGAACGAGTGGCCGAATCCCTGTCTCTTCAACTTGAGATCCTGCGCGTCGGTGAGCAGATGCTTTACAAGGTCACTGTCTTCGACGCCCTCGGACAGGAGACAGAAGGTTCGGGCTGGATTGTTGCCCGGAACCCGGACCGCACCGAAGCTGCGATGGCCGAGGCGGAAACCACAGCCTCGCAATGGTGCCGGCAGCGCGGCATCGTCGCCTACGACCTGATCGACAAAAGAAACTATGATCCCTGGCCCCCGCGCTGACCTTGAGGGTCTTTGGGAAGCACCCACCACCCACGGTGATATTACCGCCTTCCCGCATCACCGGCCTAAAGCTGCGCCTGCCGGAACACCTCGGTCACCCAGTCGAGGAACACGCGCAGACGCGGCGCGACCTGCCGGTTCTGCGGATAGAGCGCCGACAGCGGCGTCGGTGGCGGTGGCGTTGCCTGGAGGATCTCGACCAGCGCACCGCTGGCGAGGTCCTGTGTGAAGCGATAGCGCGGCGCCTGGATCAGCCCGAGGCCGAGCCGCGCCAGGCCGGCCGCCGTATCGGAGTTGTTGCTGGTCACGCGGCTCGGCAGCACGACCTTGCGCACGCTGCCGTCGACCATGAACTCCAGCGGCATCACCTCGCCGGTGCGTGACGACACGAAACCCGCCATCCGGTGCCCGTCGAGATCGTCCGGGCCTTGCGGCGTGCCGTGCCGCGCCAGATAGGCCGGGCTGGCGCAGGTGATCTCCTCGATCGTGCCCAGCCGTCGCAGGATCATGCCGCTGCTCGCCGGCTCGCCCGCCCGGATCGCGCAATGGATGCCTTCCCGCACCAGGTCGACCAGCCTGTCGCCTTGCCCGAGATGCAGGTCGATCAGCGGATAGCGCTCCAGGAATTCGGCCAAGCGCGGCAGAAGGAAGGTGTGGGTCAACAGGCCGGGCGCGTCCACCCGCAGCTGCCCGCGCGGCTGGCCGCCGCGCAGGTCGCTCTCGGCCTCGTCGAGCCGGGCGAGGATATCCAGGCAGCGCCGGTAATAGTCCTCCCCGTCCGGCGTCGGCGCCACGTGCCGTGTCGTCCGCTCCAGCAGGCGGGTGCCGAGATTGGTTTCGAGGCTCTTCAGCGCTTCGGTGGCGGTTGAGCGCGGCATGCCGAGGTCGGCAGCCGCCGCCGTGAAGCTGCGCCGTTCCACCACCTGCGCGAACAGGCGCATCTGCTCGAGACGGTCCATTTGCGTCGCGGCTCCGTAAGTCGGCTCGAAGGGAGCCATCCAATTGTTCAGCTTATCCGAATAGTGATGGCGGCAGTAGAGGGATTATTCCGAACGCCGCGATCGCTATCTCCAGCGCACAGCACAGGAGATCGGATCATGCAACAGCAACGTGTCGCCATCGTCACCGGCGCATCGAGGGGCATCGGCGCCGCAATGGCGCAACGGCTTGCCCATGATGGTTTCGCCGTCGTCGTCAACTATGCGCGTGGCCGCGAGGAGGCCGAACAGGTCACCGCCGCCATCGAAAGGGAAGGCGGCCGCGCCGTCGCCGTCCAGGCCGATATCGGCGAAGCGTCCGCCGTCGTGTCACTGTTCGATGCCGCCGAACAGGCATTCGGCGGTGTCGATGTGCTCGTCAACAATGCCGGCACCATGAAGCTCGGCGCGCTCGCCGAAGTCGCGGATGCAGATTTCGACCGCCAGGTCGCACTCAACCTCGGCGGCGTCTTCCGCGGCATGCGCGAGGCGGCGCGGCGGCTGCGCGATGGCGGCCGCATCATCTCCTTCTCGTCCAGCGTCGTCGGGCTCTATCAGCCCGGCTACGGCGTCTATGCCGCCAGCAAGGCGGCGGTCGAGGCCATGACCCACATCCTGGCCAAGGAGCTCGGGCCGCGCGGCATCACCGTCAATGCGGTGGCGCCCGGCCCGGTCGAGACGCAGTTCTTCCTCGCGGGCAAGAGCGAGGACCAGGTCCGCGCCATCACGGGTATGAACCCGCTCAGGCGGCTTGGCCAGCCTGAGGACATCGCCCGGGTCGTCGCCTTCCTGGCCTCGCCCGAGGGCGGCTGGGTCAACGGCCAGGTCGTCCGCGCCAATGGCGGCGTCATCTGAGCGCAATCAAATCCGGAGAAACCGATATGCCTTTCGCCAACATCAAGGTGCCGCAGGCCGCCCTTTCGAAAGTCCAGAAGGAGGAGATCGTCCACCGCGTCACCGCTCTGTTCGTCGACTATTTCAGCGAGGCCGCGCGCCCGCACACCATGGTGCTGATCGAGGAAGTGCCGGACGGCGGCTATGGCCGCGCCGACGAGGTCTTCGTCGTACCCGAAGCATATCGGGCGAAGGGCTAGATCAGCCGTGCACTCTGATCCCCAGTCTGGGCGTGATGGGAGTGCGAATGGGCGGCATTGGCAGTGCTGCCGGCCTCGGCTCAATCATCTTCACCGTTCAGGAACGGCTGCAAATCTTGGCGTCGCCTGCTGGCGTGGGCAGCGTCGCGCTCGCGGATGTCGAAGTCGTCGAGGTAGTGAAAAGACAGTCTCGGGGATTTCATCCAGCTCATGTTCGTGCTGCCCCTTCAGCGAAAGCGACAACTCACCGACCTTTGCCCATTGCGGTGCGATGGTGCTTTCAGCCGCGATGATCTCTCGCAACTTCAGTTGCAGGTCATGATAAGTCATATACGTGAACTACCATCGTTGCGGGCTGCCGGAAGGGCCGGGAGCATGGACGCATCGGAGGGCTCAACATGCCGGGTGTCTCGGGGGACATATGACCAGACTGGGCGACTGGGTCTTGCTTCAAAACCTTACCCCGCTGATCGATGAGATCAGTGCCCTGGCCGGCGAGCAGCTCGACCATGGTTTGCGCAAAGTGTTTGTCGACGAGGTCCACACCTCCGATGCCGACGCAACGCCACCAAGATGGGCAGAGTGCCAGTTTGACGGACCCAACCCGATCACGGCGTATTTGGGCGTGGACCAGGGTACCGACAACCTGCAGGTACGGCTTGATTTGCCAGCTGAACTGGAAGCCGCCGCAGGCGCGACACTCAGGTTGATGCAGCGCTACGTTTTGCTGCCGCCACACGACCTCCCATGACACGAGCGGAATTCCATTGCGATTTTGACCTGGGCTCCATTGATGTGGCGGTCGAGAGCGGTGCGTTCCGCGGACGCGGTACCGTCACGCTCCATGAAGATGATGTGCGCCGGCTGCGCGGGTTCCTGTCCGCACTGGGAGGCTTTCCGTTGCAGCACAGCATGGTGGAAATCGTCGAACCGGGAATTGTCGTCCTGACGGCGAGCCAGTCCGATCGCGTCGGCCACCTTCAGCTTCTGGTCCAGGTGTCGGACCGTCTTTCGATGGCGCGCATCGCCATTCCCCTCGACCATGCCGCACTCGAACTGTTCCGCCTGCACCTGGGGAAGATGCTCGACGGTGAACTGGAAACGTTCGACGTCGTGCAATCGACGACATAGCCTGCACCTGCGAGCGACGTTTGCATTTGGGTGAAACGATGGCTGACGTGGTCGATCTGCATGAATTGCGCAATCTCGTGAACGGGCTTTTCGACCGGCTCGAGCATCGTGGGATCAGCCGGTATCCGGTTGCTCAGGACGCGTTCTGGCAGACCTGGTTCGAAGAGGCGTTCGATCTCGACGCCGTTCCGGCTCCAGTGATGGCGAGTGTCGCCGATTGCCTGACGGACATCCGTGCCGAGGCAGCCGACCCTGACAGCCAAAGCGACTGGCACGCCTTTTTCCATCTCTCAGGTCTATTCAGTTTTCTCGCCGATGCGGCGAACGATCGATAGGCGGTCGGACGCCGTCCCGAGTGATCGCGCGCACTTCCCTGAACCAGGAGAACCTCATCGTGTCCCCAACCCTGATCCGTGCCGACAGCGCGTTCGGTCCACCGGTGGCGGTCAGCGAGCCGGCAGCTCTTGTCAGGACCGCTGCCGATCAGGAGCTACCGGTCGGATCCACCGGTTTCTGGGAATGCACGCCCGGCCGCTTCCGCCGCCAGGTGCCGCAGGCCGAATACAGCTGTTTCATCTCGGGGCAGGGCAGTTTTACCCCGGACGGCGGCGAGCCGATCGAATTCCGCGCCGGCGACGCGATCTATTTCGCCGCCAACACGCAAGGCGAATGGAACATCGTCGAGACGGTTCGCAAGACCTATCTGATCTTCCCTTGAAGGCGGCCTGCGCACTCAGCGCGGCTTGTCGATCTGCCAGCGCAGATGCGAACGCACCGTCGGCCATTCCGGCTGCGTGATGCTGTAGACGCAGGTGTCGCGCAGCGTGCCGTCTCCCATGCGCTGGTGGTGGCGCAGGATCCCGTCCAGCCTGGCGCCGAGCCGCTCGATCGCCCGGCGGCTCGCCGTGTTCATGAAATGCGTGCGGAATTCGACGGCCAGGCAGCCGATCCTGTCGAAGGCATAGCCCAGCAGCAGAAGCTTCGCTTCGGTGTTGAGCGGCGTGCGCTGCATGCTGGCGGCATACCAGGTCGAACCGATTTCCAGCCGCGGCTTCGCGAGCTCGATGTTCATGTAGGTCGTCATGCCCACCGGCCGCCCGCCGGGGCCTTCCAGCACCGTGAAGGGAAACATGCTTCCCGTGGCCCTGAGGCCGAGCCGGCGGTCGATCTCGGCACTCATCGCCTCCGGTGAAGGAATGGCGGTGTACCACAATTGCCAGAGGTCACCATCACGCACGGCTTCCGAAAGGGCGCTGCAATGATCCTGCGACAGGGGCACGAGCTCGACATGTTTCCCGGTAAGGACGATAGAATCCAATGGCATGGTGCCTCCCACTGCAGCCGCCAAGACTAGCCAGAACCGGTGCGCGGCGTCCATCGCCGGTTGCGCCGCCGCTGCTTCGCCTGGCGCCAATCGTTTGGGCCACGGCGCGATGTCGGGCAAGGTGCCCCCAAAAAAGCCCAAGGTGGAGCGAACACGAACCCGGCAGGTCGCGCATGCCGGGGAGGTGCCGCAACATCTGCAGGAATGGGAGGCAAAGGGGAGCCGTGGCGTGTTATGAAGGCCGTGGCTGGAAAGGAACAAAGATGCGCATAGTCACCACGATCGGGCTGCTGCTCGCCATGAGCGCCGCTGCAGAGGCCGAAACGATTTTCTACGGCTCGCGCGCCGGCGAGGAAGTGACAGTGACCGACAAGTCCGACATCGGCTCCGCCGACGCCAGGATCACGGCCAAACTCACCAAGGCCAACGCCATCGCCTACTGCCGGGAATATGTGCAGAAGGTCACGCGCAAATGCGTCTCCGACACGATGAAGACCGAGTTGCAGCCGCAGATCACGGCCAACTGCGAAACTGGCGCGTTCAGGACTTTCTACGGACAGGACTACCGCTTCCAGGGCAAGAACCCGGACTATGAAGCGGCCGGTACCGCGACCGAATTCCTGCTGGTCGAGGCGGATGGGAAAGAGCCGCTGGATGGCTCCAGCGCGTCGGGCTACGACGTCGCGCTCGGTCAGTTCAAGGCGCTGTGCCCGAGCCGGGTGAACTGACGTACGACAGATAGTCAGCCTCCGCGGGACAGTGGCTGACCGGCAATTTCACCGCAGGCATTCTCACGTCTCTGCCGAACGCGCCGTCATGATCTGTGCCGGCCAGGATACCTGCTGGCTGCCGGCAGCCAGTGTGCAGTCCTGCGTTCCGATGATCGCGAACATGAACTCCATGGTCAGCGGATCGGCAGGCAGCAGCCAGTATCTGCCCTGCTTCTCGTACAGATCGGCATCGGCCGCAAAGCAGAACGTGCCGCGATTTGCCTGCCGGCTTAGCGGCGCGAGGAACAACAGCCATTCGGGCACGGGCTGCCCCGAGCGGAACGACTGCACGTGTCGGAGGTCGACAATGTCGTGCCGTTCGCGTTCGACCTTGTCGCGGCCTGGTTTCGAGGATTCCATGTAACGGCTCGTGCTGCTCCTGCGAACTAGCAGCCGGGCGCCGCTTCAAGAATACGGCAAGTGACGTATTTCGGCGTGCATGGGAGCCGAGGCGGCATGGTCGAGAGCGTTCGGTCGCCTGGCAGGCGGTGTCCGAGAGGGGAAATCAAGTGATCCTCATGCATACTAGTATACATCTGCACAAATCGGGGAGGATGCGAGAATTTTATGATATGAAAATGATCGTTCAAATAATGAAACTTATTTCATATTTTGCATTTTTTCACGATCGACTTGGTGGTGATTTTGTCGATTTACAAATTCATCATTCTTGCAATAGATGAAACACGACGGGGGCGCGTGTCATGAATCCAGAAAAGTATTCTCAGCACATGCTGGGCGTCATGCGCATCGTTTGCGGTCTGACGTATCTGTACTGCAGCATTCCCACCCTCTTGCAGCCACCGCTCGGGACGGACCATCCGGCATTCACGCTTTATTGGGCTTCGCGCTGGGTGCAGATATTCGCCGGCGCGCTGATCCTCGTCGGCCTGTTCACGCGCGTCGCGGCATTCATCCTCTCGGTCAATTTTCTCGTCATGTTTCCCTACTGGTATCAGTCAGGTTTTTATTGGCCGACGACGGAGGCAACCGGCTTCATGCTGGCGAGTGTCGTCTGCATGTATCTCGTTACCGCCGGTGCCGGCCGCTGGAGCCTGGATGCGCTCCGGGCCGAGCTGGCAAGCCATTTGCAGCCCAGATAGGTTCGGGCGCTCCCGCGCCGACAAGTCGGACGATTTCTTCGTTTACCCGATTGTGCTAGACAGGAACGGTCAGGCAGCGCTCCGCGGGGAAGCATGGGCGTACCATCGGGCAGCGACGAGTGGTTGATCGAGGAACTGGTGCGCGCGGCGGACAATCTCGCCGAGCTGTCGCCGCATGACGTCGCCATCCTGTTGCGTCGCGCCGCCCTGCAACTGCAGATCAGGCCGACCGCGTTCGACGTCGACAAGGCGCTTCAGAGCATGATGGACCGTCTGGACAGTGCCTATGACGCCCAGCTGCAGGCGAAATAGCCCGAGGCTCAGCCGGCATGGGATAGGCGTGGCCGTCGAAATCGCTGCGCTGGAAGCCGAGGTCTTGCAGGTCCCTGTCGGCCAGCAGCTCCAGGCGGCTGTGCCGCCTCGCCCGCTGACGACGACGCCAGTCCAATGCCCGCTGCAGATATCGTCGCATCGTTCTCATCGAGCCCTCCACAACTGTCCGGACAACCGGCTTTCGGGCGAGCCGGGACACATCAGAGGATTTCGTGGACTTCATATTCGACACCGCCCGGGCACCTTGCGCCCGTGGCGACCGATACGACCCGGTTCAGCCATTCATGGGCCGGCGCCGCGGTTTCGAAACAGGGCGTGGTGCGCAGGTAGTATTCGCTGGCATCGACGGGTTCGTTGCGGCGCAGCCGCTCGTCGACCTCTGGGGACGCGTGTCGGATGCCGCGATAGGTCATCAGCACCAGGCCGCCATCGTCGGTCACCAGCAGCAGCCTGACATCCTGCTGGAACGTGCCGTCCGGGCGGGCGAGGAGCAGGTCGGAGCCGATCAGCGGCGACACCTCGCCGCTGAGGCGCTCGCCGCGGAAATGTCCGCCAGCGACAGGAAAGATGCGCCGGCCGCCGGCCGGCGTCTGCCCGAGGTCCAGCGTCGGATGCAGTGCTATGGAAAGCGTGAACAGATGTTGTGATTGCAGGGACACGGCCGATCTCCTATTTTTCCTGTTTCGGCCGACATCTGCGCCCGGGCGTTCCACTTTCAAAACGCGCATTGCTTGTCTGCTTCACAAGAGAAACTGTTCATGCGGCCATCGTTGGAATCCTTGCGGGTGCTCGAAGCCTGCATATCGGCTGGCAGTTTCGCGCGCGCGGCCGAGCGCCTGTTCCTGACGCCGGCAGCGGTCAGCCTGCGCATCCGCACCCTCGAGGCCGAGCTTGGCCAGCCGCTGTTCGAGCGCGTCGGCCGGCGTGTCGTGCCGACGGCCGCCGCTTCCATTCTGGCCGGCCGGGTTCATGAAGCATTGTCCGGCATCGCCGACGCGCTCGCCGAATTCCTGGCCGCGACACCGCCGCTTCGGCTGACGGCGCCACCGACATTTGCCTCGCGCTGGCTCGCCCCGCGCCTGGCGCGCTACGTTGGTCCGGTGCCATCCAGCATCGAGATCGATGTCTCGGCCGATGTGCGCGACGTTCATGCATTCGATGTCGCGATCAGGACGGGCCGCGGCGGTTGGGCAGGGCTCGACGAGTACCGGCTTACTCCGGTCGAAGTGACGCCGATGCTGGCACCATCGTTGCTTGGCACGCGCACGCTGGATGACGCATCTGCGCTGGCCGGTTTCGAACTCCTGCCTCACCCGGACTGGGAGCGGTGGTTTGCGGCAGTCCGCTGTGAAACGCCTGCGGATCTGCACTTCGCGTCGGTCGACTATCCGACGCATGAGCTCGACGCCAACGCCGCCGTCGCTGGGCTTGGCGTGGCGTTGCTGTCGCCTTCCCTGTTCGAACCGCTTCTTGCCTCAGGGCAGCTGATAGCGCCCTTTTCCTGCGTGTTGAGCGGTCCGGCCTGGCATTTTGCGCTGGTGCGCGCCGATGATGCCCGCCTTGCGCCCCGGCAGCTGTGTGCCTGGCTGCACGAGCAGGCCCGGGACGCCGCTGTATGAGGAACGGGCTGCCTCGCGGCAGCCCGTAAGTGCGTGGCGTTGGGGGCCGGCGCCTCGCTCTTTTCCTTGTCAATGCTCGTGCTTGATCGGCACCGGCTTGCCGGTGGAATCGTAGAGCTTGCCGTCGAGGAAATAGTCGCCTTCGTGCAGGCAGGCGATGTCCTGGTAGCGCAGCGTGCGTTCCATGCCGGCGACGAACACCGACTGCTGGTCGGAATTGCCGGCCCGGAAGTGGTTGAACAGAAGGTTCATGGCAATCGCCATCACCGCCGCCGAGCTGATGCCGGAATGGAAGATGGTGGCGAACCAGGCCGGGAAATGTTCGTAGAACTGCGGCGCCGCGATCGGGATCATGCCGAAGCCGAGCGAGGTGGCGACGATGATCAGGTTCATGTTGTTGGTGTATTCCACCTTGGACAGCGTGCGGATACCGCTGGCCGCCACCGTTCCGAACAGCACCACGCCGGCGCCGCCGAGCACGGAAGGCGGCACCGCCGCGATGATCCTGCCCATGACCGGGAGCAATCCCAGCGCGATCAGGATCATGCCGGCGCTGGCCACCACATAACGGCTCTTCACGCCGGTGACGGCGACGAGCCCGACATTCTGGGCGAAGGCGCTTTGCGTGAAGGAGCCGAACAGCGGCGCCAGCGAGCTCGACAGCATGTCGGCGCGCAGGCCGTCGCCGAGACGGCGGGAATCGACCTTGGTGCCGATGATCTCGCCGACCGCCAGCACGTCGGCCGATGTCTCCACCAGCGTCACGATGATGACGATCAGCATCGAGATCGTCGCCGCCACTCCAAACACCGGCAGGCCGAAATGGAAGATCGTCGGCAGGGCGAAGAAAGGCCCGTCCGCCACCCTGGAGAAATCCGTCATCCCGAGCGCGGCGGCGACGATGGTGCCGATGACCATCGACAGCAGGATCGAAAGCCGGGAGATCGTGGCACTGCCCAGCTTGCTGAGCAGCAGCACGATCAGCAGCGTCAGGGCGGCGAGACCGATATTGGCCATGCTGCCGAATTCAGGCGAGGCGCTGTTGCCACCCATCGCCCAGCGGGCGGCCACCGGCATCAGGGTGAGGCCGATCGTGGTGATGACGATGCCGGTCACCAGCGGTGGGAAGAATTTGGTGATGCGCGAAAACACCGGCGTGATCAGAAGGCCGATCAGCGAGGCGACGATCACGGCACCGAACACCTGCGGCAGGCCGCCGCCGCCTGTCACGATCGCCGTCATGGTGGCGACACCGGCAAAGGACACGCCTTGCACCAGCGGCAGCTGGCAGCCGAAGAACGGGACGCCGAGCGTCTGCAACATGGTGGCCAGCCCGCCGGCGAACAGCGAAGCCGTGATCAAAAGGCCGATCTCGTTTGGCGAAAGGCCGGCCGCCTGGCCGACGATCAGCGGCACGGCGACGATGCCGCCATACATGGTCAGCACATGTTGAAAGCCATAGGCGAGGTTGGCGAACAGGCCGAGCTGTTCGTCCTCGGGCCGCTCCTGCGCCTGCACCTGCACGTGCGATAACGTTGCGGTCAAACTGGTCTCCTCCCCTGCTTGAACGAAATACGCAGCTTTATCTTCGATGACTTGGACGCAAGAGATTAGACCTGCTTTTGGTGAAGCATTTTAAGACGCAGGATGGTAATCGGGCAGGAATTGTGCTGGCCATCATGGGGCCTTCCACGCAGCAGACGTGGTGTGTAGGGCATTGGCAAAGCAGAAGTGGCCGTGGCGCTTCCGCACCACGGCCATGCATGCAAGGGATTGTTTTTACCCGGGATTCGCCGAAGCGACGAGCCCTGTCTGCAGCCGCTTGCGCACGAACGGATAGCTTGCCGACAGGAGCACGAGGAACGGCACGCCGGCGATGAGGGTCAGCCGGAACGGTTCCGAGAACAGTGTGCTCACCATGATGGCGACCATGGTGAAGGCGCCGAGCAGCGTCAGCCACGGAAAACCGAGGAAGCGGAATGACGGGACCGGCCGACCCTCCCGCTCCCATTGCAGCCGGAAGAAGTAGTGCGACACGAAGATCATCAGCCATGTGAACATCGCGCCGAAGCTCGACAGGGACAGCATCGTCAGGAATGCGTCTTCCGGCCAGCGCACATTGATTGCCGTGGCAATGGCGATGCCGACGCAGGAAATGGCCAGCGCGTTCACCGGGATGCCGCGCGCGCTGATGGTGCCGAAGACGCGTGGCGCCAGGCCGCCTCTCGACAGGCTGAACAGCATGCGCGACGCGGTATAGAGCTGGCTGTTCATGGCCGATAGCGCGGCGATCAGGATGACGAAGTTCATGATGCCTCCGCCACCGGAGATGCCGAGAAGTTCCATCACCTTCACAAAGGGGCTGCCGCCAGTGCCGATATCGGTCCAGGGAACGAGGGCGAGCATCAGCGACAGCGTCAGCAGATAGAACAGCGTCAGGCGAATGATCGTTGTCCAGAAAGCGCGGCGCACGGCCTGCTGGGGATTGTCGGCCTCACCGGCGGTTACGGCGATCATCTCGATGCTGAGATAGCTGAAGATGGAAACCATCACGGCCTGCCACATGCCCCACGAGCCGTTGGGCATGAAGCCGCCATGCCGGGTATAGTTGGCGAAGCCCGACGCTGCCGGCGGCGCGGCGAACAGGATGTAGGCCGCCACCAGGATGAAGGCGAGGATGGCGATGATCTTGGTTGACGAGAACAGGTATTCGATCGTGCCGAAGGCTTTGACGCTCGCCACGTTCACACCGATCAGGATCGCCGAGAACGCCGCGACCCAGAACCAGGGCGCGGAGGTCGGAAACCAGTAGGTCATGTATTCGCCGACGGCGCTGATTTCGAGGCCGACAGCCAGGACCAGGCTGATCCAGTAGCAATAGCGGACGAGATAGCCGGCAAAGGGGTTGATGTAGCATTCGGCATAGGTGCCGAAGGCACCGGATGTCGGCTGTGCCGTCGTCATCTCGGCCAGGCAGCCCATGATCAGCAGCGCGACGACGCCGCCGATGATATAGGAGATGATCACGCTTGGCCCGGCCAGGCCGATCGCGAATTTGCTGCCGAGGAAGAGCCCCGTGCCGATGGCGCCGCCGATGCTGATCATCGCCATCTGGCTGGCGGTCAGCTTGCGGCTCAACCCTCCCTCTCGTTTCACTGCGTTTTCGATCGTGTCCATGGTTTCCTCCCCATTCGATCGTTGTTGGATTTCTGGTGTTCGTGTCCCTCGGGAAACCTGTATGGCGGCGCCAGCCGGTCAGCCGTTGAGAAGCCGTTCGAGCGCCTTGTCGAGCAGGGCGTGGGCCTCGGCGTTGTGCGCGGCGAGAGCAGCGGCCAGCGCCGCGAAATCGCTCGCCATGGCGAGCTCGTAGAGTTCGAGATGCGCGTCGACCGTGTTCATCGTCTGGACCTCGTCGACGAGGTCGGTCGAGCCGGTCTGTTCCAGCCAGCCGCCCATGATGTAGCAGCGATAGCGATCCGTGTTGGTGTTCAGGATGTCGACCATGTGCAGGGCAGGGTTGTTGGTCGATCCTGCCAGCAGGGCGAGGTGCAGGCGCCGGTGCCCTTCGAGCCACAGGCGGTTGCTCTCATAGCTGCCCAGCGGCGACAGCGTGTCCATTTTCCTGAACTGGTGGAAGATGACGACGAGGTCCTGTTCGTGCTTGTCGTTCCAGTGTTCGGGCGAATCCCGCAGGATCAGCTGCTCGAGCGCGGTCTTCGTGTCGATCAGATGCCGCAGTTCGATCGGGTCGATCGCCGGTTGCCAGAAGCCTTTCTGGTGGTTGACTGTCACCAGCCCTTCGGCGGAAAGCTGGAACAGCGCTTCCCGCACCGGGGTGGTGCCGGCGTCCACGCGTTTCGCGATTTCCTCGACCCGTATCCGCGTGTTGGGGGTCAGGGTCGAGCTGATGACCAGCGCACGCACGTCATCGTAGACTTCCGAACGTCGCGGAACCGCCAGTTCGATCTTGCTCATCGTCATCAGCTGTCTCCATCCCGAATTCAAAACAGGCGTCACGTCACCAGCTTGCGTTCCGCGAAGCGCGGCTCGCGCCAGCGCCCGCTGCGCATGATGTCGGCCAGCGTCATGGCCGCGTCCCACACGTCGGCGTGGGTGACGTAGAGCGGCGTGAAACCGAAGCGCAGGATGTCGGGGGCGCGGAAATCGCCGATGACGCTGGCATCGATCAGGGCCTGCATGATCGGCCAGCCGTGGTCGTGGGTCAGCGCAACCTGGCTGCCACGCTCCGCGTGATCTCGCGGCGTCACCACCTCGAAGTCGAAATCGGCCAGCTCGGTGTCGACAAGCTCGATGAACAGGTCGGTCAGCCGCAGCGACTTGGCACGCAGTTTTGCCATGTCGAGGTCCTGGAAGATCTTCAGGCTCTCCAGCAGCGGCAGGTAGGAAAGGATCGGCGGCGTGCCGACGCGGAATTTCTCGATGGTGGCGGCCGGCGCATAGGTGCCGTCGAAGGCAAAGGGCGTCCTGTGCCCATGCCAGCCGGTCAGGGGGCTTTCCACCAGCGGCAGATGGCGGGCGGCGGCATAAAGCCAGGCCGGGCCGCCGGGACCGGCATTCAGGTACTTGTAGGTGCACCCGACCGCGAAATCGACCTTGGCGCTATTGAGATCGACGGCAAGGGCGCCGACCGAATGGCACATGTCCCAGACCACCAGCGCGCCGTTGGCGTGGGCTGCCTGGGTGATGCGTTTCATGTCGCGCAGCCGGCCGGTGCGATAATTGACATGGGACAGGCTCACCACCGCCGTGTCGGTTCCGAGCAGCGACAGCACGCTGTCGTCGCCGTCCTCGGCAAGCACCATGGCGTGGTCGGGAAAAAGCGTCCGTTGCATGCCCTGGACGACATAGAGGTCCGTCGGGAAGTTGTTGCGCTCGGAAATGATGGTCTTGCGGTCTGCTCTCAGCGACAGGGCGGCGTACAGCACCTTGTAGAGGTTGATCGAGGTGGAATCCCCGACCAGGACCTCGCCCGGTGCCGCACCGAGAAGACCTGCGAGCCGGTCACCCGCCTGCAGCGGCAGATTGTGCCAGTCGCGTTCGTTCCAGCTGCGGATCAGCTGCTGCCCCCAGCCCTGTGTCGCAGCCTCGGTCAAGGCCGACGGCACCGTGCGCGGCATGGCGCCGAGAGAATTCCCGTCGAGATAGATGAGGCCCTGCGGCAGGTCGAAGCGATCCCGGAACGGTGCCAGTTCGTCTTTTCCATCGAGCTCCACGCACGCCGCGCGATCGATGGACAGGCGCTCCTGAAGCGCCGCTGCACCCGTTCCGGTCATTCCTGATCTTTCCGTTTTATCCGTCCCGCCCCGATAGGGCCCGTGCAAAATGACTCATATTTTGCAAATAGCAAGAAATTTATAAATTTTCTGATTGATCGTCCATCATTGTTGACGACGGTACCGTCCAGTATCGAAAACTAAGGATTTGACCTAAGTATTTTATCGGGTTATCAAGCGCCCCGTTGCAGGCCTCCGCAGGCTTTCGAAGGGGCAGGGACATGACACCGCAAGCACTTGGCGCCACGCCGCCTCATATGCCCGATCCAACAGTCGTGGATCGTATCTTTCGCGCGCTGTCGGATCCGACGCGTCGCAATGTCCTGGAGCGGCTCTCAGCGCAGCCCGCTTCGGTGAGCGAGCTAGCCGCGCCTTATGGCATGGCGCTGCCGTCCTTCGTCGAGCATCTGAAGGTGCTGGAGGGAAGCGGCCTGGTGCGTTCGCACAAGGCTGGGCGGGTGAGGACCTACGAACTGGCGGCCGATCAGCTGAGACTTGCCGAGGATTGGCTCGGCCGCCAGCGCAATCTCTGGGAACGCCGGCTCGATCGGCTGGACAGCTATCTGCTCAAACTGAAGGAGGAAGGTACCACATGACATTGCCCAAGATCACGGTCGACCCGAAGCTCGACCTCGTTCTGGAACGCGAGCTCGATGTGCCGGTGGAACTCGTCTGGCGTGCCTGGACGACGGCGGAGCATCTGCGCCACTGGTTCGTTCCGAAACCCTGGACGATCACCGCCTGCGATCTGGACGTGCGCCCCGGTGGCGCCATGAACTTCACCATGCGTTCGCCCGAAGGCCAGGAGTTCCCCAACAGCGGCTGCTATCTCGAAGTGAAGCCGTTCGAGCGCCTGGTCACCACCGACACGCTGCTCGGCGGCTATCGGCCATCGCCCAATCCGTTCTTCACCGCGGTGCTGGATTTTGCCAGCAACGGCAAGGGTACGCGCTACCGCGCCATCGCCATCCATGGCGAGGAAGCCAGCCGCCAGAAGCACGAGGAAATGGGCTTCCACGACGGCTGGGGCACCGTCGTGTCGCAGATGGTGGAGTACATCAAGGCAGGCCGCATGGCGGCCTGACAGCGGTTCGATCGTGGCTGCCGGCCAGATCGAATTGATTGCCTGGGCCGGGGCCTGCACGTCGTTGTGCTGGCCCCGGCCACTCCTGCCGAAAGGTGTACCTTGCGCCGGATTGGCTCGGCACCGGCCAAAGTACCACGCAGCTTCGCTAGGCTGCCGGTTCGTAGATGTAGGATGCTTCTTCGGACGTCAGCCGGCCCATCCCTGGCCTGCCTAGATGTACGCCGGCGATCCAGGTTCCTTGGCTTGCCGCCTGCCGCAGGATCTTCGACCGTGTCGCGCGCGCTGTGATCTGGTCGTCGTCATAACCCCAGCTGAGTGTCGGGTCGGCAAACTGCAGTGCCGGGACATGCACGACATCGCCGAAGAACAGGAAATGGTCTTCATCGGTCCTGAGGGCGTAGCCGACATGGCCTGGAGCATGGCCGGGCAGCGCCACCACCTGAAGTCCGCTCTCCAGCCGGTCGCCGTCCCGCACGGGCTTCAGCAGAGGCCGGAATGCCGCGAGATGCGTCTTTGCAAGGAAGCCCTTGACGGCGTCTTCGCCAATCACGATCGCCTCCAGTTTCGGCAAGAGCGCGTGGCCATGCGGCGTCAGGAGGCCGCTGACATGGTCTTCATGCGCGTGCGTGGCTGCCATGGTCGTGATCGAAGCCGGGTCGATCCCGGCTCGCATCATCACCTTCTCAAGCCTGCCCATGGTCGGCTCCCAGCTGCCGCCGGCGCCGCAATCGATCAGGACGCTTTGACCATCGGGGCCTGCGACGACGAAACAATTGACGGAAAGGCGAACCCGATCCTCGGCCTGCACGATCGCCGGAAAGGGATTGTCGCTGGCGTCCCTCAACAGAGCTGCCTCCATGTCGACATGGCCGTCGGAAAGCGACCAGATGCGCCATCCTCCGGATGTCGCAGCCAGCACGTCGACGCTGTGGGAAAGGATCTTCATGCTGCACCCCGTCGCGGTTTTGATATCCTGGCTTTTACAACGTCTTGTCCGGATTTCAGTGTGCCAGCTTTCCCCTTGGCGCAGTTGCAGATCGCCGCCGCGACCCGCGAGGGTTCCTCCCAATGCGGGTTGTGGCCCGTGAGCGGCAGATCGACGACCGTCGCTTCCGGCAGTGCCGAGACCAATGCCGCGCGGTCGCGGCTGCCGAAGAGCGTATCTTGGACGCCATTGACGAGGACGGTTTCGATGCCGCCGCGCGCGTGCACCCTGGAGGTGAGGTCGACACGCCGGATCAGTTCCAGCATCGAGCGCCAGCGCGCGGCGGGCATCTTGGATGCCTCCTGCGCAGTCTTTTCAAGGAAGGCTTTGGGCACGTCCTCCCGGCAATGGTGCCAATAGTCGAAGAATGGATCCGTGGGGTGGATGGGATCGCGCAGTGCCTTCAGGCCGGCGGTGACTGGATGCCCGTCTCCGATCCGCGGGCGCAGTGAGCAGCCGATGAGAACGAGTGCCCCGAACAGGCCGGGCGCAGCCGCGCACGCCTCTATCGCGACCATCGCACCAAGCGAGTGTCCGACGAGAACCGGGCGATGCAGATCCTTCGCCATGACCAGCGCGATCAGGTCGGACGCGAAGCAGCCCAGTCCGTCTGGCTCCGCGCCGAACGAGCCGCCATGGTTGCGCAGGTCCGGGATCAGCAGCCGATGCCCGGCCAGGTGCGGCATCAGCAGGGAGAAGCTGCGGCTGGTGTCGGTGAAGCCGTGCACCAGCACGACAGCCGGCTCGATGCCGGCTTCTTCGACGAATGCAACCGTTCCGTCCTGCAAGGGAAGCTGGCGCTTGCGGCCAGCCCAGCTGTCCTGTTCGACGGAAGTGCTCACAGGCCGAGCTTTGCCTTGACGGCTTCCAACCCGGGCTTGCCGTCGAACGTGGTGACGCCCGCCAGCCATGCAGCCAGCTTTTCCGGGTTCTGCCTGATGGCCTTCAGGCCGGCATCCTGCGGCTGCATGCCATCGTTGATCAGGTAGCCCATGCCCGCATTTTCGAAATCGATGTCGAAGGCGAGGTTGTTGAGGAGTTGCCCGACATTGGGGCATTCATCGGCGTAGCCCTTGCGGGTCTGCGTCGACACGGTCGCGGCACCGAAGTCCGGGCCGTAATATTTGTCGCCTCCGGTGAGGTACTTGAAATCATACATCGTGTTCATGGGGTGCGGCGCCCATCCCTGGAAGACGATGAACTTCTTCTCCTTGATTTTGTAGCCGACCTCCGAAAGCATCCCGGCCTCGCTGGACTCCACCACCTTCCAGCCCTTCAGGTCGAGTGCGGGGTCGGCGATCGCATCGAGCATGAGCTGGTTGGAACCGGGCTCGATGCCGTACATCTGATGCTCAAACATGTCGGCGAACTTGCTCAGGTCCTTGAAGTCCTTGACGCCGGCCTCCCAGACATAGGTCGGCACGGCAAAGGTGTATTTGGCGCCGGTCAGGTTGACGCGCACGGTGTCGATCGAACCGTCTTTCCTGTACGGATCGAAATAGCTGACCATGGCCGGGTTCCAGTAGCCCAGGAAGACATCGAGATCGTTGTTCTTCATACCTTCGTAGATGACGTTGATCCCCAGAATGTCGCTCTTCGGCGTGTAGCCGAGTGCGTCGAGGACGACGTTGGCCACCCCGGTGGTGAACGCAAGGTCGTTCCATCCCGGCTCCGCCATGCGCACGGTGCGGCAGGAATCCGCATCGCCGGCAATCGCGACTCCCGTTGAAAACGCCAGGGCGAAAAACGAAGCGACACCCTTGAACCCGTGCATGGCAATCTCCCTTTGACCCATTGGTATGTTTGTTGTCCCATGGGTCAATTCTTGATCTGATGGGACGGCGCTGTCAATATGCCCGCGGAACCGGGAGTGGATTTTGAAACTCACACGCATCAGCGACATCCGCCGCAGGGAATTGCGGCAGGCGGCCTTTGCGGTCCTGCAGAAGGAGGGTGCCGCCGGGACGACCCTGGAGAAGGTCGCCGCGCAGGCCGGCGCATCCAAGGGCATCGTGCTGCACTATTTTCGCAGCAAGCAGGAATTGTTCGAGCACGCGATGCGCGAAGCCAACGCCGTCTTGCGGGACGCGGTGATCGTCAGGCTGCGGCGGGCGCGCGCCCCGGCCGAAAGGCTGGATGCGGTGATCGAAGGCAATTTCGAGCCGGATCTCTTCCAGCCGTCTGTCTGCCACGCCTGGCTTTCACTGTGCGCCGAGGTCCCACGCGACGAAAACCTGGCCCGCATCCAGACCGTGCTTCATGCCCGCATGCGTTCGAACCTGATGTCGGCGTTGCGGCCGCTCGCTCCCGCCGCGCTGGCAGAAGAGGTTGCGCTAGGCGTTACGGCCCTGATTGATGGCCTCTGGCTGAGGCTGGGGCTGCAGCCCGGCAGCATCTCCCGCGAGCAGGCCGTTGCGCAGGTCAGGGATTTCGTTGCGGCGCGGCTGAGATCCTAGAGCAATTCCAGGAAAAGCGCATAGCGGTTTTCCGTCCGGAATTGTTTGAAAACAAAGAGCGTTTCCAGCTTTCTTGAAAGCGCTCGCACCCTTTGCGTCAGGCCTTGTGCCGCCGGTTGATGCTCGACGGCCGCCCGGCGATGTTGAGCGCCATGTCGCGCTTCGGCCGTTCGGCCACCACCTTGCCCCTGGCGATCACGCACAGCCTTTCGGCGCGCAGGCGGATCGCCTCGATCGGGTTGCCGGCATCCAGCATCACCATCGAGGCGGTCTTGCCGACTTCGATGCCGAGATGGTCCAGTCCCATGATCGCGGCATTGACGTTGGTGACCATGTCGAAGCAGCGCGCCATGTCGGCGGGCGATGACATCTGCGCCACATGCAGGCCCATGAAGGCGACGTCCAGCATGTCGGCGGTGCCCAGCGAATACCACGGGTCGAGCACGCAGTCCTGGCCCCAGCCGACGCGGATGCCGGCCTTCAGCATCTCCGGCACGCGCGTCATGCCGCGCCGCTTCGGATAGCTGTCGTGGCGGCCCTGCAGCATGATGTTGATCAGCGGATTGGGGATGGCCGACACCTGCGCTTCGGCGATCAGCGGGATCAGCTTCGAGACATAGTAGTTGTCCATCGAATGCATCGAGGTCAGGTGCGAGCCGGCGACGCGGCCCTGCAGGCCGAGCCGCTGCGTTTCATAGGCCAGCTGCTCGATATGGCGTGACAGCGGATCGTCGGTTTCGTCGCAATGGATGTCGACCATCAGTCCGCGCTGGGCGGCGATCTCGCACAGCTCGGTCAGCGAGCGCCGGCCGTCTTCCATGGTGCGCTCGAAATGCGGAATGCCGCCGACGATGTCGGCGCCGAGATCGAGCGCGCGGATGGTGTTTTCGCGCGCGTTGGGCGCGCGGTAGAGCCCGTCCTGCGGGAAGGCGACGAGTTGCAGGTCGATATAGGGCGCGACCTCCTTCTTCACCTCCAGCAGCGCCTCGACGGCCAGCAGGCGGTCGTCGCAGGTGTCGACATGCGTGCGGATGGCGAGCAGTCCCATCGACACCGCCCAATCGCAATAGGCGAGCGCGCGCTGCTTCACCGCCTCATGCGTCAGCAGCGGCTTCAGCTCACCCCACAGCGAGATGCCTTCCAGTAGCGTGCCCGAGGCGTTGATGCGCGGAATGCCGTAGGACAGCGTGGCGTCCATATGGAAATGCGGATCGACGAAAGGCGCCGACACCAGATTGCCGGTGGCGTCGATGACGCGGCCGGCTTCGGCCTCGATCTTCGGCTCGATCGCCGCGATCCTGTCGCCCTGGATGGCGATGTCGGCGATGCGGCCATCGGCCAGCGTTGCCGTCTTGACGATCAGGTCGAAATTCATCGCTCGCCTTTCTGGTAGGGGACCATGAGCGCCTTTGGATAGGTCGCCCGCCTTGCAACCACAATGAGGGCAAGGATCGAAAGCGCATAGGGCAGCATCAGGAACACCTGGTAGGGAACCACGCCGCCGGAGAGCTGCTGCAGGCGGATCTGGTAGGCGTCGAAGGCGGCGAACAGGATCGCGCCGAGCAGTGCCTTGCCGGGTCGCCAGGAGCCGAACACCACCAGTGCGATGCAGACCCAGCCGCGCCCGTTGATCATGTTGAAGAAGAACGAGTTGAACGCCGACATGGTCAGGAACGCGCCGCCAATTGCCATCAGCGCGCTGCCGGCCATCACCGCGCCCATGCGCACGGCGGTAACCGAGATGCCTTGCGCCTCGACGGCACCCGGGTTTTCACCAACCGCGCGCACGGCAAGGCCGAGCGGCGTGCGGTACAGCCCCCAGGCGACGACGATCACCAGGATGAAGGCGAGATAGGTCAGCGGCGTCTGCGTGAACAGCGCTTCGCCGACCACCGGCAGTTTCGACAGGCCGGGCACGGCCCAGGGCTGGAACGGCTCGATCTTCGGCGGCGAGGTCACCTCGGGCAGGGCCAGTCGGTAGACATAATAGGTCAGGCTTGTCGCCAGCAGCGTCACGCCGATGCCGACGACATGCTGCGACAGGCCGAGCGGCACGGTGAGCAGCGAGTGCAGCAGGCCGAAGGCCATGCCGACCAGAGCGGCGACCAGCACGCCGGTCCACAGGTCCCCGCCCATATAGACGGTGAACCAGCCGGCGAATGCGCCGGCGGTCATGATGCCCTCGATGCCGAGATTGAGCACGCCGGCGCGCTCGCAGATCAGTTCACCCATGGTGGCGAAGATCAGCGGCGAGGCGATGCGGATCGCGGCGACCCAGAAGCTGGCGGTGAAGAGGATCTCGACGGCGTCCATCATTTCCACTTCACCCGGTATCTCGACAGCATGATCGCCGTCACCATGGTCAGCAGCGAGGTCGCCACCATCACGTCGGCAATGTAGCTCGGCACGCCGGCGCTGCGGCTCATGGCGGCCGCGCCGACGAAGATGCCGGCGACGAAGATCGCCGAAAACACCACGCCGATCGGGTTCAGCATGGCAAGCATGGCGACGACGATGCCGGTGTAACCGAAGCCTGGCGACAGATCGAGCGTCAGGCTCCCCTTGAGACCGGCGACCTCGGAGAAGCCGCCAAGCGCCGCGATGCCGCCGGACAGCAGCGCCGTCTTCATCAGCACGCCGTTGACCGGCATGCCGAGGAAGCGCGCCGCCTCGGCATTGTGGCCGACGGCGCGCATCTCGTAGCCGAGCACGGTCTTCTTCATCACGAACCACAGGCCGACGGCCAGCGCCACCGCGATGACGAAACCATAATGCAGGCGCTTGCCGGTGATGACGCGCGGCAGCTGCGCCTCGGCGATGATCTTGGGCGACTGCGGCCAGCCGAGCGCCATCGGGTCCTTCAGCACGCCTTCCAGCAGCATGGAGACGAACAAAAGCACGATGAAGTTGAGCAACAGCGTCGTCACCACCTCGTCGACGCCGAAGCGCAGCTTCAGCCAAGCCGGCCCGGCCAGCAGCAGCGCGCCGCCGATGAGTGCCGCCAGCATCACCAGCGGCACCAGGATGATCACCGGCAATGGCAGCGCCCCGGTGCCCAGCACCACCGTGACGATGGCGCCCATATAGAGCTGCGCTTCCGCGCCGATGTTCCACAGCCTGGCGCGGAAGGCGACGGCAACGGCAAGGCCGGTGAAGATCAGCGGCGTCGCGCGCGTCAGCGTTTCCAGGATCGCGAATTGCGAACCGGCCGCACCTTTCAGCACCAGCCGGAACACCGAGAACGGATTGGCGCCTGCCAGCATCACCAGCACGCCGGCGATCACGAACGTCACCGCGATCGCCGCAGCCGGGTAAAGGATCGACATCGCCAGCGACGGCGCTGGTTTCGGTTCAAGCCGCATGGTGGTGTCCGTGAGGCGATGGCAGACGCCCAGTCATGTGCGTGTTCTGCGGTGTTCCGGCATGGATCCCCGACACTCGCCGCTCCCTGCGGTCGCTTGCGAGGTCGAGGATGACGGGTGGCATGGGGCGCTCCGACCTATCTCCAATGTCGCCGATGGCAGCGGCGTCGAATTCGACGCGAGCATCGCAGGCGGCTCTGATTTTGTGGGTAGCGTTGGCGTTGGAAGCGCCGACATTCACAATTGGCGCCGGTCGAAAATGAAGTCCGTCATCCTCGACCGCGTGAGGGAGCGAAGCGACCGAAGCGTGTCGGGGATCCATTCCGGAACGTCGGAGGTTTTCCACGACCTCAATGAGAGGGACAGAGCCGGCGCAAGATGTACCGCCAACCATCACGCCGCCTCGTGCCCGGCCATCATGGCGCCGATCTGGCTGATGGTTAGTTCGCCGCGCGCCGAGGGTTTCGACAGCCGTCCTTCCGAGATCACCACGATGCGGTCGGACAGCGCCAGCAGTTCTTCGAGGTCCTCCGAGATCAGCAGCACCGCGGCGCCGCGCGCCCGCGCTTCGAGCAGCCTGGAATGCACATAGGCGACGGCCCCGACATCGAGCCCGCGCGAGGGCTGGTTGGCGAGGATGACCGAGGGGTCGGGATCGAGCGCGCGGCCGAGGATCAGCTTCTGCATGTTGCCGCCCGAAAGCAGCCGGATGCGCGCCTCGGGCGAGGGGCACTTCACTTCATAGTCGTCGATGATCGACTGCGCGAAGGTCCGCGCGGCCGCCCAGTCGACAAGGCCGCCACGGCTGAAGCGGCGGTCGCGGTAGCGCTCGGCGATGACGTTCTCGCTGACGCTCATGTCGGCGATGGCGCCCTGTCTGTGCCGGTCCTCCGGCACGCGGGCGATGCCGGCGTTCAGGGCTGCCAGCGGTGACCATGTCGTCACGGCGGCGCCATTGACACGCACCGTGCCGGACACCGGCGCTTCCATGCCGGCGAGCAGGCCGGCGAGCGCGGCCTGACCGTTGCCTGAAACACCGGCGACACCGGTGATCTCGCCGCCATGTAGCGCGAGCGCGATCTCCTGCAGCGCCGTGCCATGCGCGCGCCGTGCGGTCGAAACATTGTTCAGCTCATAGAGCAGCGCCCCGCGCTCGACCTTGGCCACGACAGGCGGCGCGACTTCGCGCCCCACCATCAGGGCGGCCAGTTCGTGGCGGTTGGTCTCAGCTGTGCGGCGCTCGCCCGACAACTTGCCGGCGCGCAGCACCAGCACGCGATCGCTCGCCATCATCACCTCGTTGAGCTTGTGCGAGATGAAGATCACCGACAGGCCCTTGGCTACCAGCAGTTTCAGCGTCTTGAACAGCGCCTCGGTTTCGGTCGGCGTCAGCACCGCCGTTGGCTCGTCGAGGATCAGTACCCGCGCGTCGCGGTAGAGCGCCTTGAGGATCTCGACGCGCTGGCGTTCGCCGACAGAAAGGTCGGCCACCAGCGCATCTGCCTTGACGGCCAGCCCGAAATCCCGGGCCAGCTGGTCGATCTTGGTGCGCGCCGCCGAACGATCCAGTTTCAGTCGGAACAATGGCTGCGTGCCGAGCGCGATGTTGTCGATCACGCTCATATTGTCGGCCAGAGTGAAGTGCTGGTGCACCATGCCGACGCCGGCAGCCAGCGCCGCCTTCGGGTCTCCCGGCGGCAACGGCTTGCCGAACACCTCGACGCTGCCCTCGTCGGCGACATAGTGGCCGAACAGGATGTTCATCAGCGTCGTCTTGCCGGCGCCGTTCTCGCCGAGCAGGGCGATGACCTCGCCCTGCCGAAGCTCGAACGAAATGCCGTCGTTCGCGGTCAGCGCACCGAAACGCTTCGTGATGCCCGAGAGCCTGAGTGCCGGAGCGTTTTGGATGAAGCTGCTCGAAGGTGATGTCATCCGGTGCGTCCTTCGAGGCTCGCCCGGCCAAGACAGGGCTTGCCTTGCACCGACCTGCGGGCTCGCACCTCAGGATGAGGACCGTTGTGGCAGGTCGAGAGGAAACTTCGAAACACGTTGGATTTTGGGCGCCGTTGCACGACAGCCCTCATCCTGAGGTGCGAGCCTGCACAGCTTTGAAAAAATTGCCAAGAACCATGCGGGCGAGCCTCGAAGGACGCACCAGATCGATGCTGCATGTCTTCGAAACTCCCTGATCGCGACCCCTATCAGCTCGACTTCGGCTCCTTGTCGTCGATCTCGATCGTCAGGCTGCCGTCCTTGATCGCCTTTTCCTTCTCGGCGACCTTGGCCATTACCTCGGCCGGCACCTTGCCGTCGAACGAACCCAGCGGCGCCAGCGAGCAGCCGCCGTTCTTCATGAAGGAATAGACGCCGTAATCCTCGGCCTTGAACGCGCCGGCCTTCACCTGTGCGATGGCGTGGTCGAGGGTCGGCTCGAAATGCCACAGCGCCGAAGCGACCACCGTGTCGGGATAGTCCTTCTGCGTGTCGATGACATTGCCGACCGCCAGCACCTTGCGTTCCTTGGCAGCGTCTGAAACGCCGAAGCGTTCGGCGTAGAGCAGGTCTGCGCCGGCATCGATCTGCGCGAAGGCGGTTTCCTTGGCCTTGGGCGGGTCGAACCACGAGCCGATGAAGGCGATCTGGAACTTGCTGTCCGGCGCGCTCTCCTTGACGCCGGCGATGAAGGCATTCATCAGCCGGTTCACTTCCGGGATCGGATAGCCGCCGACCATGCCGATGTTCTTCGACTTGGTCATCGCGCCTGCGATCAAGCCAGTGAGATAGGACGCGTCCTGGATGTAGTTGTCGAAGGTGGCGAAATTGGCCGCCTTCGCCGCGTCGGGCTTGAAGCTGGAGCCGGCGAGGAAGGCGACGTCCGGATAGTCGGCGGCGACTGCGCGCGCCGCGTCCTCGACGCCGAAGACCTCGCCCAGGATCAGCTTGTGGCCGGCCTCGCAATATTCGCGCAGCACGCGTTCATAGTCGGTGTTGGCGGTGTTTTCCGAGAAGACATAGTCGATGTCGCCGCGTTCCTTGGCGGCATTGGCCGCCTTGTGGATGCGGCTCACCCATTGCTGCTCGACCGGCACCGTATAGACGGCGGCGACCTTGATCGGGTCGGCGGCGAAAGCGCGGCCGGCGAAGCCGCCGGTCATGGCAAGTGCGGCACCGGCACCGACGCCTTTGAGGACGGTGCGGCGGGATGGCGTGAAGGAGCTGGAAATCGACATGTTGCTTGGTTCCCCTGGCTGGCTTTTTTATCTTTTGGTCAAAACTACCAAGAGACTCGCGCGAGCACAATGTGCCGTGGCGATGACACAGGATGCCGGGCGAGGCAATTTCCAGATGGCGGAAGCCCACAGGAAGCTGGTCGTCGCGCCGCCGCGATCCATGCAAGGTCGACGCCGTTACCGGCCGTGTACCGTCCGCACCACATCGATGAAGGCACGCAGCTTCGGCTGGCTCTGCGTCGCCGCCGGGAAATAGAGGAAGATGCCGTCATCCTTGCCGATCTGGTCGGCGAACAGCAGCTGCAGTTCGCCGCGTTCGACCTCCTCATGGACCTCCAGCTCCTGGACATAGCCAAGCCCGATGCCGGCCTTCACCAGTCGGACGAGCGCCAGCCGGTCGTCCACGATCAACTGCTGGGGCATCTTCACGCGGATCGTCCTTCCGCCGCGCTCGAACTCCCAGATGTGAAGCGCTCGCGAGGATGGAAACCGGAACAGGATGGCCTTGTGCCGCGGCAGGTCCTCGAGCCGCCTCGGCGTGCCCGAACGGGCGAGATAGTCGGGTGTCGCCGCGATGGCCCATCTGTTTTCCGGCGTCAGCCGCACCGCGATCATGTCCTTGTCGATGGCCTCGCCCAGGCGGATGCCGGCATCGAAGCCTTCGGCGACAAGATCGACGAGCGCGTCGTTCAGCGAGATGTCGAGCACGACCTTCGGGTACAGCAGCTGGAAATGCTCGATGATCGGCTGGATCGGATAACGCATTGCGCTTCGCGGGATGGTGAGGCGCAGCGTGCCTGCCGGCACCGACTGGGCCGTGCTCAGGGCCTCGAGCGCGTCGCTGATCTCGTTGGCCGCGCGATCGAGGCGCTGGAACAGTTCGGCGCCGGCCTCGGTCAACCGCACCTGCCGGGTCGTGCGCTGGAAGAGCCTGGTCTGGTAGCGCGTCTCGAGCGCCCGTATCGCCTTGCTCATCGCGGTCGGGCTGATATCGAGCGCCTCGGCGGCAGCGGTGAAGCCGCCATGGCGGGCGACAGCCAGGAAGTGCGGCAGTCCGTCGAACAGGTCGCGATTCATCGGCTGAGCCAGTCCGGAGCGTTTGATGTGTCTGGAGGGTAACCTACAACTATGAACCCTGGGTTCAAGACCCTTGTCGTCACCTGTAGATTATCTCCATAATCAGAATTGCTACATGCCACCCGTCGCAGACCCGATCCCTGGGCTGCAAGTCAGGGCCTGCCGAATGGCGGCGGGCGAAGGAGTTAGCATGTCACAGACAGTTCTCATAACGGGCTCGTCGACCGGCATTGGCCGGGAAACCGCCAGGCTGTTCCAGGCCCGTGGCTGGAACGTCATTGCCACGATGCGGGCGCCGGAGAGCGAGACCGAACTCAACCGGCTCGACAATGTCCGGGTCCTGCGCCTCGACGTGACGGATGAAGTCAGCATCCGTGACGCGGTCGCCGAAGGCATAGGCGCGTTCGGTTCGATCGATGTCCTGATCAACAATGCCGGTTTCGGCGCTTATGGCCCGCTCGAGGCGACGTCGCTCGAAACCATCCGCAAACAGTTCGATACCAACGTCGTCGGCCTGCTCGCGGTCACCCAGGCGGTGGTTCCGCACATGCGCAGCCGCCGCTGCGGCACGATCGTCAACATCAGCTCGATGGGCGGTCGCGTCGCGTTTCCGCTGGGCTCGCTCTATCACGGCAGCAAGTTCGCGGTGGAAGGTCTTACCGAGGCGCTTTCCTACGAGCTCGGTGCGATCGGTGTACGGGTCAAGCTCGTCGAGCCGGGCATGACCAAGTCCGATTTCGGCAGCCGTTCGCTTGTCTTCAGTTCCGACGAGTCCATGCCCGAATATGCCGAGCTGGTGAAGGGCACGGTGGAAGCCTTTGCCACCCTGCCGGCGGCGGAAACATCGGATGTCGCCGAGACGATCTTTGCGGCCGCCACCGACGATGCGGAGCGCCTGCGTTATCCGAGCGGCAACGACGCCAGGATGTTCATCGACATGCGCCGCGAGCAGGACGACGAGACCTTCGCGCGGTCTCTGAAGCGCATGTTCAACATGTGACGCGGCGCCTTTTCCTGCGAAGGCTGCACGACAGCCTGCGCGGGTCAGGCCGTTGATCCTGCACGCCGGAAGCTGGATGGCGTCATGCCGGCCAGCCTGCGGAACGATTTGTTGAAGGCGCTCAGCGAACCGAAGCCGCTTTCCATGGCGATGTGCAGCACGTTGGCGTCCTCCTCGCGCATCAGCATCGCCTGCGCGTAGCTGAGGCGCAAAAGGTTCAGGTACTCGTTGAGGGTCATGCCGGTGGAGCGCCGGAAGACGCTCATGGCGTATTTCGGATGGATGGCGAATTCGGCGGCGATGTCGGCGATGCCGATGTCGTCGCGAAAATTGTCGGCGATGTAGGTACAAAGACGCAGAGCCAATGGCAGCGCGCGCTGATCGAATTCCTCGGCGGCGGTTGCGACGCCCACGCCGGGCAGCAGCTCATAAGGCTCGAAACGCATGCGCTCGATCCGCAGCAGCAATTCGTTCACGGCGTGCGCGGCCTTCGTCGCATCGCCAGATCGGGCATAGAGGTTCCAGCGCTCGAAATTGCAGCAATCGGCTGGATCGGTCGCGCGCAGGAGGAGCACCTGGCCTGCCATCAGGTGCTGCTGGACGCCGGTCGGCAGGTTCAGCCGGAAGAAATGCACCAGCGGCAGATGCGCGCCCGCATAGATGGTGTCGTCGCTGCGCCAGTCCATCTGATGCGGGATGCCGCCCCAGAACAGGCAGAGATCGCCTTTCGTCAGCAGAACCTCGCGCTCGGCCATCCGGTAATGGACCTTGCCTTCCACGATGAAGTTCACCTCGACCTGGGCGTGCCAGTGCGGCGCCTCCATGACCACGGGATGCGTGTGGAACATCTGCAATTGCATGGGGAAGGCTTCAACCGTGCTTGCGCCGGTACGCCAGTAGGAATCGCTCGCTACCTTGCCGTTCACCAAGAAGAGAGCTCCTTTCGCCGAGCGAAGAACCGCGTGCAGTGTAACGCGGTCCTTTCCAAGCGCAAATGGAAGGCCAGCCGGCAAAGCCGGGACGCATGCAATCGATGCCGGGATACCGCGATCTTACCATTCGGCAAATTCATGTTCCGTTTGCGGGAGACCGGCCTGTTCCATCGGCTAATCTCGGCCTGCTCCGGGAGAGAGCAATCGAAATGGGAGGAACAGGATGCGTAACACACTCGTGTGCGCGGCGATGGCGCTTGCGCTCAGCCAGGGTTCGGCGCTTGCCCAGTCCGGCGAGATCACGATCTGGAGCTGGAACATCGCCGCCTCGTCGCTGAAGGAGACGGTCGCCGGCTTCAACAAGCAGCACCCCGACATAAAGGTGAACGTCCAGGACCTCGGCAACCAGCAGGTGTTCGACAAGACCCTCGCCGGCTGCGCCGCCGGCGGCGCCGGGCTGCCCGACATCATCACGGTCGAAAACCAGGAAGCCGAGATATTCTGGAACCAATTTCCCGACTGCTTCGCCGACCTGAAGACGCTCGGTTATACCGACGCCACGGCTAAGCTTTTCCCCGAATTCAAACGCGTCGAACTGGAAGCGAACGGCAAGGTCTATGCCATGCCCTGGGATTCCGGTCCGGTTACTGTGTTCTACCGCCGCGACTTCTATGAGAAGGCGGGTGTCGATCCGGCGTCCATCAGGACCTGGGACGATTTCATCGCCGCCGGCAAGAAGATCACGCTGGCCAATCCCGGTGTCATCATGACCGAGGCCGACCTCAACGGCGACGACGAATTCTTCCGCATGATCTCCAACGAACAAGGCTGCGGCTACTTCTCGCCCGACGGTTCCACCATCACCGTCAACCAGCCCGGCTGCGTCACCGCGCTGGAAACGGTTCGGAAGATGAAGGCGAACAACCTCGTCAGCGCCGCCAACTGGGACGAGAAGATCCAGGCTACCAAGGCCGGCAAGGTCGCGACGCATATTTTCGGCGGCTGGTACGAAGGCACGATCCGCTCCAATGCCAAGGAACTTGCCGGCAAATGGGGCGTCTATCCGTTGCCCAGCGCAACCGTGGACGGTCCGCATGCGGCCAATCTGGGTGGCTCGTCGCTGGCGATCACCGAAGCCTCCAAGAACAAGGAAGCCGCCTACGCCTTCACCAGCTACGCGCTGGGCACGGTCGAGGGCCAGGTCACCATGCTGAAGGCTTACGGGCTGGTGCCGTCGCTGCTGTCCGCGCTCGATGATCCGTTCGTGCAATCGGGCCAGCCTTACTGGGGCGACCAGAAGATATGGGTCGACGTGCTGTCGACCCTGCCCAAGGTCAAGCCAAGCCGTGGCACGACCTATTTCACCGACGCCAACAAGATCCTCACCGCCACGCAGCTGAAATACATCGAAGGCGGTTATCCGGATGCCAAGGCAGCGCTCGACGATGCCGCCAGGCAGATCGAGTTGGCAACAGGTCTGCCCCTGTCCCAGTAACCTCCCCAGGGACGCCGGCGGCGGGGACTAGAGCGTCTGTTCCGACCGCAATGGACGCTCTAGTCCCGATTTTCGGGCTGATACGTTGTCCTGTCGCCGGTGTCTCTTGTTTCTGGAGTTGGAATGCGGCCCCGCACACTCACAGCCTACGGTTTCCTGACGCCGTATCTGCTGATCTTCCTCGCCTTCTGGGTGTGGCCGATCATCAGCTCGTTCTGGATGTCGTTCCTCAACACGCGTCGCCTGCCATGGACATTCGCGCCGCAGGCCAACTGGGGCCGCCTGCTGGTCGATCCGGCCTTCGCCAACGCGCTGAAGAACACGCTGATCATCCTCGTCGTGCAGGTGCCGGTCATGATCACGCTGGCGACGGTGCTGGCCGTGCTGCTGCATTCGCCTCTGCTCAGGGCGCGTGGACTGTTCCGCTTTGCCTTCTTCGCACCCGTCGTGGTCGGCGAAGTCGCCTATGCCGCCGTCTTCCGGCTGATGTTCAATTATGAATTCGGCATCATCAACAAGCTGCTGGCTCTGATCGGCATCGCGCCGATCTCCTGGACTTCGAACCCGACCGCGGCCATGGCGCTGATCATCATCGCCGTCACCTGGCGCTGGGCCGGCTACAACGCCATCCTGATCCTGGCCGGCCTGCAGTCCATCCCGCAGGACCTCTACGAGGCCGCGACGCTCGACAAGGTCTCGAAGACCCGCCAGTTCCTGTTCATCACCGTACCGTTGCTCAGGCCGATCATCCTGTTCTGCATCGTGCTGTCGATCATCGGCACCATGCAGCTGTTCACCGAGCCGTTCCTCATCACCAACCGCGGCGGTCCCGGCGGCGCCACGGAAACGCTCGGAATGCTGCTCTACCGGCAGGGCTTCCTGTCGTTCAACTTCGGCTATGCCTCGAGCATCGCCTACACCATCGCGGCGATCGCCATGGCGCTTTCGCTGCTCAACATGTGGGCCGGAAAGGAACGCCGCTGATGCCGTCCTTCACTTCCCGGACCGCTCGCGCCATGGCGCTTCACGCGGTGCTCCTGCCGCTGGCGCTGATCTGGCTGTTTCCGCTCTGGACGATGTTCGTCTTCGCCACGCTGCCCGACGACGGCATCTTCGGCTCGACCATACAATTGCTGCCGTCGACAGCCTTTGCCGACAATTTCGCCAATCTGCAGCACGACACGGATTTCATCCGCGCCATGGTGATCTCCATCATCGTGGCGACCGTCTACACGCTGCTGTCGGTGGCGCTCACCGCGATGGCCGGCTGGGCGCTGGCCCGCTATCGCTTCGTCGGACGCACGGCGGTGATCGGCATCATCTTCGGCACGATCACCTTGCCCTATTTCGTCGTCGTCATCCCGCAGTTCATCATGGTGGCGCGCGACTTCAACATGGCCAACAGCTGGTTCGCGCTGATCGTGCCGCCGCTGTTCAATTCGCTCGGCGTGCTGTTCATGCGCCAGTCCTTCACCATGCTGCCGGAAGAGGTATTCGATGCGGCGCGGGTCGAAGGCATCAGCGAATGGCGCACGTTCTTCCACATCGCGCTGCCGATGACACGGCCGACGCTCGCCGCGCTGTCGATCATCCTCTTCCTGCACAGCTGGAACAACTATCTGTGGCCACTGCTGGTCAACAGCCGGCCGGAGATGATGACCGCGCCGGTGGCGCTGGGCAGCCTGATCGGCCTCACCAAAGTGTCCTGGGGAGGCATCATGGTCGGCGCGGTGGTGCTGACCGCACCGATGCTTGCCCTGTTCGTCGCCCTGCAACGCCATTTCATCGCCGGAATCTCGGCCGGTGCAGTCAAGTGACCGTCCCGGCCCGCTGCCAATCGAGGAGACCATCATGAACACGCCGAACAAGATCCGTTGGGGCATCGTCGGCCCGGGCAACATCGCCAGGGCTTTTGCCGGTGGGGTTGCGCATTCGCGCAGCGGCGTTCTGGCCGCCATTGCCACGCGTGATCCCAGCAGGCCCGATCTCGCCGACGCCTTTCCCGGCGCGCGGATCCTGCGGGGATACGATGCGCTGCTCGAGGATCCGGACGTCGATGCGGTCTACATCGCCACGCCTCACCCGGGCCACGCCGAATGGGCGATCAAGGCGCTCGAGGCCGGCAAGCACGTGCTGGTCGAGAAACCGATGGCGCTGACCGCCTTCGAGGCGGATGCTATCATGCATGCTGCCCGCAAGGCAGGCCGCTTCCTCGGCGAAGCCTATATGTACCGCCTGCATCCGCAGACCTTGAAACTGGTCGAGCTGATCAAAGGCGGCGCCATCGGCGAAGTGCGGCTGATCCGTTCCAGCTTCGGTTATGCGATGCCGTCCGTCATGCCCGAGCACCGTCTTTTCGCCAACGACCTTGCCGGCGGCGGCATTCTCGATGTCGGCGGCTATCCGGTTTCCATGGCCCGCCTGATTGCCGGTGCAGCGGCAGGCGAGCCGTTCCTCGATCCCGAAAGCGTCACCGGTGCCGGCCATCTCGGTGTGACCGGTGTCGATGAATGGGCTTCTGCGCTGCTCAAATTTGCCAACGGCCTTGTCGCCGAGGTCTCCTGTTCCATCTTGCTCGCCCAGGACAATGTGCTGCGCATCTTCGGCACGAAGGGACAAATCGAAGTCGCCGATTTCTGGTTTGCCTCCGGCAAGCAGGGCGGCACTGGTTACATCGATGTCGTCACCGCCGACGGCAAGCAGGCGGTCGAAGTCCACGAAGAGGGCTGGCTTTATTCCTTCGAGGTCGATGCGGCCGGTGACGCGATCATGGCCGGTGGGCAGGAATTCGCCTGGCCGGGCATGGGCTGGGCCGACAGCCTGGGCAACCTGCGCGCCATGGACAGATGGCGTGCTGCGATCGGCCTCGAATACGGCATCGAGAAAGCGGGTGGTCGCCCGAACACGATTTCGGGGCGCAGGCTTGCCCGCAACGGCACGCGCATCCCGAAGCGCCCGATCCCGGGCCTCGACAAGCCGTCTTCGGTGCTGGCACTCGGCTTCGAGGATTTCCGCACCTTCTCCTCCGGCGCGATCTTGCTCGATGCCTTTTTCGAAGCTGGCGGCAATCTCTTCGACACGGCCTTTGTCTACGGCGGCGGCTATACCGAAAAACTGTTCGGCGAATGGCAGCGCAATCGCGGCACGCGCGCGGAATCCGTCGTCATAGGCAAGGGCGCTCACACGCCGTTCTGCACGCCCGATGCGATCGGCAGGCAGCTGACGTTATCGCTCGACCGGCTGCAGACCGATCATGTCGACGTCTATTTCATGCACCGCGACAACCCGGACGTGCCGGTCGGCGAATTCGTCGATGCCATGGATGCCGAGGTGCGGGCAGGCCGCATCCGTGGCCCATTCGGCGGCTCCAACTGGACACGCGAGCGCATGGCGGCGGCGATCGACTATGCCGAAAGGAACGGCAGGCAGGCTCCCCATGCATTGTCCAACAATTTCTCGCTGGCCGAGATGCTGGTGCCGATCTGGGATGGTTGCGTCGCCTCCTCCGACGCCGGCTGGAGGCAATGGCTGATCCAGCGGCAGATGCCGAATTTCGCGTGGTCGAGCCAGGGGCGCGGCTTCTTCACGGAACGTGCCGGCCGCGACAGGCGTGACAGCGAGGAACTGGTGCGGGTCTGGTATTCCGAGGACAACTTCGCTCGTCGCGACAGGGCGATCGAACTGGCCGGCCGCCTTGGCAAGAGCCCGATCCATGTGGCGCTTGCCTATGTGCTGGCGCAGCCATTCCCGTCCGTTCCCCTGATCGGGCCGAGGACGCTGGGCGAGCTGGACGACAGCCTGCAGGCGCTCGACATCACGCTGTCGCAGGCGGATCTCGACTGGTTGCTCAACGGGCCGTCGCCACAACGCAAGGCCGGATGAATGCCGTCGCAGCGCATCGAGCAGGGGAGAGCCGTGATTTGAGTGCGATCGAGCTGAAAGCGGTCAGGAAATCCTTCGGCGTGGTCGACGTCATCAACGGCGTCGATCTCGCCATCGGGGCAGGTGAGTTCTGTGTTTTCGTCGGCCCTTCAGGCTGCGGCAAGTCGACCCTGCTGCGCATGATCGCCGGACTGGAGGATGTCACTTCCGGCGATGTGTTCATCGCTGGAAGGCGGGTCAACGCCGTCGAACCCGGCGATCGCGAACTTGCCATGGTCTTCCAGTCCTACGCGCTCTACCCGCACATGACTGTCGAACGGAACATGGGCTTCGGCCTCTCCATGAATGGCATGGCGAAAGCCGAAGTCGAAAGGCGCGTCGCCGAGGCCGCGGCTGCGCTGCAACTGCAGCCGCTGCTCAAGCGCAGGCCTGCACAGCTTTCCGGCGGGCAGCGTCAGCGCGTTGCGATCGGGCGCGCCATCGTGCGGCACCCCAAGGCCTTTCTGTTCGACGAGCCGCTGTCCAATCTCGACGCCGAACTCAGGGTGCAGATGCGCGTCGAGATCACCAAATTGCACCGGCAGCTCGGCGCCACCATGATCTACGTCACGCATGACCAGGTCGAGGCGATGACCATGGCCGACCGCATCGTCGTGCTGCGCCGTGGCGTCATCGAACAGCAGGGTCGCCCGATCGATCTCTACCGCGATCCCGACAACGCGTTTGTCGCCGGCTTCATCGGCTCCCCGAAGATGAATTTCTTCAAGGGTGTCCTGCGTCCCGACGGCACGATCGGCCTGGCGGAAACCGCGTTCGCGCCCGCGCTGTCCTGCAGCCCCGGAGGCGGTCAGGAGGTAACGATCGGATTGCGGCCGGAGCATTTCGAGATCGGAACCGAGGCTGGTGTTTCGCTTACGATGGAGATCGACCTGATCGAGAACCTGGGCGGCAATTCGATCTGGCATGGCCATTTGTCCAGCGGGGAAAAACTCCTGCGTCGAACGCCGCGGCTATCACGACCAGGGTCTCGGAACTTCGGTGCCGGTTTCATTCCGGCGGGAAAACGCGCTGATCTTCGACCACGACGGCAAGCGGCTGCGCTGACATCAGAGCGCTGTGCGTTCATTCGAACGCGCAACGCTCCAATATTTTTTGATCCGCGCGTCCTGCGTTCTGAAAATCAGTCCGGGCCGATGCGTGCAATTCGGGTCGGTGTCTGGACTTCGACCGTGGCACGGCCTACCTTGAAAGCCTCGCGAGCCTGACATCGGATCTGGCTTCGCCCTTGGCCCCCGCCGCAGCGCGTCCTGGGGCCTGCATCTCAGCCAAAAATCCAACGCATTTTCGCCGCGCGAGCGGAAGGAGTTCCCATGTCTCGAACAAACTCAGAGCGACCTTTGCATATCCACGAGGATGCCGGACACGCCAATGCCCGATGCGCCTGCGGCGCCCTCAGGCTGACGCTTCGCGAACCGCCGCAGCTGACGGCGCTGTGCCACTGCCTTGCCTGCCAGCGCAGGACTGGCTCGCCGTTCAGCGCCAACGCGTTCTACGCGGCTGCCTGCGCCGAGGTTTCCGGGAGATCGACGGAGTTCATCCGCACCGCCGAAAGCGGCCGCAAGGTGCGCATGTATTTCTGCCCGGCCTGCGGCTCGACCCTCTACTGGAAGGCGGAAGCGTCGCCTGAAATGATCGGCGTCGCGGTCGGCTCATTCGCCGATCCGGCTTTCACGCCCCCTGCGCTGTCCGTGTTCGAAAAGTCGAAACACGAATGGGTTCGGCTCGACGGGACGGTGGAGCATTTCGAGGGCCTGCCCTCCGGCAGATGAAACGCTCGGGCCGGTCGGGTCACGCCGTCTTCGTAGCCAGGAAGGTGATCCATTCGTCGCCATTGCCATTGTTGACGGCGAACTCTTCCCACAGAACGGTCATGCCGGCCTGTTCGAGAAGTCGCACGAAATCGTCTCGGCGCCAGAGCACCGTCTGGTAGTCGCCATTCTTCTCGCCGTCGCCGTGACGCATCGAGACGAGGAAGGCACCGCCCGGCCGCAGGGATTGCGCGATCTTGCCGAGGACGTCTCCGATCTCCGCACGGCGAACGTAGAACAGGACGCAGAGCGCGACTACGGCATCATAGGGGCCGTCCAGCGGGTCGGTGACGATGTCCAGCAGATCGGCCTTCTTGCCGCGCGCCGCCTGGATCTCGAGGAAACGCCGCGTCGCGTCGGTGCGCCTTACACGCAGGCCAAGCTCTTCCAGCAGGTCCGCCTCGCGGCCCGCTCCGGACCCGATTTCCAGGGCCTCGCCGTTGCCGCCGACTTCGACGGCAAGGCGCTTCAGCGCGGCCTTTACGCGTTCGATCGGTTCGGTGCCGACGATTTCGTCATAGCGGTCGGCATAGGCTTCATACATGTCGACGACCTGGCGGCTCTGCTTCAGGGCTTCCGCGGCGATGGTCATGGTGATCCTCCCTTGCGGATTTTTGCCTAGAAGGCGGCGTCGCCGTCGAGCAGGCCGATATCGCGCTTCAGATAGTCCGGCAGGTCGCTGCGGGCGAGCAGGTCCTGCGGGCGTGGCTTGAATGGAGCGAGCAGCAGGCGGGCGAGATGACGGCGAGGGGAAAGGTGCGAGAGCGTGGTCATGGCGGGTTCCTTTCTGTGATCCGATGAAAGGATATTGCTCCCGAGAACGCTTCATTTCCAATCGAACGTCGAGTATCATGCATGAGGAGGAGTAATGTGTCATGAGCTGGAAATTGCCCCCTCTCGGAGCCGTCCGTGTGTTCGAAGCCGCGGCCAGGCTTGGAAGTTTCACCAGGGCTGCCGACGAACTCGGCATGACCCAGTCTGCGGCCAGCCACCAGATCAAGCTTCTGGAGGAACGTGCGGGAATGCCGCTTTTCATACGCAAAACAAGGCAGATAGAGCTGACGGAGGCCGGCGCGCGGCTGGCGCCGGAAGCATCCTCGGCTTTTGCGACATTGGCCGATGGCTGGCTGGCGGCAAAGGGCGGGGCAGGCGGCGTGCTCTCCGTCTCGACGATGCAGACCTTTGCGTCGAACTGGCTCGCGGTTCGCCTTGGAACATTCCAGCTGATGCATCCCGAGCTTGCAGTGAAGGTCGAGACGTCACCCCGGCTGGTCGATTTCACCCGCGAGGCGACCGATGTCGCCATTCGCACCGGGAGCGGCAGCTGGCCGGGGCTGGCCTCGCATTATCTGTTCAAGGCGGATTACTGCCCGATGATCAGCCCGCGCCTTGCGGAAAGCGTCGGCGGCATCAACACGCCCGAAGACCTCTACAAAGTGCCGTTGTGCTGCGCCGACGATCCATGGTGGAAGATCTGGTTCGAGGCGGCCGGCGTGCCCTATGATATTGATCGTGCCATCCATGGGCCTGACCTCGGCTCGCAGGTCTATGACGCGATGGCTGCGATCACCGACCAGGGTGCCGCGATCCTCACGCGCAATCTCTACGATGCCCTTCTCGCCAAGGGCCAGCTCATCCAGCCTTTCGAGGCCCTGGGCTCGGACGGAGACGGCTACTGGCTGGTCTATCTCGAGAGCCGCCGCAATTCCTCGCGCATCAAGGTCTTCCGCGACTGGATCCTGAACCAGACCGAGGAGGCGCGCAGGCTGGAGGCCCCCGCCAGGGCAGGTCCAAGGAAAAGTGCGTAGCGGTTTCCCGTCCGGAATTGCTTGAAAACGAGAAGGTAGAGTGTTTCCGCGAAAAGCAGAAACACTCTAGATGGCAGCCTGCACCTGTCGGTTGCGTTCGCGCCCCAGCGACAGCGCGATCATGGTTGAGCGCAGTTCGGAAGGCCGCACCGGCTTCGACAGGATCGGGATGTCCTGCTGCCCGAGTTCCTCTCGCACCCGGTTCTCGTCATGGCCGGTCATGACGATGGCGGGGATGTCGCGGCCCGCCTGCCGGCGCACTTCCTGGATGAAGTCGGCACCGACGATGCCGCCGCCGAGATCGAAGTCGGTGACGACCAGATCGCAGGCCGCGACGGACAGATCCGCTCCGGTTTCGGCCTGCACGACGCAGCCCCATTTCCTGAGCAGGGTGGCGGTGGCGAGCAGCACGTCCTCGTCATCCTCGACGAGCAGCACCCGCAAGCCTTCCAGCGGCGAAGCAAAGCGGTCCGGCCTCATCCGTCTTGTCCGCTCCGGTGTCGATACGACAGGCAGGCCGGCAATGCGCACGCTGGTGCCGCGTTCCCTGACCGAGCGGATCGAGACCCGCAAGGACATCAGATGCGCCAGCCGCTTGACGATCGCCAGGCCGAGGCCGACACCTTCAATGTCTTTGTCGCCGCGTTCGCGCACCTGGTAGAATTCGTTGAACAAAAAAGGCAGATGTTCCTCGGCGATGCCTTCGCCGCGATCGTGGATTTCGATCGACAGGCCGTAGCGATGGCGGCGGCAGCCGATCAGCACCTCGCTGCCCGGCGCGTATTTCAGCGCGTTGGAAACGATGTTCTGCAGGATGGTGGTGAGCAGAGCGGCATCGGTGCGCACATGCAGCTTTGTGTGCACCAGCTTGAATGGCGTGCCCGACCATTTCGCACGGTCCGCATTCTGCGCCAGCACCTCATCGACGATGTCCTGCACGGCGACGACTTCGAAATGAGGTGACACCTTGCCACTGTCGAGCGTCGAGATGTCGAGCAGCGAGCGGAACAGGCCGGACACCGAATGCAGCGAGCGATCGATGTTCTCGACCATCTGCTTCTGTTCGCGGTTGAGCCCGGTATCGCGCAGGCAGGCGGTGAACAGGCTGATGGCGTGGATCGGCTGGCGCAGGTCATGGCTGGCCTGCGCCAGGAAGCGCGACTTGGCGAGGTTCGCCTCCTGGGCGGCGTTGGAGGACTCGTGCACCCTTTTGAGCAGCGCATAGATATAGGCCGGCACCAGAATGGTGGTCATCACCAGGGTCAGGGTCACATAGGGGTTATCCCACCAGAAGGAATTGAAGTAGGTGGTGACGGCGAGCGAAAGCAGCGCCAGCAAAGTGGAAACGACCAGGTAGCGCGCGCCGAAGCGAAGCCCGTTGCCGACGGTCACCCAAAGCAGTGCCGAATAGACCGGAAGCAGCGCGGCGCCGCCGATCGACATGCCGAAGGTGATGGCGGTGTAGTCTCCGCCCATCGACAGCGCGCGCCGTCGCACATAGGCGCCCGGCTTCCGGATGATCCACCAGTAGAGAAAGAACGAAACCGGCATATAGGCGGCAAAATAGGCTGCGACGGCATTCAGGCTGGCGGACTGGAAGCCGTCGAGGAACGTGATCACGGTGATATAGGATCCGAACAGCGGGGTGAGGATGATCCGCACCATCGCCTGGGCGCGTTCGGTATCGTATTGCTCGCCGCCGGCGGGCCCCGCCGGCCGGCCTGCGCGAAGCGCGCGTTTGCGTTTCCCGAACATCGCTCCCCACTTCGCGCCATGACAGACTTATCATCTACACCGGCGCCATCCCTCTGTGAATTCGAAGATGGGACCGCGGGGCTTGAGCTGCGCCACAGGTCTGATCCACGAGGGCAGTGGACCGAATTGCGCAGGGTCGAGTGATCCTGAGGTGGCGGGATTGCCGCCGCAAAAGACGTCCGCGATCCCACGAAAGGCGGTTCGGACTAAAACATGACAATTTGACTCCAGTTTCTATTTGCAGAACCGGATTCGCGTTGTATTGGTGTCGATGCCCCATCGCGACCTCGACTGAGGAGGGAGCCTGGCTTGCCTGGGTGAAGTGCCAATGACAGGATTAGGAAACGGACGGGATGATCAATTACAAGCCCTCCAGCGTCCACGGCGCACCCTTGCAACATGGCGGGTTGACCGGAGAAACGGACCCTTTCCACGAATGCAGCGCGGCTCTCGACGCCTCATTGTCGCAGCTTCATCAGGCCAAGCGCACTGCCGATGAGAGCCTGCGGCGTGCGCAGGATGCGCCCGGTCCGCACACCTCCGACAATTCGATCTTCGTCGCGTTGTGGGAGGCGCATCTCGGGGACCGGGAACTGCTGTTTTCAGCAATGCGGCAACTGGACCGTGCGCGCCAGGCCGTGCCACCGGGTGCGGCAGGTGTTGGCGAGTCTGCTCGCGGCAGGAAAACCCCGACCGGCTGATCACTGTCGTTTTCCCGGCGGCGCGAGGGAATCCGCGCCGCCGGTTTGGAGAATGCTCACGTGTTGTTGGAACTGCCGGCTGTCGGAAACTGGCGCGCGAATTCCTTCTCATCGCCGGCGGCCAGGAGCTTGGCCTGCTGCACCCAGCGCTCGCGCTCGATGCGTCCGTCGAACTGGAGGTACTCCTCGACGCGCTGGATGTCCGCCGCGGTCCATCCCGCTATCTGGGCATAGGTCGTGATGCCGTGTTCCTTCAGGCGACGCTGATTGACAGGCCCGATGCCGATCAGGCGGCGCAGGTCGTCTCCAGCCGATGATCTGGCCGGCTTGGCTGCTGGCGCCTTTGCTGGAGTCGCCTTGACCGCGGAAGCTTTTGTCGTCGCCGGCTTGGCCGCAGGTGCCTTGGCTGGAGCTGCCTTGGCCGCGGGTGCCTTTGCCGTGGCCGGCTTGGCCGCTGGCGCCTTTGCTGGAGCTGCCTTGGCCGCGGGTGCCTTTGCCGTAGCCGGCTTGGCCGCTGGCGCCTTGGCTGGAGCTGCCTTGGCCGCGGGTGCCTTTGCCGTGGCCGGCTTGGCCGCTGGTGCCTTGGCTGGGGTCGCCTTGACTGCTGGAGCCTTCGCCGCAGCCGGCTTGGCGGCAGGCGCCTTAACCGGGGCCGACTTGACCGCAGGCGCCTTGGCTGGAGCTGCCTTGGCGGCAGGCGCCGCGGCTGCCTTCACCGCGGGCGCCTTGGCCGGGGCAGCCTTGGCTTGCGCGGGCTTGCTGGCGGCTGAAGAAAGCGTTGCCGATGAAGCCAGCAGCGGCGCTGGCGAGGACGATTTTGCCTCGCGCAATTGCCGCTCGAGGTCGGTGCGCGCGCTGGCGCAGCTTTCCAGGTCGCCGGTCAGGCGCTTCGTATCGGATTTCAGCCTGTCGCGCTCGCTGCGGATGCTGTCGAGATCGCCACGCACCTGTGCAAGTTCATCACGCAGGCGTCCCCATAAAAACCAGCCGAGCAACAAGCCGACGATAAAAGCCAAAATCACGTAGAAAAAAGTCATCGCTTCTCTCCTGTCAGAAATCGTCCCGCCAAATGTTTGCGACACGCCATCTTGTGACAGAATAGCTGCAAAAGGAAAGATGCCTGTATTAAAGTCTATATCAAATCAGAAACTTAGTTCACGCGCGCCTGTCATCCGGGCCATCGGCATGCTGGGCGACCCTGCATTTCGCGCTCAGCCGGCGTTCGCAAGGTTGTGGATCCATTTCCAGGGGGGCCGAAGGATGGGCCCGGCAAGGCGCTGAAACCGCGATGACGCCGCCGTCAATCCCACACGCGCAGCATCGCCTCTTCGACATAGGTCAGATGCGCGGCCATGGCGGCGCGTGCCTGGTCGGACTCGCCGGCAAGGATTACGGTGCAGATGGCTTCGTGATCGTCCAGGATATGGCTGCGCAGCACGGGTGCCTCGGCGAGGTGCCGGTGGAACTGCTGGTCGATCCCTTCCGACCGCGATGCCCACAGCTGCGAGATCATCTCGCGCAGCAGCCGGTTGCCGCAGTTCTCGACGATTGTCATGTGAAAGGCGCGGTCACTGTCATTCGACCAGTCGCCGCGGGCCGTCTCCTCGCGCAAGGCCACGATCGCCGCTTTCAGCCGCCGCCGTCCTTCCGCCGAAATGTGCTGTGAGGCCTGGGCTGCCGCTTCCGGTTCCAGCAGCCGGCGCACCGCCATGACCTCGATCGGCGAATGTCCGACCTCCGGCAGGGCCTGGGCCGGATTGGCCGGCGCTTTCAGGAAGGCGCCCACGCCAACCCGGACCTCCAGCATGCCGGCCACTTCCAGCGCGATCAATGCTTCGCGCACCGTTGGCCGCGAGACGCCGAGCGAGACCGCTAGATCGCGCTCGGATGGCAGCTGCTGTCCGGGCGTCGCCTCGCCGGACAGGATCTGATCGCGGATCTGGTCGGCGATCTGCAGATAGAGCTTCCTGTTCGAGACAGCCTGAAGTTTCAAACCCGTACCCTCTGTCCGGGTCGGCCGGCAAATCGGCGCGGTTCCCGTGGTGACCATAATCTGGCGGCGACCGCAGCGGAAGCCTGCCTGCTTTATCTATCGGTCTGGCCACCTGACAGCAAGTGGTCTGACCACTTGACAGCATGACCGATGCTGAAATATTGGAAACCGTCCGCTGGGATCGGGCGCGTTACGGGAGGAATTCACATGGCCAGCCTGGCAGGGAAGAGCTGTCTCGTGACCGCGGCCGCGCAAGGCATCGGTCGTGCCTCGGCCATCGCGCTTGCCAAGGCCGGCGCCCGTGTCGTCGCCACGGACATCAATGAAGAGCTCTTGTTCGGGCTCGCCAGGGATGGCATCGATACCCGCGTGCTCGACGTGCTGGACAGTGCGGCGGTCAACGCCGTGGCGGCTGAGACCGGGGCCGTCGACATCCTCTTCAACTGCGCCGGCGTCGTCCACAACGGCACCATCCTGGACTGCACCGAGGACGAGATGGATTTCGCCCTCGATCTCAATTTCAAGGCGCAGATCCGCACCATCAAGGCCGTGCTGCCCGGCATGCTGAAGCGCGGCTCCGGCTGCATCATCAACATGGCGACGGTCGCCTCCTCCATCAAAGGCGTGCCGAACCGCTTCGCCTACTCCGCCAGCAAGGCGGCGGTGATCGGTCTCACCAAATCCGTCGCCGCCGATTTCGTCTCGCACGGCATCCGCTGCAACGCCATCTGCCCGGGAACCGTCGACAGCCCTTCGCTCGAAGGACGACTGAAGGCTACCGGCGACTATGAGGCCGCCCGCAAGGCCTTCGTCGCGCGCCAGCCGATGGGCCGCATCGGCACCGCCGACGAGGTGGCCGATCTCGTCGTCTACCTGGCCGGCGCGACCTTCACGACCGGGCACACCTACATCATCGACGGCGGCTGGACGGCCTGACATGACCGACCTCGTCACCATGCGGGGCATAGACAAGGCGTTCCCCGGCGTGCGTGCGCTGAAGAGCGCCGGGTTCGACCTGCGCTCCGGCGAGGTCCATGCGCTGATGGGTGAGAACGGCGCCGGCAAGTCGACGCTGATGAAGATCCTGGCCGGCATCTACCGGCAGGATGCGGGCGAAGTGCTGGTCGGCGGCCAGCCGGTCGACCTCGGCTCGCCGCGCGCGGCGATCGCCGCCGGCATCGGCATCATCCATCAGGAGCTGATCCTGATGCCGCATCTCACCGCCGCCCAGAACATCCTGATCGGGCGCGAACCGCGCAAGGCAGGCGGGCTGCTGCTCGATGAAGCCGCGCTCAACGCCTATGCCGCCGATGTCTTCAAGACCATGCAGCTCTCGCTCGATCCGCGCACTTTGGTCGGCTCCCTCACCATCGCCAGGCAGCAGATGGTCGAGATCGCCAAGGCCCTGTCGTTCCGCTCGCGCATCCTGATCATGGACGAACCAACCGCCGCCCTCAACGACAAGGAAGTCGGCGAGCTCTTCGCCATCATCAACCGCCTGAAGGCCGACGGTGTCGGCGTCGTCTACATCTCGCACAAGATGGACGAGATCAAACGCATCGCCGACCGCGTCACGGTGATGCGCGACGGCGCCTATGTCGGCACCGTCGACGCGAAGGAAACGCCTATTTCGAAGATCATCTCGATGATGGTCGGCCGCGAAATCGACAATGAAGCACCGGCGGCACCCGACCTGTCGGCGGCGCCCGTCGCGCTCGAAGTGCGCGGCCTGACGCGCGGCTCGCAGGTGCGGGATGTATCGTTTGCAGTCAAGTCCGGTGAAATCCTCGGCTTTGCCGGCCTGATGGGGGCTGGCCGCACCGAGGTGGCGCGGCTGATCTTCGGCGCAGACAAGGCAGATAGCGGCGAGATCTTGATGGGCGGAGAGCGCGTCGACGTCGCGACACCGCAGGATGCGGTGCGCCGCGGCATCGGTTACCTGTCCGAAGACCGCAAGGCGCTTGGCCTGGCGACAGGCCTCGACGTGCGCAACAACATCGCGCTGGCCAGCCTGCCACGGTTCACCGGGCCGCTCGGCATTCTCGACGAACAGGCCATGCATGCGGCGGCGAGCGAATACATCGCCAGGCTCGCCATCAAGACGCCGTCGGACAGCCAGCCGGCACGCCTGCTCTCCGGCGGCAACCAGCAGAAGATCGTCATCGCCAAATGGCTGCTGCGCGACTGCAAGGTGCTGATCTTCGATGAGCCGACCCGCGGCATCGACATCGGCGCCAAGAGCGAGATCTACAAGCTGCTCAACGCGCTCGCCGCCGAGGGCAAGGCCATCATCGTCATCTCGTCCGAACTGCCGGAAGTGCTGCGGCTCAGCCATCGCATCGCGGTGATGTGCGAGGGCCGGCTCACCGGCTTCCTGCCGGCGGGTGCGCCGCAGGAAGAGATCATGCGTCTGGCGACGTTGCGTGGCAGCGCAGGGAGAACAACATGAGCGACAATGTCTTCGCCGGCCTGATCGGCAAATCGCAAGGCGCCGGTGGTGCCCGCTACAAGCTGCTCGCTTTCGGCAGCCTCATCATCCTGTTCGTCGTCTTCAGCCTGGCCTCGCCCAATTTCCTGCAGACCAGCAACATCCTGGCGATCCTGCAGGCGACCTCGGTCAATGGCGTGCTGGCCATTGCTGCCACCGTCGTCATCATCACCGGCGGCATCGATCTTTCGGTCGGCACCCTGATGACGTTCTGCGCGGTCATCGCCGGTGTCGTGCTGACCTTCCTCGGCCTGCCGTTGCCGCTCGGCGTCGCCGGTGCGATCCTGGCCGGCGCTGGTGCCGGTTTCGTCACCGGCAACATCGTCGCCAGGCTGCGCATCCCGCCCTTCATCGCCACGCTCGGCATGATGCTGATCCTGAAAGGTCTGTCGCTGGTCATCTCCGGCACGCGGCCGATCTATTTCAACGGCACGCCCGGCTTCACCTCGATTTCGCAGGGCTCGATCGTCGGCACCGTCATCCCGGCGGTGCCGGTGCCGAATGGCGTGCTGGTGCTGTTCGCGGTCGCCATCGTCATCAGCATGGTGCTGACCCGTACCGCGCTTGGCCGCTACACTTTCGCGCTGGGCTCGAACGAAGAAGCGGTGCGCCTGTCGGGCGTCAACACCAAGGGATGGAAGGTCGCCGTCTACACGCTGGCCGGCGCCATCTGCGGCATCGCCGGACTGCTGATCGCCTCGCGGCTGAATTCGGCGCAGCCGGCGCTCGGTCAGGGCTATGAGCTCGACGCCATCGCCGCTGTCGTCATCGGCGGCACCTCGCTCGCAGGCGGCAGCGGCACCATTCTCGGCACCCTGATCGGCGCGCTGATCATCTCGGTGCTCGCCAACGGTCTGCGCATCATGTCGGTACCCCAGGAATGGCAGACGGTGATCACCGGAACGATCATCATCCTCGCCGTCTACATCGACATGCTGCGCAGCAGGAACGCGTCGTGATCCACGACGCGCAAATTCTGGCGGCCTGCACGCCGTCAGGAACCGCGCCAGTGCGCGTGGTGGGAAAACAACATCAGTGGAGGACCAAGAAGTGATTACCAGACGTCTGTTGATCGGCGCCGCCGGCGCCGCCCTGTTTGCTTTTTCCGCGCCCGCGATGGCGCAGGACAAGCCCTATGTCGCCCTGATCTCGAAGGGCTTCCAGCATCAATTCTGGCAGGCGGTGAAAGCCGGTGCCGACAAGGCGGGCGCCGATCTCGGCGTCACCGTCACCTTCGAGGGCCCGGATACCGAGGCCCAGGTCGACCGCCAGATCGACATGCTGAGCGCCGCCATCGCCAAGAAGCCGACCGCCATCGGCTTCGCCGCACTGGACAGCCAAGCCGCCATTCCGCTGCTCGAGCAGGCTAAGTCGGCCGGCATCCCGATCATCGCCTTCGACTCCGGTGTCGACAGCGACATTCCGGTTGCCACCGCCGCGACCGACAGCGTCGCCGCCGCTGCCCTTGCCGCCGACAAGATGGCCGAGCTGATCGGTTCGGAAGGCAAGATCGCGGTGGTCGCCCACGACCAGACCAGCCGCACCGGCATCGACCGCCGCGACGGCTTCGTCAACCGCATCAAGGAAGCCTATCCGAAGATCGAGATCGTCTCGGTGCAGTATGGCGGCGGCGACCAACTGCAGTCGACGGAAATCACCAAGTCGATCCTGCAGGGCAACCCCGACCTGAAGGGCATCTTCGGCACCAATGAAGGCTCGGCCATCGGCGTGGTCAACGGCGCCAAGGAACTCGGCAGCAAGGTCACCATCATCGGCTTCGATTCCGGCGCGCTGCAGAAGCAGGCGATCAAGGACGGCCTGATGGCCGGCGCCATCACCCAGAACCCGGTCGGCATCGGCTACAAGACCGTCGAAGCCGCCGTGAAGGCCAGCAAGGGCGAAACCGTCGACAAGAAGATCGATACCGGCTTCTACTGGTATGACAAGACCAACATCGACAAGCCCGAGATCGCTGCCGTTCTCTACGACTGAGACCCTTTGATCTGACTTGCGCGGGCGACACGTCGTCGCCCGCGCGTTTTCTCACGCATTCCCACAATGGTGACCCTATGAAACTGGTGCGTTATGGCCTCAAGGGCCGCGAACTTCCGGGCCTGCTCGACAAGGCCGGCCAAATCCGGTCGCTCTCCGGCATCGTGCCCGACATCGCCGGCGACGTGTTGACGCCGGCCGGCCTCGACCGCCTGCGCGCCATCGATCCCGAGACGCTGCCGAAGGTTGAGGGAACGCCCCAGTCCGATGTCCGCCTCGGCGCCTGCGTCGGCGCGATCGGCAAGTTCATCTGCATCGGCCTGAACTACGCCGATCACGCCGCCGAGACGGGTGCGCCGATCCCGCCCGAACCGATCATCTTCAACAAATGGACCAGTGCCGTCGTCGGCCCCGACGACGATGTCGAGATCCCGCGCAACTCGCTCAAGACCGACTGGGAAGTCGAACTGGGCGTGGTGATCGGCAAGCCCGGCCGCTACATCGACGAGGCGGACGCGCTTGACCACGTCGCCGGCTATTGTGTCATCAACGACGTCTCCGAGCGCGAGTTCCAGATCGAGCGCGGCGGCACCTGGGACAAGGGCAAGGGCTGCGACACCTTCGGTCCGACCGGCCCCTGGCTTGTCACCGCCGATGAAGTGCCCGATCCCCAGAACCTGAAGCTCTGGCTCTCCGTTGATGACGTCATGCGCCAGGACGGTTCCACCAGGACCATGATCTTCTCCGTGCGCCACATCGTCAGCTATCTCAGCCGCTTCATGAGCCTGCAGTCGGGTGACGTCATTTCCACCGGCACGCCGCCGGGCGTCGGCCTTGGCCAGAAGCCGCCCGTCTTCCTCAAGGCCGGGCAGGTGATGCGCCTCGGCATCGAGGGGCTGGGTGAACAGCGCCAGCGCGTCGTCGACGCGGCATAAACAAGCGTAAGGAACGGTCATGGCCAAGATCACCGATATGGAAGTGCTCGACCTGCGCTTCCCGACCTCTGAGCATCTCGACGGATCGGACGCGATGAACCCCGATCCCGATTATTCCGCCGCCTATGTCATCCTGAAGACCGACGGCGGGCTCGAGGGCCATGGCCTGACCTTCACCATCGGCCGTGGCAATGAGATCTGCTGCGCCGCCATCGAGGCCATGCGCCATCTCGTCGTCGGGCTCGACCTCGGCCGGGTCGCGGAGGATCCGGGCCGGATGTGGCGCCATCTCACCAGCGACAGCCAACTGCGCTGGATCGGCCCCGACAAGGGCGCCATCCATCTCGCCACCGGCGCAGTCGTCAACGCCATCTGGGACCTGTTGGCCAAGCAGGCCGGCAAGCCTGTCTGGCAACTCGTCGGCGACATGAGCGCCGAAGAGATCCTGAAGATCATCGACTTCCGCTACCTGACAGACGTGCTCACCCCGGACGAGGCGCTGGCGATCCTGCGCAAGGCCGAGGCCGGCAAGGCCGATCGCGTGGCGACGCTGAAGCGCGAGGGTTATGCCTGCTACACCACCTCGGCCGGCTGGCTCGGCTATTCCGAGGAAAAGCTGCGCCGGCTCTGCCAGGAAGCCATCGACGCCGGCTTCAACCACATCAAGATGAAGGTCGGCCGCGACCTCGAAGATGATATCAGGCGCCTGAGCATCGTGCGCGAGATCATCGGTCCGGACCGCTACCTGATGATCGACGCCAACCAGGTCTGGGAAGTGCCGCAGGCGATCGACTGGCTCAGGCAGCTTGCCTTCTCGAAACCCTTCTTCATCGAGGAACCGACCAGCCCCGATGACGTCGCCGGCCATCGCAGAATCCGCGAGGCGGTGAAGCCGATCAAGGTCGCCACCGGCGAGATGTGCCAGAACCGCATCATGTTCAAGCAGTTCATCGCCGAAGGCGCCATCGACATCGTGCAGATCGATTCCTGCCGCATGGGCGGCCTGAACGAGGTGCTGGCGGTGCTTTTGATCGCCGCCAAATACAACCTTCCGGTCTGGCCGCATGCCGGCGGCGTCGGCCTGTGCGAATATGTCCAGCATCTGTCGATGATCGACTATCTCTGCGTGTCCGGTACCAAGGAAGGCCGTGTCATCGAATATGTCGACCATCTGCACGAGCATTTCATCGACCCCTGCGAGATCCGCGACGCCGCCTACATGCCACCTGTCCTGCCAGGCTTCTCTATCGAGATGAAGCCGCAGTCGCGCGCCCAGTACCGGTTCAAGGGCTGACGCGATGGATCTCGGCCTCGCCGGAAAAGTCGTGATCGTGACGGGTGGCGGTGCCGGCATCGGCGGCGCCATCTCGCTTGGGCTGGCGGCCGAAGGCGCCATTCCCGCGATCGTCAGCCGCAGCCCCCTCGGCAGAGAATTCGAGGTGCAGCTCAAGGCGCTGTCGCCGGCAGCAACATTCGTCCGGGCCAATCTCGAATCCGACGATGAGACCGAGGCAGCGGTCGCCCAGATCGCAACGGTCTTCGGCCGGATCGACGGCGTCGTCAACAATGCCGGCGTCAACGACAGCGTCGGGCTGGATGCCGGCCCGGCCGAATTCCGCAGGTCGCTCGACCGCAACCTGGTCCACTACTATACGGTCGTGCACCACGCGCTGCCGTGGCTGAAGAAGAGCCGGGGTGCCATCGTCAACATCTCGTCCAAGACCGGCGTCACCGGGCAGGGCAACACCAGTGCCTATGCCGCGGCCAAGGGAGCGCAGCTGTCGCTGACGCGCGAATGGGCGGCCGCACTTCTCGAAGACGGCATCCGCGTCAACGCGGTCATCCCGGCGGAAGTCATGACGCCGCTCTACGCGAACTGGCTGGCGACCTTTCCTGACCCGCAGGCCAGGTTGCAGGAGATCACCGCCGCCATCCCGCTCGGCAAGCGTATGACGACCGCCGACGAGATCGCCGCCACCGTCGTGTTCCTGCTGTCGCAGCGCGCCAGCCACACCACCGGCCAGTGGCTGTTCGTCGATGGCGGCTATACCCATCTCGACCGGGCCCTCAGCTAGATATCGTCTGCGGGTGCCGGTCGTGTAAAAGGTGGCGTAAGCCACAGCATGCTTCTGAAGCGATTGTCTTCGGTTCGCGGTGCATCCAGGGAAACAGCTCCATGCGTCTCAGCCAGTGTCACAACTTCCACGATTTCCGGGAGCTGGCCAGGCGGCGCCTGCCGGGGCCGATCTTCAACTACATCGACGGCGCCGCCGACGACGAAGTCACCTACCGGCGCAACACCGCCGCCTTCGAGGCCTGCGACCTGGTGCCCAACGTGCTGCGCGGCGTGACCGACATAGACCTGTCGGTCACCGTCATGGGCCAGAACCTGGCGTTGCCGGTCTATTGCTCGCCGACGGCGCTGCAGCGCCTGTTCCACCACCAGGGCGAACGCGCGGTCGCCGCCGCCGCCGGCAAGTACGGCACCATGTTCGGGGTTTCCTCCCTCGGCACCGTCAGCCTGGAGGAGGCGCGCAGGATCAGCGGCGCGCCGCAGGTCTACCAGTTCTACTTCCACAAGGATCGCGGCCTCAACCGCGAGATGATGGCGCGCGCCAAGCAGGCCGGCGTCGAGGTGATGATGCTGACGGTCGACAGCATCACCGGCGGTAACCGCGAGCGCGACAAGCGCACTGGCTTCGCCATCCCTTTCAGGCTCAACCTCGCCGGCATCACCCAGTTCGCGGTGAAACCGGCCTGGGCGCTGAACTACCTTACCCATGAAAGCTTCAGGCTGCCGCAGCTCGACAGCCATGTCGACATGGGCGGCGGCGTGATGTCGATCAGCCGCTACTTCACCGAGATGCTCGACCCGTCGATGACCTGGGACGACGTCGCGGAGATGGTGCGGCTGTGGGGCGGGCCGTTCTGCCTGAAGGGTGTCATGTCGGTGGAGGATGCTCGCCGCGCCGTCGAGATCGGCTGCAGCGGCATCGTGCTTTCCAACCATGGCGGGCGTCAGCTCGACGGTTCCCGCAGCGCCTTCGACCAGCTGGCCGAGATCGTCGATGCCGTCGGCGATCGCATCGACGTCATGATGGATGGCGGCGTGCAGCGCGGCACGCATGTGCTGAAGGCGCTGTCGCTTGGCGCCAAGGCAGTCGGGCTCGGCCGCTATTACCTGTTCCCGCTCGCCGCCGCCGGCCAGGCCGGTGTCGAGCGCGCACTGGAGCAGATGCGCATCGAGATCGAGCGCGCCATGAAGCTGATGGGTTGCACCGCGATCGATCAGCTCACCCGGAAGAATTTGCGTTTTCGGTAGGAGCGCGACACTCCGCTCCCTTCTCCCCTTGAGGGAGAAGGTGCCCGAAGGGCGGATGAGGGGTGTTGGAAGAAACGAGATCGAGCGAGATTAAACGTCTTGCATCGGTCGTTAGTCGGGAAAGCTGCACTCCATCCAGCACCCCTCATCCGACCTCGCCCTTGGCGAGGCCACCTTCTCTCTCAAGGGGAGAAGGGAAGTCGCGTTCCTAAACCTTCCGCCGCTTCGCGTCCCACATGGTGATCAGCCACAGCACCAGCCCGCCGAGTGACAGGGCGCAGCCGACATAACCGGCCGAGGGGAAGCCGTAGCCGGCCGAGATCGCCAGGCCCGCCAGCCAGGGCCCGAGCGCATTGGCGACATTGAAGGCGCTGTGGTTGGCGGCGGCGGCCAGCGTCTGCGCGTCGCGGGCCACATCCATCAGGTAGGTCTGCAGCACGATGGCGAGGCCGGTGGTGCAGCCGATCAGGAAAACCACCAGCGAGATCGACCACAGCGAACCGACCGAAGAGGGGAAGGCGAAGAGCGCGGCGGCACTGGCGATGATCAGCACCGTGGCCGTCGGCTTGAGCGCCTTGTCGGCGGCCCAAGCTGAGATAAGGTTGCCGAGCGTCATGCCGACGCCGAACAGGCCGATCACCAGCGGTACCACGCGCGGATCGGCCCTGGTGACTTCGAGCAATGTCGAGGCGGTGTAGGAATAGACCGCGAAAAGCCCGCCGAAGCCGACAATGGCGGTCGCCAGCGTCAGCAGCACCTGGCGGTTGCGGAAGGCGCCGAGTTCACGCAGCGGGCTGGCGTCCTCGTCCGGCCTGTCGCGCGGAGCGAACAGCGCCACCATGATGAAGGTGGCCAGCGCCAGCAGGCCGGTCAATGCGAAGCCCGCCTGCCAGCCGTAGGCCTGGCCGAGATAGGTCGCCGCCGGCACGCCGATGATCGTGGCAACCGTCAGGCCAAGCATGACGCGCGCGATGGCCGTCGTGCGTTCCTTCGGTCCGACCAGCGATGCCGCGACGAGCGCGGCCACGCCGAAATAGGCGCCGTGCGGCATGCCGCTCAGGAAGCGCAGCGCCAGCAGCCATTCATAGTTGGGCACCAAAGCGGTGAGGCAGTTGGTGATGCCATAGGCTGCCATCAGTGCCATCAGCAGTGTGCGGCGCGGGACACGTGCCGACAGCACGGCGATGATCGGCGCGCCGACCACCACACCCAGCGCATAGGCGCTGATCGCATGCGCCGCCTTCGGCTCGTCGATGCCGAGCCCCGACGCGATGTAGGGCAGCAGGCTCATCGCCGCGAATTCGGTCGAGCCGATAGCGAAGCCGCCGATCGCCAGCGCCAGCATCACCAGCCAGGGCCGTACGGCCGGCTCGCGTTCGACGATGGCTAGGTCTGTCTGGGACATCGGGCTGCTCCTGCGCGACGCAGCCGCGCGCTGTCATGTTGCGGTGCAGATCGTCATGTGCCGGCGAGGACAATAGCTGTGTCCTGTTCCAGCTGGCCTGGACCATCGATCTGGCCGCGCTGCAGGCGCGTGGATGGGACGCTGCAGGATCCACAGCAAGCCGCGGCTATCCGCACCGCCCGGTCTGCTGGGCTACCCCGAATGTTTCGAACCCCTGTTGACCTTCCCATCATGGGAACCCGTAGCGTCGCCGAAGATCATCGAGCGGCGTCGTTCTGGCGTCGCGCATTGCGACGACGAGGGCGCTTCACATGACCGTCAGGTCGAAAATATTCCTGTTTACGGCAGCCGTGCTGAGCGGCGGTGCCTTGTTCGCTTATGTCTATTCACCGATCGTGGATGTCAGCCTGGCGAAAGCCGCTGAAACAAGCGAGGTCGCTTCCACTCCCGGACCGCAGGTTCCGGTCGCCGAAGTGGTCACGCGTGTGATGGCGCCGTGGGCTGAATTCACCGGCATGGTGGCTGCTCCGAGCACGATCGAACTCAGGCCGCGCGTCGGCGGCATGATCGAATCCGCCCATGTCCCGGAAGGCGGATTCGTCGAGCGCGGCCAGCTTCTGTTCCAGATCGATCCCCGTCCGTTTGAAGTCGCGCTGCAGAATGCCAGGGCACAACAGCAGCGCGCCGAGGTTCTGCTCGCCCAGGCGGAAACCGATTTCGGCCGTTCACAACGGCTTGCCCCGACGGGAACGATTTCCGGCAAGACCCATGACGATGCGCTGTCCAGAAAGCGGGAACGGCAGGCGCAGGTGGAGGAAGCGAGGGCCGCGGTCGCGGCGGCGGAACTCGAGCTATCCTATTCCCGCGTGACCGCACCGATCTCCGGACGTGCCGACAGGGTGCTGGTGACGGAGGGCAACCTCGTCACAGGGGCATCGGGTTCGGCCGCCACGCTGCTGACCACGATCGTTTCCGTCGATCCGATGCATGTCTATTTCGACATAGACGAGGCAACCTATCTGAGTTTCCTCAGCCGTGCCCACCAGGGGGAGGCCGGTCAAAATTCCTCCTCGTTTCCGGTCGAGGTCGGCCTCGCCACCGATGCCAACTACCCGCACACCGGGACGCTCGATTATCTGGGCAACCGCGTCGATCGAGGCACCGGCACGATTCGCGCACGGGCGGTGCTCGCCAACCCGGGCGGACTGTTGATGCCCGGGTTGTTTGCCCGCGTGAAACTCGCGACGGACGCCCCGCGGGAAACCGTGCTTGTCGACGACCAGGCCATCGGGACAGATCAGGGGCGCCGCTATGTGCTGGTGCTCGGCGCCGGCGACAAGGCCGAGTACCGGCCCGTCGGCCTAGGCGCCATGAGCGAGGGTTTGCGCATCGTCGACAGCGGCCTGAAGCCTGGTGAAACGATCATCATCAAGGGGCTTGTCAGGCCTGGCATGCAGGTGACGCCGAACCGGGTGGCGATGGTGCCGGCGCAGCAGTCGGCATCCAGCCTTGACGACGGCGATGCCTGGGAGGCACGCCGATGAACCTGCCTCATTTTTTCATCAACCGCCCGATCTTCGCCATCGTGCTCTCGGCCCTGATGCTGATCGTCGGCGCGCTTGCGCTGTTTCAATTGCCGTTGAGCGAATATCCGTCCGTCACGCCGCCGACCGTGCAGGTGAGTGCGAGTTACCCCGGCGCCAATCCCGAAGTCATTGCCGAGACCGTTGCCTCTCCTCTCGAACAATCGATCAATGGTGTCGAGGGCATGCTGTACATGAGCTCGCAGGCTGCCACCGACGGCAGGATGACGCTCACCGTCACCTTCGCGCACGGGACCGATCCCGACATGGCACAGATCCAGGTGCAGAACCGCGTGTCGCGCGCCCTGCCGCGTTTGCCGCAGGAAGTGCAGCGGATCGGTGTCGTCACGCAGAAGACGTCGCCCGATATCCTGATGGTTGTCCATCTCGTTTCGCCCGACAAGCGCTATGACCCCCTCTACATCTCCAATTTTGCCACCCTTCAGGTGCGCGACACCATTGCCAGGTTACCGGGCGTAGGCGACGTCGTTATCTGGGGGGCGGGCGAATATGCCATGCGTATCTGGCTGGATCCCGCGAAGGTCGCGGCGCGCGGCCTGACGGCGAGCGATGTGATCGCCGCCATTCGCGAGCAGAACGTCCAGGTGGCGGCGGGGTCGGTGGGCCAGCAACCGTCGCAGGCGGCGAGCTACCAGGTCACCGTCAGCACGCGGGGAAGGCTGTCCAGCGAGGAAGAGTTTGGCGAGATCGTCATCAAGACCGGTGTGGACGGCCAGACCGTGCGTCTGCGGGATGTCGCGCGGATCGGACTTGGTTCCGACGGCTATGCACTGCGCAGCCTTCTCGACGGCGAACCGGCTGTTGCGATGCAGATCATCCAGCGTCCGGGCGCCAATGCACTGGACGTTTCCAACGCCGTTCGCACCGAGATGGAGCAACTGAAGCGCGACTTCCCGGAAGGGCTGGAATACCGGATCGCCTATGATCCCACCGTCTTCGTTCGGGCGTCCCTGGCGGCGGTCGTCGAAACCCTGCTGGAAGCGATCCTGCTGGTCGTGATCGTCGTCGTGCTGTTCCTGCAGACCTGGCGCGCCTCCATCATTCCGCTGGTGGCCGTTCCGATATCGCTGATCGGCACCCTGGCAGTGATGCATATGCTGGGCTTCTCGCTCAACACCCTGTCGCTGTTCGGACTGGTGTTGTCGATCGGTATCGTGGTCGATGATGCCATCGTCGTCGTCGAGAATGTCGAGCGCCATATCGGCCTTGGCAGGACACCCCGGCAGGCGGCGCACCAGGCGATGGACGAGGTGACCGCGCCGATCATCGCGATCACCTCGGTGCTTGCGGCAGTGTTTGTTCCGTCGGCGTTTCTCTCCGGCCTCCAGGGCGAGTTCTATCGGCAGTTCGCAGTCACCATCGCCATATCCACGGTCCTGTCGGCCATCAACTCGCTCACCCTTTCGCCTGCCCTGGCTGGACTGCTTTTGACACCGCATCATGCCGGTGCACGCCGAGACTGGCTCACCAGGGGCATCGACCTCCTGTTCGGGCGCTTATTCGGTTTGTTCAACCGCTTCTTCGATCGCGCATCGAACGCCTATGTCGGCGCGGCGCGGCGTGCCATTCGCGTCAGCGGCATCCTGCTGTTGCTCTATGCGGGCCTGCTCGGCGCGACATGGATGGGCTTCCAGAGCGTTCCGACCGGTTTCGTGCCGGCCCAGGACAAATATTACCTCGTCGGGATCGCCCAATTGCCGTCCGGAGCCTCGTTGGATCGAACCGACGCGGTCGTCAAGGAAATGTCGAAGATCGCGCTGGCTGAACCCGGCGTTGAAAGCGTCGTCGCCTTCCCTGGCCTTTCGGTGAACGGTTTCGTCAATCTCCCCAACGCCGCCGTCGTTTTCGCCATGCTTGATCCGTTCGACCAGCGGAAGGATCCATCGCTTTCCGCCAATGCCATCGCCGGCCGCCTGATGGGGAAATTCAGCCAGATACCCGATGGTTTCGTTGGCATCTTCCCGCCGCCGCCGGTGCCGGGGCTCGGCACCACGGGTGGCTTCAAGCTTCAGATCGAGGATCGTTCCGGCGCCGGGCTGGAGGCACTTGCCAAGGTACAGGGCGAGGTCATGGCGAAGGCCATGACGACACCGCAGCTTGCCGGGATGATGGCAAGCTTCCAGGTCAATGCGCCCCAGGTCCAGGTCGATCTCGATCGCGTCAAGGCAAAGACGCAAGGGATTCCCCTGACCGAGGTCTTCGATACGCTTCAGGTCAATCTGGGGTCGTTATACGCCAACGACTTCAATCGTTTCGGACGCACATACCGTGTCATCGTCCAGGCCGACGAGCCGTTCCGCACGCAGGTGGACGACATCGCGCAGCTGAAGGTGCGCAATGCGGCCGGCGAGATGGTCCCGCTCGCAGCCCTGGCTGCGGTCGCGACCAGTTCCGGGCCTGACCGGGTGATGCACTACAACGGCTATCCCTCCGTCGACATCACCGGAGGACCCGCCCCGGGCTATTCGTCGGGGCAGGCCACGGCGGCGATCGAGCAGATCATGCGCGAAACGCTGCCCCCGGGCATGGCATTCGAATGGACCGATCTGACCTATCAGGAGAAGCAGGCCGGCAATACGGCGATGATCGTGTTTCCCCTGGCGGTGCTGCTGGCGTTCCTGATCCTCGCTGCGCAGTACAACAGCTGGTCATTGCCGTTCGCGGTTCTTCTGATCGCACCACTGGCGCTGCTGTCAGCGATCACGGGCGTCTGGCTGTTCGCAGGCGACAACAACGTCTTTACCCAGATCGCCTTTGTCGTGCTGGTCGGACTGGCGGCGAAAAACGCCATCCTGATCGTGGAATTTGCCCATGAAGAAGAAAAGAAGGGGCATGATCCGCTGGCCGCGGTTCTGGAGGCCGCTCGCCTGCGTCTGAGACCGATCCTGATGACGTCACTCGCTTTCATCGCGGGTGTCGTGCCTCTGGTCATCGCGACGGGCGCGGGCGCGGAAATGCGCCAGGCCATGGGTGTCGCGGTGTTTGCCGGCATGCTTGGCGTCACCGCCTTCGGCTTGATCCTGACGCCGGTCTTTTACGTCGTGATCCGTCGGCTCGTGTCGAGGCGTAGCGGTCGGTTGCCGGCCGATGCGGCAATTGTCGAGGGTGGCCGGCCACCGATTTGACGGCCGAAACGCGGATGGCGCTGACGGCGGCCCAGGCGGAACACGACCCGATCTGCCGGGCGGTATGATGCTCCCGGGTGAAGATTTCTGAAACCTGAGACTGCATGGGCGCGTTGATCTAAACCCACAGCTGTGGGTTGGAGGCCACGATGGACAGGCAGCCGAACAAACCCGTGCACGTCATGTTCGACGGCAGGATCGAAGAGATTGCCACGGTCGAGCGCGCGCTAGCTTTCCTGCGCCGTTGGCCGGAAGACAGGCGCGGCCACGTCTACATGTGCACCTGGAACGCTTGTAATGCCGTATCGATCGGTCATGTGTCGGAGCTCGACGCCATGCGCACCTTCATCGGCTTTGCGGAGGTCACCGGCATCTATGTGCGCGCGGAAGATGTGCCCGTCACGGTGAGCACGCCACGCGCGCCGCTGTTCAAGGCTGGGCGCCGATAGAGTGGCCGGGCGTTCAATGAAGCTGGTCCGGGACCGATCGGAAACGCTCGATTTTTGTCGGAACCTTCGTTCCTTTGTCCGGTTAGCCCTATGCAACCGCAACCAGACGAAGGAGAGCATCATGCTCAGGAAGATCATCATCGCTTCGGCTTTCGCGGTCGGACTTGCCGGTTCGGCTATGGCACAGGGTATGGGTGATCCGATGGTCAACGACCGCGTCGATCCCAACCAGCCGGGGCCGACCACGGTGGAACCACAACCGGTCTATCCCAATGCGGTAGACACGACGACCACCCAGAGCATCCATGATCAGAGTGGACCGTCCCAGGGTAACAGTGGCGCCGGTCCATGTGCCTATGGATCGGCCTATGACGGGCCACAGCCGGGCAATGGGCCGATCGTGAACGATAACTATTGCGGCAAGTAACCTTGTCGACGCAGGGCCGGGGCGCATGACGCCTCGGTCTCGCCGCCAACAGCCTGCTCGTTCATCCGCGAAATATCCTGGGCATCATTCCCATCTTTTCGGGATCATGCTTCAGGCAGCGCGTTGCCGTTCGCTGCAAACAGATGGATGCGGGCCGGATCGATGTAGACCGGGATGCTTGTCCCCACCTCGACCTGTCGCTGGCCGTTGAGGGCGACCGTCATCGCCTGTCCGTCCGTGGTCGTGGCATAGACCAGGGTCTGCCCGCCCAGGCTTTCGATCAGCTCCACCTTGACGTCCGCCAGCTTGACGCCCTCGCTGTCGGTGATGCCGATATGCTCGGGCCGTACGCCCAGTGTCGTCGCGCCCGCTGTCGCGCGGGACAGCGACAAGGCATTGCCTGCCACCTGCAGGTGCCTGTCTTTCGAGCCGGCTGTGAGCAGGTTCATTTTCGGTGAGCCGATGAAGCCGGCGACAAAGAGGTTGCGCGGTCTGTTGTAGAGGTCGAGCGGAGCGCCAACCTGCTCGACGACACCGCTGCGCAGCACGACGATCTTGTCGGCCATCGTCATCGCCTCGACCTGGTCATGCGTGACATAGATCATCGTGTTGCCGAGATCGTTGTGCAGCTTCGCGATCTCCACCCGCATCTGGACACGCAGTTCCGCATCGAGGTTCGACAGCGGCTCGTCGAACAGGAAGATCCTGGGCTCCCGCACAATGGCGCGGCCGATGGCGACGCGCTGGCGTTGCCCGCCGGACAACGCTTTCGGGCGCCGGTCGAGAAGCGGGGTGATGCGCAGGATTTCCGCGGCTTTCGCAACGCGGCTCGCGATCTCGGCCTTCGGCGTGCCGATGGTCTCCAGGCCGAAGGACAGGTTCTTGCGAACCGACATATGCGGATAGAGCGCGTAGCTCTGGAACACCATGGCGATGCCGCGCTTCGATGCCGGCACCTCGTTGATGCGCCGGCTATCGATCAGCAGGTCGCCGCCGGTGATCCGCTCCAGTCCGGCGATCAGCCGCAGCAAGGTGGACTTGCCGCAGCCAGAAGGGCCCACGAAGACCGTGAACTCGCCCGGTTCGATCGACAGGTCGACGCCATGGATGACTTTCACGTCGCCATAGGCCTTGGTGATGTTGCGCAGCTCGATACTGGCGGCCATTGGTCCCCCTCCCTTGTCCGTCACGCGGCCCGATACTGCGGCGGAAGCCAGCTGTCATAGCGCGGGTGATGCGTGCCGATGGGCAGCTCTACGTCTTCACGCGTGGAGGAGGAATGATAGAAGGCCGTCACGAGCTCAAGCGACCGGCGCGCGTCGGCGCTGGTGACCGGCAGCGGCGCCCTTCCGAGCAGCGTTTCGTGGAAGCGGCCCATCTGTGCCTGAAACCGTGAGGGCAATGGTTTCCAGTCCTTCAGCAAGGCCTCGATCCGTGCCGCCGCATCGGCGTTGCGCGGCTGGATCGTCCAGGGTCTGGCGCCGGGATTGTAGGGTTCATGATCGCTTTCGAAGGTCACGTTCTCGAACATCAGACGCAGCCGGCTGATCTCGTCCCCGGCGCCGAGCGTCGCCGTCAGGCTGCCGAGCGCACCATTGGCAAGTTCGACGCTGGCGGTCACGCAATCCTCGACCTCGATCGCGTTGACCCGCGTCGCAACCCGGCCGAACAGCCTTTTGACGTCGCCCATCAGATAGGTGAAGAGGTCGTGCTGGTGGATGGCATGCGTCATCAGCACGCCGCCGAGCTCGGTCGCCCATTTGCCGCGCCATGGAACGGCATAATAGTCCGCGTCGCGGCGCCACAACGTCTCGACGGTGCCGATATAGGGCTTGCCGGCGATGCCGGCGTCGATGATGGCCCTGGCCTGCTCGACGCCGTCGCCGAACCGATATTGCATGACCGGCATCAGCAGCCCTCTGGAGACCTTCTCCTGGGCGATCACCCTGTCGATCTGGCTCAGCGAGCCGACCAGCGGCTTTTCGCAGATCACATGTTTGCCGGCCTTGAGGGCCGCCATGACCTGAGCCAGATGCGTGCCCGGCGGCGTGCAGATATCGACGATGTCGATATCGTCCATGCCGAGCAGCGCGTCGAAGTCGATGATGCGCCGTTCGACCCCGAACGTATCGCCGACGTCGTTCAGCCGCCCCGGATCGAGATCGCAGAGCGCCTTGACGCTGAACTTGTCGGCGTTGCTGGCATAGCCTTCCGTGATGTGGCTTCTGCCGATGCCGAGACCGACGACGGCGACGTTGAAAATCCTGCTCATTGGGCCCACTCCGTGCCGCGCTCCGCCAATTTCTGCGCATCGAGGGCCAGCTCCATTGCCTTGAAGCAGTGTGCCTGGCTCATCGCCGTCTCGGTGCGGTTCAGGACATCGGCAATCAATTGCCCGCCATAGGGCAGCTCGACGTTCGAACAATCGATCGCCTGTATTCCCTTCCTGTCGACCAGGAACATGTGATCGGTGCCCGGGCTGCCGCCGATGTCGATGTATTTGCGCAATTCGATGTACCCTTCCGTGCCGAGGATGGTCAGGCGGCCGTCGCCCCAGGTCGGCAGGCCTTTCGGGGTGAACCAGTCGACCCGCACGTAACCGGTCGCCCTGGGCGATTTCAGGTGCATGTCACCGAAATCCTGCAGGCCGGGGCGATCCGGGTTGCCCCGGTTCGCCACGGTAGCCGAGGCGACTTCCGCATCCAGCGTTCCGGTGAAGAAGAGGAACTGCTCGCACTGGTGGCTGCCGATATCGCACAGGATTCCGCCATAGCGCCTGCGGTCGAAGAACCAGTCCGGCCGCTGGCCATTGTGAATGGCATGCGGCCCCAGGCCGACCGTGTGGATCACCTCGCCGATGGCGCCGGCCTTGATCAGCTCGCCGGCCTTGACCGTGGAACGTGTCTCGAAATGCTCGGAATAGCAGACCGAATAGATGCAACCCGTTTCGGCCTGCACGCTGCGGATCGCATCCAGCTGTGCATGGCTGATCATGCCGGGCTTGTCGCTCATGACATCCTTGCCGTGGCGCATCGCCTCGATGGCAATGCCGGCGCGCTCGTCCAGGATCGCCGCTGTCACCACCAGATGAATGGAGCGGTCTTCCAGGATGGCGGCCCTGTCGCCGACCCGCTTCACGCCGGGATACTTTGCGGAAAAGGACCTCGCCAGCTCATCTTCCGGGGAATGGAAGGCGACGAGCTCCGCACCCGCTGCGAGCAGGCAGTTCACCTGCCCGTATATGTGGCCGTGGTTGAGGCCCATGGCTGCAAATCGAATGCTCATCAGTCTACCGTTCATGAGTTGGAGGAGTGGCTTCGGTGACCTGTCGTCACCGTTTCATGCCCGTCGTGGCGATGCCCTCGATCAGCAGGCGCTGGAAGACCAGGAAAAGCAGGAAGATCGGCACCAGGCTCGCAACGCTCATGGCGAACAGGCCGCTGAAATCGCTCTCGCCAGTCGAGTCGGTGAAGGTGCGCAGGCCGAGCATCACCGTGTACTGGCGCATGTCGTTGAGGTAGATCAGCGGCCCGAAGAAATCATCCCATGTCCAGATGAAGGTGAAGACCGCGGCCGTCGCCAGCACCGGCGTCGACAGCGGCAGCATGATCTTCCAGTAGATGCGCCAGGCCGAGCATCCATCCATCATTGCAGCCTCGTCGAGCTCGCGCGGGATGCCGCGGAAGAACTGCACCATCAGGAAGACGAAGAACGCATCCGCGGCGAGGAATTTCGGCACGACCAGCGGCAGGATGGTATCGACCCAGCCCAGCTTCAGGAACAGCACATATTGCGGGATGAGCGTGACCTGATAGGGCAGCATCAACGTCACCAGCATGACGCCGAACCAGAAGCGCTTGCCGAAGAATTCCAATCGCGCGAAGGCGAAGGCGGTCAGCGAACACGCGAGCACATTGCCGATGACGGCGAGGCCCGCGATGACGAAGGAATTCAGGAAGAAGGTTCCGAACGAGACGCGCAGGCCGTTCCAGCCGCGCCAGTAGGCGCTCCAGTCGACCGAGGATGGGATCAGCCCCGCCGAGCTGAAGATCTCGTCGTGTGGGCGGACGGATGCCGAGATCATCCACAGCAGCGGATAGATCATCACGAAACAGATCGCGATCAGCGCCGCATGGATGAGCAGCGACCGCCACAGAGGGCGCCGGTCCGCCAGTTCGGCCTCGAGAGAGCCCGGGTGTGCATCAGTCGTCATAGTGCACCCAGTATCTGGAGGTGAGGAAGGAGATCGCCGTGAACAGCGAGATGATGACCAGCAGCACCCAGGCCAGCGCCGAGGCATAACCCATGCGGAAGAAGCTGAAGGCTTCCTGGTAGAGGTAGAGCGCGTAGAACAGCGTCGAGTTGACGGGACCGCCCAGGCCCCCAGAGATGATGAATGCCGGCGTGAAGCTTTTGAACGCCTCGATGGTCTGGATGATCATGTTGAAGAAGACGATCGGGGTCAGCAACGGCAGCGTGATCTTCCAGAATTGCCGCCAGCCGCTCGCTCCATCGAGGCTCGCTGCCTCATACATGTCCTGCGGGATCTGCCTGAGCCCGGCCAGGAAGATGATCATCGGCGAACCGAACTGCCAGACACCGAGCACGACGAGGGTCCAGAGCGCGTATTTCGGATTGGTGATCCAGCTCGGCCCATTGATGCCGAAGAAGGACCACAGCAACTGGTTGATCAGCCCGTCGGCCGAGAAGATGGTGCGCCACAGCGTTGCGATCGCAACGCTCGCGCCGAGCAGGGACGGCAGGTAGAAAATCGCCCGGTAGAGGGTGAGCCCCTTGATGCCCTTGTTGAGCAGCATGGCCACCGCCAGTGCGAAGGCCAGCTTCAGCGGCACCGAGAACAGCACGTAGAGGAAGGTCACCCGCATCGAGGCGAGGAACTTCGGATCCTCGGTCAGGATGCGCCGGTAATTCTCCAGCCCGACCCAGTCCGGTGCCGTCAGCAGATCGAACCGGGTGAAGCTGAGATAGAGGGAATAGACGATGGGGCCGAGCGTGAAGCAGAACAGCCCGATCAGCCAGGGCGTCAGGAACAGATAGCCCGGACCGAAGCCTTCCGTAAGCCTCGACCAGCCGGAGGCCCTGCCGACATCTCCGGCCGTCGCTGCTATCGACTCCGTTGTCATGTCTTGCGCTTCAGGATGGCGCCGGCTTCGGTCACGAAGGCCTGGGCGGCATCCGAACTGCTCTGCGAACCGAACGCCACGCCCGACGCGGTGCGCTGGAATGCGATCAGCACCTCGCCGGCCGCGTTCGGCGGCGACGGCGGCAGCTTGGCCGCCAGGTCGCCGAGGCCGGCAACATAGGACAGCATCGTCTTGCCGACCTCGTCCAGCGTCGCGGACAAGGCGTCGCGCACCTTGGAGGATTCCGGAATGCCCCGCTCGGTGCCGAGCACCTTGGCCGCCTCCAGGTCGTTGACGAAATAGGAGATGAATTCCGCGGCGGCCTTCTGGTTCGGCGATTTGGCGAAGACCGAGAACAGCATCGCCGGCTTGCGGTAGTGGCCGCCCTTGGACTCGGCGGTGAGCCGGGGGAAATTCGCCAGCGCCACCGGCTCCTTGTTCAGCTTCTGGTAGCCGACCAGCTCATTCGAGTTCGCATAGGCCACGGCCACCTTGTTCTGGGTCAGCAGCGAGGTGTCGATGTTCTGCTGGTCGAGCTCCTGGATGTCGGCAGGCGGGATGGCGCCGGCTTCGCGCAGCTTTGCCCACATGTCGAACCATTCGGCGACGTCGCTCGCCTCGAAGGCGAGCTGCCCGTCCGCCGTGTAAAGCGCCTTGCCGCGCTGGCGCAGGTAGTTCTCGAAGATCTGCTCGTTTTTCGACCCGTCGGCGGCGCCGTAGAACCTGCGGCGGATGCCGGCATTGGTGATTTCCACCGCCAGCTGGGAAAAATCATCCCAGGTGGTGCTGGCATTCGGCAACGGCAGGTTCAGCTTTTCGAACACGGCCCTGTTGACCATCATGGCCACGGAGTTGGCGCCGAGGCTGATGCCGTAGAGCTTGCCGCCGACCTTGCCGCTGTCGACCTGGAGCGGGTCGAAGTCCGCGACATTGAGCGCCGTCCCCACGAAGTCGTCGAGCGGCGCGATCGCGCCACGGCTCGCATATTCGACGATGTAGCGATAATCCATCTGGATGATGTCGGGTGCGTTGCCGCCGGCGGTCTGCGTCGCCAGCTTCGCCCAGTAATCGTTCCAGCCGAGGAACTCGCCCTCGACACCGGTTCCGGGATTGGCCTTCATGAAGAGGTCGGCGGCGGCATAGGTGCGCTCCGCCCGGGTCTGGCTGCCCCAGAAGATCATCCGCAGCCGCTGCTGCTGCGCGAATGCGGGTCCGGCCGCCGCCAGTGCGAGCGTCGCCGAGCCACCCGCCAGGAACTGGCGTCTGTTCATATGGAATCGCATTTCAGGTTCCTCCCGGGTTCGCCGGCCGTTTCCCCGGGGACGGTGATGCGGTTCCACCGACCGGTTCCTCCCGCGGTCCTGTGGGCACCTTGCGTCCCCTGCCGGGGATCTCCGGCAAGTCGTCTAGACGCGCCAAGGTCGCACAGGCTGGATTGAAAGAAAAATACGAAGTACCGTCTTCGATATAGATAAAATCTATGGGTGGAGGACACGCGCGATGAACAAGATGCTGCGCCAGTTCATGGCCGTCGCGGAGGCTGGAACGATGAGCGGCGGCGCGACGGCCGCGCTGGTCTCGCAGCCTTCCCTGACCGTCAACATGCGCAGGCTCGAAGAGACGATGGGCGTCCCGCTGTTCATCCGCACGCCGCGCGGCGTGCGGCTCACCGAATATGGCGAGACGCTCTACCAGAATGCCAGGCTGATGCAGCGTCTCTACGACAACACACTGAAAGCGCTCGAGCGGCAGCGCCAGCGCACCGAGGAAGGTCTGCGTATCGGCTCAGGCTATTCGTGGTGGTCGCTGTTCATCCGCGACATGGTGGTCGACCATTCGAAGCGCCATCCGGGCGCGCGCATTTATGTCAGTCTTGGAAATCAGCTGCGCTGCATGGACCTGCTGCTCGGCGGGGACATCTCCATGTTCGTGGCGCATGAGATCGAGGGGTTGAGCCACAACACCGGCACCGAACTGATCCCGCTCATGCAGGTCGGCGCGGGCTATTTCGTGCGCGCGGGCCATCCGCTTCTCGGGCGCCCCTGCACCATGGCCGACATCGACCGCTTCCCGATGGTCAGCACCGCCGTTCCGGAAGCGCGCCACCAGCGTTTCTTCGAGACATGGACGCAGACCCTTGCCGACAGCGCTTTCGACCAGCAGCACTATACGTTCGCCTCCAACTCGCTCGCCGCCTGCCTCGACTATGTCGAACACACCGATGCGGTGATCAACCACACCGATGTGATGGCCAGGGAGTTCGAGCGCCGCGGACTGCACCGGCTGTCCTTGACCGACCCCGCGCGCAAGAGAACGGTCGGCATCTATGTGCTCAGGGAGAGGATGGGCGAGCAGCGGACCATGGAGACGATCGCGCTGCTGAAGCAGGCCGCCGCAACCGTGCTGCCGCTTTGAATGGCCTGAACGGCAATCCAGGCGTAAGCTTCGGCCGAGCTGGAACAACGGGCTACAACAGTCGTTCCTGCCTGATAGTCGGGCCAATCCCTGAGGTCGAATGTTCATTCTGCTCAATGGTTCATTTGGCATTGGCAAGACCACGGTGGCCGAGCTGCTGGTGCGTAGCGTAGCGCATACAGCTCTCTACGACCCCGAGGATGTGGGGTACGTTTTGCGTCGGCTGCCTCCCTGGGCGCTTGGCATGGCGAGGCAGCCGCTAGACTATCAGGATCTTGCCCTTTGGCGTCGATTGATCGTTCATGGTGCGAGGCGCAAGCATCGACATGCCACTGTTGTTGTCGTGCCGATGGCTTTCACCAATCGGGATTATTTCGAAACTTTCGCCGCCGCTCTGGGCAAAACCGCCCCTGTTCACAAACTCTGCCTTGTTGCTCCCCTGGAAACGGTTCGGGCTCGCTTGATGAGGCGTGCGACACTCGAAAAAAGGGACATCAGCGAGTTTGAGCACCGTCGTTCCCTGGAATGCGTCGAAGCTCATCGGCACGCTCATTTCGGAGTGCCAATCGATGCAACAGTAGCACCCGACGAGATCATCAGGGCGATCTGCAGGAGGGTGCTTATCTAGGTGCCGTCTGCAGTCAGGTGATACGATCATTTCGGAGATCATCGCGATGCATGTGCAATCCGTAACGCCCGAGCTCTGGCCTGATCTGGAGGCGCTCTTCGGAAGGGCCGGGGCGAGCAATGGATGCTGGTGCATGTACTGGTGTGTCGGTGCCTCCTACCATCGCAGACCGCGCGAGGAGAACAGGAAGGCGCTGCGCAACCAGATTGCCGGAGATCCACCACCGGGCCTGCTGGCTTTCGACGGAGACAAGCCGGTGGGGTGGTGCCGCCTGTATCCGCGCAGCGGCCTGCCCTGGCTTGAAAAGGCGCCGTGGTTCGTGCGGGTGGATGACAGCCCGGTCTGGTCGATACCTTGCTTCTATGTGCACCATCGCCACCGGCGGCAGGGGGTGATGAGCGAACTCATCGAAGCTGCGCTGAACGCGGCCAGGCTGGCTGGTGCTCCCGCCGTCGAGGCCTATCCGATCGATACGACGATCGCTGGCAGCACGCGCAACACATTTCCGGGTGTCGCATCGGCCTTTATCCGGGCAGGGTTCAGGGAAGTGGCGCGGCACGCGGCTGCACGCCCCATACTGCGCTACAGCCTGGCTCGATGACCGCGCCTATGCCAGCGACAGCTCCATCTCCAGTTGCGACAGTGCTGCCTGTTTCCAGCCGGTAGCGGCCAGGAAGCCGGCGGCCTGGGTGGCGGGCAGTGTTGCCGGGATCGTCCAGGGCCGGTCCGCAAACCGTGCCAGCAGGCTCTGCATGAAACGCCGGCCGATGCCCTGCCGTGGCGAGCGGACCGCGAAGGCCAGCAGCCTCACCGCCTGTCCGCTCGCATCGACCAGCGCGGCCGCGTCACCGGTCCGGAACGCCTCGATCGGCTTCGTTGCGCCGGCAAAACAAAGCGGTGACGTCTGCCAGCTCGCATCATCGGGCCAGGCACCGAGCAGCAACGGCAGGATGTCGTCTGCCGCACAAGGCATGAGACTGTCCTCCCATGCGGCGGGCGGGACCGGATCGTGCGTGTAGCCCGCCAGTTTGCGGCGTGGTGCGAAGCCGGCCTTCGTGTAGGTCGAGATCGCCTTGGTGTTGCTGTCGATCACTTCGAGCACCAGCCGCAGGTCTCCGCGCGAGCGCGCCTCGGCGATCGCCGCGGCTACGGCCCGCGCGCCGATGCCGGCGCCGCGCAAAGGGGCCGCGATGCCGAGCGCCGCGAGGCGGCTGGTGTGGCCGCGTCGCGCGATCAGCATGATCCCGGCGCTCCGATCGTCCACGCGCAGCAGCTGGCTCGCCACCAGGTCGATGTGCTCCGCCTGGATGCGGCGGGCGAGCGACACGGGATCGAAGGCGACCGGCACGACGTAGCCTTCATAACCGGCGTTCAGCGTTGCGCATGCCTCGGCGAGCGGGACGTGCGCCAGGGAAAGGAACGAAATCTCCGCCATGTCTGTGCCTCTGTCAGTCTCACACACGGGCCTATCGCGCCATCGGCCGGTTCGGCACGGCCACCGAGGTGGAAAAGGCGAGCCAGCAGCAGCCCCGCAATTCACGGAAAGCGGAAATGCCGCGGAGCAATTCCAGCAAAAGCGCGCAGCGGTCTGGCATTTTCTTGAAAGACGGAAACGCTCTAACTCTTTGTTTTAACGCAATTCCGGACCGAAAACCGCTACACACTTTTCCTGGAATTGCTCTAGGATCGCGCCATGGGGACAACCATTCGCATCGCGGCCGCTCAGACGCCTGAATTCCGCGAGGATATCGCGGCAGCGACTGGATACATGCTGCATCTGGCCGACAAGGCGCAGCGCGAGCGCGTGTCGCTGTTGTGCCTGCCGGAATGTTTCCTCCAGGGCTATCTGACCGATGGGCAGGCCGCGCGCCGGCATGCCCTCGATCTCGGCTCGCCGGCCTTCACGGCATTGCTGCGCATGTTTCAGCCGGACGCGCCGACGACCGTGTTCGGCCTGATCGAGATCGCGGGAGACCGGCTTTTCAACACCGCAGTGGTCGTGCGCGATCAGGCGCTCGTCGGGCGCTATCGCAAGACCCGCCTGCTTGCCGGCGAACGGTGCTTCCATCCTGGAGATGGTGCCGATGTGTTCGCGGTCGGCAGGTTGCAGTTCGGCATCAACATCTGTTTCGACACCAATTTCCCCGCTGCGTCGAAGTCCCTGGCCGACAGCGGTGCCTCTCTCATCGTATGTCCGGCCAACAACATGCTGCCTCGGCACACGGCGGAAAAATACCGGCACGCCCACAATGCGGTGCGGGCCGAGCGCTGTCGCGAGACCGGGATGTGGCTGGTTTCGGCAGACGTGACGGGCGAAAGGGACGGGCAGATATGCTGGGGCCCGACCGCTGTCCTCAGCCCGTCTGGCGACGTGGCCGCGCAACTGCCGCTCGACGAACCGGGGCTCCTGGTCTTTGACCTGCCGGTTGGTTCTACATCCATCGAGTGAGATCGGTTCCGGTCCCGTTGCGGGGCGCGGGCTGCCCCAGCGCTGCCGCTGTCTACCCTGCCGCGAAGGTGGCCAGGCTGCCGGGCAGCTTGGTCCTGTCCTTGCCGATCATCAACACGCCCGAGTCCGGGCCGAAGAGAACCGAGAAGGGCAGCAGGGCGGCGCCAAGCGGCGACGCTTCCGGACCAAACTGGCCCGAGACGATGTCCGGCGCGATGATGCCGACCGCATTGGCGGAACCGAACTGCGCCTGGACGCGCGCCAGCAGATCCTGATGGATCGATCGCGGCAGGATGCTGTCGAGGACGATCGCCTCGATGTCGATGACAGAGGTGATGGCGATGACGGCTTCGGCCAGTGCCTCGGCGCAATCGTCCATCCATTCGAGCAGCGGCTCGCGGGCGCCTGCAGGCAGCGGGTCCAGTTCGCGGACGCGGTTGATGTCGATGCCGTGGGCCTTGAGATGGTTCACCAGCACATAGATCGACGCACGATGCAGCAGGCTCTGGTACTTTGCCGAGCTGCGCGAGGCCGAACTGAGTTTCGACGGCGAGACAGGCAGCGGCCCGAGCGCCGCGCTGTTGCCATGCGGACCGGTATGCACCTTGCCGCCCTGGACGAGGCCGCCGCCGACAAAGGTGTCGATCGACACATGCATGAAGTCGCGATACCGCGATCCGATGCCTTGTGCCAGTTCGGCCAGGGCCGCGGAGGTCGCGTCGTTCTCGACAAAGACGGGTGTCTTCGGATCGATGTCGAAGAATTTTTCCAGCTCGATGGCGGCCCAGCTTCCGCCGATGTCTTCCGGAAAGCCGAGCTCGTCACCCCAGTCGCCGAGAAAGTAGGGTGAAGCGATGCCCACGCCGACGATGGAGGCTTCGTCGAGGCTGTTCACCAGCTTGCGGAAATTGGCCAGCGCCGTGTTGCCGCCGCGCAGCACCATGTCCGCCGCGGGATAGCGGTATTCATGGGTTTCCCGCGATCGGATCTCGCCGGCAAAATCGACAAGCACCGCTTCGAGCGCCCGCCGGCCGATCTTGATGCCGACGCTGTAGATGCGTTCCGGCGTCAGTCTGTACAGGATGGACGGCGAACCACGCTGTCCGAACCTTTTTCCAATCTGCTTAACGAAACCGGACGCTTCAAGCCCATCGACAATATCGGCGACCGCGGCCGGCGTGAGATTCGCCGCCCTGGCGAGGTCCGATTTGGAGGCTTCTTTCATGCGGCGAACGGCATCGAGCACGAAACGCTCGTTGTAGTGCCTCAACTTGATGGAATTGCTGCCTTTTCCGCTCAAGAGAACTCTCCGTGCCTCGGCCCTCGTCGCGAAGGCCGCACTGAGCATCGTTGCGTTAGCCCTTCGTAATGAATGAGCTTCGCATGCCGCTTCCCGCGAAGTCAATTTTCGCCATTGTCATCCGATCTCATTTAATATAGCAAGTTAAAAAAACATTTGATGCTACGGGAGGTCGGCGGAGAATGGATGCGCATCGCGATGTGCAGCGGGAGGCAGCCGCAGGCGCGCCCATTGGCCTGATCGGGGTCACCAAGGCATTCGGCGGTACCGTCGCTATCAGGGATGTCTCGTTCGATCTGCGTCCCGGCGAGGTGCTGGCACTGCTCGGCGAGAACGGCGCCGGAAAAAGCACCTGCGTGAAATTGCTGGCCGGTGTCTATGCCCCGACCGAGGGAAGCGTCCATGTCGATCGCCATCCGGTCGCGTTCCGGTCGCCGCACGATGCCCAGGCCGCCGGCATTGCCGTCATGCACCAGCATCCCGGACTGTTTCCCGACCTGTCCGTGGCCGAGAATATCTATCTGGGGCATATGCCGCGTGACCGCTTCGGCGGCATAGACGCCGCAACCGCCTCGGCGAAGGCCGGGACGATACTCGCCACCGTCGGGCTGGACGTGCCGCCCGAAACCCTGCTCGGGACGCTGCGCACATCCGAGCAGCAACTGGTCGAGATTGCGCGTGCGCTTTCTCTCGACGCCCGCGTCCTCATCATGGACGAGCCGACCGCGGCGCTTTCGCAAAGGGAAGTGACCCGGCTGTTCGCCGTGGTCGATGATCTGCGGGCCCGCGGCGTGGCGATGATGTTCGTCGGTCACCGCATGGACGAGATCTTCCATGTCGCCGATCGCATCGCGGTGCTGCGCGATGGCCGCCTGATCGACGTCTGCGCCAAGGCCGAGCTCAGCCGTGGTCGCGCCATCTCCATGATGGTCGGTCGTGAACTGACCGAGCTCTATCCGGAGCGGACGCAGACCCGGGGCGACCTCGTTCTCGAGACGAGGGGGCTTTCCCGAGCCGGCGCCTTCTCCGGCATCGACCTTGCCCTGCATGCCGGTGAGGTGCTCGGGCTGGGTGGCCTTGTCGGCTCCGGCCGCACCGAGATCGCACGTGCCCTGTTCGGCGTGGACCGGCCCGACGCCGGCACCATCCTGATCGACGGCGGGCCGGTCCGGTTCGCGTCGGCGATCGATGCGATGCGCGCACGCATCGCCTATGTCTCGGAGGATCGCCTCGGACAAAGCCTCGTCACCGATTTCTCGATCCTGGACAACGCGATCCTGCCCAGTCTCGATCGGGCCGCTCCGCGCGGTCTTTACAACGCGGGGCGGGCAACCGAACTGGTCTCCGGCTTCCTCAAGCAGATGAAACTCCGCTTCGCGGGCTACCAGCAGCCGGTCAAGGAACTGTCGGGCGGCAACCAGCAGAAGGTCGTGCTGGCCAAATGGCTGCGCACGGAACCGCGCATCCTCATCCTGGACGAGCCGACGCAAGGCATCGACGTCGGCAGCAAGGCCGAGGTCCATGCCATGATTGCCGATCTCGCCGCGCAAGGCATGGCCATCATCCTGATCTCCTCGGAGATGCCCGAACTGATCGGCATGTGCGACCGCATCATTGTCCTGCGCGAAGGGCACAAGACCGCCGAATTCATCAAGGGCGGGGTCTCGCAGGAAAAGGTCCTCGAGGCCGCCACCACCAGCGACATCGCCAGTGCGTCGGCCCATTCCGTGGATGATCAGCCGGGCGCCGGAAAAGCCGGTCGGCTGGATTTCCTGAAGCGCCGCGAGCTCGGGCTCCTGGCAGCCATGCTGGCGGTCGTCATTCCCGTTGCCATCATCAATCCGCGCATGGTCAGCGCCGCCAATCTCACGGCGGTTTCGATGGATGCCGCCCTGCTGATCGTCGCTGCCCTTGCCCAGATGCTGGTGCTGATCACCCGCAACATCGACCTTTCGATCGGCTCCGTCATCGGCCTTTCCGCCTACATGGCCGCAAGCGCGGTCCAGGCCTTCCCCGGCGGCGACATCCTGGTCGGATTGTCGGTGGCCTGTGCGGTTGGCCTCGCTGCCGGACTGCTGAATGGTCTCGTCGTGACCAGGGGGCAGATCCCCTCCATCGTCGTCACGCTGGCCTCGATGTCGATCTATCGCGGCTTCAATTCCTTGTGGGCGGCCGGCAATCAGGTCAGCGCCGACGAGGTCACGCAGCGATGGCTGGACATGACCGGCTACAGGATGCTGGGCATCCCGCTCATCGTCGTCATTGCCGCGCTGGTGCTTCTGGCTGCCTATGTCCTGCTCTACCGGACATCGTTCGGTCGTGAACTCTTCGCCGTCGGTTCGAATCCGGATGGCGCGCGGCTGATCGGCATTCCGGCCGACAGGCGCATCCTGGCGGCTTTCGCCATCGCCGGGCTGCTCGGCGGCCTGTGCGGCGCGCTATGGGCCTCGCGCTATGCCACCATCGACGCCCGCGTCGCCGTGGGTTTCGAGCTGACCGTCATCGCCTCGGCGGTTGTCGGCGGGGTCGCCATCAGGGGTGGCGCCGGAACGCTGCTCGGCCTGACCCTCGGCGCACTCACCCTGCTGCTCATCCGCAACGGGCTGACGCTGGTCAGGGTCGATCCGCTCTGGCTGCAGGCGGTCTACGGGCTGGTCATCCTTATCGCCATCGGCATCGACGCCCTGATCGTGCGCCGCGGCCGCCAGGCAAAGCGAGGCTGATCGTCATGAAAAAGCTGCTTGCGTCCATCGACTTCTGGGATCTGCTTCTGGCCACGGCCTGCGCGCTGGTCTTCGGCTACGCTACGGTTTTCGCCCCCAACTTCCTGTCTGGCTTCAACCTGTCGCAGCTTGCCGCCAGCGTGTCCGAGAAGGCGCTGCTCATCCTGCCGATGACATTGCTGATCATCGTGCGCGAGATCGACCTCTCGATCGCCTCGCTCCTGGCGCTGTCGTCGGTGATCTTCGGCCTGCTGCTGCAGGCCGGCGTGCCGATGCCCGCCGCGATCCCGCTGACGCTGCTGTTCGGCGGCATCCTCGGCGCCTTCAACGGATTCCTCGTCTCGGCGCTCGCGCTGCAGTCGCTCGTCGTCACGCTGGGCACGATGGCGCTGTACAGGGGCCTCGGCTACATCCTGCTCGGCACCGGCTCGATCAATGTCCTGCCGCCGTCGCTGGTCGATTTCGGCATCGACAATGTGCCGGGCACGCAGATCCCGCTGACGATCATCCCTTTCCTTGTCCTGGCTCCGATCTTCGCCGTCCTCTTGCAGAAGACCCCGACCGGCAAACGCATCTACGCGCTCGGCGGCAATCCGGAAGTGGCGCGCTATTCGGGCATCAGGACCAGGCGAATGGTGCTTGGCCTCTTCATCGTCTCGGGCGTGATGGCCGCGATCGCTGGCATGGTCTATACGGCGCGCCTTTCCAACGCCCGTGCCAACAACGCGCTCGGCATGGAACTGGACGTGATCACCATCGTCCTTCTGGGCGGCGTCAGCGTGTTCGGCGGCAAGGGAAAGCTGACGGGCGTGATGCTCGCGCTCGTCCTGATCGCCATCGTGCGCAACGTGCTCGCCCTCAACCAGATCGGCGGCGACGCGCAGGGCATGATCATCGGGCTGCTGCTGATCGGCTCGCTGCTGGTTGGAAACCACTGGCGCTCCTTCGAGGAGTCGCAAAGCAGGTCGCGCGCGCTGCGCGAGACAAAGGGATGATCGAAACATCCCCACCCACAAGACCCGAAAACCAAAGGAGGAGTAACATGAAATCTCTTGGCCTGGCCCTTCTTGCAACGGCTGCCTTTCTTGTCCCGACCACATTCGCCATTGCGGACGAATGCGCCAAGGAGCCGGTGACCGTCGGCTTCCTGCCCAAGCTGGACACCGATCCTTATTTCAAGGCCGCCCAGCTGGGCGCAGAGGAAGCCGCCAAGGAGATCGGCGGCAAGGCCATTCAGGTTGCGCCTTCCCAGGCCACCGCCGATGCCCAGATCGAGTTCATCAACAGCCTGGTGTCGCAGCAGGTCGGCGTGATCGCCATTTCCGGCAATGACGCCAATGCCGTCGCGCCGGCGCTGAAACGGGCCGCCAAGCAGGGCGTCAAGATCATCTCCTACGATTCCGATGTCGCGGCCGATGCCCGTTCGATCTTCGTCAACCAGGCCCTTGGCGCAAGCCTGGCCGAGATGATGCTGGAAAGCGCCTTCAACCTCACCGGCGGCGAAGGAGAATTCGCGATCCTGTCGTCGACGCCGACCGCCACCAACCAGAATGCCTGGATCGAGCTGATCAAGGGCAAGCTGGCCAGCGATGCGAAGTTCGCCAGGATGAAGCTGGTGCAGGTTGCCTATGGCGAGGAGAGTGAGCAGGTCAACCAGCAGCAGGCGCTGGCCCTGGTGCAGGCCTTTCCGAACCTGAAGGCGATCATCGTGCCTGCCGGCATCGGCCTGCCTGCCGCGGCCCGTGCGCTTGAGGAGGCCGGCATGATCGGCAAGGTCAAGCTCACCGGTCTCGCGCCGGCGACGCTGATCTCGAAATACATCAAGGATGGCGCCGCCCAGGACATCTGGTGGAACGTTTCGGATCTCGGCTACCTCACCTACCAGACCGCCCAGGCGCTGGCTCAGTGCAAGATCACCGGCAAGGAGGGCGACAAGTTCTCGGCAGGACGGCTCGGCGAATACACGATCGGCGCCAAGGGCGAACTGATCCTCGGGCCGGCCAAGATCGTCACGCCGGACAATCTCGCCGAATTCAAGTTCTGACCGGTTGGGGCGGAGGCGCACCCCGTGTGCCTTCGCCCGCCGAAGGAGTTTGCAACACAATGGCAGCCTTGAAGATACTGCTGGCCGGCGAAACGTTCCGGGCCACGACACTGGTTGCGGTGGGCGGTGACGTGATCGCCAGCGCCTCGCAGACCAATGGCGCGATTGCCTTCAACGCGGCTCTCGCAAAGGCCGATGTCGCGGTGACCCAGATCGGCTCCGAACAATGCGGTTCGGAGTTCCCGACCTCCGTCGAGGCCCTTCGACAATATGGCGCCGTCGTCATCTCCGACGTCGGCGCGCTTTCCCTGCTGATGACACCCGAGACGCGCCTCGGGCGTTGCGGTGTAAACCGCCTCGAGGTCCTGAAAAGCTATGTCGAGGCCGGCGGCGGCCTGGTCATGGCCGGTGGCTATATGGGCTTCCAGGGCATGTTCGGCGGCGCGAAGTTTTTCGACACGCCGGTGGAAGACGTGCTTCCGGTGCGGTGCCTGCCCTACAGCGACGGCCTCGAGGTACCCGAGGGCCTGAAACCGACGATACGCCGCGACACGCACCCGATCCTGGCAGAGATCGAAGAACCGCTGCCCGCCATTCTCGGACTGAACAAGGTGTCGTTCCGATATGACGGCTCCTCGATCCTCGTGGCGACCTGCGGCCACCGCAACAGCCACTGGCCGCTGCTTGCCACGCGCTGCATCGGCAAGGGCCGCAGCGTGGCATGGACGACCGACATCGGTCCCCACTGGCTGTCGGCAGAATTCCTCGATTGGCCGCACTACGGCAGGCTGATGAGCAACATGGTTCTGTGGGCTTCCGGAAAGGATCCGGCGGTGCCCGCGTGAGCCCAACCAGTTTGGCCAGTGCCGGCCGCTGCTCCCTGCGGCATGCCGTTGGAGGACGTTCGCGGTGGGGGCACCACGGCGGTTACTCGACCGGCCAGGCACTGGCCAGACCCCTCCATGCAACCAGGAATGAACAGCCATGAAATTCTTCGTCGACACCGCTGATGTGAAGGAAATCCAGGAGCTCAACGCACTGGGCCTGCTCGATGGCGTCACCACCAACCCGTCGCTGATCCTGAAGTCCGGCGGCAAGATCGATGAGGTCACCAAACAGATCTGCGACATCGTCGAGGGTCCGGTCTCGGCCGAAGTCACCGCCACCGATTTCGACGGCATGATGAAGGAAGCCAAGGTGCTGGCGAAGATCGCCGACAATGTCTGCATCAAGGTGCCGCTCACCCTCGACGGCCTCAAGGCCTGCCGGGCCATCCGTGCCGAGGGCCGCATGGTCAACGTCACGCTCTGCTTCTCGGCCAACCAGGCGCTGCTCGCCGCCAAGGCCGGCGCCACCTTCATCTCGCCTTTCATCGGCCGTCTCGACGACATGGGCTTTGACGGCATGGAAGTGATCGCCGAGATCCGCCAGGTCTATGACAATTACGGCTTCGACACCGAGATCCTGGCCGCCTCGATCCGCACGCCGGACCATGTCAAGCGCGCGGCGCTGATCGGTGCCGACGTCGCCACCATCCCGCCGGCCACGCTGAAGGCCCTGGTCAAGCATCCGCTCACCGACAAGGGGCTCGAGCAGTTCCTCGCCGACTGGGCAAAGACCGGCCAGAAGATCGGCTGAGCATGTCGAGCGTAGAGGAACTTGCGGCGGCGATCGTCGACCGCGCGCAGCACTCCAGGCGATACCTGACGGCTCTGGCGGGACCACCCGGCTCCGGAAAATCCACCTTGTCGGAAGCGCTGGCGGCAGCGCTGCCGCCGGATGAAACCGTCATCGTGCAGGCCGATGGCTTCCACTTCGACAACGCCCTGCTCGACCGGTTGGGCCGCAGGGAGCACAAGGGCGCTCCCGACACGTTCGACTGTCGTGGCATCGAAATCCTGCTGCGACGGATCAGGGGCATCGAGCCCGACGTGGTTGCCCCGGTGTTCGACCGTGCGCTCGATGTCGCGAGGGCCGGCGCGATCATGATCGGCCAGAACGTCAGATACGTGCTTGTCGAGGGCAATTATCTCGCCCTCCATTCAGGGCCGTGGTCGATGCTCAGGCAGCATTTCGACTGCACCATCTTCATCGACGTGCCACGCCGGGAATTGCAGCGCCGCCTGATGAGCCGGTGGCTCGACCTGGGCTTCTCGGCCGATGTCGCGCGCCGGAAGGTCGAAGGCAACGATCTGCGCAATGCCGATCTTGTGCTGAGCCAGAGCCGGGATCGGGATCTGACCTGGCGGCCTTGCGATCCGTCATGATGCCGCCGCGCGTGCCTCGGAGGATGATGCTCAGAGCTTGTCGAGGAACCGCTTTGCTATGTCGGTGTATTCGCCGTCGAAATGATGGCCGCCATCCGTCTCGATCTTGGTGATGTCCTTGACAGCCGGGTCCTCGCAGCCGCCCTCGTCGTCGTCCTTGCCGTAGATGCAGAGCACCTTGTCCTTCGGCAGGGCGGCGATCGCGGGCGGCACCGGATAGCCGCTGTCGTCGATGCCGAGCCAGCCGCTGATGGTGACCTGCATCGAGGTGGAAAGGCTTGGCGCCATCAGCCCGAGGACCTTCGTCCGGTCCTGCAGATCCTTCGACAGCAGCGGATAGGCGAAGGGGATGGTATCCGCGCCGAAGGAATAGCCGATCAGCATCACCGGCAGCTTCGCCTGCGGGTCGGCACCCTTGATCAGCGTGGTGATGTCGGCGGCGAGTTCCTGCGGCGTGCGCTTGGACCAGAAATAATGCAGCGCGTCGAGCCCGACGACATGGACCCCTTGCGTCGACAGCCATTCGCCCATGGTCTTGTCGATGTCGCGCCAGCCGCCGTCACCCGAAATGAAGATGGCGACCGCCTTGGGCGGCGTCGTCGACGGCAGGTCGACGGCGGGCAGCTTGCCGAACGGCGAGATCGCATCGACCAGCGAGGAAACGGTGCCGACCATCTGAGTGGTGGCGTTGTCGACGTCGAGCGCCTCCACCTTGATGTTCGGCTGCTGGGCGGCCTGCGTGCGGATCGTGTCGAGCGTATCGGCGGCGACGAACAGGGTCGCAGCCTCCGGCATCGGCTTGTCGAAAGCATAGCTGTAGGCCTTGCCGTCGGCGGTCTTGCTCGCCGTCGAGCCGGGGCAGAACGGCAGGCGCAGCGTCAGCCGGTCGGCAAAGCCTGAAGCGACCGCTCCGCCCAGCGTGTTGGCCGGTGCATCGGCCAGCGCCGCATAGGCGAATGTGGCGCCTTCGCCGGTGCCGGCGACGATCGGCGGCAGATAGGTCTGGATGTTGAGCTGGCGCTGCGCGGTCTGGGCAAGGTCGGTGATCTCGCCGACGACATAGAGGCAGACGCCGTCGGCCTTGTCGAGTTCCGTGGCATAGGCGGCAAGATCGACGCCGAGCACGACGTTGCCGTCTTCGCTGAGCGCTGCCGTCATGGTGTCGTCATTCGCGGTCCATCCCGCGCGGTCGGAGAAGTAGACCACCATCGCCTTGGCGTCGCCTTTCGCGGGCAGCAGGCGCACGTTCTGCAGCCGCTCGACCGAAAGGGACGATGCCGCCGTATTGGATTGCGCGTTGGCGAAGCCGGTGCCGCAGAGAAAAATCAGCAGGGCGAGGAGGGAGGCGAGGATTTTCATCGTTTGAAGATTCGGATCGGGTTCCCTGAAATCAAGGTCGTAATATCGAGCAGGATCTGCGGCATGGCGAGTCCCCCGGGACAGGCCAGATATTGCGGCGTCCACACCGGGTCGAATTTCTGCTTGAAGGCGCGCAGGCCCTCGAAATTGTAGATTTCGTCGCCACGCTTGTAGATGAAGGTGCCGATCCGGTTCCAGGTCGAGGCAAGCGGGTGATCGGCAAGCCCCGACAGCGGCGCCGCCCCCAGGTTGAACCATTTGTAGCCTTCCGCCTTGCCGAGCAGCAGGATGTGCGCGAACAGCGCATCCATCATGATCTTGGAGACGCCGCGCCTGTAGCGCATCAGGTCGACCGACAGCTCCTCGCCATCGCCGCTGCGCCACAGGTTGGCGAAGGCGACGATGTCGTCGCCCTTGCGCAGCACGGCGCAGTCGAATTCAAGCATGTAGTCGTCGTCGAAATAGCCGAGCGAGAAACCCTTTTCGCTGCCATGCTTCTTGCCCATCCATTCGTCGGAGACCGCGCGCAGTTCGGGCAGGACGCTGGCGACGTCCGCTTTCGGGATGACGGAGAAGGTGAGTCCTTCGCGCGCTGACTTTCCATAGGCATAACGCAGCGGCTGCCGCACGGCTCCCTCGAGCGAAAAGTCGGTCAGGCCGACGCGGGCCACTTCGCCGATCTTCAGGATGGCCAGGCTCATGTCGAGATAATGGGTCAGGAATTCCGGCTGGATGGAATAGAACACGGCACGCGCGCCGGCCTGGTCGGCGGCTTCGGCAAAACGCCAGATCAGCGTCCTGCCGGCCTGCGGGTCGCCGACAGGATCGCCCATGGTGACCCAGCTGCTGCCGGAGCGCGCATACATCAGGAAGGCTTTCTCGCAGGGCGAGATCATGAAGGATTTGTCGCCGAGCAAGGCCACACAAGGCTCCGTGCCGGACGAGGTCGTAAGGATGCGCCGCACGGCATCCGGCACCGGCGTCAGCACCGGACCCTTCAGCCGGGCCGGGCGGTTGATGACCATGTCGATGGCGAGAGCGGCGGCGACGATGGCGACGGCCATGCTGGCGCGCAGGAAGCGCGGCGCGTCGCCGTCCCAGGCGAATTCCCACCACAGCGTCGATTGATATTCGACATGCCGGTAGGCCAGCAATCCGACGATGACGCTGGCGGTCATGACAATCGCCGAAAGGCCGATCCAGGTGGCGTCCAGCCGGAACGAGCGCCAGTCGCCCTTGCGGTAGAAGGCGTCCTTGTAGATGAACAGCGAGGCGGCGACGGCGGTCAGCACGATCGCTTCCTCCCAGTCCAGCCCCTTCAGCATGGAGAAGGCGGCGCCGGTCAGAAGCAGGACGATCGCCGCGAAGCGCGCCAGCGCGATGCGGCGGTAGAGGCCGCGCGCGATGATGATGAGCAGCAGTCCGGTGACGCTGCCGAGAAGATGCGAGGCTTCGACGAAGGGCAGGGGCAGGATGTCGCTCAGCCAGTCGGTGCGGACGCCGTTGGCTGGAACCGAACCCGACAGAAGCAGGACCAGTCCGCCGGCAAAGACCAGCGTGGCGCTGATCGGCGGCACGATATGCCGGGTCAGCGCGACCGTTCGGCCCGCCACGGTCGAGACCGCGCTGCGCACGCGGTAGACCTCGAAGACGAGCAGGGCCAGCGCCGCCAGCGCCAGCGGGATCAGATAATAGACGACACGGAAGACGACCAGCGCGGCAATCACGTCGGGCCGTGTACCGGCGCCGAGGCCGAACAGGATCGTCGCTTCGAGCACGCCGAGGCCGCCGGGCGCATGGCTGATAACCGTGGCGATGATCGCAACCGCGAACAGGGCGAGGAACACGGTGAACGGCGGTGCGACGTCGGCCGGCAGAAGCACGTAGAGCGCCGCCGCCGCTGCCCCGATATCCACCGCGCCGATCAGGATCTGCACCGCCGCGCTGCGTGCCGAAGGGAACGGGAATGTCCATCCGAGCACCGAGACCTGCCGCTTGCCCTGCGACAGCCACAACAACACCAGCACGATGCCGGCGAGTATGGCTCCGCCGATGATGCGGTCGTCGACAGGCGAAATCAGGCTGAGTGCCGGTACGCCGGCCGGGTCGAACAGCATCGCCATGCCGACGACGGTGAGCAGCCCGCCCCAGAAAGTCAGGAAGGAAACGCCGACGATCCTGCCGACGTCGGCGGCATCCAGGCCGACCGACTGGTAGATGCGATAGCGGACCGGACCGCCCACGAAAACGTGGAAGCCGATCGCATTGGAAAAGCTGTAGCCGACAAATCCGGCGAACAGGGCGAGTGGCACCGGCACTTTCTCCGGCGCCACGTGCCTTATGGCCATGACGTCGTACAAGGCCATTGCCATCAGGCTGACAAGCGTGAAGGCCAGCGCCGGCGCCACCGTCGACAGGGATGTGGCGGCGATGGCGTCGATTGTATGGTTTACACGGATCTTGCCGCCGATCTCGCGGATGAACAGGAACGCGATGGCAACGGCGACCGCGCCGACGATCGGCCCGAGCACGCGCGGTTCCACGATGCGGTCGATGACCCGTGAAAGACGGCTGCCGAGATTCTGCTCTTCGACCTGAGCTTCGGCATCATTCATGATGTTTGTTGCAACCCCTGAGCCGCAAAGTGACACACGGTTTTGTGATCAGAACCCGCGACAGAACAATGACCAAGTTGACGAAGCCTGTGCGAAGCCACTCTGAATCTGCTCAGCGCGGCAAAGCCCGCAGTCGTTTAAACCAAATTGTGGCAAGGGCATGAATGCGTTCCGCAGCTCTTGCCCCATGAGTCTTCACGCCTCGGCCGATTATGGCATAGATTTGCCTTTATTCGGCACCAGAGGGCGCTGCCGGCCGCAATCCACAGGCAGAATTGCCTTCGGTTCCGGGTGTCATAGTTGTAATGGCAACAACCGGCTAAGGCATTTTTCCGAGCGCGATCCCGCGTGAACCTCAGGCCCGAAACGTCGATATCCAAATGTCCAGTGAAGCAGTCAAGGCACCTCGCAAACCTCGCACAGCCAGGAAGGCCGAGGCTCCGGAAGGGCCGCCGCCGGCCAGACAGCTGCTGATCGGTCCGGATTTCGTCCGCAAGGGCAAGCCGGATGAGCGGCTCGACCAGTTTTTCGCCGAACTCGCCGGCCGGTTCGACAGCGCGCCTGCGGTGATCTCCGACGGCCGGGTCTGGTCCTATCGCGAGATGGACAACCGTGCCAACCAGTTCGCCCATCTGCTGATCGAACGCGGCATCAGGCCGGGAGACCGGGTCGGGCTGCTGCTGGACCGGTCCGCCGAGACCTATGTCGCCATCCTGGCGGTGCTGAAGGCCGGTGCGGCCTTCGTGCCGCTGGCCACCGCCTTCCCGGTGGAGCGCATGGCGATGATCATCGAGGACGCCTCGGTGTCGCTGGTCATCAGCGTCTCGGCCTATGCGGCGCGCGTCGAAAAACTGCCGGTTCCGCACATCTCCATCGATTCCGCCGCCTCGGAGATCGCGCTGAAGCCGGAAACGCTACCCTCGCGGGCGCCTTCGCGGCAGGGCGTTCAGGATCACACCTGCTACATCCTCTACACCTCCGGTACCACCGGCAAGCCGAAGGGCGTGGTCGTCACCCATCAGAGCTTCTGCAACTTCATCCGCGTCGCCGCGGCCTCCTATGGCTACAAGCCCAGCGACCGCATCTACCAGGGCATGACGATTGCTTTCGACTTCTCGTCGGAAGAGATCTGGGTGGCGTTTGCCGCCGGCGCCACGGTGGTTCCGGCACCAGGCCAGCAGCCGCTCGTCGGCGAGGAACTCGCCGACTTCCTGCGCCTCCATCACATCACCTGCATGGCCTGCAGCCCGACGCTGCTGTCGTCGGTCGAAAGCGATGTGCCGAGCCTGCGCGCCATCCTGGTCGGCGGCGAGGCCTGTTCGCAGAAGCTGGTGAACCGCTGGGCAGCACCCGGCCGCCAGATCCTCAACACCTATGGCCCGACCGAGGCGACCGTCACCGCCACCATGGCCTATCTCAAGCCGGATGAGCCGGTGACCATCGGCGTGCCGCTGCCGACCTATTCCATCGCCATCCTCGACCCGGAAAAACCGCGTCTGCTCACCGGCGACGAACTGGGTGAGATCTGCATCGGCGGCATGGGCGTCGCCGTCGGCTATCTCAACCGGCCGGAACTGACCGAGCAGAAGTTCATCGAGGACTTCATCGGCCTGCCCAACAATCCGAGCGGGCGCATCTACCGCACCGGCGACCTCGGCCGCATCAACGACAAGGGCGAGATCGAATATCGCGGCCGCATCGACACCCAGGTCAAGATCCGCGGCTACCGCATCGAACTGGGCGAGATCGAGGCCGTGCTGCTCGACCAGCCCGGCATCGGCCAGGCGGCGGTGACCACATGGGAGATCGAGCCGGAGCGCACCGAGCTCGTCGCCTATTTCGCGCCCAAGAGCGATGTCGTCGAGATCGACCGCACGTTGCTCGCGCAGGAGCTGAAGCGGCGCCTGCCCGACTATATGGTGCCGGCCTATCTGGAGCGCCTTGACGCGATCCCGATGACGGTCTCCAACAAGGCCGATCTGCGCAAGCTGCCGAAGCCGACCAGCGTTCGCGTCACCGCCGGCAATGCGATGGTCGACTACCGTAACGACGACGAGAAGTTCCTCGCCGAGACGCTGGCCGATGTCCTGAAGTTCGAAGGCGTCTCGATCGAGGATCATTTCTTCGACGATCTCGGCGCCAACTCGCTGCTCATGGCCCGTTTCTGTGCCCGCGTCCGTGGCAGGCCGGACTGGTCGACCGCCTCGATGCGCGACATCTACCTGCATCCCACGGTTGCCAAGCTGGCGGATCACCTGCGCGCGCCGGCGGAAGTGGCGGTCGCGGCCAACGAGCCGATGCTCACCCACAAGGCCACCAACCTGCAGTACTGGGGCACCGGCTTCCTGCAGCTCGTCTTCTATGCCGCCTACAGCTACCTGTCGCTGTGGGCCTTCAACGACGGCCTCGACTGGGTCTATGACGCGCTCGACGATCCGGTCACGCTTTACATGCGCTGCGTGATCCTGTCGGCCGGCATGTTCTTTGGCCTGACCGGCGCGGCCGTTGTCCTGAAATGGGTGCTGGTCGGCCGCTGGAAGGCGGAAACCTTCCCGATCTGGGGCTGGCGCTACTATCGCTTCTGGGTCGTCAAGACGCTGATCCGCACCGCCCCGGTGGTGCTGTTCCGCGGCAGCCCGCTCTACAGCCTCTATCTGCGCCTGCTCGGCGCGCGCCTCGGCGACCGCACCGTCATCGAGTGCCGTTCCGTGCCGGTCTGCACCGATCTCATCACCATCGGCGACAACACCATCCTGCGCAAGGAATCCAGCGTGCTCGGCTTCCGCGCCCAGGCCGGCTACATCCATACCGGGCCGGTTCATATCGGCGACAACGCCTTTGTCGGCGTCGGCTCCACGCTCGACATCGACACCCGCATGGAGTCCGGCTCCCAGCTCGGCCATGCCTCGTCGCTGCATCGCGGCCAGGCGATCCCGGCCGGTGAACACTGGCACGGCTCGCCGGCCATTCCCACGACCGCCGACTATTCGCCCATTTCCAACGTGCCGATCTCCAGCGCGCGCCGGGTCATCTACGAGCTGATCCAGCTCGTCATCCTGTTCACCATCGTCACGCCGTTCCCGCTGCTGTTCCACACCTTCTGGGAAAACGTCAGCGACGACTATCAGGAGACCATCGGCATCGTTGCCATCGGCACCACGGTCACGGTCGCCGGTTTCATCGTCGGCGGCGTGCTGCTGGCGGCCCTCCTGCCACGCCTGTTCAACCTGTTCCTGAAGCCGGGGCGCAACTACTCGCTCTACGGCTTCCATTACTGGCTGCAGTCGATGCTGGAGATGGTCAGCAACGTGCGCCTGCTCAACACGCTGTTCGGCGATTCATCGGCGATCGTCTATTATCTGCGCGCCATCGGCTGGAAGCTGAACAAGGTCGAGCAGACCGGCTCCAACTTCGGCACCAACCAGCGCCATGAAAACCCGCAGTTGAGCGAGATCGGCTCGGAGACCATGGTGTCCGACGGCCTGTTCATGATCAACATGCAGAAGTCGGCCAACTCGTTCCGCCTCGAACATACAAGGGTCGGCGATCGCAACTTCTTCGGCAACAACATCATCTACTCGCCGGATTCGCGCACCGGCTACAACGTGCTGCTCGGCACCAAGGTGCATGTGCCGGTCGATGGGCCGGTCCGCGAGAATGTCGGCCTGCTCGGCTCGCCGCCCTTCGAGATCCCGCGCATCGTCAACCGCGACAAGGAACTGCTCGGGCTGATCTCCGACGAGGAACGCAAGCGCCGCCTGCCGCTCAAGAACCTGCACAATGGCATATCGGCACTGCTGTTCGTGTTCTCGCAATGGCTGATCCTGTTCCTGACGCTGGCGATCTGGGACCGGGCGCTGAACTACTACACCGAATGGGGCCAGACGGCGCTGTTCGTGGCGGTGTTCCTCACCTCGGCGATCGCCATCCCGTTCTACATCTTCCTGGAGCGCATCAGCCTCGGCTTCCGGCGCCTGAAGCCGCGCATGGCGACGATCTACGATCCGATCTTCTGGCGCCATGAACGCCATTGGAAGCTGTCGGATTCGCCTATCATGCGCCTGTTCGCCGGTACGCCTTTCAAGCCGCTCATCATGCGTGCGGTCGGCGTCAAGGTCGGCAAGCGGCTTTATGACGGCGGCTCCATCATCACCGAGCGCTCGCTGGTCGAGATCGGCGACGACGTCACGCTCAACGAAAGCTGCGTGATCCAGGCGCACTCGCTGGAGGAAGGCGCCTTCAAGTCCGACTACATCCGCATCGGCAACGGCTGCACGCTGGCGCCGGCCGCCTTCGTGCACTACGCCGTGGTGATGGGCGAAGGCTCGGTCGCCGACGTCGACTGCTTCGTCATGAAGGGCGAGGTGCTGGAGCCCAACACCGTCTGGCGCGGAAACCCGGCCAAGCTGCACGGCATCGTCACGCCGATCGTCGAGCAGAAGGTCCGCGCCTGATGGGCACCGGCAAGGCGTCTTCGGTGGTGCTGGAGCCGGTCACCGACCGGAACCGCCGGGCGATCCTTGCCCTCGAACTGCTGCCCGGCCAGCAGGACTTCGTCGCTTCAAACGCCGACTCGCTGGAGGAGGCCGGCGAGGACAGCGATGCGGTTCCGCGCGCGGTCGTGGCCGATGGCCGTGTCGTCGGCTTCCTGATGTACGATGCTTCCAACGACGACGAGGCAAACATCTATCGCTTCATGATCGATCGCCGCGAGCAGGGAAGGGGTCTCGGCCGCGCCGGCATCGCGGCGGCGCTCGGCGAAATCGCCGGCCTGGCGCATGTGCGCAAGGTCTCGATCTGCTACGAGCCCGCCAACACAGGGGCGCGGCGGCTCTACGCGTCGTTCGGCTTCGTCGAGCAGGGACTGGACGAGGATGGCGAAATGATCGCCGAGCTCGACCTTCGCCGCTAGGCCGTGAGCGCGGCATCATGATTGCCGGACCGGTTTCTCAGCACCAGGCCAGCACATTGGAACAGGCGCTGGCAATGCTCGCGCCACCCGGCCTGCTTGTCGGCTGCCGCCGCATAGAGACGGGCGACGCAAGCCATATCCTGCCTGCTGAAAGCGCAACGATCCTGTCCAGGACGACGGCCGCTCGCGACGCCAGCGGTGCCGGCCGATTGCTGGCCCGCCGGCTGCTGCGGCAACTGGGACATCCCGGCGTTGCGATTGCGCGCGGCAAGACAGGCGAGCCGGTCTGGCCGGCCGGCGTGGTGGGGTCTATCGCCCATGATGCCGACTTCGCGATAGCCGTTGTCGCGCGCAGCCAAACCATGCGCGGTGTTGGCGTCGACATCGAGCCAACGCTGCCCTTGCCGCCGGAGCTCGAGCCTGTTGTCCTGAACCCGCGCGACCGGCTGGACGGCTGCGATGCGGCCATCGCCGGCAAGATCGCTTTCGCGGCCAAGGAAGCAGCCTACAAGGCGAGTTTCCCGCTTGATGGCAGGGTACTCGGCTTCGAGGATATAGCGCTTGATCTTGCGGCGGGTTTGGCCACGCTTTCAAATGGCAGGCATATCGAGGTGAGGATATCGACGTCGTCGCATTTGCTGGCCCTGGCGTTTGTTCCTTTCGCCTGAACTGCCGAACCGCCACGCAAGGGTCAAACCGACCCGATGCGGAATGAGGGAACGCACCGGGCCGGCTGGGTGATACCGATGTGGGAAGATCATCGGTATCCTTCAAACAGATGATGCCGCCCGGCGTTCCCAAAAGTGTTCGCGATAAAAAAGCCGCCCAGAAGAACTGGACGGCGCAGTTGGGAGCACTTCAATGAAGTGTCTGTCTCAACGGGCTCTTGCCGCGGCGGGTTCAAAGATTCTGGAGATCGATCGCGGCCGATACGCCACAATCACCTGCCCGCCTGCCATTCAGACCCGCTGATCGGTTTTTCGGAACATCGGATCCCTGCCGGCAGTTCTCTCTGGGAGACCCGAGGAGATACGCCATGGCCGACCCGAAAAAACCGCCTCCCGATATACCGGACGTGCCCGATCCCGATCTGCCGCCCCCTGCGCCCGAGCCGCAGCCCCGACCGGATGAGGAGCCGCAACGCGGGCCGGTAGAGCAGCCTGAGCCGCTGCCACAGGAAATCCCGATGCCCGATCCCGATGAGGTGAAGGAAATCCCGCCGCTTGCTCAGACACGGCCCGGCCCGACACATCCGGTACCGCCATCGCCCGATCCGGGTCCGCCAACGCCACCCGGGCCGCTGCCGGACCCTGCGCCGGGACCGATACCGACCCGTTGAAGCTGCAGGGGCTGTGGAGGCCCCCGGGGTCGGCAAGAAGCCGATTGAACGAAGGCCAAACGAACGAAAGGAATGAACGGCCGGCGGCAGCGGCCGCCGGTGAAACCCGAGGCTTCACGGCTCGTTGGCGATTTCCTCCCGCCGATCGATAGGGACATCGCGCTTCAGCAGTTCACCCAGCACATGCGCCGATTCCCGCAGCAGCCAGTCGACATCGGTCGGCTTCAGCTTGTCCTGGTGGTCGATGGCATCCATCAAGGTGACAAGCAGCTCGACGCCTTTCTGATGGAGTTGCATGCCGGCCCTCGATTGCTTGATATTTCCGCGGCCGGACCAGAACAGCTTCCCCGATTCTAACAAGCACCCAATGGGCTGCAGCTGGGTTGCGCGGCGCCGACCTATCCCTGCTTCTGCACGACGCAGAACGTATTTCCGTCCGGATCGGCAAGCACCGTATAGTCCGCGCCTTCCGGATAGCGCCAGCCCACCCGCTGCGCGCCAAGCGACAGCAGCCGCTCGACCTCGGCTTCCTGGTCGGATGCGTAGAGATCGAGATGATGGCGCTGGTGCGTGGTAGCATCCGAGGAGACGACGGTGATCGCCATCTGCTGGCCTTGCCCTTCGGCCGGCACGAGGATGGCCCAGTCCGGCGACGGCTCCCGCAACGGCTTGTAGTTCAGTGCGGCGCACCAGAATGCGATGGCGCGCGGCACATCGCGCACGCCCCAGACGATCGACCCGATCCTGAGCATGGCTTCCTCCGCGGTTCCATCTGTTCGATATATGCGATCCCGACGATAGGACATCGCGGCCTCGTGGTCAGCCAGGACGTCCGAACGCAGCGATTTGCCGTGCTTCAGCACGTGAGCGCGTGTTTCGAAGTCGCTCTGACATAGGATCGGTTCGCCCCTCGGTCGGTCGACGCAGCGGTTTTGACGAGGCTGGCGCCGTAGCGAAACCGCCTCCGTCAACCAATCGATCGCTGGATCCTTCGTTGCAAAAACCTGGATCGCCGCCAGCCATCGAACCCGCGCCGACGTCGAAATACGGCATCTGCCGTATTTATCGCGCTCGTCTCGCGATGCAGAGGAGTTCGACAGGCCTTTCCATGGGGCGTCCGAACGGTGGCGAGGGATTCGATGAGGCAGTGGGGCATCGATCGGGGGATCGCGCTTTTCGGTCTGGCAAGCATCGTCAGCTTTGTGTTGATGGCTCTTATGTCGGCGGCGTTAGCAGCTTCGACGACGACGAGCCTGATCGTCTCGCCCGAGCGGGCGATGCCCGGACAAACTGTCACGCTGATGGCAACCGTTATGCCGGTGATCTTTAGCGGCGGTCCATGGCCGACGGGCAAGGTAAGGTTCCTCGCCGACGGAGCGCTGCTCGGAGAGGTGGATCTCGCCGGCAGCATGGTCGCCATATCACCGTATTTTACAGCTCCGCCACCAGGTCTGGTTTCCCTGAAGGCGGAATATTCGGGCGATGGCATCTATGCCAGCAGCAATGCGTCTCACACTCTTGCCGTCAAAGCGTTCCTGATCACGACTCCCACTTTGCGCGACGGTGTCGCCGGGGAACCATACAACCAGGGCATCGCCGTCGGCGGCGGCTCCGGGAATTACACATTCTCGATGACGGGCGGACCTGCAGGCCTGAACCTTTCTGCGGCTGGTGTCCTGTCCGGAACGCCAGTTCAAACCGGCAGCTTCAGCATTGCCGTCACGGCGAAGGACAACGCTTCCGGAGATTCCGACAGCCGAAGCTTTATCGTGCGGATCGGCGCCCCGACCATTTCGATCCACCAGTCAACCTTGCCCACGCCTGTCTTGGGCACGGCCTACAGCCAGTTCTTGACCGCGGCCGGCGGGGTTGGGCCGTATATCTATTCGATATCGAGTGGTGCCCTGCCGGCTGGCCTGCAACTTTCCACGGAAGGCAAAATCGAGGGAACGCCTACGGAAGCCGGCGATTTTTCCTTCACCATCGTCGCGACGGACAATTCGACAGGTGCCGGCGCTCCATTTGCCGGCAGCCAAAGCTATTCGCTGAAAATCACTGCACCGACGATAACCATTGCGCCATCCGCGCTGTCGAGGGCAACGGCCGGCACATCCTACAACCAGACCTTGACCGCTTCGGGCGGAACCGCGCCGTATGGCTACGATATCGGTAGCGGGCAGGTCTTGCCCAAGGGCCTGTTCCTGGCGCCGGACGGAACGCTCGGGGGGACAGCCACTGAAACGGGTATGTTCAGTTTCGATGTCGTGGTGAAGGACAGGTACGGCTCCCCTGCGACGCGGAACTACACACTCACGGTTGGCAGCTCTCCGATTACGGGCGTTCTGCCGAACACCCTGACTGAAGCCATGGCGGGCACCCCCTACAATCAGGCTTTCACCGCGTCTGGCGGGCTCGCGCCCTACACCTTCTCCCGTGCCCTCGGCAGCTCGCCACCGCCGGGGCTGAAAGTCAGTGCCGACGGCATACTGTCGGGCACGCCGACCAAGGCCGGCCATTATGCCTTCTCGATCGTTGCCAGGGATTCGGGCACGTCGTCGTGGATTCAGCGGCTCACGCTGGTCGTGAAGATGCCGACGATTGCGATCACGCCGGACACGCTACCGAACGCCACGGGCGGCAGCGCCTATGACCAGCCGCTGAGCGCCACCGGCGGTGGCGCCCCCTACAGCTTCGCCGTCAGCGACGGCGCCTTGCCGGTCGGGCTCTCCTTGAAGGCGGATGGCAGGCTGTCGGGCACGCCGGGCGTAGCGGGCAGCTTCGCCTTCACAGTGAAAGTGACCGATGCCAACAGCTACGCGGCTACCCAGGCTTATACGCTCACCGTCTCCGCGCCGCTTCCTGTCGCGAAGGACATCAGCGTGGACCTGCTGGCCGGGACCTCGGCCAGGGCAAACCTGACCTCCGGTGCCGTCGGCGGACCATTCACGGCAGCGGCCATCGTTGCGGCACCCGCCGCGGCCAGCGGTATGGCCCGCGTCGATGCCAACAGCGACGGCTACGATCTGGTGTTCGAATCGGCCGCGACCGCCTCCGGCGCAGTGGCGGTCTCCTACACGCTGTCGAACAGATGGGGCGTTTCAGTGCCCGCCACCGTCACCTTTAACATCGCCGCCCGGCCCGATCCGGCGCAGGACCCGGAAGTGACTGGCCTCATCGCGGCGCAGATGGAAGCGGCCAGCCGTCTCGCCGCGTCGCAGACCCGCAATTTCAACGGACGTCTGGAACAGTTGCACGACGAGGGCCAGCGGCACGCCAATTCGGTCGGCATCCAGCTTGGCCTCGCCAACGGCGCGAAGAAACCGCTGGGCTATACCGGAGATGAGCGCGACCGGCAGCAATCCGTATTCATGCAAGGATTCCCGATGGACAGGCTCGACGGCAAGCAAGGCGATATGCAGAACGCCATGGCGTTCTGGGCTGGCGGTTTCATCAATTTCGGCCAGCGCGACGGTGCCATCGACATCAGGCAGACGCTGGCCGGCATCAGCGGTGGTGTCGACTACCGCTTCTCGCCCCGCTTTGTCGGCGGCGTCGGTTTTGGCTATGGCCGCGACAGCGCCGATATCGGCGACAAAGGTACCCGCAGCGAAGCCAGTGCGCTCAGCGTCGCCGCCTATGGCAGCTATAGCCCGCTCGCCAATGTCTTCATTGATGGTTTGCTGGGCTACAGCCGGCTCGATTTCGAAAGCCGCCGGTTCGTGACGCCCACAGGCGACTTTGCCACCGGTGGCCGCGACGGCCAGCAGCTGTTCGGCTCGCTCACGACCGCCTACGAACACCAGCGGGACGGCTGGCTGCTGTCGCCTTACGGCCGGCTCGAAGCGTCGTGGTCCCGGCTCGATAGTTACACTGAAATCAGCGCGGGGTCATTCAGTCTCGTCTATGGCGAACAGTCGCTGACGACGCTCGCCGGGGTGCTTGGCCTGCGTGCGCAATATGCCGTGGCGACGACATGGGGCGTGTTCACTCCGAAGGCGCGCCTGGAATACACGCATGACTTCAGTGGTTCGAGCCGCGCCAGCGTGGGTTACGCCGACCTCGGCAATGGGCTGCCTTACGGTTTCGATGTCGAGGGCTCGGTCAAGGATCGTCTCGGCATCGGGCTAGGCTTCGATGCCGGCCTCGACAATGGTTGGCTGCTCGGTTTGGACTACAGCACGGCACTCGCTGGCAGCGGCAGCGGGGAGGATCACACCGTCGCGGTCCGGATCGGCTCACGCTGGTAAAGGTTGGCTGGCAAGCTGCGCGCCATGTTTCCCGGGAACTTGCAGCTGTCGAACCGGAAAATTTCAACCGGCCGCCGATGGCGCATTGGGCCATCCGGCGTATGCGAAAGTTGGAAAAGCCGTGGCGATGTCTCACAAATCACATATTTAGATGACATGCCCGCCGCGGTTCATCGGGGCATTCATCTGTTTGCGAGGGCTGACACTTGCCTATCCGACAAAAGCTTGAAGACGCCGCGGTCCTTTTGCCCGATGAGGTCGACCTGCTGATGAAGGTCTTTGCGGCGACTGCGGTTGACGGCGAAACCGACGATGACAAGGAGAAACGGGCTTCGCGCATCATCGCGAACTATCAGCTCGGCATTCGCGACGAGAAGGAACTGATCGAGCTCTCGCGCCGCCCCCTTGGTCGTTAGGCACTTCGCGGCAAAGGCGTCGCTCCGCCGACTCCGCCGGCAGGATGCCGGCCCTCGGGACGCTGGATGACTTCCGGCGCCGACCCCTTCGCCCGCTGACGGTTCTGGTAGAATTCGATGAATTCGGCCTTGGGCAGAGGCCTTGAGAACAGCCAGCCCTGCGCGTAGTGCACGCCGCGCTGCGCCAGGTAGTCGGCCTGCTCCTGCCGCTCGACACCCTCCGCAACGATGAACAGGTCCAGCGTTTTCGCGATGTCGATGATGTGGGCGTGATCGCGCTGGTGGCGGCGTCCGTGCCGATGATGTCGACGAAGGACTTGTCGATCTTCAAGGCATCGAGCGGCAGATCCTGCAGATATTGCAGGCTCGAATAGCCGGTGCCGAAGTCGTCGATGGCGACCGAGTGGCCCGACTGTCTCGCCTTTTCCAGCGTGGCGCGGGCCTGTACCGCGTTCATGAAGCCGCGTTCCGTCGCTTCCAGCCAGAGTTGCTGCGGATGAACGTCATTGGCGTCCAGCAGCCTGGCCATGAAGGGCAGCACACGGCCGGAGCGGATGTCGTCGGCGGCAAGGTTGATGGCGATGTGCAATGAGCGATCGGCGGCGAGGATGTCTTTCAGTTCGGTCACCGCCATCTCGATGACCTGCTGCGTGATGGCCTCGATCAGCCCGTTCTCTTCGGCCAGGGGAATGAATATATCCGGCCGTACGGTTTCGCCATTGCTGCGCCGCCAGCGCACCAATGTCTCGGCGCCGACGCATATGCCGCTCTTCAGTTCGATGATCGGCTGGTAGTGGACGATGAACTCGCGGCGTCGGATCGCCGTCGTCAGCTCGCCGAGCAGGGACAGGCGTCGCCGTGACAGCCACACGACGAGGCCGACCATCAGCAGCGACGTGGCGGCACCCGCTGGCAGGAGCCGCTTCAGATCGTTGCCGAGGTCGCGAAAGACGTCGACCTTCGGCGCGGTAGCGACAACTGTCCAGTCCCGATCCTGCGCGGTGTCATGCAGGAAAGGGCCGGTTGGCGTCATGCCGGCAGCCAGCTTGAGGACCAGTTGCTGGTCCGGGTCGTGCAGGGTGCCGACCACCTCTGTCGTGCCGGCCAGGACGGCGAGTTTCGTATCCTTGCCTGCCGGGATGTCGACGAAGCGCGCGGGGTTGGTCAGCGCGACATAGGCGCCGGCGTGGAAGCCCATCTGAGGGGTACCGCCGCTGATGGCGGGGTGAAGACTGGCCGTCACGCCGATGCCGTTGCTCATGGTGATGTCGACGGGTGAGCGGGCCACAGAAATTGCCGGCTTCCCCCATGAGCTGCACTGAAGGGTGCCGTTGTCGAAATAGCCGACGTCCTCGACGGAACGCGTGTTGACGACGATCCGGCGCAATGCCTCGACATGTGCCGGCGAGCAGGCGGGTTCCGTCAGCTGTTTTGCCTGCTCCAGCGCATCGGTGGCGTCCGCGAACGTCGCCTGGGTGCGCGCCAGCGCGTAGCCGGCGAGATCGGAAAGCTGCGTCAGCCGGCGGGTCTCGACGATCCTCCACGACATGTAGAACGTCGCCAGGATCGGAAGCACGCCCGCCAGGATGGCGAGGCAGCTGGCAATGGTGATGATGCGGGACCGGCCCAATGCGGCTCCTCTAAAGGTGCTGGCATTCGCTTGTCGCGCGTTCCGACCGCGGAACGCCGATCCGCCCTCTGTACATCAGCATCCTTGAATGAAAGGTATCCGTCCGGCTCAGCCGACGAGCTTGCCTGCCATGTCCGTCAGCCGGCGCATCATGCTGGTCCGGTCAAACGCGAACAGCCTTGTGTCGCCATCCTCGCCGCCTGCGATCGCCGTGGCGATCAGCTCCGACGCGATTTGCGAATAGGTGATGCCGTTGCCGCCATAGCCTTGCGCCGCGAAGATGCCCGGATAACCGGGCAGTTCGCCGATATAGGGCAAGCCGGTGGTCGTGGTCCCGAACGAGCCGGTCCAGGCGAATTCCGCCCTCGTATCCAGTTGCGGGAACAGGGCTTTCAGTTTGCCCGACAGCATACGCGCCTTGTCCGCCAGCAGGCTGTCCCGGCTCTGCTCGTCGGCGAAATCCTCGTCTTCGCCGCCGCATATCACGCGTCCGTCGGCGGTCGCGCGCATGTAAAGATACGGATCGGATGCCTCCCAGATCATGGCCCCGCCCGGCCAGAGCTTTCCCTTCTGTGGTTTCGTCGCGATGGCATAGGTGGAGATGATGGAATGTGTGTCTGAAGGCACCATATCCAGCAACTCGTAACCGGTGGCCAGCACGACATGCCTTGCCGCAATCGAAGGGCCGTCGCGGGTTTCCACACCGACCCCGTCGGATTCGGGTGCAAGCGCGATGACCTCCACCGGTGCGTAGAAGCGCGCCTTTCTTTCGAGCGTTTTTTTCAGCAGGCCGGCGGTGAGCTTGCGCGGATCAAGGGCGAGATTGTCCTGGCTCAGGATCGCGCCTTTACGCGCGATGCCGAATGTTTCCTTGAGGACCGTCGGCGTGAGATAAGTGGCGCGGATACCGATGCCGGCTCTGACCTCGGCTTCCTCGCGCAACTCCGTCGGATCAAGTACATCTCCCGCCAGATACAGGGATGCCGCCGTCATCATGTCGCAGCGGATGCCGAGTTCGCGGATGCGACCCCGAAGATTGGTCACGGCGAGCCGCGAACGGCGCCATGCCTGCGCAGCGTCGGCTTGTCCGATCTGCCGGCCGAGCTCGGAAAGCGGTTGATCGATCTCGAACTGCACCAGCGCGGTGGTCGCTGGCGTCGAGCCCAGCATGATGCCACGTCGGTCGACGCCAATGACGGACAGACCTTGCGCGGTGAGCGCTTCGGCGATCATCGCGCCGCTGATGCCGAGCCCTACCACCAGCACGTCGCATTTGACGTCCCGTGCCAGCCTTTGCGTCGGCACGCGCGGCGCGCGATAGGCGTTCCACACGGGAATGCCTGTGCGCAGATCCAGCTTGCGCTGCATTCAGAAACCCAACGTCATGAGGAACATCACAGGAAAATGGGGGCCCCGGCGTTCAAGCCGAGGCCCGCGCGACGACCTATCGGGATGTCACCAGATAGGCGGCCTCCTCATCGTCGCGCTGTCTGCCGCCGAGTGCTGCCGCCGCACTGGCGATGAAAGCGCCGAGTACCAGAGACAACGCGCTGATCAGCGCAAAAGTCGCGCCGGCCTTGCGTGCCGTGTCGGCCGCCTGCTGCGCGCTGGCCTTGGCCTGGTCCACCTTGGCAAGCACGGCATCGACGCGTGCGGTCGCATCAGCTTCGGAAAGGCCGGTGCGGGCAGCGACGAGCTTGCCGAGATAGGCCTTGTCGTCAGCGGAGATTTCGCCGGCGGCCGCGCTGGCAACGAGGATACGGGAGGCCTGCGCGGCCGCGGCCGCATCGCCTTCTGCTCCAGGCGCTGCAGGCCGCGAGGCATCCGCCGGACGGAACAACGCGTCTACGAAATAGGATGTGGCGCCGCTGTCGGCGGACGTGCTCGATGCAGCTCCGGCGGAAGCGCCGACCGCCGCGCCCGAGGCCACGGTCGATACGGCCTGGACCCCTGTGCCGATGGCCGAGGAAACCGCCGCGCCAAGCACGAACACCACCAGCAGCGTCGCCAGCGCCCAGGTCATGAAGCCGTGCGCGGTGTCGCGGAAGAAGGTCTCGTCGGTGTGGATGCCGACCCACTTCGCGCGCAGGCGTCCGGTCAGGTAGCCGCCGAGCCCGGATGACAGCCACTGCACGACGACGAGCCAGACCGCGGTGGACACGGCGAAAGTCGTCACACTGGTGCTCTCGTTCGACCATGGCGAAACCATGGTCAGGCCGAGACCCGAACCGAGCAGCATCAGGATCAAGGTGAGCGTCGAAGCGGCGAGCGCGCCGGCAATGATCGCGCCCCAGCTGACGGCGGAAGACGACGACTCGGTTGCGACGGCGACGTCGGTGGCCGGAACGTCTGTGGTCAGAATGGTCATGATGTCCTCCTATCGCACGAAGAGGGCCAGAAGGATGATGATCGGAATCGGCACGCCCAGCAGCCAGAGTAGAATTCCGCGACCCATGATTGTCTCCCGTAAACCCTGAACGCCGATGGAGAAGACCATCGGTATTCAGGAAACCGTCTGCCGACACAGCCGTTCCAAAAATGTCGGCATGCGGGCTGGCAAACGGACTGGGTCGCAATCGCCGCACCGGCCGTGCCGGGGCAATTTCCGGAACGGTGGCGGTGAATGATGCGTTGGCTGCTGGAGACACATCTCGACCAGGTCATCGATTTGACGCGCGATTTCCTGGGGCGCGTGCATGGGTAGGGGCCAGGCGCGCCTCCATCCGCATCGCCTCAGGAACAGCTGCGCTCCACTGGAGGCAGGATATCGCCTCACTCCCCGTTCAAGACAAATTGTCTGGCCGGCGAGGGGAATAATCGTGCGGCTTTCGGTGTCTCCTCATACACAGGGCGTGGAGACCAGGGCCGGTCGATGGATGGAAGCCACATGGACGAGATGGACGACTTCACGCTGCTGATCGGGCGCTGCCTGCTCGCCTTCCTGTTCCTGGTTTCCGGCCTGCAGAAATTCTGGAACATCCCCGATCTGGCCGCCTATCTCGACGGTCTCGGCCTGCCAGCGCCGACCACACTGACCTGGCTGATGGCGCTGTGCGAAATCATCGGCGGTCTGGCTTTGGTGATCGGTTTCCAGATCCGCGCGATCAGCATCCTGTTCGCCACCTGGTGCGTGGTCACCGCCGTCGTCGTCCACATCCACGAACCTTCCGTCCTGATGAAGAACCTGGCGCTTGCCGGTGGCTTCCTGGTTCTGGCCGGTTCCGGTCCGGGCGGGATTTCTTATTATGGAAACTGGCCCGAGCGGCACGTTCGGAGTACCAGTGCCTGAGGTCGAAGGGCCTCTTCGGTTGAAGCGACATCGCCACGCGGCGCCTGGAGCTTTTCGGTTTTTCGCGGCAACATGAAAACGCTGACTTTACGAATTCCGGACGGAAAACAGCCACACACTTTTCCTCGAATTGCTCTGATCCGATGCAACCTTCCCGGCATTCTGCCCTTGTCGGAAGGGGGCACCACTCAGCCTAGGGAGTGCCTTGTGAACGATGACGTGATTCCTGGGGTCTCGACGGCCTGGCTCATTTCCAATCTCTGGTCCGTGCTCGTCGCCATCCTGGTGCTGGCCGCCGGCTGGTTCATCGCCAGGATCGTTTCCCGCTATGCCACGGTCCTGCTGTCGCGCAGCGTCCAGCAGGACCAGACCATCGTGCCGATCGTCGGCCAGTCGATCCACTACGCCATCATGGCGGTGACGATCATCGTCGTGCTTGGCCAGTTTGGTGTGCAGACGGCGTCGATCCTGGCGGTGCTGGGTGCTGCCGGTCTGGCCGTCGCCCTGGCGCTGCAGGGCACCTTGTCGAATATCGCCGCCGGCATCATGCTGGTGTTCCTGCGCCCCTTCAACACCGGCGACTTCATCGATGCCGACGGCATTGTCGGCACGATCGTCGAGGTCGGCCTGTTCTCCGCGCAGCTGAGGACGCGCGACGGCGTCTACATCTTCGTGCCGAACTCCAAGCTGTCGAACGCCAGGATCCTCAACTACACGCGCGAGCCTTCGCGAATGGTGGAGATCACCTTCAACGTGCCGCGCAACGCCGATCTCGACATCGTCCGATCAAAGGTGTCGCCTGCGCTCGAAACCGAATTCTCGCCGCCCGGCGCCAGGCCGAAATCCTGGTCGAAACGCTCGGCGATACCAGTATCTCGATGACGGCCAGGGTGCCCGTGAGAAGCAGCGACTGGTGGATGGCACGCTCGGTGCTGCAGGAGAAGCTGAAGACGTCGCTGGATGCGTTGAATGGCTAGGCCCGGCTCCGGCCAGGCAATCATGCAACCTCGCCGCGCCGGCTGCGTTGACCTCTTGTCGCCACAGCATTGGGAGGAACTTTCATGCAGAAAGGATGGTTCGACAGACCGATCCCCGTCATCGTCGGTACGGTGAGGACGGTTCACCGGGTTTCCAATGCCCGCGACGCCGCGCATCTGCTCATCAATCGCTGGCCCCGGCAGGGGACTGCGACCCATGTCCACGCCAGAACGGTATGCCTGGCCGTGCTGCATGGCGAACTGCAGCCGAATGCCGCCCGCGAGGCTTTCGCCGAGGCGGCACGGGAAGCCGAAGTCCTCGCCAAGGTGACCGTGGACATCAGCGACGCCATGGATGGCGGCTTGCCCTTCGACGTTCCGGTGCGGATCAGGACGGGAATCTCGGGCGACTCCTCTCGGCTTGTGACGTCCGTGCAGGGCGCGGCCGATGTGCTTATCGACTGGCCGCAGTCGCGGCGCGGTGCCGCCTATCATGCGACGCGCGACATCGTCGAGGGTGCCATCGACGGCCAGACCACGCCGGCCGAGGCGCGGGAGGCTTTCGCCGCCCTTTCCGACGACGAGCGGATATTGCTGGAGGATTGATTAGGAGCCTGTCGGATTAGCGCTGAGGCAACCTCGTCCTGAGGGCGAGATCGCCTAAGCGGCGGCCGTGGCGCTGCGCAGTTGTGCGACAAACGCGCTGACATCTTCCACCGGCGTGCCACTTTGCGTGCCGCGTTCGATGGTGCTGACAATCGCCGTGCCCACCACCACGCCATCGGCGGAGGCACCGATGGTGCGCGCCTGCTCGGCGGTCTTGACGCCGAAGCCGACACAGACCGGCAGTTCGGTGTGCTGCTTGATGCGCTGCACTGCGGTCGCCACCTTGGTTGTGTCAGCCAGTGCCGAACCGGTGATGCCCGTCATCGACACGTAGTAGACGAAACCGGACGTGTTCTCGAGCACCTTGGGCAGGCGCCTGTCGTCGGTGGTCGGCGTGGCCAGGCGGATGAAGTTGATGCCGGCCTTCAGCGCCGGAATGCACAGTTCCTCATCCATCTCCGCCGACAGATCGACGATGATCAGCCCGTCTATGCCACTGGTCCTGGCCTCGGTCAGGAAGCGGTCGACGCCATAGACATAGATCGGGTTGTAGTAGCCCATCAGCACGATCGGCGTCTCGTCGTCGCCCGTGCGGAAGTCGGCCGCCATGGCAAGCGTCTTCTTCAGCGTCTGGCCGCCCTTCAGCGCGCGCAGGCCGGCGGCCTGGATCGCCGGGCCGTCGGCCATCGGGTCGGAGAACGGCATGCCGAGCTCGATGATGTCGCTGCCGGCTTTCGGCAGTGCCTTCATGATCGACAGCGAGGTCTGGTAGTCTGGATCGCCGCCCATGAAATAGGTGACGAGCGCCGGACGGCCCTCTTGCTTCAGCTTCGCCATGCGGCGGTCGATGCGGGTGGTCATGCTCATATCTCCATGTCCATCATCTTTGCGACGGTGTGGACATCCTTGTCGCCGCGGCCTGACAGGTTGACGATGATGATCTTGTCCCTGGCCATGGTGGGGGCGATCTTGACGGCATGGGCGATCGCATGCGCCGATTCCAGCGCCGGGATGATGCCTTCGGTGCGGGTGCACAGCTGGAACGCTTCCAGCGCCTCGTCGTCGAGGATCGGCTGGTAGTCGACACGGCCCGTGTCGCGCAGGAAGCTGTGCTCGGGACCGACGCCGGGATAGTCGAGGCCGGCCGAGATCGAATGGCCCTCCAGGATCTGCCCGTCATCGTCCTGCAAAAGGTAGGTGCGGTTGCCATGCAGCACGCCCGGCCTGCCGGCATTCATCGAGGCGCAGTGCTCGACGCCGTCCAGCCCGCGTCCGCCCGCCTCGATGCCGATGATCTCGACATCCTTGTCGTCGAGGAAGGGATGGAACAGGCCGATCGCATTGGAGCCGCCGCCGACGGCGGCGATGATGGTGTCGGGCAGGCGGCCTTCCTGCTCCAGCATCTGCTGGCGCGCTTCCGTGCCGATGACCGACTGGAAGTCGCGCACCAGTTCCGGATAGGGGTGCGGGCCGGCGGCGGTGCCGATCAGGTAGTAGGTGTCCTCGACATTGGTGACCCAGTCCCGCAGCGCCTCGTTCATGGCATCCTTCAGCGTGCCGTGGCCGGCGGTGACCGGCCGCACTTCGGCGCCGAGCAGCTTCATGCGGAAGACGTTCGGGCTTTGGCGGGCGACGTCGGTGGCGCCCATGTAGACCACGCAAGGATAGCCGAAGCGGGCCGAGACGGTTGCGGAGGCGACGCCATGCTGGCCGGCGCCGGTTTCGGCGATGATGCGCTTCTTGCCCATGCGCTTGGCCAGCAGGATCTGGCCGAGGCAGTTGTTGATCTTGTGCGAGCCGGTGTGGTTGAGGTCCTCGCGCTTGAAGTAGATTTTCGCACCACCCCCGAGGCCCTTTGCCGAGGAAATGTCACGAAGATGGCGGGTCAGGCCTTCGGCGAAATAGAGCTTGGACGGGCGGCCGGCATAGAAGGTCGACAGCGCCGAGAGCTCGGCCTTGAACGCGGGATCGTTCTTGGCCTTCTCCCATTCCCGCTCCAGGTCGAGGATCAGCGGCATCAGCGTCTCGGCGACAAAACGCCCGCCGTAGATGCCGAACATTCCCTGTTCGTCAGGGCCCGTACGGAAGGAATTGGGTTGAAACTGCGCGCTCATCGGAAGGTCCGTTTGTTGTCGCTCGATTGTCGTTTGCCGGGGAGGGAACAAGTCAAGCGGCTCCGATAGGCAGGCGGTCAAAAAATAGACCTTGATTACAATGGCTTGCAAAAGAGCAGCCAAAGCAGCCGCTCCCTGCTTGTGCCCTTCCGCGGATAGACAAGCATCGCCGCCGCACCTATTCTCGTGCCGGATGACACCGGACCTGACCGATATCTCCAGCCGCCTTGCATGCGCTCCCGGCATCCGATCCGGTTCCGCGGATGGTGCCGTTGCGGCCCTGTCGACCAGTTACCGGCCGCACCGGCTGCATCTGTCGAACGAAGCATCGGCGCTCGACTTCCGCCACCACGCCATCGACTGCGAGGAGGCCTCCGTCAATTTCCTGCGCTATGGGCCGGAACTGACGGTCGACGCCGGTTCCTTCGACACGTTCTACATGCTGGAATTCCCGGTGAGCGGTGGCGTCGACCTCGCCTATGGCGACAAGCGGCTGGGTTCGCAGGTGGGCACCGGACTGCTTTTGTCGCCGGGTGCCTATATCCGCTCGACCTGGCGTGCCGACACTTCGCAGGTGATGTTGCGTCTCAAACGGACTTTTGTCGAGCGCGCCTGGCAGAACTACACCGGCGATGCCGAGCGCCGCACGCCGGTGTTTCGCGCCGAGATCGATCTCGGCTCGATGGCCGGCAGGCGCATCATGAGCCTGATCGGGTTGATCGTGACGGAACGGCTGGATCAAGGCCCGTCGGTCTCATCGTGCATGCCGCTTGTCAATGCGGTTCTCCAGACGGTTTTCGAGCACGCGCCTGCGCTGTCTGCCCCGCGGGTCGAGAGCACGCTGGCGGGAGCCGTGCCGCATTATGTCAGCGGTTTTCGCAAGCTGCTGGACAATCCGGCCAATCTGCAGCTGGCCATAGCCGACCTCGCCGCCCTGCTGCGCGTCACGCCAAGGACACTGACCGCCGGCATGCGCCGGTTCACCGGCCTGTCGCCGCACGAATATCTGACCGGCCAGCGCATGAAACATGCCCGCGTCCTGCTGAGCCAGGGCGACATGTCGATCACCGAGGCCGCCAGGACGGTCGGTTATGCCAATGCGGGCCGGTTTGCCGCCTGCTTTCGCGCCCACAGCGGCATGAACCCATCGCGCCTCATGGATGCCAGGGCCGATGCCAGCGGCCATTTTGAATGACCGTTGGTGCGCGCGCCGGTTGACTGTGTTCTTGGGGCGCCGCGCCCGTTGACAGGACATTTTCGGAAAGGCCTGTCCGTTTTCGGAAGTCCGTTTTCGTTTCCCGCGCAAACAGTTTGACAAAAGCCGGCCGGAAGCCTGCTCCTGACGCGATGTCGGGAGGGGCAGAGTGAGCGCCATGCTGGTCATCGATGTCGGCACGTCGGCGTTGAAGGCCGTCCTGTTCGGGCCGGACGGGTCGATCCTTGCCTCGGCTGTCGAGCCGATCGCCACTCGGCACGGAATGAATGGCGAGCATGAGCAGGATGCGGAAAACTGGTGGCGGGCACTGGGCAAGGTGGCCCGGATGCTTCCGGGCGCGGGCGCCGTGGCATCGGTGGCGTTTTCCGGCTCGATGCAGAACCTGATCGCGCTGCATGCCGATGGTCACCCCGCGGCACCGGCGGTGCTCTATTCCGATCAGCGCCTGGACGCCGGCGAGGTGTCTGGCCTGGCGGCGAAACTGCCGGCGGACTATGGCCGCCGGACGGGCAACAGGCCGGACGGCGCACACACAATCCTCAGGCTGATGGCGCGGCAGCGCTACGATTTGCCCGGCAACGATGTGTTCTGGACATTTGGCGCCAAGGATGCGCTGACCTTCAGGCTGACCGGCAGGCACGTCATCGACCCGACCGTCGCCTCCACCACCGGGCTGATGGATTTTTCGAGCCGGCAATGGGACCGCGAGCTCCTTGGCCTCGCTGGCGTCGGGGAGGCGTCCCTGCCGGCGATCGAACCGGCAAACGGCATTGTCGGCCTGGTCACTGCCGGTGCGGCCGCCGAGACTGGCCTCCCCGCCGGCATCCCCGTGTTCAATGGGGCGGGCGACGCCGCTGCCGCGACCTGGGGCGCGATGGCCGACGAACCGGGCACTGCCTACTGCTATCTCGGCACCACCGGCTGGGTGGCGGCGACCGTCCGCAGCGCCGACCACGTCCTGCCGCGCGACATCTACACGCTGGCCGATCCCGTGCGAGCCGATTGCGCCATCATCATCTCGCCTTTCCTGACCGCGGGTGCCGCCATGGACTGGCTCTCAGCCACCACCGGCCAGACCATCGAACGGCTCTGCAAGCGCGCGGCGAGCCACGACGAAGCGCCGGGCAGGCCGCTGTTCCTGCCCTATCTCGGCGGCGAGCGCGCGCCGTTCCAGGATCGCGACGTGCGCGGTGCGTTCCTCGGCCTCGAACAGACCAGCGACGCCGGCGCGCTGGCGCTGGCCGTCATGGAAGGTATTGCCTTCGCCGTCCGGCACAATCTGGATGCGGCGGAGCTTCCGCGCTCGCTGCTGACAGCCATCGGCGGCGGCGTCCGGCATCCGTTGCAGCAGCAGATCCTCGCCGACGTGCTTGACCGCGACATCCGCATTCCGGCCGACAGCGAGGCGACGACCGCCGCCGGCATCATGCGGATGGTGGCGGGCAAGGCAGGGATCACGATGGACGCCGTTGCGCGGGACACCATCGTGAAACCGCGGCCGCAACGCGTTCAACGTCACGCCAGGCGCTACGATGCCTATCTTTCCGCCTCGTCCATGGCACGGACGCTGGCGGCCGGACTGGAGTGACAGGCTTGAGCATGATCCCGAAAAGTGGGAACCGGTTTTCGGAAAAGATCACGCTGGAACAAGGAATGCGCGATCGGCGCAACCCAGGGGAGGAAGGACATGAAAAGAACATTCGCGGCACTCTTGGCATTGGCCCTGAGCAGCACGGCGGCACTCGCGGAAGACATTGCGGTGCTGACGCCTTATCTGAGCTCGGTGACCACCAATGAGATGATCGAGACCTACAAGAGCGAAGCCGCGCCGAAGGGCTGGAGCATCAACGTCGTCGATACGCGCGGCGACTTCCAGCAGCTGGCGAGCCGGGTGGAAGACGTCACCAATGCCGGCGTGAAAGCCATCGTGCTGGTCAGCGTCGATCCCAACCAGATCGTCGATCAGGTCGAGGCCGCGTCGGCCAAGGGCATCCCGGTGATCGTACTCGACGGCGCCGTGGCCAAGGGCGTGACCGTCAACATCACCACGGACAATTTCGCGCTGGGCACCATCCTGTCGGACTATCTGTTCAAGGCGATGGGCGACAAGGGCAACATCGTCAAGTTCTTCCATTCCGCCCATCCGGGTGTCCGGCAGCGCGAACTGGCACTCGACAAGGCGCTTGCCGCGCATCCCGGCATCAAGGTGATTGCCGAGCACTACGTTCAGGTTCCAGGCCCGATCGACAATGCGCGCCAGGCTATGGAAACATTCCTGCGCCAGCATGGCAGCCAGATCAACGGCGTCTGGGCGGCATGGGACGAGCCGGCCATCGGCGCGCTGCTGGCGATCCAGACCGATGCAGCCGATTCCAAGGTGCTGATCGCCGGCATCGACGGTAACCCGCAAGCGCTCGACCTGATCAAGCAGTGTACGAACCTGGTGGCGACCGTTCGCCAGGATTTCCCCGCCATCGCGAAAACCGCGGTGTCCGAAACGGCTGCGGCACTCGAGGGCAGGAAACCGGAAAAGCCGGAGATCTTCGTCGAGGCCAAGGTGGTGGACCGCGCAAGCCTCGGTGTCACCTGCAACTGACGGAAAGAGACGGTTGGAGGGGCGAGTTGCCATCAGTGAGATGCCGTGACGGGAGATAGGGCGATGCTGGAGGTTGCCGGGCTGGCAAAGCGCTTCGGCGGCGTTCGCGCCCTTGACGGCGTCGCGCTCAGCGTCGCCGCCGGGCGGGTGCATGCGCTGCTTGGCGAAAACGGGGCCGGCAAGTCGACCCTGCTCAAATGCCTCTCGGGCGTGCACCAGCCGGATGGCGGCAGCATGCTGCTGGACGGCCGCGAATTCGCGCCATCGACACCGGCGCATTCCGAAAAGGCCGGCCTGCGCTTCGTGCATCAGGAACTGAACCTGGTGCCGCATTTCACCGCCTATGAGAATGCCTGGGTCGGCCGCCGTTATCCGCGGCGCGGCGGACTGGTCGACTGGCGCGTCATGCGGGCCCGGTTCTCGCAGACCTGCGAGCGCTACGGCCTCGACATCGACATCGACCAGCCGGTCGGGCGCATGTCGATCGGCAGGCAGCAGATCGTCGAGATCCTGCGGGCGTTGATGGACGAGGCGCGCATCCTGGTGCTCGACGAGCCGACCGCGGCACTGAGCGAAAAGGAGGCGGCGGTGCTTCACCGCATCGTTCGCCAGCTCGCCCTGCATGGCTGCGCGGTGATTTTCGTATCGCACCGGCTCGAGGAGGTGATGGCGATCGCCGACGACTACACAGTGCTGGTCAACGGCGCGACGGCCGGTTCGGGACGGATCGCCGACACCGATCGCGACCGGCTGGTCGCGCTGATGGCGGGCGGCGCGTTTGACGCCCGGCCCGCCGCGCCAGCGACAACCGCAGGCCCGACGGTGCTGGCGCTGTCGCAGTTTGCTGCGGCTCCCGGACGCCGGCCTGTCGATCTCGACGTCGCCGCGGGCGAGATCGTCGGCATCTACGGCATCGTCGGCAGCGGCCGCTCGAGCCTGCTCAAGTCGATCTGGGGTGCCAATGCGCAGAGCCGGGGCAATATTTCCATCGACGGACGCGCGCTGCCGGCAACGGGCATCGCCTCGCGCATCCGGGCCGGGGTCGCCTTCGCGCCGGAAGACCGGCGCTCGGCGGGCCTGGTGATGGATCATTCCATCCTCGACAACACGCTGCTGCCGCGCCTGAAGTTCAACCGGCTGGTGCAGGCCTTGCCCTTCCTGTCCTGGCGTTCGGCGCGCCGCGATGTCGGCCGGCTTCTGGCGCAGCGCGGCGTCAAATACGGCACCATCAACGACCGCATGTCGACGCTGTCGGGCGGCAACCAGCAGAAGGCGCTGATCGGGCGCTGGGTCCGTCCGACCTGTCGCCTCTATCTGCTCGACGAGCCGACGCGCGGCGTCGACGTGCGCTCGAAAGCCGAAATCCATGCGCTGTGCCACAGCCTCGCCGGGCAAGGTGCTGCGGTCGTCTTCGCCACCTCCGACATCGAGGAGCTGGTCACCCTGGCCGGGCGGGTGCTGGTGATGGCCGGCGGCACGATTACGCTCGACAGCCCGAACCGCGACCTCAGCCGTCGTGCCATCGTCGAGGCCGCGGTGCAGTCGTCGCGGGCAATCGAGGGGAGCCAGCCATGACCTTGATCTCGCGCTTCGGCACGCTGCTTGGCCTGGTGGCCATCATCGCCCTGTTCTCGATCCTGTCCCCGACGGGCTTCGCGCAACCTTCCAACCTGATCAACATCACGCAGCAGATGGCGCTGCTCGCCATCGTCGCACTCGGGGTCGTCTTCGTCATGGCGGTGTCCGAATTCGATCTGTCGATCGGCGCCGTCGTCTCGATGGCCGGCATCACCAGCGTCTACCTGTTCGGGCTGGGCTGGGGCATCGCGCCCACGATCGCGGTCACGCTTGCCGCCGGCTTCGCGGTCGGCTGTGTCAACGGCCTTGTCGTTTCAGCCTGGCGGGTGCCGAGCTTCATCATGACCCTGGCCATGGGCACCATCATCGGCGGCTTCACCTTCTGGCTCAGCGCCGGTGCCACGCTGTTCGGCAACATCCCGCCCGCGTTCCGCGATCTTGGCCGCGGCTATCTCGCCGGCATTCCGGTGCCGACGCTGTGGGCGCTGGCTGCGGTGCTGTTCGTGACGCTGATGCTGGACTGGACCGAGCTCGGGCGGCGCATGCTGGCGCTCGGCGGCAACCGCGAAGCCGCGCGCCTCACCGGCGTTCCCGTCGTGCCGACCACCATCAAGGCCTTTGGCCTGTGCTCCGCCATGGCGGCAGCGGCCGGGCTTCTGCTGACGGCGAAACTCGGCAGCGCGCACCCCACCGGCGGCAACGGCTTCCTGCTGCAGGCCTATGCCGCCGTCTATCTAGGCATCACCGCGTTTCGCGACGGCCAGCCAAGTGCCGCCGGCACGCTGCTCGGCACCGCGATCATCGCCGTCGTCGCCAACGGGCTGACCATCCTCGGCATTCCCAACTACATGCAGGATGTGCTGACCGGCCTTATCATCATCGCGTCGGTGCTGGTGCGCAATGTCGGGAGCCGGGGGGGATGACCGCTCAGGAGCCGGCCCATGTGCGCATCGCCCGCGCGCTTGCTGCGGAATTCGGCAACAGCCTTTGGCAGGCCAATGAACCGCTGCCCTCGGAGACAGAACTCGCCCGCTATTTCAAGGTGACGCGCCGCACCTTGCGCAAGGCGCTGTCGATCGTCGAGGCCGAGGGGCTGATCACCAAGAACCAGGGCCGCAATTCCCTCTATCGGGGCCGCTCCATCGCACTGTCGCACGACACCATCGTCGACCTGCCGACAGCGGCTCGCGAGGCCGGTTTCCGATTGACGACGAAGCTGTTGCGTCTGGGCGAGGCGCATGCCGGCCTCGCCGAGGCCCGGGCGCTTTCCGTCAAGCTCGGCGAGACCGTCGGCGAGATCTGCCGGCTCAGGCTGCTCGACGGTCGGCCGGTCGTGCAGCAGCGTTCCGTCATTCCGGAAAACCTTCTCGCCGGGATACGGCCGATCGACCTGGAGCGCAGCTCGCTCTACCGCGAACTGCAGCGACTGCATGGCATCGATGGGCTCGTCATCGGCCGCGAGCAATTCGTCCAGTCGTCCGCGACGGTTGAGGAGGCGGGCTTTACCGGCATCGAGCCGGGCCATCCAGTCGTGCGCGTGCTCCGGCTCGTGCTGGCCGACGGCAGGCCTGTCGAATATTCGAACTCGATCCTGCTTGGAGAGTATTTCCGGTTCTGAGCGGCACTTCCGGCAAGCCTTCGCATCGGATGCGCTCGGATCGGATGCCCTCAGATGAGATGGTTGCGTTCCATCATTTCCCTGGCGCGCCGGGCCGCGCCCGAGGCATCGTTGTCGCAGCAGCGCCGTGTTGCCGTTGTTGGCGGGATCACGATTGACGGGCTCTCGGCGGCCGGCTCTTCCTTCGGCAAGCCCCGAAGGTCGCGGCCAAACCGGAACAGGGCGTCTCTGCTTGTAGCGTAGAACGAAGGCATCATTGGCTCCCGTCATCCGGAGGTTCCGCCCCGGAAAAAACATGCGCTCCCGGTGCTCCGCTGTCCATGTCTAATTTGAGTATTTTCCTCGAGCCTTGTATTTGCTGCAAAATCGTTCTAAGTATTTCAAATCGATCTTGCCTGTTGAGCTTGTTTTGGCGTTCTGACGCCTGACCGATCTTCCTCTCAATTTCGAAAACTACGGCGCCTGGCATGATGTCGGGCGGCGAATTTCTGTGTCAATTGAAAGGAAATTCTGATGGCCTCCGGAACAGTAAAGTTCTTCAATGCCACCAAGGGCTTCGGGTTTATCGCGCCGGACGACGGTTCCAATGATGTCTTCGTCCACGTGTCGGCAGTGGAACGCGCCGGTATGCGCGGTCTCGCCGAAGGACAGAAGGTGAATTTCGACGTCGTTGCCGATCGCAAGACCGGCAAAAGCGCTGCTGATAACCTGCAGGCGATCTGAGACAGGTCGTTTCTGGCTGCTGACCACGGATGTACTGGCATCGGCCATGGAGATGACTTTTGGAGAAGGTCGGGTTCGCCCGGCCTTTTTTCATTTTTTCATTCGCGGAGACTGAAATGGACAAATCCATTCCCAACGATGTGTTCAAGCCGAAGCCGACCCGGACGGAGTCGAAGGACGACACCACGTCGAAAGCGGCAAAGGCGATCATCAACGACGAATTGGCCCAGCGCCGGGCCAAGACCGAACGGCTGCGGCAGGCACGGCTTGCCCAGGAAGCCGTGGCTGCCGTTGAGAGCAAGCCCGCAAAACCAAAGCCACGCGCCAGGAAAGCCGACAAAGCGTAGGTCTGGCTCAAGGGCCGACGCGGCAGATCCGTCCGCCGCAGGCACAGTGGAAGCTGCGAATGCCCGTTGACGGCTTCGGACCTGTCAGCAGCTGTCCGTGATCATCAGGATCGGGCATGGCGTCGCGGCCACAGCACATCTTTGACCAATCGCAATAACCGGTTAAGGTCACTTCGGGTCGCGGGGTTCTACGAGCTGTCATTCAACAGTCTGGGCGGCACCATGATCATGTTCACCTCTCTCCTGCTGGCTCTGTTAGGCCTCCTGCTCGGTGCCGGCGGCATCTGGCTTGTCACCCTCGGCGGTAGTCCCGCCTATCTCGCCATTGGCGTCATCTTCCTGGTGGTGGCGCTGCTGCTTTACAGGCGCAGCGCCCTGGCGCTCTGGGTCTATGCGCTGCTGGTGATCGCCGCGCTCGGCTGGGCGATCTGGGAAGTCGGCTTCGACTGGTGGCAGCTCGGTCCGCGCGGCGGGTTGATCATCCTGATCGGGCTCTGGCTGCTGACCCCATGGGTGCGCCGCTCGCTGCGTTCGGCCGATGGCACCGAGCCAGGCGCCTGGCCCCTGGCCATTCCGGTGCTGGCGGCCATCGTGGTTGCGGGCTATTCGATGACCACCGACCCGCACGATGTCGCGGGCGAGCTTCCGAAGGAGGGCGCTGCCGTCGCTTCGCTCGGCAATCTCGTGCCGCCCGGCGACTGGCATCAATATGGCCGCACGCAGTTCGGCCAGCGCTATTCGCCGCTCGACCAGATCAACGTCGCCAATGTCGCCAGCCTGAAGGAAGCCTGGCGCTATCAGACCGGCGACGTGAAGCTGCCCGAGGACATCGGCGAAACCACCTACCAGGTCACGCCGCTGAAGGTCGGCGATACGCTTTATCTCTGCACGCCGCACAATCTGGCCATCGCGCTCGATGCCGAAAGCGGCAAGGAGAAATGGCGGTTCGATGCCAAGCCGGGCCTCAATCCCGACCGCCAGCACCAGACCTGCCGGGGCGTCACCTATTGGGTGGACACACGCGTCGCCGCCGGCGAGCCCTGTGCCGCGCGCGTCTACCTGCCGACCTCGGACGCCAGGCTGATCGCGCTCGATGCTGCCAGCGGCAAGGTCTGCGAGAGCTTTGCCGACAAGGGCGCGCTGCATCTGGAAGCCGGCATGAAATACAATCCGGCCGGCTATTATTATTCGACCTCGCCGCCGGTCGCCGTCGACGACAAGCTGATCATCGGCGGCGCGGTCAACGACAACTATTCCACGCAGGAACAGTCCGGCGTCATCCGCGCTTTCGACATCCGCACCGGCACGCTGCTGTGGAACTGGGATTCCGGCAATCCCGACGACACCCGGCCGATCGCCGAAGGCGCCACCTACACCACCAATTCGCCGAACAGCTGGTCGGTGTTCAGCGTCGACGAGCGGCTGGGGCTGGTCTACATCCCGCTCGGCAATCAGGTGCCGGATCAGCTCGGCATGGGCCGCAGCGAGCATGTCGAGCGTTTCTCGTCCTCGATCGTGGCGCTGGATATCCTCACCGGCAAGCTGCGCTGGGTGCGCCAGACCGTGCATCACGACCTCTGGGACATGGACGTTCCGGCGCAGCCGGTGCTGTTCGACCTGACCAAGGCGGATGGCACCATCGTGCCGGCGCTGGTCGGGCCGACCAAGCAGGGCGACATCTACGTGCTCGACCGGCGCACCGGCGAGCCGATCATCCCGGTGCGCGAGATTCCGGCGCCCGGCGGCGCCATCCCGGAGGACTTCTCCGCGCCGACGCAGCCGATCTCCGACCTGACCTTCTCGCCGCCGCCGCTGCAGGAGAAGGACATGTGGGGCGTCTCGCTGTTCGACCAGATGATGTGCCGCATCAACTTCCACCGCCTGAACTATGAGGGCCGCTACACGCCGCCCTCGCTCAAGGGCACCATCGTCTATCCCGGCAATTTCGGCGTCTTCAACTGGGGCAGCGTCGCCGTCGATCCCGAACGGCAGATCATGTTCGGCATGCCGACCTATCTCGCCTTCACCTCGCGTCTGGTGCCCCGCGCCGATGTCCCGCCGAAGGGCAGCAACGAGAAGGGCAGCGAGCAGGGTCTGAACCGCAACGAAGGCGCCCCATACGGCGTCTATATGGGTCCGTTCCTCGGCCCGCTCGGCATTCCCTGTCAGGCGCCGCCCTGGGGTTATGTCGCCGGCGTCGACCTGAAGTCGGGCAAGATCGCCTACAGGCACAAGAACGGCACGGTCACCGACATGACGCCGCTGCCTCTGCCGTTCAAGCTGGGCGTTCCCGGTATCGGCGGGCCGATGCTGACGCGCGGCGGCGTGGCGTTCCTGGGCGCCGCGGTGGACGACTATCTGCGCGCCTATGACGTCACCACCGGCCGGCAGCTCTGGCAGGCAAGGCTGCCGGCCGGCGGCCAGGCCACGCCGATGACCTTTGCCACCGCCAGCGGCAAGCAGTATGTGGTCATGGTTGCCGGCGGCCACGGCTCGGTCGGCACCAAGCCCGGCGACTACGTCATCGCCTATACGTTGCCGTAGGCGGGTCTCCCGACAAGGCCCGCCCGCTTCGCCGGGCGGGCCTTCGGAGGTGGCCGGGGCAGATCCGCGGGCAACAACGCGAAATAAATGCGCGCCAGTCGACACAGCATTTTCTAACTCGTTGATAACACAGGAATAGTCCTGTCTTCATACGTGACCGCTTGTGTCCACTTGTGGACAGACGGCCGCCGGAAACGGGCGCATGGTTCCGTCATCGGCGGTAGTTGACCAGGGCATCGCCGACTGTAAGCGCCTCATGCGCTTCCGCCCCAAATGAAGGGAGGAAGCCATGCCGGTTCCTCATCATCCCAGTGGTATCGCCTATCCCGACGACCTGAAATTCCTCAAGGAAATCTACGACGCCGTCTGCTTCGAGCGTGGTTTCCACTGCGGCAGTCCTGCCGCCACCGACCTTGCGCGGGCGACGATGGACCTGTTCGCGCAAGGGGTGATCGAGGAAGCCGAGATCCGGGAATGTCTCGACGCCTATCTCGGGCGCAAATCGACGGCCGGCGAATTGCTGCGAACCGAGGCGCAATCATGAGCCCGTTCACGCCGCTGACATTCCGCACCGCACGCGGCTATGAGCTCAACATTGCAAGGCTGAACGACGTGGTCAAAGCCATCTCGATGGCCTGGCCGGACAAGGAGTGCGAACTCTACCGCAATGCCGCTCATCTGGCGGAGAAAGCCAGGCAGGGCTGGTGTACGCCGCGGGCGGCTTTTGATGCCTTCGTCATTGCGGCGCGGGCGCAGGGCTGCATCGTCGAGTGCCGGCAATTGCGGGAGCGCGTTGCCCGGGAACTCTCCGCCATCGAGCCGGAGAATTTCAATCCCCTGGAGGGCCTGCCGCCAACGCACCCGTAAGCGCTCGCCGGCCGCACGTACCGACCCGGTAAGGAGTGTGGACATACCGGGCCGGCGCTCGCGCTCTGGTGGTCGGAGGGACTGACCACCAGTCTTGTTGAAACTGGCCAGCCCGGCTGCCGTTCCAAAAAGAAGCGCTGCCCGCAAGGGAGCAGGGCAGCGCAAGCTGGGAGCACTCCGATGAAGTCTTCGGCAACCCGCCTCCAGTGTCGATCGGTTCATGCCAGGGTCCATTTCGCCGGGCCGTCGGCAGTGACCCGCCGACCAGGACGTTCAGTGTTTCTCCGCCTCGTCCTGTCCGTTCGGGTAGACCCCTTTCAGCACATTGTCGAAGTGGCGGGTGACGGCGGCATTGCACTCGCAGGCGATCGAGCGGAGCTTGCCCTTCTTGTGCACGACGACGTGGCCACGTTTCGTTTCGATGATGCCCTCGCCGCGCAGGTCGTGGAAGACGCGGGCAAGGTAGCTGCGCCCCACCCCCAGCATGGCTGCAAGGTGCTCCTGCGTCAGCGTCAGGTCATGCCTGCCGGTCCGGTCCATGGCGGCGAGCAGCCATTTGGCGGTGCGTTGTTCGATCGAGTGGGCGGCATTGCAGGCCACCGACTGGAAGATCTGCGCCAGCAGGCAGTCGGCATAACGCGTCAGCAGGTGGCGCAGGTTCGGCGACCGGCTTTTCGCCTGTTCGAGATCCTGCACGTCGATCCGCCAGAAGGACGCGCCGACCTGAACCACGGCGCGGGCGTAGGCAGGCAGTTTCCCCTGGCTGACGATGCCGCCGACGGCACCTTCGCGCCCGACCAGCACCGTTTCGATGCCGCGGCCGTCGCGGAGCACGACGAGATAGGAGATCAGGCTCGGGCCGCGCGGGAAGTAGGCATGGCGAACCGTGTCGCCCGGCTCCTGGATCAGCGTTCCCGATTGTGCCGACCAGTCCTCCAGGTGCGGCTGCAGCAGGGCCCAGTCATCCGGCCGCAAGGCGCGCAGCAGGTTGTTGTCCACCGTGTCGAGCGATCCGTGCATGGCAATCGCGTCCTCTCTGCCTGGCTCATTCCATAGCCAACGCGAAAGGCGGGGAAATGTTCATCGGTATTCGGAGCGCCGTCTCGTTCGTTGGGCTGGCAGATTTCACTGCGCCCGGTCGGCGCAGTCAAGGAGAACGGGCTGGCCGGCCCCGAAGGCAATATTCGGGAGCACTGCGGCATCGGCAAGGATCGCGTCAGACAAGATGCGGCCAGCTTGTCCGGTCGTCCGCACCGAGCTTTCGCGGCAGAATATAACCCGGTCCCATCGATACGGTTTTATTCTGTCGAGCGCCGTTCGACTTCGTGGAACCTTTTTCGGAGTTGCGCGTTAGCGATGATCTTTTTGGCGTTGTTGCGTATTTCAGTTTCGCAGATGACAGGCAGCAGGGCTGCCAGGGTGGTCAGCGATGTGGAAGCCACGCCAGGCCCGGCAAGGGCATCATTCCGGAACCGTGGATCGTTATCCCGGCTGCAATGTCGCGGCGGGGATACTTGTGTTGGTCGGGGCGACTTTACTCCCCGCTACCACCGGTGCGCATGACGCGCCTGCCGGCTGGAGCTACGACATAGAGTGCTGTTCCGGGCTCGACTGCTACCAGGCCCCGGCCTCCGACGTGAAGGAAACCCGGGACGGCTACCTGCTCTCGACAGGAGAACTCATCCCCTACAGCGATCGTCGCGTCCGGCCTTCCCGCGACGAGTTCTTCCACGAATGCAAGCCGGGCGGCCAGACCGCCTCGCCACGCTCGCTCTGCCTTTATGTGCCGAACCGCGGTTTGTAGGGCAACTTAGCCGGAGACCTCCGCCCTGGGCCGGCGAAAGATCAGGCCGCCGCCCTGGCGGGCGAATGCCAGTGCCAGTTCCGCCAGGCCAAATGCGAGGATGGCGGCAACGAACCATGGCAGGCCGGCGTGGACGATCAGCCAGGCGCCGAGTGTCGGGAAGCCGAAGATGCCGACGAAATAGGCGATGACGAACCAGGTCAGCGCGGCGTTCCTGTGTTCCACCGGCGCGTCGTTGACGGCTTGCGTCTGGATCAGCGAATAGACCAGGCCATATCCGACCCCCAGCAGGATCGCGCTGGCGATCTGGACGGCAACGCCGTAGCCGAGCCCGAAGACGACCGCGATGCCCACGCACATCGTTATGAGCAGGATGATGGAGGCTCTGTCGCCGTTGGCTCGGTTGACGATCGGCGCCAGGGTGAAGCGGGTGGCCACGACGGTCAGGGCGTAGGCGGCGAAATAGGTGCTGGCCGCCAGCCCCGTGCCCTCGACCAGCGATGTCTGGAAGGTCAGCACGCCGCTGAACACGCAGGCACCCAGCCCCACCATGACGATCGGGTAGAGCGCTTTTGTGCGTGCGATCGACGGCAGCGCCGCCACCCAGTTTCCACGGCTGGCCACGGCGGCGGCCTGCCGGTCGTAGGACGCGATGATCTCGAAGATCACCAGCATCAGCGCGGCCAGCGCCGTCGATGCGGCGACGACCTCGAACGCCTGCGCCGTCGTCAGGCCGAGATGGTCGATCAGCCCCGTCGCGACGATGGGGCTCAGTCCGATGCCGCCCATCTGGAACGCACCATAGCGCGTGAACCAGAAGCCGCGGTCGCTGTCGGTGACGCGGACGGAAAGCGACATCGGCCCGGCCAGGAAAAACGTTCCCCAGCCGAGGCCGATGAAGAACCCGGCCACAACGATCGTGGGAGCGACGGCCGAGATCCATGCGAGGCCGACATAGCCGGCGGCGACCAGCGCCGCACCCACGGCCGCCATGCGCGCCGCGCCGAGCCGGTTCGCGAACCAGCCGACGAGCGGCACGCCGACCAGCGTGCCGACCATCGCCCCGCTCAGCGTTATGCCTGTCTCGATCTCGCTGCCGCCAAGAGCGCGGAAATGCATCGTCAGCAGGAATGTCGCGCCATAGCCGACCGAAGTGAGAAGCGTCGCGATGAACAGCAGATAGGCGTGGGAAGACCGCATGATGGCCGGAACCTCTTGAAAAAGCGGTCCTAGCATTTGCCAGGTTTCGCGGTTTTTACAGGTCCACTTCGCGTATCCATGTCGGACCGCTCTGGAGTAGGGAGGCGAAGCAAGCTTGGCGCCTCTATCTCCCGCCTTTATCCCCCACCAGGGGGATAAAGGCGCTCCATCAAGCCACCGCCCGGATCGCCTCGATCCTGTCCAGCCCGCCCACCGTTCCGGCGAAGCTTTCCCAGACGCCCCTGGCGCCCTTTTCCCATGCGGCGCGGTCCTGCGGCTGCGCGACATGGCCGCCTTTCTCGGCGGCTTTCGCCACCGACACCCCCTCGTCCTCGACGATGAGCTGGTTGAAATGGGCCGCCCCTTCGCTGGCGGCGGCCTGGAACACGGCCTTCTGCTCGTCGTTGAGGCCGTTCCAGAAGCCGGTCGAGAAATAGACGACGCCCGATGCCCAGATATGGCCGGTCTCGGTCAGGTACGGCACCACTTCGTAGAGCTTGAAGCTGGCATAGGCGGATTTGGTCAGGTCCATGGCGTCGGCGACGCCGGTCGCCAGCGCATTGTAGGTCTCGGTGATCGGAATGCCGATCGGCGTCGCGCCGAAGGCGCTCCACAGTTTGGTGTGCAGCGGGCTCTGGATGACGCGGATGCGCTTGCCCTGCAGCTGCTCCGGCCGCACGGTCTCTTCCTTGGTCAGCAGGTGGCGCGCGCCGTAGTTGATGTAGTCGAGCGCGACGAAGTCCTGCGCCAGCAGCTTCTGCTTGAGGTCCTTGCCGACATCGCCGTCGACGACCTTGCGCACATGGGCGGCGTCGCGGAACAGGAACGGCAGGTCGAGGATCTGCAGTTCCGGCACCCAGCTGGTCAGCCACGACACCGTCGACTGGCTGGCCTGGATGGAACCCAGCCTTATGCCCTCTGCGACTTCCTTTTCGCCGCCCAGCGCGCCGTCCTTGACGATGTTGAAATGGAACTGCCCCGGCAGCTTCGCCTCGACGAGGTCGCGGATCTTGAACCAGATCCTGGTTTCCGGCTTGTCGTCGCCGAACAGCGAGGCGACCGTCAGCTTCGTCGCGGCCTGCGCCCGGCCGATGATCGCCGGTGCGAACAGCGCGCCGCCGGCAATGGCGGCGGTGGCCTGCAGGAAATTGCGTCGGCTAATGAACTTGCTCATGAGGGATCATCCGTTGCTCGAGAATGGGTCAGAAGAAGAGGGCCCAGGCGCTCAGGATCGCCAGGGAAACGAGAAGGGCTGCCAGGTAAGGCAGGATGGCGCGGAACAGCGTCGGCGCCGGGATGCGGGTGACGCCGGAGACGACATAGACCAGCATGCCGACCGGCGGCGTCAGCCCGCCGATCATCAGGTTGACGACCAGGATGACGCCGAAATGGATCGGGTCGATGCCGGCGGCAACGGCGATCGGCAGGAAGATCGGCGAAAACAAGAGGATCGCCGCGCCGATGTCGAGCACCAGCCCGACCACCAGCAGGATCAGGTTGATGGCGACCAGCACGCCGAGCGCGCCGGCGCCAAGGCTGGTGGCAACGCTGGAGACCAGCCCGGAAATGTCGTCGACGGCGAGCAGGAAGGCGAAGGGCGCGGCGCTGCCGATCAAGAGGCCGATCGCCGACGCCTCGACCGCTGCCTGCCGCATCGCCTCGTAAAGAGAAGCGGCGCGCAGGCGGGCAAAGACGCCGAGCAGCAGCGCGTAGAGGGCGGCCAATGCCGCCGCCTCCGTGGTGGTGACGACGCCGAAACGGATGCCGACCACCACCAGCACGCCGAGGCCGAAGGCCGGGATGGCGCCGATGGCGGAACGCCAGCGCTCGGTTGCATCGGCGCGCGGTTGTGTGGTGTTCTCGCGCACGGTCAGGTGGATGGCGACAGCCAGACAGACGGCCATGACGCCGCCGGCGAAGAAGCCGCCGACCAGAAGCGCGCCGACCGAAAGGTTGGTGGCGGCGGCCAGGATCAGGAAGGCGATCGAGGGCGGGATGACGTTGTCCAGCACCGAGGTCGCGGCAATGATCGCGCCTGCCTGTGCCGGCGGATAGCCGCGCTTGACCAGTTCGGGCTGGAAGGTGGCGGCGCCGAAGGCGGCATTGGCCACCGACGAGCCAGAGGCGCCGGAAAACAGCACGCTTGTCAGCAGCGCGGTCTGGCCGAGGCCGGCGCGGCGGTGGCCGACAAGGGCGGCGGCGAAGCGCACGATCTGCCCGGCAACGCCGGAGATGGTCAGGAAACCGCCGGCCAGCAGGAAGAACGGGATCGCCAGCAGCAGGAACTTCGACAGGCCGGTGACGGTGGAGGAGACGATCGCCGCTTCCGGCAGGGTCGAGCCGAACAGGATCGCGATGTAGGAAGCAGCCAGGAAGGCATGCGGCAACGGCGCCGCCACGACAAGGCCGATGCCGGCGATGACGCCGAGCACGAGGCTCGGCGGCCAGGCGACATCGAAGGAAAGCCGTGTCGCGGCGAGATAAACCGCGATGCCGATCACGGTGGAGAGGATGAACTGGCCGCTTCGCCCTTCAGCCACCCGGTTGAGCAGCAGCGCCAACAGAACCAGTCCGCCGCCCGCTCCAAGGAAACCGAAACGGATCCATTCCGGCAGGCCGAGCGATGGCGAGATGCCGCCCAGCCTGGCGGCGATGGTGGCGCCGCCGAACAGCAGCACCAGCCCGGTCAGCACCGAAAAGACGTCGGCGGCGATGTCGGCCGCCTGCTGGCCCGCTGCCGGCATTCGCCGCACGAAGATGTCGAGCCGCATCGCCAGCGCGCTGTTGATGGCCAGCGGCGCGCCGGCCGCGATCAGCGCGACATGCAGCCAGATGCCGGCATCTTCCGCGCCGAGCAGGCCGGTGGAGAAGACATAGCGCAGCAGCACGGTGGCAAGCACCACAACCAGTAGCACGGCGAGCAGCAGCGCGCAGATCGCACCCAGTCCTTGTTCCAGCCAGCGCAACAGGCGCGCCGCCTGTCGTGCGGCGCCGGAGGCGGGGGCCGGTGCCGTAAGATCCAACGTGCTCATGGGGTCAGCCCGCAGACGCTTTGGAAAGGTCACGATCGAACAGCGTCGACCAGGTGAAGTTCTTGGCGGTGGAGACCTCGCGTTTGACGTCGAGGCGCGGCAGTACGCTTTCGCCGAAACGATAGGCTTCCTCCAGCAGCGGCATGCCCGACAGGATGAAGGTGTCGACGCCGGCTGCCTTGTACGCCTCCAGCGTGCGGATCACCGTGTCGGGCGAACCGACGATCGCCGTGCCCGGTCCCGGCCGCACCAGGCCGATGCCGGCCCACAGGTTGGGCGCGACTTCGAGTTCGCGCAGGTCTTCCGGCTTGACGCCGCCATGCATGGCGCTCATGCGCCGCTGCCCGACCGAGTCGGAGTTCGAGACGAAGCGCTGGTTGGCGGCGATCGCCCTTTCATCCATGCGGGTATAGAGGTCGCTGGCCGCCTCCCAGGCCTTGCTGTCGGTCTCGCGCACGATGACATAGAGGCGGATGCCGTAGTCCAGCGTGCGTCCATGGCTCGCCGCCTTGGCCTTGACCGCATCGACCTTGGCCTTGATCTGCTCCGGCGTCTCGCCCCAGGACAGATAGGTGTCGACATGCTTGGCCGAGACGTCGAGCGCCTTGTCGGACGAGCCGCCGAACCACAGCGGCGGCGGCGCGATGCTTTCGCCGACCGGCAGCGCCAGCTTTGCGCCGACCGTGTTGAAATATCTGCCCTGGAAGTCGACCGTCTCGCCCCTGAACAGTCTGTGCCAGATGGTGAGATATTCGTCCGCCATGTCGTAGCGTTCGTCATGCGGCATGGTCATGCCGTAGGCGCCGAGCATCTTGGCGTCGCCCGACACGATGTTGACCAGCAGGCGGCCCTTGGAGAATTCCTGGAAGGTCGCCGCCATCTTGGCCAGCAGCGTTGGCGCGATCAGCCCCGGATGGATGGCGACGAGGAATTTCAGCCGCTCCGTATAGGGCAGCAGCGCGCCCGCCAGCACCCAGACGTCATGCGCGCCGGTGGCGAACAGCGCACCGGTATAGCCGAGATGGTCATAGGCCTGGGCGAGCTGGCGATAATAGCCATAGTCGACCTGGCGCGAGCCCTCCGGCTGCCAGGGATAGGCGCCATCCGGCGCGCACATGTACCAGAGCACGTTCATGCCGGGACCCTTTCATTGCTGGAGCCGAGCTGCACCGGCTGGTCGAGATAGCCGTGGCGGTAGAGCGTATCGGCCTCGTCCTGTTGTTCCTGGAGGATCGCGGCGTTGGCCGCCACGATCGAGAAGTCGCGTGAACGGATCACCCGCTCCCAGGCGCCGGCGTCGCCATCGCCGATGCGCGCGGCAGCCAGCAGTGCCGCGGCGCGTGCCGGGTCGGCCTCCACCTCGCGTCCGACGCGGGCGAGTTCGGCGGCGATCTCGGCCCCGGCGTCGTTGGCGTTCCTGCGCCCCGCCAGCGTCCAGAACACCGAGCGGTTGGGGATGGTGTCGCCGCAGCGAGCGATCAGCCTGATGTCATCGCGCTCCAGCGCCTTTTCGAGCCGTGGCGCCATGGCGATCCAGGCGTCGACCCGGTCGGAAAGCAGAGCGTCGAGCGAGTCTTCCGGCTTCAGCTCGACCGTCTCGATGTCCGGCAGCCGCAGCCCTTCGCCTTCGATGGCGCGGGCCAGCAGATAGGTGTGGAACGATCCGTCGATCAGGGTGACGCGTTTGCCCTTGAGGTCGCCGATGCTGCGCACGCCGCTGTCCTTGCGCACGAAGATGCCGCCATTGGCCGGGCGCGGAGCCGACGCCGCGAGATAGGAGACGCGAAGCGAATTGGCTTCCGAGACGATCGGCGGCGTCGAGCCGGTGCCGCCGAAGTCGATGCGTCCCTCATGCAGCAGCCGGCCGGTGTCGCGGCCTTCGGGATAGAGCACGAATTGCGGGTCGAGCGATGCGAAGGCGCCGGGCCAGGAGCGGGCCAGCATCAGGTGCAGGTTGGAAGGGTGAACGCCTATCTTCATAATTTCTATCGTATTTGTGGATTGCCATATCAATTTACTTTTTTATGAAATGAATCCGAGCGTGCTCATGCCAATTGCATCGGGTGGAAAGGATTTTTATCGCGCCGATCGCGCCCGCAACGGCATTTCCTTTGCGGGCGCGCAAAGGAGATGGTGCCGTGCTTGTCGGGCAGGCGGCGTCATTCTATTTTTTTGTAGATCATCAAGGTCGGGATGCATGACGAAGCCGATATCCCCGAAACTCTGTCCCAGCGTCGGTGAGGCGAGCGAGCTGTTGAAGCATCTCGCCAACCCGAACCGGCTGGCGATCCTGTGCTTCCTGATGGAGCAGGAAAGCTCGGTCAGCACGCTGGAAGACGAGCTCGGCATTCGCCAGCCGACGCTGTCGCAGCAGCTCGGCGAGCTGAGGGAGGCGGGCCTGATCGAGGGGCGGCGCGAGGGCAAGTCGATCCTCTACCAGGTGACCGACATCCGCGTCGCGCGTCTGATCGGCATGTTGCGCGAGCAGTTTGCCGGGCTCGACGACGTCACCAGCCGGCGCGCCATGAATTCCGGCCTTTCGGTCGACGAGATGATGTTCGACTGATGATCGACCTCTACACCTGGATCACGCCCAATGGGCTGAAGATCTCGATTCTGCTCGAGGAGCTTGGGCTGCCTTACCGCGCGCATGCCGTCGACATCACGCGCGGCGAGCAGGATACGCCTGCCTTCCGCGCGGTCAGCCCTTCGGCCAAGATCCCCGCCATCGTGCTTGAGGACGGCGGCACGCTGATGGAGTCGGGCGCGATCATGATCCATCTCGCCGAGCGCGCCGGGCGCCTGCTGCCGCAAGAGCCGGCTGCCCGGCTCAACGTGCTGGAATGGCTGTTGTGGCAGGTCGGCAATTTCGGCCCGACGCTCGGCCATGCCCACAACTTCCTCACCTACAATCCCGGCAGGGCGCCCTATGCCGAGGACATCTTCCGCACCGAGACGCGCCGGCTCTACGACACGCTGGAAGCGCGGCTCGAAGGCCGCCAATACATTGCCGGCGACTATTCGATCGCCGACATCGCCATCTGGCCCTGGGTGTCGCGCTTCGTGCGCCACAAGGTCGACCTCGCCGACTTCCCCAACATCTGCCGCTGGTATCTCGAACTCGCCGCCCGGCCGGCGGTGATCCGCGGCTACGCGGTGCCGCATGTCACCGGAGCGATCCCGCTGCCGTGATCGCGCCCCTTGAGTGCGAAATCCCCGGCAATCGCCTTGCGGCATCGTTGACATCCTGACCGTTGGCGTCGGACACGGCGTCACGGTCTGCGGAGATGCATGGAATGCCGATCATATTCTTGTTGCCGTTGGGCGCGTTGTTCTCCTTCGTCGCGGCCTTTCTAAGCCATGGCCGCGCCCGGTATGTCTATGGCGCTATCGGCTGTGTGATGGCCGCGATCTGGCTCCTCTACCTGGTGATGCTTCTGAACCTGGACCTGCCGGACTGAGGCTCTCCGCCGACAGGGACGAATTTCCGCTGCCTGCCGGTGCGCGCCAGGATTTGACAAGCACCTCGCCAAGCACCGCCGTCATCACGATGATGCCGCCGATCCAGGTCGCCTGGGCCGGAGCCTCACCGAAGGCAAGCCAGACCCAGAAAGGCGCCAGTGGATTTTCGAGGCTGCCGACGAGGGCGGAACGGGTGGCCGAGATCAGCCTTGTCCCGAGTGTCATTAGCAAAAGCCCCAGTCCGAATTGCACCGTGCCGAACAGCAGAAGCGCGACCAGATCAGGCGTGCCGACATTGGCGGGGTCGGCCCATGGCAGTACGACAAGCGAGCAGGCGAAGGCTGACAGGCATGCCGCCGGCAGCATCGAGACGTGCCCGTTTCGGCGGATGATGACCATCATGGCGGCATAGGACAGCGCCATGATGCCGGCCAGCGCGTTGCCCATAAGATGTTCCGCCGTACCCTGCGGGTTCACCATGATGGCGACGCCGAGAAAGGCCAGCAGGCTGGCGCCCCAGGTGGCCCAGCCTTCGCGTGTGCCGGTGAAGGCGAAGGCAAGGACGGCAGTCAGGAACGGGATCGCGGCGTGGATGGTCATGACATCGGCAACCGGCGACAGGCGAAGCGCGGTGATGAAGCTGATGGTGGCGACTGTCGACAGGGCGGTCACCCAGAGACCGGCCATGCCCATTGCCCTGAAAGCGCCCGGGATGTTGAAGCGATGGCGCCAGCACACATAGGCGCCGATGAAGGTGCCGCCGAAAATCCCGCGCCAGAACAGCATCATCCAGACATCGAGTTCGATCAGCCGGGTGAAATATCCGGACAGGCTGTAAGCAATCGCTGAACCCAGGATCAGCAGGATACCGAGCTGCTTTTCTTGTTGCATCGCACGACCCGTTCCATGAGCCTGCATGCAGGCGGCTCTCACTCTGCGCGCAGGGATGGCCGCGATGTTTCAGGATTTCCTTTAGCATTATAAGCCGCCGTCGTTCATGATCGGGACCGACGAAAGCGGGTTGAAGCTGACGATGGAAAAAGTCCCCGGATCGCTCGCGGAACTCGGCGCCCTTCTCGGCGACCCCGTACGGGCGGCCATTCTGCAGAGCCTCAGCGAAGGCACGCGTCGGCCAGCCGGTGAACTGGCCCTGCTGGCGGGCGCTTCGCCACAGGCGGCAAGCCTGCATCTTGGGCAACTGGTCGACGGTGGCCTGCTGGCTGTCGAGAAGCAGGGCCGCCATCGCTTCTATCGCCTGGCGTCGAGCGATGTCGCCGAGATGCTGGAAGGCCTGACCAACTGGACGCACCCGCCGACGCAGCGTCTGCGCCACGACGCGGCGCTCTGCCACGCCCGCCTGTGCTACGACCATCTCGCTGGTCATCTCGGCGTCGCTGTTCTTGACAGCCTGTCGGCACGCGGCATGCTCGCGTTGAAACAGGACGGCGTCGAGCTCAGCGAAGAAGGCCGGCGCTGGTACGAGCGCCAGGCCGATCACACGCTTTTGCCGCCACCTGCCCGCCGCCCGTTCGCGCGGCTCTGCCTGGACTGGACAGAGCGCCGCCATCACCTTGGCGGTTATCTCGGCGCGCGATTGACGGAGATGATGCTGACGCAGGGCTATCTTCTGGCCGGGCCGAAACGGCGTTCCCTGCTGGTGACTTCGGCCGGTACGCGTTTCTTCTGTGATGAGCTTGGCATAGCCGCGGCAGTGGCACGGCCGTCCGAGCGGCCGTGACTCGCGGTTTCCCGGCCGCTACAGCCGGTAGAGCCTTCTCATCGCGGCGTCGTGGTGCCGTCGTTCCGCCGCGCCGTCCTCATTCCGGGTGAGCATGGCGAAGCCGACCAGTCCGGCGGCAAGGATGGGAGCGACGGTGAGCAGAAGCAGCCAAATCTCGTTCTGCAACATCTGGACCTCCTTTTGCGGTGACCTCACGGAGACGAACGGTCATCCGGGACAGAGGTTCCATCTTGTGCGCCCGACAGCGGTCAGTTGGGTTTTGCAGTCTTCAGCATGGCCAGTAGCGCCGGCAAGGCATGGCCGGTCAGGTCCTTGGCGATTTCCGCCTGGATCGCCGGCAGCATCTGGCGGTGATAGCGTTTCCTCAGTTCTCCCAGCGTGCGCGGCGCTGCAATCACCACCAGGTGCTCGAACTCTTTGGCCAGGAACATGCTGGAAAGAGTGCCGGCGACGCCGACGGCGAAACTGTCTTCCTCCAGCTGTTGTGCCGCCGGGTTGACGGCGGTGTTGCGGTGCCTCACGCCGCTCGACTTGTTCTCCGTTTCGACATCGCCCACGTCCAGCGGCGCCAGATCGGGCGCCCATTCGTCACCCTGGTTGCGATAGAGGCTGAACTTCTCACCGTCGCAAACGGCAACCACGGTTCCATTGGCGATCAACATTCTCTGCTCCTTGCTTGTTGCACAGGAGGGGGAACGTGCCGGCGGCCGAATGGATGCGTCTGTCTTGTGGAGCCGTCGCGGAAGCCGTCGCTTCCCTCCTGACCTGCCGCTAGGCGCTCCTCGTAAAGCCAGGCATCAGGAAACTCTGAGACGCCATGATCAGGTCACAACAGGAAGAACTCCGGCAGAGGCCGATGCTCGTTGAGCCGCCCGGGAGAGTTTTCCGGCTGTGCTTATTTTGCCCGATTGGCCATCAGGCTGCCGACCGGCGCCACGGCGCCGCCGGAACGGGGTCTGCGGATCATGTTGTCGCGCAGCGCTGGCGAGCGCACGAGCCGGACAGGGTCGAACACCTGCTGGCTGAGCGCGGGCTCTTCCTCGTTGTCGCGCACCGCCGTGACGCTGTCGACCGGAGCCGTCAGCTGCCAGCGCACGTGACCGGTGCCGCGGTCGATCTCGGCGCTGCCGTCCAGCGCCTGCGGCGCGGCGCGCAGCAGCACGATGCTGCCGAAGCCGCGCGGGTTGCTTTGGTGGCAGGTGGCCGGCTCGCCGGCAAAACGTTCCTCCCAGCGAAGCTGCAGAACGGATATGCCCGACGCGTCGGTGGCGACCTTCCATGTCACCTCGATCGAACCCCTGGAACAGGCGAGCGCGCCGTATTTGGCGGAATTGGTGCCGAGTTCATGCAGGGCCATGCCGAGATATTGCACCGAGCGCGCGTTCAGCGTCAGCAGCGAGCCCGACACCTTGATGCGTTCTTCGTGTCCGAACGGCTTCAGATGTTCCTGTACCAGTTCGGCGATGCTCGCACCCGACCAGTCAGACAGCACCAGCAGATCGTGGGAGCGGGAAAGTGCCGCGATGCGGTCGCGAACATGACGTTCGAATTCCTCGGGCGACTGCGCGCGCCGGCTGGTTTCCTTCACCATGGCGAGGATGACGGCATACTGGTTCTTCACCCGGTGGTTGACCTCGCGCAGCAGCAGCCGGATACGGCGCTCGTTCTCACGTGTCGCCGTGATGTCGCGGGCGATCTTGGAGGCGCCGATGATCCTGCCGTCAGCAGTCTTGATCGGCGAGATGGTCAGCGAGACGTGGATCGTCGTGCCGTCCTTGCGCAGCCGCACCGTCTCGAAGCTGCCGATGCGCTCGCCGTCGCGGATGCGCTCGATGATCTCGTGTTCCTCGTCATGCAGATGCTGTGGGATCAGCATCAGCACCGATTGGCCGATCGCTTCATCCGCCGTGTAGCCGAACATCTGTTCGGCAGCGGCATTCCAGGTGGTGATGACGCTGTCGAGGTCCTTGCTGATGATGGCATCGGAGGAGGAATCGACGATGGCCGCCAGCCGCGCCTGTGCCTCCGCCTTTTCATCGGCCAATGTCTTCCCGGCAGACTGCAGTTCGATCCGCTGGTTTGCCTTGGATTGCATGATTTCCCTCCGATCGCGCTCCCAATGCATCCAAGAGGAAACACGCTCCGCATGAGCAGGTTCCAAAAATCTGTGCCGGACTTCGCGGCACTCAGGGGCGTGATGGCAGGACGGGATGCGGGGCCTGTATGTCTCGGGAAATGGGCGGGCCGCCTGGCGCGGCCCGCCGGGCTGATCCCTTGTTATTGCCAGTAGGGATCGGCCTTGTAGTAGCTGTAGGATGCATCACGTGCCTTCAGGCCGTCATCCTCGGTCAGTTCGTTGATCGAGTAGGCTGGCGCCGCTCGCAACTGCTCCTTGTCGTAGGGAACGACATAGCCTTTCCTGCCCTTGTCATAGTCGAGCGCGGCCCAGGGAATGGCATGATACTTCTCGCCGATGCCGAGAAAGCCGCCGAAGCCGATGACGGCGAACATGATGCCGTTCGAGGTCTTCTCCAGCATCACATCCTCGATGTCGCCGATATGTTCACCGGCTGTGTTGTAGACATTTGTTCCGATCACGCGGCTGGCGGGAATGGCTTCGGTATGGCCTGTTGCAGTGGTCATCATGGTCTCCTTCTTTGAAAGTGGATGCCTGCAAAAACAAGAATTCCGATCCAGCGTGGTTCCAATTTTCCGGGACCGCGCAGAAGCATCGCGTTCAGCGCGTCGTTTGCTTGCCGATGAAGTCCAGCATCAGCGCCAGCGCGGCCTCGGCATGTGTTTCGAGCAGGAAATGGCTGCCATCGAAGACATGGGCTTCCATGCGCGGCAGGTCCTGCATCCATGACAGTGTCTCGGCGATGTCGAAATACGGGTCATGCCGTCCCCACAGCATCAGCGCCGGCGGCTGGTTCTGCCTGAGATAGTCGGCAACGGCGTCGAAGCGAGCGACGTGGTTGCCATAGTCCGCAATCAGCGCGCGCTGCGTTTCCATGCGGCCGGGCAGGTTCATCACGCGCCAGTCCTCCACCCAGGGTTCGCCTTTGATCCTGGCTGCGACCTCGTCGGGCAAGCCGCCCGTGTACTGCTCGCGCGTGAATTCGAAGGTCAGGTGCGATGTCGCCTTCTTTTCGGTCTCCGGCGTCGGGTTTTTCCAGAATTCGAAAGTGTCGTGCCAAAGCGGCCCGAAGCCGGTTCGATGCTCGTTCGCGTTCTGGATGATGAGGCCGGCGACACGTTCGGGCGCCTGCATGGCGATGTGCACGCCGACAGGCGCCCCCCAATCGTGAAGGTAGATGAAGCGCTGTCCGATTTCGAGATGGTCCAGCAGTTGCTGGACAACGTCGCCGAGCGCCTCGAACGTTGGTTTGGCCAAGGGCTCCGACTGGCCGTAGCCAGGCAGGTCGGGCGCGATCACATGGACGATGCGCGCCAGCCCGGGAATGATGCCGTCGAATGTGCGGGCAGAACTTGGAAAGCCGTGCAGCAGCAGCAGCGCCGGTTTTGCCGCATCCCCTGCCGTGACGAAGGAAAGCTCGGTTCCGCCGGAAAGCCGCAGCTTCTGTCGCTTCGGGGACGTCATGCCAGCACTCCTCGTTTCGTAGCATTGGTTCGGGAACGCGAGGGGAGTGGTTCGGTTGCACGCGATATGGGCGCCGCTTGACAGGCTTTCTATATAGCATTACTAAGTACTAGTACTAAGCAATGCTGAGTAGTGGAAGGAAGCGCCATGGGCAAGCAGATGACGGAGATGCTCAAGGGGACGCTGGAGGGGATCGTGCTCGCGATCCTCGCCGGCCAGTCGGCCTATGGCTACGAAATCACCGCGTGGCTGCGCGACCGCGGCTTTTCCGACATCGCCGAGGGCACCGTCTATGCGCTGCTCGTCAGGATCGAGCAGCGTGGTCTAGTCGACGTCGAGAAGGTTCCGTCCGAGAAGGGGCCGCCGCGCAAGGTCTATTCCCTCAACGCGCAGGGCCGCGACTACCTCGACGAGTTCTGGAGGACATGGAGCTTCCTCGCAGACCGGCTCGAACAGCTCCACACCGAAAGGAAATGATCATGGCCATGGAATGGATCGAGAAGATCACCGGGTCGCTCGAACACAAGAAGCGCTACCGCGAATACAAGGCGCGCAAGGAGCAGCTTCCCGAGAATTACCGCGCGGCGCTGGAAGCGCTGGACCGCTACTTCATGTATTTCGGCGGCATCACCAAGGGTGAGACCCTGGTGGCCATGATTGAGGACCTGATCAACCTCTTCGAGGAGAGCGCGGCCAACAGAACGCCGATCCGGGCGATCGTCGGCGAAGACCCGGTCGAGTTCGCCGAGACGTTCCTGCGGAACTACGAGGACGGCCGCTGGATCGACAAGGAGCGCCGGCGCTTTGTCGATGCCATCGACCGCATCGCCGCGCATGAAGCGAGGCTGATCCGGTGAGCGTTCACGCCTTCAGGCTCTTGACCATCATGCCCGCCACCAGTGCGGAGCAGGCCTGATGCCGATCATGTTTCTGTTGCCGCTCGGCGCGTTGTTCTTCTTTGCGGCGGCCTATCTGAGCAACGGCCGTGCGCGGCGCGTCTACGCTGCAATCGGCTGCGCCATGGCAGCCGTCTGGCTTCTCTATATGGTTCTGCTGGTCAATCTGGATCTGCCGGATTGACCCCGGGGCCGTCGCGGTGGCGATTGGCGCCCGGGACCGGATTGGCGACGCGGGTATCAGCGCTGCCGAGACGGCAATGCCCTCCACGACGTGGTCAGCGCAGCCGCCCTGCCTTGTCGAAGCGCGCTTGCTGGGCGGCGGCGAGGATTATCCCCGCCCGCTCGATCCAGGGCCGGGAAAGCCACCTGGCGATCTCGTCCCGGTCGGCTGTCCAGCGGCATTCGATGCGGCCGGTATCCGGATTGGGGCTCCAGATCGCGATGATCTCCGGGCGCGTGCGGGATCTCTCCCGACGGGTTTCGTGCTGGAGGCCGGTTTCAATTCTCTCGGCCACGAAATAATCGCGGTGCCGGGCCAGCGTGCTGCGGGGGAAGGTTGCGATGTTCATGTCTCACTCCTTGACGTGCCGCGCGGGACGTCAGGGCGAGACCGATTGCTCAGACCCGACCTGACGGCCTTTGCGGCGTTCGACTACTGTCGCTGGGCATTTCGAGTTTCCTGTCTGGTTGTCGGAGGCTTCCGAACGTCAATCGGATAGCAAGCGGATCGGAGCATATCCAGCCGAAAAGCGGCGCCGCGAAAAGGCAATGGCATACGGCCGATATACCAAAGGATATTGCTGGCACGGATTGGCCGCCCAATCCTCGCGGGCCCGTCATGAGACGGGTTCGGCGCCGCCTTGCTCCGTCCGCCGCGCGATGAACGCGTCGAGGATCTCGCCGCAGGCGGCCGCCGACCGGGGCGCCTCGAATTCGGCGAGCCTGCGTTTCCAGACGTCGTTGGCGCGTTCGGTCGCGGTGCGCGCGCCGGCCTCGCTCCACGAACCGAAGTTGGAAAGGTCGGCGACCAGCGGCTCGTAGAAGGCGGTGCGGTAGCGCGCCATGGTGTGCTGCGCGGCGAAGAAATGCCCGCCCGGCTGCACTTCGGCGATGGCGTCGAAGCCGATCGCATCCGCATCGCCGGGCACGGCCGTGCACAGTTCGGCAATGGTCTGCAGCGCCTCGATGTCGGTGATCAGCTTCTCGAAGGAAACGGTCAGGCCGCCCTCCAGCCAGCCGGCGGCGTGGATGCACACGGTCGCGCCCGAAAGCACGGTGCCCCACAGCGAGAACTGCGTCTCGTGCGCGGCCTGCACATCGGAGATGTTGGCGGCGCTGCCGCCGCCGGAGCGCCAGGGCAGGCCGAGGAACCGCGCCAGCTGGCCGGCGCCGAGCGTCGCCTTGACATGCTCCGGCGTGCCGAAGGCCGGTGCGCCCGATTTCATGTCGACATTGGATGAGAAGCTGCCATAGACCACAGGCGCGCCAGCCCGGCTGATCTGGGCCAGCGCCAGCCCGGCCAGCGCCTCGGCATGCTGCAGCGTCAGCGCACCGGCGACCGTGATCGGCGCCATCGCGCCGGCGAGGCAGAAGGGCGTGATGATCGACACCTGGCCGGCACGCGCGAAGTCGATGATGCCTTGCGCCATCGGGATGTCGAGCTGGCGCGGCGAGTTGCTGTTGATGACGGTGTAGCAATGCACGTCAGACAGGAAGGCGTCGTCGGAAAGGCCTCGCGCCAGCCGAAGCATCGCGAAACTGTCCTCGACCTGCGGCGTGCCGCGCGCATAGACGAAGGGCAGCTTGTCCGAAAGGGTCAGCTGCACCCGGTTGACCGCATAGTGGCGGAAGCGTGTGTCGATGTCCTGCGCTTCGATGAAAGGCCCCAGCATGTGCAGCACGTCGAAGCCCTGCACGATGCGGACCAGGGCCTCGAAATCGGCGAGGTTGCCGGGGCGTCGGCCGCGTTCGATGTCGGTCACGTTGGGAGCGCCGGAACCGGCAAGCAGGGAGAGCGCGCCGAGTTCCAGCACGAGGTCCCTGGAACGGTCTCCGCCCAGGGCGCGGATCGACCGCGGCGCGGAGGCAAGCGCCGCCGTGACGATGTCGCGGCCGATACGCACCATCTGCGTGTCGTCGTCGACGATAGCGCCGGCACGCCGGTAGAGTTCGCGCGCCTCCGCCAGAAGCACCTTGATGCCGAGTTCTTCCAGCACGCGCAGCGCTGTGTCGTGGATCGCCGCGACCTGGTCGTCGGAGAAGACCGGTTGCGGCAGGAACGGGTTGCGCAGGCTGCGGTAGTCGGGCTTGCGCTGGCTCGCCGCTTCGCCACCCCTGGCGCGGCGCCGCTCGCGGCGGCTTTCCCTGGCGACGTCGTCGAGCATTGCGTTTCCTCCTTGAGCGGCAGAGCAAGGTTGCCGCCTTTTCGGATGAAGCTTGTGCAGGAAAACGAAGGGATTGAGCGGAATCCCGACCATCTTCGCCGATGCCCCGGCACGCAGCGCAGGGCGAAGCGGTAACCTGTCATGCAGGACAATTCATGCCGACGTCAGTTGGCGGCCTTTTCGACGGCGCTATCAGCAGCTGGGCAAGGCTCGTCCTGTCCCGAGGGATGGGCCTAGCGGCTCTGGCCGTTGGCTCAGTTGCTGAACCGTGTCTCGCCGATCGCCGCGTTCAGCAGCATGGCCACGCGCCACGGTTTTTCTGCAAGCGTGATGCGTCTCGGGACGGATGGATCGCTGGTCACCTGTTCGACCTGCGCCTTGCCGTCGAACTGACGGATTTCGACGACATTGGCCGGATCCAATTCGACGACGGTGCCGTCCGCTGCTTTCAGCTGCACCCGCGACATTGAGCAAACGTCCTCATTGGAAGCGTCTAGGTTAGCTCACCTGCATGCGGCCGGGAAGCAAAGGCGCCGGACGAGATGATGCGAAGCTGGAAAAAACATCCTCTGCTTGGGATGTTCTTGGCATGGGAATCCATACCCCTGCGGAATGCGAGCATTGCTGCCCGTCGCTAGAGGATATTGGTGACCATCCGGTCGAGCCGCGTGTCCTTCCGGTAAAACGCTCGCACGGCAAGTGCCGCCACGGCGGCAGTGGCGACGCCGCCAAGGATGTCCGTCACATAATGCGTGCCGACATAAATGCGGGAAACGCAGACCGCCACCGCCGCAACCGCAAACGCCGTCGCACGGCCTCGCAGCCCCTGGAAAAGGAAGGCAAGCACGATCGCGAAAGCGGCTGTGGCATGGTCGGATGGAAACGACCAGTCCGCGCTGCGCTCGATGATCAGGTGGCTGACGCCGGCATCATAGGGCCGCATACGATGCACGAAAAGCAGGATGATCTGGTTCAGCCCGAGGCCGATCGCGAAGGACAGACCGGCGGCGACGCAGGCGTGACGTACATGCAGGCGCTCGCCGCGGCTCCACCACTGCATGACAACCGCCAGGATCAGCAGCGGCACACCGTAATGGGTGATGGTGAGCATGGCCGCGTCCAGCCGGGCATGCGCACCTGCCGGTGCATTGATCCAGCGCGTGACCCGTTCATCCATGGATATGTCCGCCGCCTGCCGAAGGATTGCTCATCGAGGGGCCGTCCGGGGACCTGGAGTATTGCTCGGCCAGGCACCGATCGGCCCGCCGAATTTTCATGCTTTCTGCCTGGCGAGCTTGTCGCCTGCACCAGCCTGCGCATCATGGTCTTCGGACAGCTCGCCCTCGTTGCGCAGGCTCATGAAGACGACGATGGCGATGATCGCCACCAGGAAGATGCTGCTGGTGACAACGGTGCCGAGGCCAAGGCCGCCATACTGCGCCGGCTGGGACATCAGGTCGCCGAACGAGGCGCCGAGCGGCCGGGTCAGGATGTACACCAGCCAGAAGCCGAGGATCGGATCGAGCCCGAGGAAGAAGTAGCCGATGCTCAGCGACAGGATGATCATGCCGAACAGCACACCGGTCGCCATGTACCCGAGCGCGAACTGCTCGGCCACCAGATCGCCCGCCGCCGTGCCGAGCGCGAAGGTGAACAGGATGGCGAGCCAGTAGAAGGCCTCGCGGCGATTGGTGAAGATCGAATGGATCGAAAGGGTGCGCTCGGCCCGGAACCACAGCAGGAAGGTCAGCGCCAGCGCGATCGAGAAGGCGATGGTGGTGGTGAGCAGCGGCACATGGAAGTTGTCGACGAGATTGTCGGTGATGAGGGTGCCGACGATGCTGATCAGCACCACGGAAAGCCAATAGGCGGCCGGGACATAGCGCTTCTGCGCGAACTGCCAGGCAAGGGCACCGAGCAGGATGGCGGACATGATCAGCGACGTTGCCGTCAGCCCGAGGCCCATCTGCACGTTGAGATAGTCTGCTGCAGTCTCGCCCATGGTGACGGCCATGAGCTTGATGAGCCAGAAGTCGGCCGTCACGCTGGGGACGCGGTTGTAGACCTTGGTTGAATCGCTTGTCGCGGACATCGTGGGCATCCTTGAATGAATGGATCAGGCAGGTGGGCCGAACGTCGGACCGCTCGCCGCGGTCACTGGGCGGGGTGGGCTGGATTGTCGAGCGCGGCAGCAAGCACCGCGAGGGTTTTGTCGACCTCGGCAGCCGAAGGCGTGGATTTGCGCAGGGCCTTCAGCGCGTCGTCGGAGGCGGCGTCGATCGTGTTCCAGTCGTTCGGATTCAGCGGGCGGATCGCCGACTGGGCCTGATCCCAGGCCGTTTCATAGTCGGTGATGCGTTTTGCGGCGGCGGCGAGATCGCCCTTGGCGGCAAGTGCCCGGACGTCGGCGATGATGGCCTTGAACGAAGACAGGTCGCCGAGATCCGCGGTCTTGGCCGTCGTCGCGCCTGCGTAGAGCTCAAAGCCGGTGAACGCCGCCGCGGGGGCGGCGATGAGTGCTATGGCGAGAAGGATCTGTTTCATCGGGAACCTCGCTGTTACAGGCAATCGGAGCGGGCATCGCTTCACCCTTCGGGTTTGACCGGGCAGCGGCCGCAGGGCGCGGCCTTGACCCTGGCTGCGAGCAATAAGCGGGTTGGATTAGCTGAGAATTAGAGCCGTGAAAAAGATCGCCGCCGAGCCGTTCAGGGCCGCGCGCTCCGCTGCATGACGAGGCTGGCGACGAGGCCGCTTCCGTCTTCGCGGTTGGCGAGTGACAGCCGCGCATTGTTCCTCTGGGCTGCTGCCCTGGCGATCGCCAGTCCGAGCCCGCTGCCTTCGGCGTCCTGCGGCCTGGCGCGGAAGAACCTCTCGAAGACCCGCGCGAGATCGTCCTGAGGGATGCCGGGGCCGGTGTCGCGAACCTCGATCCGCGCCTCTTGCCCCGCGACCTCGACGGCGACATCGACGCTGCCGCCCGGGGGCGTGTAGTGCAGGGCATTCTCGATCAGGTTGCCGAGGATGATATCCAGGTCCGCAGGCACGCCGTGTGCGACGGCCTCGTCCCGGCGCGTGATGCCGAGATCGATCGACCGGCTTTCGGCAAGCGGCGTCAGCTGCGCGACCACGTCGACCGCAAGCTGCGCCAGGTCGACCGGTTGCGGGGGTGGGGAAGAGGAGGGGGCATCGTAACGCGCGAGGCGCAGCAGCTTTGCAACCAGGCCTGTTGCCCTGCCGATGCCGGCTTCGATTTCAGTGAGACGTTGGGCGAAGCGGCCGTCGCGGTCGTTGTGCCGAAGGTTGTCGATCTGGATCTGCAGCGCCGACAGCGGCGTCCGCAGTTCATGAGCGGCATCCGAGATGAAGCGCTGCTGCTGTTCCAGCAAGGCCCGCAACCGGGCCAGCGACTGGTTGATGGCGCTGACGAACGGAATGACTTCCCTGGGCACATCGTCGATAGGCACGGGATCGTCCGCGGTAGGGTTGCGGGAAGCGACCGTGACCGCCAGGCGGTCGAGCCGGGCCATGATCCGGTCGATGATCCAGCCCAGCATCAGCAGCGACAGCGGGATGAGCACGACGATCGGCAGCGCCGCCTGAAGCGCGGCACTGGTCGCCAGCTCCTGGCGCACGTCCATCCTCAGCGAGATCTGGACCGTCCGTTTCGCGGTGGCCAGTGTGTAGACGCGCCAGTCGTAGCCGACGCCCGGCAGATCCCGGAAACCGCTCGCCGCCTGCCGGGGGATGGTTATGGCGGGGTGTGATTGCCGCAGCGGCTTGCCGGACGCGTCCCAGACCTGGACGATGAAGTCGTCCTCCGGATCGTGCGTGCCGGGACCGTCCGGGTCGGTCCCCGGTGCGGAAGGCGTATCGCCGACATAGAGCGCGACCTGCCGCAGCTGGTTGTCCAGGAAGTCGGCCGCTTCCCGCCGGGCAAGCAGATAGGACCCGGCCGCCGCGCAGATGCCGATGGCCGCCATCAGCCCGGCGAGCCAGATGAAGGCGGTGCGGCGGATCGAGATCGCGTCACTCATTTCGGCACCATCCAGCCCGCGCCGCGGATGTTGCGGATGATGTCCTTGTCGAACTTGCGCCGCACATAGTGGATGAGCACGTCGACGGCATTGCTCTCCACCTCTTCGCCCCATCCGTAGAGTTTCTCTTCGAGCTGGGTGCGCGACAGGATGGTTCCCGGTCGGTCGAGCAAGGCCTGCATCAATGCGAATTCGCGTGCCGGCAAGACTTCGCTGTGCCCGCGATAGGTCACTTCGTGGCTCGACAGGTCGAGTTCCACCTCGCTCGTGCCGAGGATCGAAACTGCCTGCCCGCCATGCCGGCGCAGCACCGCCCGCATGCGCGCCAGCAATTCCTTCACCTCGAAGGGCTTGACCAGATAGTCGTCGGCGCCGAGATCGAGGCCGGCGACGCGGTCGTCGAGGTCGTCGCGCGCCGTGATCATCAGGATCGGCCGCTTGTCGCCGGCAATTCGCAATGAACGCAGGATCTCAAGTCCGGATCGGCCGGGCAGGCCGATGTCGAGCAGCACGAAACCGTGCCCGCCGATGGCGATGGCCTCTTCCCCGAGCCGCCCATCCCGCACCCAGTCGACCGACATGTCGGCATCTTCGAGGGCCTGGACCAGAGCCCTGCCAAGCATCGCATCGTCTTCGATCACCAGCACGCGCATGCCTGATCCTAGAGCGCTTCCGGTTTTCACGGAAACGCGCAAACACCCTAAATCTTTGTTTTTTCGCAAAACGGAAACGTCTAGGGGGCGACAGGAAAACGTGTCACGACGTGCCTCGCCTTCCGAGGCTCACAGCTTCTTCTCGAGGAAAGCGGCGATCTCGCTCTCGAACTTCTCGTGAACCGCGGCGCGGTCGACGGAGGGCTCGTCGTTGCAGATCAGCGGTGCTTCCGCCGCCAGCTCCTGCGGGCAGGGGTCGATGAAGACGAAGTGACGTCCTGGCACCACGGTCTCCTGCGGCGGGAATGAAAGCCCTTTGGCCAGCGCCAGCGCGTTGTGCGACGCGTTCATATAGGCATCGTCCTCAGGGCGGAGCAGGAAGATCGGCAGGCTGATTTCCTTGAGGCTCACCCGGTCGAAGACGATGCTGAGCGGATCCATCAGCACGAGCGCCTTCAGGCGGGGTTCGGTGGCCAGCCTGGCGGAACGAAGCTGGCGGATCGCATCCACCACGCTGTCCTGTGCCGGGCCGCAGGAGCCGATATCGCCCTGGCCGGCTCCCGAGCAATAGGTCGACGCCGCGGTCGCATCGAGGCGGGCGCCGGCGAGTGCCAGAGCGGTATAGCCACCGGCGGAATAGCCGATCATGCCGATGCGGGCCGGATCGACATGGCCGGCCAGACGTTCATCCTGCAATGCGGCCTGCAGCGCCTCCAGGGCTTGCCGGGGGCGCGCCGTGAAGATCTGCGCCTGTTTCTCGAAACGGGCGCGCGTAGCCGTGTCGCCGAGATGCGCGGGGGCAACCACGACAAAACCCTTGCGGGCGAGCGAGCTTGCGAGCCCGCGATGGCCCAGTGGCGTGCCGCCGCTGCCGTGGGAAAACAGCACGACGGGAAACCGCCCCTGCGCCGCGACTGGCGCATCGCGGCTGGCGTCGATCGTGAAGGGACCGGCCTGCCAGGGTGTCTGCGGCGCATCGGTCGGGTACCAGACCATCACGTCGAACGGACCGTCCTCGTCCGCAACCTGCAGCCGCAGCACACCCGCCTGGCGTTCCGCCGTCGCGGCGTCGGCGGCCGAAAGCGTTGCGGCCACCGTGATGAGCATCAGCGCGAGAAACGCCAGAACGGATCGGCCGGCTGCTCTTGTCTTCGTCATCTGGATGCTCACTTTGCGCGAAGTTGCCTGTGCATGTGCAGGGCTTTCGCGCCATGATCAAGACGATTGGGGCGGAATCAAAGTGGATGCGGAGGATCGGCTGAAATTTCGAGATAGTGCCTCCCCTCGCCGGGAGACAAGCACACGCTTCTCCGCGCGGCGGATTTTGAAGGAATGCCGCCCGGCGCCTTGAGATCGGTCCGCTCCGGCACGTTGCGACAAGGCAACCGCACCCGGCCGCCGGCGGGGTGGAGACCTGCGCAGGGCGAGGACGCCCGAAACAAGCATGTCTCCACCTGGGGAATGCCCCCAGACGACATTTCGTCGTCTGCAAGCCCCCGATTCCCCTTGCCGCCCCGTGCCACAATTGCCAGCGATTGGCCGAAAAAGGCACTCCGATCAAAGGTCATGGATGTTTTGATCCGGCAAGCGCCGGATTCTGAATTTTTTCTGAATTTTTTGGTTCTGGACGCCGGTGCTCGTGCGTCCCCCGCGAAATCTGCCGTTCGCCGACGTGGAAGTGCGCTCGCATCGCCCGCCCCGGCGAGCCGGGGCGGGCGATGATGTCCTGCCGTCAGAACTTGACGTTGAGGTCGGCCCGCACGCCGTGGTCGCTGGTCTTCGATCCGGCCTGGCCATGGTAGGAGATGCCGAGCGTCGCTCGCGGCGCGATGGCGAAGTCCAGCCCGGCTTCGATGACCGCGGCATCCTTCGCGATCGGCGCACCGGCGATCGTGAAAGCGCTGCTGCCGGTGAAGGCCTGGCTGATCTCAGGCGTCACATCGCCATAGGCATGGCGCCAGCCGATCATGCCGCGTGCCGTCGCCCTTGTTGAGCCGATCTCGAAATCGGTCGAAGCGCGGATGCCGAGCGTGGTGAAGCTGTTGTCGTTGGAACCGCTGTGGACGCTCAGTGCCGATGCCCCGCCGGTTTCATTGAAGCCATTGGTGTGGACATTGACATAGGCGAGGTTGGCGAAGGGTTCGAAGGCGAGATTGCCGGCCTTGATGCCGTAGCCGAGTTCGCCGAACAGCTGCGTGGTGCCGGCGCGGTAGGAACCGGTCAGGCTGTCGCTGAAGCCGGGGAAGGCGACCTGCCGGCTCGTATCGATCTCGCTCCATGTGTAGGCGAGGCCCGAGCGCAGCGACAGCGCACCGATCTCGGTGCCGCCATAGATGCCGAGATGATAGTTGTCGCTCGAAGCCGAAGAACGCCTGTCATCGACCTTGAGCGAGGAATGGCTGTAGCCGGCCACGAAGCCGAGGCGGACATCGTCGGTGATCAGCCCGTCGACGCCGGTGACGAAGCCACCGATCGAACGGTTCAGCCTGGCGGCGTTGCCGTCGCCGCCGAAATGTCCCCATGATCCGAACACCGAGCCCCAGGCGCCATAACGTTCGGAAGCAACCGAAGCCGTGGTGATTGCTTTCGCATCCTCGCCATAGCCCATCGGCGGCAGCGGTTCGGCGCCGACGGTCTCGAAGGCCGAGCGCAGGCGGTCGTTGATGGCCTCGCGCACGAAGCGGCTGTCTTCGATGAGGCCCGTCACCGTCGAGGCATTGACCTCGCCCGACAGGCTGTCGAAGGCGGCGCGTCCCTCGTCGGCCGACAGCAGCAGCAGCTTGTTGTAGAGCGCCAGTGGCGCGCCGCTCTGCTGCAGCGTATCCAGCGCGCCGGCCGTCTGCTTCTGGTTGTAGGTGTTGGCCACCTTGGCGAAGACCGGCTTTCCGCCGCCCGGCTCCTGCGGCTTCTTGATGGCGATCTTCAGGTCGACGGCATTGGTGCTCTGGGCAAGCGTCGCTTCGAGGAAGGCCGAGCGGGCCAGCACGGCCGGATCGAAGCCGCCGGTGACACCGCCGGCTGCCGTCAGGATGGTGTAGGTCTGGCCGTCCTGATAGCTGGTTTCAGGATCCAGCGCGGTCACGCTTACCGTGCCGCCGCCCAGCGTCGCCTTGCCGGTCGCGGCGATGCGGTCGCTCGTGCCGTTGCCGCCAATTTCGACTGCATAGGTCGATCCCGCGGCGAACGACACGTCGCCCGCGATGTTCAGCGTGCCGATCGAATTGCCGGGCGCGATCGTTGCGCCGTTCTCAACCGCCAGGCCGCCCAGCGTGCCGATGCCGCCAAGCGATGCTCCCGACTTCAGGGTGACCGTGCTGGCGAGGCTGGCGCCCGGATGCGTGCTGTCGCCGACGACCAGCTTGCCGCCATAGACGGTCGTTGCACCCGTATAGGTGCTGGCGCCGTTCAGCACGAGCGTACCGGTGTTGTATTTCGACAGCGTGCCCGAACCGCTGATCGGCGCGTCGAGCGTGACGCTGTCGGTGAAATTGGCCTGGATTCGGCCGTTGTTGCCGATGGAAGGAGCAACCAGCGAGCCCGACAGGCCGCCGCTGCCGATCGACAGCAGCGAGCCCTCTTCGATGACCACCGGCTTGGACGCCACCACGGCACCGCCGTCTGCCACGAACAGCTGGCCGGGCAGCGGGTCGCCACAGACACATGGTGGCAGGCCCACGATCAGCGTGTCGGTCACAAGTTTCGATCCTGCTCCGGTCACGATGACTTCCGAAGGCCCCAGGCCCGTGGAGGTCGGGTCCGAAGCGATGACGGTGGTGTCGCCGACATTGACGACGCCGCCCTTGGTCACCGCCAGGGTGCCGGTGCCGCCGCCAAGCATGTTGCCGACGCCGAGGAAGGTCGAGATGTTCCAGGTCGAGCCTGGCCCGCTGACCACGGCGCGCGCCGCATCGAACGGATTTTCGATGACCGCGCCGAACAGGCTGTCGACAACGGCGCCTTTCTGGATCGTCAGCACGGCGGCGTTCGCCATGGAGCCGACGAAGGTCAACTGGGCGACGGTTGCTTTCGTACCGGCGCCGTCGACAAGCATCACGCCGCCGACAAGCAGGTTGTCGGTGGTCAGCTTCGCGCCGGCAAGCATGTTCAACGATCCGTCGGCTTCGACACCCGGCAGCGCGCTGATGCCGAAGGTCCCGCCGGCGACGTCGAACGACGCGCCCGGGCCGAACAGCGTCAGGGTTGCGTCGGGGCTGACATAGAGGTCGCCGCCAATGGTGCTTGCACCCCTGAGTGTCAGGGAGCCCTGGTCGAGTTCGAGCGATCCGGCACCTGTGATCTGTCCGCTGAAATCGCTCGCCACGGGGCCGCTATACCCGACATAGAGAACGGTGGAGTCATCCGTCGTGCCGATATTGATGATGCCGCCATGCCCGGACGAGCCGTCGAACAGGCCCTTGATGTCGGCCTGGACGCCGTCGGCGATGTCGAGGGTCCCGCCCTGGTCGACATAGACCACGGAATCGGCGGAGAGCGCGGTGTTGACGCCGGCCACCAGTGTTCCGCCCTCGATCACCGTATCGCCGGTATAGCTGTTGGTGCCATTGAGGATCGTCGTCCCCGCGGCCTGGTACACGCTGCCCGGCCCGGTGATATCGGGTTTGAAGGCATATCCGCCATCGGTGTGGTTGAAGACGAGCCGGCTCGTGCCGACGTTGAGTGCGACCGCGCCGGCCAGCAACTGGCCTGCGGCTGCTGCCGGCGCGCCATAGGCTGCACCGATGTTGATCGTACCGCCGGCGCTGCCCGCGGGCAGGCCCGCATTGATGGTGCCGGTGCCGCCTCCGACGTTCAAGGCACCATTGTCGCTGACGGTGAGCGTACCTTCGTTGAAATGGCCGACATAGAAATCCGCGCCGCTGCTCGTCCATTCCGAACCGCCGCCGTCAATCGAGGCCGAACTCGCTCCATCCAGCCCGATGATGCCGCTGTTGTTGCTGCTCACCTTGCCGCCGTTTTCGATCCGCAAGGTGCCGGAACCCTGGTCGCCGACGATGATCTGGCCGCCAGTGGTCCAGCTCGATCCGTCCGTTACCACCATGGTGGCCCCGTTCGAGATGTAGCCGGCACCTGCGCTGGCGCTGCCGAGTTTGCCGCCGCCTTCGATGCGCAGCATGCCGCCATTGATACGTGTCGTGCCGAGGAAGCCGGTCGTGGCGGTGGCGCCGCTGCTGTCGCCGGTCAGCACCAGCGTGCCGTCGCCCTGCTTGATGAAGCTGGCGCCGCCGCCGCCGGCGATCAGGCCGGAAAGTGTCAGCGTGGTGCCGGCACTCGTCTCGAGGCGGCCACCGAAATTGCCGAAATTGACCGTGCGCGCGCTGGTGAACGAGGCGGTTGCCAGCAACGTCGAGGTCGCTCCCCCACCGGTTCCTGGATTGTAGGCAGAGCCGCTGGTGATGGTGACGTCGCCGGATGCATCACCCAGGTTCTCATCGGTCGAAACGGAAAGGACGCCGTCCGAAATCCTGGTGCCGCCGTCATATGTATTGATGCCGGTCAGCGTCAGGGTGCCGCCCGCTGCCTTCTCGAACGTTCCGTTTCCGCTCACCACGCCGGAAAGCACGAAATCATCATGTGCGTTGGTGTCGAACTTGACGATGCCCGCACCATTGAGGACGACGGCGTTCGCAAGGGTGATGCCGAAATTGTCGACCCGCAATGTCGTCCCGGAATCCAGCGTGACAGTGCCGGTGCCGAGCGATCCGTTGACGCCGCCAATTCCAATCGTTGCTCCGCCGCTGGCAAAGAACCCGCCCGAGAAATTGTTGGCCGTGTTTTCGAACGTGTTGTTCCCACCAATCTGATGGATGGCGATCGTCCCGTTCGTCTCATTGATGAAGCCGGAATAGACGGCGTTGCCGCCCGTGCTGGTCAGGCTTGCCGCGGCGGCATTGGTATTGCCAACGCCGTCGCTTCCGTTCAGGAACGCCTGACCGCCAAAAAAGGCTCCCGACGGCAGCGTGACATTGCCGCCGTTCAAATCGAGATCCGCGGCCCAGCCTGAAACCGGAAAGGCGAAAAAAATCGCGCTCCCGCACAGCAGCCGGGCAATGCCTGGCAGCCCTCCCAGGCGGCGCATCTTCAGTGAATATGTCATCCCCACCCCACGCAAAACGACGGTTGCCCGAAAGCCGCCAGCAACTGGCTCCGGCACCGTTCGACGAAAGGGTTCAAATGGATTGGAGGATCCCCCCTGGACCTTGTCCAGGCAGATCCCGGCTCCCCCCAAAGGAATTTCGTCCCAGCTCGTCCCCACTCGCCAGCTTGATTTCAGCCATATTCCACGAAGATGGTCAATCTGTCATGGCGAGTTCAGGTCAAGAATAGCATGCCGAGGCACAGAAAACCGCTCCGGTGAACCGGAGCGGATCTCGACTGGATGCTGCTTATACTGCCATATCTACTGTCAGAACTTGACGTTCAGATCGGCCCGCACGCCATGGTCGCCCGTCTTCGTGCCGAGCTGTCCCTGATAGGACAGCCCGAGCGCGGCCCTGGGCGTCATGGCGAAGTCGAGCCCGGCTTCGAGCGTCGCGGCGTCCCTGGCAATGGGAGCGCCGGCGATCGAGAACACATTGCTGCCGGCGAAGGCCTGGGCAACCGTCGGCGTGACGTCGCCGAAGCCATGCCGCCAGCCGATCATGCCGCGCGCCGTCGCCCTTGTTGAACCGATCTCGAAATCTGTGGCGGCGCGGATGCCGAGCGTGGTGAAGGTGACGGCGTTGGTGCTGTCGAGGATGGTCAGCGCTGCCGCGCCTCCCTTCTCGGCAAAGCCGTCGCTGCGCACGTTGATGTAGGCAAGGTTGGCGAAGGGCTCGAAGGCGAAATCGCCTGCCTTCATGCCATAGCCGAATTCACCGAAGACCTGCAGGGTGCGGGCGCGGCTGTTGCCGGTCAGGGCATCGCTGAAGCCGGGAAACGACACCTGCCGGCTGGAATCGACATCGCTCCAGGTCCGGCAAGGCCGGAGCGGAAGGAGAGCGCACCCCATTCCCGGCTGCCATAGAGGCCCAGATGGTAGCTGTCGTTCGCGGCTGACGAACGGCGGTCATCGACCTTGAGCGAGGAATGGCTGTAGCCGGCTAAAAAGCCGAGCCGCCAGTCGCCCGCCACCAGCCCGTCCGCTCCCGTCATGAAGCCGCGGATGTCGCGCGACGTCTCGGCGGCATTGCCGTCGCTGCCGGTGTGACCCCAGGACCCGAAGGCCGAAGCCCAGGCGCCGTTGTCGTTGGGCCTTTCGGTCGCAACCAGCGTCGCCGTGGCCTTCTCTTCGCCATAGCCCAGCAGCGGCAATGGCTCGACCGTCCGGGCTGCGGCGCGCAGCCGGCTGTTCATGGCATCGCGCACGAAGCGACTGTCTTCGAGCATGCCGGTCACCGTCGAGGCGTTGACCTCGCCCGACAGGCCATCGAAGGCGGCGCGGATCACCGCCCTGTCGTCGGGCAAAAGGGCGACCGCATCGTAGAGCGGATTGGCGGCGGCGACACCGATGCTTTCCAGCGCCCTTGCCGTGGCGATCTGGTTGCCGCTGGTCGCCCTGGTGCCGAAGCCGACATCGTTGCGCATCAGGGTCAGGGTAACATCGCTGCGGCTGTAGCCGAGGACGGGTGTCAGGAAAGCGAAATCGGACGAGACCGTGTCGAATTTTCCCGACAGGCCACCCTTGGCCGACAGGATCGTATAGGTGGAGCGCAGCCGGTAATTGCCGCCGGCGCCGACATGTGCCACCGAACCACCCTTGATGGCCGCGTTGCCGGTGACATCGACCCGGTCGGAAGCCTGGCCGTCCGGGTCGACTTCCACCGCGAAGCGGGACCCTTTGTCGAAGACGAGGTCGCCGTTGACGGTGAGCGTGCCGATCGAATTACCCGGCGACAGCGTGCCGCCGGAAGCGACGGTCACCGTCGAGCCTTGGCCCGAACCGACGGTGCCATGGCCGCCCAGCGTGCCTTGCACGGTCATCGAGCCGCCCAGCACCGCGCCGCCATGCGCGGTGTCCGAGCCGATGATGAGCGTGCCGGCCGCCACCCTGGTGGTGCCGGCGAAGGCTGCGCTGTCGCCGTCATAGACAAGCGCTCCGGTGCCGGCCTTGACGAGGGTGCCGCTGCCGGAGACGACGCCGCCATAAGAGGCATTCGTCGTCTGGTCGAAGGTGAGCGAGCCACCGGCGCCGATCCGGGCATTGCCGCCGAAACGTTCCGCCGCCGCGACGAGGTTGCCCGCCTCGATCGTCCAGTCGAGCGTCGACAAACCGCCGAGCGTAAGCGTGCCCGCGCCGCGCTTGACCATGGTCCCGACGCTGCCGTTCAGCCCCGCGATCTGCCCGGCGAAACGGCCGTCGCCGGTCTGGTCGAAGACGGTGGCGGCGGCGTTGAACAGGTTGCCGGAGATCGAGGTAGCGTTGCCGATCAGCGTGCCGGCCTCGACAAGCGTGTTGCCGTAGAGATTGTTCGCATTGTCGAGCCGCAGCGTGCCGGTGCCCGACTTGACCAGATTGCCGTTGCCCAGCACCTCGCCGGTCAGCCCGAGCGTTGTTCCTTCCGCCGTGTTGAAACGACCGTCCTGGATCAGCAGAACCGGGCGGGCGCTGTCGAAACCGGCGGTGGTCGTGAGCTGGCCGCCATAGAAGATCAGGATGCCGGAGCCGTCGCCGAGATTGGTGTCGGCAGAGACCTGCAGCGTGCCGCCGGTGATGGCGGTGCCGCCGCCGTAGCTGTTGTTGCCGGTCAGGATCGTCGTGCCCGGGCCGTTCTGGTAGACGACGCCGCTTCCCGAGATGGTGCCGGCGAAGGTGAAGGTGTCGCCGCGGCTGAAGGCGAACGCGCCATTGTTCAACACATCGCCGGCGATCGAACCGGAGCTGCCGCCATTGCCGAGTTGCAGCAGGCCACCCGAGATCGTCGTGCCGCCAGTGTAGGTGTTGGTTCCGCTGAGCAGCAGCCCGCCCCCGGCGAGATCGAGGCCGAGCCTGCCGCCGCCGGTTCCGTCCTGGATCGTCCCCGCAAAGGTCGAGGGCAGGCCGAGTTTCGAGGTGTCGACCGTGAGCAGGGCGTCGGTCAGGCCGCCATTGGTGATGATCCCGGAACCTGCGAAGGCGCTGTTGATGCCGCCGACGGCGGTGCTGTGGCCGTTCAGTTTCAGCGTGCCGCCGGGGCCGCCCTGGCTGTTGTCGAAGGCAATGGTCGCTCCTGTCGTCAGTGCCTGGTCGGCCAGCACATTCAGGGTGCTGGAACCGCTGAGATATTGCAGGCCGCCGCTGATGGCGCCGGCGGCGGAAGCATTGAGTATGCCATTGTTGAACAGCGTCCGCTGGCCGCCGCTGATGGCATTGGTCGCCGAGGCGTTGATCGTGCCGGTGCCGGTCACATATTGCTCGCCGCCGCTGATGGCGTTCCGGGCCGAGGCGTTGAGCGTGCTGTTTTCGTTGATGAACTGCTGACCGCCGCTGATGGCGCCTGCCACGGAGGCCTCGAGGCGGCTGGTGCCGTAGAACCATTGCAAGCCGCCATTGATCGCGCCGGCGGCGGAGGCGTTGAGCACGTTGTTGTCGCGGAAATACTGTGTCCGCCGCTGATGGCGTTCGCGGTGGATGCGTTGAGCACGCTGGTTTCGTAGAACCACTGCTCGCCGCCGCTGATGGACTTGGCGGCGGAAAGATTGAGCGTGCTCTGGTGCCGGAAGAACTGCTTGCCGCCACTGACGGCCTCCGCGGCGGAGACGTTCAGCCTGCTGTCGTTCTCGAACACCCAGTCCGGCGAGATGCCGGTGAAGAAGTCCTTGGTGTTTGCCTCCAGCACCGTCGTGCCGGTGCAAGGGCTAAGCACGCAGGCCGCCTGCGCCCAGGCGGCGTCTTCGAAGAAAAGGCCGGAGCTGAACAGGCCGGCGCAGCAGAAACCAAATAGAGCCTTTCCATGTTTCGTTTGAAATTGAATTTCAGAAGTTATTCCAAATGTGTCATGCGAAGATCGAGGACAGGCCATTTCGAATCACCTTTCCTCCCCAGTCGGAAGAGAGGTTATTTTTCGAGTATATGGTAATTCAATCCAGAAATATTGCGGATGGATATTTATGTTATTCGAAAGTCTAATGATGGAATATTACGTAGAGAAAGATGATCGGCAAATCGTATTTTCAACTCAACGGGATGGCGGGATTTGCTCACTTGGCTGTGCATTCGGGACAAGGCGGTAAGGAATGTTGTTGATAGAGGGCAATCGCAAGCCGGGATTGAATGCTCCCGGCCGCTCCAATAGGACTCGCCCGCATGGATGAGATGTCCCCGCTGCAGCGCGCCCTTGACCGGTGCTACGAGGTGTTTGCCTTCTATCCCAGGCCGAGGGTCCTGGACGCTTCGGCGCTGCGGGATCAGGACCTCTTGAAGCTTCTCGTTTCATTGCCGCTGCGCCAGCTCGGCGATGAGCAGATCGGACCCTATGCAGCCTATGCCTTGACCACCGTCGGCGGTGCCGACGACTATCGCTATTTCCTGCCCCGCATTCTCGAACTGGCCACCGGGACGCAAGGCTGGCCGGGCCTCGATCCCTCCCTGATCGGCGAAAAGCTGAAGCGGGCCAGATGGCTGGATTGGCCGGTCGATGAGCAGACGGCAATCCGGCATGTGTTCGAGGAAGCCTGGCTGCGCGCGCTCGGCCGGCATTCCGACGAGGAGAATGCCGAGGATTGGTTCTGTGGCATGGCGGGTCTGGATTTCGGGGTGGCAGCCGCACTGGAGGCGCTCGATGGCTCTCGCGGCGGCAATTCCGCCCTGCAGCTTGCGGCCATCATTCAGGGCTCGGTTTTTGAACTCAAGGGCAGCAAGAGCGGCTTCTGGGGCAATGTGAGCGACGACAATCGGGCCGTGATCCGGACATGGCTGCTCGATCGGGGTGCCAAAAAACTTTACCGCGCACTCGACAGCGTTTCAGAGGCCGACCTCTGGCACGTCGAACAGGCGCTTCAGGTTCTGGAGCGGCAGCGGGCTTGAAGTGGGCTCGGTGGGGTGTGGGCCGCTATCCCCTGTAGCGGTCAGATGGCTGGCGTCTAGTCGCCACCACCGCCTGCTCCTCCATCGGAGGCGTCCCATGGGCCGCCGCCATTGCTGGAATCGGGCTCGATCGTATTCGGAAACCGCTTTTTTCGATTGCGCCACAAGGAAACGAGAATCACAAAAAAGAGGATGGCGGCCAGGAAAAGCGACGTATCGTAGGTGGTCATGCCTTGTACGGTATCCTCGTTTCCCTGGCGAAAGCGCTGGCAATGATGGAGAAAATCCCGTCATTGTAAATCTGTTCCGATTGCCGCCGGATGCCGGGCTCATCCGGCGTCGGCCAACTGGCAGCAAGACTGCATGGATTTCTTCAACATCCCGAACTGATCGAACAGGGCGTCTACGACGTCATGATGTGGATCCTGTTCTTTCCGCTCACCGTGCTGCGCATGATCGTCAGCCCCAGGCGCACCTTGCGCTACGTGCGCGAGCAGGCTGCGCTGGATCCCGACACGGCCTTCTCGGATGCGATGCGGCCCGCACTTTTTCTCGCCATCGCCATCATCCTCGGCAGTTTCATCTCGCCGGACGACATCGACGTGTTGCGCGCCACCACCAGCAGCGCGTTGGGCAAGATGGTCTACGGTTCGTGGACAAGCGTCACCGCCTTCTCGATGATCGCGCTGTGTCTGGTGCCGCTGGTCGGCGCCTTGCTGCTCGACCTTCTGACGCCGGGCAGAGTGAGCCGCGAAAGCCTTCGCGTGCCATTCGACCAGCAATGCTACATCGGTGCGCCGTCCATACTCGTGCTGACTTTCCTCGGCGGCATCGGGCCGTCGCTGCTCGGAATCGCCGCCTCCGGCATCGCCGCGGCGGCAGCGCTCGCCTGGGTGGTGGTCGTGGAGTATTTCTACTTTCGCGACAATTCCGAGCTGCGTCCGCTGGTCTGCATGGCGCTGGTGCTCGCCACGCTGTTCGGTGGCCTCGTCCTGATCGTGCTGGCGGCGCTGCTCGTCACCGGAGTGACGCGCTGAGCCGGCGCCTGCGGAGGCAGGCTGCTTTGTGAATGCCGATGCCGGTCTGCTTGATTTCGTGCGGTTTCCGCTGAACTCTGCGACGCTCAGGCCGTCCGGGGATCACAGATGCCGTCTTTGCGCTCGCGCTTGTACTACCAGATATCGCGCTTCACCCTGGCCCGGCTGCGCGCCCGCAACCTGTCCCTGCCGGACCTGCGCGCCGATCGTGAAAGGATCGCCAGCCGCATGTTCCGGCTGCCGCAGGGCGTCGCAGTGAGGCCCTGCACCATCGGCGGCTGCGCCGCCGAATGGCTGGTGCCGCAGGGTGCCTCGGCCGGCACTGCCGTGCTGCACCTGCATGGCGGTGCCTACCAGACCGGATCGCTGGCAACCCATCGCGCCCTGGCGGCGCGCCTTGCCCTGGAGTCCGGCTCGGCGGTGCTGCTGTTCGAATACCGGCTGGCCCCGGAGCATCCGTTTCCGGCAGCGCTGGACGATGCGCTGCGGGTCTATCGCGAACTGCTGGCAGATGGCGAATTCAGTCGCATCGCATTCGCCGGCGACTCTGCCGGCGGCGGCCTTGCGCTCGCTCTGTCAATTGCCCTGCGCGACGCCGGGGAGCCGCTGCCGGCCGGTCTTGCCCTGCTGTCGCCGTGGACAGACCTCGCGCTGACCGGAGCGACCCATCGCAGCAAGGCCAGGCTCGATCCGTACTTCCCGACACCGGACATCCTCGACGTCGCGGCGCAGCGTTATGCCGGCGCCGACCGGCGCAATCCGCTGGTGTCGCCGCTCTATGCCGACCTCTCGGGCCTGCCGCCGATGCTGCTCCATGTCGGCACGCAGGAGACCCTGCTCGACGATTCCGTGATGCTGGCGGATCGCGCCCGGGCTGCCGGAACGGCCGTCGAGATCCGGCAGTGGCCAGGCATGTGGCATGTCTGGCAGGTGTTCAGCGGCAGGATGCCGGAGGCGGACCGATCGCTGGCGGAACTGGGGGCTTTCCTGCGGCAGCGGTTGGTGGGTTGAGCAGTGATCGGCTGAATGGAGCGTTGTTTCGCTTGATTGGCGCTTGCATACGCGCGATGGCTATGCAGTGCCGTGCCGAAAGCAGGTGGTTGTTATCGTAGGAAGAGGCAACGAGAGGTCGAAATATAAGAATGAAACTCTGGATATTTACATTAATAGTTATTACGGTGGCGTCGTGGTCTGTTTTGTATGATCTGGATGCATTATTCTATGCGACGATATTTTTAAATGCGTTTGTTAATATATATCTCTTGTTGAATGGGAGTATGATCCCCAATGCGAAGGGATTGATATACGATTTCTTTATAACAAATTACGACAAAAATAAGAAAAAAGAATACATGGAAAAGATGAGGCCGTTCTCAAGCTTGTTCGAGGATGAATATCCGTCACCTTTGATTTTTATGGCTTGGTTTTTAATAGCGCTGGCGTGCCAGATCTGTGGACGCCCTGACCTTACAATTTTGTATATGGCGTCACTGATTCTGGTGCAATTTGTGCACATCGTGATGTCATACAGATCGGTGATGCGGGACGGATAGTCTCCGCGTTGTTTCGGTTGGCGGTTGGTGCAGGCGGGTGTGATTTTGACCGTGACATTCAGGCGCGAGCGGCGGGGGCACGAGGCCCCCGCCGCTCGTCGTCAGCTCAGTGCTTCAGCCGGTCGCGCATGGCGTACCACAGCATGCCGAGCACATAGAGCGGTCCGCGCAGCGCCGCCCCGCCAGGAAAGGGCATCGGGTTCAGCCCTTCGAACAGTGCGAAGCGGCTGGTTTCGCCCGAGATCGCCTCGGCCAGCAGCTTGCCGGCCAGCGTCGACAGGATGACGCCCTTGCCGGAATAGCCATGCGCGAAATAGACCTCGCCGTCGCGGCCGACATGTGGAAAGCGCGACGTGGTCACCGACACCAGGCCGCCCCAGGCATGGTCGATCCGGCGGCCTTTCAGCTGCGGGAAGGTCTGCTCCATGTGCGGGCGCACGAAGGCCTCGATGTCGGCCGGCGGGCTCGGCGTGTAGCGCTCGCCGCCGCCGAACAGCAGGCGCCCGTCGGCCGAGAGCCTGTAGTAGTTGACGACGAAGCGCGAGTCCGAGACGGCGGCATTGCCGGGGATGATCTCCCCGGCGTCGGCCAGCGGCTCGGTGGCGACGATGTAGTTGCCGACCGGCATGATGCGGCTTTCCACGCGCTTGTCGATGCCATGGAGCAGGGAGTTCGCCGGCGAGCACGGCATGGCGGGCGCGCACCGCGCCCGTCGCCGTCTCCACCCGGATGCCCCGGCTGCGATCGATCCGCAGCGCCGGTGACGCTTCATGGATCGTCACTCCTGCCGCCACCGCCGCGCGGGCCAGCCCCAGCGTGTAGTTGAGCGGGTGCATGTGCCCGCCAAGCGCGTCGAAGAGCGCGCCCTTGTAGGGCGAGGCGACGGCCTCGAGGGATTGCGACGCCGACAGCACGCTGGCGTGCGGATAGTCCATGACCGTGGCCAGGCATTCGACCTCATGCTCAAACCAGGCCATGTCGCCGTCGCTGACCGCGCAGACGAGATGGCCGGTCTTCCTGAGGTCGCAGTCGATGGCGTGGCGCTCGATCATGTCGAGCACCAGCCCCCACGCCTCGAAGGCGAGGTCGAACAGCGCCCTGGCGCGTTCGCGGCCGTAGAGCTTGACCAGCTCCACCGCCCCCTTGCGCAGGCCGACGATCATCTGGCCGCCATTGCGTCCGGAGGCGCCCCAGCCGACGCGTCCACCTTCCAGCAGCACCACCTTCAGGCCGCGTTCGGCGGCGTGCAGCGCCGCCGACAGGCCGGTGCAGCCGCCGCCGACCACGACGAGGTCGGCGTCAACCTCGCCGATGAGCGGCGCGTGATGCGGCGCCGGGATGGCCGTCGCCGCATAGTAGGATCGCTCCATGTCAAGTCCGGAGTTGAAGCCCATGATCACGCCCTCGCAAAGAGGTGATCACGCTCCCAGGCGGTGATGACGCCCTGGAAGTTGTCGAGCTCGACCTGCTTCAGGCGCAGGAACGCGTTGGTGAAGCTCTGGCCGAGCAGCCGGCGCACCGGCTCGCAGGCGTCGAGGCGCGCCAGCGCATCCTCCAGCGTGCGCGGCAGATCGGGCTTGATCCTGTAGGCATTGGCCGGCGCTTCCGCCCGCCGCTCCAGCCCCTCCTCGATGCCGAGATAGCCGCACAGCAGCGATCCGGCCATGGCGAGATAGGGATTGGCGTCGGCGCCCGGCAGCCGGTTCTCGACGCGCCGGCCGATGCGTTTTGAACCCGGCACGCGCAGGCCGCAGGTGCGGTTGTCGCGCGCCCATTCGACATTGTTGGGCGCGCTGAACCCTGGCTTCAGCCGGCGAAACGAGTTCACATTGGGCGCAAACAGCGGCATGGCCTGCGGCACATAGGCCTGCAGCCCGCCGATGAATTGCGAGAACAGCGCGCTGTCGCCGTCGTCCTCGTCGGCGAACAGGTTGAGGCCGCTCGCCGCATCGACCACCGACATGTGCAGGTGCATCGAGCTGCTCGCCTGCTCGGCGATCGGCTTGGCCATGAAGGTGGCCGCCAGCCCGTGCTCGCGCGCCGCCTGTCGCACCAGCCGCTTGAACAGAAGCACCTGGTCGGCAAGCCGCAGCGGGTCGCCATGCTTGAAGTTGATCTCGAGCTGGCCGGCGCCGGTCTCGTGGATCATCGTGTCCAGCGGCAGCGCCATCATCTCTGCCTGCCGATAAATCTCGTCGATGACCGGCTGGAACTCGCCGAGCGCTTCCATGTCGTAGGGCGCTGGCGAGGTCTCGGCGCGGCCGGAAACGCCGACGGGTGCGCCGGGCGGCACGTTCGGGTCCGGGTTGGGCGCTGTCAGGTAGAATTCCAGCTCCGGCGCCATCACCGGTCGCCAGCCGCGCGCCGCGTAGAGCGCGATCACCGACTTCAGCACCTGTCGCGGCGCCGATGGCCACGGTGTGCCGTCCTGGGCAAAGGCATCGCAGAAGACATAGGCCCTTTTTGGTGCTGGGCCGGGCCGGGTTGCCGCCGCCAGGCAGAGGCTGGTCAGGTCGGGCTGGAGCCGCATGTCGGCATCCTGGTAGGCGCTTTCGTCGTCGATGGCGCCGGAGTAATGGCCGGTCACCGCCACCATGAAGGCGCTGTTCGGCAGCATGATCGCGGCGTCGTCGGGTGCCGCCAGGAGTTTCGGTGCAGGCACGATCTTGCCGCGCAGCACACCATTCATGTCAGGTACCAGGCACTCGACTTCCGAGATCGCCTGTTGTTCGAGCCACTTCGCCGTATCAGTCATGTCCCACCACTTCTATGCGCCAATCTGAAATCTTGTCGGAGATTGCGAGCAGGTTGGCGGGCAGGGGCCCAGGGCGTGGGCGCCGGTCGTCGATCTTCATGATATCCTCCTGGGATGGTTGGCCTGAATTGGCTGCGCGGAACCGCGCCCGTATGTGTTGCCATGCCTGTCGCATGGGCCGCAAGCCATCCGCGTCAGGGATCGTTTGGCGCAGGCGTTGCCAGCCTCGTTGCCCTGGCCCGAGGGCGGGGTGGGATGCCCCGACGAACCATCGAGTTCGAGCAATGACTTGATGTGGTTGTGGGGTGTGTCCTATTCACACTCAGGAGTTGATGTTGTACATTCAAAACCGAGGGAAAATTAGGATTCGCGAATATAGCGGTGAGTAATGGCCGTCTTATTTAGGCGTTTGTCATATTCAATTGGCATAGTTTCCTCGTGTACTCTGCTATGTATATTTATATTTATTTCACTTAGATTCTTCAAAGATGATAGAAATGTCGCAGTTGTTTGGCTTGCGTTCGGATTTCAAATAGCAGTACTGGTTCTTGTGCAAAGAAGCAGGGCATATATTCTTGCCATGTTTCTTGCGTCAGCCGCGACGATGCTGTTCCTGGCCGTGCCACCGCTCCTCGCAATCGGAGTGGCTGCCATCACGAGCGTCGTTGCAATCTGGTCCGCTTGGATTCTCAGAAACGAACAGGACTGGATCAAAGGGCGGGACGACCGCCTCAGGCCATGGCTGCTGTTTGTGTTTTCGGCGGGGGTGATCGCTCCAGGGGTCAACGCGCTGCTTGGAGCATCCTTGGCGACGATCGCCCGGATCGTTCCCGCCAATGGCCATGTCTGGCTGATGACGACCTTTACCTGGTTCATATCGGACGCCCTGAGTGTCGTGGTGGTGACGACGACACTGATGCGGTTGGGTTCGATGAGGCTGCGTCACCTGCCTGACTGGCGCGAGATGTTGACGACGCTCGGCGTCATCGCGGTTGTCGCGGCCCTGTTTGGTGCCATCGCGGCGCAGGACAACATACTTCCCATCTTTCTTGTCGCCCCGGTTCTTGTGGTCGTGCTTTATCTGTCGGGAACGACGGCGTCGCTGGTCTGCCTTGCACTCTTCGTGACGGCATCGATTACGGCAACGATCCTCGGCGCCGGCCCGTTCATCGGGCTGGCGTCGCTGAGCAGTTTTGATCCGATCATCATGTGCCAGATCTACGCGCTGGCGATTTTCTGTACCGTGGTCCTGTTCGCGGGGCTTCTGGGAGAACGGCAGCACCATCACAAGCTGCAACTCGCCAACGCCCACATCTACGAAATGCTGGCCAAGCGCTCCGGTGACATCGTCTTTGCCGCGGATTCTTACGGCAGGCTCCTGTTTATCTCGCCGTCCATAGGAGAAGTTCTCGGCGTGCCGCTCCAGGCGGCCGGGAGGCGAGGCTGGAAGAATTACGTCGCAAAGGACGACGTCAAGAAGATATACAAGACCGCCTTCCGGGTCGTCCGGACCGGAAAACCTGTTTCGGTGGATTTTCGGATCATCGACGCGACGGGCCATGAAAAGATACTCGAGGCGATCGTTCAGACATCGAGCGCCGGAAAAGCGACGATTCTGATCGGATCGACGCGCGATGTGACCGAGCAGCGGCGCCATGAGCGCGCCTTGAGCAGACTGTCGGAAACGGATCCCTTGACGGAACTGCCGAACCGTCGGGCGTTCGACAGATATTTCAGGGCGGAATGGAACAGGTCCTTTGCCGCGAAGGCGTCGCTGTCGATCCTGATGATCGACGTCGACTACTTCAAACAGTTCAACGACACGTTCGGGCACCAGTCCGGTGACGAGTGTCTGGTCGTCATAGGCAGCTCCATCCGCGGCGCATTGAAACGGGAGGGTGAATTCTGCGCGCGGTTCGGTGGCGAAGAATTCGTGGCCATCCTGCCGAACACCGACGAGGCCCATGCGCGCAAGGTCGCAGCCAGGGTGCTGTCGGCGATAGCGGATCTGAACATGGCGCACACGGAAAGCCCGTACGGCATCGTGACCGTCAGCATCGGCGTCGCCGCTTCGAGACCGCTGTGCGATGAGCTGGATCTCGGCCTGCTGGAAGCCGCGGACGCCGCTCTCTATCTGGCCAAGCAGCGTGGGCGCAATCGCGTCGAAGTTCCCGGCTCCATGGCGTGATGAGGCGTGACGATCACGGCTTCCGCTCGGAATTGCGTAACCGGCTCTTCACGGGTCAAGCCTGTCCGGGTTTGACGACGCAACCTCCGCGTCCTGCATCGCATCGCTGTCCGGTGCGATCAGCATGTGCGGCTCGATTTTCAGGGCTGCCGCGATCACGACGATCATGTCGAGTGTCGGCGTCCTCTCCATGCGCTCCAGTCCGCCGACGCAGCGACGGCTGAGTCCTGCCTCCAGGGCGAGGCCGGGCTGGTCGATTCCTCTCGCGGTCCTATACTTCTTCAGGTTCCTGGCGAGCAGCCGCCGGTATTTCCATTGAACAGCTACGTCCATTTCACATGTCCCCCAAGCCCGGCCGCCGATCCATCCTGCGCAACCTTTGCGGCGCCGTCGATCCGGCTCCATCGGGGGCGGTTGCGATGTGCGATGTTGTGATGACCTCCTCCCCGGGGAATGTGGCCGGGGAGGAGGCTGAGGCTGCACAGGACTTCGGCGGGAAGCCTTTGCAGCCTCTTTGCACGAACGTGCTTGACAGCCCCCTGTCTGAGCCCGTTCATGAACATGTTGCGGGTGATTCTTCAGGTTGTGATTCCGTTCACTATACAATCTTTAGTTGAATAATTGGTCAAGGCCATTCAGCCCGCAATGTTTCCAAATCGGTTCAGGAAATCGGCGCGGGTGGCGCAACCACGGAGCTTGCAACGGTCCCTCCGCCTGCGATGCGGAACGACCGTCGCCATTCGGTCGGGCTGACGCCGAGCCGGTCCTGAATTTCGCGCGGAAGGTCACCACACTGCCGAAGCCCGTCTCGTGCGCGATCTGCTCGATGGACCGGTTCCCCGTTTCGAGATGGCGCTGCGCCAGCGCCAGGCGCTGATCGGTGAGCCAGCTGTTGAAGCTCGATCCCATCGACTGCTGGAAAAGCCTGGTGAAGCTGCGGCGGCTCATCCGCAATTCCGCGGCGACTGCATCGATGCTGTATTTGCGCTCGAGGTGCCGCGCGATCTCCTCGACCGTTTCCCTGAGGCGGACATCGTGTGGGGCGTCGGCCAGGGGCCGCCGGATGAACTGCGTCTGTCCGCCGGCCCGGTGCGGCAGGGCCAGAACGTTGCGGGCGATGCGGTTGGCGTTCTGCGGGCCAAAGAAGCGCCGTGCGATGTGCAGGCAGCAGTCGACACCTGCCGTCACGCCGGCGGAGGTGACGACCGTGCCTTCGTCCACATAAAGCGCGTTCTCATCCAGTTCCACGGCGGGAAAGCGGCGGCGGAAATCATCACAGAACGCCCAATGCGTGGTGGCGCGCCTGCCGTCGAGCAGCCCGGCTTCGGCGACGACATAGGCACCCAGGCACAGGCCGACGATGACCGCACCGTTGGCGTGCGCCGCGACGAGCGTTTCGACAAGGCGTTGCGGCGGAGACTGGTAGGGAAGTTGCCAGCTCGGAACGAAAACGACATCCGCCCTGAGCAGATCGGGCAACGTATGGCCGGTGTCGATGTCGAAGCCGGCGCTGGTATGCACTGGACCGTCATCGAGGGCACACACCCAAAGCTCGCTGTCGACCCCGTCGCAATGCATCTCGCCGAAGATTTCGCAAGGCACGCAGAGCTGGAAAGGCCGCACGCCTTCATAGGCCACGACCGCCATTTTGATGCGCTGACCGGTTCCCTCCGGCATCCTGGCCGTCACCTCTTCGTAGCGTGTGCCCTATAGTGTTGTCGTCGGCATGCTGTTGGCCCGATCCGATCGACAATTGCCCATCGGGCCATTGTCGTCAACGATGCGGGCACCTAGCCTGCCGGATGCAACAAAACGAGGAGCATGACCATGCCTGCAATCATTCTCGTCCATGGTTTCTGGGGCGGCGCCGCCCATTGGGCCAAGGTGATCGTGGAACTGTCCAGACAGGGGTTTTCGGATCTGCATGCTGTTGAAGTGCCGCTGACGTCGTTGGCGGACGACGCCGGCCGATTGAAGCAGATGATCGCGCAGCAGAAGGGAGACGTCCTTCTGGTGGGCCATTCCTATGGCGGCGCCGTCATCACCGAGGCGGGGAACCAGCCGAACGTCGCCGGTCTCGTCTACATAGCAGCCTTCGCGCCGGATGCCGGCGAAAGCCCGGGCGGCATCACCCAGGGCAATCCCCCCGCGGCAATCGCCAACGTCGTGCCCGACAGCGACGGCTATCTCTGGATCAAGCCCGACCAGTATCACCAGAGCTTCTGCCAGGACCTGACGGCGGATGAGGCATTGGTCATGGCGGTCACGCAGAAGGCGCCGCTCGGTTCGACCTTCGGTGACACCATCACCGCGCCCGCCTGGAAGACGAAGCCGTGCTGGTACCAGATCTCCAGCGAGGACCGGATGATCAATCCGCAGAACCAGACCATGATGTCGTCGCGGATGAACGCGAAGAAGATCATCACCCTCGCCAGCAGCCATGCCTCGCTGGCATCGCAGCCCAAGGAGGTGACGGGCCTGATCGTGGAGGCCGCGCGGTCGATCTGACGTGGCGTCAAGCGAGCCGAACCGGGACCGTCCAGGCCCGGTTCGGCAACCATACAGACGAAAATTCCGCCTGTACGGTGGGGCCTGGAACCATGCGCCTTTTTCGGAAGGGTTCATGGATTTCCGGCATTTGGCGCATGATCCTTGCCAACGTTCCGAGGTTCATGTGCCGGGCATCAGGTCGCTGTCGAGCGACTGTTCCGGGGTGCGTTCAGCGGGGCAGATCCATGTCCCGTGCCACACGGCCATCGTCCTCCAGCCGCAGGCCATCGATCGACGCAAGGCCCGTTGTCGGGTGATCCCGGGACTTCAGGTCCAGTGTCACGACGGACAGCCCGAGGATGGCGAGTGTTGCCCATGGAACAAGTCGCTTCCGACGAAATCTGCGCGCCACGATCCACTCCCCGCCGATCTTATCGGGAAACTAGCAGCAGGCCGGGGACGGAAAAATACGGCAGATGCCGTATTTCGGCGCTCGGGAGCAGGGTATTCAGTCGTCGTCGCCGTTCCTCCAGCGCCAGGGCCGGTCGCTCTTGACCCAGGCCACGAAGACGACGATCGCGGTCAGCGGCGTGACAATCATAAGATAGCGCCAGGGACGGTCTTCGCTGGTGCCGGACAACGCGACACAGATGACCGCGACGGCATAGAGGACGATGACGGTCCAGCCTTGCCATCCATAGGGCAGGCCGGCGCCATAGCCGTATTTCTTCACCCGGAACCAGGGTTTGTTCATCGGATCCTCGCCGTCGTTTGCACAGGTCCACAAGATGATCGTGGAACATTACGCCGACATGGTGCGGTGGAGCGGCTTGTGAAAGGCTCGGTTCTTTACGGCAGGATGTGATCGGCTTTGCGGGTTCTAGTCCTTCAGATAGCGCCTTGCCACTGCAACCTCGGCCAGCAAGGCATCGGCGCTTCTGCCCAGCCGAACGTACTCGGCGGCAGCCTGCTCACGGGTTTCAATTTCTTTGAGCAGTATGTCGTGCACCTCTTGCCTGCTCAGCAGCAGCCTTTCGGTTTCCGCCGCGCCGCTGAGAAAGTCATGCTGGAGATAGGACGGTTCATCCCGGCGCACGGGGGCTGCCTCGGCATTGTCGAGCGCGGCAATCAGCTCGCGCAGGATTGTCGCTTCGCCTTTGCTGCCCAGCTTCATCGCCGCGACCAGATCGGTCCGCAGGCGGGTTTTCATGTGATCGCTTGCCGGCACCGGGTTTCTCCATTTGGCTTGCATGGGTGAGTCGTATTGCTACATATAATACTATATATTAGACTAATATAGAATTTTAAGGAGCAATTTGGAGCATGACCGAAACCCTTCTCAGCGTCGATCAGGCCGCCGAACAGCTGAAGCTGCACCCCAAGACCGTGATCCGCTACATCCGCGACGGACGCCTGCCGGCGACACGCATCGGAAAATCCTATCGCATCGAGCAGGCCAGGCTGGATGCCTTTGCCGGGGTGGCGAGCGGTCACGCGACAAGCGACGTGCGGGCGACCTGTGTCGTCGACATTCCCGATATCACGCTGCAGCGCGCCGAGCGGCTGGCGACGTTCCTCGGTGCTGCCGCCATGACAGGGGATGCTTCCACGCCTGCCTTGCATCTCAGCACCGCCTTCGATCCTGCCACGGCAACCATGAAAATCGTGCTGATCGGCAGCCCGTCCGATACGGCGGGGCTGCTCCAGATGCTGCAACTGCAGCTGTCGCGTCCGAATGCCGGATAGCCTTCAAATTGTCACAGCCGCTGGCGACATGCCTGTTGTGGTGTCGGCGACGGACTGCGGCATCTTTACGTTTTCGACATTCGATGGCGACTATCCACTCGTGGAAACGATGGCCGCCGATAGAGCATGCACTGTTTGCCGGCACGTTCGGTGAACCGCAGGCGCAGGGAAAAACAATGACGGACTCCAAGGATATCGACCCGACCCTGCCTGTGCAGGGACAGCTGGAGGCCTACAACGCCCGTGACATCGACGCTTTCATGCAGTGGTGGGCAGAGGATTGCCAGTATTTCGCTTTTCCCTCCACATTGCTCGCCGAGGGCACGGCGGCAATTCGTGCCCGGCACATCGAACGGTTCAAGGAGCCCGATCTGCATGGCCACCTGCTGTCGCGGATCGCGCTCGACAATCTTGTCATCGACCATGAAACCGTTACGCGGACATTTCCGGAGGGCGCAGGTGAGGTCGATGTTGTCTGCATCTATGAAGTGAGCGGTGGCAAGATTACCAAGGCATGGTTCAAGATGGGGCAACCGCGACTTCACCTCGCGACGAACTGAGGTTGCAAGACGCCTGTCCGGACGCAGATCGCGGTGGCGAGGTTGTGGACCGAGATTAGGCGCCCTGCCTTCACTCCTGCCCCATTCGTCAGGAGTGGCAATCCAATCTGGGCAGCAGATGCTTTAGCATGTCGCGTTGCACGAGGAAGGATCAGCTTTCATGGCCACGTTGACGCCACCCGCCGATGAATTCGCCGGACGCGAACAGTTGCGGGCGAGCTCCGTCGAGTTCCGCAGGGAGGTCATCGCGGTCGCCGACGGCGTCTTTGCAGCAGTCGGGTATTCGGCCAGCAACGTCACGTTGATCCAGGGCGACAACGGCTCGATCATCGTCGACACCGCCGCCAACCCCGTCGACGCGCAAGCCATCGTGGACGCTTTTGGCGACCGCCTCAGGCGTCCGGTCCGGGCGATCATCTACACCCACAACCATCCCGACCACTCCGGCGGCGCGACGGTCTTTGCCGGTGCCGATGGGCCCGACATCTACAGCCACCGCACGCTGGTCGAAGCCGCTCCCGAATTCGGCAGGGGCCCGCGCGACGGCGGTGACGCCTTCGGCACCAGGCTTCCCGACGCGCTGTTCATCAATGCGGGCACGCAGCTCGAATATGGCCGTGTCACGCCACACACCCGAGAGGGCTTCCTGGCGCCGACACGCACCTTCGGTGGCGACAGCGAGACGATCGAGGTGGCCGGTGTGGTGATGCAGCTGATCCACACGCCGGGCGAGTCGCCGGAGAACATCGCGGTCTGGATCGGCGCGAAGCGTGTCCTGATCCCCGGCGACGATGTCCTGAAATCCTACCCGAACCTGTCGCCCATCCGCGGCCTCAAGCTCAGGCCGCCGGAGCGCTGGATCGCCAGCCTCGACAGGATGCTCGCCCTCGACGCCGACGCCATGGTGCAGGGGCACATGCGCCCGGTGCTCGGCAGGGACGAGGTCCACAGGGCGCTGACCGATTACCGCGACGGCATCAGCACGGTGCTCGACCAGACGCTGGCCGGAATCCGGCATGGCAGGACGCCGGACGAACTCGTGCAGGAGGTCAGGCTGTCGCCGGAACTCGCCGCCAGCCCGTATCTGCAGGAATATTACGGCAGCGTCGCCTGGGCCGTGCGCGGCATCTATGCCGACTATGTCGGCTGGTTCGACGGCAACGCCACCAATCTGAACCCGCTGCCGCCGGCCGGGCGCGCCGCCCGGATGATCGAGATGGCAGGCGGACCGGACGGGATGCTCGCCCGCGCCGGACAGGCCATCGCAACGGGCGATTTCCAGTGGGCCGCCGAACTGGCCGACTGCCTGCTGGCGCTGGACCCTGCCGACACGGCGGCGAGGCAACTCAAGGCGCGCGCGCTGACCGAACTCGGCGAGCGCCAGCTCAACGCCACTGCCCGCAACTACTATCTGACCACGGCGCAGTTCCTGGAGGGGAGTGCCTAGAGCGTTTCCGTTTTTCACGGAAACGCGGAAACGCTCCAGGCTTTTTGTTTTCGCCGCATTTTTGTAGCGCCGAGTGCTCTCGCCTGGCTGCAAAATGCGCTGGGTCAGCCTGTCCGGCGGTTGAACTGCAGCCGCACGCGCGTCATGCCGTCGTCCCGATCGAACAGCAGCGCGCCGTGATGCGCCTTGGCCACGTCCGCCGCTATGGCCAGCCCGAGCCCCGATCCGTGCGAGGCCAGGCCCTTGGCGAAAGGCCGGGCCAGGTCGAGCGGGTTCGAGCCGAAACCGTCGCCATCGTCGAGCACGTCGATCGACACCGTGGCGGCGTCGATCGAGATGGCCACCACCAGCTGGCTCCTGGCGCCGTGGGTCAGCGCATTGTCGATGAGATTGGCCAGCGCCTCGCGGATGCTCACCGCGTCGCCGTCGACGATGGCAGGCGCATCGGCCGGCTTGAACACCACCTCGACCTCGCGCGGCAGTGCCAGCGGCACCGCTGTCGCCAGCACCGTCTTTGCCAGTGCGTTGAGATCGACGGGCGCGAGGGTCGTGGCATCGGCACGGTGGATGACCATGGCGTGGTCGAGCAACTGCCCGGTAAGGCGGCCGAGTTCGGTCGTGCGTTCGCGGATGCGACCGACAGTCTCCTGCCGGCGCCCTGAGGGCTGCATGCTGGACAGGATCTCGACCTGCGCGTCGAGCGCGGCGAGCGGCGTGCGGATCTGGTGGGCGGCATCGGCGATGAAGCGCTGGGTGGTGGCCATACGCTCCGACAGCCGGCGCATGAAGTCGTCGATCGCGTGGACCAGGTTGCGGATTTCGACCGGCGGTCGCGCCTGGATCGGACGCAGGTCTTCCGGGCGGCGGCGCGTGATCTCCTGTTCGATCTGGGCGAGCGGCTTCAGGGCGAAGCGCACCGCGAAACCGACGGCGAGCAGCGCCAGCACGCTCATCGCGCCGATGACCAGGAAGGCCTTGGTGGCGAGGTCGCGCGCCAGCGCGCCCCGCGCATTGACCGTCTGGGCGACGACGATGGTGGCCCAGCTACCCGGCGAGGCGTGTTCGATCTGCTTCGCCAGTGTGGCGATGCGGACCTTCCGGCCCTGGTACTGGCCGTCCTCGATCACCACGCCGCGCCGGATGGCTTCGCTGTTGGCGAGGGAGGTGAGGTCCTCATAGCCGGCAACGACCACGCCGCGCGGATCGATGACCTTGTAGAACACCATGTCGTAGGCCGCGAGCGTCGAGATCGCCGCGACCGGCGGGTCGACGGTGACGACGTTGCCCTGCACATAGACGTTCTCGGCGATCTGGATCGTCCCCCCGGCCAGCAGCCGGTCGTAGGCCTGTTGCGCCGCCAGCGAGGTCGACTGCCAGGCGGCGAGCCCGAGCAGGATCGCGCCGCCGCCGAGCACCGCCGACAGCACGGCGATGATGCGGACATGCAGCGAAAGGCCAAGGTCACGCCGTGGCAAGCTTGTATCCCAGTCCACGAATGGTGCTGATCTCGATCGAGGTGTCGCCCAGCTTGCGCCTGAGCCGGGCAACGAACTGCTCGATGGCGTTGGGGCTCGGCTCCTGGTCGAAATTGAACAGCTGCTCGACCAGGTCCTCCTTGGAAACGATGCGGTCGCGGCGGATGGCCAGGATCTCCAGCACCGTTAGCTCGCGCCGGGTGAGATTCAGCGGACGTCCTTGCAGCGTCGCGATGCGCCCGGCCCGGTCGATCTCCAGCGGTCCGACGGTCAGCCTGTTGTCGCTCGCCCCGGCACTGCGCCGCAGCAGCGCGCGGGCACGTGCCTCCAGCTCGCCATAGTCGAACGGCTTGACCAGATAGTCGTCGGCGCCGAGGTCGAGCGCGCTGATGCGCTCGTCGACGGCGGAGCGGGCGGTGATCACCAGCACGGGTGTCGAGAGCTTGCGGGCCCGCATGCCCTTCAGCACGCGGATGCCGTCTTCGCCCGGCAGCGTCAGGTCGAGGATCACCAGGTCGTACGCCTGCACCTCCAGCAGCTCCGCCGCGGTGCGGCCATTCGCTTCCCAGTCGACGGCGTGGCCGATCTTCTCCAGCCGCATGACGATGGCTTCGGCGATATCGGCGGTGTCTTCGACGACGAGCACGCGCAATGGGCAGTCATCCTTAGCCGGAGTCAGGTGGGAGTCAGGAACCCAGGCTAATAACACGACCGACACTGCATGTGCACAGGTAAACAGGGAGGACCGATGCACGCTCCAGTCGCGACAGGCACCTTTGCGCCCATTCTTTCGGTCGAAGGTGTGACGCTCCAGTACAAGACGCCCGATGTCGTGGTCACCGCCACGCGGCGTGTTTCCTTCGATGTCTACCAGTCCGATCGTTTCGTGCTGCTCGGCCCGTCCGGCTGCGGCAAGTCGACCTTGCTGAAGGCGATTGGCGGCTACCTGAACCCGGTCGAGGGCCATATCCGCCTGAAAGGGCGCGAGGTCTCGACGCCAGGACCGGACCGCATGATGGTGTTCCAGGAGTTCGACCAGCTGCTGCCCTGGAAGACGGTGCGCCAGAACGTCGTCTTCGCGCTCACCGCAAGCGGAAGGGCCTCCGCCGCCGAAGCCGGGGAACGGGCCAGGTCCTACATCGACAAGGTCGGGCTGACCAAGTTCATCGACAGCTATCCGCACATGCTGTCGGGCGGCATGAAGCAGCGCGTGGCCATTGCCCGCGGCATGGCGATGGAACCCGACGTGCTGCTGATGGACGAGCCCTTTGCCGCGCTCGATGCACTGACCAGGCGCAAGATGCAGGACGAGCTGCTGCGCCTGTGGGACGACACCCGCTTCACGGTGCTGTTCGTCACCCACTCCATCGAGGAAGCGATCCGCGTCGGCACGCGCATCCTGCTTCTGTCGCCGCATCCCGGCCAGGTCCGCGCCGAGCTGAACAGCATTCCCGCCGACGCGCTCGGCACCGGCTCGCAGGCCGCGCTCGAGACCCGCATCAACGACATGCTTTTCGCGACGCATTGAGGGGTAGATCATGACCAGTCTTGTCTTTCCGCGCGCGGAAATCGTGCACGACGTCCAGTCCAGCGATGCCCCCGTCGTCGCCAAATCCATCGGCACTTTCGAGCGCATCTACCGCATCGGTTTCGTGCGCAAGGCGATCATCCTGGCCGTGCTGGCGCTGGCCTGGGAGGCCTATGGCCGCTGGCTCGGCAATCCGCTGCTGTTTCCGACCTTCAGCCAGACCGTCGAGGCCTTCGTCACCAACATCGCCAACGGCGTCATCCCGCAGCGCATGATGGTGTCGCTGCAGACGCTGGTCATCGGCTACTCCATCGGCATCACGCTGGCGGCGCTTTTGACCACGCTGGCGATCGGCTCGCGCATCGGCGCCGACCTGCTCGAGACGCTGACCTCGATGTTCAACCCGCTGCCGGCCATCGCGCTGTTGCCGCTGGCGCTGATCTGGTTCGGGCTGGGCTCGGGCAGCGTCGTCTTCGTGCTGGTGCATTCGGTGCTGTGGGCGATCGCGCTCAACACCCATGCCGGCTTCCGCTCGGTCTCCAACACGCTGCGCATGGTCGGCCAGAACTACGGCCTGCGCGGGCTGAGCCTGGTGCGCTACGTGCTGATTCCGGCGGCCTTTCCGGCCATCCTGACCGGCCTCAAGATCGGCTGGGCCTTCGCCTGGCGCACCTTGATCGCGGCGGAGCTCGTCTTCGGCGTGTCCTCGGGCTCTGGCGGCCTCGGCTGGTTCATCTTCGAGAACCGCAACCAGCTCGAAACCGCCAATGTCTTCGCCGGCCTGTTCACGGTGATCCTGATCGGCCTGTTCGTCGAATACGTCATCTTCGCCACGATCGAAAAACGGACGATCCGCCGCTGGGGCATGCAGCACTAGACGTGACTTTGAACTACAAAATCCAAAGGGAGGAACGGATGAAACTGAAGAACTGGCTTTGCGGTGCACTGGCCGCCGCCGCGATCGCTTCCATGTCGATGCCCGCTCGGGCCGAGGTCAGCGAGGTGCGCATTTCGAAAGGCTTCGGCATCCTCTATCTGCCGCTGATCGTCATGCAGGACCAGAAGCTGCTCGAGAAGCGCGCCAAGGAGGCTGGCCTCGGCGACATCAAGGTCGACTGGCTGATGCTGGACGGCGGCAATGTCATCAACGATGCGATGATGGCCGGCACGCTCGATTTCGCCGGCACCGGCGCGCCGGGCTTCATCACGCTGTGGTCGAAGGCCAGGGGCATCCCCGGCGTCGAGGTCGTCGGCGTCTCGGGCATGAGCTCGGTGTCGCTCTGGCTGAACAGCAACAAGCCCGAGCTGAAGTCACTGAAGGATTTCACCCCCAGCGACAAGATCGCGCTGCCGGGCATCAAGACTTCGCTCGCCGCCGTCGTGCTGCAGATGATCTCCGCCAAGGAATTCGGCGAGGAGAACTACGCCAAGATGGATCCGCTCACCGTCAGCCTGCCGCATCCGGAAGGGGTGGCGGCGCTCGTCGGCGGCAAGACCGAGATCAAGGCGCATTTCACCTCGCCGCCCTTCCAGTACATCGAGGCGAAATCGCCCGGCGTGCACACGGTGCTGAATTCGGTCGACTATCTCGGCAACATCACGCTCGACGTCACCTTCGCGCCGAAGAAGTTCGTCGACGCCAACCCGAAGATGACGCAGGCCTTCATCGACGCGATGGACGACGCCAACGCGCTGATCGCCAGGGACAAGAAGCTGGCGGCCGAGATCTTCGCCCGCGGCTCCAAGACCAAGGTCGAGCCGGCCGACGTGCAGGAGATGATCGAGGACAAGGACGCCCGTTTCGCGACCACGCCCAACGGCGTCATGCAGTTCGCCGACTTCATGCACCGCGCCGGCACCATCAAGGTCAAGCCCGACAGCTGGAGCGACATGTTCGTGCCGCAGCTCTCGGGCCGGCAGGGCAGCTGATCTCCTTCGCCTGAAAAGGTGAGAACCCGCCGGAGGGATGCCTCCGGCGGGTTTCGGTCATTGCATGCTGGCTTGCCCGAGCCCGTATGAGAGCCACCTCCGCCCTCATCGATACTCGCCGGCAATTGGCTGGAACCCGGCGTTCCGGAATGCGTTTCGCAATTCATGGAAGAGTTCATCGACCGCTTCGGGCAACCGACATGGCTGCCTTTCTCCGTGGTGTCGGCCCGGCTGTTGCTGGCCGCAGCGCTTGGCGCGGTCGTCGGCATGGAGCGCGAATGGCGCAACCGGCCTGCGGGCCTGCGGACGCATATTCTCATCTGCCTGGCAACGGCTGCGATCGCCATCCTGACCATCGAGATCACCCATGTCGACGTCTTCGCCGGGCAGGAGATCCGGATCGATCCGATCCGCCTGGTCGAAGCGACCACCGCCGGCGTCGCCTTCCTGGCCGCCGGCCTGATCTTCTTCGCCAAGGGTGAAGTTCATGGGCTGACCACCGGCGCCGGCATGTGGCTGGCCGGCGCCATCGGCCTGGCAGTCGGGCTCGGCTTCTGGCAGATCGCGCTGCTGGCCACCGTGCTCGCCGTCGCCGTGCTCGGCCTGCTGCAACTGGTGCGGATCGACAAGGCGGATTCGTAGCCTACCCTGCAGCAATCGGATGCTGTCTGTTTCCCCGTTTAGCCGCCCAACTGCAATTGGGCGGCTCGACTCCAATCGTTTGTTCCATCACGCCGCAAAATAGCCGGGCTGGTCGAGGTCGGCGATGAGGTCGGGACCTTTCGGCTTCCAGCCGAGCAGCCTGCGCGTCTGCTCGGCCGACGCTGACATGCTGGTGCCGGCGAAATGCGCGAACCAGCCGAAATGCTCCGTCGGGCGCGGTTCGACAGGCAGGCCGAGGCGGCGGCCGATCACCTTGGCGATCTCCCTGAACGGAACGCTCTCGTCGGCCACCGCGTGGTAAGCCTGCTCGGTCACGCCCTGTTCCAGCGCCAGCCGGTAGACGCGCGCCGCATCGGTGCGGCATACGCCGGCCCAGGCATTCGAACCGTCGTCGATATAGGCCGAGACGCCTTTTTCGCGCGCCATGCGGATGAGCAGCGGCACGAAGCCGTAATCGCCGAGGCCGTGCACCGACGGCGCCAGCCGCACGGTTGCCGCACATATGCCCCGCTCGGCCAGCGCTCGCGCCGCGACTTCCGATTTCCGGGGCGACCCCGGGTTGGGGATGTCGGCCTCGGTCGCGCCGCGCGGCAGCCCGAGCAGGCCCGACGTCACCAGGAGCGGGCGCCGCGATCCGGCCAGTGCGCTGCCCAGAATCCCGATCACATGCTGGTCCTGCGCCGCGCTTTCGAGGAACCTCGAGAAGTCGTGGTTGAATGCGGTGTGGATCACCGCGTCGGCTTCGGCGGCCGCGCCGCGCAGGGCGTCATCGTCTTCCAGCGTCGCGCGAACCACATGCGCGCCCTTCCAGGCAAGCGCCGCCGCCTTCTCCGGATCGCGGGCAAGGCCGGTCACCGTGTGGCCCGCCTCGATCAGGTCGTCGACGACGGCCGAGCCCACCCAGCCGGTGGCGCCTGTTACGAATACATGCATGGCAATGGTTCTCCGTTGCAGCACCCGACGGGTGCCGCCTGTTGAATTGACTGTTGAAAGGGGCACGCGGCTTCGCATCGCATGCCCGAGGTTTGATCCGGCCTTGGTGGCATCACCGTTCCGGCATGGATCCCCGACACCCTTCGGTCGCTTTGCTCCCTCCGGGGCCGAGGATGCCGGGCTTCATGAGCTGCCGGCGCTCATTGTCATCATCGCGCTGGAGGTTGGCCGAAGCGCTCATTACCCTCGTCATCCTCGACCTCGTAGCGAAGCGAAGAGTGTCGGGGATCCATGCCGGAACGATGGGGCAAGCAGCGCCCCGGCCTGTGGCTTGATCAGCCTCTACCCACCCACACCGAAAGCTCGACATCCTCGTCGAAGGGCAGGGACAGGTAGCCTTGCGCCGGGTCGCGCACGCGCTGCAGATATTCGGGGCACATGTCGGCATTGTCGGCCACCACGATGGCGCCCGGCTTCAGCCGGGGCTCCAGCAGGCCGAGGACTTCCGGATAGATCGCCTTGGCGCCGTCGAGCAGCACGAGGTCGATCGCCTGCGGAAGATCGGCGGCCAGGGTCTTCAGCGCGTCGCCTTCGCGGATCTCGACGAGGTCGGCCAGGCCGCCGGCTTCGATGTGCTGCCTGGCGCGCGCCACCTTGGACGGCTCGAATTCGGTCGTAATCAGCCAGCCGCCGCCATTGTCGCGCAGCGCCGCCGCCAGATGCAGCGTCGATATGCCGAACGAGGTGCCGAACTCGACGATCGAACGGGCGCCGCTGCCCCGCGCCAGCATGTAGAGCAGGGTTCCGGTCTTCTCGGAGACGGGAAGCCAGAGGTCCTTCATGCGTCCGTAGAGGTCGAGATATTCGGTCTTGCTGTTGAACAGCCGGGCCCGATCGGCACCGCCGATGCTGGCCGCACTCGAGCCGGATGTCGCCGCCTCTTCGAACAGGCGTTCCAGCAGCGGCGCCAGCGGGGTTGTGGTCAACGTGTTCACGTCTGTCTCCGATCGATGTTTCTTGAGCTTCGTTCTGGTGCCTTTAGGTACGACGCGCCGGCCGGGCCCGCTAATCGCATTGACCAGGGGTATCCTGAATGGAAGCCAACCGATTGGTTTCATGAATGAAACTGGCACCGAACGGCCGGCAGACCGTGCTTGCGGACGCATGCGTGGCTGGAATGTTCAGATTTGGCGCGGCCTTGCGCGTTGCCCGCCATGGGCCTAGAGCGTTTCCGTTTTTCACGGAAACGCGAAACGCTCTAAGTTTTTGTTTTCGTCGCATTTTTGTAACGCCAAGTGATTCCACTTGGCTACAAAATGCTCTAGCTGTTCGGGTCTTCATCGTCAGGACCGGCATGCCACCACGACGCCCCACGATTTCGCAAGCAGGAAACCGCAGCAGGCCCGCTCTGCCGAACTGGTAGCGGCGATCCTCGAGGCCGCCGTCCAGGTGCTGGCGCGGGAGGGCATCAGGCGTTTTACCATGGCGCGCGTGGCGGAGCGCACCGGCGCCAGCATCGGTTCGCTCTACCAGTATTTCCCCAACAAGGCCGCGATCCTGTTTCGCCTGCAGAGCGACGAATGGCGACAGACGACGCGAATGCTGCGCACTGTCCTGCAGGATCGCGCCCGGCCGCCGCTCGAGCGCCTGCGTACACTCGTGCGGGCTTTCATCCGCTCGGAGTGCGACGAAGCCGAGGTGCGTGTCGCCCTGGCCAGCGTCGCTCCGCTCTACCGCAACGCGCCCGAGGCGCTTGAGGCGAGAGCGGAAGGCGATGGCATCATCGAAGCCTTCATGGCGGAAGCGCTGCCGGACGTGCCGCAGGCCACGCGCGACGCCGCCGCCGACCTGATCCTGTCGACCATGGCGGCGCTGGGCAAGGAGTTCTCCGAGAGCCCGCGCGGCGCTGCCGAGATCGACACCTATGCCGATGCCATGGCCGACATGTTCTGTGCCTATCTCGAGGCACTCGGGCACAAGCGCGGGTGAAAATGGATTGAAGCCGATACCAGATCTGCCCGTCGACAGGAATGGAAAGCCCGTTGCGATCGGCTCACGCGTGCGCATCCTCAGCCTTTCCGGTGACTGGTTTGACAGACTTGCGCCGGATGAACGGGTCGATGTCGCATCCATGATCGGCGAAGTCTTTACCGTCGATGAGATCGACGAATACGGTCACCCATGGGTCAGCAAGAGCTGGAACGACGACGGCAGCTATCGCAGCCATTCAATCGCGTTGGAGGCGCAGGAGATGGCACTCGTCGAGGATGCGTCGCCAGGCTAATGACGGAGCCCTGAACTGCGTCGAGACCCGGTCATAGTGTCGTTTCGTGAGACGTCCGGCCGCCCGCGCTGGTTTGGTCTCGGTGATGGCGTCGATGCTCCACGGGGGAAGCCCGCGCCGAGGGCGACAACTGTGCCTATCTCGCAACGCGGTCGAGGATTTCAACCCGCCGGCCCGTCGCCTCTGCTGGCACCGTCACATCTGAAGGCTTGCCGCTCCCTCGCCTATGTGGTTCGTTTGAGCTGCCTCGCGGAGGGATTGTCATGCAGATTTTCTGGGCAGTCATTGTCGGGTCCGTGGCCCACTTCATCATCTCGTTCATCGTCAGCTTCCCTCTCGGAGTTATCGAGGGGTTCACGAAATCACCGTTGAACATACCGGTCTGGCTCGGCTTCACCATTTCGCAGCTGGAAGTCGCCGCGGCGATCGCCGTGGCGGTGTATTGGTACAGCCGCAGGCGGGCAGTGTGATCCCGCCCCCCGGGGCAGGAGGGATTGCCCTGGGAGCGATAAAGAGCCTCAGCCCGCCCGCGCGGGTCTGGTCGCGGTGATGCCGTCGATGCTCCACGGGCCGGGCCCTGCCACGGCGAGATACAGGAACGCGAAACCGTAGACGATCGCGAGCTTGCCGTCGTCGAGGTATGGAAAGAAGCCCTGCTGCGTCTGCGTCGTGACATAGGCGATGGCCGTGACGCCGGCCAGCAGAAGCGCGACGGAACGCGAAGCCAGGCCGAACAGCAGCATCGAGCCCAGCATGATTTCCACGATGCCGCTCAGCCACAGCGGCGTGAAGGGTTGCGGAATGCAGGCGTTGCTGCTGCAGCCAAGCAGCTTGACCACCGCGTGCTGGGAAAAGGTCAGGGCGATCGCCACGCGCATGATGCTGAGCAGTTGCGGCTGCATGGCTCGAGAATCCTTGGCCGAAGATATCGCTGCGATGCTTACGCGAGCGCGCTGTAACGCGGCAATGAACTTGTCGAGAGATTGGCGTTAGCGAATGTGACGGCGCGCCGCGCACCGTCGTTGCTAGGTCCGGCTATGTCCCAATTGGGACATTGACCACACCCTGCCGTTGCGGCCTCATCCAGCCCGGATTTTCAAGGGACAGGGCCTGCATGTCACGTACGCTTTCCACCACGCCGAAACAGGACGGGTTCCGGGCGCCGGGCGAGTTCGAGCCCAAGGCCGGCTGCTGGCTGATCTGGCCCGAGCGGCCCGACACCTGGCGGCTGGGCGCCAAGCCGGCGCAGAAGGAATTCGTCAAGGTGGCCGCAGCCATTGCGGAGAGCGAGCCGGTCACCATCGCGGTATCGCGCCGGCAGTGGCTGAATGCCCGCGCCATGCTGCCGGACCACATCCGCCTCGTCGAGATGGCCACCAATGACAGCTGGCTGCGCGACAGCGGTCCCAACTTCGTCATCGACGGCAAGGGCGCGGTGCGCGGCGTCGACTGGACCTTCAACGCCTATGGCGGCTTCGACGGCGGCCTCTATGCCCCCTGGGACCTCGACGACCTCGTCGCCCGCAAGGTGCTGGAGACGGAGCGGATGGACCGCTACCGCTCGCCTTTGATCGCGGAAGGCGGCGGCCTGCAGTGCGACGGGCAGGGCACGCTGGTGACCACCGAGCAGTGCCTGCTGAACCGCAACCGCAACGGCCATCTGGGCAGGGAAGAGGTCGAGCGGCAGCTCTGCGACTATCTCGGCCTTGACAGGGTGATCTGGCTGCCCCGCGGTTTCGCCTTCGACGAGACCGATGGCCATATCGACGATCTCTGCTGCTTCGTCAGGCCGGGCGTCGTCGCGCTGAGCTGGACCGACGAGCGCGACGATCCGCAATATGAGATCGTGCGCGAGGCCGAGGAGATATTGCGCTCGGCCACCGATGCGCGCGGCCGCCGCCTCGAAGTGCACCACATCCATCACCCGCTGCCCATCGAGATGACGGCCGAGGAAGCAGCCGGCGTCGACCGTGTCGATGCCACATGGGCGCGGCCGGAGGGGAACCGGGTGGCAGCCACCTACATCAACTACTATCCCGGCAACAGCGTCGTGGTGGTGCCGCAGTTCGCCGACGAAAGGCTCGACAATCAAGCCAAGGCGAAGCTCGCCGAATTATTTCCGGGTCATCGTATTGTCGGCATCGAAAACTCGCGCGAAATTCTGCTTGGCGGCGGCAACGTCGCCTGCATCACGCTGCCCGTCTATGCCGGGCAGAAACCGGCCTGAAGAGAGCGAACGCCCCGCAGGCCACCACAATGGGAGATATTATGCGCACATCCATGATCTCGGCATTTTTACTGGCGAGCTGTGTTTTCGCCGGTGCCGCCCGGGCCGAAGAAGAAAAGGTCGTCAACGTCTACAACTGGTCCGACTACATCGCGCCAGACACGGCGGCGAAGTTCGAGAAAGAGACCGGCATCAAGGTCGTCTACGACGTCTATGACGGCAACGAGGTGCTGGAAACCAAGCTTTTGACCGGCGGGTCGGGTTATGACGTCGTCTATCCTTCCGCCTTTCCCTTCCTGAAGAACCAGGTCACGGCCGCGGCTTTCATGCCGCTGGACAAGGCGAAGCTCGGCAATTTCGCGAAACTCGATCCGCAGGCGCAGAAGCTGGTCGGCAACGCCGACCCAGGCAATGTCCATGCCGTGCCCTACATGGAGGTGACCGACGGCGTCGGCTACAATGTCGAGGCGGTCAGGAAGCGCATGCCCGACGCGCCGGTCGATTCGCTCGACATGGTCTTCAATCCCGACGTGGTGAAGAACTTCGCCGACTGCGGTGTCACCATGCTGGACGCGCCGGCCGAGATCATTCCCATCGCGATGAACTATCTGAAGATCGATCCGAAATCGACCGATCCGGACGATCTCGCCAAGGTCGAGGCGCTTCTCACCAAGGTGCGGCCCTACATCCGCTATTTCCATTCCTCGAAATACATCAACGATCTCGCCAATGGCGACATCTGCGTGGTGCTGGGCTGGTCCGGCGATATCCTGCAGGCAAGGACACGTGCCGCAGCCGCCGCCAACAAGCGCGAGATCGCCTATTCGATCCCCAAGGAAGGAACGCTGATCAACTTCGACACCATGGCGATCCCTAAGGATGCGCCGCATCCGCAGAACGGCCACGCCTGGATCGACTTCAACATGCGCCCCGACATCGCGGCCGCCAATTCCAGCTACATCTCTTTCGCCAACCCGATCCCGGAATCGCTGGCCCTGGTCGATCCGGCCGTTGCCAAGGACCCGGGCGTGTTCCCGCCGGCCGAGGTGAAGGCCAAGCTGTTCGCGCTCAACCCTGCAGACGCCAAGCAGCTGCGCCTGCAGAACCGGCTGTGGACGCGTGTCGTCACGGGGCAGTAAGCGGGATGTCGGCCTGCGGCAAGGGCACCATATCGGATGCCCTTGCCGCCGCCATCAGTTCCACCTGCGAATGACAGCCGAGCTTGGCGTAGACCTTCTTGATGTGGTTGCGCACGGTTCCGGGCGATATGGCGAGGCTGCGTGAAATGGATTTGGCCGAGCCGCCGTCGATGAGCAGGTCCGCGATCTGGCGCTCGCGTATGCTGAGCCGTGACAGGCGCAATGCCGAGCGCGCATGCTCGGCTTCCATCTGCTGTTCGGCGCGCCATTGATGCCACAGCTGTGTCAGCACCAGCCGCGTCGCGCCGCTGATCGCTTCGGCCAGCGCAAGGTCGTCCGCGCCGAACGCCGGCGCACCACGAAACCGCAGGAAGGTGATGTAGCCTGCCGCCCTGGCATCGAGGTTGAAGACGCCGGTGATCTCGTCGAAGCTCCGCGACGGTTCGTAGAAATCCCGGTAGTAGGCGGTCCGTCGGAAGTCGCCCGTGTCGAGCGCGGCGAGCGGCAGCAGGAAATCCTGCCGTGTGCTGGCGAACCTCAGGAAGAACGGGTCCTGCCGGTAGAGCCGCGCGTCGTAGTTGCGGTTCCACGGGTCCGGCCCGCGGTCGTCGATGGTCACGGAACTGTTGTCGCGCAGGTAGAGCCCGACATAGGCGCGGTCGCAGGCCAGCAGTCCGCTGGCGGCGGCGGTGAAGGTGGCCGAGATTTCTTCAGTCGAGCAAGCTTGCGCGGCTGCAGCCAGGCCCTGGCTCCAGCGTCCGAACTGCTCGAGGGAAATTCCAGCAAAAGTGCCTTGCGGTTTTGCGTCCGGGTCAGAACAGGGAGTGTTTCCGCGTTTCCGTGAAGAACGGAAACGCTCTGGAGAAAAAGTCGGCTGCATGTCCTGAACGATAGCCGATGCAACCCATCAAGCAAGCAGCTTATAAGTCAGCCATGACAAGGGAGTTCGCCACATCATGCGCAAGGTAACCGTCGCCGCCACACAGATGGCCTGTGTCTGGGACGAGAAGGACAATGTCGCGCGGGCCGAGCGGCTGGTGCGGGAGGCGAAGACAAGAGGCGCCGATCTCGTGCTGATCCAGGAACTGTTCGCCGCGCCCTATTTCTGCCAGGACCAGTTCCACGGTTTCTTCGATCTCGCCCGGCCATTCGCGGACAACCCCCTGATCGGACATTTCTCGGCTCTGGCAAGAGAGCTCGGCGTCGTGCTGCCGGTCAGCTATTTCGAACGCGCCGGCCAGAGCTATTTCAACAGCCTTGCCGTCATCGATGCCGACGGCACCGTGCTCGGCAACTACCGCAAGAGCCACCTGCCGGACGGTCCGGGCTATACGGAGAAGTTCTATTTTTCGCCGGGCGATACCGGCTTCAGGGTGTGGAAGACCAGTGCGGGCGTGATCGGCGTCGGCATCTGCTGGGACCAGTGGTTTCCCGAGGCCGCGCGCTCGATGGCGCTGCAGGGCGCCGAGATCCTGCTCTATCCCACCGCGATCGGCTCCGAGCCGCATGATGCGGGGCTGGATTCCAGTGCTCATTGGCAGCGCGTGATGCAGGGTCATGCCGGCGCCAACATCATGCCGCTGCTCGCCTCCAACCGCATCGGCACCGAGCACGGCCGCGCCGGCACCAGCATCACCTTCTACGGCTCGTCCTTCATCGCCGATCCGACCGGCGCCAAGGTGGCGGAGGCGGACCGCGAAACCGAGACCGTGCTGACCGCCTCCTTCGACCTCGACGCCGTCGCCCACCAGCGCCGCTCCTGGGGCGTCTTCCGCGATCGCAGGCCCGAACTCTATGGGCGGCTGGCGACGCTGGATGGCAGTTTGGCGGGTTGAAGCTGGAACCCGCGCGGCGGCATTCGGAGCGCTCACCCGCTCTCGGCCTCCTGCCAGTGCGGATAGGTGACATAGGCGGTGATCGCGCCTTCCCCATGCGCACGGATCGTGACCCTGTCGCCCTTCGGCATGTGCACGATCTCGCCGGGGCCGGCAGTGACCGTGCCGGCTTCGCTCGACACCGACAGCTGTCCTTTCAGCACCACCATGACGTCGTCGACGGCGAGCGTGATGTCGATGCCGACATCGGGCCCGTAGCGGCCATAACCGATGGTGATCGGGGCGCCGTGGCGCTGGTCGACCAGGTTGCCGGTGAGGACTTCCCCATCCAGTCCAGGCACATGCTCGAAATTTGCGTCGGACACGGAGAATTTGCGAACGGTCATGCGGGGCTCCTTGGCACGGGTTTGCGGTGCTCAACGCCGCAAGCGGCCGCCGGGTTCAATCGAACGGCTTCAGGGAAGCCCGGCTGCGTGCAGGCCCGGCTTGAGCCGTCTCGCCCCCCGCGTTTAAAACCGCAAGATCGGTCGAGCGCATCATGACGCCGGTTGGCTATCTGGGGCGGCCACGGAGAAAGACGATGAAGGCGGCGCTTCGGACCTATCATGCCCGCATGTTGCGTGTACTCGACCACATCGACCGTCATCTCGACGGCGATCTGGACCTCGATGCGCTGAGCCGGGTTGCAGCCTTCTCGAAATTCCACTTCCACCGGCAGTTCACGGCGACCTTCGGGCTGTCCGTGCATCGTTATGTCCAGCTGGCCCGCATGAAGCGCGCGTCACACAGGCTGGCCGCTCCGGACGCCGAAAGCGTCACGGAGATCGCGATGGATGCCGGCTACGACGCACCCGATGCCTTCGCCCGCGCCTTCCGGCAACGGCTGGGCCAATCGCCTTCGTCGTTCCGGAAGGCGCCCGACTGGGAACCGTGGCTTGTGGCCTTCGGGCCTCTCGATGTTGCGAGGAGCAAGCTGATGCAGATCATTTTTAGCGAAGACGACGTGACGATCCGCGATGAGGAGCCCACCCCGGTGGCGATGCTGGAGCATCGCGGCGACAGGGCCATGCTGGGCACCACAGCCGAGCGCTTCAGGGCCTGGGCAAGGCCGCCGGCCTGTCGGCCGAGATGCGCTCGACCTTCATGGTGTTCCGCTCCGAGCGCTGTCCCGCCAATCCGGCCGACTACGCGATGGACCTGTGCGTCGAGACCGACCAGCCGGTCGCGCCGGACGACACGCTGATGAAGGCCGGCATCATCCCCGGCGGACGCTGCGCGGTGCTGCGTTATCCCGGCAACACCAACAATCTCGAACCTGCTGCACTCTACCTCTACCGCGAGTGGCTTCCGGCCAGCGGCGAGGAGATGCGTGACTTCCCTGTCTATTGCCGGCGCCGGCTCGCCCTCATCCCGGAGGTGCCGGCGCATGAAGTGGTGGTGGAACTGTTCCTGCCGCTGAAATAGCGTCGGGCAGGAATGGTGTGCGCTGGTGGCTGCCCTACGCCACCAGCTTTTCGTCGCTGCGCAGCGTCAGCACTTCGACGCCGGTGGCGGTGACGGCGACGGTGTGCTCGAACTGGGCGGAGAGCTTGCCGTCATGGGTCAGCACCGTCCAGCCGTCGTCCGCGGTCCTGACTCGGCGCGTGCCCTGGTTCACCATCGGCTCGACGGTGAACACCATGCCTTCGCGCAGCCGCACGCCGGTGCCCGGCCGGCCGTGGTTCAGCACCTGTGGCTCCTCATGCATCTCGCGGCCGATGCCGTGGCCGCAATATTCCCGCACCACCGAATAGCCGTTCTTCTTCGCGTGTTTCTCGATGGCGTAGCCGATGTCGCCGAGAAACGCGCCGGGCCGCACTTGCCGGATGCCTTGCCACATCGCCTCCTGGGCGACGCGCACCAGCCGTCTCGCAACGGGCGAGGCATCGCCGACCAGATAGGTCTTGGAGGAATCGGCGATGAAGCCGTTCTTCTCCAGCGTGATGTCGAAATTGACGATATCGCCGTTGCGGATGATCGCGGCCGCGTCCGGCACGCCATGGCAGACAACGTCGTTGATCGAGCAGTTCAGCACATGCTTGAAGCCGTATTGCCCCTTGCTGGCGGGGCGGGCGGCAAGGTCCTGCGTGATGAAGCGGTCGACCAGCGTGTCGACCTCCAGCGTCGACATGCCGGCAAGCTCCAGCCCGTCCAGCATCTCGAAGACGGAGGCGAGCAGCCTGCCCGACTGGCGCATCAGCGCCAGCTCGTCCGGGGTTTTCACCATGTCAGCATGCCGCGCAAAAGTGCGAAGCGGTTTTGCGAGAACGGCATGCGCAAAACAAGAGACCTGAGGCGCCAGGAGCGCATCTGAAAGATCGCGACCAGCATCAGGCTACCGCCAGATTGAGAGAGGAGGGATCGTGGGCCGTGGCCAGCTCTCGCTTGACGATCTCGGTGAAGGACAGCGTCGGGTTGGCCTCGGCCAGCATGCCGATCTTCATCCAGAATTCGGCCTGCGCATTGATGGAACGGCACATCACGGTCGAGGCGCGCCGCACCTCCTCATGCAGTTCCTCGTCGATCTTCACGATGCCCATGGTCGTCTCCGCTGAATATACGGAGCATATATGGTTCGTATGCTGGGCGGTCAAGCAGATGTGAGGCGCGCCTCTTTTCTCCACCACAAGGAAGGGAGAAGGCGCGGCGCAGGCGGCCGATCATTACATCCTCCCCTGGGGGATAGTTGCCATATCCTCCCGGGGAGGATATTCCATCGGCATGGAACCGCATCGTCACGAAACCCATCCCGAAATCGTCAAGCGCCTGAAGCGAGCCGACGGACATCTGCGCAGCGTCATCGAGATGATAGAGGCCGGGCGCCCCTGTCTGGATATCGCCCAGCAATTGCACGCGGTGGAAAAGGCGATCGCGCAGGCCAAGAAGACCCTGATCCAGGATCATCTCGACCATTGCCTGGACCATGTTGTCGGCAAGCTCGGCCAGGATCAGCGCGTGTCGATCGACGAATTCAAGGAAATCGCGAAGTATCTGTGATGCTGGCTGTTCTCGGGGATCGAACCTACCGGCATCTCTTCGCCGCGCAGGTCATCGCGCTTGTCGGCACCGGATTGGCAACCGTGGCGCTCGGCCTTCTCGCCTACGATCTGGCTGGCGGCCAGGCCGGCGCGGTGCTCGGAACCGCCCTTGCCATCAAGATGATCGCCTATGTCGGTGTAGCGCCGATTGCATCCGCCTTTGCCGAGCGCTGGCCACGCCGCACCATGCTCGTCAGTCTCGATCTGGTGCGCGCTGCGGTTGCGCTGTTCCTGCCCTTCGTCACCGAAATCTGGCAGGTCTATGTCCTGATCTTCGTGCTGCAATCCGCTTCAGCAGCTTTCACCCCGACCTTCCAGGCCACGATTCCCGATGTCCTGGGGGACGAGAAGGACTACACCAGGGCGCTGTCGCTTTCCCGGCTGGCCTACGATCTGGAGAGCCTGCTCAGCCCGATGCTGGCGGCAGCATTGCTTACGCTGATTTCCTTCCACAGCCTGTTCGGGGGAACCGTCATCGGCTTCCTGGCATCGGCGGCGCTGGTGCTGACCGTCGTCCTGCCCAGTCCGAAACCATCCGCTCCACGCGGCATCTACGACCGCACGACGCGCGGCATGCGCATCTATCTCGCCACGCCGCGCCTGCGCGGCCTGCTGGCCATCAATATGGCGGTTGCTGCCGCCGGTGCGCTGGTCATCGTCAACACGGTCGTCTACGTCCAGGCGAAGTTCGGGCTGGATCAGAGCCGGACCGCGCTCGCGCTTGCCGCATTCGGCGGCGGTTCGATGATCGCGGCCCTTGTTTTGCCGCGCCTGCTCGAGCAGGTGCCTGACCGCATCGCGATGCTGTGCGGCACCGGCCTGCTTGCCGTAGCGACATTGCTGGCAGCAGTGCTTCCCTCCTTTGCCTGGCTGCTGCCGCTGTGGTTCGTTCTGGGCATAGGCTATTCCGTCGCGCAGACGCCGTCGGGCCGCCTGCTGCGGCGCTCGGCCAACCCCGAGGACAGGCCTGCGATTTTCGCGGCGCAGTTCGCGCTGTCCCACGCCTGCTGGCTGCTCGCATACCCGCTGGCGGGCCGGGTCGGCGCCATGATCGGCCTGCCGGCAACCGCCCTCATCCTCGCGGCGATCGCGGCGGCGGCCGTGGCCGCGGCGGTGCGGCTCTGGCCCGCCGATGATCCCGACATGGTCGAACACAGTCATGACGACCTGCCCGCGAACCACCCGCATCTCGCCGGGCATCGCCGCCATGTCCATGCCTATGTGATCGACGACATGCATGCGGCTTGGCCGCGCCGGCATTGAAGTGGGGCGGACACGTCGCTACCCCCTGCCGGCCTGATCGTGCCTTGACTTGCCGCCGCATCAGGCGAATGATCCTGCTTATGGGGATTGCGATCTCCCCACGAGGCTCAGGCCCAAGCATCGCGTCCAGAAACCCGTGATACGGAAGGACGCGTCATGCCATCCCCCACCACCATTTCCATCGACAAGCTCGCCCGCCTGATCGGCACGCCGCATTGCCCGGCGCTGATCGACGTGCGCAATGACGAGGATTTCGCCCTCGATCAGCGTCTCGTGCCGGGCTCGATCCGGCGACCTCACCGGGACGTCCAGATATGGCACCAGGCGATCACCCGGCCCTCGGCGGTGATCATCTGCCACGCCGGCAGGAAGCTCAGCGAAGGCTGCGCCGCGTGGCTGCGGCAGCTGGGCCTGCCGGCGGAGTCGCTGGAAGGCGGCATCGAAGCCTGGTTTGCCTCGGGCCTGCCCGCCGTCCCGGCCGCCCGGATGCCACCGCTTGATGCGGCGGGCCGCACCGTGTGGGTGACGCGGGCGCGCCCGAAGATCGACCGCATCGCCTGTCCCTGGCTGATCCGACGTTTCGTCGACCCGCACGCTGCTTTCCTGTTCGTTGCCCCGCAGGAAGTGGCGGGTGTCGCCGACAGGTTCGATGCCACGCCGTTCGATGTCGAGAACGTCTTCTGGAGCCATCGCGGCGAGACCTGCACCTTCGACACCATGGTCGAGGAATTCGGTCTCGCCACTGAACCGCTGCTGCGGCTGGCGACAATCGTGCGCGGTGCCGACACCGCCCGTCTCGACCTTGCGCCGGAGGCCGCGGGGCTGCTTGCGGCTTCGCTTGGCCTGTCGCGCATGCATTCCGACGACCTCGCGCAACTGGAAGCGGGCATGACGCTCTACGATGCCTTCTACCGCTGGTGCCGCGACGCGACGGACGAGAGCCACAACTGGCCGAGCGCAAGGCCGGGAGCCGTGTCATGACGGTCGCGGCTCCGGATGCGCGGGCCGCCGACCATCCCCCGGCCCACGACATAAGCTTTGCCGAGGCGGTAAAGGTCTGGGCCCGGATCGCCGCGCTGAGCTTCGGCGGCCCGGCCGGGCAGATCGCGGTCATGCACCGCATCCTCGTCGAGGAAAAACGCTGGATCGGCGAGACCCGGTTCCTGCATGCGCTGAACTATTGCATGCTTCTGCCTGGCCCCGAAGCGCAGCAGCTCGCCATCTATATCGGCTGGCTGCTGCACAGGACCAAAGGCGGCCTCGTCGCCGGCATCCTCTTCGTCCTGCCTGGCCTCGTCGCCATCATGGCGCTGAGCTGGGTCTACGCGACCGTCGGCAATGCCGGGCTCGTGCAGTCCCTGTTCTTTGGCCTGAAGGCCGCCGTGCTGGCCATCGTGCTGGAAGCCGTCGTGCGCATCGGCCGCAGGGCGCTGCGCAACGCCGTCATGGTGGCGCTGGCTGCTGCTGCCTTCATCGCCATCTTCGTCTTCCGCCTGCCGTTCCCGCTGATCGTACTTGCCGCGGCGCTGACCGGCTATGCCGGCGGCCGCGCCGGCTGGGCAGCTTTCGCGGCGGCTGGCGGTCATGGCAAGGCAGGCCCGCATCAGGTCGCCGATGCTGACACGGCGCTTGGCGAAGACATTCCGGCGCATGCCAGCACTGCCGGCAGGTCGTCGCTGAGGATGGCGGCGATCCTGCTCGTGCTGTGGCTGGCGCCGGTCGCGGCCCTGTTTTTGCTCTACGGGCCGCAAGACGTCTTTTCGCAGATCGCCATCTTCTTCTCCAAGATGGCGGTGGTCACCTTCGGCGGCGCCTATGCCGTGCTTGCCTATGTCGCCCAGCAGGCGGTCGACAGCTATGGCTGGCTGAAGCCGGGCGAGATGCTGGATGGGCTCGGCATGGCCGAGACCACGCCCGGCCCGCTGATCATGGTCACCCAGTTCGTCGGCTTCATGGGCGCGTTCCGCGCGCCGGGCAGCATGCATCCCTTGCTCGCGGGCACGCTTGGCGGGCTGCTCACCACCTGGGTGACGTTCACGCCCTGCTTCCTGTGGATCTTCCTCGGCGCGCCCTATATCGAGGCGCTGCGATCGAACAGGGCGCTTTCGGCTGCGCTCGCCACGATCACCGCCGCCGTGGTCGGGGTGATCCTCAACCTCGCCGTCTGGTTCGCCTTGCACGTGCTGTTCGGCGAGGTCCGGGAAATCAAGGCGTTCGGCGCGACCCTCGACATCCCGGTGCTGGCCAGCGTCAACCCTGCGGCGCTGACCCTTGCGGTTGTTGCGCTGTTCGCCGTCTTCCGCTTCAGGATCGGCATGCTGTGGGTGCTGGCAGGCTGTTCGCTGCTCGGCGTGCTCTACGGGCTGGCGACAGGGACGGTCTGATCGAAACGAGAAGCGGGTGGCCAGCATCCACCCGCTTCCATTAACCTGCGGCGACGTATTTGGCAGGAAGAGCGAAATGAATCAGCGCCAGCGCGATCTGAACCGCAGTGTCACCCTTACCTTGACCGCGGATGACTATGTCGCGGCCAACAGGCTTTTCATGCTGAAATACGCGACCTCGCGCTGGCCGTTGATTTCCTGGCTGGGCTTCGTGGCGCTGCTGCTCGGCATGCTCTTCGTACCGGCATTGCAGATGCACGATGCGCCTTATGCGCCGCTTGTTTATATCGGCTTCGCGGTCGTGATCGCGTTGCCGTTCTACCAGTATTTCGTCGGCGCGGCCGTTTTTGCCCGCCGGGCCTACGCAGCCCAGAAAACCCTGCAGCACCCGATGACGGTCTCATGGTCGGCCGACGGCTTCAGGAGCACTGCGCAGCAGGGTGACTGGAACAACGCCTGGAGCGACTACCTGAAATGGGCAGAGGACGACAAGGTGATCCTCCTCTTTCAGGGCCCACGCGTGTTCAACATGCTGCCGAAGCGGGTGCTGACACCCGCTCAGGTCGATGACATCAGGCAGGTCGTGGCGGCCAACGTCAAGCGCGCGTGAGGGCACGGCGCGCTTCGCGTCGACTGCCGGCGCCGGGCAGGGACGCCCGTGCTCAATAATATTCCAGCCTCGGGTACCATTTCTCGCCGCGGCCTTCGGGCGTGAGGTCGAGGGCGGACCACAGCGGCGCGAAATCCGGGCCGCCGCGCGGATCCTTGCCGGCATCGGCCATTTCGCCGGTCATCTCGCCCTTCCAGAACAGCCGCACGCTGCCATCGCCGGATTTCTGGAACACGGCGAGCACCGGATATTCCCAGCCCTTGTCCGGGTCGAGGCCCCGGAAGTCGAGCGCGTAGTCGTCGCCGACGGTCTGGTGGAACTGCAGATGCTGCCAGCCGCGTTCCCGGGCGAACGCCACCTGCCGCTCCACCGGGCTGCGCCCGAGAATGGCCAGCGCCACGCGCTGCTTCAGGTCCCTGGCGTTTGCATCCAGCGGCCCGAGCAGGTTGGTGCACATCGGGCAGGGCCGCTCGCGCTCGGGTCCGTACATCCAGAAATAGGTGACCAGCGTCTGCTTGTCGCCGAACAGGTCGGCCAGTGAGACTTCCGTGCCGTTCACATCCTTGAAGCGATAGTCCTTCTCGATGGCCGGGCCCGGTGGCAGCTTTCGCCGCTGCTCGGCCACGCTGTCGATGCGCCGCTGCAGTTCGATTTCCTGCGCCAGCAGGCTCTGCCGGGCCTGCGCATAGGCGTCGGTTTCTCCAGGCCAGGGTTTGCGTTTTGTTGCCAGTTCGATTGCCGAGGTAGACATGCGGCGCTCCTCCGGGATCGTGCGTTGTTCGGGAATGCCGTCCTGCCGGGGCGGCCCCGTATCCTACGCCTGAAAACACCTCCGCGACGCGGGCCGTTCCAACACTCCTGCCCGTTCTTGCCAGCGAACGGTTTGAAGGCGGGGGGCGTCCTTCGAGGCTCGCCCCGCAAAGGGCCGGGCTGCGCTTTCGGTCGATGTGCGGGCGAGCACCTCAGGATGAGGGGCGTTGGGCGAAACGGTGCTCAATCTCCAGGACGTTCCAGATTCTCGCCCGAAAGGCACAGCGGTCCTCATCCTGAGGTGCTCGCGAAGCGAGCCTCGAAGGACGCACCTTGTATGAGGACGTGCCGGCAACGGTCGCCACGCTCCAAAGGCGGGGCCTCTACCCCCCAGCGAGTCTGGGCAGCAGGAAGATCTCCGATCCTTGCGGCAGTGTCTTCGACCAGGTGTCGCGGTAGATGGTGCCATCGATGGCGACCGCGATGCCGCGGTCGATGAACGGCTCGATGGCCGGGAACTGTTCGGCGAGTTTCCTGAACAGTTCCCTGATGTCCTTGGCTTCGATGTCGAGCTTGTCCCTGCCCCCGGTGGCAGCCGCGAGCGACCCCCAGAGCGTGACGGCGACCATCAGCCGCCTCGTTCGAGAGCGTTTCCGTCTGTCACGGAAACGCGGAAACGCTCTGACCCTTTGTTTTCACGCAATCCCATTCTCACTTTTCCCGGAATTGCTCGAGCGCCGCCAGGATGCGCGGCGGCGACATCGGGATGTGCGTCATGCGCACGCCGACCGCGTTCGACACCGCATTGGCGATCGCCGCCAGCGGCGGCACGATCGAGGTCTCGCCGACGCCGCGCACGCCATAAGGGTGGTTCGGGTTGGGGATCTCGAGGATCTGCGTGTCGATCATCGGCAGGTCGGAACACACCGGGATGCGGTAGTCGAGGAAGCCGGCATTCTGCAGCCGCCCGTCCTTGCCGTAGATGTACTCCTCGTTGAGCGCCCAGCCGATGCCTTGCGCCGCGCCGCCCTGGTACTGGCCCTCGACATAGGTCGGGTGCACCGCCTTGCCGGCATCCTGCACCACCGTGTAGCGCAGCACCCGGGTCGCCCCGGTCTCGGGGTCGACCTCGATGTCGCAGATATGGGTGGCGAAGGAGACGCCGGCGCCGTCGGCGACCAGTTCGCTGTGGCCGGCGATCGGCCCGCCGGTGGTGCCGGACTGGGCGGCGATCTCCTTGAGCGACAGCGGCGACAGGTTGCCGTATTTCTCGCCTCGGGCCAGCGCATGGCCCTTTTCCCAGACCACGTCGTCGGCGGGGATGTCCCACATCTGCGCGGCGCGTTCGCGCAGGATCCTGATGGCGTTGCGCGCGGCCGAAATCGTCGCCATCGACGAGGAGAAGGTGCCGCGGCTGCCGTCGGTCATGTCGTTGTAGCCAAGACTGGACGTGTCGGCGACGATCGCCTTGACCTGGCTGTAGTCGATGCCGAGCTCTTCGGCCGCCACCAGCGACAGCGAGGCACGCGAGCCGCCGACATCGACGGTGCCGACGGCGAGCGAGACCGAGCCGTCCATGCCGATGTTGAGGTCGACGCAGGTCTGGCCGCCGAAGTTGAACCAGAAGCCGCAGGCCATGCCCCGGCCCTGGTTTTCCTTGAGCGGCGCCTGCATGTGCGGATGCTTCTTCACCGCCTCCAGCGTCGGGCCGATGCCGATCGGGCCGTAGACCGGGCCATAGGAAGCCCGCGTGCCTTCCTGCGCCGCGTTCCTGATGCGGAAGTCGACCGCGTCCATGCCGACCTTCCTGGCCAGCTCGTCGATGCTGCTTTCCACCGCGAACGCCGCCATCGGTGCCGACGGCGCGCGATAGGCCGCCGTCTTCGGCCGGTTGACCAGCACCTCGAAGCCGACCGTCCTGACATTGTCCAGCCTGTAGCAGGCAAACGCCGTCATGGCGCCGACCTCGGCCCACATGCCGGGATAGGGGCCGCAGCTGTAGCGCAGCGTCGCTTCCGCCGCGGTGATGGTGCCGTCCTTGCGCGCGCCGATCTTCACGTCGATCGAGGTGGCGCTGGTCGGGCCCGACGCCCGGAACACCTCGTCGCGCGTCATCACCAGCTTCACCGGCCGGCCCGCCTTGCGCGACAGCGCCAGCGCCACCGGCTCGGCCCAGACATGGGTCTTGCCGCCGAAGCCGCCGCCGATCTCCGACGAAGTGACGCGCAGCTTCGAGGCTTCCATGCCGAGCAGCTGGGCGCAATGCTGGCGGTAGACGAACGGACCCTGCGTGCAGACCCACAGCTCCGCCATGCCGTCGGAGCTGACGCTCGCCACGCAGGCATGCGGCTCGATATAGCCCTGGTGCGTCTGTTCGGTCCTGAACGAACGTTCGACGATGTAATCGGCCTCTGCGAACCCCTTGCGCACGTCGCCATGGCCATATTGCGTGCGCTTGTAGACGTTGGACGGCTTGACCGGCTTTTCCTCCAGCCCTTCGGTGAAGATCGCCTCGTTGATCAGCGGTGCGCCGTGGCGGAAGGCCTCGTCGACATCGGTGACATGCGGCAGCACCTCGTAGTCGACCATTATCAGCTTCAGCGCCTGCCTGGCCGTGCGGGCGTCGATCGCCGCCACCGCCGCCACGGCATGGCCGTCATAGAGCGCCTTGCCGCGCGCCATGCAGTTGTCGAGGATGTCGCGCAGCGCGCTGTCGCCATTGGTGAGGTCCGGCAGGTCGGCGGCGGTGATCACCGCCTTGACGCCCGGCAGCGCTTCCGCCTTCGCGGTGTCGATGCCGCGGATGACGGCATGGGCATGCGGGCTGCGCAGCACGCGGCCGACCAGTTGCCCGGCCATGTTGAAGTCGGCGCCGTAGCGGGCGCGGCCGGTCACCTTGTCGATGCCGTCGGGACGGATCGGCCGGGTGCCGACGGCGGTGAAACTGCGGTTGGTCAGACGCGGATCGAAATTCATCGTCTCAGCCCCTCATCACGCTGGCGGCGTCCTGGACGGCGCGCACGATCTTGTCATAGCCGGTGCAGCGGCACAGGTTCCCGGCCAGGCCGAAGCGGATCTCCTCTTCGGTCGGGTCCGGGTTCTTGGCCAAAAGGTCCTTGGCCGCGATCAGGAAGCCCGGCGTGCAGATGCCGCATTGCAGGGCGGCATGTTCGAGGAACTTCTGCTGCAGCGGATGCAGCGTGTCGCCATGCGCCATGCCTTCGATGGTCTCGACCTGCCGCCCTTCCGCTTCCGCGCCCAGCACCAGGCACGAGCAGACCAGCCGGTTGTCGACGATGACGCTGCAGGCGCCGCAGTCGCCGGTGCCGCAGCCTTCCTTGGCGCCGGTCAGGCCGAGCCGGTCGCGCAGCACCTCCAGCAGGGTCTCGTCGGGCTGGCAGAGATATTCGACGGCATCGCCGTTGATCGTCGTGGAAACCGCGATACCGGCCATCATTTGCCTCCTGCACGTTCGTAAGCGGCGGTGGCCACGCGTCTGGCCAGCACGCCCGCGACTTTGCGTCTGAACTCGATGGTGCCGCGCTTGTCGTCGATCGGCCGGCAGGCCCCGGCGCAGACCTTGGCCAGCCGCTCCAGCGTCGCCTCGTCCAGTTTCGAGCCGACCAGCACCTCGGCGGCCTCCTCGACCAGCAGCACGGTTGGCGCGGCGGCACCCAGCGCCACGCGCGCCGTCCGGACCGTGCCCGCCTCGTCCAGCGTCAGGTTGACGCCGGCGCTGACCACGGCGATGTCCATTTCCGTGCGGGGGATGAAGCGCAGATAGGCATCGCCCGAGCGCGGGGCGCGTTTGTCGAGCAGGATCGCCTCGATGATCTCGCCTTTGGCGAGCGAGGTCCGGCCCGGCGCGGTCGGCACGCTTTCGACGGCAACCGTGCGCTTGCCCGACGGTCCGGCCACCACGGCCCTTGCCCCGGCCGCCACCAGCGCCGGCACCGAATCGGCGGCCGGCGAGGCGTTGCACAGATTGCCGACGATGGTGCAGCGGCCCTGCACCTGTTTCGAGCCGATCAGCTTCGCCGCTTCGACGACGCCCGGCCATGCCTTTTTCAGCACCTTGTTCTCGCCCAGCACCGCGCAGGGCACGGCGGCGCCGATGCTGAAGCCCTCCGTGGTTTCCCGGATTTCACTAAGGCCGTTGATCGCCTTGATGTCGACGATCAGGTCTGGTTCGACGAACCCGCCCTTCATCCGCACCAGGAGGTCGCTGCCTCCCGCCAGGACGGCGGCCGTGCCGGACGCGCCGACCAGCTGGCCGACGGCATCCTCGATCGTAAGCGGACGTATGTAGCGCATCGTCTCCCCTTCACTGGTTGAGCATAGTTATAGAGGCTCCTCCGGCAATGGTCATCCGGGGACGCGCGCTGAATTTGTGTGCCAGGAGTTTAAGGGGGGCGCAAACACCCGAGGCCATGGCCGAGGACCGGGCGCGGCGCCTCTTATCTCCCCCCTTGCGGGGGAGAAAGGATTTTCACGATCTTAGCGAGCACGCCCGCAGGGCGGCACAGCTAAGTCGTAGAAATCCAAGAGAGGGGATATTCAGCTGAGAGGCTTCTTGAATGAGCCCCTCTTTTCCCGAAGAGATGAGAGAAGCAGATTGCTGGCGTTGTGCCGGCAAATCCCCTCTCTTGCGATTTCTAGCACTTAGCCTGCGCCGCCCTGCGGGCGTGCTCGTCTAAGATCGTGAAAATCCTTTCTCCCCCGCAAGGGGGAGATAAGCGGTGCCTGCGGCTCGCAGCGAAGAATGGAGAACCCTGGTGGAAAGACAAGGCACCCTGACGCACCCCCATCGCGCCCTGTTGACATGGTCTGTCCACCGCCACAGACATTGCCGCACTGCGAGGGACGGCATCATGAAGACACTGATCGCGGCGGCGCTGCTGGCTGCCATCTTCACCGGCACGGCGGCGGCCGAGCCGCAATTCGCCGACTATCCGGCCAAAACCTATCTGAAGGGCAAGCCGGTGCTGCCGAAATTCACCGGCGACACCGCGCAGTTCCGCACGCGCATCCGCAACGGCATGAAGGACGGCCCGAATTTCGCCGGCCATTTCAGCCTGATCGAGATCGGCTGCGGCGGCTCCTGCATCTTCACCTTCCTCATCGACGCCCGCACCGGCAAGGTGGTGGATTTTCCGCTCGGCGGCGAGGAGTATTACCAGCTGCAGATGAAGTACGGGCTCGACAGCACCTTGCTGCAGGCCGACTGGATGGACACCAGCGTCGGCAGCTACGACACCTGCATCCGCCGCTATTACGACATCAGCTCGGGAGCACCTAAGAAGGTTTCCGAGCAGAGCCGCAAGATCGAGCAGTCCGGATATTGCGGGGAGTGAGAGGCCAGGCGCGGCGCCTCTTATCTCCCCCCTTGCGGGGGAGAAAGGATTTTCACGATCTTAGCGAGCACGCCCGCAGGGCGGCACAGCTAAGTCGTAGAAAATCCAAGAGAGGGGATATTCAGCTGAGGTGCTTCGCAAATGAGAGCCCTCTCTTTGTCGAATGCGAGGGACGCAGATTGTCAGCGTAACGGCTGAAAATCCCCTCTCTTGCGATTTCTAGCACTTAGCCTGCGCCGCCCTTCGGGCGTGCTCGTCTAAGCTGCTGAAATCGCTTTCTCCCCCGCAAGGGGGGAGATAAGCGGGGCCTCGCCTCGCAAGGGGACAAGAAGCGTCGGCGCCTACGCCCCGCACACCGCCATCGTCCTCGCCTTCTGCCATCCGCCCACGAACACCAGCCCGAGGCCGGCCGCGGCGAGCAGGCCGCCGGCGATGGAGACCGCGGCGTAGCCGAGGCCGAGGCTGATGACGGCGGCACCGAGTGCCGCGCCCAGCGCGTTGCCGAGATTGAAGGCGCCGACATTGATCGAGGAGGCGAGGCCGGGCGCTTCGGCGGCCGCCTCCATCACCCGCATCTGCACCGGCGGCACGATGGCGAAGGCAGCACCACCCCAGACCAGCAGGCCGATGGCGACGCCGATGTGGCTGGCGAACAGCAGCGGCAGCACCAGCATGATCAGCGCCAGCGCGGCGAGGAAGATCTTGGTGGCGCCGTCGAGCGACCAGTCGGCCAGCCGGCCGCCCAGCCAGTTGCCGATGGTGAAGCCGACGCCGATCAGCGCGAGCGCCAGCGTCACGAAGCTGCCGGAGGCGCCGGTCAGCGTTTCCAGCGTCGGCGCGACATAGGTGTAGAGCGTGAACATCGCGCCCGCACCCATCACCGTGGTGGCCATGGCCAGCAGCACGGCCGGGCGCGTCAGCACGCGCAGCTCGCGCTTGACATCCGGCATCTGGCCGCGCTCGCCCTTCGGCAGCGCGAACCACAATGCAGCAATGGCAAAGAGTCCGATCAGCGCCGTGCCGGCAAAGGCCATGCGCCAGCCGACCTGCTGGCCGACCCAGGTGGCGGCCGGCACGCCGCCGATATTGGCGATGGTCAGCCCCATGAACATGGCGGCGACCGCGCTGGCCTGCTTGTCCTTCGGCACCACGCTGGCCGCCACCACCGCACCCAGGCCGAAGAAGGCGCCATGGTTGAGGCTGGTGACGAGGCGGGCGGCCAGCAGCGTGAAATAGCCCGGCGCCATCGCCGACATCAGATTGCCGATGGTGAAGATACTCATCAGAAGCATCAGCGCCGTGCGCTTGCCGAAGCGGCTGAACGCCAGCGTCATGAACGGCGCGCCGACCAGCACGCCGATCGCATAGGCGCTGATCAGGAGCCCCGCCGTCGGGATCGACACGTCGACCCCTTGCGCGATCACCGGCAGCAGCCCCATCGGCGAGAATTCCGTGGTGCCGATGCCGAACGCGCCGATCGCCAGCGCCAAAAGCGCCAGCCGCGCGGAGGGGGTCGCCGTCGCGGCGGCGCCTTTGCTATCGTTGGTGTTCATCACATCAGTGCTCATGGCTTCAGCCTTCACTGCGCCCTTTTGGGCATCGGGTTGTTGAAACGATCAGCCGACTCCCCGGTGTTCGGCATATTCTTTGGTTCGCTGCGCGGCTCGCCTTGCCTTCTCCCACAAGGGGAGAAGGAGCCGTCAGCGACGGGGCCTTTCATGTGACGCCCACCTCACACATCCCACGCCGGCGCCAGCCCCGGTGGAGACACCAGCCGTCCATCCGCCCGCGCCAGGGTGGCGATCGCCGCCATGTCGGCCGCGTCGAGCGCGAAATCGAAGATGGCGATGTTTTCGGCCACGCGCGCCGGGTTCGCCGTCTTCGACAGCGCAACGAAACCCTGCTGCACCAGCCAGCGCAGGCCGACCTGGGCGGCACTCTTGCCGTGCTTCGCGCCGATCTTGCGCAACACCTCGTCCTGCGGCACGGCGCCGTCGGCCATGCCGTAATAGGCGGTGATCGCAACGCCGGCTGCACGCGCCGCCGCCGCCAGTGCATGCTGCGGCAGATAGGGATGCAGCTCGACCTGGTTGGTGACGATCGGCACCGAGGAGCGTTCGACCGATTGCCGCATCTGCGCGATATTCTGGTTGGAGACACCGACGAAACGTGTCTTGCCCGCGGCCTTCACCGCATCGAGCATGTCGATCTGGTCGGCGACCGGCACCGTGTCGGCCGGCCAGTGCAGCAGCAGAAGGTCGACCCGGTCGACCTTGAGCTTCTCCAGGCTTTCATCCACCGAAGCGGCGAACCGGCCTACGCTGTAATTGTCGACCCACACCTTGGTGGTCAGGAACAATTCATCGCGCCGCGCCCCGGCGCGCTGCAGCGCGCGGCCAAGCGCCGCCTCGTTCTGGTAGATCTGCGCGGTGTCGAAATGGCGGAAGCCGGCTTCGAGCGCGGCCGGCACCACCCGCTCCACCTCGGCGTCCGCCATGCGGAACACGCCGAAGCCGAGCGCCGGGATGTTTGCCCCATGGGCGGTGACGGTTAACATGGGCGATGTCCTTCTTTCGGCCGCCGCGAACCCGGCGATTTGTTTCAGGCCATCACATAATCAGCCGCCCGAGGCTTGATTATCCCGTCACCATTCCCATCATCTGTGAAACGAAATCACAGGCGGGCAGGCCATGGACAACCGCACCGGTGAAATGCAGGTGTTCCTGCGCGTGGTCGAGGCGGGCAGTTTCTCGGAAGCGGCCCGGCTGCTGCGGCTGACGCCGTCGACCGTCAGCAAGCTGGTATCGCGCGTGGAGGCGCGCCTTGGCGTGCGCCTGATCGAGCGCTCGACACGCGCCCTGTCGCTGACCGCCGAGGGCCAGCTTTATTACCAGCGCGGCCAGGCGCTGTTGCAGGAGCTCGACCGGATCGAGCAGGAGATCACCTGCGGCGCTGTCGCCACCGGCGGCACGGTGCGGGTCAACGTCTCGGTCGCCATCGGCGTGCTGGGGCTGGAACCGATCCTGCCCGACTTCTGGCGCGCTTATCCCAACATCGCCGTCGACCTTTCCCTGAGTGACGAGATCGTCGACCTCTATCTCGACCGCACCGACATCGCCTTCCGCATCGGCACGCTGCCGGATTCCGGCATGCTGGCGCGCCGCATCGGCACCTCGCGCCGCAAGATCGTCGCCGCCCCCGCCTATCTCGAGCGCGCCGGCGTGCCGCGTTCGGTGGAGGATCTTGCCCGCCACAACTGCCTGGGTTTCAACTTCCGCCGCGCCGAGCCGGTGTGGCCGCTGAAGGAAAGCGGCCGCATCGTCGACCGCGCCGTCAACGGCTCGCTGCTGGCCAACAATGGCGAGACGGTGCGCCGCATGGCGCTGGCCGGCGTCGGCCTCGCCCGCCTCGGCGGCTACCACGCCCGCGCCGACCTTAACGCCGGCCGCCTGGTGGAAGTGCTGGCCGACGTGGTGGAGCCCGACGAGGAAGAGATGCACGCCGTGTTCCTGGGCGGGCAAAGGATGCCGCAGCGGGTGCGGGTGTTCCTGGATTTCGTGGTGCCGCGGCTGCAGGGGTTTTTGGAGGGGTGAGTTTTCTGCGAGGGACGGCACTATAGTTGACGCCTACAGGCTCGTCTCGCGATAGTTACTTCGTCGCAGCTTTCGAGTTGCAAGTGCTAGTTCCCGGTGTGTTACACGATGGCAGTTCGCGCAAAGGCACTCCAAATCGTCAAGCATTGTTACGTGACCATCTTCCATGTCTTTAACGTGATTCTTGGCATGATGAACCTCAATACATGCCTCTGCCACCTCAACCTCATAGTGCTCGGTTGGATTCATTTTGCACCGTTCACAATAGAGAAAGCCGTGTTTCGCAGTGAAGTCGGCTTTCTTCCTATAGGATAGCCTCGGATCTCGCTCCCTGCGCATGTGCATGACAAGTTTTAGCGTGCCCTCGCTCGAACCATTGTCGCTGTCTGCTGACGGCAAGACGCTCTGTGCCTGTACGACTTCCTCTGGGGTGGGAGCCGGTTCGTCTTTCGAAACTATCAGATACCCCGCCGCTTCGATAATTCGGAAACTCGGCTGGCCGAACTCTGCAGTGAACTGCTCCGGCAGGACTTCGCTCCCTAGCGCCTCTTCTAGCGCTAGTCCGAAAACCCGCTTAGGAGCAAGTCGCGTTCCATCGTCGAGTAAGACGTCATATTCCTGTGAGCCGTTGAAGCGCGGGGCATCTTCATTTGAACGCAATCTCCAGATCGCATTGTCAATATGCGAGGAGGTGACCTTGCCCTGTTCCTCCGCGCTCAAGACACCGAGTTTATCTTTCCAATCCATGAGCTTCAGGACGGAATGAATTCTCGCCTGCGAATTACCCAGCGTCTCAATACGCAGTGCCTTCGTCGAATTACCCCCCAAAACTCCGGGTGCTTGTCCAAAGTTCTTTGCTCTGGATCTGATTAGTCTAACGACTTGCTCGTCACCCAGTCCTGAGAGTTCGCTTGCATCCATAAGGAGCCGCTTTTCAAGGGGCAGTTTTCGCGCTGGCAGGCTATCAAGCAGAACGCGTGCTATCCTGGATTGATTAGGACTGTCGCCCGATCGCAAACGCCGCACTATTGTTAGAAGCGCCTTTTCATAATCTGTGTTTCGAGGTGGTCTCCCGCCCGTCGCACCACCACGGCTGTGTAGAAGAATGTTGGCACCATCCAATTCAATTTGTGCGTCATAACTATTAGCCGATTCGCCATCTGAAATGGAGTAAATCAATTTCGGTTCTCCAATAGAAAGCTCGATGTCACGCTATAAGATCTTGAGCGGACATCGCATTTAGAATCACCTAAGCTTCTCCTTCGAGAGGAGCAACTATGCACTGTATGCATCCGCACTGCCCAATGGCGTCGGGCGCCTTCACGTGGGCTGATGTCGTCGCCCATCCATCTATGGCGGTGAAATCTGCTACGCAATCTCTGCTGGTAGCGGCCCTTGGTGCATTTGGTCCGTTGTCCAACCCATCCCTGACTATGCCCTTGCCCAACATGCTGCGTGGGCAGCGCAAAGCCATCCTGTCTCTGTGCCCGTGCCTCTACAATCAGGTTGATGAAAGGCCATCCCCTCGCGCTATCGTGCATTTCTGCGAAATCACATTGGCGGAGCGCATTAACTCAGCCAACGTTCACGATGCATTCAAGGTGCAGCACCCCGGCTTACTTCCACCATTTGCCTTTCCCCCGGCACAGCAGCCAGGTAAGAATGGTGGCGCTATTATGGAACTGCTCTGCAGCGAAGTGCTTACGAATGAAAACATTCCTGATATGCAGAGGGATGGAGAAGACTGGCCGATCTGGAATATGCCGGGTCATGTTCTGCTAAATGAAGGTAAGATGCAGTCGCTAAAGGCGTTTGGCGATATCCTTATACCGTGCGGGCCAACTAACCTTGTTATCTCCGTCAAAAGCGAGGCTGCGCGCGAACGGTTACTCTACTCCTCTAACGCCATCGAGGGCATTGGCTTCGGGTTCTTCAAGCAGCCTGAGGAGTTCTGGACCGCTAGCAGGATGAACCTTTACAAGCGGATGGGTTTCTCGGCCATCTACATACCTGACGAGACTCATAGCGCGGTGATGGCTGGGATCGTGAAAAGGAAGGCCGAAGAGCATGCGGTTAATATCAATGGTACTCCACTTTATCGGCCCTTGAGCATCTTCGGTGCCGACATGCGACGCGTGGTAGGCAAATCGAGCCTTTTGCTTTAGCAGCCTAAGATCCGTGGGCAAGCAGCCTGACATCACCGATAAATGATTCAAGTGTCTGGAGATGAGGCTGCACGCTCTTTGGAAATTTGTCGATGATCGGCTGCGGAACAACGAGCTGCACTTTAGCGTCCATCATTTCCTTAAACTGACTCTCGGACACGCCTTCCTGTAAGGTAAGCAGATGCTTTTCGGGAATGCGGTTTGCTTCGTTCAAAATCTGCCGCCATCTGTCCTTTACAGTCGTTTTCACCGCAAGCATTCGCAGCCGGGACGCCGGGAAGGACGGATCCTGATAGGCCGCCTGCGACGGAAACAGGAAATCTGGGGACTTGCCCGGTTCTGATACCGGTTGATGCGAGAAATGCTTCTCCGCAACCAGCTTCTCTTCGGTGAAAATTTCCCGGGCGTGGAGTTCCAGAGAGCGGCCGGAGCGCGACTTCCGGCGCTGAAGAATCGTTTGCGCCCTGGCGATGAAGGCGTCAACGGTAGTGAAGCCTTTCATGATGAGAGGCAGCTCAACGGCCTGCTCGACGCTCTGATAGATTTCGAACTCGCAGGCGCGGCGCTTCATCAATCGCTGATCAGGCATCAAGGCTGCGTGGGACTGCAACTCTGCAGCCTTGGCGATGATCTCTGATCCCGAAGGAAATTTTACTAGCCAGCTAGATGGTATCTCCATGGCGCTCAGCCAGCAATTAGCGCGAACGGGCGCCATAAGGCCAAGGCTGCCCTGAACGATGCCTCCAGCCGGCAGGATGATAGCCTTGCCTGGCTCCACCGGACCAACTCGATCCTCGACGAGATCCTCTTCTGTTCCATGGCGGCAAACCCACACATGGCATTCTGGCGCGATATCCGGTCGGGCGGGAAAGGCAAAAACAGTAAGGGCGCCTGTGCTGTCAGGATCGAGTAGAGCAGAGTCTCCGCCGCCAAAGTTAGTCAGCCGCGTCTCGTCGCGGCCATTCTTTCGTGCTTTGGCGCGTTTGCTGTTGTAATAGATGAGTCTGATTTTCCGAGCATCGGCATGGCTGTCGACATAGAGGTCGAACCACAGGTCAGGATTGTCGATATCAATGCGGTTGATAGCAGGGAAAACGTCAAAGAGTAGCTGCTTGGGAATGTAGGGCCCGGCTTGGTGGCTGCCATTTGCCAATGTGTCGTTGCCGCTCAGGCGTTTGACGTACCACGCATAGTCCTGACCGCTATATTCAGCCAGCCAATCGCTCAGCTCTATCATTAGAGCCTCCCCCTGATTTCGCCCCAACTCTCCTCGCTCCGCAGCCACGTCGCTGTCTGCGCTAGGGTCTCCTCCAGCCCAATGCGCCCCGGCCCCCGAAACGCACACTCCCAGATTGATAGCCAACGAATATCTCGCTCGGCCAGCATCTCGGCTACGCGAACATCTCTTGCTCGATTCGTATCAATCTTCGCATGCCAGAAATCCTGCCGCGTCCTTGGCAGTTTGAAAAGACTGCAATCGTGCCCGTGCCAGAAGCAGCCGTGGACGTAAATCGCGGCTTTGTATTTGGGCAACCACAAATCAGGTTTGCCGGGGATTTCGCGAGGATGCAGCCGATATCGGAAACCGAGGGCATGAAGACCGAAGCGTATCTGTAGCTCCGGTTTCGTATTCTTTCCCCGGATACCCGCCATCATCCTAGAGCGAGTCGCTGGGTCGACGACGTCAGTCACGTGGAAGACGTGCCATTATGCTGACAGCTTCATAGGCTCCCGCGCGGTCGCGGCCGCCAAGGCTTGTTCAATAAAGGGCAGCATATGTGAGGCGACCGCTTTGACCACAGGTACGACAACGCTATTCCCGAATTGCTTGTAAGCTTGGGTATCGCTGACTGGGATGACGAATTCTGCGTAGCCCGATTCGTCGAAGCCCATCAGTCGCGCACATTCACGGGGTGTCAGCCTGCGCGGGTTCTCCTCAGGCCCACGGTCGACAAGGATCTCGGAGCCGTCCTTGTAGTAGCGAGCACTCAAGGTACGCGCCACGTCGCTTGGTCCGACGAGACCGTAGCCGAAGCCATTGCCGGCGGCGGCATGCTTGGCTGCATAATTCTTCAGATATTTCCAGAGGTGGTCTGTAAGAATGTAGCGCTCCGAGACACGGCCTATATTGCCCACGGTGTAGTGTTTATCTGGTCCCTCCGATCCATCTTCTGGATGCAGGATTGTCTTCAGCTTTGGGCCAGCATACGAGTCCGGCAGATTGAAATCAGTGAACGAAAACTCCACTTTCAGATCCTTACGAAAACCGACAATGAAGATTCTTTCACGGTGCTGGGGGACAAAGCCTTTCGCATCTATGACTTTGAATTTCACATCGTAGTGGAGTTCATCATTCAACGTGCGAACGATAACATCGAACGTATTGCCGCGGTCATGGTTGACCAAATTTTTCACGTTCTCCAGCAAAAAGGCTTTGGGCTGATGGTGCTTAATGATGCGAGCCACGTCGAAGAATAGCGTGCCCTGCGTCTCGTCCGCAAAGCCATGGGCCCGACCAAGCGCGTTCTTTTTGCTTACGCCAGCAATTGAGAAAGGCTGGCAAGGGAAGCCCGCGAGTAATATGTCGTGCGGTGGGATGTCGGCGGCATCGACCTTCGTGATGTCGCCCTCCACTTCATGATGGTCGCAGCGATAATTCGCCTTATATGTCGCTTGCGAATACTTGTCCCATTCAGACGTGAAAACGCACTTTCCGCCAATGTGGTCAAAACCACGACGTAAGCCGCCGATACCCGCGAAAAGGTCGATGAACGTGAATTTCGGGTTCTCGTTGACGACCTGAGCGCGTGCATTCAAAAGCCCCTGCAGAACGACGATCGCAGCCTGACGTGGCTCCTGTTGCCCTCGCTCCCACCTATACAACGTCGACAGGCTGAAACCCACGATCGGCGCGAGTTCCTCCAAACTGATACCGACTTGCTGACGTAAACGAGAAAACTCAGTGGTCGAATCGCTCATGTTTCCTCGCTGGGTATTTTTTTGTCAAATTGCCAGGATTTGCCCTCGGACGCAAGAACAGAACATGCACAAAATTCGTTATTCAACGCTTAAGGTTGGTGACTGGTTGATAACTCGACTGTGATCCCTTCCTGCAGCGCTCCCACTCACCCCGCCCACCACCCTCTCCACCGGCACCACCGTCCTCAACTCCCGCCCCATCGCGCTGATCAGCAGCACGATCCTGTCATCCCCCACGCTCTCCACCGTGCCGTTCTGCCCCGTGAACGCACCCTCGTGCAGCTTCAGCCTGTCGCCCGGCTTCACCGTGGCGCGGTCCATGCGCATCTGGTCGAATTCGCCGCTGTCCTGGGCGTGGCGGATGGCCTGCACGTCAGCGCTGCTGACGGCGATCGGGGCGCCGTCGCCGGCATAGGTCTGGCTGCGCAGCACGCGTGTCACATGCTGGCAGTCGAGCACGCGGGACCAGTGTTCTGAGGCCAGGACAAGAAGGTAGCCGGGCCACAGCGGGTAGTGCTGGCGGATCCACTTGCGGTAGCGGCGATGGTGGAATTCCTTGCGGAAGGCGGGCAGGTAAACCGTCTGGCCAAGCGCGGCGATCTCGGCGCAGGCCTGGCGTTCTGATTGGGGATGGCAGCTGACGATGTACCAGCCATTGTCGTCGGCCACGCTGTAGGCCCCACGATTGTCATTCTGCGGCGCGCTCATTCTGCTGCTCCCTGTTCCCGGGCTTCTGCGGTTTCCTGGCGGCGGCCGCCGCGCTTCTTCAGCGCGTGCAGGATGGAGGTGTGATCGCGGTTGAAGATCCGGCCGATCTGCGGCAGCGACATATCCGGCCGGGCATCGGCCACCGCCTTGATGGCGTCGAACCGCGCCTGCACCAGCTTCTTCTCCAGCCGCGGCCCGGTGATCTCGGCAAGCGTGTAGCCGTGCAGCGCGCCGACGCGGCTGATGATCTCGCGTGCCGGCATTTTCGGCTCCAGCACTTCGATCGAGCGATGGGCGGCAACGGCAGCGTCCTGGCGAGCGGGCTGCGGCCTCGGTTTGCGCGGCTCGGGCTCGACGCCTTTCGGCCTGGCGTTGCGCATGGTGTTTTCGTAGCGGGCAATGAACATGGCTCAAGTGCTCCTGCGCCGGGCCATTTCCCGGCGCTTGATGAAGTTCTGGACGGAAGGGGATTGGCCGGTGGCAAGCGGCAGAGAATCTAAGACTCTTGTCTTGATTCTTTCCTCTGTATCAGTCGGCAGTCTTTGCCGGATTTCGTTGATAACACTGCGTTTTTCGGCGAGTTTCTGGCGGCCTTCCGCCGATTTCCCGTCGAGTCTCTCCCGGCTTATGATTTCTTCGGAGACCGCCTTGGAGGTGATGACATCACCGTCGAGGGTAAGCTTTCCGCGCCGGGTCAGCGTTTCGAAAGCCTTCCGAAAACTGCTCGGGCGCATGCCGCAGCGGCGCGCCAGAAGGTCGAGATCGGCACGGATCAGGATGCCGTCATGGTCGTAGAGTTCGCACAACAGCGTGATGTAGGCGGCGATCTCGTTGGGCGTCAGCCCGAAGGTGCCGTCGCGCCAGCGCTCGATGTAGAGCCGGAACCAGCGTTTCTTGCTCATGGCCGGCGCTCCACCGTCGGGCGGTGGCCGAAAGCCGCCTGTTGCAGCCCGGCGAGCTCCCGGCGCTTCTGGAGCCCATGAAAGGAGCACTTCGCCGTCGGCAAGGCGGGCTTCTGCCGGACCTCCTGGGCGGCGCGCTTGCGGCGGCTGAAATCCGTGAGCTGCTTGCCATGCACCATGCGCTCCAGCGCATCGGCCATGTCGCGGGCGGGGACGCGTTTGTCTTGAGGCGTGGCGAGACCTTCGCTTGCGCGTTCCGTCATGGCGCAGCCACCAGGCGGATCGAGCGGGCGCGGCGGGGCGCATGCGTGAGGAAGCCGCGCTCTTCCAGCCCGGCGATCATGCGGTGGATGCCGGCCTTGCTGGCCAGCCCCAGCGCGCTTTTCATCTCCTCGAAGGACGGGGCAAAGCCCTGTCGCTTTATGTAAGTTTTGACGAACATAAGCAGGTCGCGCTGGCGCGCGGTCATACCGCCGGTTCTGCCCGGAGGGTTTCCGTTTTTCACGGAACCGCGGAGGCACTCCGCCCCTTTGTTCTCGCGCTCGCGCGCCAGCTGCCGCACCACTTCGCGGGCCAGCCGCGGCTCGGCCGCGATCAGGGCGCGGGCCTTCATGCAAAGCGCCCCGGTCATAACGTCAGCACGCTCCAGGCGAAGCAGAAGAAGATGAAGCCGGTCAGCAGCGCCACGGCGGCGCCGAGCCCGGCCATGACCAGCAGATGCAATTTCTCTGAGGGCTCGGGGCCGCGCAGGTCGTCGTCGAAATCGTATTTCATCGGCGGAACTCCTCTTTGTTCGGGGCCGTTCGCTCAGGTGGAAGAGGCAGCCGACGCCCGGGCGGCGGGAGGGGAGACCTGCCCAGGCGTCGGCCGTCCGCGACAGGGCCGCGGATGGGCAAGCGCCGGTGGTGCGGCGCATGACGGAAAGCTGCGTTGGGGCGCGCCCGGCGTTGGGTGGGATCACCGTCGCCGGGAGGCGCTGTTCATGATCCTGAATATCACGCTATGTGAATTAATTGCAAGCCCATATGCGTTAATTCTTTTCACGGCGTGAATATGGCAAAACAGGCCATGGCTGATGGCGGACGTTCCAATCAAGACATAGCGATGCGGCTGGCGGCGCTGCTTGCGGCGCTCAATCGCAACCAGACGTCCTTTGCCCAGCTGATCGGCATCAGCCAGCCGGCGCTCAACAATTATCTGAAAGGGCTCAGGCGCCCGGATCTCGACGTGGCCATCGCCATCCAGTCGAAGACCGGGGTCACTCTGGATTGGCTGTATCTTGGCGACCGGTCTGGATTACCCGCAAAGATGTTGGAGATTCTGCCCGACCTTTCCGATCGCCCGCAAAAGGCAGGATCGGCGCGGAGCGAGTGACCGCTTCCCAGTCCTCGCCCAGGCAGAAGATGATCTGGCGCACATAACGCAGCACCAGCAGCGCCTCGCGCTTGTCTTCCGGCAGCTGCGTGTAGAGTTGGCAGGCCACCCGTTTCAGATGGCCGTCGGCGTCCAGCTTTGCATCCATTCCACCCACCCGCTGCACTCCTGATTGGAGCCGGTATTAGGAACCAATTCCTGTGCTGCTTGTCAAGAACGAAACAAGAACTTATACTCATCTTGTGGAAGGCTGGAAAAGCTGATCATGTCGCGTCCGGGCCAAGCGCATGGGCCCGAAATCGGCGTCGATTCCGGGAAGAGTTCATGCGCCAGATCAAGGGGCGGGGCATCCTTTGCGTGGTGGACACGCGGTGCTCCGGTGAGGGATTCGATGAAACCTTGGAAGATCGTTGTTGCTTTTCTGCTCGTCGTCGCCGCGTTTTCGGTGTCGGGCATCGTCTCGCGCTTCTCGAAGCCGCCGGCTCCCACTGTGGAGGGCGTGGCCGCCGAAGCCGAAAAATCGGGGCTGACCATCTTCACGGCGCTGCAGGAGGCGCTGCCCGCCGAGTACGATAAATTCATGGCCGGATACCTCGCTCTGGCCAAGGAGGGCCGCAGCGCCCAGGAGACGACTGCTTTCATCGGCAAGAACCTGGCTGATATCCGCCGGCGCCATGCGGATGCGCTGCGCAAGGCAGACCCTGCGCTGGTGCTGGCTGTGCTCCAGGCCAAGCTGGATATGCTCGAGCTGGTCAAGGCCAACGAAACGGCGCAGGATTGTGGCAGCTGGATCGTGACGGGCACCATGACCCCTGCCATGCAGGCGAAGAGCGCAACCTATGCCGCGCCTGCCGATCGCTTTGCCGCCGCCGTCATGCGGGCCATGGGGGCGGGCGAAAAGTCGGCGGTGGAAATCAGTGCCGTGACGGCGGATGACTGGCAAGCCATTGCAACGCAGTTTGTCGCCAGCGGCGGCACCGCGGCGGAACTGAAGAGCCTGGCTGCCGGCGCGCAGGATCCTCGTGCCTGCGAAGTGAACCAGAAGTTCCTCAAGGTGCTGGCGGATGCGCCGGGTGTGTCCGGGCAACGGATGAGAGCCGAAACCGTGCGTGCGTTCGTTCTGACTGGATCCAGCTAAAGCAATTCCAGCAAAGTGCACAGCGGTTTTGCCTCCGGAATTGCGTCAAGCAACGAGAGCGTTGCGGGCGATTCTGCTGTCGCCGGAAATGCTCCGGGCGCGCTCCGCGCCAGGCGTTCTGTCGCGGCAGGTTCGCCGCCGTTGAAGCGTCGCAGCCGGCTTCAGGGTGACGGCCGGGCTGCCGCGACGGCGGGCCCGGCTTTCATGCGTCTCCGGCGGGCGGGCGCTGGTCCTGGTCTTGAGGGCTGATGTTCGGGCGGGATCAGCAGGAGCGCGCGCCATTGCCGCGCCGCGCCAGGCGGGCTGAAGCGCCGCCCGGGCGCTGTTGCAGATCCCCGGCGTTCCGCGGGTGGTGGCAAAGGCGAGCCGAGCGCCACATCCTGACGGTGCCCGCCTCGCGCGGGCTTTCTTTTTGCGGGCGCGCACCGTCTTCGGTCGGACGCAATCTCGGTTGATGATATTCACTCAGTGTGAATTTTAAGATTGATAACTTCACGCAATGTGATAGTACTATCCATGCTCAACAGGGGGATGGATATGTCCAGCCACATCGATGCCACCGACGGTCTGGTGTTCCGCAAGACGGGTGAGAACCGCTGGCTGGTCACCATCGACGGCGTGCACGAGCGCACCGTCACCAAGGACGGTTCATCCTTCATCGCCTGGATCGGCTGCCGCGACCGCCACTGGTCGTTCCAGCGCGCGCTTGACGCCTGCGCCGACCATGCCCGTTTCCATCATGAAGCCTGCGCCATCGCCAGGGCCAGGAACGAGACGGCGCAGGGCGCGCTTGCCGCGACCTCGCCCGGAGAGCGCCAGCACATGATCGACAGTCTCGAAGCCGAGCGCGACCTGCTCGACTATGCCGATGCCCATATGGACGTGCCCGCCCGCAAGGCGGCCATCGACAGCCGGATCGCGGCGATACGGGCGGCGTGAGGAGCCCGCCGCTCGCGCGGCCGCTTGTCGGCCCTGGCGAAAGCGGCTTAGATCGCTGTGGCTGAAACGGCGGGATTACGGTTCGTTGCCATGAAAATCGCGATGCGGAAAATCCTGCGCATTGCCGGGCTGTTGCTGTTGATCCCCTCGGTGGCGAGCGCGGTCGAATGCCGTTCGATCGAGGGGCGCTGGGGCAACATGCGGGTTAGCGCCGTGCGCCAGATCGAGGTGATCGGCAACAGGATCGCCGTGACCGGCACATTCAACGGCAAGCCGTCGGCGCCGAAAACGCTTGGCTGCGTGCCGGGCGACAACGGCGTCATCTGCGAGGCAAGGTTCGGCTCTCTGATCGTCCTCGTCATGAGCATCGGCACGCGCATGTTCGAGAGCGGGGTGGATGTGAGCATTGCCCGCGAGCAGGTCAGCCTCACCTACCAATGCGACGGCGATATCCGGATGTGAGCGGCGCGCTGCTGTTGCGCTGCGGGGGGGCCGTTCTTTCACTGGCTGGGGGTGATCGACGCCACCGGCAAGCCTTACCCGATCGAGGAGACCGAGCTGGGCTTTCGCGTCATCGGGCACGTGAAATGACCCGGCCGCCCGCGCTCCGGGGCAGCCTTCAGCCGTTGCCGTCCAGGATGGCCCGCAGTTCCAGCGTCACCCAGGCGGTGCGATAGGCCTCGATCGACTGCCGCAGCCGCTGCAGCGAGCCGAAGTCGCGCTCCAGCCGCGGCAGGAGGGCGGCGAGGTCGCCCTCCACGCGCAGCCGGAACGGAAATCTGCTTTCCGAAAGCGACGGCGGCTCGCCCATAACCAGCGGCCAAAGCGCGAAATTCAGATAATTGTCCTCTTTCGACCATTGCGAGCGCTGCAGGTTGACGAGCTGGACGACATCGTCCGTGCGCCGCACCCAGTTGCGCGGGCGGGTCTTGCGGAATCCCGCCGCAACAAGGTTCCCGCCAATCTCCCTTTCATCCCACATCCCGCACCCGTCTTGTGATGGCACGCAACCGGCCCGCCAGGCCATGAAACGAAACTCAGGACTTCCGTGTCAGCCGTTGGTCCAGCGCCTCGATGTCCCCGTCGGAAAACACCTCGATGCCGTGCTCGCGCAGCAGGGCGGCGGTCACGCCCGCGCCGGCATGTTTCTGCCCGCTGAAGCTGCCGTCATGGATGAAGCCGCTGCCGCAGGAAGGGCTGCCATCGATCAGCAGGGCAAACCGGCAATCGTGCTGGCGCGCCAGCGCCAGCGCTGCCTGCGCGCCGGCGACGAAGAGGCCGGTGACATCGCCGCCCGTCTGCTCGAACACCCTTGCGTTTCCGGCAAGAACGGCCTGGCCGTCCTTGCCCCCGGCAATCTCGGCGGGCGGGCGCGGCACGCTGAAGCCGGCGGTCAGTTCAGGACAGATCGCGACGACCCGCCCCTCCTGCCGCCATCGCTCCAGCGCGGGATGTTCGAGAGGCTTGGCCGAACCATTGTAGCGGACCGGTCGGCCGAGCAGGCAGGCGCTGACGAGGATCTTCTCCATCATGTCTGAAACCGGCCCTTGGCCACTTTCCTCCGCGTACGACATTCCACGCTACCGTTCGGCATCCAGCGGCGGCCGCACATGCCGCACGGCCCGCGTCGAACAGGCGCCGAACGCCGCGAAGTTCAACCTCGCCTGTTGCAGGGAGAGCTCGCCATTCGGGCCGCCGCGAACGGCGTCGCAATCGCTGTCGCCCTGGCCGTCATCCTCCCAGAGGCAGACGGGACAGATCTCGAACGCGCCATTTTCACCGAGCGTGCGGAAGCCGCAGCAGGGGCAGCGGGCGCCGGTCATGCCGCGCCGGTGTCGCCGCCGAACTGCTGGATGACCTCGATGTCGCCGACGATCGCGGCATTGAAGGCATCGAGTTCCTCGGCGGGCACCCAGTATTCGCTGTGCGCGCGCCCGCCCGCCTCCTGCACCGGATAGCGGTCGAGCACATCGCGGCGCACCGCGAACCGCGTGACATAGCCGACACCGCTGCGCGGCACGTTCCAGTCGCGCGCGATCTTCACCGCATAGTCCTGCGTGGTGACGGGATAGAAGATCGGCTGGTCGGGCAGCCGGGGCGGGAAGGCCTTCATGCCGGCCTGGCGGATCAGTTCCAGCTCTTCCGGTCCCACCGGTCGCCAGAGCGTGACGAGCTGTTCGGTCAAATCAATTCCCCTTCCGGCCGCTTCAGGCCTGCCATAGGTGGTGAGACCTGGAGCGTTTCCGTCTTCACGGAAACACCCCAACCATCTTTACGCAGTTCGAGAGCGATGCAAGCGGGTATCAGCCGGCAGGAAGACGTCTCAGCCCGAACCTTCTTCGTCGCCATTGCCGGAAATCACGCCGAAATCGCGGGATTTGATGCCCTGGCCGCTGACCAGTATGCCTTCCGCCGCAAGGCCCAGCCGCAGCAGTTCGCGGATGGCAGCGGCGCGCGAGGGCATGCGTTTTTCGTAGCGCCAGTTTTCGAGCGCTTCGAGTTCCTCGGCGCTCAACATGATCTGCAGCCGTTCCGGTCTTCCCAGATCCGCCATGGATATATCCCCCGACAACCCTTTCGAGCCAGATCGACATGTCACATGTCGGCTCAAACCAAGAATGAGTAAGTGACATACACTGCGCTCAATACATAGTTCACTGCTAATGTGCTGCAAGTGGAATCTGCGTACAGTCAGCAGCCGGCACAGATACTCCTTGCCGCGTATCATACTAACTGTCTGATTTTATTTAGAAAAATTCGATCGAGGGTTGTATTTCCCGGCAATGGGGCGCACTATCCCGCTTTGCCAATCAAGGAAAGGAATCGGACAATGAAACGTCCCCTTCCCACCAGGCTGCTCAGCGAAGCCTGGGACGCCGTCATCGAGGCCAAGGCAGGCGAAGGCTGTGTCAACGTCTCCGCCATCGCCATCGCGATACGGCGCAGCGGCCGCTTCCAGAACGTGCCTTTGCCGGGCATCGAAAAGGCGGTCCTGCACGCCACCTTGTCGGTTGGTGCAGTGATCGAATTCGACAAGGGTGGAGCTTTGCCCGGATCGCGCGGCAGCGCGTTGCCTGACGAGATCGTACTCGAAGCGGCCGAGCAGCAACCGCTTCCCGCAAGCGGCGCCGGCGCGGCGATCCAGCGCGACGGCGCCCAGCTCGGCACCCTGCAGGAGAAATAGCGTCACCCGCGCTTGCGCCTGGTGATGCGTCGGCAAATCTTCACTGCCGACTGCCGACTGCCGACTGCCGACTGCCGACTGCCGACTGCCGACTGCCGACTGCCGACTGCCGACTGCCGACTGCCGACTGCCGACTGCCGACTGCCGACTGCCGACTGCCGACTGCCGAACTTTTTCGGAACCATCCCTCTTTTGAGCGGTTGCCCTTCCATGACGAATTTCAACCAGGAGGCTGTTTTGGGTCACGCACGCAATGAGCGTTACGCACGCATCCGGGCTCGGGCAGCCGAGATATGGCTGCGGGAAGGATGCCCCGGCGACCAGCAGGAGCATCATTGGCTGTTGGCCCTTCGCGAAATCGACGGCGAGGATGCGGCCCATGACGATACCCTGCGGAAGGATACCGGGCTGAAACGCAAGCGGGGCAGGGCGGCCACGCCGGTCAGGCTGGCCGGGCTTGCCGCGCCGGCGATCAGGCTGCCGGGTCAGCCGCAGGCGCGCGCCGCGCCGGTGCAGCGGCTGCGCTCCAGCCGCATCTAGAGCGTTTCCACGCAAACGCGGCAACGCTCCAGCCCTCTTTTTTGCGCTGGAACCATCCATCTTCGCCGGACCGTGCTCGCGCGGTCCATGTTGAGGCCATCCCTGCAAAGGAGGACCTGCCAATGGGTCGTGGCATTCTGTTGTGGCTGCTCGGCATTCCCATCCCGATCATCATCCTGATCCTTTTGTTCTGGCACTGACCCTCGGGGCCGGAACAAGGGTTGGATGATCGGGGCAGCGCGGCCGGCCGGCCGCGCGATGGCCGTGAAGGCCGATACCCAAGGACGCGGCCGGCGAGGCCGCAAACCGCAAACGGGCGATCCCCGCCCAATGGAGAAGAAACCATGGACTGGAACCGCATCGAAGGAAACTGGAAGCAGGCCAAGGGCAAGGTCAAGGAGCAGTGGGGCAAACTCACTGACGACGATCTCGACCAGATCGCCGGCCGCCGCGACCAGCTCGAAGGCAAGATCCAGGAGCGCTACGGCATCGCCAAGGATCGCGCCAGGAGCGACGTCGACAGCTGGTTCAGCCGTCTGCCCTGAACCGCGCGGCGGCCATACGCAAGGCCTCGCCCATCCGCAAGACCTCGCAAGGACGCCGGCCATGAAAGCATAGGTGGAGGAGGCAGGGATCCCGGCTTCGGCCGGGGTCCCTTCTTGCATCCCGTCGACAGCTCAACGGTCGGCGCATCGGCGCTCATTCGCCTCTTTGGGAGGGCGAACGCCCATCGCCCAGCAGGCGGCACGATTTTTTGCGGCGCCTGATGCCGGGACCCATAAAAAGCCGGCATCATCGTTCAGGAACCATTCAGCGTTCCGGCTGTTCAGTGACTCAGGGACGCTTTTTCTTGGAGGATACAATGGAACGACGGCAGTTTCTGATGTCGGCTCTCGGTCTCGCCGGAGCAGCAGTAGCGGTCTCCGCCATGCGGCCCGCCCAAGCCCTCGCGGGTGTCGCAGCCCCGGGGCCCGGCATCCTGGACGAACTGGACAGGGCGCAGCCCGCGGTTCTCGACGGCGACGCCGAGGCGCAGGTCGAGCAGGTCGACCATCGCGGCTGGCACCGCCGCGGCTGGGATGGCCGCCCCGGCTGGGACGGTCGCCCCGGCTGGCGCCGCCACCACTGGCGTGATGGGCCACGTTACGGCCGCGGCCCGCGCTGGCGCCGTGTCTGCCGCCGCGTCTATCGTCGTGGCGAATGGCGCGTGCGCTGCTGGCGTGAGCGCGTCTGGCGCGGCGGCTGGTAAAAGTCGCGCATTACCGTACACGGTGAGGCATGAACCGGTGCCAGGGGCAGGGGTCGCAAGCCCCTGCCGGCGCCATCCGGGCTTCGCCTAAAGTCCACTCTTGCCGGACCGGCCGGCAATTGTCCGACTCACCGTTTGCTGGCAAACTTCAATCTGCTGACGAGGGGTAAGTCAGTGGGCTGAGGCCCGATTTTGCTTCGGCATGCTCCCGGATCGGGCCTCGCCCTCCCCTTGTTTCCTGCCATGCGCTAGGCGCTGGCTGCAGGGGCCGTTGACCGTATCGGCCCGGTTTTCTCTTCATCTCCGGTTTTTCGTGTTCGTCAACGTGTTGGTCTTGCCGGTGGTGGAAGGCCGCATCTCCTGCGCCACATCTCGACGGTTCCTCGACCATGTCTCGATTTTCGTCGCCTTCCATCGGGCGATCCGCAACAGGGGCCGCTCATGGTTTCGTCGATCTCGTTCGCGCCGCCGCGTCCGATCTTCCCCGGCTTCGGCCAGCTGGCCGAAGCCGCGCTCAAGCGACAGATCGCCGCCAGGCAAGCCGAGATCCAGGCCGCCACCGACAAGGCCGAGGCCGCCAGGCTGGCGGGGGAAGTCGAGGCGCTGAAGGCGAAGCTCGCCGTCCTGGAACGGAAGAAGGCGCCGCAGGGTAGCGCCCCGGCGCAGCGATAAGGCGACTGCGGCAACGATCGTTGCCGGCCATCCGTCACTGCTTGCTTGCGACAGTGCGCGTTCAGCCGCCGCCAACCATCTTTCCTGCCTTTCCGCCGATCTACGGCATCTGCCGTATGTCGCCGTTTCCTCCGCCGCGGCATGGTCCGGGCCGCAACGCATCAAACAGGAGGGATGAGATGAAAATGATGATCGTGGCCGCTGCCGCCGTCTTCATGCTGACCGGCGCGGCTCCCGCCGGGGTTCCGGCAAAGGCGGTGATAGCCAAGGACGCCAGGCCGGCCGAGGCGATGCTCGTCCACTACAAGCCGGGGTCAGGCCGCGGTGGAGGTGGCTCGTTCAAGGTCTGCACGCCATTCGGCTGCAAGACGCTGGGCAGCGGCTGGGGAAGCTAACCCGTGTTTTACTCGCCCGGTTCAGGCCGGGCGAGCAGGGGAACGGAACGCGATCCATTCCGCTCCATGCTCCGGCAAGTGATCCGAGGCGTTTGGCTGAATTCGGGATCTAGCCGCTGAGCCCGGCCGGGTTGTCGGCGCCGACCGCATAGGTGCCGTCGCCGCGCACCACCTTGCCGTTCTCGAAGCGCAGCACTTCGCTGACGCTGGCGCCTTTCTGGTTGCGGTACTGGATCACCAGCGTGTCGATGCCGCCGAAAATGCGTTCGATGGTGAAATGCAGGTCGGGGATGCGGCTCAGCCCCAGTTCCCAATAGGCGCGCAACGCCGCCTTGCCGACCAGCCTGCCGCCGCTCTGCGGCAACAGGCCTGCGGCGATCGGCGAGGTGAAGACGACGTCTTCGGCGAAATGCGACAGGATCCGCTCGAGATCGTGCGCATTCCAGTCGGCGCACCAGCGTTCGGCAAAGGCGTTCCAGTCCATGGGCGGAGTCACGGGCATCTCCATCGGTGTCACGCCGGATTATCGCCCTGGCCGGCAGGCATTCAACGACCTCGGCCGCCACGCTTTTGGGCCAGGGCGGCCCTCAAAACCTTCCGCCATCGGCACCGCGGCAAAATAGCGGCCGACCGGGTGTCGATATACGGCATCTGCCGTATTTTTCGGCCGCCTTCCTTGTGGTGGAACTGCGCTTTGGTTTCCGGCAGGCGGCCGGCGAGGGGAAATCATGATCCGACCAGCCCGTCCTTCCGGCGGCAGCGACACGCGCATGCAAGGAGCGACATATCCTGCAGGCAGTGCGGCGACGAGCTGCCGGCATGCCGGCCTGCGCAGGACGGCGCTGGCCAGCACATCGGCCCTGGCACTGCTGATCGCCACGCTTTCTGTCGCGCAGGCCGGTGGACCCATCACCGTTGGCGGCGGGGCTGGCGGCGGCGGTATCGGCAGCGGCGGTTCGGAGGTCCAGGGCGGCGCTGGCGGCATCGGCGGCGGCGGTGGCGGCGGCGGCGGCAGTTGGTCGGGCGCCCCCACGCATTGGGGGGGTGCCGGCGGCAATGGCGGCCAGCCAGGTCAGGACAGTGGCGTCGGCAACAACGGCACGCCCGGAAAAGGTGGTGTCGCCGGCAGAGGCGGCCTGCCGCTGGGTGGCGGCGGCGGCGGTGGCGGGACACCGCCGGGCTCGGCGGAAACCGGCGGCAATGGCGGAGCCGGCGGCGACGGCAACTGGTGGCCATCCAACTGGGAGCAGTATCCAGGCCTTCCCTCCCGGGGCAGTGAAGGGGAGCGTGGCCAGTCCAACAGCGCCAACTGGGGCTGGGGCGGTGGTGGTGGCGGCGGCGGTGCCGGAATCTACCTGTACGGCGCCTCGAGCTTTTCGCTTCAACCAAACTATTATGTCACCGGCGGCAAGGGCGGGATCGGCTTCGGTGGCGGCGGCGGTGGCGTCGGTCTTGTCCTCGATCGTTTTGGAGGCTTCTTCACCAACGACGGTGGCGTGATAGAGGGTGGCGCCGGCGGTATGGGCTCCCATGGCGGTGGCGGCGGCGCTGGTCTGTTCCTGGTCAATGGCGGCAACCTTGACAATCGTGGCTCGATCACCGGCGGCACGGGCGAGCAGGGGATCGATGTGGGGACGCCGCCCGGCGGTGGCGCCGGCGGCGCCGGCATGCTTGCCAATGGCGGATACCACGTCAACCGGGCGACGATCGCCGGTGGTGCCGGTGGCAAGGGACGTAGCGCAAGCGGCGCGGGTGGCGCCGGCATTCGCCTGTTCGGCGATCCGTTGGTGAATTGGTTCGTCGGTATCGCCAATGAGGGTGGCGCCACCATCACCGGCGGCGACGGTGGCGCATCCGACTATGGCGGGCTTCCCGCCAAGGTCGCCGGGCGCGGTGGCGACGGCATCTTCCTGGAGAACAATCCCGGTTCCGTCTCGATCAGCAACAGCGGTATCATCGCCGGCGGTCGGGGCGGTGCCTATGAAGCCGATGCTGGTGCCGCGAGCCCATCGCAAGGCCCGGGCGGCGTCGGCGTGCGCATCGCCGCCAATGGCGTGTCGCTGAGCAATTCCGGCACGATCTCGGGAGGTCTTTATGGCGACGGCACCACCCGCGCCAATGCCGTGGAGCTGACCGGCAACAACAACACGCTCGCCGTCACCAAGGGGGCGGTCTTCAATGGCGGTCTGGTGGCGCAAGGCATCGGCAACAGGTTTGTCCTAACGGGTTCGGAATCCGCTACGTTCGACCTTTCCAGCCCCATCCAGGGTTTCGAGCGCCTGGAGAAGCAGGGCAGCGGCAGCTGGACATTGAATGGCAGCGCAACGCAGGGATGGACGGTCAGCGACGGCACGCTGCGGGCCGGCAATGCGGGTGCTTTCGGCACCGGCCTGGCCTACAGCGTCAATGGCGGCACGCTCGATCTCGGCGGCCTCGACCTTTCCATCTCGTCGCTTTCCGGCAATGGCGGCAGGGTGGATCTGGGAACCGCCCTTCTCACCGTCGACCAGAACGCCAGCAGCCAGTATCAGGGAACGCTCACCGGTTCGGGCGCGCTGACCAAGCTCGGCACCGGAACGCTGACGCTTTCGGGCAGCAGCAGCCATACCGGCGAAACCTCGGTCATCAACGGCACGCTGGCGCTCTCCGGCAACGGCGGCATCGCCAGTTCCAGCAGCGTCAATCTCGGTCCCTCCGGCACCTTCGATATCTCGGCCGCGAACGCCGGTGCCACCATAACCCGCCTTGCCGGCGCTGGCACCGTTCGGCTCGGCAGCCAACGGCTCGAGCTGACCAATGCCGGCGGCTCGTTTGCCGGCAGCATGGAAGGGTTCGGTGGCAGCCTGCTGATCTCCGGCGGCAGCCAGACGCTCACCGGGCTCAGCAGTTTCGGCGGCGGCACCACGCTGAACGGCGGCACCCTGAAGCTTGGCGCGCCGCTGGTGTTCCTGAATCCCATGGACTTTCAGGTCAATGGCGGCACGCTCGATCTCGACGGCAACAACCTGGCCGTGGCATCGCTGTCGGGAGCCGGCGGCACCGTTGCGCTCGGCAGCGGCCGGCTGAGCGTCGGTCAGTCCGGCAGCACCAGCTATGGCGGCCTGATCACGGGAAGCGGCGTCCTGACCAAGTCCGGCACCGGAACGCTGACACTGAACGGATCGAACGTTACGGCAAACCAGTTCACCGGCACGGTGACCGTTGACCAGGGCGTGCTGCGCGTCGAAGGCGTGTTCGGCGACACCGCCGGCAAAGCCGCTACCGTCAATGTGACCGGCGGGACGTTGCAGGGCAGCGGCACCATCGCCGGCGATGTCGCGGTGAAGAACAATGGCGTGCTGGCGCCGGGCGCCAGCCCTGGAACCCTGACGATCGCCGGCAGCCTGATTCTGGAGGCCGGCGCGACGACACGGTTCGAACTCGGCACCCCGGGCGTGACCGGCGGGCCGACGAACGACCTGGTCAAGGTCGGCGGCACACTCGTGCTCGGCGGCAGGCTGGAGGCGCAGCTCGCTTCGGCCGGGTATTACAAACTGTTCGAATATGGAGCGCTGGCCGTCGGCAACACATTCGATGGCGTGACGGTGGCGTCGACCAATGCTGGTTTCACCGTCGCCAACCACATCGTCGGCTTCGATGTCCCGGGACAGGTCTATCTGATCGCGCGCGGCGCCGGGCAGACCGTGCAGTTCTGGGACGGCGGCAACGCCGCGCAAAACGGCGATGTCGACGGCGGCTCCGGCACCTGGGATGTCATCGGTTCAAACTGGACAGGCGTCGACGGGGCGACGAACCAGCCCTGGCTGCGGTCCGTCGGTGTGTTCACCGGCGCTGCCGGCACCGTCACCGTCGCCGGCACGCAGAACTTCGACACGCTGCAGTTCCTCACCGATGGCTATCGTGTCGAGGGCGGCAGCCTGGCCTTCGATCCGGCTGCCGGGCTGGCCGGCACCATCTTTGTCGATGGTGGCGCCACCGCCTTCGTCGGCAGCAGGCTTGTCGACGGGCCGGCCGCCACCAGCCTCGCCAAGACCGGCAACGGCACGCTGGTGCTGACCGGAGCAAACAGCTATTCCGGGCCGACGTCGATCCTCGACGGCGTTCTCCGCGTTGCCGGCACTGATGCCAGACCGCTCGGCACGGGCGAGGTCATCGTCGACGGCGGCGTTCTCGACTTTGCCCGCGCCGCCGACTTCACCCTGGCGAACAAGCTGTCGGTCGGACCGCATGGCGCAGTCATCCGCAGCAGCATCCGCGACACCTTCCTGACCGGCGATGTCGAGGGTTCCGGCCCGCTCAGCTTCGACAGCGGCAGCCATGCCGTCTTCCTGACCGGCTCAGGGACAGGGCAGTTCACCGGACCGGTCACGATCAACTCCGGATATCTGCAACTCGGCAGGAAAGGGCAGGCCGTGCTTGCCGGTCCCGTCCTTGTCCGGGAACAGGGTGTGCTGACGCTGCTGCAGGACGAGCAGCTCGCCGCCAATGCGGCGCTGACCGTCAACGGCCGGGTGGATTTCTACAGCAATGGCGGCGCCGGGCCTAAGCCGATCACCCAGACGATCGGCAGCCTGAACGGCTCTGGTTTCGTGGTGAATTATCTGGTGCCAAACGCATCCCTGCGGGTCGGCGAAGGCCGGTTTTCCGGCATCATCGGTCCATCCGGTTTTTCGGCGATCTCGCTGGAGAAGATCGGCAGCGGCACGCTGATGCTGACCGGCGCAAACGGCTACGCCGGCGGCACGACGATCAGCGCCGGCACCTTGCAGCTCGGCGACGGTGGCACCGCCGGCTCGATCATCGGCGACGTCATCAACGACGCCACGCTGGCCTTCGACCGCAGCGATGTGATGACGTTCGACAGCGCGGTCTCGGGCAGCGGCACGATCCGTCAGATCGGATCGGGCACGCTGAAGCTCGGCGGCGACAGTTCGGCCTTCACCGGCCAGACCTTTGTCCAGAACGGCATCCTGTCGGTCGACGGCAAGCTCGGCGGCGCGGTGACGGCGCTGGATGGCGGCCGCCTGCAAGGCAGGGGTACCATAGGCAGCCTGGCCGTCGCCGGCGACGGCACCGTCGCGCCCGGCAATTCGATCGGCACGCTGAACATCGCCGGTGATTTCTCGATGGCCGCCGGTTCGACCTATGAGGTCGAGATCGCCGGCAATGGCGTGAGCGACCGCATCGCGGCTGGCGGCAAGGCGACGATCGGCGGCGCCAGGGTCGCGGTGACGGCACTCGATGCGCAGACCAGCTATCAGGACGGAAAGACCTACACGATCCTGACGGCGGCCGGCGGTGTCACCGGCGGCTTCGATCCGGCCGTGCTGGCCCGCTCGGCTTTCCTCGATGCAACGCTGTTGCAGAGCGCCAATGCCGTCGATTTGCAGATCGGCATCAAGAAGCCGCAGGAACCGGGAAAACCTCAGGAACCGGGCGGCGGAAAGCCGGTCTTCGCCAAGGTGGCCTATACCTACAACCAGAAGCAGACGGCCGGTGCGCTGGATACGCTGCAGCAGAGCGGGCAATCACTGGCGCTCTACAACAAGCTGCTGGTGCTGTCGGCCGACGAGGGACGCGCCGCCTTCGACAGCCTGTCGGGCGAGGTCAATGCCTCGACGGTGACGGGCCTCATCGAAGACAGCCGCTTCGTGCGCGAGGCCATCAACGACCGCCTGCGCTCGGCCTTCGAGACCGTCGGCGCAGAGCCGCTGCCGCCGATGGGCTATGGCGAGGATGCGAAAGCAATCACCACGGCTTCGGTTGCTTCCGAACGCCATGGCGCCTGGGGTTCGGTGTTCGGATCATGGGGTCACTTCGGCGGCGACGGCAACGCCGCCAGGCTGAACCGTTCGATCGGTGGCTTCGTCACCGGCGTCGACGGCCTGATCACCGACGATGTCCGCCTCGGCTTCGTGGCCGGCTACAGCCATTCCTCGCTCAAGGTCGATGACAGGCGTTCTTCGGCTTCGAGCGACAACTACCATCTCGGCATCTATGGCGGCACCGAGATCGGTGCGCTGTCGCTGCGCTCGGGCCTTGCCTACACATGGAGCGAGATCGATACGAGCCGGCAGGTCGCCTTCCCCGGCTTCAGCGACAGCCTGACCGGTTCCTACCGCGCCGGCACCACGCAGCTGTTCGGCGAACTCGGCTACGGCATCAAGGCCGGCAATCTCGCCTTCGAACCCTTCGCCAACCTCGCCTATGTCAATGTCCACACCAATGGCTTCAATGAAACCGGCGGGGCATCGGCGCTCAGCGTCCACAGCGGTTCCAACGACAACAGCTTCACCACGCTCGGCATCCGCGCTTCGACCGATTTCGACATCGGCTCAACAAGGGCGACGGCACGCGGCATGATCGGCTGGCGCCATGCCTATGGCGATGTGACGCCTGAGATCAGCCAGGCCTTCACCGGCAGCAGCGCTTTCACCATCGCCGGTGCGCCGATCGCGAAGGATGCCGCGGTCATCGAAGCCGGGCTGGACTTCGCCATCGCGCCGCAGGCGACGCTCGGCATCTCCTACCATGGCCAGACCGGATCGAAGACCAGCGACCACGGCGTGCGGGCCGATCTCAACGTCAAGTTCTGACGAAGCTCGCCGGCTAGGTTCGAAGCATGTCGGCGATGTCGAGGCTCTGCGCCGTCACGCCGAGCGCGAGCTCGGTATCGCCGATCAGCAGCCGCGGCCTCAAGCGCCTGCGCTCCGGGTTCATTCACGGGTAACCATCCCGGCATGAACCCGGCCGATATACGGCATCTGCCGTATGCCAACACCGTCGTTTCGCGGGCAGATATCCGGACGGGTCGCGTGAAGGCGCGCCGCGGCCCGGCACCGCCAGGTGCCTTCCGCGCATCTGAAAGGGATAGATCGATGAAGCGTGTAGCCATTGCCGTCATGGCCTGCCTGTTGGCAGCCTCCGCCGCGAACGCCGCCGGGCCGAACAGGTCGGGCGCCATCAGCGGCAGCCTGCCGAATGGCAAGTATTGGAGCCCGTTCCGCTGATCGGCTAGAACGGCACCCGCTCCGGTCAGCCGGGGCGGGCCTTGCCCGGATGCCTGAGCTGTCCGGCAGGCTGGGACGGTGGGAACAGCGGGAGCGTGCATCCGCCAGGGGGGCGGGCAGGCTCGCAAGTTGGCTAATCGTGTTGCCGAGTCTAGGAGGTCGCCAGCCAGCTATAGGCCTGAGCAACAATGACGACAGAGACGAGAAGAAAAGCGACTTTGTAATAACGCCCATAAGGCGATTGGTATTCGTGTTCCTTCGCAGGCATAGCGGTACTCCCCAACACCACTCGACATGATTATGCACTAGCACTCGATGGGCGGCGGTACAATCAGTTCTCCCGACAGCGTTACCGATTCATCCACACCGATGTAACAAAGCCACGGATTCTGGCGTGAACCGCTTGTGCCCCGAACCCGGGAACCGCTAGAGCAATTGCGGAGAAAACACACTGCTGTGCATGCCGACGAGGGAGGGGTTCTTGCGGATTTGCAATTGCGGTCTGATCGACCGCAGGGCTTTGTTGCGTGGCGCCGGGGCGACGGCGGTGACAATGCTGGCGTTTCCGGCTGTCGGACATGCCTTCAGGATCCGCGCCGGGACATTCTGTGGCCTGTCGAGCGACCGGAAGCTGCCGGCGATGACCGGAGTTGCGGCGAGCGACACGGCCGGGCAGGTCGTCGCCGAGATCTGCGGCATCGTCGGGCTGCCGGCCAATTTCCGCATCGTGGCCATCGACGACCCGAAAGCCAATGCCTTCGCCACCATCCAGGATGGCGAGCGTCTTGTCGTCTACAGCGAACCGTTCATGGAGCTGATCGCGGACCGGCAGAATCGCGACTGGTCGAGCATGGCCGTCTTTGCCCATGAAATCGGCCACCATCTGTGCGGCCACACACTGGATAATGTCGGGTCGCGCCCGCCGAGGGAGCTCGAGGCGGATCATTTCGCCGGCTTCATCGTCGGCCGCCTCGGCGGAGATCTGGAGGACGCGACACGCGTCTTTGCCAGGCTCGGGGCAGGATCGGCGACGCACCCGCCGAGTGCCGAGCGTGTCGCAGCCGCCTCGGCCGGCTGGAGGAAGGCCACCGGCAAGGCCGGCGAGGATCGCCTCAATGTGCTCACGCACAATCTGGAAGGCGGCGAATATGTCCGGGTCGTCGTGGAGTTCTCGGGCCGGGACGGCCGTTGGACGGAGATCCAGCATGGCCAGACCTTTGCCGTGTTCGAGGAGCTGAGGCGCAAGGGCAGAAGCGTGTTCCTGTTCGATGAAACCCGCTCCATCTGGGTCAGGCTCGATGTCGACGGCTCCGGCCGGTTCGCCACCGGTTTCTGGGCGCGGGGAGACAGGCAAAAGGCGACACCGCCCTGGACACCGCTGGACCCGGTGGCGTGGAGATAGCCGCGGGCCGCGCCCCTGGCCCAGGTGCGAGCAGTTGAAGGGGCGGCCCTTTATCCGTTCGGATCCGGCACGCCGCGCCGGATCTCCTCGGAAAAGCCCGATCCGACGCCAAAAGCCTTGGCGCGCTCGCTGATGCGGGAACGTTCGATCAGTTCGTTCAGCGGCAGCCTGGTGTCGATCCGCTTCTGGTCATAGAGGTAACCCGGCAGGTAGCCGTTGACGAGCAGGCGCCAGTCGGTCGGCACGCTTGCCCCGATCAGCCGCAGGATGCGCACGATCGCCGTGGTGCAGTTGGTGGTGATCGAGTTGTAGAACTGCGGCTTCGCGGCCAGGGCGTTGGCGTCCTCGACATAACCGGCCAGGAAGACCCGGGCATGGTCTGCGGGCACGGCCAGCCGGTAGAGATGCACATCCTCGCCGCGGACATTGGTGCGCAGGCCGATCAGGTCGCGTTCGTCGGCCGCGATCACGATCAGCGTATCGGTCTTGAAGGCGTCGGCGACCGGAGAATACTCCGTGCCCATCCGGTAGCGCGCCTCGATCGACCAGGCCACCTGCTCGCCGCCCTCGAAGCCGAAGCTCACGATGGTGTGCGCCATGTTCGGCCCTGCCCAGTAGGACATGAACAGGTCGACGGTCCTGAGCTTCGACAGGTCGTAGCTGCGCGTCTCCCAGCTCCCGGTGAAATCGGTCTTCGAGCGCCAGGTGAAGTTGCGCATGTTGGTCAGGGTCAGGCGATCGCCCTCGATCCGGCCGGTCACCTGGTGCGCATCCTCCGGCACGAAATCGCCGTCGCGCGGCGGCACGATGCTCGCCCACCAGACCAACACGCCGGCAAAGATCACGGTAAAGAGGCCGATGGCACGCCATCTCCGGCGGGTGAACAGGACGACGAGCGTCGCCAGCCCGAACAGGCAGAACAGCGCGGCGACGGCGATGCGGCCGGTCTCCGGAAACGGCAGCCGGTAGAAGAAGGCGAGCCCGGTCCACACACTCGCCAGCGCTATGGCAAGAAACAGGACGGCGATCAGGACGAAAAGACCGGCACGGCGCATCGCAACTCCTGCAATCATGACCGGCGCGGCAGCCGGACGTTCACCAACTTCACGAGCGCTGCCGGGAAATCAAGCTATGAAACGGAACCAAAGGTCCTTCGGGGCAGGACAGTTCAGCGCTCCCGGTGCCGCCATTCCTTGCCGGCATTTCCGCCTCCGCCTTGCCCGCAGCCGTGTTTTCAGGTAGCTGCTGCGTCATGTCTTCGAACCGGAACATTGCTGCGCGCGCCGTTCTGAGCGCCCCGGCGGCCAATGCCGCTTTTTGCGTCTTCGGATAGCAGCGGGTTGGGTTTGGCCGGCCTCCCGCCCGGAGGCGAGAGAGACAGGCCACCCGAACAACCGAAGACCAAGATCATGAACATGTTTATTGTGGGCTGGCTGGAGCGCCGGCCATGACATACCGCCTTGTCACCTTCACGGTCCTGATATTGTGCACGGCGCTTTCGCTCGCCGGAACCGATCTCATACTGCCGGCCGTGCCGCAGTTGCCGGCCATCTTCGCCACGAGCGAGGCGACCGCGCAGCTGGTGCTTGCCGCCTATGTCGCTGGCAGCGGCATCGGCCTGCTGCTGTTCGGCTGGCTGGGGGACCATTTTTCGCGCAAGACCCTGCTGGTGTCGGCGCTCGCCGGTTTCGCGGCGGCTTCTGTCGCCTGTTCCCTGTCGCCGACCATCGCGGCGCTGATCGGGTTGCGTTTCGTGCAAGGGGTGGCGGCCGCCGCCGCGCCCGTCTTTGCTCCGGGCATCATCCGCCAGCTGTTCGACGATCGGGCCGCCGTGCGGGCAATCGGTTTCATCGGCAGTGTCGAATCGCTGGTTCCGGCGCTGGCGCCCATTGCCGGTGTGGCCCTGCTTGCGCATTTCGGCTGGCAGTCCTCCTTCGGGCTGCTTGCTCTCCTGACCGCGCTTGCCGCGATCCTGATCGCGGTCGCCGGCCTGCCGGCCGAGCCGCGCATTTCCGGCGGGCGCGGCAGTTATGCCCGGCTGCTGGGGGATCGGATTTTCATGCGGTATGCGCTGAGCCAGGCGATGACACTCGGCGGCCTCATCGCCTTCGTGTTCGGTGCCCCGGTCGTGATCGTCGACACGATGGGCGGTACGTTGAACGACTTCATCATCATGCAGATCATCAACGTTGGCGGCTTCATCGTCGCTGCCAATCTCACCGCGCGGGTTGCCGAACGCTTCGGCACCGAGACCGTCATCCTGTTCGGCACGGTGCTGGGCGCAGTCAGTGCATTGGCCCTGCTTGCGTACGGCCTTGCCGGCGGCACCAACACGCTGATGCTGCCACTCTTGTTCATGCCGATGGCGATCGGGCTTGGCCTGCGTGGCCCGATCGGCTTCTATCGCGGCATCGTCGCATCGGGCAGCAACAATGCGCGCGGCGCGGCACTGATCGTCTTCTTCATCTTCATGATGACCACGCTCGGCACCGTTGCCGCCGCACCGTTCATCACCAGGGGGCTGTCGGCGCTCGCTTTGGTGGTCAGCGCAATCCACCTGCTGTCGGTTGTGCTGCTGCTGGTGCTTCCGGGAATTTCCGACGAGCAGGACGGCGGTTCCGTTGATTGACCGCGCCATCGAGGGCGGTGACAGTCCTTGGCCATCGCCGTCCTGGCTCGCCGGGAGGCTTTTTATGGCTGGCCGCGCGGTCATGCCTGGCGGCCGCTGGTGCCCGTTCACGCCTTGTACTTTCGTACCAAGTGAAAATTTGGGGCTGACAACAGCCGCAAGTTGCATTATTCGCGCCCGCTTCAACGCAAAACTGGGAGGTTTGGACAGCGAGGCTTCGATGGGCCGACCCCGATATGAATGCATTCAGGAGCCCGCGGGCACCTGGAAGGTCTGGGACAACGCACTCAACCGCGCGGCGGAACTCGATGGACAGCAGCTGGTCAACCGGTCCCTGTTTCGCGCCGAAGCCGCCTGCCAGATCCTGAACAGGATCCACCTCGGCTCGCGTTTCTGACACGCCGGCGCCTGCCTCGCATCCACCTCCTTCCGCCTCCGCTGCACCCTGTCTGATGGAACGTCTGTCGTGCTCATCCGTTCGATCCCGAAAGGAGATCGAGCCATGGCCAAGGTCCGGAATCTGGAGAAGGACAGCGCGATCAACGAAACCGATGCCGCTGGAACCCCGGCGCTGCGGAAGGGAGCGGTGCCCAGCGCGGAAACCACCGTCACCGGCTCGTGTCTCTGTGGAGCGGTGACGTTCACGCTCGCGGGCAACCCGATCCGCGCCGGCCTCTGCCACTGCCACGACTGCCGCCGCGCCAGCGGCAGCGCATTCTCCATGTTCCTGGTCTGGGACCGTTCCGCCTTCGCCTGCACCGGCCCGACGGGGGTCTATGAAGGCAGGAGCTTCTGCTCCTCATGCGGCTCGCGCGTGTTTTCGCTGCGGCCCGAGGAGGCGGAAATCATGGCCGGCGCGCTCGACCGGGCGCCGACGCAGTTCACGCCGGGCTATGAGCTGTGGACGAAGCGCCGCGAGCACTGGCTGCGCCCCGTGCGGTCCGCGCAGCAGTTCGAGGAAGATCGCGGCTGACGGCAGGGGCGTCATCGGGATAGTGACGGGCTCCGGCTGGCCGCTTCTGCTCCCACGCGGATGCGCCTGGCTCCCGTCAACTGACCTTCCGTCAGTGGCCAGGCAACCTCGCGCAACTCCGGCGGCATTTGACCGATATCCAGGGGGACCGCAGGAACGGCTACCAGTTCATAAGTGTTCTGCGAACGGGCTATCGAAAGGTGAACGTCGGTCCAGTCATAGACGTGGAGGCCAAGTCGGCAAAGCCCGAGATAGGAGTCCGCATTCGGAACATCGACGCGCAGGCTGGCCTCGCACCTTTCCGGCAGCAAAGCGTGCAACAGGTCTTCGATATCGGTCACATCGGTCGGGTGCGCCAGGACTGCATCGGGGATCGGTCCGCATCCCGCGGTGATGAACGCCGCGGGTACGCCACGGTCGTCCACCGCCAGCCAGGTAGAATCGATACGCTGCGGATAGTTCTGCATGACAGCTCCACGAATAAGCGGGATCGCCGCAACGCTCGGAACCAGCTCAGCAACAGCCAGAGCGGTCCGATCTGAAGCACTGGGCCATCATAACAGCCATAGCGCAAGCGCCGTTTTCGCCAGCTCACGCCGCCATGCCGGCAGGATGGGTCAGCCATGGTCCTGATCAGCGTCGACGGATGCCAGTCCTGCGGCGCCGCGCAGTTTCATCGGCTGTTCCGACACCATCGGCCGCTAAAACTCAAGCGGTGCGCCGCGTTAAGAGGCGCCGGAGAGTGCCTTGGAATTCCACTGTGTGGCCACGCGTAGTTTCCCTTGCAGGTTGCAGGGGAAATTGACTCCCGACCAGCGTTGCGGCTGAATGGATCTCCGTTCGGAGGCCCATATGCGTGTCGTTGTAGCCCTTGCCGTCTTCGCCGTCGCTCTCGCGGGCTGTGCTTCTCCCAGGCATGCCATGGTCGGCAACGGCTCCCGCATTACCGTCGCGCCGGACCTGCCGCCGGATGGAAACATCATGCAGCGCGTCAGCACCATGATCTGCGCCAAGCGCTTCATCGACCCGCAGCCGGCCCCTGCCGACGCGCTGGCGGCGCTGCAGAACGAAGCGGCGGCCATCGGCGCGGCCGGCATCTACAACGTGAAATATGCGCAGACCGGTCTTGTCGACCGTTGCGGCATCCTGCCTGGAACCGTGGCGACTGCGATCGCCTATCGGGCGGGCGGCTAAGATTGCGGGATCTGCCTTCGCGTGGGTAGGATCGTGTCGTCAAGCGTGTTGGAAGAGATCGGGCCAGACTTGCCGAGCTGGCTCGAAGCTGTGCTCGGCAGGCTTCGCTTCTATAGAAGACGGGAGCCGGATTCGGAATTCGCGCGACGGCTCGATTCCTTGCTTTCAAAGATGGCCAATCAAGCGTCGTCGACTGCGCGGGCCGATACGCTCGACAGGTTTCTGCGCGCCTGCCTGGCCTCTCTCCTGGATGCCGCACATTCGAAGCCGGAGCTCCACGCGCACCGGGCTGACCTGGCGGTGCTGTGCGGCCTTGCCCGCGAAGCACTCGATACTGACCGGTATGATCGCCCCCTCATCTTTGTTGCCGACGGCATGCGGACGTTGGAAGAAGGCGCTCCATGGGCTATTCGAGTGCCTGGACGTGTGGTTTTCCTGGCGGCAATGGTCGCTGCTGGCCCCGAAGACGAAATCCCCGCGGCGGCCATTCGGCTCACGAATGATCTCGCGGCGGCCGTCGGTCTTGACCATCTGATCCAGGCGGTGGAGAACGGCTTGCTCGGGAATTGACGTGAGCGCACGGTGCTGCGGTTGCTCGGAGCGTATGCCGATACCTTGCCTTCGAAGCAGGCGAACACGATGGTTTGGACACTCCTCCGCAGCATCCTTGACCGTAAGCCATTGCCAGAAGGATCGGCCGTGCGGTCTGCGATAACGTATCGGCGAGACGGCAGGATATACGTGTTGAGTCAGTCGAAGACCGTCGATGGCTTGTGGCTTGCTACCGCGCCGAAGTTCGAGGTCGAGGAAACGGATGCCCCCGAAGTCGGCCGCGCTCTGCTCCGATGCCTTTCGCAATCCAGAACCGGTATACCGCACCCGAAGCGGGAGGATTGGCCCACCCTCGATCGGCAACTGGTCGAGTTTCTGGGCGTCAAGTCCATCAAGGCGTTTGAACGCTCGGCTCTATGCGCAACAGTAAGCCAGGCGGCTGGTGGATTGGTTACGCTGACGCCGACGGCACGGGATTCAAAAAACGGCGGCTTTGTGGGCCTCTCGGAAAAATCGATCATGGTCGAGGGATCGGATCGACGTCTGGGCGAGATTCTGATCGAGTGTCTTCGTCTTTCGAAATAAGGACCGGCCGTTCGTTTCCAGTAGGCTCGAGGACAGCATGCACAAGTCGGAACACCGTATCTGCGTCGAATGCCTCAACCCCTACCATGAGGGGAGCTCGCGCATGCTCGAGCTGTGCCCGGAATGCTCCCACCACATCTATGGCTACCCGAATTGCGAGCACCGGTTCGAAAATGGACATTGCGTCGTCTGTGGATGGAATGGAGCCGTCTCTGAATATGTCGCGAGCCTCCGTTCATAATCATGATTGGATGTATCCATTCGCCCGCGCATCCGGGGGCCTTGAATAAACCGCAATCGGTTTCCATATAGCGATGGTGCGTCCCCGTCAGAGGTTGATGCGCTTTCCCTTCCGCCTTCGTCCGACCACGGATGTACTGGCGAGTTGATCGTGGAAGGGGTTCTCGAAAGAGACAGCAGAGCCGTTGGGAGATATCCCCAGCGGCTTTTTTGTTGCCTGCCTCTCACTTCGGCCAGGACACCGGTGCCGCTCGATCCCCTTCAGCTTTGGACCTGGCGGGCCACCTCCCGATAGGCGAATTCCCGCTGACGGAATCGAGATGCCTTTGCGAGGCAGAACAGATTGCCTGCGCACGCCGCGTTGTCTCAGGAAGCGAGCAACGCATCGATCCGAGCGCGCGTGCGCGCCACCCCTTCGACGATGCGGTCCTTGTCGATCGAGGAATAGCCCATGCGGAAGAAGCGGCAGGGGCCGTCCGCGTCGGGGAAGAAGGGCGAGCCGGATTCGATCAGCACGCCGTCCTGCCGGAGCGCGGCCATCAGAAGGTCCGCATCGAGACCCTCCGGGCCTTCCACCCAGAACGAGGTGCCGCCGAAGGCCGAGGAGCCGGCTATGGTGAAGCCCTGCCGCTTCAGCGCATCGGCCATGACGATGTGGCGCTTGTGATATTCGCCGCGCATGCGGTGCAGCACCGCGTCATGATGGCCGAGCGCCAGGAAATAGGCCGCGGTGCGCTGCACATGGCCGGGCGGATGGCGCAGCATCAGCGCCCGCAGGGCGCGTGCCTCGCGGATCACCGGCGCCGGCGCCACCAGATAGCCCAGCCTCAGGCCCGGAAACAGCGACTTGGAGAACGAGCCGATGTAGAACACCCGGCCGGCCCGGTCGAAAGCCTTCAGTGCCGGCGACGGCGGCGCCAGGAAACTCATCTCGAACTCGTAGTCGTCCTCGATGATGACGAAATCCCGCTCGACGGCTGCTTCCAGCAGGTGCTGCCGGCGCTCGATCGGCATCGTCGCCCCGGTCGGGGAATGGTGGCTCGGCGTCACGAACACCGCGTCGACGCCGGCCGGGATCGCCTCCGGCGGCAGGCCCTGGCCGTCGACGTCGATCGCCGTCACCTGCGCCCCGCTCAGTTTCAGCGACGCGCTCATGTCGGGATGGCAGGGGTTCTCACAGACGGCATGCGCGCCGCGGGCGAGCAGCAGCTGCGTGACGATCCACAGCGCATTCTGCGCGCCCACCGTCACCAGGATCTCGTCGGGATGCGCCCGGATACCCCGGCTCGGCAAGGTGCGCGAGCAGATGTAGTTCACCAGCTGCACGTCGTCGGCGGCGGCGAAGTCGCCGGCCATCAGCTCGAAATCCTCGCGCGACAGCGCCCGCCGCGCGCAATCGCGCCAGGCATTGAGGTCGAACAGCGAAGGGTCCATCTGGCCATAGAGGAACGGGTAGGGGAAGCGGCGCCAGTCCAGCGGCTTGATCATCTGCTTGGCGACGATGAAGCTGGAACGCAGCTTCGCCGACCAGTCCACCACCTCGCCCGCCGCCTGCGGCGTTTCCGTGGCCAGCAGCCTGAGCGGCGGGTTGTCGCAGATGCGGTAGGCGCTGCGGCTCGCCGCCTCGACATAACCCTGCGAGGCCAGTTCCTGGTAGGCCAGCGTCACCGTGATGCGCGAGATGTTGAGATAGTCGGACAGCTTGCGCGTCGAGGGCAGCTGCGCGCCGGGCTGGACGCGGCCGGCGAGAACCGCCGACACCACCGTCTCGCGGATCTGTGCCTGCAGGCCGACGCGGCTGGCGCGGTCGAGGAAGAACACCGTTTCGGAAACCGTGGGATGCGCCATGGGGGCCTTTGCACTGATCTCAGGAACACGCGGATACCATCGCGGACATGAGCCTATCCTGGACCGTATCGTATCGCCGCCGTTCCGGCATGGATCCCCGACACTCGCCGCTTCCTGCGGTCGCTTGCGAGGTCGAGGATGACGGACTGCATTGGAGATCCGCGCCAACTGTCACCGTCGGCGCCTGGCACCTGCGTTGGGGATTGGCGCAGACGAAGAGGGAACTCCGTCATCCTCGACCTCGCAGGGAGCGCAGCGACCGTAGAGTGTCGGGGATCCATGCCGGAACGCAGGAGGAATGGACACGGGTTCGCTTCGGATAACTTGCTACCGGGGTTCTGTTCGTTCCAGTTCAACATGTCCATGCCGCGTTTGAACTGGAATCATTCAACTTCCAAACTGGATATAAGGCAATCCGCGTCCCTCCTTTAACCCTATCAGCCAGAACCAAGACCGGCACCAAAGCCGGCGTGTTCCCGGACTACCGGCAACCAACAAAACAAAGAGGGTAACGATAATGGGATTCAAGCATTTCAAGCAGTTGGCCGCCGTCGCCTCGCTGGCGGCCGGCCTTTTCCAGGCAGGCTTCGCCTATGCCGAGGAAACCGTCGTCGTCGGCTACCAGCAGATCGTCGGGCCGTTCGTCACCGCCATCGCCGACGGCCGCTTCGACAAGGCCGCCAAGGAGGCCGGCTACACGATAGACTGGCGCCAGTTCTCGTCGGGCGGTGACATCTCGACCGCGCTCGCCTCCGGCAATGTGCCGATCGGCGTCATCGGCTCGACCGGTACGGCCGCCGCCGCCACGCGCGGCGTCGACCTCGAGCTGTTCTGGATCCTCGACAACATCGGCAAGTCGGAAGCGCTCGCCGTGCGCAACGGCTCCGGCATCGAGAAGCCCGAGGATCTCAAGGGCAAGAATGTCGGCGTGCCGTTCGTGTCGACCTCGCATTTCCATCTTCTGGTCGGCCTGCAGCAGGTCTGGAAGGTCGATCCGCGCGAGGTCAACATCCTCAACATGAAGCCGCCGCAGATCATCGCCGCCTGGCAGCGCGGCGACATCGACGCCGCCTATGTCTGGCCGCCGGCCCTGACCGAACTGCTCAAGACCGGCAAGACCATCGCCGATTCCGAAACCATCGGCGCAGCCTCGGTGCCGACGTTCGACGGCCTCGTCGCCGACAGGAAATGGGCCGCCGCCAATCCGAAATTCATGGCCGCCTTCACCAAGGTGCTTGCCGAGGCCTATGCCGACTATAACAAGAACAAGGCGAGCTGGACGGCGGACTCCGAACAGGTCAAGGGCATCGTCAAGATGATCGGCGGCGACGGCGCCGGCACGGTCGAGGCGCTGAACCTCCTGTCCTTCCCCAATGCCGATGAGCAGGCCTCCCCGACCTGGCTCGGCGGTGGCGCGCTCAAGGCGATCAGCGAAAGCGCCAAATTCCTCGTCGCTCAGAAGCAGATCGACAAGGCGCTCGACGACTACACGCCCTTTGTCAACGCGAGCTACGCCAGGGAGGCGTCCAAGTAGGTCAGGATTTCACATCAGGCGCCGCCGGCGTGCCGGCGGCCGTCTCCCCTCTCATACGCGAAAGGCTCGGCGTGATGGAAACCCTCAATGTCAGCAATGTCAGCCTGACCTATCCAGGCCTCTATTCGGACCAGGCCGTGATCGCCCTCAAGGGCGTCAGCCTGGAGATCAAGAGCGGCGATTTCGTCGTCGCGCTCGGCGCTTCCGGCTGCGGCAAGACCACGCTGCTCAACCTCATGGCCGGCTTCATGGCCCCGAGCGACGGCGACATCACGCTGGGCGGCCACCAGGTCACCGGCCCCGGCGCCGAACGTGGCGTCGTCTTCCAGAAGCACGCGCTGCTGCCCTGGCTCAACGTCATCGACAACACCGAATTCGGCCTCAAGCTGCGCGGCGTCGACCGGCAGACGCGGCGCGAGATCGCCACCAGGAACCTGGCGCTGGTCGGCCTGCAGGATTTCCACAGGCACATGATCTACCATCTGTCGGGCGGCATGCAGCAGCGCGTCGGCATCGCCAGGGCCCTGACCTGCGATCCCGCCATGCTGTTGATGGACGAGCCGATGGCGGCCCTCGATGCGCTGACCCGCGAGACCATCCAGGAACTGCTGCTCGAGGTGTGGCAGCTCACCAACAAGATGTTCTTCTTCATCACCCACAGCGTCGAGGAGGCGCTGTTCCTTGGCTCCCGGCTGATCGTCATGTCGCCGCGGCCCGGCCGCATCACCCACACCTACGAGCTCGATTTCAATCGACGCTTCCTCGAGGAGGGCAACGCCCGTGCAATCAAGTCCAGCCGCGATTTCATCGACATGCGCGAACAGATCCTCTCCATCATCTACGGCGACGAGCGCCAGGCCGGCGGCGCCCTCCATGCTTGACCGCGTCTCGCGAGCCCGGCCGGTCACGCCCGGCAAGATCTACGGCGCCCCCGGCGACGGCGCCAGCGGCCATATCAGCCTCATCACCGCGCTGGTGCTGTTCGGACTGTGGCTGCTGGTCACCGAGATGGGCTGGGTCAAGCCGCTGTTCCTGCCGTCGCCGCTGGCGGTATGGGACAAGTTCGTGCTGGCCATGACCGAGGGCGTATCCAACTCGACGCTGACCCAGCACACGCTGGCGAGCCTCGGCCGGGTGCTCGGCGCCTTCGTGCTGGCGCTTGTCACCGCCGTGCCGATCGGCATCCTGATGGGCGTCAACCGCACCATTCGCGGGCTGTTCGATCCGATCATCGAGTTCTACCGTCCGCTGCCGCCGCTCGCCTATCTGCCGCTGATCATCATCTGGCTGGGCATCGGCGAGTTCCCGAAGGTGTTCCTCATCTACCTGGCGATCTTCGCGCCGATGGCGATCGCGGCGCGGGCCGGCGTGCGTTCGGTCTCGACCGAGCAGATCCACGCCGCCTATGCGATGGGCGCCACCCGCACCCAGGTGATCAGCCAGGTCATCCTCAAGGCGGCGCTGCCGGAGATATTCACCGGCATGCGCATCGGCATCGGCGTCGGCTGGACCACGCTGGTGGCGGCCGAAATGGTGGCGGCGCATCGCGGCCTCGGCTTTATGGTGCTGAACGCGGCCGAATACCTGGCCAGCGACACCGTCATCATGGGCATCATCGTGATCGGCATCTTCGCCTTCGCCTTCGATCTTCTGCTGCGCTACCTCGAGAAGATCCTGATCCCCTGGAAGGGCAAGATCTGATGGCGATGCTCGGCAACCCCGCTACCGCGCCGCCTGTCTAGGGCGGGCTTCCAACCACACCAACGACAATTCATCCGGCCGGTTCTTCCGGCCACGGCGGAGCCGTGCCCGGCGCGCCATTGACCAATCCACCAGCCACGGCGTGTCCGGCGGGGGAAGACCACCATGACAAGAGACGAGGACCACACCATGGCGCTCACCGCCGACGACCTTGCCAGGCTGTTCGATGCCTTCAACCGGCACGACATCGACGGCGTGATGCGCTTCTTTTCCGACGACTGCGTCTTCAACGCGGTCGGCGGCGCCGAGGCTTACGGCACCCGCTTCGAAGGCCCCGAAGCCATCGCCAACGCCTTCAGCGGTGTCTGGAAGACGATGCCCGACGCGCATTGGGCCCATCACGGCCATTTCGTCCAGGGCGACCGTGCCGTCTCGGAATGGACCTTCACCGGCACCAATGCCGACGGCAGCCGCGTCGAGGCCGAGGGCTGCGACCTGTTCACGCTCAACGGCGACGGGATCGTGCGCAAGCAGGCCTTCCGCAAGAACCGGCCGCTGCTCGCGGTGGATGCCTGACAGCCTTTATCGCATGAGCGGGGAGGACCGAACCATGGAACAACAGCTCGTCAGGCCGGCAGCGCGGCGCAAGCCGTTCGACCCTGCCTATGATCCCGTGCACGCGCCGAACCCCGGCGACGGCAAGGATTACGCGCCGACCTACTGGATCGCCACAGCCGGTGCCGAGCCGGAAGACGATGGCCCCGTCAAGGGCGACATCGACGTCGACGTCGCCATTGTCGGCTCGGGCTACACCGGGCTGTCCTGCGCCATCCATCTCGCCCGCGAACACGGCATCAAGGCCACCGTGCTCGAAGCCAACGGCGTCGCATGGGGCTGCTCGACCCGCAATGGCGGCCAGGCGCAGATTTCGGCCGGCCGGCTGAAGCGCTCGCAATGGATCGAGCGCTGGGGCGTCGACGTCGCCCGCAGGCTGCATGCCGAGATCGCCGAGGGTTTCGAGCTGTTCCGCGCGCTGATCCGCGAGCCCGAGATCGACTGCGACCCGCAGGATGGCGGCCACCTCTACATCGCCCACCGCGACAAGATGCTACCGGCGCTGGAGAAGGAGACCCGCCTGCTCAACGAGGTGTTCGGCTACAAGGCCCGCATGGTCGGCCGCGACGAGGTGCATGGCGATTTCGTGCGCGACGCCGAGGCCAGGGGCGCGATGTACGAGCCCGACGGCATCGGCATCCATGCCGCCAAGCTGGCCTTCGGCTACCTCAGGCTCGCCCGCAGGCTGGGGGCGAAGGTGCACACGGCAAGCCCGGTGCTGGCCAGCGAGCTGAAGGGCGGCGTCCACCATCTCAGGACGCCGGGCGGCACGGTGCGGGCGCGCGCGGTCTGCATCGCCACCGCCGGCTACACCTCGCCCGGCCTGCATGCGCTGACCCGGCACCGGCTGATGCCGATCCTGTCCAATTCGGTGGTCACCCGTCCGCTGACCGGGGATGAACAGGCTGCGCTCAATTTCAAGGCGCGGATCCCGCTCACCGACACGCGCACGCTGCGCCACTACTACCGCATGCTGCCGGACGGGCGCGTGCAGATTGGCAGCCGCAGCGCCATCACCGGGCGCGATGCGGTCAACCCGAAACATCTGGCGCTGCTGCTGGAGGGGCTCGCGCGCAAGTTCCCGATCCTGCGCGGCATCGAGATCGACTACTCGTGGTGGGGCTGGGTCGATGTCAGCCACGACATGATGCCGCGCATCTTCCAGCCCGACCCCGGCCAGCGCCTGTTCTACGCCATGGGTTATGGCGGCAATGGCGTCATGTATTCGGCCCAGGCCGGCCGCCGCATGGCGCAGATGGTGGCCGGCAAGGGCGCCGGACTCGACCTGCCGATCTTCACTTCGCCGCTGCCCAGCCATGGCCTTTTGACGCCGTTCCGGCGCCTCGGCCAGGCCGGCATGTACCGCTGGTATTACCTCAAGGACGAAATCCTCTGAGCGGAAGCTGATCACGCTCCAACAGAAATCCGCCGGCGACGCTGGCCCGACCCCATCGAAAGGAAACCAAGACATGAAGATGACCACCGAAGAAGCCTTCGTCAAAGTCCTGCAGATGCATGGCATCGAGCATGCCTTCGGCATCATCGGCTCGGCCATGATGCCGGTGTCCGATCTGTTCCCCAGGGCAGGCATCAAATTCTGGGACTGCGCCCATGAAACCAATGCCGGCATGATGGCCGACGGCTTCAGCCGCGCCACCGGCACCATGTCGATGGCCATCGGCCAGAACGGCCCCGGCGTCACCGGCTTCATCACCGCCATGAAGACCGCCTACTGGAACCACACGCCGCTGCTGATGGTCACGCCGCAGGCGGCCAACAAGACCATCGGCCAGGGCGGTTTCCAGGAAGTCGACCAGATGGCGATGTTCGAGGAGATGGTCTGCTACCAGGAAGAGGTGCGCGACCCCTCGCGCATTCCCGAGGTGCTGAACCGCGTCATCGAGAAGGCCTGGCGCGGCTCGGCGCCTGCGCAGATCAACATCCCGCGCGATTTCTGGACCCAGGTCATCGACGTCGACCTGCCGGCGATCGTGCGCTTCGAGCGGCCGGCTGGCGGCCCGCAGGCCATTGCCGAGGCGGCGAAGCTCCTGTCGGAAGCGAAGTTCCCGGTCATCCTCAACGGCGCCGGCGTCGTCATCGGCAACGCCATTGCCGAATCCATGGCCCTGGCCGAAAAGCTCGACGCGCCGGTCTGCTGCGGCTACCAGCACAACGATGCCTTCCCGGGCAGCCATCGCCTCGCCGTCGGCCCGCTCGGCTACAACGGCTCGAAGGCGGCGATGGAACTGATCGCCAGGGCCGATGTGGTGCTGGCGCTGGGCACGCGCCTCAACCCGTTCTCGACGTTGCCGGGCTACGGCATCGACTACTGGCCGAAGAACGCTGCCGTCATCCAGGTCGACATCAATGCCGACCGCATCGGCCTGACCAAGAAGGTCTCGGTCGGCATCTGCGGCGACGCCAGGCAGGTGGCGCGCCAGATCCTCGAAAAGCTGACGCCGGCGGCCGGCAATGAAGGCCGTGAGGCGCGCAAGGCGGCGATCCACCAGACCCGCTCGGCCTGGCTGCAGCAACTGTCGTCGATGGACCACGAGGACGACGATCCGGGCACCGAATGGAACGCCACGGCGCGCCGGCGCGAGGCCGACCGCATGTCGCCGCGCCAGGCCTGGCGGGCGATCCAGGCCGCCTTGCCCAAGGAAGCGATCATCTCCAGCGACATCGGCAACAACTGCGCCATCGGCAATGCCTATCCGAGCTTCGAGCAGGGCCGCAAATATCTGGCGCCCGGCATGTTCGGCCCCTGCGGTTACGGCTTCCCGGCGATCGTCGGCGCCAAGATCGGCTGCCCCGACGTCCCGGTGGTCGGTTTCGCCGGCGACGGCGCCTTCGGCATCTCGATGAACGAGATGGGCTCGATCGGCCGCGACGGCTGGCCGGCGATCACCATGGTGATCTTCCGCAACTACCAGTGGGGTGCGGAAAAGCGCAACACCACGCTGTGGTACGCCAACAATTTCGTCGGCACCGAGCTCAACCCCAACCTCAGCTACGCCAGGGTCGCCGACGGCTGCGGGCTGAAGGGCGTCACCGTCGACACCACGACGAAGCTGACCGAAGCGCTGGCCAAGGCGATCGAGGATCAGGCCAAGGGTGTCACCACCTTCATCGAGGTCATCCTCAACCAGGAACTCGGCGAGCCCTTCCGCCGCGACGCCATGAAGAAGCCGGTGCCGGTGGCCGGCATCGACGGCGCCGACATGCGGCCGCAACAGCGCGCCTGATGCCGCCACGCCCTGCCCGGTTCGCCGGGCGGGGGGCTCCCTCTCGATCCGGGCAATTGGCTATGACTATCCTCTCCGTTTCAGCGTCGCGGCGCCACCTCCTGCCCACAAAGTCGGGTCAATCGTGTATGGCCGCGCCGCAGCCATCCTTTTCCACGTTCCGGAATGGATCCCCGACACTCTCCGGTCGCTTCGCTCCCTGCGAGGTCGAGGATGACGGAGTTCCCTTTTCGCCTGCGGCAATCACAGGCGTGAGCGCAACGGTGACAATCGGAGCCGGCGGCACATGAAGCCCGTCATCCTCGACCTCGGAACGACCGAAGGGAGTGGAGAGTGTCGGGGATCCATTCCGGAACGCAGACGAAGGCGCGGCGATCCAGAGCTGGTTTCAAGTCGCATCAGCACACGCGATTGCCCGCCCTGGACCGGGCAAGGCGGAGAGGGCGCCGTCCGCGCCATACCCACTCTCGATAAGGGAATGACGAAATGAACACCGCCGCCGCACGCCTCAACGACCTGCCTTCGCTGGCGCAGGCCTGGTGGCCGGGCCTCGCCGTCACCGGAGCCGTCGCCATCGCGGCGCAGTTCCTGTCGGACCATTACGGTGCGCCGGCCATGCTGATGGCGCTGCTGCTCGGCATCGCCTTCAACTTCCTGTCGGAGGAGGGGCGCTGCGTCGCCGGCATCGACCTCAGCGCCAAGAAGGTGCTGCGCATCGGCGTCGCCCTGCTTGGCATGCGCATCAGCGTCGACCTGCTGGTCGGGCTCGGCGCCGGCACCATCCTGTTGCTGGTCTGTGCCATAGCCGCCACCATCCTGTTCGGCCTTGCCGCCGCCAAGCTGCTCGGCCGCGGCTGGCGGCTGGCGCTGATCACCAGCGGTTCGGTCGCCATCTGCGGCGCATCGGCCGCCATGGCGATCGCCGCCGTGCTGCCGCGCAACGAGTTCTCCGAGCGCAACCTGATCTTCACCGTGCTGTCGGTGACGGTGCTGTCGACGCTGGCCATGATCTTCTATCCGATGATCGCCGAAGGCATCGGCCTCGATGCGCGTGCCACCGGCATCTTCTTCGGCGGCACCATCCACGATGTCGCCCAGGTGGTCGGCGCCGGCTTCTCGGTCTCACCGGAGGCGGGTGAGACCGCCACGCTGGTCAAGCTCATCCGCGTCACCATGCTGGCGCCGGTCGTGCTGGTGTTCTCGCTCGCCACGCGTGGCGCCGGCCCGGTCGGCGACGCCGGCACGCGCCCGCCGCTGCTGCCCGGCTTCGTCATCGCTTTCCTGATCCTCGCCGCCGCCAATTCGCTCGGCTTCGTGCCGGAAGTGGTTTCGAAGGCCGGCATGGAGGTGTCGCGCTGGGCGCTGCTCGCCGGCATCGTCGCCGTCGGCATGAAGACCTCGCTGCGTCGCGTGCTCGATGTCGGCAGCGATGCCGTGGCGCTGATCGTCGCCGAGACCATCTTCATCGGCCTCTTCATCCTCGCCGGCATCTATTATCTGGGGCACGCCTGATGAAGCCGCTGGAACGCATCCTCGCCGCCGCCAAGGCATCGCCGCGCCGCATCGTGCTGCCTGAGGGGGAGGACCCGCGCATCGTCGAGGCGGCCCTGCGTTCCGTACGTGAAGGCATCGCCGAGATCACACTGGTCGGCCGCCGCAGCATCGTCGAGCAAAGACTTGCTGAAGCCGGCGCGGCAGGCGAGGTCATTCGCATCGAGGATCCCGAGACCTCGGCGCTGACCGCTCGCCTGGCAGCGGCCTACCACGCGCTGCGCAAGGACAAGGGTGTCGACGCGGCGGCAGCCTATGAGGCCGTGCGGACGCCGCTGACCTTTGCTGCCATGATGGTGCGCGAAGGCGAGGCCGACGGCACCGTCGGCGGCGCGGTCGCCACCACGGCCGACACGGTACGGGCGGCCCTGCAATGCATCGGCCGCGCGCCCGGCGTCGGGCTGGTCTCGTCCTTTTTCCTGATGATGCTGTGCCAGCCCTACCATGTGAAGAAGGGCGCCTTTGTCTTCGCCGATTGCGGCCTGGTGGTCGACCCTGACGCCGCCGGTCTCGCCGACATCGCCCGCATGTCCGCCCGCTCCTACCAGGCGCTGGCCGGTGCGCAGCCCAAGGTGGCGATGCTGTCCTTCTCGACCAATGGCAGCGCCGCGCACGAACGCGTCTCGAAAGTGGTCGAGGCCACCCGCCTTGCCCATGCCGCCGATCCCGACCTCGTCATCGACGGCGAACTGCAGTTCGACACTGCCTTCGTCGAGGCGGTGAGCGCCGCCAAGGCGCCTGACTCCGCGCTGCATGGCGAAGCCAATGTCTTCGTCTTCCCCAACCTCGACGCCGCCAACATCGGCTACAAGATCGCCCAGCGCATCGGCGGTGCCACCGCCATCGGGCCGATTTTGCAGGGGTTGGCCAAGCCGGCTAATGATCTGTCGAGAGGGTGCAGCGCCGAGGATGTGGTCTCGATGATCGCGGTGACGACGGTTCAGGCTAGGTAACGAGCTAAGGTTTGATGCGTGGCAACCTTTTCGCGGACAGGCCAATGGCCAGTGCGGGCAGGTTGGCATGTTTGCGGCTGTGCCTGTCTGAGCGTCAGTAAGTCTCCGGGGTACTACTCGTTTTGGGTAGCTGTTTGCCGCGACGTGAATAGAGCAACCGTTCAGGACCTATTGCGAAGGCGGCAAAGATATCATGCCCATAAGGGTACTGAGTGCGCGATAGCTGCAACGCTTTGGAAGTAGCGGGCGTCAAGGAGAAGCCCGTTAGATTCGCAAACGAATTTGCGCGTTGAGATCACTCCGATGCTTGGCTCTCGATCTCGATAGACCAAGAGTGATCAGTGAAAGCTGTTTCCCTTCGTCTTCAGGTGGGCTTAAGTCGGCAATTACACAGAAGTGAATTTCGTTTATCTATCTATCTGTTTTTAAAGAATAATTATTATTGTGATAGCGCGTATAATGTGCGTGAAAGGCATGCGATATGAAATTCCCATAAATGTGGGAGAGCGTTTTCCGAAAGCCGCATTCATCGTTTGACAGTAGATAGGACTCAGTCTACAAGACACGCCTGAATAGAATGGTGGAGTGTCTTGGTCGTGAGCGAGGCAGCACAATTCGAGAAGTCAACCGAATCCGCGGATGCAAGCAAACGGGAGCAGTCTAGTATTGCCTTCCCCTATTTGGACTTGGATGCGGGTGTGGAAGTTTCTCGGGCGATCTATCGACGCGCGGGACTTGGTTCCTGTGCGATAGATGAACTTGCCGCTGAAATGGGGCAAGTTGTCAGCGGAGCCCTTCGTTTAAAGACTGGTACCGCACGTATTTTTGACTTGACCACCAAAGGTGGATCCGGCGGAGGAATACAGCTTTCAGACTTGGGCCGGTTGGTCGTGTCGCCCGAAACTGAAAGAGCTGCGAGGGCGGAGGCATTTATGCGCGTTCCGCTCTATGCGGCGATTTATGAGAGCTATCGTGGACATCTCCTTCCTCCGATGAAGGCGCTTGAACGCGAAATGCAAAAGTTGGGAGTTTCTAGCAAGCAAACGGATAAGGCTCGCCAAGCTTTCGAGCGGTCAGCGCGACAGGCAGGCTATTTTGAGAGTGGGGAGGATCGGCTGGTTCGGCCCAAGGCTGAATTACCAACCAAGCGGCTGGATGATGACGAGGCAGATCGTCGTAGGGACGCAGAACAAGAAAAGGTTGGCGGCGATAGCAAAGGCGTCAGCGGAAAGAGTTATGGAGGGTATCATCCATTTATCGAGGGGCTTCTAAGCGAGCTTCCGGAAGAATTTAATGGGTGGAGCGTTACTGAGCAGGCCGAATGGCTTAGGGCAGCGGCTAGCATTTTCAAGCTGCTATCTAAAACAAAGGGTCGAATTTCTATCAAAGAAGAAGAGGTAATCGCCGATCGCCAGTAATTCAAAATTTGACTGGATTTCAAGGGCCTAAAAACGCGAACCCCAGGCCGGAGCCTGGGGCGTGCTAGGGACGTGTCCCATCGCGTTGATGGCCGCATATAATCTTTCGAGGCCTAAAAGTCAAGAGATTTCACGTGACTATTCGTGCTGCACTTTACGTTGATGGCTTCAATCTTTACCACGCGGTTAAGGATTTGAATGAGCCATTTTTGAAATGGTGCAACCTGTGGCGGCTTGGTGAGATCATTATCCCGCAAAAGTCAGAAACCCTCGTTAGAGTGGTTCTTTGTACGGCATACTATCCTGGGGATCCTCAAAAAAAGTGGCGTCACGATCAATTTCTGAATGCGCTGCGCGTTCATGGAGTTGACTGTATTCTAGGGCATTACATTCAAGAAGAGTGGGAGTGCCGAAATTGCGCAGATATCCGTCAGAAGCCAACGGAAAAGGCTTCTGATCTCAATTTGGGACTCTCAGTTATCACGGATGCGTGGCGAGACGTCTTTGATCGCGCTTATTTGCTTACAGCCGATTCCGATCAGGCGGCTACTGCTAGATTTTTGCAAGAAACAAATGCGGAAAAGTCGCTGATAACGGTTGCTCCCCCTGGGCGCAATTTTTCAGCCAACATCGAAAAGTATTGTGTTGGCCGTATTCAGATCACCCGCGACCATCTTGAGCGATGCGTCATGCCGGCCGTGGTTCTAAACAATAACGGAAATAATCATGGTCGGAGGCCGCGCGAATACGAGCCACCAAAGGGATGGATACATCCGGATCAAAGAAAAAATGAACGTGGTGAATAGGCTACGCGATCCGTAAAGTGCTCGTTCTAATTGTCTTTTGCCCGGTGTTAGAGGCGAGCGCGACATCTCGCCTTGGCCTGCAATCAGAAAAGCAGGCGATTACAAGTGGTTCGCTTTGCAAATGAAGCTTCGACAAAACGAGCTGTTCCGCTGCAACGCCACACCTCGAAACCTACCAATTACCATCTTGCCTTCCTCCCAAACGCCATGATCGCCTTCGCCACCGCTGCCGGGTTCTCCAGCGTCGGGAAATGCGTCTGGCCGGGGATGTGGACGGGGCGGAACCAGGGGTGGCCGGCGGAATAGTCTTCCTGGAATCTGCGGTATTCGGTCGACAGTGGCTGGGAGTAGATGTGGATGAGCTCGGGCTGTTTCTTCAGCCCTTCCATACGCTGCAGTGGTGAACCGTATTTCGTGTAGGCCCTGAGGATCTCGCGGCAGGCGCGCATCCACATCGGGCCGGAGAACCAGGCCATCTCCTTCTTCATGTGGTTGATGACGTCGACATTGTCGGTCGTCGCTTCCCATTCGTTGAAGAAGCTGTCGCGGCCTTCTCTGTACCGCTCAGGGTCCTGCCCGTCCTCGAGCTGCTTGATGAAGCCCGGATGCGGCTGCATCAGCCAGTCGATCAGGACGGTGCGTTCAAGGCCCAGCCGCTCGCACAGGCCGATATTGACCCAGCAGCCATGCGACGTCGAAACCAGCATCGGGTTCTTCGGCGCCTTCAGCTCGATGAAGGCCGCGATGTCGTCGATCAGCTCCTCGGTGCCGAAGTCGCCATGCACGGTCTCGTTGGCGTCATGGCCGCGATAGTCCGGCACCAGCACGTGGAATTTTTCGGCCAGCAGCGGCGACAGGTTCTTGAACAGGCGGTTGTCCTGCGCCCAGCCCGACAGCAGGATGATGGTGTCGTTGTTGGGGTCGCCGAATTCCAGATAGGCGATCGGATGGTCGTTGATCTGCACGGTCGGCATCAGGCTTCTCCCATTACTGGCCCGGGTGCGTGGGCTCTTTTCGGCCATGCCGTTATGCGTTCTTGTTTTATAACGAACGGCATTCTCTTATGAAAAGAGTTGAAGCCGATCGATGTCAATAGAGAATGCCGTTCTTTTTTGAGGTGACGCGCCCTCACATCGCCCTGGTGCGCCCATTTGTCGGCTGGCCGTTTGACCGCCGCGGATTCCGCGCTTAAGCGTAGGGTTCCTGATTTGCGCGAGAGGGGTGATCTTGGCCCGCGTCAAGAATGAATCAGTCCGGCAGGCGATCCTGACGTCGGCGGCGTCGCAGATCGCCATGACCAGCTACATGGACACCACGGTGGCCAAGATCGCCAAGGGCGCCGGCATCGCGCCGTCCAACGTCTATGTCTATTTCGAATCCAAGCTGCAGATCTATTTCACCATCTACACGCCCTGGTTCGAAGCGCAGGTGCTGGCGCTGGAGCGCGCGGTGGCGCGGCTGAAGACGCCGGAGCGCAAGATCCAGCGCCTCGTCAGCGGCCTGCTCAACGACATCGCCGACGACAAGACCGGCTACACCTCCGCCCTGATGGAAGGCCTGGCCATCGTCATGCCCAAGGACAAGTACAGGCCGGACCTGCTGCATTGGGCCGAGAACAAGATCGTGCAGATCGTCTGCGATGCGCTTGACGGCTACACGCCGCAGGACCCGCGCCTGCGTGCCTTTGCCCACCTTTTGATGCTCACCTTCGACGGTGTCGCCATGCGCGTGAAATCGCAGCGCGCCGCCAATGAAAGCACCGCCAACCGGGCCGATGTCGAGGATGCGCTGGTGGGTATGCTGATCGGCGGCTCCCGGTAGATATCGGGCTGTCGGAGCTGGGCTGTTCTGCACCGCTGTGCCTATCGTCGCCGTTCCGGAATGGATCCCCGACACTCGCCAGTCGCTTCGCTCCTTTCGAGGCCGAGGATGACGAGGGTAGGAGGGTTCCGGCAATCTTCAACGTCGGTGACGACGCCGGCCTTTCTCGCTCGCGTTGGCGGTATGGGCGCTCGTGGGTTTGGCGAGGCAACGGAAGCCCGTCATTCTCGGCCTCGAAGCGACCGCAGGGAGCTGAGAGTGTCGGGGATCCATGCCGGAACGCCGACGAAGGTGCAGCGGTCCAGGACAGCCGGTCAGCCGCATGCCGGCACTGATTCCCATCGCCGGCTTGTGCATCTGCGCCCGCTTCATCGCCTCGCGCCGGCACGCCCATCCGGTTACCCCGGTGTCGCGAAACACTCTCTGATAAAAGAACGTAATTCGCTATTGACACTCACCGGCATATCATCCTTCATAAAAGAACGTCATTCGTTCAAGAGTGCGAACACGCACCAGACAATGATGTGGGAACAGCCCCGTCGAGGGCATGGGAAGGCAGCGCAGCAAGACGCGCCGGAGGAGGACATATGACTTTCACGATAAGCCGCAGGACGTTCCTGGCCGCTGCCGCGCTGGCGCCGGTGACGACGCGCCTGGCACTGGCCGCAGATGCCCCGCTGCGCGTCGGTTATTCGATGTGCCTGACCGGGCTGTTCGCCCAGGCCGCGCCGTCGCAGGTCAATGCCTATGAACTCTGGAAGGACCAGGTCAACGCCGCCGGCGGCCTCGACATCGGCGGCGGCCAGCGCCGCCCGGTCGAGTTCGTCAGCTATGACGACCAGTCCAATCCGGCCAATGCCGTGCGCATCTACGAGAAGCTGATCACGCAGGACAAGGTCGACCTTTTGGCCGCGCCGTGGAGCACGCCGATCCACCTGGCGCTCGCGCCGGTGCTGGCCAGGCACAAGTTCCCGATGGTCGGCAACACCGCCGCTTCCGTGAAGCTGCGCGAGGTCAAGCCCGGCTACATCTGGTTCCCCACCGCCGTCATCCCCGACAAGGTCGGCGAAGAGCTTGCCGCCTTCATGGCCAGGGAGAACGTCAAGACGGCGGCCGTCTTCGCCAACGTCCTGCCGCTGGCGCAGGAGATCAAGACCTATCTACTGCCGGCGCTGGAGAAGCACGGCATCAAGCTGGTTGCCAACGAGGACTTCCCGCCCGACATCAAGGACATGACGACGCTGATCAGCGGCGCCAACCAGTCCAGTCCCGATGCCTTCATCGTGCTGAGCTATCCGTCGGACACCTTCCTGTTCGCTACCCAGGCCAGGCAGCTCAACGTCAAGGCGCCGTTCGTGCTGTCGCTGATCGGCCCGACGATCCAGGCCTACCAGCAGGCCTTCGGCACCGGCGCCAACAACATCGTGACGGTCGGCCACTGGTCGCCGAACCAGAGCAAATGGCCGAAGGCCAAACCGTTCTACGACGCCTATCTCGCCAAGTACAAGGAAGCGCCCGACGCGCTCGACAGCGTGCTCTCCTTCATGTCGATGGAGATCCTTGAGCAGGCGGTGGCGACGGCCGGCCTGGACAGGGAGAAGCTGCGCGAGACGATCGCATCGGCGACCTTCGACACCATCAATGGGCCGGTCAAGTTCGACGGCGTCCAGAACTCCATGACGCCGACCTCCTTCCTGCAGATCCAGGACGGTAGCCTCGAACTGGTCTGGCCCGAGCAGATCAAGACAAAGGACTTCAGGCCGAAGACGGGCTGGTAAGGTCCGATGTTCCAGCAACTCCTGTTCGCGGCGGTCGTCTCCGGCGCGCTCTATGCGCTCGTCGCGCTGGGGCTGAACCTCGTCTACGGCGCGCTGCGGCTGCTCAACATCGCGCATGGCGATCTGGTCATGATCGGTGCCTATACGGCGTTCTGGTCGTTCACGCTGCTCGGCCTCTCGCCGGTCGTGTCGCTGGTCACCACCACGGTGCTGTGCGCGGCATTCGGCTTCCTGGTCTATGTCGTGCTGCTGAAGCGGCAGCTCGGTTCGCCGGCGCTGGCGCAGCGGCTTGAAGCCAATTCTCTCATCATCTTCTATGGCCTGTCGGTGATCCTGCAGAACGGCGCCTCGCTGGCCTTCAGCGCGACCTCGCGCGGCTACCAGTTCCTGGACGGCGTCCATAGCTTCGCCGGTGTTTCTGCCACCGGCAGCATGCTCTTGCTGCTCGGCGTTGCCGCCTTGATCACGCTTGGCGCGCTCGCCTTCCTGCGCTTCCATGTCGCCGGCTGGAGCCTGCTTGCGGTCATCGAGCGCAAGGATGCGGCAGCCGTCGTCGGCGTCAATGTCGAGCGCGTGCAGATGATCTCGATCTGCGCCGGTTTCGCCATTGCCGGCGTCGCAGGCGTGCTGGTCTCCATGACGCAGCAGATCACGCCCTTCATGGGCTTTCCCTTCACCATCGCCGCCTTCGTCGTCGTCATCATGGGCGGGCTTGGCAACATCGCGGCCGGCATCGCCGCCGGCTTCGTGCTCGGCTTCATCGAGACCTTCGGCGTCGCGCTCACCTCGGCCACCTACCGGTCGATCCTCATCTACGGCATCTTTGTCGGCGTGCTCTTGCTGCGTCCGCAGGGCCTGTTCGGCAAGGCGGTGCAGGCGCGATGACCGGCAAGCCTTTCCTGATCGCCGCTTTCGCGATCGTCGCCGGCCTCATGGCGCTGGTGCCGCAGCTCGGCTCCGAATACTGGCTGGGCGTCGCCTTCATCGTCGCCATGTGGGTCGCGCTGATCCAGAGCTGGTCGCTGCTGTCGGCGACGACGGGCTACATCTCGCTCGGCCACGCCGTCTTCTACGGCATCGGTGCCTATGTTCTGGTGATCAGCCTGGACTGGATGCCGGTGCCTTATGCGCTGCTTTTGTCGGGCGCCGTTGCCGGCCTGCTGGCGCTGGTGGTCGGGCTGCCGGTGCTGCGCGTCAAGGGGCCGTATTTCGTCATCCTGACCTTCGGTTTCGCCGAGCTGGTCAAGAACCTCGTCATGCTGCTCGAAACCCGTCTCGGCCAGTTCAGCCGCATGATCTTCGACGCGCCGTCGCTGGAGGCGCTTTACTACGCCATGCTGGCGCTGGCCGTCATCGCCACCGCGCTCACCGCCTGGACCGCGCAGTCGCGCTTCGGCCGCGGCCTCGCCGCCATCCGCGAGAACGAGGTCGCCGCGGAAGCCATCGGCGTGCCGGTGACCCGGCTTAAGCTGTTCGCCTTCGTTGCCTCGGCGGTCATTCCCGGTATCGTCGGCGGGCTGCTGGTGCTGCGCACCAGCTATTTCGCTGCCGACCAGGCCTTCGATCCGGCGGTCTCCTTCACCATCGTCACCACGGCCATCGTCGGCGGGCTCGGCCGGGTGTCGGGGCCGCTGCTCGGCACGCTGTTCCTGGTCGTCCTGTCGGAGCTTTTGTGGGCGCGTTTCCCGCAGGCCTACATGATGATCCTGGGTGCCTTGCTCATCGTCTTCATCCTGTTCGTTCCGCAAGGACTGGCCGGTCTGGTGAGCAGGGGGCTGAAACGCTCATGACCATTCTCGATGTCCAGAACGTCTGCAAGCAGTTCGGCGGCCTGAAGGCGCTGCAGGATGTGTCCTTCACGGTGGACGAAGGCACCATCTTCGGCCTGATGGGCGCCAACGGCGCCGGCAAGACCACGCTGTTCGGCGTCATCGCCGGTCAGATCAGGCCGAATGGCGGCGGCATCAGCTTCGCCGGCAAACCATTGGCCGGGCGGCGCCCCGACCAGATCTGCCGCCTGGGCCTCGGCCGCACGTTCCAGATCGTGCGCCCCCTCGGCAATCTCACCGTGCTCGACAACGTCATCGTCTCGGCCATGTACGGATCGGCCCGCACGCACCGGCTGGCCGATGCGACGCTGGCCGGGCGCCAGGCGCTGGAGGATGTCGGCCTTGCTCCTCTTGCCGACCGGCTCGCGGCAAGCCTCACCTTGTCGAACCAGAAGCGGCTGGAGATCGCACGTGCGCTGGCGACCGGCGCCAGGCTGGTGCTGCTCGACGAGGTCATGGCCGGCCTGACCGCGACGGAGGTTGCCGAGATGACCGAGACGCTGTTCCGGCTGCGGCGGGAGCGCGGCCTCACCATCCTCATCATCGAGCATGTCATGGGCGCGCTGATGAAGCTGTCCGACCGCATCCTGGTGCTGGACCACGGCGTGCCCATCGCCATGGGCACGCCCGGTCAGGTCGTCGCCGACGAGAACGTCCTGAAGGTGTATTTCGGATGACGGCGCTGCTCGACATCAAGGGCCTGTCCGCCGGTTATGGGCCGGTGGTGATCCTGCGCGACATCGACCTCGGCGTCGAGCCGGGCTCGATCACCGCGCTGGTCGGCCCGAACGGCGCCGGCAAGACGACGCTGATGAAGACGATCCTCGGCCTGATCCACGCCAGCAGCGGCAGGATCGCCTATGACGGCGCCGACATTTCCAGGAGCTCCTCGCACAGCCGCGTCGACGGCGGCATCGCGCTGGTGCCGGAAGGCCGCATGGTGTTCGCCGCGCTGACGGTGGAGCAGAACCTCAGGCTCGGCGCCGTCGTGCCGCGCGCCCATGGCGGCGCACTGCAGCGGCTGGAGGAGATCTACCGCCAGTTCCCGCGACTGAAGGAGCGGCGCCGGCAACTGGCTGGCTCGATGTCCGGCGGCGAACAGCAGATGCTGGCGATCGGCCGCAGCCTGATGGCGAAGCCGCGGCTGATCCTGCTCGACGAGCCGACGCTGGGGCTGGCGCCGATCATGGTCAAGAAGGTGTTCGAGATCATCGGCCAACTGCGCGCCGACGGCTACACGCTTCTGCTGTCGGAGCAGAATTCGAAGCTGGCGCTGGAGGCCGCCGACCATGGCTACATCATCGAAAACGGCGTCGTGACGCTGTCGGGGCCGGCGCACCAGCTGGTCGACGATCCGGAAGTGAGGCGCCGCTATTTCGGCATGTGACGCGGCCGCAGGCGTGCGGCGGGAGGAGGAAGAGATGACGGACAAACCAACGGCGCTCATCGCCGGCGCAGGCTTCGCGGGGCTGACGGCGGCAACGGCGCTGGCGCAGCGCGGCTGGAAGGTCACCGTCTTCGAACGGCAGGCCGAGCTCAGGGCCTCAGGCGCCGGCATCTACATCTGGGAGAACGGCCTGCGCATCCTCGAGGCGCTCGGCCTGGGCAGCCTGTCGGCGAACGCCTATCGCGGCTACGCCATGGAACAGCGCGGCCATGACAACGCCATCCTCGACGATGGCGGCCTGCCGCCGCAGGTGCGGCTGGTCACCTTGCACCGGCGCGACCTGCTCGAAGCCCTCAAGGGCGCCGCTGAAAGGGCCGGGGTGACGATCCGCACCGGCCAGGAGGTGATCGGCGCCGGCGCGCAGGGTGAACTGCATTTTGCCGGCAACCACTCCGCGCGCGGCGATCTGGTCATAGGTGCCGACGGCGTGTGGTCGCCTGTCCGCAGGTCACTGGGGCTGGAGCTCAGCCACCGGCAGACGACGGAGGGCGCCATCCGCACCATCATCGAAGGCGGCATCGAAGATCTCGGGGCGGGCGGGGAAGACAAATACATCGAATGCTGGTCCGGCATGCGGCGTTTCCTCATCACCCCGCTGGCTGGAGGGCAGATCTATCTGGCACTGACCTGCCAGGACACGGACGCGAAGGGCAGGGCCTGTCCGCTCGACAAGGCGACCTGGCGCGCTTCCTTCCCCGCCTGGGCGCACCTCATCGACCGTATCGGCGACGTGCTGGCCTGGAGCCCCTACAGCATCGTCACCGTGAAATCATGGTCGGCCGGCCGCGCCGCGATCCTCGGTGACGCAGCACATGCCCAGCCGCCGAACCTCGGCCAGGGCGGCGGCATGGCCATGCAGAGCGCGCTGGCGCTCGCCGCCCATCTGGAAGACCTCGCCGATCCCCGCGACATCCCCGCCCGACTGGCCGCGTGGGAGCAGAACGAGCGTCCGCTCGCCGAGCACTGCCAGCGCTGGTCGTGCCTCTATGGCGAGGTCTCGACGCTGCCCGACCAGGTCCGCGCCCGCGCCGTTCCCAGCGCCATGGCCGACCCCTGGGTGCGCTCGGAATTGCTGCGTGCGGCGAGAAGTGAGCCGACAGGGACGGCAGTGTAGGCAGGAACAAAGATCAGGGCAGCCGCTTACAGCAACACAAGCAAGGTCAACCGCGCGATCAACGCCACGACAACCAAAAAGGCAACTGTACCTCCAACCGCCAGTATTATGGCAAGCACAACCTTGCCGCGTGCGTCCTGGAATTCTTGGTATGTCCGGGTATCCGGTTCCCCAACCCAGGTTTCGGCGTCGAATTCCCGGATACCTGGCTTGTCAGGTGCCGGTGCTGGATTGTCATGCGCCATAAATGTGTCCCCGGCTTTCCGTGACACGGGAGGCTAGCATCGTGCGGATGTTTTCCAGGTTAACTGACACCGGATCTGTACAGTGCCACAGCCATTTCTCCGGCGTTTTGCCAGGCTGCATGGTGGTGCATCTGGCAACGCACAAACCTGTCGTGCCGGCCAGTCCCCTTACGCATTTCGTCGGTTGAATGCTTCGAAAGCGGCTGCCTGTTCGAAACGCTTCCGAGGTGCTAGGCATTCTATAAGATATCCGTGGCATTGCGATGGAAACGGCTTCGACTGATGCTTTTCATACTCCTCACATTCCTCGCTCCGATTTTTGCCGTTGCTCTTGCATTGATATGCAGAAGGTTTGGACGAGCGGGGCGGCGGTTCGCCTGGCTTCTCGTTGGAAGTAGTCTTGGAGTTTGCGGGTTTGTGATGTGGGACGGAGTGTCCCGCTCATGCGCCATCAACGAGAGCGAGTGTCTCGGTGCGACGGCGACTGGGTATGTTTTTGTAGTGGTGTGGCTGGCGTCTTTCGTCGTCTTCATGACGAGTGCGGCAAGAGGTGCACCACGCTCGAGGGGCTCCCGGTAAATGACATCAATTGCCAAACCTTCCGGTAACGGTTTTCATTGAATGGGTGGTCGGCTCTCGGCATCATCGCATGCGACCGGGTCGACGATCGAATATTCGGCGGTATGGTCGGGAAGAAAATCCTTCACCTGTGGCAGCGGAAGATTGTTTTGGAATAAGGTCTCAACCCTGTAGCTCCGCTGCAGGGCTTCAAGATATGCGCCGCCGCCTTGCATGCCTTCGGATCGAGTGATGCCGGCAATTCCATTGCCCTTTGTAACCGCTTTGCTGCTGGTCGTGCTGCTCGCGCGCATGGCCGGCCAGGGTGGACTGGCGCGCGGGCCGCTGACGCTGTTTGTCATGCTGTGCGCGGCGCAGGCGGTCGTGCTCGGCCTGCGCTGGAATTACGACTGGCCGGCGGCGCATCTGGTTCAGCCTGTGCTGGCCGCCGCCTTGCCGCCGCTTGCCTGGCTGGGTTTCGCGGATTTGCGCCGGCCCGATGCTCTGCGCTGGCCGCATGCCGTCCCGGTGGCGGCTATCGCGGCGATGGTCGCCCTCTGGTCTGACCCGATCGATGTGGCGTTGATCGCCCTGTTCTCCGGTTATGGCATCGCGCTGCTGTGGGTAGCGCGGCAGGGGCCGGACGGCTTGCGTGTCGCCCGCTTCGGCGATGCGGCGGCGGCCAGCCGCGCCATGGCGACGGTCGGTGTCCTGTTCATTTTCGGCGCGCTGGTCGAGGCCGCCATCGCGCTCGACATTGCCGGCGATACGGGCGCGGCGCGGATCGTCGGCTTTGCCAATGTCGTCGTGCTCGTCATCATCGGTTATGCGGCGGCTGTCGCCGGCCGCAGCCGCGTGCCCGCGGAGCCGGAGCCCGGCGACACCGACCTGCCCAAGCGACTTGCCGACGGCGCGCCGGAAGACGATGCGCAGGTGCTGGCCGCTGTCGACAGGCTGATGCAGGAGCGCAAGCTCTACCGCGACCCCAATCTGACACTCGACCGGCTGTCGCGCCGGGCCGGCATTCCGGCGCGCCACATCTCGGCTGCGGTGAACAGGGTGCATGGCCGCAACGTCTCGCAGGTCGTCAACGAATACCGTGTCGAGGAGGCGCGGCGGCTGCTTGCCGGGACCGCCGCGCCGGTGACCGAGATCATGTTCGAGGCCGGCTTCCAGACCAAATCCAACTTCAACCGCGAGTTCCTGCGGGTGACCGGCCAGAACCCGAGCGACTATCGCCGCTCGGTGAGGCAGGGTCATACCAACGGTCATGTTGAATGACCGTTGGAGCGCGCGACCGCGCGCCGCGCCCGTTGGCGCGAAAGCCTAGCGGCCCGGATGGGCCGCGCCGGCGATTGAGGCGTCCTGGATGTGTCAGCATCCAGGACCTCCGATATGAGATCAGTCCTTCGCCTGAAACACCCTGGCGAGAAGGTGCTCGATTTTCGTACTGGTCTGCCGATGGATGCTTTCGCGGTCGCCATTGTCGTCGCAGATCGTTGCGTTGGAGCCGCTCAGATGTTTGGCGGCGCCTGCGACGCAGACCGGCAGGAAGCTGTAGTGCACGGCATCCGCGATCTCGACATAGCGGGTGGTCGCCGCCGGCAGGAAGCCTGCCATGCGGCGCGATTCCAGCGCCGCCGGCAGGTCGCGGACCGGCGTTCCTGCCGCGATCACCAGCATCGGAATCTTGATGCCGGCCAGGCTCGCCGGATCGAAGCCGCGTGTCGCAGCGGCATCGAGCGTGACAGCGGCCTTGATGCGTGGATCCCGCAGCGACTGCCGCAACGCTTGGCGTGACGCCGCGTCTCTGCCGACGCCGAGCGCGACATAACCCCTGCAGGAGGCGAGTTCGGCCTGTTCGCGGCAATCCTTTTCGAAGGCATCCGGATCGAACCGGCCGCCCGCCAGCTCGGTGACGGTCCAGCCGCCGAGCGAATGACCGATGGCGGCGATGCGGCCGGCATCGATGGCACCGGCCCAGGTCGGATCGGTGGTCAGCCTGTCGATAAGCGCGGAGACATCGCGTGGGCGCTCCCACAGGCGTCCGCCGATGGCCGGGTCCATGTTCGACGATGTCGTGCCGGGATGGCTGGCTGCGGCCACGACATAACCCTGGCGCACCAGGTCGGCCGCCAGCCAGTCCTGGTTCGTCCAGTTGCCGCCATAGCCGTGCGAAAGCACGACCAGCGGGTGGCGTCCCGGTGCGACGGCAGCGTCGAGCAGCGCGGGCTGCAGGATGAAACTGTCATCCTCGCCTTGGACGACTGGCGTGCCGGTCGTATCGGACGGATACCAGACGGCGACGTCGAGCGTGCGGTGATTGGCCTGCGGCAATTCGAAATGCCGGAAGCCGACGGAAGCCTGGGCCGGAAAGGCTGTCAGGCAGATGAGGAACGCGATCTTGAGGCAATGCATGGGGAAGTCTCCGTGAATGAACGGAGGGGTTTTGCGGCGACGCGGTGCATGGCAGCGACCTCGATCGCGATCAAGGTCGTCGGCGGGAAACGGGTGGCGGCGATCGGCTCCGGCCGGCACACATCGCGCGCAAAACCGATGATGGAGCCTGCCTGAAGATGAGTTGTGATTGTACCGATGCCATGCCGCTTCTCGAGCGCATGTTCGAAGTCGAACTGGGGTTTGTGAATTCGGACGAGAAGGATGTTTCAAGCCGGCGCAGGGCTTTCCACCCGGATGTGGTCGTCCACGAACCCGCCTCCCTGCCTTATGCCGGCGACTGGAGGGGGCTGGAAGGCATTGCCGGCCTGCTCGGCCGCATGGGCGAGGTCTGGAGCGACATGGCGGTCGCGGACATGACGGCGGCCCGCGTCGAGGACACCGTCTTCATGTCCTGCACGCTGCGGCTTACCTCGCGCGCCACCGGCGCCGTCATTGAGCAGCCCTTCGCCGAGGTCCTGCATTTCAGGAACGGGCTGCTTCTCGACGGCACGCCGTTCTATTTCGATACCGCGGCGATCATCGCGGTCATCTGATCAGGCGGGCGGTGCACTGGATGCGAAGCTGCCACGCGATGATAGTCTGGTGTCCTTGCGCCTGATACAGCCTGGCGATGGCGGCTTCGCTGGATTCACTTTGAACCGGAGCTCGTCGTCGACCCGCTCGCGACTGTGCGAGCGTGAATGTCATGGTTCGGCTACTTCATCGATTGCAGAGCCTTGTGATAGCTCCAGGTGGAACGGTCACCGCGCAGTTTGAGATAGACGTCGTATTTGATGCGGTTCTCGGCGACGCCGTTCCAGATGCGTGTGCACAGTGTTTTCGAAAAGCTGTTCAAGGGAATGTGGTTGAGGGCAGCGATGCGATGCTTGTCCTGTTGCGGCGTGTTGCGGTCGACATTGCCCGCGCAGTCCTCGATCGCAGCTTTTCTGAATGCGGGGTCGGTACGCAGCTTGGTCTGCAGCCCCTGCCATTTCTCCGGCGTCGTGCGCGGCTGTGTCGAAGTGCATCCGGCAACGCACAGGACAATGCCGATGAAAGTCGCGAAACGGATCATCTGAAGTCCCCCTGGTGATAGCTTTAATCCAAGCCCGTCTGGTGCGGAAGTGATCAGTTGGGAGCCGGGGCCGGATATCGAGCATCGGCCATCCTTGGTTGCTCCGCCATACCCCTGCCGGTATGGTCCGCGCGGGCGGTTTGATTCTCGGAGAGTGATCCGAATGCCCTTCTACAAAAAGCTCCTGATCGGACTTGCCGCTGTCGCCGTGGTGGCCACCGTCATTGTCGGCACGGTGTTCTATTTCACCAGCGGCATCAGCGACGCCGCGACCGACTTCTTCGCCACCACCGCCAGTTCCGGTGCCGCGGCCGGTTACAGGAAGGCGGCGGGTGGCTTTCGGCAAGCCGTTTCGGAGCAGGAGTTCGAGGCCATCGCCGATCGTCTCGGCCTTGCCAGGTTCAAGAGCGCGTCGTGGCCGACACGCGAGATGCAGAGCGGCCGCGGCAAGGTCGTCGGAACCGTGACGCTGGAAGGCGACGTCACGCTGCCGGCCACCGTCAATCTGGTCAAGAACGAGGCCGGCCAATGGCAGGTGTTCAATTTCGAGCTGACGCCTCCGGGCGCCAATCCAGGCCAGCAAGCTGAACAGCCGAAGCAAGCCGAGCCGCCGAGACAGGCCGAGCAGACGCCGCCGGCGAAGCCACAGGCGCCGAAGACCGCCGAACAGAAGATCGAGTCCACCGCGCAACCCGGTGACAGGATCAGCGCCAGGATCGGCGACAAGGACTGGTCGTCGTCCGGAACCGGCATGATCGCCGTTGCCCTGGGCAACGTCCTGCTGGTCCAGACCACGCCCTCGGTACAAGGCGACGACATCGACCTCACCACGCTGAAGCTGCAGTTCGACGCGACCTCGCTGCAGGAACAGACGTTGGCGCGCGACTGCAACGCCAATGGCCCTTGCATCGAACTCAGCCGCGACAGCCATGAATTCCTGATCGACCGCGCGTCGAAACAGCCTGCGCTGCTCAGGATCACCAGGGTCGATGGCAACGCCATCGAAGGCACGTTCTCCGCCGACATGGAATCGCTGAACGGCAAGGCGACGATCCGCGACGGACATTTCCATGTGACGCTGAAGCCTTGATGCTGCCTTGATCGAGCGTGTCGACCGCTCCCGATGGGCCAATGCCCGCGACAGGCCAGGCTCGTGACAGGCCAGGCTCCTGACAGGAATGCGCAAGTCCTCGTGTTAAGGTGCATCAATTCGTCAAGCACCTGCCGTCAGAGGAGGGTTTCACCACGTCCAGGATCAACCGCCGCACATTGCTGCTTCAGTCAGGTGGCGTCGTTATAGCGACGACCGTTGAAGCGATCGCCCGTGATGCTCCACATCAGGAACCAAGCGCTGAACTGGCTGCGCTGATCAAGGCGCACGGGGCGGCATACGCGGCACTGCGCAGAACCGTCGACGAAATCGGCAGCCGCGGCAGCCTCTTCGACAATGCCTGTCGGATTGAAGAAAAGGCGCTGGTGGCCGTCTGCGCCTATCCTGCGATCAGCGAGGGCGACCGCCTGGCCAAGGCCGCCTACCTTCTGGAGATCGAGGCTCGGGGCGAACTCGACCTGCCGCAGCACACGCAGGCACTGCTCCGTTCGACGCTATGGACGGGCTAGGCTGCAGCAGCGAGGCAACTGCACGACGACGCGCAACCGCCGGAACTTGTCGGCAAGCTGTCAGCCGGGCGAATGCCGCGCCGGCTACATCCGCGAGTGGCGCGGGCGGCGGATTTCCCCGCGCTGGGTACCGATCGCCATTTCGAAACTGTCGGCGATCCGGCGCGCCCGGACGATGAAGGCGTTCGCGGCCCCGGGTGAGCAGAGCTCTTTCGCGGTCGCCTCAAAGAGTGCCAGCCAGCGGTCGAAATGTTCGTTTTCGAGCGGCAGGGTCAGGTGCGGCCGCATCGGGCGGCCATTGTAGCGACCGCTGCGCAAGATCACCGATGACCAGAAGGCGGTGATGTTGGCGATGTGCTCGTCCCAGTCATGCACGGCTGCGGCGAAGATCGGGCCGATCAGGTCATCCGCGCGGGCACGCTCGTAGAACGTGCGCACAAGACGGGCGATCAGCGCCTCGTCTATGTCAGGATGAGCGGGGTCGGTGAGGGGATTTTCGCTGCTCATGTCCGGCAGTCTAGCGCTTGGTGGTGTTCGCCTGCATTTTGCATATTGTCACAGCCGGCAGAACCATGCTCGACAGCATATGCCTCACCGGACGTTCAGGAGGCTTTCCGGCCCGCATCGGCCGTCAACAGTCGGCGGATCGACGGTGCACTCTGCCTGGCGGCGCTGGAAGGCTGACCCTTTCGCCATTCCGCTGCAGCGGGCAAGTAACGGAGCCGGGATGCGCCATCGGCAACAGGGTTGACCTTGCACCCGGCAGGGCACCGAGCGCGAACCACAGCAGAGACACCGACTTGGACAAGGGCTGGCAGCGGATCGGATCAACCATCTCGCAGTTGTTGTCGGATGGCGTCGCCGACGCCGGCGCCGTGGCCAATGCGATGCTGCTGGTCGAGTTCGGCGAGGGTCGTTATCCGCCGCCCACGGAGGTCGGGCCGGGCTATTGGCCGACCGTGAACTTCTCCTGGGACATCGAGCCGGATCCCATCGCGATCGAGGTGTTTGCAGACAGCTTTGAATTCTACAGGTTTTTCGATGGCGGCACCGAGATACGGGAGATGAAGCACGCTTCCTCGGATGCATTGCCGCGCGAACTGGTGGAAATCCTCGATCCGATACTGCGCCAGACGCTTCCTGGTCGTCGATCTGCCGGCTGAGTATCCGGCATGAAAAGATCGAAATTATTTCTTATGATAGACAGTGTATCGTGCTGAATGAAAAGTAAAGCTTTCAAATTTTGGGAAAATAAATGAGGTATGTTCACGTGCATTGGCGGCTATACGGTGAGCATAGGCCGGCCGATATGTTTTACGAGATAGATGATGATGAGGTAGAAAATAGAAAAGTTGAAAGATACATTTGTGGAAAAATGGATATTGCCGGACCGGATATAGAAACTGGAGAGAAATGGATTTCGGGGGATTATTTTCCTGCTCTGGAGCAAATTAACAAGGATACTCAATTCGAAGCGAAGGAGATTTCTGAAGCCGAATTTAATGAGGTTTGGGATTTGGCGATTTTGAATTTGAGAAGGAGTGGGAGCGTATAGCAGGCGAAGATACGTCTGCTGAACGCACGTTCATTTGAAGAACGGTGCAAATCCTCCATCCGATCCTGCGCTAGACGCGGGCCGATGGTCAGCGCAGGCAGTCGCGACGGCTGTTCCGGCTGCGCGCGGGGTGATAGGTGGTTGGGTATGGTTCGGGGGCGGACGGCATGAACGAGTATATGAGATCGACGCATACACTTTATGCGTTTGCGCTGTTGTTCGGCCTGACGCAGAGCTTCGATGCCCTCGCGCAAGGATACACCGCCAATCAGGCGCTGATGAAATTGCTGCTTTCGGCGCTCGTTGGGACGGCAATCACATTTGGCTTCGCCTGGGTCCTGCTCGGCATCCGTCGAAAGCAGCACCTGGCGACGCTGGTGACGAACTGGATATTGGCCATTGGCAGCGGGCTGAACCTGCTCGGGATCGGCCTGCAGGTGATCTTCAACATCGAAACGAGCTGAACCGGTCCACCTTGTCTTTGGCGCGTGCAGCGTCTTCCAGGCCATGGCAAAAGCCAGCCAGAAGGGTTTCAGATGGTCTTTTCGGAAGCAGGATTGTGGGACGAACTCAACCAGGGCCGGGATCGCATGTCCGTGCCGCAACGGAAGCTGTGGGACACGGTGAAAATCCCTCCCGCCCTGTGGCAGCTGCGCGGCTATGAGCCGTGCTGGGTCGTCGGCCTGATCGGCGCCACCGTGCTCTACTACAACCATCTGGAGAACGGTTTCAATCGGTCGCCATGGACGCAATTCGGCGTCATCGACCAGTACCAGGCGCTGGACTGGGATCTGGAAACGCTGCTTGAGCACCAGCTTGCGGTCCTCGCGGCTGGCAGCGACACCGGACCATGGGCTGGCGAGCCCCAGGCCGGCGAGTATCTGCCTGCAAGCCGCAAACCTGTGCCGTAGAGGGAGGATCATGGAAAACCCGGATCGCGAACGGGCCGTCAAATGGCTGCCGGTGGACGACGTGCCTCACAGTCCCTGCCACGTGTGGAGGGTGAGGACGGACAATGATTTCGAGGCCGTCGTCGAAGGCAGATTCGTCGGCGACGACCGCACGCTGCAGATTCAATTCGCTGGCCTGGAGCGGATTTCGGCCACCAACGATATGCTCGGCATGGGCATGACCGTGAGAGACACGTCGGCTCTGCCGATGCTGGACGGCGACTCCTATCGCTGGCCAACCATAAGAATCGAAAATTCCGAATGGGTGGGCCTGTTTTTCAACGACTGCCAGCATTTCGTGCTGCTCAGCCTGGAGTGTACGGTCGAGGTGGTGGCAAGGTGTGCAAGCGCATGCTGGCTCGCGGCGGCAACGCCGGCAGAGGGTTGAGATGGAACCTTCGCGGGTGAAGAAGGCGACGGTTCGCGTCCTCGTGATAAACCTCTGCTTTTGGCTGGCCGCGACGCTGTTCAATCTGCTGCTGCAGGATCAAAACGGCGTCGCGATGTCCTTCGTTTTCGCGATCGTTTTTTCCGCATTGTTCGGCGGCATATTTGCGATCTCCGATCTGTTCCACAAGATCGGGCCGGACACGCTGCGAGGTGTTTTCTACGCCTCCCTGGCAGGGCTCCTGTCGACTTTCCTGGCTTTGCTGTTCTCCATGCAAGCCTTTCAGTTCAGGCCTGGCATGCTGACGGGATCGCCTCGTCCAGCTTCCGAAGCAATATTGGTTGGGCTGGCCACGTATGGTCTCAGCCTTGTTGTCTTCGCCTTTGTCTCTTCTTTCCGGGAGGTCGAAAAGGTGGCGACGAGATCAGCGAACGCGATGGAACGGATCATGCAGGTATCGATCGCTCACGAAGCCTTTCCGAGGATCGGGACAGTCTTGAACCCAGCAGTCTTCTTCGACGGCGAGGATGCTTTCGTCTGCTATCGGACGTCCGAGCGCGCGGAGGCTGGGAACGTTGTCCTGAAATTCGGCGACGTGATCGATTTCCGGATGAATCCGGAGACCGTCGAAGGCTTGAAGACATTCAGATACCCCGTTGCGCCCTGGGCCTTCAACGAGGTCGTCGGCGCCGAGGAAACAACCAGGTGGCAGGTGCTCGATCCGCGGTTCTGGGTTATCTCCTTCAACGATGTGACGCTCGAAATCGTCTTCGAGACGGTGTCGCTGATCCATCACGGTGAGGAGCGCTGCCCACCGGGCACGACCTTGCTGAAGGTTCTGGGTGGATCTTGAGGATTGATCTTTCCGGGTTTGATCAATGAGTGTTATTCAAATAGACGGAAATGAAGTATGGGGCGCATCGAGCCGACTTATATACGACATTTTAGAATATTCGATAAGAATAAATGGGAACAGAGAATTCTTGCTGGATTTCAAGAAGCAATATGATTTCGGGTATAATTCGATATCTCTCGAGGATATCGGAGTCGGTGAGATCGAATTGTTTAGAGATCTAATTCGTTCATATATAGATGAGAGGCAATTTTGTCGCTTCGGTGAGGCCGTGGAGGATCGTGAGGAGCTAGAATCTGTGTTGGAAGATCTGGTTTCAGCTATAGATAATTTGTTGCATAGGCGGTTCAGAATTCCGCACTAGTCTTCCTGTTTGCGAAATATTGTCACGGCTCTTGGTTTTGGCGCCTTAATGGTTGCATGCGCCAACGCTTCACGTCTGGAACCCCTTTTAATAGCGGACCGCTCTAGCGGAAACGCGGGGTGGATTGATGTGTGGACAGATAAATCTCCACCTCAAGTCAAGCGGCCGATCTTATGGCAGACCCGAGGGAGAAGTGGTGCCGCTTGCGTGACTCGAACACGCGACCCCATCATTACGAATGATGTGCTCTACCGACTGAGCTAAAGCGGCCCGGCGGGCTCGAAGCCCGCAAGATGGCTGCGTGATAGCCGCAAGCCCCGGCAAATTCAAGATGGGTCATCGCCGATTTTATGCGAAAGCCGTGGGGTTGCCGACGGCCGTTGCGATGGTGCGACAATGGTGTTGCCTTCTCCCCCTGCGGGAGAAGCTGGATCAGCAACGGCGGCTTTGCCGCCGGAGCAGCGACGGGACGGATGAGGGGTGCTGGAAGAAATGAGGCGAGGCCAGCGACTCGCATCGATCCATAGGAGGAAAGCGCCCCTAGGCCGCCAGCCTGGTCTTCGCTGCCTCGTATTCGCGCACCAGCCGTTCGACCAGTTCGGCGGCCGGTACCACGCCGTCGACGGCGCCGATGCCCTGGCCGCAGCCCCAGATCTCCTTCCAGGCCTTGGCGCTGCCGAAATCCATCTTGGAGGGGTCGGAGACCGGCAGGTTGTCCGGGTCCATGCCCTGCGCGCGGATCGAGCCCCTCAGGTAGTTGCCGTGCACGCCGGTGAACAGGTTGGAATAAACGATGTCGGCCGCCCTGGAGTCGACGATCATCTGCTTGTAGCCGTCCGTCGCGCGCGCCTCGGCCGTGGCGATGAAGGGCGAGCCGATATAGGCCATGTCGGCGCCCATCGCCTGCGCCGCCAGCACCGCGCCGCCATTGGCGATGGCGCCGGACAGAAGCAGCGGCCCGTCGAACCATTGCCGGATCTCCTGCACCAGCGCGAAGGGCGACAGCGTGCCGGCATGGCCACCGGCGCCGGCCGCCACCGCGATCAGCCCGTCGGCACCCTTGTCGATGGCCTTGCGCGCATGGCGGTCATGGATGATGTCGTGCAGCACGATGCCGCCATAGGAATGCACGGCCTGGTTCACTTCCTCGACCGCACCCAGCGAGGTGATCACCACCGGCACCTTGTATTTCACGCAGAGCTTGAGGTCGTGCTCCAGCCGGCCATTCGTCTTGTGCACGATCTGGTTGACGGCGAAGGGGGCGGAAGGCCGTTCGGGATGCGCCGCGTCGTGGCGGGCCAGCTCCTCGGTGATCTCGGCCAGCCAGTCGTCGAGCTGGGCTTCGGGGCGCGCGTTCAGCGCCGGAAACGAGCCGACGATGCCGGCCTTGCACTGCGCCAGCACCAGCGGCGGATGCGAGATGATGAACAGCGGCGAGCCGACCACCGGTATGCGGACGGTCCTGGTGAGAATGTCTGGCAGCGCCACGCGTCAGCCTCCCTTGAAATTGACGTTTCCGTAAACGTCAATTTCATAGCGCAAGCCGGACACCTCCGCAATCGTCGCGCCCGCCCGAAAATCAACAGGGTTTTGCAACTGGCGCAACGTGTCACCGGTACGCGCCGGAACCCGAAGCATAAGCAGGGGCGCGCCGGCCATCGGCTCCGGATTTGCCATCGATTTTGGCAGGGCGGGACGGGAAACCTGCAGAGATTGCTTCCCGAAAGCCACGGTTGGCGGCAAAAATGCGAATAATAGACGCTGCTTAGGGGCAAATGGCGGCAGCCGACCGTTGATTGATCGTGTTCCGGCGGCTAACCATCAGCAAAATGTGACCGCCGCCCGGAAGGAAATCGATTTGGACCCGATCGAAAAGGCGATCCGCAACGCCTTCGAAAAAGGCAACCCCGACGATCGCGCATTCCGCGAGCGGGTCTACCGTTCGGCTTTCGCCGCCCTCGACCGTGCCTTGCTGGCCAATCCGAACGTCACCGTCGAGGTGGCGATGAAGCGCCGCAAGGCGATGCAGGCCAAGATCGCCGAGATCGAATCGGAATTCCTGCCGGCGGTGCCGGGCGTTGCACCAGATGTGAATATTGGGGTCGAACTTGGTGACCGTGCGCCCGCTGCACCGGCCCAGGCTGCGCCCAGCCAGAATGGCGGCCGCGTCGAGCCGTCGCTCGGGGACGCGCCGCGCTCGCGCGTGCTGCCGGTGGTGCCCGACATCATTCCCGAAGGTGCCTTGCCGCCCTCGGCGGCGGAGGTCGCCCTTGCCGGCACACCGCAGGTCTCGCCGGACCGCAAGCCGCGCCGCATCGGCCGCCGCCTGCCGCTGACGGCGATGTTCTTCGGCGTCACCATCCTCGCTTTGATCGGCATCGGCCTGTGGTGGGCAATGCAGTCCAACGCCTTCAAGACCAGCGAACAGCTCGGCCAGCCACCGTCGCCGACACCGACGGTTTCCGACGAGGACTATGAGCCGGACGCGGCCGGCAAGCCGAAGCTCTCCAGCGAGACGCAGAACCGCAACTGGATCAGCGTCTTCTCGCCGGCCAACCCGGCGCAGGTCGCCACGCCTTCGGATGCGAAGGCGGAAGTGATGAAGGACGATTCCGGCGCCTTCGTGCGCGTCACCTCCGGCGCTTCCGGCTCGGCCGTCTCCTTCGACGTCGGCCAGGGCGTGCTCGAGAAGATCGCCGGCAAGCATGCCGTGTTCGACATCATCGCCCGCGCCCAGGACGGCAAGGAAACGCAGATGTCGGTCGACTGCAATTTCGGCGAACTCGGCGACTGCGGCCGCAAGCGCTACGCCGTCGGCAACCAGCGCAACGAATATCTGTTCGACGTGCAGATGCCCGCCAAGCGCCCCGGCTCCGCCGGCACCATCGCCATCAACTCCGACTTCGACAAGCAGGGCAAGTCGGTCGACATCTACGAGATCCGGGTGTCGGTGACGGAGTAGGGGGCGGCCTGGTCCTTTTGCGGGAGCGCGCTTCTTGCCATTGTTTGCAGACGGCGCGCCTATCTCCCCCCTTGCGGGGGAGAAAGCAATTTCAGCATCTTAGACGAGCACGCCCGCAGGGCGGCGCAGGCTAAGTGCTAGAAATTGCAAGAGAGGGGATTTGCCGGGCAATGCGTCAGCCAGTTACGCCCTCACGCCGTGGCTTTGCCCGTTCGATGCGAGCCGACGCGACGAAGGCCGAGAACATTCTTTGGCAAGCGCTGCGCAACCGTCAGCTCGATCGATTGAAATTCAAGCGACAGGTTCCGCTCGACGGCTACATCCTTGACCTTGCCTGTTTCGAGGTAAAGCTGATCGTCGAAGTCGATGGCAGCCAGCATGCAGATTCGCAACAGGACGGTGTCCGCGACCGGCATTTCGAAGGACAGGGCTTTGGCATCCTTCGTTTCTGGAATGACGAGGTGGAGAAAAATATCGACGCGGTGTGCTTGGCGGTTCGGCAGGCTGCGAAGGGGCGCGGCTGAATATCCCCTCTCTTGCGATTTCTAGCACTTAGCCTGCGCCGCCCTGCGGGCGTGCTCGTCTAAGATGCTGAAATCGCTTTCTCCCCCGCAAGGGGGGGAGATAGCGCGTGCCCGCGTCCCATAGTCAGGAGAAGCCTCAATCTAGCAGTGCCTGCAGCGTCTCGTGTCAGGCGCTTTCGGCACTCTGATGAAAGGGTGTGCCTTCCAGTTCGCCGTTGAGCAGCCCGTGAAGTTCGATCAGGCTTTCGCGCACGCGCGGCAGCTGCGTGGCCTCTGCTACCAGTTTGTTCTCGTAGCCGGCATCCAGCATCGACTGCACCAGATCACGCAATTCGGCCTTGTCGCTGTCCGCGACCTTGGTCAGGTCGCCATGGTTGTAGCCGTGGTCGTAGCTCTGCCTGATCTCGAGGAGATAGGGACGGGGGCCGGCCCGGTCGATCCACCAGTCGATCATATGCATGGTGATGCTGCGGTTCAGACCCCAGACCTTCCCGGTCTTGCTGAAACCAAAGACACTCAAGACAGTGAACCTCCAATCCTCATGGGCATTTCAGCACAGGACGCATCTGGCCATCCGCACTCCGATCAGCTCAGCCGATCAGTCCTCATCCTCGCGAAGCAGGCGGTCGAAGTCTTCAGGCGGCATGCGCCGCAACTGCCTGCTGAAGTCCGGATCGAAGTGCCGGTCATTGGGGTCCATGCCATGGCGGTCGCTGGACCTGCGGCCCACGGCCGAGACGAATTCGGCTATCTGCGCCGCCTTTCTGGCGCGCCTCTGGTCCACATTCAATCGGATGCGCGATTGCTCCGGCATCTGCCCTCCGTCCACTGTCCGGTGAACATACCTGAATTCGGCCAGCAGAAGCCAGCCTGTTGCCTTGGCTCGCGGAGGCGCGGCGCCTCTATCTCCCCCCTTGCGGGGGAGAAAGCGATTTCAGCACCTTAGTGAGCATGCCCGAAGGGCAGCGGAGCTAAGTGCTAGAAATCGCAAGAGAGGGGACATTCAGCCGCTGCCCCTTGCAGCTTGCAGAATTGCCGAGCACACCGCGTCGATGTTCTGTTCCACCTCGTCGTTCCAGAAGCGAAGGATACGGAAACCCTGTTCCTCAAAATGCCGGTCGCGGACGACATCTGCCTGAGAATCCGCATGCTGGCTACCATCCACCTCGACGATCAACTTCACCTCGAAACAGAGAAAATCGAGGATGTAGCCATCTAGCGGTACCTGCCGCTTGAATTTCAATCCATCGAGCCGACGGTTGCGCAGCGATTGCCAAAGCAGGTTCTCGGCCTTCGTCGCATCGGCGCGCATCGAACGGGCGAAGCCACGATGGGAAGGCGTAACAGGCTGACGCATTGCGGGCATATCCCCTCTCTTGCGATTTCTAGCACTTAGCCTGCGCCGCCCTAAAGGGCGTGCTCGTCTAAGATGCTGAAATCGCTATCTCCCCCGCAAGGGGGGAGATAGCGCGTGCCCGCGTCCCATAGTCAGGAGAGGCCTCAATCCAGCAGTGCCTGCAGCGTCTCGATGCGGTCGGCCTCCGCCGTCGGCTTGTCCCAGCGCAGGCGGGAGATGCGGGGGAAGCGCATGGCGACGCCGGATTTGTGGCGGGTCGAGCGGTTGAGGCCCTCGAAGGCGACTTCCAGCACCAGGCCGGCGGTGCGATCGGCGCGCACCGAGCGCACCGGGCCGAAGCGCTCGATGGTGTTGTCGCGCACATATTTGTCTATTCTCTTCAGCTCCTCGTCGGTGAAGCCGAAATAGGCCTTGCCGACCGGCACCAGCTCTTCCGCGCCTTCCGGTCCCGACCACACCCCGAACGTGTAGTCGGAATAGAAGGAGGAGCGCTTGCCATGGCCGCGCTGGGCATACATCAGCACCGCGTCCACCGTGTGCGGGTCGCGTTTCCACTTGAACCACGGACCTTTCGGGCGGCCGGCGACATAGGGCGAATCCCAGCGCTTCAGCATCACGCCTTCGATGATCGGGTGCGGCGGGTTGCTGCGGCTCACTTCGAGATCCGCCCAGCTTTCGAACGCCACCAGCGGCGACAGGTCGAAGCGGGTCGGATCGAGCGTCTTGATAAAGGCTTCCAGCCGCGTGCGCCGTTCGCGCAAGGGCAGGCCGCGCAGGTCTTCCTCGCCGAGCTGCAGCAGGTCGTAGCAGCGCATGAAGGCAGGATACTGCGCCTGGATCTTCGGCGACACGCTCTTGCGGTTCAGCCGCTGTTGCAGGTCGGAGAAAGTGCCGGTGGCGCCGGGCGCGCCGACCAGCAGTTCGCCGTCCAGCACCGCCTCGAAGTCGATCGCATCGGTGAGGTCCGGGAAGGCGCCGGCGACATCCTCGCCGGTGCGTGAATAGAGCCGGCGCACGCCGCCTTCGGCGGCGGCCTGCACGCGGATGCCGTCCCACTTCCATTCGGCGGCGTAGCCGGCAGGCTCCAGCTTCTCGAAATCCTTGTCCTCGACCGGATGCGCCAGCATGACGGGACGGAACAGCGCCTTGGCGGCGCGTTCCGGTTTGCCGGCCTTGCCTTCCAGCCAGGCGAACAGCTCGCTGTAGGGCGGCGTCAGCCCGTGCCACAGCTCCTCGATCTCGGAGACGTCGACCGGTCCGAGATCGGCCACCGCCTGCTTGGCGAGCCTGGCCGAGACGCCGATGCGCAGGCCGCCGGTGACCAGCTTGATGATGGCGAAGCGCGCCGAGATGCCGGCGCTGTCGAGCAGGCGGGCCAGCACCTTTGGCCCGTCGGAGCGGCTGGCCGCCTGCAGCCGCGCCACCACCTCGCCGAGCGTCGGCACATGGTTGGCGCGCGCGGCGGGATCGGCCGGCCACACCAGCGAGACGGTCTCGGCGAGGTCGCCGACATAATCGTAGGAATAGCCGAACAGCACCGGGTCCATGCGCTCGGTCACCAGCGCGCGCAGCATGGCGGGCTTCACCGCCGCGATCGACAGGTCGCCGGTAATCGCCGCCAGCGCCAAGCCCCGGTCGGGGTCCTCGACGTTGCGGAAATAGTCGGTCAGCAGTTTCAGCTTGCCGTTGCGCGCAGGCGTCAGCACCAGCCGGTCGAGCAGTTCGGCGAAGCGGTTCATTGCCCTTCGTCCTCGTAACCGATGAGGTGCAGCGGTTTTGCCGTCAGCCCTTCCAGCTCGCACCAGCGCACCAGTGCTTCCTCGCGGCCGTGGGTGACCCAGATCTCGCCCGCGCCGGTCTCCCGGATGGTGACCGCCAGCTCGTCCCAGTCGCCATGGTCGGAGATGATCAGCGGCAGCTCGACGCCGCCCTGCTTGGCGCGCTGGCGGATGCGCATCCAGCCCGACGCGAAGGAGGAGACCGGGTCGGGGAAGCGCCGCGCCCAGCGGTCGGCAAAGGTCGACGGCGGGCCGATGACGACGGCGCCGGCAAAGTCGGTCCTGCTGCCGCTCTCCACCGTGGCCGGCTCCAACGGGCCGAGATCGATGCCCTGGCCCTGGTAGTAGTCGGAGATCTTCGTCATGGCGCCGTGGATGTAGATCGGCCGGTCGTAGCCGGCATCGCGCAACAGCCGCATCACCCGCTGCGCCTTGCCCAGCGCATAGGCGCCGACCAGGTGCGAGCGCTCCGGAAACTGCTCGACCGAGCGCAGCAGCTTGCCGATCTCGTCTTCGGCGGGTGGATGACGGAACACCGGCAGCGCGAAGGTCGCCTCGGTGATGAAGACATCGCACGGCACCACCTCGAAGGCGGCGCAGGTCGGGTCGGGCTGGCGCTTGTAGTCGCCGGAGGCAACGATGGTCAGCCCGTTGTGGCGCACCGCGATCTGCGCCGAGCCCAGCACATGGCCGGCCGGGTGGAAGGAGACGCTTACGCCGTTCAGGCTGATCGTCTCGCCGAGCCGGGCGGCCTGCGTGGTACCGGCGAAATCCGCGCCATAGCGCAGCGCCATGATGTCGAGCGTCTCGCGCGTCGCCAGCACCGAGCGGTGGCCGGACCGGGCATGGTCGGAATGGCCATGCGTGATCAGCGCGCGGTCGACCGCACCGACCGGATCGATGAAGAAATCGCCGGGCGGGCAATAGAGCCCCTGGGGGCGGGAACAGAGCAGGTCGCTTGGGCGCATGGTCTTCAGGATAGGTCATCGCCCGCCGGATGAAAGATGCTCCTGACAAGGCTGCTGCCAGATTTGTCAGGAGGCCGGCGGGATTGCAGGTGCGTCCTTCGAGGCTCACTTCGTGAGCACCTCAGGATGAGGACCGTTGTGCAGCTCACTTCGCGAAGGCTCAGGATGAGGACCACCGTGCAGCTCACTTCGCGAAGGCTCAGGATGAGGACCGTTGTGCAGCTTCGCGGCGAAAACTGTTTCCGGTGTCCTCGCACGTCCGTTCGCGATCTTCCCGGTTGGTGGAGGACGCGGTGCGGGGCAATTCTTCGGCGTTGCAGAATGAAGGCGTCTTGCACGACGGCCCTCATCCTGAGGTGCTCGCCCGCACATCAGCTGAAAGCACAGCTCGGTCCCTTGCCGGGCGAGCCTCGAAGGACGCACCAAAACGGCGGCAGGTGCGTCCTTCGAGGCTCGCTTCGCGAGCACCTCAGGATGAGGACCCTCGTGCAGCTCGCTTCGCGAGAGCTCAGGATGAGGACCGTTGTGCAGCTTCGCGGCGAAAACTGTTTCCGGTGTCCTCGCACGTCCGTTCGCGATCTTCCCGGGGACGCGGGTGCGGGGCAATTCTTCGGCGTTGCAGAATGAAGGCGTCTTGCACGACGGCCCTCATCCTGAGGTGCTCGCCCGCACATCAGCCGAAAGCACAGCTCGGTCCCTTGCCCGGCGAGCCTCGAAGGACGCACCAAACGGCGGCAGGTGCGTCCTTCGAGGCTTGCTTCGCGAGCACCTCAGGATGAGGACCCTCGTGCAGCTCGCTTCGCGAGGGCTCAGGGTCGTCGTGCAGTTCGCCTTGCGGGAGGTGTGCCACCAGACAAGGGGGCTTGCGCGTGCCACCACTCTCCAGCTAGGGCGTGAACCCGTCGCTTCCTCGCCCCTTTCGCCGGGTTCACGATCGAAGCGCGCCGGAGATCTCTTCATGAAACCGCTACCCGCTTCGTCGGGCGACCTGCTTGCCGACCGCCGCGCTGACTACGCGGAGGCGCTGTTCGCCTCGCAGGACTATGCTGATGCCGCCGAGCTGATGCTGGGCGCGGTGGAGCTTGCTCCCGACTGGGCGCTCGGCTGGTTCCGGCTCGGCGAAATGCAGGAGGCGGCCGGCGATCTGGAAGCCGCGGCACTGGCCTGGACGATGGCGCTGAAGCTCGACCCCGCCGACCGGCCGGGTTCGGCGCTGAAGCTGGCGCTGATCGGCAAGGCGCCGCCGGCTTCAGCGCCGCCGAGTGCCTTTGTCGAGGCGCTGTTCGACCAGTACGCGCCGAACTTCGACACCGCACTGGTCGAAAAGCTCGGCTACCGCGTGCCGCAATATCTGGATGAGGCGATCCGCGCTGTGCCCGGGGCCGGGCGCCGCTTCCGGCTCGCGCTCGATCTCGGCTGCGGCACCGGCCTGATGGGCGAGAGGCTGCGCCCGATCGTCGAACGCCTCGAGGGCTTCGACATCTCCGCCGAGATGCTGCGCAAGGCCGAGCGCAAGGGCGTCTACGATCATCTCGGCAAGGCCGACCTGCAGCAGTTCGCCTACACGGGCACCGCACCCGATCTCGTCACCGCGGCCGATGTCTTCATGTATGTCGGCGCGCTGGAAACCATCGTCGCCACCGTCGCCGGCCTGCTCGGCGTCGATGGCCTGTTCGCCTTCTCGGTCGAGAAGCTGGATGCAGCCGGCGGCTTCGCCCTGCAGCCCTCGCGCCGCTATGCCCACTCCGAACCCTATGTCCGCGCCGTGCTCGCCGGGAACGGTTTTTCCGTGCTCTCGCTCGAAGAGCGCGTCATCCGCCAGGACCGCCGCGAACCGGTCGCGGGGCTGATCGTGGTGGCGAGGCGGTAGGCGAATTGAAAGGTCCAGCGGACCTTTCAAAAAAGACTGGGCGGTGCGAAGGCGGGACGCCCCCTATCTCTCCCCTTGCGGGAGAGAAAGCGATTTCAGCATCTTAGGCGAGCACGCCCGTCAGGGCGGCGCAGACTAAGTGCTAGAAATCGCAAGAGAGGGGATTTGTCGGCACATCGCGGACAAGGAGCTTTTCAAAAAACTTCTCAAACAAGTTATCTCGCAAACCCACGGCCCCTCAGCTGCAAATCCCCTCTCTTGGATTTTCTACGACTTAGCTGTGCCGCCCTGACGGGCGTGCTCGCTAAGACCGTGAAAATCCTTTCTCCCCGCATGGGGGGAGATAGGAGGCGCCGCTACCCGGCCCTCGGCTATGGCCTCGGGCGTTCGAGTCTTTTGAAAGGTCCACTGGACCTTTCAATTCGCCTGCGGCGAACCAGGCTCTCACCCCCCGCATGGGGGGAGATAGGCGCCGACGCAGCGCTGGAAATCGCAAGAGAGGGGATTTGCCGGCAACGCGTGGCACGTTACGCCTGTGCGACAATGGTTGAGAACACCGACTTGAGATCCGAAGCCCCGCTCCGTCCCCACGTGCTCCGCCCCGGCGATGCGGTGCGTCTCGTTTCGCCGGCCAGCACGCCCGACGAGCAGGCTGTCGAACAGGCGGTGGCCGTGCTGGAGCGCAACGGCCTGCGGGTTCAGCTCGGCCGGCACGTCTTCGACCGCTATGGTTATCTCGCCGGCCGCGACGAGGACCGGCTCGGCGATCTCAACGACGCGCTGCGCGACAGTGCGGTGCGGGCGGTCGTCGCCACGCGTGGCGGCAAGGGCGCCTACCGCATTGCCGACGGGCTCGACCTTGCCGCCCTGCGCGCCGACCCCAAGCCGCTGGTCGGGTTCAGCGAGATCACCATCCTGCATCTGGCGATGTGGGACGGCGCCGGCGTTCCCGGCATCCATGGCGCCTGCTGGAGCGCCGGCCAGCATGGCGAGCGCGCCGAACAGTCCTTCCTGCGCGCGCTGCTGACGACCGAGGCGGCCACCATCCATTGCGAGCCGCACGAGCCGACATCGGCATTGACCACCGCCGGCCGCGCCGAAGGCATCCTGCTCGGCGGCAACCTCGACATGATCGCGACGGCGGCAGGCTGGACCTTGCCGAGTCTGCAGGGCGCCATCCTGCTGCTCGAGGACGTCGACAAGGGGCTGGGGCATGTCGACCGCAACCTGACCCGGCTGCTGAAATCCGGCGCGCTCGACGGCGTCGCCGGGGTTGCGGTCGGTCAGTTCACCGGCTTCGCCAGTTCCAAAGGGGTGACGGTGGTGGAGCTGCTGCGCGAACGCCTGGCCCATCTTGCCGTGCCCATCCTGGGCGGCCTGCCTTTCGGCCATGGCGACAACCCCGTCGCCGTGCCGGTCGGAACGCAAGCGGTGCTGGATGCCTCCGACGGAACGCTGTCCGTGGCGGCGGCTGTGCGGTGAAACGGGGCAGTGCGCCTTTCTCTCCCCTTGTGGGGGGTGAGAGCCTGGTTCGCCGCAGGCGAATTCAAAGGTCCGGTGGACCTTTGAAAGGGCTCGAACGCCCGAGGCCATAGCCGAGGGCCGGGCGATTTCAGCATCTTAGGCGAGCACGCCCAGGGCGGCGCAGGCTAAGTGCTAGAAATCGCAAGAGAGGGGATTTGTCGCCGTGACATTGGCAATCTGCTTTTCAAGCTGCCCTGCTCGAGGGCAGAAAGCTCTCACCCGCGAAGCGTCTCATCTGAATATCCCCGCTCTTGGATTTTCTACGACTTAGCTGTGCCGCCCCAACGGGCGTGCTCGCTAAGATCGTGAAAATCCTTTCTCCCCCGCATGGGGGGAGATAAGAGGCGCCGGCCCTCGGCTGTGGTCTCGCGGATTCACCGACCTTTCCCGTGACCTCAGGCGAACCAGGCTCTCAGCCCCCGCAAGAGGGGAGATAAGGGCGGCCGCCGCCCAAGCCCCGCTTGTGGCATTCGGTTGCATCGGCTAGGAGCCGGTCGGGGATTGCAGATTTTTCAGCACCGGATTTTCGAGGGACGACCATGACTTTTTCCAGCGACACCGCCGCGCCGACCGGCATGTTGAAATACGCGCTGCTGTTCGGGTTGATGATGCTGTTCTGCCAGGTCGTCGTCGCCGTGCTGACGACCGTGCTGCGCTTCGAGACGCCGGCGGCGATGGGCATCATCGTCATCATGGCGAGCCTGGCCTTCGTCATGCAGAAGTTCGTCACCGACACCCGGCGCGCGCCGCTGTCGTCGGAGCGGCTGAGCCTCGCCACGCTGGGCGCCGTCGTCGCGGTCGTCGTGACGGCAGCACTGCAGGCGCTGTCGGCCCTGCTGCTGGATCTCGCCGGCGAACATGATGCGCTGAAGGACGTCATCCGCGAACTGACCGTCGGCAACGCCTCGCCCACGCTCACCTTCGCCGTTCTGGCCGCGCTGGTCTTCGCACTGACCTTCGTCATCATCTTCGCCTCCGCCGGCTTCCTCGCCCGCGGCGCGCTGAAGCGGCTCGACCGCGCGAAATAGGCAAGCGCAGGCGAGTGGCGCGAAACGCGAGGCGCGTTATCTCCCCCCTTGCGGGGGAGAAAGCGATTTCAGCATCTTAGACGAGCACGCCCGCAGGGCGGCGCAGGCTAAGTGCTAGAAATCGCAAGAGAGGGGATTTGCCCGCAATGCGCCAGCCAGTTACACTTTCAAGCCGTGGCTTTGCCCGGGCAATGCGCGCCGATGCGACGAAGGCTGAAACCCTTCTTTGGCAAGCTCTGCGCAATCGTCAACTCAACGGGCTGAAGTTCAAGCGGCAGGTGCCGCTTGATGGCTACATCCTCGACTTTGTCTGTTTCGAGGCTGGGCTGATCATTGAGGTCGACGGCAGCCAGCATGCGGATTCTCAGGCAGATGTCGTCCGCGACCGGCATTTTGAGGAACAGGGTTTCCACATCCTCCGCTTCTGGAATGACGAGGTCGAGAAAAATCCCGACGCCGTATGCTCTGCGATCCTGCAGGCTGCAAAAGGTCGAGGCTGAAAATCCCCTCTCTTGCGATTTCTAGCACTTAGCTCCGCTGCCCTTCGGGCATGCTCACTAAGCTGCTGAAATCGCTTTCTCCCCCGCAAGGGGGGAGATAAGCCGCCGCGCTTGTCCGCTACGGTAGTGTTCAACCTACACAATCCCGTCCACCAAAGACGATCCCGTTTCTCGGCCTTGCGCCTGGCGCGGCGCCTCTATCTCCCCCCTTGCGGGGGAGAAAGGATTTTCACGATCTTAGCGAGCATGCCCGTAGGGCAGCGCAGTCTAAGTCGTAGAAAATCCAAGAGAGGGGATCTTCAGCTGAGCGGTTCGCAAGTGAGCTGTTGTTCTGAACGCTGATTGTCAGCGGCGTGCCGGCCCCGGCCCTCAGCTATGGCCTCGGGCGTTCGAGCCTTTTTGAAAGGTCCACTGGACCTTTCAATTCGCCTGCGGCGAACCAGGCTCTCACCCCCTCTCTTGCGATTTCTAGCACTTAGTCCGCGCCGCCCTGCGGGCGTGCTCGTCTAAGGTGCTGAAATCGCTTTCTCCCCCGCAAGGGGGAGATACGAGCGCCGCGCCCGTTCGCTGCGCTGGCACTCAGCATAAGTCCATCCACCCCAAACCGATCCCCTTTTGTTCCATATTTCGCTTGGCCTGCGCCCGCGCCCGCGCTAGGTCTTGCCGGTGACCGCCAAACCGCGCCTCGTTGCTGACGACACCCTGCTGCCCGAACCCTTCACCCACTGGTTCGCGGCCAAGGGCTGGGCGCCGCGTCCGCATCAGCTGGAATTGCTGGCCAATGCCCATGCCGGCCGCTCCATGCTCTTGATCGCGCCGACCGGCGCCGGCAAGACGCTGGCCGGCTTCCTGCCGTCGCTGACCGAGCTGGCCAGCCGCCCGAGGCGTCGGCCCGGCGAGCGGCCGCGCGGCGTGCACACGCTCTACATCTCGCCGCTGAAGGCGCTGGCCGTCGACATCGAGCGCAATCTCGGCAAGCCGGTCGAGGAGATCGGCCTGCCCATCTCGATCGAGACCCGCACCGGCGACACGCCCGCCCACAAGCGCCAGCGCCAGAAGCTGGCGCCGCCCGACATCCTGCTGACCACGCCCGAACAGCTGGCGCTGCTGATCGCCGCCAACGGCGCCGACCGCTTCTTCGAGGACCTGCGCTACATCGTGCTCGACGAGCTGCATTCGCTGGTCACCTCCAAGCGCGGCCATCTTTTGGCGCTCGGCCTGGCGCGGCTGCGCAGCTTCGTGCCGGACCTCACGGCCATCGGCCTCTCCGCCACCGTCGCCGAGCCCGACGAGCTGCGCCGCTGGCTGGTGCCGCAGCCGCCGGGAGCTGCCCCCATGGCCGGCCTCATCACCGTCGCCGGCGGCGCCAAGCCGGACATCGCCATTCTCGATTCCCGCGAGCGCGTGCCCTGGTCCGGCCATTCGGCGCGCTACGCCATCCCCGAGATCTACGAGGCGATCCGCCGCCACAAGATGACGCTGCTGTTCGTCAACACGCGCAGCCAGGCCGAGCTTCTGTTCCAGGAGCTGTGGCGCGCCAATGAGGATGCGCTGCCGATCGCGCTGCATCACGGTTCGCTCGAGGTCGGCCAGCGCCGCCGTGTCGAACAGGCCATGGCCGACAACGCCTTGCGCGCCATCGTCGCCACCTCGACGCTCGACCTCGGCATCGACTGGGGCGATGTCGATCTCGTCGTCCATGTCGGCGCGCCGAAAGGCGCCAGCCGCCTTGCCCAGCGTATCGGCCGCGCCAACCACCGCATGGACGAGCCCTCCAAGGCGATCCTCATCCCGGCCAACCGTTTCGAGGTGCTGGAGTGCCGCGCCGCACTCGACGCCAACTATCTCGGTGCGCAGGACACGCCGCCGCTGCTTGCCGGCACGCTGGACGTGCTGGCCCAGCACGTGCTGGGCTCGGCCTGTGCCGCCCCCTTCGATGCCGACCTTCTCTATGCCGAGATCCGCTCCGCCGCGCCCTATGCCGAACTGACCCGCGAAACCTTCGACCGTGTCGTCGATTTCGTCGCCACCGGCGGCTATGCGCTGAAGAGCTACGAACGCTACGCTCGCATTCGCCGCACAAAAGAGGGCCTTTGGCGCGTCACCCATCCGCGCATCGCCCAGCAATACCGGCTCAACGTCGGCACCATCGTCGAGATGCCGGAGCTCAATGTGCGTTACGTGCGCCAGGGCCGCGGCATGGCCGGGCGCGGCGGCCCGGTGCTCGGCAAGATCGAGGAGTATTTCGCCGAGACCCTGCGGCCGGGCGACAACTTCCTGTTTGCCGGCAAGGTATTGCACTTCGAAGGCATCCGCGAGAACGAATGCATCGTTTCCAACGGCAGCGGCGCCAACATCATCGTGCCGAGCTATGCCGGCGGCAAGTTCCCGCTCTCCACCTATCTGGCCGAGCAGGTGCGCGCCATGCTGGCTGACCCAAAGCGCTGGCAGAACCTGCCCGAACAGGTCGCCGAATGGCTTTCCATGCAGAAGCTGCGTTCGGTGCTGCCGAAGAAGGGCGACATGCTGGTCGAGACCTTTCCGAAGGGCAACCGCCACTACATGGTGTGCTACCCGTTCGAGGGCCGGCTGGCGCACCAGACGCTCGGCATGCTGCTCACCCGCCGGCTGGAGCGCGCCAATGCCCGCCCGCTCGGCTTCGTCGCCACCGACTATTCGCTGGCCGTGTGGGCGCTGGACGACATGGGCGCGCTGTTCAAGGCGAAAAACCCGTCGCTGGCCGAACTGTTCGACGAGGACATGCTGGGCGACGATCTCGACGCCTGGCTGAACGACAGCTGGATGCTGAAGCGCACCTTCCGCAACTGCGCGGTCATCGCCGGGCTGATCGAGAAGCGTTTCCCCGGCCAGGAAAAGACCGGCCGCCAGGTCACCGTCTCGGCCGACCTGATCTACGACGTGCTGCGCAGCCACGAGCCCGACCACATCCTGCTGCAGGCCACCCGCAACGATGCCGCCACCGGCCTGCTCGATGTCAGCAGGCTTGGCCTGCTGCTCTCGCGTGTGCGCGGCCGAATCGTGCATAAGGTGCTGGACCGCATCTCGCCGCTGGCCGTGCCGGTGATGCTGGAGATCGGCAAGGAATCGGTGAATGGCGGCGCCAATGAATCGCTGCTGATGGAAGCGGCCGATCTGGTCGAAGAGGCAATGGGACCCCGATGAATTTTTCGGCGGCACGCGCGGCACAAGCCATCGGCGGCGAACCGGTAACGGTCGCCGGCGAGCGTGCGCTGTGCGATGCGCGCGGTGTCCTGTTCTTCCCCGACCTTGGCTTGCTTGCCGTCTCCGACCTGCATCTCGAAAAAGGCTCGTCCTTCGCCCGTCGCGGCGCGCTGATCCCGCCTTACGACACCGTCGCCACTCTAGCCCGCCTGGAAGCGGTGATCGCTGACTATCAGCCGAAAATCGTCGTCAGCCTCGGCGACTCCTTCCATGACGGCCAGGGCGCCGAGCGCCTGCATCCCGATTTCCGCCAGCGGCTGGAAGGGCTGATGGCCGGGCGCGACTGGTTCTGGATCGCCGGCAACCATGACCCGGAAGCCCCGGCCGACCTGCCCGGCGAAACCGTGCTGCAACTCGCGGTCGGCGCCGTGCTGTTCCGCCACGAACCGTCAAGGCAGCGCATCGAAGGCGAGATCGCCGGCCACCTCCACCCCTGCGCCCGCATCGTCCAACGCGGCCGCTCCGTCCGCCGCCGCTGCTTCGCCGGCGACGGCGGCCGCCTCATCATGCCCGCCTTCGGCGCCTACACCGGCTCGCTCAATGTGCTCGACCGGGCCTATCAGGGACTGTTCAGGCGCGAAACGCTGATGGCGTACATGCTGGGGGCGGAGCGGGTGTTTGCGATTTCGGGGGCGATGCTCAGGCCGGGGTAGGAGGGAAGCTGTTAGCTACCTAGTCGATCCCATCAGACACGAAAAATGGCGCTTATTAAGGCCACAGGTGAGCTTGCGTGGTTTGGGGCATAACGATGGGGATAGGAGTTAAACGAAATGAGAAATGCTGGTGTGGCTCGGGCCGCAAATTTAAGCTGTGCCATCTTGCCCGAGAAAGTCAGGCGCCAATCAAAGAATGGGAAGCTGAGAAAGCATTCCGCGACGAGTTCCGGAAACCGACCTGCTCTGCACCCGCAGTCTGGCAGCCACACTGCAGTGGCCGGATTATTCGTGCCCACACGGTACCCCGATCCGGCAGCTTGAATCATATCGCACGGAACGGACACGTTTATGCGTTCATCCCGACCATCGAAAACCTTAGTAAGAACGCGGGTAAGCTCGACCCGGTACTAGTTGGCGTGCGCAGCGCATCAACATTCACCGGTTTCTGCTCGGTACACGACGATGCGATATTTGCGCCGGTGGAAAAGGTACCGTTCACTGCGTCACCAGAACAGTGTTTTCTGCTCGGCTATCGTGCAATGGCGCGTGAACGTTATACCAAGGAGAGTTCCGCACGCATGTCGCCGTTCCGCCGTCTTGCCGATCGAGGCAAAGGCGTTGGCCGTCAAATAGAAGTCCAGACACTGAATCAACTGTTCGAGTATGGGCTTGCGGCAGGCCTAGAGATACGCTCGCTCAGATGGAAGGCTACGCCTCGCGTCTGATGGCCGGGGACTACGGAGACATTAGAGCGTATGTGATTGAGACAGTCGATCCGCCCCCAGTCATGTGCTCGGCCGGCTGGCTGCCTTCGTCGGACTTTGATGGAAACGAGTTGCAGGACATTGCGGCACCTGAGCGTCTTGCCGCGATGACTGTGACATCGATGTGGGGTGGTGTCAGGGGCGCCGTGGTTTTTCAGTGGTTTGCAGAGGACGATGACGTGTGTCGTCGGTTCGTCGATTCACTCGACCGCATCGATGATACAGGGGTTGGCGCGGCGTTAGTGAGGCTGATGTTCGAGCACTTCGAAAACGTTCATATCTCCCCTGACTGGTGGGAAGCCTTACCGGGATTGGCCAAGGCCGCTTTAGTCGATCGCATGGCGCGCTCGGCCAACATGTTCGCCAAACAGCTTGATAAGCCTCTGGTTGATGACAGCCTTGAGCTTCCCGAATGGAAAATAGCTGGCCGATTTACCGTTGGTTATAAGTAGAAGGCAGCGATGGTTTTTTTTTGGACGACGCTGCCGTGCATCATCCTGATCAAATGAAATTTTCAATAAGAGTGAACGGAGATTTTTCTACTTTTCCCTGTCTCATTTGGGAAAGATGCATGTCGAAATGGTGGACTACACTGATTCTGAATTTTCTTTTGGCGAAGCCCTTTAGCGCCCTGCCGGATGTTTTCGTTAGATACCCCAGGGTTATCAATGACGGGGGGAAATGTTCGTCTGAGATCGTTCCCGGCTTTGGCTTTTTAAGCTTCGATGGTGCGATTTCGTGTACTATTCCGACAAATTGGGCAAGAAGCATCGGGTAGACGATGAGTTTTTTGACTTCAGCGAAAGTTGCAAGCGCGCTGTTATCAAGTGCTATCCAAGGTTTCTTCGGCTTTGCTTTTGGAACTTGATCAGCACCAACTACAACGGCCACATCAACAACATATACGGCGCCATCTTTGTGCGCGCCCATTACAGACAGGTTCGAGTGAATCTCATAAAGTTCATCTCCCTTCACACACTGAAACCATGAAAAATTGTATGGATGCCCGCGGGAGGATAATTTAGCTACGAACAAGCCGTTTATTGCGTTCTCGACGGTGACAGTGAATCCCGCGAGACGATAATGTTCCGATGCAATAGTAAGAGCGCCCAATTCTAAAAGTGCAGTTTCCCGCACAGCTAGTTGATGAAATTGGAGGGAATGCGATCTAATGAACGCTTTTAAAGATTTTTCGATTTCTACGACGTTCAAGCCGGCCTCGCAAACATTTTGTTCGCTATCTCACTGAGGCTACTAGTTTCGACCACTAGTTCTTCGATCCGAAGTTTCACGATCAGCTTGTATAATTCATCCCGTAGAAGGCGCCCCTCCAAAAAGGCTTGTGAGTCTTGACTAATTTCGTCTCTACCCACACGAAAGCCTCTTACCTGCGGCACGCCGTCTGCGCTTACCTCGCTCCGGGTTGCGACCCCTATACTGTCGGTCATTATCCAGTATTGACCATTCACGAATGACCAGACTCTGCGGATAGCCACGATAAGCAGGAATTGGTCTAGCCGCTCGCCCTGAATATCGACGCGGGCTTCTCTCGCGATATCTGAAATTGCCGCAGCAACCGCGTCCACGTAGCCGTTGACATTTTCTCTCAGGGAATACGGCAAATCCGCCGTCATGTTTTGAATCTGTTGGTTCGCCATTCAAACTCCGGGGTCTCTTACTGAAAAGCCTTGGCAAAGGCGCTCTTGTGGATAAGTAAAATAAGTCGTGCATCATAAAGATATTGTGCATCTACTTAAAGATGCGCGGCAAAAAGATCCTGCCGCTACTATCTTGGCGGCTGGTAGGCCGCCGAAGCAGGCCTAAAATCAGGAAGCGTAATGTCCCATTGGGTCGATAGAGCGACGGCGCCATCTAACATCAGACTTTATGTTCCTGGACGAGGGTGGCGGCAATACTCCGACAGCTTGCAATCTGAGGACACAACTGAAGAGAGAACACAGCCTCAGATTGGGGCAGGGGAGGAGATCGCGAGTGCGCTGCTGAATTTTCTTAACGCGACAAATCTAGTTGTCTTGACCGGTACGGGTTCATCATTTGCGGCAATCAACTCGCCAGATCGACCAACTCCGGCTGGTATGGCGCAGGTTTGGGATGCTGTGCGCGAGGCCACCGGACATAGAGCATTCGACGGAATAGTCGGTATGTTTGGGGAAACGCGCGTCGACGGCAATATCGAGAAGCTTCTCTCGTTGTGCAGAATGTACTTAGAATTGTATGACGGTGACAGCCATGATGAGGGGTATCGGCGGATAGCGGAATTCGCACCGAAAGCTGAGCGGGCAATCCTGGCGCGCGTCAATTTCGTAGATCGATACACTAACCTCGACGCTCACGCGGCACTGATACAGAAAATTGGTCGGCGCGGAGCACGTAAACCTCGTGCGAAGCTTTTCACGACCAATTACGATCTTTGCTTCGAGGAAGTAGCGCGGCGTACGCGGTTTACGCTCATTGACGGCTTCTCACACGGTTTGGAACAGACATACGATCGACTAAATTTTGGGCTCGATATCGTTCGTCGAGATGGAGGACGTGAGGGGCTCGAGTACATCCAGAACGTACTTCAGTTCTACAAATTGCACGGTTCGATTGATTGGCGTCGCGTGGGGGGTGAAATCCTTCGAACTAGGGAGGAGACAGGTCGCCCAGTCCTCATCTACCCACGATCCAGTAAATATCAGGAAAGTTTCGACGCGCCGTATCTCGACATGCTGTCGTCTTTTCAAGCGGCGTTGCGTGAACCCGACACTGCGTTGCTTGTGTCGGGATTTGGCTTCAATGATGATCATATAAGTGGCCCGATAATGTCCGCTGTGGAATCGAATATGTCGCTGCGGCTTGTCGTATGCGATCCAGCATTCGTCTCAGGTGAGGCGTTGGAGAGAGGCGGATACGAATTAGATAAACTCCCTGTCCCCAAGAATCGCTTCCTCGCTTCCTTTATGAGTTTGGCGGATACCGGCGACGCGCGAATCCATCTGATGAATGGGCGTTTCCAGGACCTCGCTGTCACGCTGCCCGACCTTATTGGCGAGACTGACCGCGAAAGGCACGTCCAGCGTATGCGAGCCTTGCGAGATACTAAGGGCGGTCAGAATACATGAAGCCAGTCAATCCAATCGAACCAGACCGGTACATCGGGACGGTGACGCGAGTAACCGCCTCCTACATACACGTAAATCTCCCCAATGCCGCGCTTGGACGCGAGCACCGTGGCACGTCTCTCGGTGCGGTAGGCGACTTTGTATTTATCGACTGCGAAAGATCATATGTATTGGGTCGGATCGTAGAAACACGTCTGCCCGACGGCGAGAGATTAACTGTGGAGCCAAAGGTTGGCGATACGGGAGCCGTCAATCCGATAGGATCAGTACAATTACTTGCGACAGTTGAACAACAATCTGACCGGCTAAAGCGAGGCCTCACACATTTCCCGAGGATCGGCGATGAGGTATTCTTGGCTGAACCCCGTCTACTCGCGAGTCTCATTCGCAATGCGATCACGGGTTCGGATAAAGTCAGTCTTCGCATTGGGCGTATAAATGCCGCTGACGGCGTTGACGTCAGCCTCCCGCCCGACAAGCTATTTGGTCGCCATTGTGGCGTTTTTGGCGCGACGGGGGGCGGCAAAAGTTGGACGCTTGCGACCCTGATCGAGCAACTTAAGGCTGCAGGTGGGAAGGCTGTAGTTTTTGATCCAACGGGTGAGTTTGCGGGGATGTCATGCATCGATACGGTCTACACGTTCGATGCGGCAAAGGCCGGTGAACAACTTGTTCACTTCCCTTATCAGCACATGACAGAAGACGACCTCTTCTTGCTTTTTCGGCCATCGGGACAAAGTCAGGGGCCGAAGTTGCGCGAAGCAATTCGGAGCCTGAAATTGGTTACAGCCCTAGCTGGCATAATCCCTCAAGGGATCAATGTTAGCGAAGGTTTGGTGGTCAAGCAAAATAGGCCGCGCAAGCCGTTCCTCGATGCAGTGCGTGATCATGCACTGATGCTCCATGTGCCTGGTTGTTCGTTCAACATTCATCGGCTCGCCGAGCAGGTGCGGCAGGAGTGCGTTTACATGACTGGTGATCCGGGGCTCTTTGGCAAAGCCGATACTGGTGCGCTGGCATTCTGCGAAACTTTAATGGCTAGGATTAACACCCAACTCGCGTCGCAAGAACTCCAATGCGTGTTTAGTGAGCAAGGCATGTCCTTGGTCGACGAGTTAAAGGCGTTTTTGGTGGATGATCGACGTGACGTGGCTGTCATATCGTTTAGGGGAGTGCGGTTTGAGCACAATACTCGGGAAATTCTACTTAACGTTATCGGCAGATTCCTGCTTGGCGAGGCAAGAAATGGAGCATTTCGCAGTTCTCCATTGATAGTATTCCTTGATGAAGCACATCAATTCCTCGGCCGCATTATCGGAGACGAATACGCATCGGTGAAGCTCGATGCATTCGGCGTAATTGCAAAAGAAGGTCGGAAGTATGGGCTGACTTGTGTGCTCGCCACACAGCGACCGCGAGACGTACCACCGGATGTTCTTAGCCAGCTTGGCACGCTGATAGTACATCGCCTGACGAATGATCAAGATCGCGAGACGGTCGAGCGTGCATGTGGCGACCTTGATCGTGGTGCAGCGCAGTTTGTGCCAATGCTAGCGCCGGGAGAAGCCATCGTAATTGGGCCTGAATTGCCGGCTCCCGTACCGCTTTTTGTTTGGCATCCCATATCGCCCCCCTGATTCGAGGGGACCTTCATTCCGAGATTCGTGGATCCGACGACATCAAAGGCGCGTTGTGCGGAGAGTACAAACAGGCAATGGTAGATAGCGAGAAAGCCTCTGGAGATCGAGCGGCGCCTAGTTATCGTGTCCGCTCTGTTCAGGCGCCGTCAATGGTCCGAACCTAGCTGCCGAAGGCGACAATGAGGCGCACCGGCCGCTCGATCGGAACTTGGGCATCACCGCTGGTGTGCGCATGCCACACTCACCCCTCCAGCCACACTGCCAGCTTCTCCAGCGTCTGCAGCCCATATTCCACCGCGCCGAAGCCGATGACGATCTGGCGGCGTTCGCGGCTGGGGTGGAGCTGGCGCAGCGTCAGGATGGTCTTGCCGTCGCTCTGCTCGTCGAAGGTCACCGTCACGCGGAAGCGGTCGGGGTCGTTCGGGTCGGCCGAGCCGTGGTCCATGACGATGCGCTCGTTCGGCACGATCTCCAGGAAGCGCATCAGATTGGGGAAGCGCTGCTCCTTGCCTTCGAACGTGCCCACCATGTCGAAGCGCCAGATGCCGCCCTCGCGGATGTCGGCCTCGTGGCTCTCGATGCGAAGGCCGGTCGGCCCGAACCACGCCGCCAGCGCCTCGGGCTTCGTCCAGGCGGCAAACACTTTTGCGCGGGGATGGTTCAGAACCTTCACCAGCACGATCTCGCGATCGAGCGACCAGCTCTGCAGCGGGCTAACCTCGTCTTTCATTGGTTCTCCATATCCAGATAGACATCCAGCCGCTCCAGCCGCATCGCCCAGTTGCGGCGCTCCGCTTCCATCCAGTTCGCCGCCTCGTCGAAGCGCGCCTGCACCAGCCGGCACCAGCGGCTGCGGCCGCGCTTCTCCGAGGTGATCAGCCCGCACTCCTCCAGCACCTTCAGGTGCTGGGCGAAGGAGGGCAGCGCCATGTCGAACGGCTCGGCCAGCACGGAGACCGGCACCTCGCCCTCGGCCAGCCGCGACACCACCGCCCGCCGCGTCGGGTCGCTGAGCGCGTGGAAGGCAAGGTCGAGCGGGGTTGAATGGTAAGGCATCGGATTTTTTAGATCGGGCGCCGAGCGCGGTCAATGAAAGAAAGGCACTTGCCTTATCTTTCGGGCCAACATAAAGGTATCTACCTTACTGTCAGCTCGGCGATGGGCGTATGGCGCATTACCAACGGTCATTTTGACCGTTGGAGCGTGCGACTGCGCGCCGCGCCCGTTGGCGCGTGAGCCAAGCGGCCCGGATGGGCCGCGCCGGCGTTTGAGGGGGCCTGGAGTATCCAGGCCCATAAACAAAAAGGAGAGCCCTATGGCAGTTCGCGTCGATCTCAATATTTCGCTCGATGGTTTCGCGACAACGACGGACCAGACGCCCGAGCAGCCGATGGGGGCCGACTGGATGCGCCTCGTCGGCGCCTATCTCAAGACGAAGACGATGCGCGAGCGCGTGTTCCACGACACCAGCGGCGAAGGCACGACCGGCATCGACGACCGTTATGCCAGGGCCTATTTCGAAAACATCGGCGCCGAGATCATGGGCGCCGGCATGTTCGGGCTGCACAATTTCCCCGACGATCCCGACTGGAAGGGCTGGTGGGGCGACGAGCCGCCGTTCCGCTGCCCGGTCTTCGTGCTGACCCACCGCGACAAGCCGTCGATCGAGATGGCCGGCGGCACGATTTTCCACTTCCTCTCCACCACGCCGGAAGGGGCGCTGAAGCAGGCCGTTGTGGTTGCCGGCGGCAAGGACGTGCGCATCGGGGGCGGCGCCAGCACCGTGCGCGATTTCCTGAAGGCAGGCCTCGTCGACCGGCTTCATGTTGCCATCGTCCCCATCCTGCTCGGCCGCGGCATCCGCCTGTGGGACGATTTGCGCGGGCTGGAGAACGGCTATGCGGTGGAATCGGAAACGGCGGAGAGCGGGGTTATTCATTTGACGTTTCGGCGGTAGTGCCGGGCGCTGTCCCTATCTCCCCCCTTGCGGGGGAGAAAGGATTTTCACGATCTTAGACGAGCACGCCCACAGGGCGGCGCAGGCTAAATCGTAGAAAATCCAAGAGAGGGGATCTTCAGCTGAGGGTTTCATAAGGGAGAGCCGCTCAGCAACGGGGAGCAGATCACCAAAGTTGTGCCGGCAAATCCCCTCTCTTGCGATTTCTAGCACTTAGCCTGCGCCGCCCTAAAGGGCGTGCTCGTCTAAGCTGCTGAAATCGCCCGGCCCTCGGCTATGGCCTCGGGCGTTCGAGCCTTTTGAAAGATCCACTGGACCTTTCAATTCGCCTGCGGCGAACCAGGCCTCTCACCCCCCGCAAGGGGGAGATAGAGGCGCCGCGCTGGGTCATGCTCTGCGGTACCCTCAAACCCTTTCCCTCACAAAGACGTCCGCGCACTATCCGTGATCAGCTTCAGCCCCAGCGCGCCGACCACCAGTCCGGCGCAGCGGTCGATCCAGGTCTTGGAGCGCAGGTAGACGGCCCTTGGCCGGCGCGAGGAGAAGCCCAGCGCCACGATGGTGTACCACATGGTCTCGTTGAGGAAGAGCAGCGGCGGCAGGGCGAACAGCATCCAGGTCGGTGTCGGCGAGGGCAAGAGTGCTGCGAACATCGAGGCGTAGAAGATCGCCGTCTTCGGGTTGGACAGTTGCACGAACAGCGCACGCAGGAACGACTTCCACAGCGTGCTCGGCCGCCCGGCCGCCGTTTCGGCGACCGCGATCGGCTCGGGCGCGGCGCGCCAGATGTTGATGCCGAGCCAGACCAGATAGGCGCCGCCGGCCAGACGCAGCACCAGGTTCAGCCACTCCACCTGCAGCAGGATCGCCGTCAGCCCGGCCATGGCGATGCAGGCGAACAGGAAGCCGCCGAGGCCCATGCCGAGCGCCGCCATCACACCGTCGGCGCGCGAGCTGGAAATTGCAATGCGCGACACCACGACAAAGCTCGGGCCCGGGCTGATGGCGCCGAGCAGGAACACTCCGAGGATGGAGAACAGGATCGCAAGGTCATGCATGGCGTTTCCTCCTTGCCGGACGCTTCATCCGGGACAGCCGATAGTGCGGCGTCGCACTGCCGTCCGCAATGGGGCAGTGGGAATCGTGGTTGTTCCATGGCCGCAGGAGTGAAGCTCCCCTGGATATCGATGCAATCCGGAAGCCGGCCGGCCCCGGTCATTCCATCCCGGCCAGCGTTGGCGCTGCCCTCATCGCCCTGCCGGGCACCCAGTGAACGACAGGGCTTTCGCATATGGGTTCCCCCCTCTCCGTCACCGCTTCGCGGTGCCACCTCTCCCCCGCTTCGCAGGGGCGAGGAATCGCGGTTTCGGTGCCGGCGCTCTTCCAGCTTGGGTTCCTCGCCCCCATGGAGTGGGGGAGAGGTGGCTCGGGCAAAGCCCGAGACGGAGAGGGGGCCCTTGCGCCACATGCGATTACCCCGTCGTTCATGGGGAGAGCCCGTGAGCGGCGGCCCCTACACCGCACGCACCTCGGCGAGCCGCCTTTTCGAATAGTCGTCGTTCCAGCACACGGCGGCTTCCCAGGCGGCGGAGGCCTGCGCGGCAACGTCATAGGCGGCAGCTTCCAGCCCGGCGGCGTTGTGCGGCAAGGCCAGGTCGAGGTCGGGCACGTCGGCATGCGCTTCGTCCCAGTCGATCAGCGCGACGCGGTCGGCGGTGATGCGGATGTTGCGTGGGTTGGGGTCGCCGTGCACGGCGCAGGTCTGGCGCCCGGCGAGCCGCGCCCATGCCGCCCGGCAGCGAATGACGCCTTCGGGCGGCATGGCGGTCAGGTCGATCTTGGTGCCGGTGGTGGCGTGCAGGAGATCGGTCGACGAGCGCCAGCCCGGGCGCTGCGGCCAGCCCAGGGTCAGCCTGTGCAGCTGCCGCAGCGTGTCGGCGACGCGGCGCCAGTCGGCCGCCGTCTCGGGCGCACCGCCTTCGACATAGGTCATCACCGTCAGGCCGGCCGCGAACAGCCTGCCATCGCTCGTCGGGATCGGCACCGGCACGGTCATGCCGTTGCGGTCGAGGTGCTGGAGCAGCCCGGCCTCCCAGGCGAGATCGGCATCGCTGCGCGACCCGAGGCGGGCGACCGCAAGCGCACCGCCGACACGCACGCTCCACACATCGTTGGCGACACCGCCGGAAAGCGCCTCGATGCGGGTGGCGTCCCACAGCTGCAGTGCTTCCCATCCCATTGGCGAACTCCCCGTTCCGCGCCCTGAGTAGATCAGCGGCGGATGCGGGGCAATGCGGACCGGCCGAAACGCGGCGCTTTCCGGCCGGGCGCGCGTCCCCGGTCGGAAGTATCCGTTTCATAGGAGAGCAGGCCCCGCGTTTCCCGCTATTCTCCGGAAAGCAATTCGTCGAGCTGGTCCAGCTGCTCCGGCAGTCCGGCCAGCGAGCCCTGCAGTGCTTCCTCGAGCGCTTCCTTCGAGGGATAGACCTCGCGGAAGGTCAGCAGCGTCTTTCCGCCCTGGTCCGCGAAGGTCACGGTGGTGATCGCGCCCTCTTCGCCTTCGTCGTTGGTCCAGACGATGCGCTCGTTCGGCACCACGTCGAGATACTTGCCGTAGAAGGCCGTGGTCTCCGAACCGCCCGTGCCGAATTCCAGCCGGTATTTCCCGCCGGTGCGCATGTCCAGCTCGCATGAGACGAGTGAAACGCCGGCTAATGATCTCGGCATCCACCAGCGCTGGAACAGCTCCGGCCGGCTCCACGCCTTGTAGACCGTGCTCGGCGGCGCATCGAACAGGCGCGTCACGACGACTTCGCGATCTCCCCTGCGTTCGATTGACGTGCGGGCACTAGCTTGCCGATCCATCGTTTTCCTCCTGTTTCAATTCGCTGATGATTGCGTCCAGGGCTTCGAAGCGCGCCTCGAACAGCTTGCGGTGCGCCTCGATCCACTCCGCCTCTGCCTCGAGGCCGCGTTTGCCGAGCGTGCAGGTCCTCACCCGTCCGATCTTCCGCGTGACGACCAGCCCCGCGCGCTCCAGCACCTGGACGTGCTTCTTCATGCCGGTCAGCGTCATCTGGAACCTGTCCGCCAGGCTGGTGATCGACGCGTCCGCCCGGCCAAGCTGGTCGATGATGCCGCGGCGGGTCGCATCGGACAGCGCTGCAAAGGAGCGATCGAGGGGGAGATCTAAATACTGAACCATGTAGTTCAGTATAGCCGCCCGCGCGGGAAGCGCAAGCGTGCGCCGGTCATTCGAGTTTGCGGCGTCTGCCGCGAGGCAGGAGCGGGCCGCTGGTCCTCGGCTGGCGGGCAAGCCCGGCGGGGGTGGATGCGAGGGTGACGAAAACCCGGCGAGCCATTATCTTCGTGGGCAGATGTTGCCAGCCCGGGGGAGTCCGGCGAATGAACAAAGCCAGCGTGCGCAGCAGGTTGAGTGATCTGGCCTCGGCCGAACTGGACGGCGCAAGGGCCGCCTATGCCGAGCATCTCCAGGCGAGCAAGCCGCTCGAGGACGAAGCGACCGACGCTGACGATCAGGCCCAGGCCTGGACGCAGGCCGAGCTCGCCGAGGACCTCGAGAAGATGGTGCGCACCGCCGAAGCCAAGGTTGCGGCGCTGGACACGCTCGACTTCGGGCCGAAGCAGTCCGTCGAACCGGGCGCGATCGTCACCGTCGATGGCCGCCATTTCGTCATCGGCATCACCATGGATCATTTCACCTGCGACGGCGTCGAGCTGACCGGCCTGTCGCCGCGCGCGCCGTTCTATCAGGCGATCGACGGACTGGAGAAATCCGATACCGCCGAGTTCAACGGCCGGACCGTGAGGATCGACGCCATCCTCTGAGTCTATCGAAGGTCGAGGAGACGGGCCGTCAGCCCGCTTCCCTTGGGCGCCGATTGCGGTTTTCGCCGAAGAACATCCCGCGCTGGATCCTCCCTGGCAGCTTTGGCGGGCGCCGAACTCGCCTTTCGATCACGCCAGAAACGATCAGCAACCCCGTCACCGCGCCCGGCAGTCATAGTGCAGGGCGGCGATGTCCGAACCTGGCAGCCGGCGCTGGCCGAGCAGCCTGAACGGTGCGGTCACGCCGGGCTGGAATGTGGGCACGCCGCCACCCAGCACGACATTGCCCACCAGAAGGTGGAACTCGTCGACCAGGCCGTGCCGCAGCAGATCGTTGAACAGGACGGTGCTGCCGAAGATCAGCAGGTCATCGCCGGCTTGCGCCTTGAGCTCGGCGATGCACCGGTGCGCGCGTGAGCGGCTCACCACCTCGGCATCGGCCCAGGGCGAGCTTTGCGCCACCACCAGCCTGTCGCTGACGATCAGCTTGCGGGACGTGTCGCAACGCTCGGCGATCTCGCCTTGCACCGGGTCGCTGCCGCGATCGACATTCGGCCAGTAGCCCTCGAACATCGGGAAGGTGGTGGCGCCGAACAGCAGCGTGCCGGCGCTGCGCATCAGCCCGAGGTTGTGGACGCTGAACGCCGGCCCCATCGGCAACCCGTCGAGCCGCCCACCCGGGCCGGCGCAATGATTGTCGAGGGAACTCAGAATGCTGACGACGAGCTTGGCCATCGGAAATGTCCTTCCAGAACTGCAGTCCCGAACCTTTCGGGGCCTGTCATTCCGTTAGAGACATCGCGATGCGGAAACTCATCGGTCGCGGCAAAAAAATCTGGAGCGGTCCTTCGAGGCTCGCTTCGCGAGCACCTCAGGATGAGGGGCGTCGTGCCCTTCGAGCGAAAATTCTGGAACGTCTCAGATCTTGAACGTCTCAGATCTGGAACGTTTCAGATATTGAGCGCCGTTTCACCCAACGCCCCTCATCCTGAGGTGCTCGCGAAGCGAGCCTCGAAGGACGCACCTAAAAATCCATATCCCGTCGTTTTGGAACCAGATGCCCTCTGCGCGAAAGCTCAGGCAGGTTTTCATAGGCCAGGGCTATGAGCGCCTCTTTCTTCCTGCGGGACCAGCCCTTGATCTGCCGTTCCCGCGCAATGGCGTCGGTAATTCGATCGTAGGCTTCAGCAAAGACGAGCGTCACCGGACGTCTTCTGGCTGTATAGCTGTCGATCGGCAGATTGTTGTGTTCCCAGACGCGGGCTTCGATGTCTTGCCTGGTCGAGCCGACATAGTAGGAACCGTCCATGCAGCGCAGAATGTAAACCACCATCTCGAACTGGCTCATGGCAACCCCGAACCGCTGGATAGGCCTAATCTATCCTGAGCCCGGCCGGAGAATGAAGAGCCGCTTTTGGTGCGTCCTTCGAGGCTCGCTTCGCGAGCACCTCAGGATGAGGGGCGTCGTGCCTTTCGAGTGAAAATTCTGGAACGTCTCAGATATTGAGCGCCGTTTCACCCCACGTCCCTCATCCTGAGGTGCTCGCGAAGCGAGCCTCGAAGGACGCACCTCTGTTCGCGATCTCCCCGGTCGAACAAGGATGAGGACTGTTGTGCAAGGGTCGTTCTATTTTGAAGCGCGGGGGAGTGCCGGCACCTCCCTCATCCTAGCCGAAACGCGCCTAGCCGATCTCGTCACGCATGCCGAAGCGGCGGCAGACAACGGGGTCGATGAAACTGTCGATGGCGCTGATGCGGCCGCCGGCGAAGCTCAACAGCACGACGCCGCCCGGCCGGAAACGGTCGTCGCCTGCCTGCCTGATGTAGCAGGCGAAGCCGGGCTGGCCGTTGCCGCGCAGCGGCTCCAGCCGCCAGGGCGTCTGGAACACGCGCTCGGCGAAGAATTGTCCGACGAATGCGCGGCCATCGAACCAGGCCGGCAGCGGCGGCATGGTGAAGCGGACATCGTCGCTGAGCAGCTCGACCATCGCGGCGATGTCGCGGCTTTCCCAGGCCGCGACGAAGGCCTGCAGCAGCCGTTCGAGCCCTTGCGGGTCGACGGGCTTCTTCTCGCCGATGTCGGTCCTGGCCCGCATCGTCTGCCGCGAGCGCTGCAAGGCGCTGTTGGCCGAGGCCACACTGGTGCCAAGCATGTCGGCGGTTTCGGCGGCCGAGTAGCCCAGCACTTCGCGCAGCAAGAGCACGGCGCGCTGCAGGCCGGGCAGTTGCTGCAGCATGGCAACGAAGCCGAGCCCGATGGATTCGCGTCGCAGCAGGATCGCCGCCGGATCGTCATCGTCCGCCAGTTCGCCATCCGGCAGCGGTTCCAGCCACACGGCTCCCTCCACCGGCTCGCCGAGTTCGGCGGTGGAGCGAAGTGGTGCGGCGCGATCGCCTGACGTCAGGCGCCTTGGGCGCTTGGCAATCATGCGCAGGCAGATGCGGGTGGCGATGCTGGTCAGCCATGTGCCGGGCGAACTGCGCGCCTCGAAGGACCCCAGGCCACGCCATGCGGCCAGCAATGTCTCCTGCAGCGCATCGTCGGCGTCGAAGGGCGAGCCGAGCATGCGGTAGCAATGCGTGTGCAGCCGCCTGCGGAAGGGCTTCACCAGCTGGTCGAAGGCCGATGTGTCACCGGCCCTTGCCTGCCGGAGCCATTCGCTTTCGGGGTCGGCTGGTTTCTGGACACTCATCTGGTGCATGGGGAGAACCGTGAATGGGAGGGCCGCCGCCCGGCACCTTAAAACGGCACACGTGCTTGCACAAAGTGCTGCCGATTTCTTCCGCCCGGATCAACGGCACGACTTTGCAGCCGCAAGCGCGTTGCCGCGGGCAGGCTGCGGCAGGTTCCCGATCCGCTGCACGGCGGCGTAGAACCTCGGATAGTCGCCGGAGCAGAGATCGAACAGACGCAGGAATGCCGGCACCTGTTCGCCATAGACGGCGGTGGCGGCGAGCTTGGCGTTGTTGATCGGGGCCTTGAACCAGCCGTCATAGCCCCGGTATCCCGCCCAGCGCCTGTCGCGCATCAGCCTGTAGCGCGCCCGCAGCGTCTCGATCGTCGCGGCCTTGGCCGCCGCCTTCTGTTCGGGCGTTCGCGCGCTTTGATAAACCTGCTGCAATTCCTCGCGGGTCGTCGCCAGAAGGCCGAGGAAATCGGCCCGGCGCCGGCGGTCGGCTTCGTAACGGCGCAGCCCGGCGAGATTGCCGCCGGCGCGCAGCCATTTGCGCACCCCGCTGGTTTCGACCGCCACGGCGAAGGCCTCGTTGAAGGCGGAATCGCCTTTCACATAAAGCCGCTGATGCGCCAGTTCGTGGAAGATCAGGCTGGCCAGGAAGGTGTCGTCCGGACCCAGCATGGTCGAGAGCAGCGGGTCGCTCGACCAGCCGAGCGTCGAATAGGCGGTGACCCCGGTGACATGGACGTCGAACCCTTCCTTCTGCAGTGCGACGGCGTTTTCCGCCGCTTCCTTGCGGTCGAAATAGCCGCGATACGGCACGCAGCCGAACACCGGAAAACACCAGGTTCGTGGTGTCAGCGAGAACTGCGGCGCCGCGAACACCGCCCAGGTCACCGCCTCGCGGCCGATGTCGACATAGCTGCGGTAGCTGCTGTTGTCGGGCAGCGCCAGCGCCTCCGTCGCATAGCGCCGGATCGCGCTTGCCGATTGCAGCTTGGCGCGCAATGCCCCGGGCGTCGCCGGGTCCTTGATCAGTGTCCCGACATTTTTCCGCGCGGCCATGATCTGCACATGGCCCTCGAGCGACTTCGCATAATAGGAGATGCTGGTGCAGCCGGCCACACCGGACGCCATGACCGCCGCCACGAGCAAACGAAAAACACGCTTCACCGGCTGCCCCGCCCTGTTCCACCGGCACGGTCTCAACAGGCGCGGCGATTTTCGTCAAGGCCCGGAAGGGTCAACTTAACAGGAACCCAGCGCTAGCCCCCGCGTTCGACCTGCAGCGACGTTGCACGCGGGCGGCGGGCGAGGGCGACCCGCGAAGGGCGGTGCCGCCCGCACATGGAGGAACTGCAGATGAACATCGCACCACAACTGGCCTTCGCCGGCGAGTGTCGGCAGGCGTTCGAATTCTATGCCCGGCTGATGGGCGGGGTGATCACGGTGATGAACACGTTCGGCGCCAATAAAGACAAGGCGCTGCCGCCGGGATCGACGGCCGCTGCCGCCGACCAGGTCCGCTTCGCCGAGCTCAGCCTCGGCAAATCTACACTCAGGGGCAACGACGTGCGGGCCGACCAGCACAGGCCGATGCAGGGCTTCAACGTCTCCCTGCACATCGAAGGCGCCGATGAGGCACGCCGCATCTTCGAAGCGCTGGGCGAAGGCGGCACCGTGACGACGCCGCTGGCCGAGGTCGACTGGGCCGAGCGGTTCGGCATGGTCACCGACAGGTTCGGCGTGCCCTGGCTGGTGCTGGCGGCGAAGGGCTGAGCGCGATCGGGAAACCGTCCGGAATGACAGAGTTCCCGTTCGCCGGCGCTAAACTGTCCAGAGCGTCCTTCCCAGCGCCACGCCGGGCACACCCGGCGCGGCGGAGGGCAAGCACTACACCACGATGAAATCCGCGCTGGTCAGCGCAAGGCCCGCTTCGAGCGCGGCGAAGTCGGTGAAGCCGCCGGCGGCGTCGCCATTGGCATCATAGGTCAGGTGGCCGGTGGCCGGGTCGTAGATGATGCGGTCGTTCGCGTCATGCGCCGCCGTGCCGACATGGAAGGCGGTCTCGTCGAGTGCGCCCGGCGCGCCGAGCGCGGTGAAGACGGCATTGTCCAGCCAGATCGTGTCGTCGGTTACCGAAAAGTCGGCGATCCTGTCGACATTCGAACCGGGGTTGAGCGCGCTGTCGAACACGAATGTGTCGTTGCCGTCGCCGCCGACCAGCGTGTCATTGCCGAAGCCGCCGGCCAGCGTGTCGTCGCCGGCGCGGCCATCCAGCCTGTTGGCGCCGGTGTTGCCGGTCACGACATTGTCGAGGTCGTTGCCGCTGCCGTTCAGATTGCCGCTGCCGGTCAACGTCAGGTTCTCGATGTCGCCCTTGAAGATCGTCGTGTTCGAGAGCGAGACGGACAGGCTCGATTTCACGGTGTCGATGCCGTCGGGAGGGATGCCGCCATCATCGGCTTCGTCGACGCGGTCGTCGGCGCTGTCGATGACATAGGTGTCGTTGCCGGTACCGCCCCACAGCTTGTCGCCGCCGGCGCCGCCGTCGAGCATATCATTGCCGTCGCAGCCATAGAGCCGGTCGCGCCCGCTGCCGCCATCGAGCGTGTCGTTCCCGGCTTCGCCGGAGAGGAAGTCGTTGCCACCGCCGCCGCGCAGCACATTGGCTGCGGTGCTGCCGACCATGGAATCGTCGAAGGCGGAGCCGTCGACATTCTCGATGCCCAAATAGGTATCCTGGGCCCTGTCGGGATAATATGACGGGTCGCCGACACCGCGTCCCAGTTCGAGATCGAGCGTTATGTAGCCGGGAGCGTCGGCGTAGCTCACCGTATCGTTGCCGGCGCCGCCGTCGAGCACGTCGCCGCCGAGGCCCGCATGCAGCGTGTCGTTGCCGGCGCCGCCATGAAGCTCGTCGCGACCGCCATCGCCCCACAGCGTGTCATTGCCTTCGTCGCCCCAGAGCTGGTCGTCGCCGTCGCCGCCTTTGATGCTGTCGTCGCCGCGAAAGCCGAAAAGACGGTCCTTGCCGCCGAAACCGAGGATCTGGTCGGTGCCGTTGCTGCCGTAGAGCTGATCGTCTTTTTCAGTACCGGGAATATAGGCCATGGTGGATCTCATCTCCGTGACAAGCCCCATAGCCCTGCGGCGCGTGCTTCGCGCCAGACACCTCGGCGGGCCCGTTGCCGTCCCATGGCCTGCCGGAGCGCATGCGCTCCCTTCGGTATCGGAGCGATGGTGGCATACGGAACTTGACCATTTTATGACCCGGTGCGGCCTTAGCCGTCCCGCCTGCCGCAGATCCGGGTGGGCGAATGGATGTTCAAAAGCCGGCTATCTGTTTGCGTTATCCGGCATAAAGGCGTTATTGGCTTGCCGACTTGCAGACGATGCGGAGAGAAATCATGCTGGGCTGGTTCAGGCGGCTGTTGCCGCGCGAAGACCGTTTCTTCGACCTGTTCGAACAGCATTCCCGCACCGTCGTCGGCGGCGCGGAAGCCTTGCAGCAGCTGCTGCAAGGCAAGGATGTCGAGCGCTGGTGCAAGGAGATCGTCGAGCTCGAAAACCAGGCCGACGCGATCACCGCGGAAGTGCTGCTGGCGGTGCGCCGCTCCTTCATCACGCCGTTCGACCGCGGCGACATCAAGGACCTGATCCAGTCGATGGATGACGCCATCGACATGATGCACAAGACCGTCAAGACGGTGAAGTTGTTCGAGAAGCGCGAATTCGACCCGCTGATGCAGGAGATGGGCGTCGTCATCGTCGAGGCGGCCAGGCTGGTCGCTGAGGCGATCCCGCTGCTCAACAATATCGGCACCCACGCGACACGGCTCAACGCCATCGCCGAGCAGGTGATGCGCGTCGAGGGCCGCGCCGACGACCTGCATGAGCAGGGCTTGAAGGATCTCTTCCGCCGCCACGGCAAGACCGATCCGATGGCCTACATGATCGGCTCCGAGATCTACGGCGAGCTCGAGAAGGTGGTCGACCGTTTCGAGGACGTCGCCAACGAGATCAGCGGCATCGTCATCGAGAACGTCTGAGCGACATGGACCCGACCATCGCCTTCCCGATCCTGGTCGCGCTGATCGGCGTCGCGCTGTTCTTCGATTTCCTGAACGGCCTGCACGATGCCGCAAACTCCATCGCCACGATCGTTTCGACCCGGGTGCTGCGGCCACAATATGCCGTGCTGTGGGCGGCCTTCTTCAACTTCATCGCCTTCACGGTCTTCGGCCTGCATGTCGCCGAGACCATCGGCAAGGGCATCGTCAATGCCGACATCGTCACGCCGGGCGTGATCTTCGCGGCGCTCACCGGGGCAATCGTCTGGAACATCGTCACCTGGCTCGCCGGCATCCCGTCCAGCTCCTCGCATGCGCTGATCGGCGGGCTGGTCGGCGCCGGTCTCGCCAAGACCGGCTTCAGCGCCATCGTCTGGAGCGGCCTTTTGAAGACGGTGGCGGCGATCGTGCTGTCGCCGCTCACCGGCTTCGTGCTGGCGCTCGTCCTTGTGCTGATCGTGTCCTGGGTGTGCGTGCGCCAGACGCCGTTCGCCGTCGACAGTTCCTTCCGCGTCCTGCAGTTCTTCTCGGCTTCGCTCTATTCGCTCGGCCATGGCGGCAACGATGCGCAGAAGACCATGGGCATCATCGCGGTGCTGCTCTATTCGCAGGGCATGCTCGGCGACACATTCTACGTGCCGTTCTGGGTGGTCATCACCTGCCAGAGCGCGCTGGCCATCGGCACGCTGTTCGGCGGCTGGCGCATCGTGCACACGATGGGCTCCAAGATCACCAGGCTCAATCCCATGCAGGGCTTCTGCGCCGAAACCGGCGGCGCCATCACCCTGTTCGCGGCGACCTGGCTCGGCATTCCGGTCTCGACCACGCACACCATTACCGGCGCGATCATCGGCGTCGGGGCGGCGCGCCGCGTTTCGGCCGTGCGCTGGGGCATTGCCGGCAATATCGTCATCGCCTCGGGTGGTGACCTTGCCGGCCACCGCCGCGATCGCCGCCCTGACCTACCTGGCGCTCAGCCTGTTCTAGCCGGAAAACCCCTCGGATACCCTGAAAAATGCGGAAGGGCAGGTTGCCCTTATTCGGCTCGGTTGCCCCTGGCTCAACCGCGCGGGAATTTCGTTCACATTGACTGCCGGCCCCGATTGTCGGTCCATGGGCGGCATCGTCCTGCCGTGGCAGGCGAAATGGCAGCGGGTACCGGCGCGTGCAACGCCCCAGGGAGGCAGAATGTCCGAACGGCAATTCAGGCGTCTGTTCACGCCGGTCACCTTGCGCGGCAAGACCCTGCGTAACCGCATCGTCTTTGGCGCGCACACCGCCAACATGGCCGTGGAGGGCCTGCCGACCCGGCAGCATGTCGGCTACTATGCCGAGCGCGCCATCGGCGGCGCCGGCATGATCGTGGTCGAGCCGATGCCCGTGCATCGGGCGGCGGTGCTGACCCGCGGCAATTTCCGGCCATCCGATGACGGTGTGGTCCCGCATTTCCGCAAGGTGACGGAGGCGATCAGGGGCAATGGCGCCGTCGCCATCCAGCAGCTCTACCATGTCGGCCAGCACGCCGATGCCGACAACTCCTTCCATGCCGGCTGGTCGCCGTCGGGCCTGCCGAGCTACCACGATTCCGACGGCTCGCACCGCATGACCGAAACCGATATCGAGGAGACGATCGACGGCTTCGTCCAGGCCGCGCGGCGCTGCCGCGAGGCCGGCTTCGACGGGGTCGAGGTCTGGGCCGCCTATCATTCGATGCTCGACCAGTTCTGGACGCCGTGGTCGAACCGCCGCGACGATGCCTGGGGCGGCAGCCTCGAGAACCGCACCCGCATGAGCCGCGAGGTAATGAGCCGCATCCGACGTGTTTGCGGCGACGATTTCATCGTCGGCCTTGCCATCAATGACGACCCGGATGTCGAGGTGGCGCTGTCGCGCGAGGCGCTGGCCGAGATCATCGACCGGCACGACCGCGATCACCTGATGGACTATGTTACCTGCGGCTCGGGCAGCTATTTCGACTTCTACAAGATCATGCCGACCTTCCTCTATCCGGAAAAGCTCGGCGCCGATCTGGCGGCGGTGCTGAAATCCACCGTGCGCCATGCCCTGGTGACAGCCGAGAGCCACATCCGCACGCCTGAGAATGCCGAGAGCGTGCTCAGCGAGGATCGCGCCGATCTCGTCTCCATCGTGCGCGGCCAGATCGCCGACCCGCACCTCGCCAACAAGGCAGCCGCCGGGCGGCCCGAGGACATTCGCGGTTGCCTGTCCTGCAACCAGATGTGCTGGGGCCGGCGCTCGCGCGACTACTGGATCAGCTGTGTCATCAATCCGTCGGCCGGCCGCGAATGGGAGTGGGGCGGCGACCGGTTCACGCCGGCGCCGAAGCCGAAGCGTGTGCTTGTCGTCGGCGGGGGGCCGGCCGGGCTGGAAGCCGCGCGCGTGGCGGCCGAGCGCGGCCACCGGGTGGCGCTCGCGGAAGCGTCGGACCGGCTTGGTGGGCAGTTCCGGCTTGCCGGCATGCAGCCGCGCCGCGCCCAGATCATCGATCTGATCGACTGGTACCAGCGCCAGCTCGCAAAGCTCCAGGTCGATATCCGCTACGGCCAGTATGTCGAGGCCGACGATGTCGCGCGCGAAGGTGTCGACCACGTCATCGTCGCGACCGGCTCGCAGCCGCCGGATGGCGCGTTCCAGCGGGCGCTGCCGCAGTTCGACGCGATCCCCGGCGCGGGCGTCATGCTTTCGGCGGAGGCCGTGATGGCGCGTGAGGCAAGGCCCGGCAAGCGGGTGATCGTGCTCGATGATGGCGGCAACTGGAAAGGCTGCGGCACGGCCTGGCGGTTAGCCGAGGATGGCCACGCGGTGACGCTGGTGACACCCGATCCGCTCGTCGGCAAGGAATTGCAGCGCATGGCTGCCGACGCACCACTGCGGCGCGCGCTGGCGAGACTTGACGTGCGTTTCCTGACCGAGAGCGCCGTCGTCCACTGGGATGGCAAGACGGCCGCGATCGCATCGCTGCTCACCGGCACCAGGCAGGAGCATCCGGCGGACTCGCTCGTCTTTGCCGGCACCAACAGGGCTGAGGACGGCCTTGCCGTCGATCTCCAGGCCCGCGGCATCGCCTTCACGGCGATCGGCGACTGCACCGCGCCGCGGCAGGCCGCCTATGCCATCCATGACGGGCGCAAGGTGGCACTCGGCCTTTAGAGCGTTTCCGTTTTTCACGGAAACGCGGAAACGCTCTAAGTTTTTGTTTTCGTCGCATTTTTGTAACGCCAAGTGATTCCACTTGGCTACAAAATGCTCTAGGGTTCCAGCGGTTCAGAGGGGCCGGCGTCCTTTGATCCGGCTGCGGCTCGGATCGTGTCGTGCGGGTCCGCTCCGGCCGGCTTGATCTCGACCATCGCGCCGGCGATCAGTCTCTTCGTTCCACTGCAGCTTGCGATGCTGGGTGACAGACAATCGCGAAAGCGCGATTTCTGCGGTCACGGATAGAGATAATATTTCGACCAGTCCTCTTTCAGGATCTTGTCGCCGATCCGGTACTTGAAATTCAGCACCTCCATGTGATCGGGCGCCGTCTCGCATTTGAACTTCAGCCGGTACCACTCGCCACGGCTGCGGAAGGCCGCGACCTTGCTCTTGATCGAGTCGTCGGTCATTTCCGGCTGGCCGAAGGCATAGGCGACGACGCGGTCGGCCTTGTAGTGCGGATCGTCATGCGTGATGCGGTCGAGCACCTCCGCGTCGCAGCGCTGCTCCAGCCGCGTCTGCGGATCGAGCTTCAGGAGCCCTGCTTTCAGGCGATTGTCGAGGGCGTGGGCGGTTGAACTCGCCGTCAGGAGCGCGAGCACGGTGAGCAAAGCTGTTCTCATGGCACGGGAAGCCACCATATTTTCGCCGGCTGATCAACCCGTCACGACGTCGCTCGTCCGCGCGGGCGACAACGACACCCTTGTCCAGCTTACGGTTCCCCGATTTCGATCGTGGAGAAAAGCGGGTCGATCTCGGCCTTGCCCGACGGTACGTAACGGCCCTTCTCATGGACCAGTTCGAACCGTGCGGCCTTTCCCGGCCGTTCGTCGCTCACGCAATCGTCGCCTTTTCGTGTCGAGGTGGCGAGGATCTCCGTCTGTTCCACCTCAAGGGCGCGGTAGCGCGCGCCTGTCTTCGGGCCGGGCGTGATGGTGCGCTTCGTCGTGGTGAATTCGCCCTCGCAATTGCCGTTGTTTTCGCCAAGCCCGTGCTCGACGATCAGCCCGTCCAGCACGCGCTCGATGCGGCCCTTGTCGAAAGTGTAGAGCCACAGCGCCTGTTCCTCATAGGGGTTGACGCGCGAACTGCCGGATTGGACGGTGCGCAGACCGAAGGCGCGTTGGCCGTCTGCGACATCATAGCGGGCCGTGTCGAGGCTCATGTCGCCGAAGCGGATGGCGTCGGAGAAGGCCATGCCGGGCTCCATGCGCCTGGCCAGCGGCTTGCCGGCGCGGGTGGTGACGAGGATCTCGACATCGCCCTTGTTGGAGCCCTCGTCGGCTGGTTTTGCCTCGAGCAGCGGCACGGCGGCCAGCATCAGTTCCGGCCGCCAGGGCCACGCCTTGCAGACCACGCCGTCGAGCTGGATCGCGCGCTGGAAGTCGCCGCCGTCGACCAGCAGGCCGTTGTCGCCCTGCCTGGCCTTCGGATAGGCCTGGGCAAGCAGCGCATCCGTGATGGCGCATTCGGCGAGTGCCGGGGCGGGCAGCATCAAGACGAAGGCGGCGAGGGCTAGTTTCATGGCGCGGTGTTCCGGCAGGACGGTCCGATGTCGATACACGAAATCGATCGCCGGGCGTAGGACTGTTGCAGCGGGGTGACCGGAGCGTGTCGCAATCCACGCAGGAACGATGGGGGCGGCGGTTCAGGCCGGCCCCTAGGCCGTCCGCTGCCGCTTCGGTTCCTCGAACAGGGCGCGGATGCGTTCCGCCGGGGCGGGGCGGCCGATGTGGTAGCCCTGGGCGTGGTCGATGTCGAGCTTGCGCAGCAACTCCAGTTGCTCCTCGCTCTCCACGCCTTCGACCAGGATCTTCGGGCCGCGGTTCCTCAGCAGGCCGACGATGTCGCGGAACATCGCGCGGCCGCGCGGCGTCACGCAGTCGTGCAGGAAGGAGCGGTCGATCTTGACCGTGTCGAAGTCGATCAGCCGCAGCCAGGACAGGCCGGCAAAGCCGGTGCCGAAATCGTCGAGCCAGACCTTGATGCCGAGCAGCTTGAGGTCGCTGATGCAGCGCAGCACATCGGAATGCATCTCCATCTCCAGCCCCTCGGTGATCTCCAGCGCGAGGCGATCGCCGGTCACCCCGGCTTCGCCGAGCGCGGCGGCCACGGAAGCGGCGAAACCCGGCGCCTTGAGCTGCACCGGGGAGACGTTGACGCTGATGGTGCGGATGTGCTCGCTCGACATCAGTTCGCGGCAGGCCGTGCGGATCGCCCAGCGGCCAAGTTCCAGGATCATGCCGGTGCGCTCCGCCACCGGGATGAACAGGCTCGGCGGCACCGCCGTCCCGTCCGGCATGGTCAGGCGCATCAGCGCCTCCATCGCCTCGATCCTGCCGCTGCGCATGTTGGCGATCGGCTGGAACACCAGCGAAACCAGGTCGCGTTCGATGGCGATCTTCAGAAGCGCCGCGACATTCTCGCTTTCGTCGCTGGTCTGCGGATCGTTGGGGTCGAACAGATGCACGCAGTTACGCCCGTCGGCCTTGGCGAGATACAGCGCCCGGTCGGCCTCCTGGATGATCTTCTCGAGCTTGGTGCCGGCCTCGTCGCGGGTGAAGGCGGCGCCGATCGACACCGTCACCACCTGGGTGCCGTCGCGTCGCTCGTTATGGGTGATCGCCAGCGCTTCCACCTCGCTGCGGATTTCCTCGGCAAGCGCGATGACCTCCTCGTGGTTTTTCGCCTGCGCCAGCACGATGAATTCTTCGCCGCCGTAACGGCCGATCGAGGCGCTGCGCCGCTCGACCAGGTGGCGCAGGCTGTCGGCGACCTCCATCAGGCAGCGGTCGCCCTTCTGGTGGCCGTAATAGTCGTTGAAGCGCTTGAAGAAGTCGACGTCGATGAGCAGCACCGCGAAGGTGGCGCCATGGCGCTGCCAGTTGCTCCACAGGTCGCGCAGCCGCTCGTCGACCGCGCGGCGGTTTTCCAGGCCCGTCAGCGGATCGGTGCGCGACAGCTTGAGCAGCGCCTTGCCGCGTTCGGTGGCTTCCCGGTGCTGGTTGCGCGCCTCCAGCGCGTTCAGGAAGACGTTGTAGCGTTCGCGGTTCAGCTTCCAGTTGATGTAGGAGGTGAAGACGAAGCAGGAGATGTAAAAGGCGCCGAAAACCAGCTTGTAGGTCAGCGTCGACGGCACGAAATAGTTCACGGCATAGAGGATCAGCAGGATGATCGTCGACGTGACGACGGAAAAGCTGAACTGGAACGTGAAGAACAGGTTGGCGCTCATCATGAAGATGGTGCCGAAGACCATGTAGTACGAAACGCTTTCATGATTGCTGCTGGCCGCGGTCGGCAGCAGCCAGCCGAGATAGCCGAGGATGATCGCGCCGGCGCAGGTGATGTCCAGCCATTTCGTGGCGGCACCGAAGCGCAGCAGGGTCTCCAGCGTCACAAGCGCGGCCGCGCCGACGGCGAAGCGCGCGGCGATGGTGTAGGCCGCGACGTCCGGCACCAGCAGAATGTCAGTGGCGGCGAACAGTAGGTAGATGATGACGGCGATGTAGAGCCCCGGCCGGGCCGCCATGCGGCGCGCGGCCTGGGATTCCTCGTGGAATTGCGCGCGCAGGCTGTTGGCGTCCGGCGCGGCCTGCGCCTGGATGGCCGGCTCCACCGGCGCAAGTTCAGCCACTGCCGACATTGCATAGTTGCTCATCGCCGAGAGACCTCTCAGGAAGGGCTTTTGTAAGCCGTTTGTTGCTTCCGGCCTCAACGCAGAACAACTCCAACGTGCGCGGGCGATCTTGGCGCCTCGCAGACAATGCGGCCTAAGGCCACAAGGTTGGGTTAATCATCCACGGATTCTGAAACGAAATGCCCTGGCGCAATCGAATTCGGTAAATTGTGCGTTAACGATAACATTAGAATGCCACCCAGCGTGCTTTGCAGGGGGTCTGCTTCGCGCTATTAACATGCCAGTTGTTAACGAGTTGTTAACCATGGGGGTTTTGGTGGCCACGGTCCTCGACGGCAAGAGTCTGATTACGGAAGAAACGATCGCGGCCAATCTCGGAAGAGGGCTGGACGATCGCAGCGAGGCCTTCGAAACGGCGCGCGCCGAGCTCGCGCTCATCCTGTCCGTCACGCAGCAGCAGATCGCCCTCAACAAGGGCCCGGCAGAGATCATCAAGCCGCTGATGGCGCGCCTCGAGGCGATGCGGCTCAGGCTCCATGACGACACCTGGAATGCGCTGGCGCCGATCATCCAGAACCATCCGGTCCTCGACTATTTCCTGGAAGATCCGCTGACGCGCTGGTCGTTCGAGAAGCCGCGCGGCTATTCCGGCGACGCCGAACTGCTCGACTACATCTATTGCGATCCGCATGTCGCCGATGCCGTCGCCGACTCGTCCGACATCGGCAAGGCGCTCTACGCCTATACCCAGAACGTGCCCTCCTGCGTGGCCGCCCGGGAAAGACGCGATCTCCTCGCCCGCTATGTCGACGAGATCGCCGAAAAGCGCGGGCCTGAAACCGAGGTCCTGGCGGTCGCCGCCGGCCATCTGCGCGAAGCCAACCTCTCGGTCGCGCTGCGCGAAAAGCGCCTGAAGCGCTGGGTCGCGCTCGACCAGGACCCGCTCAGCGTCGGTCTGATCTCGCGCGACTTCGCCGGCACAGCGGTGGAAACAGTCGACGGTTCCGTGCGCACCTTGCTGACGAGAGGCCACAAGCTCGGCAAGTTCGACTTCATCTATGCTTCTGGCCTCTACGACTACCTGCAGGACAAGGTCGCGGTGAAGCTGACCAAGACCTGCCTGGAGATGCTGAAGCCGGGCGGCACCTTCCTGTTCGCCAACTATGCGGAAGGCAACCCGGATGCCGGTTACCGTGAAACCTTCATGAACTGGGTGCTGCTGCTGCGTTCCGAGGCCGACATGTGGAACGTCGTCAACGCCAGCGTCGATCGCAACAAGGTCGACGTGCAGGTGTTCTTCGGCGAAAACCGCAACGTGCTCTACGCGGTGATCGAAAAACACGATTGAGTGCGTTCAAGGCGCGACGCGCTCCGGACCGGCGGTCTCCCGGTGCGGGTCAGCTCCCGTATTCGTCATGCCGCCGGTTCCAGGCGTAGGGTTCGGTCTGGGGCCAGCCCTGCGGCGAGTCTTCCCAGGTCTCCTGGCGCCCGTAAGGGGTGAGGTCCAGATAGGTCCACAGGCTGCCGAGATATTCGACGCCGCGTGCGCCGTTGAAATAGCTGCGATGGATGTTGCCGCCGTCGCGCAGGAAGACGCTGACGCCGTGGCGTTCGCTGGTCCTGGTCGGATCGTCCGGATCGGCCACTGTCGCGCCCATGTCCAGGTTGAAATCGCTGTCGAGCGATGAGTACCAGCCGGGGTGCCGCCACCCCATGCGCTGCTGGTATTTCAACAGCTTCTCCAGCGGGGCGCGCGAGACCAGGACGATGGAGGTGTCGCGCGCATTGAGATGCGCGGGGTGCGTCATTGCATCCACCACCCAGGAGCAGCCGTCGCAGCCCGCCTGCCAGTCCGGCCCGAACATGAAGTGGTAGACGATCAGCTGGCGGCGTCCGTCGAACAGGTCGTCGAGGCTCACCGTTCCCGATGGCCCGGCGAATGAATAGTCCTTGTCGATCCTGACCATCGGCAGGCGCCGCCGCTGCGCGTTCAGGTCGTCGCGTGCGCGGGTGAAAGCCTTCTCCCTGTCGATCTGCTGCCGCAGCGCGGCCAGCCACTCCTGCTCCGGGACGATCCTGGGCAGCGTCATCGGTAACCTCCTTGCGACGCGGTTCGAAACGTCACGGCGCCGCTGTGGAATTTCGCTTCGGCCGCAGGCTCCGTGTTGTGCTCGTTTCAAATATGTTATAAAAACATAACATGTCAAGCGAGCATGAGGAAGACCTGGTTTTCAAGGCGTTGGCCCATCCGCGCAGGCGCGCCATGCTCGATCACCTCAAGGACGAGGCCCGCACCACCGGCATGCTCTGCGAAATCTTCGCTGACATGGATCGCTGCACCGTCATGCTGCATCTGAAAGTGCTGGAGGACGCCGGCCTGATCATTGTCAGGCGGGAGGGCCGCGAGCGCTGGAACCATCTCGACGCGCTGCCGATCAAGCGCATCCACGACCGCTGGATCAGCGGCTATGCCGCCCATGCGGTCTCCATCCTCGACAAGCTCCGCGGCGACCTGGAGGGTTCGAGCGCACCGGCACGGTGAAGCCGCGCCGAAGGCCCTGCGATGTTCCGGCAGCGCGGTTCGAGGCGGTAACCATGCCGATTTCGGACCGATCGTTGCCACCCCGGCCCGGCGAAGCTGCTATGAAGGATCTCCTCATGATTCTCCATGCCGCCACCCCAAGATGACCACTGCCGCCCTCGAAATCCTCAAGACCGTCTATGGCTATGATGCCTTCCGAGGCCCGCAGGCGGACATCGTCGGGCATGTGATCGCCGGCAACAACGCCTTCGTGCTGATGCCGACCGGCGGCGGCAAGTCGCTCTGCTACCAGATACCGGCCATTGTCCGTCCCGGCATGGGGCTGGTGGTGTCGCCGCTCTTGGCGCTGATGGCCGACCAGGTCACGGCGCTGCGCCAGGCCGGCGTCAGGGCGGCAGCGCTCAACTCCGACCTCGACCTGGACGATCGCCGCGCGCTGTGGCGCGATATCCGCGCCGGCGCGCTCGACCTGCTCTATGTCGCGCCCGAAACCCTGGCCCGGCCGGATGTGCTGGAACTGCTGGAAGGTGTGAAGCTGTCGCTGATCGCCATCGACGAGGCGCACTGCCTGTCGCAATGGGGACACGATTTCCGCCCCTCCTATCGCCAGCTCGATGCCGTCGTGGCGCGTTTTGGCAAGGTGCCGCGCATGGCGCTGACGGCCACCGCGGATGAACCGACACGCGCCGAGATCCTGTCGCATCTCGACATCGACGAGGCCGACGCCTTCATCGCCGGTTTCGACCGCCCCAACATCCGCTACGCCATCGAGGAAAAGGACAATCCGCGCGCGCAGCTGAAGGAGTTCCTCAAGCGCTATGAAGGCGAGAGCGGCATCGTCTACTGCCTGTCGAAGCGCCGCACCGAGGAGATCGCCGCCTGGCTGCAAGGCCTCGGCTATGATGCGCTTGCCTACCACGCCGGCATGGACAAGGCGGCGCGCGAGGCCAACCAGCAACGTTTCCAGCATGGCGAGGCGGTCATCATGGTCGCCACCGTTGCCTTCGGCATGGGCATTGACAAACCCGACGTGCGCTTCGTCGCCCATGTCGACCTGCCGGGCAGCATCGAGGCGTATTACCAGGAAACCGGCCGTGCAGGGCGCGACGGCCTGCCGTCCGATACGCTCATGCTCTACGGCCATGAGGACATCGCCTTGCGCAGCCGCTTCATCGAGGAATCGGAGGCGCCCGACCAGCGCAAGCGCATGGAGCGGCAGAAGCTCGATGCGCTGCTGGGACTGGCCGAGACGGCGCGCTGCCGTCGCCAGGTGCTGCTGTCCTATTTCGGCGATCATTGCGAGCCTTGCGGCAATTGCGACACCTGCGCCGAGCCGCCGCGCCTGTTCGATGGTGCCATTGCCGCGCAGAAGGTGCTGTCGTGCATCTATCGCACCGGCGAACGGTTCGGGCAGGCTTACATCGTCGACGTGCTGCTGGGCGCGGACAACGAACGCATCGCCCAGTTCGGCCATGACCAGATCTCCACCTTCGGCATCGGCAGGGAGCACGACAACCGCACATGGCGGGCGATCCTGCGCCAGCTGATCGCGCTGCGCTTCATCGATGTCGACCTCGTCGGCCATGGCGGCCTGTCGATCGCGCCGGCCGGGCGCGATTTCCTGCGCGAGAAGCCGGCGCTGATGCTGCGTATTCCGGCCCCGCCCCGCGCCAGGCGCGGCAAGGTGGTGCGCGGCAACGCGCAGTCCGCCATTCCGCAGGCGGACAACGACCTGTTCCAGGCCCTGCGCCGCAAGCGCAGCGAGATCGCCCGCCTGCAGAACGTGCCGCCTTATGTGATCTTCCACGACAAGACCCTGATCGAACTCGCTGCCGCCCGCCCCGCCTCGCGCGGCGAGATGGCCGGCGTGCCCGGCGTCGGCGAAGCCAAGCTCGACCGCTACGGGCCGGCGTTCCTGTCGGTGATCGCGGAGTTTGGGTGAGGGGGAGATAAGAGGCGCCAACGCTTTCCGCACGTTTCAACCAGAATTGCGGTACAACTTGCGCGATACCGTGTTATGCGCGGCCTCGACACAGAGAACCACGATCATGACCGACCAGCCCATCCACCCCTCGCTCGCCTCCGCCCTGGAGGCGAAAGGTTATCACCAGCTCACTCCGGTCCAGATGGAGATGGCGGGTGCCGACCCTGAAGCCGACCTGCTGGTTTCGGCTCAGACCGGCTCGGGCAAGACGGTGGCCTTCGGCATCGCCATCGCCTCGACGCTGCTCGGCCGCGCCGAACGCTTTCCGCCGGCCGGCCTGCCGCTCGGGCTGGTGATCGCGCCGACGCGCGAGCTTGCCATCCAGGTGCAGCGCGAACTCGACTGGCTCTACGCCGCGGCCGGCGTCAGGATCGCCACCTGCGTCGGCGGCATGGACATGCGCCGCGAACGCCGCGCCCTGGAGAGCGGCGCGCATATCGTCGTCGGCACGCCGGGACGCCTGCGGGACCACATCTCCAAGGGTGCGCTCGATCTGGGCGACCTGCGCGCCGTGGTGCTCGACGAAGCCGACGAGATGCTCGACCTCGGTTTCCGCGAGGACCTCGAATTCATCCTCGGTGCTGCCCCCGAGGATCGCCGCACCTTGCTGTTTTCGGCGACGGTGCCGCGCGGCATCGCCGAACTTGCCCGCAATTTCCAGAAGGATGCGGTGCGCATCGCCGCCACCGCCGCCACCGAGCAGCATGCCGACATCGAATATCAGCTGATGCTGGTGCGGCGCGATGAGCGCGAACATGCCGTCATCAACACGCTGCTCGATTCCGACAGCGCCAGCGCACTGGTGTTCTGCCACACGCGCGAGGCGGTGCGGCACCTGACGGCGCGGCTCGCCAATCGCGGCTTTTCGGTCGTCTCGCTGTCGGGCGAAATGGCGCAGTCGGAACGCTCCAACGCGTTGCAGTCGATGCGTGACGGCCGCGCCCATGTCTGCGTGGCGACCGACGTCGCGGCGCGCGGCATCGACCTGCCCAACCTCGACCTCGTCATCCATGCCGACGTTCCGAGCAATCCGGCGACGCTGCTGCACCGCTCCGGCCGTACCGGGCGCGCCGGCCGCAAGGGCGTCTGCGTGCTCATCGTGCCCGAAACCAGGCGCGGCGCCGCCCAGCGCGTGCTGGCGCTGGCCAAGCTGTCGGCCACGATGCGCGCCGCCCCGAGCATCGCCGAGATCGAGACCCGCTATCGCGCCCAGATACTGGATGCCGTGCTGTCGGCCGCCGAGCCGGACGAGGCGGAAGCGGCTTTCGTGACCGAACTTCTGGCCAAGGCCAGCCCCGAGCGCATCGCCGCCGCCTTTCTGCGCCAGCAGCTGTCCGCCCGGCCCGTGCCCGAGGACCTGTTTCCGTTGCCGGTCCACGACATGCAGGCGCGCAAGCCGAAGCGTGAGAAAGGCGACCGGGACCGAGGAGGTGAAGACCGGCGTGATGCCGAGCCGCGCCGCCCGGACATGGAAGGTGGCGTCTGGTTCACGCTGTCGCTCGGCCGCAAGCAGCGCGCCGATCCGAAATGGCTGCTGCCGATGATCTGCCGCGCCGGCGGCGTCTCCAAGCGCGACGTCGGCTCGATCCGCATCGACGACACCGAAACGCGCTTCGAGATCTCCGCCGACAAGGCGGCCGGTTTCATCGAGCAGCTCAAACAACCCGGCAGCACCGAACGCGGCATCGTCATTGCGCCCGCCGGGGAAGGGGGCGCTGCGGTGTGGCGGCCCAAGCCGAAATTCGGCAAGGGCAAGCCGGATTTCGCCAAGGGTGCAAAGTTCGGCAAGGGCGGCAAGCCGGGCAAGAAACCCCACCGTGGCCAGGGCGCGCCTGGGGAGTACAAAGGCAAGGGCAAGCCGAAGCGCCCGGGTTGAGTTTTGGCGCGCGCGCACGCGGCGCAGTCTAAGTCGTAGAAAATCCAAGAGAGGGGATTTGCAGCTGAGGGGTGCGCAACTGTCGCCGCCGCGAGCAGACATCCGTCTTCTTCAGCAAGGCAGTAGCCAAGAAGCCTATTAACGCCGCAGCGGAATATCCCCTCTCTTGCGATTTCTAGCACTTAGCTGTGCCGCCCTGCGGGCGTGCTCGCTAAGATGCTGAAATCGCTATCTCCCCCGCAAGGGGGGAGATAGAGGCGCTTTCGCCCGGCCCTCGGCTATGGTCTGAGGCTTTCACCATCAAGAAATAGCCAGCACCTCGATCTCGCCCTGTCCGAACGGCACGAAATCACCCGCCGCCTTGCCCATCAGCGCGATGGCAATCGGGGAGCCGTGCGAGATGGAGGCCTGCGCCGGGTTGGCCTCGTCGTCGCCGACGATGCGGAAGGTCTGGATGCGGTCATCGTCGCGCCTGAAGGTGACGGAATGGCCGAAGGCGACCGCTGCATTCGAGGAGGGTGCCGGCACAAGCTGCGCCGTGCGCACGCGCTCGGCATAATAGCGCGCATCCCGCAGCGGTACGGCGGACTGCCGACGCTTCTCATTGACGTCTTCCAGCTTGCCGGCGGCCTCCAACGCTTCCTGCGCCCGCGCCAGTTCCTCCTGCAACATCTTCAACCCCGCCTCGGTGACCAGATTGATCCGGTCGGGGATCGGGCGTGGCGGCAGGATGGTCTCCGATGCGGCCTCGGTGCTTTCCTCCTTGGCGAATGCGACGCTCACTTTGACTGGAACTCCCGGCTGAACAGTGTCGGCAACGGATACCTCAGCGCTGCGGAGAAAGCTGCAACTATCTGACGGACTGTTTTGAAGCAGCCATCGCCGAATTGCCGGTCCGAATCTGCCTATCCACATCGTTCCGGCAACCCTAGAGCGTTTCCGTTTTTGGACGGAAACGCGGAAACGCTCTAACTCTTTGTTTTTACGCAATTCCGGACGGAAAACCGTTACACACTTTTCCTGGAATTGCTCTATGAGACTGGGGCAGGTGAATCGATCGGAGAGACTGCGGATGGGTGCCCAGAAAACCATAACCACCTGGTACGTCGACCCGGACGCGGAAGACCGCATGGCGGATGGCCACGCGCCGATCTGGCGCCATCTCATCGATGTGATGGTCGAACGCGATCTTTCGCAAAAGAGCGTGCTCGATTTCGGCTGCAACCAGGGCGGGCTGTTGCGCCATCTCCATGCGATGCGGCCATTTCGCAAGGCGCTTGGCATCGACATCGCCGAGCAGTCGATTGCCAGGGCCGAAGCGCTGAAGGGCAATCTTCCCATCCAGCATGCCGTCGGCGCCACCCTCGAGGGCTGGGTCGAGGAGTTCGACCTGGCGATAAGCCACGAGGTCATCTACCTCGTCGAGGACATCGATGCCCATGCCGCGGATATCTTCAAGGCGCTGAAGCCCGGCGGCGTCTACTATGCCGTCACCGGCTGCCACACCGACAATCCGCTCTGGCCGAAATGGCGCGAGCTGGTGGCGAAGCGCACCAACACGGTCGTGCAGGACCGTTCGATTTCCGACTACGGCCGGACCTTCGCCAAGGCGGGCTTCGAGGTCTCCGGCCGCAAGCTGGAGTATGACGGGTTCATTCCCTTCGTCGAGGATGGCTGGACACCGGATTTCGCCGACGCCCTCGACTACTACACCCGGACCAAGATCGTCTTCCGCCTGGTCAAGCGCCGGGATTGATCCGGGCCAGTTCGACATCGAAATGCGGCGGCTTGTCGGGGCCGACTTCGACGAACCGTCCTCTCACCCGGAATGTCCTTTCGATCAGGCCGCTCTCGGCGAGCGCCCTCGGCTCGCCATCGAAGCGCAGCTCACCCTTTTCGAGCAGCGAGATGCGGTCGCTGACGGCAATCGCCTGGTTGATGTCGTGGATAGCCATGACGATCGTCACGCCCTTCTCGCGGCTCAGGCGGTGGACGAGATCCAGCACCTCGACCTGATAGCCGATATCCAGGAACGACGTCGGTTCGTCGAGCAGCAGGATGCCGGCTTCCTGCGCGAGCGCGGCGGAGATCCAGGCGCGCTGCCGTTCGCCGCCGGAGAGCTCCCGCAGCGTCCGGTCGGCGAGGCTGGTCAGGCCGGTGCTTTCAAGCGCCCACTCGATCGCTTCCTCATCGCGGCGGGTATAGGAGCTGAACAGCCCGACATGGGGAAAGCGGCCCTGCCGCACGAGCTGCGCGATCGTCATCTCGTCGGGCGCGGAGGGCTGCTGCGGCAGGAAGGCGAGTTTCCTGGCGATGGCGCGCCGGGACATCGACGCGACCGCGGTGCCCTCGATCGCGGCATGTCCGGCGGCGGGCGTGATCAGGCCGGCAAGCGCCTGCAGGGCCGTGCTCTTGCCGGAGCCGTTGGGGCTGATCAGCGCCCGGATCTCGCCCTTCTGCAGGGACAGTTCGAAACCGTTGAGCGCCCGGCGCTGGCCATAACGAACCGACAGTTGCGAGCAGGTCAGAGGCATGCGCTTGTCTCAGGGAGTTTTGCGAAGGAGGGCGAGCAGAACCGGCACGCCGATCAGTGCGGTAACCACACCGATCGGCACCTCCTCGGCGCCGCCGGCAAGCCGCCCGACGAGGTCGCCCAGCGTGACGACGATGGCACCGAGAGCGACCGTCATGGCAAGGACCAGCGGGAAATGCCGTCCGGCCAGGAACCGTGCCAGATGCGGCACCACCAGTCCGACGAAGACGATGGGGCCGACCACGCCGACGGCGCTTGCCGCCAGCGCGCAGGAAATTGCGAGCAACACGGAAAACTGCCGGCGATACGCAAGCCCGAACGAGCGGGCGACCGGCGCATCGAACTGCAGCAGCACCAGGGGACGATAAATCAAGGGCAGGACGGCCAGGCCCATCACCGTGAACGGCAGCAGGAAGAGTGCATGATCCCACGTGCGCGCGTAGAGACTTCCGGAAATCCATTCCAGGATGATCTCGATGCGTGCCGATCCCCAGCCCGCGATCAGTCCGATGGCAATGGCGTGAAGCACCGCGCCGATGGCGATGCCGCAAAGCGTGATGCGCAGCGGGCTGAGCTCCAGACGGAAGGCCAGCAGATAGATGATGACGCCGGCCGCCAGTCCGCCGACCATGCCGGCCACCGGCAACCAGGCGGTGGGAAGCTCGGCCACGGTATTCGAGCCCGGGTTGAAGATATAGACGGTGAACAGCAGGAACAGGGTCACCGTCAGCGTGGCGCCCTGCGATACCCCGATCAGCGAAGGGTCTGCGAGCGGGTTTCGGGTGATCGTCTGCAGGATCAGGCCGGCGAGCGCCAGCTGGATGCCGGCAAGCATGCCCGTCAGGATACGCGGCAGCCTGATGTCGAGTATGATGGACTGCGCTTCCGGCGAACCGCCGCCCGTCAGGACCGCGACGACGTCGGCGGCAGGGATGTCCACCACGCCGAGGAGCACGGCGGCCACCAGTGACAGCAGAACCAGTATCGCGGTGGCTGGCAGCAGCCAGGGGCCTGGTCGGCTGGGCATCCCGGGGACGGCCGTCATGGCTGCTGCGCCTTGAAGTCGAGTCGGCCGCGCTGGATGAGGTAGATGAAGATCGGGCCGCCCAGCAGCGCGGTTATGATGCCGACAGGCAGTTCCTTCGGGATGGCGATGGTGCGGGCGGCGAGGTCGGCGCAGGTGACGACGAGTGCTCCGATTGCCGCCGTGAGCGCGATCTCCAGGATCGCGACCCTCGGGTTGAGAAGCCGTGCGATGTGCGGGGCGGCAAGCCCGACGAAGGCGACGGGACCGGCAACCGGGGCGACGCCGGCGACAGGGCAGATCGCCAGGACGAGCAGAATGGGCTTCCACATGTTGAGCTGGAGGCCCATGCCGGCGGCGGCGTGGTCGCTCAGCGCGAACATGGCGACCACCCTGTGCAGCGCCAGCGCACCCGCAATGCCAAGAACGACCCAGGGTATCATATGGGCGAGATGCGCCCAGCTTCGCCCCTGGAAACCGCCCGACAGCCAGAATAGCAGGGCGGTGGATTGCGGCCCGGCCAGAAGCAGCACGTAGATCGTGATCGCACCGAGGAACAGCGAAACGCTGATGCCGCCGAGCGCCAGGTGCAGGGGGCGGCCGTTGCCGCCGCGCGCCACCCAGAAGGTCACGGCTGCGGCGGCAAGCCCCCCGGCCAGGCCGATGAAGGGATAGGAGGCGGATGAAAGCCAGGGCAGGAAGACAAAACACGCCACGATCGGGGCGACGGCGCCTGCCGTGGCCCCGGTGATGCCCGGATCGGCGAGCGGATTGCGGGTCAGCGCCTGCAGCAGGTAGCCGGACACGGCCAGGCCGGCCCCAGCTGCTGCTGCTGCGAGGCTTCGCGGCAGGCGCAGCGTCCAGACGAGGATGGACTCGACCTTGCCATCGGGCGCCCACAGCACGCGCAGGACGTCGTGCAGGGACAAGGTCTTGGCGCCGGGCATGAGGCCCAGGAAGGCGACCAGCAGGGTCGCGGCGACGATCAAGCCGATGGCGAGGGCGGATTTCCGTGCGTCCATCGTCGTAAGGATCGGCCCGCTATTTTCGGACCTCGGCCGGGATGATCCTGGCGGCTTCCGCCTTCACGTCGATGGCCGGGAACACGTCGGGATAGAGATAGTGGGCAGCTTCGCGCAGCACGATCTCGCGGGCGATCGGGCCGTTCGTCTCCACCCACTGGTCGCCGACATAGAACACCCGCTTGTTCTTGACCGCCGAGAGTTCCTGCCAGATCGGATTGTTCTCATGCGGCCGGTCGGGTCCGGAATCGTAGATGAACAGGACTTCCGGATCCTTCTCGAGCATGGTTTCGAGGCTGAGGTCGATGCCGAACTCGCCACCCGGCGTCATCTCCCCGGCTATGTTGTTGCCGCCGATCGCCGCGACGATGGATGCCGCCGTGTTCTCGGTGTGGAAGGCGAAGGGGGTCTCTCCGCCCCACATGATCGCGAAGCGTGGGTGCACGTCCTTCGGCGCCCTGGCGGTGAAGTCCGCCAGGTGTTCGCGGAATTCCTTGTTGAGCTGGATCCCGCGCTCCGGCTTGCCAAGGATCTTCGACAGCTCGGCGATCTCGCGGTCGCTGCCGTCCAGCAGTTCCATGTTGTAGGCGAGGTAGGGCGCGATCTTTTCCAGCTGCGGTGCATTGCCGACCGTGTAGCGCCGGATGGCGACGATCAGGTCGGGTTTGGCTTGCGAAAGCAGTTCGAGGTTCGGTTTGGCGCGCTGGCCGATCTGCTTCATGTCGCTGGTCAGGCCGAGCAGGAAATCGGGCTGGCGGCCTGCCGTCATGTAGGTGCTTGCCACGGGCTTGATGCCGAGGGCGAGCGCGACGTCATCGCCGAAGTAGGAGATCGAGGCGATGCGCTTCGGCTGTGCCGGAACCGCCACCGCGGCGCCGCGATCGTCCGTTACGGTGAGGGTCTTGGCGTCCTCGGCTGCGGCCACTCCTCCCATCAGCATGGCGATCACGCCGACAAGGGCTGCTACTGCACGTGTGTTTGCCATCGCGATGTCCTCCCAAGGATGCCGACATCGCTTTAGTCATTAAAGAGGAGTACGACAATCCACTTTCGCGCGTCGCTGTCGTTGAACCGATGACCCGATCACGCCGAGCCGCGCATGATCAGCTTGGCTTCCAGCTGCTTGATTTCCGCTTTGCCGGCGCGCGCGTCCGGGCTGCCGGCAATACGGGTGAAGAGCATGTCGACGCCGGCGGCGGCGATGCCCTGGTAGTCCTGCGCCACCGTGGTCAGCGGCGGGCAGGTGAAGCGGCTGAGCGGATGGTCGTCGTGGCCGGCGACGCGCAGTTCGCAGCCGTCATCCCTTCCCACCTGCAGCTTGCGCTCGAACGCCGCGGCGATGACGCCGAAGGCGAGGCGGTCGTTGGCGCACAGCACGGTGCGGGTCGGGAAGCCGCCATTGTCGAGCACGCGGCCGGCCTCGCGGTAGCCGAGTTCCTCGAACTCCCAGCCCTTGGCCGAGGTCGGCAGCACGATCGGCTCGAAACCCAACCGCTCCATGGTGGCGACATAGGCGGCACGGCGCTCCAGCGCGTTCTGGTTGACCGCCGGCATCTCCAGGAAGCAGGGATGTTCACCGGTGCGGCACAGATATTCGGTGATCATGCCCATGCTCTGGCGGTTGTCGGTGCCGACGAAGGACTGGTCGGCGTTGACCCGGTTGTCGAGGAAGACGATCGGCATGGTGCTGACGAGGCTGGCCAGCAAGGTGGCGTCGGTCTCGAAGCCGAGCGGCGCCATCAGGACGCCGGCGATGTTGAGCGACATCAGCGTGCGCATGGCGCGCGCCTCCAGCTTGCGTTCGCCATGCGAGGACAGAACGATCGCCCAATAGCCTTCGGCGAGGCAGCGCATTTCGATCTGGCGCACGACCTCGGCGTAGAACGGGTCGGAGATGTGCGGCACGATCACGCCGATGTTCTTCGGCTGCTTGCGGTTGAGGCTGACGGCGAAGATGTTGGGGCGATAGTCGTAGTCCTTGAGCGCCTTTTCGATGCGGGCCCTGGTCGACGGCTTCACGTTGTCGGGATTGTCGAAATATTTCGAGACCGTCGGGCGCGACAGGCCGGTCGCCGCCGCGAACTCTTCCATGGTCCGGATCTTCTGCTCGTTCATGCTCGGCTTCCTCGCCTGTGGCCGTGCGCCCCGAACGGGATAAATCGATTTATTTTCATGCGTAAATTTATTTCTTGACCGAGGCAAGCCGCAGGGCGTCCCGAAGCGATCGTTTCCTGTGCGCTGCGTTTCAATTGGTCGGATAGTTGCGCGATTTCTTGCACTCCGCAAGTTTTTATCACGTGTAAAAAAATAAGTTGACACGCAGGAGATAGTGCTGCATCTCAAGGGCGGCTCGATATCGGGCCCAATTCCTGCCTGGAGGTAGCGGCCGGTGACGGTCCGCAAGGCAGGAGGCGCATCTTTCGCGTTCAGATCAACAACGGGCCGGGCAGCGCCGGCCTCATGGAGGAACTCATGTTTCGCAAAACGCTTGGCCGTATTCTTCTGTCGGGTGCCGCTCTTGCCCTGATGGCCGGCATCGCTTCCGCCGAAGGCATCGGCGCGTCGCTGCTCACCCAGCAGCACCCCTTCTACATCTCGCTCGCCGATGCGATGAAGAAGGAGGCAGAGGCCGAGAAGGTGCCGCTCGAAGTCGCCATCGCCAACCAGGACCTTTCCAAGCAGCTCGCCGATGTCGAGGACTTCATCACCAAGGGTGTGAGCGTCATCATCATCTCGCCGGTGGACTCCAAGGGCGTGAAGGCGGCCATCACCAAGGCGGAGAAAGCCGGCATCAAGGTCATCACCGTCGACGTGCCCGCCAACAATGTCGACGTCACCTCCTTCGTCGGCACCGACAATTTCGCCGGCGGCGAGAAGGCGGCCGAACTGATGGCCAAGTCGATCGGTGGCAAGGGCAATGTCGCGGTCATCGACTACCCGACCGTGCAGTCGGTCGTGGATCGCGTCGAAGGCTTCAAGAAGGGCCTGGAGAAGCATCCGGACGTCAAGATCGTGGCGATCCAGCCGGGCATCACCCGTCCCGAGGCACTTGCCGCCGCCCAGAACATCCTGCAGGCCAATCCCGACATCGTCGGCATCTTCGGCTTCGGCGATGATGCCGCCCTCGCGGCTGCTGCCGCCGTCAAGGCCGCCAAGCTGGACTCCCAGGTCAAGGTGATCGGCTTCGACGGCATGGAAGAAGCCCGCAACGCGGTGAAGAACGACCCGGTCATGGTCGGCGTCATCGCCCAGTATCCGGACCAGATGGGCAAGGTCGCGGTCCAGACCGCCGCCAAGGTCATCAAGGGCGAGACGGTCGAGGCCAAGCAGCCGATCGTTCCGGGCGTCGTCACCAAGGACGGCGAAACCGGGTAAGTCCTCCCAGGACGGTGGCGGGGGGCGCCGCCGTCCTTTCAGGGCATGATCCCGAAACGAGAGGGAGCCGGTCCTGCGCAATTCCAGGAAAGCGTAAGACCGTTTCCGTCCGGAACAGCGTGAAGACCAAGAGTTGGAGCGTTTCTGCATTTCCGTGAGAAACGGAAACGCTCCAGCGGTGAGCGGGCCGAAAGGTCGGGAAGAAAAGTCCGTGACAGCCACCAGCCAGAACGCAGGGACCGTACCACATGCCGCCGGCGACGTGGTGCTCGAGATCCGCGATATCGCCAAGTCCTTCGGCCCGGTCGCCGCGCTGAAGCGCATGAACCTCACCGTGCGGCGTGGGCGCGTGCACACGCTGCTCGGGGAGAACGGCGCCGGCAAGTCCACTTTGATGAAGATCCTCGCCGGAATCTTCACGCCGACCGCCGGCAGCATCGTGCTGAACGGCAAGGCCTATACGCCACGCAACCCACGCGATGCCCGTGCGCACGGCATCTCCATCGTCTTCCAGGAACTCAGCCTCAGCCGCAACCTGTCGGTGGCCGAGAACATCTTCGCCAGCCAAGAGCCGAGCCGTTTCGGCTTCATCCGCGACCGCGCGCTGAATGAAGCGGCCGAAGGGCTCATCCGCGAACTCGGCCTGCCGGTCGATGTGCGCGCCAGGGTCGGCGACCTGTCGATCGCCCAGCGCCAGCTGGTCGAGATCGCCAAGGGCCTCAGCCTGCCGGCCGACGTCGTCATCCTCGACGAGCCGACCTCGTCGCTGTCCGACAGCGAGGCCGAGATCCTGTTTTCCATCATCGAGCGGCTGAAAAGCCAGGGCAAGGCGGTGATCTACATCTCCCACCGCATGGAAGAGATCATGCGGCTCTCCGACGACATCACCGTCATGCGCGACGGCGAATATGTCACGACGACCGAGAAGAGCGAGACCAGCATCGACAGGCTGATCACGCTGATGGTCGGCCGCGCCATGAACGACATCTATCCGCCGCGCGAGGCGCCACGCCCGTCGCCCGAGACGCTGCCGGTGCTGGCCACGAAACATCTCTCCTGTGCCGGCAAGTTCCGCGACGTTTCGATCGACGTGAAACCCGGTGAGGTCGTCGGCCTGTTCGGGCTCGTCGGGTCGGGCCGCTCCGATGTCATGAAGGCGCTGTTCGGCATGCTTGCGCCGCAGGGCGAAATCCGGCTCGACGGCAAGCCGGTCACGTTCCGCTCGGCCGCGCAGGCGATCCGCAGCGGCATCGCCTTCGTCACCGAGAACCGCAAGGAAGAAGGCCTGGTGCTGCTCCACAGCGTGGAGCGCAACATCAACATGGTCGGGCTCGGCCAGCTTTCCGGGCCGCTTGGCCTGATGCGAGGTTCCGCCGAGCGCGAGGCGGCCAGGGCCGAGGTCAAGCGCCTCGCCATCAAGACCGCCTCGATCGACACCAGAGCGGGCTCGCTGAGCGGCGGCAACCAGCAGAAGATCGTGCTGGCCAAATGGCTGCAGATCAGGCCGCGGGTGCTCATCCTCGACGAGCCGACCCGCGGCGTCGACGTCGGCGCCAAGTTCGAGATCTACCGCATCATCCGCGAGCTTGCCGCCAACGGCACCGCGATCCTGATGGTCTCTTCCGAGCTTCCGGAGGTGCTGGGCCTCAGCGACCGCGTCGTGGTGATGCACAACAAATCCGTTGCCGCCGTGCTCGAAGCCGACGGCCTCACACCCGAAACCGTCATGACCTATGCAGCGGGGATACACGCATGAGCAATGTTCAGGACATCCAGAAGAAAGCCGCCGACGCCGAGGTCCGCCGTTCATTCCTGAGTTCGCCGACGGTGCGCCAGTATGGCGGCATCATCATCTCGCTGGCCGTGCTGTGCGTCGTGTTCTCGGTCATGAGCCCGCGCTTCCTGGCATTCAACAACTTCATGAACATCATGCAGCAGGTCGCCGTCATCGCGGTCGCCGCCTACGGCATGACCTATGTCATCCTGCTCGGTGACATCGATCTGTCGATCGGCTCCATCATCGCCGTCTCCGGCATGGTGGCGGCTCAGGCCTTCGCCATGGGTTTCGGCTTCGTGCCGGCCGTGGCGCTGACGCTGGCGGCGGGCGCGCTGATGGGCGCACTCAACGGCGCGCTGTCGGCCAAGCTTATGCTGCCCTCCTTCATCGTCACGGTGGCGACGATGGGCATCTATCGCGGCATGGTCAGCCTGCCCACCAACGGTGCACCGGCCATGATCGAGAACGACACCTGGCTGGCGATCGGCGGCGAAAGCTTCCTCGGCATCCCGATCATCATCTGGATCATGGCCGTGCTGTTCGTGGTCAATCACATCATCCTGTCGAAGACGATCTTCGGGCGGCAGGTCTATCTCACCGGCGGCAACCGGGAAGCGGCGATCTATTCCGGCATCCGCGTCGACCGTATCAAGATCATCGTCTTCACCATCTCGGGCATGATGGCGGCCATCAGCGGCATGCTTTTGTCCTCGCGCCTGTCGTCGGCTCAGACCAATGCCGGCACCGGCTACGAGCTCGACGCCATTGCGGCCGTGGTCCTCGGCGGCACCTCGCTTGCCGGCGGCGTCGGCACCATCATCGGCACCATCCTCGGCGCGCTGATCATCGGCGTCATCAACAACGGCATGAACATGCTGTCGGTGCCTTATTTCTACCAGCTGATCGTCAAGGGCGTCGTCATCCTCGTCGCCGTGTGGCTCGACGTGCGCAGCAAGTCGGCCCGCGCCTGATCGGCGGCAATCCCGGCCAGCAATCATCGGCCCGCAATTATCGGAATGCACTCATGAAGAAGATCATCACCATCGGCGAGATCGTCGTCGAGATCATGGCCGTCGAGCCGGGCAACGGTTTCACCAGCGCCATCCCGCTGGTCGGCCCCTTCGCTTCCGGCGCGCCGGCGATCTTCATCGACCAGGTCGCCAGGTTCGGCCAGCCCTGCGGCATCGTCTCGGCGGTCGGCAATGATGATTTCGGCGTGCTCAATGTCGAGCGCCTGCGCAGCGACGGCGCCGACGTGTCGGCCATCGGCGTGCACCCGACGGCAGCCACCGGCAGCGCCTTCGTGCGCTACCGGCCGGACGGCAACCGCGACTTCATCTACAACATCCGCCACAGCGCCTGCAGCGCCATCGGCCTGACGCCGGAAGCTGAAGCGCTCATCGACGGCGCCGACCACCTGCACATCATGGGTTCGGCGCTGTTCTTCGACGGCATCGTGGCGGCGATCTTCGAAGCGACACGGCGCATCAAGGCCAAGGGCGGCACCGTCTCCTTCGACCCCAACATCCGCAAGGAGATGCTGGACCTGCCCGGAATGCGCGACGCCCTCGCGCACGCCTTGGAGAACACCGACCTGTTCATGCCGAGCGGCGCGGAGATGTTCCTGTTCACCAAGGCGACCGAGGAACGGGCGGCCGTTGCCGAACTGCTAGATCGCGGCATCAAGGCCGTCGTCGTCAAGCGTGGCGCCGACGGCGCCAGCCATTTCGATCGCACCGGTGAAGTGTCCGCCCCTGCCTTCAAGGTCGAGGAGGTCGATCCGACCGGCGCCGGCGACAGCTTCGGCGCTGCCTTCGTCACCTGCTGGCTGCGTGGCATGGAGCCCGCCAAGGCGCTGACCATCGCCAACGCCACCGGCGCGCGCGCCGTCAGCGTCAAGGGGCCGATGGAGGGTACCTCGACAATGGCCGAGATCGAAACCTTCCTGCACAGCCAAGGAGTTGCGGCATGAGCGCGACCAGCACACTCGCCGGCCTGCCGGCCCGCTTTGCCAGGGGTGAGCGCGGCGGCATCACTTCGATCTGCTCGGCGCATCCGCTGGTCATCGAGGCCGCTCTTCTGGAAGGCATCGCCACCGGAACGGATGTGCTGATCGAGGCCACCTGCAACCAGGTCAACCAGGAAGGCGGCTATACCGGCATGACGCCGGCGGATTTCCGCCGCTTCGTCGAGGACATTGCAGCCCGCCTCGGCTTCGACACCGGCCGCCTGATCCTCGGCGGCGATCATCTCGGCCCCAATCCGTGGAAGCACCTGCCCGCCGAAGAGGCGATGCAGCGGGCCGACGTCATGATGGATGCGTTCGTGCGTGCAGGTTTCACCAAGATACATCTCGACACCTCGATGGGTTGTCTTGGCGAGCCGGTGGCTCTGCCCGACGCGGTGACGGCCGAGCGCGCGGCTCGGCTCGCCAAGGTGTCGGAACAGGCAGCGGCCGCGGCCGGCTACGACCTGCCGGTCTATATCATCGGCACCGAAGTGCCGATCCCCGGCGGTGCGATGGAAGCGCTCGACCATCTGGAGCTGACCACGCCGGCCGCCGCCATCGAGACGGTCGAGGTGCATCGCCGTGCCTTCGCTGCACTCGGGCTTGAGGCCGCCTTCGCTCGCGCCATCGGCGTGGTGGTGCAGCCGGGCGTCGAGTTCGGCAACGAGAACGTCGTCGTCTACGACAGCGCCAGGGCCAGGGCCTTGAGCGGCGTGCTGGGGCAGATGCCGCAATTCGTCTTCGAGGCGCATTCGACCGACTACCAGCCGCAGGAGGCGCTGTCGGCACTGGTCCATGACGGCTTCGCTATCCTGAAAGTGGGACCCGGCCTCACTTTTGCCCTGCGCGAGGCCCTGTTCGGCCTCGACCAGATCGCCGCCTTCCTCGACCGCCTGCCGGAAGAGGAGACCCTGCGCGGCAAGATGGAGAAGCTGCTCCTGGCCGAGCCGAAGAACTGGGAGAAATACTACCATGGCGACGCCGACGACCTGCGCCTGCAGCGCCATTTCTCCTACAGCGACCGCATCCGCTACTACTGGCCGCACCCGCAGGCCTCGGCCGCGGTCGATGCCTTGCTCAAGCGGCTCGAAGGCCGCGTCATTCCCGAGACGCTGATCAGCCAGAACCTGGCGACACTTTACCCCGCGGTCGCTGCCGGCAAGGTCAGTGCCACCCCTCACGCCTTGATGGTCGAGGCCGTGCGCAACGTCGTGCGCAGCTACAATAGCGCTGCCTTGTCGCTGCAGACGGCCTGATCGGATCGCCGGGTGAATCCGGGAAGGCCGCGTCGGAAACGCCAGTGCGGCCTTCAGCTTCCTGACGACATTTCCGTTGCTGCGGCGACGATCGCCCGCCTCAGCCAGACATGCCGGGATGCGTCCTGCTGGCGCGCGTGCCATGCGAGGCTCATGGTGAAAACTCCGAGATCGAGCGGCGGCGGCAACGCCGCGAAGCGCCCGATGGTGGCGGCGGCGCGTGCTAGGCTGGAAGGCAGCGTCATGACGAGGTCGGAGCGGGCAGCGATCTCGACTGCTGCGAAGAAGTTTGGAACGCGCAGCTTCACCCGCCGTGTCTGCCCCATCCGCGCCAGCGCCTCGTCGACGGGCGCGGGGCCCGACCCGGTAACGCTCACCACGATATGCTCCAGCGTCAGGAAGCGCTCGAGTGTGAGTTTTCGGGCAAGTGCCGGATGCTGCGTTCGCATCAGGGTGACCAGCTCTTCGTCATAGAGGCGCCGTCGCTGGATGCCGGCCGGCGCATTGTCGATCAGTGCCACCATTGCGTCGGCGCCGCCATGCTCCAGTGCTGCGAATCCGTCGGTGCCGGGGGCGGCGACCTCGAGATCGAGCGACGGCGCTTCGCGGGCGAGGCGGGCAAGCAGATGTGGTGCGAGCACGGCGGCCTGGAGGTCGGGCATCAGCAGGCGGATACGACCCGTTGCAGTGGCGGGGTTGAACGCACTGGCTTCCAGCATGTCGCCGATGCCCGCCAATATCCTGCGCAGATGAGGGCGCAATTCCTCGGCGCGGGCGGAAAGCATATAGCCGCCAGCTCCATCGACCAGCAGTGCATCTGAAAACAGCGCGCGCAGCCGTCCCAATGCCCGGCTCGCTGCCGGCTGGCTCATGCCCAGCCGCTGCGCTGCCCGCGTCACGTTCCTTTCCTCCAGCAACGCTTCCAGCGCCACCAGCAGGTTGAGGTCGATCCGGCGTAAATCCACTTCGTGCATGGTGACTATATATACCATGCATTGGACGCATGGAATTGCCGCACCTACCATTCTCCTGTCGAACGAAAGGAGACAGTCATGCATGTCGTGCTTGGAGCAAACGGACGCGCCGGCGGCGAGGTCGCGCGAGCCCTCGTCGAACGCGGCGCTGCGGTGCGTGTCATCCTGCGCCGCAGGGAACAGGCTGATCGCTGGATAGCCCTCGGCGCCGAAGTGGCGCTTGCAGACATCGAGGATGCCGAAGCGATGGCGGAGGCATTGAAGGGAGCTTCAGCAGCATTCCTGCTCAACCCGCCGCCGGTGAGCGGCGATCCCTATGCGCAGACCGAGGAACGCGGCAAGGCGCTTGCCAAGGCGGTACGGCAGGCTGGTCTGCCCAGGGCCGTGGTGCTGTCGTCCATCGGCGCACAACATCCAGCCGGCACAGGCGTGATAACCACACTCAACCGGTTCGAGACGTTGCTGGAGGCAGTTGCTCCGGCAATGGTCTTCCTGCGCTCGGGCTATTTTGTCGAGACATGGGGCGAGGTGGCGCAAGCCGTCCTGTTGCAAAACACGCTGCCGACCTTCATCGAACCCTCGTTGAAGATCCCGATGGTGAGCACGCTCGATGTCGGGCGCGTTGCGGCAAGCCTGCTGGTGGAAGACTGGAGCGGCAGGCGCGTCCTCGAGCTTGGTGATAACTGGAGCGCCGGCGACGTCGCCTCGGCCTTCGGCGATGTTCTGGGCCGCCCGGTGGCGCCGGTGTTCGTGCCGCCGGAAGGTCGCGCCGCGCTTCTGGCCGAAGAAGGTGTCCCAGGCGAGGTCGCCGCCGCGCTCCTCGGCATGTATGAGGGTATCGCCAATGGCCTGTTCACGCGTGAGAGCAGCAGCGAACATCGCCTCGGCGCGGTTTCACTGACGCCGGCGATAGAGCGGATTGTCGCGAAGGCCGGCGGCCGCTGAGTGTATCTGTTCCCGCAGGAGCCGACATGGAGGCGCGCCGGCGCTTTCGGACTTCTGTCGCTCTGCCAGGGAAAATGGCCATCGCCGAGGAGCTGCGGTCAACCCCAAAACATATCGGCCGGGCTCGCCACGAGATGACGAGCCCGGCCGACAGCCCCCGTTCAGAATTTGACGCTCAGCGTGCCCTTGAAGCCATGATCCCGCGAACCGGAGGCGAACTGGCCGCTGTAGGTCAGGCCGAGGGTGACGTTGTCGGCAGGCCGCCAGCTCGTGCCGGCTTCGAGCAGGAACGCATCCCGGGCGATCGGCACGCCGCTGATGTTGAACAGATCGCTGCCCTTGAGGGCGAACCCTTCGCTTGGCACCACGCCGCTATAGGCATGTTGCCAGCCGACCATGCCGTCCAGGCGCAGGGTCGTGCCGCCCAGCACCACGTCTGTCCCGGCCCGCAGGCCGAGCGTGGTGTAGGGGATGTTGCGCGTTTCGCCATTGCTGGTCAGCGCCGCCGCACCGCCGCTTTCGGTGAAGCCATCCGTGTCGAGATGGACGAAGGCGACGTTGGCGAAAGGCTCGAAGGTCACCCTGTCCATCACCATCGCGTAGCCGACCTCTCCGAACGCGTAGGTGGTCGACGCGTCGTAGCTGGCTGACAGTTTGTCGGCGAAGCCGCCGAAGGCGACGCTGCGGTCCGTCTTGACGTCGTGCCAGCTGTGGCCGACGCCGAAGCGCAGCCCGATGGCGTCGAGCTGGGTGCCGGCATAGGCCATCAGGTGATAGCTGTTGGCCGAACCGGAGGACTTGCGGGCGTCGACGTCGAAGGAGGTGCGCGAGTAGCCGCCGGCGACACCGACACGCCAGTTGTCGCCCATGGCGCCGTCGAGGCCGAACAGCACGCCGCCGAGCGAGTGTTCGAGCCGGGCGGCGTTGCCGTCGCCGGAGAAGCTGCCCCAGCCGCCGAGCGCTTCCGACCATGCCGCGAAGCGTTCGCTCTTCGGCGCCTCCTGGTAGCGGGTGAGCAGCGGATCCTTGAGGTCGACGGCACCGCCCTTCGCGGCCGGATCCATCGGTGCTGGCGCCGACGACTGATCGGAGAAGCCGGACATGATGCGCCCGACCATCGTCCGGCGGATCATTTGGCTTTCGTCGATCAGTGCCGAGGTCATGCTCGGGTGGATCTCGCCCGACAACTGGTCGAAGGCGTCACGTGCCTGCGCAACCGAACCGTTGAGGATCTCGGCGGCGATCGGATTGGCCGGATCGAGCGTTTCCACGGCGGTACCGACGCTGCGCTGGTTGGCTGTCTGGCCAACGCTCGGCAGCGCGACACCGTTGCGCTGCACCTGCAACTGCACCGCTGTCGGCTGGTAGGCCAGGCTGGCCGTCAGGAAGCCTGAATTGACGGCCGCGCTCAGGCCGCTGAAGGTTCCGGTGACGCCGCCGCCGGAGGTCACGATCGTGTAGACCTGGTTGGGGTTCAGCAGTCCCGCGACGTTGACCTGGCCGCCGCCGATCGTGGTCGTGCCGCTGGTTACAAGCTGGTCGCTGGCGCCGGCGACATTGGCGTCGATCGCCAGGATCGAACCACCCGCAAACCCGGTATTGCCGGTGACCGTCAAGGTGCCGATCGGATTGGTTCCAGTCCCCGTGCACCAGGCGCAACCGTCGCGCCCGATCCGGCATTGACGCCGCCGACGGTTCCGGTTCCAGCGAGCGTTCCACCCGCCGCGATGGCGACGCTCGAATTGCCGATCGAGCCGGTGACGTTGAGGGTTCCGCCAGTCACCGTGGTCGGTCCGCTGTAGGTGCTGGTGCCCGAAAGCGTCAGCGTGCCGATGCCGGTCTTGTCGATGGCGATGCCGCCGGCACCGTCGACGATGGCCCCTGCGAAATTGCCGGCGCCGATGCCGATGGTGGCGAGCGCGCCGCCGCCATTGGTGATGGTGCCCCCCGCCGCTCCGGTCAGGTTGGCAACGGTTGCGCCGAAGCCGTTGACGTCAACGGTTCCCTGTGCGCCGACATTCAGCGTCGTGCCGGCGCCCGAAAGCAGCGATCCGGCCGCCGCGTCGGCCAGCTGAAGCGTGCCGAAGTCGGCAGAGATGGTGGCGCCGGCTCCTATCGACGCACCGGCGCCGCCGAGCGCGACAGTCCCCGTATTGCCGGTTGAGCCGATATGGAGGTCCGCCCCGGCGCCGAGCGCCAGCGGCCCGGCCAGACCGGCGGTGATGCCGGTGCCGGCCGAAACCGTCGCATCCACCCCGGCGCCGAGTCCAAGCGCGTTGTTGAAGGTGCCGTTGGCACCGAGCACCAGTTGCGTGCCCGTCGCCAGTGTCGCCGGGCCGCTGCCAAGTGCCCCGGTGTTGCCGGCGATCACGGTGCCGGCGTTGATGGCGAGACCGCCGGTGAAGGTGTTGGCGCCGTTGAGCGCCAGCGTACCGGCCCCGGTCTTGGTCAGGTCGAAGCCGCCGGAGACGACCCCGCCCAGCGCGCCGTTGCCGGCGGCCACGTCGAGCGAGGCGTTGCCGGTCAGCGCGATGTTGTTGGCCAGCGTGACACCGGCTCCCAGCCCAAGCGTCGTGCCGTTGGCGAGCGAGACGGGATTGGCGGCCGCGCCAAGGGCGGTGTTGCTGCCGGCCACCAGCGTTCCGCCATTGACGGCGACGGCACCGGTGAAGCTGTTGTTGCCGCTAAGTGACAATATGCCGGTGCCGCCCTTGTCGAGGCTGATGTTGCCGGTGATGGCGCCGGCGAAATTGCCGGCACCGACGCCGAGCGTGGCTGCTGCCCCGGCATTGGCGATGACGCCGCCGGCGGCACCGGTGAGGGTGCCGACCGTGGCGCCGAAGCCGTTGAGGTCGACCTGGCCGGCCGCCCCGACATTGAGCGTCGCATTGCCGAGGCCGGCGCCGATGGTGGCATCGGCCAGTTGCAGGATGCCGTTGTTGGCCGACAGTGTCGCCCCCGCGCCGATGGTGGCGCCGCCGCCCAGCGCCACGGTGCCGTTGTTGGTGGCCGTGCCGATGCCTAAAGTGGCACCGGCGCCGAGGTTCAGCCCGCCATTCAGCGTTGCCGTCAGGCCTGCCCCTGCCGACACCGTGCCGCCGAGGCCTGCGCCGACGCCCAGCGCGTTGCCGAAGGTTCCGGCGACACCCAGCGTCAGCTCGCCGCCGCCGCCGAGGTTCACCGGACCGGTGCCCAGCGCATTGAGGTTCGCCGCCAGCACGGAGCCGGCGCCGTTGATGTTGAGCCCGCCATTGAACGTGCTGGCGCCGCCGAGCGTGAGTTGGCCGGTGCCGGTCTTGTTCAAGGCGATGTTGCCGTTGATCGCGCCATTGTAGGTGCCGGCACCGCCGACACCGAGTGTGGCTGCCGCTCCGGCATTGGCGATGACGCCGCCGGTGGCGCCGGTGAGCGCGCCGACCGTCGCGCCGAAGCCGTTGAGGTCGACAGTACCGGTTGCACCGACATTCAGCGTGGCGTTGCCGAGGCCGGCGCCGATGGTGGCATCGGCCAGTTGCAGGATGCCGTTGTTGGCCGACAGCGTCGCCCCCGCACCGATGGTGGCGGTGCCCCCCAGCGCCACCGTGCCGTTGTTGACAGGCGTGCCGATGCCAAGCGTCGCGCCCGCACCGAGATTGAGCCCGCCGCCGAGTGTTGCCGTCAGGCCGCCAGCGGCCGACACCGTGCCGGTTGCCGCGGCGCCGACACCCAGCGCGTTGTTGAAGGTGCCGTTGACGCCCAGCGCCAGCTCGCCGCCGCCGCTGAGGTTCACCGCGCCGGTGCCGAGCGCGCCGGTGTTGGTGGCCAGCACCGTGCCGGCGCCGATGGCAAGGCCGCCATTGAACGTGCTGACGCCGCCCAGGGTGAGCAGGCCGGCGCCGGTCTTGCTCAGTCCAATGTTGCCGTTGATCGCGCCATTGTAGGTGCCGGAACCGACACCGAGCGTGGCTGCCGCTCCGGCATTGGCGATGATGCCGCCGGTCGCACCGGTGAGGGTGCCGACAGTGGCACCGAAGCCGTTGAGGTCGACATTACCGGCTGCGCCGACATTGAGTGTTGCGTTGCCAAGTGCGGCGCCGATGGTGGCATCGGCCAGCCGCAGCGTGCCGTTGTTGGCTGACAGTGTTGCGCCGGCACCGATGGTGGCGCCACCGCCCAGCGCCACGATGCCGTTGTTGGTGGCGGTGCCGATGCCGAGGGTTGCCCCGGCGCCGAGGTTCAACCCGCCGCCCAATGTTGCTGCGATGCCGGTTCCTGCCGACAGCGTGCCGCCGGCAGCGACAGCGAGCGCATTGTTGAAGGTGCCATTGGCACCCAGCGTCAGCTCGCTGCCGACATTGAGGTTCACGGCACCCGTTCCGAGCGCGCCGGTATTGGTGGCCAGCACCGTGCCGGCACCGATGGTGAGGCCACCATTGAAGGTGCTGGCGCCGCCCAGGGTGAGCAGCCCGGCACCGGTCTTGTTCAGGGCGATGTTGCCGTTGATGGCGCCACTGTAATTACCGACACCGACGCCGAGCGTTGCCGCTGCTCCGGCATTGGCAATGACACCGCCGGTCGCACCGGTGAGGTTGCCGACCGTGGCACCGAAGCCGTTGAGGTCGACATTACCGGCTGCGCCGACATTGAGTGTTGCGTTGCCAAGTGCGGCGCCGATGGTGGCATCGGCCAGCCGCAGCGTGCCGTTGTTGGCTGACAGTGTTGCGCCGGCACCGATGGTGGCGCCACCGCCCAGCGCCACGATGCCGTTGTTGGTGGCGGTGCCGATGCCGAGGGTTGCCCCGGCGCCGAGGTTCAACCCGCCGCCCAATGTTGCTGCGGTGCCGGTTCCTGCCGACAGCGTGCCGCCGGCAGCGACAGCGAGCGCATTGTTGAAGGTGCCATTGGCACCCAGCGTCAGCTCGCTGCCGACATTGAGGTTCACGGCACCCGTTCCGAGCGCGCCGGTATTGGTGGCCAGCACCGTGCCGGCACCGATGGTGAGGCCACCATTGAAGGTGCTGGCGCCGCCCAGGGTGAGCAGCCCGGCACCGGTCTTGTTCAGGGCGATGTTGCCGTTGATGGCGCCACTGTAATTACCGACACCGACGCCGAGCGTTGCCGCTGCTCCGGCATTGGCAATGACACCGCCGGTCGCACCGGTGAGGTTGCCGACCGTGGCACCGAAGCCGTTGAGGTCGACATTACCGGCTGCGCCGACATTGAGTGTTGCGTTGCCAAGTGCGGCGCCGATGGTGGCATCGGCCAGCCGCAGCGTGCCGTTGTTGGCTGACAGTGTTGCGCCGGCACCGATGGTGGCGCCACCGCCCAGCGCCACGATGCCGTTGTTGGTGGCGGTGCCGATGCCGAGGGTTGCCCCGGCGCCGAGGTTCAACCCGCCGCCCAATGTTGCTGCGGTGCCGGTTCCTGCCGACAGCGTGCCGCCGGCAGCGACAGCGAGCGCATTGTTGAAGGTGCCATTGGCACCCAGCGTCAGCTCGCTGCCGACATTGAGGTTCACGGCACCCGTCCCGAGCGCTCCGGTATTGGTGGCCAGCACCGTGCCGGCACCGATGGTGAGGCCACCATTGAAGGTGCTGGCGCCGCCCAGGGTGAGCAGCCCGGCACCGGTCTTGTTCAGGGCGATGTTGCCGTTGATGGCGCCACTGTAATTACCGACACCGACGCCGAGCGTTGCCGCTGCTCCGGCATTGGCAATGACACCGCCGGTCGCACCGGTGAGGGTGCCGACCGTGGCACCGAAGCCGTTGAGGTCGACATTACCGGCTGCGCCGACATTGAGTGTTGCGTTGCCAAGTGCGGCGCCGATGGTGGCATCGGCCAGCCGCAGCGTGCCGTTGTTGGCTGACAGTGTTGCGCCGGCACCGATGGTGGCGCCACCGCCCAGCGCCACGATGCCGTTGTTGGTGGCGGTGCCGATGCCGAGGGTTGCCCCGACGCCGAGATTGAGCCCGCCGCCCATCGTCGCCGTCAGTCCGGCGCCGGCCGATAGTGTGCCATTGAGGTTGGCGCCGACGCCGAGCGCATTGTTGAAGGTGCCGTTGACGCCCAGCGTCAGCTCACCGCCGCCGCTGAGGTTGACCGCGCCGGTGCCGAGCGCATTCAGGTTCGTCGCCAGCACCGAGCCTGCGCCGATGTTCAGGTCGCCGCTGAAACCGGTATTGACCCCGCCCAGCGTCAGTTGTCCGGTACCGGTCTTGGTGAGTGCGGAACTGCCATTGATCGTTCCGGTCAGCGTGCCGACGCCTGCTCCTACATTGAGGGAGGCCGCCCCGCCCAGGTTCAGGTTCTTGCTGATCGTCCCGCCGGGGCTGATGCCGAAAGAGGCGCCGGCGCTGAGGTTCAGCGCCGCACCGGCCCCCAGGGCCGCATCGCTGTTGGCGGTAAGGGCCCCCCCATTCAGAATGGTGACGTTGCCTGTGAAGGTGTTGGTGCCCGACAGGGTCAGCGCGCCGCCGACCTGCAGGCCGAGATTGCCGGTGATGTTGCCAGCGAAGTTGCCGCCATTGACGGTGATGTTCGCGGCATCGCCGGTGTTGGTGAGGATGCCTCCGGCAGCCCCTGTGAGGGTGCCGATGGTGGCGCCGAAGCCGTTGAGGTTGACGGAGCCGGCACCGCCGACATTGAGCGTCGCGCCGGCAAGCTGCGCGCCGATCGATGCGCTGCCGAACGTCACCGCGCCGAAATCCGCCGACAGGGTTGCGCCTGCGCCGATGCTGGCGGGGCCGGACAAGGTCAGGCCACCGGTGGCTCCCGCCGAGCCCAGCCCGAGCGCTGCGCCAGCGCCGATGTTCAGGCCGCCGGTCAGGTTGACGTTGAGGCCGTTGCCGGCGGACAGGCTGTTGCCTGCCCCGGCGCCGACATTGATCTGGTTGGCCAGGGCACCGCTTGCGCCGAGCGTCAGGCCGCCGCCGCCGAGCGAGATGGCGCCGGTGCCGACGGCGCCGAGATTGGTCGCCAGCACGCCGCCGCCGTTGATGGCCAGGCCGCCTGTCGAAGTGTTCGAGCCGGACAGGGTGAGCAGCCCGGCGCCGGTCTTGACCAGCGAGCCGCCGGCACCGGTGATGTTGCCGCTGAAAACGGTGCTGGCCCCGTTGCCTCCGAGTGTCAGTGCCTTGGCGCCGAGATCGACCGAACCGGTTCCCGTCAGCGAGCCGATGCTCATGCCCGTGCCGGTGAGGCCGCCTATGTTGAGGCTGCCGGTGCCATTGAGGTTGACCTGCGCACTGCCGCCACTGGCGGCGCCGGTGAAGGCGATGCTGCCGCCGGCATTGGCGGTGATGGTGGCGCTCCCAGCAGTGCTGTTGCCGCCGAAATTGATGGAACCGCCCGTTGCTGCGGTGATGTTGGCGCTGGCGGCGGTGCTCGTGCCCGAGAAATTGACGCTGCCGCCCGTTGCGAGGATCCCGGACGTCGCGGCCGTGCTCGATCCGGAGAAGTTGACGATACCGCCGAGATTGGAATTGATGACCGCATTGGCGGCGGTCGTGCCGGTACCGCTGAACGACAGCGTCCCGGTTCCGCCGCCGACACCGGAAGCGGTGAAGGTTTGCGGCAGCGCGGAATTGTTCTGGATTCCGGCTCCGTTGATGTCGAGGGAAACGCTGCCCAGGCCCGTGCCGGCAAGTCCGAATGCATAGCTGGGGGCGGTTGCGCCGAAATTGATGCCGCCGACCGTGCTGGAGCTGCCTGGGGTGAACAGGACGCCCGGCGAGACGGAGAGGTTGAAGGTTGCCGTACCGGTGGGAACCGTGCCGCCTATCCAGGAGGTCCCGGCATCCCAGGGGGCCGCCACGACACCACCAAGCCAGGTCGCATCCTGGGCGGATGCCGGACTGATCGGATACGCAACCGTAAGCGCCAGAGTAGAAGCACTGAGAAGCAGAGTAGAACAACCGAAACGATGAGAAAGGCTGTAATGCCGCATCATGACCCCTCTTCGTGGAAGTATCTGGATTTACCTCGTCAAGTCCTCGCCCCAGCCCGTTGATGATGACGCTGCCTCCCCATAGGCGCGCCAAGACTCGTGCCCTCAACAGATCGTTGAGGGTTGAAGAAAATATTGGAGAAATGATTTACGCGTTAAGCAAGACCATTTTGTTCATAGTGGCACATAATATGATTCGTTTCGACTGTAAGAATGTACTAAATGATTGGTGGATTTATTTTATACATTGAATGATATTTAAAAAGGTTATTGTATGCATGTTTACTTGTTTTCTGACATTAAATTATTGTTACAAGATATGACTTGAAAGATTTTCAAAACCAAAATCCAGTTTAAAGGAAAATAAGGATTTAAAGTATATCCGATATTCGATTGAGATTGATGTGGAGCGGAACCATTTTTTTCTTTGAGAGAGCGGGAAGATATCGCCGAAATCCGTATCGGAATGTTTCCGTTCTGTGCAATCGAGATCCTGAAAGATGCGCGTCACCCGGCTCGATGCAAGCGGGCAGGATGGCTGCGTTCTCGGCGCAGGCGATAGCGTGTCTCCGGGCAGCCAAGTCTTGGATGATCCAGGAGGGACCATTTCCGGCCGGAACGCCTCGCTTTTACTGCGAAGAGAAAAAGGATATCTCTCTTCTCGAGACAAGGCTGTTTTGAATAGGCCGCTTATCTATGCGGAGCGGTTTAATTCTGTTTTTTTGTACGACATCGCCAGCCGTACTCGGCTCACCGCCGGCAGTCTGCTGACAGCACGGTCTTGATTTCGACGTGGACCTGTCGAAGCTTCGTCCGCGTCGAAATCAGGGATGAACACCATGGCCACCTTTATCCTGATCGCCGGAGGCTGGCAGGGCGGCTGGGTCTACCAGGCGGTGGCCGAACTGCTGGCCGCCCGCGGGCACGCAGCCTTGCCGCTGACGCTTTCGGGACTTGGCGAAGTCCCGTCCCCGATGGCCAACCTGCAAACGCATATCGGCGAGGCCGTCGATGTCGTGAAGGCGCAGCGCGGCGACGTCGTCATCGTCGGCCAGTCCTATGCCGGCATGGTGGTCAGCGGCGTGGCCGATGCCGATCCGTCCCGTCTCCGCGCAATTGTCTATGTCGATGCCTATGTGCCGGATAGCGGCGACTCCGTCTGGTCGCTGACGACGCCGCGCTTCCGGGACATGTTCGTCACCGGCGCCAGGGTCGACGGGTTGAACTGCATGCCGCCGCCCAATCTCGACCCGCGCTGCCGGCCGCATCCGCTTGCGGCGTTCCTGCAGGCGATCACGCTCGGCGGTCGCTGGCGCGAGGTGCCGCGCAAGGTCTATGTCGGCGCGCATGGCTGGGAAGGCAGCCCGTTCCTCGACCTCTACCAGCGCCTGGGCAACGACCCCGACTGGTCGACCCATTCCCTCGACTGCGGCCACAACGTCGCGCGGCTGATGCCGGAGAGGTTAACCGAGATCCTGCTGGCGCAGGTCTGAACCCTCGCGGCCGGGTTCAGACCCGCCGGGCGAAATGTTCGTAGGTCATCCGCCAGCGATCGCTGTCCGAAACCCTCTCTTCGCCGATCCAGTGAAAGCTGTCGGGTGTGATCTCGGTGAAGCGCCATCGCGTCTTCACACCTCGCGAGTCTTCGCCGACCTGGACGATGTCCTTGCCCTCGGCTCGCCCGATCTGGCGAGAATAGTCCTGGTTGAGCGGGTCGCTCCAGAGGATGTGCCAGCCATCGATCGCTGCATCGAAGACACGCAGGGTCGTGCCGTACATGATGGATGCCTCGGGACGCCGCGGCCTGATCCAGAGATCCTGGATGGCGCGCCCCTCGAGCACCCAGCCGAAATGGATTTCTCCCGGGAGGTTCTCGATCGTGCCGTCGTCACAATGATGGAGCGTTTCCATCTGCCAGCTTCCGATCAGCCAGCCATAGAGCGCCATGTCTTTCGCGCGCTCGGGTGGCGGGCCCTCGGAGGCGAGCGCGGTGAGAAACGCCGTTGCGGTCATGGTCGCAAGCCCTTCCTGCTTCATCGGGGAAGGAAAGTGTTGCACAGTCCTGCTGACACCCCTCCTTCAGGAGGGGAGATGGGGGGCGGCAACGAAACGTCTAGCCGGGAAATGCGATGCTGCCCGCATATGCGATTTAGGAGATTGCCGTGGCACTATTGGGCTGGGCTACGCTGGCATGGCAGGCCGACTACGGTCAGTTCTATCTTGTCGACCGTGAAGACACATCCTTCCTTCCGCCCGAAATCATCACGCCCGAAATGGAGGCACGGCGGTTCTTCGTTCCCGAGGGCGGCCTCGTGGTCTATACCGAGGGAAGCCTCCACCAGCACATCCGCATTCATATCCACGATGCCGTGCCGGATGCTGGCGCGCTGGAGCCGATGAGCGGAAAACCCTGGACACAGGTGGAGACCGTAACGACACGGTTTCCGTCCCGGTCGTTCTCGATTTCGAGCCCTTCCATGCCGGACCCGCTTCCCTGCGGCCCGGCCTTCTTTCTGGATGGCAGCACGGTATCCGTGCGCATCAGCTGGAAGGAATTCCAGGGCAGCCGGGACGAAAGCGTGCCCGTCGAGCCGGATGTGATCGAAATCGCCTTGTGGCCGGCCGAGCAGCGCTTCACCGCGGCTGATACAGCCGGCAGTCATCGCGGAACGGATCAGTGAGGCGGCATGACCGAGCGATCCGACTACCGGGCAGGCGACGATACCGTTCCCGTCATCCCCTATGACACGTTCGAGGCCGCCAACCTGTTCCTCGCCACCGGGCGAACTCCGGAGGAGGTGCTGCCGCTGATCGGCCTGAGCGCCGTCGAATGGACGAGGTTGCGGGCAGCCTACCGATGGTTTCCCACCGCCCTGGGTGACGGCGAGAGGCGCGATTACTTCAAAGAACTGGACGACGCAGCGATCTGCCGGCTGGTGCTGCCGCCGCGATGGCGGTTGCAGGAAGGCGACGAAGCCGACCTGCGTACGACCTGGCATATCCGTGAGGCCGTGCGCCGCAACCCCCGCATAGGGCCTTTCGCTGGTTGCGGCTGGCCCTATGCCTTCATCGCGGCACATCCGGAAGCCACGCTGTGTTGTTACACGCATGACGGAAAGACGGTCTATTTCAATGGGAAGCCGCTGACGAACCGCAAGGGCGAGCGGATCGATGTCGATGCCCCGGGCTTCAGGGCTGTCGAAGGCCGTTGGCTTGCCGACAGGCATCATGTCTACGGCCAGGGGCAATATGGCGCGAACAGGACCTTCTACTGGTATCTCGTCGAAGGCGCGGACGCCACGACGTTCGAGGCGTTGAACCTGCGCTACGCGCGCGACGTCAGGCAGGCCTACTACATCACCGGCAAGACGATCCGTACGAAAAGCCCGGAGGCCTTCGAGATCGTACCGGAGCTGAGGCTCAATTATCGTGACGGAACGCGCGACCCCCTGCATGCCACCAGCGTCATCGCCCGCGACCGCGAGGCGGTGTATTTTTATGGCGCCCGCCTGAAGAACACCCGGCCCGACAGCTTCCGCGTCATCGGTCACGGTTACGCGACGGATGGCGCCACCGTCTGGTTCCTCGACCACAAGAAAGTGGTGGAAAATGTCGATGCCGCGACCTTCACGGTTCCCGGTCCCGGCGAGCCGCATATAGCGGGCCGCCATGGTGGTTCCTGTGTCACCGACCGCCATCGCCCCTATGTCGAGGGCGAACCATGCGACCCGCTGCAATGGATCGAGGACTGGCGTCCGTTCTTCGAGGCGAGGCCTGATCTGAAAGGCTGGTGGTGGCACAAACTCGCCGCATGAGATGCCGGCTTCCACTCCAGCGGAACGCCGATCTTCAACGGGAATGTCGAGGGCTTGTCGGGATCATTCTTGTCGGGTGCAACATAATCGCACCAACCGCCAGCCTCGCGAGCAACTTGCCCGGATGCAGCGCATCACATCCGCCCCTCATATCATACATATGGCGCACAACCCTCTTGCATCAAGGCCCCGACCACGTCGTAGAAGACTGGCCCCTTCTTCTCCTGCACGAGGTGGCAAATGTCCGAACACGAGATCCTCATATCGGGCGCCGGCCCGACCGGCCTGATGCTGGCCGGTGAACTGGCGCTTGCCGGTGTCGATGTCGCGATCGTCGAGCAGCGATCGACCATGGACGTCGCCGGCCGGCGCGCCGGCGGCCTGCATGCGCGTTCGCTGGAAGTGCTCGACCAGCGCGGCATCGTCGACCGCTTCCTCGCCGAGGGCCAGACCTATCCCAATGTCGGCTTTCACGTCGCGCTCGACATCAGCGATTTCCCGACCCGGCACAATTATCTGCTGGCGCTGCGCCAGGAACGCATCGAACGGCTGCTGGCGGACTGGGTCGAGGAACTTGGCGTGCCGGTCCATCGCGGCACCGAAGTTCTGGACATGATAAGGGACGATGACGGTGTCGAGGTTTCGACGGCACAGGACAAGACCTTGCGGGCCGGCTGGCTGGTCGGCTGCGATGGCGGCCGCAGCACGGTGCGGAAACTGGCCGGCATCGATTTTCCCGGCTGGGAGGCTTCGACGAGCTGGCTGATCGCCGAGGTGAGGATGCGGGAGCAGCCGGTGCTCGGCTTCCACGAAACCGCCTCGGGCCGCCATGCCATGGCCATGCTGGATGACGGCGAAACGGTGGCTGTGGTGCTTGCCGGGCAGGATCCGCGTGCCAGTGGCGAGCCGTCGCTGCACGAATTCGCCGTCGCGTTGAAGGCCGCCTACGGTACCGATTTCGGCGTGCATGCGCCGCGCTTCCTGTCCCGTTTCAGCGACGCGGCGCGGCAGGCGCAAAGTTACCGCCAGGGGCGCGTCCTGCTGGCCGGCGATGCAGCGCATATCCATTCCCCGATGGGTGGGCAGGGGCTCAATCTCGGCCTGCAGGACGCGGTCAATCTCGGCTGGAAACTGGCGCGGGTGGCCAGGGGCATATCACCCGAAACGCTGCTCGATACCTATCAGGCCGAGCGACATCCTGTGGCGTTGCGCGTGCTGAAGAACACCATCGCACAGGGCGTGCTGCGTTATCCGGGCGAGCGCACGGCAGTGCTCGGCGACTTCGTCTCCGAACTGCTTTCGCTCGAGGAACCACGCAAACGCTTTGCCGCGATGATGAGCGGCCTCGACATCCGCTACGCGCTTGGCGAGGGCCACCCGCTGCTTGGCCGTCGCATGCCCGATCTCGACATCACGATCGGCGGTGCGTCGACGCGTGTCTTCGCGCTGCTGCACGATGCGCAGCCGGTTCTGCTGAACTTCGGCAACCCGCTCGCGATCGGCAAAGGGGCCGATCGCCTCAAGCGGGTGGACGCGACCTTCGAAGGTTCATGCGAGCTCCCTGTCATCGGTAGGGTCGACAACCCAGCCGCCGTCCTGATCCGGCCAGACGGGCATGTGGCATGGGTCGGGGATGGCAGTTCCGACGGCCTCACCGAAGCCGCTCGCATGTGGTTCTAGAGCAGGTGCCAGGGAACGTGCGAGTCATACTTCCGGATCGGACAGCAGCCACGACCGGACCGCCGCAACCGGCAACGGAAAGCGCGGCTTGCGCGGTGTCACCACATAATAGGCGCGGTCGCTTTGCATGATGACGCCGAACGCATCGACGAGCCGCCCGGCGGCAAGGTCGGCCTCGACGAAACCGCGGCTTGCCAGCGCGATGCCCTGGCCGCCGAGCGCGGCATCGATGGCCAGCGCGGTCTGGTTGAAGTGCATGCCTTTGTTGCCGCCGGCATCGGGACGCCCCGACAGCGTCTCGATGAATTCGGGCCAGCGGCTGTGAGCGTCGTGGAGAAGCACGTAGCCATCGAGCCTCTCTGCCGGCAGCGGCGCTTTCGTGCCGGCCAGCAGCATCGGGCTGCAGACGCCGACAAGTTCTTCGCGGAAGAGCAGGTCGGCCTCGAGCTGAGGGCCAGCTGGTGCCGGGCCATAGCGGACGGCGATGTCGATGCCTTCCGGCTGGAAGCTGGAAATCCGGTCGGTGGCGACGATGCCGAGGCTGAGCTCGGGATGAAGTGCCGCGAAGCCTGGCAGGCGCGGCAGCAGCCATTTCGAAGCGAAGGTCGGGGTGACGCTGATGGAGAGACGGACAGGCTGAGGCCGCAGCGCGGCGGTGCCTTCGACGATGAGCTCGAAGGCACGCCGGATGGTGCCGGCGTAGGCCCGGCCCTGGTCGGTCAGCGCCAGCGTCCTCGGCAGCCGCAGGAACAGTTTCAGGCCTAGCGAATCCTCCAGTCCGCGTACATGCTGCGCGACGGCTCCCTGCGTCACGCCCAGTTCTTCGGCGGCAAGCCGGAAGTTCAGGTGGCGGGCCGACGCCTCGAAGGCGCGCACGGCATTGAGTGAGGGAAGTTGGCCTGATCGCATCCAGTAGTTTTTCTATTGGAAAATCATAAGGAAACTGGTTCGAATACCTTTGGTGAAAGGCGTATCAGAACCAGCCGGTTTTCGGAAGGAAGCACAATGACTGTAGAAAAAGTAGCGGTTAGCACCGTTGGGACTGTAGAAAAAGTAGCGATTGTCACGGCAGGCGGCAGCGGCATGGGTGCGGCTGCGGCGAAGCGCCTGGCCAGGGACGGATACAAGGTCGCCATCCTGTCGTCGTCCGGCAAGGGCGAGGCGCTCGCGGCGGAGCTCGGCGGTATCGGCGTGACCGGGTCCAACCAGTCGAACGACGACCTCAAGCGGCTGGTCGATGCAACGGTTGCGAAATGGGGCCGCGTCGACGTGCTGGTCAACAGCGCCGGTCACGGCCCGCGCGCGCCGATCCTCGACATCACCGACGAGCAGTGGCACCAGGGCATCGATGTGTATTTCCTGAACGTCGTCCGCCCGGTCCGCCTCGTCGCCCCGATCATGAAGGCGCAGCGCAAGGGCTCGATCGTCAACATCTCGACCGCCTGGGTCAGCCAGCCGTCGGCGATGTTCCCGACCTCCGCGGTCGCCCGCGCCGGCCTTGCCGTCTACACCAAGATCTTCACCGACACCTTCGCCGCCGACAACATCCGCATGAACAACGTGCTGCCGGGCTGGATCGACAGTCTCCCGGCGACCGAGGAGCGCCGCGACAGCGTTCCCATGCAGCGCTACGGCACCAGCGACGAGATCGCCGCCGCGATCGCCTTCCTGGCGTCGGACGAAGCCTCCTACATCACCGGCCAGAGCCTGCGGGTCGACGGCGGCCTGATCCGCTCGGTGTAACGCTGCGTTCGGGGAGCGTATGCGCGCCTTGCCTTCTCCCCTTGTGGGAGAAGGAACCGGAGCCCCGTTCGGGTCAGGTGAACACCGTGTTCGCGGCGCCGCGCTTGGCGCTGCGGACGGCACGTGCAAATGTCGCCGCATCACCGGGAGTTTGCATATGCCGATCCATGACCTGTTCACATTCCTTCCCTCGGCGCGACGCGCCGGGGGCTGAGGCATGGAACGCTCCAATGGCATCCACCACGTCACGTTGATCACGCGCGATGTGCAGGCCAATGTCGATTTCTACGTCGGCTTCCTCGGCTTGCATCTGGTCAAGCGCACCGGCGGCTATGAGGACGGCCAGCAGCTGCATTTGTTCTACGGCGACGGAGAGGCTTCACCAGGCTCGTTGGTCACTTTCCTGCTCTGGCAGGACGGCGCGCCCGGCCGCGCCGGCCTCGGCCAGGTATCGGAGATCGCCTTTGCCGTGCCGGCGGCAGAGATCGGCGGCTGGCTGGTGCGGGCGCTCGACAAGGGCGTGCCGGTGCAGGGTCCGCTGCGCGAGTTCGGCGAGCCCGTGCTCCGACTGAAGGACCCGGACGGTTTCATCGTCAAGCTTGTCGGCGTCGCTGAAGATGGTTCCGATATCGCCGTCGGCAGGCTGCGCGCGGTCACCATCCTCACCGGCGATGCCGAGGAGACCGCCGCCTTCGTGCGCCGCTTCGGTTATGAGCCGGGGCCTGTCGCTGAAAACATCCAGCGCATGCTGTCGAAAAATGACGCCATCGATGTGCGCAACGCCGCCGGCTATGTGCCTGGCCTGCCGGGCACCGGCACCGCCGACCACGTCGCCTTCCGGGCTGCGGATGTGGCGGCCCTCCAGGATGTCGAAGCCTCCCTCTCGCGGCTGAACTCGTCGCCGACGACCGTTCACGACCGCAAATATTTCACCTCGCTCTATGTGCGCGAGCCTGGCGGCACGCTGTTCGAGCTGGCGACTGACGGGCCGGGCTTTGCAATCGACGAACCGCCCGGCCATCTCGGCGAGAGCCTGTTCATTCCGCCGCACGATGCCGTGCGAGCCGAGGATCTGCGGGTCATGCTGCCGCAGTTCGCCTTGCCCGGCGAGCCGCGCCTGCCCAGGCGCGACCTGCCTTTCGTGCATCGTTTTTTCACGCCTGAGGAACCCGACGGCAGCACCCTCGTCCTGTTGCATGGCACCGGCGGCAGCGAGGCTGACCTGATGCCTCTGGCGCATCGCGTCGCGCCGCGCGCCACGTTGCTGGGCGTGCGCGGACGCAGCCACGAGGAAGGCATCGCCCGCTTTTTCCGGCGCCTGTCGCCGAAGGTGTTCGACCAGGCCGACATCCGCTCCGAGGCCGAGGCCTTCGAGGCTTTCATGGCCGGCGCGATCTCGGGCTACGGGCTGGATCCGGGGCACATTGTTTTCCTCGGCTATTCGAACGGCGCCAACTTTGCCGCCGCCGTCATGGGCCTGCATCCGGCCGTGATCCGCCGCGCCATCCTGCTCAGGGCGGTGCCGGTGCTCGACCCGCTGCCCGGGGCCGATCTGACGGGAAGCGAAGCCCTGGTCATCAGCGGCGAGCAGGACCCGTTCGGCGACGGTGCGCCGGCGCTTGCCGATTGGCTGGCGAAACACGGCGCCGGCACCGAATATCGCACGGTTGCCGCCGGCCATCAGCTGACGGCCGACGACGAAGCAATCGCGCAAAGCTGGCTTCGGCAAATGCATCCCGGCCACCCGACATCTGCCGGATAGCGATCATCTCCGTATCGATCAGCGCGAGTTGCAGGTCGCCATAGAAGCCGAGCCCTTTCCGGCGCCATAGCGCGATGAGGCTGGCGGGAAGAATGTGCTCATAGGCAGAGACGAGCTCACGATCGGCCGGCGAAACCTGCCTCGATGGAGGGTGCGTCTTCACGAAGCGATCAAGGGCGAGACGGCGAAAAAACAGCATCCGAATATCTCCGTGTGAAGACATTCAAACGATAGCCTCGTTGAATGTCACGCTGAATGAAAAGCGACCCGCTACTTTACGGCTTCTCGGGTGAGCCTCACGGAGGTGCAGTCCTGTCATCCTGGCGCGCCGCGCCTCAGCTTTCAATGAATCCCGCGAAGCCGGCCATGAAATCGCCGAGCCGTGCCAGCGTGGCCTCGTCTGTCAGGTTGCCGTCGCGGTCGAACACCGTTCCGGCGCGGGCGACGAGCATCCTGCCTGCTGCCCAGTGACGCGTGCCGAGCGTGCGCAGCACCGGCAGCCAGTCGTTCTGCGACAGCACCGTGCCGAAGCCGCCCGGCGATGCGCCGAGCAGGGCCACCGGCTTGCCGCCGAAATGCCGCGGTATGTCGTTGGCCGGTCGGCTCATCCAGTCGATGGCGTTCTTGAACACGCCAGGAATGCCGTTGTTGTATTCCGGCGTCACCAGAAGCAGCCCGTCGGCGGCAAGCAGGCTATCCTTCAACGCCTGCACTGCGGGCGGAATGCCATGCGCGGCCTCGTCGTCGGCATTGTAGAGCGGCACCTCGTGGATCGAGCCGATGACGACATTCGTATCCGGTGAAGCAGCCGCGGCCGCCGCCCTGAGCAGGCCCGCATTGAAGGACGCCTGCCGCAGGCTGCCGGACAGGCCGAGGATGGTGGTCATGATCACTGTTCTCCCAGGGCGCGTCTCGCAGCGAGCATGTCGCTGCGAGACTTGTTTATCTTAATCCAGCGGCTTCAGGTTGGCCTCGATCGAACTCCGCTTGCCTTCCAGGAAGGGTGGCAGCGACAGGCGCTCGCCCAGGCTCTCCAGCGGCTCGTCGGCGGTGAAGCCGGGGCCGTCCGTGGCGATCTCGAACAGGTTGCCGCCGGGTTCGCGGAAATAGAGCGAGCGGAAGTAATAGCGCTCGACCTCGCCGGAACTCGGGATCCTGAACTCTGAAAGCCGTGCCGCCCAGTCGCGGATCGCAGGCACGTCGGGCGTGCGGAATGCGACATGGTGGACGGCACCGGCGCCCTGCCGTGCGATCGGCAGGTCGGGTTGCACCGCGACATGCAGTTCGGCCGCCGGACCACCTTCGCCCATGGCGTAGACATGAACATCGCCCTGTCCGTCCGGCGAGGCATAATGCCGTTCCTGCCTCATGTTCAGCACCGTGGTCAGCACCGCGTCGGTCGGTCCGAGCGTCGGCACCGAGATAGTGATCGGGCCGAGTCCGCGAATCTGGTTTGCTGCGGGCACCGGGCTGCGCTCCCAGGCATGGGCCTCGCCGCGGCTGCCGTCGTCGATCAGGCGGAAGCGTTGGCCTTCCGCATCCTCGAACTCGATCGCGGCGCGGCCGTCGATCGTCGTGATCGCGCCGGCACTCACGCCGCTGTCCTTGAAGCGGGCGGCCCAGTAGTTCAGGCTTTCCTCGCCAGCGACGCGCAGGCCGGTACGGCTGATCGAATGCGTGCCGCGCCGTTCCGGCGAAACCGGCCAGTCGAAGAAGGTCAGGTCGGTGCCCGGCGTGGCTTCGCCGTCGGCATAGAACAGGTGATAGGCGCTGGTGTCGTCCTGGTTGACGGTCTTCTTGACCAGCCGCAGGCCGAGCGTCCCGGTATAGAAACGTTTGTTGGCGGGCGCATTCGCGGTGATCGCCGTCAGATGGTGGATGCCGGTCAGGTTCATCTCGGTCATTCCTTATTGGTTGATTGGTTGCGACCAGAATGATCGCTTCGTTGCAGCCAATATGAGCGTGTCTTCCATTGCTGTTTAGCCGCCATCCGGCTGATCCGGCGTTCGCTATTCGCGAACGCCCAGCATCGGGGAACCGTTCGCTATTCGCGAACGATTGCCGATGCCGTGTCGTCTAAAATGCTCTAGAACAACCATATGAAATGGTCGGTCGAGGAAGTCAGGACTTTCCTGGATGTCATGGAGGCGGGTACCGTTTCGGGCGCCGCCGCCCGTTCCAATCTGTCGAAATCGGTTATCAGCAAGCGCATCAGCGATCTGGAGGCAGCACTCGGCACCGCGTTGTTTCGGCGTCATGCCGGGCGCATCTCACCGACCGAAAGCGCCGAGGAACTGGCGCTCAGGCTTCGCCCGGCGTTGGCGGAGATGAACGATGCCGTCGAAAGCGCGGCCTGGGGTATGGCTGGTCTCAGGGGGACGTTGGCGATCGCAGCGCCGATGAGTTTCGGCATAAGCCATCTCAGCCCGGTCGTCGCCGACTTCTCGCGCCAGCACCCCGAGCTCGCCATCACGCTCGACTATGACGACCGGACGGTCGACCTCGTGCGCGGCCGCTTCGACCTTGCCGTCAGGATCGGCCAGCTGCGTGATTCCGGGCTGATCGTGCGCAAGTTGTGCGAAGACCCCAGGGTCGTCGTTGCTAGCCCGGACTATGTTGCCCGACGTGGCGAGCCGCAAAGTCTCGACGAACTGCAGGCACATGCCAGCATCGGCTATCTCAACGTGCACGCCGCCAGTGTCTGGCAGTTCTCAAACCAGGACGGGACGGCGGCGGGCATTGCCATGCAGAGCCGCGTCACCGCCAACAATGGCGAGGCCATGCGCGATATGGCCATCGCCGGTCTCGGCGTTGTGCTGCTGCCGCTGTTCGTCGCGCATGAGGCGCTGCGGCGAGGGCAATTGGTCAGGGTCGCGCCGACGCTGAAACCGGTGCCACTGCCGATCTCGCTCGTCTGGCCACCGATCAAGCCGATGCCGATGAAGCTGCGCGCGATCGTCGATCATCTCGCCAAAGCCTTTACCGAACGTCCACCCTGGCTGGACTGAGATCCGGACGTCGCGCCTAGCCAGGTCGCGCCAGGCCGAGATGGTCGCGCAGTGTCGCGCCCTCGTAGTCCTGGCGGAAGGCGCCGCGTTTCTGCAGCACCGGCACCACCTCCTCGATGAAGGTCTTCAGCTCGCCCGGAATGTGTGATGGCGCCAGCACGAAGCCGTCGCAGCCGCCGCCGTCGACGAAACCCTGCATGAAGTCGGCAACCTGCTCCGGCGTGCCGACGATGTATTGATGGCCAAGGCTGCGCATGTAGCGCCTGCAGTAGGTGGCCATGCTCTCCTGGCCGCGGATCGCCTTCAGGTAGTGCGGCACCTGGGTGCGGCCGTTGGTGTAGCCGTCGCTGGCCATGATCGTCTCGATCGGGAACGGATCGTCGAGCGAATGCTGCGAGAAGTCGAGATGGAACTGTTCGCGCAACAGGTTGAGCATGGCGCGCGGATGCACCAGGCTGTCGAAATAGGCCTCCTTGCGGCGCGCTTCCTCCTCGGTCGAGCCGACGATCGGCACGAAGCCCGGAAAGATCTTGATGCCGTCGGGATCGCGGCCCTTGTCAGCAACTTTCTGTTTGAGCGCGGTTCGATAGTCGCGCGCCAGTTCCAGGCTCTTGGCGGAGGCAAAAACGGCTTCGGCGAAGGAGGCTGCGAAGTCGAGACCCCATTCCGACATGCCGGCCTGGATGAAAACCGGATGGCCCTGCGGCGACCGCGGTACGCCGAGCGCATCCTGCACGCGCACGAACTCGCCATTGTGGGCGACCGGCCGCACCTTGTCGGGATCGTAGAAACGCCCGCCCTCCTGATCGAACACCAGCGCGTCGTCGCGCCATGAATCGAACAGCGCCTTGATCGCGGCGATGGTGTCTGCCGCCTTGCGGTAGCGCAGCTCCTTGTCGGGATGCAGCGTGGCGCCGAAATTGCGCGCCACGCGCGGGTCGGAGGTGACGACGTTCCAGGCAAGCCGGCCCTTGCTCAGATGGTCGAGCGTGGCGAATTTGCGCGCCAGCACTTCCGGCTCGTGATAGGTCGTCGAATAGGTGGCGGCGAGCCCGATCCTTTCGGTGACCGAGGACAGCGCGGCGATGATGATCGACGGGTCCATCGAGTTGATCGATACTTCGCCGAAATAGCGCCCGCCGCTTTCGCGCGTGAACATCACGTCTTCGATGAACACCATGTCGAGCTTGCCGGACTCCGCCAGCCTGCCGACATCGCGCAGATAGTCGACGGTGAGGAAATCCTGCGTGCGCGAGTCCGGATGGCGCCAGGCGGCGAGGTTGTGACCGAGATTCTGCAGCCAGAGCAGGATGTGCATCTTCCGCGTCGCCATGTCAGTTCCTCCGTCCCGCGGGGCGGGGCAGTCCCAGCCTGTCGCGCAATGTCTTCTTGGTGGCCGGCCCGCGTGGCAGGGCGGCGAGTGGCGCCAGCCCGTCCGGCAGCACCGACGGCATCAAATTGAAGCCGTCGCAGTCGAAGGTCTCCAGATAGGTGGCGAGCCCGTTCGCCGTGCCAACGAAATGCTCGACGCCGCTGATCGGTGGGCCCAGCGCGTCGAGTTGCCGGGCCAGTGCCTGTGCCGCGTCATCAGTCTCGGCCAGCGTGGTGGCGAGATTGGCGAACGCCTTGAGATGTCCTCGCCCACCGGCACCGGCTATCTGTTTCAGGGCAGCACCGCGCGCCGAGATCTCTTCGCGGCCACCGGACAAAAGCACCACATCGGCCCTGGTCACGGCGGTGGCCTCGTCGGCGCGCGTCCGCGGCGACATCACCACCACCGGATGGCCCTGCGGCGGGCGCGGCGCATTCATCGAGGTGCTGATGGAAAAATGCGGGCCCCTGTGGTCGATGACATGCACCTTGTCGGGATGCGCGAAGATCGATTCCTCCTTGTCCAGCGCCAGCGCGCCATCTTCCCAGCTGTCGAACAGCTCCAGCACCACGTCGGCGAACTCCGCCGAGCGGGCGTCGTGGAACGCGGCGTCAGTGCCGTCGAGGCGGTTGAAATTGGGTCGGTCGGCCTCGTCCAGCCCCGGCACCAGCAGCCAGCCGGAGCGGCCTTTCGACAGATGGTCGAAGGCGGTGAACTGGCGCGCGATGTTGAAGGGTTCGTTGTAGACGGGCGAAACCGGCGCGACGAGACCGATCGTCTCGGTCACGCCGGCGAGGGATGCCGCAACCGACAGCGCCTCGAAATGCACGGCCTCCTGTCGGTCGGGCGCCGGCGTCGCCGTCGGGCGCGGCGGATATTCGACGATGAGCAGATCGAAGCCGGCAGCGTCGGCCTGCCTGGCCAGGTCGCGCGTGAAATCCGGGGCGACGGCGCGCTCCGGCGTAGCGCCGGGCAACCGCCACGCGCCGGGGTGGTGGCCCTGTCCGTTCAGCGACAGACTAAACAGCTTCTGGTGCATCGTGATGGTTCCGTTTGTTGGCGTAGCCCCAGGTGGCGGCGCCTGTGCGAGCGCCGTCGCCTCTGGCCGCTTTGGGTTGGCGTGCGCTCAGTTGCGCCGCCGCACGAAGGCTTCGGCGCGCGCCGAGCTTGGCCGGTCGAGCACGTCGGCGGCCGGCCCGCACTCGATGATCTGGCCGTCTGCCATGATGGCGATGCGGTCGGCGACCTCGCGCGCGAAGTTCAGCTCATGGGTGACGATCACCATCGTCATGCCGGACCTGGCGAGATTGCGGATGGCGTCGAGCACCTCACCAACCCATTCCGGGTCGAGCGCGCTGGTCGGTTCGTCGAACAGCAGGATGTCCGGTTCCATGGCCATCGCACGCGCGATCGCCACGCGCTGCTGCTGGCCACCCGAAAGCTGGCTCGGATATTTGTGCGCGTGCCGGGTGAGGCCCACCGATGCCAAAAGGTCCCGCGCGCGTTTCTCGGCGGCGGCGCGGTTCTGTCCCAGTACCTTGACCGGGCCCTCGGTGACATTCTGCAGCGCAGTTAGGTGCAGGAACAGATTGTACTGCTGGAACACCATGCCGATGCGGCGGCGCTGGCCGGCCATGTGCCGTTCGCTTGCCTCCACCAGTTCGCCATTGGCCCGCCGCGCATAGCCTACAGGGTCGTCATGCACGGTTATGAAGCCGGCTTCGAATGTCTCGAGCTGGTTGATACAGCGCAGCATCGTGCTCTTGCCGCCGCCGGAAGGGCCGAGGATGCAGACGACTTCGCCGGGCGCGACGTCGAGCGAGACGCCGCGCAGCACTTCGACACTCTTGAAGGATTTGCGCAGCCCGTGAATGCGGATCGCCGGTTCCATGCTCAAACCTCCGTGTCGGCGGCGGGGGCGCCCGCGCCATTGCGCTCGGAGCGGCTCAGCCGCTTTTCGAGATAGTGCTGGCCGACGCTGGTGATGGAGATGATGACCATGTACCAGGCCGAGGCGACGAGCAGCAGCGCGATGACCTCGTAGTTGACGGCGTAGAGGTTCTGCGCCGCGGTCAGGAGGTCGCCGCCGCCGATCACCGAGACCAGCGCGCTCGCCTTCAGCACCATGATGAACTGGTTGCCGATCGGCGGGATGATGACGCGCAGCGCCTGTGGCAGCACGATGCGGCGCAGCGCCTCGCCGCGTGTCATGCCGATGGTGAGTGCCGCTTCCGTCTGTCCCTGCGGCACTGACAGGATGCCGGAACGCACGATCTCTGCCATATAGGCGGCCTCATGCATGGCCAGCGCCAGGATCGCGGCGGTGAACGGCGTGATGACGTGGTTGGTGTTCCAGCCGACATAGAGCGAGGTGCCGGGAATGCCGATGCCGAGTTCCGGAAACAGCAGCGCCAGGTTGAACCACAGCACGATCTGCACCAGCAGCGGCAAGGCACGGAACAGCCAGATGTAGAAGGCGGAAAAGGTCGACAGCACCGGGTTGCGCGACTGCCCCATCGCCGCCAGCACCACGCCGGTGACGAAGGCCAGCAGCACCGCCAGCATGGTCAACTGCAGCGTCGAGACCACGCCCCGCAGGATCAGCGGGTGGAACAGATAGGTGCCGACGACGTCCCAGTGCATGTTCTTGTTGACCGCCACCGTCCAGACGAAGGCGGCCAGCAGGGCCAGCAGCACAATGCTGGCGGCGATCTGGCCGAGGCGCGGGCGCCGCGCTGCCGTGACGACGCCGTTCTGGTTGAGCGGCGGCAGATACGCCGGCACTCCCTCGGTGCCGCGCATCGGTTTGATCGGTATCACTGCGCTCATGTTCTCCTCCTCCACGCGCGCACCCCTATCGGTCCGATCGTTTTCGGTTTTCCGGCGGTCGAAGGGGGCGGATGTTCATTGTCTTTTTTGTCCGGCCAGTGCCGGATGCTGCGGCGATGCCAGCCCGAGATGCTCGCGGAAGGTCGAGCCCTCATAGTCCTTGCGGAAGATGCCGCGCCGCTGCAGTTCGGGCACCACCAGCTGGCCGAAGTCATGGGCGTTGCCGGGCAAATAGTGCGGGAACAGCGTGAAGCCGTCGCAGCCGCGCTCCGTCAGCCAGGTCTGCATCGTGTCGGCGACCTGCTCGACGGCGCCGATGCAGGTGATGTGGCCGTAGCAGGAGGTGATCTGGTCGCCGAGCTCGCGCGCAGTCATGCGGCGGCCGTCGATCTCGAAGCTGACGCGGCGGCGCAGGCGGGCAGCCCCTTCCTCGGCGGCGGTCGGGATCGGCTTGTCGAGGTTCCATTCCAGCGCGCCGACACCGCCGAGATAGCGGTCGATGCTCTGCAGCTTGAAGCTGTCGGGCGTGGCGGCCTGTGCGTCGGCATATTTGCGGCGCGCTTCTTCCTCGGTGCCGCCGGCGACGACGAAAAGGCCGGGCATGATCGCCACCTCGTCCGGTCCGCGGCCGTATTTGACCATGCGCTCGCGGATGTTGGCCGAAAACGCCTTGCCGCGCTCGAGTGAGCCGGGCGCGCAGAACATGACGTCGGCGGTGCGGGCGGCGAGTTCGAAGCCGGGCTCGGAGGAACCGGCCTGCGAGATCACCGGCCGGCCCTGCGGCGGCCTTGGCACGTTGAGTGCGCCGCGCACCTTGAAGTGCCTCCCGCGATGGTCGACGGGATGCACTTTCGAAGGGTCGAAATAGCGTGTCGAAGTCTTGTCGCGCAGGAAGGCGTCGCCTTCCCAGCTGTTCCACAGGTCGAAGACGAGATCGACGAATTCGCTGGCGCGCTCGTAGCGAAAATTGGCGTCGAGCTGCGCGTCGAGACCGAAGGCAGCGGCTTCCGATTCTCCTTGCGAGGTGACGACGTTCCAGCCGATGCGCCCTTTCGACAGATGGTCGAGGCTGCCGATCATGCGCGCGATGTGGAACGGCTGGTGGTAGGTCGTCGAGGCAGTGGCGACCAGCCCGATCTTCTCGGTCACGGCTGAAAGCGCGCCGAGCATGGTCAGCGGTTCGTAGACCACCGCATTGCCCATATGGCCGGCGGCTTCGATGCCCCGATTGCGGTCGTTGACGGCAACGATATCGGCCAGGAAGACGGCATCGAATTTTGCGCGCTCGGCCATCTGCGCGAGATCGCGGTAGAAGGCGAAGTCGAACTCGCTCTCCGAACGCGCCTTCTCATAGAGCCAGGCGTATTCGGTGGTGTTCATGAAGAGCGCCAGCTTGAGCTGGCGCGGCGCGGCGGTCATCGATCGTCCTCCCGTCTCGGTCCTGTAGCCGGCTTATGCTGCCGGCCTCACATCGAATTCACGTAGCGTCCCTTGAAGAAGATCAGCGGCTCATGATCCTCGTCGGCGTTGATCGACGCCATTTCGCGGACCTGGCCGATGACGATGGTGTGGTCGCCGGCCGGGTATTCCTCGAACAGCGCGCAATCGAGCCAGGTCAGCGAGCCGGCGATGATCGGGTTGCCGAAGCCGCTATGGGCCCAGTCGACGCCGCTCCATTTGTCAGTGCCCGAGCGCGCGAAGGTATTCGAGACCTCGCGCTGCCGTGCTGACAGGATGTTGACGGAGAACGCGCCGCTGGCGCGGATCTTTGGCCAGCTGCTGGAGGTTCGCATGACGCTGAACGACACCAGCGGCGGCTCCAGCGAGACGCTGTAGAAGGACTGGCAGGTGAAGCCGACCGGCAAGCCGTCGGCGACACCGGCGATCACCGTGATGCCCGACGCATAATGGCCGAGCGCCTGGCGAAACAGATGTGGTTCGGGCGCGATCCTAGCGACCATCGACGGCATTTCCAGCATGCTTGCCTCCTGCAATCCAAGGTGCGTTGAGCAGCGCGAGCTGCGATCGCTGCCTGGCGACCGCAGTGTTCACCGCTGCGTCGAGGTCCTCGGTTTCGTTGACGATGAAATAGACGCCGCCGGTCGGCACGACCGCGCCGAGTTCCCTGAGCAGCGCGGCGAGATGGAAGTCGACGGCCAGCGAATGCCCGGCACTCGCGCCGGTCATCAGCGGTATGGCGACCACGCTCTGCAGGGCGTCGGGCCGCATCTGGTCGAAGAACAGCTTGGTGAGTCCGGTATAACTTGCCTTGTAGGTGGGCGAGGCAACCACCAGCAGATCGCTGCCGCTCAGCCGCTCGTAGAAGGGCGATAGCAACTCGGCCTTGGGTGGAAACAGTGCCTCGGTCTGCTCGGCAAGGTCGATGACGACCCGGTCAGGGGCAGGGTGTTCCACCAGCCCGTCGGTGAACCGTTCGGCAAGCGTGCGGGTGCGCGACATCGGCTTGGGATTGCCGATGAGGAGCGAGACCCTGGGCGCCGTGGTTGGAAGAATGTCCATGTCGCAAAGCCGGAAGCGTTGGCCGGTCAGCGCGCACCGTGCGCACCCGTCAGCCGTGATCTGGCGTTACGAGTATTTCTAAAAGAGATTTATTGCAAGAATGATTGTGGAAAAAAAAGAATGATTGGTGTCAGCTCTCTGCGCGTGCCGGTTCGGCCTCCCCTTCATCCCGCGGTTGATAGGCCCTGGAGAAATCGCAGGTCTGCTTCAGCAGCGTGACCACCGAAGCTAGGATCGGGCTGGTGTCGGTAGCAGGGAAGACAGCGAGATATTGCAGGTCCGGCACCGGTTCGACCGTGTCGATGCGGGCGAGCGCGGCACCCGCGAAGCCCTGGTCGAAGACAAAAGTCGGCATGGCGGCGACGCCGAGACCGCCGACCGTCAGGCTGACCAGCGACAGGAAGTCGGGAACGGCGATGATCCTGGTGGTCGCCAGCCCCGCCGAGCGCAGCGTGGTGCCGACCAGCATCTCGGACGCGGAGTCAGGGCGCAGCAGGATCGCATGTTCGGCGAGGTCCTTGAGGTGATGCTTCGTGCCCGTATCGATCAGGCCGGGCGCACAGCCCCAGCACCATTGCGAGGAGGCGATCGGAACCGCCTGGAAGCGCGGATCGGTGAGCCCGTCGGGAACCACGGCGAGATCGAGCTGGCTCTCGGCCAGTTTCTGGGTGAGCGCGGTTGCCGAATCCACCACGATCTCCAGCGAGACCTTGGGAAAGGCCTGGTGCAGGCTGCCGACGAAGCGGCCGAGCCATGTCATGGCCGAGGCCTCGGTCGCGCCGATGCGCAGCCGGCGCTCGATCAGGTCGGGAGCGCTGAAGCGTTCGGCAAAGCGCGTGCGCTGTTCGAGCAGGCCTGCTGCCAGTTCCAGCATCTCGACGCCCTTCGGCGTCAGATGGGCGGCGCGGCGGCTGCGGTCGAACACCGAGACGCCGAAGCTCGCCTCGAGTTCCTGGATGCGCTTGGAGATCGCCGACTGTGTCGTGTCGAGGTGCTGCGCGGCTGCTTCGAAGCTGCCAAGCGTGCCGATCCAATACAAGGCTTCGAGCTGTTTGAATGTCACCATGAAAGCGCCTGCCGATCCGTCACAATCGTTACATTCATTTTTTTCAACAATGCACGTTGCAAATAATCACTTTTTGATGTTAGCAATGTGCCACTGTGCAAACGCATAAGCTATGGGGGCGCGGAATTCGATAGGTCCGCTGGGGTTGTCAACGTGATGGTGTGACCCGGACGGTCTCTGCATAGGAGGGCAGGGCTCGCATGCGCCGCATCGCAACGCCCCCATTCGTTGCCTGCGTTTGAACGCATAGGCAATTCGGCAAATTCGACAAACGACTTCAACCCCTGCTTTGGCAGGTGGGCGGAGCTTTGCCGGGTTGTTGGGGTTTCATCGTCTACCTGGGAGGAAATTGATGAAGAGTGTGACCTGTCTGACCAAATTCGCAAAGACCAGCATGCTGTCGGCTGCAATCATCGCCGGCACGCTCACCGCTGGCCTCGCACAGAACGCCAAGGAATTGCTGCCCGAGCCCTACAAGTCCAAGGGCGAGATCACGGTGGCGATGGTGCTCGACTATCCGCCCTATTCCTGGATCGACGAGGCCGGCAAGACCACCGGTCTGGAAGTCGATGTCTTCAACGCCGTGGCCGAGAAGCTCGGCATCAAGGCCAACATCGTCAATGCCAAGTGGGAAGGCCTGATCACCGGTGTCGGCGGCGGCCGCTTCGACGCCGGCGCCGGCGGCACCAGCGACCTCCTGGAGCGCCAGAAGCTCGTCACTTTCGCCGACTATGCGACCTCGTCCAACGCCATCATCATCCAGGCCGCTAACAAGGACAAATATCCGGACATCGACGCCCTGTGCGGCGGCAGCATCGGCGTGCTCAAGGGCACCGACACGGTGAAGGTGGGCGAATTCGCCGTGAAGAACTGCGCCGACAAGGGCAAGCCGGCGCTGACCATCAGCTACTACAGCTCGGTTCCGGATGCCGACCTCGCGCTGAAGTCGGGCCGGGATGCTGCCGAGGTCGTCTCGACCGAGCAGGCCGCCTTCATCCTGAGCAAGGGCCATCAGAACTGGATGATCCTGCAGGCCGGCGTCGGCGACAAGGTTCCGATGGGCCCATACACCTCGGTCGACAAGCCTGAACTCGCGAAGGCTTTCGTCGCAGCGCTCACCGAACTCAAGGCCGACGGCACGCTGGAGACCATCGCCAAGAAATACGGCCTCGAAGCCTCGTTGATGGACAAGCCCGAGATCAACGCCACCAAGAACTGAATGCCGTGAAGACCGAGCCCGTCCCGGCGGGCTCGGTCGAAGTGCTGCGCCAGGCCGACAGGCTATTTGCGCAAGATCTTCTCCATCGGCCTGCCCTTCGCGAGTTCGTCGACCAGCTTGTCGAGATAGCGGATTTCCCGCATGACGGGCTCATCGATTTCTTCCACTCGCACGCCGCAGACCACACCGGTGATCAGCGAACGTGACGGGTTGGGCTGCGGTGCCTGCGCGAAGAAATCCTTGAAACCCGTCTTCTTTGCCAATTGCTCGGCCAGCGCCTCCTGGCTGTAGCCGGTCAGCCAGCGGATGATCTCGTCGACCTCCGCCTGGCGGCGACCTTTCTTCTCCGCCTTGGCGACATAGAGCGGATAGACGCTCGCCACACTCATGGAATAGATGCGATGGTTTGCCATGCGCTCTCCCGATCCGGTCTGAGATCATCGGGCCGAATGGGGCGGGGATCAAGCCGGGACAATCGTCTGCGCCTGGAAACGGCGGCCTGCCTGGGACCCCGCCGCCAGCGAGTCCCTGCAGGGTATCAACGTCAGGAGAAGCCGTGCACGCCGGCTCTCTGACTCCTTTCGATGGTCTCCAGATATTCCCGTGCCGAGATCTGCTGCCAGGATTCTTCTGGCCACCGCACGCTCGAGATGCCGCCGTGACTTTGATACAGCCCGAGGAGAAACGCGTGTTCTTCCAGCAGAGCGATTGCGCTGTCGATTTCCTCGAGCTGGGAGTGATGCTCCTTATCCAGATCGGCCACGACATACAGGACCTCGATCCCGCTTCCGCGGATGCAGAGTTTTGGATTTTCTGGATCGGCGAGGATACCGACCCCGATGCTGTCGGCGTTCCATATGCCGGCGCGCAAAAGTTCGGATGGTCGCCCCTCGATCGGAAGGCCGTCCATCGACAAGCGCAAAAGCGGGCAGAAGTTGTGAAAACGGCTCCCCCATTTGTGCGGCGGCTTGATCGCCAGAGACTCGATCGGGTGCGGCGGCTCGAGCGAGAAGGAGATCTCCAGAGTGGAATAACCCCAATGGAGAGGAACCGGAAAGTCGTGGCAGTCGGTCACCCACCAGGCCGGCGGCCCGATCAGGGCCGCGACATCGAGCAGCGTCAGGCCGGGTGTGATGGGGCCAAGTTCGCCGGTCTGAAGGAAAGCCCGCAGCGAAGCGGTCAGGCGTTTACGGCCGGCCATTCATCTCAGTCCTTGCGGAAGATGACGCGGCCGAGCCAGCCGGTGATCATGGCCAGGCTGATGGCGAAGAAGCCGTAGAGGAAGGAATAGTTGTGTGCCGCACGGAAGATCGACTGTTCGAAACCGGACTTGCGGATTTCGAGCTGGGCCGAGTTTTCCTTCACGAACAGGCCGTTCTTGAACAGGAAGGCGCGCGCCTTGTGCGTGCCGACGGGCACGCTGGGTGCCAGCCTGACCGTGGCGCGGAACAGGTTCTGGGACAGGAACTGCACGCCGCCGACATTCTCGCTGTATTGCCCCGTCGCGGCCTTGCGTTCGCGCAGTGCCGCCGTGAATTCCGCGATGGTGGCCGGGTTCTGGCTCTCGTCGGCCGGCTGCATGAAGATGTTGTTGGCACCAAGCGAGAGCTGCTTGTAGCTGCCGGGTTCGGTGATGTCCTGGAATGGTCTTGTCGTGGCGACCGAATAGGACACCGGCACGTTCTCGAAGGTCTCCGAATCCAGGTTGATCCACACGCCCAGCACGCGGTCCTTCCGCCGCACCACGACGGGTCGCGCCGGTCCTTCCAGCACCACGATGACATCGTAGCGCCCCTGGCGGGCGATCTGCGGGTCGACATCCTCCAGCGCGCCGAAGATGGTGAGGTCGGCGCCGGTGAAGCCGGCGGTGATCATCACCCTGTCGGTGGAAAGCCCGATCTGGATGTTTTCCTGGTGCGGCGACTGCGCGGCAGCCGGAAAGGCGGCGATCAGCATCAGGAACAGCAGCACACCCGAAAGGGTCCGGCCCTTGCGGCTGGGGATGATGCCGGTGTGGCGAAGCGAAGGCGAAACCGGCAGGGTCTGAACTGCCATCAGCTCAGCCCCAGCGCCGAAAGCGAATAGCGATTCGGGGGCGTCACGAACAGGTCGAAGGCGAGGCGCAGCGCCACTGCCAGCACCAGCAGCGCCAGCAGCGCGCGTAATTGCTCGCCGCGCAGCTTCTGTCCGGCCTTGGCGCCATACTGTGCTCCGGCAACGCCGCCGACCATCAGCACGAAGGCGAGTATCACGTCCACCGTCTGGTTGGTGGTGGCATGCACCAGCGTGGTGTAGGCCGAGGTGAAGATGATCTGGAAAAGCGAGGTGCCGATAACGACATTGGTCGGCACCTTCAGCAGATAGATCAGCGCCGGCACCATGATGAAGCCGCCGCCGACACCCATGATCGACGACAGGAAGCCGATCGCGGCACCGAGGCCCAGCACCGGAATGACGCTGACGAACAGCTTGGAGGCGCGGAAGCGCATCTTGAGCGGCAGGCGGTGGATCCAGTTGTGCTGGCCGGATTTCTTCAGCACGGGTGCCGCACCGCCGCGCGTGGCGCGCAGTGCGTTGATGCTTTCCAAAAGCATCAGTCCGCCGACAGTGCCGAGCAGCACCACGTAGAGCAGCGAGATGAACAGGTCGAGCTGGCCGATCTCGCGCAGCAGGCCGAATACGTAGATGCCGACCGTCGAGCCGACGACACCGCCGGCCAGCAGCACCCCGCCCAGCTTGAAGTCGAGCGTCCCCCTTTTCATGTGCGACAGCACGCCGGAGACGGACGAGGCGATGACCTGGTTGGCGCCGGTAGCAACGGCGATCGCCGGCGGGATGTTGTAGAAGATCAAGAGCGGCGTGATCAGGAACCCGCCGCCGACGCCGAACATGCCCGACAGGAAACCCACCGCCGCGCCCATGGCGAGCAGCACGAGGATGTTGACGGATATTTCCGCGATCGGGAGATAAATGCTCACCCGTCTGTCTCGATCAATCCAGTTTCTTGGCCCTGCCTCTCGGCGGGAGAACTTCTGTTGCTATACCACCCAAAAGCTAATTCGTTCTTGCGCCGGCAACGCGACGGGAAAAAGCCCGGTCAGGGTTACCGAAACAAAAACCCATTCAAGCAGTTACGGGAGGCTAACAGGCAATTTGATGACAAGGCGTCGCGAAGGCGACGTCTTTGGCGCGATTTGCGCGGCGTGATGCGAAAGCAGCACGATCTGCCGCTGTTCCTGTGTCTCCAGGGATGGGATCCATCCCGGAACGGACGCAAGTCTTGCTCCGGTCGAGCCACTGATTTGTCATGCGCGGCGCTTTGGCCCCGGAGCTATTTCTACACGGCCAGTCGCGGTACCGCGTCGAGCAGCATCCTGGTGTAGGCCTGCTGCGGTGCTTCGAAAAGCTGGCCGACTTCCGCTTCCTCGACGATCCTGCCGTGATGCATGACGACGACCCGGTCGCACAGGTGGCGCACCACGGACAGGTCGTGGCTGATGAACAGCAGCGTCAGGTTCAGCGTGCGGCGCAGTTCGATCAGAAGGTTGATCACCTGCGCCTGGATCGAGACATCGAGCGAGGCGACCGGCTCGTCGCAGACGATCAGTTCCGGCTGCATGGCGAGCGCGCGCGCGATCGCGATACGCTGGCGCTGGCCGCCGGAGAACTGGTGCGGATAGCGGTCCGCGAGCGCGGGATCGAAGGCGACCGCCTTCAGCCAGCGGTTGACATAGGCGCGGGCGTCGCGACGCGTGGTGAGGCCATGCGCCAGCGGCCCCTCGGCGACGGACTGGAAGATGGTGCGGCGCGGATCGAGCGAGGCATAGGGATCCTGGAAGATCATCTGCACGCCGGTGCCTAGTTTGCGCTGGCCTTCGCGCACCTTCCTGCCCGCGACGGTGACCTTGCCCGCCGTCGGCGTATAGATGCCGCAGACGATGCGGCCGAGCGTCGACTTGCCGGAGCCGCTTTCGCCGACAAGGCCGAGCACCTCGCCCTGGGCGATCGTCAAGGTGGCGCCCTTGACGGCGTGGACGGCATGGGTCGGCTGGGAGATGCCGAATTTCTGGGCGAAACGCCCGACGCGGCCGACGGGGCGCTCGAAGACCATGTCGACATCGTCGACCTGGACGAACGCACCGTCGGGAGCCTTGGGAGCGGCCTTGGCCAGATCGTCGAGCACGATCGGGCCGGAACTTTCGGTCGCCGCCGAGGCCAGCAATTCGCCGGGCCTGGCGCGCGAGGGCAGGGCGTCGAGCAGCCCTTGCGTATAGGAATGCTGTGGCGTCCCGAGCACCTGCGTGACACTGCCGGTTTCCACGATCTTGCCGCGCCGCATCACCGCGATGCGCTGCGAGATCTGGCTGACCGTCGCCAGGTCATGGCTGATCCAGATCATCGAGACGCCGAGCTCGGCCACCAGCGCCTTCATCTCCTTGAGGATGTCGGCCTGCACGGAGACGTCGAGCGCCGTCGTCGGCTCGTCGGCGATGACCAGCCTGGGCTTGTGCAGCAAGGCGATCGCGATGGCGACGCGCTGGCGCATGCCGCCCGAGAACTGGTGCGGATACTGATCGATCTTCTTGTCGGGCTCGACGATGCGCACGCGCGCCAGCGCCTCGATGGCTCGGCGGCGCACGTCCTGGTCGCTGGCCTTTTCATGGGCGCGGATCGCCATGGCGATCTGGTCGACGATCTTGATGACCGGGTTCAGCGTCATCATCGGGTCCTGGAAGACCATCGCGATGTCGCGGCCGCGTATCCTGCGCAGCTCCGCGTCCGGCAGGCCGACGATTTCGCGGCCCTCCAGCTTGACGGAACTGCCCGGCTGCACCTTGCCGTTGGCGTCGAGCAGGCCGATCAGCGAGAAGCCGGTGATGGACTTGCCCGAACCGGATTCGCCGACCAGGCCGAAGATCTCGCCCTTGCGCACCTCGAAGGAGATGCCGTCGACCGATTTGACGGTGCCGCGCTCGGTTTCGAAATAGGTGCGCAGGTTGTCGACTTTGAGCAGTTCGGTCATTTGCGCAGCCGTGGATTGAGTTGATCGCGGACCTGGTCGCCGACCAGGTTGATCGCCATGATCAGGATGATGAGGGCGACGCCCGGATAGATCGAGATCCAGTAGCGGCCGGACAGCAGATACTGGAAGCCGTTCGCGATCAGCATGCCGAGCGACGGTTCCGTTGGCGGCAGGCCGACGCCGAGGAAGGACAGCGTCGCTTCCAGCGAAATCGCCGAGGCGACCTGCACCGTGGCGACGACGATCAGCGGTGGCAGCGAGTTCGGCAAAATGTGCCGGGTCACCACGAACCAGCCGCTCATCGGAATGGAGAGCGCCGCCTGTACATAGTCCTTCTGCCGTTCGGCCGAGGCCGCGCCATGGGCGGTCCGCACGAAATAGGCATACTGGGCAAAGACCAGCGCCAGGATGAGCTGCCCCTTGCCCTGTCCCAACAGCGCGGCGACGACGAAGGCGAGCAGGATGGCCGGGAAGGACAGCTGCACGTCCACCAGCCGCATGATGAAGGTCTCGAAGCGACCGCCGGCATAGGCGGCGAAACAGCCGACGATGGCGCCGATGGTGAAGGCGACCGCGCCGGCGATCAGGCCCATCTCCAGCGAGATGCGCAGGCCGTAGATGATCGCCGAAAGCAGGTCGCGGCCCTGGCTGTCGGTGCCGAGCAGATAGTGCATGCCATTGGCGCCGACGAAGCCTGGTGGGCGGCGCGCGTCACGCAGCACCAGCGAGCGCAGGTCATAGGGGTCCTGCGGCGTGAGGAAGGGCGCGAAGATGGCGAGCAGCGCAATGACCAGCACGATCGCCAGCGCGATCACCGCGACCTTGTTGCGCAGGAAGATGCGCCAGAAGTCGCGCCAGGCGGAAGCCGGCGGTGCCGCGTCGAAATTGTCCTTGACGGTGATGTCACTCATCTCAGCGTCCTTTCAGCCGAAGACGCGGATCGAGCGCGGCATAGGCCAGATCGACGCTGAGGTTGATGACGACGAACAGCACCGAGACCATCATCAGGTAGGCGACCATGACGGGCCGGTCGAGCGAGGCGATGGAATCGATGATCAGCTTGCCGAGGCCCGGCCAGTTGAAGATGGTTTCCGTCACCAGCGCGAAGGCCAGTGTCGAGCCGAGCTCGAGGCCGAACACCGTGACCAGCGGGATCGAGATAAGCTTCAGCACGTGCCTGCGCAGGATGGTGCGCTCGGGGATGCCGGCAGCACGCGCGAACTTGATGGCGTCGGTGGTCATCACCTCGCGGGTGCCGGCGGCGGCGAGCCGGCACATCATCGACATCTTGAACAGCGACAGGTTGAGCACGGGCAGCAGCAGGTGCTTCCAGCCGTCCAGCGTGAGGAAGGAGAAGGGGATCCCGAAAAGGCTGGCGGTCTGGCCGCGTCCGCCTGCCGGCAGCACGCCGAACTGCACGGCGAAGAGCATGATCAGCATCAGGCCGATCCAGAAGGTCGGCACCGAGAAGCCGAGGATCGAGCCTGCCATGATGAGGCGGGAAGCGGGGCTGTTGGGCCGGTAGCCGGCATAGATGCCGAGCGGAACGCCGATGAGCGAGGCCAGGATCACCGCGATCACCGCCAGTTCCAGCGTCGCGGGCAGGCGTTGCGAGATCAGCTCGCCGACCGGCATGTTGAAGACGAAGGAGCGGCCGAAATCGCCGGTCGACATCGAGCCGACGAAGTCGAGATATTGTTTCCACAGCGGCTGGTCGAGGCCGTATTCGGCGATCACCTGCTCGCGGATCGCCTGGGTGGCGTCGGGCGAGATCAGCACGTCCACGGGATTGCCGATCACATAGACCCCGGCGAAGACCAGGATCGACATGACGACCAGCACGATGACCGCCTGGCTGAGCCGCTTGAACACGAAGGAGGTCATGCACTGACCCCGTAACGGTGCTTGCTGTCTGTCATCTGCCCCTCCTCCTGAGCATTTCCGCCATTCTCGGTGCGGAAATGCTCCAAACCTCTGTTGTCACGCAGCTCCGGACCTGCCGGAGGGCGCCCATCCATCAATGCCAGCCGTTCTCGATCTCGTCGCGGGTCTCCGCGACGCCGACTTCCCAGATCGCGTACATGTCCGCGTCCGGGCGCTGGAATACGCCGTGATAATTGCCCTCGGCGATGCGCTCGCGCTTGCGGCCGGCATCGACGCGGCCGGTGGCTGCGAAATCGATGCGATCCTTCTTGAAGTTCGGCACCGGCGCGTCTTCGAGGCGGGTCCAGGGGAAGTTCTCCATCCAGCTCGCATGGCTCGCGGCCGGGTCGATCTCCTGCACCTTGGCCATGGTCTGCGGCGCGCGCCACCAGTCGTGCAGCTTCACCGAGGTGTCGCGATGGCCGTTCATCCATTCCGACAGCAGCGGGGCGATCGGCGTGTTGCCGCCATGGCCGTTCACGACGAGGATGCGGCGAAAGCCGGAGCGGTAGACGCTGTCGAGCATGTCCTCGATGACGCTGATATAGGTGCGCAGCGTCAGCGTGATGGTGCCGGGGAAGTCGGCGAAGCCCGAGGCCATGCCATAGGGCAGGCAGGGGAAGACGGGCACGCCGAGCGGCGCGGCGGCCTCCACCGAAATGCGCTCGGCCAGGATCATGTCGGTCGCGAGGCTGAGATAGGCATGCTGCTCGACCGATCCGATCGGCAGGACGCAGCGGTCGTCGACCTTGGCGCGTTCCTCGACCTGAGCCCAGTGCATGTCCTGAATGCGCATTCCCGAAAACTCCGTTTGTCAGCGGCCGGTACTGCCGCGATTGGTGTCGTGCGCCGGCCCGCCGGGATGCGGCATGGGTCAGCAACAAAACTGCGAGATATCTCCAATTAAGTTCCATTAGGAACAAAAATATGAGGTTGACGCAACAAAAATTTCAATTACCGTTCCGTTTGGGACTAATTCAGGGGCGAGGTTGTATGGATCGATTGCTGAGCACAGCCCTGCATGAGGCGCGTGCGGGGCGGGAGACACCCGGGCCGCAGCATCTGCCGCAGGACGATCCGCTGTTTCCCAAACTGTGGGACAATCCCTGCTGGCTGTCGTTCCGGCTGAACTTCCTGGCCCTGCAGTTCAACAATCCGGTCTATGGCCGCATCCAGCAGCAGCTCGGCCTGCTGCGTCCGGAATTCGTGGTCTTGTGGTCGCTCTATCTCGGCGACGGCCTGACGCTGACCGAGGTGGTGCGCTCGTCGAACTTCCCGAAGAACACGCTGAGCCGCGCCGTCAACAAGGTGGCGACGCTTGGCCTGATCGACCGCGAGATCGATCCGTCCGACCAGCGCCGCGTCACCCTGACGCTGACGGAGAAGGGCCGCGCCGCCGTGGTCTCGGTCAAGGAGCTGATGCTCGAGCATGAACGCGCCATGCTCGAATGCCTGTCGCCCGCCGAACGGCTGACCCTGTCGGACCTGCTGACCAAGATGGTTGTCGCCACCGGCAGCTGGCCCCGCGATCTCGACATGAGTGTCGCCGAGGCGGCGACCGACTGATCCCGCCGAACCGATATCGGCGACAACGAGACATTCAACAACAAAAAGAGGAGATCCCCATGACTACCCATTCCTTGCTGCGCTCGGCGCTGCTTGTGTCGACGCTGCTGGTGTCGCTGCCGGCACTCGCCGCCGACCTGACCATTGCCACCAAGTCCGGTCCGGCCTCGATGGATCCGCATTTCACGGCCACCTCGGCCAATGCCGAGGCCACCAAGCATGTCTTCGACACGCTCTTGAAGTCCGGCAACAAGCTTGAGGTCGAGCCCAATCTGGCGGTGAGCTGGAAACCGGTCGACGAGACGACCTGGGAATTCAAGCTGCGCGAGGGCGTCAAGTTCCATGACGGTTCGGACTTCACCGCCGAGGACGTGAAGTTCTCGATCGAGCGCATCCCCAACGTCACCGGGCCGAACCCGTCGACCATCTATGTGCGCCGCGTCGCCGGCGTCGAAGTCGTCGACCCGCTGACGGTGCGCGTCAAGACGCATGGCTCGGCGCCGACCCTGCCCAATGATTTCGTGCGTCTCTTCATCGTTTCGCACAAGGCGGCCGCGGCCTATTCCACCAAGGAGACGGCGGCCGAGGGTTTCAACACCGGCAAGGCCACTATCGGCACCGGCCCCTACAAGTTTGTCAGCTGGGCGCCGACGCAGGATCTCGTGCTGGAGAAATTCGACGGCTACTGGGGTGGCGCGCAGCCCTGGGACAAGGTGGTCCGCAAGGAAATCCCCAATGACGCGGCCCGTGTCGCCCAGCTCAAGGCAGGGCAGGTCGACCTGATCTCCAAGGTGCCGGCCACCGACCTCGCCAATCTCGAGGCCGATCCGGCGATCGACGTGGTCAAGGACGAGTCGGTCTACATCCCCTATCTCGAATTCGACTTCCGCGCGGACTCGCCGATGGTCTGGGACAAATCAGGCAAGAAGCTCGACAAGAACCCCTTCCTCGACCCGCGCGTGCGCGAGGCCTTCGACCTCGTCATCGATCGCCAGACCATCGCCGATGTCGCGCTGGAAGGCATGGGCGTCGTGCCGACCCAGCTCGTGAGCGCCAACATCTTCGGCTACAACAAGGACATTGCGCCGGCGGCCTATGACGTCGACAAGGCCAAGCAGCTGATGACCGAAGCCGGCTTCGCCGACGGCTTCAAGGTGTCGCTGAACTATGCCAACGACCGTCTGCCGACCGAGCTTGGGCCGACGGTGGCGCAGCTCCTGGCCGCGATCAACGTGCAGGCGGATGTGAACGGCGTGCCGGCCGCGGTGTTCAATCCCGCCAAGACGCGCGGCGAATATTCGCTCTACATGGCGTCCTGGGGCACGCTGACCGGCGAGGCGAACTACATGCTGTCGTCGCTGATGCACACCAACGACAAGGAAAAGTCGCTGGGTGCCTTCAACACACGCGGCTATTCCAACCCCGAGATGGACAAGCTGATCGAGGACGCCGGCGTCGAGATGGACGAGGCCAAGCGCCGCGAACTGCTCGAAAAGGCGAACCTGCTCGTCGCCACCGATCGTCCCGACCTGCCGCTGGCCGTCAATGTCTCGGCGTGGGGCGTGAAGGCGGACAAGATCACCTACACGCCGCGTTCCGACGAGGACACGCTGGCGATGGACGCCAAGCCGAAGCAGTAGAAGTTCCGGGAATGCAATGGGAGGCATGATCCCGCCGGAAAGCAACAAAGCAGGAAGCCGAGGGCTTGCCGAACGAGGATCATGCCGAAAACGAAGAGATAGAACGGAATACCGTTCATCCCGTTTGCATTCTCTCCAGATCAGGAAGGCGTTGGTTCGATATTCTTCCTGATCTGGCTTTTTTGAAGCGCGATCCCGAAATCGATTCCTGCTTTCGGGGTCGCGCTCCAGCAAAAGTGCGCGGCGGTTTTGCGCCAGGAATTGTGAAACTCCAGAAACGGTCCGCCGGGCCGCCTACTCCCCCTTGAAGGTAACGGACGATGACGAAATTCGCATTGGCGATCCATGGCGGTTGCGGGGTCATGGCGCAGCTCGATCTCAACGAGGAGGAATGGATCGCCGCGCGCCGCGATCTCGGGCGCGCGCTGGAAGCCGGCTATGCGGTGCTGAAGTCCGGCGGCCGGGCGCTCGACGCCGTGCAGGCCGCTGTCATCGTCATGGAAGACAGCCCGCATTTCAACGCCGGCCATGGCGCCGCGCTCAACGAGAACGGCGTGCATGAGCTCGACGCCTCGATCATGGACGGGCGCTCGCTGGCGGCCGGCGCCGTCAGCGCCGCCCGGCATGTCCGCAACCCGGTCAAGGCGGCACGCGCCCTGCTGGAGAAGGGCGATCCCCTGCTTCTGACTGGCCCCGCCGCCGACAGGTTCGCCGAGGACATCGGGCTGGCCGTCGAGCCGCAGAGCTATTTCACCACCGAACGCCGGAAGGCGGCGCTGGCTGCGATGAAAGCGCATGTCGAGGCCGGCACCGCCGCAAAGGCCAGCGAATCCGAAAAGCACGGTACGGTCGGCGCGGTCGCGCTCGACAGCCATGGCGATCTGGCCGCCGCCACCTCGACCGGCGGCTACAACAACAAGCCGGACGGCCGGGTCGGCGACAGCCCGATCATCGGCGCCGGCACTTATGCCCGCAACGGCGTCTGCGCCGTTTCAGGCACCGGCAAGGGCGAGTATTTCATCCGCCACGTCGCCGCGCACGAGGTCGCGTCCCGCGTCGACTATCTCGGCGAAAGCCTGGAGGCGGCGACGCGCAAGGTGATCATTAACGACCTGAAAGAGGTCGGCGCGGGTCTGGTGGCGGTGGATGCAAAGGGTGCCGTTGCTGCCCCTTACAACACAGACGGCATGTTCCGCGGCTGGGTGAGCGACGACGGCGCGTTCTTCGTGGCCTCGCATGCACAGGTCTACCGGTATCCGGAAGACCTGCGGTAGACGTGGACGAGGCTCGTCTCGGCGTTTCGCCAGACCCCTTCCGCCGCAAGGGGAGAAGGGGTCGCTGAAACGTCGTTGCAGCCTTACTTCTTGGCCAGCAGTGCCTTGACCAGCGGTTCGTCGACCGAGCCGGTCGCCGGCAGGCCGTTGTCGGTCTGGAAGGCCATGATCGCCTTCTTGGTGCGGTCGCCCATGACGCCGTCGGTGCCGCCGGCATCGTAGCCGTTCTTGGCCAGGATGCGCTGGATGTTCTGCACGGCCTTCTTCATGTCGATGCCGGCAATGGTGGTCGGGGCATCCTGCCAGGCTGCCGGCATCTCGGTGGAATTGGCGGCTTCGTCGAGCGGCTTGGGCTTCCAGAGCTCGGTGGCCTGCTTGGCGCGTTCGAGCTGCTCGGGGCGCAATGCCTTGGCGATCTCGTCGCGTTTGGCGGCCGCGTCCTTGTCGCCGGCCTTGGCCACCAGCGCGAACCACTTGTAGGATTCCTCCAGGTTCTGCGCCATGCCTGCACCCTTGGCCGCGAGGATGCCGAGGTTGAACTGGCTGTCCTTGACGCCGAGGTCGGCGGCCTGGCTGAACCATCGGGTCGCGGCGTCGTTGTCGGCGGCGCCATCGGCGCCCATGGCAAACAGCACCGCCAGATTGTGCATGGCGCTGGCGTTGCCCTTCTCGGCGGCGCGGCGGTACCATTCCTTCGACTTGGCGATGTCGCGCTCGACGCCGATGCCCTTCTCGTAGAAATTGCCGATGCGGTATTCGGCCGGGGCGAAGCCGCGTTCGGCCGCTTCGCCATACCATTTGGCGGCGGTGGCCATGTCTTCCTTGACGCCGCGCGCCTCGGCATAACGCGAGCCCACTTCGAACAGCGCCTTGGCGTCGCCGGCGGCGGCCGCGTCACGCAGCGCTGCCGGGCTGATGGCCTGCGGGATCTCGATGCCGCTCGCCGACGGGCTGACCGAGGCGGACTGCACGGCGCCGGTCTTGTCTTCGGTCGCGACTTCGGACTTCGGCATGCCAGGCACGTCGACGGTCGGCAGGGTCACCGGGGCGGCGATCAGCGCATGCGTCGCCGGGGCGGCCTCGGCCTTTGTCTCCACGGTTTCCGGCGCGGCCTGCGCATCCGTAGCCTGCAGGACGGCGGCGTCGTCCTTGGACCTTGGTTCCGGAGCTGTCAGGCCCGCGGTGGATGCTGGTTCTGCCGCGTCCTTGTTGTCGACGCTGCGCACCGGCGGCGCGTCGGCCGGGATCGGCAGTGCCGGTGCTTCGGCCATCACCGGTGCCTGCTGGACGGGTGCCGTCGCGACATCGGTCTTTTCCTCGATCGTCGTCGGGGCGGCCTCGTTGAATGATACCTGCTCCGGATCGGACAGGAAGGCCTTGCCGAGCTGCAGGCCGGCGAGCGCCAGCATGATCGCGGCGGCGGCCATCAGGATCGGCTTGCGGCGCGCTTTCAACAGGTTGCCGAGGCCGAACGACTTGACGCCGCCGGCCTTGCCCGACTGCTGCTTGAGCGCTTCCGCCTCGGCGGCCGCTGCCTGCGCGGCGCGGCGCGCGGCGGCGATGAAATCAGCCTTCGAGGCATCGGTCGTGTTCTGCCTGGCGGGTTGGCCGCGCTCGTCGCGCACCCGCTTCATGATGGCGCGGAGGTCCGGCGCGCCCGAGCCCGGTTCGAGCGGGCGGTTGAGCAGCTTCGGCTCCAGCGGCTCGTCGAGGTCGACCGTCGGCACCTCGGCATTGCCCGCGAGCGCCGTCGGCTGCGTTGTCTCGTTTTCGCGGCGCATCTTGAAGGCGCGTGCGATGCCGCCGAACATCGACTTGTTCTGGCCGGAGATTTCCGAGTCCGCGGCGATGGCTTCAGCGCCGAGTGCCGCGCGTGCCGCATCGGCTGCGGCCTGCGCTGGCGTGCGCGCACCGCCGCGCATGGCCGGGGTCTCGGGCTCGTTCAGGAACGGCAGCGGCTCGTCCATGTCGAGCGCCGGCGCATCCTGAACGGTGATCTTCGGCGACGCCATCGGCGGCGCGCCTTCCAGTGAACCGAGGCGGTCGACGATCTTCAGGAGCGTGTCGTGGATGGCCTCGAAGGTCTTGGTGTTGCGCTCGTCGGAGCGGCGCGTCAGGTCTTCAAGCGTCTTGAGGTCGCCGGCGAGCCCGGCAACGGTGACCGTGTCGCCGTTCGAAAGGCCGAGCGCGCGCACGGCGTTTTCGGCGGCCTGCCTTGCCGTCTCCAGGATGGTGTCGCGGTTGGTTGCGATCGATTCCTCGATCTTCTCGATGCGGGGCGCGATGTCCTCGAATTCCGGCAGCGGTGCGCCAGGACGCGACAGATGCGTGGCCAGGCCGGAAACCTGGGCTTCCAGGCTGCGCAGCAGGTCCGGATCGATGCCGGCTGCCTGCACCGAGCTGGAGTCGAGGCGGCTGGAGATGTCGTCGAGCCGGCTCTCCAGGCTGCGGATCGCATCCTGGCCGGCGATGTCGGGGCCGCGGCTTTCCAGGCGCTGCGCCAGCGCGCTGAAACGCGCGTCGATGGCGTCCATGATGCCGCTATTGTCGGGCTCGGGCGCACGGCGCTCGATGCGGTCGGCGACATCGTCCAGCCGGCGCTCGAGGTCGCGGAACAGCATGTTTCCCTGCTGGATGGCGTCGTCCTGGCGGCGTTCGATGATGCCCGACAGCGCCTCGAAGCGCTGTTCCAGCCCCTGGAAGAGGTGGTCCATCACCTCGCCACGTGGGCGCTCGTCGGCCACTTCCTCGATCTGGCTGGCAAGGGCCGCGATGCGCTGCTCGATGCGCTCGAACGGGGCCGGGTCGAAGGCGCTCGACTGGGCTGCGACGGTGGAGGCGACGATGGCGCGCGAGATTTCGTCCAGCCGCTCGTCGATCATGCCGTAGACGTCGCCGCCGCGACGGCCCTGCTGGCTGGCGAAATGGTCGACAGCGCCGGCCAGCGTGCGCACTTTTTCTTCCAGCGAGCGCAGCGACAGCGATTCCGGCAGCTTGTTGACGGCGGCGCCGATCTGTTCGAGCCGTTCCGCGAGTGCGGTGACATCGACGCCGTCACGCTTGCCGGCATTGCCGTCGAAGCGGTTCTCGAAGGCCGACCAGCGCTGGTCGAATTCCTGCCAACGGCGGTCCACGGCCTGCACGCTCTCTTCGCGCGCCAGTGTTTCCATGGCGTTGCGGACCTGCTCCAGCTCGAGCCTGAGCAGGTGCACGCCCTTGTCATCGCTCTTTTCGGCGAGACCCCGGATGGCGCCCGACAGGCGTTCGAATTCGAGGCCGAGCTCGGCGCTGTCGCGGGAAGAGGGAGCTTCCTGCGCGGCGCGCTGGATATCCTTGCGCAGCGCCTGGAATTCGCGCTGCAGGCCCGAGCTCATCTGCTGGCGCAATTCCTCGCGCAGGCCGCGCAGTTCGCCGGCGATCTTGCTCACCATCGCCACGCCGTCTTCCTGGCCGCGCATGCGTTCGATGTCGCGGGCGATCGACTGGTAGGGCCGCTCGCTGCGCTGGCGATAGGGGCGGGGTTCTTCATAGGGGCGCTGATAGCCGCGCGCGCCTTCATAGTCGCGCTCGCGTGGGCGCTGTTCCTCGTAGCCGCGCTGGCGCGGCGCATCGTAGCGGTCGGCATAGGGCTGGCTGCGGCCGTAGCGCGGCTCTTCCCGGCGGGCAGGCTCCTCGCGGTTGCGGTCGAGCCGCTGCTCCAGCGCTTCCATCGACCGGTTGAGCTCTTCCAGCGAGGCATAGCTCCGGCGCTGCCGCCCGGCGTTCAGATTGTCGAGATAGGACCGCTTGTTGTTCATCGAGCGCCCGTTTCGCATTTGGCTGGCCTCGGCCAGCAGTTCCCCAAACCACCCAGTCGGGTCCGAAGACGGCTCGGCCAGCGGAAGATTGTTCCCGGACAGGCTCGCGCTTCGATGAAAACCCGTGTGAAAAGCGAGACAGGATGGACACGGACCGACAGCCGCACCTTTCGCCCAGCATGGTAAACAACCCGTTAACCAAGCTTAAGAAGCCGCAGGATTCGTTGAGAAAAGCTTTCCGCCCCTGCCCCTGGGGCATGGCGTAGGGGCACCCCACTTGCATTTTCGCAACGATACCGATATACCTTTACGTAAACGTAAGTTGTGCGGTGCGGCAAGGCTTGCGAATCTATGTCGAAACCAGGAAGCAAAGCCCCCTAGCGCTTCCGCCACGGGCGAAGCCAGGCAGCCGATGCCGCGCGCCATAGCCGGGGCCTAAACGGGAAATGTCGATGACTGTGCAGATGAACACCGCTGGCGAAGCAGCCGGCAACTCCAACATCATGTCGAACGAAACCTCCGAAGAGCTGGTGCGCATCGGCGAGATGGCCAAGAAATACGGCGTCACGCTGCGCACGCTGCGCTTCTATGAGGACAAGGGCCTGCTGAAGCCGGAGCGCGACGGCGCCACCCGCCTCTACACGCATCGCGACCGCGTGCGCCTCAAGCTCATCCTGCTCGGCCGCAAGGTCGGTTTCTCGCTGCGCGAGGTCAAGCAGATGATGGATCTCTACGATCCGACCGGCACCAACACCAAGCAGCTGCGCCTGGCGCTGGAAAAGTCGGAAAAGCAGCTCGTGCGCCTGCAGAAGCAGCGCGCTTTGATCGACGACGCCATCAACGAACTGAGTGGCGCCATGAATTCCGTCCGCCAGATGGTCGCCGACCGCGCCGCCTCGACCTCGGTCGCCGCGAACTGATTTCCGGATCGCCGGTAGGCGATCTGCATCAAGATGGAAGGCGCGTTGCTTCGGCGATGCGCCTTTTTGTTTTAGGCATGATGGCCATCATCCGGCTGTTTTCGAGGCGCTGAGTTTCTCGGCGGTATGCTTGATCCCGGACCTCGAAGTGGGAGCCTGTGGTAAAGTGAAGGGGCGTGGCTGGATTGTTTTCGCGGTGATGCTGCTTGCTGCGCCGATATTCGCTTTTCAGGGCTTCATATTGGCTCAGAAATCCGAGGTGAAGTCTCTCGCACTTGAGGATGTTCCTGATGCTCTCAAGCAATCAGAGCTGATTGCGATGACTTATGACACAGGCTTTTTCCGAGATGTTTGCGGCGTGGCGATCTTCAAGCTCCGCGATGGAGTCGATGGTCAAGGCGCTGTGGCGCAATTGCCCGATATCCACCCAACTCCCGTTCCCCGGGGCTGGCTAGGGAATGGATTGCCGACTTCTTTCTCGTGCGGCGAGGGGATTCCGGCCAATATGGAAAAACAATATCTGAAAATCATGTCATCGCCAGGATCGTTGTATCGGCACGCCGGTACAACGATCTTGATCTACACGGAGTCGATGAGAATGTTCGCGGTGTTGATTTGGTTCTAGATCCCGCATGGATTCACCCATGCCGGCCAGACCCGTCGCGCATTGAATGACGCGTCCAGATGCATTGTCCTGCTCTTCGCCCGAAAACCATCCTAAAAAAGTGGTCGCCCGCGCAGATTGACGTTTACGCAAACGTCAATATTTGTTATCCAGACACTACAGTCGGCCCGAAAGCCGTTTTGGTGCGGGCGCGTTGATTTTGTGGAGGAAGACGCAATGCCGATCTATCAGGCGCCTGTCCGCGATACGTTGTTCGTTCTCAACGAGGTGCTCGGTTTCGAGCGTTACAGCAACCTTCCCGGTTTTGCCGATGCGTCCGGCGACGTGCTGGAGGCGATCCTCGCCGAGGGCGCGAAGCTTGCCGAAAACGTCATCCAGCCGACCAACCGCACCGGTGACATGGAAGGCTGCGTGCGCCACGACGACGGCTCGGTGACGACGCCGAAGGGTTTCAAGGAAGCCTATCGGCAATATTGCGAAGGCGGCTGGATGGGGCTTGCGGCGCCCGCCGAATTTGGCGGCCAGGGCCTTCCCTATGCGGTGCACACCGCGGTCGCCGAATACATGGTCTCGGCCAACCTCGCGCTGCTGATGTATCCGGGCCTCACCCAGGGCGCGATCGCCGCGATCCTCACCCACGGCACCGACGAGCAGAAGACCGCCTTCGCGCCGAAGCTGATCGAAGGCGTGTGGACCGGCACCATGAACCTGACGGAGCCGCATTGCGGCACCGATCTCGGCCTGCTGCGCACCAAGGCGGTGCCGAACGGCGACGGCACCTACAGGATTTCCGGCCAGAAGATCTTCATCTCGGCCGGCGAGCACGACATGTCCGACAACATCATCCATCTGGTGCTGGCCCGTATCGAGGGGGCGCCGGAAGGCGTGAAGGGCATTTCGCTGTTCATCGTGCCCAAGTTCAAGCTCGATGCCGATGGCAATCCGGGCGAGCGCAACGCGGCCTCCTGCGGTTCGATCGAGGAGAAGATGGGCATCCACGGCAATTCCACCTGCGTCATGAACTATGACGAGGCCGAAGGCGTGCTGCTCGGCGAGGCCAATGGCGGCCTCAAGGCGATGTTCACGATGATGAACGAGGCGCGCCTCGGCGTCGGCCTGCAGGGCCTGGCGCAGTCGGAGGTCGCCTACCAGAACGCCGTCGCCTACGCCAAGGAGCGTCTGCAGGGCCGTTCGATCTCGGGCGCCAAGTCGCCCGACAAGAAGGCCGACCCGATCATCGTGCACCCGGACATCCGCCGCAACCTGATGACCATGCGCGCCTTCAACGAGGCCGGCCGCGCCTTCACGCTGTGGACCGCGCTGAAGTCGGACATCGCCCATCGCTCCGGTGACGATGCCGACCGCCAGGCCGCCGACGACCATATGGGCCTGATGACGCCGGTGGTGAAGGGCGTGCTCACCGACAAGGGTTTCGAGCATGCCGTGATGGCGCAGCAGGTGTTCGGCGGCCATGGCTATATCGAAGAGCACGGCATGAGCCAGTTCGTGCGCGATGCCCGCATCGCCATGATCTATGAAGGCGCCAACGGCATCCAGGCGCTTGACCTGGTCGGCCGCAAGCTCGGCGCCAATGGCGGCCGTGCCATCCAGGCCTTCTTCAAGGAAGTCGGCGAATTCTGCGAGGAAAACCGCTCCGACGAGAAGCTGGCGCCGTTCACCAAGGCACTGAAGAAGGGGCTCAACGATCTGCAGGCCGCCACCATGTGGCTGATGCAGAACGGCATGAAGAACCCCGATAATGCCGGCGCGGCCTCGACCGACTACCTGCACCTCTTCGGCCTCGTCACGCTCGGCTACATGTGGGGCCAGATGGCCAAGACCGCGCAGGCCAAGCTCGCCGAAGGCGCCAACGGCTCGTCATCTTTCTATGACAACAAGCTGGTCACGGCCCGCTATTATATGGATCGCATCATGCCGGAGACGGCGGCGCACCTCGCCCGTCTCTCGTCCGGCGCCGATTCCATGATGGCGCTGCCGGCCGACGCGTTCTGAACGGTGCCGGCGTCTGTTCAGGCTTGAACAGACGCCCTATATAAAAGCGGTCAACAGGGAGCAGTTCATGGCAACCAACCCCGCCGACATTCTGTCCTTGCCGAAGGCCGGCTGGGCCGGCGACGAGGTCGCCATGCTCTACGACATGTCGACCCGCTTCCTGTCGGAAGAGATCAAGCCGCATTACGACGAATACGAGAAGAACGAGATCGTCGACCGTTCCGCCTGGGAAAAGGCCGGCGCCGCCGGCCTGCTCTGCGCCTCCATGCCGGAGGAATATGGCGGCTCTGGCGGCACCTATGCGCATGAAAGCGTCATCGCCGAGGCGCTCGGCCATGTCGGTGTCGACGGCTTCGGCATCGCTTTGCATAACGCCATCGTCGCCCCTTACATCCTGCACTACGGCTCGGAAGAGCAGAAGAAGAAGTGGTTGCCGAAGATGGCGACCGGCGAGCTGATCGGCGCCATCGCCATGACCGAGCCGGGCGCCGGCTCCGACCTGCAGGGCATCAAGACGCGGGCCGAGAAGGATGGCAACCAGTACCTGATCAACGGATCCAAGACCTTCATCACCAACGGCCAGAACGCCAATCTCATCATCGTCGTCACCAAGACCGACCCGACCAAGGGCGCCAAGGGCACCTCGCTGATCGTCGTCGAGACCGACGAGGTCGAGGGTTTCACGCGCGGCCGCAACCTCGACAAGATCGGCCTCAAGGCCAACGACACTTCCGAGCTCTTCTTCAACGACGTGCGCGTGCCGACCGCCAATCTGCTCGGCCATGAGGAAGGCCAGGGTTTCGTCCAGCTGATGCAGCAATTGCCGCAGGAGCGCCTGCTGATCGGCGCCCAGGCCGTCGGCATGATCGAGCGCGCGCTCGCCGTCACCGTCGATTACGTCAAGGAACGCAAGGCGTTCGGCAAGGCGGTGGTGGAGTTCCAGAACACCCAGTTCAAACTCGCGGAACTGAAGACCGAAGCCACCATCGGTCGCGTCTTCTACAATGACTGCGTCAAGCGCCATCTCAATGGCGGGCTCGACCCGGTCACCGCCTCGATGGCCAAATACTGGCTCTCCGACCTGCAGTGCAAGGTCGTCGACGAATGCCTGCAGCTGCATGGCGGCTATGGCTACATGAACGAATACCCGATCGCCCGCATGTATCGCGATGCCCGCGTGCAGCGCATCTACGGCGGCACCAACGAGATCATGAAGATGTTGATCGGCCGCTCGCTCTGAGCAGCCGGTCACAACATACCCGATCGGTGCCTTGAGCAGCCGATCCAGAGAGCCCGATCGGACGCTTTGAGCGGCCGATCCAACCAGTAAGGAGCACGAAAATGGCTGACGCTTATGTCTATGACGCCGTGCGCACGCCGCGCGGCAGGGGCAAGAAGGACGGATCGCTGCACGAGGTGCCGGCGGTGCGTCTCGGCGCCAAGGTGCTGGAAGCGCTGCGCGACCGCAACGAGCTCGACACCGGCGCGGTCGACGACATCATTTTCGGCTGCGTCGACCCGGTCGGCGAAGCCGGTTCGGTGATCCCGCGCGCCGCCGCCTTCGAGGCCGGCTACAACACCAAGGCGCCGGGCATGCAGCTGTCGCGCTTCTGTGCCAGCGGCCTCGATGCCATCAATCTGGGTGCGGCCAAGATCGCGCAGGGCGCCGACGACATCGTCATCGCTGGCGGCGTCGAATCGATGAGCCGCGTCGGCATGGGCGCCTCGGGCGGCGCCTGGTTCATGGATCCTTCGGTCGGCTTCCCCGGCTGGTTCGTGCCGCAGGGCATCTCGGCCGACCTCATCGCCACCAAGCATGGCTTCTCGCGCGACGACGTCGACGCCTATGCGGTCGAGAGCCAGAAGCGCGCCGCCAATGCCTGGCAGAAGGGCTATTTCAAGAACTCGGTCGTGCCGATCAGGGATCAGAACGGCCTCACCATCCTCGACCATGACGAGCACATGCGCCCGTCGACCGACATGCAGTCGCTGGCCTCTCTCAACCCGTCCTTCATCATGCCTGGCGAGATGGGCGGCTTCGACGCGGTTGCCGTGCAGCGTTATCCGGAGCTGGAAGAGGTCAACCACGTCCACCATGCCGGCAACTCGTCGGGCATCGTCGACGGCGCTGCCGCCGTGCTGCTCGGGTCGAAGAAGGGCGGAAAGGCGATGGGCCTGAAGCCGCGCGCCCGCATCCGCGCCTTCGCCAACATCGGCTCCGAGCCGGCGATCATGCTGACCGGTCCGGTCGACGTCACCGAGAAGCTGCTGAAGCGCGCCAAGATGAAGCTGTCGGACATCGACCTGTTCGAGCTCAACGAGGCCTTCGCCTCGGTCGTGCTGCGCTACATGCAGGCGTTCGACATTCCGCACGACAAGATCAACGTCAATGGCGGCGCCATCGCCATGGGCCATCCGCTCGGCGCCACCGGCGCCATGGTGTTCGGCACCGTGCTCGACGAGCTCGAGCGCCGCAACCTCAACACCGCTTTGGTGACGCTGTGCATCGGCGCCGGCATGGGCACCGCCACGATCATCGAGCGCGTCTGATTTCGGCCGGAAGGAGAAGACAATGAGCTACAAGAACTTTTCGGTCGATATCGACGGCGACGGCATCGCGCTCGTCACCTGGGACATGCCCGGCCGCTCCATGAACGTGTTCACCGAAGAGGTGATGCGTGAATTGAACGCCATCATCGACCAGGTCGTGGCAGATAGCACGGTCAAGGGCGCGGTCATCACCTCGGGCAAGGAGACTTTCTCCGGCGGTGCCGACCTCACCATGCTGCAGCAGATGCTGGGCCTCTTCGCCAAGGAGAAGGTGAAGGACAAGGAAAAGGCCACCCAGACGCTGTTCACCAATGTCGGCTTCATGACCGGCCTGTTCCGCAAGCTCGAAACCTGCGGCAAGCCGTGGGTGTCGGCCATCAACGGCACCTGCATGGGCGGCGCCTTCGAGATGTCGCTGGCCTGCCATGGCCGCGTCGCCGCGGACTCCGACAAGGTCAAGATGGCGCTGCCGGAAGTGAAGGTCGGTATCTTCCCGGGCGCCGGCGGCACGCAACGCGTGCCGAGGCTGACCGACACGCAGGGCGCGCTGGAGATGCTGACTTCCGGCAAGAACCTGACCGCGCAGAAGGCCAAGGCCATGGGCCTGATCCACGAGATCGCCGAGCCGGCCAAGCTGGTCGACACCGCCAAGGCGATGATCCGCAACGGCCTGAAGCCGGTCGCTCCCTGGGACGAGAAGGGTTTCAAGCTGCCGGGCGGCCCGGTCTATTCGGTTGCCGGCGCGAACCTGTGGCCGCCGGCCATCGCCATCCTGCGTCGTGAGACCTATGGCAACTATCCGGCGGCACAAGCGATCCTGAAATGTGTCTATGAAGGCCTGCTGGTGCCTTTCGACACCGCGCTGAAGATCGAGACCCGCTACTTCACCGAGATCCTGCAGACCAAGGAAGCGGCGGCGATGATCCGCTCGCTGTTCGTGTCGCTGCAGGAGCTCAACAAGGGCGCACGCCGTCCCGAAGGTATTCCGGATGCGAAGTTCAAGAAGATCGGCGTGCTGGGCGCCGGCTTCATGGGTGCCGGCATCGCCTATGTCACCGCCAAGGCCGGTATCCCGGTCGTGCTGCTCGACCGCGACCTGCCATCGGCCGAGAAGGGCAAGGCGCATTCCGACAATCTGATCTCCGAGCAGGTCAAGAAGGGCCGCGCCAAGCCTGAGGAGAAGGAAAAGCTGCTGTCGCTGATCACGCCGACGGCCGATTATGCCGATCTCACCGGCTGCGATCTCGTCATCGAGGCGGTGTTCGAGGATTCGGAAGTCAAGAAGGGCGCCACCGAGAAGGCGGAAGCCGTGCTGAAGTCGTCGGCGATCTTCGCCTCCAACACCTCGACCATCCCGATCAGCGCGCTGGCCAAGAACTCGTCGCGGCCGAAGAACTTCATCGGCCTGCACTTCTTCTCGCCGGTCGACAAGATGATGCTGGTCGAGATCATCCTCGGCAAGAAGACCGGCGACAAGGCGATCGCCACCGCGATCGACTATGTGCGCGCCATCAAGAAGACGCCGATCGTCGTCAACGACACGCGCGGCTTCTACGTCAACCGCTGCGTGCTGCGCTACATGTCGGAAGCCTTCCAGATGCTGATCGAAGGCATCCCGGCACCGATGATCGAGAACGCCGCCAAGGCAGCCGGCATGCCGGTCGGCCCGCTGGCGCTGACCGACGAGACGGCGATCGACCTCGCGCAGAAGATCATGAAGCAGACCATCCGCGACCTCGGCGAAAAGGCCGTCGACAAGGACCAGTTCGCGCTGATCAACGCGCTCGTCGACAAGCACGAGCGCCTCGGCCGCAAGAACACCAAGGGCTTCTACGACTATCCGCCGAAGCCGGCCAAGAAGAAGCTGTGGCCGGGCCTGAAGGACCTCTACCCGCAGCTCGATCCCGACAAGGTCGACTATGAGGAGGTGCAGCAGCGCCTGCTGGTCACCATCGCGCTCGAAGCCGCACGCGTCATGGAAGAAGGCATCGTCACCGACCCGCGCGAAGCGGATGTCGGCTCGATCCTGGCTTTCGGCTTTGCTCCCTACACGGGCGGCGCGCTGTCCTACATCGACGGCATCGGTGCCAAGGCTTTCGTGAAGATCGCCAAGGGCCTGCAGAAGAAGTATGGCGCGCAGTTCAAGGCGCCGAAGCTGCTTCTCGACATGGCCGAGAAGGGCGAGACCTTCTACCAGCGCTTCGACCCCTATGCGAAGGGCGAGGTCAAGGAAGCCGCGTAAGCGGGAACAGCGTTCCTCTCTCTGTCTGCGGGGAGAGGATGCCGGCAGGCAGGTGAGGGGCCGCACCTGCCTTGCAATCATTGGTGCTGCCCCTCATCCGGCCCTTTGGGCCACCTTCTCCCCGTGAACGGGGAGAAGGAAGAAAGTAACAGCATGTATGTCTGGGCACGTTTTGCGCGCATGGCGCTGACGGCGAAGTCGCGCGGCGCCTACCGCGTCGGAGATGAAAGCCGGCTCACTTTCCGCTGCCTGCCGACCGACATCGACTTCAACGTCCATCTCAACAATGCGCGCTACATGATGCTGGCCGATCTCGGTCGCATCGACATCTTCATCCGCGCCGGCCTGATAGCGCTGGCGAGGCAGCGCGGCTGGGCGCCGATGCTGGGCGGGCTGCAGACCGTCTATGTGCGCGAGATCAAGCTGTGGCGCAATTTCCAGGTCGTGTCCTCGATCGAGACCTGGGACGGCACCCAGGTGCTCGGCGCGCATCGTTTCGTGCTGGAGAACGGCGAGACCGCGGCCCTGATGAAGACCACCGCCGGTGTCTATGACCGCAAGGCCAGGCATTTCGTCGACATCCAGGATCTGGTCGAGGCGCTCGGCTATGACGCCTCGCCGCGCGCGCCGAACGAAGCCGAGAAAGCCTTCATGGCTTCGCATCAGGGACTGAGGGCGGCGGCGAAGGGCAGTTAGCGAGGCACTGGCGGAACAGGGGCAGTACGGCAGTAAATTGCCCCACTGCCTCTTCTTTCAATGCGCAGCCTGCCCGACGGTCTCGCGGAGCCAATCCTTCCATCCAGGAGCGCCCTCCGCGACGCGTTGCCCGGCGTCGTCGCCATAGAGGTACAAGGTTATGCCGACGCTGGTGGCATCCCCGATGCCATAGGTTCCGATCAACGCGATACCGGGCGATGGTTGTGTCAGGCGCAGAAGCATGTAGCGTTCCGTGTCGCTCTGCTGCACGCGCTCGACAACACCTGACAGTTGCTCTGGCGTTCGCGAAGCCGTCCTCGTCTCGCCGGCGTTGGCCCCGACCAGGCCAAGGCCATCAACCAGACGTTTCCAGACATCAAGCTGGGGCGCTTCCACACGCGCCATCGCGGCAGATACCGCCGCTTTCTCGCCGGAGAAAAGCGAGAGGTAGAGGCGCAGGACCTCGAAGAAGCCGGGCCAGCCGTTCTCGAAGCCTTCGATCTGGTCATCCCATTCGTCGGTCGAAGCGAACAGCGAATGGACCATGCGCACGATGCAGCGGTTTCCCGATCTGGCCGTCACCGTGATTTCTGTTGCCAGCGATGGCGCGCCCTCGGCCCAGTCGCGTTCGACATAACCGAACCGGAAGGGAGGCTCCCAGAGGGTCACCTCTCCGTTGGATTCCCCGTTCTCGCCCATGTCGAACCGGAGCGCGCCCCCGACGCGCCCATCGATGGCGGTCGGGGTGAACCAGGCCGTATAGCCGGGACCCGTCGCGATCGCCTGCCACACCTGTTCGGGCGTGCCGGGCACGCTCAGCTCCATCTCGACCCAGCGCTTGCCAGTTTCGTCCTTCTTGATCGGCATCGGACTTCCTTTCAGGTGTCGCCGGGAGCGGGGTAGGCCGCCACCACGAGACGGTGGGGACGTGCTCCGGGTGCCGCGTCGTCGTGATAGCGAGCCGCCAGTGCGGCGATCGCATTGGTCATATCGGCTGCGAAGGCCGCGCGATCGGCGGGTGACCGGAAATGGATAGTCGTATCGATCGACAGGGTGGCAAGCCGTTTGCCCTTCACACGGGCGTTGCGCCACAGATCTCCGACTTCGCGGATGGCGCGCCCCGCGAGCGCGATGAGGTAGCCGGCCGAGAGGCGATCCTGGTTCCGTGACGGATCGGCTCCAATCGGTCCGAGCGCCGCCGGTGAAACGACGTAGGAGGAAGCGGTCGCGATCATCAGCCGCTCCGTAAGGCCGCCCCAATGCCGCTCCGCGACCGGGACAACCAGCTTGTGCTCCTCCAGCGCACGAAGGTGATAATTGACCTTCTGGCGGGCAAGACCCACCCGTGCCGCCAGGGTTGCCGCGGAGGCGGGCTGCGTGAGTTCCGCCAGAAGCCGGGATCGGATCGGATCGAGGACGGCTGTGGCCACAACGGCGGTTTCGATGACTTCCACTTCGATCATCGGTTCAGACTTGCATTGACAAAAAAATTTGTCAATGCGGAGCATGGCTTTCGATCAGTACCTGCTCGGGCGCCGGGTGAAACCGCGAAAGCCTTCGAAGGGCAAGTGAGGCAGTCGGCAGCCGGTGTTGCATGGTCGGTGTTTGACCGCATGCTCTCTGCCGACTGCCGACTGCCGACTGCCGACTGCCGACTGCCGACTGCCGACTGCCGACTGCCGACTGCCGACTGCCGAGTGACATTCAGACCCCCTTAAGCAAGGCCCGCTAAATTGCGCTCCAGGGCTGGTTTCGCGGCGGCACTGCTGTTGCGGTGGGAGGCAGGGCGTGGAGCAGATCGTCGAATTCCTGGAGACGATGATCGGGGTCTGGCCGACGGCGATCAGATCGCCCGCCAATCAATGCGTCTTCGCATTCCTGGTCCTGCTGCTGGTCCTCGATATAGCGCGCAAGGGATGGCGGCTTTCGTGGTCCCGGCTTGCGGTTCGCAGCGTGGCCGCGACGATCGCCATCTTCAACATCAATCTCATCCTGGCTCCGGCCATCTGGCTGCTTTCGGACCAGATCAAGGCGCTCTATGCGCTGGCAGGCATTCCAAGCATCCCGACATCGGCCTGGTCCGCTTTTCCGGTCTGGGCTCTCATGCTCGTCGCCATCGTGGCGCATGACTTTGCCAATTACTGGAATCACCGGCTCATGCACATGAAATGGCTGTGGCCGGTGCACGCGATCCATCACTCCGATCCGCATGTGAATGCGCTGACGGCCTATCGCATCCATGCGCTCGAGACATTGGTCATGTGGGGGTCCTACACCATCCTGCTGACATGGCTCGGCCTTCCCGCCGACGCCATCGGCATGGGTGCCGTCATCCTGGTGCTGCATACGATCTACGTTCACGTCGATGTCGATTGGGATCACGGACCGTTTCGCCTGCTGATCGCTTCGCCGCGCTTTCATCGCTGGCATCACGCGAATGCTCCCGAGGCTTACGGCAAGAACCTCGCCAACGTGTTTCCCTTCTTCGACCGGGTATTCGGCACCTATCATGTGCCTGGCCCCTGCACCGCAGCCATGGGTGCAGACAATGTCCCGCAAAACGACGTCGTGCGCCTGACGTTGTGGCCGGCGCTGGAATGGACGCGCCTGACGCTGGAGCAGATCGGCATAGCGCGCAGGCGAATCGGCAGCATGTCCGGGCGCGATGCGGCCTTGCCGGGATCGGGTATGGCGAAGGTCGACATCGACTAGGTGTCCTGCCACGGTGCTGCACTACCCGCGTGCCCGCAGGGCCGCCGTCAGTGGCAGCCGGGTTGCCGCGATTGCCGGGAGAGCGCCGCCGATGATGCCGATCGTCAGGCCGAGCAGGCCGGCGGGAACCATCACGTCCGCGTCGACCGCCAGCCTGAAGCCCATGCTGGCGTCGTTCGCACCGACGGTGCTGGCCTCCCAGCCGTTGAACAGCAGCCATGAAGCGAGAATACCCAGCATCACGCCGGCAGCAGCAAGTACGACCGCTTCGAACCATGTCGCCAGGAAAGCCGGCAGCCTGCCGAAGCCGAGCGCACGAACGGTGGCGATCTCGATGGTCCGGTCGGAGACCGAGCTCATCATCGTGTTGAGTGCTCCGGCTGTCGCGCCGATCGCCATCAAGAGCGCGACCGGCCAGCCGAACAAGCGGATGAGGCTGGCTGTACGCCCCGATTGCGCGGCGTAGAGATCGGCTTCGGAGATGGCGACGAGCGGTGTCGAGGTTATAGTCGCCAGGCCTGCCTTGAGCGCTGCGAGCGATGCAGGCGTGGCGAGGCGCAAACGCAGGCTTTGCACCTGTCCCTGCCGGTCGAAGCCGGCGCGAACCGCGTCGAGGTCGCCCCATATCTCGGATTCGAAAGCACTGCCGCTGGCCGTGAAATGGCCGACAACCGTCCAGTCCACGGTCCCCAGCCGAACCGTGTCGCCGATCGCAAAGCCCGCGAAGTCGGCCGCTATGCGAGCGCCGACCACGATCTCGCGGGCGCCGGGTGTAAACAGTCGGCCCGCCTGCAGCGTGATGCCTTCGCGGATCGAGGGACCATTGGCATCCATGCCGCGAAGCGCGGCCGTCGAGGTCTGCCTGCCGGCGACATCCACCGGCACCACCAGCTCGCGGGACACAAGCGGTGTCCCGTTCGCATCCCGGACAATATCCGCGGTCGTTGCCCCCGTCAGCGACTGGACGCCGCGGATCGCATCGGCGGGAATATCGGATCCGGTCTCCTGGTTCGTGCCGCCGCCGAGGACAATGGCGATCAGCGGCGAACCTGTGCTGGTCAGTGCCTTTTCGAAACCCCTGGCCATCGCCAGGAACCCGGCAAGGACGGCGACGACAAGCGCGACCGAAAGCACCATCGACAACGAGATCGCCAGGCGGCGGCGCAGGCTGCCGAAATTGGCCCGCGTCATCACGAGCGTCTGTCTGATCTGGGTGGACATGGCGGCTACCTCGCTCCGAAGGCTTTGACGATGGGGGTGCGCATGGCATTGATGGCCGGCAGCAGGCCGGTCGCGAAGCCGAGCAGGAGAGCGATCGCTGTCGCCTTGGCCAGCACCGGCGGCGAGAAGACGAGGCCGACAACCGGTCCGACAAGCACCGTCGCGAGCTTGGCCAGGGCGAGACCGACGCCTGCACCGATGATGCAGATGAACAGCGTCTCGCCGAGCACAAGGGCTAAGATCCTGAGATTGGAGACGCCCAGCGTCTTCAGCACACCGATCTCGAAGGTGCGCTCGCGCACGGCGAAGACCATGGTGTTGACGACGATCATCAGCAGCGTGAGGAAGGCCGTCCCCGTGACCAGGTCGACGATCAGCCCGATGTCGGCATATTGGCGCAGGAAGGCTTCCAGGAACTGCTTTTCCGACTGCGTTCGGGTCGGTGCGGCCGAGTTGGCGAACAGGGCGTCGATGCGGGCAGCAAGCGCACTTGCCTTGATGCCGTCACCCGGGCGAACGATGAAGGCGTCGACCGTATCCTTGCCCTTGGCGCGGGCCGCGTTGACATAGTCGTATCGGGCAATGACGAAATAGGTGTCGGTGCTGGCGCCAGCGCCTTCGAAGATGCCGGCGATCTCGAAGCGCCAGTCGCGGCCGCCATCCTGCCTGGCCATCTGGAGAGCGGTGATGGCGATGCGCTGGCCGACCGACCAGCCTTGAGCCTCCGCCAGCGCGCGGCCGACCAGCACCCGCTCGCGGCCTTGATCCAGTGTTGCGATCAACGCTGGCGTCAGTCCGAGTTCCTTGCCGTTGACGGCCATGAGCGCCTGCTGCTCGACGGCGCTGACTGCGATGACATTTTTCTCACTGCCGGAAAATCCACGCATGCGCGCCATGTAGCCGACCGCGCCGGTGCCGGGTTCAGTGGCGATGCGGGCGAGGTGCGACATCGGCAGCGCCTGTCCACGGCCCCCGGCGCTCATCACGCCCAATATGTCCTCGCTGGCGGCGGAAGCCCCTTGCGAACCGGCCAGGAAACTTGCGGTCAGGCCGTAAATGAGGAAGGCGATCGCGACGCAGATCATCAGCAGCACGGTACGCAGCGGCTTTCGCCAGGCGTTCTTGCGGGCAAGACCGAAGAAAGTCATGAGGCGGCCCTCTTCTCTTCGACGAACTGGCCCTTGTCGAGATGCAGCGTCCTCCTGGCGGAGCGTGCCGCCTGCGGGTCGTGCGTCACCATGACGATGGTTTTTTCCAGGCTACGGTTGAGGAAGCCGAGCATCTCCAGCACATCGTCGGCCGAGTTCCGGTCGAGATCACCGGTCGGCTCGTCGCAGAGAAGCAGGCCGGGATCGGAGACGATGGCGCGGGCGATGCCGACACGCTGCTGTTGGCCGCCCGACATCATGGCGGGATACTGCTTCTCGCGGCCGGCAAGCCCGACCAGATCGAGCACCTTGCCGACCCGCGCGCGGCGTTCGCTTGCCGACAGGGGCTTCAGCAGCAGCGGCAGCTCCACATTCTCCGCTGCGTTCAGCATCGGCAGCAGATTATAGAACTGGAAGACGATGCCCATATTGTGCGCCCGCCAGGACGAGCGCGCGCTCTCGCCCATCTGGTCGAGCCGGTGGTTGCCGATGCTGAGGCTGCCGGCATCCGGCACGTCGATCCCGGCCAGCATGTTGAGCAGTGTCGACTTGCCCGATCCCGAAGGGCCCATGATCGCAACGAAGTCGCCACGCGGGATGACGAGGTCGAGCCCGCTGAAGATCGGCATCGGCTCGCCGCCGATGCGATAGCCTTTGCGTATGCCGGCAAGCACTATGTAGAAATCGTGGGTCATTGGCTGTCTGCTCCGGTCTTGCTGTCGGTGAGTTGGAGGCGAATGCGCGCGGCCATGTTCGGCCGGATACCGGCTGGCGGATCGGTGAGTGCGAGGCGCAGGCTGACGGTGCCCTTTTCGATCGAGGCGACAGGGGCGACACGTTGCACCTCGATCGCAAAGGGGCGATCGGGAAAACCGTCGAGAACCGCCTCGCCACGCAGTCCTCGCTGCAGGTCGGCCATGCCGGTCTCCGCGACATCGGCATCGATCACCATGGTCGTCTGGTCGCTGATCGTGAGCAGGCTCTGGTTCTCGCGCACGCTGTCGACACGGGCGAGCACGGTGTCGCCGACATGGGCATCGAGCCGCGTCACGGTCCCGGCGAACGGCGCGCGCACCGTCAGTTCGCGGACGGGCTCCTCGGCGACGCGGATGGCAAGTTCCGCCGTTGCGAGATCCTGGCGGGCCTGTGCCGCGGCGTTCTCCGCGCGTTCGACGGTTCTGCGCGCCTCTTCCAGCTGCTGCTTCGAAGCCGTGTCACGGGCTGCAAGTGTTTCGGTGCGGCCAAGGGAGGCGCGTGCCTGGTCGAGGTCGATGGTGTGGGCGGCAAGCAAGAGATCGGCCGTGGCTCTTGCTGCCCTGGTTCGTTCGAGCGCGAAGCGGGCGCCTGCGTCATCGAGCGTCACGAGGATCTGGCCGGCCGCCACCAGGTCTCCCGCCTGGACGGCAACGCCGATGATCCTGCCTTCGTATTTGGAAAAGACGGTGGTGATGCGGGGCGCGACCACATAACCCGAGCCGCTGATCTCGCGGCCGGCCGGTGCACTGACAGGCCCTTTCGTTGGCGCAGCCTTCGAAGGAGCTGGCTTCTCCACGGGCGTCGAGGCGCCGGCCGCCTCATGCGGCTGGCCCGCTGTCGGGCCTCCGGTTTCGATAGCGCGATAGATTTGCGGCTGGAGGAAGGCGATGGCAGCTGCCGCCGCCAGCGCGGAAAGGCCCAGGAGACGGACCAGCCGCCGGGACATTCCCGGTCGCGCCGCACCACTGTCCGGAAAGGGTGACAACGGCGTGAGCGCTGCGGCGAGTTTGCGTTCGTGTTCTGTGATCATGTTCATGCCGCCAGCATGGCCGGCGTGGCGGCAAAAGAGACCTGGAACGCGTTTCCGGTCGTCCTCGATCGCGATTCAGTCCGTCGCCCTCAATCAGCCCCGGCCTTCGTCTGCCTCCAGGCCAGCGGCGTCCTGTCGGTGACGCGGCGGAATTCGCGGTTGAAGTTGGACTTGGTCAGGAAGCCCACGTCGAACATGATCTCGGTCACCGGCTTCGCGGTATCGGTGAGCAGGCTGCATGCCTCCGCGATCCTGTGGTCGTTGACATATTGCGAGACGTTCTTGCCCGTCGCCCGATTGATGGCCGTGGAAATCTGCCGCGCCGGGATTCCCGTCTTGCGGGCCAGCCTGTCGAGATTGAGGTCGACATCGCGATAGATGTGCCGGGTCTCCATCAGGGTCTGGACCGCGGCAAGGGTCTCTTTGTCCTCCACCAGTTCCAGCCGCTGTTGAGTTTCGGACGGCTGCACCGGCATGCCGCGGCGGCCTGCGGTTGCGACCGCGATCGCCAGCACCGCCAGCACCGCGAGATTCGCGATCGTGATCAGGAGCGGGGCATGCGTTCCCTGTGTCCAGGCAAAGTCGGCAAGGACGAAAACATCCATCATCGCCGACAGGAGCAGGGCACACGCCGCAAACAGGATCGCCCGATAGGCAGGCCCGGCATTCTCGAAAGGCGCCAGGCGTAGCGCGTCGGTGCCCAGCCGCGTCAGCAGCAATATCGCGATGGCGTAGCCGGTGAAGATCGACGCGATCGCCAGGTCGATGGCATTTCGCCAGAAAACCATGAGCAGCACGATGGCGATTGCCGGAATGAGATGGAAACCGAGGCGCGGGAGTGTCGAAAGGGCACTCCCGCGCACCAGCCCGGACACGCCCGCATACACCAGCGGCGGCACGGTGGCCGCAACGACCGGAAGGATGATGCCGACACTGCCGATGCCGTACCCCCATCGCAGTCCCAGCAGCACCGATTGCAGCACTGCAACCAGGATCAGGACGAGAAAGGGGATGTTCGGCGGCGCATCGTCATCGCGCCGGACGACGGTGACGAAGAGGATCAGCAGCAGGATGGCAACGACGAAGGGAAGCGGGATGAAAAGCATGAAGGCTGCACGGGCTGTTGGCGAAGCGGTCGGCGTCATCATCGTCCATGAAACGGCTTTTCGCGACCTTGATCGTGTTTCAGCACCCGGAATCGTAACGAGCGGTTGCGTTGCCCTCGCTGCCGACAGGTTTGACAACGCTTGCGGTGGACAAGCCCGATTCGCGTGGCTACAACGGAAAGGTATTTTTTCCTCTTCGAAGGGAGCGGGCCGTGCTCTCGCATGATCGTGTCTGGGCCGCGATAGATGCCCTAGCGGAGCGTTATTCGCTGTCGGCCTCTGGTCTCGCCAGGCGCGCCGGCCTCGACTCGACGGCATTCAACAAATCGAAGCGGCAGTCGTCGGACGGGCGCCCGCGCTGGCCCTCCACCGAGTCGCTCGCCAAGATCATGGAAGCGACGGGCGCGACGCTCGACGAATTCATGGGGCTGATCCAGGGCGGGCAATCTCCTGCCCGGCCGCACGGTTCTGGCGCTGCCGTGCCCCTGGTCGGTTTCGCGCAGGCCGGCGCCGGCGGTTATTTCGACGATGCCGGCTTCCCGGTTGGACAAGGCTGGGATCTGGTCGAATTGCCGGCGCAATCCACCGATACGGCTTATGCCTTGAAGGTCCAGGGCGATTCGATGCTGCCGCTTTACCGCAATGGCGACGTTTTGATCGTGGAGCCGGGTGCCACCGTGCGCCGCGGCGACCGCGTCGTCGTCAAGACCGGCTCCGGCGAGGTCATGGCCAAGGTGCTGGAGCGCCAGACGGCGCGCACCATCTCGCTGCTCTCGCTGAACCCGGATCACCCCAACCGCGACCTGCAGATGGTCGAGGTGGAGTGGGTGGCCCGCATCGTCTGGGCAAGCCAGTAGGATGGCGGTATGAGACCGCTTCCCGCAGTCGTTGCCATCCTGATGCTTGGGGCTTCCGCCGCTGCCATCGTCGCGGGTGGGCGCATCACCGGGGAGGGCGCCAAGGTCGAGATATCGAACGAGGACGTGCCGACGCTCGACATGCTGGGCGACCCTCCTGCCGACCAGCCGGCTGGAGTGGACAACGACGCGGCTCCACCGCCGGAGCCCGAGCCCGCGACCGAACAGGCGCCAGCGGAGAAGCCGCTTCAACCGGGCGTGTCGACGACGCAACAGTCAGGAATGCCGGCGGCACCACAGCAGTCGGGTCAGACGCAGGCCGCAACGCAGCAAGCCACGGCGGAGACCATCCAGCAGCAGGCGGAGGCGGCATCAAGGGCGATCGACCCGATGATGGCGGCGGCGCCGGGCGATCCCGGCGCCTTGCAGCGCATCGAACCGCGCGCGCCGCTGAGCAAGCTTTCGCTGGCGCAGCCGAAGAAGCCGCCGATGCCGGACAAGTGGAAAGGCACGCCGCTCTACCAGGCGGTGGCGCCGGCCGCGGGTCGCATCGAAGCCAAGGGCTATTCGGTCGCTGTCTCGGGCGTCGACATCATGCCGGAGGACGAGACCTGCACCGACGAAGCCGGCAAATCATGGCCTTGCGGCGCACGCGCGCGCGGAGCCTTCCGCGCCCTCATCCGCCAGCGCGCCGTCAACTGCGTGGTGCCACCGGAAGGTGGGCGCGACCTGATCTCCGCGCCTTGCCACATCGGCAAGGTCGATGTCGGCGAGTGGCTGGTGAGCAATGGCTGGGCCCGGCCCGCCGCCGGCGGTCCTTATGCGGAGGCCGGCGAAAAGGCGAAGGCGGAGAAGCGGGGCATCTTCGGCAAGGCGCCGGAGGGGACTGGCCTGCCACCAGCCCCGCCGCCTGTCTCGGCGCCGGAAGCGGTACCGAGTTCGATCATCGACAGTTCGGGCCTGGATGCGCCCGCGTCGCCGAACAGTTCGCCGTCGATCTGGCAGGCTCCGGCCGGACCGGCGCCGGGCGGCGATCCTACGCTGCGAGCTTTCCCTCCAGCGCCCGCGCGATGAGGTCGCGCGTCTCGGCGATGCCGTAGAGCTCGGCGAACGAGCCGAAGCGCGGGCCGCGCTCCTGGCCGATCAGCACCTGGTATATCATCTGGAAGAAGGCGACCGACACGCCGGGTCCGCCTTCCGGGCTCTGCTTGGCATGGTCCTGGTAGCGTTCGATCTTGCGCGCGACGTTGAGCGCCGCGTTCTGGATCGTTTCGCTGTTCGAGCCTGCAGGCAGGGCGCCCAGGGCCTCCGACAGCCTGGCCAGTGCGTCGCGCTCGACATCGTCGGCGGCGCGGTAGACCTTGGTCGGCTTCACGAAGTCGTCGAAATAACGGATCGCATAGCCGGTCAGCTTGTCGAGCTCGGGATGTGTGGCCGGCGTCACGCCCGGTGCATGACGCGAGATGAAGCCCCACAACACGTCCTTGTTCTGGGCATTCGAGGCGCTGACCAGATTGAGCAGCAGCGCGAACGAGACCGGCATGTCGATGACCGGCGGATGACCGTCATGCATGTGCCAGACCGGATTGCCGAGCCGCTCCTTCCATTCCTGGCGCGGATAGGCGGAGAGGAAGGAATAATACTCGTCCACCGCCTTCGGGATGACGTCGAAATAGAGCTTCTTCGCCTGCCTTGGCCGCTGGTACATGTAGAGGCCGAGGCTCTCGGTCGGCGCGTAGGTCAGCCACTCGTCGATGGTCAGGCCGTTGCCCTTCGACTTCGAGATCTTCTGGCCATGCTCGTCGAGGAACAGCTCGAACACGAAATGCTCCGGCGCGCGGCCGCCAAGAATGTTGCAGATCTTGTCGTAGATGCCGGCATTGGTCTGGTGATCCTTGCCGAACATCTCGAAATCGACGCCGAGGGCGGCCCAGCGCATGCCGAAATCCGGCTTCCACTGCATCTTCACCTTGCCGCCGGTTACCGGCAGCGTCGTCTCGGTGCCGTCCTCGTCGTTGAAGGTGATGGTGCCGGCCTTGGCGTCGACATGCTTCATCGGCACGTAGAGAACGCGCCCGCTCTTCGGCGAGATGGGCAGGAAGGGGCTGTAGGTCGCCTGGCGTTCTTCGCCCAGCGTCGGCAGCATCACCTTCATGATGGCATCGTACTTCTCGACTGCGCGCAGCAGCATGTCGTCGAAGCGACCCGACTTGTAGTACTCCGTCGCGCTGGCGAATTCGTAGTCGAAGCCGAACGTGTCGAGGAAGCGCCGCAGCATGGTGTTGTTGTGGTCGCCGAAGCTCTTGTAGTCGCCGCCATAGGGGTTCGGCACGACGGTGAGCGGCATCTGCAGGTAAGGTTCGAGCGCGGCGCGGTCCGGCACGTTTTCCGGGATCTTGCGCATGCCGTCCATGTCGTCGGAGAAGCAGAGCAGCTTGGTCTTGACCTCGCCTCTGGTCAGCACATGGAAGGCATGGCGCACCATGGTCGTGCGCGCCACCTCGCCGAAGGTGCCGATATGCGGCAGGCCGGACGGGCCGTAGCCGGTTTCGAACACCACGGTCTCCGGGAATTCACGGCCTTTGTAGCGTTCGACGATCTTTTTGGCTTCCTCGAACGGCCATGCTTTGCTCTCGACGGCGGCGGCAAGGAGTTCGGGATTGAGATCGATCGAATTGGATATGGCCATTATGGATGCCCTGAAAACAAGCCCGGCCACGCTGCCGGACGGTCTGCTCTAGAGCATGATCCCGCAAAGTTGAAGACTTTTCGGACCAGGATCATGCTCGAGGCAAAGATATGGAGCGGATCAGGCCGATGGCGCTTCGCTCCGTGACGCACCGGGGCGCCAACGATTTCGGGCATTTTTCCTTGATGTCGCTACGGACAACACGGCGAACCTGCCGGTCCGCAGCAGGAACCCGCGGCCTGCTGCTCAGCCAGCCAGCGATCGCGTGGTTTGCAGCTTGCCGGGCGTGGCGAAAGCGCCACGACGATTTCGCCGGCGCCGATCGACGGCGCGGCGGCTCGGTGCAACTGCATGGGCTGCACGCCATCGCTCACCTCGAAGGTCAGCCGGGCGCTCCGGTCAAGTGAAAGGTGGTCGGCGACCTTGCCGATGATCGCGGCGAACTTCTTGGCCGTCATCTGTTCAGGCGCGTCATCGACGTCCCACAACTGCACGAAGATTTCCGTCCAGGCCTCCGGATTGGCGCCGCAGTCGAGACCGGCGAAGGTTCCGGCCTTCACCTCCGTCACATGATAGCCCTTGCGCAGCCGGCGCCCTTCGCAGCGGAAGGTGAGCGGGCTCGATGGATGCCGGTCGAGTACCTCCAGCAATTCACCGATCGTGATGTCGTCGGCTGCCACCGAAACATTGACGTTGCCAGGAGCATTCATCTGCGCTATTCCTCATTTCGATATTTTTAGGATTATTGAAATATGGATGAACGTCAAGCCCTCGCAGCCTTCGGTGCCCTGTCGCAGGAGACCCGCCTGCGCATCCTGCGCATGCTGGTGGTGGCCGGCCCCCAGGGCATTGCCGCCGGGGCCATTGCCGAGAAGGCCGAAGTGTCGGCCTCTAACGTGTCATTTCATCTGAAGGAACTGGAGCGGGCAGGCCTTGCCGCGGCAAGGCGCGATGCGCGTTCGATCATCTACAGCGCCGAATATGAGGCGCTGAGCGGCCTGATCCGGTTCCTGATGGAGGATTGCTGCGGCGGCCATCCGGAAGTCTGCGCCCCTGTTGTCACCGCAGCCGCCTGCTGCACCCCGTCCAAGGACATTGTTCAATGAGCGACCGCGTCTACAACGTATTGTTCCTGTGTACCGGCAATTCCGCGCGCTCGATCCTGGCGGAAAGCATCCTCAACAGGGAAGGCGCCGGCCGGTTCAGGGCCTATTCGGCGGGCAGCCAGCCGAAGGGCACCGTCAACCCGTTCGCGCTCAAGGTGCTCGCCGCGCTGGATTATCCGGCCGAAGGGTTCCGCTCCAAGAGCTGGGACGAGTTCGCTGTGCCCGGCGCACCGGAGATGGATTTCGTCTTCACCGTCTGTGACAGTGCCGCCGGCGAAGCCTGCCCGGTCTGGCCTGGCAATCCGATGACCGCGCATTGGGGCATCGAGGATCCGGCCGCCGTCGAAGGCTCCGACATCGACAGGGAACGCGCCTTCTCCACCGCGGCGCGCTACATGAAGAACCGCATCGACGCTTTCCTCAACCTGCCGCACGCCTCGATCGATCGTCTCGCCCTTCAGCATCATTTGAAACGGATCGGTTCGACCGATGGCGCGACATCGGCAGGCCTGCACCAGAACGCGCCGGCGGCCTGAGCGATGACCACATTCGAACGCTACCTGACCCTGTGGGTCGGCCTGTGCATCGTCGCGGGCGTCCTGCTCGGCCATCTCTTTCCAGGCCTGTTCCAGCTTGCCGGCTCGGCCGAGATCGCCAGGGTCAACCTGCCGGTGGCTCTGCTGATCTGGCTGATGATCGTGCCGATGCTGCTCAGGATCGATTTCGCGGCACTCGGCGAAGTCGGCCGCCATTGGCGCGGCATCGGCGTGACGCTGTTCATCAACTGGGCGGTCAAGCCATTCTCGATGGCGCTGCTCGGCTGGCTGTTCGTCGGCTGGCTGTTCCGGCCCTATCTGCCGGCCGGCCAGATCGATTCCTACATTGCCGGGCTGATCATTCTGGCAACCGCCCCCTGTACGGCAATGGTTTTCGTGTGGTCGAACCTGACCAAGGGCGAACCGCATTTCACGCTGTCTCAGGTAGCCTTGAACGACGCCATCATGGTTGTGGCCTTCGCGCCGGTCGTCGGCCTGCTGCTCGGCCTTTCGGCGATCACGGTGCCATGGGGCACGCTGGTGCTGTCCGTCGTGCTCTACATCATCATCCCGGTCGTGGCCGCCCAGTTCGTGCGCCGGCGCCTGCTGGCTAAGGGCGGGCAGTCGGCGCTGGACCGGCTGCTTGCTACGCTGCAGCCGGTCTCTCTCGTCGCATTGCTGGCAACGCTGGTTCTGCTTTTCGGCTTCCAGGGTGAACAGATCATCGCGCAGCCGCTGATCATCGCGCTGCTGGCCGTACCGATCCTGATCCAGGTCTATTTCAACGCCGGGCTCGCCTACCTGCTCAACCGCATCAGCGGCGAGCAGCATTGCGTTGCCGGTCCCTCGGCACTGATCGGAGCTTCAAACTTCTTCGAGCTGGCGGTCGCCGCGGCCATCAGCCTGTTCGGCTTCAACTCGGGTGCCGCACTCGCCACCGTCGTCGGCGTGCTGGTCGAGGTGCCGGTGATGCTCTCGGTCGTCTGGATCGTGAACCGCAGCAAAGGCTGGTATGAGCGGGGCCTGAAGCCTGCTCCTGTCACGGAAACCGGAAGGGCGCGATGACCGTCACCATCTATCACAATCCTGCCTGCGGCACGTCCCGCAACACCCTGGCCATGATCAAGGCCAGTGGTGAAGAGCCTGTTGTCATCGAATACCTCGTCGATCCGCCGTCATGGCAGCGGCTGGTCGAACTGATGGCGGCCATGCAGATCACGCCGAGGCAGTTGCTGCGCGAGAAGGACACGCCTTATGGCGAACTCGGCCTGGCCGACGGCAAATGGTCTGACGGCGAGCTGATCGATTTCATGATGGCGCACCCGATCCTGATCAACCGGCCGATCGTGGAGACGCCGAAAGGCACGGCGCTCTGCCGACCCTCCGAAGCCGTCCTCGACCTGCTCGCCAACCCCGTTGCCACCTTCACCAAGGAAGACGGCGAGGTTGTGCACCATCCAGCCAAGGGCCAGCCGTGAATACAGTCGGCGAGCGGATTCCGGTCGCGGCCGTCCTCGCACTCGGCCTCACCCAGATCATCGCCTACGGCACGCTTTATTACAGCTTCTCGATCCTCGCGCCCGATATGGCCCGCGATCTCGGCTGGTCGACGGAATGGGTGTTCGGCGCATTGTCGGCGGCGCTGCTGGCGGGTGGGTTCGCGGCGCCCTGGTTCGGGCGGCTGATCGATCGCCATGGCGCCGGGCGCATGATGTCGGCCGGCTCGCTGCTCGCCGCGGCAGCGCTTGCCGCTTGCGCCGCGGCTCCGAACGGTGCCGTTTTCGTCGCGGCCCTGATCGCTCTCGAACTCGCCTCGAACCTCGTCCAGTACGGCGCGGCCTTTGCGCTCCTGGTGCAGCTGCAGCCGCATGTCGCGGCCCGCAGCATCACCTATCTCACTTTGATCGGCGGCTTTGCTTCGACCGTCTTCTGGCCGATCACCAGCGCGCTGCACCGGCAGTTGAGCTGGCAGGAAGTCTATCTGGTCTTTGCCGCGCTCAACCTGGTCGTCTGCCTGCCGCTGCACGGATGGTTGTCGGCGGGGCTGGCCCGCAGCCGGGCCGCCATGTCGACGGCGCCAGTTCCCGTCCTTGGACGATTGCCTGAAGGCGGCAGGCGGTCAGGCTTCGCCCTGATGGTGGCCGGCTTCGCGCTGCAGTCACTGGTCGGCGCGGCCATACTGGTGCACATGGTGCCGTTGCTTTCGGGCCTTGGCCTCGGGGCGTCGGCGGCGTTCATCGGAACGCTGTTCGGTCCGTCGCAGGTGGTGAGCCGCCTGATCAACATGGGGTTCGGGCGCAACCTGTCGCCGGTGGTGCTGGCCGTCATCGCAGCAACCCTGATGCCCCTGGGTGTGCTGGTCCTCGCCCTGACGGCGCCATCGGTTGCCGGCGCCATGGCTTTCGCCATCCTGTTCGGCCTGGGCAACGGGCTGCTCAGCATCGTCTCGGGCACGCTGCCGCTTCATCTGTTCGGCAGCGAGGGCTATGGCAGGCTGCAGGGCAGGGTGAATTCCGCGCGCCTCGTCGTCTCGGCAGTCGCCCCGTTCGCGCTGGCATTCGGCATGATCCGGATCGGGGTCATCCCTTCGCTCGCCGTCGCCGTCGCCGCCGGAGCAATTGCCGTGCTAGCCTTCCTGATGATCCGGCGAGGCTGATCAGTCCCGGCCGGCACTTGATCACATGTTGCCGACATTCTAGGCCAGCCCGTCGCATGCTAGAAGTGCGCAGGAGCCAACGATCGATGGGGTGCGCAATGCAGGCCTTTGTTCTGACGGGATATGGCGGTGCCGAAGCCGCCGAGCTGCGCGAGATGCCGCGGCCACGCCCCGCCCGTGGCGAGGTGCTGGTGCGTGTTCATGCTGCGGGTCTCAATCCGGTCGATTTCAAGACGCGCGAAGGCAAGCTGAAGGTCATCCAGCGGTATCCGCTGCCGGCCATCATGGGCAACGAGCTGGCCGGCGTCGTCGAGGAACCCGGCGCGGGCGTGACATCGTTCGCGAAAGGAGACCGGATCTTCGCCCGTATGCCGAAGGCCGCCATGGGTGCCTTCGCGGACTATGCGGTTGTTCCCGCCGACCTCGTTGCCCTCATGCCGGCATCGCTGGATTTCGAAAGCGCCGCCGGCGTTCCGCTGGCCGGGCTCACCGCGCTGCAGGCGCTGCGCGACGAACTCGGCGTGAAGAAGGGCAGTCGCGTCTTCATTCCCGGCGGGGCGGGTGGCGTCGGTACTTTCGCCATCCAGCTGGCGAAGCATCTTGGAGCGGAGGTTACCACGACGGCGTCGCCGCGCGGCAGGGCGCTCGTCGAGCGGCTGGGAGCCGACGTGGTCATCGACTACACCACGCAGAAGTTCGAGGATCGTGTGCGCGACATGGACGGCGCCTTCGATCTGCTCGGCGGCGAGACGCTCAAGAAAACATTCCAGGTGGTGAAGCGCGGCGGCAAGGTGGTTTCGATCGCCGGCATGCCGGAGCCCCAGACCGCGCTGAAGGACCTTGGCCGGGGCATGGGGCTGGCTGCGCTGTTCTGGCTCGCATCGTTCAGCCTGCGTGCCGAAGCCAGGAAGCACGGCGTCTCGTACCGCTATCTGTTCATGCATCCGAGCGGCAGCGAGCTTGCCGAACTCGCACAGCTGATCGAGCGGAAGAAGCTGGAGCCGGTCATCGACCGGGTATTCCCTTTCGCCGGGATCGCCGATGCCTTTGCCTATCTGGAAGCCGGGCGCGCCAAGGGCAAGGTTGTGGTGCGCATGTAAGACCGACCGGCTTTCAGAGAGAACGGCCTGCGCGCGCCATGCCGTGCGCGACCAGCCGGTCGATGATCTCCGGATAGCTGACCCCGCTGGCGCCCATCACCTTGGAATACATGCTGATGTCGGTGAAACCGGGGATGGTGTTCAGTTCGTTGATGAAGATGCGGTTGTCCGCAGTGACGAAGAAATCGGCGCGTGCCATGCCGTCGCAGCCGAGCGCACGAAACGCCGTCGCCGCATGGGCGCGGATCTCGTCCTCGACATCCCCGGGGATGTCTGCCGGAACCTTCAACGCCGCCCCGTCGGCGTCGATGTATTTGGCGTCGTAGCTATAGAAGCCATGGCTTGCGGCGGGGGTGATCTCGCCGGTTCGCGACACGAACAGCGTGCCGTCCGGGTTCTCCAGCACCGCGCATTCGATCTCGCGGCCGCGAATGAATTCCTCGGCCAAAAGCTTGTCGTCATGGCGGAAACCCTCGGACAGGGCTGTCTCATAGTCCGCCTGCGTCGAGACCTTGTTGATGCCGACCGACGAACCCTGGCGGGCCGGTTTGATGAAGATCGGCAGGCCGAGCGCCTTTTCCAGTCCATCGAAGGCCGGTGCGGTGCCGCGACGGATCGTCACCGACCGCGCGGCAGGTACACCCGCCGCGTTGAACAGCCGCTTGGCGATGTCCTTGTCGAGCGCGTTGGCAGAGCCCGGTATGCCGCATCCGGCGAGCGGCACGCCGGCCACCTCGGCCAGTCCCTGCACCGCTCCGTCCTCGCCGGGAAGGCCGTGCAGGACGGGAAACACAATGTCGATCTTTGGGGCTTCGTAGGGCACGTCGTCCTTGGGCAAGGCGATTGCCCTTCCGTGTCTTCCCGCCAGCAGACAGATTTCGGTGCCGCTGGATGGCGTTGCCAGCGTGCCGTTTTCGTAGGCGCTCAACAGCCACAGACCGTCGCGGGTGACGAAGATCGGAACGGGATCGTATTTTTCCGGGGCCAGCGCCTTCATGACATTGGCTGCGGAAAGCAGCGAGACGTCATGCTCGGCCGAGCGGCCGCCGAACAGCACGGCAATGCGCAATCTTCCCGATACGTCGACCATAGGCATCCCCCTGAAAGCGCTGTGCGGTGAACGCCGCGACCCGAGCTGTTCCAACCAGGATGATGAATGTCTGAGGCCCAATTTTTGACGCTCGGCCAAAGCCTTGCTTCCAATCGGCGTGCGGCAGGTTTTTCGCATCGAGTGCGTTTTGACGTTGCGCCGCCGCGCTATCATGGGCAGGATACGGGGGCGGTTAGACGAGGAAGAGACCACGGGCCGGGCTGGAAGCGGACAGCCAAGGGTTCTCGTTCCCCCATTCCCAACGGCGCTGGGTTCGCTTTGCGGAACAGCCTGGACCTGTCTTCGCCTGCGCCGGGATGCCGGCACTGGCGACGGTGGCGTATTTTCAAAAGGAGAATGAGGTCAGCGGCTGCCCGATGGGGCTTCGGGCAACGGCAAGGGCATTACCAAAGGCAAAATTTCGTGCACGGAACTGAAACCGGCAAGGGGTAATCCAATGGCAGCCAAGCTATGCGAGATCTGTGGTGTTCGTCCGGCCGCAATCCGCGTCACCGTCGTCAGGGACGGGGCCCGTGAGGACCTGGACGTCTGCGAATACGACTACGGGCAACTGACACGCCACCAGAAATATCTTTCGCCTTTCGAATCCCTTTTCGGCGGAAGCCCGTTCGGGGATTTCTTCAACCGCTCCGATGGATTGGCGGACAGTTCTCCCGGCGCCTTCAACACGCGCCGCGGCGGCTCGGCGCCCGATACGACCGGCGAGCGGCAATATATCGAGCAGTTCAGCGAGCAGGCCAAGGAGATGCTGCAGCGGGCGGCCGAGCGGGCGGCCCAGAGCGGCCGCCGCGAAGTCGATACCGAGCACCTGCTCTACGTGCTGCCCGAAAGCGATGTCGTCCAGACCATCCTGAAGCAGTTCAAGGTATCGCCCGCCGATCTCCAGGCGGAGATAGACAGATACAGCCCCGAACAATCGGGCGACAAGGCGGACCCCAAGGGGGAAGTCGGTGTGTCGCCCAGGGTCAAGAGCGCGCTGGCGCGGGCCTATACCGCCGCACGCGAACTCGGCCACAGCTATGTCGGCCCGGAGCATCTGCTGATCGGACTGGCGGAGGTGCCCGACAGCTATGCCGGAACGCTGCTCAAGCGATACGGCCTGACGGCACAGGCGTTGCGTCAGCAGTCGGTGAAGGTCGTCGGCAAGGGCGCGGAAGACGGCAAGGTCGACACGCCCACCAACACGCCCAACCTCGACAAGTTCAGCCGCGATCTCACCAGGATGGCGCGCGACGGCAAGCTCGACCCGGTGATCGGCCGCTCGAAGGAGATCGAGACCACGATCGAGGTGCTGGCGCGCCGCAAGAAGAACAATCCGGTGCTGATCGGTGAGCCCGGCGTCGGCAAGACGGCGATCGTCGAAGGGTTGGCGCAGCGCATCATCAACAACGAGGTGCCGGAGGTCCTGCGCGGCAAGCGTCTCATCGAGCTCAATATCAATTCCCTGGTCGCCGGCTCCAAATACCGGGGCGAATTCGAAGAGCGCATCAAGCAGGTGATGGACGAGATCGCCGAGAAACAGGACGAGCTGGTGCTGTTCATCGACGAGGTCCACACCATCGTCGGCGCCGGACAGGGCGGCGGCGAGGGCGGCCTCGACATCGCCAACACCTTCAAGCCGGCGATGGCGCGCGGCGAGATGAACCTGATCGGCGCGACCACGCTGAACGAATACCAGAAATACATTGAGAAGGACGCTGCGCTCGAACGCCGTTTCCAGCCGGTCATGGTGCCCGAGCCGACGGTCGACCAGACCATCAACATCCTGCGTGGCCTGCGCGACCGCATGGAGGCGCACCACAAGGTCATCATCCAGGACGAGGCGCTGGTCGCCGCGGCCGAACTGTCCGACCGCTACATCACCGGGCGCTTCCTGCCCGACAAGGCGATCGACCTGATCGACCAGGCGGCGGCGCGGGTGCACCTGTCGACCACCTCGCGCCCGGCCGACCTGCAGGAGGCGGAAGCGGAGCTCGCCCAGCTCAAGCGTGAGCAGGCCTATGCGACGTCGCGCAAGCAGTTCGACAAGGCCAAGGACATCGAGGCGAAGATCGCCAGGCAGGAAAAGGACCTCGACGACAAGACCGACCAGTGGAAGCAGAAGATCGGGTCGAGCAGCGCCGACGTGCAGGTCAGCGACATCGCCGACATCGTCTCCAAGCTGACGGGGATCCCGGTCAACGAGCTGACGCAGGAAGAGAAGGAAAAGCTGCTCAAGATGGAGGAGCGGCTGCATCAGCGCGTCATCGGCCAGGACCAGGCAATCCAGGCGGTTTCCGATGCGGTCAGGCTGGCCAGGGCCGGCCTGAAGCAGGGCAACCGGCCGATCGCCACCTTCCTGTTCCTCGGGCCGACGGGTGTCGGGAAGACCGAGCTTGCCAAGGCGCTGGCCGAGGTCATCTTCGGTGACGAGGATGCCGTCATCCGCATCGACATGTCCGAATACATGGAGCGCCACGCCGTCGCCCGCCTGATCGGCGCGCCGCCGGGCTATGTCGGCTATGACGAGGGCGGCCAGCTGACGGAGCGTGTCCGCCGCCGTCCCTACAGCGTCGTCCTCTTCGACGAGATCGAAAAGGCGCATGCCGACGTCTACAACGTGCTGCTCCAGGTGCTGGACGATGGCCGGCTCACCGACGGCAAGGGCCGCGTCATCGACTTCAAGAACACCATGATCATCGCCACCAGCAATCTGGCTTCGGATGTCATCATGGGCCGTCCGAGCCTGGCGGGTTCGGTCCCGTCGGAGGCCGTGCGCGATGATGTGATGGCGGTGCTGCGCAAGCATTTCCGGCCGGAGTTCCTCAATCGGATAGATGAGATCATCATCTTCGATCCGCTCTCCAGGACACAGATCGGCAGCATCGTCGAGTTGCAGCTCAATCTCGTCCGCCAGGTCGCGCTCGGCCAGGGCATCACGCTGAGCTTCGACAAGAGCCTCGTCGGCCATCTGGCCGACGAGGGATATCAGCCACAGTTCGGCGCGCGTGAATTGCGGCGCGAAATCCGCCGCGTCCTCGAAGCGCCGCTGGCCAAGGAGATGCTGTCGGGCCGGGTCCAGGAAGGGGACACGGTCGACTGCAGCTATGCGGAGGGTACCGGTGTCGCCTTCAAGGTGACGCGTCCGGCAGCACCGGATGCCGACAAGTCTCCGTCGCAGGAGCCGAAAAAGGCAAAAGCCGGCGGCAATTCGAAACCGAAACAGGAAAATGCCGAGACAAGATCGGACGGGCCGTAGCCAAGGCGGAGAGACGGCTGCCACGGCCGAAATGAAAACCCGGAGCGGCAGACAAGGCCCGCCCCCTGGAGATGTTGAATGACGAAAAAACGTCCCGAAGGCATAACTGACTACAAGGGGCCGGCCGGCGGCTGGGGAGCGTTGAGAGCGGTGGCTCTCGCCCTGAAGGACCAGCAGGTGGTCGCGCGGGGGGCCCGCGCGCTCATGAGCCAGAACAAGCCTGACGGCTTCGATTGCCCAAGCTGTGCCTGGCCTGATCCCAAACACACCGCATCCTTCGAATTCTGCGAGAACGGGGCCAAGGCGGTTGCCTGGGAGGCGACCACCAAGACCATCGGCCCGGACTTCTTCAAGCGATACAGCGTCCGCGAGCTGTGGCAGAAATCCGACTACTGGCTGGAGGACCAGGGCCGCATCACCGATCCGCTGCGCTACAATCCCGATACCGATCACTACGAGCCGGTCGCCTGGGATGAGGCGATTGCCGGGATCGCCGCCGGCCTCAATGCGCTCGACCATCCCGATCAGGCCGAGTTCTACACGTCCGGACGCGCCTCCAACGAGGCCGCGTTCCTCTATCAATTGTTTGTCCGGCTCTACGGCACCAACAATTTCCCCGACTGCTCCAACATGTGCCACGAAGCGACTTCGGTCGGCCTGCCGAAATCCATTGGCGTCGGCAAGGGCACGGTCAGCCTGGAGGATTTCGACCATGCCGACCTGATCCTGTCGATCGGTCACAATCCGGGCACCAACCACCCGCGCATGATGGCCACCCTGCGGCAGCTGAAGAAGCGGGGTGCAAAGATCATTGTCCTCAACCCGCTGAAGGAAAGGGCGCTGGAGCGGTTCGAGTCGCCGCAGTCGGTCGTGGAGATGGTGACGCTGACCTCGACCCCCATCGCCAACACCTATTTCCAGGTCAAGGTCGGCGGCGACGCCGCGGCGATCAAGGGCATCTGCAAGGCGCTGCTGGCGATGGACCAGTTGACGCAGCCCGCCGGACTTGAGCCGATCCTCGACTACGGCTTCCTCGACGAACACACATTCGGCTTCAACGACTTTGCCGACGATGTGGCGGCCACAGGCTGGGCCGACATCGAGAAGGCCAGCGGTCTCTCCAGGGCGGCCCTGGAGAGCGTGGCGGAGGCTTATGCAAGATCGAAAGCCACCATCATCTGCTATGGCATGGGCATCACCCAGCACAGGACCGGCACGAGCAACGTCCAGCAGCTCGTCAACCTCCTGCTTCTGAAAGGCAATATCGGCCGACCCGGCGCCGGGCTTTGTCCGCTGCGCGGACACAGCAATGTCCAGGGCGATCGCACCGTCGGCATCTGGGAGCGCCCGGGAGAAGCCTTCCTCGACCGGCTCGGGCAGGTGTTCGGTTTCGAGCCGCCGCGGGCACACGGCCATTCCGTCATCGATGCGATCGCGGCGATGCGCGACGGTTCCGCCAAGGCGGTGATCTGCCTGGGCGGCAACCTCGCCATCGCCTCTTCTGATCCGCAGGCCTGCGCCGAGGCGTTCCGCAAGCTCGACCTTTCCGCCCACATCACCACCAAGCTCAACCGCACGCATCTGCTGGTCGGCCGCGAGAGCTTCATCCTGCCCTGTCTCGGCCGCACCGACATCGATGAACAGGCGAACGGCCAGCAGTTCGTGACAGTCGAGGATTCCATGTCGATGGTTCATGCCTCGCGGGGTTTCATCAAGCCGCCGAGTGGCAATGTCAGGTCGGAACCCTGGATCGTCGCGCAGATCGCCAAGGCGACCCTGCAGGGGAAGGGCGCGGTGGACTGGGACGCGATGGCCGCCGACTATGATCTGATCAGGGACAAGATCGAGGCCGTCTTCCCGGATTTCCGCGACTACAATGCCAGGGTGGCGGTTCCGGGCGGGTTCAACCTGCCCAATGCGGCCGCACAGCGTGTGTGGAAGACCGCGAGCGGCAAGGCCAATTTCCTGGTCGCCCCCGGCCTCCAGGAAGATGTTGCCAGCAGCGATCCGGCAGTGTTGAACCTGACCACGCTGCGATCCCACGACCAGTTCAACACCACCGTCTATGCGCTCGACGACCGCTATCGTGGCGTGTTCGGTCGTCGCGACGTGCTGTTCATCAACGCCCGCGAACTGCAGCGTCTCGGCTTCGTGGAGGGCGATGTCGTCGACATCCTGACCGCGCTCGACCATGCCGGCGATCATCGCATCGTGCGCGGGCTGACGCTTGTCGAATACAACCTGCCCGACGGATGCTGTGGCGCCTATTATCCGGAAGCGCAGCCGCTCGTGGCGCTCGAACACCATGATCCGGAAAGCCGCACGCCGGCCTACAAGTCGATCCCTGTCCGCATCCGCGCGGCGGTGGAAAGCAGCGAGACCGAACTGGTCGTCGAAAAGGCCGGCGTCGTGGGAAACCGATTTCCGGGCGAGGCGCGCCATCAAGAGAGGAGGATGTCATGAGTGAGACCTATCACTGGTCCGATCCCGCAATGACGGCCGTCGGCCGTGCGCCGGACGATCCCAACCTGAAGTTCTCCATGGATGCGGCCGGCAACAAGCCGCCGAAAGACAGCCTTGCCAACATGAAGCGCGCGGATCCGGGCGCTGTCAGCACGCCCGAAGGCACCCTCTATTACAACGGCGAGGGAGAGGACAGCTGGCACCCGTGAGGGTGGCTGTTCGCAGGTCTGTCACCCTTTCGGCTTGCGAAGCTGTGAAATCGTCTCGGCGACCGACGGAACTGCGATCATCTCAGATCCGAACGCGTCTCATGGCCAGGCATAGTCAGGGCCGGTCCTGAAAAACGATACGTTGTTGGTGAAGATGCTCTCGGGAGCCAGCCTGATCATGCGGTTTGTCGGGTCCTCCGTCTTGGCGACGGTGTCGAGGAACCATTCGTTCCAGTGTTCCTGCGCGCCGAGATATTTCAGCAGCAGGCGACGGAACCGGGCCGGCGACGAGGCCTCGATCGTGGCCGATCCACGCAGGCCGCAATGCAGCAGGACGCCGGCGGCATTGTCGAAATGCACGATCTCCACCGCACATCGTGGTTCCCGTTGCAGGCGGCTGACCGAGCTGCCGCCTTCGTCGCCGAGCATCCAGAGCGCCTCTTCTTCCCAGATGAATCAGACCGGCGCATTGCGCGGGGCGCCGTCATCGGCAGCCGTCGCCAGGTTCGCCATCAGCGGCAGGGAAAGCACGACATCGGGATCGAAAGCTCGCATCATCCGCGCAATCTCCTGACAGTTATGGCGTCCGCAGGACGATCTTCCTTGTTGCCGCCTTTTTCTTCCCGCTTCAATCCACCCTGGAGCGTTCCCGTTTTTCGTGAAGGCGGAAACGCTCCAGCTTTCGTTTTTAGGCAATTCCGGACGGAAACCGTCACACACTTTTCCTGGAATTGCTCCATGGCAAACCGAATGGAGACATGATGCCTGGCCTCAATCCGCATGGAGCCCTGATCCACCTGATGGTGATCACCTCGGCTTCGGACCGCGACATGACCGATGTGGAACTGGCGCGGATCGGCAATGTGGTCTCGTCATGGCCAGTCTTCGAGGACTTCAGCCACAACAAGCTGATTGCGATCGCGCAGAAGTGCCAGAAACTGCTGCATGAGAAGGATGGGCTCGACGGCGTGCTCACCAAGGCGGCCAGGGCCTTGCCGGAACGGCTCCACGACACAGCCTATGCAGCCGCCTTCGAGGTTGCCGCCGTCGACCTCGAAATGCGCATGGAGGAAGTGCGCGTGCTGCAGCTCATCCGCCGCGCGCTCGACCTCGACACGCTGACGGTCGCCGCCATCGAGCGCTCGGCCAAGGCCCGTCATCGCATGCTGACCTAGAGCGTTTCCGTCTTTCACGGAAACGCGGAAACGCTCTAAGTTTTTGTTTTCGCCGCATTTTGTAACGCCGAGCGATTCCACTCGGCTACAAAATGCTCTGGGTCGCGTCGGTCAGCCGCGCGAAGTCATCCAGACTCCCACGAGCGTCACGCCCAGCCCTGCGAACATCAGCAGCGTCAACGGCTCCGAAAACAGAGCCCACGACCACAGCATGGTGACGGGTGGGCTGAGATAGATCGCGGCGCTGACTTTCGCGGCCGGAAACATCCGCAAGGCCGTGTAATACACGGAGTAGGCGGCGAAGGTCGCGAACAGCACCAGCCACACCATGCCGATGGCGAAGTTCCTGGTCGTCGGCGGCGCTACGTTGCCTTCCAGCAGTGCGCAGGCGCCAAACAGCGCCGCACCCGTCAAGGTGTGGATGCAGAGGCTCTGGTGGATCGGCATATGTCCGGTTCGGCGCCGCTTGTGCAGCACGGATGCCAGAGCGAAGACGAGCATGGAGCCGATGGTCAGGCCATAGGCCCAGATCGGCGCGCCGCCGAAGCTCAGGCTGTCCAGCGACACGATCAGCACGCCCGCCACGGCGACAGCCGTTCCCAGCCATTGCCGCACGCTGAGCCGTTCGCCCAGCACGGGCTGCGACAGCACGGCGATCGCCAGCGGCACCAGGTCCGAGATCAGAGCGACAAGACCGGTGGGAACCCTTTGCTCGATCGCCAGGGCGAGACCGCCGAGGTAGAGGAATACCGACATCACCCCGAACCACATCTGGGCGAGTATCGCGCGCGGCATCATCTTCGGTCCAATCGCCAGGGCGAACGGCAGCAGGATCAGACCCGAGAGAAGCGTGCGCCAGAACAGGATGGTTACGGCGGCCGCCTCTTCGCTCGCGTAGCGCATGCCGACGAAACCGGAACTCCAGACCAGGATCAGCAGCGAGGCTGTCGCGGGCCAGATAAAACGGTTCTGGACGGGCAGTGACAATGGCTGGTCGGTCATGTGCTTTTCATTCCGGCGTTTCACCGGCAGCTATCAGCAGCAGACCCCTGGAGGCACATGACAAATTTCGATCATGACATGACAAATTCGTCGCCCAAGTCATGGAAAATTGCATTTTCATGCCGCCTGTGTGCAGATGACTGCAATGCAGCGCGAGACGAGAACATGACGGACCTCACCCGCCGGCGTTTGGAAATCGATGCGTTGCGGGCTCTGCTTGCCATCCGGCATCACGGCGGCGTCACACGAGCGGCCGAAGCGCTCGGCCTTTCCCAGTCCGCCGTCAGCCACAAGATCAAAAGACTGGAGACGAGTCTCGGCTGCGAACTTCTGAACCGCCTGCCGGGCTCGACTGCCTTCACCGCGGCGGGGAACGACTTGCTCGACTATGCCATTCGCATCCTCGGGCTTCATGACGAAGCCCTGCTCAGCCTGTCGAAGACGACGCTGGCGGGGCGCATTGCCCTCGGCCTGACCGAGGACACCACCTGCACCGCGCTTTCCCGCATTCTGGGCAGGTTCCGCCGGCTGCACCCGCAGGTCAGTGTCCGCACCAAGGTCCGCATGAGCCTGGTGCTGGGATCGATGCTGGAGCGAGGCGAGATCGACGCGGCGATCATCCAGATGTTCGCGCACGAAGTGCGCCCGACCGATCTCGTTCTCATGAAAGAAAAGCTGCATTGGGTGAAGCATCCCGAACTCGATCTGCCGGAAGGCGGGCCGATACCGTTTCTGTCGTTCGACGATGAGTGTTTCTATCGCCGCTGGGCGTTTGACCTCGGACAGGACGGAGGCATCGTGCTGGAGACCGTCTTCGAGTGTTCGAGCGCTGCCGGGATCGTCGCGGCGGTCAACGCGGCGATGGGCGTCGCGTTGCTCGGTGAACGGCATTTACGCCCGGAGATGCAAATCATTGCAGATGGTCTGCCGCCGCCACCGCCGCTCGTCTATGTGGCGCGGCGCGGTCGCAAGGTGCGCAATCCCGCCCTCGATACGCTGATGACGGAGATCGAGGGCGACATCGGCCGATATGGCGGCCTGGCGTTGGCCAGTTGATCGGTCGGGTGCCGGCAGCAATTCAGGCTGCGCGGCGATCTTCAGTAGAAACTCACCGGGAAGTAGCGCAGATAAAGTTCGGCGAAGGTACCCTTCAGCGCGATCTGCTGCAGCGCGTAGTCGAGTGCCGCGGCGATGTCCTTGTCGTCCGGCTTGACCGCAATGGCCAGGCCGGTGCCGAGATATTCCGGCGCCAGGTAAGGCCCGCCGGCGAAACGGCAGCAATCGGCGGCATCCGAACCCGCCAGCCAGAAGCCGAAGCGCATGCCGTCGCCGAAGGCAGCATCGATCTTGCCGGCCTTGATGTCGGCAAACAGTGCCGCTTCGGTCGGGAACGGCGCCGTGGTCACCTCCGGGAAATCGTCACGCAGCATGCGTTCATGCGCCGAGCTTGCCACCACGCCGACGCGCTTGCCCTTGAGCTTCTCGTAAAGTGGTTCGGTCACGGCCTTGGCCTTCGGCATGACGAAGCGCGCCGGAAACTGCAGGTAGGAGCGCGAGAAGGCGTACTTCTCGCGGTTCTCCTGCGTCACCGCGACGCCGGCCATGATCGCCTCGCCGTCGCCCTTGGCCAGCGCATCGTCTAGTTCGGCCCAGGGCAGCGCCTGGATCTGGCATTTGTCGGCAACGGCAAGTTCGGCGCAGATGGCGCGGGCGAGGTCGACATGGAAGCCGGACAGCTTGCCGGCGGTGTCCAGGAAGTTGAAAGGCGGGAAATCGGTGGTGGTCAGGAAACGCAGCCGCGCCAGTTTCGTGAGGTCGGGTTTCGGCAGCCGCTCATTGGCGTCCCAAAGCATTGGCGGCTGTGGTTCTGCCGCGCGCGCGGCCGGGCCGCAGGCCAACATGGCCGCCAGAGCAGTCAGGGCTAACCGGCGCAGCTTCAAATCGAACCTCCTGTTCTGCTTTTCATACAATGGGGGGGTAGGCAGTCGGCAATAGGCAGTCGGCCAAAAAACAATTGCAGGTGCGTCGCCTCGCGCACATTTCGACTGCCGACTGCCTATTCGATGCTGATATTTTCCGCTGCGGCTTCCACCTCGAACCTGGGCATGACGCCGAGCATGGGAGCCGCGCGGCGGATGATGTTGGCCGCCATCGGGCCCGCGCTGAAGCCGGCGGTGGCGGCACGCTCCGAGTTCTCCCGCTTCGGCTCGTCAACGATGGTCAGGATCACGAATTGCGGGTCGTCCATGGGCAGGGCGGCGACGAAGGCGTTGAAGTTCCTGTCTTTGGAGTAGCGGCCGTTGACCACCTTCTCCGCGGTGCCGGTCTTGCCGCCGACACGATATCCGGGGACCGCCGCCGACCTGCCGGACCCTTTTTCGCCGTTCAGCTTGTAGATGTAGCGCATGTCCCGGCTGGTCTTGTCCTTGACCACCTGTTCAGAGACGGCGAGGGCTTCCTGCAAGCCTCGAGGCAGGAAAGTCGGCGGCATAAGCCGGCCGCCATTCATCAGCGCAACCACGCCGACGGCGGTCTGCAGCGGCGTTGTCGAGAAACCGTGCCCGAAGGCCGCGGTGATCGAATGCACCTTCTTCCAGACGCGTGGCTCGGTCGGCTGGGCGACCTCCGGCAGTTGCGTCCGCGTTCGGTCGAGCAGGCCGAGGCGCTTGAGAAATTCGCGATGCCCCTCGATGCCGACCACATCCGCCTCGCGCGCCGAGCCGATGTTGGATGAATAGAGGAACACCTCCGGCAGGGTCAGTACTCTGCCCTTGCCGCGAAAATCCCTGATGATCTGGCGGCCGATCCTGAGCGGACGACTGGCATCGAAAGTGCTGTTGAGGTCGACCTTGCCGGAGTCCAGCGCCATCGCTGTGGTGAAGCTCTTGATGGTGGAACCCATTTCGTAAAGCCCGGCGGACATGCGGTTCAGCTTGTCCGGGCTCTGGGCATCGACTGGATTATTCGGGTCGAAGTCGGGGACAGACGCCATGGCAACGACTTCACCCGTTTTGGCATTGATCACGACGGCCCCCGCGGCGATGGCGCGAAAGCGGGTCATGGCCTGGAGCGCCTCGTCACGCACGATGTGCTGCACGCGCAGATCGACGGACAGCTTGACCGGGGCGAGGCTTGCGGCGGTTGCCATGCCCAGCTGCTGCAGATCGGCCAGTCCCTGGTCGTCGATGTATTTTTCCAGGCCGGAGATGCCGCGATTGTCGAGATTGGTCAGCCCCACGATATAGGACGCGACAGGTCCGCCGGGATAGAAGCGCCGTTTCTCGGTCCGAAAGCCGATGCCCGGCAGGCCGAGGGCCATGATGTCGCCCTGCTGCCTGGGTGTGAGCTGGCGGCGCAGCCAGACAAAGCCCTTGCCGCTTTTCAGCTTGGCATAGGTATCCTCCACGTCGAGATCGGCAAGAACGGTCGACAGTCTTTCGATGACTTCGTCCGCATCGACGATGCGGCGCGGCTCTGCAAACAACGAAGACATCTTGATGTCGGTCGCCAGCAGCGCGCCGTTGCGGTCGATGATGTCCGGCCGGGATGCCGTGGGGCGGACGGCAGGGCCGCCGCTTTCCGGCAGGCTCTGCATGCCCAGATGGACGAGCCGGCCGCTCATCGCCGCGTAGACCGCTAGGAAGCCGGCCGCGACGAAGACCACCCGGCGGCGTGGCGCGCCACGCCTCCCCTCAACCACCAGAGGATTGCTGGGCGCGCATATGGCGGCGAACCTCCGCTTCAGCCAGCCTTTCCAGACCCCAGACATGCGACGCGACCCCACGCGCTGTTTGTGCGACAGCGTCTTTGATTTCGTTAATGAAATGTATGGCGAACGAGTCGTTCTAGGGTTTAATCAGTGAAAAAAATCTTAAAAGTTAAATTAACCTTTAGGTTCTGGCGGGGTGCTGCGGACTAAATTGATATAACTTATGTAATATGGTTAACGACCGAGGAGCTGAGCTTGGGTTGGGGAGAGGGAAGCTGAGGCAGTGAGGCGAAGTCGTCTTACTGTATTTTTGGAAATACATCGAAAATGTATTTCCAGCTCCCCCGTTTCCCTGCCCCTTGTTCTCGTCACTTCTTCACGAAAGATTGTCCTTCGCCGATGATCTTCTTGTCTTCCTTGCCGATAACGTCGAGGTCGCGACCGTCATAGGGCAGGCTGAGCAGGATGCGGCGGATGACGGCGAGGCGGGCGCGGCGCTTGTCGTTGGCACGCACGATGATCCACGGCGCGTGCTTGGCATGCGTGCGCTTGAACATCTCGTCACGCGCCCTGGTGTAGTCGTCCCATTTGTTCACGCCGGCGATGTCGATGGGCGAGAACTTCCAGTTCTTCAGCGGGCTGTGGCGGCGGTCGTGGAATCGCGCCAGCTGCGTTTCGCGGCCGATGTCGAGCCAGATCTTGAAGAAATGGATGCCGTCATTGACGATCATCTTCTCGAAATGCGGCACCTCGTCGAGGAAGTCCTCGTGCTGCTGTGGCGTGCAGAAGCCCATCACCGGTTCGACGCCGGCGCGGTTGTACCAGGAGCGGTCGAACGACACGAGCACACCCGCCGTCGGGAAATGGTTGACGTAGCGCTGGAAATACCATTGTCCCTTTTCGGTCTCGGTCGGCTTGGTCAGCGCCACGTTCTGCGCGCTGCGCGGGTTGAGGAACTGGTGCAGCGCGAAGATGGTGCCGCCCTTGCCGGCGGCGTCGCGCCCCTCGAACAATGCCATCACCCGCTGGCCGGTCGCCTGCAACCAGGCCTGCGCCTTCACCAGCTCGATCTGCAGCTGTTCCAGCGTCTGCGCATAATCCTCGCTCTTCATCTTCTTGTCGTAAGGATAACCGCCCGCCGACAGCTTGTTCTCCTCGATCCATTCCGGCAGTTCCGGCGCATCGATGTCGAACAGACGCTCCTTGCCGTCGATCTGAATCTTCAGCGGTTCCGGGATCGGAATGCTGGCAACCGGGGCAACGGGCTTTTCTTTTTTCATCGATACGAACCTCTCCAACTTTCAGACTCATGCTATGGGGAGCCAGTAATGGGGTCCAGCGGGAAGTTGGCACGATAGCGTTTCCGTTTTTTACGGAACCGCTGAACCGCTCTGGTTCTTTGTTATGCAATTCCGGACCAGAGCGTTTCCGTTTTTCACGGAAACGCGGAAACGCTCTATTCTTTGTTATGCAATTCCGGACGGTAAACCGTCACAAACTTTTACTGGAATTGCGGTAGGTCGCCCGGATGGATTGGAGTGCATATGAGCGACGTTGCGGGTGAGGATCGCCATTCGAGGACGAGCTTGACGGTCAGGCTGTGGGAGGCACGCTGGTATCTGCTGGCGGGTCTTGCGGCCGTGATGGTCGCCTACGGCTTCGGGCCGGGCCGGGCCTGGGCCCTGCCACTGGCCGTCCTGCTTCTGTTTGCAGCGCTTTTCAGCGCCAAGCCTAGTGCGCGCATCGCCGAGAAGGCGAGGGAGGTGGAAACCGAAGGCCTGCAGCGCCTTTCCGGTGAATATCTGGCCGCCGCCGTCGCCGATCCGCTCATCATCTTCGACCGCAACACCACGGTGGTGCATGCCAATGCCGCAGCCTTTGTCGCTTTCGGCGGCATGTCGCCCGGCCTGTCGCTGCCGCTGAAGTTCCGGGCGCCGGAAATGCAGGCGCTGCTCGACAGTGTCGTCTCCGGCAAGGTTGCTTCCGACGAACTCGACTATCTCGAAAAATTGCCGGTCGAGCGCGTCTACCGGGTCAGCGCTTCCTCCGTCGGACACGGCACCGACCTGTTCGTTCTGGTGTTCAAGGACCAGAGCGAGGCTCGCCGCATCGACCGCATGCGCGCCGACTTCATCGCCAACGCCAGCCACGAGCTGCGCACGCCGCTCGCCTCGATCTCGGGTTTCATCGAAACCTTGCGCGGACCGGCCCGCAACGATCCCGCCGCCCGCGAGCAGTTCCTGCAGATCATGCAGAACCAGACCAGCCGCATGGCGCGCCTGATCGACGATCTGCTGTCGCTGTCGCGGCTGGAGATGAAACCCTATCTCAAGCCCGGCGCGCGGGTGGATCTGCGCCAGACGCTGGAAAGCGTCATCGATTCCCTCAGCCCCCTGGCCAGGGACAGCAACCTCGTCGTCGAGCGCGACTTCGCCGAAGGTGAGCTCGCCGTGCCCGGCGATCGCGACGAGCTGTTCCAGGTGTTCGAGAATCTTCTCGAGAACGCCTGCAAATACGGCCAGTCCGGCGGTCGCGTCGCGGTCAGCGTGGCGCCCGGAGGAAATGCCGCCGAGCCGACCATCGACGTCACCATTCGCGATTTCGGCCCCGGCATCGCCGAAGAACACATTCCCCGCATCACCGAGCGCTTCTATCGCGTCGATGTCGAAACCAGCCGCGCCCAGAAGGGAACCGGCCTCGGCCTCTCCATCGTCAAGCACATCCTTACCCGCCATCACGCGCGCATGTCGATCCGCTCGGAACTCGGCAAAGGAGCTGCATTCACGGTCCATTTGCCAGCAAACTAGATTTTAGCGCAAATGCAGACTATCTCTGGGGAAAGCGTTTCGTCGTATTGTCACATGGCTGGCGTATCAGCAGTCAATTGACAAGCGAATCACCGCACCTTCCAGAAGGCAATGCCCATGCAGTCCGTGCATATTGTCAGCGCTTATGACGAGGAACTGAAGTTCCTGGCCAAGCGCATTGCGGCCATGGGCGGTCACGCGGAACGCATGGTCGAACAGGCGGTGGCTGCCCTCGTCAATGCCGATCAGGATCTCGCCCAGAAGGTGATCCGCGACGACATCGTGCTCGACGAAGGCCAGCGCGAGATCGACGACAAGGCCATCCTCATCATCGCGCGCCGCCAGCCGATGGCGACCGACCTGCGCGAGATCGTCGGCGCCATCCGCATCTCCGCCGACCTCGAACGCGTCGGCGACCTCGGCAAGAATGTCGCCAAGCGGGTGATGTCGGTGACGGACGGCCGCGACGCCACAAGCCTCTATCGCGGGCTGGAGGCGCTGGCCAACCTTGCCCTTATCCAGTTGAAGGAAGTGCTCGACGTCTACGCCTCGCGCTCGGTCGACAAGATCGGCCTGGTGCGCGACCGCGACGAGCAGATCGACGCCATGTACACCTCGCTGTTCCGCGAGCTCTTGACCTACATGATGGAAGATCCGCGCAACATCACCTCCTGCACGCATCTGCTGTTCTGCGCCAAGAACATCGAGCGCATCGGCGACCACGCCACCAACATCGCCGAGACCATCTATTACATCGTCACCGGCGACCAGATGCCGGCCGACCGCCCGAAGGAAGACAAGACCGATCGGGTGGTGGTGCAGCAGCCGGAACTTGCAAAATAGGCAGTCGGCAGTCGGCAGTCGAAAATAGTACCTTTTGCGAACTCGGTGTTTGAAGCACGGTTCACTGCCGACTGCCTCTTGCCACTCCGCAGACACAGGTTCACTCTACGCCGAAGACTGAGGTTCCTCGGGAGGCGACGATGGACCATGTTCGCGATTTCACGCCGGGGCCGCAGGATTCCCGCATCGTCGCATCGAGTGTCTATGTCGCCGGACGGCGTGTCGCCGACATCCCGATCGAGGAAGCCGGGGAATGGTCCCGCAAGAAGGACCATGTCGTCTGGATCGGCCTGCTCGAACCCGACCGCGACCTGTTGCGGCGCGTGCAGGCGCAGTTCAGCCTGCATGAGCTGGCCATCGAGGATGCCGAGCACGCTCACCAGCGGCCGAAACTCGAGCAATATGGCGATGCCCTGTTCATCGTCGCCCGCACGGCGCAACTGGTGGACAAGCGCGTCAGCTTCGGCGAGACGCACCTGTTCATCGGCAAGGGCTATCTGGTCAGTGTCCGCCATGGCCCTTCCACCTCTTACGCCACGGTGCGGCAGCACTGGGAAAGCTGCCCGACATCGCTGGCCAAGGGCGAGGATTTCGTTCTCTACGCCATCCTCGATTTCATCGTCGACAACTACTTCCCGGTGCTGGAGCAGATCGAGGACGAGGTCGAGGAGATCGAGGACGGCGTGCTGGTGAAACCCATGGACGCCAAGGCGATCGAGCGCCTCTACATGCTGCGCCGCGACCTTCTGCGGCTGCGCAACGCCGCACTTCCCCTGGTCGAGGTCTGCCGCCGGCTGACCAGCTCCGAACTGCCGCAGATCGATGCCGACATGCATCCGCTGTTCCGCGATGTCACCGACCACATCCGCACCGTGCAGGAGAAGATCGATTCCCTGCGCGAGGTGCTGGCCTTCGCCTTCGAGGCCAGCCTGCTGGTCGGCCAGAGCCAGGAGACGGCGATCTCGAAGAAACTCGCCTCATGGGCCGCCATCCTGGCGGTGCCCACGGCCTTCGCCGGCATCTACGGCATGAACTTCACCGACATGCCGGAACTGAAGATGGAATATGGCTACCCGACGGTGCTGGCCGCCATCGCCGGCATCTGCGTCTTCCTCTACTGGCGCTTCAGGAAGAATGGGTGGCTGTGAACGAGAGGGGAGCAGGCAATCGGCAGTCGGGTAACAACGGCTGCCTCATCTCCCCCGTTTGCTGGTTTGCGTCCGACTGCCGACAGCCTACTGCCTCCTAGGGACCCCAATGCTTCACCACGTCGAAATCTACGTCTCGGACCTTGCGGCGTCGCAAGCGTTCTGGGCCAACATCCTGGCCAGGATCGGCTATGAGGAAACGGGTCATTGGGACGACGGTTTCACCCTCGGCAACGGAGACGATGCCTATCTGACCTTCGTGCAGGTCGCCGAAAAACATCGGCAGCGCCGGTACCATCGCTGCGGCGTCGGGCTGAATCATCTCGCCTTCAAGGTCAAGGGCAGGGATGCCGTCGATGCGCTCAGGCAATATTGCATCGAACACGACATCCCCAGCCTCTATGACGAGAAATATCCGTTCGCCAATGGCGGCAAGGATTATTACGCCCTGTTCGTCGAGGATCCGGACCGGATCAAGGTCGAGTTCGTGGCGGAGTAGGGGAATAAGGCAGTAAGGCAGTAGGGCAGGACACCATTCCCCTACTGCCCTATTCCCAACATCTTCGCCGCATTCCGGTCGAGGATCGTTTCCACGTCTCGTTCCGGCAGTCCCGCCCGCTTGATGTAGTCGACGCTCGTTGCGAAGAATGCGCCGGGCTGGAAGGGGAAGTCGGTGCCGAACAGCAGCCGCTCGGCGCCGAAGGTGTCGACCGCCGCCCGCAGCGCCGGCACGTGGTCGTGTCCGACCGTGTCGTACCACAGGCGCTGGGCGGCCAAGCTCGGCTTCTCCGGGTTCTGTGGTGCTTCCCACGCGACATGCTGGTCGATCCTTTCCAGCGTCATCGGCAGCAGCCCGCCGAAATGCGGGATGATGATCTTGATGCCGGGGAAGCGGCTGGGGATGCCCTTGAGGATCAGGTGCATGGCGGCGACCGTGTCTTCGACCGGCGCGCCGATCGACCAGGTCAGCTGATGTTCCGTGATCAGCGGCGAATGCGCGCCGTGGCCGGCAGGGTGGACCGACAGCACGCTCTGCCGGCGGTCGAGCTCGCGGTAGAGCGGCTCGAACATCTCGTCGGCGATCGAACGGCCGAGCACCGAGGTCGTGATGCAGACACCCAGCATGCCGAGTTGCGAGATCGCCCGGTCGAGCTCGGCGAGCGAGGCGTCGATATGGGGCAGGGGCAGCGAGGCGATCGCCCGGAACCGGTCGGGATGGCGCCTGACCAGCGCGGCATATTCGTCGTTGATCTGCCGTGCCGCCGTGACGGCGGTTGCCTCGTCCCCGAAATGCGGCGACAGCGGCGTGGCCGTCAGCACCTGCAGGTCGATGCCGACGGCATCGAGCATGGCGAAGCGGGCGGCGAGCTCGTTGTCCGTCACGCCGGCGCCGAGCTGCCGGTAGGCAGCGACTTCGCTTCTGCCGAAACCCTCGAGCAGGTCCAGATAGCCGCTGCTCCAGGCATGGGCGTGCACATCTATTCGCATGGTCTGATCATCCTGTTGAATGGCTGTTGCGAAACGCCTTATTGCGCCGCGGTGATCGGTTTCGGCATGACGGAGAGCAGCAGCCGCGATGGATTGGCGGCGTCGTGCAGGACGCGCTGCTCGGCCACCACGGGAGTTCCCGCACCGTCGAGCGTTCCGTTGTTCAGGTTGCGGTCGTAATGCGGGAAATTGGAGCTGGAGATTTCGAGCGCGATGCGATGGCCGCGCTGGAACACCGCTGATGTCGGACCGAGGTCGATTGTGTATCGGGTGACCTTGCCGGGTTCGAGCGGCGTACGGCGCTCGAGCGAGTCGCGCATGCTGGCGCGGATGATGCCATTGGCCAGGTTGTAAGCCTTGCCGTCGGGATGGATATCGACAAGCTTGGCGGTGAAATCCGTGTCGACGGCCGACGAGCTGGCATGGAGTTCGACACTGACCGGCCCCGTCACCTCCATGTCCTGCTCCAGCGGCGGCGTTGCGTAATAAAGCACGTCCGCACGGTCCTCGACGCTGGCCTGATCGGCAGGACCGATCGGCGCGCTGTCGGGCGAACAGCACGAATGTCCGCCAAGGCTCGGCACCGGATCGGCAGGGTCGTAGCGATATTGGTCGGCGGTCTGTTCTCCCTCGGGCTTCCCTGTCGTCAGGCTGCCATTGCCGAAGCGGGTGTTGGCCTGGCCCCGGCTGTGCAGGTAGAACGCAACGGTCTCGGCTTCCGCCGGCGGCCAGCTGTCCGCCTCGCGCCAGCGATTGGCGCCCATGACGAAGATGCGCACCGGCTTGTCGGCGTCGAGCCCGTTGGCCTCGCCCTTCAGCCAGTAATCGAACCAGCGCAGCAACAGCGCGTCGATCGGATTGGTCGCCTCGGCGCCGAAATCCAGCTCACCGACCTTCTGCAGCCAGGGCATGTGGCTCCATGGCCCGATGATCAGGCGTTGTCCCGAACGCGCCGTGTCCGAGCCGCCTTGTTCCCGCATGCCGGCGTAGTTCTCGACGCCGCCGCGCAGGAAGACGTCGTACCAGCCGGCGAGGTTGAGGGCGGGAACGGTGACCTGGTGATGGCGCGCGCGGATGCTCCAGGGCTTCCAGTAGGCGTCCCATGTGTTGTGGGCGATCCAGTCGCCGTAATAGGGCGCGATCTCGGCTTCGTATTTCGATGCTGGCAGCAGCCGTGAGAGGGGCGACTGGGCGTAGACCGACGCAAGCCTGCCAGCGGCAGCCTGGATGTCGTTCAGCGCCTGCTGGTTGCCCAGCCGCCGCGATGCCGACAGCGCCACCGAAGAGAGCGGCCATGACTGCACGAAAGCCTGCGACAGCGCCCCGCCTTCATAGGTCCAGCCGTTGAAATAGTCGGATCCGGTCTGCGCCGGGGCGATGGCCACCAGATGCGGCGGCCGTTCGGCGGCGGCGAGCCATTGCGTCGCGCCGACATAGGAGAAGCCATACATGCCGACCTTGCCGCTCGAACCCGGCAGCGCAGCGGCCCATTCGACGCTGTCATAGCCGTCGGCGCCTTCGTTGCGGAACGGATAGAACGTGCCTTCGGACTTGTACTGGCCGCGCACGTCCTGGATGGCGACTATGTAGCAGTGCGAGGCAAAGATTTCCGGCCGGGCATAGACGAAGGCCTGCGCATCGCTCTTGTTGTAGGGCAGCCGCATCAGCAGCACGGGATAGGTACCGGGCTCCGTCGGGCGATAGACATCGGCGAGCAAGGTCGTGCCGTCGCGCATCCTGGCTGGCACGTCATGATCGACAGCCACGCTGCAGCTTTGCTCGGCCGACCATGCCGGCGTTGCCGTCATGGTCAGCGCGGCTGCCAGCGTCGTGGCTGTAGGAATGAGACTGCGGGCAAGCAGCGATGGGTTCGGCTGGCGCATTTCAGGATCCTGGCGAAAGGGACAAACAGGATCATGGTGCCGATGACAGCTCGCAGCCGTCTACCCGTCAGCATCGCAGAGGGGGCATACGAAACCGTATGGCTTCGCGAGGCAGGCCCGGCACCCTATGTCTCCCCCTTGCGGGGAGAAAGGCACACGCCCGCGCCAGTTCTCAACCTGGAACCAGCACCGACGAAAGCTGCTTGAATTCCCGTGCCGCGAAGTCGAGCAGAGCACGGACACGAGGGTTGTCGCGCATGTCGGCGTGAACGCCCATCTGCACGCTCTGTACCGGTTCGGGCTGGCCAGTCTCGATACGGATCAGCTCTTCCTTCTGGTCGGCGACGTAGCGCGGCAGCACGCCTATCGCGATGCCGGCCTCCACCGTCGCGATATGCGACTGCACGGAATTCGTCCGCATCAGCACATGGGCGTTGGGCGCCAGTGCGGCCAGCCAGTCCCGGTAGCAGACATGCCCGGCCGCCTGGTGCAGCATGACGATCGCGTGGTCCGGACAGCCCGCCTCGATATCGGGAAGCCCCATGCGTTCGAGATAGGCGCGGGACGCGTAGAGGCCGTAGGCGACATCCGCCACTTTGCGCACCACCAGGTCCTCCTGCTCGAACTTGCCGAAGCGAAAGGCGATGTCGGCTTCATGGCGCGACAGGTTGAAGACGCGGGTGTCGTTGAGCAGCTCGATCGACACCAGCGGGTGCAGGGCAGCGAAACGGGCGACGATCGGCGCGGTCAGGAAGTCTGCAAGCCAGTCGAGGCTGGTCACCACGATCGAACCTTCCAGCCCGGTGTTGCGCGAGGCGATGCGCCGCTCGATGGAAAGCGCGCCTTCTTCCATCATCGACAGGCTGTCGAAAAGTGCCGCACCCAATGTGGTCGGCCTGAGGCCCTCCAGGCTGCGGTCGAAGAGGTTGACGCCGATCTTCCGCTCGAAACCTTCCAGCCTGCGGCCGACGGTGGGCTGGCTGACGCCCAGCGCGCGCGCGGCCGCGGTCAGCGAGCCATGCCGGGCGATGGCGAGCGCCAGTTTCAGGTCATCCCAATCCATGTGATCTCCGTGAGGCAGCGAAGGCGGCATACAGAATTGTAGGGAGGCGCTGCGAAATTGTTAGGTGTGAAGCTCCGGATACGAGGGGTAACGGTCGGCAAAACGCGCCTCTTCACGCTGCGCGGCTCACTTTCATGGAGCATGCAATGTCGACCGATACCCACAAAGAGACGGCCGAGCCGGAAAAGCGCAACCTGGCTGCGGTCATGGCGCTGCTCGCCTTCGCCCATCTGATCATCTCGATCGACTATACGATCGTGTTCGTGGCGCTTCCCGAGATCGGCGGCAGCCTCGGCTTCTCGGCGCAGTCGCAGCAATGGATCATCAGCGCTTTCGTCGTTCCCTACGGCGGGCTGCTGATGCTCGGCGGGCGCGCAAGCGACCTCCTGGGGCGGCGGCGTATGTTCATCCTTGGCCTGCTGCTGTTCGCTGTGGCCTCGCTCGCCGGTGGCCTTGCCGGCAAGTCTGCTATCCTGATCGCCGCCCGCGCGGTCCAGGGCATCGGCGGCGCCTTCCTGTTCCCGGCCACGCTGTCGCTGATCAACACGCTGTTCCACGAGGGGCCGCAGCGCAATCGCGCCATCGCCATATGGGCAGGCGTCGGCGGCAGCGGCATGGCGCTGGGTGCCTTGCTCGGCGGTGTGCTCACCGAAACCTGGGGCTGGCGGGCGGTGTTCTTCGTCGTTGTCCCACTGTCGCTGATCGGCATTGTCCTCGCCCTGATGCTGATCCATCCGGACAGGCATTCGGCGCAGGCACGGCATTTCGACCTGCCGGGCGCAACGACCGCGACGGCTGCGATAACGCTGCTGGTTTTCGGGCTGGTCCAGGGGCCGGAAGCAGGCTGGAGTTCGGCGGTGATCCTTGCAAGCCTGGCCGCGGCAGCCATCCTGCTCGTCATCTTCGTGGCGGTCGAATACCGCAGCCGTGATCCGCTGCTGCCGCTGCATCTGCTCAGGAACCGCAACCTGACGACGGGCATCGCCACCATCCTGCTCTATACGATCACCTTCGGCTCGGTGCTCTACTTCCTGACCATCCATTTCCAGGTGGTGCTGCAATACAGCGCGCTGCAGACCGGGCTCGCCTATCTCGTGCCCTATGCCGGGATCTTCGTCGGTTCGTCGATCGGCGGCACGCTGGCTTCGCGGCTAGGCGTGCGCGTGGCGCTGATCGGCAGCCTCGTCGTAGGGCTGGGCGGGACGCTGATGTACAGCGCCGTGCTCTCGTCGCACAGCACGTTCCCGGCCCTGTTGCCTGCACTGATGATCCTCAGTCTCGGCATGGGCGCGACATTCACCATCATGTTCGCCGCCGTGGCGACGGATGTGCTGCAGCGCGAACAGGGCATCGCCTCGGGTCTGGCTTCCACCGCCCAGCAGATCGGTTATGCGCTCGGCCTTGCCATGCTGGTGCCAATCGCCAACGCGCCCGTCGGCGACCTGACCGGCGATCTGCGTCTTGCGGCAACAGCCGATGGTCTGCGCAGCGTCATTCTCCTGATCTGCGTCGGTATCGTCCTGATGATCGCCGTTGCCTTGAACTTTCGCCACCACAGGGCGCGACGGGAGAGTAGGGCAGTAGGGCAATGAAAAGGGCAGCGGCGTGGTCGCCTGCTGCCCTGATTTATCCCGGTTCCTTACCTTCAACGCAGCCGGCGGCGTTCCGAGGCCGGCTGGAAGGCGATGCGCGAGTGATAGGCGCAATATGGACCGCTTTCGCCGGCGTCGTTGCCGCAGAAGTGGAATTCTTCCGTCAGCGGGTCGCCGTTCGGCCACTTGCAGGTGCGCTCGGTCAGCTCGGTGAGCTGCAGGCGCCGCGAGATCGGCACCACCACGTTTTCGACCGGGCGCAGATACTGGCGAGCTACCGGCTCGGCGTCGAACTGCACCTGCAGCGCGGTCGCGCCGATCGAAGCGGTGACATGGCGATGGGAGGTGCTGGCAGCCGTGCGTGTCGTCGACTTGGTCGACGAAGCGCCGCCGGCGGCCGGTGCCTTCTTCTGCCGTGCCGGCGCCGCCGTAGTGCGGCCACGACCGGACAGCTTCAGCCGGTGTACCTTGCCAATGACCGCATTGCGGCTGACCCCGCCGAGCTGGGCCGCGATCTGGCTTGCGCTCAGACCCTCCGACCACAGTTTCCTCAAGAGTTCTACTCGCTCGTCAGTCCAGTTCATAAGACCGCGCTCCTTTGAACCGTCCGGTGTTTTCAGAATCCAAAATCGTTCCGGCTCGCGCCGGGCGGGCACCACATATCTGGGGTGATTGGATCCGCCGTACGAAATCTAGCTATTTCTCATTCACAATTACCGATGCGCTGACTCGGTGACAAGAGTCCCAACTGCAACACGAATCGGATTTCGCAGTTTTCCCCAACTTGGCTGCGCCAGCGATTTTCGACATTCAAATTCCGCCAGCTGAAACAGGTTGGTCCAGGCGGTGCTGTAAAAGAGCTTTTCGTTGACTTCATGGCCGAAAAACACGATAAGCTGCCAATAGCCGCCGCTTGGGCGGCTTTTATTTTTTCAGTACCGGAGCAGCATATAATGAGCGGTTCGGCGCTTTACGAGACCTTTGCCCGTGCACCCCTGGCTTTCGAGCGAGGAGAGGGTTCCTGGCTGGTGACGGAAAAGGGCGACCGATACCTCGATTTTGCCGCCGGCATTGCTGTCAATTCGCTGGGACATGGCCACCCGCACCTGGTTGCGGCGCTGAAGGACCAGGCCGACAAGCTCTGGCACGTCTCCAATCTCTATGAGATTCCGGGACAGCGCCGCCTCGGCGAGCGGCTGGTCGAGGCGACCTTCGCCGACAAGGTGTTCTTCACCAATTCGGGCGCCGAGGCGCTGGAGTGCGCGATCAAGACGGCGCGCCGTTACCAGTTCGTCACCGGCCATCCCGAGCGCTTCCGCGTCATCACCTTCGAGGGCGCCTTCCACGGCCGCACCCTGGCGACGATCGCGGCCGGCGGCCAGTACAAATATCTGGAAGGCTTCGGTCCCAAGGTCGACGGTTTCGACCAGGTGCCGTTCGACGACATCGAAGCCGCCGAAAAGGCGATCACGCCGGAGACCGCCGCGATCCTGCTGGAACCGCTGCAGGGCGAGGGTGGTATCCGTTCCTTCCCGCTGCAGTCGCTGAAGCGGCTGCGCCAGCTGTGCGACAAGCATGGCCTGCTTTTGATCTTCGACGAGGTCCAGTGTGGCATCGGCCGCACCGGCAAGCTGTTCGCGCATGAATGGTCCGGCGTGACGCCAGACCTGATGGCGATCGCCAAGGGCATCGGCGGCGGCTTCCCGATGGGCGCGTGCCTGGCCACCGACGAAGCCGCGCGCGGCATGACCGCCGGCGTGCATGGCACCACCTTCGGCGGCAATCCGCTCGCCATGGCCGTTGGCAACGCCGTTCTCGACGTCGTGCTGCAAGAGGGCTTCCTCGAAGACATCAACCGCAAGGCGCTGCTGTTCAAGCAGGGACTTGCAGCCGTTGCCGACGAATTCCCCGATGTCATCGAAGGCATTCGCGGCGACGGGCTGATGCTCGGCCTCAAATGCGTCATGCCCAACGGCACCGTGAACGGCGCATTGCGCGATCAGCACCTGCTGGCGGTTCCGGCCGGCGACAACGTCATCCGCCTGCTGCCGCCGCTCACCGTCACCGAAGACGACATCCGCGATGGCCTGAAGCGTATCCGCGGTGCCGCCAAGGGCCTGTCGGAAGCCGTTGCGGCTGCGGCGAAGTAATCGGACGACATGATGAGCGTTCGTCACTTCACCGATCTATCCGCCGTTTCCGAAACCGACCTGCGCGCCATTCTGGACGATGCGGCCGCGCGCAAGGCCCGCCTCAAGGCCGGCGAGCGCTCGAAGCCGCTCGACGGCAAGGTGCTGGCGATGATCTTCGACAAGCCGTCGACGCGCACCCGCATCTCCTTCGATGTCGGCATGCGCCAGCTCGGCGGCGAGACGATCATGCTGACCGGTACCGAGATGCAGCTCGGCCGTTCGGAATCCATCGCCGACACCGCCAAGGTGCTGTCGCGGTATGTCGACGCGATCATGATCCGCACCACCGCGCACAACCGGCTGCTCGAACTGACCGAGAACGCCACGGTCCCGGTCATCAACGGCCTGACCGATGACACCCATCCCTGCCAGCTGATGGCCGACATCATGACCTACGAGGAACATCGTGGGCCGGTGGCCGGCAAGACCTTCGCCTGGACCGGCGACGGCAACAATGTGCTGCATTCGCTTGTCGAGGCTTCCGCGCGCTTCGCGTTCAACCTGAACGTCGCCGTGCCGGAAGGCAGCGAGCCGGAGCAGAAATTCGTCGACTGGGCCAAGGGCAACGGCGGCAAGATCCGCTTCACCCGCTCGGCCGAGGAAGCGGTCGACCAGGTCGACTGCATCGTCACCGACACTTGGGTCTCGATGGGCCAGGAGCACCGTGCGCGTGGCCACAACGTGTTCGTGCCCTATCAGGTCAATGCCGCGCTGATGGCCAAGGCCAAGCCCGATGCCCTGTTCATGCACTGCCTGCCGGCGCATCGCGGCGAGGAAGTGACCGACGAGGTGATCGACGGTCCGCATTCCGTGGTGTTCGACGAGGCCGAGAACCGGCTGCATGCGCAGAAGGCAGTGCTGGCCTGGTGTCTCGGCGCCTGATACCGGCAGGCCCCGCAAAAGTGTCCCGCGGTTTTGCGGCGAGGGCCTGCGACTTGATACAGCACGGTGTGATGCCTATCTCCCGGGCATCACGCAAATCATTGGCGTTTGAAGGCATGCTCCCAAAAGGGCGGTTGTGCCGCGCCGGGAGACTTTGTCATGCTGGAAACGACTGTTTTGACTGAACACGGAATGACGGAAACGGCCCCCAAACTCGGCGACTTCGGCCATGCCGGCGACGACCATGTCGTGCCGTTCGAGGTCGGCCCGCTCGACGTGCGCGGCCGCGCCGTCCAGCTCGGGCCAATGCTCGACGCCATCCTGTCGCGCCATGACTATCCGGAGCCGGTTGCCCGGCTGCTGGCGGAAGCCTGTGTCGTCACCGTGCTGCTCGGTACCTCGCTGAAGTTCGAAGGCAAGTTCATCCTGCAGACCCGCACCGACGGGCCGGTGGATATGCTGGTCGCCGACTTCTCGACGCCCAACGCGCTGCGCGCCTATGCCCGTTTCGATGCCGACAAGCTGGCGGCGGCGATCGCCGCAGGCGACGTGTCGGCCGAGACCTTGCTGGGTTCCGGCGTGCTGGCACTCACCATCGACCAGGGCGCCTACACGCAGCGCTACCAGGGCATCGTCCAGCTCGACAACACCTCGCTGGAAGAGGCCGCGCGCACTTATTTCAGGCAGTCGGAGCAGATTCCGACCGACCTCAGGCTTGCCGTGGCCCAGCTGGTGCTGCCGGGCGGGCGCAAGCAGTGGCGCGCCGGCGGTGTGCTCGCGCAGTTCCTGCCCGAAGCGCCGGAGCGCATGCGCGTACCCGATCTTCCGGGCGGCGACGGCGATGCGGCGGAAGCGGTGCTCGATCCGGCCGACAATTCATGGCAGGAATTGCTGGCACTGCTGGCCACCGTCGAACCGGCTGAACTGATCGACCCGACGGTTGGAACCGAACGGCTGCTCTACCGCCTGTTCCACGAGCATGGCGTGCGCGTGTTCGACGAGGTCCATGTCGCCGACCAGTGCTCCTGCTCGTCCGACAAGATCCGCGGCATTCTTGAAGGCTTCACCGCGCAGGAGATCAAGGACAGCACGGAAGAGGGCCACATCAGCGTCGAATGTGAGTTCTGCTCGACGCGCTACGACTTCGACCCGGCCGACTTTGCCGCCGTCGAATAACGACGATGGCTTCGCTCTCGAAGCTGGCGCGGACTGACGGATGCAGAAAAAGGCGACCCGCGCGGGTCGCCTTTTTTTGCCGAGAGGCAGTGCTGCGCCTATCGTGCGGCGATCACACTCGCGATCACGCCGGTGGCGATGCCGACCAGCAGATAGTCGTTGCCGGCGCGAACCCAATGCTGTCCGGGTCCGGGACGGCGCAGACCATAGCGGCTGTAGTCCTTCATGCCCTTGGCGTTGCGCCAGCTGTCGTAACGCTGGCCATTCTTCCAGCGTTTCTTGACCACCACCTGCTTGGTGACGACCTTTTTCTTGACGATGACGCGTTCGTCGACGACGCGGCGGTCCTTCCGAACCGGTTCCCGGTGCTGCGCCGAGATCAGGTTCGAGTCAGGAACGCCAGGAACGGCGATCGGCGCGGCAAAACCCGGCAGGCTCGATGCGGCGAGCATCGAAATCGCCAGGCCGGAGAGAAGAAGACGTTTCATCTGTGTGGCTCCTGATGTGTTCACACAAGGAGGATTAGGTCTCGAAACATGAACCAAAACTGAATGGAAACATTACAATTATGTAGCAAATTCAGTAGTTTATATTATGGGTTTCGAATGGATGGATCTCTCTGAACGACGGCTTTCCGTACCGACCGGAGACAGCACGGAAAGCCGGACATCCTTCACATGTGATCGCGCGGGATGCGCGCGTTGCGTTCACGCTCGAACACGATGGTCCCGTCATGCATGGCCTGCATGTGCTCGGAGGTGATCCACTCCGTTTCGGTGCAGGAGAGTTTGATGACACTGCGGGTCCGGGTTTCCCAACCCTCGCGGGCAACAAGGCTGTGCATTGTGATTTCGGCCGTCATCGATAGCGGATCTCCCGGCACGATCGACCAGACCTGTTCGGTGGTGTCGCGCGCGCTCAGGCCATTGCCGGGATGGCGGTTGAGGCCGGTGTCCTCGCTGACCTTGTAGCGGGTGACGCCGTTCAGCATGTCGCGCTCGACGACGCGGCCTGCGGAACCCTGCTCGAGCGTCTCGTAACGCGGCAGCGGATCGGGATTGGCCGGTTCCGGCACGTCGACAAGATGATGTTGGCCAAGCAGCGGCAGGCTGAATTCGACGGACGAAAGGTCGATGTCGAGCGTCGCATCATGGGGTGGCGGCAGGATCATCGGCCAATAGGCGCTCGACAGCGACAGCCGGATGCGGTGTCCCGGCCCGAAGCGGTAGCCGCAGGCGTCGAGCACCAGTGCCACCTCGACCGTCCTGCCGGCTTCCAGCGCTCTCGGTTCGGCGTTGCCATCGCGATGCGCGAGGTTGAGCACGCCGAACGAGACGCGGGTGGCCGTGCCGTCGGCATGCACATCCACCAGCCGCGCCGCCAGATTGGCCAGCGGCGCGTCGCTGGAAAGCCTGAGCTTCAGCACGGGCTGGCCGAGGATGACGCATTCGTCGGTCAATATCCCGGTCTCGAACGTCAGCGAACCGGCATCGTCGAGGCGCTGGTCGCCCGCCATTTCCGTATCCGGCTTCAGCGTGAAGAATTCGCCGGCGGCCGTTCCGGTATCCAGCGGCGAGTTGAGCAGGGCGTTGCCGCCGGCACGCTCTGCCGGATCATGTTCCAGCCGCCCGCCGGAACCGATTGCCAGCGTCATGGTTTCGGGTTCCCGCCACGTATCCTTGGCCACCCAGTAGCCGGGATCGGCCTCGCGCCAGCGCGCCGGGCGCGGACCGTCGAGAATATAGGCGCGCACCTGCGGCACGGCATCGGTGCCGTTTTTTTCGTCGCACAGCCAGCGGCGCCACCAGGCGATCGCTTCGGCATGGAAATCGGCACGCGGCTTCGGATAGGCGAAATGCGGATATTTATGCACCCACGGGCCGACCAGCGCCCTGGCCTTGCCCGGCATGCCGGCCACCGCCTTCAGCGGCGTGTTGCGGTAGCCGTCGCCCCAGCCGGAAATAACCAGCGCCGGAACCGGGAAGCCGTCGAAATCCTCGCCGATCGAGCCGTGTTTCCAGAAGTCGTCTCGGCGCTGGTGCGACAGCCATTCCTCCATGAAGAAGGGCTCCTGTTCCAATCGTTCCAGCCACATGGCACGCCAGCGCTCGCCGACGATCTCCGGGTCAGGCGAGCGCGACAGGTAGGCGCTCATCGTCGCTGCCCAGGAAAGCTGCGCCGACAGGTGCGTGCCGTTCTTGTAATGGATGTCGTCATTGTAGCGATCGACCGTGGAGGCGATGGAGATCACCGCCTTCAGGGCCGGCGGCTTCAGCGCCGCCACCTGCAGGCAGTTGAAGCCGCCCCAGGAGATGCCCATCATGCCGACGCTGCCGTTCGACCAGCGCTGTGCGGTGATCCACTCGATCACCTCGATGGCGTCGGAAAGCTCGCGCGGGGTGTATTCGCCATCGATGACGCCGTCGGATTCGCCGCTGCCGCGGATATCGACGCGCACGCCGGCAATGCCGGCGGCGGCGAACACAGGATAGGTGGATTCGTCACGCGGCGCGGTGCCGTTGCGCTTGCGGTAGGGCAGGAACTCCAGGACCGCAGGGACCGGTGCGTGCCCCGCGTCGTCCGGCATCCAGATGCGCGCAGCGAGCCGCGTGCCGTCCTTGAGCACGATCCACTCGTTCTCGATGACATGAAAGTTCGTATTCGACATGAAACCAACCATGAAAGTACCGGCGGCGCGGTACGCGCCGCCATTGTTTGAAGGAAGATTGGGGCGCGGTACGCGCCGCCATTGTTTGAAGGAAGATTGGGGCGGTACGTGCCGCCCCTGTTACTGCGTGGGAAGTCCTGTCTCAGGCCTGGAGCCAGACCCGGCTGGCGATACGACCGTTGGATAGGTCGTTGCCGATGTCGTCGACGAAGCCCTTCAGCTTCTTCGACGAGGCGTTCAGGTAGTCGTTGAACACCGGCAGGATCAGTCCGCCCTCGTCGTGCACGGTCACCGCCATCTGGCGGTAGAGGGCGCGGCGTTTGGTCTCGTCGAGTTCGCCGCGGGCCTCGGCGACCAGTCTGTCGAAATCCGGACGCTTGAAACGCGTGTCGTTCCATTCTGCGTTCGACACATAGGAGGTCGAGTAGCGTGCATCCTGCGTTGGGCGGCCGCCCCAGTAGGAAGCGCAGAACGGCTTCTTGTTCCACACCTCGGTCCAGTAGCCGTCGCTCGGCTCACGCTGCACGTCGAGCTTGATGCCGGCCTTGGCCGCACTGATCTGGAAAAGCTGCGCCGCATCGACCGCGCCGGGGAAGGCGGCATCGGAGGTATGCAGCAGGATCGGTCCGTCATGTCCGGACTTCTTGTAGTGGAACGCCGCCTTGTCGGGATCGTATGGGCGCTGTTCGATGTCGGTCGGCGCCAGCGCGTAGCTGGCATTGATCGGGTAGTCGTTGCCGATGGTGCCGAAGCCGCCCACCACCTGCTTGAGGATCGCCTCGCGGTCGATCGCCAGCTTCAGCGCCATGCGCAGGTCGTTGTTGTCGAAGGGAGCCGTGTCGCAATGCATCAGGAAGGCGTAGAAGCCCTTGCTGGGCGTGCGCAGGATCTCGACCTCGGGCAGCCGCTTCAGCAGCGGCACGACCTTCGGCTGCACGACATTGATGAAATCGACCTGGCCTGAGCGCAGCGCGTTGATGCGCGCGGTCAGGTCGTTCATCACCGTGATCTCGACGGCGTCGACATAGCCGCGGTCCTGGCGCCAGTCGTCCTTGTTTCGCTCGAAGGCAGCACGCACGCCCGGCTCGAACTTGACCAGCTTGTAAGGCCCGGTGCCGATCGCCGCGGCGGGGTTCTCGTTGCCACCGCCCGGCTGGATCTGCAGGTGATAGTCGGTCAGCACCAGCGGCAGGTCGGCATTGCCTTCCTTCAGCGTGATGACCAGGTCGCCGGCCTTGTCCTCGATTTTTTCGATGCCGGTCAAAAGGCCGAGCGCGCCCGACTGCGACTTGGCGCCGGCATGGCGCTGCAGCGTGGCGACCGCGTCGGCGACGGTCATCGGCTTGCCGTCGTGGAAGCGCACGTCCTTGCGGATCTTGAAGGTCCACACCTTGGCATCCGGCGAAGGTGACCAGGATTCGGCCAGTGACGGCACCGCGATGCCGGTTTTGGGATCGGACTCGACCAGCGTATCGCCCCAGCAATGCGCGATCACGAACAGCACGCTTGCCGATGCCAGGGCCGGGTCGAGCGCGTCGGCGGAAGCGCCGCCCTCGAGGCCCATCCGCAAGGTGCCGCCGCGCACCGGTTCCTCGGCCATGGCCGGCAGGGAAAAGGTTCCGGCAGCGGCCGACAGGCCAAGCAGCGTGCCGCCTTGCAGGAATGTACGACGCGAGAGGTTCAACGTGTTGCCCAGCTTGATCATAGTGTCCCCATTATTGGAGCAGCCGGAAATGGCGCTCGGGACCGATAATGATCCGGGCCCGCGCCTGCGCAATTTCGCGCGTTGACGCGGCTTTAAGCGAGTTTACACTGGCATTGCTTTCGTTCCCCAGCAGGCCTCCATTTCCGCAAGACACACCGATGCACGACGCCCCGGTCAATTTTCTCGCCAACCTAAAATTCGCCTGCAGCACCCGGCGATCGATTTCCGACCTGTGCCGGGTCGTCGGCGTCAACAGGCAGCAGTTCAATCGCTATCTCAACGCCGGGACCTTGCCTTCCGCGCACAATCGTCTGCGGATTGCCGCCGCCTTCGGTCTCGATCCGGCCGATTTCAACCTGGCTCCGCATGCCTTCCAGCGGAAGCTGACGGAGAAAAGTCGCCCGGCCATGGATGCCGGGCCGCTGGACGACGCTTTTCCGGGCGACCTGCGCGCGCTGCGGCCGCATCTCGGCTTCTACCAGACCTGGCACGTATCACTTTCCTGCGCCAGGCCAGGTCGTCTGTTCCTGCGCCCACATGCGCGAGAAGGATGGCCAGGTCGTCGTCACGACACTGGAGCGCATCTTCGATCCCGAACGCGGCATCTCCCAGCGCTCGCGCTATGTCGGCCTCGCCGCCTACCAGCGCCAGCGCATCTTCCTGACCGAATTGACCCGTGGCGAGGCGCCGACCTTCGGCCAGACGATCCTCATGCCGTTCGAACTGCACCAGCGCCGCTATCTTCGCGGCCTGACGATGGGCATATCCTGGCGCAACAACAACATGCCTTACGCAACCCGCACCATCTGGCGCCATCTCGGCCTCACCGCCAACAAACGCAGCCTGCTTTCCGCCTGCGGCGTCTACGCACCGGCTTCCGCCAGCCTGCCATCGGCGGTTGCGTCTTTCCTTGCCGACGTCCTGCCCTTTACGGCCGCGACCGCCGCATTGTGAGACAGTTCGCGGCGCGAGACGGTGCTGTGTCACGGGCCGCTGAACTGGCTCGACTAGTACATCCTCGCGCTGGCATGTTGCCGGCTAGGCGACTATTGCTGGGAGCTGCCAGGAAACGAGGCCTGGTACCCGCAAGCAGCTCCGGCAGTGCTTCCGCGTCCGGAATTGCTTACAAACAGGCAGAACAATTTTCAGGCACAGGTTTTTCATGATCAGCAAGATTTTGGTCGCCGCGGCGGCTTCCCTCCTGGCGGTCTCTGCGGCGAACGCCCAGGCCTGCAAGAAGAATTTCTCGGTCGTCGGCGTGCCGTCGGTCACGGCCGTCAGCTACAAGAGCTTTGGTGTCCTGAAGCTCGACGCCAAAAAGGCGTTGGACAACGCCCATCGCGTCATGCTCGCCGAAGGGTTCGAGAACATCAAGGTCGACAAGGCGATGGGTTCGCTGACCGCCAAGCAGGAAACCTCCGGCTCCGGCCGCGAGCAGACGCTGCGTGTCGTCTTACGCAAATCCGGCAAGGGCAGCCGCATCGATGTGGTGTTCATGGTGCAGGCCGGCCAGATCGCGCCCGAAGATGCCACGCGCGACGCCATCTGCCGCGTCATCGAGGGTGCAGCCGGCTAGAACCGGCTGGATTTCTGTCTCCCCGACACCCCGGAGGCTTGAGGCTTCCGGGGATTTTTAGTTTGTGGCCTCGGTTTCGGGAGAGATCACGGTCGGCAAGGGAGTGGAACGCTCGCCCCTTTGATTGCGCCACCTGTACTTGCTTTGATATTCGCGTCTCTGCTTTGCGACCTCATACAGGACGATGCCTGAACTCGTGCCGAGGTTGAGGCTTTCGATCATGCCAAACATCGGGATGCTGACGCACATCGCGCTTCTCTGGACAGCAAGGTCACTGATACCGATCGCTTCGCTGCCGAACCAGACCGCCAGTTTGGTGTGAGCGGTGTAGTCGCCTTCGTGAAGGAAAATGCTGGCCTTGCCCTTCACATGGGGTGAGGTGACGATCGACGTGAATCCCTTTTTCTCGAGATAGTCGAAGCATTCGTCGGTGCTGTCGAAGCGCTTCACGAATGTCCATTTCACTGCGGAGACGGATGTTTTCGAAACCGATTTCTGATCGCGCAAATCCTGCCAGTCGTCAGGCAGGGATCGGCGAGGATCGACGACATAGACCTTCTCGACACCCAGGGCGTTCACATTCCTGATCACTGTCCCGATGTTCTTCACATCCGTCGGGTTCTCAAGTACGGCGATCAGGTTCTTGCAGCGAAACGGTTTGATTTCGTCGGCGCGTTTACGGACCGATTTCTTCGATTCAGTTTTTTCTTCCATGGCGCGTCTCGGATGTTGCAGGCGCGATCAATGCCGGTTTTCCCAGATCGATGCAATCCGCGGGCATCTGATCTTCGCGCAACCAGCTGTGTGTCGCGGCGAAGTCGAGGGAGCGTCAAAGAATTTCCTTTCCATTCGCGCTCCGGCAGATCCTCAACAGCGCGCGTCGGCTGGTTCCAAAGTGGTTCCTTCTATTCACATAACTGGTTCTTACCGGTGACAGGGAGTGCGGTTACGACTGGCGAACAAGAACAAACAATCACCTTGAAAAGGGAACGGGATGATGGGGGGAATAAACAGGCGCACCTTGCTGAAAGGCAGCATTGCCGCCGGTCTGGGCGGGGCGATGGTGTCTTTCGGACCAGCCTTTGCCGACGATGGCGTCGAGGTGCGGATCCAGTTCGACTGGTTGATCGGCAACGGTCAGCTCGGCGATATCGTCGCCCAGCAGAAGGGCTTCTTCAAGGAAGAGGGACTGGTTGCGGTGTTCGGACCCGGCGGACCGAACGCACAGACCGTGCCGCCGGTGCTGGCGGGGCAGGCGGCCGCCGGCCAGTTCTCTTCCACTGCGCAGCTGCTGACCGCCTATGAGGCGGGTCGTCCCCTGCTTCTGTTCGCAAGCGGGTTCCGCCGCTCGCCCTATGCCTATATCTCGCTGCCCGGCAAGCCGATCCGCACGCCGCAGGATCTCGTCGGCAAGACGGTCGCGATCAACCCGAACGGACGCTATCTGCTCGACCTGATCATGGCCAAGAGCGGCCTCGATGTCTCCACGGTCAAGGTCGTCACCATGGGCGCCGACATGACGCCGCTGCTGACCGGCCAGGTCGATGCCGTCACCGGCTTCCTCACCAACACCAAGGCGCTCTCGGTGCTTGGTCCGGACTTCGTCGCTCTCGTGGCGTCAGACATCATCCCAAATTACGCCAATTCCTATTTCACCAGCGCCGAAACCTTCGACGGCCAGAAGCAGAACCTCGCCAGATATGTCCGCGCCGTTTCGCGCGGCTGGGGCTGGGCTTACGAGAACCGCCGGGCCGCCGTCGACATCATGTGCGATGCCTATCCGGCGCTCGACCGCGAAATCGAATACAGGACCGTGGACACGATCATGGCGCTCTCCTTCGATCAGGAGACCCGGGAACACGGCTGGGGCTGGCACGACGCCACAAAGATCGAGACGCAGATTGCGCTGTTCAAGCAGGCGGGCCGTTTCGCCGGGGCGGCGCCGGTGGTCGAGAAATGTGTATCCTGGCAGGTGCTCGACGCCACCGCGGACGTCCGTCCGAAACTGGGATAAGCGATGTCTGGAGAAATCGCCATAGAGGTCAGCGACCTCACAATGTCCTTCGGCCAGCTTACTGCCTACCGCAGCCTTGACCTTAGGGTTTCGAAAGGCCGGTTCGTGGTGCTGATCGGCCCTTCCGGCTGCGGCAAGTCCACCTTGCTGCGCAACATCGCCGACCTCCTGCAGAGCACCGGCGGCACGATCCGGGTGTTTGGCGACCGCCCGCAGGAGGTGCGCCGCCAGCGCCGCATCTCCTTCGTGTTCCAGGAGGCAACGCTGCTGCCCTGGCGCACGGCTCTGGAGAATGTCGAGATGCCGCTGCAGGTCGGCGGCTGGTCGGCACAGAGGCGGTCGCATCGCGATCCGCGCGAACTGCTGGAACTCGTCGGCTTGAAGGGACGCGAGGACGCCCAGCCCTGGCAATTGTCGGGCGGGCAGCGCCAGCGCGTGGCGATCGCGCGGGCCCTGGTGACGAAGCCGGATATCCTCCTGATGGACGAACCGTTCGGCGCACTCGACGAAATCACCCGCGACGGCCTGAACGACGAGCTCCTGCGCATCTGGCGCGAGACAGGCACAACGATCGTCTTCGTCACGCATGGGCTGTCGGAGGCAGCATTCCTCGGCCAGACGGTCGTGGTGATGGGCGCGCATCCCGGGCGGATCGTCGAGACGATCGAACTCGACGAGCACAAACCCGGCAATGGCATCGATCGCTCCTCGCCTGCTTTCTTCGACATCACATCGCGCCTGCGCGGCGTGATGGAGACGGCGCATGGGCCACGGGGGCACGCATGAGACCCTCGCTGTCATGGGCCTGGCCGGTGATCGGCCTGCTTTCGCTGATTGCGCTGTGGCAGGCGGTCATCACCGGCTTCCAGGTGCGTCCCTTCATCGCGCCAGACCCGCTCACCGTGGTCCACGCGCTGTGGGACAACCGGCGGTTGCTTTGGCAAAACATCCAGCCGACGGCGGTGGAAGCCATTGCCGGTTTCTTCGTCGGCAACGGCATCGGCTTCCTGCTGGCGACGATTTTCGTGCACAGCCGGCGCCTACGCGCCATCTATTTCCCGGTCGTCGTGCTGTTCAACACCATACCGATCATCGCGCTGTCGCCGGTGCTGATCCTCGTCTTCGGCCTGTCGATGTCGTCGAAGATCGCGATCGCCGCCATCATCTGCATGTTCCCGACGCTGGTGAACACCTTGCGCGGGCTGGAAGCGGTGTCGCATTCGGAGATGGAGCTGATGAAGATCATGTCGGCCAACCCGGTCGAGGTGTTCTTCCGCCTGCGTCTGCCGCGTTCGCTGCCCTTTGTGTTCACGGCCCTGAAGATCGCCGCCACCAGCAGCGTCATCGGCGCCATCGTCAGCGAATGGGTCGGTGCGGAGTCCGGTATCGGCATGCTGATCATCCAGTCGACCTTCGATTACCGCACCCCGCTGCTCTACGCCTCGATCATGATGTCGTCGGCGCTGGCGCTGGCGATGTTCGGGGCCGTGGTGCTGGCAGAGAAATATTTCGTCAAATGGCGGACCGCCTGATCGCGCGGCCAGGGAAACCAAGATGACCAGTCAATCCACCGAAACCGCGACAGCAAACACCGGCGACCGCCGTCGCATCAATGCGCTCGCCGCGCTCAACCTGCCCCGCTACGTGCTGTTGCCGGGCGATCCCGAGCGCGTCGACTTCATGGCTAGCCAGTGGGACGCGGCCGAGGTGATCGCCTTGCCACGCGGTTATCGGGCGGCTGCCGGCACCTACAAGGGCGTACGCATCGGCGCCGTCTCGACCATGATGGGCGCGCCGTCGCTCGACATCGTGCTTGCCGACCTGGTCAAGCTGGGCATCGATACCTTCATCCGTGTCGGTACCTGCGGCACGCTGAGAGAGGATATCGAGCCCGGGTCGCTGATCATCAACGATGCATCGGTGCGCCTCGACGGCACCAGCCACTTCTATGTCCGCAATGAATTCCCAGCCGTCGCTTCGCACGAAGTCACCTTCGCGCTGGTCGATGCTGCCGCCACGAATGGCTTCAGCCATCGCGTCGGCACCGGCGCCACGACAGGCTCCTTCATCGCCGGCCAGGGCCGGCCGGGTTTCAACGGTTATGTCGCGCCCGAGGGCGAGCGTATCCTGGAGGAGATGAAGCGGGCAGGTGTCCTCAATTTCGAGATGGAGACGGCTGCACTCCTGACGCTGGCGCGGATCTACGGCCTGCGCGCCGGCGCGATCTGCTCGGTCATCGCCAACCGCATCACCGGCGTCTGGGACGAGAGCGGTGGCGTGGCGCGTGCCTGCCTGACCGGCGCGGAAGCCATCAGGCGGCTGGCGGAGTGGGATCAAAAGGCCAGGGAGGCCGGGCGGACGGCGTTCACGGCAGCGGACGTCTAGACGAGGCCCGGCGCTGCCGGGGTTCTGCCAAGAACATTTCTGACATGGAGACGGTGATGGACACGTCTATCGCTATGCCGACCCTTATTGCCAAGAGCGTCCTGCTCGAGCCCGACCGTGTGCGCATCCTCGACCGGCGGGTCTTCCCGTTCCAGACCCGCTTCGTCGACTGCGAGACCCTGGAAGAGGTGGCGATGGCCATCGAGCAGATGGTGACCCAGAGCAGCGGCCCCTTCTTCGCCGCCAGCGCCGGCTTCGTGCTTGCCGCCAGGAAGGCGAGTTCGCTTCTGCCCGCCGCGCGCCGACAGGCGCTCGCCGATGCCGCCGCCCGCCTGTTGCGGACACGACCGACCAACAACAACATCCGTGATGTCATCGGCCTGCTGCAGGCCGAGGCCGAGGCCTGGCTGGATCGCGCCGACATGGCCGAGCGCATCGAAGCCGCCACCCGCCAGGCATGGGACCGGCAGGCGGAACTCAGCCGCAAGCTCGGTGCCAGCGCCGCCAGCCTGATCGAGGACGGCGACACCATCCTCACCCACTGCTGGGCCGAGTCGGGGCTGATCCATGCGCTCGGCAGCGCCATCAAGGCCGGGAAGTCGGTGAAGGTGATCTGCACCGAGACCAGACCCTATCTGCAGGGCGCACGGCTGACGGCACACAGCGTGGCCGAGATGGGCATCGAGACGACGGTGATCACCGATGGCATGGCGGCCCATGCCATGGACCGTGGCCTGGTCAGCCGGTTGATGACCGCAGCCGACCGCGTCACCCTGTCCGGCCATGTCATCAACAAGGTCGGCACGCTGCAGCTGGCCATCGCCGCGCATCATTTCGGCATACCGTTCATCGCCATGGTCCGCTTTCCCGATGCCAAGGCGCCGAGCCCGGAAGACGTCAGGATGGAGGAGCGCGACGGCGACGAGTTCGCTCTATTGCCTCGGCATGCGGACCGCCTCCTATCTGGCCGGGGGATGGTATCCGGCCTTCGACGTCACGCCACCGCGTCTGGTCTCGGCTGTCGCGACCTCGATCGGTGTCTTCGCGCCGGCCATGATCCTGCAGGCATTCGCAAAGCAGCCGCTGTCATGAGCGGCGACAGGTCGACCTGCTTCATCGGCGCGACCATCTGGCCGGGTGGTGATGCCGGGTTCATGCCAGGTGGCCTGCTGGTCAGGGGGACGCGCATCGTCTCCGTCCTCACCCCGGCCGAAGCGGCCTCGGCCGCACTAGGCGCCGACGAGGTCATCGACGCGGCCGGCATGATCCTGATGCCGCCTTTGGCCGACTGCCACGTCCATTCCTCCTCGACGCTCTTCAGGGGGACCGAGAATTCCCTGCCGCTCGAGCTCTGGTCGTTCCACGCCATCAACCACGGTCGCGGCTTCACCGACGAGGCGGCGCGCCTCAGCGTGCAGCTGACGGCGGTCGAACTGATCCGCAACGGCATCGGCAGCTATGTCGACCATTTCCCGCAGGCGGGCCGGGCGGCGATCGGCCTCGAAGCCCATCTCGAATCCGGCCTCAGGGTTGCTTTCGCCCCGTTCTTCGCCGACCTGCGCGACGAGGAGCTGCTGGGCATCCCGCTTGACACGGAGCTCGCGGCGCGCCTGCTGCCGCTGGCGCCGCGCCGCGCCGAAGAGATCGAAGCGCTCTATCGCGGGCTCGCCGTCCGGCTGCGGCAGCAAGGGCACGGCCGCGTCGAACTGATGTGCGGCCCCAACGCGCCGCAGCGCTGCTCGGACGATTTCTGGAAACTGTGGCAGCGGCTGCAGGACAGCCTCGGCCTCGGCAGCCACACGCATCTCCTGGAGACGTTCCCGCAGAGACAGCTCGCCGACGCCCGCTGGCGTGGCGGTCTCGTCAGGGCACTGGATGCCGCCGGCCTGCTGCACGACCGGCTGTCGGTGGCTCACGGCGTCTGGCTGACGCGCGAAGAGAAGGAACTGCTCGCCCGGCGCGGGGTGACCCTTTCCTTCAACCCGATCAGCAACGCCATGCTGGGCTCGGGGCGCAAGACCATTCGCGAAGACCTCGAACTCGGTCTCGAGGTCGCCCTCGGCACCGATTGTTCCAATGCCGGCGGCCGCCATGACCTGTTCGAGGTGATGCGGCATATGCTGGTTTCCGGACGGGATCCCGGCAGCGACTTCCGGCACTGGCCGAAACCCGGCCAGGTTCTCTATGCCGCCACCACGGCAGGCGCCGGGGTGTTCCGCAACCAGGCGGTCCGCGGCCGGCTCGAAACAGGCGCCGTCGCCGATGTGCTGATGCTCGATCCGCGTGCGCCGGGATTGGCGGTGGCTCCGGTCAGCCCCGGCTCCATCGTCGCGCATGCCGATGCGCGCAGCGTGCATTCCCTGATGGTGGACGGCAACTGGCTGCTGCGCAACGGCGCCGTCACCGTGCTCGACGAGGCCGCGCTGATCGACAGGGCCGCGGTCGTGGCCGCCGACCTGCGGGCGCTCGCCGCGGAAACCAGGCCAGCGATTGATGGGCTGCGGGCCGGCTATGCGGACTGGCAGGGCTCGGCCTTCCAGGGCGCGACCTGTTCCTGCTGCGCTGCGCGGCTCGCCTCGCGATCAATGACCCTGGCCTGACGGCCCACCAACGCCCGGAAAGATCACCATGTCCGTCGAAGCAGACAAACGCACCGAGCTGTCCCACCTCTACCGCGAGCTGGACCGCGCCGGACTGATCTTCCTGGCGGCGGGAAACATCAGCGTGCGCCACGAGCACGGCATGCTGATTTCGCCGGCGGGTGCTTCGGCGGAAACGATCAGGCCGGAAAGCTTTGTTCGAGCGGATATGGATGGACGATGCGCGGAAGGGCAGAGGCCATCGAGCGAATGGTCGATGCATGCCGCGATCTACCGTGCCTTTGCGCGCGCAGAAGCCGTGGTCCACACCCATTCCGACCATTGCGTGGCCATGGCCTGCACCAGCCAGGCGCTGCCGCCGTTCCACTACATGCTCGCGGCCTTCGGTGGCGGCGACGTGCGCTGCACCACCTATGAGACCTATGGATCGGTGGAACTCGGCCAATCCGCCGTTGCCGCGCTCGAAGGGCGCACCGCCTGCCTGCTCGGCAATCACGGCATGATCGCTTATGGCACCTCGCTGCGGAAGGCGTTCAATGCCGCATACCGCCTCGAAATCCTCTGCCGCCAGTATATCCAGGCACGGCAGGCTGGCCCCGTCACGCTCCTGAACGACGACCAGATCGCGATCGCGGCGGAGCGTTACCGGAACTACGGGTAACTTCAAGCCGCCGCCCCGGATTGCCGCATCGATGCGTCTGACACCTTTTCGGATCTGGCTCTCATGGATCTGCGAGACGGCGATGCGCATGTAGTTGCGCGGGGCGTCGCCGGTGAAGAAGCGACTGCCCGGATCGATGAGAACGCCCTCGTTTTCCAGCAGGGCGCTCAGCGCTGTCGTGTCCACGGACACCGGCACTTCGACCCAGAAGGTTGAGGCGCCCTCGCTGCCGATGATGCGGGCCGGTGTCTTCAGCTCGCCGAGTGCCGCGCTCAGCACCTCGCGCCGCCGCTGCAGGATGCCCGAAACCTTGCGCAGATAGGAGTGGTAGTAGCCACGGTCGATGAACATGGCCAGCGTGCGCTGGATGTTGCCGGGCGGATGACGGTGGATCAGGCGCCGGATGGCGCGCAAGGCCTCGATCACCGGCGGCGAGGCGACGACGAAACCGGTGCGCAATCCGGGCGCCACCGCCTTCGAAAGGCTGCCGATGTGGATCACCCGGCCTTCGCGATCCAGGCTCTTCAGCGACGGTGTCGTGCGCCCGTGGCTCAGCACTTCGGTGTCGTAGGTATCCTCGACCACGATGGTGTCACGGCGGTGCGCGATGTCGAGCAGGGCAAGCCGGCGCTCCACCGGCATCACCGCCGTCGTCGGGCATTGGTGGCCCGGCGTGATGAAGATCACGTCGCATTGCCGCAGTTCCACCGAAAGTGCCGCGCCATTCTGGTCGACCGGCAGGTGCACCCGCTTTGCCGCGGTCGAGCGGATGAGCTGTTCCATGTCGGGCAGTCCGGGCCGCTCCAGCCCGACTGTTACGCCCGGCTGGCCGAGCAGCCGCGCCACGAGATAGCGCCCTTCCTGCCCGCCGAGGGTGATCAGGATCTCGTTGGCTTCCGCCCAGATGCCATGGTTGGGCAGCACATGGCGGCGCAGGCTTTCGATGAGGCCGGCATCGTCCATGTCGACCATGTCGCGGCCCCAGTCGGCGATCTGGGTCAGGCCGAGCGCGCTGCGCTCGCATTGCCGCCAGTGGCTGGTCGGGAAGGTGCTGGGGTCGAACTGGCCGTAGCGGAAATTGTAGGAAGGAGAGGCTGGAGGTTGCGCACGGGGCAAGGGGCGTTCGAGGCCAAGGCGCCGGTACCAGTCGTAGTCCGCTTCCTTGGGTCCGCTCCGTCTTTCCGTCGCCCCCGTCTCGAAGCCGAACTGCGCGACGAAGACGCCGGAACGGTCCTTCACGACGAGATAGCCCTGTTCGACGAGGGAGTTGATGGCGGCGATCGCCGTGTTGCGGCCGATGCCGAGCGCTGCCGCCATGACACGTGTCGATGGAACCCGCACGCCTGCCGGGATCTGCCGGCTGACGATCGCGTCGACGAAGCTCTCGATCACCTGCATGGTGATGGCGCCTCGCGACGGATCGGGCCTGGCGCAGGAGATGCTCCCAGACCATGTTCGCGTCGCTCTGGCCTCTCGCCCTGATCTTCATGCCCACCCGTCACATCGGTTCCGCTGGTTCCCCGGTGGGGAAAAACTGGACCTTACCATCGTTCCTTCCCTGCGTAATGCTCCGTTGCGGGCCTCGACGGCCTCAAGCCAACGGAACGAGCGTGATCTTCGATTTCTGCATCATCGGCGCCGGCATCGTCGGTCTTTCGACAGCCATGCAATTGCAGCAGCGGTTCGAGCACGCCTCGATTGTCGTGCTGGAAAAAGAGGACGAGCCCGCCCGGCACCAGACCGGCCGCAACAGCGGCGTGATCCATGCCGGGGTCTATTATGCTCCAGGTTCGCTGAAGGCGCGGTTCTGTCGGGAAGGCAGCGCGCGGACCATGGCCTTCTGCCGCGAGAATTCCATTCCCTATGAGCAGTGCGGGAAGCTTATCGTCGCGACTTCCGGCGCTGAGCTCGCCTGGCTCGGCGATCTTGAAGCGCGCGCCCGCGCCAATGGCCTCGAGCCCGTGCGGCTGGATGCCACGCAACTGGCCGAGCGGGAACCCGACATAAGCGGATTGGGTGCGCTGCTGTTCCGCGAGACCGGCATCGTCGACTATGGCGCGGTCTGTCGCGGCATGGTCGGCCGGTTCACCGCCGCAGGTGGGGAGATCCGCTTCGCCACCGTCTGTCGAGGCTTCAAGGAGCATTCCGGCGAGGTCGAGATCAACACCGATGGCGGCACCTTGCTTGCGCGCTCCGTGATCACCTGCGCGGGCGTCCAGTCCGACCGCATGGCCCGACTGGCTGGCCTCGACATCGATTTCCGCATCGTGCCGTTCCGCGGCGATTACTTCCGGCTGCGCTCCGAACGCAATGCCATCATCCGCCACCTCATCTATCCCGTTCCCGATCCGGCATTGCCCTTTCTCGGCGTGCACCTGACCAGGATGATCGGAGGTTTCGTTACCGTCGGGCCCAATGCCGCCCTGTCATTCGCCCGCGAGGGCTATGGCCGCCTCAGTCTGAACGTCGCGGATTCGATCGACCTGGCTGCGTTCCCCGGCTTCTGGCGCGCGATCTGGAACAACCGGACATCCGCCGTTGACGAACTCCACAGTGCTCTTTCCCGCCGTCGCTACCTCGCGCTCTGCCAGAAATACTGCCCCTCGCTCACGCTTGAGGATCTCGAACCGCATCCGAGCGGCATCCGTGCCCAGGCTGTGAAGGCCGATGGCACCCTGATCCATGATTTCCTCATCGTGCAGACCGCGAGGACAACCCACGTCTGCAACGCTCCTTCGCCGGCTGCGACCGCTGCCCTGCCGATCGGTGCGTACATCGTCGACACCGTCGCAGGGAAACTGGCGCATTCGCGGTGATGCCGCCGACGATGCCGGGTGATCAGGCGGAGTGGTTCCGTTCGGGAGTGACTGTTTCCGGGCCGTCGACGTTGACGACGGTCTCGCCTTCGCCAACACGCACGAAGACGTAGTGAACGTCGTTGCCGCCCTCGATGATCTGGCAGCGATGGATCGCCCGGCGCGGGAAAAAGGCGTAATCGCCCTTGCCGATCTCGAAAAACTCCCCGCCATTCATGCCGAAATCCACCCGGATGCGACCTGACAGCATGTACATCACGCTGTCGAATTCTTCGTGGTGATGCCACTGGCTGGGCGCATCGAGTGCCGTGACATGGCATTGGCCGACCCAGAGATTGCCGGCCTCGAGCGCTTTTTTCCTGTTCTGGCCCGGCGTGATCGGACCATCGACCAGCTGGCTCGCCTTGACATATCCGATCCTCTGGAAGAGCCCCGTGCTCATGGTCGTTCCCTCCTGTATGGGAAATACGCTTCTTGAAAGAAGCCAGGCTTAGCTTAGGCTAGCCGGATGGAGACGAACGGCCAATTTCTGTCGCCAACAAGACAAGCCGAGATCCTGCCGTTCGAGACCGCCCCGCGGCCCGTGGTGGGCTTCGCCTGTGACTATCCGTCAGGCCTGTCGTCAGGGTTCCACGATCATCCGAGAGCTCAACTGCTCTATGCAATCTCCGGTGTCATGCGTGTGGAAACCCAGGCGTCGCATTACGTGGTGCCGCCAACGACGGCGTTGTTTCTGCCGGCCGGTGCTCAACACGCGGTGAGCATGGACGGGCCGGTGGCGATGCGGGAATTGTTCCTGCGGGAGGATGCCGCAACGCGGGTCGGGGTGGCGCCGAAGGTCATAGCCGTCTCCGGCCTGCTGCGGGAGGTGATCGTTGCAGCCTGCGCCGAGCCGGTGGAATGGGAGCCGCACGGCAGGGGTCATCACCTGGCGGAACTCGCCCTCGACGAGATCGCAAGATCGACACCGCTGCCACTCGGCCTGCCTCTGCCTCGGGACCCACGCCTGCGCCGGGTGGTTACGCCGCTGCGCGATCGGCCCCACGACCGGAGGAGCCTGGAGGCGTGGGCGGAGCTGGCAAACGCATCAAGCCGGACACTGGCCCGCATGTTCCGCGCCGAGACGGGGTTGAGCTTCCGGCAATGGCGACAGCAGGCTCGTCTGACCGAGGCCTTGAGTGCATTGACGATGGGTGTGCAGCCCGCGAAGGCGGCCGCCATCGCCGGCTTCGAGAGCATCCCGGCCTTCGGCGCGGCGTTTCGCGCGTTCTTTGGCATCACCCCGGGCCAGGCGCGGCTTCTTCATCCCGGAGTCGGCAGGCCGTAAGCCGCCGGCCCGGGAAGCCATTCGGCTGCCAAAGGCAAGGCCGTCAGCAAAACCATCGGCGATACGCGCCATGCTCCTGACAGAATGATGTCAGTGTGCCCCGGCTATTGTGTGCAGGTCCGATTCATCCGGTTTTGGATGCGAATGCTGTTTTGGCGTCGGACTGAACAACTGCATCGTTAGGGCCAGCGGCCGCGCTGGGGTGATCGAGATGTCTGATTTGACCGTGCCGGAGCAGCAGAAGCGCGTAGCGATCCTGTGTCCGGAATTACATGACGGCAAAAAGCCGGGGCATTTCCTCGGCTCGGAGAAATACGCCAACGCGCTGGGCAGGGCGCGTCCATCGCAGACAGTCCCGCATCTCTATGAGCGCACCGTCGAGCTCTATCTCGATATTCTGGATATGCAGGCTCATGCCGAGACCACCAGCGCTGGCCAGCTGCGTTCATTCCTGCAGGAGGCAGAGCAGGTCGTCGCGGGCCTGATCCGGAAGGAAGCCGGCTCCATCTAGCGATTGTTTGCGCACTGCGTTCTGGTTTTCGCAATCGCCCGGGTGTCGGCATCTGTTCGGCAAGTGAACAGGTGGCCGCGTCAGGGTCGCGATTTCGTACAGAGTGGGTCGCCGTGATCCATGCGCACGCAGTCCCATCCCGTTCCGAAGCCGTGGTTCACCTTCGCCTGGACCGATTGCAGGTTTGTCGCGAAATAGATCATGACGCCGACCACGCCGGTGCCAAGGGCAAAAGCGATGACCATCGCCCTTGCGTCACCCTTCCGCAACGGAGGCAGGTTGCGCCACATGGCGGTAGTTTATCCGCGATGGCGAAAGCGTCAATGAACCGGAGCGCCATTGGGGAACCTGGCGGCAAATCCGGTCGAGCGGGACTATCCTCTACCCCATATGGAAGATGTGCTGGCTAAATGTCTTCGATAGCGTCGCCGATGGCGCTGGGAGCCTAACCGGCGTTAGGCCGGCGCAGCCGCAACTGCATCCCTTGCGCCGGCCGCCATTTTCCCGATTTTAGGCCGTCGACCGTTGGACAGGGCACCCAACCTGTGATGACCCGCGCTGCCTCTGGTTCTCCCAGGCGGCGCTTTTTTGATCTCAATTTTCGGAACGACCGGCACGCTCGGAGTATAGACGCCGCCCCATCGGAGCCGTGAGCGAAGCGAATTGGCGCGAGGAGGGTCGCCTGCCGAAGCAGAACTGGCATCGAACCCTATGGTTCGCAAGGACGACCGTCCGTCGGCCGTCAGGCCGCCCCATCGGAGCCGTGAGCGAAGCGAATTGGCGTGAGATAAAAGAATGGTGCCCAGGGGCGGAATCGAACCACCGACACTGCGATTTTCAGTCGCATGCTCTACCAACTGAGCTACCTGGGCATCTTGGCGAAATCTGGAACCATGTTCCAGACCTTGCCTGCTCGCCGGGCCAAAGCCCGAAAGCGAGCGGGGTTATAGCATGAGATTCCCGCCTGTCCAGCACCGCCGTGTCGATTTCGCCGGGAAAACAATCGTTAGCCGAAAACGCCTTAAAAATCGGCGCCTTGCCGGTCTTTGCAACAGCGTTGCGGGCAGGTGTGATCAGTCCTGCGCGTCGTCCGGCGCCTTGCCTGGCGCGTTGCCCGGCAGCGCGTCTTCCGCCTCGCCGTCGTCGCCAGGGATGACATAGACGCCCTTCAGCCAGCGGTTGAGGTCGATGTCCTTGCAGCGCGTCGAGCAGAACGGATAGGTGTCGCGCGCCGAGGGCCGTCCGCATTCGGGGCAGGGCCGTTTCGGACGCAGCGGCGTCACGGTGCTGTCATTGCTTGCCATGGTTTCTCTCGCTGTGGCGCGGTTCCTGCCCGACCCATATCCGAGGACATCTGCGCCTTCGCAGACCTCCAGTTGGGGATAATGATCTAGGACAGCCCGCGTTCCGGCCAGCCGCGATGGATGTCGAAACCTTCGCCGGCCAGAAGCGCGGTGGTCTCGTAGAGCGGCAGGCCGACGATGTTGGAATAGGACCCCGACATCTTGACGACGAAGGCGCCGGCCAGTCCCTGCACGCCATAGCCGCCGGCCTTGCCGCGCCATTCGCCGGAGGCGACGTAGCGGTCGATCTCGGTACGGGGCAGGCGCTTGAAGCGCACGCGCGTTTCCACCAGCCGCTGCCGCTGCTTGCCGTCCGGGGTGATCAGGCACACACCGGTATAGACACGGTGCGACCGGCCCGACAGCAATTGCAGGCAGAAGGCAGCGTCGTCGCTGGTCTCCGCTTTCGGCAGGATGCGCCGGCCGACCGCGACCACCGTGTCTGCCGCCAGCACATAGCCGCGTTCGTCCTCGGCGTCGCCTTGCATGGAGGCAAAGGCCTTCTCGGCCTTCTCGCGGCACAGGCGCTTGGCGAGCGAGCGAGGATGCTCGGCACGCTGCGGCGTCTCGTCGATATCGGCGGGCAGGATGCGGTCGGGCTCGATGCCGGCCTGCTGCAGGAGCTCGATCCGGCGTGGCGATCCCGAGGCAAGCACGAGCTTGTGCATGGTGCTCATCGCATCTGGCCCGCTACGACAATTTACTTGAAGCGATAGGTGATGCGGCCCTTGGTCAGGTCGTAAGGCGTCATCTCGACCAGAACCTTGTCACCCGTCAGAACGCGGATGCGGTTCTTGCGCATGCGCCCAGCCGTATGGGCAATGATTTCGTGTTCGTTTTCGAGCTTCACGCGGAACATCGCATTGGGCAACAATTCCGTCACCACACCCGGAAACTCGAGGACTTCTTCCTTCGGCATTCGATACCTTTGGTTTGGATGGATTTCCGGCAGGCCGGCCGGAATTTGGCGCGGAACCTATATGATTATCGCCGCTTTGTGAACAAGCTTAATCGGCTCGAACTTTGTGGTCCGATTCCGACATTTTCACCCTCCGATACAACACCTGCGGGCAAATGTCAGAATGAAACAGCCAACGACACTTTTGTTCAGCGTTTTTCTTGCTCATCCGCGCCAGTGCAGCACGCAGACCAGCGTGAACAGCCGTCGTGCCGTGTCGAAGTCGATTTCGATCTTGCCTGCCAGCCGGTCCATCAGCGTCTGCGAGCCCTCATTGTGCAGTCCGCGCCGGCCCATGTCGATCGCCTCGATATGGCTGGGCGTCGAGGAACGGATGGCGTCGTAGTAGCTTTCGCAGATCAGGTAATAATCCTTCACGATGCGGCGGAACGGCGTCAGCGACAGGATGTGGGTGACGACGTCGGCGCCGTCCTCGCGGCTGATGGCGAAGACCAGCCGCGATTCGGCAAGCGAGAGCCTCAGCCTGTAGGGGCCGCTGCCGTCGTCATTGACCGGGCTGAACGAGTTCTCCTCGATCAGGTCGAAGATGGCCACCGCCCGTTCATGTTCCACGTCGGGGGTCGAGCGACCGATCGTTTCGTCGAGTTCGACGTCGATCAGCCTTGCGTTGTTTGGCCCGGCTCCCGACATGTCCGCCTACATGTTCAGCCGGATGGAAACGGAGCGCCCATGCGCGTCGAGCCCTTCGGCCCTGGCAAGCGCGATGGCCGCGGGCGCCAGCTGTCGCAGCTGCTCGGGCCCGAGCTTCAGCACGGACATGCGCTTGACGAAATCGAGCACCGAAAGGCCGGACGAGAAGCGTGCCGAACGCGCCGTCGGCAGCACGTGGTTGGAACCGGCGACATAGTCGCCGATCGCTTCCGGCGTGTGGCGGCCGAGGAAAACCGAGCCGGCATTGCGCAGGCCGGCAAGAAACGCTTCCGGCGCGTCGAGAGCCAGCTCGACATGTTCGGCCGCGATGCGGTTGGCCAGCGGCAGCGCGTCCTCAAGCTCATCCACCAGGATGACGGCGCCGAAGTCGCGCCAGCTCTCGGCGGCGATCGCGCCGCGCGGCAAGGTGGCGAGCTGGCGCTGCACGGCTGCTTCCACAGCCGTCGCGAAGGCGGCATCGTCGGTGATCAGGATCGACTGCGCCGAGGCGTCATGCTCGGCCTGTGCCAAAAGGTCCGCGGCGATCCAGTCGGGATCGTTCTTGCCATCGGCCACCACCAGCACCTCGGACGGGCCGGCAATCATGTCGATGCCGACGGTGCCGAACACCTGGCGCTTGGCTGCCGCCACATAGGCATTGCCGGGACCGACGATCTTGGCCACCGGGCGAATGGTTTCTGTACCATAGGCAAGGGCGGCCACAGCCTGTGCGCCGCCGACGCGGTAGATTTCGGAGACGCCGGCGAGATCGGCGGCGACCAGCACCAGCGGGCTGATGACGCCACCGGACGCGGGAACGACGATGACGATGCGTTCCACACCGGCAACCTTGGCCGGCACCGCATTCATCAGCACCGAGCTTGGATAGCTTGCCGTGCCGCCCGGCACATAAAGCCCGACCGCCTCGACCGCCGTCCAGCGCGAGCCCAGCTCGACGCCGAGCGGGTCGGTGTAGCGATCATCCTTCGGCAGCTGGCGCTGGTGGTGCGAGCGGATGCGGTCGCGGGCGAATTTCAGGGCTTCCACCGTTTCCGGATCGGCGGCGGCATAGGCCGCATCGATGTCGGCGCGGGAAACGGCAATGCCGAGCGTGCCGAGATCGGCCTTGTCGAAGCGTTGCGTGTAGTCGACCAGCGCCCTGTCGCCTTCCGCGCGGACGCGGGCGATGATGTCGCGCACCACCGCTTCCACGTCGGCCGAAACCTCGCGCTTGGTGGCCAGGAACGCGGTGAAGCGGGCTTCGAAATCCGCATCGGCAGAATTCAGTGTGACAGCCATCGCTCAGCCCCTGTGAACCGGGCGCGAGGAGGCCTGCCAGGCACCGCCGAGGTCGGCGAGACGCGCCTCGACATATTCGACTTCCAGCATGATGGTGCCGTTGCCGGCGAAGATCAGCTCGATGATGCCGGCCGGCGGCGCGATCGGGATGAAGCTGATCGCCAGCAGCGACAGCACTTCTTCCGATTTCTCGCGGGCGATGCCGCTGGTCTTCACCGCCAGCACGCGCTCGAAATGCAGCACGCTTTGCCGGCGCTCATTGTGCTTGCGGAAGAAACCGGAGCGCACTTCCCAGGCAAAGCGGTTCATCGGCACGACGAAGCGCTTCCAGGTCGGCAGATATTCGAGGTCGCCCACCTTCATGACGGCATCCTGGACATGGGCCGAAATGATGCCCAGGTCCTGCTCGTCCAGCGCCAATAACTTCAAAGCGTCCATGCGGATACCGCACCTGCGAAGGTTTTTTGTTGTCTACCTCTGTTAGGCGGGGAAGGGCGGTAAGGCAATAAGGCAGTGGGGGAATAGGGCAGTAGGGCAGTAGGGCAGTAGGGCAGTAGGGCAGTAGGGCAGTAGGGCAGTAGGGCAGTAGGGGGCATGTGTCCTGAGGACTGCCTTGCTCCCCTATTGCCCTACTCCCTTGATTCCTCAGCCGCTGATCCGCTCGATCACCGCGCCGCAGCCGGAGAGCTTGTCTTCCAGGCGCTCGAAACCGCGGTCGAGATGGTAGATGCGGTTGACGGTGGTCTCGCCTTCGGCGGCGAGGCCGGCGATGACCAGCGACACCGAGGCGCGCAGGTCGGTCGCCATCACAGGCGCGCCCTTGAGCTTCGAAACGCCTTCGACGATCGCCGTCTGGCCCGAAAGCGTGATGTGCGCGCCGAGGCGGGCGAGCTCCTGCACATGCATGAAGCGGTTCTCGAAGATCGTCTCGGTGATGCGGGACTTGCCCTTGGCCTTGGTCATCAGGCCCATGAACTGCGCCTGCAGGTCGGTCGGGAAGCCGGGGAAAGGCTCGGTGGTGACGTCGACCGGCGAGATGCCGGCGCCGTTGCGCTTGACGCGGATGCCTTCATTGGTCGGCGTGATCTCGGCGCCGGTCTGGGCGATCACGTCGAGCGCCTTCTGCAGCAGGTCGGGCTGGGCGTCCTTCAACAGCACGTCGCCGCCGGCCATGGCGACCGCCATGGCATAGGTGCCGGTTTCGATGCGGTCGGGGATGACGCGTACGTTGGCGCCGTGCAACTGGTCGACGCCGTCGATGGTGATGGTCGAGGTTCCGGCGCCGTGGATCCTGGCGCCCATGGCATTCAGGCATTCGGCGAGGTTGACGACTTCCGGCTCGCGGGCGGCGTTTTCCAGCACTGTTTCGCCGCGGGCGAGCGCGGCCGCCATCATCAGCACATGGGTGGCGCCGACGGAAACCTTCGGGAAGACGTAGCGGTTGCCCTTCAGCCGGTTCTTGGCCTTGGCAATGACATAGCCGTTGTCGACATCGATATCGGCGCCCAGCGCCTGCAGCCCGTCGATGAAGAGATCGACCGGGCGCGTGCCGATGGCGCAGCCGCCGGGCAGCGATACGCGCGCTTCGCCCATGCGGGCCAGCAGCGGGCCGATCACCCAGAACGACGCGCGCATCTTGGAGACCAGCTCATAAGGAGCGGTGGTGTCGACGATGTCGCGCGCGGTGAAGTTGATGGTGCGCGAATAGCCGCCGCCATTGCCGTTCTGGTGATCGCGCTTGCCGTTGACCGAATAGTCGACGCCGTGATTGCCGAGGATGCGGATGAGCTGCTCGACATCGGCCAGATGCGGCACGTTCTCCAGCGTCAGCGTGTCGCCGGTCATCATCGCGGCGATCATCAGGGGCAGGGCAGCGTTTTTGGCGCCAGAGATTGGGATGGTGCCGGCGAGCTCGCGGCCGCCGACGATCCTGATGCGATCCATGAAAGAGTGTCCCTCAGCCGGAAGCCGGCTTAAATCGGTTGTGTTTGGGCCGCCCTCTAAACCATTGGTCGGTCCGGTTCAAGAAATAGGATTTCGAGAAGTCGGCGCAAGAATGGCCGAGGATTGATTCTCTTATCCTTCTTTTTTCTGTTCCTTCGCTGCGGCAAGCCCGTCGGGCCTGGTATCGGCCTCGCCGGTGCGGCGCGACCTGAGCTGCGCCTTGCGCTTCTGCAGGTTCGCACGCAGGGCCTCGGCCAGCCTGGCCTTGCGGTGATCGGCCCTCGTTTCCGGCTTGGGCGATTTCGGCTCGGTCTTGTCGGTCATGGTCTCGCTTAGTCCTTAACAATGCATAACCGACATTGTGGCGCGGCCATGTCTGAGAGGCTGTCGGAAAATGCTATTGCGGGCCATTTTGAAATCGACCCGGCACAGCCCTGTCGATTTGCCGTTTTCGCTTTCCCCGATCAATTTCAAAATGGTCTCTTATAGCAACTTGCGCTTCACGATTCATTGTGGCAGAAGGCGCCGCATTCAAGATGCTGCCGTAGCTCAGTGGTAGAGCACTCCCTTGGTAAGGGAGAGGTCGAGAGTTCAATCCTCTCTGGCAGCACCATTCCTCCCAATAAAATCAACAGACCGCCTTGTCACTGCGCAGCAAGGCTGCACGGTCGTGTCAGATCCTATGGAAACCCCACGGATTGTGCGGTTTTTCGCGGAGGATTGAGACCGACAGCGACACCGATCGTTCGATGGCGTTTCGACGTTTCGCCTCTCCCGATTCAGAGTCAGCAACTGTTCGTATGAGAACAAAATAGGAACAAAATCCTTGACGGGCTCTCCGTCGCGATGGCAATCTGCCGCCATCAAACCGATGGAGAACGACAATGACCGAACCTGCGAGGGTCGCGGAGGGCGACGCTTTTTCACTGCGTCTGAACTGGCGGCAGGCTGATCGCGAGGCCGACTACGTCGCCGATGCGGACGGCTATGACGGCAGTGTCGGCCGCATCACCCTGCGTGATGCCGGCCCCCAGCAGGGCCTGTGGTTCTGGGCAATGAACGCGCATGGCACCGAGATCAGCCGCAACATCGGCAGCCTCGACGGCATCGAGAAATCGGCGCGCGCGGCCGCCCGCATGGTCGAGGGCGCCTGGTTCGCAGCGATTGCCGGATCCTCCCTTGACCGTCCGGCGCCGAAGCGGAATGCCTATGCGATGGCAAGGGCAGGGGAGTAATGTGCGGGGTAAGCGAGGCACGGGGCTGTCTTCGCGGACCTTCTCGGCGCAAGCAGCGTTGCCAGAAGAATGGAACCCGTTTGCGCCACAGTCCTTTCGCATCCAACGGGAGACCGACGATGGAAATGCGCATCAGGAAGTTTTTCGAACGCTATGCAAGCTTCTTCAACCGGGCGCTTGCCGGCACCATCGACGAGCATGAGCTGGCAGCACTCTATGCCCCGGAATTCATCGCGGCATCGCCGCGTGGGGTGATGGCCGGCCGCAACGACGAGCAGCTCAAGCGCACGCTGGCGCATGGCTACGCGGACTACCGGGAGATCGGCACGAAGGCGATGCGGATAACCGATATCCGCGTCACCCCCATCGACGAGCATCATTGCATCGCCCATGTCGCCTGGGCGGCAACCTACGCCCGCAAGGACCAATCGGACCTGTCGATCGACTTCGAGGTGCATTACCTGATGCAGACGCTGGACGGCGAGCCGAAGGTCTTCGGCTGGGTCGCCGGCGACGAGCAGGAGCTTCTGAAGAAGCACGGCATCGGCTAGGCATCTCGCGGCCGGCAAGATTGGATGAACGAAATCCACGCGCGCCGCGTTCTGTCTCCATGGAACAGCGGGCGATGATCGGGTTCGAGAGCCGCAGGGTCGAGACGGCGCAGGGCGGTGTCTTCGTGCATAAGGCCGGATCGGGGGTGCCGCTGCTTCTGCTGCATGGATTTCCGCAGACAAGCCTGATGTGGCGCGACATCGGCCCGATGCTGGCGTCGCATTTCACCGTCGTTGCCGTCGACCTGCCGGGCTATGGCGCCAGCGATTGCCCGCCTGCCGATGGGCAGGAACATGGGTCCATGTCGAAACGCGCCATGGCGACGACATTGATCGAGACGATGGCAGCGCTGGGGCACGACCGCTTCGCGGTTGCCGGTCACGACCGCGGCGGCCGGGTCGCCTATCGCATGGCACTCGACCATGCCGAGGTCGTGACCAGGCTGGCAGTGCTCGACATCATCCCCACCTTCGAGGTGTGGGACCGGGCGGATGCGCGCCTTGCCCTGGCGTTCTGGCCATTTTCATTGCTGGCACAGCCGGCGCCGCTGCCGGAACGGCTGATCGCCGCTGCTCCCGAGGCGATCGTCGACAACGCGCTGGACGAGTGGGGATCGGCGCCCGAAACCTTTCCGCGTGCTGTGCGGGAGGCCTATGCCGCGGCATTGCGAGATCCGGCGCAGATCCACGCGATCTGCGAGGAATACCGCGCTGCCGCTACCGTCGACCGCGAGCACGACCGCGCCGATCTCCAGGCCGGGCGCCAGATCGATTGCCCGCTGCTGGCGCTGTGGAGCGTGCATGGCGGCCTCGCCAGCTGGTACGAGGAAGCTGGCGGGCCGCTCGGCATCTGGCGTCGTTGGGCACGGGACGTGCGTGGCCATTCCGTCGATGGCGGTCATTTCTTTCCCGAGGAAAAGCCGGAAGCGACCGCCGGCCTGCTGCGGGAGTTCTTCGGACAAGGCAATGAAGGCGCTGCCGAACAGTTCCGCGCCTGATGCCCGGCGAGACAACGGGCGGACGGTTTGAGCGCCATCCGCCTGGAATTGCCTAGAACATCGTGTTCTGGTTGGCCGCCTTTTCCGGAACGGGCTGGATGACATCCCAGTGCTCGACGATCTTGCCGTCCTTCACGCGGAAGATGTCGACGACCGCCACGCCGCGATCCTTCGCGCTTTCGGTCGAATGGACGTGCAGGTAGACGAGGTCGCCATCGGTGGCGCTGCGCACGATCTTTGCCCGCGCTTCGGGGTTGGTCTTGAAATAGCCGGTGAAGTAGGAGACGAACGGCGCCTTGCCGTCCGGCACGTTCGGATTGTGCTGGATGTAGGACTCCGCGACGACTTCGGCGGCCTCCGCCGTCTCATGCTTGTTGAAGACGCGGTCGTAGAACTCGACCACCAGCTTGCGGTTGGCCTCCTCGACAGCGAGGTCGCGCGTCTGTGCGAAGGCCGACGACGACAGGGCCGTGCCGATGCACAGGGCAAGTGCTGCGATTTTTGGGAATGCCGTCATATCAACTCCTGCTAAAGATTGGTCTATCTTGTAGACCAATGGAGCGCTACAGGAGCCGCACAGACCCCGCAAGAAGTCAGTTTCAAGCGAACAGGTCACCGCGCAGTGACCTGTACCCTGGGAAGATGGAGCCATGAATCCTGAGAAAACCGAAGAAATCGAGTTCGATCATCCTTGCCCGATCCGCGACGTCCTCGACCGCATCGGCGATCAATGGAGCCTGCTGGTGCTGGAAGCGCTCGGCAGGAAAACCATGCGCTTCAACGAACTCGGCCGCGAGATCGATGACATTTCGCGCCAGATGCTGGCGCGCACGCTGCGGCGCCTCGAGGAAGACGGCTACATCAGCCGCGCTGTCTTCGCCGAGGTGCCGCCGCGCGTCGAATATGCGCTCACGGCTCTCGGTCGCTCCTTCCTCGATCCGCTGCAGGTCCTGACCCGATGGGCGGATGAGAACCATGGCGCCATCTGCAGGTCGCGCAAGCTCGCGCGGCTGGCTCAGGGGTAAGCCACAGATCAGTTCGCCCTGGATCGTATTGTCAGCAGGACGGTGCGACGAACATTTACTTGCTTCTCGAATTGAGATGACCCCAATCACCGTGCTAACGATCTGGTTAGGTCGGGGAGGTCGGAAGGTGTCGCGAGGGGAAAAATGTCTTGATGCCATGCGCAAAAATCCCAAGGCGGATTGGCGGATCGAAGACATAGAGTTGGTTTGCAGATGGGCTGGCGTTGAGTGTCGCAGGCCACGAAGCGGTTCTCACTATTGTGTTGCGCACCCGAGCCAATCTGCAATTTTGACCATTCCCTTCAATCGGCCTATCAAACCTCCATATATCCGATGGCTAGTGGAGTTTATTGACGAGGTGCGGTCATGAAAACTGTCGATATCCACGAATATTCGGTACACATCGGCCGCCTGCCCATATCAGAAGGTGGCGGTTTCATAGCCGTTGTACCTGATCTGCCGGGCTGTATTTCAGACGGCGAGACAGAGCACGAAGCACTAGATAATGTGCAGGGAGCGATCCAAGATTGGATCGAATGCGCTCGCTCGATGGGAAGAGAAGTCCCCAAGCCTACTCCTATGCATGCTTCTTCCACTCTTGCCGGCATGTTGCCAATTCATAATGCCGATTAGGCTATTTCAATTCGCCATTGCAGCAGACAAGCCACTTACTCTGTCGTGAACGAATAAGTCGCGCCGACACCGAAGGTGAATTGGTTACGAGAGCCCAGACAATCGAGCTGCTGGCGGTGTCGCTTACCCATGTAGTCGAAGCGCTGGTAGAGCGTGGTCGTCCACTCTTTCAACCAAGCACAGCTCTGCACTGCGACAGGCCGAGGTCCGCCTCGCCAAAGGTAGTTGGCCGGGGCCTGGACATCGGTGTTGAAGTCGTCGTCGGAGCGCAGTTCGCTAAACAGCCGCAGTTGATCTTCGATAGACCAGAATTCGGTGAAGATGCCGGTTTCCATCGCCCAGGGATCTGTATCAAGCCCTCCGAGGTGGGAGCGCAACCTCTACGATCGGCGTCGAAACAGGCGATTGTCCCATCAGACCGGCAGGTGCGGAAACAGTCCCGGCGCCGTCTCGATGACAAACTCCTTGAACAGCCGCACCGGATGGGACGTGTTGCGGTTGCTGGTGTAGACAAGCGTCAGGTCGCGACAGGGAAGGTGCCACTCCGGCATGACCTCAACCAGTTGCCGGTCGCGAAGCAGTTCGGGCCTGACGATGGGAGGCAGGTCGCCTATGCCGCCGGCCGACAGCAGCGCCGATGCGAGGCCGGCATAGTCGTTCATGGCCAGATGCGGCGAAAAAGACAGCGTGAACTGCTCGCTGTCTGCCCGCTGGACAAAGGTCCAGCGTCGCTCCAGCGATCCGAACGAGAACGTCAGCAGCCGATGCCGGGCGAGGTCGCGGGGATGTTGGGGCAGCCCGGCGCGCTCAAGATAGTCGGGGCTCGCCACCAGCTGATGCCGATATCGCAGGATCTTGCGTCCAACCAGCGCCGAATCCTTCAACTGGCCGTAGCGGAAGGCAAGGTCGATGCCTTCGACGATATGATCGACCGCCCGCTGGGTCACGAAAATCTGGACCCGTACCGCGGGAAATCTCGCCTGGAATTCCTGCACCAGCGGCACCACGAGCGTGTCGGAGATGTTTGGCGGGCATGACAGACGCAGCGCGCCCGTCACTTCCGACGCCGAACTGGAAACGATGCCCTCGACTGCGTCGTTCAGCTCGGCGCTGCGTCGGGCCTGTTCGAAGATGTCGGCGCCGATATCGGTCAGGCGCAAGGTGCGCGTGGAGCGTTCGAGCAAGCGAACGCCGAGCTGATCCTCCATTTCGGCGATGCGCCGGCTGAGCGTGGAAACCGGCATGCGCAGGCGCCGCGCAGCCTCTGAAAAGCTGTTGGCTTCAACCACCTTGGCAAACATCAGCAGCGTGTTGAGGTCGACCACGATTTTTCCATTTTTGGGAAAAGGTTTCCCTGCTTTCCTGTCTAATGGAAAAATCGGACGCGCACTATCATTCTTTCATTGGTTCAGAACAGGAGAATGATCATGACCACAGCAATCATCGGTGTCGGCAACATCGGTTCCCGCCTTGCCAGGGAACTGGCGGACGGCGGAGAAAGGATCATCGTCGCGGACAGGACATTCAAGAAGGCACAGATGCTTGCAGGTGCGCTGGGCGGCGATGTCGAGGCCATGGAGGTCGACGATGCGATCAAGTCGGCGGATGTGGTCGTCCTTGCGGTCTATTTCGATGCGATGAAGGCATTGCTCGCCGACAAGGGTTCCGTGTTTACCGGAAAGATCGTGGTTGATCCGTCGAACCCGATCGCGCCCGACGGCAATGGCGGCTTCAGGAAAACCATTCCCGAAGACCAGTCCTCGGGTCAGCTGATCGCCGGCCTGCTGCCTGACGGGGCGAAGCTGGTCAAGGCGTTCGGTACCCTCGGCGCGCAGTCGCTTGAGGCGGCGGCAAACCGCACCCCGGAGCGGGCCGTGTTGTTCTACGCAAACGATGATACCGGCGCCGGCGAAACCGTTGCCAGGCTTATCGCAGCAAGTGGGTTTGCTCCCGTCCGTGTCGGCGGGATCGACCAGTCGATCCGCATCGAGGTCGGTGGCGATCTGCATGAGTTTGGAAAGCTCGGGCGTACCGTCTCGGCGAACGAGGCGAGGGCACTGGTCTAAAGCAGGACCGGGGGCTATCGAGAGCAAAGCCCGCTCTGGAGATCCGGGGCGGGCATAACCTGCCTACTCCGCCGTGAACGAATAGGTCGCGCCGACGCCGAAGGTGAGCTGATTGCGGGAGCCGAGGTCCTTGACGATCGGGCTGCTCGCAGCGTCGCCGACCATGTAGTCGAAGCGCTGGTAGAGCGTGGTCGTCCACTCCTTCGACCAGACATAGCTCTGCGCCGCCGACAGGCCGACACTGACGATGCCGCCCTTCGGATCGAACGCCGCGACGCTGCCATTGCGCAGCGCCGCCTCTTGCGAGATACCGTATTTGAGGTTCATGACATGGTCGTCGGCCAGCACCATGCGGGGGCCGCCCGAGAGCGTCAGCTGGCCGTAGTTCTGCACATAGTCCGCCCCGAGGTCGGCGCTGAAGCCGTCATTGGAGCGCAGGCCGTGACGCAGTTCGCCACGCAGCCGCAACTGGTCCTCGATCGGCCAGAATTCGGCGAAGACACCGGCTTCCACCGTCCAGGGGTAGGTGCCGAGCCCTTCCAGCCGGCCGCCTTCGCTGGAGCGGCCGGGCCGCAGGCTGGCGACGGGACCGATGGCGAAACGCTTGCCGGTGAAGAAGGTGATGTCGAAATTGTCGTCGGGCGCCGAGAAGGTCTCCGGTTCGGAAGCGCGGCGGAACGAGATCGAAGGCATGCCGCCGAGGCTGTAACGCGACGAGCCATCCCATTTCGGGCTCACCGTCATCATGCCGCCGACGCTGATGATCCAGGGGTCATTGGAGGCGATCGGCTTTTCGCCGAGGCTGTCGGCAGCCTGTGCCGAACCGAGCAGAGTCGCGCTAACGCCAGCAGCCAGAACCCAACGCAAAACCAACCTCACTTCGCTGTCTTGGCGATCTTGATACCAAGTTTTTTGATCCGATGCCAAAGGCTTCGTTCCGCAATACCCAGACGTTCGGCGGCCTTGACCTGGACACCGTCGCTTTCCTGCAGGGCCGCGAGGATGAAGTCGCGCTCGATGCGCTCCATCTCGCCATCGAGGTCGGAAGGCACGGCAGGGTTCGATGCGGACTGCCGTCGGGCACGGGTGACATAACCCGGCAGGTCCTGCGGCGTGATGACATTGTGGGAAGCGACGATGGTTGCCCGCTCGATGGCATTCTGCAGCTCGCGGATGTTGCCGGGCCACTGATAGCTCGACAGCGCCGCCTCGGCTTCCGGCGCGAAGCCGGAGATTTTCTTGGTCATTTCGGTAGCGAAATGGCTGAGGAAATGGCTGGCGATCGGTAGCACGTCGCCGGCGCGTTCGCGCAGTGCCGGCACGCGCATCGGATAGACGGCGAGGCGGTAATAGAGGTCCTCGCGGAAATCGCCTTCGTCCATCGCCGCTTCGAGGTCGCGATGGGTGGCGGCGATGATGCGCACATCCACCTTCACGCTGCGATCCGAGCCGACCGGCTCGAAACTCTGCTCCTGCAGCGCGCGCAGCAGCTTGGGCTGCAGCGAGGCGGGCAGATCGCCGATCTCGTCGAGGAACAGCGTGCCGCCATTGGCGGTGACGAAGCGGCCCTCGCGCGCGGCGACCGCTCCGGTGAAGGCGCCCTTGGCGTGGCCGAACAGCTCGCTCTCCAGCAGGTTCTCCGGGATCGCCGAACAGTTGACCGCGATGAAGGGATTGTCCCGCCGCGGGCTGTTGAAATGGATGGCGCGGGCGACAAGCTCCTTGCCGGTGCCGCTCTCGCCCTGGATCAGCACGGTGGCGCGGCTTTCGCAGACTTCTGCGATCTGCCGCAGCACCTCGCCGAAGGCCGGGCTGGAGCCGATCAGGTTGCCGAAGCTGTATCTGTCCTCCAGCTCGGCGCGCAGGCGACGGTTCTCGTTGACGACCTGCGTCAGCCGCAAGGCCCGTCGGGCGGTGGCGATGACGTCGTCGATCTCGAACGGCTTCGAGATGTAGTCGAAGGCGCCTTCCTTCACCAGCGCAACCGCGTCGCGCAGCGAGGCATAGGCTGTCATCACCACCACGGGTAGCTCGGGCCGCCTGCTGCGCAGTTCATGCAGCAGGTCGCGGCCGTTGCGGCCGGGCATCCTGAGATCGGTGATGACCAGACCGAACTCGCCGTTTTCGACGCGCTCCAGCGCACTGTCGGCGCTGGTCACGAAGTCGCTGGTTAGGCCGCCTCCTTCGAGCGCCAGTGCCAGCGTTTCCGCCAGGCGCGGCTCGTCGTCAACGACCAGGATCGAGCTCGCCATTTGGACCTTTCTTCTGGTTCAACGGCAAACGTATAACGATGCTGGTGCCGCTCTCCAAGGCACTGGTGCAGGTGATCGCGCCACCGTGATGTTCGACCACGGAAAGCACTTTGGCGAGCCCGAGGCCGGTGCCCTTGGTCTTGGTGGTGAAGAAGGGGTCGAACATGCGGTGCACCACGTCCGGCTCCATGCCGGTGCCGCAGTCGGCGATGGTCAGCACGGCTTCCGCGGCCTCTGCGTCGGCTTGGGCCTTGACCGTCAGCTTGCCGCCGTCGGCCATCGCCTCCATGGCGTTGAGCACCAGGTTGATGACGACCTGGTGGATCTGGTCGGCATCGGCTTCCACCATCAGGCCGCCCGTCACCGCGACATCGCGGGTGATGCCGCGCTTGTCGAGCTCGGGTGCCATGAAGTCGATCGCCTTGCTGACGATCTCGTCCAGGGCGACCACCCGCATGGTCGGCCGGTTCGGCCGTACATAGTCGAGCACCTCGGTGACCAGCCGGTCGATGCGGTTGACTTCGTCGAGGATGAACCCGAGCAGCCGCTCGTCGGGCTGGGCGAGATAGCTGCGCTGCGCCACCAGCTGGCTCGACGTCTTGATGATGCCGAGCGGGTTGCGGATTTCGTGCGCGATGACGGCGGCGGCCTCGCCGAGTGCTGCCAGCTGTTCGCGCCGGCGCATCTCGCCTTCCATCTGGCGCAGCCGTTCGAGCTGGCGCGTCATGATGTTGAAGCCGCTGGCCACCTCGGCGATCTCCGGGCCGCCGCGCTCGGGCAGCTGCAGGCGGTAGTTGCCGGAGGCGACTTCGCGCAGGCCGCGTTTCAGGCTCTGCAGTGGCCCGGTCAGCCGGCTGGCCAGCACGATGCCGACGGTGATGGACAGGCTGGAGGCGATCAGCGCCAGGATGGTGAACAGCCGCCAGTCGATCAGCTGCTCGAACACCGGCCGCCGCGCCGCCAGGCCGAAAGTGACGATGCCGACCAGGCGGCCGGAATCGTCACGGATCGCGCCATAGCCGGTGGCCAGTCCGCCGCTGCCGTTATCCGGCACCACGGTATAGCTGTCGCCGCGGTTCAGGATGGCCAGCACGTCGTCGGATATGGTCCGCGGATCGCCACGTCCCTCGCGCACCAGCGGGATCATGTTGTTCCCCTGCAGCCGGTAGGCGTGGATGATGATCGCCGTCTTGGCGCGCGGTGCGGCGAAGAAGGAATCGTCGATCTGGTTGGCGACCAGCACGTGCAGCACCTGCCCGTCACGCTCGAACATGCGGGCCGCGCCGACGACGAGGCCCGGCCGATCCTCCTTGGTCACAGTGAACACCGACCGTGTCGACGTGCGCGGCAGCGGCATGTCCAGCGTGGCGTTGCCGAAGCGGTAGAGCGTGTTGCCCTTGTCGTCGTAGATCAGCACTAGGTCGTAGCCGACGGTCGACAACAGGTCGGAATAGACACGCAGCGAGGTGGAGTTCTCGTTGACCTCTCCCGTCAGCGCGCCGCCATGCGTCGGCAGCGAGGCGCCGAGGATGGAGGCGGCGCGGTCGGCCTCGTCCTCGCTGCTCATCGTTTCGCTGACCAGGAAGTCGGCGGCACGCCCGAGCCAGCGTTCGACATTGTGCTTGAAGCTGGACGAGATCAGTACCGCCGCGACATAGGACGCGATCAGCACCGGCGGCACGGAGACCGCGAGGAAGGCAAGCACCAGCCGCCAGCGCAGGGTCAGTCCGTTGAGCACGACGTCTCCTGTTGCCGTCTGGATTTCATTGCTGCGCCGCCGTGGAACAGCGCTGGCCGGCCGGCAGGGCGTACCGCTTCCAGGTGAAGGTCTGGCCGAGTGCCTTGACGCCGAGATAGCCGGTGACGGTCAGTCTGTCGGGCCCGGCAAGCTTCAGCGCCGCGTCGTAGGTGTCGCCTTCCTCCGGATCGTAGATCTTGCCGCCGTCCCAGCCGCCGGATTTGTCGGGCTGAAGTCCGTTCAGCACGGCAAGGCCGCAGATCGGCCGCCTGCGCAGTTTCTGGCTCGGGTTGTTCTGGTCGGTCAGCGCGGCACCCTTGTCGTCTGTCGGTGTCTTCAGCCAGACGATGCGTCCGCATAGCTTGCCCCCGCAAGGGGCGATCTCGACGACGCCCTGGCCGTCATGGGTCAGCCAGGTGGTGGCGACGTCTTCGGCCGGTGCAGCACCGGCGCTGGCGACAAGCACGAGGCTGGTCGCGGCGGCGGCCAGACATTGCGCGATGGTCTTTTGCATGCTGCGATGGAAGGGCGTCATTCCGGTTTTCCTCGACCGATCAGCAGGACGCCGGAGATGATGAGCGCGATGCCCGCCGTCTGCGGCCAGGTGAGATGTTCGCCGAACAGAAGCATGCCCGCCGCCGGCACGGTGACGTAGGTGAGCGCGGAAAGCGGAAAGGCGCGGCCAAGGTCCATGCGCGCCAGTATCAGCATCCACAGCACGAAAGTAAGGGCATAGAGGAACACGGCGAGCCACAGTGCCGGCGTCGTCAGCGCCGCCAGCACCCAGGCCATGTCGAGCGAGCCGGCGCCGATGCGCTCGCTCGCCCATTTGAAGGCGATCTGCGTTGCCGTGTCGACGACGACGAAACCGGCGATGATGCCGCGCAGGCCGGAGGTGCCTGTGGCCGACATGGTCATTGTCCACCTGCCTTGCTGCCGGCACGGGCCTCGCGCAGGTCTGGATCCCAGCGGTCGAGCGCCAGCCAGGGTGCGACGGCCGCGAGGCCACGGTTCAGAAGCCCATTGGTGTGCTTGGCGTAGATGGCCGAAGGCACCAGTCGGCTGCCCATGCGCAGCTTGGAAGCATAGGCGGTCTGGCCGGTCTGCAGCAGCGGCTTTCCGATCTCCCTGCAGAACCGCAGATTCTCCATCCAGCTCACCACATAGAGATTGTGCTCGCGCGCCAGCGGGTAGGCCATGCCGAGAAACTTGTCGATCACGCGGTCCGCCCCCACCAGAAGCAGGTTGAAGGCGGCGAGACGATCGCCGACCCAATAGAGCTGGAACACCGCATCCTTGCCGAGGCGCCGCGCCACCTCCGTGAAATAGCTGCGCGGCAATTCCTCGAAGTCGCCGTAGCGCAGCTTGCTGTTCTCCTGCGTCGAGCGGTAGAGCGCGGCGATCTGGTCCTCCAGCCCGGCGATGTCGTTGCGCCTTTCGATGCGGATGTCGTCGCGGCTTTTCAGCTTGCGCCTTATGTCCTTGCGCGTCGCATTGGACAGCCGCGCCAGATAGGCGTCTTCAGTGTCTCCGACATCGGCCACCGCAACCGGCAGGCTGGACAGCCGCGTGAAACCTTTGGCGGCGAGCAGGTTGCCGACCAGCATCTCGTCTTCGGGCGCGACGTCCTTGAACACGATAACGGCGGCCCTGCGCCGGCGTGCCTCGCGCTCCACGGCATCGATCAGCAGGGCATGCGCGGTGGTGCCTTCGCTGGCCGACAGCCAGTCGCGGCGCACGAAATGGCAATGGTCGGCCATCGGCGAACCGACGCCGAGCAGGCCGAGCGCCAGCAATCCCGGGAACCGGTCGACCAGCCGGCTGGTCCAGGCGCCGAGCGAACCCTGGAACGGGGTGTCGAGCCGATAGGTCAACGAAAACAGCGGCGTCGCCATCGCCAGGCCACGGCTGTCGATCACGGCGGCGGCGAGCGGTGCCGTGCCGTCTGCCGAAGCCGAAACCTCGCAGGCAGCGTGATAGTGGATGCCTTCGGCGTTGCTGCAGCTCGTCGCCGGCCATGAGGCTGCATCGAGCGCAGACAGACCTGCAACGATGTCGCCATGCATTGCCCGTCCGGCGACGATGTCACCCTGCTGGATCCGCCCGTCGACGATGTCGCCGCCGCCCTGAATTGGCAACGCGTCAGGCGACAACCTGAAGCCGCTCATGCTCATGCGCCCCTGCGCGTTCGTAGGATCGGGCGACGCTCTCGACGAAGGCGGCAGCTCTGGCGATGACAAGCCGTCTTTGCCGGTCGAGCGTGACGAGGTGGTAGCTGTCATCCAGAACCAGCGACTCGACCGTGCCGCCGAGGTTGCGCTGCAGATATTCGAGGTTGCTCAGGCTGGCGATGTCGTCCTCGCGCGCATGCACCACCATCGTCGGCTGGCGCAGCTCCGGCAGTTCCGGCTTCAGCGCATCGACCAGCCGCCACAGCTCGCGCAGCGCGAGCGCCGGCGTCGCTTCGAGGCCGGCGGCGGTGGAATCGCCGGAGAACATCGACTGCGCCAGCACCATGCGCAGGCGCTCGTCCTTCAGCCCGTATGGCTCCTGTTCGACGAAGCGGTATTTGCGGCCGCTCGGCGTGTTGATGAACAGCTTGAGCAGGAAACGGTACCAGGGGATCGACCAGCCGTCATACCAGAGCGTCGGCGCGAACATGATGAGGCCGTGCACCCGCTGCGGCTGGCGCGCCGCCAGCATGGCTGCCAGCACCGCGCCCATCGAAAGGCCGCCGACCAGCACGACGCGGCAACGCTGCTCCAGCGTGGTCAGCGCGTCTTCGGCGCTGGCGTACCAGTCTTTCCAGTTGGTGGCGACGAGGTCGGCCTCGGTGCCGCAATGCCCGGCCAGCGTCGGGCACAGCACCGTGTGGCCACGCTCGGCGAAATTGCGCGCGACGTTGTTCATCTCGATCGGCGTGCCGCCGAGCCCGTGCAGGAGCAGCACGCCGACATCGCCGCGCGGGAAGAAAATGGTGCGGTCCTTGGACTGCAGTTTCGTGGGTGTTTCAACCATCAGATCGTACCTGCGACGAGAATGACGCCTGCCGTGATGAGCAGCGCGCCGAGCCATTGAGAGGGGCCGGTCTTTTCACCCAGCCACAGGCGCCCGGCGAGCGTGATGGCGAGGATGTTGAGGCTGGCGAGGGGAAAGGCGATGCCGAGCGGGGCGAGCGTCAGGATGCGCACCCAGATGATGAACTCGGCGACATAGATGACGAGCCCGATCCCGACCCAGCGGTCGGCGAACAGGGCGCGGGCGAAAGGCTGCCAGCGCTGGGCGGAAAATTCCGGCAACGCGTCGGCGCCGAACTTGAAGGCGATCTGGCCGAACACGTCGCAGACGATCGACAGCACGAACAGGATGATCAGTTCGGTACTCATGCCAGCACCTGTTCGAGCCTTGCCGTGATGCGGGCATTGGTGGTGTTGTTGACCGCGGCCATCGCGCCATCGAATTTCGGCTGGCGCGGGTGGTCGAGCCTGGCCAGCGTGTAGCGGAAGGGGTCACGGAACTCGGGCGGCGAATAGTCGCCGCAGACATCGACGCCGAGGATGCGCCGGTGCGCGGCCAGCCGTTCGATGGCGTACAGAACTTGGTCGAGCCGCATGGCGCCCTGGGCCCAGTTGGTCACGGCTTCACTGGTGGCCAGCACGTCCTTGTCGAAGGTGATCCACAGCGCTTCCGGCCCGAGCCGGGAAATCAGCTCGTCGACAAAGCCCTGCCAGTCCTCGTCGGCGAGGTTGCGCCAGATGAGCCGCTTGGCGAAGCCGTCGCCAAAGGTCTTGGCGCCGCCTCTTTCGACCGCCTTGCCGACGAGCTGCGTCGCCGGCACGCGCCAGGCATACATTTCGAGGCGGCCGTCGCGGATCGCCTGCAGATTGGCCGACTTGATCTGCGGCAGCACCAGGTCGGTGCTGGTCGGGCCTATGGTGACGACGCGGGCGACGTTGCGCCGCTCCAGAGTGCGGTTGACCCAGCCGCCGCAGTTGGACGTCGCCGGAAACGTCACCCAGTCGGGATGATTGTCGAACTGGATCACCGTCACCGGTTCTTCCGCACGGCCGAGGAACAGGTCAGCGAGATGATGGAAGTCGCCCGAGCCGTAGAAGATCAGCTCGGCATTGCCGTTCGTGCGCGGGCCGATGCGCTTGCCGAGTTCGCTCAGCGCACGCCTGCTCGCAACGATGCGCAGCCGGGGCGCGAGGTCCCCGGCTGGCACGATGTCGGCTGGTTCGGTCCGGGTGCTGTGGAAGCCCTGTCCCGTCACGGCGCCGTCGAGATCGACGATGCGCAGGCGCATCCGCTCACCCCTTGTTTCCGTGGGCTTTGGTGACGCGGGTGAACAGCTGGTCGAGCAGCGCGATCGCCAGGTCGATCTCGGCGTGGCTGATGGTCAGCGACGGCGCCAGCGTGATGACGTTCTTGAAGTAGCCGCCGATGTCGAGCACGAGGCCGTAGGTCTGGCCGTTGTGCACGAGATCGCCTTTCAGCGACTCGTCCACCATGCGGTCGACCAGCGCCTTGGACGGCGTATAGCTGTCATGCGGCTCGCAGATCTCGATGCGCAGCGCCAGGCCGAGGCCATCGACTTCGCCGACGATCTTGTGGCGGCGCTTCAGTTCCTCAAGCCCGCGCAGGAAATAGGCGCCCTTTTCCGGCACCATCGTCTCATAGTCGTCCTCGGCCATCATCTTCATGGCTTCGAGCGCGACGGCGGTGCCGAGCGGGTTGGCGTTGAAGGTCGAGTGGGTCGAGCCGGGCGGGAAGGCGCCCGGATTGATCAGCTCCTCGCGTGCCCACACGCCGGACAGCGGGTTGAGGCCGTTGGTCAGTGCCTTGCCGAAGACGACGACGTCGGGATTGACGCCGAAGTGCTCGATCGACCACAGCTTGCCGGTGCGGTAGAAACCCATCTGGATCTCGTCCACCACCATCAGGATGTTGTAGCGGTCGAGCACCTTCTTCAATTCGGTGAAGAAGTTCATCGGCGGTACGATGTAGCCGCCGGTGCCCTGCAGCGGCTCGACATAGAAGGCCGCATATTCGGCCTCGCCGGCCTTCGGGTCCCACACGCCCTGATATTCGCTTTCGAACAGGCGCTCGAACTGGCGCACGCAGTGCAGGCCGTATTCTTCCTTGTTCATGCCCTTCGGAGCGCGGAAGTGGTAGGGGAACGGCACGAACTGAGCGCGTTCGCCGAAATGGCCGTAGCGGCGGCGATAGCGGTAGGACGAGGTGATGGCCGAGGCGCCGAGCGTGCGGCCGTGATAACCGCCCTCGAAGGCGAACATCAGGCTTTTGCCTTTCGAGGCGTTGCGCACCAGTTTCAGCGAGTCCTCGATCGCCTGGGCGCCGCCGACGTTGAAATGCACGCGGCCCTTGTGGCCGAATTTCTGCTCGGCATCGCGCGCGATCAGGGCGGCGAGCTCGATCTTCTCGCGATGCAGGTACTGGCTGGCGACCTGCGGCAGCTTGTCGATCTGGCGCTTCAGCGCATTGTTGAGGCGCGGGTTGGCGTAGCCGAAATTGACCGCCGAATACCACATCTGCAGGTCGAGGAACGGCGTGCCGGCCGCATCGAACATGTAGGAGCCTTCGCAGCGGTCGAAGATTTTCGGGAAATCTGTGTAGTGCACGGTGTCGCCATGCGAGCAGTAGGTGGCCTCGAGCGCGAGCAGTTCGGCCTCGCTGCGTTCAAGCTCGGAATCGGCTTCGAGCCGAAGGGCGGCGTTGGTGGGCATAGGTCAGGTCCTTGTTACAGAAGGTGGGTGGACTGGACGGCCATGGCGCTGGCCAGCCAGTCGGAGAAAAGCGGTGGCAGGTCGGTGAAATTGCCGAAGCTGCGATAGGTGATGCCGTTGGTGCGGCAATGGTCGGCGAGCTTGCCTTTCGCGAACACCATGTCGGCGATGGAGGCAGCGCAGAAATCCGAACGGCCGTCGCCGATCAGCACGCGCAGCGCGCTGTCGGGTGCACGGTCGAAGCTGGCGCATTTGCAGTGCGCGGAGCTGGCGCGGCAGCTGTCGGAAGCGTGCGGGCAGCCGAGCTGCCAGCGGTCGCCGCCGGCATGCATGAGCTCGTTGGCGAGAACCGGCAGGGCCAGGCCGTAACCCTTGAGCGCGTGGGCAATGACGCGGTCCAGCCCGTCGGAGACGATGGTGACGCTGATGTTGCTGGCCTGCAGCGCCTCGACGAAGCGTACGAAGCCCGGGTCGATGCGCAGGCAGTTGGCGAACAGGTCGAGCATGACCGGCTCGACGCGCAGAAGCTCCACCTGCCTGGACATGCATTCGCGCGAACCGATGACGCCGCGCTCCCAGGCGGCTTCGACGGTACGCCATGCCGGTTCCGCGAACTGGGCGAGCAGCAGGTCGGTGGTGTCTTCCAGCGATATCGTGCCATCGAAATCGATGAAGCACTGCACGGGGGGCAGGGGGAGGAGGTCGATCTTGTTCATGCTGCACTGCACCTGCATGTCGCGTGCCAAGTCGAAAAATCGAAGGAAATCAGGGGAAACCGGTTTTTGCTCCGTGATTCCCAGCTACAAAATTTGTAGGAACCTGCCGGGAAGAGAGCAGGGAGGCCGCATTCCGCAACGGCATCTGCATGGTCGCCCGAAAGACGGCGCTGAACGATGGTGCGGTGACCTGGAAGACCATGACGGCTTCAAGATGGTTGTCGAACAATTGTCTAATCGGTGAGCGATTGCGCATTTTCGAAAACCCTGCGACAGTAGCGGGCGATAGTCTTCCTGGCGTGCCGACCCGTGTGGGGTTGCCCCGCAAGTGACTGCCCTGCGAGTGGTTGCAATGAGTGCCCGGTCCGAAACCAGCAATCCCAGGCTTGACGATGCCGCGCGTGCCGGCTGGCTCTATTATGTTGCCGGCAACACGCAGGACCAGATCGCGGCGAAGCTCGGCATTTCGCGCCAGACCGCGCAGCGGCTGGTGTCGCTGGCGATGTCTGAGGGACTGATCAAGGTCCGGGTCGATCATCCGATCGCCAATTGCCTCGACCTTGCCGCCAGGCTGAAATCCCGCTTCGCGCTCGACCTGGTCGAGGTGACGCCGAGCGATCCCGATTCCACTTCTTCGACCATCGGCGTCGCCCAGGCGGCGGCGGTCGAAATCGAGAAGTGGCTGCGCCGGCCGGAGCCGGTGATCATGGCTATCGGCACCGGCCGCACGCTGAAGGCGGCGATCGAACAGCTGCCGCCGATGGAGTGCCCGCAGCACAAGGTGGTTTCGCTCACCGGCAACATCTCGCCGGACGGTTCGGCTGCCTTCTACAATGTCATCTTCACCATGGCCGACACCATCAAGGCGCGTAGCTTCCCGATGCCGCTGCCGGCGATCGCCTCTTCGCCGGAAGAGCGGAAAATGCTGCACGGCCAGCAGCTTATCCAGCCGACACTGGCGCTCGCGGCGCAGGCCGACATCACCTTTGTCGGCGTTGGCGACCTCGGCCCGCAGGCGCCGCTGCTGGAAGACGGCTTCATCACCGAGGCCGACCTCAAGGCGCTGCAGAAGGCCGGCGCCGTCGGCGAGATCGTCGGCTGGGCCTTCGACCGCGATGGCCGCCTGATCGATGGCATCACCAACGACCGTGTCGCCTCCGCGCCGCTGCCGTCGCGGGAGCGTTCGCTGGTCGTGGCGCTCGCCATGGGCGAACGCAAGCTGCCCGGCATCCTCGCCGCGGTGACGCGGCGCCTCGTCAATGGTCTGATCACCGACGAGCGCACGGCCGAAGGCCTGCTGGCGACCGCCGTCTAGGCGCGCCAGGTCCCTTCCAGGACCGTCATCCGACATCACTTTGCCAGCCGCTCCATGAGCCGCGGGCATCTCGCCAGTCCGGCATTGTTTCCCGCCATTTGCCTTGGGGCGCCCGGCTTCTTGCCGAGGCTGGAATCATTCCGGCCGGCCGGGGTTGGGTCATCTGTGATGGCAGCAGCCGGATTCCGGCTTGACATAAATCCCGAAGAATGAATAATTGCTCACAGCTAAGGCAAATGCTCACTTGGCTCTTTGGGAGGAAATCGATGAACCTGCGCACCCTCGTCCTGGGGCTGTGTTCGGCCAGCGCTTTTGCGTTCGCCGCGCATGCCGAGACGATCACCATCGCCACCGTCAACAATGGCGACATGATCCGCATGCAGAAACTGACGGAGGACTTCACCAAGAAGAACCCCGACATCCAGCTCAACTGGGTCACGCTGGAAGAGAACGTGCTGCGTGAACGCGTCACCACCGACATCGCCACCAAGGGTGGCCAGTATGACGTGATGACCATCGGCACCTATGAAGTGCCGATCTGGGCGAAGCAGAACTGGCTGCTGCCGCTCGACAATCTCGGCGCCGACTATGACCAGAAGGACATCATCCCGGCGATCGCCGGCGGCCTTTCCGTCGACGGCAAGCTTTACGCCGCACCCTTCTACGGCGAAAGCTCCTTCGTCATGTACCGCAAGGACCTGATCGAGAAGGCCGGCCTCAAGATGCCCGACGCGCCGACCTGGACCTTCATCAAGGAAGCCGCCGACAAGATGACCGACAAGGCCAATGGCGTGAACGGCGTCTGCCTGCGCGGCAAGGCCGGCTGGGGCGAGAACATGGCCTTCCTGACCGCCATGTCGAACTCCTTCGGCGCGCGCTGGTTCGACGAGAAGTGGAACCCGCAGTTCGACCAGCCGGAATGGAAGAACACGCTGCAGTTCTATGTCGACCTGATGAAGGCCGACGGCCCGGACGGCGCATCCTCCAACGGCTTCAACGAGAACCTCGCGCTGTTCCAGCAGGGCAAGTGCGGCATGTGGATCGACGCCACCGTGGCGGCTTCCTTCGTGTCGGATCCCAAGAACTCCAAGGTCGCCGACAAGGTCGGCTACGCGCTGGCGCCCGACAACGGCCTCGGCAAGCGCGGCAACTGGCTGTGGGCCTGGTCGCTCGGCATTCCGGCCGGCACGCAGAAGGCGGCATCGGCCGAGAAGTTCGTCGCCTGGGCGACCGGCAAGGGCTATCTTGACCTCGTGGCTTCGAAGGAAGGCTGGGCCAACGTGCCGCCCGGCACGCGCAGCTCCCTCTACGCCAATCCGGAATATGAGAAGGCAGCGCCCTTCGCCAAGATGACGCTGGACTCCATCAACTCCGCCGATCCGACCAAGCCGACGGTCAAGCCGGTGCCTTATGTCGGCGTGCAGTTCGTGGCGATCCCGGAATTCCAGGGTCTCGGCACGACGGTCGGCCAGCTGTTCTCGGCGGCACTTGCCGGCCAGATGTCGGTGGACGATGCACTCAAGCAGGCACAGGACGCCGCCAAGGCAGCGATGACCGAAGGCGGTTACATCCAGTAAAGGGCAGTCCGGGTGCCGGCGACAAGGGCATCCGCTGACGCCCAAAGGGCTCCTCCCGGTGTTCGAGGCATCGTTCGATGCCGGAGACATCCTGGTGCCTTGGCCGCCCGGGTCTTCCCGGTCCGGGCGGTCATTTTTGGAAAAGATGCGGTAATCTGTTCCCTCTCTCCCGGCCGTTGGGCGGCCGGGCGATCGAAAGGCTGCCCGCCATGACGGCGGCGACGGCCAGGTTACGGCTCTTGGGAACCGGTTGGAGGAGACCATGGCAACCAAACAGACCCGTACGCTCGCGCGTTTCATGGCCGCACCATCGGTGCTGCTCCTGCTGATCTGGATGGCGGTACCGCTGGCGATCACGCTGTGGTTCTCCTTCCAGCAGTACAACCCGCTGAATCCGATCCGCGACGGCTTCGTCGGCTTCTCGAACTACGCGCTGTTCTTCAACAACCCGGCCTTCATCACGGCCATTCTCAACACACTGATCCTGGTAGTCGCGGTGCTCGCCATCACCATCGTCGGCGGTATCCTGCTCGCGCTTCTGCTCGACCAGCCGATGTGGGGACAGGGCTTCGTGCGCATCCTGGTGATCTCGCCCTTCTTCGTCATGCCGCCGGTCGCTGCACTGGTCTGGAAGAACATGATCATGCATCCGGGCTACGGCGTATTCGCCGACATAGCCCGCTTCTTCGGGGCGCAACCGATCGACTGGTTCGCGCAATATCCGCTGTTTTCGATCATCGTGATCGTGGCCTGGCAGTGGCTGCCTTTCGCCACGCTGATCCTGCTCACCTCGCTGCAGTCGCTGGACGGCGAGCAGAAGGAGGCGGCAGAAATGGACGGCGCCGGCATTCTGTCGCGCTTCTGGTACCTGACGCTGCCGCATCTCTCGCGCGCCATCACCGTGGTGGTGCTGATCCAGACGATCTTCCTGCTTTCGGTCTATGCCGAAATCCTCGTCACCACCAATGGCGGGCCGGGCTACGCGTCTACCAACCTGCCGTTCCTCGTCTACCAGAAGGCCCTGCTCGAATACAAAATCGGCCAGGCGTCCGCCGGCGGCATCATCGCCGTCATCCTTGCCAACATCGTTGCCTTCTTCGCCATGCGCGCCGTCGGCAAGAACCTGGACAAGTAGGAGGCTGCAATGGCACGCGCCGTCACCAACCGGCACAAGACGATCGCAACGATTGCGGCCTGGACCGTAGCGCTCGTGATCTTCTTCCCGATCCTCTACACCATCATCACCTCCTTCAAGTCGGAGCAGGAGGCGATCCAGGGCTTCAGCCTGATCCCGTCGGGCACGCTGGAGAGCTATGCGGAAGTCCAGTCGCAGTACAACTACTTCAAGCCGTTCATGAACTCGGTCATCCTGGCGCTGGGCTCGACGGTGCTGGCCCTGGTGGTCGCGATCCCGGCCGCCTGGTCGATGGCGTTCTCACCGACCAAGCGCACCAAGGACGTCCTGATGTGGATGCTTTCCACCAAGATGATGCCGGCGGTGGCGGTGCTGTTTCCGATCTACCTGATCTTCCGCAATCTCGGCCTGCTCGACAGCCGCATCGGCATGACGGTGATGCTGATGCTGATCAACCTGCCGATCGTCATCTGGATGCTCTACACCTATTTCCGCGAGATCCCGGGCGAGATCCTGGAGGCGGCGCGCATGGACGGCGCCACGCTGTGGGGCGAGATCATCTACGTGCTGACGCCGATGGCGGTGCCGGGCATTGCCTCCACCATGCTGCTCAACATCATCCTGGCCTGGAACGAGGCGTTCTGGACCATCCGCCTCACCACCACCAACGCGGCTCCGCTGACCGCCTTCATCTCGTCCTTCTCCAGCCCGCAGGGGCTGTTCTGGGCGAAGCTCTCGGCGGCATCGACGCTGGCCATCGCACCGATCCTGATCATGGGCTGGTTCAGCCAGAAGCAGCTGGTGCGCGGCCTGACCTTCGGCGCGGTGAAGTGATGCGCCGGGAAGCTCAAGGAGGACAAAATGGGTAAGATCGCTCTCAGGAATGTCTCCAAGTCCTTCGGGGCGACGTCGATCATTCCCAACATCGACCTCGACATCGAGGACGGCGAGTTCGTCGTGTTCGTCGGCCCCTCCGGCTGCGGCAAGTCCACGCTGCTCCGCCTCATCGCCGGGCTGGAAGACACCAGCGGCGGCACCATCTCCATCGATGGCCGCGACGTCACCAACGAGGCGCCGGCCAAGCGCAAGCTGGCCATGGTGTTCCAGTCCTATGCGCTCTACCCGCATATGACGGTGGCCAAGAACATCGCCTTCCCGCTCAAGATGGCCGGTGAAAGCCAGGAGGTAATCGACAAGAAGGTCGGCGATGCCGCCCGCGTGCTGAACCTGACCAACTATCTCGAGCGCCGCCCCGGCCAGCTTTCCGGCGGCCAGCGCCAGCGTGTCGCCATCGGCCGCGCCATCGTGCGCCAGCCCTCGGCCTTCCTGTTCGACGAGCCGCTGTCGAACCTCGACGCAGCGCTGCGCGGCACCATGCGCCTGGAAATCTCGGAGCTGCACAATCAGCTCAAGACGACCATGATCTACGTGACCCACGATCAGGTCGAGGCCATGACCATGGCCGACAAGATCGTGGTGCTGAACGCCGGCAACATCGAGCAGGTCGGCTCGCCGCTGGATCTCTATCGCAGCCCGAAGAACCTGTTCGTCGCCGGCTTCATAGGCTCGCCGAAGATGAACCTGGTCACCGGCGCGGCGGCGGCCAAGCACAATGCGGCCACCGTCGGCATCCGGCCCGAACATCTCAAGATCGCCTCCAACAGCGGCGAATGGCGCGGCAAGGTCGGCGTCGCCGAACATCTCGGTGCCGACACCTTCCTGCATGTCCACACCGACGATGTAGGCACCATCAACGTGCGTGCCGACGGCGAGATCGGGGTTCGCCATGGCGACATCGTCTACCTGACGCCGGACCCGGCCAAGCTGCATCGCTTCGATGCCGACGGAAAGGCGCTGTGAGACGGCCGTGCGCTTCGTCAATCCGATCATCTTCGTCAGGGACGTTGGCGTCGCGACGGCTTTTTATCGCGATCTGCTTGGCCTGACGGTGAAGGCCGACCACGGCACGATCGTCATCTTCAAGGGGCATTTCGCCATCCACGACGCGTCGGCGCTGATCGAAACCGTATGGGGAGTGGCGGCTCCCCCTAAACCCGAACCGCTGGGGCGGCCGAATCTGCTGCTCTATTTCGAGGATGAAGACATCGACGCCTGCTTTGCGCGGCTGAGCGGCAAGGTCGACCTGATCCATCCGATCATCGAACAGGCGTGGGGCCAGCGCGTGTTCCGCTTCTACGATCCCGATCGCCATGCGGTCGAAATCGGCGAACCGCTGGCCGGGGACGAGGACCTATGACGACCGTGGCTTTCCGTGCGGGTGCAATCCGATGAAGCGTCTTGAAGGCAAATCCGCCATCGTCACCGGTTCGGCGCGCGGCATCGGCCGTGCGTTCGCCGAAACCTATGTGCGCGAAGGCGCGACGGTGGCGATCGCCGACATCAACCTGGAAGCGGCGGAAAAAACCGCGTCCGAGATCGGGCCGGCTGCCTATGCGGTGCGGCTCGACGTCACCGACCAGGCTTCGATCGATGCCGCGATTGCCGCGGTCGAAAACAAGGCCGGTGGGCTCGACATCCTCGTCAACAACGCCGCTCTGTTCGATGCAGCACCCATCGTCGAGATCAGCCGCGCCAGCTACGACCGGTTGTTCGCCGTCAATGTCGCCGGCACGCTGTTCATGCTGCAGGCAGCGGCGAAATCGATGATCGCGCGCGGCAAAGGCGGCAGGATCATCAACATGGCAAGCCAGGCGGGCCGTCGCGGCGAAGCGCTGGTCGCGGTCTATTGCGCCACCAAGGCGGCCGTCATTTCGCTGACCCAGTCGGCCGGGCTCGACCTGATCAGGCACCGCATCAATGTCAACGCAATCGCGCCGGGCGTGGTCGACGGCGAGCACTGGGATCATGTCGATTCCCTGTTCGCCAGATACGAGAACCGGCCGCTCGGCGAGAAGAAGAAGCTGGTCGGCGAGGGCGTGCCTTACGGCCGCATGGGCCGGGCCGAAGACCTGACCGGCATGGCGGTTTTCCTGGCCAGCAGCGAGGCCGAGTATATCGTCGCCCAGACCTACAACGTCGACGGCGGCCAGTGGATGAGTTGATTTTGCCTTCTCCCACAAGGGGAGAAGCGGAGATGCCCTACGAAAGGCGTTTTGACATGACGACCAAACTCTCGCTCGCCAATCTGGACAGGCTGCCCGCGAAGGTGGCCGCTCCCGGCTACAAGCGCGAAAACCTCAAGGCCGGCATCCTGCATTTCGGTGTCGGCAACTTCCACCGCGCCCACCAGGCCGTCTATCTCGATGATCTCTTCAACAAGGGCGAGGGACATGACTGGGCGCTGGTCGGTGCGGGCGTGTTCGAGGGCGAGAAGGCCGGTCGCGCCAGGCTGGCCGAACAGGACTGGCTGACCACCGTGGTCGAGCAGGACGACGGCCATATGGCCGCCCGGGTAACCGGTGCGATGATCGATTTCCTGGTGCCGGGCGAGACGGCGGCGATCATCGACAGGCTGGCCGATCCGGCCATCCGCATCGTTTCGCTGACCATCACCGAAGGCGGTTATTTCATCGACCCCGCCTCGGGCTATTTCAATCCGGAACACCCCGACATCGTCGCCGACGCCAACGATCCGGACCATCCGAAGACGGTGTTCGGCCTGATCCTCGCCGGGCTGGTGCGCCGGCGTGCCGCGCGCGTCCAGCCCTTCACGGTGATGTCCTGCGACAACATCCCTCACAATGGCCGTGTCACCTCCGACGGCGTCATCGGCCTCGCCCGCCTGTTCGATCGCGACCTCGCCGAATGGGTTGCCGGCAATGTCGCCTTTCCGAATGGCATGGTCGACCGCATCACGCCCGCCACCACCAAGCGCGAGCATGGCATACTGGCGACCGATTTCGGCGTCGACGACAACTGGCCGGTGTTCTGCGAGCCGTTCCGGCAATGGGTGCTGGAGGACAAATTCCCGGCAGGCCGCCCAGCGCTCGAAAAGGTCGGCGTGCAGTTCGTGCCGGACGTTTCGCCCTATGAGCTGATGAAGATCCGCATTCTCAATGGCGGTCATGCCACCATCGCCTACCCGGCCGGGCTGATGGACATCCATTTCGTACATGAGGCGATGCAGGAGCCGCTGGTGCGGGCCTTTCTTGCCAAACTCGAGCATGACGAGATCATCCCGACCGTGCCGCCGGTGCCGGATACCGACCTCGAGGACTATTACCAGCTGATCGAACGGCGCTTCGCCAACCCCAAGATCGGCGACACCGTGCGCCGGCTTTGCCTCGATGGCTCCAACCGGCAGCCGAAATTCATCATCCCCACCATCGCAGATCGATTGAAGGCCGGTGCCGGCGTCGCGGGGCTGGCGCTCGAATCCGCCTTCTGGTGCCGCTACTGCTTCGGCACCACCGATTCCGGCGCGGTGATCGAACCCAACGATCCCAACTGGGACCGCATGCAGGCGGCCGCGCGGGTTGCCAGGACCGACCCGTCGGCCTGGCTTTCCATGGAGGACATCTATGGCGAAGTCGGTCGCTCGCCGGCCTTTGCCGTCGCCTTCTCCCACGCCTTGAACACGGTCTGGGATGTCGGCGCGCGCGAGACGCTGACACGTTATCTGGCGGGGAAACTCTGAACATGATCCCGAAAAGCTGCAGAGTTTTCGGATAGGGATCATGCGACAAAACAAAGACATGGAGCGGAACAGCAATTCACCGGAATCGCATTCCGCTCTGCCCCAGCCATCGACGTCATGCAGGCGGTAGCGCCGGGCAAAATGCCCATATAGAGTGCGCCCCATGCCGCGCGCCGATGCCTCCCTTTCGATCCTCTTGCCACAGCCGGAACGGGCCTGCGGGTCGTCCGGAACATCGGCCCCGACGGCCGCTTCACAGGTCCAGCCATACTGATGGCGCCGGTGCTAGCCGCCATCGATGTCGGTACCGGCAGCGCGCGCGCCGGCCTGTTTGACCGCAACGGCCGGCTGCTTGCCCGCGCCGAGCGGCCGATCGCCATGAACCAGGCCAATGCCGGCCACTACGAGCAGGATTCGGAGAACATCTGGGCTGCCGCCTGCGAGGCGATGCGCGCTGCTCGCGAGGCTGCCGGCGTGGCGGCGGAAGACGTCACCGGCATTTCCTTCGACGCCACCTGCTCCAACGTGTTTCGTGGCAAAAACGGCGAGCAGGTCGGCGTTTCAAAGGCGGGCGGCGAGCGCTGGGACACCATCGTCTGGATGGATCATCGCGCTTTGGCCGAGGCCGACGAATGCACGGCCACCGGCCACCGCGTGCTCGGTCATGTCGGCGGGGTGATGTCGCCGGAGATGGCGACGCCGAAGCTGATGTGGGTGAAGCGGCATCTGCCGGACGCCTGGGCGCGTACCGGCCAGCTTTTCGACCTTGCCGATTTCCTCACCTACAAGGCCTGCGGTTCGTTTGCCCGCTCGCAATGCACGCTCACCGCCAAATGGACCTTCCTTGCCCATGAGCAGACCGGCTGGCGGCCGGATTTCTTCGAGGCCGTGGGCCTGGCCGACCTCTTCGAGCACGGCTCGCTGCCGGATCGACCCAGCCCGGTCGGCAGCGATCTCGGTCCGTTGACTGAAGAGGCCGCCGCCGCGCTCGGCCTTACCACGGCCTGCCGTGTCGGCGCCGGCCTCATCGATGCCTTCGCCGGTGCGCTCGGCGTCATCGGTGGCCTGAGTGATGTCGACCGGCATCTGGCGCTGATCGCCGGCACGTCGAGCTGCGTCATGGCGATGTCGGCAGAGCCGCGTGCCTTCGCCGGCATGTGGGGTCCCTATTTCGGCGCCCCCTTGCCGGGTCTCTGGCTGAGCGAAGGTGGGCAGTCGGCCACTGGCGCGCTGCTTGACCACATCATCCGCTGGCATGGCCGCGAGCCCGATGCCGCCACCCACCGCCGCATCGTCGAACGCGTCATGACGCTGCGCGCCGAAGAAGGGCTGGATCTTGCCGCGCGGCTGCATGTGCTGCCGGATTTCCATGGCAACCGCACGCCGCTGGCCGACCCGCACGCGCTGGGTGTCATCAGCGGGCTGACGCTGGACTCCTCCTTCGACAGCCTGGCACGGCTCTACTGGCGCACCGCCGTAGCCATCGCGCTCGGCGTGCGCCATGTGCTGGAGGCCCTCAACGCCAACGGCTATGTCATCGACACGCTGCATGTCACCGGCGGCCACACCCGCAACCCGCTGCTGATGGAACTCTACGCCGATGTCACCGGCTGCACGGTACTGGAATCAGACAGCGGCGATGCCGTGCTGCTCGGTACGGCGATGGCGGCGGCGGCGGCGGCCGGACTTCATCCCAGCCTGGCCGAGGCCTGCGCCGCCATGCGCCAGCCGGGCCGCGAGCGGCGGCCGAATCCGGCCGCACTCGACCGGTTCGACCGCGACTATCGCGTGTTCCTCGAAATGCACCGGCAGCGCCAGGCACTCGACGCGCTGCAGTGAGAGACGGCGCGTCAGTTGAGCGTTTCCGTTTTTCACGGAAACGCGGAAACGCTCTAACTCTTTGTTTTTGCGCAATTCCGAACGGAAAACCGCTACGCACTTTTCCTGGAATTGCTCTGCAGCGTTTCCGCTTTCTGGCTGGATGCCGCAAGCAGCCGCGCAACAGCCTCGTCCAGAGCAATCGTCCATTGTCCCTGCCTCGATTTGAGGGTGACGGAACCTTCCTGCGCCTCTCGCTTGCCGAGAACCGCGACGACCGGGATCAGCAACTCGTGACTGCTGACGATGCGCCGCGACAGTGTCTCCGCCTGATCGAAAAGCCGCGGCCGCAGCCCGGCCGCGACGAGACGCTGCTGGAAGTCCCGCGCGGCGCCGTGCTGGTCTTCGGCCACGGGCAGGATGGCGACCTGGACCGGTGCCAGCCAGAACGGCAGCTTGCCCTGGTGATGTTCGAGCAGGATGCCGATCATGCGGCCCATCGAGCCGAACACGGCATGATGCAGCATCACCGGTACCGCGCGGTTGCCGCCGGCGTCGATATAGGAAGCGTCGAGCCGCGCCGGCAGCACGAAGTCGAGCTGGATGGTGCCGCACTGCCACGAGCGCCCCTGCCGGTCGCGCAGCGCGAACTCCAGTTTCGGCCCGTAGAACGCGCCTTCACCGGGCTGCAGGACGGGCTCGAGACCGGCAGCCCGTGCCGCGGCCAGCAATTGCGCTTCCGCCACATCCCAATCCGCCTCCGATCCCGCCCGCTTTTCGGGGCGCAACGAGAGCGCGACCTCGTAGTCATCGAAGCCGAGGTCGGCATAGATCGACGAAAGCAGCACGACGAAGCGGGCGACTTCCGCCTCGACCTGCTCCGACTGGCAAAGCACATGCGCATCGTCCTGGACGAAGCCGCGTGTCCGCATCAGGCCATGCATCGAACCGGAGGGCTCGTCGCGGTGGCATGCTCCAAATTCGCAAAGCCGCATCGGCAGGTCGCGCCAGGAACGCAGCGAGGCGTTGAAGATCTGGATATGACACGGGCAGCTCATCGGCTTCAGCGCCATGTCGCGACCGCCCTCGCGCGGCATCACGAACATGTTGTCGCGGAACTTTTCCCAATGTCCGGAGCGCTCCCACAGGCTGCGCGGCAGGAGCTGCGGCGAATGCACCTCCTCATAACCGGATTGGCGCATGCGACTTCGGACATAGTCCTCGAGCTGGCGAAACAGATGCCAGCCTGCCGGGTGCCAATAGACCATGCCGGGGGCGTCCTCTTCGAAATGGAAGAGGTCGAGTCGGTTGGCCAGGATACGGTGATCGTCTTGTTCCATGGTTCTGTCCTTGAAAAAATGCCGGACAGCGAAAGGAACAAAAAACCCCGCACGATCCGGCGGGGCTGGGGGTCGAGAAGCTGTTTGTTCAGCGCATCAGACGACCGGCCACCGCAAAGCGATGGTCGTCGTGGTCGTGACGGAGGCAAACATCTGTCTCATGGCTGAAGCTATGGGTATGGTTTGGCGGATTGTCAATGTCGGCGGGTCGGCCGGCGCGGAATTGAAAGAGGCAGAATGCAGCTTTTGCTGGTTACCGGGCCGGCGGGTGTCGGCAAATCCACGCTCTGCTGGGCGCTGAGCGCCGAGCTTGCCGCCGCGCAGATCACGCACGCGGTTGTCGAAACCGACGAACTCGACAGGGTGTTCCCGAAGCCGACGACCGAGGAACTCGCTCGACTGTGGCCGGGCACCATCGACGTCAGCAGCATCAACCTGGCGGCGATCTGGTCGACCTACCGGGCGCTGGGGCACACGCGCCTGATCATGTCGGGTGTGATGCAGCACCTTGCCTTCGACAGGCGCTGGATCCTGGCCGCCATACCCGATGCCCGGATCACCGTCGTGCGCCTCACCGCGGGCGAGCCGGCGCTGCTCGCCCGGCTGGCGCAGCGCGAGATCGGCCCGGGTGCGGACGCGCAGGCCGAACGCTCGTTGCGGCAGGCACGGCGCATGGCCGACGAAAATGCCGAGGGCCTGATCGTGGTGGCAACGGACGGCAGGACGCCGGTTGAACTGGCCAGGATCGTTCTGGCAAAAACCGGCTGGCTGGAAGGTATGCCGGCTTGACCGCTGCCGGGGCTACATATGGGAAGCGGGCTTCACCCGGTCGGTCGCAACTCCTGCTCGCGGCGCGCCGGCTGCGTCCGATGCAGGTAGACCGCCAGCGTGTCCCAGGGTGGCGTGATCGAAAGCTGTACCAGGATACGGCTGACCTCGCCGCGATGGATCGCCGAATGCAGGGCGACGTGTTGCAGCATTTCATGCCGTGTCATGGTGCCCTTGTCGCCATCGGTGAAGGTGAAGGCGATCGCCTCGTCGAGCTGGTCGTCCGGGACGTCGAGGACATATTGCTGGTACCATCCGTCCGTCGCTGCCACCGAAGCACGCAGCGCATCCAGCGTCGGCGTCTCCACCGTGTTGTCCGACGTGTGGTGGTGTTTGGTGCCGCTGAGATGTGCGGCGAAGATCTCGGCAACCACGTGATGGTGGCTGATCAGCCGCAGCGCGGTGTGCAGTTCCGCCGCGTGTGCCTGCGGGTCAATCAGCGCCAGCCTGTCGAACAGCTCATTGTTTGCCCAGGCCTGGTAGCCATAAAGGGTGCGAAGCATTTCCTGCATTGCCGAAACCTGTCCCTGCCGCGAAAATGTGAGTAATGTCTCTATATTTTGGCGAGGGCGCGAAATTGTCTACTCGCATTGCAAAGCGGCAGCCATCGATGCGCAAGGAACCGCGACAGGCGCGGTCGCGGGCGACGGTCGATGCGATCGTCGAGGCCGGGGCTCGCATTCTCAGCGAGCAGGGATGGGCCGGTTTCACCACCAACAAGGTCGCGGAGGCGGCGGGCGTCAGCGTCGGTTCGCTCTACCAGTATTTCCCCGACAAGATCTCGCTGGTGGGGGCGATCCGCCGCCATCATCTGGATGACAGCCTCGCCGCAGTAAGAACCGCGCTGGCGCGGCGCCAGCCTCTCGCCGATTTCGCCGGGACGCTGGTGGCCAACATCGTCGAGGCACACAGCGTCCATCCCGGCCTGCACCGGGTGCTGCTGGACGAAGCGCCTGGGCTCGAAGCCTATCGCGACCAGAACAGCCAGATCGAACGGCAATACCTCGCGTTCTACACGGAAGCAGCGGCGGTCTATCGGCCGCAGGACAGGGATCCAGCCGTCGTCGGCCTTGTGCTGTCGGATGCCATCGACGGCGTCATCCACAACGCAGCGCGTCGCGGCACGCTGCGTAAAACGCAGATCCGCGACGAACTGGTCAGGATGATCCGCCTGTATCTGGCCGGTTAGCCGGATCACCGATCGGGTTCAGGCCAGCTTGATGACGGCGACGCCGGCGAGGAGCAGGATTACACCTGCCAGGCGCAGGCCCGACACCGGACGCTGCGGCAGGCGGAACCAGCCATAACGGTCGACGAATATGCTGGCGACCTGCTGTCCGGCGACGGTGAAGCCGACTGCGGCGGCCGCGCCGATCACCGGGATGGCGGTGAACACGGTGGTGACGTAGGTTGCCCCCGCAACGCCGCCGAGCCAGCCCCACCAGGGCATGGTCTGCACGCCGGCGATGTTGGGGCTCGGCGTCTTGCGCAGAGCCAGCACCACCAGCATCACCGCCGCCATCGCCAGCGTGGCGACGAAGAACGAGATGGCGCCGACCGCGAAAGGCGCGCCGCCGAGATCATGCCGCAGCAGCGCGTTGACCGCACCCTGGACCGGAAGCACTGCACCGGCGATCAGCGCCAGTGCGATCCAGGCCAGCTTGTAGGCTTTCAGATTGTCCTTGCCGCCCTGGCCGAAGACGATCATGGCGACGCCGGCGAGCACGACAACTGTGCCGATGGCGGCTCCCGCGTGCAGGCCGGTCCGCGTCACGCCGAGCAGGCCGAAGCTGTCGAGGGCGAGCGAGGCGAGCATCTGGCCGGCGATGAACAGCCCGACCGAGACGACGGCGCCGAGGCGGGGAAACAGCAGGATGGTCGAGACGACATAGATCGCCGAGGCGGTGCCCCCGACCAGATGCCACCATTCGGCCCGTGGCAAGGCGCCAAGCGCGGCCAGGGTGCCAGTGAACAGGGCAATCAGAAACAGCAGTGCGGTGCCGACGGTCAGCTGCAGCGTGGTCGCTGCGAAAGGCGAGCCGATGGCTTTCGAGAGTTGCGCATTGGCGCCGGCCTGGACGGCGAGCAGGCCGCCGGCGAACAGGGACAAAGGTACGAACAGGGTCTCCATGGGAGCCTCCTTCTTGCAGAAAATGCGAATGATGTTGGGGGTCAGGCGTGGCTGGGCAGCCGGGGCACGACGAGGCCGCGCAGCACAGCGGGCCGGGCGCCGATTGCCATGTACCAGCGGGCGAGGCTGGGCGTGGCGTCGAGCGAGAGCCCGAGCTTGGTCAGGCCGGCATGGATCCAGGGCCAGGTCATCACATCGGCGATGCCATAGGCGTCGCCGACAATGTGGGCGTGGCGCGACAGCTGGCTTTCCAGGACGCGGAAGACGCGGTTTGCCTCGGCCTCGAAGCGGCCGATGACATAGGGGATCTTCTCCGGTGCGAAGATCTTGTAGTTCCAGAGCTGGCCGAGTGTCGGCCCGACATGCGCGGCCTGGAACAGGGTCCAGCTCTGTACCTCGGTGCGTTCGGCATCGGAGCCCGGCACCAGCACGCCGGAACGGTCGGCCAGATAATGCAGGATCGCGCCGGATTCGAAGACGGTGCGGCCCCTGTCCGGGTCGACGATGACCGGGATCTTGTTATTGGGATTGAGTGCCAGGAACTCCGGCGTTCTCTGCTCGCCAGCCTCGATGTCAACGATCTGGACCTCGTAGGGCAATCCGGTTTCCTCGAGCATGATCGAGGCCTTGTGGCCGTTCGGCGTCTGGTAGGTGTAGAGCTGGAGGGGGGTCATCTCTTGGTCTCCTTCGACCGGCCCGTCCCGATCGTTGGATTGTAGGTAGACTGTGCTGCTTTGCAGTACGATCTGTCAGTTTGCCATCACGATCTGCAAAAATGCACATAGATCGATGGCGGCGCAGCTCGTCCAGGAAAAGAACTGGATTTGGAGTGTGGGCTGGCGACCGGCTTTGAAATCACGGGCAAGGGCACTGCAACGGTGCTCGCCTGATGCGCGATCCTGCGTTAGGCTCGTGCAATCATGCACAGCAATTACCGCATCGACTGGGAAGATCTGCGCTTCGTGCTGGCGGTGGCGGAGACGAGTTCGCTCGCCGCCGCGGCCCGTTCGCTCGGCGTCAACCACACCACCGTGCTGCGGCGGGTCGGCGCCTTCGAGCAGAAGCTCGGCGTGCGCCTGTTCGACCGTCTGCCGACCGGCTACACGCTGACGGCTGGCGGCGAGGAACTGCTGGCCGTGTCAAGGCAGATGGCGGAAACCGTCACCGAGCTCGAGCGCCGCCTGACCGGACAGGACCTGCGCCTCGAAGGCAGCCTGCGTATCACCACCACCGACACGCTGATGGCGTCGGTGCTGCCATCGATCCTGGCGGCTTTTCGCCAGCGCCACCCCGGCGTGCTGCTTGAAGTGGCCACGGCCAATGCCTTTGCCAACCTTACCCATCGTGACGCCGATGTCGCCGTGCGCCCGGCCATGGACCCGCCGGAGACCCTGGTCGGCCGCCGTATCTCGGGCATAGCCTTCGCCATCTACGCCGCGCCCGCCTACCTCCGGGAACGTGGTCTCGAACCCAGGGACGATCTGGCGGTAACCGATGAACGCTGGATCGGCCTCAGCGATGCGCTGGCTGGCTCGAGCGTCGCCCGATGGATGCGCGCCACGCTGCCTGGCGCGGCTTCGGTGCTGCGTTGCGACTCGCTGGTCGCGGCTCGCGAGGCAGCAGCTGCCGGCCTCGGCCTTGTCGGCCTGCCATGTTATCTCGGCGAAAGGACGCCCGGCCTTGTGCGCATCGGCTCTCCCGTTGCCGAGATGGCAACGGCGCTGTGGATCCTCACCCATGAGGACCTGCGCCGCACCGCCCGCGTCAGCGCTTTCACCGAATTCGCCGGCCAGGCGCTGACGAAACACCGTCCGCTGTTCGAGGCAAGCCAGGGGTAGGAGGCGCGCGCCGCATCCACCAGAGCGTTTCCGTTTTTCACGGAAACGCGGAAACGCTCTAAGTTTTTGTTTTCGTCGCATTTTTGTAACGCCAAGTGATTCCACTTGGCTACAAAATGCTCCAAAAGCCCGCCCAGCCGAGGCTGAGCGGGCGGCCGTTGGAGCCGGAATGTGACATCGGACCGCCAAAAGCTACTACACCAGCGGCCCATATATTTCTTCAGGCTAATGTCTCGACGAGGCAAGGCCCGGATTCTGATATTTTTCTGAAATTTGCGTTTCAGGACGGATGGCCCGGCAAGACCTTCATCTCGCCGCCGGGACGACAGAATGCGGTAATCTTCGCGGGGCATGGATCGCTGGAGCGTTTCCGTTCGCTCCAGCTCTCCAGGAGGAGCCGTTGCCGCTCGTCGATATCGTTCACCCGTCCGGCTCGGTTACCGAAGAGCAGCAGGAACGCATCTCCGAAAGGATCACCGCTGCTGCCATTGCCGCCGAGGGTCTTCCGGACAACGCGCGATCACGCGGCATCGCCGTCATTGCCTGGCACGCGGCGGACCGTGTTTTTGTCGGGGGAAAACCTTCCGACCACCCACGTTTCGACGTCCAGGTGCGGGCCTTCGCGGAAGCCCTGACCCACCAGCGTCGGGTCGAACTTGTGGACCAGATCACAGAGGCATTCCGCGCCGAGGGCAGTGACGGCCGCACTGTCTGGTGCACCTTCCATCCGTTGCAGCGCGGAAGCTTCGGCGCAGGCGGCAGCCTGGTTTCCTACGATCAGGTCCAGGCCATGACACACGATTGAACCTGTCGGCTCGTCCGGGTCGGGACGGCTTGCGTCACTACGATCCGACGGTGACCACGAAGTGCTTCGTCACCGGCTCGATGATCTTCCAGGTCCCCTTGAAGTCGGCTTCCACGACAAACGCATCGCCCGGACCGACTTCGACCGGATCGCCGCCGTCCGGAGTGATGATGATGCGGCCGGCGATCATGTGGACGAATTCATAATCGGTGTAGGTTGCATGATAGGTGCCTGGGGTCGCTTGCCATGTGCCCGACAGAACCTTGCCATCCTGGGTGGTGTGCTGGACGGCGGTCTTCATCGTCGGCTTTCCTTCGACCACCACCCAGCCCGGCAGGTCACTGGAATCGGCGTTCTCCACCTTGCCGAACTTGATAAGTGTGCTGCGTGTCACCGTGAACCTCTCCCAATTGGATTTGCGGGCGGGGTGCCCGCAATTCGAATATCCGATGCGTCAAATTCAGGCAACTTCGTTTCCTGCTGGTGATCGAAGCCTGAGGCGCTCCGGAGTTATCCCAACCGTTCGCTCGCATCGCCCGCCCCGGCGAGCCGGGGCGGGCGATGATGTCCTGCCGTCAGAACTTGACGTTGAGATCGGCCCGCACGCCGTGGTCGCTGATCTTCGATCCGGCCTGGCCATGGTAGGAGATGCCGAGCGTCGCTCGCGGCGCGATGGCGAAGTCCAGCCCGGCTTCGATGACCGCGGCATCCTTCGCGATCGGCGCACCGGCGATCGTGAAAGCGCTGCTGCCGGTGAAGGCCTGGCTGATGGTTGGCGTCACATCGCCATAGGCATGGCGCCAGCCGATCATGCCGCGTGCCGTCGCCCTTGTTGAGCCGATGTCGAAATCGGTCGAAGCGCGGATGCCGAGCGTGGTGAAGCTGTTGTCGTTGGAACCGCTGTGGACGCTCAGCGCCGATGCCCCGCCGGTTTCATTGAAGCCATTGGTGTGGACATTGACATAGGCGAGGTTGGCGAAGGGTTCGAAGGCGATGCTGCCGGCCTTGATGCCGTAGCCGAGTTCGCCGAACAGCTGCGTGGTGCCGGCGCGGTAGGACCCGGTCAGGCTGTCGCTGAGGCCGGGGAAGGCGACCTGCCGGCTCGTATCGATCTCGCTCCATGTGTAGGCAAGGCCCGAGCGCAGCGACAGCGCACCCATCCCGGTACCGCCATAGATGCCGAGATGATAGTTGTCGCTCGAAGCCGAAGAACGCCTGTCATCGACCTTGAGCGAGGAATGGCTGTAGCCGGCCACGAAGCCGAGGCGGACATCGTCGGTGACAAGACCGTCAACACCGGTGACGAAGCCACCGATCGAACGGTTCAGCCTGGCGGCGTTGCCGTCGCCGCCGAAATGTCCCCACGATCCGAACACCGAGCCCCAGGCGCCATAGCGTTCGGAAGCAACCGAAGCCGTGGTGATTGCTTTCGCATCCTCGCCATAGCCCATCGGCGGCAACGGCTCGGCGCCGACGGTCCCGAAGGCCGAGCGCAGGCGGTCATTGATGGCCTCGCGCACGAAGCGGCTGTCTTCGATGAGACCCGTCACCGTCGAGGCATTGACCTCGCCCGACAGGCTGTCGAAGGCGGCGCGTCCCTCGTCGGCCGACAGCACCAGCAGCTTGTTGTAGAGCGCCAGTGGTGCGCCGCTCTGCTGCAGCGTATCCAGCGCGCCGGCCGTCTGCTTCTGGTTGTAGGTGTTGGCGACCTTGGCGAAGACCGGCTTTCCGCCACCCGGCTCCTGCGGCTTCTTGATGGCGATCTTCAGGTCGACGGCATTGGTGCTCTGGGCAAGCGTCGCTTCGAGGAAGGCCGAGCGGGCCAGCACGGCCGGATCGAAGCCGCCGGTCACACCGCCGGCCGCCGTCAGGATCGTGTAGGTCTGGCTCGTCTGGTAGCTGGTCTGTGCGTCCAGCGCCGTGACTGCCACGGTGCCGCCCCCGAGTGTTGCCTTGCCGGTGGCGGCAATGCGGTCGCCAGTGCCATTGCCGGCGATCTCGACCTCATAGGTCGAACCGGTTGCGAACGAGACGTCACCCGCCACATTCAGCGTGCCGATCGAATTGCCCGGCGCCACCACGCCGCCATTGGCAACGCTCATGCCGCCGATCGTGCCGTTGCCTTGCAGGCGGCCACCCGCCAGCACATCGAGCGTGCCGCCGAGTTTGCCGTCTACGGAGAGGATGCCTTGCCCGATGGAGGTCTTGCCGGCAAAAGCCGAGCTGTCGCCGGTGAGTTTCAGCGTGCCTGCGCCGGTCTTGGCCAGGCTGCCATTGCCGGCGATGCTGCCCGACAGCGTCAATGTCGTGCCCGTACCAGTCAGCAGCGCACCGTTGCCGGTGATTGTCAGTGAACGTGCGCTGGCGATGTCGGCGGTCGTGTGCAGTGCGCCGCCATCGAGGCTCAGCCCGCCGGAAGCTGCGCCGAGATTGGCGTCGGCTGAGATTTGCAGCGTACCGCCGTTGATCGCCGTGCCGCCGCTATAGGTGTTGATGCCGCCGAGCACCAGCGTGCCGAGATCGGTCTTGACCAGCCGGGAATTGCCTTGCAGCACAGCGCTGATGGTGGCGGTGTAGCCGGCACCGTCGCTGGTGCCGTCGCCGACGCGGATGACACTATCGGGCGAACCGGCAAGAGTCAGGGCATCGCCCGTCACGACATAGCCGTTGATGGCGAACTGCATGCCGGCGACCGTCACCGGCGCCGCGCCGGAATTGTCCACCGTCACCGTGCCCGCCGCAGCCTGGAAGACGGCGAAGTTGCCGTTGGTCCATGGCGCGTTCACCACGCCGTCGCGGGTGGCCCAGCCATTGTTGGCAACGTCATTGCGCCAGATGCCCGAGCCGCCGTCGACCCGGCCGTTGTTGCCGGGATTGGAAGGCGGGTTGATCGGGTCCCAATAGCTGAAGGCGAGCCCAGCGGTGTTGACGAGGTTGACCTGCTTGTCGACCGCTGTCTGCACGAACACCGTTCCCGGCAGCGTGCCGGCGGGAAGGCTGCCGACGTTCAGGCCATTGTCGCTCAATGTGCCGCCATAGCTGGCGATGCGATAGACGCCCGGACCGAACGTGCCGCCCGGTGCCATGGCGATGTTGAGTGTGCCGTTCAGCGTCAGGTCGCCGCCGACCTTGACCAGATCATTCAAGGCGCCGCCGGCGACATTGGCCTGGCCGAAATCATAAGTAAGGTTGCTGTTTTCGTTGAGATTGAGATTGCCGTTGATGGTCAGCGTGCCGGGGGCAGCACCGGCGTCGCCGGGCGCCAGTGTCGCGTCGTTGTTGATTGTCACGTCACCGCCGATGGTGCCGTTGCCGCCCAGAGAGGCTCCGGAGGCGACGAGAGCTAGGCCGGTGGCCGCTGTCTGGTTGCCGTTGACGAGCAGGGTGCCGTTGGTCACCAGCGTGGCGCCGGCATAGCTGTTGGCGCCCGCCAGCGTGGTGACGCCGCCGCCGACCTGCTGCACTGAACCGCTGCCGGAGATGAGGCCGGCCAGGGTCAGAGCGTTGCTGCGGTTGAAGACGAGAGCGGCGTTGTTGACGACATTGCCGGTGATCGAGCCGGACGTGGAGCCATTGCCGAGCTGCAGCGCGCCGGCAGCGATCGTGGTGTTGCCGGAATAGCTGTTGGTGCCGGTCAGCGTCAGCGTGCCCATTCCGGACTTGGCCAGTCCGCCCGGGCCTGAAACGATGCCGGTCAACGTCAACATCGTGCCGACATCGGTCAGCACGGTGCCGTTTCCGGCCAGCGTCACATTGCGCGCACTCGCAATACTCGCCGTTGTCTGCAACGTGCCACCATTGAAGGTCAGGTTGCCGGAAGCCGCGCCAAGATTGGCGTCGGAGGAAATCGAGAGCACGCCCTGGCTCAGTGTCCATGCGGTGGCGGCGGCCGTGGTGCCGGTCAACGTCCAGGTGCCGGTGCCGGTCTTTTCGAAATGGCCGAATCCGTCATACTTGGCGCCGGTACCGATCTGCGAGACATCGAAAGTACCGTTGATGGCGCCGCCCAGCCTGAAGGTGTCGGCTGCGCCGAACGCCTTCACATTGCCGGCGATGTTGGAACCGACCTGGATTTCCAGCGTGTTGACGCCGCCGGTGAACTGGATGGCCTGGCCGGCGATGCCGCCAATCACTGAACCGGCGCCGCCACTGATCTCGCCGGCATTGATGATCGTGATGTTGGAGCCCTTGATGCCTGCACCACCATCGCCCCCGCTGTTCCCCGTGCCGCCAAGGCCGCCGGTGATCTTGCCGGTGGTCGTGTTGAAGACGGTGCCTCCAGAAACCACCCTTATGCCAGCGCCGCCGTCACCGGCGTCGACATTGGCTGAACCGTTGCCGCCTTTGCCGCCTGTCAGCGTTCCGCTGTTCTGGAGTGTTCCGTTGCCGCTCAGCACGATCGCGGCTGCGCCACCGCCACCGCCGCCGCCAAGCGTGTTGCCATTTCCGCCGGCACCGCCGACGACGGCACCAGTCGCGTCCACCGTCACATCGCTGGTCGAAAAGATGCCGGCGCCACCACCGCCGGCACCGCCACTTCCCGCGGGTTGGGTGCCGGTCGTCCGTCCTGCGCCGCCGGTTATGGTCACGCCGCCCAGAACCGTGACCTTCGCCGTTGCGCTGACGCCGACACCGCCGCCACCCTGGCCGCCCGGCATTCCTGCAACCAGAGGGGCGGCTGTGCCCATTCCGCCGCTGACCGACGCATTGAGGATCGTGTCGATGGTGACCGTCTGGCCCGTCGTGCCGTTCGCACCTCTCGCGCCGCCAACGGTGCGGATGGTGGCACCACCGGGAGCACCGTTGCCAGTGGTCAGGTCGAGGCCACCGCCGCCGCCGCCGTTGAGGGTGCTGTTGCCGGTGGCATCCTTGCCCGTCGCCTCGGCCAGCGTGCCATCGATGCCGCCAGCGCCACCCGTTCCGCCGGCATTCGACCGGCCATCGCCGCCATCGGCCCAGGCGGATGCCGAGCTAAATGCCAACCCGAGCGCCATAAGCGCGGCAAACGAAACGCTGGCGCTCAAGACAGTCTGTTTGGAATATCGCTGGGTCGACACAGGCTGTGGCCCCCTCCTGCCGCGGGGCCGCCACCCCGGTATGCCTTTAGCCAGGTAAATAAAGTTGAGAGAATCAACTGTCGATCTCAACTTACCTTGCGGCACGAGGAATAAAAGCAAGCTCTAATGAACGCAATCGCCTAAAAGCCTGCCCGCATTTGGACCAGCAAAAGGGTTTATAAACCCTATCCTTGCAGGCCCAAAAAGCGGGCGAATCTTCTGTTGCCTTGTTGCTATCGGCGTGCAGCGACGCGTTTGGGCTCATCGAAATCGAAGGGGAACAGCGTGGTGATCGCCTGTTCGACAGCGGCTTCCGTTTCCGGCCTTGCGACTGTCAGTGGCAGGCGCACGTCCGGACTCAGTCCAAGCAGGCGGTGCAAGGCGTATTTCACCGCCACCGGATTGGTTTCGCGTTCCAGCGCGGCAACCAGCGGTTCCAGCCGGTGACGGATCGTCCGGGCCGAGAGCAGGTCGCCGGCGCGGCAGGCGCGAAACATTTCCGCGCAGAGGCCCGGCGCCACGTTGGCGGCGACCGAAATCGCGCCGGCGCCACAGATAGTGTTGAAGGCGAGTGCGGTGGCATCGTGCCCGGAAAATTGCAGGAAGTCCGCGCCGGCAAGCTTGGCGGTGCGCTCGGGTCGGTCGAGGTCGCCGGTGGCGTCCTTGATGCCGATGATCGCTGGAAAGGCTGCCAGCCTGCGCACCGTGTCCGGCAACAGGTCGACGCCGGTGCGCGTCGGCACGTTGTAGAGGATCAGCGGGATGGTCGTCGCCTGTGCGATCGCCGCGAAGTGGCGGTAGAGGCCCTCCTGGCTAGGCTTGTTGTAATAAGGCGTCACGACGAGGGCTGCATCCGCGCCGCAGGCGGCGGCGGCCAGCGTCGTGGCGATCGTCTCATCCGTGCTGTTCGAACCGGTGCCGGCGATCACCGGGACCTGGCCGGCGACGGTTTCGACGCAGCGGCGCGTGACGGCGAGGCGTTCGTCATGCGTCAGCGTCGGCGCTTCGCCGGTGGTGCCGCAGACGACGACGCCGTCTATGCCGTGCTCGAGCTGCCAGCGGATCAGGAAATCGAATGCGGTCATGTCGACCGCGCCCTTGCGGAACGGTGTCGGCAGCGCGGAAATGGCGCCTTTGAGGCGGGTTCTGTCGATGTGCATCGGGGTTCTCTTTGCGGGATCCGGACCGGCCTGACGCGCGCCGCAGGGCGGGGGCATGGCGCAGCGTCGCCGGCCGGTCCGAAACGGGTTGTGTCAGTTGAAGAGCGATAGGCGGGTGCCGTCCGGCGCAAGGCGGACGCAGCCGGCCTTGTGGTCGCTTTCGGTCTCGGCGAAATGGATCGCCGCTGCCTTGTCGGCGAAGACGCCGCCGGTCAGGCCGAGTTCATCGCGGGCGATCCAGCGCCCGTCGCCATCGCGTCCGACCAGGAAACGGTGGATCGCGGAAGGAGGCTCCGAAATCAGCGAGTTACGCATTGCCGGTCACCCGATGAGCTGGTGGAAACCGGCAATCGCGGCAAAGAAGATGCCGACCACCAGGAAAAGCCGCACGAACATCAGCGGCTCGCTGTTTTGCATGCTGCGCGCGACGGCATGGGGCATGCGGTCGTCGTTGTCGGGGAGGTAATAGCTGTACATGTCTCGTTCCTTTCGCACCGCGCCTTGAAGCGTGTGCAGCCGGGAAGTTAGGAGCCCCGGCATAAGGGTTCGAGACAGAAGGCAGGGATGAAAGATAAGGATTTTGTAAGGGTGGGGCGGAAAAGGAATGGCGTGGCGGCCGGCCCGGGAAGCCGGTTTCCAGGGGACTCATGGCAACGCATGTGATGCAGCGCGCTGTCCGATGGTCGTGCCTTATGAACCCGCGGCAACCGTCATCAGATTGTCGTTCAGCCGCTTCGCCGCCTTGCGGAAGTCGGCGAGCCGGGGCGCCATCGTCGCTTCGAGGATTGCGGCGGCGCCGGCGCCCATGACCTTTTCCAGGCTTTGCTTGTACTCTGGGATCGCCGCCCAGTCGGCCACCGTCGTTTCCATCGCTTCGAGATGGTACTGGAAACCATAGGCGTGCTGCCCCCAGCGGATCGCCTGCGTTGCGCAGGCGGCATTGCTGGCCAGGATTTCGGCGCCTTCGGGCAGGCGCGCGATTTCCGCACCGTGCCATTGCAGGCAATCGACCGTCGGCCCGAGGCCGGCAAAGATCCGATCGCTGCGGCCGGCCGCGGTCAGCTCGACCGAAGCCAGCCCGACTTCGGGCCTGCCCATCAGTCCGACCGTGCCGCCAAGTGCTGCACCCAGCAACTGGTGGCCGAGGCAGATGCCGAGATAGGGCCGCCCGAGTTCGGCGACCCAGCGCCGGATCGCTGCCTTCTCGGGCACCAGCCAGGGATGGGCCTCTTCCTGCCAGACATCCATCGGTCCGCCGAACACGGCGAGCAGGTCGAAACCGTCGAAGGCGGGGACGGGCTCGCCCGCGTCGAGCTCGACCGGCACCCAGTCATGCCCTTGTTCGGCCCAGAAATCGCGGAAGATGCCGGGATGTTCGACATCGACATGCTGGAAGACGAGAATGCGCATGGATTTCTCCGTCGGGTCGCTCGGGACGGACTATTGCATAGCCGGGCGGCGTTGGTTTCCCAATGATCCAGACGTAAGGTTCGGCCATCACAACGCCTGGCGCGTTCGGCGCCATGGCGGTTTGTTGACAAGGTCCGGCCGTTTCCGGCAAGAGCGGGAGCAATTCCAGGAAAAGCGTGTAGCGGTTTTCCGTCCGGAATTGCGTAGAAACAAAGAGTTAGAGCGTTTCCAGGAAAACGGAAACGCTCCAGGATCCATCGGAACCAGTTCATGACCAATGTCGCCCTGACCGGACTTGCCCGCGACCTCGCCCGGCGCGCCGACGAGGGCAGGCCGGTGCGCATCGGCGTCATCGGTTCCGGAGAAATGGGTACCGACCTCGTCACGCAGGGCATGCTGATGCCGGGCATCGAGGTCTGCGCCATTTCGACGAGGCGCCCGCACACCGCGCGCGAGGCCATCCGCATCGCCTATGGCGACGAGTTGATGGCGCGCGAGGCGGAGAACCAGGCCCAGGTCACCGCGGCGATCGAGGCAGGCAGGATCGCCATCACCACCAACGACATGCTGGTAACCAACCCGCTGGTCGACGTGGTGATCGACGCCACCGGCAAGCCCGGTGTTGCCGCCGACTTCTGCCTGTCGGCGATGGAGCACGGCAAACATCTGGTGATGATGAATGTCGAGGCCGACGTCACCATCGGCTGCCTGCTGAAGAAGGAGGCCGACCGGCTCGGCGTCGTCTATTCGCTCGGCGCCGGCGACGAGCCCTCCTCCTGCATGGAATTGATCGAGTTCGTGTCCGCGCTTGGCTGCACGGTCGTCGCTGCCGGCAAAGGCAAGAACAATCCGCTCAATCATGATGCGGTGCCTGACGACTATCGTGCCGAGGCTTTGGCGCGCAACATGAACCCGCGCATGCTGGTCGAGTTCGTCGATGGCTCCAAGACCATGGTCGAGATGTGCGCGATCGCCAACGCCACCGGCCTGGTGCCGGACAGGCCGGGCATGCACGGCCCCGCCGCCAACCGCGACGAACTGGCCAAGGTGCTGATCCCGCGCGCCGACGGTGGCGTGCTGTCGAAGAAGGGCGTGGTCGACTACACCATCGGCAAGGGCGTGGCGCCCGGCGTTTTCGTCATTGTCGAAGCCACGCATCCGCGCGTTATCGAACGTCTGGACGATCTGCATGTCGGCAAGGGCCCCTATTATGGCCTGTTCCGGCCCTATCACCTGACCTCGCTGGAAGTGCCGCTGACGGCAGCCCGCATCATGCTCTACGGCAAGCCCGACATGGTGCCGCTGCCGTGCCCCGTCGCCGAGGTCTGCGCGGTGGCCAAGCGCGATCTCGCTGCCGGCGAGACCTTCGATGCCATAGGCGAGACCTGCTACCGCTCCTGGACTATGACGGTTGGGGAAGCGCGCGCCGAGCACGCCGTGCCGGTCGGCCTTCTCGAGGGCGGCAAGGTGCTGAAGCCGGTGAAGAAGGGCGAACTGCTCACAGCCGGCAACGCCGCTCCGGACAGCTCGACGCGACTCTATGCGCTGCGCCGTCAGCAGGACGAGATGCTCTACGGAGCGATGCAGGGCTGATCGGGTTCGCTGCTTACAGCTTCAGCAACTGATCATCTCGTCCGCCAAGCCGCTCCGCACCCGGGACATCGGCAACGCCAACGCGGCGCGGATGCCATGCCACGGCACGAGCAATCTCCGCGATGGCGTCCAGGTCGTGCGCATCGGTGCCGCTATCCAGCAGGACGAGCTGTGACCAATAGGCCGCGGATATGTTCATCACGACGTCCAGCCAGAGCTGGCCGTCATCGGCCCGCACGAGAATCCACTGCCAGTCGGCGAGCGCCAGCACCTGTCCGGAGCTTTCCGTCCCGTCGGCCCGGATCCTGACCGGATCGCCGACCTTCAGCGCCTCAGGTTCCGTCACCTTGAGATCCTGTCAACGGGTCACTTGCCCAGTTCCACCGATCGTGCCCTTGCTGCCTCGACGGCCTCACCGATGAGGCTCTTCAGCCTGTCGCCGCCCATCAGCACGCCGAGCGCTGCTGCCGTCGTGCCGTTCGGGCTGGTCACCTGCTGGCGCAGCAGGCCGGGTTCTTCGCCGCTTTCAGCCGCGAGCGTGGCAGCGCCATAGACCGTCTGCATGGCAAGCAGCTTCGCCGTCCCGACAGGCAGGCCGGCCTGTTCGCCGGCGGCGGTCAGGCATTCGATGAAATGGAAGATGTAGGCGGGTCCCGAACCCGAAACGGCGGTCACGGCATCCATCTGGGCTTCATCGTCGATCGTTGCTACGGCGCCGCTCGAGGAGAGCAGATCGGCCACCAGGCTCCTGGCGGCTTCTGAGACCAGGCTGTTGGAAAACACCACCATCATGCCCTTGCCGATGGCGGCAGGGGTGTTCGGCATGCAGCGCACGATCGGCGTGCGGTCGCCCAGGATGCCGGCAAAGGTGGCGACCGGCGTGCCTGCGGCGACGCTGAGGAAGGTCGTCTCGCCATTGCCGAATTTCGTGTAGGCAGCCGTCACCTCGCGGATCACCTGCGGCTTGACCGCCAGCACGACGATCGCGGGTTTTGTATCCGCCGGAATGTCTGCCGCGTCCGCCACCGCCGGGCAGCCCAGCGCTTCCGCGCGGGCGCGCAGCGCATCGGCGGGCTCCACGACCAGCACTTCCGCAGCCTTCAGCTTGCCGGATTTCACCCAGCCGGCCAGCATGGCGTAACCCATATTGCCGCAGCCGGCGAGAACAAGCTTGATGGTCATGAAAGCCTCCGGAAAGCCCTTCCTTAGACGGTCGTGCAAGGGGGTGGAAGAGAGACGCTTATCTTCTCCTTGCGCAAGAAGATAAAAACACCCCCATGCGCCTTAATCATCGCTTCATCGCCCTTTGCTAATGAAGCGCGCCGGGCGATAGTGCGGGCTTCTCCCGTCCGCATCATCGCTGCGTCAGCAATGCCCGTGTCGAAGATGGGAAACCTTCAGGTGCCGCGCCAGCCGTGGTGCGGCTTTGATCGGGAGGCGGGCAGAACAGGTGCCTGCTGTCGGGAACTTCGGCATGGGATGCACACGATCGGTTCTGGGAGTTTCCGTCGCCAGCCTGGGCTGGGAGGAGGCGTTGTCGCAGCTTGCCGGCCTGGTGCGCGACAGGCGCTTCACCAAGGTCACCTTCCTCAACGCGCACAACGCCAACATTGCTTCGGTCGATGACAGTTTCGCGGGCGCGCTGGGCGATTTCCTGGTCTTGCCGGACGGCATCGGCGTCGATATCGCCGCCAGGCTGCTCTACGGCCGGAAGTTCCCGGCCAATCTCAACGGCACCGATTTCGTACCGGACCTGCTCATGGCCATCAAGGAGCCGCTGACGGTTGGTTTGCTCGGCGCCACACGCGCCAATGCCGAGGGCGCCGGCGCCAGGCTGCGCCAGCTGGTGCCTCAGCACAGGATCATCGTCTTTCACGATGGCTTCTTTTCGTCGGCGGAGGAGCGGGGCATCGTCCAGCAACTGGCCGAGCATCGGCCCGACATCCTGCTCGTCGCCATGGGCGTGCCGCGCCAGGAATTGTGGATTGCCCGCAATCTCGACCATCGCCATTGCACGCTGCCCCTGGCTGTCGGTGCGCTGTTCGATTTCCTGAGCGGCGCCGTGCCGCGCGCGCCGCTCTGGCTGCGCAGGCTGAGGCTAGAATGGGCATTCCGGCTCATCGTCGAACCTGGCCGGATGTGGCGCCGCTATCTCATAGGCAACCCGCTGTTCCTGTGCCGTGTCATCCGCCAGAAACGGACGGCATCTCCGCCCCGGATGATCCGGTAAACGTGTTGCCGCGGAGCGCCCAAGGAGTTGCCCGGTCGGGCAATCGGTAAGCCTAAGCCTACATATGGTTGCCAGGACAAGCAGGTGGAGTTTCGAGTTTACGGCATGCAACGGCGTTTTGGCGGGATTGCATTGGTGGAATTTCGTGAGAAGGTCGCGCCTCTGTTCTGGCATGAACGTGATTTGGCTGACCGGGTGAAGCATGGCTGACGTGATCGATGGAAAAAAAGTGGCCGAGGATGTGGTCGGCAAGGTCAAGGCGCTGACCGCAGCCCTTGCCGGTACCAGGCCCGGCCTTGCCGTCGTCATCGTCGGTGAAGACCCGGCCAGCCAGGTCTATGTCGCCTCGAAGTCCCGTACCGCCAAGGAGTGCGGCTTCCATTCCGTGCAGCACACGCTGCCGGCCGAGACGAGCGAAGCCGGCCTGCTCGGCATCATCGCCGATCTCAACGCCGACCCGGCCATTCATGGCATCCTGGTGCAATTGCCGCTGCCGGACCATGTCGATGCCGGCAAGGTCATCCAGGCGATTGCGCCGGAAAAGGATGTCGACGGCTTCCACTTCATCAATGTCGGCAAGCTCGGCGCCGGCGAACTTGAAACCGCCTTCGTGCCCTGCACGCCCGCCGGCTCGATGCTGCTGATCGAGCGCGTGCGCGGCAAGGACCTGTCCGGGCTGAACGCCGTTGTCGTCGGCCGTTCCAACATTGTCGGCAAGCCGATGGCCAACCTGCTGCTTGCCGCCAACTGCACCGTCACCATCGCACACAGCCGCACGAAGGATCTGCCCGCGCTGGCCCGCACGGCTGATATCCTGGTGGCGGCGGTCGGCCGACCGGAAATGGTCAAGGGCGATTGGGTCAAGCCGGGCGCCACCGTCATCGACGTCGGCATCAACCGTATTCCAGCGCCCGAGAAGGGCGAGGGCAAGACGCGCCTGGTCGGCGATGTCGCTTATGCCGAAGCCGCGGCCGTTGCCGGCGCCATCACACCGGTGCCCGGGGGCGTCGGTCCGATGACGATCGCCATGCTGATGGCCAACACGGTTATTTCCGCCTATCTTGCCGCCGGACTCGACCGACCATCCTTCTGATCGCCAGCATTTGAGAGCCCAGCTTTGCCGACGCCTCCTGTTCCGATAGAACGGCCCATCATGACGGAAGCCGTTCAAGGCGGCAGGCGCTTCGCCTTCCTGCTGGTCGACAAGTTTCCGATGTTTTCCGTGGCGGCTGCGATCGACGTGGTGCGCTCGGCCAACCGCCTGCTCGGCCATGACTTCTACAGCTGGACCACCGTTTCGCCGGACGGCGATGCGGTTACCGCCTCCAACGACCTGCCGCTGAAGGTCGATTATGCCGTTGCCGACGTGCCGCCGGTCGATATCCTGTTTGTCTGCGCCGCGCTCAACCTGGAATTCCCCGGCAAGTCGAAGGTGCTCGGCGCCCTGCGTACCTGGGGGCGGCGCGGCGGCGTGCTGGGGGCGCTTTCGGTGGGCTCCTATGTGCTTGCCGAAGCCGGTCAGCTCGAGGGGCATCGCTGCACCATCCACTGGGAGAACCGTGCCGGTTTCATGGAGCGCTTCCCGGACATCGAATGCACCGGAAACGTCTTCGAGATCGACCGCAAGCGCTACACCAGTGCCGGCGGCACCACCTCGATCGACCTGATGCTGGAGATCGTGCGTACCGATTTCGGCGCCAATCTCGCCAATGCCGTTGCCAACCAGTTCCAGCACGAACGCATCCGTTCGGCCGTCGATCGCCAGCGCGTCGGACCGGAACGCGACCTGACCGGCAAGTCGGAGAAGCTGCGCAAGATCGTCGAACTGATGGCCGATCATCTCGACGAGCCCTTGTCGGCCGTGCAACTCGCCAAGTCGGCGGGGCTCTCGGTGCGGCAGGTGGAGCGGCTGTTCCTCAGGCACCTGACCGTAACGCCGGGGCGCTATTACATGCGGCTTCGGCTCGAGCGTGCCCGCGAACTGCTGCGCCAGACCAACATGCCGATCCTCGACGTGGCGATCGCCACCGGCTTCACCTCGCATTCCTATTTCGCGCAGAGCTACCGGCTGCAGTTCGGCCGCCCGCCGAGTGAAGAGCGGCGCACGACCTATTGAGCCGGGCGGCGATCGCTGCTCAACTCGCCAGGAAACCGCCATCGGCGGCCAGGACATGCCCGACGATGTAGGCGGACTGGTCGGAGGCAAGCCAGACAACCGCTTCGGCCACGTCCTCGGGCCGGCCCATGCGGCGCAGCGGCAGGCCCGCCGCCACGGCCTCCATGCTTCCGACGCCGGCCGCGGCCCTCATCATCATGTCGGTCACGACGCGGCCCGGCGCGACGGCATTGATGCGCACGCCGTGCGGGGCATAGGCCATGGCGGTGGAGCGCATCAGGGAAATCGCCGCTGCCTTGGATGCCGAGTAGAGCGCAAAGCCAGGATTGGGATTGCGGATGCCGCTTACGGAGGCGTTGATGACGATCCTCCCGCTTTGCTGTGCCAGCATGACGGCGAGCTGATGTTTGAGAGACAGGAAGACCGAGCGCACATTGGTGTCGAAAACAGCGTCGAAGACATCGCTGTCCTGTTGTTCCAGCGGCGCGGGACGTTCCTGATAGCCGGCATTGTTGAAGGCCGCGTCCAGCCTGCCGAACCGCGCGACAATGGTTTGCACGAGATGCCTGACGTCTTCTTCCCGTGTCACATCCGTGCGCAGGAAAAGACCCTCGGCGCCTGCCGCACGGCAGGCCTGTGCGACAGCCTCTCCTTCCTCGTCACGACGGCCGGCGACAATGACTGCTGCTGCTCCAGCCTCCGCCATCCGCAGGGCTGTCGCCCGGCCGATGCCACTGCCGCCTCCAGTGACAAGGCAGACCAGGCCATCCATCCGGCCTGTTTCTCTCTCGGCGCTGACATTCGGGACCTCGGCTGACATGATGATCCTGCATTGTCCGGTTTGGATTCAGAGAATAAAGTTGTATCATACAACCAATAGGACACAAGGAAGCATTGTGGTGAGCGAAAGCGAAACGTTCGAGATCCAGAAGGTCCGCGATTCATCGCGCAGGATCGTGCGCGAACTCGGCTTCATGAAGCCGACCGTGGCGGGCACCGACCTGCCACCGTCGGCAGTCCATTCGATCATCGAGATCGGTTCCAATGACGGGCTGACCGCGGGCGCGCTTGGGGAAATCCTCAATCTCGAGAAATCGAGCGTCAGCCGGATGCTGCGCAAACTGATCGATGCCGGCGAAGTCGAAGAGCGCGTCAACCCGAACGATGCCCGCTCGAAACTTCTGCGGCTGACGGTGCATGGAGAAGCCACGTTTACAGCGATCAATCGTTTCGGCCATGGCCAGGTGGCGGCAGCCTTCCTGCATCTGTCCGACGACCAGCGTCGCATCGTCGTGGCCGGGCTCTCGGCCTATGCCGAAGCGTTGCATCGGGTCCGTTCCGAAGAGCGCCAGGTCTAGATATCCTGGTCGCCCGTCGCGTCGGTTATTGCGGATTCCCTTCCTCCCGCTGAACCGCTATCTTCGCCGCTTCGTCGGATCGGGCCAGGCTCGCGAGAGGGATACCATGTCGATTTTTGCCAGATGGATCGCAGCCGTCGTGACGGCACTGCTGCTCACCGCGCCAGCGCTCGGCGCCGACCGCACCATCATCATTCTCGATGCTTCCGGCTCGATGTGGGGACAGATCGACGGCAAGCCGAAGCTCGAGATCGCGCGCCAGTCGCTGCGCACGGTGCTGCAGTCGCTGCCCGCCGACAGGGAGGTGGGCTTCATGGCTTACGGCCATCGCGAGAAAGGCAGCTGCGAGGACATCGAATTGATCGTTCCGCCGGCCGCCGGCACGGCAGGCGCCATCACGACGGCCGCCGACTCCATGAAGTTCCTCGGCAAGACGCCGCTGACGGCCGCCGTGCGCAAGGCCGCCGAAGCGCTGAAATACACCGAGGACAAGGCAACCGTCGTCCTGATCACCGACGGGCTCGAGACCTGCAATGCCGATCCTTGCGCGCTCGGCAAGGAACTGAAGGCATCCGGCGTCGACTTCACCGCCCATGTCGTCGGTTTCGGCCTGACGACGGATGAAGGCCGGCAGGTGGCGTGCCTCGCCGAAAACACCGGCGGCAAATACATCCAGGCGACCGACGCAGCCGGCCTCGAAGACGCGCTCAAGCAGACTGTCGCCGAGAAGCCGGCGCCCGAACCCAAGCCGGCGCCAGCGCCGGAACCGGCAAAGGTTGAATTCAATCTGGCGCCGACCATGACCCTGGCCGAAGGCAACCCCGACATCACCACCGACATCGGCCAGTCCTGGGTGCTCTACAAGGCCAATGCCGGCGGTGGTCGCGGCGACTATGTCTCGACCGAGTATGGCGCATGGAAAGGCAATGCCGAGCCCGGCAAATACGTTCTCGTCGCCAAGGTCGGCCATGTCGAGCACGATCAGGCCGTGACGATCGACGCCGGCAAGGTCGCCGCGCCACGTTATGTGCTGGATGCCGGCACGCTGATCGTGCGCGCTCATGCCAGCGAGGGCTCGGAGATTGCCGACGGTGCTGCCATCCAGGTCAAGTATCCCGGTGACGGCACGACCACCTATTACGGTCAGATGAAAGCTGTCTTTCCGGCTGGCGAACAGGAAATCACCGTCAAGGTCGGCGAAGGTACCGCGACCGAGACGGTCACGCTGAAAGCCGGCGAGACGGTCGAGAAGGACATCGTCGTCGGCGTCGGCAAGGTGGCGGCCAACGCCTTCTATGTCGCGGGTGACAAGGTGGATTCCGGCGGCCTGGTCGTGCGTGTGCTGAAGGCCGAGAAGAACCTGGCCGGCGAGCGCCAGGATGTTTCAACCTCCTATGGACCGGATCAGCAGTTCGACCTGCCTGCCGGCAACTACGTCCTGCAGGCCAGGATGGACGAGGCGGTCGCCGAGGCCCCCTTCACGGTGAAGGTCGGCGAAAGGGTCGACGTTGATGTCGTGCTCAACGCCGGTGTGCTCGCCGCGACCGCGGACGGTGCCAAGAACATCGAGGTCTTCGCAGCCAGGAAGGATATCGAGGGCAAGCGTCAGGCTTTCGGCAACTCCTACGACGCAACGCATCAGGCCGCCTTGCCTGCCGGCGACTATGTCGTGGTGGCGACTCGCGGCGATGACGACGCCAAGTCCGAGATACCCGTCACGATCAAGGCCGGCGAACGCACTGAAGTGACGGTGCCGTAAAGGCTTGAGCGCCGCCTTCTCCCTCATGAGGGAGAAGGCGGAAGGCATCATCCAAAAGCACTGGCGCCGTGGTCGGCGCGGCCGGCCATCTGGCGAAAGCCGGCGAACAGCTCGCGGCCCAGCCCGTATTCGTGCTCGGACAGGTCGGCCGAGGCCGAGGACCGCACGGCGAACTCACCGGCCGGCACCAGCACTTCCAGCGTGCCGGCCTCGCCGTCGAGCCTGACGATGTCGCCGTCATGCACGCGGGCGATCGGGCCGTCTTCCAGTGCTTCCGGCGTGACGTGGATCGCCGCCGGCACCTTGCCGGAGGCGCCCGACATGCGCCCGTCGGTGACCAGCGCCACGCACTGGCCGCGATCCTGCAGGATGCCGAGCACCGTCGTCAGCTTGTGCAGCTCCGGCATGCCATTGGCCTTCGGACCCTGGAAGCGGATGACGGCAACGAAATCGCCGGTCAGCTCGCCGGCCTTGAAGGCGTCGTTCAGGCCCTGCTGGCTGTGAAACACCTTGGCCGGCGCCTCGATGATGCGCCGTTCCGGCTTCACCGCCGAGGTCTTGATGATGGCATGGCCGAGATTGCCGGCGAGCACCTTGAGGCCGCCGGTCGCCTGGAAGGCCTGCTTCACCGGCACCAGCACCTTTTCGTCGCCGCTCACCGCGGGTGCGGCCTCGCGCACGACGGAACCGTCCGCGCCAAGCCTGGCTTCGACGGTATAGGGGCGCAGGCCTTCGCCCCACACCGTCTGCACGTCTTCATGCAGCAGGCCGGCATCGAGCAGCTCGCGGATCATGAAGCCGAGGCCGCCGGCGGCGTGGAAGTGGTTCACGTCGGAAAGCCCGTTCGGATAGACGCGGGCAAGCAGCGGCACTGCTTCGGAAAGGTCTGAAATGTCCTGCCAGGTCAGCTTGATGCCAGCTGCGGCCGCCATCGCGATCAAATGGATGGTGTGGTTGGTCGAGCCGCCGGTGGCATGCAGGCCGACGATGCCGTTGACGAAGGAACGCTCGTCGATCATGCGGCCGACCGGGGTGTAGGCATTGCCCATGGCGGTCAGGCTCAGCGCCCGCTTGGTGGCTTCGCGGGTCAGCGCGTCGCGCAGCGGCGTGCCGGGATTGACGAAGGAAGCGCCCGGCGTATGCAGGCCCATGATCTCCATCAGCATCTGGTTTGAATTGGCGGTGCCGTAGAAGGTGCAGGTGCCTGGGCCGTGATAGGATTTGGATTCCGCCTCCAGCAGTTCGGCGCGGCCGCATTTGCCTTCGGCATAAAGCTGGCGCACGCGCGCCTTCTCGTCATTCGGGATGCCGGAGGTCATCGGTCCGGCCGGAATGAAGACGGCCGGGAGATGGCCGAAGGTGAGGGCGGCGATCACCAGTCCCGGCACGATCTTGTCGCAGACGCCGAGATAGACGGCGGCGTCGAACATGTTGTGCGAAAGGCCGATCGCCGCAGCCATGGCGATCACGTCGCGCGAGAACAGCGACAGTTCCATGCCAGGCTGGCCCTGGGTCACGCCATCGCACATGGCGGGCACGCCGCCAGCAACCTGGGCGATGCCGCCGGCTTCCGTCGCTGCCTGCTTGATGAGCTGCGGATAGTTCTCGAACGGCTGATGCGCCGACAACATGTCGTTGTAGGAGGTGATGATGCCGAGGTTCGGCACGCGGTCGGCGCCGAGCGCGACCTTCTCCGACGGGCTGCAGACGGCAAAGCCATGGGCGAGGTTGCCGCAGGACAGCACGCCGCGGTTGGCGGAATGGCTCGATGCCGCGGCGATGCGGCCGAGATAGGTCTCCCGGCTGGCGCGGGAGCGCTCGCGGATGCGGCTGGTGATGGCTTCGATGTCGGATCTGGCTGTCATGGCTATCGTCCTTTCGCGAAGGCGACGGCACGCCAGGCCGTCCGGCCTTCGCCATTCACAATCAGGGTGCCCAGAAGATTTCGACCGGGCCTGTCGCTGCGTCGATGACGCGGCGGATCGGCAGTGTCGATCCTGGCGCCAGCGCCTTTTCCAATGTCGCCAGCTTTTCGGCGCCTTCGATGTGCAGGGCGAGGAAACGTGCCCGGCGGATCAGCGAAAGCGTCAGCGTCAGCCGCAGCTCGCCGGCGCTGTCGGCATGGACGGCGGCGATCTCGTCGCTCAAGGTCGGGTCGAGCAGGCTTTCCAGTTCCCTCGCATCCGGGAAGAACGAGGCGGTATGGCCGTCATTGCCCATGCCGAGGATGGCGACATCAGGCGGGTTGAAGAAGGTCGTCAGGAAATGCTCGGCCTCCTTCAGATCCGCATCGAGCTCGCCGTTGTGGTAGAGCGGCAGGAAATGAGCAGTGGCGGCTGCGTTCTGCAGCAGCTTGGCTTTCACCAGTCCGGCATTGGAGCGCGGCGAGGTGTCGGGCACATAACGTTCGTCGATCAGCGTAACGTTGACGCTGCTCCAGTCGATGTCGGCGGCCGACAGCACTTCGAAGAAGCGGGCAGGCGTCGAGCCACCCGAGACGGCGAGGCTTGCTGCCCGCGTTGCGCGGATTTCAGCCGATAGCGTGCCGGCAACCGTCTTGGCGAGCCCTGCCGCAAGGCTTTCCCGGTCCGCGAAGTCGTTGCGGCGATAGTTTCCTGCCATCTCAGTTGCTCTCGTGCCAGGTGCGGCCGTCGCGCTCGATCAGCGCGATCGAAGCGGACGGACCCCAGGTGCCGGCGGTGTAGCCCTGCGCGTCCTGGCGGGCATTTTCCCAGGCGTTCTGGATCGGGTCGATCCATTTCCAGGCCGCCTCGACCTCGTCGCGGCGCATGAACAGCGTCTGGTTGCCGCGGATCACGTCCATGATCAGCCGTTCATAGGCATCCGGCGCGCGGCCCTGGAACTGCTGCGCGAAGCTCATGTCGAGCGAGATCTGGCGCAGGCGCATGCCGCCCGGGCCCGGATCCTTGATCATGATATACTGTTTGACGCCCTCGTTCGGCTGCAGGCGGATGACCAGCTGGTTGGCGAAGATCGGCCCGGCGCTGTCGCCGTTGAAGATCGAATGCGGGATCGGCTTGAACTCGATGACGATCTCGGAAACGCGCGACGCCAGCCGCTTGCCGGTGCGCAGGTAGAACGGCACGCCGGCCCAGCGCCAGTTGGCGATTTCGGCCTTGATGGCGACAAAGGTCTCGGTGTTGCTTTCGGCGCCGAGCTCCTCGACGTAACCCTTTACCGGGCCGCCGGCGGAAGCGCCGGCACGGTACTGGCCGCGCACGGTCTGCTTCGGCGCTTCGGTGCCGTTGATGCGCTTCAGCGCGCGCAGCACTTTCAGCTTCTCGTCGCGCACGGCGTCCGCATCCATCGAGGACGGCACTTCCATGGCGACGAGGCAGAGCAGCTGCAGCATATGGTTCTGCACCATGTCGCGCAGCGCGCCGGCCTTGTCGTAATAGGTGACGCGGTCCTCCAGGCCGACGGTCTCGGCCACGGTGATCTGCACATGGTCGATATGGGCCGAATTCCACAACGGCTCGTAGAGCGCGTTGGCGAAACGCAGCGCCATCAGGTTCTGCACCGTCTCCTTGCCGAGATAGTGGTCGATGCGGAAGATCTGGCTTTCGTCGAAATCGTCGCCGACCAGGTCGTTCAGTGCCCTGGCGGAAGCGAGATCGCGGCCGATCGGCTTCTCCACCACGATGCGCGAGCTCGGCGTGATCAGCTTGTGTTGCTTGAGCTGGTCCGAGATGGCGCCGAACAGCGATGGCGAAACCGCCATGTAGAAAGCGCGGATCGCCTTGGAATCGCCGATCGCCTTCTTCAGTTCGTCGAAGCCGGTGCCGCTGGTGGCATCGGCCGGCACGTAGGAAAGGCGGGCAAGGAAGATGCCCAGCTCCTTGGCGTCGATATCGGCTGCCGCAACATGGCTCTCGATCGCCTTCTTGGCGAAGGCGCGGAATTCATCGTCGCTCATCTTGGTGCGCGACGTGCCGATGATCCTGGTCGGCTCTGAAAACTGGTGGTCGCGCTGGCGATAATAGAGTGCCGGCAAGAGCTTGCGTTCCGACAAATCGCCGGTGCCGCCGAAAATGATGAAGTCGAACGGGTCGACGGGGATGATCTGGCTGGTCATGCTTCGTCCGATCTCGCGCTACCTTCGCCCGTCACCCGGCTGGGTCAGGCCGTTGGTCATGATGCGCTAACAACACTGCCGCCATGCGACGGATGTCCATATAATCTAATCGATTTAATTTGACTAGGGTTATGGTGTCACAGCATCGTGTTGGAGACTGGTCCAGCACGGGTACTGTTCATTGCGCAATAGTGCCGCCACTATCACGGCCTGCCGAGATAGGGCGCATTTGCTGGAAGGCCACGGGAGACTTTGCAATGGACGGACATCTTTCGAGCTCGGTTGCGGAAGGCCGCAGCTTTCGCCAGATCATCGGCGGCAAGGCGCTCGATGCGGTTTCCGGGCTGCGCATTGATGTGGTCAGCCCATCGGACGGCCAGGTCTTCGCTTCGATCCCGGCGTCCGGTCAGGCCGACGTCGATCTGGCCGTGGCCAGTGCACGGCATGCCTTCGAGGACGGTCCCTGGGCGAAGATGCCGGCGGTCGAACGCGGCCGCTGCCTGACCCGGCTGTTCCATCTGGTCGAGAAACACGGCGCCGAGCTCGCGGCGCTGGAATCGCGCGATACCGGCAAGCCGGCCAGGCAGGGCAAGGCCGATGTCGGCGCAACCATGCGGTATTACGAATTCTATGGCGGCGGCGCTGACAAGATCCACGGCGACACCATTCCGTTCCTGGATGGATACACTGCGCTTACACTGCGCGAACCGCATGGCGTGGTCGCCGGCATCATTCCGTGGAACTACCCCCTGCAGATCCTGGCACGTGTCGCCGGTGCAGCACTTGCCATGGGCAACACCCTGGTGGTGAAGCCGGCCGAGGATGCCTCTCTTACCACCATCCGCATGGCGGAACTGGCGCTGGAAGCGGGAATCCCGGAAGGCGTCTTCAATGTCATCACCGGCTATGGCCGCGAGGCGGGCGCGCTTCTGTCTGGCCATCCCGATGTCGACTATGTCACCTTCACCGGTTCGCCGGCCACCGGCACGGCGATCCAGCAGGCGGCGGCGATGCACAATCGCGGCGTCACCATGGAGCTCGGCGGCAAGTCGCCGCAACTGGTGTTTGCCGATGCAGACCTGGAAAAGGCCGTGCCGGTGCTGGTCAACGCCATCATCCAGAATGGTGGCCAGACCTGCTCTGCCGGCAGCCGCGTGCTGGTGGAGCGGCCGGTCTATGACGAGGTCGCCAGGGCGCTTGCGGAACGCTTCTCGAAGCTGGTCGCTGGTCCGCACGATGCCGATCTCGATCTTGGCGCGCTGATCAACCCGCGCCAGCAGGCGCGAGTCGCCGGCATGGTGGCCGATGCTGAAAAGGCCGGCATTCCCGTACTGGCGCGCGGTTCAGTCGACAAGAATGCACCGGCCAGCGGCTATTATTTCGCGCCGGCGCTGTTCGGCTCGGTCGACCCTGCCTCAACCATCGCGCAGGAGGAGGTGTTCGGCCCGGTGCTTACCCTCTTTGCTTTCGACAGCGAGGACGAAGCGGTCAGGCTCGCCAACGGTACCGAATTCGGCCTCGTCGCCGGCATCTGGACCCGGGACGGCGCACGCCAGCATCGGCTGGCCAAACGGGTGCGCTCCGGCCAGGTGTTCGTCAACGGCTACGGCGCCGGCGGCGGCATCGAACTGCCTTTCGGTGGTTTCAAGCGCTCCGGCCACGGCCGCGAGAAGGGCTTCGAGGCGCTGTACGACATGTCGGCGACAAAGACGGTCGTCTTCAATCACGGGTAGAGCAGTTCCTGGAAAAATGTGTAACAGTTTTCCATCCGGAATTGCGTAAAAACAAGGAGTTAGAGCGTTTCCGCGTTTCCGCGAAAAACGGAAACACTCTAGGGTGAATTCAGCGCTTTGGTATCGGCGGTTGGGGCGGCCATCTCCCGCTGACGGGAATTTCTGCACAAGGACAAGACATGCGTTTGAAAGACAAGGTTGCCATCATCACCGGCGCTGCTTCCGGATTCGGCGAGGGCATGGCCAGGCGCTTTGCCGAGGAGGGAGCCAAGGTGGTGGTGGCAGACCTGAACGCGAGGGGCGCCGAACGCGTCGCCGCCGAGATCGGATCCGCGGCGATCGCCGTCGCCAGTGACGTCTCCAGCCGCTCTGAAGTCGAAGAGATGGTCTACGCCGCCAAGAACACTTTCGGCCGCGTCGACATCATGGTCAACAACGCCGGCTATACCCACCGCAATGGCGACATGCTGGCGGTGGACGAGGCGACTTTCGACCTGATCACCGCCGTCAACATGAAGGCGATCTATCACGCCACGGTCGCAGTGGTGCCGATCATGGAACGACAGGGCGGCGGCGTCATCCTGACCACGGCCTCGACCGCCGGCCTGCGCCCGCGTCCGGGCCTGACCTGGTACAACGCCTCCAAGGGTTGGGCGATCACCGCCACCAAGTCGATGGCGGTGGAACTGGCGCCCAAGAACATCCGCGTCAACTGCCTCTGCCCCGTTGCCGGCGAAACCGGCATGCTGGCCCAGTTCATGGGTGAGGACACGCCTGAGCTGCGCGCGAAGTTCCGTGCTTCCATTCCGCTCGGTCGCCTGTCGACACCGCTCGACATCGCCAACGCCGCTTTGTGGCTGGCTTCCGACGAGGCCGAATTCATCACCGGCGTCGCGCTGGAGGTGGATGGGGGACGGTGTATCTGAGGGCGCGCTTCCCTTCTCCCCCTTGCGGGAGAAGGTGAGACAATGCTCACCCGCGGTTGAGGAAGCCCTGATAGATCCAGCCGCGCTTGTTCTGGTAGACGATCTCGCACCATTTGTGCTTGCCGCACGAGATCACGTCGACGCTGGCCTTGGCCGGCACCGTGGCGATGACGCCAGCGCCTTTCTTCGGGCCTGAACGCATCGTCACCGAGCGCAGGATCGTTCCGTTGCCACTCGCCGTGGCGGGGGTCGCATCCTGCTGGGGTTCCTCTGCTGCCGGAATGCCGGCGGTCAATTCCGCCTTTGCCTTCGCGGGCTTTGCCTGTGGCACCGGCGCTGCCTTGGCCAATACGGCTTCGGCAGGTGAGCTTGTATCTTCCGGCTCGGCAAACGCCTGTTCGGTGGTGGGCTCGTCTTCGGCGTCGTCCGCGTCGTCTTGGCCGGGCTTGGCGACCACGACCGATTTGGCGGCTTCCTGGATCGCGGCAGCCGTCTGCGGCTTTGGCGTATTGGAAGGTGCTGCGCTTGCTGCTGCGGTCTGGATGGCGGTCGGCTTGACCTGTGCGCCCTTCGCTGTGGTGGCTGCTGGCTCGGGATTGGCGGGCTTCTGTTCCGCAACCTGTGCGGGCTCGGCACTTTGCTCGGAAGCCGCGGCCTCCGAGGCGACGGGATGCTTGGCGAAAGCCTGCCGTTCGCCCGATGGCAACGCCAGCCACAGTGCGGTGCCGGCTACGCTGAGCAGCGCCATGGTGCCGACGGCCGCGATCACCAGATGGGAGTGGGCTCCGACTTTCTGCCAGAAGGACGGCTTTGTATTGTAGCCGAACTGCATCGAAATGCGGTGCGGCTTGGACGCTCCGAAACCGAGCGGCCGTTTCAAGACGGCCTCCGTTGGGCGCTTTGGGCTGGATAGCCTGAGGTGTCGACGGTCCCGCGGTCAGCGAAACAAAACTGAACCAACTTGAGCATCTGAGGTTCTGGTTACCCCTGAACACGGCCGACGTTCTTTGATCATGGGCAGCGCCTTGATCAGCGTCGGTCCCGAAATCCCTCCAGGCGGTACGAAGCTTTGACTTCGCAATGCCCAGCCTGGATCATCTGGCAGACGATTGTGGCATCTATGCGCCTTTCAAGCTTAAACGACAACCGTTCCACCCAAACTTATATGCAGATTTTGCCATGGGAGCCGGTTCGGACGCCTTTTGCGCGGAATTTAGTAAGTTTAAACTTACATATTTGGCATGATTTCGCGAATCAGTTCGTCGCTCGGAAGCGCAGAGGCGAAGCAGGCTGTCTCCGGTTGTTCGCTGCAATGTCCGTGTAATCTAGCAGGGTTAGCAGCCGGGCAGGGACGCCAAACGGGATTCGCCATGCCTTCTCATGTCATTCGTGCTGCATGCACAACTGCCGCCTTTGCTGCGGCGACCTTTCTTGTCGGCTGCGCTTCCGACATCATGAAGAATTATGTCGGCCGTCCGATCTCGGAGGTCATCATCGACTATGGCCCGCCATCGACCGTGCTCGATCTCAGCCGTGATGAGCGTGCCTACCAATGGCGCAAGGTCTCGACCAATGTGGTGGCGGGCTCGACCAGCGGCGAGATCAAGGACACAAGGCGCGGCACGCGTTACGAAGAGACGGTGACGCCGGGTTATGTCGAAGAGCAGGAGTGTTTCTACACATTCTACGCGCGTCGCTGGGGTCAGGGCTGGTATGTCACCAGCTTTCGCAAGCCGAAGCTGGAATGTGAGTAAGGGTTTTTGACGTTTCTGCGTCGCCTGACGGCCAGAGCCGTAGGCGGCGCAAACCCAGAGCATGGGTGAGAGGGACAATGCGTATTCTGCTGCTCGAGGACGAGCCGGAGATGGCTTCCGTGCTGAAGACGGCGCTGGAGCGCCGGCATGTCATTGTCGATCATGTCGCAACCATCGCCGACGCCGAGGCCGCGGCTGCCTTCGGTCCCTATGATGCGCTGGTTCTCGACCGGCGGCTGCCGGACGGCGAGGGGCTTGATCTGATCCCGAAGCTGCGGGCCAGCCGCGTCGACGCGCCGATCCTGATGCTGACGGCGCTTGGCGGGCTGGACGACCGTGTCGCCGGGCTCGACGGCGGCGCCGACGATTATCTGGCCAAACCTTTTGCTGTCGAGGAACTGATGGCGCGGCTGCGTGCCCTGCAGCGCCGGCCGTCGACCCTGCGCTCCGAACTCATCGTGGTTGGGCGCCTGACCTATGATTTCCATCATCGCGAAGCAATGGTGAACAACAAGCCGCTCGAACTGCTGCGCCGCGAACAGCTGGCCCTGGAGGCCTTGATCCGCCGGCCTGGGCGTGCGGTGCTGCGCTCGACGCTGGAGGAATCGGTCTACGCCATGGATGACGAGATCGGCTCGAACGCCCTGGACTCCCACCTCTCGCGCCTGCGGCGCAAACTCGACGAGGTCGATGCCGGCGTCGAGATCCGGGCAATCCGCAATCTCGGCTATCTGTTGCGTGCCGTGACATGAAAAGGAGGCCGCGTCCGCGTTCGCTGCAATGGGTGCTGGTGCGCAGGCTGATCCTGCTGCAGGCCGCCATGCTGCTTGTCTTCCTCGGCTTGCTCACCCTGGTGCTTTTCATCGCGCAGCCGCGCCTGCTGGTCGACAATGAAGAGGCCGCCGTTATCGTCGGCGAGGCGTTGAGCCGTGATGGCAATGGTCAACTGGTGCTCAGGGAGACCGAGGAGCTCAAGCGGTTCCGCCAAAGTTTTCCGAACCTCTGGTTCGTGGCGCGTGACCAGAACGGCCAGGAATTGCATCGCGGCAATGTGCCTGCGGTCTACGCTGGCGGCGGCGACGGCTTGCTGAGACAAGTCGATCGTGCCGCCCTGAATTTTGCGCAGAACGATCTGCGTCCGGCAGCCACTTACGCCAATCTGGATACGCCGGCCGGCCGCGTCGGCGTGATCGCTTCCACCTTGTCCTCGCGCGCCGAGAACGATGGCGTCGAGGTCAATATCGACCTGCAGATTGAGCTCGCGCGCTATGCCGACGGTACCACCAACTGGCTGCGCGTCGGCCCGATCCTGGTTATCCTCACGATCGTGCTGCTGTTGCCGATCGTCGTCGTCATGGGCTTCACCACGCTGGTGACGACGCCGGCGGTCGTGCGCCGTTCACTCGCCGGGCTGGTGGCCACCGCCGAGGAAGCCAGTGCCATCGACATCGACAACCGTGCCGTGCAACTGCCGACCGAACGCGTGCCACAGGAGGTGGCGCCGCTGGTGCAGGCGTTCAATCGTGCACTCGCCCGGCTCGGCGAGGGTTACGAGAAGCGTAATCGTTTCCTTACAGATGCAGCGCATGAATTGCGCACCCCGATCGCCATCATGCGCACGCGCGCCGAGCTGCTGCGCGAGGATCCGGAGAGCCGCAAGCTGCTGAAGGACATCGAGCGTCTGTCGCATCTGGCGCAGCAATTGTTGGACAGCCAGGTGATCGATCACTCCGCTGGCCAGCGCGAAGTGGTCGACCTGGTCGATCTCGCCAGGAACCTGGCCGCCGATTTCGCGCCGCTGGCGCTGGAGGCCGGTTATGAACTGTCCTTCGAGCCGGCCGAGGGCAAGGTGCCGGTCAACATCCGGCAGCAGCAGATCGAGCGTGCGGTCGCCAATCTTCTGCGCAACGCCATCGAACATGGCGGCGGTTCAGGCACCATCACCGTTCTCGTCGACGACAAGGGCGGGCTGGAGATCCACGACGAAGGGCCGGGCATCCCGCAGGCGGAGCGGGAGCGCGTGTTCGAACCGTTCTACCGGCTGCGGCCGCGCTCCACCGGAGCGGGGCTTGGCCTCAACCTTGTCCGCGAGATCGCGCGGCTGCATGGCGGCACCATCGAAATCCTCGATGGCGTCTGGACAGGCACGCATATCCGGCTGCAACTGCCGCTGGCAGAAAGGCCAGCGGTCAAATCCGGTCGCGCAATGCGAACCAGTTGAGTGCGAGGAACAGCAGCGGCGCGCGGAAGCGGCGCCCGCCAGGGAAGGGCGGTATCTTCAGCTCCTCGATCAGCTTCAGACGATCGCGATTGCCCGACACCGTCTCGGCATAAAGCTTGCCGAAGAAGTTCGACAGCATGACGCCGTGGCCGGAATAGCCGCCGATGGAAAGGACATTCGGCATCACTTCGCGCACGAAGGGCTTGCGTGGCACGGTGATGCCGACATAGCCGCCCCAGCCATGCGTGATCTCGACATCCTTCAGGGCGGGATAGATCTCGGTGATCTGCTTGCGGATGTGGATGTGGATGTCCTTCGGGTCGTTGACCGCATAGACCTCGCGTCCGCCGAACAGCAGGCGGTTGTCCTTCGACTTGCGGAAATAGCGCACCACGAAGCGGGAATCGTCGACCGACTCCCCGCCTGGCAGCACCTTCAGTTCATCGCCCAGCGGCACGGTGGCGCCGATGAAGGAGCCGATCGGCATGATATGCGACGCACTGACCGGTTCGAGGTCGCCGCAATAGGCGTTGGCGGCAAGCAGGCATTTGTCGGCGGTGATCGTGCCGCGCGCCGTCGTCACCTTCACCTTGCCACCCTGCGCCGAGATGTTGGTGGCCTGCGTGTTTTCGAAGATATGCGCGCCGGCGGCCGCGGCCGCGCGTGCCGTGCCGATCACCAGCTTCAGCGGATGGATGTGGCCGGTGCCGCTGTCCCGGCTGCCGCCGTGATAAAGTGTGGAGCCGAGCCGCTCGGCGGTCTCCCTGGCGTCCATGAATTTGATGTGCGGATAGTTGAAGCGCGTTGCCATGATCTCGGCATGCGCCTTGTAGTCGTCGACATAGCGCGGCTTGTGCGCCACCGACAACTGGCCGGGCACGTAGTCGATCTCGATGCCGTTGGCGGCGGAGAAGTCGAGGAGATGCGCCTTGGCTTCCTCGGCAAGGTCGAACAGCGCCCTGGCGCGCGTGAGGCCGTATTCGCTTTCCAGCTCTTCCGCCCAGGCGCGCTGGCCCGTGCCCATCTGGCCGCCATTCCGGCCGGATGCGCCGTCGCCGAAACGATAGCTTTCGATCAGCACCACATTGGTGCCGGCCTTGGCCAGATGCACGGCGGCCGAGAGGCCGGTGAAGCCGCCGCCGATGATGACGACATCGGCCTGCCGGTCACCGTCCAGCAAGGGATATTCAGGGCGCGGACCGGCGCTGTCCTCATACCAGGAGCGGCCGGGGGAAATGGGAGATTGGTAGGGCATGGAGGCTTTCGGAAGCAGGGCAGTAAGGGATTAGGGCAGTATGGCAGTAGCCCAGCTAATCCTCGGACAATTTCCGCATCAGCAGCCGCAAGAGTTTTCCGACACTTTCGCTCCCGACAAGCAATGGGTCTATCGAAGATTGCGTTGCAAGACCAACGCGTTGCGAGATCAAGAGATGCGTTTCCAATTCCTTCAGCGATCCCTGTGCAATACGCAGAAACTGCAGGTACGAGCCGCGATTTTCGCGCCCGTAACCTTCCGCGATGTTTGCGGCGACGGACACCGCCGCCCGCCGCACTTGGCTGGTCAAACCGTAGATTTCTTCCTTCGGCCACCCCCTTGTCGTTTCGTAGGACAAGACGGCCAAATCCATTGCCTGCTGCCAGATCACCAGATCGCGGTATGACCGAATCTCACTTGGCACGTTCGTCCCCCAGTCGCCGTACCACTGCCCTATTCCCCTACTGCCTTACTCCCCTAAACATTGAGCAGCAGATACTCCCGCTCCCAAGGGCTGATCACTTCCATGAAGGTCTCGAATTCCGCGCGCTTGATCGCCGCATAGGTGGCGGCGAAGGTGCGGCCGAGCATGGCGGCCAGCTCCTCGTCGCCCTCGAACAGGTCGACGGCTTCGAGCAGGCCGCGCGGCAGGTCGATCTCGTCCTCATTGGCCGTGGTCAGCACCGGCGGCTCGGCCTGCAGCTTGTTGTTGATGCCGATCAGGCCGCAGGCCAGCGACGCGGCGAGCGCCAGATAGGGGTTGGCGTCCGACGACGGGATGCGGTTTTCAACACGGCGCGCGTTCGGGTCCGAACGCGGCACGCGGAAGGCGGTGGTGCGGTTGTCGTAACCCCATTTGTTGTTGACCGGGGCCGATGCTGCCTGGGTGAGGCGGCGGTAGGAGTTCACATAGGGCGCGAACATCACCAGCGCGTTCGGCACATGCTTCTGCATGCCGCCGATGAAATGGAAGAAGGCTTCCGTCTCGGTGCCGTCTTCCGCAGAGAAGATGTTCCTGCCGGTCTTCTTGTCGACGATCGACTGGTGGATGTGCATGGCCGAACCCGGCTGGCCCTGGATCGGCTTGGCCATGAAGGTCGCGTAGACGTCGTGCTTCAACGCTGCCTCGCGCAAGGTGCGCTTGAACAGGAAGACCTGGTCGGCGAGTTCGATCGGGTCGCCATGGCGCAGGTTGATCTCGAGCTGGCCCGCACCTTCCTCATGGATCAGCGTGTCGATCTCGAGGCCCTGCGCCTCGGAGAAGTGGTAGATGTCGTCGATCAGCTCGTCATATTCGTTGACGCCGGCAATGGAATAACCCGAGCCACCGGCGATCGGCCGGCCCGAGCGGCCGACCGGCGGGGTCAGCGGATAGTCCGGGTCCGGGTTCTTGCGCACCAGGTAGAATTCGATCTCGGGCGCGACAACCGGCCTCAGTCCATGGCGGTCATAGGCGGCGACCACGCGCTTCAGAACGTTGCGCGGCGTGAATTCGACGGCACGGCCGTCCTGATGGACGAGGTCGCAGATGACGGCGGCGGTCGGGTCTTCTTCCCACGGCACGGCGGTCAGCGTCGAAAGGTCGGGCACCAGCTTCAGGTCGCCATCGTCCTCCGGATATTCGAAACCGTTGCCGTCTTCCGGATACTGGCCGGAAATCGTCATCATGAACGGTGCGGAAGGCAGCGCCAGCGAGGTGTTCGAGGTGAATTTGGACGACGGCATCATCTTGCCGCGGGCAACACCGGCCTGGTCGGGTGTGATGCATTCGATGTCTTCGATGCCCCGCGATTCCAGCCAGACGCTCGCCTCCTTGAAGCTCTTCACTCCCCTGAGATTTTTCAGAAAGGCAGGCGCGCGGGTTCGCGTCCCCCGGCTCGACGGACGGACTTCCTTCTTGGCAGGCGGCATCAATCACCAGATTGTGGTTGCAGATTACCGAGTATAGCCGTGGCCCCGGAAGGAAGAAAAGGGGGGCTCATGCCGGTTTTTGCTGGCCCATACGTTCCAAATGGCTGGTTTTGGGCCGTTTTTGGTCCGATCCGCCAGTGCGCGTCGGGTTACGATCGGGCGCATGCCGCTAGAGCGTTTCCGTTTTTCACGGAAACGCGGAAACGCTCTAAGTTCTGTTTTCGCCGCATTTTGTAACGCCAAGTGATGCCACTTGACTACAAAATGCTCTGTCGCAAAACCACTGCACACATGGCGCGACATGCTTTAAATCAGCATCATGGCCAGCCTCACCACCATTGGTTTCGATGCCGACGACACGTTGTGGCAGAACGAGCAGTTCTTCCGATTGACGGAGCGTCATTTCGCCGAACTGCTTTCCGATCACGCCGAGAAGGAGCATCTGCTGGAGCGGCTGCTGGAAGCTGAAAGGCGCAACCTTGGCATCTATGGTTTCGGCATCAAGGGCTTCACGCTGTCGATGATCGAGACGGCGATCGACGTCACCGGCGGCAAGGTGCCGAGCGAAGTCATCGGCAGGATCCTGGCGGCCGGGCGCGAGATGCTGAGCCACCCGATCGAGACGCTGCCGCATGTGCATGACACGCTGGAACTGCTGGCCGGGCACTACCGGCTGGTGGTGATCACCAAGGGCGACCTGTTCGACCAGGAGCGCAAGCTCGCCCAGTCCGGTCTCGGCGATTTCTTCCAGGCCGTCGAGATCGTCTCCGACAAGTCGCGCCCGACCTATGAGCGCATCTTTGCGCGTCATGGCGATGGCGCCGAGCATGCGATGATGGTCGGCAATTCGCTGAAATCGGACGTCGTCCCCGCAATCGAGGCCGGCAGCTGGGGCGTTTTCGTTCCGCACGAGCTGACCTGGGTGATCGAGCATGTCGAAGCGCCGAAGGCTGCGCCACGCTTCCGCGAGATCAGCCATCTTGGCGAGTTGCCTGGACTGCTTTCCGAGATCGGCTGATGGCCGGCCGTATTTAGCGCGGCTGCCTGGCGCTGCTCTTCAGCGTCTCGATGATCTGCTGCAGCCGATCTGGTGTGATCGGCTTGGCCACCACGAAATCCACCGTGCGCGGCAGGGCAAGGCTCTCCACCGTTCCCGTGCGGTTGGAAAGGAAGACAACGCACGGTGCTGATCTGCCCATCATGCCGCGGATAGCCACAACACCTGAAAGCACCGCATCGCAATCGCTGTTTTCCGGTCCGCCATCCAGCACCACGGCTCCGGGAATGACATCCGTCAGGGCCGACGGCGCCGTCTCGGGTGATTCCGCGATCGCCTTCAGCCCGCTCTGCTCGATGATCCTGCAAACGACGATGCGGTTGATCGGTGATCGGCTGACGACCAGAACCTTGCTGAAATCCAGCCTCGGGCCGCCCCTGGCCGGGCGGATTCGTCAACAACCGTCATATCGTTCTCGTCTCGTTGCAGGAGAATGGACGCGCCCTGCGTGTCCAAATTCAATGCTAGGTTGTACCTTGACGAGAGAATGGGTTGAGCCCTTCGCTCGTGTCAAGCGTACGGCTGTACTAGCCGGCCTGTTTGCACATCACAATAATATTAGTGGTAACTATGCAACTAAAGTCGCAGGCCTTTGCCCGATAAAAGCACGCCTGAAACAAAAAACCGCCGCGCGATGAATCGCGCGGCGGTTTTTTGCTTGCAGTTGGTAAGTCTTGACTTTCTTCAGCCGTGACTTTGCTGGGTGACGATCACCGGGATCAAAAGATCACCCCAGTTGCCGTCACCGCCATGGTGGCGGGCCGAACGGACCAGCTCGACCGAAACGCCAGCTTCGACAGCCTTCATGACCGACTGGTTGAGACGGTGCAGGTCGTTGGCGACGATGCGGATCACCGCCTGCTGGTCGGCGCTCATGGTGGTGGCCTGTTCCTCGGCTCTTTCCTTGACACGGGTACGCGGTGCCATCGTTCTTCTCCTCGAATGTTCCTTCGCCTTCTCGGCGGTTCCTCTGTTGCCGCCCCGGCACCTTGGCGCCGGGGATAAGATGCAGGCCGGCTTACTCGGCGGCCGGGCGGAACTGTTCGTGCTCGGTCGACTCGTGCATGGCGGTGGTCGACGACTTGCCGCCGGTGATCGCCATCGAGACGGCATCGAAGTAGCCGGTGCCGACTTCGCGCTGGTGCTTGGTTGCGGTGTAGCCGTTGGCTTCGGCCGCGAATTCCGCTTCCTGCAGCTCCGAATAGGCCGCCATCTGCCGATCCTTGTAGCCGCGGGCCAGTTCGAACATGCCGAAGTTGAGCTGGTGGAAGCCAGCCAGCGTGATGAACTGGAACTTGTAGCCCATCGCGCCCAGCTCGCGCTGGAACTTGGCGATCGTGGCGTCGTCGAGGTTCTTCTTCCAGTTGAACGACGGCGAGCAGTTGTAGGCCAGCTTCTTGCCGGGATGTGCCTTGTGTACCGCTTCCGCGAACTTCCTGGCCTGGGCGAGGTCCGGCTTGCCGGTTTCCATCCAGATCAGGTCGCAATGCGGTGCATAGGCGATGGCGCGGGCGATACAGGGCTCGATGCCGTTCTTGACCTGGTAGAAGCCTTCCACCGTGCGGCCGGCATCCTTGTCGACGAAGGGCTGGTCGCGCTCATCGATGTCGGAGGTCAACAGCTTGGCGGCCTCGGCGTCGGTGCGGGCGACGATCAGTGTCGGCACGCCCATGACGTCGGCGGCAAGCCGCGCGGCATTCAGGTTGCGGATGTGCGCCGCGGTCGGGATGAGAACCTTGCCGCCGAGATGGCCGCACTTCTTTTCCGATGCCAGCTGGTCCTCGAAATGAACGCCCGCGGCGCCGGCTTCGATGAAGGCCTTCATGATCTCGAAGGCATTCAACGGTCCGCCGAAACCGGCTTCCGCGTCGGCGACGATCGGCGCGAACCAGGTATCGACCGAAAGGCCCTTGCCTTCGGAGGTCTCGATCTGGTCGGCGCGCTGCAGCGTGCGGTTGATGCGCTTGGCGAGTTCCGGCGCGGCATTGGCCGGATAGAGCGACTGGTCCGGATACATGGCGGAAGCCGTGTTGGCATCCGCCGCGACCTGCCAGCCCGACAGATAGATCGCCTTGAGCCCGGCGCGGACCATCTGCATGGCCTGGTTGCCGGACAGCGCGCCGAGCGCATTGACGAAGTCTTCCTCGTGCAGGAGCTTCCACAGGCGGTTCGCGCCCATTTCGGCAAGGCTGTGCTTGATCTGCACGGAGCCACGCAGCCGCTTCACATCCTCCGGCGAATAAGGACGCTCGATGCCGTCGAACCGGCCTTCAGCGGCCGAAGGGACGAGGTTGTAAAAATCGGTCATTGTCTGCTCCGCTTCACAAATTGCGTTTCGCGAAACCGCCCTGTGTTCGTTCGTGGATGGCGATCTCCCTGTGACTTGATTTACATTGCGGTGCGAAATCAGCCCAGTGAATTCGGGATTTTGGTTGAAAAATAAGGGAAAACCTGTGTTGTGTTTGACAATGCTGCGCTGTAAATTTGTAAATGATGTAAAGGGCGGTGAAGGCCGCACTCGCATGATTTCGATGTCAAGTTTTGTAAAATGGCTTCGGCGGCATGGCTGAACAGAAGATCTTCGCGGGGCCGCGCATTCGTCGCATCCGCAACCAGAAGGGGCTGACCCAGACGGCGATGGCCGAGGGGCTGGGCATTTCGCCATCCTATCTCAACCTGATCGAGCGCAACCAGCGACCGCTGACGGTCCAGCTCATCCTCAAGCTTGCTTCCGTCTACAAGGTCGAGCCGGACGAGCTGCAAGGCGAGGCGCGCGGTTCGATCTCTGCCTTGCGGGAAGTCTTCACCGATCCTCTGCTGGCAGGCGAACTGCCGGGAGACGGGAACTGGTCGAGATCGCCGAAGCCGCTCCCAATGCGGCGGCGGCCGTCATCAAGCTGTTCCGCGCCTATCGCGAGCAGGCCGAACGCCTGTCGGACCTGACCGAGCTGCTCGCCCGCGAGGGCCACACCACGGCCCTTTCGGGCGCGCGTCTGCCCATAGACGAGGTGCACGAGGTGTTCGAGCGGCGGCAGAACCATTTCCCGACGCTCGAGGAAGAGGCCGAGGCCTTCACGACGTTGCTCGGCCCTGGCGACGACCTGTTCGGTGCGCTGAAGGAATGGCTGCGGCGCGAGCATGGCATCGTCGTCAAGGTGCTTCCCGTCGCCACCATGCCCAACTGGCGCCGCCGCTACGATCGCCATTCGCAGCGTCTGTTCCTGTCGGAGCGGCTGTCGCCTTTCGACCAACTGCGTGAGGTGGCGATGGAGGCAAGCCTCATCCGCATGCAGGTGGCGGTGGCGGCCGAGATCGCGGCGCTCAAACTGTCGTCGGACGAGGCCAGGCGGCTCGCCCGCTTCGAACTCGGGCGCTACGCCGCGCATGCGCTGATGATGCCGTACCAGGCCTTCCTCTCCGCCGCCCAGCGCGCCCGCTACGACGTCGATGTGCTGCGTTCGCGCTTCAGCGTCTCCTTCGAGCAGGCCGCCAACCGGCTGACCATGCTGCAGCGCGCCGGCGCTTCCGGTGTGCCGTTCTTCATGCTCGAGGTCGACAATGCCGGCAACCGCTTCCGCCGCGCCGGCGCGCAGGGTTTTCCGCACAACCGTTTCGGCGGCGGATGCCCCAAATTGCCGGTCCATGCCGCCTTCACCCAGCCAGGCCAGATCTTCGTCGAGGCGGTCGAGATGCCGGACGGCGCCGAGTTCCTCACCGTCGCGCGCACGCTGGAGGGGCCGCAAGGCGCCTTTTCGGAACGGCCGCGCCGCACCGCCATCCTGCTTGGCTGCGACATCGCCTTCCGCGACGAGATCGTCTACGGCGCAGCGCTTCCCGCGCTGGCGCTTGGCGGCAAGAGCGGCGTGGTGAAGGCAACGCCGGTCGGTCCCGCCTGCCGGCTGTGCGAACGCTCCGGCTGCCTGTCGCGCGCCGAGCCGCCGGTCACGCGTCCACTTGGGCTCGACGAAATGGTGACCGGCCTGAGCGCTTTCGATTTCCAGTAGCGAAACCGCCGGTATTCGAGCAGGGCCTAAAAAATTTGGCGTCACCCTGTCGCCGCTGCTTGTTGGGTTTGGCGCAAGGCCCACAACGCAGCCCGAGAAACACGGCAATGTCGTAATTACGCAAGTCTTCGCCGCAATACCTCAGACGGTACAGTTCAAAACCGAGCCACCTCTCTAAACTCGGGGAGCGGCGCTTGGGAGTGTACGGATGAAAGGGACGCGGTCGAAATTGCCACCCCTGAACGCAATCCGTGCGTTCGATGCGATAGCTCGGCAGGAAAGCATGTCGAAAGCTGCGCTCGAACTGGGGATTTCGCCCCCATCTGTAACCCATCACCTTCAGACGCTTGAAGAGTTCCTGGGGACGAAGCTCATCGCACGAACGACGAACTCGATTGCATTGACGCCGCAAGGGCGCATGTATTCGGATGCAATTCGACCGGGCTTTGACATCCTGATCAACGCTACCGACAGTTTGATGCGGCACGAAGTGGCCGGGCCACTGCGCATCACGTGCGTTCCGACACTTGCAATCTCATGGCTTGCGGAGCAGTTGGCCGCACTTGAGCTCCGCTTGCCGGGGCTTCATATCCAGTGTGATTTTTCGCCCGTTCCGCTGAGTTTCGATCGCAACACGATAGACTTCGCGATCCGCTACGGAAGCGGAGATTACGCGGATGCGGATTCCGAATTGCTCTTCATCGATAAGATCGCCCCGGTGTGTACACCTGAAACGGCTCGTCTCATCGGGAATGTGGATGACTATCTGAAAATCACCCGGTTGCCGACGCCGGAATCGACGCCGGAAGGTCGTTCGATGTGGTACTATTGGGCGAAGTCCTTTTACAGCGAGGAATACGCCCAGAAATTCGAGGTCTCATTCGGACATGCTGTGAAAGGCTCGAGATTCACGGTCGAAGTGCTCAAGGTGAGCCAATGCGTCGCCATAATGGATTACGTAACTGTCGGCGAGGAAGTTCGACGCGGCAACCTGGTGAGCCCGTTTGACCAGTGGGTCAATGCGCCCTACGCCTACTACCTCCTCACGCCAAAGAGACGCTCGCAGCGAGAAGCGACAAAACAGCTCAAAGCCCTGCTGAAGCGCACCGTGAACCAGATTACGCGGCCCTGACACGTTGATCACCCAACCATCCGCGTCAAGCGTCTGGCAAAGGGGCAGGCAGGGCTATGCCGAAGCTACGATTGAGTTCCTTGCCGTTTCATTTCTGGTCGCCGAAGCCACCGTGACTGCCGGTCTTCGGTACACCAGATTGGGTGCGGTCATTGTATCCGCCAGCACATCCGCGAAGTCGTCGTCGATATTCGTGAGGCCTATGTTTCGCGCAGCGAGCCATTCGTCGTTGTAGATGCTGTCCAGGTACTTGGTTCCACTGTCGCAGGCCAAGGTAACGATCTTGGAGCCGCGCGGCGCATCCCGCGCAATCCGGAGAGCTTCAAAGACGGCACCGCCCGTGGATCCGCCGACGAGGAGGCCGTGCTTGCGTGCGAGGTAACGGCAGACCGAGAACGCAGCGCCGTCATTGACCTTCCGGCCATGGTCGATCACGTCATAATCTATCACCAGGCCAACGTCGGCCCCTGCGGGGGTGCCGGTGCCGGATTGATGGTAGACGTGGCCCGAGCCGCCAAAGACAACGCTGCCGGCAGGCTCGACGCCGATCACCCTCAGGGCAGGCAGTGTGCGACGAAGTGCCCGAGCCGTCCCACAGAGGGATCCACCCGTGCCGATGGCGGAGACGAAATGGGTGATGCTCGGTCCGATATCCCTGAGAAGTTCGGCAGCCAGACTTTCATATCCGTCGCCGTTGGCCGGGTTGTTATGTTGTTCCGTCCAATGGACACCCTCTTTGAGGGACATCTCCCTGGCCAGGCTGTCACGCATGCCGGTTGCCAGTGTTCCGTCTGGATTGCCCACAACGATCACCTCGCCTCCCAGGGCCCGGACTGTGTTGATCTTGTCCGGACTGGCATGGTGATCCATCAGCGCGGTGAACTTCATGCCCATCACCGCCGAGATCATCGAAAGCCCGCTTGCCGTATTTCCCGAGGAGGACTCCACAACCTCGGGCGGTGCTCCATGCTCGCCATGCGGCAGGTTCCGTATCATGCTCAGGGCCATCCGGTCCTTCATGGAGCCGGTCGGATTGAACATCTCCAGCTTGATGAAGAGGCTGACCTCGCCACCTCTCAATGCGATGTGGAGAACAGGTGTGTTGCCGATTGTTTCCAGAATGTTCTCAACGATCATTTTTCATTCCTCCCTCGATCCCTGTTCGTCCAGGTGGATCGCCCAGCCATTGCTTTTGCGGATAGCGGCAAGTTTTCTTGGGAGAGGAATTTGATGGAACGTGCTTTCGTTGGAATCCATCTGATATCCGGCCGTGTTCACGAAGACGACGAGATCACCCACCGATATGCCGTTGGCGGGCCGGATGCCGCGCTTTCGGATGACGTCGGATTCCAGGCAGCTTCTCCCAACCAGATATGTATGCAGATCGGCCGTTTTTGGCACCCGATCACCAACATTGATGACGACGGGTTCAGGCACGAAGTCACTGCCGAACCATATTTCGGACAATGAAAATGACATGCCATCGAGCACGGCGATCTGGCTGTTCTCGTCCCGCGCTTTCAGCTCGATCACGCGAAAGGCGGTCACGCCGCACTGATCGAGCAGTGACCGACCGGGCTGCAGCAGGATCGGGATGTCCTCCGCCTCGAGAAAGGCAAGTTCGGCCGGATCCGCCAGCACGGTCTCGACCACCGTGGCCGCATGAAAGAGGCCATGGGGCTCGGCTGCATAAGGGTAGGTTCCGGAAGCGCAGCTGCCCGACCAGAGAGGGCCGTGGTTGTAGGTATCTCGATCGAGATCTGCCAGGTAACGCAGCGGGAAGCCGCCACCAATATCGATGCCACAGCACCGAAACCCCGCGGCGTGACTTTGGCGAGCCAACCGCAGGCAGCGGCGCAATTCCCTGACGCGGGAGGGTATTTCGTAGTCGTTGACGTGGAAGGAGTAACCCACCTGCTCGACACCGGCCACTTTTAGCAGGTTCAGACACTCCTGGATCTGGTCCGGGGTCATTCCGAAGCGGGATCCGGCCTCCGATTCGGGCCGCAATCTCAGAAACAGTCGTCCCGGATCTCCGGCCCATCCGGCGACGTCCAGGAGCCGTCGAAGCTCTTCGATGCAGTCCACATGAATGGCGATCGCGTGCTTCAGACAAAGCGCGATCTCGTGCTTCGTTTTTGCCGGCCCGGTCATCGCCATGTCGCGCACGGAAACCATGTTGAGGAAGGCCGACATGATCTCCTGCGTGGATGAAACGTCAGCGCCGGCGCCGGCCTTCGCAAATGCCCGAAGAAGCGCCGATGACTTGCAGGATTTGAGGGCGAACTGGATCCTGCATGATCCATAGGCCCTCCCGAGCAGGTCCGCCCACTGCCGACAGTTCTCGCTGGCCTGGGCGGGAAACACCACGTGCAAGGGGGATCCGAAGCAGGATACCCATTCCGACAGCACCATCTTCTCCGCGAGGAGTTCTTGAACCTGGCTGCTGATGAGAGGGGTTGTCTGGGCGTCCATGCTCGCTACGGGTCCTCACATCAAGGTGTCCAGGGCGATTCCGCAGGTCGGAATTTGGGGATCCAGGCGATGCCGCGTGGACTTGAACCCGAGAAGCTTTCCGGAAAGCCCGGCCTCGTAGATCCTGTTCGTGTCGAATGAGGCCTCATCCTCCCATGAGGTGACGGAAAGCCTGGGGTCCTCGTAGGAAAGCAGGATGCAAGGCACTTTTCTGAGCGACAGCTGGCGCGCGCAATACAGCCGATGGTGGCCATCCATGACGAGCGAGTGTTTGAGCTCCACCAGGAGCGGACGCGTCCAGACGGAGTCGCGGGAGATGGCCTTTGAGAGCGACATCGCCCGGTCGAGATTGATCTCCTCCGTGGGTCTGAGTTCTTCGAGTCCCAACATGACTATGTGGTATTCCGATAAGGTGGCGGATACGAAGTTCATGGCGAATGCCTCCAGGTAACAGGCAGTAATCAGGGTCGTGTCGAGCGTCTTCGGCGGAAGTGAAATTGCCCTCAATGCTCACGCGCGCTTCCGGAAGCGGAATGGCAGCAAGGTTTTGCTGGAACCGATCTAGCTGATGGACGGCGCAGGATTGCGGTAGCGAAAATCCTCGACCCACTCCGCCAGTGAGTGTTTGCGGGCGGCATACTCCGGACACTCGGACATCAGGATTGCGTGGCACTCCGGGAAGGAGCGCGTGGAGACCGCCGGAAAGAGGTGGTGGAACAGATGGTAGGAGTCGTTCCGCGGGAAGATCAGCCATTGGATGAATGCACTCTCGACCACGTAGTTTCGGGCCTTGTCGATGTCATCCTCGTTCTGCAGGAGCCCGGCGTGATCCATGATGTCGGTGGCGTAGCCGATGGCAGGCAGAACGACGCAAAGCGGTACGATCCAGAATGCGACGACAATGATGGCAACGGGATTCAGCACCACGAGACCGCCGACTGCGGCAAGAAGAGAGCCGACATAGATCAGGCGCGCGATTTTCCAGGGCAGGCTCTCATTGCTCCCCAGAAACGTGCGGCCGGTATAAGCTAGGATCGTCTCGGCAACAAAAAAGCGGCGCAGGTAATGGAGCCAGCGGGACGATGTCAGCGGCTCATGGAAATTGAACTTCGCAGTGTCCGCAAATTCCCGGTCCCGCTCATAGTCTCCCGTGTACTGATGATGGGTGATGTGATCTCGACGATAGTTGGCGAAGGAGTAGAGAAGCAGGATGGAAAGGAGGCGGCCGATCGCCTCGTTCCAGGCCCGATCGTTGACGAACCCGCCATGGCTGCACTCATGGATGATGTTGCCGAAGCATCTCATGCGCATGCCGATCATCGCGATCGCGATCCAGTAGACTGCAACGAACGCCAGCCAGGAGTGCTGCAGGATCAGAAGGGGCACCAGGACGCAGGATGCGATCGCGGTCATTTCGACGAGAAGAATAAGTGTTGCTTCGGCTCGGCTGTTTTTCTTCGAAAGATGCATAAATTTCTTGTTAAATCTGGCACGAATATCGCTTCCGTTAAGTGCCATTCTCTTTCCCCTCAACTTGAATAGAAAAGCGCGAGCATCACTGCAGACGATACTGCACCAACGAAGTAGGCACCCGTGATTCAATAAATTCATATGGACTTCGAATTTATCGTGGCTGCCTTTCCGCAGCAGACGCGAAACAATGGGGAACGATTGACCCTCCAAAACGATGTCTGAAGGATCCCATAAATGGTTGGGTCGCATAGGTTTCTGGCCTTAACCTTGTCGGTTATCTTCGGCCTGGGATGGGTTTTCGGAAAAGCGGCGCTTGATCATTTTCCACCAATAATCATGGCCGCGTTTCGGTTCGGCTGTGCGGGTGTCGCCATGCTTCCATTCTGCAAATGGAAGGGTCTGAATCTCAAAGACGTCATTATACTTTCTATTTTGTGTATAAGTATTCCATATAGTCTTTCAAACTATAGTCTCAGCCAGCTCGACGTTTCGGTTACCGTGATGTTGGCTCAGATGGAGGCCCCTATACTGATTGTCATGTCGGCACTGTTCCTGCGGGAGATTCCGAGCCGGACGATCATTCTGGGGGTTATCGTCTCCTTTGTCGGTGTGACTTTCGTGGCCGGCAGGCCAGTTGTGTCCGGCAGTTTCTTCCCCGTCATTCTGGCGGTTGTCAGCATGGTGATCTGGTCGACCGGGCAGTTGATGATCCGCAGGCTCAGCCTGACCGCCAGCTTCAGCCTGCTCGGAGCCTTGTCGCTTCTGGCCGCGCCGCAGCTTGTCGTCCTCTCTTTTGTTTTCGGGGAGCCGCAGATGCAGTCGGTCTGGACCGCGTCGGCCACGAATTGGCTGCAGGTCGTCTATCTCGGGATTGTCATGACGGCTGGAGGGATCGGTACCTGGTACTTCCTGATCTCTCGCCATCCGATCAATCTCGTTGCCCCCTATCTGCTTTTGGTGCCCGCGGTATCGATCATTGGCGGCGCCTTGTTTCTGGGAGAGAGGCCAACGCTTGAAACGATCGTCGGGGGAGGCCTGATCGTAGTGGGCGTTGCGATTGCCTCTTTTTTCCCCGGCAGAAACGCCACAGCACCAGGAAACCGGTTGGAGAAAGCCGATGAATATTGCTGAATTGCAGATTGCGAAGATGGAAGAGGGCAAACTCCAGCTGGATGTCATGTCCATGCTTGAGCAGCGCGATGTGCCTCGAGAGGAAATCATGGAGATATTGCACATGGCTGCCGGCGACAGCGCTTTGCTGCGCCGCCTCGCGATCCGCAAGAAATTCGGCGAGCCGAATGCCTATCTTCGAGGCTGGGCTCAAATGCTGGGGCGCAAATTCAAGATCGACCGGCGCAGCTACATTCCTGATGCCTACACCGAAGAGCTGATCGAGCGCGTGATAGCGGAGGCGCCTCAGCGAGGATCCTTGCTGGAGGTCGGCACAGGTTGCGGCTGGATCTCCATTTCGCTGAAGTGCTCGCGGCCCGACCTTGCCGTTTCCGCATGTGATATCGATCCGAACGCGCTGGCGCTGGCCCGAGAAAATGCCCTGACACATCAGGCCGAGATCGATTTCCAGGAAAGCTACTTCGTGGACGACGTGCACATGCGCGAGCCCGACGTCATCATTGCCAACATCCCTTATGGTGGCGATGCGGATTACACCCCGCGCGAACTGGAGGAGCGTCCCCAGATGCCACCCATTTCGATCTGCGATCCCGACGGCCCCGTGGTGACCCTGATCGAGTTCATCGGCTCGGTACGACGCCGGAACTGGTGGAGCCGGATCTACGTGGAGACGGGTTATCTCAGCCGCGCACGGCTGGATCCGGTGATCGACGGATGTCGGCATTTCGAGCACTACCGGAACGGTGAATTCGGATACCTCGTCATCGATCCGTGAGTGCTTGGCACAGCGCCGTCCTTTCGAGATCCTGCCAGGCTGTGCTGCGACGAAAATCTCGGCTCGAACGTTGAAGGCCTCACAGGAATATTGCCAGCCTCGATGTCCCGGCATTTTGTCAGGATCGTTTCAGCAGAGATGGCATGTTAGCTGCCGCTGACATTGACGCTTGCCGGCTCTGTCCGCATTTTCCCGCGCGACATTGTGTAACCGGTGAGGGCACTGATGGCTGGTACCGATCGTCCCGTACGGCGCTGGCTGCGGCGCATCGCCATTTTTGTCGTCGCGGTCCTGATCCTTGTGGTCGCGCCCGCCGCCGTCATCCTCTATCCGACCTTCAAATCCTATCCGCAGGTCAAGTTCCCGCCGGCTGCGTCGCAGGCCGAGAGGAACCAGCAGGATCTCGATCTGCTGCAGCGTCTGCCCGAGGTCGAACGCAGCTTCACCAACGAGACCCGCTCGGCCTTCAACGCAGCGATGGGCGAGCTTGCCGCCCGTGCGCCCGGTCTGGACCGCGCGGGCTTTGCCATGGGTGCCGCGCGTGCGGTGGCGTTGGCCGACAATGGTCACACCAGCGTCATGGCGCTGGTCGGCGGCCATGGTTTCAACGCGCTGCCGCTGCGCTTCGGCTGGTTTGCCGACGGGTTGTTCGTGGTGGCGGCGCGTCCCGACCAGCATGATCTGCTGGGAGCGCAGCTTGTCACGCTCGACGGTCATTCAACGACCCAGCTGCTCGAAGGACTGCGCGCCTATGTCGGCGGGCCGGCCAACCTGGCGCGTGAGTTGTCGCCGAACCTGCTTGCCTCGCCGGAACTGCTGCATGCCGCCGGCCTTGCCGACAAAGCGGACGCCGCGACGCTGGTCCTGCAACCGCGTGACGGATCACAGGCGTCGCACACGCTCGCCGCCGAGCCAGGCACGCCGGAGCCGCTGACCAGGACATTCTGGCCGAAACGCTATCTGAGCCCTGTTGCGCTGCCCGATGACAACGGATCCTGGGTCCATGTGCTGCAGGGCGTGCCGGTGCCACCGGCGCTGGCGCGGCCCGACCGGTTTTTCTGGCATGACTTCCTGGCCGATGGCAGCACCCTTTATGTGCAGATCAACCGTGTGCGCGACCAGGACGGCAAGTCCCTGCACGGCTATCTCGCCGACGTGCTGGCCGAGGCGAAGACACGCCGGATCAGGAACGCGGTGGTGGACCTGCGTTTCAATCCGGGCGGCGACTACACGCAAACGGCCGATTTCTCGAAGCAATTGCCCGAACTCGTGCCGCAGGACGGCAAGGTCCTGATCCTCACCAGCGGGACGACATTTTCGGCGGCGCTCAGCACCGCGGCGATGCTGAAATATCATGCCGGCGGGCGTGGCATCCTGATGGGTGAGCCGATGGGCGACAGGTCGAAATTCTGGGGTGAGGGCGGCAACGTCACCTTGCCGAATTCCAGGCTGACCGTCCGCTACACCACCGCCTTTCACGATTGGGGGGATGGCTGCGGCCTGGCGCAAGTCACGACATGCTTCTTCCTCAACTATGTCTATGGCACGCCATCCGGTTCGTTGGCTCCCGCCATTCCTGTCGTGCAGACATTCGCAAGCTATGCCGCCGGCGAGGACACGGTATTGTCCGAGGCGCTGAAGCAGGCGCAGTAGGTCCTTTCCGGCTGCGTCGCCAGGGGATCGTCAAATGATCCGCCGGCTGCGTGTGGCCGCGGATTGGAACAACCGAAGCGGGCAATCCGGCCCTTGCCCGCATCGGTTCTTTCGCGCTCAGTTCCAGCTGGAGCGTTTCCATTGGAGTTGCTCCGGGGGACAATTGGAAACCGCCAGATTCTGTCGTCCCCCGCACAATGCGTCGCATGCGAAAGGGCAATAGTGAGCCATGAACGCCATCGCTCAACCATCGGCATTGCGGGAGGAACGCATCGGCTATCTGCTGGTGTTCCTGTCCGCCCTGATGTGGAGCCTTGGTGGCACCATTGCCCGCTTCATCGCGGTCGATGACAGCTGGACGGTCGTGTTCTGGCGCTCGGTCTGGGCAGCGGCTTTTCTCATCGCTTTCATGGCATGGCGCGACGGCCTGCGCGGAACCCTCAAGCTGTTCCGCGACATGGGATTGCCGGGCCTTGCGGTCGCCGTCTGTTTCGCCACCGCGTCCACCTGTTTCGTCGTCGCGCTCTCCTACACCAAGGTCGCCAACATCCTGCTCATGCAGGCCGGTGTGCCGTTGCTGGCGGCGTTGCTGAGCTGGCTGCTGTTTCGCGAAAGAGTTTCGGCCGCCACCTGGGCGGCGATCGCCGGCGTGATCGTCGGCGTCGCCATCATGGTTTCGGAATCGCTCGGCGGTGCGGTGTCGCCGATCGGCGACGGGCTGGCCTTGCTCATCGCCTTCATGTTTTCGGTCGCTACCGTCATAACCCGACGCTTTGCCCAGGTGCGCATGACGCCGGCCACCTGCCTCGGCACGATCCTGGCCGCGCTTTTTGCTGCTTCGCAGGCCAGCCAGTTCGCGGTTTCGCCGCGCGACATGGGCTTCCTGTTCGCCTTCGGCGTCATCAACCTCGGCGTGGGGCTTGCTTTCTTCGCCACCGGCGCCCGGCTGGTTCCGGCGGCGGTGGCGGCGCTGCTCGGCACATTCGAGCCCATCCTGGGGCCGATCTGGGTCTGGCTCGTGCATGGCGAGGTGCCTTCCGCCCGCACCATGGTTGGCGGCATTGTCGTCGTTGCCGCACTGCTTGTTCACATCGGCCTGGAAATGCGGCGCCAGTCGCGACCGGCGCGACCCGGTACCACCGGCATCCCGTCGCCTACCTGACACAAACCGAGATTTGATTGTCAGGAGCGATTGGAACATCTTTGCCCATTGACAAGCCTGCTACGCGACGGGCAGGCTGCAGATGCGGCAACAACAAGACAGGCGCATCTTGCCACGTGACAGAGCCGGCCAAACCAGGATCGAGCTTCATCGCCTTGGTCTGCCAATCGGGCAGCCGCGGGCGGTAGTTCCCCCAAGCAGCCAGACAGGCTGCACTTTGCCTTTCTATAGCACGCATTCCAGGCACCGCCGTCTCAGCGGCGTGTCGTCCGTTGCCGCAACACCAATCGACAATGAATGCCGGATCATGGCCACCGTGCCGGCCGGCAAGGGAACACTGACAAAGGGAGTTTGAATGATGATCCGCAAAGCGATTTTGCTGGCGGCGACGGCCGTGGCGTTGACCTTGCCGACGCTGGGTGCGCAAGCACAGGAGCGCGTTGTCAACGTCTACAACTGGTCCGACTACATCGACCAGTCGATCATTGCCGACTTCACCAAGGAAACCGGCATCAAGGTCGTCTACGACGTCTATGATTCCAACGAGATCCTGGAAACCAAGCTGCTGGCCGGCGGTTCGGGTTACGACGTCGTCGTGCCGACCGCCACGCCGTTCCTGGTGCGCCAGATTGCTGCCGGCGTCTACCAGAAGCTCGACAAGTCGAAGCTGCCGAACCTGAAGAACATGTGGGACGTGGTCCAGGAACGCGTCGCCGCATTCGATCCGGGCAACGAATACTCGGTCAACTACATGTGGGGGACCACCGGCATCGGCTACAACACCAAGAAGATCAAGGAAGCGCTCGGCGTCGACACGATCGACAGCTGGGACACGGTGTTCAAGCCGGAGAATCTCGCCAAGCTGAAGGATTGTGGCGTGATGATGCTGGATTCGCCCACCGACATCCTGCCGACCGCGCTCAACTATCTGAAGATCGATCCGAACTCGAACAAGGCTGAAGATCTCGCCAAGGCGGAAGAGCTGATGCTGAGCATCCGTCCTTCGGTGCGCAAGTTCCACTCCTCCGAATACATCAACGCGCTTGCCAACGGCGACATCTGCCTGGCCGTCGGCTTCTCGGGCGACCTGTTCCAGGCGCGCAACCGCGCCCAGGAAGCCAAGGCCGGCGTCGAGATCGCCTATACGATCCCGAAGGAAGGCGCCGAGATGTGGTTCGACCAGATGGCCGTGCCGGCGGATGCCAAGCACCCGGCCGAAGCGCTGGAATTCATCAACTACATGATGAAGCCGGAAGTGATCGCCAAGTCGTCGGACTATGTCTTCTACGCCAACGGCAACAAGGCCTCGCAGCCGCTGATCAACAAGGAGATCACCGGCGATCCCACGATCTACCCCGATGAAGAGGTGATGAAGAAGCTCTTCACCGTCAAGCCGTACGATCCCAAGACCCAGCGCACCATCACGCGCATCTGGACCAAGGTCGTCACGGGACAATAAGCATCAGCGAAAACCCCGGCGGTCCGACTGCCGGGGTTTTTCGGGGACAGGATAACGGGAGTGGGACAATGAAATCGCTGGGCAGCATTCGCAGGGATTTTGCGCCGTGGAACGATCCGAACGCAAAGCCTTACATCCAGTTTGAAAATGTCACCAAGCGGTTCGGCGACTTTGTCGCCGTCAACAACTTGTCGCTGACCATCTACGAGCGCGAGTTCTTCGCGCTGCTGGGCGCATCGGGCTGCGGCAAGTCCACGCTGCTGCGCATGCTGGCTGGCTTCGAGCAGCCGACTTCGGGGCGCATCCTGCTCGACGGCGAAAACCTCGCCGGCACGCCGCCTTACCGGCGCCCGGTCAACATGATGTTCCAGTCCTATGCGCTGTTCCCGCATATGACGGTGGAAAAGAACATCGCCTTCGGCCTGAAACAGGAAGGCATGCCCAGGGCCGATGTCGAAAAGCGCGTTGCCGAGATGCTGAAGCTGGTCAAGCTCGAGGCTTTCGCCAAGCGCAAGCCGCATCAGCTTTCCGGCGGCCAGCGCCAGCGCGTTGCGCTTGCCCGTTCCGTCGCCAAACGCCCGAAGGTGCTGCTGCTCGACGAGCCGCTCGGCGCACTCGACAAGAAGCTGCGCGAGGAAACCCAGTTCGAACTGATGGACCTGCAGCAGGAACTCGGTCTGACCTTCGTCGTCGTCACCCACGACCAGGAAGAGGCCATGACGATGGCCGACCGCATCGCCATCATGGACAAGGGTGAGGTGATGCAGGTGGCGACGCCTGCCGAAGTCTACGAGGCGCCGACCTCGCGCTTCGTCGCGAACTTCGTCGGCAATGTGAACATGTTCGAAGGCAAGGTCGCCGAGCGCACCGAAAAGACCGCGAGGATCACCGGTGCCACCGGCGCGCAGATCCGCGTCGAGAACGCCGGCGACGCCACTGCCGGTGCCAACGTCGCTTTCGCCATTCGTCCCGAAAAGATCCGCATCTCCTCGGCCAAGCCGGAGGGCTCGACCAATGCGCTGGAAGGCGAAGTCTATGACATCGCCTATCTCGGCGACATGACTGTTTACCACGTCAAGCTGAGCGACGGGCAGATCGTGCGCGCGCAGAGCATGAATGCCGCCCGCATCTCGGACGATCCCCTGACCTGGAACGACCGCGCCTGGGTTTCCTTCCGGCCTGATGCCGGCGTCGTGCTGACGCGGTAGGAGGCGATCATGGCGGGTGCTACCCTTTCTGCCCCAACCGCAACCGGCGCCGCCCAGGCGCAGGCTGCCCCGCAACAGGCCACCAGCTTCACCGGCAAGCTGGTCATCATCATTCCTTATGTCTTCCTGCTGGTCTTCTTCCTCGTTCCCTTCTTCATCGTCTTCAAGATATCGCTGTCGCAGACAGCGATCGCGATGCCGCCCTATACGCCGGCGTTCGATTTCAGCGGCGGCATCTCCGGCATCATCGGCCAGCTGAAGGAATTGAACTTCGACAACTACATCTTCCTCACCGAGGACCCGCTTTACATCAACGCCTACCTCACCAGCGTCATCGTTGCCGGCATATCCACCTTGCTCACCCTGCTTGTCGGCTATCCGATCGCCTATGGCATGGCGCGGGCGCCGGCGACGCTCAGGCCGACACTGCTGATGCTGGTCATCCTGCCGTTCTGGACGTCGTTCCTGATCCGCGTCTATGCGTGGATCGGCATCCTGAAACCGGAAGGCCTGCTCAACCAGCTTCTGCTGAGCACCGGCATCATCAGCGAGCCGCTGATCATCCTCAACACCTACACGGCGATCTTCATCGGCATCGTCTATTCCTACCTGCCGTTCATGGTGCTGCCGCTTTATTCGGCGTTGGAGAAGATGGATTACTCGCTGGTCGAGGCTGCCCAGGACCTTGGCTGTCCGCCGATCACCGCCTTCTGGAAGATCACCTTCCCGATGTCGCTGCCCGGCGTCCTGGCCGGCAGCCTGCTGGTCTTCATCCCGGCCGTCGGCGAGTTCGTCATTCCGGACCTGCTCGGCGGCTCGCAGACGCTGATGATCGGCCGCACGCTGTGGAACGAGTTCAACGCCAATCGCGACTGGCCGGTGTCTTCGGCGGTGGCGGTGCTGCTGCTGCTGGTGCTGATTGTTCCCATTGTCATCTTCCAGCACGCCCAGGCGCGCGCTCAGGAACAGGGGCGCTGAGATGAACACGACCTGGAGCCGTTTCAACATCACCTCGGTTACGCTGGGCTTTGCGTTCCTGTACCTGCCCATCGTGCTTCTGGTGATCTTCTCCTTCAACGAATCGAAGCTCGTCACCGTCTGGGGCGGCTTCTCGACCAAATGGTATGTCTCGCTGTTCCAGAACCAGGCGCTGATCGATGCCGCCTGGGTCACCATCCGTGTCGGCCTGATCTCGGCGACCGTGGCGACGGTGCTCGGCACGCTGGCGGCGCTCGCGCTGACCCGCTACACCCGCTTCCGTGGCCGAGTGCTGTTCTCGGGCATGGTGTTTGCGCCCCTGGTCATGCCGGAAGTCATCACCGGCCTGTCGCTGCTGCTGTTGTTCGTCGCGGTCGGCCTCGACCGCGGTTTCTTCACGCTGACGCTGGCGCACATCTCCTTCACCATGTGCTTCGTCGCCGTGGTGGTGCAGTCACGCCTCGTCACCTTCGACCGCTCGCTCGAAGAGGCGGCGATGGATCTCGGTGCCTCGCCGGTGGCTACTTTCTTCCAGGTGACGCTGCCGGTCATCCTGCCGGCCATCGTCTCGGGCTGGATGCTGGCCTTCACCCTGTCGCTGGATGATCTGGTGACGTCGTCCTTCACCTCGGGACCGGGTGCGACGACGTTGCCGATGAAGATCTACAGCCAGGTCCGCCTCGGCGTGACGCCGGAGATCAACGCCGCCTGCACGATCCTGATCGCGATCGTTGCGACGGGGGTGATCATCGCCTCGGTCGTCAACAAGCGCCGCGAAGTGCAGCGCCTGCGCGACGAACAGGCGGCGATGCGGGGATAGAGCTTCGCGATCCGAAAATGAAAAAGGCAGCTTCGGCTGCCTTTTTCAGGAGCGTCTCCGTCAGCTCTGTGTTGTCACGCAAGCCCGGACGGAAAACCGTACCCGTCTCCCGGAATTGCTCTATTCGCCTGTCTTGCGGCGCGTGATCGGCGACACGAAGGGCGTTGTCCAGGTCCCGCCGACGAAGAAGGTCGCCTCGTTGCCGCTGTTGCTGGGTGTGGTGGGCGCAGGCAACGCGGCCGGAGGCGGTGTGCTGGACGTGGTCTGGCTGGCTGGAGCCTGGCCGTCCGGAACGGTGCCTGGTTGCGCTGGAGCCGGCTGGGCCTGAGGAGCCGGCTGGGCTGTCGGTTTCTGGATGACGCCGCCTGACAATGCCAGCCCACGCCCTGCATAAGGCACGATGCCGGACAGCCATATCTTGGTCTGGCCGGACTTCGCCTCGGCCCGGTCGATGCGAGCGACGCCCTTGGCTATGCTGGCCTTGAGCTCGGCTCCGTCGATCGCCAGCGTGCCGTCGGCGACTTCGTCGAGCGCGAAGAATCCACCGTCCTCGGCATGCTTCAGGAACGATGGCAGGTTGAGCGCGGTCAGATTGCCCGGGCCAAAAGTGGCCGAAACCGAACCGTCTGCATTCTGCAGGATCGAATTCAGGATTTGCCGGGGCCTTTCAGGATCAGCGACACGGTGCCCGTTCCGGTCGGCATCAGGCGCGTCATGCCTGCGGCGGAGGTGAATTCGGCGCCATTGATGTCGGAAGCAAGCAGCTTCATCTCCACCTGGGTGCCTTCCGGACGCAGATCGAAGCGCAGGCTTGCCTGGATGTTGCCGCCAAAGGCGCCGGCGTCGGAAATGTCGAAGACGGCGAGGCCGTTCTTGACCTGGGCGGTGCCGGCCATGTCGGCAAGCTGGATCGGCCCGGCGGTGGCATGCGCTGCCGACAGTCTCAGATCGAGGTTGAAGCGGTCGGCGAAGGATGTGTCGATCGCATCGAGATCGCCGGGAGCCGCGGCCGTCGTGGTGAAGGCTGCGAGGAAGGCCGCCAGGTTGACGGTGTCGAAGGCCATGGTGCCGGAGATCACCGGCATTGCATCGTTGAAGGAAATATCGAGCGCGCCGTTGCCGGGGTTCTTGTCGACGGTCATCTCGGCATTCTCGAACTTGATCCGGTCGCCATTGCCGCTGACCTTGCTGCTGACCGAAACGGGGCCAGTGGTGGCGCCGGGTGCGATGCCGGCCCGCAGCCAGTACAGCGCGCGCCGCAGCGACGGTGCCGAGAACTTGGCCTGGCCGTCGAAGAACGATTTCGCCGAGAAATTGCCGTTGCCCTCGAATGAGAGATTGGCCGGCGGCGCCTTGAGCGACACCGTGAACGGGGCAGCACCGCCCGCCAGCAACAGCATGGGCTGCGGTGAATTGGCTTCCACGGACACGCTCTCGCCGCGCCAGGTGCCATTGGCCGTCAGCGAGCCGGCCGCATTCAGCGCCTCCCAGTCGACCATGCCCGACAGTCCGGTCACAACCTCTTCTTCCGATCCGTCGACGCTGGCGACGACACGGCCGTCGCGGAATTCGATGCTGCCGAAACCTTCCTGCGGCAGCTTGACGGCGTCCGGCTTGCCCGGATTGGCCTTGACCGTTTCCCTGGCTGCGTCGATGGCGCGCGCGACGCGGCCGCCAGAAGGTGCTGCAGGCAGAAGCAGCCCATGCTCGGCAGGCTCGATGCGGAAGACCGGCTTGATCAGCTGCACGCCGGAGAACACGACATCGCCACGCAGCGCCGCCATCGCCGACAGGTCGATGTCGACCCGTTCGGCCTGCATCACCGGCGGAGCCTTGTCATCGCTCCATTTCGACAGCGTGACACCCGACAGCGTGGCGCGGAACTGCGGCCAGATCGAAATCTCGGGCGTGCCCTCGATGGTGACGCGGAAACCGCTCCAGGCGCTCATCTCCCAGGCGATGCGGTCGCGCACGATGCGATTGGACGCAAAATAGGGTACGGCCACGAACGCCAGGACGGCGACGATGACCGCAATCGATACAGCCCAAATGGCCCGCCAGATCAGGGGTGATGGCATCTGGTCCTTAGCGTTTCAATTCCACCGCATGAAGGGGTGTAAACCTAGAGCAATTCCAGGAAAAGTGTTTAACGGTTTTCCGTCCGGAATTGCGTGAAAACAAAAAGTTAGAGCGTTTCCGCGTTTCCGTGAAAAAACAGAAACGCTCTAGGCGGCTGCATTTCAAGTCTTTGTGACCATGCGATGGCGATAGCACACATGCTGTCGCATTCGGCCGACCTTGCGTTGTTGCGTTGCAGTATGCTTAACGGGTGACGCCACGGGAGGAACATTGATGGCCGCAGATACCCCCCTTTGGAGCCCATCGGAAGCCCGAATTGCCGAGGCGCCGCTGACCGAATTCACGCGCGCGGCCGAGCGGGCCAGCGGGCAGAGCTTCGCCAGCTACCACGATCTGCATGCCTGGTCGGTGGCGGAACGCGAAGCGTTCTGGGATTTGGTGTGGGACTTCTGCGGCATCACGGGCGACAAGGGCGAAACAGTGCTTGTCGACGGCGACAGCATGCCGGGCGCGCATTTCTTCCCCGACGCCAGGCTGAATTTCGCGGAAAATCTGCTGAAGAAGAGCGGTTCCTCCAACGCGATCGTTTTTCGCGGCGAGGACCAGGTCGAGCGGCGCCTGTCGTGGGACGAACTGCACGCCAGGGTCTCACAGCTTCAGCAACTGTTCGTGAAGCTCGGCGTCGAACAGGGCGATCGCATCGCCGCGATGATGCCGAACATGCCCGAAACGGTTGCCGCCATGCTTGCCGCCACCTCGATCGGCGCGGTGTGGTCGTCCTGTTCGCCCGATTTTGGCGAACAGGGTGTGCTCGACCGCTTCGGCCAGATCGAACCGGTCGTCTTCATCGTGCCGGACGGCTATTGGTATGCCGGCAAGGCCATCGAGGTTGCCGACAAGGTGGCGGCCGTCGCTTCGAAACTGGAGAGCCTGCGCAAGGTGCTGGTGGTCGACTATCTCGGCACCGCGCAAGATGTCGCCGGCACCATCGAGGGCGCGGAAGCGCTGGAGATGGCGCTGCAGCCCTTCGCGGCCAAATCAGTCACCTTCGAACGACTGCCTTTCGCGCATCCGCTCTACATCCTGTTCTCATCCGGCACGACCGGCATTCCGAAATGCATCGTGCATTCGGCCGGCGGCACGTTGATCCAGCACGTCAAGGAACTGCGCCTGCATGCCGGCCTTGTCGAGGGTGACCGCTTCTTCTATTTCACCACCTGCGGCTGGATGATGTGGAACTGGCTGGTTTCGGGTCTGTCCTGCGGCGCGACGCTGCTGCTTTATGACGGCTCGCCCTTCCATCCATCCGGCAATGTGCTGTTCGACTTCGCCGACGCCGAGAAGATGACCTATTTCGGCACGTCGGCGAAGTTCATCGATTCGGTGCGCAAGGCCGGGCTGACGCCGATCACCACGCATGACCTCTCCACCGTCCGCACCATCTCGTCGACCGGCTCGCCGCTGTCGCCGGAAGGCTTTCGTTTCGTCTATGAAGGCATCAAGCAGGATATCCACCTCGCTTCGATTTCGGGCGGCACCGACATCGTCTCCTGCTTCGTGCTGGGCGTGCCGACCGAACCGGTCTGGGAAGGAGAGATCCAGGGGGCCGGGCTTGGCCTTGCCGTCGACGTCTGGAACGACGACGGCCAGCCGGTGCGGCAGGAGAAGGGCGAACTGGTCTGTGCCAAAGCGTTTCCGGCCATGCCGATCGGCTTCTGGAATGATCCCGATGGCAGGAAGTATCACGGCGCCTATTTCGAGCGTTTCGACAATGTCTGGTGCCATGGCGACTTTGCCGAATGGACCGAACATGGCGGTATGATCATCCACGGTCGCTCGGATGCGACGCTGAACCCGGGTGGTGTGCGCATCGGCACGGCCGAGATCTACAACCAGGTCGAGCAGATGCCGGAAATCCTCGAGGCGATCTGCATCGGCCAGGATTTCGAGGATGACGTGCGGGTGGTGCTGTTCGTAAGGCTGGCCGCGGGGATCGCCCTGGACGAGGCACTCGAGAAGAAGATCAAGGCCAAGATCCGCACCGGCGCCAGTCCGCGCCATGTGCCGGCCAGGATTGTCGCCGTCACCGATATTCCGCGCACCAAGTCGGGCAAGATCACCGAGCTTGCCGTGCGCGATGTCGTCCATGGCCGCGCCGTCAAGAACCAGGAAGCGCTCGCCAATCCCGAAGCGCTCGACCTGTTCAGGGATCGGCCGGAACTGCAGAGCTGAGCGGACAGCCGGGCGGAGAATACGGTAAACAAAGCGTAGCGCTCAAATTTACCGCGTTTTCACAAGTGGTACACTTTCGTAAATTTTTCCGCACCCGGGTAAGGATTTGTTTACGACCCGGCCGTGATAGTCACGGGTAACTTGAGGGAGAAATCCCATTCCCGCTGGGCGGGAACAGTATCGCTCAAGCCCGTTGTGACAAATTCCTCTTCAGGCGCCCCGTCGGGCGCCTTTTTTCTATTGAGCCGCCTAATCGGCCAGAACGCGCGTCGACGGGAAAGCCACTTCAACAAGCGTGCCTTCACCGGGCGTCGAGTTGATGGTGAAGCGGGCCCGGTTGGCCTCTACCATCGCCTTGGTCAGCGGCAGGCCGAGGCCGGTGCCGTCGCTGCGCCCGCGCTTCAGGGCATTGACCTGCTTGAAGGGCTTCAGCGCGTGTTCGATCTCCGCCTGGGTCATGCCGACGCCAGTATCGCGTACCCGCATCACCACATCGCCTGAGGTCTCATAGGCAGTCGAGACGATCACCTGGCCGCCCGCCTGTGTGTAGCGCACGGCATTGGACAGGATGTTGAGCGCGATCTGGCGGATTGAACGCAGGTCGGCCACGACCTCCGGCAGGCGCGAGGCGAAGGACGAGCGAATGATCACTCGCTCGCGATTGGCCTGCGGCTGCATCAGCGCGACGGATTCGGCCAGCGTGTCGTTGAGCGACACCGCCTCGTAGTCCATTTCCTGCTGTCCCGCCTCGATCTTGGAAATGTCGAGCAGGTCGTTGACCAGATCTAGGACATGGTTGCCCGAGCGGTTGATGTCGCGCAGATAGTCGCGATAACGCTCATTGGCGACTGGCCCGAATTTCTCATCCACCATCAGTTCGGAAAAACCGATGATGGCGTTGAGCGGCGTGCGGATCTCGTGGCTGATGCGGGCGAGGAAGTCGGTCTTCTGCGAGGAGGCACGTTCGGCCACCGCGCGCGCCTGGGTGAGTTCTTCCTCGGCCCGCTTCCATTGCGTGATGTCGCGCACCACGGCGCAATAGCCGCTGTCGCCGGGCAGGCGGCCGATGGTCATGAACAGCGGGATGAAGCGCCCCTCGGCTTCGCGGCCGATGACCTCGCGGCCGTCATTGAGCACGCTGGCCACGCCATTGTCGGAAAGCCCGGCAAGGTAATCGCGCGCCGCCTTCTGGCTTTCGATGGCGAACAGCGAGGCGAATTGCTTGCCGGCGACGTCGTCGCTGTCGAAGCTGAACAGGGCCTCCGCCGGCCGGCTGATCGAGCGGATGGTGCCATCGCGGTTGATCAGCACCACGCCGTCGGTAGCGGTGTCGATGATGGTGCGCATTTCGGCGATGCGCGCCTTGAGTTCCCCATTGTCTGGATGCACCGCCTCGGCTGCCGGAAAGGGCAGGACCTGCGCCGACCGGTTGTCGGTCGCGCCGTTCAGCACCAGCATCAGGGCCTTGCCCTTGCCCCAGGGCACGGAACGCAGCACCGCATCGACCGGAACCTCTTCGCCATCGGCTTTCTTCAGCCGCAGCTTGTGGTCGGAGTGGTCGGGCGCATCATGGCTGGCATAGGCATCGGCAAACAGTGCATCCAGGCCGCCGGCGGCCTCCAGCGCTGCGAGATCGCCATAACCGGTCAGGGCCAGGAATTCCGTATTGGCGTAGTGCAGCTTGTCGCCGGAATGGATCAGCAGCGGCACCGGCAGCCGCGCCACGAGCGACGTGTCCGGTGCCGTCTCGCCGGTGGAGAAGGCAGCGGGCACGAAGCCGCCAGCCTGCAGCGGTGGCGCCGCACGCGGCGTCACGGTGGCCTGCACCGGCTCTGCGTCGGCTTCATCCTCATCGCGTGGATGCGTGAGATCGCCGTCATCTTCCAGGCGAGCCAGATCGGTGTCTTCCGTCGCGTCTTCCACAGACGGCGTCTCTTCGGGGATCGCGCCGCGGCGCTGTTGCGTCACCTTCGCCACGGCGGCCCTGACGTCGCCTGCATCGTCCAGTGCCGGTGCCGGTTTGTCGCCCGGCTCCGCTTCGTCCGGCGTGGCAAAGGCCAGCAGGGAACGCGGCGCGGCCGGCTTGACCGCGGGCTGGTCTTGCGCGGCATCGTCCGATCCGGCAGCTTCAGTTTCCACCGGCTGGCCAGCAAGCGTTACGGGCAGTTCGGAGCTTGCGACGGAATCTTCGATCTCGGAAACCGTATCGGCGTTGGTGCCGTCGAGCCGCGCCAGGTCCTCGATGTGCTCGGCTTCCTGCGCCTCGACCAGCGTGGCGCTGTCGTCCACGGCGGCCGCGTCATGTGAAGCGGCATGGTCTTGAGCGCCAACCATTTCCGGTTCCGCCGCGTCTGCCTTGGTATCCAGTGCTGGTTGCTCGACGGCGACGACAGGAAGCTGGACCTCGACCTCCGGCTTCTGTTCGGGCGTGGCCGCAGCGGTCTCGACCGGTTTCGTCGATTCGGCATCCTGGCTGGATGCTGCCGTCGCTTCGACCTTGCTTGGCGACACGGCGGGCATATCTGTCAGCGGTGCAGCGGGAATCGTCTCTTTCGGCGCGGCAGGCGTGGCCTTGCCGGTTTCCACGGCGCTGTCTTTCTTCAGGCGTTCGCCGATCTCGCGGAAGGCGGTGCGCTCCACATTCGACAGGCCCTTGTCGTTGGCGGGTGCCCGGTGTTCCGCCAGCCGGATGACCTTGTCGGTGAACCGGCGTTCCGGCGTCGGCGCAATGGTCAGTGCCGGCGTCTCGCCGTGGAAAGCATTGTGGCGGCTCGCCTCTGCGCCAGGCTGCTTCGTTTGTGTGGGCGGCGCGACGACTGCAGCGGGCGGCGTTTCCGACGGCGTCCAATCGGGCGTGAGCGCCTCGCCGACCTTTTCGTGGTCTTCGGTGGCATCGGCAACCCGCGCGACGCCGAAACCACGGAAACCTTCGAAGTTGCGGTTACGGTCGTAGACGGGCAGGGCGGCGAGGTCGACCGGCACCTTCAGGCTGCTGCCGGCGATCGGCCAGGCAACCGAGCGGCCCGACCACGTGTCGCGCCGGTCCAGCAGCCCCGCGATCTCACCGGAAGGATCGAAGCCGAAAGTGGTGGCGACGTCCTTGAAACGCCGGCCGATGACATCGGCGGCGGCCTCGCCGACAACGGCGGCGAATTCGGGTGAAATCGCGCTGAAGCGGCCGGCTTCGTCGGTGCGCCACACGAAACGCACCGGCGCCGCGTTGCGGCTGATGGCCTGTCTGGCGGGTACTGCGGCCTCGTCCGGCTCCATCGGTGCCGGGTTTCCGCCCTTTTCGCCGGCATCGCTGAAATACCAGCCATCGTGATGATGTTCGCCGGACGCGGCGCTGGTGGAAGCGCTGTCATCAGCCGCGCGCCAGCCTTCCGCGGCCGGCGGCTCGGCCGCAGCTGTCGGGCCGTTGCCGGCAGGGATCGTCGCTGCGGGTGCCGCCTCATTCCGATCGGCGCTGCCATCGTCGATCACCACCAGCAGATGGCGTTCCGGATCGTCCGTCAGCCTTGCCATGCCCGCGGGCAGGGCGCGCTTTCCTGCCTGGACACGCCGCTTCAGCGTGCGTTCGTGATCCCGGCCGGTTTCGCTTGCCAGGGCGGCGAGCGTCTCGGTGCTGATTCCAAGGCCTGAGAATCCCGCCGATGAGGCCTCGACATTGCCACTGCCGTCGATGAAAGCCAGGAACTGGCCGTCGGTGGTGAAGCCGCTTATGGCGCGTTCGGCGATTTCGGCCACACTGCGCGAACCGGTCTGCTGGGCCGGCACCGAAAGCAGGATCGCCGCTTCACCGTCCGGCATGGTCACGGCACTGGCCTGGAAGCCGATCGCCTGCGTTGCCATGCCCCGGGAAAGCCGGACCAGCAGCGCGCGGTTGCAGCCGATGGCCGGAAAGCCGGCGGTGGCCGTGATCTGGCGTTTCGCCACCGGTGGCAGGTCGGCCGGCGCGTCGATCGCCGCCTCGATGTCGGCATGGCCGAGCACGGCAGCGCCCGGGCCGTTCGCCCACAGCACCTGGTCGAGGTCCGCCGAAAGGATGAGCAGCGCGTCGCCGGCAGCGAAACGCGCCCGCACCTCGTCGAGGACGGCAACATCGAGGAACGAATAGTTCTCGGACGGCATGCGCTCTGGCAATCCTCCAGGAGATGGCCGCGGTTAATTCTTCGTTAATAAATGGGTGCCGCAGCAAGGTCCACAAGCCAGAAGATAGCCCACTTGAAAAGTAGGGCTTTTGGTTAACGCGGGCATTCCCTTGTTTCTTTTCACTAATGTTGCGTCGCAACATAAATATTGCACTGCACAATGAGAAATGCTATGGTGTTAACAGAAATGAACGAGACGGCGCGGCGCCAGAGATGCGGATGTGCCCGTCCACAACGAGGATGGAAAATGACCAAGACGAAGACCGCTGAGACCACCGAATTCCCGACCTTCGATGCTTCGCAGGCTGCTGACCAGGTTCGCGCTTTCGCCGAGAAGGGCGTCGAGCAGTCGAAGGAGACCTTCGCCAAGCTGAAGACCGGCGCCGAGGAAGCCAAGAAGGCTTTCGAAACCAGCTACGAGACCGCCAAGACCACCTCGAGCGACCTGTCGCTGAAGGCGATCGCCACGCTGCGCGCCAACGCCGAAGCCAATTTCTCGCACCTCGAGGCCCTCGTCGGCGCCAAGTCGCTGTCGGAAGTCGTCGAGCTGCAGACCTCGTTCCTGCGCAAGCGCGTCGAGACCGTTGTCGAGCAGGCCAAGGAATTCCAGGCTGCCGCCTCCAAGGCCGCCGAAGAAGTTTCCAAGCCTTACAAGGCCGCTTTCGAGAAGGCCTTCAAGGACGTCTCCAAGGCCGCCTGATGCATCGACCCGAAAGTCGGCGTCGATTTTCGGAACTACGATGCGCACTGGAAAGTGCGGCAAAATGGCAAGGGCAGGCCGGGGTCTTGTAAGCATCGAACCGGCTTCCTAGCTTTATGAGGCAAGAGATACCTGGGGTGGTTCCTCCTCCCTCCGCTCCAGGCAAAAGCCGGCTCCTCCTCCCGCCGGCTTCATATCGGAAAAAGGCCGGCTCCTCCTCCCGCCGGCCTTTTTCTTAAGAAAAGGTAGGACCTCTCCGAAAACCGGTACTGCGTCTCGGCAGAGGCTTGAGTTTGTATGAAATGCGTCGGTATCCCCAGCGTAAGATCGGGGGCCGGGTGAACACGGATGTGGGTGAGCGGGCCTTTGCCTTCGCAAGAGCCTTGAATTACGATCCGATTGCCCGTATGGACGCTTCGCCGGATGACGGAGCGCGGCTGACACGAGTGGAGCTGGTGTTGCGATCATCGACGGGCATGAGTGCCGTTGTAGCTCAGATGGTTAGAGCGCCGGATTGTGGATCCGGAGGTCGCTGGTTCGATCCCAGCCAACGGTACCACTTCTTTTTTCGCCGGGTGGATGCCCCGAAAACCAATCACTGAAAACAGGTCTTGTTCTTTGGGTAGCCGGTAAGGTTGCCGTGAGCTTGCGACTCGGTTTCTATTAAATAGGGACACCGGCCGGCCGCGCCGACAGCGCTGGCAGCCGGAAAGAACCGAAACGGGTAGTTCAATTATGAGCGTACACGCGATCGAATTTCTGCAGGACTGGATCGGCAAGGAGTGCTGTGCCCCGTCCGAAGCGGTGAAGATCGACAAGCATGCCGAGGTCCTGGCCAAGCAGTGTGCCGCCAAGGCCGCCGAAGCGGGAATCCCGCTGGAAGACCTCCAGGAAGAGGTCGGCGATATCCAGGAACTGATCGCTTCGCGCCTCGAAGAGGCCGTCGAGGCGGAAACGGACGCCGACAAGGCGGCCTGAGCCTGCTCCCTTCTCCAGCGGGCGGAGAAGGGCACCACCGTTCTCGGGGTTGCCGATGCCACTTGGCCGGATCGTCATCTACGCCAGGGATGTCGAGGAAACCGCCCGTTTCTATCAACGGCATTTCGGCTTCACGGCAATCCGCTTGCCTGGCGACAGGATTGTCGAGCTCGTCGCCAGCGATGGCGGTGCCAACATCCTGCTTCATCAGGCCGCAAAAGGTCAGCGCGGCGGTCAGTCGAGCGTCAAGCTGGTCTTCGACGTCGAGGATGTCGAGCTGTTCTGCAGGCAGCGCGCCGAAGACGGCCTCGATTTCGGCGCCATCCACAAGGCCGATGGCTACCTTTTCGCGAACGCGAAAGATCCCTGCCAGAATTCCATCTCCGTCTCGAGCCGCGCTTTCCGGAAAAGCGACTAAAGCGGTTGCAAGTCCCTTCCCCCCTTACGGGAGAGGGGGATCGATCGAATATGTCGCGGGTTAAAACAGCGATCCTTGGCCGCTGGTGCCCTTGTCTTTCGGCGCGGCCCGAACTGGTTTCGGTGGGCTGGCAGTTGCCGGGCCTGGCGCCGGTTCGCCGCCCTCGGCCGTGGCATGCGCGGAGCCATCGGCAAAGCGCAGTTCCAGCGCGGTACCCGGCGTCACTTCAGCCGCCCGCTTCACCAGCGTGCCGCCGGCGTCGAGGACCAGCGCATAGCCGCGCTCCAGGATCGCCTGTTCCGAGAGTTTCAACGTCGACAAAAGCCGGTCGGCCTGGGTGAGGCGCGCGCGCAGCCGCTCCAGCCGTACCGTCATCGCCTGGTCCTTGCGGCGCGCCAGCGTTGCCAGCGCGTCGCCCTGCAGCTTCTGCCGGCGTGCGATCGGGGCGGGTGAAAGCCGTGCCGCGGTGCGCATGAAGCGCGCGCGTCGCTCGCGCACGATGCCGAGGAAAGCCGCCTGCGCGCGGGCCAGATCGCGCGCGGTCAGCCGCCGCGCCTCATCCATGCGCCGCGACAACGTCGCCGGTGTCAGCCGGATGGCGCCGAGCCGGCCGCGTTTGCGCTCGATGGCCACCGACAGCGCACGGGCAAGCCGATTTTCAGCCTCGTCGAAACGGCGTCTCGGCAACGCCAGCAACTGGTCCGGCGAGGGCAACGCCCGTGCCGCGGCGCGAGCCGCCTGGCGGCGACGGTCGATGCCGCGCGACAAGGCCGCCGAAAGCCGCGCCGACAGATTGGCGAGCGTCGCCTCCAGCTCCCCTTTGACCGGGACCGCGATTTCGGCGGCACCGGTCGGTGTCGGTGCGCGTACGTCGGCGGCGAGGTCGATCAGCGTCCAGTCGGTCTCGTGCCCGACCGCCGAGATGATCGGGATTTCGGAAGCCGCAACGGCCCGTGCCAGCCCTTCATCATTGAAGCCCCAGAGATCCTCAAGGCTGCCGCCGCCGCGCGCCACGATGATCAGGTCCGGCCGCGGGATCGGTCCGCCTGGCTCCAGGCTGTTGAAGCCCTCGATCGCTATGGTTGCTTCCATGCCGGCCGTTTCGCCCTGCACACGCACCGGCCACACCAGCACGTGCAGCGGGAAGCGGTCGCGGATGCGATGCAGGATATCGCGGATCACCGCGCCGGTGGGCGAGGTGACGACGCCGATGACCGAAGGCATATAGGGCAGGAGCTGCTTGCGGCCGGCGTCGAACAGGCCCTCGGCAGCGAGGCGACGCTTACGCTCTTCCAGCATAGCCATCAACGCGCCGGCGCCGGCGGGTTCCAGATTGTCGATGACGATCTGGTAGTTCGATTTGCCGGGATAGGTGGTGAGCTTGCCGGAGGCGATCACTTCCATGCCCTCTTCGGGGCGGAAGCGCAGCCTGCTCATGGTGCCTTTCCACACCACGGCGTCGAGTCGGGACCGGTCGTCCTTCAGCGCGAAATAGGCGTGGCCCGACGAATGCGGGCCGCGATAGCCGGAAATCTCGCCGCGCACGCGCACATTGCCGAAGGTGTCCTCCACGGTGCGCTTCAGCGCACCGGAAATCTCGCTCACCGTGTACTCGGTGGCGTTTGTCGCGCCCGGCCTCGAATCGTCTTCGAAAAAATCACTCATGCACCGATTGGCGCGCTGGAGGGGGGATGGGTCAAGCCCCCGCGGACGGAGCTGGCGTTGCTGGACCACACGAATGCGATGGACGTGCATGGCCGGCAGGCCTACCGATGCGCAATTCCCGAAATCAAGGCGTTGCCATGAACATGCAGCAATCCCGGCCGCCTGAAGCCGCGCCCGTTACGCGCAGCGCCAGCGAACGTCCGTTCGAGCCGCTCGACTACGGCCTCTATGCGCTCACCGTCGTTGCCTGGAGCCTGTCCTGGTACGCCATCGAGTTCCAGGTCGGCACGGTGGCCAACGAGGTCAACATCGTCTGGCGGTTCGCCATCGCCACCGCGCTGATGTTCGGCTGGGTGGTTTTGAAGCGTGGCCGGCTGCGTTTCGCCCTGGCCGACCACATGCGCTTCGTGGCGCTCGGCATCCTGATGTTCTCGTCCAATTTCCTGCTGTTCTACTACGGCGCCGGCTACCTGGTCTCCGGGCTGCTGTCGGTGGTCTTCTCGCTGGCTTCGGTGATGAACATGATGCTTGGCGCCGTGGTCATGCGTGAAAGGCCGTCGCCGCGCATCCTGCTTGGCGGGCTCACCGGTTTCTGCGGCATTGCGTTGATGTTCCTGCCAGAGATCATCGGGCACGATCTCGGTGGTGGCACGCTGGTCGGGCTTGCTTTCTGCGTCGCCGGCACGCTCTCCTTCTGTGTCGGCAACGTGATCTCGGCCGCCGGCATGCGCAAGGGCCTGCCGCTCGTCTCGATGAACGCCTGGGGCATGTTCTACGGCACGCTGTGGTCGGCGATCCTGGCCTTGCTGATGGGCCGCACCTTCACCGTGGTGCCGACGGTGGCCTATTTCGGCTCGCTGCTGTTCCTGGCGGTCGTTTCCACCATCATGGGTTTTGCCGCCTACCTCACGCTGCTCGGCCGCATCGGCGCGGCGCGCGCCGGCTATGCCACGGTGTTGTTCCCGATCTTCGCGCTGCTGGTCTCGACCGTGCTCGAAGGCTACCGGTGGACCGCCTTCGCCATCGTCGGCCTTGCGCTGGTCGCCATCGGCAACGTGCTGGTGGTGCGCAGCGGTCGTCGCTAGAGCGTTTCCGCCTTTTATCGGAACCGCTCTGGCTCTTTGCTTTACGCGATTCCGGACGGAAAACCGTCTCTTACCAGCCTGGCATGATCTGGCTGGGCTTGGTGCGCTTCATCTTGGTGAAGGCGAGCGAGGCGAAGTCGAAGCTGCCGGGTTCTTCGTTCATCGGCACCGAGATGTTGTCGAGGCTTTCGGCGATGTGGCGCGCCAGCGCTTCGACGATTTCCGGACGGCTGGTCTGGCCGCGCATCAGGCCTATGCGGCAGTCGGGCAGCAGGCCGAAGCCGTCGGCTTCGCCCAGTACCCGCATGCCGGGACGCAGCGCGCATTCCGGCAGCACCGAGATCGCCAGCCCCGACAGCACTGCCGCCGCGATAACCGTTGCCGAGAAGGATGAGAACAGGATGCGGTAGTCGCGCCTCATCTCGTCCAGGACATCGCAGGCGGCACGGCGCCAGATGCAGTTTGGCCGGCCGAAGGCCATCGGCAGCACTTCTTCCTCATGGGTGGCGTGGTTGGCGGAGGTGACCCACAGCAGCGGTTCGCGCCGCACCACTTCCGACTGGCCGCGTGCGTCGTTGTGGGTGACCAGCGCCAGGTCGAGATGGCCGCGCTTGATCTGCTCCACCAGGCCGGGCGTCGGTTCGCAGGTGACGGTGAGTTCCACGCGCGGGTTGGAGCGAGCAAAGCGCGCCATGATCTCGGGCAGGAAACGGTCGGCATAATCGTCCGGCGTGCCGATGCGGATGGTGCCCTCCAGCCGGTTGTCGTCGAAGGCGGAAAGTGTCTCGCGGTTCAGATAGATCAGCCGGCGGGCGTAAGACAGAAGCCGGTCGCCATCCTCGGTCAGCTTGTTGGAGCGGCCATCCTTTTCGAACAACGGCTTGCCGATGCGCTCCTCCAGCCGTCGCATCTGCATCGACACCGCCGACTGCGTGCGGTGCACCTCTTCGGCGGCGCGGGTGAAGGACCCTGTGTCTGCGATCGAGATGAAGGTCTGCAACTGGTCGAGGTCGAGCGGCGCTTTCATCGGTATGATCCATCATCGTTTTTGATGATTTTGATAGAAACCATTCGTCGAAGAAATCGAGCTGTCGGCTCCATTCATCATCAGAGTTGATGATAGAGATTAAAAACATTCGTTGGATTAATCAATCGCGGCGTGGCATTTATTCAATTGTCCATATGAGCGCGTGTGAAACGGCTTCGGACCGCCTTTTTGGCGGTGCGGAACCCTGCTGCGCGCGGTTTCGAGGAGAAGATCCATGACCACGTATGATTTCGCCCCAGAGAGCGCGCACATCACCGCGACCCCGGCTGCTGCGACGCGTGTGTTCAATCGCATGATCGGCTTTTTCCATGCCTGGCAAAACCGACGCACCTTCTATCGCCTCGGCGAGATGTCTGATGCGGAACTGGCCGATATCGGTCTGACCCGAGCCGATCTCTCCGTCGCCATCGACCTGCCCTTCGGTTCGGATCCGACGGTGAAGCTGCGTTCGATCGCCAGCGAGCGTATCGCCTCGATCGAGGAACTGGCCCGCAGGGTAGCCTGATCTTTCGCCTCGTGTTCCGGCCTCCAGCGGGACACGGCGGAACAAGGTTGCTGCAGGTTTCCCACTCCCTTCCGGCTCGACCCAGCCGGGACCTGCGCACCGCCCGGTCCCCCCACGGACCGGGCTTTTTCTTTTTTGGGAGCACGTTTTCCCTTCTCCCCTTGTGGGAGAAGGGACCTCTCACACCATCGCCGGGTTGAGCCGCGCGAAGCCTTCCTGGCGGTGATAAGGGAAGTGCGGGTATGGCGCGGTCACGCTGCTTGCGGCATCGAGCCTGGCGACCTGTTCCGGCGTCAGCGACCAGCCGACGGCGCCGAGGTTCTGGCGCAACTGCTCTTCGTTGCGCGCGCCGATGATGACGGAAGACACCGTCGGCCGCTGCAGCAGCCAGTTGATGGCGATCTGCGGCACGCTCTTGCCGGTCTCCTTCCCCACCTCCTGCAGTGCATCGACGACGCGGTAGAGATGTTCGTCCTCCACCGGCGGACCGAAGTCGGCTGTCTCATGCAGCCGGCTGCCGGCAGGGATCGGAGCGTTGCGGCTGATCTTGCCGGTCAAGCGGCCCCAGCCGAGCGGGCTCCACACCAGCGCGCCGAGGCCCTGGTCCTGGCCGAGAGGCATCAGGTCCCACTCATAGTCGCGGCCGACCAGCGAATAGTAGACCTGGTTGGCGACATAACGCGACCAGCCGTGCCGTTCCGACGCCGCCAGCGACTTCATGATCTGCCAGCCGGAGAAGTTGGAGACGCCGATGTAGCGCAGCTTGCCGGCCTGCACGAGACCGTCGAGTGTGGAAAGTACTTCCTCGACCGGTGTGTGCGCATCGAAGGCATGCAACTGGAAAATGTCGATATGGTCGGTGCCGAGCCGGCCGAGCGCGGCATCCACCGCCTCGATCAGCCGGCTGCGCGACGATCCCCATTGGTTCGGCCCGTCGCCCAGCGGCAGGCTGGCTTTGGTCGAGATCAGCACGTCGTTGCGCCGGCCCTTGATCGCCTCGCCGAGCACGGTTTCCGACGCGCCGTCGGAATAGACGTCGGCGGTGTCGAACAGGTTGACACCGGCCTCCAGGCAGATGTCCACCAGCCGGCGGGCCTCTTCGACACCGGTATTGCCCCAGGCGCTGAACAGCGGCCCCTTGCCGGCGAACGTGCCCGCGCCGAAGGACAGCACGGGAACTCTCAGGCCCGATCTGCCGAGATTGCGGTATTCCATCTTAGAAGTCTCCATCTGCCAATGATGGCTAGATAGAAGCGCATCGTTTCGTGAGCCAGAGTGGTGAAAGGCACAGGATTTGTGAACTCAGGTCACATCCTGTTCGAACTTGCCGCGAGACGGATGCTAGAGCGTTTCCGTTTTTCACGGAAACGCGGAAACGCTCTAAGTTTTGTTTTCGTCGCACTTTTGTAACGCCAAGTGATTCCACTTGGCTACAAAATGCTCTAGGCGATCTGCTCGATACGGCATCGCGCGCACAGGGGATATGCCTGCAGGAACGGTCCCACCCGCTGCCGCATTTCCTCGAATTTGCGTCCATACATGTAAAGCGCCGTCTCCGTTGGTCCCTGCCAGTGGCTTGCCACATGGCCGATGCCTTCCAGCAGGCGCTGGCACTCGGCATGGACGTGGTTGGAATCGCAAGTCCGGTAGACTTCGTCCGGAAGATCGGTGCCGTTCAGGTAAAGGGCGAGGCCTTCATGCGTGCCGAAAGCGATGCGCTGGTTGTTCTGGCTCGGCAGCAGCAGATGCGACCCTCTGGGCGCCAGCATCGCGCCAAGAACGCCCTTCACCGTGTCGACCGCCTTGTCCGAGAATTCGTCGATTTCGATCTCGATGTCGCATTGGCTGACTTCGCCGTTGGCCTCCAGCAAGGTGCCGCCACCCACCGTGCGGATGCCGAAGCCCTGTTCCGACATGGCCACGTCGAATGCGTCTTCGATCTCGCCGCGGTCCAGCGGCTGTAATCTGGCATTCAGCACGGCCACCACGCGGACAGGAGCGGCTTTTTTCTTCCCAAACAAGCCGAACATGCATGGTCCCCTCGATCCAGCGCCGTGGAGACTGCCGCACACTCGTTAAGGAATTGGCTTACCGGCGGTCCATGCCTTTGAGGAACTGGTCGAAGATGCTTTCGACGCCCTGCTGGTAGTCGTCGCGCTGCTGGCGGCCGCTTTCGAACATCTTGCCGAAGATGTCGTCATAAGGGTTGCGCGCCCGACCGCTCGGGTTCGGTTCGGGTTCCGGAGCGCGACGCTGCGGGGCAGGGTCGGGCGCCTGCTGTGCGCCGCCCAGCATGTCCTGCAGGATCTTGCCCCAGGGATTGTTGTCGCCGAAAGGGTTTTGCGGCTGCTGCGGCTGCGGCGCCTGTTGCTGTGCGCCGCCGCCGAACATGTCCTGCAGCACCTTGCCGAGCGGATTGTCGCCCAGCGGGTTGTTGCCGAACGGGTTCTGGCCCTGCGGCGCCTGGCGCTGCTGCGGCTGCCCGCCCATCATGCCGCCACCCTGCCGCATCATCTCCTCGATGATCTGGCCGAACGGGTTGTTGCCGCCGCCGAAACCGCCGGCCTGCATCTGGTTGGTGGTCTGCTTGAACAGCCCGCCCATCACCATCGAGGCCAGCACCGGCAGCATCTGCTGCAACACCTGCTGGCCGACGCCGCTGGCCTGTGCAGCCTGCGCCGCGACGGCGCGCGACAGGTCCTTGGAGCCGAACAACTGGCCGAGCACATCGTTGCCCTGGCTCACGCCCTGCGGCGAAAAGGCCGGGCTGCATTGTCGAAATACTGACCGTACTGGCCGCTGGCCATCGCGTTCATGAAGGTGCCGACGCCATAGGGGTCGGCGGTGTTGCGCTTCAGGCCCTGGCTGAAGGCGGGCAGCAGTGCCTCGACCGCTGCCTGCGTCTGCTGCTGGCTCAGGTTGAACTGCCGTGCCAGCGCCTCCATGCCGTTGCCGTTCTGGGACTGGTTCAGCATGTCGAACAGGTTCAGCACGTCTTGCTCCTCCTCAGCCTATGCGCTTCTCAAGCAATTCCAGCAAAAGTGCGCTGCGGTTTTGCGTATCAAGGGGAGCGTAGAGCCTTTCAATGCAGGATTGAAGTGGGCAATTGGCTCGAGCGTTTCGATCGCATTCGAGCCATCTGGACATCGTCCATGCGCAACGGCGATCAAATGGCGGCACCCGGAATCGGCCATAAGGAGAAAATCTTCATGGGAGAGCGCATGGATCCCGTCGGCAAAGCCCTGTGGCTTATCGAGCACCGCTTCGGGCAAGCCATTTCGCTGGCGGATGTCGCCGAGGCGAGCGGCGTCTCGCGCTTTCACCTGTCACGGGTGTTCGGGGCCGCGACCGGTCACACGGTGATGGGTTATCTGCGCAACCGTCGCCTGGCCGAGGCGGCCCGGGCGCTTTCCGCAGGCGCGCCGGACATCCTGGCCGTGGCACTGGACGCGGGCTACGGCTCCCATGAAGCCTTCTCACGGGCCTTCCGCAGCCATTTCGGCCTCACACCCGAGCAGGTGCGCGCGCAAGGCCATCTCGAAAACCTGAAACTACTGGAGCCGATCAGGATGGATCACAGTCTTCTCGTCGACTTGGAAGCGCCGCGCATCGAGGACGGCCAGGTCTTGCTGATTGCCGGTCTCGGCGAGCGTTATACATTCGAGACCAATGAGGGCATTCCCGCGCAGTGGCAGCGTTTCGGGCCATCGATCGGCAGCATCCCCGGGCAGGTCGGATGGACGTGCTACGGCGTTTGCTGCAACGGCGACGATGCCGGTAATTTCGAATACATCTGCGGCGTGGAAGTCCGCGATTTCTCCGCCATCCCGGCGGAACTGACCCGCATACGAATTCCGGCTTGCCGATATGCGGTGTTTACCCACCGGGGGCATATCTCCGCGATACGCAGCACCGTCTATACGATCTGGAACAAGTCCCTGCCGGAAGCGGGCCTCGAGACGGCATGTGCGCCGGATTTCGAGCGTTATGACGGGCGTTTCGACGCTGCGAGCGGTTTCGGCGAGGTCGAAATCTGGATTCCGATCAAGTGATGCATGTCAAGTGATGCATGGACTGGAGCCTGGCGGTTTTCGGCCGGCTCCAGTGAAGATCGCGAATTTGTTCTCCCGGCGTAAGACCAAGACGCAGGCCTCAATACGCATACTCCAGGAACACCGGCTCGATCGAGTCGCCCCAGCGTGTGTGGTAGGCGGCCAGCATCTCTTCGGCGCTCGTGGTGCCGCGCGCCACCACCTCGTCCAGCGTAGACAGGAACGAGGTTTCGTCGAAGCCGTCGCGGTTCAGCCTGTTGCGGTTCCTAAGGCCCATGCGCGACAGCGCAAGCGTTTCGCGCGCGACTTCGCGCAGCGTGGTCGTGCGGAACGACGTGCCGATGCCTTTCTCCGGCACCGCGTCGCGCATCGCCCTGACTTCCTCATAGCTCCAGTCGCGTGTCATCGCCTCGGCCGCGTCGAGCGCCGCTTCATCATAAAGCAGGCCGACCCAGAAGGCCGGCAGCGCGCAGATGCGCCGCCACGGGCCGCCGTCGGCGCCACGCATTTCCAGGAAGCGCTTGAGGCGCACGTCGGGGAACAGCGTCGACAGATGGTTGGCCCAGTCGCCCATGGTGGGCAGGCCATCCGGTACCTGGTTGCGCGCCGCGCCTTCCATGAACTGGCGGAAGGTGATGTGCGTCATGTCGTGGTAGCGGCCGTCACGGATGATGAAATACATCGGCACGTCGAGCGCCCATTCGACATAGTCGGCGAAGCCGAATTCGGGGTGAGAAGCAGAAGTCGAGCAGGCCGGAGCGCTGGTTGTCGGTGTCGCGCCAGATGTCGCCGCGCCAGCTCTGCAGGCCGTTGGGCCGGCCATCGGTGAAGGGTGAGTTGGCAAACAGTGCGGTGGCCAGCGGCTGCAGTTTCAGTGAAACCTGCATCTTGCGGCGCATGTCCGCCTCGCTCTCGAAGTCGAGATTCACCTGGATGGTGCAGGTGCGGTACATCATGTCGAGGCCCTTGGTGCCGACCTTGGGCATGTAGCGCGTCATGATCTCATAACGCGACTTTGGCATTTGCGGCGTCTCGGCAAGCGTCCATTTCGGGCTGCCGCCGAGACCGAGGAAGCGGATGCCGAGCGGCTCGGCGATCTCGCGCACCTGTGCCAGGTGGGCATTGCCTTCGCGACAGGTCTGGTGGATCGATTCCAGTGGTGCGCCTGAGAGCTCGAACTGTCCGCCCGGCTCCAGCGAGATCGCGCCCTGGCCAGTCGGCTCGACCAGGCCGATGATGCGGCCTTCATCCAGGATCGGATCCCAGCCGAGTTTCTCCTGCATGCCTTCCAGGATCGAACGGATGCCGCGGTCGCCGCCATAAGGCACCGGCGCATGGCCGTCGACATAGAAGGGGAATTTTTCGTGTTCGGTGCCGATGCGCCACTCGGAGCGCGGCTTGTTGCCCTTGGCCAGGTAGTCGACGAGTTCGTCCATGCCCTCGATGGGTCGGAAATCGGTCGTGTCGCGTGCCATAAAGCCCCTCTTCGGTGGCGGATCGGTAAATCGCCGCGCGCTTGATGAACGAAATGTCAGGAGGCGATCAAGCAAAAAATCCTGAGCCAATCGTCAACAGGATTTGATCGCGCTGCAATTGAATATTGTCTAGAGGGGGCGTTGCCCTTGTGCCACCCTGACAAGCGTGGCCGCCGCAGCGCCCGCGCTCTCCATGTAGGAGGGGTCGCGGTTGAGCAGGACGGTGGCGAAGGAGCCGTCGAGCAACAGCAGGATCTGGCGCGCCAGCAACTCGGCGTCCCTGATCCCATCGGCCTCGAAAACGCCCTTCATCCAGTCTTCGAAGCGCTTCTTGTGGGCGATGCCGATACGGATCGCCGGATGGCCCGGCATATCGGCCAGTTCGGCGGCGGTCCGCAGGAAGCCGCAACCCTTCCAGGCCGGACGCCTGGCCGCCTGTCCGAGCGTGTGGAAGATGGCGGCGACCTTGTCGGCAAGCTCGCCCTCGCTCTCCGTGAACCAGTGCCGGAACAGCCCGAGATTGGGCTGGTCACGCCGCTCCAGATAGGCGGCGATTAGCTCGTCCTTGCTGGCGAAATGATAATAGAACGTGCGCTTGGTGAGCCCGGCTTTTTCGGCCACGGCATCGACCGACACCGCGCGCACGCCCTGGCCGTAGAACAGCTTGGAGGCGGCTGCGACGATGCGCTCGCGGGTCGTGTTGGCAGTCGGTTTCATAAGTCTATGTATACCGACTAGTGAGTGTAACAACAAGCTGGTCTGGGCTATGTCGTATCTCATGCATCTTGTGCTCGAGAAGTGACCTGCCATGAGTGTTTCAGCGCTGATCCAGGAAGCCCAGCCGATCGGGATCGCCGCTGCGGACGCTGTGCTCCTGGGCGGCCATTTCTGGCCGCGCGTAAGCGGGCCGGCTGCCGGCACCGCCATCATCAATCCGGCCACCGGCGTTCTGGCCTGCTACTACCACCATTATGCCCGCTTCCTTGCCGTGCACGGTTTCGATGTCGTCACCTACGACTATCGCGGCATCGGCGCCTCACGCCCGGCACAGCTGCGCGGTTGCGGCTATCGCTGGCGCGAATGGGGCGAAAAGGACTTCGAGGCGGTGCTGGCCTGGGTTCTCGCACGCGACGGTTCCGCTCCTGTCTCCGTCGTCGGCCATAGCGTCGGCGGCGCTTTGCCGGGGCTGGCCGGTCATGCGCCGGCCATTCACCGCCTGCTCTCGGTCGGCGGGCAGTTCGGCTGCTGGCGTCACTACGCGCCTGCGCGTCGCAGCCGCCTGTTCCTGAAATGGCATGTCGCCATGCCGGCGCTGACGGCGCTGTTCGGCTATTTCCCCGGCCGCCGCCTGGGTTGGCTGGAGGACCTGCCCGCTGGCATCGCCTACGAGTGGGCCTTTCGCCGGCCATATCTGGAAGACAACTATCCGCAACGGCAGCGCGAAGCCGTCCTGCGTGGCTTCGACGCCGTGACCGCACCGATCCTGGCGGTCACCATGTCCGATGACGACATCGCCACCGTGCCGGCGATCAGCGCCGTGCTCGATCGTTATCGCGGCGCACAGCGCACGCAGATCCTGCTCCGGCCCGCCGATCTCGGCCAGGAAAAAATTGGCCACTTCAGCCTGTTCCACAACCGCCACGCCACGGGCTTTTGGCTGGATACGCTGTTGTGGTTGCGCGACGGGGTCAATCCGCCGGCCCGACAAGGAGGTGGGGAAAGGTTCCTCCTCTCTTTGTGGGAGAAGGTGACGATGCTCTCTACCAGTCCCCGACTGTCGCCTGCATCACCGCCAGCGCTGCCACGGCGGCGGTGTCGGCGCGCAGGATGCGAGGTCCCAGCGGAATTGCGGTGACGAAGGGCAGGGCGCGCAGCATGCGGCGCTCTTCGTCGGAAAAGCCGCCTTCGGGGCCGACCAGCAGCGCCAGCTTCTTTTCCGATATCGCCTGCAAGGCGGGCAGCGGGTTGTTGGTCGAGGCATCCTCGTCGCAGAACACCAGCCGCCTTTCCTTGTCCCAGCCGGCAAGCAGCCGCTCGAACTTGACCGCCTCGCGCACCGCCGGAACGGCCAGCACGCCGCATTGCTCGGCGGCTTCGACGGCGTTGGCATGCATGCGCTCGGTCGTGATCTTGCCTTGCGTGTGCTGGGTCAGCACTGGCTGCAACACGCCGGCGCCCATCTCCACCGCCTTCTGGATGAGATAGTCCTGCCGCCCGACCTTCAGCGGCGCGAAGCAGTAGACCAGATCGGGCAGCGGCGGTTGCGGCCGTTGCTGCGTCTTCACGGTGAGCCGCACCGCCTTCTTCGTCCTCGCGGTGATTGCGGCTGTCCATTCACCGTCGCGGCCGTTGAAGGCCAGGAGTTCGGCGCCGTCGGCGAGGCGCAGCACATGCATCAGGTAGTGGCTCTGCTGGGTGTCCGGTTCGAACTCGACACCGGCCGACAGATCGTCGGGCACGAACAGCCGTTGCATTTTGTAGTTGGCGCGCATGGCCGAGCAATGCGGCAGGCCTTGCCCAAGGTCAAGCCGGGCTGACGGTATTGCCGGCAACGACGCCTGGAGCGTTTCCGCTCAACGGAAACGCTGAAACGCTCCAACTCTTTATTTTGTGCAATTCCGGACGCAAAACCGCTACGCACTTTTGCTGGAATTGCACACCAGGGGTCGGTTTTACCTCATCGCCAGCGGGACGGCTCGCCTAGCTTTGTGGGACGATGATGGAGGGCATGCATGAGCAAGATCACACGCGGCGGCTGCCTGTGCGGCGGCACCACCTATGAACTGCGCGGCGACCTGCGCCCGGTCGTCGCCTGCCATTGCCTGCAATGCCGCAAGACCTCGGGCCACTATGTGGCGGCAACGCAGGTGGCGGCTGCCGACGCGGTGATCGGGGGCAATACGCTGAACTGGTTCCGCTCCTCGGATGTTGCCGAGCGCGGCTTCTGCAAGGTCTGCGGCTCCAACCTGTTCTGGCGCCGGTTCGACAGCGACCGGCTCTCCGTCTGGGCTGGCACGATCGACGGCCCGACCGGTCTCAGGATGGAAAGCCAGCTCTATCCCGAATGCGCCGGCGATTATTACGATCTGCCCGATGTGCCTTCCATCGCCCAGGAAACGTTGAAGTAGGCTGGTTGGTCATCCGTTTGCAGCGTTTCCGGCTCGCCTGAAACAGTCGCGATATTCGCCCGGAGGCGTGCCGTATCGCGCCTTGAAGGTCCGGCTGAATTGCGTCTGGTCGCCGAAGCCCCAGCGATAGGCGATCTCCATCACCGTCTGGCTGTTGGCGGGGTCCTCGAGCGCTGCCTTGCAGGCGGCCAGGCGCAATTCCCGCACCCAGCTGGCCACCGTGCGGTCCATGTCGCCGAACAGGCCGTGCAGGTAGCGCGTGGACAGGCCACAGGCGCGCGCTATCAGGTCGGGATCAAGTTCCGGGTTTCTCAGATTGGCGCGGATGAAGGCTTCGATGCGCGCCAGATGGGCATTGCGCACCGTCGAACTCTTCGACATCAGGATGCGGTCGTCGGCCCTGATCGCCAGCGCCAGCAGGTCGACGAGTTGCCGCCCGACCGCGATGCGGGATTCGGCGTTCATGGTGTCGAAGCGCGCCGGCAGCAGATGCAGCATGTCGGTGAACAGGCCACCCGCGCCGTTCGCCGCATCGAACTGCAGCGAGCAGAAACGGTCCGGACCGTGCACGCGATCGGCGAGCGCCCGCGACTCGACCTTGAGCACCCAGAGATCGGCAGGATCGGCGTGGCTGAATTCATACGGCTCGTGGCTGCGTTCCAGGAAGAACCCGCCAGGCGAACAGCTGATCTCACTGCCGCCCTGCGAGAAGAACACTTCCGAACGCGCCGGTACGGTGACCAGGAACTCTTCCTTGCGGGCGGCGCGGAAATGGTGGGGCAGGCGCAGATATTGCAGGGCGTCGGAGGTCAGGCGCGAGATCGAGACGTCGCCGAACTGCCAGATCGTCAGGTCGCCCGAGAAATGGTCGGCGTTCCGGAATTTCAGGTCGAGTGGAAAATAGGCGCCGGCGATGGCCTGGTGCCAGTGCCGGCTCCGGTCTGCGGGGCGCGTCGCGCTTGTTGTGACACTCGTCTTCATGCTCGATCCGACGACGTTACCGAAGACTAGGCACCGTCGCCGCGGAACGCAACGTGCGTGTCGGCCAGTGCACGCAACGTCAATTTTTTGTTCGCGCAGCGCAAAGACCGCGCCTGCAAAACCTGTTTCGCTTGGGCGGCAACGGTGCATCAGACACCGTGCGGGAACAAAAAGTGCGATGGGCCGCAGGCCTCGTTGCACGGAGGAAAAGGTTGCAATGACGACAATGAAAGTCGATCCGATCACGCTGTCGGTGGTGCGTGGCGTGCTGGAGACAACACAGCGCGAGATGACGCTGGCGCTGGAAAAGACAGCGCGGTCTTCCGTCTTCAACCTGGCGCACGACTATTCGACCGCGCTGTTCAACGCGCGGCCCGAGATGATCCTGCAGGGCCAGGATATCCCGATCCATCTCGGCTCGCTGATCCCCGCCATGAAAGCCGTCGCCGGTTTCTTCGAGGGCGACATCCACGAAGGCGATCTCATCCTGCATAACGATCCGGCTTTCGGCGGCAGCCATGCCATCGACACCTGTATGTACAAGCCGGTCTTCTACCATGGCGAACTGGTTTACTGGACCGTCTGCAAGGGTCACCTCACCGACATCGGCGGCCCGGTGCCGGCGGGCTACAATCCCAACGCGACCGAGATCTATGCCGAATGCCTGCGCATCCCCCCGGTGAAGATCTGGGATCGCGGCAAGCCGCGCAACGATGTACTGAACATGATCTTCACCAACATGCGGGCGCGGCGCGACCAGGAGGGCGATTTTCGCGCCCTGATCGGCGCCTGTCAGGTCGGGGAACGCAGCCTGATCGCGCTGCTCGACAAATATGGCAAGCCGACGGTCGATGCCTGCATCGACACGCTGCTGGACATGGCGGACCGGCACATGCGCTCGTTGATCGCCACCGTTCCGGATGGCACCTATGAAGGCAAGGCGATCCTCGAGGATGCCGGCCACGGCTTCGGCGATTTCGAGATCGGCGCCCGCGTGACGATCACGGGCGACAGCTGCCACATCGCCATCTCCAGCCCGCCGCAGGTGCCCTATTTCATAAACTCATACGAGGGCAATTCGCATTCCGGCGTCTATCTCGGCCTGATGATGTTCGCCGCGCTGCCGCCGCCCTACAATGAAGGGCTGTATCGCTGCGTCACCGTCGATTTCGGGCCGAAGGGCACGTTGTGCAATGCGCAGGAGCCGGCGCCGCACATGAACTGCACGACGACGCCGATGGAGACGCTGACCGACGCCGTGCGTCTCGCCTTCGAGAAGGCGATGCCTTCCAAGGTCGCCGCCTCCTGGGGCCATGCCAACGGCCTCAACATCGCCGGCAGGGACAGCCGCACCAACGAGGAATTCGTCACGATGGTTCTGGCGACCATCATTTCGGGCGGCGGCGCCACGCCGCAGCAGGACGGCTGGCACGCCGTTGGACCGGAATGCTGCTTCGGCGCGCTGACCTCCGGCGATGTCGAACTGCTCGAATATTCCTATCCCATCATCATCCATCGTTATTCGCTGATGACCGATTCCGGTGGTGCCGGAAAATTCCGCGGCGGTTCCGGCACTGCCTGGGAAGTCGAGCCGCTGGACGGCGACATGCTGTGCATCGGTTTCGGCGAGGGACGCCGGATTCCGGCCATGGGGGCCGCCGGCGCGAAATCCGCCCTGGTCGACAAGAAAGTCGGCCGTGTCGAGCTGAAACGCGGCGGCAAGGTCGAGGTAGAACGCAAGAACATCATCCAGACGATCAGGACAGGCGAGACGATCACCAATCTCAATCCGGGCGGCGGCGGCTACGGCAATCCTTTCGAGCGGCCGATCGAGAAGGTGGTGTGGGACGTTCGCAACGGCCTCGTCTCGATTGAAGGCGCACGCGCCGACTATGGCGTGGCCATCGCCGACCCTGAAATGCTGGATGTCGACCTGGCCGAAACCAAGCGACTGCGCGCAGCCTGAGGAGACGATCATGGAACACGCATATCGTCTCGGCATCGATGCCGGCGGCACCTTCACGGACTTTGTCGTGGCCAATCGCGCCACCGGCGAGGTGAAACTTTTCAAGGCGCTTTCGACGCCTTCGGATCCGACCAGGGCCATCGAGAATGGCCTCAGGCTGATCGCCGACGACCTCGGCGTGTCACCTTCAGAGGTCGTCTCCGATTGCGATCTGTGCATCAACGGCACCACGGTCGGGCTGAATGCGCTGATCACCCATCGCGGCGGCAGGACCGGCCTGATCTGCACCGCCGGCCATGAGGACTCCATCGAGATCCGCAACGGCCACAAGGAAGACGGCTATCGCTACGATCCGGAATACCCGGCGGCGACGATGCTGGTGCCGCGCTATCTGCGCAAGGGCGTCCGCGAACGGGTGATCTCGGATGGTTCCGTCCGCACGCCGATGAACGAGGACGACGTTCGCGAGGCGTGCCGGTTGTTCCTGAAGGAAGGTGTCGAGACCGTCGCCATCTCCTTCGTGTGGTCGGTGCTCAATGCCGCGCATGAACGCCGCGCGGCGGAGATCGTGCGCGAGATGATGCCGGGCGTTGTCCTGACGGTCGGCAGCGAACTTTATCCGCAGGTGCGCGAATACACCCGCACTTCGACCGCGGTGACCAATGCCTATCTCGCGCCGGTGATGCGCCGCTACGTCACGGCGGTCGACAGCTATTTCCGCGCCCTCCGGGCGAAGCAGCCGGTCCGCTATTTCCAGTCGAATGGCGGCCTGGCGATCGGCCAGGCGATGACCGACCGTTCCGTCTACGCGATCAATTCCGGCCCGGCCTCCGCGCCGCAGGCAGGGCTGTTTGTCGGGGCGCCGTTCGCCAAGGACAACGTCATCACCGTCGACATGGGCGGCACCTCCTTCGACATCACGCTGACGCGCAACGGCCAGACCAACCTCAACAAGAACATCGACTTCCTGCGCTACCGCATCGGCGTGCCGATGATCCAGGTCGAGACGCTTGGCGCCGGCGGTGGTTCCATCGGCTGGATCGACAGCCTAGGCCTGCTGCAGGTCGGGCCGCAGTCGGCCGGTTCCGAACCGGGGCCTGCCTGTTACGGGCGCGGCGGCACGGAGCCGACCACGTCGGACGCCAACCTGGTGCTCGGCTATCTCAACCCGGAAGGCCTGCTCGGCGGCAAGCTGCCGCTCGACCTCGAAAAGGCGCGGCAGGCGGTGGCGACGATCGCCGCTCCGCTCAACATCAGCATCGAGCAGGCCGCCTATGGCATGTTCACCATCGTCAACAACAACATGGTCAACGGCATTCGCCGCGTGTCTGTCGAACGCGGCTACGACCCGCGCGATTTCGTGCTGGTCGGGGCAGGCGGCGCGACCGCGGCCCACATCACCGCACTGGCGCGCGAGATGGGCATCGACACGATCATCCTGCCCAAGCTGGCCTCGGGTCTCTGCGCCTTCGGCCAGGTCATCTCGGACGTCAAGTACAACTACATGGCGACTGCGCCGCTCAGGCTCGACAATGCCGCCGCCTGCGACAGGATCGAACAGCTGTTCGAGGAGATCGAGGCGCAGGGCATTGCCCATCTGAAGGCCGACGGCTTTCCGGGCACGCTGATCGAGGTCCAGCGCAGCCTTGAGATGCGTTATGTCGGCCAGGTGCACGAATGCACGGTCGACATTCCCAACTTCAGGATCACCGAGGAGACCATCGGCCAGGTCAAGGACGCGTTCCATGCCCGGCACGAGGAACTCTACACCTATGCCGAGCGCCACAGCACGGTCGAGGTCGTCAACATCGAATCGACCATCTACGGCCGCATCGAAAAGCCGAAGGCACCGAGACTGCGCGGCACCGGCGCGCTGCAGCAGGCGCTGAAGGGGCATCGCGACGCCGTCTTCGACGCGTCGGGCAAGCCAAGATCAACGCCGGTCTATGACAGCGCAGCGCTCGGCGTCGGCGTGACCGTAGCCGGTCCCGCGATCATCGAGGAGGTGACGACGACCATCGTCATCGAGCCCGGCTGGGCTGCGGCGCTGCATGAAAGCGGCAGCTACCTGCTGACCAGGCAGGATTGACCGTGATGACGCCGGCCACGCGCTCAAGGACGAGCATGGCCGGCCCGCCGCTTCTACCTGTGCGAGGGCAGGAAGAAGGTCTGGTGGAAATAGGAGCGGAAGGCTTCCATCGCCGGCGTGAACTGCGCGCCGCGGCGCCAGGCAAGGCCGACATCCATCGACGGGATCGGTTCGGTCGGAACGATCGTCTCGATGCGCTTGCCTTCCAGCGACCATGGCCGCAGCACCATGTCGGACAGGATCGCGACACCTTGCCCGTCCGCTACCAGCGAGCGGACGGCTTCGACCGAGGATGTCCTCAGCGTGACATTCGGCCGGTAAGAGGTGTTGCTCCAGTAGCGCAACGCCGTGTGCGCGGCCTCGTCGACCGTCAGCATGATGTAGGGCTCCTCGGCGATCTCCTTGAGGCCGACACTGCCCTGCGACAGCAGGCGATGCCTGGCCGGCACCCACAGCCGGCGCCGCGAGTTCATCAGCGTTTCCGTCGCCAGGTCCGAATTGATCACGTTGGAGGTCAAAAGCACCGCCATGTCGTAGCGATTGGCGAGCAGCCCTTCCTCAATGGCCTCGCGGTTCAGCTCGAACAGCTGGATGTCGAGGTTCGGCCAGGCGCGGCGAAGCCGTCCGAGATGGTTCGGCAGGAAATAGCCGATCACCGTATAGCTGGCGGCGACCGTCAGCCGCCCCGAAAAATCGCTGGCCGGCAGCAACAGGTTCGTCGCTTCGTCGACCTTGTTCAGGATCTCATAGGCGTGGAACAGGAATTGCCGGCCCGCCGTCGTCATCTCCATGCCCTGGGTCGAGCGGATGAACAGGTCGAGCCCGACGGTCTGCTCGAGCTCCTTGATCGCCGTCGTCACCGCCGACTGGGAAATGCCCAGTTCCGCGGCCGCCTGCGAAATCTGCCCATGCTCGGCGGTGGAAACGAAATAGCGGATCTGGCGAAGGCTTACCGGCATAGGCGCTGTGTTCCGAATTTCAGATATTGTGCGCAGCCATCAGCCGTAAAAGCAATATTGCATCGCGGCATCGGGCGAAGAAACACGGGGAAGCCGCCACGGTTGCCAAAAAAGTCAATGAATCTCGTGATTGCGAGTATGGAGATCGTCGTTCAGGTGATAGAAAATTCAGATATTTGATATCGATTAATAGAATTTTCCAAACGATTTCACCCTCTCTACCTTCCTCATCGAGGAGTGCCCGGGGTCGATGCGGCCGCGCGGTGAGGACAAGGGAGGTCTGCTTGCAGACAGCGGCCGTCGACATCAATTGCGACATGGGCGAAGGCTATGGCCAATGGCGCCTGGGCGACATCGATGACGCCGACCTGATGAAACTCATCAGCTCCGCCAACATCGCCACAGGCTTCCATGCCGGCGACCCCAATCTGATGGACGCCACCGTCCGTCTGGCGACCCAATATGGTGTCGGCGTCGGTGCGCATCCGGGGTTCCGCGACCTGCAGGGGTTCGGCCGGCGCCGCATCAACGGCACCAGCGAAGAACTGGTCAACGACATCGTCTACCAGATCGGGGCGCTGCGCGAGTTTGCCCGCCGCTACGGCGCCACCCTGCAGCATGTGAAGCCGCACGGCGCGCTCTACATGGAATTTGCCGCCAGCGAGGAGATGTCGCGCAACTTCGTCCGCACCATGCGCACGATCGCGCCCAACGCCTTCATCTATTGCATGGGGATGTCCGAGACCTACCGTGCAGCGACGGAAGCCGGGCACCCGGTGATCCGCGAGTTCTATGCCGACCGTGACTACGACCGCTCGGGCTCGATCGTTTTTACGCGACGCACCGGTCGCCTGGACCCTCGCCTGTTGCCGAGAAGGTGGTGCACGCCTGCCGGACCGGCAAGGTCCGCACGGTCGAGGGCGACGAGATCGACATCGCCTTCGAGTCCATCTGTTTCCACTCGGACACGCCCGGCAGCCTGGAGATCGCCACCGCCATGCGCGCGGCGCTCGATGCCGCCGGGGTCAAGGTCAGGCCGGTGGCGGAACTCACACATCATCTGAAACCAGCGGCAAGGGGATGACCGATGGCTAGAACCGAACTCAATTCACCCTTGCCCGGCGTCTTCTACAGGCGGCCATCGCCCGACAGCGACGTGTTCAAGAACGATGGCGACACGGTGGCCGCGACCGACATCCTCGGCGTCATCGAAGTGATGAAGTCGTTCCACGAGATCCCGGCCGGCGCCTCGGGATCCAATCTCAAATTCCTCGTCGATGACGGCGATGCCGTGATGGCGGGACAGGCGATCGCCGAGATCGACGCATGAACATCAAATCCGTCCTCATCGCCAATCGCGGCGAGATCGCCGTGCGCATCAACCGGGCCGCGAAGGCGCTCGGGCTGCGCACGGTGCAGGTTTACAGCGCCGCCGATGCGGATTCGCTGCCGGTCAGGCTGGCCGACGAGGCGATCCTCATCGGCCCCGCGGCGGCGAAGAAATCCTATCTGGACATCGAGGCCGTCATCGCGGCGGCGAAGGCCGCCAAGGTCGATGCGGTGCATCCCGGCTATGGCTTCCTCGCCGAAAACGCCGACTTCGCCGATGCCGTCGTCGCCGCTGGCATGACGTTCGTCGGTCCGTCGGGAGCTTCGATCCGGCTGCTCGGCGACAAGGTTGCCGCCCGCGCCGAAGCCGAGAAGGCCGGCGTTCCGACCGTGCCCGGCAGCGGCGGACGCATCGCCGATGTCGAGGAGGCGGCTGCGATCGCCACCCGCATCGGTTTCCCGGTGATGATCAAGGCGGCTGCCGGCGGTGGCGGCCGCGGCATTCGCGTTGCTGCCGACCTCGACGAATTCACGCGCCAGTTCCCGCAGGCTTCGGCAGAAGCCGCCGCGGCCTTCGGCGATGGTGGGCTGTACATTGAAAAGGCCGTGCTGGCGGCCCGTCACGTCGAGGTGCAGATCCTCGGCGACGGCACCAGTTTCGTGCACTGTTTCGAGCGTGAATGTTCGTTGCAGCGCCGGCGCCAGAAGGTCTGGGAAGAAGCGCCCGCGGTCGGCCTGCCCGCAACCGTGCGCCGGAAGCTCTGCGACAGCGCCGTCGCCCTGGCGCGCTCGGTCGGCTACAGCGGCGCGGGAACGGTGGAATATCTTTATGACGAGGCCAGCCAGGACTTCTACTTCCTCGAAGTGAACACCCGCATCCAGGTCGAGCATCCGGTCACCGAGATGATCACCGGCATCGACCTGGTGCAGGAGATGCTGCGCATCGCCGGCGGCGAACCGCTGTCGCTGCGACAGGAAGACATTTCCATCCACGGCCATGCCATTGAGTGCCGCATCAACGCCGAGGATCCGGCGAAGAACTTCATGCCCTGGCCGGGCGTGGTTTCGAAGCTGGGCATTCCAGCCGGCGAAGGCGTGCGCTTCGATACGATGCTTTTCGACGGCTACGCCGTGCCGCCCTTCTACGACTCGCTGCTGGGCAAGCTGGTGGTGCATGGCGCCGACCGCGCCGATTGCCTGGCGAAACTCGGCGCCGCGCTGCGATCGCTGAAGATCGAGGGCATCCCGACCACTATCCCGCTGCACGCGGCACTGGCCGCCGATGCCAATGTCGCGGCCGGCGCGTTCCACACCCGTTTCCTCGAAGGCTGGCTTGATACCGAATTCCACGCCCAGGCCGACAGTGCGAAGGAGGCTGCGCAATGAGCAACCGCTACTCGTTCGGCGGCGACGAGCACCTCTTCGTCGAATGCGACGAGAGCATGTCGCTGGAGGCGTTCTTCAAGAGCCTGTCCATGACCAGCGCCATCCGCGACAGCCGCATCAGGGGCGTCACCGAAATCTGCCCGGCCAACGCCTCCTTCCAGATCAAGTTCGACCCGGATGTCATCAAGCCGGACGACATCCTGGCCGAGATCCAGTCGATCGAGAAGGCCACGACAAAGGCCGAGCCGGTGATCGACACGCGCATCATCGAGATTCCCGTCTTCTACGAGGACCCGTGGACGCACGAGACGCTGATGCGTTTCCGCGAACGCCACCAGGATCCGCAGGCGACCGATCTCGAATATGCCGCGCGCATCAACAATCTGGGCGGCGTGAGCGATTTCATCGCCGCCCACAGCGGCGCGCCATGGTTCGTCTCGATGGTCGGCTTCGTCGCCGGCCTGCCATTCATGTACCAGATGGTCGATCGGCCACGGCAGCTTCAGGTGCCGAAATATCTGCGTCCGCGCACCGACACGCCGAAGCTGACCGTCGGCCATGGCGGCTGTTTCTCCTGCATCTATTCGGTGCGTGGCGCCGGCGGCTACCAGATGTTCGGCATCACGCCGATGCCGATCTTCGATCCCGAGCAGAAGACCAGCTATCTCAGGGATTTCATGGTGTTCTTCCGCCCCGGCGACATCGTGAAATTCCGACCGATCGGCCGTGATGAACATGAGGGCATCGAAGGCGATGTGAAGGCCGGGCGCTTCGTGCCGGTCATGCGTGACGTCACCTTCGACCTGCGCGAATTCCGCAAGGACATCGACGGCTACAACGCCAGGCTGGAGGGCGAGGTCCATGGTCGTTAGCGTCATCAATCCCGGCCTCGCCACCACGGTCCAGGACCTCGGCCGGCCCGGCTATTTCCATCTCGGCATTCCGATCGGCGGCGCCATGGACCGCATGGCGCTGCGCGCCGCCAATCTGCTGGTCGGCAACGACGAAGGCGCGGCATGCCTCGAAGCCGTGTTCATGGGGCCCGAGCTCGAATTCGGCGAAGATGCGACCATCGCCGTCACCGGCGCGGATATGCCGATCAAGATCGACGGTGTCGAGCAGCCGTCCTGGACCGCGCTCAAGGTCAGGGCCGGCGGCAGGCTGAGCTTCGGTTTCCTCAAGAAGGGCGCGCGCATCTATGTGGCGATCGCCGGCGGCATCGACGTGCCGGAAGCGCTCGGCAGCCGCTCGACCTATGTCATCGGCGCGCTCGGCGGCTTCAAGGGGCGGGCGATCGCCAAGGGCGACGAACTGCCCGTCGGACGGCCCGGAGCGACGAAGGAAGGCAGGACCTTGCCGGAAGGGCTGCGGCGGCCATCCGCATCGCCGGCCGAGCTGCGCGTGCTGCCGGGGCTCTATGCGCACAGGCTGCAGGAAGAGTCGGCCGCCGGTTTCTTCGAAGACCAGTGGAAGGTCGCCTCCGAAGCCGACCGCATGGGCTATCGTTTCAAGGGCGGGCGGCCCCTGCGGTTCGTCGATCGCGAACCGCCCTTCGGTGCCGGCTCCGATCCCTCCAACATCGTCGACAGCTGCTACCCCTACGGCTCCATCCAGGTGCCGAGCGGCAGCGAGCCGATCATCCTGCACCGGGATGCGGTGTCGGGCGGAGGCTACTTCATGCTGGGCACGGTGATTTCCGCCGACATGGACCTGATCGGCCAGATGCAGCCGAACACGCCCACGATCTTCATCAAGGTCGACATGGCCGAGGCTTTGCGCGCACGTGCCGACAGGGCTGCGCTGCTCGATCGGATGAGGGAGGCGCTGGCCTGAAGCAATTCCAGGAAAAGTGCGCGCGGTTTTCCGTCCGCAATTACGTAGAAACAAGGCCGGGGTGGACGGCCAATCAGTCAGTCATAACCAAAAAAGAGAAGGGGAAATACCATGGCTGGAAAGCTAGCGGCTGATGAAGCCGACACACTGGACTATTCGAACATTGCCGTACCACCCAATGCCCGCATGCCGAAGATGGCGTTGACGATGGCGTGGTGGGCCGTCTGCAGTGCCGTCTTCTACATCGTCGTCGGCGCCGCATTGGCGCTGGGCTTCGGCACCTGGAATGCGATCATCGGCATGGTGCTGTCGGTGGTTGCCTATGGGCTCATCAACGCGGTGCTGAGCCGGTTCGCCATCAAGACCGGGCTGTCCGTCGCCTTGTTCTCGCGCGTTCTCTTCGGCAATGTCGGGGCTGGCCTCGCGACATTGATCTTCTGCGCCACCGCCATCTACTACGCCGTCTTCGAGGGGTCGGTGATCGCGGTCGGCATCAACAACATCTTCCCGTCGATCTCCTATCCCATCGCTGCCCTGATCGTCGTGCTCTACTCGGTGCCGCTGATCTTCGGCAGCATCCAGACCTGGCTCGACAAGTTCAACGGCGTTTTGCTGCCGTTCTACATACTGGGCCTTGTGCTGGCAGTGGTGCTGGCGATCAGCCAGTACGGCTACAGCGACAAATGGCTCAATCTCGGCCCGGCCGGCGGCGAGCCCGCATTGGGCTGGCTGTCCTGCTTCGTCTATTACATGGGCGTGTGGGTGCTGATGATGTTCACCTTCGACTACGCCCGTTTCGGCCGCCAGGAAGACGCCGGCTATCACGCCTACTTCAACTTCGGCATGCCGTTCTATGTCATGGTGTTCCTGGTCAGCGGCCTGTTCGGCATGTTCATGGTCGGCACGGTGCCGGACCTCGGCGCGGTCACCGAAGTCTCGGTGCTACTGGCGCTCTTGAAGATCATGGGCATTGGCGGCCTGCTCTTCGTCTGGGTCACGCAGACCCGCATCAACACGGCGAACTATTACCTCGCAGCCGTCAATCTGGAGGCGCTGGTGCAGCTGTTCGGCAAGCCGCCTTTCGGCCGCATCGGCTGGGCCATCGTGGTCGGCGCGATCGTCTATCTGCTGATGCTGATCGACGTGTTCAGCTACCTGCTGCAGGCGCTCGCCTATCAGGGCATCTTCGTCGTCGCCTGGGTGGCGGTCGCCATGGCGCACATCTTCTCCAGCCGCTACGAGCAACTGGTCGGCAGCACGATCGAATACCGTTCGAGCCATGTGCCGGCTTTCAATCCGCTCGGCATCATCGCCTGGTTCGCGGCGGCGGCGGTCGGCATCGCCCTGCATCTGTGGGGTGGCGCCTATACCGAACTGTCGGCGCCGGCCACCGCGGTTGTCGGTTTCTGCATCTACGCATTCGGCCTGAACAGCGCCAAGCGCGAGTGGTTCCTCACCGCGGCATGACATCCGGGCCCCGCGCTCCGTCAGGGGCGCGGGGCCTTTCCGAGAACTCAAAGGCGAGAATGCCGTCGTTGAAAGGACAGGTTCCATGGCTTCCCAGGCTGGTATCTCCACACTGCTGCAGCGTTTCGCTGGCGAGACCTCGCTGTTGCAGAAGGCCGCCGTCGTCTTTGCCGGTTCGCTGCTGCTTTGGGCATCGGCAAAGGTCCAGCTTCCCTTCTATCCCGTGCCGCTGACCATGCAGACCTTCGCGGTGCTGGCCATCGGCGCAGCGCTCGGCTGGCGGCTCGGTCTCGCCACCGTCCTGCTCTATCTCGCCGAAGGCGCGGCCGGGTTCCCGGTCTTTGCCGGCACGCCGGAGAAGGGCATCGGCCTTGCCTACATGATGGGGCCGACCGGTGGCTATCTGCTGGGTTACCTGCCTGCCGCCGCTCTCTGCGGCTGGCTGGCCGAACGCGGCTGGGATCGCAGCATTGCGCTCACCGCGCTGGCGATGCTGGCCGGCAACATCATGATCTATCTGCCCGGCCTGCTCTGGCTTGGCGCGATCGTCGGCTGGGACAAGCCGGTTCTGGCATGGGGGCTGATCCCGTTCCTGCTCGGCGACCTGCTGAAGCTCGGCCTGGCGTCGGCGGTACTGCCGCTGGTCTGGCGCCTCGCCGGCAAGAACAGCTGATCCGCATTCCTCCCCCCGATGCGGACCGCGTCGGTTCGAGAGGCCGGCAGGGCGGGAGCTACGCCAAGGCGCGATGGGGGCATCCCGCAAGCGTCGCGCCCCGCCCTGCCGGCTCCCTCAAGTGCCCGCGTTCCCCGTCATGCAGCGGGGCAGGGCGGGGAACAGTTCGCGCAGGTCTCATCCGTTTCCTGCGCTCGCATGCCAGACCGGCGTAAAGCCGGCGGTGAGCGCGGCAACCGCTGTTGGAGGGGTGATCAGCGCGCATGACGCGCCGCCCCTGGTTGCCGCGCTCATGCTGGCCGGCTCGTCGTAGCCGGCAAAACTCCAGCGCAGCAGTCCGCCGCCGCGCACGGCAAAAGGCCTGCCGCCGATGTCCACCATCGCGCCATCAGGCAGCCGCATGATCTCGTCGGCCCGGATCGACGGCAAGGGCTTGCGCGAGGAGGCGAAGCGCTCCTTGTGCAGCCGCGCGTCCAGCTGCGGCGCACGCGGCTCGGCGATGCCGAAGGCCTTGCCGAAACGGCCGAGGAATTCGCTGGCCTGCGCCCGTTGGCAGAAAAAGCAGGGCCGGTGCCCGGCGGCGAGCGCGCTCGGCTCGTCGAGGAAGAACAGCTCGGTCCAGCCGGCTTTGCCGCCCGGCCGGTTGCGGCCCATCGGTTCGCGCCTGCGCCCCTGGTAATCGCAGACGCAGATGATCCAGGCCGGCAGCGCCCAGCGTTTCTTCAGCAGCGTCTTTGTCTCCGGGTCGTGGATGATGCCGCGATTGCCTGTGAACAGCCCGCGCTCGGCCACAGCGTGGATGGCTCCATAAGGATCGACGCGGTTCTGCAGTGGCATAGGCTTTTCCCGATCCTGTCCGGCGCACGCACTTGGCCGGTGCTTCGTTGCCATGATACGCAATCGCCAGTTCAAATCATGTCAGGATGGTCATGCGGGTTCTTGTCGTCGAGAATTATCAGGGCACGGATCTCGGCAATGTCGGGGCGGCACTTGGCGAAGCCAATGCCGAACTCGATGTCCGCCGGGCCTATCTCGGCGACGAACTGCCGAAGGATGCCAGCGAGCATGACGCGCTGGTGATGTTCGGCGGCGGCCAGAATGCGCTCGCCGATGACAGCCATCCCTATTTCCCCGAATTGCTCGACCTGATCCGCGACTTCGCCCACAAGGACCGCTCGGTGCTCGGCATCTGCCTCGGCAGCCAGCTCGTGGCGCGCGCCTTCGGCGGCATCAACCAGGTCGGCGGCGCCTCCGAATTCGGCTGGCACGGCGTGACCCTGACCGATGAGGCGAAGGCCGACGCGGTTCTCGGCGCCATGCCGGTGGCGTTCCCGATCTTCCAGTGGCACGACGACACTTTCACTCTGCCGCCCGGCGCCGTGCGGCTTGCCTCCAGCGCGGTGGCTGAAAACCAGGCCTTCCGCCTCGGCCGCGCCGTCTATGCCTTCCAGTTCCATTTCGAGGCCGACACGCCGGTGGTCAACTACTGGACCACGACCTTTGCCGAAACGGTGACCGCGCGCTGGCCTGACTGGCCGGAGCGGCTTCCCGCCGAAGCCGCCCGCAACGCCGCGCTGGCCGACCAGTCGGGTCTGGCGATCGCACGGGCCTGGGTGGCGACGATCTGAAGGAAGTTCGCACCGGTCGCCCCGTCAAATCACCGCTATGGCATCGACCTCGATGAGATAGCCCGGTGACATGATCGCCACCCCGACCACGACATTCGCCGGCTTGTGGTTTCCAAACAGCGAGATCTGCGCCTCCTCGATGATCGGAACATGTTCGTCGCGGTTATAGCCGACGATGTAGATGGTGATCTTGCAGACCTGCTCGGGCCGCGCGCCCGCAGCTCTGAGCGCCCGGCCGAGATTGCCGAACGCCAGGCGCGCCTGCGCCGCAAAATCGCCGTGCCCGACCAGCTTGCCATCCCTGCCTTCGGGCTGCTGGCCGGAGATGAACACCATCCTGGATCCCGTCGCGATGACAACCTGCGTGTAGATTTCCGGAACGGGCAGGTCGTCCGGGTTGATGAGTTCGAGCGACATTGGACGATCTCCTGTCTTGTTCGACTGAAACGGATATTCCCGTCACCGTATCGCTGGCCCGCGGTACGGTGGCGAAGCATCGGCGACGGCGCAACAAACCGAGCCCGGGGGCTGGCTGGCGGCCGCTCAAAGTCCGGTTTTCACGGAGTTGGCGATGGCCGCCCGAGGCGGCCGATCAAGCGTGACTAGGCCAACTGCCTTTCCTTGTCCCGCCTTTCGAGATCGCGCCTTTCGAGTTCCGCGTAGAGCCCCTCCCATCGCTGCGCGTTGGCGTCGGCTTCGCGGGCATACATGAAAAGGATGAGCAGGGTCGCGGTCGCATACCAGGGAATGCGAAATCCCAGATAGCCGGAGACAACATCCAAAATCGCGGGGATCAGCAGCGTTGCGCTCATGATCCGAAAGACGTTCTTTGTGTTGAGGATTGTGTTTTCGAAAGTCATTTTCTTTTCCCCCAGTTTGGCCAAAGTTAACCAAACGTAAGGCTGCCTGACAAGGAAGGCGTTTGGAGGCGGGGCGGTGCAGATGTTGAGGGAGCTTGCAATGGCTGGTGAAGGCCACCGAAGACAGCGGCAGTTGAGAAACAGCGTCGGGGTGGCTGACGCATGATTTCCATTCATGGCCGGCGGATGGGTGCCTTCGCGCCGTTCATGAGCAACGAGCCACAGGCGCCTTCTCATAGGCGAAGAAGCGGAACGAGCAGCGCCGGCAGTGCGAAGCAAAGCGCCAGAAGCAGGCGGCGTAGTTCTCAGCGCGCCAGGCCGAGACGTTTCCTCTCCGCACTGGCGCAGGCGCTGGCGGTTTGTTCCATGAAGGGGCCGTAGTCGATCCGTTTTCCGCCTTCTCGGACGATGACGTAGTAAAGTGCGCCCCTCTTCTCCACTGAAACGCTGCTTGCTGGTGTGTCCAACATCATTTCTCCCGTGCCCGTATCTGGAATGGGTGTCGGCGGGTTACGTTCCAAAATGTCGATCGGATCATGCAACGAGCAGTGAGCGCAGAGATTAGCATCCTCCGAGTATGAGGCCCTGAGATCGTTGACAGCCGACCCACAATTGAGAGTACAGGGCAACAGAGTTTGCTTCAGTCCCCTTTCAGCTATAATCGGTCTCTGGATAGGAGACCCTGGTGTCCGCTTTCTGGTTTGATCAGCAAGAACGCCTGAAGACGGCGAAAGGTCGGGAACTCCTGTCTGCCGACCGGAGGGGCGATATCGAACCGACGGCCGTCGCCTCGGCGCCAGAGCCGGTCGAAGGCAAGATCGCAGTTCGGATAGGCGCTGACGGCCGGCCGATTGTTGTCATCAAAGACGGCCCCGCAGGAAAATAGGCTTCGCGCCGTCCATGACGGCAACAGATGCGAGGGGCGCATGCCAGGCGAGCCTAGCAAGATGCGCGCCCATCAATGCTTGGACGCTAGGCCATATTCAAATATCAAGTCGAGCAGACGGTGGCCAAAAACCCGTTTGGCCCTGCGGTCGACGATGACAACCAGGAACACGTCCGCTGCTTCGGTTGCGATCAGGACATGATCGTAATGCTGAGCGGCATCCCGATATACATGCTCCACATCGCGGAGTTCGACCACCCCGATACTCCTCGGGTCGAGCAAGTCCACATACGGCCAGATGTCGGCAACTGGCTGCTGTTTGGACGTCACGTCGCTCATCGAGCCGCTGCAGCAGTCGAGAAACTCGCTTTCGGTGAGTTCACGAAGATGCATTTCGGGCACGAGATTCCGCGGACGTTTCGTCCAAAAAAATTTCATTGATATGCCTGCCCCCCGTCTAAAATAGACCGAAAGTGGATCAGAGTAGATGGCGGCAGGCAAGAAGACCGGTGGACGCCAACGAGGCACCCCGAACAAGGCAACGGCACGACGAGAGCGTGAGGTCGCCAGGATGGGACAGACGCCACTCGACTACATGCTGCGGGTGATGCGAGACAGCCGCGCCAGTGGCGATCGTCGGGACAAGATGGCAGTTGCGGCAGCACCCTACGTCCATCCGAAGCTCGCCAACATTCAGCACATCGGCCGCAACGGCGGCCCGATCCAAACCGTCGACCTGACGCAGATGAGTGGTGATGACCTCGACCGCCTCGAAGCTCTCTTGGGTCCGCTTGCCGGTGCCGCCAGCGATCAGCACTTGGTTGCGACCGTCCCCCAGCCGTCATATCGCAAATTGAAGCGCGTCGCGATTTCCAGCGCATTCACAGTCAGGCGATCGATTGTGGAAGGCAGGGCGTCCGACTGCACCGACAAGTCTACAGCTGTTTCGCCGCTTGGCATCTGCACGGACTGGACGACAGTGAAGCCGAGTTTCGCAGAATTTGCGGAAAGCTCCAAAATTCCTGACTTTGAGCCAATGAAACGAAGGTCGATTGAACGAACTGCAGAAGCGCAATCCCCATTTCGACGCAAGTTGGAGAGCACATCAGCGTCAGCAGTTCGCTCGGCCTTCAGCAGAGTCTCGTCCACCCCGATAGGGTCGAGAATTGTCGCCAGAACTAAACCGACCAGAATACCTTGGAGCATTCCTTGGACTAGAGCGCCTTGAGTTTAGGTGCAACTTCGGATGTTCCCGAACATGGGGCTGGCGGACGAACCGCACACCAGGCGCCGGCAAAGGGCAAGGCAGCGATCAGTTCGCGCCGTGCTTCGCTGCTTCCAGCAGTCGATCGAACCTGATGCGGGATTCGCCTTGCCCGAGCATTTCCCGATACGAGGCTACGCTGTAGCGATGAACATCTTCCAGAACGGCCGGATCGGACCTTGAAAGTTCAAACGACACGACCTCCCGGTCGTCTATGAGGACGGTATAGAAATCTTCGAACTGGTCAGGAATCTCGGAAACGAGATGATGCAGGCGACCTGCCATGTCGACGCTCGCGAGTGCTTTGAGTATCCGTTGATCTCGTTCGGCTGCAGCCGAAAGCAGCGTGCCTTCGATGGAGTATCGATCGCGGAAGTAGCGCTCCGTCATCGGCTACGGCACCGCCGTGATCAGCAGGAAGATGACAAAGATGCCGAGATGCACTGCGCCTTGCAGCACGGTGGTGCGTCCGGTGCCGAGCGTGATGGTGCTGACGAACAGCGTCAGCAGCAAAAGCACCATGGCGGCGGGGCTGAGGCCGAGCATCAGCTTGCGGTCGGTCAGCACGGCGACGGCGGCCACCACCGGGATCGTCATGCCGATGCTGGCGAGCGCCGAACCAAGCACCAGGTTCACGCTGTTCTGCAGCCGGTTCAGGAGTGCGGCGCGAACCGAGGCGATGCCTTCCGGCAAAAGCACGAGCGTGGCGATGATGACGCCGACGACGGCCTGGGGCAGGCCGGCTGCGGCGACGAGGTTCTCCAGCGGGTGCGACAGCACTTTCGCCAGCAGGATGACGACAAGCAGCGACAGCGGCAGCATCACCGCGCTGACCAGGGTCACCCTGGATGTCGGCGGTTCGAGAGGCGCCTCGTCGGGATCCTGCCCGCCGACGGGAACGTCCATGAAATAATCGCGATGCTTGATCGTCTGGATGAAGACGAAGACCGCGTAGAGCGCCAGCAGCACCAGGCTGACCACCAGCAGCTGGACGGGCGAGAATTGCTGCGGTCCACCCGCCGAGACGAAATTCGGCAGCACCAGCACGCTGATCGCCAGGGTTCCCAGCACGGCAAGCGAAGCGGAGGCCGCGTTGAGCTGGAAAGTCTGCTCGTGGTGGCGCCGGCCGCCAAACACCAGGCACAGTCCGATCACGCAGTTGAGGACGATCATCAGCGCCGAGAAGACCGTGTCGCGGGCGACGGATTCGCTGCCCTCCGAGCCGGCAAGCATGATGGAGACGATCAGCCCGACCTCCAGGATCGTCACGCAGACGGCAAGAATGATCGAGCCCATCGGTTCGCCGACCCTGAGCGCCAGGATCTCCGCATGGTGCACCGACGCGAAGATCGACGCGCCAAGGGCGATCGATGCAAGGATGATGACCAGGATCGAGTCGTCTGAAACCAGTCCCAGATATTTCAGCGCAACCAGCACAAGCGCCGCCGCCGGTGCTGCCCAGGTCCAGAGCGGTATCGTGGTATGGTGATCGAGAGCCATGTATTCCCTAAGCGCCGGAGATCATTGCGGGTCCTGGCCGCGAAGGTAGAGGAACTGTGTCGGCCTGTACATTCGCCCCGGACCGGCCGGGGCGCAAAAGTGCCGCCGTCCCGGAGGGCCGGGTGACATCGGGAAGATACCGGTGGCGCGGGATTATCGTCCCCTGGCGCGGGCAAGGGCCCCGATGCTGGTCGAGATGTCCCTGACGACCGATTTCGTGGCTTCCAGCTCGGCGCGGCCGAAACAGGACAGCAATTCGGCAGTGTCGGCGGCGAGTTTCTCGGTAAACCTCGAGACGAGCGACATGCCTTCGGTGGTAACGAAAAGCTGCTTCACGCGACGGTCGCTGTCGTCCTCGAAACGCCGGATCAGCCCACGGATCTCCAGCCTTCTGGCCAGGCGGGCAAAGGTTGGCGTCTCGATCCGCAATTTGTCGGCCAGCATCTTCTGGCTGTTGGCGCCGCCATGCGCGATCCGGTATAGCGTCGCGCCTTCTTCCAGCGAGAGGCCCGTACCTTGCAGTGCGATCTCGTAGATGTCTTGCAGGCGCCTGACTATCTCCCCCATGTCTTCGAAAATTGCGATGGGGCTATCCTGTTCTTCCATTGTCGACTTTTCCGCATATCACCCATTGAAGTCGCGGCACCCTGGTAGCCTCCGGGGAGGCGTGGAAGACGAGGAGATCGTTGCGTCACGAATGGGAACGGGCGAGGTCCCTCCCACAGCATGCTTCACTGATCGATCTCCCGCTTCCATTTGATGGTGTTGACCTCGCCGGAGTTCCCGATCCGGCAGACGAAAAATGCAGGCAGGGAAAGGGAGTTCCCGCAACACGGAAATGTTACGGCCGAATTCGCCTGCAACATTCCACGGCGCCTCTTGCAGCCAAAACCGAACCGCGGCCGACAGGGGTGGCGGCCGCGGTTCAGCTGGATCATGGATGATGTCGTCTGCGCCGAAAGGTCGAGGCGAAGTTGCTCGTGGGACGACGGCATCAGCATGTCCCAACCTGCGGTCCTGGTTTCAATCGGCCTGTGCGGGTCCGGGAGGACCGGGGGGCCGGGAGCTTTTGATGGGATCGGCCCAGGCTGGGCCGATCCCGGGAGGTTTCTCACCTCGATAAAAAGAGCGAATGACTGGAGGTCAAACCGGCACCCGCTAAAGGAGGAAGGTCCTGGAGCTTTTCCGTTTTTCACGGAAAGGCTCCAACGTTTGCTACGCAATTCCGGACGGAAAACCGCCAGGCAGTTTTCCTGGAACTGCTCTAGAAGTCGCGCTGGAAGCGGAGGATGCCGCCGACGCTGCTCTTCTTGTCCGTCGTGGTCCAGTCGCCGAGCCAGTCGGAATCGCCGCGCTTGCCTTCGTTGAGGTAGTCGACTTCGGCCGTGACGGTGAAGCCCTGAACCACCTGGTAAGCGACGTTGGCGGCGATGCCCAGGTTTTCCTGCTCGTCATACGACGCCTGGAGGTTGAACGTGGTCTTCTCGTTGAACTTGTAGCTGCCGCCGCCCCAGACGGCCCAGTTGCCACCCCACGGCTTGTAGAAAGTGCGGGCAGCATTGTCGTCCGTGCCGTAGCCGCCCATGACCCAGAGAGCGATCTGGTCGGTTGCGTTCACGTCGAGGCGCACCTTGCCGGCCCATTCTTCCCAGCTCGGATTGTAGGCGATGACACCGGTGATGCCGCCCCAGCCCTGGCTGTACTTGGCGCCGACCACGACGTTCGGAGCGTAGCTGTCGATGGTGTTGTCGACGATGCCCGGAACCCAGTTGCCAGCCCCGTCCTTGACGAAGGTGTCGTAGCTGCCCGAGCCCTGTTCCAGCGAGACGATCGCCGAGAAGCCGTTGCCGGCGTCGAAGGTGTAGCTGATCAGGTTGGTGTCGAATTCGCCATAAGGAACGATCGTGTCCTGGATGACGTTGCCGGCATAACCGATGAAGGTGTCGTAGGCCGACTCGTCCTTGCCGACGCGCAGGCCGCCGAGCTGGATCCAGGCGAAGTTCAGCGAGACGTTCTTGTTGCGGGCATCGGCATTGCTGTTGTCGTTGCCGAAGTTGAAACGGGTCTCGGTGTAGGTCTTCAGGGTACCGAGTTCGGTCTCCTGGCCGGTCCAGGTCTTCAGCGTGAAGCGGGTGTTCTTGCCCCAGGTATCCTGTTCCTTGCCATTGAGACGGTCGTTGGTCTTGGCGCCGTCGAAGGTGCCGCGATCACCGAGGCTGGCATCGTAACGGACGTAACCGCCGACACGCAGGCAGGTCTCGGTGCCCGGGATGTAGAAGTAGCCGGCGCCGTAGACGTCGCAGATCTTGACGTATTCAGCGGGTTCCGGCTCGGCGACGACGACCGCGTCAGCGGCGCGTGCGCCGGAAACGGCAATCAAGGCCGCAGTCGAACCTAAAAGAAGCGTTCTGATGTTCACTGTAATCCCCTATCGATACTGGGTTCCGAGTACGTACGATCAATCTCGCACCCCGAATATTTTTAAGCTCAAATGTCATTGAATGATATTACGTGGCGTCACTTAAGTTGTTGTGTAGCCGAATAGCAACGAGAGATCACGTATTCGTGTTCTCGAACGAAGCATTGATTTCATATGAAACGATTTCAATATTGTGGTGTCTCGCATCTATTTGTTTGTCATGACAAATTCGTTTTGAATATTAATTTCGTTTTGCGTTTACTTTTAGTTGATCATCAAATGAAACGATTTCAAATGGACATAGTCAGCCTCCGAAACAATTTCGATTTCGCATCGGCGGAGGTTGCAGGCTGGCTTCAGCGATTTGCCGGCGCTGGTGGTGAGGGGCGGGCGGCAAATGATTCCGCTCACCTGCAACGCGCCCGGGAACACCTTCCGCAACGTCCGCGTGGCAAATTTGGCACGCCGCCCGGATTCCGCTGTGGATGGCGCATTTCGCGCTTGGCCTGTGTCGGCGCGATTTTCTAGAAGGCGGCGGCTGGCTTGCCGGCGCTGATGTCCCACTGTGGCACAAGCGTCACACAAGCCGAAACAAGCATCGTCCAGACACGCGAATGTGCGGAAACAACGCCACGAAGTGTGCGTTTCAACACATTCGTAACCGATCCTTTGCAGGACAATACAGAAGGCTCAACTTGAGATGACCTCCGTGAAAGCAGCGCTTCTGTCCTTCTTCATGCTGTCCGCAATCGTGATCTGCGGCCTCGGTATCTACTCGGCCGACGCAGCCAACAACCACCTCGCCGTCGACGGCTACGGCGTCGTCTCCGCCTCGCACTGACCGGCCTTCCAGGCTCGTTCCCGGCCGAAAGCATGGCCGGTGGTGCGTCCAGGCGCTTCGGTGCCTGGATCGAGCCGATGGCTTCGCAGGCTCCGGCGCATTTTTCCTGAAAATCCTATGATGGTGCAGGCGCCGTCGAACGGCGCACCACCAGTTCCGGCTCGAGCCGTACACGGTTGCTTTCCAGCGGCCGGTGGTTCAGTCGCGCGAACAGCATCTGGGCGGCGATCGTTCCCTGCCGCACGCCCTCCGTCTTGATCGTGGTCAAGGGCGGCGTCAGCCATCGCGCGAATGGCAGGTCGTCGAAGCCGACAATGGAAAGGTCGTCCGGAACGCGGCGGCCCATCTCCTGTGCCGCGTTGAGCACGCCGATGGCAATCGTGTCGTTGCCCGCAAAAAGCGCTGTGATGTCCGGGCGGCGCCGCAGCAGCGCGGTTGCAGCGGCGTGGCCGCTTTCGGCGCTGAAGTCGCCCTCCTGCACCGCATCGTCGTCCAGCGAAAGCCCATGCTCCTGCAGGCTGCGCTCGAGCGCTCTCAATCGCGCATCGGTCGCCACGAAACCGCGTGGAGAGAAGGTTATGGCACCGATCCGCTTGTGGCCGAGGCCGGCGACATGGTCGACGGCAGCCTTGATCGCCCCGCGCGTGCTGAAGGTTACCGAGACCTCTGAAGGGTGGCGTACCGAGCCGACGAGGACGACCGGGAAATTCTTGTCGATCAGGGAGATCAGCGCTTCGTCGCCGGCGCGTGGGTTGACAACGATCAGCCCGTCGATGCGCCGCGATTCCACCAGATTGTCATAGGCGCCGCCTTTGCCATGGGCCTCCAGCCCCTCGACCAGGACATGGAAGCCCATTTCGCGGTTGGCCTTTTCGATGCCGTAGAGAACCTGCGGAATATACTGGTCGACCAGCAGGATCGAGGGATCCGAGACCACCAGCCCTATGGTTTCGGTCAGGCCGCTCACCAGCATGCGCCCGGCTGAATTGGGCTTGTAGCCGAGTTCCGCCGCGGCCTGCATCACGCGTTCGCGGGTTTCCTTGCTGAGGACCACGCTTTCCGAGCGGTTCAGCACCAGCGACACCGTCGCACGCGATACGCCGGCGCGGCGCGCCACGTCATGACTGGTCACACGGCTGGAATTCATCTTCTGCCTCCGGCCGCTCGTGTCGTGCTGATTTTTCATCAGCGCGTTCAGTCGCTTCGCCCTTGCCATGACCTACAACCGCAGACGCGGCTTGACAACAACAGGTTTTCATCATTATCCATTACTAACACGTGTTAGGAATGAAAATTCATGGAGGCTAACACGTGTAATGATCGATTGGTGGAGATCGTATGTCGGGACGTGCGAGGACTGTGTCGCTACGCCAGAGGCGGCGGAAGGAGGCCCTGGTCGGCTATCTGTTCGTCGCCCCGGCGTTTCTCGGTTTCCTGATCTTCTACCTGTTGCCGACACTTCGCGCCGTCGAGATCAGCCTGACCGACTGGAACCTCATGCGCGCCCCGAAATTCGTCGGGCTCGGCAATTATGCGACGCTGCTTTCGGACGCGAATTTCTGGCATTCGGCCAGGGTGACGTTCGCCTACGTCCTCTACAACATTCCGCTGCAGACCGTGCTCGGGCTGCTGCTGGCAGTGCTTTCGGACCGGCTGGCGCGTGCCGTCTGGCTGCGGGCGATCATCATCGCGCCCTATCTGATTTCCAATGTGGTCGCAGCACTGGTCTGGATGATGATGCTGGACCCGATCCTGGGGCTCGTGAACGCATTCCTCACCTTCTTCGGTGCCGGACCGCAGGGATTTCTTGCCTCTCCGGATCAGGCGATGGTGTCGGTGGCCGCCATCTCCACCTGGCGGCACACGGGCCTGACCGCGCTGCTGTTCTATGCCGGCCTGCAGGCGATTCCCGCCCATCTCTACGAGGCGGCCAGGCTTGAAGGGGCAGGTGAGTGGACGATGTTCCGGCGCATCACCCTGCCGCTGCTGCGCCCGGTGCTGGCCTTCGTCGTGGTGACCAGCCTCATCGGTTCGTTTCAGGTCTTCGACGTCGTCGCTGTCGCGACAGCGGGCGGACCGTCCAATTCGACCCGCGTCATTCTCTGGTACATCTACGAGAATGCCTTCAAATTCAACAAGATGGGGTACTCATCGGCGATTTCCGTCGTGCTGTTTGTCACGCTGATCCTCATCACGCTGCTGCAGATGCGGGTGTTGCGGGCAGATCAGTCGGATCTGGATTGAGGCCTGCGATGAAGAAGCTCACCCCGCAGGCCGTCCTGGGTTATCCCGTCCTTGCCCTGTTCGTTTTCATATCGTTGCTGCCGCTGTGGATGGCGCTCAAGATCGGCCTCACCTATCCGGCCGATGTCTATACCAGCGCTTCGAGCCTGCTGCCGAACGCCTACACGCCCGGGAACTTCCTGCGCGTGATGGGCCTGCCCTCGACGATCGAGCTGTCGGCCTTCCGTGCCTCGCCGATCGACTTCATGCTGGCGTTGCGAAACAGCGTCATCTACACCGCGCTCACGGTCACGGGGCAGATCTTCTTTTCGGCGCTCGCCGGCTACGCCTTTGCCCGCATGAATTTCCCGGGCCGCAACAAGCTGTTCTTCGCTTTCCTGGCCGCCACCATCATCCCCAGCGTGGTGCTGTTCATCCCGAACTTCGTCCTCATCAAGCAGCTCGGTCTCCTGAACAGCTTTGCCGGGCTGGTTGCCCCGACGATCCTGATGACGCCCTTTGCGGTGTTTTTCCTGCGCCAGTTCTTCCTGTCGGCGCCGAAGGAACTCGATGAAGCGGCGCGGCTGGAAGGGGCTTCCCAGTTTCAGATCTTCTGGCGCATCGCACTGCCGATCCAGAAGGGGCCGATCGCCACGCTGGCGATCCTTTTGTCGATCAATTCCTGGAACGAGTTCTTCTGGCCCTTCCTGGTCGGGCGCGATCCCGGCGTTCGCGTCATGGCGGTCGCGCTGTCGGATTTCATGAGCCAGACGGGCAGGGGCAATCCAGACTGGAGCGGGCTGATGGCGGCGATCATGCTGTCGATCCTGCCCGTCATCGCCATGCTCATCATTTTCGGCCGGCAGATCGTGGAGTCGCTCCAGACGAGCGGCCTGAAATAGCCGGCCAGTCGTGAGGTCATAAAGTGGAGGAGAGACAATGAGAAAAAACCTGACAGGCGTTCTTGCCGCCGCAACCGCGTTGACTACGCTCGCACCCTCGTTTGCCCGGGCAGAGGACGTGACCCTGAACTATGCCATGTGGGACGCCAACCAGGCGCCCGTCTATCGCCAGTGCGCGGACAGGTTCGAGGCTGAAAATCCCGGCATCAAGATCAACATCAAGCAAGACAGCTGGGACAATTACTGGACCACGCTGAGCACGTCCTTTGTCGCCGGCACCGCGCCGGACGTGTTCGTCAACCATCTCAGCCGTTTCCCGGAATTCCTGGCGAACGGGGTGATGGATGACCTGTCGGACCGCATCGCGGCCGACAAGGTTGACATGAAGGCCTATCTGCCCGGTCTCGCCGAAAGCTGGAACAAGGACGACCGGCAATACGGTCTGCCGAAGGACTGGGACACGATTGCCCTCGTCTACAACAAGAAGATGGTCGCTGATGCCGGTGTCAGCGAGGAGGAGCTCAGGAACCTCACCTGGAACCCGAAAGACGGCGGTTCCCTCGAAAAGGTCGTTGCGCGCCTCAGCGTGGACCAGAACGGCAAGCGCGGTAACGAAGCCGGTTTCGACAAGTCCAGGGTTGCCGTCTATGGCTGGGCAACCAACACTGTGGATGGCTACGGCCAGACGCAATGGAGCTTCCTGGCTGTCTCCGACGGCTTCAAGCCGATCGATAAGCCGTGGGGCAAACAATATGGTTATGACAGCCCGGCGCTTGTCGAAACGCTGACCTGGATGCGCGACCTGGCCTTGAAGAAGGGCTACGCGCTCAGCCAGGAACAGACCGGCAGGCTGAACGCGACCGCGATCTTCGCGGCTGGCAAGGCCGCCATCGTTCCGGATGGCTCGTGGAACGTCTCCTCCTATCGCGACACCTCCAAGGCCGAGTTCGGCTTTGCGCCGCTGCCGCAGGGGCCTGAAGGCCGCCGCTCGATGTTCAACGGTCTGTCCGACAGCATCTGGTCCGGATCCCAGCACAAGGACGAAGCCTGGAAATGGGTGAAATATCTCGGCGGATCGGACTGCCAGACCATCGTCGGCAAATCCGGGGTCGTTTTCCCGGCTCGTCCCGAAGCAGCAAAAGCGGCCGAGGAAGCCCATAAGGCAAAGGGACTTGATGTGTCTGCCTTCGTCCAACTGGCAACGCCGGAAACCACTTTCCCGTTCCCCATCTCGGATCGCGCCTCGGAGATTTCGGCGATCCTGACGACGGCCATCGAGAACATCCTGCTTGGCAAGGGCGATCCGGCGGCCGTCCTCAAGGAAGCCAACGACCAGGCGAATGGCATGCTCTGAGCGTGATCCCGAAAAGTGGAACCCGGTTTTCGGATAAGATCACGCTCCGACAATGAAGCCGGACCGGTACCGAGCCTCCAACTCCTGACGCGCTTCCTCCCGCGGCAGGATCTTCCTCCGGCGTTCTTTCCGGACGCCGGAGGACCCTTCACAATCCCCCTCATCTTATCGAGAACCCGCAATGCGACGCCCAAAGATCACGTTCATCGGAGCCGGCTCCACCGTTTTCATGAAGAACATCATCGGCGATGTGCTGTATCGCCCCGCGCTCAAGAATGCTGTGATCGCGCTGATGGACATCAATCCCGAGCGGCTGCAGGAAAGCGAGGTCGTCGCCGGCAAGCTCGTGCAGGCGCTTGGCGCCAATGCGACCATTGAAACTCACTCCAACCAGCGCAAGGCCCTGGAAGGGGCGGATTTCGTCGTCGTCGCCTTCCAGATCGGCGGCTACGAACCTTGCACCGTGACCGACTTTGAGGTCCCCAGGCAATTCGGCCTGCGCCAGACCATCGCCGACACGCTCGGCGTCGGTGGCATCATGCGCGGCCTGCGCACCGTGCCGCATCTGTGGGCCATCTGCGAGGACATGCTGCAGGTCTGCCCCGACGCGATCCTGCTGCAATATGTGAATCCGATGGCGATCAACACATGGGCGATCGCCGAGAAATATCCTTCGATCCGGCAGGTGGGGCTGTGCCATTCCGTTCAGGGCACTGCCTATGAACTGGCGCGCGATCTCGATATCCCGGTTTCGGAAATCCGCTACCGCGCCGCGGGCATCAACCACATGGCGTTCTTCCTCACCTTCGAACATCGCCAGGCGGACGGCAGCCATCGCAACCTCTATCCCGACCTCGTGCAGGGCTATCGCGAAGGGCGCTTCCCGAAACCAAGCCACTGGAACCCGCGCTGTCCGAACAGGGTCCGCTATGAAATGCTGACGCGGCTCGGCTATTTCGTCACCGAAAGCTCCGAGCACTTCGCGGAATACACGCCCTATTTCATCAAGGACGGCCGTGCCGACCTCATCGAGAAATTCGGCATCCCGCTCGATGAATATCCGAAACGCTGTGTCGAGCAGATCGCCCGCTGGAAGGAGGAATCCAAGACATTGAAAGGCGCCGGCACGATCGACATCAAGGAGAGCCACGAATACGCCTCCTCGATCATGAATTCGGTCTGGACCGGCGAGCCGTCGATCATCTACGGCAATCAGCGCAACAACGGCTCGATCACTTCGCTGCCGGCCAATTGTGTCGCGGAAGTGCCTTGCCTCGTCGATGCAAACGGTATCCAGCCAACCGTCGTCGGCGATCTGCCGCCACAACTGACGGCGCTCATCCGCACCAACATCAACGTGCAGGAACTCACCGTCCGGGCGCTGACGACCGAAAACCGCGACCATATCTACCATGCGGCGATGATGGATCCGCACACCGCGGCCGAGCTCGATCTCGACCAGATATGGACCCTCGTCGACAGGCTGATCGCGGCGCATGGCGATTGGCTGCCCGCATGGGCACGCGGCTGAGCGGCGCCGCATCGCGGGCAATTCGCAAAACAACCGGAGCAGCAGTTCGACCCCATGACCTTTCTCAGGATCGATCACGTCACCAAGCAGTTCGGCTCCCTTCAGGTCGTCAAGGGAGTGTCGATCGAGGCCGGGAAGGGTGAGTTCGTCGTCTTCGTCGGCCCCTCGGGTTGCGGCAAGTCGACCCTGCTTCGCATGATCGCCGGCCTCGAGGAGACCAGCGAGGGCACGATCTCGATCGACGGCGAGGATCTGACCCATGCCGATCCGGCCGATCGCCATGTCGCGATGGTGTTCCAGTCCTACGCGCTGTTCCCGCACATGTCGGTCTTCGACAACATCGCCTTCGGCATGCAGATCAACAAGGTGCCGAAGGCCGAGATCAAGGCGCGTGTCGCGGAGGCCGCCCGCATCCTGCAGATCGAGCCGCTGCTCGACCGCAGGCCGAAGCAACTCTCCGGCGGCCAGCGCCAGCGTGTCGCCATCGGCCGCGCCATCGTGCGCAAGCCCAAGATATTCCTGTTCGACGAGCCTCTCTCCAATCTGGACGCCGAGCTGCGCACCCAGATGCGTGTCGAGATCGCCAAGATCCATCGCGAGATCGGGGCGACCATGATCTACGTCACGCACGATCAGGTCGAGGCCATGACGCTCGCGGACAGGATTGTCGTCCTGCGTGGCGGCCTGGTGGAACAGATCGGCACCCCCATCGACCTCTACGACAATCCGGCCAATCTCTTCGTTGCCGGCTTCATAGGCAGCCCGCGAATGACCCTGTTGTCCGGCAAGGTGGAAAGCATTTCGGCGGATGGGATGCAGGTCGCTTGCCCGGCTTTCTCGCGACCGCAATCCATTCCCGGGCCGTTTGCACGGCCGCTGGAAACGGGCAGCCAGGTCACGCTCGGCCTGCGTCCGGAAGCCATCAGGATCGATGCCGCGAATCCGGTGTTCAGCGCCAGGGTGGAAATCACCGAAAATCTGGGCGGGTCCACGCTCATCTATGCCGTGGCCCCGGACGGCACCGCGCTGATCGTGCCGGCGCAGGAGCGCACGGCGGTTCGTTCCGGCGACACGCTGCCGCTGTCCTTTTCCACAGCCCCGCACGTGTTCGATGCGCAGGGAAACAACCTTCGTTTGCCCTAGGGCACGATCTCGAAAAGTAGCAGACCTTTCGGATTGAGATCGCACGACAAAACAAGGAAATGGAGCGGAACGCCGGTTCAGCTGATCGCATTTCGCGCAAAGGCCGAGGGCGTCCAGCGCTGGCGTCCTCTTGCCTTCTGCTCAAACCCCTGTTGACAAAAAGCCTGCTTGAGGTCCACCCTTGAGGCTCACCAGGGGGGTCCCGACAAGGGGCTGAGATACTGCTGTAACGCGCAGTGACCCGTTGAACCTGATCCAGTTCATACTGGCGTAGGGACGGTGGGAACACTTCGCGGGCCGGCATTTTTCGGCTTCGGTTTCGGGCAAGAATGCCCGTATTTCATTCAGCGAAGCGCCACTTCCTCCTCATGCGCGAACTGGGTCTCCGTCACTCGAGGAGGCTCGCTCATGAATATCCATACCCCGACCGTCACCGTTGGCGAATTGCCGGCATCGCGCAAGGTCTACAAGCCGGGCGTCATCCATCCCGGCCTGCGCGTGCCGATGCGCGAAATTTCCGTGCATCCCACCGCCGGCGAGCCACCCGTCACGGTCTATGATTCCTCCGGCCCCTACACCGACATCAGCGTGCAGACCGATATCGAGCGCGGCCTGCCGCGCCTGCGCGAGGAATGGGTCGTGGCGCGCGGCGATGTCGAGCGCTACGAGGGCCGCCTGGTCAAGCCGGAGGACAATGGCTTCGTCTCCGGCGAGCGGCTGACGCCGGAATTCCCGGTGCGCAACCAGCCGTTCCGGGCCAGGGACGGACGCGCCGTCACCCAGCTCGCTTATGCGCGCGCCGGCATCATCACGCCGGAAATGGAATTCATCGCCATCCGCGAGAACCTCGGCCGCCAGGCGGTGCACACCAAACTGCAGCGCGACGGCGAGAGTTTCGGCGCGGCGGTTCCCGACTATGTCACGCCGGAATTCGTGCGCGACGAGGTGGCGCGTGGTCGCGCCATCATCCCGGCCAACATCAACCATCCGGAAGCCGAGCCGATGATCATCGGCCGCAATTTCCTGGTCAAGATCAACGCCAACATCGGCAACTCGGCCGTCACCTCGTCCATGGCCGAGGAAGTGGAAAAGATGGTCTGGGCGACCCGCTGGGGCGCCGACACGGTGATGGACCTTTCCACCGGCCGCAACATCCACAACATCCGCGACTGGATCCTGCGCAATTCACCGGTGCCGATCGGCACCGTGCCGCTCTACCAGGCACTGGAAAAGGTCGGCGGCGTTGCCGAGGACCTCAGCTGGGAGGTGTTTCGCGACACGCTGATCGAGCAGGCGGAGCAGGGGGTGGATTATTTCACCATCCATGCCGGCGTGCGGCTGCCCTACATTCCGCTCACCGTCGACCGCGTCACCGGCATCGTCAGCCGCGGCGGCTCGATCATGGCCAAGTGGTGCCTCTACCATCACAGGGAAAGCTTCCTCTACGAGCACTTCGAGGAGATCTGCGATATCTGTCGCGCCTATGACGTGTCGTTCTCGCTGGGCGACGGGCTGCGGCCAGGCTCGATCGCCGACGCCAACGATGCGGCGCAGTTCGCCGAGTTGGAGACGCTGGGCGAGTTGACGCAGATCGCCTGGGCCAGGGATTGCCAGGTGATGATCGAAGGTCCCGGCCATGTGCCGATGCACAAGATCAAGGAGAACATGGACAAGCAGCTCGCCGTCTGCGGTGAGGCGCCATTCTACACGCTCGGGCCGCTCACCACGGACATCGCGCCGGGCTACGACCACATTACCAGCGGCATCGGCGCCGCGATGATCGGCTGGTTCGGCACCGCCATGCTCTGCTACGTGACGCCGAAGGAGCATCTCGGCCTGCCCGACCGCAACGACGTGAAGGTCGGCGTCATCACCTACAAGATCGCCGCCCACGCCGCCGACCTCGCCAAGGGCCATCCCGCCGCCAAGGTTAGGGACGACGCTCTGTCACGCGCACGCTTCGAGTTCCGCTGGGAGGATCAGTTCAACCTCTCGCTCGATCCCGAAACCGCGCGTGCGTTCCACGACGAGACCTTGCCCAAGGAAGCGCACAAGGTGGCGCATTTCTGCTCCATGTGCGGGCCGAAATTCTGCTCCATGCGCATCTCCCACGACATCCGTGCCGAAGCGCAGAAGGAGGGCATGGCGGCGATGGCGGAAAAGTTCCGCGTCGGTGGCGATCTCTACCTGCCGCTCGATTCCGTCGACACCGTCGATGTGGCTGCTTCCTTCGAAGCATCGGAGGCGGGGGCCGACCAGCCATGAAAGCGCTGGTCAAGGGAGCCGGCGTCGCCGGGCTGACGCTGGCCCTCGAGCTGGCGTCGCGTGGCGCCGACGTCACCGTCATCGAAAAGCGGCATCGCCTTGCCGGCAGCGCGTCCTGGGCTGCCGGCGGCATGCTGGCGCCCTGGTGCGAGCGCGAGAGCGCGGAGGAGGCGGTCGTGACGCTCGGCCGCCTGGCGCTCGACTGGTGGGATGCCGTGCTGCCGGGGCATGTCGTGCGCGCCGGCACGCTGGTGGTGGCTCCGGCGCGGGACGCGGGCGAGCTCGACCGTTTCGCGCGACGCACGGCCGGGTTTTCGGCGATCGGCGAAGAGGCCGTTGCCGCACTCGAACCGGATCTTGCCGGCCGGTTCCGGCGCGGGCTGTTCTTCGGCGAGGAAGCGCATCTCGATCCTCGTCGTGCCCTGATTGCGCTCAAGGACAGGCTGGTCGGCATGGGCGTGCGCTTCGAATTCGGCTATGGCGCGGTGCGGGTTCCGGAAACCGTCGACATCGAGGCCGACTGCACCGGCATCGCAGCAAGCGTCCCGGGACTGCGCGGCGTGCGCGGCGAGATGCTCCTGCTGCATGCGCCCGATGTCTCGCTGGCGCGCCCCGTCCGGCTGCTGCACCCGCGCTTCCCCGTCTATGTCGTGCCGCGCGCCGATCACCTGTTCATGGTCGGCGCGACGATGATCGAAAGCGACGCCAATGAACCGGTCACCGCGCGTTCGATGATGGAACTGCTCGGCGCCGCCTACGCGCTGCACCCGGCTTTCGGCGAAGCCGAGATCGTCGAGGCCGGTGTCGGCGTGCGTCCAGCCTTCGCCGATAACCTGCCGCGCGTCAGCCGCGACGCAAACCGGGTCTCGATCAACGGCCTCTACCGCCACGGCTTTCTGCTGGCGCCGGCAATGGCACGGCAGGCGTCCGAACTGATCTTCAATTCGCAAAGGGAGCTTGCCGATGCGGCTCATCATTAACGGCGAAAGCCGCGAGGTCGACGCCGGCACGCTGGCGGGCCTGCTCGCCGAACTCGACTATGCAGGCGGCTGGCTGGCAACGGCGCTCAACGGCGAAGTGGTGCCGGCGAGGGAACGCGAGACCTGCCGGATCGCCGATGGCGATTGCATCGAAATCCTGTCGCCGATGAAAGGAGGGTGAAGCCATGCTCGAACTCTATGGACAGCAGTTCTCGTCGCGCCTGCTGCTTGGCACCGCACTTTATCCGTCGCCGGCGATCATGGCCGATGCGGTCAAGGCTGCGAAGACCGAGATCGTGACGGTGTCGCTGCGTCGCGAAAGCGCCGGCGGCAGGACCGGCGGGCAGTTCTGGTCGCTGATCCAGTCACTCGGCGTGCGCGTGCTGCCCAACACCGCCGGCTGTCACTCGGTGAAGGAGGCCGTCACCACGGCGCAGATGGCGCGCGAGGTCTTTGCAACCAACTGGATCAAACTGGAGGTCATCGGCAACCACGACACCTTGCAGCCGGATGTGTTCGGCCTGGTCGAGGCGGCACGCATCCTGAGCGATGATGGCTTCGAGGTGTTTCCCTACACTACCGACGACCTGGTCGTGGCCGAACGATTGCTGGAAGCCGGCTGCAGACTGCTGATGCCGTGGTGCGCGCCGATCGGTTCGGCGCGCGGGCCGCAGAATGTCGATGCACTGCGCTCGCTACGCGGGCATTTCCCAAATGTGCCGCTGATCGTCGATGCCGGCATCGGTCGCCCGTCGCACGCGGCCGAAGTCATGGAACTCGGCTACGACGCCGTGCTGCTCAACACCGCCGTCGCCAGGGCGGGCGATCCGGTGGCGATGGCCGGCGCCTTCGGCAAGGCGATCGAGGCAGGGCGGGAAGCGTGCCTTGCCGGTCCGCTCGAACCGCGCGACATGGCCGTTCCCTCCACCCCCGTCATCGGCTTGGCAGCCTTCTCATGAAACTCGACCCGTTCTACCTCATCGTCGATTCCGCCGCCTGGATCGAGCGGCTGGTGCCGCTTGGCGTGAAGCTGTTGCAACTGCGCGTCAAGGACATGCCCGCCGAGGCGCTACGCGCCGAAATCCGTGCCGCCAGGGCAATCTGCGAACGCCATGGCTGCCAGCTCGTCGTCAACGACTACTGGCGACTCGCCATCGACGAGGGCTGCGACTTCGTCCATCTCGGCCAGGAGGATCTGGCCGAAGCCGATGTCGGGGCGATCCGCCGGGCCGGGTTGAAACTGGGCTTGAGCACGCACGATCATCTTGAACTGGAAACCGCGCTGGCGGCCGGGCCCGACTATGTCGCGCTGGGCCCGGTCTATCCAACCATCCTGAAGGCCATGAAATGGGCACCGCAAGGCCTCGACCGCATTGCCGAATGGAAACGCCGGGCGGGTGAATTGCCCCTCGTCGCCATCGGCGGATTGACCGTCGAGCGCATCCCGGGTGTCTTCGCGCAAGGTGCCGACAGTGCCGCCGTCGTCACCGACATCACCCGCAATGCCGATCCGGAGGCGCGTACCCGCGAATGGCTGGCGGCCACGGCATCATGGCGGTGACGCCCGACCGGCATGTGCTGGTCGTCGCCGGTACGGACTCCAGCGGCGGCGCCGGCATTGCGCGCGACGTCGAGACGGTCGCGACGTTCGGCCTGCGCGCCTGCCTCACGGTCACCGCCGTGACCGTGCAGACCCACGGCGCCGTCGAGCGGGTCGAGCAGATGCCGCCGGACCTGATCGCCGCGCAAATGTGCGCCGCCTTTGCTTCCAACGCGATGGCAGCGGTCAAGATCGGCATGCTGGGCAGTGTGGATGCCGTAACCACCGTTGCTTCCGTATTGGCCAGCCGCCTGCCGCTGCCGGTGGTACTCGATCCTGTCCTGGCCTCGACATCAGGCCGCGCGCTGCTGCCAATGGATGCGGTCGAGGTGCTGAAACGCCGGCTGATGCCACTGTGCACGCTCGTCACGCCCAATCTGCCTGAACTGGCGCTGCTGAGCGGCAAACCGGTTGCGACAGACGAGGCGGGCATCATTGGACAAGCAGGGTCGCTGTTCGAAAGCGGCGTGGCAGCCTTGCTGGTCAAGGGCGGTCATGCCGAAGGCGATCGTTCAGTCGACCTGCTTCTGCGCGCTGGCCAGAAACCGTCACGCTTCGAGGCACCGCGCCTCGATGTCGGCATGCGCGGTACCGGCTGCATGCTGGCCAGCGCCATCGCTGCCGGGCTGGCCTTGGGTGATGATCTGGATGCGGCAATCGGCAGGGCCAAGGATCATGTTTTCGGGAAGTTAAGCGAGGCGATGCCGCGCGACTTCCCTTCTCCCCTTGAGGGAGAAGGTGGCTCGGCGCGCAGCGCCGAGACGGATGAGGGGTGCTGGAAGAAATGAGGCGATGCGGCCAGTTGGAGCGTTCGCACTCCGTCCAACACCCCTCATCCGACCTCGCCCAAACGGCGGCAAAGCCGCCGGGGCTCGGCCACCTTCTCCCACAAGGGGAGAAGGAACCGCCGCGCTACCCGATGATCCGGTGAGGGGGCAGGAAAAGGCTACGCGGCTTCAGTCACTATCCGCTTGTCCGCACCATCGACGACCAGTGCCGTCAGCCTGCCGCTCTGGTAGGCGGCGGTGTCGACATTGACGCGGTTGGGCATCAGCTCGGCTTCCGCCTGCGGCGTGTGGCCGTGCACGATGACCTTTTCGTAAAGCCCGGGATGATCGAGGAAGATGGAGCGGACCCAGATCAGGTCGTCATGCGCCTGCCGGTCGAGCGCGATGCCGGGACGCACGCCGGCGTGGCAGAAGAAGAAATCACCGAACGAAACCGAATAGGGCAGGTCGTGCAGGAACTGTTTCTGCTCGGGCGACACCGCGCTGACGAGATCCTTCCAGCCTTGTTCGAGCGAGGCCGGATCGGCGAAGTCGATCGCCACGCCGTAGGACAGTGCCGTCTCGCGGCCGCCATAGCGTGCGAACAGCCCATCGGCGTCCGGCATGGCCAGGAAGTCGCGGAAGCCGATATCGTGGTTGCCGGCCAGCGCGATGATGCGTGGATCGCGCTGCTGCGCGGCGATCAGGAAGTCGATGACGCCTTTCGAGTCCGGGCCGCGGTCGACATAGTCGCCGAGATGGATGATGCGCCAGTCGGCCGGCCGGTCGCGCTCTATTTCGGCGGCAATGGTCCGGTGCATGCCGGACAGCAGGTCGAGCCGGCCATGCACGTCGCCGATGGCGTAAAGGCGCATGCCGTCCGGCGCGCGGGCGTCGAGGAAATGGATACCGTCGGTCAAAGGAGAAGCTGCTTTCAGATGGGTTCGGGAGCGTTGAATTATGATCCCGAACCGAAGGTCAGCAAAGCGAAAGTCGCGGAACTTTTGGACAAGGATGCGGCAAAAGGGAGATAATGATTCTTCGGCGGAAGGCTTTGTGACGCTTCGTTAGATGACGCTCCGGTTGCCTTCGTTATCTACGAGCACGAGCGCGCTGCCGCGCACTTGGCCGCGGTATTTTTCGAAGAATGCATCGCGGCGTTCACGACCTTTTTTTGTCTTTGGTTTCAAGAAGGCCTGCGCCTTTTCAAACCGCGCTTCGTGATGTGACGAGCCTGAGTTGGCCATCCAAGCCAGCTTACGAAACACGAAGTCTATTCGCCCCATCAGCATGTCTCCATTGCCCATCGAGACCCTAGCAAGTCAGCGCCTGGGAGGCCACTGCTGATCAGAGATATTCGCACCGGGATGCGCCAAAACAGCAAGATAGCGTTTCGGCTCGGTAGTTTGAAGATAGCGGAAGTGCGCTAGCGGTAAAGCATGTCCTTGCCGACATCCTTGATGTCGCGCTTGCCGCACAGCGCCAGCGTCAGGTCGAGCTCCTTGCGGATGATCTCCAGCGCCAGCGTGACGCCTTTCTTTCCGGCCGCCCCAAGCCCGTAGAGGAACGGACGGCCGATATAGGTGCCCTTTGCGCCGAGGCACAGCGCCTTCAGCACATCTTGCCCGGAACGAATACCGCCATCCATGTGGACCTCGATGCGGTCGCCGACAGTGTCGACGATCTCTTCCAGTACCGCGATGGAGGAGGGGGCGCCGTCGAGCTGGCGGCCGCCATGGTTGGAGATGATGATGGCATCGGCGCCAGTCTTGGCCGCCAGCACCGCGTCTTCCTTGTCGAGGATGCCTTTCAGGATCAGCTTGCCGCCCCAGCGCTGGCGGATCCATTCGACGTCGTCCCACGACAGGGTCTGGTCGAACTGCTCGTTCGTCCAGGACGACAGCGAGGCAAGATCGCCGACGCCCTTCACATGGCCGACGATGTTGCGGAAGGTGCGGCGTTTGGTGCCGAGCATGCCGAGGCACCAGCCGGGCCGGATCGCCATGTCGATCAGGTTCGGCAGGGTCAATCGCGGCGGGGCCGACAGGCCGTTGCGCACATCCTTGTGGCGCTGCGCCAGGATCTGCAGGTCAAGCGTCAGCACCAGCGCCGAACATCTGGCCGCCTTGGCCCGATCGATCAGGTTGAGCACGAAATCCTTGTCGCGCATCACATAGAGCTGGAACCAGAACGGCTTCTTGGTCACCGAGGCGACGTCCTCGATCGAGCAGATGCTCATGGTCGACAGTGTGAACGGCACGCCGAACTCTTCTGCTGCCTGTGCCGCCAGCATTTCGCCATCGGCATGCTGCATGCCGGTCGAGCCGGTCGGTGCCAGCGCCACCGGCATCGAGACGGTCTCTCCGATCATGGTCGAGGCGAGCGACCGGTTGGCCATGTCGACCAGCACGCGCTGGCGCAGCTTGATCTTGCCGAAGTCTTCTTCGTTGGCGCGGTAGGTGCTCTCCGTCCACGCGCCGGAATCGGCATAGTCGAAGAACATCTTCGGCACGCGCCGGCGCGCCTGGTTCTTGAGATCGTCGATGGTCAGAAGCATGTTCATTCCGCTTTCCCGGTTTCGCGTGCCGCCGCGTCCGTTTCGTTGCGCCTGCGGCCGGGTTCCCCGTCGCGCTGTTTCGCGTCCCCGCCGCGCTGTTTCAGCCGAAGCCGCGACACGCGTTGCCAGTCGCCGCTGCGTTCGGCTTCCACCATGGAGCGTTCGACATAGGTGATATGGTCCATCGCCGCCTTTCGTGCCGCCGCCTGGTTGCCTGATGTGACGGCGGCATGGATGGCGCGGTGCTGCGCCAGCAGTTCGTCGCGCGCGCCGGGCAGGGTGAAGACCAGCAGCCGGTTCTGGAACACGCCTTCCGACAGCAGGCGGTAGCAGGAGCGCAAGGTGTGGAGCAGGATGATGTTGTGCGCGCACTCGCCGACGGCGTTGTGGAACTCGACGTCGATGTCGGCTTCGTGCTGGAAGTCTCCGGTGCGGTGCGCTTCGTCCATGCGCGCCATGATGCGGTCGAGCAGGGCAAGGTCGTCCGGTGTTGCGCGCCGGGCCGCATATTCGGCGGCGACGCCCTCGATCTCGCGGCGGTATTCCAGATAATCGGCGGCAGCCTTGCGGTGCGAGGAGATCAGCTCCATCACTGGCTTGGAGAACACCTGGCCGATCACGTCGGCGACATGGGTGCCGCCGCCATGCCGCGTCGTCAGCAGGCCACGCGTCTCCAGCGCTTTCAGCGCATCGCGCAGGATCGGCCGCGACACTTCGAACTGGCGCGCGAGGTCGCGTTCACCCGGCAGCCGGTCGGCCGGGCGCAACACGCCTTCCAGGATCAGGGCCTCGATCTGCGCCACCACCTCGTCGGCGGTGCGCGAATGATCGATGCGGGAAAAGATGTCGCCCAAGGGAGTGCCCGAGAAAAAGCTTCTGTAGCCCAGAATAGCGGCAATCACGCGAACTGGTCAATTAATCTATCCAATTTGGTGTTCAAACGCGAAGCGATGACGGTCGCTTTGACGGCCTGTCGCCCGGACTTTTCGTTGTCATAGCTCCGGATTGCTCCTAGAGCTTTGCAAAAGACAGGGCTCGGAACCTGGGGGAACTGCCGTGTCGGACGACCAGTCCAATCTCGAATTCCGGCCGCGTGCCATCGGCAGCGTGCTGGGTTTTCCCGCGCATGAGGGCCGCCCGAGCGCGCTCGGCGAGGTGCATGCCCGCCCGCACCCGCTGGTCGAGACGCCACGTGTCCTGATCCAGCTTTCCTTCATGACCGAGGGTGGCACCAGCGTCGACCACGCCGTGCTGTCCGAACTTTCGCGCCGCCTTGGCATCGCGGCTCCCGGCAGCCAGGCGCGCCTCCATGCCATGAAGTGGGGCAAGGGTTCGCTGCGCTGGGAGCGCCACACCGAGTTCTCGACCTATCTGTGGGAAGGGCCGCTCGACGAGAGCGGGCGCGCGCATGAGGACACGCCGTTCGGCAATGGCTTCTCGCCGCCCGGCACGGTGATTTCCGGCATTCGGCTGGAGATCCGCAACTGGACCCCCGCCAACGAAAAGCTGCTCGACAGTTTCGATCCCACCAGCCTGTGTTTCTCGCTGGTGGAACGGGGTGCCGCCGCCATCGTCGCGGACTTTCGCCAGGACGGTGACGGGCTGACCCGCGTCCTGGTGCTGAACCGTTCGCTGACCGCGGCCAGCACCGGCGCGCTGTCGCAGCGCCTGCTCGACATCGAGACCTACCGGACGCTGGCCATGCTCGGCCTGCCGCTGGCGCTGTCGCTGTCGGCACGCGTGCGCCGCATCGAGGACAAGCTTGCCGTCATCACCCGCGAGATGAAGGCAGCGGAAACCCGCGACAGCCAGACCTTGCTCGCCGACCTGACCGAACTTGCCGCCGAACTGGAAGCGGATGCCGCTTCCAGCCTCTATCGTTTCGGCGCCAGCCGCGCTTATGACGGCATCGTCACGGAGCGCCTGGAAGCGCTCGATGAAGAGGTGGTGCCGGGCTACGACACCTGGGCCGGTTTCCTGCAGCGCCGCGTCGCGCCGGCCATGCGCACCTGCCGTTCGGTCGAGGAGCGGCAGGCCAACCTGTCGCGCAAGCTGACGCGCGCCACCACGCTGCTGCGCACCTGGGTCGATGTCGAGGTGGAGAAGCAGAACCGCGACCTGCTCGCCTCGATGAACAACCGCGCCCGCCTGCAACTGCGCCTGCAGCAGACCGTCGAAGGTCTGTCGGTGGCGGCGGTTTCCTATTATGTCGTCGGGCTGATCGGCTATCTCGCCAAGGGCGCCTCCTTCTTCGGCCATGCCTTTGCGCCGGAAGTGGTCACGGCCGCATCCGTGCCGGTCGCCGTGCTGCTGGTTTGGTGGGGCGTGCGCCGGGTGCAGCGCCTGCACGGCGAGCCGGCAGGTCATGCCGGCGAATAGTCCGGAACCATCTGTCCATTTGCCAGCGTCAGATTGACGCGCGGGAAGGTGCGCGCATGACGGCGCGGGCTTGGGCCTAAAGCATCATTTGCAAGCACTGCGGCAAATTGGTAAAAAGCTTTTACCAGTCAGCCTATTTGCCAAGCGGGAGGCATCATGTCCGGTCTTGCCATGCCGAAGCCGGATGAGGCGACGCTTGGGCGGCGCGCCACCATCGTTGCCGATCTCAGGTCGATCGTGCCGGGTGAAGGCGTCGTCGAAACCGTCAACGAGATGCGCGCTTTCGAAAGCGATGGACTGACCGCCTATCGCCAGCTTCCGCTGGTCGTGGTGCTGCCCGAGACGGTGGCGCAGGTGTCGCGGGTGCTGAAATACTGCAATGACCGCAACATCCGCGTCGTGCCGCGCGGCGCCGGCACCTCGCTCTCGGGCGGGGCCTTGCCGCTGCAAGACGCGGTCCTGCTGGTGATGAGCCGCTTCAACCGTATCCTCGGCATCGATTATCCCAACCGCTCTGTGACGGCACAGCCGGGCGTCACCAATCTCGGCATCACGCATGCGGTGGAGCAGGAGGGTTTCTACTACGCGCCGGATCCGTCCTCACAGATTGCCTGCTCGATCGGCGGCAATGTCGCGGAGAATTCCGGCGGCGTGCATTGCCTGAAATACGGCCTCACCGCCAACAACGTGCTGGGCATCGAAATGGTGCTGATGAACGGCGAGGTGGTGCGGCTCGGCGGCAAGCATCTCGACGCCGAGGGGTATGACCTGCTCGGCCTGATGACCGGTTCCGAGGGATTGCTCGGCGTCGTCACTGAAGTGACGGTGCGCATCCTGAAGAAGCCGGAGACGGCGCGCGCGCTGCTGATCGGCTTCCCGACCAGCGAGCAGGGCGGCCAGTGCGTGGCCGACATCATCGGTGCCGGCATCATCCCAGGCGGCATGGAGATGATGGACCGGCCTGCGATCCACGCGGCGGAGGATTTCGTCCAGGCCGGCTATCCGCTGGAGTGCGAAGCGCTGCTGATCGTCGAACTTGACGGACCGGCGGTCGAGGTCGATCACCTGATCGGCGCCGTCGAGGCGATCGCCATCAGCAATGGCTCGACCACCTGCCGGATCTCCAATTCGGAGGAAGAGCGCCTGCGCTTCTGGGCCGGCCGCAAGGCCGCATTCCCGGCGGTCGGTCGCATCTCGCCGGACTACTACTGCATGGACGGCACCATCCCGCGCAAGGAATTGCCGCGCGTGCTGGCCGGCATGCGCGAGCTTTCTGAAACCTACGGCTTGCGTGTCGCCAACGTCTTCCATGCCGGCGACGGCAACCTGCATCCACTCATCCTCTACGATGCCAATGTGCCAGGGGAACTGGCCAGGGCCGAGAAGTTCGGCGCCGATATCCTGCGGCTCTGCGTCGAGGTCGGCGGCGTGCTGACCGGCGAACATGGCGTCGGTGTCGAGAAGCGCGACCTGATGCCGGAGATGTTCAGCGAGGCCGATCTCGACCAGCAGATGCGGGTGAAATGCGCCTTCGACCCCAACCATCTGCTCAACCCCGGCAAGGTGTTTCCGCAACTGCGCCGCTGCGCCGAACTCGGCCGCATGCATGTGCATCGCGGTCAGGTCGCCTTTCCCGACATTCCGAGGTTTTGAGCGATGGGGCGATTGGCTGGGCCACAGTCCAAGGGGCAGATATTGCGCGCTTGGATACGAGAGACCAAGGAACAACGTGAGGTGTTGGATCGCCTGGCAACCGCTCCACCAAGGCCCTTGGCGAACCCTCCTTCCATGCGCCGCCGCATGGCGTTGCTTTGTTATGTCGCTCGCGAGCTTCCCGATGGTTTGGGGATCGCCCGCCAACATCGCCCGCCTTACACACCCGACATGCGCTGGCTGGTCGAGCATGGCTATCTGCGACTGGAGCGCATACGCGCCGGGCGCGGTCGTCTCTGGAGCTTTCTCGTCCTGTCGAATTCGGGCCAGCGCAGGGTGTCGGCCTACGATCTTCCCCAAGCAGACTGGAACTGGATTGCCGCGGCTTTCCATCACGGCATGCTCAAGTGAGACGGATCTCGTGCAACTGAAGCAAGCAACATTGGTCGGCATCGCGCGGGGCGACGTCACGCTCGCCTTCCGCCGCTGGTTGCGCCCGACGGTGAAAGCCGGCACCGGCCTGCGCACGGCGGCAGGCGTGGTGCGTATCGCTGCGGTCGAACCGGTCGACGAACAGGATCTGACCGATGCCGAGGCGAAGGCGGCGGGCTTTGCCGATCGCGCCGCACTGCTGGCTGATCTGCGCTCGGATGGCGATCGCACGCTCTATCGGATCGTTCTCGACGGCATCGAGCCGGACCAGCGTGTCGGCCTGCGCGGCGCGGCGAAGCTGTCCGAATCCGACTGGCATGATCTGGCGGCCCGCTTCGCGCGCTGGGACAAGGCGAAGCCGGGTTACTTCCCGTCGATCCTGAAAGCTATCGGCGCCCGTCCGGCCACACCGGCTGGCGAACTCGCTCAGGCTGCCGGGGTGGAAAAGCTGAAGTTCAAGCAGGATGTGCGTAGGCTGAAGGAGCTGGGCCTGACGGAGAGCCTTGACATCGGCTACCAGCTCTCGCCGCGCGGCGAGGCGGTGCTGGAAAAGCTGCGGGAGCATCGGCTGTGACCACCTTCATCCCAACCTCGCCTGCCGAAGTGCTTTCCACCGTGCAATGGGCGGTCGCCGAAGAGGCGCCACTGGAGATCGTCGGCCACGGCTCCAAGCGCGCGATCGGCCGACCCCTGCAGACCGAACACACGCTCGATCTTTCGAAGCTCTCCGGTGTGACGCTCTATGAGCCGGCGGAACTGGTGCTGTCGGCGCGCGCCGGAACACCGCTGGCTCAGATCGAGACACTGCTTGGCGAAAACGGCCAGCAGCTTGCTTTCGAGCCGATGGATTATGCCCGGCTGCTTGGCGAGGAGCCCGGCAGGGGCACGATCGGCGGCGTGCTTGCCGCCAACCTCTCCGGCCCGCGTCGGCTGAAGGCAGGGGCTGCACGCGACCACATCCTCGGCATCCATGCGGTGTCGGGGCGCGGCGAGGCCTTCAAATCCGGTGGCCGCGTCGTCAAGAACGTCACCGGTTATGATCTCTCCAAGGCGATGGCCGGCTCATGGGGCACGCTTGCGGTGTTCACCGATGTCACTTTCAAGGTGTTGCCGGCGGCGGAAACCGAGGTGACGCTGGCCGTGCGTGGCCTGCTCGACGACAACGCTGCCGCGGCCATGTCGCTGGCGCTTGGTTCCAGCGCTGAAGTGTCGAGCGCCGCGCATCTGCCGGAGCGCATCGCGGCGCGTGTCGCCGCCGGCGCCCTTGGCAATGAGGCGGCGACCCTGCTGCGCGTCGAAGGCTTTGGTCCTTCGGTGACCTATCGCATCGGCGCGCTGAAGGAACTGCTGCGCAATGCCGGACCGCTGCAGGAGATCGCCGGCGAAGCGTCCGCCACCATCTGGCGCGATGTCCGCGACTGCATGCCGTTCGCCGGCTCTGACAAGCCGCTCTGGCGCGTGTCGATGGCACCCGCCGATGGCCACGCCATGGTGATGGCGCTGCGCATGCAGTCGGCGGTGGAAGTGTTCTACGACTGGCAGGGCGGTCTGATCTGGCTCAGTATGGAAATGGGCGAACCGGAAGACCAGTTGGTGCGGGCGGCGGTGCAGCATTTCGGCGGCGGCCACGCGACGCTTGTCCGTGCTGCCCCCGGCGTCCGTGCGGCGACGCCGGTGTTCCAGCCGCAGCCCCCGGCCCTGGCTGGCCTTGCCGAGCGGCTCAAGTCCGAGTTCGACCCCAGGCAGATCCTCAATCCCGGCCGGATGGCATAACGATGCAGACCTCTTTCACAGCCGACCAGCTTGCCGATCCGCATGTCGCGGAATCGGAGAAGATCCTGCGCAAATGCGTGCATTGCGGCTTCTGCACCGCCACCTGTCCGACCTATGTAACGCTTGGCAACGAACTCGACAGCCCGCGTGGGCGCATCTACCTGATCAAGGACATGCTGGAGAATGGCCGTCCGGCCGACAAGGAGATCGTCACCCATGTCGATCGCTGCCTGTCCTGCCTCGCCTGCATGACGACCTGCCCCTCGGGCGTCAACTACATGCATCTGGTCGACCATGCGCGCAGCCATATCGAAAAGACCTACAGGCGCCCGCTCGCCGACCGGCTGATCCGCTCCGTACTCGCCTTCGTGCTGCCGCATCCGGTGCGCTTTCGCGCCGCGCTGAAGCTGGCGAGGCTCGGCCGGCCTTTCATGGGACTGTTCGAGAACAGCAAGGCGCTGAAGCCGCTCGCCGCCATGCTGAAGCTGGCGCCCGCCAGCGTGCCGGCGGCATCGCCATTGGCCAGACCCGGCGCGCGCAGCGCCGCGAAGGGGCAGAGACGGGGACGGGTCGCCTTGCTCACCGGTTGCGCGCAGCAGGTGCTGGAGCCCGGCATCAACGAGGCAACGGTGTCGCTGCTCAACAGGCTCGGCATCGACGTGGTGATGCCGCAAGGCGAGGGCTGCTGCGGCGCGCTGGTTCATCACATGGGCCGTGAGGCGGCGGCGCTCGCCTCGGCCCGCCGCAATGTCGATGCATGGACGCGGGAGATCGAGGGGGAGGGGCTGGACGCCATCGTCATCACCGCTTCGGGCTGCGGCACCACGATCAAGGACTATGGCTTCATGCTACGGCTGGACCCGGCCTATGCCGAAAAGGCCGCCAAAGTGTCGGCGCTCGCCAGTGACGTGACCGAATATCTCGCCACGCTCGACCTGCCGGAGCCTGCGCGCAAGCCGGGCACGGTCGTTGCCTATCATTCCGCATGCTCCATGCAGCATGGCCAGAAGATCACGCGACAGCCGAAGGAGCTGCTCGCCCGTGCCGGTTTCGTGGTGAAGGAGCCGCGCGAAGGGCATCTGTGCTGCGGTTCGGCGGGAACTTACAACATCCTGCAGCCGGAGATTTCCGCTCGCCTGCTCGAACGCAAGGTCAAGAACATCACCGCCACCGGCGCCGACGTGGTAGCCACTGGCAACATCGGCTGCATCACGCAGATCGGCTCGGCCGCGAAACTGCCGGTGGTGCATACGGTGAAGCTGCTCGACTGGGCCTATGGCGGCGAGCAGCCTGCCGAACTGCGCGGCGGCAAGGCGGCCTAACCCGGCACGCTACCGATAGCCAGTGGCGTCTGCCGGCTTGCCGGGTTCCTCGACCTCGGCGATGTAACGCCAGGCATCCGGCCGGGACCCGTCGAGATCCGTGAAGCCGTATTCTTTCGCCAGGCTTCCGCTCGACAGCGACTGGCCGTTCCAGCGCGCGCGGTCCGGATCGGCCGCAAGTGCCGCGACCGCACGTCCGACGAAATGTGGCGTTTCCGAAATGACGAAATGCGGCACATTCACTGTTGCATCACGCCAGTTCTCTTCCCTGACGCCAAAGGTCTCCAGCATGATTTCGGAACGCAGCCAGCCGGGCGTCAGCGAAATTGCGGTCGCGCCATGCGGTGCAAGGTCCTTGGCATGGGACCAGCCCATGCGGTTCACCGCCACCTTGGCAAGATCGTAGAAAGGGGAGAGGCGATAGTGGCTGGCATTGTATTCAGCCGTCCCGTCCGTCACCTCCACCAGCAGTCCGCCGGGATTTTCGATCAGCAGCGGCAAAGCGTGATGCGCGGTAATGAGATGCGTGTCGACAGCCAGGTGCAGCATGCGCAGGCCCTTGGCGAGGTCGTGTTCCCATACGGGCTTGTTCCACTCGACGTAGTTCTCGCCGCCCCATATGTCGTTGACTAGGATGTCGAGCCGGCCCTGCTCTGCGCGGATGCGTTGCATGAGGGCCGCGACCTCTTCCGAAACGAGATGGTCGACCTGAACGGCGATGCCCCTGCCGCCGGCAGCAGTGACGAGTTCGGCGGTCTCCTCGATCGTCTCGGGCCGCTGGTACTCGGATGGATGCTGCCGCGTCGTGCGCCCGGTGACGTAGACCGTGGCGCCGGCAGCTCCCAGTTCGACCGCTATCCCGCGCCCAGCACCGCGTGTTGCGCCGGCGACAAGCGCGACCTTTCCAGCAAGAGTCATTGAAACCTCCTGGGCTTTTGCCTTTGATGGCGTGATGTGAAATAATATATAAATGAATATTCACTTATTAATCGGAAATCAAGATGCCGCGACCCAAAACGCTGTCCGACGAGAAGGTGCTGGAGATCGCGCTGGGCCTGATCCATGAGCGCGGCCCCGAGGCGCTGACCTTCGAGAGCCTGGCACGCGCCTGCGGCCTTTCCCCGGCAACGCTGGTGCAGCGCTTCAAGACCAAGGCCGGGCTGAAGCAGGCTGCCTTGCTGGCCGCCTGGGACCGATTGGACACGCGCACCGAAGAGCTTGGCGGCAGCGTCGCCAGGACGCCGGAAGGGGCGGTCGACCTGCTGGTCGACCTGTCGCGCGGCTACGGCGAGATCGAAGCCTATGCGGAGGGCCTGCTCGTGTTGCGCGAGGACCTGCGTGACCCGGTGCTGCGGGCGCGCGGCGCAGCCTGGCGCCGGCGTCTCTCAGCCGTGCTCGACACGTGTTTCGCGGATACCGCAGTCGCGCCGCAGGATGTCGGCTTGCTGATGGCCTCGCAGTGGCAGGGTTCGCTGCTGTGGTGGGGGTTTGACCCGCAAGGGCGCGTCGAGGATTTCGTCGAGACCAGCCTGCGCCAGTTCGTTACGGCGCTGCTGCCGCGTTGATCCGGTCCGCTGCCGGGATTTCATTACCTGCGAGGTCATTGCCGCTGTCGCTCGGTCTGGCATTTTGCGCGCCATCGAGCCCAGACAGGAGAAAAACAATGGCCATCACCTACATCATCGGCTTTCGCGTCCGCCCGCAGCATCAGGAGCGGTTCATGATGCTGCTCGATGGTGTCCTCGACACGATGCGTCACGAAGAGATGTTCATCTCCGCCACCTTGCACCGGGATCCGCAAGATCCGTTGCGGTTGTTGCTGCACGAGACCTGGGTCGATCATCAGGACGTGCTCGACGTGCAGTTGAAGCGCCCCTACCGCGAGGAATGGCACGCTGCGCTGGACGAAGTGCTGGAGGGTCCGCGCGACATCCAGGTCTGGCAGCCGCTCAGGAGCGACAGCCGGAAGACCTTTGACCTCGTCTAGCCTTATTCCGCGGCGATCTGGCCGGGCTGTTCGTCGACGGCATAGCTGGCGCGGTAGAGCTCGCGCTGGCGGTTAAGCGCCACCATCGTGTTGCGCAGCAGGATCGACACCGTGATCGGGCCGACGCCGCCCGGCACCGGCGTGATCCAGGACGCCACTTCCTTGACGCTTTCGGTGTCGACGTCGCCGACGATGCGGGTGGTGCCGTCCGGCAGCGTTTCCGAATTGATGCCGATGTCGATGACGGCGGCGCCCGGCTTCACCATGTCCGCCTTGATCAGGCGCGGCTTGCCGACCGCAACGAACAGGGCATCGGCGCGGCGCGCATGCACGGCCAGCGAGCGTGTCATGTGATGGCAGACGGTGACGGTGGCGCCTTCGCTCATCAAAAGGAAGGCAATCGGCTTGCCGACGATCTCGGAATGACCGACGACCACGACTTCGAGACCCTTCAGATCGAGCCCGGTTTCCTTGAGCAGCTCGACCGAGGCGGCGGCGGTACAGGGGGCCAGGTCGAGCTGGTTGTAGACGATGTTGCCGATCGAGGCCGGGTGCATGCCCTCGACGTCCTTCAGCGGATGCACCGCGCTCTGCAGCGCCTTGACCGGGATATGCTTGGGCACCGGGCGCTGGATGATGATGCCGGTGACGCGCGGATCGGCATTCATGCCATGGATGGCTGCCTCGAGTTCGCGCGCGGTGACGTCGGCCGGAAAGCGGCGTTCCTCGAAATCGATGCCGGCCTGGGCTGCCTTGGCGCGCTGGTTGCGCACATAGACGTCGACGGCGTCGACATCGCCGACGGTGATCGAGACCAGCTTCGCCGGAAAGCCTTCGGCACGGGCCTCTTCGGCGGCGATGCGGACACCTTCGATGATGCGTTTGGCGACGGGGCCACCCTTCAGGTAGCGGCTGTCGGTCGAGGACATGGGCAGACTTCCGGATTTCTTGTTTGCGGCGACATAGCAGGAGAATGCCGCCGGCGGGAGGCTGAATCCGTCCTGCCTTAGTCGATTATGGTCACTGGCGGCCAAAAACCCGTCTAGCGGGCGAAAGCAGAAAGGGCAGCGCGGCGTTGCCGGCTGCCCTTTCTGGACCGGCCATGTCCCCACAAGGCCCGTCCCCCGTTATTTCGTCGGTCGGCGGTGAGGCCGACTCAATGCGCAAACATTACATCACGACGACCGTCGTGCCTACCTTCACCCGGTCGTAGAGGTCGACGACGTCCTCGTTGCGCATGCGGATGCAGCCGGAGGATACAGCGCCGCCGATCGTCCAGGGCTGGTTGGTGCCGTGGATGCGATAGAGCGTCGAGCCGAGATACAGCGCGCGGGCGCCGAGCGGGTTTTCCATGCCGCCGGCCAGGAACGTCGGCAGGTAGCGGCCCTTGGCCTTTTCGCGTGCGATCATCTCGCTCGGCGGGCGCCAGTCCGGCCATTCGCGTTTCTGGCTGACCTTGTGCGTACCGGCCCATTCGAAGCCCGGCTTGCCGGTGCCGACGCCGTAGCGGCGCGCCTTGCCGCCTTCCCCTACCAGATAGAGGAAGTTCTGCGTCGTATCGATGATGATCGTGCCGGGTTTTTCCTTGCCGTCAAACGCAACTTCCTGCGGCAGGTAGATCGGGTTGATCTGCGGCCGCGCCACTGTGCGCCTGACCTGCTGGCCGGGCACTGCTGCGGTGCGCACGCGGTCGGTCCCGGCCTGTGGCCGGACCTGACGGTATTGCTGAACGCGCGGCTGCGCCTGGCCGTAATACTGATCCTGCGGGACGGCCTGGCGGTAACGTACCTGCGGCTCTCCCCATGGCCGGACGGCACGGCTCGCCCTGACCACGCCCGGCGCGCGGCCTAGCTGCGTGACCCAGGGCGCCGACAGATCCGGGCTCACCATCACCGGCGGACGCTCGGCGTAGCGGTCATTGGCAAGGGCAGGGGTGGCAATCGCCGCCAGCGCACCGATTGCGCCGAACAGAGGCAGAAAAAGCTTTCTCGTGGTTGTTCGCATGGGGACGCACTCTCAACTCGATCGTCGCGCCGCGCAGGAAACGGGTGTTCCTCACGGTCTCGATCGGCATGTTGTCCGGATGCGGCAAGCGAATGGTGAATCGCGAACGTTTAAAATGCCGCTTTGTCAGTAAACCTTTTGGTGTGGTTACCGGCCGGTTCAGGAATCTGGTAAAGCCCCGGTAAAGCACGCCTTCCAGGCGTTAACGAATGGATTTGCAATGAGTGACAACAATGGTTTGATCACCGGGGAAGACGGCGTCACCCGGTGCGCCTGGCACGGCAACCTGCCCGATTACCAGCTTTATCACGACCATGAATGGGGCCGCCCGGTGACCAGCGACCGCCGCCTGTTCGAGAAGATCTGCCTGGAAGGGTTCCAGTCGGGCCTGTCCTGGCTGACCATCCTGCGCAAGCGCGAGGCTTTCCGCGAGGCGTTCGCAGGTTTCGATTTCGACAAGGTCGCGCGTTTCACCGATGCCGACGTCGAGCGGCTGCTGACCAATGCCGGCATCATCCGCCATCGTGGCAAGATCGTCTCGACCATCAACAATGCCGGACGTGCGCAGGAACTGGTCAAGGAGGCCGGCTCACTCGCCGCCTGGTTCTGGAGCTTCGAGCCGGGCCCGCAGGAGCGGCCTGCGGTGGTCGACATCGCGCATCTGCGCGCCAACCCGACCACGGCGGTATCGACACGCATCTCGAAGGAACTGAAGAAGCGCGGCTGGACCTTTGTCGGCCCGACCACCGTCTACGCCTTCATGCAGGCCATGGGCATGGTCAACGACCATATCGAGGGCTGTGTATGCCGTGCCGAGGTCGAGGCCGAGCGGCGGGCGCTCGCACGACCGAAGTAATTTCAGCCGCGTGACAGCATCAGGCCGATGATGATGGCGGTGACGGTGGCGAGCGCCGGATAGATCACCAGCAGCCCGGTGATCAGGATGTCGCCGAGACCCGAACCCTTGCGTTCGGCTGCCGGCACCTCGAACGGTCCGGCTTGCTGGCTGACCGTGGGCGCGACGGTTTCGAGGCGACGCAGCGGGATCACCTGTGCCGTCATGACCGGTTCATCCAGCAGTTCGATTTTGTGCGCTGCGGCCATTTCAGTGCAAGTCCTTGGTTTCAAGCCGCTTATCAGCGTCGATTATGTCGGCACGATGCTGCGATAATGGCCAAATTGGTGCGTTTTGGCGCATTTGGCCGCAATGGTTGACGAGTGGTTAGCCGGGGAAGCCGCGTGGCCGGCATTCCGCCGTTTCTGCCACCGCGAAACCGCTGTCGCGCTGCAAGGTGTTGTCTCCGGCAAACGCCTTGCCGCACCTGCCAGCATCGGCTAGGACAACCGCGCCGCGAAAGCGGCAGTTTTCGACATGCCTGCACCATCGACAGCGAGTTCACGACCATGGCCGACAAACCGGAAAAGATGAAGGCGCGGCTGCCGCGTGGCCTTGTCGACCGCAGCGCCGAGGACATCCGCGCCGTCGAAAAGATGATGGCCACCATTCGCGCGGTCTACGAGCTCTACGGTTTCGAGCCGGTCGACCAGCCCCTGATCGAATATACCGACGCACTGGGCAAGTTCCTGCCGGACCAGGACCGTCCCAACGAAGGCGTCTTTTCCTTCCAGGACGACGACGAGCAGTGGCTGTCGCTGCGCTATGATCTGACCGCACCGATGGCGCGTTTCGTCGCCGAGAATTACGAGCGCCTGCCGAAGCCCTATCGCAGCTATCGTTCGGGTTGGGTGTTCCGCAACGAGAAGCCAGGCCCTGGCCGCTTCCGTCAGTTCATGCAGTTCGATGCCGACACGGTCGGCACGCCGGGCGTGGCGGCGGATGCCGAAATGGCCATGATGATGGCCGACGTGATGGAAGCGCTGGGCATCGGGCGCGGCGACTACGCCATCCGCGTCAACAACCGCAAGGTTCTCGACGGCGTGCTGGAGGCGATCGGCCTGGGCGGTGACGACAATGCCGGCCGCCGGCTCACGGTGCTGCGTGCCATCGACAAGCTCGACAAGGTCGGGCCGGACGGCGTGCGCGCGCTGCTCGGCAAGGGCCGCCTCGACGAAAGCGGCGACTTCACCAAGGGCGCGGGACTGGACGCCACGCAATCCGATCGCGTGCTGCTTCTGACCGCGCCGGGCACGGGCGACCTTGCCGACACGCTGGCCAAGATGCGCGAGGCTGTCGCCGGGTCGGAACGCGGCGCCGAAGGCGTGCAGGAACTGCAGGATATCGGCGCGATGGTCGCGGCCGCGGGCTATCTCGACACACGCGTCAAGATCGATCCTTCCATCGTTCGCGGCCTCGAATATTACACCGGCCCGGTCTACGAGGCGGAACTGCTGGCCGAGATCCCCAACGACGAAGGCAAGATCGTGCGTTTCGGTTCGGTCGGTGGTGGTGGACGCTACGACGGGCTGGTCTCGCGCTTCCGCGGCGAACCGGTGCCGGCGACGGGCTTCTCCATCGGTGTCTCGCGCCTGATGACGGCGCTGAAGAACCTCGGCAAGCTCGACATTTCCGACATCCTGCAGCCGGTGATCGTGCTGGTGATGGACAAGGACACGGAAAGCCTCGGTCGCTACCAGAAGATGGTGTCCGATCTGCGCCGGGCGGGCATCCGCGCCGAGCTCTATCTCGGTGGCGCCGGTATGAAGGCGCAGCTGAAATATGCCGACCGGCGCGGTTCGCCGATCGCCGTCATCCAGGGCTCCAGCGAGCGCGAGGCCGGTGAGGTCCAGCTGAAGGACCTGATCGAAGGCGCCAGGCAGGCGGCGGCGATCGCCGATCACGCCGAATACAAGGAAGCACGGCCGGGCCAGGTCACGGTGAAGGAAACCGATCTGGTCGCCGAGGTGAAGAAGATCCTCGCCGCGCAGGCCGCCGAGCGCCAATGACCCTGCTTGCCATCGATCACGTCCAGCTTGCCATGCCGGCCGGGCGCGAGCCCGACGCACGCGCATTCTATGCCGGCATACTGGGCCTGACCGAAGTGGCGAAACCTGACGACCTCGCAAAACGGGGCGGCTGCTGGTTTGAAAGCGCTGCGGTCAAGGTGCATCTCGGCGTCGATCCCGACTTCCACGCTGCCGCCAAGGCGCATCCGGCCTTCCTGGTCGACGATGTGAAGCGGCTGGAGGCACTGGCGACAAAGGCTGGCTACCGGACGGCTACAGACGTGCCGCTGGAGGGTTATGAGCGCATCCATGTCTATGATCCGTTCGGCAACCGCATTGAGCTGATGCAGAAGGTGGCGTCATGAGGAGGCCTCCCGCCTTTGCCGATGAAATGGTGGCGCTGCTCGAACAGCGTGGCGTCGGCCTTGTCGACGTCGCCGTGCTGCAGCCTGCCGATCCGTTCCTCGACATGGCCGGCGAGGACCTGCGCCGCCGTATCTTCCTGACCGAAAGCGAGACCGGCCAGACGCTTTGCCTGCGTCCCGAATTCACCATTCCGGTCTGCCTCGACCATATCGCCAGCCAGGCGGGCACGCCGCGCCGCTATGGCTACCTCGGCGAGGTCTTCCGCCAGCGCCGCGACGGCGGCAACGAGTTCTTCCAGGCCGGAATCGAGGATCTTGGCGACAGCGACACCGCAGCAGCCGATGCCCGCAGCGTCGCCGACGCCCATGCCTTGCTGTCGCTGGTGCTGCCGAAGCGTGCGCTTTCGGTCACGCTCGGCGACCAGGCCATCTTCGAAGCGGTGCTGGCAGCACTTGGCCTGCCGCGCGGCTGGCGCATGCGGCTCGCCCGCGCCTTCGGTTCGAAGACGATGCTGGAGGCAGCACTTGCCGACCTCGCCAACCCGCCGCGCAACGGCCAGCTGCCGCCGCCGGTTGCAACACTGGCGCTGGACGCCGACGTTGACGCCCTGACGGCGCATATCGCCGCCGACATGGAAAAACTCGGCCTTTCCGCTTCCGCCAGCCGGACGCCGGCAGACATCGCGCGCCGGCTTATCGAGAAGGCGCAACTGCGTTCCGTACGGCTCTCGGAAGAGGCTTTTGCTGCGCTGAAGACATTCCTCGCCATCCATGTGCCATTGTCGCAGGCGGCCGAGGCGTTGCAGGGGTTTGCTTCCAATGCCGGGCTGGCGCTTGGCTCTGCGCTCGAGACCTTCGCCGCCCGTGCACAGGCCGTTGCCGGCCATGGCCTGACGGGCGATGCGGTCCACTACGACGCCGCCTTCGGGCGTCCGCTCGACTATTATACCGGTCTCGTCTTCGAGATCGCATCGGGCGACGGCGAACGCCCGCTGGTCGGTGGCGGACGTTATGACCGCCTGCTGACGCTGCTTGGCGCCAAGGGCCAGATCCCAGGCGTCGGCTTCTCGGTCTGGCTCGACCGCATCGAGGCGCTGCGGGGTGACGCATCATGACCGTGACGCTGGCGATCCCGTCCAAGGGGCGGTTGAAGGAACAGGCGCTGGAAGTGCTGGCCAGAGCCGGGCTCGCCGTCAGCCTGCCGGAAGACGACCGCAGATATCACGCCCGCATTGCCGGTCGAGACGACATCGACGTGGCCTTCCTCTCGGCTTCGGAAATTGCCGGCGAGATCGGGCAGGGCGCCGTCGATCTCGGCATCACCGGCGAGGACCTGCTGCGCGAGAACCTGGCAGACTGGCAGTCACGCGCCGAGATCGCCGCGCGGCTCGGCTTTGGCCATGCCGATGTCGTGGTGGCGGTACCGGACATCTGGTTCGACGTCGACAGCATGGCCGATCTCGACGATGTCGCTGCCGACTTCCGCCAGCGCCATGGCCGCAGGCTGCGCATCGCCACCAAATACTGGCGGCTGACGCAGCAGTTCTTCACCGCCAAGCATGGCATCCAGGTCTACCGCATCGTTGAAAGCCTGGGCGCGACGGAAGGCGCGCCCGCGGCAGGCTCGGCCGATATCATCGTCGACATCACCACCACCGGCTCGACGCTGAAGGCGAACCATCTGAAGATCCTGTCGGACGGTATCGTGCTGAAGTCGCAGGCCTGCCTCGTTGCCTCGAAGAAGGAACGCAAGCCGGCCGATGCCGCCCTTCTCGCCGACATCGGCGCCAAGGTCGCCGCTTCGCTGGGCTGAAGCTTTGGCCTTTCGGTGCGTCCTTCGAGGCTCGCTTCGCTCGCACCTCAGGATGAGGACCGTTTTGCAAAGTCCCTTCATTCTGAAACATTGGAGAATTCAAGAGGCCTGCACGGCGGTCCTCATCCTGAGGTGCGAGCCGCATTTCGGTTGAAGGCATGGCTTATCTGTTGCGGGGCGAGCCTCGAAGGACGCGCCGTCAAGTGCTGACCTCAGTCCTCGAGATAAGACAGTTCTCGTTTCGCCGCTTGCGCCATCCGACTTTTGGCCTGATTTTCGGATCGGTGGTCGGCTGCTAGCCTTCCATCGCTAGCGGAGGAGGAGGCCATGGCGATCAACCCGGACGAACTGAAAGGCACGCGACCGTCGAACCCCGCTCAGGCGGGCATTGTCTTCATTGCCCCGAAGGAAGGGCTGTCGCATGTCTCGGGCGAGCGCCTGCAGCCGCTGCTCGACAAGACCATTCCGCAGCTTTTGGCCGACACGGTGCGCGCTCATGGGGCGCGTGATGCCGCGGTGTTCCCCAGCCAGGACAAGCGCTTCTCCTGGGACGAACTGGCGCGCGTCGTAGACGACTTCGCAGCCGGGTTGGCGAAGCTCGGCCTGGTGAAGGGCGACCGCGTCGGCATCTGGTCGCCGAACCGCTGGGAGTGGCTGGTGACGCAATACGCAACCGCGCGCATCGGCCTGATCCTCGTCAACATCAACCCTGCCTATCGGCTCGCCGAGCTCGAATATGCGCTGAACAAGGTCGGCTGCAAGGCGCTGGTCACGGCGGCGCAGTTCAAGACCTCCGACTATCTCGGCATGATCCGCACGCTGGCGCCTGAGATCGACAGTGCCGAGCCCGGCAAACTCGCGTCGAAGAAACTGCCGGCGCTGAAGACTGTCATCCGCATGGGCGATGAAGTTTCGCCCGGCATGTTCAATTTCGGCGACGTGCTCGACATGGGCACGGACGCCGACCGCGCCGGGCTCGATCGCATCAGCGCGAGCCTGACGCCCGACGATGCCATCAACATCCAGTTCACCAGCGGCACCACCGGGGCACCGAAGGGAGCCACGCTCACCCACGCCAACATCGTCAACAATGGCAATTTCGTCACCGCCGCCATCCGGCTGACCTCGAATGACCGGCTCTGTATCCCGGTGCCCTTCTATCACTGCTTCGGCATGTCGATGGGCTCGATGGGCTGCGTGTCCAAGGGCGCCGCCATGGTCTTCCCGGGTGAGGGCTTCGACCCCGGCGTGACGTTGAAGGCCGTATCCGAAGAGCGCTGCACCGGCCTGTACGGCGTGCCGACCATGTTTGTCGCCATGCTCGACCATGCCGATTTCAAGAGCTTCGACCTGTCGTCGCTGCGTACCGGCATCATGGCCGGTTCGCCTTGCCCGATCGAGGTGATGAAGAAGGTCATCGCCCTGATGAACATGTCCGAGGTGACGATCGCCTACGGCATGACCGAAACCAGTCCTGTCTCCTTCCAGAGCGGGGTCGACGATCCGCTCGAAAAACGCGTTTCGACCGTCGGGCGCATCCATCCGCACGTCGAGGTCAAGGTGGTGGATGCCGAAGGCGAGACCGTGCCGGTCGGCGAACGCGGCGAGCTGTGCACCCGCGGCTATTCGGTGATGAAAGGTTATTGGGAAGATCGGGAAAAGACCGACGAGGCGATCGACCCGGATGGCTGGATGCACACGGGCGACCTTGCCACCATCGACGAGGAAGGTTTCTGTAACATCGTCGGCCGCGTGAAGGACATGGTCATCCGCGGCGGCGAGAACGTCTATCCGCGCGAGGTCGAGGAATTCCTCTACCGGCACCCGAAGGTCAAGGAAGTGCAGGTGTTCGGCGTGCCTGACGCCAAATATGGCGAGGAGATCGCCGCCTGGGTCGTGCTGAAGCCGGGCGAGACGATGAGCGAGGAGGACATCAAGGCCTTCTGCGCCGGCCAGATATCGCATTACAAGGTGCCGCGCTACATCCGCTTCAAGGACAACCTGCCAATGACGGTGACCGGCAAGGCGCAGAAGTTCGTCATGCGCGACGCCATGGTCGAGGAACTGGGTCTCTAGCCTGTTAGAGACGCGCCCGCGTCGAGCGTGGCGTCGCGAGCAGCAGCGTGGTTTCCGAGCCGGTGATGGCCGGAATGAGCCGCACCTTGCGCAGCACGGCATCGAGCTGCGTCAGCGTTTCGGTGTTCAGTTCGACGACGAGGTCCCAGCGGCCGTTGGTGGTGTGGATGGCCGAGATTTCAGGGAAACCGCCCAGTGCCCGCACCACCCGGTCAGCGGCATGGCCTTCGACCTCGATCATCATGATGCCGCGTACGCGCTGTTCCAGCGCATCCGCCCGCAGGATCACGGTATAGCCGAGAATCTCCCCCTGCCGCTCGAGCCGTTCGATGCGGGCACGCACCGTCGCCCGCGATACGCCGAGATCGACGGCAAGGTCGGAGATGGAGCGGCGGCCGTCATGCCTGAGCAATGTCACCAGCTTTTCGTCGAGTGAATCCACGCCGGAATATCCATGATCGACCATATTGGCATTCGATATTGCCGAAATGATAAGGCAATGAGCGTTATTTGCCAAATCAGTTTGTTCATTCCGCCAGTCGAGTGCGCTTTACTCGAAGACAACGAGACAGGTTGGGAAGAACGCCATGCGTTGCAGGATAGTGGGTGCGCCGGAGCAGGACGGCGCCGGGCATCTGGGATGCGAGATGGGGCCAAGCGCGCTGCGCACGGCAGGGTTGATTTCGGCGCTGACTGAACTTGGCCATGAGGTCGAGGATCTGGGCACGGTGCAACCGGCCGCGGCCCAGCCGGTCACACATCGCAATCCGGCGCTGAAGAAGCTGCCGGAGATCGTCGCCTGGACGGCCGCGATCGCAGAGGCAGCCTACCAGGCCAGCAAGGACGCCATGCCGATCTTCCTCGGCGGCGATCATGCCATTTCCGCCGGCACGCTGTCCGGTATCGCCCGTCGCGCCGCCGAAACCGGTCGGCCGCTCTTCGTCCTGTGGCTCGACGCGCATCCTGACTATCATACGCTCGACACCACCACGAGCGGCAACCTGCATGGCGTGCCGCTTGCTTATGCCAGCGGCCTGCCCGGCTTTGACGGTGTCTTCCCGGACCTGCCCGTGCGGGTCGAGCCGACGCGCATCTGCACCCTTGGCCTGCGCAGCGTCGATGCGCCTGAGCGCGAGGCGCTCAAGGCAGCCGGCGTGACCGTGCACGACATGCGAGCCATCGACGAACATGGCATTGCGCCCTTGCTGCGCGCGTTCCTCGCGCGCGTCGCCGACGAGAACGGCCTTCTGCATGTAAGCCTCGACGTCGATTTCCTCGATCCGTCGATCGCGCCGGCCGTCGGCACCACGGTCCCGGGCGGCGCCACCTTGCGCGAGGCGCATCTGGTCATGGAAATGCTGTCCGACAGTGGGCTGGTCACCAGCCTCGATCTCGTCGAGCTCAATCCTTTCCTCGATGAACGCGGCCGCACGGCCACCTTGATGGTCGACCTGACGGCCAGCCTGATGGGCCGTCGCATCATGGACCGTCCGACGAGGAGCTTCTGACCATGACCGCAGCGAAGCTGAACATCGTTCCGTTCGTGAGCGTTGATTCCATGATGAAGCTGGTGCTGGCCATCGGGGTCGAGCGCTTCCTGACCGAACTGGCCAGCTATATCGAAGAGGACTTCCGTCGCTGGGAACTGTTCGACAAGACGCCGCGCGTCGCCTCGCACAGCCATGACGGCGTCATCGAGCTGATGCCGACCAGCGACGGCCGGCTCTACGGCTTCAAATATGTCAACGGTCATCCGAAGAACACGCGCGAGGGCCTGCAGACGGTGACCGCTTTTGGTGTGCTCGCCGATGTCGGCTCGGGCTATCCGATGCTGCTGACCGAAATGACCATCCTGACGGCGCTGCGCACAGCAGCCACCTCGGCGCTGGTCGCGAGGTACCTGGCGCCGAAGGGTGCCCGCACCATGACCATCATCGGCAATGGGGCGCAGTCGGAATTCCAGGCCATCGCCTTCAAGGCCATCACCGGCATCGACAGGCTGCGGCTCTACGACATCGATCCGTCGGCCTCGAAGCGCTGTGCGAAGAACCTCGCCGGCATGGGCTTCGACATCACCATCTGCGCCTCCGGCCAGGAGGTGGTGGAGGGAGCGGACGTCATCACCACGGTGACGGCCGACAAGCAGTATGCGACGATCCTGACCGACAACATGGTGGGCTCGGGCGTGCACATCAACGCGGTCGGCGGCGACTGCCCTGGCAAGACCGAGCTGCATCGCGACATCCTGCTGCGCTCCGACATCTTCGTGGAGTTCCCGCCGCAGACGCGCATCGAGGGCGAGATCCAGCAGCTGGATGGCGATCATCCGGTGATCGAGCTGTGGCAGGTGATGGCGGGCAAGGCAGCCGGGCGCACCAGCGACAAGCAGATCACGCTGTTCGATTCGGTCGGCTTTGCCACCGAGGATTTCTCGGCGCTGCGCTATGTGCGCGACCAGCTGCAGGCCACCGGCCTCTATGAGGAACTCGACCTGCTCGCCGATCCCGACGAACCGCGCGACCTCTTCGGCATGCTGCTCAGGGCAGGGGCGAAAGAGGATCTTACGGCCTAGTTCCTAATGGGCGTGCGCGACACCGGCCCGCACGCCTTTCAACACCTGGACCAGCGCCTTGCATTCCGCCTGGCGATGGCCGTTGCGCCGCCAGGCCAGTGCGACGGTGCGGGAAGGCATCGGTTCGGCAAAAGGCACGACGCGCAGGTCGGGCAGTGCCGCGGTCGGTGCCACCGCCATCTCCGGCACCAGGGTTACCCCGAAGCCATGTCCCACCATCTGCAGAAGCGTGGTCAGGCTGGTCGCGCCGTAATTCGCCATGGCGGTCGGGCGCACGCTGCCGCACAGCTGCAGCGCCTGTTCGCGCAGGCAATGGCCTTCTTCCAGCAGCATCAGTCTTTCCAGAACCGGGCTTTCCGGCGGCACGGGAGGTGCCACCAGGTCGGGCTCCGCGCGCGGCACCGCCAGGAAGAAACGGTCCTCGAACAGGGCTTCCGTCGTGAGTCCCGGCTGGTCGAGCGGCAGTGCCGCGATAAAGGCGTCGAGGCTGCCGAGTGCTGCCTCCTCGGCCAGCGTGTCGGTCACCGCCTCGCGCAGTTCGAGCCGCAGTTCCGGATAGCGCTGCCGCAGTTCCGGCAGGATCGACGGCAGCAGATAGGGCGCAACCGTCGGGATGATGCCGAGCCGGAAGCGACCTTCCAGCGCCTTGCGGCCTGCCATGGCGGCCTCTTCGACGTCACGCGCCGCCGCCAGCGCGCGCGTGATCAGCGGCAGCAGCGTCGCGGCCTCCGGCGTCAGGATGGCGTTGCGGCCGGAGCGGTCGAACAGCTTGCTGCCTAGTTTTTCCTCCATATCGGCGATCTGCGCCGAAAGCGCCGGCTGGCTGATGCCGCACAATGCTGCCGCCCTGCCGAAATGCAGCGTCTGCACCAAAGTCTCGAAATACTGCATCTGCCGCAGTGTCAGTTTTATCATAAGAAAAAACTATCGGAAAAAACAGAAAAGGCAATTTGCTTTTATAGAATGGAGCTTTTAGGCTGCCATCGTTCCACAATTCGGCGGGCGCCTTTGGGCAGCTCTTCGGCAACCCACCCATTCACGAGGGAGGCAGCCATTATCAGCCTCTCTCCAGACCAAAGTCCGCTGTGTACCCTGTAGGGTGTATGGGATTTGGCATCGTTTGAAGATCAGCGTTGGAGAAAGAAATGGACGCAAAGACCGACGACAAAAGCGCAGGCAAATGCCCGTTCAGCGGCCAGGGACCGAAAAACCAGAGCTGGTGGCCGAACCAGCTGGATGTCCAGATCCTGCATCGGCATTCCAACCTGTCCGACCCGATGGGCGAGGCGTTCGACTACGCCAAGGAATTCGAGAGCCTCGACCTCGACGCAGTCATCGCCGACCTGAAGGCGCTGATGACGGACTCGCAGGATTGGTGGCCGGCCGACTTCGGTCACTATGGGCCGCTGTTCATCCGCATGGCCTGGCACAGCGCAGGCACCTACCGCATCGGTGACGGCCGCGGCGGCGCTGGCGCCGGCCAGCAGCGGTTTGCCCCGCTGAATTCCCGGCCGGACAACGTCAATCTCGACAAGGCCCGCCGCCTGTTGTGGCCGATCAAGCAGAAATACGGCCGCAAGCTCTCCTGGGCCGACCTGCTGATCCTGACCGGCAACGTCGCGCTGGAATCGATGGGCTTCAAGACGTTCGGTTTCGCCGGCGGCCGTGCCGACGTCTGGGAGCCGGAGGAGCTCTACTGGGGGCCTGAAGGCGTCTGGCTCGCCGACGAGCGCTACACCGGCGATCGCGACCTGCAGAATCCGCTCGGCGCCGTGCAGATGGGCCTGATCTACGTGAACCCGGAAGGGCCGAACGGCAGGCCGGATCCGCTGGCTGCGGCACGCGATATCCGCGAGACCTTTGCGCGCATGGCGATGAATGACGAGGAGACCGTTGCGCTGATCGCCGGCGGCCACACCTTCGGCAAGACCCATGGCGCCGGCGACGCGAAGCTGGTCGGAGCAGAGCCGGAAGCAGCCGGCATCGAGCAGCAGGGCCTGGGCTGGGCGAATGCCTTCGGCACCGGCAAGGCCGGCGATGCCATCGGCAGCGGCCTGGAAGTCATCTGGACGACGACGCCGACCAAGTGGACGAACAACTTCTTCTGGAACCTGTTCGGCTACGAGTGGGAGCTGACCAAGAGCCCGGCCGGGGCCCACCAGTGGACGCCGAAGCATGGCATGGGTGCCGGCACGGTGCCGGACGCACACGACAAGTCGAAGCGTCACGCGCCGTCGATGCTGACCACCGACCTCGCCCTGCGTGTCGACCCGGCCTACGAGAAGATCTCGCGGCGTTTCTACGAGGACCCGGACGCGTTCGCCGATGCCTTCGCACGCGCCTGGTACAAGCTGACGCATCGCGACATGGGCCCGCGCGCCCGTTACCTCGGCAAGCTCGTGCCGGCTGAAGTGCTGCCCTGGCAGGATCCGATCCCGGCGGTCGACCATCAGGTGATCGACGAGGCCGATATTGCCGCGCTGAAAGCCAAGATCCTGGCGTCGGGCCTGTCGGTGTCGCAACTGGTGTCGACCGCCTGGGCCTCGGCCTCGACCTTCCGCGGTTCCGACAAACGCGGCGGTGCCAACGGCGCGCGCATCCGCCTTGCCCCGCAGAAGGACTGGGCGATCAACCAGCCGAGCGAATTGAGTGCGGTGCTGCAGAAGCTGGAGGCGGTCCAGGCGGAGTTCAACGCCGCGCAGCCCGGCGGCAAGAAAGTGTCGCTCGCTGACCTGATCGTGCTCGGCGGTGCCGCAGCGGTCGAGAAGGCGGCCAAGGATGCAGGCCAATCCGTGACGGTGCCGTTCACGCCCGGCCGCATGGACGCGTCGCAGGATGATACCGACGTCGCTTCCTTCGCACCGCTCGAACCGGTCGCCGACGGTTTCCGCAACTACAGCCGCGGCGCCCAGCGTCTCTCGGCGGAGACGCTGCTGGTGGACAAGGCGCAGTTGCTGAACCTGACCGCTCCGGAGATGACCGTGCTGCTTGGCGGCCTGCGCGTCCTCGGCGCCAATACAGGCCAGTCCACGCATGGTGTCTTCACCGAACGGCCGGAGACGTTGAGCAACGACTTCTTCGTCAACCTGCTCGATATGCGCACCGAATGGCGGCCTTCCGCCACCGAGGGTGTGTTCGAAGGACGCGACCGCGGCACCGGCGAGGCCCGCTGGACCGGCACCCGGGTCGACCTGATCTTCGGCTCGCACGCCCAGTTGCGCGCGCTTGCCGAGGTCTACGGCAGCTCCGATGCGCAGGCGACGTTCGTGAAGGACTTCGTCGCGGCCTGGAACAAGGTCATGAACGCCGACCGCTTCGACCTCGTCTGAGTTCGAGCTTAGCCAAAACAAAACAGGCGCGGAGTGATCCGCGCCTGTTTCACTATCGGGCGTTAGGCGCGGCACCCGGTTGAGCGCCGCACCTGATGGTTTCGGTTCAGTCCTTTTCGAACATGCCGGTCTTGGCGACGACGCCGGCAATGGCGGCGCCGATCAGCGGAGCGACGATGAACAGCCAGAGCTGGCTGATGGCTGCACCGCCGGTGAACAGCGCCGGGCCGATCGAGCGTGCCGGGTTGAGCGAGGTTCCGGTCACCGGGATGATGGCGAAGTGCAGACCCGCCAGCGTCAGGCCGATGACAAGCCCGGCGAAGGCCGTCGAGTGCTTGCCGCTGGTGACGCCGAGAATGACGGTCACAAACGTGAACGTGCCGATCAGTTCCCAGAGGAACGCAGAACTCATGCCCCATTTCGTCTCGTCCCAGCCATTGGCGCCGAAGCCGCCGGTATGGCCGCCGGTCTGTCCCGAAACGATAACCCACAGCGCCAGCGAAGCGATGATGGCGCCGATGATCTGCGCGATCCAGTAGGGGATCACGTCCTTGGCCGGCAGGCGACCGGCCAGGAAGACGCCCAGCGTGACCGCCGGGTTGAGATGCGCGCCGGAAATCGGTCCGATCGCGTAGGCCGCGGCGATGAGGCCGATGCCGAAAGCAAGGCCGATGCCTTCCTGTCCGAGCGGCAGAGCGCCGCCGAACCCTCCGGTCACCACCGAAGCGGTGCCGATGAACACCAACAGAAATGTACCCAGAACTTCAGCCAGATAAGATTTCATAGTCCCTCTCCTCGAAAGGGCCCTGCCAGGCTCTGGCAAGAGCCGCGAATCGCAAGTGGGAGCGTATGCTTAAGCCGAACCGTTTTAAAGCAGTGGATATTACGCCAGTTCAACAGCTTGTGCATTCGGGTTGCGCCCATTACAGCAGGGACGAAATCAATCCTTTGCGGCGAGACGAATGCGACTGGGCGGAAGGCTGGCGGCAGCCATCGAGGTTCTGGAAGATATCAACCGACGGCATCGCCCGGCGGCGGATGCCCTGCGCGACTGGGGTCTGTCGCATCGCTTTGCTGGTGGCGGCGATCGTGCCGCGATCGGCAACATCGTCTACGATGCCCTGCGTCGCAGACGCAGCGCCGGCTGGCTGTTCGATGACGAGACGCCGCGCGCCGTCGGTTTCGGTGCGCTCTTGCTGGAATGGGGGCAGACGGCGCAGTCGCTGAATGCCGCGCTCGAAGGGGACAAATTCGCGCCGCCCCTGCTGAGCGAGGCCGAACTGGCGACCGTTGCCGGGCGCAAGCTTGCCGATGCGCCCGACGAGGTGCGCGCCGATTGCCCCGACTGGTGCGTGCCGCTGCTCAAGGAAGCCTTCGGCGAGGCATGGGTGGAAGAAGGGGCTGCCCTTGCAGCCCGTCCGCCGCTCGACCTGCGCACCAACACCTTGCAGGCTGATCGTGCCAAGGTGCTGGCGGAACTCGCCGAGACGGGCGCCGAGCCTGCGCATCTCGCCACCCAGGGCATTCGTATCGCGCCGATCGCCGGCGATGGCCGCCACCCCAATGTCCAGGCCGAACCGGCTTTCCAGAAGGGCTGGTTCGAGGTGCAGGACGAAGGCTCGCAGATCGCCGCGGAACTCGCCGATGCAAAACCCGGCATGCAGGTGCTCGATTATTGCGCCGGCGCCGGCGGCAAGTCGCTGGCCCTGTCGGCGGCGATGCAGAACAAGGGGCAGGTCTTTGCGCATGACGCCGAAAAGCAGCGTCTGGCGCCGATCTTCGACCGCATGCGCCGCTCCGAAAACCGCAACATCCAGGTGGTCGCGCGCGAACAGGAACTGGCACCCCTGACCGGTCATATGGATATCGTGCTGGTCGATGCGCCCTGCACCGGCTCCGGCACCTGGCGGCGTCGGCCCGATGCCAAATGGCGGCTGACCAGCCGTCAGCTCGATGCGCGCAAGGCCGAACAGTCGGCCATCCTCGATGTGGCCAGGGGTTTTGTGAAACCCGGTGGCCTGCTGGTCTACATCACCTGTTCGGTCTTTCCTGACGAGAACGGCGAGCAGGTGTCGGCTTTCCTGGCACGCCACAGGGGCTTTGCACCCATCGACCATGCCGCACTGTGGCAGGCGCGGTTCCCTGGCCATGACGCTTCGGCCCGCATCGGCTCGCAATTCGGCATTTCGCTGTCGCCGGCGCTGAGCGGTACCGACGGTTTCTATTTCTGCGCCCTGCGCAAGGTTGCGTGATGCCCTGGCCCATGCTGCAATGCAGCATGGGCATTGCCTGCGCGATGCCTCTGCGGTAAGCCGGCTATCGCATCGGCTCGAAAATCGGAAACGATTTTCGGAAAGTACGATGCGCAGCTAAAAGCATGATCCTGGAAAGTTTCTGGCTTTTTGGGCAATGAGCGGATGGCAATCCGCTGACACCTTGGGGCAAACGCCATGGCAGCCAAGATCGTACCGGCCCCGAACTACGAGGAGCGCGTCAGGACCTCGTTCTCGCGCCAGCAGGCCATGGCCACGATCGGCGCGGAACTGACGCTGGTCACGCCGGGCATCATCGAGATCGAGATGCCGTATTCGACGGCGCTGACCCAGCAGCATGGTTTCCTGCACGCCGGCGTGATTTCCACGGCGCTGGATTCTGCCTGTGGTTACGCCGCCTATTCGCTGATGCCGGAAAATTCCGGGGTGCTGACCATCGAATTCAAGGTGAACCTCCTGGCGCCCGGCAAGGGTGAACGCTTCCTGTTCCGTGGCTCGGTCACCAAGCCCGGCCGCACCATCATCGTCGCCGACGGGCAGGCCTATGCCTTTGCCGCCGATGGGGAAGCAAAGCTGATCGCCACGATGACCGGCACCATGATGACGGTGACCGGACGCGAAGGCATCGAGGGGTGAGCAGCCGGTTCGCGAAGCGAATTCGTCGTGTAACTGACACGACGAAACGCTACGCAGGCCGCACCAAGCCGTAGCGTCCTGTCCCGAGGTGTTTAGCCGATGAGCCCCAGTTCCGCAGACCTGCTTGTCGATCTCGCCGGCCGCAAGGTCCTGTTCGTCATGGCGGCGGATGCGGAATATGGCCCGCATCTGCAACGGCTGTTCAAGCCGTTGATGACCGGCGTCGGCCCGGTGGAGGCGGGGGTGCGGCTGGGCGCCGAGTTCGCGCGCCTGCAGATCGCCAATCGATTGCCCGATCTGGTCGTCTCGCTTGGCTCCGCCGGCTCGCGCCGTCTTGAGCAGACCGGCATCTATCAGGCGACGTCCGTCTTCTACCGTGACATGGACGCTTCGGCGCTGGGCTTCGAAAAAGGCGCCACGCCTTTCCTCGACCTGCCGGCGACCTTGCCGCTCGGCCATCGCATCGCCGGCATCGAAGGCGCGACGCTTTCCACCGGCGCCAACATCGTGTCGGGTGCGGCCTACGATGCCGTCGCCGAAGACATGGTCGACATGGAGACCTTCGCGGTGCTGCGCGCCTGCCAGCTGTTCTCGCTGCCCTTGATCGCGCTGCGCGGCATCTCCGATGGTGCGGCAGAGCTGAAGCATGTCGGCGACTGGACCGAATATCTCCACGTTATCGACGAAAAGCTGGCCGCCGCCGTTGGCCTGCTCGCTGCATCACTTGCCGCCGGCAGTTGAGACATTGACACCGTGACAATCCTTCCGGGGTGAGCCCATTGCGTCGAATCGGTTCTTTCTCTAAAGGCTCGCCATGACGACACATCCCCAGACAGTTCTCATCATCGACTTCGGCAGCCAGGTCACGCAGCTGATCGCCAGGCGTTTGCGTGAGGCCGGTGTTTATTGCGAAATCGTGCCGTTCCAGTCGGCCGACGAAGCCTTCAGGCGGATCAATCCGAAGGCGGTCATCCTCTCCGGCAGCCCGCATTCCACCGTCGATATCGGCAGCCCGCGCGCGCCAGAGGCGGTCTTCACGGCTGGCATTCCCGTGCTCGGCATCTGCTACGGCGAACAGACCATGTGCGCCCAGCTCGGCGGCAAGGTCGAAAGCGGCCATCACCGTGAATTCGGCCGCGCCTTCCTCGACGTCGAACAGGATTGCGCGCTCTTTGACGACGTCTGGGCAAAGGGCACCCGACACCAGGTGTGGATGAGCCACGGGGATCGCGTCACCGCCATCCCGCCAGGCTTCAAGGTCGTCGGCACCTCGAACGGCGCGCCGTTCGCCGCGATCGCCGACGAAGGGCGCAAATTCTACGCCGTGCAGTTTCATCCGGAAGTCGTGCACACGCCCGACGGCGCCAAGCTCTTGCGCAATTTCGTGCACAAGATCGCCGGCATCGAGGGCGACTGGACCATGAAGGCTTACCGCGAGCACGCGGTCGAGGCGATCCGCAAGCAGGTCGGCACGGGCAAGGTGATCTGCGCGCTCTCGGGTGGGGTCGATTCTTCCGTCGCCGCGCTGCTGATCCACGAGGCGGTCGGCGACCAGCTTACCTGTATCCTGGTCGACCACGGACTGATGCGCAAGAACGAGGCGGCCGATGTCGTCGCCATGTTCCGCGAGCACTACAACCTGCCGCTGATCCTTGTCGATGCCTCCGACCGCTTCATCTCCGCGCTGGAAGGCGAGAGCGATCCGGAAAAGAAGCGCAAGACCATCGGCCGCCTGTTCATCGAGGTGTTCGAGGAAGAGGCCAAAAAGCTCGGCGGCGCCGATTTCCTTGCGCAGGGCACGCTTTATCCGGATGTCATCGAGAGCGTGTCCTTCACTGGCGCCACCTCGTCGACCATCAAGTCGCACCACAATGTCGGTGGCCTGCCCGAACGCATGAAGATGCAGCTCGTCGAGCCACTGCGTGAACTGTTCAAGGACGAGGTGCGCGTTCTTGGCCGCGAGCTTGGCCTGCCCGACAGCTTCATCGGCCGCCATCCCTTCCCGGGACCGGGCCTGGCCATCCGCTGCCCGGGCGGCATCTCGCGAGAGAAGCTGGAGATCCTGCGCGAGGCCGATGCCATCTATCTCGACGAGATCCGCAAGGCCGGCCTCTACGACGCCATCTGGCAGGCATTCGCGGTGTTGCTGCCGGTGCAGACGGTGGGCGTCATGGGCGACGGCCGCACTTACGAATTCGTCTGTGCCCTGCGCGCCGTCACGTCGGTGGACGGCATGACGGCCGATTTCTACCACTACGACATGGAATTCCTCGGCCGCGCCGCCACCCGCATCATCAACGAGGTGCGTGGCATCAACCGTGTCGTCTACGACGTGACCAGCAAGCCGCCGGGCACGATCGAGTGGGAATGATTTTGGCCCGGCTGGCGGTGTCCGGAATCATGCGCTTATGCGCCATAACGCGCACTGGACTGAAGGCTTCAGCCTCCCGTCTGCGGCGATAGTTTCCAGCGGCTGGAGTTCACGTTCAAGAAACCCCGTTCAACGCGCGAGTGTCGTGGGTTGGAGTGTGCTCAGCTCTCGTGGGTGAAGGACGATGTTCGCGGAAAGCCGCGGCGAGGGTCCTGAGGGCGGCCCGCGATTTAGCGTCCGTCAGCGTCGAGAGCAGGATGATTTCCGATGAGGGAAGTGCCGGCAGCCCAAACCGCCGACTGACTTCCACGGTGCCGGCAGGTGCCAGTCGGCACGAGAACACCGAGGTCGCCAGGCCGACCGCGACGGCTTCCGCGACGGCAAACGTGCCGCAGCCGAGGAACACTTCCGTCCAGGCTATGCCGGCGTCGTCCAGCGCGCGTGTCGTGAGATTGCGGATGGCGCAGGTCGGCGACGAGGCGGCCAATCGCAACGGCTCGTCTGCGCGGCGCTCAAAATCCGGAGTTGCGAACCAGCCGAAATGTTCCTGAGCGAGCACCTCGCCATCCCGTCGGTCATCTTCCCGGCGGATGATGGCGGCGTCGATCTCGCCGCGATCGAACGCGGCGAGCAGGTCACGGGAATCGTTCAGCCTTACTTCGATGGTGAGAGCGGGATCATGGGCGCTGAGACGGGCCAACAAGGTCGGCAGCTCCGGCCCGCCGACATGGCTGGCGATGCCGAGCGCGAAGCGGTGCCGGGTGGATGTCAGCGTGGCCATCGCGTGGTCGTGGGCTTTGAGAAACTCCCGCGCAGCCTCGATGAACAGCGCGCCCTGGGCCGAGAGACGCACCTGGCGCGGAGTCCGCTCGACTAGCTTGTGGCCGACCTGATCTTCCAGCCTCTTCAACTTGACGCTGATCGCTCCCTGCGTGGTGCCGAGTGTTTCGGCGGCGCGTGTGAAGCTCTGGAAATCGGCGATGGCCAGAAATGCCTTCACCGCGTCGACATCCAATGAGGCCATGCCATCCATCCGGATTTGTTGTCACTGAAATGTAGGTTCATCCAGTTCTAAAATCATCCAGCGGAACCTAGTTTTTCGCCCAACGCGCAACACGCGTCGGGCCGCGCTCCTCTCCTGCACTCCTGGACCGTCGGCTGCCGACCCAACTGTCGAAAGGCTGACCATGCCAAATGCCCTGACCCGCCGAGGCGGCGTCGTTCTCTCCGCTGTCTGCCTTGCATGCCTGATGTTCGGGCTGGAGATATCCAGCGTCCCGACGATCCTGCCGACGCTGGAAAAGGTGCTGCAGGCCGATTTCAAGCAGTTGCAGTGGGTGATGAACGCCTACACGCTCGCGGTCACCACCGTGCTCATGGCGGTCGGCGCGCTGGCGGATCGCTATGGGCGCAAGCGCGTCTTTCTCATGTCCATCGCTGTTTTCGGCATCGCTTCATTGATCTGCGGCGTGGCCGGGGATGTTCAGACCCTCATCGCCGCACGCTTTCTGCAGGGCATGAGCGGCGGCGCGCTGTTGATATGCCAGATTGCCGTGCTCTCGCACGAATTCCGGGAAGGCCGTCAGCGCGCCATCGCCTGGGGCTGGTGGGGTGTCATCTTCGGCATAGGGCTGGGCTTCGGGCCGATCATCGGGGGTGGCATCGTCGCGGTCTCGAGCTGGGAGTGGGTTTTCCTCATCCATGTGCTGCTGGCCGTGGTGGCCTTTTCGCTCACATTGGCTGGCGTCCATGAATCGAAAGACCCGCAGGCAGGCAGACTCGACGTCGCTGGCATCCTCTCCTTGTCGCTGGCAGTCTTCTGTCTCGCCTTTTACATCACTCAGGGTTCTGATTTCGGTTTTGCCAGCACCACCGGCCTTGCGATCCTTGGCGTATCGATCACGAGCCTGATCGCGTTCGTCATTGCCGAGAAGGTCAGCGCCCGTCCGATGTTCGATTTCTCGGTGTTTCGCATTCGCTCTTTTTCCGGTGCGATCATCGGTTCGTCGGCGATGAACACGAGCTTCTGGCCATTCATGATCTATCTCCCGATCTGGATGCAGGCCGGCCTTGGCTATGACAGCGTCACGGCAGGTCTTTCGCTGCTTGCCTACACGGTTCCGACATTGGTCATGCCGCCATTGGCGGAACGCCTGTCGCTTCGCTATCAGCCAAACCTCGTCATACCGGCGGGCTTGTTCACGATCGGCGTCGGGTTTTTCCTGATGAAGTTAGGCATTGCCTCGACGAACCAGAGTTGGCTGACAATGCTGCCAGGATGCTTGATCGCCGGCATCGGTCTCGGGATCGCCAACACTCCTGTTACCAACACGACGACGGGCTCGGTCTCAAGCGACCGGGTGGGGATGGCGTCTGGCATAGACATGAGCGCGCGAATGATTTCGCTGGCGGTCAACATCGCCATCATGGGCCTCATTTTGGCAAGTGGCGTCGCCGCGCATCTCAGGCAGGCGCTGCCCGAACTGGACGCCACCCAAATCCGGCCGCTCGCCGAGAGGATTTCCGCCGGCGACAGTGTTTCGATCCCAGGCCTGACAGGCGCAATCGTGCATGATGCGCTGGCAACTGGCTTCGGATGGGTAACGTTGTATGGCGGGATGGGAGTATGGATCATGGCTGCGATGAGCCTCCTGATCTTCAACGCAGGAGCGTCCCGCAAGTCGACGGCTCCCCAATCCGAGCCATCCGAATGATCCTGGCGGGGACGAGCCGATCGGGGGTCAGGTTTCGTCAAAGACGCAGGTTGGTTGCATCTTTACGTGCTGTGCCACGGCTATCGAGCGATATGTCTTGATGATCGGGCACCTGCGCATGAATTCGCGCGTCAATTCGCGAAATTCTTCCATATCGGCGACGTTGAGACAGACGAGAATATCCGTGTCGCCGGTTATCACATCGCAGCATGAGACGTGCGGCGAAGATCTCAAGACGTCCAGCAGTTCGTTGAACATCTGGAGCTGATGGGATGACAGCGATATCTCGACCCAGATCGCCATCTTGCGCTCGGCATAGGCACGGCTGACGATCGATACGTCTCCGACAATCACGCCGCTGTCGCGCAGGCGGCGAATCCGGCGATGGCACGCGGGCTGGGAAATGCCCACCTTGTCGGCCAGTTGCTGGAAGGTCTGCAAACTGGACTGCTGAAGCAGGTTCAACAGCTTTCGATCGGTGCGATCCAGACTCACCCGTGCCGAGGACATAAAGCGCTCCATTGACCTCCAAGGTCCTAGGCGCATCCCCGTTCCCGGGCAAGGCCGGTTACAGTCGTGCATTGAAGGGGGGCACGACGGTTTTATGCGCGAGAGGGGCCTGCAGGTTATAGATTTGCCGCCCGGCACGCCAAAATAGAGAAAATCATAGGGTGGGCTGATGCCATGATCGGCTGGTGTCGCCAGTCCGAAGCCAAGCGCTTCGCATCATCGCAGGTTCGAATGTCGCCCTACGCCGCCGATACAATTCTTGCCCAGGGATCGGGCCGGGAGCACGACGCCACCGGCGCGATCGTTCCGCCGATCCACCTGGCAACGACCTTCCTGCGTTCGCCCGAAGACGAACCATCGAGTGGATGGAGCTACAGCCGCTATGGCTATCCAGGTCTGGAGCAGCCTGAAACGACGCTCAAAACCCTCGAGGGCGCTGCCGACTGCCGCCTGTTCAGTTCCGGCATGTCGGCCATGACAGCGGTCATCATGGCGCTTCGCCCTGGCGACCACTGCGTGTTCCCCATCGACATGTATCATGGCTTGAAGACCTGGCTGAACGCACATTCAAGTCATTGGAATGTGCGGATCGACCATGTCGACATGACCGACCCGGACAAGGTCCGTGCAACGATGATCCCCGGCGTGACCCGCCTGGTCTGGCTCGAGACGCCGTCCAATCCTCACTGGCATATCTACGATATCGCCGGTCTGGCCGAAATCGCACATCGGGCAGGAGCGAGACTCGTCGTCGACAACACGGTGGCGACGCCGATACTCACCCAACCCATAAAGTTAGGCGCCGACATTGTCGTTCATTCAGCCACCAAATATCTGAACGGACACAGCGATGTCCTGGCTGGCGCGGCGCTGACGGCAGCCGATGACGATTTCTGGAAGCGCGTAGCGTTCAACCGCGATTATCACGGCGGCATCCTGAACCCGTTTCAGGCTTCCCTGCTTCTGCGCGGCATGCGCACGCTCCACCTGCGTATCGCCCGTTCCTGTGCATCAGCCATGGCGCTTGCCGAAGTCCTCCAGCGACATCCCGGGGTAACCGCGGTTTATTACCCTGGCCTGCCGACGCATCCCGGACACGCCCTGGCTGCCCGGCAGATGGCGGGCGGGTTCGGCGGCATGCTTTCGATCGTCGTTGCCGGCGGAGCCAGCGAAGCACAGCGGACCCTGACGCGCACGCGGCTCTGGAGGCCGGCAACCTCGCTGGGTGGGGTTGAAAGCCTGATCGAGCGGCGCGCGGCGGTCGAAGGCGCCGGTTCTCAGGTCGATCCCGGCCTTCTGCGTCTTTCGGTAGGGGTGGAGGCGACCGCGGATCTGCTCGACGATCTGCTCGCAGCACTTTCCACCGCGAAGTGATGAGCGCCCATGCGTGAAACCCTCAACTCAAAAAGGAATGCGCAATGACCCTTCCTGACCGCACCGCAAAGCCTGTACCTGCCGTCATCACGCAGATGGCGGAAATGGCGACCGCCAACACCATGGACAGGCGCGAGTTCCTGACCATTGCCAGCACCATGGGGCTTTCGGCGGCCGCAGCCTATGGATTGCTTGGCCTGTCGGCCCCGGTTCCCGCACAGGCGCAAAGCCCAAGGAAGGGTGGCGTGCTGAAGGTCGGCATGCTGGTCAAGCCGCTCAAGGACCCGCGCACCTTCGACTGGGGCGAGATGGGCAATCTCGGGCGCCAGATGCTCGAACCTTTCGTCAAATACACCGCCGATTTCACTTTCGAGCCGGTGCTGCTCGAGAGCTGGGACGTCAATGACGACGCCACCGAATATGTCCTGCATCTGCGCAAGGGCGTGAAGTGGAACAATGGCGACGACTTCGACGCCACGGACGCGCTCTTCAACCTCAATCGCTGGTGCGACAAGAAGGCGGAAGGCAACTCCATGGCCGGTCGCATGGCGGCACTCGTCGATCCAGCCACCGGCAAGGCGCGCGAAGGCGCCATCACCAGGGTCGACGATCACACCATCAAGCTGATCCTGGCGAATTCGGATATCTCCATCATCGCCAGTTTTGCGGATTTTCCGGCGTTGCTCGTCCACCGCAGCTTCGAGGAAACCGGCAGCGATCTGGTCAGGCATCCGATCGGGACGGGCCCGTTTGAACTCGTCTCGTTCGAGACGTCGGTTCGAGCGGTGTACAAGCGGCGCGAAAGCAGCTGGTGGGGTGGCGAAACCTATCTCGACGGCGTGGAATTCATCGACTACGGCAGCGATCCGAACGCGCTGGCGAGCGCTTTCGAGTCCGGCGAGGTGCAGGCCAATTTCGAAACCACCGGCGACCAGGTCGCGGTTTTCGATGCCTTGGGCCTTTCACGCAGCGAGGTGCTGACAGCCGGTACTCTTGTCGCACGCTTCAACGTGACCCATGCCCCCTATGACGACCAGCGCGTCCGCAGGGCCATGCAGCTTGCGGTCGATAATGCGGCCATTCTCCAGATCGGCTACGGCGGTCTGGGCAGCGTTGCCGAAAACCATCACGTATGTCCGATCCATCCTGAATATTTCGAACTGCCCAAGATGACGCGGGACCTGGCAAAGGCGAAAGCGCTCATGGAGGAAGCCGGCAAGCTCGAGTTCGAGCACGAACTGATCAGCGACGACGAGGACTGGCACAAGAACACCGCCGACGCGATCGCCGCTCAGGTCAGGGAAGCCGGTTTCAAGATCAAGCGTACGGTATTGCCGGGCTCGACCTTCTGGAACGACTGGACGAAATTCCCCTTCTCCTTGACCGGATGGACCATGCGCCCGCTCGGCGTGCAGGTCCTTGCACTCGCCTACCGATCGGGAGAAGCCTGGAATGAAACGGCGTTTTCCGACAAGGAATTCGACGCAAAGCTTAGCGAGGCGCTCTCGATCGCCGATGTGAAGAAGCGCCAGGCCGTGATGCGCGACGTCGAGAAAATCCTTCAGGATTCCGGGGTGATCATCCAGCCTTACTGGCGCAAGATCTTTGTTCACTTCGCTGCATCGCTCAAGAACCATCGTGCCCATCCTTTGAACGAACTGAACTTTGAGAAAGTGTGGCTGGATGCGTGAGCGTGGCCACACGGTCCTGATTGGTTGGCAATGAGCAGAAGCGGGACGACGGTGCTGAGTGAAGCGGAGGTCGGCGAGGCGGCGTACACCATCCTGGGGGCGGAAAAGGCCGTGGTCGCCATGCCGCCGCTCAGCGGCGTCTACCCCGACTTTGCTCTCGCCGATGCCTATCGCATCCAGGATCGGGTCAATGCAGAGCGTGAGCAGCAAGGCCTTGCTCTCGCCGGTTACAAGATCGGCCTCACCTGGCAAACGACACAACTCGCATGCGGCCTCGCCGAGCCGATCTGCGGCCGTATCCTGGCTGACGCCGTCCACGCCAGCGGCGTCACGCTGCAAGCTGCCCGTTACATCAATCCGCATGTCGAGGTGGAACTCGCTTTCGTGATGGCCTCTGATGTGGACGTTCCGCTGCGCACCGTCGACGAAGTTCTGGCAGCCACCGACCACGTGGTGCCGGCGCTGGAACTCGTCGATTTCCGTATGGCGCCACCGCGCAGCGTGGCCGATACCGTGGCGGACAATTCGGCCTTCGCAGGTGTCGTCCTTTCCAGGCACCGGTTGCGCCCGCGCGATGTCGATATACGCTGGATGGGGGCGATATTGGCACGCAATGGCATTGTCGAGGTCAGCGGTGTGGCGGCCATGGGCATGGGCCATCCGGCTTTCTGCGTGGCTTGGCTGGCAAATACACTGCTTGAGCGTGGAGAGCGTTTGCGCGCTGGTGACCTGGTCATGTCCGGGGCCTTTGCCGCAGCGTTGCCCGCTGCGACAGGCGACTGCCTCGAAGCAGATTTTGGACCCTGGGGCGGGCTGAAGATTTCTTTCCAATGACCAGGCGATCAATTGTCCGAGCGCGCAATATTGCGGCAGCGCCGCACTCTGCTATAAGCTGACCTCCCGGACTGAACCGCAACGCGAGCAGAAAAGGAGTTGCTACATGATTGTGCTTGTCGCCAACGCGCTCCGCTGCGCCGCCGTTCGGCTGCCCTGACGACAGGGATTTGATCAGCTTTCGGCCGGCGCCTGATATGGCATTCCGATCGAAAGATTTTCCAAGTGCTAGAAACTTATGGCTGGAGCGAAACGCTCCAAGATGCATTCCTGCCGCATGCCGCGTCAGGACTTGTCCCTGGGCGCGTGATCGTCCAGCAGCGTGGCCTCTACCGGCTGATCACACCCGTTGGCGAATTGAACGCCGGCCTCGCCGGCCGCTTTGCCTTCACCGCCGGCGACATGGAGCATCCCGTCGCCGGGGACTGGGTGGCCGCTGCCGCGCGTCCTGACGAAGGCACCGCGACGGTCCACCATCTGCTGCCGCGCGCCACCTGCTTCCGGCGCAAGGCGGCCGGTACCGGCGAGACCGCCCAGGTCATTGCCGCCAATGTCGATGTGGCGCTGCTCGTGGCTTCCTTGAACGCCGACTTCAATCCGCGGCGGCTCGAGCGCTACCTCGCAGTGACCCGGGAGAGCGGGGCCACGCCGGTGATCGTCCTGACCAAGGCGGACGCCTGCGAGGATCCTGCCGGTCCCATCGCTGCCGCCGAGGCCGTGGCCCTCGGGGCCGAGGTCATCGCCATGTCGTCGCTGACAGGGCAAGGCCTCGATGCCGTGCGACGGCTGATCCTGCCGGGGCGCACCGCGGTGCTGCTCGGCAGTTCCGGCGCCGGCAAGTCGACCCTGCTCAACGCGCTTGCCGGCCAGGCTCTCATGGCGACCCAGGCCATTCGCGAGGACGATGCGCGCGGGCGGCATACCACCACCCATCGCGAGCTCGTGCTGCTGCCCGGGGGCGGGCTGGTGCTCGACACGCCCGGCATGCGCGAACTCGGGCTGTGGGATACGGGCGCCGGCTTATCGGCAACCTTTGCGGATATCGAGGAACTGGCCAGCCGATGCAGGTTCCGCGATTGCAGCCATGGCGGCGAGCCGGGCTGCGCCGTCGAAGCGGCCCTGCAGGACGGCAGCCTGGCCGAGGACCGCTGGCTGGGCTACGGCAAGCTGCAGCGCGAGCTGGCCTATCTCGACCGGCGGGACGATCCGGTGGCGCAGGGGGAGGAGCGCCGCAAATGGGTCCGGCTCAACAAGGACTACCGCAGCCGCAAGCGCGAGAAGGGTAGGGGTTGGGCTGACGAGTAGGGAACCCCGAATGCCTGGATGCCCTGCGGTCATGGTTCCGCAGGGCATCCAGGCAGAAGGAGCTCTTGGGGGAGGGCCGGGCCTTGACGACGATCGGGCTACCTCTGGCTCGGGGCCGTTTTGCCTTGCCTTGCCAGGTAAATTATCTGGGCCGCGAGACCAAACACGAGAATGACCAGCAGCCCGCCCTGGGCGCCGAGCAGCAGCGGCGACTTCAGGTCCGTCACGAAGGGATGACCGTCCGGAACGCGACGCAGCACTTCGGTGATGGTCGGCAGCATCAGAAGAAACGCGCTCAGGCTCAGGCAGACAGTCTCGGCATATCGGGCCAGGCGCGTTGGACCCAGGATGCGTTCGACCCCGTAGCCGGCAAGCAGGAACAGCAGGGTCAAGCCGCCGATGACGTAGCTGACCGGTTGATGCGCCACGAGGAACGCGGTTGCGGCGCCGATCAGCATGGAAACGAAGTAGATCGATCCCGGCACGGACCGGGGAACGATGCGACCATGACGGGCAAACATGTAGAGCGCTACGGGGATGGCCGGCAGGCTGCCGAGTGTATGGACCCAGCCAAGCGGGGAAATTCCGAACATGAGAGGTTACCTCTTCATCAAACAGGGCCTGATCAGGCAGATTGCCGACGGCAGATCTGCGAGAATGACTTAGCTATCTACTGGTTGGTAGGCATTTCGGGCATGCGTCGACCTCCCTGGCAGGGTCTGGTGTCTCAAGCGGCGATGCGGTTCAGCAAGGGGTGGGTTATGGCGCCGAAAGTCGCGGCATCCCCGTAAGCGCGTGCCGAAAGCATCGCGCCATGCACGGTCGCCATGAACAGTTCGGCGTCGGCGTGGGCCGTGCCCGTCAGGGTCAGGCGGCCTTGTGCGGCGCCGCGCTCCAGGACGGCGGTGAGCCAGTCGCAGAGTTTTCGAAAATGCGCGCGCACTTCGAGGACGACAGCTTCCGGGAGAACTGGAATCTCACCGGCAAGCAGGGCGCATACACAGAAGGGATGAGTCGCCTCAACGATACAGCTCTCCCAGTAGCCGACATAGGCGCGAAGCTGTTCGAGTGGATCGGAGACATTTCTTTCCAGTTCGGCGAGGCCGGCGGCAGCCTCCGCGCGGTACTGCGCAACCAGCCTGCTGACCAGGTCCGATTTGCTGGGGAAATGGTGGTGGATGCTCGCGTTGCGGATGCCGACCACGCTCGAGATGTCGGCGTAGCTGAAACTGTTGTAGCCACCCCTGATGATGAGCGCTCGCGCGCACAGCAGGATTTCGTCGGCCTTGGTCTGCGAGCGTTCCATAATTTTGTCTACCAACTAGTAGGTAGTTTGTCAATTCAGCGCGCCGCGCCGTGGCTTGGTCATCCGTTTCGCGACGCGTCCATCCTCCGCGCGAAAGTCTCGGCGATCGCCAGAACGGCAGCGTGGATTGGCCCGGCCGTGAGGCTGGGCATGACGGAAGCGTCAACGACGAAGAGATTGTCCAGCGCCCTGAGCCGCAGGTCCGCATCGACGACGGCATCCATGTCCTTGCCCATCCGGCAGGTGCCGCAGGGATGATGGTGGGTGATGACGGCCCGAGCGATGAATTCGTCGATGCTGCCTTCGGCGTTGACTGGCTCTGGCAGAAGTTCGCGCTCTCGCCATTCGGCAAGTTCGTCGCGATGGCCAATCTCTCTTGCCGCAGCGAGCGCCCGGCGGAACAAGCTGCGATCCCGGTCGGTCTGCAGATAGGCGGGATCGATGATCAATCGGTCTTGGAGTTCCGGCCCGCTGATGCGCAAGCTGCCGCGGCTGGTCGGGTGGGTGATGCCGAACAGCAGCGAATAGGCCGTTCCAGCCGCCGGTGCCTGGAAGCATTCGGACACGATCGGCGCGATGCCGCAGCCAACGACAATCTCGGGCTGTCCGTTGGCGGTGAAGTCGCCGGCCCGCATGTAGGCCATCGATTCCGAATGCTGCAGGCGCGACGGCGCAACGGGCTTGCGGGCCGCGTAAAGGTTCCCGGCGCCCAGCAGGTGGTCCTGAAGATTGCGGCCGATCTCCGGCACATCGACCAGGCAATCGACATTCGCCGCGGAGAGTGTCTCGCGCGGGCCGATGCCGGAGCGCATCAGCAGGGCCGGGCTTTCCAGCGCGCCGGCGCACAGCACCACACGATCCGCAAGGACCGCCTCAAGGTTGCCTTGTCGCTGCACGATTTCGAGACCGCGTACCCGATTGCCACCCACGGTGAGCCGCCGCACCCGCGATCCCGTCAGGACCGTCAGGTTGGCGCGGTTTCGCACAGCCGGGGTCAGCCAGGCGTCGGCCACCGTGACCCGCCGACCGTCGCGAATGTTCAACGAGTTCGGCGTGACGCCGATCATCTGTCCGCTGTTGTGACCTTCAAGGCGCGGCAGGCCGAGCGAGGCGCCGGCTTCGATGAATGCGCGCGCCACCGGACTGACTTCGTCCGAAGGCAGATGAACGGGCATCGGCCCGCCCTTGCCGTAGAGGCCGTTGCCGCCGAGCGGATGATCCTCGATGGCCTGGAACGAGGGCAGCAATTCATCCCAGCTCCACCGGTGGTCCCCGGTGGCGTCGACCCACGCCTGGAAGTCTGCGGGGTGGCCACGCATGTAGCCCATGGCGTGCAGGCAGCTGGAGCCGCCGATGAGCCGGCCGCGAGCCCAGCGGTGCACCCGCCCCGCGGTTCCGGCCTGCGGCTCGGTGCGATAGTCCCAGTCGTAGCTGCGGCCCTGCAGCGCCGGCCAGGCCACCGGATTGCGGATATCGGGGTCGATCTCCTCTTCGCCGGCCTCGATCAGCAGGACGCGGCGGGTCGGATCCTCGCTCAGGCGCGCGGCGAGCAACGCGCCGGCGGAACCGCCCCCGACGATAACGACATCGGCATGCCGTTCGTTTGCAGTCGCCCTGGTCATCATCACCCCATCTTGTGTGGACCGGCTCGACAACCGGCATTGTCCGCCGGCGCGGTCACGCCCCGGCGCGCTGATCTGTGTTCTGCGGATACCGAAACGGGATCAGGGGTCTTGAGACTTCGAAGGGATTTTCCGAAGAAACTCAGATACCGCTGTCCATCGATACCTTTGCCGCCGCTTTCGCCTTCAGAAGATGTTTCTTCGATGCCTTGCGGGCGGCTTTCTCGTCGCCGGCGGCGATGGATTCATAGATCTCCCTCATCTCCGCCAGGCTGCTTTGCGCCCTGCCTTCCAGGGACATCGACCGTCCTCGGAAGAAGCTGATCCTGGCCACCAGGCCACGATGGACTTCCTCCAGGATCGGATTGCCGCAATTGGCCAGTATGATCGAATAGAAGTCGGCGGCGGTCGTGACCTGTGCCAGGCTGTCATGGCTGGCCGCCGCCGCCTCAAAGGCGAGAAGGGATGTCTCAAGTTCCTGCAGCTGTTCGGCGGCAATTCGGGACGCGCATCGCCCCGCCGCCTCGACTTCCAGCAGTTCTCGCACTTCATAGATGGCGGTTGCCTCTTCCCATGAAAGCGCGGGTACCGCCGGCCCGCGATTGGGCACGATCTCGATCAGGCGCTCGGCCTCGAGACTGCGCAACGCTTCCCTCAGCGAAGGACGGCTGATGCCGAGCTGGGCGCATAGCTGGCTTTCGATCAGGCGGCTTCCCGGCTGGAACAGCCCGGACAGGATCGCGAGCCGCAACTTGTCGACAGTCTCCTGCTGCACCGTTCTGGGGGAAATCCGCAAATTCAGATCTGCCGGCATTGATCACGTCTCTTGGGCTCGGGGTCACGATCGGACGCATCATATGCGACGCTGCCGGTATTGGACAGCAGGAATAGCCAGATTGTCAATTATCAAGATTGCAAGAATGTCTGACAATCTGGTTGACGAGCCATTTCTAATATGATCCTCTGGAATGAGACGGGCCGCAACAAAAAGGATCCAGAACATGGCGGCAGGCATACGCTCCGACCAGCTGATTTCGCGCCGCATCGAGACAGGGGGCATCGTCCTGAATGTGCGCGAGGGAGGCTGCGGCCCGTCGCTGCTCTTCTTCCACGGCATCACCTCCAATTCGGCTGTGTTCGCACCGTTGATGGCCCGGCTCTCCGATCGCTTCACGACCATCGCGGTCGACCAGCGCGGGCATGGCCTCAGCGACAAGCCGGAAAGCGGCTACGAGGCCAATGACTATTCGGACGACATCGCCGCGCTGATCCGCACGCTCGGCCGCGGCCCAGCCATTCTGGTCGGGCATTCGCTCGGTGCCAGAAACTCTGTCACCGCCGCAGCGCGCTATCCGGACCTGGTACGGTCGGTCATCGCGATCGACTTCACACCCTATATCGAGACCGAGGTGCTGGACGCGCTGGAAACCCGGGTGAACGCGGGAGACCGGCTTTTCGATGACCTCAAATCGGTCCAGGCATATCTGGCGGCCCGCTACCCGAACATTCCCGCCGACGCCATCAGGATCAGGGCCGAAAGCGGCTATCGGAAAGTCGACGGCGGCTTCCGTCCGCTGGCGTCGCCCTCGGCCATGGCGCAGACCGCCAGGGGGCTGCGCGCAGACCTGACCCAGGCCTACCGCGACGTGACGAAGCCCGTGCTCATCGTTCGTGGCGAAGAGAGCAAGCTGGTTTCGCCGGCGGCACTGGCAAAGACCAGCCGGCTGCGGCCGGACCTGCCCGTGGTCGTCGTCCCGGGAGCCGACCACTACGTCAACGAGACGGCCCCCGAGATCACGCTGAAAGCCATCACCAATTTCATAGACGCCTGACGGCTCGACTGCCGTCCTCTTGTACCCAGGATCAGGATAGAAAATGGCCAATGTAAACAAAACTCCGGGCAAGGCGCGTCGTGCCGAGGTTGCCGGCGGCGGCTTCGCCGGCCTGACGGCAGCCATCGCTCTGAAGCAGAGCGGTTGGGATGTCCGGCTGCACGAGAAGAGCTCCGAACTGCGGGCCTTTGGTGCGGGTATCTATCTCTGGCACAACGGCCTCCGCGTCCTCGAAGGACTGGGGGCGCTGGACGATGTCCTGCAGGGCTCGCACACGCCGCCGACCTACGAAAACCTGGATGCACAACAAGTCCGTCTCCAGGGAGACGTTCAACGGGCTCCCCTGGCGCATCATGACCCGCAGCCATCTGCATGATGCGCTGGTCAACCGCGCGCGTGCGCTGGGTGTCGACATACGCGTCAACTCCGAGGCGGTTGCTGCCGATCCGGAGGGCCGCCTGACCCTGCAGACCGGCGAGGTTCTCGAAGCCGACCTGATCGTCGGTGCCGACGGCGTCGGTTCCAAGGTGAGGGATTCCATCGGCTTCAAGCAGGATCGGTGGATATCGAAGGATGGCCTGATCCGGCTGATCGTCCCGCGCATGAAGAAGGAGCTCGGCCACGGCGAGTGGGACAACACCATCGACATGTGGAATTTCTGGCCGCGTGTGCAGCGCATCCTCTACTCGCCCTGCAACGAGAACGAGCTTTATCTCGGCCTGATGGCCCCGGCCGCCGACCCGCGCGGATCGGCGGTGCCGATCGACCTCGAGGTCTGGGTCGAGATGTTCCCTTTCCTGGAGCCATGTCTGGTCGAGGCGGCGAAGCTGAAAACCGCCCGATACGACAAATACGAGACGACGAAGCTGGACAGCTGGACACGCGGCAAGGTCGCACTCGTCGGCGACGCCGCGCATGCCATGTGCCCGGCTCTCGCCCAGGGTGCCGGCTGCGCGATGGTCAACGCCTTCAGCCTGTCGCAGGACCTGGAAGCGGGCTCCTCCGTCGAAGACGCACTCGTCGATTGGGAGAAGCGCATTCGCCCGGTCACCGATCGCTGTCAGGCCCTTTCCGGGGACTATGCGGCCAACCGCTCGCTCTCGAAGGGCAACATGTTCACCCCGGCCGCCCTGGAGGCGGCTCGCTACGACCCGCTGCGCCGGGTCTTCTCATGGCCGCAGTGATTTCGAATGGGCGGGCTACAGATCAATTGGTGCGGCGGAAGCCGCGCTCTCCTCGGGAGACTTAAATGAACTATTCGGCAGAAGTTGAGAAACACTACGAGGTGCGCGGTTGGTACTCCACCGTCCATGAGATCCGGCATGATGGCGGAGAGCCCGGCGACACGCTCATCAAGGTCGCGGTGGGCGTGGTCATCCGCAACCCGTTTGCCGGCAAATTCGTCGCCGATCTCTCCGATATCGTGAACCCCAGCGCGGCCATCGGCCACGCGCTCGGCGAACGCGCCGCATCGCTGCTCGGCAACCGGCCGGTCAACAGCTACGGCAAGGGAGGCATCGCCGGCACGGCCGGCGAACAGGAACATGTCGTCGCCTGCATCACCACGCTGTTCGGCGACCCGCTGCGCGAGCAGGTGGGCGGTGGCAGGGCCTGGATCTCGTCGGTCAGCAAGGTCGCCGCTGCCGGCACCGCCATCGACATCCCGCTCGCCCACAAGGATGAGCTCTACATCCGTTCTCACTACGATGCCGTCACCTTCTCCGTGCCGGATGGCCCGCGCCCGGACGAGCTTCTGATTTGCGTCGCCGTCGCGTCGGGACCGCGCGTGCATCAGCGCGTCGGCGGCAAAACCGTCGCCGACCTCGAGACAACCGTTTAGTTCGATCGAACAAGGACACATTCCATGCCCCTGAACATCAAGGACCTGAAGATCACCTCGGCGGATTTCCATCCGCTCGGCAGGCTGCGCGACGAGCATGCCGGCGACAAGGGCAACGTGTTGCCCCGGCTGACCGTCAGCGGTGTCCCGGCAGGCGCGAAAGAGCTCGCCGTCATCTGCCATGATCCGGACGCGCCGCTGGCCAATGGTTTCACCCACTGGGTCGTGTATGGCATCGATCCGTCGACCACCGATCTCTCCGACGCACAGGAAAAGTTCCGCGTCGGACCGAACGGCGCCGGTCACATGCAGTATTACGGACCGCAGCCGCCCGCTGGCCATGGCGAACATCACTATTATTTCTGGGTGTACGCCCTCGACACCAAGGTCGAAGGGACGCCCAACCGGGAGGAGTTCCTCCAGAAATATGCCGGCAACATCATCGAGCAGAACCGGATCGTCGGCATCTACGAAAACAGGTGAACAGCGACCCCGGCGATCAACAAGAACAACAAAAAACGATCGCCGCCGCTGTGTAATGGGAGAATTCGAGAATGACAGACAGCAACGCCACGCGCCAGAAGGTCTTCCAGGAGCTGGTCACGGCGACCAAGATCCTTCTGAACGAGGGGGTCCTGGATACGTTCGGGCACATCAGTGCCCGTGACCCGGAGGATCCGCAAAGCTTCTTCCTTGCCCAGAAGCTCGCGCCGAGCCTGATAACGACCGGCGACATCCTGCGTTTCAATCTCGATGGCGAAACGTCCGACAACCGGCCGTCCTATCTGGAGCGCTACATCCACAGCGAAATCTACAAGGCGCGGCCGGACGTTCAGTGCGTGCTGCACAGCCATTCGCCGGCCGTGCTGCCATACTGCTTTACCGACACGCCGTTGCGTCCAGTCACGCATATGGGGGCATTCATGGGCGAGGCCGTACCCGTCTATGAAATCCGCGACAAGCAGGGTGACGAGACCGATCTCTTCGGCGGCGGCCGCGACGTCTGCGCGGATATCGCCGAAAGCCTCGGCGACCAGACAGTGGTCCTCATGGCCCGCCACGGCGTGGTGAACGTCGGCAATTCTGTCCGTGAGGTCGTGTTCCGTGCTTTCTATCTCGAGCAGGAAGCCAAGGCGCTCACGGCCGGACTCCAGATCGGCAAGGTCAAATACCTGACGCCCGGCGAGGTTAAGACGGCGGGCGCGCTTGTCGGCAAACAGATCGACCGGGGATGGGATCACTGGTCGCAGCGTCTCAAGGAAAAGGGCCTGGCCTAGCGCCAGCGGGTCTTTGAACATCCCCGGCAGGGCCTGGTCCCTGCCAGGGTATCCGGCCCCCGGATCCTGAAGATTCACCGGGGCCAGAGCGTCAGGCGAAAGCAGTAGAACCATGCCGCACGCACAGAGTTATGACTACATTATCGTCGGGGCCGGATCGGCTGGTTGCGTGCTGGCCAACCGGCTGAGCGCCGACCCGCAGTGTTCCGTGCTGCTGCTCGAGGCTGGTGGCTGGGATCGTGACCCGATGATCCACATTCCGCTCGGGTGGGGCAAGATCCTGACCGAGCGCCGCCACGACTGGATGTATTTCTGCGAGCCTGAGGACAATGTCGGCGGACGCCGCGTCGAGTGCGCGCGCGGCAAGGTCATCGGCGGGTCTTCCTCGACCAATGCCATGGCCTATGTCCGAGGAAATCGCGGTGACTATGACCGCTGGGCCGCCAGCGGGCTTGCCGACTGGTCATACGAAAAGGTCCTGCCTTACTTCCAGAAACAGGAAAGCTGGGAAAAGGGCGGCAGCCGCTTCCGGGGCGGCAACGGCCCGCTCAGCACCCAGTTCTGTCGCTACAAGGACACGCTGATCGATGCCTTCGCGCAGGCCAGCGTCGAGGCGGGCTATCCGCAGACGAACGACTACAATGGCGAGCGGCAGGAAGGTTTCGGCCGCCTCCAGATGACGATCTCGAAAGGCCGCCGCAGCTCGACGGCATCGGCCTATCTGCGCCCGGCCCTGGCACGGCCCAATCTGACCGTGCTGACCGGAGCGACGGCGACGAAGCTCGCCATGGAAGGCACGCGTGCCACCGGCGTGACGATCAGCCATCGCGGCAGCGAACGAACGGTTGTCGCGCACAGGGAGGTCCTGCTCTGCGGCGGTGTCATCAACACGCCGCAGCTGCTGATGCTGTCCGGCATCGGCGCGCCGGATGAACTCGCCGCGCACGGCATCCAGACGCGGGTGAACCTGCCGGCGGTCGGCAAGAACCTGCAGGACCATGTCTCGGTCATCCTGATGTACCGGCGCCGGACCCGGGGCCGTTCCTGCACAACATGCGCGCGGACCGGATCGGGTTCGATTTCCTCAAGACCTATCTGACGGGAAGCGGTTTCTCGGGCGATGTGCCGGGCGGGGTCGTGGCATTCCTGAAAAGCGGCCCGGAGCGGCCGCTGCCGGATGTGCAGTTGCTGTTCACCGCGGCCCCGCTCGCCGCCTGGCCATATTTCAAGCCGTTCAAGGCGCCCTTCGCCGATGGCTTCGCGACACGGATCGTGGCGACGCAGCCGGAAAGCCGGGGAACCGTGAAGCTGGCCTCGACCGATCCGTTGGCTGCCCCGTTGATCCATCAGAACTTCCTCGCCTCGCCGAAGGACTGGGAATCGCTGCGCGCCGGTTTCCGGGTGGCAAGGAATCTCGCCGCTCAACCTTCCATGCAGCCGTTCATCGAGGCCGAGTTCTTCCCCGGTCCCCAATGCCAGAGCGACGACGAGATCGACGAGCATATCCGCAAGACCTCCATCACCGTGCATCACCCGGCCGGTACCTGCCGGATGGGTGTTGATGCAGCCTCCGTCGTCGACCCGGAACTGCGCCTCCGCGGCGTCGACGGCCTGCGCGTGGTGGACGCCTCCATCATGCCTGACCTGGTCTGCGGCAACATCAATGCGGCGGTGATCATGATCGCCGAGAAGGCAGCCGACCTCATCGCGGCGTCGAGAGCAGTAGCGGAAAGCAGGGCAGCGTGATGATCCAACGTATCGCCATCATCGGTCTGGGCACGATGGGACCGGGCATGGCCGCAAGGCTCGCCAGGGGCGGCCTGCATGTGACCGCCTATGACGTCGCCCCGGCGGCGATCGAACGCGCACGCGCCATGCTGGGCACGGCCGAGGGCGTTCTCGATGCGCTGGGCATTGCGGCGCCGGCGGCAGGTGCCGGAACCGTGCGCTTCACCGATGATATCGCCGACGCGGTATCCGGTGCCGACCTCGTCATCGAGAACGTTCCCGAAAACATTGCGATCAAGGCCGACGTCTATCGCGCCATCGACGGTCTGATCCCGTCCGACACGATCGTGGCGTCGGACACGTCGGGCATCCCGATCACCCAGCTGCAGGCGCATATCTCGCATCCCGGGCGGATGGTGGGTATGCACTGGTCGAACCCGCCGCATATCATCCCGATGATCGAGGTGATCGGCGGCGAGAAGACCGCGCCGCAGACCGTGGCGACCATCCGCGAGCTGATCCGCTCGATCGGCCTGTTGCCCGTGGTCGTGAAGAAGGACGTTCCGGGTTTTGTCGAGAACCGCGTGCTCTATGCGCTGCTGCGCGAGGCGGTCGATCTCGTCGAGCGCGGTGTCATCGAGCCGGAGGACCTCGACACCTGCGTGTCCTGGGGCATCGGCTACAAGATCGCCGTCGTCGGCCCGATGGCGCTGCTCGATATGGCGGGCCTCGACATCTACAAGTCCGTCTCGTCCTTCCTGAACGCCGATCTTTCCAATCGTGATGATGTCGCGCCGATGGTGCTGGAGAAGACCGGCGCCGCGAAGCTCGGCATCAAGTCGGGCGAAGGCATATTCTCCTATACGCCCGAGCAGACAAAGGCGCTGCAGGCCGAGCGGGCGCGCAAGCTCGTCGCGGTGCGGCGCATCCTGGAAGGCCGGGAGTAGCCGATGGATCGTACCACGCAGAGAAGCGGCTGGGTCGGAACGCACGGAGGAAGAAGCCATGCGCATTGACACGATCCGGGCAGACGGCGGCAAACCGGCTCACATCCGGCATGACGACCTTATCTCGGTCAAGGGCGTCTCGGTGGTCTATGCCCGGCAGCTGGTGCTCCAGAACATCGATCTTGCGGTACCGAAGGGCTCCTTCGTCTCGCTCATCGGCCCTTCCGGCTGCGGCAAGAGCACCTTGCTCAAGGTGCTGGCCGGGCTGGTCGAGCCGACAAGCGGCAGCGTTTCGATCGGCGGGCTTTCGCCGGTCGAGGCGGCGCGCCGGCGCATGATCGGCGTCGTCTTCCAGGATGCCAACCTGCTGCCGTGGAAGAACGCGGTCGACAACGCTTCCATGCTGCTGTCCATCGCCGACAGATCGCTGTCGCGCGCCGAGTTGCGCGCACGCGGACAGGAGATGCTGGAACTGGTGGGACTCGGCGATGCCGCCCACAAGCGGCCTAACGAATTGTCGGGTGGCATGCGGCAGCGCGTCGCCATCGCCCGGGCCCTGGCGCTCGACCCGGCGGTGCTTTTGATGGACGAGCCTTTCGGAGCCCTCGATGCCATCACCCGCGACTCGATGGGGCAGTCGCTGCTGGAGATCTGGCAGCGCACCGGCAAGACGATCGTGCTCGTCACCCATTCGATCGATGAGGCCATCCACCTGTCACGCCATGTCCATGCCCTCGGCATCAAGCCAGGGCGCATCACCGGCAGCATCGACATCGGCCTGCCGTACCCGCGCGACCTGGCCGTAACGGAAGATCCGGAATTCGTGCGCCTCGTCGTGCAACTGCGCACCATGCTGCGCGCCAGCCATCAACCGGGAGACGCATCATGAGCGATCAACCCATGACCGCCGAGCCGCGTTCGGCCTCCGGTTTCGCCGCCGCGACAAGCAGCTGGCTGCCTGCCGTCATTCTGCTGCTGGCCACGATCGTGGCCTGGGAAGCGATTGTTCGGATCTTCGCCATTTCGCCCTTCATCATCCCGGCTCCGTCGGAGATCGGGCGATCACTGGTCGCGCAATGGGGAACGCTGATGCAGGCCACGCTGGTGACGGCGGCCGAGATCCTGCTCGGCTTCGTCGTCTCGGTCGTGGTCGGCGTCGCCATCGCGCTGGTCATCGTGCGGTTCGACTGGCTGGGACGGGCGCTCTATCCGCTGGTGGTGCTGTTCCAGAACGTGCCCAAGGTGGCACTGGCCCCGATCTTCATCCTCTGGTTCGGTTACGGACTGGCACCCAAGATCGGCCTGATCCTGGTCATCGCCTTCTTCCCGGTCACGCTGTCGATGCTGGCCGGCATGCAGTCGGTGGACCGCTCGTTGCTGTCGCTGATGAATTCGGTCGGCGCCAGCCGCACGCAGATCCTGTTCCGGATCCGGGTTCCGCATTCGCTGCCCAATCTGATGGCCGGCACCAAGATCGCCGCCACGCTGAGTGTCATCGGCGCCATCGTCGGCGAGTTCGCCGGCGCCTCGGACGGGCTGGGCTACGTCATCCAGTTCGCCTCGACACAGCTCGATACGGCGCTGGTCTTCGCAGCGCTGCTGCTCGTCTCTGTTCTCGGCATCGCCTTCTACTACGCGGCCGAGATCCTCGAACGCATCGTGGTGCCGTGGGCACCGAAATTCAGCCACGCCTAGGGTTCTGGGCAGTCAAGGGAAGGATCGAACAATGCTGAGACGCTCACTCATCAAGGCGGCCACGCTTGCGGCATTTGCCGGTGCGCTTGGCTTCTCCGGCGCAGCGCTTGCCGCCGACACCGTCAACGTCCAGCTCGACTGGGTGGTGCGCGGCAACCATGCCATGTTCTTCGTCGCCAAGGAAAAGGGCTTCTTCGCCAAGAACGACATCGATCTCGCCGAAATCCGCAAGGGCTCGGGTTCGCCGGACGCCATGCGACTGGTGGGCAACGAGAATGCCGATTTCGGTTTCGGCGACCTGCCCACGCTCGCCGTCGCGCGGTCGCAGAAGGTTCCGGTCGTGGCGCTGGCCGCCGTCAACCAGCGCTCACCGCTGGCGATCATCTCGCTGGCCAAGACTTTGAAGCTCAGCAAGCCGGAAGACCTCAAGGGGCTGACCATCGGCATCCACCCGGCCGGATCGACCTATATCTTCTTCAGGGGGTTCCTGGCCGCCAACGGCCTGACCGAGAAAGACATGACGCTGAACAGCGTCTCGCCGCCCTATGAGAGCTATCTGCTGCTCGGACGGGTGCAGACGGTCGTCGGCTATGTCGACGCCGAGGTTCCGGAACTCGAAGCCAAGGCGGGCGGTCCCGGTTCGCTCAGCATCATGATGGGCGCGGACCATGGCTGGAAGGCCTACGGCTCCGGTCTGTTCACCTCGGAGAAGATGATCAAGGACAAGCCCGACGTCGTGCGCCGTTTCGTCAAGGCCTATCGCGAAGCCTTCGACTATGTCGTCGCTCATCCCGAAGAGGCCGCCGAGATCACGGCCAAGGCAGCGCCCGGCTATGCCGGCAAGAAGGACGTGCTGCTGGCACAGATCAACGCCGACATCGCCTCGACCTTCACCAGCGAAGAAACCAAGGAACACGGCCTCGGCTGGATGAGCAAGACGCAGTGGGAAGAGACGCTGAAGACGCTCAGCGATCAGGGCGTGCTCAAGGCGCCGCTGTCGGCGGACGAGACCTTCACCGACAAATTCCTGGCGAAGGAATAGGCGCAATGCGTGAGGGGCACGGATCGATGGGCGCCTATCTGCACACCAGGCCATCCTGCCAGGTGTCGCAGGACACGGCGCGCGTGCCTTTCTCCGCATCGGTGCGGTCGAGCGCGATCTGGACGCGGGTCGCATATGCGCGGGCCGACAGGCCGCACCACAAGCGCTCGACCGGCAGGTTTTCGCGCTTGTCGTTGAGGATGGTGAAGGTGCCGGTCGCGGCGTCGAACCAGAGTTCGACACGGGCGCTCTTGCCCGGTTCGACCGTCGCGATCCCGGCCGAATACCAGTGGGCGAAGTCGGCGTTGCATGACAGGCCTTCCTCGCCGGAATTCGAAATCGTCAGCGGCACCATGGCAAGCCCGTCGGTGCCGGTGCGGACGGTGACGTGGTGCAACTCAACCGCGTTGGCAAAGGGTGCGAACGCCAGCGCTAACGGGAGGACATAACGGATCTTCACTTCGAATAGGCTCCGGAAGCAATTTTTCCGAAAGTCTATCTCTCTTCTGCGTAATGACAACAAGAATATCAACCGGAAGGCAACAAAAGAGGGTAACATGTTAAAGATTCTCAAAAGCAGCGTAAGTGCAGTTATACTTAGTAGTGTCTTATTGGGTGGCGCGGTTGCTGGCGAAGTCAAGTCGATCGCCATCCTGACGCCCGAAGAGGGCACCGACTACGGCTGGAACCAGCAGGGCATCGATGCCGCCAAGGCGGCCGGCAAGGCCGCCGGTGTCGAAGTGGTCGTGGCCCAGGGCCTCGGCTATGGCGACGTTCGTCCCACGCTTCGGGAACTCGCCTCGGACGGTGCCAGCCTGCTGATCGCCCATGCCAGCGGCTACAACACATCGGCGCCGGAGATCGCCAAGGAAACCAAGGTTCCGGTGGCGATCGTCGATACGCCGAATGGACTGGAGAAGGGCCTCGTCGCCGACTATACGCTGAGCGGCCATGAGGGCGCCTATCTGGCCGGCCGTCTCGCTGCCAAGATGTCGCGCTCGAAGTCGGTCGGCATCGTCGTCTCCGGCGAACCGCCATCCTGGAACTCGCAATCGGCTGCCTTCGCGCAGGGCGTGAAGGCGGAGAACCCGGACGTCAAGATCACCTATGCGGTGATCGGGCCCGCCGCCTATAGCGATGCGGCCGGCGGCAAGCGCGTCGCCGAAAGCGTGATCGCCTCGGGTGCCGACATCATCTTCGGCCAGGGCAACGGTTCCAGCTTCGGCATGCTGCAGGCGGTCGAGACGACCAAGGCCGCGGATGGCGGCAAGGTCTATTTCATCGACGTCATTGGCGACAAGTCGCCGATCGACAAGGGCTTCCTGCTGTCGTCGGTGGTTTGGAACATCGAGCCTGTCTACGCCGCCATGATCGCCGACCTCAAGGCCGACACCTTCGGCAGCAAGCACTACACGATCGGCCTGAAGGACGATTCCGTGAAACTCTTGAAGACCGCCGCGATCCCGGACAAGGTCTGGTCCGAGGTCCAGGCGGTGCGCGAGGACATCATCTCCGGCAAGATCAAGGTCGAGCCGGTCTATGATGCCGCCGCCGTCAGGGCGCTGATGACAAGCGTCGCCCAGTAAGGCGATCAAGGTCAGATGCCGAAGGGGCGATCAGTTCGTCCCTTCGGACCAATCCCCGTTTTCAGGGCCGGGCTTTCATGAGCAATGCTTCCTCGTCATCCGTTGGCGACATCGTCACACTCGAAGGCGTTACCAAACGCTTTCCGGGCATCGTCGCCAATGACGGCATCGACCTGTCGATCCGACCGGGCGAAGTGCATGTGCTGCTCGGCGAGAACGGGGCGGGAAAATCCACGCTGATCGGCATGCTGTCCGGCCTGCAGCAGCCGGACGAAGGACGCATCCTGGTCGACGGCAGGCCGACACCGATCACATCGCCGCGCCAGGCGCTGGCGCTTGGTATCGGCACGGTGTTCCAGCACATGATGCTGGTGCCGACGCTGACCGTGGCGGAAAACCTGCTGCTCGGCGGCCCCTGGTGGCAACGCCCCAGAACGGAGGAACTCGCGGCGCGCGTCGCCGAAATCAGCAAGAGCCTCGGCATCGTCGTCAAGCTGCATGCCAGGGTGTCGGAGCTTTCGCTGGGCGAACAGCAGCAGGTCGAGATCGTGCGCGCCATGGTGCGCAACAGCCGGCTGCTGATCCTCGACGAATCCACCTCGATGCTGACGCCGCAAGGCATCGAAGAGCTTGGCGCGCTGATGCGTCGCCTCGTCGAACAGGGGCTGGCGATCGTCTTCATCACCCACAAGCTCAAGGAGGCGGCTGCCTTCGGCGACCGTATCTCGGTGCTGAAGCTCGGCCGCAAGGTCGGCGAAATCCCGCCGGAACGTTTTCGCGCGCTTGGCGAGCAGGAGATCATCTCCGAGATCGTCGAATTGATGTTCGGCAAGCAGAAGGATGATCCGGAAGCGGCGGAGCGTCCCGTTGCTTCGGTCCACGCGGAGGCTGCGCCGCTGCTTCAGGTCACCGACCTCACGGTGGCGGCGACCGACAACGCGCCTGGGCTGTCGTCGATCTCCTTCGATATCCGCCCAGGCGAGATCCTCGGCATTGCCGGCATCGATGGCAACGGCCAGAAACAGCTGGCGGAGGCGCTGTCAGGCCAGCGCGCGGCGACCGGCGGTTCGGTGCGACTGGAGGGCGTCGCCATCGAGACGCTGAGCGTCGGCGAGCGCAGCAGACGCGGCCTGCGCTACCTGACCGACGACCGGCTGGGCGAGGGCACGGTCGGCACCTTCCCGGTCTCGATCAACTTCTTCCTCAAGCAGGTCGGCGCCGCGCCGTTCTGGCGCAGCGGCGTCGAGCAGCGCGCCGAGATCGACCGGCGCGCCGCCGAACTGGTGCGCGAATACGACGTACGCACGCCGAGCCTTAAGACGCCCGTCGCGCGGCTCTCGGGTGGCAACATCCAGAAGGTGCTTCTGGCCCGCGAATTGGCGGAGGGCGCAAGGGTGGTGATCTTCAACAAGCCCACCTACGGGCTCGATCTCGCCAACACGCTGGCGTCGCGCCAGCGCATCCGCGACGCCGCCCAAAGCGGCCTCGCCGTGCTGCTGATCTCCACCGACCTCGAGGAGCTGCTCAGCATCTGCAACCGCATTGCCGTCATGGCCAACGGAGCCCTGGTCGGCACCGTCGCCAATGCCGACGATGCCCGCACCAGGGTCGGCCGCCTGATGATCGGACTAGCCGCATGAGCATCGACACCGCCCCCACCGTCAGCGCTACCGCTCTCGATGCCACCAGCGGCGTCGCCGTGCGCCGCGACATCCTGCGCCGGCTGCTGATGACCGTCGGTCCGATCCTGGCCGCGCTCGTCATCGCCGGCTGCATCCTGCTTGCCGTCGGCGTCGATCCACTCGCCTATTATGGCTATGTGCTGGAAAAGGGGCTGTTCTCGCCGCTTGGCATCCAGCAGACGCTGACGCGCATGGCGCCGCTTCTCTTCCTCGCCGCCGGCCTGATCGTCGCCTTCCGTGCCGGCATGTGGAATCTCGGTGGCGACGGCCAGTTCCTGCTCGGCGCGGTCACGGCGGCGGCCAGTGCACCGTTCTTCGTCGGGATCATGCCGGCCTGGCTTGCCCTGTTCTGTGCGTTCCTCGTCGCCACGCTTGTCGCGATGGCCTGGTCGCTGGTGCCGGCACTGCTGCGCGCCTATCAGGGCGTCAACGAGATCATCACCACGCTGATGATGACGTTCCTCGGCACCTCGCTCGCCAATGTTCTGGTCAAGCTGTTGTTCCGCGACCCAGGCACCACCGTGCCGCAGACGCGAACCCTGCCGGTGGAGGACCGGTTGCCGCGCCTGTTCGACACCACCATCACCAGCGGCCTGCTGTTCGGCCTGGCCGCGATCATCATCGTGCACCTGGTGATGACGCGGACGGCCTTCGGACTGAAATTACGGATCGTCGGCGCCAATCCCCGGGCGGCGATCCATGCCGGGCTCGGCGTGCCCGGCCTGACCATCGCCGTCTTCGCCATTTCGTCCGGGCTGGCGGGCCTTGCCGGTGCCATCGACATCATCGGCGTGCAGGGCAACGTCCGTGCAGACTGGAACCCCGCCTATGGGCTGGCGGTCATCCCGGCGGTGTTCCTCGCCCGTATGAACGGCTTTGCCGCCATCGGTTTCGTGTTCCTGCTTTCGGTGCTGTCGATCGGCGGCGAGAGCGCGGCACGGCGGCTCGGCGTGCCCAATCATTTCACGCTGGTGCTGGTGTCGATCGTGCTGATCGTGCTCGCCCTCGCTGAATATGTCGACCACCGCTACAACCAGTCGAGAAAGGCCTGACGCATGACCGGGCTGTTCAGCGAAGTCTTTCTCAGCGCGCTGCTGTTCGGCGCGGTCACCGCGGCCATCCCGCTTCTGCTTGCCGGGCTTGGCGAGCAGATGTCGGAAAAAGCCGGCGTGCTCAACATCGGCATCGAAGGCATGATGCTGGCCGGCGCCTATCTCGGCTTCGTCGGCGCCTTCTATTCCGGCTCGCTGTGGCTGGGTTTCCTGACCGGTGCCGCCGGCGGCGTCGCGGTGGCGCTGGTCATGGCGCTCTTGTGCGTGCGCATCGGCCTGAACCAGATCGTCATCGGCATCGCGCTGACGCTCGGGCTTGAAGGACTGACGGCGCTTCTGCACCACTTTCAGTTCTCACGCAGCTATCCCCGTTTGCCGGCCCCGAACCCGACCGTAATTCCGACGTTGGCGGACATTCCGGTGGTGGGGCCGGCCTTTTTCAAACATCACCTGATCGTCTACCTGGCTGTCGCCCTGGTGTTCGCCATGGGCTACCTCTACCGGCGCACGCAGCTCGGCCTCAACCTGCAGGCCGCCGGCGACAAGCCGGCCGCGCTCGACGTTGCCGGGATCGACGTCATCAGGACCCGTACCATCGCCGTGCTGTCCACCGGTGCGCTGGCCGGGCTCGGCGGTGCCTATCTCGCCAATGTCGGGGCGGGGCTGTTCATTCCCTTCATCACCAACGGTGCCGGTTTCCTCGGCATCGTGCTGGCCATGCTGGCGCGGGGTCGGCCGATCTGGGTGCTGTTCGGTGCGCTGCTGTTCGGCGTCTGCCTGTCGCTGACCACGGCCATGCAGGTGGCGGGCATCAACATCCCGACCGATGTCATCCAGATGCTGCCGTTCCTGGCGGTGATGATCATGCTGGTGCTGTTCGGACGGCGGGCCAGCCTGCCGGCTGCACTCGGAATTCCCTATGAGCGCGGCGCGCGCTGACCACAATGGATGCGCGGACGGGAGCCGCGCCAAAACAGGAGGCAAGAATGTCGGATACCAAGGTCTACCTGCTCGACGGCGGCTCGCTCGTCCTCGATGGCTATCATGTGTTCTGGAACCGCGGCCCGGGCGGTGAAGTCCGCTTTCCGGTCTATTCGATCCTGATCGAGCATGCAGAAGGCCGCTTCCTCATCGACACTGGCTTCGACTACGACCACGTCATGAAGGTGCTGCCGTTCGAAAAGCCGATCCAGGAGAAGCACCAGACCATTCCGGGTGCGTTGGCGTTGCTTGGGCTGGAACCGAAGGATATCGACGTCGTCGTCAACTCGCACTTCCATTTCGACCACTGCGGCGGCAACAAATATTTCCCGCACGCCAAGAAGATCTGTCATCGCACGGAAGTGCCGCAGGCCTGCAATCCGCAGCCCTTCGAACATCTCGGCTATTCCGACCTGAGCTTCTCGGCGGAGGCGGCGGAAGCGCGCGGCGCGACGGCGCAACTGCTGGCAGGCACCACACGCGCCAATTCGACCTTCGAGGGGATCGATGGCGACATCGAACTTGCCAAAGGTGTGAAGCTGATTTCGACGCCAGGCCATTCGATCGGCCACTACAGCCTTCTGGTGGAGTTCCCCAGGCGCCAGCCGATCCTGTTCACGATCGATGCCGCCTACACCCAGAAGAGCCTGGAGACGCTGTGCCAGGCTGCCTTCCACATCGACCCGGTCGCGGGCGTCAATTCGATGCGCAAGGTGCAGAAGCTGGCTGCGGACCATGGTGCGGAGCTGATGTATTCGCACGACATGGACAACTTCAAAACCTACCGGACCGGCACGCAGTTCTACGGCTGAGCGCCACCGGAGCGTTTCCGTTTTTCGGGGAAACGCTCTGACGTTTTGTTCTTACTCAATTCCGAACGCAAAGCCGCGACGCGCCTTTGCTGGAATTGCTCCAATCGGGAGACGGAAAATGCGCTACCTCGAACACGCCGATCCGGTGATCACGCTGACCGCGGGGCCGGTGGACGCTTATGCAAAAGTGCTGCGCGGCCTTGGCCGCACGGTGCTCTACGACTACGATCCGGCGTTCCAGATCTTCTACGAGAAGGTGATCGACAAGGCGCAGAAGGCGATGCGGCTGTCGAACAGGCCGCTGATCCTGCATGGCGAACCGGTGCTGGGCCTCGAAGCGGCGGCGGCATCGCTGATCACGCCCGACGATGTCGTGCTGAACCTCGCCTCCGGCGTCTACGGCAAGGGCTTCGGCTACTGGGCGAAGCGCTACTCGCCAAACCTGCTCGAGATTGAAGTGCCCTACAATGAGGCGATCGACCCGCAGGCGGTTGCCGAGATGCTGAAGAAGCATCCGGAAATCAGCATCGTGTCGGTCTGCCACCACGACACGCCGTCGGGCACCATCAATCCGATCGATGCCATCGGCGCGCTGGTGTCGGCCCACGGCGCCTATCTGATCGTCGATGCCGTTTCGTCCTTCGGCGGCATGAAGACGCATCCGGAAGACTGCAAGGCCGACATCTACGTCACCGGCCCGAACAAATGCCTGGGTGCGCCTCCCGGCCTGACGCTGATGGGCGTCAGCGAACGCGGCTGGGCCAGGATGAAGGCCAACAAGGCGGCGCCGCGGGCTTCGATGCTGAGCATCGTCGACTGGGAAAATGCGTGGTCCCGCGAGCAGCCTTTCCCGTTCACGCCATCCGTCGCTGAGGTCAACGGGCTCGACGCCGCGCTCGACCTTTATCTCGAGGAGGGGCCGGAAGCTGTGTGGGCGCGTCACGCGCTGACGGCAAAGGCCATGCGCGCCGGCGTCGCCGCGATGGGCCTGTCGATCTGGGCGGCCAGCGAGGCGATAGCGTCGCCGACCACCACCGCCGTGCGCACGCCTGAAGGCATCGATGAGAAGGCGCTGCGCCAAGCCGCGCGTGCCCGCTACGGCGTGGTGTTCTCGTCGGGCCGCGGCGAAACGCTGGGCAGGTTGACGCGCATCGGCCACATGGGTCCGACGGCGCAGCCGATCTATGCGATCGCTGCGCTGACCGCGCTCGGCGGCGCCATGAACGCTGCCGGCCAGAAGCTTGCAATCGGCAAGGGCATCGACGCTGCGCTGGCCGTCATCGACGCCGACGCCTGAACACACATCACAAGATTGAGCTTAAGGGAGAGATTTCATGACTGAACGGCTAGCGGGAAAGACGGCCCTGGTGACGGGCGCCGCGCAAGGCATCGGCAAGGCGATCGCGGCGCGGCTGGCCGCCGATGGTGCGACCGTCATCATCAGTGACATCAACGCCGAGGGTGCCAAGGCCGCTGCCGCGTCGATCGGTGGAAAAGCGAAGGCGATTGCTGCAGACATCTCCGACCCTGCATCGGTGAAGGCGCTGTTTGCCGAGATCCAGGCGCTGTCCGGCGGCCTCGACATCCTCGTCAACAACGCCAGCATCGTGCCTTTCATCGCCTGGGACGATGTCGACATCGACCATTGGCGCAGGATCATCGACGTCAACCTGACCGGCACTTTCATAGTCACCCGCGCGGCAACCGACCAGATGCGGGCGGCAGACAAGGCGGGGCGGGTAATCAGCATCGCCTCCAACACTTTCTTCGCCGGCACGCCTAATATGGCAGCCTATGTCGCGGCCAAGGGTGGCGTCATCGGTTTCACCCGGGCGCTGGCGACGGAACTCGGCAAATACAACATCACGGCCAATGCGGTGACGCCCGGCCTGATCGAGAGCGACGGCGTCAAGGCGAGCCCGCACAACGAGGCATTCGGTTTCGTCGAGATGCTGCAGGCGATGAAAGGCAAGGGCCAGCCCGAGCACATCGCCGACGTCGTGTCTTTCCTCGCCTCCGACGACGCGCGCTGGATCACCGGCCAGACCCTCAACGTCGATGCCGGCATGGTGCGGCACTAGAGCATTTTGTAGCCAAGTGGAATCACTTGGCGTTACAAAAATGCGACGAAAACAAAACCTAGAGCGTTTCCGCGGTTCCGTGAAAAACGGAAACGCTCTAGGTCCAGCCTGAGCTAGCGAACGGATTTCAGGAATGCGCCGAGACGGGGGCTGCGCGGCTGGCGCGGCACTTCGGCCGGCGCGATTCCACGGATCCCCCTATCGATGGCTCGAAAGCAGATGGGACAGTTTGGCGGCCGTCGATTTCACGAAGGTCGCCATGTCAGTCTCTTCGAAGCGGTCGTGCATCCTGCCACTCATGCCGACGATGCCAACGGTGAGGAAAACGTTTCCGTGTTCGAAGGTGACGGGTGCCGCGAGCGCGAACACTCCCGGATCGAACTCCATGTCGTTGACTGCATATCCTCGCTGACGCACGGCACTCAACTGTTGGCGAATTTCGGCGCGGTCGACGGTGGTTCCGGCCTGAAATCGGGGGATGTCTTCGCTGAGCGCATTTTCGACGAAATCCTCGTTCTGGAACGCCAGCATCGCCTTGCCGCTCGCGGTGGCATGGTATGGAAATTCATAGCCCGGATGGATCAATGAGGTCGACGCTTCCTGTGGGAAGGCGAAGGCTTCCAGCTTGATCTTGCCTCCCACCAGACGGCAGATGAAGGCAACTTCCTGGACCTTGTTTGCCAGCTCCAGCAGCAGCGGCGAGGCGACCTTTTCAATCGGAGCGTCACCGAAGCTCAGGTTCAGCAGCCGCCACAGCCGGGGCCCGACGAGGTAGACCTTGCGGTTTGGCGCTGTTTCCAGATAACCGACATCGAGAAGCGTGTTGGTTATGCGGTGCGCCGACGACACCGGTATCTGCGCCGCGCTCGCAATATCCTGGAGTGTCAATCCCGACGACGAAAACGCGACAGCGTCCAGGACCGTCGCGATGCGCCTCAGGGGGCTGGACCCTTTCTCAGAGACCTTGTCATTCGTTTTCGACATTCGGTTGGTTCCGTGTTCGCTCATGCGAATTCGTCAGCTTGCGTTACAGATCGGGAAGAAAGATCTTCCTGGGGTTCATCATGTTTCGTGGGTCGAGCGCATGCTTGATAGATCGCATAACGGCAAGACCCGCACCGTGTTCTGCCTCCAGATATTGCCGTTTTCCGAGGCCGATGCCGTGTTCTCCACTGACGGTTCCCCCGAAGCCGAGCGCGCGTTCGACGAGCCTGGCATGAAGGCGCTCTGCTTCTCCGATCTCCGATTCCGACTCGGGATCGATCAAAATAGCAAGATGGAAGTTTCCGTCGCCGACATGGCCGACCATCGGGGCGCATAGCCTCGTCGATTTCAGATCGACCTGTGTCTCGGCGATGCATTCGGCCAGACTGGACAGGGGAACGCAGACATCCGTCACCATCGCCCTGGCGCCCGGTCTTAGCAGCGGCTCTGCATGGGCCGCATTGTGCCGGGCCCTCCAGATCTCCGCACGCTGTTCGGACGTCGAAGCCAGATGCACGGATTTCGCGCCATATTGTCCCAAAAGTTCCTGGATCGCGGGGCCGGTTTCGTCCAGGGGAGCGACGCTCGAATGAAATTCGAGGAAAATCGTCGGCAGCCGCTCGTAGTCGAGCTTTTCGTATCTGCACACCGCTTCGAGTGCGAGTTCGTCCATGAATTCCGCTCTGGCGACGGGATATCCGAGCTGCATCAGGAGAACGACGAACTCGACGGCCGGGCGCATGTCTTCAAACACGGCGCGCAATGCCAGAACGTGTTCCGGGATCGGATGGAGGCGCAGCGTCAGTTTTGTTATGACGCCCAAGGTGCCTTCCGACCCGACGAAGAGTTTCGTGAGGTCGTAGCCGGACGAGGACTTCCTGGCACGACCTCCGGTCTGGACCACGGTTCCATCAGCGAGCACGACTTCCAGCCCGACGACATTGTCCCGCATCGAGCCATATTTGACCGTCATCGTCCCCGATGCCCTGGTGGCTGCCATCCCGCCGAGCGTCGCGTCGGCTCCCGGGTCGACGGGAAAGTTGAGACCCGTGTCGCGCAGAAAGGAGTTCAGTGCCGAGCGGGTGCATCCTGCCTCGACGGTGCAATCCATGTCGGAAGCGTTCACCGCCAGAATCGCGTCCATGCCGGCTAGGTCGATCGAGAAGTCCGCCGCACACCGCGTTGACGCTGCCTTCCATGGCGCTGCCGGTTCCGTAGGGAACCACAGGAACACCGTATCCTGCACAGATCCGGACCGCGTCAACGACATCCCCGGTCGTCGTGGCAAACAGCACGCCGTCCGGTTTGGCGGCAGGATGCCAGCTCTCGTCGTGGCCGTGATGTTCCCTGACGGCGAGCGCTACGGAGAACTTCGACGCAAATCGCGTTTCGAGTTCCCTGGCGGCAGCATCGAAATCGATCCGGCAGTGCTCCAGGTTCATCGCAGGTATCCTGCATCCTGCTTGACGATGATGATGGTTGGCCGATCGGCACGGAGTGCACGACGTATTTCGTTTCCGATTTCGTCGAGGGAATGCGGCACAGCCACGAGGCAGCCGAACGCCTCGCCAAGTGCTTTGAAGTCAGGATTGAGCGGCCGCACGCTTACTTCCGGAATGTTGCGGGCACGCATGAAATCGGCGATCTCGCCAAGGCCGTCATTGTCCCACAGAAGGATCGGGAGCGGCAGCTTCTGCTCGACTGCCGTCGCGAGTTCCTGAACCGTGAAAAGAAGGCCGCCGTCACCGACGATGGCTGCGCAGGCCCGGTCGGGCGAACCGACGGAGCCGCCGATCGCCGCCGGCAAGGCATAGCCAAGGGTTCCATAGCCAACCGGGAAATGCCAGGTGCCGGGAATGTCGACGGGAAAGTACACGCACCCGGTATAGGCAATCTGCGTCATGTCGGCATAGACGAGCGCATCCGCCGGAAGCGCCTCTCGAACCGCCTCCAGGACAGCAATATGCTGGCGTTCCAGCGGCGATACGTCTTGCTTCACCTGATTTTTCAGTGCCGCGAAGTCCACTTTCCAGGCGATCAGCCCGGCAGGCTGTCGGCCCAGTTCTTCGACCAATGCTGCGGCCGCCAGCCCGGCATCCGAGACGATCGCGGCATCCGGCACATAGTCCCTGACGGTTGCAGCAGGGTCGATGTCGATCCTGATGAATTTTCCTGCGATGGCCAACCGGGTTGGGTCGGCGATCATCGGCCCGTCGGCGGCGGCCTCGCTGTCGGCTGTCACATAAAGATCCGGTTCCGAGATTTCGGTTCCGATTGCAATCACCAGATCGGCTTCGATCTCGACGAGTCTGCGAATCCCGGCCCGCTGCAGGGTGGATCCCAGCGACAGCGGATGGGATTCCGGGACCACGCCCTTGCCGGCCACCGTTGTGATGATCGGGGCCTGCGTGGCTTCGACGAGGCGAGTCAGTTCGGCTCCGGCGTTTCGGCAGCCGCCGCCGGCCAGGATAACAGGACGTTTTGCCGCCCGGATCAGATCTGCCGCGGCTCTGATGTCGATCGGGTTGGGGCCGGGCCGGCGAGGAAGAAATTTCCGGGTGGGACGCGGGACAACTTCCTCGTCCAGAACATCCAGCGGTATCGAGATATGGACCGGACGTGGCCGCTCCGTTTGAAAGGAAGCCATGGCTCTGGCCAGATGTTCGCCGATCTGCTGGCCAGTCAGCGCCGTGGCACTGAAGCCGGTGATCGGCGCGGTCACCGCCTGCTGGCTTGTGATCTCGTGAAGCATGCCCCGCCCGAGGCCCATATCGGCCCGCGCGATCGCACTTGTCACTGCGAGAACAGGAATGGAATCGGAATAGGCCTGTCCGATCGGCGTCGCCGCGTTGGTGACGCCCGGGCCGCTGATGATCAGGCACACTCCCGGTTTCCCGGTTGCACGCGCATAACCGTCGGCCATGAATCCGGCGCCCTGTTCATGCCGTGCCCCGATATGGCGGATGGTGCTTTTCGCCAGAGGGTCGAAAAAGGACAGGGTGTGGACGCCCGGCATGCCGAACACCGTATCGACGCCGTACCCTTCGAGCTGAGCCACGAGCTCACTGCCACCCGTATTCTTCATGAATCTCCCATTCCGTTTTTCGGAAACAAATTCTGTTATGCTGAATATGCCGTTGACAAGGTCCGGGCAAGCCCCTAATCATTCCAAAAAACAGAAATAACTTCCGAAAAACGGAATTTGTTGGAACAGAACAAAAAAATGGGAGCCCGGAGCATGAGAAGATTTTTGACGTCCGTAGCAGCCGTGGCGATTGCCGCCGGCAGCTTTGCCACACCGGTCTTCGCCGCGGATGCGATCACCGTCGTTTCCTGGGGCGGTGCCTACACGGAAGCCCAGAAGAAGGCTTTCTACGAGCCCTTTACGAAGGCGACCGGCATTGCGGTCAACTCCGTCGATTACAACGGCGGCCTTGGCCAGATCAAAGCTCAGGTCGAAGCGAAGAACGTAACCTGGGATGTCGTCGTCGGCGAAAAGGCTCTTGCCGAAACGGGCTGTTTTGACAGCATCCTCGAAAAGCAGGACGCCTCGACGCTTCCCGCCGCCAAGGACGGCACGCCCGCCGCGAAGGACTTTATTGAAGGCACCATCAGCGATTGTGGTGTCGGGTCGGTGATCTGGTCGACGGCCCTGGCCTACAACACGTCGAAACTGGCGGATGGTCCGAAAACCATCGCCGACTTCTTCAATCTCGAGAAATTCCCCGGCAAACGCGGCCTTCGCAAGTCCGCGGACGTGAACCTCGAATGGGCCTTGCTGGCCGATGGCGTCCCGGCCGCCGACGTCTACAAGGTGCTGCAGACCAAGGAGGGTGTCGATCGCGCCTTCGCCAAGCTCGACACTATCAAATCCTCCGTGGTCTGGTGGGAAGCCGGTTCGCAGCCGCCGCAGTTGCTGGCGGACGGCGAGGTCGTGATGACTTCGGCCTACAGCAGCCGCATCTTCAATGCCATCAATGACGAGAAGCAGCCGTTTACGATCGTGTGGGACGGCCAGGTCTGGGACCGCGACGTCTGGATGATCCCGAAGGGGACGCCGAACCTCGATGCCGCGAAGAAGTTCGTCGACTTCGTCAGCGAGACCACGCAGCAGGCGGCCATCACGAATTCCAGCTCGTATGGACCGGTGCGTCACTCCGCTATTGCGTTGATCGGCAAGAACGACAAGACCGGTGTCGAGATGAAGGACTTCGTTCCGACCGCCCATCTCGAAAACGCGATCGAGTCCGACAGCGCGTTCTGGTCGACCTATCGCGACGAACTCTTTGCCCGGTTCAACTCATGGCTGGCTAAGTAGCGGTTCCGCTCACCTGTATCGAACTCTTCCTGCCGGCGGCTCCGTTTGCCGGCAGACCCTGGACTGTTGCGTGGAGACAGGACGTTGGCGTCAGTCAAATTTGCGAACGTTGGCAAGACCTACGACGGCAAGACGTCGGTGGTCGACAAGCTGGACCTCGAAGTGCGGGAAGGGGAGTTCCTGAGCATGCTCGGGCCCTCCGGCTCCGGCAAGACAACCTGCCTCATGATGCTGGCAGGTTTCGAAACCGCCACGACAGGCGAGATATTTCTGGACGATCGCCCGATCAACAGGGTGGCTCCCCAGCGACGCAACATCGGCATGGTGTTCCAGAACTACGCGCTCTTCCCGCATATGACTGTCGCCGAAAACCTGGCATTCCCGCTGCAGGTTCGAAATATCTCAAAAACCGAGATCACCGCGAAGGTGAAGCGGGCGCTGGACATGGTGGAATTGCCTCTTCTGGGCAGTCGCCGACCCGCGCAGCTCTCGGGCGGCCAGCAGCAACGCGTTGCGGTCGCACGGGCACTCGTTTTCGACCCCAGGCTCGTGCTGATGGACGAGCCGCTTGGCGCGCTCGACAAGCAGCTGCGCGAGCAGATGCAATATGAGATAAAGCGCATTCACGAACGGCTTGGCGTCACGATCGTCTATGTCACGCACGATCAGGCGGAAGCCCTGACCATGTCGGACACGATCGCGGTTTTCAACCACGGCAAGATCCAGCAACTGGCCAAGCCCGACGAAGTCTACGAGACGCCCAGCAACAGCTTCGTCGCCCAGTTCATCGGCGAGAACAATGTTCTCCCCGGAACCGTGGCGGAGCGTGACGAAAACCTGTGCAAGGTCAGGCTCGGAAATGGCGATGCCCTCAGTGCACTGGCCGTGACGAACGCGCCGGTCGGTGGATCGACTTTGCTCTCCCTTCGGCCCGAGCGCATCATCGTTGAGCCGTCCATGGACGATCGCCAGCATGCCGTGGTCACCGGGCAGGTGATCGATCAGATTTATGTCGGCGACCATTCCCGAATCCAGGTGCGCGTTTTTGGCAACCATGAGTTCGTGGTGAAGGTGCAGAACGCCTCGCTGCGGCGCACCTTCAGCAAGGGCGAGGCAATCACCCTGGGATGGCACGTCAACGACTGCCGCGCACTCGATTCCAGCCCTCCCCGGGGAGGCATGCAATGAGGGGCGGTGCCGCAACCACCTGGCTGCAATCTGCCGGCCCGGCGATCCCCCGCCCGATCTCCATGGAGAGGCTGCATCGCCGGTCCAGGCGGCAAGCCCAGCTGAGAGCGCTGGCCCTCGTCGCGCCGCTTTGTGTCTTTCTGCTGGTGATGTTCGCATGGCCGCTGGCAACGATGTTGAAAAGGGCGGTCAGCAATGACGAGTTCGGCGCGGTCCTGTACCGCACATCGGCCTCTCTTCTTCAATGGGACGGCAAGGGCACGCCACCCGAAAACGTCTACGCGGATCTGGTTGCCGATCTCAGGCAGGCGAATGACGAGCAGAAGCTCGGACAGGTTTCGTCATCGCTCAATTTCGACTGGCCTGGCGCTCGACCGCTGGTCATGAAAACGGTTCGGCTGCTGTCGTCCGCGCCAGAAGACGGCTGGAAGGAGAAACTGATCTCCGCGGCACCGGACTGGGGAAATCCCGATCTCTGGGCGCTGATCAAGCGCCTGGGCCAACCCTACACGTCCAGGCATTTCCTGGCGGCCCTGGATCTGCAACAGGCTGCCGACGGCTCCGTCCAGGGCGTGGATGTCGACAAGGCGATATACCGGACACTGTTCCTGCGCACACTCTGGGTCAGCGCCGCGGTGGCCGGCCTCTGCCTCGTCCTGGGCTATCCGGTGGCCGCTTTGCTGGCCAGGCTGCCGCTCAGGACATCCAACCTGCTGATGATGCTGGTCCTGCTTCCCTTCTGGACGTCCCTGCTCGTTCGCACGACATCCTGGATCGTGCTGCTCCAGGGGCACGGAGTGATCAACGACATTCTCGTCTCGATCGGTCTGGTGAGCGACGCGAACCGGCTGCCTCTCATCTTCAACGTCACCGGCACGCTGATCGCCATGACGCATGTGCTGCTGCCGTTCATGATCCTTCCACTCTACAGCGTGATGAAGTCGATACCGCCCTCCTATGTCCGTGCCGCGCTTTCGCTCGGCGCATCGCCGGTCACTGCGTTCCGGCGGGTCTACCTTCCGCAGACCATCCCCGGGGTGCTTGCAGGCTGCCTCCTCGTCTTCGTTCTCGCCGTTGGCTACTACATCACGCCGGCCCTGGTCGGCGGGCAGAGCGGCCAGCTCATTTCCAATGTCATCGCCTACCACATGCAGCAATCGCTCAACTGGGGGCTTGCCGCCGCCCTCGGGTCGATCCTGCTGGTAGGGGTTCTCCTCGTCTACTGGCTTTTCAACCGCCTGACCGGCGGCAACGGCCTGCGGATGGGTTAGGAGCTCGACCATGGCATTGCCCGCGCACACCACGATCGTCGGCCGGATTGCCCACTACAGCTATCTGACGTTTTGCGGACTGGTCCTGCTTTTTCTGATCGCGCCCGTTCTGGTGATCATTCCGCTGTCGTTCAACGCCGCGCCCTACTTCACCTTCTCGAGCGAGATGCTCCAGCTCAAGCCGTCCGCGTTCTCGTTGCGGTGGTACTGGGACATCGTTCAGAACGGAATGAATGACCCTGCCGCGCCATTTGGCTGGAGCTACCTGGTCGACAGCTGGAACAACGCGCAGTGGATTCACTCGCTGAAGAACAGCTTCGTCATAGCCGTCGCGGCAACCCTGCTCTCGATGCTGCTGGGCACCCTGGCAGCGTTGGGATTGACCAGCCCCCACATGCCGGCCCGGGGCCTTGTGATGAGTGCGCTCATCTCGCCGATGGTCGTTCCGCTCGTGATCACCTCGGCCGGCATGTACTTCGTCTTCTCGACGCTCGGTCTGACAGGCACTTTCGCGGGGCTGATCATTGCCCACACGGTGCTCGGAACCCCGTTTGTCCTGATCACAGTCGCCGCGACGCTGGAAGGCTTCGATCGCAATCTGATCAGGGCTGGGCTCAGCCTCGGAGCGTCGCAGGTCCGGGTGTTCCTCAAGATCGTCGTGCCGTTGATCCTCCCCGGCGTGGTCTCCGGTGGCGTCTTCGCATTTGCGACCTCCTTCGATGAGGTGGTGACGGTGATCTTCCTCGCCGATTACGACCAGCGCACCGTGCCGAGGCAGATGTGGGCGGGTATCCGCGAACAGATCAGCCCGACGATCCTGGCGATGGCGACAATCCTCGTCTTCCTGTCCATCGGCCTGCTGACGGCAGTCGAATTGCTCAGACGACGCTCGGACAAAATGCGCGGCGTGGCCGCCTGAACCGCAACAACTTCAAGAAAGCATAGGAAACCCCATGATTGACAGAAACGACTTCCAGCCGGTCGACGCCGCTGTGACCCCGCGCTTTTCGGATGTCGCAACCTTTCTGCGCACGCGTCGTCACGAGATCGAGCGCGGCATCGACATCGGTTTGTGCGGCGTGCCCTTCGACCTTGGCCTGAACTACCGATCCGGTCCGCGACAAGGCCCGGCCGGGGTGCGCGAGGCATCGCGCATCATCCGTAGGATCCACCCCGTCAGCGGTGTTCGGCCCTACGATCTCTGCATCGTTGCGGACATCGGAGATGCCCCGATCAATCCGCTTAACAAGGACCAGTCGATCGACCAGATCCAGGCGTTTTTCCAGGCGGTGAAGGATGCCGGCATTCGCCCGATCGCGATCGGTGGCGATCACACCATTCCGACGCCGATCCTGCGCGCGCTGGCTTCCGACCGGCCGGTAGGAATCCTGCATATCGACGCTCATGCCGACGTGATGGACACCATGTGCGGCACCAAGGTCAATCACGCCACCTTCATGCGCCGTGCCTATGAGGAAAACCTCATCGACCCCAGGCGGGTCGTTCAGCTTGGCCTGCGCGGGAGCCGCTTCGGCGACGACGACGTCCAGTTCGGTTACGACAAGGGCTACAACATCATCACCCTCGACGACTATGAGGAGATGGGGCGGGCTGCCGCCATCGAGAAGATCGGTGCCGTCATCGGCGATGGCCCGTTCTACATCTCCCTCGACATCGACAGCATCGATCCTGCCTACGCCCCGGGTACCGCAGTGCCGGAAATCGGCGGCCTGCTGCCGCGCGATCTCCAGGTGATCATCCGGTCGCTCCAGGGCAGGGACCTTGTCGGTGCCGACATCAGCGAAGTCGCGCCGGTCTACGATCCGACAGGCATCACCTGCGTCACCGCGGCCAACATGATGTTCGAGATCCTGTGCGTCATGGCGAAAGCCGTCGAGAGGGCTCGTTGAGCGGGCTGGTCCTGGCGGAGCAAAATCCTCGCGAAGATCAAGGTTCCCCACAAAGACAACGGCCGTCGGACCGAAGGGCGTGACGACAATGACACATGAAACCGTGTTCGCGGCGATAGACCAGTCACTGGATACCGCGCGGATGATCGCGGCCTGCCAGGAGGTTGTCCGCACCCCCAGCCTCTCGTTCGAAGAGAGTGAGGTTGCGGCAATCTATGCCAGACATCTGAAAGAGCTCGGTTTCGATTCCGTCGAAATCGACCGGGACGGCAATGTGATCGCCGTACTCCGCGGCGAGGGAAACGGTCCTTCTCTCATGGTCAACGGGCACATCGATCATGTCCCCACCGGAGAGATGAAAGACCCCTTCAGTGGGGAGCTGGTCGATGCAGCACGATGGGGCGAGGAAGGGCTCGCCATTTACGGCCGTGGCACCTGCGACATGAAATGCAATGTCATGGCAAGCGCCTACGCGATTGCAGCCATCAAAAGGGCGGGCGTGAAGCTGCGCGGCGATGTGGTGTTCGTGGCCGACGTGGGGGAGGAGGTGGACTTCCCCCCCTTGGTGTTCCATCGGTTATCGCGCGAGGCGTTCGGACCGAGTTCGGCCTGAACACGGAATCCAGCCGAGGCCAGGTCCATATCGGCCATCGCGGCAAGATCGACGTGGAAATCATGGTCCACGGCCGCACGTCGCATGCCTCCGAGCCTGACAACGGGATCAACGCCGTTTTCGAGGCAGCGCCCTTCCTCGACGCATTGCGGCAATACGCAAAGACCATGAAGAACGACGATGTTCTCGGACCCGCCACCGTTACTTTGATTTCCATGAAGTCCTCGCCCGACAACGGGACGGCGGTGGTGCCCGACCGCTGCATCATCCGGGTCGACAGGCGATATGTTCGTGGCGAGACGGCGCAGAGTTGCGAACACGAACTGCGCGACATTCTCGACCGCATCGCTTCCACAAACCCGAACTTCCGGTACGACCTGAATGTCATCGTGCACTACCCACTGATGTGGGTCGATCCGGACAGTCCGGTCGTCAAGGCTGCGCTTCGGGCGAGAGCGAGCATCACAGGCCAACCCGAAGCGGTCGCCTCCTGGCGATTTGGCGTCAACGGCACTTTCATGTGCGCCGCCGGCATCCCGACGGTCGGTCTCGGTCCCGGCAACGAGAAATGGGCGCATACCCCCGACGAGCACATCCTTGTCGCAGATCTCATCGAAGCGTGCGGCATCTGGAGCCGCATGACCGTCGACGTGTGCGGGATCGCCTCGGCGAACTGACACGTCCCCACGCATAGGCAGTTCCATGGAGGTAGACATGAGCAGACTTCTTCAAACCGGCCTCAATGCCGGCAAGGACCCGGTCATCAAGGTCGTCGATGGCGAAGGGGTATATTTCGTTCTGGCCGATGGCCGTCGCCTGATCGACGGCAGCAATACCGGCGGGCCGCTCGGCCACAAACATCCGGTCATGGTCGAGGCCATGATCAAGGCGGCATCGAACCCCGTCATCAATGAAGGATGGTTCTGGGCCGAGCGCGAAGCTGCGGCGGAGGATCTGATCAACATCGCCTTTGGCGATGAAAAGAGCTGGGTCGGCGCTGTCCGCTTCTTCCTTTCCGGCAGCGAGGCCAACGATCTCGCCCTGACCTTCTCCCAGGCTCTCACCGGCAGGACCGAACTCGCGACGCGCGAGCGCGCCTACCACGGAATGGCAGGCCTGGCCCGCCAGATGACCGTGCAGCCCCACTGGCATGGCGGCCTGGCGCTGCAGGGCGGCGGCAGCAAGCCGGTTCCGGCGCAGGTCCCCGTTCGCATCATCCCGGGGCCGGTCAACGCCGAGTATGGCGGCTTGAGCGACAACAGGCCTCTCGCCGACCGCATGGCTGGTGTCGACGAAACATTGTCCTCCGTCGCCGCCACGATCATCGACTACACGCAGGGCGGCACCTACTATGATGCGGACTATCAGGACCACCTCGCGAATGCCGCACGAAAAGCCGGCTCCCTTTGGATTGCCGATGAAGTCGTTACCGGCCTCGGCCGCAGTGGTCGCTGGTTCGCCTTCCAGGGTGGCGAAACCCGGCCCGATATCGTCACGCTGGGCAAATGCCTGGCTGGCGGTTCCGCACCCGCGGGCGCCGTGGTCATGTCGAAAGACATCGTCGACCAGATGAAGGACAAAAGCTGGCAGACCTACAGCACCTTCCGCGCTCACCCGAGTGCCGTTGCAGCGATCCGCGCGTATCTGTCGGTGATGAAGGACGGTGAAATCATCCGCCGTGTCAAAACCCTCGAAGGCAGGATGCGGCGGGGGCTGGTGGAGATCGCTCGCCGCCATCCGAGCGTGGCGCGTGTCGATGGTTTCGGCCTGCACTGGACGGTCGAACTCCATGGTCCGGATTGGCGCGACTGGTACGCCGATACAGCCATCTCCCCGATCGCATCGCGCGTGGCAGCACGCGCAATCGAAGCGGGAGCGATCATCGGTACAAGCGGCGAGCAGACATCGCTTTTCCTCGCTCCGTCGTTCATCATTTCCGACGCCGAACTCGATACGCTGCTGGCTGCCCTCGATCACGGGCTTGATCTGGCGGATGCCGAATTCGGACGCAGCGCAGCATGAAAGGAACAAACGACATGAACGATATGATCGACGACCCTGTCAGGGAGAACGTCCTTGCGGCCGCGCAGTCCTACCTGGACGCAATGTACTTCGGGAATGTCGAAGGCTTCCGTTCGGTCTTCCACCCTCAGGCCCAGCTGTATTCCACGACCGAGGGCAAGCTCGTGAATTTGAATGTCGAAACGTATCTCGACATGGTTGCCAACCGGCCGTCGCCTGAAAAGAAGGGCGACAGGCGCCAGGACGAGATTGTCTCGATCTCCATTGCCAGCCCGACGACTGCTCACGTACGGGTCAAGGATGTCTATCTGCCCAAGAGGTTCATCGATGATCTCACTTTCGTCCTGCTCGATGGCAAGTGGCAGATCGTATCGAAGGTCTGGCACTTCGAAATCTAGCCTTGGGTCGAAGGTGCGCGCCATATAAAAGGGCGCGCAGGGGGAGCTCTCGATGGAAACTGTGCAGCAGGTTCAACCATGCGCTGAGACCCCTCGGTTTTCAGCGCACACCACAGCGATCGCGAGCGAAGGAGCCGCAGGGTGGGCCATCGCCGATGCCGCGGCGGATGCACTGGAGCGCGGTGAAGATGTCGTGAGTCTTTGCCTTGGGGACACCTCGTTCGACACACCTGCCAGGATCTCGGAGGCGGCGATCCAGAACCTGCGGGCTGGGCGAACGCACTATGCGCCGGTCCCGGGTACGCCGGCCCTCAGGAAGAACATCGCAAGCGCCCAGAGCCGTTTCGACGGCCAGCATTGGGACGCTGACCAGGTAACCGTCTTTGCCGGTGCCCAGAATGCATTGTTCGCGGCGATCATGACCGTGGCAGGAGCCGGGGACGAGGTTCTGTACCTTGAACCCTGGTACGCAACCTATGAAGCGACAATCCGGGCAGGGGGCGCCATACCGCGACCTGTCAAAACAGCCCTGGAAGATGACGGTGCAAAAATAACGGAAGCGCTGCTGTCCGCTGCGGTGACCCGGAAAACGCGGGCGATTCTGTTGAATTCGCCGAACAATCCCGGCGGATACGTCCTCAGTCCCGCAGATGTGCAGGTGGTGGCCGGCTTTGCGGAGAAACATGACCTGTGGATCATCAGCGACGAGGTCTATCGCAGCACCGTCTTCGACGGGGAATTCCTCTCCGCTGCCTCCCTGCCGGGGTTCCGCAGGCGGACGATCATCGTCAACAGCCTCTCGAAATCCCACGCGATGACAGGGTGGCGCGTCGGCTGGACGATCGGACCGGTCGAGGCTTCGGTTCACCTGCAAAATTTCGCGCAGTGCATGCTGTTTGGCTCGCCGACATTTGTCCAGGACGCGGCGGCCGTGGCACTCGCCATCGACGGTGACGGGGAGATGCATTTCTTCGCGAGCGAACTATGTCGTCGACGGGACCTGATGTGCGCCCGACTGTCGGAAATTCCCCGGCTGGATTTCATCCGTCCGGCCGGCGGAATGTTCTGCTTCGTCAACGTCAGCGCGACCGGGTTCTCGGGCGTGCACTTCGCCGAGCGGCTCTTCAGGTCTGAAGGCCTCGCGGTCGTGCCCGGGGTCGCATTCGGACCGAACATGGATCGTTTCGTCCGAATTTCCTTTTCGGGGTCGGAAGATGTGATCGAGGAAGGTATGAAGCGCCTGGGCCGGTTCTGCGTGTCTCTCGGCTGAGATTTCGGCGCCGCGGCAGTCGGTGATGCTGCTAGCGAACGGATTTCAGGAATGCGCCGAGACGGGGGCTGCGCGGCTGGCGCAGCACTTCGGCCGGCGGGCCTTCTTCCTCGATGCGTCCGTCGTGAAAGAACACGACCTTGTCGCAGACCTCGCGTGCGAAGCTCATCTCGTGCGTCACGACGAGCATGGTGCGGCCTTCCTTCGCCAGCGAGCGGATGACGGCCAGGACTTCGCCCACCAGTTCGGGGTCGAGCGCCGAGGTCGGCTCGTCGAACAGCAGCAGCTCCGGTTCGACGGCAAGGGCTCGTGCAATGGCGACACGCTGCTGCTGGCCGCCCGACAGCGACGTCGGATAGGCATTGACCTTTTCCCGCAGGCCGACCCTGGCCAGCAGTTCCATGGCTTTCTCCACCGCTTGCTGGCGCGGCACGCCATGCACGTGGATGGGAACCTTGATGATGTTTTCCAGCACCGTCCAGTGTGACCATAGGTTGAACTGCTGGAACACCATGCTGGTGCTGCGGCGCAACCGCTCGACATCCGCCTGGGCCGGAGCCTTGCCGCCGCCGATCTCAAGGCTCTGGCCCTTGAAGTCAATCTCGCCGGAGCTCGGGGTCTCGAGGAAATTCAGGCAGCGCAGGAATGTGCTCTTTCCCGATCCGCTGGCGCCGATGATCGACACCACCTGATGCTCGTAGGCCTTGAACGAAACGCCCTTGAGCACCTCGACGACACCGAAGCTCTTGCGCAGGTCCCGCGACTCGATTGTCGGCACTGCGGGTGTGGATTTGCCGGCAGACAGTTCGATTGCATTCATCATTTCCTCCGGGGGCTCCTGGGCGGCGGAGAGAATCCCGCCGGGCATGCCATTGCTGGAACGCGCATTTTCGCTGTTGTCTTGTCGGGTTACGTCGCTGGATCGGGCAGGGCGCGGCTTGCGCCTCAGCCCTCCATCGCCAGGCCTCCGCTGCGCCTGATACGGCCTTCGAGCAGTCGTACGCCGAAGCTGAGTGCCATGTTCAGCGCCAGATACACGGCGCCCGCCGCCGCGAAGACTTCGATGGGAGCATAGGTATCCGAGGCCAGGATGCGCGCTTGTCCCGTGAGCTCTATGATCGTGATGGTGCTGGCGAGCGATGTGCCCTTGAGGATCAGGATCAATTCATTGCCATAGGCCGGCAGCATGGTGCGCAGGGCCTGTGGGAAGATCACCAGCCGAAACCTTTGCGTGGCACTGAGGCCGAACGCCTTGGCGGCCTCGATCTGCCCGCGCGGAACCGCGAGCAGCCCGCCACGGATGATCTCGCTGCCATACGCGGCTGTGTTGAGCGACAGCGCGATCAGGGCGCAGGCATAGGCTTCCCGGAAGACTGGCCACAGGAAGGAGTTGCGCATCGCGTCGAGCTGGCCAAGTCCGTAATAGACGAAGAAGACCTGCGCCAGCAGCGGAGTGCCGCGGATGACATAGACAAAGGCATAGGCGAGCGCAGAAAGCACGCGAACACCCGAAAGCCTTGCTGTCGCCAGCAGCACCGCCAGCACGAAACCGAGGGCGATCGAAGTCAGGGCCAGTTCCAGCGTCAGCGGCAGGGCTGACAGCAACGCCGGAAACGAGCTGAAAAGCACATCCCATCTCATTTGCCGTATCCCCCGATGACAGAGCGGCTGAAATGGCGTTCGGCGCTCTCGAAGACCTTGTTCGAGACAGACGTAAAGAAGAGAAAGATGACGATGGCGACCATGTAGAACAGGAACGGGCTGCGCGTGGAGCCGGCCGCAACGTCGATGGTGCGCATGAGTTCGACCAGGCCTGTGACCGAGATCAGCGCGGTATCTTTCAGCACCAGCTGCCAGACATTGGCTATGGACGGCAGGGCGTAGCGCAGCATCTGCGGCAGCTTGATGCGGAAAAACAGAGTGGAGCGTCTCATGCCATAGGCGTTCGCGGCTTCGATCTGTCCTTTCGGGATCGCCTGGAACGCGCCGCGAAAAACTTCGGCGCTGTAGGCCGCGCAGATCAGGATGATGGCGAGGACACCGGCGCTGAAGGCGTCTGCGGCGACCGCGCCGGAATAGCCCATGGCATTGGCGATATGGCGATAGAACTGGCCGCCGCCGAAGAAGAGCAGATAGATCACCAGCAGTTCAGGCACACCGCGGACAACCGTGACATAGACCCCGGAAACGGCGCGTAGCAGGATATTCGGCGAGAGGCGGGCCGCCGCGATCGGCAGTCCCACCACAAGCCCGCCGGCAAAACCCAGTGCTGCAATGACCAGGGTCATTGCAGCACCGTAGGCCAGTTCGTCACCCCAGCCGGTCGGGCCGAAGGCGAGAAGGTCGAGGGTCTTCATTTGGCGGCGTTTTCGGGGATCGAACCGTCGACACCGATCCACTTCACGCTCATCTTGGCGATGCTGCCATCAGTGGTCGCCTCGCGGATCGCCTTGTTGAACTGCTCGCGCAATTCCGTTTCCTCGCCCTTGCGGAAAGCCAGCGCCACGCCCTTGCCGAGCGCACCGCCTTTGATGGCTGGACCGAAGGCGAGGAAATTCTTGCCGGCCTTCTTCTGTTCGCCGATGAAGTTGAGCGTCGAGCCGGCTCCGTCGACGGCGGCGTCGATGCGCCCGGCGACGAGGTCGAGCAGCATGTTCTCGCCCTTGTCGTAGATCTTCACCTTAACGCCCGGAAAGACCTCCTCGAAGAATTTCGCATGGGTAGAGGCGCGTTCCACGCCGACGGTTGCATCCTTGAGGGCCGCCGCGACGTCGCCGATAACCGCCTTGTCCTTGTCGCTCATCGTGCCGAGCAGGATGGTCGTGCCTTCACCGCTCTTGAACTGGCCGAGCGTGCTGTCGGCAGAGGCGATGAGGCGCGTCGGGCCGGCATAATATGGGATCGAGAAGTCGACGGCCTTGGCGCGTTCGTCGGTGATGGAAAGCGAGGCGAGGATGGCGTCGAACCGTTTCTCGTTGAGGGCAGGGATCATACCGTCGAAATTCTGGATCACCCATTCGCATTTGACACTCATGCGCGTGCAGATGTCGTCGACCAGATCGACTTCGAAGCCGATCAGCTTGCCCGAAGGATCGGTATAGTTGAACGGCGCGTAGGTGCCGTCGGTTGCGAGTTTGACCACCCGCTGCTCGGCCGCATGAACGGTGCCGGCTCCGGCGACAAGCATCGCCACGGAGACAAGCAGCATTCGTCTCTTCATGTTCATTTCGCTCACCCTCTGTTCTTGTTTACGCCGCTCTGGAGCGCCCGGACGGGCGTCTTGAGCGGAGCCCTGTCGAGAGTAGGCCGAAAGACAGCCACGTTTGGTCAAACGAACAACGGCGGGCGGCACAAAATGTCTGGTTTGGTGTCCCGCCCGGCAGTTTATTTTGCCAGCTCCATCTGGCTCCCCTGGCTCCTGAGCCATGTCACGAAAGCCTCCGGAACCCGTCCGGGAGTTTGGATGACGGCATAGTAGGCGCCGAGCACCACTTCGACCGACGGGCACAGCTGGACGATGCTGCCGGATTCCAGCAGGGAGGAAACAAAGACGGTGTTGGCCTGGGCGACGCCAAGGCCTGAAAGACAGGCGTCGATCGCTGCTTCGTCGGTGTCGAAGACCATGCTGCGCCCAAGTGGCTCGAAGGGGATGGCCGCGCCCTTGCACCACTGCCGCCAAGACCAGGCATCCGCCGTGTCCTGCAGGATCGGCAAGGTGAGCACCTCCTCCGGCTGAATGTCAGCGCCAGCTCCAGCCAGGAACTGCGGGCGGCAGATGGGCGCGGTGGTGTCGGCGAGGAACATCTCGCCCTCGCTTTCAGCGGCCGGCAAGCCGCGCGCGTACCTGATCTCGATGTCGATCCTGTCGCTGCCTGCTGCTCCAATGGTGCGGAAGCGCAGGTCGACACCCGGATGGCCGAGATGATAGTGCTCGATCCGTGGGATCAGCCAGCGCTGCATCAGCGTCAGTGGCGCCCGGATAGTCAAATTGGCGGCCTGGCCGGAAACCTCGCGCACACCTTTGCGAACCTCGGCCAGTGCATTCCTGACATGGCTGAGAAAGGCTCTGCCCGTATCCGTCAGCTCGATGGCGTTATGGCTGCGCTGGAACAGCGTCACGTCGAGCGACTGCTCGAGAAGCTTGATCTGCCGGCTTACCGCACCGGGCGTCAGGTTCAGTTCGGCGGCGGCGAGCGTCAGGCTGCCGAGACGTGACGCAGCCTCGAACGCGACCAGCGTGTTGAGCCAGGGCAGTCTCACGGTCTCTGCATGTCTGACGCTCATTCAGGCGTTACCATTTTTCGATTGCAAGCCCAGGGCGTCCTCTCATTCTGGCAGAGCCCAGCAGACCAACTGGAGGGCGGCGCACATGCGGCCCCAGTTGAGCCTCGTCAGGAGAAAAACACAATGAACATGGTGCCTTTGAAACCGGAATTCGCAGGCCTTCCCGGCAAGGTCGACCGCATCGACCTGCGCATACTCACCGAATTGCAGAAGAACGGCCGGATCACGAATTTCAAGCTGTCCTCGATCGTCGGCATCTCCGCCAGCCCGTGCCACAAGCGTGTACGCCGGCTCGAAAAGATGGGTCTGATCAGCGGCTACCGCGCGCAGATCTACTGGTCCCGCCTGTATTCCAATGTCTCGGTCTTTGCCGCGGTGTCGCTCAAGAACCATGGCTCGGCCGATTTCCAGACCTTCGAGCGCCGCATCAGGCACCATCCGGAGATCACCAACTGCTTCGGACTGTGCGGGCCGTATGATTATATGCTGCGCTTCGATTGCCGCGACATCGCAGCCTATGAGGCGATCTCGCGCGAACTTCTCGACGGCGACGTGTCTTTCTCTCGTTTCGACAGCTTCGTGGTGCTGCGCGAAATCAAGAACGAGCCCTTGTCTCCGGCCGTCCCTTCGCTGCAGGGACCGCAGGACGAATTGCGGCGCGTCGCCTGATCCAGGCCTGACCCGGATCGCCAGGTTCAGGCGGACCCGGTCTGCATTGGCTTGTTCGTACCGTCGTTCGCCTTGTCGAACCGGTAAGGGTCGAAACCCTCGATCTGTGTGGACGTGCGGCCGTCGAGCACCAGTTCGGCGACAACTTCACCGATACCTGGTCCGAGCTGGAAGCCGTGTCCGGAAAAGCCGAAGGCATGGATCAAACCGCCGATCGCACGGCTCATGCCAAGGAATGGCAGCGAGTCCGGTGACTTGCCTTCGATGCCGGCCCAACTGCGGATGAAGTTGCGGCCGCGCAGGAAGGGCAACACGTCCACGGCGATGCGCGAGGCGTCGAACAGGTTCTGCGGAACATATTTCGCACGGCCGGTATCCAGGTCGGCGCGGCCGGGACCGCGTCCGAACAGGAGATTGCCCCGCCCGATCTGGCGGGCGTAGAAGAAACGTCCATTGACCGGATAGTCCACGGTCGATGTGACCATGCGCGGAAATGGCTCGCTCACCACCATTTGCGGCGCCATCACGTCGAGGGGGAAGACCTCCGAGAACTGGGCGGCAAGACGTGCGCCCCAGGCGCCGGCGGCATTGATCAGGATCGGCGCGCGCGCCTTGGTTCCAGATGCGGTTTCGATCTGAAAGCATGCTCCGTCGTGGTGCGCGGTTCGCACCGCGTCATACTCGACTATGTCGGCGCCCAGCCGGCGCGCGGCGATGGCGAACACTGGCGTGACCAGCCTTGGATTGGCCGCGCCATCCGCGGCGACGAAGCACCCGCCGAGCATCTTGGTGCCGATCCAGGGGAAGCGCCTGGCGACCTCTGCCCCGGTCAGCATCTGTGTGCCGACGCCGTGCTGCTTCGCCATGACGGCCCATTGCTCGACCGCCGCCATGTGGTCCTGCCGGTCACAGATCTCGACATGTCCGGTGATTTCCGTCTCGCAACCGTCGCCGACAAGCGCTTCGATTTTCTGCCACTGGCTGCGGGCGCGCAGGCTGAGCGGCAGTTCGGGCTCGGCCCGGCCGTTGGTGCGCAGGCCGCCGAAGTTCACGCCGCTGGCCTGGGCACCGACCGCACCGCGTTCGAACAGGCTGACCCGAGCGCCCCGTCGCGCCAGATAGTAGGCGGAGCAGACGCCGGCTATGCCGCCGCCGGCGATGATGACGTCCGTTTCAAAAATCCTGGTCATCGCCATCACGCTTTTCGCCGGCCTGCATCCAGGCATCGACCTGCGGGTCGGCCTGGCCGCAGGTGCGCCCATAAGAGATCGGTTTGACTGGCCCCTGTCCGCGAAGCTTGCCGACCTGGTCGAGCGGCGTTCCGGTTGTTGCCGCAAGCAATTCGGCCAGGACCGGTCCGCAGACGCGCCCCTGGCAGCGTCCCATGCCTGGCCGGGCAAGCGCCTTCAGCCTGTTGACCTCCTGCGGCTCGAACCGGGCAATGGCGGCACGGACCTCGCCGAAGGTGACATTCTCGCAGCGGCACAGGATGGTTTCGTCGGGCGCTTCGCCGATCCAGTCAGCCGGAAAAGGGAAGCTCGTCTCGACGCCTTTTCGGAACGTCGCCTCTCGGCCGAGAGCACGCTCGATCTGGCGCAGCCGCGCCTTTGATGCCGGCAGCCCGATATCGGTCAGCAGCGCCAGCGCCGCTCGCTCGCCGGCCAGCTCGGCGACGTCGGCGCCGCCGATAGCGCTGCCGTCGCCCGCGACATAGACGCCGTCGCCCGCGCGGCCCTGTCCGTCATGTGCGATCACCCATTGCCGGTTGGCCGCGTCGAAGCGGGTGCGGCATCCGGCGATCTCGGCAAGCTGCATCTCGGGGTTCAGTCCGAAGCCGAGGCCAACGGCGTCGCACGGGACGAACCCGTCCTGACCGCCGGCGCTGAAGTGGATGCCCTGCACAGTGTCGGCGCCTTGGATCGCGCGCAGTCTCACGCCTTCACGCAGCATGATGCGCCTGCGTGACAGATAGCGGCGGTAGGCAAGGCCACGCAGCAGCATGCGGGGTGCGCGGGCCATGCGCACCGCGCCGCGGATCTTGTCGGCATAGGAGGCGGAATCGAGCACCGCCACGACATTGGCGCCGGCCTTGGCGTATTGGTAGGCGACGAGATAAAGCAATGGCCCGGTGCCGGCGAAGACGACGGCGCGACCGATGGAACAGGCCTCGTTCTTGAGCGCGATCTGCGAGCCGCCGAGCGTGAACACACCGGGCAGCGTCCAGCCCGGTATCGGGATGACGCGGTCCATCGCACCGGTGCTCAGAATGAGCCGGTCGAATTCCAGCCTGCCGGTACCCGAGACGTCGCTGGTGTGAACCGCACCGTCGAAAATGTTCCAGACCAGCGTGTTGGGCCGATAGTCGATCTCGCCGGCGAAGGCGTCGAACGTGCCGTGCAGGCGCACCGCCTTCGCGGCATCGTCGCCATAGAGGCTGGCCGGCGGGCGCTTGAAGCCGTTGGGCTGGCGCCGGTAGATCTGGCCGCCGCTTTCCGGGGCCTCGCTGATCACGGTGAGGTTGCGGCAACCGGCGCGATAAAGTGTTTCGGCCGCCCGCGAGCCCGCCGGCCCGCTGCCCACCACGACGATGCGATCATCACCGGCCATGGTCAGCTCGCCTCGCGCGTCAGCACGACCATGCCGCTGCGCACCTCGGTGGTGCAGGCGCGAACCCGCTCTCCAGAGTCAAGCGACAGCCAGCAATCCTGGCAGGCACCCATGTTGCAGAAACCGGCGCGCGGTCCGTCGCCGAATTCAGAATGACGCAGCAACCGGCCGTTCAGGAGCATCGCGGTCAGGAGCGTGTCGCCGGCAAGGCAGGACACGCTCTCGCCATCGATGCGGATTTCGACCGGGGTCCGTTGGGTTTCCCCGAGCCGGATGAATTGTCCTGCACTGCTGCCTGTCATCGGATCACAACTCTTAAATGCTGGCACCAGACTAGCGGCTGCCTGCCCGCAGACTTTCCTAAATGGCGTGTCGGAACGGACAGATTCTTCCAAAGATCGGATGTCTGCCGCATCAGTTCGGCGATGCCGTTTGCCGGAGCTTTTCGAGCTGCGCTTCCAGTTGGCGGCGTGCCGATGCGAGATGCGCGTGCAGCGCGTCGAGCCTGGCCCGGTCGTGCTCTATCTCGTCCAGGGCGGTCGCGATCATGCGCCGAGTCTCGACCGGCGAGGCCGCGCCCGCTGATCGTCGTGCTGCGACCGAACGGACCGGATCGAGCGCCTGCGTGACGGCTTCATCCGGCAATTCGATGACATGACCGAGCACGCGTTCGGTCGCGGCAAGCACATCGCCAAGCCCGATCTCGTCCGGCCTCAGGTCGCGATGAAGGGCATCCCTTACAAGATCGGCCACGACATGGTGTGCCTCGCGGAATGACAGGCCGCCTTCGCGCACCAGGCAATCGGCAAGATCAGTCGCTGATGAGAAACCCGCGCCAGCGCGCTGCCGCATCACCTCGGCATCCGGTTCGATTTTCTCGGCAACGAGACGGGCAATCGCCAGGGCGTTGCCGGCGAGGCGCAGCGAAGGCCACAACGGCGCCAACGAGGAACGGCCAGTATCGCCGGCATGGCTGAAATGTCCGCCCTTCAGGATCGCGAAGGTAGCGGTGAGGCCACCGATAACCTCGCCGGAACTCGCCTTCAGATATTCGACCGCCACCGGGTTCTTCTTCTGCGGCATGATGCTCGACGTGCCGGCGATGCTGTCGGGAAAGCGGAGGAGGGCGAATTCCTGCGTGCCCCAGACATAGATGTCCTGTGCGAAACGCCCCCAGTTTCCCGCCATGGCAAGGATGGCGCTCCCCGCTTCCCAGCCATAATCGCGCGAAGCAACCGCATCCTGGGCATGGACGTGGACGGCGCTGAAACCAAGCAGATCGGCAAGCAGTTGCCTGTCGATGGCGAAGGAGGTGCCAGCGAAGGCACAGGCTCCGAGCGGACAGGAGTCGGCCGCGTGATAGGCGCTGAACAGCCTTGAGGCGTCCCGTGCCAGAGCCTGCGCGATGCCTGTCAGATAGAAGCCGAACGTGATCGGCTGCGCGGGTTGCATATGCGTGTAGCCCGGCATGATGGTGTCGGCGAACTCACTTGCCCGGCGCAGCAGCACCTGGCGCAGCGCTATGGTTTTCGCCAGGAGGTCGAGAATCACCCGCCGCATCCCCAGCCGGTCGAGCGTCGCGTTGATATCATTGCGACTGCGCGCGACATGCAGCCGTCCACCCGCATCCGCGCCGGCGCGATCCATGAGCAGCGCCTCGAAATTGAAGTAGCCGTCCTCGCGGGCAGGATCGCGTGGAACGGCACTGTCGCCTTCCTCGCGAATGTCGGACAGTGCCACGGCAAGCGCGCGGGCGATCGCGGGTTCGACCAGCCCGATGCTGGCCAGCATGACGAGATGCGCCTCGTTGACCGCGCACAGATCCTCGATGCCGAGCGCCAGCTCGCGTTCGATGCGCGGTCGGAAAACGAGATCGAGAATCTCGGGTGCCAGTGGCTCGGCGAGACGCGGCGAAACCTTCGATTGCATGGTGCCGGACCTCAGTAAGGAGTGCCGTCCTTGTGCACGAAGCGGCGGCCGCGGCCGTCCGGGATCTGCAGCAGGTCGTCGTCCGGATAGGTCGACACATTGGCTTCGGCAAAGCTTGCCACCTCGACGAACATGACAGGTGTTTCGCCGCGGTTGACGATCTGATGGCCATTGGCCTCGCCGGCTGGGAAACCGATGGCCTGGCCGGCATGCACCAGTTGCTCGCCCTGGTCAGTGACCAGCGTCGCTTCGCCCTGCAGGACGATGATGAGTTCGTCCTCGTGGCTGTGCCAGACCCGGAGCGATGACGCGCAGCCTGCGGGCAGTTCGACATGCACGGCCGACAGATTGCCAAGACCCGCAAACGAAGCGAGCCGCCGCTTGCGGCGCCCCTTCACGGGCTCCTGCAGATGCTCCGGATAGGTCGATCTTGTATCCGGCTCGATGCTTGCGGGATCGATCACGCGCGGCGACTGGGACATTATGGCTCCTTTCAAGTACCGGCCTACTGGCCGGTGTCAGGAGGCGACGATAGGCTGTCGGCAGGAGCACAAACTTCCGTTTCCTGTGTCGTGGCGAGTGGTTTTTGTCGCCTTGCCAGGGTTCAGGACAGAAGGTGTCGTGGCCCGACCCGAAGGTCAGTCAGCGATGTAGGCGGTCTTCGTCTGGGTGAAGAACTCGATCGCGCCCAGCCCCATTTCCTTCGGTCCGTAGGCAGAGGCACCGCGGCCGCCGAACGGCACGTGATAGTCGGAGCCGACGGTCGGCAGATTGACCATCACCATACCGCTGTTGCTGGCGCGGATGAAGGCGCGAGCTTTCGCGTGCGAGGACGTGAAGATGCCGGCGCTGAGGCCGAATTCGGTCGCGTTGGCCAGACGCAGCGCGTCCTCGAAATCAGCGGCCTTGAACACCGAGACGATCGGCCCGAAGACCTCCTCGCGGTTGATGTTCTGACGCATGTTGCCGTCCAGGAAGATCGCCGGTTCGAAGTAGTAGCCGTTTGCCGGCGCCGCGAGCACGCGGCCACCGAATGCATGGCGCGCGCCGTCGGACGGCGCGGCTTCGGCATAGCCGGACACGCGCCGCAGCTGGGCGGCGCTGACCAGCGGACCGATGTCGGACGCCTCATCCAGGGCATGGCCGATCCGCAGCTTGGCCGTCCGTTCCACCAGCCGCTCGACAAAATCATCATGGACGGCAGCGTCGACGATGAGGCGGCTCGATGCCGTGCAGCGTTGTCCGGTCGAATAGAAGGCGCCACGCACCGCAGCGTCTACTGCTTTGTCCAGGTCGGCGTCGTCGGCGACCACAAGCGGGTTCTTGCCGCCCAGCTCAAGCTGCAGCCTGGCGCCACGGCCGATGACCCGCGCCGCGATCAGGCCGCCGACGGCCCCCGACCCCGTGAAACTGACGGCGTCGACGCCGGGGTTGGAGACCAGCGCCGCACCAACGTCGCCGCCGCCCATGATCATCTGGAAGACGCCGCGCGGAATGCCAGCGTCGTGGAGGATGCTGGCCAGTTCCCAGGCGATGGCATTGGTCAGCTCCGACGGCTTGAGGATGACACAGTTGCCGTAAGCCAGCGCCGGAGCGCTCTTCCAGGCGGGTATCGAGAAAGGAAAGTTCCAGGGCGTGATCAGACCGACGACGCCGACCGCCTCACGCCGGACATCGACGTCAACGGCCTTGCGCACGGATCGCAGGCTTGCACCGGCAAGGCGCACAGCTTCGCCGGCGAAATATCTGAAGGTATGCGCGGCCTTGGTCACCTCGGCGACGGCCTCCGGCAAGGTCTTGCCTTCCTCCCGCGCCAGCAGCGTCGCCAGTTCCTGCGTCCTGCCGGCGATCATATTGGCGGCGCGATCGAGAATATCGGCACGCTGCTGGGGCGAGCTCTCCTTCCAGTCGGCGAAGGCCTTGCGGGCGGCATCCACGGCGTCACGGACATCGGCCGCGCCGGCAATGGCGAAGCGGCCGATCAACTCACTGGTGTCGGAAGGATTGTAGCCCTCGCTGCAATGCTCGGCCGGGCGCCACGCACCGTCGATGTAGTTGTTCCTGACCTGTTGCATGCCATGTCCTCACTGTGAACGGCGGCATGCCCTGAATGTGGATGCCGCGCGCCCTCGGTATGGCGCGGATGGGGGAGAATATGCTGTCATTGCCACGCGCGGCGTGGACACATTCTGCCACGGTCAGGGAAGCTTCAGCCGAACCTTGCGAAGGGTGACACTAGCCTCGCGTTCTCGATACATCGCGCCAGCCGGCCGATGACATACTCTCGATGGGAAGCGACATGCGCATTGACCTTTTCGAACTCGAACGCAGCCAGTCGATCTGGGAAAACACGGTCGAGTACAATCTGACCGAAAGCGGGCTGCACCCCTTCACCTTGCGCGAACTGCTCGATGCGCGGGAGATCGAGGCACTGCTCGAGCTGCCGCTGGGCTATGGCCATACCGAAGGCGAGCCGGCACTGCGCGAAACGATCGCTTCGCTCTATCCAGGTGCGGTGGCCGACAATGTCCTGGTCACGACCGGATCGTCGGAAGCCAACATGCTGGCGGTGATGAGCCTGCTCGACAGTGGCGACGAAGCCATCATCGTCACGCCCAATTTCATGCAGTTGCCGGGGCTGGCGAAGGCGCTCGGTGCGAAGGTGCGCCAGGTGCCCTTGCGATTGTCGGGTGACCGCTGGATGCTCGACCTTGACGAGGTGGCGGGAGCGATCACGCTGAAAACCAGGCTGATCTCGGTCTGCAATCCCAACAACCCGACTGGCGGCGTGCTTTCCCCGGAGGAGCGGTCAGGTCTGGCCGCCCTTGCCGCGCGTCACGGTATCGCTGTTCATGCCGACGAGATCTATCGTGGCGCCGAATTGTCTGGACCGGAGACCGAGACACTTTTCGCGACGGCGCCGACCACCGTGATAACCGGTGGCACGGCGAAGGCGATGGCGCTCGCGGGGCTGCGCATCGGCTGGATCGTTTCGTCTGGGGACATCATCGAGAAGGCGATGCAGCGGCAGGACTACACGACGATCGGCAGCAACACGCTCGGGCAACGGATCGCGCTGTATGCCCTGCAGCCGGAAAAGCGCGCCCGGATTGTTGCCCGCAACCGCCACCTTCTTGCCCGCAACCTCGACCAGCTTTCGCGATGGATAGCGACGCACCCGGGGATTTTCAGCTGGGTGCCGCCGCACGCCGGCGCGATGGCCTTCCTGCGTTACGAGCTTCCCGTTTCTTCGGAAGAGCTGTGTCGCAGGTTGCGCGAGACGCAAAGCGTTTTCGCGGTCGCCGGCAGCTGGTTCGGAATGGAGGGGCACCTGCGCCTGGGCATCGGCGGCGAGCCGGAGCATTTCGGCGATGCCCTGCTGCGGGTGGATCGGTTCCTCCAGGACGAATTCCCCGATCACGTCGGGTCGTGAGATTCGGGTTTGTTCAATCCAGGAGCCCCAGCTTCCGACACAATGCCTTGGCCAGCACGATATCCTGAACGGCGACACCGGTGAGGTCGACGAGGGAGATCTCGTCGGCCTGCCGTTGATGCCGATCCCCTCTGGAAATGATCTCGCCGAGCTCGACGACCCGTTCGGGGGCAAGCAGGCCCCGGACGATGGCGTGATGGATCTCGCCGCGCTCGAAACATTGCGGGCGGCTGTCGGCAATGACGGTTGCCGCCCTGCCGAGCAGGCTCGCATCGATTTCCGATTTCTCGGGCGTGTCCGCACCCATCGCCACGATGAGCGTTCCCCGCTGGACATGATCGCTCATCAGATAGGGTGTCTTCGACGCGGTGGTGGTGACGACAAGGCGCGCGCGCCTGGCAAGTTCCGCCGGTGAGGCGACAGCCGTGACTTCGAAGCCGAGAGCGGCGATATCGGCAGCGCAGCTTTCGGCCTTTTCCGAATTGCGTGCCCAGATCAGCATGTTCCTGCAAGAGGTCACCTCGCGCAGATATCGCGCTTGCAACCGCGCCTGATTGCCGGAGCCGCAAATGCCGATGCATTCGAGGCCGCTCGGCATCAGCCATCTGGCGGCAACCGCGCCGGCGGCCGCGGTGCGGATGTCGGTGAGGTGGCCTTCGTCCTGCAGGATTGCCAGAAGCCGGCCGTCGTCGGCGCTGAAAACCAGCACCACGCCACCCGAGGAAGGCAGGCCGATGGACGGGTTTTCATAGAAGCCGGTCGCGATCTTGACGACAAAGATCCCGTCGCCGCGCACCGCGCCATATTTGATGTGCATCTCGCCGGGGGGCTGCTCGAACAGCAGTTCGCCGACAGGCGGAACTGTTGCCAGACCCTGCGAATACAGGCTGAATGCGGTCTCCATCTCCGCGACGACGTCGACACCGGAGAGGGCACTTTTGATCTGGGAAAGATCCACGACAGCGGTCACGCCAGCCTCCCGAATTCGTCAGCCCGTCATAAATCGCTGTTGGTGCTATTTTCTGCTGAAGGCAGGGTGCCTGAGGAATTATTGTGTGGTTCGGGATCTGGCCGGCAAACAATCGAGGCGGGCGCGGGGCACCCACCTCGGAATGGCGTCAATCCCTCAGCAGATCGAACATCAGTTTGAAGAACCGGCCGGCATCGACCTCGTAGGCGATGCGTGCATTGTCCCTTTCGCCACGCTCACCCCAGAAGTCGGCTACCGTCGCGCCGAAGGTGTGGCTGCCCTTGAGGTCGACTGCAATGTGGGCAGGACGTGTCTTGACCAGGGTCGGATCGATCGCCAGTGCCAGCGCCAGTGGATCATGCATCGCGCCGCCGACGCCCATCGAGTTGCGGTGGAGTTTTTCGTAGAACAGCAGCCAGTCGTTGACGAGCTTGCCGAGCGGCGTGTCGATCTTGGCGAGCTCGGCATATTGCGGTTCCTCGACCAGCACCTGCATCGTGACATCGAGACCGACCATGGTGATCGGAACGCCGGAATCGAGCACGATCTTCAGAGCTTCCGGGTCGCAGAAGGCGTTGAACTCCGTCGGCGTTATGATCTCGCTCTTGCGGTAGAACACGCCGCCCATCCAGATCAGTTCCTTGATCTTGGGCAACACATGCGGGTGCTTGAGGATCATCAGGCCGATGTTGCAGAGCGGGCCTGTCGCCACGACGAGCAGCGGCTCGGGCGAGGCGCTCAGCTTCTCGGCCAGGAAGTCGACCGCATGCTGGTCGACCGGCCTGATGGTGGCCTGCGGCAGATAGGGCGAGCCTTCGAGACCGCTGGGTCCATCGGCGGTGCCGAGCACCAGCGGACGCGCCAGAGGACGGTGGCAGCCGGCGGCAACCGGCACGTCGCCGGCGCCGATGTATTCCAGGATGCGCAGGGCATTGGTCGTCGTCTTTTCCAGCTCGGCATTGCCGCAGGTGGTGGTGACGCCGAGCAGCTCGATGGCCGGTGAGCGATGCGCCATCACCAGTGCAATGGCGTCGTCGTGGCCGGGATCGCAGTCGAAAAGGATGGGGGTGGGCTTCATCATTGCACTCATCATGCCGCACGCTCGTAGCGCGCTATGGTTTTCTTGAACATTTCGAGGAAGCGGCGACCGTCGAGATCGGTGCCGATGCGCGTGGTCTTCGGACCACCGCCAGGCAGGATCTGGAAACCGCGATAGGCCACCGTCTGGCCGCGGGCGACGTGGCCGTCGATGAGCACATCGACGAAGAGCGGCTCGGTGAGCGCGGCAAGGCCGGGGTCGAAGGCCAGGGCCACGGTGATGACGTCATCGAGCGGGAAGCCGACAAGCCCGAAGAATTCGCGCCAGATGTCGATGTAGATCGGAAAGACGTCGGCGATCATGTCGAGGACCGGATTATCCTTCGCTGTCGCCTGCATGTCGGCGATGTCATCGCGCGTCAGCATGGAGGTGGCGACACGGTTGTCTTCGCATATGTCGAGAGGAACCAGGATCTTGTCGACTTCAGCATTGAGCACGATGCGCGATGCTTCGGGATCGGCCCAGATGTTGTATTCGGTCACCGGCGTGATGTTGCCGGGAGTCGTGAAGGTGCCGCCCAGCACCAGCAGGCGCTTGAGCATCTTTGCAAGCCGCGGCTCCTGCAGCAGCGCCATGGCCGCATTGGTCAGCGGGCCTGTGGTGACGAGCGTGATCTCGCCTGGATTTGCCATCACGGTCTTGATGATGAAGTCGACGGCATGGCCGGGTGTTGCCAGACGCTTCGGCCTGGGTGCCGGTGGGTTGAACTTCTTCAGCCGGTCGCCGAAGCGCGCCGTCAACGTCTTCTCGAAATGCACCGGCGCTTCCATGTCGGCCTTGGAGTGGCCGACGATGGGCCGCCAGGCGCCGGCATGAACCGGAATGTCGTCGCGGCCTGCGAGCGACAGGGTGTTGAGCACCACATTGGTGACTTGCTCGATGGAGCCGGCTGCACCCGTCACGGTCGTCACCGCTTCGAGTTTCACGTTCGGATTTGCCGCGGCGAAGAGCACGGCGAGGATATCGTCGCCGGCGGAATCGACGTCGAGGATTATGCGTTCCATTGTCTTGATATGATCCTTCAGCGCGGGAGGTTGCTGCCGGTTTGGTTCGGCTTCTCTTCGACGGAGAGCATCTTCCTCATACTCTCCAGCGTTTCACGGATGATCCTGGGGCGGCTGCGGTAGGACAGCGCGAACAGCGCCACCAATGCGACCAGATAGGGCACTGCCAGGATGAGGTAGGACGGGAAGCCGAAGGTCTGGAGGCGCAGTGAGAACGCGTCGGCAAAACCGAACAGCAGGCAGCCGGCCAGAACCTTGAGCGGATCGCCCGCCGAGAAGATCAGGATAGCGACCGCCATGAAACCGCGGCCGGATGACATGTTCTCGGTGAACATGGTGATATAGCCGAGCGACAGATGCGCACCGGCAAGGCCGGCAAGCAGGCCGCAAAGCAGCGAGGCAGTGTAGCGAACGCGTGTGATCGAGATGCCGAGCGCCTCGGCAGCCTCCGGCTTTTCGCCGACGACGCGAATGTAGAGGCCGAGCCGGGTGCGCTTGTAGAACAGCACCAGGAGAGGAACGGCGATGAAGGCGACATAGACCATGGGCGTGTAGCCGGAGATGAGCGGCGCCCAGGAGCCGAGCAGGTCACGGGCACCGGGTATCTGGACCTTCGGCAGCCCGACGATCTTCTGGCCGACGATCGAGCCTCGGGTGCCGAAGATCGCCTTCATCAGCGAGATGGTCATGCCGCCGGCCAGGATGTTGAGTGCCAGGCCGACCACGACCTCGTTTGCCCGAAAGGAGACGACCAGCACCGCGAAAGCCAGTGCAAACACGAGCGCTGCGGCAATGCCGCAGGCGACGCCGATCAGCGCGGAACCGGACCAGATCGAACCGAGCACGGCGAAGAAGGCGCCAACCAGCATCTGGCCTTCGAGGCCGATGTTGAAGATGCCGGCCTTCGTGGTGAAGGAACCGCCCAGGGCCACCAGCAGGATCGGTGCCGTCGTGCGCAGCGTCGCCACCAGCAGGGCGACGTTGAGGAGTTTGTCTAGAACTTCCATCGACGCTCTCCTGCGGTGCTGTCGCCGCGACGCTTCATCAGCACCTGGGCGGAAACGGCGAGGATGATCAGCGCCTGGATCACCGTGATGATCTCGCGCGATGCGCTGGTGTCGGTCTCGAGCAGAAGCGAGCCGTTGCGCAGCGCTCCGAAGAACAGCGCGGTGAAGATGGTGACGATGGGCGATCCGTTGGCGAGCAGGGCAGCGATCAGCCCATCGAAGCCGAAGCCGGGCGCGAAACCTTCCATGAAACGGTGGTGGACACCGAGGGTCTCCACACCGCCGGCCAGACCGCCCACGGCACCTGATGCGAGCAACACCAGGAAGCCCTGGCGCTTGACGTCGATGCCGCCATATTCGGCGAATTTCGGAGCCGAGCCGACCATCGAGATCGAATAGCCCTTGGCGGTACGGCGGAAGAACCAGGCGACGAAGAAGGCCAGCACCAGGCCGATGATCAGTCCCCAGTTGAGCCGGGAGAAGGAGAACAGTTCCGGCAGATAGGCCGTGGGCAGGATGGGTGGGGTTTCCGACCAGCCGCCGGGGCGCTTGAACAGGAAGATCGTGAAATAGGAGGTCAGCAGCACGGCGACATAGTTCGATAGGATCGTCGAGACGACCTCGTTGGTGTTGTAACGGGCACGGAAATAAGCGGGGATGGCGACCCAGGCCGCACCGGCAAGGACGGCGGCAACCATGCCGACCACGACATGCAGGCCGGCCGGCAGCGGCAGGGCGAAGCCGACCCAGGCGGCCGCAAAGCCACCGAGAAAAAGCTGTCCTTCGATGCCGACATTGAACATGCCGCCGCGCAGGCCGATGCAGGCGGCGATGCCGCAGATGAGGATCGGTGTCGTCTGCAACAAGGTGCCTGCGATCTTGGATTGGTCGCCGAAGGCGCCCCTGACCAGGGTCATGAAAACATTGATCGGGCTCTCGTCGATCAGCACGATGATCAAGGCCCCGAGGGCCAGGGCGATCGCCAGCGCGATGAGCTGCCCATAGAATGCGCGCAACCTGTCACTCATGCCGCGACCCCACCTGCTGCCGAGCTGGCGCTCAAGCCAGCCATCATCATGCCGATTCTTTCACTGTCGGCGCCATCGCCCTCGACTTCGCCCATGATCCGGCCGTTGAACATCACCAGGATGCGATCGGCCAGGGTGAGCAATTCGTCGAGCTGCACCGAAATGACGAGCACGGCGCGGCCGGCGGCACGCTGGCGCATGATCTCGTCATGGATGGATTCCTGCGCACCGATGTCGACGCCCCGCGTCGGCTGATCGATCAGAAGGAAATCCGCGTCGTTCGTGAATTCGCGCGCGAGCACCACCTTCTGGATGTTGCCGCCCGACAGCCGCTTGACCGTGTCTTCCGGTCCGCGTGCGCGGATGTCGAAACGCTTGATCATTTCGACAGCCTGGTTCGCGGCGGCCCTCCAGTCGAGAACGCCGTTCCGGCTCCACGGGGCCCTGAACTGGCGGCCCATCAGCAGGTTCGACGAGATCGAGGCGCTGCCGTCGACCCCGCGCACCATGCGGTCGCCCGGGACATGGGCAAGGCCGGCCGCGCGAATTGCCGCCGGCGTCAATGCCGCCAGATCGCGCCCTTTCAGCATGGCCGATCCGTGGCTCGCCGGGCGCAGGCCCGCCAGCACCTCGGCAAGCTCCGTCTGGCCGTTGCCGGCGACGCCTGCGATGCCGACGATCTCACCCGCGCGCACGGTGAAGCTTGCGTCGCGCAGCGCCGGCAGACGGCGCTCGTCGCGAGCCCACAGGTTCTTGACGTCGAGCACAACCTCGCCCGAGGTCCTGGTGCGCGGGCGGCGCTCGAAGGAGACGTCGCGGCCGACCATCATCCGCACCAGGTCGTCCTTGGTGAGCTCGGCTGTCGGACGCGTGGCCACATGCTTGCCGTGGCGCAGCACTGTCACCGTGTCGGAGACCTCCATCACTTCCTCGAGGTGGTGCGAGATGAAGATGACCGTCATGCCGTCTGCAACGAAGCCGCGCAGCGTCTGGAAGAGTTCGCGGCTTTCCTGCGGGGTGAGGACGGCTGTCGGCTCATCCAGGATGATGGTGCGTGCGCCGCGCGCCAGCACCTTCAGGATCTCGATGCGCTGTTCGATGCCGACCGACAACAGCGAAACGCGTTCCTGCGGCTCGACCTTGAGCCCGAAGCGGTCGGAGAGTTCGCGAGTCTTCTGGACCTGCGCGGCATGATCGATCAGGCCATTGCGGCGGATCTCCATGCCTAGAAAGACATTGTCGGCAACCGAAAGTGAAGGCACCAGCTTGAAGTGCTGGTGCACCATGCCGAGGCCGGCATCGATCGCGGTGGCGGGATCGCTCACCACGGTTTCCTTGCCGTTGAGCACGATCCTGCCTTCGTCCGGCTGCAACAAGCCGAACAGGATGTTCATCAGCGTCGTCTTGCCGGCACCGTTCTCGCCGATGATGGCGTGGATCTCACCGCGCCTGACGCGGAGATCTACGCTCTCATTGGCCGTGAATGCGCCGAAGCGCTTGGTGATGTCGACCAGCTCGACGGCGTACTCCGCCGACGAGGTGGTATCTTGTGTTCTGGCTGGCGACGTGTCCGACACGAGAGCCTCGCAAGTTGAGCCGATCAGCCCCACGGATGGGGCCGATCGATGTCTATCTGATTTTCGGGAAAAGATCGCTCCGGTGGCCGGCAATGCCGCCCCCGGATGCGGGCGCTTACTTGTGACGCTCGACCTTGATCGAGCCGTCCGCGATGCCCTTCTTGATCTCGTCGAGCTTGGCGGTCACCTCGGTCGGGATCGAAGGCGCGATGTCGTCGCAGATTTTCACCTCGACGCCACCGGAGGCCAGATCGAAGGTGCGGGTGCCCGGGGTGATCTTGCGGCCTTCGACCTCGTCCTTGATCAGGCTGTAGACGGCGATATCGCCGCGCTTGAGCATCGAGGCAAGCACGTTGCCCGGCGCGGAAGCGCACATGTCGACGTCGACGCCGATGGAATATTTGTCGACGGCGGCACTGGCCTGCATCACGCCTTCGCCGGTCGGGCCGGCGACGTTGTAGACGATGTCGGTGCCTTGTCCATAAAGCGCCTGCGCAAGTTCGCTGCCCTTGGCAGGGTCATCGAACGTACCGGCGAAGACGGAGTTCACCTTGACGTCGGGCGCGGCATATTTGGAGCCCTGCTCATAGCCGCCGAGGAAGTTGCGGATGACGGGGATGTCGCGGCCGCCGACGAAGCCGATTGCCTTGCCGTCGCCGATCTTTTCGAAAGCGCTGCCCTTGTCTTCGATCATGCCGGCAAGTGCACCTGCGACAAAGGAACCCTGTTCCTCGGCGAAGTTGGCGTAGATCATCTTGTCGCTGTCGAGCACGCCGTCGATGAACACGAAGCGCTGGTTCGGATAGGCGGCACTTGCCTTCTGAAGCGCATCGACCAGTTCCCAGCCCATCACGAAGATCAGGTCATACTGGCCGCCTTTGGCCAGATTGGCGAACTGTTCCTCATAGTCGAGCGCGCGGTTGCCGGTGTCGACCAGTTTGAGATCGATGCCGAACTCGTCCTTGGCCTTGTTGAGACCATTGACGATCGAGACACCGAAGCCCTGCGCGAAATATCCGGAAATCGCGGCGACCGAGACCTTGCCGTTGGCGGCAGCGGCCGAGCCAAACGATGCAGCCAGGGCAACACCGGCGATCAGGCATTTTTGGAATACGCTTTTCATCTCACTCCCCTTTAAAGCTCCCGCCTCCAAAGCCGTGGGTTCGCTTCCCGACATCCCAAACTCGTTGGTGGTCGTATGACTTTATGGTCGGCTACACAAACTGTCAATTGGCGAAGAATTTGTCCAGAACCGTTGCTCAGCTGAGGAAACAGGCGGCTTTCCGTCACATGGCTTGACAAAGTTCGCTGAACAATAATTGTTGATACTCTAACAAGTTTCAGCGGGAGATCGGGACAAGCGATGCCAGACGTGGTCGTCAGGAAAATGGTCGTGCAGGTCGAGGAGATTTTTCACGAGGGCGGGCCTGTGCGCAGCGATCCTGTCAAGCGCGGTGTTGTTCTCGCCGTCATCGCCAATCCTTATGCCGGCCGCTATGTCGAGGATATCCAGCCTTTCATGGAGGACCTGAAGCCGCTCGGGCTGGAGATGGCGCGCAAACTTGTCGATGCGCTTGGCGGTGATGCTGCCGCGGTCGAAGGTTATGGCAAGGGGGCCGTGGTCGGCGGCGGCGGCGAGCTGGAACATGGCGCGCTGTGGCACAATCCCGGGGGATACGCGATGCGCGAACTGCTTGGTGGCGCGAAGGCCATCGTCCCGTCGAGCAAGAAGGTCGGCGGGCCGGGAGTCCGCATCGACATTCCGATCACCCATATCAACGCCTCCTATGTGCGCAGCCATTTCGACGCCATCGAGGCCGGCATCAACGATGCCCCGCGAAACAATGAGATGGTCCTGGTGCTTGCCATGACCACCGGAGCCCGCGTGCATGCTCGTGCGGGTGGCCTTCTGGCCGCGGACGTCAAGGGCGAGGACGGCTTGCGATGAACGCGCGAATACGGCGGATCATCACGGTTGTCGAAGAAGTCCGCACGGAGGGCTCCAGGCCCGTCGATCCGCCGACGCGACGGGCCGCCGCCATTGCCGTCATCCACAATCCTTATGCCGGCCGGTATGTCGACGACCTTTCCGAACTGATCGCGGTTGGAGAGGCCCTGGGGGACATATTGCCACGCCGGGCGGTTGCTGCATTGGGCATTGCGGGCAGCGAGGTTGAAAGTTTCGGCAAGGCCGTGGCGGTCGGCGCAGAGGGCGAACTGGAGCATGCTGCGGCGATCCTGCATCCGAAGCTTGGCGCACCTTTTCGGGAAGTGCTCGGCAAGGGTGCTGCGCTCATTCCGTCGTCCAAGAAACGCGGCGGCATGGGCGTGCCGCTCGACATTCCCCTTGGCCACAAGGATGCAGCCAAGGTGCGCAGCCATTTTGACGGCATGGAAGTGCGCGTGCCCGACGCACCGCGAGACGACGAACTCGTGGTCGCCATCGCCATTACCGATTCCGGCCGGCCGTTACCGCGGGTTGGCGGACTGAGCAAAGACAAGATCGTCGGCAACGACGGCGTGAACTGACAAACTAAAGGCGGCCATCAGGCCGCCTTTCTTCTTCTTCCTGGTGTGGCTCAGGCGACCACTTCCGGTACTCGGATCGCAGGCGGTGTGTTGCGGCTGCGTGCCGTCCGCACCACGCCATCGATCATGATCATGCCGATCCCGGGAAGATTGCCGAGCGCCAGGCTATCCAGAAACCCGTTGCCTATTCCGCCCGCGGCCTGGTCCATGAAGACGAGGTCGGCGGCCCGGCCGGGTTCTATCAGGCCGCGATCGTCGAGGTTGCGCACCCGCGCCGTGTTGCCGGTCGCGAAGCAGAATGCCGTTTCGGTCGGCACTCCGCCCAGCGAGGCAAGGTGGCAGATGGTACGCAGGATGCCGAGTGGCTGCACGCCCGAACCTGCCGGCCCGTCGGTGCCGAGCACGACACGGCCAAGCTCGTTGCGCTGCCTGGCAATGTCGAGGACGAACAGGCCGGTGCGCAGGTTGCCGTTGTGGACGATTTCCAGGGCCCGCGTGCTTTCTTCGCAGACGCGTCGGATCTCTTCGTCGGGCAGGGCGGTAGGGCCACCGTTCACATGGGCAATCACATCGGCATCCACCTCGATAACGACATCGGCGCCGATGCGGCCCGAACCGGGGATCGAGGGGCCGCCGGTATGGGTCATCGAGGTCATGCCGTATTTGCGCGCCCAGGCGATCATCTGGCGGCCTGTAGGTCCATCCTTGACGCCGCCGAGCCCGACCTCGCCGATCAGCGTCACGCCGGCTTCTGCCAGTTCCCTGAAATCGGCTTCGGTCATGCCTGGTTCGAGCACCGGCGCCCCGGCAATGATCTTCATGCCGCCGGGCCTGAAGTTTGCAAAGGAGCGCTGCGACGCGATGCCAAGTGCCTTGACGCCGACGATATCCTTCGGGCGGCCGGGATAGTGGGCTTCGCCGGCGGATATGATCGTGGTGACGCCACCGTGCAGGGTCGAGTCGATCCAGCCGATCTGGTTCTGTCGTGGGGTCCAGTCGCCTGCCGCAGGATGGACGTGATTGTCGATCAGGCCGGGCGTGACCACGCAGCCGTTCGCGTCGATCACGGTCGCATCGTCCCCGTCTGCGAGCTCTTCGGTTGTGCCGATCCCGGTTATCAGTCCGTCCTCGACCCGAATTGCATCCGCTTCCAGTATCGGCTGCCCGATATTCCCGCTGAGGAGGAGGCCGATGTTGCGGATGAGGGTCCTGCCGCTTGCGGAGGGGGTGCTTGGCTGGTCGTGCGACATGAATGTTTCCCTGTCTGCTTTTGTTGTTACGGGCGCGAGCAAAGACATCCGCCGGTAACGCCGACGTTCCTTGCCGTCAGATCAAGCGATCGTCTGTCAGGTCAGAGGGTCATTTGCCTTCCGGGCCACCGGTTTCGTCCTCGCTGATGCGCAGCAGCAACCTCAGAAGCGTGATCTGTTCAGGGGCCGAAAGCGGCGCGAGCAGACGCCTGCCCACCTCGACGCTCCGCTCCAGCCGTTCGAGCGTGTAGCGGGTTCCTTCATCGGTAAGGGTGATGATCGCCAGGCGTTGATCCGTCTTGGAGGGGCTGCGGATGATCAGTCCCTGTTTGAGCAGCTTGCGGACCACAAGGCTGATCGTCGAGGGATCGATTGCCGTCATGCGGCCGAGCTGGTTCTGCGAAACCTCGCCATGCTTGAGAATGGTGGCCAAGGCAGCGAACTGCGTCGGTGACAGGTCTTCACCTGCCATGATCTGCTGGAAACAGAGCGTCGCGCGCTGGTGCGCGCGGCGCACCACATGGGCGGGATGTACGTCGAGATCGTAGCCTGTCTCGGCATAGCGGACCACCGCCTCTTCCCGGCTGATCTTGTCGGACCTGGCCGGGTTCGATCCTTGAGCGTCGTTATCGAGGGATGTCACGAACTGCATTACCTTTCGGCTGGAAGGCTCAATCGCGCGTGCCGTTTCAGGCTGCGATGTTTGCGTTTTCCACGAAGGCGCCTTCCGTGAGCGCCCGAACAACGGTGTTGGAATCGCTGACGACACCGAAATGGGTCGAAATGTCGTAGAGCGTGCTTTCCTGCTCGCGCGGGCCTGTCGCCGCGCAGCAATCGGCTGGGACCACGACCTGATAGCCGTTGAAGAATGCGTCATGGACGGTGGAGCGCACGCAGATATTGGTGACGACCCCGAAGACGACCAACTGGTCGACCATCATGTCCTTGAGCGTCAGGTCGAGATCGGTCTGAAAGAAGGCCGAGAAACGACGCTTTATGAGATGGATCTCATCAGGTCGGGCGCCGAGTTCGTCGATGACGTCAACGCCCCAGGTGCCCTCGATGCAGTGCGGCGATCGCTTGAGGAATTCGCGGTCCCGGCGCAGGCCGGGCCGATGTGCGTCCTGGACCCAGATAACCGGCGCGCCGATCTTGCGGGCCGTATCAATGATACGCAACTGCGGTCCAAGCAGGGTTTCGCAACCCGGCAGAACCATTGCGCCACCCGGCTTGCAGAAGTCGTTGATCATGTCGACGACGACCACCGCGGTCCGGCCCGGATCGAGGGTGATCCCGCCTTCCTGCCGATGCGACGAGAAACTATCCAATGCCATGCCCAATCCTCCCCGGTGTGAGCCGATTGTTGGTGGTCATACAAAAAACCCGCGCGGTTTCCAAGTCAATCCTTGCCGGTTCGATTTCGGCCGAGCCCGGAATGGTGCAGCGCAACCCGACGTTTACCGCATCCTGGAGCTTTTTAGGAGAAGGGAGAATGCATTGACAACTTATCGGAATGAGGGGCTTAGATTGTTTGACCATCAATGATATTCGTGCGGTTCTACCAAGCCTGGAGGGAGGCATCACATGAAAATCGTCGTCACGGGATCCAGCGGGCTCCTCGGTCGCCACGTCGCAGGCGCCTTTGTTGCCGCAGGCCACGATGTTCGCGGCATCGACGCCGTTCCACCGAGGACGGATCATGGCTGGGCCCATGTCGACGCCGACCTGACCGATCTCGGCGTCGCACTTCAGTTGATCCGTGATTGTGACGCCGTCGCGCATATCGCCGCCATTCCGCGCCCGACGGGTAAGGCTGCCTCCGAAGTTTTCGCAACCAACATGGCTTTGGCCTACAACGTCACAGAGGCGGCGGTCCTGAACGGAGCGGAGCGTTTCATCTATGCCTCCTCGTTCAGCGTGCTCGGCTATCCTTTCGCGCAGATCCTCCCGGCGCCCGCATATCTTCCGATCGACGAGAACCATCCTATTGGTGCGCAGGATGCGTATGGCCTGTCGAAATGGCTGGGCGAGGAAATTGTCGAGGCAGCGGTGCGCCGCGGCGCGTTTTCAGCGGTCAGCCTGCGCATGCCCTGGATCCAGACGCCACGCGATTTCCTCGAAGCGGTCGTGCCACGCCGTCGCCTCGAGGAATCCGCGAGAGATCTGTGGAGCTATCTCGACGCTCGCGACGCCGCCGAGGCTTTCGTGCAGGCTCTTGGCTGGAATGGCGACGGCCACCTGCGCACCTTCCTGAGCGCGGCCGACACCTATTCGGAAGAACCGACGGAAACACTTGTTGCCAGGGCTTTCCCGACCACGCCGGTTTCACCGGCCCTGCCGGGCTTCACCTCCGTCATAGACAATGACCACGCCCGGGCCACATTGGGGTTCACACCGCGGCATTCCTGGCGGGACTACGAAAATTGAAGGAGTTCGCGATGCAGCGTTTCGAAGGCAAGGTCGCATTGGTGACCGGGGGCGGCGGCGCAATCGGCAGTGCGACTGCGCTGCGTTTTGCGCAAGAAGGCGCCCGGGTGGCGATCGTCGACATCGATGAAAAGCGGGCTCTGGCGACAGCGGCAACCATCGGCGACAATGCGATCGCGGTCGCAGCGGACGTCTCGGACGCGGCCGCTGCCGATGGAGCGGTTGCGAAAACCGTGGAGGCCTTCGGCAGGCTCGATGTCGTCTTCAACAATGCCGGCATCTCCGGCAAGGTCGCGCCGGTCCATGAACTTCCGGTCGAAGACTGGGATGCCATTGTCCGCGTCAATCTGCGCAGCATGTTCCTTGTGCTCCAGTCTTCGCTTCGCGCGATGATTGCAGCCGGCGTGGAGGGTTCGATCGTCAACATGGGATCGTCCATGGCTGGTTGGGATGTCCTGTCCGGAGGTGCCGGTTATGCGTCGACCAAGCATGGGGTGGTCGGCCTGACACGCGTCGCGGCTCTCGATGCCGCACCTTACGGCATCCGGGTCAATGCGATCTGCCCCGGCGTCATCGAGACGATGCTCGGCGTGCCCGCAGCCGATCGTGCGGGTTATCTTTCAGGCATCCAGCGTTTCGCCGACCGCATTCCGCTGCGCCGGATCGGGCAGCCGGAAGACGTTGCCGCCGCCGTCGCATTCCTCGCAGCCGAGGAATCGCGCCATGTCACCGGCGTCGATTGGTTGATCGATGGTGGCCAGACCTTGCAGAGCTGGGCGAATGCACCGGAGGCCGTCGCCTTTCCGGACCACCGGCGCAGATAAGGCTCGAAAGCTTGCCTCAGGCCTGCGACAGCACCTGCGGATGCAGCGTCACCGATACCGACAGGTTCACCGGCCTGTTTTCGCTGTCGAAGGCGATCTGGTCGATGACCAGGGCGGCTGCGGGCGCTTCGACCTGCAGCAGCACCACCTCTTCGCTGGTCAGCAGCCGCGCGCTGACGATCGTTTCTCCGCGCACCGGGACGACCGAATAGCGTTCGCGCAGTTCGCCATAGAGCGAGCGGTTGCCGCTCGACCAGTCGAGCTCGAGCAGGCCGGGGGCTGTCGCCGGCGACAGCCAGTCCTCCTGCACCGTCACCGGTACATCATCGAGAAAGCGCAGGCGCCGTAGATAGACGACGTCGGCGCCGTCCGGCAGGAACAGCGGCCGGGTGATCTCGCGGTCGGCCTTGCCGACCCGGCCTTCGATCAGCCGGCTTCCCGGCTTGCGGTTGGTGGTGATCGCCGTCGATGTGAAACTCTTCAGCAGGTCGAGCTCGAAAGGCTTGGTCTTGCCGCCGGTGACGTAGAAGCCCTTGCCGGGATGGCTTGCGATATAGCCGTCATGCTCGAGATCTTTCAGCGCCTGGCGCACGGTGATCCGGCTGACGCCGAGCAGTTCCACCAGTTCGCGTTCCGAGGACAGTTTTGAATTGAGCGGCTGCCGTCCGTTCTCGATCAGGTTCATGATGTGCCGTCGAACCTGCATGTAAAGCGGTGCCGGATCGTTGCGGTCGACTGGCTGGATGGGACGTGCGTCCTTCAACGATGATCTCCGGTTGGGCGGATGCCGTTATCGCTGGAACCGGCGCGAGGCATCGTGAAAATCTTCTGGCATGCCGGGCTGTGTTTAAGCAACAAATGTTCATTGACATTACTGGTTATATCCAGTTCTAATTGGCTTGTCACGGCACAGCATGAGGGACAGATGAAGCTGACATTGATCGGTGGTGGAGGCGTGCGCGCGCCCTTGTTCGTGGGGTCGGCCCTGCGGCGTGCCGAGCGAAGCGGGCTGACGGAAATCTGCCTCCACGACATCAATGCCGAGAAGCTGGAGGTCTTCGGCACGCTGAGTTCCGAACTCGCCACGCGCATGCAGTCGCGGGTGCGTATTTCGACGGCCTCGGACACCGAGCGGGCGCTCGACGGAGCTTCCTACGTCGTCACCACGGTTCGTCCCGGCGACGAGGAAGGCCGCATCAAGGACGAGCGCATCGCGCTGGCCCATGATGTGCTGGGGCAGGAGACGACGGGCCCCGGCGGCTTCGCCATGGCACTACGCAGCATTCCGGTCATTCTCGACTATGCCGCGCAGCTGCAGCGGGTCAGCCCCAAGGCCTGGCTGTTCAATTTCACCAATCCGGCCGGCCTGGTCACGCAGGCCCTGCAGGATGCCGGTTTCGATCGCGCCATCGGCATCTGTGACGGCGCCAACGGCGCGCAGGAAGCCATCGCATCGCGCTTTCACGTGCCTCAGAACGATGTCCGCACCGAGGTCTTCGGCCTGAACCATCTGTCGTTCACGCGTGCCGCCTATGTGAACGGCAAGGAAGTGCTGCAGGACCTGCTCGACGATGACGATTTCCTGGCCTCGACTTCGCAGCGCATGTTCTCGCCGTCGGTCGTGCGCCGTCATCGCCTCTGGATCAACGAATATCTCTATTATTATTACTATGCGGAAAAGGCGGTTGCCGCCGTGCAGAACGACAAGCGCACCCGCGGCGAGGAAGTGCGCGATCTCAACCGTTCGCTGATGGCCCGGCTGAAGGAGATCGGTGTCACGCAGAACGCCGATGAGGCGCTGTCTGCCTATTTCGCCTATGAGCAGCGCCGCAACGCCACCTACATGCATTATGCCCGTGGCGACGCGCCCAGCATGGAAGAGGCGGACCGCAATGCCACCCTGCCGGAAGAAACGACCGGCCATGAAGGAGAAGGTTACGCCGGTGTCGCGCTCAACCTTGTCGACGCATTGCAGACCGGTGTGCCCTGCTATAGCGGGCTCAACATCCGCAACGGCGATGCCATTGACGGCCTGCGCGCCGACGACGTGGTGGAAGTGAGCTGCGTGATCGACAGGGACGGCGTGCGTCCGACCAAGATCGGTGCGATGCCTGCGGCGCAGTCGCAGCTCGTCCAGAACGTCAAGCACTACGAACGGCTGGCGGTTGCGGCCATACGCGAGCGCCGCCGCGACATCGCGGTGGAAGCGCTGGCGGCGCACCCGCTTGTCTTGTCCTATTCGCGGGCCGAGCCGCTGGTGGATGAATATCTCAAGGCGCATGCCGCCTATGTCGGCGAGTGGCGCTGATGACGGAACCCGCGCCGGCCAATCGTTACGACGTCATGGTTGTGGGGGAATATTACTACGACCTGATCTTCACCGACCTGCCAGCATTGCCGCGCCTGGGAACCGACATCTGGGCCGGGAGTTTCGACGACCTGCCGGGTGCCAGCTACACGACGGCGCTGGCACTGACGCGGCTCGGGCTGAAGGCCGGCTGGTGGTGTGGTTTCGGCACCGACATCTTCAGCCGCATGGTGCTGGACGAGGTGCGGCGCGAAGGCATCGACGAAGGCCTGTTCCAGTGGCATGACGGTCCGCTGCGCCGGGTCAGCGCCGCTTTTTCCTTTCAGCAGGATCGCGGCTTCATCAGCTATGTCGACGAACACGACCGCGACCCCACAGCCGAAGATGTCGAGGTCGCGCAGCCGCTGGTGCTGATGCTCCAGGGGTTTTCCAGGAGCGCCGAGCGGCTTGCCCTGACCAGGGGTGCACGCCGGAACGGCGTTCTGGTCTGCGGCGAGTGCCAGCATCTCGATTTCGGCATCGAGGCCGAGGGGGTTGTCGATGTCCTGCAGGCACTGGACATGTTCGTGCCCAACGAGAGCGAAGCCATCCAGTTCACCGGGGCGGCGGATGCCGAGACCGCGCTCGGCGTGCTGGAACGTCACGTACCGACGGTGGTGATCAAGTGCGGTGCCAATGGCGCCATCGCCAGCCATGAAGGGCGCCGCTATGCCGTGCCCGCGCCGAAGGTCGAGGTCGTCGACACGACTGGGGCCGGCGATTCCTTCAACGCCGGCCTCATCTATGGCGTGCTGCGCGGCGCGCCGTTCGAGGAGGCGCTCCGCTACGCCGTCATCTGCGGCTCGCTCTCCACCACCGACTATGGAGGTCGCGCCCTGCCGCGCGAAGCCGATCTGCTCGCACGTGTTTCACAAGACGGGAAGGAGAAGCGCGCGCGATAGCCAGTCACCGACATCATCCGAAACAACAACAGAGGGAACGAGACAATGATGATGAGATCCATCGCGCTTGGCGCGGCCATGCTTTTTTCGACAGCGGCGACGTCCGCCTGGGCGGACACCGTCTCCATGTTCTGCGGCGCCAGCGAGTATGAGCTTTGCGCCAAGGCAGCCGCCGGCTTCAAGGAAAAGACCGGCAACGAGGTGAAGATCACCAAGATGCCGGCGCTGCTCGACGACGCCATTCCAATCTACCAGCAGCTTCTCGCGGCCCAGTCCGCCGATGCCGACGTGCTGTTTATCGACGTGATCTGGATCGGTATGCTCCAGCGCAACATGCTGGACCTCAAGCCGTTGGTCCCGGCCGAGGAAGTGGCGCAGCATTTCCAGTCGACCATCGATGCGGCCACCACCCAGGATGGCCGGCTGGTGGCGCTGCCCTGGTACATGGATACCGGGCTGATGTACTACCGCAAGGACCTGCTGGAGAAATACGGCAAGCAGCCGCCGAAGACCTGGGACGAACTGACCGAAACGGCCAAGCTCATCCAGGAGAAGGAACGGGCGGCCGGCAATCCCGACCTCTGGGGCTTCACCTGGCAGGGCAAGAGTTACGAGGGCCTGACCTGCGACGCCATCGAATGGGTAGCCTCCAGCGGTGGCGGCACCATCATCGAGCCGGATGGCAAGGTTTCGATCAACAACCCGGCGGCCGCGAAGGCACTGACGCGCGCCAAGGACTGGGTCAAGACGATCAGCCCGGAAGGCGTGCTTGGCTATGACGAGGAAACCTCTCGCGCGGTGTTCGAAGCGGGCAATGCCGTCTTCCACCGCAACTGGCCCTATGTCTGGGGCACGTCGCAGGCCGACGGTTCCAAGGTCGCCGGCAAGGTCGGCATGATGGCGCTGCCGGTCGGCGCGGATGGCCAGAAGTCGAGCGGCTGCCTTGGCCCGATGTATCTCGGCATTTCGAAATACACGGCCAAGCCCGAGCTTTCGACCCAGCTGCTGCGCTATCTGGTCGGGCCTGAGGTGCAGAAGATGCGTGCCATCGAAGGCGCCTACAACCCGACGCAGAAGTCGCTCTACAGCGACAAGGACGTGCTGGCGAAACTGCCGTTCCTTGCCGATGCGCAGGCGGCCTTCGACGGCTCGGTGGCGCGCCCATCCGGCTATACCGGGTCGAGTTACAACCGCGTCTCGCAGGCTTTCTACCGTGCCGTCCACGAGATCATCGCCGATGGCGCGGATGTCGACAAGACGCTGACCGACCTGTCCGGTCGGCTGGAGAAGCTCAAGGAAAGCCGTTAGCTTTCGCGACTGGTTCCGGCGTCGGACGGCGCCGGAACCAGTCATTTGCCTTAGATACAGCCAGAGGATGCCATGGCATCAGTTGCCTTGCGGTCAGTGTCCAAGTCATTTGGCCACGTTCCGGTCATCACCGACGTCGATCTCGAAATCGCCGATGGCGAACTCGTCGTCTTCGTCGGGCCTTCGGGTTGCGGCAAGTCGACCTTGCTGCGCCTGATCGCGGGACTGGTGCCGGTCGGCGCCGGCGACGTCGTCATCGATGGCGAGGTGGTGACGGATATCCCCGCCTCGAAACGCGGCATTGCCTTCGTCTTCCAGAGCTATGCGCTCTACCCGCACATGACGATCGCCCGCAACATAGGCTTCGCGCTGGAGACGCTCGGCCTGTCGCGGCGGGAAATCGACGCCAAGGTGGCGGAAGTCGCGGCAACGCTGAAGATCGATCATCTGTTGTCGCGGCGCCCACGCGAACTCTCCGGCGGACAGCGCCAGCGGGTGGCGATCGGCCGCGCGCTGGTGCGCCAGCCCGAGGTGTTCCTGTTCGACGAACCGCTGTCCAACCTCGATTCCGACCTGCGCATGGAAATGCGCATGGAGATCGCCAAGCTGCACGCCAACCTGGCGGCGACGATGATCTATGTCACCCATGACCAGGTCGAGGCGATGACGCTGGCCGACCGCATCGTCGTCCTGAACAAAGGGCGCATCGAGCAGATCGGCACGCCGCAGCAACTCTATCATGCGCCGCAGAACCGCTTCGTCGCCGGCTTCATCGGCAGCCCGCGCATGAACTTCATGGCGGTCTCGGCAAGCGCTTCCGATGCCGGTTGCAGCGTGCAGGGACCGGGAAACCTGTCGCTGGATGTCGCGCTGTCCAGTCCTGGAAGGCCGGCCGAAATCGGCATTCGGCCCGAGGCCGTGTCAATTGCCGCCCAGGGACAAGGCAAGGTCAGAGGCACGCTCGAACGGCTGGAAGACCTCGGTCACGAACATCTCGCTTATGTGCGCATCGCACCGGACATTGCATGGTCCGTCAGATTGCCGAATTCGTTGGGCAGGACGGCGCTCGGTACATCCGTCGACCTGGACTGGCGCTTCGAAGATCTCTTCCTGTTCGACACGGATGGCCGCCGGCTCGACCATTCCATGAGCCATGAGCGCTCGGCCGCGGCCAATGAGGTGCGGGCGTGAAGACGAGGCTCGAACGGCGCGAGCATCGGTCGGGGCTGCTGTTCGTCGCCCCCCTGATCGCCGTCCTGATCCTGGTGGCAGGCTGGCCGCTGGCGCGCACGCTCTATTTTTCCCTGACTGATGCCTATCTCGACGACAGCGCCAATCACGTCCTGGTCGGTTTCGACAATTTCGTCGAGGTTGCCAGCGATCCGGTCTGGTGGCGGGCAGTCCGCAACACCGCAGTCTTCACCACGATCTCGGTCGCCATCGAGACCGTGCTCGGGCTGGCGATCGCGCTTCTGGTGCATGGCGCCATTCCCGGACGCGGACTGGTGCGTGCGGCGATCCTGGTGCCGTGGGCGATGCCGGTGGTCGTCTCCACCAAGATCTGGGAATGGATGCTCAACGACCAGTTCGGCGTGGTCAACCGTGCGATCGTCGGGCTGGGTCTCGCCGATCACGGTGTTGCCTGGGTGGCGAACGGCTCGCTGCTGCTCGGTGTCGTCATCTTCATCGACGTCTGGATGACGACGCCGTTCATGGTGCTGTTGATCCTGGCCGGTCTGCAGATCCTGCCCGAGGAGATCTTCGAGGCGGCGGAGGTCGACGGCATTCCGTGGTGGAAGCGGCTGTGGTCGATCATCTTGCCGCTGCTGGCGCCGACCATCGGCGTCGCGGTGCTGTTTCGCGTGCTTGATGCCCTGCGCATGTTCGACCTCGCCTATGTGCTGGCCGGCGCCAACGTCAACGCCATGACGATGTCGATCTATGCGCGCGACCGGCTGATCAACAACCAGGAACTCGGTGTCGGCTCGGCCGCCTCGACCATGGTGTTCCTGCTGATCGCCTTCGTGGCGATCTTCATCGTCGGTGCGATGCGGCTCGATCGCTCGGGAGCGGCTGAACGATGAGCACGCGCATCAAACGGCGCTCGGCCGCCTACTACAGGGCCATGCGCCGCGTGCGCCAGCTTGCCCTCGGCTGCGTCACCGCGCTGCTGCTGTTCTACGTGCTGTTCCCCTATTACTGGGCGATCGTCTCCTCGACCAAGCAGGGCGCGGAACTCTACAATTCGGTGCTGCTGCCGGCGCTGGATTTCAGGCACTACAAGGAACTGTTCCGCGACGCCAACTTCGCCACCTCGATCTTCAACTCGCTCTGCGTCGCCATCTCGACGACGGCGCTGTCGCTGGGCCTGGGGACACTGGCCGCCTATGCGCTCGGCCGTCTCAACTTCCCGGAGCGGCGTTCGCTGCTTTTGACCGTGCTGATGATCTCGATCTTCCCACAGGTGGTGGTGCTGTCGGGCATGTTCGAACTGATCCGCTGGTTCGGCCTCTACAACCGTGTCTGGTCGCTGGTCTTCGCCTACCTCATCTTCACGCTGCCCTTCACCACCTGGGTGCTGACCAGCTTCATCCGCGAGTTTCCGCGCGAGCTGGAGGAGGCGGCGATCATGGACGGCTGCTCGCACTGGCGCATCCTCACCAGCATCCTGCTGCCGCTGATGGGACCGGCGCTGGTCAGCACGGGGCTGCTCGCCTTCATCCTCGCCTGGAACGAGTTCCTGTTCGCGCTCACCTTCACCTTGACCGAAGGAAGCCGCACAGTGCCGGTGGCGATCGGATTGCTGGCCGGCAACTCACGCTACGAATATCCGTTCGGGCCGATCATGGCCGCGTCGGTCACCGTGACCTTGCCGCTGATCGTGCTGGTGCTGTTCTTCCAGCGCAAGATCGTCGCAGGGCTGACTGCCGGCGCCGTCAAGGGATAGCGGGTTTAGGGGAGGTCCGGCTTCGCGCGGGCCTGGGCTTCCAGACCGAGGATGAGGGTCTCGACCAGGAAGTCGTAGCCCTCGGTGAGCGGGGCGACATCGCCGCTCTTCCAGCGCATGACGAAGGAGCGGTTGTACATCTGCGGCAGGTGCTGCCTGACCAATGGAAAGCGCGATGCTTCGAGCGTATCGAGACCGGCATCGAAAGCCTGAACCCATTCGGAACCTTCCGTCGCGCCATCGGCCGCCAGTTCCATGGTGATGTAGCCTTCCAGCGCACCGACCACGGCGTTGAAGGCGTCGATCAGCGATTGGCCCTCGAAACCGGCCTGTGTCAGCGCCTTCAGGATGACCTCGACCCAGGGCGCGTTAGGCGCACCATTGGAGCGGATATGCGGGCCCAGCAAGGGCGCGGCGCGCGGATGCTGGTGGACGCTGGCACGAAAGCGCCGGAACAGGATGCGGATGGTGTCGCGCCAGTCGTCGGGCAGGTCGTCGGGCCGCATCAGGCTGGCGATCAGCGAGCCCGAGATCTCGGCCAGCAGGTTGGTCTTGTCGCCGCCGACATGCCAGTAGAGCGCGGCCGGATAGACATTGAGACGGCGAGCGAGCGCGCGGACGGAGAAGCCGGTCAGGCCCTCGTCGTCGATCAGGGCGATCGCTGCCTCGACGACACGTTGCCTGGTCAGGCCGATGGCGGCGGCGCGGCCGACATAACGTTTTTCCGATGCCGGCTTCCGGGCCGTGCTGTCTTTACCGCCTGGTGATGGCGCAGTGGAGTTCTTCGGCAAACCGCTCATTCTCTCCTGCTGTTTCGACACCTACGCTTTGTCCCGGTCAGTCGCCGGTAAAGCCGATGAATTTCCCATGCAAGGCGGCGACTCTGTTCATGCGCTCTTCCACGGATGCATCCAGTTCGTTGAAGACGCCGTTGATCAGCAGATTGCCAAGGCTGGCCATGTGCGCGGTCGAATCCCAGAACATGCCGAACTCGGTCGGCACCACGAACATCTCATCGGCCAGATCACGACCCCAGTCGCAAAAGGCATCGGTGATCAGCGTGATCGGTATTCCAGCCTGATGCGCTTCCTGCGCCAGCAGGAATGTCAGCCGGGAATAGCGACGTGCCTCGAAAAGCACCAGTGCAGTCGACTTCGGCGTGGCCAGCAGGATCTCGCTGAAATTGCCGCCGGCGACGTCGGCGAGCTGAACCCCGGGCCGCAGATATTGCATCTGGGTGGCGAAATATTGCGCCATGCCGCGCTCGGTCTGGAAGCCGGCGACAAAGAGCTGGGGTACCGTTGCCAGGCGTTCGACCGCTCGCTCCCATTCAGGGGTCTTGGCGATCTCGTAGATCCTGAGCAGTGCGGCGATCTCGAGATCGAGGCTGCGGGCGAGCGCATCGCCCTTGTGGCTGCGCTCACGGAATTCCTTGAGGCGCTCGCCGGCCAGCCAGGGCTTGTCGCCGATGCCGTCCCTCAGATCCTCCTTCAGTTCCTTGAAATGCGCATAGCCGAGCAAGCGGCAAAAGCGTCCCACTGTCGGTTCGCTCACACCGACCTTGGCGGCCAGTGTCGCTGAGGTCTCGAAGGGCAGGCCGCCGAGGTTCGCCAGCATGTAGCTGGCAAGCGCCTTGTTTGCGCTGGTGGCGGTGGTGAGGCTTTCGGTCAGTCGCTGGCGAACGGATTCAGTCATTTCATCCTGCATCGCAGTTTTGAAATATTTCTAACATAATGATGCTTGACGTTCTTTTTCTGTCAAAATAACGTCATCTTACCAGAGGGCAGGGCGTAAGCCGCCCCAGGCATCACAGGGCACAATCACGCGCATACGGCAAGAACCGGCTCTGTCTCAACCGCAAAAAGCACGATTGACACCGGGAAAAGTATATACATAATGTTTATTGTCCACTGAACAAAAAAGTTCAGGGCAAGAGGCCTCCGACATCGATCCGGCTGCTGGTGTGCAGCCTTCGCTGAAGGTGTGCCCGCCGGGTTGGAGGCCCGGCACAAACGGACATCGAACCGGGGTGGGGAACCCTGGCCGTCAAGGGAGAGAGCATGATGATGATGGAAAAGATCGCCTTTCGCCGCCTGTTCGTAGGCGCGGCAGTGTCCGCACTGCTGATCGGCGTGGCCCCGGCCTTCGCGGCAACGCCTGCCGATACGCTGGTCGAAGCCTATGCCCTCGACGAGATCATCACCATGGATCCCGGCGAGGCGTTCGAACTGTCGACTGCCGAGGTCAATGCCAACATCTACGACCTGCTTGTGCGCTTCGACCTTGCCGACACCACCAAGGTGACGAGCGATCTGGCGGAAAGCTGGACCATCTCCGACGACAGGCTCACCTATACTTTCAAGCTGAAGCCCGGCCTGAAATTCGCTTCTGGCAATCCGCTCACCGCCGAGGATGTCGCCTATTCGTTCGAGCGTGTGATCAAACTCGACAAGAGTCCGGCCTTCATCCTTGGCCAGTTCGGCCTGACCGGCGACAATGTGGCCGAGAAGGCCAGGGCGACCGGCCCGGATACCTTCGTTTTCACGGTCGACAAGCCCTATGCGCCGAGCTTCGTGTTGAACTGCCTGGCGGCGGGCGTGGGAGCGGTGGTCGACAAGAAGCTGGTGTCCGAAAACGCCAAGGCGATGACGCCAGGCGACGACTACAAATACGACAATGATTTCGGCAATGACTGGCTGAAGACGCATTCGGCGGGCTCCGGTCAGTTCAAGCTGCGCGAATGGCGGGCCAGCGAGGCGGTCGTCATGGATCGCAACGACAATTACTGGGGCGAGAAGGCAAAGCTCGCACGCGTCATCTACCGCCACATGAAGGAAAGCTCCGCCCAGCGGCTGGCGCTCGAAGCCGGTGACATCGATGTCGCCCGCAACCTGGAGCCGAACGATCTCGATGCGGTGGCCAGGCACGGCGAGATCTCGCTCGCCAGCGCGCCGAAAGGCACGGTGTATTACATCAGTCTCAACCAGAAGAATGAGAAGCTGGCCAAGCCGGAAGTGCGGCAGGCGTTCAAATATCTGATCGACTACGGTGCCATCGGCGACACCCTCATCAAGGGTATCGGCAATGTCCACCAGACCTTCCTGCCGACCGGGGTGCTCGGTTCGATCGAAGACAAACCTTACAGGCTCGACGTGGCCAAGGCGAAGGAACTGCTGGAGAAGGCCGGCCTGAAGGACGGGTTTTCCGTCACGATGGATGTGCGCAACAGCCAGCCGGTGACCGGCATCGCCGAAGCCATCCAGCAGACGGCGGCCGAAGCCGGCATCAAGATCGAGATCATCCCCGGCGACGACAAGCAGACGCTGACCAAATACCGCGCCCGCAATCACGACATCTATATCGGCCAGTGGGGGCAGGATTATTTCGATCCCAACTCCAACGCCCAGACTTTCGCGTCCAATCCCAACAATGCCGATGACAGCAGCAACCAGACGCTGGCCTGGCGCAACGCCTGGGATGTGCCGGAACTGAGCAAGGAGACGGAAGCCGCCTTGCTGGAAAGTGATCCGGCCAAGCGTATCGAGATGTACCGGCACCTGCAGAAGGAAGTGCTGGAGAAGAGCCCGTTCGCGATCATCTACGAGCAGACCGAGGTCGCCGGCGTGCGCAACGCCGTCAAGGGTTTCAAGCTGGGGCCCAGCTTCGACACCAACTTCGTCGGCACCATCACAAAGGAATAACCGGTGGAAACCCGTGGCTTGAGTGCAGCCGGAGCGCAAGCCGAGGCTGATGGCACCCGTGCGTTTGCGCTTCTGGCGCCTGTCGTCCGCTTCCTGGTCATCGCCATCATGACTTATCTGGGCCTGCTGGCGGTCACCTTCTTCATCGGCCGGGTCATCCCGATCGATCCTGCGCTGGCGATCGTCGGCGACCGGGCACCCGCCAGCGTCGTCGAGCGCACGCGGCGCGAACTGGGGCTCGACCTGCCGTTGATCCAGCAGTTCTACATCTACATCAAGGGCGTGCTTTCCGGAGACTTTGGCAGGTCCGTGCTGACCTCCAATGCGGTCATGGACGATATCCGCCGTGTCTTCCCTGCCACCATCGAGCTGGCAACGATCGGCACGCTCATCGGCGCGTTCATCGGCATTCCGCTCGGCGTGCTGGCTGCGGTCAGGCGCGGCAGCCTTGTCGACCAGATTGTGCGCGTCATCGGCCTGATCGGCTATTCGGTGCCGATCTTCTGGCTCGGCCTGCTGTCGCTGGTGCTGTTCTACGCCAAGCTGCGCTGGGCCGCGTTCCCTGGCCGTCTCGACATCGCCTACGAATATTCCTTCACCCCGACCACCGGCTTTTACCTGCTGGATTCGGCCATGCAGGGGCAGTGGGATGTGTTCTGGGATGTCATGCGCCACATCTTCCTGCCGGCTTCGCTGCTCGGCTATTTCTCGCTTGCCTATATCAGCGGCCTGACGCGCTCGTTCATGCTGAACGAGCTGTCCCAGGAATATGTCATTGCGGCGCGTGCCAAGGGCGTCTCGGAAACGCGTATCATCTGGGGGCATGCGCTGCGCAACGCGGCCGTGCCGCTGGTGACGGTGATCGCGCTTTCCTACGCCGGATTGCTTGAGGGGTCGGTGCTGACGGAGACGGTGTTCTCCTGGCCGGGCATCGGCCTCTACATCACCAATTCACTGCAGAACGCCGACATGAACGCGGTGCTTGGCGGCACCGTCGTCATCGGCTCGGTGTTCATCGCCATCAACCTGATCTCGGACCAGCTCTACCGGCTGCTCGATCCAAGAACCAAGCAGCAGTGAGCCGTCTGGCCACTGCCAACATCGCAATCCCTGATTTCGGCCCGCGACGAGGAGACGAACCCGTGCACGCTATCCATTGGACCTTCCTGCCATGAGCACGGCACAACCATTGGCGCTTTCCCGCCGCGAGTGGCTGCTTTCGGATCAGCCCGCCTCGCGCTGGCAGGCCAGGCTCGGCCGTGGCTATGCGACATGGCGGCGCTTCCTCGCCAACAAGCCGGGCGTGCTGGGTCTTTTGATCATTCTTCTGTTGCTGTTCGTCGCCGCTTTCGCCAGCCATCTGACGAGTTATTCGCCGGTCGTCGGTGACCTGAAAGCCGCCCGGCTGCTGCCGCCGTCCACGCAGCATTGGCTGGGCACCGACGATCTCGGCCGCGATATCTGTTCGCGCATCATCTACGGTTCGCGGCTGACATTGCTGGTCGTGGTGCTGGTCGCCGTCATCTCGGCGCCCGTCGGCCTGCTGGTCGGTGCGGTGGCAGGTTACGCCGGCGGCTGGACCGATGCGATCCTGATGCGCATCACCGACATCTTCCTGGCCTTCCCGAAGCTGATCCTGGCGCTGGCCTTCGTGGCCGCCCTCGGGCCCGGCATCGAGAACGCCATCATCGCCATCGCCATCACATCATGGCCGCCTTATGCCCGCATTGCGCGTGCCGAAACGCTGATGGTGCGCAACTCCGACTACATCAAGGCGGTGCAACTGATGGGCGCGTCCCCGTTCCGGGTCGTATGGCGCCACATCATCCCGATGTGCACCTCCTCGCTGATCGTGCGTGTCACCCTTGATATGGCAGGCATCATCCTGACGGCAGCCGGTCTGGGGTTTGTCGGACTTGGCGCGCAGCCGCCGTTGCCCGAATGGGGAGCGATGATTGCCTCTGGCCGTCGCTTCATCCTCGACCAGTGGTGGGTGGCGGCCATGCCCGGCATGGCCATCCTCATCGTCAGCCTCGGCTTCAATCTGCTCGGTGACGGCCTGCGCGATGCGCTCGATCCAAGGAGCTCCGGCCAATGAGTTCGACGGATGCAAAGTCGAAGAGCGGCAACCTGCTCGAGGTCGACAATCTCAAGGTCCGCTTTCCCACCCGCACCGGTGTCATCGAAGCGGTGCGCGGTGTGTCGTTCTCGCTCGGCCGCGAACGCCTCGGCATCGTCGGTGAATCCGGCTCCGGCAAATCCCAGACCGGCCGCGCCATCATGGGCCTCACCGATCCACGTGCCGAGGTGAGCGCGGACCGGCTGCAGTTCGACGGCATCGACCTTCTGTCGCTGCCGGCGCGCGAACGCAGGGCGCTGCGCGGCAAGCGCGTCGCCATGATCCTGCAGGATCCCAAATATTCGCTCGATCCCGTCATCAGCATCGGCCGCCAGATCGTCGAGACCCTGCGCACCCATGAGAAGGTCTCCAGGACCGAGGCAAGGGAACGTGCCCTCGACATGCTGGCGGCGGTGCAGATCCGCGATCCGAAGCGTGTCTTCGATCTCTATCCGCATGAAGTCTCGGGTGGCATGGGCCAGCGCGCCATGATCGCCATGATGCTGATTGCCGGTCCGGAATTGCTGATCGCCGACGAGCCGACCTCGGCGCTCGACGTGACGGTGCAGCTCGATGTGCTGGCCATCCTCGACAAACTGGTCTCGACGCGCGGCATGGGCCTGATCTTCATCTCGCATGATCTCAGGCTCGTCTCCTCCTTCTGCGACCGTGTCGTGGTCATGTATGCCGGCAAGGTGGTGGAACAGCTGCCGGCTTCCGAACTTTCCAACGCCCGGCATCCCTACACACAGGGCCTGCTCGACTGCATGCCAAAGATCGGCAACGACCGGCATCCCTTGCCGGTACTGGCACGCAAGGCGGAGTGGGCGGCATGACGGCGGCACTTCTGGCAGACAGGGTCGAGGTCATCTTCGACCAGTTCCGGGCACTCAAGGGTGTCAGCGTCGCGGTGCAGCCGGGTGAATCCTTCGGACTGGTCGGGGAATCCGGCTCCGGCAAGTCGACGCTGCTGCGCGCCATTGCCGGTCTTGCCCCGGTCGCCTCGGGCAGCATCAGCGTCAACGGCAAGCCGCTTGGCCGCAGGCGTGACAAGGCCTTCTACCGTCAGGTGCAGATGGTGTTCCAGGATCCTTATGGGTCCCTGCATCCGCGCCAGACGGTGGACCGGCTGCTGCAGGAGCCGCTGGCCATCCATGGCGTCGGTGACAGCGAGGCCCGCATCCGGCGTGCTCTGGAAGAAGTGGGGCTCAGCTCCGGCTTCCGCTTCCGCTATTCGCACCAGCTCTCCGGCGGCCAGCGCCAGCGTGTGGCGATCGCGCGTGCGCTGATCCTGGAGCCGTCGATCCTTCTGCTCGACGAGCCGACCTCGGCGCTCGATGCCTCGGTGCAGGCCGAAGTGCTGAACCTGCTCGAACAGGTGCGGCGCGATCGCGGCCTCACCTATCTGATGGTCAGCCACGACCTCGCCGTCATCAACCACATGTGCGAGCGGCTGATGGTCATGCAGAACGGCGAGGCTGTCGAACAGCTCGCCGCCGCCGACCTCGTCTCCCACAATGTCGCTCAGGACTACACCAGACGCCTCCTCAAGGCATCCGAGGGATTCGTCCGGGCGCCCGGGAATTCCGAACTTTCGAGACTTCAAACAAAACCAATGAAAAACCAACAGAGGGAAGACAATGAAATCTGGTCTGGTTCTGGGGGGCTTGAGCGCACTCCTGTTTGAAATCCCACAACCCGCCGTAGCGGAGACGGAGATGATGTCCGATCCCGAGCCGGTCCAATACCTCCGTGCCTGCGATGTGATGGGCGCGGGGTTCATCCAACTTCCGCAAAGCGATGTCTGCCTGAAGATCGGCGGATATGTCAGCTACGAGGTCTCGGCCGGTGCCGACGTCTACACCGGCGAACGCAAGAAGAGCTGGGGCCAGCACACCAAGGCCAAGCTGAATGCCGATGCCCGATCGGAAACCGAACTCGGAAGCCTGAACACATTTTTCGAGATCGAGACGAACTTCACTGACGGCACCGATGAAGGCGCGAGCTTTTCGGCGGCAACGATCGAGCTGGGCGGCCTGCTGATCGGCGCATCGGACTCGCAGTTCGATGTCTGGCTGGGGTCGGCCGGCAATGTCTCTAGCGATGACGTCATTCCCTATGCCGGCGGCATGACCAACCAGGTCAGCTACACGGTGCGCCTCGGCAACGGGCTTTCGGCCATGTTCGGGGGTGAGCAGGGAGCGAGTGCCGACAAGAGCAGCAGCGGAGGAGAGGTCGAGGATGAAGAGGAGGGGGACGGGCCTGATACGCCCGATATGCAGGATCATCTGATCGACAGTTATATGCCGCATCTGGTCGGCGGGCTGAAGCTCGAAAGGCACTGGGGAGCGATCGCAACGGTCCTCGGCTACGACTCGGTGTTCCAGGAGATCGCAGCGAAGGTGCGACTGGATCTCAGGCTGGGAGGGCCTCTCACCGCCTTTGTCATGGCCGGTTATCAGTCCGATCCCGAGAAGCCGAACTACTATGGGGCTTGGGACGGCACCTACGCCGCGTGGAGCGGGCTTTCCGCCAGCCTTTCGCCGAAACTGACCCTCAACAGCCAGGTCGCCTATGCGGATTCGGGGACATACGCCCTGGCATTCAATGCCGACTATGAGGTGGTTCCGGGCCTGATCGTCACGCCCGAGCTCGACTACACCGCGTTCGGCAGCAGGTCCGTGACATCCGGCGATGCGTTTGCCGGCGTCCTCAGCATCCAACGCGATTTCTGATGCCGGGATCCCCGCTTCATCACCGGCTGAGGGGGAAGCATCAGCCATTCCGAACATCCGGGTTCAACCGGCGAATGAGAGCCAGACAAGGACATTGATCATGATTTCAACACGACGTTCATTGCTCAAGATGGGATTGGCGGGACTGTTCATGCCGCACGTGCAAATCGCTCTGGCAGACGACAAGCAGAAGCCGTCATTCGAAAGCTGGCGGCGCGACTTTGAAGCCAGCGTTCCGGAGCGCATGAAGGCGGCCCACATTGTTGGCGCATCCGTCGCCATCACGACGAAGGACAATGCCGCGCGTTACACGGCTGCGTTCGGTTTCGCCGACCTCGGGAAGCAGCGAAAGCTTACGACCGACACGCCGATGCATCTGGCGTCGGTGAGCAAGCTGTTCACCGTCTCGGCCCTGGTGCAGCTGTTCGAGCGCAAGGGTTATGACCTGAACCGCGACATCAATGACTTCATCGATTTCAAGATCACCAACCCCAACCACCCGAAGATCCCGATCACCGTGAAGCAACTCGTCACCCACACGTCGAGCATCTCCGACGAAGGCTATGGCGAGCCTTCCTTCCCGGGCGATCCGACGCAAAGCCTGCCGAGCTTCCTGAAGGACTATCTCGTCAAGGGCGGCAGCACCTATTCGCCGAAGTCGTTCCTCAAGGGAAAGCCCGGCACCAAGTGGGATTACAGCAATGTCGCCATCGCCCTGGTGGGCTACATCGTCCAACATGTCAGCAAGCAGGACTTTCCCACCTATGTGGAGGCCAATGTTCTGCAGCCGCTCGGCATCCGGAACGCGCATTGGTATCTGAGGGAGTTCGCGCCCGACGTGCTTGCCACGCCCTACCAGTATGAAAAGGGTGAGTTCGTCGCACTGCCGCAGCAGGGCTATCCGGACGTGCCAGCCGGCATGCTGCGTTGCTCCGCCAGCGATCTGGCGAAAGCCTTGCATGCGATGCTGGGGCAGGAAACGGGCAGCAAGGCCATCCTGTCCAGGGCCGCGGTCCGCAACATGTTGCGCCGGCAGGTGGATCGCAAGATCTATCCTTATCAGGGCCTGTGCTGGACCGATGAGGAGACCGCGACACACAAGGTGGTTGGCCACACCGGCAGCGACAACGGCGCCTTGAACATGGTCGCCCTGACCCAAGACAAGAGCCAGGCGGTGGCGCTTCTGATGAACATCGACGGCACCGACGAAACCCGCAAGTTCCGGGCGTCGATCGTCGACGACCTGCTCGCCGGCGCGAAGCTTGCCCGATAGGCGAGGGCCGAAATCAAACAGAACAAGGAGCGCACCGGCTGTAGCCCGGCGCGCTTCCAGCCCAACACGCAAAGCACAAGACAATCATGCCCGATCTCATTCCCGTTTTCGACGGTCACAACGACTCTTTGCTCAACCTCCATCTCTCGACTGAGGCCGACAAGGCGCGGCTCTTCATGGAAGGCGCGCCCGCCAGCTGGCACATCGACCTGCCACGGGCCCGCAAGGGTGGCTTCGCCGGCGGCATGTTCGCTGTCTTCGCGCCTTCGGCGGGAGACGAGGATCCCGGCTTCACCGCCTCGGTGCTCGGCAATGACGAACCCTTGCCGCCGCCCCTGCCGATGGAACAGGCGCGTGTGCCCACCCTTGCCATGGCGTCTCTCCTGTTCAGGCTCGAGCGTGCGGGGGCTCTTGCGGTCTGCCGCAGCGCGGCCGACATCCGCGCCGCCATCGAGGGGGACACGATCGCCGCCGTCTTCCACATCGAGGGCGCCGAAGCGATCGACGCCGATTTCGTCATGCTGGATGTGCTCCACGCCGCCGGCCTGCGCTCGCTGGGGCCGGTCTGGAGCCGTCCCAACATTTTCGGTCACGGCGTGCCGTTCCGCTACCCGTCATCGCCGGATACCGGGCCGGGCTTGACCGATGCCGGCAAGGCGCTGGTCAGGACCTGCAATCAGTTGAAGATCCTGGTCGACCTGTCGCATATCAACGAACAGGGCTTCCGCGATGTCGCGGCCATCAGCGATGCGCCGCTGGTGGCGACGCATTCCAACGCGCATGCGATCTGCCCGCATGCACGCAACCTCACCGACTGGCAGCTCGATGCCATCCGGGAGACGCGCGGCATGGTCGGTCTGAACTTCGCCAGGGAATTTCTCCATCCCGACGGCCCCGACGGCAAAGGGACAAATCTCGATACGATGCTGCGTCACATCGATGCCTTGCTGGCCAGACTGGGTGAGGACGGCGTCGGGCTGGGCTCGGATTTCGACGGCGCGCCGATTCCTGAGGAAATCGGCGACGTATCGGGTCTGCCACGGCTGCTCGAGGCGCTCGGGCGTCACGGCTATGGACGCGAGCTGGTCGAGAAGATCGCCTGGAAGAACTGGGTCGGCACGCTGGAGCGGACGATCGGCTAGCTAGGCCAGCCACATCGCGTCGGGCACGACCACCAGCTTGCCGACGAAGTCCTTGGCCATGAAGTCGGTCTGGGCATTGTGGAAATCAGACAGCCGGTAGACACCGCCGACCAGCGGCTTGATCTTCTTTTCCTCGATGTAGCGCACGATGCGGCGGAAATCCGTGCGCGTGCCTTGCGAGGAGCCATGCAGCTGAAGCTGCTTCAGGTACATGGTCCTGAGATCGAGCTGCACCACCGGGCCGGCGATCGCGCCGGCCGTGGTGTAGCGGCCTTCCGGCCGAAGGATGCGCAGCAGGTCGTTGAAGGCCGGGCCGCCGACGAGGTCGGCCACCACGTCGATCGGCTCGCCGCCGGTCGCCTCGGCAACCGCGCCGGGCAGGTCGGCGACGCCGCGCGTGATGACCTTCTCGGCACCGATGTCGAGCAGCGCCTGCTCCTTGCCTTTGCCGACCACGGCATAGGGGATGGCGCCGCGCGCGCGAGCCAGTTGCACGATGCCTGAGCCGACACCGCCCGATGCGCCGGTAACCAGCACGCGTTCGCCGGCTTTCAGCCCGGCCCGTTCCAGCATCTGCTCGCCAGTCAGATAGGCGCAGCAGAAGGTTGCCAGCTCGACATCGGTGAGTTCGGTATCCACCACATGCGCATTCTCGGCCGGCAGCACCTGGTATTCGGCGTAACCGCCGTCACGGCCATGGCCCATATAGTCGATGTCGGCCAGGGAATCGTCGTCGCGATTGTAGATGGAGAAATCCACCATCACCCGTTCGCCGAGCCGCTTGGGCGACACGCCTTTGCCGACGGCGACAATCGCGCCCACCGTGTCGGTGCCCTGGATGCGCGGAAAGGTCAGCGTGTTGCCCTGGCGACGCCAGGTGGAGACGGCCGCGGCATCCTCTTCCGTGCCGTAGGCGCCCTGGCGCACCCACACATCGGTGTTGTTCATGCCGCACGCCGTTACCTTGACGAGCACTTCACCGGCGGCTGGCTTCGGTACCCTTGCATCGGTGCGGTAGACGAGTTTCTCGAGCCCGCCATGGCCGGTCAGCAGCACAGCGGCCATGGTGTCAGGCAAAGGTTTTGCAATCGCATTCATGGTCGGTCTCAGATCTTGGAGAATACGGTCTTCACCGCATCCGTGGTCTTCTCGACAATGGTGTCGGCCTCCTGCCTGGTCAGGCAGAGCGGCGGCGCGAAGCCAAGGATGTCGCCCTGCGGCATTGCACGAGCAATGACGCCGCGTTCCAGCAGGGCAGCCGACACCTGCGGTCCGATCTTCTCGGAAGCGTCGAAGAAGATGCGCCCGTCGCGGTCCCTGACGAATTCCACCGCCGCCAGCATGCCTTCGCCACGCACCTCGCCGACATTCTTGTGATCGCCGAGCGCCTGGGCCAGTTGCTGGTTGAGATAGGCGCCGGTCTCGCCGGCATTCTTCACCAGACCCATCTCGTCGATGAGCTCAAGATTGGCGACGCCGGCGGCAGCGCAGATCGGATGCGCCGAATAAGTCCAGCCATGGCCGATAGGCCCAAGCTTGTCGGAGCCTTCGACAAGAACCTTCCACATCGTGTCGCGCACGATGACGCCGGAGAGCGGCGCATAGGCCGAGGTCAGCCCCTTGGCGATGGTGATGAGGTCGGGCTTCATGCCGTAATGGTCGGAGCCGAACATCGAACCCAGCCGGCCGAAGCCGGTCACCACCTCGTCAGCCACCAGCAGGATGTCGTATTTGGCAAGCACCGCCTGGATCTTCTGCCAGTAGCCGGCAGGCGGCGGCACGATGCCGCCTGTTCCCAGAACCGGCTCGCCGATGAAGGCCGCAATTGTTTCGGGACCTTGCGCCAGGATCAGCGCTTCGAGCTGGTCGGCGCAATATTGCGAGAACTGCTCCTCGGTTTGCGAGCGGTCAGCGCGGCGATAATAGTATGGCGCTTCCGTGTGCAGGATCGGCGCGCGCGGCAGGTCGAAGGCATTGTGGAAGCCGGCAAGGCCGGTCAGTGAGCCGGTCATCACACCCGAGCCGTGATAGCCGCGCCAGCGCGAGATGATCTTCTTCTTCTCCGGCTTGCCACGGACGTTGTTGTAATACCAGATCAGCTTGATGTTGGTTTCGTTGGCGTCGGAGCCCGACAGGCCGAAATAGACGCGCGACATGCCCTGCGGCGCGCGGTCGATGATCATCTTGGCGAGCTTGATCGAGGTCTCCGTGCCGTGCCCGACATAGGCGTGGTAGTAGGCGAGGCTCCTGGCCTGCTCGGCGATGGCATCGGCGATCTTCTGGCGGCCATAGCCGACATTGACGCAATAGAGCCCGGCAAAGGCGTCGAGGCTCTTCCTGCCGGTCGTGTCCCACACGGTCACGCCTTCGCCAGCGGCCATGACGCGGTTCGGCATCTCGCCGCGCGCATGCATGCCCATATGGGTCGAGGGGTGGAAGAAGTGGTCGCGATCCCAGGCGGTGAGTTCGTTGGATTGCTGCAGCATGTTGTCTCCTTTTTGTCTCAGCCGCCGGCCTACGCCAGATCGAAGCAGATGTATTTGAGGTCGGTGAAGGCCTCCAGGCCGTGGCGCGAGCCCTCGCGCCCGAGGCCGGATTGTTTGATACCGCCGAAGGGGATCGGGGCGCCTGTGATCTTGACACGGTTGACGGCCACCATGCCGTAGTCGAGCGCGCTCGCCAGACGCCGCTGGCGCGCGCCGTTCTCGGTGACGGCATAGGCAACGAGCCCGTATTCGGAAGCATTGGCGCGGGCGATGACTTCGTCCTCGCTATCGAAAGGCGTGATCGCCGCCACCGGGCCGAATGTCTCTTCGCGCATGATCAGCGCGTCGTCCGAAAGGTCGACCAGCACGGTCGGCTGATAGAACAGGGCCCCCGCCGCATGACGTTCGCCGCCACAGAGCAGACGCGCGCCTTTGGCGGTGGCATCCTTCACCTGTTCGTCGACTTTCCTCACTGCCCGCTCATGCATCAGCGGTCCGATATCGCTGTCGGCAGCTAGGCCGCTGCCCACCTTCAGCGCCGAGACCTTTTCGGTGAAGGCCGCGCAGAAGCGTTCGTAGAGCGGCCGTTCGACATAGATGCGGTTGGCGGCAAGGCAATCCTGCCCCGAAGTGGCAAACTTTGCGTCGACGGCGATCCTCACCGCTTTGTCGAGGTCGGCATCGGCAAAGACGAGCAGCGGCGCATGTCCGCCCAGCTCCATGACCAGGCGCTTCATCGTCGGCGCGCATTGCGCGGCGATCAGCCGGCCGATCTCGGTCGAGCCGGTGAAGCTCATCGCCCTGACACGCGTATCGGCGCAGAGCTGTCCGACGATCGTCGCGGCATCGCCGGTGACCACGTTGAAGACACCGGCCGGCAGTCCGGCGCGCTCACCGAGTTCGGCGAGCGCAAGCGCAGAAAGCGGGGTCTCGGAGGATGGATGGGCAACGATGGTGCAGCCGGCGGCAAGCGCGGCAGCCGCCTTGCGCGTCAGCATGGCCGAGGGGAAATTCCACGGCGTCACCACGCCGACGACACCGAGCGCCTCAAGCCGAACGGCCATTTCGGCGCCGGGCAGGTGGCTGGTGACGGTCTCCACGTTCAGTCGTTTCGCTTCCTCGGCGTACCATTCCACGAAGGAGGCCGCATAGTCGATCTCGCCCAGCGATTCCTGCAGCGGCTTGCCCTGCTCGAGCGTCATCAGCAGGGCAAGGTCCTCCTTGGCGGCCACGATCAGCTCGAACCATTTGCGCAGGATGGCCGAACGCTGCTGCGGCAGCAGCGTTTTCCAGCCGGGCAGGGCGTGGGCAGCAGCATCGATCGCCTTGCCGGTCTGGGCGGCATCGAGTGCCGCCACCCAGGCGATGCTTGCGCCGGTGGCCGGGTCGGTCACCTCGAAGCCGGCGGCGGTGTCGCTCGCGGTCCAGTGGCCGTCGACATAGGCATGTTCGCGGTAAAGCCGCCGGTCGGTCAGGCCGTCGAGCGCTTCATGGCGCTGGTGGGGGGCGAAATGGGCGGACATGACAGGGCCTCCGTGTCGGAGCCTGCAGTCTAGGGACGTCGATGCGAGAGAAAGACCATTCCACGTGCGATTGGTAGAGAGACTCTCTCTTCTGGCGCGGATCACGAGAGAGTTTCAGTACTGGCTCAGTCGATCGAAAGCAGCTCCGGCAGCGGCAGGACAGCCTCGTCCTTGACCGTCTTGATGACGATGTAGGTGAAGTAGCGGTCGATGCCGAGTTCGCGCTCCAGCAGCGCGTCGACCAGGCGCTGGTAGGCATCGATGTCGGCGGTCATCACCTTGAGCAGGTAGTCGACGCCGCCACCCACCGACCAGCAGGCGACGATCTCGGGAATGTCGCGGATGGCGCGCTCGAAACGCTCGAAGTCGGCCTGCCTGTGAGCACCCAGCGTCACCTCCATCAGCACCGTGGCGATGGGAGCGATGGCGCGCATGGCGATGCGGGCATGATAGCCCGAAACGATGCCGGCCTTTTCCAGCTTCGCCAGCCGCATCCAGCACGGCGTCGGCGACAATCCCACCTGCTCGGCCAGCGCCAGCTTGGTGATGCGACCGTCGCGCTGGATGGCGTCGAGGATCTTCAGATCGATGGCGTCGAGTTTCAGTCCGGTCATATGCGTCGCTTTTCCTGTCGCGAACACCATGCAGGCGCATGATTCCGATTGTCAATTGCACTGATTTCGATCTCTAATGAAGTCATGACATTGTGGCGTCCTGATCCGGCGTTGATCCGCCGTCCTGCCTATCTATCGCTGGCCGACCAGTTCGCGCGCGCCATCCATGATGGCCGGCTGGCAAATGGAGAACGCCTGCCGACGCACCGGGCGCTGGCGGATGAGCTGAAACTGTCGGTGCAGACGGTCAGCCGCGCCTATGAGGAACTGATCCGGCGCGGGCTCATCGCCGGCGAAATCGGCCGTGGTTCCTTCGTGCAGACGCAGCGCCGCGAGCCGGATCCGCCCTACCTGCCCGAGCGGCCGGGCGAGGTCATCGACCTGTCGATCCTGAAGCCGGTCTGCGAGCCGATGCACCTGGAGAAGCTGAAGCAGGCGCTCGGCTGGCTGGCCGAGACGCTGCCGGCCAGCTCGGCGCTGTCATTCCGGCCGAACATGGTGTTCCCGCGCCATCGTGCAGTTGCCGCCGAATGGCTGAAACTGTGCGGTCTGGAGGCTTCATCGCAGAACATCACCCTCACCAACGGGGCCACCGCCGGCATGACGGTGGCGCTGATGAGCGTGGCGCCGCCCGGCTCCACCGTGGTGACCGAGGCGATCGGCCATCACACGCTGGTGCCGCTGGCGCGCTACCTCGGCTTCCATCTGGAAGGCCTGCCGATCGACGACCATGGCATCCTGCCCGAGGCGCTGGACCAGGCCTGCCAGCTTTCCGACATCCGCGCCGTCTTCGTGCAGCCGTCGGTGATCAACCCGACCGCCACCCTGATGGGCGGCATCCGGCGCTCGCAGATCGCCGAAGTGGCGCGCAAGCACGATATCGCCATCATCGAAAACGATGTGCTCGGCCCGCTGCTGGAGGATCGCCCGCCGCCGGTCGCCTATTTCGCGCCGGAACGCACGCTCTATGTGACCTCGTTCTCCAAGATCACGGTGCCCGGCCTGCGCATCGGCTACCTGGCTGCGCCGGATCGCTATGTGGCGGCGGTGGCAAACCGGCACCCTGGTGTCGAATTGGATGGCGACGCCGATGGTGGCCGAGATCGCCAGCAAATGGGTGACGGACGGCACCGCCATGGAACTGGTGCGCTGGCAGCGTGCTGCCGTGCGCCGGCGCCATGACATCGCGGCGGAGACCCTTGCCGGGGTGACGTTCCATGCCCATGCCGACGGGCTGCATCTGTGGTTGCCGCTGCCGGAGGACCGGGCGGAAGAAGGGTTCGTGGCGCAGGCGCGGCTGCAGGGCGTGGCGATTGCGCCTGGCGCATCCTTCCGCATTTCCGAAGCTCCCTGGCATCCGGCCGTGCGCATCTCGATCGGGTCGACCACCGAGAGCGAACTGCGTACCGGCCTCGGCGTCGTCACACGCCTGCTGCTCGGCGATCCTGAACATCTCCTGCTGGCAATCTAGACTTTCGGAAAGAGATCGGGCGGCGAGCCAGGGCCTCTAAAGGCCCTGGGCTTTCGCTCACGGTCTGAGTGATTTTGGAAAAATTGTCATGAGATTATTTTGCCAATTGACATGATTTTGTTGCTTCCCCATCGTTAGCAAAGAGAGTTCTCCAACACGGGGATAGACGATTGGCCGCGCCCATCATCAAGATCGACGCGATTTCGAAGAGCTTCGGAGCCTTCAAGGTGCTGGACGGGCTGTCGATGCAGGTCATGCCCGGCGAGAAGCTGGCGCTCATCGGCCCGTCGGGATCTGGCAAGACCACGATCCTGCGCATCCTGATGACGCTCGAGCGCATCGATGGCGGCCACATCGAGGTCGAGGGCGAGCAGCTCTACCACATGCAGCGCGAGGGCGCTTTGGTGCCGGCAAGCGAACGGCATCTCGCCAGGATGCGCCAGAAGATCGGCATGGTCTTCCAGCTCTTCAACCTGTTTCCGCACAAATGCGTGCTCGACAACGTCACCCTGGCACCGATGCTGACCAAGGGCATGCCGCGTGCCGCCGCCGAGAAGCGGGCGATGGAACTGCTTGACATGGTTGGCCTTGCCGACAAGGCCAAGGCGATGCCCGCGCAGCTCTCGGGCGGCCAGAAACAGCGCGTGGCGATCGCCCGCGCGCTCGCCCTGTCGCCCAAGATCATGCTGTTCGACGAGGTTACTTCGGCGCTCGATCCCGAACTGGTCGGCGAGGTGTTGAACGTCATGCGCAAGCTCGCCGCCGAGACCGACATGACCATGCTTCTGGTCACGCACGAAATGGGTTTCGCCCACGACTTCGCCGACCGGGTGCTGTTCTTCGACCGCGGCAAGATCGTGGAGGAGGGCAAGCCCGACGATATTTTCCGCCATCCCAAGCAGGAGCGCACGCAGAGCTTTCTGAAGAAGATCATCGCGGCAGGGCATCGCGTCTGACCGCTGGCGGAAAGCAAATGGTTGCCGCGCAGACGGCATCACGACCACCAACAAAAACCGAAAAACATGGAGCTGGGAACAATGAGAACATTTGCAACCACGGCAGCACTCGCCGGTTTCGCGCTGGGCATTCTGGCCGCCACCACCGCCGGCAGCCGTGCCGACGACAGCAAACTTGAACAATTGAAGAGCCAGGGGTTTGCCCGCCTGGCCATCGCCAACGAGCCGCCCTATACGGCGGTCGCGGCCGACGGCAAGGTTTCGGGTGCTGCGCCGGACGTCGCACGCGAGATATTCAAGCGCCTCGGCGTGGCCGATGTCGCGGCTTCGATCTCCGAATATGGCGCGATGATCCCCGGCCTGCAGGCAGGACGTTTCGACGTGGTGACGGCAGGGCTGTTCATGAAGCCCGAGCGGTGCGCGGCTGTCGCTTATTCCGAACCGGTGCTGTGCGATGCCGAGGCGATGCTGGTGAAGAAGGGCAACCCCAAGGGCTTCAAGAGCTATGAGGATGTCGCCAAGGACACCGCCGCCACCATCGGCGCGCCGGGCGGCGGCACCGAGGAGAAGCTGGCGCTGAATGCCGGCGTGCCGCGCGATCGTGTCATCGTGGTGCCGGACGGCCAGAGCGGCATCAAGATGCTGCAGGACGGCCGCATCGACGCCTATTCGCTGCCGGTGCTTTCCATCAACGATCTGATGAAGAAGGCCAACGATCCGAACCTCGAAGTCATCGCGCCGGTGCAAGGTGCCCCCGTCTATTGCGATGGCGCCGCCTTCAACAAGAAGGACACTGCGCTTCGTGATGCCTTCGACGTCGAACTGGCGAAGATGAAGAAGTCCGGGGAGTTCGCCAAGATCATCGAGCCATACGGCTTTTCGGCCAAGGCGGCGTTGTCGACCACGCGCGACAAGCTCTGCGCGGCAAAGTGAGACGCACTGCACGCCCTTCTCCCTGTGAACGGGGAGAAGGGCGCAGTCGCACCGTTTTCGTCAACCGGAAGACCCTATGATCGACTGGTCCGGATATCTCGACCTGATCTTGCAAGGAGCGCTGGTCACCATCAAGCTGACGCTGATGGGATCGGTGCTGGCACTGATCATGGCGTTCCTGGCGGGGCTTGGCCGGCTATCGCGTTTCTTCGCGGTGCGCGCGCTGGCCACGATCTATATCGAGTTCTTTCGCGGCACGTCGATCTTCGTCCAGCTGTTCTGGGCCTATTTCGTGCTGCCCATGCTCGGCTTCGAACTGACGCCATTGCAGGCCGGCGTGCTGGCGCTCGGGCTCAATGTCGGCGCCTATGCCGCCGAGGTGGTGCGCGGCGCGGTGCAGTCGATCGGCAGGGAACAATACGAGGCCTGCACGGCACTCAATCTCGGTCGTTGGCAAGGCATGCGCCATGTCATCCTGCCGCAGGCCTTCCTGGTGATGCTGCCGACCTTCGGCAACAATGCCATCGAACTGCTCAAGGCCACGTCGGTCGTGTCGCTGATCTCGCTGGCCGACCTGACCTTCCAGGCGCAGGTGGTTCGCGCCCAGACCGGCAACACGCTGGTGCCGTTCGCCACCATCCTCGTCATCTATTTCGTGCTGGCGCTGCTGATCTCCTGGGGTACGCGCAGCCTGGAGCGCCGCCTGTCGCGCGGTCTCGACGGAGTGCGCGTCTGATGGAGTGGGCCAAATAATGGAATGGGATTGGGCCTTCGTTCGCGAGATCATGCCGACCCTCCTCGAGGGCGTGAAGATCACCATCCTGGCGACCATCCTGGGCTCCGCACTGGCTGCGGTGGTGGGGCTCGCCATAGCGCTGCTGCGGCGTTCGGAGAACCGCATCGTCTCGCGCACGGTCGGTTTCCTCGCCGAATTCATTCGCGGCACGCCGCTTCTGGTCCAGCTCTATTTCATCTTCTACGTGCTGCCGGATTTCGGCCTGCTGCTGCCGCCGCTGACCGCCGGTGTCATCGGCCTTGGCCTGCACTACGGCACCTATGCGGCCGAGGTCTATCGCGCTGGCATCGACAACGTGCCGCGCGGGCAATGGGAAGCCGCCAAGGCCTGTAATCTCAATGCCCGCCAGACCTGGACGCACATCATCCTGCCGCAGGCGATCCCGCCTATGATGCCGGCACTGGCCAACTATTTCATCGCCATGTTCAAGGAAACGCCGCTGCTTTCCGCCATCACCGTGCTGGAGCTGATGAACCAGGCCAAGAGCGTCGCCAACACCTATTACCGCTATGTCGAGCCGATGACATTGGTCGGTGCCTTCTTCCTGGTGATCAGCCTGTTCTCGGTAGTGCTGCTGCGATGGCTGGAGCGGCGCTACGGCAAGGTGGAGCGATAAGCATGGCACCCGATATCCGCCTGTATCCGGAGCGTCCGGCCCTTGACCCGCGTCCAATGGAAAAACGTGTCGGCCTGATCATCCTGGCGACCGACCACACCACCGAGCCGGACTATCGCCGCATCGTGGCGAGCGAGCGCATCGGCGTCTATGTTGCGCGTGTCGCCTACGCCAATCCGACCACTCCGGAAAACCTGCGCAAGATGCAGCCGGCCTTGACCGAGGCAGCGGCCCTGATCCTGCCGGACGAGAAGCTCGATGCCATCTGTTATTCCTGTACCTCGGCTTCGGTCGTCATCGGCGATGCCGAGATCGAAGCCGCCGTGCAGGCTGCCAAACCCGGCGTGACCGTGGTGACGCCGCCGATGGCGGCGATGCGAGGACTGAAGACGCTGGGTGCCAGGACGATCAGCGTACTCACACCCTATACGGTCGAGACCAGCCGTCCGATGGCGGACTATTTCGTCCGCCACGGCTTCGAGATCGCGTCCTTCACCTGTCTCGGCTTCGACGACGATCGCGAGATGGCACGCATCGCGCCTGCGACACTGGTCGAGCTGGCGCGCCAGGCCATGCATCCGGATGCGGATGCGCTGTTCGTATCGTGTACGGCGTTGCGTTCGGCGCTCGCGGCTGTGGCGATCGAGGCGGCCATCGGTCGCCCCGTCGTTACCTCCAACCAGGCGACCGCCTGGAATTGCCTGAGGCTCTGTGGCGACGACAACGCCCATCCCGAAGGGGGCCGGCTGATGACCAACCCATTGCCGCGCAGCTGACAGCCATGGATACAGTCACCTTCCAGCATATCCTGGTTGCGCGCGACCGCATCGTAGGCAAGATCGCAGCAACCCCCATCGTGGTTTCGACCAGTCTGTCGGAGCGCCTCGGCGTCCCGGTTTACCTCAAGCTCGAGCATCGCCAGACGACTGGCAGCTTCAAGCTGCGCGGCGCCTCCAATGCGATCGCGTGGCTCGATGCCGAAGACAGGAAACGCGGCGTCGTCGCCGCTTCGACCGGCAATCATGGCCGCGCGCTCAGCTTTTCTGCGCGGCTCGAAGGCATGCGTGCAGTCATCTGCATGTCGAAACTGGTGCCGTCCAACAAGGTCGAGGAGATTCGCCGTCTCGGTGCTGAGATCCGCATCGTCGGCAACAGCCAGGATGATGCCCAGGTCGAGGTCGAGCGGCTGGTGGCGGAGGAAGGGCTGGTCATGGTGCCGCCCTTCGATCATCCGGCGGTGATCGCCGGGCAAGGTACGCTCGGCCTCGAGATCGTCAGTGCCGTTGCCGACGTGGAGACCGTGCTGGTGCCGCTGTCCGGCGGCGGGCTGGCGGCAGGCATTGCCGCCGCGGTGAAAGGCACCAGGCCTGATATCAAAGTCATTGGCACTTCGATGCAGCGTGGCGCGGCGATGAAAGCCAGTCTCGACGCTGGACGGCCGGTACAGGTCGAGGAGATGCCGACCCTGGCGGACTCGCTCGGCGGCGGCATCGGCCTGGACAATCGGCTGACCTTTTCGATGTGCCGCGAGCTGCTCGACGATGTCGTGCTGCTTTCCGAAGCTGAAATCGCTGCCGGCATTACCCACGCCTACAGCGAGGAACGCGAGATCGTCGAGGGCGCCGGCGCGGTCGGTATCGCGGCGCTGCTGGCCGGCAAGATCAAGTCGCGGGGCCCGGTCGTGCTGGTGCTCTCCGGTCGTAACATCGACATGGTCCGGCATCGCGACATCGTCTGCGGCAAGGAGGAACTGGCGGCATGAGGCCAATGACTATCCTCACCGAGACGGACCTGCGGCGTCTCGTGAAACTCGATCTCGAAGCCGTGGCCTGCGTGGAAAATGCCTTCCGCGCGCTCGCCACCGAGAAGGTGGCGATGCCGCCGATCCTCAGGCTCGACATTCCCGAGCATCGCGGCGAGGTCGACGTGAAGACCGCCTATGTGCCCGGCATCGACGCCTTCGCCATCAAGATCAGCCCCGGCTTCTTCGGCAATCCAGCGCTCGGCCTGCCGAGCACCAACGGGCTGATGGTGCTGCTGTCGGCAACGACCGGTGTCACCGAAGCGCTCTTGATCGACAACGGCTATCTCACCGATATCCGCACTGCCGCCGCCGGCGCCGTGGCGGCAAAGCACCTTGCCCGACCGGATGCCGCGAGCGCCGCAATCTTCGGCGCCGGCATGCAGGCGAAACTGCAGCTGGAGGCGCTGAAGCTGGTGCGGCCGATCACCGAAGCCCGCATCTGGGCCCGTGATGCCGCAAAGGCGGAGGCGGCAGCCGGCGAATTGCGCGAGAGGCTGGGCATCGATGTGCGGCCCGAGCCCGATGCGGCGAAAGCGGCAGCGGGGGCGGACGTGATCGTGACGACGACACCGGCGACCGAGCCGCTGATCCATGCCGGCTTCGTCTCGGCGGGGCAGCACATCACCGCCATGGGATCGGATGCCGAACACAAGAACGAGATCGCGCCGGCGGTGATCCGCATGGCCGATCTCTATGTCGCCGACAGCGCCCGGCAGACGCGCCGGCTCGGCGAACTGCACCATGCCATCGATGCGGCGGTGATGGCGGCAGATGGCGAGGTCACCGAACTCGGCCAGATCATCGCCGGACGCAAGCACGGTCGACGAACCGCGGCCGATATCACGCTTGCCGATCTTACCGGCACGGGCGTGCAGGACACCGCCATCGCCACGCTCGCGCGGGACCGGGCGAGGGCGGCGGGTGCTGGAACAATCTTTGAAAGCTGATGCGGGTCCGAAGGGCCAAAACGAGGAACTGGAAGAATGCAGCCCAATTTGAAGTTTTCGCGCGAGGAGTATGCGGAGCGCCTCGCAAAGACGCGCGCGGCCATGGAGGCCAAGGGTGTCGACGTGCTGATCTGCTCCGACCCTTCCAACATGGCCTGGCTGACAGGCTATGACGGCTGGTCCTTCTATGTGCATCAGGCCGTGATCGTGCCGCCGGATGGCGAGCCGATCTGGTACGGGCGTGGCCAGGATGCCAACGGCGCCAAGCGCACCGCCTACCTGAACCACGACAACATCATCGGTTATGCCGACCACTATGTGCAGTCGACCGAGCGCCACCCGATGGACTATCTCGCCGGCCTGCTTGCGAAGCGCGGCTGGGATGGCAAGCGGATCGGCGTCGAAATGGACAATTACTGGTTCTCGGCCAAGGCCTTCGCGTCGCTGCAGCAGCACCTGCCCAATGCCCGCTTTGTCGATGCGACTGCGCTGGTCAACTGGCAGCGCGCGGTCAAGAGTGCCACCGAGATCGACTACATGCGCAAGGCCGCGCGCATCGTGGAAGCGATGCATCAGCGCATCGCCGACAGGATCGAAGTCGGCATGCGCAAATGCGATCTCGTAGCTGAAATCTATGACGCGGGCATCCGCGGCGCCGATGGCTTTGGCGGTGATTATCCGGCGATCGTGCCGTTGCTGCCGTCGGGCGAGGATGCCTCCGCGCCGCACCTCACCTGGGACGACAAGCCAATGAAGGCGGGCGAGGGCACCTTCTTCGAGATCGCCGGCTGCTATCACCGCTATCATTGCCCGCTGTCTCGCACCGTCTTCCTCGGCAAACCGACGCAGGCGTTCCTGGACGCCGAGAAGGCGACGCTCGAAGGCATGGAAGCCGGGTTGGCGGCAGCGAAGCCGGGCAACACCTGCGAGGACATTGCCAATGCTTTCTTCGCGGTGTTGAAGAGGTACGGCATCGTCAAGGACAACCGTACCGGCTATCCGATCGGCATCTCCTATCCGCCGGACTGGGGCGAGCGCACCATGAGCCTGCGCCCCGGCGACCGCACCGAGCTCAAGCCCGGCATGACCTTCCATTTCATGACCGGACTGTGGCTGGAGACGATGGGACTGGAGATCACGGAATCGATCCTGATCACGGAGACCGGGGTCGAATGCCTGGCCAACGTACCGCGCAAGCTGGTGGTGAAGGACTGACGATGTCGCGGCCTTCTCCCATTTCCGCGTCTGTCGACTTCGGTCGCGATGGAGTCCAGCACGGCTTCCTGCGCCTGCCCTACAGCCGCGACGACTCCGCCTGGGGCTCGGTGATGATCCCGATCTGCGTGGTGAAGAATGGCAGCGGCCCGACGGCCTTGCTTACTGGCGGCAACCATGGCGACGAATATGAAGGGCCTCTCGCCCTCTACGAGCTTGCCCGCACGCTCGACCTGAGAGCGGTCTCGGGCACGTTGATCATCGTGCCGGCGATGAACTATCCGGCCTTCCGGGCCGGCACGCGGACCTCGCCGATCGACAAGGGCAACATGAACCGCAGCTTCCCCGGCCGTCCCGATGGCACGGTCACCGAGAAGATCGCCGACTATTTCCAGCGTGAACTGCTGCCGCGCGCGGACGTCGTCTTCGACTTCCATTCCGGCGGGCGCACGCTGGATTTCGTGCCGTTCTGCGCCGCGCATATCCTGCCGGACAAGAAACAGGAGGCACGCGCCTTCGCGGCCGTCGAAGCCTTCTCGGCGCCCTTTTCGATGAAGATGCTGGAGATCGATGCGGTCGGCATGTACGACAGTGCGGCCGAGGAGATGGGCAAGGTCTTTGTCACCACCGAACTCGGCGGCGGCGGCACCTCACGCGCCGAAACGGTGCGCATCGCCAGGCGCGGCATCCTGAACGTGCTGCGCCACGAGGGCATCGTGGAGGGTGCTGTCGAGAAGCTGCCGACACGTTGGCTCGACATGCCTTCCGGCGACTGCTTCTGCTTTGCGGAGGAGGACGGCATGATCGAGACGATGGTCGATCTCGGCGAACCGATAGAAGCAGGTGCCGTCGTCGCGCGCATCCATTCGACCGGCCGCACCGGGCAGGCGCCGCAGGAAATCAGGGCGAAGATTTCCGGCCTGCTGACAGCCCGTCATTTTCCTGGACTGGTCAAGGCTGGGGATTGCGTGTCGGTGGTGGCTGTCGCGGAGTGACGAACCCGTCCACAGGCCCGTCTAGAGCAGTGCTTCGTAACGGTCGCCGATCTTTTCGATCGTGAAATCCGCGGCCCTGCCTGACAGGGTCGCGGCGGAGGTTGGCTGGTCGAGCATCCTGACCATGGCTTCCGCCAGGGCGTCGGCGTCACCGACCGGCACGAGGATGCCGAAACGGCCATCGCCAAGAATCTCGCGGGGGCCGTGCGGCGCATCGGTGGAAACGACCGGGACACCGGCAGCCATGGCTTCGACCAGGACATTGCCGAAGCCTTCGCTTGTCGATGACAGCGCAAACAGGTTGGCAACAGCGTAGCAGGCCGCGGGGTTTTCGACGTAGCCGGCAAACAGCACGTCCTGCGCGATCCCGGTTTCCCCGGCATAGGCGCGCAGTTCAGCTTCCAGCGGACCTTCGCCGAAGATGACGAGACGGGCAAGCCGGCTGGCGCGCAGCTTGGCAAAGGCTCGCAGCAAGGTCAGATGGTCCTTGACCGCAACGAGGCGTCCCGCGGTGACGATGACCGGACCGCCGCCCATGCTCTTCAGTTTTGCTTGCCAAGGATAATTGTGCTCCTGGCGTTGGGCCGGCGGTGGCAGTGGGTTGTTGATCACGGTCACTTTGGATCTGGAAAAGCCATTCGCCACCAGGTCGCCACCGACACCCTCGGAAACAGCGATGGCGCTGGTGGCGCGTGCCGCCACCAGCGAAGAGAGATAGCCCGCCAGTCTCGCCCCGATCCTGTCGGATGTGTGCGAAGCCGCGGCATGAAAGCTTGGAAAGAACTTGGCCCGGCTGCGTGCCAGCAACAGTGCCACCGCCATGAGCAGATTGGCGAATTCGGGAGCGCTGAACACCGCGTCGGGAGCCAGCCGCTTGAGCAGGCGTACTCCTTTTACCACGCCTTTCAGCGTGTCCGCCTTGCTGTAGCTTTCGCCGCGAATGGCAAAACCAAGGTCGATCAGCTTTACCGCGGGCGAGCGCAAGGCAGCATTGGGACCTTCGGCATTCCAGGTAAACAGCGTGACGTCGTGACCACGGGACGCCAGCTCATTGGCCATGAGGACGAAGACGCGCTCGGCGCCGCCGCCCCTCAGGCTGGCAATGTGGAAAACGATGCGCTTTGCCATGTTCAGGCGCCAGCGATGTTGGGTTCCCGGCGGCTGGGCGGACGGCGCATGTCGCGCAGGATGCCCCAGGCGATGGCAAGCAGCATGCCAAGGCCAAAGCCGCCGACAGCTCCCGCGCCGACCAGGATCGTCGTGCTGGGTGGCCATGAGCGCTTGTTGGGGGGCACTGCCGTGGAGATCACCTGGACGTTGGTGGTGTCGATCTGCTCGCGCTCGGTGATCTGCCGTGCGCGCGACAGGAAGCTCTCATAGATCGCCGTCTTCGACGTCGCGTCCCGTAGAAGCTCGCGCAAAGCGACCTCCGATTCGTTGTCGGCGAAGACCCGGCCCTTCAGGTCATTCATCTTGGCGTTGAGCGAAGCCAGTGACGCCTTGGTCCTGCTCAGATTGACCTTGGCCTGGTCGACGGTGCGCGCGTATTCGGCTCTCAGTTGCGAGTCCACTGTCACCAATTCCGTCTTGAGACGGACGATCGTCGGATGGCGGGGCCCGAACGTCATCGCCTGTGAATCGATCTGCTGCCGCAGTCCGTTTGCCCTGTCACGCAGTGCGGCAAGCGCCTCGGACGTTTCGGGGGCGGAGGGGGTTCCATTGATGCCCGAGGCGACCAGGGCATCGTAGTTCGCCTGCGCGGCGACGACGCGCGACTGTTCCTCGACGATCTGGCTGTTGAGCTGCGTCATCGTCTGGGAGCTGACAAGCTGGCCGTTGCTGGAAGACAGGCTGTGGCTGCGCCTGTAGGCCTCGACTTTCTCTTCGGCGGCCTGCACGTCGCTCTTGAGCTGGCCGAGCCGTGCATCGAGAGCCGTGGCGGCGCGATTGGCGCCGGAAGCCTCGGCGCTTGCCAGTTCTTCCTGGAAATGCTTGACGATGGATTGTGAGATCTCGACGGCTTTTTCCGGGGTTTGCGCCGATACGGTAAGCGTCGTCACGAACGACCTCTCGTCCCCGCTCGTCTTGACCTTCAGCGCGAGGCTTTTCTGCGCGGCCAGTTTCGGGTCCGCTTTGGGGGCGTTGGCTTTGCCGGCGCTTCGGCTGGCATCGAAGAATTCGGGGTCGTTGAAGAGTTCAAGCTCATCGACGACGCGGGAAAGCACGCTTCCCGACGTCATGATACGCTGCTTACTGCGTGTGCTCAGGATCTGGCCGTCGACCTGGCCCGATTGAGGGTAGAGGTCATTCTGGATGACCTGCAGATTGGCGGGATTGATCAGGATATCCGTGTTGACCGTATACAGCTGCTTGCCCAGCATCGAATAAGCGCCGCCGACGATCGCGCCGACAATCGCCAGCAGGAATGCAAGGAGCAGACCGGAGCGCAGCCAGACAAACAGGCGCCGGAAATCGAGCTCGAGGAAAGTCCCGATCTTGTCCAGCGTCACCGTTGCGACCGGAACGGCCGCCTGAGGCTGTGGCGCATGTGGTTCAGGGGACGTAAGGGCACGCGCTGCGCTCGAGGTACCTTGCTGGAGCTTCGCTGCGCTGGCACGGCGCGCGTTTTCGATCCGCTCGTACGGGCTGATGCCGGCGTCCGCCGCAGAGGTAGGAGGACGGGTACCGGCGGACATTTGCTAACCCTTGCTATTCTTCATCTCGCATAGATGGCTTACAGAAACATCGTTAACATTTTATTTTCCATGTTTGGACATAACTTGATAACCGGCGTGTCATGACCATCCGGCGAACCTGCGGATCCGGTTGCTGGACCATCGTGTGAATTGGAATAGGCTATGAGCAGCCTGACTGCCGGATCGGAACAGCAATCCAGCCGGATGCGCCGTCAGAACGCGCTGACACTTCTGTTTTTTCTGTGCGCGGCCGCCGCATTGCTGATCCGCTTCACCGTATCGCAGCAATTGATGAACATGGTCGTCAACTACACGGAAGACGGCGGGCCCTTCTATCAGAAGCTCCATCTCGGCACCTACGCCATCTTCTTCCTGTGCGCGCTTGTTCTCTTCAGCCGACCCTTCCTGCTGCGCGGCGACGAGATCAGCGTGTTCAAGGCATTGCTCCGCTATTCGGTGCTGGTCTTCGTGCTGGTGCCCTATCTCTTCGCTGCTGGCCGCGCAGGTGCGTCGGGTTTTGTGGTCGACACCTATCTGGTGGCCGGTGCCGCGGGTCTGATGATGCTGGCCCTGAACGAGGACACTCGACGAGCCTTGGGGGACGTGGTGCTCGCGACGCTGATCCTGAGCGCCGCGATCGGCATCATGGAAGTTGCCACCCAGCATCGACTTTTGCCCTTCACCGAGAGCGAACCGGTGTTCAGGCCGATCGGGTTGGCTGGACATCCACTGTCATTGGGCGGGCAGTGCGCCATCGCCATAGGCTTCGTCGCATCGACCCGCTGGCGCATATGGGTTCGGGTGCTCGCCATCCTGATCCTGTTTGTCGGCACCGCCGCGTCGGGCGCGCGCACGGCCCTGATCCTGACCGTGGGCGAGATCTTCATACTCCTGATGTTCGTGCGCTGGCCTCGGCTGACGAACGAGCATCAACGCGAAGCCAAATTCGTCGTGCTGCTGTTCACCGCGGTCATTGGCGTGGCGATGGTTGCCGTCATGTTGTCGGCCGGCCTCCTGAGCCGGTTCGACAACACCATCTTCGACGCGAACTTCATGGCGCGCGTGACGATCTACCAGGTTTTCGGACTGGTCAGCTGGAAGGACATCCTGTTTGGGATGGACGCCAACGAGCTGCTGAGGATCGTCAACGAGCAGCTGGGGCTGCCCCATATCGAGAGCGCTCCAGTAGTCTTCGGCCTGCTGTTCGGCGTGCCGATAGCCATACTCTTCTTCATTTTGATTCTCTGGCTGATCTTCAAGCTGCTGCGTGAAGCGCCACTGCCGGCGAGGGTCGCCACCACCGTCTTCCTGCTTGCTTCGCTGTCGAACAACGCCCTGTCGTCGAAGACGCCGGATGTGACGATCATGGTGGTCTTGCTGATTGCCACCAGGAAGCAGCAGGAGGTTCCGCCGGCCGTTACCTTCGAACAGGCCCGCGTTCGATCCTAGCCGGCGCTGTCCACGACTTCGACACGACCTGCGCGGTTGAGCGTATGGATGCCGGCACGTGCCCATGCCGGTCCGGGGCAGATCGGACGCGGTGTCGAGAAGCGGACATCGCTCTCGTCCAGCTGGTCCAGGCTCATCAGGCCAAGACCGCCGCCATAGGCGCGCGAGCCATCCTGTACCGGCAACACCAGCTTTGCGCCGTGACGGAAAATGGCGCCGCCGGGCCGGGCTGCCGAGTGATCGACGGCGATCGGGTTCAGCGCATGCGCGGCCCATGGACCGCGCAGCGAAGGTGCGCTGTAGACGGCCAATGTATCCGACGCGCTGCCGAAGCCGTATCGTTCGGTCCCCAGCAGCCAGAAGCGACCGTTGGCTTCGAGCAGCGTCGCATCATTGAAATCGCTGTCCTTCATCAACACCGTGTCGCGGACCCATCGATCGGGAAACTGCTCGGCACGGTAGAGCACGACTTCGCGCGCCGAACCGCTTTCGGGGATCATGAAAATCTCGCCATCGCGGGCGAACACCTGCGGATAGGACAGGTGGTGTTTTTCCTTGAGTACGATCCGTGGAACGCCGAACGTGCCGTCGTCGCCAAGCTCGGCGACGGAAATCACGCCGCGGCCCGTCGCATAGGGAAACTCCTCCACAAAGAGGAAGTGGCGGCCATCGTGTTCGAAGACAAACGGGTCTGCGTAGAAACGTTCGCCGTCGTCGGGAAGGACGCTGAATGGTGAGCCGTCCAGTTTTCCGACTTCGGCAACCCCCGGCCCATCGATCAGCCGGTAGGCAACCTGCCAGTAGAACGGACGTCGTCTTTGCTGGTATTTCTGCACGGCGCGGTTGACCACGCCCTTGCAGAAATATGGCACCGCATGGCGGATGAAGCTGCCGTCCTTTCCGGAAGATGGCTCGCTGTCGGCGATCGGCTCGATCTTGCCTGCAAAGAAACGGGCAACGCTCTGCATGATCAGCGATATGGCGCCGGCAAGCAGGTCGTTCGATGTCCGGGAAAGCCAGAATTTATCCGAGAGCATCGGGCGCGCCCGCGCCACGACAACGCCGTCGAGACGGGCGGCAAGTTCAGCCGAGGGGCCGCCCGCCAGGAAAGCGGTGATGCCAGCAGGAAAGGTGCTCCTGCCGCAGAACTCGAGCGTCAGGATTGGAGCAGCTTGTGCCGTGGCAGAGGCCGTGAGGTCGATGACGAGATCCGGTGCACCGCGATCGACGGAAGGTAGCGGTTTTGTGCGCGTTGCCAATGAAGAACCGTACCGACAACTCTCGATGGCCAGGACGGCATCGAGCGCCAAAGTTCTGGGCGCAGCCGCCATCGCAGGCCGGCTCGAGACGACATGGCCTGACGCGCCCAGCCGTTGCATAAGCTCATTTTCCCAGCGCCGGGACGAGCCGGCGTGGCTGATAATTAAAATGTTACCCAAGCCCAGGTATTCTCTTTAAAGTGACTCTGTTTTGATATCTGCAGGTATAGTTCTTAGCAAGGGATACTCGAGGGGGCATGGGAATCGCCATTAATCAAGTGGTAATATTTTCCACTGGGGAGACGCTTGCTGACGCTATTGTCACAGGGTTGGGCGGCAACGCGGACCTTGGCGGCCAAGGTCAACCATGAGCACTGTTTCGCATTCCAAGTCGCACGGCAAACGAAAACTGTTGATCGTGTTCGGCACCAGGCCTGAAGCGCTTAAATGCTTTCCGGTTGCGCGTGCTGCACTGGCCCACCCGGACTTCACAACCGAGATCTGCGTCACCGGCCAGCATCGCGAGATGGTGGCGCAAGTCATCGATCTGACCGGCCTGCCGGTGCACCACGATCTTGACATCATGCAACCCGGCCAGACCTTGTTCGACGTGACGTCGCGCGTGCTTCTCGGGATGGCCGATGTGCTCGACAAGTCCAAGCCGGACATCGTGCTCGTGCAAGGTGACACCACCACCGCGATGACTGCGGCGCTGGCCGCTTTCTACAAGCGCATTCCCGTCGCCCACATCGAAGCCGGATTGCGCAGCCACAACATCAATTCCCCCTTTCCCGAGGAACTAAACCGCAAGATCGCCGGCGACATCGCCACCTGGCATTTCGCGCCCACCGCCGAAGCCCGAGACAATCTGCTTGCCGAAGGAAAGGCCGCCGATACGATCTTCGTGACTGGCAACACGGTCATCGACACGCTGCTGCATTTCTCCAGCGAGATCGATGCCGACACGGAGATGAACGCCAGGCTTGCCGCGCGTTTTCCGTTCATCGACCCGACAAGGAAGATGATCCTCGTCACCGGTCACCGGCGGGAGAACTTTGACGGCGGCATTCAGCGTATCTGCAGTGCGCTGAAGACGCTGGCAATGCGCAAGGACGTACAGATCGTCTACCCGGTCCACCCGAACCCCAACGTACGGTTGGTGGTCGACAAGGAACTGGGCGGAGTGGCGAACATCCACCTGATCGACCCACAGGACTATCTGCCGTTCCTGTATCTGCAGAAGCAGAGCTATCTGGTGCTGACCGACAGCGGCGGCGTGCAGGAAGAGGCGCCGTCGCTTGGCAAGCCGGTGCTGGTGATGCGGGAAAACACCGAGCGTCCGGAGGGGGTCGCGGCGGGCACCGCGCGGCTTGTCGGCACCGACATCGAAAAAATTCTGTCCAATGCCAATAGCTTGCTCGATGATGAGCGCGTCTATCGTGGTATGACGGAACGACACAATCCCTACGGCGATGGCCGCGCCGCGATCCGGATCATTGAGGAACTACAGCACCATGGCTGAAATCAGAACCGTTTCCGTTATCGGCATGGGCTACATCGGCCTGCCGACCTGCGCCATCTTTGCCAGCCGCGGGTTCGATGTCATTGGCATTGATGTCAACGAAGCGGTGGTGGCCAAGGTCAATCGCGGCGAGATCCACATCGTTGAACCCGATCTGGACGGTTTGATCCAGAAGGTCGTCGCCAACGGCAAGCTCAAGGCCTTCAACACGCCTCAGCCGGCTGACGCCTATATCATCGCCGTTCCGACCCCGATCACCGAAGACCACAGGCCGGATGTCAGCTATGTGCTTGCGGCGGCGCGCAGCATCGCTCCGGTGCTGAAGCGCGATGATCTCATCGTGCTGGAATCGACGTCGCCGGTCGGCACGACGCGCGTCATGACGAACCTGCTTGCAGAGCTGCGGCCAGATCTCAAATTCCCTGTTACGCATGGCGAAGAGGCCGACGTGTTCGTGGCCTATTCTCCCGAGCGCGTGCTGCCGGGAAAAGTGCTGACGGAGCTGATCAACAACGACCGTTCCATCGGCGGGCTGTCACGCAAGTCGTCGGAACGAACCGCCACGCTTTATTCGAGCTTCGTCGCCGGCGACCTCTTCATAACGCAGGCCGAAAGCGCGGAGCTCGTGAAGCTGACCGAAAATGCGTTCCGAGACGTCAACATCGCCTTCGCCAACGAACTCGCGGCGGTGTGCCAGGATCTGTCGCTCAATGTCTGGGAGGTCATCGATCTCGCCAATCGGCATCCTCGCGTGAATATTCTCCAGCCAAGCCCGGGCGTTGGCGGCCACTGCATCGCGGTCGATCCGTATTTCATCATCGACGCCGCTCCCAACAGCACGCGGCTGATCAGCTCGGCGCGCCGCATCAATTCAGAGCGCCCGCTCTCGGTGGTGAAGGACATCGAGGCGTTGCTCGACCCGACCCGTCAGCAGACGATCGCCTGTCTTGGCCTGAGCTTCAAACCCAACATCGACGACATGCGCGAAAGCCCGGCTGTCGAGGTGGTGAAACTTCTGTCCAGGATACCCAATCTCAAGATCGTCGCGGCCGAGCCCAATGCACGTGCCCTGCCACGTGAGCTCGAAGGCCACGACATCGCATTCACCGACGCGCTTTCCGCCATCGATCAATCCGACATCGTCGTCCTCCTGGTCGATCATCGGCAATTCAATTTCGTCGATCCCGAAGCGCTCAAGGACAAGAAGCTGGTCGACACCAGAGGTCTCTGGACCTGGCGCAAGGCGCGCAAGCCCGATGCCCGCATCGAAGGCAAGAAGTCTGCGCTGGAGCGGACCGGAGAGGCCGCATGACCATGCATGATGCGGCATGGGCGCAGCATCCCCTGCTGGCATCACGGCGTCGGGAATTTCTCGATGCGCCCATTCATGCCCTGACCATGGCCGAGACGCTGGCCATCGCCGATGAGGCCATGGCCGCGCATCGACCGCTGCACCATGTCGTCGTGAACGTCGCCAAGCTTGTGAACATGCGCAAGAATGCCGAACTGCACGATGATGTGATCACGGCGGATCTGATCAATGTCGACGGCAAGGGGGTGCTCTGGGGCGCCAGGCTCTGCGGCGTGAGCCTGCCGGAACGGGTCACGGGCGTCGATGTCATGATCAACGTGCTCGCCCTCTGCGCGGAGAAGGGTTACCGGCCGTTTCTTCTCGGGGCCGAACAGCACGTTCTCGATGCGGTGGAAAGTCAGCTGGCTATCGATCACCCGAACCTGGTCATTGCCGGCAAGCGCAACGGTTATTTCAAGGCCGAGGAAGAGCCGGAGGTCGTCCAGGCCATCAACGCTTCAGGCGCGGACTGCCTGTTCGTGGCGATGCCGACGCCGAGGAAGGAGCGCTTCCTCAAGCGCTACCGCGATGAGCTCAAGCCGAGTTTCGTCATGGGCGTGGGTGGCAGCTTCGACGTTTATGGCGGCAAGGTCGCCCGGGCGCCGAAACTGGTTCAGGCCCTCGGCATGGAGTGGCTGTTTCGTGTCGCGCAGGAGCCTCGGCGTCTGTGGCGTCGTTACTACGACACCAATACCGCCTATGCGTGGTTGCTCTGCCGGGAGTTCTGGCATCGTCGCATACGCGGGGGCGCCAAACCCTAGGGCAATTTCAGGAAAAGTGTGTAACGGTTTTCCGTCCGAAACTGCGCAAAACTCCGTCCGAAATTGCGCAAAAACAGAGAGCTAGAGCGTTTCCGTGAAAACGCTCTAGGGTTACGCGCCGGTCTACGAGATCGGCAGTCGCGCCTTGACCTTGTCGATGAAGAGCATCGCCTCTTTCGGATAGAACATACAGATCAGCGCAAAGAACGTCGCGGTCCCGGCACTGCCGCCTGCCGCCAGCGGCAGGATCGGCGGTGCGTGGCTGAGCAGCGCCGCGGTGAGTGCGGCAGCCACGCCTGTGCTCGCGGAAATGATGACGGAGACGCCGATGTCGCGCCACGGCACGGGCACCGGCGTCAATCTCTGGGCGATGACGATGCAGCTTGCCAGGGCCGCTACCGATCCGCCCGCCAAAGCCAAGGCGGCACCCAGTTCCGCCATGGTGGGGATCAGCAGGAAAGACAGCGAGATCGTCCCGACCGAGCCGACGAAATTGACGATGATCAGCAACCACGGCCGCTTGTGCGCGTGCACCACGACGCCGTAGACGAACGTCGCGAGATTGGCGCACAGCACGCTGAAGGCGATGACCGGAAACAGCAGGCCGAAGCGGCCATGATAATCCGCAGGCAGCATGAGCCGCGTGATATCGGTGCTGAGCGCCACCAGCATTGCCGCGACCGGCAGGCAAAGGCGCATCATCAGGGCCATGAGTTGCGACAGCAGGCGGCTTGAGGCCTCGGGCCCTTCTTCGTCGAAGCGGTTCACCACTTCCGGGAAAGCGCCGGTGTTGATTGCATTGGCAATCATGTCGATCGGCTGCCGGGCCAATGCATAGGCCGCAGCGAAGACCGCCACGGCGCTGGCATCGTAGTAGACCTTGAGGAACAGTCGCTCGGCGCTGTTCAGCCCGAAGCCGACCAGGGCCATGATGACCAGGGGAGCGCCGAAGGCAAAAAACTCCTGGCGCGTGAAGCGCGACGGGCCGGGAACGATGTGTCGGGATGCGACGATGCCCGCTGTGATGCCGGCAATCAGCATGCCGAGGCTGGAGCCGAGGGACACCGCCAGGAAGGAGCGCTGGAACAGGAAGACTGCGGCGATCGGCAAGACGAGCTGCAGCAGGCTGCGCAAGGCTTCGAGCATCGAATAGACCGAATGCCGCTGCTGCATCTGCAGGATGGTCAAGGCGAAGCGGCCGATGGAGCCGGCGATCAGGTAGCTGCCCACGGCTATGGCAAACTCGCCCCAATGCTCCGGCACGATGAGCACCGAGGCAATCGCGGAGATAACCAGTGCAATGGTCGTCGTGGCCAGAAGCACCTGTCCCGCCAGGATCAGGCTGCCCTTGCTGATGTCGCCCTTGCCGCCGAGTCTCAGCAGTGAAATGCGTAGCCAGCTGGTGACTGCGACATCCGTCATTTCGCCGACCGTAACCACCAGCGTCAGCAGGCCATAGTGGTTCTGGTCGATCATGCGGGTCATGATGACCAGCAGGAGCAAAGCGGAAATGCGTGTCAGCAGGATCGCCGGGGCGTATATTAGCGTTGAGCGAAGCAGCAAAGGGTTTTTCCCGGACAATTCCGCCTGATTAACCGTTGGGAGGCGGGAAATCCAGCATCATGGCACTAAAGAACAGCATATCACTTTGGCCATAAGCTTTATTTGAGACCTTTGCTTTATGGCTGGTCCGCATGTGTTATCCGCAATGGTGTCATGTTGCAGCCTTCCGCAAGCCATCAAAAAATGCATGTCCTGGTCGCAACACCCTCGGGTGGCCTGGGGCAGGGTGGCATCGACCGGCTCATGGGCGCGCTCAAGCTGCAACTCGACCGGCAGGATAGCGCGGACATCGACGTGCGCTTCATCGCGACCCGCGGCCCGGGACATGTCGGACTTTCGGTCTTCTACACGCTCGGTTTTTGTCTGCGCATGCTCGCGGCCCGCCTTGCAGGGCGCGCCGATGTCATCCACATCAACGTCGCAAGCATGGGCAGCACCTACCGGAAGCTGGTTATTGCCAGGTGCGCGCGAATGCTCGGTGTTCCTTATGTGCTGCATTTGCACGGCGCGGAGTACCGGTCTTTCTGGAGCGGAGATGGCGGTTTTCTCGACCGCCGCATCCGAAGCATGTTCGAGCATGCCAGCCGTGTCGTCGTACTAGGCAGGGTGTGGCGCGACTTCATAGCCAGTCGCGCGTCCGGTGCGGCCGGCAACATCGTCATCGTGCCCAACGCCACTGAAACTCCCTTGCTGGCGCATGTTGGCGGCGGCGACAGCATTCATATCCTGTTCCTTGGGCGCATCGGCGAACGCAAGGGCGTGCCGCAACTGTGCGATGCCCTGGGGAACATGAAGTCCGTCGGGCATTGGCGCGCCACGATCGCCGGGGACGGCGAGGTCGAGGAGACGCGTGCGCGACTGACGGAACTCGGCCTCATGGACCGTGTCCAGCTTCCCGGATGGGTTGGACCCGATCAGGTTGCGGCTCTGATCGCATCAGCCGACATCCTGGTACTTCCCTCCTTTGCCGAAAATCTGCCTGTATCGGTCATCGAAGGCATGGCCAGCGGCCTCGCCGTGGTGACGACGCCGGTCGGAGCGGTGGAAGATATCGTGACCGATGAGCAGAATGGCTTGCTGGTCCCCCCCGGCGACGTCGCGGCACTGACGAAAGCGCTGACGCGCCTGATCGAAGATCCGGCTCTGCGGACGCGCCTTGGCGAGGCCGCCAAGGCCGTGCATCGCGAGCGGCTGGAAATTGCTCCGTTCGCAATGGCATTGCGCCGCGTGTGGCACGATGCGTCGATCGGCAACGGAGGGGAGGCGAGATCATGAAGTTGCTCGACATCGCGCGCGGCGCTTATGTGCGCAGTCCTGAACCCCTGAGACGTCTTCTGGCGCCGTTGGTGGCGCGTGTCCCGACCACGATGAAGTTCGGCGCGACCTATCGTTCGTGGCGGGAACAGATCGCCCACGCGGCCGCGGATCCTGCCTATGCCGGGCACGCGCATCTGGCCGCGCTGCGGGCGCTGCTGCAGAAAGCGCATGCGGGTAGCCCGTTCTATCGTGGCTTGATCGACAAGGCCTTTGGTCCCGGCTTTGACCTTGCGACGCTGCAGCTCACCGACCTTAGCCGCCTGCCGGTGCTCACCAAGCAGGCCTTGCGCGATGCTGGCAACGATGCGCTGGCGGAGCCTGCATCGAACCTCGACGAAGCCACGACCAGCGGAAACCACACCGAGCAGCCCTTTGTCTTCTACCTGGACAAGGACCGCAGCACCCGCGAGATCGCCTTCGTCTATGACGCGTGGTCGCGCATAGGTTATGGCGAACAGACGGCACGCGCCTGCTTCCGCGGCTTTGGCCTCGACGCCCAGGGCAAACGCCTGCACGAGTGGGAGCCGGCGTTGCGCGAACTACGGCTTTCGGTGTTTCCGATGACTGTCAAGGACGCCGCCTTGTATCTCGACCTGATCGATGAACGCGGCATTCGCTTCCTCTACGGCTATCCTTCGGCGATCGAGTTGTTCTGCCGGCATATGCGCAAGCTCGGCCGGACACCGAAACTGCGCATCGAAGGCATCATGCCGATTTCCGAACCCCTTTTCCCTCACCAGCGTGCCAGCATCCAGTCCGTGCTGGGCGAGGTGCCTTTCGCCTGTTTCTACGGCCTGAGTGAAAAAGCGCTGTTCGCCGTTGAAATGCCCGGACGCATGGACAGTTACGAATTCAATCCGCTTTACGGGCTGGCGGAACTGGTCGACGACGATGATGCGCCCGTTGTGGAGCCTGGCAGGCTGGGACGGCTCGTCGGCACCGGCTTCCTGTCCACCGGCATGCCGTTCATCCGCTACGATACCGGGGATCGTGCGCGGCTGCTCGAACTGCCCAGTGCCGAGAACGGCCAGCGGCTGCTGGTCGATGCCATCATGCCGCGTCGTAACATCGATTATCTGATCGCTGCCGACGGCAGCCACGTGGTGAGTTTGTCGCTCGCGCCGGAAGATCCGATTTTCTTTGAGGGATTGCAGGAATTCCAGTTCTATCAGGATACGCCGGGCGAGGCGGTGGTTCGCTATATTCCGGTCGAGGGGGCGGTTGGCGATCCAGCCGGGCGCCTGATCGCCAACCTGAATGGGCAGACCCACGGCGCTATCCGCTTTTCGGCGAAACAGGTCGAGCGCATTGCCGCGGGGGCGTGCCGGCAAGCGCGCTTTCGTCGACCAGCGCCTCAACATGGCGGACTTCGAATAAGGGACTACTGGCCCCGGGGCGTGAGGCCCAGCGCCTTCAACAGTTCTCGGTCCGGAAGCGCAGGCCCGGTCGGCTGGATGACTGTCATTCCATCAGGATTGGTGAACTCCCAGATCGACCACGGCATGCCATCGCGCTCCGCCAGTTGCCGCACAGCCGTCAGATAGCGCAGACGGTCGGCGTCGAAGGCACCCATCCGGCCATCGGCCGACATCAGGATGACGCCGAATTCACCCATGAACAGCCGCCTGCTTGCGATGTTGTTGGCCTTGGCCCAATCGATCGCCTGCTGGAAAACCGCTTCGAGCTGGTTCGGCCCCCAGTTTTCCGCGAAATACTGGGCGACCCTTTCGCGTGCCGAAACCGTATTCATCATGCGCTCGACCTGGCTGAGGCCCGCAGCCTCCATCTGCGCGCCAAGGGTCTCGATCACGATTTCAGGCGTGGCGCTGTCGGCCGGCCAAGGCAGGCCCGATGCGAAGGTGGTTGATGTTCCGTCAGGCCGCTGATGCGTGAAGCTGTGCGGCTCATACATATGGAAGCTGTAGTAGAGATTGGGATCGTCGAAATCGGGTTTCAGATTGACCAGTCCGGCGACACTGCCGCCGCAGCCGCCTGTCGCGACGATGGTGAGATCGCGACTGACCGCACGGATATCGCGCACCGTGTCCGACATGATCCGCTGCCAATCGTCACTGCCGCTTGCATCGCAGGGGTAGTGGGTCGGTTCGTTGTAGGGCTCCAGGGCAACCTTGTCGGTGCCGATCCTGGCCAGCCTTGCAGCGACTGCCGTGACCATATCGCGATAGCGCGCCACTCCTTCGCTGTCGGCGCTGCCGGAGAAGACCTTGAGGCCATAGGCTGGAACCTGTTCAACGCTGTGCAGGTTGAAGACCACCTTGAGCCCGTTCGAAGTGACGTGCTCCACCGCGGCGGAAAGGATGTCCAGGGCCTGCTGGCGTTTGGCGCCATCGCTGGCAAGCAGGGGGCCTGGGTCGACGGTCAGGCGGACGAAGTCGAACCCCATGGCGCGGATGCTGGCAAACACCTCGCCATCGGGCCAGTCGGAGAGGGGCCTGCCTGCACCGAGCCATTCCTTCTCGGTTCGGTAGGGCGGCCATCTGTAGGAGCGGTCCTGTTCGACGGGAGACCAGTTCAGCCACCCATGCACGCCGACGCCTTTTTGCAGGGCAATCGGCTCGGCTTCGGCGGCTGTGATCAGCGAGAGTGCCCATATTGCGACAAACGCCACTATTCTCATCGCCAATCTCCGTATCATGATCGAAGATATTAACCGGGGGAATGCAAAGGAAGAATTGCGGCCAAATGGCTTCCCGGCGGCATGGAGTATAACCGTGGCTGAGCTTGCATGAGGATCGGCTGGTACATCAACCGATTGCGCAGCATGGGCCCTGCCGAGATCCTGCATCGGCTGGGCGAGCACCGCCGCAAGGTCGTTTCCAGGCGCCGTGACGATGGCTGGCAGCGTTATGGCTCGCCCCCACTGCATCCCGTGTTCGCCGGATTGAAAGATGTCATACAGGCAGCCGCCACGGCCGAGCAACGAGAAGCGGTCGCGGCCGCGGCTGACAGCACGCTCAAGGGGCGGTTTTCGGCCCTCGGGTGGACATGGCCGCCCCGCGATCCCGGCCTCCTGTTTCCCGCCGAACTCTGGCGCCTCGATCCGGTAAGCGGCACGCTTTGGCCGGGTTCGGAGGTACATGCCTTCGATATCGACTTCCGTTCGATCGGTGACCGTGGCGACATAAAATATGTCTGGGAGATCAACCGGCTGCAGCAGCTGCCACCGCTGGCTGTGCAGTGGCTGCTCTCCGGCGACGACAGATGCCTGGAGGCCATCGAGGCCGCCATCGACAGCTGGCATGCCGCCAATCCGCCTTTCCGCGGGGTGGCCTGGGCATCCGGCATCGAAGTGGCGCTGCGGGCCATCGGCCTGATCGTCACGCTCGACATCACCGGTGACCGGCTTGCCGCAGCGACACGTGGCAACATAGGTGAAATACTGGCGGCAAGCGCCTATTGGCTGCCACGGTTCCCCTCCCGGTTTTCGTCCGCCAACAACCATCTCGTCGCCGAACTGGCCGGCGAATATCTGATCAGCATGGCTTTCGGGGCCGGGTCCTCATCCGTGCGCGCCGCACTTGTCGCGGAGGCAGAGAAGCAGATCCTCGCGGACGGCGCCGCAGCCGAGCAAACCCCGACCTATGGAGCCTTCACCGCCGAGCTCATCCTGCTGTGCGCCTTTGCGGCTCGCCGGGCCGGGTCGCCATTCCCCGCTTCCGTGGATGGGCGCCTGGCTGCTTTCGCCGATTTTGCTGGCTGGCTTCCTGCAAGGGCCGGCGGCTTCGGCGATGACGATGAGGGCCGGGCGCTCACGCTGGGCGACGAGCACGATTATGTCCGCTCGGTCGCTGCTGCCATCCATGGCCATCTCGGCATGGCGGGTGTCGCTCCGGCAGCGGACGATTTTCGCGCGCTTTTCTTTGGCACGCCACCGCGCTCCGCGCCGGTTCCGGAAGGTTTGCGCACATTCGCCCAAGGCGGCCTCTCCGTCTGGCACGGCGCGATGAACGGCCGCCGCATCGACCTGACCTACGATCACGGCCCACTCGGTTACCTCTCGATCGCGGCGCATGGCCATGCCGACGCGCTGCAACTCACCTTGTGTATCGACGGCGAGCCGGTGCTGGTCGACCCAGGTACCTGGCTCTATGGCTCGGGGCGGGAATGGCGCAACTGGTTCCGCTCCACGCCGGCGCACAACACCCTGAACATAGACGGTCAGAGCCAGAGCATCATCTCGGGTCCGTTCAACTGGTCGCACAAGGCGCGCGCGACATTGGTCGACAGCCGGGACGGATTGCCCTGGCAACTGCGTGCCAGCCATGACGGATACAAAGCCCGCTTCGGCGTTGTGCATCAACGCACCGTGACCGGAGAAGCCGGCGGCGTCGTCATCACCGACCAGTTGCTTGGTGACAGCCGCATGGCCGAGATCGCTTTCCAGCTTGCGGCCGGCCTCGAAGCAAGCCGGGAAGGCGGTTTGGTCAGGGTTTCGCGTGGTGGCGAGACGTTGATGACCCTGCAATTTCCCGACGACGCGGTCGATATCCGCGCTGGCGGCGATGCGCCGGGACAGGGCGGCTGGGTCTCGCCACGTTTCGGCGCACGGCAACCTGCACCACGTCTTGCGTGGCGTGGCCAGGTCGGCAAGGACGGTGTCGCCATCCGCCTTGCGGTCAGCCCAATGCGGTAGCGAGAGATATCTCCGGCTGGCTTTCCGTCCCGTCCGACATCATTTAAAAGACGTTCAAAGGTTTAGCAGTTTCGACACGGTTGATCTGCTATTCGGGGGCGGCGTGTATGTCCGCTTTCGCATCTTGAATGATCGCGAGCCCTACGCGGCGCGCTTGGCAAGTTTGCGTTTCGTATCCAGCCGGATCGCCAATCCACATACTGGGGGGCCATGATATCGATGTTTTCAGAACTCGTCAGAGTGGTCACCACAAAGCTGTCGAACATCGACTACGTGACGCTCGGCCTGCTTCTGGCGACGGCGCTGGGCAGCGCGCTGGTGGTCTACTGGCGAACCGTCAAGGACAAGTCCTTCCGCGACTTCTTTGATTTTGCCTTTCCGGCGGAAGTGATCCTGCATCCGTCGGCGCGGGCGGATGCCCTGTTCTGGATCACCAAGAAGCTGATGATGCCTTTCCTGCTCATTCCCGCCGGCGTCACCTTCATCGCCGCCATGGGCTACGCAACCAATCAGACCTTCGGCTGGCTCTTCGGCATTTCGGGGCCGCTCATCGAAGGGCCGGCCGGACCGGTGACCCTCGTCCTGTTCACCGCATCCATGCTGGTGGCCTACGACATCTCCTATTACCTCTACCATGTCGCCCAGCATCGCTTCCCGTTCCTGTGGGAGCTGCACAAGGTGCATCATTCGGCGGAGGTGATGGTGGGGATCACCAAGGACCGGGTTCATCCGCTGGACGACCTGATGAACCGCGCCTGGGATGGCGTCATCCCGGGGACCTGCTTCGGCATATGGAGCCTGATCGCGTTGAATCCGGTCGAGATCGCGGTCTTCGGTGTCAACGTCTACGTCATCCGCAACATCCTGATGATGGACTTCGTCCGCCACACCCATCTGAAGATTTCCTTCGGTCCGCTCGACAACGTCATCCTCTCCCCGCATTGGCACCAGGTGCACCACAGTGTGAACCCGCGTCACTACGACAAGAATTTCGGGTTGCTCTTTTCATTCTGGGATCGCCTGTTCGGAACGCATTTCGTGCCGGACCCGGACGAGGAGCTGAAATTCGGCCTGATGGACCGCGATGTTCGTGACTATCAATCGCTCTACGGACTTTATGTCCTGCCTCTCAAGAAGATGGCGGGTCATCTCATCCGACCGTTCAGGAAACGCCCTGCCGACGTGGTGCAGCCGCAGGACCCCCTCCAGCCATGAATGAAACTGTTTTGATCGGCACAATCGGGATGGAACGCCTGGAGATTGTCAGCTCGGCCGACCGCCTGGCAGCGATCGAGGCTGACTGGACAAGTCTGTGGCAGCGCACCGAGGGATTGATCTTTCAAAGCCATGGCTGGATTTCGGCATGGTGGAGCACGGTGGCCGACCGCCGCAAGCGCAAGCTGAAGATCGGCCTGATCTGGAATGACGACAGGCTGGTCGCCGTCGTTCCCCTGGCGACCTGCAGGCGAAAGGGCCTCCGGTTCCTTGAATGGGCTGCCAACAGCTATTCGGACTACGGAGACATTCTTGTGGCGCCGGAATGTTCGCAATCAGCCCTCGAGCAATTGTGGGCTCGCATCTGGTCCGAGGGCGGTTTCGATATCGCTTTCATCAACCGCCTATCGCCGGATGCGGCGGCCCAAAGGGTCTTTGCACCAGGAGTTTCCGGCGGCATCAAGCTTCGTCGCAATCATCGGGAAGAGGTCAGCTATCGCGTAGCCGGGGAGTGGGCGAGTGGAGCCGAATGGCTGGCGACGCATCCGAAGAAAACCCGCCAGAACTATCGGCGTGGCCTCAAGATGCTGGAAGAGGCCGGCGAAGTGACGTTCCGCCTGCTCCCACCGGATGAGCCGCTGCAGCCGGTGCTGGAGCGGTTGTCCGCACTCAAGCGCAGATGGCTGGTGCAGACCTCGCGTGAATCCGATCTTTTCCAGGAAGGCGAATCCGTGCTCGCGGCGCTGGTCGATGTGCTTGCGCGTGCCGGCGTGTTGCGCATTTTTGTGATCGAGTGCAATGGCGTGATGGTCGCGGTCTCCATCAACATCGTCCAGCGCGGCGTCATGATGGCATTCGTCACCACCTATGATCCGGAGTTCAGCCGGGCATCGCCGGGTGTGGTCCTGATTGTGGAATACATACAATGGTCGATCGACAACGGCCTGCGGATGGTCGATTTCCTCTGCGGCGGCTATGCCTTCAAGAGCAGATTTGCGACCGAGGGAGTGACGCTTCAATCCGTTCTCGGCGCGCGCACCCTGCTGGGTTCGCTTGTTTCCCTCGCCGACCGTACGCGGCAGGAGATCAAAAGCAGGCGCGAGAGTGGGGCCGAGCAGCAGGACGGTTCGCCTGACGACGCCTGACCTCTCTTGGTCAGACGGCTCTTTTGCGCGTCAGCAGCCAGAGCAGGTAGAACCCGCCCAGCATGCCCGTGGTCAGGCCGACAGGCATGTTCACCTGGAAGGGCGTGCGCTGGCTGACCAGATCCGCAAGCAGAAGCAGAACCGCTCCCATCAGCGCTCCGCTCGCCAGTGGCAGGCCAGGTGATAATGTCAGGCGCCTGGCGAGCTGTGGTCCGGCCAAGGCGACGAAGGCGATCGGGCCGGCGGCGGCCGTGGCGATTGCCGTCAGGCCGACAGCCGCCATCACCATGGTGAGCCGCGTGCGTTCCGGAGCCACGCCGAGCTGACTCGCTATGTCATCGCCCATCTCCAGAAGGGTCGTCCGGCGGGCATTGAGGACGACAACGGGAACGATCGCGGCGAAACCAATGGCTGTCGGTATCACATGCGCCCATGTGCGCGTGTTGAGGGAACCGGCCAGCCAGAGCTGGGCGGCTGCAGCCTGATCGAGACCGCCTTTCACCAGGAGAAGGGTGTTGATGCCGGACAGGATCGCACCAATGCCGACACCGACGAGAACCAGCCGATAGCCGCCGGTTGCCCCATGCCTCATGGAGAGCAGAAGCACGGCGACAGCGGTCGTGATGCAGGAGGCGAATGCCGCGAGCGACACGCCGAGCGGGCCTGCATCGAAAAGCACGATCTGCAGGATGGCGCCTGTCGCGGCACCCGTGGTGAAACCGATGATATCAGGCGAGCCGAGGGCGTTGCGTGACAGGGACTGGAAGATCGCGCCAGCCATGCCGAGCGAGGCCCCGACCAGCATGGCTGTTGCCAGGCGCGGCAGCCGGACGCGCAGGATGATGCGCTCCGCCGTCGGATTGCCGCCGGCACCAAGCAGGCTGTCGATCACCTCGGATGGGGTTAGATGCAGCGTTCCGGTTCCGAGCAGCAGCACACCGAGCGCGAGGCCTGTCAGCACGAGCGCGGCACAGACTGCGAGCGAGCGGCGGCGCAGTTGTAACGAGAAGCCGCCGATCCGGAGTCCGAAGGAGGACCGTCCCATCATAGCCGGGCCAACCGGTATCTGCGCGCTACTGCGACGAAGAATGGTCCGCCGATGAGCAAGGCAATGATCCCCGCGGCGACTTCCGCAGGGGCGACGATAACGCGTCCGACGATATCGGCGCACAAAAGCAGGATCGCGCCAAACAGCGCCGAAAAAGGCAGCAGCCAGCGATGGTCGGAGCCGGTGAGGAGCCGGGCGATGTGCGGGGCGACCAGCCCGATGAAGCCGATCGGTCCGGTGGCCGCTGTCGCAGTCCCGGCCAGAAGCATGACACACAGGCAGGCGAGGCCCCATGTCCTGCCGAGCCGGACCCCCAGTGCTTCACCAAGATCGCGGCCGAGCGCCACGGCGTTCAGGTCCCTTGAGATGAACAGGGCAATCGCAAGACCGATCGTGACCGCGACGGCGAGCACACCTGCCACATCGAAACCTCGTCCTTCGATGGAGCCCGCCCACCAGTGGCGAAAATCGTCGACCACGTCCAGCGGTGCGTTGAGCATGATGATGCCGGTAAGCGAGCCCAGCATCACGGAAAGGCCGGCGCCGGCCAGCACAAGGCGGACGGGATTGGTGCCGGTTTCGTGGGCACGTCCCAGGATGAAGACGGTAGCCCCCGCCAGGCCCGCGCCGAGGAAGGCGAACCAGACATAGTGGATCATGGCCGTGAGATGGAACACTGTGATCCCGATGATCACTGCTGTTGCCGCGCCCGCATTGATGCCGAGCAGTCCCGGTTCGGCGAGCGGGTTTCTGGTGGTCGCCTGCATGATGGCGCCGGCGGTGCCCAGCGCCAGCCCGGCAAGGATCGCCACGATGGTGCGGGGTACCCGCAATTCCCAGATCACGAGGTGCCGGTCATTGAGCGGGTCGTACGCCCGGAATGTCTCGAACAGCGTGGTGAGCGGAACCGGGCGTGAGCCGACAGCAAGGCTGAGCAGACCGACAAGCGCGAGTGTGAGGCCCGCACCTGCAAGCCCCCAAAAAAATCGCCGTCGTCGAAGAAGCCGGGCTGGTTTCCCAGCTTCCCGCATCTCTGGACAAGCCATGCTACCGGAAGTGCCCGACGATCGCGTCGATCATCTGCCGTCCCGAATAGTAGTCGATACGGAATGATGTCGGCCCAAGCGCATAAACCTTCCTGTTCGCGACAGCTGGCAGATTGGCGAGCATGGGGTCGGCGGTGAAAGCCTCGACATCCTTTTCGGTGCCGCGCAGCAGGAAGACGGTGTCGCCTGCAACGGCAGCGGAAAGGTTCTCACGCGAGATGAAGTCGAAGTCCGAACGTCGCGTCACATCGCGCTGGATCTCTTTCGGCAATCCCGCCACTTCGAAACCGAGGGCTGTCAGCAGCCTTGCCTGGGGGCTTTCGGGCCGGCCGATCGAATAGCTACCGCCGATATTGTATCCGACAATGCTGACCTTGCCTTTCGGGCGCGTCATCGAGATGGCGGCTTGCGCGGCATAGTCGTCGAAACGTTTGATGGCATCGCCTGCTTCCGCCTCGAGGCCGGTGGCCTTGCCGAGCTCTATGGCGATCTCCTGCCAGCTCTGGTTGGAATAGTTGACGACCATCGTCGGGATGCCCTGTGCCTGAAGCTCCGCCTTGTGCTGGGCGACGCTGTCGGCTCCCGTCGCGGATGCGATCAGCAGGTCGGGCTCCCGGCCGATAACGGCTTCGATATCGAAGTTGAGATTGGGGTAGAGGACCTCGACGCCGCGCTCGTCGGCTGCAGCCGCCCACTGCGAGAAGAAGCCCTTGTCGTCGGTCAGGATCGTCGGTGTCGCAGCGGCGCTGGCTGTCACCGGGGCGCCGATGGCCAGCAGAATGCCGGTGATGCTGGGCGTGGTCGAGACGATCCGTTCCGGCTTTGATTTCAGAGTCAGCGTTTCGCTGCCTTGAACGATCGATCTTGGCCACTGCTGCTCCTGCGAAAAAGCGTGATCGAAGCTTGTTGCGACAACCGCAACGGTCACCAGGGCGAGGGCAAGTTTCTGGATCGGCATCATCATCGATGGTTCGTTCGGAATTGTGGGGAGCTGTGGCGCGGCCTGCGTCATCGCACCGGATTTTAAACTTGACTTGTTTATTCCACAATAAACGTTGTATCCCGCAATGCAACATGCATTCCGTGATGCGACATCGAAGTCGCAATCTTCCGGCATGCACTCAGGCAAGGAAAGGCAACATGGCGCATCGTCTGCATGCCGATGGCGTGACGCTTCGTTATGACAAGCGTCTGATTTCGGCCGGACTGTCGGTGGCGATCCCCGAGGGCTCCTTCACCGTCATCATCGGCCCGAACGCCTGCGGCAAGTCCACGCTTCTGCGCGCGCTGTCGCGACTGCTGGCGCCATCTGCCGGTCGGGTGGTCCTCGACGGCAGGAGCATTGGCGAGCTTCCTGCAAAGGAGGTTGCCCGGCGGCTCGGGCTGCTGCCGCAAAGCTCCGTTGCGCCGGATGCGATCACGGTTGCGGATCTCGTTGCGCGCGGCCGCTATCCCCACCAGTCCTTCCTCAGGCAATGGTCACAGGCCGACGAGAAAGCCGTCGCCGCCGCGCTCGAAGCCACGCATATGGCGGATCTGTCCGACCGGTTGATGGATGAGCTTTCCGGCGGTCAGCGGCAACGTGCGTGGATCGCCATGGTGCTGGCGCAGGAAACACCGATCCTGCTGCTCGACGAGCCGACCACCTTCCTCGATATCGCCCATCAGATCGAATTGCTCGACCTTCTGGCCGACCTTCATCGCCAGGGGCGCACCGTTGTTGCCGTGCTGCATGATCTCAACCATGCCTGCCGCTACGCATCCCATCTGATCGCCATGAAGGATGGCGCCATCGTTGCCGAAGGCAGCGCGGTCGAAATCGTCAGCGAGCAACTGGTGGAGGCGGTTTTCGGCCTGCCTTCGGTCATCATCGCCGACCCGGTCTCGGCGACGCCGCTGATCGTTCCGAAGGGCCGGCCCACCCCTGCAATTCACACTCCATACGGCAGAAAACAATCGGCATGAGCACGGACAGAAAACTGCACATTGGATTGAGCCTGACCCCGACCTGGCTCAAGGGACCGCGTCCGCACCCGGATGAGGCTCTGTCGGCGGGCATTGGGCCGGTGGAATATCATGTCGAACTCGCTCGGCTGGCCGAGCGAGCTAAGCTCGATTTTGTCTTCCGGCCCGACTATCTCGTGATGAACCAGGCCATGGTGACGCACTCGCCGACCCATGTCGGCCTTGATCCAACGATGATGCTGGCCGCGATCGCGCGGGAGACTGTGAAGATCGGGCTGGTCACCACCGCCTCGACCACCTTCAATCCACCCTATGTCATTGCGCGCCAGATCCAGTCCTTGCACTGGATCAGCAACGGCAGGGCGGGCTGGAACATTGTGACCTCGATCGAGGGCGCGGAGAATTTCGGCACCGACCCGATGCCGTCGCCGGAAGTGCGTTATCGCAAGGCAGCGGAATTCACCGAGGTGGTGCGACAACTCTGGCAGAGTTATCCGGGGGTCTCGTCCGCGGTTCAGCCACTCGACCACACCGGCGAGTTCTTCGGTGTCAAAGGGCCTCTCAACGTTCCGGGACATGAGGCTGGCCCGCCGCCGCTGTTTCAGGCAGGCGCGTCCGAGGTCGGCCGCAGCTTTGCGGCCTCTGTTGCCGACGCGACCTTTGCCGCGATGCCGGACGTCGGCGACGGCATCGAGCTGCGCGCGGATCTGCGCAACAGGGCGGAACGGCACGGACGCTCGCCGAATGCGGTTCGCGTCCTGCCCGGGCTTTATTTCTTCCTGGCAAGGACGCGAGAGGAAGCCTGGAAGCTGCATGAACGTGCCCACGCGCATCTGACGCGCGAGCGCCGCATCGAGGCGCTGAAGAACGTGCTCGGGCTGGATGTCGGCGCGCTCGCGCCGGGCAGCCGCGTCTCCGGCGATCTGCTGCCGGCTTGCGATCATCCGGTCCGCAGCCGGACCCATGCCGAACTGTTGCGCCGTTTCATTGTTGCCAACAACCCGACGGTTGAGGAGGTGCTGTCACGGCCCGAGGTCGTCGGCTCCGCGCACTGGGTTTCCGTCGGCACCGTGGACGATGTCCTGAACGACATCGTGGAACGGTTCGAGGCGGGCGCGATCGACGGCTTCATCGCGCTTCCCGGCGGCTCGGTGGGTTCAATGAACCTCTTCTTCGACGAACTGGTTCCCGAACTGGTCCGGCGAGGCCTGTTTCGCGGCGATTATGAAGGCTCGACCTTGCGCGAGCACCTCGGCATCCATTGAAGTGCGGCGCTCACCCGCTGTTGCGAGAGGCTCCGGATTCGAGCGAGGCCTGTGTCGCCATGGTCCGCAGGGCATTCCAATGATCGGCCGCCTCCGCGGTCTTCACGAAGGAAACGGTGGTGACGACGCAGGCGATCTCGTTCTGCGCGTTGAACACCGGCGCTGCCTTGCCGGTCAGCAGCGAAAACAGATGCTCGTTGAGTTCAACGCCGGCGGCCTGGCGCGCTGCATCGAGCGTCTCTTTCGAGGGCGGACTGCCCCTGAACGTGGCGGGTTGCCGCTTGCGCGCCGCCGCGACCGTCTCGCGCGGCAGATAAGCCTGGAAAACCAGGCCGCACGCGGTGTTGTCGAGCGGAAGCACGTCGCCGAGCGAGACGGTGCTGATCGAGAAATCCGAGCTGCGGTACCAGCGGATGATGGTCGGACCCTGGTCTGTCCAGATCGCGACGCCGCAGCTTGCGGCGATTTCCGACGACAGCGTCTTCATCAGGCGGGCCGCGACTTCGATCGGCTCGATACGCCGCAAGGCGCCGATGCCGATGCTGAGCGCGGCCGGCCCCAGATCATAGCGACCGGTCATCGGATCCTGGGCCACCAGCCGTTCGCGCACCAGGCTCTGCATGTAGCGATGTGCCGTCGAGGTGCCCGTGCGCCCCTGCCGGGCAACCTCACCCAGCGCCAGCGGACCATCGGCTCTCGCCAGTATGTCGAGGAAACGGGCGGCGATGGACACCGATTGGATGGTCGTGGAGCGTTTGCCGGCGCTGCCGCCGTCGTCGTCGGAACGGTCTGGTTTCACGAGTGGTGTTCCGTTCCGTGCGGCAAGAGCGTGGAGGTCGAGGCAATCATGCAGGCAACATCTGGGCTGGAATGGGCGAGAGATGGATCGCCGTATCTTGGCTAACGACCGCGCGACGTTACGGTGCTTCGGCCTTGCGATCAATCGCGCTGGCAGCGCCCGCTCCAGCCTGTGACAGGATCTGCAACAGCCAAGGCCAGAAGCGCTCTGTGTGTTGACATGCGGAATGCGCTATGCATTGTGGAATTCATCCTTCAATCCGCGAGCCACGGTCCGTTCCCAGCCAGCGTTTCTTGTTTGGGCGATCGGGGACTTCATGCCTTCTTACTTCTCTGCCTCACTAAAAGTGGGCGCCAGCACGCTTTCGATTGTGTCGATGTTCGCGGCCACTGCCGCCTCTGCACAGGAAAAACCGCAGGCCGCTGCTGAAAGCGGCACCTTGCTCGAGCGCATCGTCATCACCGGCGAGAAGATCGCGCGCAGCCTGAAGGACACCGCCTCTTCCGTCTCGGTCATCACCGCCCAGCAGATCGCCAGGGAAAAGACGGGCGATGCCTCCGTGTCCGAGGTCATCCAGGACGTACCCAATGTCGTCTACACAGACACCGTCAGCACGCCGGTCATCCGCGGACAGGACACGCAAGGCCCCCTCACGGGGCAAGGGTCGTTCTGGGGCGGCACTGTGCCACGCGCCACCATCAATCTCGACGGCCACTACCTGAACTACAACGAGTTCTATTTCGGCGCCGCATCGGTCTGGGATGTCGACAGCATCGAGGTTTTCCGCGGGCCGCAGACGACCTCGCAAGGCGCCAACGCCATCGCTGGTGCGATCATCGTCAACACCAAAGATCCGACCTTCACGACAGAGGGCGCCTATCAGGCCGAGATCGGCAGCTATAATTCGAAGCGGGCCTCGTTCATGCTGTCCGGCCCCATCGTCGACAACCAGCTCGCGGCACGCCTTGCGGTGGATTATTCCGGCCGTGACACCTTCATCGACTACATCAGTACCAAATTCCAGCACGGCGACACCGACCAGGATTTCAGGGCGCTGAATGCCCGCTTCAAGCTGTTGTGGCAGCCGGCCGAAATCCCCGGCCTGGAGGCAAAATTCACCTATTCGCACAACGGCTCGAACCGGCCTTCGCAGGAAGCGGCATCGATGCCGTTCGAGGATCTCAATCACATCACCACGACGATGCCGACCTGGAAGCAGGACACCAACACCGGCATCCTCGACATCAGCTATGATGTCGGCAACGGCTTCAAGTTCTTCAACCAGACGCAGTATTCGGCGTCCTCCGTGCATCGCACCACCGGCCTCGTCAACAATGGCGATGCCGATGTCGAGCAGAAGAACGTCTCCAATGAAGCGCGCGTGACGTTCGGCGAGCAGGGCGATGCGCTGAGCGGCGTGGCGGGTGTGTATTACGCCCACACCAAGAGCGACGAGGTTCTGTATCTCAGCGGCCTGTCGACCTTCGACGACACCAAGCAGAATCTCGGCCTCTTCAGCGAGGCAAGCTACCGGCTGACCGATGTCTGGACGCTGACGGGAGGCCTGCGCTACCAGCAGGACCAGATCCAGCGTGCCGGCAGGTCGGTCTTTGCACCGCAGCCGGTGAATTTCGACACCACTTTCAGCGCCGTGCTGCCGAAAGTCTCGCTGGCTTATGCCGTGACGCCCGACCTCACCGTGGGGGCGATGGTCAATCGCGGCTACAATCCCGGCGGCGTGTCGCTCAACCTCAATGCGCGAAAGTGGATGCCGTTCGAGGAAGAGACGCTCTGGAATTACGAGTTGTTCACCCGCGCCAACCTGCTCGACGACACGCTCACGCTCAACGGAAATCTGTTCTACATGGATTTCAAGAACGCCCAGTACACGATCCCGGTCGTGATCTCCTCGGGCGTTGCGCAGTCCTACACGATCAACGCCGAGAAGGCGCATGCTTATGGGCTGGAAATCGGGGCGGACTACCGTGTCCTCGACAATCTGACGCTCAAGGCCAGCGCCGGCGTGCTGCGTACCCGTATCGACAGCATCTCCAGCAATGTCGCCTATGAGGGCAATGAGTTCGCCAAGTCGCCCGGCTACATGCTGAGCTTCGGCGCCAGCTGGGACGTGACGGAGAAATTCAACCTGTCCGGCGAGGTTCGCCACATGGACAGGTATTATTCCGACACCGCCAACACGCCGAGCTATCTGATCGAGCCCTACACGATCGCCGATGCCCGTGCGAGCTACAACTTCAACGAGCATCTGCAGGTCTACGGTTACGTCAAGAACATCTTCGACGAACGCGCGCCGACCTACATGCAGCAGAACCGCGGCATCGGCGGTGTCGAGGCCAGCATGACCATGCCGCGCACCTTCGGTGTCGGCGTGAAGGGCAGTTTTTAGCCCCGTCGCGGGGGGAGGGCGGCCGCACGGCATCTGTCGCGGCCGCCCGCCGGCTAGTCTGGCCGCGTATCGAGTGCGCCGGTCGTGCCCCGCTCGATCAGCGTGATCGGTATCGTGAAGTTCAGCGCGCCTTCGGACAACTGCCGATCATCGTCGAGGCAATTGAGAATGGCTTCGATGAAGGCTTCGATCGGGTGGCTCACCGTGGTCAGTCCATGCGACGGCCAGGCGGTTTCCGGGATGTTGTCGAAGCCGATGATCGAGAAGTTACGCGGTACCTGGATGCCCAACTCGAACCGGGCTGTGTCGTGGAAGCCGAGCGCAATGAGATCCGTTGCGCAGAACGCACCGTCGATCGAGCGATCGGTCAGGAGCTTGCGCGCGGCTTCCTGTCCCGTCTCGAAACTGTTCGGCCCGCTCATCCACGGCGTGACCCTGGCTCCCGCCTCGCTCATGCGGGCAACGAAGCTTTCGATACGCCGCTTCTGGCTGACGCTGCCGTTGCCGCTGCGCACGATCGCGACATGACGGCGGCCATCCAGCAGCATGCGGTCGGCCGCCAGGCGCCCGCCGGTCAGGTCGTCCGTATCGATCTTGTCGGCGTTGCCCGGCAGCGTGCCGCGGTTGATCAGGATCAGCCGCACATCGTTGCGCAGGCAGGCCTCGATGATCTCCTCGGGTGGTGCACCTGAAAGGATGATCACCGCCCGCACCCGGTATTCCAGGACCCTGGTTGACCAGGCTGCCGATGTCGTCGCGTGCGGCTTCGGCATTCAAGAGCATGCACTGCAGGCCGCGCTTGAACAGCGCCGCGCTGATGCCATCGAGCAAGGCGGTGTTGAACGGCGAGGTCAGGTTGGCGGCAACCACGCCGACGAGACTGGACTGCGCCATCTGCAGACCCTGCGCCAGCCTGTTGACCCGATAGCCAAGCTTTTCGGCTGCACACAGGATGCGTTCACGCACGTCTTTCGACACGCTGGCGCCCGGGGTGAAGGTTCGCGAGACGGCGGAACGGGAAACGCCTGCTTCCCTTGCGACATCCGCCGCCGTGATGAAACCGCTCTTCATTCTCCATGCTCCATCGGGGCTGCTGGAGCCCGGTGAACAATCTGAACTTCTGTCTTTGCCGTCATAAAACTGAAGCACAACTTCGCTAGATTGCACACGTGTGCAAGAGCATTGTTATGAAGTTGCGATGCGATTGTCCAGACTAAGAAATCAAGAAAAAATCTTTTCTTTTCAAATTGTTGAGGACGCCGCCTTGGCCGATATCGTCATCAGTGACCTGTCGAAGATGTATGGCGGCAAACGCGTTCTCGATCGCGTCGCAATGCACATCGTCGACGGTGAATTCATTGCGGTTCTCGGCCCTTCCGGTTGTGGCAAGACGACTTTGCTGCGCTTGCTTGCCGGCTTCGAAACTCCGGATGAAGGCACGATCCAGCTCGGTGATCGCGTCGTTTCTTCCAGGGAGGCCAATGTGCCGCCGGAGAAACGCAACATCGGCATCGTCTTCCAGAATTACGCGCTCTGGCCGCATATGAGCGTGGTCGACAATGTCGGCTATGCGCTGAAGATCGCCGGGGCGCGTTCACAGGAGCGTCTGCAACGCAGCCGCGATGCCCTGGCCGTTGTCGGTATGGAAAATCTGGCCGAGCGCGCGCCTTCCGACCTGTCCGGAGGCCAGCGCCAGCGTGTCGCCCTGGCGCGCTGTCTTGCTGCCAGGCCATCGGTGATGCTGCTGGATGAGCCTCTGGCCAATCTCGACGTGCATTTGCGCGCGGCGATGGAAAACGAGTTCGTGCGTTTCCACCGCCATACCGGCGCCACCATGGTCTACATCACGCATGACCAGTCCGAGGCGATGGCGCTGGCCGACCGTATCGCGGTGATCGATCGCGGCCGGCTGGTGCAGTTCGACCGGCCGCGCGATCTCTATCGCGAGCCGCAGAGCGAGATGGTCGCCCGTTTCATAGGCAACGGTCAGGTGCTGCCGGTGCAGGATGTACGTCCGGATGCCGAGGCCGCGATTGTCAGCATCTTCGGCAAGGATCATCGTGTCCGGGCACGCAGGAGCGAGCAGGTTCGCTCTTCGGCCAGGCTTTCCGTCCACACCTCGGCGATGCGCCTGGCACAGTCCGGCGAAGATGGCTTCGCCGGCAAGGTCGAACGGGTCATCTATCGCGGCAATCACAGCCAGGTCGATTTCGTCGTTACCGCGGATCCGGAGCTGCAGCTGACGCTGCACGCACCGGCGGATGTCGCCATTCCATCGGACGACTCTATCCAGGTCTGCATCAGCGACGGCTGGGTCATTCCCGCCGCCGCCTGACGGTTTTTCCACTCTCACAGCAACAGGAGTTCTCCATGCGCCTCACCACTGCCCTCATGCTCGTCTTGTTGAGCGGGACGGCTGTCAACGCCGAAACCTTGACCCTCTACACGTCGCAGTCGCCGGAGATCGCCCAGCAGACCGTCGACGCCTTCCAGGCCAAGTATCCCGACATCAAGGTGGAATGGACCCGCAACGGCACCAGCCAGCTGCTGAACGTGCTGCGCGCTGAAATCGAAGCCGGCGACGTCAAGCCGGACGTGCTTCTGGTCGCCGACACCATCAACCTTGGCCAGTTGAAGAAGGAAGGTCGCCTGATGGCCTATCCGCAGGCGCCGGTCGGCTCTTACGACAAGAGCACCTACGACAAGGACATGACGTTCTTCGGTACCAAGATCATCTCCACGGGCATCGCCTACAACACCGAGAAGGCCAAGCCCGTCGAAACCTGGAGCGCCCTGCTGACGGAAGACAACAAGGGTCAGATCGCCGTGCCGAGCCCGCTCTACTCGGGCGCCGCGCTCAACCACCTGCACAGCGTCGTCAATGTCCCCGGCATCGGCTGGGAATTCTATGAAGGCCTCGCCAAGCTCGATATCGCTCCGGAAGGCGGCAACGGTCCGGCCCTCAAGGCCGTCGCCAGCGGTCTCGCCAAATACGGCATCATTGCCGACGCCGACGTCATTCGTGCCAAGGCCAAGGGCTCGCCTGTCGACCTGATCTTCCCGAAGGATGGCGTTTCCTTCATCACCGAGCCGGTCGCCATCATGTCGACCGCCAAGAATGCCGACGGCGCGAAGAAGTTCATCGACTTCCTGCTGTCCAGGCAAGGCCAGGAACTCGTCGTGACCCAGGGCAACCTGCCGATCGATCCGTCGATCACGCCGCCCGCCGGTTTCCCGAAACTGTCCGAGATCAAGCTGCTGCCGATGGACGCCGACAAGGCCGTGGCCACCGACAAGGAGACCCGCGAGAAGTTCACCAAGATCTTCGGCGGCTGATAGAAAGATAGAAAATGGCGTTGATTGCCATGGAAAGGGTCGAGGAGCGCCGGCGGTTGCCGGCGCTTCTTCCCAGGGCGGAATGGGCGGTGCTTGGACTGCTGGTGATCTTCGTCGCCGGGCTCTCCTTCGCGCCGTTGCTGCGTCTTGCCATAACCGCGATCGCCCCTGACGGTGCGATCGATCTCGGCCATGTCGTCGAGTTGCTCTGGAAGAAGAAGGTCCTGACCGCATCGACCAACACATTGGTCGTCGCCTTGCTGTCCACCTTGCTTGCCATGGTGCTTGGGACGATCGCCGCGGCGCTCACCGTGCTCACCGACATGCGTTTCAAGACGGCCTGGGTCTTTGCCTTCGTGTTGCCGCTGATGATCCCGCCGCAGGTGACGGCCCTTGCCTGGGTGCAGGCTTTTTCGCCGTCGAGCCCGGTTCTGGGCCTGCTGGGTCTTTCGCTTCATGACGGCGGCCGGCATCCGCTCTATTCGCCGGGCGGCATCATCCTGCTTTTGGGCTTCTATCACGCACCGCTGGTGTTCCTGACGGTGAGGGCAGCCCTGCGACGCCTGCCCGCTGAACTGGTCGAAGCCGCGCGCGCTGCCGGCGCCACCAGCTGGCCGCTGATCTTCACCATCATCCTGCCGCTGGCGCGGGCCGGCCTGTTTGCCGGCGCTGCCCTCGCCTTCGTCTCGTCGATCAGCAATTTCGGCATCCAGGCCATGCTGGGTATCCCGGCGCGATATCCCACCCTGATCACGCTGATCTACCAGCAGATGAACAGCTACGGCCCATCGGCGCTTGCCGACATGGCGGTTTTGGCCCTGCTTCTGTCGACATTGACCATTGTCGGCGTCGCCGTCAGCGGCTGGCTCGGACAGCGTGGCGACGTGCGCGTCGACGGCATCGGCCGCTCGCTTGAGATACGGCTTGGCCGCTGGCGTCCCGCCGTCGAGACGGCCAGCTGGCTGTTCATCGTCATGACCATGGCACTGCCGCTATCGGCGCTCGTCGCAACCTCGCTGGTCAATGGTTTCGGCCAGGAACTGAGCTGGAAGACGCTGACGCTGGTCAACTATGCCAACGCCCTCGTCCACCAGGCTTCGATCCGCAACGCGTTCCTGACCAGCCTGCTGCTGACATCTGTCACCGTCGTCATCCTGATGGTCGTGTCGCTGTTCATGGCCTATTTCATCGTCTGGAAGCGCGGCCCGCTGGTGCGTGTGCTGCATCTCTTCAGTGAGCTCGCCTATGCGCTGCCCGGCATCATTCTCGCCGTGGCGATGATCCTGTTCTTCCTGAAGCCGCTGCCGTTTCTCGGTTTCAGCATTTACGGCACCGTCTGGATCATCCTGGCCGCCTATCTTTCCAGCTTCCTGGCGCTCGCGCTGCGTCCCGTCCTTGGCGGATTCGCACAGATCGACCGCGCCATGGAAGAGGCGGCCCAGGTGGCGGGCGCAGGCTTCCTGGCGCGCATGCGCGACGTCATCATCCCGCTGGTCGCACCAGCGGCGGTCGCCGGTGGCGTCATGGTCTTCATGAGTGCCCTGAACGAGATCCAGGTCTCGATCCTGCTCGTGTCGTCCAATGCCCGCACCATCGGCCCGATGGTGGTCTTCCTCGAAGAGGGCGGGTCGTCGACGCTCGCCGCGGCAGTCGGCTGCCTGATGATCGCGGCCGTGCTGATCCTGATGCTGGTGGCGACCCGCTTCTCGCGCTACCTGCCAAAAGGGGTGTTGCCTTGGCAAAATTGACCGTTGTCAGCGGGCAGGGCGGCAAGCTTCCGGCTGCCTTCCTGCTGGAGATGCATGGCCGCCGCATCCTTCTCGATCTGGGGGAAGGCCCGCAACCTGGCGTGAAGCCTGACCTTTCCGATGTTGGGCTCGTCAACGCGATCTGCCTTTCGCATGCCCATATCGACCATGTCGGCTCGCTGGACCTTGCGGGGCAGCTCGGCAATCCGCTGGTGTATGCGACAGGCCGGACGTTCAGCCAGATCTCCGAAGCGGTGGTCCCGCCGGAACGGCGTGTGCAACTGCCGGTCAGCGGCAAAGCCGAAATCGCCGGTCTGCCGGTCACCGTCGGCCGGAACGGCCACGCGCCCGGCGGGATATGGGTCCATTTCGCTGGGAGTGGCGGCGTTCTCTACATGGGCGACTGGAGCGCGGAATCGCTGCTGTTGCCGTTCGACGAGCCGCCCGCCGCAGGCTCCCTCATTACCGATGCGTCCTATGGCGATTTCGACGAGGCGCTTTCTTCACAGGTCGGAGCGATCGCGGATTTCGCCGCGTCCGGTGCAGTGCTCTGCGTGCCGGCCGGCGGCAGGGGGCCGGAGATGATGCTGGCGTTGCACAGGTTGGGCTTAAAGGCGACCTGTTGCCCTGTCGTGCGCCGGGAGATGCAGTCTCTCGCCAGCGACGAAGAAGGCATCATCAGTGCCGAGAGCCGTGCCGGCATTGCTGCGTTGCTGCGCTCGATGCCTGTCACCGATGAGTGGTCTCCGGACAAGGTGATCGTGGCGACGGAAGCCAATGCCGAAACCGGACTGGCGGCGCAGCTTCTGCAGCGCCGGGACGAGGGCTTTCGCTTCCTGTTCTCCGGTCATGTCCCGGCGCGGACGCCAGCCTGGGATATGCTCCGGCGTGGCGAAGCGCGCTGGCTGCGCTGGAATGTCCATCCACGACGGCAAGATACGATGGACCTCGTCACCCGCACCTGTGCCGACAAGGTCGTTGCGGCTTTCGTACGGCCGGAAGAGATGCCCCTGCTCGAACAATGGCTTGGCGAGCGCCTCTGCCGGACAAGGGTCATCCCCTTGCCTGTCGATCGAGACCAGTTACTGAAAGCGGCGGAATAGGACTGCAAGCATGAACATGAACCACAATGACAACCGGCCGATGACCGAGGAAGAGGAAGATCGCCTGCCGGTGCTGCTGCCGGTTCTTGCCGATATCGATGCTGCCGGAAAGACGCTGTTCATCGGCAACGCGGTCGCGGCCAACGATGCCGTCCTGCTTTTGCGCAACGGCATCACCTCGACGATGAATCTTGCGGTGAACATCGAGATGCCACCGCTGGCTTTGGACGACGGCTCGGTCGTCAGGCGCACGCATATCGGCCTGATCGACGGCCCGGGCAACATTGCTCATCATCTGCTCGGCGCCGTTCTGGTCCTGCACGGCATCATCAACCAGCAAAGTCCGGGCAAGGCGCATTATCCGCCTCACCGGGCCGGCAATGTGCTGGTGCATTGCCGCGGAGGTCGCAGCCGTTCCGCCGGTACCATCGCGCTCTATCTGCACCTTGCGCAGCCCGAGCACTTCCCGGCTTTCGAGGATGCGCTGCTTCACGTGCGATCGTGCCGGGGGCTCGACGAAACCCAGCCGCAGCCGGCGATGCTGGATCTCTGCCGCCAGGCAGTGGCGATATGGAACCGCTCGGCGGAAAACGGCCACGTATTGCTACGCTAGCGCTGCAACCTGTTGTGGAGTTCCCGTATCAGCCGAGCGCAGCAGCGCATCGATCAGCCGATGCACCTTCAGCGCCTCGTGGCCGCTGACCCTGGGTTGGCTGCCTGTCGCAACCGCGTCGAGAAAGTCCGTCAGCACGGCGCGGTGATGCTGATGGGAAAACGCCATCGGATCGGCCCCGGTCCCGCCACCGGCGCCTTCGTCCTGGAGATGGAATTCGCTGCCATCGTGGAAGGCCGCTGACAGCTTCGTGCCCTCGAGCCGCGCCATGCCCTTGGTGCCGATGATGTCGATGGCGTCCGGGTGACCGGGATAGGCCGAGGTGGTGGCTGTCAAGGAGCCGATGGCGCCATTGTCGAAGCGCATGGCGCCGGCCACCAGATCCTCGGTCTCCATGCGATGTACGGGACTGGTCACCGCATAGGCGGTCACTTCGCTTGGTGCGCCGGCCACCGAGATCAGCAAGTCGAGCGTGTGGATGGCCTGGGTCAGCAGCACGCCGCCACCGTCGCGTTCCCTGGTTCCGCGCCCTGGCTGGTCGTAATAGCTTTGCGGACGCCAGTTATTCAGGCGCACCGATGCGCTGACGAGCACGCCCAGCCGGCCGCCGCGTACCAGTTCGATCAGCGCCGTGCCTGTCGGCCGGAAACGATGCTGCAGCACCACGCTGAGCTTCACGCCGGCTGCATCAGCCGCGGCAACCAGTGCCTTGGCTCGCTCCAGGCTGGTTTCCAGCGGTTTTTCCAGCAGGATGTGCTTGCCGGCTGCAGCCGCTCGCTGCACCAGGGCGAAATGCGTGTTGGGCGGGGTCAGAACGAGCACGGCATCGATGCTGATGTCGTCGAAGATCGCGGCAAGGTCGTCGCAGGTGGGCAGGCCGTAGCTGCTCGCGAAAGCCTCGCGGCGTGCCCGAGTCGGGCTGTAGGCGGCGACAACTTCGACACGGTCGGCAAGGTCTAGCAGGCTTTGGGCGTGCGGTGCCGAGGCCATGCCAAGCCCGATGACGCCGAAGCGCAGCCTGCTCACCGGGCGGCTCCGCCAGGAATGCCAAAAGTCTCGAAACTGCGCATGATGCCGCGCAGTTCCGCCAGGCCCTTGAGGCGGCCGATGCAGGAATAGCCTGGGTTCACCTTCTTGCCGATGTCATCGACAATGGCGTGGCCGTGGTCGGGCCGCATCGGGATCTGCCAGTCGGCGCGGCCTTCCGCCTTGCGCCGCGCTTCCTCCCGCATCAAGGCCGCCACCAGCCGCACCATGTTGGTGTCGCCTTCCAGATGTTCGGCTTCATGGAAGGACCCGTCCGCTTCCTTGGTGACATTGCGCAGATGCGCGAAGTGGATGTCGGGCGCGAACTCCCCGGCCATGGCGACCAGGTCGTTGGCGGCGTTGGCGCCATACGAGCCGGCGCATAGCGTCAGTCCGTTCGACGGTGAGCGATGCGCATCGAGCAGCTTGCGCGCATCGGCCGCCGTCGAAACCACCCGTGGCAGGCCGAAGATCGGGAAGGGCGGATCGTCGGGGTGGATTGCCATGCGCACGCCGGCCTCTTCGGCCACCGGCATGATCTCGCGCAGGAAGGTGAAGAGGTTTTCGCGGAAACCATCCGGCGTGATGTCGCGATAGACATCGAGCGCACGCCGGAAGCTGTCGCGGTCGAAGATGAATTCCCGCGCCGGCACCCAGCCGATCAGGTTCTTCTCCAGCGTTGCCAGCGTGCTTTCGCTCATGCCGGCCAGACGCTTGCGGGCTGCCTCGATGCGTTCGGCCGGATGGTCGGCCTCGGCGCTGGGGCGTTGCAGCACCAGCACGTCATAGGCGCAGAAGTCGACGGCATCGAAGCGCAATGCCGTGCCGCCATGCGGCATAGGAAAATCGAGATCGGTGCGCGTCCAGTCGGTGATCGCCATGAAATTATAGCAGACGGTGCCGATGCCGGCTTTGGCGACGGCACGGATCGACTGTTTGTAATTGTCGATCCAGTCGCGGTAGCGGCCGGTGCGGGTCTTGATCTCCTCATGCACGACGATGCTCTCAACCACCGACCAGGTCAGGCCGGCTCGCTCGATCTCCTGCTTGCGTTTGGCGATTTCATCATCGGGCCAGGTGCGGCCATCGTTGATGTGATGCAGCGCACTGACGATGCCGGTAGCGCCGGCCTGCCTCACATGCGCGAGCGTGACGGGATCGTCGGGCCCGAACCAGCGCCAGGTCTGTTCCATCTATTCCCCCGAGACAGTTGCGATTGCAGCGCCGATGCCGGCGGCGCGGATGGTTTCGAGATGGGCGATCACCGCGCTCTGCAATTCCGTCCGTCCGGCTTGGCGCGAGGCGAAGCCGGCAAGGTCGAAGACCTGCGTCACGGTGGTGGGCGCCGATTGTGAGTCGGCGAATATCGTCGCAAGCCCAGTATCGAGCGGGTCGGAGAACTGGCCGGCATCCGGTGTGCGGCCCCGTGCCTCGCAGGCCGCGATCCACGCGGCGATGACCAGCGTCAGGTGAGGGACCGGGGCGTTCCGTCGAACCCGTTCGATCGCCGTTGCCACGATGCGCTGCGGCAGTTTCTGGCTGCCGTCATTGGCGATCTGGGCGGTGCGGTGTTGCAAGGCAGGGTTATCGTAGCGCGCGGTCAGCCTGTCTGTATAGATTTGCGGGTCAAGACCGGCATCGTCGGGCAAGGTAGGAATGGCCTCAGTCCAAAGGCCCTGTACGAAACGCCGGATCGCCGGGTCGCCGAAAGCGTCCGCCACTGTTTCGTGCCCGGAAAGCAGGCCGAGATAGGCGATCGCCGAATGTGAGCCGTTGAGCAGGCGAAGCTTCATGTCTTCGAAAGGGCGGACGTCCTCCACCATCGTGACCCCGAAGCGCTCCCACGCCGGCCGGCCGGCCGCAAAGCGGTCTTCGATCACCCATTGGCAAAACGGTTCGGTGCGCACCGGCCAGGTGTCCGTCATGCCGAGCGCGGTCGCAATGCGCGCGCGGTCGGTATCGGTCGTTGCCGGCACGATGCGGTCGACCATGCTGGAAGGGAAGGCGATCGATCGGTCGATATGAGCGGCAAGCCCTGCGCCACGGGCCTTTGCGAATTCAAGCAGCAGTCGGCGCAGTGTTTCGCCATTGGCCGGCAGGTTGTCGCAGGACAGCACGGTGAAGGGTGTTATCGCTGTCGCCTGACGGCGCAGGATGGCCTCGACGAGGAAGCCGTAAATGGTCTTCGGCTGATCGTGATTGGCCAGGTCCCAGACGACATCGGCATGGCTGAAGTCGAGCCCGCCTGCCGCGTTGCGCAGATAGGCCTTTTCCGTGACGGTCAGCGTGATGATGCGCACCGAGGGCAGGCAGAGCGTATCGATCAGCCTGGCCGGGTCCTCTGGTGCCACGAGCAGTGACAGGATCGAGCCCACAACGCGCAAATCCTCGCCCTGGCCGCTGCGCACGGCAAGCGTATAGAGGCAGTCCTGCGGCGCCAGTGCATCGCGTGTATCGGTGCTGCGCAGCGATGCCCCGACGATACCCCAATCGGTTTCGCCGGCGGCGAGGCAATCATCGATATAGGTCGCCTGGTGGGCGCGATGAAAGGCGCCGACGCCGAGATGCACGATGCCCGGCGCGATGGCCGAACGGTCATAGCGCGGCAGCGCCACATTTGCCGGCAGGGCGGTCAGCGACGCATCGGACAGGACCGTCACGTGATAGCTCGCTGTTTCATGGCATCCCTCCCGAAGCCGCCGTCGTCGCCGAAAAGGCGCCTCCAGTCATCAGTGGCATCATATCCGTTGCGTACACCGCGATTTGGACAGGTGCAACAAACTTATCATACAACATTATAGTTTTTGTATGTTGACATTACCTCGTGCTGCTCCTAGCCATTAAGGCGCCGAAGGAGGAGCGGCACGGTCCCATGAACTCGCTTGTCGATCCAGACTTGCTGTTTCCGGCCGAGCCGTCGGTTCGCGGCATCGCTCGCGAGCTCTACGGCCTCGTCAAATCGCTGCCGATCGTCAGCCCGCACGGCCATACCGATCCACGCTGGTATGCGCTCGACGAACCGTTTCCGGATCCTGCGCAACTGTTGATCGTGCCGGACCACTATGTTTTCCGCATGCTGTTCAGCCAGGGCGTCAGGCTGGAAGACCTTGGTGTACCGACGCTCGATGGCGCACCGGTCGAGACCGACGGCCGCAAGATCTGGCGCCTGTTTGCCGAGAACTATTTCCTGTTCCGCGGCACGCCGACCCGTCTGTGGTTCGACTACGTGCTCACCGATCTCTTCGGCATCGCCGAGCCGTTGACCGCGACCAACGCCGACCGTCACTACGACGCGATAGCCGACTGCCTGCGGCGCGAGGAATTCCGGCCACGCGCGTTGTTCGAGCGTTTCAACATCGAGGTGATCGCCACCACCGACGGCGCGCTGGACGACCTTGCCTGGCACCGGCAAATCCGCGACAGCGGCTGGTTGGGCCGCGTCGTCACCGCCTACCGGCCGGACGCCGTGGTCGATCCCGATTTCGAAGGTTTTGCCGCCAATCTCGATCGTCTCGGCGAGATCAGCGGCTGCGACACCGGCAACTGGGCTGGCTACCTCGACGCGCATCGCCAGCGCCGTGCCTATTTCAAGGGCTACGGTGCCACCTCCACCGATCACGGCCATGCCACGGCCGAGACCGCCAACCTTTCGCCGGCCGCCGCGCAGGAGCTGTTCAACCGCATCCGCGCCGGCTCATCCGATGAGCGTGAGCGCCGACTGTTCCGCGCCCAGATGCTGACGGAAATGGCCAGGATGAGCCTGGACGACGGGCTGGTGCTGCAGATCCATCCGGGTTCCTGGCGCAATCATTCGTCGGCGATGCTCAGGCAGTTCGGCCGCGACAAGGGTTTCGATATCCCGACGCGTACCGACTATGTCGCGGCGCTGAAGCCGTTGCTCGACGCGGTTGGCCTCGAGCGGGACCTTTCCGTCATCGTCTTCACGCTGGACGAGACCAGCTATGCGCGCGAACTGGCGCCGCTGGCCGGCGTCTATCCGGCGCTGAAGCTTGGACCGGCCTGGTGGTTCCATGACAGCCCCGAAGGCATGCGCCGCTACCGCGAGATGACCACCGAGACCGCCGGCTTCTACAACACTGTCGGTTTCAACGACGACACCCGCGCCTTTCCATCCATACCGGCCCGCCACGACGTGGCGCGCCGCGTCGACTGCGCCTTTCTCGCCCGCCTCGTCTCGGAGCATCGCCTGAGGGAGGACGAGGCGCGCGAGCTGGCGCCGGAGCTGGCCTACAGTCTCGCGAAGAGGGCGTATCGACTTTAGCCAAACATAAGAGGGAGGAACCAATGCTGCATATCTCAAAACTGGCCGGCCTGGCACTGCTGGTGGCATCGCTGACCACCGGTACTGCCGCCTTTGCCCAGACGGTGCTGAAATCGTCGGACACGCACCCGGATGGTTATCCGACCGTCGAGGCGGTCAAATATTTCGGCGAACTGGTCAAGGAACGCACGGCCGGCCGTTATGCCGTCGAGGTCTACCACTCCGCCCAGCTCGGCGAGGAGAAGGACACGATCGAACAGGTGCGTTCCGGCGTCATCGAGCTGAACCGCGTTTCCATGGCGCCCTTCAACGGCACGGTGAAGGAAACCATCGTTCCGGCGCTACCCTACATCTTCCGCTCGGAAGACCACATGCACAAGGTGATGGACGGCGCCCTTGGCGACCAGATCAAGGCAGCGTTCGAGCCGGCCGGCCTGGTGGCGCTGGCCTTCTACGATGCCGGTGCCCGCTCCTTCTACAACAAGAGCAAGCCGATCAATTCGGTCGCCGACATGAAGGGGCTGAAGTTCCGCGTCATCCAGTCTGACATCTTCGTCGACATGGTGGCGGCGCTGGGCGCCAACGCCACGCCGATGCCTTATGGCGAAGTCTATTCGGCGATTGAAACCGGCGTCATCGACGGCGCGGAGAACAATTTCCCGAGCTACGACACCGCCAAGCATTTCGAGGTGGCGAAGAACTTCTCCCTCGACGAGCACACCATCCTTCCGGAAGTGTTCGTGATGAACAAGGCGGCCTTCGACAAGCTGACGCCGGAAGACCAGGCGATCTTCAAACAGGCGGCGAAGGACAGTGTCGCCAAGCAGCGTGAATTGTGGGCTGCCAAGACCGCCGAGTCCCGCTCCAAGGTGGAAGCGGCAGGGGCTGCGATCACCTCTCCCGACAAGCAGGGGTTCATCGACGCCATGAAGCCCGTCTACGAAAAGCACGTTACCGATCCCGTGCTGAAGAAGCTCGTAGAAGACGTGCAGGCCGTGCAGTGACGCAGCCGACAGGCGGGCCTCGGCCTGCCTGTCGCCTTCGGGAGGCAAGACCATGTCGACAAGACTGGAAAAAACGGGCCAGACCCTGTCCTGGCTGAGCACGTTGTCACTCTGGCTGGCCGGCGCCGGCCTCGTGGTGATGACGGCCATCGTCGCCTGGCAGGTGTTCTGCCGCTACGTGCTGAACGACTCGCCGAGCTGGACCGAGCCGGGCGCTGTCATGCTGATGAGCTGGTTCATCTTTCTGGGTGCCGCCGTCGGCGTGCGCGAGAACTATCACATGGGTTTCGACGTGCTGCTTTATGTCGTGCCCAGGGGCGGCAAGGCATGGTTGCGCATGATCTCCGACATCGTCGCCTTCGCTTTCGGCATCGGCATGGTCTGGTACGGCTCGCAGCTGGTCTTGCTGACATGGAACACCACCCTGCCGTCACTGCGCATATCGGGCGGCTGGGATTACGTGCCGCTGGTCGTCGGTGGCGCGCTGATCTGTCTGTTTTCGCTGGAGCGCATGGTGCTGCGGCTCGCCGGCCAGCCGATCGACGACATTCTCGACGAATTGCCGCCGGCGGAGGTCGCCGCCGAACTCGACACCGCCCAAGTGAAGGCCTGATACGATGGAAATGCTGATCCTTTTCGGTGTCTTCACCCTGTTGATGCTGATCGGCACGCCGATCGCCTTCTGTCTCGGCGTGTCTTCCCTTGCGACCGTGCTTTATATGGGCCTGCCGCCTCTGGTCGTCTTCCAGCGGCTCAACTCCGGCATGAGCGTCTTCTCGATGCTCGCCATCCCATTCTTCATCTATGCCGGCGATCTGATGGTGCGTGGCGGCATCGCGCAGAGGATCATCGCCTTCGCTGCCTCGCTGGTCGGCCATATCCGCGGCGGCCTCGGCCAGGTCAACATCGTCACCGCCACGCTGTTCGGCGGCATTTCCGGCTCGGCGGTGGCGGAAGCCGCGGCCGTCGGCGGCGTCATGATCCCGCAGATGAAGGCGCGCGGCTACGGCGCCGACTATGCCGTCAACGTCACCTCGATGGCGGCGCTGATCGCGCTGCTTTTGCCGCCCTCGCACAACATGATCATCTATTCGATCTCGGCCGGCGGGAAGATCTCGATCGCCGACCTGTTCACCGCCGGCGTCATCCAGGCCTGCTCTATGCAGCCGCACTCATGGTGACGGCCTATTTCGTCGCCCGCTCGCGCGGCTATCCGACCGAGCCGTTCCCGGGTTTTGCCAAGGTCGGCCAGTATTTCCTGATCTCGATCCCCGGCCTGCTTCTGATCGGCATCATCTTCGGCGGTGTGCGTTCGGGTGTCTTCACGGCCACGGAAAGTTCCTGCATCGCCGTGCTCTACGCCCTCGCGGTCACCACCTTCGTCTACCGGCGGATGACCTGGAACGACTTCGTGCACGCCACCTTCGGCGCCGTGCGCACCACGGCGATGGTGCTTTTGATCATCGGCATGGCAGCAGCCTTTTCCTGGCTGATGGCGTTCATGCGCGTGCCGGCCTCGCTGATCACCTGGATGAACACGATCTCAGACAACCCGATCATCATCCTGCTTTTGATCAACGTGCTGATGCTGGTGCTGGGCACCTTCATGGACATGGGGCCGACCATCATCATCTGCACGCCGATCTTCCTGCCGGTGGCGGTGGCCTACGGCATCGACCCGGTGCATTTCGGCGTCATCATGATCCTCAACTTCGGTATCGGGCTGAACACGCCGCCGGTGGGGGCCGTCCAGTTCGTCGCCTGTGCGGTCGGCAAGATTTCGGTCTGGGAGGCGATGCGCTCCATATGGCCCTTCTATGCCGCTGGCCTCGTGGTATTAGGTCTCGTCACCTACATACCCGCGCTCTCGCTCTGGCTGCCGAGCGTATTCAGATAGGCGTTTGATCATGGCATCGGAAACCGTCGAAGACCTGCGTATCGAACGCAAGCCCAAGCTCGCCGAGCGCGTGGTGGCGACCTTGCGCGCCCAGATCGTCGGCGGCCAGATCATGCCAGGCCAGAAACTGCCCACGGAAGGGCAGATGACGGAGACCTTCGGCGTTTCGCGCACCGTGATCCGCGAGGCGATGGCGAGCCTTGCCGCAGACGGGCTGGTGGAATCCAGGCAGGGAGCCGGCGTCTTCGTGCTCGAACATCCGACGCTGACGTTCTCGTCCTTCAGCCAGGAGATCAAGAAGGTCAGCCAGGCGATCAATGTGCTGGAAGTGCGCATGGGCATCGAGATCGAGAGCGCGGGGCTGGCAGCGATGCGCCGCAATGCCGCGCAGGAAGCCCTGATCCAGGAAGCCTTCTTCGAATTCGACCGCCTGCTGCATCTCGGCGAACCCACCGGCAAGGCCGATTTCGCCTTCCATCGCGAGATCGCCTCGGCCACCAACAATCCATTCTATGTCGAGATCCTCGACGCGCTCGGCGACCGCACCATCCCGTGCGACCGCGCTTCGCCCTGGTACTCGGTCGAAGTGCTGTCGAACGACTATCTGACTGGCCTGCAGCGTGAGCATCTCCTGATCCTGCAGGCGATATCGGCGGGCGATCCGGATGCCGCGCGGGCTGCCATGCGTGCACACCTGATCGCTGCGCAGGACCGCTACCGCCAGCGCCTCACCACCCAGCAGGCGGAATATCTGGCCGCCGAGAAGTCACCCAAGAAGCCCTGACCGCAGAGAGAAGCATCCCGAAATGACAGTCACCAGCTATTCGTCCCGTTATTCCATCGACCCCAATGCCGCGGCGGCCATGGGCACGGACGAGTTGCGCCACAACTTCCATATCGGCGATCTCTTTCATGCCGGTGCTGTCCATCTCACTTACACCCACTACGACCGCATGGTCGTCGGCGGCGCGGTGCCGCTGGCAACCCCGCTCGCGCTGGAGGCGATCAAGCCGACCGGCACGAAGAATTTCCTCGACCGGCGCGAACTGATCGCCGTCAACATCGGCGGTGCTGGCACCGTGCAGGCAGGCGGTGAGACCTTCGCAGTCGGCACCCGCGACATGGTCTATGTCGGCAAGGGCACCGAAACCGTTGCCTTCGCATCGACCGATCCGCAGACCCCGGCGAAATTCTACCTGCTGAGCGCGCCAGCGCATCAGGAACTGCCTGCAAGGCTGATACGGATCGCCGATGCCCGACGGCTCGACCTCGGCAGCCAGCAGACCTCGAACGAACGCTCGATCTTCCAGTTCATCCATCCGGAGGGCGCGAAGACATGCCAGCTGGTCGTCGGCATGACGCAACTGGCGCCGGGCTCGGTGTGGAACACCATGCCATGCCATGTGCATGACCGGCGCATGGAGGCCTATCTCTATTTCGATCTCGCCGACAGCGCGCGCGTGTTCCATTTCATGGGCGAGCCGGACGAGACACGTCACATCGTCATGAAGAACGAGGAGGCGGTGTTGTCGCCGGGCTGGTCGATCCATTCCGGTGCCGGCACCTCCAACTACGCCTTCATCTGGGCGATGGCGGGCGACAATGTCGACTACACCGATGTCGACCCGGTCGATATTGGTGAGCTGCGGTGAGCGATCTTTCCGCCTTCAGCCTGCAGGGCCAGCGCATCCTGGTGACCGGCGCCAACACAGGCATCGGCCAGGGCATCGCCGTTTCGGCCGGCAAGGCTGGCGCCCGTGTGCTGGGTGTCGGCCGCTCGGCCATGGACGAGACGGAGGCGCATCTGGCGTCGGTTGGTGCTTCCTTTACGCCGATCGCCTGCGACCTGTCCGATCACGAGACCGCCGCGGCTATGCTGGCTGCGGCCTGGGCCGAACACGGGCCGATCGACGGCATCGTCAACAATGCCGGCATCATCCGCCGTGGTGATGCGATCGACTTCAGTGAACAGGACTGGGACGACGTGATGGACGTCAACCTGAAATCCCTGTTCTTCCTCACCCAGGCCTTCGCCCGCAAGGTGCTGGCGGCCAGCCGAACGGGGCGCGTCGTCAACATCGCCTCGATGCTGTCTTTCCAGGGTGGCATCCGGGTGGCTTCCTACACAGCCTCCAAGCATGGCGTGCTCGGCGTCACCCGGCTGCTTGCCAACGAATGGGCGGCCAGGGGCATCAACGTCAACGCCATCGCACCCGGCTATATCGTCAGCAACAACACCGAGGTGCTGCGTAATGATCCCGACCGTAACGCCGCGATCCTCGGCCGCATCCCGGCGGGTCGCTGGGGCGAGGCCAGCGACATCGGCGACGCCACCGTCTTCCTGCTGGCGCCGGCCTCGAAATACATGCACGGCGCGGTCGTGCCGGTGGATGGCGGCTGGCTCGCCCGTTGATCAGAAGGAGTTCGGCCTGTGACAGAGATCGAGGTCTTTTCCCGCGCGGTCGATCGTGAATGGGTTGCCACGCCGGATGGCAATCGCCGCCGCGTGCTGGTCAATACCGACGAGCTGATGATGGTCGAGTTCGGCTTCGAGAAAGGCGGCGTCGGCGCCCTGCATTCGCATGTGCATGTGCAGGCAAGCTATGTCGCCGAAGGACGCTTCGAGGTGACCATAGACGGCAGGACGGAAACACTCGGGGTAGGCGACTCCTTCATCGTCCCGTCCAACCTCGTTCATGGGGTCAAGGCGCTCGAAGCGGGCCGTCTTGTCGACAGTTTCACGCCGCACCGGGCCGATTTCATCTAGGGCAATTCCAGGAAATGTGCGTAGCGGTTTTCCGTCCGGTATTGCGTAAAAGCCGAAATGCTCCAGGCCATTTGGGACGCAGGCTCACGATGCCTTGCGGCTCGACAGCTGTTCGATCTCCTCGGCCGGAAGGTGCTTGACCTCGTCCCAGAGCCGCGATTTCGCCGAATTCAGCAATCCGCGTGGATCGAGCCGCTTCTTCCAGGCGAGGTGACGGAAATCCGGTTTCATGGAACCACCTTCCACATAAGGCACATGCGGGTTGGAGGTCGGGCAACCGTGGTCGTCATAGATCCTGGCGAGTTCGAACAGGCGCTCGTCCGTCGTGTAGCGCACCACCGGCAGATCGAAAGCCACGAGCTGGTCGTTGAGCAGGGCGAATTCGTGATGCATGAGCACCTCGTCACCCAGTATCGGCTGCAGCTCGTCGATCCTGGCGCCGTCGAGCGGCGGCCGGAACGTGACCTGCAGATTGGTGACGCTGCGATCCTGCTTCAGCACCTGCAGTGTGGTGTGGTTGTAGGAGAATTCGGAAAGCGCCGGCAGATCCGAAGCTTTCAACGCCGCATTGTCGAGCGCGAGCTCCTCGACGCCGCCATGCTGCGATATCAGGCGCAACGCATTGTCGGCATCTGCCTCGGCGACCATGACGAGCAGCAGGTCGCGTCGGCGTGTCGCAATATCGCCGAGTTTCGTGATCGATGCGGCGATGCGCCTGTCGATCGTGGTCAGCAGCTTCAGGTCGATCTGCCGCGCTGAACCGAGCGCGATCCCCGCCTCGAAGGCGTGCCTGTAAGTGTCGAATGCGGCGACGATGTTGATCCACCGTGCGGAAGGCACCGTACCCAGCACGAGGTCGGTGATCACGCCATTCAGGCCCCAGGCATGGTGGATCGCCGAGATGTCCTTGCCGGTGAACTCGTGCCGCCTGGGCTCATGCTCGACGGAGAGGGCCGCGATGCGCTCGATGTTCTTGCCGTCGCGCAGCATGCCATGACGGATCGAGCCGATTCCGCCCGAGCCGCCGGCGATGAAGCCGCCGATCGTGGCGATCGCCTCGGTCGAGGGAAACAGCGGCAGTTCCCGGCCTTTCCCGGCCAGTGCCTCGTTGATCGAACCTATCCTGGCGCCGGCTTCCACGCGAACCGTGTCGCTTCCGATCTCGAGGATGCGGTTCAGGCTGGTCATGTCGACGATCAGCCCGCCCTGCATCGGGACGGCCTGGCCGTAATTGCCGGTGCCGCCGCCTCTCAGCACGATCGGCACGCTCCAGTCGAAGGCGGTGGCCAGACATTTCGACAGCTCTTCCATCGATTTCGGCACCGCCACCAGATCGCCGAAGCACGACGACAACTCGCGGCTGAGGATAGGGCTGTACCAGAAGAAGTCGCGCGAGCGCTTCTTCACCACCGAGGGCGTGTCGATGGTTTCGACATCGCCCAGCACCTTGGCAAAGGCTTTCCAGTCGATGTCATTCTTTCCCGAGATGGACATGTTTCTTCCCGCCGCTTTTTCAATGCGCGCGGTCCCGTTGATCTTGCTGGTCGCAGAAGCGCTCGAATTCACCGAGGAAACGCACGAAGTTGCGAGCCGCCGTTTCCAGGAGTTGCTCTCCGATCGCCGGCGTAGCCGCAGCAGCATTGCCGCACGCGCCTGGAGCGCTGAGGTCTTCGATCGTCCAGGCGGGCCGGGCGCGGCCGGGCGAAAGGCCGATATGGGTAAAATCGCGCTGCCAGGTCTCCGCCTGATTGGCGAAGTCGTCCGCCCGATCCATTGCGACGAGCGCCGGTTTCAGCGCCAGCATGGCGCTTGTCTCGATCAGGCCTGCATGGATGCCGAACGTGCTTTCGCGGGCATCGCCATGCCGCTCGGCCTCGTTGAAATTGTACCAGTGGCAGGTGGCGACCCTCAGCCCATGGGCGATCTTGAGGTCACGGGCTGCGATCTCGAGTACCGGGGTGTTGCCGCCATGGGCATTGAGCAGGACGAGCCTGCGGAAGCCGGTTTTTGCCAGGCTATGGGCGAGGTCGTCTAGGATCGCGAGCAAGGTTGCGGCCGACAGCGAAAGCGTCCCCGCAATCGTGCCGTGCTCATTGCTCTTGCCATAGGTAAAGCCGGGCAGGGCCAGGGTCGACGGGCCGTCATCCATCCGGGCAAGGGTCCGCTCCAGCACCGCCTCGGCGAGATCGCGATCGACCGAAACCGGCAGGTGAGGCCCATGCTGCTCAATGGCGCCGACGGGCAGGACACAGATCGTGCGCGCCCGATCCAGCGCAGCAAAGCCAGGGCGCGATAGATCTGCCCAGTAGGAGGCGCGGCGTGTCATGCGGATACCCCGGGCTGAATGTTCAGAATCGTCATCTGCCGGCCTATTGGTAGGACGCGCCGGGAATGAACGGATATTTCCCGATCAGGCTTTCGTCGATCTCGACGCCGAGCCCTGGCCCTTCCGGTGCGCTGATCGTGCCGTCAACGACTTTGATCGGACTGCCGAGCTCATCCCTGAACGCGTTGATAGCCGACACGTCGGCTTCGTAGATGAAGGCGTTCGGTGCGACGGACAGGACATGGGTGGATGCCGCGGTGCTCAACACCGACGCGCTCGTATGCGGTGCGAACTGCAGGTGCCATGCGCCGGCGAGCGCGGCGATCTTTAGGATTTCGGTGATGCCGCCGGTCTTGCAGCAATCTGCCTGCACGAACTGGATCACCTGCTCGCTGATCAGCGCGCGCAGCTCATGGCGGGTGAAGTGGTTTTCGCCCGCGGCGAGTGGTGTCGAGGTGATGTCGCGCAGGCGCCGGTAGCCTGGCACGTTATCGGGCGTGAATGGCTCCTCCAGCCATGCCAGCCTGCCGGCTTCGCATATCTCGGCGATGCGGTGGACGTCCGCCGTGCGGTAGCGGGTACCGGCATCCGCGGCCAGCACGATGGCGTCACCGAATGCTGCGCGCACGCCGGCGACACGCTCGAGGTCCTTTTCCAGCGTGTCGCCGACACGCAGCTTCATGAAGTTGTAGCCCTGGGCGATGTAGCGCTCGATCTCCGCCGTAAGCTCCTCGACCGGCTGGAAGCCGAGGCTGATCCCGCCGGCATAGGCCGGGATCGGTCGCCGCTTGCCGCCAAGCAGCCTGTAGACCGGCTGGCCGAGGTCCTTGCCCTTGATGTCCCAGAGAGCGAGATCGACACCCGAAAGACCAATCACGGCGGCGGCACCCGGGCCGTGTGTTGCAATGAAACGGCGATAGCTCCTGTCCCAGATCGCCTCGGTCTCATGGGCTTCCAGGCCGATGATCGAAGGGCCGAGGGCGTCGTTGATGAAGGCGGCGATCGTGCTGGGCGTCTGGGCATGATGCGCCTCGCCGTAGCCGACGATGCCGTCCTGCGTCTCGATGCGGACCAGCACCATGTCGCGTTTGGCCGAACGACCGACGGCGAAGGTCGCTCCGCCCGGTGTCGGGCAGGACAGCGCGAAAGCCTGCACGTTTTTGATCTGGGTCATCGTGACGCCTTTCCGGTATCAGCCCTTCACGGCACCGCCGCCGACGCCGGCAACGAGGTGCTTCTGAAGGAAGAAGAAAATCAGCAGGATGGGTGCCGCCGTCACCACGCCGCCAGCCATCAGCATGCCCCAGTCTGTCGTGTATTGGCCGATCAGCCCGGAGAGACCCAGCGGCAGCGTGCGGTTCTTTTCCGACAGGATGAAGGTGGAGGCGTAAAGGAACTCGTTCCAGGTGTGGATCATCACCCAGGTCGCCACCGCGACGATGCCCGGCCGCGCCATTGGCAGGATAACGCGCCAGAAGGCTTGCCAGCGCGTGCAGCCGTCCAGTCGCGCGGCATCCTCCAGCGAATGCGGTACCTGGGCGAAGAACCCGCGCATCAGCCAGACGCACAGCGGCAGCATGTAGCTCAGATACACCGGGATCAGGCCGAAGAGGCTATCCAGCCAGCCGAGGAACTTCAGCTGGATGTAGAAGGGGATCAGCAGCAGCACCGGCGGGAACATCTGCCCGTAGAGCATGAACAGCGGCAGCATCACCGAGCCCTTGAAGCGGTGGCGCGCCATGGCATAGCCGGCGGTGACCGACAGCAGGACGGTGATGACGGTGACACTCAGCGTCAGGAACAGGCTGTTCAGCGCAAAGCGCCAGAACTGCGCGCCGACCAGCAGGTCGACATAGTTCTGCAAGGTGATGGTGTGCGGCACGATCGAGGGCGGCCGCGCGAAGATCTCGTCCTTTGCGCGCAACGACGTCGCGATCATCCAGTAGAAAGGAAAGATGCACCAGATGAAGGCGGCCCACAGGCCGGCATAGAGCAGCACCAGGCGCACCGGTTTGGGCGTGCGTCTTCGCTTAAGGGGAGCGCTGGAGCGGTCCCGCGCCGTCTGGCGTGCTGGAGAGGATGTCGACATCTCAGTCGGCTTCCCTGGACTGGATGAGTTTCAGGTAGATCGTGGTCGCGATGACCAGCCCAACGAACAGCATGGTCGCGACGGCTGATGCCCTGCCGAGGTCGAAGCGCTGGAAGCCATATTTGTAGGCCAGAGTGAACAGGATCTCGGACGAGTTGAGCGGTCCGCCCTCTGTCATCAGCCAGATCGCATTGAAGTTGTTCACCGTGAGGATGAAGGTCAGCACGGCGGCGATGGCGAAGGAGACGCGGATCTGCGGCAGGATCACATGCCACAGCATCCGCCAGCCCGAAGCTCCGTCCATCGATGCGGCTTCCAGAATGGATTTGGGCACGAGTTGCAGGGCGGCCAGCAGGAGCAGCATCACGAACGGTGTCCCTTTCCAGATGCTCTCTACCGTTACGGCGTAGAGCGCTGTGGCAGTATCACCGAGCCAGGGATGGTAGTCGTTGATGACGCCCAGCCGCACGAGCATCTCGTTCACGATGCCGACGCTGGGGTCATACATCCAGCGCCATGTCAGCACGGCGACGACGCTCGGTACTACCCATGGCACCAGTATGCCGGACCGGAAGAAGCCGATGCCCGGAACGATGCGGTGCAGCAGCAGCGCCAGGGCGAGGCCGAGTCCGAGTTGCGCCACGACATTCAGCACCACCCAGATCACCGTGTTGATCGAAGCGCGCACGAAATTCGGATCGGCGAAGACCCGTTCGAAATTGCGCACGCCGACGAAGGGCATATCGCCGCTGTTCAGCGTGCGCAGGGTCACGTCGTAGAAGGCCGAAGTGATGCCGGATACCACCGGATAGACCACCACCCCGATGGCAATCAGTATGGCCGGCATGACCATGAGATAAGGGTAGAGACGTGCACCTGTGCCGTTCTCGAAAATCGAGGACCAGTGCGGTTTCAGCCCCGTCGTTTCCCGCGCGCGCGTCGTCATTTATTTGGCCAGCAGGTTCTCGATTTCCGCGTTGGCTTCCGCCAGGGCCTCTGCCGCGGGCTTTCCACGTATGACGGCATCCCACATATTGCCCAACACGCCATGCATCTCGCTCCAGGAGGCAACGACGGGACGGGGGTGACCCGCGCCGGCTTGCACCATGAAGGGCTGCATTTCCTTCGGCAGCTTGGCGATTGCTTCGGGTGTCGCTGCCGCAGCGGTCGCTGACAGGCGCTCATATTTGCCCATCAGTTCGATGCTGTGTTCGGCGGTGAGCCATTCGACCAGTTGGAACGCTGCCTTGGGCGAGGCGGTACCCTGGCGGATGGCAAGGTTGTAGCCACCGATGACTGTGGCGTCTTGTTTGCCCTTGGGCAGAGGGTGGATCGAGAAGGCCAGGTTTGGCGCGTTCTTCTTGATGGCGGAGATCGCCCAGTCGCCGCTGATCACCATTCCGGCGCGCTCCTGGATGAACGGAGCGTGGACTTCGTCCCAGTTGCCGGCCGTCAGCACCGACTCCGGCATCGCCTTGTCTTGCGTGTAGAGCCTGGCCAGGAAGTCGACCGCCGCGACCGCTTCCGGATCGGTGACATGCGACTTGCCTTTGTCGTCGATGATCTCGCCACCGGCCTGCCAGATGAAGGGATAGAGCTGGAAGGCGCCCATGCGGTTGGAGCCGAAGCTGATGCCGTAGGTGCCTTTTTCAGCGTTGGTCATCGCCACGGCCGCCGCCCGCAACTCTTCCCAGGTGGTCGGGGCCTTGTCGATGCCAGCCTGCGCCAGCATCTTGTCATTGACGATCAGGGCTGCGTTGTTGGTGTAGAGCGGCAGGGCATATTGCTTGCCCTGGTAGCGGCCGCCCGCGAGGGGACCTGGCTGGAACTGCGCCGCCAGCGGCGCGGACTGCTCGGTGATGTCCATCAGCAGTCCCGCATCGGCAAGCCCGGCCACCCAGGCGATGTCCAGCGCCATGACGTCGGGCCCGGCACCGCCGGACATGGCAACGAACAGGTTGCGCTCCATCTCCATGTGCGGAACGGCCTGCACCTCGACCTTGTTGCCGGTTTCCGCTTCGAACTTCTTGAGCTCGGCATAAAGCGGTGCATCCGGGCCGGACGCCAACGGCGCGTTCACCCAGAGCACCAGATTGTCGGCCCAACCGGGTGCCGTTCCCATCCCGGCCACGATCGCGGCAGCCATGGCGCCACTCTTCAGCACGTTCCTCATGTTTCTCCTCCACTTATGCCCGCCGCAAACCTTCTCCCAAGGCTTCACGGTGGCGGATTAAGTCATGACGCTTATCCATTCGATGTCGGCGCCGAACCACTTCGAGAACACGGCCAGTTCAGGCTCCGATGTCCCGCCCTTGTTGGCGCCTTTCACGATGCCGATCGCCTCCACGGACCAGCCGTCCTGTCCTTGCGGCGTCTTCGAAGCCTGCTCGGCGAAAACGATCTCCACCGCGCGCCGCGTCTGCGCATCAAGCGCCAGCACAAGGCGGGCGCCCTTGCGGATGAAGATCGGCATCCTGTCGAGGGGGACGTCGTGGATGCGCCAGGTCGACCCGTCGACATAGGTGCCGGAAAGCACATCGAACCAGCTTCCTTCGGGCAGGTAGACCGCCCGCGTATTGCCGTAGAAGGCGACCGGCGCGACCAGTATGTCGTCGCCCAGCATGTATTGCTGATCCCAATCGTTGATCGCCGACCAGTCCACTTGCGGAAAGGACAACGGCATCATGCGCAGCAGTGGCAGGCCGCCGCTTGCGGCCACGTGCCCATGACGTTGGAACACCGGCAGCAAGGAAAGATGCAGGCGCGCGTAGTCGTCATACACCGCGACGGATATCGCATCCATGTCCCACGGCTCGCGGCAACCCAGTCCGTGCAGCATCATCAGCGGCGTGAAGCAGGAGAACTGCGCCCATCGCGCAAAGACCTGCGTGGTCGGCGTGCCGAAGTAACCGCCGAGATCACTGCCGACGAACGACCAGCCTGCGAAGGCGGCACTTTGCGCGGCGCGGACCGCCGAGGGCAGGCCGGTCTTGGGGCAGAAGTCGGAGGTCTGGTCGCCGCTCCAGATCGGGGCGCGAACGCGCGGCGAGCCCGAGCGGCTGATGATGGCCGGAGTTCTCCCGTCGAAAGCAGCGATTGTCGCCTCGAGGTAATAGCGGACGAAGGCATTATGAGCCTGTCCGCCCGTTTCCCCGGAATGCAGCAGTGCGTGTTCGGGAAGCTGCTCGCCGAAATCCGCCTTGAAGCCCTTGATGCCGCGCTCGAGCAGTTTCCGCAAATTCTTCGACCACCAGGCGCTGGCCTCCGCATTGGAGAAGTCGATCAAGGCGGCGACGATGTTGGGATTGGCGCCGGGCCTGCGGGTGATGGCGGAGCCTTCCGCGTCCCTGATCGTGTAGCCCTTTGTGCTGGCATAGGTGAACGATTTCGTGCCGACGACCACCCAGGGACACAGCCATAGGTAAATATCCGTGCCATCCGCGGCCATGCGGGTGACCATGTCCCAGGCGTCGGGATACTTCGTGGTGTCGAATTCGAAGGAATGGACCTCGCTTGCCCAGTAGGCATCGATCAGCTTGACCGCCATTGGCAGGGAGAGGTTGCGGTAGCCCGCAATGTCGGCCTCCACGGTCCTGGCATTCTCAATGCGCCAGTCTCCGGCCTTCCACAGGCCGAAGAAGGAATCCTCCGGCAGTATCGGCGGGCCGATGCGTTCGATCAGTGCCAGATAGAGCTGGTCCAGGGTGCCGAGATCGATCTCGAGCTCGAGTCGGTTTCCCTCGATCTGAATGCGCAGGACGTTCGGGTCGAACGGAGCCGCGACATGGAACATCGCAGCCGCCTCGCCAGGCAGATAGACGGCGTAGCCGAGCGAGGTGGCAATCCAGGGCGACGGCAGGTAGGTGCCGTTGCCGAGGCCGAAATTCTCGAGATAGTACCGCACCGACTGGCCGCGCAGGTTCAGCGTCTCGAAGCGTTCGCCACCGCCGAAAGCCTGGAATGCCTTTGGCACCGCGAAGACGATCTCCATCGCTTCGGCCTGCGGATGCGTTGCAACGATGTGTCGGCTGTCGCCTCGTCGCGTCGTCGATACGGAAAGTTCGCCGCTTTGTTCGAAGGCACCACTTGTCCACGATCCGCCGGCGGTACGCCAGCCGAGGCCGATCGGTCGGTATGCCGCGCCGGCCGGAAAGTTTGCTCTGCCCATCGTCTCAGACATGGTCGACCTGCACGCCAAGCTGGCGGCCGAGATGTAGCACCGCGTTGGCCCAGCGCCCGTACACGGCGGTGACGTGGTGTTCGTAGCCTTCGTCGATGAAGTGGCGGATCAGGGTTTCTGAATCGGCCCTGTCTGGCCTGAAGAAACCGGCAGCACGATTGGCTTGCGATTGCTGGGCCAGCATCTCGCCCTCGCTGACGAAGATGCGCAACTGCCCGTCGGCACGCAGCGACAGGCGCATCAAGGTCATTGGTCCGGCTTTCAGCGGAAAGGTCTCCTGCTTTAGCACGGGGTCGAGCGAACGTGGCCCATCGGCCAGGCGCGGGCTCACGCCATAGTGCCAGAGCACCAGCCTGTCGTTGTGACGATCGATGCCGGAGATGTCTGTCAGGAAGGGCAGGGAGGCTTCGTCGAATGCGCGGGCGACCAGGGCCGTGACGGCGCCCATGACATCCCCTTCCGGCGCAAGCGGTACAGAGCGATCGGACAACTCGCCAAGCGCTCCCCAGGTCCCCTTGAAGTTCTCGGCATAGAGGATCTCTGGCCAGTCGCGGATCGCGATGGCATCGGCCTTGACCTTGTCCAGTCCCGCCGCAAGCCGCGCATAGGTGCGGCCGAGCGTGGCGCGTCCCACTTCGTCATCACCGCCGTCGAAACTCGCCTCCGCCCAGCGCTTGCTGGCCACGGCCTCGGCCTCAGGCTCGGCCTTGCAGCCGTCGAGGAATTTGACGAGCGTCATCTGCTCGATCGTCACGTCCAGATGCCGGCGGATCGTCCACGGATCGACAGCCAGGTTGGTGAACCAGTCGGCATGCGCTCCGACAAGGGCGATGCGGGCGCCGCGAATGCGCCCGTGCGCACGGGACGCTGCGGTGAAGGCGGCCAGGTCCTTGGCCAGTTCGGCATCGTCGGGATTGCCGAGCAAAAGCGTGAAACCGCGCCCGAACCGCGTCAGGGTCGAAGCCCAGAGCTGCACGCCGCACAGCGAGTTGGTGATGATCTGGTCCGTCTCCTCCAGCGCCCACAGGGCGATAGGCAGGCGACGCTCACCGAGATGCGAAAGCACTTCATGCAGCAATTCCGCAGTCGCGAAGGTGGAGAGCTGAATGATGAGTGCGTCCAGGTTATCGAGGTCAAATTGCTCGAACGCTTCGCTGCAGCTTGCGCGGTCACGCGCCAGTTTCGATGCAATGGCGAACTGGCCGGCCAGCCGCTCCGAGCCGAGAAGCGCCGAGGTGTGCGTTATCAATTCGGTTGCCGCGGCTTCCGAAAACAGCGGCGAGGCGACAAAGACAACACCGACACGCCCGGTGGCCTGCGGGTTCTGGGTCAACATTCAGGCGATCTCCTCCAGCGTGGCATGTTGACCGGTCTTGTCGTCCAGTGCACCGCCACGTACGAAACAGTAGGCCGCATAGTGCAGCGCCGCCTTAGGGTCGTTGCCGATCAAGGGTTCGATGAACGAGAGCTCCAGGCGCTCCGGCGAATAGCCGCCAAGCAGGCTCTGGTTCAGCCCGTCAGCGATCGCCGTGCGATCGACCTCCGGCATCAGCGAGGGCCAGCCGCTGACGACGACCTTGGGGACGGAATGCAGGTTGAGCGCGTTGCCGAGGGCCAGCCCGAGCAGGAACTGCCGCTCGCGGAGCGCTTCGCGGGCGGCTGGATCGACGCTCAGCGCCTCCATGAAACGGTCGCCCTTCGTCAGGATATCCGCATCGCTCAAGCCGATGATCGGCGAAATGGCGCGCAGCGACGTGTAGGCCTCCAGGCAGCCCTTGTGGCCACAGCGGCACGGCAAACCATCGCGCTCGATCACCATGTGGCCGATCTCGAAAGCGGAGAATGCATCGACGGGTGCCGCGTCATTGACGATGACCCCGGCCACGCCATGTCCCGCGAACAGGAAGAGGTGGTCGCCCGAAATGCCATAGCCGGCCGGATGCGAATAGCGATGGAACGCAGCCTGGGCGATCACAGAATTGGTGAATGTCAGCGGCACGCCCGGCAGTGCCGCGCCCAGGGATTGCGCAAGACGGTTCATATCCCAGGGATAGATCGGATTGCCGCCTTCGCGTCCGAAGCCGGGGATGGACATTGCTGCCTGGCGCAACGCGATGCCGCGCGCGCTGATCCACTCGCCGACATTCGCGGTGCCCTCGGCGAAGAGACGTTCGAATTCCTGCTGCGAAAGCTGCGGCGATGCCGGCACGCGTTCGACGTAATCCAGCGTCCCCTTCAGGTCTCCGACACCGAAGGAAAGCCGGCTGTTGGACAGTTCGATGCCAAGGACAGCAATATCTTTGCTTAGTGTAACAAAAGCGGTCGGTGCGCCTGCATTGCTGGTTTGCTGACGCTTCTCCTCGACGATGTTCTCCTTGCGCAGTTCATTGAGGATTCTCGAGACGCTGGCTTCCGTGAGATTGGAATCTCGTGCGATTCCGGTTCGGAACGCGCCTTTCGATCGCAGAAGGCTCTCCAGAACGCTGGCTCGCGTTTCCCTTCGGCTGCGTGGAACAAATCGACCGGACATTCTGAGATCACATATTTACACAGTGTAATTATCCTGCTTTAAAAATGGCCGTTGTCAACGGGGAGCGAGAGAAGAAGTGACTGAGTTGACGCTGCGAGGTGTGCACAAGCGCTTCGGTACCGTTGACGCGGTAAAGGCGGTGGACCTGGATGTCACCGACGGCGAGTTCGTCGTGCTTGTCGGGCCGTCCGGCTGCGGCAAAAGCACGCTCCTGCGCATGATTGCAGGGCTGGAAGAGATCAGCGGTGGCGACATCATGCTCGACGGCCGCAGCCTCAACGCCGTCGCGCCGCGTGACCGCGACATGGCGATGGTCTTCCAGGACTACGCGCTCTATCCGCACATGACGGTCGCTGAGAATCTCGGGTTCTCGCTCAAGATGCGCGATCTGCCTGCCGATCAGATCGACGACAAGGTGCGTGACGTCGCGCAGATGCTCGAACTGGAACCTTATCTCGGCCGCAAGCCGCGTGCGCTCTCCGGCGGCCAGCGCCAGCGTGTGGCGCTTGGCCGCGCGCTGATCCGTGACCCCAAGGTCTTTTTGTTCGACGAGCCTCTGTCCAACCTCGATGCCAAGCTGCGCGTCGGCATGCGTATGGAAATCCGCAAGCTTCAGGCGGCACTCGGCACCACGAGCATCTACGTGACCCATGACCAGACCGAAGCGATGACCATGGCCGACCGGATCGTCGTGTTGCGGCTCGGCGAAGTCCAGCAGATCGGCTCGCCAAATGAGATTTATCAGCATCCCGTGAACAGCTTCGTGGCAACCTTCATCGGTTCACCGCCCATGACTCTTGTGCCGGCAACCATCGACATCGGCACGGGCGGCGCGGTGCTGGATTTCGGCGAAGGCCATCGGTTGCCGTTGCGGCCGGGCCGGGCTGAAGCAGCACGCCGCGCCGGCACCGACCGGATCGACGTCGGCTTGCGCGCCGAACATGTCAGCCTCGCAGGGGACGCCGCGGATGCCGGCGCCTTTGTTTCCGACGTCGTCCTGGTCGAGGACCATGGCGCCGACTCCATGGCGGTGGTTCGGCTGGGCGGACGCGAGGTCATGGCACGCGTGCGCCCGGGCAGCGTCCGCGTCGGCGAAACGTCACGTCGCTTCACCGTCGATCTCAACGCGATCCATCTTTTCCATCCCGAGACGGGCATGCGTCTTGTCTAGAGGCCGGCCATGAAATGCTCCGTCTTCTGTGTCGGACTTGCGCTCCAGGACACCATCCTCACCCTGGACCGCATCCCCGATCATGCGGTGAAAGTGTACGCGAAGCGGCGGCACGAAGTGGGCGGCGGCCCCGCCGCGACGGCGGCGGTGACGGTGGCCCGGCTCGGCGGGCATGCGTTGATCGCGGCGCGGACAGGCGAGGACAATACCGCAGCCACGATGCGCCGGGAATTCGAGGCCGTGGGTGTCGATACGACCTGGTTGCGGGCGTTCCCGGGCGTGCAATCCTCCGGCGCTGTCGTGCTGGTGGATTCGCGCGGCGAACGGCTCATCGTGGCCTATACGGACCCCGAATTACCCTCTGCGGCGGACTGGCTCGAACCGAAAAGCTGGGGCGATGCGGTGCTGTGCGACCTGACCTGGCCTGAAGGCGCACTGCGATGCCTGCACGCCGCCCGGGCCGCCGGCATTCCTTCGCTGCTCGATGCCGACATCTCGCGTCACGCATCCGGCACCGTCGCCGCGATCGTGGGAGCTGCCGACCACGTCATCTTTTCGCGCCCCGGCCTTGCCCAGTTCACGGGAACGGATTCGATCGAAGAGGGGCTCAGGCGCGCGCGTCGCGCGTCACACACCCTCGTGGGCGTAACGGATGGCGCGGATGGATTCTTCTGGCTGGAGGATGGCAACCTCCGAAATGCGCTGCCGCCCCGTGTTGGCGTCGTTGACACCACGGGCGCCGGTGATGCGTTCCACGGTGCGTTTGCACTGGCGCTGGCGAAGGGCCGTCCTGTTGTGGATGCGATCGCCTTTTCCAACACGGTTGCCGCGCTGAAATGCACCCGTCCCGACGGCCGCGCCGGCCTTCCCGATCCGGCTGAGCTTCGCAACTTCGCCCCCGGACTCGACCTTGACTGGCTAGTGGCCGGAGCGTGATCCGGTCCCTGGCGGCCTAGAAAGTCGGTGGCGTACAGGTCCACAGGATGCTGGCGGGTTCGTCGCCGGTGTTGCGGTAGGAATGCGGCACATGCGAACGGAAGCAGAAGGCATCGCCTGCCTGCAGGCTGTGCACGACGCCGTCGAGGTTCAGCTCGATCCTGCCGCGCAGCACATAGCCGGTCTCTTCACCTTCATGGGTGATGGCCTCTCCGCTTTTGCCGCCGACATCGATGTGGTGGATCGTGCTCTGCAGGAGATGGCCGCCCTTGTAGGGAATGATGCGCTCGAACGAAACGCCGGCACCATCACCCGGCCGGTTGTCGAGCGTCACCACTGGCCGTTCACCGGCGCGGAAGACGGGCGTGTCTTCCGGCTCGGTCTCGTCGAACAGCCAGCTGATGTTGGTCTCCAGCACCCGCACCAGCCGATGGATCAATGGCAGCGAAGGCAGCGCCTTGCCGTTCTCGGCCTTGGAGAGCAGGCTCTCCGAACAACGGCTGCGGCGGGCAAGCTCCTTCAGCGTCAGGCCCTTGGTCTGACGTGCAAGTTTGAGCTTGATGCCGACCCGGCGCCGGGCGTCGGACAGGTTCTCGATTTCCTGGTCGAGCACCGACCCTGCCGCATCCATCATGTATCGGACCTCCCTGGTCCGTTGACTCGATCGTTACCGGTTCAGTGCGCCATGCCGCCGTCGACCATCATCGATTTGGCGGTAATGTAGCGCGCCTCCTCGGAGGCGAGAAACACATAAATCGGCGAAACCTCCGCCGGCGTTCCCTGCCTTCCGAGCGGCACGATGCGGCGGACGACCTCTCCGTGTGGTTCGACGCCACCCATATAATCAATAGCCGGCGTGTTGAAGGGGGTGTCGATCCAGCCCGGCAGGACCGAATTCACGCGGATGTTGGCCGGGGCCAGTTCCTGCGCGAGCGCGGTGGTGAAGGCGATCACCGCGCCCTTGGCCGCGGCATAGGCAGTCATGCCCGGCGCGCCACGCAGGCCGGCGAGTGAAGATGTGGTGATGAAGCTGCCGCCGCCGGCGCGCTTGATGGCCGGGGCGCCATATTTGGCAGCGAAGAAGGTGCCGCGCGCGTTGACGCTGAAGATCGCATCCCAGGTCGTGGCTTCGACCTCGTCGATGGCGCCGGTGCGCATCAGCCCGGCCAGGAAGACCAGCGTGTCGAGGCCGCCGAGTTCGCGCTCGGCATAGTCGACGGTGTTACGCACCGAGTCCTCGTCGCGCACGTCGCAGGCCACGCTGTGGGCGGTCGCGCCGTGCGAGCGGGCAAGTGCGGCCGCTTCCGCCGCCGCCGGCTCGTTGATGTCGGCCACGACGACGGCGGCGCCATTGCGGGCGAAATCCTCCACGCAGGCGCGCCCGATGCCGGTTGCGGCGCCGATCAGCAAAGCCCTCTTGCCAGCTAGTCTCATCTGTTGGTTCTCCTCATTGTGTGAAGGGCGATCACGCCTGTGCGGCTGTGCCGATTGCGGTTTTGGGCCAGGAATTGACGAGGGCGGCCCAATAGAGCGCGCCATAGGGGATCAGCGCGTCATTGAAGTCGAAGCCCGGATTGTGCAGCGGCGTGCGGTTGCCGTTGCCGATCCAGGCATAACAACCCATCTTGGCGTCAAGCATGAAGGCGAAGTCTTCCGACGCCATGCTCGGCTCGAACTCGGTGATCACCGACTGCTCGCCCCAGGTCTCGGCTGCAATGACCGCGGCTGCGGCCGCCACACCAGGGTCGTTGATGGTGGCTGGATATTTCGGCGTGAAGGCGAGCACTGCCTTCACATCATGCGCGATGGCGATGCCGTTGACGATCTGCTCCAGCCGCTGTTGCACCGTTGCCCGTGCCTGCTCGGAGAAGGCCCGCACAGTGCCGTGCAGCACGACTTCCCCCGGCAACGCGTTGAGCGAATTGCCGCCATGGATCTGCGTCAGCGACACCACGACCGGTTGCATGGCATCCACGGCACGGCTGGTGATGCTCTGCAGGCTGCTGATCAAGGTGCCCGCCGCGACGATGGCATCCGTGCCGAGATGCGGCAGTGCCGCATGGACGCCCGATGCCTTGATGGTGACGGTGAAAAGGTCCATCGCCGCCATCATCGGCCCGGGCCTGACCGCAACGGTGCCGAGCGGCAGCCCCGGCCAGTTGTGCAGCCCGAAAATGGCATCGACCGGGAAGCGGTCGAACAGCCCTTCCTCGACCATCCTGCGGCCGCCGCCTTCGGCTTCCTCGGCTGGCTGGAAGATGAAACGCACGCTGCCGGCGAGGCGGTGACGGGACAGATAGTCGGCTGCTGCAAGCAGCATGGTCATATGCCCGTCATGGCCGCAGGCGTGGCTCACACCATGGTGACGCGAGCGATAGGTGAGCTTGCTTTCCTCAAGGATCGGCAATGCGTCCATGTCGGCGCGCAAGCCGAGTGCCGGCCCGGGTTCATCGCCCTCCAGCGTCGCGACAAGACCGGTTCCTGCAAGACCCGTCTCCACCGCGAGCCCCATTTCGGCGAGGCGTTCCGCGATATAGGCAGCAGTCTTGTGTTCCTGGAAGGCCACTTCCGGGAACTGGTGCAGATGCTGGCGCCATCCGGCATAGATTGCCTGGCGGTCGCGAAAAAAAGCCTCCGCCGATCCCACGCGCCGACTTCCGTTCTGGTTTTCGATGAGGGTCACGCAGGTGTTCCATTCGATGCGCTTGCTGGCTCTGACGGCGGCAGGCTGTCGGCGCGCAGATGGCAGGCGCTGGTGTTCACGCCGACGTCGGCCCCGCGCACCGGATCATCGATGGCGCAGCGGTCGAACGCGAACGGACAACGCGTGCGGAAGCTGCAGCCCCGCGGGATGTCGATCGGGTCCGGCGGCTCGCCTTCCAGCAGATAGGTTTCCATCCGGTATGGCTTGTGTTCGACGGTCGGCACGGCGCTGAGCAGCGCCCGTGTGTAGGGATGCGCCGAACGCTCGAACATGGTTTCGTTGTCGGCCAGTTCGACGATGCGGCCGAGATACATCACCGCGATGCGGGCGCAGACCCGCCGCACCATGGCGAGATCGTGCGAGATGTAGACATAGGTGATGCCGCGCCGGGCCTGCAGCGTTTCGAACAGGTCGAGCAGTTTTGCCTGTTCGACCTGGTCGAGCGCCGACAGCGTCTCGTCGAGGATCAGCAGTTCAGGTTCCAGCGCCAGCGCGCGGGCGATGTTGACCCGTTGCCGCTGGCCGGCGCTCAGCCCGACCGGCAATTGATCGTACAGCGTTTCGGGCAGGCCGACCTCGGCCATCACCGCCTTAACCTTGGCCTCGATCTCGCGGCGGCTGCCGAGCCCGTGGATCAACAGCGGTTCCGCAATCGTGCGGCCGATCGAACAATGCGCAGCGATGGCGTTGTATGGATCCTGCAGCAGCAACTGAAAGCGTCGTCGCAGCGCCAGCAGGTTGGTGCCGCGCAATGTGGCGATGTCCTGGCCTTCGAACAGGATCTGGCCGCTGTTCGGCGCTTCGAGGCAGCTCAGCAACCGCGACAGCGTGGACTTGCCGCAGCCCGATTCCCCGATGATGCCGAAGTTCTCGCCGCGCCGGACGGTGAAGGAGACGCCACGGACCGCCTTGACCTTGCGATGGGCGAAGATCGCTTTGCGGTCGCGGACTTCGTAGGTCTTTTCGACATCACGGACGTCGAGCACGACATCGGCGGAAGACGGCCTGGGGATTGTCGCGCCGATCGACCAGAGCTTCGGAACCTTGGCGATCAGCTTCCGCGAATAGGCATGCTGGGGCTTCCGCAGCAGGTCGGAAACCGGGCTGTGTTCGACGATGCGGCCGCGGTCGAGCACGATCAGGTCGTCGGCGATCTCGGAAACAATGCCGAGCGACGACGAGATGAACACCACCGCCGTGTCGAAGTCCTTCTGCAGGTCGCGCAGCAGGCGCAGGATCTGTGCGGCCACCGTGACGTCCAGCGGCTGTGTGATGTTGTCGGCGATCAGCAGCCTGGGGTTGGAGACCAGCGCATCGACGATCAAGGCGCGCTGCATCATGCCGCCGCTGAACTGAAACGGATATTCGTCGAAGCGCTGGGTCGGCGAAGGAATGCGCACGGCATCCAGCGTGTCGATCACGCGCTTGCGTGCCGCCTCGCGCGAAAGCTGCGGCGAGACGGTGCGCAGCTTTTCCAGGATCTGGTGGCCGACCGGTACGGTGGGATCGAGCGCGCTGGTTGGATTGGCGCCGATATAGGCGATCTCGCGGCCGCGCAGCCGCGCCATCTCGGCCTCCGGCAAGGTCAGAAGATCGCGCCCGCCATAGCGGACGGTGCCACCGGTGACCTTGAGCGGCTGCCGTACCCAGTTGACAAGCGCCCGCGACAGGATGGTCTTGCCGGAACCGCTTTCGCCGATGATGCCCAGCACCGAGCGGGCGTTCACCGTCAGGTCGATATCCGACAGCAGTTGCCGTTCGCCGGCGGCTCCGTCGATGGCGACCGAGAGGCCGCGTACCATCATCAGTGGTTCGGAGGTTGCGGCAGGCAGCGTTATGATCTTGCCCATCATGCGCCTCCCTGCAGGATCTGGTTGCGCGCCCGTTCCAGCACACCGCCCATCAGGTTCAGGCTGCTGAGCGCCAGGGCGAGCAGCACGCCGGGCACGATGGTGATCCACCAGGCGTTGAGCAGATATTGCGTGCCCGACGAGATGATGGTGCCGAAGGTCGGGGTCGGCGGCTGGATGCCGATGCCGATGAAGCCGAAGATCGCTTCGAAGATCATCATGCGCGCGACGTCCAGCACCGCCACGAAGGCGATTGGCGGCAGGATGTTCGGCGCGATGTGAAGCACCATGATGCGCAGGTCTCTGGCACCGAGGATCTTGGCGGCGCGCACATATTCCTTCTGCCGTTCCGACAGCGTCACGCCACGCGACACGCGGGCATAGACCGGCCAGCTTGCCAGGATCAGCACGGCGATCACCGATGCGGGTGAGGGGCGTGACATACCGAGGATGGTGATCGCCAGGATGACCACCGGGATCGACATCTGCACGTCGGTCAGCCGCATCAGGATCACGTCGACCCAGCCCCCGCGATAGCCGGCATAGATGCCGATGGCGCAGCCGATGACGAACATGCCGACGACGCTGACCACGCCGATGGCGAAGGCGTTGCGCAGCCCGATCAGCGATCGCAGCAAGAGATCGCGTCCGAGCTGGTCGGTGCCGAGGAAATGCGGCAGCTTGCCGCCTTCCATGAAGATCGGCGGCAGGAACTTGTCGGTCACGTTCATTTTGGTCGCCGAGGCGTCGATGATGAAGGGGCCGAGCACGGTGAGCAGCGCCAGCGCCAGGAACACCGAGGCTGCCACGCGCATCTCTGTATAGCTCCAGGCACGGCGCAGGATACGGGCGGCGACGCTGCGGCTCCTGGCTGGTTGGCTGGTTTTCGGCAAGGTAGCCTGTGCGGTCGAACTGTTCATCTGCCGGCCTCAGAACTTCAAGCGACGGTCGATGGTCGTCGAGGCGAAGTCGACGAGCATGTTGATGGCGACGAGCACGCCGCTGGCCAGGATCGCGACGGCCTGGATGATCGGGAAGTCGCGCTGGAAGACGGCGTTGATCGTCAGCATGCCGAGTCCCGGGTAGCTGAAGATGTATTCGACGACGAACAACCCGCCGAGCAGCATGCCGATCATCTGGGCGCCGAACAGGTTGAGCAGCGGCACGGCGGCGTTGCGCAGGACGTGCCTGGCGATCATCGCGCGGCGCGACAGGCCTCGCACCAGGCCGACATCGAAATAGGTCTCGCCGAGATTGGCCGCGACGGAGACGGAGATGGCGCGGATCAGCACCGGCGACAGCTCGATGGCGAGCACCATCGCCGGGATGATCGTGTAGGCGAAACCCTTGTAGCCGATCGCCGGCAGCAGGCCGGTCTTGGCCGACAGCAGGAAGATCAGCACCACGCCGACCCAGATGTTGGGCAGCGATACGAGGAAGGAACTGACATAGAGGCCGAGCCGGTCCGGCCAGCGTCCGCTGCGCAGGCCGGCGGCAAGCCCGATCGGCACCGAGACCAGCAAGGTGAAGGCGATGCCGAGCGCGGCAAGCTGCAGGCTGTAGGGCAGGGCAGTGCCGATGAGCTCGGCGACCGAGGCCCGGCTCTCCGGATCGAAGCCTGCGCTATCCTGCGACCCTCCGGTGCTGCCGCCCTGGACGCCGCGGATGAACGACCGCCCGAGGTCGCCACTCGCGACCTGCGTCACGAAGCGGCCGAACTGGACCAGGATCGGATCGCGCAGCCCAAGGTTCCTGGCTGTTTCCTCGAGCACGCTGGCCGGGGTCATCGGCCCGAGGATGATGCGGATCGGATCGCCCGGAACGATACGCAGCAGCGTGAAGATCACGAAGGCGACGAGAAGCACGATGACCAGACCCTGGCCGATGCGGCGCAGGAAGAATTCGAACGCGAATGCCATGACCTCTTTCTCAGACAGCAAGCGCAGGCGATAGCCGGATCGACCGCCGCCGCGCGGCGCGTGATCCAGAGATCATGCGCGAGACAAAGTGATGTGCGGCACCAGCGGTGCCGCACGCGTCTGCCAGGTTCAGGCGAGTGTCGCCTTGCTGAGATCGATCGGGCCGTTCGGGTAGAAATAGACGCCCTGCAGGTTCTTAGACATCGCCCGCAGGAACACCGACGAGAACAGCGAGACGCTCGGCACCTTGGCGGCGATGAGCGGCAGGGTTTCCGTCTGCAGGATCTTCAACCGCTCGTCGGTCGAGGCGGCATTGCGCTCCTTGTCGAGGGCCGCATCGATCTCGGGATCGGAGATGCCGTTGATCAGCGCGAATTTCGACAGGTAGTTCGGGCGCAGCACCAGGTCCGGCTCCGGCGAGCCGGTGATCCAGCCGACATCGACGATGTGGCCGGGGCCTTGGCCGTCGGCGCGGCGATAGAGCTGTTCTTCCCAGGCAGCAGGTTCCAGCGTCGTCAGCTTCACCGGGAAGCCCTGTTCCTGCAGCATGGCCGTGATCAGTTCGCCATATTCGCGGGTCTTCGGATAGAAGCCGACCGAGGTGATGTATTCGATCTCCGGCAGGCCCTGGCCTTTCGGGAACCCGGCCTCGGCAAGAAGCTTCTGGCTGAGTTCCGGATCGAACTTCGGATAGGAGGCAACGTCGGTGTAGCCGAACTTCACCGGCGAGATATGACAGTTTGAGGCCTGTCCGGCGTCACCGACCACGGCGAGGACCTGTTCGCGGTCGATGGCATGAACGGCAGCCAGGCGCACACGAACATCGTCGAAGGGCGGCTTGTTGCAGCGGAAGTGCAGATATTTGTTTTCGCTGGAGAGGCCGCGCTGCGTGGTGATGCTGGCCTCTTTGGACAGTGAGGCAAACTGCTCGGGCTCCAGGCGCTCGGTCAGGTGATACTGGCCGTTCAGCAGGCCAAGCACGCGCGTATTGGCGTCAGGCACATAGTTCCACAATATGGTCTCGATCTGCGGCTTGCCGTCATGGAACTTGTCGAACGCCTTGAAGATGATCTGGTCGCCCTTGGTTGCCTCGTAGCGGAACGGACCGGTGCCGTTCGGTCGCTGCTTGAGCACATCCGGAGTGGCGACATCCTTGGCCGACAGGATCGGCAGGAAGGCCGAGACATACCAGAAGTTAAGCGCCGGATAGCCGAACTTCTCGGTCTTCAGGCGCACTGTGTAGTCGTCGACGATCTCGACTTCGACCTGCCCCGGATACCAGGCCGATGCCGGCCGGCTCGGCTGTGAGGCGTATTCGTAGGTCGCCTTGACGTCTTCGGCCTTGAACTCCTTGCCGTCATGGAAAGTGACGCCCTGGCGCAGCTTGTACTCCAGGGTGAAAGGATCGATCACTTTCCATTCGACCGCGAGGTCGGGAAGGATCTCGCCCGGATTTTCGGGCGTCATCGGGCATTTGGTCAGATGGCCGAAGAGAAAGCCTTCGGCAGTGATCTGCGGTGCAACCGTATGGGAGCTCGGGTCCCAGCTGCTGGTGACGGTACCGGCGGCCGCGAAGGACAATGTCTTGCCGTCCTGAGCGAAAGCGCGGCCCAGTTTGCCCGTCGGTCCGATGATGAGTGAGCCTGCGCCGAGCGCGGTCGCGCCGGCCAGGAACATACGCCTGGTCGTTTTCATATCTCCCCCCATTTGTGCAAAGTCGAAAACTTAGCACGTGAAGGATTCAACTATGGTGAGTGATTGTCAAGTGACTTGAATGAAAAGTCATGCATCTTGAATTCTCTGCGTCGGCGGAGAAGTTATGCTCAGAAGGAATCGCGTCAGACGGGAGAGATGGGGCAGGTTGCCGTTTTCGACGAAATGGCGAAAAGGCCCGGGCGTAGCCCATGAGCCGGGTGCCGGATTGCGCAGGCCTGGCGCTATGGAGTCACTGCAGAAGGTCTAGTTCTTCGGCAGTCCGACCTCGACCATCGTCTGCACGATGCCGATGCTCGTCTCGACGAAAGCCGGGCTGGCGTTGCGCTCCGGCGGCAGCACGTTGAGCGCAGTCGAATTCGGGCGCAGCGCCATCCCCTTGGCCAGGGCGACCTTTGCTTCTTCGGGACGACCGGCGCGTTGAAGCGCTGCCGCCAGCAGCAGATAGGGGCGGCCCGAGGCAGGCGTGATGGCGATGGATTTCTTGATCCATTCCACGGCCTCGTCATTGTGGCCGAGCATGAGATGGGCCCAGCCGATGCCGATCTTCCAGGTCCAGCGGGAGACGACTGGGGTATCGAAGACATCTGCCTGTTTGAATGTCGCAAGCGCATCCTCGGTACGACCGAGCTGAAGCTGCGTCAGGCCAAGCTGGTAGAGCGCACCGCCGTTCCATGGGTCGAGGTTCAACACACGTGCGCAGGCGACAAGGCTTTCGACGAAGTTATTGGTCGCGGTCAGGAACCGGCAATAGGCTTCCAGGCCGGGCAGGTAGCGCGGCTTTGCCTGCAGCGCGCGCTCCAGCAGGGATCGCGCTCTCGATTCCGCGGCGGTCATTTCAGCCGGGCTGTACCAGACCATCTGGATGCCGCGCGTCTGAAGTGCTGCAAGCGTGACCTGCAGGTCGACATTGTCGGGCTCCCCGGTCAGGCCGTTTTCCAGCATCGCCTGTGCGGTGGCGAAACGCTCGCGCGTCGTCTGGCTGATCGAGGCGATGGCCTGCTCGACAACGACCTTGGCATTGTCGACGGGGGAATTGAGTGCGATCCCCCTGGTATCTGGATAAAGCGACGCGTTGATCCGCAGAGCAAGCTCATGGCCGAGAGCGGCTGCAAGCCTGGATTGTTGTATGGCCGGCTCGGTCTGGTCGGCACCGACCGAAACCGATGTCGTCCATGTCACCTCACCAGTCGCGGTATCGGTCATGCGCGCTTCCAAGGTCCAGGCATTGGTATTGCGCTCAAGCTCGCCACTCACCAGGAAGTCGGCATCCGCAACGGAAGCGGACACACCAGCCAGCAATGCCGTCGCGGGCTTTGTTCGCGACGTCACCACCCGGATCGTGTCGATCTTGGCCAGGCCATCGCTCAGGCGCTCGGTGACGTTGCCGGCCGTCGATACAATTTGCGCATCGCCGCTGGTGGCGATCGGCATCACCATCACCACCGGCGGCTTGCGTGAAAACATCAGCCTTGGCGCGATGGCCTGCGCCGCGACGGCAAAACCGACCAGCGCGCAAAAGCTGACGACGATGGCCGTCCAGCCTCGCAGCCCGCGGAACGAATGGCGCTGTCCCAACGGCCATGGCCGGATCTCGGCGGACGGTGTTGTCCGCTCGCGTTCCGTCGCGACGACTCCAGGCTCGGGCTGCACATCGGGGTTGACCGGCAAACCGGACACTGCGGCATCGAACATATAGCCGCGACCGGAAACGACCTTGATCAGGCTGCGCCCGTCGTCGGCGAGGGCGGTGCGAATCTCGCGGATGCATTGGAACAGGCTGTCTTCGCCGACATGCACGTTCGGCCAGATCGCCTCCATCAGTTCCTGCTTGCTGACGACGCGGCCGGCATTGACCGCAAACAGGTAAAGCATGTCGAACGTCTTCGGCCGCAGCCTTATCGGGCTGCCGCCGGCGTCACGCAACTCGGCGCGTCGTTGATCAAGCTCAAAGCCGGCGAACCGGAGCACGTGCTTCCCCTTTTCCACGGCTGCGCCGCGTATCGTTCAAATATCAGAAAATCTTCAGAAAGTCTTCGTCGCCGCTTCAGGACGTACCCGCACCTTCAATGAGATGAAAGCCCGGGATGCCGTTTCAGGGCAGGGCTTGTTGTGCGGGGAAGTTACTTTGAAATCAAGGATGTCGGAGGCGGCTTCGGCCGGCCGAAGCGGTCGTCTGCCGGCCTTCCTGCCGGATACCCCCCAGTTGCAGCGCTCGACTTTTTTCGGGTGTTTCTGCCTGGCGTGATGCGCCGGCCGCCCCTCTCCAATCCTACCGCCGATAGCAAAGCATGCGGAGCATTTTCGTGATTTCTGGAAAGAAGAACCTGGCGCAGACCAACCGGCTTGCGCTGCCGTCCGCTGTCCGGCGTATGGCCTGCTTGCCGCTTCAGTGGCTCCGCTGGCGCTTGTGGCGGCCACCGGCGTGCTGGCAGACGGAGCAGGCGGTTCTGCCGGCACGAACGCCCCGAATTTCAGCACGCCTGGTACGGGCGGCAATGCCGGCCAGTCGGGAAATGGCGTGGTGACCGGCACACGCGGAGGTGATGGCAGCAGCAGTGGCCCTATCGGTGGCGGCGGCGGCGGCGCTGATGCCGGCGGCGGCGGCGGCGGGGGTATATTATCGGTCAAGGCGGCGGCGGTGGTGGCGCCGGTGGTGCGGGCACCGCGCTCGGGACCAGCAGCTCGATCTCCACCAGCATGACAGGCGGTGTCGGCGGCAACGGCGGCAATGGTGCGGCGGAAACATCCGGTGGCGTGCGCAAGGGCGGTGGCGGTGGCGGCGGCGGCGGCGGCAGCGGTGTCTTCGTCGACGGGACGAATGCCGGTGTAACCGTGACGGTCAACGCCGGTGTCACAGTCGCGGGTGGAGCGGGTGGAACAGGTGGTGGTGCCCGCATTTCGACTGCCCTGGCGTCCAATCTCGTCTCATCGGATTACGGCGCCGGCGGTACGGGGGGCAATGGCGTTGCCGTGAGCAATCCCAATGGTGCGATCATCGTCAACAACGGCACCCTTCGGGGCGGTAATGGCGGGGCGGGTGGGTCCTGGGCGTTCAACGCCGGCGTCACTGGTGCGGGAGGCCAGGGCGGTTTTGGCGTGTATGGTGCCAACATTGCCCTCACGAACAACATCACTGGCCAGATCCTGGGCGGCATGAATGCCAGCAACAACGCCCAACGGCAGGCGATCTATCTCACCGGCGGCACCAACAGCGTTCATAACGAAGGTCTGATCTACGGTTCGATCGAACTGGCCGGCGGCACCACCACGATGTCCGGCACATACAGCAATGTGCTCAAGATCAATCCGGGTGCGACACTGAGCCTGGGGTCCGACTCGGCGACCGGCTTCACGAGCCTCAACAACGCCGGCGGTACGATCAATATCGGCGAAGAAAACACGCTGTCCGCCGTAACGATCTTCAACAGCGGCCAGATCAACCTGGCCGCCAGGGCGGTGCTGTTCGGTACCGGAAACACGCTGAACAACAACAGCACCATCAATGTCGGCACCGACGGTGTCGTGATGGACAATGGCGACATCAACAACAACGTTTCCGGCATCATCAATTTCAACGGTCCTGGCGGTACGGCGAAGCTCTCTCCCGGTGTGGGCTACAGCGTCAACAACACTGGCGCGATCAATGTCGTGAGCGGCGACGTCGATGCGCAGATGAGCAACATAAACAACCAGGGTACCGGCTCGATATCGCTCACCGGCGGCAACATGTCCGGCGTGTCGACGCTCACAAATTCCGATACGGCGACGCTGAATGTTGCCGCCGGCCGCAAACTCAGCCTCGGAACGCTCACCTTCAACGGCGGCACCATCTCGGGCACCGGCACGATCGAGGCCGCGAACGGTTTCAACCTTTGGGGCGCAGGTACGATTGGAGCGACGCTGGCGGGCAGCGCCGGCCTGGTCAAGACCGGACCTTCCGGCATGGTCATTCTCACGGGCAACAACACCTACACCGGCGGGACCACCGTCAGCGGCGGCGGCGGGCTGCAACTTGGCACCAGCGGCACTTCCGGCTCCATCCGCGGGGCGGTGACCGTAAACAGCGGCACATTCAACCTGACCAATGCCGACACGACGGCCATCACCGGCATCACGAACAAGGCCACCACGAATTTCTACAACGCCACCACCGCAGGCAGCACCACGATCACGAACACGGGCGAGCTCTATTTCTACGACACCAGCAGCGCCGCCAGCGCTAGGATCACCAACAACTTCTTTGTCGAGTTTCACGACGGCAGCAAGGCCGGCGCAAGCAACATCACCAACAACAACACGCTTCTGTTCTATCAGAACAGTCTGGCGGGAAGTGCCACCATCACCACCAACAACGGTGGTTTCCTGAACTTCGATAATTTCAGTTCCGCGGACACAGCGCACATCACCAATGGCGGCACGCTGGCCTTCTATGGCAACAGCTCGGCAGGCAATGCCGACATAACCAACAATCAGGATCTGACTTTTTATGAGGCCAGCCAGGCCGGTACAGCCAGGATCACGAACAACGGCAACCTGACATTCCGCTCCACCGCGACGGCGGGCAGTGCCAGGATCAGCAACAATTCCAGCGTCGTATTCCTCTTCAACAGCGACGCGGCCAATGCCGAGATCAGCAATGGCGGCACCGTCGATTTCTCCGGCTCGACCGGTGCCAGCGGGAACAAGAAGCTCAACGCGGGCTCCATCGCCGGCGGTGGCTCCTATCTGCTTGGCGACAACGAGTTGACCGTCGGTTCAAACAACCTGTCGACCGAAGTCAGCGGAACGATCAGTGGTACCGGCGGTTCGCTGGTCAAGACCGGCAACGGCACGCTGAAGCTCTCGGGCACCAGCAGCTATACCGGGTCGACGGCGGTTGCCGGCGGCACGCTGCAAGGCGGCGCGTCCAATGCGTTTTCGTCCATTGGCGCGTTCAGCGTCGTCGGTGGCGCGACCATTGATCTCGGCGGCTTCGACCAGGCGATCAGCGCGCTGACCGGTGACGGGATCGTCACCAACACCGGCATTTCCGACGCGACATTGTCGATCGGCGGCGTCAACGGTTCGAGCGTCTTTGGCGGAACGATCCTGGATGGCGGTGCGGGTTCCCTGGCCCTGAACAAGGTCGGCACCGGCACGCTGACGCTGACCGGTATCGGCAATCATCGCGGCGGCACGAAGGTCAATGCCGGCACGCTGCAGCTCGGCACCAGCGGTGTCGGCGGTGTTGCAGGCAAGATCACCGGGTCCGTCGATGTGGCCGCGAGCGGCACCTTCGACATCGTCAATGTCGATCCGAGCAGCGCCCTGTCCATAACCAGCAGCGGCACCACAAATTTCCACAATACCACGAGCGCCGGTGGCAGCAGCAACAGCATCAGGATCAACGCCGGCACGCTGAATTTCTACGACAGTGCCACGGGCGGCTCCGCCGAGATCAACAACAGCAGCGGCGTCCTCAACTTCAGCGACAGCAGCAAGGCCGGAAACGCCGAGATCTTCAATCTGCAGATGGTCAATTTCACCGGCGACAGCTCGGCGGACCAGGCGCATATCCGCAACATGTCGGCCATGAACTTCAAGGACCGCAGCACCGCCGACGGGGCGCGGATCGAAAGCGACGGCATCACGACTTTTTCAGACACCAGCACCGCGGGCACGGCTGTCATCACGGCCCGGGGAGCGATGGAATTCAAAGGCAGCAGCACCGCGGCAAGCGCGGCCATCACCGTCAACTCCGGCGGCTCGGTCAAGTTCCGTGACGGCAGCAGCGGTGGCAACGCGCGTTTTGCCGTCGAGGATGGCGGCAGTTTCCATATCGGCGACCTGACCTCGGCCGGCACGACCGCCGGTTCGATCGAAGGCGCCGGCAGCTATTATCTGGGTTCCAAGAAACTGACCGTCGGCTCCAACGATCAGTCGACCGAGGTCAGCGGGACGATCAGCGACGGCCCCGCGGGCACCGGCGGCTCTCTGGCCAAGACCGGCGCAGGCACACTGACGCTGTCGGGCGACAACACCTATACCGGTGGCACATCGCTGCTGGGAGGTGTCGTACAGGCTTCGCGGGACACCAATCTGGGTGCTGCTTCCGGCTCCCTGACCTTCGATGGCGGCGCGCTGAAGCTGGGTGCGTCGTTCGATCTCGCCGCGACGCGCCAGATCGCTCTCAATGGTGGTGGCGGGACCATCGATACCGACACCTTCGACACCACCATTTCGCAAGGCATCACCGGCAGCGGTGGCCTGACCAAGGTTGGCGCGGGATCGCTGACACTCACCGGCACCAGCACCTATACAGGCACGACGACGGTGAGCGGCGGCAAGCTGCTGGTGAACGGCTCGATCGCTTCCTCGTCGGGCATCACCGTCGATGCCGGTGCCACGATCGGCGGCAATGGTACGCTGGGCAGCACGGTCGTCAACGGAACGCTGTCGGCTGGCAGCAGCCCGGGCAAGCTGACGGTCGCCGGCGACCTGACCCTGGGTGCTGGCTCGACCAGCCTGTTCGAGCTCGGCGCTCCGGGTACCGTCGGCGGTCCGTTGAATGACCTCGTCTACGTCACCGGCAATCTGACGCTTGGCGGAACCCTGCTGACACCAGGCGCGGTGTCCGGCTACTACCGGCTGTTCAACGTCGATGGTTCGGTGTCCGGCAGCTATTCCAGCCTGCCGGCGAGCGCCACCATCCAGACCGCGATCCCGCACCAGGTCAACCTGTTCATCCAGAATGGCGACCAGATCGTGCAGTTCTGGGACGGCACCGACGGCATCGGCAACGGCACCGTCGACGGCGGCGCCGGCATCTGGAGTGCAGCAGGAACCAACTGGACCGGCGCTCCGGGCGCGGCTGACTTCAACGATCAATGGCACGGTTCGGTGGCAGTGTTCACCGGCACCGGCGGAGTGGTGAAGGTCAGCGGCCCGGTCGGCTTCGAGGGCATCCAGTTCACCAGCGACGGCTACAAGATCGAGGGCGATGACCTGACGCTCACCGGAGACAGTGCCAACAACAGCTCTGCGAGCTTCGTCAACGTCAATGCAGGGGTCACGGCGGAGATCGCCTCGGTGCTCACCGGGGCCGCAGGCATTGGGCTCGACAAATTCGGCAGCGGCACGCTGATCCTCTCGACCGTCAACGACTATACCGGCGCCACCACGATCAAGGGCGGCACGCTGGCGCTGAATGGTCTCGGCAACATCGGCATGTCGAGCGTCGTGAATATCGAAAACGGCGTATTGGATATTTCAGGGCGGTACATGCCGATCGCGGCGATCACCAGTCTTGCCGGAACGTCTTCCGGAACGGTCGAGTTGGGCAGCAAGGGATTGGTCATCACCAACGGTTCGACCGAGTTCGCCGGTACGATCAAAGGTAGCGGCGGATTGTCGATAGAGGCTGGCACGCAGACCTTGTCCGGCGTCAACACCTACACCAACGCCACCGAGATCTATGGCGGTGCCAAGCTGGCGCTGAAGGGCAGCGGGTCGATCGCCAGCTCTGCCTATGTCGGCTTCATATCCAACGGCACTCTCGACATCTCGCAGACGACCGCAGGTGCGCGCATTGCCGGCCTGTCGAGTGCGACGGGCGACGGCATCGTGGCGCTGGGTTCGAAAACCCTCACCATCACAAATGGCTCCCTGTTCGGCGGCTTGATCCGCGACGGCGGCATCGGCGGCGGCACCGGTGGCAGCGTGGTGATCGCCAACGGCGCGACGCAGATGTTCTCCGGCGCCAACCTGTACACCGGCGCGACGACGATCGAGCAGGGCGGCACCTTGCAGCTTTCGGGTGACGGCGGTGTCTTCTCCTCGAGCGGTGTCGTGGCTAACGGCGTCTTCGACATTTCCGCACAAAGCACCGGATCGGGGCCGGGCATCAAATCGCTGACCGGCAGCGGCGAGGTCTATCTCGGCGGCAGGAACCTCGGCATCGTCAATGCGAACGGCACCTTCTCCGGTGTTATCAGCGATTGCGGGACGACGGGCACGGATTGCTTCAACAATTCAACCGGGGGTTCGCTCACGCTGAGCGGCGGCACGCTGACCTTGACCGGTGTCAACACCTACACCGGCGGCACCACCGTTGGTTATTTCGGTGGCAACACCAAACTCATCGTGACGAACAACAGCGCCGTCGGCACTGGGCGTGTGCTGTTGAACGATACCGGTGTGTTCCAGGCTGGAGCGGATGGCCTGACCTTCGCCAACCGTTTCGAAGTCGGCCCGAGCTACGGCACGGTCGACACCAATGGTCACACCATGACCATCTCCGGCGTGATTGCCGATGCCACCGATCCCGGCACGCTGCACAAGACAGGTGCCGGTACGCTGATCCTGACCAATGACAACACCTATGGCGATGGCACGGTCGTCGAGGCCGGCACGCTGCAGCTCGGCAATGGCGGCACTTCGGGTTCGATCCTGGGTGATGTGCAGCTCGGCGGCACGCTCGCCTTCAACCGCTCCGACACCTACACCTTCTCCGGTGTCGTCTCCGACAGGGCCGGCAGCCATGGCCAGGTCGCGCAGAACGGCACCGGCGTGGTGGTGCTGGAGGGAGCCAACAGCTATTCGGGCGGCACTTTCTTCAACAAGGGCACCATCGCCGTCGCCAGCGACGGCAATCTCGGCGATACCGCCGGCGGGCTGACTTTCGATGGCGGCACACTGCGCTACGACGCCGCCTTCGATGTCGCGGCAACCCGTGCCGTCACGCTCTCGGCCGGTGGCGGCACCTTCGACAGCAACGGCTTTGCCGCAGGCATCGCCGCCGACATCACCGGTGCCGGCGGCCTGACCAAGACCGGGGCGGGAACCCTGACGCTGTCGGGGCAGAACGACTACACCGGCACCACCACGATCTCGCAAGGCACGCTGGGCGCCAGTGTGGCCCATTCCTTCTCGGCCCGCAGCGCGGTGTCGGTGGCGGCAGGCGCCAGCCTCGACCTCGGCAGCCTCGACCAGATCATCGGCACACTCTCGGGCGCCGGCTCCGTTGCACTCGGCAGCGGCAACCTCACCGTCGACGAGACCAGCAACTCGACCTTCTCCGGTTCCCTCTCCGGTGGCGGTTCCTTCACCAAGTCCGGTTCCGGCAAGCTGATGCTGTCGGGAACCAGCACCTATACCGGCCAGACCTTCGTCAAGCAGGGCACGCTGTCGGTCAACGGCTCGATCGCATCGTCAGCGGGCATCACGGTCGAGACAGGCGGCACGCTCGGCGGCACCGGCACCCTGGCTTCGGTGACCGTGGCGAATGGCGGCACGCTGGCGCCCGGCAATTCGATCGGCACCGTCACCATCGCCGGCAACCTGGTCATGGGCGCCGGCTCGACCTATGCCGTCGAACTCGATCCGGCTTCCGCCGACCGCACCAATGTCAGCGGAACCGCCAATCTGTCGGGCGGCACGGTGTCGACCAACTATGCTGCCGCCACCTACATCCAGAAGACCTACACCCTGCTCAATGCGCAGGGTGGGCTCGGCGGCACCAGCTTCGTCGGCCTGACCGGGACCGCACCCTCCGGCTTCAAGCACAAGCTCGCCTATGACGGCAACAATGCCTATCTCGCGCTCGATCTCGACATGCGCGAGCCCGGCAATCCCGGGGAGCCGGGCAAGCCAGGAGAGCCCGGCGGCAGGCCGGTCTTCGACCCGCTCAACCGCAACCAGCGCTCGGTGGCCAATGCCATCGTCGGCTATTTCGATGCCAAGGGCGGTATCCTGGCCGAGTTCGGTGCCCTCGACAGCGCCGGCCTCTCGCTGGTCTCCGGCGAGCCGGCAGCCGGCGCGATCAGCTCAGGCATCCATGGCACGGACCAGTTCCTCGGCCTGTTGTCGGGCGAGGCGCTGGCGGGCCGTGGCGGGCAGGGCGCCGGCGACACTGCATCGGCTTTCGCCGATGACAAGCCGGCAGCAGATGGCGACAAGCCCTTCGCAGCGCTCGGCGCCAGATCGGATCGGCTTGGCGGTCCTGTCGCAAAAGTCTTCGACAGTCGCTGGCGCAGCTGGGGTGCCACCTATGGCGGCACCTCCGAGATCGGCGGCGATGCCGCTGCCGGCTCGCGCGACACCGACCTGAAGACGTTCGGGCTGGCAGGCGGCATTGCCCGCAAATGGCACGATGCCACCATCGGCATCGCGCTCGGCGGCGGCGCGTCCGACTTCCAGCTGGCCGACAAGCTCGGCAGCGGCAGCGCACGCTTCTTCAATGCCGGCGTCTTCGGCCGGCAGGAGTTCGGCAACGCCTATGTCGCGGCTGCCGCCGCCTACAGCTTCTACGACGTCGAAACCGGCCGCACCGTGCTTGGCAAATCGCTGTCGGGGGACTTCAACGCCCATGCCTTCTCCGGACGCATCGAGGCCGGCTACGACATCGAGACATCGCTGGCGACGCTGACCCCCTATGCGGCCTTCCAGGCGATCGCCTACCGCATGCCGGGCTACAGCGAGACCGGGGCGGGCAATTTCGGGCTGGCCTACAAGGGCAATACCACGACCGTCACCCGCACCGAACTCGGCGCAAGGCTCGATCACGGCATCGGCCTCGACAACAATGCAACGCTGACGCTGTCGGGCCGCGCTGCCCTTGCCATCAATGGCGGCGACACGATCGGCTTCGTCGCCGGCTTCCAGGCGCTGCCCGGTACCGCCTTCAGCATCGAAGGCGCCAATCCCGACCGCTACAGCGCACTCCTCGACGCCGGCATCGAATACGCAACCGCCAACGGCTTCTTCGCCGCCGCAAGCCTCCAGGGCGAACTCTCCGGAAACCTCCACAACATCGCTGGAACCGCTAAAATCGGCATGAAATGGTGACCGCGAGCGGCTGGCAGCAACCAACTGTTGGTTCTGCCAGCCGCACGTGGCTCGATACGGGCAGGAGCCGCGCTGGTGACGGTTCGTTCATGTCGATTGACATCAAACCAACGCAATCCAGTCGCACGTGATAGTATGCTAACGTACTGTCTGATGCGGGGACTTGCAGCGGCTGATGATGGAAGACATCGTTCTTCGGCTATCGGAGGTCCAGGAAATTTCCGGCGCCATGGTGGCGCTCTATGACGGTTCCGATCGCCTGAGATATGCCAATCGGGCGTTCCGCGACGTTTATTTCATCGATCCCGACGAGACGCCGCTCTGGGCGGAGATCATGCGCCGGAATTTTGCCCTGTCGCGCGGAACGATAATCCGGGCCGCCAGCTTCGAGGAATGGCTGGTTTCGACCCAGGCCAGGCGCGGAAAGGTTGGCTTTCGGGCCTTCGAGACGGATCTGTTCGACGGGCGCTGGCTCTGGATGACCGAAACCGTCGATGCCGAGGGATGGATGCTATGCATCGCCAGCGACATCACATCGATAAGGGCGACCGAGCGAAAGGTTCGGCAGGATCGCGATTTTGCCCTCAAGGTCGCCCAGACCGACGAACTGACTGGCATACCCAACCGCCGCTTCGTGCTGGCGCGGGCGGAAGAAATCATCGCCAGGGCAACTGCTGTGCCTGATAACAGCTGTGGTTGTCTGGCGATCCTCGACCTCGACAATTTCAAGAACATCAATGATCGCTTTGGCCATGCCGCCGGTGACATCGTATTGCGAGACTTTGCCATAACCATCCATGGCATGGTGCGCCGTCTCGACAGCATGGGAAGGATCGGCGGTGAGGAGTTTGCGCTCGTTTTGCCGGGCGCCTGCCTTCCGGATGCCGAAAACATCGTCGAAAGGATGCTTTCGCAGGTCCGTCAATCGCGGCCGCTGAGCATAGACACTGCATTTGGCTACACGTTTTCGGCAGGAATTGCCCAGGCCCGGCCTGGCGATACGCTCGACAGATTATACGAGCGTGCCGACAAGGCGCTTTATCGGGCAAAGCTTGGCGGCCGGAACCGCATCTGTCTCGAAGGTGAGCCCAGAAACGAACCGGCGCCAGTGATTTGATCCGGCCTGACAGTGATAATCTTCTGGCGGCGATGCATGGTGGCGGGCCGCTGCGTTGATCCAATGTGGCAATTTCGACTCAGGCCACATCAAAATGTGATGAACCGCTAAAGGGCTGGCTTTCGCGCTTCGTTGGACAGGCCGAATCTCTTAGCTTCAGCGCCATGCGAACTTTGCTCAAAAGCAGGCTGCCTGCAGCAAAGACCGGAAAAGCACGGCCTCCCATGCTGGTTTTATCCGGCATGATGACGGGACTGCTTCTGGCCGGCTGTGCCCAGCAGACCCAGGTCGGTTCGCTGTCGGACACGCAGATGGTCTCTGCCGAAAAGGCCTTCGCCTATCCTGGCCCTGGCGGACCGGCAATCACAGGGATCATCGAACGGCAATATGCCAACGCGCTTCAGCAGGAGATCGCATTGTCGACCTCCGCGCATTCTCCCGGCCAGAACATGCTGAGGGTTCAATTGTTCGGCCCCGTCGACCGCAAGGTCGCAGGACAGACCGAATTGCGCGCGGGGTTCCTGCCGCCCAGCAACATCGGCACCGAGATGCGCCAGCTCTTTCCCGGCGTTCGCATGGCCCGATCACCTTACTACGTGCAGAACCGGTACGGCCCGTTCGGCTACGCCGTCGGGCGGTCATCTTCGGGGGATACCTGTCTCTATGCCTGGCAGCGCCTGACTTCCACCGGTTCGACGCAGACGCTCATCGGCAACAAGGGTTCGATCCAGATCAGGTTGCGGCTCTGCGATCAGGCACTGCCGGAAGAGCGCCTGCTGCAGGCCATGTATGATTTCACGATCTCGTCCTATTTCCGTTCGAGTGGCTGGAATCCTTATGGCGCGGTCAATGCGCCGGATGCTTCGCTCGGCAGATCCGGCGCCCCCGTCTATCCGACGGCATCGGAGAAGTTCGCGACGGTGACAACGTCTCCAGTGCGCGAGGCTCCGTCGGTCGAGCGGGTCGTGCGACCGAGACATATCGCGCCTGCCCCACAACGCGTGCCCGCCCTGCCGGAGCCGACCGGGCCGATCGTTCCCCCGCCGCCGGGGACTGCCACATCGCAAGCAGAAACGCGGCTGCCGACAGCACAGGTTCGCCAGGTACCCACAGCAAGTCAGCCGGCGGTGATCGTGCCGCCGCCGCCGTGTGATCCGGTGAGCTCCAACTGCAAACAATGAGAAAGGAATCGCTAACCATATCTGCGGGCAGGCAGGCAACGGAGACCTGCATCGGCCATTGATTAAAGGGAGCGGGAATCGGCTTCCTGGAAGGCGCGGCGAATCCGCGTGTCGCGCGATGACCGCAGCGGCGAGGTTTGAGGAATGATGGAAAGACAGGTCTGATGCGTGGGTTGTTGATCGTGCTGCAGTGGGCGATCGCCTCCGTGGCCGTGCTGGGGCTGGTAACGCTTCCCATCAGCCTCGAGACGCAGCTGGTCGCGGGACTCTCGGTTCTCCTCGCGATGATGATCCTGAAGCTGGTCCGGCCAGACGGGATCTGGCGCCTGGTAGCGCTCGCCTTCGGCACCGCGATCGTCATGCGCTATGTCTATTGGCGCACCACCAGCACCTTGCCGCCGATCAACCAGCCGGAAAACTTCATTCCGGGCATCCTGCTCTACCTTGCCGAGATGTACAGCGTCATGATGCTGGCGCTCAGCCTGTTCGTGGTTGCGCAACCGCTGCCGTCCCGGCCATCGCGGGCGAAATTCGACGGCAGGTTGCCGACCGTCGATGTGTTCATTCCGACTTACAACGAGGAGCCGGCACTGCTGGCGAACACCATCGCGGCCGCCATGGCGATGGACTATCCGAAGGATCGCTTCACCGTCTGGCTGCTCGACGACGGCGGCACTTTGCAGAAGCGCAATTCCGATCGGCTTGCCGAGGCCGACAATGCGCAGCGGCGACATGCCGAACTACAGCAACTGGCGAGCGATCTCGGGGCACGCTACCTCACGCGCGAGCGCAATGAGCATGCCAAGGCCGGCAACATGAACAACGGCCTGGAGCACTCGACGGGAGAGCTCATCGCGGTCTTCGACGCAGACCATGCGCCGGCACGTGATTTCCTGAAGGAGACCGTCGGCTATTTTGACGAGGACCCGCGCCTGTTCCTTGTGCAGACGCCGCATTTCTTCCTCAATCCGGATCCGATCGAACGCAACCTCAGGACGTTCGAAAAGATGCCGTCCGAGAACGAGATGTTCTATGGCGTGATCCAGCGCGGTCTCGACAAATGGAATGCCGCGTTCTTCTGTGGTTCGGCGGCGGTGCTGCGGCGGGCTGCCTTGCTCGAAACCAACGGTTTCAGCGGCGTCTCGATCACCGAGGATTGCGAGACCGCGGTCGAGCTTCACTCGCGTGGCTGGCATAGCGTCTATGTCGACCGGCCGCTGATCGCCGGTCTGCAGCCGGCCACCTTCGCTTCCTTCATCGGACAGCGCAGCCGCTGGGCGCAAGGCATGATGCAGATCCTGCGCTTCCGCTTCCCGCCGCTGAAGCGCGGCCTCTCGTTTCCGCAGCGCCTCTGCTACATGTCATCGACGCTGTTCTGGCTGTTTCCGTTCGCGCGGGCGATCTTCCTGTTCGTGCCGCTTTTCTACCTGTTCTTCGATCTCCAGATATTCACAGCGTCCGGCGGCGAGTTCATGGCCTACACGCTCGCCTACATGATCGTGAACCTGATGATGCAGAACTACCTCTATGGTGCGTTCCGCTGGCCCTGGATCTCCGAACTCTACGAATATGTGCAGACAGTTCACCTGCTGCCGGCGGTCGTTTCCGTCATGATCAATCCGAGCAAGCCGACCTTCAAGGTGACGGCAAAGGACGAGTCGATCGCACAGAGCCGGCTCTCCGAAATCGGGCGACCTTTCTTCGTGATCTTTGCCGTGTTGCTGGCTGCCGTCGCGATGACCGCCTACAAGGTTTACGCCGAACCTTACAAGGCTGATGTGACGCTGGTCGTCGGCGGCTGGAATCTGCTCAACCTTCTCATGGCCGGATGCGCCCTCGGCGTTGTCTCGGAGCGAGGCGAGCGGGCTGCGACGCGTCGCGTCAAGGTAAGCCGACGCTGCGATTTCAACTACAATGGAAAATGGTTGAAGGGCACGATCGAGAACGTGTCTGCGAACGGTGCGCGTGTCGTGGTGCCCGGCGCCGAACTCGATGACCTCGCCAGGGGAGCCGACGCGACCTTGCGATTCATGACATTTGCCGATGACGCCGAAGGCGCCTTGCCGGTCAAGATCCGCAATTTCGAACGGACGACCGAGGGCATCGCTATCGGCTGCCGCTACACGCCGCAGGAGGCTCGGCACCATCGGCTCGTCGCCGACCTGATCTTCGCCAACTCCAGGCAGTGGGAGCAATTCCAGCTGTCACGTCGCGGCAATCCCGGCCTGCTGCGCGGCACGTTCTGGTTCTTCCGGTTGGCGCTTTTCCAGACATATCGTGGACTGGTCTACTTCTTCCGCGATCTTCGTGGCCGGACAGAAATCAAGGCTGCGGCCGGTGAAACCGCGGGGCATCAGCCATGAGATGGCGGCATGTGGCCCTTGCCCTTCTCATGTCGACGGCGGCTGCCGGAGCGCAGGTGGCGCCTTTCGACATGTCGCCGGAAGCGCCGGGGCCAGCAGAGCCGGCGAAGCCGGCCATTGCCGATCCTTCGGGCCCGACAATCGGCAAGCAAACTGTCTTGCCTGCCTCCGAAAATCAGCGCCGCTATCTGATACCGTTTGGAGAGCTGGTTCTGGCAGGAGAGACCGCGCGCCGGTCATGGGCGATCTACCTGACGCCGCAGGAGGCAGAATCTCCGGCGTCCGTGCAAATGGCCTTTCAGAATGCGATCGTCGTGGCGCCAGAGGCCTCCCGCCTGAAGCTGTCGATCAACGGCACCCGGCTGATCGACACGCCGGTGTCATCTCCAAACAGTGTTGCGCAGCTCGATGCCGCCTTGCCTGCCGGAGTTCTGCGGCCCGGGTTCAACGAAATCGTGGTGGAGACAAGCCTGCGTCACCGCACGGACTGCACGATACAGTCCACCTATGAATTGTGGACCCAGTTTGATCCAACCCGAACCTTCCTGACCTTCCAGGGGGCAGGGGCAGGGCGCTGGAAGAGTTTCGAGGACATTCGGGCCATCGGTGTCGATGAGCGCGGCGAGACCAGCTTCCGCTTCGTCGTGCCATCCTTGACCCAGGCGGTCGCGACAGCGCCCGTTGTCAGGCTGGCGGAGGCGCTGGCGATATTGGCCAATATGCCCAACCAGGCTTTCGAGCTGCGCGAAACATTGGGCAGTCCTTCGGGCCCGGGACAGGCCACCGTCGTCATCGGACCGGCAGCGGAGATCCAGCAGCTTCTGCCAAATCTGCCGGCGGGGGCGTCGACAACCCCGGTGTCGGCGATGGTCGAAGAGCCTGGCAGGGCGTTTGCAACATTCGTCATCACCGGGCCCGACTGGCAGGCGGTGAACTCGGCGATAGACGAACTGATCAGGCAAGTGGATCGCCCGGCCGAAAGCCGGCGCACGAACCTTGCCACCCAGACCTGGCGCATGCCCGACGTGCCGATCTTCTTCGATGCCGGCCGCAAAAGGTTTTCCGAACTCGGAGTGCCGACGCAGGAGTTTTCCGGACGGCGGTTCAGGACTGATTTTTCAATCGGCGTGCCGTCCGATTTTTATGCCGATTCCTACGGTCATATCACCCTGCTGCTGGATGCCGCCTATTCCGAGCAGGTTCTGCCGGGCAGCCATATCGACATCTATGTCAACGACAACATCGCTGCCACGATACCGATCACGGCGGCCAGGGGAGAAATCCTGCGGCATCTGCCGGTCAACGTCACGATGCGTCATTTCCGGCCAGGGGATAACAAGATCTCCATCGAGGCCGATTTGCGCACGCAGGCCGATACCGTCTGCGCACCCGGGGCCACCGCATCCACCAGCAGCCGCTTCGTGCTGTTCGACAGTTCCGAAATGGTCATGCCGGCATTCGCGCGTATCGGCAGGACGCCGAACCTGGCCGCGATCGGTGGTACGGGCGCTCCTTACAGCAGGGCTGCCAGTCCGGTCGCGCTGGTTGTGGACAATGCCCAGCCGCAGGTACTGTCCGCAGCGGTTTCGCTGATGGCGCGGCTATCGGCCGCCGCTGGCCGACCAATTCCGTTCGACGTCACCGCAGCACCAGCAGCCATCACCGATCGCGATGCCATCTTCGTCGGTGCGGCATCCCAGATACCTGCCGCCGTGCTGTCACAGGTCGGCATCGCCGACGACAGCAGGACCACATGGGGGGAAGCTGCCAATTCGGCAAGATCGGACACGGATGTCACATTCGACCAATGGCGCGACAAGCTGCGTGGAAGCGGTTGGCGTGGACAGGTCAGTGCACTGGAGGACTGGCTGAGCCGGACCTTCAATCTCTCGGGCAGTTCATTGCGATTGATACCCAGGACCGACCCGCCCTATTCGCCGACAGGAAACGCCACGCTGCTCGTCGCCCAGCAAAGCAGTCCCGGCGGCTCCGGAACGTGGACGCTGGTTACGGCACCCGATGCCAACAAACTGCATTCGGGAATGGACATGCTGACCAATCAGGCCGTGTGGCGGCAACTGGGCGGGCGCATCACCACGATCGATGCAAAGAATGCAAAGGTTGCTGTTCAACCGGCGGCGCGGACCGCCTTTGTCGAAACGCTGCCTTTCTCCATCTCCAATTATCGCCTGATCATCGCGAACTGGCTGTCGGCGAATGCGCTGTTCTACGCGCTGATCCTTGCCTTGCTGTCCATCGTCCTGGGCCTTGCCACGGCCGGCCTGCTGAGCTCAACCGGGCGGCGATCGTGAGGTGGACCAGGCACCTGACAAGAGGCGGCCCGAAAAACGGCTCGATCCTGTTTGACGAATCATCGACATTTCCGGGAGAGAGCCGGGCAGGGCGAAAGACGAGGCGGCGGGTTCGGATTGTCATATCTGGAACAGAGCAGGACAGACGGAGCAGCGGCTTTGAACGCGCCCGGCCGGCCGCAAGGCGGATGAGGCATCGATGAGGCCGCTTCTTCTCCTACCAGCCGGCGTGGCTATTCTCGGGGCAGTCGCACTCGGCGGTCCGGGCCTTGTCGATCGGTTCTTGCCACGCCAGGGTGGAGAAAATCCTTCCCCGCTGGTTAAGACGGAGGTAGTCGAGCCGGACACTCCCGCGGACGTTGTCCTGGCGCAATCGGGCGGCGGAACTTCTCCCCGATCCGGCACGACCGATCAGTCGGGCACGGTCGATGAAACGGCGTTGCGATACTTCGCGGCCAAGGGCGATACCAAACGGCTGGAGGCTGAAATTGCCCGGCTCAAGGCGCTCTACCCGGGCTGGACGCCGCCGAAAAACCCCCTTGCGACGGGGCCAGCCAGCGATCCGCAACTCGATGCGATGTGGAAGCTCTATTCCGAGGGCAAGTTCGCCGCCGTGAGGAAAGCTGTCGCTGGCAGGCAGGCTGCCGAACCCGGCTGGCAGGTGCCGCAGGATCTGCTCGAGCGTCTGGCCGTTGCGGAGGCGCGCGACCAGCTCATCGGCGCTTCCGATCTCAAGCAGTACGACAGGGTCGTGCAACTGGCTGCGACCAATGCCAGCCTGCTGACCTGCGGCGATGTCGACGTCCTGTGGCGCGTGGCCGAAGCCTTTGTCCGCACGGACCGCAAGGATCGCGCGCGCGATGCCTATCTCTACGTCCTGAAGAACTGCGACAAGTCCGAGGAGCGCTTTGCCACCGTCCAGAAGGCGCTGCCTTTGCTGCCGCGGACCGATATCGATCAGCTGCTGGCAGAAGAGCGCAAGGCGCCGGACGGCAAGGGTGAGTTCGATCCGTTGCGGACGGATATCGCGCGGCAAAGCCTGGCGAATGCCGGCGACGATCCGAAACTCCTCGTGGCGCCGGCAGACCTTGCTTTGGTTGAAAAGCTGGCGAACGATCAGGGGCTTGTCTCCGACGCGGTTCTGCTGGGCTGGTACCATCTGCGTCGCGATAGCCCCCAGGCTGCGGAAACCTGGTTCCGCCGCGCCTATGGCAAGGAGAATTCCGCCGAAACGGCACAGGGGCTGGCCCTTGCTCTCGTCGACATCAGCCGTCCGGCCGAGGCAGAGAGCGTGCTTTTCCAATGGCGGAACACCAGCGACGACACCAGGAAGGTTTATCTGGCTGCTGTCGCCAATCTTCTTGCCCTGACACCGCCGCCGCAGATTGGCGTTGAGGTGCTGGATCGCATGTCGCGTGCCGTTGCCGAGGCCAAGGATACGACCTCCGCCGAACAGTTCGGCTGGTATGCCGATGCGCTGAATCAGTTCCAGACGGCCGCGCAATGGTTCGCGCTTGCGCTTGGCTGGAAGCCCGACGACGAACCTTCGGCCTACGGGCTTGCCCTGATGCGCTGGAAACTTGCCGATCATGCCGGTGTCCGCGATATCCAGAAGGTGTGGATCGGGCGCTCGGAGCGCATCGCGAGGGTCGGCGAGCCGGAAGCGAAGCCGCGCGAGACTGGCAGGGTTCCGTCCGCCGTGCCGCCGTTGCAGCAGCCAGGACCGCAGCCGGAAACCGCCGCCAACACATCGCAGAGAGCGATGCCGCCCGATCTCGGCCCGCGCGCTGGGACGACAAGGCAGACAAGGGCTGCACCTGCAAAGACCACAGGATGCCGGGAGACGCGGGACCCAAGAGCGCTGACGCCGACGCAAGCGCTGACACGCGGCTGGTGCCTGATGGAAATCAACCGGCCGCTCGAGGCCGCCGCCGCATTCGACGTGGCGCTGGGTGGGACCGGGCAGACCCGCAGCGATGCCGCCTACGGCCAGAGCCTCGCCTATCTGCGTGCCGGCCTGGCCGACCAGGCGGCGGTTGCTTCTTCGAAGGCACCGTTGAGCAGGGAACGCGCAGTCGAGGTCCGTGTTGCCCTGCTCGAAACGCAGGCGCTCGCTGCTTTCGAACATCAACGTTATCCCGAAACGATCATGGCCCTTGAAGAGCGTGCCCGGATCGCTCCCGAGCGGATCAACCTGATGATCCTGCGCGGCTACGCCTATCTCAAGCTCTATCGTTTCGGCGATGCCGAGCAGGTGTTCCGCGCTGCCGCCGCGACCGGTGATCGCGATGCCTTGAAAGCCCTGGGCGACCTGGAGCGTGCGCGCAACCGCAACTGACGCGGTGGGATTTCATCCGGCGCTTGGGAAGCGTCCGACCAAGCCAGGCACATGCCGCGCGGTTAATCGCTGGTTTCCTTTATATTGACCGACCGGTCGGATTATGTAACTGTCAAGCCTTCGCCGAAGAGGAACTGGCGGGAGGAAATGACGTGAGCCAATCTGATCCGCTGTTGGTGGCGGTGGCCGACGGCGTCATGACGCTGACGCTCAACCGTCCGGACAAGCTGAATTCCTTCAATCCGGAATTGCATAAGGCCCTGCGTGCTGCCTTGGAGCAGGCTCGCGATGACGCGGCGATCCGTTCTGTTCTGCTGACCGGCGCTGGCCGCGCCTTCTGCGCCGGCCAGGATCTTGGCGATCGCGATCCGCGTAAGGCCGCCGAGGCGCCGGATCTCGGCCACACGATCGAGACTTTCTACAATCCACTGCTGCGTCTTATCCGCTCGCTGGACAAGCCCATCATCTGTGCGGTGAACGGCGTCGCCGCCGGTGCGGGCGCCAACATAGCGCTGGCCTGCGATATCGTGCTCGCGGCCAAATCGGCCAAATTCATCCAGGCCTTCTCGAAGATCGGCCTGATCCCCGACTCCGGTGGCACCTGGACATTGCCGCGTCTGCTCGGCGAGGCGCGCGCAAAGGCTCTGGTGCTGACGGCCGAGCCGTTGCCGGCGCAGACCGCCGCCGACTGGGGGCTGATCTGGAAGGCCGTCGATGACGACCAGCTCATGGCAGAGGCAAGCGCGCTGGCGAAACGCCTGGCTGCAGGCGCGACCTTCGGCATCGGGCTGACCAAACAGGCTATCCATGCCAGCGCCGCCAACACGCTCGACCAGCAGCTCGACCTCGAACGGGACCTGCAACGCAGGGCGGGCCGCAGCGCCGACTATGCGGAAGGCGTCGCCGCGTTCCTCGACAAGCGGACGCCGGAGTTCAAGGGCAAATGACGATCGACATGGGTGATCCCAAGGCTGTCGCCGCGGCGTCGGCCGAGGCGATGTGGCGGGAGGATCGCGCTTCGCGGCATCTCGGCATGGAACTGGAACATGTCGGGCCTGGCGAAGCGACGGTTTCCTTCACCGTGACCGACGCCATGACCAACGGCCACAACACCTGCCATGGCGGTTACATGTTCACGCTGGCCGATTCCGCCTTTGCCTTCGCCTGCAACAGCTACAACCAGCGCGCGGTGGCGCAGCACTGCTCGGTGACTTTCGTTGCGCCGGCCTTTCTCGGTGACCGGCTGACGGCGCGGGCCCGCGAGGTTTCGCGCGCCGGCCGCAACGGCATCTACGACATCGCGGTGATCAACCAGAAAGGCGAGCGGGTCGCTGAATTCCGCGGCCACTCGCGCACAGTCAAGGGAACACATCTGCCGGCATAGAGCACCGTGCGTCCGCCTTCGGATGCGCAAAGGGCGTTCCAGCGTGGAACGACCGCACAGTCTGGGAGGATTGAATGGAAGACCTGTCTCCGCGCCCGGGTGATCTGGAGCCGATAGAGATTGCCTCGCGCGACGAGATTGCAGCACTTCAGCTCGAGCGGTTGAAGACGACGCTGGACCATGCCTACCGCAACTCACCGCACTACAAGGCTAAGTTCGACGCGGCTGGTGTCCATCCCGACGACCTGAGGCAGTTGTCGGATCTGTCGAAATTCCCGTTCACCGTCAAGAAGGACCTGCGCGACACCTATCCGTTCGGCATGTTCGCGGTGCCGCGCGAAAAGCTGGCACGCGTCCACGCCTCCTCCGGAACGACCGGCAAGCCGACCGTTGTCGGCTATACCCGAAACGACATCGACATGTGGGCAACCTGCGTTGCCCGCTCCATCAGGGCGTCGGGCGGCAGGCCAGGCGACATCTGCCATGTCGCTTATGGATACGGCCTGTTCACCGGCGGTCTCGGTGCCCATTACGGTGCTGAGAAGCTCGGTTGTACTGTGGTGCCGGTCTCCGGCGGCATGACAGAGCGCCAGGTGTCACTGATCGAGGATTTCAAACCGCGCATCATCATGGTGACGCCGTCCTACATGCTGTCGATCCTGGACGAATACCGGCGGATCGGTGTCGATCCGCGTTCGTCGTCGCTGGCGGTGGGCATCTTCGGCGCCGAACCCTGGACAAATGCCATGCGCGAGGAGATCCAGGGCGATTTCGACATGCATGCCGTCGACATCTACGGCCTGTCGGAAGTCATCGGTCCCGGCGTCGCCAACGAATGCGTCGAGACCAAGGACGGCCTGCATGTGTGGGAGGATCATTTCTATCCGGAGGTCATCGATCCCGAGACCGGCGAAGTGGTGCCGGACGGCGAGATGGGCGAACTGGTCTTCACCTCGCTGACCAAGGAAGCCCTGCCGATCATCCGCTACCGCACGCGCGACCTGACCCGCCTGCTTCCGGGCACCGCGCGTTCCATGCGGCGTATCGAGAAGATCACCGGCCGTTCCGACGACATGATGATCCTGCGCGGTGTCAACGTCTTCCCGACCCAGATCGAGGAACAGCTGCTCAAATGCGCGGGGCTGGCGCCGCATTTCCAGATCGTGCTGAGCCGCGAGGGGCGCCTCGATGACATGACCGTTCATGTCGAGGCCATGCCGCATGCCGTGGAGATTGCCCAGCGTACCGCTTCCGCCAAAGAACTTGCACACCACATCAAGAGCGTGGTGGGTGTCAGCACGAAGATCGTGGTCGGTGACCCCGATTCGGTCGAGCGTTCGGCTGGCAAGGCCAGGCGGATCGTCGACAACAGGCCTAAAGCATGATGATGCGCCGGACAAAGAGCTAGGAAGATGGCAAGGACGAGGGCTGCGGATTTCGACGAGAAACGGCGCAGCATTCTCGACAGCGCCGCCGCGGTCTTCGCCAAGCTCGGCATGGAGCGCGCCTCGATGGCGCAGATCGCGCAGGAGAACAACGTCTCCAAGGCGCTGCTCTATCATTACTATCCGAGCAAGGAACTGCTGCTGTTCGACATCGGCCGCACCCATCTCGTCGAGCTGGAACAGGCGATCACGGAAGCCGACCGGCCTGACCTCGAGCCTCGGCAGCGCCTGCGTCATCTCATCGGCGGCGTGCTGGAGAACTACCGCACCGCCGCCAATTTCCATCAGGTCCTGCTCAATGGCACCGGCTCGCTTTCCGAGGCGCAGAAGACCGAGCTGCAGCAGATGGAACGCCGCATCGTGAAGGCATTTTCCGACGTGCTGGCTGACATCAACCCACAGCTTGGCAAAGCCCGTGCCGGCGTCACGCCGATCACCATGTCGCTGTTCGGCATTCTCAACTGGGCCTACACCTGGTTCAAGCCGAGCGGTGCGCTGAACCGCGAAGGTTATGCCGACATGGTGACTGCGCTGTTCCTCGATGGCGTGAATTCGCTGAAATAGGGTGGCGGTGCGTCCTTCGAGGCTCGCCCTGACAGGATTACGCTCATTTTCCACCCGTCTGCGGGCTCGCGCCTCAGGATGAGGGTGGTCGGCACGGCACAACGGTCCTCATCCTGAGGTGCTCGCCTGCGAGACGCTGGAAGAATAGCAAAAATTCAGGCGGGCGAGCCTCGAAGGACGCATCAATCACGCCGCCTGCTTCATCTCCGCCTTGGTCAGCAAAGCCGCCACCCGTGCCTTGACCTTCGCAACCGCCTCGTCCTTCACCGGTCCGTAGCCGCGGATATCCATCGGCGCCTTTGCCAGTTCGACCAGTTCGGTGGGAGAGCGGCCTGGAAGCTGTTCGATCATCTGGTCGACTAGTTCCCGGTACCAGCCGATCAGTTCCCGCTCCATCCGCCGTTCGGCCGTGTAGCCGAACGGATCGAAGGCTGTGCCGCGCAATCGCTTCAGCCGCGCCATGACACGCAGCGGCGTCTGGATCCACTGGCCGAACTGGCGTTTGCGGGGCCGGCCGCGCGCGTCCTTCTCGCCGCCCATGAATGGCGGCGCGAAATGATAGTTGACCTTGTAGTCGCCATCGAATTCGCGCTGGAGTTCGGCAAGGAAGCCGGTCTGCATGTGCAGTCGCGCCACTTCATATTCGTCCTTGTAGGACATCAGCTTGAACAGCGAGCGGGCAACGGCACCGGTCAGGGCCTCCGAGCCGAATGGCTGCTCGGCGCCGCGAACCCGATCCACCGTCGCGCGATAACGCTGCGCCCACGCCCGATCCTGATAGTCGGTGAGGAAAGCCTCACGCCGCGCGATCATCTCGTCCAGGTTTTCGCTGGGCGCCGGCTGATCGGGAGCAAGTGAGCGCGGATCTGCGGCAGCCAGCCGGCCGGCGGCGAAGGCCTGTTTGTTACGGTCGACGGCGACGCCATTCAATTCGATCGCCCGTTGCAGCGCGTCGTGCGCGATCGGCACCAGGCCGACGCTGCCAGGCACAGCCAAGCAGGATCATGTTGGCGAAGACGGCGTCGCCGAACAACCGCTCGGCGAGCGCGTTGGCGTCCAGAGCACGCACATTGTCGGCTCCGGCCACGCGTTCGATTTCCTTCAGCCGCCGGCGGGTCGAAAGGTCGGCATCACGCAGCCGCACGATGTCGCCGGTCGGCATTTCCGCCATGTTGACCACCGCCTGCATGCCGGGCCGATAGCAGCCGGAAGCCTTCGGTGACGACGACACCACGATATCGCCGCCGATCAAGGCATCCGCGGCACCTGCATCGATGCGCACCTGGTTGATCTGTGCAGGCGTCGCCGCAAGCCGGATGAAGGACAGCACCGGTCCGAATTTCTGCGCGAAGCCGGTGAAGTCGAGCACCGAGCTGCCCTTGCCTTCCAGATGCGCCGCCATTGAAATCAGTGCGCCGACCGTCACCACGCCGGTACCGCCGACACCGGTAACCAGCAGATCATAGGGTCTGTCGAGTGCTGGCGTCTCCGGCCGAGGCAGTGCGGCGGCGCGGGCGCTGAAATCCTCGCCGCTTGCCTGCCGCTTGCGTCGGATCGCGCCCTCCACGGTCACGAAGCTCGGGCAGAAGCCGTTCAGGCAGGAGAAGTCCTTGTTGCAGTTGGAAAGGTTGATCTTGCGCTTGCGGCCGAACGGCGTCTCCTTCGGCTCGACGCTGAGGCAGTTGGACTCGACCGAACAGTCGCCGCATCCCTCGCAGACCAGGTCATTGATCCAGGCAAAACGCCTGGGTCTTCCATCGTGCCGCGCTTGCGCCGCCGCCGCTTTTCGGTTGCACAGGTCTGTTCGTAGATGAGCACCGAGACGCCTTTGACCTCGCGCAGGTCGCGCTGCACGGCATCGAGTTGTGAGCGGTGGTGCAGCGTCACGCCGGAAGGAAATGCCGCAATGCTGAATTTGTCGGGCTGGTCGGAGACCAGCGCGATGCGGTCCACGCCTTCGGCGCGGACTTCCTGCGCGATCGCCTGAACGCTGATCGGGCCGTCCACCGGCTGGCCGCCGGTCATGGCGACCGCGTCGTTGAACAGGATCTTGTAGGTGATGTTGGCCTTTGCCGCGATCGCCTGGCGGATCGCCATCGAACCGGAGTGGTAGTAGGTGCCTTCGCCGAGGTTCTGGAAGATGTGGCCCTTGCCGGTGAACAGCGATGACGCTGCCCAGTTGACGCCTTCGCCGCCCATCTGGATCAGAGAAGTCGTTTCACGGTCCATCCAGCTTGCCATGAAATGACAGCCGATGCCGGCCAGTGCCTTGGAGCCCTCCGGCACCTTGGTGGACGAGTTGTGCGGGCAGCCGGAGCAGAAGTAGGGCGTGCGCGTCGCACCCGACACCTGGATCAGCCGCTCGGATTCCGGCAGCAGGGCCGTGGCACGGTCGAGCAGGCGCAGGTTGGGGAACACCATGTCCAGCCGCCTGGCGACGATTGGCGCCAGCATACGCGGCGACAGCTCGCCAATCCACGAGATCAGCCGGTTGCCGTCTTCGTCGCGCTTGCCGACCATCGAGTGCGGCTTGTGGCCCGGATAGTCGTAGAAATACTCCTTGAGCTGGCTTTCGATGATGCCGCGCTTCTCCTCGACGACGAGGATCTCCTTCTTTTCCTTCACGAACTCCAGCGCGTCGCGGCGCGCCAGCGGCCACACCATGCCGACCTTGTAGATGTCGATGCCGAGCTTGCGGCAGGCCTTTTCGTCCAGTCCGAGCAACCGCAGCGCTTCCATCAGGTCGAGATGCGCCTTGCCGGTGGTGACGATGCCGAAGCTGGCATCGGCAATGTCATAGATACACCGGTCAATCGGATTGGCTTCGGCGAAGGCATAGACCGCCATCTTCTTGGCCTCCATGCGTTCTTCGATCTGGGGGCCGGGCAGGTCGGGCCAGCGGTAATGCAGGCCGGTCGATGGCGGCGTGTAGTCGGGGTGCTGGAACTCGCGATCGGCGATCACTTCCACCGACTGGCCGCTCTCCACCGTTTCGGAGATCGCCTTGAAGCCGACCCACATGCCGGTGAAGCGCGACAGCGCATAGCCATATTCGCCAAAGGCCTGATATTCGCCGACGGATGAAGGGTTCAGGGTCGGCATGAACCAGGCCATGAAGGCGACGTCGGACTGGTGCGGCATGGAGGACGACACGCAGCCGTGATCGTCACCGGCCACCACCAGCACGCCGCCATGCGGCGAGGAGCCATAGGCATTGCCGTGCTTCAGCGCGTCGCCGGCGCGATCGACGCCGGGACCCTTGCCGTACCACATCGAAAACACGCCTTCGACGGTGCGCTCCGGATTGGTCTCGACCTGCTGTGAGCCGAGCACGGCGGTGGCGGCAAGATCCTCGTTTACCGCCGGCAGGAATTCGATGCCGTGCTGTTTGACGAGGTCCTTGGCTCGCCACAGTTCGAGGTCGACGCCGCCGAGCGGCGAACCGCGATAGCCGGAAACGAAACCCGCCGTGTTCAGGCCGCGTTCCTTGTCGCGCCGCGCCTGGTCGAGCGTGATGCGCACCAGCGCCTGCGTGCCGGTGAGGAAGACACGGCCGTCCTTCTTTGTGTAGCGGTCGTCGAGATTGTAGTCGGCAAGAGAGGGGGCAGCGTCAGCCACGGCGGGAATCTCCCGAAAGGGTACCATCCGATCCAGTCTACGCTTGCTGCTTGAAATATCCTGCCAGTTTCACCCCGGTTTGCTCGCGATGTGGTCAATCATACCGAAATCAGATATAGGATCGGCATAACTGACCAAGGGACGAAATTTCAATGCAACTCACTGAACCGGACCGGATTCTGCTGCGGCTGCTGCAGCAGGACGCCCGGATCTCCAACCAGGAACTGGCTGAGAAGGCAGGCATGTCGGCGTCGGCCTGCTGGCGACGGGTTCGGTCGCTGGAAGAGGCCGGTATCATTTCCGGCTATGGCGCCATCGTCGATCCGATGAAGGCCGGCTTGAGTTTTTCCGCCGTTGTGCATGTCATGCTGTCGCGGCACGAGGCGGATCACGTCGCCACTTTCGTCTCGCGTGTCGCGGCACGGCCTGAGGTGCTGGAGTGTTTTTCAACCACCGGCGAGGCCGACTACCATTTGCACGTCGTCTGCCGCGACAAGGATGCCTATAACGACTTCCTCGAACACTTCCTGTTCAGGTTGCCCGGCATTGCCCATGTGCGCACCAATCTGGTGCTCAAGGACATCAAGGTGCACGGGGAGGTGCCGGTCTGACGTTTCCTGCGATTACTGCGGCCAGGTCTTCGCCACCATGGTCAGCACGTCGTACTGCGCCACCACCTGCGTGTCCTGGTTGGTCACCGCGCAATCCCAGCGCACCTCGCCATAGCTTTCGGTCTCGCGCGGGTTGATCTGCTTGGCCGTCAACGTCACTTGCAGCGTATCGCCCGGGTTGACGGGCGTGAGGAAGCGCAGCGAGTCCACGCCGTAGTTGGCAAGCACCGGCCCCGGCGCCGGGTCGACGAACAGGCCGGCAGCGAAGGACACGATCAGGTAGCCATGCGCCACCCGTCCCTCGAAGAACGGGTTCGCCTTGGCCGCCTCCTCGTCCATATGGGCATAGAAGGTGTCGCCGGTGAAACTGGCGAAATGCTCGATGTCCTCCAGCGTCACCGTGCGTGTGCCCGTCACCATCTGGTCGCCGATTTCCAGTTCGGCCAGTGATTTGCGGAAGGGGTGCGTAGTGTCGTGCCTGGCCTTCGCGCCCTGCATCCAGCGGCCGGTGACTTCCGAAAGCAGCCAGGGCGCTGCCTGCACTGCCGTGCGCTGCATGTAATGCTTGACCGAGCGCATGCCGCCGAGTTCTTCACCGCCGCCAGCGCGGCCGGGTCCGCCGTGCACCAGCACCGGCAAGGGTGAGCCATGGCCGGTCGACGACTTCGCGCTGGCGCGATTACCGATCATGACGCGGCCGTGCCAGGGGCCAAGCGCATGCACGGTATCGCGTGCGAATACCGGGTCGTCGGTGAAGACGGATGCCACCAGGCTGCCCTTGCCACGCCTTGCGAGCGTTGCGGCCTCCTCGGCGGTTTCGTAGGGGACGATCGTGCTGACTGGCCCGAAGGCTTCCACATCATGCACAGCCTTCGCCGTGTTCGGCCTGTCGCAATAAAGCAGGACCGGGCTGAGAAACGCGCCCGCTTCGGCGTCGCCGGAGGCGACATTCGGCCGGTCCGGGTCGCCAGCGACGATTTCGGCATCGCCCTGCAGATCCTTGATACGCGCCCGCACCTCGTCGCGCTGCGCCAGGCTCGCCAGCGGTCCCATCTTGATGCCTTCCTCGCCGGGATTGCCGAGCGGTGTCTTGGCCAACCGATCGCCGAGCGCCTTGATAAGCGCGTCGACACTGGCGCGCGGCGCGATTACCCGACGGATCGCCGTGCATTTCTGGCCGGCCTTGGCGGTCATTTCGCGGGCTACTTCCTTGACGAAGAGGTCGAACTCCTCGGTGCCGGCGACTGCATCGGGTCCGAGGATCGCCGCGTTGAGTGAATCCGCCTCCATGGTGAAGCGCACGGAATTCTCGATGATCGCCGGATGCGCCTTCAGCTTGCGCCCCGTCGTCGCCGAGCCGGTGAAGGTCACGACATCCTGGCAGTCGACATGGTCGAGCAGGTCGCCGACGGAACCGCTGACAAGCTGCAAGGCGCCCTTGGGCAGGATGCCGAGGTCGATGATGCGGCGCACCATCAGCTCGGTGAGATAGGCGGTCTGGCTTGCCGGCTTGACGATTGCCGGCATGCCGGCAAGCAGCGTGGGGGCGAGCTTCTCCAGCATGCCCCAGCAGGGGAAATTGAAGGCGTTGATGTGAATCGCCACGCCTTCCAGTGGGCTCAGTATATGCTGGCCGGAAAAGCTGTTGTCGCGCGACAGCAGCTCGACGTCGCCATCGACCAGCGTGTGGGTGTTGGGCAGCTCGCGCCGGCCCTTCGATGCGTAGGAAAGCAGCGTGCCGATGCCGCCCTCGATGTCGATCCAGCTGTCGGTGCGGGTCGCCCCTGTCGCCGTCGACAGGGCATAGAACTCTTCCTTGGTTTCCATAAGCGCCTGACCCAGCGCCTTCAGCATCAGCGCCCGCTCGTGGAAGCTCATCCTGCGCAGTGTCGGGTTGCCTGTTTGGCGGCCAAAGTTCAGCGCCGCCTTGAGGTCGATGCCGCTGGCATCGATCAGCGCTACCGGTTCGCCGGTCGCGGCATCGAGCAGCGGCAACGCCTTGCCGGCTCCGCGGACCCATTGCCCGGCGATGTAGGATTCCAGCTGGCGGGCATTTTTCACGGGCGCATTCATGGCTGGCTCCTCGATGACTTAAAAGGCGGGCAGGGGATCAGTTGAGACCGATATCGCCCAGCAAACCGTCGACCTGGCGCGCCCATTCGGCCGCGAGTTCCGCATTGCCGGTATGACGCAGGCCGAATTTTTTCTGCGTGCCGAAGTGCTGGGAGGCGTTGGCACCGAAGCTCGCCGCGACGCGCGGGCGCCAGTAGGCGATCGATTCCGCAATGGCCGGCTTGTTGGCCTCGTCCTTGAGCAGCTTGCGCAGGCCCTCTTCACCAAGCTCCATGTGCCGGCGCTCCCGCGGCAGGATCGCCCGGAAGATGTCGCCGAGGGGCTGGTAGGACAGTCTTGAAAACTCGTCGAGCTGGATCGTCACCGCCCGGCCCATCAGCACGTTCATCACGACCGCATCGAGCCAGTCCTGCAGCGGATAATGCAGCACGGCCAGCCGCATATCCGAGCCGTGGCGGGCCGCGCCGAGATCGCTGTCGCGCGCGACGCGCGCGGTCCAGGGATGGTGGCTGGCGTAGCGCGAAACATCGGCACCGAACTCGCCCATCACGGCAAGCACGCGTTCGGCATGGTCGAGTTTTTCCAGCACGATACGCGAGGCCGCGATGCGTTCCTTGATGCCGGGTCCCTGGTTGATGATGTCGGCAAACCCTGCGGCGCCGGCCAATTCGCTGTCGACAAAGGTCGCCATCAATCGCAGCAACTCCCCGCGATAGCGCGGCGGTGCGTTCTCCGGTGTCGTCAGCTTGCCGCCCTGGGCGAGATAGTCCTCCAGCAGCATGGTTTCCGGAGCGTTTTCGCCTTCTTCGGAAACGCGCACACGCTCCAGCGCTTGGTTTTTATCTGTTGGATCACTGGTCATAGGTCACCACCACGTGGTCCGACAAAGGATGGCACTGGCAGGTCAGCACATAGCCCTGGCGCACCTCGTAGTCCTCCAGCGCGTGGTTGGTCTCCATCTCCACCTCGCCTTCCAGCACCATGGCGCGACAGGTCGAGCAGACACCTGCCTTGCAGGCATAAGGCGCGTCGAGGCTGGCCGCCAAAGCAGCCTCCAGGATGGTTTCGCCCTTCTTCGCCATTTCAATGACGCGGGTGGAGCCGTCGAGCGTGATCGTTGCCTTGCAGGTCTCTGCCCTATCGCCGTCGGCTGCAGCCTTGACGACGTGCCTGGCGCGACGCGGCGCCGAGGCAAACAGCTCGAACTTGATCTGGTCGTCGCGCAATCCGTGCTCGCGCAGTGAAGCGGCGATCGCCAGCATCATCGGCTCCGGTCCGCAGATGAAGGCCATGTCGATGGCGGCGATGTTGACCCAGCCCTTGAACAGGCGCGCGCATTTCTCGGCATCGATGCGGCCGGAGAACAGGTCGATCTCCTGCGCCTCGCTTTCCAGCACATGCACCACGTTGAAGCGGCCGAGATTGGTGTTCTTGATGTCCTCGAGTTCCTCGCGGAACATGATCGAATTGATCGAGCGGTTGCCATAGATCAGCGTGAAGCGCGATCCGGGTTCGCGCGCCAGCGTCGTCTTGATCAGCGACAGCACCGGCGTGATGCCGCTGCCGCCGGCAAAGCCGAGATAATGCCGGCTCACCTCCGGCCGCAGGGGCACATGGAAGGCTCCCATCGGGGCCATCGCTTCCAGCGCGTCGCCAGGCTTCAGGTCCTCATTGGCCCATGTCGAAAAGGCACCGCCGTCGACACGCTTGATGCCGACCTTGAGCAGGCCTTCATCCTTGCCGGCACAGATCGAATAGGAGCGGCGCAACTCCTCGCCTTCGAACGAGCGGCGGAAGGTAAGATACTGGCCTTGCGTGAAGTCGAAGGCTTCACGGTCCTCGGCGCGCGGGGCAAGCGTCACCACGACGGCGTCGCGGGTCTCGCGGCGGACGTCGGTAACCTCAAGGGGAAAGAAGCGGGCCATCGGCGCCTCAGATGCTCTTGAAATAGTCGAAGGGTTCCAGGCACTCGGTGCAGCGGTAGTGCGCCTTGCATGGGGTGGAGCCGAACTGGCTGATGCGCTCCGTTCTTGTTGAGCCGCATTGCGGGCAGGAGACAGTCAGCGGCTTGAGCGCGCCGGCGCACGCCGCCGTGCCTTCCTGAGGTGGGGCGATGCCATAGGCGCTCAGCTTCTCGCGCCCTGCGGCGCTGATCCATGCCGTGGTCCATGCCGGCGACAGCTGCCGCTTGAGTTCGAGCTTTTCGATGCCGTGTTCACCGAGCGTGCGTTCGATCTCGAAGTTGATCACGCCGGTCGCCGGGCAGCCCGAATAGGTTGGCGTGACTGTCACCTCCAGTGTGTCGTCGCGCCAGGCGACGTCGCGGATGATGCCGAGGTCGATCAGCGAAATGACCGGAATTTCCGGATCCGGGATCTCGGCGAGCCAGGACCAGACCTGGTCGAGGCGAGGGCGGGTGATGGTGGCGACGTTCATTGCGGTCTCACCATTTCACGCCTGGGTAGGCGCGCTGCAGGAACTGCATTTCGGCAAGGATGAAGCCGAGATGCTCGGAATGCACGCCGCGTTTGCCGCCCTTCTGGGCATAGCTCTTATCCGGCGCCTTCAGCGTGGCCTCGGCAAGCGTGCGGCCGACATGCTGATCCCAGGCGGGCCGCAGCGATGCGGGTGCCGGTGCTATGCCGGCTGCTGCCAACTCTTCATCCAGCGCATCGCTGAGGAACATCTCGCCGATATAGGGCCACAGGAAATCCAGCGCCGACTGCATCCGCCCCTGGCTTTCACGGGTCCCGTCACCGAGGCGCACGACCAGATCGGTGCTGCGCTCGAGATGATAGGCAACCTCCTTGGACGCCTTCTCCGCGATCCCGGCGATGCGCCTGTCGCTGGAGTTGACCAGCGCCTTCAGCATCGGCAGGTGCCAGGCGTCGAACAGGAACTGGCGCATGATGGTGCGGCCGAAGTCGCCATTCGGCTGTTCGACCAGCAACAGGTTGCGGTAGCTGGAGGCATCGCGCAGGAAGGCAAGCGCATCGGCCGTCCTGCCCTTGCCTTCGACTTCGCAGGCAAGGCCAAGCCACAACTGCGCCTGGCCGACATGGTCGAGTGCGGTGTTGGCGAGCGCGATGTCTTCCTCGAGCGCTGGTGAATGACCGCACCATTCGGAATCGCGATGGCCGAGGATCAGGCAGTTGTCGCCCATGCGCAGCGCGAATTCCGCTATGGCAGCAGCAGTCCCGCTCATCACATGTGACCCACTTCATCCGGCACGTCGAAGAAAGTCGGGTGGCGGTAGACCTTGGAATTGGCGGGGTCGAACAGCGGGCCTTTGTCGGACGGCGCGCTGGCCACCACGTCCGACGAGCGTACCACCCAGATGCTCACCCCTTCATTGCGGCGGGTGTAAACGTCGCGCGCGTTGTGGATCGCCATCTTGGCATCCGGCGCATGCAGGCTGCCGACATGCCGGTGGTTGAGGCCGTGCTGGCCGCGGATGAAGACCTCCCACAGGGGCCATTCGCTTGTCATGTCAGGCTCCTCTGCGCGCTCGAGCCGCGCTCTTTCATGAACAGTCCGGTCAGCACCACTGCCAGGGCGGCAAGTGCGCCAGTCTGCAGCCAGTAGACGGAGGTGCCGCGCCCGCTCAGCACCTCGGCGAGCTCGCTGGACTGGTTGATGTAGGCAAGGCCGATCACCGTCGCCCAGATCGAGATCAGCGCGAAAGGCACCACCGCGCGGTCACGCGAGGCAGCGAAGAACAGCGCTGCATAGGTAACCAGGGTGAAGGAGATGATGCGGTCCTGATAGGCGTAGAAAGGTGTGTCGAAATAGATGAACAGCGCCGGCACCTTCAGGCCGAGGAAATGGGCCGTGCCCATGCACAGGAAGAAGGCGACGCAGATCAGGAGCAGCGTCCTCAGGATCGGGGAGGGTGCCATTGTGCGCTCCATCGCGGTTACGCTGCTGCCGCTGGCGTCTTGCGAACGGCATGCTTTTCGGCATGGGCAGTGAGTGCGTCGCGGAACCAGGCGCCGTCGTCCCAGGCCTTGCGGCGGGCTTCCAGCCGCTCGCGGTTGCAGGGACCGTTGCCGGCGATCACCTCGAAGAACTCGGTCCAGTCCGGTTCGCCGAAATCATGGCCACCCTTCTCTTCGTTCCACTTCAGGTCCTGATCGGGGACGGTGAGGCCAAGGTACTTGGCCTGTGGCACGGTCTGGTCGACGAATTTCTGGCGCAACTCGTCATTGGAATCCTGCTTGATGTTCCAGGCCATCGACTGGGCTGAGTGCACGGAAGCGTCATCGGAAGGGCCGAACATCATCAACGACGGCCACCACCAGCGGTTCAGCGCGTCCTGAGCCATCGCCTTCTGCTCGGGCGTGCCCTTGCACAGTACGGTCAGGATGTCGAAACCCTGGCGCTGGTGGAAGCTCTCTTCCTTGCAGATGCGCACCATGGCGCGTGCGTAAGGGCCGTAGGAACAGCGCTGCAGCGGCACCTGGTTCATGATCGCAGCGCCGTCGACCAGCCAGCCGATGGCGCCGATGTCGGCCCAGCTCAGCGTCGGATAGTTGAAGATCGAGGAATACTTCGCCTTGCCGGAATGCAGCTGTTCGTACATCTCGTCGCGGCTGATGCCGAGCGTCTCGGCCGCGCAATAGAGGTAAAGGCCATGGCCGGCCTCATCCTGCACCTTGGCGAGCAGGATCGCCTTGCGTTCCAGCGTCGGCGCGCGCGTGATCCAGTTGCCTTCGGGCAGTTGCCCGACGATCTCCGAATGGGCGTGCTGGGAAATCTGCCGGATCAGCGTCTTGCGATAGGCCTCCGGCATCCATTCCTTCGGCTCGATCTTCTGGCCCGCGTCGATGCGCTCCTGAAAGGCGCGTTCCTGCGGCTCCATCTCATCCAGGCTCTTCACCCGGGCGGCGTCCGTCTTGACCATCTGTGTGTACATGGCGACGTCTCCTTCTTCGACGGTGTCAGGCGCGTCCTTGAGGCAGTGCGTTGAGGGAAGAAGTTGCCGGTGCGCAAGCCACGCACAGGCCGCGGTCCTGGCTGCCTGATGGCGTGTCAATCACGCCGCGGGTGTGGACTTCACGCATGAGGTTCCTCCCTGTCGGCGTCTTATCACTTAATTCACCGACCGGTCGGTCATTTAATCGCATGAAATGGCCGTGAGATCAACCGTAAACTGCGGCCGCGGTGGCAACAGATCGCATGGACGCCGTTTGATCCCGGAGCAACCGTCGCGTCACCGTCATGGGTGCTGCCTATGTGTTGGGCGCCGGCAAACAACTCGTGGAGACCCGAGATGGAGACCAGACCCGCCATATCGCGTGATGTCTCTTCCCTCGCGCACCTCATGACCGAACTCGGTTATCCGACGTCCACCGAGGAAATGGCGGCTCGGATGGCGGCGCTGGTCGACCGGACAGACCATGCGGTGTTCGTGGCGGTTGAAGGTGCGCTCGCTGCGGGCATGATCGCGCTCTCGACTTCGCCATCGCTTTACAGAGACGATCCGCAGGGTGCGATTGTCGCGCTCGTTGTCTCCTCTCGCTTCCGCGGGCGCGGGGTGGGTGCCCTGCTGGTGGAGTGCGGAGAAAGCTGGCTTCGCCAGAACGGTGTCTGCCATGTCACGGTGAAGCCGAGCGTGCATCGTGAAGATGCGCATCGGCTGTACATCCGGCTCGGATATGAACATACCGGGCTGCGGTTTTCGAAAAACCTGGATTAGCTCCCGCGGAGGCAGTCGAAATTCCTCAAGACGGCTGGCTCGACATAGTCCAGCGGAGGATGGCGTTCCAGGGCGGCGGCGCGATAATAGCGGCTGCGATTCTGTGAGGGCTGCGCATATGCTGCATCATCTGTCTCTTGGAGTAGGCGACATCGCGAAGGCGGCTGCGTTCTACGATGCGGCGCTGTCACCTCTGGGATACATCCGCGTCTGGCAAGACATCCGGCCGGGTGAGGAAGACCAGGCCGTCGGTTATGGTCTTCCGGGTGGCGGCGACAAACTGGCGCTGAAGCACAGGCCCAATCGGACCGGAGCGCCCGGAGCCGGCTTTCACATCGCTTTTGCCGCACCCAGCCGCGACGCCGTCACGGATTTCCATCGCGCGGCACTGGGCCATGGCGGCCGGGACAATGGTGCGCCTGGACTCAGGTCGCACTACGGTCCCAACTACTTTGCCGCTTTCGTCATAGATCCGGATGGGCACAACATCGAAGCGGTTTTCAATCCGAAGCCGTGACGTAGGGCGTGCCGGCGAGTGCCGCATCGACTCCGCCAAAGCCGCGTTCCATGACCTTCATCAAGGCTGCTTCGGGTTTTCGGTTCGCGCGAAAGGCGCGCAGGGCCTCCCGGTAGGCAACCACCAGCGTACCCATCGACATTGTCGCGGCCAGGGCTGCATCGGGGTCCGAGCGTAGCCTGCCGGCCACATCGGCCAGCATTTCCGCGAGGTCGTTGGCCAGCGTCACCTGGAGTTCGCACGCGCGCGCAGTCAATGTCGGGCTATTCGCCACCATCTGCCAGAACTGGATCGGCCGCTCGTTGATCCTGAACAGGGGATGCTGTGTTGCCACCAGTGTCCGCATCAGCGCCTGGAATGCCTGCACCGGTGACTGGCCGTGGCGGTCGACCAGCGCCTTGCGCACGAGTTCCCGCACCTCATCCTCGCGATCGAAGACCAGGTCTTCCTTGCGGGCGAAGTAGTTGAACACCGTCTTTCTTGCGACGCCGGCCTCGCGTGCGACGTCCGTGACGGAGACCTGGTCGAAGCCGCGCTCGACGAACAGCAGTGTCGCGACATTGGAGATCGCCTGGCGCGTCTCCTGTTTTTTGCGGTCTCGGTGGCCTGGCAGATTTGACATGTCCGGCTCTATAGCATAGATAAATTTTACATCGGGTGTAAAAATATTGATCCACGATCGAAATGAGCGCTGTGCGAGATGCCCGAAGAGGATTTTTCCATGATCTACGATGTCGTCATTGCAGGAGCCGGTCCCGTCGGCTTGTTGCTTGCCAGCGAGCTGCGTCTCGCAGGCCTTTCCGTGCTGGTGCTGGAGCAGGCAGAAGACCCGCACTCGCCTTTGAAACGCCTTCCATTCGGCATGCGCGGTCTTTCAGCGCCCACGCTCGATGCATTTTACCGCCGCGGATTGCTGGACCAGGTCGCGGCTGCGCAAGGCGCGGGTGCCGGCAAGGCTTCGGCTACCGCGCATTGGGTGCAGCAGCCACGCCGTCCGGGCGGTCATTTCGCTGGCATCCAGTTCTATCAGGACAATATCGATACCTCGAAATGGCCATTCCGCCTGCCAAGTCCGGCCGGCACGAGCATGACAGTCGAGATGCAGTCGCTCGAGGCCGTCCTGGCCGCCAACGCAAGCGCTGCTGGTGTCGAGATCAGACGTGGCTTCGGCGTCGAAGATGTCGACCAAACCAACGATGGCGTGATTGTTCGTGCCTCAGGTGAGACGTTCCGAGGGTTTTGGCTGGTCGGCTGTGATGGTGGGCGCAGCACTGTGCGCAAGGCTTGCGGCTTCGAGTTCGTCGGCACTGATCCCGAATTCACCGGCTATTCGCTTGAGGCCGAGCTTGCCGATCCGGACAAGCTGCAAACAGGTCGTCAATATACGGCGACCGGCATGTATACCTACGCACAGCCCGGAACCATCTCGATGGTCGACTTCGACGGCGGTGCCTTCCACAGAAGCCAGCCCGTCACGCTCGACCATGCTCAGGCGGTATTGCGTCGGGTGTCTGGCACGGATGTCTCCCTGACGTCGCTTCGTCTCGCCACCACATGGACGGACCGGGCCTTTCAGGCAACCACTTACCGCATGGGGCGGGTACTGCTGGCAGGCGACGCTGCCCATGTCCATTCTCCGCTGGGCGGCCAGGGGCTCAATCTGGGGCTCGGCGATGCCATGAACCTCGGCTGGAAGCTGGCGTCCACCATCTATGGCGATGCGCCGGAAGGTCTGCTCGACAGCTACACAAGCGAACGCCACCCTGTTGGCGCACAGGTGCTGGACTGGTCACGCGCCCAGGTCGCGCTGATGCGGCCAAGCCGCAGTTCGCGTGCGCTCGAAGCCATCATCCGGGATCTCGTCGCCACGCGCGACGGTGCGACATATTTCGCTGAGCGGGTGTGGGGCGTTTTGCTTCGCTATGATCTTGGCGGCAACCATCCGCTGGCAGGCCGCAGCGTTCCCGATTTCGAGCTGGCTGATGGAAGGAAGGTCGGCAATCTCCTCATGACGGGCAAAGGCCTGTTGCTGGACTTCACGGCCGGCATGTCGCTCAGGATGCTTGCCGAAGACTGCGCCGGCAAGGTCGCCTATGTCGCCGCTCAGGCCCGCGACGAATTCGGTCTGAGTGCTGTGCTCGTGCGCCCTGATGGGTTTGTCGCCTGGGCCGCAGATGGTGCTCCCGATATCGACGGGGCTGCACGGGCGCTGTCGCGATGGTTCGGTGGCGTTCGCCTCACAGATACTCGAAATATGGCTTCCGGTATGGGGGCGTGAAGCCGATGTCACGCATCATGTGATCGTCAAGATCATGCGGCCGGATCCCGCAGGTTCGCGTTGGAGCGAAGAGTCTCCCAGCAATTATCTTCATGTAAAGGGTGCATGAACATCTCATGAAGCCGACAGTTGCATCGACTGGCAATGCCGGTACAATGAAATCACCATATCTTTTGCATGAAGAATTTGAATGCAAAGCAGCAGAACATATCCTTCATTGCAAAGCCTGCTTTCGATGCTGGCCGTGTACCGGCAGCGCAGCTTCACGCGGGCGGGGCTGGACCTTGGCCTGACACAGACCGCCGTCAGCCATCAGATCGCGCAGTTGGAAAGGTGGCTGGGTTGCACGCTTTTCCTGCGCGGAAGAGCCGGTGTCGAGCTGAGCCCCGAGGCCGGAATGATCGTCCCCAGGATGACGGAAGCCATGGAAGGGCTGCTGCGCGTGCTCGACGAGGCGAGGTCGACAGAGCAGGGCCGAAAGCTGCGCATTTCGACGACATCGGAATTCGCGACGCAGTGGCTTCAGCAACGGCTGCCGGGTTTCTGCTCAGCCAACCCGTCGATCGACGTCAGCGTCACGATCGAATACCGCCGTGCGCAGCTGGATGTGGAAAATGTCGGCGTGGCGATCTGGCTGATGGGGGCGCCAGCCCATGATGGCGCTTTCCGGTTGACGGATGATCACGAACTCGTCGTCTGTTCGCCGGGCCTGCTGGCGAAGCTGCCGGCGATGGACGCGCTGCTGGAAGCCCCGCTGCTCCGCTATGAGGGCGCCCGCCACACGGTCCTGGACTGGGAGCGCTGGCACGGGCAGCTTTATGGCAGGACGGCGAGCGAGGGCGAAAGGTCGATCGGTTTCGACAGCGGTCCATGTTTTCCGACATTCGCCGACATGGTCGCCGCCTGCGAGGCGGGTGATGGTTTTGCCCTTGTTCGCACCAGCCTTGTCGCGGACAGGCTCGCGGCTGGAAAACTCGTGCAGGCGTTCGTCGAAACGGTCAGGTCGGACTTGCAATATCACCTCGTTTCCACCCCGACGCAGCGAAAGCGTGCTGAGGTCGTGGCTTTCCGGGCATGGCTTGTTCGGGCAATGGGTCTCGCGGAATAGCTTCGTCGGCGGAAGGCCCAAAAGGTTTTCGCCCCGGCATTGACGAGGCGGTAACCGGACTTGGCTTCGATCGTTGCCAGGGACCGGCTTCTATGCGAAAGCTGCGCCGCGTTCCAGGACCGCCGAGCCGCCATGCGTGTCCCTTCCAATCCCCTTGTCCTGATCGGACCCGCCATCCTGCTGGTTTTCGCGGCGAGTTTCGTGGCGATCTGGTTGCGTGACCGGCGCCTTCAGTACCTGCTGTTCTTCTGTGCCGCCTGTCTGTTCTTCTGCCTGGGAACCTTGTCGCAGATACTGGCCGTGCCGGACGGGCATGGCCCGAATGCCATGGCATCGTCCTTCCTCTATACGCTGAGTGTGCTTCTGCTCAATGACGGGCTGCTTCGGCGCTCCGGTCAACGTTTGAGCATGGTCGGCTATCTCGCCATTCTTGCCCTGATCTGCGGTGGTATCGCCTTTTTTTTCTATGTCGACCGCCAGCTGATCGTTCGCATCTACATCCTGAACTTCGGCTATGGGCTGATCTGCCTTGCCACCGCCTGGCGGCTGCGCCAGCTGCGGGCAGGCATGTTCGCCGAGAAGGTCCTGTTCTGGATATTGCTTGCCTTTTCACTGCATTTCTTCCCGCGTACCGTGCTGACGGTCGGTACGGTGGCGCCATCGGCTGGGACATTCGGCACCTCGCCCTTCTGGCTGGCACTGCAGTTTTCGCTGGCGGTGCTGGGCGTCATGCTGGCGCTTGCGCTGTTTGCGGTGACCGTCAGCGACATGGTCGCTGACCTGCGCCACGAACGCTCCGTAGATCCGCTGACCGGAGTGCTCAATCGGCGCGGCTTTGACGAGCGGGCGCAGGAACTGCTTGCCGACACGCGCAACTGGCCGGTCAGTCTCATCCTTGTCGACATCGACCACTTCAAGGCCATCAACGACACTTTCGGGCATCCGGCGGGCGATGCCGTCCTCAAGGCATTCGGCCGTCTGCTGCATGATGCGATGCGCCAGGTCGACGTCTGTGGCCGGCTCGGGGGCGAGGAGTTTGTCTATCTGCTGCCAAACTGCGACGCGGCCGGCGCACATGCCTTTGCGCAGCGGCTGAGGGAGAATGTGCGTGGCAACCGTTTCGACGGGCTGCCGCCAAACCACCAGCTCACGGCCAGTTTCGGCGTCGCTTCAGCACGACGTGGCGAAAACCTCGACGAATTGCTTGCGCGCGCCGATGCCGCACTCTATCGGGCCAAACGACAGGGCCGTGATCGTGTCGAGGTGGATGGGAGGGTGACCAAAAGCCCGCCAGTGCCCACGACCGCCGGAAAATAGGCGGAAAGCCGCCGTGAGCCAGGCATTCCTGCTGGAATTGCCTCAGTAATTCGGCAGCGCATAACCCTGTTTCTGCAGGTTCTCAGCCACTTTACGCCGCGCGACAAAGAAATCCGGTGGCCGGTTGGCGCGCGAATGCGCGATCTCGTCGACCGAGTAGGGCTTGAACGGCTCGGTCAGCGACTCCTTGGCCAGTGCCGGCACCAGCCAGTTCATCAGTGTCGCCACATCCTTGTCGTCGAGGCCGGAATTCATGATGCCTGGTGCCTGGGTGAGGAAGGTTCGCGACTCTTCCGATTTCATGAAGGTGCCGACATTGCCGGCGAGTGCCGGGATGCGGCCGACGGTGGCCGCGTTGCCCTGCAGGCCATGGCAGCCTGAACAGTGCAGCCTGTAGAGGATCTGACCGCTCTCCGAGGCGGCGGCCGGGCCAAACCCGGCGGTAGCCATCGAGACGATCAGGGAGGCGAAGGCAGCATGTCTCATCGTCACTGGACCAGCTGTGAGCGCGTCCCGAGCAGCGCCTTGTGGTCGACCTTGTTGGCGCGCAGTGCCGTTACATCCGCTGCGGTCAGTGGCTTGAAATCGGCCGGCGCGGTGTTCAGCGTGGCGAGCACGTAGTTGGCCAGTGTCGCGATCTCGTCGTCCTTGCGCTGCTTCTGCGCCGGCATCACGCTCTGATAGGTGCGGCCGGCTGCCGTGAGTTTGCCGGAGAGGCCATTCAGGATGACGGTCGGGACATAAGTCCGGCTGTCCGGTTTTCCGGCCTTTGCCCAGTCGGCGCCGGCGAGCGGCGGCGCCATACCGGGTATGCCGACGCCGCCCTTGCCATGGCAGGCCCCGCAGGTCTGCGTGAACAGGGCAGCATCGTCGGCCAGTGCACTGGACGTGACCAGCATCGCCAGTGCCAGGGCGAGCGCAGTTCGTTGCTTTGGCGTAATTCCGGACGCAAAACCGTTATGCGCTTTTGCTGGAATTGCTTTAGCCATTGCTGTTGCCGAGACCGACGACGGCCGCCACGGTGCAGTGGTAGTTGGTCTGCGTATTGGCCATGCACCAGTTGATGTCGTTGTGCACGCCCATGCGGTAGCCCGGCCGTTCGCGCAAATTGAAGTTGCACAGGCACTTGCCGCAGGACGCGACGCCGCAGCAGTCGTTGTAGCTGATCAGATAGTCCTTGCCGTCGCCCGGATTCTGGCAGGTGCCGACCCAGGTCACCGCCGAGATCTGCGCATTGGGCGGGCACTGGTTGATGGTGCCGCCGCAGCAGGTGCACAGGAAGCCGTCGAGCGCGCAATAGCGCCAGTATTCGCATTCCTGGTCGGTTTTTTCCGCGGCAGCGCGGGCGGTGCCGCCACCATCGCGGTCGAAGGGCAGCAGCGGCATGATCGCGCCACCGACGGCCACCTTGCCGACGAAGGACAGGAAGGTGCGGCGTCCGAGCCGATGCGCCATCTGCCGCGATCCTCGTTCCGCGACGTGGTCGATGGCACCGAAGAGTTTGTCGATCAGTTTCGACATTGTGTGTCTCCCCTAATTCTAAGCACGTCTCGATTCAGCCACGACCGGCGACTTCGGCTTCGATCCAGTTCTGGATCGATGCCTGACCGAGGTCCTGCGCATTGAGAAGGCTTTCCAGTTGCTCGCGCGAGTTGACCAGACCCTTGCCACGCACCACGCCCTGCGGATCGAGCAGCACCGCGAAGGGCAGGCGGTTGATGCGGTAGGTCATGCCAAGGTCGCGCGACAGCACATATGGGAAGTCGGTCAGGCCGGCGGCGCGGCGGAATTCGGCGTGTTCCAGCGCATCGCCGTCGGAGGCGATGACAATGCCGAGCTTCTGCGCTTCCGCCTGCTTCAGCGATTTGAGAACCGGCAGCAGCTTCTTGCAGACCGGGCAAGTGGTCGACAGGAAGAACACCAGCGTGCTCTTCGGCGCTGGCGGCCCGAGGGTCAGTGACTTGCCATCCAGAGTGAGCAGGTCGAAGCGTGGCGACTGTTCGCCGATCTTCGGGCCGGCGTCTGTCATCAGCGCACCCATCGGCGCCACGCGTTCGAACAGGATGCCGACCTGTCGCGCCAATGCGAAGACGACGACCAGGAGGACTATGACGATCGCCCACAGGACGATCACGGCTACAACCAGCGGATCCATCAGTCGTGCCCCTCGTGATTGTGCTGCTCGAACGCGCGGTTGGACGCTTGCAGCCAGGACCAGTTGTCGATGAGTTTTTCGATGCCTGCGAAAAGCAGGATGGCGGAGAGGATGCCGGCCGCGGCACTCAGCCAGGCCACGGCGGTCATCTCGGCCGGAAGCAGGGAGGCCATCGCCACCAGGCAAAGCATGCCGAGTACGGCGTTGCGCGCTACCAGATACCAGGACAGGCCTTGCCCTGCACCACCGCAGCCGCAGTCGATATGCGTGTTGCCGCGTACCAGGTTGACGGCAATGGCGCCGGCGTAGATGGCGAGCAGGATAAGCGCGATGCCCGCGGCGAATGGCCGGGTCGCCGGCACGATCAGCCCGAGGATCACCAGCATCTCCAGAACCAAAAGGCCGAGTGCTGCCGGCGTCAGCAGCGCCGCGGGCAACAGGCGATAGCCGCCCATCGTGTGCATGAACATTGTGAGGTCGGTGGCCTTGTGCATCGCGGCGCGGGCGAAGACGCAGACCAGCGTGCCTGCCGCGATGACCACCAGGATCGGGTGCAGCGCTACCATGGCTGCTACCGCACTTCGACCTGGTCAGGCAGATCTCCGCCAGAGGCTGTGGCCGCTGGCGTCAGCGCGAAATCCTTGCCCGCTTCCGGCAGGTCATAACGGACGATCTCGGCCTTCAGCCCATCGATCGCGAATAGCGCCGGTTTGTCGCCCTGGTTGACGGTCAGCCCGATCGCCGGCACCGATTTCGAACGGCCGATGACCTTCTTGGCCTTGAGGTCGACCGCCCAGATTTCTTCGGCCGGATTCTTGTGGCTGCCTTCCGTGCCGTTGGAGTGCATCAGCATGTAGGCGATGCCGTTCTTGTCGTGCACGGTCAGCGGCTGGTAGCCGCCGGGGCGCCAGTTGCCTTCGACACCCTTGGCCGCTTCGATCTTGTCGACCAGCTTGGCGGTGTCGCCTTCGACGTCGATGACATAGATATTGCCGCCGTAGGACGGGAACACCCAATAGTCGCCCCATCGATAGGCGCTGGTGAAAATGGCATCCTTGTCCGGATCGAATATCGTTTCGGAAGGCTTCATCTCGCCGGTGCCGTCCGACTTGACGTCGATGGTGCCGACGGTGCCGTCACCGCACAGGGTCGCGAACCGTGTCGCAGTCTTGGCTGAGGGGAAGATACCGTAACAGCCAGGGTTGGGAATGTCGCCGATCTGCTTCTTGGCGGCAAGATCGACGACCGTCACCGAGGTTGCCGGCGTTGCATTCTGCACGAAGAGATACTTCATCTCGGCCGACGGCTGGAACAGCGAGCGATAGTTCAGCGCCTGCGCCCTGTTCTTGGAGATCGGAATCTCTTCCTTGAAGGTGAGATCTTCGCCGGAATAGACTTCGACGAAGTCCGACCGCTCGCCGCGTGTCGTGCGCGAAAGATGCGTCGTCGCGACAAAGATGTCCTTCGAGCCCTGCGGGAACTGGGCCATGCCGAGGCTGCCGGTGCCGATGATGCCGATGGGCTTCAGCGTCTTGGCATCCATCGCATAGATCCGGCCATCGACCACGTGGTTCAGTGCGAGGTCCATGGAAAAGAGCATTTCGGTTCCGGCCGGGATCTTGACGTTGGTGATCTCCTCCGGCTGGATTTCCTTGGCCGCCTCCTGGGCGTAGGCAGGCAAGATCGCCGTACCTGCCAGCAAGGCCGCTGCGAACAGACCCAAACGCATTGGTGGTCCTCCCCTTTGCTCGTTCCTTCCGCGCCGGCCCTTCCATGCGCCACAACCATGTCGTGACGGCATGGTTGCACACTAAACCGGAGGTGGCAGAAAGGATCGTGACCACGGATGATGTCGATAGGGTCTGCCGTCGCGCTTCTCCTCGCCCCGGCAACCCCCTCCGCAGCCTCTCTCCACTCCTCCCAGGGCAGCTACAGGCTCTCGACCTTGACTTTGCATCGCCAGTTCGGCGACCCGCTTGACAGAATGCGCCAAAATGCTGGCGATCAGCCGCTCGGCGATCAGATATGTCTTTCCCGGGTCCGGTAGTCGGCAGGCGTTTCGCCGACCTGGCTCCTGAAATTGCGTGAGAAAGCACTGGGCTCGCTGTAACCGAGTTGCAGCGCAATCGTCGTCAACGGGATGTCCGTCGCCACCAGCATGCATTTGGCGATCTGGACACGCACCTTGTTGCGGATGTCGAGGAAGTTCACGCCGCATTCGGCCAGGCGCCGCTGGAACGTGCGCAGCGAGACGCCGAAATCGGCGGCGGCATGTTCGACATCCGCATCGAAGGCGCGCGCAAGCGCTGCGCTCATCCAGGCCTGCAGGGCGGTGACCAGATCGACCTCCTGTTGCAGCGCGGAGCGCTTGTCCTGAAGTTCTTCCTCTGCCTTTGCGTTGGCGACCGGATCAGCGCCGGGAACGCTGTGCTCGAGATAGGCGGCGGGGAAATAGATGGCGTTGCGCGGCCGCCCGTTCTGCACGGTACAGCCGAAATAGCTGCGATAGGCATCCACGTCCCGCGAGCAGTCATGCTCCAGGTCCACATGCGAGATCGCGCGCCGTGGCCCGATGACGTCGGTCAGCATCTTGTGCTCGAGCGCGACGGTGAAGTCGGCGTCCTGGTGGCGTAGCCGCACCGTCGGATCTGAGATCGAATAGCTCAGCCTGGCGAGGTCACCCGAAACGTCCAGGCGCGCCTCGGTGTTGCTCTGCAGGCTGGAGAAGTAGCTGGTGAATTTCGAGAATGCCCAGCCAAGCGTCGGCGCGGTGAAAAATACGGTGGCGATGGAGCCCAGCGCCGGCAGATTGTAGCTGCGGCCGAGCTTCAGGCCGAAGGTGATGTCGCCCTTCTCGCGCGCCGCGGCCTCGAGGATGGTGGTGAAGATCGCCAGTGGCGTGCTGTCGCTGCTTTCCGCCAGGCTCGCGCGTGTAAGCCCGAGCCGCGCCAGGATGCTCTCCGGCTCCTGGCCCTTGCTGGCCAGTGCGTCGAGCAGCAGCGTCGTTGCCTGCGGCGCGATCGTTCCGCTTCCCTGCATCCCGAACCTCTCCAGAGCGTTTCCGTTTTTCACGGAAACGCGGAAACGCTCTAACTTCTCGTTCTCGCCAGGGGCATCCCTCTCATGCCCTGGTGGGATTTCTGCGGGAATTGTTGGATCGCGGCATGGGCCTGTCAATTGCCTTGAAGTCGAACATGCCCTTTGTCGGCCAAGGCACTAGCCTGACGACGGTTCGCCGGGGACTGTTGTGGTGATGAGCCTGCGCGCGAGGTGGCTGCAGATGCTGGCCAGCCAAGCCGGTCGGGCAGGGCTGGTGTCGCTGACGCTTGGCCTGGTTGTGCTCTTGTGGCAACCGACCGATGCAGGATGGTGGGCCGCACGGCTGTTCGGTGCCGCTGCCCTGATGCTGACAGCCAGCACGCTTTTCCTGCGGCCGGCCCCCGGCCGACGCCCCCTGCACCGGATTTTCGGCTGGGCCGCACTGGCTGCGCTCGTCGGTCATGTCACCATGACCACGGCTTTCCAGCCCGTCTTCTGGCGCTGGCTGTCGCCGGCGGTCCCGATCGAGATCGTCGCCGGCATCGTAGCTCTGCTGGCCTTTCTCGTTGTGCTGCTCGTGCAGCGATCCCGAGTGATACGGCGACGGCTCGGTCCTTTTGCCAGCCTGTCGGTGCACCGCACCGCCGGCTACCTGCTCATGGCCGCTGCCGCTATCCACATCGCGTTGATTTCCGGAATGATCATGCTGGCTGCCGCTGCCTTGCTCGCAGGGCTCGCATTTCTGCTCATCGAAGGCCTCGTGCGCGAGCGGCATATCTTGCGCCTGGCGATCACGCTGGGGCTGTTCGTTGGCGCAATTGCATGGCTAGCGATGGGGTCGATGGCCGAGACCCGGCTGGCCAGCCTGCGGCAGGCGCCGATCGACCATGCCCGCTTCCTGCATACCGACCACACCGGACTGGCATGTGCAGGTTGCCATCACAATTTCGTCGACCGGACCGGGAGCGAGAACTGCCTGACCTGCCACAAGCGTATCTCTGTGTCCGAGACCACTCGCATCGACGGCATGTTCCACGCTTTTTGCTCGGATTGCCATCGCAGGGACAAGCAGGTGGGCAGGAAATTCGGACCGATCGACGATTGCAATGGCTGCCATGGAAGATGACGGCCGGCGATGGTGGCTCCGTCCTATGACGCCACGAATTTCGTGATGTCAGCGAGCGTGCTGGCGACTTCCTTGGGAAAACGGTGACGATTGCGGACGATCCGGTCCTGCTTGCTGGCCGCTTCCATGAAGGCACCAAAGGCAGCACGAGGGCTGCATTCGCCATCCTGCGAGCGCTTGATCAACTCGACGGCCCGCAGATAGCTCTCGCAGTCCTTGTCGGGCCAGGAACGGCGCATGGCGTCGGACATGTCCCTGATGTTGCGGATCATGAATTTGCTGCCGCAAGAAGTCTTGAAGGTTACTGGTGTAAAACAAGCCATCTGTCATGATCTCCTCTCGTTGTGCGCATGGATACCAAGATTGCTACCATGCAGGCGATCGTTGATCCTCAATGAAAATCCGCATCGGGGTGGATAAGTCTTTTGATGGAAGCCCGTTCCAACACAGAGTGTTTCGCTCTCAAACACTTTGTTTGAAGGGTGCAGCCGGAGAAACTCGAAGATCGGGGTTTTCCGTTCCCATTCAACTTCCGTCCGGTGTTTTATGGAACGATCGAAGCGTGCTTCCGTTCGGATTTCCAACATAGGAGAAAACCGATGAAGCCATTCGTTCTCGCTGCTGCCATTGCCTTGGCGACCACGCCCGTGGTGGCTCAGTCCGTCACGGAAAAGACTGGCGTGAACACGCTGCTCGGCGTTGCCCCTTCCACGGCTGATTTCGTCACGAAAACCGCGGCAAGCGGTCTCTTCGAAATTGCGGCGAGCAGGCTTGCCGTCGAGCGAGCCGATCCGGCGACCAAGGCCTTCGCCGAAGAAATGGTGCGCGACCACGAGCGGCTCTCCGGCGAGCTGAAACAGTTGCTGGAGAGCCAGGCCATCACCGTAGCCATCCCGACCGAGATGACGGGAGACCAGAAAGCGACGCTGGCCAAGCTTCAGGAACTGCAAGGACCAGAGTTCGGCGGTCGCTATCACTCCGATCAGGTCAAGGCGCACGCGGATGCAGTCGACCTGTTCCAGCGTTACGGCGAGAAAGGCGAGCAGACCGCGATCCGGACGTGGGCCGTAAGCACGCTGCCGACATTACGGCGCCATCTCGACATGGCCAAGGAACTGAACAGATAGCGGCTACGGCTGGACCGTCGACGGGCCGTGCGTCATGCTGTCGGTCCGGGGCCTGCGTGACCATTGGACAATGGCCACGATCATGGGAGCAGTCATGACATCAGCCGACAAATCCACGGTTCAGCTAACCCACCCCGACCGCGTCTACTGGCAAGACGCCGGTGTCACCAAGGCCGGCCTCGCGGATTATTATGCCGAGGCATGGCCGCGCATGGCGCCCTTCGTGACCAACCGGCCGCTGGCTCTGCTGCGATGCCCGGAGGGCACGGCAGGCCAGTGTTTCTTCCAGAAACACGCCTGGCGAGGCCATGCCAGGGAGGTCCTCACCGTGCAGGACCCGAATGACAATTCCGAGGAGCCCATCCTTGCCATCGACAGCTTCGATGGCGTGATCGGGCTCGTCCAGGGCGCGGCGCTCGAGATCCATCCTTGGCAGGCATCCCTGGCCGATCTCGAACATCCGGATCAGATCGTCATGGATCTCGATCCCGGCGAGGGCATCACATGGCAGGATCTGATCGATGGCGCACGGGAAGTTCGCGGGCGTCTGGAGAAGGTAGGGCTCAACACTTTCGTCAAGACCACCGGTGGCAAGGGCATCCATGTCGTGGCGCCGATCAAGCCGGTCACCGGGTGGAATGAGGTAAAGGAATTCACCAAGGCGATCGCGGATGAGATGGCCTCGGACAGTCCTGATCGATATGTCGCGACCATCACCAAGTCGAAGCGGGTCGGCCATATCCTCATCGACTATCTGCGCAACCAGCGTGGCGCGACGGCGATCGCGCCATACGCCAGCCGGGCGCGCGCCGGCGCCCCCGTTTCGATGCCGCTCGACTGGGATGAGCTTGGCCCTTCGATCGGCCCGGCACATTTCACGGTCACGAACGCCGCGAGCCGACTTGCCCAGGCCGACCCATGGAAGGAGTTTCGCAAGGCGGAAGTTGCTTTGAAGCTGAAGTGAAATGATCGGGCCTGGAACAGGCGGGAGTATGGGGTCACACGACCCCGTGCCAGATTGAGCAGTAGCCGCCCCTGGCGGACGGCCACTGCTGTTGGTCTTTGTCAGTGCGTGGTCTGCGAATGTTCGCCGCCACGCTGCGAGATTCCGCCGAGCGCTTCGCCGGCATGCATGGCTTCACCATTGGTGGCGAGATCGCCAAGCGAGACGATGCCCACCAGCCGCTTGTCGCGGTTGAGCACGGGCAGGCGACGCACCTGGATATCGCCCATGTTCTGCAGCACGGCGCTGACTTCCTCGTCATCGAAGCAATATTTGACGTCCGATGTCATGACATCGCGGACCGGCGTTTCCGGACCCTTGCCCAGGGCAACGCCGCGCACCGCGATATCGCGGTCAGTGACCATGCCGATCAACTGATCGCCGTCGGCGACAGGTAGCAGACCTGCGTCGAGGGTGGCCATGGCTTGCGCAACGTCACGCAGGGTTGCGTCCGGCATGGCGATGCGTACGTCCTTGGTCATGCAGTCTCGTACTCTCATGGTGATCTCCCGGGAGTTCGGCGCCCCACGCCGATCAGATGATGCAAGCCCAATGAGCGGGCGGCAAAAAAGGTTCCGACGAAGTGGTCCTCCGTGCAGTTTCTCGGAACGGGAGCACGGATGATCTCGTTCCAGCCCTTGCAGCGCGGGCGAGGGAGGAACGGACGCGATGAAACCTGAGCTGATCTTCACCCACATTGCGAATGCGATATCTCGTGCCGCAGGCAAGGCCGTGACATTCGGCCTTTGCGTTGTGGCGGTGCTGGCCTGGGCGGTGACCGGCCCCTTTTTCGGCTATTCGGACACCTGGCAGCTGATCATCAACACCAGCACCACCATCATCACCTTCCTGATGGTTTTCCTGATCCAGAACACCCAGAACCGGGACAGCGCGGCGATCCAGGCCAAGCTGGATGAACTGATCAGGGCATCGGAAGCGAGAAACCGGCTGATCGGCATAGAGCATCTGACCGAAAAGGAAGTCGAGCAATTGCGCAAGGACATCGAGCGGAAGGTGAGTGCTCTTGCGAAAGGCAGACATGGGCGATTGCCGAAAAGAGGATCGCAACCCAAACAGTCCGCTACGACCAGATAATTGGAACGAGCCGCCACCCGGAAACGTTCGATTTCGGTCGAGCTTGGAGCCTCCGAGTTCGATTCAAGAATTTCGCAAGGAGAGAACCATGAGCCTCGGCACAATTCTGATCATCATCCTCATTCTTCTCCTGCTCGGTGGTTTCAGTGGTTTTGGCGGAGGTCCGTTTTATGGCACCGGTTATTATGGCGGCGGCGGATTGTCCCTGCTGCTCATCATCATTGTCATTCTGGTGCTGCTGGGACGGGTGTGATTACAAAGGAGAAGCCGATGCGTATCTTGACGCTCGTTACGGCCCTTTCGATGATGGCCGCCTCTTCGCCGGCACTGGCACAGCAGCCGGCCCGGAAGCTGCCCGAGGTGACGCCGGATCACTCGCCGCAGCAATCCGTGCCAATGCCTGGATTGTCGCCCGACCAGGAGGTCACGGCGATCAACATCGTCAGGGTCGAGGAACTGCCGCAGCCAGACAAGGCGCAGGTGGAGACCAAGCTGAACGACACCAGCGCGGATGAATTGCGCGAGCTGCAGACGTCGATCCAGGCGTCGCCGATGGCGGTGCTGATGCTGGCCCAGAACGGGCTCGACGCGACGCAGGTGGTGGCGGCAACCATAGACCAGACCGGGACGCTCACCTTGGTCATCCAGGAAACGGCATGACCGCCGAATTCTATCGATCGGTATCGAGTTGCTGGATGACTTTGGCGTCGCCGACATCGGTGAGCACGGTCTCCACTTCCTCGTCATCGACGCCGAGATAGGCCGCGATGACCCTGGGGTCGGAGCGGACGAAAGCCGGGTCGCCGTCGGAGATCTTGCGGCCATACTCCAGCACCACGATGTGATCCGAAATCTGCATCACCACCGACATGTCATGCTCGATGAGCAGGATCGACGTGCCGTTGTTGTCGCGGATATCCATCAGCAGCTCGTTGAGCGCCAGAGACTCCTTCGGGTTGAGGCCGGCGGCGGGCTCATCGAGGCAGAGCAATTCCGGCCCGGTGCACATGGCGCGCACGATTTCGAGCCGTCGCTGCGCGCCATAGGGCAGGTCGCCGGCCGGATCGTCCGCGCGGTCCATGAGATCGGCCTTTTCCAGCCAGTATTGCGCCAACTCAACAGATTCCGCGGAAGCGCGGCGATAGCTGCCGATGCCGAACAGGCCCAGGACGAGGAAGCCCGACGCCTTCATCAGCTTGTTGTGCTGGGCGACCAGCATGTTCTCCAGCACCGTCAGGCCTGGAAACAGGCGGATGTTCTGGAAGGTGCGGGCAACCTTGGCCCTGGCGGTGATCTGGAAATCCGGCATGCGTTCCAGCAGGAATTCCGAGCCATCGTGCCCGGTGAAATGGATCATGCCTTCGGTTGGCTTGTAGAAGCCGGTGATGCAGTTGAACACCGTCGTCTTGCCGGCTCCGTTCGGGCCGATCAGCGCGGTGATCTCGCCGCGCCTGGCCTCGAAGGAGAGATCACCGATGGCGACCAGGCCGCCGAATTCCATGGTCAGGTGCTGGACCTGAAGAAGGGTTGTGTTCATCGAGGGCACGCTCTCTTATAAAGCCCCTGAGGTTCGGAATGCGCGAGCAGCCGATCGGTTCCGCACCTCTTCGGCCGTTCTGCTCGCTGTGGAGAAACGCCACCGCCCGGCCAACGGCGTGGCGGCCCTCCGCGCACTTGAATATGGTGCGCCGACTCAATGGTTGGAGACGAAGTAACGCATGAGTGGCGCAGAACAGGCGGGCAAGGACCGGATCGCTTCCATCATCGCGGCTGAGATCTCGGCCAGGCCGCAGCAGGTATCGGCGGCGGTCGCCCTGCTCGACGAAGGGGCGACGGTTCCGTTCGTGGCGCGCTACCGCAAGGAAGCGACCGGCGGTCTCGACGACACGCAACTGCGCCAGCTTGCCGAACGCCTCGTCTATCTGCGCGAACTCGACGCGCGTCGCGTCGCGATCCTGGAATCGATCGGCGAACAGGGCAAGCTGACGGACGAGCTGAAGCTCAAGATCGCGGCGGCGGCGACCAAGGCCGAACTTGAAGACATCTATCTGCCCTACAAGCCGAAGCGGCGCACCAAGGCCGAGATCGCGCGCGAACGCGGGCTCGGTCCGCTGGCAGAGGCGATCATGGCCGATCGCGCTGCGGTGCCGCTGCAACTGGCCGAAGGCTATATCACCGAAGAGGTTCCGGACACGAAGACCGCGCTGGACGGCGTACGCGATATCCTTTCCGAACAATTCGCGGAAAACGCCGATCTCGTCGGCAAGCTGCGCGCCTATATGCAGGACCGCGCCTTCCTGCGTTCGCGTGTCGTCGACGGCAAGCAGGAGGCCGGTGCCAAGTTCTCCGACTATTTCGATCATGGCGAGCGCTGGGCGACGACGCCGAGCCACAGGGCGCTGGCGATGCTGCGCGGCCGCAATGAGGATGTGCTGTCGCTGGCGATCGAAGTCGATGCCGACGATACCTCGCCGGTCAAGCCGGTGGAGCGCATCATTGTGCAGACGCTGGCGATCGGCAACGTGCTGCCGGGCGACAAATGGCTGACCGAGGTCGCCGGCTGGACCTGGCGCGTGAAGCTGTCGCTGCATCTGTCGCTCGATCTGATGCGCGACCTGCGCGAACGCGCCGAGGAAGAGGCGATCCATGTCTTCGCCCGCAACCTCAAGGACCTGCTGCTGGCCGCTCCTGCCGGTTCGCGCGCCACCATGGGGCTCGACCCGGGCATCCGCACCGGCGTGAAGGTGGCTGTGGTCGACGGCACCGGCAAGCTCAAGGAAACGGCGACGGTCTATCCGTTCCAGCCGAAGAACGACGTGCGCGGCGCCCAGGCCGAACTCGCCCGGCTGATGCGCCAGCACAATGTCGAGCTGATCGCCATTGGCAACGGTACGGCCAGCCGTGAAACCGAGAAGCTGGTGGCCGAACTGCTTGGCGACATGCCGGCGCCGAAGCCGCTCAAGGTGATCGTCAGCGAGGCCGGTGCATCGGTCTATTCCGCCTCTGAAACGGCTGCCGCCGAATTCCCGGGCCTGGACGTTTCCCTCCGTGGCGCCGTCTCCATTGCCCGCCGGCTGCAGGATCCGCTGGCAGAGCTCGTCAAGATCGAGCCCAAGTCGATCGGTGTCGGGCAATACCAGCACGATGTCGACCAGTACCGGCTGGCGCGCTCGCTCGACGCCGTGGTGGAGGATGCGGTGAATGCCGTCGGCGTCGACCTCAACACGGCGTCAGCCTCGCTGCTGGCACGCGTGTCCGGTCTTGGTGCCTCGCTGGCGGAAGCAATCGTTGCCCACCGTGATGCCAATGGGCCGTTCCCCAGTCGGCAGGAACTGCTCAAGGTGTCGCGGCTCGGACCAAGGGCCTTCGAACAGAGCGCCGGTTTCCTGCGCATCCCGAACGGCACCGAGCCGCTGGACGCATCCTCCGTGCATCCCGAAGCCTATGGCGTGGCCAAGAAGATCATTGCCGCCTGCGGGCGCGACCTGCGCGCTCTGATGGGCGACCGCGCCATGCTGCAGGCGCTCGACCCGCGCGTTTTTGTTGACGAGCGTTTCGGCCTGCCGACCGTGCGCGACATCATCGGTGAACTGGAAAAGCCTGGCCGCGATCCACGCCCGGGCTTCAAGACGGCAACCTTTGCCGACGGGGTCGATGACATCAAGGATCTGAAGCAGGGCATGCTGCTGGAAGGCACGGTCACCAATGTCGCCGCATTCGGCGCCTTCGTCGACATCGGCGTGCATCAGGACGGCCTGGTGCATGTCTCGCAACTGGCCGACAGGTTCGTGAAGGACGCGCACGAGGTGGTAAAGGCCGGCGATATCGTCAAGGTGCGCGTGGTCGATGTCGACATTGCCCGCAAGCGCATTGGCCTGACGATGCGGCGCGACGGCGATGGCGGTTCGGCCAGGCCGGCTCGCCAGGACGGTCCGACAAAACCTTCGATGCCGCAGCAAGGCAGGGGCAGGCCGGACAAGGCGCCGCCGTCGCAGGGTGCGTTTGGCGCGGCGCTGGCCGAGGCCTTCAAGAAGCGATGAACGCCATCCGGACGGACAGGCCAGACGCCGGACGTCAGTTCACGGTGTTCTCCGGCCGCTTTCCGGTGAAATAGGCGTCGAGGCTCGCCAACACCATATTTCCCATGGTGCGGCGTGTCTCGATGGTGGCGCTGGCCTGATGCGGCATCAGCACGACATTGGGCAGGTCGAGAAAATCCTTGCGGATGGCCGGTTCGTTCTCGAACACGTCGAGACCGGCCGCCGCGATCGTGCCGTCGCGCAGGGCTGCAATCAGCGCATCCTCGTCAACCACGCTGCCGCGCGCGATGTTGATCAGTGTGCCCTGCGGGCCGAGTGCCTTGAGCACGGCCCCGTTGATGACACGGCGCGTGTCCGGCGTCGCCGCGACGCAGACGGCAAGCACGTCGCTGTCGGCGGCAAGCTTGGCCGCATCAGAAAAATGCGGCCAGGCGACGTCGTGATAGTGCGTCCGGTTTGAATAGCGCACAGCCATGCCGAACAGCTCGGCGCGCGTGCCCAGCGCGCGGCCGATCTGGCCGAGCCCCAGGATGCCCAGCCGCTTGCCGCGCGGGCTGGAGCCGAGCGGAAATTGTTCGCCTGCCTGCCAGCGGCCACTGCGCACGAAGCCGTCGCCCTCGACGATCCGGCGCAGCACGGCAAGGATCAGCGCCAGCCCCATGTCGGCAACTTCGTCGGTCAGCGCGCCCTGTGTGGTGCTGACATGAACATCGCGCTGGCGGGCGTAGGCCAGATCGATCCTGTCCGTGCCGACGCCGTTGACGGCAATGATACCGAGAGCGGGCAGCCGGTCGATCCAGTCATTGGTCAGGCCGGTGCCGCCGCCAGTCACGACGGCACGAATGTCGCTGCGCGCCGCTTCGACACTGTCACGCTGCGAGGCGTCGAAGAGGCGGTGCACCTGATAGCCGGCATCGAGCCTGGCTTCGATCTCCGCCATCATCGGTTCAACGAGCAAGAGCTGCGGTTTCAATCGACCTCCATGGAGCGTTTCTCGCGCCGATGCGCTGTTGCACGATCCGTTTGGTGGAGAACGCCACCAGGGTGTATAATCATCTCAGTCGACAGCCGAAACTGGGCTCGGCTGCAGGAGGGCGACATCCAGCCCGTTTGAGGAGGGCATGCTATGGCATTCCTCCACTTCGACACAAACCGTCCCGCGCACTTCCTCTCGGATTGGGGTGTCCCGATCGCAGCTGCCGCCATCGTCGGCTGCTGGGTCGCCCTGATGCTGTGGGGCTGAGCGCGCTAGCCGGGACTGACCGTCAGTTCCACGCGATCCGCCGAGAAGCGCGTCTGCGAATACTGGATCGGCTTGTCGCTGCTGTCGACATTGATGCCACGTGCGACCAGTACGATGGCGCCGGGTGAAAGCTGCAGATCGCGCGTGTCGGTATCATCAGCATGCCGCGCTTCGATGGTCGTCGAGGCGCGGCGGTAATCTGTGATGCCGGAGAGTGCGAGCGCCCGGGTAATTGAATGGGTGCTGGCGAAATGCCCTGCGATATCTGGGAAACGTGTGGCATGAAACCATGCGGTGGAACGTGAAACAGGAACGCCGTCGGCGAGACCGCGCATCTCGAGGCGGATGACCTCTTCGGAGACCTCAAGCCCGAGTGCGGCGGCAACCGCAGCGTTGGCAGGCTCGCGGGCCTGGTCGAGCAGTTCGATCTGACGGTCCCGCGCCTGGCCTTCAAGTCCGGCGGAGAAGCGAGTCCTGGCACCGATCGGATAAGTGAGGCGCTTTTGACGCCGCACATAGGTGCCGCGTCCCTGCTCGCTGCGAAGCACGCCTTCATGGACAAGGGCGGCGATGGCGGCACGGACCGTATGCCGATTCACGCCGAACCGTGCCGCAAGCTCGGCCTCGGGCGGCAGGCGGCCGTTCTCGTCGGCAAGGCCGCTGCCGATCCCGCGCCGGATCTCGTCGCCGATCTGTCGCCACAGCGCGACGCCCACCCCTCGATGCAATGCCGACTTCGACATTTTTCCTCACATGCACGGGGCCCGGGCCGCATCTATTTCGGTCAAATTAGTGCGGCCCGCCCTTGTTGTCATTCTTCCGTCATTCAACGGGTCTAAGACAAGTTAAGTTATCTAGTTGTCTAGATCAATAGACAAATTTGAGGTTGGCATGAACATCACGGCGGATCAAACCGCGCGGCGGGACCGGATGGCGGTCCTGGCGCGCTGCAGCAGCGAGCGGCTGAATGCGTTGTGGACGACGCTCGGACTGCAGCCCAGGCACACCCCTTTGCGCGGACCCGAGGCTGGCCTGGTGATGCTGCGCGGACGTGTCGGCGGCACCGGCGAGCCATTCAATGTCGGCGAGGCGACCGTTACCCGCGCCAGCGTCAAGCTGGAGGATGGTTCGGTCGGTCATGCCATGATGCTCGGCCGCGATCACGCCAAGGCGCGGCTTTCGGCGGTCATCGATGCGCTCTGCCGCAATGCCGGGACTGCCGCGCGCATCGATGCCGAACTGATCCAGCCGATACGGCGCGAGCTCGATATTGCCGACGAGACGCGCCGGCAACAGACAGCGGCCACGCGCGTCGACTTTTTCACCATGGTGCGAGGAGAGGACTGATGTTGAGCGAAGCGACCGCCTTGAAGGTGGTCACCATGGTGCGAGGAGAGGGTTGATGCTGAATGAAGCGACTGCCCTGGAGGGCGGGTTCTCCGATCCGGTCCTGAATGCCCAATCCGTCTTTCGCGCCGTCATGGATGCGATGGCGAAGCCTGCGACGATCGTCGAGGTCGACGCGGTGGTGACGCCACCCGCACCGCTCGGCCGCGCCGCTGGCGCCGTGGCCTGTGCCTTGATCGATGCCGATACACCGTTCTGGCTGGATGCCTCGCTGGCTGAGCATGCCGCGCTGCGCGCATGGCTTGCCTTCCATACCGGCGCCCGCGAGATGGCGACCTGCGGTGACGTTGCATTCGCCCTGGTCGGCGCTCCCCTGACCATGCCGCCGCTGGAGCGCTTTGCTCAAGGCACCCAGGAATATCCCGATCGTTCCGCCACGCTGATCCTGCAGGTGCCGGGCCTCGAAGGCGGCGCGCCGCTGACGTTCGGGGGGCCGGGCATACGCGGTCGCGTCACGCTGGCGCCGCGTGGCCTGCCACGGGATTTCGCCGCGCAATGGAAAGCCAATCGTAAGCGGTTCCCGCGCGGCGTCGACCTCATCCTCGCCGCCGGCGATGCCATCGCCTGCCTGCCGCGTTCGGCGCGCCTCGTCGAGATGGAGGGTTGATCGATGTATGTTGCAGTCAAGGGCGGCGAAGCCGCCATCGACAATGCCCACCGCCTGCTGGCCGATCGCCGTCGCGGCGACAGGTCGGTGCCGACGCTGACGCTCGAACAGATCACCGAACAGCTTAGCATCGGCGTTGACCGCGTCATGAGCGAAGGCTCGCTCTACGACCGCCGGCTGGCGGCGCTCGCGATCAAGCAGGCGCGGGGCGACCTGATCGAGGCAATCTTCTTGGTGCGCGCCTATCGCACCACGTTGCCGCGCTTCGGGCATAGCGAGCCCGTCGATACCGGCGCCATGCTGGTCGAGCGGCGCGTGTCCGCCTGCTACAAGGATCTGCCCGGCGGCCAGTTGCTCGGACCGACCTTCGACTACACGCATCGCCTGCTCGATGAAGAACTCGAAGGCGATCCGCAGATCGAAGCCGGAGCGCTGCGCGGCGGTGTCCAGGAGCCGGTCATGCGCGTGGCCGACATCCTCGGCCAGGAAGGGCTGATCGAGGACGACGGTTTCATCGATCCCGCGCTCGAGCCCGGCGACATCAACCAGACGCCAACCGAGTTTCCGATGTCGCGCGCCATGCGGCTGCAGTCGCTGTCACGCGGCGATGAAGGGTTCCTGCTGGCGCTCGGCTATTCGACCCAGCGCGGCTATGCCCGCAGCCATCCCTTTGTCGGCGAAGTGCGCATCGGCGAGGTCGACGTCGAGGTGTTCATGCCGGAACTCGGCTTCGCCGTGCCGATAGGTCGCGTCCAGGTGACCGAATGCCAGATGGTCAACCAGTTCAAGGGATCGGCCAAGGCGCCGCCGCAGTTCACACGCGGCTACGGCCTTGTCTTCGGCCAGTCCGAGCGCAAGGCGATGGCTATGTCGCTGTGTGATCGTGCGTTGCGGGCCGAGGAACTGGGCGAGGATCTGGTCGCAGCACCACAGGACCAGGAGTTCGTGCTGTCGCATTGCGACAACGTCCAGGCCACCGGCTTCGTCGAACATCTGAAACTGCCGCACTACGTCGACTTCCAGGCAGAGCTCGGTCTGGTTCGCACCATGCGCTCCGAATACGAGCAGCGTACCGACGAGGCGGTTCTTGAAACGAGGGAGGCCGCCGAATGAACGATCAATCGGCGCCTCCATCTCCTCCACCATCACCAAAGCCAACGCTGGTTGCCACCGCAGGAACGCTGGCCTGCAGGCCGACAGACAATACGCCGTCCTTCTGGCGAGAGAGTTCCAGATCGGCATTCAGTTGCTTGAAGCGCCAGGAAAGAAACACGGCGATGAAAATAAGCAATCCAATGAAGAGGCCGCCCAATATCCAGTCCAACATGAGGAACTTGCCCGCTGGTTTAAGCCTGATGGGAAGCGAACGATAATGACAAACAACGCGACCTACAACTTCGCCTATCTCGACGAACAGACCAAGCGCATGATCCGGCGTGCCATCCTCAAGGCGATCGCCGTGCCGGGTTACCAGGTGCCGTTCGCCAGCCGTGAAATGCCGATGCCCTATGGCTGGGGCACCGGCGGCGTCCAGGTGACGGCCTCGATCCTGGGGCCGGACGATGTGCTGAAGGTCATCGACCAGGGTGCCGACGACACCACCAACGCGGTCTCGATCCGCAAGTTCTTCCAGAAGGTTGCCGGCGTCGAGACGACTACAAGCACGCAAGACGCGACGATCATCCAGACCCGTCATCGCATTCCCGAAGCGCCGCTGCAGGAAGGCCAGGTGCTGGTCTACCAGGTGCCGATCCCCGAGCCGCTGCGCTTCCTCGAACCGCGCGAGACGGAAACCCGCAAGATGCATGCACTGGAAGAATACGGCCTCATGCATGTGAAGCTCTATGAAGACATCGCCAGGAACGGCCATATCGCCACCACCTACGCCTATCCGGTGAAGGTCGAGGGTCGCTACGTGATGGATCCGTCGCCGACACCGAAATTCGACAATCCGAAGATGCACATGTCGCCGGCGCTGCAGCTGTTCGGCGCCGGGCGCGAGAAGCGCATCTATGCGGTGCCGCCGCATACCGAGGTGATCAGCCTCGATTTCGAGGATCATCCGTTCGAGGTGCAGCGTTTCGACAAGCCTTGCGCGCTATGCGGCGCCGAGCAGGTTTATCTCGATGAAGTCGTGCTCGATGATCGCGGCGGGCGCATGTTCGTCTGCTCCGACACCCACCATTGCGAAAGCCGCCAGGCCGCTGGCCATCGCGGCGACCAGGCCGCAGGCCATAGCAACGAAATATCCGGCGAGGCCCTGTCATGACTGTTTCGGTGGGGATCGACCATGCGGAGGTCGAAACCGACAATCTGCCGTTGATGTCGGTTCGGTCGGTGAGCAAGCACTACGGCCAGCGCATCGGCTGCGCCGATGTCGATTTCGACATCTGGCCGGGGGAGGTGCTGGCGATCGTCGGCGAGTCCGGTTCGGGCAAGACGACATTGCTGAACTGCATTTCCACGCGCCTCGCCCCAACCGCGGGAACGGTGTCCTACCGCATGCGCGACGGCGAGATGCGCGACCTGTACGGATTGGGCGAAGCCGAACGCCGTCTTTTGCTGCGCACCGACTGGGGCTTCGTCCACCAGAACCCGGCCGACGGCCTGCGCATGACGGTTTCGGCCGGCGCCAATGTCGGCGAGCGGCTGATGGCGGTCGGCGACCGGCACTATGGCAACATCCGCGCCACTGCCACCGACTGGCTCGGCCGTGTCGAGATCGATGCAGACCGCATCGACGACCAGCCGCGCGCTTTCTCCGGCGGCATGCGCCAGCGTCTGCAGATCGCCCGCAATCTGGTCACCGCGCCACGCCTGGTCTTCATGGACGAGCCGACTGGTGGCCTCGACGTTTCGGTGCAGGCGCGCCTGCTCGACCTGTTGCGTGGCCTGGTTCACGATCTCGGCCTCGCGGTCATCATCGTCACGCACGATCTCGCGGTCGCGCGCCTGCTGTCGCACCGGATGATGGTGATGAAGGACGGCCGGGTCATCGAACACGGACTGACCGACCGTCTGCTCGACGATCCGCAGGCGCCCTACACGCAACTGCTCGTTTCTTCGATCCTGCAAGTCTGAGGCGCGGTGATGACGCTACTTCTCAATGTTTCCGGTCTTGGCAAGACCTTCATCATGCATCTGCGCGGCGGCATCGAACTGCCGGTGATCATGGATGCCGCCTTCATGCTGGAAGGCGGAAAATGTGCCGTATTAGGCGGCCCGTCCGGCGCCGGCAAAAGCTCGATCCTGAAGATGCTCTACGGCAACTATGCCGTGAATGAAGGCAGCATCGAGATCCTGCATCGTGGCCACATGGTCGACCTGGCGACAGCCGCCCCGCGCACGGTGCTCGAGATCCGCCGTGAGACGATCGGTTATGTCAGCCAGTTTTTGCGTGTCGTGCCCCGCGTCAGTGCGCTCGACATCGTGGCCGAGCCACTGGTCGAACGTGGCACCGATCGCAGCAAGGCAGCCGGCAGGGCGCGCGAGTTGTTGAGCCGTCTCAATTTGCCCGAGCGCCTCTGGGCCCTGCCGCCCGCGACCTTCTCGGGTGGTGAACAGCAACGCGTCAACATCGCGCGCGGTTTCATCACCGATCATCCGGTTCTGCTGCTTGACGAGCCGACCGCATCGCTCGACGCCACCAACCGCGCTGTCGTCGTCGAGATGATCGCGGAGAAGAAACGGGCAGGGGTGGCGTTGCTCGGCATCTTCCACGACGCCGACGTACGCAACGCGGTGGCAGACATCGTCATCGACGTCACCGGCTTCGCGCCGGACCGAAAGGCGGCCTGACCATGCCGCGTCTTTCCGAAACCCCGGTTGTCGATCCGACAGCCCGCCTCGAGAACTGCACGCTCGGCCGCTACACCGAAGTGACCGAGGGCTGCCGTCTCACCGAGACGGAACTCGGCGACTATTCCTACATCATGCAGGACGGCCAGACCTGGTGCGTGACCATCGGCAAGTTCGCCAACATCGCCGCTTCGGTGCGCATCAACGCCACCAACCACCCGATGTCGCGCGCCACGCTGCATCACTTCACCTACCGCGCCGGCGACTATTTCGAGGACGCCGCGCATGAAGACGATTTCTTTGCCGCGCGCCGCGCCAACCGCGTCGTGGTCGGCCACGATACCTGGATCGGTCACGGCGTCACCATCCTGCCCGGCGTGACCATCGGTGACGGCGCGGTCGTTGGCTCCGGCGCCGTCGTCACCAGGGATGTCGAACCCTATACGATCGTCGCTGGTGTGCCGGCTAAGTTCATGCGCCGCCGCTTCGAGCCGCAGATCGCCGAACGCATGCAGGCACTGGCCTGGTGGGACTGGGACCACGCCGACCTGCGCGCCGCGCTCGATGATTTCCGCAACCTGAGCGCAGAAGCCTTCCTCGAACGCTACGAGGGCCGGTCCGGCAGTGCGATATCGGTGAATGGTCACACAGCTGACACGAACGGTACATCCGACCGTCATCGAGAAGCGGTAACCGGGTAACGAATTCCGGCCGGGCGTCGCGGCCTTGCCGGTCGCGGTCGCATGCCCGGACAGCCGAGCAACACGCGTCCATCGACGACCACTCAATTGGTGCTGGGGCCGTAGGCCCAAACCAGGAGCGATTTCATGAACGCCATCAGCATACGCAACCTTTCGAAGAATTTTGGCAAGAAGCGTGCACTCGACAATGTCAGCCTCGACATCGGCAAGGGCGAGATGGTCGCGCTGATCGGCGCCTCCGGCTCCGGCAAGAGCACGCTGCTGCGCCATATCTGCGGGCTGGAGACCGGCCAGACCGGCTCCAGCACGATCGAGATCTTCGGCGCCAGCCTGCAGAACAACGGCCGGCTCTCCGGTGGCGCCCGCGGTCTTCGCCGCAACATCGGCGTGATCTTCCAGCAGTTCAACCTGGTCAGCCGGCTTTCCGTATTGTCCAATGTGCTGATCGGCAATCTCGGCCGCATCCCCGTCTGGCGCGGTACGCTCGGGCTGTTCAGCGCCGAGGAAAAGCGGCTCGCCCGCGAGGCGCTGGCCAAGGTCGGCATCCCCGAAGTGGCCTGGCAGCGCGCCTCGACCCTGTCGGGCGGACAGCAGCAGCGCGCGGCGATCGCCCGCACGCTGGTGCAGCGCTCCAACATCCTGCTCGCCGACGAGCCGATCGCCTCGCTCGATCCGTCTTCGGCGCGCCGCGTCATGGAGGTGCTGGCCGGCGTCAATCGCGAGGACGGCATCACCTGCGTGGTGTCGTTGCACCAGGTCGAATATGCGCGCCGCTATTGCCCGCGCACCATCGCCCTGAAGGACGGCCGCGTCGTGTTCGACGGCCCGTCCTCCAGGCTCACCCACAGAACACTGGTCGAACTCTACGGCTCGAATTCCGAAGAGTTGATCCTGCCCGAGGCTGTTCCGGATTTCGTCCCCGAATACCCGGAACCTGCAACCACCAAGAACCCGGACATGGCGCCGGCTTTCGCCTGAACAGAGAACCAACAGGAGACGTTGACATGAACGCTATGCTCAAGGCCATCGCCGCCACGGCGATCGCCTTCACCCTCACCGGTGCCGCTTATGCCGAGGAGATCAACTTCGGCATCATCTCGACCGAGTCCCAGCAGAACCTCAAGCCGAAGTGGGAGCCCTTCCTCGCCGACATGAAGAAGGAAACCGGCCTCGACGTGAAGCCGTTCTTCGCTTCGGACTATGCCGGCGTCATCGAAGGCATGCGTTTCGGCAAGGTACAGATGGCCTGGTACGGCAACAAGTCGGCCATGGAAGCGGTGGATCGCGCCGATGGCGAGATCTTCGCCCAGACCGTCTCCGTTGACGGCAACCCTGGCTACTGGTCGCTGATCCTGGCGCCGAAGGACAGCAAGCTGAACACCGTCGAAGATCTGCTGAAGTGCGACAAGACCCTGAACTTCGGCCTCGGCGATCCGAACTCGACCTCTGGCTACCTCGTTCCGACCACCTTCGTCTTCGCGGCCAACAAGGTCGATCCGAAGAACTGCTTCAAGGCGGTCACCAACGCCAACCACGAGACCAACGCCATGGCCGTTGCCAACGGCCAGCTCGACGCTGCCGCCAACAACACCGAGAACCTCGCCCTCATCGAGAAGAACCAGCCTGCAGCCTTTGCCAAGATCAAGGTGATCTGGAAATCGCCGCTGATCCCGTCCGACCCGATCGTCTGGCGCAAGGAACTGCCGCAGGCGACCAAGGACAAGCTGAAGAACTTCATCCTGACCTACGGCACCGACAAGTCGAAGGGTGACGTCGCCAAGGAAAAGGAAATCCTGGCCGGCCTGCAGTGGGCGCCGTTCCGTGCCTCGGACAACGATCAGCTGCTGCCGATCCGCGTCATGGAGCTGACCAAGGCCAAGGCCAAGATCGAAGCCGACGCCAACCTCTCGGAAGCCGACAAGAAGGCCAAGATCGAGAAGATCGATGCCGAGAAGGCCGGCTACGAAGCCAAGATCAAGGCCAAGGGCCAGAGCTGATCGGCTCCGGGCCGATCGATCTCGGCCTCGACATATCATGCCGGGCGGATTGACGCCCGGCATGACCCAAGAGCGGGATGTGATGAAGATGGATTCCGCTCGACCCTCATGTTTTCTCGCATGATCTTTGTCCGGAAAAGTCTTTTCGGGATCATGCTCCAGCGAGCGCGATGATGACCCAAACGACGCATATCGGTGAAAACGAGAAACCACGCCCCGAGATCGGACGCGACTGGACCCGCGATGCCTGGACCGCCGTCACCTGGCTCGGCCTGGCTGTGCTCCTGATCTGGAGCTGGGCGCCGGCAGAGATGTTCCGCTGGACCTATCTCTTCACCGATGCCGGCAACATGGCGCAATATGCGGCGGGTTTCTCGCACCCGAATTTCGGGGAATGGCGCTACTATCTGCAGGAGATGCTGGTCACCATCCAGATCGCGCTGTGGGGCACGTTCCTGGCGGCGATCCTCGCGGTTCCGTTCGGCATCCTTTCGGCTTCCAACATGGCGCCGTGGTACATCGTCCAGCCGGTGCGCCGGCTGATGGACCTGTTCCGCTCCATCCATGAGCTCGTATACGCCGTGCTGTTCGTCGTCGCCGTCGGCCTCGGGCCTTTTGCCGGCGTCATGGCGCTGTTCATCCATACGACCGGCATCCTGGCCAAGCTGTTCTCCGAAGCCGTCGAGGCGATCGACCCGCGCCCGGTCGAGGCGATCCGCGCCACCGGTGCGACGCGCCTGCAGGAAGTGGTCTTCGGCGTGGTGCCGCAGGTTCTCCCACTGTGGATGTCCTATGCGCTCTATCGTTTCGAATCCAACGTGCGTGCCGCCACCGTACTCGGCGTCATCGGCGCTGGCGGCATCGGCCAGGTGCTGTTCGAGAGCATCCGTGGCTTCTACTACCCTGAAGCTGCCGCAATGCTCATCATCATGCTGGTGACGGTGTCTTTGATCGACGTCATCTCGCAGCAGTTGCGAAAGCTGTTCCTGTGATGCGCTACGCAGTCTATTTCACGCCTTCCGAGCACGATCCGCTGACCAGGGCCGCGGCCAACTGGCTCGGCCGCGATGCTTTTTCGGGCGAACTGCTTGCGGCGCCGTCCTTCGACGGCTTGCCGGCGGAGGAAATCTCCCGGCTGACGGGCGAGCCGCGCCGTTACGGTTTCCACGGTACCATCGTCGCGCCGTTCCGGCTCGCCGACGGTGTTGGCCTGGCCGATCTCGAAGAGAGCTTCGACCGGTTCTGTGCCAAGACCACCTCGTTCTTCATCGAGGGCCTGCGGATCGGGCAACTGGGTCCGCTGGGACAACTCGGCTCTTTCCTCGCGCTGTTGCCGACGGAAGCGGAATACCAGCTTTCCGCCTTCGCCGCCGATGCGGTCCTGCATTTCGCGCCGGTACGGGCAGCGCTGACCGAAGCCGAAATCGAGCGTCGCGATCCTTCGAAGCTCACCACGCGCCAGGCCGCCTACCTCAGGCGCCATGGCTACCCCTTCGTGATGGACGAGTTCCGTTTCCACATGACGCTGAGCGAGCGCCTGCCGGAGGAGACGCTGGCGCGGGTACAGCCGGCGCTGGAACGCCGCTTCGAAGCGTTCACGGGACATCCCCTCGCCATCGACGGCCTTGCCCTGTTCATCGAGCGTGAAGCCGGCGCGCCCTTCACCGTGCATTCCTACCGGCCACTGCGGCCACTTGAAGCCAGAAAGTCTGCCTGAGATGCCACAAGATATCGTCCTGAAAAATGCCCGCGTCGTCCTCGAGGACGAGATCATCAACGGATCGGTCCTGTTTCGTAACGGCAAGATCGCCGCGATCGATAGCGGCGCGGCGGCAATCGGCGAGGACTGCGAGGGTGACTATGTCGTCCCAGGCCTGGTTGAACTGCACACGGACCATCTCGAGGCTCACTATTCGCCGCGCCCGGGCGTGCGCTGGGATTCCATCGCTGCCCTGCAGGCACATGACGCGCAGGTGGTTGCGTCGGGCATCACCACCGTCTTCGACTGCCTGCGCCTGGGTTCCGACGAGGATGGTGGCTTCCAGAAAGGCGAGATGCGCGCCATCGCGGACGCCATCGAGGTCGCCGTTGCCGAAGATCGGCTGCGCGCCAGCCACCTCATCCACCTGCGCTGCGAAGTCTCGGCAGCCGACGTGATCGACCAGTATGAAGACTTCAAGACCGACGGTTTCGTGCGGCTCGCTTCGCTGATGGACCACGCGCCCGGCCAGCGGCAATTCCAGACGCTGGACCAGTATGCGCTCTACTACAAGACCAAGCGCGGGCTGGACGATGCGGCTTTCGAGCGCTTCATGGCCAAGCGTGTCGCCGCTTCGCAGAAATATTCCGCCACGCACCGCAAGACCATCGTCGAGGCCTGCAGCGAGCGCGGCATCGCACTCGCCAGCCATGACGACGCCACGGTCGAGCATGTCGAGGAATCGATCGCCTTCGGCGTCAAGCTGGCGGAGTTCCCGACCAGCATGGAAGCTGCCAGGGCGTCGCATGAAGCCGGCATCTCGGTGATGATGGGGGCCCCCAACATCGTTCGCGGCAAGTCGCATTCCGGCAATATCGCGGCGAGGGAACTGGCCGAGGCCGGCGTGCTCGACGTGCTGTCGTCCGACTATGTGCCGTTCAGCCTGATGCAGGCGCCGTTCATCCTGGCCGATGGCCCGCAAGGCAGGCCGCTCAACGAGACGATCAAGCTGGTGACCGCCGCGCCGGCGCGTACGGTTGGCCTGACCGACCGTGGCCGCATCGCGCCGGGACTGCGTGGCGACGTCGTGCGCGTGCGCCACGGCAAGGGTGTCCCGGTCGTGCGCTCCGTCTGGCGCGAGGGCCGTCGCGTTGCCTGACACAAGGTTGCAGGGGACGCTCGTCGTCGTGGTCGGCCCAAGTGGTGCCGGCAAGGACAGCGTCATCGGCTATGCGCGTGAGCGTCTGGCCGATCGCAGCGACATCCTGTTCGTGCGCCGCATCGTCACGCGCGAAGCGACGGCCGAGGCGGAAGACCATGACAGCCTGAGCGAGACTGCCTTCGACGAGGCGAGGCTAACCGGACGCTTCGCCGTGAGCTGGCGGGCGAACGGGTTGAGCTATGCCTTGCCGCGCAGCTCCATGGATCATGTCGATCGTGGCGGCACCGCCATCGCCAACGGATCGCGCGGCGCGATCGACGACATTCGTGCCGCCTTTGCCAATGTCATCGTGGTCGGGCTGACTGCCAGGCCGGAGATCATCGCGGCCAGGCTTTCGGCGCGCGGACGCGAGACCGCGGAAGAGATCGGCCGCCGTGTCGAACGAGGACTGAAGCTCGGCGCCTATGGCCAGGACATCACCATCGACAACAGCACCGAACTGCGGACCCCCGGCGAAGCGCTGGTTTCGATCATCACCGGCAGGCTGTCGCTGGCGTCATAGCCTGTTGGCGCGGCGGCCGGCATATCGTCAGCGTCCGGCAAGTCTGGTGAAACCGTCAGCGCTCCAGCGCTCGCTGCCGATGCCGTGATGGCCGAAGAACAGTCCATCAGGATCGTAGCGGTCCTTCACGGCGAGCAGCCGTGGATAATGCGCTCCCCAGAATGCGTCCTGCCAGCGCTCCTCGAAGAAGTTGCTTTCGGCGACATAAGAGCCGGGTTCAGGAACAAGGCGCCTTACCTCGTCCATCGCTTTGTCGATGGCGGTGGCATTCTTCCGTGCCATGGCAAGGTCGGGCTCGTGGCCGGCAGCGCCGGGATAGGCGGGAGGTCCTTCGGCTGCGCTGATCAAAAGCGCGAAGGCATCCAGCGCCACCGGGTTGGTCGCGGTGTCGTGTGCCTGTTCCATGACTGCGGGGAGAGCTCCGGCGAGCCCTTTGTTGGTGTGCAATGACACGCTTCGGTGGCGGCTTGCCGCAAACAGCATTTCGGCCAGTGCATCGCGCCGGTCATCGGCAAGCAGTGAGGCTGGCAGCCAGGCCGACTGGTAGCCGTGCAACACCTGGCCTGCTTCCTTGAGGTTGCCGGCCCAGAAGATGTTGTCAGCTGACGCGCCGGGACGATCGTCGAGCAGCACGGCGCCGGGAACCTTTTCGAGGAACCGCGGATCCCAGAAATGGCGCGCTGGAGCGGCGATGAAGACAGGATCAGCCTGGAACTGGAAAGCCTGATTTTCAGCACGCAGCCAGTCAAGGAATGGGCCCCAGATTGCCTCGGCCTCTTTCTGGCCTATCCCCTGGAAGAGCATGTTGATGACCAGCACATTGCCGGCGCGGAAGATGATCTGTTCGCCCCAGTTCGGATTGAACAGGGCATCTGCATAGAAGTCCATGACACGCGCGATCAGCCGTTTGTAATTCTCGTCGGAACTGGCCCGGACGGTCATCGCGACGACGCCGAAGAACTCCGGCAAGGCATGCGTGCGCAGGGTCAGCCTGGTGACGACACCGAAGCTTCCGCCTCCGCCGCCCTTGAGTGCCCAGTAGAGATCGGGGTTGGTGCAGGCATTGGCGATCCTGACCTGGCCATCGGCGCTGACCACCTCCGCTTCCAGCATGCTCCCGGCAGCCAGCCCATAAGCCTTGGAGAAGCTGCCGAAGCCGCCGCTCTGGATCAGGCCGGCGACACCGACTGTCAGGCAGCCGCCGCCCTGCACGTAACGGCCCGCCTTGGTGCTGACCGCATCATAGGCCTTGCCCCACAACACACCGGCCCCGACCGAGACCGCGGGCATGGCTTGCCCCTTGCAGCCTGACGGCTGGAAGCTGTCATGGATGGTCACGTCATCCATATGGCGGGTCCAGATCAGGAGCGAGTCCGCCGCGTTGGACGTGCCCTGGTAACTGTGACCGCCGCCCTTGATCACCAGCCGCAATTTGTTGTCGCGGGCGAAATTCACGGCCGCCACCACATCCGCGGTCGAACGCGCAGCCACCGCATAGGCGCTGGGCCGCGACGTCCAGGCGCCGACCCATCCGAGTGTCTGGGTAAGTGACGGGTCGTCGCCGAGGTGGAACGGGTTATGAAGTCTCTGCCAGAATTGTGCACAGTCGGCGCTATCCGCTGAGCGAGCACAGGCATCGAAGGGGGAGGCCAGTTTCATAAGCCGGCCGCCGACGCCCTGGCGGAGCTTTTCCCACGCCTGCTGCGACGGCCAGCCAGCGTCGCCCGGACGCACTCTGGCCGGCATCTGCACGGCGCCTGCGGACGCATCACCCCATCCGCCCAGGGCGATGGGAGCGGTCGCTGCCATCATCTGCATGAAATCCCGCCTGTTCATGTCCGTCGTCTCCACGTCAGCTGCGAGCGGAAGGGCTACGGCAAAGGTTCCCCGAGAAGAACAGTCAGGGGATGAGACTTGGCCCGATGGGACGAACGGCGGCAGCGAAAATGTTTCGAGGGACGAGCGGCGGCCCTGCCGGGACCAGTGCCGAACATCGGTCTTTTCCAGTTCGAGCCGGTCGGGCATGATCGTTTCCATGACGAAACCACCCGCCGACCGGATCGACCTCGATCGCCGCATCCTGCTGCGCGTTTTGCTGCTGGCCGCCGCCTTTCTGGCTGTCATCGCCTTCGTCAATGCAACGACGTTGAACACCGACGCGATGCGCAGCGGACGTGTCCTGGATGGCCGCATTCCCGGATCCAGGAATATTCGAGTGCGATCGTGATCGTGATACTGGTGCCGCTGGTGGCGCTGTGGGAACGGCGCTTTCGGCTGGCCATAGCTGGTCTGCCACGCGCGATAGTTGTCCATGTCATCGGCAGCATCGTTTTTTCGGCGCTGCATGTCGCCGGCATGGTTCTGCTGCGCAAGGTCGTCTTCGCCATCGCCCTGGGGCAGGCCTACAATTTCTTCGATGAGCCGCTGACCGACCTTGCCTATGAATATCGCAAGGACGCGCTGACCTATGCCACGATCCTGCTGATGCTGACGCTGGTGCGTGGCATCGAGTTCAATCGCCCGCACTCCCGGCGGGAAAGACAGAGCGAACCCGCACGCCTGACGCTGAAATCAGGTGGCCGCACCATCCTCCTCGATGCGCATGCGGTCGAGTGGGCACGTGCCGCCGCCAACTACGTCGACGTGCATGCCAGAGGCAGCACGCATCTCGCGCGTATCAGCCTCTCTGCGCTTGAGGCGCAATTGAGGGAGGCCGGTGTCGATGCCGTGCGCGTGCACCGCTCGTGGATCGTCAACCGCGCAAAGATTGTCGAAATCGTTCCGCTGGGCGATGGCGATGTTCGTATCCGGACCGGTGAGGGGGCGGAGATCAGGGGATCGCGGCGTTACCGGCACCTGCTCGATGCGGCAGATGCCGCGAAGCCGGACGCTCGCGTGGCCTGATCTGCGTCTCAGGCGGAGAGCCTCGTCGTTTCTTCACCCAGGCCGCCATGCTCGACGATGAAGTCCACAACCTCCTGCAGGCCCTTGCCGCGATGCAGGTCGGTGAACACGAATGGACGCTTGCCGCGCATCCTGGTGGCATCGGCCTCCATCACCTCGAGATCGACATGGACGTGAGGAGCCAGATCGCTCTTGTTGATCACCAGGAAATCGGAGCGGGTGATGCCCGGACCGCCCTTGCGCGGGATTTCCTCACCCTGGCAGACCGAGATGACGTAAAGCGTCAGGTCGGCAAGGTCCGGCGAAAAGGTGGCGGCGAGGTTGTCGCCGCCCGATTCGATGAAGACGATATCGAGATCGGGAAAACGCCGGTTCATCTCGGCGATCGCCTGCAGATTGATGGATGCGTCCTCGCGTATGGCCGTGTGCGGGCAGCCGCCGGTTTCCACGCCCATGATGCGGTCTTCCGGCAGCGCCTGGTGTCGCGCCAGGATCAGAGCATCCTCGCGCGTATAGATGTCGTTGGTCACCACCGCGATCGAATAGCGCTCGCGCAGTGCCTTGCAGAGTTTCTCTGTCAGCGTCGTCTTGCCTGAGCCGACAGGTCCGCCGATGCCGACGCGCAAGGGGCCATTTTTCTGTGTCATGAGCGAAAGAGCCTCGAATGCAGGGTTTCATGTTTGATGGCCATGACCTCGCCAAGGAAGGTCGCAGAGCCGAGATCGTCGAGGGTCGCATGCGCAGCGCGTCGCGCGGTATCGAGAACAACAGGTTCCAGTCGCGCCATCAGCATCGTGACGCCGCTTTGGCCGGTCACCGAGAGACGGATCGAGGCCTGCAGCTGGTTAAGCGTGAAGGCCTGCAGGAACGCGGCAAGCGTGCTGTTCAACGTGATGTCGTGAGCGCCGGCGACCGCACCAACCGCGACCGGATAGGCGCAGGGACGCGGCAGGCGCTGCAGGACCGCGCAAGGCCAGCTGCGCGCGGCGTCCAGGAAGGCCGAACCCTGCGAGAGGCTTTCCAGATGGCGTTCGCGGCCGCCGGCCAGGGCCTCCGCCAGCGCCACGAGGCCGGCGAGATCTTGATCCTCGCGCGCCAGTCGCCAGCTCTCGGCGAGCAGCACGGCGTCGTTCCAGGCCGATCCGCATTCGACAAGGTCGCTCAGCCAGGCTTCCAGGCCGCCGGTGTCGACGACCAGCCCGTCCTGTACCGCCTGTTCGAGGCCATGGCTGTAGCTGTAGGAACCGACCGGGAATACCGGCGAGAGCCAGGCCAGCAGCCTCAGCAGGGCGTGATCAGTCGTGGTGGTGGCCATGGCTCCCACCGTGATGGTGATCATGGTGGTGGTCGTCATCGTGGTGATGATGGTGCCCACCGGAATAGGCGCCGCGCAATGGGCTGAAGATGGCGTCGATTTCGCGCAGTCTTGCTCCCAGTCCCTCGAGCATCGCCTTGATGACATGGTCGCGCAGGATCAGGATGCGATCGCCTTCGATCTGTGCGGCGAGGTGCCGGTTGCCGATATGCCAGGCGAGTTCGGCTATATGCAGCGCGTCGCGCCCGCGGATTTCCAGCAGAGCCTCGCGCGCAGCCCGGATTTCGATCTCGCGGCCGTCTTCGGTCAGCAGCCTGTCGCCATGTTCCAGCACCACCGACTCGGTGAAATCGGCCAGCAGCTTTTCGCCGCTCGCCAGCAGAATGAGCTTGCGACGCAGATGCCGTTCGTCGCGTTCGAGCACGGCATGATCGGCGGGTGGTCGCTGACTGCGTGTCCCGTCGGCGCGGATGATCTCGATGGCCCTCATGATGGGCTTCCCCTCGTTGCTCAGAACAGGAAATAGCGCTGTGCCAGCGCCACGGTTTCCGCCGGCGGGCAGGTCAGCAGCCTGCCGTCGGCGCGCACCTCATAGGTCTCCGGGTCGACTTCCATGGCCGGCATCGCGTCGTTGAGTATCATCGAGCGCTTGCCGATGCCGCCGCGCGTGTTGGCGACCGCCACCATCTGCTTGTCGATGCCGATCTTTTCGCGCAGGCCGGAGGCCAGCGCGGCCTGCGACACGAAAGTCACCGAGCTTGCACTGAGCGCCTTGCCGAAGGCGCCGAACATCGGCCTGAAATGCACTGGCTGCGGCGTCGGGATGGAGCCGTTCGGGTCGCCCATCGGCACCGTCGCGATTATCCCGCCAAGCAGCACCATGTCGGGTTTCACTCCGAAGAAGGCTGGGTTCCACAGCACGAGGTCCGCGCGCTTGCCGATTTCGACGGAGCCGATTTCATGCGCCATGCCGTGGGCGATGGCAGGATTGATCGTGTATTTGGCGACATAGCGGCGGACACGGAAATTGTCGTTGCCGGCAGCATCCTCGGCCAGCGACCCACGCTGCCGCTTCATCTTGTCGGCGGTCTGCCAGCAGCGGATCACCATCTCGCCGACGCGGCCCATCGCCTGGCTGTCGGACGAGATGATCGAGAACGCGCCCATGTCGTGCAGGATATCCTCGGCCGCGATGGTCTCCTTGCGGATGCGGCTTTCCGCGAAGGCGATGTCTTCGGGGATCGATGGCGAAAGGTGATGGCAGACCATCAGCATGTCGAGATGTTCGGCCACCGTGTTGATCGTGTAGGGCCGGGTCGGGTTCGTCGAAGCCGGCAGCACGTTGGGATACTGGCAGACGCGGATGATATCGGGCGCGTGGCCGCCGCCGGCGCCTTCCGTGTGGAACGAGTGGATCGTCCGGCCCTTGAAGGCGGCAAGCGTGTCCTCGACGAAGCCGCTTTCGTTCAGCGTGTCGGTGTGGATGGCAACCTGCACGTCGAAGCGGTCGGCAACGGCCAGGCAATTGTCGATGGCCGCGGGCGTGGTGCCCCAGTCTTCATGCAGCTTCAGGCCGCAGGCGCCGCCAAGCACCATCTCTTCGAGAGCCCCCGGCAGCGAGGCATTGCCCTTGCCGAACAGGCCGATGTTCATCGGCATGCCGTCGAAGGCCTGGATCATGCGCGTGAGATGCCACGGGCCTGGCGTGCAGGTGGTGGCGAGCGTTCCATGCGCAGGCCCGGTGCCGCCGCCCACCATGCAGGTGACACCGGAGGTCAGGGCCTCTTCCACCTGCTGCGGCGAGATGAGATGGATGTGGCTGTCGATACCGCCGGCGGTCAGGATACGCCCTTCACCGGCGATGATTTCCGTGCCGGGTCCGATGACGATGCTGACACCGGGCTGGGTATCGGGATTGCCGGCCTTGCCGATCGCGGCGATGCGCCCACCCAGAAGCCCGACATCGGCTTTGTAGACGCCTGTATGGTCGACGATCAGCGCGTTGGTAACCACCGTGTCCATGGCGCCTTCGGCACGCGAGAGCTGGCTTTGCCCCATGCCGTCGCGGATCACCTTGCCGCCGCCGAATTTCACCTCCTCGCCGTAGATCGTGAAATCCCTTTCCACCTCGATGAAGAGTTCCGTATCGGCCAGCCGCACCTTGTCGCCGGTCGTCGGTCCGTACATCTGCGCGTAGGTGGCGCGGCTTATCCTGGCTGGCATCGAATGTCTCCGTCGAAGGAATGCGGAGGCCGGCGAACCGGCCGCAGGCTCACAGTTTTCCCATCACCATCTGGCGAAAGCCGTAGATCGTGCGTTCGCCGCCGAAGGGAACCAGCGAGACGTCTCGCTCCTGTCCCGGTTCGAACCGGACGGCTGTGCCGGCAGCAATGTCCAGCCGCAGGCCGCGTGCCTTTTTACGATCGAAGCGCAACGCCGCATTGACCTCGAAGAAGTGATAGTGGCTGCCGACTTGGATCGGCCGGTCGCCGGTGTTGGCGACCTTGATGGTGATGGCTTCAGCCGCCCGGTTCAGCTCGATGTCGCCGTCCGGCGTGATGATTTCTCCCGGGATCATCATGGCCTCACCCGCTGATGGCCAGTGCAAGACCGGCCAGCGCCGTCGCGCCACCGGCGACGCGCATGGCGACAAGCGCCCTGTCGCGTGCGCCCAAGCGCCCAAGGCCGATGCCGGTCAGGATACCGGCGCCATGGAGAAGCGCGGTCGACAGCGCGAAACCCGCGGCGTAGGAGGCGAATGCTGCGGCGCCGATTTCGGCGCCATGCGCATGGCCATGGAAGAAGGCAAAGAAGCCGACGATGACGGCACCGGCTGCCGTTGGTACCCGCAGCGCCAGCGCGACGAGCAGGCCAAGCACCACCACGGAAGCCAGGATCATCGGCTCCACCAGCGGCAACGGCATGCCGTAGAGACCGGCGACAAAACCCAACAGCATCACGCCGACAAAAGCCGCTGGCACCATGAACAATGCCCGTCCGCCGAGCATTGCCGCCCACAGGCCTACCGCCACCATGGCGAGGATATGGTCCGGACCGAACAGTGGATGGCTGAAGCCGGCGGCGAAGGAGCCGTGTTCGGCGGGGTTGAGATGGGCGAAAGCCGGGCTGGCCGCCAGGCTGAGCGCCATCGTGGTGATCATGGTCGTCTTCTTCATGACTGTCGCCTCTCCTCTGTCCTTGCCTTTTCTGCCGTTCTCAACGGATCGGTTCATGCACGGTCACCAGCTTGGTGCCGTCGGGAAATGTCGCCTCGACCTGAACGTCATGGATCATCTCCGCGACGCCCTCCATGACCTGGGCGCGGGTGATGACATGTGCGCCTGCCTCCATGAGGTCGGCGACTGAGCGGCCGTCGCGCGCGCCTTCGACGAGGAAATCGGAAATCAGCGCGATCGCTTCCGGGTGGTTGAGCTTGACGCCCCGTTCCAGCCGGCGGCGCGCGACCATCGCCGCCATGGCGATCAAGAGCTTGTCCTTCTCCCGGGGTGTGAGGTTCATGGTTTCAACCGGCCCGTTTCGTTGTTTCGCATGTCTCTAGATTGACCAAACTTTGGGCAGCGGCTGCCCATTCAGCAGTCGCAGCAAGGGTGCCAGTCGCTTGCGCAAGGTGTAGCTGTCCGGCGCATGAAGCCTCGCCAGCAACTTTTCGACGCCGCTCACCTGCCAGTTGCTGACCGCACCATCCTCGCCGACGATCGCACGCGTCGCGTCCAGGTGGCGTCCGGCCTCGGGGGCGACCAGCAGGACCGTCGCCAGGGCGCGCTGGCCGCCGGCGATGGCGGCGCGTCCCAGTTGCGCGGCGAAATCCGGGCCCAGCCGGAAGTCTTCGGCGTGGATCGGTCGTCCCTCGACGCGAACCCGCCAGCGGTCATGGAAACGCGTTTCCGTCACAATCTCTCCCATCGCTTGCCGTCCAAACACCACGGCTTCCACCAGCAGCACAACGGCGTTGCCGTGGATGTCGACCTCCAGCCGGCGCGACAGTGCCGAACGGTCGAACAGGATCGTCTCCTGAGGAAGCCAAGCAAGATGTGTGCCTTTTCCGGCAGACAGCCGCGTTTCGACGACGGCTGCGCTCTCGGGCGACTTGTAGATGCGCTCACAGGCCTGGGTGGTGATGACTGCCGACGTGCCTTCGTTCGCCTGGACGGTCCAGTTCAGACGATCACCTCCGGTCAGTCCGCCGGCGGTGTTGATGAGGATCGCTTCGAATGGGTCGCGCATCACACGCGGCATGCGGATCTTGGCGCAGCCCTCCTGGAAGAGGCGGGCGACGCGCGATCGACCATGTCGCTGTTCCACCAGGATGCTGCCTTGCCCCTGCGCGCGTTGCGGGGCAAGAGCCGCCAGGCTTTCGGTCTTCGTCAGCATGCGCGCCCCTTCGAGCCTTGTCGCAGGCCACTTTAAGAGAGTGCGAAGACTTGTCTACCGATCCTGCAGGATCATCTCGGACGCTTTTTCCGCGATCATGATAACCGGAGAGTTGGTGTTGCCGGAGACGATGGTCGGCATGATCGAGGCATCGACGACACGAAGGCCGCCGAGGCCGTGCACGCGCAGCCGCTCATCGACCACCGCCATGGCGTCCGAGCCCATCTTGCAGGTGCCGACGGGGTGGAAGATCGTCGTGGCGATGTCGCCCACCTTGCGCACCAGGTCGTCGCGGCTGATTACCTGTGGCCCGGGCAACATCTCCTCCGGCTCGAAGCGGGCGATCGCCTTTGCCTTCATCAGCCGGCGTGCGTGTTCAATCGAAGCGACCGCGACATGGCGGTCTCCTTCCGTCGAGAGATAATTCGGCCGGATTTTCGCCGCCGCTTTCGGATCGGCGCTTTCCATATGCACGCTTCCGCGGCTTTCAGGCCGCAGGTTGCAGACCGAGACCGTTACCGCCGGGAAACGATGCAGCGGCTCGCCCAGCCGGTCGGTGCTGAGTGGCTGCACGTGATATTCGAGGTCCGGCGTGGCAAGCCTTGCGTCCGAGCGGGCGAAGATGCCGAGCTGGCTCGGCGCCATTGAAAGGGGGCCGGTGCGCCACAGCGCGTATTCCGCACCCATCGCCGCGCGGCGCACGAGGTTGTGATAGCGCTGGTTCAGCGTATCGGCGTTCTTGACCTTGAACACGGTGCGGATCTGCAGATGGTCCTGCAGGTTTTCGCCGACGCCTTCCAAGGCGTGCCGCGTCTCGATGCCCAGGTCGGACAGGAGTTCCGGCCTGCCGATACCGGACAGTTCGAGGATCTTCGGCGAGTTGATGGCGCCGGCTGCCAGGACCGTTTCTGCAGCCTTGGCGATCAGCAATCTGCCTTCATGGTGAAAGACCACGCCGGTGACGCGGCGTCCATCGAAGGCGAGCCGTTCGGTTTCGGCGCCGGTCAAGACGCGCAGGTTGGGGCGGTCGGCGATGCCGCGCAGGAACGCCTTGGAGGTGTTCCAGCGCACGCCTTTCTTCTGGTTGACCTCGAAATAGCCGGAACCTTCATTGGTGCCGCTGTTGAAGTCTTCGGTGCGTGGAATGCCGAGCTCCTCGGCCGCATCACGGAAGGCATCGAGGATCGGCCAGGACAGGCGCTGCTTCTCTACCCGCCATTCGCCACCGGCGCCGTGCATGGCGCTGTTGCCGCCGTGATAATCCTCCGACTTGCGGAAATAGGGCAGCACGTCGTCCCAGCCCCAGCCACCATTGCCGGCCTGGCGCCAGCCGTCATAGTCGGCCGCCTGGCCGCGCATGTAGATCATGCCGTTGATGGACGAGCAGCCGCCGAGCACCTTGCCGCGCGGATAGTTGAGGCTGCGTCCGTTGAGGCCGGCATCCGGCTCGGTCTTCATCAGCCAGTCGGTGCGCGGATTGCCCATGCAGTAGAGATAGCCGATCGGGATATCGACCCAGTGGTAGCGATCGCTGCCGCCGGCTTCGAGCAGAAGCACCTTGTTGCGCGGGTCGGCTGACAGGCGGTTCGCGAGCACGCAGCCGGCGGAACCAGCGCCGACGATCACGAAGTCGAATTCGCCGAAGGAAGCGGGTTCGGTCACGGCTGCGCCTGCATCTTGGCGATGCGGTCCCACATCGGGTTCATCGCCTGGTTGATCTCGCCATAGAGTTGGTAGCGCGCGGCATAGGCAGGGGCAATCGAGCCATTGGGCGTATAAAGCCGCGCGGCCGAAGTCATCGCCGCGGCCCCTGTCGCGAAGTCGGTGAAGGCACCAACGCCGGTGCCGGCGGCGATCGCGGCGCCGAGCGCACCGGTCTCGCGGCTCCTCGCCACGGTGACGGGCACGCACAGCACATCGGCGAAGATCTGCGCCCAGACCCCGCTGCGCGAGCCGCCGCCGGACAGCACCGCCTCATCGAAATGCGCGCCGGCCCGGTAGAGTGTCTCGACATGGCGCTTGTGTTCGAAGGCGACACCCTCGAACAGCGCCCGCAGCATATGTGCGCGGCCATGCCAGCCGGCGATGCCGTAGAAGCCGGCGCGTGCGCGCCCGTTCTGCTGCGAACCATAGAGGAACGGGTGGTAGATCGGCACGTCGCCGGCCGGATCGACGGAAGCGACCAGTTCGCTGGCGTGATCGAACGGTGACTTCCCATCGCCCACCTCGTGTTCGAGGAATTCGCGGGCGATCCATTCGAGGTTGGCTGCCGAAGTGGCACTGGATTCGATCGCCAGGTAACGCTGCGGGTCGAAGGTGGAGAGCATGAAGATCGACGGATCGCGGATAGGTTCGTCGGTGATGACCTGGTTGATGCTCCAGGTGCCGGCGATGATCGAGGCAGCACCCGTGCGCGTCACGCCCGAGCCGATCGCGCTCGCCACCACGTCGAACAGGCCGGCGATCACCGGCGTTCCAGCCTTCAGCCCTGTCAGCGCCGCGACCTGTGCTGTGACACGGCCGGCGATCTCCGCCGACTCCAACGCCGGCGGCAACAGGTCCATGCAGTCGTCGAGACCGTAGGCGGCAAGCAGGCCTTGCTCATAGCGGCGCGCCGGCATGCTGAGCAGGCCGCAGCCCGACATGTCGGTGGTGTCGCTCGAGCGCGCGCCGGTCAGCCGATTGACGACGAAGTCCTTGCACAGGAACACGGTGCCGATACGCCGGAACAGATCCGGTGCGAAGCGCTTGATCCAGGCAAGCAGCGTCGGCGTTTGCGCCGCCCAGGGCCGCTGCAGGCAATAGGGATAAGTGCGGTCGCCGACATTGGCCACGGCCCATTCGGCGACGATGCCGACCCCGCGCGTGTCGAGCGACTGGATGCCGATCAGCGGTGCGCCGTCACGGTCCAGCGCGTAGAGGCCGTTGCCGTGTCCGGCGCAGCCGATCGCGACTATGTCGCCTGTTTCGATGCCGGCCTGCTCGATGCAGCGGCGGATGACCGTGACAGCGTTGGCCCAGAGTTCATTGAGATCGCGTTCGACATGGCCAGGCTTCGGCATCGACGAGCGGCCGTCGAGCGCGGCAACCGCCAGCTCCCGACCGGTCGTGTCGAAGATGATGGCCTTGATGACGGTGTTGCCGGCATCGAGGCCCAGAATGTAACGACCCATCGGTCTCCTCCCGAGGTGTTCCCTTCTCCCACAAGGGGAGAAGGACATGGCATCAGTCCTCTTACGCCCGGTTGTACAGGTCCCAGGCCGTGGCGCCATCCGCGTTGTCGTGGATGATCGCCATCAGGCCGCGCACGACGGCGCTCGGGTTGGCGTGCTGGTAGATGTTGCGGCCGTAAACCATGCCGAGCGCGCCCTGCGCCATCAGTGCGGCCGATTTGTCGAACACGGCACGCAGGTCCTCCTTGCCGCCGCCGCGCACCAGCACCGGGCAGCGCGCCGTTTCCACCACGCGATGAAAATCTTCCGCCCGGGTGGTCGGATCGGCCTTGATGATGTCGGCGCCCATCTCGCGCGCCAGCCGCGTCAGCGTCACGATCTTCTCGGCATCGCCGTCCACCATGTAGCCGCCCTGTTCCACCGGCAGCATGGCCAGCGGTTCGATCATCAGCGGCATGCCGTACTTCTCGCAGTCGGCACGCACGCGAGCGATGTTCTGGACGCATTGCCTGAACAGGTCGGGTTCGTCGGGCAGCATGAACAGGTTCACCACCACGCAGGCGGCGTCCATCTCGATCGCGCCGACCAGCGGCTCGGCCTCGTTCTGCAGCACCGCCCACATCGCGCGGTGGCGGATGCGGTTGTAGGGGTTACCCATGTCGATGCGCATGACCAGCGCGGGCTTGTCCTTGCCCGCAACCTCCTGGAGCAGGTCGGCCTGGCCGTAATTCATCTGGATGGCGTCTGGGCCCGCCTTCACCAGCTTCTCCACCACGCCGGCCATGTCCTCCAGCCCGACCAGGAAGCTCGGCTCGTTGCAAACGCCGTGGTCGATGGCGACGTCGAGGCAACGGCCGTTGCCGAACAGCCTGTTCATGCGGACTTTTTTGTTCACGCGCATATCGCGCTCCTTTTGTCTGTCTCGGAGGGATTGGATAGGTCGACGCCGTGCTGGTGCTTGAGCAAAGCAAGGAACGCGGCGCGTTCCTGCGCAGCCTGCTCGGCACTCCATATCTTGTGGGCGGCGAGGATATCGAGCACTGCGTCGACAAGCTCTGTCGTCAGGCCGCCGGTGATGGCGATGGTGGTGCGGCGCAGGAAGATGTCGGCCAGCGTCTCGACCTGCTCACGCTCGACGATCAGCCGGATTTCATTGTGGCTGTAGCCGTAGCCCGGCAGCATGGTGTCAGCAGTCCTGGAAAGCTCGTCGGCGATAGCGCGGGCCGAACTGCCGTACCGCTCCAGCAGGGTCTGCGTGCGCGCCTTGCTGATCCTGTATTCGGACGCCAGGGCTGCGCACCATGTCGCGGGGTCCGCAGGGAAATCCCTGCCGCCGCCGATCGCGAGGTCTTCGGTCCCGATTTCGCGTGTCAACCCCAGTCGTTCCAGCGCCATGTCGGCGGCCATTGCGCCGAAGGAACGGAAGGTGGTCCATTTCCCCCCGATCATGCACAGCGTTGCCGGCAACGCGCCGATCGGTTCGACGAATTCGCAGAAATGGTCACGCGGGATGCGTCCCGTGAAACTGTCCTCGCTGGCCGGCAATGGCCGCACGCCGGAGAAGCGGAAGACGATCTCCTCTTCGGCTATCTTGATCGACGGAAAGACAAAGGCGAGCGACTGCAGGATATAGCGCAGCTCGTCATCCTCGCAACGCACCTGATCTGGATCGTCGACACGGATATCGGTCGAGCCGATCAGCACCTTGCCGAGATAGGGGAACAGGATGCAGATGCGTCCGTCCTCGTTTTCGTAATAGATCATCTGGCCGGCGAGAGCGTTGTGCAGTTCCTGGCTGTCGACGATGATATGCGACCCCTTGGTGCCACCCATCATGGTCGGTGCGGATGCACCGATTGACCTGTTGGTGAGGTCGATCCAGCCGCCGGTGGCGTTGATGATCAGGCGAGGGCGCACCGGCAGCGCTTCGCCGGTGATGGTGTCGGTCAGCGTCAGGCCGCCCTCATCGGAACCGACCTGTGCATAGTTGAGTGCATGCGCCGTGGGCGAGGCCGCCATGGCGTCGTGCAGCATCTCCAGGCCTAGCCGTTCCGGCCGGCTCACCCAGGCGTCGTAATAGGTCGCGGAGCTGCGCGTCGCCGGATTGATCGCCGGCCACGTCGCGAGCGTTTTCCGGGCACCACGAAAACTGTGCACGGGCATCAGCCGTCGCGACGCCGTGAAGACGTCGTAGAGCGTCAGTCCCGCCTTGATGACGAGCGCGCCACGCCGGCTCGGACGCCGGGTCAGGCCGAGGAAACGCACTGCGCCGTTGGCGATGCCGGAGAAGATGTCGAAGATCGGCACGGTGGTTGGCAGCGGCGCGACATAGTGGGGAGCATTGCGCAGCAGCCGGTCACGCTCGAGCAGCGATTCCTTCACCAGCTTGAATTCACCATTTTCCAGATAGCGCAGGCCGCCATGCACCATACGCGACAGCGCGGCGCTGGCGCCGCTGCAATAGTCGCCCTTTTCGGCCAGCAGCACGTCGACGCCCTGCAAGGCCAGCTCACGGAAGACGCTGATGCCGTTGATGCCGCCGCCGATCACCAGCACGGCAATATCCGGCCGCTCTCGCAGCGCGGCGAGTGTTTCGTTGCGCGTCATGTCGGAAATGCCTCGGTTTACTCAGGCATCCATCTGGGTCAGATGCATGGCTATTGCTTTGTCGAGAGCCGCGACTTCATCACGGCTCAGCTTGACTTCGCCGGCGCGTGCATTGTCGAGGGCCTGTTCGGGATTGCGGGCGCCGCACAGCGCGAAGGTGATGCCGGGCTGCGCCAGCGTCCAGGCGATGACGATCTGCGCCATCGAGGCCTTGTGCTGTTCCGAGATCGGCTGGATCGCCTGTTTCAGCGCCGCAACCTTCTGCCGGTTGGATGAAGAGAAGCGCGGATTGTCCTTGCGCTGGTCGTCACCGGAGAAGGCCCGGCCCGGGTCGATCGAGCCGGTGAGCAGGCCGAGCGCCAGCGAGGAATAGCTGAGCGTCGCCACATTCTGTTGCCGGGTGATCGGCAGCAGCGTGCTTTCGATCTCACGGTCGATCATCGAATAGCGTTCCTGGATGGCATCGAGCTGTCCGGCGGTGACGTATTGCCTGAGCTCTTCGGCGTTCACGTTGCTGGCACCGATCGCGCGGATCTTGCCGGCGGCCTTCAGCTTCTCCAGCGCGGCGACCGTCTCGGCGATCGGTGTCGTCGGGTCCTGCCAATGTGTGATGTAGAGGTCGATATGGTCTGTGCCGAGCCGCCTAAGGCTCTGCTCGACCTCATAGGCGATGCCGTCGGCGCCCAGATAGCGGTGCACCGGCTTGTCGTCCTGGTCGAAGAAATGGTTGCCCTTGCCGGAATGCCAGTTCAGGCCGCATTTCGTGGCGATCACGACCTTGTCGCGCTTTCCCTTGATCGACTTGCCGACGATCTCCTCGCTGCGGCCGAGGCCGTAGGCAGGCGCCGTGTCGATCAGGCTGACGCCGGCATCGATCGAAGCTTCGATGGCTTTGATGGAAGCCTGTTCGTCGGTACCACCCCACATCCAGCCGCCGATTGCCCAGGTGCCGAGGCCGACGGCGGACGCCTGGATGCCGGATGCGCCGATGGCGCGCTGCATTTGACTGGAGTTCATGCTGCTTCTCTTTCGGCGAGGTCGATGATGCCGAGGCCGGTCGCCTCGTCGGTGACGATGATGTCGAGATGGTTGCCGCGCATGGCCGACAGGATCGGCGCGACCTTGCTCGGCCCGCTGGCGATACCGATCGAGCGCGGGATGGTGGCGAATTCGTCCAGCGTCAGCGAAACCAGCGAGCGGTTCAGCGTGTAGTCGCTGAGCCCGCCGTCCCGGTCGATCAGATGCGCCAGCAGTTCACCCGAAGCGCCCGAGCGTTCGATGGCCTGGCGGTCGGCGCTGGAGGAGGGGTGCAGGTCGTAATAGGAGGAATCGTCGGTCAGGATCGAACCGACGCCGACCACGGCGATCGTGGCCTCCCGTGCCCGGCGGAACACGTCCGCCACGGCCCGCACGCTCATCAGCATTTCACGCTGTTCGGGCGTATCGGCGAAAAGCGGTGCATGGATCTGATAGGCACGGCCGCCGAGCTTGTCGGCCATCAGCGAGGCGACGTGGTTGACGTCGGTGTAATGCTTGCCCTGCACCAGTCCGGTCGCCGGGATGACCTCGACATCGTAGCGACGGCCGGGCTTGAGGCCGGCGACCAGCGCGCTGACACCCTTGCCACCGGTGATCGAGATGGTATCGCCATCCTTGATCGTTTCAAGCAGCAGGTTGGCTGCCGCTTCGCCGACACGCTGCAGGGCCGTCTGCGGGTTTTCTGAAACCGTCGGCACCACCACCGCGCGTTCGATGCCGCCAAGCCCGACCAGCCGCGTTTCGAGGTCGACCAGATGGTCGATCGGCGACTTGATCTTGATCTCGACGAGGCCGAGCTGATGGCCACGCTTGATCAGGCGGTTCACCGTTGCATGCGAGATACCGAGTTCCTTGGCGATCTCGGCCTGTGTCTTGCCCTCCATATAGTGGAGGACGAGCGCCTGATGCATCTGGCGCACGGTCGAGATGTCGTCGCGTGTGCTGGGAGGTGCCATGGGATCGCGCCTCAGGACTTCTTGGCGTGCAGGAAGTGGTCGGCGGATACCGCCGCCAGCAGAATGCAGCCCTTGATCATGTCCTGCCAGTAGACCGAGATGTCGAGCAGGATGAGCGAGCTGGTCACCACTGACAGCAGCGCGATGCCGAGGATGGCGCCGAAGATCGTTCCCGAGCCGCCTTTCAGCGATGCGCCGCCGATGACCGCCGCCGCGATGATGTTGAGCTCCATGCCCGCGCCGAAGGTCGGCGTCGCGGCGCCGAAGCGCGCCATGTAGATGACGCCGGCAACGCCTGAAAGCGTGGCGCACAGCACCGTCACCCAGAACTTCACCTGGTTGGTCTTGATGCCGGAGAACTGCGCTGCCTTCTCGTTGGAGCCTGTATAGAACACCTTGCGGAAGGCTGTCGCGCGCCGGAGCAGGAAGTCGAAGATCGCCACCACGACCACGAAAATGATGATGACATAAGGAATGCCCTGGAAGCTGCCCTGACCGATCGCCTTGAACTCCGGGGGCAGTGTGAACAGCGACAGCGGCGTGCCCTTGGTGATGACCAGGCACAGTCCGCGCACGATCACCATCGCGGCCAGCGAGGTGATGAAGTGGTTGAGCCCGACCACGGTAACGAAGAAACCCATCACCGCGCCGATCAGCGCGCTGACCGCGATGCCGATCAGGCTGGCGGTCCACGGGTCCAGCCCCATCAGGAACAGCGCGCCGGAAACCACCATGGAGAAGCACACCACCGAGCCGACGGAGAGGTCGATGCCGCCGACGATGAGCAGGATGGTCATGCCAACAACGACGATGCCCTCGATCGAGAAGCTCATCAGCATGGCGCGGAAGTTTCCCCAGGTGAGGAAGTGCGGCGAGGCGAAGCTCATGGCGATGCACAGCGCCAGGATGATCACGATCAGGCCGGCCTCGCGCATCGAGGCAAGCCGGGCGAAGCTGGAACGGCTCGGGCCCGTGGCCTTGATGTCGGCATGCATGACGGTTTCTCCCGCTCTAGGCGACATGGTTTGCTTGTCCCTGGTTTGCTGCAGCTGGCTGCACACCGGAGGCCAGCATGATGATGGCTTCTTCGTCGAGTTCGCCCGCGCCGAGTTCGCCGGCGATGGCTCCTTCGCGCACGACCAGCACCCGGTCGCACAGGCCGATGAGTTCGGGCAGTTCCGAGGAGATGACGAGGATGCCGACGCCCTGGCTGGCGAGATCGCGCAGCAGGCGGTGGATCTCGACCTTGGCACCGACATCGATGCCACGCGTCGGCTCGTCCATGATGATGACCTTGGGCGAAACCGAAAGCTGCTTGGCGATCGCCACCTTCTGCTGGTTGCCGCCCGAAAGCGTCGAGACAGCCGCGTCGATGCCGGCCATGCGCACGCCGAGGCGCCTGGCGAGGCTCGCCGCCTGCTCGGCCTCGGCACGACGGTCGAGCAGGCCGAAGCGGCCGGTGAGCTTGCCGAGGTCGAGCGCCGACACATTGGCGGCGATCGAGAGGTCGAGGAACACGCCGGAACCCTTGCGGTCCTCGGAAAGATAGACGAGGCCGGCCTGCACGGCGTCGGCATAGCTGCGGATGGCGAGTGGCTTGCCGCCGAGCGCGACGCTGCCGGCGCTTGCCTGCCGCAAGCCGCAGATCGTCTGCGCGATCTCGCTGCGTCCGGCGCCGATGAGGCCGCCGATGCCGAGGATTTCGCCGGCTTTGAGGTCGAGGTCGACATCGGCGAAGCGGCTGCCGTCGGACAGGCCCTTGACGGAGAGCAGGGTTTGGCCGGGTGCAGCATCGACGGAGAGCTTGTCGGGATAGAGCTGGGTGATCTCGCGTCCGACCATCTTGCGCACGACGTCGTCAGGCGACGTCGCCGCGATGGCTTCGGTCGCGACATAGCGTCCGTCGCGGAAGACGGTGACGCGGTCGCAGAGCGAAAAGATCTCGGCCATGCGGTGGCTGATATAGATCACGGAGATGCCGCGTGCCTTCAGGTCGCGCACGATCGAAAACAGCCGCTGGGCCTCGGTTTCGGTCAGCGCCGCGGTTGGCTCGTCGAGAATCAGCACCTTGCAGTCGAGCGTGAGCGCCTTGGCGATCTCGACCAGTTGCTGGCTGGAAATGGAAAGGTCTGCGACCTTGGTGCGCACCGGAATGGGCGCGAGCTGGTTCATCGCCTTTTCGGCTTGGGCATAGACTTCGCCGTAATTCATCAGCGGCGCGCGGCGGGCGTTGATTGCTGCCATGCAGATGTTTTCAGCAACCGTCGCGTCCTGGCAGAGCGCGATCTCCTGGTGCACCAGCGCAATGCCGAGCTTCTGTGCCGCTGCTGGCGATGCGATCGCAACCGGCTGGCCGTCGATCAGGATCTCGCCTTCATCGGGCTGCAGCACGCCGCCGATCATGTTCATCAGCGTCGACTTGCCGGCGCCGTTCTCGCCGCACAGCGCGTGCACCTCGCCGCGCCGCAGTTCGAGCGCGACGCCGCTCAGTGCCTTGACCGGGCCGAACGCCTTGGAGAGGTTGCGGATCTGAAGGACGGGCGCGTCGGTCACGCCATGCTCCTGCGAAAGGGTCTGAAAAGGTGCCGGAAGGGACGGTCCCTTCCGGCCAGTCGGTGGTCGGGCCGAAGCTTACTCTTCGATGCCCTTGGTGCCACGCCGCTTGAGATATTTGTCCCAGTAGAAATCGTCGGCGTTGTCCTTGGTCACGATCGAGAAGCCGTTGTCGACGAAAGGCACCTTCATGGCATTGGTGCCGGCGCGCTTGGCGTCGTTCATCGGGTCGATCAGCTCGGGGTGCTTGGCCAGCCAGAGCAGCATGAAGCCCATGTAGCCCTGCATGCCCTGGTTGGGGTTGACCGAACCGAAGATCTCGCCGGCCTTGATCATGTCGAGGATCTTGGCGTTGACGTCGGCCAGCATGACCTTGATCTTGCCGCCGCCTTCCTTGGCCGCCTGGGCGGCGCCGATCGCCGAATTGGCTTCCGGCATGAAGACGGCACCGAGATCGGGATGCGCCTGCGCGAGGCTGAGCACCGCCTGATATGCCTTGGTCGGGTCCTGGTTGGAAGCGGCACGGCCGACCAGCTTCATGTCAGGCCACTTGGCTTCCATGCGGGCGACGAAAGCGGCGACGCGCTTGTCGTGATTGTCCTGGCCGGGGTTCTCCAGCACGGCATATTCGCCTTTGCCGCCCATCGATTCAGCGACGGCGTCGGCGGCGTAGGTGCCTTCGGCGACGTTGTCGGAGGTGATGTAGGAGACGCGTTTGGAATTCGGCGAGTCGGCCGCGAAGGTCACGACCGCCGTGCCCTGTTCGATGGCGCGGTTGATCGGCTCGATGAACGGATCGGAATTCATCGGGTGAACCAGGATGCCGGCCGGCTTCTGGGCGAGCGCCTGGTCGAAGCTGGCGATCTGCTTGTTCACGTCGTATTCCGGCGTGCCGGTATAGGCGGTCTCGCAGCCGAACTGCTGGCCGGCCTGCTTGAACATTTCATAGACCGGGAACCAGTATTCGACGCCCGAGACCATGACGTTCATGACGTATTTTTCGCCGGGCTGGCATTTGAACGGGTTGGCGGTTTCAGCAAGCGCCGGAGTCGAACTCATGAAGGTCGACGCCGCTGCCGCCATGGCGAGCGTGCTCAGAAATTTGCGCAAGTTTCCTCCCTTGGCCGAAGCCATTCCTCAAGAACCGTCGCGGCGCTTTTGCACCGTTTCATGGATTGATTGCAGCCGGACTTCCTCCCGAAGCCAGCAGCAGGATCATTGCAGCATGCGACGATACTGTCAATAAAATTCATATACTGAAATATATTTCAGATCAATCGGCCATTCGACGGAAAATGAACGTCTCGTGACTTGCGCAAATCGGGCCGGTTCTGGCAACTGGCCATGCCTTCGTGGCTGCGGCAAGGAGTGATGATGACCGCCAGTATCAGGGATTTCGGTTTGGCCTGCGGCTCGCTGCCTGTGGGTGTGCTGAACGCCATCACCGATGTCGCCGGCGTCCGCGTCGGCCATGTCACGCTGCGCGATGGCGATATCAACACCGGGGTCACTGCCATCCTGCCGCATGGCGGCAATCTTTTCCGCAGCAAGGTGAGGGCGGCATCCGAAGTCATCAACGGCTTCGGCAAGGCCGTCGGGCTGGTGCAGCTCGACGAACTCGGCACCCTCGAGACGCCGTTGCTTTTGACCAACACGCTGTCCGTCGGCACCTGCGCCACCGCCCTGGTCCGGGAAGCGATCCGCCAGAACCCCGACATCGGCCGCCGCACCGGCACCGTCAATCCCGTCGTCGCCGAGTGCAATGACGGTCCGCTCAACGACATCCAGGCGCTGGCGATTGGCGAGGAGCACGCGCTGGCCGCCATCGAAGCCGCCGGGGAAGGGCCGGTCGAGCAGGGTAGCGTTGGTGCCGGCACCGGCATGACCTGCTTCGGCTTCAAGGGTGGCATCGGCACCGCGTCGCGCCGCGTCAGGCTCGACGGTCGCGATCATCATCTCGGCGCGCTTGTGCTTTCCAATTTCGGCCGCGCCGGCGACCTCATCCTGCCGGAGGGTCGCCGTCCCGACCCGCGCCGGGCGAGCGAGCCGGAAAGCGGCTCGGTGATCATTGTGCTGGCCACCGACATCCCGCTCGAGCACCGGCAGCTGAAACGTGTCGCCCGTCGCGCCGGCGCCGGTATCGCCAGGCTTGGCGCGTTCTGGGGCCATGGCAGCGGCGATATCGCCATAGCTTTCTCGACCGCCGATCCGGTCGACCATGATGAAAAGCGCGGTCTTGTCTCGATTCAGGTCTTGAACGAGTCGCGCATCGACTTGCTTTTCCAGGCTGTCGCCGACGCAACCCAGGAAGCGGTGTTGAATTCCATGCTGGCCTCGCCTGTTTTCGAAGGCAGGGACGGTGCGCGCCGGCCATCTCTGGCCGATTGGCTGCGAGCCAACGCCTGAGCCTTCTTCTCTCAGGCAGGGAGAAGCCTCTTCTCGCCGTGTCGTGAACGACGATGCAACCCTCGCGGGCGAACACCGCGGGGTGCTTTCGTGCGCTTCTGGATTGGATGTCCACAAACCCACTGACGTCACCGATGTTTATGGACATTAGTCTTGACAGAAATACATATGTTCAATACCCGTCAGGCATCAGAACAGCCTGCATGTGGGAGGAGTGACTGCTATGGCTTCCAATATTGCGTTGACGGGCCTTGCCCGTGATCTCGAGGAGCGCGGCAAGTCCGGAAAGCCGATCCGCATCGGCCTGATCGGTTCGGGTGAGATGGGCACCGACATCGTCACGCGCGTCGCCCACATGTCCGGCATCGAGATCGGCGCGATCTCCGAATTGAACATTCCCAATGCTCACAAGGCCGTCGACATCGCCTTCCAGGAAGGCGGCCATTCGAAGGAAGTCTCGAACGCTTCGGCCATGACAGAGGCCATGGAAGCCGGCAAGGTTGCCGTCACCAACGATGCCGACCTCATCATCAACAACGACCTGATCGACGTCGTCATCGATGCAACGGGCGTTCCGGCCGTCGGCGCCGAGATCGGCCTGCGCGCCATGGAGCACGGCAAGCACCTCGTCATGATGAATGTCGAGGCCGACGTCACCATCGGTGCTTATCTGAAAAGCGAAGCCGATCGTCTCGGCGTCACCTATTCGCTCGGTGCCGGCGACGAGCCGTCCTCCTGCATGGAGCTGATCGAATTCGTCTCGGCCATGGGCCACCCCATCGTCGCCGCCGGCAAGGGCAAGAACAATCCGCTCAACATCGACGCCACGCCTCCCGCCTATGAGGAAGAAGCGGCGCGCCGTCACATGAATGTGCGCATGCTGGTCGAGTTCGTCGACGGCTCCAAGACCATGGTCGAGATGGCGGCGATCGCCAATGCCACCGGCCTCGTGCCCGATAAGGCCGGCATGCATGGACCGGCCGCAACGCTGGGCGAACTCAACAAGGTGCTGGTCCCGGAAAAGGACGGCGGCGTCCTCTCCAGGGTCGGCGTCGTCGACTACTCAATCGGCAAGGGCGTCGCGCCTGGCGTGTTCGTCGTCGCCGACATGTCGCATCCGCGCGTCTCGGAGCGCATGGAAGACCTGAAGATGGGCAAGGGCCCGTATTTCACCTTCCATCGGCCCTATCACCTGACCTCGCTCGAGGTGCCGCTGACCTGCGCCCGCGTCGTGCTCTACGGCAAGGCCGACATGGTGCCGCTGGCCAAGCCAGTCGCCGAGGTCTGTGCCGTCGCCAAGAAGGACATGCAGCCGGGCGACAAGCTCGATGCCATCGGCGAATATTGCTACCGCGCCTGGATCATGACCGCGCCCGAAGCGCGCGCCGCCAGGGCCATCCCCTGCGGTCTGCTGCAGGGCGGTTCTGTGACCGCGCCGATCAAGAAGGGCGACCTGATCACCTATGCCAACGCCGCTCCGGCGCCAGGCTCCAAGATCGCCGAGCTGCGTGCCCGGCAGGACAAGCTCGTCTACGGCAACTGAGGAAGCATCATCATGGCCACCGCCAGGAAAGCCGCGAACAGTGACGCGGCACAACCCAACCTGCCATTTGCCTTCCGCAAATACACGGCTGAGCAGCTGCGCGACGTGCTGCACAAGATGTACTTGATCCGCCGCTTCGAGGAAGGTGCGGAAGACGCCTACATGCGCGGCCTGATCCACGGCACAATGCACCTGTCCATCGGCCAGGAAGCCAGCGCCATGGGCATCTGCATGCCGCTCACCGACCAGGACCAGATCACCTCCACCCATCGCGGCCATGGGCACTGCATCGCCAAGGGTGCCGATGTGAAGCGCATGTTCGCCGAGTTCTTCGGCAAGACCACCGGCTACTGCAAGGGCCGTGGCGGCTCCATGCACATCGCCGACGTCACCAAGGGCAATCTCGGCGCCAACGGCATCGTCGCCGGCGGCATCCCGATCGCGGTCGGTGCAGCCCTTGCCGCCAAGAAGCTCAAGACCGGCAAGGTCGCGGTCTCCTTCTTCGGCGATGGTGCCAACAATGAGGGCGCTTTCCACGAGGCGCTCAACATGGCAGCCGTGTGGAAACTGCCAGTGATCTTCGTGTGCGAGAACAACGGCTACGGCATGTCGACATCGACCGAGCGTTCGACGGCAGTGAAGAACATCGCCGACCGCGCCAGCGCCTATGCGATGCCGGGCGTCATCGTCGACGGCAACAATTTCTCCGAAGTGGCCGAGGCTGCCGACGCGGCTGTCGAGAGAGCTCGCGCCGGTGAAGGCCCGACGCTGATCGAATCCAAGACCTACCGCTATCGCGGCCATTCCAAGAGCGATCGCAACCGTTATCGCACCAAGGAAGAGATCGAGGACTGGATGGCCAACCGCGATCCGATCGCGCTGTTCGAGGCCGAGCTGAAGGAGTTCGGCATCATCGACGACGCCGGCATCGAGGCGGTGCGTGAAGCCGTGAAAAAAGAGATTGCCGCGGGCATCGAGTTCGCCAAGGACAGCCCGAGCCCGGAAATCCGCGACCTTGAGAATTACGTCTATACGGAGGTTGCGTGATGGACGTCGCAGTGCGTGAACTGAGTTATGCCCAGGCCATCCAGGAAGCCATGGCGATCGCCATGGAGCAGGATGAGCGCGTCTTCCTGATGGGCGAGGATATCGGCGTATATGGCGGCGCCTTCCAGGTCACTGGCGATCTTGTCGAGCGTTTCGGCTCCGAGCGCGTCATGGATACGCCGATCTCGGAACTGGGCGGTGCCGGCGTTGCCGTCGGTGCGGCCCTGACCGGCCTGCGTCCGATCTTCGAATTCCAGTTCTCCGATTTCGCCACGCTTGCCATGGAGCAGATCGTCAACCAGGCCGCCAAGATGCGCTTCATGCTGGGCGGCGAGGTTTCGGTTCCGGTGGTCATGCGGTTCCCGGCCGGTTCCGGCACTGGTGCCGCCGCGCAGCACAGCCAGAGCCTGGAAGCATGGCTCGGCCATGTGCCCGGCCTGAAGGTGATCCAGCCGGCGACCCCACATGATGTAAAGGGCATGCTGCTGGCGGCCGTCGCCGATCCGGACCCCGTCATGATCTTCGAGCACAAGCTGCTCTACAAGATGAAGGGCCCGGTGCCGGAAGGCCACTATACCGTGCCGATCGGCAAGGCGGACGTCCGCCGCCAGGGTCGCGACCTCACCATCGTCGCCACATCGATCATGGTGCACAAGGCGCTTGAGGCGGCCGCCGCACTGCAGGCCGAAGACATCGACATCGAGGTCATCGACCTGCGCACCGTCCGTCCGATGGACAAGCAGACCATCATCGACAGCGTCAAGAAGACCTCGCGGCTGCTCTGCGTCTACGAAGCGGTGAAGACGCTGGGCATCGGCGCGGAAGTCAGCGCTGCCGTCGCCGAAAGCGACGCCTTCGACTATCTCGATGCGCCGATCGTGCGCCTGGGCGGCGCCGAAGTCCCGATCCCGTACAATCCGGATCTCGAAAAGGCAACGGTGCCGCAGGTGCCTGATATCATCGCGGCTGCGCGCGACCTCGCCAAGGGGAAGCGCTGACGATGCCGGTCGAAGTCATCCTTCCCAAGGTCGACATGGACATGGCGACAGGGCAGATCTCGCGCTGGTTCTTCGAAGAAGGCGCCAGCGTCAAGCAGGGCGATGTCCTGTTTGAGATCGAGACCGACAAGGCGGCGATGGAGATTGACGCACCGGCTTCCGGCACGCTGCGCAACATCACCGGCAAGGAAGGCGTCGACATCCCTGTCGGCGCGCCGGTGGCCTGGATCTATGCCGAAGGCGAGGATGTCGGCACGACTGCGCCCGCCGCGCCTGTACCGGCACCCATCGAGCCGCAGCCCGTCGCGAACGGCAAGATTGAAACACCGATGTCCTCCTCCCAGGACAAGGCCGCGCAGACCGCGCTCGCCGTGCAGGAGACGCCTGCGCCGGCCGGCGCGGTCCGCGCCACGCCGCTGGCGCGCCGCCTGGCACGCGAAGCGGGGCTCGACCTGGCAGGCATCACCGGTTCCGGCCCGCATGGCCGCGTGGTGAAGGCGGATGTCGAGGCGGCGATTGCCGGTGGTGGCGTGGCGAAAGCCGCATCCGCCGCAGCGCCAGCCGCTGCTGCTCCGTCGGCCGCCACGCCTGCGGTCAAGCCGATGTCGGACGACGCGGTGCTCAAGCTGTTCGAACAGGGCTCCTACGACCTCGTCCCGCACGACAATATGAGGAAGACCATCGCCCGGCGTCTGGTCGAGGCGAAGTCGACCATCCCGCATTTCTACCTCACCCTCGACTGCGAGCTGGACGCGCTGCTCAAGCTGCGCTCCGAGCTCAATGCGGCCGCGCCGATGAAGAAGACCGAAAAGGGCGATGCCCCGGCCTACAAGCTTTCGGTCAACGACATGATCATCAAGGCGATGGCACAGGCGCTGGTTGCCGTGCCGGATGCCAATGCGTCGTGGACGGATACGGCCATGGTCAAGCACAAGCATGCCGATGTCGGCGTGGCGGTGTCGATCCCGGGCGGGCTGATCACGCCGATCGTCAGGAAGGCCGACCAGAAGACGCTGTCGGTGATCTCCAACGAGATGAAGGACCTGGCCAGGCGTGCGCGCGACCGCAAGCTGAAGCCGGAAGAGTATCAGGGCGGCACCACTGCGGTGTCGAACCTGGGCATGTTCGGCATCAAGGACTTCGCCGCCGTCATCAACCCGCCGCATGCGACGATCCTGGCGGTTGGTGCGGGCGAGGAACGTGCTGTGGTGAAGGGCGGCGAGATCAGGATCGCCACCGTGATGTCGGTGACACTGTCGACCGACCACCGCGCCGTCGACGGTGCGCTGGGAGCCGAACTGCTCGGCGCCTTCAAGCGCATCATCGAAAACCCGATGACCATGCTGGTCTAGAATTCCTCCTGGCGGGGGCGCCGTCTCCCTTCGGGGAGGCGGCGATAGACTAGGCCCGTTCCACGGGCATCGCAACGTGCTCGGTCCTGCATGGCGGACCGGCCGGGAATCGCGTTATCCGGCCTGAACATCACACGCCAGGATATGCCGTGACCAATCCGCCTGAAATCTCGCTCGTTCCCCCGCAGATTGCCGCAGACAATGCCGCCAAAGGTTTGCGCCTGCGCGAAAGGTTCGGACGTGGCGGCACCGAGATCGGCGTCGGCCGTGCCCGCGAACTGGTCGAGCGCCGGGCGCTGCAGCCCTCGACCATCCGGCGCATGGTGAGTTTCTTCGCTCGCCATGAAGTGGACAAGCGCGCCAGGAACTTCGGCAATGAAGACAACCCCTCCGCCGGTTATGTGGCGTGGCTGTTGTGGGGCGGCGACGAGGGCCGCGCCTGGGCCATCGAACTCAAGAAGGTTATCGGCAACGCGCCAGATATCTAGCCGGCCCGAGTATCGGCGTGGGATCGATCCTTAGAGCGTTTCCGTTTTTCACGGAAACGCGGAAACGCTCTAAGTTGTTGTTTTAGTGGCATTTTTTTTCGCCAAGTGATTCCATTTGGCTACAAAATGCTCTAGAGCCGGAAGCCGAGCCCGCTCAGCCTGTCGGATATCTCTCGCCAGTTCGCGCAGGCAGCGTGCGCGCCCTTGGCCTTCAGCCGCTCGCCATGGCCGGCATAGGTATGGCCACCGCCCGTGTAGCCGATCGCCGTCATGCCGGCGGCAACGGCGCCTTCGACGCCGAAAGGCGAGTCCTCGATCACCACGCAGTTCGAGGGATCTGCGCCCATCTTCTCGGCGGCATAGAGGAAGATGTCCGGAGCCGGTTTACCACGCTTCACCATGGAGGAAGAGAAGATCGCGTCGCCGAAATGCGGCGCGAGTCCGGTGACGTCGAGGCTGTGGTGGATGCGTTGCAGCGACGATGACGAGGCGACGCAGCGGCCTGCTTCCAGCGTGCGCAGAAATGAACCAATACCGGTGGTCGGATTGAGTTTTTCGCTGAACAGGTCGCGGGTCACTGTCCACAGGTCGTCTTCCTGTTCCGGTTGCAGGTGATGGCCTGTCAGCTCCTTGATCCGGATGATGATGTCGGCCTGCTTCATGCCGACGCATTGGGCGATGATGTCGGCACCGACGCCGCTCATGCCATGTTTTTCGTAGACGCGCTCATAGGCCTCCGCGGCCAGCGGTTCGCTGTCCACCAGAACGCCGTCGCAATCGAAGATAATCAACTGTTGTGCCGCCACGCCTTGCCCCGAGTAAGCGATAATTTCGGCACATCGCTATCGGCAAAAAGACGAATGTTCAAGGAGGCGGTCAGGTCCGATGCCCAACTTTCCGCTTGTCGGTCGTTTCAAGCGCGGTCTGCATGGCCCGCCTCGACTGTGCACTGTCGGGCACGATCCAGTTCGGCTCCGCGCCGAGGAAGCGATCGAGGAACGCCACCGCATAGGCCGGCATCTCGGTGACGTTCTCACGGTACGACCACCAGGTGCGCAGGTCGTCGGCGCACTGGTCGATGGTCGGCGCCTGGCCGATTCCTGTTCGTATACGGCAGCGATCGCCGATACGCAGTAGTTGGTGTAGAGAAAACCCTCCGGCCAGAATTGCACGATTTCGGCCATGCCCGCATCGGCGGGCGGCAGGTCCGGGCGTGGCCCGTTGCCGATCGCCTTGGCCGGCTCCTGGCGGATCAGTTCGCGCAGCACGAGACCGGCGGCGAAGATGATGAAATCGGCGCGGTTGACCTCGGCAAAACGCTTCTGCGCTTCCATGATCTCGATCCAGTCGAGGAAGGCCCTGGTCAGCCGCGTTTCGTCGATGTCGAACCGTAGGCCATAGGTCGCCTCCACGGACCGCGCGCTCGCGCGGAATGTCGCCCTGAACCAGCGCAGTCGACGCAGCTGGTGGCCAAGATCCGGCATAAGCGCCAGTTCGTCTTTGAATCGCAGGTCCATCGCACGTCCTTTGACGCTGACTTTAGAGCGTTTCCGTTTTCACGGGAACGCGGAAACGCTCCAATTTTTGTTCTACGCAATTCCGGGCGGAAAACCGCTGCGCACCTTTCCTGGAACCACAATCACACGCGCTGTGCCGCCAAATGTGGTGGATCAGTCGTTTCCGGGTTCCATCTGAAAATCATACATATTGACATCCAAGAAAACAAATGTTCTCTAACTTTCGTCTTGGTACTGTCATGAAGTCATGGCGGGACCAGGGGCTTGGGAGGAGATATCCTTATGGCAATCTGGCAGTGGGCACTGCTCGCGCTCGCGCTCGTCTGGGGGCTGCAGTCCCTAGGCGTCTGGCTGCAGATGCGGCACTATTCCGACGTCTTCAAAGGCATCACCAACAAATACGCCGACGGCTTCGTCGGTGCCGGCAATCATCGCGGCCGCTTTGCCAAGGGCATCATCGTCCTGGTGGTGGTGACGCCTGATCTCGTCGTGCGCCGCCTGCTCGTGATGAGCGGCCGTTCGGTGTTCGCCAAGTTCAGGCGGTTTGAAGAATTCGAGGGCGTCGCCCTCGATCGTATCCGGTCCAATCCTGCGATCATGGGGGAGGGGGAACCCGGTGTGGCCGAGGCCGTGAAGCGAGCGATCGAACAGATCGACCGGGCACGGCTGGAGCCGGGAAAGAAGCCGGGTCTGACCGGCTTGAAGACAGTCAGCGCATAGAGCAATTCCAGCAAAAGTGCGCAGCGGTTTTGCGCCCGGAATTGCGTAGAAACAAAGAGTTGGAGCGTTTCCGCATTTCCGTGAAAAACGGAAACGCTCCGTAACGAATGCTGCCGCCGTAGGGGACAGACGGCGGACGGTCCAAGGAGGAGATATGTCTGTAATTTCATTGTTGGCGCAGCACGCCGACATGGCCGTCCAGCACCTGCATGCAGCAGGTGCGGTGGTCCAGGATGCTGCCTTGCACGGCAAGCTTGCCGTTTCTCATGCCAGCGACAATCTTGTCGTTCTGGCGCAGGCCGACAGCGGCCCCATCACCGTCGAACAGTTCAAGGAGAAGCTGAACGAAGTCGCCAAGGAAGAGCAGCTCGGCTGGCTCACCGCCATCGGTAAATATTTCATCGGCATCTTCCAGAAAGGCGGCGAGGTCTTCGCCGGCTTCGTGACTGGCATCATCCCGACACTGGTGGTGCTGATGACGGCATTCTACGCCATCACCGAACTGGTCGGCGAGGAACGCGTGCATGGCCTTGCCCGTGGCGCCGGCCGCATCGCGCTCACCCGCTATACGGTGCTGCCGCTGCTTGCCGTCTTCTTCCTCACCAACCCGATGGCCTACACCTTCGGCTCCTTCCTCGAAGAAAAGCACAAGCCCGCCTTCTACGACGCGGCAGTATCCTACGTGCATCCGCCGCTTGGCCTCTTCCCGCACATCAATCCCGGCGAATATTTCGTCTGGGGCGGCGTGCTGGTCGCGCTGCTCGAACTGGAGAAGAAGGGCGTGGTCGTTGCCGGCTACCACATCAAGGTGGCGATCTGGTACGCCATCGTCGGTCTCGTCGTCATCCTGCTCAAGGGCATGCTGACCGAGCGCATCACCGCCATCATGGCACGCCGCCAGGGCGTCGAGCTGTAAGGGGCGGGAAACATCATGGCAAAGACCTACAAGGCCGTAAAAATCTCCAAGGGCTCCGGGGGCTGGGGCGGCCCGCTCGTCATCGAGCCGACCGCGCAGCGCAGCAAGGTCGTCTCCGTCACCGGCGGTGGCATCCATCCGATCGCCCAGCAGATCGCCGAAATGACGGGGGCTGAAGCCGTCGATGGCTTCAAATCGCCGCCCATCGAAAGCGAGATGGCCGTCGTCGTCGTCGATTGCGGCGGCACAGCGCGTTGCGGCGTCTATCCGCGCAAGCGCATCCCGACCGTCAACGTCACGCCGGTCGGTCAGTCCGGGCCTCTCGCCCAGTTCATCCTGGAAGACATCTATGTTTCGGGCGTCAAGCCGGCCAACATCGTCATGGCCGATGGCTCCGAAGCGGCAACCACTGCGGGGGGGGCAGCGGCAATGAGTTCAAGCAACAGCAATTCGCCCTCGGCGGCTGCCCAGCCGCTGCCGAGTGAAGGTGGCATGATCGGGCTGATCTCCTCGATCGGCCGCGTCATGGGTCGTGTCGTCGGCATCTTCTTCAACGCCGGCCGCCGAACCATCGACCAGGTGATCCGCAACGTGCTGCCCTTCATGGCCTTCGTGACCATGCTGATCGGCCTCATCCTCTACACCGGGATCGGCGACGTGCTGGCGCAGCCGATGGGTCCGCTGGCCAACAACATCGTCGGCCTGCTGATCATCTCGGCGATCTGCGGCCTGCCGTTCCTCTCGCCCATCCTCGGGCCGGGCGCGGTCATCGCCCAGGTCATCGGTGTCGCCATCATCGGTCCGCAGATCGCCAACGGCACCATTTCGCCGGCCATGGCGCTGCCGGCGCTGTTTGCCTACAACACCCAGGTCGGCTGCGACTTCGTCCCGGTCGGTCTGGCGCTTGGCGAAGCCAAGCCCAAGACGATCGAGATCGGTGTGCCGGCGGTGCTCATCAGCCGCCAGATCATGGGTCCCGTGTCCGTGCTTCTCGCATGGGTAGTCAGTCTGCTGGTCCTGTAACGACAAGAAGGAGATTCGCCGCATCATGACGGTTCTGTTGGAAACGCGGGTAACCGCAGTTGGACCCGAAGTGGCGGATCTCGCCGAGGGCGGCGTGGTCATCCTGTTCGCGGATGGCTCGCCGCCGGAGCTCGCCGAGGTTTCGGTGATGCACAAGGCCGTACAGGGCCCCAGCGACGGCGCGCCGCAGGTCGGCGCGTCGATCGCCATCGGCGCGGTGTCGGCAACGATCACCGCAATCGGCTCCACAGCGTGGAGCAAGGTGCGCGAGATCGGCCATGTCGTCATCTCGTTCAACGGGGCGACGGAAGCGGAGCGGCCTGGCGAAATCTGTGCCAGCACCGTCGACACAGGTGACCTCGTCCAGGCCCTCAGGCAGGACGCACTGATCACCATCGCCGCCTGAAATCCCTGGCGCCGCGGCCCTTGCGCAAGGCCATGGCGCTTTTCTCTTCGACTGCGCCCCTTCCGGGATCGGCCGGAATATCTGATAGGATTGCCCGTATGGAACGCTCGACCATTGTCAGAGTGCATGAAGGTTTGCACGCCCGCCCCGCGACCCGCTTCGTGCGGCTCGCCAAGAGCTTCGAGTCGGAAGTCGAGATCGTGAAGGCAGGCAAGGCGGTGAGCGCCAAGAGTTCGGTCAAGCTGATGCTTCTGGGCGTCAAGGAGAACCAGGAAGTCACCGTGCGTGCCAATGGCGCCGACGCAGCCGAAGCGGTCGAGGCGTTGATCGGCTATCTGGAGAATCCGCGCGCCGGGCTCGAGGAAGACGATGCCGCCGGTGAGCACAGGGAACTCAACGGTGAGATCGCCAAGCCTGTCGTCCCTGCACCGGAGACAACAGCGTCGGGCGGCCTGCGTGGTATTGCCGCCAGCGAAGGCGTCGCCGTCGGTCCGGCCTTCGCGCATTTCCCGCCGGAAATCCGCCCGCAGGCACGCACGTTGACCGCCGAAGAAGCCGAGGCCGAGATCGTGCGTTTCGGGCATGCCGTCGCTGCCGTCCAGGCACGCATGGACAAGGCGCTGGCCAGTGATAGCCTGGCCGGCGGCGATCGTGGCATCGTCGCTGCCTTGCGTGACCTTGCTGCCGACGACACGTTGATCGGTGAGGCCGAAGCGATGATCCGCACCGGCACCGATGCCGTCGCCGCAGTCATCGCCACCGCCACCAGGCTCGCCGCCGAGTTCGGTTCGGTCGAAGACCCATATCTCAATGCCCGCGCCGACGACGTCCAGGCCGTCGGCCGCCAGATCTGCCTCGCCTTGCTCGGCCAGGACGATATCAGCCTGGAAGATATCCCGCAGGGCGCCATCCTGATCGCAGAGGATATCGGCGCATGGGACCTGTCGCGCGCACCGTTGAAACGCATCGGCGGCATCGTCTGCGGCCATGGCGGCGCGACCTCCCACATCGCCATCATTGCGCGTTCGCATGGCATTCCCGCGGTGCTGGGCCTCGGTGCCCGTGTGATGGAACTGCGCGATGCAAAGGAAGTCGCTCTCGACGGCAACGGCGGCCTGGTCGTTGCCGACCCGGCCGCCGACGTGAAGGCCGACTATACCCGCCGCATCGAGGAAGCCGTCAGGGAACGGCACGCGCTCGACGTGTTCAAGGAGGTGACGCCCAAGCGCGCCGATGGCACGGTCATCGAAGTGGCCGCCAACATCGGTTCGCTCGAAGAGATCGAGGCCGCACAGGCTGCGGGCGCCATGGGCGTCGGCCTGTTCCGCACCGAGCTCCTTTTCATGCGTCACATGCACCTGCCTTCGGAAGACATGCAGGCGGAGACCTATGCGGCATTGGCGCGAGCGTTTGCGCCTCATCCGGTCATCGTGCGCACGCTCGATATCGGTGGCGACAAGCCGGTGGCCGGCATCGAATTCCCGGAAGAGGAAAATCCGTTCCTTGGCTGGCGTGGCATCCGCATGTGTCTCGACCGGCCTGATATCTTCAAGCCACAGCTGAAGGCGCTGCTGCGTGCAGCGGTGCACGGCAACGTCAAGGTGATGCTGCCGATGGTGTCGGATATTGCCGAAGTGCGGCGTGCCAGGGCACTTGTCGACGAATGCGCGGCCGAATTGCAGCGCGACGGCATACAATTCGCCCATTTCCAGCTCGGTGTGATGATCGAGACGCCGGCGGCCGTTCTGATCGCCCCGTTGCTGGCGAAGGAGGTTTCCTTCTTTTCGATCGGCACCAATGACCTCACTCAATACGTCATGGCTGCCGACCGCCTCAATCCGACGGTGGCTGCACTGAACGACGTCGCCAATCCGGCGGTGATGGCGGCGATCGAGATGACGGCGAAGGCTGGCGTCGAGGCAGGCATCATGGTTGGCATGTGCGGTGAGGCGGCGGCCCGTCCGGATCTCATTGCGGAATTCCTGCGCATGGGACTGACCGAGCTGTCAATGAGCCCGGCCTCGATCTCGCGCGCCAAGAAGCGCATTGTCGAGCTGTCGCAGGCGTAGGCCGCCGGGCACTGGAGCACCCGGGAGGACGCTCCAGTGTTACAGCAGGTGCGCCAGCAGCGTTGCAAACACCGTCGTCAGCTCATCGAGTGGATCGTTGCCGTCGCAGGCCGTCAGGATGCGGTCGAGCCTGGCGTCAGTGGCGAGCAAGGCGATCTCAAGCAGGTCTGGCTCGGGTTTCGAGCTGGTGTCGACGCTGGCAAGGCCGACCGCAAGCGCGACAGGTGCCAGGCAGGAAATCGCGAATGTGCGACCGGAGCGAACGGCGGTTGTCGCTGTCTCGCCCTGTCGCAACGGGTCATGGTTGAGGAATTCCACCACCAGTGCCGCGCTCAGCGCCGCGACCAATGCGACGCGCCCCGCCCAGTCGCTCTCATGGGACAGTCTCTTGAAGAGCTCTGCATGCTGCCGCTCGACGGCTGCGTGCACGGCGGTGAAGTTCGCCTCTCGCACCCGCACGCCGTCTGCCTTCCTCTCGGCAAGAACGGCCTTTGCCAGCGCATACATATCACGCCGGAACGCGCGTTCGCCGGCCAGCGCCGCATCGCCGGATGCGAAATAGACACCAAGCGGCTTTGGCGTCAGTCCGCTCATGCGGCCGCTGCGCTCACGTGGCACCAGCGTTTCAGCCACCGACATCATGTCGTCGAAGGCGCTTGCGGCATGACCGAGCAGGCCCTCGATCTCGCGGATCGGAAACGTTGGACGAGCTTCGTCGCCTAGCCGTGCCTGCTGGGCAGGGCTGTCGTGCCGGTGCCGGCGGATGACGTGGCGCACGTCGCGCAAACGGTCCTTCAGGTTGACGCGGACCTCTTCGGAGATTTCACGCAGCATCGTCTTTTCTCTGCTTCCTATCAGCCGGGTATAGGCGGCATGGCCGTGTCAGCCAATTGTTTATATCGTGCAGGACCGGTCAAAAGACGATAGTGGCCATATGACGAATCGGGAACGGTTCGGTCGCAGTGCTTACAGGGAGGGATGCAGTGGCAAGAAAGCCGCAGCGGCAGGCGGGGACAGCGGAGGGCGGAACCGGCGAGAACGGGGCTGTGGCGGCCGAAAGCAAGGCCGATCGCCTGCGCATCCGCGCCGCCTGGATGTATTTCATCGAACAGATGACCCAGAACGAGATCGCCGACGTGCTTGGTGTCGGCCGCGTCACCGTCGTCAGGATGCTTGCCGAGGCGCGCGCCCGCAACGAGGTCAAGATCGCCATCGAAAGCGAGTTGTCCGAAATCGTGCGGCTGGAGCGGGCCCTGGAAAGGACCTTCGGCCTGGAACAGGCACTCGTCGCGCCGCTCTCCAGCGCGGATTCCGACCCGATCCCCGGTATTGCCGCCAAGACAGGCGCCTATCTTTCGGAATCGATGCGTTCAGGCATGCGTGTCGGCGTCGGCTGGGGCCGCACGCTGTTCTCGACCTTGCCCTTCATCGGCGCCAAGTCGCTCAGCGACTTCAAGGTGATCTCGCTGCTTGGCGGCGTCGGCGTCGCGCGGCGCTACAATCCGGCCGAGTTCGCCTGGCGCTTCGCTCAGGTCTTCCAGGGCGACGGCTATCTCATTCCGGCGCCCGCAGTGGTCGACAGTGTCGAGACCAAGGTCGCGCTGGTGGAGCGTTGTGGCCTCGAAGAGATTTTCGAGATGGCCGATGCGCTGGATGCCGTGCTTTTGTCGATCGGCGGCATTGCCTCGGCGACGACCTTCTATCGTGGCGGCTTCCTGAAGGAAGCCGAGCGTGAAGCACTGCTGGCGCGTGGCGCTGTCGGCGACCTTCTGTTCCATTTCTTCAACCGCAGCGGCGATCTCGTAGACCATCCGGTGAACGATCGCGTCATGTCGGTGGAAGTCGATCGCCTGCGCCGGGCGCCGTTGCGCATCCTCACCTCGGGTGGGCAGGAAAAGATCGAGGCGCTGCTTGGCGCCATGCATCTCGTCAAGCCGACCGTGCTGATCACCGACGAGGAAAGCGCGCGGCGCATGCTGGAAGCGCAGGGGAAAGCTGCAGGCTGAGGGCGGGCGGCGTGGCCGCTCGCTGATTTCAGATATTCGGAACCTCGATGTGGTCCTCGCCGCGGAAGTGGCTCGGCGGCGCGCCGATCACACGCTTGAAGGCACGGCTGAAGGCGGCTTCCGATTCATAGCCGAGCCGATTGGCGACGACCGCGATCTTCAGCCGGTCATGCGTCAGCCATTGCCTGGCCTGGTGCATGCGTACCTGGGTGACGTATCTGGCCGGCGTCTCGCCGACGGTTGATGCGAAGCGTTCCGCAAAGCCCGAGCGCGAGGCGCCCATGCTGCGTGCCAGCGTCTCGACGCTCCAGTCGCGGTTCGGTTCGAGATGGATTGCCGCCAGCACCTTGCCGAGCTCGCGGTCACGTACCGCCGCGATCCAGCCCTTCGAGTCGCCGCAGCCGCGCTCGACCCACGAGCGGATGATCGAGGCGGCAAGTACGTCCGCCAGCCGGGCGACGATGCCGGCGGAACCGACCCGTTCCATCTTGATCTCGCGCGCCATCGCTTCCAGCAGATGCGGGATGCTTGGCTCATACTCCTCAAGACCATGCGTGCGCATCACATCCGGCATCATGCCGAGCAGAGGGTGCAGGCTGTCGAGGTTGAAATACATGGTGCCGCAGAACAGAAGCGTGCCCGGCACGCAATTTTCCGTCTGTGCCTCCGTCTTCATGCAGTAGACGTTCTTGCAGACTTCGGTGACTTCATAGCCCCTGAATTGCGTGGTCGGCACGTCGGGCGAGCTTGCCAGTGCATGCGGGGCGCCACGCGGCACCAGAACTGCATCGCCGGCTTTCATCTCGAACCAGTCGCCATTGGGCAAGCGCATCCAGCATGCCTTCTGGCCGACGAAATAGAAGCGGGCGGCATCCTGTGCCGGGAACTCCAGTCCCCACGGCTCCTTCATCTCGCAGCGGCCGTATTGCACGCCGTCGAGGCGCAGGCCGCGCAGGATGTCGGTCAGCGGATCTCCGGTCGGAGAGATCGATGGTGGTGAATTTTTGGACGAATGATCAAGCATAATGGTGTTTCTAACATGGAAACTCCACGCGGTCACCTCCATTTGTTGCACTGCAACCAATTCGGAGACTGACAATGACCGACCCCGCGACAGCGGCGCTGGACGCGCCCGTACTGTCTTCCGCCGAGGAGCGCGCCGAGCCGGCCTGGGGTGCCGTCGTCTCGCTGGCGCTTGGCGTCTTCGGGCTCGTGACAGCTGAATTCCTCCCGGCCAGCCTGCTTACGCCGATGGCGCAGGACCTCGGCGTCAGCGAAGGCGCTGCCGGCCAGGCGGTGACAGCCACCGCGATAGTCGGCGCCATCGCAGCGCCCACCATGGCGATCATCACCCGCCGCCTCGACCGCAAGATCCTGATGTGGGTCCTGACCTTCCTGCTCATCGTATCGAGCCTCATCGCGGCCTTCGCGTCCTCGCTCGGCATGCTTTTGGCGGCGCGCGTGGTGCTTGGTGTCGCGCTTGGCGGCTTCTGGGCGATGTCGGGCGCCATGACCATGCGCCTGGTACCGGTGCGACTGCTGCCGCGGGCGATGTCGATCATTCTCGGCGGCGTTTCGGTGGCTACCGTCTGTGCCGCACCGGTCGGCGCCTATGTCGGTGACATCTGGGGCTGGCGCACGGCTTTCCTGATTGCCGCCATTGTCGGCGCGGTCACGCTGCTGGCGCAGGTCGCCACGCTTCCCAGCCTGCCGCCATCCAGCGTCGCCAGCCTGCGCACCCTGGCGGATGTCGCCCGGCGCCCGGCCATCGCTGTCGGCCTGCTCTTCATCCTGTTCATCGCATCGGGTCATTTTGCAGGCTTCACTTATGTCCGCGCTTTCCTTGAGCAGGTTCCGCTGCTGAGTGTCGAAAACATCTCGCTGGTGCTGCTTGCCTTCGGCATTGGCGGTTTCATCGGCAATCTCGTCGGCGGCTTCGTGGTGGAGCGCAGCCTGAAGCTCGCCGCTGGCCTGTCGCCGTTGCTGATCGCGATCTCGACGCTGGTCCTGCTTGTCTTCGGCGCCTCGCCGCTGACCTCGGCCATCGCCGTCACAGCCTGGGGTTTCGCCTTTGGCGCCATACCGGTTTCGGTGCAGACCTGGATGCTGCGCGCAGCGCCCGATCAGGCTGAAAGCGCCGGCGGCCTCATGGTCACCGCCTTCCAGGTGGCGATTGCGACAGGTGCCGTTGTTGGCGGCCTGCTGGTCGACCACATCGGTGTTTCGAGCGCTTTTGCCTATGCAGGCATCGCGACGCTGCTGGCCGCGGTGACGGCTTTCCTGCTCGGACCGAAGACCGAAAAAGCTTGAGGTCGCAGTGGGATTCGATTTTACCGTTTAGAACAGGTCTGAAAACGAAATCGGCGCGGATCCGGATCCGCGCCGTCTCATTTTCGGGGAGATGCCAATCCGTCAGCGTGAGCCGACTGGAAGAACGAGGAACCGGGTTGTAACCGAAGGTGGTGGCGTGGGAATCGGCGATGCCCGTCGGATCATCGTGACGGCCGCATCGTCGAGAGCCTTGTCACCCGAAGATCGGGTAAGGGCGACAGACAGGATTGTGCCACTGGAATCGAAGGTGAACCGTACCGTGGCATCGCCGCCCCCACGCCGGCCCAAGCTTACTGAACGCCTGTAGCGCAGGATATGTGCGCCAACTTTGCTGGTCCACTGCGATGGCGTGACTGAACTGCCCGTGGTGCCGCTGCTTCCACCTGCCTTCGGGATGTTGGTACCGTCCCGGGCGGCTTTCTGTTGGGCGAGCGAATTGACCGGCTTCTTCTTTTCGACTTTCTCGGGTTTTTCGGTCTTGGCTTCCTTGACCGGCTCTGGCTTCTTCTTTTCGAGCGGCTTCTTCTTCTCAACCGGCTTCACCACCGGTTTCGGCTTTTCAGTCTCGGGACGTGGTTCGGGAATAGCCATCGCGACTTCGGGCAGAGGGGCTTCGACGAGGTCCGGAACCACGTCCTCGGCGACTTCAGGCTTCGGCGCCTCCATCTCCGGCTCCGGTTCCGTCACCTCTTCGACAGGCTTCTCGACCTCTTCCTCGATAGGTTTGATCTCTTCCGTGATTTCTTGCGGTCTCAAGGAAGCTTCGTTGTCGACGATATCCGCGCTGTCAATCGGCGGTGTCTCGGCATTGATGACCATCGGTGGCAGGTCGAGCATGATGGCGGGCGGGGCCGCAGGTGGCGGTGTGCTTTCCGATCCCCCACTGTACAGATACCAGCCGCCACCAGTATGAATCGACGCAACGATGAGAGCGGCGCTCGACCACAGCGTCAGTTCGCGGCGGCTGAAGCCGCCGAACAGGCCGCCTTGTGCCGCGGCGGCTGTCACTGCGCTGCTCCGGCGGCAGGCGTTGTCGTCGGAACCGTTTCCAGTCCGACCAGCGCGACCTTCAGGTAGCCCGCGCCGCGCATCAGGTTCATCACCTCCATCAGATCGCCATAGGCGACGACACGGTCGGCACGCAGGAAGATGCGCTTCTGCTTGTCGCCCTTGGCGATCGTGTCCAACTGCTGCTGAAAGGTGTTTCGGTCCACCGTCTGCTGACCGATTGCCAGGCTGAGGTCGTCCTTCAGCGTGACATAGAGCGGCTCGTCAGGCTTGGGTGCGGGCGTTGCCGTGGAAGCAGGCAGGTCGACATTGATGTCGACGGTTGCCAGCGGTGCGGCGACCATGAAGATGATGAGCAGGACCAGCATGACGTCGATGAACGGCGTCACGTTGATCTCGTGGTTCTCCTGCATATCGTCGTCGTCGAACGACTGCTTGATGCCGCCGGCCATAGCGCTTCTCCTAGACGGCTACCGCGGGTGCCTGATGGCCATTCGCGGGTCTGGCGGTTGCGGCGGCATGCGAACGCACTGTGGCGTGAACCGAAGAAACACGATCGAGGTCGCGACTGACCAGGCGTTGCACGCCGGCGGCGGCGTCCGCCAGCCCCTGGCGATATCCGGTGATGGAGCGCGCGAAGACGTTGTAGATGACCACGGCCGGAATGGCGGCGATCAGGCCGACGGCGGTAGCGAGCAGCGCTTCGGCGATGCCGGGCGCGACGACGGCAAGGTTGGTGGTCTGCGCTTCCGAAATGCCGATGAAGGAGTTCATGATGCCCCACACCGTGCCGAAGAGGCCGACGAAGGGAGCGGTCGAGCCGATCGTGGCCAGCACGCCCGTGCCGCGGCTGAGCCGTCGGCCTGCCTGCGCCTGGATGCGCATCAGGCGCGATTCCACGCGTTCCTTCACGCCGGCGGCATCGTAGCCGCCATCGTCCTGGCGCGACATTTCCAGCTCTTCGGCGGCCGCCCGTACCAGCACGGCACCGATGCCGGCACCCTTGCCGAGCGCCTGAGTCGCGTCATCGAGCCGGCGCGCGCCTGTGATGCCGCGCAAGGCCTTGGCAAGGCGTGCCTTGGAGCCGGCGATCTCCAGCGATTTGGCCAGCCACACGGTCCATGTGACCAGCGAGGCGAAGGCGAGGCCGATCATGACGCCCTTCACCACCCAGTCCGCGCTCATGAACATGCCCAGGGGGACAGGTTGTGCGGCAGGGTCGCCTTGGCGATCGATAGTGCTTCTGCAGAATTCGGGGCGCCAGGCGCCGGGGCGATTTCGGTTGGCGCCGGTTGTGCCGACATCGCGGGTGCGGGCTGAGTTGCCGGAGCGGGCTGGACTGCGGGAGCCGGCGTCGCGCCTTGCGCTGAATTCGTGTTTGGCGCTGCCGGCGCCACGCCTTCGCCGGCAGGTGCCGCAAGTGGTGCGCTGCTTTCGACTGGCGCCGTTTGTTGAGCCAGCGCGGGGGCGACGTTGATCGCTATCAGGCCGGCAACGGCAACAATGCGGGCGGCCTGGCCGAATGTGCTCTTCCGGTCTGTCTGGTTCGCGACGCTGAGGCGCATATCGTCTTGCAAGGTCTCGTCTCCACTTTACGGAGCCGAGACGATCCGGCGGTTTGGTGATGATCCACTCAGGTCTCGGCTCATACGAGCGAGAGCGACCTAACATTGTTGAGTATGATTATCAAGAATTTGCAGCTTCACTTTGCGTATCTTTTACCCAGGCAATTTTGCGCGGCAGGGGCAATGGTCTCGGTCTACGCCCTTGCGGGCTCCGTCAACGGCACCGTTAGGCCGACCTTGACGCGGTCCATTGCGACAAAGGTCCGGAATTTCTTGACGTTGTTGTTGGAGAAAAACAGCCGCCGCGTCAGCGCTTCGTAGTCGGCCATGGTGCCCACGACGATGATCAGGATGAAATCCGCTTCGCCGGTCACATAGTAGCACTGCTGCACTTCCGGCGTGGCGGAGAACTCGCGCTTGGCGAGGTCGAGCAGTTCGGCGGTCTCGCTGACCACCTCCACCTCCACGAAGATGGTGATGGCCTGTCCGACCTTGGCGGGATCGACGATGGCGACATTGGCCGCGATCACGCCAGCCTCTTCGAGACGCCGGATACGCCGCTGTACGGCAGGGGCCGACAGGTTGACCGCTTCGCCGACCAGCCGCTGCGGCGTGGTGTTGTCCTTCTGCAGGATGGCGAGGATCGCCAGGTCGAAACTGTCGAGTTCGATTGCCGGTTTCGCCACCATGCTGCCTCGTGAAACAAACTTGCGCGGATCGTGGCGGAATACAGCGCAATTTGCGCCTGCGATGCAATACATCTTCGCTGATGACGCGAAAGAGGTGCAGATGTTCCTGATCAACACCCACCCGGACCATAATAAGCCCCTGCTTCCGGCCGATGCCCGGGTACTTGGCGCCGCCGGCGCGCACGAGGTGGGGCGCTTCCTGGCGTTCAGGGGGAGTGCTGCTGCCACGCCGCTCGTGGCCTTGCCCAGGTTGGCGGACGTATTGGGTGTCGGATCGATCCATGTGAAGGACGAGGGGCAGCGTCTCGGTCTCGGCAGTTTCAAGGCGCTCGGCGGCGCCTATGCGGTGATCCGGCTTGTGCTGGAAGAAGCCGCCCGCCATTTCGAATGTGATGTCGACTTTGCCGATCTCGATCGGCCCAGCGTGCGCGCCGTTGCCGCCAAAATGACCTTTGCCTGCGCCACCGACGGCAATCATGGCCGCTCCGTCGCGCAGGGTGCGCAGCTTGTCGGTGCACGATCCGTTATCTTCGTGCATGGCGGTGTCAGCGACGAACGGGTCGCTGCGATCGCCCGCTTCGGCGCCGAGATGATCCGGGTCCGCGGCACCTATGATGAGACCGTGGCAGAGGCCGCGCGTGTCGCGGAGCGCGAAGGCTGGTCGATCGTGTCGGATACGTCATGGCCTGGCTATGAACGCATCCCCGGCCTTGTGATGCAGGGCTATACGGCCATAGCCCATGAGGCTTTGAGCCAGCTCGACAGGCCGCCGACCCATGTCTTCGTGCAGGCCGGCGTTGGCGGCATCGCCGCGGCGCTGGCGGGGCACTTCGCCGAGACGCTTGCAAGTGACTGCCCGACTTTCGTGGTGGTCGAGCCGGCCCGCGCGGCCTGCATCCTGGAGACCGCCCGTACCGGTCGCGTGACCAGGATCGAGCACGGCGAGCCGACCGTGATGGCGATGCTGGAATGTTATGAGCCCTCGCTGGTTGCCTGGCGCGTGCTGTCGCGTCTCGCCGACGCCTTCATGACGGTGGAGGAAGACGACGCCATTGCAGCTATGAGGCGCCTGGCCTTGCCCGCGGGTCATGACCCGGCGATCGTCTCCGGCGAAAGCGGCTGTGTCGGCCTCGCCGGGCTGACCCGGGCGCTGGCCGAGCCCGAGTTGAAGGCGGCACTGAAGCTCGACGCCTCCTCCCGCATCCTTCTGGTCAATACCGAAGGCGCAACCGATCCCGGCCTCTACGAATTGCTGGTCGGCGCAGATCCGGCTGTCGTCGGCACCAATGAGGTAATGCCCGCATGATCGAAACGGCTTTGCTGGAACGTGAGATGACGGCGTGGCGGCGAGACCTGCACGCACATCCGGAATTTGGCTTCGAGGAAAAGCGCACCGCCGCCTTCGTTGCCGCGAAGCTGCGCGAATTCGGTCTCGACGATGTCACCGAAGGCGTTGGTGGCACCGGAGTTGTCGGCACGCTGAGACGCGGCTCGAGCAACCGTGCCATTGCGCTGCGCGCCGATATGGACGCTCTGCGCATTACCGAGCAGGGAAGCGCCGACTACCGGTCGCAGAACCAGGGCGTCATGCATGCCTGTGGCCACGACGGCCATACCACCATGCTGCTCGGCGCGGCCAGACGACTGGCGGAGGAGGGCGGTTTCGACGGCACCGTTCGTTTCATCTTCCAGCCAGCGGAAGAGTGGGGCAGAGGCGCGCTCGCCATGCTGGATGACGGCCTGATGTCGCGCTTTCCGTTCGGGGAGATCTACGGCCTGCACAACATGCCGGGGCTGCCGGTCGGTCACTTCGAAACACGCGTTGGCTCGTTCATGTCGGCCGAGGACAATTTCGAGATCGTGCTCAAGGGTGTCGGTGGCCATGCAGCCCGGCCGCATTGGGGCAATGAGGTGCTGGTCGCCGCCTGCGCGCTCGTCACCAACCTGCAGACGATCGTGTCGCGACGCCTCAGCCCGACCGATATCGGCGTCGTCTCGGTGACCGAGCTGATCACCGACGGCACGCGCAATGCGTTGCCCGGCCTTGCCCGGATTCTCGGCGATGCCCGCAGCTTCCGTCCCGAGGTCAGCGCCGAGATCGAGCGGCAGATGCGCATCATCGCCGAGGGCACGGCACTCGCCCACAATGTCGGTGCAGAAATCATCTACACGCGCGAATTCGTGCCGTTGGTGAATGATGCCGCGCTGGTCGAGGAGGCTTTTGCCGCCGCGGCGACGGTCTTCAAGCCGGCGGCGATCGCAACCGCAAAAGAGCCGATGACCGGCTCGGAAGACTTCGCCAGGTTCCTCGACCATGTCCCGGGTTGTTTCGTCTTCGTCGGCAATGGCGAGAACTCGGCGCCGCTGCACAATCCGACCTTCGACTTCAACGATGCGGCTCTGCTGCACGGGACCGGCTTTCACGTCGCCATCACCCGGCGCCGTTTGCCTGAACGGCAATAGCCCGAAAAGGAAAAGGCCGGCGAGGCCGGCCTTTTTATCCGGTCACTCGCCGCGCATGGTGGCCTGGAAAGTCGGCAGATGTTTCTTCTGCGCTTCCAGCATGCGTTCGCGATAGACGCCGTAGATCACGTCGGTGTCGTGCAGCGTCACGCCCGCGATCGTCGGCGAGGCGAAGACCGGCAGCTCGACGCCGCGCTTCGACAGCTGGTCGGCCGTGCGGGCGATCAGCTCATGCGCCATGATCATGGCCAGCACCGTCGACGAGCCGGAAACCGGGCGGCTCCAGCCCTCCACCGGCACGATGGCGTCCTCGATCGGCGAGCAGGTGTCGATCACCAGGTCTGCTGCATCGGCGAGCCTCATGCCGGAGGAATGCGTGGCTGGCTTGTCGAGATTGTTTTTCGAGGTGATCGCCACCACGAAGATGCCGCGCTTCTTGGCATAGATCGCGGTGTCGATGCCCGAGGCGTTGCGGCCGCTGTGGCCGAAGATGATGATCGAGTCGCCCTTGTTGAGCGGCTGGTGGTCGAGGAATTTCTCGGCATATTTTTCCGTGCGCTCCAGCCAGAGCAGTTCGCGCACGCCACCGGCGCCAAGTACGTTGTTCCACATCACGCGCGGGTCTGTCAGCGGGTTGAAGCCGACGTAGGAACCGTAGCGTGGAAAAACTTCCTGGCAGGGCAGCACGGAGTGGCCGGAACCGTAGAGGTGGATGAGCCCGCCATTTTGCAGGGAGTCGGCAAAGCGGCTCGCCGCCTGCTCGAAGCCTTCGGCATTTTCCTTCGACGCCTTCTCGATGAGGGCGGCGAGGCGGGGAATATAGAAATCGGACACTTGGATACTCCTGCTTGGTGTCAGCTTCGGGTGTTGGGGGCAACGCGGCCGGCGCGCAGCGTCGAGCGGATCTCGTACCGGTCGCCGCGCATGACCGAGACGGTGAATTCGAAGGGACCACGCTCGTCGATGCTCACGCGTTCGACGATGAAGGCGGGCGTGCCGGCGGCCAGTCCGAGCAGATCGGCGTCTGCGACCGGCACCGTGCCGACGCGGTAACTCTCGCGCGCTTCCATCGCCACGATACCGTAGCGGCGCTCCAGTGCTTCGTAGAGCGAGCCCTGCAGCAGCCCGGAATCGAGGAAGCCTGGCACGCGTGCACCTGCAAGCTGCGCCGTCTGGATACCGATCGGCTCGTTGTTGCCGAGCCTGAGCCGCCTGATGCGCACCACCGGGTCGCCTTCATCGATCTCAAGCGCCGCGGCCGCGGCCGCATCCGCCGTGGTCAGGCTGCAATCCAGCAGCCGCGATCCGGCGACGACGCCGATATTGCCCATCTCCTGGGTGAAGCTGGTCAGTTCGCGCGTGCCGGCGACCAGCGTGGTCGAGCGCACGAAGGTGCCGCGCCCGTGCTCGCGGCGCAGCAGCCCGGTTTCTTCCAGGTTGCGCAAGGCGTGGCGCAGCGTGATGCGACTGACCCCGAACATGGCGCATAGCCGATCCTCGGCCGGGATCTGGTCCCCCGTTGCCCACTCGCCGCTCTTGATGATGGCGCGGATCGCTTGCTCGACCTGGAACCACAGCGGTTCGGGGCGACGGCGATCGGGTTGCGGAAAGCTGGCTTCGGTCATCGTATCTGCCTCCATCCTGCTCCGGCGGCGCCTGCTAGCGCTGCACCGACAAGGCCGGCGCGCGACCCGAAGACGCCGGGCCTGATGTTGATCTGGCGAAGGTGTGGCGGCAAATGGCGCTGCAGTGCGGCGAGCAATGGCGGCTTCATCACATCGAGCGCATCCGCGATGCCGCCGGAAATCAGGACTGCCTGCGGGTTGAGCAGGGCGACCGCGCCGGCCAGGGCCGTGCCGAGGCTTCGCATAGGTGTTCCAAGTGCGGCCATCGCATCGCCATTGCCCGAACGCGCCTCGGCGATCAGGGCGGCGCCGTTTTCCAGGCTCAGTTCCTGCGCTGCGATATCCAGCGCGCGGCCCGAAGCTGAACGTTCGAGCCAGCCGCTGCGGTCTTCGCCGATATCGCTGGTGTCGGCGCAGGCCCAGCCGAAGGAGCAGGCACCGCCTTGCGCCCCGGCGACGATGCGCCCGCCGGCCAGAACGGCCGAACCGATGCCGGTACCGATGGCAAGCAGCAGCGCATCGCTCAGCGATCGGGCGCCACCTTCGACGGCCTCCGCCAGCATGGCGATCTGCGCGTCATTGCCGACCGCGACCGTGAGGTCAGGGAACAGTTTCTGCAGGTCCTGCCCGTCGAGATAGGGGAGATTGGGTATCCAGCGACAGGCCGTGCCTTCGACGAGGCCTGGCATCGCAAGGCCGATTGCAGTGATCTCGCCGGCCTCATCGACAAGCGCGCCGAGACGAGCCCGAAAATCTTCCAATGTCGAAGGTGCGGCCTCATGCGTCAGCATCTGCAGAGCCGCAATGTCGCCGCTATGCATGCCCGCGCGCAGATTGGTGCCGCCAAGGTCGATGGCCAGGACGCGCGTCATGGCTTGCGGTGCCTCGCGGCCGTTGGTGCCAACATTCCGGCCCAGCTGTGACGGTGAATTGAAAGCATGTGTCTTGCGATCTCTCGCACTCCGCCGTTTCCGGCCTGCACGGTTTTCCTCGAAGGCTCAAATTCATTATAACGACATAAGCGAAATCGCAAGACAACCCACATCGGATTTTTTCGGACTATGCGAGGAGTGCCCGCAAGATTTGGTCAAGGAAAACTGATTTTGCTAGAGAAATGCTCGGAATCTGGTCGATTTTGCGAGCCGAATGGGCTGCCGAGAGGTAGTCGAAGGCAAGTTATCGCTTGCGCTGTCGCTTTAAGTTGTCATAACGTCATGCCTGCCTTGACGGACAATGGGAGGGAGTGAATGTCTTTGGCCTGGACTTCGAAACTGGTTTTGGCGACGGGGCTGGCGTTTCTGCCCGGTTCGGCCTGGGCCGAGGCGGTGAACATCTCCTACCTGACCCATTGGTCGCCCGAGACCGTTGCGCTGCTGGAGAATGCGGCGAAGGAATATTCCAAGACCCACCCTGATGTGACGGTCACGGTGCGTGCGGTGCCGTTCGGCGATCTTTTGACCACGTTGCGCTCGCAGAGCGGCGGTTCCGACGGCGCGACCATCGGCGGCATCTACGATCTGTGGCTGCCGGAACTGGCGCGCGACAAGCTGGTTGCGCCGGCGCCGGAAGCGGTGGCTGCCGAGGTCAAGGGCGCCTGGCCGGCCGGCGTCGTCAGCGCCGCCTCGGTCGACGGTGCGCTCTACGGCATCCCGAATGAGATCGACGTCTATGCGTTGAACTACAACAAGGACCTGTTCAAGCAGGCAGGCATTGCAGCAGCACCGAAGACCTGGGACGAATTCCGCGAGGCCGCGAAGAAACTGACGAAGAAGGATGCCGGCCAGCAGGGTTTCGGCATGATCAATTCCTGGGCGGCGGGTGTGGTTCATCCTTTCGCCTCGCTGCTGGTCTCCAATGGTGGCGAACTCGTCGCCGACGGCAAGCCGGTGCTGGACAGCAAGCAGGCAGGCGAGACGTTCGAATTCTATGAGGGCCTGATCAAGGACGGTTCCAGCGATCCGTCGATGGCCACCGCCGACGCCAACACCACCGGCCCGTTCCTCGACAATTTCGTATCGGGCAAGACCGGCATGATCATCATGGCCAACTGGTGGGAAAGCGCGCTGAAGACCGGCATGGGCGACAAGTTCGCCAATATCGCCACAGCGCCGATCCCTGTCGGGCCGGGCGGCGACAAGCCGCATTCGATTTCCTATTCCTGGATGACCGTGGTCAACGCCAAGGCCGGCGAGGCCGAGCAGAAGGCCGCCTGGGATTTCCTGGCCTGGCTGAACGGTGCGAAATCTGGCCAGAACGGTGCCTCGGCTATGTCCGACATCCTGATGTCGATGGGCATCCTGCCGTCGCGCAGCTCCGACATCGAGGCGCACAAGGACAAGCTCGGCACGGAATTCCTCGCCGGCTATGTCAGCGTCCTCGCCGACGCCAGACCGTTCCCCGTCGTTCCGGGCGGACAGGAGTTCTCGGAGTCGCTGCAGCAGACACTGGAAGCGCTGCAGTTTGGCCAGATTTCCGCCAGGGAGGCACAGGCGAAGGCGCAGGCCGACGCGATTTCCATTCTGGAGCGCGCTGCCAAGTAGTGGCAGCCTGTTCTGACTTATACCGGCTTTCGGAAGGCTATCGATGACCAATGGCTATCGCGCTTCGGCGGGCATCATGCTTTCGCCCGCCGTGACGCTGATCGGTGTCTTCGTCCTGCTGCCGATGCTTTTGACGGTCTGGCTGTCGTTCAACGACTGGTCGACGCAGACGCCGTTTGCTGAAGCCCGCTTCGTCGGAACGGCCAATTTCCAGGATATCTTCGGGTCGACATCCGTCGGCCGCGATTTCAAGGGCGCTTTGGTCAACACGGCGATCTATACCGCCCTGTCGGTCGCCATCATCCTGCCGCTCTCGGTCCTGTTCGGCCTGCTGGTCCATCAGCGTGATGTTGGTGGCGGCACGCTGCTCAGGACCGTTCTCTTTTCGACCTATATGGTGCCGATGATCGCGGTGGCGCTGGTGTGGTCGAAGCTCTATTCGCCGAGCGAAGGCCCGTTCAACCAGATGCTCGGTCTTGTCGGCATCGGCCCGCAGCCCTGGCTGTCTTCGCCGCGCTCGGCGCTTGTCTCGATCGTGCTGTTGAATGTCTGGCAGCAGGTCGGCTACTTCACCGTGCTTGCCATTGCCGGCCTGACCCAGATTCCCGGCAGCCTCTACGAAGCGGCGACGCTTGACGGCGCCAATCGCGGTGAACAGTTCCGCTTCATCACGCTGCCGCTCTTGCGCCGCACCCTGCTGTTCAGCGCCGTCATCGCCATCATCAACGCCGTGCAGGTATTCGAACCGGTGGCCCTGATCACGCAGGGCGGTCCGGTCGGTTCCACCAATGTGCTGACCTACCATATCCGCCGTGTCGGCATCGAGCGCGCCCAGGGCGGGCTGGGCTCGGCGATGGCGGTGATGCTGATGCTTTCCCTCATTGTCGTGGTCTGCGCGCTGTTTGCCTTCATGAACCGGAAGGACGACGAATGAGCACGCCGGCCGGATCGTCGAGTATCTTGCCGCGCAATCGCCCCGCCGGACGCAAGGCGCTGCTCGCCACGCTGCTGCTGCTGGTGGCGGTTGCTTCCGCATTCCCGCTGCTGTGGATGGTGCTGTCCAGCCTGAAGACGACGGCCGAGACCATGCAGGTGCCGCCGGTGTGGATTCCACGCACGCCGACGCTCGATGCCTATGAGAAGGTGGCGGGCGTGGTCAATGTCGGCCGTTCGATGTGGAATTCGCTTGTCATTGCCACCATCACCACGGCCGGCATCCTCGTCACCTCCATGATGGCCGGCTACGCCTTCGCCAAATACAGTTTTCCTGGCCGCACGCTGCTGTTTTCAGCGCTGCTCGCGACCATGTTCCTGCCACCGATCGTCACGCTCATCCCGCTCTATCGCATGGTCGGCTCACTTGGGCTCAATGCCAGCCTGGCCGGCATCATCGTGCCGAACCTGGCCAATGCGTTCGGCATCTTCCTGATGCGCCAGTTCATCGCTGGGGTGCCGGACGACCTGATCGATGCCGCCCGCATGGATGGCGCCTCGGAACTGCTCATCCTGTTCAAGATCGTCGCGCCGACCGTCGCGCCGGCCATCGCGGCGCTGGCCCTGTTTGCCTTCGTCTATCACTGGAACAGCTATCTGTGGCCGCTCACCGTGCTGCAAGGCAACGCCGACAGCTATCCAATCGTCATCAGTCTCAGCCGTTTGCTGAGCTACAATCGCGGTGCCATGAACACCGGGCTGGTCATGGCTGGCGCCACACTTGCCGTCTTGCCGCCGCTGATCCTGTTCGTCTTCCTGCAGCGCTTCTTCGTCGACTCGATCGTGAGTTCGGCGGTCAAGGGCTGATAGTCCCGCCAACCGCCTGCTTGCGCTTCGCTTTTTTGAGCTGTTCACGGTTTTGTGTTCGCTTTTCAGCCTCGGCCGGAATCCGCCGTCACAATGCCGACACACGCCTGAAAATAGGACTTGCGCGAAAGCTGCGTCGATGAGACGGAGCCTTCGTCCACAATCATCCATTTCCCCTTCCTGACGGGGGTGCGTCATGCCGGTCCAGAAATACGTTCCGCTGGCCATCCGGCGCTCGGTGCTGCCGAGCGCGTGGGACATCATGGCGCTGCTTCTGGTGGTCGGCGCCATCGTGCTGATCGCCTATGGCGCGGAAGTCACCACCGAGCCGCTGTCGACGCTCGACGCGAGCCCGCTTTCGCTCGATCCTGCCAATCTGCCGGTTTACGCGCTGCGCACCACGCTGCGCATGCTGCTGGCGATCGTGCTGTCCACGGTCTTCACCTTCATCTATGCCGCCGCCGCGGCGAAAAGCCGGCGTGCCGAGATGGTGCTGGTGCCGATGCTGGACATCCTGCAGTCGGTACCGATCCTCGGCTTCCTCACCTTCACCGTCACCTTCTTCCTCAATCTGTTCCCAGGTTCGGTGCTGGGCGCCGAGCTGGCATCGGTGTTCGCCATCTTCACCAGCCAGGCCTGGAACATGACCTTTTCCATGTACCAGTCGATGCGCAATGCGCCGGCCGACCTGGTGGAGGCCACCCGCAGCTTTCATCTCACCGGCTGGCAGCGTTTCTGGCGCCTCGACGTGCCTTTCGCCATGCCGGGCCTGCTCTGGAACGCCATGATGTCGATGTCGGGCGGCTGGTTCTTCGTGGTCGCGTCGGAGGCGATCACCGTCGGCAACACCACCGTGACCTTGCCGGGCGTCGGCTCCTATGTGGCGCTGGCCATCCAGCAGCAGAACATCGCGGCGATCGTCTATGCGGTGATCACCATGCTGGTTGTCATCATCCTCTATGACCAGTTGCTGTTTCGCCCGCTGGTCGCCTGGGCCGACAAGTTCCGCTTCGAGACAACGGCCTCGGCGGACGCGCCGCAGTCCTGGATGCTGGACCTGCTCCGCCGTTCGCGCCTCGTGCGTGTCCTCGTCACGCCGCTCGCCTGGCTGGCGCGCACGGTGTGGACCTTGCGCCTGCCTGCTATGCCGGCTTTCGGGACCGGCGAGCGTGCAAGCGGCGCGGCGCGCTCACGGCTTGCGGACGGGCTCTGGATAGGCCTCATTGCGCTTGGCGCCGCCTATGGCGCCTATGTCAGCATCGGTTATCTCAAAACCAATGTCGGCTGGCTCGACGTCGCCACCGTGCTTGCCGACGCCTTCATCACGCTGGCGCGTGTCATCGTGCTGATGGCGCTGGCGACGTTGTTGTGGGTGCCGGTGGGGGTCTGGATCGGCCTGCGCCCGAAGCTTGCCGAGAAGGTGCAGCCGCTGGTGCAGTTCCTGGCCGCTTTCCCGGCCAACATCGCCTTTCCGGTGTTCGTGGTGCTGATCGCGCACTACGATCTCAACCCGAACATCTGGCTTAGCCCGCTGATGATCCTGGGCACGCAGTGGTACATCCTGTTCAATGTCATCGCTGGCGCTTCGGCCTTCCCCAGCGACCTCAAGGAAGCGGCGCGCAGCTTCCACATCGCGGGCTGGCGTTGGTGGTTCAAGGTGATCCTGCCCGGGATTTTCCCATACTACGTCACCGGTGCGATCACCGCGTCGGGCGGTTCGTGGAATGCCTCGATCGTTGCCGAGGTGGCAAGCTGGGGCAACGAGCAGCTCACGGCGCGAGGCCTCGGCGCCTACATTTCCAAGGCCACGTCCACCGGCGATTTCCCGCGCGTCGTGCTCGGTATCGTCGTCATGTGCCTGTTCGTCACGCTCTTCAACCGTCTGGTCTGGCGCCCGCTCTATGCCTTTGGCGAGCGCCGGCTGCGTCTTGCGTGAACCATTCCACCAGGAGCCCTGCAATGCTCGATCAAGTCGCCAGGAAGCCGCTCATCGATATCCGCCAGGTCTCGCGATCCTTTCCCAAGGGCAGCGGCAAGGACGTGACGGTGCTGGAAAATGTCGACCTGACCATTCGCGAGGGCGAACTGGTCGGTCTGCTCGGCCGCTCAGGCTCGGGCAAGTCGACGCTGCTGCGCATCATTGCTGGTCTCGTCGCACCATCGTCCGGTGTGGCCGAGTGCAGAGGCTCGGAAATCCAGGGCCCGCCCTCGGGTGTCGCCATGGTGTTCCAGTCCTTTGCGCTGTTTCCCTGGCTCACCGTTCTGCAGAACGTCGAGCTTGGCCTGGAGGCTCAGGGCATCGATCGCGCCGAGCGCCGTTCGCGCGCGCTTGCAGCCATCGACCTGATCGGCCTCGACGGCTTCGAGAACGCCTTTCCCAAGGAACTGTCCGGCGGCATGCGCCAGCGTGTCGGCTTCGCGCGCGCGCTGGTGGTGCATCCAGACCTGCTGTTGATGGACGAGCCGTTTTCGGCGCTCGACGTTCTGACAGCCGAAACGCTGCGCACCGACATGATCGATCTGTGGGTGGAAGGCCGCCTGCCGATCAAGTCCGTGCTGATCGTCACCCACAACATCGAGGAGGCGGTGCTGATGTGCGACCGCATCCTCGTGTTTTCCTCGAACCCCGGCCGTGTCGCCCGCGAACTGAAGGTCGATCTGCCGCACCCGCGCAACCGCCTCGACCCCGTCTTTCGGCAGCTGGTCGATTCGATCTACGCGATCATGACGCAGCGCGCCGAACCGCGACTGCCTTCGAAGGAAGGCATTCCGGGCGCCGGCATCGGCATGGTGCTGACCCATGTCTCCACCAATGTGCTCGCCGGCCTGATCGAGGCGCTGGCGGCAGCGCCTTATGACGGGCGCGCTGACCTGCCGGTGCTGGCGGGTGCCTTGCAGATGGAGGCCGACGAGATCTTCCATCTCGGCGAGACGCTGCAGCTGTTGCGCCTGGCCCAGCTCAGCGAAGGCGACATCGAGCTGACGGATGCCGGCAAGCGTTTCGCCCATATGGAAACGGACGAACGCAAGCGGCTGTTCGCCGAGCACATCTCGGCCTATGTGCCGCTGATCGGCCTGATCCGCAGGGTGCTCGATGAACGGCCCGCTCACGTCGCGCCCGTGGCGCGCTTCCGCAACGAGCTCGAAGACTACATGACCGAGGACTATGCCGACGAAACGCTGAAGACGGTGATTTCCTGGGCGCGCTACGCCGAGCTCTTCGCCTATGACGAGCACAGCGAACTGTTCAGCCTGGAAAACCCGCAATAGGCAACACTGCCTGGATCATGCCAGCCAGCCCACGGCCGCGCCGATCAGCAGCAGGATGCCGATGGCAGCGCGGTAGAAGACGAACGGCCAGGTCGAGAACCGCTCCAGGAAACGCATCAGCCCCCAGATCGCCGCGAAGGCCGAAAGGCTGGCGATGACGAGACCGAAGAGCAGCACATGCCAGGCCTCGGTCGGGATGTGCGCTTTGTGCAGCACCCAGATCTCGTGCAGGCCTGCAAGTGCGATCGCCGGAATGCCGATCAGGAAGGAGAAACGTGCGGCCTCCTCGCGCTTGAGATCCCGGAACAGCGCCGCCGTCAGCGTCGAACCGGATCGCGAGATGCCGGGGATCAGCGCACCCACCTGGGCGACCCCGACGACTAGCGCATCGCGCAGCCGCATCTCCTCAACTGTCCGGCGATGCCTGGCAACATACTCGGCGATGCCGAGCAGCACGGCCAATATCACCATCGAGCAACCTATCACCACGATGCCGCGCAGCGGCGAGTCGCAGCGGTTGAGCAGCGGCGACAGCAACAGGCCACCGATCACGATGGGAATGGTTGCCAGCACGATGCCGACGGCCAGGCGCCAGGTCGGGCTGGCATAATTGCCGGTACGCAGCGCCGTTACCGTGCCGCCGGCGAGGCCGGTCACGTCGCGCCAGAAATAGCTGACCACAGCCGCCAGTGCCGCGAGCTGCATGGCCGCGGAGAAGGCGGAGCCGGGATCCTGCCAGCCGAGCAGCGCCGGCACGATGCGCATATGCGCCGTCGATGAGATCGGCAGCAATTCGGTGATGCCCTGTACCACGCCGAGCACCGCGACCTTTGCGTAGCCCAGCGTCGCAAAGCCGATATCAACGCCTTCCGAACATGCGTTCGCCATGATGGTCCCTCTCCACGTCCCCACGGTCGCAGATCATCGCGGCCGTCCCGACTTTGTCGCCAGGCAGGCTGGCGGGATTAAGTCACGCCGCGATGAACTTTGCGTGATGACGGAACGTCAAATCCACTCCTGCAGCCATTTGAGGCCGAATGCGCCGGGTGCAAGGATGCCGGCTGCCCAGAGCATCGCCGATGTTACATTGGCGAACTGGAACGCGACCGGCGACATCTCGCAGATTCCGGCCACAAGCGGCATTACGGCGCGAAGCGGTCCGGAGAAGCGGCCGATGAACACGCCAAGCGTACCCCAGCGTTCGAAGAAGCGATGGCCACGCTCGAGCAGGCCCGGGTTGCGCGACAATGGCCAGTAGCGCACCACGTCATGCTTCAGTTTCTGCCCGATCCAGAACGAGAGCCAGTCGCCGAAGAAGGCGCCGATCGCCGCTGCCGCCCACAGTGGCCAGAACGAGATCCCGCTCTCACCGACCAGGAAGCCGATGCCGAGCAGGATGACGGTGGCCGGCACCAGCAATGAGATGAAGGCGAGGGATTCGCCGAAGGCCAGCGCCATGACGACGAGGAAACCCCATCCCTGGTTGGCCCGGACAAAATCGACGGCGGTTTGGGTCAGTGCCTGAAAATCCATGCTCTGGCCCTAGACGATGTCGGCGGCTTTCGAAACCGGTTTCCGACCAGCGCGCTGGATCAGGTTGTCACACTGCCGCCGAGTGGCGGGCGGTGCCGGTCGCAAGATAGCTGTCGAAATGCGCCGCGATCGAGCGCACGAAAGGCTTGGCCTGCTCGTCAATGCTGAAATCGCCGCCATAGGCGACGAACCCGCTCGCGGGATCACTGGCGAGGATGTGCGCGTCGCGGAGGATGGGCTTTGCGTCCTCGCCGAACAACGCCAGGAGGTCGGCGCGCGAGAAAGCGTAGTCGCACATCAGCCGCTCGATCACCCAGCCGCGGGCGCGATCCTGCTGCGTCAGGGCGATGCCGCGCACCGTCGCCAGCTCACCTTTCTCGACCAGCTTCTGGTACTCGCCGGTCGCCGGCATGTTCTGGACATAGCCTTGCGGAAGCCGGCCGATCGAGGAAGCACCCAGCCCGATCAGGGCATCGGCGCCATCCACGGTATAGCCTTGGAAATTGCGCTTGAGCGAGCCATCCTCCAGCGCTCGTGCCATGCCATCGTCCGGCCACGCAAAATGGTCCAGTCCGATCGCCACATAGCCGGCGCCGGTTATCATCTCCGCCGCCAGCTGCGATTGGGCGAGGCGTTCAGCGGCGTCGGGCAGGGCGGCTTCATCGATCAGTTTCTGGTGTTTCTTGAACCACGGCACATGCGCATAGCCGAACAGCGCGATGCGGTCGGGACGCAACGAAAGCACCTGTTCGGCAGTGCGAGCGACCGTTGTAACCGTCTGATTCGGCAGGCCGTAAAGCACATCGAGATTGACCGAAGAGACGTCGCGCGCCCTGACGCTCTCGACCACCCAGCGGGTCTGTTCGAAACTCTGCTCGCGGTTGATCGCCCGCTGCACGGTTTCGTCGAAGTCCTGCACACCGAGGCTGGCCCGGGTCATGCCGATCGCAGCCAGGGCATCGAAACGTGCGTCGTCCATGTCGCTGGGATCTATTTCGACGCTGATTTCCACGTCGGGATGGAACTGGAATGCCTTCCGCAGCGCCGTGTCGACCAGGATCATGTCCTGTGGACTGAGCAGCGTCGGCGAGCCGCCGCCGAAGTGCAGTGCGCCGACTTCGCACTGACCGTCGAGCAGGGCGCCGACCGTCCTGATCTCTCGCCGCAAGGCATCGACATAGCGCCGGACCGGCGCATAGGAGAGCGTCTGTTTCGTGTGACAGGCGCAGAACCAGCACAGCCGGTCGCAATAGGGAATGTGGGCATAGAGAGACAGCGTGCTGCCGGCAGGCAGTGCCGTCAGCCAGTCGCGATAGGTCTGCGCCGTGACGCCCTGGTGGAAATGCGGTGCCGTCGGGTAGCTGGTATAGCGAGGCACCGGGGTCGAATAACGGTCGAGAAAGATATCCTGCATGGCGGCCTTCGAAATCATCGATTTCTGTTGGCGCTGATCATGTGTCAGACATCAATTCTCCTGCTTGATCCATGTCAATTCACATCGGAGACAAACTGACGCGGGATTTATCGGGTAAGAAGAGCTAGAAGAAAGAGGTTAAGCAACGCGGGGGCGCGATTGGCATGAACCTGCGACAGGACGTTCATACCGCAGGGATTCCGATTCTCTGCCAGGCATGCGAGGCACGCCACCGCGGTGTCTGCGGCGCACTCGACTCCGACCAACTGGTGACGCTCGCCAGGGCTTCGTCCAAGCAGACCGTCGAACCGGGTGCGGAACTGGTCGGCGACATGGAGACGGTGGATCATTACTCCAACGTGCTGGCCGGCGTCGTCAAACTGACCAAGACCCTGTCCGATGGCCGCCAGCAGATCGTCGGCCTGCAATTCGCCCCGGATTTCCTCGGCCGTCCGTTCAAGACTGAAAGCGCCGTCAATGCCGAGGCCGCGACCAATGTGTCGCTGTGCAGTTTTCCGAAGGCCGCCATCGAGCGGATGATGAAGCAGAGTCCTGAGTTGGAAAACCGGCTGCTGCGCCAGACGCTGAAGGAGCTCGACGAGGCGCGCGACTGGATGCTGACGCTGGGCCGCAAGACCGCTGCGGAGAAGGTCGCGAGCTTCCTGCTGCTGATCGCCAACCACATCGACCCGACACTGGACGAAGGCGAGGAAAAGGTGACGTTCGACCTGCCGCTGACGCGCGCCGACATCGCCGATTTCCTCGGGCTCACCATCGAGACGGTCTCGCGGCAGTTCACCAAGCTGCGTGCCGACGGCGTCATCAGCATCGAGAACAACCGCCATGTGACCGTCGCCAGGCGGGAACGGCTGGAAGCCCGGGCCGGACACTGAAAGCTGGCAGGTTAGTTTCCAACGATGGCTGGCAATACGTGCTCGCGCTCGAAGGCGATGTGACGCCTCAATGTCTCGAACAATCCCCGCAGCATGAAGCCCAGGGCTTCGGCATTGCCGACGGGTTCGCCGTGTCCCACGGCCAGCAGAATTTCCGTCACTTCGTCAGCGAAGCTCTCGTCTTCGACATGCTCGGCGCGCAGGCGCCGGATTGTCACGCTGGGATTCACCTCTGTTCCCGCGACAGCGAAGGCAGGGAAAATCACGTCTTCCTCGTAAGCATGCGCCTTGCGCAGCAGTGGGAGCAGCAGGCTGGCAATGTGCAGGCATTCAGCCCGGCACACATCGTTGGGCAAAGCGTCTGCAATTTTCTCCAGCGCCATGCACAGTGCGAGCTTGTCGTCGTGCACACGCTGAATGACCAGCGCCGGATGTTTCGGATGCGTTCGTTCAAGCACCACTGCCCGATGTTTGAGTGACTGACGAGCCGTCACGGTTCTTACAAGCCATTCACGCCGCACAAACGATCCTCCCCGCCTTTTCCAACCGCAAGACTGACCTGTCAGGCTCTGCAGGGCTTTGACCTGGATCAAGGCGGACGCCCTCGCTTTGTCCGAAACGGGGGCAGGAAAGACCGCATGGGGATGTGGTCTCGATGCTGGACAAGCCGAGGGATCGCTCGATGAGATATGGAGCCGAAATTGCCTGGATGAGCCTGGCGACATTCCTGGCGCTGCTCGGCGCCGGCTTCGCCGCCGACGCTCCGTTCCGAGCGCATATGTGGGTGCTGTTCGCCGTGCTGGCCATCGGCACCATCGTGCTCCTGCGCAATGTCAGCTTCGAGCCGGAGCAGCCTGTCGATCAGTCCGCATACATGGACGGACCCATCCGCTACGGTGCCATTGCGACCGTGTTCTGGGCGCTGGTCGGGCTGCTGGTCGGCGTCGTCATCGCGCTGCAGTTGGCCTTTCCGGATCTCAACCTGGAGCCCTGGTTCAATTTCGGCCGCATGCGGCCATTGCACACCTCGGCGGTCATCTTCGCCTTCGGCGGCAACGCGCTGATCGCGACCTCCTTCTATGTCGTGCAGCGCACCTGCCGTGCGCGCCTCTTCGGCGGCAATCTCGCCTGGTACGTGTTCTGGGGCTACCAGCTCTTCATCGTCATGGCGGCCACCGGTTATCTGCTCGGCATCACCCAGAGCCGCGAATACGCCGAGCCGGAATGGTATGTCGATCTGTTCCTCACCGTCGTCTGGGTCGCCTATCTGGCCGTCTTCCTCGGCACGATCCTGAAGCGCAAGGAACCACACATCTACGTCGCCAACTGGTTCTATCTGTCCTTCATCGTGACCATCGCGATGCTGCACGTGGTCAACAACCTGGCGGTGCCGGCCTCGTTCCTCGGGTCGAAGAGCTATTCGCTTTTCTCCGGCGTGCAGGATGCGCTGACGCAGTGGTGGTACGGCCACAACGCCGTCGGCTTCTTCCTCACCGCGGGCTTCCTCGGCATGATGTATTATTTCATTCCCAAGCAGGTGAACCGGCCGGTCTATTCCTACCGGCTGTCGATCATCCACTTCTGGTCCCTGATCTTCATGTACATCTGGGCTGGGCCGCATCACCTGCACTACACCGCGCTGCCCGACTGGGCGCAGACGCTGGGCATGGTGTTCTCGATCATGCTGTGGATGCCTTCCTGGGGCGGCATGATCAACGGGCTGATGACGCTCTCCGGCGCCTGGGACAAGCTGCGCACCGACCCGATCGTGCGCATGATGGTGACGGCGGTGGCGTTCTACGGCATGGCCACCTTCGAAGGGCCGATGATGTCGATCAAGGCCGTCAACTCGCTGTCCCATTACACCGACTGGACCATCGGCCATGTGCATTCAGGCGCTCTCGGCTGGAACGGCCTGATCTCCTTCGGGGCGGTCTATTTCATGGTGCCGCGCTTGTGGAACCGCGAGCGCCTCTATTCGGTGCGCATGGTCAACTGGCACTTCTGGCTGGCGACGCTCGGCATCGTCATCTACGCGGCCTCCATGTGGGTGTCGGGCATCATGCAGGGCCTGATGTGGCGCGAATACGACGAGCAGGGCTTCCTGGTCTATTCCTTCGCCGAGTCCGTCGCCGCCATGCATCCCTACTACGTGATGCGCGCTTTCGGCGGTGCGCTCTACCTCTCGGGCGTGGTGGTCATGGCCTGGAACATCTTCATGACCATCCGCGGTCGCCAGCGCGAGGAAGTGCCGACCACCGGCACGACGCCCGCCCTGCAGCCGGCCGCATAGGAGTTCTCACATGGCTTTGATGGACAAACACGCGCTCATCGAGCGCAACGCGACGCTGCTGCTCGTCGGCTCGTTCCTGGTCGTGACCATAGGCGGCATCGTCGAGATCGCGCCGCTGTTTTATCTCGAGAACACCATCGAGAAGGTGGAAGGCATGCGACCCTACTCGCCGCTCGAGCTGGCAGGTCGCAACATCTACATCCGCGAAGGCTGCTATCTCTGCCACAGCCAGATGATCCGGCCTTTCCGCGACGAGGTCGAGCGTTACGGCCACTACAGCCTGGCGGCGGAGTCCATGTACGACCATCCCTTCCAGTGGGGGTCGAAGCGTACCGGCCCCGACCTTGCCCGCGTCGGCGACCGCTATTCCAATGAATGGCACGTCCAGCATCTCAGCGACCCGCGCTCGGTGGTGCCGGAATCGATCATGCCGCGCTACGCCTTCCTGAAGGACGCGCCGCTGTCGCCGAAGGGTTTCTCCACGCAACTCGTCGCCAATGTCGATGTCGGGGTCCCCTACACGCAGGAGATGATCGACAACGCGGAAGCCGATCTTGTCGCCCAGGCCAATCCGAATGCCGACACTTCCGCTCTTTCGAAGCGCTATCCGAAAGCCAAGACAGGCGACTTCGACGGCAATCCGCAGCAGGTGACCGAGATGGATGCGTTGGTCGCCTATCTGCAGATGCTCGGTACATTGGTCGATTTCTCGACCTACGACGAAGCCGCTGGCTATCGCTGAGGGAGGTGGGAGATGGAAACCTACACGGCCATGCGCCATTTCGCTGACAGTTGGGGTCTTCTCGGCATGACCATCTTCTTTGTCTGCGTGGTGTTCTTCACTCTTCGCCCCGGTAGCAAGAAGCACGCCGACGCCGCAGCCAGGATCCCGTTCGAGGACGACAAGCCATGACCGAAAAACACATCGACGAGGTTTCCGGCGTTTCGACCACCGGCCACGAGTGGGACGGCATCCGCGAACTCGACAACCCGATGCCGCGTTGGTGGCTGTGGACGTTCTACGCCACGGTCATCTGGGCGATCGGCTACACCGTCGCCTATCCGGCCTGGCCGCTCCTGACATCCGCGACCAAAGGCGTGCTCGCCTATTCGAGCCGCGGCGAGGTCAAGCAGGATCTGGCCGCCGCCAGCGCCGCCCAGGAAAAATACATCGCTGCGATCAAGGCGAAATCGGTGGATGAGATCGAGGCCGACGGCAGCCTGCGCGACTTTGCGACTGCTGCGGGAGCGGCGACCTTTCGCGTGAACTGTGTGCAATGCCATGGTTCGGGCGCGCAAGGGTCTCCCGGTTTCCCGAATCTGAACGACGACGAATGGCTGTGGGGCGGTTCAGCCGACCAGATCTATAAGACAGTCACGCACGGTATCCGCTTTGCCGATGATGCGGATACCCGCACCTCCGAGATGCCGGCTTTCGCGGAGATGCTCAACGCTGGCCAGATCAGCGATGTCAGCGCCTATGTAGCGAGCCTGTCGGGACCCGTCAGCGACCCCGCGAAAGTGGAGCCCGGTGCCAAGGTCTTTGTCGACAACTGCGCCGCCTGCCATGGCGCCAATGCCAAGGGCAATCGCGAACTTGGCGCACCCGATCTGACTGATGCGATCTGGCTCTACGGTTCAGGCGAGCGAGCGATCGCCCAGCAGGTAAGGACACCGAAAAACGGCGTCATGCCGGCTTGGGGCGCACGTCTCGGCGACGTCAAGGTCAAGAAATTGGCCGTCTATGTGCATTCGCTGGGGGGAGGGGAATAGGGTCCGCCTAAATCTGTTCCCCTGGGGCTCAGCGACGGGACCCGCCGAGAGGCGGGTCCCGACTGCACATTGAACGCTTGATCTCGGTCAAGGCGATGCCGCGCTGACAGGCGCATGCAAGGAGAGAAGTGTGGGAAATGCATAATGCTTGATGTCGAAGAGGTCGAACGGCTGGAAGCGGAGGCGGTCAATTCCGCCAAGGTCCGTCAGCCTCTTTATGCTGCGCGCAAGAAGATCTTTCCCAAGCGTGCCGCAGGCCAGTTCCGCCGCTTCAAGTGGATCGTCATGGCGATTACGCTGGGCATCTACTACCTGACGCCGTGGCTGCGCTGGGATCGCGGCCCTTATGCGCCCGACCAGGCGGTGCTGGTCGATCTCGCCAACCGCCGCTTCTATTTCTTCTTCATCGAGATCTGGCCGCAGGAGTTCTTCTTCGTCGCGGGCCTGCTGGTGATGGCCGGCATCGGCCTATTCCTGATCACCTCGACGGTCGGGCGCGCCTGGTGCGGCTATGCCTGTCCGCAGACCGTCTGGGTCGACCTCTTCCTGGTGGTCGAGCGCGCCGTAGAGGGCGACCGCAATGCCCGCATCAAGCTGGACGGTGCTCCGTGGTCGGCTGGCAAGATCGCGAAGCGCGGCGCCAAGCACACGATCTGGCTGCTCATCGCTGTTGCGACCGGCGGCGCCTGGATCTTCTATTTTGCCGATGCGCCGACGCTGCTTGGCGAGGTGCTGACCGGGCAGGCAGCGGCCATTGCCTACATCACCATCGCTGTGCTGACCGCCACGACCTACATTTTCGGCGGGCTGATGCGCGAGCAGGTCTGCACCTACATGTGCCCGTGGCCGCGCATCCAGGCGGCGATGCTCGACGAGAATTCGCTCACCGTCACCTACAATGACTGGCGTGGCGAGCCGCGCTCGCGCCACGCCAAGAGGGCGCTGGCTGCCGGCGAAACCATCGGCGATTGCGTCGATTGCAACGCCTGTGTCGCCGTCTGTCCGATGGGCATCGATATCCGCGACGGCCAGCAGCTCGAATGCATCACCTGCGCGCTTTGCATCGACGCCTGCGACGGCGTCATGGACAAGATAGGCAAGGAACGTGGCCTGATCGCCTATGCGACGCTGAACGATTACAACGCCAATATGGCGCTCGCGACAGGTAATGGCGTGCACGCCATCGAACCGGCCCTGGTCAGGCAGCCGGGAGGGCGCCTCTCCGACACGGTCGCCCAGTTCCACCTCGGCAAGATCTTCAGGCTGCGTACTTTTATCTACACCGCCGTGTGGGCGCTGATCGGTCTTGCCATGCTCTATGCCTTGCTGACGCGCGAACGGTTGCAGCTCAACGTCCTGCATGATCGCAACCCGCAATTCGTGGTGCTTTCGGACGGCGCCATCCGCAATGGCTACACCGTCAAGCTGCTCAACATGATCCCCGAACCGCGCACCATCCGGATCACGCTGGAGGGATTGCAAGGGGGTGCCATGAACGCAGTCGGCACAGAGCAGATGGAAGGCGAAACACTCGCCGTCGAGGTCGAGCCGGATCGGCTGAAATCGGTCAAGATCTATGTGCGGCAGCCGCGCGATCTGGTGCGACCGGGCAGCACGGCCTTCCGCTTCGTCGCCAAGGACGCTGGGGGCGCCGAGACTGTCAGCTATGATGCCAATTTCATTGCCCCGGAGGCATCGAGATGAACACACGCCGTCGCTCCAACGGTGAATTCACCGGCCGTCACATGCTGATCATCACCCTCACGTTTTTCGGAATCATCATCGCCGTCAACATGACGATGGCCACCCTGGCGCGGTCGAGCTGGACGGGTCTTGTGGTGCAGAACAGCTATGTCGCCAGCCAGCAGTTCAACAGGAAGGCGGAGGCGGGACGCGCGCAGGCGGCACTGCATTGGCAAGGCAGGCTGACGGTTGCTGATGGGGTGATCCGCTACGCGTTGCTTGACGCTGCTGGCAAACCGGTTCTGCCTACCAGCGTGAAGGTGGCATTCCGCCATCCTGCCTCCGACGCCGAGGACCGCACGATCGAACTCACACCAGAACCGGGCGGAGCCTTTGGCGCGCGGCAATCCGTGCGCGATGGTGCCTGGATCGTGGAGGTGGACGCCGAGGTCGGACGTGCCTTGCCTTACCGCCAGGTACAACGCGTCTTCGTCCGCGACGGAGCGATCCAATGAGCTGCTGCGCCTCGGGTGTCGAAGCTGCGCTCGAACTGGACCGCTCTGGCGCTCCATCCGCCGATGAGATCAGGCTGGCCTGCCGTTCGCTCGGCGGCGGCCTGGCGCAGGTCGACTTCGCCCTCCCGGGCGTGCGTTGTGCCGCCTGTATCCGCACCATCGAGACTGCCCTGCAGAAATTGCCGGGCGTGGCTGGCGCGCGCGTGAATCTCTCGACCAAGCGCGTCGCGGTGCGGTTGCACGAAGGGGAACTTCCGCCACTGGTCGCGACGTTGTCCGGGCTTGGTTACGAGGCGCACCTGTTCGATCGCGAAAACGACAGCGGCAAGGACCCGGTGCTGGCCGAACTGATCCGCGCCGTCGCCATAGCCGGTTTCGCCGCAACCAACATCATGCTGTTGTCTGTCTCGGTCTGGTCCGGTGCGACGGACGCCACGCGCGACCTGTTCCACTGGGTGTCGGCGCTGATCGCCATCCCCGCACTCGTCTTTGCCGGGCGCATCTACTTCCGCTCGGCCTGGAACGCGCTGAGCCATGGCCGCATGAACATGGACGTGCCGATCGCCGTCGGCATCACACTGGCCTATGGCCTCAGCCTCTACGAGACGATCAACCATGGCCCGCACGCCTATTTCGACGCGTCGGTCTCGCTGCTGTTCTTCCTGCTGATCGGCCGCACGCTCGACCATGTCATGCGCGAGAAGGCACGCACCGCTGTCAGCGGCCTGAGGCGGTTGGCCGCACGCGGCGCCACCGTCATCGCTGCCGACGGTACGTTGAGCTATGTGCCGGTCGAGGAGATTGCCGAGGGCGACGCAATCCTCATTGCAGCCGGTGAGCGCGTGCCGGTCGATGCGCTGGTCATGAACGGGGTCTCAGAAGTCGACCGGTCTCTGGTTAGCGGCGAAAGCCAGCCGGAAGCGGTCGAAAAAGGCGCAATGCTACAAGCCGGTACACTGAACCTCACCGGTGCACTGACGCTGGAGGCCACCGCGGCCGCGAAGGATTCCTTCCTGGCCGAGATGGTGCGCCTGATGGAAGCCGCCGAGGGTGGCCGCGCGCTCTACCGCCGCATTGCTGACAGAGCGTCAGCGCTCTATGCGCCCGTGGTGCACCTCACGGCGCTGTTCACCTTCTTTGGCTGGCTGTTCGTTTCGGGCGACTGGCATCGGGCGATCACAATCGCCATTGCCGTACTGATCATCACCTGCCCCTGCGCCCTCGGCCTGGCCGTGCCGATCGTGCAGGTGGTGGCCGCACGCCGCCTGTTCGAGCAGGGCGTGATGGTCAAGGACGGGGCGGCCATGGAACGGCTCGCCGGCATCGACACGATCGTTTTCGACAAGACCGGCACCTTGACGCTCGGCGCACTCAGACTGGTGAACAGCGACCAGATCGCCTCCAGCGACATGGTTGTCGCCGCGCAACTGGCCGCGCATTCCAGGCATCCTGTTGCCCGCGCCATCACGGAAGCCAATCAAGGCACATCGCTCCAGCGCGACCTTCCAGATACGGTTGGCGAAGTGCCCGGCTTCGGACTCGAAGCGTCGATGAACGGTGCCGTCTGGCGCCTTGGCCGGGCGCAATGGGCGCTCGGGGATAGTGGCGATGCGACCGGCACCGTTCTGACATGCGACGGTGTCCTGCGCGCCGATTTTGTCTGCGAGGACAGGTTGCGCGCCGGCGCGGCCGAAACCGTGGCGAAGCTTGCAGCGCAAGGCCTTACCGTTGAGATGCTCACCGGTGACCACGATGCCAATGCAAGAATAGTCGCCGGACGGGCCGGCATCGATACCTATCGTTCCGGAATGCTGCCGGACGAAAAGGTGGCACGCATCGCAGCATTTGCCGCCAATGGCCGCAAGGTCCTGATGGTCGGCGATGGCTTGAATGATGCGCCCGCCCTGGCCGCCGCATATGTCTCGATGGCGCCGGCGACCGCAGCCGACATTGGCCGCAATGCCGCCGACTTCGTCTTCCTGCGCGAGAGCCTCACCGTGATCCCCTTCGCGCTGGACATCTCCCGCAAGGCAGGCCGACTGATCCGGCAGAACCTTGCCTTTGCCATCGCCTACAATTTTGTCGCGGTGCCCATCGCCATCTTCGGCTATGTCACGCCGCTGATCGCAGCGATTGCCATGTCGCTGTCGTCGATCATCGTCATCGCCAATGCCATGCGGCTGGCCGGAGGCCGTTCGGTTGCCGAGAAGGAGCCGCGCATTGCCCAGGCCAGGTTGATCGGGAGGCCGGCACAATGAGCAATCTCGTCGTCCTCATCCCGGTGGCGCTGTTCCTTGGCGGGGCTGGGCTCATCGCATTCCTGTGGGCGCTGCGTAGCGGACAGTATGAGGATCTCGATGGTAGCGCCGAGCGTATCCTCATCGACGAGGAGCGTGCCGACCGGAGCTAGCAGGGCTTGCTGCTTCGGGGCCGCCACCCAACCGCGGCCGGGTTCGCTTGCGGATTTTGTGGGTTTAGCAAAAAATCGCGCCAATTGAACACCTTGGCGCGTGGGATTTTTCGTCTTTCGGTGTCAAAGGGTCGGACGTTTCTTTGATTTTGCCCGTGCCGTTGCCACGCTTAGGGACCTGCCAAGAGGGCCTGAACGTGAGCAAGACGAACGCCATCCAATCCATTCCGGTTCTGGATTTCTCCCTGTTTGAAACCGATCCAACCGCGTTCCTCAGCCAGTTGAAGCGCGCTTCGCGCGATGTCGGCTTCTTCTACCTCTCCGGCCATGGCATTCCGCAAAGCCTGATCGATGATGTGCTGGCATCCTCGCGCCGCTTCTTTGCGCTGCCCGAAGCCGACAAGCTCGAGATCGAAATGGTCAACTCGCCGCATTTCCGCGGCTACAACCGCATTGGCCAGGAACTCACCAAGGGGCAGCGCGACTGGCGAGAGCAGATCGATATCGGTTCCGAAGCAGCGGCCGTTCCATTCGGCAAGGATCAGCCAGCCTGGACCCGGCTGCAGGGGCCGAACCAGTGGCCCGATGCGCTGCCGGAATTGAAACCGATCCTGCTCGAATGGCAGTCCGAACTGACAAGGCTGGCAACGCGTCTGCTCAAGGCCTTCGCTGTGGCGCTGGAGCAGGATCGCGATGTGTTCGAGACCATCTATGGCGGCCAGCCCAACCATCTCATCAAGATCATTCGCTATCCCGGCCGCGACGCCACCGAGAGCGAGCAGGGCGTCGGCGCACACAAGGACAGCGGCTTCCTCACTTTGCTGCTCCAGGAAAAGCAGAAGGGGCTGGAAGTCGAGATCGAGGATGGCCGCTGGATCGAGGCAGAGCCTCGCCAGGGTGCTTTTGTCGTCAACATCGGCGAACTGCTGGAATTGGTCACTGATGGCTATCTGAAGGCGACCGTGCATCGCGTCGTGACGCCACCGTCCGGTACCGATCGTCTGTCGGTCGCCTTCTTCCTCGGCGCCCCGTTCGACGCCGAGGTGCCGCTGCTCGACCTGCCTTCGCATCTCAAGGCCCAAGCGGGCGGCATCACGCGTGATCCGCAGAACCCGCTGTTCCGCAATTCGGGTCAGAACACGCTGAAGAGCCGGCTGCGCTCGCATCCGGACGTCGCCGCACGGCACCACGCGGATCTTGTCGCCGCGCAGGCGCGTGCCGAGGTCGCACCGGCCGCCTGAGTGCCAGACGAGGACAACAGGAGCTGATACGGCCGAACGAGATTTTGGGGGTGGGGCAACACGGACAGACCGGAGGAATCCTGAAGATGACCAGAATTGTACCCGTGCTCGATCTCAGCCGCCTGGAACAGGGCGCGTCCGAGCGGCGCACCTTCCTGGCGGACTTGAGATCCGCGGCCCGCGATGTCGGGTTCTTCTATCTGGCCGGCCACGGCATCGCGGTCAGCGAGATTGAAGGCGTGCTCGCTTCGGCCAGGCGTTTCTTCGAATTGCCGGAGGACGAGAAGCTCAAGATCGCCATGGTCAACTCGCCACAGTTCCGTGGCTATACCCGCACCGGCGGCGAACTGACTCGCGGCAAGGCTGACTGGCGCGAACAGCTCGATATCGGCGTCGAGCGCGAGCCGATCGTGCAGAAGTCGGGTGTCGCCGCCTGGACACGGCTGCAGGGGCCGAACCAGTGGCCCAGGCTCTATCCGGATCTGAAGCCGGTTCTGCTCTCCTGGCAGGCGCAGGTGACCGAAGTGGCGATCCGTCTGCTGAAGGCTTTCGCGTTGTCGTTGGAACAACCGGAAGACGCTTTCGATGCCATCTATGCCGGCGAGCCCAACCACCGCATGAAGATCGTGCGCTATCCCGGCCGTGACCATACCGGCAGCGAGCAGGGCGTCGGCGCGCACAAGGATGGCGGCTTCCTGACCTTGCTGTTGCAGGATCACAATGAAGGCCTGCAGGTCGAATATGACGAACGCTGGGTGCCGGTCGATCCGATCCCGGGCACGCTGGTCGTCAACATCGGCGAATTGCTCGAACTGGCTTCCAACGGTTATCTGCGTGCCACGGTGCATCGCGTCGTCACGCCGCCTGCCGGCGTTGAACGCCTCTCGGTCCCGTTCTTCTTCAGCGCGCGGCTGGACGCTTCCATCCCGCTGCTTGACCTGCCGCCCAACCTGGCCGAGGAGGCACGTGGCCCGGCGAGCGATCCCGAGAACCCGTTGTTCCGCAATGTCGGCACCAATGTGCTGAAAAGCCGGCTGCGTTCGCATCCGGATGTTGCCAGGCGACACTATGCCGACCTCATCGAAAGCGGCTTCGCCTCCGTCGCGGCTTGAAGCTTTCTTCGTCTCCTCTCTGCTCGGCCGGGTTCAGACCCGGCCGTTTTTTTGAAGCGACAGGCGAGCGTCTGCTTCCACCTCCAAAGCTGCCTTTTTTCGGCAAAGCGCTTCCCGGAGCGGCGCAATTTTGGATTGCCGTTCCTTAGTCTACAAATTTTATGGAGTTACCGTTTGTCAGGGTCGGCGAAAGGGGGCTGAGCGCGATCGTTTCGGGTCGGCCTGTTACAGATCAGGAGTTATCGAGATGACATTTTTATCGCAACCCGGCGGCCTGTGGCGCCGTGCGGTGGCGGCGTCGCTGGTCGTGGCCGCGACCGCGTTTTCAAGCGTGGCCGATGCCGGTCCGACGCTGGACAAGATCAAGCAGCGCGGCGCAATCAAGGTCGGTGTCGGCACCACGCCGGGCTTTTTCGCGCCGGGAGACGACGGCCAGTGGAAGGGCTTCTTCGTCGACTACGGCAAGGCACTCTCCATCACCGTGTTCGGCACGCCGGACAAGGTCGAATTCACCAACTCCTCGCCGCAGCAGCGCCTGCCGGCGCTTCAGGCCGGTGAGTTCGACATCCTGCTGTCGGGCGTGACGGTGACCATCGCCCGTGCCCTGCAGCTCGGTTTCCACTTCGGTCCGACCGTATTCTATGACGGGCAGGGCATCCTGGTCCGCAAGGACCTCGGCGTGACCAAGGCGGCCGAGCTCGATGGTGCCACCATCGGCGTGCAGAGTGGCACCACCGGCGAGCTGAACATCGCCGACTTCTTCCGCAAGACCGGAAAGAAATTCACGCCGGTGACGATCGAGGAAACCGGTGAGTTCATCAACGCGCTGGAAACCGGCCGCGTCGATGCCATCACGCAGGACAGTTCCGATCTCGTCGGCAAGCGCACCCAGCTCAAGAAGCCGGATGACTACGTCATCCTGCCGAGCGTCTGTCCAAGGAACCGCTGGCTCCCGCCATCGCCGGCGGCGACGATCGCTGGCAGGAACTGGTCAACTGGACCGTCAACGTCACCATCCAGGCCGAGGAATGGGGCATCACCTCGAAGAATGTCGATGAATTCCTGAAATCGGAAGATCCGGCGATCCAGCGTTTCCTCGGCGTCGATCCTTCGCTGGCGCAAGCGACCAATCTCGACCCGAAATGGGCCTACAACATCATCAAGACGGTGGGCAACTACGGCGAGATCTTCGACCGCAACCTGAAGCCGCTCGGCTGGGAGCGCGGTTACAACAATCTGTGGTCGAACGGCGGTTTGCTTTATTCGCCGCCCTTCCGTTGAGCCGTTGAACCATGACGACGACCGAAATCGTGCCGGGCCGTGATCGGCCCGGCGTGCTGAGCCGGCTGGTCGGCTGGTGGGGGCCCCGGCCCGTCATCCAGCTGGCTGTCTTCGTCGCGGTCGTCGCCCTGTTCTGGCTGCTGGGCGCCAATGTTGCCGACACCATGCGGCGCATTGGCGTGACGCCCGGTTTCGGCTTTCTCGAACGGTCGGCCAATTTCGAGATCGGCGAGAGCGTCATCGCTTTCAAAGCTGGCGATCTTTATGTCTGGGCAATCCTCGCCGGGCTCATCAACACTGTGAAAGTGGCCGTGCTCGGCTGTGTACTCGCGACCATACTGGGCGTGGCTCTTGGTGTTGCCGGCCTGTCCGGCAATCTGCTCCTGGCGACACTCGTGCGCTGGTATGTGGAACTGATCCGCAACACGCCGTTGCTGTTGCAGCTGTTCTTCTGGATAGCGCTGGCCAAATCCTTTCCACCGCCCCGACAGGCGCTGTCCGCCTTCGATGCCCTGTTCCTGTCCAACCGCGGTGTCTTCGTGCCGGGCATCGTCATCGACGGTTTTTCGAGCCGGACCGTGCTTCTTCTGGCGGTCATAGCCTTGTCCTACGGCCTCTATCTCTACACCGCGTACCGTCGCCGCCGTCTGAGGTTCGGCAATGGCATAGTCGCAACACTCATCCTTTTGGCCGCCGCCACAGCAGCGTTCCCTGCCACAGGCGCTACGCTGGCTCTGGACATGCCGGTCCTCGGTGGTTTCAACATTCGCGGCGGTTATAGCCTCACGCCGGAATTCGCAGCGCTGCTCGCTGGCCTCACGGTCAAGTTCTCGGCGGCGATCGCCGAGATCGTGCGCGCCGGCATCCAGTCGGTCTCGCGCGGTCAATGGGAAGCGGCGCGGGCGCTTGGATTGCATCCGGGTCAGATCATGCGGCTGGTCGTGCTGCCGCAGGCCCTGCGCGTGATCACGCCGCTGATCACCTCAAGCTATCTCGACCTGACCAAGGATTCCAGCCTGGCGGTCGCCATTGGCTATCCGGATCTCGTTTCCATCATCAACACCACGGCCAACACCACCGGCCAGTCCTTCGAGGCGCTGGCGATCCTGATCGGCATCTATCTTGTCCTGAACCTTTCGGTGTCGGCGCTGATGAATGTCTACAATCGCAGGGTCGCCCTGCGCGGAGACGTGCCGCGATGAGCCTTGTCGATATTGCTTCCCTGCCGCTGATGCGCCGCTCCTTCGATTGGAAACCGCTGTGGAGCGGCCTGTTCGGCACCAGGCTGAACACGGCGTTGACCGCACTCACGCTGGCCTTCCTCGTCTGGCTGCTGCCGCCGCTCGCGCGATGGCTGGTGCTCGACGCCACCTGGAGCGGCACGGCGCAGGACTGCGCGGCGGCATCCGGCGCCTGCTGGGCCTTCGTGGCGGCCAAGCTGCGCTTCATCCTGTTCGCCTTCTACCCGCAGGACCTGCAATGGCGGCCAACCGCGGCACTCCTGCTTCTGCTCGGTCTGCTCGTCGTCACTGCCCAACCGCGCTTCTGGCGGCATGAACTTCTGGTCGCATGGCTGCTGGTCATCGGTCTCTGCTGGGCATTGCTCACCGGCACGCTGACCGGATCGCCGGTGCCGTCCAACCAGTGGGGCGGACTGCCGGTGACGCTGCTGGTCTGGTCGGTCTGCTTCGGGCTTTCCATTCCGCTGGCGGTTCTTTTGGCGCTGGCGCGACGTTCGAAGATGGGCGGCCTGCGTACGCTGGCGGTGCTGTTCATTGAACTGATGCGCGGCACGCCGATGGTGGCGATCCTCTACGTCGCTATGCTGATCCTGCCGATGGCCATTCCCGGCGGCCAGTTCGTCGACAAGACGGTGCGGGCCATCCTCATGGTCACCCTGTTCTGGTCGGCCTATGTCGCCGAAGTGGTGCGTGGAGGGTTGCAGACAATCCCAACCGGCCAGGAAGAGGCGGCCAAGGCGCTCGGCCTCGGCTATTGGCGCACCATGCAATTGATCGTGCTGCCGCAAGCGCTGCGCCAGGTCATTCCAGGCATGGTCAACCTGGCCATCGGCTTCCTGCTTGCCACCTCGCTGCTCGCCGTTATCGGCATCTTCGATCTGCTCAATGCCGCCAGGGCTTCGACCACTGATCCGAAATGGCTGGGTTTCTATGACGAGGCCTATCTGGTCGCAGGCGTCATCTATTTCCTGTTCTGCTTCGGGGGCTCGCGCTATAGCCGCTGGCTGGAGACACGGCTGAGGGCGCCACACCATTGAGGCGGAAGCGATGATGTCTCGCAGGAGATCGTCATGCCATCAGGGTCCGGCAACGCCATCGAGATCACGCCGCTGGAGCGGCATGACACGTCAGCCCTCGCGGAACTGATGGCCGACTATGCCGCGGCCATGGGCGGGACCGTACGTGAGCCGAAGCCGGACACTGTGCTGCGTCTCTTCGATGATCCGTCGGTCGGCCTTGTCGGTGCTTGGAACGGCGTTGCGCTTGTCGGTTTTGCCCTGTTCTTCGATCTGTCCGAGGCCATTTCCGGTGAAAGGGCAGGGCAACTGGACGACCTCTACGTGTCACCCGGCGCCCGTGGCCACGGCCTCGCCAAGGCGCTGATCTCGCACCTCACGGAGATCGGCCGCGAACGAAACTGGGTGCACCTGCGCTGGCTCGTGCCCGAAGACAACGTCGCCGCCCTGCGTGCCTATGAAGGCATCAGCGAAGCAGCTCCCTGGCAAAGCCGGGTCATCTGGCTGCGCAGGGAACTGGGATATTGAGGGCTCGGCCACCTTCTCCCACGGGGAGAAGGGGAGTGCCATGGAAGGGCGTTCCGCTTAAGCCGCCAGTGCCTGTGCCAGGTCGGCGATCAGGTCGTCGGCATCCTCGATGCCGGCGGAGAGGCGTACCAGCGAATCCGAGATGCCGATGGCTGCGCGCTTTTCCGCCGGAATGGATGCGTGCGTCATCAGCGCCGGATGTTCGATCAGGCTTTCGACACCGCCCAGGCTTTCGGCCAGCGCGAACAGGCGCGTGTGCTCCAGGAAGCGCTTGGTGCCGGCCAGGTCGCGATCGAGCTCTACCGTGATCATGCCGCCGAAGGCATCCATCTGCGTCTTGGCGAGCTTGTGCTGTGGATGGCTTTCCAGGCCGGGATAGAGGGCGCGGCGCACATCTGATCGCGCCTCCAGCCAGCGCGCGATCGCAAGGCCGTTCGCGGAGTGGCGTTCCATGCGCAGCGCCAGCGTTTTCAGGCCACGCAGTGCCAGGAACGAGTCGAACGGCCCGGAAATGGCGCCAACCGCGTTCTGCAGGAATTTGAACTGGTCACGCAGTTCGGCATTGTCGCCCACCACCACCACGCCGCCGACCATGTCGGAATGGCCGTTGAGATATTTCGTCACCGAATGCACGACGATGTCGATGCCGAGTTCCAGCGGCCGCTGGATGTAGGGACTGCAGAACGTGTTGTCGGCGACCGTGATCAGCCCCTTGCGACGGGCCAGCGCGGAAACGGCGGCGAGATCGACAAGGCGCAGCAGCGGATTCGTCGGCGTCTCCACCCACAACAGCTTGGTTTCCGGCCGGATCGCAGCCTCGACGGCGGCAAGATCGGTGAAATCGGCAAAACTCACCTGCAGGCCGGCTGAGCGCTTACGCACGCGTTCGAGCAGGCGGAACGTGCCGCCATAGATATCGTCGGTCGCGACGATATGGGCACCCGCATCGAGCGTCTCGAGGATGTTGGCAATCGCTGCCAGGCCCGATGCATAGGCAAAGGCGGCCGAACCGCTTTCCAGATCCGCGACCGCGCGCTCAAAGGCGAAGCGGGTCGGGTTCTGGCTGCGGGCGTATTCGAAACCCTTGTGCACGCCAGGTGACTGCTGTGCATAGGTCGAGGTCGCGTAGATCGGCACCATGACGGCGCCGGTGGTCGGGTCATGGCTCTGCCCGCCATGGATGGTGCGGGTCGAGAAAGCGAGCCTGTTCTTGCCCTGGATGGTCATCGGTTGCGCCTCAGGTGGTTGATGAGATCGATACGGGTGATGAGGCCGACGAATTCGTCACCGTCGAAGACGATGGCGACTTCGTTGCGGTCGAAGACGGGCAGCAGCGCGTCCAGCGTCTGGTTGGCCTGCAGCGTGTGGAGGTCGGCGGTCATGGCCGTGCGCACAGGCTGGTCGAAACGCTGCCAGCGGCCGTCATAGGGACCGTCGACGTTGCCTAGGATGTCGCCTTCGTCGATGATGCCGACCAGCCTGCCGTCTTCCAGCACAGGCAATTGCGAGACGTCGCCGCGCCGCATGCGACCATAGGCGGTGAGCAACGTGTCATCCGGCCCCACGAACACCGTACCGCCTTCGCGATGCGAGCGGGCGACGAGGTCGGAAAGATCGCCATGCTGTTCGCGTTCGGCAAGCCCCTGTTCGGCCAGCCAGAAATCATCGAACACCTTGGAGAGATATTTGTTGCCGCTGTCGCAAACGAAGGTGACGACCCGTTTTGGCACTTTCTGTTCGCGGCAATAGCGCAGCGCCGCCGACAGAAGCGTGCCGGAGGATGAGCCGGCCAGGATGCCTTCCTTCGAAAGCAGGTCCCGCACGGCCAGCATCGAGTGCCGGTCGGAGACCGAATAGGCTTTCTTGACCAGTGAAAGGTCGCAGTTCGGCGGCACGAAATCCTCGCCGATGCCTTCCACGGTCCAACTGCCGGCCTCGATCATCTCGCCGGTCTTGACCAGCGGTGCCAGCACCGAGCCGACCGGATCGGCCAGCACCATTTCGGTCTTGGGCGAGACGCCGGCGAAGAAGCGGCCAAGGCCCGACAGGGTACCGCCGGAGCCGACGCCGACCACCACCGCATCGACGTTGCCGTCGAGCTGCTGCCAGATCTCCGGGCCTGTCGTGGTTTCATGCGCCAGCGGATTGGCCGGGTTGGAGAACTGGTTGGCGTAGAAGGCTCCCGGGATTTCGGCGGCCAGCTTCTCGGCCATGTCCTGATAATACTCGGGATGGCCCTTGCCGACATCGGAGCGGGTCAGACGCACCTCGGCGCCGAGCGCCCGCAGGTGCTGCACCTTCTCGCGCGACATCTTGTCGGGCACGATCAGGATGATGCGGTAGCCGCGCGGGATGCCGACCTGCGCCAGCCCAAGCCCGGTGTTGCCGGCGGTCGCCTCGACGATGACGCCGCCGGGTCGCAGGCGGCCGTCCCGCTCGGCCTGGTCGATCATCGAGCGGGCGATGCGATCCTTGATCGACCCGCCGGGGTTCTGGCTCTCCAGCTTGATGAACAGCCGGCATTTGCCGGTATCGAACTTCTTCAGCTCCACGACCGGCGTCTCGCCGATCAGGTCGAGTACCGAGGCGACGGGCGGCTGCAGCCGCTTCATCGCGCCACCAGGTTCTGTTTCAGCTTTCGTGCTCATCGCAACGCTTTCTGACGAGGTTGCCGGATTGCTGCCAGCATGCGTCCTGATCGCAGAAGCGAGCGCCTCTTGTCGAAGGAAAGAATTTCCTTTGATTGACGATCAGTAGAATGTCGTTTCAGTTCTCCGGAATTGTTGCCCTCTGACTGCGTAACCATCCCCTGCATGAGAATGGTTTTCGCCGACGGCGTGCGAACAATATGGCGCTTCAAACGCGGTTGGCGAGTCCCTTGCGCTTGGACGGATGCTGCGGCGTTAGACCTTGTCGATGCGCACCGTTTCGCCATCCGCAGGGATGAGCAGGCGCTCGGCGCCTATGCCGGCAGCTTGCGCCGTGCTGCGCAGGGTAGCCCGGTCGACCGTAGCATGGTCGAGCGCTTCCATGTGCACGGCAATCACCTTGGCCTGCGGTGCCGAGCGGGCCACCTCCACGGTCTGCTTGTCGTCCATGACGATCAATTCGCCATCCCAGCGTGCGCCGCAGGAATGGGTGATGATGATGTCAGGCCTTGTCGCCGCGATCGTCTCGGCAACCGGCGGATAGAGTACGGTATCGCCTGCCCAGTAGAGCAAGGGTTCGCCTGCCGCTTCCAGGGAAAATCCGATCACTGGTCCCATTTTCTCGACCACCGGTCCCAATCCGTGGCTGCCGTCGCGTCGGGTCAGCCTGATGCCATTCCAGGTAAGCTCGGAGGCAAGCGTGGTGACGTCTTCGAAGCCGAAGCCGCGGATCTTGTCCTCATTGCCCGGCTGGCAGATCAGCGGCAGGTCCTTTGCGATCACCGTCTGCGCCACCGTGTCGAAGTGGTCGGCATGCAGGTGCGAGACGATCACCAGGTCGACGCCCTCGAGGATTTCATCGATACCGACTGGCAGGTCGACCATCGGGTTGGGCGATCGACCGGTGAAGGAGGGGCGGCTGTGCCTGTCGCCAAGATCGGGGTCGACCAGCAGCGTCTTGCCGGCGACTTCGATCTTGAGCGCGGCGTTGCGGAACAGGCGGATTTTCATGAGATCCTCGGCACGATGCGATGGTGCCGATTTGTACCTCGCTCCTTGCTTGGGAGGAAGGCATGGCTTCATGCCGAGCCACGGAAGGACGAAAAAGATCGTCCTCCCTGCCGGATTGTACAGCCAATCCTACCAGCGCACCGCAGGGTCGGGTGTCGGAATGGCGTCGAGCAGTTCGCGCGTGTAAGCATGCTGCGGCCGCTCGAACAGGTCGGCGGTTGCCGCATCCTCGACGATTTCGCCGGAGCGCAGCACGATGACGCGGCTGCACAGCCGGCGGATCACCGACAGGTCGTGGCTGATGAAGGCGAGCGTCAGCCCGAGTTCCGCAACCAGTTTCTCCAGCAGCATCAGCACCTGCGCCTGCGAGGATACGTCGAGGCCGGAGACGATCTCGTCGGCGAGGATAAATTCCGGCCGCATGGCGATGGCACGGGCGATGCCGACGCGCTGGCGTTGGCCGCCGGAGAGTTCGTGCGGATAGCGCCGGGCGAACTCGGCGGGCAGGCCGACATGCTCGAGCGCTTCGCCAATCCGGGGGTCGTTCGTCCTCGCATTCAATGGCGCTGCCACCGTGCGCCCGACCGTCAGGCGCGGATTGAGCGACGACAGCGGGTCCTGGAAGATCATTTGGATGCGCGGCCTCAGCGGCCGCATCGCGGCATCGGAAAGATGAGCGATGTCGTGCCCGTCGAAGACCATGCGGCCGCCGCTCGGCTCGGCCAGCCGAACCAGCGTGCGCCCGAGCGTCGTCTTGCCGGAACCGGAGCCGCCGACTATGCCGAGGACCGCGCCACGCGGAATGGTGAAGCTGATGCCTTTCAGGATTTCCAGCCGCGGCGCCGATCCGAACAGCGGCTTTCGTGTCATGTCGGCGACATCAACGCGCAGGTCGGAAACCTCGAAGATGTTGTCGGCCCCGTTATCAGCCACGGGCGCCTCCGTTCTGACGCCAGGCGGTGTCGCTGGCAGCCACTTCGGCGGCTACGGCATCGATCACTTCGCGCGGCACCGGCTTCAGCGACGAGGATGGATCGGTATGGCGTGGCGTCGCGGCCAGGAGGGCGGAGCTGTAGGCGTGCTGCGGGGCCGCGAAGAAATGTTCCACGCTGGTGTCTTCCACCACCTTGCCCGCATAGAGCACTGAAAGCGTGTCGCAGACCTTCGACACGACGCCGAGGTCATGGGTGACGAAGAGCAGGGCGGTACCGTGGCGCGCCTGCAATTCGGAGATCAGTTTCAGGATCTGCTTCTGCACGGTGACGTCCAGTGCCGTCGTCGGCTCGTCGGCGACGATCAGCTTGGGTTCGGCGGCGAAGGCCGACGCGATCAGGATGCGCTGACGCATGCCGCCGGAGAGTTCATGCGGATAGAGCCGCATGATGCGTTCGGGCTCCGGGATACTGACTTCCGCCAGCACCTCAAGCGCGCGCGCGGCGGCGCTTGCCTTGGTCCAGCCAAGGATGTCGACGAGGCGATCGGTTATCTGCGGTCCGATGCGCCGTGACGGGTTGAGCGCCGTCAACGGATCCTGCGGGATCAGTGCCGCCTTGGCGCCGATCAACCGACGCCGCTCGGCCGGCGACACCCTTTGCAGGTCCTGGCCATCGAGCAGGATCTCGCCTTCGATGATCTCCACGGCCTTGGGCAGCACGCCGAGCACGGCCTTGCCGATCATGCTCTTGCCGGCGCCACTTTCGCCAACCAGTCCGCGTACCGAACCAGCAGGCAGGCTGATGTCGACCGAACGCAGCAGGCGCTGGCCCGTGCCGGCAAGCCGTGCCGACAGCCCGCGTATCTCCAGGAAGCCGTTCATCGCAGCACCGGATCGAAACGGTCGCGCAGGCCATCGCCGAATTGCGCGAAGGACAGCACGGTGAAGAAGAGCGCGATCAGCGGGAACACGAGCACCCACCAGGCCTGATGGATGCTGGTTCGACCTTCCGCGATCATGCCGCCCCAGGTCGGCTGGTCGGTCGAGATCGACAGGTTCACGAAGGACAGGATTGCCTCGACGATGATTGCAATGCCCATTTCGAGCGTCAGCAACGCGATGATGGTTGGCAGCACATTGGGCAGGATTTCGGTGATCAGCGTGCGCAGCCGGGTGAAGCCGGCCACCTTGGCGCTGTGCACATAATCCATCTTCGACTGGTTGAGCGTTTCGGCGCGCACGACGCGGCAGAAGCGTGTCCAGTCGATGATGACGATGGCAAGGATGACCGAGGTGAGGCCGGTGCCAAGCACGGCGATCAGCAGGATCGCGAATAGCACCGGCGGAAAGGCCATCCAGATGTCGACCAGCCGGCTGATCAGGCGGTCGGCCCAGCCGCGGTAGAAACCTGCGACAAGGCCGAGCGCCGAACCGAGCAGGCAGGTGGCCGTGCCAGCGATCAGAGCGACGACCAGCGCGATGCGCGCGCCATGGATGATGCGCGACAGCACATCGCGGCCGAGACTGTCGGTGCCCAGCCAGTAGCCGGGCTCAGCGCCTGCGACCCAGGCCGGCGGCAAACGGCCGAGCATCAGGTCCTGCGCCAGCGGATCATGCGGGCTGATCCACGGCGCCAGCAACGCCGCCAGCAGGAACAGTGTCAGCCACAGGGCCGACAGCCAGAGCCTCGCACTGGCTCGCCGGCGTATCGAACCGCGACCGTCAAGCATGGCGCAGCTTCGGATTGAGGAAAGCATAGGTCATGTCGACGGCCAGATTGACGAAGGTGAACAGGATGGCGAACAGGATGACGATGCCCTGGATCAGCGGCAGGTCGCGGTTGATGACGGCGTCGATCGCCATGTTGCCGAGCCCTTCATAGGAGAAAAGCCGCTCGATGATGACTGTGCCGCCGATCAGGAAGGTGAACTGCACGCCGACCAGGGTCAGCGTCGGCAGGATCGAATTGGGCAGGGCTTCCGACAGGATCACCCTGGTTTCCGAATAGCCCTTGGTGCGGGCGAGCACGGAATAGTCGAGGTTCACTGTCTCCTTCAGCGACTGCTTGAGCAGTTGCGAAATGATGGCCGCCAGCGGCAGCGCCAGTGCCAGCGCCGGCATGAACATGTGTGAAAGCAGGTCCGCGGTGATGTCGAAGCGCAGCCGCAGCAGGCTCTCGAACAGGTAGAACTGGCTGGTGAAAGGCAGTTCCAGCCGCGGCGACACGCGGCCCGAGATCTGGAACACGGGCCAGAGCACGCCGAACAGCAGGATCAGCGCCAGCCCCCACAGGAAATCCGGAACCGACAGGCCGATGCCGTTGGCGACGTCGATGCCGGCCTCCGTCTTGCGGCCCCGGAAACGCGTGCCGAGGATGGCGAGCGTGCCTCCGATGACCACCGCCATCGCCAGGGCCATGATCGACAGCTCCAGCGTCGCCGGCAGGCGATCGAGCACCAGCGACAGCACCGGCTGGCGTGTCGAGATCGAGGTGCCGAAATCGCCATGCAGCACATTGCCGAACCAGATGACGAACTGCTCGAAGATGGATTTGTCGAGCCCGTAGAGCGTCTTCAGCCGCTCGATATCGGCATCGGACGCGCCGGGCGGCAGCATCATGGCGATGGGGTTTCCGGGCACCACCCGGATGACGACAAAAACGATCACCGCCACGCCGAACAGGGTGATCAGCGTGGTGATGAGCCGGGAGACGGTCTGGCGAAGAAGCAGCATGAGGTGATGATCTCCGGCCCGGCGTGAACCGGGCCGGGGACTATAGCTTATGCGCGCTTGATCAGGTGCGGCAGCAGCGCACCCGATTTGTGGGGCGTCACCTTGAGGCCTTCGCGGTGCACGATCGGCTGCGCATATTGCAGCAGCGGGATCACCAGGCCTTCATCTGCGATGTAGCGGTCGACGTCCTTCCAGCCCTGGATGCGCTTGGCTTCATCCTTTTCACCCCACAGCGGGATGATGCGGTCGATGAGATCCTTGCCGTCCCACACCGAGTGCGGGCTCGGGCCGAACATGGCGAAGCCGGTCGAGGTGGTCGGATCGCCGACGGCGTTGCCCCAGTTGTAGAAGGCGGCGGGTGCCAGCTTGTCGGCGGCGCGCAGTTCGTAGTGTTGCGCGATCTCGTAGACCTCGATCTCCGCCTCAATCCCGACCTTGCGCCACATGCCGACGATCGCCTGGATCATCTCGTAGTCCTTCGGCTTGAAGCCGCGCGTGGTCTGGATCTTGAACTTCACCGGCTTGTCCGGCGAATAGCCGGAAGCGGCGAGCAGCTTCTTGGCTTCCTCGACATTCGGCTCGACCTTGATCGAGGCGTCGTAGGCTGCGTATTCCGGTGTCTCCAGCGTCGACAGCGGCACGCCATAGCCGCGCAGCAGGCGGTCGATCAGCAACTGCTTGTCGATGGCCTTGATGGCGCCGAGGCGGACGTTCTTGTCCAGCATCGGGTCGACGTCGTTGATGAAGATCATCGCGATGTCGGAGATGGTTTCGCAACTGCCCTTGAGCTTGCCGCCGATCAGCCGGTCGTATTCTTCATACGGGATTTCCAGCGTCACGTCGGAGTTGCCGGATTCGACTTCGGCGACGCGGCTGGCGGCATCGGTGACGAACTTGATGGTGACGGTCTCGAAGTCCGGCTTGCCGCCCCAGTAGTCGGGATTGGCCTTCAGGCGCACGAAGGCGTTGCGCTCGTAGCGATCGACCATATAGGGGCCGGTGCCGATCGGCTTGGCCTCGAAGCCTTCGGCGCCGACTTTTTCATAATAAGCCTTCGGCAGCACGTAGCCGGTCAGGAATGACATCCATTTGAAGATGGTCGGCTCAAACTCGATGACGTCCGCTTCGACGCGGTTGCCGGTGACTTTGAAGTTGCCGACCTTCGACCAGACGAACTGAATCGGGTTGCCGGTCTCGGCCTTGCCGGCGCGCGCCAGCGACCAGGCGACGTCCTCGGCGGTGAAGGGGCTGCCGTCATGCCATTTGACGCCCTCGCGCACGACGAGGAAGATCTTGGAACGATCGTCGTTCCAGCCCCATTCGGTGATCAACCCCGGTGCGAAGGAGAGATCCGGATTCTGGTGGATGAACATGTCGAAGACGGACTGGTAGAAACCCTGGATGGTCGGGTTCACCGCCGACGGGCCGACAGTCGGGTCCCATGAAGGCAGGTTGACGTTGTAGGCGATGGTGAGTTCGTCCTTGCCCTGGGCAAAGACCTTGCTCGGCAGCGCCAGGCTGGCAACCGCGACGCCGGCGGCGGCGCCGGCGAGTTTGAGCAGGGTTCGTCTGTTTGGATGTCCGTTCATGGTCGTGTTCCCCATTATGGTTTGTTGTTGTCGTTGAGGCGATCTGCGGTCCGGTCAGAGGGCCGCGGTTGCCTCGATCTCGATGAGAAATTCCGGCATGGCGAGCGTCTGGACGCCGATCAGCGTGTTGGCCGCCGGCGTGGCGTCACCGAAGAAGGCCTTCACCTCGGCCTCGATCGGGCCGAGCTTGTCTGGGGTGTGGTTGACCACATAGGTCCTCAGCCGCACCACATCGCCCGGCGCGCCGCCGACTTCCGCCAGGACCGTCTTGAGATTGGCCAGTGCCTGGCGTGCCTGCAGTGCCAGATCGCCCGGTCCGACGAGTTCGCCGGCACTGTTCCAGGCCACCTGGCCGGCCATATGCAGGGTGCGTCCGCTGTTCTGCTCGACGGCATGGGAAAAGCCGAACGGCAGCGACTTGTACATGCTGTCGGGGTTGATCGCCTTGCGCTTCATCTAGGTCCTCCCACCTCTGGAACCCGCTCCCCGCGGGCTTTTGTTCATTGCAGTTTCGTATCAGCCGCCCGCGAGCTGCTGCGCGAGCATGAAACCCGAACCGGCGCCGACGCCCGCGCCAGGCCATGTCGCTGCGCCCGCCAGATGGAAATTGCGCACCGGCGTGCTCCAGTCGGCGAAGCCCGTTGCCGGCCGGAACAGGAAGTTCTGCGAAAGATGATGGCTGCCGCAGATCTGGTCGCCGCCGACCAGATTGGCATTGCCGCTTTCGAGGTCGAGCGGGCTCACCACCGTGCGCTTGATGATCTTGGCCGACAGGCCTGGCGCGTAGCGCTCGATGATGGCGATCGCCCGGTCGGCGTAGGCTTCGCGCACCGTTGCCCAGCCACGATCCTTGATCACGCCGGCCGCGTCGCCCTTGATCTCGGCCGGCACGACGCGTGTCTGCAGCCACAGGATATGCTTGCCATCGGGTGCTCGAGTGGGATCGACCGCGGTCGGCTGGCCGACCACGATCACCGGTTCGGCCGGCAGCAGTCCGGCCTGTGCTTCCTGATAGGCCCGCGCCATGACATCCAGCGACGGTGCGACATGCACATAGGCAAAGCGCCGCAGGGCAGGGTCGGCCCAGTTCGGCAATGAATCCACCGCCAGATGGATCATCATGGTTCCCGGCGCATGGCGGAAATCGCGCATCTTCCTGTCGAAGCCGGTGCTGCCGGAGCCTTCCGGCAGCAGCCCGGCCACGGCTTTCGGCGAAACCGTCGCGATGACGGCACGGCTGGCTTCGATGCGGCGGCCGTCCGCCAGCACCACGCCGGTCGCCCGGCCACCCGCGGTGACGACGCGCTCGACCTTGGCGTTGCACTCGATGGTACCGCCATGGCCTTCGACCATCGCTGTCAGCGCCTTGATCATGGTGTCGGCGCCACCTTTGCCCAGCACCATGCCGAAGCTCTGGTTGGCCATGCCTTCGAGATAAGGGAAGACCGCCCCGCCAGCGATATCGGGCGCGAAATCCAGATGCATGCCCCAGGCGCCGAGCAGCGCTTTCACCTCGTTGCTTTCGAAGGTCTCGTCCAGCCAGGCGCGTGGCGACGAGAGCAGGAAACGGCCGAGATCGAGCGTGCCGGAAAAGCCTTCCTTACGCAGCAGTGAAAACAAGATGCGTGCAAGTGCACGCTTTTTCATCGAGCTGCCGAGAATAGAAAAGATCCGTTCCGCTCGTACGGGAAAGGCCTTGACGAGCGCTTCCCAGGTCTCCCCGTCGCGTTCCGAAATGGCGCGGATGCGAGCCGTCGTCGTCGCCAGATCAGTGGACACGCCGACCCAGCGGCCATCCGGAAACACCGAGGCGAAACAATCCTGAACGGGTGCGAATTCCAGTCCGTGTTGTGCCAGTTCAGCGCCGTAAACCCTATTGAATGCTGAGCCTGCGAACAGGCTGAGGTTCATCGCGGCGAGGTCGTGGCGGAAACCGGGTTCGGTCAGCTCAAGCGTCTTCACGGCGCCGCCCGGGCGGTCTGCCGCCTCGAACAGACCGACTTTCCAACCGCGTTTGGCGAGATGCGCCGCACAGGCAAGTGCGTTGTGTCCCGCGCCAATGAAAATGGCGTCGTATTTGGTCATGGAATTAGTTCACCCTTAAAATGATATTTGCATACGCATCTAAACTCGTCTAGCCTGATCTTCGGGAAAAACCGAAGCCGCCGCGATTGCCGGGTGGCCGGTCACAACAATGAAGAACACGCAATCAGGAGGATTGAACATGACCGCTGCAAGCGCGCTCGCCAGCCTGGCCGAGCTTCTGGTGAGTGGAAAGGTTGACGTCGTCGACCTCTCCGCGCCGCTGGGTCCGGACACGCCGCTTCTGAAGCTGCCGCCGGAATTCGCGGTGGATACGCCGAAGATCGAGATCCACACCATCTCGGAATACGACAAGAACGGTCCGTTCTGGGCCTGGAACTGGCTGAAGATCGGCGAGCATTCCGGCACGCATTTCGACGCGCCGCACCACTGGATCACCGGCAAGGAATATTCCGACGGCTACACGGACACGATTCCGGTTCGCAACTATGTCGCGCCGGTCAACGTCATCGACTGCTCGGTCGAGTCCGCCGCCGACAATGATTATCTGCTCACCGCCGAGGGCGTGAAGGCCTGGGAAGCCAGGCATGGCGCCATCGGCAAGGGCGAGTGGGTGGTGATGCGCACCGACTGGGACAAGCGTAACAGCTCCGAGGCTTCCTTCCTCAATGCCGATGCCAATGGCCCGCATTCGCCGGGGCCGACGGTCGACTGCATCGAATACATCATCGAGCGCGGCGCGATCGGCTGGGGCACCCAGTGCATCGGCACCGACGCGGGTGCGGCCGGTGGCATGACCCCACCATTCCCGGCGCACAACCTGATGCACAAGGCAAATCGGTACGGTCTGGCCAGCCTGTGCAATCTCGACAAGCTGCCGGCCAAGGGCGCAATCCTGATCGCCGCACCGCTGAAGATCGTCAAGGGTACCGGCAGCCCGGTACGCGCCATGGCGCTGGTCCCTCGCGGCTAGGGCTGATCATCATGGCCTACGATCACATCATCATCGGCAGCGGCATCAACGGGCTCGTGGCGGCAGCGATGCTGTCCAAGTCGGGCGCGCGGGTGCTGCTCCTGGAGCGCGAGCAGCGGCTCGGTGGCTGCATCTTCAGCGCAGAGGCGACGCTTCCGGGTTTCACGCATGATGTGATGGCGGCCACTTTCGTCCTCTTCCTGACCGGGCCCGCGCATGGCGCGCTCGGTCAGGATCTCGCCCGTCACGGGCTCGAATTCTGCCACACGCCGTATCCGACGGCGGCTTTGCGTCCCGATGGGTCGAGCGTGGTGCTGACCACCGATCGCGCCGCCAATGTGAAGGCCTTCAATGGCCTGTCCTCGGGCGATGGCGACCGCCATGCCGCCGATGTCGGCTCGATCGAAGCCAGTGCCGAATTGCTGTTCGGTCTGCTCGGTGGTCAATTGTGGAGCTTTGCCACGGCGAAATTGCTGGCACGCGAGGCGTGGCGGCGCGGTTTGCGCGGTCTTGTCGACTATTTCGACGGTGCCCTGGCGCCGGCGCGCGGCTGGCTGGAAACAGGCTACAAGTCGCCACAGATCCAGGCCCTGCACGCGCCCTGGGCACTGCATTGCGGGCTTTCGCCGGAAGACACCTATTCCGCTCAGATGGGTAAGGTCATCGCCTTCGCGCTGGAAGCGGCGGGTGCGCCGATCGTCAAGGGCGGTGCCGGCAAGGCTGTCGATGCCTTCCGTGCATTGATCGTGGAACAGGGCGGTACGATCCGCACAGGCGCCGATGTCGAGCGCATCCTGGTCCGCGATGGAAAGGCGACCGGTGTCAGGCTTACTGGCGGAGAAGAGATCGGGGCTTCGAATTCCGTCATCGCCTCCGTTGCGCCAGACCAGCTCTATGGGCGCCTGCTCGGTCCGGATGCACCATCGCCAGCCAAGGACGCGACACGCGCCTACCGCCACGGCCGCGGCAATTTCCAGCTTCACTACGCGCTCGACTGCGCGCCGCGCTGGCGCGGCGAGGGTCTGGAGAAGGTCGCGCTGATCCATCTCACCGACGGCATCGATGCCGTCTCCAAGTCGCACAACGAAGCAACCCGCGGCATGCTGCCGGTTACGCCGACCATGTGTGTCGGGCAGCCGGCCTCGCTCGATCCGTCGCGCTGCCCCGAAGGCAAGGCGATCCTTTGGATCCAGGTGCCGGATGCGCCGCGCTTCATCAAGGGCGACGCTGCCGGTGAGATCGCCACGCAGGGCGCATGGGACGAGGCAACGCGCGAGGCGTTCGCCGATCGCCTCGAGGAGATACTCGCTAACCACATCGAAGGCTTCCGCGAGACCGTGCTGGCGCGGCGGGCCTATTCTCCGGCCGATCTCGAAGCGATGAACATCAATCTGGTCGGCGGCGATCCCTATGGCGGCGCCTGCACCATCGACCAGTTTTTCGTCTGGCGGCCGTTCGCAGGATCGGTCAACCACCGCAGCGCGGTCAAATCCCTCTATCACATCGGCGCCTCGACCCATCCGGGTCCGGGCCTCGGCGGCGGGTCGGGCTTCCTCGTGACCAAGGAGTTCCGGTGAACGAACGCACGATCATAGGCGACGAGACCGAAGGCCCGCGGCTCGGCGAAATCGGGCTGCAGCAGTTCGCACCTTATCTGATGAACCGCATCATGGGGCGCTACAACGCCTCGCTGCGCGAAGACCTCGCCAAGCTCGGCCTGACCACGCCGAAGATGCGCGCGCTGGCCGTGCTGTCGGTGATCGACAATCTCGCCATCAGCCGGCTGGCCGTCTACGCCATCACCGAGCAGTCGACGCTCAGCCGCGCGCTCGACGCGCTGGAGGCCGATGGGCTGGTGCGCCGCACCGCCGATCCGGAAGACAGCAGGGCGACGCGTATCTCCATCACCGAAGCCGGCCGCGCCGCGTTCGAGACGCTGTGGCCGACCATGCGCCACAGCTACGAGCACATGTTTGCCGGCATCGACGTGGCCGAGCGCACCGCTTTCGTGGCGACCTTGCAGAAGATGCTGCTCAACGTGCGCAAGCACGAGTTCTGACCAACCTGGAGCATTTCCCTTCCTCCATGGAACGCTCCAGCTCCTACGCAACAACCGAATGATCTGAAGGCATAGAATTCCAGCCAAGTGTCGATCCGAGGACCGAGATGAGCAAGAATTTCCTGATCGTTAGCGCCTTCGCCGCCATGCTCTGGCCGGCACATGCCATGGCCGAGCCGATGCCCGGGGTTCGCGGCATCAACCACATTGGCCTCACCGTGCCGGATATCAAGGCGGCCGAGGCCTTCTTCGTCGACGTCATGGGGTGCCAGAAGGCGACGAGCTTTGGCCCGTTCCGCGACGACAAGGGCGACTTCATGAAGGACCTCGTCGATGTTGATCCACGTGCGGTGATCAACGAGATCACCCTGCTGCGCTGTCAGTCCGGTTCGAACATCGAACTGTTCGACTACAGCGCGCCCGACAAGAAGGATGTGCGGCCGCGCAATTCCGACAATGGCGGCCACCACATCGCTTTCTATGTCGACGACATCGATGCGGCGGCGAAATACCTGACCGCCAAGGGTATCCGCACGCTCAAGGGGCCGATGCCGATCAACGAAGGTCCCGTCGCCGGCCAGTCCATTCTCTACTTCTTCACGCCGTGGGGCCTGCAGCTCGAGGCCATCTCGTTCCCGAAGGGCATGGCCTACGAAAAGACCGGCGGCACGGTGTTGTGGTCGAACACGGACCCATCGAAATAAGGAAGACGCGCCATGGCTGAACGGTCATTCGCCAAGGAAGTGAAGAAGCTGAAGCTCGGAGCCGGTGATGAGTTCACCGGCGAGGGGATTCTGGCCATCACCAAGGCACTGCTGCAATGCGGTGTCGGTTATGTCGGCGGTTACCAGGGCGCGCCGATCAGCCATCTGATGGACGTGCTGGCGGATTCCCAGGAAATCCTGGCGGAGCTCGGCGTGCATTTCGAGGCGAGCGCTTCGGAAGCCACCGCCACCGCCATGCTGGCTGCATCCGTGCACTACCCGATCCGTGGCGCGGCCACCTTCAAATCGACGGTCGGCACCAACGTCGCCTCTGATGCTCTGGCCAATCTAGCGTCGGGCGGTGTGACCGGCGGCGCGCTGATCATCGTCGGCGAGGACTATGGCGAAGGCTCCTCCATCATGCAGGAGCGCAGCCACGCCTTTGCCATGAAGAGCCAGGTCTGGCTGCTCGACCCCCGCCCGAACCTGCCGTCGATCGTGGCTGCGGTCGAACACGGCTTCGAACTGTCGGAAGCCTCCAACACGCCGGTCATGCTGCAGGTGCGCATCCGCTGTTGCCACGTGCACGGTTCCTTCATAGCCAAGGACAATGTCCGGCCGGCCATGACCGTTGCCGACGCGCTGGAAAATCCGCGCCGCGACACCCAACGCATCGTGCTGCCGCCAGCCTCGTTCCTGCACGAGAAGGAAAAGATCTCCAAGCGTCTGCCGGCGGCGATCGACTACATCAAGCGCCACCAGCTCAACGAGACCTTCGGCGGCTCCGGCAAGGTCGGCATCGTCATGCAGGGCGGCATGTACAACGGCGTCATCCGCGCGCTGCAGCGGCTCGGCCTTGCCGATGTCTATGGCGAAACCGAAGTGCCGCTGCACGTGCTCAACGTCACCTATCCGCTGGTGGAAGACGATCTCGTCGCCTTCTGCGCCGACAAGGATGCGGTGCTGATCGTCGAGGAAGGCCAGCCCGACTACATCGAGCAGGCGCTGGGATCGATGCTCTACAAGGCCGGCGCTTCAGTGAAGCTGGAAGGCAAGGGCGTGTTGCCGATGGCGGGTGAATATTCCGGCGACGTCATGCTGTCCGGCATCGGCGCCTTCATGCGCAAGCACGGCAGCGACCTGCTGGCGCCGGAAATCCGCGCGCCCAACGTGCCGGCGCCGCCGATCTTCGACGATCTCGCCAAGACCGTGCCGATGCGCCCGCCGGGCTTCTGCATCGGCTGCCCGGAGCGGCCGATCTTCGCGGCCACCAAACTGGCCGAGCAGGAACTGGGCAAGCACCACATCGCATCCGACATCGGCTGCCATCTGTTCTCGATCATGCCACCCTTCGAACTGGGCGCCACGACGATGGGGTACGGCCTTGGGCCTGCCTCGGCTTCCGCCTTCAATTCGCCGGAAGCCAAGCGCCGGTCCATCTCCTTTGTCGGCGATGGCGGTTTCTGGCACAACGGCCTGACGTCCTCGATCGGCAACGCCGTCTTCAACAAGAACGACGGCGTCATCGTGGTCGTGGACAACTACTATTCGGCGGCGACCGGCGGACAGGACATCCTGTCGTCGCGCGCTTCCAACCGCACCAAGTCGACCAAGCATCCGATCACCGATGCCATCAAGGGCATGGGCGTGAAATGGGTGCGCCATATCGAGCGCACCTATGATGTCGGCACGATGCGCGATGCGCTGAAGGAGGCGCTGACTACGGAGGAGAAGGGACCGAAGGTCATCGTCGCCTCGTCCGAATGCATGCTCAACCGCCAGCGCCGCGAAGCGCCGCTGAAGAAAAAGGCGATTGCCGAAGGCAAGCGCATGGTGAAGACCAAGTTCGGGGTCGACGAGGATGTCTGCACCGGCGATCACGCCTGCATGCGCCTCTCGGGCTGTCCGTCGCTGACGGTCAAGCATCTCGACGATCCGCTGCGCGACGACCCGGTCGCGGCGATCGACGAGAATTGCGTCGGCTGCGGCAATTGCGGCGAGGTCGCCGATGCCGCCGTGCTGTGCCCGTCCTTCTATCAGGCCGATGTGATCTCCAATCCGACCGGCTGGGATCGTTTCTGGTTCCGCCTGCGCCAGCGCGTCATCGCTGCGCTGCAGGGCTGGCGCGAGCGTGGCCGGCCGGTGTTTGGAGACGTTACGGCATGAAGTTCGGGTTGCCTGAAGGACCGGATACCACCGGTCGCATCATCAAGATCTGTATCCTGGCCGTGGGCGGGCAGGGCGGCGGCGTGCTGAGCGGCTGGGTGACCGATGTTGCTCAGCGCGCCGGCTGGCACGTCCAGTCGACGTCCGTGGCCGGTGTCGCCCAGCGTACCGGCGCCACCATCTATTATGTCGAGATGCTGCCGCGCGATCCGGAACGGCCGAATGACCGTCCGGTGCTCTCGCTCAGCCCGTCGCCAGGTGACGTCGATATCCTGATCGCCGCCGAGCTTGCCGAGGCCGGCCGCGCCGTGCTGCGCGGTTTCGTGACGCCCGATCGCACCGCGCTCATCGCCTCCAGCCACCGTATGCTGGCAGTCTCGGAAAAGATCGTGCCGGGCGATGGCCGTGCCGATTCCGACACGGTGTCGCGCCGCGCCGGTGAGGCGGCCAGACGGCTGATCCACTTCGACATGGAGGCGATGGCGAAGAAGGCTGGCAGCGTGGTCTCCGCAAGCCTGTTCGGGGCGCTGGCCGGCTCGGGTGAGTTGCCTTTCTCTCGCGAGCAGTTCGAAGCCACCATCAAGGCTGGCGGCAAGGGAACCGAGGCCAGCCTGGCCGCTTTCGCGCTGGCTTATGATCAGGCCGCCGGTGGCGAGGCGCCTGCTGCCGTTTCCGAAACAAAGACAAAACCGGCCGAAGGCACGGTTCTGCCGAAGTCGCTGCAGCGCGGATGGGAAGCGCTGTCTGCTCGCGCCGCTGCCTTGCCGCAGCCGGTGCGTGAGATGGCCGAGCCTGGTCTGCGCAAGGTGGTCGACTTCCTCGATCTCGCCTATGGCGCGGACTATCTGTCGGAACTCGAACGTCTGGTCGCAGCGGACAAGGAGGCAGAAGGCTATGCGTTTTCGCGCGAGGCCGCGAAATACGTCGCCAACGCCATGGTCTATGACGACATCATCCGGGTCGCCGACCTGAAGACCCGGCCGGGCCGTTCGCAGCGCGTGCGCGACGAAGTGCGCCTCGGCAAAAGCCAGACACTTGCGACCACCGAATATTTCCACCCGCGCATGGAAGAAATGGTCGGCCTGATGCCGGCCGGTCTCGGCGCTGCGCTGGAGGCACGGCCGAAGATGATGAAGACGTTCAACCGCTTCATCGACCGTGGCCGGCGCATCCGCACCGACACCATCTTCGGCTTCGGCATGCTGTGGACGATCGGCGGCCTGCGCCGCTGGCGCCGTGGCCTGCTGCGCCACAAGGTCGAGGCGGCGCATATGCGCGAATGGCTGCAGCTTGCGGAGGCAGAATGCAGCCGGGATTACGCGCTTGGCGTCGAGGTGCTGAAATGCCGGCGCCTGATCAAGGGTTATTCCGACACCCATGCGCGCGGCCATTCCAAGTTCGACAAGGTGCTGGCCTGCCTGCCGATGCTGCGCGGCCGCGGCGATGCGGCGGACTGGGTGAGGCGCCTGCGCGAGGCAGCCCTTGCCGATGCCGAGGGCGTCGCCCTCGACGGAGCCATCAGGACGGTGCGTTCCTTCGCGGATGATTCAGGTAAGTTGGCTGGTTGATTTGAGCGTGGTGTCCGTTCCGATTGACGGACCCGGCAGTTACTTTATGCTTTGACCATCACGGATGGAGTCGAGGCCATCCGCGAGCCGTGCCGGGGGGGCGGTGTGTTTGATGGGGCGCCCGCGAGATGCGGCAGGGGTGGGTTCATCGATGACTGAAACAGATATCGAAGGCTGGCTCGACAGCGAGACCAAGGCGGTCGAAGCGCCAGCCGATCACGGTGACGAGACGCGGCTGTGGCTGCGCCTGCTCACCTGCACGACACTTATTGAAGCAGAAATCCGCCGCCAGTTGCGCGAGGAGTTCGACTTCACCTTGCCGCGTTTCGATCTGCTGGCCCAGCTCGAGCGGGCTGAAGACGGCATGGTGCTGGGCGAGGTTTCGCGCCGCATGATGGTGTCGGCAGGCAACCTCACCGCGCTGGTGGAGCGCCTGGTCGAGAGCGGCCATATCAGCCGCACCACGTCGCCGACAGACCGCCGCGTGCAGATCGTGGCGCTCACCGCCTTCGGGCGAAAGGAATTCCGCAAGATGGCCGATCGCCATGGCGACTGGATCGGCGTGCTGTTCCAGGGGCTTTCGGCGCGCGACCGCGAAGTTCTGATGAAGGAACTTGGCAAGCTGAAGGGCTCGATCCGCGGCGCGCTTGCGGACAGTGCCTGAGCGCTAGCCGAATGGCAGTCTGATACAGACATCTCTTCCCGAATGAAAAGGGCCGCGCGGTTTTGGCTGCGCGGCCCTTTTTCTGTCACTCCCGCATCACCTCGCGGGCTGCGCCGGGTGCCCGGCCGCGCTTCAGGCTGGGCAGCGCCAGCATCAGCAGCACGAACAGGCCGGTGGCCAGCTTCAGGTCGGGCGGCGGCATGCCGGCGGCCAGGCACAGCGAGACGAGCTGGTAATAAACGACGGCGCCGACGAAAGGCGCCGCCAACTGGCGCGCCACCGTCTGCTTGCCGGTGATCGCTTCACCGATCATCAGCGCGGCGAGGCCATTGATCAGGATACCGAGGCCCATATTGACGTCGGCGAAACCCTGAGACTGCACCATCAGCGAGCCGCTCAGTGCGGAGAAGGCGCTCGCAAGGCCGACACCGCCGATGGTCGCCGTCCAGACATTGATGCCTTGTGCTTCGGCCATGTCGGGATTGGAGCCGACCGCGCGCACACCGGTGCCGCGCTCGGTCTTGAAGTAGAGATAGAGCAGCACGAACACGAGCAGGCCGATGGCGCCGGCAATGATGATCTTGGTGCTCGGGAAGCCGGGCTGGCCGAAAGGCGACCAGTTGAACAGCGATTCCATGCCGAACACCGACAGGTTGGAACGGCCCATGATGCGCAGGTTGATCGAATAGAGCATCGTCATCATCAGGATGCCGGCCAGCAGCGTATGGATGCGGAAGCGCAGATGGATGTAGGCGGTGCAGCAGCCGGCAGCGAAGCCGGCGATGAGCGCGGCGGCGATCGCCGTCAACGGCGACTGGCCGGCAGCCAGCAGCACGCCGGCGACACAGCCGCCGAGCGGGAAGGCGCCCTCGCTGGTCAGATCCGGAAAGGAGAGCATCCGGAACGGGATCATGATGCCGAGCACGACGAAGGAGAGGATGAGGCTCTGCGCCAAAGTGACGGGAACGAGCGCGACAAAGCTCGAGAAAATGTCCTGGATCATGGCCATGGCGGTCAGCTCGCGAGCAGCATGCGGTCGCTCTTGACGGCGAAATGGCCGATCAGGTCCGCAACGGAGGTCTGTTTCTTTTCCTCGCCGCCGATTTCAAGGCGTACCTTGCCGGCGTCGAGCATGATGATGCGGTTTCCGTAGTCGACGGCATGCTGCATGTTGTGCGTCACCATCAGCGTGGTGAGCTTCAGCGCCTCGACGGCTTTGACCGTCGCTTTCATGACAATGTCGGCCGTGCGCGGATCGAGCGCCGCGGTGTGTTCGTCGAGCAGCAGCAGTTCCGGCTCACCGCCCACTGCCATGATCAGAGAAAGCGATTGCCGCTGGCCGCCAGAAAGCAGCTCGACGCGGGTATCCAGCCGGTTCTCGAGGCCAAGGCCGAGCAGAGCCAGCCGTTCCTTGTAGGCGGCAAGCCGCGTGGGATTGAGGCCCTGGCGCAGCCGGCGCTTCTGACTGCGCAGGTCGGCAAGCAGCATGTTCTCGGCCACCGTCATCGAGGCGGCGGTGCCTTTCATCGGATCCTGGAAAACGCGGGCAAGCTTGGCGGCGCGCTTGTAGACCGGCATCCCGGTCACGTCGGTCTCGTTGATCTGCACTTTGCCGGTATCGAGGATCAACGCGCCGGAAATGGCATTGAGCATGCTGCTCTTGCCAGCACCGTTGGAGCCGATGACCACGCCGAAATCGCCCGTCTTGAGCGACAGGTTCAGACCGTCGAGCGCGATCTTCTCATCGGCCTGTCCTTTGAAGAATACCTTGCGTGCCGATTTGATTTCCAGCATCCGCACCTCCTGGCGCCACGTCCGGCGGCGGATTTCGCCAGCCGGACGAGCGCTGTCCAATCTTTCAGGAGCCCTGTGCGTCACAACGGCAGCGGCTTCCTGGCGCTTAGAGCATTTTGTAGCCAAGTGGAATCACTTGGCGTTACAAAAATGCGACGAAAACAAAAACTTAGAGCGTTACCGCGTTTCCGTGAAAAACGGAAACGCTCTAAGAAAAAGCGGCGCCCGAGTGTTCATTTCCGGGCGCCGCCACGCAGTCCTTACCGTACTGAGATCAGTCGGCGAAGCACTTGCAGTCGTCGAGCGCTGCCGGAATCTTCAGGCCGAAGTCGGCGGCGACCTTCTTCGAGATCAGCGGGCTGTGATCGGCATAGGCCGGGCGGAACGGCGCGATTTCCTTCGGGTCCTTGCCCTTCAGGATTTCGGCCGCGATCTTGCCGGCAGCGAGGCCGACCTGATCGTAGTTGACCGCGAAGCTGGCCGGAACCACACCCTTGCGCACGGCACCGTCGTCGGAGTTGACGATCGGGATGCCGGCCTGGCGGGCAGCGGCCGAAACCGCGGCGATAGCCGGCTGCAGCAGGTTGGAAGCCGGCGTGTAGATCACGTCCGCCTTGCCCTTGAGCGATGCGATGCGCTGCTGGATGTCGTTGACGTTGTCGACACCGACGGCCACCACTTCGAAGCCGGCCTTCGGAGCGGCTTCCTTGATCTTTTCCAGCACGGCGACGTCATTGGCCTCGCCGGGGTTGTAGGGAACGCCGAAGCGCTTGGCTTCCGGCAGCAGCTTCTTGGTGAATTCCATCACCGCTGCCACGTCCTGCAGGTCGGACGAACCGGTGATGCCGGTGTCGCCGGCTTCCCAGGACGGGACCAGCTTGGCGGCGACCGGGTCGGTCACTGCGGTGAAGACGATGTTGATGCCGCTGCCGGCAAGCTGCTGCTTGGCGATCTGCGAGACCGGGGTGGTCACGGTGTAGATCAGCTTGGGGTTTTCGGCCTTCAGCTTCTCGATCATCTGCGGCACCAGGGTGGCGTCGAAATTGGTATGGCTTTCGGTGAAGACCACATCCTTGCCTTCGACGAAGCCGCTTTCAGCCAGGCCCTTCTTGAAACCGGCGATCGAGGCGTTGAGCTGCGGATGCTCCCCGAAATTGGCGATGCCGATGCGGATCGGATCTGCGGCGGCGCTGACGACGCTGGCGATCAGCGAACCTGCAAGTACTATTCCGGACAGCCATCCGGCCTTAGACGAAATCATGTTTTCCTCCCAGATTTGGCAAGCGGCCGTCTCTCCCCGGCGCCCCAGATTGCATCATAACGGGTCGGCAAACCTTGTCAAAAGGTTTATATATAAAATATCTGCTGTGGATGTTTGATATATTATTTTGCCGATAGGCCCGCCAAATATATGATCCTGGCGTGGAGGAAAAGTGCGATGCGGGATGAGGAGCCCTCGACCAAGACGGAAGCTGCCTATTTGCGGCTGCGGCGTGACATCCTGACCACGCGGCTGGAGCCGGGTACGCCGCTGAAGCTTGGTGCGCTCAACCAGATCTACGGCTTCGGCTGGACGCCCCTGCGTGAGGCGCTTTCGCGGCTGGAGGCCGAGAAGCTGGTCACGGCGGTGAGCAATCGCGGCTTTGCGGTGGCGCCGGTTTCGCGTGCGGAGCTGGAGGATCTCATCCGGGCCCGTGAAGTGGTCGAGCTGCCGCTTTTGGAAGAGTCCATCCGCAAGGGCGGGGCAGAGTGGGAGTCGGCCGTGGTGACGGCACATTACCGGCTGTCGCGCTGCAAGTTCTCGCCGGAAGATCCGTCCGAAACGGCCATCGAGGAATGGGACGAGCGCCACGCCGCCTTCCATGCAGCGCTTGTCAGCGCTGCGAGCTCAGCCTGGCTGCTGCGCTTCCAGGCCATGGTCTACGATCAGCTCCGCCGCCATCAGCACTTCCTCAGTCTCGCGCCGATGCTGCGCGCCGCGCGCGGCCGTGGCGGCGATTTCGAGAAGGCGGTTGCGGCGCTGCATGACGCTATGGGCATCGATCATCACACCGAGCTGATGGACGCCGCCTTCGACCGCGATATCGAGCGCGCCCGCGCTTTGATGACGGAGCACATCTCCTTCACCCTGCAGGCCTTTGTCACTTTCGAAGGTGTCAATGCGGGCGAGGCGGCCTAGCCGTAGGCAATAGACCCCGGCAGGCGCCGCTGCGCATCGGATTCGGATCCCTGCAGGTCTGGCGGCGTTGGCGCTCTCCAGAAACAGCACAAAAACAGACTGTCGGACGACGGGCGGCGGGGCGGCTGACGGCGCAGCTTCGCGTCGCCGGGCGAAAGATCGTACACGGCAATCATTTTAAGCTTGAAATATCTTTGGAGAGGGCTCACTATCCTTTCATGGTTCACGCACGGCCTCGATTGGCCGTGAGCAGAGCGGAGATGACCATGAAGATCGTGTGTATCGGTGGCGGACCGGCCGGGCTCTATTTTGCCCTGCTGATGAAGAAGCAGAATCCCGAACATCAGGTCACCGTGGTCGAGCGCAATCGCCCCTATGACACATTCGGCTGGGGTGTCGTGTTCTCCGATGCCACCATGCAGTCGATGCGCAAATGGGATCCGGAAACCGCCGCAACCATCGAGGATGCCTTCAACCATTGGGACGATATCGAGCTGGTGTTCAAGGGCCGCAAGATCCGCACCACCGGGCACGGCTTTGTCGGCATCGGCCGCAAGAAAATGCTGAACATCCTGCAGGATCGTTGCATCGAACTTGGCGTCGAGATGGTGTTCGAGCGCGAGGTGAACGGTGACGAGGAATTCCCCGACGCCGACTTGATCATCTCCTCGGACGGTGTCAATTCGCGCATCCGCAACAAATATGCCGATATCTTCCAGCCTGACATGGTGGTGCGTCCGAACCGCTTCATCTGGCTTGGCACCAACAAGGCCTTCGACGCCTTCACCTTCGATTTCCAGCGTACGGAGCACGGCTGGTTCCAGGCCCACATCTACCGCTTCGACGACAACACCTCGACCTTCATCGTGGAGACCACGGATGAGGTATTCCAGGCGCATGGCATCGACAAGATGGACCAGGACCAGTCGATCGCCTTCTGTGAAAAGCTGTTCGCCGAAACGCTGGACGGCCATAGCCTGATGACCAACGCGCGCCATCTGCGCGGCTCGGCCTGGCTGAATTTCGGTCGCCTGATCTGCGGCAAGTGGAGCCATTTCAACGGCAACAGTCATGTCGTGCTGATGGGCGACAGCGCCCATACCGCGCATTTCGCCATCGGCTCGGGCACCAAGCTTGCCATCGATGACGCGATCGAACTGACAAACCAGTTCAACATTGCCGGGCATGACGCCAAAAACATCCCGGCAGTGCTCGAAGCTTATGAGGAAGTGCGCCGCGTCGACGTCGCGCGCATCCAGAACGCGGCGCGCAACGCCATGGAGTGGTTCGAGGTGGTGGGCACGCGTTATGCCGATACGCTGGAACCGGAGCAGTTCATGTATTCCATGCTGACGCGCTCGCAGCGCATCAGCCATGAGAATTTGCGCCTGCGCGACAAGGACTGGCTGGAGGGCTACGAGCGCTGGTTCGCCGAGCGTGCCGGTGCGCCGGCCCAACCGAACGGCCGCCCGATCCCGCCGATGTTCACGCCCTACAGGGCGCGCGGCCTGACGCTGGCGAACCGCGTCATCGTTTCGCCGATGGCGATGTATTCGGCCAGGGATGGCATGCCGAACGACTTCCACCTGGTCCATCTCGGCTCACGCGCCATGGGCGGTGCCTCGCTTGTCTTCCCGGAAATGATCTGCGTGTCGCCCGATGCCCGCATCACGCCGGGCTGTCTCGGCCTATGGAACGAGGAGCAGAAGGAAGGTTACCGCCGTCTGGTCGATTTCGTGCACAACGACACGCCGGCCAAGATCGGCATCCAGCTTGGCCACGCCGGCCGCAAGGGGGCGACCAAGGTCGCCTGGGAAGGGACTGACCAGCCGGTGGAGCAGGGCGGCTGGCCACTGATCTCGGCTTCCGCGATCCCTTATCTTCCGCATTCGGACGTGCCGCGCGCCGCCACGAAGGAGGATCTGGAAAGGATCAAGGCCGATTTCGTGCAGGCGACGAAATGGGCCGACGAGGTCGGCTTCGACATCCTCGAACTGCACTGCGCGCACGGCTATCTGCTCTCCGCCTTCCTGTCGCCTCTGACCAATCTTCGTGACGATGAATATGGCGGCGATCACGCGGCGCGCGCCAGGTACCCGCTCGAGGTCTTCCATGCCATCCGTGCGGCGTGGCCTGAGGACAAGCCGATTTCGGTGCGTCTCTCGACCAATGACTGGTACGAAGGCGGCAACACGCCGGAAGACGCCGCGATCTTCGCGGCCATGTTCAAGGAGGCGGGAGCCGACCTCATCGACTGTTCGTCGGGTCAGGTGGTGAAACAGGAAAAGCAGGTGTTCGGCCGCATGTGGCAGACGCCGTTCTCCGACAAGATCCGCAACGAGGTCCAGGTTCCAACCATCGCCGTCGGCGCGATCTCGGAGGCCGACCACGCCAATTCGGTGATCGCGGCCGGCCGCGCCGATCTCTGCGCCATTGCCCGGCCGCATCTCGCCGACCCGTCCTTCGTCATGCATGAGGCCGCCAAGGTCGGTTATTCCGGCCAGGTCTGGCCGAAGCAGTACTATGCGAGCCGACAGCAGTATGAGGCCAATCTGGCCCGCGCCGCGGCGGAAGCGACGGGCCGCAAATGAGTGCGGCGCGCCACGCTCTCATCACCGGTGCCGGCAGCGGAATAGGCCGCGCCATCGCGCTCGCCTTGGCAAAGAGCGGGCATATCGTCTCGCTGGCCGGGCGTCGCGCCGAACCTCTGGAGGACGTCTCCAGGGAGATCGCTGCTGGCGGCGGCAAATCCTTCGTGATCGACGGATTTGACGTCACCGATGCCGTGACGATTGCCTCTGGCTGCGCCAAAGCCATTGCCGCCTCGGGCGAAGTTGCGGTTCTGGTCAACTGTGCCGGCGAGGCGCCCTCGGCTTCGTTCGAGCGCACGGATGCAGCGCTTTGGGGACGCGTCATCGGCATCAATCTCACCGGTACCTTCCTTGTCACGCAGGCTTTGCTGCCGTCGATCCGCAAGGCCGGAAAGGGGCGCATCGTCAATGTCGCCAGCACCGCCGGCCTGACCGGCTACGCATATGTCTCGGCCTATTGCGCCTCCAAGCATGGGGTCATTGGCTTGACCCGGGCGCTGGCGCTGGAACTGGCGCGCACCGATGTCACCGTCAACGCCGTCTGCCCTGGTTTCACCGATACGCCGCTGCTTGACGGTGCGGTCGACACCATCGTCGGCAAGACTGGCCGCACCGCCGATGAGGCGCGCGCCAGCCTTGCTCGGGCCAATCCGCAGGGCCGTCTGGTGACGCCGCAGGAAGTGGCTGATGCAGTGCTGTGGCTGGCGTCCGAGGGAGCGGGCGCTATCACCGGTCAGGCCATCGCGGTCGCCGGCGGTGAGGTCATGGCGGGCTAACTACAAACAAAAGGGAGGAACACATGACTGATAAGGCATTGGAAAAGGGCATCACTGAAAACGGCACTGGTTACGAAGCGACCGAGTGGAACATTCTCGGCCAACGGTATTTTCCGAAGGCCACCTGCGCTTCCAGCTTCGCTTTCGAGACCAACAGCGAAGCCGGTCAGTTCGTGCCGGTCCACATCCATCCGACGCAGGAGGAATTCATCCTCGTGCAGGAAGGGCAACTGGAACTGAAGCTCGACGGCAAGTGGTCCACGGCCAGGGCCGGCGATCTGGTGCGCATGCCGCGCGGTATTCCGCACGGCTATTTCAACAAGTCCGACAAGCCGGCGCGTGCGCTGTTCTGGGTGTCGCCCGCCGGCAATCTCGAGGACCTGTTCAAGAAGCTGCACAACCTCACCGATGTCGAGGAAGTGGTGCGGCTGTCGGCTGAGCACGATGTGGATTTCCTGCCGCCGTCGGCCAACGACTGACGAGCAGCAAACACTGGAACAGGACGAGCCGGCACGCCGATGGGCGCGCCGGAAGCAAGCAAGGATAAATGAGCGATGACCGACGCGATGCTGGACAAGAAGCGCCCCTTCAAGGGTCACGAGGCCAGGCACTTCCTGTTCGAGACCGATGCCGATGGCCGTGTTGCCACGATCACGCTCAACCGGCCGGAGCGCAAGAACCCGCTGACCTTCGAAAGCTATGAGGAGTTGGGCGACCTGTTCCGTTCGCTGCACCGGGCCAGCGACGTCCGCGCCATCGTCCTGGCCGGCGCCGGCGACAATTTCTGTTCTGGTGGTGACGTGTTCGAGATCATCGAGCCGCTTACCAAGATGGCGATGCCGGAGCTTCTGGCCTTCACCCGAATGACCGGAGACCTGGTTCGCCAGATCCGCGCCTGCCCACAGCCGATCATCGCCGCGGTCGACGGCATCTGCGCCGGCGCCGGCGCGATCCTGGCGATGAGCGCCGACTACCGTGTCGCGACGCCTGAAGCCAAGACCGCCTTCCTGTTCACCCGCGTCGGTCTGGCCGGCGCCGACATGGGCGCCTGCGGCATTCTTCCGCGCATCATCGGTCAGGGCCGTGCCGCAGAGCTTCTGTTCACCGGCCGCTCGATGTCGGCCGCCGAAGGCCATGCCTGGGGGTTCTACAATGCGCTGCATGAGCGTCCTGTCATGCTGGCCGAGGCACAGCGTTTCGCCCGCAATCTCGCCGATGGACCGTGGTTCGCGCATTCCATGACCAAGAAGATGCTCGACCAGGAATGGTCGATGGGCATCGAGGAACTGATTGAATCCGAAGCTCAGGCGCAGGCCATCTGCATGGCGACGGGCGATTTCCGTCGTGCTTTCGAGGCTTTCGCTGCCAAGACGAAGCCGGTTTTCGAAGGGAACTGACGATGGACAATCCGCAGAGTTCCGGCGGCCCGACTCGGGATCATCTCGACTGGCCGTTCTTTGCCGAAAACCATAGGAAACTTGCCGCCGACCTCGATCATTTCGTTGCCGGTGGCGGCCTGGGCCATATCGACCACCACGATGCCGACGGCGCTTGCAAGGGACTGGTGCGCAAGCTCGGCGCCGGTGGTTTCCTGCGCCATTGCGTGCCGGCCGAGTTCGGCGGCGCGGCTGCGGAAATCGACAGCCGTTCGCTCTGCCTGATCCGCGAGACGCTCGCTTATGCCGACGGACTGGCGGATTTCGCCTTTGCCATGCAGGGTCTGGGAACTGGTGCCATCAGCCTGTCCGGCTCGCCTCAGATCAAGCAGAGCATTCTGCCGAGGATCGCCAAAGGCGAGTTGATCTCCGCCTTTGCGCTGACCGAGCCGGAAGCCGGCTCCGACGTTGCCGCGATGAGGACGTCGGCCGAGCGTCAGGGCGATGAATTCGTGCTCAACGGCGAGAAGGTCTTCATCTCCAACGGCGGCATCGCCGACGTCTACACCGTCTTTGCCCGCACCGGTGAAGCTCCGGGCACGCGCGGCATTTCCGCCTTTGTCGTCTATGCCGACACGCCCGGTTTCCACATTGCCGAGCGCATCGAGACGATCGCGCCGCATCCGCTGGCCCGCATCCGCTTCGACAATTGTCGCGTGCCGGCAGCGAACCTGCTCGGTCAGTCGGGCGAGGGGTTCAAGATCGCCATGCGCACGCTGGACATCTTCCGCCCGTCGGTTGCTGCTGCCGCACTCGGTTTTGCACGGCGTGCGCTCGACGAAGCGGTGGCGCATGCCAAGGCGCGCAAGATGTTCGGCGCCACACTGGCCGACCTGCCGACAGCGCAGAGCACTCTGGGCGAGATGGCGACAGCGATCGATGCCGCGTCGCTCCTGACCGTGCGCACCGCCTGGCGGCGCGATGTGCAGAAACTGCCGATCACCCGCGAAGCGGCGATGGCCAAGATGACGGCGACCGAAAACGCGCAATGGGTGATCGACCAGGCGCTGCAGATGTTCGGCGGGCGCGGCGTGCGTGTCGGCGAGATCACCGAGACGCTGTACCGCGAGATCAGGGCGCTGCGCATCTATGAGGGCGCCACCGAAGTTCAGAAGCTGATCATCGGCCGCGAGCTGATGAAGAGCGCGAAATGACTGGAGTAGACATGACTGTGACCGCAATCTCCGAACACAAGGCCGCCACGACGCCGCACCGGGTGCTGCAGCCCGAAGGCTGGGCGAAGCCGATCGGCTATGCCAACGGCATGGAAGCGCGCGGCCGTACCATCTTTGTCGGCGGCCAGATCGGTTGGAACAGCCAGTGCAAGTTCGAGGTGCATGATCTGCCGGGCCAGATCCGGCAGACCTTGGAGAACGTCATCGCCATCCTGCGTGAGGGCGGCGCCGGTCCCGAGCATATCACGACCATGACCTGGTACGTGATCGACCGCAAAGCCTACTCCTCGTCGCTGAAGGAGATCGGCGCGGCCTGGAAGGCGACCATGGGCCGCAACTTCCCGGCCATGGCCGTGGTTCAGGTGTCTGGCTTGATCGAGGACGAGGCGCTGGTGGAAATCCAGGCGACCGCGGTCGTTCCGGATTGACAGCCCTTTCCCTTCTCCCCTTGAGGGAGAAGGTGGCTCGGCGCGTAGCGCCGAGACGGATGAGGGGTGTTGGAAGAAACCAGTATTATCAATATTTTACGCTGGTGTCGGTGTCGCTCAGGCCGGGGAGATCGCACTCCTTCCAACACCCCTCATCCGACCTCGCCCATGGCGAGGCCACCTTCTCCCACAAGGGGAGAAGGCAAAGTTCGAGGCAAACGCTCTACAGCACCGTACGGACGGTCCACAATTCCGGGAACAGCACCACTTCCAGCATCTTGCGCAGGTAGGAAACGCCGCCGGTGCCGCCGGTGCCGCGCTTCAGCCCGATGATGCGCTCGACGGTGGTGACGTGGTTGAAGCGCCAGCGTCGGAAATAATCCTCGAAATCGACAAGCTTCTCGGCGAGTTCGTAGAGGTCCCAGTACTTCTGCGGCGCGGCATAGACCGCTTTCCAGGCCTCGAGCACCTGCGGGTTCTCATCGCGCGTCTCGCGCCAGCTGGTGCGGCTGGCGTCGGCGCCGATGTCAAAGCCGTTGCGTGACAAAAGCAGCAGCGCCTCATCATAGAGGCTGGGTTCCGCCAGGATTTCCTCGAGCCTGGCGATCAGCTCCGGCTGGTGTGCGTGCGGCCGGAGCATGGCGGTGTTGCGGTTGCCGACCAGGAACTCGACCGCGCGGTACTGATAGGACTGAAACCCGGAAGATTGGCCGAGCGAATTGCGGAACTCGGTGTATTCGCTGGGTGTCATGGTGCGCAGCACGTCCCAGGAATTGTTCAGCTGCTCGAAGATGCGCGCCACGCGCGTCAGCATCTTGAACGCCGGTTGCGGGCGATCGGAACGGATCTCGCGCATGGCCGAGCGGATCTCGTGGATCGCCAGCTTCATCCAAAGCTCGGATGTCTGGTGCTGCACGATGAACAGCAACTCGTCATGCGCGGTGGAAAGCGGCTCCTGTGCATCCAGCACGCGCTCGAGATGCAGATAGTCGCCATAGGACATGCGTTCCTTGAACGACATCTGCGCGCCTTCCTGGGAAGGATCGTAGGGCTTGCTCATGTCACCAGGGCTTTCTTGCGGTACTGCGGCTCGTCCCAGCGCTTGTTCTTCATGACGTCTTCGAGCACGCTGACCGCGCCGAGCACTTCCTGCTCGCCGATGTACAGCGGCGTGAAACCGAAGCGGACGGCGTCAGGCGCACGGAAGTCACCGATGACGCCGCGCGCAATCAGTGCCTGCATGATGGCGTAGCCTTCAGGATGGCGGAACGAAACCTGGCTGCCACGCTCTGCGCCATTGCGCGGCGAGGCGAGCGTCAGCTCGGGGCAACGTGCCTCGACCTCGCGGATGAAGAGGTCGGCGAGTGCGATCGACTGCTTGCGCACATCGGCCATGGAAACGCCCTCCCATGCGTCCATCGCCGCATCGAGCGCGGCCATGGCGATCACCGCCGGCGTACCGACGCGCATGCGGTCGATGCCGGCGCCCGAACGGTAGTCGAGGTCGAAGGCGAAGGGACTTTCATGGCCGAGCCAGCCGGACAGGGCCGGGCGCACCTTGCCGGCATGTTTCGGCGCGACATAGATGAAGGCCGGAGCGCCAGGGCCGCCATTGAGATATTTGTAGGTGCAGCCGACGGCGAAGTCGGCCTTGGCGCCTTCGAGGTCGACGGCAAGCGCTCCGGCCGAATGCGCCAGGTCCCAGACGGTCAGCACGCCGGCTGCATGCGCCTTGGCGGTCAGCTTCTTCATGTCGTGCAGACGGCCGGTGCGGTAGTCGACCTCGGTGATCATCAGCACGGCGACGCTTTCATCGATCGCGGCCTCGACTTCTTCCGGATCGACCACCTTCAACTCGTAGCCCTTGTCGAGCGAGCGCAGCAGGCCCTGCGCCATGTACAGGTCGGACGGGAAATTGCCGTTGTCGGAGAGCACGACGCGCCGCGACGGATTGAGGTCCAACGCCGAGGCAAGCGCCTGGTAGACCTTGATCGACAGCGTATCGCCGACGACGACGGTGCCTTCCGGAGCGCCGATCAGCTTGCCGATGCGGTCGCCGAGCCTGCGCGGCTGCATCATCCAGCCGGAAGCATTCCAGCCACGGATCAGCTGTTCGCCCCATTGCGCGGTCATCATCTCCTGCACGCGCTGCGTAGCGCTTTTCGGCAGCGGCCCCAGCGAATTGCCGTCGAGATAGGACACGCCGTCCGGCATGTGGAAGAGGCTGCGTGTCCTTGTAAAGTCGGTCATGGTCAGTGCATGTCTTTCAAGCGGAAACGTTGGATCTTGCCGGTCTGGGTTTTCGGCAGCGCATCGATGAACTTGATCGAGCGCGGGTATTTGTAGGGGGCGATGGTCGCCTTGACATGGTCCTGCAGGCGCTTGGCGGTCAACTCATCGGCTGCCACGCCTTCCACCAGCACGACATGCGCCTGCACGATCTGGCCTCGCTCCTCGTCGGCCGCGCCGATGACGGCGCATTCCTTGACGTCGGTGTGCGACAGGAGTGCTGCCTCCACCTCCGGCCCGGCGATGTTGTAGCCGGCCGAGATGATCATGTCGTCTGAGCGCGCGGCGAAGTGCAGATAACCGTCCTCGTCCTGGAAGAAGGAATCGCCGGTCAGGTTCCAGCCCTTGCGCACATACTTCGTCTGGCGGTCGTCGGCCAGATAACGGCATCCGGTCGGGCCGCGCACGGCCAGCCGCCCGACTTCGCCACGCGGCAGCTCGTTCATGTCGTCGTCGACGATCTTGGCCTCATAGCCGTTGACGGGCTTGCCGGTGCAGGCCGGCTTGGAATCGCCGAAACGGTTGGAGATGAAGATATGCAGCATCTCGGTGGCGCCGATGCCGTCGAGCATCGGCTTGCCGGTCTTCTCCATCCATTCCTCGTAGACCGGCGCCGGCAATGTTTCCCCGGCGGAGACCGCGGCGCGCAGCGAGGACAGATCGGCCCCCTTGTCCATCGCCGCCAGCATGGCGCGATAGGCAGTCGGTGCCGTGAAGCACACGGTGGCGCGATAGGTCTGGATGATCTCGACCATGTTGGGCGGCGAGGCGTTCTCCAGCAGGGTCGCGGCGGCGCCGAAGCGCAGCGGGAAGATCGCCAGCCCGCCGAGGCCGAAGGTGAAGGCGAGCGGCGGCGAGCCGATGAAGACGTCTTCCGGCGTCACGCTCAGCACCTCGCGGGCATAGCCGTCGGCGATGATGAGAAGGTCGCGGTGGAAATGCATCGTCGCCTTCGGCATGCCGGTGGTGCCGGAGGTGAAGCCGAGAAGGGCGACGTCGTCGCGCCCGGTCTTGACTGCATCGAAGCGCACGGACTTGTCGAGCGCGACGCGATCGAGTTCCGCGTCATGGTTGGCGGTGCCGTCGAAACCGATGACCTGCTTCAGGAATTTACTCTGCTTGGCGCAGGCTACCATCTCTTCCATCAGCCTGGTGTCGCACAGCGCCAGCGTGATCTCGGCCTTGTCGACGATCTGGGCAAGCTCGCCGGCGCGCAGCATTGGCATGGTGTTGACCACCACCGCACCGGCCTTGGTGGCGGCAAGCCAGCAGGCGACCATGGCAGGATTGTTGGCCGAGCGGATCAGCACGCGGTTGCCCGGTTTGACACCGTAATTCTCGACCAGCGCATGCGCCAGGCGGCTGGTCCAGTCGGCCAGTTCCTTGTAGGTGCGGCGGCGGCCGTTGCCGATCAGCGCTGTGTGATCGCCGAAGCCCTGTTCGACCATGCGGTCGGTCAGTTCGACGCCGGCATTGATGTGGTCGGGATACTCGAAGCCTTCGAGCAGGAAATCGGGCCAAAGGTCCGGAGGCGGGAGATTGTCTCGTGCAAACGTGTCGGTATGCGCCGTCGGCCCAAGCATCTCGTTCGATCTCCCAGCTTCCGTAGGGTCTGCGTTGGCCATCTTGATGCAGCCTTGTCATGCGGTGGTGTGGAGTCGCCTTGCTGCGTGCTTGTCCGTTCCGCTAATGGAAACGCTCGCATAGCACCAAGGTTATTTCAAGCATAAAGTTTATCGTTGCGCTGGCCCGGCGCTTGCCTATGGTAGAGGCCGAGGATGCCGGCCGGAGCAGGTGGGAGAGGGACAGCGATCATGGTCGTTCACAAGATTGTCGACTGGGACAACGCCTATACCAATGGCGCCAACATTGCCGGAGGCGACCGTTGGCCCGAAGCCTGGGTAGCACCCGCGGCCGCTTATCGCGACGAGCTGACGGCATCTGGCCGCGCGCAGCTCGACATCGCTTATGGTCCGGGAACACGCAACCGGCTCGACCTGTTCCTGCCGACAGGCACGGCGAAGGGGCTCGTCGTCTTCGTGCATGGCGGCTACTGGATGGCACTCGACAAGAGCTTCTGGTCGCATCTGGCGCGCGGCGCCGTCGAAAGCGGCCATGCGGTGACGATGCCGTCCTATACGCTGGCGCCCGAGGCACGCATCGGCCAGATCTCTGCTGAAATAGGCGCTGCCATAACGAAGGCAGCGGAGCTGGTCGCCGGTGATATCCGTCTGACCGGCCATTCGGCCGGAGGCCATCTGGTCACGCGCATGATCTCGGCGACATCGCCTCTGCCGGAAGCGGTGCGTCGCCGTATCGTCAACACGGTCTCGCTGTCGGGCGTGCATGACCTGCGGCCGATCATGAAGACGGGCATGAACAAGACGCTGAAAATCGATGCTGCCGAGGCAGCGGTCGAGAGCCCGGTGCTGCTGTCGCCGATGGATGGCGCACGGCTGGTGTGCTGGGTCGGCGGTGGCGAACGCTCGGAATTCATCCGCCAGTCCGAACTGCTCGCCAATATCTGGACCGGTCTCGGAGCGTCGACTGGCTTTTACGCCGAGCCGGATCGCCACCATTTCAGCGTCATCGACGGGCTGGTGGATTCGGCGCATCCGCTGACCAGGACCCTGCTCGAAAGCTAGGTTGGTCTCAGACCTGCTGCGCCTCGAAGCGGCAGGCCGGGGCGCCGCAGGCTGCGCATTCGATTTCACGTGCGATGACGACGCCTTTGTCCAGCACCATGCGACCGACTGCAGTGACCATACCTGCAATAGCATGGCAGACCGGTTGTGACGCGGAGCCATAGCCAGTCGCGAAGGGGCTGTTGCGGACGGTGAGTTCAATGCCGCCAGTGCCCCGGGCGAAGAGACCAGACGCCCCAGCCGAGGTCAGGCGCGGTGTTGGCCACGGTCGACAAAAGGGCGTCGGCGTCGCCCCCGCCATGTGCCTTGTAGGCACGTGCGCTGTCGCCGCCCATTTCGATCACAGAAGCCGCAAGCGCCTCCAGCGCCTTCTGACGGGCTTCATCATCGAGCCGACGAAACATCCCCATCAGCGCCTCGGGCCGCATCAGCATGTAGCGGCGGCTTTCGTCGAGCACCTGGCCATTGGCGCCATCGAAGTCCAGCCGCTCGCGAAAAGGCGGTTTCACGATGCCGCTCCGGCAAAGTCGCGCACCACGCCGTTGAAGGCGTCTCGCACCACGTCGACATCGGAGGCGAGCACCACGAGGTGATACCCCTCGGCGCGTCGCTCGAGGGCCTTGTCGATGGTGCCGGTGAAGATGCCGCAAGGAACACCGGCGCTGGCACAGGCTTCCTTCACGCGCAGGCAGCCCGCTTCCGTCGCGTCGCCGCCCTTGCCTCGCGCCGCGTAGGAGATGCCGAGATCGCCGGTACCGATCAGCACGAAGTCCAGCCCGGGAGTGGTTACGATCGCATCTGCCTGTTCAACCCCCTCGGCGGTCTCGATCATCAGGCCGACGGCGACGCGGCCTGCCCGTTCGAGATAGGTGCCGAAACCCATGGCCAGTGGCCGCACGCCGCCGCCCGAGCGATGGCCATGCGGCGGAAAACGGGCGGCGGATATCGCCTGTTCAGCCTGTTCGCGGCTCTCGATCAGCGGCACCAGCACGCCGTCGCAACCGGCATCCAGCGCATTGCCGATCGCCGTCGTCGAACCGTCCGCAACGCGCGCGATCACCGGGGCGGCAGCGGCGGCGATGCCGACCGTCGTCTCCAGCGACCGGCGATCCCACAGCCCGTGCTGCAGGTCGATGACAAGCGCGTCGGCGCCGGAATGCGCCGCCATTTCGGTGATCGAGGCATGACCGAGCGTCAGCCAGACAAGGCCGAGCTGTTCTTTGGCGGCAAGTCGGGTCTTCAGCCGGCCGGACAGGACAGGGGACATCGGCTGGTCTCCGTTATTGGCCGTTTAGAGTGAGAAAGCGCCCGTGGGCGTAGAAGATCGGCTCGCGCTCGACGCGGTCGAGCGTCACCCTGGTCACCAGTCCGATCAGGATCAGATGCGAGGCGCGTGCGATGATCTCGCCAACCCGGCATTCGAAAACGGCGCGGGCGCCGACCAGCAGGGGCGCGCCGGTTTCGCCGCGCACCCATGAGCCCGCCGCAAAACGCGCTACGCCCTTGGCGGTTGTCATGCCGCCGAAGACGCGCGCGACATTTTCCTGATCCGCGGCCGGCAGGTTGACCGAAAAGGCCATATCCTGCCGCGTCAGCGAGGCGAAGGTGCTGTTCTTGTGCACGCAGGCGAGTAGCGACGGCGGCTCGGTACTGAACGAGCAGACGGCGGTTGCGGTTAGGCCGAAGCAGCCATGCTCGCCATCCTCTGCGGCCAGAATCGCGACCGCACCGGCCATCGCGCGCATGCCCTGCTTGAAACCACGCGGGTCGACGGTGCCGTGCACGGGCAACGCGCCGGTTGCAGTGTCCATCAGTTCATCCTCAGCCCGGCTTGGCGCATCAGCGGCAGCACGCGGTCGCAGAAGAACGGCAGGTCGTAGGTGTAGTTGACGAAGGAGAGTGCCGCGCCCGCATACCCCTGTTCCATGATGCGGATCAGGTCGTCGACGATCTTCTCCGGCGTGCCGACAAGTGGATAGGTGCCGGCGCCGCCGGCAAAACGCTGTCGGTATTCGGTGAATGCCTTGTCGTCGTGGGAATGCGCGAATTCCTTCTTTTTCTTCATATGCTCGTCGACGGCGCCCTTGTCGGCGAGTTCGAGCGCATAGCGGCGATAATAGTCCTCCGCCTCCTGCTGCGTTTCGCGGCAGACCACGTGGCAGACCGTATAGACGCCGACGTCGCGGCCGACTTCGGCAGCGCGGCTGGCGATGTCGACGACATGGGCGCGGCCTTCCGAGATTTCCGAGAAGGTCGAGAACAGATAGTCGCAATGGCGCGCCGCGTAGTTGCGGCCCGGAGCGCCGAACGCGGCGTTCATCGTCACCGGGCGCGGCGCCTGCAGGCTGGCCGGCCGGCTGACCACGCCCTTGAGGTCATAGAACTCGCCGGCGAAGTCGAACGGTTCGCGCGATTTGTAGGCGCGTTCGATAATGGTGATCCACTCCTCGGCCTGGTCGTAGGTGCGCTCGCCGACTGTCTGGCCGAACATCGCGAACTCGTCCGGGTTCCAGCCGCAGACGATATTGAGGCCGGCGCGGCCACCGGAGATATGGTCGACGGTGGCCAGTGCCTTGGCCGCCTGCAGCGGGTGGACCAGCGGCACATGCACGGTCATGAACAAAGCGATGTTTTCCGTCGCCGTCGCCAGTCCCGCTGCCCAGGTGAAGGTCTCGAACGACCATTCTCGCGCATGGGTGACGCCGCCGAAACCGCGCCAGCGCGCGATCGGCAGCAGGAATTCCAGCCCGGCGCTATCGGCGATGCGGGCTGCGTTGAGGTTGTCGTCCCAGCGCGCACGCCAGCGCTCCGGTGCCGTCGTCATCGCCAGGCCGCCGTCGGCATTCATGGAGAAGACGCCGAGCTTGAACTTGTTCGGGCCCTTGAGTGGATGCGGCTTGATCATAACGATTGTCCCTGGGAACGCCGTCCTTCTTCGCTGGCGGTTTCCAGCGCCCTGGTGAGTGCCACGAAGCGCTCCTCGGCGTGCTGGATGAAGGTTGTCATGTGGTCGAAAGCGGCCATCGAGTCGCGGCTTGCGAAGGCGTCGTAGAGCCTGCGCATGCCGGCAAGCACGACAGCCTGTGTTGGCTGGTGCGTCAGCGTGCCGAGGCGCACGACCTGCACGTGGTCGGCGAAACGGGCGATGGCGGAGGCCAGCCGGTCGTTGTCGACGGCTTCGAGCCACGAGCGGCGGAAGCGGACGTTGGCCTGGAACAGAAGTTCCGCATCGGCGGTCGCGACGGCGTCCTCGGCATCCTTGAGCGCTGCGGCCAGGCGTTCCATGCCGGACGCATCGAGCGTGCGGGCGGCATGAGCGGCGGCACGTGGTTCCAGGCAGCGCCGCACCTCGAAGATGTTGGCGACGTCGGTCGGTGTCAGTGTCGGCAACATGAAGCCGCGCGTGGTGCCGACGAGATAGCCTTCATGCGTGAGCTGCAGCAGGGCTTCCCTCACCGGCATGCGCGACACACCGAGATTGCCCGCGATCTCCACATCGACCAGCCGGTCGTTGCGACCCAGCGCGCCGCGATGGATGCGGTCGCGGATGTCTTCGTAGATCTGGGCGCGCAGGCTGCCGCCGGAGCCTTTGAACGGTCTCTCGTCAGACATCAGGCCTCTCCACAATCAGTATACTGTTTGTGCCCGATTTCTTGTTGCGCGAGTCCTGAATGTTCGACCTGTCTGCGACAAGAAATGGCTCAAAACGTCGATTTTCATCGAAGGTAACGCGTATTCCAAGAGAAGTGCAAGCGGTCGGATAAAAAATTTTAGGCTTGAACAGTATACTGTTTCATGCGTTATTGAGTGAGTTGGTTGGACTGAGCCTGCACCGCACGGGAGCTGCGTTCCTGCGCGTCCTTGGCCTGTATGTCGTTGGGAGGAACTGCCATATGACCTTGAGCAGAAGCGGCGCATCCGCCTATCCGGCGAATGTCCGGCCCTTTCCGCCGCTCGAGGGCATTCGCCCGCAGATACAGGACCTGCGCACCGAAAACATCGCCCAGCTGGCCGCCAAGGCGCAGAGCCTCGGCGATGTCATTCCTCTCTGGTACGGCGAGGGCGACATGGTCACGCCGGGCTTCATCATCGATGCCGCCAAGGCGTCGCTCGATGCCGGCCAGACTTTCTATATTCCCAACATGCGCGGTCTCGGTTCGCTGACGACCACGCTTTCTGAATATCAGAGCAGATTGCATGGCCGTCCGATCGCGGTCGAACGCTCGACGGTGACGCCGGGCGGCATGCATGCGGTGATGCTGGCGATGGAACTGCTGGTCGATGTCGGCACCAACGCCGTCTACATCGAGCCGCAATGGCCCAACATCCATAACGCCATCCATCTGGTCGGAGGCGAACCACGACCGGTGGCGCTTGCCTTCGATGGCGAATGGCGGCTCGATCTCGACGCTGTGTTCGCGCGCTGCGATGCCCGAACGCGCGCCATCTTCCTGTCGACGCCGAGCAATCCGCTGGGCTGGACAGCGACGCGCGAGGAGTTGCAGGCACTGCTCGATTTCTCGCGGCGCACCGGCATCTGGATCGTCTCCGACGAGGTCTATGGACGTCTCTATTTCGACGGCGGGGTCGCCCCCTCCATACTGCAGATCGCCGAGGACGACGATCGTGTCCTGGTGGTCAATTCCTTCTCCAAGGCCTGGGCAATGACCGGCTGGCGTATTGGCTGGCTGTCGCATCCGACCGGTGTCGCCGACCAGATCGCCGCCATGACGCAATATGCCAACAGCGGCACCGCCGCCTTCGTGCAGGCCGGCGCCGAGGCGGCATTGCGCCAGGGTGAGCCGCTGGTGGCTGAAATCCGCGAGCGGGCCAGGCTTGGCCTCGACATCGCCTATGAGGCGCTGGCGAAGCTCGACGGCATCATCCTGCCGTCGAAGCCGAAGGGCGGCATGTATGCCTTCTTCGCTTTCGAAGGGCAGGAGGATTCGCGCGAGGCCTGCGCCCGCGTCATCGAGAAGGCGCGCGTCGGCCTGTCGCCCGGCTACCTCTTCGGCAATGCGTCCCGCTCTTTCCTCAGAATGTGCGTGCTGCGCGACCCGGATCAGATCCGGCAAGCCGCCGCCCGCATGGTGTCGGCACTTTCATGACGAAGGGTCGCGTCCGGACAGACCCATCCCGCCGCAACGAACCGGCGGGTCAATATAAGGGGAACCAAATGCTTCTTAACCGCCGCAATCTGATCGGCGCCTTCGCGGCGCTGACGATGGGCCTCGGTGCCGCGTCGCTGGCGCATGCCGAAACGTTGCTCGTGGGCGCCTATCCGGCCAATCCGCCCTGGGAAAACAAGCTCGAGACCGGCCAGTTCGAAGGTTTCGAGGTCGACCTGGTCAAGGAGATCGGCAAGCGCATCGGCTCCGATGTCGAAATCCAGGACCTTGGCTTCCAGGCGCTGTTTTCGGCGACCGTTTCCGGCCGTATCGATCTCGCCATCTCCTCGATCACCATCAACAATGATCGCCTGCAGAACCAGGCCTTCACGCAAGGTTATTACGACAGCGACATCGCGCTGGTGGCCAAGAAGAACACACCGCTGAAGACGCTGGAAGATATGAAGGGCAAGACGGTTGGCGCCATTTCGGCTTCGGTCGGCGAGGCCTGGATCAAGGCCAACACCGAGAAATACGGCATCAAGGAATATCGCGGCTACGACACGCAGCAGAACCTGATCCTCGACGTGCAGTCGGGCCGGCTCGACGGCGCCATCGGCGACATCGCCGGTTTCCAGTTCGCCTTCACCAAGATGCCCGACATGGCGGTGGTCACAGCGATCCCGACCGGCGACAAATTCGGCATCATGATGAAGAAGGGCTCGCCGCTGCTCGAAAAGGTCAACGGCGCCATCGATGCCATCAAGAAGGACGGCACAATGGCCGCGCTTCACAAGAAGTGGCTGGGCGCGGACGCCGCCGCGGATTCCTCCACCAACAAGATCCTGCCCATTCCGCAGGCTCAGTAAGCCGGGCGGGGGCTCGGCCGATGCCGGTGGCGACACGTTGGGCGCTGCCGGCATCGTGTTGTCGGGAGGCTGCCACGGGCAGGCCGCTGGGCTACAATTGTGATCAGGACCAAGCCTGCCAGGACCAACCCTGACAGTCGCAGGATTGCCGGAAGTCCGAGGCTTCCGGCATGCGGCCGTAACGACGCGGACGGATCGTCACGATGGGATTGTTAGAAACCTTCTTCAACTGGGACGTTCTCGTCCGTGCCTTCCCCATGCTGATCCGGGGGCTCGGCAACACGCTGCTGCTCGGTTGCACTGCCATTGTCTTTGGCGGGCTGCTCGGCCTCGGTGTCTGCCTGATGCGGCTCTATGCGCCGAAACCGCTGCGCCTGCTGGCGGTCGGCTTCATCGATATCTTCCGTGCGACGCCGATCCTGGTCGTGCTGATCATGATCTACTACGCACTGCCCTTTGTCGGCATCCGTCTGTCTGCCTTCACCTCGGCAACGCTCGCCCTCTCCATGGTACTGGGTGCGTTCACGGCGGAGGTCTGTCGCGCCGGCATCGAGAACATCCCCAAGGGCCAGTTCGAGGCCGCAGCGGCACTTGGCCTGCCGTTCTGGACAGCCATGCGCAAGGTGATCCTGCCGCAGGCACTGCGCATCGTCGTGCCGCCGCTGACCAGCAACGCGGTTTCCATCTTCAAGGATACCGCGCTGGCTTCGGTGGTGGCGATGCCGGACCTGCTCAAGCAGGCGACGGACGCGCAGGCATTGATGGCCAATCCGACGCCGCTGGTTGGCGCGGCGCTCATCTATCTGCTGTTCCTTTGGCCGCTGGTCCGGCTGGTCAGCTGGCTGGAGCAGCGCTCGAAGGCCGATCCGAGGGCGTAAAGCAGGATCCCGCAAATCATGCGGCAAATAAAGGAAAAGGGCCGGTCAGGTGAACCCTGGCCGGCCCTTTTGCTGGTGGCGGTCAGCCCATGCGCGCGAGCACCGCTACGGCACGGCCGCGCCTGTCCAGCAAAGTGAGCTTGCGGCGACGCTGGTCGACGCGCCAGCTCCGTGTTTCGCGCAGCGCGGCGTGGAACTTGGTTTCCTGATCCAGGATCGCCGGCGCGCAGGCCATCTGCGTGCTGACCAGCATGCCGAAGCGGATACGGTTGCCGGTGATGGTCGCCTTGCCGCCGTAACCGTTGCAGCCGCCCTTACCCGACACGGTGCCATTGTCTTCGATCTTGAGCGTGGTCTGCAGGTTGTCGATCACACCGCGGCCGTTGATGTCTTCGGCAAGCCATTCGCCGGCTATGCCGAGTTCGGCGCTCGGTTCGCCCGCGACACGCTCGACGCGGATCTCCGTGTCGTTCGGCCCGCCGTCGAAAACCGTATGGCGCGTGGTGTTGATGAACAGCAGCTGCTTGCCCTGGGTGATCCGGGCCTGCAGTGCATAGGTGCGGCCTTTGCGGATCTGGCTCGAATCGAACGCCAGCCTGTAGCGGATCGGGCTGGCACGAGCGCGCCGGATGACATGGCGGGCGATGGTCCTGGAAGGCGCGTCGGCCAGTGAGATGTCGACCAGCGAAACCTCGACCGTCGAATTCGGGGGCAGCATCATCCGTTCGCGATAGGTCACCGTTCCGGTCAGCGTCATGCTTCGCGCTTCGGCTTGCACCGCAGGCAAGGCAAAGGCGACGGCCATCAGTCCGATCATGTGGCGGCGGTTGAGGTTCATCGTGGCAATCCTTTCCGTGGCTGGCCGGTCCTGATTGATGGTGTGGACCGACCGGACTGTCTCCCTGAGGTGCTCTTAGGAACCAAGGTATGAACCCTTGCTGAACAGCCTCCGGTTGCAGCTTTGTCGGCATCGGCAATCAGGTTACAGTCCTGGGGGAAAAATGCATATTCCTGACGCAACGAGCTTGTTTGACTTTTGTCAGTCGTCGTGAATAATGTCGAAAACGAGATTTCGACCCATGGCGATCCGGGCGGCAGATCAGATCATTCACAAGGCGGCGTGGCTTTACTACACGCACGGGCTTCGCCAGGACGAGGTAGCGAAGAAGCTCGATATCTCGCGCGCTTCAGTCGCCACCTATCTGCGCAAGGCGCGCGAAACCGGCATCGTCAACATCTCCACATCCACCCAGCTTTTCACCGAAGACACGCTGGCGCGTGAGGTGGAGGATGTGTTCGGGCTCACCACCGTCTGGATCGCACCGCAGGATCGCCAGGCGCTCGATGCCAGCGTGGAAGTACCGGCTCTTGCCGCCGGCGTCTTCCTCGAACTCGTCAATCGCGGCGACCGCATCGGCGTTGCCTGGGGGCGCACCGTTTATGCGGTAGCCGACGTGATGTCCTTTGCCGACCTGCAGGATGTCACCGTCGTGCAACTGTGCGGCAACCTCGGCGCGCCTTATTCGCAGCGCCCCGATCAGTGCACCATGGAGATCGCGCGGCGGCTCAATGCAAAGGGTCTCAACTTCTATGCGCCGCTGTCCCTGAGTTCGGAAAGACTGGCACGTGAATTGCGCGACGAGCCGGTCATCAAGGAACAGCTGTCGCTGGTTGCGCGCTGCGACCTCGCTCTGTTTTCAGTCGGCACCATCGATGCAGAAAGCCACATCGTCAAATGTGGTGCCTTGACCCCTGCCGAAATGTTCGCGTTGCGCGATCGGGGTGCGACAGGCGTCATCGCCGGCCAGCTTATCGACGCCACCGGCAACCTGCTCGACTGCGACTACAACCGTCGTGTCATTTCGGCCGATCTCGCCTCGATGCGTGCCATCCCCAAGCGCATGATGGTGGTGCAGGAGGACAACAAGCTGGAGCCGCTGCAAGCGGCGCTGGCCGGTGGTCTCTGTTCGCACCTCGTACTCCCTGCCGGCATGGCGCGGCGCCTGCTCGATACGCAGGGTTCACGCCTGTCGCAAAAGCAAGATCGGCCTGACCTATAAGAATCCTGGAGCATCCGGCGAGCCGAAACGCTCGCCGGATGGCCGGTGCATGCAATCCGACCCTTCTATCCCAATTGAAAATGTGGACGACCCGATGAAAAATCTCTGGAACGACGCCGAAGCCGAAAACGTGGTCAAGGCCTATGCGGCAAAGGGCGTGGGCCGCGATCTGGCGCTGCGGGTCTACACCACGCGGCTGCTCGGCGGCGAGCCGAGGCTTGTCCTGCACGGCGGTGGCAACACGTCGGTCAAGACCAAGGTCACCGATTTCGTCGGCGACGAATGGGACGTGCTCTGCGTCAAGGGCAGTGGCTGGGACATGGCCGTCATCGAACCGCAGGGCCTTCCGGCGGTGAAACTCGGAGCGCTGCTCAAGGCGCGCAAGCTGGATAGCCTGTCGGATGAAGACATGGTCGCGCTGCAACGCGCCAACCTGATCGATCCGTCCTCGCCGAACCCGTCGGTGGAGACATTGCTGCATGCCTTCCTGCCGCACAAATTCGTCGACCACACCCATTCCACCGCGATCCTCGCCATCGTCGACCAGGGTGGCAACAGCGAAGCGCTGTCGAAGAAGGTGTTCGGCGACAAGATGGGTTTCGTGCCCTACATCAAGCCGGGTTTCGATCTCGCCAAGGTCGCTGCCGATGTCTATGACGCCGACCCGAGTGTCGAAGGCCTGATCCTCGACAAGCATGGCATCTTCACCTTCGGCGACGATGCCAGGCAGGCCTATGATCGCATGATCCACTATGTGACGGTGGCCGAGGACTATGTCGCCAGGAATGGCAGCAATCCGCTGAAGCCGGCATCCTTGCCGGCCAGCCTGGCGAAGCCGGAGGAGGTCGCTTCGATGCTGCGCGGCGCCGTCGCGGTCGCCAGGGGCGAGGGCCGCTTCGATCGCATGGTCAGCGATTTCCGCACTTCCGATGCCATCCTGGAATTCGTCAATTCGGCGGCGATTGCCGACTACGCCGCCGCCGGTGTCTCGACGCCGGACCTGTCGATCCGCATCAAGACCGGGCCAATGGTGTTGCCGGCGCCTGATGCCTCTGATCTCGCCGGCTACAAGGCCGAGATCGGCAGGCGGGTCGCCGCCTACATGGCTGAATACACCCGCTATTTCGAAGAGAACGATGCGCTGGACGACGTCAAGCGCACCATGCTCGACCCGATGCCGCGCCTGTCGCTGGTGCCGGGCTTGGGCATGTTCGGTCACGGCCGCACGCTGAAGGACGCCAGGATCGCTTCGGATGTCGGCGAGATGTGGATCGAGGCGGTCAAGGGCGCGGCCAGCGTCGGCGCCTTCCGTCCGCTCGCCAAGTCCGATCTGTTCCCGCTCGAATACTGGTCGCTCGAGCAGGCCAAGCTTGCTTCCAACAAGCCAAAGCCCCTGACCGGCCAGATCGTGCTGGTCACCGGTGGCGCCGGTGCCATAGGTGCTGCCACCGCCAGGGCTTTCGCCCGTGAAGGCGCGCATGTCGTGGTGGTCGACCTCGATGCCGCCAAGGCCGCGGAAGCCGCCAAGGCTGCCGGCAACAATTCGATCGGTGTCGGCGCGGACATCACCAATCCGGCCGAAGTGCGCGCTGCCTTCGATCAGGCCGTGAAGGTGTTTGGTGGCATCGACATCGTCGTTTCCAACGCTGGCGCTGCCTGGGAGGGCATGATCGCCGACATCGATGACGCGCTGCTGCGCAAGAGCTTCGAGCTCAACTTCTTCTCGCACCAGAGCGTGGCGCAGAACGCGGTGCGCATCATGCGTGAGCAGGGCACAGGCGGCGTGCTTCTGTTCAACGCTTCCAAGCAGGCGGTGAACCCGGGCGCCAAGTTTGGCGCCTATGGCCTGCCCAAGGCGGCGACGCTGTTCCTGTCGCGCCAGTACGCGCTGGAGTATGGTCCGATCGGCATCCGTTCGAATGCCGTCAACGCCGACCGTATCCGCTCCGGCCTGTTGACCGATGCGATGATCGCCAGCCGTTCCACAGCGCGTGGCTTGTCGGAAAAGGACTACATGTCCGGCAACCTGCTCGGGCAGGAAGTCACGGCCGACGACGTTGCCCAGGCTTTCCTGCATCAGGCATTGGCCGAGCGAACCACCGCGGATGTGACGACCGTCGACGGCGGCAACATCGCGGCGGCGCTGCGATAATCGGGTCCCTCTGCCTGCGCAGAGAAATTCGATCGTTCTGAAACAACAATGGGCGTCCACCAGGGCGCCCATTTTTGCTTTGGACATAAGCTGGGGGTTCCCGAACAGGCTGCGTACCAGAAGATTGCGCGCAACAAAAAAGAGCAGCCCGCCGAAGCGGGCTGCTCTCATGCTGTCTCTGTCGTCGATGCTTACTTCGCGTTCGGGTTCGGCATCCACTTCGGCATGGCGACATCAGCATGGGCGAATTGCGGCAGCTTGGCTGACAGTTCTTCCATGTTCTTGATGTCCTTTTCGACCAGTTCCTTCTGGGTGATCAGCGTCGGCGGCACGATCACGCTCTTGCCGGGATCTTCACCGGCCAGCAGCTGGGCCAGCGCGCGCACCGAGACCTGGCCGACGACGGCCGGGTTGGTGGCGGCGGTTGCTGCCCAGGCGCTGTCAGGCTCGCGCATCGCCGCGATGTCGGAGGTCGAAATGTCCGCCGAATAGATCTTGACGTCCTTCGACAGGCCGGCTTCGTCCACCGCGATCTTCACGCCCTTGGCGAATTCGTCGTAGGGCGCGAACATCACCTTGATGTCGGGGTTCGCCGACAGCACCGAACGGGCCTGGTTGGCGACCGAGTTGGCGATCGGGTTGTCGAGGGTGCCGAACTGCGCGGCTTCCTTGATGCCTGAATACTTCTTCTTGAATTCCACCCAGGTCTCGTTGCGGCGGTCGAGCGGCGCGATGCCTGCGACATAGACGTAGCCGGACTTCCAGCTTTCGCCATTGTCCTTGATCGCCTGTTCCAGAGCCAGTCGGGCAAGGTCGCGATCCGACTGCTCGATCTGCGGGATCTTCGGGTTCTCGACGTTGACGTCGAAGGCCACCACCTTGATGCCGGCGTCGACCGCGCGCTGGGCGGCTTCCTTCATCGATTCGGTCAGGCCGTGCTGGATGATGATGCCGTTGACGCCAAGTGCGATCGCCTGGTCGACCATGTCGGCCTGGAGTGCCGCGTCCTGCTTGGAATCCAGCACGCGAAGGTCAACGCCGAGCGCCTTGGCCTGCGATTCCACGCCGGCCAGATAGGCCTGGAAGAAGTCACCGGTGGAGAGATAGCGCACCAGCGCGATCTTGACCTGGCCCGGCTTGTCGAACGGCGCCGGCTTGTCTTGCGCCAGCGCTGGCGAAAAGCCCAGCGCCGTCGCGCCGAGCAGGCCGACGGCCAGCTTGGCGAATGTTCTGCGATCGAATTTCATCTAAGTCCTCCGCTTGGTTTTTTAGTCGTTGATTGCCGCAATTACCTTTTGGCCCTGGTCGACAGGGCAAATGTGAAGACGAGCGCGATCACGAGCACTGCGCCCTTCACGAAATCCTGGGTGTAGTCAGGCGCGTTCATCATGGTCAGTCCCTGCAGGAGCACGCCGACGAACAGCGCACCGACAGCAGTGCCGAAGGCGTTGGGCTTTGACGCACCCAGCACGGCAAAACCGATCAACGCCGCCGCCACCGCGTCGAGCAGCAGATTGTTACCCGAGGCGATGTCGCCGCGTCCAAGTCGGGCGGCGAGCAAAATCCCGCCGATTGAGGCGAATATACCGGAAATGACATAGGCCCAGATCTTGTATGCCTTGACAGGCGCGCCGGCGAGTTCGGCTGCACGTTCGTTGGAGCCGACCGCGTACATCATGCGGCCAAAACGCGTGTATTCAAGGAAGAACCAGATCGCCACCGCCAGCACCACCAGCACCACGACGGACACCGGAACCAGGTTCGGCGCGAAGAAATCGAAACGGTAGCGGCCGAGCGCCAGGAAAGCGTCGCTGAACTTGCCGGGCGCGACCGACCCGTCGGGCATGGTCATGCCGGTAGCGATCGAGCGGCCTTCGGTCGGGATGCGCTGCAGGCCGAGCAGCAGGAACATCATGCCGAGCGTCGCCAAGAGATCCGGCACGCGCATATAGACGATGAGGAAGCCGTTGATCAGGCCGATCAGCACGCCGATGGCCAGGCAGGCGAGAACCGCAACCAGCGCGTTCTGGTCCAGCACAACCATGACATAGGCGGCCGCCATCATGGCGCTGGTCGCCACGGAACCGATGGAAAGGTCGAAACCGCCGACCACCAGGGTCGCTGTCACGCCGAGAGCCAGGATGCCGGTGATCGCCACCGACTGGAAGATGAACACCGCGCTTTGCGGCGACACGAAGCCATCGGCGGTGGAGGCAAAATAGGCGACCAGTGCCGCGAACAGCACCAGAAAGCCGTAACGCACGGCGATGTCACGCATTTAGGCGCAAACCTCGCTGCTCATGAAATCGCCGGATAGCTGTGCCATTCGCGCCCCCTTTATCGTTATCATTTTCAGGCAGCGCCCCGCGCTGTCTGGCCGGCGACCTCCGCCAGCAGGCGGTCCATGTCGATGCGCTCGTTTCTGTGCTCGCCGACGATCGTGTGCTCGGACATGACCAGGATGCGGTCGGCAGTCTCCAGCGCCTCATCGAGTTCGGTGACGAAGACCAGTGTCGCGCGCCCGGCGGCATTTGCCCTGAGTTTTGCGGCGATATCGCGCCGCGCGGCGATATCCACGCCCTGGAATGGCTCATCCAGCATGAACAGTGAGGAGGGGTGCGTCATCCAGCGCGCCACCATCACCTTTTGCTGGTTGCCGCCCGAAAGCGTCGACATCTCGTCCTTCTCGGTCCGACAGACAATGCCCAGCTCGCTGATCTGACGGCGGGCGATGGCACGCTCGGCGCGGCGGCGCAGCACGCCGAAAGCCGAAATCCGTTTCAGGAACGGCAGGGTCATGTTCTCGTAGATGTTGAAAGCGCCGACGATGCCGCTTTCGCTGCGATCCTTGGCCACCAGGAAGGCGCCGGCGCTGATCGCTTCGGCCGGTGTGCGGGGGGCGTAGCTGCTGCCGTTCAAGGTCATCGACCCGGCAAGCGGCTGGCGCAGCCCGAAGAGCGTTTCGGCCAGCGCCGTCTTGCCGACGCCGACCAGGCCGGTGATCGCGACGATCTCGCCGTCGCCCAGCGAAAGCGAAATCGGCCGGGCACCGTCGGCGATCACCAGATTGTCGGCGGCGAAGATCGTCTTGCCGCCCGCATTGGGGGCGAAAGCGCTTTGGTGAATCCTGCGCCCAAGCATGGCATTGACCGCGCCTTCATAGTCGAGCGGCTTGCTGTCGAACGTGCCGACGATCTGGCCGTCGCGCAGCGAGACGATGCGATCGGCCAGCCGGCGGATGTCCGACATGCGGTGCGAGATATAGAGAATGGCGACGCCGTGCGATTTCAGCCGGTCGACAAGCGAAAACAGTCGGTTGGCCTCGGCACTGGACAGCGAGGATGTCGGCTCGTCGAGGATCAGCACCTTCGGTTCGTGCGCCATGGCGCGTGCGATCGCCACCATCTGGCGGTCCGCCAGCGTGAGATCCCCGATCGCGGCGCCAAGGTCGATGTCCAACCCCATGCGCTCGGCGACGGCGCGGGCTTCGCGCTGCACGCGGCGCGGGTTGAAAACGAGGGGCTGGCCTTTGCCGCTGAGACGATCCAGCGTCAGGTTGGTGCCGACGTCGAGCGCTGCGACGACGCCATCGTTGATATTCTGGTGCACGGTGACGACGCCGGCGCGGATGGCTTCTGCCGGAGTTTTCGGCGCGAAGTCGGCGGCGCCCAATGTCATGGCGCCGCCATCACGCGAATAGACGCCGCTGATGACTTTCACCAGCGTCGACTTGCCCGCTCCATTGGCGCCCATCAGCACCGTCACCTCGCCTGGATGCAGGTCGAGGCTGACGCCGCCAAGAACTTGGATCGGGCCGAAGGATTTCTTCAGATCCGCGATGCGGAACACGGCTTCTGCGGCCATATTCTCCTCCTTGACCCCGACGCTAGGAACAATCTCGTCATTTGTCAACACGATTGACAAATGACAGAATGGTTCCTAGCCTTTTACCTGTCATGACCGTTCGCTAACAGAAACGGGGACGCGGATCGGGAGGCCGACATGGCAAAAAATGCTTCGTTCGAGGCTCTGACGGTTGAAACTTTGCCCACGAGGCTCGGCGCTCTGCCGGCGCTGACCGATCAGCTCGGCGACGATGTTTCCGCCTGGCGTGTACGCGAGGTTGGCGACGGTAATTTGAACCTCGTCTTCATTGTCGAAGGGCCGGCCGGTTCGGCCGTCGTCAAACAGGCACTGCCCTATGTCCGGCTGGTCGGCGAAAGCTGGCCGCTGCCGCTGAAGCGCTCCTACTTCGAATACCACGCGCTGGTCAGGCAGGAAGCCCGCGCTGGTCAAGGCACGGTGCCGGCGGTGCTGCATTTCGACGAAGCGCAGGCGCTGATCGTCATGGAATATCTGACGCCGCACATCATCCTGCGCAAGGAACTGATCGCCGGCCGCGAATTGCCGCGCATCGGCGTCGACCTCGGCCTGTTCGTGGCGCGTACGCTGTTCCGTGGCTCGGACCTGCACATGGCGGCGCGCGATCGCAAGGCCGACCTTGCGCTGTTCGCCGACAATGTCGAACTCTGCGACATCACCGAAAACCTGGTTTTCACCGATCCCTATTTCGAAGCGAAGCTGAACCACTACACACCGGCGCTCGAGCCGCTCGTTGCCGAACTGCGTGCCGATCGCGATCTCAAGGTCGAAGCGCAGCGCCTCAAGCATCTGTTCGCGGCAAATGCCGAAACGTTGCTGCATGGCGACCTGCACACCGGCTCCGTCATGGTGACGGATACGGACACCCGCGTTATCGATCCCGAATTCGCCTTCTACGGGCCGATGGCGTTCGACGTCGGCATGCTGCTGGCCAATTTCTGGATGTCCTACTTCTCGCAGAGCGGGCACGAACAGGACGGCTCGCGCGAAACCATGCGCTCCTATCTGCTCGAGACGGTCACCTCGATCTGGGCCGTGTTCCGCTCCGAGTTCTCGCGCCTCTGGCGTAGTGAACGCACCGGCATGCTTTATGCCCGCAGCGTGTTCGAGGATCGCGGCGATGCGCTCGGCGCCGAGCAGGCGCTCGATCGCATGCTGCATGACATCTGGCAGGATCTTCTGGGTTTCGCCGGCGTCGAATGCCACCGTCGCATACTCGGTCTTGCCCACAATGCGGATTTCGAGACCATCGAGGACGAAGCCAGGCGCGCCGTCTGCGAGGCGAGGGCGCTGCGTTTCGGTCGCCACATCGCGGTAAACCGCCGCGTCATCCACAGCATTGAAGAGGTCAACGCGTTCGCCGCGCTGATCGAAAAAGGAGCATACGCGTGAACGTCGGCGGCAAGCATTTTCGCACCATCTGGCTGAACGAAGACGGCCGTTCCGTCGATATCATCGACCAGCGCTGGCTGCCGCACGAGTTCCGCGTCGTCACACTGTCGACGGTGGAAGATGTCGCCGTCGCGATCCGCGACATGTGGGTGCGCGGCGCGCCGCTGATCGGCGTTACCGCTGCCTACGGCATGGCGATTCAGATGCTGGCTGATGCATCCGACGCTGCCCTCGATGCCGCCTGGGACCGGCTCCATGAGACGCGTCCGACGGCGATCAACCTGCGCTGGGCGCTTGACGAGATGCGCAAGCTTCTGAAGCCGTTGCCGGTTTCCGAGCGTGTTGCCGCCGCATACAAGCGCGCCGCCGAGATCGCCGACGAGGATGTCGAGCTCAACCGTTCGATCGGCGGCAACGGCCTTGCCATCATCAAGCAGATCGCCGCCAGGAAGAAACCGGGCGAGCGCGTCAACATCCTCACCCATTGCAACGCCGGCTGGCTGGCCACGGTCGACTATGGCACCGCCACCGCACCAATCTATCTGGCGGTCGAGGCCGGCATCCCGGTCCACGTCTATGTCGACGAGACGCGCCCGCGCAACCAGGGCGCGCAGCTCACCGCCTGGGAAATGGCCGGGCACGGCGTGCCGCACACGCTGATCGTCGACAATGCCGGCGGTCATCTGATGCAGCATGGCGAGGTCGACATGGTCATCGTCGGCACGGATCGCACCACCGCCAATGGCGATGTCTGCAACAAGATCGGCACCTATCTGAAGGCGCTCGCAGCCAGGGACAACGACATTCCCTTCTATGTCGCGCTGCCGTCGCCGACCATCGACTGGACCGTGTCGGACGGACTGAAGGAAATCCCGATCGAGGAACGTTCCGGTGATGAGGTTTCCTTCGTGCAGGGCAAGACCGAAACCGGTGAGATCGCCCGCGTGCGCGTGTCGCCGGAAGCGTCGCCCGCCGGCAATCCTGCCTTCGATGTGACGCCGGCGCGTCTCGTCACCGGCCTGATTACCGAACGCGGGGTCGCCGAGGCTTCCCGCGACGGACTGACGGCATTGTTTCCTGAGCGGAAATAGACCCGAAGCGGTCGGACTTCCATTCAACTCCGAGCTGCGAGAGCCCGCCGAGGCCGATTGAGCCTTGGCGGGCTTCGCGATTCGCGCAATATGGACGTTTCGGCGCGGTCGTCCTTTTGCTGTCACCGTCCGGGCGTATGGGAGGTGTGAGATGAATGTCGTCGACAAGCACAGGAGTGGCCAAGCCGCCGGCGCTGCCGCCTTCGCCAACCAGCCGCACCCCTACAACCCGCCGATACCGTTTTCGCTCGACCCGATCGAAGCTGTCCGCGTCAATCTGAGCGCCGCCGAACGGCGCACGTCGTCGCTCGGTGGCCGCCGCACGGTGAAGAAGGAATGGCAGGCAGCCTGGCTGGTGCGTGCGCTGCAATGCATCGATCTCACCACGCTGAACGGCGACGACACCGCCGGCCGCGTGCGCCGCCTCTGCGCCAAGGCGCGCCAGCCGCTGCGCGCCGATCTGCAGGACGCGCTTGGGCTTGGCGATCGCATCATCACCACCGGTGCGGTCTGCGTCTATCATCGTTTCGTCGCCACCGCGGTCGATGCGCTGCAGGGCTCGGGCATTCCGGTCGCCGCCGTCTCCACCGGCTTTCCGGCTGGCCTTTCGCCACTGGACACGCGGCTTAGGGAGATCGAGGCGTCGGTTGCCGATGGTGCCGAGGAGATCGACATCGTCATCACCCGCGAACATGTGCTGACCGGCAACTGGCAGGCGCTCTACGAGGAGGTGAAGGCCTGCAAGGAAGCCTGCGGGCCGGCGCACATGAAGACCATCCTCGCCACGGGCGACCTGCAGACCTTGCGCAATGTCGCCCGCGCGTCCTGGGTGTCGATGATGGCAGGCTCCGATTTCATCAAGACCTCGACCGGCAAGGAGGCGATCAATGCGACGCTGCCGGTCACGCTGGTGATGATCCGTGCCATCCGCGAATATCGCGAGATGACCGGCCATGTCGTCGGCTACAAGCCGGCCGGCGGCATTTCCACCGCCAAGGATGCGATGGCCTATCTCGCATTGATGAAGGAAGAGCTCGGCAACGACTGGCTGCAGCCCAATTTGTTCCGCTTCGGGGCTTCGTCGCTGCTTGCCGACATCGAGCGCCAGCTCGAGCATTACGTCACCGGTCGTTACGCGGCCTTCAGCCACCACGCTATGGCGTAACGGGGGTCTCCATGTCGATCGCAGAAATCCTGGACACGATGGAATACGGCCCGGCGCCGGAGAGCGACAAGGAAGCCCGCGCTTGGATCAAGGGGCTGGGCGCTGAAACCAGGCTGTTCATCGGCGGTGCCTGGAAGAAGGCCAAGTCGGGCGAAAGCTTCGAAACCACATCGCCGTCAAGCGGTGAGATCCTGACCCGGCTGGCGCAGGCAAATGCCGCCGATGTCGACGCGGCGGTCAAGGCCGCCGCCAAGGCACAGCCCGGCTGGGCCGCACTTCCCGGCCATGTCCGCGCCCGCTACCTCTACGCGATCGCCCGGCTGGTCCAACGCCACAGCCGCCTGTTCGCGGTGGTGGAGACGCTCGACAATGGCAAGCCGATCCGCGAGACCCGCGACATCGATATCCCGCTGGTCGCCCGTCATTTCTATCACCATGCCGGCTGGGCGCAGCTGATGGACGGTGAACTGGCCGACAGGGAACCGCTTGGAGTCTGCGGCCAGATCATCCCCTGGAATTTTCCGCTGTTGATGCTGGCCTGGAAGATCGCGCCGGCGATCGCGCTCGGCAACACGGTGGTGCTGAAACCGGCCGAATACACCTCGCTCACCGCGCTGCTGTTCGCCGAGATCTGCCAGAAAGCAGGCCTGCCGGAAGGTGTGGTCAACATCGTCACCGGCGACGGCGCGACCGGCGAAGCCATCGTCAATCATCCGGGCGTGGCCAAGATCGCTTTCACCGGTTCGACCGAGGTCGGCCGCCGCATCCGCGAGGCGACCGCCGGCTCGGGAAAGAGCCTGACCCTCGAACTCGGCGGCAAGTCGCCCTTCATCGTTTTCGATGACGCGGACCTCGATGCCGCGGTCGAAGGCGTCGTCGACGCCATCTGGTTCAACCAGGGCCAGGTCTGCTGTGCCGGCTCGCGCCTGCTGGTGCAGGAAAGCGTGCAGGAGCGTTTCATCGCCAAGCTGGTAGCCCGCATGGAGACGTTGCGTGTCGGCGATCCGCTCGACAAGGCGATCGACATCGGCGCCATCGTGCATCCGGTGCAGCTGGCGCGCATCCGCGAACTGGTCGATGTCGGAGTCAAGGAAGGAGCGGTTCTTCACCAGCCCAAATCAGGCGTGCCGGCGAAAGGGTGTTTCTATCCGCCGACGCTGCTGACCGGCGTGCACCCGGCCGCCACCGTCTCGCGCGTCGAGATCTTCGGGCCGGTGCTTGTCGCCACCACGTTCCGCACCCCGGCTGAAGCGGTCGAGCTTGCCAACAACACCGAATACGGCCTTGCCGCCTCGATCTGGTCGGAGACGCTGTCGCTGGCGCTGGACATCGCGCCCAAGCTGAAATGCGGCGTCGTCTGGGTCAACGGCACCAACATGTTCGACGCCGGCGTCGGCTTCGGCGGCTACAAGGAATCCGGTTATGGCCGCGAAGGTGGCCGCGAAGGTCTGGCCGCCTATTGCAAGCCGAAATGGCTGTCCAGGGCCAAGCCGATTGCCGCCGCGCCTGCCGTCGAGCCCAATGGCGATGTCGTCTCTACCGGCTTCATCGACCGAACCGCGAAACTTTATGTCGGCGGCAAGCAGGCGAGACCGGATGGCGGCTATTCCCGGCCGATCGTTTCACCGTCGGGTGCGCTGGTCGGCGAGGTTGGGGACGGCAACCGCAAGGATATCCGCAATGCCGTGGAGGCCGCGCGCAAGGCGATCGGCTGGGCGTCGACCGCTGAACACAGCCGCGCACAGATCCTGTACTACATCGCCGAGAACCTCGATGCGCGCTCGAGCGAGTTCGCCGACCGTCTTGCCGCAATGACCGGCAAGCGCAAGCAGGATGCGGCCAGAGAGGTTGCAGCCTCGGTGTCGCGGTTGTTCTCATACGGCGCCTGGGCCGACAAGTTCGAGGGCGCGGTGCACAAACCGCCGCTGCGCGGCGTGGCGCTCGCCATGAACGAGCCGCTTGGTGTCTTGGGTGTCGCCTGTCCGGAAGACCATGGTCTGCTCGGCTTTGTCTCTACCTTCGCCCCGGCGATCGCCATGGGCAACCGGGTTGTCGTGCTGCCATCCTCGCGCCAGGCGCTCGCCGCCACCGACTTCTACCAGGTGCTGGAGACGTCGGATGTACCGGACGGCGTCGTCAACATCGTCACCGGCGACCGTGATGCGCTCGCGCTCGAGCTGGCAAAACACGAGGAAGTCGACGGCATCTGGTATTTCGGTGGCCGCGATGCGGCAGCGAAGATCGAAAAGGCCTCGACCGGTAACCTCAAGCAGGTTTGGGCCGAAACAGTCCAGCGTGACTGGTATGACGCGCGCCAGGGCGAGGGCAGGGAGTTCCTGTCCCGCGCCGTGCAGGTGAAGAACATCTGGGTGCCCTACGGCGAATAAGGAAGAGAGCGTCATCGCTCCGAATCGGCTACCCGGTATCGGACAAACCGAGGAACCCGGCCTTGACCATCACCATGTACGGCATCCCGAACTGCGACACGATCAAGAAGGCGCGCGTCTGGCTGGAAGGCCGCAAGGTCGAATATGTCTTTCATGATTATCGCGCCTCGGGCCTGGAAGCCGATCGCCTGCAGGGCTGGATCGACAAGCTCGGCTGGGAAGTGCTGCTCAACAAGGCGAGCACCACGTTCAGGGAATTGCCGGACGACAAGAAGCAGGGCCTCTATGCCGAGAAAGCCAAGGTGCTGATGTTGGCCAGCCCGACGATGATCAAGCGTCCGGTGCTTGATCTGGGCGACCATCTGCTGGTCGGCTTCAAGCCCGATATCTACGAGCGCGAGCTCGGCTGATCGAGGTGCGTCCTTCGAGGTTCGCCCACCTTGGACTGCGCAATCTATCGAGGGTTATGCGGGCTCACACCTCAGGATGAGGACCGTCGCGCTGGCGCACTGCTGCGATGCCCCGAGTTGCGGGCACCCGCTCAATGGTCCTCATCCTGAGGTGTGAGCCCGCAATGTGTCCGAAGTAAAAGGTGCGGCTCCATGCGGGCGAGCCTCGAAGGACGCACCCCGGACAACCACGTCAGCGCTATGCCTTTTCTTGCAGATAATCCGCCAGCGCCACCGCATTGTTGTAACGCTGCTCATGGGCGCCGTAGAGCAGGGTGACGCGGCCGTGCTCCAGCAGGCTGGCCAGTTCGCGCAACGGCTCCTGCCTGTCGGCCAGTTCGCTCCGGTATCGCTTTTGAAATTCTTCCCAGCGCTCGGGCTGATGATCGAACCATTTGCGCAAGCCATCGCTCGGTGCGATGTCCTTCAGCCACAGGGTCAGCGCCGCTTTTTCTTTGGTCAGGCCGCGTGGCCAGATGCGGTCGACCAACACGCGCTGACCATCTGAAGCCGCAGCCGGCTCGTAGACCCGCTTGACCACGATGTCGAAAGCCATCGGCTGCCTCCCAAGATCGGGCGGTATGACACCGCCCGACTGCCGGTAACTGGTCTCCGTCAGGCCCACTCGCCCTGGCGCATCACCGGCACAGTGCTGCCGTCCTTGTTGACACCATCGATATCGACCTTGTTGGAGCCGATCATCCAGTCGATGTGGATGAAGCTCTTGTTGCCGCCGCGTGCCGCGATCTCGTCCTGCGAAAGCTTGTCGCCGCCGACGAAACACTTCGAATAGCACTGGCCGAGCGCGATGTGGCAGGAGGCGTTTTCGTCGAACAGCGTGTTGTAGAACAGGATGCCACTTGCCGAGATCGGCGAGGAATGCGGCACCAGCGCCACTTCGCCCAGCCGGCGCGCGCCTTCGTCGGTGTCCAGCACTTTCTGCAGCACATCCTCGCCCTTCGCGGCCTTCGCTTCCACGATGCGGCCTTCTTCGAAACGCACCGAGATCTCATCGATCAGCGTGCCCTGATAGGACAGCGGCTTGGTCGAGGAGACGTGGCCGGTCACGCGCTGCGCATGCGGCGTCGTGAACACTTCCTCGGTCGGGATGTTCGGATTGCAGGTGATGCCGTTCTTGGCGGTCGAGGCGCCGCCCATCCATTCATGCCCGTCGGCGAGACCGACGGTCAGGTCGGTACCCGGACCCCTGAAATGCAAGGCATGGAAATTGTGCCCGTTCAGCCATTTCGTGCGTTCGGCAAGTGCTGCATTGTGTGCCTTCCAGGCACCGATCGGATCGTCATTGTCGACGCGGCTGGCCGCGAAGATCGCGTCCGCCAGCTTGGCGACCGCCACGTCGTCGGTTTCGCCCGGGAACACCTGTTTTGCCCAGGCGAGTTCCGGATAGGCAACGATGTTCCAGTTGATGTCGAAGCCGGTGATCTTCTCCAGCGCCGGCTGGTAGGCGATCGAGTTCGCCTTGTTGGCGCGCGAGACCTTGGCCGGGTCCTGGGCCGACAGCAGCGATGGGTCGTCGCCGCGCACGGCAAGCCGCGCGGCATTGTTGGCGAACGCCTTGGCCATGCCTTCGTAGAGCCAGCCGGCGGCGCGGTCGAAACCGGCATCGGCGCCATAGCGGAAGCGGGAGAGCGTGATCTCGTCATCGTTGAAGATCGGCGTCACCAATCCGGCGCCGGCCTTGTAGGCATGCTCGACGATTCTGCGGGTCAGCGGCAGTGCGGCGATCGACGAGGTCAGCACGAGATCCTGGCCGGGCTGCAGCTGCAGACCCACCTTGACCACCACTTCGGCCAGGCGTTCGAGCTTCACCGGATCGATGGCAGCGGAAAAATCGCGGGCGTGGGATGTCATGGTCAGGCCTCGGCTGTTGGTGATGTCATTCTACATAGACCGCCCGGGCGTCGCTTTCCACAAATAGCGATTGGTCCTCGGTTCAGGCGATGGCACGCTCGCTTGGCGTGGTGAATGTCGCCATGGTCGCTTCTATCTCTTCCCGCAGCCATGCCTTGAAGTCGCGCACCTTGCGGCTCTCCGGTTCCCCCGGTGCGGTCACCATCCAATAGCCGAGCCCGCTCGGCGCGCGTATGCCGAAAGGGGCAACCAGACGGCCGTCGGCCAGTGCGTCGGCGCACAGCAACTGCCAGCCCAGCATGACGCCATGGCCCGCAATGGTCGATTCCAGGCACAGCATCGGGTCGGTAAAGGAGGCGCCCTTGAGCAATGTCACCGGTTCGGCGCCGGCTGCCCGGAACCAGTTTTCCCAGGCGATCATCGTACGCTCATCCGTAATCGCATAGGCGTTGGCCAGGTCGGCGGGTGTCTTCAGCTTTGCCGCGATCGAAGGCGCGCAAACCGGAAAGATCTCCTGCGCCAGCAGCAATTCCGCATGCAGGCCCGGCCATTTGCCGTTGCCGAGCCGGATGCCGATATCGATCTCGGAATTGCCGGGATCGACCAGCCGAACCGAAGCGTCGATACGCAGCAGCACATTCGGATAGCGCGTGAAATGCCGCGACAGCCTCGGCATCAGCCATTTCGAGGCGAAGGCCGGCGCCACCGACACCACCAGCGTGCAGCGGGAGGCATCGTCGGCGAGAGCCACGGCCTGTGTCAGTTCGCGAAAACCCTTGCCAAGCCTTGTCGCGAATTGGCTGCCGAAATCGGTCAGTACGAGGCCGGATGGCGTTCGCTCGAAAAGCGCGAGCCCAAGCTGTCTCTCGGTACGGTTGATCTGCTGGCTGACTGCGCTCGACGAAACACCGAGTTCTCCAGCCGCCGACGAAAGCGAGCCCAGCCGCGCAACGGCCTCCACCGCGCGAAGACCGTTGAGATGGATTCGGTTCAAAGGAGCCATGAAGTTTTTCTAAACTCGTGCCGTGCAAATCTCAATTGAATCCCTGCGGTTTGGTGGCAAAATCGTTTCAGAAAAAGGAGTTGCCGCCATGACGCTTTTCTCCTTGCTGAACCCGTTCCGGGAACTGCTGCCGACCCGTTCGACCGATGGAGACATTGCCCGCTGGGTGCGTGATCCGCTTTCGCATCCGGTCCTCGACACCATGTCGGAGCGCGAGCTGGGCGACATGCCGTTCAGGCTCACCGCGCGGCGGACTGCCTTCGAGACGCCACGCTGCTGCGGCGCCTGATCGTTATCTCGCGCATGGTCTTCTCCGAAGGGCCTGCAACTTTTTCGGGATCACGCTCCAGCCACGCAACTGGCCCAAACGAAACGCATTGCCTCGCAGGCGCACAGTTTTATTGTGCGCTGCAATGAACGAGACACCGGCCTCTCCGCTGCGCTTCGCCCTTGCCGGCATGGTTGCCATGGCGGTCGCCATGGGCATTGGCCGTTTTGTCTACACGCCGATCCTGCCCGGCATGATGGAAGAACTCCATTTGTCCGCCGGCGACGCCGGCCTGATCGCGTCTTCCAACTATCTCGGTTATCTGCTTGGCGCCTTCGCTGCCGCAGGCGGCTGGGCACATGGCCGCGAACGGATCGTCATGCTGGCCGCGCTGGCCGCCAGCGGTGTGCTGGCCGGGGCGATGGGATTGACAGACTCCACCCTGGCTTTCCTCGTCATCCGTTTCCTGGCGGGTGTTGCCAGCGCCTTCGTCATCGTCTTCCTGGCCGCGATCGTCTTCAGCCATCTCGCCGTAGCCGGCCGCAATGGACTGCAGGCGCTGCATTTCAGCGGTGTCGGCCTCGGCATTGCCGGTTCTTCCTTGATGATGGCCTTGCTGGTCAGCACTCACGCCACCTGGGTGGCAGGCTGGATGATCGCCGCCGCGCTCTCGCTTGTGGGGTTCGTTATCACGGTTCTGATGATCGATCGCGGTCCGGCGCTGACCACCGGTTCGGGGCGGGAGCCGGCTTTGAACTGGAGCGCACCGCTGATGAAAGTCACCATCGCCTATGGCATGTTCGGCTTCGGCTACATCGTCACGGCCACCTTCCTCGTTGCCATCGTGCGCCAGGGCGGTGGCAGCCGCACTTTCGAGGCAATGGTCTGGATGGTGACCGGTCTTGCCGGCATGCCTTCCATCTGGGTCTGGCAGAAGATTGCCGGCAAGACCGGGCTGTATGTCGCCTATGCCCTGGCCTCACTGGTCGAGGCTGTGGGGGTGACGGCCAGCGTGGCAATGAGCCTGCCGGTCGGTCCGCTGCTCGGCGGTTTCTTTCTCGGCTGCACTTTCATTGCCATCACCGCACTCGGCCTGCAGGCGGGCAGGGTGCTCTCGCCACTGGCGCCGCGCCGCGCCTTTGCGCTGATGACGGCGAGTTTCGGCATCGGCCAGCTGATCGGCCCGCTGGTGGCGGGCGTGCTGGCGGAGCGTTCCGGCGGCAGTTTCTTCGTGCCGTCGATCGCCGCGGCCATTGTCCTGGTCATTTCGGCCGTGGTCGTCTGGTCGGCGGGCCGTGACGTCAAACAACAAGTCCAAGAAGAAGCCCGCTCGCCAACGTGACGAAAAAGTAATTCGCCGGCAGGCCGGGCCACCATTCCTTTGCCGCAAAAACTGTGACTTGATGGTTGCGAATCGCAATCGCGCTCGCGCGTCATCTGGGGCAGGCCAACGTGTTCGTTTCTTTCTTTCCGAAGCCGAAGCTGTTTTTCCTTTCGGCCGCGGCGTGGACCTTGTTTGGTGTTTTGCTGTGGTTTGCAGGAGGACGGGATTTCGGAGCAATCATCGGGTTGCCCCCCGCGGCAGCCGGATCGCCGCCAATTCTCGGTATTCCGGTTTTCTGGTCAGCCCCGTTTCTCTGGTTCTATGTCTATTTCGCCGTTCTGCTCGGTTTATTCTATCTTTTCTGGCGGTTTTACGCGCCGCATCCATGGCAGAACTGGTCGATCCTGGTATCCGCCCTCATATTGTTTTTCACATACATCAATGTTGAGATCTATGTTGCCATCAACAATTGGCGCGGGCCGTTCTTCGATCTCTTCCAGAAGGCTATCACCACCCCCAATTCGGTGACTGCTGCCGAGCTCTACAACCTTTTCTGGATATACGCCCTTATCGGAATGATGTTCGTTTCCGTCTATGTGGTGATGCGTTTCATCGTCAGCCATTACATCTTCCGCTGGCGCACCGCGATGAACGAATTCTATGTTGCGAACTGGCCGAAGCTCCGCCACATCGAGGGTGCCTCCCAGCGTGTTCAGGAAGACACGATGCGTTTCTCGACCACCATGGAAGCGCTGGGCGTGGCCTTTGCCGACTCGATCCTCACGCTCATCGCGTTCTTGCCGGTGCTTGCGGAGCTTTCAAAGCACATAACGGCCCTGCCGCTGATCGGCTCGATTCCCTACTCGCTGGTCGTTGCCGCCTTGGCGTGGTCTATCTTTGGCACCGTGCTTCTTGCGGTCGCTGGCATCAAACTCCCTGGGATGGAGTTCAGGAACCAGAGGGTCGAGGCAGCCTACCGCAAGGAACTCGTCTATGGAGAAGACGATCCCAACCGGGCGACGCCGCCCACTTTGGGTGAACTGTTCCAGAATGTGCGTCGGACCTATTTCCGCTATTATTTCCACTACGCCTATTTCAACATCTTCCGCGCAGGCTTTGGCCAGGCCGATGCGATCTTCTCGGCGGTGATTCTTATCCCGACCATAGCCGCCGGCCGCATTACGATGGGCATCTGGCAGCAGATCAGCACGGCGTTTGGCCAGGTCTCAAGTTCGTTCCAGTATCTGGTCACCGCGTGGCCGACGATCGTGGAACTGATTTCGATCTATAAGCGTCTTCAGGCGTTCGAGGCCACGCTTCATGGCGAACCGCTGCCTGAACTGGACCGTCGCTACATGGAGAAACACGCGCAGGACCAGGGTGCTGCGTAACGATCGATGTGGGCGGCATCAGCCGCCCACGGTCGCCGGCTTGATAGGTTTGCCCCTGGCCAGGTAGTCGCGATAGCTGATGCATTCGACATCGGCTTTCACGCAGACTTCTCCTGCGAAACGCTCGAGTGCGTTCCAATAGGTGCCGTCGTTCATCAGCGTGAAATGGAAGCCGAGTTCGAGCGGAATGCGCTGGCCGCCATACTGCTTGTCGAAGGCCGTCCGGAAAGCTTCGTAGGTTCGTTCCTCGAATTCCTTGGCCTGGCTTGGCCGTTCGAAGCCGCCGGAATGGCGCACGAACAGATTGTAGTCCATCGCGATCACCGGCCGACGCTTCGGGCCTTCCGGGATCAATGGCAGCGAAAAACGCGTCACGCCGCCGGATTTCGTCGGCAAGGCAGGGCCCTGCGAGACACCGCTGGCGTCATAACTGAAACCCGCTTCAGGCAGCGCCTGATAGAGGCCCTTGCCCGTTGAAAGATAAGGTGCCCGGAAACCTGTCACCGACCTGGCCACGTCGCGCCAGCCGGCAGGTTCGGAAGCGATGCCGTTGATCGTGTAGGCGTTCTCCAGGATGCGCCGCGCGGCGCCGAGTTCGGCCAGCCAGTCGCTCTTGCTCCAGTCCTTGCCGTCGAAATGGCCGCAGGCATGGCTGCCAAGGTCGTGCCCCTCGGCGACCGCCAGGTTGATCTGCTCCAGCCGCTCCGCCACTTCCTCTTTGGAAGCGGCAAAGCCGATATTCGATTTGCCGATTCCCTTCGGCGGTGTGGCGTAGTCCTTGCGGGTCTCCTTCGACAGCAGGAAGACACAGGACAGGAAATAGCTGAAATGCGCGCCGGTGCGCTGCGCCAGCGCGCGGCTGCGTTTCCATTGCGCGATGTCGCGCGCATTGTCGAAGGAGATGATGACGACCTGCTTGGGCGCAGCCGGTAACCGTGAGCGCGGCGGATCGGCAAGCGCCGCCGTCGTGGTGGCGGCAATCAGGCAGGAACACGCAAGCACGCGCAACAAACTGGGCATCATCGGTACAAAAACTGCAATTCGTCCAGATGGATAAGCGATTGCCGCTGTCCGGGCAATGGTGAGGTGCAATCGCCTAGTCTTCAAATGTGGCGTCGATACGGTCCCCAAGAATGTTGAGGACAGGGGCGATCGTGCCGATTTTCCGGCTCCCCCCTTCCATGCCGACAAAATTCCGCTACAAGGCGGGGCTCATCTTTAGGCTCGGCATTTTGGCCGGGCGGCAACGGTTTGATTGATGTCCGACGACAGTTTTATCCGCGAAGTCAACGAAGAGATCCGCAGCGATCGCGCCAAGGCGCTATGGGACCGCTATGGTCCGGCACTGCTTGTCGCTGCCGTGCTGATCGTGCTGGGCACAGCTGCTTTCGTCGGCTACCGCTATTGGGACACCAGCCGCGCCAACCGTTCCGGCGACGCTTTCTCGCAGGCGCTGACGCTGGCCAATGCCGGCAAGCAGGACGAGGCGCTGACGGCGCTGTCCGCACTGGAAAAGGATGGCTACGGCGCTTATCCGCTGCTGGCCCGCATGCGCGCCGCCACCGTCAAGGCGGATAAGGGCGATTTCGCCGGCGCGGTGAAGGATTTCGATGACGTTGCTGCTGACGGTGCGATCCCTGCTTCGATCCGCGACATCGCACGCCTGCGCGCTGGCCTGCTTCTGGTCGACCACGGCAGCTTCGCCGATGTCTCCAGCCGCGTCGAGGCGCTGACCGCCGACACCAGCCCGTTGCGCCACACCGCGCGTGAGGCGCTCGGCCTGTCTGCCTGGAAGGAAGGCAAGTCCAAGGACGCGCTCAAGCTATTCGAACAGATCTCCGCGGACGAAGGCGCGCCGGGCAATGCCCGCCAGCGTGCCTCGATGATGGCTGATCTGATCCGCGGCTCCGGCAACGCATCGTGATGAGCAATGAGCTTCAAAGTCGCCATCATCGGCCGGCCTAACGTCGGCAAGTCCACGCTTTTCAACCGCCTTGCCGGGCGAAAGCTGGCCCTTGTCGACGACACGCCTGGCGTCACCCGCGATCGTCGCGTTCATCCAGCCAAGCTCTATGACATCACCTTCGATGTGGTCGATACGGCGGGTTTCGAGGACGCGCCAGCGTCGACGCTGCCTGGCCGCATGCGCCAACAGACCGAGATCGCCATCCGCGAAGCCGACCTGATCTTCTTCCTGATGGATGCCAAGGCCGGCCTGATGCCGGACGACCGCACCTTCGCCGAAGTCGTGCGCCGCTCCGGCAAGCCCGTGGTCCTGGTTGCCAACAAGGCGGAAGCCCGCGGTGCCCAGGGCGGCATGCTGGAAGCGTGGGAACTCGGCCTTGGCGAACCGGTGCCGGTTTCGGCGGAACACGGCCAGGGCATGCCCGACCTGCGCGATGCGGTGATCGCGGCACTCGGCGAGGAGCGGGTCTTCGGCGAAGACGAGGACGCCAACGATGAGGTCGCCATCTCCGAGGTGCTGATCGGCGAGGATATTGCTGATCCCGACGCGGAAGATATACCGGCCTACGACGAGGAAAAGCCGCTCCGCATCGCCGTGGTCGGCCGCCCCAATGCCGGAAAGTCGACGCTGATCAATGCACTGATCGGCGAAGAGCGCCTGCTGACCGGCCCGGAGGCCGGCATCACCCGCGATTCCATTTCGGTCGACTGGGACTGGCGCGGGCGCCAGATCAAGCTGTTCGACACGGCCGGCATGCGCCGCAAGGCCAAGGTGCAGGAAAAGCTGGAGAAGCTGTCGGTCCACGACGGCTTGCGTGCCATGCGCTTTGCCGAAGTCGTCATCATCGTGCTCGACGCAACGATTCCTTTCGAGAAGCAGGATCTTCAGATTGCCGACCTGATCATCCGCGAGGGCAGGGCACCCGTCATCGCCTTCAACAAGTGGGATCTCATCGATCATCCGCAGGAAGTGCTGGCGGAACTGCGCGAAAAGACCGAGCGGTTGCTGCCGCAGGCGCGTGGCATGCAGGCAGTCACCGTTTCGGCCGAGACCGGGCGTGGCCTCGACAAGCTGATGGATGCGGTCGTGCGCACCCACAAGGTCTGGAACAGCCGTGTTTCCACCGGCAAGCTGAACCGCTGGCTGGAAGGCATCCTGGCGCATCATCCGCCACCCGCCGTCGCCGGTCGCCGGCTCAAGATCAAATATGTCACGCAGGCCAAGACGCGCCCGCCGGGGTTTGTCGTCTCGTGCTCGCGGCCGGACGCCCTGCCGCAATCCTATGTGCGTTACCTGGTCAACAGCCTGCGCGAATCCTTCGACATGCCGGGCGTGCCGATCCGCATGGCATTGCGCACGTCCGACAATCCCTTCGCCAACCGCGCGAAGAAAAAAGGCTAAGCGACACTTCGCAAACGTGTCTGGCTTTGATCGCCAGGCAGGGCTGCGCGCGCCGCCTGCAGCAGGATGTCGGCCAGCCGTTGCGTGACGGGATCTGCCTCCGCGTCTTTCCGGTGCAGTCGCAATCCGATTTTCGGCAGGGCGGGCAATCCCGACGCTCCGGGTGTTAGGGCTTTCACCGTCGATGGCAGGCCGATGTCGGTGCGGATGGTCAGGCCGAGGCCGGCAGCGACGGCTGCCCAGATGCCGGCAAGGCTTGGGCTGGAAAAGGCCAGTCGCCATGCCCGGTCGGCGCGGTCGAGCCTCTCGGTCGCGATCGTGCGCAGCAGGCAGGGCGCTTCCAGGGACACCAGCGGCAGCGCTGAACCGTGCCAGTCCGCGATGTCGAAATTGGCCGGTCCGATCCAGCGCAACTGCACATCGGCGACCGGATCGCTGTTGGGCAGCGCCGCACCATTGTCCCATGCCAGTGCCAGATCGAGGTTACCGGCCACCACGCGCTCAGCCAGTTCCTGGCTGCGGGTGATCCTGGCTTCGATCTTCACCTTGGGGTGGGCGCGTGCGAAGCGGCCGAGCACCTGCGGCAACACCATTTCGCCGAAGTCCTCCTGCAGCCCGAGCCGTACCCAGCCTTCCAGTTCAACGTCGCGCACGGCGGCTGCCGCTTCATCGTTGAGGTCGATCAGCCGGCGGGCGTAGCCGAGCATGGCCTCGCCCGCTTCCGTCAGTGTCAGCCCACGTCCGGCCTTGCGGAAGAGGGCAGTGTTCGCCTGTTCTTCGAGTTTCTTGAGCTGAGCACTCACTGCCGACGTTGACCGGCCGAGGCGTTCCGATGCCCTTGCGAAGCTGCCGAGTTCCATGCCGGTAACGAAACTGCGCAAAGCGTCGAGATCAAAGGTGGTGCGGCTCATGCGATTAATCCCGGTTTTCAGGACTATTTGTCAAAAACTTCCTGATTTTTCGGATGAAGCTATGGGTGTAGTCAGGTTTCGTCAAGGCCGCTGTCGGGCGGCATGCCGAAACAAGGACACCGGGAATGTCGATAGACCACCTCTCGCCGCAAGCAGGCGCCTGCGCCGTAGCGGATAGCCTCACCACTGGTCCGCAGTTTGCTGCGGGCCATCGCTGGAAAGTGCTGGGTGTCGGCGTCGCCGCCAATGCCTGCTTTTCGATGATCTTCGCCGGCCTGCCCAGCACCGCCGTCGCGATGCGGAGCGACTACTATCTTTCCAATTCCGACCTTGGCCTGGTGCTGGGCTGTCTTGGTCTTGGTGTTGCCCTCAGTGAATTGCCCTGGGGCCTGCTCACCGATCGCTGGGGTGATCGTCGCGTGCTGCTGGCCGGGCTCGGCTCCCTGGTGGTTTGGCTCGTGCTGATGCTCACCTGGCTCGTGCCGTCGCAGGCCTATGCTCCGACAGTTCCTTTCCTGGCCGCCAATATGCTGGTCGTCGGCCTGCTTGGCGGAAGCGTCAACGGCTCCAGCGGCCGCGCGATCATGGCATGGTTCAGCGAAGGCGAACGCGGCTTCGCCATGAGCATCCGGCAGACCGCGATTCCGCTCGGCGGCGGTCTCGGCGCCTTGTTGCTGCCGTCGCTGGCCGAAGCCCTTGGCTTCGCGGCGGTCTATGCAGTGCTGGCCGTAGCAGCGGCGGTCTGCACTTTTTTTGCCTGGCTCTGGCTGCATGAGCCGCAGTCGCATCGGGCGGCGAAGCCTGCTTTGTCTTCGGCGAAGGTCGCGACCGCTCCCTTGCGTAGTGTCGCCATCTGGCGTCTTGCCATGGCCGTCGGCGTTCTCTGCTTTCCGCAGGTGGCGGTGCTGACCTTCACCACGGTGTTCCTGCACGACTTTGCCGGCATCGGCACGCTCGTCACCAGTGCATCACTGGCTGCTGTCCAGATCGGTGCGATGGTGATGCGCGTCTGGAGTGGGCGCTGGACCGACCGCCATCGCAACCGCCGCGCCTATCTGCGTTTCTGCGCGCTGTTGAGTGGGATCGCCTTCGCCGTCCTGGCGCTGCTGGTCATGCTCTCCGGTATTGCTTCGGTAAGCAGCATGGGGCTTGCCGCCGCGCTCGTTGCCACTTTGGTGTTCGCCGGCATCAGCGTCTCGTCGTGGCATGGCGTCGCCTATGCCGAGATTGCCACGCTGGCCGGGGCCGACCATGCCGGAAGCGCGCTCGGCCTTGCCAATACACTGGTTTTCATCGGCTTTTTCCTGGTGCCGCTGTCGATCCCCCATCTCCTGGCGGCAACGTCCTGGGCCGGCATCTGGATGGCCGCGGCGGCATGTGCGCTGGTTGCCTGGCCGATCCTGCTGAAGCCTGAAGCGCGGGCTTGAGACGGCAGCACCAGCAGGCGTCCCGGTTTCGGACAGATGGTCGGCCGATCGTTAACCGACCATCAAGGTTAATGCTTCATTTTGTTTTCCAGTGGCTTTTGATCAGCGTCCTGGAGAGTTCCGTGCATCGACGAATCGCAAAGCGGCTTCTTGCCGCCGCCGGCGACCGCAAAAGCTCCCTCCTGCCTCCACTCGCCGTTGGTCTTGGTATCTGGATCGGTTTTCCCACCGCGGTTGCCTATCAGGACATGACCAGCCTGATCTCCGGCCTCGAATCCTCAAATGCCCGCTGGAACGCCTATGTGCAGAAGGCCGCTGCCGGCTCCATCCATGCGGCCGAATTGCCCTTCGTCGACAAGGATGCCGTCACCGGGTCGCTCGCCGGCTCGGGCGTTCAATTGCCCGGTATCGGCACCGTCGCTTTCAGCGGTAAGGTCGCCAAGACCGGAGAAGTTTCCGACGAAGGCCGTGTGCAACGCGCGGACAAGAAGGGCCGCATCGTCAAGATCGCTCCGGTCGCGCCGCCGAAGAACTTTTCCGCCGGCTCTATTTTCCAGCGCACGTCCTCGCTGCTGCGGCCGAGTCTGGACAGTGGGTTGAAACTCGCCTTCGCCAAGCCCGACATCAAGGGCAAGGAAGTCCAGATCGCTTCGGCTTTCCACCTGCGTGAAGAAAAGAAGAAGGATGACGGCGTGCCGACGATGCTGGCAAGCCTCGTCAACAACAACAACGCCGATGTCCTTGCCACTGCTTACGCGCCTGCCGAGCCAGACTACGCAAAGGCATCGCCTTTCGAAGCGCTGTTGCAGGATGAAAAGCCGGCCGGCGGACGTTTCATCCCACCGCTGGGCAAAGGCGACCATGCCTGGATGCAGACCCCATTGCCGGCTTCGGTATTCTCGCAGCCTGAGCAGAAATGCCTCGCCAACGGGATCTATTTCGAGGCGCGCAGCGAATCGCTGCGCGGCCAGGCCGCCGTCGCCCAGGTCATCCTCAACCGCGTCCGCAATCCGGCCTATCCGAAGTCGATCTGCGGCGTCGTCTACCAGAATGACGACTGGCTGAACCGCTGCCAGTTCTCCTTCGCCTGCGACGGTCGTCGCAAGCGCATCACGGAGCCGCAGAACTACAAGGTTGCGCAGGAAATCGGCATGGCCGTCACCGCCGGCAAGATCTTCCTGCCTGAAGTCGGTTCCTCGACTCATTATTACGCCGCCTATGTGAGCCCTGGCTGGGCGCGTGCGATGAAGAAGATGACCAGGATCGGCCTGCACATCTTCTATCGCACCTATGGCGGCGGCTGGAGCTGACCGCAGCACACCCGAGTTGGGCTCGGTCGAAGGGGTGGATTCTCTCCCTTGCCTGTCCACTTCATGCCGGGCACGATGTCGCACTTGCTTAACTGATTGATTTAGCAGCGGAAAATACTTGCCGACAAAGCTTCCCCCTCGGCTTGACGGGGGGATGGCCTCTAACTATGTTGCCCGCGACTTGAAAGCGGGCGAACGGCGACGTTTTGGCCGGGTAGGGAGGTTACGATGGCCGATAAGCCAGACGGAACCGGACGGACAGGCGGCGACGGCAAGCCGGGCTTTCACGACGATGATCTTGAGCGCCGCCGGCGCGCCCTTGAAGCAGGTCTTGCGACAAGGCATCCGGGCAGGGGCCAGGGGGAAGAAGCAGCGAATGCCGGTCGTACCAGCGGGTATGGTCAGGCTTTCAAGCTATCGAGCGAGTTCATTGCCGGCATTGCCGTCGGCACCGGGCTTGGCTGGATGGTCGATCGTCTGGCGGGTTCATCGCCCTGGGGGTTGATCGTCGGCTTGCTGCTCGGCTTCGGAGCCGGCATATTGAATGTGCTGCGCTCTGCGGGATCTATCGCCGAGTTCGGACAGGGCGGAAAAAGCCCGGACGAACCGAAGAAATGAAATGCGGCCTCGTACCGAAGCCGACATGAACGCAAAAAGCCTGAAGTGGCTTTCGAGAGGGTTAGAAAGTGGCAGCAGCTGACAAGGTCGATCCGATCCATCAGTTCCACATCAACAACATCGTTCCGCTTAACATCGGCGGCTATGATGTTTCTTTCACCAATTCCGCGCTGTTCATGGTCGTCACCGTGGTGCTGGCGTCGGGTTTCCTTCTCCTGACCACCTCGGGACGTGCGCTGATCCCGACCCGCCTGCAGTCGGTGTCGGAAATGTCCTATGAATTCGTCGCCTCGATGCTGCGCGATTCAGCCGGCTCGCACGGCATGAAGTTCTTCCCGCTGGTGTTCTCGCTGTTCATGTTCGTGCTGACCGCGAACCTGCTCGGCCTGTTCCCTTACTTCTTCACCGTCACCACCCACATCATCGTCACCTTCGCGCTAGCCGCGCTGGTGATCGGAACCGTGATCCTCTACGGTTTCTACAAGCATGGCTTCGGCTTCCTGAAGCTGTTCGTTCCTAGCGGTGTGCCTGGTGTTCTGCTGCCGCTGGTGGTTGCGATCGAGGTCATCTCGTTCCTCTCGCGCCCGATCAGCCTCTCCGTCCGTCTTTTCGCCAACATGCTGGCCGGTCACATCACGCTCAAGGTCTTCGCCGGTTTCGTGGTGACCCTGACTTCGATGGGTGCCGTCGGCATTGCCGGTGCGGTGCTGCCGCTGATCATGACGGTCGCCATCACCGCGCTCGAAATCCTGGTCGCTTTCCTGCAGGCCTACGTCTTCGCGGTGTTGACCTGCATGTATCTCAACGACGCCGTCCATCCGGGCGGACACTGACGAATACCCGGCGCAACCCGCCGGCCAATCCAAGCAATCCAGATTCATCAAGGAGTTAATTGAAATGGACGCTGAAGCCGCAAAGTACATCGGTGCTGGTATCGCTTGCCTGGGCATGGGCGGCGCAGGCATCGGCCTCGGCAACATCTTCGGCAGCTACCTGGCTGGCGCTCTGCGTAACCCGTCGGCTGCTGACGGCCAGTTCGGCCGCCTGATTTTCGGCTTCGCCGTGACGGAAGCTCTGGGCATCTTCTCGCTGCTCATCGCCCTGCTGGCGCTGTTCGGCTGATACAGACCTGATGCCGGCCGGTGGCTGTTCTGCTGCCGGCCTGACTTTCGGGCAAGAATGACAGGAACCACGAGATGTTCGTGACACCAGCCTATGCTGAAGAGGCCGCGCCTGCCGCTGCCGGCGACCATGCCGCGCAAGGCCAGACGCACGCCGGCACTGAAGTGCCAGCCGAAGGCGGCCATGGCGGAAATACCTTCCCGCCTTTCAATCCAGCCACCTTCTCCTCGCAGCTGTTCTGGCTGGTGATCACCTTCGGCCTGTTCTACATCTTCCTGAAGAAGGTCGTGATGCCGCGTCTCGGCGGCATTCTTGAAGTGCGCTCCAACCGCATCGCTCAGGATCTCGACCAGGCGGCCAAGCTGAAAGGCGAGGCGGATGCCGCGGTTGCTGCTTATGAGCAGGAGCTGGCGGAGGCCAAGGCCAACGCCAACACGATCGGCCAGAAGTCCCGCGACGAAGCCAAGGCGGAAGCTGAGACGGCTCGCAAGAGTGTCGAAGCCGGCCTCGAGAAGAAGCTGGCCGAAGCCGAAGAGCGCATCACCGCGATCAAGACAAGCGCCATGAAGGATGTCGGCTCGATCGCCGAGACGACCGCCTCCGCCATTCTCGACAGCCTGGTCGGCAAGTCCGACAAGGCCGAAGTGGCTGCCGCTGTCAAAGCCGCTCGCTGAGGAGACCCGTCATGGACGCCACATCTCTCGCGACAGTCTGGGCAACGATTTCGCTGTTCATCCTGCTCGGAGCCATGGTCTATCTCAAGGTTCCGGGTACGCTGGCGAAGTCGCTCGACAGCCGCGCCGACAAGATCCGCTCCGAACTGGACGAAGCCCGCAAGCTGCGCGAAGAAGCGCAGGCGCTGCTGGCCGAATACCAGAAGAAGCGCAAGGAAGCCGAGAAGGAAGCCGCCGACATCGTCGAGGCTGCCAAGCGCGAGGCCAAGGCCTTTGCCGAGGAAGCGCACAAGAAGACCGAGGATTATGTTTCGCGTCGTACCGCGGTTGCCGAGCAGAAGATCGGCCAGGCCGAGCGCGAGGCGATTGCCGAGGTTCGCGCCAGCGCGGTCGACCTGGCGGTTGAGGCTGCCCGCGCCGTTCTCGCAGGCAAGGTCGACGCCAAGGCTGCTGCCGATCTGTTCAAGAGCTCGCTTCAGGACGTGAAGTCCAAGCTCAACTGAGCCGTCCACTCGATGGATATTTAAAAAGCCGCTGGGGAAACCCGGCGGCTTTTTTCATGTCGTTGGAATGCTTTCAAAGCATGCCATTCCAAATGGGTGTTCAGTCTTCAACTGCTACAGCATCGAGACGAAATGGCGCAAAGGAGATCCGGTGCAGTCGCTGCAGCGGGCCGTGTGCCGCGATAGCCGAGCGATGACGCGCCGTGGCGTAACCCATATGCACCTCGAAGCCATAATGCTCATGGCGACGACCGCAGCCGGTCATCATGCGGTCGCGCATCACCTTGGCGACGATCGAAGCGGCCGCGATCGACTGCGAGCGTTGATCTCCCTTGATCAGCGCACGGCCCTCGCAGGGCAGGCCTGGAGGAATGTCGCGGCCGTCGGCCAGCGCCAGCTTTGGCTGTAGTGAAAGCCCGTTGAGCGATCTCCGCATCGCTTCCAGGCTCGCGCGCAGGATGTTGGAGCCGTCGATGCCCTCGGCACAGATCGAGGCCATGCCGATTGCGTGCGCCTTGGCCAGGATCACTTCGAACAGTGCCTCGCGCTGCGGCAGTGTCAGCCGTTTTGAATCATCCAGGCCTTCGGGAATGTCGTCGGGATTGAGCACCACCGCGGCAGCAACAACAGGACCTGCGAGTGGCCCGCGTCCCGCCTCGTCCATGCCCGCAACCGGCCACAGGCCTTGCGCAATGGCCTTCTTCTCGATCGAGAAGTCCGGCTTTTCGACGATTTCGAACAAGAGCGGAGAATCAGGACGCATGCGAGCCATAATACGGCGAAGACTCGCACCCGTCCCGATTCTCCGCAAGCCCTCAGGCCAGCCGGGGTAGCTGGCGGAGGGCACCGTCTGACGGCCGGGGGACAGGGCCGGACGGGATCCTGGCCCCGAGCACATGTATCAGTGCCCGGGAGAGCGGCAGGGCGAGCCTGCCACTGTGGTCTACAGCAGCGTCAGCTGCTCGAACGGACGCGCGGCCGGAACGAACTGGTCCGTCCTCAATTGCCGGCGCTCGAGATTGAAACCGAGCCGCTTGGCGGCGATCTCGAAACGCCGGCCGATCTGCCAGGCATAGGGGCCGGCACCCTTCATGCGCTTGCCCCATTCCGAATCGTAGTCCTTGCCGTCGCGCATCGACCGGATCAGCGACATCACGTGCCGGTAGCGATCGGGATAGTGACGCAGCAGCCAATCCTTGAAGATCGGGCTGACTTCCAGAGGCAGCCGCAGCACCACGTATCCGGCCTCCCGTGCACCGGCGGCATAGGCGGAATCGAGAATGCGCTCGATCTCGGGGTCAGTGAGGCCGGGAACGATCGGCGCCACCATCACGGAGGCAGGGATGCCGGCGTCCGACAATTGCCGGATGGCTTCCAGCCGCTTCGTCGGTGTCGATGCGCGCGGCTCCATGGTGCGGGCGAGCATGCGATCCAGCGTCGTCACGGACAGCGCGACCTTGGCCAGGCCACGCTCGGCCATGCGGGACAGGATGTCGATGTCGCGTGTCACCAGTGCAGATTTGGTGACGATGCCGACAGGATGGCCGCGGGCTTCCAGCACTTCCAGGACTTCGCGCATGATCCGGTACTGCCGTTCGATCGGCTGGTACGGATCGGTATTTGTGCCGATGGCGATTGTGCGTGGCTGGTAGCCCTCCTTCGACAGTTCCTTGTCGAGCAGGCGTGCTGCGTCCGGCTTGGCAAACAGCTTGGCCTCGAAGTCGAGCCCGGCCGAAAGGCCCATGAAGGCGTGCGTTGGCCGTGCAAAACAATAGACACAGCCATGTTCACAGCCTCGATAGGGATTGATCGACCGATCGAAGGAGATGTCGGGCGATTCATTTCGCGTGATGATGGTGCGCGGCTTCTCCACCTGCACCTCGGTCTTGAACGGCGGCAACTCCTCGAGTGACTCCCAGCCGTCGTCGAAGACATGGCGGCTGACCGGCTCGAAGCGCCCCGAGGGGTTGATGCCGGCCGAGCGGCCGCGATTGCGCTCGGGGCGCACGCGCATTCCGCTCTGGTCAAGGATGGCATTCGCCATCTCTGCCCTTCCTGCGCCGAAAGCGGCAATGTCGGCACGCACAACCTGTTCCATCTTGGCTCTTTCCCAGGGGCTCTCTGCAGGGCGTCGAATCGCTGTCCTCATGAAATTATTCCTATCTCTGTTTTGAGAACAAATCAAGAACTCTGATGGGTGAAGGTGGCTGGCGCCGATCGTGGCTTTCCGCTATTCGGCAGGAATGCTCAGTGTTCTGATCGAAACGCGAAACAACGAAGAGGGCTTGGCGCGCACCCTGGCGTCGCTGGTCGGCGGTGTCGTCGAAGGCATGGTGCGCGAAGTGATCGTCTGCGATCTCGGCTCGACCGATCAGACCGCCAAGGTGGCCGAGCACGCGGGCTGCCGCCATCTGACAGCTGGCGGCATCGGCGCCGGCATCGCCGCGGCGAAGGGCGACTGGTTGCTGTTCCTGGAGCCGGGGGCGAGGCTCGTCGAGGGCTGGGCAGATGTCGTCGCCGACCATATCGCGCACTCTGGCAAGCCGGCACGGTTTTCATCGGCTCGCGGCGCTCGCTCGCACTGGATCAGGAGGTTGTTTTCGCGGCGGAATGCCGTTGCCAACGGCCTTGTCATCAGTCGCAAACAGGCGGCGGCATCACAGCTGGCGGCAAACGGGGCGCAGGCGCTTGCCGCCAGCGTGCGCGCCGCGTCGTTGCCGGCGGATATCTGGCCGGCTCCCGGGCGCTAGAGCCAGGGTCACGTACCGGCTGGCGCGCCGGCGATCGATCCCCTGACAACGAGGTCGACGGGCCAGACCTCGCCGCGCGCGCCATCCTCCAGGCCGGACAGTCGCGCGATCAGCCGCTCCGCCACCCTGGCGCCTGCAGCCCGGATCGAGGAGCGGGTCGTCGACAGCGGCACCGAGAAATTCTCCGGCTTCAGCCAGGAGAACACGTCGTCATGCGCAATCAGCGACAGGTCGCCTGGTATGGTGAGGCCGAGCTCACGAACCGCCCGTGCGATGCCCAGCGACATGATGAGGCTGGAACACAGGATAGCCGTCGGTGCAGCATCGCCCTCAAGCAGGCGTCGAGCTGCGCGATAGCCATTTTCTTCGGTCATCACGGTCGAAGAGATTCGATGGTCGGGCAAGACGAGACCACTGCCGGAGAGCGCGCGCCGCATCCCACGCTCGCGGTGTATTGCGAATGTCTCCCTGTCGTCGCCATTGATCAATGCGATACGCTGGTGGCCGAGCTGTATCAGCAGACGGGTTGCTTCATGGAACGCACCCTCATTATCGATGTCGAGATAGGGGTAGTCGAAATCAAAGCCGTCGCTGCGCCCATGCACCAGGAAGGGCAGGCCGAGCGTGTCGAGCAGGGCGACACGGCTGTCTTGCGGGCGCGGCGAGGAGACATAGACGGCGTCCACCTGCTTGTTGGCCACGATGCGTCGATAGGTGGTTTCCTGCTCCTCGGCATCGGCGGGCGACAGCACGAGGTCAAGTTCATGCGCGCGGGCATAGTCGCCCAGTCCGGACAGGAACTCGACGAAATGCGGGTCGATGTCGACAGCCGAACCCGTTGGCAGGACGTAGCCGATCATGCCGGTCTTGCCGGTGGCCAGTCGACGCGCGGAGGGGTTGGGACGATAGCCGTGGCGCTTGGCGGCGTCGACGACCCTCCGGCGTGTTTGCTCATTGACTTCGGGATAGCCGTTCAGCGCGCGGCTCACCGTGGTCTGAGACAGCTCCAGCATCTGCGATAGCTGCTTGAGGTTCAATTGCGCCTCCCAAAGCGCTTGGAGAGCCTTCTCGGCCTTGTCGGCCAAGTCTGCAAAGAGGACTACATTAGGTCCAAGTGATGCGGCTTTGAAGTGAATTTGCTGCTGCAATGCCGAAAAACCATGCTGCAATGCGATTTTCACGCCATGTTTCAGTCATTTAAATCGATTAATTGTGGTTACCCTTGACTCTTTCTGGTTTCGGTGGCGAGATGTGCAAAGCCAAAGCGCTTTGAATGCCGGTTTCGGAAGGTTGCAGACCTTTCCGGGCTCGGGCACAGTCAGGTGACGTCGGCGGCGGAATGGAGGTTCCGTCGGTATCCGATCCAGAGGGAGGATTGCAGATGAAGAAGCTTTTGTTGCTGGGCACGGCGTTTGCCGCGCTGGCCCTTGCCGTGCCTGCACACGCCGCCGAGCTGAAATTCAAGCCTGGCGAGGATTCCAAATTCAACTGGGCCAATTACGAGGACCTGAAGAAAGTCGATCTCAAGGGCGAGACGCTGACCGTCTTCGGCCCGTGGCGCGGTCCGGACGAGACGCAGTTCCAGTCCGTCCTGGATTACTTCCGCGAGGCGACCGGAGTGACCATCAATTATTCCTCGTCGGAAAACTACGAACAGCAGATCGTCATCGACACGCAGGCCGGCAGCCCACCCAACATCGCCATTCTTCCGCAGCCGGGTCTTATCCAGGATCTCGCGTCGAAGGGCATGCTGACGCCGCTGGACGATGCCACTGCCGCCTATGTGAAGGACAATTACGGCGCCGGCCAAAGCTGGGTCGATCTCGGCACCTACAAGGACAAGGATGGCAACGCCAAGTTCTTTGCCTATCCCTGGAAACAGGACCTGAAATCGATGGTCTGGTACGTGCCGGAGAATTTCGAGGAGAGCGGCTACAAGGTCCCCGAGACCTGGGAAGACATGATGGCTCTTTCCGAAAAGATCATTGCCGACGGCGGTGTACCATGGTGCATCGGTCTCGGCTCCGGCGGTGCCACCGGCTGGCCGGCCACCGACTGGGTCGAAGACATCATGTTGCGCACGGTCAAGCCCGACGTCTATGTCAAGTGGACCAAGAACGAGGTTCCGTTCACCGATCCGCAGGTCGTCAACGCCCTGAAGGTCTTCAACGACATCGTGCAGAACCCGAAAATGGTCGATGGCGGTACCGCCGCGGTCGCGGCGACAGACTTCCGCGATTCACCCAAGGGTCTCTTCAGCGTACCGCCGAAATGCTACATGCACCGCATGGCGTCGTTCATCCCGTCCTTCTTCCCGGAAGGCAAGAAACTTGGCGAGGATGCCGACTTCTTCTACCTGCCGCCGATGGCAGCTCACGCGGACCTCGGCAAGCCGGTGCTGGGCGCAGGCACTTTCGCGATGGTCACCAAGGACTCCAAGGCGGCCCGCGCCTTCATCGAGTTCCTGAAGATGCCACTGTCGCATGAGATCTGGATGGCGCAGTCCGGCTTCCTTTCGGCTCTGAAGACAACGAAGCCGGAAGCTTATGCCAACGACATCCTAAGGCGTGAAGGCGAGGTGCTGCTGAACGCTTCGACCTTCGGTTTCGACGGGTCGGACCTGATGCCCGGCAAGATCGGCGCCGGTTCGTTCTGGACCGGTATGATCGACATGGTCGGCGGCAAGGCTCCCGACGCGGTTGCGGCCGATATCCAGAAGAGCTGGGACGGTATTAAGTAATCCAGGAGTGCGGCCTCCCAAGGCATGCCGGTCCGGGCAAATTGGCCCCGGATCGGCCTGAGGATACGAGGTCGGGGAAGGGGAAACGGCAACGGTCCGGTGGCGTGCCTGCGCTGCCCGGTCTTGGCGCTGGCACAGAGCGTTTCCGCTTTTCGCGGAAACGCGGGAACACTCTGACTGTTGTTTCTACGCAATTCCGGTCGCAAAAGCGCTGCGCACTTTTGCTGGAATTGCTCTGGATCCGTAGCGAGGGGAGGAACCCATGGCGGCACAGATCTTTTCGGCCATTCTTGTGATTTTTATCGGCGTCGGCGGCTGCGTCGCCTATTTCTGGGGCGCCAACAAATTTGTCGATCTCATCTTTCCCTCAAGGGGCGTCAGCGGCCAGGCGGCGATCGACAATCTGCGCCGGCAGGGACTGATCCGGCCCTGGCTGTTCATCGGGCCGGCACTGATCCTCCTGGTCACCTATCTCATCTATCCTGTCATCAGCACGCTCATCACCTCGTTCCAGGACAAGTCGGGTCATGGTTTCGTCGGGCTCGCGAACTACCAATGGGCATTCGGCGACGGGCAGTTCCGCAACTCGATCTTCAACAATCTGCTGTGGCTGCTTGTCGTGCCGGCCGCCTGCACCTTCCTCGGCCTTGTCATCGCCGTGCTCACCGACAAGATCTGGTGGGGCACGATCGCCAAATCGCTGATCTTCCTGCCGCTCGCCATCTCCTTTGTCGGCGCGAGCGTGATCTGGAAGTTCATCTACGAATATCGCGGTGAGGGGCAGGTGCAGATCGGCGCACTCAATGCACTCGTGCAGTGGCTCGGTGGTGATCCGCAGGTATGGATCTCGATGCCGTTCTGGAACAACTTCTTCCTGATGATCATCCTGATCTGGATCCAGACCGGTTTCGCCATGGTCATCCTCTCCTCGGCGTTGCGCGGCATCCCGGAGGAGACCATCGAGGCGGCCGTCATCGACGGCGCCAACCCTTTCCAGATATTCTGGAAGATCATGATCCCGCAGATCTGGGGCACGATCATCGTGGTGTGGACCACCATCACCATCCTGGTGCTCAAGGTCTTCGACATCGTGCTGACCATGACCAACGGGCAATGGAACAGCCAGGTGCTCGCCAATCTGATGTTCGACTGGATGTTCCGGGGCGGTGGTGATTTCGGCAAGGGCGCGACCATTGCGGTCATCATCATGATCGCCGTCCTGCCCATCATGATCTGGAACATCCGCCAGGCAAACCGGGAGGGCTTGTGAGATGGCGCAGGCAAGCGGCAAATCGGCGGGTCGGTCTTCCCTTGGCACTTGGGGTGTCCATATCGCTGCACTGCTTTTCGTCGTGGTCTGGACGATCCCGACACTCGGCATTCTGGTCACATCGCTGCGCGACAAGGACCAGATCGTCGGCTCGGGCTGGTGGGCTTCCTTCTTCAGTTCGACGCAGGTGCAGCAGGTGCGCCTGGCCGCGCCTGACAAACAGACCGAGAAGGACGGCAAGTTCATCATCGAAGGCAATGTCTTTGAAAATCCGAGCACCAGCCAGGTTTCGGCTTTCGGTGCCCGCGCCCAGGAGCCGACCAAGTTCCAGGTTGGAACAACGGCCGATCTCGGCGACGGCGAAACGCTGCAGATCAACGCCGACGGCAGCTACGTGCAATCCTCCACGAAGAAGTTCGAAGGAACGCGCGGCCAGCGCGTCTACTTCTCGTCGACCGTCCCGCCAAGGTTCACGACCGAGAACTATGGCAACGTGCTGACCTCAGAGGGCGTCGGCCGTTCCTTCCTGAATTCGCTGACTGTGACCATTCCCGCGACGATCATCCCGATCATGATTGCCGCTTTCGCCGCTTATGCCCTGCGCCTGGATGCGGTTTCCGGGGCGCGCGCTGCTGATCGCCGTCATCATCGGCCTGCTGGTCGTGCCGCTGCAGATGGCGCTCATCCCGTTGCTTGAAATGTACAATGGCGTCGGCAATCTATTCGGCGTTCCCTCCAAGACTTATCTCGGTATATGGCTTGCGCATACGGGCTTCGGTCTGCCTTTCGCCATCTACCTGCTCAGGAGCTATATCGCCGGCCTGCCGCGCGAGATCATGGAATCGGCTCGCATCGACGGCGCCAGCGATTTCGAGATCTTCATGAAGATCGTTCTGCCGCTGTCCTTCCCGGTGCTGGCCTCCTTCGCCATCTTCCAGTTCCTGTGGGTATGGAACGATCTTCTGGTGGCGATGGTTTTCCTGGGGACCGGCTCCAACGAGCTGGTGCTCACCGGCAAGCTCAACGCGCTGTTGGGATCGCGTGGCGGTGACTGGGACATCCTGACGACGTCCGCCTTCATCACGATCATCCTGCCGCTGATCGTGTTCTTCTCATTGCAGCGCTACTTCGTGCGTGGCCTGCTGGCAGGTTCGGTAAAAGGAGGTTGATGGTGAAGCAAGCGGTGCAGCGCATGGCCAAGGCAGCCATGCCGGCGGTCGATCGCGACTGGTGGCGCGGCGCGGTGATCTACCAGATCTATCCGCGCTCCTACCAGGACACGAACGGCGACGGCATAGGCGATCTCAAGGGCATCACCGCCCGGCTTGGCTACATCGCTTCACTGGGGGTGGATGCGATCTGGATATCGCCTTTCTTCAAATCGCCGATGAAGGATTTCGGTTACGACGTCAGCGACTATTGCGACGTCGATCCGATGTTCGGCTCGCTCGCGGATTTCGATGCGCTGGTGGCGGAGGCTCATCGTCTCGGCCTCAAGGTGATGATCGACGAAGTACTGTCGCACACCGCCGACATCCACCCCTGGTTCGTCGAAAGCCGGTCCAGCCGCAACAATGCGAAGGCGGACTGGTATGTCTGGGCCGACGCCCGACCGGACGGCACGCCACCCAACAATTGGCTGTCGATCTTTGGTGGTTCAGCCTGGCAGTGGGACACCCGCCGCCAGCAATACTACCTGCACAACTTCCTCTCCGAGCAGCCGGACCTGAATTTCCACAACCGGGAGGTCCAGGACGCGCTGCTCGGCATCACCCGTTTCTGGCTGGAGCGCGGCGTCGACGGCTTCCGTCTCGACACGATCAATTTCTATTTCCACAGCGAGGGCCTGGAGAACAATCCGGCGCTTCCGCCGGAAGAGCGCAACGACCAGACCGCGCCGTCGGTGAACCCTTATAACTACCAGGACCACATCTACGACAAGAGCCGGCCGGAAAACCTTGGTTTCCTCGAGCGCTTCCGCTCCCTGCTGGATGAATATCCGGCGGCAGCGGCCGTCGGCGAAGTCGGCGACTCCCAGCGTGGGCTGGAGGTTGTCGCTGCCTACACCGCGGGCGGCAAGCGCGTGCACATGTGCTATTCCTTCGATTTTCTGGCGCCCGAAAAGATCAGTGCCGCCAAAGTGCGTGCCGTGCTCGAAGCCTTCGGCCGTGTCGCCAGCGACGGCTGGTCCTGCTGGGCTTTCTCCAACCACGATGTGGTGCGCCACGCCTCGCGCTGGGCCACCAGCGAGGCTGACCCGGTTGCCTATCTCAAGGTCGTGTCGGCCCTGCTGCTGTCGCTGCGCGGCTCCGCCTGTATCTATCAGGGCGAGGAGCTTGGTCTCGGCGAAGCCAATCTGGCCTTCGAGGACCTTCAGGATCCGTACGGCATCCGGTTCTGGCCGGAATTCAAGGGCCGCGACGGCTGCCGCACGCCCATGGTTTGGGAAGCCGCATCAGCCAATGGCGGTTTCTCGAGCGCCAAGCCATGGCTACCGGTGCCGGGCGAACATCTGTCCAAGGCCGTCAATGTCCAGGAAAGCGACCGCACCTCGCTGCTCCAGCACTATCGCCGCTTCCTTGCCTTCCGCCGCGCCCATCCAGCGCTGGCGAAGGGAGACATCGAGTTCGTGCAGGGGCAGGGTGACGTCGTCGTCTTCTCGCGCCAGGAAGGCAATGAACGCATCGTCTGCGCCTTCAATCTCGGCAACAGCATCACCGAAGTGGATCTCGGTGGCGGACGTTCCTTGCAACCTTTGCCGGGGCATGGTTTTTCTTCGCAGTCGGGGACCGGCAAGCTTCGCCTTGGCGGTTATGGAGCCTGGTTCGGGCGTCTTGCCTGAGCCGACAGAACAAAAGGGAGGAAACAATGGCCGATCTGACCCTCAGGCAGGTGAAGAAGTCCTACGGCAACATCCACATTCTTCACGGCATCGACCTCGACATCAAATCGGGCGAGTTCATCGTGTTTGTCGGTCCGTCCGGCTGCGGCAAATCCACTTTGCTGCGTTCCATCGCCGGCCTTGAGGAAATCACCTCGGGCGATTTGAACATCGCCGGCGAGCGGGTCAACGACGTGCCGCCGTCGAAGCGTGGCATCGCCATGGTCTTCCAGTCCTACGCGCTCTATCCGCATATGACGGTCTACGACAACATGGCTTTCGGCATGAAGATCGCTGGCGAGAAGAAGGAAGAGATCGACCGCCGCGTCAAGCAGGCCGCGGAGATCCTGCAATTGACCAAATATCTCGACCGTCTGCCCAAGGCGATGTCTGGTGGTCAGCGTCAGCGTGTCGCCATTGGCCGCGCCATCGTTCGCAATCCAAAGGTGTTCCTGTTCGACGAGCCCTTGTCGAACCTCGACGCTGCCCTGCGCGTCGCTACCCGCATCGAGATCGCCAAATTGAAGGAATCGATGCCCAACACCACCATGATCTACGTTACCCACGACCAGGTCGAAGCGATGACGCTGGCCGACCGCATCGTCGTGCTGAAGGACGGCCATATCGAGCAGGTCGGTACCCCGATGGAACTCTACAAGCGGCCGGGCAACCTGTTCGTCGCGCAGTTCATCGGCTCGCCTGCCATGAACATCCTGCCGGCGACGGTTGAAAAGTCGGGAGCTTCGACCTCAATCAGCCATGTCGACGGCCGCAAGGCTTCGGTGCCGATCGCAACGCCGGCCGGCGCGCAGGGGGCGGCAATCTCGTTCGGCGTGCGGCCGGAAGATCTCTCCATCGCCACGGGTTCGGACTACCTGTTCGAAGGCAAGGTCGACTACATTGAACAGCTTGGCGAAGTGCAACTGGTCTATGTCGATATCGGCCGTGGTGACCAGCCGCTTACCGCCAAGTTGCCAGGCAATGTCGAAGTACAGCGGGGCAGCAGCCTGAAGCTCACCGCCAGTGCCGAGGACCTGCATATCTTCGACGCGGATGGTCGCTCGTTCGCTCACTATGAAGCGGCAGCCAAGGCCGCTTGAGGCTGGCCAAAACTACGGACAACAAGAGGGCTGCGCGGCCCTCTTGTATTTTGAACGCCTGACAGGCCGATGTCAGTTGTCGTCTCTGGCGACAGTGAGGTGCGTCGCTTTTTTCGTCAGCACCCGATCGGTGATGCGATAGCCAAGCGCCGCAAGGTCGATATCCGAGAACAGGTTTTCGCCGGAACCCATCAGGAAGGGCGAGACGGCGAGATGCAGGTCGTCGATGAGCCGCGCCTTGAGATATTGCTTCAGCGTCTCTACGCCGCCGCCGATCCGGATATCCTTGCCCGCCGCCGCTTGCCTGGCTTGCACTAGCGCGTCCTCGATGCCGCCAGTGACGAAATGGAAAGTTGTGCCGCCTTCCATTGTGATGGGCGCACGGGGGTGGTGCGTCAGCACGAACACCGGCACGTGATAGGGCGGGTTGTTGCCCCACCAGCCTTTCCAATTTTCGTCCGGCCATGGACCGCGTACGGGCCCGAACATGTTGCGGCCGAGAATCCAGGCACCAAGATTGTCGAAACTGCGCATGGCGAATTCATTGTCGACGTCCTTCAATCCCTCTTGCTGGCCAACCATCTTCTGGAAGGTGTCGGTTTCGAAAAACCATTCATGCAACTTTTCGCCATTCTCACCGAGCGGGTTTTCCAGGCTCTGGTTCGGCCCGGCGCCGTAACCATCCTGCGAAATCGAGAATGCGCGAACCACCAGTTTGGACATCACAAGCTCCTATAACCGATTGTTATTTGCAACTGGTTATACGGTGGCTGATTGTGAAATGCAACTGGTTTTCCTGCGCACCGAAACTCGCCGCAGGTCAAACGGGTTGCGACAAAACAAAAGCGGCGGGCAAGCCCACCGCTTTTCGCATTTCGGATAAAGCCAGCTGTCAGCGGTTGCCGAAATGGTCAACCCGATAGTCGATGGCTGCCTGGTCGGCCTTGTCGGCGGAACTCAGCTTGCCACCACCTAGCCACTCGGCAGCAACACTGTGGGTGGCGATCGAGGCGGTGTGTCCCGTATCGACAGTCGTCGCATAGGGATTCGAGCCGGCATAGGCATCAAAATTGTCGCTACCTGCGAAAGCGGCGCCAGAGGCAACCAGAAGAGCGGCAGCGGTAAGGGCAAGGGTCTTCATTTTCAAACTCCAACGTTCGGGTTTTTTCCGTCCGTCAGCGGCGTGTTTCTTGGGAGGTCATCGCGTCGTTCGGACAAGACATAAATGAAAACAGATGGCCAAAGGTTCCCATCACAAGAATGTTTATCGCGATGTGATGATTGCCTCTTGAAGTTTTGCGTGATCTTCACAGCAACAAGCAAAGATGTTTGTTTTCGAGGGGGTGAGGGGAGGTGAATTTATCCTCGGATAATCCGACACTGCGATGCGCGGAATTTCGTGAGCCGAGTGTCAGATGTTGATAGAAATCGGAGTCTGGTCGGAGATAGTCACAAGAAGACTATTCCAGGTTGCCATATAAACAGAAAAAGCGGCGGGCAAGCCCACCGCTTTTTGAGGCTGGATGCCGGCTGGCGCCGGCTGCCAGATTAGCTGTTGCCGCCGAGACGCGGAGCACCGTCGGTGACCGTCTTCACGGTTTCCTGCGAGGAAGCCGAACCATTCTGGATCGAAGCGGTATAGGAGCTGTCGACGTTCGAATAGGTGTTGTTCGAGCCGTAGTGGTCGCTGCCGTTGGCGAAAGCGGAGCCGGCGGCAACCAGGAGGGCGGCGGCGGTGAGAGCAATGGTCTTCATTTTCGTATCTCCAATTGGGATGATCAGTTGATGTTTCGGTTGGTGATTAGCTGTTGCCGCCGAGACGCGGGGCACCGTCGGTGACCGGCTTCGCGATCGTACCGAAGTCATGCTTGGCAGCGTCAGCCTTGACCGAAGCGGTGTAGGAGCTGTCGACGTTCGAATAGGTGTTGTTCGAGCCGTAGTGGTCGCTGCCGTTGGCGAAAGCGGAGCCGGCGGCAACCAGGAGGGCGGCGGCGGTGAGAGCGAGGGTTTTCATTTTCGTATCTCCAAATGAGAATGGTTGATGTGTTGGCTGTGATTAGCTGTTGCCGCCGAGGCGGGGGGCACCGTCGGTGACCGGCTTCGCGATCGTGCCGAAGTCATGCTTGGCAGCGTCAGCCTTGACCGAAGCGGTGTAAGAACCGTCGACATTCGAATAGGTGAAGTTCGAGCCGTAGTGGTCGCTACCGTTGGCGAAAGCCGAACCGGCGGCAACGAGCAGGGCAGCAGCAGTAAGAGCGAGGGTTTTCATTTTCGTACTCCAAAATCTCTTTTTCCGTCCGTCACGCGGCGTGGTGTCTTGGGAGGCAATCTCGTCGTTCGGACAGCACAGAAATGGGATTGGCCCGCAAAAGGTTCCAATCACGAGAATGTTTAGCAGCCATGCAAAAATGGCTCTTGAAGTTTGATTTTGGTGACACAAAGGCTTTGTATACACGTTTATTTTCAATGGCTTATGGTGCCGTCAGGCGACTGGTATCAAAATGCATACTGAACCATCGTTCAGTGCATTCTGAACGGATTGTCTCCATTTAATGAACAAAAGGATGGTTTTTGGCTTGAAAATGTTGACGTCGAGAAGAGTCGAAATCATCATTTCTGTGAAGCTGTGAAGCTGTGAAGCTGTGAAGCTGTGAAGCTGTGAAGCTGTGAAGCTGTGAAGCTGTGAAGCTGTGAAGCTGTGAAGCTGTGAAGCTGTGAAGCTGTGAAGCTGTGAAGCTGTGAAGCTGTGAAGCTGTGAAGCTGTGAAGCTGTGAAGCTGTGAAGCTGTGAAGCTGTGAAGCTGTGAAGCTGTGAAGCTGACTGCGAGAGCCGACAGGAATCGGTGGGGAGTGTTCAAACGAAAAAAGCGGCGGGCAAGCCCACCGCTTTGTTTTGTGCCGACCAGAGGCCGGCCATTGCGTCAACTGCGATCAGCTGTTGCCGCCGAGACGCGGAGCGCCATCGGTGACCGGCGTTGCAACGTTGTTGACGTTGATGTCATGCGAGCCACCCTTCACCGAAGCGGTGTAGCCGCCGTCGATGGTCGAGCCAAGCGCCTGCGGGTTGGAACCGGCATAGGCATCAAAGTTGTCGCTGCCTGCGAAAGCCGAACCAGCGGCGACCAGGAGAGCAGCAGTAGCAAGAGCAATCTTTTTCATTTTCGTACTCCGAATATCAATGTCTGTCCGTCATGCGGCGTGTTCTTGGGAGGAATTCGCGTCGTTCGGACAGGGCATATCTGGGAAAGCCACGGCCAGGTTTCCAATCACGAAAAAGTGCCGCCTGGACCACGGGAACGGTCCTTGAAACCGCCAGCGTGAGCTCTAAATCTGAGAAATACTGTAATGATTACAATCAGGTACGAACGATGACCATTGGCTGATATGCAAAAGGATACTAAGCCGGCGTTCATGACGTCGTGCACGCATCGTCAACCGATTTCACCCCACAATCACTCCGGGAAGGCTTGAAAGCCTTCTTGTTTTCATCCGCTGGCCTCACGCAGGCCCCTCGCTGAGGCTTGAGCCGCCCCTCAAGGCAAGGCTAGAACACTGCCGCAACACTAAAAACCATGTCGGTTTCACCGCCCGTGCCAACCGGGCCGGCTGTTAAAGCAGTCGTGAACAGGGAGAACAGAATGCTGCGTAAGACGGATTTCTTCATTGACGGCAAGTGGGTCGCGCCGGTCGTGGCCAAGGAACTCGAAGTCATCAATCCAGCTGACGAGCAACCCTTTGCCGTCATTTCGCTGGGCTCTGCCGCCGATGTCGATAAGGCAGTCAATGCTGCCCGCCGTGCTTTCGAAAGCTGGAGCCGGACAAGCCGCGAGGAGCGTCTTGCGGCGCTGGAGCGGCTGCTTGCCTCTTACAACAAGCGCATGAACGACATGGCCAAGGCCATTTCGGACGAGATGGGGGCACCGATCAAGCTGGCGCTGGAGGCCCAGGCAGCCTGCGGTGCCGGGCACATCAAGGCGTTCATCCGCACGCTGAAAGACTTCCATTTCGAAACGCCGCTCAGCGAGCGCAACAAGGAAGAGCATATCGTCTATGAGCCGATCGGTGTCTGCGGCCTGATCACGCCATGGAACTGGCCGATGAACCAGGTGACATTGAAGGTCGTGCCGGCCCTTGCCGCCGGCTGCACGGTGGTGTTGAAGCCGTCCGAGATCGCGCCGGTCTCGTCCATCGTTTTTGCCGAGATGATGGAAGAGGCCGGTTTCCCTGCCGGCGTGTTCAATATGGTCAATGGCGACGGCCCGACCGTCGGCGAGGCGCTGTCGCGTCATCCCGGCATCGACATGATGTCCTTCACCGGATCGACCCGCGCCGGCATTGCCGTGGCCAAGTCTTCCGCCGACGGCATCAAGCGTGTTGCCCTGGAACTCGGTGGCAAGTCGCCGAACATCGTCTTTGCCGACAGCGATCTGCCGGATGCGATCGCGCGCGGCCTGGCGCATTGCTTCGAAAACACCGGCCAGTCCTGCAACGCACCGACCCGCATGCTGGTCGAGCGGCCGGTCTATGACCGTGCTGTTGGCCTTGCCGCCGACTACGCGGCCACCGTCAAGGTCGGCAATCCGGCCGAGGATGGTGACCATATCGGTCCGCTCTCTTCCGAAGTGCAGTTCAACAAGGTGCAGAGCATGATTGAGGCGGGAATCAAGGAAGGTGCGCGTGTCGTCGCCGGCGGTCTCGGCCGTCCCGAAGGCTTCAACCGCGGCTACTATGTGCGCCCGACCGTCTTTGCCGACGTCAACAACGACATGACCATTGCCCGCGAAGAGATCTTCGGGCCGGTGCTGGCAATGATCCCCTTCGACACGGAAGAGGATGCGATCGCCATTGCCAATGACACGCCTTACGGCCTGTCGGGTTATGTCCAGACGCAGGACAAGGTCAAAGCGCAGCGCGTGGCACGCCAAATCCGCGCCGGCATGGTCCAGATCAACGGTGCCGATCGGCCCTACGGCAGCCCCTTCGGTGGCTACAAGGCCTCGGGACTCGGCCGCGAAGGCGGCAAGTGGGGCCTCGAGGACTTCCTGGAAGTCAAGGCGATCTCCGGCTGGGATGAGCAGGTCGGGTAACCCGACCAGGTCGGTTAAACCGACGCTGCTCTTGCTGCTTGCGTAAAGAAAAGGCGGCGCCCTGGGCGGCGCCTTTTCTGTTTGCCCGGCGCTCCACACTTGGTTTTTGTGGAATTCAGCCGATGCCCAGGTAAGCTCGGGCAATCTCCTGCATCCGGTTGCGATCGAAGCTCGGGCCGTGGCCGCCATGGCCCATGCTGATCGGCAGTTCAAGCAGCCGTAGCATGGTGTGGCGATAGATGGCTGGATCGGAATCGGGCAAGTCGTCGAGCAACGTGTCGTCATAGATGGCGTCGCCGCTGAAGAAGATCCCGTCGCGCTCGTCGAAAAGCGCGATCGAATCCGGCGAATGGCCAGGCAGGTGCAACACACTGAAGCGCCGGTCACCCAGGTCGACAATGTCGCCCTCGCCGAGAACCCGCGTCAGCGGCGCCGGTTCGATGCGATAGGTTTCGCGGCTCCAGCCGGGGTAGGGCAGGCGCGACACTGCGCCTTCCAGTTCACGGAATTCCTGGGCGTAGGTGGCGGCGTCACCCATCAAGGCGAATTCGGCTGCGCTCTGCCGCGGTCCAGCGCGCTCGGCGAATTCGTGCAGCGATCCGACATGGTCGAGATGGATGTGGGTTGCGACCACCAGCAGCGGCTTGCCTGTTGGCGTGTCGATTTCCGGAGCCAGCGGGCAGATCCCCATGCCGGTGTCGACCAGCAGGTCGGCGTCTCGCCCTTTGAGATGCCAGATATTGGCGCTCATATAAGGATGCACGAACGGTTCGGTGATCCGCGTCAGCGCGGGATCGACCGCCTTCCTGCCGAACCAGCCCGTCATGCCGGCACCCTTATACGAATGGCTTGCCGACCTGGTACTTGGCTGGAACCAGCCGGTTCAGGTAGGCAAGGCCGGCATCGGAAAGTTGGTTGGCGTCCTCGAGCATGAAGTCGTCGGGCATATGCCTGGTCTTGGCGGCAACGCTGCTCAGCGGCACTTTCCTGAACACGGTTTTGCTGCCGTCATATTGCAGCGCCACCGAGCCGCCGCCCTCGGCGGCCACGCCGACAGCGAAAGCGCCGGCATCGAAGGCTTCCTGCGCGTCGACTGGGCTGATCGCACCGATGTAGCCGCGTGGCATGTAACCGAGCGCGTCGACGCGGGCGCGCTTGCCGGGCAGCTTTTCGGCCAGCGCCTGTTCGAAAGCGCGGTTGAGGTCGCTGCCCGAGAGCTTGACGTTGCCATGCGCGTCCCGCTCGACTTTGTCGGACCCGACGATGGTTTCGACCAGTGAGCGGCCGTCCGCGGTCGACACGCCTTCGGAGACGGCGACGATGCAGCGCTTGTGCCTGGCCATTGTCGCTTTCACATCCTCGATGAAACGGTCCACCGAAAAGGCCCGCTCCGGCACGTAGACAAGATGCGGGCCGCTGTCTGCATCCATCCGCCAGGCGGCGGAGGCAGCGGTGAGGAAACCGGCGTGACGACCCATGACGATTCCGACATAGATGCCGGGCAGGGCACGGAAATCGAGATCGACCGACAGGAAAGCTCCGGCGACGAATTCCGCCGCCGAGATGAAGCCCGGCGTATGGTCGTTCTCGACAAGATCGTTGTCGATTGTCTTGGGCGCATGCACGAAGGCGATCTTGCCGCCCGCCGCATCGGTCAGGATCTGCTGCGTGCCGGACGTGTCGTTGCCACCTATATAGATGAAGGCGTCGGCTCCAGCTTTCTGCAAGCCTTGCAGCACCAGGTCGCAATAAGCGGCATCCGGCTTGTCACGGGTCGAGCCCAGGGCGGCCGAAGGTGTCCGGCCGATCAGCCTGAGCTGGTCCTCGCGCATGTCGGTCAGGTCGACATAGTCGCCGTCACGCACGCCGCGCACGCCGTGGCGTGCACCGAGAACACGTGCGCCGGGATGTTTCTTGCGGACTTCGAGGACCGCGCCGACCACCGTCTGGTTGATCACAGCGGTGGGACCGCCACCCTGGGCGATGACAAAAGTTCCGGCCATTGTTCGATCCTCCCGATGCGTCTCAAGAGGAACTTTCGCCTGTATTCAGGCCCGACGCAACGGGGAATTCAATCGATTAGGAAGATGGGGAAATAGGGCAGTATGGGAATAAGGCAGAAAGATCGGAGGGCTGTTGCCCACTCCCCTACTGCCTTAATGCCTTACCGCCTTAAGCCACGACAATCGGCACCTTGTTCGGCGAAGCCTTGACCCGGTTGTAAAGATCAATGACGTCCTGGTTGATCATGCGCACGCAGCCGGACGAGGCCTGTGTGCCGATGGTCCACCATTCAGGCGAGCCATGCACCCGGTAGCCCGTGTCCTGGCCGTCCTTGTAGATATAATGCGCACGCGCTCCGAGCGGGTTGTCGAGGCCGCCCGGCTGGCCGCCCGCCCATTTCACCAGCTCCGGCTTGCGCGCGATCATTTCCCGGGGCGGCGTCCAGGTCGGCCATTCCTTGGTGTATTGGATCACCGCACGGCCACTCCATTCGAAACCGGCCTTGCCGATACCGACGCCATAACGGATCGCTTCACCGCCTTCCTGCACCCAGTAGAGATGGCGTTCATTGAGCCTGACAACGATGGTGCCGGGCGCTTCTCCGGTGGGGTCGACGACGATCTGGCGGCGAAACTCCGCCTTGACCTTCTGGAAGGGAATGGCGGGAACAACGAAGCCATTGTCGGTCAACGAGGCATACATTGCGCTGTTGTCGGTAATGTTCCTGTCGACGCTGATCGGCGGGATCGGGCGGATCGAACCGGTCGACATGTCGTCGAGCGGAGGCATTCCGTTCGATGGGCCGACCGGTCCGAGCGAGGGGAGGTCGAGGGTCTGCGAGCAGCCGGAGGCGCCAAGCAGGGTCATGATGCCGAGGCCGGACAGCACGCCACGGCGGGAAATGATGGTATTGGACTGCGGGAAGTCGACGCTGGACGAAGGCGTCAGGTCTTGCGGCTTACGCATGCACACTTTACCCCATACGAACGGACGGGCCCACATGCCCGCCGGATGCGTCGCATTTTCACGATTCATGGTTTAAAAAGCGTGAAACCCTTGCGCGACCTGCTTTTGCGGTCTCCATGTCGATTTGGCTACGTCTGCGCCGCCTCACTTCCGGTCGCTCCCGCACCAAAACTCCTTGCTTCGGTCACAATGCCGGCACGGGTCGCACTTATCCCTTCCCCCGATCCTTGAGCACCGATTTTTTGAAACGGGAACGGGCCTTCACATGGCGGACCGCGACGACCGATATGGCATTGCTTTCATCGGCCACCATGGCCATCGCGTGCGCTGGCGCGGCCGGTGTGTCGCGCGCACCGAGCGACGCGATCTTATGCCCGCCTGCGGCGCCAGAGTGTATTGCAAAAACCGCTTTACATCCGCCTGAAGGCAGGGATTTATCCTGTTCTTTAACAGGAGAGACCCATGTCCTTCGAGAATTGGGCAGCTTTTGCTGCCGCATCTTCCATCCTTCTCATCATCCCAGGGCCCACCATCCTGCTCGTCGTCTCCTACGCATTGGGCCAGGGCTGGCGCACGGCGCTACCGATGGCGGTTGGCGTGGCGCTCGGCGATTTCACCGCCATGACGCTGTCGATGCTTGGCATCGGCGCATTGCTGGCAGCTTCGGCCACCGTCTTCACGGTCCTCAAAGTGATCGGTGCCGCCTATCTCGTCTATCTCGGCATCAAGCTGTTTCGTGCCGGCGGCACGCTTGAGGCGACGCCGCGCCATGATGCCGTGTCGGCGGCGAAGATGATGGCGCATGCCTGGCTGGTCACGGCTCTCAACCCCAAGAGCATCACCTTCTTCGTTGCCTTCCTGCCGCAGTTCATCGATCGGCACGGCAATTTCTGGACGCAGATGGCGATCTTCGAGGCAACCTTCCTGACGTTGGCTTTCGCCAACGCCTTCGGTTACGCGCTGGTCGCCTCCCGGGCACGCAACGTCGTACGCAATCCCAAGGCGATCCGCGTTTTCAACCGCACCGGTGGTACGCTGCTTGTTGGTGCCGGCATCGCCACTGTGGCGATGCGGTCCGGAAATTGAGACGAAGGGCGGGGCCGGTCAGCCCCGCCATCACTTACCATTTCACGCTGACGCCCAGATTGCCCTCCCAGACCCGGCGCTTTTCTCCGCCGAGATTGGTCGTGTAATCCGCCGTCGCAAAGACGCTCAGCGTTTGCGAAAGCCTGGCCACCACGCCGCCACCGACTTCGAGTGACGTGCCGCCGCGCTCGACATCGATCGGGTCGCCACCGAAGTTCACGCGGTCGGTGGCGTCGAAGTCGTGCCAGAGATTGGCTTTCAGGTAGGGTTGCAGCACCGCGCTGCCCATCGGCATCGCGCCTTGCAGGCGCAGGCCAAGGCGGCCGCTGACGCTGTCGTCATTGTCGAAGGAGACAGTGGAGAACCGGTCTCGCTGCCCGTCGAGCGACAGGTGCTGCCAGATCAGCTGGGCCTGCGGTTCCAGTGTCCACTCCGATGAAAGCTGGATCGGATAGCCGCCCTCGAGCGACAGCGTGACGCCGGTCCCGTCGACGTCGATGCCGACATCACGATTGGATGTGGCCTTGCCATCGAGCCATGTGCCCATGACGACGCCGTCCAGATACCAGCCGCCCGGCCCGATATGGGTCCAGTAGGCGCCAAGGCTCGTGGCGTTGAGGTCGAGGTCGCCGACACCGAGATTGTTCCAGCCCAGCGCCTGGCCGCGGATGTCGCCGTCCATGCGGGTGTGGCCGATGAATAGGCCCGCGCGGTTTTCATGTCCGGCCGGTCCTTCCCAGCCGATCAGATCGGTGCCCAACTGGAAGCCGAACAGATGGCCGTCGAATGTTGGCGCAACGGTACCGCCCCATTCTACCTCGGCGTCCTGGCCGAACACGCGGCCCCAGCTTCCAGGCACCATGCCGACGCCACCGAGCAGCGCCTGCTCGCCGCGTCGCTCGTGGAAGGTACCGAGATTGGCGCTCATCAGATAATAGCCGGCTGGTGGCAGCACCGCATAGGTCGGCACTTCGACGCGGTAGAGCGGCACAGCAGTACCCGTCACCCGGGTGGCGCCAGGGGATGGCGGTGTGGCGCTCCCATCCGTTGGTGGTGTTGTCGTCGGCACGTCTGGCGGCGGTGGTGGTGGGTCTGGCGGTGCCACCGCCGGCGGCGGTGGCGGAGCCACCGGCTGCTGGTCGGTTGGGGTCACCGGTGGCGCGGGGTCGACGGGATTGGGATTACCGGGCGTAGCCTCCGGTGGGACCGGTGGCGGCGGCGTGACCGGCGGCGGCGCTGGCGGTTCCGGCTCCGGCGGTATTGGCTGCGGCGGTGGCGGCGTCGGTTCCAGCGGATCCGGCCCCGGGGCCGGATTGGATGTGATCAGCGTCGAGCGCAGATACCAGTTCTCGTTGCTGCCCGCGCTGACACCGCCTTTGAAGAGGTAATATTCGTAGGCACCGGCCGCCACTGGTCCGTTGAGTGCGAAGGCCCCGGCGGTGGTGGCGCCTCCGTTCACGGCCTGCACCACCATGATGCCGTCTTGTGTCGTGGCCGCGCCGGCACCGCCGACATTGACAACGGTGATGCTGGTTCCGCCGCTTGCCGTGCCGCCGGAAATGACCAGTCTGTCGGACGCCGACGAATCGTCGCCGAGCGCGGTCTGCAACAGCAGCAGGCCATCACTGCCGGTGTAGTTGCCGGCAATGGTGAAGGTGTCGGTCAGGCTGTTGCCGCCATTGGTGAGATCGATGCGCCCGGCATTGACGACATTGGCAAGTTGTCCTGCCGTGAAGGCCGAGACCCCGCCATTGCCGCCGCCGCCATAAAGCGTGCTGGTTGCGTCGACGTTGAGCGTGCCCGTGCCGGTGCCGGTATCGCCAAGTGCCAGCGTCCCGCCGAATTTGAGCTCGGTATCGTTGGTCGCGTTGACGCTTTCCCAGTTCTGCAACCGGGAGACATTGGCAAAGTCGACATTGGAAAGAGTGATGGTGTCGGCGCCGAGCCCGCCGCTGACCGCTTTCGTGGCACCGAGATTGCCGTTGTTGAGGTTGCTCAGCGTGGCGGTGTCATTGTCGCCGCCGAGGTCGATCGTGCCGTAGATGATGCCGCCATTGCTCCAGGTGAATGCGTCTTCTCCGAACGAGAGCAGGACATCGCCGCCGATAGAGCCGCCTGTCACCGTCACGTTGTCGTTGCCGCCGCTGACGCTGATGTTGCCGCCGATCGTGCCGCCGGAAATGATGACCGTGTCCTGGTCGAAGCCGGTGACGAGGTTGCGATCGATGACGCCGCCGGACATGTTGAAGTAGTTCTTGTCGAGCTTCATGTTGACGCGGCCGATGCGTCCGCCACTCATGAAGGCCTGGTCGCCGTCGTCGAAAAAGTCGACGATACGGCCGCCAGACATGAAGAAAGTGTCGAGTGCGTCGCCCTGATTGAGCGAACCGATCTGGCCGCCGCTCATCTGGAAGTTGTCGATGCCTGCGCCCTGCTGGACATTGCCGTTCACCGTGCCGGCGCCGATGACGAAGCTGTCCTGGCCATCGCCCTGATCCACTGCACCGGTGATAGTGCCGGATTGCATCTCGATGCGGTCGGCGCCAGCGCCATAGGTGACGTTGCCGGTGATCTGTCCCGTGCCGCCAGCCGGAAAGACCAGCGTGTTGTTGCCGCCGGTATCGACAAGGTTACCGACAGTCGTGCCGCTGTCGCAGATGACGGTGTCATCGCCGGGCGAGGTCGCAAGCACACAGGCCGCCGAAGCGGGGGAGGACGGCAGCACGCCGAGAAGGAGCGAGGTGGAGGCCAGCAATCCAAGTTTGCTGCGCACGGATAACCTGACCCGGTTCGGCCGGGTCGAGTGGTGTTGCCGCATGAATGTCGTCCCTCTCAATTGCCTGTTTTTGCTGGTCTAGGAACCTTTCGTCTCGACAACCCCGTTGATATCCCCGCACCGCCGATCAGGCTGGCTGCCACAAAGAAGCCATGATTTGGCGTGTGCTTCCAAACACGGTTTGTTGCCATGGTTTATGATTTGCGAATATTCGAACATACGGACTTTTGGGCAAGACCGCGCTTTCCTTGAAACATTTCCGTAAATCATATTGCTTGGCGGTGGACAGGACTGAACAGCGATGATGACCCCCGACACATCCGGCCTCGCTTTGACCGGCGCCTCAGGGAGTGCCCGGGAGCACTATCTGCGCGGCCTCTCCGAGTTGCAGCGTTTCGTTGGCGATCCCGTCGGCTCGGTCGACCTGGCTATCGCCGAGGCGCCCGGCTTTGTCATGGCGCATGTGCTGAAGGGCTACCTGTTCGGTCTGGCGACGGAACGCGAGGCGATGGTTGTCGCACGTGCCTGCCACGAAGCCGCACTGCCGCTCGTCGCGACTGCGCGTGAACAGGGCCACGTCATGGCGCTTGGCCACCTGGCTGCGGGACGCTGGCACGAAGCTTCGCGTGTACTGGAAGACCTCACGATCGAGTTTCCGCTCGACGCACTGGCCCTGCAGGCCGGTCACCAGATAGATTTCTTCACCGGCAATGCCCGCATGCTGCGTGATCGTATCGGTCGTGCTCTGCCGGCGTGGGACAAGGCGATGCCGGGTTGCCACGCCATTCTCGGCATGCAGGCCTTCGGGCTGGAAGAAACCGGTGACTACCGACGGGCCGAGCAGTTTGGCCGTGCCGCCATAGAACTCGAACCACGTGATGGCTGGGCGCAACACGCTGTGGCGCACGTGATGGAGATGCAAAGCCGCCAGCGCGACGGCATTGCCTGGATGCACGCCAACAAGGATGGCTGGACGCGTGAGAGCTTCCTGCAGGTACACAATTGGTGGCATCTGGCACTGTTCCACTACGATCTCGGTGAGACCGAAGCGGTGCTCGCGCTGTTCGATGGTCCGATCTACGGCAAGCGCTCGACATTATCGCTCAACATGGTCGACGCATCCGCGATCCTGTGGCGTCTCCATCTCGGCGGGATCGATGTCGGTGACCGCTGGGCCCACCTGGCCGCAAACTGGGCGCCGAAGGCTGCCGCGGGCAACTACGCCTTCAACGATGCCCATGCCATGATGGCCTTTGTCGGCGCCGGACTGGAGGCGCCGGCGGGAACGCTGCTCGAAACGCAACGCGAGGCGATGCTGGCGGGTGATGACAATGCTGGCTTCACCCGCGATGTCGGCCATCCCGTGACACTGGCGGTGAAAGCCTTCGGCGAAGGCAACTATGCCGAGACTGTGCGGCTGCTGAGACCCATACGTGCTGTCGCGCACAGTTTCGGCGGCAGCCATGCGCAACGCGACGTCATCGATCTGACCTTGATCGAGGCCGCGCTGCGCGACGGCAACACACCATTGGCAAGAGCGCTGACAGCGGAACGGGCGCTGGCACGACCTGAAAGCCCCTTGTCGACACTGTTCATGCAGCGCGCCTCCACCCTGGACGCGAATTGACCAGATCGGGCCATTAAAGTAGAACTGGCGACTATATTTTTCGGTACTCGAAAAATATAAGAAGGTGCGATGGAACGACACCGGAGCGTTTCCGTTTTTCACGGAAACGCGGAAACGCTCTAAGTTTTTGTTTTCGCCGCATTCTTGTAACGCCAAGTGATTCCACTTGGCTACAAAATGCTCTAGGTCGCGCGTCGACCAGATGGGAGGAAGGCATGTATCTCGGGCTCGATCTGGGCACTTCCGGTATCAAGGCACTGTTGATTGATGACGGACAAGCCATAATCGGCTCCGGGCATGCCTCGCTCGACGTGTCGCGTCCACATCATGGCTGGTCTGAACAGGATCCAGCCGAATGGGTTCGCGCCTGCCGCGAGGCCATCGCCGAATTGAAAGCTGCCCACGGCAGGGAGTTTGCCGCGATCAGAGGCATCGGCCTGTCCGGCCAGATGCATGGCGCGACGTTGCTGGACGCCGGCGATGCCGTGCTGCGCCCCTGCATCCTGTGGAATGATACACGCAGCTTTGCCGAAGCCGCGAAACTCGACGCTGATGCACGCTTCCGCAAGCTCACCGGCAATATCGTTTTTCCGGGTTTCACCGCGCCCAAGCTAGTCTGGGTGCAGGCAAACGAACCGGCCATTTTTGCAAAGGTCGCGAAGGTCCTTTTGCCGAAGGATTATCTGAGGCTCTGGCTGACCGGCGAGCACATTTCCGAAATGTCGGATTCTGCCGGCACCTCCTGGCTCGATGTCGAAAAACGGCGCTGGTCGCAGGAGCTTCTGGCCGCGACAGAGCTCGCTGAAAGCCACATGCCGGCGCTGGTCGAAGGCACCGAACGGGCCGGTGGACTGCGCGCCGAGCTTGCCTCGGAATGGGGTATCAATGCCGGCATTCCTGTTGCCGGAGGCGCCGGCGACAACGCCGCTTCCGCGTGTGGCATGGGCACGGTCGGAGAAGGCCATGCCTTTGTTTCACTCGGTACATCAGGCGTGCTGTTTGCCGCCAACGCGTCCTATCTGCCCAATCCGCAGAGCGCGGTGCACACTTTCTGCCATGCCTTGCCGGCGACATGGCACCAGATGGGCGTCATCTTGTCGGCGACGGATTCGCTCAACTGGCTCTCGAACATCACCGGCAAAACTGCCGGTGAGCTGACGGGTGAACTCGGCGATGCGCTGAAGACGCCCGGTGGTGTCACCTTCCTGCCTTACCTGTCGGGCGAGCGTACGCCGCACAACGATGCCGCCATTCGCGGCGCCTTTGTCGGGCTCGAGCATGAATCGCATCGGGCTGCGCTAACCCGGGCCGTTCTGGAAGGGGTCGCCTTTGCTTTCCGCGACAGTCTGGAGGCCCTGCGCACGGCAGGAACCACGCTGCAACGCGTGACGGCGATCGGCGGTGGCTCGCGCTCGCGTTATTGGCTGAAGGCGATAGCCACCGCGCTTGGCATTCCGGTCGACGTACCCGCCGACGGCGATTTTGGCGCCGCTTTTGGCGCGGCGCGGCTTGGGCTCATCGCAGCAAGCGGTTCGGATCCGCTCGTGGTCTGCACGGCTCCTGCCGTTGCGACGACAATCGAGCCTGAGCAGGCCTTGGCTGCTGCCTTCGAGGATGCCTACAAACATTATCGCGCACTTTATCCTGCGATCCGCGGGACGATGTAGGTCCGGCCCTCCCGGAAGGGAGGGCAATGATATCAGCCGCTATTACGCCGGCACCTTGTCGAGAAAACCGGTGACGCTTTTCAGTCGACCATTCTCGATCACGCCGATATCCGTGCCTTCGATCACCGAATCGGTGCCTTCCGGGCCGAGGTTCCATGCGAAGCGGATGAAGTCGCCGAAACCGTCAGGCGTGCCGCGCAGCGAGAAGCGGAAGCCCGGGAAGCGCTGCTGTACGCCTTCGATCAACTGGGTCATGCCATCGTGGCCGTCGCCCTGCATGATCGGGTCTTGGTAGCTGACGTCCCGGGTGAAGGCGGCGTCGAGCAGGCCGGCGCGGCGTGTTGCGTCCGTCTCGTTCCAGGCAGCGAAGTAGTTCTGGGCGATGGCGGTGAGGTCGGTCATGATCAGGTTCCTTTGTTTCGGGTTTTGACGATGACCTTTTCACCCGGCGACAAAACGGAACCAATTACGCGGCAGGTAATCGGCGTGATGTCCTTCACTGATCCGCGCCGTGCTGGTCCAGTACCGGGGGGAAGGAGGCGCTTGCTAAAAACGCTGTTCCGGGCGAGATCGCGGCAATGGCCATGGCGCCCGCACGCGGTTCGCAGGAGTTTATGAAAATGACGACCGGTGACGTTTCGCAGAACGGTAAGGCAAAAACTCCCGAGATCATCGTTCGGCGCGCGACCGAGGCAGATTTTCCAGATCTGAAGCGGATCCTGGGCGAGACTTTCGCAAGCACATGGCAGCCTGAAATCACGGCAGAGGCCGCCCGGCGTTATCTGGAGACGGATGTCGGCGGCCGGTTCGTCGAGGAGCAGGGCCTCGATTTCCTTGTTGCCACGGTCGATGGGGATGTCGCAGGGCTCGTCAGCTGGCAGGACGATTTCATCGATGCCCTGCATGTCAGCACGCGCCATCAGCGTCTCGGTATCGGTCGCGCGTTGATGATGGAAGCTGAAAAAGCCATGCAGGCCGCTGGCCACGCACAGGTGCGGCTCGAGACCGACAGCTTCAATCAGCAGAGCCAAGGCTTCTACAAGGCGCTCGGTTATGAAGAGAAAGGCCGCTATCCCGACCTGGAGTGGGAGAGCGATCTGACGACGGTGGCGTTCGAAAAGAAATTCTAGGATCGCTTAGTCGAATAAGCGCTGGTGAAATAAAATCACCGCATCTGCACAAATTCGTGACTCAATTTTCTCCATTCGCCTTTCAATCGCCTTGAGCTTGCCTTCAAGAAGCCGTCACAGGTTTCCTATATACAGGCCTCGCTAGAGCGTTTCGCAGAAACGCGGAAACGCTCTAACCCTTGTTTACGCAATTCCGGACGCAAAACCGCTACGCACTTTTGCTGGAATTGCTCTGGCACGAACCGAAAGGAGGCGAAGAATGCAGACCGAACACGAAATCGACGCTCTTCTGTCGCGTGAGCATGCCGGCTCGATCATCGACCGGCTGATGTCGATGCCGCGCCCTGCCAGCGATGCAAAGGTGGCCAATGAATGGGACCGTGCAGTGGCAGGCCGCTTCGAGGCGCATCTTGCCAGGCAGATGCGTGACCTCATTGACGGACCTCGCCGCGCTGCCTGATCCGGGCGGCGATCTAGCTACCTCTTACCTTCGTCGGCGCTTCGCCGAACGCTTTCGAAAATGCTCTGGAAAATGCCGCTGCGGATGAAAATCCCGTGCGTTCGGCAATGTCCGTCATGGCGATGCGTGTATCCACCACGAGGCGCCTGGCCGCACCGAGCCTGAGCCGCAGATAGTACGCCCCCGGCGTCTCGTCGATCGAGCCGCGAAAGATGCTCTCCAGCGTGCGGGCGGTGACGCCCGCACGTTTTGCGATTGCGGCGATCGTCAGCGGTCGATCGACATGTGCCTCCATGAGCCGGATGGCCTGGGCAAGGCGCGGATCATAGCCGTCGAGCCGTCCAAGCGAGACGAGTGGCTGCGCATCGGTTGCCGCGCGGGCCTGATCGTAGATGAAGACACTGGCGACATCGAGCGCCACGGCCATGCCGAGCCGCGAGCGCACCAGATGCAGCATCAGGTCGAAGGTCGGTGAGGCGCCACCCGAGGTGAAGACAGGGCCGTCGATGACATAGCGGTCGGGCCGAACGTCGCTGCCGGGAAAGGCCGCGGTGAAATCCTCCATGTCTTCCCAATGGGTCGTGGCGCTGCGTCCTTCCAGCAATCCGGCACGGCCGACGAGCCAGGTTCCGGCCTCGACACCGCCGACCGCACGCGCGGTACGGGCGGCGCGTCTCAAGCCTGCCAGCAAAGCCGACGTGGCGTAGTTCTGCGTGCCGAAACCGGCAATCACCACCAGCATGTCGGCGGCTTCGGCCGGGTCGAAACGCCCCGAGACGGCGACGGGCAAGCCGCAGGTGGTCACTGGCGCATCGCCGGTCATGGACACGAGCCGGTAGTCGAACAGCGTCTCGCCGGTGATGCGATTGGCTGCGCGCAGTGGATCGATCGCGGACGCCACGCACATGATCGACGAACCGGAGAAGACAAGCAGGGTGACCTTGAGCGGCGCGCGCTCGGCAAGAAAGATTGAGGGCCTTTCGGTTTTTGCCATGTTTGGTTCGTAAAACGCAAAACAGACTTCGGCAAGCGGCGCGATGATCCGTCAAAGCATTTCGGGAGGAAAAGCGATGCCGCTTGCGATGAACCGCGAGGTCTTCATTACCTGTGCCGTGACCGGGTCCGGCGGCACGCAGGACCGCAGCCCACATGTGCCGCGTTCGCCCAAGCAGATCGCCGACTCGGCCATCGAGGCGGCTAGGGCGGGTGCTGCGATCGTGCATTGCCATGTCCGCGATCCGGAAACCGGCAAGCCGCGCCGCGACATCCATCTCTATCGTGAAGTCACCGAACGCATCCGTGACGCCAATGTCGACGTCGTCCTGAACCTGACCGCTGGCATGGGCGGCGACATGGTGTTCGGCGACGTCGAAAATCCGCTGCCCCTGAAACAGCAGGGCACCGACATGGGTGGCGCCAGCAACCGTGTCGAGCACGTGCGCCAGTGCCTGCCCGAGATCTGCACGCTGGATTGCGGCACGATGAATTTCAATGAAGCCGACTACGTCATGACCAACACGCCGGGCATGCTGCGTGCCATGGGCAGCATGATGACGGCGATGGGCGTGAAGCCGGAAATCGAGGCGTTCGACACCGGCCATCTCTGGTTCGCCAAGCAATTGGTGGAAGAAAAGGTTCTGGCGCCCGATGCGCTGGTGCAACTGTGCATGGGGGTGCCGTGGGGTGCCCCGGATGATCTCAACACCTTCATGGCGATGGTCAACAACGTGCCGAAGGAATGGACGTTCTCGGCGTTCGCGCTCGGCCGCAACCAGATGGCCTACGCTGCCGCGGCCGTGCTTGCGGGCGGCAATGTCCGCGTCGGGCTGGAAGACAATCTCTGGCTGGACAAGGGCGTGCTTGCCACCAATGCGCAGCTGGTCGAACGTGCGGTCGGCATTATCGAAAATCTCGGCGCCCGCGTGATCGGGCCGGAAGAAGTCCGCAAGAAGCTCAACCTGACCAAGCGCGCGCCGCTGGCGGCATAAGCTTCGAAAACTTGAAGCCGTTTCGGGGAACGACAGGAATGACAATCGAAAAAGCGGCCGCCATCGGCGGTGGAGTCATCGGCGCCGGCTGGGTCGCGCGCCTGCTGCTCAACGGCATCGACGTCTCGATCTACGATCCCGATCCAGAGGCCTCGCGCAAGGTCAGCGAAGTGATGAAGGGCGCGCGCCGCGCCTACAAGCGGATGCTGCCCGGCGGCCTGCCCAAGGAGGGCAAGCTTACCTTCGCCAAGACGATCGCCGAAGCGGTGACGGATGCCGATTTTATCCAGGAAAGCGTGCCGGAACGGCTCGACCTGAAGCACAGGGTGCTGGCCGAGATCGACCTGCATGCGCCGGCCAATTCGATCATCGGTTCGTCGACCTCCGGCATCAAGCCGTCCGACATGCAGGTGGCGATGAAGAAGCACCCTGAACGGCTGGTCGTCGGCCATCCGTTCAATCCGGTCTATCTGCTGCCCCTGGTCGAGATCGTCGGCGGCGCGCAGACCTTCCCGGAAGCGATCGAGGTCGCCAGGGAGATCTATTCGTCGATCGGCATGAAACCGGTGGTCATCCGCAAGGAGATCGAGGCGTTTGTCGGGGACCGTCTGCTTGAAGCAGCCTGGCGCGAGGCGCTCTGGCTGATCAAGGACGGCATCTGCACCGTCGAGGAACTCGATGACATCATGCGCTACGGTTTCGGCCTGCGCTGGGCGCAGATGGGCATGTTCCAGGTCTACCGCATTGCCGGCGGCGAGGCCGGCATGCGCCACTTCATGGCGCAGTTCGGGCCATGCCTGCAGTGGCCATGGACGAAGCTGACCAACGTGCCGGAGTTCAACGATGAACTGGTCGACCTGATCGCTGGCCAATCCGATGACCAGTCGTCCAAATGGTCGATCCGCGAGCTCGAGAAGATCCGCGACGACAACCTCGTCGCGATCATGGAAGCGCTGTCAAAACAGAACAAGGGCAAGGGCTGGGGCGCCGGCGCGCTGCACAACAGCTACACCAAGCAGCTGACTGATCTGGCCACGGCAAGGACAAAGATTTCCAGCGCCGCGGCGAAAGCCAAGGCGACCAAGCCAGTGAAAAAGGCGACCAAGAAGACGGCCGGGAAGAAGGGCTGAGCCATGCATTTCGGCCTGACCGAAGAACAGCAGCTCATCGTCGATACAACGCGCGCTTTCGTCGAGAACGAGCTTTATCCGTATGAGCTGGAGGTCGAGCGCAGCGGCCACCTGCGCATGGACCTGATCAAGGAACTGCAGGCCAAGGCGATCGCCGCTGGCCTCTATGCCGCCAACATGCCGGCCGAAGTCGGTGGCGCCGGCCTGGATACGCTGACCTGGCTGCTCTACGAGAAGGAGTTGGGCCGCGCCAACTATGCGCTGCACTGGACCTGCGTGGCGCGGCCATCCAACATCCTGCTCGCCGGCACCGACGCGCAGCGCGAGAAATATCTCTTTCCCTGCATCCGCGGCGAGAAATGGGACTGCCTCGCCATGACCGAGCCTGGCGCAGGCTCGGACCTGCGCGGCATGAAGGCGAGCGCGATCGAGAAGGGCGGCGACTGGGTGCTGAACGGCACCAAGCACTTCATCTCCCATGCCGACATTGCCGACTTCGCCATCTGCTTCATGGCTTCCGGCGAAGAGGACAGCCCGCGCGGCAAACGCAAGAAGATCACCGCCTTCTTCGTCGACAAGGGCACGCCCGGTTTCACCGTGCGCGACGGCTACCGCAACGTCTCGCATCGCGGCTACACCAATTCGGTGCTGGAGTTCGACGACTGCCGCATCCCGCAGGAACAGGTGCTGGGCGAGATCCACAAAGGTTTTGAGGTGGCCAACAGCTGGCTGGGCGCCACACGCCTGCAGGTCGGTGCCACATGCCTCGGCCGGGCCGAGCGCGCGCTGCAGCACGCCATCGACTATGCCGCGCAGCGCGAGCAGTTCGGCCAGCAGATCGGCAAATTCCAGGGCGTGTCCTTCAAGCTGGCCGACATGGCGACGGAACTGAAGGCAGCGAACCTGATGGTGATGGAAGCCGGCTGGAAATACGACCAGGGCAGCGTGACCGACCAGGACATGGCGATGGCCAAGCTCAAGGCCACCGAGGTGCTGGCCTATATCGCCGACGAGGCGATCCAGATACATGGCGGCATGGGTCTGATGGACGACCTGCCGCTGGAGCGTATCTGGCGCGACGCCCGCGTCGAGCGCATCTGGGAAGGCACGTCCGAAATCCAGCGCCACATCATATCGCGTGCCCTGTTGCGGGCAGTCGGAGGATAGCCTCGCATCATGGCCCCGTCTCATGGCTAAGACCGGCATCAGGGAGACCGAGCTCTATCTGCCTGTCAAGCATCTGCTCGAAGCGCAGGGCTATTCGGTCAAGGGAGAGGTCGGTGCTGCCGACATCGTGGCTGTCCGCGACGGCGACGACCCGGTCATCGTCGAACTGAAAGCGGGGTTTTCGCTGTCGCTGTTCCACCAGGCAATTCAGCGTCAGGCCATCAGCGATGCGGTCTATGTCGCTGTGCCGCGCGGCGCCGGGCGCGCTTCGCTCAAGGCGCTGGTCGACAACCGGAAACTCTGCCGGCGACTTGGGCTCGGCCTGATCACTGTCCGGCTCGCCGACGGTTTTACCGAGATTCATTGCGATCCCGCACCTTACAAGCCGCGGCAGTCGAAGCCGCGCAAGACCCGGTTGCTGCGTGAATTCGAAAGACTGGTCGGCGATCCGAACCTCGGTGGCGCAACCCGCCGCAATCTCGTGACCGGATATCGTCAGGAAGCGCTGCGCTGCCTCAATCTGCTCGATGAAAGAGGGCCGACGAAGGCGGCCGAAGTTGCCAGGCAGACCGGCATAACGCATGCCCGCCGTCTGATGGCCGACAATCACTACGGATGGTTCGAGCGGGTCGGCACCGGTATCTATGCGCTGAGCCCGAAGGGCGTGAAGGCGACGGAAGACTATTTGACCGAAATCGAAAAGCTCCGTGCGGCTCGCGCGGACAATGCAGTTGTGACCATCGAACCATGACAACGCCCCGCGACCTTTCCCGCCTGCTGCGCCCGAAGTCCATCGCCGTCGTTGGTGGTGGCTTCTTTGCCCCCAATGTCGTCAGGCAATCGCTCAAGATGGGCTTCGCCGGTGAGATCTGGCCGGTCCATCCGAGCAAGGACGAGGTGGCAGGCGTCAAGGCCTACCGCTCGCTCGCTGATCTGCCGCATGCACCGGATGCCACCTTCATCGGTGTCAACAGGCATCTCACCATCGATGTGGTGCGCGAGTTGAGTGCGAGCGGCGCCGGCGGCGCCATCTGTTTTGCGGCAGGTTTTCGCGAGACCGCGCACTACGAGGCCGAAGGCCAGGACCTGCAACTGGCGTTGATCGAAGCCGCCGGCGGCATGCCGATCATCGGCCCGAACTGCTACGGCCTGATCAACTACGCCGACGGCGCCTTGCTGTGGCCGGACCAGCATGGCGGTCGCCGGCTACAGGATGGCGAGAAGGGTGCGGCCATCATCACCCAGTCCTCCAACATCGCCTGCAACCTGACCATGCAGACGCGTGGCCTGCCCGTGGCGTTCCTGATGACGGCAGGCAACCAGGCGCAGACCGGCCTTTCCGAAATGGCGCTCGGCCTCATCGAGGACGAGCGCGTCTCCTGCCTTGGCCTGCACATCGAAGGCTTCGACAAGGTCGACGGCTTCGAGCGGCTGGCGGCACGGGCGCGGCAGCTGAAAAAGCCGATCGTTGCCATGAAAGTCGGCCGCTCCGAACAGGCGCGCGCCGCCACCATTTCGCACACTGCTTCACTTGCCGGTTCGGATGCCGCCTCCGATGCGTTCCTGAAGCGGCTCGGCATTCCGCGTGTCGATACCATCCCGTCATTCCTGGAAACGCTGAAGCTGCTGCACGCGGTTGGGCCGCTTTCGAAACCAACGCTGTCGTCGATGAGCTGCTCAGGCGGCGAAGCGTCGGTCATGGCCGATACCGCCGAAGGCCGGCGCGTGTACTTTCCAGCCTTGAGCGAAGCGCATAAGGCGCGCTTGCAGGAAACGCTCGGGCCGCTGGTCGCCGTCGCCAACCCGCTCGACTACAACACCTATATCTGGGGCAAGCAGGACGCGCTCACCGCAACCTTCTCGGCCATGGCGTCCGGCGGCTTCGGCCTCAACATGCTGGTGCTGGATTTTCCGCGCACGGACCGCTGTTCCGATGCCGACTGGTGGCCGACCGTGAATGCGTTCGAGGCCGCGCTGAAGGCCAACGGCGCGCATGGCGCCATCGTCGCCTCGATGGGGGAGAACCTGTCGGAAGATCATTCGACCGAACTGCTCAGGCGCGGGATCGTCCCGATCCATGGCATCGCCGAGGCGTTCGACGCAGCCGAAGCGGCCGTGTTCGTTGCGGAAGCATGGCAGCATCCGACCTCGCCGAGCATCGGGATCGGTGGTTCCGCACTTGGCGGAGGCGAGGCTGTCGCGCCTGAGCGGCAGCCGGACGAAGCCACCGCCAAGGCCATGCTGGCGGTTGCCGGCCTGCCGGTTCCGCAAGGCAGGCAGGCGGCGAACGTTGCCGGGGCCGTCGCGGCGGCCGAGGCGCTCGGCTTTCCGGTTGCGCTCAAGGCGCTCGGCGTTGCGCACAAGAGTGAACTTGGCGCCGTGCGGCTCAATCTGAGGAGCGCTGCGGATGTTCATGATGCCGCTACCGCTTTGCTGCCACTGGGCAGCGGGCTTTATGTCGAGGCGATGGTGACCGGCGGCGTCGCGGAGCTGATCGTCGGTCTGACCCGCGATCCGGTCTTCGGTCCGGTGATGACGGTCGGCACTGGCGGGGTGCTGGTGGAGCTTCTGAAGGACAGCGCCACGCTGCTTCTGCCGACCGCGCGCGACGAGATCGAGGCTGCACTGCGCAGCCTGCGCATGTTCCCGCTGCTCGATGGCTATCGCGGCCGGCCCAAGGCCGACCTCGACGCCGCCGTGGCGGCAATCGAGGGGATTGCCCGTTTCGCCATGGCTCATGCCGGTGGCATCGAGGAACTCGACATCAACCCGCTGATCGTCTGCGCCGAAGGCAAGGGAGCGTGGATCGCGGACGCCTTGCTGGTCGTGGCCGTCCCACAGCTTCCCGAAAAGACAACCGGCGTTTCGGCCGATGGAGAAAAAGAATGTCTGACGTCGTAAGAACCCGCCGCGAAGGTGTCATCCTCGAAGTCACGCTCGACCGGCCCAAGGCCAACGCCATCGATTTAAAGACGTCGCGCCTGCTCGGCGAAACCTTCAAGGCGTTTCGCGATGACCCGGAACTGCGCATCGCCATCGTCAAGACGGCCGGCGACAAGTTCTTCTCCGCCGGCTGGGATCTCAAGGCCGCGGCTGCCGGCGACGCCGTCGACGGCGATTATGGTGTCGGCGGCTTTGCCGGCCTGCAGGAACTGCGCGACCTGAACAAGCCGGTCATCGCCTGCGTCAATGGCATGGCAGTCGGCGGCGGCTTCGAACTGGCACTGTCCTGCGACCTCATCTACGCCTCGGATCATGCCAGCTTCGCGTTGCCCGAGATCCGCGCCGGCACGCTGGCGGATGCCGCCACCATCAAGCTGCCGAAGCGCATTCCCTACCATGTCGCCATGGATCTTTTGCTCACCGGCCGCTGGATGGATGTGCAGGAGGCGCATCGCTGGGGCCTCGTCAACGAGGTGCTGCCGGCCGACAGACTGGAAGATCGTGTCTGGGAGGTCGCCCGTCTGCTCGCCGGCGGTCCGCCTCTGGTCTTCGCGGCCATAAAGGAAGTGGCGCGCGCCGCCGAGACCATGGGCTTCCAGGAGACCATGAACCGCATCACCAAGCGCCAGTTCCGCACTGTGGACGAGCTGTATGCCTCGGAAGACAATCTGGAGGGCTTCAAGGCCTTCGCGGAAAAGCGCGATCCGGTGTGGAAAGGCAAGTGAGCGACAGACGGTCATGACCGACTACACCAAGCTGATCGACGCCGAGACCTGGGCCTTCATCGAGAAGACCAATTCCTACTATCCGCCTGACACGATCGACTACACGATCGAGCAGCAGCGCGGCATCTACAACCGCATGTGCCGGGAGTTCTTTGCGGGCTATCCGGAGGGCGTCTCGGCGGAAACGACCACCATCGCAACGCCTGATCATCCCATTCCCATCCGCATCTACCGCCAGGCGGACGCGGAGCCGCGGGCGCTGGTCCTCTATTTCCATGGCGGCGGGTTCATACTCGGTGGGCTGGACAGCCATGATGACGTCTGCGCCGAACTGTGCGGCCGCACCGGTTACGAGGTGGTTTCAGTCGATTACCGGCTGGCCCCGGAGCATCGTCATCCTGCCGCCTTCGACGACGCGATGGCGGCATTCGGCTGGGCAGCTTCCCGCTACCAGGTGCCGATCCTGCTGGTCGGCGACAGCGCCGGCGGCAACCTGGCGGCTGCGGTCGCGCATGCGACGCGCGCGCATCCACGCCGGGCTGTCGGTCAGCTGCTGATCTATCCCGGTCTCGGCGGCGATCAGTCCAAGGGTTCCTACGTCACTCATGCCGAAGCGCCGATGCTGACGATGCGCGACCTGATCTTCTACAAGAATGTCCGCACCGGCGGGGAAGGGCGCATACTCGACCCAACCATTGCGCCAATGCTCGACCGCGACTTTTCAAAACTTCCACCCACTGTGGTCATCACGGCCGAATGCGACCCGCTGTCTTCCGATGGCGAAGCCTATCGCGACCGTATCCTGGCGGCTGGCGGCAAAGCGTTCTGGCGAGAGGAAGCAGGCCTTGTGCACGGCTATCTGCGCGCCCGCCACACCGTGACGCGTGCCCGTGAAAGCTTCTCGCGCATCGTGGAAGCCGTGTGGCGACTGGGCAGAAGCGAATGGCCGCATTGAGCCGCGGCCATCGGTAACAGCCTGTATCATAATGTTAGCATTTTAGCGGGTCGTCAGATTAGCGGGTGGATGCTAGCTTGAAGACGGGTGGCATTTTCGACGACAGGAGATCGTCATGGCCACCGTGCGCAACGCCAAGGGCGTGCTGCTTCCTTACAGTGATCCCTCCGTCAGCCACTTTTCGGCGACCAATTCCGGCCCTGACCTCTACGGCAGCGTCCGCAACGATTCGCTGTGGGGCGACAGCAGGGTGAACGTCACCATGCATGGCGGGCTGGGCGACGATATCTACCATCTCTATTCGGCCATCAACCGCGCGGATGAACGCCCGGGTGAGGGGATCGACACTGTCGAAACCTGGATGAGCTATACACTGCCCGCCAACATCGAGAACCTCACCGTCACCGGCAATGGGCGCTACGCCATCGGCAACGATCTGAACAACATCATCAGCGGCGGTGCCGGCAAGCAGACGATCGACGGTGGACTGGGCGACGATGTCCTGAAGGGCGGAGGGGGCAGCGACACCTTCCTGTTCGAGAAAGGCAATGGCAGTGACCTGATCCTGGATTTCGGCAGCGACGATAATGTCCGCCTGACCGGCTATGGCTTCAGTTCCTTCGCCGAGGTCAGGGCCAGCATGGTCCAGTCCGGCAACGACGTGCGGCTGAACCTCGGGCCAACCGAATTCCCGTCTTTGCCAACACCACCGTCGACCAATTGAAGGCGGACCAGTTCGAGCTCAGCCTTGACCGGTCCCATCTCAACCTCTCCTTCTCGGATGAGTTCAACACGCTGAGCCTGCGCAACGGCACCTGCGGCACCTGGGACACCAATTTCTGGTGGGGCGCCAAGAACGGAAGCACGCTGACCTCGAACGGCGAAAAGCAGTGGTACATCGACCACGACTATGCACCGACCAGTTCGGTCCAGCCGTTCGATGTCGAGAATGGCGTGCTGACCATCACCGCCGCCCGGGCCGAAGACACGATCAAGCCCTATATCAACAACTACGACTACACATCGGGACTGCTCAACACCTACGGATCGTTCGCCCAGACCTACGGCTACTTCGAGATCCGCGCCGACATGCCCGACAACCACGGCGTCTGGCCGGCTTTCTGGCTGTTGCCGGCGGACGGATCGTGGCCGCCGGAGCTCGACGTGGTGGAAATGCGTGGCCAGGATCCGAACACGGTCAATGTCGCTGCGCATTCAAACGAGACCGGCAGCCGTACCACCGTCGGCTCGGCGGTAGGTGTTCCCGATACCGAGGGTTTCCACAATTACGGCCTGCTTTGGACCGAGGACGAACTGGTCTGGTATTTCGATGATACCGAGATCTTTCGGACTCAAACGCCGTCAGACATGCACAAGCCCATGTATATGCTGGTCAATCTGGCTGTGGGCGGCGCCGCCGGAACACCGTCGGACGGGCTGGCGACACCCGCCGAAATGCAGGTCGACTACATCCGCGCCTATGAGTTGAACAACGCGAACGTTCAGGCGGACAACGCCCGGATTGATCATGTGGTTCATGCCTATGACTGGTGGCACTAGGGCGGCCTGCGTCCGTTCAGACGGACAAGGGACGCCCTGAAAATTCGCGCATGACGAAGCTCTCCTAACTCATGCGCTGAGCCACCGTCTTCAGCGCCATGCGGCGATCCCTTCCTGCCGCATGGCGCTGTGTTCTTGAGGGTCAGGCCTTCAGCCAGCAGGCTCCCAGGGCATAACCATCCATCATCTCGCCCTGCGGATTGGCGGCCCAGCCGTCGATCTTGCTGGTCGCCACAGCGTCGATGAACTGGTTGAAGAACGGTACGATCGTGCCGCCTTCGTCGCGCACCATCATTGCCATGTCATGGAACAGCGCCTTGCGCTTGTCCTGGTCGAGTTCGCCTCGTGCCTTCATCAGCAACTGGTCGAAATCCGGGCGTTTGAAGCGCGTGTCATTCCAGTCCGCGGTGGAGGCAAGCGCCGTTGCATACATCTGCGCCTGTGTCGCGCGGCCGCCCCAATAGGAGAGCGAGAACGGCTTCTTGTTCCACACTTCCGACCAGTAGCCGTCGCCGGGTTCACGCTTGATTTCGATCTTGATGCCGGCTTTGGCGCAGCTCTGCTGGTAGAGTTGGGCGGCATCGACCGCTCCGGGAAACGCGACATCGGAAGTGCGCAGCAGGATCGATCCCGAATGGCCGGACTTCTTGTAGTGCTCCGCGGCTTTTTCAGGGTTGAATTTGCGCTGCTCGATGTTGTCCGGAAACAGCGGATAGGCCGCGTTGATCGGGAAGTCATTGCCGAGCGACCCGTAGCCGAACAGGATCTTGGAAAGCAGCTCCTCGCGGTCCATGGCCAGTTTCAATGCCATGCGCAGGTCGGCATTATCGAAGGGGGCGGTGTCGCAGAACATGTTCAACGGATAGAAGCCACGCCCCGAGGTCGCTTCCACCGACACGCCCGGCACCCGCTTGACGAGGTTCACCACTTTGGGCTCGACCCGGTTGATGAAATGCACCTGGCCGCCCTGCAGCGCCGCCAGCCGCGCGGTCGCGTCGTTGATGACCACGATCTCGACCTGGTCGGCGTGGCCAAGCTTGTCGCCGCCCCAATAGTTGGCGAAGCGCTCGCCGCCATGGCGCACGCCGGGCTCGTTGACCTTGACCTTGTAGGGGCCCGCGCTGATGCCGGCATTGGGGTTGTCCCTGCCGCCATTCGGCTGGATGACGAGGTGATAGTCGGCCATCAGGTAAGGGAAGTCCGCATCTGGCTCAGCCAGCGAGACGATCACTTCCTTGCCTTCGGCTTTCATCGCCTTGATGTTCTTCAGAACGCCGAGCGCACCCGATTTGGATTTCTCGTCGGCATGCCGCTCCAGTGTCGCGAGCACATCCTCCGCCTTCACGGTCTTGCCGTTGTGGAACTCGATGCCGTCGCGGACCTTGATCGTCCAGATCCTGGCATCGTCCGACGAACCGATCTCCTCCGCGATCATGTTTTCCAGGTCGCCGTCCGGCGTCAGCCGATTGAGGAACTCGCCCCATTGCTTGCAGAAATTGAAAGTGACCTGGCTGAGGTTCGTCGCCGGATCGAGGCTGTTGGTCGACTCGCCCCCTTGCAGGCCGGCCCGAAGGAGACCGCCTTTGGCCGGGGTTTGTGCAAAAGCGCGGTCGGCCAGCGTGCCGGCCATGGCGGCGGTCACGCCGAGCGCTGCGGCGCGGCCGAGAAAATCGCGGCGGGTGATGCCGCCTTTGCCGGCCAGCCTGGCGAGATGATCGAGTTCGGTTGTCATGTTCTGCTCCCTTCCCATTTTGGGCTTGTCCGCCCCCAAGAAGATCACAGTGGCGGCCGCTCGTTGCGGCCGCATGACAGTCAGCTGGAAACCTAGTTCCCGGCGCTCTCCATGCGCCGGCCCTGGATCGCACTTTCCAGCCAGCCCTGTTCCATCTCCGGCACCGAAGAAAGCAGCAGATCGGTGTAGGCGTCGAAGGGGGGCGCCAGCACCTGGTTTTCGGGACCGTAGCGAACGACTTCGCCGCGATACATGACCGCGATCGCGTCGGCGATCGACTTCACCGTGGCGATGTCGTGCGTAATGAACAGGTAGGCGACCTTTTCTTCCTGCTGCAGTTCGAGCAGCAGTTTCAGGATGCCGTTGGCAACCAGCGGGTCGAGTGCGGACGTGACCTCGTCGCAGATGATCAGCTTCGGCTTCGCCGCCAGCGCGCGGGCGATGCAGACGCGCTGCTTCTGGCCGCCGGAAAGCTCGGCCGGATACCGGTCGGCGAAGCCCTGGCCCATCTCGATCTTGTCGAGCAGTTCGGCGACACGCTGGTCGCGCGCCTTGCCGCGCATGCCGAAATAGAATTCGAGCGGCCGGCCGATGATGGTGCGCACGGTCTGGCGCGGGTTCATGGCGACATCGGCCATCTGGTAGATCATCTGCAGTTGGCGCAGGTCTTCCTTCGGCCGGTCGGCGAGGCGGTTGGACAAGGTGCGGCCATCGAAGCTGATCGAGCCCGCTTCCGGAGGCAGAAGCCCGGTGATGGCCCGGGCCAGCGTCGATTTGCCGGAGCCGGATTCGCCGACCACCGCCAGCGTCTGGCCGGGATGCAGGTCGACCGAAACATTCTTCAGGACCTTGACGGCGCCGCCGCCATAGGCCGCCGTCACATTCTTCACCGAAAGCACCGGCGTGGAACTCGGCTGCTTTTCGGCGTGGTCGATCTCGTGCACGGCCACCAGTGCACGGGTGTAGTCCTGCTGCGGCAGCTTGATGATCTGGTGCGTATCGCCGCGCTCGACCAGCCTACCGTGGCGCAGCACCAGGATTTCGTCGGCGACCTGGGCTACCACGGCGAGGTCATGGCTGATGTAGAGCGCCGCGACATGGGTGTCTCGGATGGCATCCTTGATCGCCGCCAGCACATCGATCTGCGTCGTCACGTCCAGCGCTGTCGTCGGCTCGTCGAAGACGATGAGGTCCGGTTCCGAACACAGCGCCATCGCCGTCATCACGCGCTGCAGCTGACCACCCGAGACCTGGTGCGGATAGCGGTTGCCGATGGCCTCGGGATTGGGCAGGCTGAGTTTCTTGAAAAGCGCGATGGCGCGCTTTTCTGCCTCGGCGCGCGTGGCGACACCGTGCAGCAGAGCCGCTTCCACGACCTGATCCATCAGCTTGTGCGCAGGGTTGAAGGCGGCTGCGGCCGATTGCGCTACATAGCAGACTTCCCGGCCGCGCAGCTTGCGCACGCCCTTCGGGTTCAGCGGCAGGATATCGCGCCCGTTGAGCAGGACCTGGCCGCCGGTGATCTTCACACCGCCACGGCCATAAGCCATTGACGACAGGCCAATGGTTGACTTGCCGGCACCGGATTCACCGATGAGGCCCAGAACCTTGCCGCGCTTCAGCGTCAAGGAGACGTCATGCACCAGGGTCACGGTCTTCGGTGCTTCGTCGGGCGGAAACACCCGCGCCTCGATCCTGAGATCGCGGATGTCGAGCAGCATTTCGGGCTTTTGCGTTGCCGCCTGAGCCTTAGCCATTGCCGCGTCCTCCCTTCAGGTCCGAGGTGCGGTTCAGCACCCAGTCGGCGACCAGGTTGACCGAGATGGCGAGCAGGGCGATCGCTGCCGCCGGGATGAGGGCCGCGGGAATGCCGAAGACGATGCCGTCCTTGTTCTCCTTCACCATACCGCCCCAGTCGGCGTCAGGCGGCTGGACGCCCAGGCCAAGGAAGGACAGCGCCGACAGGAAGAGCACCGCATAGATGAAACGCAGGCCAAGTTCCGAAATCAGGGGCGAGAGCGCGTTGGGCAGGATCTCACGGAAGATGATCCAGCGCATCCCTTCGCCGCGCAGTTTGGCGGCTTCGACGAAATCCATGACGTTGATGTCGACGGCGACCGCGCGCGACAGGCGATAGACGCGGGTGGCATCGAGGATGCCCATGACCAGGATCAGAGTGAGGATCGTGGAGGGCAGCACCGACAGCACCACCAGCGCGAAGATCAGCGTCGGGATCGCCATCAGCAGATCGACGAAGCGCGACAGGATCATGTCGAACTTGCCGCCGATCGTCGCTGCCGTGAAACCGAGGATGGAGCCCAGGCAGAACGCCAGCGCCGTTGCCAGCACCGCGATGAAGATGGTGACGCGCGCGCCGTAGATCATGCGCGACAGCAGGTCGCGGCCGAGATTGTCGGTGCCCAGCACGTTCGCCGACGACATCGGCGCCCAGACGTCGCCGACGATTTCGCCGTTGCCGTAGGGCGCGATCCAGGGTGCGAAGATCGCGCAGATCAGGAACAGTCCGGTAAGGATCAGGCCGATCCAGGCGGTGAGCGGAATGTTTTTCATGCCGCCCTCACTTCGGATGCCGCAGACGCGGATTGGCGAGGATCGCGGCGATGTCGGCGATCATGTTCAGCGTGATGTAGACGGCGGCGAAGATCAGGCCGACAGCCTGCACCACCGGCACGTCGCGCTTGGCGACATGGTCGACCAGATATTGCCCCATGCCAGGATAGACGAAGATGACCTCGACCACGACGACGCCGACGATCAGATAGGCAAGGTTCAGCATCACCACATTGACCACGGGCGCGATCGCATTGGGGAAGGCGTGCTTGCGGATGATGTCGAAGGGCGACAACCCCTTGAGCTCGGCGGTCTCGATATAGGCCGACTGCATGACGTTGAGGATCGCTGCGCGTGTCATGCGCATCATATGCGCCAGCACGACCAGCGTCAGCGCCGTCGCCGGCAAGGCGATCGCTTTCATGCGCTCCAGGAACGGCATGCCGTCATAGACCGTCGAGATGCCGGGGAAGATCTGCCACTGCACGGCGAAGAAATAGACGAGCAGGTAGCCGATGAAGAATTCCGGCAGTGATGTGGACGCCAGTGCCAGACCCGAAATGAGTTTGTCGACGAAACCGTTGCGGTAGCGCACCGCAAGCAGGCCGAGGCCGATCGCCAGCGGCACCGAGACAATGGCAGCCCAGAAGGCGAGGAACAACGTGTTCCACAACCGCCCGCTGATGGCGGAAGCGATGTCCTGTCCCGACGACAGCGCTGTGCCGAGGTTGCCGGTCAGGATGCCGCCCAGCCATCTGAAATAGCGGATATAGGCGGGATCGTTGAGGCCGAGTGCCTCGCGCAGGTTGGCGAGCGACTCTGCCGTCGCCGACTGACCGAGGATGGACTGGGCGACGTCGCCCGGAAGAATCTGCGTGCCGACGAAGATCAGCACGGAGACGGCGAACAGGAGCAGAAGGCCCAACGCGATGCGTTGGGCGATCAGCTTCAGGATGGGCGAACTCACCGGGCGGTCCGGATCAGGCCGCAAGCCAGCAGATCGACAGCGCGTAGCCGCCGCACATCTCCTGCGCCGGGTTGCTTACCCAACCCTGAACACCCTTCCCGGAAGCGTCGATATACTGGTTGAAGAACGGAACGATCAGGCCCCCCTCGTCGCGCATCACCGTCGCGATGTCGCTGTACATCTTCTTGCGCTTATCTTGATCGAGTTCGCCACGAGCCGCCAGTACCATCTTGTCGAATTCCGGCCGCTTGAAGCGCGTGTCGTTCCAGTCCGCGCTGGAGATGTAGGCTGTGGAATACATCTGGTCCTGCGTCGGCCGTCCGCCCCAGTAGGAGAGTGAGAATGGCTGCTTGTTCCAGACTTCCGACCAGTAGCCGTCGCCCGGCTCGCGCTTCACCTCGATCTTGATGCCGGCCTTGGCGCAGCTCTGCTGATAGAGCTGGGCGGCGTCAACCGCGCCGGGGAAGGCAACGTCCGAGGTCCGAAGCAGGATGGTGCCGGAATGGCCCGACTTCTTGTAGAATTCGGCGGCCTTCTCGGGATCGAACTTGCGCTGTTCGAGATCGGTCGGGAACAGCGGATAGGCTTCGTTGACCGGGATGTCGTTGCCGACCTTGCCGTAGCCGCGCAGGATCTTCTCCAGCATCTCCTCGCGGTCCATGGCAAGCTTGAGCGCCATCCTGAGGTCGTTGCTGTCGAAGGGGGTGGTGTCGCAGAACATGTTGAACGGGTAGAAACCCTTGCCCGACACGGCCTGGATGGTAACGCCAGGCACGCGCTTGACCAGATCGACGATCTTCGGCTCGACACGGTTGATCATGTTGACCTGGCCGCCCTGAAGCGCGGCGGTGCGCGCGGTCGCATCGTTGATGACGATGATCTCGACCTGGGCGGCATGACCAACTTTGTCGCCCTGCCAGTAATTGGCGAATTTCTCGCCGCCATAACGGACGCCCGGCTCGTTGACGGTCACCTTGTAGGGGCCGGCGCTGATGCCGGCATTCGGATCATCCTTGCCGCCGTTCGGCTGGATGACGAGATGGTAGTCGGCCATCAGATAGGGGAAGTCGGCGTTCGGATCCTTGAGGGTGATGACGACCTCGTCGCCGTTCACCGCCATCTTGTCGATGCCCTGCAGAATGCCGAGCGCTGCCGATTTCGACTTCGCGTCGCTGTGGCGTTCGAGCGTGGCGACGACGTCCTGCGGCGAGACCGTCTTGCCGTTGTGGAACTCGATGCCCTTGCGGATCTTCATCGTCCAGATCTTGGCGTCGTCCGACGACCCGACCGACTCGGCGATGCGGTTCTCCAGGCTGCCATCGGGGTTCAGTTCGACCAGCATCTCACCCCAGCACTTGCCGAAGTTGAAGTTCACCTGGCTGAGATTCAGCGCCGGATCGAGCACGTTGGACGATTCGCCGCCTTGCAGGCCGGCCTTCAAGGTGCCGCCCTTGACCGGGCCTTCCGCCCTGGCGGCATCGCTGAGAAGCGTGTTGGCGAAAGCCGCGGTGACGCCAAGCGCTGCCGCACGGCCGAGGAAATCGCGGCGATTCAGCTTGCCCGCGGCGACGCGGCGGCTGAGGTACTCGAGTTCATTGGTCATTCCTGTTCCTCACTCTTTTGGCTCGACCGTTTGGTCGATTTCTTGTTCTTGTCAGGAGAATAATGGACGTAAGGGAAACTTCAGCGCAAGGCCGCATGCGACATCGACTGCCGCATATGGCATGTCGTTTTTGAACTGTTCATGCGCGCGCGGTTTTTTGCTTTTCAGGAAAATCGCGGTCAGATTGTCCCCAAAACCATTTTTTCTCCCTTGAAAACGATGATTTTGGGCCGCCGGACACTATTTGTCGATTGTCTGTCAGTCGGGATTGGGCCAGTTACCACGGGGGTATTCTATCTGCGACGTGATTGCGCGGCGTATCGAACGTCCGCGCAACCGATGGCTGCAAAGGTCCAGCCATACTGTCGCCAAAGCTTCCCTAGGCCTGCAGCCAGCATTTGGTCAGAGCATGACCGTTCATCAGTTCGCTGTTCACATCGTCCACCCAGCCACCGACCTTGGCGCTGGTTGCATCGATATAGTCGTTGAACATCGGAACGATGACACCGCCTTCATCCCGCAGCATGACGCCGGCCTGGCGATAAAGCGTCTTGCGCTTGGCCGAATCGAGTTCCGAACGCGCCTGCAGGATCAGCTTGTCGAAATCGTCGCGGAAGAAGCGGGTGTCGTTCCATTCCGCGTTCTTGAGATAGGCGATTGAATAGACCTGATCCTGCGTCGGGCGGCCTGTCCAGTAGGACATGGAGAAGGGCTGCTTGTTCCATACTTCGGACCAGTAGCCGTCGCCGGGCTCGCGCTTGACCTCGATCTGGATGCCGGCCTTGGCCGCACTCTGCTGGTAGAGCTGGGCGGCATCGACCGCGCCGGGGAAGGCGACGTCCGAGGTGCGCAGCAGCACAGGTCCGGAATGGCCGGACTTCTTGAAGTGGAACTTCGCCTTGTCGGGATCGTATTTGCGCTGTTCGATGTCGTCCGAGAACAGCGCGTAGGCCTTGCTCGCCGGCATGTCGTTGCCGACGGTGCCATAGCCGCCGAGAATCTTCTGCACCATCTCCTCGCGGTCGACCGCGTATTTCAGCGCCAGCCGGAGATCGTTGTTGTCGAAGGGCGCGGTGTTGCAGTGGGCGATGAAGACGTAGTGGCCCTTGCCGGCGACGTTGCGGATGGTGACGCCCGGCACGCGTTTGACCAGCGAAACGATCTTCGGTTCGACACGGTTGATCATATGCACCTGGCCGCCTTGGAGCGCCGAGGTGCGTGCGGTGGCATCGTTGATGACGATGATCTCGATCTGGTCTGCGTGACCGCGCCTGGCCTGGTCCCAGTGGCCTTCGTGCCGGGCGCCGACATGACGCACGCCGGGTTCGTTGGTCACGATCTTATACGGGCCGGTGCCGATGCCCGCGGTCGGATTGCCCTTGCCACCATTCGGCTGGATCATCAGGTGGAAGTCAGCAGCGACGTAAGGCAGGTCGGCGTTGGGTTCCTTCAGCTTGATGACGACATTGCCGCCATCGGCCTTGACGCTGTCGAACTCGGAGATGAAGGCAAGCGCCGCCGACTTCGAGTTCTTATCGCCATGGCGCTCCAGCGTCGCCACGATGTCCTGTGGCGTAAGGTCCTTGCCGTTGTGGAAGGTGACACCCTTGCGGATCTTGAAGATCCAGGTCTTGGCGTCGTCGGACGACTCGTAGGATTCGGCGAGCTTGGGCTCGATGCCGCCGGTGGGTGTCACTTCCACCATCTGCTCACCCCAGCAGCGGCCGAACGTGTAGGGAACCTGGCTGGCCCAGAGCGCGGGGTCCAGGCTGTCGGTGGCTGCACCGCCCTGCATGCCGGCCTTCAGCACGCCGCCCTTGATCGGGCCTTCGGCTCTTGCTGCATCGGCGAGCAGCGTATTGGCGAAAGCGGCGCTGACACCGAGCGCCGCAGCGCGGCCCAGAAAATCGCGACGGTTCAGCCTGCCGGCGGCAACGCGACGGCTGAGGTATTCGAGTTCATCCGACATTGGTTCCTCACTCTTTGGCTCGACCGTTCTGGTCGATTTCTTGTTCTTGTGAGGAGATAATGGACGTAAGGGAAATTTCGTCACGAGGCAGAATGCGACATCGATTGCCGCATATGGCGTGTCGGTTTTGGGCTGCTCGTGCGTGTGCGATTTTTGTCGTTTTGGAAAACGGCGGCCAAAGCAGGTCGGAAACGGCGCTTTTGCCCTTACGAAATGGCGATTTTCAGAAGTTGAACGCGGTTTTTCAGCTTGCCGGGCTGCTGTTTTCGAAGCGGCCTGCGCAGACCATCCTGTTTGCGACGGAAGGCCTCGCGGGCACGCCATGGGCAGGCTTCATCCCGGATGCGGCCGTAAGAGGCTTCCGTGCCAGGATGCTGCGGCTAGTTCAGCGGGATATCGTTGTCGGCCTTGCCGTCCTGATAGTCGGCGGAAAGCGCGTCATATCTGTCGGAGATCGTCTTGATGCGGGTTTCCAGCCGATTGCGTTCCGTTTCCGGCAAGGCGCGTACCAGACGGCGCAGGGAGTAGCTTTTCCAGTAGGCGTTTTCGGCGTTGTAGCCGCCGGGCTCAAGCGTGAAGACCTCCTTCAGTATCTTCAGGTCGTGCGGGATGGCGAAGCTGTCGCGCGAATCCTCGTGGCTGAACAGGTAGTAGAAATTGTCGAAGCCGGTCCAGGTGATCGCCGACAGGCACAGCGAACACGGTTCATGCGTGGCCAGGAAGATCGCATCCTTGGTATCGACCCGCTCGGCCTTGGGCATTTCGTAGAAACGCTTGAGGCAATGCACTTCGCCATGCCAGAGCGGATTCTCGGTCTCGTTGTTGGTCTCTGCCAGAACCAGAGCGCGGTCGCTCTTGCGCAGGATTGCGGCGCCGAACAGCTTGTTGCCATCGGCGACGCCGTCTTTGGTCATCGGCACGATGTCGTGTTCGATGACGTCGAGCAGGCGGTCGATCAGGGAAACATCGGTCATGACTGGAACCCTTCGGGCAGGTGGATTTCATACGGGTGCGAGAAGTGGAACTCCTCGACATTGGAGCCGTCGCCGCCACGGTCGACCACGACGAAATCCTGCGGTTCGCCGATCGGCGTGAGCACGCCGTGCCAGAGATTGCGCGGGTAGTTCACGCCTTGGCCGGGCCTGGTGATGAAGGCACGCGGCTCGGCCGGGCCATCCGGGCTGTCGTGGCAGACCACGACCACGAAGGGGCGCGGCGACAGCGGTACGAAAGCCTGACTGCCGAAGGGATGCCGTTCCACCATCGAGAGCCTCAATGGGAATTCGTAGGGTGTGCCCTTGAACAGGTTGATCAGCACATGGCCGTTCGGACCGGCGGCTTCCGGACGGGCGAGCGCGTGATAGCGTTCGCACCTGCCATTGTTGATCGGGTAATGGCTGTCGGTCTCGGTGTCGATGACTTCGCCGAATTCGGCAAAATTCGCGCGCGTCAGAGGCTTGGCGGTGATGATGCGCGTCATGATCTGACCTTTTTACAGCTCCTGGCCCGACCACTTCGGCGAGGCAACAGCACAGCCTGGGTGTTAGCGTCCAAAACCACCGAGCTTGGCGTGACGGTTGACATCCTTGTAGAGCAGGTAGCGGAACTTGCCCGGCCCCCCTGCGTAACAGGCCTGCGGGCAGAACGCGCGTAGCCACATGTAATCACCGGCCTGCACTTCCACCCAGTCCTGGTTGAGACGGTAGACCGCCTTGCCTTCCAGCACGTAGAGCCCGTGCTCCATCACATGCGTTTCCGGGAACGGAATGATGCCGCCCGGTTCGAACGTGACGATGGTGACATGCATGTCGTGACGCAGGTCCAGAGGATCGACGAAACGGGTCGTTGCCCAGCGGCCTTCGGTATCCGGCATCGGATTGGGGGCGATATCGTTCTCATTGGCGAAGATCGGCTCGGGCACATCGACGCCCTCGGCCTTTTCATAGGCTTTGCGGATCCAGTGGAAACGCGTGGTCGCCTTGCCGTTGTTGCGCAATGTCCAGCCGCTTGACGGCGGCAGGAAAGCGTAACCGCCCGGCTTCATCTCGTGGCTCTTGCCGCCAAGCGTGACGGTGACCTCGCCTTCGACCACGAACAGCACGCCTTCGGCCCCGCTGTCCGGTTCAGGCCTGTCACTGCCACCGCCCGGCTGCACTTCCATGATGTATTGCGAGAAGGTCTCGGCGAAGCCCGACAGCGGCCGGGCGATGATCCACAGCCGTGTCTTGTCCCAGCCCGGCAGGTAGGAGGTGACGATGTCGCTGAACTCACGTTTGGGGATGACCGCATAGGCTTCTGTGAACACCGCGCGGTCGGTGATCAGGTCGGTCTGCGGCGGCAGTCCACCTTTCGGCGCGTAATAGGTGCGATCGGCCATCTTCATCATATCCATCAGTTCAGACCTATTTGGGCAGTATTTCCTTGAGGCGCAGCAGCGCGATGCGTTCGACCTGCCTGCAGGCGGTTTCGAATTCCTCTCCGCGACCGTTGCCGATGCGGGTCTCGAAAGCCGACAGGATCTCTTCCTTGGTCTTGCCCTTCACCGCGATGATGAAGGGGAAGCCGAAGGTGGTAACGTAGGCGGCGTTCAGCTTGGAGAACAGCTCGCGCTCGGCGTCGGTCAGCGCATCGAGCCCGGCGGACGCCTGCTCCCTGGTCGAGTCCTCGGTCAGCCGCTTTGCCTGCGCCAGCTTGCCGGCAAGGTCCGGGTGCGCGGTCAGCACACCGAGACGTTCGGTCTCGGAAGCCGAACGGAAAGCACGGCAGAGTGCATTGTGCAGGCCGCCGGCGCTGTCATGCGCAGGCCCGAGTTCCAGTTCGAACGCGCGCTCGGCAATCCATGGCGAGTGTTCGAAGATACCACCGAAGCGCTGCACGAATTCCGGCCTGTCCATGCGCGATGGGCGCAGGGCTGCCGGTTCGTAGGGATGATGGTCACGCCAGTGATTGGCGATATCGATGCGGCGTGGCAGCCAGACCTTGTCGTGGCCCTTCACATAGTCGATGAAGCGCTGCAGTGCCGCGGCGCGTCCCGGCCGGCCGATCAGGCGGCAATGCAGGCCGATGCTCATCATGCCGCCGCGCCCGGCCTTGCCTTCGGCATACAGTGTGTCGAATGCGTCCTTCAGGTAGGCGAAGAACTGGTCGCCCGAATTGAAACCCTGCGGGGTGGCGAAGCGCATGTCATTGGCATCAAGCGTGTAGGGGATGACAAGCTGCGGCGGTATGGCGTTGCCGTGGCCGTCATGGTCGAGCCAGTAGGGCAGGTCGTCGTCATAGGTGTCGGAGATCCAGGCAAATCCACCTTCGGCAGCCGCCAGCTTCACTGAATTCACCGAGGTACGGCCGAGATAGAGGCCGGTCGGGCGCTCGCCCACGACTTCCTTATGCAGGCGGATCGCTTCGTCGAGGTCGCGCTTTTCATCTGCTTCGTCGTGGTCGCGATAGTCGATCCATTTGAGACCGTGCGAGGCGATCTCCCAGCCGGCGGCGTCCATCGCGGCGACATGATCGGGCGAGCGCGCGAGTGCCGAAGCGACACCATAGACCGTCACAGGTACGCCCGCTTCGGTGAACATGCGATGCAGCCGCCAGAAGCCGGCGCGGGCGCCATATTCGTAGATCGATTCCATATTCCAATGGCGCTTGCCAGGCCAGGGAGCGGCGCCGACCACTTCCGACAGGAAAGCCTCAGAGGCAGCATCGCCATGCAGGATGCAGTTCTCGCCGCCTTCTTCGTAGTTGACGACGAATTGCACGGCGACATGGGCGCCACCCGGCCATTTCGGGTCTGGCGGGTTGGCTCCGTAGCCACGCATGTCCCGTACGTAACGCATCATTCCTCCCTGCCGGTTGCTCCGGAAGTGGGCCCAAGATATCCAAAGCTTTGCACCGCCATTACCACGAAATTTTTGAAAGTGCTTTTTGGTGCCGTCCGCTCGACCAGGGCTTATCCATCGCCTTTAATTGGCGCACAATTCATCACTATGTTCGATTGTACCGGAATGGGAGGCGGCAATTGGCGGAAACGTCGCACAACAATGGCGGGCGTCTGACGACGCATGTGCTGGATACGGCGACCGGCAAGCCGGCGGCCGGCCTGCTCGTCGATCTGTTCCGTCTCGAGGACGGCAAACGCACGCATTTGAAGAGTGTGACCACCAACAGCGACGGCCGCTGCGACGCACCGCTTCTGGCCGGTGACGAATTCAAGCTCGGTGAATATGAGCTGATTTTCTCGGCCGGCGACTACCTGCGCCGCTCCGGCACCGAGTTGCCCGAACCGGCTTTCCTGGACATCGTGCCGATCCGTTTCGGCATGGCCGAGGCCAAGCACTATCACGTACCGTTGTTGATCTCGCCCTACAGCTATTCGACCTACCGGGGAAGCTGAGCAATGGCCAAGTTGAAGACCCGCTCCGAGCTGCGCTTCATCCTCAACGGCCGCGATGTCGCTCTGAGCGATGTTGCGCCGGACCAGACGCTGCTCGACTGGCTGCGCCTGTCGCGCTCGTTGAAGGGATCCAAGGAAGGCTGCGCCGAGGGCGACTGCGGCGCTTGTACGGTCCTGGTCGGCAAGCTGGTCGCTGGCAAGCTGGTCTATGAGAGCGTCAACGCCTGCATCCGCTTCATGGGCTCGCTCGATGCCACCCATGTCGTGACCATAGAACATCTCGCCGGCACGGAGGACACGCTGCATCCCGTGCAGCAGGCGATGGTGGATTTCCATGGTTCGCAATGCGGCTTCTGCACGCCGGGTTTCGTCATGTCGCTCTACGCGCTCTGGATGAAGTCGCCAGAGCCGTCCGACGCCGAAATCGAGAAGGCGCTGCAGGGCAATCTCTGCCGCTGCACCGGCTATGAGGCGATCATGCGCGCCGCCCGTGCCATTTCCAGCTACGGCAAGGCAGCGAAGGATCCGCTGCAGGCCGAGCGCAAGTCCGTGATCTCACGTCTGACAGAACTTCAGGACGGCTCTCGCGTCGAGGTCGGCACCGGCAAGGACCGCTTCATCGTGCCGGCTGACGTCGATGACTTCGCCAGGGTGCTGGAAGCCGAACCGCAGGCCACCATCGTCGCAGGCTCGACTGATGTCGGCCTTTGGGTGACCAAGCATATGCGCGACATCTCGCCGGTGGTCTTTATCGCCGGGATCGAAGGGCTGCGCACGATCTCCGAGGACAAGGGTGTCATCTCGATCGGCGCTGGCGTCACCTACACCGAAGCCTTCTCCCTGCTGGCCAAACGCATACCGGCGCTCGGACCGCTCATCGACCGCATCGGCGGCCAGCAGGTCCGCAACATGGGCACGATTGGTGGCAACATCGCCAACGGTTCACCCATCGGTGACACGCCGCCGCCGCTGATCGCGCTCGACGCGAAGCTCACCCTGCGCAAGGGCAAGAAGCGCCGCACCATTTCGCTCGAGAAGTTCTTCATTGCCTATGGCAAGCAGGACCGGCAGCCGGGCGAGTTCGTCGAAGCCGTGCATGTGCCGATCCCGGACAAGGGTGACAGGTTCGCGGTCTACAAGATCACCAAGCGACGCGACGAGGACATCACTGCGACGCTCGGCGCTTTCAGCCTGAAGCTCGCCAAGGATGGCACGGTGGCATCGATCCGCATTGCCTATGGCGGCATGGCGGCGACGCCAAAGCGGGCGAGTGCGGTTGAGAAGGCGCTGGTCGGCAAGCCGTGGACCGAGGAAACTGTGGAAGCGGCGATGGCCAGATACGCCGAAGACTTCGCGCCACTCACCGATATGCGTGCGACCGCCGAATACCGGGCGCTGGCGGCAAGGAACCTTCTGCTGCGCTTCTACACCGAGACCACCGGCACCAAGGCGCCATTCCAGGTGTCGCGGAACAGGGCGGCGTGAGATGACCAAACATACTCCCAACCTCAAGGCGCAGAAGATCGTCGGCGGTGTTCATACCGACCAGCGCCACGATTCCGCGCACAAGCATGTTGCCGGCACCGCGGTCTATATCGATGACCTGCCGGAACCTGCGGGAACGCTGCATGTCGGCCTCGGTCTCTCGACCGTCACGCACGCCAGGCTGAAGAAGGTCGACCTGTCCGCCGTGCGCAACGCGCCGGGCGTGGTCGACGTGCTGACCTACGAGGACGTGCCCGGCGAAAACGATGTCTCCCCCAGCGGCATGCATGACGATCCGGTCTTTGCCGAAGGCAAGGTGCAGTTCCACGGCCAACCGATCTTCGCGGTCATCGCCGAGACCCGCGAAGCGGCGCGCAGCGCCGCGCGCCTGGCCAGGATCGAATACGAAGAACTGCCGGCGATACTCAACATCTGGGACCTCGATCCTTTGAAGGACAGGCAGGTGGTGACGCCGCTGACCCTGAAGCGTGGTGACCCGGACGCGGCTATCGCCGCAGCGCCGCGCCGCATCAAGAACCGCATGAAGCTCGGCGGACAGGACCATTTCTATCTGGAAGGCCAGGTTTCCCTCGCTGTTCCCGGAGAGGATGACGAGGTCGTCGTCCATTGCTCGACGCAGGGGCCGAGTGAAACGCAGCACCTCGTCGCCTATGTGCTCGGCGTGCCGAGCCACGCGGTCACGGTGGAAGTGCGGCGTATGGGCGGCGGTTTCGGCGGCAAGGAGACGCAGGCCAACCAGTGCGCCGCCATCGCTGCCATTGCCGCCAAGAAACACAAGCGTGCGGTCAAGGTGCGCCTCGACCGCGACGAGGACATGACGGCGACCGGCAAGCGGCACGACTTTGTCATTGACTACGATGTCGGCTTCGACGACGAGGGCAACATCCTTGGTGTCGACTTCATGTTCGCGCTCAATGCCGGCTTCTCGGCGGACCTGTCCGGTCCGGTCGGCGACCGTGCGCTGTTCCACTGCGACAACGCTTATTTCTACCCGAACGTGCACGCCAACTCGGCGCCGCTCTATACCAACACCGTGTCCAACACCGCCTTCCGTGGCTTCGGTGGGCCGCAGGGCATGGTCGGCGCGGAACGCGTCATCGAGGAGGTGGCGTTCGCCGTCGGCAAGGATCCGCTCGAGATCCGCAAGTTGAACTTCTACGACGCCATGGGCGCGACCGGCGAACGCAACGTCACGCCCTATCACCAGAAGGTCGAGGACAATATCATCCACCGCATCGTCGCGGAGCTGGAGGCGAGCGCCGACTATGCCGGCCGCCGTCGCGAGATCGCGGCTTTCAATGCCAACAGCCGTTTCATCAAGCGCGGCATTGCACTCACCCCGGTCAAGTTCGGCATCTCGTTCACCAAGACCGAGTCCAACCAGGCCGGCGCGCTGGTGCATATCTACAATGACGGTTCGGTGCATATGAACCATGGCGGCACCGAGATGGGGCAGGGCCTCCATCTCAAGGTGGCGCAGGTGGTGGCCGAGGAGTTCCAGATCGATCTGGAACGGGTGAAGATCACAGCGACGACCACGGCCAAGGTACCAAACACGGCGCCGACGGCTGCATCCTCGGGTGCCGATCTCAACGGCATGGCTGCCCAGAACGCGGCGCGCCAGATCAAGGACCGGTTGATCGACTTCGCGGCGGAAAAATACTCCGTGCCGGCCGATCAGGTGGTGTTCCTGCCCAACCGCGTCCGCATCGGCAACCAGGAGATCTCCTTCAACGAGCTGGTCAAACAGGCCTATCTCAACCGCATCCAGCTTTCGGCGGCAGGGCATTACAAGACGCCGAAGATCCACTGGGATCGCGCCAAGGGCCGGGGCCACGCCTTCTATTATTACGCCTATGGCGCCGCGTGCTCGGAAGTTTCGATCGACACCTTGACCGGCGAATATGTCGTCGAACGCACCGATATCCTGCACGACACCGGCCGCTCACTGAACCGGGCGATCGATATCGGGCAGGTCGAGGGTGGTTTCGTCCAAGGCATGGGCTGGCTGACAACCGAGGAATTGTGGTGGGATGGCAAGGGCCGGCTGCGCACGCACGCGCCATCGACCTACAAGATCCCGCTGGCGTCCGATCGGCCGAAGATCTTCAATGTCGCCTTGACCGACTGGTCGCAGGCCTATGAACCGACGATCCATCGTTCCAAAGCGGTCGGCGAACCACCCTTGCCGCTCGGTATTTCGGTTTTGCAGGCACTCTCCGACGCGGTGGCCAGCGTGGCCGATCACAAGATCAGCCCGCGCCTCGATGCACCGGCAACACCGGAGCGCGTGCTGATGGCGGTCGAGCGGCTGAAGAAGGAAGCGCGTAGCAAGGCGTGAGCCTGCCGCGCGGGCAATCCGACGCAACAAGTGTTATATTCCCGAGGTGGGAATGCGATCATGACCTCGAAAGTACAGGATCTGAGAGAGTTTCTGGCTGGCCCTGGCCCGGTCGCTCTGGTCGAAGTGGCCGGCACGCGAGGCTCGACGCCGCGCGAGAAGGGTGCCTACATGCTGGTGTCGCCCGAGACGACCTATGGCACGATCGGCGGCGGCCAGCTCGAATACATGGCGATCGACAAGGCGAGACAAATGTCGGGCGTGCTGCCGGTACGCAAGGGCGGGCAGCCCGCGATGCAACGCATCGATGTCCAGGAAGTCTGCGCGACGCTCGATGTGCCGCTGGGGCCGGAGATAGGCCAGTGCTGCGGCGGTCGCGTCGAGGTGCTGATCAGGCTGGTGGATGGCGCCATGGCTGCTGGATTGATCGTTGCGGCTGAAGCCGAAGAAGAGCACTTGCCACATCTCTATATTTTCGGTGGCGGCCATGTCGGCAAGGCGCTTGCCGCCTCGGTATCGTTGCTGCCCATCCATGTGGTCGTCGTGGAAACGCGTGCCGAGGAATTGGAAGGCATCACCGAAGCGGTCGAGACGCAGGCTGACCGCGATGCCCGAGGAGATGGTCCGGCGGGCGCCGGCGGGCTCGGCATTCGCGGTGCTCACCCACGATCATGCGCTGGATTTCCTGATCGCTGCCGAAGCCCTGAAGCGCAGTGACACTGCCTACGTTGGCATGATCGGCTCCAGGACCAAGAAGGCGACCTTCAGGAACTGGTTCCTGAAGACCGCCAATGGCTCGGAGATGGAATTCGAACGGCTTGTCTCGCCGATCGGCGGCGATGCCGTGAAGGACAAGCGGCCGCCGGTTATAGCGGCACTTGCCGCTTCAGAGATGATGACGGCGCTGGTCCGGCATCAGGTCAAGGCCGGCGTGGAAGCCGCCTGAGGCGTTACGCCTCGTCTTTCACTCTTTTTCCTGCGTGTGGGCCTCCAGGAACCAAAGCGACTTGTCGAGTGCGCGCGAATAGGCGGTGAAGATATCGGCCGTGTCGGCATCGCCGGCCTCGTCGGCTTCATCGATCGCTGTGCGGGCGGATTTCGCGACAGCGGCATAGCGGTCGATCAGCGCGGCCAGATGATCCTTGGTCTTGTGGATGTCGGTCGGATAGGGCTTCAGCGTGGTCGTCTTGGCGACGTCCTGCAAGGTGCCGTGTGCGGTGCCGCCGAGCTGTACCGCACGTTCGGCGATGGTGTCGACATGACCGTCCAGCTCGGTACGGAATCCGTCGAGCATTTCGTGGATGGCGATGAATTGCGGACCTTTGACGTTCCAGTGTGCCTGCTTGGTGATCAGCGCGAGATCGATGGCTTCGGCGAGCCGCGCGTTCAGGATGGCGATCGCGGTCGTTCGCGTGTTGGATTTCAAGTCGTTCCTGGTCTGGATGTCGGCCATCGGGGTCTCCTGTTTTCGAGTGGGAGGCTGGCAGGATCGGCTGGCGGCGGAAAAGTGACGCCTTCCTGTCCCCCACGCAAGCCGCAACGAACAGGCTGGCCCTATGGTTCCTGCTATTTCCCGGCCAGGATGTCGCGGATCAGTTTCTGGCAGCGGTCGGCCATGAAATCGAGCAGCAGCCGCACCTTGGGGTCCTGCAGTTTCTTGTGCGGATAGACCGCGGCAAACTGCACTGGCGTCGGTGGTGTTTTGGTCAGGATTACCTGCAAGCGCTTGTCACGGATGTACGGTTCGACCTCGAAGCGCGGCTTGTTGATGATGCCGCGGCCGGCCAGCGCCCATTCGGTCAGCACATCGCCGTCGTCGCTGTCGAAGGGGCCATGTACCTCGAATTTCACCACGCCTTCCGGTGTCTGCAGCATCCAGAAGAACTCCCTGCTGCCGGGATAGCGCAGCATCAGGCAGTCATGCTTCCTGCCGATGAGCTCGCTGGAATCGGTCGGTTCGCCGCGCGCTGCGAGATATTTCGGCGAGGCGACCAGCACGCGCTCGCACTCCATGATGCCGCGCATCCTGAGTGATGAATCCTCGATCACGCCGAGCCGGAATGCCACGTCGATGCCTTCCTTCAGGATATCGACATTGTGGTCGGACAGGCGCAGGCGCACCTCGATATCGGGATAGGTATCGTGAAAATCGGGAATGCCGGAGGCGATCAGACGCCGTCCGAGCCCGAGCGGCGCGGTGACGCGAATGGTGCCGCGCGGCTGGCCGGAGAGGGCGGCGACGGCTGCTTCCGCCTCGACGATGGCATCCAGTACCTGCTTGGCGCCGGAATAGAACACGGTTCCATGCTCTGTCGGCATCAATTGCCTTGTCGTGCGGTTGAACAGGCGCACGCCAAGGTGTTTTTCGAGTTCCTTGATGCGGTTTGACGCGACAGCTGGCGAAATGCGCATGTCGCGCCCCGCCGCCGACAGGTTGCCCAATTCGACGACGCGAACGAAGACGGCGATGTTGTCGAGATATGCCATTGTCCAGGACGTCCCCTTTGCGCCTGATTTTGATAGCAGGCTACTATTTTCCAATTTTTTTTGAAAGTCATCGTGTCGCCCGCCTCTTTCGATTTGCGCGCCAGTCCGTAATGTCGACTGACCGGCACGAAGGGGTGGAGCATGCTCGACTATGTGATTTTCTGGGATTGGGTGGCATTCGCGGTGCGATGGCTGCACGTCATCACCGGCATCGCCTGGATCGGCTCGTCTTTCTATTTCGTCGCGCTTGACCTTGGTCTGCGCCAGCGGCCCGGCCTGCCGGCGGGTGCCCATGGCGAGGAGTGGCAGGTCCATGGCGGCGGCTTCTACCACATCCAGAAATACCTGGTGGCGCCGGCCGAGATGCCCGAACACCTGACCTGGTTCAAATGGGAATCCTACGCCACCTGGCTGTCCGGCTTCGCCATGCTGGCGATCGTCTATTATGCCGGCGCGGACCTTTTCCTCATCGACCGCAATGTGCTCGACGTATCGGCGCCGGTCGCCATCCTGATTTCGCTCGCCTGCCTGGCTTCCGGCTGGATCGTCTACGATCTCCTGTGCCGTTCGCCGCTCCGCAACCACGACACGCTGCTGATGCTGGTTCTCTACGGGATCCTGGTCTTCATGGCCTGGGGCCTGACGCACCTCTTCACCGGCCGCGCCGCCTTCCTCCATCTTGGCGCCATCACCGCCACGATCATGTCGGCCAACGTCTTCATGGTCATCATCCCGAACCAGAAGATCGTGGTCGCCGACCTCATCGCCGGCCGCAAGCCTGATCCGAAATATGGCAAGATCGCCAAGACCCGCTCGACGCACAACAACTACCTGACGCTGCCGGTGTTGTTCCTGATGCTGTCGAACCATTATCCGCTGGCGTTCGGCACGCAGTTCAACTGGATCATCGCCTCGCTGGTGTTCCTGATCGGCGTGCTGATCCGCCACTTCTTCAACACCCAGCATGCCCGCAAGGGCAACCCGACCTGGACCTGGCTGGCGGCAACCATCCTGTTCATCATCATCATCTGGCTGTCGACCGTGCCGAAGGTGCTGACAGGCGAGCAGAAGGTCTCTTCCGCGGCGGAGGTCTATACGACCTCCACGCATTTTCCGGCGGCGCGCGACGCCGTCCTCGGCCGCTGCTCCATGTGCCATACGCAGGAGCCGGTCTATGAAGGCATCTATCACGCACCCAAGGGCGTGATCCTGGACAGCGACGCGACGATTGCCGAACACGCCCGCGAGATCTATCTGCAGGCCGGCCGCAGCCATGCCATGCCACCCGGCAACGTCACCCAGATCACCGACCAGGAGCGTGCGCTGCTGGTCACCTGGTTCGAGGAAGCCGGCAAGAAGAAGTAAGCATCGTCGGCACCCGGAAGGGATGTCGGTCGATCCGTTTCGCCGACACCTTCGTGCCGGACCACCGGTGGGCAGGGATCGGGCAGCAAGACCATCCTCTTTCGGGGCGAAGGTGTCTGCGAAGCGGATGGCGAAGTGAAATTTGATACGGAAGCAAGAGCGACAATGACCACAACACTGCTGCGCGGCCGCACCCTGTCCTTCCTGCGCTGGCCGGAAACGATCGATGATCGCGCCGCCTATGCCTATGAGGAAGACGGCGCGGTACTCGTCGCCAACGGCAAGATCGTCGCTTCGGGCTCCTACGCCGAGGTATCAGCGCGCGCCGGTTCCGCTGCACGCGTGATCGATCATCGCCCGCATCTGCTGCTGCCTGGTTTTCATCGATGCGCATGTACACATGCCGCAGATGCAGATCATCGCCAGCTACGGCGCCGAACTGCTCGACTGGCTCAACACCTACACATTCCCCGAGGAGTCGAAGTTCGAGAACGCGCAGCATGGCCGCCGTATTTCCCGGCTGTTCCTCGACGAGATGATCCGTCAGGGCACCACGACGGTGGCCGCCTACTGCTCGGTGCACAAGCAGTCGGCGGAAGCTTTCTTTGCCGAGGCCTACGATCGCGGCATGCTGGTCATCGCCGGCAAGGTGATGATGGACCGCAATGCGCTCGAAGCCGTACACGATACGCCGCAATCGAGCTACGACGACACTAAGGCGCTCATCGCCGCCTGGCATGGCAAGGGCCGTGGCCTCTACGCGATCACGCCACGTTTCGCCATCACCTCCACCCCGGAGCAGATGGAAATGGCGCAGGCGCTCGCCCGCGAGCATCCGGACCTGCATATCCAGACGCATCTTTCCGAGAACCACGCCGAGATCGCCTTCACCCAGGAGCTCTATCCCTGGTCGAAGGACTATACCCACGTTTACGAGCACTATGGCCTGATGGGCCCGAAAACCCTTCTCGGCCATTGCATTCACCTTTCCGAGCGCGAAGCCGATGTCCTGTCGGACACCGGCGCGGTCGCCGTCTTCTGTCCGACCTCCAACCTTTTCCTTGGATCGGGCCTGTTCGCCTATCAGGGCTATCGCAGCCGCAAGAAGCCGCTGCGCATTTCGACGGCGACGGATGTGGGAGGCGGTACCAACTATTCGATGCTGCGTACCATGGACGAGGGTTACAAGATCATCGCGCTGCAGGGCGAAAAGCTCAATCCGTTCCAGTCGTTCTGGCAGGTCACGCGCGGCAATGCCGAGGCGCTCTCGGTAGCCGACCGTGTCGGTACGCTGGAGGCGGGAACCGACGCCGACATCGTCGTGCTCGACAGTCGGGCGACGCCGCTGCTGCAGGTGCGTTCGGAACGCATCAACTCGCTGGCCGAGGAGCTGTTCCTGCTGCAGACGGTCGGCGACGACCGGGTCGTGCGCGAGGTTTATGTCGCCGGAAAGCCGGCCAAGAGCGACCTGATGATGGCGAATCCCTGATCTGCCCTTGACCCTAGAGCGTTTCCGTTTTTTAACGGAAACGCGGAAACGCTCTAACTCTTTGTTTTCACGCAATTCCGGACAGAAAACCGCTGCGTGCTTTTCCTGGAATTGCTCCAAGGGCAGTTTGCCGTAAACGCGACAGGACATTCGTGTCTTCTGGGAGGAAGCATGGCCGCGAGCGAGGATATCGAGACGATCAAGCGTCAGGAGGCGACGCTGGTTTTCGAACGCTTCGATGAGGCCGTTGCGTTCGAGATCGGCAGCGCGATCCGCGAGCGGGCGCTGAAGCAAGACATGCCGATCATCGTGGAGATCCGCACCTTCGACCGTCCGCTGTTCTACGCCGCCATGCCAGGCTCCAATGCCTCAAATCCAGATTGGGCGCGGCGCAAGATCAATGTCGTGAAGCGCTATCTGCGCAGTACCTATCGCCTGGTCCTCGAGCAGCAGCGTCCGGACCGCACGTTCAAGGTCGGCGAGGGGCTGGATGTCTCCGAATATGTGCTGGCCGGCGGCGGTTTTCCTGTCACCGTCAAAGGCGCTGGCGTCATCGGTGTGATCGCCGTTTCCGGGCTGCCAGAACGCGAAGACCACAATGTCGTGGTCGATGCTTTGTGCGTGCACCTCGGCGTGGACCGCGCCGAGCTTGCCCTGCCGCCATCCGGTGACTGACTTCTCCATCCGCCGCTAAACAAAGGCTTCTCCATGACCCTTGATCCGAAGGCCTTCCTCACCGCGATCTTCGAGGCTGCCGTGGCTGCGGCGGACCCGGAGCTGACGATCCGCAAGCATCTGCCGGCGAAACCCAAGGGCCGCACCATCGTCATCGGTGCCGGCAAGGGTTCGGCGCAGATGGCAGCGGCGTTTGAAAAGGCATGGGACGGGTCGATCGAGGGGCTGATCGTGACGCGTTACGGCTATGGTGCGTCGACCAGACATCTGGAGGTGGTGGAGGCCGCCCATCCGGTTCCTGACGCTGCTGGCCTTGCCGCTGCGAAGCGCCTGCAGGAAATCGTCTCGGGCCTCGGCGAGGACGATCTGGTTGTCGCGCTGGTCTGCGGCGGCGGGTCCGCGCTGCTGCCGGCGCCGGCCGGTGGTCTGACGCTGGCGGACGAGATCGCCGTCAATGAGGCACTGCTGGCTTCCGGTGCGCCAATCTCGGCCATGAACACGATCCGCAAGCATGTCTCCACCATCAAGGGAGGGCGCCTCGCTGCTGCCGCATGGCCAGCCAGGGTGGTGTCGCTGATCGTTTCCGACATTCCCGGTGACAATCCGGCGCTCGTCGCTTCCGGCCCGACCGTTCCGGACGAGGCAAACCGTACCGATGCGCTCGCCGCCATCAAAGCCTACGGTATGAAGCTGCCCGATGCGGTGATGGCGCATATCAACTCGCCGGCGTCTGAAGCGCCACGTCCGGACGATCCGAAATTCGCCCGCAACGAGGTGCATGTCATCGCATCCGCCGCCGTCTCGCTGGAGGCTGCGGCTGCGGAAGCAAAGCGCCAGGGTGTCGAGGCGGTGATCCTGTCGGATGCACTTGAAGGCGAAGCACGTGAGGTTGGGTCGGTGCATGCCGCGATCGCGCGTGAAGTCGCTGCGCGCAACCGGCCTTTCAAGAAGCCGGTTCTGATCCTGTCCGGGGGTGAAACCACGGTGACGCTTCGCGCCAAGGGCAAGGGCGGGCGCAATTCGGAATTCCTGCTGGCCTTCGCCATCGGCGTCGATGGCGTCGAAGGCATCGATGCCTTCGCCGCCGACACCGACGGTATCGATGGTTCGGAAGACAATGCGGGCGCTTTCTGCAACGCCTCCAGCGTGACACGGATGCGCGGCAATGGCGTGGACGCCAAGGCGATGCTGGCCGGCAACAACGCCTGGACCGCGTTCAACGCCGTGGACGACCTTTTCGTGCCGGGGCCGACCGGCACGAACGTCAATGATCTCAGGGCGATCCTGGTGCGCTAACCCTGTCCGAACCGGGCAGGGCGACGCCTACACCTCGTGCAGATAGAGGTGATAGTCGAGCTCGCTGACCGTGCGGGCGACACGCAGATATTCCGCCCATTTGATCTCGACGAAGGTCCTGTGCAGGTCCGGTCCGAGCGCGCGCTCCAGGAAGGATGAACCGCGCGCGGCGTCGATCGCTGCCCGCCAGTCGATCGGCATCTTGTTCTTCGTGTCGCCCGCCGCCTCATAGCCATTGCCGGTAACTTCCGGACCCGGATCGAGCTTTTCCTCGATGCCCTTGGCAACACCGGCCAGGATGGTGGCGGCGACGAGATAGGGATTGGCATCGACACCGGAAGGGCGATGTTCGATGCGACGGTTCCTGGCATCGCCTGCCGGAACGCGCAAAGCCACCGAGCGGTTGTTGACGCCCCAGGTCGGCGCAACCGGGGCATAGGATTGCGAGACGAACCGGCGCCAGGAATTGGCGTGCGGGGCAAACACCAGCATGGATTCGGCCATCGTCCCGGCGAGCCCGCCGAGCGCGTTGAGCAGCAGCGGCGACCATGCGCCCGGTGTGGTCTCGGTGAAGACGTTCCTGGCCTTGTCGTCCAGCAGCGAGACATGGAAATGCATGCCGGAGCCGGCGTATTTTTCGATCGGCTTGGCCATGAAACAGGCGGTGACGCCGTGGCGGCGCGCCTGCATGCGCACCACCCGCTTCAGCATGATGAGATCATCAGCGGCGCGCATCACGTCCTTGCGGTAGTTCAGCGTCAGCTCGTACTGGCCCGGCGCATATTCAGAGATCACCGTTTCGGCCGGAATGCCTTGCGCCCTGGCGGCGGCGTAGATGTCGGAGAACAACGGCTCCATGCCATGCAGATGGTCGACGGAATAGACTTCGGTCTTGCCGCTGCGGCGCCCGTCGAGCACGGCATTGGCCGGCTGCACCTTGCCGTCGGCGTCACGCTCATTGCCGAGCAGGAAGAACTCCAGCTCGAAGGCGCCTGCCGGATGGAAACCCTTGGCGGCCAGCGCCTCGACCTGGCGAGCCAGCGCATGGCGGGGGTCCGACGTCATCGGCTCGCCGTCGAGGTGATACATCGCCATCAGGACCTGACCACGCGGCGGATTGGTGCCATGCAACGGCACCAGCGTGCCGGGGATCGGCCAGGCGCGCAGGTCGCCGTCGCCAGAGTCCCAGATCAGGCCGGTTTCGTGGACATCTTCCCCGGTGATGTCGAGGCCGAGGATCGAGATCGGCATATGACGGCCGTTTTCATAGACGCCGGCGAGTTCATGGCGGCGCAGGATCTTGCCTCGACCGACGCCGTTGGCGTCGGTCAGGATAATGTCAAAGGCTTCGATTTCAGGATGGGCATCGAGGAACGCCGTAGCCTCGGCAGGCGTCGAGCCGGAAGGTGAAGTCATGATTGCACTCTGAAGGATTGTTGTCTGGCTTGTCTCATGCCGCGAGCTTGGCGGCAACTTCGGTGAAGGCGGCGATCAGCCGTTTCACCTGTGCCGCCGTGGTGACCGGGGAGATAAGCATCATATTGTGGAACGGGGCGATCAGGACGCCGCGATTGACCAGCGCGACGTGTACTGCCGCTTCCAGGTCCGGTGCATGCGCGCCCTCGGCCTCGGCGCCGTTGCCAAGCGGGCCTGGGGCACAGATGAACTCGACGCGGGCACCGACACGCATGACATGCCAGGGCAATTGATAGCGTGTTATCGCGGCTGACAGCCCGGTACCCAGTTTATCCGCCAGCCTTTCCATATGGCTGTAGTTTTCCGCAGTCATCACTTCTTCCAGCGTGGCGCGCATGGTGGCGAACTGCAGCGGATTGGCGGACAGCGTCGTGCCCATGCCGGAATAGCCGGGCTCCTTGCCTCGGTTGTAGGCGGCATAACGCGAGGCGGTATCTTCGCTCATGCCCCAGACGCTCGCCGGCACGCCACCAGCGACGGGCTTGCCGAGGACGAAGAGGTCGGGCTCGAGACCATGGGTTTTCGTGTAGCCGCCGCGGCCAGTCGAAATCGTGTGCGTCTCGTCGATCAGCAGCAGCGTCCCAGTCTCACGGGTCAGGCGCCTGAGCGCCTCGTGGAAGCCGGATTGCGGCAGCACCATGCAGGAATTGGTCAGCACCGGCTCGGTAATGACACAAGCCACGTCCTTCGCCTTCAGCGCTGCTTCCAGCGCCGGCAGGTCGTTGAACTCGACGATCTTGGTGCGTTGGGTCAGATCCCGGAATTCGCCGGCAAGTCCAGGCCGGTTGATCGGCTTGCCGTCCTTCATGCGCACCATCGTCTCGTCGACGGAGCCATGGTAGGCACCATTGAAGACGAGGATCTTGTCGCGGCCGGTCACGGCGCGCGCGACGCGCAGTGCGAAGCGGTTGGCGTCGGTGGCAGTGGTCGCGATCTGCCAGTAGGGCAGGCCGAAAAGCTCCTGCAGCAACGTGCCAACGGCCAGCGCATCCTCGGACGGCAGCATATAGGTGAGGCCGCGCCCTGCCTGCCTGCGGATAGCGCGGGCGACCGGTGTCGGCGAATGGCCGAACATGGAACCGGTGTCGCCGAGACAGAAATCGTCCAGCTGGTTGCCGTCGACATCGATGATGGTGGCGCGTCTGGCGCTTTCGACAAGGATCGGGAACGGCGTCGGCCAATCGGTCATCCAGTGCATCGGCACGCCGTCGAAATAGCCGGCGATGCCATTGCCGGTGCGGGCCAGCGATTTCGGACGGGCTTTTCGGAAAATCTCGGCCTCTGCTGCCCGCAGCTCGGCGATGCGCCTGGCGTCGATGCCGCCGATGATGCTGTTCGAACCCTTGCTTACGCTCATTCACTCCCCCTGTTGGCGTGGCGCACTCTAAGCAAATGCGATCGCAGACCGCAATTGGCCGCCAGGCAAAGGAGTGTTGGTTCAGTGATTTTATTCGAAATTCAGCTAGAAAATCTGCAGCGATGCGCGCAGATCAGTCGTCATGCATGGCCGCAATGGCGCGGCGCATCAGCGCGAGGAACATTTCCTTCTCCTGATCGGTGAAATCGGCCAAGGCCGTTGCGTTCTGGGCGCGGGCGGCATCGGTGGCCGGGTCACGGAGATGTTTCGACCTTTCCGTCAGATGAATGGACTGCGATCGCCCGTCCGACGGGTTGGATCGCCGCTCGATCAGCCCGTCGCGCTCCATGCGTGTCAAGGTGTTGGCCATGGTCGCCTGCTCAACGTCCAGGCGACGCACCAGTTCACTCTGGGTCAAGCCATCTTCGTCCCACAGCGCAAGCAGGGTCATGAATTGCGCAGGCGCCAGGCCCAGCGGGCCGATGCGTCGCTGCAGACCTTTGGCAAACAGGCGTGCCATCTGGTTGGCGAGGAAACCTGCCGAGCGTTCTTTCTGGAATCTCATGGCTCAGGAATAGCTATTGAATAGCATGCTATGCAATGATATATAGCATGCTATTCAAATCGTGGGAGATCGCAATGAAAGCGAAGATCCACGCGACGGCCGGTTCCGTCGCGCTGCTTGCCGTCGCCTGTTTTTGGCTGTCGACGGTGGTGGCCGAACTCTTGGGGGATGTGGAAACGATCGCAGCGGTGAAGTCCGCTATTCTCGGTGGCATGGTCGTGCTCATTCCGGCCATGGCTTTGGCCGGCGCCTCCGGTTTTTCACTGGGCAAAGGCTGGAGAAGCCGCGTCGTCCAGCGCAAGAAGCGCCGCATGCGGTTCATCGCCGCCAATGGCCTGCTGGTGTTGCTGCCGTCGGCCTATGCGCTTGCGGGTTGGGCCGGTGAGGGACGTTTCGATGCGGCATTCGTCGCTGTGCAGGCGCTCGAACTTGTGGCGGGAGCGGCAAACATCACTCTGCTGTCCCTTAACATGCGAGACGGGCTCGCGCTCCGGCGCAAGCCTTCTGCGCAGCCGGCTGAGATCAGGCCGTGATGTCGATAATGCCGCAATCACCGGCGGCGCTGCCAAACGCCAGCCGACGCTCGGCCTTGTCCCAGGTCAATGCGGTGATGGCACCCTTGCCCGGGCGGCGCAGCATGACTTCCTTGGCGTCGTGGAAACGGGCTGCAATCACCATGCCGTCTTCGTAGCCGATCGCAACGACCTCTTCCGTGGGATGGCATGCCACCGCCGTCACCATCGTGTTGCCGCGTGTGCCAAGCTCCAGCGGTGCCTTGCCCATCGGCCCGTCCTTGGCCTGGAAGGGCCAGACGATCGCTGCCGGAGCGCCGGAGCTGGCCAGCCACTTGCCGCGCGCGCTCCACGACAGGCTCTTCACCTTGGCAGGGTAACCCGACATGCGCATGTGCTTGGCATCAGCCAGTTTCCAGCCATGCAGGGCGTTCTCCTGCATGGTGGTGACCAGGAAATTGCCGTCCGGCGAGAAGGTGACGCCGGTATGCGCGCCGGCCCATTCCAGTTCGGTCGGTTTGCCGTCGGTGGCCGGGAAGTGCAGCGTGGCGCCATTGTAACGGGCGACGGCGATGCGCATGCCACGCGGTGCGAAAGCCAGGCCCTCCACGGTACGCGGGTGCTGGAATTCCTTGACCTTGCCGTCCTTGAAGCGGACGAAAGCGCTCTTGCCCGCACCATAGGCAACCGCTTGCTGCGGTCCGGCGGCAACGCTGCTGATCCACTTGCGACCCGCCGCAGCCAGTTCCTCGACAACACCTTCAGGCTTGATCGAGAACACCTTGCCGTCCTCGCCGCCAGTGATCAGCCGTTCGTCGACCTGATCATAGGCCGCGGCAAGCAGACCATCATTGGCCTGGACGGTCTTGTGGCCATTGTCCAGCCTGTGCACCGCGCCGTCGGCGAATGCGAAATGCGGCACGTCGTTCAGGAAAACGGCGGCGACGCAATGGCCGTCTACATCAAGCGGGGCGACTGTAGGCATCAGGCAGAAATTCCATGCGATAGTTCGGACGGGCCATCAAAAAACAGCCCCTCATCAGCTTAAGCCGGTGAGGGGCTTACTCGACCTTGCCGGTGCAGGCAAGGAAAGTGCTTACGCCGCCTGGCAGGCGTCGAAGCTCGACTTCAGCCGTTCGGCGTCAAGCTTGCGGCCGATGAACACCAGCCGGCTCTCGTGCTTCTCGCCATCTTTCCAGGCGCGCTGGTGGTCGCCTTCGATGATCATGTGCACACCCTGCAGCACGTAGCGGTCCGGATCGTCCTTCAGCGCGATGATGCCCTTCAGTCGCAGGATGTTCGGGCCTTCCATCTGGGTGATCTTCTCGATCCAGGGGAAGAACTTCTTCGGATCCATCTCGCCGCCGCGCAGCGACACCGACTGCACCGTCACGTCATGGATCGGCGAGGCATGGTGATCATGATCGTGGTGATGGTGATCATGGTCGTGATGATGATGGTGGTGGTCGTGATCGCAGTCCGGACCGCATTCATGGTCATGGTCGTGGTCATGTGCTTCCAGGAAATGCGGATCATTCTCCAGCGCGCGCTTGAGGTCGAAGGCGCCGCGGTCGAGCACTTCGGTCAGGGCCACGCCAGAGCGCTGGGTGCGATGGATCCGGGCTGACGGGTTGATGGCGCGAATGGTCGCCTCGACCGCTGCGAGCTCTTCGGGCGTCACCAGATCGGTCTTGTTCAGCACCACCACGTCGGCGAAGGCGATCTGGTCTTCGGCTTCCCTGGAGTTCCTTCAGGCGCAAGGGCAGGTGCTTGGCGTCTACCAGCGCCACCACGGCGTCGAGCTTTGTCTTGGAGCGGACGTCCTCGTCCATGAAAAAGGTCTGGGCAACCGGTGCCGGGTCGGCGAGGCCGGTGGTCTCGACGCAGGATGGCGTCGAAGCGGCCCGGGCGGCGCATCAAGCCTTCCACAGTGCGGATGAGGTCGCCGCGCACCGTGCAACAGACGCAGCCATTGTTCATTTCGTAGATTTCCTCGTCGGACTCCACGATCAGGTCGTTGTCGATGCCGATCTCGCCGAATTCATTGACGATGACGGCATAACGCTTGCCATGGTTCTCGGAGAGGATGCGGTTGAGCAGCGTCGTCTTGCCGGCGCCGAGATAACCGGTCAGCACGGTTACGGGGATCTGCGTCTGTGTCTCGCTCATACTGGTGCCTCGAAGGGAAATTTCCCTCCATATAGGACGTCGTCCCGGCTTTTGCACCTGTCAAACCGCTGATCCAGACACGATGCTGTCATCGTCGGTTTGGGCATTTTGCGCTGCAATAATGCTTTGTCATCTAACTGAAATAATGATCTGTCATTAGCCACGGCGAATGTTGCGTGGCTTGCCGGCAAAGCGGTTCATTGGCCGGCCTCTTTGAACACTCATTGCCAATCCGAGCGCCACGGCTATTGTGCCGGTTTCGGCGCGGTCCAGGAGACTGACCATGGCCAAGGCTGATAAAAGTGCAACGATGAGCCGGCTGCATTCTGCGGCCAGACTGGCAAGGACTGCCCTTGCCGCCCGGCTGCTGACGCATGGCTTTTATGCCGGGCAGGACCAGATCATGCTGGCGCTCAGCCGCGAGGACGGCCAGACACCCGGTACGCTGGCCGATCGGCTTGGCGTTCGTCCGCCCACCATCACCAAGACGATCAACAGGCTGCAGGCGCAGGGCTTCCTGGAAAAGCGCGCTTCCAATGCCGATGCCCGCCAGGCGCATATCTTCCTGACCGATTCGGGCCGCGAGACCATCCACGCCATCGAGAAGTCGGTGAAGAAGACCGAGAAGCAGGCGCTGCGCGGTCTCGACAAGAAGGACCAGAAGACGCTGTTCAAGCTTCTGGCCCGCATCGAGGCGAACCTGTCGGATGAAGAGATCGTGCTCGCCGACGAGGACGAGGACGAACAGGAGATCCGTCCCGCGGTCGCGGCGGTTTAAGCAGCGGTTCTGATTTCGATAGGCTTCTCGCCACGGATAAGCGCCGACCAGCGCCCGGGTGTCATGCCGTATGCCTTCTTGAACTGACGGTTGAAATGGCTCTGGTCGCTGAAGCCGGCAGTTGCGGCGATCTCGGCCAGCGGCGTGCCGGCCGTGATCATTTTCTTGGCCTGTTCCAGCCGCCGCATCACCAGGAAGCGATGTGGGCTGGTGGAGAAGGCCGCGCGGAAATGGCGTGATAGCGCATAGCGGTCGAGACCGGTCACCGCTTCCAGCTCTTCCGATCGCACAAGATCGAGTGCGTTGTCCGTCAGATAGTCTCGTGCAAGGTTTGCGGTGCGCCAGGCTGTTTTGCCCAGCGGTTTGGCCGGGCGATCTGCATGTTGTTGCATGAAACCCGCAAGCTGGGCGATGAAGTCGTCGACGAACAGTTCGTCCAGCTCCCGATCGAGGTCACCGAGTGCGCTGGCGAGCGTGGCACGAAAACCCGCGTCGTCGATGATGCCTTCCGGCACAAACGGAAGCGGCACGCCGCCCGTGGCTGCGGCAAGCAGTGACGGCTCCACGTAGAGCATGCGGTAGCGCAGGCCGGTTTCCGTGCCGGCACCGCCATCATGAACTTCGTCCGGATGCAATACGATCAGCTGGCCGGGCAGGCTGTGCCGCACCGCGCCGCGATAATGAAAACTCTGAACGCCGGAAAGCGTGACGCCGATCGCATAGGTGTCGTGGCGATGCGGGTCGAAAACCGGACCATGGAACCAGGCCTCGATGCGCTCCATGCCCGTGACGCCTGGTGCCTGCACGATGCGGTCACCGCCGTCGTTTGCGCACAAACGTCCAAGACCCTGGAAGGCCTCGGCAACTAGATCGGTGGGCATCATCTCATTCATCGTGCTCAATATAGGAAGCTGCCATGTTCGATACGAAATTCACAGTCGTGCTGAGGGAAGATCTCGCCGTCTGGCAGAAACTCAACGTTACCGCCTTCCTGAGCACCGGGGTCGCCGCCCAGTTCCCGGACATGATCGGCGAGCCCTATCGCGATCGCACCGGCAATCTCTACAACGCACTGTCCATACAGCCGGTCATTGTCCTGTCGGCGGACCAGGCGACCTTGTCAACGATCCATCGCCGCTCATTGGAGCGGGACGTCAAGGTGTCGCTTTATGTCGAGGAGATGTTCTCGACCGGCTTCGATGCGCTCAACCGCGAGACCTTCGCCAGGTTCGCGCCGGACGATGCCAGGGTTGTCGGCATTGCCTTGAGGGCGGACAAGAAGATCGTCGACAAGATCACCAAAGGCGCGCGCATGCACGCGTGATCGACCAAATCACATGTGGCGGTCTCCAGGGCGCAAAATTCCGCGGCGAATGACATCTTTTGTGTTGCCGCTGCACGCCTCTTCCCGCACAAGCGGGCAAGATCATTTTCATGACGCCTTGCCACCGTGAACCAGCCAGACAGACAGGATGAGAGCGCGACGCCGCCGGCGGCGATCGCCTACATGCTGTCCGTCTATGTGGTCTTTTCTTTCCTCGACACGTCGATCAAATATCTGGTGCTTGCAGGCCTTGCGCCACTGTTCATCGCCTGGGTCCGTTTCAGCATCCATGTCGTGCTGGTGATTGGTCTGTTTCGCGCTTGGCGGGGTGTCGGCCGCTTTCGGCCCGTCAATCTCAAGGCGCATATCCTGCGCGGCATGCTGCTGGCGGGTTCCACGCTCTGCAACATCGTTGCGCTGCGCACGCTGCAACTGGCCGAGACGACGTCGATCTATTTCTTCGGTCCCATGGTGATCACGGCACTTGCCGGTCCGCTGCTTGGCGAATGGGCCGGGTGGCGGCGCTGGCTGGCGATCCTGGCTGGTTTCATCGGCGTGCTGGTGATCACCCGACCGGGTGTCGGCGTGTTCGGCATCGGCCATTTGTTCGCCCTCGGATCGATGCTCTCCAACTCGCTTTACGTGATCATGACGCGGCGCATGGCTTCGACCGAGACGCCGGAAAGCCTGATCTTCTATTCGGCGCTGGCGCCAGCCGTCATCCTTTCACCGACGCTGTTCTTTTCCGCCACCCTGCCGGCGGATGCCTGGCATTGGACGATCCTGCTCCTGCTCGGTGTCTTTGGCGGCTGCGGTCACTGGTTGCTGATCCGCGCCTACAAGTTGGCGACCGCGACGGCGTTGGCGCCATATCCGTATTCACAGATGATCTGGATGATCGGTTTCGGCTACTTCATCTTTGGCCAGTTTCCCGACGGCTGGACACTTGCGGGTGCTGCCATCATCGTTGCCAGCGGGCTCTATATCCTGCATCGCGAACACCGGCTGCGTGTCCGCCACAAGGCCGCTCTGGACGCCGAAACCGGCGAGCTGGCAAAAAAGCTTTGATTTGCCGTCGTTCGATGGCATAAGCCGCTTTTAAACAGTTTAAATCGCGAGCGGGAGCCCAGAGCGCTGGCACAGAAGATCAAGCTTTCGACCATTGCCGATGCGCTCGGCGTCTCCACGGCCACTGTTTCCCTGGCGCTGCGCGACAGCCCGCTGGTGGCGGGCTCGACCCGTGAGAAGATCAAGGAACACGCCCGCGAGATCGGCTATATCTACAACCGTCGTGCCGCGTCGCTGCGCACTTCGCGCTCCGGCATCGTCGGCGTTGTCGTGCATGACATCATGAACCCTTTCTATGCCGAGATCCTGCGCTCCATCGAACACGAGCTGGATCGCAGCCGGCAGACCTTCCTGCTTTCCAATCACTACGACCAGCTCGACAAGCAGCGCACCTTCATCGACACGCTGCTGCAGCTCGGCGCCGATGGCGTGATCATGTCGCCAGCCATCGACACGCCGGCTTCCGACATCATCATGGCGGAAGAAAACGGCTTGCCGGCGGTGTTGATCGCACGTGATGTCGACGGCGCACATGTCCCCGTGTTCCGGGGCGACGATGCCTATGGCACCGCGCTTGCCACCAATCACCTGATCTCGCTCGGCCACAAGCGTATCGCCATGGTCGGCGGCACCGACCAGACCTCCACGGGCCGCGACCGCTATCAGGGCTATGTCAATGCCATGGAGGCGGCGGGTCTTGAAGTGATGCCGTCCTGGCGTGTCCCGGGACCGCGCACCAAGCAGGGCGGCTTCGAGGCCGCGGCGCAGTTCCTGGCATTGAAGGACAAGCCGACCGCCGCCTGTTGCTGGAACGATCTCGTTGCCATCGGCCTGATGAACGGCATTGCCCGTGCCGGCCTTGTGCCAGGCGTCGATATTTCGGTGACGGGCTACGACGATCTCGAGGAAGCACAGATCGCCACGCCGGCGCTGACCACCGTCTGGAATGGTCAGCGCGAAGTCGGCCGCCGAGCCGCGAGCGCGTTGCTGGACAAGCTGAACGGCCAGACCGTGCGTCCCTCGCAGGAACTCATCAAGCCCGAGCTGCATGTTCGCCAGTCGACCGGACGGCCGGTGGAACGTCGCTGAGCCGCCCGAGACATAGCCTGATCCAACTTTCTTTCTGACGTGCTCCCGAGCCCGGGAGTGCGTTGGCGTGTGCTGCTGCCCGTATCGCGGCTGTCTCCATCGACACGATGCCAGCCCTTGCTGTGTGCCCTCGATGCCGCACTGCAGCATCTCATCGCGAAAACTTGACTGTTTTTGTAGCCTTCAAACTTGACTCGTTTTGTTAAGTTATTTAGGCGCGCTTCAGAGGAGCCGCGAGAGGGCGTTGCTGGCTCCGCAATCTGGGGGTGTAAATGCACAAGCTTGCCGTCGTGTCGTTGCTGTCTTCCTCGATCCTGGCCGGGCCGGCCCTTGCGCAAAATGCGCAGAAACCGGCAACGGCGCAGGATGCGCAAAAACCGGCGTCCAACACGACGATGCTAGACAAGATCATCATCACCGGGCGCGACGACCGCTCGATCTCGAGCGTTGCACAGTCGGTGCAGGTGATCGACCAGAACGCCATCGGAACGGCGGTGGGGCAGGGGGAGAATGCCTCCGACCTGATCGCTCGCCTGGTACCTGGTTACGCACCGCGCAACGAAACGATCTCGGGTGCTTCGGAAACGTTCCGCGGCCGCAGCGTGCTGATCATGGTCGATGGCGTGCCGCGCAACACGCCGCTGCGCGATGTCTCGCGCATCCTTGCCACCATCGACCTGGACACGGTCGAGCGTGTGGAAATCATCAACGGCGCCTCCAGTCTTTATGGCGCCGGCGCGACCGGCGGCACCATCAACTTCATCACCAAGCGCGGCACCAGCGATACGCCGAAAGTCACGGTGCGCACCGGTGTCACCGCCTTCACCGAGAATCTCGGCAAGTCGGCAGCACCCAGCGGCAACGTCCAAGTCGAGGGCCGTAGCGGCGACTTCGATTATTTTGCATCCGCATCGGGCAATTTCAGCCGTCGCACCTATGACGGCCACGGCAACGAGATGGCCTCCGACGCCATGCTGGGGCAGGGCGGTGGCGATCGCACCGGCTGGGGTGATCTCTCCGGCGTGGTCGGCTACGAGAACGGTTCCAAGCGCATTGAGCTCAGTGCCGACTGGACCTATGCGCGGCAGAAGGCCGACTGGTTCACGGATTATCTGAGCAACCCGGTCAAGCCGAACTTCTCCGACGCCTACACCGGCGAGCCGCTCATCGAGGATTCCAAATATCTCGCCGCCAAGTTCACCGACAGCGATTTCCTGTTCGGCAAGCTCGAAGTGAAGGCGTTCTACAACGACATCTTCAAACAGTCGCCTTTCACCAAATTCTCCCGGGTCAACTCGCAGGTCTACCTTCCGACCAATCCGGCGCGGCCGACCCTCTTGCCGATCAACCGCGACCCGACCGCTTCCTTCAACCAGACGGCCTTGGCCGTGCAGCGTTCGGGCCTCAACGTCACCGTCAACACGCCGGTCGATTTCATCACCCAGGGCAGCACGCTGACCTGGGGCTTCGACTTCACGCATGATCAGACCGGCCAGACGCTCCTGAACGGCCAGGACGCCATTGCGCCGTCGACGCAGAACTCCGTGGCTGCCTTTGCCCAGGCGGAAGTCCCGGTCACCGATCGTTTCCGCCTGCAGGGCGGCGTCCGTTTCGACCAGTTCTATCTCGATGTCGATAATTTCAAGCGGCCGGCCGCCGCGGTTCTGGTCGGGTCAAATCTCGTCGGCTTGCCTGCGATCGACGTCGTGGGAGGCTCCTTCGACTACGGCGCCACGACGTTCAATGCCGGTGCCGTCTTCGACATCACCCAGGAACTGCAGGCCTTCGGCAATTTCTCGCAGGGCTTCAGCCTCACCGACATCGGCGGTTTCACCCGCCGTGCCGGTCTCAACACCAATGCAGAGACCTGTGATGCCTACGGCACCAGCATCCGGCCACTTCTGCCCTGCACCAATGCGCCGGACTATCGCGTCAGCTATGCCGACATCGCGCCGGAGCCGCAGGTGGTCAACACCTGGGAAGGTGGTCTTCGCGGCGACTGGGGCAATGTGAGGGGGGGCGCCAGCGCTTACCTGTCGACCTCCGACAATGGCGTCAACTACGACATCGCCGCCAACCGCGTCTCGCAGCAGAAGGAACGCATCTGGGGTTTCGAGGCCAACGCCGAATACGACGTCAACGAGATGTTCACGCTGGGCGGATCGGTCGGCTACGTGGAAGGCAAGTACGACGCGAACAGGGACGGCAAGATCGGCTCGGACGAATATCTGCCGAACAACCGCATCCCCACCACCTACAAGGGGCTGGCCTATGTCGTCACACATTTCGACAACAACCTGACGCTGCGCACCGAACTGGAGATGTTCTCCGGCCGCGATCGCATCGCGAGCCAGCAGCTGGACGGCGCGGTTCTGGCCAATATCGGCGTGACCAAGAAATTCGCCGGCGGTCAGGAACTCAACTTCGCCGTGCGCAACATATTCGACACCTACTACGTCAACCCGACCGCTTCCGCGACGCGGGGTGCCGATGTGCCAGGTCTTGGCCGCACCATTGCGGCGTCCTTCAAGGTCACCTTCTAGGAGCGGCGGCATGAGCGCGGCGGAATTCCCAAAAATCCAGGAAAACCGCTCGCGGCTCAGGCTTTTTGCCGTGCTCGGCGGCCTCTATCTGGCGCAAGGCATCCCGACCTACCTGTTCGCGGCGGCGATTCCGCCGATCCTGCGCGAGCAGGGCGTGTCACGCACGGCCATCGGCATGCTCTCGCTTCTGATGCTGCCGCTGGTGCTCAAGTTCCTGTGGGCGCCGCTGATTGACCGCTATCGTCCCTTCGCACGCGCGCATCGTGCCAGCTGGGTCATCATCACCCAGCTCGGCATCATCGCGGCGCTGTTCGGCATGCTTGCCGTCGAGCCGACGGACGTCTGGGCGATCTTTGCGGTCGGCTTTTTCGTTGCCATGCTGCTGTCGACGCAGGATATCGCCACCGACGGCTATGCCGCGAAATATCTCGATCCTGCCGACCGGCCGATCGGCAATGCCATCCAGGGCGGTTCGGTGGCGCTCGGCGTTGTCATTGGCGGGACGCTGGGGCTCATCCTCTATCATCGCTATGGTTGGGACGTCACGATCGTCACGATCGCCGTGCTGTCGTTCATTCCCCTGGTCGCCGCGCTTGCCATGCGCGAGACCGACCCGGCCGCGGACAAGCAGGCAGTCCTGACCAGACCCTCCATCCGCAACTTCCTGGCGAGGCCAGAAGCGCGGCGGATCCTATGGATCGCACTGGTCTACCGTGCGAGTGAAGGCCTGGTGAAGTCGATGGAAGGCGCCTATCTCGTCGATGCCGGTGTCCCGCTCGACTGGATCGGCTATCTCTCCGGGGGTGCTGCCGTCACCGTTGGCCTCGGCGGTTCCTTCGTCGCGGCGCTCCTCCTGCGCAAATATGGCTCGGCTTCCGTCCTGGCGCTGCTCGGCGGCCTGCGCACCATCTGCTTTGCCATCTTCATGCTGCATGCCTTCGCGCTGTTCTCGGGCGCGGCGCCGATCTTCGGCGCGTCTTTCCTGCAGACGATGGTGCGCTACATGGAGATCGTCGCGCTCTACAGCCTGTTCATGTCGGTGACCTCGTCGCAACAGCCGGGCACCGATTTCACCATCCTCTCCTGTGCCCAGCTCATCGTCTACCTCGTCGGCTCGATGGTTGCCGGGCGCCTCGCAGACATGATGGGCTACGGCCCGCTCTTCGCACTGGCGACGGCAATCTCCGGCATCGCCGTGATCATGACCTACGGCATGCTGCGCAGCGCCGCGGCGGCTGAGCGCCCGGCGGAGGCCATCTCATGATCGCGCGCGGGTCGATGGCTTCAATGCTGCATGCCGCCGCGCCTGTCGAGCGTAGCGGCGATCGCGGCGGCGGCAAGCGCCAGGCCCGCGCAACCCAGAAGTGGCAGCTCTGCCGCCAGTTGAAAGACGAAACCGCCCATCAGGGCGCCTGCCGTCTGGCCGATGATGTGGGCACTCGACAGCCAGCCGGCCGCGGCGCCTTGTTCATGGATGGCCACGCGCCGCGCAAGCCAGGCAGTGTAAGCCGGCGTCGCCAGCGCCGTGCCGAAGCCCGTGGCCACCAGCGCCAGGGCACCGACGCCAGAATCGTTGGCGATCGCAAGGCCGGCCATTCCGGCCACGACCAGACCGGTTCCGGCGAGGATGCCGCTGCGCTCGCTCCAGCGCAGCCTGGGCAGCACAAGCGTCTGCACCGCGATCATGCTGACGGCCACCAGCGCGAGCGCAGCGCCGGTCGCGGCCGTCGCCTGGCCGGCGTCGAGGCGGAGTTTCGACTGCAGCAACGGCCCGAGCATGATCTGCACCTGTCCAAAACCGGCGGTCATACATATGCCGATGAACAGGAAGGGCAGGACGCGCTTGTCGAATGGCGAGAGCCTGGGGGTGCTGATGCTTGCGCCGGCTTCGACCTTCACCGCGCCCCTGGGCGTCAGCCACAGCATCACGGGCGCCAGCATGAACAGGGCGACGGTGAGCGGCGCTGCGATTACCGCGGCGGCTCCAGTCAGGGAACCCGAGAGTCGGCCGAGATTGAGGCCGGCGCTCAAGAGCCCGAAGGCTGCCTGCCGTCGACCGGCTTCGACCGTGCCTGCAAGCCATGCCTGGGCGGCAGGCATGACGCCGGCGGCAGCAAAGCCATAGATCAGGCGCGAGAGGATCAGGCCGGCTATTGCGATGGCGTAGGCAGTTGGTCCGGCCGACAGCTGGATCACCAGCAGTGCCTGCGCAGCCAGCATCGCCAGCCCGAGCAGGCGGATCATGCGGCCGTAGCCGATGCGACCAGCCGCACCGCCCCACAGTGGCGCGCCGATCAGGAAAGCGAGTGTGCCTGCAGCCACGGCCAGGCCAAGGTCGAAGGTCGTCAACCCGAGCCGAGCCATCACCATTGGCACCAGCACGATAAAGGCCGATTGGCCGAAGCCGATCGACATGACGCCGAGTGCGAGGCGCCGCGCGAGTTTTGTTTCTTCGATAGGATAAATGGAGGTCATCGCAGGTGGAGGAAGAATTCTTCGGAAGACATCTGTGTTCAATTTCACAATAAATATGCAAATGCAACTGTCGAGAGTTAAAACAATGGATGCCGTTACTTATGTAGACGACAGAAGTAATACTGCTCCATCTGTCGATAGATTATTGAATGCTCTTGTTCGGGAGTGGGGCGGATGCCGTTTCGATCGCGCTGAACGCTTTGGCATCCCACAAGAAGGCAAAGACGTTCTTGTCCTTGATTTGCCAGCAACAGGCGTGGTTGTCGTCGCGCCGCTGCGTCATCGGTCACGTGTCGGCTATCACGGTTTCGAAGGCCGGATGTGGCTTCTGGCCGACGGCGCGACCATTGAGATCGAACTCTTCGATGTCCTTGCCATGCTGTTGCGTGAGCAGGATATTCGTGGCCGCTCCAGTGGTGCCAGCAGGCTGAACTTGCAGAGGCGAGCGGCCGCCAGTGTCGCAGCGATCGCGCAAACCGTCGCGGCCCGGGGGACTGCACGACCGTTTGCTGACGGTGTGCCGGACTTCATCGAGGCGGAAAGCGCGTTGCGCTTCGGTCACGCCGTCCACCCGACGCCGATGAGCCGCGATGAGTTTTCCGAGGAAGACTCGCGCCGCTTCGGCCACGAATATGGTGGCGCTTTCCAGTTGCGCTGGTGGACCGTGCACCCGGACGTCTTGGCCTGTGGCAGTGTCGAACCACGCGATGTCGCCGAAATGGTGCCGGGGCTCGTCGGCGATGACCTTGCATCCCTTCTGGAGAACGCCGAAGCCTCGCGGCTTTTCCCCATGCACCCCTGGCAGGCCTCGCGGCTGATGCTGGTGCCGGCCGTGCAGGGTCTCTTTGCAGCCGGCCTCGTGCGAGATCTTGGCCTCGCCGGACCCTCATGGCGTGCGACGACGTCGCTGCGCACCATCCATTCCGCGGACAGCGCCTGGATGCTGAAATTCTCGCTCGACCTCAAGCTGACCAATTCGCGGCGGGTCATCGAACGGCACGAATGCGACCGCGGGCTTTCGGTGCACAGCCTGGTCAAGGGTACGTTGGGCGACAAGCTCAGGGATGCCTGCCCGACGCTGACCGTGCTCGGCGAGCCGGCATGGATGGCTTTGCGCGACGGGCCTGACGGAGCGGTGCTCACCAGCACCATCGTCTCCTTCCGCGAGAACCCGTTCCAGCGCGACAACGCGCCCAAGGCAGCCGTATTGGGCGCCCTGTGCGAGCGTCACCCGGGGCAGGCGGAGAGCCATCTTTCCGATCTCGTCCGGCTTGTTGCGAAGCAGGAGGGTCTGGAGCCATCCGTTGTTGCGGAATGCTGGTTCGAACGGTTCCTCGATACCGCGATCGAACCTTTCTTCCTCGCCTTCTCGGAATTCGGGCTGCTGTTTGGTGCACATCAACAGAACCTCGTCGTCGGGTTGAATGATGGCTGGCCCAGCCATCTCTATTTCCGCGACTGCCAGGGCACCGGCTATGTCCGGGAATTCCTGCCGATGCTGCGTGAGCACCTGCCTTCCGCCGGCGGCAAGGGCGATCATGTCTTCGATGCGGAGGCCGCTGCCCGCCTGTTCGGCTACTACCTCGTCATCAACGGGGTCTTTGCCGTCATTTCGGCGCTCGCCGATGCCGGATTGTCCAGCGAAGAAGCCCTGCTGGCCCGCTTCCGCCTGCTGCTGGAAAGGCTCGCCGCGCGGGCACCCGGCAGCCCGGCCTGCATCGACTACCTGCTCAATTCGCCCACGCTCGGCAGCAAGGGCAATTTCCTGTTTTCGTTGAAGAACACCAACGAGAACACCGAGGTGACCGATCCGCTCGCCGGCTACGTTCCGATGTCAAACCCGCTTTTCACGAGGAAGCCCGCATGAACATCCAGCTGAGAGAAAACCCCGACCGAACTGATGGCATTCTTGCCATCAGCAAGCATTTTCTGGCTTCGGACGACGGCGCGTTCGAGGTCCGCTATGACGGCAGCAAACTGACGCTGGTGTCTCCAGCCGGTGTCCGGATCGCGCAGGCGGCACTGATCCGGCACCAGGCCGAACTGCTGCTCGAAGACGTTGTCTTCGAGGCTGGCAGACAGGACCAGCCGCAAATGCTTGCGGCGCTTGCCGACGCGGTCTTCAGCCGTTTTCCCGACGCCGGGCAGATCCTGTTACCGGCTGTCGAGGAGACCTGGCCGGTGATCGCGCTGGCGACGGCACGCACCGCGGAGCCTGCGGCGGGCAGGTCGCGCACGGTGCTAAGGCGTTCTGTGCTGCGGCAGTTGCCTCTGCTCTGGCGCAAGCAGGCGTCGCACCTGACCTATCCTGCGATCGAGACATCGATCGGCCCGGCCGATCGGCTGCCGCCGCTGCGTTCACCTCGCCCCAATGGCGTCATGTATGAACGGTGGCTGCCCGATCTTGATCTAACCCTGTCGTTCCGGCCGATCGATCGGCGCACGGATCTCGATCTTTTCCACGCATGGATGAATGACGGCCGCGTCTCCTTCTTCTGGGAGTTGGCGCAGAGCCGGGAGGAACTGGACGCCTATCTCGCCGCCCAGGAACAGGATCCGCATATCTTCGGTGTCATCGCCAGCCTGGATGGCGAGCCGAGCGGCTACCTTGAATTCTACTGGGGCAAGGAAGATCGCCTCGGACCTTACTATGAGCCGACCGATTACGACCGCGGCTGGCATGGTCTGATCGGTAACAAGCGGCATCTCGGCAGGCCGAAGACGCTGGCGCTGTTCCGTTCGGTGACACACTACCTGTTTCTCGACGATCCGCGCACGCAGCGCATCGTTGGTGAGCCGCGCGCATCGAACCATAAGATGCTGAGCTATTGCGCCGATGCTGCTTACGACAAGGTCAAGGAATTCGACTTCCCGCACAAGCGTGCGATGTTCGTCTGCTGCCAGCGCGAGCGCTTCTTCAGCGAGGTGCCGCTGTGAGTGCGTACAGTACACCACTCGGTCCCTTGCCCAAGGGACGAGCCGTCACCGGCGAGCTCTGGCGCCGCGCCAACCAGGCCATTCTGGCGCGCGCCATTTCGGAACTGATCTATGAGGAGGTGCTGCCAGTCCGGCCGCTGAACGCGGCTGGCCGATATTGGGAAGTGCCGCTCGGCGATGACGTTGCCTACCGCTTCGAAGCCGAGCGCCGCATCTGGGGTCAGTTGTCGATCGACCCGGAAACGCTCACGCGTGTCACGGCTGTCGATAGTCAGTCGGCAGACGACGCCGTGGCGTTCTTCGTTGATGCGCGTGCCACGCTCGAAATCTCCGCACCCACGCTGAGCACCTACGCCAAGGAACTCTACAGCACGTTGATGGCGGATGTACGCATCCTTGCGGAGCGTCAGGCATTCACCGCCTTCGACCTCGCCAGGCTGCCGGATCTCGATCTGCAGCGCCTGCTCGACGGCCATCCGAAGGCGCCGGCGAACAAGGGGCGCATCGGCTGGGGGCTCGAGGCTTTCGAGGCCTATTCGCCGGAGTTCGTATCCGAGTTCCAGCTGTTCTGGATTGCTGCCCAACGGACGCATCTGCGTTTTTCGACCGATCCCGACGTGACCGAATCCACTTTGCTCGAGGCTGCTCTAAACCAGACGGAACGAGCGCGCCTGGAGGCTGCTCGCGATGCTGCGGGCGCGTCTGCCGAAACGCATCTGTTGATGCCTGTCCATCCCTGGCAGTGGCAGGCCATGCTTGCTGCAAACTATGGCGGCGAGATCGCTGCTGGACGCATCGTGCCGCTCGGCCGGTTCGGCGACTATTTTGCCGCCCAGCAATCCTTGCGCACTCTGGCCAACGTCTCGCGGCCCGAGGCGCTGCATGTGAAGCTGCCGCTCACCGTGCTCAACACCTCGGCATGGCGTGGCGTGCCCGGAAAATACATGGATATCGGCCCGCTTCTGTCCCGTTGGCTGGCCGATGTGGCAGCCGCTGATCCGGTGCTGAAGCCGGCTTGCGTGCTTGGCGAAGTGGCGGGTGCCTTCTATCCGCATCCTCAATTCGAGCGTATCGAAGCCGCACCCTACCAGCATCTGGAAATGTTGGGTGCTATCTGGCGCGAGAGCCCGCTCCAGAATCTGCCAAAGGGCAAGCGGCCGATGATGATGGGCGCCCTCACGCAAACCGATACGCAAGGCCGTCCCGTGATCAGCGCTCTGATCGAGCTCTCGGGTCTCGGCCACGAGGTCTGGCTGCAGCGTCTGTTCTCCGCCGTCTTCGTGCCGCTCTATCACTTCCTGTGCCGTTACGGTGTCGGCTTCATCGCCCACGGCCAGAACATCACCATCATCTTTGAGGGTGACGTACCGGTCGGCGTTGCGGTCAAGGATTTCCAGGGCGATCTCGACCTGGTCGATGCCGATTTCCCCGAACTCGCCTCGCTCGACCCGGCGGTTCGCGCCACGTTGAAACGACGCCCGCCGGCGCATCTGCTGCAGCATCTGCAGACCGGCCACATCGCCAGCGTGCTGCGCTTCGTCTCGGCTGCACTGGCCGATTTCGACGGACTGGACGAGGCAGTCTTCTACCGTGTGCTCGCCGACTGCGTCGTCTCCTATCAGGCGCGGCATCCAGAACTTGCGGAGCGTTTCCGCCTGTTCGATCTGCTCCAGCCAAAAATGCCGCGCATCGCCATCAACAAGGTGCGTTTTGCCATCGGCTATGGCGATGCCGGCGAGCGCCCGGTTCCCGCGCTCGGCACTGACCTCGACAATCCATTGTACCTCGGCCTGACCATCGGCCGGGGAAAAGCGGCCTGAACAACAACGGAGCTGTCCATGACATCCCCAGTCCTCGACCTCGCAGGGATCGGCATCGGTCCCTTCCATCTGAGCCTCGCTGCGCACCTCGACGCGATCCCTTCCGCCGATGTGTGTTTCTTCGACGACAAACCGGCCTTCGACTGGCATCCAGGCATGATGCTGGAAGGCGTGGAACTGCAGACCTCCTTCATGAAGGATCTGGTAACGGCCACGCTGCCGACAAGCCCCTGGAGTTTCGCCAGCTATCTGGTTTCGCAGAAGCGGTTCTACGAGTTTCTCAATGCCGATTTCGACGCGATTCCGCGACGTGAGTTCGCTCGCTATCTGTCCTGGGTCGCCGCCGGGCTCGACAATCTCCGCTTTGGGCGATCCGTGCGCGAGGTCCGCTTCGACGAAGGAACTTTCCATGTTCGCTTCGACAATGAAACACGCCTGGCGCGCAACCTCTCTCTCGGCGTTGGGTTGAAGCCGAACATTCCAAACTGGGCGCAGGCGGCTCTGGGCAAGACCTGCTTCCACACCAGCCAGGCAGCTTACCAGCTGGGTGGTTTGGACGGACGGCGGATCGTCGTCATCGGTGGTGGCCAGAGCGGCGCCGAGATCATGCAGCACCTGCTCTCGCAGCCGGAAGCGGCGCATCAGTCCATTGCCTGGATCAGCCGCCGCCAGAATTTCCAGACGCTGGACGATTCGCCCTTCACCGACGAATTCTTCACGCCGCAATATGTCGAACGGTTCCATGCGCTGCCGCGTTCACGCAAGCTGCCGACGGTTGCACAGCAGAAACTGGCAGGCGACGGCATTTCGGCCTCGACGCTGCGGGCGATCTATCAGAAGAGCTATGCGCTGCGTCACCTTTCAGGCCAGGAACATGATCTCGCCTTCCTGCCGCACCGCGAAGTTCTCGACCTGCGCCACGAGGGCGGCGAGTTCCGCCTCGTCATGCGCAACGGCTTCGACGGCAGCGTGGAGATGGTGAGTGCGGACGCTGTCGTGCTCGCCACCGGTTATGTTTTCACGGTGCCGGAATCCTGGCACCGCTCGGCGAGCGGCTCGATCTCGATGAACGCGGCCTTTACCAGCTGCGCGAGGATTTTTCCGTGGGATGGGACGGGCCCGAGGCCGCGCGCATCTTTGCGCTCAATGCCGGTCGTCACAGCCACGGGATTGCCGAACCGCAGCTCAGTCTGATGGCATGGCGCAGCGCCGTCATCGTCAACGCCTTGCTGGAGCGCGAGCATTTCGATCTCGCCCTTCGGCCATCGGCGGTGAAATGGGTGAGCGATTCTGCGGATGTACTATCCCAGAGGGCACAAGGCTCCGCTCTGTAGAAGGCAGCAACCCTGAGGGTGGTTGCCGTGATAGGCGGTATCGAGGGATTGAACAAGCGCTTGCCTCGCAAGCGCTTGTTTTGTTTTGATTTTATTGATGCGCCGCCAAGGCGGAAAGGTGCACGCCTTCCGCTAGTGCATGTGTGCTAATGGTCGCCGTACTCCTCAAAAGGCTAGATCGCGTCGTTGCGGTTTAAGCGTGGTCGTCGGGCGGGCGGGCTTTGACGGTCACGCTTCATTGTTCGGCGACGAACGCTTTGCACTTAATGAGGGACGTGTCTTGATCGGAAATACGATCGGAAAATCAGGCGCAGCGCGCTGGACCAAAATTCTCCTGGCTTCCACGATTCTGGGCGGCGGTGGGGCAAACATCGCGCCTGCGATTGCGCTGTCTGCGGCTGTGTCGCTGGGCGGGGTCAGCCAGGCTTTCTCGGCCACGCCGCCGGACAGAGATGATCTGCTGCTGGATGGTGCTGGCGAAAGCGACACTTGGTCGAGCGATCACACCCTGCTCCACGATTTTCTCGTTGGTCTCAATCTGAAGGGTGCGGTCCTAACAATCAACAGCGGTGCCAAAGTCACTGTTGGCGACAACATGATCATCGCAGGTGTTGCGGGAGCTCAAGGCACCGTAGTCGTGACGGGCGCGGGCTCGGAATTGAACGTTCTGCGCACGGGGAACGGAGACAAGTCACTCAATGTCGGCGGTGGCGGTGACGGCTATGCGGCGGTCCCGATCACGGGCGGCGATGGCACCTTGCGCATCGAAAATGGCGGCAAGGCGGATGCCAAGTATACCTATGTCGGCACTGGGCAGCAGGCCAAGGGAACATTGATCGTCACGGGTCAGGGTTCGTTGCTGACCACGGACGAACTTCGTCTCAACACGGGTCTGGATGCCCCCGGGAGCAGCACCATCACCATTGAGAACGGTGGCTCCATCGCCACCAACTATGCTGAGACGGGCGGCGTATTTGCCGATACACCCGATGCCAAGGTGGTGGTGACGGGTGATGGCTCGAAATGGGTCAACGCCGGTAACTTCAAGATTGGCGGAGACATGACCGTCGAAAACGGTGGTTTTGTCCAGACGTCCACTGCCGAGATTGGAAATCTCTCCGGGTTCGGCAGCTCATCCCTCGACGAAAACACGGTCTATCTCACCGGCGACAAGTCGTCGTTCAATGTCACCGACACGTTGACCATCAAAAAAGGCAATCTGTCGATAGCCAATGGCGCCAAGCTGAATGTCGCCAACAGCATCGATCTGCGTGGCGAAGGCGGCTACCTGACCATCGGCGGCAAGATCGACATGTCGGATGTCTTCGACGAGCCGAAGGCACTCGCCGTCGAGGCGGCTGGCAGCATCAACAAGGAAGCCGTCATCACCTTCGGGTCGACGAAGAACGAGGGTCACCTCAACTTCAACCATACGGGTACTGGCAGCGCCGCTTATACGCTTGAGAATGCGCTGGTCGGTGATGGCATCATCACGGCATTGGCCGGCGAGACCGTCCTGTCGGGTGACCTGACGAAGTTCTATTCCACCGCCGGCAGGCTGGGTGGCGGTGTTGTCATCGATGGCGATAGCGCCAAACTGGTCTTGAAGGGTGACCTGGGCACAGCGGCGTCCGATCCGCATCCGATCAGTCCAACCCGGACGAGCTTCAGGGTGAACAACGGTTCACTGGTTCTCGGCGGCGCGACCGGCCAGCTTGTCGCGAACAACAGCTACTACTCCAGTGTGGTTGATGTGAACGCCAAGGGCTGGCTTGAAGGCTGGGGCACCATCGGCTCGACGGATGTCAACGGGGGTGTGATCGCGCCTGGAACATCCGATAACCGCATCGGCACCATTACCGTCAAGGGCAACCTGACATTCTATGCTAATTCGAACTACAACGTCGACATTGCAGGCAATGGCATGAGCGACAAGATCGTGGTCGAATCGGTGAACCAGAACGGCATCGCCGACATCAAGAACAACGTCAACGTCAACGTGACGGCGTTGGAAGCCGCAGCGAACTACCAGACCGGACAGACCTACACGATCCTGACGGCGGCGGGTGGTATCACCGGCCAATTCGCGCAAGCGGTTTCGCAGTCGGCCTTCCTGGATGTGTCGCTGGATCAGCAGGCCAATCAGGTCGACCTGAAGATCAAGGTGAAGCAGGATCCCACCGAGCCTGGTGGACCTGGAGGAGAGCCTGGCGGGCCTGGAGGAGAGCCTGGTGGGCCTGGAGGAGAGCCTGGTGGACCTGGAGGAGAGCCTGGTGGACCTGGAGGCGAGCCTGGTGGACAGAATCCTGGCGGTCAGCCCTCGCGTCCCGGTCCGAATGTCAGCGGTCCGTTCGATGACGTGACCGAGACAAGCAACCAGTACGAGACGGCGGTGGCCCTGAACTCGCTGCCGCAGGACGGTGGCGCCGGCCACGCGCTCTACAATGCGCTGTTGCCACTCAATGCCGCCGACGGTCGCGCCGCTTTCGAACAGCTATCTGGTGAGGTGCATGCCTCCGGTACGACCGCGCTGATCAATTCGTCGCAATATGTGCGCAACGCAGCCAACGATCGTGTCCGTGCCGCCTTCGGCGATGTTGCCGCAGCCGCCATGCCGGTCATGGCCTATGGTCCCGACGGCAAGGACATCGAAGCCGCAACCACCGCAAGGACTGCCGCCTGGGCCAGGTCTTCGGTGCCTGGAGCAGCATCGACGGCGACGGCAATGCCTCCCGCATGAAGCAGACGACCGGCGGCTTCGTCACCGGCATCGACACCGAGCTTGCAGAAGCCTGGCGCGTCGGCGTGCTCGCCGGCTACAGCCGCACCTCCTTCGATGCCAAGGATCGCACCTCGTCGGGCGACAGCGACAACTACCACCTCGGCCTCTATGGCGGCACGCGCTGGGGTGCACTGGCCCTGCGCACCGGGCTCTCCTACACCTGGAGCAACATCGAGACCGGCCGCACCGTCTCCTTCCGCGGCTTCAATGACGGCCTGTCGGCCGACTATGATGCCGGCGCCTTCCAGGCCTTCGGTGAGCTGGGCTATCGCCTCGATGCGGCAGGTGCCGCCTTCGAGCCGTTCGTCAACCTCGCCCATGTCAGCCTGCGCACCGACGGCTTCACCGAAAAGGGCGGTGCTGCTGCCCTCAGTGCCGAGGCGCAGACCACCAACACCACCTTCTCGACGCTCGGCCTGCGTGCCTCGACCGACTTCATGCTGGGCTCGGTCGCAGCCTCGGCCAACGGCACGGTCGGCTGGAAGCATGCCTTCGGCGACACCACGCCGTTCACCAAGGTCGGCTTTGCCGGTTCCAGCCTGTTCACGGTGGCCGGTGTGCCGATCGCCAAGAATACCTTCGTGCTGCAGACCGGTCTCGACATGAAGGTGACCGACAATGCCACGCTCGGCATTTCCTACAATGGCGAGTTCGGCTCCGGATCGTCGACCAACGGCGTCGACGCAAGGCTCGGCATCCGCTTCTGATGCCAGCTATCAGATCGTTGATCGGCGCGGCGGCCTTCCTGGCTGCCGCGTCTGCCGCTTCCGGGCAGGAACAGCAACCCGCCGCCGGCTCGGCCGCTGCCGCAGGCGGACCGTCGTCGCTGTCGGAGACCTATGAGGACTGGCGCGTCGCCTGCGTGGCGGCGCCCGAAAACAAGAAGCAGTGCGCCTTCTCGCAGGGCCAGGTCAGCCAGAACGGCCAGCGTGTGCTCACCATCGAGCTGACGCCTGCCGACGATGGCGGCTTGAAGGGCCTGCTGGTGATGCCGTTCGGGCTCAACCTCGACAAGGGCGTGACCTTCTCCGTCGACGACACACCGCCGGGCAAGCCGTCGCGCTTCCGCACCTGCCTGCCGGGTGGCTGCGTCGTGCGGCTCACCTTCACGCCGGCAACCACCAAGGCGCTCAGCACCGGCACTACGCTGAAGCTCGGCGCCTTCGCTTCCGACACCGAAAAGGACGTCGCCTTCTCCATCTCCCTCAAGGGCTTCAACCAGGCCCTCGAAAGAACCATCCAACTGGGGAAATAACGAAGGGAGGCTAGCGCAATTCCAGGAAAAGTGTGTAACGGTTTTCCGTCCGGAATTGCGTAAAAACAAAGAGTTAGAGCTTTTCCGCGTTTCTGTGAAACCGGAAGCGCTCTAGCCCTCCCTTTCGCATTCTGGAATGTCGCTTAGGCATTCGAAATGCCCTGATTGTCGTGCCCCAGGCGATCAGCTCCTGCCCCTGATCGGGATGCACATCATGCCTGGTGGCTTGCGAACGAAACTTGCCGACCTTTTCGTTACCCGGAACGACAGGCCCAATGACGCCGAGCGGGCTCAGGCGACCTTTCGTCTCGGGGCGGCGACGCTGTTTACGGTCGGCATGCTGAGTGTCTTTTCGTCGAGAGGCGACACGGCATTCAGCACGACCCAGACAATCCTGTCGTTCTCATCCTACATCCTTGTCTCGGCGCTGATCCTGTTCTGGATTGTGAAACGGCCAGGCGAGAACCTGCTTCGGCGCGCCATTTCGATGGTCAGCGACTACATCGCCGTCGGCGGTATCATGACGTTCGGAGGTGCGGCCCTGCTGCCCGCCTATGCGCCGCTGTTGTGGGTGACGGTCGGCTATGGCCTGCGCTTTGGCTCACGCTATCTGATTGCCTCGACCTGCATGGCGCTGATCAGCATTCTGGTCACCGCCTATTTCAACCCGTTCTGGCGCGAGAACCCCTATGTGACGATCACCCTGATCCTCACCACGGTTCTCGTTCCGGCCTATGCCTACAGCCTGCTTGAGCGTGTCTACACGGCCTTCAATGCCGCCCGCGAAGCCAATGTGGCCAAGTCGCGTTTCCTTGCGCAGGCGAGCCATGATCTGCGCCAGCCGATCCATGCGATCAGCCTGTTCACCGCCTGCCTCAAGGATACGGGTCTCGATCGGGAACAGCGCCAGATGGTCGAGAATGTAGATCGTTCTCTGCAGAGCGTGTCGCGTCTGTTCCGCTCCCTGCTCGATATCTCCACGCTCGACAGCGGCAAGGTGACACCGTTCTTCGAGCCGGTCGCGGTAAAAGACCTGTTCGAGGATATCGTCAGGCAGAATTCCGAGGCGGCGCAATGGGCCGGAGTCGATTTGCGGGCGGTTCCGACACGAGCCTACGTCACCGTCGATGCCACCTTGATGACCACCGTCCTGCAGAACGTGGTCTCGAATGCTCTGAAGTATGCGCCGGACCACCCTGTGCTGATCGGTTGCCGTCGCCGGAACGGGCAGCTCGCCATCGAGGTCTACGACCGTGGCAACGGCATCGCCGCGCATCATCTGCCGAAGGTGTTCGACGAGTTCTACCAGGTCCGGGAGCGCGGTGACCGCGACGTCGACGGCGTCGGCCTCGGCCTGCCGATCGTCAAGCGACTGACGCGGCTGATGGGCTTGTCGGCCTACCTGCGCTCCGTCCCCGGTCGCGGCACCACGGTGATTATCGAAGGCCTGCAAATCTCATCGCAGGCGGCAGCGGCCAAACCGAAAGCAGAGGGCCCGAGGCCGGCGATCGAAGGCCTGCGTGTCCTGCTCGTCGAGGACGACGAGGACGTCTTGCTCGCCACTGCCACCTTGTTGCGGAAATGGGGCTGCATCGTCGACATCCAGCCGTCGATCCCTGATGAAGTGGCCGAATGCGATCTGATCGTGACGGACTTCGATCTCGGTGCGAAGGCTACGGGAGCTGATTGCATTGCACGTGTGCGGCATCTGCTGAAACGCAAGGTGCCTGCCATCGTCATGACCGGCCACGACGAAAACAGGGTGAGGGTCGATCTTGGTGATCCGGAAATCGCGATCCTGGCGAAGCCGATCCGTCCGGCAGAACTTCGCTCGATGATGACTGCGGAAAAACTCAAGATCGATCGTTTAGCCAGGCAAACCGGTGCGATTTCGCACTGACCGCAGACGTTGGCGAGTTCACACAGGGACGGCGTCGGTGTAGGGGGAAGTGTCGGCGCCGCATACGGCCCATGGAGTGGGGCAATTTTGAAGAAGCGTGACCATGCGGGGCTTCCGCCTGCAAGAATGGGAGGTGCCCCCGAAAACAGGGAGCAGGAGAGCTATGATGCCGAGCGCTCCCAGGCATTCGTCAGGATTGTCTTCGTGCCGATTCTGGCGGTGTACATCTGGGTCGTCGCCTGGCTCGACAACGCGGCGACATCCTATGCCAATGGTTTTGCCGGCTACTACTTCGCCTACGTTCCCGTTTCGTGGTTGCTGCTGTGGTGGGTTGTTTACAAGCCGGTGGTCTACAAGCCCCGCCGATTGGTTTCGATGGGTTGCGACTATCTCGCATTCTTCTCGGCGATGTCTATCGGTGGCGCGGCATTGCTGCCGCTCTATGCCGCACTGCTTTGGGTAACGGTCGGCAACGGGCTTCGTTTCGGACCGCGCTACCTGATTCTGGCTACCGCGATGGCGCTGGTGACGATCGCCTTGTCATCCTATTTCAACGCCTATTGGCGTGAGAACCCTTATGTGGCGCTGACCCTGGTGATGACCACCATCCTGGTGCCGGCCTATATCTATGCTCTGCTGCAACGCGTCTATGAAGCCTATGATGCAGCGCATGAGGCGAACCTTGCCAAGTCGCGCTTCCTGGCGCAGGCCAGCCATGACCTGCGCCAGCCGATCCACGCCATCAGCCTGTTCACCGCTTGCCTGCGCGACACCGGGCTCGACCGCGAACAGAAGCAGATGGTCGAGAACATCGACCGCTCGCTGCATTCGGTGTCCGGCCTGTTCCGCTCGCTGCTCGACATCTCGACACTCGACAGTGGCAAGGTCACACCGCATTTCGAAGTCGTCGCCGTGCAGGACATCGTCGATGAGGTGCTGACGCAGAATGCCAACCGGGCCGAATGGTCGCAAACGACGTTCAAACTGGTGCGTACAAGGCTGCATGTGCGCACCGATGCCGCTCTGCTCACCACCATTTTGCAGAACATCGTTTCCAATGCGCTGAAATACGCGCCGGGCAGCGAGGTGCTGATCGGCTGCCGCCGCCATCGCTACGGCCTGTCGATCGAAATCCACGATCGCGGCGAAGGCATCGCCGAGGAACATCTGCCCAGGCTGTTCGACGAATTCTACCAGGTGCGCGAGCGCGGCGACAAAGACATCGAAGGCGTCGGCCTCGGCCTTTCTATCGTCAAGCGGCTGGCGCATCTGATGTCCCTGCGGGTCTCGATCCGCTCGGTCCGGGGACGCGGCACCAGCGTGCGTATTGCCGGCCTGCCGGTGGTGTCGGCACCCGAGCGCACGAAGAAGATCGCCCCGGAGCGGTTCTCGTCACCGTTGGAAGGCTTGCGGGTGCTGCTCGTCGAGGACGACGAGGATGTGCTTCTGGCGACGGCCTCGCTACTGGAGAAATGGGGCTGCGTCGTGCAGGCCGAAACCGGAGCGGATCTGTCCGTCGCGGCCTGCGATCTGGTCGTCACCGACTTCGATCTCGGCGGCGGCATTGTCGGTGCCGACTTCATCCAGGAAGTGCGCCGTCAGGCGGGCCGCGACATCCCCGCCATCGTCATGACCGGCCATGACGAGAACCGGGTGCGCGAGGAACTCGGGCAGCAGGACATCCCGATCCTGTCGAAGCCGGTGCGACCTTCCGAACTGCGCTCAACCATGATCGCGCTGTCGCTGGGGCGCACCAGGGAGCGTGCACGTGCCTGATGGCGGGCTTAGATCCGGTCGACCCAGCCCTCGTTGAGGGCCTTGACCGCTGCAGCCGAGCGCGAGCCGACATTGAGAACACGCAACAGAGCCGAGACGTGGATGCGCACGGTGTAGTGCGAAATGTCGAGCGTGCGCCCGATTTCCTTGTTGGATTTGCCGTCGGCAAGCAAGCGCAGAACTTCACGCTGGCGTTGCGTGAGGCTGTTGAGGATGTCCGCGTCTTCTGCAGGGTAGGGCACCCGATCCGACGACTTGAGCTTGATCACATATTCGCCGTCGCGGACCGCGGCGATCGCCTCCATCAGCTCGCTTGGCGGCACGGATTTCGAGACGAATCCGTCGACGCCGCCGGCCATTACCATGTCGACCGTACGGCGATCGTCGACCATCGATACGACCATGATGGACGACCGCTGGAATTCCTGGCGCAACTCGGCAAGCGAACGTTCCGCGACGAGGCCGGGGAACAAAAGGTCCATGATGAAGAGTTTGGGCTGGCGTCCTGCGCGCGCGGCAGCCAGGACTTCGTCCATTGTTTCGGCTTCGACGATGTCGGCGTCGGTCTCGACTGTCTGTACGACACGGCGCAACCCTTCCCGAAAAACGGGATGGTCGTCGGCAACGATGATCAGATCTTTTGGCACTGCTTCCCCCTGGCGGCGGTTGGCTATCGGGGGCAGGTCAAGCTCGGCTGTCGCATCGGCGCTATGTAGCATTGACCAAATGGTCAAACAACACGGGTTACCCCAAGGATACCCCATCTTGGGCTAGTGCATTTGCACTATGGTGATGCCACGTAGTGCGATTGGAACGTGTTCGGAGCTGAAGAAATGACGCCTCCGGACTGGGGAATCTCAGCGCAGCCTTGGTGAGGCCGTCGTTTCTCTCACGACGAGCGGCCCATCGATCTTTACGGTCATTGGACGGAATTGTTTATGGTGCGCCACCATGTCGATCAGCATCTCGGTCGCGCGCTGCCCCATTTCATAGTTGGGCAGCACGAGTGTCGAAAGGCGTGGATGGGTGTAGCGAGCGAGCTCCTGATCGTCATAACCCATCACGCTGAGCTCAACCGGAACCTTGATACCCATCTCGTTGGCGGCTTCAAGAGCGCCAAGCGCCATCAGGTCGTTGCCGCAGAATATGGCGGTCGGCGGATTGTCGGTCGACAGCAGGTCGCGTGCATGGTGATAACCGGTCAACGGCAGCCAGTCGCCGCTGCGTACCAGCGTTTCGTCGAAGGCGATATCGGCGGTGGCGAGTGCCTGCCGATAACCTTTGAGGCGGTCGATGGAAGCATCCATCCACGGCTCGCCGTTGATGAAGCCGATGCGGCGATGGCCCAGGCCGGTGAGATGGGCGGTCGCGGTGAAGCCGCCGGCAACTTCGCCCGGCAGGATCGAAATGTGGCGCCGCGCTTCGCCGTAGCAATTCAGCAGGATAGTTGGGAGTCCCTGAAGGGCTTGAGGCACTGTCACACGCCTGGTGAAGATCGAGGAGTAGATCACGCCGACGATCGATTTGTCGCGTTTGATCGCTTCGATGGTCGCTGCTTCCAGTTGCGGATTGGAGCGCGTCACATAGGCGGCCACCAGAAAATCCTGCTCGAAGGCGAAGTCACGCGCGCCATCGAAGCTGACCACCGGATGCGGACTGGTGGAGATTTCGTCGACGATGTAGGCGATCGTCCGCCCCTCGGCATCGGATGATATCTCCCCCCTGATCCCCGGTAACTGGTAGTTCACCTGCCTGGCAGCCTCGAGCACGCGTTGCCTGGTTTCCGGAGATATTCGGGCGCCCGTCATCTGGTTCAGCACGAGCGAGACGCTTGACTGCGAAACGCCGGCAATACGGGCGACGTCCGTCATGGTCGGTCGTCCCTGGCGTTTCTCGCCGCCGTTGCTCTGACTCACAGCGCTGGTCCTCGCCTTGAATTCACGATCGTGCCCGCAATGGTTTCTCGACCCGTCGATAGCATCATAGTCATTTGATCATAAAATTATCAAGCGGTGATCGGATTTTGGAACGGCAGGCCTCTGTATGACTGATTTTGCGCGGTTTTTCTATTCCGGGCGACTGTTAACCCACTGATTTTGGCAGGAATTGGCGCATTTTACCCGTATTTGAGGCATATCACGCTCCTGCTTTCATGCCGGGTTTCGATAATGCCGTCTCGCAAATATCCCGCATTGACTGCTAATAAAATTATCGTAGGATTGACCGGTGATCAGCAGACCGACGTCTGCCCGGCTGGAGGAGCCGGTTGCCCATCTGGAGGAACCCTCGATGTCACTGACCCGCCGTACTTTATTGATGACCGTAAGCGCCTTCGGCGTGCTGGGCCTTGTGTCCACCGTGGCCATGGCCGCAGATCTGCCGCCGCTGGCCAAGAAGGACAGCTACAAGGTTGGCTTCGCCCAGACCGAGTCCAACAATCCATGGCGCATCGCCCAGACTGAAAGCATGAAGGCCGAGGCCGCCAAGCTCGGCTATCAGTTCGTCTACACGGATGCGGCAGGCTCCGCGGCCAAGCAGGTTGCCGACGTCAATTCCATGATAGCGCAGGGTGTCGATCTCATCTTCCTGGCGCCGCGCGAGGAAAAGCCGCTGATCCCGGCGGTGCTCGCCGCCAAGAAGGCAGGCATTCCGGTCATTCTCCTGGACCGCAGCGTCGATCCCAAGCTGGCTGTTGCCGGCAAGGACTACGTCACCTTCATCGGCTCGGACTTCGTCGAGGAAGGCAAGCGCGTTGCCGAATGGCTGGTGAAGAACGCCAACGGCAAGACCAAGATCATCGAGCTGGAAGGCACCACCGGCTCGTCGCCGGCCAATGACCGCAAGAAGGGCTTCGACGAAGCCATCAAGGCGGCCGGCGGTTTCGAGATCGTCGCCTCGCAGTCGGGTGATTTCGCGCGCGACAAGGGGCGCCAGGTTGCGGAGGCGCTGCTACAGGCGCATCCCGACGCCAATGTCATCTATGCCCACAATGACGAGATGGCGCTCGGAGCGATCGCAGCGCTCGAAGCCGCGGGCAAGAAGCCGGGCACCGATGTGCTGGTGCTCTCCATCGACGGTGGCAAGGAAGCCGTCCAGGCAATTGCCGATGGCAAGATCGGCGCTGTCGTCGAATGCAACCCGCGCTTCGGCCCGATCGCCTATGAGACACTGAAGCGTTATGCCGGTGGCGAAAAGATCGAGGCCTGGGTGAAGAACAAGGACAAGTTCTACGACACATCCAACGCCGCGGCTGAGGTGTCAGGCGCTTACTGATTCATCTCCCCACCTGCGGTCGGAACGTATCGAGGAGCGTTTCGACCGCTTTTCTTTTGCACGTTCCGTGTTGAGTGTACAAACCATCACCAAGGGAGGATTTGCGATGCTGTTGTCGATGACGGGCATCAACAAGAGCTTTGGTGATGTCCGCGTTCTCACCGACGCTTCGCTTGCAGTGGAGCCTGGCGAAACCATGGCGCTGATCGGCCAGAACGGCGCCGGCAAATCCACGCTGATCAAGATCCTGACCGGCGCCTATGCGCACGATACCGGCAGGATAGAGTTCCAGGGGAAGGAGGTCCGGTTCGGCTCCACTGCCGAGAGCCAGGCGGGCGGCATTGCCACCATCTACCAGGAGATCAACCTCGCGCCTAACCGCACCGTGGCGGAGAACATCTTTCTCGGTCGCGAGCCGCGCCGCTTTGGCCTGGTGGACCGTGCAAGGATGCAGGCAGATGCCGCGACAGTGCTGCGACGTTTCAAGCTCGATATCGATGTGAACCGGCCGCTGCAGGATTTCGAGGCCGCGACCCGGCAGATGGTCGCGATCGCACGCGGCGTCACCCAGAACGCCAGGCTGCTCATTCTCGATGAGCCGACGTCCTCGCTCGACGAGCGCGAGGTCGCCGTGCTGTTCGAAACCATCCGGACCTTGAAGGCCGACGGTGTCGCGGCGATCTTCATCAGCCATCGGCTGGACGAGCTGTTCGCCATCTGTGACCGGGTCACCATCATGCGCGATGGCCGCACCGTGGCGGTCAGCCCGATGAAGGACATATCCAAGGTCGAACTGGTCAGGACCATGCTCGGCAAGGAACTCGCCGCCTTCACCGCCAAGAAACGCGCGCATGGCGACAACGAAGGGGCCGCACTCGTCGGCGTCGAGAACCTGGGCGCGGGTGTCCGGGTGCGCGATGTCTCTTTCAACATAGGCAGGGGCGAGATCGCCGGTCTCGCCGGGCTACTTGGCGCCGGCCGCACCGAAACCGCGCGATTGATTTATGCTGCCGACCGCAAGGAGCGGGGAACCGTCAAGGTCGATGGACGGGAGAGCAACTATATCGCTCCGGCCGACGCCATCGCCGACGGCATGGGTTTTGTTTCCGAGGACCGCAAGATCGAAGGCATCGTGCCGGAGATGAGCGTGCGAGAGAACATGACACTCGCCATCCTGCCGAAGCTGCAGAAGGCCGGTATCATCGACAAGGCCGCCCAACGGGCGATCGTCGAGAAATACATCGCCGCACTCGGCATCAAATGTTCCTCGCCCGAGCAGCCGATCCGTGAACTCTCGGGTGGCAACCAGCAGAAGGTCCTGCTTGCGCGCTGGCTCTGCATGAATCCGCGTCTGCTGATCGTCGACGAACCGACGCGCGGCATCGATGTCGGCGCCAAGGCCGAGATCCTGAAGCTGCTGCGCAGCCTTGCGGATGAGGGCTTGAGCGTACTGATGATCTCCTCCGAACTCGAGGAGTTGATCGCCGCGGCTGATCACGTCACGGTCTTGAGCGATGGCCTCTCTGTCCGCCGGCTGGCATCCGAGGAAATCACTGAAGCCAATCTCCTGTCCGCCATGGCCCATCAGGAGGTGCCGGCATGACCGCTGCGCAAGACACGGCCGGTCCCGCGAGACGCTTCAACCTCGCTGCATGGCTGAGCCGTTACGGTACCTTGCTGGCGTTTCTGCTGTTGATCGCCTTCAACGTCATCGCGACGCCGAATTTCCTGTCGCTCCAGACCCTCAATGTGAACCTGACCCAGGTTGCCACCATCGTCATCGTCGCGGTCGGCATGACATTGGTGATCGCGACCGGGGGCATCGACCTGTCGGTCGGTTCGCTGATGGCGATCGCCGGAGCGCTCGCGCCGATGATCCTGATGGGGGGGCTGGCGCCCACCACGAACCCGCTGGTGGTTCTGCCGCTGGCGTTCATCGTGCCGCTCGTCGTGGCCGGTCTGCTCGGCTGGTTCAATGGGTTCCTCGTCACCCACTATTCGATCCAACCGATCGTGGCGACCCTGGTTTTGTTCACCGCCGGGCGCGGCATCGCCCAGGTGATGACCAACGGCAACCTCCAGGTGTTCAAGAACGAGGCTTTCCAATTCGTGGCGCTGGGGCATGTCTTCGGCATCCCGACACAGGTGCTGATCATGGTTGTGGTGGTGGCTGCGGCCGCCTTCCTGATCAAGGGCACCGCATTGGGGCGTCAGATCCTGGCTGTCGGCGGCAATGAAAAGGCGGCACGCCTTTCGGGCATTCCGGCAAAGCGGGTGAAGCGCTTCGTCTATGTCATCAGCGGTGTGCTGGCTGGCCTCGCCGGGCTCATCGTCGTGGCGAGGAACTCGGCCAGTGACGCCAATCTGGTCGGGCTTGGCATGGAGCTCGATGCCATTGCCGCGGTCGCGGTCGGCGGCACGTTGTTGACCGGCGGCAGGGCAAACATCATCGGCACCTTGCTCGGCGCCTGCGTTATCCAGCTCGTCCGTTATACCTTGCTCGCCAATGGCGTGCCGGATGCCGCCGCACTCGTCGTCAAGGCAGCGCTGATCGTGGCGGCCGTCTACATCCAGCAAAGCGCGGACCGGACATGATGCAGGAGAATTCGCGCTCGAATATCGTCGCGGCGTTGATCCCGCGTTCCAATCTTCAGCTTGCGCGGCTGTGCGTGATCACGGTGGTGTTCGCTCTGCTGATTTTCGCGGCGCTGCGCTACGATAACTTCCTGTCGAGCTACAACATCCTTTCGTTCCTGCGCTACAATTCCATGTTCATGCTGATAGCGCTCGGCATGGCGCTGGTGATCATGACCGGTGGCATCGACCTTTCGGTGGGGGGCACGGCAGCGATGACCAGCGTCGTCGCCGCATTGCTGTCGCCTTATGGCTGGGTGCCCGGCTTGCTGGGCGGACTGGCTGCGGGGCTCGCCGTCGGCATCGTCAATGGGCTGGTCGTCACACGGCTGCGCATCCAGCCCTTCATCGCCACTTTGGCGGCCATGCTCGCTACCTATGGCACGGCCCTGCTGCTTTCCGGCAATCAGTCGGTCTCCGTTTCCTACGACACCGCCTTCATCTCGATCGGCCAGGATGATTTCCTCGGCTTTCCGATCCCAGCCTGGATCGCCATTGCCTGTTATGTGGCGGGATGGATCGCGCTGGAAAGGCATCCGGTCGGCAGGCGCATCCTGGCCGTTGGCGATGGTGAAGCGACAGCGAAACTGATGGGCTTGAAGGTCGGACGAACGTTGCTTGGCGTCTACGCGACCTCCGGCCTTCTCGCCGGACTGGCTGGCGTCATCCTGGCCGCGCAGTTCGGAGCTGGCCAGCCGACAGAGGGCGTGGGCTGGGAGCTGTTTGCAATCTCGTCCGTCGTCGTCGGCGGCACGCTGCTGTCCGGCGGGGTCGGCTCCGTCGGCGCGACCCTGGCAGGCGCCATCCTGCTTGCTATGGTCTTCAACATCCTCAATTTCGAGAATGGCCTTGGCGTCATCTCGCTGTCTGCCTACTGGCAGTCGGTCATCCGTGGCGCCTTCCTGCTGGTGGTCGTCATCCTGCAGGCCAAATTGATGAACGGGCGCTCACCGCGATGATGCGATGAGCGCCGTCATTTCCGTCAGCGCCAGCCGAGCGCTGGCGCGACATGCTTGACGATCGACTCGATGACATGGGCGTTGTAGTCGACGCCGAGCTGGTTGGGCACGGTCAGCAGCAACGTGTCGGCTTCGGTGATCGCGTCATCCTGCTTGAGCTGCTCGACGAGCACATCCGGTTCCGCCGCATAGGTCCGGCCGAACACCGCCCGCGTATCCGCCTCGATGTAGCCGAAGTGATCCTGGCTGTCGCTGCCGCCGAAATAGGCGCGGTCGCGATCATCGACCAGTGCGAAGATGCTGCGGCTGACCGAAACCCGCGGCTCGCGTGTGTGGCCGGCCTCCTTCCACGCAGCGCGGAAGGCGCGGATCTGCTCAGCCTGCTGGATGTGCAGCGGCTTCCCGCTCTCATCGAATTTCAGCGTCGAGCTTTGCAGGTTCATGCCGAGTTTGGCCGCCCATTCGGCAGTGGCGTTGGTGGCTGCACCCCACCAGATCCTGTCCCGCAGTCCTTCGGAGAAGGGCTCCAGGCGCAACATGCCGGGCGGATTGGGGAACATCGGCCGTGGATTGGGTTGTGCGAAACCCTGGCCCTTGAGAACGTCGAGGAAGACTTCCGCATGGCGTCTGGCCATGTCGGCGTCGCTCTGGCCCTCCGGCGGTGCGTAGCCGAAATAGCGCCAGCCATCGATCACCTGCTCCGGCGAGCCGCGGCTGATGCCGAGCTGCAGGCGCCCGCCGGCGATCAGGTCGGCCGCGCCGGCATCCTCGGCCATGTAGAGCGGGTTTTCGTAGCGCATGTCGATGACGGCCGTGCCGATTTCGATACGGCTCGTCCTGGCCCCGACCGCTGCGAGCAATGGAAAGGGCGAGCCCAGCTGGCGGGCGAAATGATGCACGCGGAAATAGGCACCGTCGGCGCCCAGTTCCTCGGCGGCGACGGCAAGGTCGATCGATTGCAGAAGTGCATCCGACGCCGAGCGCGTCTGCGATTGTGGCGAGGGCGACCAATGGCCGAAGGAGAGAAAGCCGATGTTTTTCATGGCAAAGGATGTAGCACATCGATCCCCGGCTTCAATGGAAGGCAATGCAACGCACTGTCGCTGCGGCAGAGACAATCGGACCACTTCCCGCAAAGTGGAACTTGCGGACAGCTGGGTCGATCGGTTCCTTCGCGCTGCCAACAAGCGGGAGGAAAACCTTGACTGAAGATCAGAAGATCGTTGTCGCCAACAACAAGGGCGAGTTCTGGACCGACGAGCGCTGCTACATCACCGAATTGCACAACACCGAAGCATCGCCGGAGGCCTCATTGGCGGTGGCGCGTGTCGAAGTTGGCGTGACCACACAACTGCATAGCCTCACCGGCGTGATTGAGCGCTACATCGTTCGCCAGGGCGAAGGGATACTCGAAGTCAACGGCGTCAAGCGCAAGCTGATGGTGGGCGATCAGGCGGTCATCCCGGCTCAGGCGCCGCAGCGCATCGAAAATACCGGTTCGGTCGACCTGGAATTCTATTGCCTGTGCACGCCGCGTTTCTTCCCGGAATCCTACGTCAATCTCGAACAGTAGGACGATCGTCTCGCTAGGCTGCTGTCCTTCGTAGCACCAGGTCGGAAATCGTTTCGATCGCAAACTGCATCGTCTCGGCCGGACGCACGAAGGGCAGGCGAATGAAGTCGCCGAAATTCTCCTGCGCTGAATAGCCCGGCCCGGCAGAGAGCAGGAGGCGGTGTCGCTGTGCTTCCTGGCACAGCGACACCGTGTCGACGCCCGGCATGTGGATCCACATGGCGGTGCCGCCGGCCGGTTGCGACCAATGCCAGCGACCGTGAGCCCGTCCGGAAATCAGGTCTTCGGCGACCTTGAGATGGCTGCTGATCTCCTCGTGCCGATACGCCCGCGCCGCCTGGATGTTTTCGAGCAGGCCGACGGCAAGGTTCTGGTCGAACATCGAGCAACCAAGATCGTTGACCGCCTTGAAGCTTGCCAGCCGTTTTATCATCGGCGGGTTTGCACGGATCCAGCCGATACGGATGCCGCCCCAGAACAGTTTGGAGAGCGTGCCGATGGTGGCGATCTGGTCGGACTTTGCCTGGCCGGCGATCGGCCGCGGTGTTGCCCCGGCGATCGTCGACAGCTCGTTCTGTGCGCCATCCTCGACAAGGAAGGTTGGATAGCGGTCGAGCAGGTCGACCAGGTCGCGGCGGCCTGCGTCGTCCAGCGATCGTCCCGTCGGATTGTGCACTTCCGGGAAAAGGTAGAGCAGCTTTGGCCGGTTCCTGAGCGCCCTTTCAAGCTGGTCCATGTCCAGGCCGTGGGCGCTGATGCCGACCGGCACGATCCTGGCATTGCGGCGGCGAAAGACTTCCAGCGAGCCGCGATAGGCGGGATCCTCCACGACCACCGCGTCCGACGCATCGACCAGGGCGTTGGCCAGCAGCCACACCGCCTGCTGCGCACCGCTGGTGATGAGTATGTTGTCGGAATGCGTGGGCAAGCCGAGGTCCGTATAATAACGCGCGACGGCCCAGCGCAGTGCCGGCAGCCCGGACGCATCGTAGCCGAGGCCGGACGCAACACTCGCCAGATCGGCGCCCCGCAACGCCGCCAGTGCCTCGGTCAGGATGGGAGACGGCGGCAGGGCACCGCTGGTCATGTCGATGTCTTCGGGCAACGCCTGCATCTCGCCGGCAAGGCGCGTGTGCGCGACGCCGGGTGCGTTCGCCGATGCGATGATGCGGTGACCGCTGCCATGGCGGCTGTCGAGCACGCCGGCGTCGCGCAGCGACGCGTAGGCTGCAACGACGGACCCACGGCTGACCGCAAGGGCGGTTGCCAGTGTCCGTTCCGACGGCATCAGGGCACCCGCCGGCAGCTCCCTGGCCGTTATCAGCCGGCCGATCGCCAGGCTGAGCTGCTGAGGAACCTTGCCTTCGGCCGTTTGCCAGCCGCCGATGAGCCGGCTGATGCGCGCGGGTGAAATCCTGTTCATATGTGGTCCACTTCTCGACAAGTGGACTTTGCCAGATGCCGCCCAGTAGAGCAATTTCACTTTCGGGAAAACGGATAAGAGGCCTCGATCTGGAGGTCCAAGGGGAGGAGATATGGGCTCTTTTGCCACCAGGGGCGAACATCGCCCGCTGGCCGTGCGCCAGGTTGCGCCGGTACGGTCACACGCAAACAAACGTTATCTCGTTCTTGGCGGTGCAGGCGGTGCCGGCAAGGCTGCGGCTGCATTGCTCGCAGCCGAAGGCGCCTCGGTGGTCATCGGCGACGTGCGCGAACAGGCACTGACCGAAGCGATTGCGGATCTCAACAAGGATGGCGGCAGCACGAGCGCCGTCGTGGTCGACCTCGGCAATGCTGGCTCGATCGCGGCTGCGATCGATCAGGCCGAGCAGCGTCTTGGCGGCATCGACGGCCTGGTGAACTGCGCAGCCATTGTCCGTCACGTCGATCCGCTTGAAACGCCCTGGACCGACTGGGAGCGTGTCTTCGCCATCAACGTCTTCGGCGCCTTCGAAGCCTCACGTCTCGTGGCCAAGGCGATGATCGCCAAGGGCATCAAGGGCGCGATCGTCAATGTCGCATCGGAGGCCGGCAAGAAGGGCCACACCCAGTCGCTCGCCTACAGTGCCAGCAAGGCGGCGATGATCAATTTCACGCGGGTGCTGTCGGAAGTGCTCGCCCCCAACGACATCAATGTGAACTGTGTCTGCCCTGGCGGCATGGCAACGGACATGCTGCGCGAGGTTGCCGTCGCCTATGGCGACCTGGTCAAGCAGGCCCCGGATGACGTGTTCGAGCAGCTTATCAGCTCGCAACTGCGTCGGCATATCGATCCGGTCGAGGTGGCAAGGACGATTTCGTTCCTGCTGAGCGACGACGCCATGATCATCCGCGGCCAATCCATCAACACCGATGGCGGCGATACGCCGTATTGAGGCTATTTCCCTGGCGGACTACGCGGCATGTGCGTGTGTTCCGTTGCAACATTCATGCTTGCCTGTGGGGTTCAAAAATGACGACTGCCAGCAAACTCTTGCATCTCTGCCTGGGCTCGGTACTTGCCCTTTCTGCGGCATCCGTTCCGGTCCGCGCTGAAGAAAATTCGTTCGTCCTGGTCACGCCGAGCCGCATCGGTGTGAACAAGTTCCTCGGTCTGGGGAAGACCGGCATCGAAAAGGCGGCCGCAGATCAGGGCGCCAAGGCCAAGATATTCGAAGGCACCGATCCATCCACCCGCCGGCAGCATGTCCAGGCGGCAATCGACATGAAGGCGTCGATCGTCGCGGTCATGGGGTTCGAGTTCGGCGACATCATCGCTGACCTTGCGCCGGAATACCCGGACACGAACTTCGTCATCGTCGACACCTGCATTCCGGATGCACCGAAGAACGTCTATTGCGCGGTCTTCCGCGAACAGGAGGCAGCCTATCTGGCCGGAGCCGAAGCTGCACTGACCTCGACCAGCAAGACGGTCGGCGTCATCGGTGCGCTCGATATCCCGTTCCTGCATCGCTACACGGATTCCTTCGCGCTCGGCGCCAAGGCGACCCGTCCCGACATCAACGTGCTGCCCACCTCATGGATCGGTGGGGACAACCCGTTCCAGGATCCGGTGCGGGCGCAGACGCAGGCGACCCTGCAGCTATCGAACGGCGCGGACCGCATCTATGCGGTTGCCGCCGGCAGCAATGGCGGCGTCTTCAAGGCAGTCGCCGATAAGCCGGGCGCGATGGCCATCGGTCTCGACGTCAATCAATGCGGCGATGCGCCCGGAGCCATCCTCGACAGCACCTTGAAGAAGGTGGACGTCATTCTGCCAGCCACCATCGACGGCATCCTGAAGGGGTCGGCCAAGCCGGTGGTGAGCTTCGGTCTTGCCGAAGGTGGCCTCGAACTGGTCGCCACTACGGACGCGGTCGCCTCGTCGGGCTGCAAGATCGCCGAGAAGCCGGAAGTCATCGGCCAGCTCAAGGATATCCAGGCCAAGATTGTTTCGGGCGCGATCACCGTGCCTGATCCGATGGCGCAATAACGCGACCTTGGAGCGCGATGATGACCTTGCTTCAGATGGAGGGCATCACCAAGCGATTTGACGGTGTCGTTGCCAATGACGGGATCAGCCTGTCTGTCAACAGCGGTGAGATCCATGCGCTGATGGGGGAGAATGGGGCAGGCAAGTCCACCCTTATGAACATCCTCTACGGTCTGCTCAAACCCGACGCCGGGGAAATCCTGGTCGACGGCAAGGCCATGGATTTCGCCAGCCCGCTGGGCGCGATCGCAGCCGGCATCGGCATGGTCCACCAGACCTTCAGGCAGTTCCCCGATCTGACGGTCTGGGAAAACCTGGTGTTCCAGAACGAGCCCAGGCAAGGGCCGTTTGTCTCCGCAGATGCCGCGCGCGATTTCGTCCGGCGTCTCGGCTCCAGGCATGGTCTCGAGATCGATCCGGACAGCCGGGTCCGCGATCTGGCGGTGGGCATCCGCCAGCGCCTGGAGATCCTGAAGGCGCTGTCGCGCGAGGCCAGGATCCTGATCCTGGACGAGCCGACGGCCGTCCTCACGCCGCAGGAGCGGGACGGCCTGTTTTCCGCCATGCGCGAGCTGGCCGGCAAGGGCATGGCCCTCATCCTTGTCACCCACAAGATCCCTGAGGTGATTGCCATCACCGACAAGATCACGGTCATGCGTGACGGTCGCGTCTCCGGCACCCTGGTGACCCGGGAAACGAACGAGGCCGAGATCATCAGGGCGATGGTTGGCCGCAACGTGCCACCGACGGTTGCGTCGAAGGTCACATCCGATGCCCAGCCGATGCTTTCGGTCAAGGATCTGTCGGTTCGCAAGGGGGCCGTCACGGTCGTGGACAGCGTTTCCTTCGACGTCCGTCCGGGCGAGATCGTCGGCATCGCCGGTGTTTCGGGGAACGGGCAGCCGCAGCTGATCTCGGCGGTCATGGGCCTTGAGCCGTCGACAGGCATGGTGAGCATCGGCGGTCAGGACATCTCCAGGTTTCCGATTGCACGCCGCCGGGCGACGGGCATCTCCTATGTGCCGGAAGATCGTCATCTGACAGGCACGGCACCCGCGGCCTCGATCGCCGAAAACATCGTCTTCGGCACGCACCGCAATGCTGCTGTCTCCCGAAAGGGTTTCCTGCGCAAGGATGCGATTCGCGCCCAGGCGCGTAAACTGATCGAACGGTTCAGGGTGAAGGCTGCCTCCGAGCAACTGCCGATAGGCTCCCTGTCGGGCGGCAACATGCAGAAAGTCGTGATCGCCCGCGAAGTCGAACACGGCTCACCGTTGATCATCGTCGAGGAGCCGACCCGCGGCGTCGATGTCGGCGCCATCGAATTCATCCACCAGACCTTGATTGCCGAGCGGGACAAGGGCCGGGCGATCCTCGTGGTGTCGTCCGACCTGACGGAGTTGCTCGCTCTCTCTGATCGAATTCTCGTGATGTTCGAGGGGCGCATCAACGCCAGTCTCACCGGAAGCGACATGAACGAGGACACCGTCGGCCGCTGGATGATGGGGGGAGCGGAAACCAGATGATTGCAGCGGCTCTCGATACGAAATCCCGCCTGGCGGCAATCCTGTTCTCCATCGCGGCCGCGGTCGCGCTTGGGGGACTTGTCGTCGGCCTCACCGGCGCCAATCCCATCTCGGTCTACCTTGAGATCGCCAAGGGGGCTGTTCTCGGACGCGGGTTGGACGAGACGCTGGCCCGCTCCGTGCCTCTGGTCGGCATGGCGCTGGCGGCTGCGATCGCGTTGCGGGCGGGGCTGGTTAATCTGGGTGGTGACGGGCAGATGCTGATCGGCGGTCTCGCCGCCGCACTGGTCGCGCTTTACCTGCCTGTTCCAGGTGTCGCCCGGGCGGTCCTGCATTGGCCGCTGCCATCTGCGCCGGCGGAACTCTATGCCGCCGGCTTGCCGCGGTCCTGCAGCTCAGCCTCGGCATCCCCTTCCTGATTGCAAGCCTGCTGTTCAGCTACATCGCGCGCGGCCTGACATCCTATCTCGTGCGCTATCCGTTGCGCGACCCGGCCACCGGCATGCCGGAGACCTATCGTGTCGCCTCGGGAGCGCGGCTGCCCGCCCACATCTTCGACCTGCCGGTCAGCATGGCCATGGTCATCATGGCGGTTGTGGCCGTCGTGATCGTGGTCAACGACAGAAGCGGGGTCAACGGCTTCGAATGGCGCATGACCGGCCTCAACGCTCGCTTCGCGCAGTATTCGGGCGTGAACCTGTCGCGGCAAACACAACGCGTGGCATTCCTCAGCGGTGCACTGGCCGGCCTCGTCGGCGCCCTGCTCATCCTGGGGCAACAGTACCGCTTCACCGACGGCGCTCTGCTTGCACCTGGTTATACCTGGTCCGGGCTGATGGCCGCGGTCCTTGCCATGGCCAGCCCGATCGCGACGATCGTCACATCGGTGTTCTTCGCCGCGCTTCAGGTCGGAGGCTTTTCCATGGAGAGGGCGCTGGGTCTGCCGGCGGTCCTGACATGGGTGTTGCAGGCGCTGATCATCCTTTGCCTCGCCGCGCGCCCGATCCTCTTCAGGAAGCGATAGGCCATGCTCAACATGCTGCTTTCGCAAGTTCTCGACCTGATGACGCCGGTGCTGCTTGCCGCGATGGCCGGTGCCTTGTGCGAGCGCGCCGGCGTGTTCAACATCGCACTGGAAGGCAAGATGCTGGTCGGCGCCTTTGTTGCCGTCGCGACCAGCATCGCCTTTGGCTCACCTGTCCTGGCGGTTGTCTCGGCTGTTTTCTGCACGGCGATCTTCGCCTCGCCCCTGGCGCTTGGCGGTGCACGTCTTGGCGGCGATCCCATCGTCATCGGTATCGGCCTGAATCTGCTCGCCTCCGGCCTGACCACCTATCTGCTGGGGGCGATTTTCGGCGTGACCGGCACGCTGGTCGATCCGTCGGTCACTGCACTGCCCAGGTTCGACATTGCAGCGCTGGCGGACGTGCCGGTGCTCGGCGCGATCCTCGGACACAACGCGCTCGTCTATCTGTCCTGGCTGCTTGTGCTCATCTTCAACATCTACCTGTTCCGCACGCCCTGGGGGCTGCGTTTGCGCGGCATTGGCGAGGTGCCGTCGGCAGCGGCGGCAATGGGAGCGAATGTCAGCCGCTACCAGACGGCGATCATCATCCTGGCTGGCGGCCTGTGCGGCCTGGCCGGAGCGCAACTGGCGCTCGGCTCCGTCGCGCTCTTCGCGGAGAACATGACGGCCGGGCGCGGTTGGATAGCCGTCGTCGCGGTGATGCTGGGACGCGCCCATCCCTTGGGCATTGCGCTGGCTTGTCTCGGTTTCGGGCTCGCCGATGCCGTCGGGTTGCGGCTGCAAGGGCAGGGATTGCCCAATCAGATCACCGACATTGCGCCCTATGCCATCACGCTGCTCGCGATGATCGGTCTCGGCCTGCGCGGCATCAAGAAAAGAAGCGTTTGAGGAGGAAGAGATGAGCGTTCCAAAGACCGTCTATGTGGCTGGTTCCTGCGACACCAAAGGTGATGAACTCCATTATGTGACCAGGATCATCCGGGCACAGGGCGTTTCGGCTGTGCTGGTCGATCTTTCCACCGACAAGCCGTCGGCCAATGCCGATATCGACGCCAAAACGGTCGCTGGGTTTCATCCCGGCGGCGTCGCGGCAGTTTTCACCGGAGACCGCGGTTCGGCGGTTTCGGCCATGGGGCTTGCCTTCGAAAGGTTCATCCTGTCGCGGGATGATGTCGGCGGCGTCATCGGCCTGGGCGGTTCCGGCGGCACCGCCATGGTGACGCAGGCCATGCGTGTTCTCCCGGTCGGTACACCCAGGGTGATGGTCTCCACCGTGGCTGCCGGCAATGTGAGCGCCTATGTCGGTCCCAACGACATCGCCATGGTCAACTCGATCACCGACATCGCCGGCCTCAACCGGATATCGCGGACCGTCCTGTCGAACGCTGCCAATTCGATTGCCGGCATGGTCCGCAACCGGCAGGAACTTGAGCAGGAAGACAAGCCGGCGCTCGGCCTGACCATGTTCGGTGTCACCACGCCTTGCGTCACCCAGGTCGTGGAGCAGTTGCACGACCGCTTCGAATGCCTGGTCTTCCACGCCACCGGCATCGGCGGCCAGTCGATGGAAAAGCTGGCGTCTTCCGGCTTCCTTGCAGGCGTGCTCGACATCACCACCACCGAAGTCTGCGACCTGCTTTTCGGCGGCATCCTGCCGGCGACGGAAGACAGGTTCTCTTTCCTGGCGCAGTCACCCCTGCCTTATGTCGGCTCGTGCGGCGCGCTCGACATGGTCAATTTCGCGGGCATCGACACGGTCCCGGAGAAGTATCGCAATCGCAACCTCTACATCCACAATCCCCAGATCACGCTGATGCGTACGACGCTGGAGGAAAACGTGGCGATGGGCAAATGGATCGGCGAGCGCCTGAACCGCAGCATCGGCCCGGTGCGTTTCCTGCTGCCGCTCGGCGGCGTCTCACTGCTCGACGCTCCCGGCCAGCCATTCCACGATCCGGCATCCGACGAGGCCCTGTTTGCCGCCATCGAGAGCACGGTCCAGCAGACCGCCGAGCGCCAGGTGCTCAGGGTGCCGCATGCGATCAACGCACCGGAATTCAGTTCCGAAGTCGTTCGCCACTTCAATGAAATCAGCAAAGGTCGGTAGTATGAGATTTGAACGAAGCCAGTTGCTGGGCAAGTTTCGCGCACAGATCAAGGCGAAGATCCCCATCATCGGCGGTGGCGCCGGCACCGGCCTCTCGGCCAAATGCGAGGAAGCCGGCGGCATCGACCTGATCGTCATCTACAATTCCGGCCGCTACCGCATGGCCGGCCGCGGTTCGCTGGCAGGGCTGCTCGCTTATGGCAATGCGAACGAGATCGTCGTCGATATGGCGCGCGAGGTGTTGCCCGTGGTCAAGCACACGCCAGTGCTTGCCGGCGTGAACGGCACCGACCCATTCTGCCAGTTCGATCCCTTCCTGGATCAGCTGAAGGAGATCGGTTTTGCCGGCATCCAGAACTTCCCGACTGTCGGTCTGATCGACGGCAAGTTCAGGGCAAATCTGGAAGAGACCGGCATGGGTTATGCGATGGAGGTCGACCTTGTTCGCCTGGCGCGCAGCAAGGACATGCTCACCACGCCCTATGTCTTCTCGGTCGAGGATGCAAAGGCGATGACGGAAGCCGGCGCCGACATCATCGTGGCGCATATGGGCCTGACCACAGGCGGCACGATCGGCGCCGACACGGCGCTGATGTTGCAGGATTGCGTCGGCGAGATCAACGCCATCGCCGCGGCCGCCCGCGCGATCAACCCGGACATCATCATCCTTTGCCACGGCGGCCCGATCGCCGAGCCTGAGGATGCCCGCTACATCCTGCAGCAATGCCCCGGCTGTCATGGCTTCTATGGCGCATCGAGCATGGAGCGCCTGCCGGTGGAAAAGGCCCTCGTCGCACAGACGCAGGCCTTCAAGAACCTAGTCGTCCAACAATAGGAGAGGAATGTGGCCAAGGCTTATGCAAGCGCGGTGATCGACGCGCCGATCGAAACCGTGTGGAAGACCGTGCGCGACTTCAACGGGCTGCCGACCTGGCATCCGGCGATCGCCAAAAGCGAGATCGAGGGCGGAGCGGCGAGCGATTCCGTCGGTTCGATCCGTTCCTTCTATCTCCAGGACGGCGCCCATGTGCGCGAACAACTGCTTGCACTCAGCGACAACGAGCACTCGCTGTCCTACAGCTTCGTGAAGCCGGCCTTCCCGGTAAAGAACTATGTCGCCTCGATCCGGCTGCTGCCGATCACGGACGGCAACCGCACCTTCGCCGAATGGGTCGCCAATTTCGACGAGGAACCGGAAGACACCGGAAAATACGTTGAGATCGTTTCCGATCACGTGTTCGCGGCCGGCTGGAAAGCGCTGCAGGAACATCTGGCCAAATAGCCACGTTTGCCTGAAGCGGGCTCCCGAGCGGTACGTTGGCCGCTCGGGAGCAATCCCTGGCTAGGATTGCAGGATCATGTCCGCCGCGCGCTGACCGATCATCATGCTCGGCGCGTTGGTATTGCCGGAGATCAATTTCGGCATGATGGAGGCGTCGGCGACGCGAAGTCCCTCGAGACCACGCACTTTCAGGGTTCCTGGATCGACGACCGCCATGGCGTCGTTGCCCATCTTGCAGGTGCCGACCGGGTGATAGACGGTCAGCGCCTCGGCGCGCAGATAGGCAAGGATCTCGTCGTCGGAACGGACATCCTTCCCGGGCAGCATCTCGATCCCCCGCACGGGATCGAAGACTGACGATGCGAAGATCGTACGAGCGACCTTGATGCCTTCGACGAGAACCCGTGCGTCCTGTTCATCCGAGAAGAAACGGTGATCGATCTGCGTGGGCGTGGACGCACCGTCACGTGTGAGCGTGATCTCGCCTATGCTTTTCGGACGCAGCACGCAGGTGTGGATGGCATAGCCGTGGCCGTACTCGACCAGCCTGCCGCGATGGCTGCGATAGCCCGGCACGAAGTGGAACTGGATGTCGGGTTCTGCGCCCGCGTAACGGGTTCGCGCGAAGCCGCCCGCCTCGACATAATTGGTCGTCAGCATGCCTTTGCGGCGCGCGAAGTAGCTGTAGGGCGCGGCGAGGATCCGGGGCAGGTTGGCAACGGAAAGCCCAAGCGTGCGCGGGCTCGACGAGCGCACCGTGATCATGCCGTCGACATGATCCTGCAGGTTCTTGCCAACACCGGGCAGTTCATGGATCGGCGCGATGCCGACGCGCCGGAGTTCTTCTGCCGGGCCAATCCCGGATTCCAGCAGGATCTGCGGCGAGTTGATGGCGCCGGCCGACAGCACCACTTCGCGAACGGCCGTCAATAATGTGTCGATGCCTTTGCGGCGGATGCTCACGCCCGTCACGCGCTTATCCGAGACGACGACGTTCTTGACCGTGCATTCGCTCAATACGGTCAGGTTCGGACGGTTGAGGACCGGACGTACGAAAGCGGTGAAGGCGCTGAAGCGTTGCCCCCGGTCCTGCGTCACATTGTAGATGCCGACACCGAATTGCGATCCGGCGTTGAAATCGCCGTTCTCCGGCAAGCCAGCATCCTTGCCCGCCGCCACGAACATGCGCGAAAGCTCGTTGGGATCGCGCGGGTTGTCGACCAGAAGGTCGCCGTCCGTGCCGTGATACCGCCTGTCCTGGCCGAGCAGGTTGCGCTCCAGCCTCTTGAAGACGGGCAGCACGTCGTCATAGGACCAGCCGGCGCAGCCAAGGCCTGCCCACTCGTCATAGTCGGCAGCCGCGCCGCGTATGTAGACCATGGAGTTGATCGAGGTTGAACCACCCAGCGCCTTGCCCCGATTGACCGGAATGCGGCGACCGTTCAGTTCCGGCTGGGGGAACTCCGAAATAGCAATAGTCATAGTTCGGGTTGCCATAGAGCGAGAGGATTCCGGCGGGAACCTTCACCCGCAGGTTTTGGTCACTGCCGCCGGCCTCGATCAGGCAGACCCTTGTTGCCGCGTTGGCGCTGAGACGGTTCGCCAGCACGCAACCAGCCGAGCCTGAGCCGACGACGATGTAGTCGTATGTGTCATTCATGATTTATGCCGCGATAGCAGGAGAGCCTCCCGCCCACGAATGGGCGGGAGCGGTGTGGTTTGCGCTGCTATTGGAGAAGCTGCGTCCAGACCTTGGTGACCAGTTCCTGTGCGGCTGGCGAGCAGGCCTGGCCCATCTTGACCGGTGCGGTCGGGAAAAGCTCCGGCGCATTCTCCTTGTTGTAGAGCGCCTTGCTCGCATCCACCTTCACCGGCGAGGAATGGCCGTAATAGTTGTATTCGATGGTGGCGTTTTCTTCCGCGGCCATGAAGTTGATGAACTTCTTGGCATTGTCGATATTGGTCGCGCCCTTGGGTACGACGTAGGAATCCAGCCAGCCGACCAGGCCTTCCTTGGGCATGGCGTATTCGACATTGGCCTTGTCGTTACGGCGCACCCGCATGGTGTTGCCATCCCACCAGAAGTGCATGGCGACTTCGCCGCCGCCGATACGGTTTTCGATGTTGTCGCTCGAATAGGCGGCAACGAACGGCTTCTGCGCCTGCAGCAGGTCGAGCACACGCTTCATCTCCTTCGGATCCTCGCTGCAATAGGGGATGCCGAGATAGTTCTGCGCGGCAGGGATGACTTCGTCAGGCTGGGCAAGGCTGGCGATCTTGCCCTTCAATTCCTCTGACGGTTCGAAATAGACCTTCCAGCTGTCGACAGGTCCCTTGTAGAGGTTGCGGTTGACGGTGAAGCCGGCATTGCCATAGGCGAGGGGCACCGAATAGTTGCCGGTCGGATCCCACCATTGCTTCTGCCATTCGGGCAGGATCTGCTGGAATGCCGACATCGAGCTCGCGCCGATGTCCTCGAGCAGGCCGCTGTCGATCATGATCTTCACGAAGTGTTGCGAGGGCGTGACGATATCGTAGCCCGATGAACCGGCCTGCAGCTTGGTCAGCAGGTCTTCATTCGAGGAGAAGGCGTCGACGGTGACCTTGATGCCGGTCTCCTTCTCGAATTTCGCCACCGCGTCGGGGGCGATCGAGTCAGCCCAGGCGTAGATGGAAAGCGAGCCTTCCGCCCATGCCGATGCGCTGGCGAGAAGGCTGAATGCGCTGGCCGCAGCCAGCACGGAAAGACGGGTTTTTACGGACATGAAGCTCCCCTTATCGTTGTGTTTCAGGGGACGATAACAAACGGGCTCCAGCGATAAATTTCATTTGCCCGACGTGCTGCTTAGGAAAAAGCTCGCTCTGTTTACTGCCTTCGCTGGAGCAGGAAGGCGATGGTGGCGAGCGCCACGGAAACGGCCATGATCAACGTGGAGATCGCATTGAGCTGCGGTGAGACCCCCTGCTTGATCAGTGAAAAGATGTAGACCGGCAAGGTCGTGGCGCCGCCTGAGTTCAGGAGATTGCTGGTGATGAAGTCGTCCATGGAAATCACGAACGCAAGCATCGCGCCGGCGAACACGCCGGGCAGGATCAGCGGCAGCGTTACGCGACGAAAGGCAACCCAGGCCGAGGCATAGAGATCACGCGCGGCTTCCTCCAGATCGGCGTCCATGCCTTGCAACCTGGCACGTATCGGCAGGAACGCGAAGGGGATGCAGAATGTCGTGTGCGCGATGGTGAGTTTCAGCAGGCCGTTGGTCAGGCCCATCTCGGAAAACAGGATGAGAACCGCCACCGCGACGACGATCTCGGGCAGCAGCAGCGGCAGGTTGACCACCGTTTCGGAGATGCGCCGGAAGCGCACGTTCCTGCCGCGCACCAGCACAAGCGCTGCCATCAGCGCGACGATCGTGGAAAGCACCGTGGCGATGGTGGCCACGAACAGCGACGTCTTCACCGCGCCGACAAGCGCGGCATTCGACAGCGCCGTCGTATACCAGTGCAGCGAGAACCCGCCCCAGTTGGAGACGATGCGGTTGGCGTTGAAGGAATAGAAAACCACAACGGCAATCGGCAGATAGAGGTAGACGAAGAAGATCAGGCTAAATAGGCCGAAGCCTGGATAGCGCCGCACATTGCTGGTCATGCGCTCTCCTCCCGGCCTTCCTTGCGCATCGCCTGAATGCCGCGCCAGAGCAGGAAGATCATCACCGCACACATCAGCACGATGGAAATGGCCGCGCCCAGCGGCCAGTTGCGGGCGGCACCGAACTGCAGCTGGATCAGGTTGCCCATCATCATCGTCTTGCCGCCGCCAAGCAGGACCGGCTCCAGCACGGCGCCCAGGCAAGGAACGAAAACCAGGATGGCGCCCGCCGCCATGCCCGGACGGCACAGCGGCAAGATCACGCGGCGAAGCGTCGTCAGGCGGCTGCCGTAGAGGTCGTGCGAGGCTTCCACCAGGGCCGGGTCGAGCTTCTCGATCGAGGCGAAGACCGGCAGGATCATCAGCGGGATGTAGCTGTAGACGAGACCGATCAACATCGCGGTGTCGGTGAAGAGCAGGCTGCCCATGTTCTCGCCGAGCCCGAGTGCCCGCAGCGTCTTGGCGACGACCCCGTCATTGCCGAGGATGATGATCCACGAATAGACGCGCACGATCATCGAGACCCAGAAAGGCAGCGTCACCAGATAGATCAGCAGCATCTTGGCCGACGTCTTCTGCAGCGAGATGAAGTAGGCGACCGGGAAACTCAGGGCGAGGCAGACTATCGTGGTGGCCAGCGACAGGATGACCGTCCGGGCGACGACGATCAGATATTGCGGGTTGAATTCGAGTTCTCCGCTCCAGCCCTCGTTGAACAGGATCTGCTTGTAGGGGGCGGTGGTGAACACATAGTCGAAGCCGCCATACGGGCCTCTGGTCGAGAACGAAACCAGGATGATGATCCCGACCGGAATGATCAACGTCAGCAGCATGATCAGCTGCGCCGGGAGCAGCCCCAGCACATTCCAACTCGGGATTTTCGGGCGCTGGCTCATGCGCCCAGGATCCGCGCCGATTCCGCTGCGAAGCTCAACTTTACCGATTGGCCGACTTCCAGCGTGCGGTCGCGGCTCTGGCTGTTGCGTTTTGAGACGCGCAGCTGGGTGCCGTTGGCGTCCACCACGTAATGTGTGTAGCCGCCGAGGTAGTTGGCGCCGACGATGGTGCCTTCGGTCGTGATCTGGCCGTCCTGCGAGGACAGGCTGATCTTTTCCGGGCGGATGGACATGACGGCCCTGCTGCCCAGTGCCGCCTGTTTCTGCGGTGCGTTCAGCGTGACGCCGAGAGGGATCGAAACCGTGGCGCGATCACCATCGAGCGAGATCACCTCGGCGTCGAGGAAATTGGTTTCGCCGATGAAGTCTGCGACGAAGCGGTTGGATGGTTCTTCATAGATGTCTGCCGGCGTCCCGAGCTGCTGGATCTCGCCGTCGCCCAGCACGCAGATGCGATCCGACATGTCGAGCGCTTCTTCCTGGTCGTGTGTGACAAAGACGAAGGTGATGCCGGTCTGGCGTTGCAGGGTCCGCAGTTCGTCGCGCATGGCTTGTCTGAGTTTCAGGTCAAGAGCCGAAAGCGGCTCGTCGAGCAGCAGCACCTCCGGCTCGGGCGCGAGCGCGCGGGCAAGCGCGATGCGCTGCCGCTGGCCACCTGAAAGCTGCTGCGGCTTGCGACCGGCGAACTTTTCCATGTGCACGAGACGCAGCATGTCGGCCACGCGCGCGGTGCGGCGCTCCTTTGGCCAGCCCAGGTTTTCGAGCCCGAAGGCGATGTTCTGTTCCAGCGTCATGTGCGGGAACAGCGCGTAGCTCTGGAACACCGTGTTCACCCGCCGCTTGTGCGGCGGCAGGGACTGGATGTTGGTGCCGCGCAGCGCGATCTCGCCGGTCGAAGGCTGCTCGAAGCCGGCGATCATGCGCAGCAGCGTGGTCTTGCCGCAGCCGGAGGGGCCGAGCAGCGTGAAGAACTCATTTTCATAGATGTCGAAACTGACCGGCTTCAACGCCTGGAAGGTGCCGAAGGCCTTGGAAACATCCTTGATTTCGACGGCCTTCTTGTGCTGCGCGGGGCGGCTCATATCCATATGGACGATCTCGACGGGAGGGGCGTGGCTTGTCACGACGCGAGCGGTCGCCGGCATTGCGCACGCTGTCGCAATGCCGGCTGGGCGATCACATCTTGACCCACTTGCCGTCGTGAACCATGAAGCGGTCGATCTCGACAGGCATCTGCGTCTGGCCATCCTGGTCGAACGAGACCGTTCCCAGGATGCCTTCGTGCTTGATCGCGCGAATGGCTTGGCTCAGCGCCTCCTTATCCTCGATGCCCTTCTCCTTGATGACCTCGAGCAGGATCTGGGTGGCTTCATAGGCGTATTTCGCATAGGAGCCGGCCGGATCGGAGTAACCCTTGGCTTCATAGGCCTTGTAGAAGGCCTCCAGCTTCGGATTGGTCTGCACGGCGGGCGTGCCGACGATCGTGCCTTCGGCTGCCGCACCAGCGATCTCGATGAACTTCGGATCATAGATGCCGGAAATGCCGTACATAGGCAGCGAACCCATGCCGAGGTCGGCCATCTGGCTGCGCACGAGCGCCGCCTCGGTCACCACGCCGCCGAAATAGATCGCATCCGGAGCCGCAGCCTTCGCCGTCGTCAGCATGGCGCGGAAGTCGGTCGTTCCGACGGCCGCCGCATCGGAGAACACGATCTCTCCGCCGGCAGCCTTGAAGAAGTCGCCGAACCATTTGGTGTTGGCCGCACCGTAGTCTGTTGTGTCGGAGATGATGGCGATCTTCTTGACCTTGCCTTCCTTGGCGATGGCCTCGGCAAGCGGTCTGTCTTCATTGACGAGGGTCGGGGTGACGCGCGTGACGTTGGGCAGGTTCTGCTCGGTGATCTTCGGGCTGACCGCGCCCCAGACGATGAACGGCATCTGCGCACGGTTGAAGACCGGGATGGTGGCCAGCGCGACCGAGCTGTTCCAGTGGCCGGTGGCGCCGACGACTGCCGGATCGTTGATCAGCTTCTGGGCGGCGGAAACGCCGACGGCCGGGTCGGAAGCGTCGTCCAGCACGACGCCTTCGACCTGATGCGGGTAGCCATTGGCATTGGCCTCGTCGATAGCCTGCAGGAAGCCGTTGCGGGCGCCGAGACCCTGCTGGGCGTTGCCGCCGGAGAGAGGGCCGATGAAGCCGAGCTTGATCTGGTCGGCGCTGGCTTCGGCCATCCCGAGGGAGAGCGCGAATACGGATCCGGCCAGCAAAGAAGATATGCGCGCGAACGCGCGGCGCCTGTTAAGCATGGTTCCACCTCTGTTTATCATTTTCTGACGCGATGGCCGCGTTCCTTTGGTCCGTGGACCACCATCTGGACGCAACTATATTGCGCCGCTGCCGGCCCGCGAAATTCGGAAATTGCTATCCGCTACATCGGAGATTCATTATGTGCTCACAGGGGAGGCACTGCTAATCGTTCGGCCTCCAATAGAACAATTCCAGGAAAAGTGTGTAACGGTTCTCCGTCCGGAATTTCATAAAAACAAAGGGTTAGAGCGTGTCCGTTAGAAAACGGAACCGCTCTGGAGAGGAGCGATATGGCGGAGCTGCTGGTCCAGCAACTGGTGAACTGGATAACGCTCGGGTGCATCTATGCATTGCTGGCTATCGGCTTCAGCCTGATCTTCGGCGTCCTCAACGTCATCCATTTCTCGCATGGCGACGTCGCGATGACGTCGCCGTTCATCACACTGGCCGCTGCGCAGGCCCTGGCGATCGCGATCGGCGTATCCGGTCCGGTCTGGCTGATCGTTGCTGCGTGTATCGCCGTGTTCGCTGTCGGTCTCATCGGCATCATTTTGGACAAGGTGGTGATCCGCCGCTTCAGGGACGCCCCGGCGATGATGGCGCTGGTGGCCACCGTTGCGCTCGGCATCGTCATTCGCGAACTGATCCGTCATCTTTATCCGCAAGGCTCCAACCCGCATGCATTTCCGCGTCTCGTTTCCGGAGTTTCATTTGAGATTGCCGGCGTCCAGGTCGGCTGGTTCACGCTGCTTGTGGTGGCGTTGACGCTTGCGCTGGTTGTGCTGCTTTTTGCCTTCCTGCGCCTGACGCCGCTGGGCCTGCGCATCCGGGCGGCGTCCGAAGACCGCATCGTGGCGCGCATGATGGGCATTCGCGACACGCGTGTCTTCCGGGCGACGTTCTTCGTTGCCTCGGCGATCGGTGCGATCGCCGGGCTGCTCTTCGCCAGCTATGCCGGCGTGACGCGTTTCGACTTCGGTGTCATGGCCGGCCTGCTCGGCTTTTCCGCCGCGGTCATTGGTGGTCTCGGTTCGATGCCCGGTGCCATCCTTGGCGGTCTGATCATCGCCGGCATCGAGGTGCTGGCACAGACCTTCGTGCCGGACGGAGCTTCCTACCGGCTCGTCTTCGTCTTCCTGCTGGTCATTGGCGTTCTGCTTTTCCGCCCGGAAGGACTGCTCGGCCGCCCTGTCATGGTGAAGGTGTAGCATGGGCGCGCGCATGTCTTCCGAAACGCTCGGCTTTGGTCGCGCAGCCGCCGTGGCCGTTGGCATCCAGGGTCCTGGGTGCCGCCTTCCTCTATCTCATCCTGAAAGCGGAAGGTGGCTGGCAGGTGATCGGCCTTCTGGCGCTGCTGGGGGCAGGTTTCTACCTGATCGAGAAACGGCCGCAGATCACCGATGTCGTCACGGCAAGTTTCTCGCGCGTGCCGATCGTGGCGCTGGCGACTGCTGTCGCTGTTGTGCTCTTGTTTCCGTTTGCTGTCGGCAACAACACCTATGTGCTGCATCTGCTCATCGTCGCGCAGCTTTATGCGGTTCTGGCGTTGGCGCTCAACTTCCAGCTGGGCAGTGCCAACATCCCGAACTTCGCGACGGGTGCCTCTTACGGTATCGGCGCCTATGTCTCGGCTCTGCTGGCCATCAACTTTGGGCTGAGCTTCTGGCTGACCCTGCCGGCCGCCGCGATTGCCGCCACGCTGTTCGGCTTCCTCATCGGCATTCCGTCGATGCGCACACGCGACACCTATCTCGCGCTGGTCACCATAGCCTTCGGCGTGGTCGTGCAGCAGCTTCTGAACAACTTCAACTGGACCGGCGGTCCGAACGGACTGGTCGGTATTCCGGCGCCGTCGCTGTTCGGTCATTCCTTCGCCAGCCCGCTGGTCGTGTTCGGCTGGAAGCTGCCGAGCCAGGCCAATTTCTACTATCTCTCCGCCTTGCTGGTGGTGGTGGCGATCATCACAGCGCACCGCCTGCATTCCTCCCGCATCGGACTGGCCTGGAATGCGCTGCGCGCCGACGAGATCGCGGCGCGCGCGCAGGGCATCAATGTCGCCTGGTTCAAGGTGCTGGCTTTCGCGGTCGACGCGTTCCTGGCGGCTTTCGCCGGCACCATCTACGCCTTCTACGTCTCCTACATTTCGCCCGACAACTTCACCTTCCTGGTGTCCGTCACGATCATGACGATGGTGATCGTCGGCGGCATGGACAACATCTTCGGTGTCATCGTCGGCGCCTTCCTGCTCACCATCCTGCCTGAGAAACTGCGTGCCTTCTCCGACTACAGGCTGCTCTTCTTCGGCATCGTCATCATCGCCTTCCTGATGATCCGTCCGCAGGGGCTCTTCCCGCAGCGTATCCGCAGCTATGGAGAGAGCCGATGAGCGCGTTGCTGGAAGTCAATGACGCGACGATGCGCTTTGGCGGTCTGGTGGCGCTGAATGCGGTCAGCTTCTCGATCGGCCGCGGCGAGGTGCTGGCCGTCATCGGACCGAACGGCGCGGGCAAGTCCACGCTGTTCAACGTCGTCACCGGCGTCTACCGGCCGACGTCGGGACAAGTGCGCTTCGATGGTGCCGACATCACCGGCCATCCATCGCATGAGGTGGTGGCGCGTGGCATCGGCCGCACCTTCCAGACGTCGCGGCTGTTTTCGGATCTCAGTGTGCTCGACAACGTCATCATCGGCATGCACACGCGCACCAGGACCGGAGTGCTGGGCGCGCTGTTCCTGCCCGGTGCATCGCGACGCGAAATGGCGGCATGCGTCGAAAAGGCCGAACTTCTGCTGAAGGCCAGTTCCGGCGACCTTTTCGAACAGCGCCATCGGCCTGCCGGCACCCTGGCGCAGGCCGACCGGCGCAGGCTCGAAATCGCCCGCGCGCTTGCCTCCGAGCCGAAGCTGCTGCTGCTCGACGAGCCTTCCGTCGGCATGGACGAGGTCGAGACCGACGCGCTGATTGCCGATATCCGCCGCCTGCGGACAGAGCGCACCGAGCTTTCGGTGATCCTGATCGAGCACGACATGCGCGTGGTCGAAGCGTTCCCCGATCATGTCATGTGCGTCGACTATGGCAGCAAGATCGCACAGGGCGATTTCGCGACAGTGAAGTCCGATCCGCGTGTGCAGGAAGCCTATCTTGGAAAGGCCGCCGCCCATGCTTGAGTTGAACGATGTCGACACCGCCTACGGCCCGGTGCCGATGCTGCGCGGCCTGAGCATCAAGGTGCAGCCCGGCGAACTGGTCTGTCTGCTGGGACCGAACGGCGCCGGCAAGACAACCACTTTTATGACCGTTTGCGGCGTCGTGCGCGCGCTGCGCGGCAAGGTCGACGTCATGGGCCGAGACATGGCCTCGCTCGGTACCGAGAACCTGGCCGCGCTTGGTGTCGGGCTGGTGCCGGAAGGGCGGCGGCTCTTCCCGAGCCTGACCGTGCAGGAGAATCTGCGCCTCGGTTATGACGCCGTTTCCGGCCGCGGGCCGAATTTCCAGCCGCAGCTCGACAAGATGTGCGACCTGTTTCCGCGCATCCGCGAGAGGCTGCGCCAGGCGGCCGGCACCTTGTCGGGCGGCGAGCAGGCCATGGTCGCACTCGCCCGCGCTCTTATCGGCGAACCGAAGCTGGTCATCATGGACGAGCCGTCGCTCGGGCTGTCACCGAAGCTGATCGATGAGTATTTCGAGATCACCAGCGAAGTGCACCGGCGCGGCACCACCATCCTGCTTATCGAGCAGAATGCCGAGATGGGTCTTGGCATCGCCGATCGCGGCTATGTGCTGGTCAAGGGCCGCGTCGCGCAGGAAGGCCCGGCCCGTGAGCTACTGTCGTCCAAGGCGGCGAAGAGCCTCTATCTCTGATTTTTACGCTGTGATTTCGTGACTTGCCCGGTCTCCCGGCTGAAGCCGTTCGCTTCGGCCGGGTATTTAGGGACAGGCTAACCACTGCCACGTGAAATCGTAATTTTCGTGATCCGACCCCTCCAGTAAACCGGCAGTCAGACCTCCGCTGCGCTTGCAGGAATCCCGGAGGCCCAGAGAAGGGCGCTGAAATGTCGGTCGAAAAAATAGACACGCTTGTCGTTGGTGCTGGCCAGGCCGGGGTGGCCATGAGCGAAAACCTGAGCAAGTGCGGCGTGCCTCACCTCGTTCTCGAGCGGCACCGTATCGCCGAACGCTGGCGTTCCGAACGCTGGGATTCGCTGGTTGCCAACGGACCGGCCTGGCATGACCGTTTTCCGGGCATGGAGTTCCCCGGCATTCATCCGGACGGCTTTGTCGGCAAGGAGCAGGTCGCGGACTACTTCGTCGCCTATGCCAAGATGATCGGCGCGCCGATCCGCTGCGGCGTCGAGGTCAAGGACGTGCGTCGGCTTGTCGGGCGCCCGGGTTTTCGTGTCGAAACCTCGGCTGGCGTGATCGAGGCCAACAGCGTGGTGGCCGCCACCGGGGCTTTCCAGCATCCGATCATTCCGAAGATCGTGCCGGACAGTGCCGGTCTCATGCAGATGCATTCCAACAGCTACCACAATCCACAACAACTGCCCGAAGGCGCCGTGCTGGTGGTCGGAGCCGGATCTTCCGGTGTGCAGATCGCCGACGAACTCGCACGCACGGGAAAGCAGGTCTATCTTTCGGTCGGGCCGCATGACCGCCCATTCCGCAGTTACCGCGGCTATGACTTCTGCTGGTGGCTGGGGGTCCTGAACAAATGGGACGCCGAAACCCCCGGGCCGGGAACCGAGCATGTCACCATCGCGGTGAGCGGTGCCCGTGGCGGCGAGACGATCGATTTCCGTCGCCTGGCAGCACGCGGAATGACGCTGGTCGGCCGCACCGAAAGCTATGCGAACGGCGTCATGCGTTTCGCGCCGGACCTTGTCGAAAACGTCGCGCGCGGCGACGCCAACCATCACGCACTGATGGATGAGGCCGACGCCTACGCTCTCGCCAACGGTCTCGACCTTCCGGACGAGCCCGAGGCGCGCAGGCTCGATCCCGATCCGGCCTGCATGACCGATCCCATTCTGCAAATGAACCTGGCAGACGCGGGCATAACCTCGATCATCTGGGCCACCGGCTATTCCGTCGACTACAACTGGCTGAAAGTGGGTGCCTTCGACGAGAAGGGGAGGCCGAAGCATCAGCGCGGCGTGTCGAGCGAACCCGATATCTATTTCCTCGGCTTGCCCTGGCAGTCGCGCAGGGGCTCCAGCTTCATCTGGGGGGTCTGGCACGATGCCAAGCATCTTGCCGATCGCATTTCCACGCGGCGGAAATATCTGGCCTATCACGCTGCCGCCCAGCGCCAGACCGAGGACGCCTAGGCGGTCCGACCGCTTGGTGGCCCGTCGTTCATCGCTGATTAGGCGGGGCCTTATCAGCAATGAGAAAGACTGTTCTTTCGGCGCTCAGCGCGCCTGACGAAAATCCGAACGATAATTCCGGGCATGGGCCGGCCGTCGCACGGCGCGAGCCTTCAGTCCGATCTGATGGAGACCAGCATGGCGCATACCCGGGTTCGCAAATTCAACACCAAGGATACCTATCCCGAGCAGAAGCTCGACAATGACCTCTGCCAGGCGGTGGTGGCGCGCGGCACCATGATCTTCCTGCGCGGGCAGTGTCCGCAGGACCTGGACACGGCCAAGAACCTCGACAGCCACGATCCGGTCGAGCAGACCCACAAGGTTATGCAGAACATCCGGCAGCTCATCGAGGAGTGCGGTGGCAAGATGGAACATCTGGTGAAGGTGGTGGTCTACATCACCGATGTCCGCCATCGCGAAGCGGTCTACAGGACCATGGGCGAATACATCAAGGGTGTGCATCCGGTTTCGACCGGACTGGTGGTGACCGCACTTGCCCGCCCCGAATGGCTGGTCGAGATCGACGGCACTGCCGTCATTCCGGACTGAGGGGCAGGTCATGACCTTCTCCATCGTCGCGCGCTGCAGCAGCACGGGCATGTTCGGCGTCGCCGTCTCGTCGTCCTCGCCGGCGGTTGCGGCACGCTGCGCCTATGCGCAGGCAGGTGTCGGTGCGGTCGCCAGCCAGAACATCACCGACCCGACGCTGGGAACCCGGGCGCTCGACCTGATGGCGCGCGGTGCATCGGCGGCAGAGGCTGTCGCGATCCTGAAGCGCAACGGTGCCTACATGGAATACCGGCAGCTGCTGGCGGTTGACGGTGCCGGGATCAGCGCCATTCATTCAGGGCCGAAAGCCCTCGGCATCTGGGCCGAGGCGCGCGGCGAGAACGTCGCCTGCGGCGGCAATCTGCTCGCCAATGACGGCGTGCCGCAGGCGATGGTCGATGCCTTCCTGGCCTCCGAAGGGCATCTCGGTGACCGCATCATCGCAACGATGCGGGCCGCGCTGAAGGCCGGCGGCGAAGCTGGTCCCGTTCACTCCGCCGGCATGAAGCTCGTGCGGGACGTTGCCTGGCCGGTGGCGGACCTGCGCTGCGACTGGACGGAACAATGTCCGATCGAGGAACTGGCCAGGCTCTGGGACATCTACAAGTCCCAGCTCGACGCCTATGTCACCCGCGCCATTAATCCATCGGATGCGCCGAGCTACGGCGTGCCGGGCGACGAATAACAGCGCAGCAGATCCAAACAAGCAGGAGCCGTCATGAGCGAACTCAGCCACAAGGACTGGATCGACAGGGCGGCCGCCATCCGCTTTCGCGACAAGGCTTTCATCGACGGCAAGTTCGTCGCCGCGCGCTCCGGCCGCACTTTCGCAAGCATCAATCCGGCGACGGGAGAGACGCTGGCCGAGGTGGCGTCATGCGGGGAGGAAGACGTGGACCGTGCCGTCGCCTCGGCCAGGCGTGCCTTCCAGTCGGGCAGCTGGTCCCGGTCGTCGCCGGCTCATCGCAAGGAAGTGCTGCTGCGCCTGGCACAGTTGCTGCGCGAGAATTTGCAGGAACTAGCCCTGCTGGAATCGCTCGACATGGGCAAACTGGTCGCCGATGCCGCTACCATCGACGTGCCGGGTTCCGCCGGCATTTTCCAGTGGTATGCGGAGGCGATCGACAAGCTCTATGATGAAGTTGCCCCGACGGGCTCCGGCGATCTGGTTCTGGTCCGGCGCGAGCCGCTCGGCGTCGTCGGCGCGGTGGTGCCATGGAATTTCCCGCTCGACATGGCGACCTGGAAATGCGCGCCGGCATTGGCTGCCGGAAATTCGGTCGTGCTGAAGCCGGCCGAACAGTCGCCGTTTTCAGCGCTGCGGCTGGCTGAACTCGCCATGGAGGCCGGTTTGCCGGCCGGCGTGCTCAATGTCGTTCCGGGGCTCGGCGAGACTGCCGGCCAGGCGCTGGGCAGGCACATGGACGTCGACTGTCTCGCCTTCACCGGCTCGACGGCGGTGGGCAAGATGTTCCTGCAGTATTCCGGCCAATCCAACATGAAGCAGGTGTGGCTGGAAACGGGCGGCAAGAGCCCGAACCTGGTCTTCGCCGACTGCGCCAATCTCGATGCGGCGGCCGACATGGCGGCCTTCGGCATATTCTTCAATCAGGGCGAAGTCTGCTCGGCCAATTCGCGCCTGCTGGTGCAGCGCGGCGTCAAGGACGCCATGGTCGAGAAGCTGGCTGCGCGCGCCGCGGCAACCCAGCCCGGCGACCCGCTGGACCCGGCTTCCAAGATGGGGGCTTTGGTCGATGCGCGCCACGCGGCCAATGTCATGCGGTTCGTCGAGGCCGGCAAGAAGACGGCGCGGCTGGTCATTGGCGGCGATCAGGTCACCGTCAATGGCCGTGGCAGTTTCGTCCAGCCGACGATCTTCGATGATGTGTCGCCACAAGACACCATTGCTCGCGAGGAGATATTCGGGCCAGTCCTGTCGATCATCGCCTTCGATGACGAAGAAGAGGCCATCCGTATTGCCAATGACAGCGTCTATGGCCTTGCCGCCTCGCTGTGGACCGACAGCCTCTCGCGTGCGCATCGTATATCCGAGCGTCTCCATGCCGGCACGGTTTCGGTCAACACCGTCGATGCGCTGAGCCCGATGACGCCGTTCGGCGGTTTCAAGCAGTCGGGTTTTGGCCGCGACCTGTCGTTGCATGCGCTGGACAAATACACGGCGCTGAAGACGACGTGGATCAAATATTGAAAAGCGCGAACGCCTTGATCAGCGCACCGAAACTGGCAACATAGCCGGCATGCCACTTCGTTTTACGCTCAGACAGCTGGAATATTTCGTTGCCGTGGGCGAGGCGGGGTCCATCGCCAAGGCGGCCGAACAGGTGAACGTTTCGCCGCCGTCGATTTCGGCTTCCATTGCCCAGCTGGAAACGGAATTCGGTGTCCAGCTTTTTGTCCGCAAGCACTCCCACGGCCTGTCTCTCACTGCTGGCGGCCGTGTGTTCCTGAAGGAAGCGGCGCGTCTCCTCGCCGATGCCGATGCCTTGCACGATGTGGCGGGCGATATCGCCGAAAAGGTGCGCGGGCCGCTGGCGATCGGTTGCCTGCTGACCTTCGCGCAGATCATCCTGCCGGCGCTCCGTCGAAGGTTCGAGGAGAGTTATCCCGACGTGCGCGTCCGGCAGTTCGAGCGTAACCAGGGCCAGTTGCTGGAGATGCTGCAGCGGGGAGAGATCGATGCCGCGCTTACCTACGATCTCGAATTGTCGCAAGACGTCGCTTTCGAACCGGTGATGCAATTGCCGGCCTATGTCATGCTGCCACCGGGACACGCGCTGGCTGGCCGGGACTTGATATCGCCGGAAGAACTGGTCGACCAGCCGATGGTGCTGCTCGACCTGCCGTTCAGCCGCGAATATTTCCTGTCCGTTTTCCAGCAAAAAGGACTTCGGCCCTATATCGCCGAGCGCACCGGCGACATCGCCGTCATGCGCTCTATGGTGGCCAACGGTTTCGGTTATGGCATCGCCAACATGCGGCCGCTCAACACATTGTCTCCCGACGGCAAGCCGCTGGTGTTCGTGCCGCTGGGGGGCGATATCCGCCCGCTGACCATGGGCATCGCCATGCCCAATGCCGAGCATCGCACGCAGACCGTGCAGGCGTTCATCCTGCATTGCCGCCGCTTCGTGGTCGAGCAGGGCGTGTTCGGAACCGAGCGGGTCGTGGGATAGATCGATTTATCGACTCGTTGACACGCCCTCGACCAGTCGGTCCAGAAGCTTCTCCAGCATGTCGTCGCAGCGATGCATCTGCTCGACCGTGACGAACTCGTCAGGTTTGTGCCCCTGTGCCATCGAGCCTGGGCCGCAGACCACCGTGGGCGTGCCGACATCGCGGCTGAACAGACCGCCTTCCGTGCCGAAGGCCACCTTGATGGTGCCGTTGGCGCCGGTCAGCGATTTCACGAAGGCCACGACTTCTGAATTGGCCGGTGTATCGAGACCCGGATAGGTGTTGGTGATTTCGATGTCGATGGCCGCTTCCGGTGCGATACCGGCGGCCGCGGTGGCGATGCGGGCAGCCTCGTCGCGCAGGCGATCGAGGATGATATCCGGATTGTCGGCGGCGACGTTGCGGATCTCGAAGTCGACCTGGCACAGGTTCGGCACGATGTTCAGCGCCACGCCGCCGTTGATCTTGCCGGCATGGACGGTGGTGTAGGGGATGTCGTAGTCGCCGTCACGGGCGCCATCCCGCGCCAAACGGTCCTGTTCACTGCGCAGTGCGCCAATGAAGTCGCAGCCGAGGTGAATAGCGTTGAGCGCCAGTGGTGCAAGTGCCGAATGGCCTTCGCGCCCCTTGCAGAGCGCGCGTGCGGCAACCTTGCCCTTGTGGCCGGTGGCGACCTGCATCGATGTCGGTTCACCGACGATGCACAGCAACGGCTTGCGGGGAGCCGTGCCCAGCATCTCCACCAGGCTGCGGACGCCGAGGCAGCCGATCTCCTCGTCATAGGACAAGGCCAGATGCAGCGGCGTGCGCAAGGGGCGTTCCGCTGCCTTCAGCGCCGCGGCGACCGCGCAGGCGACGAAGCCTTTCATGTCTGCGGCACCGCGTCCAAACAGCTTGCCGTCAAGCCTCGACATCTCGAAAGGCGGCAGGGTCCAGTCCTGTCCATCGACAGGCACGACGTCGGTATGCCCTGACAGCATGACGCCGGGCTGGTCGGTCGGACCGATCGTTGCGAAAAGATTGGCCTTGTGCCCGTCGTGGTTATGGATGAGCTGGCACGGGATGCCTTTTGCTTCCAGCAGATCGGCGACGTAACGGATCAGCGCCAGGTTGGAATCGCGGCTCACCGTCGGGAAGGCGATCAGCCGGTCCAGGATTTCGATGCTGTTCATCCGCACGCCTCACCATTCATAGCGGCTTTCTAGCATCCGCATGCCGGGTCATTGAATTCGCATTTGCTTTTGTCCTGCATCGGCTTTGCCGTTCTGTGCAGGCTCCGTCCATTAGGCGGCTCCTAAGCGGCACGGAAGAAAACTCTAGTTTTGTGTCGCCGCCGTCCTCCTATGAATAGGCGGCAACATTGCCAGCGCCCGATGCCAGCCACCGGAGGAGAGTTCATGCGCGATCCCCGCTACGACATTCTGTTCGAACCGATGAAGATCGGCCCGGTCACCGCCAAGAACCGTTTCTACCAGGTTCCGCATTGCAACGGCGGTGGCTATCGCGATCCTTCAGCGGCGGCCGAGATGCGGCGCACGAAATCGGAAGGCGGCTGGGGCGTCATCTTCACCGAACAGACCGAGATGCACCACACCTCGGAAATCACGCCTTTCATCGAGCTGAGGCTGTGGGAAGACCAGGATATTCCGGCACTGGCGAAAATGGCCGCCGCGATGCGCTCGCATGGCGCGCTGGCAGGTATCCAGCTCGCCTATTCCGGCATCAACGGGCCGAACCTCTACACGCGTGAGGTACCGCGCGGGCCGACGGCCTTGCCGATCCGCACCTTCACCAACGATCCGGTGCAGGCGCGAGCCATGGACAAGCAGGACATACGCGACCTGCGGCGCTGGCACCGCAATGCCTTCAAGCGCGCCAAGCTGGCCGGCTTCGATCTTGTCTGCCTCTATGGGGCGCACGGTTTCGGTATCATCCAGCATTTCCTCTCCACCGCCACCAACCAGCGCACCGATGAATATGGCGGCTCGCTGGAAAACCGTTCGCGCCTCATGCGCGAGCTGATCGAGGAAGGGCGCGATGCCATCGGCGACACTTGCGGGCTGACGCTGCGCCTTTCGCTGGACGAGATGATCGGCGAGCTCGGCTTCGCCAATTCCGAAGTCCGCGACATGATCGAGATGCATGCCGACCTGCCCGATCTCTGGGACCTGGCCCACGGCGCCTGGGAGGATTGTTCCGGCCCATCGCGCTTCAAGGAGGAAGCCGCGCAGGAAAGCCTGGTGGCCGGCATCAGGAAACTCACCTCCCGGCCGGTCGTCGGGGTGGGGCGCTTCACCTCGCCGGATGTGATGGTGAAGATGATCAAGTCCGGCACGCTCGACTTCATCGGCTGTGCCCGGCCGTCGATCGCCGATCCCTTCCTGCCGAAGAAGGTGGAGGAGGGCCGCATCGAAGATATCCGCGAATGCATAGGCTGCAACATCTGCATCACCGGCGACATGACCATGTCGATCTCGCGTTGTACGCAGAACCCCACCTTCATGGAGGAATGGCGCAAGGGATGGCATCCGGAGCGCATGCAGGCGAAAGGCGCCAGCGAAACAGTGCTGATCGTCGGCGCTGGCCCCGCCGGGCTGGAGGCGGCCCGCGCGCTCGGCGCGCGCGGCTATCAGGTGGCCCTTGCCGAAGCAGGTACGGAGCTTGGCGGCCGCGTTGCGCGCGAATGCCGCTTGCCGGGCCTCTCGGCCTGGGGGCGCGTGCGCGATTATCGCCAGTACCAGCTCGGCCAGATGCCGAATGTCGATGTCTATTTCGACAGCCGGCTCTCCGCCGATGACATTCTTGCCTTCGGCTTCGAGAATGTCGCGATCGCCACCGGCGCGGCCTGGCGGCGCGACGGCGTGGCGCGAGCCCATGTCGTGCCGATGCCGATGGACCCGGCCATGCCGATCCACACCCCGGACGATCTGATGGATGGCAAGGTGCCGGGTGGCAACGTCGTGCTGTTCGACGACGACCACTACTACATGGGTGGCGTGTTGGCGGAGCTGATGGCGAAGCAAGGCGCAAAGGTCACGCTGGTTACACCATCGGCCTACGTATCCGACTGGACCCGCAACACGCTGGAGCAGGGCGCTATTCACAGGCGCCTGGCTGAGCTGGGTGTCGAGATCGTTCTCAATCGCGTGGTGACGCGGGTGATGGCCGGCGGCGTCGCCACGGCATGCGCCTATACCGGAGCCGAGCGCGACTTCGCTGCCGACGCGGTGGTGCTGGTGACGTCGCGCCTGCAAAATGACGGCCTGTGGAACGAACTGAAGGAGCGTCGAGCCGAATGGGCGGACAACGGCATCCGTTCGATCAAGGTGTTTGGCGATGCCGAAGCACCTGGGCCTATCGCCTGGGCAACCTATGCTGGCCACCGCTTCGCCCGCGAAATGGATGAGCCGGATATCGGCGATGCGCTGCCGTTCCGGCGCGAGGTCACCGCACTGGCGGTCGGCTAGATCGGAGCGAAGAAGCCGCCGGGGCTCCCGAGGAGTGCCGGCGGCTTCTTCTGTTTCGAGGGTTAGTCGATCTGTCCTGTGTGGATGTTGACCCGCGCCAGGACGTCCCCCACCGCATCGGCAACCTTGCTGACTTCCTGTGGCGTGATGACCAGTGGCGGGGTCAAAGCCACGGCGCCGCCATGGATAGCCGTGATGACGCCATGCTTCCTGCGCGTGAAGAGCGGTATCTCTTTCTTCAGCCTGGGGAACGTGTCGAACAGCGACTGACGTGTCGCCTTGTCGGACACCAGCTCGACACCGATCATCAGGCCGCGCCCGCGCACGTCGCCGACGATTGGCAGGTTGATCAGCTCGCCGAGTTCGTCGAGGAACTGCTTGCCGCGCAGCCGGGACGCTTCGAGCAGGTTTTCCCGCTCGATGATGTCGATATTGGCCGACCCGATGGCCGAGGCCATCAGGTGCCCGGCATAAGAGCCGCCGCCGCCGGCACCGTCGAGAACATCGGCGAGATTGCCGTCGAGGAGAAGCGCGCCCAGCGGCACGTAGCCGCTCGCAATGCCCTTGGCCAGAACGATGATGTCGGGCGTAAGATTGTAGTCCAGCGCCGCGTACCAGGCGCCGGCGCGACCAAAGGCGGTCACCACCTCATCGGCAACGAAAAGGATGCCGTGCGACTTGAGCACCGCGACCATGCGCGGCCAGTAGTCGTCGGGAACCGGGATCATTCCGGCCGGTCCCATCACCAGCTCGCCGAACATGGCGGCGATGTTGTCGGCGCCGACGCGCGCGATCGTCTGTTCCAGCTCGCGAACGCAGAAGTCGGTCACGTCCTCGCCGCCGAAAAGCTCGGCATGGTATGACAAGGGTGGTGTCAGCATGATCGCGTTGTTCGGCACGTCACCGATGCCCGGACGTCCGCCGGCAAGTTCCGCGCCGCCATAGGTCCGGCCATGGAACGAGCCACGCAGTACCAGGATCTTGCTGCGTTTTGGCTGGCCGCGCTTGTGGTGATAGAGCCGCACGAGCTGCAGCGCTTCGTCATCCGCTTCCGAGCCGCTGCTCATCAGGCGAACCTTGGCCATGTTTTTCGGAGCGCGTGCGATCAGCCTTTCGCAGAATTCGATTGTCGGGATGTTGGCGTAGTCGCCCATGATCGTGAAATGCGCGAGCGTCGACATCTGCTCAGCGGCGATCCTTGCCAGTTCCTCACGACCATGGCCGACCTGGGTCAGCCAGGCGCCGGCATGAGCGTCGATGTACTCGCGCCCGTCCACGTCCCACAGCGTCGATCCCTTGCCTCGTACCAGCACGAAACGCTCCGGGTCGGTTGCATCGCCATGCGGATGATGGACGACGCGGGCGTCCCGTGCGGCCCAGTCGATAGTGGGATCGGTCTTGATGTTCATGTCTGGTTCCCGGGCTTTTTGAAAGAGACAGCGATCGGCGCGGTTGCCGCGCTCGAGCAGGTTCAGAGGGTGGTGAAGAGCTTGCTGATGATGCTCCAGCGGCCGTCTTCTTCGACGAGATGCATGAAGTCGTTGAAGTTGAGCCCGGCAAGGCCTGACATCACGACGGTGGCGGTGGCAACGGAACCCTGAATGGTCAGGCCCTCGATACGGGCCTGATAACCTTCGTTCGAAACGCCCTGCGATGCCATTCTCTCAATGTCGTCGAGATAGAGTTCGGGTGTGCCGATCACGGCATTGCCGAGCAGATAACCCGTCATGATCGCGTTGGGATGGAAACAGCCCGCCAGCTTGGCGCGATCGAGCTCTCCGGAGCCATCGATATAGGCCTGAAGGACGGCATTCGGGGTGGTGTTCTGCATGGCTGCTCCGATCGTGATGGCGTCGAACAATATGGTTGCTGTCAAAGCGATAAAAGTCGTGACGCTTCGCACTTAGTGTTCTACCAAAGCGAACGAATGACCAACGTCCGCAACATCAATCTCAACCGCCTCTCGATCTTCGTTTCTGTGGTCGAGGCAGGATCGCTGTCGGAGGCGGCGCGGCGCACCGGGCTGGCCAAGTCCGTCATCAGCACACACCTGTCACGGCTCGAAGCCGAGGTCGGGGCAGCACTTCTGCTGCGCAATCCACGCCACTTCGGCCTGACGGTTGCCGGCCGGCAGTTCTTCGAGGCGTGCACGGCAATCCTGCGCCAGGTCGATGAAGCCGTTACGGCTCTGGACCGGGAGAACCTCGACATTCGCGGGCTGTTGCGCGTGACCACTTCGGTGGATTTCGGTGCAACCGTGGTGACCCCGGTCCTCGTCTCGCTGATCAACCAGTTTCCCAGCCTGAAGGTCGACCTGATCGCGTCGGATCAGATCGTCGATCTGGTGGGAGAGGGAATAGACGTTGCCATCCGTCTGGGCTGGCCTCGCGACAGCAGCCATACGGCAGCGTTGCTCGGTTCCTTTGCGCAATGGCTTGTGGCGCCGCCGTCATGGTCGGATCGCCTTGCCCGCGTGCAGCGCCCCCAGCATCTGGCGGACTGGCCCTTCATCGAGCTGTCTATCCTGAGAGGCCCGAGAACTGGTCTTTCACCAGCCCCGATCAGAAGGTTCAGCAGGTGCGGTTCGACCACCGTCTTTCGATATCGACGACAAGTGCGGTCCGCACAGCCGTCATGGCCGGTGGCGGGCTCGCGGTGCTCCCGGATTACCAGGTAGCCGAGGATGTCGCTCTCGGGCGCCTCATCCACGTCCTGCCCGACTGGGCGCTGCCGACAGGCGGGATTTATGCGGTGTTCCCGCAGAAGCGTCACCGGTCCCGGAAGGTCGAGCTGTTCCTGGATGTGATAAGGACGAGGCTTCGTTACCCTGGAGACCAGGGGTCAGGTTGCCGGCGCCCGATGAGCTTGGGCGCGGCTGGATCGCCGCGCCGTGTCGCTGAACGAAGTGGTCACGCCTGATCCGACTTCAGGAACGCCAGCACTTCTTCGACGAATTCCTTCGGAAATTCGACATTGGTCAGGTGCACTGCGGGAAAGCCCTTCAGCCGCGCGCCGGGAATGCCGGCTGCAATGGCTTCGCTCATGACATAGGAGGTCACGGTGTCAAACTGGCCACCGATGACCAGAGTGGGGCTTTGGATCAAGGCAATGGTACGGCGCAGATCGGCATCGCGTACCGCGGCAAAAAGCCCTGCCAGTCCCTGGCGAGGCGTCTCCAGCAGGTCCTGGCGGAATTTCCGGATGGCCGGGCCGTTGTCCTCGATCATCGCCGCGGGGAACCAGTTGTGAAGGAAGCCTTCGGCGGTCTCCTTCATGTCCACCGCCGCGAGAACCTTGCGGATGGCAGTGTCGAAATGGTCAGCCGGCCCGATATGGGAAGCGGTGTTGGCAAGCACCAGCCGGTCGATGCGCTCCGGGGCGTGGATGGCCAGCCACTGGCCAACGAAGCCGCCGAGGGACAGTCCCATGAAATGGGCGTGCTCGATGCCGAGATGGTCCATCAATTCCAGTACATCGCGGCCAAGCCGGCCATCCGAATAGGCTCCGGCGGGCACCTCGGAGCCGCCGTGGCCGCGATAGTCGTAGCGGATGACCTGGAAGTGCTGTGACAGTTCGGCGATCTGGCCGTCCCACATGTGCAGGGTTGTGGCGATGGAGTTGGCAAGGATGAGAACTGGAAGATCGGCAGTGCCATCGATCCTGTGGGCGATCCTCACACCGTCGCCGGTCGTGAAGAACGAAAGGCTGGTCGGTTCTTCCGCGTTCAGATTGGCTCGGAGAGCGGAGTTCATGACGGCACCTTTCTGTGTATCGGGCGGCATCCTTGCCGGCCTCAATCGGGAATGATGCGAAGGTAGTGCGAACTTGTTTCGATAAATATTGAAAAGATTTAGATTTCTTTGTAAGCAAAACCTACAATGAATTCATTCACGCTCCAGGAAGTCCAATGCTTCGACGCAGTGGTCCGCGAAGGTGGATTCCAGGGAGCCGCGTTGGTGTTGAACCGCTCCCATGCTGCGGTGTTTGCCGCCGTCGCCAAGCTGGAGGACAATCTCCAGGTCGCTCTGCTCGATCGTACTGGTTATCGGGTGGTACTCACCGATGCAGGCCGCTCATTTCATCGCAAGGCGCAGTCGCTGCTTTCCGAGATGGAAACGCTGAAGCTGCATGCACGGCAGCTGGCGATGGGCGAGGAGACGCATCTGCGTGTCGTCATCGGCGACACCTGTCCATTGCATGACGGACTGGAACTGCTGAGCGGCTTTTTCACAGATCGCCCGAACACCAGGCTCGATCTTCATTTCGAAACCATCAGCGGGCCCTGGGAGCGGCTTTTCGAAGACGAGGCGGACCTCATCCTGCACTGGGTCGAAAAGACCGATCCACGGCTGGAATGGATCGACCTTGGCAAAGTGTCATTCATACCGGTGGTTGCTCCGGGTTTTCTGCCGTTTTCGCTTTCGGCTTCGGTCACTCCGGAACAGATGCGAGGGTTCACCCAATGCATCATCCGCGACACTGCTCGTGCGGCTCAAAGGGCGAATTATTATGTCGTCGAGGGCGCTCCGCAATGCACGGTGGGCGATCATCTGATGAAGAAGGAGATCATCCTGCGCGGCATGGCCTGGGGGCATCTGCCGCGCTTCATGATCGAGGACGAGTTGCGAAGCGGGCGTCTCCTTTCGATCGCCGGCGAGCATTTTCCCGGCGTCGATATCGACCTCGTCGCCGCGCGTCGCCGCGATCGCCCGCATGGGCCCGTAGCAACCCGCCTCTGGCAACATATTCAGGCTTGTGCGGTGGATTTTGGCGGCGACCCGCGGCGGATGCCCGTCTGAGGCGGCGGAAGTCTCGTTAGTCCTTGTCGGGCTCGAACGCACCCACTCCCTGCGCGATCAGGTTGGCGGCCATCACCAGCGAAATGATCGCGCCGGAATTGAAGACGACAATCCACCACTTGCCGCCGGTGAGGAACCCATATCCCTCCGCGATGGCCACCCCCCAGTCCGCCGATGGCGGCTGGATCCCGAGACCCAGGAAACTCAGCGTGGCGATGGAAAAGAAAGCATAGCCGAGCCTTGTGATCAGTTCGACCAGGATCGTCTCGCGCACATTCGGCAGGATCTCGAACAGCATGATGCCGGCCGAGCTTTCTCCCGCCAGTCGTGCGGCACTGACATAGTCGCGTTCGCGCTCCTGCCGCACGGCCGTCCGTACGGTGCGCGCGACGAGGGGGGCGTATGCGATGCCAATCACCAGGATGACCGTCAGGTTCGACGGGCCTAGTGCGACCAGTGTCATGGTGACCAGCACGATGAAAGGAAACGCCATCAGGGCATCGAGCAGCCTCGCGCCGATGGCATCCACCCAGCCGTTGAAGTAGCCGAGTACAAGCCCGATGAAGCTGCCGGCTGTGACGCCGGCCAAGGTGGCGAGCGGCGCGACCAGCAGGATATCGCGCGAACCGACCACGATACGGGACAGGATGTCGCGACCCAGTGTGTCGGTTCCTAACCAGTGGACGGCATCCGGTGGCGCGAGCATGGCAAGGAAGTCTTCAGCGTAGGGGTCGAACGGCACGAACAGGTGCCCGAACACCGCGCACGCTATCCAGAACAGCAGGATGGCACCGCCGACCAGCATGGACGGTGCCGGAAGTATGCTGCGCAGCCTGGACAGGAAGCTGGTTTTGAGCGCGGCGGTGTCTGGCGCCGGAGCGTGGACGAGATCGGTCATGTTGCCGCCCTGCGCCGCTGTCGGGGATCAAGCAGCATCTGGATCAGATCGCCGATGGTGGCCGACACCACAAAGATCGCGGCGATGACCAGGACACCGGCTTCCAGGGTCGGGAAGTCCCGTGCCTTGGCAGCTGTCAAAACGAGATTGCCGAGGCCCTGGATGCCGAACAGCGCCTCGATGACGATGAGGCCACCGAGCAGGAAGCCGCTCTGCGTGGCAATCACCGCGATCGTCGGCGTCAGCGCATTGCGCAGTACGTGGCGGAAGATGATCTCGTGCCGGGTGAGGCCCTTCAGGACCGCAGAACGCGTATAGTCGGCATTGACAGCCTCGATCACGCCGGCACGGGTCATTCGCGCTATGTAGCCGAGAAGATTGAGCACGAGCGGCAGCGCGGGCAGGATCAGATGGTAGCTGCTGGTCCAGAAGCCTGAACCGTCCGGGGCGACGCCCGATATCGGAAACCAGTTCAGCCACAGGCCGAACACGATCAGCAGCAGAAGACCGGAAACGAAGTCCGGCACGATCGCCAAGGATATGCCGGAGAGCACGATCGCCCGGTCAATGAGACTTCCGGCTTTCAGTCCGGCGACGATGCCGGTGCCGATACCCAGCGGGATCAGCAGGGCGAGGGAGACACCGGCCAGCGCCGCCGAGTTGCGCAGGCTTTCCAGGACGGGGTGCCACAGGCTGGCGCAACGACAGCGACACGCCGAAGTCGCCCTGGATCGCCTTCTCGAACCAGCTCCAGTATTGCACGAGCACCGGTTGGTCCGTGCCGAGCTTCCGGTTGAGGGCCGCGACAGCCTCGGCATCCGCAAAAGGTCCGAGCATGACGCGCCCGACATCGCCGGGCAGGACCTGCCCGGCAAAGAACACCAGCACGCTGAGCAGCCATAGGGTCAACAGCAGCGAACCGATGCGCGAAGCGATGGTTCGGCCGAGCGTCATCGGTCACTCTTCCTCATGCGAAGGAAGCGCGATCGAGCAGAAGGTGCGAGATCGCCGTGAAGCGCACGCCCTCGATCTTCGCGCTGGTGATGCGGCTGTACTGCGAGAAATAGCTGATGATCAGCGGCGTCTCGTCCAGCAGCAGATTCTGGATCTTGCCGGCGACCAGCCTCTGCGCCTGAAGGTCACGGGCCTTGCTGTAGTCCAGCAGCAAACCATCATAGGTGGGGTTGTTGAAATGCGCGGCGTTCCAGGTGCCGCTGCTCTTGAGCGTTGCGTTCAGGAAGATATCGGGTGTGCCGCGGTGGCCGAAATCGGTAATGCCGAGCACGGAATCCAGCCAGGGTGAGCTGCCGAAGGTGGCTGACCCGTAGTAGGCATCTTGCGGCAGCACGTTGAGCTTGATGTTGATGCCGGCCTTCTTCGCGAAATTCTGGATCAGCACGGCATAGTCGGGAATGTCATAGGCGCGCTCGGTGGTCAGCGTGACGTCGAAACCGTTGGCGAAGCCGGCTTCCGCGAGCAGGCGCTTCGCCTCGGCGAGATCCTGCTTGCGTTGTGGAACCGATGGATCCGAGGATGGGAAGATCGGCGCGAAAGGTGTGTCGTTGCCGACGATCGCCCTGCCTTTGAGCAGGCCTTTCACCACGGCTTCGCGATCGATCGTCAAGGCAAGCGCCCGGCGTACCCGTTTGTCGGTAAATGGCGTCTGATCGGTGCGCAGGTGGACCTCGTCATGCGAGCTTGCCTGCACGCTGATGATCCTGAAGGCGGGATTGCCCTCGATCGCCAGCGAGGATCGGGTGGTCTCGGGGATCACATCCAACTGGCCGGCCTGCAGCGCCAGCAACTGCGCCTGCGAGTCGTCGAAGAACTTGATCTCGACTTTGTCCGGCAGAGCCTGTTCTCCCCAGTAGTCGGGATTGCGCACGAAGGTCGCGCCCTGCTTGGGGCGGAAGGATTCCAGTTTGAACGGCCCGGTGCCGATAAAGGTCTTCTCGAAGTCGCCGCTATAGTCCGCCGGCAGGATGATGGCGTTGACGACGTCGGATGAGACATAGAAAGGAAAGTTGCTGTTGGGCGCGTCGAGTTCGAAGGCGACCGTCTGCTCGTCGACTTGCCGGATGGCGCCCTTGGACAGGATCCCTTTGTAGGCGGAGAGGGCCGATGAACCGCTCTTGGGGTCGACCAGCCGTTCGAACGAGGCGACAACATCCTTTGCCGTGACCGCTCGGCCGTCGTTGAATTTGACGCCTTGCCTGAGCTTGAAGGTCCAGCGCTGGGCGGTCTCGTCCGCTTCCCAGGAAACGGCGAGCCGCGGCAGCAGACCGTCCTTCGGGTCGTCCAGCAGCAGATATTCACCCACCTGGCTGATCAGCGCGATGCTGGCGGGGTCGGTCACCAGGATAGGATCGATGGCCGCGGTTGGCTGGTCGAGACCGACGCGGACCGTGCCGCCCGGCTTGCTGGTGGCAGCGCGCGCCGGGCCGGACAAGCCGAGCCCCTGCGACGTCGCGAACCCGGTCAGGCCGATCAGCATCGCGTATTTGAGCAAGTCGCGGCGTTTGAGGAATCCGGCGGCATGTTCATCTACGGCGACATTCCAGAGATCGCCGGACAGGCCGCGCAAGGCATCGATATCAGAACGTTTGGTCATGGCTTTTCCGATGGATGGAGGAAGTGGCGGGAACGGCTAGGAGACGATTTCGCCGTCGAGTTCGATGCGATCCACAGCTTGCGGATAGAAGGCGATCAATCCCTTTATCTTCGGAATCTCGTCGATCGGATCGCGGTAGCTCCAGGCGATGTCCCTGGCGATCGACCCGTCCTTCAGCTGTCCGGACCAGTAGGAAGCGATGCCCTTGTAGGGACAGCGCGTGTTGCTGTCCGAGGCAACCAGGCGGTCGAGCCGCACATCGTCGGGGTGGATATAGTAGCGGGTCGGCAGATGGGTCTCGAACAAGAGCACCGGGCGCCGGCTGTCCGCGATCAGCTCGCCGTCGAACCAGACCCTGACATGGCTTGTGCTGTGCAGGACATCGATGCGGGCGTAAGGGTCGCGCGCATGGACGAAGACCTCTTCCTCCTCTTCGAGCCATTGGTCGACCGCGTTCCAGACGAAGGCGATACGGCCGGAAAGCAGATGCAACTCCTCGTCCGGCGGCGACACGAAGGTCCAGGCTGCGTTCGCCGTTTGCCGGCCTCCGCTATCCAGGTTCCAGTACTGGCGTTCGCCGCCGACCTCGTGCGGGTCGCGATATCCTGAGGGTTTGAGCACGGACGGCAGCACAGCCTCAGCGGGGAAGAAGTAGATCGGCAGGAAGTGGTTCGAGCGGAGCACGAGCACGTCGCGACTGTCGGCTATGGTCTGGCCGTCGAAACGAACGCGGATGCGCTTCGGGCTGGAAAGGACGTTGACGAGCCGGGGTGTGCTGGCTTCGCGCGGCTGCAGCTTCGTATTGGTCACGGGGGCATTCATTGTTTCATCTCCATGCCGCGGTCAGGACACCGCGCGTACATTGTCGCGCTGCTCGGCAAAGCGGTTGGCCGGTCGGGCAAGGCCGAGGCGGTCACGCAGCGTGCCGGGCTCGTATTCAGTTCGGAAAAGGCCGCGGCGCTGCAGTTCCGGCACCACGTTTTCGGCAAAGGCGTGCCAGTCTTCCGGCAGCAGCGGGAACATCAGGTTGAAGCCGTCCGCGGCTCCGGCAACGAACCAGTCCTCCAGCTGGTCGGCGATCTCGACCGGCGTTCCGGCGACCGTCGGGACTGAGCCGCTGTTGGAAAGGCGGCGTGCCACTTCGCGCAGAGTGAGGTTCTGCTTGGCCCATTGCCGCACACGATTGAGCGAGGTGTGGCCGCCGTTGAACGTGCTTTCATCCGGCAACGGCGGCACGGGGCCGTCAGGGGGATAGGCCGAAAGATCGAGTCCGCTCCAGCTCGACAGAAGGTCGATGCCGACCTGATCGGGAAGCAGCGTCTGCAGGTATTCCTGACGCTCGAGCGCCTCGTCCTTCGAGCCGGCGACGATCGGCAGGATGCCCGGCAGGATCTTGAAGCTCTCCGGGTGCCTGCCGTGGCGGGCGAGGCGCTCGTTGATGTCCTTGCGATAGCGGACACCATCCTCCCTGGTGCTGAAGATCGCGAAATGCGCGTCGGCATGGGCCGTTGCGAAATTCTTGCCGTCCTCCGACGAACCGGCCTGCACGATCAGCGGATGGCCTTGCGGCGGTCGCGGGACATTGAGCGGACCGCGTACCCTGAAATGTGGTCCCTTGTGATTGATGGCGTGGACCTTGGCCGGGTCGGCGAAGTAACCGGTCTCCTTGTCGATCAGCAGCGCCTCGTCCTCCCAGCTGTCCCACAGCGCCTTGACGATATCGAGATATTCGCCGGCCCGTTCGTAACGCAGTGCATGGTCGATGTTGCCGTCTCGTCCGAAGTTCCTGGCTTCCTCTTCCATGGCGGAGGTCACGACGTTCCAGGAAGCGCGACCCTTGGAGATGTGATCGAGCGAGGCAAAGAAGCGCGCCACATTGTAAGGCTCGCTGTAGGAACTCGAGGCCGTGGTGATCAGGCCGATGTGCCGGGTCACGCCGGCCAGCGCCGCGAGAAGCGTCAACGGCTCCAGCCGGGCATTGGCGTAGTGAGCGACGCCGCTCCTGACCGAATCCCAGATCGACACGTGATCGGCGACGAAGATCGTGTCGATCTTGGCGCGCTCTGCCGCCTGCACGAGATCACGATAATAGTCGAAGTCGAGGATTTCGCGGCCCGGCGCGCGCGGATGCCGCCATGACATCCGGTGATCGCCCTGTGGATTGAAGAAGAATGCGCTGAGGATGATGTGACCATGCGCCATGGCTGGTTGCTTCCCTTCTGCAGTCAAAAACTTCGCCGCATCGGCGGAGTTGGCGGCTGGAAATCTCCAAACCGGCAAAAGGTTAGATTGCGCGCATATTCAATACGAGTAATTTTATAGACATTATGGATCTCACATCCGGAAGCCGTTGCCCCGGACGGCAAAGCGAGAAGAATGTGGTTCCGAAAGAGACATCATCGCCATCCGTTCTGAATATCGAACGCCTCTCCGTCAGCTACCGGTCAGGCAGATCGCTGCAGCGTGCCGTCAGCAATGTCTCGCTGAGTGTGGGGCCTGGCGAAGCGTTGGGCCTCGTTGGCGAGTCCGGCTCCGGCAAGAGTTCGGTGGCATTGGCCGCCCTGCGCTATCTGCCAAAACACACGCAGGTGGAGGCCTCCGCATTGCAATTCCTGGGACGCGACCTGCGAACGCTCTCGGCGGAGGAACTGCGCCGGTTGCGCGGCGATCGCATTGCAGCCGTCTACCAGCACCCCGGGTCAGCGCTCAATCCCAGCCTGACGATCGGCAGGCAGATCACTGAAACCATCGTGCGCCACCGCAGCACCAGCCAGCAGGATGCCGCCCTGCAGGCTGCTGACCTCTTGCGGCGCGTGCGTGTCGCCGATCCGGAGCGTGTGCTCCGACTTTATCCGCACGAGCTGTCGGGCGGCATGCAGCAGCGGGCCAATATCGCGATTGCCATTGCGCTCGATCCTGCCCTGCTGATCCTGATGAGCCGACCACCGCGCTCGACGCCAGCGTGCAGTCCGAGATCATCGCGATCCTGGACGACCTTCGCCGAAGCCACCAGACCGGTATCCTTTTGATCAGCCATGACATCGACCTGGTCAAACGCTGCTGCGAGCGCGTCGCAGTGATGCAGTCCGGCGTCGTTGTCGAAGGCGGCAACGCCAGCACGTTGTTCGACGAACCGCGGCATTCCTATACGCAGATGTTGGTCCGCAGCATCCCGACATTGACCTATACCAAGCGCGACGGGCGGCTTGCCGAAAGTGGATCGCCTTGCGCGGACCAATCGGCCGAGGAACTCCCGGTTTCAGATGACACGCTGATTGGCCGCCAGCGCCAGACCGTGCTCCGGTGCAAGGACATCCGGCAGTCCTTTGGCGGCCAGGCGGTTCTCCACGGTGTCGACCTCAGCATTGCTGCCGGCGAGACCTATGGCTTGATTGGTGAGTCCGGCTCCGGGAAGTCGACGCTCGCCAGGATCGTCACCGGCCTGCAGGCTCCTGTCGCGGGCACGGTCGAACTGTCTGGACAGGCAGCCGCCACGCGTGTGGAACGGCGCAAGTCCAGCCAGCGTCGCGACATTCAGATGGTTTTCCAATCGCCGGATCGCACATTGAATCCGCGGCAGCGGATCAGCACCATCCTCGGCCGCTCGCTGCGGCGTCTGGCCGATCTGCCAAGATCTGCCAGGACGCAGCGAATATCGGACCTGCTTGGGTCGGTGCGGCTTGCGCCGTCATTCGCCGAGCGCAAGCCGGGGGCGCTTTCAGGTGGCCAACGCCAGCGCGCGGCAATCGCCCGTGCTTTTTCGGGAACACCGAAGCTGGTGGTCCTTGATGAGCCGACCTCGGCTCTCGACGTCTCGGTACAGGCGACTGTTCTCAACCTGCTCAACGACCTGCAGCGCCGTAACGACACGGCGTATCTGTTCATCAGCCACGATCTCAGGGTCGTGCGCTACATGGCCGACAGGATCGGCGTGCTCTATCGCGGCCGCCTTGTCGAAGAAGGGGCATCCGAGCAGATCTTCGCGGGTCCCAATCATCCGTACACGGAGATGCTGCTCGCTGCCGACGACACGGAGCCAGGTCCCGCCGGGCCTGCCCCCTTTGCTTCGGAAATCGAAACCCAGGCAGGTCAGGGCTGTGCTTTCGCCAGCCGCTGTCCGCAGGCGCAACCTGCCTGCATGGAAGCTGAGCCGCCGGGCAAGATGATCGCGGAAGGTCATACGATCCGTTGCTGGCAGCGGGGAAGGTGACCCAGCGTCGAGGTCATTCGCTAGTCGATCGCCATCACTCTCTTGTGTTCGGCGACCTGTTCAAGCAGCCAGTTCTGGAACAACGCGGCGCTCTGTTTGCTGCCTATGCTGCGGCGTTGATAGAGATAGATGCCTGCCGGATAGGTATGACGTGCCTTGAAGGGAGCGACGAGCTTGCCCTGATGCAGCAGGTCCTGGGCCATCATCGTGTCGGCGAGCGCTACCCCGCCGCCGTTCATCGCCTCGCGCATGATCAGCGTGCAGTCGTCGAGCACGGTGCTGGATTTCGGCATTGCCTCGAAGACACCTTCCTGTTCCAGCCAGCGCTTCCATCTGTTGGTTTCGCACTCATGGATCAGGTGATGGTGGATCAGATCGGCGGGTGATCGCAGCGGTACGGTCCCGTCGAGCAGCGCAGGCGAACAGACGGGAGTCAGCACCAGCGGGATGAGCAGTGTCAGCGCCGGGCCGGCCTTGTAGTCGAACTCGTCGACGATGGCCAAATCGAAATTGGTGCGTTTGCCTGAAGTCAGGATCTCAAGGTCGACTGACGGATGCTGCCGCCGGAAACCCGGCAGCCGGTCCGCGAGCCAGAGGTTCAAGACCGGGGGTACACACAGGACGCGTAGGCGCTGAGCCTTGTCGCGCCGCGCGCCGTCGTGAAAGCTGACATCCTCCGTGGCACGCCATATCGCCTCGAAGGCTTCCGAGAGATTGCGCGCGTAATAGGAGCCTCTTGTCGTCAGCGTGACCTGACGAAATCCCCGTTCGAACAGATCCTGGCCGAGATTTTTCTCGAGCGTGCGAATATGGCGGCTAACCGCCGATGCCGTGAGATGCAGTTCTTCCGCGGCATCCTTGATGCTGCCAAGACGTGCTGCAGCCTCGAAAGCGCGCATGCCATTGAGTGAGGGTAGAGCCATTGCCCGATCATGGGTTCTCAGCTGAGTTTTTGTCAATCGACAAGGACAAAATTGGCGTTTGAACGCCTGCGTTGTCAGCGATACCCAAGAGACAAGAACAACTAAGTCGTCAAGAGAACACGACTATTCGGGGCTTCGGAACATTCCGTCATCGGCGGATGCGGCTTCGCGCATGAACATTTCGGACCGGCATCACTGCCGGGGCCGGGGCATGTCGCGGCGGCCGCACCTTATTTGAGCCCCGACAATTTGGAGGAGATACCCGCCTGATGCCGCAGTCGCCAGTGCCGGTCTTTGAAACGACAGACAACCTCCCGGCGGACGCCTCCGTCATCGTCATCCTGCAGACGCCAGGAAGCGACCTCGGTTCTCAAGCTCAGGCATTGGATAGCAAGATCGGCGGGATCATATCTCGGGCCTGTTCAGGCGTTGGCGCCTTGAACGAAAACGGCGCCTGCCTCGATCTTGTCCCACCTCACGGGGTAAACGCACGGCGTGTGATCGTGCTCGCGTTGGGCAATGCGCATACGGTGACTGCCCTCTCGCTGACACGTGCGGGCGGTGCTCTGGCCGCTCATCTGGAAGCCAAGGGCGAAAATGAAGCAACGCTGCTTTTCGATGCTGTCGCCGGCGTCCGTGTGACCGAGGCCGAAGTCCTCGCGCGCGTCGCGCTTGGCATGCGGCTGCGCCGCTATCGCTTCGATATGCGCAACAAGCGGCCGAAGGCCGGTGCCGATCAGGTCTGGCGTATTCGTCTGGTCGCGGCCGGACAGGCGGAGTTGCGGGCGGAACTCGCCCGCACGCTCGCCATCGCCGATGGCGTTGAATACGCGCGCACCCTTGTCAATCTGCCGCCGAACCATCTTCATCCCGACAGTTTCGCTGATCATCTCGATCCCCTGCGTCAGGCCGGTCTCGAGGTTGAGATTCTCGACGCGAAAGAGCTGAAGAAACTCGGCATGAACGCGCTTCTGGCCGTTGGGGCTGGTTCAGTTCGAGCGCCCAAGGTGGCGGTTCTGCGATATCGCGGCAAGAACGCCAATGCACAGCCACTCGCCTTTGTCGGCAAGGGTGTCTGCTTCGATTCCGGCGGCCTTTGTATCAAGGGCGGCGCGCAGATGTTCGACATGAAGGCCGACATGGCTGGCGCTGCGGCGGTGTGCGGCCTGCTGTTGGCGCTCGCCCGGCAGGACAGCCCGGTGCATGTGGTCGGCGTCCTGGGTATCGCCGAGAACCTGCCCTCGGGCACGGCCTTGAAACCGCGCGAGATCATCACGACGGCTTCCGGACAAACAGTGGAAGTGTTCGATACCGACGCGGAGGGGCGTCTGCTTCTGGCGGACTGCCTCTACTATACCGCGACGCGCTTCAAGCCCGCGGCAATGGTCGACCTGGCAACCTTGACCTATTCGGTCATGCGTGGGCTCGGCTCGATCTTCGCTGGCCTGTTCAGCACCGATGATGCCATTGCTTCACAGATGGTCGCCGCCGGTGAGACGGTGGGTGAGCGTTTCTGGCGCCTGCCGCTCGACCGCGCTTACGATGAAGGGCTGCAGTCGCCGTTTGCCGATCTCAGGCATCACGCCAAGGACATGGAGGATGGCGACGCGCCTTACGCGGCGGCTTTCCTGCGCCATTTCACTGAAGGCTGCGCCTGGGTTCATCTCGATATCGCCGGCAAGGAACTGGCTGAAACCGATGGCCCAGGCGGCCGCCAGGGCGCGACGGCTTTTGGTGTCCAGATGCTGGAGGAATGGGTTCGCACCAGCAGGGCTTGATGATGCGGTGCGACCGGGTTTGTTCAATCAGGGTAGGAAAGCGGAATGTCGTCTGAGATCGTCGTTAGAGAAGGCCGTGCCAGCTTCAGGGATTATGAAACCTGGTACCGGATAGCCGGCGAACTCGGCGGCGAGAAACCTCCACTGGTGATCCTCCATGGCGGTCCGGGCGTCGCGCACAACTATGTCGACGCCTACAAATTGCTCGCGCAGGACGGGCGCGCTGTCGTCCATTACGACCAGCTCGGTTGCGGTAACTCGACGTTGCTGCCCGAAAAAGGCGCCGACTTCTGGACGCCGCAACTGTTCATAGACGAGCTCGAAAACCTGGTCGATCACCTCGGCATCCGGGCGGGCTTCCATGTACTGGGCCAGAGCTGGGGCGGCATGCTCGGCGCCGAATATGCGGTGCTGCAGCCGAAAGGTCTGAAATCGCTGACGATCGCCAACTCGCCGGCATCGATGAAGCTGTGGGTCGAAGAAGCCAATCGCCTGCGTGCCGACCTTCCTGAGGATGTGCAGGAAACGCTGACGCGACACGAAAAGGCGGGCACCACCGACGCTCCGGAGTATCAGCAGGCGACAATGGTGTTTTACGAGCGGCACGTCTGCCGCGTGGTGCCGTTCCCGCCGGAGGTGGCTGAAAGCCTCGCTCAGGTGGCACGCAACCCGACCGTCTACAATGTGATGAACGGCCCGAACGAATTCCACGTCATCGGTACGCTGAAAACCTGGAGCGTGATCGACCGCTTGCCGGCGATCGATGTTCCGACGTTGATCGTCTCGGGGCGCCATGACGAGGCCACGCCGGCGACGGTGCAACCCTACAAGGACGGCATCAAGGGCGCCAGCTGGGTGATATTCGAGCATTCCAGCCACATGCCGCATGTCGAAGAGCAAGAGGAATGCATGCGGGTGGTCGGTTCATTCCTGCACCAGAACGACAACTGAAAAAAGGGGAATAAGAATGAAGAAACTGCTCTTGGCGGCAGCCGCCGCGACCTTGCTGACCTGCACGTGGCAGGCGCCTGCAAATGCGGAATATCTGAAGGAACATCGTGGCGGCACCATGCGGCTGCTGGCCCGCTCGGCGGCTGGCACGCTCGATCCGCATATCAACTACACGCTGCAATACTGGCAGATTTTCCAGCCGCTCTACGATGGTCTCGTCGCTTTCCGCAAGGCGGACGGCAAGGACGGCTTCAAGATCGTCGCCGATCTCGCCGAGGATATGCCGTCGGTGAGCAACGACGGTAAGACCTTCACCTTCAAGCTGCGCAAGGGCATCAAGTTCTCCAATGGCCAGGACATGACGGTGAAGGACGTCGTGGCGTCATTCCAGCGCATCTTCAAGGTATCGGGCCCAACCTCAGGCACGTTCTATGCTGGCATCGTCGGCGCCGACAAATGCCTCGCCGACACCAAGAGCTGCACGCTGGAGGGTGGCGTGACAGCCGACGAAGCCGCCGGCACGATAACGATCAACATCGTCAAACCCGATGCCGAATTCATCGACAAGCTGGCCATGCCGCACGCCGTGGTCTTGCCGGCCGGCACGCCGGCGGAGGATGTCGGTTCAAATCCGATCCCGGGCACCGGAGCGTATGCGATTTCGGCCTACGATCCGAACAAGGGCATGACGATGGTGCGTAATCCGCACTTCAAGCAGTGGAGCGAGGAAGCACAGCCGGATGGCTATCCGGACGTCGTGCAGTACGACTTCGGCCTGACCGAGGAAGCGGCGGTAACAGCGATCCAGAAGGGCGAGGCAGACTGGATGTTCGATCAGCCGCCTACCGACCGGCTTGTTGAACTGGGCACCAAATACATGGACCAGGTTCACATCTCGCCATTGACGGCCTGGTGGTATGCGCCGTTGAACACGCGCCTGGCGCCTTTCGACAATGAGAAGGCTCGACAGGCTGTCGCCTATGCCGTCGACCGCAACACTCTGGTCAATCTCTTCGGCGGCAAGGTGTTGGCCACGCCGGTGTGCCAGGTGCTGCCCCCGGACTTCCCGGGACACGAGGACTATTGCCCCTTCACGAAGAATCCGGGAACAAAATGGTCTGCTCCTGACGTCGACAAGGCCAAGCAACTGGTCGAGGAATCCGGAACCAAGGGCCAGAAGGTCACGGTCATCGTGGAAGACACCGCCGTATCCCGGTCGATCGGCGTCTATCTCCAGAGCGTTCTGACCAGCATCGGCTATGTTGCCGACGTCAAGCCGATCTCCAGCAACATCCAGTTCACCTACATCCAGAACACCAACAACAAGGTGCAGATGTCGGTCAGCCAGTGGTACCAGGATTATCCGGCTGCATCGAACTTCCTCAACATTCTGTTCGGTTGCGACAGCTTCCGCGAAGGCTCGGATGCATCGGTCAACATTTCCGGCTTCTGCGACAAGGATATCGACGCCAAGATGAAGCAGGCGATGGACCTTGGCGTGACCGATCAGGATGCAGCCAACAAGGCATGGGCGGAAATCGACCGGGCGGTCACCGACAAGGCTGCAGCGGTGCCGCTGTTCACACCCAAGCATGTGGACTTCGTCAGCAAACGTCTCGGCAACTTCAAGTTCAACGCCCAGTTCTACTGGATTGTGACCCAGGCCTGGGTGCAGTGATATCGCGCTGACGGGCTAGCTTCATGTCGAGCAACGTTGTCGCCGTGCCGCGCAAGACGCGGGGGCCCTGGGCCCTCGCTTTTGCAAAGCTGATGGGAAACAAGGCCGCCATGGCGGCCTTGGCAATCTTTGTCCTCATCGTGGTCGCCTGCCTCAGCGCGCCGCTCTATGCGCGCTGGGCCGGTGTCGATCCTTTCATTTCGACGCTTGATGCGGTCATTATCCTGGATGGGCAGGATGTGCCCGTGATGGAACAATCCACGGAAGGACTGGGTCTGGGGTATACTCCCCTTGGTCCTACGTGGCGGCTCGGCAACTACTTCCTCGGCGCGGACAACCAGGGTCGCGATGTCATGGCCCGTCTGCTCTACGGAGGGCTCAACTCGCTCCTCATATCCGCCGTGGCGACCGTCTTGACGTTGCTGCTCGGGACGGCGACCGGGCTGGTCGCCGGCTATTTCGGAGGCCTTACCGACACCTTACTGTCGCGGCTCCTCGACATATTGTGGGCTTTTCCGATCTATCTCCTGGCGATTTCGCTTTCGATCGTGATGATCGCGCAAGGCATCACGATCGGGCCGATTACGATTGAATCCGGTAGTCTCTGGCTGCCCATCATCATCATCGGCATTGTCTACGTGCCCTATGTGGCGCGACCCATTCGCGGTCAGGTCCTGTCGCTGCGCAACAGCGAGTTCGTGATGGCCGCCATCAATCTGGGCGTTCCGGGTTCGCGCATCCTGTGGCGCGATATCCTGCCCAACATCACCACCACCCTGATCGTCTTCGTGCCGTTGATGATGGCACTGAACATGCTGACGGAATCGGCACTCTCCTTCCTGTCGATCGGCGTCCAGCCACCCGCCGCCAGCTGGGGCACCATCATTCAGGATGGACAGGCTCTGCTCTATACGCGCCCGATCGTCGCCTTGGCGCCGGGTATCGCGATTGCCATTTCCGTCATGGCGCTCAACGTCTTTGGCGACGGCCTGCGCGACGCACTCGACCCTCGTTCCAAAGTCCGGCTGGGGCGCGACTGATGATTTACGCGATCCTGCGCCGTTTCGCTCAGATGCTGTTTGTGATGTTCGGCATTTCGGTCATCGTTTTCCTGATCTTCTTTGCAACACCGGGTTCCGATCCGGCAGCCCGCATCGCCGGCCGCAACGCATCGCCCGAAGTGCTCGAGGCGGTGCGCCACAATTTCGGTTTCGACCGTCCACTCTATGTGCAGTACGGGCTGATGATGAAGAAGATCTTCGTCACCGGCGACCTGACCTCTTTCGTCAACCGCGGCTGGAAGGTCGTGCCGGCAGTCCTGATTCGATCCCGGTGACATTGTCGCTTGTCTTTGGCGCGGCGGTTCTGTGGGTGCTGGTGTCGATCCTCATTGGCGTTGTTGCCGCCGCCACACGCGACAGCTGGCTGGACAAGCTTCTGATGGCGCTGGGATTGCTCGGCATTTCCATGCCTGTCTACTGGCTGGGCGAGGTCATGAACCTCATCACCCAGAGCCGCTATCACGACACCTGGCTGTTTTCCTGGGTGCCGCCGCTCGGCTACAAGAATTTCTCCGATGACCCCAAAGGCTGGTTCCTTGCGTTGGTCATCCCATGGGTCACGCTCGCCATCCTTTACATAGGCATCTACGGCCGCGTTCTGCGGGCAGCCATCATCGAGTCGATGCAGGAAGACTACATCCGCACCGCACGCGCCAAGGGCCTGTCCGAGACGCGCATCCTGCTGCGCCACGCGTTGCGCACCTCGTTGATCGCCTTCGTCACTTTGTTCGGCCTGGATTTCGGCGCGCTTGTCGGTGGATCCGCCCTTCTGACGGAAGTGGTTTTCGGCCTGCAGGGCATCGGCAAGCTGACCTATGATGCGCTTCAAAGTCTGGATCTGCCGATGATCATGGCCACGGTGATGTATGCCTCGATGTTCGTCGTCGTGGCCAATGCAGTGGTGGATTTCGTCTATATCCTTCTTGATCCGCGCGTGAGGACATCATGATGCTGTCGGTTCGCGACCTCAGGGTTTCATTCCGCACTCATGAGGGGCTGGTACGGGCCATCGACGGGGTTTCCTTCGATCTCGGCGAAGGCGAAATCCTGGGCGTCGTCGGTGAATCCGGTTCGGGCAAGACTGTCTCGCTGCTGGCCGTAATGGGCCTGATCACCGACCCCAATGCGATCATCGAAGGGTCGATCCGCTACAGGAACACCGAGCTGGTGGGGCTGCCTGCCCGCGAACTTCGACGCCTGCGCGGCAATGAGATCGCCATGATCTTCCAGGATCCGATGACCGCGCTGACGCCGGTCTATACGATCGGCTGGCAGATCGCCGAACAGATCCGTGCACACAAGCGTGTCAGTAAATCCCAGGCCCTGGCGCGCGTCGAGGAATTGCTGGCCGAGGTGAACTTCCCCAATCCACGCGAGGCGATGTCACGTTTCCCGCATCAGCTTTCGGGTGGCATGCGCCAGCGCGCGGTGATTGCCATGGCTCTCTCTTGCAACCCGGCGCTGCTGGTGGCCGACGAGCCGACCACAGCTCTCGACGTGACGGTGCAGGCTGGCATCCTCGATCTCGTGCGCAAGCTGCGCGCCACGCACAATTCCGCTGTCGTCTTCATCACCCACGACATGGGAGTGGTGTCCGAACTCGCCGACAGGGTGATGGTCATGTACGCCGGGCGCGTCGTCGAGCGCGGCAGCCGCGGCGATCTCTTTTCCGCGCCTCAGCACCCCTATACCCGTGCGCTGCTTGGCTCGATCCCGCCGCTGACGGGCGAGAAGCCACGCCGCCTGCCGGCCATTCCCGGCTCGCCGCCGTCGCTGCTGCGCTTGCCTGCAGGTTGCGCATTCGCCCCACGTTGCCCGGTGAACTATGAGCCCTGCGGGGCCGGCAAGCCAGATCTTGGCCAAGGCGCGCATGCCGCGGCATGTTTCCGGGTTCAGGCATGAGCGGGCAGATGATGGAACAGGACCAGCCAATTATCGAGACGCGCACGCTGAGCAAGCGGTTCTCGATCGGCACGCGCTTTTCCTCGCAAGGCAAGCGAACCGTCCACGCCGTCGACAACGTCTCGCTGACAGTCCGGCGTGGCGAAACCGTCGGCCTGGTCGGGGAGTCGGGTTGCGGCAAGTCCACCTTGGCGCGCTGTCTTGTCAGGCTCTACGACATCACCGACGGCAAGCTGCTGTTCGAAGGGGACGACATCACCGGCAAGTCGCTGGCTGAACTGAGGCCGTTCAGACGCCGCTTGCAGATGGTGTTCCAGGACCCGTCGGCTTCGCTCAACCCACGGCGCCGGGTCGGAGACCTGGTTGCGGAGCCACTGCGCATCCACACCAAACTGTCCTCCGGCGAAATCGCCAAGCGGGTTGCGGAACTGTTCGATCTTGTGGGCCTCCTCCCGGACCATGTCATGCGCTATCCGCATGAATTCTCAGGCGGGCAGCGTCAGCGTGTCGGTATCGCGCGAGCCATTGCGCTCAATCCCGATCTCGTCGTGCTGGACGAGCCGGTTTCAGCGCTTGACGTGTCGGTTCAGGCGCAGATCGTCAACCTGCTGGCCGACCTTCAGGAGAAACTCAACCTCACCTACATCTTCATCGCCCACGACCTGTCCGTGGTCCGCCAGGTCTCGACCCGCATCGCGGTCATGTATCTGGGATCGATCGTGGAGGAGGGGCCAGCGGAAGAACTGTTCGAGACACCCGCGCATCCCTACAGCCAGGCGCTGATCTCGGCCGTTCCAGTGGTAGAGACGACGCCTGGTGGCGTACGCAAGCGCATCATCCTGACCGGCGACGTGCCAAGTCCGCTCAAGCCGCCGTCAGGGTGCCGCTTCCATCCCCGATGCCCGATCGCAGCCGAGCGATGCCGTGTCGAACGGCCCGAACTCACCGAACATGGTCCCGGGCGAAAGGTCGCTTGCCATTTCCCGACACTTTCTTCTCGGTGACCTTAGAGCGTTTCCGCTTTTCACGGAAACGCTCGAACTCTTTGTTTTTCGCAATTCCGGACAGAAACCGTTACACACTTTTCCTGGAGTTGCTCCAGCCAAGCTATTGAAAACGGCCTGCGAAGTTGATACGTCGATGGCTTTTCGCTCCCCCGCGATGGTCTACATCTCGTCTTTCAGGACCCCAAGCGGGTGCGGAATGAACCAGCCGTAGAACGTTCGCCTCGTAAATTTTCCTGGGGAACGTTTGAAGTTTGGCTCATGCGCTGGTGCAGGGCCTGTGGTCTCGCCTTCTTTTCTGTTTTCGTCCGGCTTCGGGCGCCTTCTGCGGTAGAACGGTCTTGCCTGTCCGCTGCGCAGCACACGAGTTGGGCGGGGGTGATTGGACATTGTCATATCGCCCGCGCCTCGATGATGAAGACCGGAGCAGCGGTCGGCACCGCCTTTGTCAGCTCGAAGCCATTCCGACGTAGCAGTTGTGCAAACTCCTGCTCGGTGCGCTCGCCTCCCGATACGAACAACAGCATCTCGATGTCGGTCAGGGTGGCGAGCTGTGCCGGTTTGCCCGGCTCGATCAATTGCTCGACCAGGATCAGCCGGTCGCCCGTTTCGAGTGCATTGCGGCTGTTGGTCAAGATCGTGCTTGCCTCTTCGTCGCCCCAGTCGTGAATGATGAATTTCATGATGTGGATATCGCCCTTGGCAGGGATCGGCTCGAAGAAGCTGCCACTGCTCACCTTGCATCGCCCGGTGCTGATTGCAGCGGCAAGGCGAGGGTTGGAAACCGCACGCTCCGTCACTTCCGGGAGGTCGACCAGGACGCCGCGGAGATGCGGATTGGCCTCCAATATGGCTGCAAGCAGGACACCTGCGCCGCCACCGATATCGACCACGGTGGCGGTCTCGGGGAACTCGAGTGCCGCGAGCACGGCGGGATTCCAGCCGCCCGTTATACTGGTCATTGCCGCATCGAAGGCGGCTCCGGCTTCCGGGTGCTGTCCGAGATAGGCGAACACCGGCATCCCGAACAGCCGGTCGAAGACGGGACCGCCGTTTTTCACGCAATCGACGATGCCGCCCCAGTTACGCCAGTGCCAATCCTCGCCATTGAGTGCCGCGAAACCATGCAGGGAGTTCGGCACGTCCGAGCGCAGCAATTGCCCCGTCGGCGTGAGATCGAAGCGCCCTTGGCTGTCTTCCTCGGTCAGTCCCAGGCCAGACATGGCGCGCAGCAGTCGGTAGAGGGGGCGCTCCATCGCGCCGACAGCCGCGGCGATCTCCCTCGCTGTTCTGGGGCGGCTTGCCAGTTCATCGGCCAGTTTCAGCTTGGCAGCCGCATAGACTACCTGCGATGCCCAGGATCCGGTGATCAGATTGAGAAGGCTCCTTGTCGACTTCAGGATCGAGTGCGTCGGATGGAAGTCTTCCTGCAGGCGAACTTGCGCATGTGTCATGGTTGGCTCCGCTTTGCTGATGTCAGTGCTTTCCGTCTCGCTGCGACTTCAGACCCCGTCAGGGGGATGTCTCATTGCCTGGTGGTGTTGCCCTGCGCATCGACCACCGTCATTTTGACGAAACCGGTCGAAAAGCGTGCGCTTTCGGGAACATAGCAAAGAACGACGTCGCCGATCTGGCAGTGCCCCCCATTCAGGAGTTCCTCGATCATCAGATACATCGACGCCGCGCCGACATTGCCGACGCGTTCCAGATTGGTGAACCAGCGCTGCTCGGGAATCTCGAAACCAATGTCGCGCAGGGCCTGCTGGACGACCGGCCGGAAATAGGCCGATGAATAATGCGGCAGGAACCAATCGACTTCGTCCGGGTCGAGTGGACGCGTCCTGAGTATGTCGGAGAGCCCGCGGGCGACCGTGACAGGCACTGCTATGGCGTTCAGGAGCTTGACGTCCTGTTCCAGGGCAAGCACGTCGTTGTCGATAACTTCCTGCAGGGAGCCATATTCCTTCCAGCCCTTGATGCTGCCGTCGGGTTGTTTTGCCGCTCCCATGAACATGCAGGTCTCATGGTCGTGCGCATAGGAGCGCATCTCGATCCAGTCGATGCGCATCGAAAGCCCCTGCGGGTTAGGTGTCCCGCTCAGCAGGGCAGCACCGGCACCGTCGGACAGCATCCAACGCAGGAAGTCCTTTTCGAAAGCGAGCGCTTCGTGTCTTTCGAGCTCAGCGATCTTCGCATCGGATTCCGGGGAGAAGTTGCGTGCGTGAAGCTGCGTGGAGAGCATCTCCGAACCGGTAACCACGGCATTGCGCACGAGCCCGGCAGCAACCGCCATGTATCCGTATTTCATCGCCAGGACACCGGACACGCAGCCGCCACTCGAAGCGGCCGTCTCGCAGGTGCCGCTACGCAGTTCGCCATGCACCATCGAGGCATGATTTGGCAGCATCTGGTCCGGCGAGGTGGTGCCGCAGGACAGAAGCTCGATGTCTGCGAGTTGGAAGTCTTCATCTGTCAGCGCGCGCACCGCCTCGGCAGTCAGTTGCGCGTTGGTGTAGCGCAGCTCACCGGTTTCGCGGGAGATCGAATAATGCCGGCTGCGGATACCGTTGCTGCGCAGCGTGATCCGACGGGCACGCGACGGCCTGCCATCGATCATGCCCAGGACGTCTTCCACGCTGTCGTTGTCAACGGGGCTGTTTGGCAGGAACTTCGCCGCGCGTGTGAGATAGACCGCAGATGTCATGTGTGCACTCCATGTGAGATTGACGGTATGGACCTAATGTCTGCCTGCGCTTCCACTGCCATCGACAACGGTCATTTTCATAAAGCCAGTGGAGAAACGGCCGCTTTCCGGCACGAAGCAAAGCACCACATCGCCGGCCCGGCAGCGGCCGCCATTCAGCAACTCTTCCACCATCAGATACATCGACGCCGCGCCGACATTGCCGACACGCTCAAGGTTGGTGAACCAGCGCTGCGCGGGGATCTCGAAGCCGATGTCGCGCAGACATTGCTGCAGGATGGGGTGAAAGTGATAGGACGAAAAATGCGGCAGGAACCAATCGACTTCATCGGGGTCGAGCTTGTGCTGTTTGAGGATGTCCGGCAGGCCTCGGCCGACCAACACCGGGGTGATGTTGGGATTGAGCAGCTTCACATCCTGCTCGAAGGCGAAGGCGCCGCTGTCGACCGCGTCCTGGAGCGAGGTGTTTTCGCGCCACCCGCGCATGCTGCCGTCGGCCTGCTTGGTGGTGCCGAGATACATGCAGGTCTCATATTCGTTGGCATAGGAACGCATCTCGATCCAGTCGATGCGCATCGAGAGTCCATGAGCGTTGGGTGTGTCGCTCAGCAGGATCGCGCCCGCACCGTCCGAAAGCATCCAGCGCAGGAAGTCCTTGCCGAAGGCCAGTCCCGGCTCCCGTTCCAGTTCGTCGACTTTGGCGTCGGATTCCGGAGTGAAATTCTGGGCCCGCAACAGGGTGGAAAAGAGCTCCGAGCCCGTTGTCACGGCATTGCGGGCGAGGCCAGCCGCAATCGCCATGTAGCCGTATTTCATCGCCAGAAGTCCCGCCAGGCAAATGCCGCTGGATGCGGAAGTCTCGCAGGGCTGGTTGCCGAGTTCGCCGTGCACCATCAGGGCGTGGTTGGGCAGCACCTGGTCGGGTGAGGAGGTACCGCAGGACAGCAACTGGATGTCATCTAGCTGAAACTCGTCGTCGGTCAGCGCCCGTACCGCTTCTGCCGTCAGTTGCGCATTGGTGTAGCGCAGTTCACCCGTATAGCGTGAGATCGCGTAATAGCGGGTGCGGATGCCGTTGTTGCGCAGCGTGATCTTGCGGGCACGCGACGGCTTGCCGCCAATCATGCCGAGCACTTCCTCCATGTTGTCGTTGTCGACGGGATTGTTCGGCAGGAATTTTGCAGCGCGGGTGAGATAGACTGCAGCTGTCATGAAAATTCTCCCATGCGGAAGTCGGCCGAACCTGAAGGTCGCTCGAAGTAGTCGCGTTGCCGCTGGATGCTGTTCTTGCGGATAGGTTTGAGCAGGCTGCGCAGTGCCATCGTCACCGGCACCACGGTGATGATCAGCAGGAACAACACGCAGGCCCATAGCACGATGATAGGCTTGCGGGCGGCGTCACCCTGCCGTCCGCATCGGCGCAGCAGCCGGCCCCAGAGCATGAAACTGCGGCGTCCGATCTCTTCGCTGGCAATCAGCCGCTGATCGACGGTTGCCGCGCGCAGGCCGGTCACGATCGGCCTGTCTGCGCTCGGCAGCCCTGCTCGCATGGCGGTGAGGATGGCGCGACCAAACCGCGAGGCACCGGCAATATCCTCCTCTGTAATACCGGCGCGCGGGAAGAAACCACCCCAGAAGGCCTCGCGCCTGCCCGTGAACATCCAATGCGGCGTCGTCACCAGCGTCTTCATCGCGCTGCCGCGATCGGTAAGCACGATGTTGTCGATCAGCCGAGCGCCGGCGTCGGTCAGCAGTTCCTTTGTCAGTTCCTGCGCCTGCAGCCACATGTTGCGGCACCCGATGAGGGTGACGACCGGCGTGCCGGCCAGCACCCTCCGGCCTTCCGGCGACTTCAGGAAGGCAGTGATCGGCGGCGACGGCGACAAGTACCATACGGTATAGGCGAGTATGACCAGATCGAAATGCTCGCCTTCGAGCAGCCCCAGCGGCTCCAGCGCGGGCGGGTCGAGATAGACGGCTTCCGGAAATTGATCGAAGAAAGCGAAGAACGGCCAGGGGAAGGGGTATGGTTTCGTCGGCTTCAGCGACAACCAGCGCAGACTGATATCGTCAGCGCGTGCCAGGGGTGCAGCAACTGACTCGGCGATGCGTCTCAACTGTCCAGTTTGTGAGAAATAGACGACCAAAACTTTGCGCATGACGGTACCTCTCGGCTGGGTTGTTTGGATCCAGTCGTCGCCAAGTCAATACTGTGAATGTACATCGGAAGTTCTTGCATGCTTCCCAATACTAAAATTATGGAACGCTAATATGAGAGTCAACAGTTATAAATTAGTGGCGTTTTGAATCGATTCTACTGTACATTTTGTCGTTCAGGTCGCGATAAGTTCTTCAGATTTCTGCATGAAAATAGATTTCATATAGAGGAATGGTACTTTTTTATTGATAAAGATCAGCGTCATGGATGTTGGGTGATCGCCGTGGCGCGAGTTCCATGCACGTCCCGATGCTCTGCGCATCCCGCCAGAATCCCGATTGACGGCGCCATTTCAGCATAATAAGTTCGGTTACAGAACGAATTAATGGGGTGGAGATGACGGACAGCCTGCGCATCTCGCGGCGATTTTCGCAGCGCTCGGTCATGGAGGCGGTCGTGCAGGGCGGGCCGATCTCGCGAGCGTCGATCGCCAAGCAGACCGGACTTTCCAAGCAGACGATCTCGGAGATCGTGCGCAGCCTGGAGCAGGATGGCTGGGTGCAGGAAACAGGGCGTACCAGTGGCCATGTCGGGCGCACGGCGGTGACCTATGAGCTGGTCTATGATGCCGCCTACATCGTCGCCGTCGATCTCGGTGGTACCAAGGTGCGGGTCGCGATAACCGACCTTGCCTGCCAGATCTTCGCCGAGGACACCGTGCCGACCGATCCTCGCGGCGGTCAGCATATCGTCGATCAGATCGTTGCCCTGGCTTTCCAGGCCGCATCACGCCGCGGAATTCCTCGCACGAAGATCCGCCTGGCGGTGATCGGTGTTCCGGGTGCGCCCGACAACGCGACGGGTCGGGTGCTGATGGCGCCCAACATCGCCGATTTCGACACGATGGATGTGGTCGCGGCTTTCGAAAGCGGCTTCGGCTTCGACGCGATGCTGGAGAACGACGTCAACCTGGCCGTTCTCGGCGAGAACTGGCTGGGTCAGGGGCAGGGCATCGACAATCTTGCCTATGTTGCCCTCGGCACCGGCGTGGGTTCCGGGCTGATGGTCGGCGGCCATCTGGTGCGTGGCGCCATCAACGCCGCCGGTGAGCTGGGTTTCCTGCCTCTGGGTGCCGACCCCTTCGAAGCTGAATCACTGCGCACGGGTGCTTTCGAACGTGTTGTCGCGTCGCACGGTATCGTCGAGCGTTATGCCGCTCTCGCCGGCGAGCGGCTCGGCGTTCCGGGCATCTTCGAAAGGGCTGAAGCCGGCGACGAAGCTGCGCTGACCGTGCTGGACGAGACCGCTCGCTATCTGACCAGAGGCATCGCCGCCATCGCCGCCATCGCCAACCCGGAAAAGGTCATTCTGGGTGGCTCGATCGGCCTGCGTCCGGAAATGCTGGCACGAGTGAGGGCTCTCCTGCCGCAGTGCTTCCCGTATCCGGTCAATGTCGAGACAGGTGAGCTCGGATCACGTGCGGCGATCGTGGGCGCGGCGGCGATTGGTCTCGGTCAGCTCCACAATTCGCTCTTCGGCGTGAATGCGCCCGACGGCCGGATTTCACTGCCGCCCGCCAATATGAGCGCGGCACTTCGGGAGGCAGTGTGATGGCGATCGCGGCTGATCTGACCGGGCGCTTGCGTGCCGCGCTCGACCGCGAAGGGGCCTTGGCGCTTTTTCGAGGCGCCGTGCAGCACGAAAGCGTTACCGGCAACGAGGCAAACTTCGTCGCCTATCTTCAGGACAAGATGCACGGCCTTGGCCTCACCGGGCTGCAGACGGCCGAATTCCTGCCTGGCCGTCCGAACATCTGGGCGGAGCGCAAGGGCGCTGGGCAAGGCAAGCGCCTGCTGTTCATCGGCCACACCGACACGGTTCATGTCGATGGCTGGCGTGAACACTGGGCTGGAACGGAACGTGAGGATCCGTTCGGAGCGGCGGTGATCGACAATGCGGTCTGGGGACGAGGCTCCGGCGATCTGAAAGCCGGCATTTCGGCATCTCTTGCCGCGCTTTCCTTGCTGGATCGGGCAGGCATCAGGCTGGCCGGCGACGTTGCCTTCGCCTTCGTCGGCGACGAGGAAAGCGGCCAGCCCGGCACGGGCGTATCCGCCGGTATCAAGCATTTTGTCTCGCGCATCGAAGCGGGCGAAGTGGAACGTCCGGATTTCACCGTCTACGTCGAGCCAACCCGGCTTTCGGTCTATCCCGCGCAGATCGGCTTCTTCATCGCTGACATCACCATTACCGGCAAATCCGCCTATTTCGGCGTGCCGGAACTGGGCAAGGATGCGCTGCGCGCCAGCCATGCCGCCATGACCGCGCTCTGGAAGCACTCAGACGCGATCGCGGCGCGCGCCGAACACAAGCTGGTCGGGCGCAGCTTCCTGCTGATCACAGGACTGACCGGTGGTGGCTACATCGCCGTGCCCGAACGCTGTTCGTTGTCACTGATCCGCAAATTGCTGCCCGGAGAATCCCTGGATGTCGCTGCCGCCGATATCGAGAAAACCGTGCGCGACGCCATCACCGATCCGGAAATCCAGGTCGAGTTTGCCTATCCGGCCGGGCGCGACCATGCGCTTGGCGGTACCGCCGCGGAAATCGACGAGACGGCACGGGAGGTGCGCATGCTTTCCGCGGAGATGGCTGCGGCGTTGGCCGGGCGTGGGATGGTCGAAGGCGCGCCGTTCTGGTCGGAGCAACCCTTCTTCGTCAATCGGCTCGGCATTCCCGCCGTCTATTGCGCACCGGGCGATATCCGCAATTGCCACACCTACGAGGAGCACGTCGACGTCGAGGAATACCTGGCCGGCGTCGTTGGCTTCGCTGCCTTCATGGCTCGCTACTGCGGTGTCATCGAATGAGTTCAAAGATCTGACAGACAACAACAACGGGAGGAAAACATGATCTTGAGGAAACTACTGGCTGCTGCACTGACAGGCGGTCTGACGCTGGCGACCGGGGCCACCTTCGCTCAAACGGTCGGTCCCGCTGGAGAGGCCGCGACCCCGAGCGCTGAGGTCAAGCTCAATGACGCCGACATCGGTGCACTGAAAGGCAAGGGCTACAAGGCGGCGCTGCTGTGGCACACCTCCTCGGACTTCACCAATGCGGTCTCGGCCGGTGCCAAGGACGAATTCGCGCGTGCCGGCGTCGATATCGCCGTGACCACGGATGCGGGTTTCGATGCGGCTCGGCAGCGCAGTGACATCGAGACGGCGCTGGCCGCCAAGCCGAATGTCATCCTGGCGCTGCCGCTCGATCCCGTTACTTCGGCCGAGGCTTTTCGACAGGCGGTGAAGGACGGCACCAAGCTGGTGTTCCTCTCCAATGTACCGAGCGGCTACAAGCAGGGCGGCGACTATGCGTCGATCGTGACGGATGACCTGTTCCAGATGGGCAAACAGGCCGCCGACGCGCTCGCCAAGGCGATCGGCAGCAAGGGCAAGGTCGGCTACATCTACCACGATGCCACCTACTACGTGACCAACCAGCGCGATCAGGCGTTCAAGACCACGATCGAAAAGAGTTATCCCGACATCAAGATCGTCGCTGAAAAGGGCATCTCGGATCCGGCCCGCGCCGAAGAGATCGCCAATGCGATGTTGTTGCAGAACCCGGATCTGGACGGCATCTATGTCACCTGGGCCGAACCTGCCGACGGCGTGCTTTCCGCACTGCGTTCGGCCGGCAACACCAAGACCAGGATTGTCACACTCGATCTCGCCGAGCCGGTCGCGCTCGACATGGTGAAGGGCGGCAACGTCACCGCGCTTGTCGCCGACAAGGCCTACGAGCTTGGCCGGGCCATGGCTGCAGCCGGCATGAAATCGCTGCTCGGGCAGCAGACGCCGGCGTTCGTGGTGGCGCCTGCGTTGACCGTCACCAAGGAAAATGTCGCCGATGGCTGGAAGGAGTCGCTCAACCGCGATGCGCCAAAAACGGTGCTCGACGCCGCGAAGTGATGCAGCTGCCCTGCGGCAAAAGCCGCAGGGCCTCTCAGCCAACCTCACCGGGGGAGAAAAACAATGTCGATGAAATTCAACAGCATTGTGCTGTTCTTGGGGCTGGCGGCGGCAACACAGGCTTTCGCCGCCGAAGGCGTAACCACGGGCCCGCATGGTGAAAAGCCGACCCCGGCAGCCAGCATGGTACTGAGCCAGGACCAGGAACAGAAGATCAGGGACGGCAAGTTCACCGCCGCGCTGGTCTGGCACGAGATGAGCGAATACACCAACGCGGTCAACCGCGGCGCCGAGGACGAGTTCAAGCGTCTCGGCATCGAGGTCGTCGCCCAGACGGATGCCGGTTTCGACGGTGCCCGCCAGAAGGCCGACGTGGAGACGGTTTTGGCCAAGAAGCCATCGATCATCGTCTCGTTGCCGGTCGATCCGGCAAGCGCGGCCAGCGTCTACGACCCGGCGCGCGCCGCCGGGGTGAAGCTGGCCTTCGTCGACAACTCGCCTGCCGGCTACGAGCATGGCAAGGACTATGTCACGATCGTCTCCGACGACCTGTTCCAGATGGGCAACAAGGCCGGCATCGCCATGGCCGAAGCGCTCGGCAGGAAAGGCAAGGTCGGCTACATCTTCCACGACGCCGATTTCTATGTCACCAACCAGCGCGACGGCGCCTTCAAGGCGACGATCGAGAAGGACTATCCCGACATGAAGATCGTCGCGGAGGCGGGAATGGCCGACCCCGCGCGCGCCGAGGAGATTGCGCAGGCGATGGTCACGCAGAACCCGGACCTCGACGGCATCTACGTCACCTGGGCGGAGCCTGCGCTCAGCGTGCTTTCCACCCTGCGCAACGCCGGCAACACCCACACCCGGATCGTCACGCTCGACCTCAACGAGCCGGCCGCACTGGATATGGTCAAGGGTGGCAACATCGCTGCGCTGGTGGCCGACGAAGCCTACGATATCGGTGTCACCGTCGCCCGCGCTGCAGCCGGCTCCCTGGTCGGCAAGGCGGCGGAACCGTTCCTGGTGGTCGACTCTCTCGCCGTGACCAAGGAAACGGTCGCCGAGGGCTGGAACAAGTCGCTCCGCAAGGACATGCCCGCGAGCATCGCGGAAGCCACGAAGTAACAAGGATGCAGGGGGCAGCCCCTGTCTTTCCCGGAGGAAGAATGATGTCCAGTGCCGACACGAGCGCTGCCGGCCAGGGTTTGGCCAGTCGCTTCAACCTGCAGCAATATGTCGTCTATCTCGGCTTCCTGGCCATTTTCCTGTTCTTCGCCGTGGTGCTGAAGGACAGTGGGTTCCTGACGGTCCGCAACCTCTCCAACATCGTGCTGCAGACAGCGCCGGCCACCATCATGGCGATCGGGCTGGTCTTCGTCATGTCGGCCGGCGAAATCGACCTTTCGATCGGTTCGACGGTCGCGGTGGCGGCATTGGCCGCAGCAGTGACGCTTGGCCAATACGGTCTTGTCGCCGGTGTCCTGGCTGGTCTCGGCGCCGGCCTGCTCGTCGGCCTGCTCAATGGCGCACTGGTCGCCTATGTCAAACTGCCGTCCTTCCTGGTGACGCTGGCGACACTGGGTCTGTTTGCCGGCGTGTCGCGCTCCATGACGGACCTGCGCTCCATCCCGGTCACCGACAGCGTCTTCACCGGCTTCTTCGGCTCGGGTGTCTTTCTCGGCATCCCGTCACTGATCTGGTGGACGGCGATCGCCGTGGCGATCGGGCATATCATCTATCGCGAGACCCGTTTCGGCGCTCACGTCCTGGCGACCGGCGACAACGCGCGCGCCGCCAGCGTGTCCGGCATCAGCGTGCCGCGCGTCCGGCTGGCCGTCATGGCGATCAGCGGCAGCCTCGCCGGCCTTGCCGGCCTGCTTTATGCCGGCCGCCTGCAGGCCGCCAAATACACCCTCGGCGAAACCGATCTGATGACCGTCATCGCTGCCGTCATCGTCGGCGGCACGCTGCTGAACGGCGGCAGGGGATCAATCATCGGCGCGCTGGTCGGCTCGCTGATGATGGGCATGCTCAACAACGGCCTCATCCTCATGGGCCTTTCGGTCTCCGACCAGATGATCGTCAGAGGCCTCATCATCCTGGCTGCAGTCGCCGTGTCGCTGCGCGAAAAGTCCCGCTGAAGGAGCGATCATGTTTCTCGACGTTCTGCGCCGCCGCAATCCGGCTTTCATCGAAGCGGCGATGGCCCTGCACCAGCAGGGGAAGATCCCGGCAAACGCCTATGTTCTCGACCTGGACACGGTCGAGCGCAACGCCCGTGTGCTGGCTGACGAGGCCACCCGGCTCGGGTTGAAAGCCTTTGCCATGACCAAGCAGGTTGGCCGTTCGAGCTCGTTTTGCCATGCAGTCAAGCGTGGCGGCATCGATCGCGCCGTCGCCGTCGACATGGCCTGCGCACGTGCGACCCACAAGGCTGGCCTGAAGCTTGGCCATCTCGGGCACCTCCAGCAGGTCGCGCGCCACGAGGCGGCGGCTGCAGCAAAGACATTCGCGCCCGACTATTGGACGGTCTTCAACGACAGCAAGGCGGAAGAGGCCGCAGTCGCCGCCAAAGCTGCCGGATACACTCAGGGTCTGCTGGCGCGCATCCGCGCCGAAGGCGACACGTTCTATCGCGGCCACGAGGGCGGTTATGATGCGGCCGACGTCACGGCGGTGGCCGATCGTCTCGACGCGCTGGACGGTGGCCGTTTCGCCGGCATCACCACATTCCCCGCGCTGCTGTTCGATCAGGCCACGCGCAAGGTCCTGCCGACGCACAATCTTTCGACCCTTGCGAAGGCGGCGGAGATCCTGGCGAAGTCCGGCCGCAAGGATATCGAAATCAATGCCCCCGGCACCACTTCGGCCGTGATGTTGCAGGCCCTTGCGGATGCCGGTGCGACGCAATGCGAACCGGGCAATGGCCTGCACGGCACCACTGCGTTGCATGTGATGGAAGATCTGCCGGAACTGCCGGCGGTGCTTTATCTCACCGAAGTGTCGCATCTTGCCGGTGGCAAGGCTTATTGTCTGGGCGGCGGTTTCTACATCGACCCGATCTTCCCGGATTACGACGTGAAAGCCCTGGTCGGTGCCGAGCCCACGGTGGCGGCCATCGCACTGCGCAGCGTCGAGGTGCCTCCACCCTCTGCGATCGACTATTACGCGATGATCGACGCCACCGGCTCGTCCGCGCCCAAACCCGGCGACACGGCGGTTTTCGGCTTCCGTGGCCAGGCTTTCGTCACCCGTGCCTTCGTCGTCGGTGTCTCCGGCATTTCGACGGGCCAGCCGAAGGTCGAGACCATCGAAAACGGGTTTGGTGCGACGGCCGACTGGCCCGTCTAGGAGTGATGTCATGAATACGACTGAGGCAAACGCACCGGTACTCAAGCTGCAGGACATCCACAAGATGTTCAGCGGCATCACCGCGATCGAGAATTTCTCGCTCGAAGTCTATCCGGGCGAGATCGTGGCCCTGGTCGGGGACAATGGCGCCGGCAAATCGACGCTGATCAAGATCATCTCTGGCGTCCATTCACCGACCTCGGGCACGATCTCCATCGAGGGCGAGACGGTGACGATGTCCAACGCCACTATGGCGCGGTCGCATGGCATCGAGGTGGTCTATCAGGATCTCGCTCTCGCCGACCAGCAGAGCGTCTACATGAACATGTTCCTGGGTCGGGAGCCGGTGAACGGTCTCGGCCTGCTGGACAGGCGCCGCATGATCGCCGAGACCGAAAGCCTGGTGAAGGAACTCGACGTACGCATTCCTTCCGCGCACGCCACCATTCGCGACCTGTCAGGCGGCCAGCGCCAGGGCGTGGCGATCGCCCGCGCCACGCACTGGGCAAGCAAGCTGATCCTGCTCGATGAACCGACAGCCGCACTGGGCGTCGCTGAAACCGCCAAGGTCGAGGAGATCGTCCTGTCGCTGAAGCGGCGCAACATCGGTGTGCTGATCATCAGCCACAGCCTCGATCAGGTCTTCCGGCTCTCCGACCGTATCTGCGTGCTGCGTCGCGGCAAGCAGATCGGCGTGCGCGAGACGGCCAACACCGACAAGAACGAGATCATCGCCATGATCACCGGCCTGCAGCAGCAATAGCGCGGAGCGAGCATCGACAGCAGCTGACGCGCCGTCGGAACGCGTCAGCGAGGCAGTGCAGGTGGCTTAGATGTCCAGATTGGCCACGCTCAGCGCGTTTTCCTGGATGAATTCGCGGCGCGGCTCCACTTCGTCACCCATCAGTCTCGCGAACAGCGAGTCCGCGTCGGTGGCGTCGTTGACCTTGACCTGCAGCAGCGAGCGCACGTTCGGATCGAGCGTCGTCTCCCACAGCTGCTCGGCGTTCATCTCACCGAGTCCTTTGTAACGCTGCATGGTCAGGCCCTTCCTGCCGGCCGCGAAGATCGCGTCAAGCAGAGCGAGCGGGCCGGAAATCATCTCCAAGGTCTCGCGGCGACGCAGTTGCGGCGGCTCGGAATAGACTTCGGCGAGGCGGGCGGCGTAACGATCGAGCTGACGTGCATCGGCAGAGTTGATCAGGCCCATGTCGAGTTGCACCACTTCACGCACACCGCGCACGGTGCGTTCGAACACATAGCCGCCGGTACCATCGTTGGACGTCGATGTGCGCCCCTGCCAGCCACGCTCGGTGTCCTCGGCGATGACGTCGAGCCGCCTTGCTATCGTTTCGGCCATGGCGTTGGCGCGACCGAGATCGCTGAAGACAGCGGGATTCAGGCCGCCGGCGATCGCCGCCTGTTCAACCACGCTGCGGTTGTAGCGTGTGTGCAGGCCGTTTATCAGCTGGCGCACACCCAGTGCGTCGGTCACGGCGGAAGCCAGATCCTGACCGGTGCGGACTTCTCCGGATGACAGGGTGAGCGAGGCATCCTCGAGACCGGAGGAAATCAGGAATTCCTCGAAGGCACCTTCGTTCTTGATGTATTGCGAACTCTTGCCGCGGCTGACCTTATAAAGCGGTGGCTGCGCGATATAGAGATGGCCGCGCTCGATCAGTTCCGGCATCTGCCGGAAGAAGAAGGTGAGCAGCAGCGTGCGGATGTGAGCACCGTCGACGTCGGCGTCCGACATGATGATGATCTTGTGGTAGCGCAGCTTGTCGGCGTTGAATTCGTCCTTGCCGATCGAGGTGCCGAGCGCGGTGATCAGCGTGCCGATCATGTCGGACGACAGCATGCGGTCGAAACGCGCGCGCTCGACATTGAGGATCTTGCCGCGCAGCGGCAGGATCGCCTGGTTCTGTCGGGAGCGGCCGCTCTTGGCCGAGCCACCTGCCGAGTCACCCTCGACGATGAAGATTTCTGACTTGGCCGGATCGCGTTCCTGGCAGTCGGCAAGCTTGCCGGGCAGGGAAGTGATGTCGAGCACGCCCTTGCGGCGGGTCAGTTCGCGCGCCTTGCGGGCAGCCTCCCGGGCGGCGGCGGCTTCCACGACCTTGCCGATCAGCGTCCTGGCCTCGGAAGGATGTTCCTCCAGCCATGTGCCGAGCGCCTCGTTGACGAGGCTTTCCACGACCGGACGCACTTCCGAGGATACCAGCTTGTCCTTGGTCTGCGACGAGAATTTAGGATCCGGCACCTTCACCGAAAGCACGGCGGTCAGGCCTTCGCGACAATCGTCGCCGGTCAGCGTCACCTTTTCTTTCTTGGTCAGCCCCGACGTGTCGGCATAGCCTGTCACCTGGCGCGTCAGCGCGCCACGGAAGCCGGCCAGATGGGTGCCGCCATCGCGCTGCGGGATGTTGTTGGTGAAGGCCAGCACATTCTCGTGGTAGCTGTCGTTCCACCACATCGCGACTTCCACGGTGATGCCGTCGCGTTCGTTCTTGATGGCGATCGGCTTCTCGATCAGCGACTTCTTGGACCGGTCGAGATATTTGACGAACTCTTCCAGACCGCCTTCATAGTGCAGTTCCTGCGTCTTGACGTCGGCATGGCGCTTGTCGGTCAGGACGATGCGCACGCCGGAGTTCAGGAAAGCAAGCTCACGCAACCGGTGTTCCAGCGTGCCGTAGTCGAACTCGGTCACGCCCTTGAAGGTGTCCGAAGACGGCAGGAAGGTGATTTCCGAACCGCTGCGGCCCTCATAGGTGCCGGCCAGTTTTTCCTGCACATAGGTGCCGGTCACCTTCAGCGGTGCATCGGCATCGCCATGGGTGAAGCTCATTTCGTGGATCTTGCCGTCACGGCGAACCCTGATGCGCAGCCACACGGACAGCGCGTTGACCACCGAGACGCCGACGCCGTGCAGGCCGCCGGACACCTTGTAGGAGTTCTGGTCGAACTTCCCGCCGGCATGCAGCTGGGTCATGATGACTTCGGCCGCGGATACGCCTTCGGTCGGGTGCAGGTCGGTCGGAATGCCGCGGCCGTTGTCGATCACCGTGCACGAACCGTCCGGATTAAGCGTCACCGTCACCAGGTCTGCATGGCCGGCCAAAGCCTCGTCGATGGCGTTGTCGACCACTTCATAGACCATATGGTGCAGGCCTGAGCCGTCGTCGGTATCGCCGATATACATGCCGGGGCGCTTGCGCACGGCATCCAGGCCTTTGAGAACCTTGATGGAATCGGCGCCATACTCGGCGCTGCCGCCGTTGGCGTTGTCGCTCTGATCGCTCATGAAAACCTGTTCGTTCGATACCGTTCTGAAAGGCGCAGGAAGCGCCCGAATCGTGCTCGTCCTGAAGACACAGATATAGGGGTAAAAGGCGGTTTTTCCAAGGTTTGCAGGGTGCTTGGGCGGGGATAACGAGGGGCCGCTGAAACGGGGCCGATCTGGAGTGGGGCAATTGGCGCGTTCACCGCCCGAACGCCTCGTCAAGGCCTGTTCTCAACATGTCGAGACCCCAGCAGCCACGGTCCACGGCCAGGCAGATGGTCTACGCAGGACGATGTGCATTGGACACGGTGACACGTATTGGATATTCAGCCGCGTCATCGTATGATGAAATTCTGGCGATCTTGATCGGGGCGTCGCTGGCTACAAACAACTACTGGGCTTCCGACCCACGTGCAGGGAGTGAGTGATGGTGATCTCCCATTCGTCGACTGGGGTAGCGTATCCTGACGACCTCAAGTTGCTCAAGGACATCTACGACGACATCTGCACCCAGCGTGGCCTCGCACGAGGCAGCGTGGCAGCGGAGAATTTGGCTCGTGCAGCCATGGATCTGTTCTCACAGGGCGTTTTCGACGAAGCCGATATCCGCGAGAGCCTGAAGTTCTTTCTGGAGCGGAAGGAACTGAAGAATTAGGCACGGCGTTGCGCTCGCCGAGCCGATTCATGCAAATGTGGCCGGGCACTCAGCCAGGCGCGCGGATTTTGTCCTCAACCTCCTGCGGGTAGAGTGGCGCCGGCCCGTACAAGGTACAAAATCGATCGTTGGCCCGGTGTCGCCGTTGCGCCGCATGGACGCCGCTATTGGCGCCCACTACATTGTGACCAGTCACGGAAGACGTCATGGACACAAAGCCAGCCCCCTTCGTTCCGCCGGCGCCGAAGCCGCGCACCGTGCCGCCCTCGACGCTCGAGATGATGCGCATCGTCTACCGAAATCCGCTCGAGCTCTGGGGCGAGCCCTCCTATAACGAGCCGTGGATTTCGGTGACAGGTGTCGGTGGGCCTTTGGTCGTCGCCAACGATCCGGCGCTGATCCGCCACGTACTGGTCGACAACGCCAGGAACTACAAGATGGCGACGGTGCGCCAGAAGATCCTGCGCCCCATCCTGCGCGACGGCCTGCTCACCGCCGAGGGCGATGTTTGGAAGCGTTCGCGCAAGGCGATGGCGCCGGTGTTCACGCCGCGCCACATCTTCGGTTTCGCTGCTCCGATGCTGAAGCGCACCAACGAGTTCGTCGATCGCTACGTGGATGGCTCGGTCACCGATGTCGCTCACGACATGACGATGCTGACCTACGAGATTCTGGCCGAGACCCTGTTTTCGAACGAGATTGCCGGCGAGCCGGGCAGTTTCGCCAGCCAGATCGACCGTCTGTTCGAGACCATGGGCCGGGTGGATCCGCTCGACCTGCTGCGCGCGCCGGACTGGCTGCCGAGGCTTACCCGCATCCGCGGCCGCAAGTCGCTGGCCTATTTCCGCAACATCGTCAGCAACACCGTGCTCATGCGCGAGGATCGCCTGAAGCGCGATCCAGACGGTGTGCCGCAGGACTTTCTCACCCTTCTGCTCAAGGCCGAAGGTCCGGACGGGCTGACCCGCGCCGAGGTCGAGGACAACATCATCACTTTCATCGGCGCCGGCCACGAAACTACGGCACGGGCGCTCGGCTGGACGCTGTATTGCCTGGCCGAGGCGCCATGGGAGCGGGAGCCGGTGGAGGCCGAGATCGACGCCGTTCTCGCGCGTGAACCAGACCCGACCAAATGGCTGGACGCCATGCCGCTCACACGCGCGGTGTTCGAGGAGGCTTTGCGTCTCTACCCACCGGCGCCGTCGATCAACCGCGAGCCGATCGAGCCGGAGACGTTCAACGGGCTCTACATTCCGCCGCGCGCCGCCGTGCTGGTGATGCCCTGGGTGGTGCATCGACATCGCAAGCTGTGGGATCGGCCCGATGCCTTCCTGCCGGAGCGTTTCCACCCCGGAAATCGGGAAAAGATGGATCGGTTCCAATACCTCCCATTCGGCGCGGGGCCGCGCGTCTGCATCGGGGCAAGCTTCGCCATGCAGGAGGCGATCATCGCGCTCGCCATGCTTCTGTCGCGCTTTCGCTTCGATACGGTGGCCGAGACAAAACCATGGCCGGTGCAGAAACTGACCACCCAGCCCGAAGGCGGCCTGCCGATGCGGGTAACGAAGCGATGAACGCAGGCGGCAGAGCGGTGTTCGTACGCATCGCAGGCCGCGTTCAGGGTGTCGGTTTTCGTGCGTGGACCCAACGCAGGGCTGTAAGCCTCGGCTTGCGCGGCTGGGTGCGCAACGAGCCGGACGGCGCTGTCAGCGCCTTGGTTGCGGGGCCAAACGAAGCCGTGGCCGAGATGCTCAAGGCCTTCTGGCAAGGACCATCCGGCGCTGACGTCCGGAGTGTCGAGCCAAAACCCGCCGAATTCTCGGACGCTCCGGCGGATTTCGACATCACCGGTTGATCCGCGATCCGGCGGCCTGGCTTAGCTCAGGGCTTCGCGAAGGGTTCGACCGTGCCCTTGAGCTTGATGGTGATCGGCTGGCCGAAGCGGTCTTTCGACTTGCCGGCGGGTGCGCGGATCCAGCCTTCGCTGACGCAGTATTCGCTGACGTCATCGCGTTCGCGCCCGTTGAACAGGATGCCGACCCCGCGCTCCAGCACCTCGGCGTCGAAAAAGGGGCTGCGTGGGTCGTTGCTCAAGCGGTCGGGAAAGCTCATCGATTGCTCCACTGGCATGGTGGCTGCGGCAAGGCAGCGCAAATTCACGGTTTGGAAGCGCTGTTAAGGGCATTTTCCATGCCGGTAAAGACCTGATGCCAGAGCGTTGCTCTATCGGTGTCCCTGAAAGATGTTCTCGACATGCACCGGCCAGCGCCAGGGCAGAACGGCCACCATGTCGAAACGCACCGAAAGCTTGCCGAAGTCCGGCTGGCGCGACAGCCACAGATCGGCGGCGCGTTCGATACGATGCGCGGATTCGGATTGGATGGCTTCCATCGCCTCCTTCAATGTCCGCCGCGCCTTCACTTCGACGATCAGCACGAGGTCGCCGCGCCGCGCGATCAGGTCGATCTCGCCAAGCCTGGTGCGATAACGGCGGGCGAGGATGCGGTAGCCTTTGAAAGTCAGGGCGATTGCGGCGAGCCATTCGCTGCGATGGCCCCGCCGGTAGGATTTGCGTTTCCTGCTGACGGAGGCCTCAGCCACCGCTCGCTTCCTTCAGTTCGAGCAGCCTGCGGTAGAGCGCCTGTTTCTGGCCGCCGGTCATCCTGGCCGCCTCGGCCGCTGCCTTGGAGGTTGGCATTTCCGCTGCCAGCGACAGAAGCAGCCGGTCTATGTCTGCCGGACCTTCGGTTCTTGCCATCGGCGGGCCGACACAGATGACGATCTCGCCTTTCGGCGTGTCGGCGGCTGCATAGTGCATAGCAAGCTCGGCCAGTGTGCCCGGCCGCATTTCCTCGAACGTCTTGGTCAGTTCGCGCCCGATCGCAGCCTGGCGGGTCCCGCCCAGCACCTCGGTCATTGCGTTCAGCGTTTCAGCCAGCCGCCGCGGCGACTCGAAAAAGATCAAAGTCGCCGGTATGCCCTTCAGTTCTTCCAGGCGCGTCTGGCGCTGGCCGGTCTTGGCCGGCAGGAAGCCTGCGAACAGGAACGTATCGGAGGGCAGACCGGACGCGGTCAGCGCGGCCAGTGGCGCTGAAGGGCCGGGTATCGGCACCACGCGGATGCCACGCTCGATCGCTTCTCCGACCAGCCGGTAGCCGGGATCAGAGACCAGCGGCGTGCCGGCATCCGAAATCAGCGCGACGCTTTGTCCCTGTTCGAGGGCCGCAATCAATTTTGGACCAGCCTCCGCGGCATTGTGCTCGTGGTAGGCGGTGGTGCGGCGCCGGATGCCGTAACGCTCCAGAAGCACGCGCGAAACACGCGTATCCTCGCAGGCGACGAGATCGGCCGAGGCCAGCGTTTCCAAGGCGCGCAGAGTGATGTCGGCCAGGTTGCCGATCGGCGTGGCGACCAGATAGAGCGCCGCTTCGAGCGGCCGGGCAGTGAGCTCCGTCTGCCCGATCATATAGGTCTTCCTGGTTGTTTCGCCGTTCATGCGCCCTCCGGTGAACCTTGTTTGGCACGGGTGGCCAAGACTTGCAAAAGTCGCGCGCCGCCACACCTTTGCCACAGGGCCGCAGCACACAAAGCGCGGCGGAATTCAAGGGTGATTCTGGAAGCACACGATGCCCAATCATTTCGATGCCTGCATGTCCCAGCTGGAAGCGCGCAGCGCACGCGAGACAGGTTCTTCCCAATCCTCCGGCGATGAAAACGGCGATCACCGTCATGGCAAGGACGAGCTGAAGACGGGTCGCGAACTCTTCGCTGAAAAAGATCGCGTGAAGGCCCCCAAGCATCACGCGTAGGCTGCAACGCTATCTCGCCGGGCCGAGATAGCGCGAAACCCTGGTTTCTAGCAGCCGCACCAGCGTCGGATCCATGAACTCGTAGTCGTCGGGAATGTCGAGACAGATCACACGGGCATTTTTTGCCTGAGCCCGATACTTCCGCATCAATTTGTTGCGATGGGATTTTTCCATCACGAAGATGATGTCGGCCCATGACACCAGTTCGGGTGTCAGCGGATTTTCGGCATCGTTGTTTGTGCCCGCAGAGGAGACTTCGAGGTCTTCGCGGGTCGAGAAGATCTGCTCGGCGGTCGGGCTGCGCAACCGGTTCTGGCTGCAGACGAAGAGAACCCTCTTGATAGGCATCTATCGCGCCAGGTCCGCGACCACTGCATCCAGCACAATCATGCCGGCAGGGGTGGCACGCAGGCGCGAATTGCCGATCGAGGCGACCAGCCCCTCCTCCTGCAGGATCGAGAGCCGACCCGAGGGCAGGGCCCGGCCCGAATACTGCTCGTAGCGGGCAAGATCGATGCCCTCAGCGAGGCGCAGCCCCATCAGCAGGAATTCGTCGGCTTCTTCCGAACGGGTGAGGATTTCACCTCCAGTGACGCCGTGGCCCTTGGATTCGACGAGATCCAGCCAGGTTTCAGGTACCTTCTCCGCCACCGTTACCACGCGTGTGGCCTTTTCGACGAAGCGGCCGTGCGCGCCTGGCCCAACACCGACATACTCGCCATAACGCCAGTAAGTCAGGTTGTGCCGGCTTTCGGCGCCTGGCTTGGCGTGGTTGGAGATTTCATAGGCCGGCAGGCCGCGCGCCGCAGTGATTTCCTGCGTCAGCTGATAGAGATCGGCAGCGTGGTCGCCATCCGGGATCTCGAACTTCTTGGCCGCATGCAGCTTGTAGAAAGGCGTGCCTTCCTCGATCGTCAGCTGATAGAGCGACAGATGGTCGGCCGCGTGGCCGATCGCTTGTTCGAGTTCCGCTTCCCAGGCCTCCGGCGTCTGGCCGGGGCGGGCATAGATCAGGTCGAAGGAAAGCCGCGGGAAGATCTCGCGGGCTAGTCCGATCGCATGCAGCGCTTCTTCGACATTGTGCAGCCGGCCCAGAAATTTGAGATCGCTGTCGTTCAAGGCCTGCACACCCAGCGAAACGCGGTTGACGCCGGCGGTACGATAACCACGGAAGCGTTCGGCCTCGACGGAAGAGGGGTTGGCCTCAAGCGTCACTTCAATGCCTGCCGGCACCGTCCAGTACCTGGCCACGGCGTCGAGAACGGCACCGACCGTTTCGGGTTTCATCAGCGATGGCGTACCGCCGCCAAGGAAAATGCTCGTTACCTCGCGCGGACCGGTACGCTCCCGCATCGAGGCAAGCTCGGCCTCAAAGGCGCGCGTATAGCGCTCCTGGTCCACCGGCTGGTGCCGGACATGGCTGTTGAAGTCGCAGTAAGGGCATTTGGCCGCGCAGAACGGCCAATGGATGTAGACGCCGAAGCCGGGCGACCGATCCAGCAGCATCAGGCCGAACCCAGCCTTGCGCGGGCGAACTTCTGGAAGGCGCGGGCGCGGTGCGACAGTGCCTCCGCCTGCCCGGGTTTCCAGCCGTGTTTCTGCTCGGCGGTCATTTCGCCGAAGGTCTTGTCGTGGCCGTCGGGCCGGAACACCGGGTCGTAGCCGAAGCCGAGTGCGCCGCGCGGCGGCCACACCAGGATGCCTTCCGCTTCCCCGCGATAATATTCGGCTTCTCCATCAGGGAAGGCGAGGCAAATGACGGCAACGAAACGTCCCGTGCGCTGGGCCGGCTCTGTAGCTTTCACTTCCTGGAGCGCATCTTCGGTCTTCTGCATCGCCATGCCGAAGTCGCGGCTGCCGTCGGCCTTCTCGGCCCAGTTGGCGGTATAGACACCGGGCGCTCCGTCAAGCGCGTCGACGCACAGCCCGGAATCGTCCGAAAGCGCCGGCAGGCCGGTCGCCTGTGCTGCGGCAAGTGCCTTGATGTAGGCGTTCTGCTCGAAGGTGGTACCGGTCTCGTCGGGTTCCGGCAGGCCGTATTCCTTGGCCGATTTCGCCTCGAAGCCGAAAGGCGCCATCAGGTCGGCGAATTCCTTCAGCTTGCCGGCGTTGTGGCTGGCGACGACGATCTTCTTTCCATCGAGCGAATGCATCTACAGCTTCCAGATTTTCGGTTCGGCGAATTCCAGCGAATTGCCGGAGGGGTCGCGCAGATAAATGGAGCGGCCGCCCTGCGGCCATTCGAATTCGGCTTCGATGACCACGCCATGCGCCGTCAGATGGACTTTCCAGCGATCCAGTTCTTCGGCATTGGCCGAGAAACACAAATGTCCTTGCCCGGCCGTGCCATGCGGCGGAACCGGCAACCGGGCATCGGGTGTCGGCGGATGCCTTGTCGCCTCCGCGTTGAACAGCAGCAGTACGCCCTGTCCGCAGCGAAAGAACACATGCCGGCCAGCTACCTTGCCGATGCGCTCCAGGCCGATGATATCGGCATAGAACGCTTCCGCCGCCTCCAGGTCGATGACGTAGAGCGCGGATTCAAGGATGGCGGCAGGCTGCATCACGCCTCAGGCCACCGCCATCTGCTGCAACGACACCAGCCGGGAAATGCCCTTCTTGGCCAGCGCCATCAGCGCCGAGAACTGCTCTTCCGAGAAAGGCTCGCCTTCCGCCGTGCCCTGGATTTCGACGATACCGCCCTTGCCGGTCATGACGAAATTCGCATCGGTGCCGGCCGAGGAATCCTCAAGATAGTCGAGGTCGATGACCGGCTGGCCGTCATGGATGCCGCAGGAAATGGCAGCGACATGGTCCTTCAGAACCTTGTCCAGCTTCACCATCTGGCGTGCCTCCATCCAGCGAAGGCAGTCATAGAGCGCCACCCAGCCGCCGGTGATGGAAGCCGTGCGGGTGCCGCCATCGGCCTGGATGACGTCGCAGTCGACGGTGATCTGCACTTCGCCGAGCGCCTGCATGTCCACGACAGCGCGCAGGCTGCGGCCGATCAGGCGCTGGATTTCCAGCGTGCGGCCGCCTTGCTTGCCCGCGGAAGCCTCCCGGCGCATGCGGTCGCCGGTCGAACGCGGCAGCATGCCGTATTCGGCCGTCACCCAGCCCTTGCCGGAGTTGCGCATCCAGCCCGGTACCTTCTCCTCCAGGCTCGCCGTGCACAGCACATGCGTGTCGCCGAATTTCACCAGGCAGGAGCCTTCGGCGTGCTTGGAAACGCCGCGCTCGAAGGAGATCGCACGCATTTCATCTGGCTGGCGTTTGGAAGGGCGCATCAAAGCTCTTTCTTCTTGGTTTTGGAGTCGTGGCCGGCTTGTAGCCCCATGCAGGATCGGGCGCAAAGGAAAACGGGTCGCTTGCGTCGCCCCGGTTGCAATCTATATCCTTGGCCCTGGAGATCTTGTGCCCGATGACCAAACCCATCGTCGATCCGATCATGCAATCGCCGGCCTTCCAGCCGCTCGACATACGCTCGCGCGACATCTTCCGGCGCATCGTCGAATCCTATCTGAGGGATGGTGAGCCGGTTGGCTCACGCTCCTTGTCACGCATTCTGCCTTCGTCGCTGTCACCGGCAACGATCCGCAATGTGATGAGTGACCTGGAGCATCTCGGCCTGATCTACGCACCGCACATTTCCGCCGGACGGCTGCCGACCCAGCAGGGCCTGCGTTTCTTCGTCGATGCGTTCATGGAGTTCGGTGATCTCACCGACGACGAACGCCGTTCCATCGAGACGCAGGTGAAGGCTTCGGGCGAGGGCATGTCGCTCGAACATATGCTGACCGAGGCCAGCCAGATGCTGTCGGGCATGTCGCGTGGCGCCGGGCTGGTCCTGGCCGCAAAGGCCGAAGTGGCGCTGAAGCACATTGAATTCATCCAGCTGGAGCCGGGCAAGGCCCTGGCGGTGCTGGTTTCCCAGGGCGGCGATGTCGAAAACCGCGTCATCGACCTGCCGGCCGGCATCACGCTGTCGCAATTGCACGAGGCCTCGAATTTCCTCAACGCCCATATCCGTGGCCGCACGCTTGCCGAAGCGCGCGGAGAGATTTCCCGGCTGAAGGAAGAAACACGTACCGCGCTCGATGCGCTGTCGCAGGATCTGGTCGAGAAAGGTCTCGCAATCTGGGCCGGCACCGAGAGTGGCCTGCCGGCTCGCCTCATCGTGCGCGGACGCGCCAATCTGCTCGAGAATGTCACTGCCCAGGCAGACATCGAACTGCTCAAGCGTCTGTTCGAGGATATGGAGGCGCAGGACGGGCTGATCCAGTTGCTCGACCTCGCCGAACAGGGATCGGGCGTGCGTATCTTCATCGGCTCGGAAAACAAGCTGTTTTCGCTGTCGGGCTCGTCTTTGGTGGTCGCCCCTTATCGTGACAAGGATGCGCGCGTGGTCGGCGCCCTCGGTGTCATCGGTCCGACGCGTCTCAACTATGCCCGGATTGTGCCGATGGTGGACTATACGGCGCAGCTGATTTCGCGCATGCTGCGATAGCCGCTGAGATTGCCAGCCAGGAGGGAACACCATGGCGCTGGAAGAGATCAAAGCCCGGATCAGCCTGCTTCTGCAGGAGATGGTCAACCAGCCGGAAGACGAGCACGAGATCCAGGAACAGTTGCGCGAGAAGTTCTCGGAGCTGCGCGCGCTTGGCCTGCCGCTGCCCGCTGATCTTGTCGAACTGGAACGGCGGCTCGAAGCCGGTTTCGGTGCTGAAGCCTAGCACCTTTTCACGCTCAGTTGTGATGCGCCGATGCGTCTCCCGTCCTATCTTCCACTCGGTGGGCGAAGGAGGATGATGTGAAACGCGCCGTTGCAGCCTTGCTGGTTCCGTTCTTCGTTGCCCCTGTGCCTCTGGCTTTTGCCCAGCAATCCGAGGTCCTGAAAGGGGAGGCAGCCTTTGGCGGCTGGCGCGCCGACAAACCTGGCACCCAGCGCCTGCTGACACCGCAGGATCTGCCGAAACCCTATATTTCAGATTCCGCCTCGAACAGTCCCGGTGAGGTGCGGCGGCCAAAGAACGTGGAGCCGAAGCTGCCGGCCGGTTTTTCGGCCGAACTGATCGCTTCGGGCATCAGCAATCCGCGCGCCGTACGCGTCGCGCCGAACGGTGACATCTTCGTCGCCGACAGCCGCGCTGACCAGGTTCGGCTCTACCGGCCCGGCGATGGTGCCGGCAAGCCTGCCGAAGAAACCATCTACGCCAGGGGCTTGAGTTCACCCTATGGCATCGCCTTCCACCCGCTGGACGAGCCCCGTTGGGTCTATGTTGCCAACACCGACAGCATCGTGCGTTTTGCCTACAAGGCCGGCGACCTGAAGGCTTCTGGAAAGCCCGAAACCGTTGTCGCGGACATTCCCGACGGCGGTCACTGGACCCGCGACATCGCTTTTTCGCCAGACGGCAAGACGCTTTATCTGTCTGTGGGATCAGCCTCCAATGTTGCCGAAGAGCTTGGTGATCCTCCTGGTGGCCCCAAGGCGTGGGCCGCCAGCGAGCCGCTTGGGGCGGCGTGGGGGTATGAACGTGGCCGCGCGGCCGTCTTTGCCTTCGATCCGGACGGCAATAACCGCCGGACCGTTGCCACCGGCTTGCGCAACTGCTCAGGGCTCACCGTCCAGCCTGCAACCGGCCAGCCCTGGTGTGTGGTCAACGAGCGCGACGCTCTGGGCGACAATCTTCCTTTCGAATACGCGACTTCGGTGAAGCAGGGCGCCTTCTACGGCTGGCCCTGGTATTACATCGGCAACAATGAGGACCCGCGTCATGCCGGCACCCGCCCCGATCTCGCCGGCAAGGTGACGGTGCCGGATGTTCTGATGCAGGCGCATTCGGCGCCGCTCGGCATCGCCTTCTACGAAGGCGCGCAGTTCCCGGCGGAGTACAAGGGCGACGCCTTTGTCGCCCTGCATGGCTCCTGGAACCGTGGCATGCCGACCGGCTACAAGGTGGTGAGGCTCTTGTTCAAGGACGGCAAGCCGACCGGCGTCTATGAGGACTTCATGACCGGCTTTGTCATCTCCGACGATGCCGTCTGGGGACGGCCAGTCGGCGTGGCCGTCGCCCGGGATGGTGCGCTGATCGTGACCGAGGACGGCAGCGGCACGGTCTGGCGTGTCTCATACAAACGCAAGACTTAGAACGCTCAGCCGAATTTGCGCCGCGCGTCGAGCGCGAGGCCGAGCCCGACCGAACCGAAGGCGTCACCCTGCACAACCTTGGCATCCGGCACCAGGGCCAGGATGCTGCGTCGGGCCAGTGGGATGGCGGTCGAGCCGCCGGTCAGGAACACGGCCGTGATATCCGACGGCTTCACGCCTGCATCGGCCAAGGTATCGGCGACCGTCTGCGTGACGCGACCGACCTCGCCGCGGATGGTGTTCTCCAGGCCTTGCTTGCTCAGAAGGGCCGAGAAGTTGGCGCCGGGCAGCGCCAGGTCGACCGTTGCTTCCTCCTGGTCGGTCAGCGCGATCTTGGCCCGCTCCACCTTGGTGGCGAGCGCATGCCCGAACCGATGCTCGACCACCTCGATGAGCCGGTCGACGAGGTCGGCCCGCGCCGCCTCATAGCGGATCTGGCGCAGGTCCAGCATGGCCTTCTGGGTGTAGAGCAGGTTGATGCGCTGCCAGGTGGCGAGATCGACGAAATAGCCTGCCGGCAGATTGCGCTTGCCATCCTTCGTCGGCGTCAGATAGCCGAGCTCAGGCATGACATGGGCGATGCTGAGCAGCCGGTCGAAGTCTGTGCCGCCGATGTGGACGCCCCGATTGGCCAGGATATCGCCCTTGCGATCCATGGCTGCCGAACGCTCCGGCGAAACCCGGACGATGGAAAAGTCCGACGTGCCGCCGCCCATGTCGACGATGAGGGCGAGTTCTTCGCGATTGAGCGTATGTTCATAGTCTAGCGCGGCGGCGATCGGCTCGAACTGGAAGTCGATATGCTTGAAGCCCTGCTTGCGTGCCGCCTTCTCCAACTGGTTCTGTGCCTCTGCGTCGGCCGCGTCGTCTTCGTCGACGAAACGAACCGGTCGGCCGAGCACCACGTTTTCCACCGGTTGCCCCGCATGGCGGTCCAGTTGTGCCTTCAGATGTGCGACGAACAGCCCAATGATGTCGGTGAAGGCGAGCGTGCGTGCCTGGATGCGCGTTTTTTCATGCGCGAGTGAAGACCCCAGCACGCTTTTCAATGCACGCATCAGCCGGCCTTCGACGCTGTCGGTGTAGTCCGCGATGGCGCGGCGTCCGAACAGGGTGCTGCCTTCCTCGAAATTGAAGAAGATCGCGGAAGGCAATGTCGCATTGCCATCCTCCAGCGCCACCAGATGCGGCCTGCCGTTCTCGATCACACCAACGGTGGAATTGGAGGTGCCGAAGTCTATGCCGCCGAAAGCCGGTCGCATCGTCTCGTCCTGGATGTTTGCGTAAAAAGGTGCGGCCTTGTCGAGGCAAGCCGCAGCGGGACCGTGCGCCTACAGGACGAGGAACGAAATGTCGATGCCTTTCAGCGCATCGGCCCGAAAATCGGAATCGATTTTCGGAAAGCACGATGCGCAGCTCAAAAGTGTTAGAGCGTCCTTTGCGCGTCCGAATGGACGCGCGGCGCTCTAAGCGTTTTCAGAAAAATGTGAGCGGCTGGACCAAGCGCTGGGCCATTTCCACCGACCCGCGGCCCATGCGATAAAGCAGTGCTGTTTCCGAGGCTTTCCCCATGACCCTTGCCGGATTTCTCGCTTATTCCGCCGCTCTCGCGGTTGCCGCAGCCATTCCCGGCCCCGGCGTGACCGCGCTGGTGGCGCGGGCACTCGGCTCCGGCTTCCGCTCGTCTCTCGCGATGTCGCTGGGGCTCGTGCTCGGCGATCTCACCTATCTCACCGCGGTTGTGCTCGGCCTTGCGCTGGTGGCACAGAGCTTCGGCATGGTGTTCCTGGTCATCAAATGGCTGGGCGTGCTCTATCTCGCCTACCTGGCCTGGAGTTTCTGGACGGCTGGTATCACGCCGGAAACGGTTGAGGCCCGTAAGGGCAGGGATGGTTTCATGCCGTCGGTGCTGGCCGGTCTTGCCGTCACGCTCGGCAACCCGAAGACCATGATCTTCTACCTGGCGATCACGCCGACCATCGTCGATCTGAAATCACTGACCTGGGCTGACTACGGCATTCTGGCCGCCATTACCGCCTTGGTGCTGCTCATCGTGCTGGTGCCCTATCTTGCGCTCGCCGCCAAGGCGCGCTGGTTCCTGCGCTCGCCGCGAGCATTGAAGGCGCTGAACCGCACGGCCGCCGGTTTCATGGTTGGTGCAGCAACGGCGATAGCCGTACGGTCATGAGGGTGTTTGCGCAAAGCTGAACCTGATTTCGAGATAATCAGGAAAACTGTTCCAGCTGCCTGTTGTTTTCAGCATGCCGCCCGCTCGGATATAGTCTGGCGGCGGCCTATCTTCCTTCGTTTAAAAGCCGCATAAGCCAGCCTCGTCTCAGGGAGCGAAATCAATGAACAAGCCTGTATCCTCCGCACGTGTTCCCGGCCGCGGCCGCATCTACAATTCGATCACCGAGACGATCGGTGATACCCCGCTGGTCCGCCTGGACAAGTTCGCGAAGGAAAAGGGCATTGTCGCCAACCTTCTGGCCAAGCTCGAATTCTTCAACCCGATCGCTTCGGTGAAGGACCGCATCGGTGTCGCCATGATCGAGGCGCTGGAGCGCGACGGCAGGATCACGCCGGGCAAGACCGTGCTGATCGAGCCGACCTCCGGCAATACCGGTATCGCGCTGGCCTTCGCCGCCGCCGCCAAGGGCTACAAGCTCATTCTCACCATGCCGGAGACGATGTCGGTCGAGCGCCGCAAGATGCTGGCGCTGCTCGGCGCCGAACTGGTGCTGACCGAAGGGCCGAAAGGCATGAAGGGGGCGATCGCCAAGGCCGATGAACTGGCGGCATCGCTGCCGGATGCGATCATTCCCCAGCAGTTCGAGAACCCGGCCAATCCCGAGATCCATCGTGAAACCACTGCCGAGGAGATCTGGAACGACACCAAGGGTGAAGTCGATATCTTCATCTCAGGTATCGGCACCGGCGGCACCATCACCGGCGTCGGCCAGGTGATCAAGGCGCGCAAGCCGTCGCTGCATGTCGTGGCCGTCGAGCCTGAAGCCTCGCCGGTGCTGTCGGGTGGACAGCCCGGCCCGCACAAGATCCAGGGCATCGGCGCAGGCTTTGCGCCGAAGATCCTCGACACCTCCATTTATGACGAGATCGTCAAGGTCTCCAACGAGGATGCCGTGGCCAATGCCCGCCTTGTCGCTCGCCTGGAAGGCGTGCCGGTCGGTATCTCCTCGGGCGCAGCGCTGCAGGCGGCGATCGTCGTCGGCTCGCGGCCGGAGAGCAAGGGCAAGAACCTGGTCGTCGTCATCCCATCCTTCGCCGAACGCTACCTGTCGACCGTGCTCTTCGAAGGGCTTGGCGCGTAAGATCATTCTCTGCTGACCAGCGGAGCGGGAAGATGTTTCCGCTCTCTGGTCCCAGTGAAAAACCTCCTGGCCTTGCCGCCGGTGGCTTGATGGCGCTGTCCTGCCAAGGTCAAATCTCGCTGGCTCGGAATCGGAGCCGGGGAGGAAACGACTGAAAATGCATAAGCTCTACACGCGCCCGGGTTCGGGCGGGTTCGTGATCGAGGCCGCGCTCAAGCTGGCCGGCGTTGCATTCGAGCAGATCGACGTGCCGAAGACGCCGGAGCCCGATCCGGAATTTCTCAAGATCAGTCCGATGCACCAGGTGCCGGTGCTGGTTCTGCCGGACGGTCATGCCGTTCCCGAGACGGCGGCAATCTCGCTTCTGCTGGCCGAGCTGCATCCCGGAAAGGGGCTCGGCCCGGTTGCCGGCGAACCGGGCAGGGCGGACTTCCTGCGCTGGATGGCGTTCATGGCGACCGCCATCTACATGGCCAACCTGCGCTACTACTACCCGCATCGTTCGACCACCGACGCTGCCGGCATCGCCGCGGTCAAGCAGGCGGCGGTTGTCGAGATGGACAAGGAGTTGGGCATTCTGGACCGCGCGCTGGCCGGGCGCGACTGGCTGGTCGGCGACCGTCGTACCATTGCCGATGTCTATATGCTGATGCTGGTGTGCTGGTATCCGGATATCGACAAGGCACGCGCGCTCTGGCCGAATGTCGAGCGGGTCTGTGCCAGCTTGCGGGCCGATCCCATGCTTGCCGCCCTCAACGGTCCGCACGAGATGTGGCCAGCCTGAACGGCCTGCGCGAAAGGCGATTGTTCAGTTCAGCAACGTCGCCTTCTTCGCGGCCAGGAACCGGCGCACCGCCTCGTCGCGTTCCAGTCCGATCGCCCGCTCATAGGCCTGTCGCGCTTCATCGGCCCGGCCGAGCTCCGCAAGCAGCCCGGCCCGCGCTGCCCAATAAGGCTGGTAGTCGTCGATGCGCCGGTCGTCCGCGACGGTATCGAGTTCGGCCAGCCCGGCTGCCGCTCCATCCGTCTCGCCGATGGCCACCGCGCGATTGATCGTCACGACCGGCGATCCGGCGACCAGGACAAGCGCATCGTAAAACTGCCTTATCGCCGCCCAGTCGGTCCTGCCGGTCAGGCGGCGGGCCACATGGACCGACTGGATCGCCGCTTCTATCTGGTAGCGACCGAGATGGGATGACCTGCCCGCGCGAGACAGCAGCGTGTCTGCTTCTTCGATCAGTCTTGCGTCCCACAGGGCCATGTCCTGGTCACTGAGTGGAACGAAGTCGCCATGCGCGCAACGGCGTGCTTCGCGCCGGGCTTCGGCGTAGAGCATCAGGGCCAGCAGCGACAGCGCTTCCGGTTCCTGCGGCAGCAATTCGGTGACCAGCCGGCACAGCCATATCGCTTCGGTCGCCAGGTTGCGGCGGCGGGTTTCGGTGCCGGCAGGATCGGTCCAGCCCTCCGCAAAGGCGGCATAGACCGCTTCGAGTACCGCCGACAGCCGCTCAGTCAGTTCCGGCAGTTCAGGGATACGAAAGGGTATACCGGCCTCCCGGATGCGGGCTTTGGCGCGCACGAGCCGCTGGCCCATCGTGGCGGGCGAGATCAGGAAGGCGGACGCGATGGTGGCGGCATCGAAACCGAGCATCGTCTGAAGGATCAGCGGCGCACGCACGCCTGGATCGATCGCCGGATGCGCGCAAGCGAAGATCAGGCCCAGGCGATCGTCCGGCAGCTTCTCGCGCATCGCCTCCTCCTCCATCTCCTCGCCGATCAGCTTGAGATGCGGCAGTGCCGCCTCGCGGGTCTGGCGTCGGCGATGCTGGTCTGTGGCCCTGCGTCGCGCCACCGCGAGAAGCCAGGCTTCCGGATGTTGCGGAACACCTGTTTTCGGCCATCTCGCCAGCGCCATGGCGAAGGCGTCGGCGAGCGCATCCTCGGCGCCGGCAACGTCGCGTGAACGCGCGGCCAGGAACGCGACAAGCTTGCCGTAGCTCTGGCGGGCGGCCGCTTCGGCCGCCGCCTGTGCCATTTCGTTGGCCGCGGCCATGTTGTCAGTGCGTCGGCCAGATCGGACGCACTTCGACAACGCCGTGGCTGGCGGCAGGGCAGCGCGCCGCCCAGGAAAGGGCCGCGTCGAGATCCGCAGCCTCGATGAGATAGAATCCGCCGAGCTGTTCCTTGGTGGTGGCGAAGGGGCCGTCCAGCACTTCGGTCTTGCCGTCGCGGATCTTCACCGTGGTGGAGACGTTGGACGGCTGCAGCCTTTGGCCCACGACCATGGCCCCGGCTTTCTCGAGCGCGGCGTTGTAGGCCATGTAGGGTTCCGACATCACGCCCTGCATTTCCGGGGTCATCCTGGCGAAAGCCGTTTCGTCGACATGGATCAAAAGCATATATTGCACGATAGTCTCCCGTGTTTTCGAAGGCCGCGTCCTTGCTGGCCGCACGAATGTCGCGCGAGCTTGCCTGATTTCGACAGGTGATGCGGAAAAATTTTGATCCCGTGCAAAAACAAAAACCGCCGGCGAGGGGCCGGCGGTTCGGAGATCGGGACAATGGACTCGTGGGGGCCTTAGGGCCGAGCCGGCATCCCCGGCCGCAATGGCCGATAGGTTGTCGTACGATGTTCGCCGGACGGACGGGCGACGCGGCTGTCGTGGCGGCTTTCCAGGGTCATCAATGGGCGCTCACGCCGAGCGCGTGGGCGCGGCGAGCGCAGGCCGGACCAGGGCCGCGCATGTAATGACGCTCGGGCCGATAGGTCGGCGCGATGAATTCGCGGATGGCGGCGGCGTAGCCCTTGAACTGGCTCCAGATGGTCATTCGTCTATTCCCTGTCCCGATTTTCGGAAGTCCCGTCCGATTGGGTGCATCCTAGCGAGAAGGCGTGAATAGTCGGTGAACGGGATGTTAATCTTCGGGCGAAACCTCTACGAATCGTGGCTGCAAAGTGGCGGATTCACGGTGTTTTGGCGCCTTTTGACGCCTTTGCGAGCGCTGTGGTTTTTGTGCCACAGGGGCTTTCGTTTGGAGCTCGAAAAAGCGCGTTCCTGTTTCGGCCCCACGCAGCGAAAACAGTGACCGATCGACACGCTGTGGGAGTTGCAAAGGAGACCGCTTCCTCACTACGCTGCAGGCATCAATCGCGATCTGCGGGAGCCTGCGAATGGAACTTTGGCGCTTTGTCGACGCCATCAATCAGGCTGGCGAGCGCCCGGCAGCACCAGCTGATCTGCAGCGGTTCGAGGAAACGACAGGGATCTTTCTTCCTGACGATTATTGCGCATTCCTGATGAGCTGTGCCGGCGGCAGATGCGTGCAAAAAGTTTCATTCGATTTCCCCAATGGCGTGTGGGCCGGATATGTGGAGGACGTCGGCGGTCTGCATAAGGATCCGCGTTACTCGCTGGAGCAGAATCGCAAATCCCCACCCTGGCCCCTTCACAAGGATCTGGTGTGGATCATGAATGACCATGGCGGCAATCCGATATGCCTGCGGTTTGATGGCGGCAATGAGGGAAAGCTCTGCCTGATCGACCATGAGCTCGCGCCGGAAGATGATGACTGGACCCTGGAGGAGGCCAGTTCCGACGATTGGGGTTATGTGCTGCCCCTGGCGTCGTCGTTCACGGAATTCGTCAGGAACCTCCGGCGCAAGTAATCAGGTTATCCTTCGAGGAATGCCTTTTCGAAAGCTTGACGTCCCTTGGGCGAGAAGGTGACGACGCGGCTGTCCTTTTCGCGGCGCGCCCACTTCTCGGCGAGGATCTTGTCAAGGATCGCTGCGCCCAACTGACCCGCCAGGTGTGAACGGCGCACGCTCCAGTCGAGGCAGTCGCGGCAGACCGGTCGACGCGAGGGGCCAAGCTTCTCCACGTCGATGCCTACGGCGGTGAAATGTGAATGGCCGTTCGGGCCGAGACGGATTTCCTGGCCGTCGCGCACAAGGATGTCGCGGGCGAGGAAGGTATCCATCATCTTCACCGCGTGTTCGCCGGCGAGGTGGTCGTAGCAGACGCGGGCCTCGCGCATCGCGGGTTCACGCGGGCCGGGGCGTGCGCGCTTCGGCCCGAAACCCGCCGCTACACCCATGATGGCTTCCAGCATGGAGGCCACCTGGGGGCCGGCCAGGCCGTAGTAGCGGTGGCGGCCCTGGGACGCGACGGTGAGCAAGCCACCCTCTATCAGCTTGGCCAGGTGCGACGATGCCGTCGGCAGGCTCACACCACCCTCCAGCGCCAACTCGCTCGCTGTCAGCGCGGAACCTGTCATCAGTGCCGTCAGCATGTTGGCGCGGGCGGGATCGCCAACGAGGCTGGCGATACGGGCGATATCCGGTCCGTCTTTCATAGTTCGATCTCCATCAAAGCATTGCCGCAAGAAAAGCACTAATCTGTAGGCAGTTCAAGGAGACGACGATGACCAGCCTGTTTCGCCCCGTTTATGCCGACGCCGGCTATGCCCGCTTCCGCTTCCGCCGCATCTTGGACGGGCTGCGGCGGCAGCTGATGTGCAATTATGACCGCTATCTGCAGCGGCTCGACCTCGCAGAGCTCGACACATGGCAACTTACCGATCTCGGCCTGACGCCCGAGGATGTAAGGCGCGAATGCGCAGAGTCGTTCTGGCGGTTGTGACCACACCGTCAGTCTAGTCCCCATTTTCAACCGATGTTTCGATGCCGATCGAAATGTCGATGCCCATGCCGAGGAGACGATCATGACCATCACCTGCTTCATCCGCTACGAGATCGACCCGTTCAAGAAGGCGGCGTTCGAAGAATATGCCCGTAACTGGGGGCAGGCCATTCCGCGCTGTGGCGCGGACCTGATCGGCTATTTCGCGCCGCATGAAGGCTCGGCCACGACAGCCTATGCGCTCTACAACATCGACAGCCTGGCGGCCTACGAAGCCTATCGGGCCCGTCTTGCCGCCGATACTGCCGGCAAGGCCAATTTTGAGTTCGCCCGGCGCGAGAACTTCATCCGCAAGGAGGACCGGATTTTCCTGAAGCTGGCGTCCGCGCCGCATGCGGCTTTGGTGAAACCGTGACATCGGATCAGGTCACGATGCTCGATGGACGCACCGGCGAGCCTCGATTGCTGGTCAGGCGCGCTGCCTCGTCAGGACCGAGCGTCATCTATGTCCATGGTGCAACGTTTCCATCGGCGCTGTCGGTGGCATACCGGTTTCACGGTCATTCCTGGATGGACGATCTGCACCGGCGTGGTTTTGACGCATGGGCGTTCGATTTTGTCGGCTATGGTGGGTCCGACCGTCCGGCCTGTTTTTCACGCTCGCCGGTTGACAGGCCGCCGGGAGGCCGCGCGCCGTGGGCCAGCCGGCAGCTGGCCCGCGTCGTCGCTCATGTGCTGGCCACCACCGGAAGGTCGCGGGTTTCGCTGCTTGCCCATTCATGGGGTACTCTCGTCGCGGGGCTCTATGCGACGAAGCAGCCGCAGAACCTGGATCGCCTTGTCCTGTTCGGGCCCATCGCCCGTCGGGAAGCTGCAGGCCATGCGAAAGTCAATGTCCCGGGTTGGCGGCTGGTATCGATAGCCGATCAGCTGGCGCGTTTTGTCGAAGACGTGCCCGTGGGGCATCCGCCAGTTCTGATCGAACCTGAACTCGCATGGTGGGGCCTGAATATCTTGCCACCGATGCCGGCAGTGCCGCGCGCATGCCGCCTGCGGTCAAGATCCCGAGCGGTCCTGTGGCTGACATTGCCGCAGCCTGGAGCGGTCGGATGGCCTATGATCCCGAGCGGATCAAAGTGCCGACGCTGATCGTGCGTGGTGCCTGGGATGGCGTTTCGAACGATGCGGATGCTGCCTGGCTGATCGCGCGCTTGGGGAGCCTGATCAAGCTCGATCGCAAACTCCCCAAGGGCACCCATCTGATGCATCTCGAAACTGGCCGTGCGGCACTGTTTGAAACGGCTGGGCGCTTCCTTGCAGGAGAAACGAACCCATGATTGCTGTTATTTTCGAAGTGACGCCGGCAGAGGGCAAGCGTGGCGCTTATCTCGGCATCGCAGCCGATCTGCGGCCATTGCTCGACGGCATGGACGGTTTCATCTCCATCGAGCGCTTCCAGAGTTTGACCGATCCGGCGCGCGTCCTGTCGCTCTCGTTCTGGCGTGACGAGGAGGCGGTGAGACAATGGCGCAACAGCGAGGATCACCGGCAGGCCCAGAAGGCCGGACGCGCAGGTATCTTCTCGGATTACCGCCTGCGCATCGCCCATGTGGTCCGCGACTATGGCATGTTCGACCGTGCCGAAGTGCCGGCCGACAGCCAGAAGGCGCACGGTTGATCGGTCCATCGCTTCGTTCTACGGGAGAAAAAAGCCATCAGGCGTTGCCGATCAGCACGCCCGCCGCGAACACCAATGCGCCGCCAAGCACGACCTGGAAGGCAGCGCGCAGGAACGGCGTTTCCATGTAGCGGTTCTGGATGAAGGCGATCGCCCACAGTTCGAAGAACACGACCACTGCGGCAACGGAAGTCGCAGTCCAGAAATTCGTGATGAGATAAGGTAAGGCGTGGCCGAGGCCGCCAAGCGAAGTCATGATGCCATTGGCAAGGCCACGTTTCAGCGGCGAGCCGCGTCCGGAGAGCTTGCCATCGTCATGCGCAGCCTCGGTGAAACCCATCGAGATACCGGCGCCGATCGAGGCAGAGAGACCGACAAGGAAGGTCTGCCAGGTGTCGTGCGTGGCGAACGCCGCGGCGAAGATCGGCGCAAGTGTCGACACGGAGCCATCCATCAGCCCAGCCAGCCCGGGCTGCACATAGGTGAGGATGAATTGCCGCCGCTCCGTCGCGGCTTCCTCGTCGCGGACATCACCAGGCACATATTTCTGTTCGAGCTTGTGGGCGAGGTCCTCGTGGTTCTGCTCTGCAGCGGCGAGGTCGCCGAGCAGCTTGCGTGTGGAGGCGTCGGAAGTGCGCTTGGCCGCTTCGATGTAGAAGAGCTGCGCCTGCCGTTCCATTTCTTCGGCCTGGTGGCGCACTTTTTCGATGCCGAGCGGCCGCACCAGCCAGTCGGGCTTGCGTTCATAATACCCCTTTACATGGTCGCGGCGGATAAGCGGGATGTGTTCGCCGAAACGCTTGCGGTGCAGTTCGATCAGCATGCCGCGATGCTTGTCCTCTTCCGCCGCCATCGCCTCGAACATCCTGGCTGAATGCGGATAGCTCTCCTGCAGCCCCTCGGCGTAGGAGCGGTAGATGCGGGCGTCGTCCTCCTCGGAGGAGATGGCCAGCGCGAGGATTTCCTGTTCGGAGAGCGAAGAAAAGGGACGGCGGCCGAAGCCGAAGACACGGGAAAGCATGACGGAATCTCTAGTTTAGAATAATTCTAAACTATGCCGTGGTCCCCTGCCGGTCAAGCGGCAGGGAACGGCGACCGCGGCAGCCGCCTGGTGCGCACCTTTTTGTTGGTAAATGTTCACCTATATATCGGGAAAGCCAAACCGGAGATCTCCTGCATGACGCCAGCCAAGCGCGTGAAACATATCGACTCCAAACCGGTGCTCGACCTCATTGCCTCGATCGAAGCTGACCTTGCTCGCCTCAGGGATATGGTGTCGGCACAGATCGAACCTTTCGATCCGGCCAATCCGCACAACAAGACGTCGGACGGCAAGCTGACCGGGGAAGGCGTCGAATGCTGCTATCGGCTCTTCGACAAGGGGGAATCGCGCTATTCCGTCTCGCAGAAGATGAAGATCTCGTTCGCTGCGGCCACGCATCGCTTCAACTCCTGGCGCAAGGCTGGCGGAAACAAACGCAAACCGACGCTGTTGGGATGAGGGCCCGGTTCGCCGCAGGCGAATGGGAACTTCCGTGACTTCAAAAACAAACGGGCGCCAATGGCGCCCGTTTGCATTTGTCGTGGCAGGAATCGCTCAGCTCATCAGCGGGCAACGCGGGTCGCGACGACCGAAGATCAGGCGCACGCGCTCGCCGCTGCGGGTAATGCCACGCACCTCGATGGTACGGCGGCCAACGCCGACGACACGGGCGCGGCGCACACCCATCCGCTCGGCCTTGTCTAGGGCGCGGTCCGGGCTGCATTCGCGGCGACGGTCGGAGAATTCGTCCGGATCGTTGCGGTCGCTGCGCCATTCGTCCGGGCGACGGCGGCCATAACCATCGTCCTCGCTGCGCCATTCATCCGAACGGCGGCGATCGCCGCAATATTCGCGGTCGGGGTCGCAGCGCCTGTCGCGCATCATGACCTTGGGACCATCCGGGCCGATCTGGATGTTGAGGTCTTCGGCCGAGGCAGTGGTCAGCGGCAGGCTGGTCAGGGCCAGCGCTACTGCGAGGGTGGAAAGGGTAAGAATCTTGCGCATTTGGAGGCCTCCTCTCATCGCCGCACAAAGTCAGGCGGCGCCTTCCTGTTCAAGTCAGATTTCGCTTGGTTCAGAAACAATCGGTGAGCACCGCCGACGTCCCTGACGAACCGATGACACGAGAGCGTTTCCGTTTTTCGCGGAAACGCTCAAACTCCTTGTTTTGCGCAATTCCGGGCGGAAAACCGCTACGCACTTTTCCTGGAATTGCTCCAAGCGAATGAACATTGTCACGGTTACATCTTTTCGTTGGCGCTCGCCCATGCTTCGCGCACATGATGACGGCGAATGTGTGATTGAGCAGGTTCCCATGACAGCTTCGCTTCCCGCGATCGCGGATGTCCGCAACGCCGCCGAACGTCTGGCGGGTCTGATCGTGACGACACCGTTGATCGAATCTCCCATGCTCAACGAGCGTTTCGGTGGACGTATCCTGTTCAAGCCGGAAACGCTGCAGCGTACCGGATCGTTCAAATTTCGTGGTGCCTACAACAAGATTTCCTCGCTGTCGGAGGACGAACGACGCGGCGGGGTGGTTGCCTTCTCATCCGGCAACCATGCTCAGGGCGTCGCGGCGGCCGCGGCCATGTTCGGTCTGAAAAGCGTGATCGCCATGCCTTCTGATGCGCCGGAAACCAAAGTTGCCAATGTGCGTCGCATGGGTGCCGAAGTGGTGCGCTTCGACCGCTTCCGCGACGATCGCATGGAGGTGGTGCGGCCATGGGTGGAGCAGGGGATGGCGCTGGTGCCACCCTTCGACGATCCCGCCATCATCGCGGGCCAGGGCACGATCGGACTGGAACTCGTGGCGCAGGCGACTGCCCTTGGTGTGGCGCTCGACGCCGTCGTGATGCCTTGTGGCGGCGGTGGCTTGTCGAGCGGCATCTCGATCGCGGTCAAGGACGCCTCGCCGCAGACCGCGGTCTGGGTGGCGGAGCCCGAGTACTTCGACGATACCCGCCGTTCGCTGGAGGCCGGCGCGCGCGTCGGCAATGACCCGGGTCATGACTCGATCTGCGACGCAATCCTCACCCATGAACCCGGCGCCATCACCTTCGAGATCAACCGCAGGAACCTTGCCGGTTCCATCGCTGTGTCGGACAAGGCGACGGCCGCGGCCATGCGCGATGCCATGGCCTATCTCAAGCTGGTTGTGGAACCTGGTGGCTGCGTCGGACTTGCCGCGCTGTCCTCCGGCGAGATTGATCTCTCCGGCAAATGCGTGGCGGTGGTGCTTTCGGGCGGCAATGTCGATTTCGGCACCTACGCCAGGATACTGGCTGCGGCCTAGAGCAATTCCAGCAAGAGTGCGCAGCGGTTTTGCGCAACAGCAAAGAGTTGAAGCGTTTTCGTTGCAAGCGAAGACGCTAGTCGAGCGTGCGGCGGAAACGCATCAATGCCAGCCCCGCAAACAGCGCCACGAAGAAGAGCAGCCAGCCGATTTCGCCGGCAATGGCCGGAAACTCCGCGCCCTTCAGCATGACGGCACGCACGATGCGCAGGAAATGCGTGAGCGGGAAAATCTCGCCCAGCGTCTGCGCCCATCCCGGCATGCCGCGATAGGGGAACATGAAGCCGGACAACAGGATCGACGGCAGGAAGAAGAAGAAGGTGAGCTGCATGGCCTGCATCTGCGTGCGCGACACGGTCGAGATCGTGTAACCGAGCAGCACCAGTCCCAGCACAAAGACGAGGATCGACGACAGCAGCAATCCGAGACCACCCACGAAGGGGACATGAAACAGCAGCTTCGCCGCGAACAGCACCACCACCACCTGAACTGCGCCGACGCAGGCATAGGGCAAAACCTTGCCCAGCATGATCTCGAGTGGGCTGGCAGGCATGGCGAGCAGGTTCTCCATCGTGCCGCGCTCGCTTTCGCGCGTCAGCGCGATGGACGTCATCATCACCATGGTCATCTGCAGGATCACGCCAAGCAGGCCGGGCACGATGTTGTATTGCGAGATGCCTTCCGGGTTGTAGAGCCGATGGGTGATGACATCGAGCTGGCTCGCGGCGTCTTCGGCCGCAGCCGCCTCCATGCCGCGTGCGCGCAGCAGTGCCTGGGAGGCAACGGTACCGAGGGTCGAAATCGCGCCGCTGGCCGATGACGGGTCGGTCGCGTCGGCTTCGATCAGGATCTGCGGCCGGTCGCCGCGCTCGACGCGCTTGCCGAAATCGGCCGGAATGGTGACCACGAAGGAAACGTCGCCGCTTGCCAGAAGGAAATCCGCCTCGGCTTCCGTGCGGGCGATGTAGTCGAAGCGATAGTAGTTGGTATTCTCCAGTGCCGAGACCATGGCGCGTGTATATGGGTCGTTGCTCATGGCCAGCAGTGCCGCCGGCAACCGCTTCGGATCGCTGTTGATGGCAAAACCGAACAGGATGAGCAGCATCAGCGGCACGCCCAGCATCATCGCGAAGGTGACGCGATCGCGCCGCATCTGGATGAATTCCTTCGTCAGCAGTGCGCCGAGTCTGGCTGGAGAGAACAGGTTGCTCACGCCATATTGTCCTTCGAGCCGGCCATGAACTGGATGAAGACATCCTCGAGGCTGGTTTCGCCCGGAGCCACCTTGACGCCCGGATGCTCTTTTTCGACATCGCTCAGCGCGCGTTTCAGTGCAGCAGCATCCGAACCGACGACATGCAGGGTCGCGCCGAACGGCGCCACCTGCTCGACGCCTGGCCTGCCTTCGAGCGCCTTCGTCACGGTATCGAGGCGCGGCCCTTCGACGATGAAGGTGGTGAGGCCTGCATTTTCCACCACGTCCGCCACGGTACCGGTGGCCAGCAGCTTGCCATAGGAGATGTAGGAGATGCGGTGGCAGCGCTCCGCCTCGTCCATGTAATGGGTGGAGACGAGGACGGTCAGTCCGCCATGGGCAAGATGATGGATCTCGTCCCAGAATTCGCGTCGGGCCTTGGGATCGACGCCCGCGGTCGGCTCATCGAGCAGGAGCAGGCGCGGCTTGTGCATGATGCAGGCGGCGAGCGCCAGCCGCTGCTTCCAGCCGCCCGACAGCGTGCCGGCGAGCTGATCGCGCCGGCTGGCCAGGCCAAGTTCGTCCAGCGTCCTGCCGACATGTTCCTCGATCGGCTTCAGGCGATAGAGGCGGGCGACGAATTCGAGGTTTTCGGCAATCGTCAGGTCCTCGTAGAACGAGAACTTCTGCGTCATGTAACCGACTTCGTTCTTGATCTTCAGGCTCTCGGTCCTGAGATCATAGCCAAGCACGGTGCCTTCGCCCTCATCAGGCGTCAGCAGCCCGCACATCATGCGGATCGTGGTGGTCTTGCCGGAGCCGTTGGGGCCGAGGAAGCCGACGATCTCGCCTTCGGCGACGCTCATCGTGACGTGGTCGACGACGGTCTTGTCACCAAAGCGCTTGACCAGGTTCTTGACGTCGATGGCATTCATATGGCGCTGCCTATTCGCTACTCACCAGATCCACATCCACGATCTGCCCCGGTTGCAGCGGTCCGGTGGCGCCGATCGGCCGGGCTTCGACGAGGTAGACCAGCTTCTGGCGGTTCTCGAGTGAGTAGATGACTGGCGGTGTGAATTCGGGATCGGGAGAAACGTAGCTGATGCGGGCCTTGAGGTCCGGCGGGCAGCCATCGCAGCGCACCGCAAGCTCACCACCGACCTTCACTGCCGAGAGGCTGGCCTCGGGCACATAGACGGTGAGCTTCACCGCACCATCCGGCAGGACCGAAAGCACCGGAGCGCTGGGGCCGGCGGTGTCGCCGGCATGACGGATGATGTCATCGACGCGGCCTGCCGCGGGTGCGACAAGCGTGCGCTTGGAAAGTCGCCATTCGGCCTGGTCGAGGGCGGTTCTTGCCTGTTTCACCTGGTTTTCGGCTGCCTTGATTGTCTCTGGCCGTGCCGGCAGGTTGCCGACGGCCAGATTGGCGGTGGCCTGGCCGATGGCGGCGTCCGCGACTTCGGCCTGGGTGGCCGCGTCATCATACTGCGCCTGGGTCGCGACCCCGCGCTTCAACAGGTCCTGCGTACGGGCGAGCGTGCGAGCGGCATCCGCGGCCTGTGCCTTGGCGGAACGCAACGTTGCCTCCAGCACGGCAATCTCTTCCGGGCGCTTGCCGACCTGCAGGTCGGCCAGTTGTGCCTGCGCCTGGGCCAGCGCCGCCTTGGCTTGTGTCACGGCGATCTCGGCATCGGCTTTCTCAAGCGTGGCCACCGGCTGGCCAGGACCGACACGGTCGCCGCGCCGTGCGGAGACTGTCGTCACCTCCGCCACTTCGATCGGCGCGAGCAGTACGAAATCGCCCTCGACATAACCGACAGCGAGCGGCGTGCCGGCACTGCAGGCGGAAAACAGCTGTGCCGCCAATGGCAGGGAACACAGGAAGCTCATGACTTCACTCCCAACTCCGGGCGTGTCTGTTTCTCGCGCACGCTGAGCATCGCATCGAGGTTGCCGTGCAGCGTGGCGATGATCTTGTCGGCTTCATCCTTGCCGATCTGCGTCCAGCCCATGCGGCGCAGCACAGGCTCGCGCCCGATGCGGAAATAGACGGCCTGTCCGATCAGCGAGAAGATCGCGAGTCGGGTGCCTTCGCTTTCGGCAGGCTCGCCCGTGGCGTGCTCCCAGATGACGCAAAGTCTTTTGTGCGTCGGTTCAAACAGGCCGCCATAGATGCGGTCGAGCGTCGGCGTCGGATCGGCAAGTTCCCTCAGCATGAACTGCACGATCTCGCCGGCTTCGGGTTTGGCCACGATGAAGGCAACCATCCCCTGCAGCGTCGCCTTCAATTGCGCACGCGCGGTCTCGGCTGTCAGGGTTGCGGGGTCCGGTCCGGCCATGCCCCCCAGCGCCTGGTTGGCGATTGACTGGATGGTCTCGACGATGTGGTCGGCAACTGCGGCGCGCAGGCCCTCCTTGCCACCGAAATGATAGGCGATGGAGCCGATATTGGCCTTGGCCGCTGCGGCAATCTCGCGCGTGGAAGTGCCGTCATATCCTTGCCGGCCAAACAGCTTGAGCGCGGCGCGCACAAGCGCTGCCTTCGTCATATCGGCGGGCGAGGGAGGTGTTTTGGATGGCTCGGTCGACATTCACGCAATTTAATCAATCGAATGATTAAAGTAAAGCGGGTATCATTTGGCTATGAAGTGAATGGAGAAGAGACTTGCAGCCCCTCGAGCAGCGCGTCGCGAAAGATTGCAATGGGGCGGGCGAGACGGCCGGCAGGCGGGCGATGCAGCATCCATGCCCGCACCTGCGGACGAAAGTCCTGGACCTCGATGATTTCGATCCGGTCCCCGCCAGGGACTTCCTGTCAGCGCGGCCGGGGTTATGATGCCGATGCCATGGCCGCGTGCCACCAGCGACAGGCGCAGATCGGCGCTCAAGGCCTCCACGCCGACATTGAAGGGCAGTCGCGCGGCTTCGAACTGACGGCGGATGAAGGTCCTGAAGCCGCATCCGGTTTCGTTCATCACCCAGGGGAATTTCGACAGGTCCTCCAGGCTCGTCGGCTTCGGCAGCTGGAGATCTTTTGCGACGACCAGCACCACCGATTGTATGCCGAGATCCTCGCTGACGAGCTCGTCAGGCGGCTGCAGGCCCTCGGCAAGGCAGAGTGCCGCCGCATCCAGTTCACTGCGCAGGACCTGGTCCACCAGCCGCGGCGACCAGCCGGAAGTGATGCGCAATGTCAGTTTCGGGAAATCGGTCCGCAAACGCTCCACCGGAAAGGCAAGCGCGGCATCGGAGAGATAAGGCATGATGCCGAGCCTGAACTCCCCCTCGATATCTCCGACCGGCGAGACGCCGGCCTTCAGATCATCGAGCGAGCGCAGCACGCGGCGGCCATGTTCATAAGCCTCCCGCCCGGCGGCGGTCGGTTTGAACGGCTTCGACTGGCGATCGAGCAGCGTGGTGTTCAGCCTGTCTTCCAGGTTCTGGATACGACGCGTCACCCCGGGTTGCGTCAGGTTCAGCCGCGCCGATGCTCCGACGATGGAGCCGGTCTCGACAACAGCGACAAAAGCTTCGAGATCATGAATATTCATGCGATTTTCGCATAATCATTATTGTTCATTTTAATTTGTATCATGATGCTGACTGCGAATAAAGCTCCTCATCAATATGCGAGACCATGCCAGGAGCTGTTCCATGTCCACGAACGTCAGTGATGCGGCCTGTAACGTGTCGCCCCCTGCTTCGATCACCGGCTGGCAGATACTGCTGTTTGCGGTCGCCGTCGGCGTGATCGTGACGAACCTTTTCGCCTCGCAAACGCTTGTCGGCCTGATCGGCCCCGCCTTCGGTTTTGGAGCCGGGATGGGAGGGCTTATGGCAATGGCGACCTTGCTGGGTTATGCGGCAGGGCTGTTCTTCCTGGTTCCCTGGCCGACCTTCTGGAGAACCGCACGCTTGTGCTGCGGATGCTGGGCTGTGCCGTGCTGGCTGCAATCGCGGCCATGCTTGCACCCAACGCCGGTCTGCTGATGGTCATTCTTTTTGTTCTCGGCGCGGCCTGCTCGGCGATCCAGATCCTGGTTCCTATTGCCGCCTCCATGGTCGAACCCGAGCGGCGCGGTCGCGTTATCGGCGATGTGATGAGCGGGCTGATGATCGGTATCCTGCTGGCGCGTCCCGCCGCCAGCCTGATTGCCGATGCCTTCGGCTGGCGCGCCTTCTACGGCACAAGTGCCATGACAATGCTGTTGCTCGGTGCCGTCCTGGCACAGCGATTGCCGCGGCGGCGCCCGGCAGGCGACACCGGATATCCGGCGCTGGTTGGCTCGCTCTGGGACCTGCTGCGTTCCGAGCCTGAATTGCGGCGCCATTCCCTGACAGCCAGCCTTGCCATGGCGGCATTCAGCCTGTTCTGGACATCCGTGGCGCTTCGACTTGCCGAGCCGCCTTTCGATCTCGGTCAGCGCGGCATAGCCCTGTTCGCCCTTGCCGGCGCGGGCGGCGCGGTCGTGACACCGCTGTTCGGGCGTGCCGGCGATCTTGGCTGGACACGGGCAGGGACGATCTTCTCGCATTGTCTCATGATCGTCGCATTTGCCCTTTCAGCCTGGGCTGGATTTGCACGTTCCGGAGCCTGGCTCCTGCCTCTCCTGTTGCTGGGCGGCAGCGCCGTGCTGCTCGACATTGGTGTCACCGGCGACCAGACGCTTGGCAGGCGCGTGATCAATCTTCTGCGACCGGAAGCGCGGGGTCGCCTCAACGGCCTGTTTGTCGGGCTGTTCTTCCTCGGTGGTGCTGCCGGTTCGGCAATTGCGGGTGTTGCCTGGGCATGGGGTGGCTGGCCGGCGGTTTGCATCATCGGTGTCGCCATCGCCACGGCGGCGCTGCTGGTGGATTGCCTGTTCCGGGCGCCGTGACGGTCGCGTGCTATGCCAGGCTGCAATTGCGGTTGATTTGCTGTCGCCGTCGCGCTTTATTCCTCGCCGATGGCCAAGGAAGTCGAACGCAAGTTTCTGATCAGGGACGAGGGTTGGCGCAAGGCGGTGGAGCGCAGCGTCGCGATCACTCAGTTTTATCTGGCCATTTCCTCGGAACGATCGATCCGCATGCGCATCAGCGACGGCAAGGCCGCCAGGCTGACGCTGAAGTTCGGATCCGATCTGAGGGTCCGTGACGAATTCGAATATCCCGTGCCGCTTGCCGAGGCGCGTGAGATGATGGCCTTCGCCATCGGCAACATCATCCGCAAGACCCGCCATCATGTCCGCCATTGCGGCTATGTCTACGAAGTCGATGTCTTCAACGACGTGCTCGATGGGTTGGTGGTGGCCGAGCTTGAAACGAAGGACAGCGTGCCGGACGCCTTGCTGCCCGGCTGGCTCGGGCGCGAGGTGACCGGGGAATTGCGGTTCTCCAATGCGTCACTGGCGCTGAACGGTTTTCCGGAACTGGTGCCATGAGCGCGCGGCTTGACGCAAACCTGCCCCTGGCGAACGACGCCATGCGCCTGCTGAGGCAGGACGTGCATCTTGCGCTGGACCATCTGGCACGGGCGCATGCCGAGCCGGAAGAACACCTGCACAAATGCCGTCGCCGGCTGAAAGCGGTGCGTGCATTGTTGCGGCTCGTGCGGCCGGGCGATGAGGCCTTCTTCGAGGCGGAGAATGCGCGCTACCGCGATGTGGCGGCCAGCCTGGCCGGGCCGCGCGAGGCGACCGCATTGATCGAAACCGTCGACAGGCTGGCGGAAGCGCATCCTCGCCATGCCGATCTCTATGCGGGCATTCGTGCCGTCCTGGTCGAGCGCCGTTCCGCCGCCATGAGCGACATCACCGCCTTCGCTTCGATCATCGATGCGGCCACGGCCACCTGCCGTCAGGGGCTGTTGCGGGTCGGTGCGCTGTCCTTGCCGGCCGACCCTAACGCCTCGGCGGCAATCGTCGCTGAAGGGGTGAGGATCGGGCTTGAACGCGCGAAGAAAGCACTCGCCAAGGCCCAGGCGCACGGCGAGGAGGAGGACTTTCACGACCTTCGCAAGGCCGTGAAAGTACACGCAGCCCAGTTCGACCTGTTGGGCAAGCTCTGGCCGGACAAGGTGCGTCACAAAGGGCTGGACAAGCTCGGCGGCAAGCTTGGCGAGCTGAACGACCTCGCCGTCCTCGACGCGCTGCTGGCAAAGGATGCCGATGCCCTGGCGGTTGCTGCAGAGACGCGGGCAGCCGTCGAAAAGGACCTGAGACGCGAAGGCAAGCGGTTGCGCAAGGAATGCCTGTCGGCGGCGACGAAGCTGTTCGAGAAGGATTGGAAGCGCAGGATCGCGAAGCTGACCGACAGATTGCGGCTGCAGTTCGCCGCGGTCCCGACCACGACGTTGTGGGCGGCCTGAGACTTACACTTCCACATCCATCAGCTTGTCTGGATTGCGCACAACGTAGACGCCCGAGATCGCGCCGTGGACATCGAGTTCGAAGCTCATCGTCTGCTCGACCTTGCCGGCAATCGTGATGAGCAACCCAGGCGCACCGTTGATGATGGCGGGCGCGATCGTGGTGTGCGCCGGGTCCGGGTTCTTGCGCGCCACTCCGAGCATGAACTTCGCCACGGCGTCGCTGCCCGTCAGCACGTTGATGGCCGCCAGGACCTTGCCGCCGCCGTCGGCGACATATTCCACATCGGCGGCCAGCAACGCTTTGAGCGGCTCGACATCGCCGGCGCGCATCGCCGTGTCGAACGCAGCGACAAAGCGCGCAACGTCCTCGTCGGAAGCCGGGAAGCGGTTCTGGTCCTGCCTGATCATCCTGCGGGCCCGAGACGCCATCTGCCGGCAGGCCGCCGGCGTGCGCTTCAGTGTCTCGGCGATCTCCTCGAACGGCACGTCGTAGAGATCATGCAGGAAGAGCGCCGCCCGCTCGAGAGGCGACAGACGCTCCAGCGCCCGCATCACCGAAAACGAAATATCCAGCGCCGCGTCATTGCTATCGGGTTCGACCGAGCCGGCGCGTTCGACGATCGGCTCCGGCAACCAGGGGCCGACATAGGTTTCGCGTCGGGCCTGCGCCGAACGCAGCCGGTCGAGGCAGAGATTGGTGACGATGCGCGAGAGCAATTTCGACGCATCCTCGGGCTCATCCACCCGGGCGAAGCGCAACCAGGCATCCTGGACGATGTCTTCCGCCTCGCTGGCCGAGCCGAGGTAGCGGTAGGCAAGCCTGGTCAATCGGTGGCGTTCGCCGAGATAGGCGGCGAGCCGCGGGTTTTCAGCCATCGACCATCTCGCGCATCGTCTCCTCCTTCGTCTCGCCGGCCAGCCAGGCCAGGACCGGCTCGCAGGCATTGCCATGGCCAAGCCCACGCTTGAGCAGCGGGTAGAAGGAACCCGAAACTGTGGCTGCAGCAAGCCCGGCCACGCCGCTCCTTCCCCAGAGGGCCTCGCAGGCGGCGAGGATGTTCGGCAGCGACGGATCGTTGGCCAGCACGGCTTCGGCATAGTGCCGGGCAAGCGCCATGTCGCGCGGCGCGGTTTCCGCGCCATCCAGGAGCATTGCCCTGATGTTACGCATCGGCACGCCGGCCTCGCGGGCCATGGCGATGGTGAGCCTCAGGCAGGAGCCGCAATCGGTCTGCCGCGCCGCGGTGATGCGTGCGGCGAAGTAGGGCGCGGCCGCCAATCCGAAGCGGTGGTCGGTGAAAGGCGAGACCAGTCCCAGCTTGAAGGCGCCGGTGGTGTTGGTGTCGGCCAGTTCCGCCAGGTAGCTGGTGTCGTAGCCGTAGCGCGCCCCGAATTTGCGGAAGGCGCGTTTGAGCATCATGGCAAGCATCAGATGGCCCTCCTTCCTGCAGCGGTTAGCATGGCAAGAGGCAGCAGGCCCGGCAGGGCGATCAGTATGATGTCACGCAGTGCATCCGTCGGTGTGGTGCCATGCAGCAGTTCGGCCAGATGCAGCAGTGCATGACCGCCCAGGAAGATGGAAGCGATCAGAATCGCCCGTCTGTCCTGCTTGAGGGCGCCGATCAACAGTCCGGCGCCCGCGGCGATGAAGGCAAGCCCGATGTCGCGGATGAAATGCGGGTTGGCGGGACCCGTTTCGGTGACGCCCGGAATGGCCGCATACCAGAGCAGCGGAGCAGCCAGCATGAAGATGCCGTTGGCGCTCTGATAGAGGCCGATGAGGATGAGCAGGGTTCGCATGTCGTTTTCTCCTCGCCCCTTGACGGGATAGGCCAGGGAGGTGTGACATCGAATGAGAGATTTTTTACCGGGCGCGCGATTTTCGTGCCGGCCGGGAAGAGAAACTACCTGAAGCCCGCTTCGCGCACGGCAGCAGCAAAGCTGCGGCTGACCGGCAACTGTGTGCCATCCTTGAGTTTGAGGAAGAGCTTGCCTTGCTGGCGTGCCGTGCCTGCCACGGCATCCACTGCAACCCAGTGCGAACGGTGGATCTGCAGTCCCACTTCGCCTTGGGTCTCGCGCATTGCGTCCGCCATGCGCATCAGCACCAGCGTCGAACCCTTGTCTGTATGAACCTCGACATAGTGGTCCTGCATCGACAGGCTTGTCAGCCTGCCACGCAGTGGCGGTGGCAGGCGATCCAGCAGCAGCGGCCTCGTGGATTGCCGGGACGCCGCAGTGTCGAAGCCTGCATCCGGGAGTATCGGCTTCGAGGCAACTGCCGGTTCGGTGTCGGCACTTGCCTCGCCTTCGATCAGCACCGAGGCAAGCGACAGTGCCGCCGCGATCAGCGCACAGTTGAGGAAAAGCGTGATGGCAGACGATGTGTCCGGTATCGGAGCCGATAGCACAGCCCAGTCGAACGCACTCACCACCAGTGCAATCGGTGCACCAGCCGCTAGTCCGGTGACCAGCGCACGCACCAGCGAAGGTGCGGCTCGTCCTTCGAACAACGCCTGACCGACGAGGCGAATGGCGACATAGCCTGCCGTGAAGGTGGCGAGCGCCAGCGCCAGCCAGTAGGCGAGGCGCGGCAGCAGCGTCAGCCGTTCATAGGTGCCGAATGGCCCGGTCACTCCGAGCACGGCAGTGGCGAGAAGGATCAGCCCCCAGAAGCGCGGCGAAAACGCAAGAGCCTGCATTTCGCGAAGCGTGGAATGCATCAGGCCGTGCTTCACGTATCGGATCGTCCCTTCCCGAAACGACGTTTGCCGCCAACACGGCGTCCCGCCATCGTGCCGGCCAACCGCGACGGCAGACAGCCCCACACTGGTAGCGCGCCGCCCGAGAGCCTTCAACCGACGATATCCCGAAACGGAGCCCATCATGTCTTCCCAGGCCGCTACCCCCAGCCTTCTCGCCATCGTCACCCACACGCCGCTGTGGGTATGGCCCCTGATCGTCTATGCCCTTTATGCCGGCTGGGCTCGAACCCGCGACCGAATCATCTCGCCGGCACGCCTGTTCGCGCTGCCGCTGATCCTCGTCTCTCTCGATGTCTTCGAACTGGCTCGCAAAGGCCTTTCCATGATGACAGCAGCCGGCCTCGCCTTTGGCGTTGTCGCGGGGGTACTGGCCGGCCTGGCAGCGGCCCGCCACACGCCGACACAGGCTCTGGACGATGGTCGTCTTGCCGTGAAGGGGCATTGGCTGCCTTTTGCCATCGTCTTGGCCATTGTCGTGGTCAGCTATGTGAGAGGCGCGGCCCTGGGCATCGACCCGTCGCTGGCGACCAACGCGCATTTCCTGCTTGCCAACGCGGTGCTCGCCGGGTTCCTGCCTGCACTCATGCTGGCGCGGACCCTCGGCTCGCTGCCGCGCGGATACGTCTTCGGATGAGAGCAGACGTCAGGCATCAGCTTTCAACTGTATCTTCGCTTCCTTTACCGATGCGGCGAACGTCACCAGCGGACGCTTGACGCCATGGGTGATCAGCATGCGCCGGGTCTGCGGCGACGCGCCGGCGATGACGAAACGCACGCCGGCCTTCCTTGCCTTGTATGCCGTGCTTTCGATGACATTGGCCGCAGTGGAATCGAACAGCGGCACCTGGGAACAGTCGAGGATGAAGTTCCTGCGCTGGTCGGCGATACGATCGAGCACGGCCGCTACCGTCGAGGCGGCGCCGAAGAAGAAGGCACCCGAAATACGGTACACGACGGTGTCGGGGTCACTCGCCTCGATGGCATCATAGGCGCGACGATTGCCATTGGTTGTATCCGCGACATCGTCCGCAATCAGGGGTGGTTTATTTTCAGCGATAGCCACGGCCTTGGCCATGCGATCGATGAACAGCACTGAACCCAATGCGAAGCCGACGACGATGCCTTCGGTCAGGTCCCGGAAGACGACGATCAGGAACGTCGCTGCCAGCACCAGCGCATCCGCCCTGGAAGAACGCAGCAGCGCGGCGATCGCCGGCTTCTCGACCATGTTCCAGCAGACGACCGCAAGCACACCAGCAAGCGCGGCCAGCGGGATGTAGCTGGCGAGCGGAGCCGCCACCAGCATGAAGACAAGAAGGAAAGCCGCGTGCAGCATGCCGGAGATCGGTCCATGCGCGCCGGCACGCACATTGGTGGCGGTGCGCGCAATGGTACCTGTAACGCAGATGCCGCCGAACAGCGCCGAGCCGATATTGGCGAAACCTTGCGCCACCAGTTCACAGTTCGAACGGTGGCGGCGCCCGGTCATGCCATCGGCTACCACCGCCGACAGCAGGGATTCGATCGCGCCGAGCAGCGCGAACGCAATGGCGTCCGGGAATACGGCAATGGCTTTGTCGATGCTCATCGGCGGCAGTGCGGGCAAGGGCAGGCTGCGCGGAATACCACCAAAACGCGACCCGATCGTGTCTACAGGCAGCCCGGACAGCGCCACGACCAGGGACGCCAGTGCAACCGCGACCAGCATGCCCGGCCAATGCGGACGCCATTTCCTCAGTGCTGCCACGGTGACGATGGAAAGTAGGGCGATGCCTGCTGCGGCTGGGTTCAGCGTGCCGCCAGCCTGCCAAAGCGCCATCAGTTTCGGTATAAAAGGGCCAGGCTCCTTGCCTGGCAGCTTGAGCCCCAGCAACTCGACGATCTGGCCGGAAAAGATGATGACGGCGATGCCGGCGGTGAAACCGACCGTCACCGGATAGGGGATGTATTTGATATAGGTACCGAGCCGCAGGTAGCCGATGGCGAGCAGGAACACGCCGGCCATCATCGTGGCGAGCAGAAGCCCGTCCAGGCCCTGGCGGTCGGCGGTGGACGCCACCAGCACGATGAAGGCGCCGGCCGGCCCGCCGATCTGGAAGCGGCTGCCGCCGAGCGCCGAGACGATGAAGCCGCCGACGATCGCCGTGAACAGTCCGCGCTCCGGTGTCACACCGGAGGCGATTGCAATGGCCATGGAAAGCGGCAGGGCCACGATGGCAACGGTCAGGCCCGCCACGGCATCGGCACGCAGCTGCGGCAGACGGTAGCCTTCGCGCAGCACCGTCACCAGCTTCGGCATGAACAGTTCGGAAAACATCGGCCCGGCCTTGCGAACCTGCTGGTGGCGGAGCTGATCCATGACGTGCCTTCCGCAAAAGCGTCGGCATCGTCGGCATCGCAATGATCTTGCGGAAAGTCGGCGGTCGCCGTCGCGAACCTCAGAGCGTTTCCGTTCTTCTCGGAAATGCGGAAACGCTCTAACCCTTTGTTTTCACGCAATTCCGGGCGGAAAACCGTTGCACGCCTTTCCTGGAATCGCTCAAGGCCGATCGGATCGGGAATCTATGCCGAGTTCTTCAGCCGCACGCCCCTGCCGCCGCGGTCACTGGCCTGGTTGTCGCCGATCAATTCCACCCCGGCCTCGTCAAGTGCCTGGATGACCTTCATCAGCGTGTCGACCACGCCCCGTACCACGCCGTCGCTGGCCTCCATGCGCTGGATGGTCGGCAGCGAAACGCCGGCGCGTTCAGCGAGCGTCTTCTGGTCGATGCCGGCCAGTGCTCGCGCCGCACGCATCTGTGCAGCGGTAATCACCGGTCAGAACTCCCGTCTGAGTCTGCAGGATAAATGTATGATACTTTCATAGTGATGTGTCAAACATGAATTTGGATTGTAAATGCATTAATTCGGTTCGCCTTCACCGTTCTTGCCGTGCGGCATGAAGCGTGTCGCCAGCCAGCACAACATGGCCCAGGCAAAGCCCGCGCACCAGCCCGCCAACACATCCGATGGCCAGTGTACGCCGAGATAGAGGCGCGACACCCCGACCATCAACGTCAACAGCACGGCGAGTACGAAGACGTAGATCTTGGTGACATGCCCGGGCAGGAACCGTGCCGCCAATGTGCCGAGCGTCAGATAGGTCACCGCCGACAGCATGGCATGCCCGGAGGGGAAGGAGAGGGAGGTTTCCACCGCAAGCTTGGACACCAGATCGGGGCGAGGCCGGTCGATGCCGAATTTCAGCAGGGCCGACAGGATCTGGCCGCCGCCGACCGCCACCAGCACGAACAGCGCCGTCGTCCAGCGCCGGATGAGGAGGAAATAGATGATGGTCGCGGCGGTGATCAAGGTCAGCACGGCAGCGCTTCCGAGCGCGGTGATATCGCGCACCGCCCCTTCGAAGCGCGGCGAGCCGATCGGGTTGCTGGGATCGCCAGCCTCTCGGAAGGCGAGCAGTATCTGTGTGTCGAAGCTGTGAGGCGCTGCGTCGCGCGCGACTTCCATCAGCTCGACGAAGCCCCAGAGCCCGCCGGCCACGATGATGCCGGCCAGAAGCACCGGAAACTCGATCCGGTCATAAAAGGTTGAAAGTGTCTTTCGCATCAATCCTGCCGCAATGCCGCCTGTCGAGGAAAGCCGGCTTAGCCAATCCCGGCATGGCTGTCATCGGCCCTGCAAATAAGGCCCCAGCGTGACGAGCGCGACTGCAACGATAGCCAACGCGATACCGACGCCCTGAATCGCCGTCAGCCGCTCGCCGAAGAAAGCCAGAGCCACCGCATTTACGGCCACCAGTTGGATGACCGCCGACAGGCTGAGCGAAATCGACATGCCGAAGTCGCGGATGAGCTTCAGCATGATCAGATTGCCAAGTGTATAGAGTGCCAGGGTGATGGCGATCTTGCCGAAGCTCGGTGCCAGCGCCCAATGTTTGGCTGCCGTGGCGGCAAGCAGGAAAATCACGGTGGAGACACCGAGTTGCGCCATGCCGAATACGTTCACAGATTGTCTCCACCCAGCCCGATTGCCCGCCAGGCAAGCTTGTTTCCCAACAGCAGGCTTGGGTCAAGTGTCGGGAATGGCGGACTAGCGCAGCTGAACCGTCTTCGGAAACTCGATCACCTGGCCTTTCGGCTTGGTGTGCTGGGCGGTGACGATGGCTTCGATCAGGATATCCAGCGCTTCGCAGGCCTTGGTACTGGTCTGGTCGTTGCCGCGCAGGTAGTGGGTTGCCCGCTCAAGATGCAGGCGCGCGGCGGCAAAATCACTGTTCATCGATGCTCCGTTCATTTCCCGCCGCAAGTGAAAGCATGGAGCGATTCGGTTGCGGGAACGGAAATTCCGCAGCCGGCATTTGATTCAAAACTGCTGCATTTTCACGGCCTCCGGCCCTTGCCGATGAAAGCGCGAACGCGGCAAGATGGCACGATGTCATGGAAGCTCGATGAGATGGTGTCGACCTCCGCGGGGCGCGTCGCCGCCGGCACGGCAGGCATCGGTCCGGATCTCGTGCTGGCGCATGGCTGGCCGTGGTCTTCCTTTTCATGGCACCGGATCATTCCGTCCCTGGCAAGGCATTACCGGGTCCACTGGTATGACATGCCCGGCTATGGACGATCGCAAAAGGATTCGGCACAGCGCACATCGCTCGACGTCCAGGGGCAGGTGTTCGCCGAGATGCTGTCGCATTGGCGTCTCGAACACCCTGTCGTCGTCGCCCATGATTTTGGCGGGGCGACCACGCTGCGCGCTCATCTCCTGCATGGCTGCGAGTTCGCACGCTATGTGCTGATGAATGTCGTCGCCATGCGGCCCTGGGGATCCGAGTTCTTCGACCATGTCGGCCGTCATGTAGATGCATTTCTCGGCCTGCCGCCGCACATTCACCGCGCGGTCGTGGAAGCCTACATCAAGGGTGCGATCGTCAACGGCATCGAAGCCGCGGATTTTGAGAGCCTAGTCGAGCCGTGGCTGGGCGACGAGGGACGGCAGAGCTTCTATCGGCAGTTCGCGCAGGCCGACGAGCGCTACACGGCCGAGGTCGAACCGCTGTTCGGTGGAGTTCGCTGTCCCGTCGCGATCCTCTGGGGCGAGGACGATCCCTGGATCCCGGTGGAGCGCGGCAGGGCGCTGCATCGCCTCATCCCCCAGGCGTCGTTCGAAACGCTGCCGGGTGTCGGTCACCTGCCGCAACTGGAAGCTCCCGATCGGGTTCTTGCCTGGTTGAATGCATTTCTGAAGGGCAGGAGCTGAGACGCGAAAGGGTCTCGGCCGGACCAAGCCTATGTGGACGCGCCCTGCGTCATGAAACTGTTAAGCCGGCCCGCTACGCAGGTTCCAGACACGCAACCCAGCCAACGCCAAAAGCCAGAGGTCAGTCATGTCGGACCAAGAAGACATCCGCTTCCGCACCAGCCTGCTCGAAGAGAATGAAGGTCCGGCGATCAACCCGACCGACAACCGCACCATGGGCGAGATCATCGCCGCGCGTTTTTCGCGGCGTGGCTTCCTCAAGGGCTCACTCGCGGTTTCCGCCATTGCTGTCACCGTAAGCCCGCTTGCCTTGATGAGCGCCGACGAGGCGCGTGCGGCCGAGGGCGCTTCAGCCTTCACCTTCGACGAAGTCGAGGCAGGCATTGACGACAAGCACCATGTCGCGGCCGGTTACGATGCCGACGTGCTGCTGCGTTGGGGCGATCCGCTGTTCGCCGACGCGCCGGAATTCGATCCAGCCAAGCAGACTGCCGCGGCACAGGCCAGGCAGTTCGGCTACAACAACGATTTCGTCGGCTACATCCCGCTGGAAGGTTCGCCCGAGCATGGGCTTCTGGTGGTCAACCACGAATACACCAACCCGCATCTGATGTTTCCCGGCATCGTCAAGGTGGTGGAGAAGGACGGCAAGAAGGCACTGGAACAGGCACCGCTCACCAGGGACCAGGTCGATATCGAGATGGCGGCCCATGGCGGCACCATCGTCGAGATCCGCAAGGAAGGCGGCAAATGGCAGGTGGTGCGCGACGGCAAGCTGAACCGCCGTGTCACCGTCAACACCGAAATGGCGCTCTCCGGACCCGTCGCCGGCCATGATCGCGTCAAGACTAATGCCGATCCATCCGGAGCCAGGGTATTCGGTACCGTGAACAACTGCGCCGGCGGCGTGACGCCTTGGGGCACCTATGTGATGGCCGAGGAGAACATTCACGGCTACTTCTCCGGTGCCCTGCCGGAGGGCCACAAGGAAGCGGAGAACTACAAGCGCCTCGGCATTCCCGAAGGTTCTTATGAGTGGGGCGCCCACTACGACCGTTTCGACCTTGCCAAGGAGCCCAATGAAGCGAACCGCTTCGGCTGGATCGTGGAAGTCGATGTTACCGATCCGAACTCGACGCCGAAGAAACGCACCGCGCTGGGCCGTTTCAAGCATGAGGGCGCGGAATCGATCGTGGCCAGGGATGGCCGTGTCGTCTTCTATCTCGGCGACGACGAGCGCTTCGACTATGTCTACAAATTCGTCACTGCGGGCAAGTTTGACCCGGCCAATCCCCTGGCCAACAAGGATCTGCTCGACGACGGCACGCTTCACGTTGCGAAATTCGCGGAGGACGGCGGTGTCGAGTGGCTGCCAATCGTTTTCGGCGAGGGGCCGCTGACTGCCGAAAACGGCTTCGCCAGCCAGGCCGACGTGCTGATCGAGACGCGTCGCGCCGCCGATCTGCTCGGCGCCACCAAGATGGATCGTCCCGAGGACATCCAGCCCAATGGCGTCAACGGCAAGGTCTACGTGATGCTGACCAACAACACCAAGCGCAAGGACGACCAGGTCGACGCCGCCAATCCGCGCGCCAAGAACGCCTTTGGCCATATGATCGAGATCGCCGAGGATGGTGGCGACTTCGCCGCCACCAGGGGCAAATGGGAGGTCCTGCTGAAATGCGGCGACCCATCGGTGGCCGATGTTGGCGCATCCTTCTCCACCGCGACCACGGCCAATGGCTGGTTCGGCATGCCGGACAATTGCGCGGTCGACTCCGCAGGCCGGCTCTGGGTGGCCACCGACGGCAACAACGCCAAAGAAACCGGACGCACTGACGGCTTGTGGGCCGTCGACACCGAGGGCGCCGCGCGCGCCACGTCCAAGCTGTTTTTCCGTGTGCCGGTGGGGGCGGAGATGTGTGGGCCGCAGTTCGCTCCTGACGACAAGACCGCCTTCGTCGCCGTGCAGCATCCGGGTGACGGCGGTACCGACTGGGAGCCGTTCGGTCGTCCGTCCTACTACGAGGACCTCTCCACCCGTTGGCCGGATTTCAAGCCCGACATGCCGGTGCGGCCTTCCGTCGTTGCCATCACCAAGCAGGATGGCGGCAAGATCGGGGTTTAGAGACCCGTCCCAGTGGTTTCGCAACTGCGCCGAGGGCTATCGGCGCCCTGCGATCCTGGCGGCGATCGCCTTGGCTTCCTGGCCCGCGGCGTAGAAATGACCGACGATGCTGGGCTGCATGGAAATGAACCACAGGCCGGGCTGGCTGCCCGGCTCGGCTCCGTTGGCCTTCGGCTTGCCCTTGTCATCCACCACGCCGAGACCGCTCAGCATCGTGTCCAGTCCGGTGCGGTAGCCGGTTGCGGCGATGACGACATCGGCCTTGATCCTTGTTCCGTCGGCCAGCACGACCTGTTCGGGCTCGAAGCCTGCAACAGAGGTCACAACCTTGATGCGTCCGGCCTTGATGGCGGCGATCGCGCCGTCGTCGGCGGATATCGCGACGTGGTCTTCCTTCAACCGGCTGATGCCGCCCTTTTCCACTGGCGCGAAACCGAGCTTGCGAAGATCGCCGAACAGCAGGCGCTGCAGCAGCGCCACCATGAAGTCGCCGACCGGGATCGGCAGCGCATTGGTGATTCTGGAGAAGCGCTGCACGGCGATCTTGCCGACGCGTTTGGGCAGGATGGAGGGGCCGGCGCGGGCAGCAAGGTAGATCATCGCGGTCTTGGCGCCGATCAGGTAGTTCAGCACGTCGAAGCCGGAATTGCCGGCGCCGATGACCAGCACGCTTTTACCTTCGTAATCCCTGGGGCTGCCGAACGAGGCTGAATGGATCAGCCGCCCCTTGTATGCTGCTGTTCCGGGCCAATCCGGCATCCACGGCACCTTGTCGTGGCCGGTGGCGACGATGATGTGCCTGGCCTTGCGGATGCCTTTGCTGGTGCGGACCGTCCAGTTCTCGCTTTCGCGGGTAAGACGTTCGACTTCGGTGTCGAATTCGACTGCGATGCCGCGCTGCTCGGCAAAACGTTCGAGATAGGCGATCACCGCCGCCTTGGGCGGGAAGGCCGGCACGCCCTTCGGATATGGCATGCCAGGCAGATAGGACATGTCGCGATGCGTGTTGAGCGCCAGCCGCTCATGGCGCTGCCGCCACGGTTCGGCGATCCGGGCTTCCTTTTCGAACACGCGGGCCTGGATGCCATGCCGGGTCAGTGCGTCGGCCGCAGCCAGCCCGGCCGCACCCGCACCGATCACGATCACTTCTTCGATCGTTTCGGTCATATTTCCACCAAATCCTTTCGCGACATCCCAGCCGCAACTTGATTGCGCTATGTGCCACGGACGGCGATATGGCAAGAGAGGGTTGAGGGGTGGCAGCGGCTTGTTGATTCGGAAGACGGATCGATTAGCCGTCTTTGGGTATCATCTGGGCGTATTTCATGGGCTCGCTCCGCAAGGGCATAGACCGCTTCCTCGACGACCGCGCTGCCGCTGTTCCGCGCGCGAACCTGCCGCTTGCCAAGCGGCTGGAAATGCTCGCGCAGCATGGCGATTTCTCGCTCGCCTATTCCACGGCCACGCAGCCGCTGCTGTCTTATTTCGGCGACGAAAACGGCTACGTCGCCTTCCAGACCATGATGGGGCGCCACTATGCGCTGGCTGATCCGGTCGTCGGCGATGCCGATCGCGCCGCGCTGATTTGCCGCTTCGTCGAGATCGCCAATGCGCCCTGGTTCGTGCAGGTCGGAGAGGCGACGGCAAAGGTCCTGTCCGGCCTTGGCTACCAGGTCAGCCGCATCGGCTACGACACGCGGCTGCCGCTGCCGGCGCATGATTTCTCCGGAAAGCCCAACGAAACCGTGCGCTATTCCGAACGCTGGCTGGTCAAGAAGGGATTCACGCTTACCGAGGATACCGGGGGGCTGGCCGATGCCGACGACGTGCGCCGCCTTTCCGACGAATGGCGGGCCGGCCGCATCGTCGCGCGCCGCGAAATGGCTTTCCTCAACCGTCCGTTCCCGATCCTGCCCGGCCCCGGCATGCGCCGCTTCGTGCTGCTGGATCCGGACAACAAGCTCACGGCCTTGCTGGATTTCGACCCGATCTCGAAGGACGGCAAGGTCACCGGCTACACCACCGCCTTCAAGCGCAAGCTGGCCGGTGCTACCCCGCATGCCGAGATCGGCCTGACCAAATTCGCGGTCGACCAGTTCCGCAAGGAAGGCATTTCCGCGGTGACGCTGGGCCTGTCGCCTTTGGCCGACATGGCGCCGAGCGGTTTTCCAGAAAGCACGTTCTGGCGCGGTGCGTTCAGCAGGGCCTTCGATTCCAGGCTGGTCAACCGCCACCGCTTCAACCTTCAGGGGCAGGCTGCCTTCAAGCGGCGCTTCCACGGCGTGGAGGAACCGGCCTACATCGCGTTCAAGCGCGGCACCGCCAGCGGCATGCTGGCGCTGCTGAGATTGCTGAAAGCGATCTGAGCCGGAAGGTCTGGCAGACTGTCCAGGAGCCTGAGCTGGAGAGAATTACGTTCTCAGCCGATAGCCGGTCTTGAAGATCCAGCCGACGACGGCGATGCACAGCAGCAGGAACGCCAGCGTGATGCCGAGGCTGATCTCCACCGGCACGTCGGAATGGCCGAAGAAGGCCCAGCGGAAACCACTGACCAGATAGACGACCGGGTTGAACAGCGAGATGGTACGCCATACGCCGGGCAGCATGTCGATCGAATAGAACGAACCGCCCAGGAAGGTGAGCGGCGTCACCACCAGCAGCGGGATCAGCTGCAACTGTTCGAAGCCGTTCGCCCAGATGCCGATGATGAAACCGAACAGGCTGAACGTGATCGCCGTCAGCACCAGGAAGCCGAGCATCCAGAACGGGTGCTGGATGTCGAGTTCGACGAACAGCGAGGCGGTGGCCAGGATGATCAGTCCGATGCCGATCGACTTGGTGGCGGCCGCACCGACATAGGCGATGACGACCTCCAGATAGGAAACCGGCGCCGACAGCAGTTCGAAGATCGTGCCGACGAATTTCGGAAAATAGATGCCGAAGGAGGCGTTGGAGATCGACTGGGTCAGCAGGGTGAGCATGATCAGGCCCGGCACGATGAAGGCACCGTAGCTCACGCCGTTGACCTCGGTGATGCGCGAGCCGATCGCCGCGCCGAACACCACGAAATAGAGCGAGGTCGAAATGACGGGCGAGATCACGCTCTGCATGATGGTGCGCAGCGTGCGCGCCATCTCCACCTTGTAGATCGCCCAGACCGCGCGATGGTTCATGCCTGCCTCCTTACCAGGGAGACGAAGATCTCCTCCAGCGAACTGTTTTCGGTGTCGAGATCGCGGAACTGGATACCGGCCTGGTCGAGGTCGCGGATCAGCGAGGCGACGCCCGGCCGTTCCGCCTGGTTGTCATAGGTGTAGGTCAGTCGGTTGCCGTCCGACGAGAGCTCGAGATTGTAGGTTTCGAAGCCTGCTGGCAGCGTGGAAAGCGGATTGCGCAGTTCCAGCTTCAAAAGCTTGCGGCCAAGCTTGCGCATCAGCTCGGCCTTTTCCTCCACCAGGATGATCTCGCCCTTGTTGATGACGCCGACCCGGTCGGCCATCTCCTCGGCTTCCTCGATATAGTGGGTGGTGAGGATGATGGTGACGCCGGATTCGCGCAATTGCCGCACCAGCGCCCACATGTCCTTGCGCAGTTCCACGTCGACGCCGGCGGTCGGCTCGTCGAGGAACAGGATTTTCGGCTCATGCGACAGCGCCTTGCCGATCATCACGCGGCGCTTCATGCCGCCTGAGAGGGTGATGATCTTGGAATCGCGCTTTTCCCACAGCGACAGGTCCTTGAGCACCTTCTCGATGAAGGCGGGGTCGGCCGGCTTGCCGAACAGGCCGCGGCTGAAGGCCAGCACCGAGCGCACCGTTTCGAACGATTCGACCGTGAGCTCCTGCGGCACCAGCCCGATCAGGCTGCGCGCGGCGCGATAGTCCTTCGATATGTCGTGACCATCCACGGCGACGGTGCCGCCCGAGCGGTTGACGATGCCGCAGATGATCGAGATCAGCGTCGTCTTGCCGGCGCCGTTGGGGCCGAGCAGCGCGAAGATTTCCCCGCGCTTGATATCCAGATTGATGTTTTTCAGCGCGCTGAAGCCGGTGGCATAGGTTTTCGAGACACCGGAAACGGAGATGACGGATTGCATGATGAAAAGGTCTGATTGGAAAGGATTTGCGTTGTGCGCCTGAATGTTGGTTCCTGCAACCCGAAATCAAGGCGGCTGCTGACATATCTCGCCATCACTGGCCATCTGGTCAGGCCCATCTGATCGGGAAGGAGAAACCATCCACGTCAGCCGAGGCCGGGACGCGCAACCCGCCGCTTCCTCATCGGGGCATGGCTTGCGTGCTTGCGGAACGATCGTCAATGCCGTGAGTTATGCACCGGGTAGAAGGGCTATGGTCAAACGCGCATCTCGCGTTAGTTCTGGAGGGATCACATGCGTATCATCACTGTTTTTGCGGCCATTTCCTTGATGGCCGTCGCTGCGCCGGCGGGCGCCCAGGCCAGGGACGTGCCGCCGGCGAACGCCAAGAAACTGTCGGAGATCGTCGCCAAGGTCGAGCAGCGCCAGGACTTTGCCTTCATCGACGAGGTCGACTGGGACAACAAGGGTTACGAAGTCACCTATTTCACCAAGGACGGCGCCAAGGTCGAGATCAAATTCGATCCGGTCACCGCAGCGCCGATGAACCTGCAGTAGGCTGCGTCACGGCTCGCTGCCAACAAACAGACCGCGCCGGAGACGTTGGCGCGGTCTTTTTTATCGGGAGGAGGTTCAGCCGGTCAGCTCTTTGGGCTGGCCGCGACCAGAACCGGCTTGTCCGAGTATAGATCCGGGAACATCGCCTTCAAATTCTCGATTTTCGGCAGGTCGTTGTAGACGATGTAGGGGTAGGTCGGGTTCCGCTCGAGGAAATCCTGATGATAGCCCTCGGCCGGATAGAACGTCTTGCCGGTCTCCAGTGTCGTCACGATTTTCTTGGGGAACGCCTTCGTCGTGTCGAGCTGAGCGATGTAGTCCTCGGCGATCGTCTTCTGCTCGGCATTGGCCGCGAACACCGTGGAGCGATACTGCGTGCCATAGTCCGGTCCCTGGTAATTGAGCTGGGTCGGGTTGTGCGCCACCGAGAAATAGACCTGCAGCAGCTTGCCGTAGCTTACCTTCGATGGATCGTAGGTGATCTCGACCGACTCGGCATGGCCGGTGTTGCCCGAGCCGACGCGTTCATACTCGGCCGTGTCGGCAGCGCCGCCGGTATAACCGGAAACGGCCTTCGTCACGCCTTTGACGTGCTGGAACACGCCCTGCACACCCCAGAAGCAGCCGCCGGCAAAGACTGCCTTCTGCAATCCGGCCGCCGGTTTCGCGTCGACGGCGGGCGGGGGGATTTTGACGGCCTCTTCGGCGGCGCTGGTCGGCCCCTGCAGGAATGTCAGCGCCGTCGCGGCCAGCGCAAGGCCGGCAAGCGCGGACAGGCCGGCAGCCTTCCATGGCCTTGCTGCCCCGGATTTACGATTTCGGTTCATGCTTGGGCTCCTTCATGAGGGCCGGGCGACGAGGCACTATACGATGACCGCAGCCGTATGGCTTTCACGATCCCGTGCATCGTCGCCCTGGCCAGCATTTACTGCTGGGGTTTCATGGCGTCGGCAGGCTTCATGGCGTCGGCGGGCTTCATGGCATCGGCGGGCTTCATGGCATCGGCCGGCTTCATGGCGTCGGCAGGCTTCATGGCGTCGGCAGGCTTCATGGCGTCAGCGGGTTTCATGGCATCGGCCGGCTTCATCGCATCCTCGGTCTTCATGGGATCCGCCGGTTTCATGGCGTCTTCGGCATATGCGCCGGCGGCGGTGAATGCTGTCGCGGCAAGGGCGAAAGCCAGCGCCTTCAGGCTGATGGGACGGGTCATGCTGTTCTCTCCTTCGAGGGTTTGGTGGCGCATGGCGCCGGTTGCGCGCGGCCGCTTTGACCGTGCAATTCGAGCAGGCGCTGTCGCGTGCGGTGCCTAGTTGGCGGCTGCGGCCAGGATCGGTCCACCTTGCGGGGCCTGCACCAGGACGGCGGTGGAAAGGCCTTCGCCGGCCTTGGGCAACGGCAGCGTGGCCGCTTCGCCGGTCCAAGTGCCGAGCCGGGTCAGTGCATGGACGACATTGGCGTGCGGCAAGGTGTGGCCGCTGTTTTCGCCGCGCCCCACCGGCACGTCGACGATGCCGGCCCGGTACTGCACCAGCCAGACGTCGGCGCCGCCCGCTGGCGCCTTGCCGGGACCGATGGCTGCCTTGCCGTTGGCGAGTGAAAGGATGGGGCCGCTCGGGGATTTGTCCCTGGCGATCAGGGCCTCGACATCGGACAGCTTGTTGCCGACCGTATCGGCCCGGCCATTGACGACCATCTGCGGTGTGAACGGCCCGCTGCGGCCGAGAGCCGGTTCATAGGTCACCTGCCGTTCGGTGTATTCCGCCCTGCCGAACGTGTCCTTCCAGCCGAGATAGTCCCAGTAGGTCACGGCGAAGGACAGCGCCAGCACGTCCGGCCGGTCCTTCAGCTTGATCAGGTTGGCATTGGCGGGCGGGCAGGAGGAGCAGCCCTGGCTGGTGAAGAGTTCGACCACCGTGAGTGGCTGCGCCGTCGCGGAAGCCATGCCGGCAACAAGCAGGGCGATTGCCGCCATGCCTTTAGTCGCAACACCCATGCCCTTTTTTTTCTTCGCACGCATCGCTTGCTCCGTTTCGCGGCCGTCGGCGGCCTCATCGGGGCATTCGCGGCAATGCGGCCTCTCGTTACGCCGATCACCGCTTCGTGATCCTGCGGGAAAAAAGGAACCCGCCGCGGCCTGGGCCGGGCGGGTCTAGAGGACGAGAGTAAACTTGGGGCAGGGCTATTGGGTAAGCGCGGTGGTCGAAGGCTTCTGCGAGAATTCGCATTTGCCGCTCACCGTATAGAAGAAGTCGGCGTTCGAGACCGGCGCCGGTACGGCGTTGCCGCCGTCTTCCCAGGCCTGAGAGCTTGTGTTGCCGCAGGGCACGGCGCGGAAGATGTCGACCGTCTTGCCGGTCTCGACTTCGACCCCGTCCAGATAAAGCCGGTTGGAGGTGGCCGGGTCGTTCGATTTCAGGACTTTCGGGTTTCCGGACGGTACATCCATCTGCAGATAGAGTTTTTCCATCGTCTTGACGTCGATGACGGCGCCGGTCCCGTTGGCGGGCGTCGTGGTGCACAGCACCTGCTTGTCGCCATCCACGAAAGCCCCCGGCTTAAGCGGATTGCTCCAGCTGTTGTAGGCACTGGTGACACAGGTCTGCGTCTGCTGGACGACTGTCAGCTTGCCCTGGCTGTCGGGGGTGTAGACGACGGTCGTGCCGTAGCCCTTGGTGCCGCCGCCGCCATTGTATTTGTAGTCGATCAGCATCAACGCCTTTTCGGTCGTCTGGCCGAAGGCGGTGCCGAACAGCGTCATCTTCTTGTTCCAGTAACCGGAAGCCTTGTCGATCTTGAAGGTCGCCTCGACGAGTGCCGGCGTCTTGGTCGCCGCCGAGGTGACATTGATCGTTACGGTGTTGATGGTGGCGAGCCGCATGAAATTGGTCGGCATGTCGTAGGTTGCCGAAGACCTGGCGCGCGACGTACCATCGAGATCGACGGTGAAACTGGTCAGCGTAGCGGTTCCGTCGCCCCTGTTGGCGTCGTAGAAAGCCTGCAGGGCTTCCTGCCGTTTTGCCAGCGTGGTGTCGGTCGGCAGCGTTGTGACGGCCAGTGTTGCCGCGTCCAGCGCGTTCTGCATTTCGCCCTTGGAGTTCACGCCGGAGGTATAATCCACCGAGAGGCCGAGCACGGCAAAGAGCGGCAGCACGGACAGCGCAAAGGCTGGCACGAGCGAGGCATCTTCGGAGGTGAGGAACTTCAGGAAGGGTTTTGGCATGAGCGCATCCCGGGCAACGATCCATGACCGATAGCATGTGCTGTTCCAACGCCCGGCTAATACAACCGCTAAAGATTTAACGGATGTGCGCAACCCCAGCAGCCCCGCCGCTTGCCGGAGCATTCCACCCCTGATAAAGGCCGCGCCATGAGCACGCCCATTTCCAACATCCGCAATTTTTCGATCGTGGCCCACATCGACCACGGCAAGTCGACGCTGGCCGACCGCCTCATCCAGATGACCGGCGCGCTGGAGGCGCGCGAGATGACCGAGCAGGTGCTCGACAACATGGACATCGAGCGCGAGCGCGGCATCACCATCAAGGCGCAGACCGTGCGCCTGAACTACAAGGCCAAGGACGGCCAGGATTATGTGCTGAACCTCATCGACACGCCCGGCCATGTCGACTTCGCTTATGAAGTGTCGCGCTCGCTGCGCGCCTGCGAAGGCTCATTGCTGGTGGTCGACGCCTCGCAGGGCGTCGAGGCGCAGACGCTGGCCAACGTCTACCAGGCCATCGATGCCAACCACGAGATCGTCGTGGTGCTGAACAAGATCGACCTTCCCGCCGCCGAGCCGGACCGCATCAAGGAACAGGTCGAGGAGGTGATCGGCCTCGACGCCTCCGAGGCCGTGATGATTTCGGCCAAGACCGGCATCGGCATCGACGAAGTGCTGGAAGCGATCGTCACCAAGCTGCCGCCGCCGCGCGAAGGCGATGCCGCCAAGCCGCTCAAGGCCATGCTGGTCGACAGCTGGTACGACGCCTATCTCGGCGTCATCGTGCTGGTGCGCGTGATCGACGGCGTGCTCAGGAAGGGCCAGAACATCCGCATGATGGGCACCGGCGCCAGGTATCCCGTCGAACGCACCGGCTTCTTCACGCCGAAGATGATCCAGGCCGACGAGATCGGCCCCGGCGAGTTCGGCTTCATCACCGCCTCGATCAAGGAAGTGGCCGACACCCGCGTCGGTGATACCATCACCGAGGACCGCCGCCCGACCACGGACCCTCTGCCGGGTTTCAAGCCGGCGCAGCCGGTGGTGTTCTGCGGCCTGTTCCCGGTCGATGCCGCCGACTTCGAGGATCTGCGCGCCGCCGTCGGCAAGCTGCGCCTCAACGACGCGTCGTTCTCGTATGAAATGGAAACTTCCGCGGCGCTGGGCTTCGGCTTCCGCTGCGGCTTCCTTGGCCTGCTGCATCTGGAAATCATCCAGGAGCGGCTGGAGCGCGAGTTCGACCTCGATCTCATCGCCACGGCCCCTTCTGTCGTTTACCGCCTGGCGCTGACCGACGGTACGGTGAAGGAGCTGCACAACCCGGCCGACATGCCGGACGTGGTCAAGATCGACCACATCGAGGAGCCTTGGATCCGTGCCACCATCCTGACGCCGGACGACTATCTCGGCGGCATCCTGAAGCTGTGCCAGGACCGGCGCGGCATCCAGGTCGACCTGTCCTATGTCGGCAAGCGCGCCATGCTGGTCTACGAGCTGCCGCTCAACGAAGTGGTGTTCGACTTCTACGACCGCCTAAAGTCGATCTCCAAGGGCTACGCCTCGTTCGACTATCACCTGACCGACTACAAGGAAGGCGACCTCGTCAAGATGTCGATACTGGTCAATGAGGAGCCGGTCGACGCGCTCTCCATGCTGGTGCACCGCACAGCGGCTGAAAAGCGCGGCCGCGCCATGTGCGAAAAGCTGAAGGAGCTGATCCCGCAGCACATGTTCAAGATCCCGATCCAGGCTGCCATCGGCGGCAAGGTGATCGCGCGCGAGACGATCTCGGCCCTGCGCAAGGACGTGACCGCCAAGTGTTACGGCGGCGACGTCACCCGCAAGCGCAAGCTGCTGGACAAGCAGAAAGAAGGCAAGAAGCGCATGCGCCAGTTCGGCAAGGTCGATATCCCGCAGGCAGCTTTCATCGAGGCGCTGAAGATGGGAGATAGCTGACGCTGGTGGGGTGAGGTGGCCGGTGGTCCAGATGGACTCTTGATCCAGAGCTACTAGCTTCTCTCGCCTCTCTCTTCGCGCTATCACTCCCGCGCATGGTTCGTCTCTTCCTCCTGATTCCGTTGGTTTTGTTGTGCGCCTGCGCGTCGGGTCAGTCGGTGCCCCGGGCTCCAATCAAGGCTGTGACGCCTGATGTGGCCGAGCCGCTCGATCCATCGATCAAGCCGCTCAGCCAGGAGCTGGAGGAAGCCGGGCAACAGAAACGCGGTCCTGCCTAGGCGCCGGTGGTTCTCAAGCCATCTCTGGCCCAGCCCATCAGCCTTTCGCCGTCAGCCGCGATGGTCTAAAGCCCGAACAGCTTCTGTCTTGCTTGGGCTCGCCGTGACTGCTTCTCCCTCCGCTCCGCTTTTCCTCGGTATCGACACCGGCGGCACCTATACCGATGCTGTGCTATGGTCCGACACGGGTGACAAAGGCATCGTGGTTGCCAAGGCAAAGTCGCTGACGACGCGGCACGACCTTGCCGTCGGCATTTCCGGTGCGGTGGGCCAGGTGCTGGAACAGACCGGCGCCGATCCCGCCTCGATCAAGCTGGTCTCGATGTCGACGACGCTCGCCACCAACGCGCTGGTGGAGGGGCAGGGCGGGCGCGTGGCGCTGGTCATGATCGGCTTCGGCCAGGCCGACCTCGAGCGCGATGGCCTGAAGACGGCGCTCAGCACCGATCCGGTGTTTTTCTGCCCTGGCGGGCATGACGTGCACGGCAATGCCGCGGCGCTCGACCTTTCCGAGCTGCAAGCGGTGCTGCCGGAACTTGGCCGCTCCGTCTCGGGCTTCGCCGTCTGCGCCTATTTCGCCACCCGCAATCCCGCCCATGAACTCGCCGCCCGCGAGCTGATCCGCGACGTCACCGGCTTGCCGGTCACCTGCAGCCATGAACTGTCGTCGAAGCTTGGCGGACCGCGCCGTGCGCTGACCACTCTGCTCAATGCCCGGCTGATCGCCATGATCGACCGGCTGGTCGCGGCCACCGAGGGCTTCCTCGCCGAGCGTGGCATCGCCGCCCCCTTGATGGTGGTGCGCGGCGACGGCGCGCTCGTCTCTGCCGATTTCGCGCGCCAGCGGCCGATCGAGACCATTCTTTCGGGGCCTGCAGCTTCGCTGGTCGGTGCCCGCCACATGACCGGGCTGGACGATGCCGTTGTTTCCGACATCGGCGGCACCACCACCGACGTCGCCGTGCTCGACAAGGGGCGCCCGCGGCTCGATCCCGAGGGCGCAACCGTCGGCGGCTTCCGCACCATGGTGGAGGCTGTCGCCATGCGCACCTTCGGCCTCGGCGGCGATTCGGAAGTGACGCTGGAGGACGGCGGGCTCTCGCCGAGGATCCAGCTGGGGCCTCGCCGCGTCGTGCCTCTGGCGCTGGCCGGTCTTGCCCATGGCGAGGCGGTGATGGCCGAGCTGGAACGGCAGCTGCGCGCACCCAATCCCGGCCGCATGGACGGACGCTTTGCGGTGCGCACCGGCGTGCCGGAACGGCTGGCGGCCGGTTTGACCGCGCCGGAGGCCAAGCTCTATGAGACGATCGGTAGTGTGCCGCTGCCGATCGATCGATTGCTCACCTCCAACGCGCAGAATGCGACACTGAACCGGCTGGTTGCACGTGGGCTGGTCCATATCGTCGGCTTCACGCCCTCGGACGCGGCGCACACGCTGGGCAGGCAGGCCAACTGGGACGCTGCTGCGGCCCGGCTCGGCGCCGAATTGTTTGCGCGCCGCAAGGACGGGCGCGGCCAGCCGATCGCCGCCTCGCCGGAGGAGATTTCGGAGCGTGTGCTGGTGGCGCTGACCCGGCTTTCGGCGGAAGTCATCTTGGAGACAGCTTTCGCCGAAGACGGGCTGGATGGCGCCGCCACCGTGGCGCATGCGCTGGTGCAGCGCGCGGTCGACGCCCATCCCGGTATTGCACGCCTGACCGTGGCGCTCGACCGGCCTGTGATCGGGCTCGGCGCTTCGGCGCCGCTGCATTATGCGGCGCTTGCGCCGCTCGTCGGCAACGAATGCCTGGTGCCGGGCGACACCGACGTCGCCAATGCGCTGGGTGCCGTGGTCGGCCAGGTGCGGGTGACGGCGGAGGCACGTGTCAGCCAGCCGAAGGAAGGGCTGTTCCGGGTTTCGTCCGGTGAAGGCGTGCGCGATTTCACCAAGGAAGACGAGGCCATGGCCAAAGCGGAAGCGGATGTGCGCAAGCTGGTCGCCCTGCGCGCCGGCGAGGCCGGCACCGACACCGCCGAGATCGACATTGCGCGCGACATCCGTGCTTCCGTGGTCGAGGGACAGCGCATGTTCATCGAGGCGCATGTCGTGGCAACGGCTGCCGGCCGGCCGCGTATCGCGGCTTAGGCTGCACAGCCGCGCTCGTCCTGCTCGGGAGGTGCAAAATCGTGGCCTGCTGCTTTGTTGCAAACACTAAATCGATTGTTCCGCAACGACACCCGGTTTGCGACTGACGACGAATTGACCAGGCGGCGCTGACATGCCAAAGCCCGCCCGTCCCTGACCAACCGTGCAAGGCTGGTCAGGCTTGTCGTTTGCCGCAGGTTCCCGCCGCCAAACCGTGGGACACTTGCGGAACCTGCTTGGCCGCCTTGCTCCCAGGCGGCATTTCTGGAGACTGTCTATATGACCGATCGGATCGAGATCGCCGGATTGCAGATCGCCCGCGAACTGCATGACTTCGTTGCCAATGAGGCCGTTGCCGGCACCGGCGTGAACGCCGCCGATTTCTGGGCCGGCTTTTCGAAACTGGTGCACGATCTCGCGCCGAAAAACCGCGCGCTGCTGAAGAAACGCGACGATTTCCAGGAGAAGATCGACCGCTGGTATCGCGACAATGGCGCGCCGGTCGATGTCGCGGTCTACAAGGATTTCCTGAAGGAGATCGGCTACCTGCTGCCGGAAGGCCCCGCCTTCAGCGTGTCCACCGACAATGTCGACCCGGAGATCGCCGTCGTCGCGGGCCCGCAGCTCGTCGTGCCGGTGATGAATGCACGTTACGCGCTGAACGCTGCCAATGCGCGCTGGGGTTCACTCTATGACGCGCTCTATGGTACCGATGCCATTGCCGAGACCGACGGCGCCGAGAAGGGCAAGCATTACAATCCGAAGCGCGGCGAGAAGGTCATCGCCTGGGCGCGCGCTTTCCTCAACGAGGCAGCACCATTGGATGGCGCGGTCTGGCAGGACGCGCGTTCCTTCACCGTGACTGGCGGCGCGCTGCGCGTATCGCTCAATAGCGGCCGCACCACCGGCCTGAAGCGGCCGGAGCAGTTTGCCGGTTATCTCGGCGAGGCGGCCAGCCCTAACCAGTTCCTGCTCGCCAACAACGGCCTGCACATCGAGGTGCTGATCGATCCCAATTCTACCATCGGCAAGAACGACGCCGCCCACATCTCCGACGTCTGGCTGGAATCTGCGCTGACCACCATCATGGACTGCGAGGATTCGGTCGCGGCGGTCGATGCCGAGGACAAGGTCGTCGTCTACCGCAACTGGCTCGGCCTGATGAAGGGCGACCTGGCCGAAGACGTGAGCAAGGGCGGCAAGACCTTCACCCGCAAGCTCAATCCCGATCTCGACTACACCGCGCCGGACGGCTCGACCTTCCCGCTCAAGTGCCGCTCGCTGATGCTGGTGCGCAATGTCGGCCACCTGATGACCAATCCGGCCATCCTGCTGTCTGATGGTTCCGAGGTGCCGGAAGGCATCATGGATGCCGCTGTCACAGCGCTGATCGCGCTGCATGATGTCGGCGAGAACGGCCGCCTAGCCAATTCGCGCGAAGGCTCGCTCTACGTCGTCAAACCGAAGATGCACGGGCCGGAGGAAGTCGCCTTCGCCGTCGAGATCTTCGACCGCGTCGAAAGGCTGATCGGCATGAAGCCCAACACCATCAAGATGGGCATCATGGACGAGGAGCGGCGCACCACCGTCAACCTCAAGGAATGCATCCGCGCCGCCAGGGAGCGCGTGGTGTTCATCAACACCGGCTTCCTCGACCGTACCGGCGACGAGATCCACACCTCCATGGAAGCCGGCGCCATGCTGCGCAAGGGCGACATGAAGCAGGCGGCCTGGATCTCGGCCTACGAGAACTGGAACGTCGACACCGGTCTGGAATGCGGCCTCGCCGGCCACGCCCAGATCGGCAAGGGCATGTGGGCGATGCCCGACCTGATGGCGGCGATGCTGGAACAGAAGATCGCCCACCCCAAGGCCGGCGCCAACACCGCCTCGGGTGCCGTCGCCGACGGCGGCGACGCTGCACGCCACGCATTACCACAAGGTCGACGTGCACGCCGTGCAGGAAAGTCTGAAGAGCCGGCCGAAGGCCAGGCTTGACGACATCCTGACCGTGCCGGTGGTCAAGCGCCCGAACTGGACGCCGGATGAGATCCAGCGCGAGATCGACAACAATGCGCAGGGCATCCTCGGCTATGTCGTGCGCTGGATCGACCAGGGCGTCGGCTGCTCCAAGGTGCCGGACATCAACGATGTCGGCCTGATGGAAGACCGCGCCACGCTGCGCATCTCCTCGCAGCACATCGCCAACTGGCTGCACCACGACATCTGTTCGCACATCCAGGTGCTGGATTCGCTGCAGCGCATGGCCGTCATCGTCGACACCCAGAATGTCGGCGATCCGAGCTATCGCCCGATGGCGCCGGACTTCGACCAGTCCATCGCCTTCCGCGCCGCCTGCGACCTGGTGTTCAAGGGCCGCGACCAACCGAACGGCTACACCGAGCCGGTGCTGCACAGGCGCCGTCTCGAACTGAAAGCCAAACAAGGCTAGCCGAGGCGACCGTAAGGAGCTGTGGTCGGCTTGGTGGCACTGGTCGCCGCGCTTCGCCATCGCTTCGCTGGAGGTGCGTCCTTCGAGGCTCGCCCACCTGGGTTTTGCCGCTTTACAATGTCTTGCGGGCTCGCACGTCAGGATGAGGCCGTCGCATGATCCCGGCCAAATTCTGAGACGTCCAGGTCTCGAAACGGCACAACGGTCCTCATCCTGAGGTGCGAGCCCCCGCAACGCTTCGGAATAATGCCAAAAAGTCACGCGGGCGAGCCTCGAAGGACGCACCAATCGATGTCGGCAACGAATGGCATTCGCACGCCCAAATCGAAGCGCCGATAAGCTGAAATCCTCACGCGGCTTGTAGCCGGCGCGGCGATCGGTTACGCGAAGCTGACATGAAACTGCTCGCCATCGATTGCTCCGCCAACCTGTGTGCCGCCTGCGTCTACGACACGGCGACGGGCCGTATCCTGGGTCGGCATGTCCTCGACCTCGGCAAGGGCCATGCCGAACATCTGCTGGCGGTCATCGACAGGGCACTGGACGAAGCTGGCATCACCTTCGCTGATCTCGGCGCCATCGCCATCTCCACCGGGCCCGGTTCCTTCACCGGTATCCGCGTCGGCGTTTCCACCGCGCGCGGTCTGGCGCTCGCACTGAAGATTCCCGCGATCGGCGTCACCACGCTGGAAGCGCTGGCGGCGGAAGCGGCGTCAGCCTTTCCCGGCCGCTCCGTGCTGGCCGTGCTCGACGGCGGGCGCGGCGAAATCCATGCCGCATTGTTCGGCACTGACGGTGCCGCAGTCTACGGCCCCGCCATCGCCACGCTGGAGGAAGCCTCCGACATGGCTGAGCAGAATGCGGCAGTGCTTGCCGGCACTGCCGCCGAGGTGGTTGCCGCCGCTGCCGGTGGCAGGTTCGATTTTGGTCACCCTGTCGCCACTGCCGATATCGCCACCTATGCGCGTCTGGCGGCTTCGAAGGGGCCGGGAGAAAAGCCCAGGCCGGTCTATCTGCGCGATGCGGACGCCAAACCGCAGGCCGGTTTTGTGCTGCCGAGGGCCGGGTGATGCGCATTCCGTTTTTTTCGCCGCGCCGCGAATATGCACTCGAGCCGTTGACCGTTGCGGATGCCGCTGCCGTGTCGTCGCTGCATCACGAGGATTTCGTGCGGCCATGGACCGATGGCGAATTCGCCACGCTGCTCGGCCAGGATACGGTTTTCGGCTTCGCCGCCCGTGAGGTCGGCCATGGTGCCGAGCCGCCGGTCGGTTTCGTGCTGGCCAGGCTTGCCGCGGGCGAGGGCGAAATCCTGACCGTGGCGGTCGCGCGCACGCATCGCAGGCAAGGGCTCGGCTGGCAATTGATGGATGCGGTGCTGCGCAGCCTGCACGGCGAACGCGCCGAGGCGCTGTTCCTGGAAGTCGACGAAACCAACGTTGCGGCACTGACCCTCTACCGCCGGCTCGGTTTTCGCGAAGTCGGCAAGCGGCCGAATTATTATCGCTCTCCCGAACATGGTCCCACCGGCGCGCTTGTCATGCGCCGCGATCTCCGCTAGCCCGACTACGCTGCATTCGGGGACGTGATGGTCGGAAAAATCAGGACGCTTCTGGCTTTCGTTTACGTCGTGCTGGCAACCGCCGTGCTGGTGCCGCTGCAGCTCATCTCGATGAAGACGGGATGGTGGCCGGAAACCGTTATCCTGAAGGTCTGGCACCGCGCCGTGGCGCGCGCCCTTGGCCTTCGCGTCCATGTCCACGGCACTTTGTCCAACCAGCGGCCGCTGCTGGTCGCCTCCAATCATATTTCGTGGACGGATATCCTCGTCCTCGGCTCGCTGGTCGATGTGAAGTTCATTGCCCGCGCCGATATGGTGAACTGGCCGGCGATCGGAAAGCTGTCGAAGCTGCAGCGCACCGTTTTCATCGAACGCGAGCGCAAACGCACCTCCGGCGATCAGGCCAACGAGATCGCGGCCCGGCTGGCCAAGGGTGACGCCATGGTGCTGTTCGCGGAGGGCACCACCGGCGACGGCAATATGGTGCTGCCTTTCAAGACCACGCTGTTTGGCGCCGCGTCCATGGCGATTGCCGAAGGAGCGGCCGACGAGGTGTTCATCCAGCCGGTGGCGATCGCCTACACCCGCCTGCATGGCGTGCCGCTCGGCCGACGCTGGCGGCCGGTCGCTTCCTGGATCGGCGACCAGGATCTGGGCCCGCATCTCATGACCCTGCTTGCCGAGGGCGGTCTCGACGTCGAGGTGCATTTCGGCGAACCAGTGGCATTCTCCAAGCAGTCCAACCGCAAGGAAACGGCGCGTGTCGTCGAAGCGCAGGTGCGCGGGATGATGCAGGCAGCGCTCAGCGAACCTGCGAAGTAGTGCTGTTCGCCGGAAACGGCTGTTTTTCAGGATCGAAAAGCGTTAGAGCAATTCCAGGAAAAGTGCGTAGCGGTTTTCCGTCCGGAATTGCGTCAAAACAAGGAGATAGAGCGGGTTGCCGTTTGCAACCCGCTCGTGAAGCCGCCGCATGGAACTGGAAACGCTTTCGCCGAACCCGGACAAGGGTGTCGACACCCCTCAGCCGAAGAAGGTCTTCGTCAAGACCTATGGCTGTCAGATGAATGTCTATGACTCGCAGCGCATGACCGATGCGCTGGCGGCTGACGGCTACGCTGAGACCAGCGTCATCGAAGATGCAGACCTGGTGTTGCTCAACACCTGCCACATCCGCGAGAGGGCTGCCGAGAAGGTTTATTCCGAGCTCGGCCGCATTCGCGAACTGAAGGCGGAAAAGGCGGCGGCCGGCCGCGAGATGTTGATCGGTGTTGCCGGCTGTGTCGCCCAGGCCGAGGGCCGTGAGATCATCCGCCGTGCTCCGGCCGTCGATCTGGTGATCGGTCCGCAGACCTATCATCGCCTGCCGGATGTGCTGGCGCGTGTCCGCAATGGCGGCCGGGTGGTCGAAACCGAATATGCGCTCGAGGACAAGTTCGAGCACCTGCCGCAGCCAAAGCGCGCACAGGTCGCCAAACGCGGCGTGGCAGCCTTTCTCACCGTGCAGGAAGGCTGCGACAAATTCTGCACCTTCTGTGTCGTGCCCTATACGCGCGGCTCGGAAGTGTCGCGGCCTGTCGCCCAGATCATCGCCGAGGCCGAGCGGCTGGCCGAGGCCGGCGTGCGCGAAGTGACGCTGCTTGGTCAGAACGTGAATGCCTGGCACGGGGCAGGGCCTGATGGTGCCGAGTGGGGGCTGGGGCGGCTGCTCTATCGCCTGGCTGAAATTCCCGGCATCGCCCGGCTGCGCTACACCACCAGCCATCCGCGCGACATGGATGATGAGCTGATTGCCGCGCATCGCGACCTGCCGAGCCTGATGCCCTATCTGCATCTGCCGGTGCAGTCGGGTTCCGACCGCATCCTCAAGGCGATGAACCGCCGCCACAAGGCGGAGGATTATCTGCGTCTGATCGATCGCGTCCGCGCCGCGCGCTCGGACATTGCGATGTCGGGCGATTTCATTGTCGGTTTTCCCGGTGAGACGGATGCCGATTTCGAAGACACGATGCGGCTGGTGCGGGAGGTGGGCTATGCTTCCGCATTCTCGTTCAAATATTCGCCGCGTCCCGGCACGCCGGGAGCCGAAATGGAAGACCATGTGCCGGAACCGCTGAAGGACGAGCGCCTGCATGCGCTGCAGGCACTGCTGGTTGAACAGCAGCAGGCTTTCACGGCGTCGATGGTCGGGCGCACCATGACGACGCTGATCGAGAAGCCCGGCCGCCAGGCCGGCCAGAAAGTCGGACGCTCACCGTGGCTGCAGCCGGTGATTGTTGATGAAAAGGTCGGCGAAATCGGTGACATTATTGAGGTGCGAATCACGCGTCCGGGCTTCAACAGCCTGTACGCCGAGCCTATCTGAGTTGCGGGTCTGAATGACGTGTCAGATGAGGAGAGACGTTTGAGCGCCACTGAACTGAAGAACGCGCCCCCAAGCACTGCATCCGGGGCCTCGGATATGGCGCATATCGTTCTGACTTTCGACAACAACAAGCTGGCCAGTGCGCTTTACGGCCAGTTCGATGAGAATTTGGCGCGGCTGGAGCAGAAGCTCGGCGTCGACATCCGTTCGCGCGGTAACCAGCTCACCATCAAGGGTTCTTCGACCGCCGCCGAACAGGCGCGTCGTGCCTTGGACAATCTCTACGATATCCTGCAGAAGGGCGCCGATATCGCCCAGTCGGACGTTGATGGCGCCGTGCGCATGGCGGTTGCCGCCGATGACCAGCTGGTGCTGCCGACGATGGAGCGCAAGGGCAAGGTGTCCGCCGCACAGATATCGACCCGCAAGAAGACCATCTATGCCCGTTCCTTGAACCAGGACGCCTACATGCGCGCCCTGGAGCGCTCGGAACTGGTCTTTGGCATCGGCCCGGCCGGTACCGGCAAGACCTATCTGGCGGTCGCGCATGCCGCGATGCTGCTGGAGCGTGGCATGGTCGAGCGCATCATCCTGTCGCGTCCTGCGGTCGAGGCGGGCGAGCGGCTCGGCTTCCTGCCCGGCGACATGAAGGAAAAGGTCGATCCTTATCTGCGCCCGCTTTACGACGCCCTTTACGATATGATGCCGGGCGACAAGGTCGAGCGTGCCATCGGCGCGGGCGTCATCGAGATCGCGCCGCTGGCCTTCATGCGCGGACGCACGCTGGCGCATGCCGCCGTCATCCTCGACGAGGCGCAGAACACCACCCAGATGCAGATGAAGATGTTCCTGACGCGTCTGGGCGAGAATTCACGCATGATCATCACAGGCGATCCGACCCAGATCGACCTGCCGCCCAACACCAAGTCGGGCCTCGTGGAAGCGTTGCGCGTCCTCGACGGGGTCCCGGGCATCGTGACGGTGCGTTTCGCCGATGGCGACGTCGTGCGTCACCCGCTGGTTGGAGAGATCGTCCGCGCGTATGACCGCGACGGCAAGGTTTCCCGCGGTCTGGGGGCGGATAACTGATCCTTTCAGTATGCCTGCCTGTCAGCACAGGGCTCGATGACGTTGCCTGAACTGCCACTCGACATCGATCTCATGGTCGAGGCTGGCGCTTGGCCAGCCGAGGCAAAATTGCTTGGCCTTGTCGAGCGCGCCGCGGCTGCTGCCTTTGCCGAACTCAAGCTGGCGGGAACGTCTGAACTCAGCGTCGTCTTCACCGATGACGCCGCCATCCGGACGCTGAACGCGGAATGGCGCGGCAAGGACAAACCCACCAACGTGCTGTCCTTCCCGGCTTTTCCTCCGGCCAAGGGGGGCCGACTGCCGCCGATGCTCGGTGATATCGTATTGGCTGCCGAGACGGTGGCACGCGAGGCGGCGGAGGAGAAAAAGCCAGTCGAGAACCATGTCAGCCATCTGCTGATCCATGGCCTGTTGCACCTGCTGGGCTATGATCACGAGACCGATGACGAGGCCGAGGAGATGGAAGCGGTCGAGCGCGCGGCGCTGGCGAGACTTGCCATTCCCGATCCTTATGCGTAACTAAACATTCAATTGACCGGACGACGATGAACGAGAAATCAGAGACTGCCGCCCCCACGGACGCCGGCAGTGCCTTAAAGGCTTCCGGAAAGACGGAAGAAACGCCCAGTCCGAGTATCAGCTCCGGCAGTGTAGCGAGCGAGCCTTCTTCTGCCGGTCCCTCCCTGTTCGAGCGTGTCCTGGGTCTCTTCCGCCAGCGCAACGGGACCTCGCTGCGCGAGGAAATCGCCGACGCGCTTGCCGAAACCGAGTCCGGCACGGAATCCTTCTCGCCCGGCGAACGGGCGATGCTCAACAACATCCTGCGCCTGCGCGAAGTTCGTGTCGAAGACGTGATGGTGCCACGAGCCGACATCCAGGCTGTTGAGATCGGCACCACGCTGGGCGACCTGCTGGTGTTGTTCGAACAGTCCGGGCATTCCCGCATGCCGGTCTATTTCGAGACGCTGGATGATCCGCGCGGCATGGTTCACATCCGCGACGTGCTCGCCCACATCACACGTCTTGCCCGGGTCAAGAAGCCGGGCCGCGCCAGCCGCAAGACGCCCGCCGCGGCGCTGCTCGACCTTACCCAGGTCGATCTTGCCCGCACCATCGGCGATCTCAGCCTGATCCGGCCGGTGCTGTTCGTGCCGCCCTCGATGCTGGCTTCGGACCTGATGGGCCGCATGCAGGCGGCGCGGACGCAGATGGCGCTGGTCATCGATGAGTATGGCGGCACAGACGGCCTCGCTTCGCTGGAAGACATCGTCGAGATGGTCGTCGGCGACATCGAGGACGAGCACGATGATGACGAGCCGATGATCACCCAGGCCGGCGACGGCATCTACGTGGTCGATGGCAAGGCGGAAATCGATGACGTCGCCAAGATGATCGGCGAGCATTTCGCCGCCGGCGAACATGGCGAGTCGGTCGACACGATCGGCGGCATGATCTTCAACACGCTGGGCCGGGTACCGGCGCGGGGCGAGGTGGTCCAGGCCATTCCGGGCTTCGAGTTTCACATTCTCGATGCCGATCCGCGCCGCGTGAAACGCGTCCGCATCATCGAAAGCCAGAAGGCGATCGAGCGCCGCCGCCGCGCGCGCGCCGAGCAGGCCTAAACTTCCGCAAGTTTTTACAGTTAGCTCTTGTGCTAAGTGTTTTGAGCTGATACTTAGCCTTATGGATCAGTATTCGACACATCTGGACGGAATTTTCCAGGCACTGGCCGACCCGACGCGGCGGGCGGTGCTGACGGAGCTCGGCAAGGGGCCGTCCAGCATCAGCGATCTCGCCAGGCCGTTCGACATGGCGCTGCCATCATTCATGAAGCACATCCACTTTCTCGAAGGCAGCGGCCTGATCCGCACGCAGAAACAGGGCCGTGTGCGCACCTGCGCCATTGAAACCAAGCAGTTCGCGATGATCGAAACCTGGCTGTCAGCGCAGCGCGCGGTCTGGGAAGGCCGCAACGACCGCCTGGAGCGTTTCGTCCTCGCCGAACAGAACAAGGAGAATCCGGAATGACCGAGACCGTGAATCCCGATACCGACCTGACCTTGTCGCGCCTCATCAGGGCGCCGCGATCCGCCATCTGGAACGCATGGACCGACCCGGCAAGCTTCGCGCGCTGGTGGATCCCGGCGCCGGCCAAATGCAAGGTCGAGAAGATGGAACTTCGCCCAGGCGGCGCGCTCGTCACGCGCATCAGCGAGGACGGTGGTGCGTACCAGCCGCATCTCGATGCCTGCTTCCTGGCTATCGACGCGCAGGAGCGCATCGTCTTCACCAACACGCTTACCGGCGGCTGGCGCCCCGCCGACCAGCCTTTCATGACTGCGATCATCACGCTGCGCGACCATCCGCAAGGCACGGATTACGCGGCTCACGTCATGCACAAGAGCAGGTCTGAGCGCGACATGCATGAACAGATGGGTTTCCACGACGGTTGGGGCACGATTGCCAGGCAGCTCGCCGAACTGGTCGAGCCGGCCGAACGGTTGGCGCTGAAATCGGCCTGAAACGAGAGCGGGTAACCGGCCTGGTGCTCACCATGTCGGCATTTGGAGCGCGGAGCATGGCCTGATACATCTTCCGCCATGATTCTAGCGACTCGGAAAAATGCATGGAGCGCCTCGCCGGCCGGATAGTTCTGCTCTGGGGTTGGCGACGCGCGCTGGCGGCCTTTCTAGCCGGCGCGCTGGCGGTTTTCGGGCAGGCTCCATACGATTTTTTCGCCGTCTGCTTCATTTCCTTTCCGGTTCTGGTCTGGTTGATCGATGGCACCACGGGCGAGGTGTCCGGCGGCGTCCTGAGGCGACTGCGGCCGGCATTCGCCGTCGGCTGGTGGTTCGGTTTCGGTTACTTTCTGGCTGGCTTATGGTGGATCGGGCAGGCGCTGCTGGTGGAAGCCGATGACTATGCCTGGGCGCTGCCCTTCGCCGTGGTCGGCATCCCGCTCCTGCTGGCCTTCTTCTATGGTTTCGCCACCGCTGTTGCCCGGCTGCTGTGGAGCAGCGGCCTGGGCCGTGTTGCAGCGCTTGCTTTTGCTTTTGCCTTGGCGGAATGGCTGCGCGGCTTTGTCCTGACCGGTTTTCCCTGGAATGCGGTCGGCTATGCGGCCATGCCGGTTCCCTTGCTGATGCAGAGCGTGTCGGCACTCGGCATGAACGGCATGAACGCGCTTGCCGTCTTCGTCTTTGCCATGCCCGCGCTCCTGGTTGGGCGGCGTAACCTTGCCGTGGGCGCGGTCCTGGCGTCGGCCCTGGTCTGCGCGCATGTCGGTTTTGGTTATCTGCGGCTTACGACGCCAGTCCTGGCGGACAAGACGGTCGACATTCGCATTGTCCAGCCGTCGATCGACATGCGGGAGAAATGGGACGCCTCGGTACGTGATCGCATCTTTGCGACCTTGCTTGGCATGTCATCGAAAACGCCCGAGCCCGGCAAGAAAAAGCCTCAGCTGATCCTGTGGCCGGAAACCTCGGTGCCCTTCCTGTTTACCGAGCGGCCGGATGCCTTGACGGCGCTCGGCGATATGCTGGCCGACGGTCAGATGCTGATTGCCGGAGCGGTGCGGGAAGAAGGGGCGTCTGCCGATGCCGGCGCGCGCTACTACAACTCGGTGGTTGCCATCAACGACAAGGGCGAGATCGCCGACGCGTTCGACAAGATCCATCTCGTGCCGTTCGGCGAATATCTGCCTTTCGCCGATCTTTTGCGACGTGTCGGCATAGAACAGCTGGTTGCCGGCCCGACAATGTTTTCCGCCGGAAACGACCGGCACCCGATTTTGCTGCCCGGCGCGATCCGGGGGCTGCCATTCATTTGCTACGAAGTCATTTTTCCTGAGGAAGTGTCAGTTGACGCTGCGTCAAGTCAGCTTATTGTGAACCTCACCAACGATGCGTGGTTTGGCGATACACCCGGCCCTTACCAGCATTTCCGTCAGGCACAGATACGCGCAGTGGAAAATGGAATGCCTCTGTTACGTGCGGCTAACAATGGCATCTCCGCAGCCGTGGATGCGCGCGGCCGAATCCTCGACGCACTGGCAATCAATGCGCGCGACACCATCGACCTGAGCATCCCTGTCGCATCGGTATCCGATGTCGTTTCGACCGGCCAACGGCGCGTTAACGGATATCTGATTATGCTCGCCCTCGCCCTGATTGCTTTCGTCTTTTCGGTAAGGCACAAGCTACCGGCGAATTGACAGCCAGTATTTTAGAAATCCATTATGGAGCGGTTGGCATCTTTCGCACGCTGTTGCTTTTCGGTGAGGTGGGAGCTCTGGTCAGAGGTTAGGCGTCAAAAAACACAAGAAGCCGGAAGAATTCGGCGAGGACAAGATGGTAGAAGAAAACAAGAAAAAACCAAACCCAATTGACACTCATGTCGGCAGCCGCATCAGACTTCGGCGTAACATGTTGGGAATGAGCCAGGAAAAACTTGGCGAGAACCTCGGAATAACTTTTCAGCAAATTCAGAAATACGAGAAGGGCACCAATCGTGTCGGTGCCAGCCGTCTGCAGGCCATCGCTTCGATCCTGAGCGTGCCCGTTTCCTTCTTTTTCGAAGACGCCCCGGGACAGGATGGTGCCACGCGCAGCGGTTTCGCGGAGGACAATGCCATGGCTCTGGCTGCGGAATTCTGCTCCACCCCGGAAGGGCTTCAGCTCAACCGTGCATTCGTGAAGGTCGCCGATCCGAAGGTTCGCCGACGGATCATCGATCTGGTCAAGTCGCTCGCCGGCGACGAGGCGGGCTAATCCAGCGGGCGATTTTCCGCTGTTGCAGGCACGGCGGTCGGCTTCACTCATTATCCGGCAGTCTCGGGTATTTTGTTCCATTCCCGTGCCGGCCTTTGATATCCGTTACCCTGCAATCATCTTGACGAGTCTGGCGCGGCCCCGCTAACACGTGGCCCGCCAGATCGGCAGTCTGCCGATTGCTTTCTAGAGGGATCACCCGTGTCACGGCAGAATTATCTCTTCACATCGGAATCCGTTTCCGAGGGCCACCCCGATAAGGTGTGCGATCGCATCTCCGACGAAATTGTCGACCTCGTCTACCGCGAAGCCAAGAAGACGGGCATGGACCCGTGGAAGGTCCGCGTCGCCTGCGAAACGCTCGCCACAACCAACCGCGTCGTCATTGCCGGTGAAGTGCGTGTGCCCGAGACGCTGCTGAAGAAGGACAAGGCGGGCAATGTCGTCAAGGATGCCGCCGGTCATCCGATCGTCAATCCCTCCAAGTTCAAGTCCGTTGCGCGCAAGGCCATTCGCGCCATAGGCTACGAGCAATCGGGTTTCCACTGGAAGACTGCCAAGATCGATGTGCTGCTGCACGGCCAGTCGCCTGATATCGGCCAGGGCGTTGACAACGCCGCCGATCGCCAGGGCGAGGAAGGTGCCGGCGACCAGGGCATCATGTTTGGTTACGCATGCCGCGAGACGCCGGACCTGATGCCGGCGCCGATCTACTACAGCCACAAGATCCTCGAACTGCTGGCCGACGCCCGTCACAAGAACCATGGCGACGCCGGCCGCCTCGGTCCGGATGCCAAGAGCCAGGTCACGGTGAAGTATGTCGACGGCAAGGCCGCCGAAGTCACGCAGATCGTGCTCTCTACCCAGCATCTCGAGGAGAGCTGGGATTCCAAGAAGGTTCGCAAGGTCGTGGAGCCCTATATCCGCGAGGCGCTGGGCGAATTGAAGATCGCGAACGACTGCAACTGGTATATCAATCCGACCGGCAAGTTCGTAATCGGCGGTCCCGATGGTGACGCCGGCCTTACCGGCCGCAAGATCATCGTCGATACCTACGGCGGTGCTGCTCCCCATGGCGGCGGCGCCTTCTCCGGCAAGGACACCACCAAGGTCGACCGCTCTGCTGCTTATGCCGCGCGCTACCTTGCCAAGAACGTCGTGGCGGCAAAGCTGGCGGATCGCTGCACCATCCAGCTTTCCTACGCCATCGGCGTGGCCCAGCCGCTGTCGGTCTATGTCGATCTGCATGGCACCGGTTCCGTCGACGAGGCCAGGCTGGAAGACGCACTGCGCAAGGTGATGGACCTCTCGCCCTCGGGTATCCGCCGGCATCTCGACCTCAACAAGCCGATCTATGCCAAGACCTCGTCCTACGGCCATTTCGGCCGCAAGGCGGGCCGAGACGGTTCCTTCTCCTGGGAGAAGACCGATCTCGCCAAGGCGCTCAAGGACGCCGTGGCCGCCTGACGGCGGACGCGGCCATGGAAGAGCAGGGCAGGCGCAGCCGGTTGAGCGAGGCTTTCTTCGGCCGGCGAAAGGGCAAGACCATCCGCCCGGCGCAAGCCACGGCGCTTGAGGTGGGTCTCAAGCGCTACCGGCTCGACCTGGCGCAGCCCGCACCAAAGCAACTGGGAAGCCTCTTCGAGGCTCCCGTTTCTTCCATCAGGCTCGAAATCGGTTTCGGCGGCGGCGAGCATCTGCGTCAGGAAACACTGACGCATTCTGACACCGGCTTCATCGGCGCTGAACCCTTCATCAACGGCATGGCCAAGATGATGATGGCGCTGGTGAAAGCGCCGGCGGGGAATCTTCGCGTCTTCGATGACGACGCGGCTCTGCTGCTCGACTGGCTGCCGGAAGCCTCGCTCGACTGGATCGACCTGCTTTATCCGGATCCGTGGCCCAAGAAACGGCACTGGAAGCGGCGCTTCGTGAACCCGGTCAACCTCGACCGTTTCGCGCGTGCGTTGAAGCCGGGCGGCAGGTTCTGCTTCGCGTCCGACATCGACACCTATGTCAACTGGACCCTGCAGCATTGCCGCGCGCATCCGGCCTTCGAGTGGCAGGCGCAAGAGGCGGCCGATTGGCATACGCCTTATCCCGGCTGGGAAAGCACGCGCTATGAAGCCAAGGCGATCCGCGAGGGACGTCGCACCGCCTACCTCACGTTTCGCAGGATGTGAGATAGCGGCCGGTTTCCGTGAGGACCGGAGCCGCTCTAGAAATACGGCCTGAGATTTTTTCGCAGCCGCTCCAGCACGCTTCCCTCGGAAAGGTCGGCAACAAACGTGTTGCCGGTGATCGCCTCATAGGCCTGCACATAGATGTGCGAGGTCTGCTCGATGAGATCGGCCGGAATGTCGGGGATGACATCCTTGTAGGGATCGCAGCGTGCGGTCACCCAGGCGCGCACGAAATCCTTGTCGAAACTGCGCGGCCGTTCCCCAGCCTCGAAGCTTTCGGCATAGCTCTCGGCCAGCCAGTAGCGGCTCGAGTCCGGGGTATGGACTTCGTCCGCGAGTACGATGCGGCCATCGCGGTCGACGCCGAACTCGTATTTGGTGTCGACGAGGATCAGGCCGCGTTCGGCGGCGCGCGCCTGGCCGCGAGCGAACAGGGCCAGCGCATAACTGGACACCGTATCCCACTGCTCCTCGCTGAGCAGGCGCTTGGCAAGGATGTCGGCAGCCGACAGCGGCTCATCGTGACCACCGTCGAAGGCCTTGCTGGTTGGCGTGATGACAGGATTGGGCAGCCTTTCGTTGTCCCGCATTCCGTCCGGCAGACGCATGCCGTACATGTTGCGTTCGCCGTTGCGGTACTTGGTCAGGATCGATGTGCCCGTGCTGCCGGCCAGATAGCCGCGCACCACGATTTCCACCGGCAGGATGTCGAGCCGCGTGCCCACAACGACGTTGGGGTCGGGATAGTCGAGCACATGATTTGGACAGATGTCGGCGGTTTCCTCGAACCAGTATCGCGCCGTTTGCGTGAGCACCTGCCCCTTGAAGGGGATCGAGGTCAGGATGACGTCGAAAGCGCTGAGGCGATCCGTGGCAACGATGATGCGGCGACCGTCGGGCAGGTCGTAATTGTCGCGCACCTTGCCGCGGTAGTAGTTCGGCAGTTCGGGAATGAAAGCATCCGACAATGCGCGCGAAACTGTCATGCTGGGCGGTCCTTCGTGGGCGATTGTCCATCGCTTAGTGCGGCCGCGGTCGGAGGGTCAAGGGGTGGGAACGCCACCAGCGCCCTGAGCCCACGACCATCTGCTCCGACTGCAAGGGTGAGCTTGCCGCCGAACAGCTCGGCGATTTCTTCGACGATGGGCAGCCCGAGCCCGCTGCCGGGCTTGTCGGCGCCCGCACCGCGCGAGAAACGCGCTCGCACTGCCGCGAGTTTATTCGGCGCGATGCCGGGACCATTGTCCTCGACCTCGAGCACTGCTTCTCGCCCTCCCAATACGCGCACCGTGATTTCGGCGCCGCTGCCGGCGTAGGCGATGGCGTTGTCAACGAGATTGCCGACCAGTTCGCCGACGAGCAGCGCTTCTCCCCGGATCACGACCGGGTCGCCACCCTCGAAACCGAGATCGGTGCCGGCAGCGTTTGCCTTCATCACGCGGTCGGCGACGCTCTCCATGGCGATCGTTGCGAGATCGACCGATCTTGTGTCGATCCCGTCTGACGCGGCGGCCTCGATGCGCGCCAGCAGGAGCAATTGCGACAGGACATGTTCTGCGCGCACAATCGCCGCGTCGGCGGTCTGCGCGGCAGACTTGGCCTCTTCGAGCGATCTTGCGCGGCCGGCGAGCGCAAGCTGCGTGCGTACGATGGTCATCGGCGTGCGTAGCTGGTGGCTGGCATTGCCGGTGAAGTTGCGCAGGCCAGACAAGGCAGCGCCCAGACGCACCATGAAGGAATTCACCGTTTCGACCAGCCCACGCACCTCACCCGGCACCCGATCGTCGATGGGGTGAAGGTCATCAGGGCTGCGTTCGGCGATTGCCGCCCGCAGCCGGTAGAGCGGCTGCAGCGAGGCGTTGACGGCGAACCACGCGATCAGGGCGGCGCCACCGATCAGCACCGTCAGTCGCAGGGCCGAATGCAGCAGGATGGTCTGGGCGAGTTGGGTTCGTGCAATCGTGGTTTCGGCAACGGTCACCACAAAGGGAATGGAATCGACACCGGTCGAGGCCGAACGGGCAAGTGCTGCCAGCCGGATCGGTTCGCCGCGAAAGGTCGCATCGGAAAACTGGGCTTTTTCCGGTGGAGGCGAGGGCATTGTCGGCAGCGTTTCGTAACCGGTGATGAACGTACCGGGCGGGCCATCGACACGGTAGAAAACCCGATCCTGTGCAGCCGACGTTAGCATTTCCAGCGCCACATAGGGGATATCGACTTCGAGGATACCCTCTTCGGAGACAACAACACGCTCGGCAATGGCCAGCGCCGAACCGGCAAGCACGCGGTCCGACGCTGCATTTGCCGTTCCGATCGCCTCGCGCCAGGTGTCGAGCAGGGCGATCAGCCCGATCGCGATCAGCGGCACGAGCAGCCAGAACAACAGCCGGCGGCGCAGCGAATAGGGCGCGGCAACGGCCATCAGCGGGGTGTCTCCCATGTCCCGGCTACACCTTCTCAAGATAGTAGCCGATGCCGCGTGCCGTCCGCACGGTTACACCGTAAGGGGCAAGCCTGCGCCGCAGCCGGCTGACATATTGCTCGATGGCGTTGTAGGACAACTCCTCGTCGAAGCCGGCCAGCGATTCAGGATCGACTGCTTCGTCACCACTTTGCCGGCGCGCAGAAACAGCGTTTGGAGCAGGCTGACCTCGCGGGCCGGCAGGTCGAGCGGGAGGCCACCGCCGGAAAAGCTGCGCGAGGTGAGGTCGAAGGTCACTTCGCCGAACGATACGGTGGACGATTTCAGCCCCGCATGGCGTCGCAGCAGCATGCGCACGCGCGCTTCCAGCTCGTCGACATCGAACGGTTTGGTCATGTAATCGTCCGCGCCGAGATCCAGCCCCTTGATCTTGTCATGCAGGTCGGCACGCGCACTGAGGATAAGCACGCCCGGCCCATCCTGGCGGGCACGGATGCTGCGCAGCACCTGCAGCCCGTCCATGCCCGGCAGGTTGAGATCGAGGATGACCAGATCGACCCGCTCGGCCGCGAGCACGGCCAGTGCCGATTGGCCATCAATGACGTGATCGACTGCATAGCCGCTGCCTTTCAGGACGGCCACAAGCCCATCGGCCAGGGTCTGCGTGTCCTCCACCACCAGAATGCGCAACGCTGCTCCTCGTCGAAATCGTTTTGCCGAACCTAGAGCATGATCCCGAAAAGTTGCAGACTTTTCCGGTAAAGATCATGCGCAAGACAACGAGACGGAGCGGAATACCGATCTATCCTGATCGCATTCCGCTCTGGCGGCCTTTCGGGCGCACCAAACCGTCGCAATGGGCGACGCTTGTGGATGATCGTGGGCTCGGGCAAGTTGGCTGCCATGCGCTTTGTGGTCTTTGCTCTGCTGGTTCTGTTTTCGAGGCCTGCGCTGGCTGAGACGACGCTTTTCCCGGCTCTCAACGGTGATGCCGGCGCGCGCACGCTGGTTGTCTATTCGGCACTCGATGCGCCTTTGGCCAAGGGGATGATCGAGGGATTTCGCCGCGCCAATCCCGCTATCGCCGTGCGCTATGAGGAATTGCTGACCGGCGATATCTACACGCGCATCATCGACGAGACCAATGCCGGTCAGAAGACGGGCGACGTCGCCTTTTCGTCTGCGATGGATCTGCAGGTCAAACTCGCCAATGACGGCTACGCGCAGGAAAGCAACATGCCTATGAGTGCGCGCTGGCCGCGCTGGGCGAACTGGCGCAACACCGCCTACGCGCTGACCTTCGAACCGGCGGTCTTCGTCTACCACAAGCCGAGTTTCCGCAATGTTTCGCCGCCGGCGACACGCGCGCAGTTCGTCGATTATCTCGAGCGCAACGCGGAAGCCGTCCAGGGCCGGATCGCCACCTATGACATCGAGCGCTCCGGCGTCGGGTTCATGTTCATGGCACGCGACCAGGAGCAGTTTCCCGACATCTGGTCGGTCATCCGCAGCATGGGCAAGGCCGGCGTGAAGCTCTATTCGAGAAGTGCCGCGATCCTGGAGCGCATCGCTGATGGCCGCGCGGTGCTGGGTTACAACATCCTCGGCTCCTATGCGACGGATTGGGCGGCGCGCAATCCCGATGTCGGCATCGTCATGCCCAAGGACTATACGGTTGTCATGTCGCGCATCGGCCTTGTGCCGAAGGCGGCGGCGTCACCGGATCTCGGCCGTGCCTTGCTTGCCTATTTCATGTCGGCGGAGGGCCAGACCATCATGGCGCGCGATCTCCACATCGCCGCGGTCAATCCGGATGTGTCCGGTGAAAACACCGCCAATGCCATCCAGGCCACGATGGGCGCGCAATTGCGGCCGGTTCCGGTAAGCCCCGGCCTTCTCGTCTATCTCGATCAGGTCAAGCGCAACCGCCTGGTCGAACGCTGGAATGCCGCCCTGCAGGGGCGCTGACCACGAAGCGGTGGCAAAGGCATCATGTTTGGGTCATGATCGTCCTGCGGGCGGGATGTCAGTCAGATGTCAGCTTGCTCGGTTAGCATTTCTGTCGGTTTGGCCGTTGGAGGCGGCCGGACCTGCAGGTCTGGGAGGAGAGGGACCACAACGGCGCCGGAGCGAAGGCAGCAGCCTTCGGCGGCAGCCGCTCAAACCATCATTCTCCCAGGGTTGTCTCGACGCGACGCCGATCGTGCGGCGCGAACCAATGCGAACATGACGCCAGCCGACCCCAATGGGCAGCGTCTCAAGGGAGAGAGACCGTGAAGAAATTCCTTCTGGCGACCATCGTGGCGAGCGTGATGGCCATTCCGGCCTTCGCCGCCGACTACAAGATCATGGCTCCGGCCGCACCTGGCGGCGGCTGGGACCAGACCGCGCGTTCCATGCAGACTGCATTGCAGGACGAGAAGATTTCCGGCTCGGTGCAGGTGACCAACGTGCCGGGTGCAGCTGGTACCATCGGGCTCGCGCAATTCGTCAACCAGGCCAATGGCGATGCCTCGCAGCTGCTCGTCGGCGGCTACGTGATGGTCGGCGGCATCCTGACCAACAATTCGCCGGTCACGCTCGACCAGGTGACCCCGATCGCGCGTTTGACCGGCGAATATGAAGTTGTGGTGGTGCCGGCAGCTTCCGACATCAAGGACATGGCCGGCCTGATCGCCAAGCTGAAGGCTGATCCGGGCTCGGTCTCGTGGGGCGGTGGCTCTGCCGGCGGAACCGATCACATCACTGCCGGGCTGATCGCCAAGGCGGTTGGTGTCGATCCAACCAAGGTCAACTACATCGCCTTCTCCGGTGGTGGTGAGGCCCTTGCAGCCTTGCTCGGCAATCAGGTTACGGTCGGCATCTCTGGCTATGGCGAATTCTCGGAACAGGTGAAGGCCGGCACGCTGCGCCTCATCGGCATTTCCAGCGAAAAGCCCATTCCCGGCGTTGAAGCGCCGACCTTCAAGGAAGCCGGTGTCGATGTCGCCATCCAGAACTGGCGCATGGTTGCCGCTGCGCCTGGCATCAGCGCAGAGCAGAAGACGGCGATTCTCGCCGATATCGAGAAGATGGTGAAGTCCGCTGCCTGGCAGAAGATCCTCGCCGACAAGGGCTGGGAGAACACTTATCTGGCAGGTGACGAGTTCACCACCCAGTTGAAGAAGGACACCGAGCTGACTGCTGGTGTGCTGAAGGACATCGGCCTGGTCAAATGAGCCAAGACACGTCCAAAAAACTGTCGCGCCGCCCGGATTGGGCGGCGCTTGCCATCGCGGCCGCGCTGGCAGTGGTGGCCATCGTGGTTGTCTGGTCGACGGCCCGGCAGGCCGGCGCCGCGAGCTACGCTCGCATCGGTCCGACCACCTTTCCCTACGTGATCGCGGCGGTTTTCTTCATCCTGGCGATCTGGACGGCGGTCGAGGCCTGGCGCGGCGACTTCCCGAAGCGTGAACAGCAGCAGATCAGCCCGATCCTTTGGATCGTCGGCGGCCTTGCGGCGCAAATGCTGCTGCTGAAAGTTGCCGGATTCTCGATCGCCACCGGACTGCTGTTCGCGGCCACGGCGCGCGCCTTCGGCAGAGGGCCTTTGTGGAAGACGATACCGCTCGGCATCGTGCTCGCTTATGTCATCTGGGTGATCTTTTCACGTGGCCTGTCGCTCTCCTTGCCGGCCGGCCCACTCGAACATCTTCTGTTTTGAGCGGAATTAGGGGACGACGCCCATGACGACGTTCGAGCTTCTGGCGCACGGGCTTGTGGTTGCCCTGCAGCCTATGAATTTGCTTTACGCGCTGATCGGCGTGACCTTGGGCACCGCCGTGGGTGTCCTGCCGGGCATTGGTCCGGCTCTGACGGTCGCGCTGCTCTTGCCGGTCACTTACAAACTCGACCCGGCAGGTTCGCTCATCATGTTCGCCGGCATCTATTATGGCGGCATGTATGGCGGTTCGACCACGTCGATCCTGCTCAATACGCCGGGTGAGAGTTCTTCGATCGTCACTGCGCTCGAAGGCAACAAGATGGCCCGCGCCGGGCGTGGCGGTCCCGCCCTTGCCACCGCGGCGATCGGATCGTTCGTTGCGGGTCTGATCGCCACCATCGGCCTCGCCTTCATCGCGCCGGCGGTGGTCAAACTGGCGCTGTCTTTTGGGCCGGCGGAATATTTCGGGCTGATGGTGTTGGCCTTCATGACCGTGTCGGCGGCGTTTGGCGAATCGACGCTGCGCGGCCTGACCTCGCTTTTCATCGGTCTTCTGCTCGGCTTGATTGGCATCGACCTGCAGACCGGCCAGGCGCGGCTTGCCTTCGGCATTCCCGATCTGCTCGACGGCGTCGAGGTGACGACGTTGGCGGTTGCGCTGTTTGCAATCGGCGAAGCCCTGTCAGTGGCGGCCGCCAAGGGAGGCGATTCGACCATCCAGGCGATCAAGGGCTCGGTATGGATGACGCGTGAGGACTGGCGCCGATCCTGGAAGCCGTGGCTGCGCGGCACGGCGATCGGCTTTCCCATCGGCGCCATGCCGGCGGGCGGTGCCGAGATCGGTACCTTTCTGTCCTATTCGGTGGAAAAGCAACTGGCCGAAAAACCGGAGGAATTCGGCAAGGGCGCCATTGAGGGTGTCGCCGGACCCGAGGCCGCCAACAACGCGTCCGCGGCGGGTACGCTGGTGCCGTTGCTGACGCTCGGCTTGCCGACAACGGCAACTGCGGCCATCATGCTGGCCGGTTTTCAGCAGTTCGGTCTTCAGCCGGGGCCGTTGCTGTTCGTCAGCAATCCGCAACTGGTCTGGGGGCTGATCGCCAGCCTGCTGGTGGCCAATCTGATGCTTCTGGTTCTCAACCTGCCCTTGATCGGGCTCTGGGTAAGGCTGCTCACCATCCCGACGCCATGGCTTTACGCAGGCATCCTGATGTTCGCGACACTCGGCACCATCGGCGCCAATCCGTCGACCTTCGAACTTGGCATGCTGCTGGCTTTCGGTCTGCTCGGCTACGGATTGCGGCGCTTCCACTATCCGATCGCGCCCGTGGTGGTGGGATTGATCCTCGGGCCGCTCGCCGAACAGCAATTGCGACGCGCGGTCGCCATCAGCCAGGGTGACCCCTCGGTGCTGTTCCATTCGTGGATTGCGATCGGGCTGTGGGTGCTCGCAATTGCGGCAGTTGTGGTGCCGCTCTACCTGCGCTGGCGGGGCAAGGATCAGGTCCTCTCGCAGCTTGGTGGCGACAGCGACTAAGCCGGTTTTATGTCCCGTGGCATTGAGGCCGCCGGATCGGGGCGGAGGCAGATGCCTCCGCTTCTTTCATATCTAGATGCGGCGGATCTTGGCGAACTCGACCGGGTCGATGCCAAGGCGACGAAGATCGTTGCCCTTCGGCGCCCGATTGCCTTCCACGGCGCCGGCCGCATTGATCGCGCTGCCGACGATGTCGATCAGGTTGCGGATTGCGGTTCTGCTGGTACGCACGGTTTTGCTCCATCTCTTTGCACAGCTTTTTGCCGCGCTGCGCAATAGATAAGGTGCCGGCGGGTGCTCTAACAGGGCTTCGAAGGCAAGGCTGCCATGCAGAACGCGCATGGATGGGGAAATCACTCCCTGTTTCGTGCCAGCCTTGCATTTCGCCGCCGTCATTGTTATATCGGCTTCAAATTCTTGGTCGGTATGACGAAGAGTGGGTCCACCCGGTCCCGCTCTTTTTGTTACCGGCCGTCGCCAAGAGATTCGAGCAGCGGACACCGGATGACTTCAAGCCAGGCCGATAGCGACGACCGTATCATCCGCGAGAGCGGTATCGATGCCCGCATCGCCATCATCGTCGAGCCAGTTCTGCGCGGCATGGGCTTCCGTCTCGTGCGTGTGCGCCTGTCGGGGCAACATGGTCTGACGCTGCAGATCATGGCCGAGCGCGAAGACGGCACCATGACCGTCGAGGATTGTGAAGAAGTCAGCCGGGCGATCTCGCCGGCGCTTGATGTCGACGATCCCATCGAGAAGGCGTATCATCTGGAAGTGTCTTCGCCCGGTATCGACCGGCCATTGGTTCGCACCTCGGATTTCGTTGCCTGGGCCGGCCATCTGGTCAAGCTTGAGACGTCTGTCCTCGTTGCCGACCGCAAGCGCTTCAAGGGTAAGATCGCGGAAGCCGGTGTCGAAGGCATCCTGCTGGAGCGCGACAAGGCAGCCTACGGTGAAGAGCCGACAGTACGCATTCCTTATGACGCGATCGCCGAGGCTCATCTCGTGTTGACCGACGATTTGATCCGCGAAGCCCTGTCGAAGGACAATCGGGCACGCAAGGACGCCAAGAAACACCGCGGCGACGCTGACGCCGCAGAAGAAACCGAAGCTGAGAAGTGAATGAGCGGCCGCCGGCTAGGGCGGCCCTGTTCAGGGAGACTAAGATGGTTGTAAGCGCCAACAGGCTCGAACTGCTGCAGATTGCAGACGCAGTCGCGCGCGAAAAGTCGATCGACAAGTCGATCGTGATCGCCGCCATGGCCGATGCGATCCAGAAGGCCGCGCGTTCGCGTTATGGTCAGGAGACCAACATCCGCGCCGACATCAACCCGAATACCGGCGAGATGAAACTGCAGCGCCTGATGGAAGTCGTCGAAAACGTCGAGGACTACGCCACGCAGATTTCGCTGTTCTCGGCTCGCGAGCGCAACCCCGATGCGCAGCTCGGCGACTTCATCGCCGAACAGCTGCCGCCGATGGATTTCGGCCGCATCGCCGCGCAGTCGGCCAAGCAGGTCATCGTGCAGAAAGTGCGCGAGGCCGAGCGCGACCGCCAGTATGACGAATACAAGGATCGCATCGGCGAGATCGTCAACGGCACCGTCAAGCGCGTCGAGTATGGCAACGTCATCGTCGATCTCGGCCGCGGCGAGGCAATCATCCGCCGCGACGAGCTGATCCCCCGCGAAAACTACAAGTACGGCGATCGTGTCCGCGCCTATGTCTATGACGTGCGTCGCGAGCAGCGCGGCCCGCAGATATTCCTGTCGCGCACGCATCCGCAGTTCATGGCGAAGCTGTTCACCATGGAAGTGCCGGAAATCTACGACGGCATCATCGAGATCAAGTCGGTCGCCCGCGATCCGGGCTCGCGCGCCAAGATCGCGGTCATCAGCCGCGATTCCTCGATCGATCCGGTCGGCGCCTGCGTCGGTATGCGTGGTTCACGCGTCCAGGCGGTCGTCGGCGAGCTGCAGGGCGAAAAGATCGACATCATTCCGTGGTCGCCTTCGGCAGCTTCCTTCATCGTCAATGCCCTCCAGCCGGCGGAAGTCGCCAAGGTGGTGCTGGACGAAGATGCGGAACGCATCGAAGTGGTGGTGCCGGACGACCAGCTGTCTCTGGCCATCGGCCGTCGTGGCCAGAACGTGCGCCTTGCCTCGCAACTGACCGGCTGGGACATCGACATCCTGACCGAACAGGAAGAGAGCGAGCGCCGCCAGAAGGAATTCGTCGAACGCTCCAACCTGTTCATGGAAGCCCTCGACGTCGACGAAATGGTTGGCCAGGTGCTGGCCTCGGAAGGCTTCACCTCGGTTGAGGAAGTGGCCTATGTCGATGCTGGTGAGATTTCCTCGATCGACGGCTTCGATGACGACACCGCGACCGAGATCCAGAACCGCGCCCGCGAACACCTGGAGAAGGTCGAGGCTGAACACGACGCCGCTCGCAAGAAGCTGGGCGTCAAGGACGAGCTGCGTGAAATCCCGGGCGTGACCACCGCCATGATGGTGACGCTGGGCGAAGACGGCGTGAAGACCATCGAGGATTTCGCCGGCTACGCGGCCGACGATCTCGTCGGTTGGAAGGAGCGTAAGGACGGCGAGACCAAGGTATTCCCGGGCGTGCTTGCCGCGCACGGTATTTCCAAGACTGAAGCCGAGCAGATGGTTCTGGCGGCGCGCCTCAAGGCTGGTTGGATTTCCGAAGAGGAAGCCCAGGCTGAGGCCGCTGAAGCCGAAACCACCGGCGCGTAAGATGAGACCGGCCGGAGCAACCCTTGTCCGAGATGAACGATCGCACCTGCATCGTCACAAGGAAGACCGCCGAAACGGATGAATTGATCCGTTTCGTCGTCGGTCCGGATTCGGCCGTCGTTCCAGATCTCAAAAGAACATTGCCCGGTCGGGGCTGCTGGGTCAGCGCCGATCGTGCCACTGTTGATAAAGCCTCAGCCAAGGGGCACTTTGCCCGCGCCTTCAAGAAGCAGGTCATCGTTCCGCCGGAGCTCGGCGCGATGGTCGAGGGCTTGTTTGTGCGCTCTGCCCTGGGCGCGCTCGGATTGGCGCGCAAGGCGGGTGCGGTTGCGCTCGGTGCCGCCAAGGTCGATAGTGTCGTGCGCTCCGGCAAGGCGGCACTTGTCCTGCATGCTTTCGAAGCCTCCGAGGACGGAGTGCGCAAGATCACCCAGGCACGCCGGGCCACCGCCCATCTCGGCGGCCCCGCCATTCCCGCATACAAACTTTTCGCGGAAGCGGATTTGGGTTTGGCATTGGGGGGGACAAATGTGATACATGCTGCCGTTCTCGCGAGCGACGCGGGTAAGGCGGCCGTGAAGCGCATGGTTGCGCTCGACCGTTACCGGGGCGGTTCCCCGGACGATCTGGCAATGATTGCGGCTGTTGCCGGCGATGATGATGCCGCAGAGGATATGGAATGAGTGATACGAATTCGGGCGACGACAAGACGCTGAGTGTTACGCCCAAGAAGACATTGACGCTGAAGCGCCCGGGCATCGAGCAGAGCACCGTGCGCCAGAATTTTTCGCATGGCCGCACTAAGCAGGTCGTGGTCGAGACCAAGCGCAAGTTCGTGAAGCCGGGCGAGCAGCAGCCAGCTCCGGCCCCGCAGACGGTGTTCACGCCGAAGCCGGCTGCGCCTCAGCCCCAGCCTCCGCAGCCTCAGGCTCAGCCTCAGGTCCCGCCTCAGCAGGTTCAGCCGCAGCCTCGGCCGCAGCAGGCCGCGCCGGCCGTGCAGGAGCAGCGTCGTCCGACGCCGCCACCTCAGCCCGACCGCGGCGGCATGGTGCTGAACGAGCTGTCGCGTGGCGAAATGGAAGCCCGTCGCCGGGCGCTCGAGGGCTCGCAGGCACGCGAGATGGAAGATCGCCAGCGTGCTGCCGAGGATGCCAAGCGTCGCTCCGACGAAGAAGAACGCCGCAAGCGCGAGCGCGAGGATTCTGCCCGCCGTCAGGCCGAGGAAGAGGCTCGCATCAAGGCCGAGGCCGAGGCACGCCGCCGTGCCGAGGAAGAAGCACGCCGTCGCGCGCCGCAGACTGCCGAGCAGGCAGGTGGCGACGAAGAGGAAGAGGCCAAGCCGCGTAACCGTGGCAGCGCCCCGTCGTCTGCATTGCCGCCGCGCCGTCTCGTGACGCCAGAGCTTGCCAAGCCAGCCAAGCCGACCAAGGCCGAGGAAGATCGCCGTCGTGGCAAGCTGACGCTCAACACGGCGCTTTCTTCGGAAGATGGCGATGCGCGTGCGCGTTCGCTGTCGGCCATGCGCCGGCGCCAGGAGAAGTTCAAGCGCGCGATGCACAACGAGCCGCGCGAGAAGGTCGTGCGCGAAGTGACGGTGCCTGAAACCATCACGATCCAGGAACTTGCCCAGCGTATGTCCGAACGCGCGGTGGACGTGGTCAAGTACTTCATGAAGCAGGGCCAGATCCTGAAGCCGGGCGATGTCATTGACGCCGACACGGCTGAACTGGTCGCTTCGGAATTCGGCCACACCGTCAAGCGCGTTGCCGAGTCGGACATCGAGGAAGGCCTGTTCAACATCGCGGATCGCGATGAGGATCTCGTTTCGCGTCCGCCGGTGGTGACCATCATGGGTCACGTCGACCACGGCAAGACCTCGCTTCTCGATGCTATCCGTCATGCCAACGTGGTCTCCGGCGAAGCCGGTGGCATCACCCAGCATATCGGTGCCTACCAGGTCGAGAAGGATGGTCAGAAGATCACCTTCATCGACACGCCTGGCCACGCCGCCTTCACGGCTATGCGTGCCCGTGGCGCCCAGGCCACCGATATCGCGATTCTGGTTGTTGCTGCCGATGACAGCGTCATGCCGCAGACGATCGAATCGATCAGCCATGCCAAGGCTGCCGGCGTGCCGATCATTGTCGCCATCAACAAGGTCGACAAGCCGGCCGCGGACCCGCAGAAGGTGCGTACGCAGCTTCTGCAGCACGAAGTGTTCGTCGAATCGATGGGCGGTGAAGTGCTCGATGTCGAAGTGTCGGCCAAGACCGGTGCGGGTCTCGACAAGCTGCTGGAAGCCATCCTGCTGCAGTCGGAAATCCTGGACCTCAAGGCCAACCCGGATCGCACGGCGGAAGGTGTTGTCATCGAGGCTCGCCTCGACAAGGGCCGTGGTCCGGTTGCTACCGTTCTGGTGCAGACCGGCACGCTGATGCCAGGCGAAATCCCGTTGCCGGCAACGAATGGGGCCGTGTGCGCGCGCTGGTCAACGACCGCGGCGAGCATGTCCAGGAAGCGCCGCCGGCCATGCCGGTGGAGATCCTCGGTCTCCAGGGGACGCCGCAGGCTGGTGACCGTTTCGCGGTCGTCAACAACGAAGCGCGTGCCCGCGAGATCACCGAGTATCGCCAGCGCCTGGCTCGCGACAAGGCGGTTGCCAAGCATGCAACCCAGCGTGGTTCGCTGGAACAGATGATGTCGCAGCTTCAGGCGAGCGGGTTGAAGGAATTCCCGCTCATCATCAAGGGCGACGTGCAGGGTTCCATCGAGGCGATCGTGGCCGCACTCGACAAGCTCGGCACCGACGAGGTGAGGGCGCGCATCGTTCATGCCGGTGCAGGTGCCATCACCGAAAGCGATGTCACGCTGGCCGAAACTTCTGGCGCGGCAATTATCGGCTTCAACGTCCGTGCCAACGCGCAGGCCAGGACTGCCGCCGAGCAGGCTGGCATCGAAATCCGCTACTACAACATCATCTACAACCTGGTGGATGACGTTAAGGATGCGATGTCGGGTCTGCTTTCGCCGGAGCGTCGCGAGACCTTCCTTGGCAATGCGGAGATCCTCGAGGTCTTCCACATCACCAAGATCGGCAAGGTTGCGGGCTGCCGCGTCACCGAAGGCCGTGTCGAACGCGGTGCGGGCGTGCGCCTGATCCGCGACAACGTGGTCGTCCACGAAGGTACGCTGAAGACGCTGAAGCGGTTCAAGGACGAAGTTCCGGAAGTGCCGGTCGGCCAGGAATGTGGCATGGCCTTCCAGAACTACGAAAACATCCAGGTCGGCGATATCATCGAGTGCTTCCGTGTCGAGATGGTGACCCGGAAGCTCTAGGTACCTGGCGAAAACGGGAGGGCGGCTTCAGCCGCTCTCCCTTGATGACAACCGTGGCTGCGGTCCCACTCCGCAAACGGATTAGGTCGGCTAATGTTCGGGGTCACCCGCATCGATCCGCCTAAGATCCGGCCAATGGCTGGACGACCTCATGTGATTGTAATTTATAAGGAAATGGCTGGTGTGCCATTGCAATCACCTGTCCGTGCGGCTTTCCCATCCGAGAGATTGAGATGAACAGACAGCAATCAAGCGGCCCTTCCCAGCGCATGCTCCGTGTCGGCGAGCAGGTGCGTCATGCCCTGTCCGATATCCTTCAGCGTGGCGATGTACGCGACGACCTCATCGAAACAACAGTCATTTCTGTGTCGGAAGTGCGCATGTCTCCCGATCTGAAAATCGCCACCGCCTTCGTCGCGCCACTTGGCGCCAAGGATGACAAGGCGGTTATCGAGGCGCTGAACCGCAACGCCCGCTTCATTCGCGGGCGTATGTCGCCCGCGTTGCGGCAGATGAAATACATGCCGGAGTTCCGCTTCCGGCTCGACACCAGCTACGACAATTTTTCGAAGATCAACGAGTTGCTGCATTCGCCGGAAGTGGCGCGCGACCTCGGCCACGATGAGAATGACAAGGAGAACGACGAGTAATGGCGCGTCGCGGTAAGAAGAAGGGCCGTCCGGTTTCCGGTTGGCTTATCCTGGACAAGCCGGTCGGCATGGGGTCGACCGAAGCGGTGTCGAAGGTGAAATGGCTGTTCCAGGCGGAGAAGGCGGGGCATGCCGGTACGCTCGATCCGCTGGCGTCCGGCATGCTGCCGATCGCGCTCGGCGATGCCACCAAGACGGTGCCCTATGTGCAGGACGGCGCCAAGATCTATCGCTTCACCGTCGCCTGGGGCGAGGAGCGTACCACCGACGATCTCGAAGGTCCGGTGACAAAGAGTTCCGACAGGCGTCCGAGCGAGGTGGATATCCGCGGACTCTTGCCCAATTACACCGGCGTCATCATGCAGACGCCGCCGCAGTTCTCCGCCATCAAGATCGCCGGCGAACGAGCCTATGACCTCGCCCGTGACGGAGAGACGGTCGAGATTCCCCCGCGCGAGGTCGAGATCGGCCGGCTCGATATCGTCGAACATGGCACCGACCGCACCATTTTCGAGGTCGAATGCGGCAAGGGTACCTATGTGCGTTCACTGGCGCGTGATATGGGACGCGATCTTGGCTGCTTCGGTCATATCGCGGACCTGCGTCGCACCGAGGTTGATCCCTTCACGTCCGAGGATTTTGTCACCATCGCTGAACTGGAGGCAGCACTGCCACCTGCCGCGGAAGGTGACGATGCCGCGTCCTCCGGCAGCGAACGCCACGCCGCACTCGACGATTTCCTGATCGATACCGCTGCCGCGCTGGAATGCCTGCCGCAGGTCGCCATCAGCGACGATGCGGCTACGAAGATCAGGCTCGGTAATTCCGTCATCATCCGCGGTCGCGACGCGCCGCTGGAGGCGGAAGAAGCCTGTGCGACTGCGCGTGGCAAGCTGGTCGCTATCGGAGCCATCGAGCAGGGCATGTTCAAGCCCAAGCGGGTGTTTGCGGGCTGAGGCCCGTTTCACTGAGGAATTCGGGCAGAAGTGCGCAACGGCCGCGTGTCTGCAATTGCGCGGAAACAACAGGTTAAGGCATTCCCGGGATTCGGAGAGAGTGGAAATGCTCTAACATCCGCGCAGGGATTCGCTCGAGGCTCGCATGACAAAAGCGGAAACGGTTCGGAAGCGGGAGTCGGGAATGGCGAAGCGCTCACCCATAGGCGCTTCGCCCGGCACGTTGATTGCCGATCCCAGGGCACGACGCAGTGAACTCAACCTGACGCTGATCGACCGTGACCGCTGCGAAAAGATCGACGACGCCAGCCTCGATGACCTGAAGACGCATTGCGAAAAATGGCCGCTGGTCTGGCTGGATTGTGTCGGCCTGGCCAATGTCGAGTTGATCGAGCAGATCGGCAAGCAGTTCGGCTTACATCCGCTGGCCTTGGAAGACGTCGTCAACACCGGCCAGCGACCCAAGGCCGAGTTTTTCGACGATCACGCCTTTGTCGTCGTCAATATGATCGATGACCCCGCCACCTATCGCTACGAGCAGATTTCCCTGTTCTTCGGCAAGGGTTTCGTCATCACCTTCCAGCAGCGCGAAGGTGATCCTTTCGATCCGGTGCGCAAGCGCATCGTTGCCTCGACGCCCAACCGTCTGCGTTCGCGCGGAGCAGATTATCTCGCCTATGCGCTGATCGATGCCATCGTCGACTCGTTCTTTCCCTTGATCGAAAACGCCAGCGCCCGAACTGACGAGGTCGAGGACGCGATGCTGCGTCATCCACACAAGCAGCAGGTCCGCATTCTGCACGAACAGCGCCGGCATGCTGGCCAGTTGCACCGGACGATGCTGTCGCTGCGTGATGCGCTGGCCGGGCTGGTCCGCTCCGATGCCCCTTACATCAAGCCGGAGACGAAGATCTTCCTGAACGACACGCTGGATCATGCCTATCGACTTGTGGAACTGGCGGATACGCAGCGCGACATGACGACGGGGCTGATCGAGATGCACCTGTCGCTGAGCCAGGCGCGTACCAACGAAGTGATCAGTCTGCTCACCATCGTCTCGGCGATCTTCATTCCGCTCACCTTCCTGGTCGGCGTCTGGGGCATGAACTTCGATCCTGCGACATCGCCTTGGAACATGCCTGAACTGAAGGCCTACTACGGCTACCCGGCCGCCCTTGTTTTCATGGCGCTGGTGGCGATAGGACTGGTCAGTTTCTTCAAATGGAAGAAGTGGCTGTAGCAACGCAAAGCTGCCGGTCCGCGCTGCGCTCAGGCCAGCCTTGCGAATATGCGCTGGCTTTTTGCGTTTTTTTGCACTATACGCGCCGCAACATCGCGCCGGATTGCGTGATGCTCACCGACCCTTGCTGGACGACATCCCGGCTCTGGGCGCCTCGTTTCCTCCATTGAGAAAGGAAAAATGCGATGTCGATTACTGCTGAACGCAAGAAGGAACTGCTGGCTCAGTTCGCCACCGTCGCCGGTGACACCGGTTCGCCGGAAGTGCAGGTTGCCATTCTTTCCGAGCGTATCAAGAACCTGACCGAGCACTTCAAGGACCACAAGAAGGATAACCACTCCCGTCGTGGCCTGCTCGCACTCGTTTCCCAGCGTCGCAGCCTGCTTGATTACCTCAAGCGCAAGGATGAGGCGCGCTACCAGACGCTGATCGAGAAGCTCGAATTGCGTCGCTGACGAATTGGCCGGCGGGTTCTCATCGAGAGCTCGCCGGTTGCGCATTCGGGCCTTCGGCCCGACCCGGTTTCTGTAGGCAGAGGGCCGCATGAAACCGCCCGTGGACGGTCATGGGGCAGGATTGCAGGATGCTTGCACGGGCGCCGGCCCGGCATTTTCAAGCCTCCTGTTGTCTTGCCCGTGGCTGCCCGACAAAGGAGCCAGGAAGGGGGCGTCGCGCATGATTGGATGGCGCGGCCCCTTCCGCATATGAAGGACAAGATATGTTCAAGCAACACAAAGTGGAAATCGAATGGGGCGGCCGCCCGCTCATCCTCGAGACCGGCAAGATCGCGCGCCAGGCTGACGGCGCCGTGCTGGCGACCTATGGCGAGACCGTGGTTCTGGCCACCGTCGTTTCGGCCAAGGAGCCCAAGCCTGGTTTCGACTTCTTTCCGCTGACCGTCAACTACCAGGAAAAGACCTACGCCGCCGGCAAGATCCCGGGTGGCTATTTCAAGCGTGAAGGCCGTCCGAGCGAGAAGGAAACGCTGGTTTCCCGCCTGATCGACCGCCCGATCCGCCCGCTCTTCGCAGACGGCTACAAGAACGACACGCAGATCGTCGTCACCGTTGTGCAGCACGATCTTGAGAACGATCCGGACATCCTGTCGATCGTCGCCACCTCCGCAGCGCTGACGCTTTCGGGCGTTCCGTTCATGGGCCCGATCGGCGGTGCCCGTGTCGGCTACATCAACGGCGAATATGTGCTCAATCCGCACATCGACGAGATGCAGGAATCCAAGCTCGACCTCGTGGTCGCCGGCACCAGCGAAGCGGTCCTGATGGTCGAGTCGGAAGCCAAGGAACTGGGCGAAGAGCTGATGCTCGGCGCTGTCATGTTCGGCCATAAGGCTTTCCAGCCGGTGATCGAGGCTATCATCAAGCTGGCCGAGGTTGCCGCCAAGGATCCGCGCGACTTCACCCCGCCGTCCTTCGGCGATCTGGAGAAGGAAATGCTCGGCGTGGCCGAGAGCGACCTGCGCGCTGCTTACAAGATCACCGACAAGCAGGCCCGCTACGCCGCCGTCGACGCTGCCAAGGCCAAGGTCAAGGCTGCTTTCACCCCGGCCGAAGGCGAGGAAGCCAAGTATTCGTCCGAGCAGGTTGCGACCGTGTTCAAGGAACTCCAGGCCAAGATCGTGCGCTGGAACATCCTCGACACCGGCTCGCGCATTGACGGTCGTGATCTCAAGACCGTCCGTTCGATCGTTTCCGAAGTCGGCATCCTGCCGCGGACCCATGGCTCGGCGCTGTTCACCCGCGGCGAGACCCAGGCGATCGTGGTTGCCACACTCGGCACCGGCGAAGACGAGCAGTATGTCGACTCGCTGACTGGCATGTACAAGGAGACCTTCCTCCTTCACTACAACTTCCCGCCCTATTCGGTCGGTGAGACCGGCCGTATGGGTTCGCCCGGCCGCCGCGAGATCGGCCACGGCAAGCTTGCCTGGCGCGCCATCCATCCGATGCTGCCTTCGGCAGAACAGTTCCCGTACACGCTGCGCGTCGTCTCCGAGATCACCGAGTCCAACGGCTCGTCCTCGATGGCTACCGTCTGCGGCACCTCGCTGGCGCTGATGGATGCTGGCGTGCCGCTGGCCAAGCCGGTCGCCGGTATCGCCATGGGCCTGATCAAGGAAGATGAGCGTTTTGCCGTGCTTTCCGACATCCTGGGCGACGAGGATCACCTCGGCGACATGGATTTCAAGGTGGCTGGCACTGCCAACGGCATCACCTCGCTGCAGATGGACATCAAGATCGATGGCATCACCGAGGAGATCATGAAGGTGGCGCTGGGCCAGGCCAAGGACGGCCGCCTGCACATCCTCGGCGAAATGGCCAAGGCCATCTCCGAAGGCCGCAAGGAACTCGGCGAGTTCGCGCCGCGCATCGAAGTCATGCATATCCCGACCGACAAGATCCGTGACGTCATCGGTTCGGGCGGCAAGGTCATCCGTGAAATCGTCGAAAAGACCGGCGCCAAGATCAATATCGAGGACGACGGCACTGTGAAGATCGCTTCGTCGAACGCGAAGGAAATCGAGGCGGCAAAGAAGTGGATCCACACCATCGTGGCCGAGCCGGAAGTCGGCGAGATCTACGAAGGCACGGTCGTCAAGACTGCCGACTTCGGCGCTTTCGTGAATTTCTTCGGTCCGCGTGACGGTCTCGTGCACATCTCGCAGCTGTCCGACCAGCGTGTCGCCAAGACCACTGACGTGGTCAAGGAAGGCGACAAGGTTTGGGTCAAGCTGATGGGCTTCGACGAGCGCGGCAAGGTCCGTCTCTCGATGAAGGTCGTCGACCAGGAGACTGGCAAGGAAATCGCCCGCGAGAAGAAGGCAGAAGGCGAAGAGACCGCCGCCTGACCGAATTAGCTTATTGAATCTGGAAAGGGCGTGACTTCGGTCGCGCCCTTTTTATTAGGCCTGCATGCCCGAGATGACCGCCAGGCAACCAGAGCAATTCCAGGAAAAGTGCGTAACGGTTTTCCGTCCGGAATTGCGTGAAAACAAACGGTTAGAACGTTTCCGCGTTTCCACGAAAAATGGAGACGCTCTAGCGGCAGGGCCGATCTTACCCCTGTGCATTCGGCGCATGGACGCGCCGAAATTAACTGAATTAGAAGAAACTCATTAAGGACTTATTTACATATTTGCGATCCGCGTATGTAGTATTGCTCAATACGTCATTCGAGCAATCGAGGCCTGTTATGGGACATATGTCGACATCCATAAGCGGCGTGAAATCGCGGTACATGCTGCGTCCGATGAATGTTGATGACATTCCTGCAATCCGTGTCATCTTCAAGCAAGTTTTCCGCCCGAATTCAAAGGATTGTAACGAAAATTTTGACCAATACTTCCAAAAGCTTTTCTTCGATAATCCCTATTACGATCCGGAGATCGGAAGTGTTGTTCATGAGAATGAGCGTGGGGAAATAGACAGCGCTCTCTCGATCCTGCCGGTTCCCTACGTCGTCGACGGGCAATCGGTCATGGGGCGGCTGCTCTGTGCCTTCATGATGAAGCCGGAAGCTTCTCCGCGTGGTGCCGCCGAGCTGTCGCTCAGCATACGTCCGACCGAGAAGACAATTAACTTCAGTGACACCGCAGCGCCGGTGAGCCTCAGGCATTTCGAAGCCATCGGAGGCGTGACGCTGGGAGCGCATGCGCTTGGCTGGACGCGCATATTCCAGATGGCAAGCTATGTGGCGACCATTGCGGCGCGGCGGCATCCGATCCTTGGCAACTTGGTGACCTCCACGGGCAAGATGCTCAACCCGTTGTTTCCGCTTCCTCCGATCAAGAAGATCGCAAAATCCCATGTCACGGTGAAGGAAGTAACGCAGGACGAAGCGGTTTCCCTCATTCCTGATCTGCTCGAAAACTATTCCGCGCATCCGGACTGGACAGAGAAAGATCTGCATTGGCTCCTGCACATGGCGGAGGACAATCGGGCTGCGGGCGCGCTTCGGTTCTTTGCCATCAATGACCCGACGGGCACGCCAATCGGCTTCTTCTGCTACTACAGTCGCCCGAACGGTATGGTCGAAGTGTTGAACGTGATTACAAAGGCCGGCACCGAAAGGCAGGCTATCAACGTCATGCTGTTCCATTTGCAGGAGGAGGGGCACGTCGCGGCGCAAGGTCGAGTGGACCCGCGCTATCTCTCCGCGCTTTCACAGCAATCGAACATGTTCTTTCGCCACAGGGCCAATGTCTGCGTCACCACTGCGCGTGCCGATGTTCTCAACGCGGTCGAGCGAAACAACATGTTCATCGGCGGTCTTGCCGGTGAAAGCTGGAGCAGGCTTTCGACGGACTTCTTCTAAGCTGCCTATGTTGCTTGGGGCGACCAGCGCGGACAATCCCGCTGGTCGCCCCACGCTATGTCGTTGCAGCGAAATGCCGAGCACCACTTGAGGTTGCTCGCAATAAGGTCACAGCCTTCTTGCCGATCCTGACAGGGTGCGCGGACAACCAATTTGCCCGCGCCATCCTTGGAGCAGCAGCTAATTCAGCGATTATTTACATAATTGAGGTGAGTGTTGCGCTGATATTTTGGGCTACGTCATACATCCGTCTGCCAAGGTCGAGATGCAGGAGCCAGCCGAGACGACCAAGTGAAAGAGGCCTGGGTGGGGTATATCTCGGCATCGCCAAGGGACGTGAAATCGCGGCGCGTGCGCGCGATGAAGATAGATGACATCCCGGCTATCCGTGCTCTTTTCAAGCAGGTTTTCCGCCCCCAATCGACATCCTGCAATGAAAACTTCGATCGCTACTTTCAGCAGCTCTTTTTCGAAAGTCCCCACTACGATCCCGCCATCGGGAGCGTGGTGCATGAGGACGAGCGCGGGGAAATAGACAGCGCGGTCTCGATCCTGCCGGTTCCATACACGGTCAACGGACAATCGATCATGGGGCGGCTGCTCTGCGCCTTCATGATGAAGCCGGGTGGAGCTCCGCGAGGGCCAGCCGAACTGACCCTCGCCTTGCGCCCGGGTGACGAGACGGTGCAGTTCAGTGACAGCGCGGCGCGGGTGAGCCTCAGGCACTTCGAAGCCGTCGGAGGTATATCGCTCACCACATATGCGCTCGGCTGGACCCGCATATTCAAACCGGCAAGCTATGCGGCGAATCTCGTCTCACAGCGGCGGCCTGTCTTCGGCAAGTGGGGCGCAGGGTCTGTCGGCAGGATGCTCAATCCACTCTTCTCGCTTCCGCGCGTCGAGAGTGCTGGAAAGTTCCATGCCACGGTGAAGGAGATAGCTCGGGACGAGGCTGTTTTTCTCGTTCCTGCTCTGCTCCGGAGCTATGCTGCTCATCCATCCTGGAGCGGGCAGGATCTGGACTGGCTTCTCCGCATGGCGGCGGACAATCGGGCCGCGGGCACACTTCGGCTGCTTTCGATTGAGGATCAAGCAGGCAATCCAAATGGCTTTGTCTGCTATTACAGCCAGTCGAACGGTGTGGCCGAGGTCCTGAACGTGATCGCGAGATCCGGCACGGAGAAGCAGGCTGCCGATGCCATGCTGCTCCACTTTCAGGACCGCGGATATGTGGCGGCGCAAGGTCGTGTCGAGCCCCGCTACCTGGGTGCCCTTTCACAGCAGCCTGCCATGTTCTTTCGCCACAGGGCCAATGTCTGCCTGGGCACCACGCGCACCGAATTCCTGGCTGCGGCTCAGCGAGACGACATCTTTATCGGCGGTCTCGCGGGAGAAGGCTGGAGCAGGCTTTCGACGGACTTTTTCTGAGCTTGCTACATATACGATGATCGACATGATAACTCCCTGTCATGGATTCTGATACGCTGAAAACGCTGTTCCATCCTTTTGAGGCCGAGGCGTTGCCTCTGCCGGGAGAAGGTACGCGTGCGCTCTTTCTCGGCGCTCTGCCGGGATTTCGGCTGCCTGCCGGCTTTGGCGCGGCCTTGCACCTTGTCCAGGCATTCCGCCCGGACTTTCGCCATCTGGCGGCCTCCGCTCACATGGTTTCGGCTGAGCCCGAAGGGGAGGGCTATGACCTGGCCCTTGTTCTGGCGGGCCGCCACCGCGGTTTGAACGAAACGCGCATTGCTCAAGCCATTGAACGCACGGCCGAAGGCGGCTGGATCGTCGTTGCGGGCGGCAAGGAGGATGGGATAGCGAGCCTTCGCAGACGGGTGGGAGAGCTTGTTGGCGTCGAGGGTCATCTCTCGAAACACCATGGCCAGGTCTTCTGGTTCGCCCGGCAAGGTAGCGAAGCCGCATCCAGGCTGCGCGTCGCCAATCCTTCGGTTCTGGTGGAGGATCGCTACGAGACCGCGCCCGGCATGTTCTCCTTCGACCGCGTCGATGCTGGTTCACGGCTTCTTGGCGGTTATCTGCCCGCAGACATCACGGGCCATGTTGCCGATTTCTGCGCTGGCTGGGGCTATTTGTCGGTCACGCTGGCCGAACGGGCTGCTGGCTTGGATGGACTTGACCTCTATGAGGCCGACCATGCCTCGTTGCAGGCGGCGGGTCGAACGCTGGCGCGGTTGCTGCCGGGCCTTGCTGCAAGGTGTTTCTGGCACGATCTTGCAGCTGAAGCGGTCGCGGAGCGCTATGACGTTATCGTCATGAACCCGCCTTTCCATCAGGGCCGCGCGGCGGAACCACAGCTGGGGGCTGCCATCATCCGCGCCGCGGCCAAGGCATTGCGGCCGGGTGGGCGCCTGTTCATGGTGGCGAACCGGCAGTTGCCGTACGAACCCGTTCTCGCCACCGCCTTTGCAAATCACGTGGAGATCGGACGCAACGAAGCCTTCAAGGTGCTGCTGGCGCGTCGCTGATCGAAAGCTTGGTAGGAAGGCTTGCCAGTCAGTGCAGGTTTGCGGCACGCCGCTGGTTTTGAGCCAGCTGTTCGACGCTTTGCGCCTGTCCGCCAATGACGCGCAGCGGCGCGGGCTTGCCAAACAGGTAGCCTTGCACCACTTCGCAGCCTGCGGCCTTCAGCATGGTTGCCTGGCTCTCGGTTTCCACGCCTTCGGCAATCGTCGATACCCCCAGCGCGCGCGACAGGCCGACAATGGTCGAGACGACGGCTCCGGAACCGGAATCGGTGTCGATACGGCTGACAAAAGAGCGGTCGATCTTCAATTTGTGGAAGGAGAAGTCGATCAGATAGCTGAGGTTGGAATAGCCCGTGCCGAAGTCGTCGACGGCCACCGAGATACCCATGTCGGACAATTCTTTCAGTATGGCGGCGGCGCGCTCCTTGTCCTGCATCATCGCCGTTTCGGTGACTTCCAGTTCGAGCCGCGACGGTTTGATACCGGTCCTGGCAATGGTGTTGCGTACCATTGCCAGGAAATCCTTGGTCATGAACTGCACCGGGGAAATGTTGACCGCCACGAAGCATTCTTCAGGCAGATGACGAGCATCGCTGCAGGCCTTGCTCAGCACCCACTCACCGATGGGACCGATCATGCCGGTTTCTTCAGCCAGCGGGATAAATTCCATCGGTGGGATCGTACCGCGCTCGGGATGGTTCCACCGTATCAGCGCTTCATAGCCGACGACCTTGCCGGCGGCGAGGTCTAGCTGGGGCTGGTAGTGCAGGTCGAAATCGCCACGCTCGAACGCCGTATGCAGTTCGGATTCCACCCATTGCCGGTGATCTGCGACCTTGCCCATCTCCGGCTGGAAAACCGACCAGGTGCCGGCGGCGTTGGTTGCTCGCGCGTTCTGCAAGGCAAGATTGGCGCGTCGCAAAAGCAGTACCGGATCGATGCCGTCCTTTGGCATGGCCACGACGCCGACCGACAGGCTGACAGATTGCTGATGCGTCTTCAGCTGGTATGGGGCGATCAGATCATCGATCAGCTGCTCGACCAGTGCCTCCATCGACCCCGGCAGACGCTTGTCCGGATAAAGTACGGCAAATTCGCCCGGGCCGACACGACCAACCACGGCTTCACGCGGCAGCAGCGCTTTCAAGCGATGGGCGAACAGGCGAACAAGATCATCGACCTGCGTGTAGCCGATCGCGTCATTGATCTGGCTGAAACGATTGATGTCGATGTTGAGCAGGTAGACCGGCTCACCAGTCTTGAGCGTGGAGGAAGCAGCTTCTGCCACCTTGCCGACCATCGCGTGCTTGGCCAGCGTTCCCGTCAGCTTGTCGAAATTGGTTTCGGAAAAAACATAATCGGCGGATTCGTCGACACCGGCGAAAAATGACATCGCTGCACAGGCCGCCGCCAGGGCGCAAAGGCCCGCGACAATGGCCACGAGTGTATTGAGCGGAAGTTGCGTAAGGCCGTTGCCAAGACCGATCTTGAGGCCCCACAAGCCCAGGATGAAGCTGCCCATGCCGGCGCTGGCGATGGTGATCAGCCGGAAAAGTGGCGTTCGGCCAGGATTCTTCACAGAGGGCATACGCAGGGTCCCAATCTGCAGGATGTTCTAACCGCGATCCTCTTAAAATAAGTTTCCTGCGATTCGTCGCATTTTATCGGCAACAAAAGTTGACTAACGTTTCATGAAAGTTAACCAAAAGGCAAGGGCCCATCCTTCGCAGTGGACGACAGGCTCTTTCTACTTTGGAGAGGGTAGTCGACGGGGCTAGCGCGAGCCTTGCGGCTTCAATCCTTGCCGCCATCCAGCCGCTTCAGTTCGTCGAGCGTGGGCATCGACACGACGTGATAGCCGGAATCGACATAGTGGATTTCCCCGGTCACGCCGGACGAGAGATCGGAAAGCAGGTAGAGCGCCGAGTTGCCAATCTCGTCGATGCCGACCGTGCGCCGCAACGGCGCGTTGCGCTGCTGGTAGGAATACATGTAGCGCGCATCCGAAATGCCGGCACCTGCGAGTGTACGCACCGGACCAGCTGACAGCCCGTTCACGCGGATGCCGCGTGGGCCGTAATCGTTGGCGAGATAACGCACGCTGGCCTCAAGGCCCGCCTTGGCAACCCCCATGACATTGTAGTTGGGCATTACCCGAACCGAACCGGCATAGGTGAGGGTGATCATCGACCCGCTGTCCTGCATCAACGCCGCGGCGTGGCGGGCGACTTCCGTGAAGGAGTAGCAGGAGATCACCATGGTGCGCACGAAATTGTCGCGCGTGGTGTCCGCATAGAGGCCCTTCAGCTCTGTCTTGTCTGAGAAACCGATGGCATGGACGATGAAATCAAGTTTGCCCCACGCGCTCTTCAGCGTATCGAAGGTCGCGGCGACCGAGGCGCTGTCCTCGACATCACATGGCACGACCAGTGAGGCGCCAACTTTCTCAGCCAGTGGCTTGACCCGGCGACCAAAGGCTTCGCCCTGATAGGTGAAGGCCAGTTCGGCGCCCTGTTCGGCCAGTTTCTGAGCGATACCCCAGGCTATGGAATGATCATTGGCAACGCCCATGATCAGGCCGCGCTTGCCCTTCATCAAACCGTCCATGTGAAAATCCCTATGCGGAATGGCGCTGGAAGACGAGCGTGGCGTTGGTGCCGCCAAAGCCGAAGGAATTGGACAGCACCGTGTCGATCTTGGCGTTGTCGATGCGCTTGCGCACGATCGGCACACCATCGAATTCGGGATCGAGTTCGTCGATATGCGCGCTCTCGCCGATAAAGCCGCCTTGCATCATCAGGATCGAATAGATCGATTCCTGGACGCCGGCCGCACCCAGGGAATGGCCGGTCAGAGACTTGGTCGAAGTGATGTGTGGCATCCTGTCGCCGAACACCTCGCGGATCGCGCCGATTTCCTTCGAATCGCCGATCGGCGTCGACGTGCCGTGCGTGTTGACATAGTCGATCGGTGTTTTCACCGTCGCGAGCGCCTGCCGCATGCAGCGTATGGCGCCTTCGCCGGAAGGAGCAACCATGTCGTAGCCGTCGGAGGTCGCGCCGTAGCCGGTCAGCTCTGCATAGATCTTGGCGCCGCGCGCCTTGGCATGCTCGAGCTCTTCCAGCACCAGAACACCGGCGCCGCCCGCGATGACGAAACCGTCGCGGTTGACGTCATAGGCACGCGAGGCGACTGCGGCTCGATCGTTGAATTTGGACGACATCGCGCCCATCGCGTCGAACAGGTTGGACATCGTCCAGTCGAGGTCTTCGTGACCGCCCGCGAACATGATGTCCTGTTTGCCCCACTGGATCATCTCGGCGGCATTGCCAATGCAGTGTGCCGAGGTCGAACAGGCGGACGAGATCGAATAGTTGACGCCGTGGATCTTGAACCAGGTGGCAAGCGTTGCGGAGGCCGTCGACGACATGGCCTTCGGCACGGCAAATGGCCCGATGCGCTTGGGGCTGCTGTTCTTCAGCGTGGTTTCCGAGGCTTCGACGATCGTGCGCGTGGACGGACCGCCGGAACCCATGATGATGCCGGTGCGCTCGTTGCCGGAAACCTCGTTTTCCTCTAACCCGCTGTCGGCGATCGCTTGCTTCATCGCGACATGGTTCCACATGCCGCCTTGCGACAGGAAACGAGCGGCACGACGGTCGACGAGGTCTGTCGTATCCAGATTGGGGGCGCCCCAGACCTGGCACTTGAAGCCATGCTCGGCGAAGTCGTTGGAAAAGCTGATGCCGGACTTGGCGTCATGGAGAGAGGCGCTGACCTCCTCGGCATTGTTGCCGATGGACGATACGATGCCGAGGCCTGTGACTACGACCCGTCTCATGTTGCGGCTCCTCGTTTTTTTTCGTTGAGTGCAGGTGTCAGGCAGCTGTCTGTTTTGCCAGGCCCACCCGCAGGTCGGTGGCCGCGTATATGGGGTCGCCATCGGCCTTCAACCAGCCGTCGGCGATACCGAGCACCAATCGGCCGCGCATGACGCGCTTGAAATCGACGCCGTACTCCACTTTCTTGACGGAAGGCGTGACCATGCCCTTGAACTTAACTTCGCCCGTCGACAGCGCCATGCCTTTGCCTGGTTCGCCGAGCCAGCCCAGGAAAAAGCCTGTGAGCTGCCAGAGCGCATCGAGGCCCAGGCAGCCGGGCATCACGGGATTGTCGATGAAATGGCAAGGGAAGAACCAGAGGTCGCGGTGAATGGCAAATTCGGCCCGCACGAAACCCTTGTCGAAAGCGCCGCCAGTCTCGCTGATCTCGGTAATGCGGTCGAACATCAGCATCGGCGGATAAGGAAGCTGGGCATTGCCGGGGCCAAACAGTTCGCCCTTCGCGCACGCCAGCAGATCGTCGTAGTCGTAGCTCGATTTCCGATCCGCCATCTAGTCTTTCCCCGTCGTTCGCCGGGCGATCTGATGCCCGTGTCCGATTTCTAGTAACACAGTCCGCTTCGCGCCGGAAACCGACGGCCGGAGATGTCGCGCTGGCTCTAGCCTGCCCATTTCCCCGGGTCAATGCGCGCTATTGATCGGATTTGGCCTACAGAATATATCTGACATAATACGGGACGTGGATTTCCGCCTGATTTTTGCCGCTGTCGACGGGCAGTTGCGGGCGGAACGTGAAGGTGGGTTGATCGGTTTGGACGATCGGAAAGACGGCATGACTGTGGACAAGCGGGTACGCGAAGCCGGCCTGAGGCCGACTCGCCAGCGCATTGCACTGGCTGACCTGCTGTTTGCCAAGGGCGATCGTCATCTCTCGGCAGAGGAACTGCACGAAGAAGCGCTGGCTGCCGGTGTGCCGGTTTCGCTGGCCACGGTCTACAATGCGCTGCATCAGTTTACCGAAGCCGGCCTTCTGCGCATCCTGGCCGTCGAGGGGTCGCGCACCTATTTCGACACCAACACCTCCGACCATCATCATTTCTTCGTCGAAGGTGAAAACCGGGTTTTCGACATCGAAAGCGGGCCCGTTACGGTCGGCAATCTTCCGGAACCGCCGGAGGGTATGGAGATTGCGAATGTCGACGTGGTGGTGCGCCTGCGCCCCAAACGTGACTGAATCTCTGCCCGTTGGAATCGAACTGGACCTCAGTCCCGCGTCGTTTGGTCTACTCGTTGATCTTTTCGCCGGGGTAGGCACCCCAGACCAGCGATTGGCTGATCCAGCCGGTATGGCCGCTCAGGCTCATTTCGCACCACTGCCCGTCACAGGACTTGATGGAGCCGATGACACCCGGCTCGATCATCGCAATCACGCTGGCATCCTTGGCGGTGCTCTTCACGAGATTGATGCGCACATCCTTGCCGCGTTGCCACGGCGCGATGATCGCCGTGCGCTTGCCCGACAGCAGAGCCTGGCTTACCCAGCCCTCGGAACCGTCGGCATCACGCACACGCCGCCAGGTATCGTATTCCTGCACGATCTCCATCGGCAGTCCGGCCCTGGTGTACATCCAGTCGACGGAATAATTGACGCCCGGGCCGACGCGTGAGTTGACCCGTGCCGACTTCAGGCTGACGAACCGGGGCAATGGCAAGCCGCTTGGCCCCAATGTCACCGTCTGAACCGGCGCTGCGGCATTTTGCGCCGTCGCGACCGGAGTAAGCGTGAGCAGGCCAAGCATTGTCGCGGAGAGAATCAGACGTAGCGACGCGAAACCAGACACGTTCGTTCCTTTTTTCCAGCGCTGTCGGCAATCCTGCGCACGCGCCTTTTTCTTTGTCTTCGGCGGTCCCACTTGTTACATGAGGCATGGCTACCGAGACCAGTTTGCAGTTTCGCCGGTCTTGGTTAAAGAGGTCTCAACAGCATCCCGGGAACGAGGAAACGATGGCCGGCAAAAAGAAGCCTCTCGTTGTGATCACGCGCAAATTGCCTGATCCTGTCGAGACGCGGATGCGCGAGTTGTTCGACGCCAGGCTGAACGTTGAAGACAAGCCCATGTCGCGCGAGGAGATTGCCGCGGCGTTGCGGGAAGCCGATGTGCTCGTTCCCACCATCACCGATCGCATCGATGCCGAGCTCATCGAACAGGCCGGACCGAACTTCAAGCTGATCGCCAGCCTCTCCAATGGTGTGGATCACATCGATGTCGCAGCGGCCTCGAAAAAGGGCATCGCAGTCACCAACACGCCGAATGTGCTGACCGAAGACACCGCCGATATGACAATGGCGCTGATGCTCGCTGTGCCGAGACGGCTCGCCGAAGGCTCCAACGTGCTTGCCGGCGACAGGAAATGGCCCGGTTGGTCGCCCACCTGGATGCTTGGCCGGCGCATCTGGGGCAAACGGCTCGGAATCGTTGGCATGGGCCGTATCGGCACCGCGGTTGCACGCCGTGCCAAGGCTTTTGGCCTCTCGATCCACTACCATAACCGCCATCGCGTCCTGCAAAGCGTGGAAGACGAACTTGAGGCAACCTATTGGGAAAGCCTCGACCAGATGCTGGCCCGCATGGACATCATTTCTGTCAATTGTCCCTCGACGCCGGCCACATTCCATCTCCTCTCGGCCCGGCGACTGGCGTTGCTGCAACCCACCGCCTACATCGTCAACACGGCGCGCGGAGACATCATCGACGAGGATGCGCTGATCAAGTTGCTGCAGGACGGCAAGATCGCCGGCGCCGGCCTCGACGTCTACGAGAACGAGCCGGCGCTGAACACCAAGCTGCTCAGGCTTGCCGCCAAGCACAAGGTGGTGCTGCTGCCGCACATGGGTTCGGCGACCCTGGAGGGGCGCATCGATATGGGCGAGAAGGTCATCATCAACATCCGTACCTTCTTCGACGGACACCGGCCGCCGGATCGCGTGCTGCCCGCCCGCGCCTGATCATCGCCTGTGATGCGTCTATGACAGCGTCTTGCGCATGGTCACTGATGTCGGCCGGTTATAGCCGGCATGGGCGGTTCGCCCGGTCTCCACAAAGCCCAGGCGGGTGAAGGCTGCCTGATTGCCGGTCAGTTCCACCCGCGCCTGCAATTCGAGCACAGGCTTTCCCGCGGCGCAGGCATGAGCCTCGGCGGCTCGCATCAGTTCGCGCCCGATCTTACGACCCTGAAGGCCAGGCTCGACCGCCAGCTTGCCGACATAGAAATGCCGCGCGTGTTCGGCGGCGAAGATGCAGCCGACGATCTGGTCATCCTGCATGGCCAGGAACCCGGTTTCCGTGCCTGCCTTTTCGCGCAGGCCATCCACCGATAGCCGGTGCGCGGAGGAAGGCGGGTCGATCACGCCATCCATGTAGGCGAAGGCGCGCATGATCAGGGTGAGCAATTCGTCCCAGCGTTCGAAATCAGAAGGCAGTCTGGTCACTGCGATGTCGATGCTCATCCCTGGCTCCGATAGCGGATGGTGTCGAAACGCGCGGCCAGCCCGTCGTAAAGCAGTAGCCGCCCAACCAGCGGCTCACCGATTCCGGCCACGAGCTTGATGGTCTCCATCGCCTGCAGAGTGCCGATGACGCCGGTGAGCGCGCCGACTACGCCGGCAACCGCGCAGGACGGCACCAGGCCAGGTGGCGGTGCTTCCGGGAAGAGGTCGCGATATGTCGGGTTCGGGCGTCCATCCGGCCCGTTTTCAAAGGGTTTCAGGACGGTGATCGAGCCGTCGAAGCGGCCGACGGCAGCATGGACCAGTGGTTTCTTCTCCACTGCGCAGGCGTCTGCCAGCACATAGCGGGTTTCGAAATTGTCGGAACCGTCCACCACGACATCGTATGCGCGAACGATGCTTGCCGCGTTTTCCGCCGTCAGGCGCAGATCGTGCAATTCCACCGTGACATGCGGGTTGATGCGGGCGATCGCGACTTTGGCGCTCTCGCCTTTCGATCTCCCGACCGCGCCCGTGTCGTGGATGATCTGTCGCTGAAGATTGGAAAGCGACACGGTATCGTCGTCGACGATGCCAAGCGTGCCGATGCCGGCTGCCGCGAGATATTCCAGCACCGGCGCACCGAGCCCGCCGGCGCCGAGAACCAGCACGCGTGCGCGTTTCAGCTTCTGCTGGCCGGCTCCGCCGATTTCCGGCAGCACGACGTGGCGTGCGTAGCGTTCGAGTTCTTCGTCGGAAAGGGCAGGGCTGTTCATGCCGAGACCATACCGTCCTGCCTGGCGGTTGTCAGGCGTCAGCGGTTGGCACAACAGCGCCGTGATCGACACTGAGGAACTGCGCACGACCGCGCAGGCTGGAGAACAGTGCCGCGTCGGTGCCTGTCATGAATGCCTGGCAATTCAGCTCCTCCAGGATCGAGAACAGCGCCGCGCGCCGACCGGCATCGAGATGTGCCGCGATCTCGTCAAGCAGCAGGATGGGGGTGAGACCGGACATCTCGCCGGTGAGGCGGGCGTGCGAGAGCACCAGTCCAACCAGAAGCGCCTTCTGTTCCCCGGTTGAGCAAAGTTCCGCCGGCATTGCCTTCGGACGGTGCCGCACCAGCAGGTCCGATCGATGCGGTCCGTCCAGCGTGCGGCCGGCTGCGCGGTCGCGGTCGCGGCCGCTGGCCAGCGCCTGGCGGAATTTCTCCTCCAGTTCGACCGCTGGCATGGTGTCGATCTCAGTTTCCAGTTCGCCTGCGAGTGCGATATCAGCCTGCGGGAAAGGTCCGTCACCCGGCAGTTTCTCGATCATCGCGGACAGAAGCCGCACCATTTCGCTGCGGGCGGCTGCAATCGCCACGCCGGTTTCCGCCATCTGTGTCTCGATCGCGTCGAACCACGCGCTGTCACGCGTGCCGTCGGCAAGCAGGCGGTTGCGGCCGCGCATGGCCTTTTCGTAGTCCAGCGCACGCTGGCCGTGGCTGCCGTCGATCGCAAGCACCAGCCGGTCGAGGAAGCGCCTGCGGTCGCCGGCGGGGCCTGTGAACAGCGCATCCATCGCCGGCGTCAGCCAGACGATACGCAACCATTCCAGCATGTCCTCGGCCGAACGTGCCGCCGCGCCATTGATGCGCACGCGCCGCCCACCTTCACCAGGGACGTCACCACCTGCAACGCCGGTGCCGATTTCAGCCTCCCCGGAAGGGCCGTCGAGACGGACATGCAGTGCGAAACCACCGTCGCTCCCTTCGCGGGCGACCTCGCCGTAGGGCGCTCGGCGCAAGCCTCGTCCGGGTGTGAAAAGCGAAATGGCCTCAAGCAGATTTGTCTTGCCCGCGCCGTTATCGCCGGTGAAGACAACCGCTCCAGGTTTCAGGTCAAGCGACAGCGCCGCATAATTGCGGAAATTGGTGAGGGCGAGCCGGGTGAGGTGGGTCTGCGCGCTGATTGCGCCCTCCCGGCTCGGTTCGTTTATCATGGGATCAAGGCGATGCGCGCGACTAAACGCGCATCGGCATCAGCACGTAGAGCGCATTCTCGTCGCTGGTGTCGTGGATCAGGGTGGGGGAACCGGCATCCGCAAGCATGAACCGAGCCTCGCCGCCGCTGAGTTGAGCGGCAACATCGAGCAGGTAGCGTGCGTTGAAGCCGATCTCGATCGGATCGGCGGCGTAGTCGGCCGCCAATTCTTCAGTCGCGCTGCCAGAGTCGGGATTGTTGACCGCCAGCGTGACCTGGCCATCTGAGATCGTCAGCTTCACCGCACGTCCTCGCTCCGAGGAGATGGTGGAAACGCGGTCAACCGCGGCCGCGAAAGTCTGACGATCGATGACCAGCTTCTTGTCATTGCCCGTCGGAATGACCCGCTGGTAGTCGGGAAAGGTGCCGTCGATCAGCTTGGATGTAAGGACCACGCTGCCGATGGTGAGGCGGATCTTGGTGTCGGAAAGCTCGGTTGTTACCGCGACATCCGGATCGTCGACAAGTTTCTGCAGCTCGCTGACGGTCTTCCGTGGGATGATAATGCCCGGCATGCCCTCAGAGCCCGCTGGCGCATCCATCTCGGCGCGCGCGAGGCGATGACCGTCGGTCGCTACCGAACGCAACTTGAGCTTGCCGCCCACCTCGTGGGTGTGCAGGAAAATGCCGTTGAGGTAGTAACGCGTCTCTTCAGTCGAGATCGCGAACTGGGTCTTGTCGATCAGGCGCTTCAGGGCGGTCGCTTCGAGCCGGAAGATATGGGAGAACGTGCCGGCCGACAGTTCCGGGAAGTCGGACTGCGGCAGGCACTGCAACCGGAAGCTGGACCTGCCGGAGATGACGGTCATGGCATTGCCGTCCTCATCCGTCTTCAGCATCACCTCGGCGCCGTCCGGGAGCTTGCGCACGATGTCGTAGAGCAGATGCGCCGGCACGGTGGTGGCGCCCGACTGTTCCACTTTGGCGGGTGCAGCTTCGGTCACCTCCAGATCAAGGTCGGTGGCCTTCATTTCCAGGCTGCCGCCCTCGGCCATCAACAGCACGTTGGACAGGATCGGTATGGTGTTGCGGCGCTCGACCACGCGGTGAACGTGGTTGAGGGATTTCAGGAGATTGGACCGTTCGAGGATAACACGCATGACGATGAAGGCTCGCTTGAATGACTTTCGAGGTTCCGTGAAACGGCGCCCCGCGAAAGGTCTGAACACATTCAGATTCTAACCAAGCTGACAGGAAAAACCCCTTGAACGCAAGCCCGCGGAACCGGCAGCGAGCGGTTCCGCGGGCTTTGTCGGGGATAACGGCGGATGCGGGCGGCTTGGTTGCCGCCCGGCTCGTCAAGCCTGGTCGTTAATCAGCCGGCGGAGCAGTTCGAGCTCCTGCGCCAGCGTGTTGTCGGCGCCCGACAGATCCTCGATCTTGCGGACAGCGTGGAGAACCGTGGTGTGGTCGCGGCCGCCGAACCTGCGGCCGATTTCCGGCAGCGAGCGCGGGGTCAAGACCTTGGAGAGGTACATTGCCACCTGCCTTGGCTTGACGATGGTGCGGGTACGCCTGTTCGACAGCAGTTCCGTCTTCGAGACATTGTAGTGGCGTGCCACGATGCGCTGGATATCCTCGATGCGCACACGTTTCGGTTCGCCGGTGCGATAAATATGACCAAGGATCTCGTCGATGCGGTCGATCGTGATCTGGGGCTCGAACGACTGCCGGAAAAGCAGCTGGTTGAACGCGCCTTCCAGTTCGCGGCCGGAGCCGGTCACCGTGCGGGCGACATGGTCGAGGATATCGTCGGCGATGTCGAGCGAGGTGTCGTCCTGCTTGGCCGTGGCCAGACGCTGCTTCAGCATGGCGAGGCGCATGCTGTAGTCAGGCGCAGCCATTTCGAGCGCTACGCCGCCATTGAGACGCGAGCGGACGCGCGGCTCCAGCGACTCCAGTTCGGATGGCGGCCGGTCTGCGGCGACAACCACCTGCTTGGCGCTGTCGAGCAGCATGTTGATGAGGTGGCAGAATTCGTGCTGGATCGACTTGCCTTGCAGAAACTGCATGTCGTCGATGATCAGCAGGTCGATGTCACGCAGCTGCTCCTTGAGGGTAAGCGCATTGTTGTCGCGGATCGCGGTGGCGAAGCGCCACATGAAATACTCGGCGGTCAGATAAACGACGCGCGACTTCGGATTGTGGCGCAGCGATTCCGCTGCGATCGCCTGCAGAAGATGGGTTTTGCCCAGTCCCACGGTGGCGTGGAGGAACAAGGGGTTGAAGCGCACCGCACTCGAAGCGGACTCGGCGACGGCACGTGCTGCCGCGAAAGCCACGCGGTTCGACGGCCCTTCGACGAACGAGCCGAAAGTGTAGCGCGGGTCGAGTGGCGAACCGAGAACATTCTGACGGAAATCCGGCTCAACCGCCGCGCCGCGTGCCATCGGAGCACGTTCCTGCTTGCCGGCGCCCAATGTGGTGCCGGAGGACAGCGTGGTCTGCGCCTGTTTGGCGACCTTGCGCAGCGGCGCGGCCTCCAGGTCAGGGGCAGCGTGGCGTGTGGCACTGCGAACGACCACCTCGACCTTGAGGATACCGGTTTCTTCCTGCTTCCACAGCTCGGTGATGACGTCGAGGTAGTGACCGTTGATCCAGGAGCGCAGGAAGGCGGTCGGCACCGACATGCGGGCGACGCCCTTGGAGAGCTCCACAAGCTTCATGCGGCCGAACCAGCTCGAATAGACCTCGCTGCCGAGGCGCGCCTTCAGCTGTGCCCTGATACGCTCGAAACGCTGTTCAGCCTCGTTGCTTGCAGCCATTGCGCCTTCTCCGACGATGTCCCCGGAAAAAGGAAAGCTGCCGCCGAGCTCCCTGTTTGTGCCACTCTGTATCATTCAGATCCTCGTTACTTTGTCTGACGTGTACCGGCGGGCCGATCTTCGCAGCCTTCTCCCGGTCTCATACCTCCCAAGTCCCCAGCCGCCGCTGGCTGGAAACGTGGTCTAGCGCATGCAAGGGTAAACAACCCCCATCGATGCAATACGAAGCGACAGAGACAAAACGAACCCATCCGGCAAAAATGCCAGCTGCGTCCGACCTGCCATGCCCTGTTAACCCCGGTCCCCACTACGCATCGAAAGGACAGATCCAGCCTCTCGCGGAATTGCTTCCGCGTTGCAGATTTTGCCTGTTTTTGGGCTAGGTCGAGAGCCTAACGGCCCGCCCCTCTCGATGACCAGACATTACAGAAATCGCTGTGGAAAGGGCAAGGCCGCGTCTAACGGATTTTTAACGAATCTGGCAGCCACGGAGGGGCATTTAGCTCCCCCTACACGTGCCTCCCGAGGCAAAGTTCTTGTGATTCAAACCCTTTTCCGGCGAATATGAAAAAGGGTAGCTGGCGCGAAATAATTTTTAAAAAATCGCTTGACATTGAGTTCTTCCCGAAGCCTGGCTTGCGATGTGAACAAGCTGTGGATAATCCCGCGCAGGTCTTTGCTAACCGACTGAAGTTAAAAGGTTATTTATGCCGGATGGGATTTAGCTGCGGGTCCGTGGCTGCGTCTGGAACAAAGATGCCGGCAAAGTTCTCGACATGTTCGATAACTGCCGCTGCGGCAGCTATTGAACGTTCATTTCAAGTCATTGCCGGCAAACGAAAAAACCCGACGCGTGAGCGCCGGGTTTTCAGAATTTTGCGATGCCTTGTGGCTTAGGCCGACAGCGTCTTCAGGCGCTGAGCAAGGCGGGAGACCTTGCGGGAGGCGGTGTTCTTGTGCAGCACGCCCTTGGTGGCGGCGCGCATCAATTCCGGCTGGGCGTCCTTGAAGGCCGCCTCGGCGGCAACCTTGTCGCCGGCTGCCAGCGCTTCTTCCATCTTGCGCACATAGGTGCGAACGCGCGAACGGCGGTTCTTGTTCACTGCCGCACGGCGAGCGATCTTGCGCGTAGCCTTCTTGGCCGACGAGGTATTGGCCATACTGCCTCTCTTCTATCTCTATGGTAAGCGTTTGCGGCGTGCCGCAGGGCGCAAAAAACAATGGGCAGCCATGGGGCCGCCTCAGTCGTGGCGGCTTATAGTTCAGCTTTTCCGGCGCGTCAACGCCGCGACTGCTCATTTTTGAGCAGCCCTTGGGTCTAACGGTTGCTGAAATTGGCCTTTCGCTTCTCGGCAAAGGCGGCCATGCCTTCCTTTTGGTCATCGAGCGCAAACATCGAGTGGAAAACACGCCGTTCGAATCGCAGGCCCTCGGCGAGCGTTGTCTCGTAGGAGCGGTTCACGGCTTCCTTGGCCATCATGACAGCGGGCAGCGAGAAGTCAGCGATCTTGGTTGCGGCCTTCAGTGCCTCGTCGAGGAGTTCAGCCGTTGGCACGATACGCGAGACGAGACCGCAGCGCTCGGCTTCCGCAGCGTCCATCATGCGCCCCGTCAGCACCATGTCCATGGCTTTGGACTTGCCGACGAAGCGTGTCAGCCTCTGCGATCCGCCCATGCCGGGCATGACACCAAGCGTGATTTCGGGCTGGCCGAACTTGGCATTGTCGGCGGCGATGATGAAATCGCACATCATCGCCAACTCACAGCCGCCGCCCAGCGCATAACCGGCCACTGCCGCGATCACCGGCTTGCGGGCGCGGGTGAGTTCCTCCCAGCCGACGAAAAAGTCCTGCATGAAGGCCTCAACATAGGTCTTGGTCTGCATCTCCTTGATGTCGGCGCCGGCGGCGAAGGCTTTTTCGGATCCGGTGATGACCATGGCACCGATGCTGGTGTCAGCCTCGAAGGCTTTCACCGCCTCGAGGATATCGGCGAGGACCTGCGAATTCAGCGCATTCAGCGCCTTGGGCCGGTTCAGCGTGATGAGCCCGACCTTGCCGCGGGTCTCGGCGATGATGGTTTCATAGGCCATGGCTCGGTCTCCTCATTGCGGTGAGACCCGTCTAGCCTACTCCTGGCAGGAGCGGCAATAGAACGTGGAGCGGCCGCCTTGAACGATCCGTTCGATATGCCCGTTACAGCCCGGTTTGGAGCAAGGCTCCCCCTCGCGGTCATAAACGGCGAAAGAGTGCTGGAAATAGCCCAGCGAGCCGTCAGTCTGCACATAGTCCTTCAGCGACGAGCCCCCGGCAGCGATCGCGTCAGCGATAACCGAACGCACCGCCCCGGCCAGCTTCTCGCTTTGCTCTCGAGTTGTTCTGCCGGGACCGGAAATTGTACCAGCCGCGCGCGTTGGCAAAAGGCCAGCCCGCCACAGTGCTTCCGAGACGTAGATATTGCCGAGGCCCGCAATCAGCCTCTGATCGAGCAGCGCCGCCTTGAGCGGCGTCTTCCGGCCCTCGAAGAGGGAGGCAAGCAGCGGGCCGTCCAGTGCATTGCCGGTTGGTTCGACGCCGAGATCCTTCAGCATGGGATGCTCGCCGGCCGCGCCTTCGCCGAACAGCATGAAGCCAAAGCGACGCGGATCGTTGAAGACGACACACGCCTCGCCTCCGAGCGCCGTCTCGAGGTGGAATACGACATGGTCATGGGTCGCGGCTTTCGAACGCTCATGATGAAAGTCGCCCGGCGCAGCGGCGCCATTGGCCTGTTCGATACGAAAGGAACCGGACATGCCGAGATGGCAGATCAGCAATGGCCCTTCTTCCATGTGCATGGTCAGATATTTGGCACGTCGGCCAAGCGCGGTGATACGTCTGCCCTCGAGTCGTTCAACGAAGCGCTCTGGGAAAGGAAAGCGCAGATCAGGGCGGCGTGCCTCCACGGTGACGATGCGGGCACCTTCCATGACCGGTTGCAGTCCGCGCCGGACGGTTTCGACTTCTGGCAATTCAGGCATGGTCACCAAGCTCAGTGAAGAACGACGTGCCATGGCGCCCGGGCGGCAGGCCGAGATGCTCGGCCACGGTTTCGCCGATGTCGGCGAAAGTTGGCCTGAGTCCGATGTCGCCACCTCTGAGGCCCGGGGCAATGCCGATCACTGGAATTCGCTCGCGCGTATGGTCCGTGCCCCGCCAGGTCGGGTCGTTGCCGTGGTCTGCGGTCAAGATGAAGAGATCGCCAGTCCGCAGTTTTGCCAGGGCTTCGGGGATGCGCTTGTCGAACGCTTCGAGCGCCGCTGCATAGCCGGCAACGTCGCGGCGATGACCGAAATCGGTATCGAAGTCGACAAAATTGGCGAAGACGAAATCACCGTCGCGTGCGTCGTCCATCGCTGTGAGCGCCTTGTCGAACATCGCCATGTTGCCCGGCGCTTTCCGCACCTCCGAAATGCCGCGATGGGCAAAGATGTCACCGATCTTGCCCACGGCGATGACGCGGCTGCCGCGCGCCGTCAGCCGGTCGAGAAGTGTCGGCTCGGGCGGGGGGACAGAAAAGTCGCGGCGGTTGGGTGTGCGGATGAACGTTGCCGCGGTTTCACCGATGAAGGGACGGGCAATGACACGGCCGATGTTCAACGGATCGACAAGTCGGCGCACGATCTTGCAGAAATCATAGAGCCGTTCGAGGCCAAAATGGTCCTCATGCGCGGCGATCTGCAGCACCGAATCCACCGACGTATAACAGATCGGCATGCCCGTGCGGATGTGTTCCTCACCGAATTCTTCGATCACGCCGGTACCCGATGCATGCCGATTGGCGAGGATACCGGGCACGTTGCCTTCACGGATCATCGCTTCGGTGAGCGAGGCGGGAAAGGCCGGGATGGTGTCCGGAAAATAGCCCCAGTCGAAACGAACCGGCAGCGCGGCGATCTCCCAGTGACCGGAGGGTGTGTCCTTGCCGCTGGAAACCTCTTGTGCTGCGCCGTGGAAAGTACCCTGTCTGGAAGGGGCGTCGGGAAACACAAAACCTGTTGCCGTCCTGGCGGCGCGAGCGAGACCGAGTGCCGCCATGTTGGGCACGGCGAGCGGTCCGTTGCGGAGACCTTCACGGTCGGCCTTTCCCGCGACGCACGCTTCGGCGATGTGGCCGAACGTGTCGGAGCCCTCATCGCCGTATTTTCCGGCGTCGGCTGCGCCGCCGATACCGAAGGAATCCAGAACGAAGATGAAAGCGCGCGCCATTCGAGCCTTTCGGTTTGTTTGTCGGCCAAGACATAGGATCGCGCAACGGCGTTGGCAATTCGGAAACCAAACGGCAACGGCTTCCGTTGATAATGGAGGGAAGCGACTTTTCGGCAAAGCCGCGTCCGAATTGTGCAAGGGGATCAATCCTGGGCTGATGCTGAGTCGTTTTCGCCTCCTGCGCTGTTGGAAGGTTCTGGCCGCCGCGGCTTTGCTGGCCACCGCCGTTTCGCCTGCGCGTGCCGATTGGCGCGACGACATCGGCACATTCAGGATCGGGATCGTCGCGGAACCAGGCGCTGGCAACACGGTGCCTGGTCTTTCAGCCTTGACGCGGGCCTATTCCATGGCGCTCGGCATGAAGGTCGAGTTCCTGGTCGCGCCGGACTATGCGACGCTGATCGAAGCGCAGGCAGCCGGCCGCGTCGAATATGCAATCTATTCTGCCATGGCCTATGCGGCGGCGTCCGAGCGCTGTGGCTGCGTCGAGCCGCTTGTCGCGCCGACAGATGACGACGGGGCGACCGGTATCCGCTCGATCCTGATAACCCGGGACGGCAAGGTCTCGTCACCACAGGCCATGGCCGCCCATCGTATCGCGGTGGGACCAGCAGAAAGCATTGCGGGCTGGCTGCTGCCTCTGGCGGAACTGACGCCTGCCCAGATTTCTTTTTCGCAGGAGAGCCCGTTTCTGGAGCATGCGCCCTCGGCCTCTGCTGCCGAGGCGATGCTGGTCGAGAACAAGGCCGATGCCATCTTCGGTTGGGCGCCGTCCGGCTCCGACAATGATGCGGCGACAGGTGGCACGACCGCAAGACTGAAGGAGGCGGGTCTGCCGGCAGGTTCGTTACAGGTGATCTGGCAGTCGGGCCTGCTGCGTTATGGACCGCATGCCGTGTTGAAAAACCTCGATCCGGAGGCCAAGCGGCGTCTTTTGGTCTTCTTGACCAATCTCAAGGGACAGACGCCGGAAACATACCGCCTGGTGGAGCCCAGACATTCCGGAGGCTTCGCTGCAGTCAGTCACCGCGACTACGCAGTCGCTGAAACGATCCTGCGCGAGGCTGTCCAGCCGGAATCCAAACCCGATCGAGCGAGCGACGAACCTGCCCGTTAGCAGTCCGTGCAAGTGAGTTTCGATACCGTGCGTGGCCGCAGCAGATAGCTCTCGCCCATCGTGATGCTCTTGAAGGTATTGAGCAGTCCAAGCTGCTCACCCCCTGCGGCCCAGACGATCAGCGGTTTGTAGTCGAGGTTGCTGTCCACCTTGACGAGAAATGTGTCCTTGATAGCCAGCGCGGAAGGAATGGCGACTTCTGTTCCTACCGTAAGACCCTGGCTGAAAGTATCAGCGTCCAGCTTGCGTGACCAGGCAACCTTTGCCTTCGGCATCGGATCGGTGGTCAACTGCAGGCCGGTGATCGTAATGGTTGGTTTGGACCGGGCGTAGGGCAGGAGCGTCGTCTTTCCGATATCCATCACACTTTGGATATCGCTCTTGGTGATGGAGCTCCCGGGGTTCTGCGCGATCAGGTCAGCCACCATGCTGCCGAGGCGACTTACTTTCTTGTTGGTTTCAATCGCTTGCGAAGCCTCCAGGGTCAGGAAGTACATCATGAGCAGGACAGGAGCCAGGAAAGCGAACTCGACCGCTGCTACGCCGCGATTGTCCTTGCCGAGCCTTCTAGCGATCGCCTTGAGCCTAGCAACCGTCGGCCATTTCGGCATTTGAAGCTGCATTTCGGTTCCTTCGCGAGGGTACGATACCCCGGTCACTTGCCAAAGGGTTCGTTCGACCAGGTATTGGTTGCAAAATGCAGGGTGGAGCCGTCCTTCAGGTTGGCCATCGATTTTTTCAGCAGGTCGGTGAACACCGGCCATTTGTAGAAGACGCGCAGCATGTTGATCGATTGTTCGCCGCCAGGCTCGGCGACGAATTGTTTGGAATCCACATTGGTCCCGTCCATGAGGACGATGTCGCCATTGACGATCTGATAGGAATGATCCGCTGCATCCTGGTATGAGGAGTAGTTGCGCAGATCGATCTTCAGGCGGTTGGTGCAGTCGTTGACCGTCAGGACGTTGAGCCGGTCGCAAATCTTCGTCTTCAGGGAGTCGACGGTGACGACATTGGCCTTCAGCTGGCCGGTCCGCAGCTGACGAGCGAGGTCGTCGGTGGCATTTGTCAGCACTTCCTGGCCGGCGAAGGAAAGGCAGCTCTCGAGGATCGCGAAGACAAGCAGCGAGAATGGGATGGCGAGAGCTGCGAATTCGATGGCTGTGCTGCCACGACGGTCGCGTGCGAAACGGGCAAGAAAGCCAAGACGCCGCGCTGCGCGCGCCTTATCGCGTTTGTCTTCCTGCCCCATACGCCTGGAACCCTCAAGCCGAACCCGCCGGAAGCCTAGACCAAACCTGTTGAAGGCCCGTTTTGTTGATTCCTAAACTAACGGATGAAGTCTTTACCTGAGCTTAACCAGAGAGAGGACCGGACGCTTTCGAAGCCGCCTATTGGCCGGCGTTCATTTCCGTCTCGGAAACCTTCTCGGCCTCGGTCTTTGTCGCGCTCTCGCAATAAGGCGTGCACGACATGGTCTGGACCTGCGAGCGTCGATAGATGCGGACCGAGCTGACGGCCTGGCGAACGACTGTGACCTGTTCGTCCAGGATGGGGCTGCCCTGATTGTCGAGAGCCACGATGTTGGTGACGCCGAAACCCTTGCCGGTCAGCACGATCGTGGAGGCGTCCTGCACGGCGGCATCGGCGATGGCCGAATTGCCGATGACCACGGTGTCGGCGGCTCGTGGCAATTTCACGATCCTGGCCTGGTTCATGGTAACTTCGATACCGACCTCGGCCTTGGAAGGCGAAGCAATCGCGGCGGCGATGGCCACGGCCACGATCAGCGGTTTCGACAGGGACATCTCGGTCTCCGGCACGGCAAAAGTCGAAAGGGAAGATGAACGAGATTGGTGAACCAAGGGTTAAATGCCCCTGGCTGATGGCCGCGAAATGGTGTGACGGGCCTGGCTGACGGGCAGTATACACGGCTTTTGTGTGGTTCGGCTCATCTATCCTTAACGGAGTTGGATTAGAGTTTTTGCCATCGCTGTTCTTTTTCATGTCAGGCCATGCTTGTAGCGCTGATCTTTGTCGTCTTTCCGTTCTGCATGCTGTTCGCGGCAGTTTCAGACATGCTGTCGATGACGATCGCCAATCGTGTGTCGGTGGTTCTGACCTTGACCTTCATGGCGGTTGCACCATTCACCGGCATGGATTGGGCGGCCTATGGTCTGCATCTGGCGACCGGCATGTTGGTCCTGTGCTTCACGTTCGGCCTGTTCGCCATGGGTGGCATGGGTGGCGGCGATGCCAAGCTTCTGGCTGCGACTTCTGTCTGGATGGGCTTCAACATGAACCTTCTCCAGTATCTGGTGTTTGCATCCCTTATCGGCGGCGCATTGACGCTTGCCATTCTCGTCTACCGAAAATCGCCATTGGCATCCCTGACTGGTCACAGCACGTTCCTTCGCCATTTCGCTGACGAAAAGGTGGGCGTGCCTTACGGGATTGCGCTGGGCCTGGGCGGTTTGCTTGCTTTTCCGGAATCGCCGCTGGTGCTGTGGGCTCTGGCGAAGCTCTCGGCCTAGTTGCAGATTTCGTCGGTAACGGAAGTTGTTGGTTGTACTGTCCTTGCAGGTGTCTGCGCGACCGTTGGAAACCTATTCCTCTAGATCGTCGAATTAGAACTCCATTAACCATAATTTGACGATTTTGGACGCACAGTCCGACCTGGCTAAGGTGGTTTGTCAGGGTGGATTGGGGCGATGCCGGCATCCCGGTTGATTATTTTGAGTGTGGCGGTGGCCGCTGCGGGCGGCGCCGGCTATGTCGCCAAGAACATGGCCGTGCCGCCGGCACCTCAGATCGTCGAGGCAGGTCCCCAGCAGCCGACGATCGCGCTGGAGGACGTTCTGGTGCTGAGCGCCGACGTCGCAATGGGAAGCCCGCTGGAATCCAGCATCAAATGGGAATCCTGGCCGGCTGACGGTGTGAATCCCAACTTCATCACCCGTGCCGGCGATCCCGAGGCTGCCGAAAAGCTCAAGAGCTCCGTCGCCCGTGTTGCCATGTATACCGGTGAACCCGTCCGCCGCTCCAAGCTCATTGGCGAAGGGCAGAGCTTCATGTCCTCCATCCTGCCATCGGGCACCCGGGCCGTTGCGACAGCGATTGCCGCGGACACGTCTGCCGGTGGCTTTATCCTGCCGAATGATTTCGTCGACGTCATCATGACGCGCAAGGCCGATCCTGCGAACAGCGGCGGCGGTTTCACGACGGAAACCATTCTGAAGAACATCCGCGTCCTGGCGATCGACCAGACCATCCAGGAAGACGAGGAAGGCAAGAAGACCCGTGTTGGCCAGACGGCGACGCTGGAGCTCACGCCCCAGCAGGCCGAGATCATCACCGTGGCGCAACAGATGGCCGATCGGCTGACATTGGCGCTGCGCTCGATCAAGGACACTCAGGAGAAGAACGTGGGCGAAGCCGACTACCTCGTTTCGGGCAACGGACGGCGCGGCACGGTGCGCCTGATCAAATCCGGAGAAGTTTCCGAAGTGGGGGCAAGGAAATGAAGGTCATGTCCCGGTTTGCCACCACCCTTGCCGTGGGTCTCCTGTTGTTCGGGACTGGTGTAGTGAGCACCATTGACGCGCAGGCCGCGGGCGGCAAGGCGCGTGTGGGCAATACGGCTGCCGGCCAGCGCATCAAGCTCGGCCTCAACAAATCGATCGTCATCGATCTGCCGAACGACGCCTACGATATCCTCGTCGCCAATCCGACGGTGGCTGACGCCGTGACGCGCACCTCGCGCCGCATCTATCTGTTCGGCAAGGCGGTTGGCGAGACCAACATCTTTGTCTTTGGTCCCAATGGCGAGCAGATCGTCAGCCTTGATCTCGCCGTCGAGCGCGATGTTGCCGGACTTGAGGAATACCTCAAGCGCTTTATTCCGAATTCGGACATCAAGGTCGAACTTCTCAACGACAACGTCGTGCTGACAGGTACGGTCGACACGCCGCTCGACTCCAAGCGTGCCGTTGATCTCGCCACCATCTTCGTGACGGGCGGTGAAGCGACCACCGGCCAATATTCGCAAACGGCGGTGGGCGGCTCCCGCGATGGCGGGGTGGACATCAACAACCCCGACCAGACCCGCCAGAAGAGCCAGATCGTCAACCTGCTCCAGATCATGGGCGACGACCAGGTGACGTTGAAGGTGACGGTGGCGGAGGTAAGCCGGTCTGTCATGAAGCAGCTCGGCGTCAATATGGTGGGCAATGGCGGCTCGAACGGCATCAGCTGGAGTTCTATGAGCTCGCCGCCCTATGGTTTGGGCAAGCCACTCTCTCAGTTCTCAACCGCCGCGATCGGCAACAATTCGCTGTCGGCATACATCAACGCGATGGAGCAGTCCGGTGTGATGAAAACACTGGCGGAGCCGACCCTGACGGCGATCTCGGGAGAGAAGGCCACTTTCAAGGTTGGCGGCGAATTCAATATCGTCAAGGAGCGCACCGGTGATGAGAAGGAAGGTGTAAAATATACATTTGAACGCCTCGAATATGGAATCGGGCTCGAATTCCAGCCGGTTGTGCTCTCAGCAGGCCGGATAAGCCTGAAAGTTCGGACATCCGTTTCCGAGCCGACGACCGAAGGCACTGCGACCTTGGAGGGCAATAAGACGCTTCCGGGCATGAGCATCTTGTCGATACGCAAGCGTTTGGCAGACACAACCGTCGAGCTGCCCTCCGGCGGTTCGATGATGATTGCCGGCCTGGTCCGAGACGATATCCGTCAGGCCGTTAGTGGCCTACCTGGCCTCGGCAAGATTCCGGTTCTGGGAGCTTTGTTCCGCAGTCGAGACTTTGTCCGCAACGAAAGCGAACTGGTTGTCATCATCACGCCCTATCTCGCGCGGCCGGTCGCACGCAACGACCTCGCCAAGCCCGACGACAACTTCAACGCTGCCAGCGATGGCGCGGGGATGTTCCTCGGTCGGGTCAATCGTGTCTACGGCACCATGCAGACCGACAAGCCCGCCGGCCGGTATCACGGCGTCGTCGGCTTCATCTACAAGTAAGCGGGGAGTGAACATGTCTTACTCGGCAAGCAACCTGGTCCCGCCGACGATACGCGAGGGTCGAGCCACAAGAATGGTTGCTCCTGCAGTTCTAATAGCTGTTGCGCTGCTCGGCGGTTGCGCCAATCGCGACAGCGTCACGGTCGGCGCCATCCCGGACGACTACCGCACCAATCACCCGATCATGATTTCGCAGCAGGACCAGACGCTGGATATCCCGATCGGGGCGAGCGACCGCGGCATGACGAGAGCACAAAGCCAGTCGCTGCTTGGTTTTCTTGAAGGGTACGACCGCGCCGCCGCCTCAGTGTTGACCATTTCAGTGCCTTCGGGCTCGGCCAATGAGATTGCCGCGCAATCCACGGCTCGTGGCCTCGCAAAGGTCGCTTCTGCCAACGGCATTCGCCGCGACCGTATTGCATTCATCTCCTATGATGCCGGCGCGGGGAACATAGCAGCACCGGTGCGTGTCACCTATTCGGCCATGCGCGCCCATACCGACAAGTGCGGTCGCTGGTCGGCGGACATCGGCGATACAACCGAGAACAAGCACTACACCAACTTCGGCTGCTCATATCAGAACAACCTTGCTGCCCAGATCGCCAATCCGAACGATCTGCTGGGACCGCGGCAGCAGACGCCGGTCGATGCGACGCGGCGCGGGGTGGTCATCGACGGGTACCGGAAGGCGCCGTTCTACACGCCGGCGCCACGCACCGAAGTCAATTACTGAGGTCGAGGATCGCTTGGGGGCAAAAACATGACCAATCTCGCCTACGATCCTTCGGCGGAAGACGGCGATGTCTCGCACCAGGACATCGCCGCAATGCAGTCTTTGCGGCCTGTTCCGCGTATTTCCATCCAGGCTTTCTGCGAGACCGAAGGTGTTGCCAACCCGATCGAACGCGCGGGCATGGACCGGCGCATGGCCAAGGCCCATCTGAAAGTTCACATGGGCGGAATTCCGACGGCGGTCGACTTCTATCATTCCGCCCCCACTCCCAATCTGATCGTGCTGGAGACGCGGGCCGAGCCGAAGGAGATGCTCGAGCAGCTCGGCCAGCTTGCCGAGTACTGTGACCCATCGTCTAAGGTGGTGGTGATCGGACACTACAACGATGTCGGCCTCTACCGGGAACTGATCCGCTCCGGCATTTCGGAATATGTGGTCGCCCCCGTTTCGATGGCCGATATCGTCGCCGTCGTCACCTCGATTTTTGTCGATCCGGAAGCGGAACCGATTGGTCGCTCGGTGGCCTTCGTGGGTGCAAAGGGCGGCGTCGGCTCCTCGACGATCGCGCACAATGTCGCTTGGGCCGTATCCTCGTTGTTCAAGTCGGAAGTCGTCGTGGCGGACCTGGATCTTGCCTTCGGTACCGCGAACATCAATTTCGACCAGGACCCGGCGCAAGGGATCGCCGAGGCGGTTTTTTCACCGGAGCGGATCGACGAGGTCTATCTCGATCGCCTGCTGGCGCAATGTGCCGAACATCTCTCCCTCCTGGCGGCGCCTTCCACGCTTGACCGCGTCTATGACTTCGAACCGGAAGCTTTCAGCCAGATCATCGACACGGCGCAGCGCACCGCACCTCTGCTGGTCCTCGACGTGCCCCATATCTGGAGCGGCTGGAGCAAGAACACGCTGATCAAGGCGGACGAGATCGTCATCACGGCAACGCCGGAACTGGCCAATCTGCGCAACGCCAAGAACCTGGTGGACATGCTGAAGCGGCTGAGGCCGAATGACCCGGCGCCCAAGCTGATCCTGAACCAGGCCGGAATTCCAAAGCGTCCCGAGATCTCGGCCAACGACTTCGCCGAGCCCCTGGGCATCATGCCGATGGCCGTCATTCCTTTCGAGCCTTTGTTGTTCGGCAATGCCGCCAACAACGGTCGTATGCTGGGCGAAATGGATGCCAAGAACCCGGTCGTGGCCACGATCAAGGAGATCGCCCATGTGCTGACGGGCCGTAGCGAACTCAAGGCGAAGAAAAAAGCCGGGCTCGGCAATATTCTCGGCAAGCTCAGGCGTAACAAGAAGTAACCGCCTCGGGCGGGATGGGTAGCAGATCATGTTTGGCAAGAGAGGCAGTGACGATGGCAGTCGGGCGACGCCGGAATTCCGGCAGCTCGCTCCCGCGCCTTTGGAGGTTGCGGTAGTACCTCGTCCATCTGCGCCGATCGCGCCGCAACAAACGTCGCCGGCCGCGGCGCCGGCGCGACGGGCGATCGAGGCCCCAAGCATGGCCGCGGAAGCCAAGCGGGCGCCTCGCGAGCGCGGCGAGGGTTATTACGACACCAAGAGCCAGGTCTTTTCGGCTCTCATCGACACGATCGATCTGTCGCAGCTCGCCAAGCTCGATCCGGAAAGCGCGCGCGAGGAAATCCGCGACATCGTCAACGACATCATCGCGATCAAGAACTTCGCGATGTCGATTGCCGAGCAGGAAGATCTGCTTGAGGACATCTGCAACGACGTCCTGGGCTACGGCCCGCTCGAACCGCTGCTGGCACGCGACGATATTGCCGACATCATGGTGAACGGCTCCCGCAACGTCTACATCGAAGTCAACGGGCGAGTGGAAACGACCGGTATCCGTTTCCGCGACAACCAGCAGCTCCTGAATATCTGCCAGCGCATCGTTTCCCAGGTCGGTCGCCGCGTGGATGAATCCTCGCCGATCTGCGACGCTCGTCTTCCCGACGGATCACGCGTCAACGTCATTGCGCCGCCTCTTGCCATCGACGGCACCGCGCTCACCATCCGAAAATTCAAGAAGGACAAACTCACCCTCGACCAACTCGTTCGTTTCGGTGCGATTTCGCCCGAGGGCGCGGAAGTCCTCAAGATCATCGGTCGTGTTCGTTGCAACGTCGTCATTTCCGGCTCGACCGGTTCCGGCAAGACGACGCTGCTCAATTGCCTGACCAACTATGTCGACCGCGAAGAACGGGTGATCACCTGCGAGGATTCGGCCGAGCTGCAGCTTCAGCAGCCGCATGTGGTGCGCCTGGAAACCCGCCCGCCCAATCTCGAGGGCGAGGGCGAGGTCACCATGCGCGATCTGGTCAAGAACTGCCTGCGCATGCGGCCGGACCGCATCATCGTCGGCGAGGTGCGCGGACCGGAGGTCTTTGATCTCCTTCAGGCTATGAACACCGGTCACGACGGCTCGATGGGAACGATCCACTCCAACAGTCCGCGCGAATGCCTGAACCGCATGGAATCCATGATCGCGATGGGCGGCTACTCGCTGCCGCAGAGGACGGTGCGCGAAATCATCGTCGGTTCCGTCGATGTCATCATCCAGGCCGCGCGCCTGCGCGACGGGTCGCGACGGATCACCCACATCACCGAAGTGATCGGCATGGAAGGCGACGTGATCATCACGCAGGATCTCGTCCTCTACAATATCAAGGGCGAGGATATGAACGGCAGGCTTATCGGCGAGCACGTATCGACCGGCATCGGCCGTCCGCATTTCTGGGAGCGTGCCCGCTACTACGGGGAGGAGCAGCACCTGGCGAGTGCGCTCGAGGCAATGGAGAAGAGGGCCGAGTAAGGATCCCAGAGGCGCGAGGAATCTTGCCGATGTTCGGTATCGACAGCACCATTCTGATCTTCGTCCTTCTCGCCGGCACGAGCGCCGGCGCGATTGCATACGCTTTGATGTTCAACAGCATGAGTGCGGCAAAACAGGCCGGCAAGCGTCTGGAAACCATCAAGGCCGCGGAGAGCGACCGCGCAGTCGTGAAAGCGGCTCGCGAAAAGATGAACGAGGCCGCCAAACGTCGCAAATCGCTGCAGGACACGCTGAAGGATCTCGACGAGAAGCAGAAGACCAGTACGCGCACCATCAAGAACCCGCCACTGCGGATCCAGATCCGTCAGGCCGGTCTCACCATGACAATGGAGCGCTTCTACATCTATTCCGTTGTCAGCGGCATTGCGCTTTGCTTCCTGACCTTCATAGCCGGCGCGCCGCTGTTCGCAATACCAGCCGCCTTGCTGGTCGGGGCCCTCGGCTTGCCGCGCTGGTTCATCTCCTTTTGCCGCAAGCGCCGTGTCAAAGCCTTCCTCAACGAATTCCCCAATGCGCTGGATGTGATCGTTCGCGCCGTGAAATCAGGCCTGCCGCTCAACGACGGCATTCGGCTGATCGCCAATGAAGCCGCGGAGCCGGTGAAGAGCGAGTTCCGGCGGATCGTCGATGCCCAGCAGGTGGGCATGTCCATTCCGGAAGCGGCATTGCGCATGCCTGAGACAATGCCATGCGCCGAAGCCGGCTTCTTCGGCATCGTTATTCAGATTCAGGCGCAGGCCGGCGGCAACCTTTCGGAGGCGCTCGGCAATCTGTCGCGCGTGCTGCGCGACCGCAAGAAGATGAAGGCCAAGATTCAGGCGCTGTCGATGGAAGCCAAAGCCTCTGCGGCGATCATCGGCGCATTGCCCTTCATCGTCGCGTTTCTCGTCTATCTGACAAGTCCGAACTATCTGATGCCGCTGTTCACGACCAGCACGGGCAACATGATCCTGGGTGTCGCGGGCTTCTGGATGCTGATCGGCATCTTCGTGATGCGGCGGATGATGAATATCGAAGTGTAGGACGATGACCGGTCAGACAATCAGCACCCTTACCGATCCGGCCTTTCTGATCGCCATTCTGGTGGCGATTGCCGTTTTCGCTACGGTTTTCACGCTTTTGCCTGCTTTCGCTCGCGATCCTCTCAAGGTGCGAATGAAGTCGGTGGCACTGGAGCGTGACGAGCTGCGCGCCAAACAGCGCGCAAGGCTTGCCGCGGAAGCCGATCGCCGCCGCAAGGGCCTGCGCGAGGAACAGTCGATCGGCATGCGCAACATTGTCGAGCGGCTGGATCTGAAGCGTGCCCTGGCGGATGAGAAGACGCTGCAGAAACTGAAAATGGCCGGTTTCCGCGGCCAGAATCCGCTCACCAAGTTTCTGTTCTTTCGCCTTGTGCTTCCATTCCTGGGGCTGGCATTGGCGGTCTTCTACGTCTTTGTGCTCGGCTCTCTCGGGGAACAGCCGTTCTTCGTGAAGTTGTTCGTTTGTATCCTTGGGGGCTATGCCGGTTTCTACCTGCCGGTTCTCTATGTTTCCAACCGTGCCACCAAACGCAAGCAATCCATCCAGAAGGCCTGGCCGGATGCGCTCGACCTGATGCTGATCTGCGTGGAATCGGGCATGTCCGTGGAAGCCGCGATGCACAAGGTTGCGGACGAAATCGGCGCGCAATCCGCTGAACTGGCCGAAGAGTTCGTGCTGACCAACGCCGAGCTCTCCTATCTGCAGGAGCGGCGCCAGGCCTATGAGAATCTCGCGGGCCGTACTGGGCTGGATTCCGTGAAGGCGGTCTCCCAGGCACTCATTCAGGCGGAGCGCTATGGTACGCCCGTGGCGCACGCGCTGCGCGTGCTGGCTGCGGAAAGTCGTGACATGCGCATGAACGAGGCGGAGAAGAAAGCGGCTGCTCTTCCTCCGAAGCTGACCGTGCCGATGATCCTGTTCTTTCTGCCGGTCCTCTTCGCCATCATTCTCGGCCCTGCCGGCATCACTGTCAGCGAGCGCGGCATATTCGGCGAGAAAAGCCGGTCGTCTTCACAGCAATAGCGCCGCGATCAGGAAATCGCTCCAAACGGAAAAACCGCGCGGCAAGGGCGCGGTTTTCCAATGCATATTGAAGTCTCGTGGCCGATCAGTTGACGGCGGCCGCGGGCTGCTTCTTGCCCTTGTCTTGCGCCTTGAGCTGGCTCCAGGCATTTTGCTGGGACAGCATCTGGCGCAGATAGGCGACATTTGCCTGTGCCTGTTCGGGGGACAATTCCTGGGAGGCGATCTTCTCCGCCTCGTCGAAACGGCCCTGGAGACCAACGGCTAGCGCCAGGTTCTGTCGCACGCGGCTATCGGCATTCGGCTGCGAGCTGGCTGAGCGCAGATAGGTTTCCGCCGTGCGCAGATCGCCTTCCAGCAGATAGGACATGCCGAGGTTGGACAGGATCGACGGTTCGTTCGGCTTCAGGTCCTGAGCTTTGCGGTAGAGCTGTCGGGCTTCGTCGCGTTGGCCGAGTTGGTCGAGGATGGCTCCTTCGGCGGAAACGAGTTTCCAGTCTGGATATTCCGGCGTCTGGGCGCGTCGAACGGCGTCGAGCGCCGGCTCGAACTGGCCGTTTGCCGCGAGCGCCTTGCCATAGGCGGCGAGCACGTCGCGCTCTTTTGGATAGGCGATGGCGAGTTTGCGCATCACCGCCAAGGACTGATCGGCATCGCCGTTCATCTGCAGCACGATGGCGTATTTCAGAGCGATGTTCTTGTCGTTGGGGTTGCGCGCATAGGATGCGCCCAGCCGGCCGGTGGCATCGCGCAGTTCGCTGGAGGACATCAGTTCCACCGGCTTGCCGCTGCCACGCCCGATCGAGCCGGTCGACATGCGGTCGATGGTGCCGCAGCCGGCGACACCCGCCGCAAGCACGGCCAGCAACGCCGCGGTCATCAACCGCTTGCCTGTCCTGCGGGCGGGGAGGGTGATGGGCATGGGGGCGGGCTCCATTCTTCCGGGGGCCGTGCGCCGGCCGTCTTCCCTAGCCGAGAAATATTCTGTTAACCCTAACGGATGGTTAAGAGCGCCGAGTTGCAGGCGCCCCCGGAGCTTGAAAATGCCTGTCGAACTCGTCGCAAAGAAACCGCGCAAGGCGCTGCCTGTGCACCTCGTTCGCAAGGATGGGCTGGATGCCGCCCTGCTGTCGCCCGAGGCGCTTGCCTGGGCCAGGGCCAACGGCTTCTCGGGCGAAGCGGGACGCACGCTCGTGCTGCCCGGCAAGGACGGCGCAATCGGCGGCGCACTGTTCGGCGCGGGCGAGGGCGCGTTGCAGGCCGGTTCTCTCGCCAGGGCGCTGCCCGCCGGCGACTGGCATTTCGCGGAAATACCTGCTGATCCGGAACTTTCCGCACTGGCGCTGGTGCTTGGCGGCTACGTCTTCACCCGTTACGGCAAGAAGCCTGGCAAGGCGCTGCGTTTCGCGTTGCCGGCTGACACCGACGCAGATCGTGTCAGCCGCATTGCCGAAGGCGTCTTTCTGACCCGCGACCTTGTCAACACACCGACCAGCGACATGGGGCCGGAAGCGCTTGAGAAGGCGGTGCGCGTCCTGGCGAAAAGCCACAAGGCGGATATCTCCGTCATAGCGGGGGACGACCTCATCAGGAAGAACTTCCCGATGATCCATGCCGTCGGTCGCGCCTCGGCGGAAGCGCCGCGCCTCATCGATTTGACCTGGGGGCCGAAGGGAGCGCCGAAAGTGACGCTGGTCGGCAAAGGCGTCTGCTTCGACACTGGCGGGCTCGACATCAAGCCGTCGGCCTCGATGCTTCTGATGAAGAAGGATATGGGCGGCGCGGCCAATGTGCTCGGCCTCGCTTCGATGATCATGGCCGCGGGTCTGAAGGTCAGGCTGCGTGTCCTGATCCCGGCAGTGGAGAATTCCATCTCCGCCAATGCGTTCCGACCAGGTGACGTGTTGACCAGTCGCAAGGGCATCACGGTCGAGATCGGCAACACCGATGCCGAAGGCCGCCTGGTGCTGGCGGATGCGCTGGCGCTGGCGGATGACGAGCAGCCACACCTGCTGGTGGACATGGCGACGCTGACAGGCGCGGCCCGTGTCGCGCTGGGGCCGGACCTGCCGCCATTCTATACCGACGACGACGCTCTCGCTGCCGAACTCGCGGCTGCCGCGGTTGCGGTGGAGGATCCGCTATGGCGTATGCCGCTTTGGAAACCCTATGACGCCAAGCTGTCATCCAAGATCGCCGACATGAACAACGTCACTGCGGACAGCTTCGCAGGTTCGATCACGGCGGCTCTCTTCCTCAAGCGCTTCGTCGAGAAGAGCCCGAGCTGGGCGCATTTCGACATCTTCGCCTGGAATCCTGCCGAGCGACCCTATGGTCCGGCCGGTGGTGAGGCGCAGGCCATTCGCGCGCTGGAACGGGTTATCTCCGGCCGCTTCGGCTGAGCTTGGGACTGAAACGGACACGAAACGATTTTCCGTCATGCTGGACGGATGTCGATTGCTCTGCGCCCGAGCCAGGCCCTGCGACTGTGGCAGCAGGTCATGCTCTCGCAGGTGCGCGGCGACGCCCCCGATCTCACGGCGCGACAGCTCGCCATCCTGCTCACCATCTATCTGGATCCGCCGCCGCACACGGTTCGGGGCCTCGCCATCCGGCTCGATGTCACCAAGCCTGTCATCACTCGCGCGTTGGACACGATGGGCGCACTCAAGCTGGTGTCGCGTCACCGCGACGAACTCGACAAGCGCAATGTGCTGGTCAAACGCACGGTCGAAGGTGCGCTCTATGTCGAGCGCCTTGGCGATGATATCATTGCCAAGGCACACAATTTGCCGATCTGATTTCCGAACAGCCGAGTTGATGCTTTGACCGCCCACGACGCCCGCCTGCATGCCTTTCGCACCGATCTTGCCGATATCCGCCTGAAAGGTGAGGTGGCAGCTGAACGTTTCGTCAGCGGCCGGCCAGCCCGGATAGCGACGTCAGTCGCTGATCTGCGCCGTGCGCCACGCGTCGATTCAGGCATCGATACGCAGTTTTTGTCCGGTGACGACGTCCTGGTGTTCGATGAAGCCGACGGTTGGGCCTGGGTTCAAGGTGAGCGTGACGGATATGTCGGCTATGTTCTGGCCGAGGAGTTGAAACCGCGCGAGGCAGCCGCGACCCATATCGTCTCCGCCCCGCGTACCTTCGTCTACCCGGGACCGGATCTGCGCTTTCCGCGCAGCGGACACTTGTCGATGGGCTCGACCATAGCGGTCGTCGGCACTGCCGAGACGCGTGGCACGCACTACGCAGTGCTGCCGTCCGGTGAGACGATCATCGCCGGCCATCTGCGGCCGATCGGTAACCATGCGGCGGACTATGTCTCGATTGCCGAAACGTTCCTCGGCACACCTTATCTGTGGGGGGGAGCTTCCGGTTTCGGCATCGACTGTTCCGGCCTGGTGCAGCTTTCAATGCGCATGGCTGGCCGCGACGTGCTCCGTGACACCGACATGCAGGTCGCTTCGCTGGGCGAGCTTCTCGATACAGGAGCCGATTATTCGGGGTTGCGGCGCGGCGACCTGGTGTTCTGGAAAGGCCATGTCGCGATCATGACCGACAGCGAGATGATGATCCATGCCAACGGTCACACCATGACCGTGGCGTTGGAGGGATTGAAGGATGCGGTTGCCCGCATCGGTTATCTCTATGGGGGGCCGACGGCGTTTCGCCGGCCTTAGAACAATCCCCGCAAAAGTGCGCGGCAGTGCTGCGTCCAGGACTACGCCAAAAAGCCGAAGCGGCGCGCGCCTCAGGATTCACTGGACCATTTCACAGGCATCCATCGGGATCTGCGGCGGGCAACACGCTCATCGCGCGTTTCTGCATCATATACCGTTGGGATTGGTTCCTTGCGGAACTGCTCGCGTCCGTCCAGTGCGTTGACGATGACGATTACCCGCTGCCCTACACTGTCCGTGGTTGCTGCCGCGACATAAACACCGCAGTCGCGGCAGACCAGATATTCGGCGGTTCTCAAACCGAAGGCATAACGCGAGAGCAGCGCTTCGCTCTGCACGTGGATGGTCAGCATGCCATTGGGGTCGGCTGCCGCCAGCGAATTGTGCCTGCGGCAGAAAGAGCATTGGCAGGCTCGGATTTCGATGTCCCAGGGGCGATTGCGGTCTCGAAAGACAGCACGACATTGCCGCAATGGCATCCGCCTCTGTAAACGGCCATAACCACCTCCCTTTCGCGGAAGGATAGCCCCTCGACCTTTGTTTCGGAACGTCGGTTTCGGAGCCTAAACGCCATGACCGGCTTCGAAACGAAGGGAAAGCCTGCGATGCCTCGAATTACTTGCCGCTGCGCCGCAGGTGCTCATCCAGCCTGGGCATGATCTCCACGAAATTGCAGGGCATGTGGCGGTAGTCGAACTGGGCCTTCAGGATACCGTCCCAGGCGTCCTTGCATGCGCCGGGCGAGCCCGGCAGCACGAAGACGAAGGTCGCGTTGACGACGCCGCCGGTTGCCCGGCTCTGGATGGTCGAGGTGCCGATCTTGTCGTAGGAGATGCGGTGGAAAACCTCCGAGAAGCCGTCCATGCGCTTCTCGAAGATCGGTTCCAGGGCTTCCGGGGTCACGTCGCGGCCGGTGAAGCCGGTGCCGCCGGTAGTGATGATGGCATCGACGCCTTCATCCTTGGACCAGGCCAGGACCCTGTCGCGGATCTTGTCGCTATCGTCCGGGACGATAGCGCGAGCGGCCAGTATATGTCCGGCAGCCTCGATGCGGTCGGCCAGCGTCTGGCCGGATCTGTCATCGGCAAGGCCGCGCGTGTCGGAAACGGTCAGTACCGCGAAACGGACGGGAATGAAGGGACGGCCGGCGTCAGGCATACTGGTCTTCCAACGCCTCGGATGGCAGGGAGCGTGTCGCCGCGACGAACCAGTCTGGATGACGCGAGCGGATAGTTGCAGCCGCGCGTTTGGCGACGTTGCCGGTTTCGAACAAGCCGAAACAGGTGGCTCCCGAACCCGACATGCGGGCAAAGGCGGCGTCCGCCTGCAGCAGTGCAGCCCTGGCCTTGCCGATCAGCGGGGTGATCGTCTCGGCGGCGGCTTCGAGGTCGTTGCGTGTCGCCTCGAGCCAACTGCGCAGGCTGTGGAAGTCAATGGTCTTCGGCAGTGGTGGCAGAGCTTCGTTGTCGCGGTGGACGAGGGCTCTGAAGACATCGGGGGTAGCGACCGCCACGCCAGGATTGACCATGACCAGGCCGAGGGCAGGGAATTTCGAAACGGTCGAAATCGTCTCGCCCGCGCCATAGGCGAGGAGCGGCTGTGCCTTGAGGCACATTGGCAGGTCGGCTCCAAGCGAAAAGCCGATCCGAGCCAGCTGCATCTCGTCGATGTCGAGGTTCCAGCTCGAGACAAGCGCGCGCAGCGCCGCTGCCGCATCGCTTGATCCGCCACCGAGACCGGAGGCTACCGGCAGGTTCTTTTCGAGCGAAATGGCTACCGCAGGAGCATTCTCCGGACCGACATGCCGGCGGAGCGCATCGCGCGCCCTGAGGATCAGATTGGTTTCGTCCGCCGGAACCAGACCGGCGAAACGGCCCGAAACGCTGAAACCGTCCTCATCTGCCCTCTGCGCTTTGATCCGGTCTCCGAAGCGGGTGAACACTGCGAGGCTTTCGATGGTGTGATAGCCGTCGGGGCGCCGACCGGTGACATGGAGCGCAAGATTGACCTTCGCGGGCGCCAGACGGGCGTTCATGGCATGGTCTGCGGATACAAATGCCGTGGTGCTCAATCCTTGGCCAGCCGATATTCGCCGGTCTTGGGGTCTTTCACCAGCGTTCCCATCGTACCGTTGGCTCGCTGTTGTTCGGTACGCCGCACCTTGGCAGTGACCCGTTCAGCTTCCTTCATGAAGGAGCGGTACCCGACATAGGCAACGACGCCGATGACGATGAAGAAGATGATCTGCGGCATATCGAAACTCCTTCCTCAAGGGTCCTCGGTGACGGACGTACGGGTCAGGCAAGCAGTCATCGTAGACCGTTCCCGTGGCTTTTCAAAGGCCGAAACGGCTCCATAGCGCGCGTTCTTCGGCCGCATCGAAAAGTGCGTCGACGCCTGCGGCAGCCAGGGCCGGGGCGGTGAAGCCGCCTGACGAGCCGAACAGTCCGAAACGGCCGAACAGCCCCCTGGGCTGGCTGACGAGTTTCAGTTGTGTTTTCGGGCCGAAGCGCTCCTTTAGGGTGCTCCGCATATCGCCGAGCCCATCGACGAGGCCCAATTCCAGCCCCTTTTTGCCGGTCCAGAACAGGCCGGTGAACAGGTCCGGGTCGTCCTTCAATTTGGCACCGCGGCGTTCCTTGACCAGATCGATGAACGTCTCGTGCAACTCCAGCATCAGTGTTTTCAGCCGCTCGACGTCCTCTTTCTTCTCGGGCTGGAATGGGTCCATCGAGGATTTGTTTTTGCCGGCGGTGTGTACGCGGCGTTCGACGCCGATCTTCTTGATCAGGTCGGTGAAGCCGAAAGTGCCGGAGATGACGCCGATCGAACCGACGATCGAAGACGGGTCGGCGATGATCTCATCGGCTGCGACAGCGATCATGTAGCCGCCGGAAGCAGCCACATCCTCGACGAAGACGAAGACTTTTTTGTTCTTTTCTGCTGCCAGATCGCGGATGCGCTTGTAGATCAGCCGCGACTGCACGGGGGAGCCGCCTGGTGAGTTGATCGAGATCGCAACGGCCGGCCCGGAAAAGGAAAACGCCTTTTCGATCAAGCCGACCGTGGAAGCCAGCGACAGGTTCTGCCGGAACTGGCTGCCGCCGGCCATGATCGTGCCATGCAGCCGGATGACGGGTACGACGACATCGGTGGAACGCCAGGATTTCGGCAGGATACGGTTGAAAAGGCGACGCACGGGATGCGGTTCTCCAGTTTGGCCGATGGCATGTAGGCATTTGCCGCTGGACGGCAATGGTCAGGGAAGATCAATCTCCGAAAAGCGGGGCCGTTCCATTGCTGATGGCATCAGCCAACGGCAAGAGACCTTTGGTCGTGGCATCGTGCAGCACGAGTGGCGGCCTGAGCGCCAGCTTGCCCCGCGCGCCGAGCAAGCCACGGACAACGATGCGGATCGCCGCCTGGTCGGCGTGTGGATGCACCGGCACGATCTCCGCATTGCCGAAACGGCCGGCCAACGCGTCGAGAATGGCCGCCAGGGATTCCGGTCGCGCAATGATCGCAATGCCGCCACGCGGCTTGACCACGGCTGCAGCGCTGCGCACCCAGACCTCGAAAAGCCCATCCGCCATGACATGCGCCTCGCGCCGCAACGCGTCGGGTGTCGCGCGGTCCTCGCCGGCATTGAAAGGCGGGTTCATGATGACGAAGTCGAAGCTGTTGTCAGTAAGCCCAGCCACGCCCCGTGCCTTTCCGGTCAGCGTGACGTCGGCACGCAGCACGGTCACCCGGTCGCTGAGATGCTGGTTGGCCGGATGCGCCAGCGACGCCTCGGCAAAGGTCGCCATTTCGGGAGAACGCTCCACAAGTGTCGCCCTTGCCTTCTCGCAGCGCGAAACGACGGCGAGCCCTGCAGCACCTGCGCCGGCCCCGAAATCGGCCACCAGTCCGGTAAAATCCGTCGGTACGGCGGCGGCCAGCGTCATTGCGTCCATGCCGGCACGGTGACCGCCAGCGGCCGGCTGTACCAGCCAGAAACGGCCACGATGGAAGGCGTCCACCGTGTGCCTTGGCGCGCCGGCCGGTTCGGCCACGGTCATGTCCGGCGGATTTCGTTGGCGATGCCGGCGTCGGTGAGGATACGGCGGGCTTCGTCGATACGGTCGTCTTCGACGAGGATCCGGCGCGGCAGGATGCCGATCGAACCGTCCAGCACGCTCATGTTCTGGTCGGCGGTGAGGAAACCTATGTCGGCATCGCGCATCAGCGATTCGACAAAGGAAATGACAACGGCGTCGTTGGTGCGGATGAGCTCGATCATGGCGGCAAACTCGCAGCTTGTTTCAGCGATGTAAACGCTTCGCTCCGGAACCCTCTTGCGCAATCCGCGCCAATTCGCCACTTGCCGTATGCGCTCTGGCCGCTAGAGTCCTATCAAGGCAGCGCGCGGTGGCGTGGCGGACGGGAGTTTTGGCGTGGGTGTTGTTCTCAACCTCGAAGACGGAAAGCGGGAAGCAGCGTCGATCAAGGATCTGATCGACCTGACGGCGTCTGACATGGGGCGCGTCAACGAGCTGATCCTGTCCAAGGCCGGTTCCGACGTGCAGATGATCCCCGAGGTTGCCAATCACCTGATCTCGTCGGGTGGCAAGCGGCTGCGTCCGATGCTGACGCTCGCCGCTGCACAGATGTTCGGATACTCCGGCGACGGCCACGTCAAGCTCGCGACCAGCGTCGAATTCATGCACACCGCCACCCTGCTTCACGATGACGTGGTCGACGAAAGCGGCATGCGGCGTGGTAAGAAGACGGCGCGCATGATCTGGGGCAACCAGGCAAGCGTGCTGGTTGGCGATTTTCTGCTCGGTCAGGCTTTCCGCATGATGGTCGATGTCGGTTCGCTCGATGCGCTCGACATCCTGTCCTCGGCCGCCTCGATCATCGCGGAAGGCGAAGTCATGCAACTCGCCGCCGCCAAGAACCTCGACACCACGGAAGATGAGCATTTCGCGGTCATCAAAGCCAAGACTGCCGCGTTGTTTTCGGCCGCCGCCGAAGTCGGCCCCGTCATCGCTGATGCCTCGCGCATCGATCGTGCCGCGCTACGCTCCTATGGCATGAATCTCGGTCTCGCTTTCCAGCTCATCGACGATGCGCTGGACTACGGCGGCTCCTCCAAGGATCTCGGCAAGAATGTCGGCGACGACTTCCGCGAGGGCAAGGTCACGTTGCCGGTGATCCTTGCTTATCGCCGCGGCACCGCCGCCGAGCGCACCTTCTGGAAGCGGGCCATCGAGGAGAACGTGGCAGACGATGCCGGTCTCGAAAAAGCGATCGGCCTGATGACGAAGCATGCCGCCATCTCCGACACGATCGGCCGAGCCCGTCACTTCGGCGAGATCGCCCGTGACGCGCTGGCGCCGCTTGAGGGAACGCCTCAGAAGGCGGCGCTGATCGACGTCATCGATTTCTGCATCAGCCGCGTGAATTGAGGCGAGGTCATCTAAGGCGTTACTTTTTGGCAGCAAGTCGCTGGCGCGGCGTTCCTACCCGGCAGAGCCGCCCACATCGGAAGCCATGCTTTGTTAAGACGATGTCCGCATTGTGACCGCCAGCCGGATTGATGCGCGACCCCAAAAAGGCCATGCTTTGCCGGAATGAAGGATTCTTGGCGATCCCCGCTTGAGCAGGGGAGGAGCCCGCCAGAAAGGGATACGATGCGGCAAAGACGTGCTCGCTGGCTTTCGAGCCTGGCTATTCTCGCTGGCCTTGCGGCCCAGACGCAGTCCGGTTTGGCTGCGCAGCCATCGGCACCTGTCGAAATCAATTCGTTCTCCGGCGCCTATCTGTCGGCGAGGGTCGCTGAAAACGACAACGATCTCGACAACGCAATCAACTATTACAAACAGGCACTGGCCTTCGCGCCTGAGGATACACAGCTTCAGCAGAGCCTGATGCTTTCGTTGATCGCACAGGGCCGCTTCGAGGAATCACTGCCCTACGCCGACAAATTGAAGGAGGTGCCGGATATCGAGCGCTTCTCGCGCCTGGCGCTGGCCGTGGACAGTTTCAAGAAGAAGGATTTCACCAAGGCACAGTACTGGCTGAAATTGTCGCTCGGTGCGGATCTCGACAAGCTGATCAGCGGTGTCATGACCGGCTGGGCCATGCAGGGTGCCGGCCAGGGCACTGACGCGATGGACTATGTCGGCAAGCTGGAAGGCCCGGAGTGGTTCGACCTGTTCAAGGCCTATCATCGCGCGCTGATTGCCGATGCTGCCGGAAAGACCGACAAGGCCGACGCGGCCTATGCCGAGGCGATCGGCAACACGTCTGCCGGAGGGGCTGCGCCAGAGACCTGGATGCGTGCAGCGCAGGCCTATGCGATCTTCCTGGCCCGCAAGGGCGACAAGGACAAGGCGCTTTCGGTGCTGAAGCAGGCGGAAGAATTCGGCCCCGGCAAGATCGAGATCGTCGCGCTGCGCGACAGGATAGGCAAGGGCGAGAAGCCGGATCCGCTTGTCGTGAACCCTTCGGAAGGAGCGTCCGAGATACTGCTCAATCTTGCCACCGCGCTCAACCGGGGTGGTGGTGAGCCGTTCGTGCGGCTCTATCTCGAATATGCATTGGCGCTGAAGCCGGACAGCGACGTTGTTCTGGTACAGCTTGCCGCCGTTGCCGAGCAGCTCAAGGATGGTGACCGTGCCATCGATTTCTACCGCCGCATTCCGGCGTCCTCGCCGCTGAAGGAAGTCTCGGAACTGCAGACCGGCCTGAACCTCGCCGATCTCGGCCGCAACGACGAAGCGATCAAGCAGCTTAAGGTCCTTGTCGAGGCAAATCCTCAAGACATGCGCGGTTATCTGGCTCTTGGCGGCGTCTACGCCTCCAAGCAGGATTTCCGCTCCGCAGCCGAACTCTTCGACAAGGCGGTCGCGGTGCTGAAGACGCCGACCAAGGCTGACTGGAACATCTTCTATCAGCGCGGCATTGCCTATGAGCGCATCAAGGAATGGCCGAAGGCCGAGCCGAATTTCCGCAAGGCGCTGGAACTCTACCCGAACCAGCCGCAGGTGCTGAACTATCTCGGTTACTCCTGGGTGGACATGGGCACCAACCTCAAGGAAGCGCTGGATATGATCAAGAAGGCCGCCGAGCTGCGGCCGAGCGACGGCTACATCATCGATTCGCTGGGCTGGGCCTATTACAAGCTTGGCCGCTACGACGACGCCGTGCGCGAAATGGAGCGTGCCGTGCAGCTGAAACCGGAAGATCCGGTGCTGAACGACCATCTGGGCGATGTCTACTGGCGGGTCGGCCGCAAGCTGGAAGCGACTTTCCAATGGCGCCATGCTCGCGACCTGAAGCCTGAGCCGGATGTGCTGGCTTCCGTCGAGCAGAAGCTGCTCAAGGGGCTGCCTCCGCTCGAGAACAAGACCGCCCAGGAAGCGCCCAAACCCAAGCCGACTGCCCCGAAGGGGTGAACTGGTTCGCGTCGTGAATTGGAAGGCCTCACGGCGGCCTTCCGGCGGGGTTTTGCCTTTCAGATTGCCGCATTGCGTTGACTTCTCTCCGCACTGCCAGCCATGATCGTGCTGGTTCAGCCTGGGGGTCGCGCGATGCTACGGGTTTGCCTGTCTGTTGCGGTCTTGCTGCCTTCTCTGGCCATGGCCGACGAGATCAGGATCGATGGCCGCTGGAACACGGGCAACGGTCCAATAACCATCAGCCGGCTCGAGACGGGCGAATACGCGATCGTTTTTGACAATTATGCAGGCAAGACCGTCGGCAAGCTGACCGACAATGTTCTCAGCGGTGCCTGGCAGGATGTTGCGAAGGTCACGCCTTGCCCGACCGAGCAGAACGGGTCGACCTATTGGGGGACGTTCAGCATCAGTTTTTATGGTCCGCCGGCAATCAAGAAACCCGCATTTCAGGGAATACTCGCCTTTTGCGACAACCAGAACGAGGGCACGAATTTCTCGGGTGAATTGGCGGACTGACAGGTCGCCAACTTTCCTGATCGTCTCATTGCCTTGACGCCCTTGCCCCTCGGCTCTAGGGAGTGGCGCATCCCGCAGCTCCCATCGAGGCCGCCGTGACCGCCGAACTGCCCGCCAATATGGACCCCAAGCGCTCGTTCCAGGGCCTTATCCTGACGCTGCACAACTACTGGGCTGCGCACGGCTGTGTCATCCTGCAGCCATACGACATGGAAGTGGGTGCCGGCACGTTCCATCCGGCGACGACGCTGCGCGCGCTCGGCCCTCGTCGCTGGAATGCTGCCTATGTGCAGCCATCCCGGCGTCCGAAGGATGGCCGCTACGGCGAGAACCCCAACCGGCTGCAGCACTATTATCAATACCAGGTCATCCTGAAGCCGAATCCGTCGAATCTGCAGGAGCTGTATCTCGGTTCGCTCAAGGCAATTGGCGTCGATCCGCTTCTGCATGACATTCGTTTCGTCGAGGACGACTGGGAAAGCCCGACGCTGGGCGCCTGGGGGCTCGGGTGGGAATGCTGGTGCGACGGCATGGAAGTGTCGCAGTTCACTTATTTCCAGCAGGTCTGCGGCATCGAATGCGCTCCCGTTGCCGGCGAACTGACCTACGGGCTGGAACGGCTCGCCATGTATGTGCAGGGCGTCGACAACGTCTACGACCTGAATTTCAACGGCATGGAGGGGCCGGACCGCGTTTCTTATGGCGAGGTATTCCTGCAGGCAGAGCAGGAGTATTCGCGGCACAATTTCGAGCATGCCAATACGGCCATGCTGCTGCGTCATTTCGAGGATGCGGAAGCCGAATGCAAGGCGCTCCTGGATGCCGGCGCGCCGAGTGCGAACGCCAATGTGGCCATGCACAGAATGGTGTTCCCGGCCTATGACCAGTGCATCAAGGCCAGCCATGTCTTCAATCTGCTCGACGCGCGCGGCGTGATCTCGGTCACCGAACGCCAGAGCTACATCCTGCGTGTGCGCAATCTGGCCAAGGCATGCGGTGAGGCGTTCCTGCTGACAGAGGCTGGCGGACTGGCTGCCTGAGCCCGGAGCGTTTCCGTCTTATCACGGAAGCGCGGAACGCTCCGTCTCGTACGCAATTCCGGACGGAAAGCCGCTACGCACTTTTCCTGGAATTGTTCTACCCCACGTCGGCCAATTCGGCGTCGATGATCGCGGCAAGGAGGGACTGGCGATCGGGTCCAGCGATCGTCCTCAAGGCTTGCCGCACACCCGGCATCCGGAACTCGGCCGGCGCTTCGACCTGATTGACGAAGCAGGCGCTGAGCGCGATGACCTGGAGCAATGTCGATGCCGTTTTCATGGTTTCGGCCAATGATTTCCCGTCTGAGCGTCGTCCGCTTCAGCGCTGTGTTTCAGTGATGTCGTTGTGCCCTTAGGACGGGTGAGGTGGTCGCTTCCCGACACACCTGTCGAAATTTTCATTCGTCCGTTGTCTTGCACGAAGGGTGACAGGGCGCGGACGACTTGCTATTGCCGCCGCAGCTTTCCCGTTTGAGACCGACCATGCCCGATCTGCTTCTTGAACTACGTTCCGAGGAAATCCCTGCTCGCATGCAGAGGAAGGCCGCCGGTGATCTGAAGAAGATGCTGACCGACGGTCTGGTCGAGGCAGGTCTCACCTATGAGGCGGCGCGCGAATATTGGACGCCGCGTCGCCTCACGCTCGACATTCGCGGTCTAACCGCACGCTCCAAGGATGTGCGCGAAGAGATCAAGGGGCCGTCGACCAAGGCACCGGAACAGGCGATCCAGGGCTTCCTGCGCAAGGCGGGCCTCGCCTCGATCGCTGACGCTCACGTCCATGCCGATCCGAAGAAGGGCGATTTCTACGTCGCCCATATCTCCAGGCCCGGCCGCGCCGCCGAAGAGGTCATCGCCGAGCTGGTGCCTGCGATCATCCGCAGCTTTCCATGGCCGAAGTCGATGCGCTGGGGCGCTGCCTCGGCCAAGCCTGGCGCGCTGCGCTGGGTACGCCCGCTGCAGTCCATCGTCTGCACCTTCGGACCGGAAACCGAAGAGCCGGTGGTCGTCGATTTCGAAATCGACGGCATCCGCGCCGGCAACGTCACCTATGGTCACCGCTTCCATGCGCCAGGGGCCATCACGGTCAAGCGCTTCGACGATTATGCCGCCAAGCTTGAGGCCGCCAAGGTCGTCATCGATCCCGAGCGGCGCAAGGAGATCATCCTGGCCGATGCCCGCAATCTGACCTTCGCCAATGGGCTGGACCTGGTCGAGGACGAGGGGCTGCTCGAGGAAGTTTCCGGCCTGGTCGAGTGGCCGGTCGTGCTGATGGGCGAATTCGAAAAGGCTTTCCTGGCAATCCCGCCGGAAGTGATCCGCCTCACCATCCGCGCCAACCAGAAGTGTTTCGTCACGCGCCCGCAAGGCGAGGCGGAAGACCTTTCCAACCGCTTCATCCTCACCGCCAACATCGAGGCCAAGGATGGCGGTGCCGAGATCGCGCATGGAAACGGCAAGGTCGTGCGTGCCCGCCTGTCGGACGCGCTCTATTTCTGGAACACCGACCAGGGCGACCTGCCGGACCTCGGCGCTTTGCAGGGCTCGGCGGCGAAGTTCGATCTCGATCTGGCCAAGCCGCTCGACCAGCGCATGGCACGGCTCGACCATCTCAACGTCACCTTCCATGCCAAGCTGGGCACGCAAGGTGCGCGGGTCGAGCGCATCCGCAGGCTCGCCCGCGAAGTCGCACCGATGGTTGGCGCAGACCCGGTGCTGGCGGAACGCGCGGCTGTTCTGGCCAAGGCCGATCTGCAGACCGAAGTGGTAGGCGAGTTCCCGGAGCTGCAGGGTGCAATGGGGCGCAAATATGCCCTTCTCCAGGGTGAAAACGCTTCCGTTGCGGCGGCGGTCGAGGAACATTACAAGCCGCAGGGCCCGTCCGACCGCGTTCCGACAGACCCGGTTTCGGTCGCCGTGGCGTTGGCCGACAAGCTCGACACGCTGGTCGGGTTCTGGGTTATCGACGAGAAACCGACCGGTTCGAAGGATCCCTACGCCTTGCGTCGCGCGGCACTGGGCGTGATCAGGATCTTGATCGAGAACGGCGTGCGGTTGGGTCTGCGCAAAACCTTTGCCGAAGCCAACCGGGCCAGAACAGCGGTGTCGGATCAGGCCGGTGACTGGGCTGCAGACCTCCTTTCCTTCTTCCACGACCGCCTGAAGGTCTATCTCCGCGATCAGGGTGCGCGGCATGACCTGATCGATGCCGTCATCACGCCGGATGCCGATGATCTGTTGACGGTCGTTCGTCGCGTCGAGGCACTCGGCACATTGCTCGACACCGAGGACGGCAAGAACCTGCTGGCCGGCACCAAGCGCGCTGCCAACATCCTCGCGGCCGAGGAAAAGAAAGGCACCGCGGTGGCTGCCGTCGTCGACCCGGCGCTGTTCCGCGAAGATGCGGAGAAAAAGCTGTTCGCTGCGATCGCTCAGGCGGAAGCCCAGGCAGGCGAAGCCATTGGCCGGGAAGATTTTTCCGGCGCCATGGTAGCGCTCAGCGCGCTGCGCGAGCCAGTCGATATGTTCTTCGACAAGGTTCTCGTGAACGACGATGACACCGCCGTGCGTGCAAACCGCCTGGCACTGCTTTCGCGCATCCGCAGCGCCACCGATCGCGTCGCCGATTTCTCGAAGATCGCCGGCTGACAGCCGGATTTGGAGTGCTTTGCGGCGCTCCTGCGAGCTAATTCAGCGACTTGTGAAATAGCCGGACGAGCCGGCTTACAGTCATATGGCGATGATGTCGGCGTGGGACAAATCGGGTGTTAACTCGAACCCACGGAGGCTTTCATGACATTCGTTACCGAACCCGAAATGATTGAAGACACCCTGGCCTCTGACGAGGCGCTGCTCGAAGCTACCCCTGAATACGAACTCGAAGCTCATGACGACGACGAGGTCGTGCTTTCGGACGATGAGGACGAGCAGGACGACGACGGCGAGGAAGCCGAAGACGCTTCCGACGATGAAGACGAGTCCGAGGATGGCGACGAAGCTGCCGAGGACGAGGATGAGTCGGAAGATGGCGAAGAGGTTGCCGAGGAAGACGGCGAGGAAGACGAGGCCAAGGCCGCAGCCTGATCCAGCTTGTGAACAGCCGGACGGCCTCACGTCGTCAAAAGCTGTGATGACCGAACTCGTCGAGCGGGCAGGGTGGCCGTTGCCGTCTTGCCCGCCTGGACGACGCGTCTGGAGCGTTTCCGTTTTTCACGGAAACGCGGAAACGCGCTGACTTTTGCAATTCCGGACGGAAAACCGCTAAGCACTTTTCCTGGAATTGCACCTAGCGTGTCACCTTGGGCTTGTGCTCTCCCGCCAGACCGTCCTTGCCGGTTTTTGCGGACACCGCCGTTGCCGGGAGTTTGCCGTTTGCCATTGCCGGCTTGGCGACGTGACGCGGCAATGCAGCGCCCACCACACCATCGCGGATCACCATGGTCGCGCCTGCCGGTCCACTCCGCTCCGGAATGGCCGAAACCTTCTCCGGCGTCACCGGCATCTCGCCTTCACCGGCCTGTACCACTGATCTGCCCACCGTTGGATCGGCCGCGGGGGCAATCACCGAAGGTGTTGCCGCTGGCGCGGCGTCGCTGAAATAGACCAGCGACGATGCCTGCGCGGTGCCTGCGATCCACAGGCTGAAAAATGCGACCGCCATGCCACGCATGAAGTTATACCCTTGCCCGAGTTCCCATCCGGCACCCTAGGGCAATCCTGTTGATATCGACTTACGCTGGTCACGTGCATTTTAGCGATAGGCGCGGGAGGCTTGCCCATAACCACGCCGCGTATTACGCAGCCGCTCAGAAAAGGTTGTGACCGTGGCTGACATCATATCCGCATCCGAAGCTCTGGAACCGGCGCTGGCTCTGCTCGAAGCCGGCGAGGTTGTGGCCATTCCGACCGAGACCGTCTACGGCCTCGCCGGCGACGCGACCAACGGGCAGGCGGTTGCCCGCATCTTCGAAGCCAAGGGCCGACCGCGTTTCAATCCGCTGATTGCCCATGTTGCGGACATGGCGATGGCCGAGCGTATCGCGATTTTCGATCCGCTGTCGCGCAGACTGGCCGAAGCGTTCTGGCCGGGGCCGTTGACCCTGGTGTTGCCGTTGCGCCAGGAGGCCGGCATCCATCCGCTGGTGAGCGCGGGGCTGGATACGGTTGCGCTGCGTATGCCAAAGGGCTTCGGCGGAGAGCTTATCCGTCGTCTCGGCCGTCCACTCGCGGCGCCCTCGGCCAATTCGTCAGGCAGGATCAGCGCCACGACCGCGCGTGCGGTGGCCGACGATCTGGGGCGTCGTATCAGGCTGGTCGTCGATGGCGGCGCGACGCCGGTCGGGCTGGAATCGACCATCGTCAAGGCGGAGCAGGGCGGCTTGCGTCTCCTGCGCCCAGGCGGCATCGCTGCCGCCGACATCGAGGCCGTTGCCGGTTCCGGATTGCTGCGCGGTGCCAGCGGCATCCAGGCTCCGGGCATGCTGGCCTCGCACTACGCGCCGGGCGCGGCAATGCGGCTCGATGCTGAAAAGGTGGAGCAGGACGAAGCGCTGCTAGCCTTCGGTCCGACGCGCGCTGCCGGCTGGCAGGACGCCGTTGCCATCAAAAACCTGTCGGAGCGCGGCGACCTTACCGAGGCCGCTGCCAATCTGTTCGCTTTCATGCAGGATCTCGATCGCGCTGGTGCAGCGGTCATCGCCGTCGAGCCGGTGCCTCGGGACGGACTTGGCGAGGCGATCAACGACCGGCTCGCCCGGGCTGCCGCGCCGCGTGACAAACCTCTCGCGGCGTCCTAGGTCTTGGGCATGACCGACACCGATCTTTCGTCCAGCCTGCTCCAGCGTTTCGCCGACATCGTCGGCGACAGATATGCGTTACGCGACCAGACGGATATTGCGCCTTATCTCATCGAACGGCGTGGGCTTTGGCACGGGCGGACGCCGCTGGTGCTGCGACCCGGCAGTGTCGAGGAAGTCAGCCGCATCATGCGCCTGGCCACCGAGACGCGCACGCCGGTCGTGCCGCAGAGCGGCAACACCGGGCTGGTGGGCGCGCAGGTGCCGGATGCGTCCGGGCATCAGATCGTGCTTTCGCTGTCGCGGCTGAACCGCATCCGCGAGATCGACGTGCAGTCGAATACCGCAACCGTAGAGGCCGGTGTCATCCTGCAGACGCTGCAGGAGGCGGTGGATGCCGCCGGCCGCCTGTTTCCGCTGTCGCTGGCGGCGCAGGGTTCGTGCCAGATCGGCGGCAATCTCTCGTCCAATGCCGGAGGCACGGGCGTTCTCGCTTACGGCAACACACGCGAGCTTTGCCTGGGTGTCGAAGTGGTGCTGCCGACCGGAGAGGTTTTCGACGATCTGCGCAAACTGAAGAAAGACAACACCGGCTACGATCTGAAGAACCTGTTCGTCGGTGCCGAAGGCACGCTGGGTGTCATCACCGCCGCCGTCATGAAGCTGTTTCCCAAGCCGAAGGGGCGCGAGGTCGCATTTGTCGGGCTGTCGTCACCACAAGCGGCGCTCGGCCTTTTCAATCTGGCTGAAGACCGCGCGGGGCCGGCGCTGACCGCTTTCGAGCTGATTGCCAAAACTCCTTATGACTTCACGCTGCGCCACGGCGCCGGTGTGATCCGTCCCCTGGCCGACGACTGGCCCTGGTATGTGCTGATGCAGGTCTCCTCCGGTCGTTCCGCCGAGGACGCCAGGGCTTTGATCGAGGACATACTGTCGGAAGGACTGGAAAGTGGCCTTGCGGACGACGCGGTGATTGCCGCGAGCCTCGCCCAGGCCGATGCCTTCTGGAATTTCCGCGAGACGCTGCCGGAAACGCAGAAGGCGGAAGGCGCTTCGATCAAGCACGATATTTCCGTGCCGATCGCGACGGTCCCGACTTTTATCGAGCGCGCCGGCAAGGCGGTCGCCTCGGTCAGTGCCGGTGCCCGTGTCGTCTGCTTCGGCCATATGGGCGACGGCAATCTGCACTACAACATTTCCCGGCCCATCGACGGTGACGACAAGACCTTCCTCGATCTCTACCGGCCGATGAACAAGGCTGTGCACGATGTCGTGCGTTCGTTGAACGGCTCCATCTCGGCCGAACACGGCATCGGCCAGTTGAAGCGCGACGAACTGATTGCCACCGCGCCGCCGATGGCGATCGAGCTGATGCGCCGGGTGAAGGCCTCCTTCGATCCCGCCAGCATCATGAATCCTGGTAAGGTTATCTGATGGTTTCGAATGCTGCTTTTGGTGGGATTCCGATAACCATCTGGAAGATCAGCAAAATTTAACCGACTTTTTTAAGCGGGCCGGTAAGGAGCCGCCGCTAGTCTCTCCCCATAACGAGGCGGGAAAACCCGCACGGAGATGACCGGGATACCCGGCTCTCAGGAGAGACAGGAAGGCATCCATGAACACCGGACTGAAACCAGTCTGGGCTGGGCGCAACATGCGCCTCGACCCGTTTCGCCTGCCGCAGGTGGTGAGCTACGCCGCCCGCGACGATGCCGGCGACATCACACTCACCATCGACCGGCGCGGTGCCGTCATGCGGCGCAAGTTGCAGATGAGCGGCATGCCCGTCGTGATCGCCCTGCCGGCCCGAGCGTTTCGTGGCGTTGCCGCGCGCGCCATGGAAGACGAGGACGGCAATGTCACCGTGACGCTGGAACTGCTGCACACGGATTCGATGCTGTCGGTGCCGCTGCTGGTTGCCGACGATCTCGACGACATCGCCGCCGACTGGCGCGCGTGGGCGGAAGCCTTCGGCCTGCCGATGCTGCTGATCGAGGCGGACGGTGTCGCCCGCACGCTGGAGGAGTCGCTCGGTGCCGCGATCAAGACGCAGCCGCCGCGTGCCCGCCGCAAGGGGCGCATCTCCACCACGCGCCGCCCACGCTTCCTGGCCCGCCGCCGCACCGGCAATCTCGGTCTCAGGCTGGTCATTGGCGGCGAAGAGATCATCGCCCGCGAATAGAGTGGCGTCTGCAGTGCATTCTTGAAGCGAGGGTCAGCGGCTCGAAGTTGCTGACCCTTTTGTATTTGCAGCGGAACACCACCTGTCCGGATTGCTAGAGCAGCGGCTTTACCGCCACCCAGACAGCTCCGCCGATCAGGCCGGCGAAGATCAGCCAGCCGACCTGGTTGTTCGACCGGAACAGCTTGAGGCACTGCTCCGGATTGTCGATGTCGAGCGTCACGATCTGTCTTGCCATGTGCGCGCCGGCGGCGATCAGCCCCGCCAGTGCCACGACTGGCGCCTGTACCGAGGCAAAGGCGACGGCGAAACACATCAGCGCGCCGGCATAGAGCCCGGCGAGCCAGGACTTGGTGTGTTCGCCGAACAGGCGGGCAGTGGAGCGCACGCCGACGATGGCGTCGTCTTCCTTGTCCTGGTGGGCATAGATCGTGTCATAGCCGATCACCCACAGGATCGAACCGATGTAGAGCAGGAAGGCCGGGGCATCGAGATCGGCGAACTCGCTCGCCCAGCCCATCAGGGCCCCCCATGAAAAGGCAAGGCCGAGCCCGAATTGCGGCCAGTTGGTGAACCGCTTCAGGAATGGATAGATCGCAACGACCGCCAGCGAACAGACGCCGAGCAGGATGGCGAAACCATTGAACTGGACCAGCACCACCAGCCCGACCAGCGCCTGCAGGATCAGGAAGGTCCAGGCCTGCTTGCGGCTGACCTTGCCGGACGGCAGCGGGCGCGAACGGGTGCGCTCCACCTGATTGTCGATGTCCTGGTCGACAAGGTCGTTGTAGGTGCAGCCGGCGCCGCGCATGGCGATGGCGCCGAGCAGGAACAGGATCAGCGTCGAAGGCAGGGGCAGCAGCGAAAGCAGGCTGTCTTCCGGCCGCGCATAGGCACTGGCCGCAAGCGCGGCCGACCACCAGCAGGGCCACAGCAGCAACTGCCAGCCGATCGGCCGGTCCCAGCGCGCAAGCTGTGCGTAGGGCCACAGCCAGCGCGGCAGCACGCGATAGACCCAGTGCCCGCTTGGCGCGTCGGCGACACGTCCCTGGGCCGATTTCGACTGTATGGTTTCCATCGCCGTGGAGTGGCAGGCTGCGGGGCGGGCGTCAAGCAGACATGGTGTCTCGCAGCCTTGTATCGGGCTGCCTGCCTAGAGCGTTTCCGTTTTTCACGGAAACGCGGAAACGCTCTAAGTTTTTGTTTTCGGCGCATTTTTGTAACGCCAAGTGATTCCACTTGGCTACAAAATGCTCTAGGCCTGTGGCGCGAACGGCAGATACCAGAACAATGCGATCTCGCGGGTGTCAGGATGGAGCCCCCGATAGAAAAACCGGTCGATCCCGCCAAGCTCGAAGCCCTGCCGCTCATAGAAACGGCAGGCGGTGAGGTTGTTGTTCTGGGTTTCGAGTGAGAGCCCGGGCAAGCCCAGCTCCTGTGCCCAGCTCCTGGCGTGCTCGAACAGGCGGTGGCCGATACCGCCGGTGCGGTATGGGCGATCGACCCCGAAATGGTCGAGCAGGCCGTAGCCGTTCCAGTTGCGGGTGACAGAAAGCCGTCCGATGGGCGCTCCATCCAGCAGGGCGACGAACAGCACACTGTCGTCATCCCATTCGCCGTCGTTGTCGTCGGCCTTGTTGTAGCTCTTCACATACGGCTCGGTGGCAGTCCGCTGCCATTCGGAGACAGGTCTACCAAAGGCAGGTTCGAGATAGGCATCGACCTCGAAGCTGAAGTCAGCCTTGCCCGCGGTGGCAAAAAGGAGGGGATCGGCGCGTTCGATTGTGACGGGCATGACAAATCCTGTTGTCTGTTGCGCGCAGATAGGCAGCCAGCCGCCCGTCGGCAATGCCGTAGCGGTTGATATGGATGATCGCGCCTTGACCTGCCGCGTCATCGCCAATAGCCAGAGCTGGCTACACGGATGGGCGAGGTTGCCGACATGAACGTTCTTCTCCTCGGTTCCGGCGGACGCGAACACGCGCTGGCCTGGAAGCTCGCCGCCTCGCCGCTGCTTACCAGGCTTTACGCCGCGCCCGGCAATCCCGGCATCGCCGAACAGGCGGAGCTCGTTGCGCTCGACATTGGCAATCATGCCGCCGTGGCTGCATTCTGCCGCGACATGAAGATCGACCTCGTCGTCGTCGGTCCGGAAGCACCGCTGGTTGCCGGCATCGCCGATGATCTGCGCGCCACTGGCATCCGCGTCTTCGGACCCTCCAAGGCGGCAGCGCGTCTGGAGGGGTCGAAAGGCTTCACCAAGGATCTCTGCGCCCGCTTCAACATCCCGACCGCCGCCTATGGCCGTTTCGACAATCTCGCCGATGCGCGCGCCTATGTCGAAAAAGTCGGGGCGCCGATCGTCGTCAAGGCCGACGGGCTTGCCGCCGGCAAGGGGGTTACGGTCGCCATGACCTTGTCCGAGGCGATGGAGGCGCTGAACGCGTGTTTCGACGGTTCGTTCGGCAGTGCGGGAGCCGAAGTCGTGGTCGAAGAATTCATGACCGGCGAAGAGGCGAGTTTCTTCTGCCTCTGCGACGGCACGACGGCGTTGCCCTTCGGCACGGCGCAGGATCACAAGCGTGTCGGCGACGGTGATGTCGGCCCCAACACCGGTGGCATGGGCGCCTACTCCCCGGCACCGGTGATGACGGCTGACATGATCGAGCGCACCATGCGCGAGATCATCGAGCCAACCATGCGCGGCATGGCGGAACTTGGTTCGCCTTTTGCTGGTGTGCTGTTTGCCGGGTTGATGATCACCGACCAGGGACCGCGGTTGATTGAATACAACACCCGCTTCGGCGATCCCGAATGCCAGGTGCTGATGATGCGGTTGAAGGACGATCTGCTCGTGTTGCTCAACGCGGCCGCTGATGGCCAGCTTGGCCATATGTCGGTACGCTGGAGGGATGAGGCGGCACTTACGGTGGTGATGGCAGCGTCTGGCTATCCTGGCACGCCCGAAAAGGGGTCGGTGATCCGCGGCATCGATGCGGCCCGGGCCGAGGGCGCGGAGGTCTTCCATGCCGGCACCGCGGTCAATGCAGGTGCCTTGGTTGCCAATGGCGGTCGCGTGCTCAATGTCTCGGCCATCGGCCGCAGCGTCGGAGAAGCGCAGAAGCGCGCCTATGCCGCCGTGGACCGCATCGACTGGCCGCAGGGCTTCTGCCGCCGCGACATCGGATGGCGCGCGGTCGAACGCGAAGAGGGACGATGAGCGTCACCATCTACCACAACCCCGCCTGCGGTACCTCGCGCAACGCGCTGGCCATGATCCGTGCTTCCGGCGAGGAACCCCAGATCATCGAATATCTGAAGACGCCGCCGTCGCGTGCGAGGCTGGTCGAACTGCTGCGCCTGATGGGCATGAAGCCAAAGCAGCTGCTGCGTCAGAAGGATACGCCCTATGCGGAGTTGCGGCTCTATGATCCGCGCTTCAGCGACGAAGAGATCCTCAACTTCATGATGGAATGCCCGATCCTCATCAATCGGCCGATCGTCGTGACCGAAAAGGGTGTCGTTCTGGCCCGGCCTTCGGAGCGAGTGCTGGAAGTGCTCGCCAATCCTGACATCGGTGATTTCGTCAAGGAAGATGGCGAGGTCGTGCACACCTCGATCCACCGCTAGCGGGCCTGTTGTTTCGGAAGTTCAGCGATCCGCCGGCGTGGTGGCCGCTTTGGCAGGCTTGATGGATCCTGTTGCGATCGGATCGATGCCAGCCGGCGGCATGCCCTGCGAGACCAGCACAGCCTGCATCCTTTGCCGCACAGCCGCGACATAGCCGGCTATGCCGCGCATCTGTTTTGCCACCAGCAGGGGCGGGCGGCGGAATGCGTTGCGCAAGGCAATCCAGCGCGCCGTCAGCGCAGCACCCAGTTCGTCCAGCGTCGGCGGTGCCGCCACCGCCGCATAGGCGACGCGTTCACCGCGCATGCCAGCCTCCCGGGATAACGGCACCGGCACGCTTGCGAGGTAGTCGACCGGCACATCGATGAGCGCACCGAACGGCCATTGGTCGCGCAATTCGGCTGCGTCCATCGGTGCGACATTGATGTCGATGTCGTGGGGCGTCCCTGCAGCGCGATACGGACAGGAGAGCCGGCCGCAATTGGCCTGCGCGGCGAATTGCCAGAGTGCATAGCCGTTCCAATGGCCCTTCGGGAAACTGCCGCCGACTTCCGGCTTGTAGCGTGCGTACCAGAGCGGCAGCCGCGACAACAACCGATAGCGATAGCGGTTGGCGGCGATGTGGCTTGCCGTGACCTCGTTGGTGTAGAGGATCGGGAAGCGGCCGACACGTCTGTGCACCTGCCGCACGAACTCTTCCGCGTCTTCCAGCGACATCCATTTTTCGGGGTCGTTGTCCTCGATGTCGAGGGCAAGCAGGTCGTCAGGACCGGGCTCGGCGAAATCAATGAAATTGTCGGCCTGCTCGACCGGATTGCCCGGACGGGCGAGGTGATAGGCGCCCCATTCCAGCCCCAGCGCCTTCGCGACGACCTTGCGTGTCTGGAACAGCTCGCGTGCCACGGCATGCCGGCGCCAGAGCGCCTTGCACAGCCGCTGCTCGGTCTCGGTGCCGGGGCAGGAATAGGGCGGCGGCATGCCGTCCGAGGCTTTGTTGATGAAGCCGACGATCCGCTTGTCCGAGGCAAGCGCGTTCCAGTCGATGGGATTGTATTCGTAGGCGTCGATGACGAGTGCGCGGTCTTCTTTTTTCCAGGGCTCGGAAAAGTCCGACGCCGTGGCCGCGCCCGTCGCCGCCGCCAGGCCTGCTGCCAGCGTTGCCATGCGGAAGAACTGTCGCGTGCGGCCGTTCAAGGGCGTACCCCGCTCTCTGACGGTCGATCCTGAACGGCCATGGTTAATGAAAGGTTCTCCTGCCGTTTATCGGCTAAGGAGATATCCTCAGGAATGCGCGGATTTCGTCGGCCAGGTCGTCCGCGACCTTGGCCATCGAGCCGAGATGTGGTGAGCGCACCATCAGGACGTCGAGCTTCAGATTTGCACATGCGACCTCGACCGGCTCGATGCCTTCCGGTTTTGTCCGGTCGAGCAGGCGCTTCGGAAAAAGCCCGAGCCCCAGTCCTTGCCGCACCAGTCCCATCTGCAGGCCGGCATCCTCGATCTCTGCGGCGACAAGCAAGGCACGACCTTGTTCGGCAAGGCGGCCAGCAAGGCGCCGACGCGCATCACAGGGTTCCGGGCTCAACACCCAGCTGCTCTGTTGCGGGTCTCCCCTTGCGATCAATGCGGGCGACGCGATGGTCACCAGTTCCTCCTCGCCGATGGGGTCGGCGTCGTAGAATCGGGACCTGTCCGAGAGCAGAATTGCTGCGTCGAGAAGGCCGAGGCGATGCTGTTCGGCGAGATCGGCACTCCAGCCAGATTTGAGGCGCAGCGACACATGTGGAAAGCGGGCGATGACGGCCGCGATGTGCTCCGCCAGGCTGTGATGGGCGAGGCCATTGACGAGACCGAGGCGGAACACACCTTCCGGCTCTGGCGTAGTGGCGATGGCTTTCAGCCTGGTGAAACCGTCCAGGATCTCATGGCTTCGCGCCAGAACATCCACGCCTGTCGGCGTCAGCTTTGGTGGTTTTTGCCTGCGGTCGAGAAGCTGGACTCCAAGCGCCTGCTCCAGTCGCTGGATCTGGCGGCTGACAGCGGGCTGCGTCAGCGGCAGTCTTTGCGCCACCTTCTGGATCGAGCCTTCCTCGGCAAACAGGACAAAGGTACGGAGCTCTTCAATCATGCAGAACAGACATAGTTATTTTGCATAATATGAATTTGAACGTCGAATAGTGCAAGGCCATTTTGGCGGTGTCAAAAACGGAGATACCGCTGATGAAAGCGATCGTATTGCAGCAGAAGCCAGGCGTCGAAAACCTCCGTGTCGTTGATCGACCGCAGCCGGTACCGCGCCGCCAGGAAATCCTGATCAGGGTCCGAGCCACAGCCCTCAACTATCGTGATGTCGAGATCATCAACGGCAGTTATCACACCGCCTTTGCCTTGCCGCTCGTGCCGCTGTCGGATGGTGTGGGTGAGGTGGTTGCGATCGGCGAGGAGGTGACGCGTTTCGGTATAGGGGATCGTGTCTGCTCGACCTTCTGGCAGCGCTGGGCTGGCGGCTCGTTCCGCATGGCAGAACCAGCCTATCAGCGCGGCGGCCCGATCGACGGCCTGCTTGCGGATTTTGCAGTGCTCGACGAACAGGCCGCGGTGCTGGCGCCGAAGAACCTCAGCGATGTCGAAGCCGCGACCTTGCCATGTGCTGCGGTAACTGCATGGCACGCGTTGGTTACTCTGGGGGCGGTGAAGGCTGGTGACACTGTTCTGGTTCAGGGCACGGGCGGCGTTGCGCTTTTTGCCCTGCTTTTCGCGAAGGCGAACGGGGCACGGGTCATCGTCACGTCCAGCAGTGACGAGAAACTGCGTCGCGCCCAGGCGATGGGCGCCCTCGCCGGCGTCAACTACAGCCAGAACCCGCAATGGGCCGACGCTGTTCTCGATCTGACGGACGGGCGCGGTGTCGATCATGTCATCGAAGTGGGAGGGCCGCGGAGCTTCGAGCAGTCACTGAAGGCATCGGCACGTTGCGGACAGATCAATGTCATCGGCTACCTTGGCGGCAAGGATGGCACGATCAACCCGCTCGATATCTTCAGGAAGCAGGTCCAGGTTCGCGGCATCCCAGTTGGTTCCCGCGAATCCTTTGAGACGATGGTCCGCGCGATCGAGGCGCTTGACCTGAAACCGGTGATCGACCGGACGTTCAACTGGACTGAAGTCGCGGCTGCGGTTCGCCACCTGGAGAGCGGGTCGCATTTCGGTAAGGTCGCCTTGGTGCACGAATAGGGCTGGCGGCTTGCCAGGCAGGGAATTATCGGCTCTGCCGGAGGCTTCCCGTGATTTTGGCTTTCGGCTCTGCTCCCGTTGAAACCCTCACAAAATCCACGTGACAAAATTTGACGTTTACGTAAAAGTATATCTGCCGGCGGCATTGCACCATAGCACTGTTGCATTGCAACGTGGGCACGCGGCAGGATCGCGTGGCAGCAAAGGAGGAGACGGCATGTATCGGGCACCGGTTGCGGATATCGCCTTCACGTTGAAACACGTCGCGGGGTTGAAGCCGGCTCTCGATGCCGGATCCTTCGGCGAGCTCGGCGAGGATCTGGTCGACGCGGTGCTCGAAGAGGCGGGGCGTTTCGCCACGGAAGAGGTCGCGCCACTGTACAAGATCGGTGACGAGACCGGGGCGGTATTGAAGGACGCCGCCGTGACTACGCCCGCCGGCTGGAAGGACCTCTACCGTCGCTGGATTGACGGTGGATGGAACGGCCTCTCTGCCCCCGAGGAGTTCGGGGGGCAGGCACTGCCAAACATGCTGGGTGTCGCGGCACTCGAGATGTGGAACTCGGCCGCCATGGCTTTCGGCATCGGTCCGACGCTCACCATGGGCGCGGTCGAGGCGCTGCACAAGCACGCCTCGGACGAACTCAAGGCAAGATACCTCGCCAAACTGGTATCGGGCGAATGGATGGGCACGATGAACCTGACGGAGCCGCAGGCGGGGTCGGACCTCGCAGCGTTGCGCTCTCGGGCAGAGCCTGCCGGTGACGGCACCTATCGCATCTTCGGCCAGAAGATCTTCATCACCTATGGCGAGCACGATTTCACCGACAACATCGTGCATCTGGTGCTGGCGCGACTGCCTGACGCGCCCGCCGGCACGCGCGGTATATCGCTGTTCCTGGTGCCGAAATTCCTGGTCAACGATGACGGTTCGGTTGGCGCCCGCAACGATGTGTTCTGCTCCGGCATCGAACACAAGCTTGGCATTCACGCCTCGCCGACATGCACGATGATCTATGGCGACGGTTTCGGAGGTATGACGCCCGGCGCCATCGGCTGGCTGATCGGCGAGGAGAACAAGGGCCTCGCCTGCATGTTCACCATGATGAACAACGCCCGCCTCGCTGTCGGCATGCAGGGCGTGGCCGTGGCCGAGGCCGCCTACCAGAAGGCGCTTGCCTATGCCAACGAGCGCAGGCAAGGCAAGGCGGCCAGCTATGCCGGCAACGGCATGGCGCCGATCGTCCATCACGCCGACGTACAGCGCAATCTGCTTACCATGAAGGCGTTGACCGAGATCGCGCGTTCGATCAGCTATTGCTGCGCGCACGCACTCGACATGGCGCACCTTTCTGAAAGCGAAGCGGCCGGGCATTGGCGCGACCGTGCCAATCTGCTCACGCCGCTGGCCAAGGCTTTCTCGACGGATGCCGGCGTCGATGTCGCGTCCCTCGGCGTGCAGATCCATGGCGGCATGGGCTTCATCGAGGAAACGGGAGCCGCCGCCTACTATCGCGATGCGCGCATCGCGCCGATCTATGAAGGCACCAACGGCATTCAGGCGATCGACCTGGTGACGCGCAAATTGCCATTGGGCGGCGGCCGGCATGTGCACGGCTATATCGATGAACTGAGGGCGGTGGCCGCTGATGCGCGTGCGTCGAACCGCCCCGGTTTCGGTCGTACGGCAGACCTGCTCGACCGCGCGCTGGCGGATCTCGCGGAAGCGACCGACTTCCTGCAGGCATGCCTTGCCGATGGTCGTCAGGAAGCCGCCCTTGCCGGAGCTACGCCATATCTCAGGCTGATTTCGCTGGCTGCGGGCGGCGCCTATCTGGCACGTGGCGCACTCGCTTCCGAGCAGCGGCTGCCGCTCTGTCGTTTCTATGCCGAGAACATGCTGGGGGAGACCTCGGCACTCAAGGAGCGGGTGCTCGGTGGCTCCGAAAGCCTGGCGGAAGCCGGCAAGGCACTGATCTCGGCCTGACCATTCACAACGAAGGAAGACAATCGTGACGGATCACATCATAGTCGGGCGCCATGGCGCGGTTCAGGTCATCCGCATGAACCGGGCCGACAAGAAGAACGCGCTGACCCGCGCCATGTATGCGGCGATGGCGGCGGCTCTGGTCGAGGCGGATGCCGATCCGCAGGTGCGCGCCACCGTCTTCTTCGGCCTGCCGGGCGCATTTTCGTCCGGCAACGACCTTGCCGATTTCCTCACCATCGCCACCGGCGGCGAAGGTGGCCGCGAGGTATGGGACTTCCTGCTGGCGCTGGCGCGATCGCAAAAGCCGCTGCTGTCTGGCGTCGACGGTATTGCCGTCGGCATCGGTACCACGCTCAACCTGCACTGCGATGTGACCTTCGCCACGCCACGCACCATTTTCCGCACCCCTTTCGTCGATCTCGGCCTGGTGCCGGAAGCGGCGTCCAGCCTGCTCGTGCCCCGCATCATCGGACGTCAGGATGCATTCGCGCTGCTCGGATTGGGCGAAGGCTTCTCGGCGGAGCGCGCCAAGGCGGCCGGCCTGATCTACGCGATCGTGAGTGAGGATACGCTGGAGGCGGCAGTGCTTGCCAAGGCCGAGGAAATAGCGGCCAAGCCGCCGCAGGCGCTGAAAATTGCTCGCGACCTGATGCTCGGTTCGCGCGAGGAGGTCGTCGCGCGCATCGAGGAGGAGGGGCGGCATTTCGGCGAGCGCCTCCAGTCCGACGAAGCCCGCGCCGCTTTCATGACCTTCATGAACCGCAAGAAGGCGGGTTAGCCGAGCAGGCAGCCAAAAATTGTGGACCTGACGATCAGCCCGAAAACCGAATTCGATTTTCGGGCTGATCCGTTGGCAACGGATTGTCCGCTTACCGGTAGGGCGAAATGCACTGCTGACGTGGCCCGTAATTGGGCTGGAAGGTGTTGTCCGAGACCCGATAGGAGCGGTAGCGATCGTAGCACCAGCGCACATGCGCGTTGCTCAGCCGCGCCGGATAGGCCGGGCGATAGACAGGGCGCCCCTGATTGGCGATCGCGCCGCCGATGATGGCCCCGGCGATGAAGGCGGCCGGCGGGAACCACATGCCATTGTGGCGTTTCCAGCCCGGCCGGGCCTGACGATAGCCGCGATGGCCGTTGTAATAATAACGGTCGCCGTCGCGATAGAAGCCGCGGCGGTTCTGCACCTGCAGGATGTCGGTGCTCGTCTCGACGGTAGGCCTTTGCATTGGAGCTGCCTGGCCGGGTGTCGCCGAAGTGGCAAAGGCGGTGAACACGGTCGCAGCCGCGCAAAGGGTGGAAATCAGCTTTTTCATCACATTCCTCGTTCGGTTAGAAACTTCGGATGCGAGGAACTTCGCAGCCGAGGTGTGAACCGAACCTGAACGCCTGCATTAAATATTTGTAATGTCAGGATAAATGCCTTCGTATTTGGCCGTCTAGCGATGCTCGGCGGCAATACGGACACCGAGCCCGATCAGCAACGTTCCGGTCACGCCTTCGATCGTGCGTCGCACCTTCGGCCGTCTCAGGAAGTCGCCCGCCTTGGCGATGAGCGCCGCGTAGAATGCGAGCCAGGCGAAGGTCAGCACCGAAAAGACGACGCCCAGGAAAAGGAAGGCCGAGAAAGTGGCGCTGCCGGCGGGAACGAACTGCGGCAACAGGCTGGCGAAGAACACCGCCATCTTGGGATTGCCGAGATCGCTGATGATGCCTTGCCGGAAGGCGGAAACAGCGGACAGCCGGGTCTGAGCTTGCGGCATGGCATCGCCATGGCCGCTAGTCGTCGGCCAGAACGCCTCGCGTAGCGCCTGGATTCCGAGAAAGACCAGATAGGCCGCGCCGGCATATTTGACTGCCAGGAAGACCGGTTCCGAGGCTGTCAGCAAGGTAACGACGCCGGCACTGGTTGCGAGTGCCCAGATCGCTTGTCCGCAAGCGATGCCCAGAGCTGTCATCAGCCCGGCGGCACGGCCGCCGAGCAAACTGTTGCGGATCGTGATCGCGGTATCCGGTCCGGGCGTGGCGATGACGATGAACGACACGCCCAGGAATGCCAGGAACAAGGTCATTGCCGGTCTTTCCCTTGAGATGTGACCGGCAAATCCTACACGATCCGTGCTGCGCGAACAGCGTCTACTCGATCCGCTCCGCCGGCATGTCGGCGCCGTTCTGATGCAAGGTCAGTCGCTTGGCCTTGCCGTCGTCGCCGACTTCGAAACCTATCTGGGCGTCCACGACCTTGTAGAAGAACTCGCGCTCGCTTTCGGGAAAGATTTCGATCTCGGGCTGACCCGTTGCCTGTGCCATCAGCCGGTCTCCCGCACGCCTGATCGTCAGGATGAAATTCGGTGCCAATTGATATCGTCCGACGTAACGATCGTAGAGGGCGGTATCGATGGTCACAGCCACCCTTGCCTTGGGTGCTTCCGCGAGTTTGGCGGTAGGGTCGAGCAGATGCCGGCCGATGTCGTCGACGCCGATTTCCGTAGACGTGTTGGACAAGGCAATGACGCCGACTTTCGCCTTGACCAGGAAGCCCATGAAGGAGCGGTGGCCGCCTGTGCCGCCATTGTGCCAGATCATCTCGTCGTCACCGACCCTGGTGATCATCCAGCCAAGGCCCATTTGGGGCGCACCGTCGCCGCCAAGGTTGCGTCGTGTCGTTTCGCTGAGCGCGAAAGCGGTTTGCAGCGGTGTTTCCCGCTTGCCCATTGCGGCTTCAAGGAAGATCAGCATGTCGTTTGTGCTGGAGCGCAAGGCGCCGGCCCCACCCAGCGTCGGCAACCGCCAGGCAGGCACGGCGTGCAGGGATTGGTCGTGGCCGGGTGTGAACCGCGCCTCCAGGGCTGGTGAAAGCGTGATCCCGGTGCTGTCCATGCCGAGCGGCTTGATGATGCGACGGGTGATCAGCCCTTCGTAGTCGGTGCCGGTGCGTGCGGCCAGCGCGTGGCCGAGCAGGCCGAAGCCGAGATTTGAGTATTCAAACTCGCTGCCGATATCGCGCGGCAGCTTGTATCCGGACAGGAAGCTGTCGAGCTGCTCGACCGTATAGTCCGCATAGGGATCGTCCTGGTCCTTGGGCGCGAGATTGTCGGGCAGGCGCGGCAGGCCGGACATGTGAACGGCCAGCTCCCTGAGGGTGATGGTCTTGCCGTCGCGCTCCGGCACCGTCACGTTGGTCGGCAGGTATTTGGCCACCGGGTCGTCTAGCGAGACCTCGCCTTTCTCAACCATGTCGGCCAGGGCCAGCGCGGTGAAGACCTTGGTGATGGAGCCGATCTCGAAGACCGTGTCGCCATCCACCTTGCGGGCGTCATCCGCGCCGAAGCGACCATGGGCGATTGTCCGGCGACCGTTGGCGTCGATGACGCCGATGACGATGCCGAGGCTCTGTTTTTCGACATCGATGCGCTGTTCAAGCATGCGGCGGATTTCGGGGTCTGGCGGAATGGGGGACTTCTCTTGTGCCTTGGCTCCAAATTGTGTGGTGATCACGAGCAGTCCTCCTAAAGCAATTCCAGCAAAAGTGCGCAGCGGTTTTGCGTCCGGAATTGCATAGGGACAAAGGGGAGAGTGTTTCCGCGTTTCCGTGAAAAACGGAAACGCTCTGGCAGCAAACGCAGCATTCGTTTCTCCTGACACCCCAGTCCGAGCGGATGTGGTGGTGGACGGCTGCGTGTGCAATGGGCGGCAAATGATTATGGATAAAGGCGATTCTTATCCCAACCACCTTCGGCGTTGCGGCTGAACACGATGCGATCGTGCAGCCGGAACGGGCGATCGTGCCAGAACTCGATCGTCTGCGGCAGGATGCGGAAACCTGACCAGTGCTTGGGGCGTGGGATATCGCCGATGGCATAGCGGGCCGTGTATTCCGCGACCGCCTTCTCCAGTGCGAAACGGCTCTCCAGCGGACGTGATTGCTTCGAGGCCCAGGCGCCGATCCGGCTGCCGCGCGGGCGCGACGCATAATAGGCATCCGCTTCCGCGTCCGAGACGATCTCGACCGGGCCGCGCACCCGCACCTGACGGCGCAGCGACTTCCAGTGGAAGCACATCGCCGCCTTCATGCTGCCCAGGATTTCGCGTCCCTTGGCGCTTTCGAAATTGGTGTAGAAGACAAATCCATGTTCGTCGAAGCCCTTGAGCAGCACCATGCGCACGTCCGGCATGCCATCGGCGTCGACGGTCGCAAGCGCCACGCCGTTGGGGTCGTTGGGTTCGGATTTCGAGGCATCGTCCAGCCAGGCGGCGAACAGCCGGAAAGGCTCCGCGCTCTCCGTAAAGTCACCTGTTGTTAAGACTGTCTCGTTCATAGTTTTTCCGATGTGAACTGGCCGAGGATTTGCCGATTGTCGCGCATCGCGCACATTTTTGACAGCCGGCCAGTGGGCACTTTCCTTTCGTCCTGTCTGAGGGCGGCGGCACCTTGTGCGTTGCTTGTCCTTGCCGGTTGCGGCACCGGTGGCTTCAGCCTGGAGAAGGCCGAGGTCGACCGCTCCATCGTTACCGGCTCGATCTCGACGGGCGCGAGCAACGCCACCGACACCGGCATGGCGTCGGACGAAGCAACGATCCGCAACGCGGCCTCTTCCGCCGATCTGCAGGGACCGGCGAATCAGGCTGTTCCCTGGGCCAATTCCGCAACCGGTTCCCGCGGCACCATCACCGCGCTGGCCGAGACCGGCGATGCCACCAAGGGCCGCTGCCGCCAGTTCGACGTCTCGCGCGAAAGCTATGACGGCGTCACCATGTATAAGGGGGCGATTTGCATGACGCCTGTCGGTACCTGGCAGACACAGGATTTCAGGGCGCTCTGATTTTCCCCGCTGCCACTGGAATTTCTTCCTATCAAGGCGCATATAGAACACAACTCTGAATTCACCCGTTCAATGAGCAGGATTGATGCGCGACCCCTATGAGGTGCTGGGAGTTGCCAGGAACGCCTCGTCCAAGGACATCAAATCGGCGTTTCGGAAACTCGCCAAGAAGCACCACCCGGACCAGAACCCGAACGACCCCAAGGCCAAGGACCGCTTTTCTGCGGCCAACCAGGCCTATGAGATTCTCGGCGACGAGAAGGCTCGTGCGGCTTTCGATCGCGGCGAGATCGACGCCGATGGCAAGCCGCGCTTCCAGGGCTTCGAGAATGCCGCCGGTGGCGATCCCTTCGCCGGTTTCCGGCGTCAGCAGGGGCCGGGTGCATCGCATTTTGAATTTCGCTCCGGCGGCGGTAGTCCCTTCGGCGAGGGGGCAGGTGATATTTTCAGCCAGATTTTTGGCGACGCCTTCAGCCAGCAGCGCGCCGCTGGCGCAAATGCCGCCGGTGGCGGCGAGCGCCGCAGGCAGACACCGGCTGGCGGCGACATCAACGTGGCGCTGGATGTCACGATCGAGGAAGCGGCGAGTGCCGAGAAGGTGACTGCGATCTTCCCGGACGGCCGCAAGGTCGCCGTGAAACTGCCAGTCTATGTCGAAGACGGCCAGACCATTCGCCTGAAGGGACAGGGCGAGCAGGGTTACGGCCAGCCGGGCGATGCGCTGGTCAAGATCAGGTTCCGCCGCCATCCGCGTTACCGCATCGAGGGTCGCGACCTGCATGTCGACCTGCCGGTATCGTTGCACGACGCGGTCACGGGCGCCAAGGTAGCGGTCGAGACCCCGACCGGGCGTATCGCGCTTGCCGTGCCGGCCTGGTCGAGCTCCGACAAGGTGCTGCGCGTCAAGGGACGCGGACTGCCCGAAAAGGCGGGCGGTCACGCCGATCTTTATGCCCATGTCCGCATCATGCTGCCGGAAGGCGGTGATCCGGAACTGGAAGCGCTGGTCAAGAAACAAGGCTGAGCTGCACGCGTTGGAGTTTCTGGTCCAAAAGATTGGATCAGCCAATCCATTGCAGCGAAGAGGACCGTGAGTAGCAATGCCGCTGACATTCACAGCAGCGGCACCTCTTCATGTCCACGGAAGTCATTGTTCGCCCCATCCTTCGCCAGGATTTCGATCGTTGGTTGCCGCTCTGGGAAGGCTACAACGCCTTCTACGGTCGTTCCGGGCCGACAGCGCTTGCGGAAGCGATCACGCAAATGACCTGGTCGAGGTTTTTCGATGCCTATGAGCCGGTGCATGCGCTGGTCGCGGAAAGCGGCGACCGCTTGCTAGGGCTGACGCACTATCTTTTCCATCGCTCGACCACCGCCATCGAGCCGAACTGCTACCTGCAGGACCTGTTCACGTCGCAGCACGCGCGCGGCAAGGGGATCGGCAAGGCACTGATCGAAGGGGTCTACGACCGTGCTCGCGAGGCGGGCTCCAGTCGGGTGTATTGGCAGACCCACGAAACCAATCACAAGGCGATGCGGCTTTACGACCATGTCGCCGAGCGCTCCGGCTTCGTGGTCTACCGTAGGCTTTTCTGATCCGGCAGCTTTGCCTGTCGGCTAAACGCGGCCGGCCAGCACCGCCGGGCCGTGTCATCATCGCTTGAAGGCTTCAAGCGCCTGTGCGATAGGGCAGTTCAAAGCGGATCAGTATGCGGAGAGCGCTCATATGGTGGGTGGACAGGGCCTGATGGCCGGCAAGCGCGGCCTTATCCTCGGCGTCGCCAACAACCGTTCGATTGCCTATGGCATTGCCAAGGCCTGTGTGGATCATGGCGCGGACATCGCGCTGACCTATCAGGGCGAGGCATTCAAGAAGCGTGTCGAGCCTCTGGCCGAGGAACTCGGCGCTCATGTCGTTGGCCATTGCGACGTCACCGATTCGGAAAGCCTGGACATGGTGTTCGAGAATGTCGCCAAGCTCTGGGACCGGCTTGATTTCGTGGTTCACGCCATCGCCTTCTCCGACAAGGAGGAACTGACCGGACGATATGTCGAGACCACGCGCGACAATTTCCTGCGCACGATGGACATATCGGTGTTCTCTTTCACCACCATTGCCAAACGTGCCGAGCCGCTGATGACCAATGGCGGTTCGATGCTGACGCTGACCTACTACGGCGCCGAGAAGGTGATGCCGCACTACAACGTCATGGGTGTCGCCAAGGCGGCGCTGGAGGCGTCCGTACGTTATCTGGCCGTCGACCTCGGCGCCAAGGGCATCCGTGTCAACGCCATTTCGGCTGGTCCGATCAAGACGCTCGCAGCCTCTGGCATCGGCGACTTCCGCTACATCCTGAAGTGGAACGAGTATAATGCGCCGCTGAAGCGCACGGTCTCGCCCGAGGAGGTCGGCGATTCCGGCCTCTATTTCCTGTCGGACCTGTCGCGCGGCGTCACCGGCGAAATCCATCACGTCGATTCAGGCTATCATGTCGTCGGCATGAAGGCCGTCGACGCGCCGGATATCTCCGTTGTGAAGGACTGAGACTTCCGCCCGGCATTCCAGCATCGTACCGGAGATCGTTCGCGCGCCATGTCTGCGCTTATCTATGTCGTGCGCCACGGCCAGACCGACTGGAATGCCGAGCATCGCTTGCAGGGTCAGGCCGATACCGATCTGAACGACCTCGGCCGCCGGCAGGCATCGGGCAATGGGCGTAAGCTCGCGGATCTGATCGGTGACGCGAAGGCCGATTTCGATTACGTCTCCAGCCCGATGCTGCGCACGCGCGAGACGATGGAGTTGTTGCGCGCCGCCATGGGGCAGGACCCGACTGGCTACCGGACCGACGAGCGGCTCGTCGAGCTCAATTTCGGTGATTGGCAGGGCTTTACCTATCCCGAACTCGAAACCCGTTATCCGGGCGCGAGCCGAGCCCGTGGCGAGGACAAATGGGATTTCACGCCGCCAGGCTCGGGCGCGGAGAGCTATCAGAAGCTGCTGTCGCGCATCCAGCCGGTATTCCAGGCAATGGAACGTGACACTGTCTGCGTCACGCATGGCGGTGTGATACGTTGCCTGTTTCGGATGATCGCCGGGGCTTCGAAAGATGAAGCAGCCTCGCTGGAAGTTCCGCAAGACCAGGTTCTGCGGGTGCAAGGCCGTCGTCTGGAATGGCTCTGAAATCATTCCAGATGACGAACGCGGCGGTTTTGCATCTGGAAGTGCGTAAAAACGAAGAGTTAGAGCATAGTGCAGTTCGATCGTTCCGTATTGGACATGAGCACTTCTCCTCATTCCTGCTTCAAATAGCGGCTGGCACCGTAAGAAGATGAGAATTACCTCCATCACCAACTGGGCCTACGGCATCACCGTGGTCCTGACCGCGCTTTCGGGCGGGGCCTTCATGATGTCTTCTCACAGCGCCCTCCAGGAGCGCGCTGCGGTCGAAGAACATCTGGCGCTCGATACGCTCGCCGAGGATCTCGCGCTCGGCGCCGAGCTTGGAAGTGACGAGGCGCGACTCTACGTGATGCGTGGCGACCAGCGCTACCTCGAGGCGTTCCGCACGCAGGAGAACTCGGAACGGAGCGCGGAGACAACGGCAAGCAAGCTGGCTGCCAGGGGATTGGCGCCGGGCGAGGCGGAGGCACTGAAGGCGGTTGTCCGGGATGTGGATGCACTGGACAAGATCGAAGCGGCCGCGATCGAGGCCTTTCGGCGTGGAGACAAGATCGCTGCCCAGGAGGGCTTGTTCGGGGCGGAGTACGAGCGGGTCCAGAGCGCGCTTGTCCAGACAGTCGCGCATTTTCGGGACCTGACTGCGGCACGTACGGGAGCGCAGCTCGAAGCGGCGCGGGACCGCAGCAACTGGTGGAGCCTGGTCGCCAAGATCATGCTCGCGGTCACCGGCGCGCTGTTCGTCGCCGTTCTTTACTTCGTCTTGAGGCGACGGGTCGTGAAGCCGCTGATGCAGATGACCGGGATCGTCAGCAGGCTCGCCAAACAGGATTACACGGTCGAGGTGCCGGTTGGTCGACGCGCCGACGAGATCGGCGAGATGAACGAGGCGATCGGGATATTCCGTACCAATCTGATCGAGCGCGAGCGGCTGGATGCCGAACGACGGGCAGACCAGCGTACGAAGGACATGATCCTGCAAATGATGCACCGGGTACAGGCATGCCAGAACCAGGCGGAGCTTGCCGAGGTCGTGGTTCGCTTCATTCCCGAGATATTTCCCGACCTCGCCGGAGGCCTGTACATCCTCAACGACAGCAGGACTGCCCTGACGCGGGCCGGCGTATGGCTCGAACCCCAACGTTCGCAGGCGGCATTTCTCGCTTCCGCCTGTTGGGGGCTTCGTCGCGGCCGCTCTCACGAAAGCGGGACGAACGGCTCCGACGTTCCATGCCGACACCTCGAAGCGTCGGGCCCAACCGCGCTCTGCATGCCGCTGACGGCCCAGGGTGATATGATCGGTCTTCTCTATACGGAAGAGCGTGGAGAGAGGGCGCTCGGGCCCGGTGGCGCCAGGCTCTACCTCGAATTGATAGCGGAGAATGTCGGCCTGGCGATCGCAAACCTGCAATTGCGGGAAAAACTGATCGAGCTTGCCGTGCGCGATCCCCTTACCGGCCTCTTCAATCGTCGCTTCCTGGATGAAACACTGCTGCAGCACAAGCAGGACCGCAGCGGCGAACAGCTCGCCTGCCTGATGGTCGATATCGACCATTTCAAGCGCTTCAACGACGAGTTCGGACACGACGCGGGAGATCTGGTCATGCAGTATGTCGGGCAGACTTTGCGAGAGACCGTAGGCCCAACCGGTAGTGCCTACCGTTTCGGCGGCGAGGAATTCACCGTGCTCCTGCCCGGGCTTGATGAACAGGAAGCTGCAGAGCTTGCGGATGCGTTGCGGATGAAAATCGGTGACACCACGCTCTCCCATTCCGGTCGGGTTCTCGGCACGGTGTCGACATCCATCGGTGTTGCGGCAGCTCCGCAGAATGGCTCGATCGAAACGCTTGTCACACGTGCTGATGCGGCCCTGCTCAAGGCAAAAGCCGCCGGTCGCAACAGGACGGTGGTGGCAAGCCAGATCAAAAGCTCGGCTCCGCAGTGACGCGGGCACCGCGAGCAGCACTTCAACCGAAGGTGTCAGTCACACGGTGCGATTGATGACCTGATGTCGACTGGTGTTGGCTTGCCTTGCCTTACTGAGGCAGTTCCATGTCGGTGATGACATTCTCGCCATTGCTGACGTCATAGGCAATGACGACGTCTGTGCCGGGCTTCAACGCTTCCAGATCCATTTCAGCATTCAGCTTGTAGGCCTTGCCGTCATCCAGCGTCAGCGTCAGGGTCTCCCTGTCGACCTTCTTGATCTTGCCTTCCGCCTGGCCCGCGAAAGCGGCAGTCACGACGAGCACAGTGGCGGCAATAGCGCCGAGCAGGGTACGCATTGATGGTCCTCATTGTTTGTTGTTGTACGCCGTTCCCATGCGGCGACCGTGTGCGGCGACGGAAACAAACAGAAACCAGTCGAATGTGTCAAACCTAAGTCACCTGCCGTGGACAACATGGCTGCGACCTTTTGTTCGGGCAGCCCTTTCGTCAGTTCGCCACACGTTGCAGGACGGCAACGTGCATGGTCGAGCGCAGTGAAAATCCGATGGATTCATAGAGCGCGATCGCGGCTGTGTTCGTTGCATAGGCATGCAGAAAAGGCTCTTCGCCGCGTTCGACGATCCGGCCCGCCACGAACATCGACAGTCGTTTGGCGAGGCCACGGCCACGGGCTTCCGGATGCGAGCAGACGCCGCTGATCTCGCAGAAGCCTTGCGGTCTCATGCGTTCGCCAGCCATGGCGAGCAAGCGGCCATCTTCCTTCACTCCCCAGAACGCACCGAGCTCGAGAGCACGCACTGTGAAGGGGCCTGGCTTCGTGAGTTCCGCCAGCGCCAGCATTGCCGGGATGTCGGTTTCGCCGAGAAGCTCGATACGGTCGTCCTGTTCGATCGTCGATGGCTGGCTGGCAGTCATCTGCACAGCCGCGGCGGCGGATACTGCCGCCATGCCGGGCGGCACGATTACCGGGTCGGCCTGAAGAAAAAGCAGGCTCCTTCCGTCGGAAGACAGATCGAAAAGTGCCCGCTGGCTGGAAGGAGTATCGTTCAGCGTGGCTGCAAAGGCTGAGACCGTCGGCTGGTAGCGTTTCGCCAGTGCACCGCCCTCGGAAAGGTGAGCGTGGCGTGAGGTGAGTGCGCTCCAGATGGGGCGGTCAAGCGGGGTCATGAAGCTGCCTTGCGATACGGTGGTGCAACGGGGTGGTCTCGAGATCGTGTTCGATCGCGGTCAGTTGCTCGAGCAGGGGGCCGGTCAGGTCGCTGCAGATCTCCGCAACTGCGGCATCGATGCGAGGCCAGAGGTCGCGTTTCGAGGTTTCGACGAGCTGGCGCCCCTTGTCTGTCAGGCTGAGGAATCGGCGCCGCTGGTCTTCCGGCGATTGCCTGACATCGAGCAGTCCGATTTCGCTCAAATGCGTCATGATGCGTGTGGCGCCGGGCTGCGTGATGCCGATCGCTTCAGCCAGATCGCCGACCGTCAGCGGACCAAGGCGGTCGATGGCCGCAAGCGCCGGAAACTGGCTGGCCTGCACCGGCAAGTCGAGATCGTCCAGCACACGTTGCACCTCAGACTGAAAACGTTCGCCGATCCGCCTGAGGCGGCTGCCAAGTGTGAGATAGCCCATTTCGCGAACGACATCGTCAACCATCGCAAAGTCTCATCCTGATTTGCATAAGTAGTTATATAAGTAGTTATATTAATTTGTCCAGCCAGTGCTGGCGCTTGCGCTGCGTTGCGGAAATTGGCCCCGGCTACCCCGGTTTGACCACCAGGGAAAACGCTACTAGAAGGCTGGCCATGCCGGGATCTGGCCCGCGCGAGGGCTGCTACCGATGTCGCATAATACCTTCGGCCATCTTTTCCGGGTAACCACCTGGGGCGAAAGCCATGGGACCGCGCTGGGCTGCGTCGTTGACGGCTGTCCGCCCGGCATCCGCTTCACCCGCGAGGACATCCAGGCCGAGCTGGACCGGCGCCGCCCAGGCCAGTCGCGCTTCGTCACCCAGCGCCGCGAGCCGGATGAGGTCAAGGTGCTGTCCGGCTTCGTCATCGACGAGGACGAGGTCACCATGATCACCACCGGCACACCGGTGTCGATGCTGATCGAGAATGTCGACCAGCGTTCGAAGGACTATGGCGAGATCGCCCGTCAGTATCGGCCGGGTCACGCCGATTATGCCTATGAGGTCAAATACGGCATTCGCGATCATCGTGGTGGCGGCCGTTCCTCGGCGCGGGAGACGGCAGCACGCGTCGCGGCCGGCGCACTCGCCCGCAAGGTCGTTCCCGGCCTCGTCGTGCGCGGAGCGCTGATCGCCATGGGCGAGAAGGCAATCGATCGCGCCAACTGGAACTGGAATTTCGTCGACGATGGCGAAAACCCGTTCTTCACGCCGGATCCGCAGTCGGTACCCGTCTTCACGACCTATCTCGACGGCATCCGCAAGGCGGGCTCGTCGGTGGGTGCGGTGATCGAGATCGTTGCCGACGGCGTACCGGCCGGGCTTGGCGCGCCGATCTATGCCAAGCTCGACCAGGATATTGCGTCGAACCTCATGTCGATCAATGCGGTCAAGGGTGTCGAGATCGGCAACGGTTTCGAAGCCGCCAGGATCACCGGCGAACAGAACGCCGACGAGATGCGCATGGGCAATGACGGCAAGCCGGTGTTCCTCTCCAACAATGCCGGCGGTATTCTCGGTGGCATTTCGACAGGCCAGCCGATCATCGCCCGTTTCGCCGTGAAGCCGACCTCGTCGATCCTCAATCCGCGCAAGTCCATCGACCGGGATGGCAAGGACGTCGATGTCGTCACCAAGGGGCGCCACGACCCTTGCGTGGGTATCCGTGCAGTGCCGATCGGCGAGGCAATGGTCGCCTGCGCCATTGCTGACCACTACCTGCGTCATCGGGGGCAGACGGGAAGATAGGGCAGTCGGCAATAGGCAGTCGGCAGTCCGTTTTGGTTCAATTTGCCGTAGACGCTATTTTGTTACTGCCTTATGTCCGACTGCCGACTGCCGACTGCCGACTGCCGACTGCCGACTGCCGACTGCCGACTGCCCAGCGAGCGAAGCGAGTACCATGCCCTACGATCAGAAGAAAATTGTCGAAGCCCTGCGTGCTTTCGAGCGCGGCGAGATCGTCGTCGTCATGGACGATGACGGGCGTGAGAACGAGGGCGATCTGATCGTCGCGGCCGTGCATTGCACGCCGGAGAAGATGGCTTTCATCGTGCGCCACACCTCCGGCATCGTCTGCACGCCGATGCCGCGCGAAGAGGCGAAGCGGCTGAATCTGGCGCCGATGGTGGCGGACAATGATTCCGCCCACACCACTGCCTTCACGGTCAGTGTCGACTTCAAGCACGGCACCACCACCGGCATTTCCGCCGAGGACCGTACGCTTACCGTGCGCAACCTTGCCAACGGCAACGTCGCTGGCAGCGATTTCGTGCGTCCCGGTCACATCTTTCCGTTGATCGCACGCGAAGGTGGCGTGCTGATGCGCTCCGGCCATACGGAGGCCGCCGTCGATCTCTGCAAGCTGGCCGGACTGCCGCCGGTCGGCGTCATTTCCGAGTTGGTCAACGACGACGGCACCGTCAAGCGCGGCCCCCAAGTGGCGGCCTTCGCCGAGGAGCACGGGCTGAAGCAGGTTTCGGTGGCGGACCTCATCGCCTACCGTCAGCGCAAGGAAACGCTGGTCGAGCGTGTCGCCTGTTCCGATATCGACACGCCCGGCGGCAAGGCGACGGCGATCGCCTATTCCTTGCCCTGGGAAGCGATGCACCACCTGGCGATCGTCTATGGTGACATCCGCGACGGCGAGGAAGTGCCGGTGCGGTTGCATCTGGAGGATGTCACGACGGACGTATTCGGTACCCGTACCGTGCTCGATGACATCATGAAGACGCTCGGAGAGCGCAAGCGTGGTGTCATCGTTTATCTGCGCGAAGGGTCCACCGGTGTCGGTAGCCATGGCGGCCGCAACCGGCAGGGCGGTAGTGACCGCGAGGATCACGAGGAAGCACGCCGCCGCGAGAACGAATGGCGCGAGATCGGCCTCGGTGCACAGATTCTCAAGGATCTCGGCATCTCCTCGATCAATCTGATCGCCTCGCGCGAGCGGCACTATGTCGGCCTTGAGGGTTTCGGCATCCGTATCGCCAAAACCGAAATCCTCTAGGCCAATTCCAGGAAAACTGCGTAGCGGTTTTCCGTCTGGAATTGCGTAAAACGGAAACGCTCTACGATGTCGCGCGCCCTCTGGACGCAAAGCTTGTCTGTGAAACGAAATGGGCGCCGCTTGGCGCCCATTTCGTTTCGTACCGGAGCCGTTCAAGCCATCGCCGGTGCTCTGGTGTCGCGCACGGATCGCTGCAGATTGCCTTGCCCGGCCAACGCGACAATCAAGGCGAGAACACCAGCCGCGATCGAAAACAGGAAGCCACTGGTCGGCCCATAAGTGTCTATCACCCAGCCGGCGGCCGCTGAACCTGCGGCCATGCCGATGCCAATGCCGGTAATCGCCCAGGTCATGCCTTCCGTGAGCTTGGAGGAAGGCACGAGTTTTTCCACGAGTGCCATCGAGGTGATGATGGTTGGCGAAACGGCAACGCCAGCGACGAAAAACACCAGAGAAAGCATGGTGATTGTGCCTACCATGAGGAGCGGCAGTGTGGTCAGCGCGGCCAGCACTATCGTGATCAGCAATTGGCGGGCAAGTGGCATCCTGAGTTTCAGCATGCCGAAGGCAAGGCCGGCGACGAGCGAGCCTGCCGCATAGGCCGACAGAGCGAGACTGGCAGCTGCCTTGTGGCCTTGCGCTTCCGCGAAAGCAACGGCGGCTACTTCGGCCGTGCCGAAGATCGCGCCGATGGATGCCAAGGTCACGACGATGATCTGCAGCGAACCGAGGCGGATGACGGAGCGACCGCCGCTGCGTTCCGGCTCATGGATTGGGGGTTCGGTAGATCTCTGGGCGGCAAACAGGAGGCTGCCGACGAGAAGGAATAAGGTGGCGGCCAACGGCCCGGCTTCCGGGAAGACCGTGACGCTGAGTCCGATCGCCAGGATCGGACCGATCATGAACAGGACTTCGTCGACGACGGATTCAAAGGCAAATGCCGTATGCAATTTCGAGGTGCCGCGATAGAGCTCGGTCCAGCGCGCCCTGACGAAGGAACTGAAGCTCGGTATCGCGCCGCTGAGGATCGCGAAAACGAACAGCGTCCAGTTTGGTGCCTTCAGATGGGTTGCCACCATTAGACCGATCAGCGCCGAAACAGCGATCAGTGTCGCTGGTACAAGAACACGGCGCTGGCCGTGCCGGTCGACAAGTCGCGACACCTGCGGCGCGATCAGGCCGCTTGCCAGCGCGAAAGTGGCGGAGACCGCACCGGCAAGCCAGTATTCGCCGTGTGTCTCGGACAGCATCGTCACGATGCCCAGCGTGACCATGGAAAGCGGGAAGCGGGCAACGAAGCCGGCCGCGGAAAACGCCTTGGCGCCGGGCGCCTGGAAAATTTCACTGTATGGATTACGCATCAAAGTCCCCGGGGCTCGCAGATAGTTGAGATTTCAAAGACAGTCGAGCCGCCTGGGAAGGCGGCTCGTTGGTCCTGTCCGGGCTTTTCTGGAAGTGCGACCATCATTTCGCTGTTTGCGGGGCAACCTGCGACAATTCGCTGTCTGTCTCGCCGGCGAGTGTCTTCTGGCCAAGGAGGACGATCACGAAAGAGATCGTCCCGGCGGCCACGGAAACCCAGAAGCCGTTCTGCGCTCCGTAATTGTCGACCACCCAGCCTGCCACGAACGCCCCCAGTGCCATGCCGATGCCGATGCCGGTCATCACCCAGGTGATGCCCTCGGTCAGCATGGCCTCGGGCACGCGCCGTTCGATCAGGCCGAAGGCCATGATGAAGGTGGGCGAGATCGCCACGCCGCTGGCGAAGACTGCGAGTGCCAGCAGGGGGACGGTGTCGGCGACGAGCAGTGGCAAGGTGGTCAAGGCGACGATGGCAATCGAAAGAGCGAGCAGCCGCTGTTTCGGGGCCTGGAGGTTCAGCGCACCGATGATGAGGCCGACGACAAAGGAGCCGGCGGCATAGACACCGATGACCAGGCTGGCGGCGGTCGGCTGGCCGAGCTCCTTGGTGATGGCCACCGAGCTCACCTCTGCGGTGGCGAAGATCGCACCGACGAAGATGAGGGCCAGCGTGATGATCTGGACGGGACGCAGCATGATCGCGGAACCATTGCTGCCATGCTCCGGCTGCCGGACCTTGGGCTCACTGGATCGTTGCAGGATGAAGGCGGCCATGCCGAAAGCCAGCAGAAGCGTGCTCACCAGCATGCCGGCTTCCGGGAACAGCGCCACACTGAGGCCTACCGAAAGCGAGGCGCCGGCAATATAGACCAGTTCGTCGGCGACCGACTCGAAGGCAAAGGCCGTGTTGAGCTCGGGACGATCGCGGAATTTTTCCGTCCAGCGCGCACGCACCATGGCCGGCACGCTGGGCATCGCCGCGGCCAGGAACGCCGAAACGAACAGGGTCCAGCTCGGCCAGTCATAATGGGTGGCCGCGAGCAGTGTGAGGAAGGCGATGACGGAGATGACCGTGGTCGGGGCGGCCACGGCAGTCTGGCCGAGCCGGTCGATCCATCGCGAGATCTGTGGGGCGGCAAAAGCGTTGGTCAAGGCGAAGGTGGCCGATACAGCACCGGCCAGCCAATACTCGCCGCGCGCCTGGGACAGCATCGCGACAATACCGATGGGAGCCATGGCGATAGGCAGCCGCGCAAAAAAGGCGGCGGCTGCGAAGCCCTTGGCCCCGGGGACTCTGAAGATTTCACCATAAGGATTGCGCATGGGAGCACTCCTGAATTTTGAGGGTGCGCCACTTACATACGTGGCGTATGCGAATGAGATAATTGCATACGTCACGTATGTCAATTAATATACGTCGTGTATGTAAAAAAATATACGCGACGTATGTGAAAAGCAGAAGCGGCAAAGGAAACACCAATGAGGACAGCTCATAAACCCCGCAGCGAAATGATCGCCGAGACGCGTGCGAAACTGATTGCCTCTGCGCGGCGGGCCTTTGCGACAGTCGGTTACGCGAACGCATCGATGGATGATTTCACCGCCGAAGCGGGGCTGACGCGTGGCGCGCTTTATCATCATTTCGGCGACAAGAAGGGGCTTTTCGAAGCCGTGATCGCCCAGATCGACTGCGAAATGGCGGCGCGTCTCAATGCTGTCTCCGCCAAGGCCGAGACGCGCTGGCAGGGTTTCATGGACGAAAACATCGGCTATGTCGAAATGGCGCTCGATCCGGAAGTCCAGCGCATCGTGCTGTGTGATGGCCCCGCTGTCCTTGGTGATCCGGCGCAATGGCCCAATGCCAACGCCTGTATCCTGTCGGTAACCAAGAACCTTGCAGCGCTGAAGGAAGATGGGGTTATTCGCCGCGACATCGATCCTGAAGCGATGGCACGGCTGATCAGCGGCGCCTCGCTCTATGCTGCGCAGTGGATTGCAAACTCCGATGATCCTGCCGCCATATCGACAAAGGCGGTTAATGCGTTTCGCGCGCTCATGGAAGGTTTGCTGGTGGACGGCAAGACTGCTGCCTGACTTCTCATCCTCTGCCCGCGATCGCGTTGGCCGCGGCTTTCAGCACATCCTCGCCGGCACCGGCATAGGTCTCGCTCATGACGAGGTCGCAGAGCGGCAGGCGCGAGCCCCAGCCATTGCGTTCAAGGTCGGGTCGGGTGGCGAATTCCGAGACGTGCCCGACGCAAAGATAGGCGACAGGCACGACATGATCCGGGATGTCGAGCAGGTCTCTGAGCGCTTCGGCGTTCAGGATGCTCACCCAGCCGACGCCAATCCCTTCGGCCCGTGCCGCCAGCCAGAAATTCTGTACCGCGCATACCGTGCTGAAGAGATCCATTTGCGGATTGTGCCAGCGCCCGAGCGGCGAGTTCTCGCTGCGCGAGCGATCGCAGGTGATGCAGAGATTGAGCGCGCTTTCGCAGATGCCTTCCAGCTTGAGCTTGCGGTAAAGCGCCTGCCGATCCTCCGCGATATGCGGCAGTTCCTGGGCTCGGGCTGTCAGGAACAGATCGCGCACCGCCGCGCGCCGTTTCTGGTCCCGGATGACGATGAAGTTCCAGGGTTGCATGAAGCCTACGGACGGTGCGTGGTGCGCAGCCGTAAGCAGGCGGGCAAGCACAGCGTCGTCGATCGGGTCGGGCCGGAAATGGCTGCGCACGTCGCGACGCGTGAAGATGGCGCGATAGATGGCCTCACGCTCAAAATCCTCGAAGGCAAGATCTCCGGAGGTATGGCATGTATGGTTGCGGACGGTGTTCATCGCGTTTCCCTTGCGATCGAAACAGCGTCATCCACCCGTCCATGCGGATGACCATTTCTGCCTGGCCGGTCTTCTGGCTCGGGTTCGTCCCGCTTGCCGGCGCCTTCCCGTCCTTGCGCGGACAGTGGCTCTTGCCGAGCGATCCCCCCTCACAGCGTTGGGCACGCCACGGATTTTCACCGTGTTCCCGATTCTCCCGCCTTGCGGCAGGCACCTGACAGTGCGGCTAACCTAGCCGAGTTCGCGGGCAAGGACAGCCCTGATGTCGACGTCGGATGACGCCTTTTCCCCAGCAGGATGAGCAATTCCAGCAAACGCGCAACGGTTTTGCGTCCGGAATCGCGTTAAAACAAAAGTTGGAGCGTTTCCGCGTTTCCGTTGAAAACGGAAACGCTCTCATGCTTGTCGCGTGGCCATCATCTCCATTGCTGATAAGGTGGCGCCATGACGACCCGTCTCTACACCCATCCGATTTTTCTGGAACACATCACGCCCGCCGGGCATCCGGAGCGACCGGACAGGCTGCGCGCTATCGAGCGGATTCTGGACGACGAGGTCTTTGCCGCCCTCGACAGGCACGAGGCGCCGATGGGCGACGAGACGACTGTTCTCTATTGCCATCCAAAGGATTTCGTCGAGCGCGTCCGCAGGGCGATTCCGCAGGAAGGTATTGCCGTCATCGATTCCGACACGGTGGCGAGTCCCGAAAACCTGGCAGGCGGCGCTGACCGCCATCGGCGCCGCCAATGCCGCCGTGGACGACGTTTTCACCGGCAAGGCCGACAATGTCTTCGTGGCCGCGCGTCCGCCCGGCCATCATGCCGAGAAAACCACCGCCATGGGTTTCTGCCTGTTCAATACGGCTGCGATTGCCGCTCGCTACGCACAGGAAAAGCACGGCGTCGAGCGTGTCGCCATCGTCGACTGGGACGTTCATCACGGCAACGGCACGCAGGACATCTTCTGGGACGACCCATCGGTGCTCTATTGCTCGACGCACCAGATGCCTCTTTATCCTGGCACCGGCGCCAGAAACGAGACTGGCGCCGGCAACATCGTCAATGCGCCGCTGGCGCCGGCGACGGGTAGCGATATCTTTCGTGAGGCGTTCAACACGCGTGTCCTGCCGGCGATCGATTCTTTCGCGCCGGACCTTGTGATCATCTCGGCCGGTTTCGACGCGCACCATCGTGACCCGTTGGCCGAGATCAACCTTGTCGAGGATGATTTCGACTGGGCGACCGGGCAGTTGATGGATCGCGCCCGCCGTCATAGTTCAAACAGGCTGGTCAGTTTGCTGGAAGGCGGCTACGACCTGCACGGATTGGCATTTTCGGTCGCAGCGCATGTCGGCCGCCTGATGAAAGGATGAGCCATGGCTGAGGAAGCGAACCAGGACGTCAAGGCGATGAGCTTCGAGCAGGCGCTGGATGCGTTAGAGAAGATCGTCGACGATCTCGAACGCGGCGACGTGCCGCTCGACCAGTCGATTCGCATATATGAACGGGGCGAGGCGCTGAAGGCGCATTGCGATCGCCTGCTCAAGGCCGCCGAGGACAAGGTGGAGAAGATCAGGCTCGCCCGTGACGGCAAGCCGGTCGGTACCGAGCCGCTGGACGGGGACTAGGAGCCTGAGAGGCCACTAACGGGAACGAGGGGCAACGCCGGATATATCAAACGGGAGAGATATCCATGTGTCGCAACATCAAGCCGCTGTTTAACTTCGAACCGCCGGCGACCGATACCGAAATTCACGAGGCGGCGCTGCAGTTCGTGCGCAAGATCAGTGGCTCCAACAAGCCCTCCATGCGCAACAAGGAAGCCTTCGACAACGCCGTGCGCACCATCGCCAATGCCGCGCATGAGCTGCTTGTCGTCCTTGAGACGACCCAGCCGCCGCGCAACCGCGAGGAGGTGGCGGCAAAAGCCCGCGCCAAGTCGGCTGAGCGCTTTGGGCCCAAGCCGGTGCCCGCCTAGGGCAGTTTAAGGAAAAGTGCGTAGCGGTTTTCCGTCTGAAATTGAGAAAAAATTAGAGCGTTCCCGCATTCCGAAAACCGGAAACGCTCTGGTCGTGCCGTGATCGCTCCGGTCGCACAGGCCGCTATGTTGCCGATCAGGACGCCGAGGGGGCCACCGACGGCTTGTCGAAATCTACGGGTCGGGCGGCATAGAACCGTTCCGGCGGCGTCCAGCGCTCGGGCAACTCTTCTTCACCCCACCGTGCGAGCGCCTGCAGGGCGGGAATAAGCGCCGCGCCTTTGGCCGTCAGAGCGTACGCGCCGCGGGTTGCACCTTGCCGCGCCTGTGTCTGTCGGATCAGGCCGGCCCCCTCCAGTCGATGCAGTCGCTCGGCCAGGATGTTCGTCGCGATCTTTTCGGCCATCGCCAGGAAGTCGGAATAGCTGGTCGCTCCCACCACCATCGAGCGGATGATCACGAGCGACCACTTGTCACCGATGATGTCGAGTGCCGAGGCAATTGGGCAGCCGGTGCGGAACTTCGTCATGGGTTCAATATGATTTTCTAACTTGCAATTTGCAAGTAAAAAATGGTTAGCTCGCGAAAACGTTCGTTGGAGGGGGAAATGCTTCCGGTTACGTCCATCGTCGCTGCGTTGGCAGCTCTTTCGCTGGTAGCCTTGAGTATTGCGGTCAGTCTGCGCCGCAAGAAGGTGGGTGTGCGTCTCGGCTTCAGCGAAGACCCGACGCTGATGCGCCGCATTCGGGCGCAGGGCAATTTCACCGAATATGTGCCTCTGGCTTTGATCGTGCTCGCCATCGCCGAATACCGGCAGGCGCCGCCGGTCGTTTTGTGGACGATCGGTGGACTGCTGATCGCCGGTCGGTTCTTGCACTTTGCTGGCATCATGACGGCCAGGACACCGTTGAGCGCACCGGGAATGGCTGGCACCTATTGCGCCCTGATCGTCGGCGCGATCACGCTCCTCTCCATCTGAGTGCACAAGCATCCGAGACTGACCGATCGGTGAACGCATCGTCGCCGCATCGCCGGTTTGCCCCGGGGAGACGGGGGTATAAGTTCCATCTGCAAGTCATCAGCAGATGGAGCCGGCCCGATGAGCTTCTTTCCCGGAAACGACCCCGAACCCGGTGATGCCTTTTCCTGCGACGCCATCGAGTTGATGGTGGTGCCCAACGCAAAGGACATAGGCGGTTTCGAGGTGCGCCGTGCCCTGCCTACCGCAAGGCGACGGTTGGTCGGTCCTTTTATCTTCTTCGACCGCATGGGACCGGCCATCCTGCGCGCCGGCAAGGCGCTGGACGTACGCCCGCATCCGCATATCGGTCTCTCGACAGTCACCTATCTGTTCGACGGCAAGATCAGGCACCGCGATTCGCTCGGCACCGAGATGGTCATCTCGCCCGGTGACGTGAATCTGATGACGGCAGGGCGTGGCATCGTCCATTCCGAGCGCACGCCGGAGGAAATGCGCGGCGCGCCGATGTCGATGTCCGGCCTGCAGACATGGATCGCGCTGCCTGACAGGCAGGAGGAAATGGCGCCTGTCTTCGAAAACACCGCCAACGCCGAGTTGCCGGAGTTCGGTGCCGAGGGCGTGTCGGGCCGCCTCATCATCGGCGAGCTGGAGGGCCGCCGCGCACCGGTGACCACCTATCACGACACGCTGTATGCCGATATTCGGCTCGAACCTGGTGCAAGGTACCGCATTGCCGCCGACGCCGAGGAGCGTGCCATCTATGTGCTCGACGGGTTCGTCTCCATTTCCGGCGACAGTTTCCCCGAAAACCGTCTTCTGGTGTTTCGTCCTGGCGACGAGATCATCGTTTCGTCGGAATTGGGTGCGCATTTCATGCTGTTCGGTGGCGCTTCGCTGGGGTCTCCACGCTACATCTGGTGGAATTTCGTTTCCTCATCGAAAGAACGCATCGAACAGGCCAAGCAGGAATGGAAGACTGGCCGGTTCGATATCGTTCCGGGCGATGAAAAGGAGTTCATTCCGCTGCCTGACAAGTGAGCGTGTCATTGCGGCACATTTACTTTCGTTGGTCGGAGGCCTATTCGATTTTTTGAATATTCTTGAACGTGAGCTCGAGCGGGCCAGCCATTGATCGCCAGACCCCAAACGCCGCTTCTCGACAAGGTCCGCATTCCTGCGGATATGAAGAAGCTTTCCGAAAGTGACCTGCCGCAGCTCGCGGAAGAGCTGCGCACGGAACTGATCGATGCCGTTTCGCAGACCGGCGGACATCTCGGGGCAGGTCTCGGCGTCGTCGAACTCACCGTGGCACTGCACTACGTTTTCGACACGCCGGAAGACAGGATTATCTGGGACGTCGGCCACCAGGCCTATCCGCACAAGATCCTGACCGGCAGGCGCGACCGTATTCGTACGCTCCGCCAGGAGAACGGGCTTTCCGGTTTTACGCGGCGTACCGAAAGCGAATACGATCCGTTCGGTGCCGCCCATTCCTCCACATCGATTTCGGCTGGTCTCGGCATGGCCGTGGCGCGCGATCTCTCTGGCGGCAAGAACAACGTCATCGCTGTCATTGGCGATGGGGCGATGTCGGCCGGAATGGCCTTCGAGGCGCTGAACAACGCCGGCGCTCTCGATGCGCGCCTCATCGTCATCCTGAATGACAACGACATGTCGATCGCCCCGCCGACCGGGGCCATGAGCGCCTATCTGGCGCGTCTCGGCTCGGGCAAGACCTATCTTGGCCTGCGCGATTTCGGCAAGAAACTGACATCCTATCTCGGCAAGCGCGCCGATCGCGCCATCACCCGCGCGGTCGAGCATGCGCGCGGCTACGTCACCGGCGGAACCTTGTTCGAGGAGCTTGGCTTCTTTCACATCGGCCCGATCGACGGTCACAATCTCGAGCATCTCATTCCGGTGCTGAAGAATGTACGCGACAATGGCAAGGGCCCAGTGCTGATCCATGTCGTGACGCAGAAGGGCAAGGGTTACGCCCCCGCCGAAGCGGCAGCCGACAAATATCATGGCGTCAACCGGTTCGACGTTATCACGGGTGCGCAGGCGAAGGCTCCGGCCAATGCGCCGACCTACACCAATGTCTTTGCCGAAAGCCTGATCCGCGAAGCCTGCGAGGATGACAGGATCGTCGCCGTCACCGCGGCCATGCCGACAGGCACCGGGCTTGATCTGTTCGGCGAAGTCTTCCCGAACCGCACTTTCGATGTCGGTATTGCCGAGCAGCACGCGGTGACCTTTGCGGCCGGCCTTGCCACCGAAGGCTACAAGCCGTTCGCCGCGATCTATTCGACCTTCCTGCAGCGCGCCTACGATCAGGTGGTGCACGACGTCGCGATCCAGAAGCTGCCCGTGCGTTTCCCGATCGACCGCGCCGGTTATGTGGGCGCCGATGGCGCAACCCATTGCGGTGCGTTCGATACCACCTTCCTTGCCTCGCTGCCCGATTTCGTTGTCATGGCGGCAAGCGACGAGGTGGAACTGCGCCACATGGTGCGCACTGCAGCCGAGTATGACGAGGGCCCGATCTCCTTCCGTTATCCGCGCGGCAACGGCATCGGTATCGATATGCCCGAGCGTGGCTCGCCGCTCGAGATCGGCAAAGGCCGCGTCGTGCGCGAAGGCACAAAGGTGGCGTTGCTCTCCTTCGGCACCCGCCTGCAGGACTGTCTAGCGGCGGCTGACGAACTCAGCGCGGCCGGCTTGTCGACGACCGTGGCGGACGCGCGTTTCGCCAAGCCGCTCGACCATGACCTGATCCGTCGCCTGGCTCGTTCGCACGAAATCCTGGTGACGGTTGAAGAAGGCGCCATCGGCGGTTTTGCGGCACAGGTGCTGCATTTCCCGGCCCATGAAGGCCTGCTCGAGAGCGGTCTGAAGGTGCGTCCGCTGGTCTTGCCGGATGCTTTCACCGACCATGCCAAGCCGGAGAAGATGTACGCAGATGCCGGGCTCGATGCGACCGGCATCGTACGTACGGTGTTCGCGGCACTTGGCCATGTCACCAGCGCGCAGCGCGCTTGAACATCTACAAGTTGAATCTGTTTGTGAACGGCTTGAATCACCGTCTCAACGCGTGGAATCACTTTCTCGGCAATCCTGATTAACCTGTTGTTCAGGTTGCTTTTTGGTGCTTCGCTTACCTTCTCTCTTGCCCCTTTTTCAATGGCACCCTGCTAGGAAAACCCCAGGCAGGGAGATACGTGATGAGAGCGTTTACGGCTGGCGCGACCGGCATGCTTTTGCTGGTCGGGCCGGTATTGGCCGAGCCGCAATATGACCGCGTTCTCGAACAGGCGGCCATCGACATCGTGGCGGCCAACATCGGGACGTTGCGCGGCGGCTTTGCTTACAATCAGGTGCCACAGATGATCGTCGTGCAGGAAGCGCCGCCGCCCCGGCGGGCACCCGCTGATGGCCTCGTGCCCGCAGTCGAGCGTCCTTCGGCCAGCCAGCTTTTCTAGATCAGTCCCGACTTGCCTTCGCGCGCGGCTTTCGCCAATGAAGGCGAATGTGTTCCCATCAGCCAGCCAGCCAGCGCCAGCGGCTCGACGACCTGCTCGTTGCGCGAGGTCTGTTCGCCAGCCGCTCACGCGCCCGCGATGCGGTCGAGCGCGGCACCGTCTCGGTCGGCGGAACGGTGGTGACCAAACCCGGCCAGAACGTGTCTTCTGATGTCGATCTGGCGGTGGATGACCCCGCACGCAATTACGTCTCCCGAGCCGCGCTGAAGCTGATTGCCGGGCTCGATCGTTTCCAGCTTGATCCCTCGGGTGCGCAAGCTCTCGACATCGGCGCTTCGACAGGCGGTTTCACGCAGGTGCTGCTTGAGCGTGGTGCTGCCCATGTAACCGCCGTCGACGTCGGCCATGGCCAGATGCATGCCTCGATCGCAGCCGATCCTCGCGTGAAATCCATCGAGGGGCTCAACGCCCGCGTGCTTTCGATTGCCGACCTTGACGGCCACGCACCGGATTTCATCGTCTCCGACGTTTCCTTCATCTCGCTGAGACTGGCACTGCCGCCCGCTCTCGAGCTGGCAAGAGCCGGCGCTCGCGCGCTGCTGCTGGTCAAGCCGCAATTCGAGGCCGGGCGCGAGGCGATCGGCAAGGGTGGCTTGCTCAAGAACCCAGCCGAAGCTGAAGCCGTCGCCGCTGATCTGCATCGCTGGCTGGATGGGCTCGCCGGCTGGCGCGCGCTTGGCCTCCACCCATCGCCGATCGAGGGCGGCGATGGCAATCGCGAATTCCTGCTTGCCGGAGTGAAGGATCGATGAGTACCCGTTTTCAGATCGCACGGCTCGGCGCGCAAGGGGACGGTGTCGTCGATGCCGGCAGCGGCCATGTTTTCATTCCCTTTGCATTGCCAGGCGAAGTGGTGACGGCAGCGCGCGAAAAGGATCGTGCCCAGTTGCTCGCCGTGCTGGAGCCGTCGCCGGAGCGGATCAGGCCGGTCTGTCGGCATTTCACCGAGTGCGGCGGTTGTGCCATCCAGCATCTCGAAGACGGGGCTTATCGTGCATGGAAGCGCGGCCTTGTGGTTCATGCACTGAAGGCGAGGGGCGTGGAAACCGAAGTGGCGGACCTCGTCGCCTGCACGCCGCATAGTCGCCGCCGCGCAGCCTTCACCGCGCGCAACACCGACACCGGATTGCATCTGGGCTACAATCAGGCTTTCTCCAACATCCTTGTCGATATCGAGGAATGCCCGGTGCTCTTGCCGACCATCGTCGGGTCGGCCAGCATCTTGCGCCACCTCGCCAGCATCGTCGCCAACACGTCCAAGCCTTTCCGCTTCCTGGTCACAGCAACGGCGTCGGGACTGGACGTCGCAGCTGCCGATTGCGGCAAGCCCACAGAGGCGATCCGCCGCGCTGCCACGGATTTCGTCATCAAGTCCGGGATCGCCAGGCTCTCCATCGATGGTGAGATCATCGTCGAGGCCGTCAAGCCGACGCTCGTCTTCGGCTCAGCAACAGTCACGCCCCCGCCGGGCGCTTTCGTGCAGGCTGTGGCTGAGGCCGAGAATGCGATGGCGGCTCTTGTGACCGCACATGTGCGCAAGGCGAAAAGGGTTGCCGATCTCTTTTCGGGATGCGGAACCTTTGCGCTGAGGCTCGCCGCCAATTCCGAGGTTCTTGCGGTGGAAAGTGACGGGCCTGCGCTCGCCGCGCTCGACCGCGGCTTCCGTTTTGCCAGCGGCTTGAAACGCGTGACGGTCGAACGCCGCGATCTCGATCGCCGGCCGCTGACGTTCAAGGAGCTTGCCGCCTTCGACGCGGTCGTGTTCGACCCGCCGCGCGCCGGTGCCGAGGATCAGTCCAAACAGATCGCCCGCTCGGACGTGCCGTTCGTTGCGGCCGTCTCCTGCAATCCAGTCACGCTGGCGCGCGACCTGCGTATTCTCATCGACGGTGGCTATCAGTTGAAGAGCGTGACGCCGATCGACCAGTTCCTGTGGTCGCCGCATGTCGAGGCGGTGGCGCTGCTGGAGAAGCCGCGAAAACGGCGCTGAAAGCATCCGTCAACGAGCAGCGAGCATTCTATCGACAAAGGCGGGAACGATATCGGTAGCCCTGCCGAGAATGGCCTCATTGAAGCTGCTGTGCCCGTCCGATGGTTCGAGGTTCAACTCGATTGTGTGCGCGCCGTTGAGCCGTGCCTCCTCGACAAAGCCGGCCGCCGGATAGACATTGCCGCTGGTTCCGATCGAGACAAACAGGTCGCAGTCCGCCAGCGCGGCATAGATGCGGTCCATCTGGTAGGGCATCTCGCCGAACCAGACGACATCGGGGCGAAGGTAACCGACGGCACCGCAGGCGGGACACTGCGACAGCGCGGACATGTCCTTCGACCAGGGCGAGCGCTGCTCGCAGGCCTGGCACAGCGCCTTGCCGAGTTCGCCGTGCATGTGGATCAGATTGGTCGAACCTGCTCGTTCGTGCAGGTCGTCGATGTTCTGCGTGATCAGCAGGACGGAACCTGAAAACGCGCGTTCCAGCCGTGCCAGCGCGGCATGGGCGGCATTCGGTTCCACATTGGCCATGCCGCGCCGGCGCTGATTGTAGAACTCATGCACCCTGGCGGCATCGCGAATGAAGCCTTCCGGAGTTGCCACGTCGCGATAGTCGACCTTCGACCAGATGCCGTCCTTGTCGCGAAAGGTATCGACACCCGATTCCGCCGAGACCCCGGCGCCGGTGAGGATGACGATGGATTTGTATGCGGGCATGATCGGCTGATTGGGAATTGGGATTTCTCAGATATCTGCACTCGAGAGGCTGTGCACAACTTCGTACTGACCGGGTGCGACGCTGCCGAGTTGCGTGTTGCGTTGGATATAGCCCCCAGCGAGCAGATGGTGTGTCACCTTCTGGGCTGCGTCGTGGCTTTCGAACTGTACATAGTTCACCACTTGCCGGCCGTCGAAGCTGCGATGGATGCTCGCCGAGATCCAACCCGGCACGTCGCTGGCTGCAATCACCGTCTCAGTGAGTGAATCGACCAGCGCCTGTTGCTGTTCCGGCGTTGTCGTGAACACGTTGATGTGGGTGACGATGCCGTTGCCGGCTTCAATGATCGCCATGGCTCCCTCCCTTTGTCGATAGAGTGGAGAGGTTAGAGCCTGCCACGACATCCGGGCAAGCTGCCTGACCGGTCAGGAAGGCAGCTGCCTGCGACCCGCTCAGATCTGCGTGCCGCCGACAGTCATCTGGTTCATGCGCAGATGCGGCTGGCCGACTCCGACCGGCACGCCCTGGCCGGCCTTGCCGCACATGCCGATACCGGTGTCGAGCTTCATGTCATTGCCGACCATGGTGACGCGATGCATCGCATCCGGACCGTTGCCGATCAGCATCGCTCCCTTGATCGGCTGCGTGACCTTGCCATCCTCGATCATGTAGGCCTCGGTGCAGCCGAACACGAACTTGCCTGAGGTGATGTCGACCTGGCCGCCGCCGAAGGAAACGGCATAGATGCCTTTCTTCACCGAAGCGATGATCTCTTCCGGCGTGTGGTCGCCGGCCGTCATGTAGGTGTTGGTCATGCGCGGCATTGGCTGGTGCGCATAGGATTCGCGTCTGCCGTTGCCGGTGGCGGCCATGCCCATCAGCCGTGCGTTCTGGCGATCCTGCATGTAGCCCACCAGCTTGCCGTCTTCGATCAGCACCGTGCGGTTGGTCGGAGTGCCTTCGTCGTCCACGGTCAGCGAGCCGCGTCGCTCGGCGATGGTGCCGTCATCGACGACAGTCACGCCCTTGGCCGCAACCTGCTGGCCGAGAAGGCCTGCAAAAGCCGACGTCTTCTTTCGGTTGAAGTCGCCTTCCAGCCCATGCCCGACCGCTTCGTGCAGCATCACGCCCGGCCAGCCGCTGGACAGGACGATGTCGAACGTGCCGGCTGGCGCCGGAATTGCCTCAAGATTGACCAATGCCTGGCGCAGCGCTTCCTTGGCGGCATGTTTCCAGCTGTGCTCGACCAGGAACTCGCCGAAGCCGGTGCGGCCGCCCATGCCGTAGGACCCTGTCTCCTGCCGTTCACCGTCGCCGACCATGACCGAGATGTTGAGGCGGACGAGCGGCCGGATGTCCCGCACCAGCTGCCCGTCGGCGCGCAGGATCTCGACCTGTTGCCAGGAAGCCGCGAGCGCCGCGGTCACCTGCCGCACACGCGGGTCTTCCGCGCGCGTCCAGGCATCGATCTCCTGCAGCAGCTTGGCCTTGGCTTCGAAGCCGGGCGAGGGGATCGGGTTCTCGTCGCCGTAGAGACGGCGGTTGGTGCGTGGTGGTGCGTCGGCCAGTGTGCCTGAATAACCGGCCTTCACCGTGGCAACCGCGCCGGCGGCGCGTTGCAGCGCAGCTTCCGAAAGGTCGCCGGCATGCGCATAGCCGCTGGCTTCGCCGGCCACGACACGCAGCCCGAAACCCTGGTCGGTGTTGAAGTTGGCCGTCTTCAACCGGCCATTGTCGAACATCAGCGCTTCGCTTTCGCTGTATTCGAGAAAGAGTTCGCCGTCATCGGCCCCCTTGATGGTGTCCGCGACGATCTTTTTGATCCGCTCTTCGGAAATGTCGAATCGGCTGATGAGGCTGCTCATGGCGCGCATCCTTGAAAGAATTGTTGGTCCCGATGTAGGCGCCGGAGCGCCGTTCGGCAATGCGCGGCCGTGATGATGACGATCAGGGCAGGGCGTTGAAGCCGTCGGCGAAGCCCTTGAGGTCGACCGGGATGCCGATGCCTTCTTCCGGCGTCTGGAAGACGATGAAGGTGGCGGCCTTGCCGCTCTTCAGCGTCTCAAGCAACGGCTTCTCCAGGATCACCTCGGCATAGCAGCCGTCCTGGAAGCAACGCACGAAATAGGCGCGGCCGATATCCTTGCCGTCGACGTTGAGACCAAGGCCGTTGGGGAGCAGGACGCCGAGCGGAGCCAGCACGCGCAGGATCTCGGCTTTGTTGTCGGCCGTACGCAGCACGACGACCGAAAGGCCCATCTCCGGACGGTCCTCGGCCACCACATTCTGCATCATCACGCATTGTTCGGACGTCGCGCCGGCAGGCGTGTCGCAGATGATCGACCAGGCGCCGTGCGTGGACTTCACATTGCCGCTCGGCTGCTGTGCGGCAGCCACCGCCTGTCCGGCTCCGGCAAGGGCGGCGAGAAAGATGACCTTCGCCAAGGTTCTCGAAACCCAAGAGTTCATGTCGGCTCCATTCCGAATCACGCCACTTTAAGCCCCGGCACCGCTAAGGAAAAGCGTGGGGGCGACGCGCAATCCCTTTCAACTGCGGCAACAATACGATTTTCCAGCGCAAATAGCTCAATTTGCCGCGATTGTCTCTGCCATGGTCATGCGACAGCAGCTTGATTGTCGCTGCGCGTATGCATGCAGCTGCGATCAATCAAGGCGCGCGCAAAAATGCCGCATGGTTTTACCCGCTCCTTTCTTGCGGCGGGAAAGAGAGTATGGTTTGAACCAATCTGGACCGTCCGGGATTCCCTGTCCCGGCGTTATATCGTATTCCTGCCACCTGATCGCAGGACGGGGACTGGGAGATGAAGAGGGCGATGAAGAAGTTTCTTGCTGGCTTTGGTGCCGCATCAATTGTTTTCGCCGGGTCTGCCGCCCAGGCCGCGCAACCGCAGCCTTGGGAGATGACTTTCCAGCCGGCCGCGACCGCGATCATGAGCCAGATCACCTGGTTCGAGCGTTATACGCTCTGGTTCATCGTGCCGATCACGCTGTTCGTTCTCTTCCTGCTGGCGTGGTGCATCTTGAAGTTCCGCGCGAGCGTCAACCCGACGCCGTCGAAGACCAGCCACAACACGATGATCGAGGTGGCCTGGACGCTGGGGCCGGTTCTGGTGCTGCTGGCCATCGCCATTCCGTCCTTCCAGCTGCTGACCGCGCAGTACAGCCCGCCGGAAGAGCCGAAGCTCACCGTCAAGGCCACGGGCAACCAGTGGAACTGGGATTACGAATACCAGTTCGAGCAGCCGTTCTCCTTCAATTCGGCAATCCTTGCCGATGCCGACCGTGCGGGTCTCGGCAAGGAAGACAAGGGCAAATATCCGCGTCTTCTGGCGGTCGACAACGAACTGGTCGTTCCGGTCGGTGTCGTCGTGCGCGTGCTCGTGACCGGCGCCGACGTGATCCATGCCTATGCCGTGCCGGCCTTCGGCATCAAGGTCGATGCCGTTCCAGGGCGCATCAACGAGACCTGGTTCAAGGCCGAGAAGGAAGGCCTCTATTACGGTCAGTGTTCCGAGCTTTGCGGCAAGGACCATGCCTTCATGCCGATCGCCGTGCGCGTCGTTTCGGAAAAGCAATATGATACTTGGCTGGCTGCGGCCAAGACCGACCTCCCGGGTGCCAACAAGGCGCTGATGGCCGAGGTCGATGGTACCAACAAGGTTGCGTCCGCCGGCAACTGATGCCGCGGTCGAAACAAGGATAGGGAACGGAGCGGAACATGGCGCAGGCAGCGGCTCACGACGATCACGACCACAAGCCTAAAGGCTGGGTCCGCTGGGTCAATTCGACCAACCACAAGGACATCGGTACGCTGTACCTGATCTTCGCGATCATGGCCGGCATCATCGGCGGCTTTCTCTCGATCATGATGCGTTGGGAGCTCGCGGAGCCGGGCATCCAGATTTTCCCCGGTCTTGCGTCCATGGTCTACGGCGTCAACGGCGATGCCGCGCTCGACGCCGGCAAGTCCATGTTCAATGCCTTCACTACCGCACACGCGCTGATCATGATCTTCTTCATGGTCATGCCGGCCCTGATCGGTGGTTTCGCCAACTGGATGGTGCCGATCATGATCGGTGCGCCGGATATGGCGTTCCCGCGCATGAACAACATCTCCTTCTGGTTGCTGCCGCCGGCCTTCATCCTGCTGCTGACCTCGATGTTCGTTCCGAGCGCGCCCGGCGCCTACGGTGTCGGCGGTGGCTGGACGATCTATCCGCCGATGTCGACCTCCGGTCAGCCGGGGCCTGCCATGGACCTGGCGATCCTGTCGATCCACATCGCCGGTGCCTCGTCGATCCTCGGCGCGATCAACTTCATCACCACCATCTTCAACATGCGCGCTCCCGGCATGACGCTGCACAAGATGCCGCTGTTCGCCTGGTCGGTTCTGGTCACCGCCTTCCTGCTGCTGCTGTCGCTGCCGGTCCTGGCTGGCGCCATCACCATGCTGCTCACCGACCGTAACTTCGGCACCTCCTTCTTCGTGCCCGAAAACGGCGGCGATCCGATCCTGTTCCAGCACCTGTTCTGGTTCTTCGGTCATCCTGAAGTGTACATCCTGATCCTGCCGGGCTTCGGCATCGTCAGCCACATCATCGCGACCTTCTCGCGCAAGCCGGTGTTCGGCTATCTCGGCATGGCCTATGCCATGGTCGCGATTGGCGCCGTCGGCTTCGTGGTGTGGGCGCACCACATGTACACCACCGGTATCTCGCTCAACACGCAGCGCTATTTCGTGTTCGCCACGATGGTCATCGCCGTGCCGACCGGCATCAAGATCTTCTCGTGGATCGCCACAATGTGGGGCGGCTCGATCTCCTTCCGCACGCCGATGCTGTGGGCGGTAGGCTTCATCTTCCTGTTCACCGTCGGTGGCGTCACCGGCGTCCAGCTCGCCAACGCCGGTCTCGACCGCTCGCTGCAGGACACCTACTACGTCGTCGCGCACTTCCATTACGTGCTGTCGCTTGGCGCCGTCTTCGCGATCTTCGCCGGCTGGTACTACTGGTTCCCCGAAGATGACCGGCTACATGTATTCGCCGTTCATCGCACGTTCGCATTTCTGGATCATGTTCATCGGCGTGAACCTCGTGTTCTTCCCGCAGCACTTCCTCGGTCTGTCGGGCATGCCGCGTCGCTACATCGACTATCCGGACGCGTTTGCCGGCTGGAACTACGTCTCGTCGGTTGGTTCCTATATCTCCGGCATCAGCGTCCTGATCTTCCTCTATGGTGTCTTCGAGGCATTCCGGAAGAAGCGCATCGCTGGTGCCAACCCGTGGGGCGAGGGTGCGACCACGCTGGAATGGCAGCTGCCTTCGCCGCCGCCTTACCACCAGTGGGAACAGCTGCCCAAGGTCAAGTAAGGCAGCTTTGAACGATCGAAACCGCCGGCCTGGCCGGCGGTTTTGGCCAAACGGAATGGACTTCAAGTACGCAATGGCCCTGGTTGACAATTCACACATGGAGCAAGTGGGCTCCCGCATGTCGGAGGCGACAGCGGGCGACTACTTTGCGCTGCTCAAGCCGCGTGTGATGTCGCTGGTGGTCTTCACGGCCTTTGTCGGTCTGGTCGCGGCTCCCGTCACCATGAACCCTTTGATCGCGGTCATCGCCATTCTGGCGATTGCCATCGGTGCCGGTGCGTCGGGTGCGCTCAACATGTGGTATGACGCCGACATCGATGCCGTCATGACCCGCACCGCCAGCCGACCGATCCCATCCGGCCGCGTCTTGCCGGGCGAGGCACTGAGCTTCGGTCTGGTGTTGTCGGCGCTGTCGGTGATGACGCTCGGCGTGCTCGTCAACTGGCTGTCGGCTGCCCTTCTCGCCTTCACCATCTTCTTCTACGCCGTCATCTACACGATGTGGCTGAAGCGCTGGACGCCGCAGAACATCGTCATCGGCGGTGCGGCCGGCGCTTTCCCGCCCGTCATCGGCTGGGCCGCCGCGACCGGCGCGGTCAGCCTGGAAAGCATTATCCTTTTCCTCATCATCTTCCTGTGGACGCCGCCGCATTTCTGGGCGCTTGCGCTGTTCAAGTCGGGTGACTATGGACGCGCGGGCATCCCGATGATGCCGAACGTCGCTGGCGAGGCTTCGACCCGCCGCCAGATTTTCGCCTATGCCGTCATCCTGGCACCGATCGGCGTGCTGCCCTGGCTGCTCGGCTATACGTCTGCCATCTACGGCATACCGGCAGCACTCCTGGGCATTGGTTTCGTCTGGTATTCCTGGGGTGTGCTGCGCATGCCCGACAGCGATCGTGTCATGAAGCCGGCCAAGGCGCTGTTTGGCTATTCGCTGCTTTATCTGTTCGCCATCTTCGCCGCTTATCTTGCCGATAGCGTTGTTGCCCGCGTTCTGGTTCTGGGTGGGGCATGAGTGCAATGGATGAAAAGCTCGAACTGGTCACGCTCACCGAACGCCAGAAAAAAGCGCGCCGCAGCCGCTCGGTTGCGATTGCCGTGGCGCTTGGTGTGCTGGTCGTCATCTTCTACGTGGCGACGATCGTGAAGTTCGGCACGCCCATCATCAACCGGCCGATGTGAGGTTGATGATGGACCTGGAAAAGACAGCTGCCGAACAGAAGAAGCGCAAGACCAACCTGGCAGTCGCCGGTGGTTGCGTGGCGTTCTTCGGTGCCATGGTCGGCATGGCTTATGCAGCAGTGCCGCTTTACGCGATGTTCTGTCAGGTCACCGGTTATGGCGGCACGACGCAGCGTGCCACGCAATATTCCAACCGTGTTATCGACCGCGAAATCACCGTTCGCTTCGACGCCAATACGGCCGGAGTTCCATGGGAATTCGAGCCGGTGCAGCGCGAGGTCACCATCAAGCTCGGCGAAACCAGGCAGGTCGCCTACAAGGCCACGAACAAGTTCGGCACGCCGACGACCGGCCGCGCGACCTTCAATGTGACGCCGGAGCTGGCGGGTGCCTATTTCAACAAGGTGGAATGTTTCTGTTTCACCAACCAGACGCTGAAGGCGGGCGAAACGGTCGACATGCCGATCGTCTTCTATGTCGATCCGGACATCCTCAAGGTGCCGGAAATGAAGAACATCAAAACCATCACGCTTTCCTACACCATGTTCCTGGCTGACAAGAACAAGCCGGTTGCGGCTGCGGGGACCAAGGAAAGCGGCAAGGCAATTTCCAATACCGAAGCAAATCTCGGGGGATGACATGGCTGACGGACACGCCAAACCGAACCACGACTACCACATCATTGATCCGAGCCCATGGCCCTTCCTGGGTTCCGTCGGCGCCCTGGTCATGGCGTTCGGTGGCATCTTCTATATGCAGTATCTCAAGGGTACGTCGTTCCACCTTTTCGGTGTAGACGTCGCCAAGGCACACTTCTGGGTGCTTCTGATCGGCCTGATCATCGTGCTCTACACGATGTATGGCTGGTGGTCGGATACGATCAAGGAAGCGCATGAGGGGCACCATACCAAGGTGGTTTCGCTCCACCTCCGCTACGGCATGATCATGTTCATCGCCTCCGAGGTGATGTTCTTCGTCGCCTGGTTCTGGGCCTACTTCGACGCCAGCCTGTTCCCGAACGAGGCCATCCAGGCGGCGCGCACCACCTTCACCGGCGGTGTCTGGCCGCCCAAGGGTATGGAGGTGCTCGACCCCTTCCATCTGCCGCTCTACAACACCGTCATCCTGCTGCTGTCGGGCACGACGGTGACCTGGGCGCACCATTCGCTGATCCATGGCGACCGCAAGGGTCTCATCAACGGCCTGGTGCTGACGGTAGGCCTCGGCATGCTGTTCACGATGGTTCAGGCCTACGAGTACATCCACGCTCCGTTCGGCTTCAAGGATTCCATCTACGGCGCCACCTTCTTCATGGCGACCGGCTTCCACGGTTTCCACGTGATCATCGGCACCATCTTCCTGCTGGTCTGCCTGGTTCGCGCGATGAAGGGCGATTTCACGCCAAAGCAGCATTTCGGCTTCGAAGCTGCTGCCTGGTACTGGCACTTCGTTGACGTGGTGTGGCTGTTCCTGTTTGCCTCGATCTATGTCTGGGGTTCGATGGGCGCGGTCATCGAAGGCCACTGATCGATCCGGATACGGGTTTTAAGGGAGGCGGCTGCGGCAACGTGGCCGCCTCTTTCTTTTGGAGTGGACGTTCAACTCGGTTCCGAAAGGTTCTAAAAAGACCGGCATGAGTGAAGACAAGGCAATATGGCCGCCGATAGATCCGATCCAGGCCGGCCTGAAGGGGCTCTGCCCGCGCTGCGGAGAAGGGCGTCTGTTTTCGGGTTTCCTGACCGTCGGCAAGCGTTGCTACAATTGCGGCCTCGACTATTCCTACGCCGATGCCGGCGACGGACCGGCCGTTTTCGTCATTCTCATCATCGGCTTCATCGTTGTCGGTCTGGCGCTGTGGCTCGAGGTCACTTTCGCGCCGCCGCTCTGGCTGCATTTCCTGCTGTGGATCCCGTTGGCACTGGTACTGTGTCTGGCAGCACTGCGGCTCATCAAGGGCGTTCTGCTCACCTTGCAGTATCGCAACAAGGCAGCTGAAGGCAGGTTGGATCAGCAGCGATGACTGCCGCATCACATTCGACCCAAAGAAGCGCACCGCGCAAGGCGCTGGCGCTCGGTCTTGGCCTCATTGCTTTCATCATGCTGATCGGGCTCGGTACCTGGCAGGTCGAGCGGCTTGCCTGGAAGGAAAAGCTGATCGAGACGATCGACCGGCGCATGAATGCCAATCCCGTAACACTGGCTGAAGTCGAGAAGCAGTACGCAGCCTCCGGCGATGTCGATTATGTCGCCGTCACGCTAAGCGGCACTTTCCTGCATCAGGGCGAGCGTTATTTCTTCACCACCTGGGATGGCCAGACAGGTTATAGCGTCTACACGCCCTTGAGATTGACCGACGGACGCTTTGTCTTCGTCAATCGCGGTTTCGTGCCCTACGAGATGAAGGACCCGGCCAAGCGTACCGAGGGCGAAATCCCTGGCGAGGTCACTGTCGCCGGTCTTGCCCGCAATCCGCTGAGCGGCAAGCCATCGGTGATGGTGCCGGATAACGACCTCGCCAAGAACATCTTCTACTGGAAGGATCGCGATGCCATGGCTGCCACGGCAGGCTTGCCTGCCGGAGCTGTGGTGCTGCCCTTCTTCATCGATGCCGGCAAGGCACTCAATCCTGGTGGTTTGCCGGTTGGCGGCACCACCATGGTCGACCTGCCCAACAATCATCTGCAATATGCGCTGACCTGGTATGGCCTCGCGGCGGCGCTCGTCGGTGTCGTGGCCGTGTGGCTGCGAAAGAACCGAAAGGCCAGCTGAGAGTCCGTTCGCGCCATTTCGCGCCCTTGACAGACAGGGGTGGCGGACATCATGTCCGCACTGGAGCGTGGCGCGTCCATTCGGATACGCAAAGGACGCTCCAGCACTTTGGTCTTGCGCATCGTGCTTTCCGAAATCGATTCCGATTTTCGGTCCGGCGCGCGTGTCCAGACGATGGGAAAGCATGTTGAACAAAGCCGTTAAACCGCCGCTCACGATCAGGCTCTGCCAGCCGCGTGGCTTCTGCGCCGGCGTCGACCGCGCCATCCAGATCGTCGTGCTGGCGCTGAAGAAATACGGCGCCCCGGTCTATGTCCGCCATGAGATCGTGCACAACCGATATGTGGTCGAAGGATTGCAGAACCTCGGCGCCGTTTTCATCGAGGAACTGTCCGAGATCCCGGAGGAACACAAGCAGTCCCCGGTCGTGTTCTCTGCACATGGCGTGCCGAAAACGGTGCCGGCTGACGCCGTGGCGCGCAATCTTTTTTATCTCGATGCCACCTGCCCGCTGGTTTCGAAGGTGCACAAGCAGGCAATGCGCCACCAGCGCCTCGGCCGCCACGTGCTCCTGATCGGCCATGCTGGCCACCCCGAAGTGATCGGCACGATGGGGCAATTGCCTGACGGCGCGGTGACGTTGATCGAAACCGAGGCCGATGCTGCTTCATTCCAGCCAACCGATCCCGAGGCGCTGGGTTTTGTCACCCAGACGACGCTTTCGGTGGAGGATACAGCCGGCATCATCCGTGCATTGCAGGAGCGGTTTCCTGCAATGCAGGCCGCTGCCGCCGAATCGATCTGCTATGCCACGACCAATCGGCAGGATGCGGTGAAGGAAACCGCTCCTGGCTGCGACCTCTACCTGGTCGTCGGTGCCCCCAATTCCTCGAATTCGCGCCGTCTGGTCGAAGTGGCTGAACGCGCGGGGGCAGCGATGTCGCTTCTCGTACAGCGCGCTTCCGAGATTCCGTGGAATGAGATCGGTTCCATACAGACGCTCGGTCTCTCCGCCGGGGCCTCGGCGCCGGAGATCATCGTCGATGAGATCATCGATGCTTTCCGCCAGCGTTTCGACGTTTCGGTCGACCTGGCGGTGACAGCGACGGAGACGGAGAATTTTCCCGTGATGCGGGTGTTGCGCGATGTCGAACTGACCCCGGCCGACATGGCCTTCGTAAACGGGACCGTATGATGGCGGTCTATACCGATGTGGGCGAGGGCGATCTTGCTGCTTTCCTGAAGGAATATTCGGTTGGTGACCTGCTCTCCTACAAGGGCATTGCCGAAGGTACGGAAAATTCCAACTTCCTGCTGCACACCACGGCAGGCTCCTTCATCCTGACGCTTTACGAAAAGCGCGTGGAAAAGGCCGACCTGCCTTTCTTCCTCGGACTGATGGATCATCTCGCCAAGAAAGGCATTTCGTGCCCGCTGCCGGTGCAGCGTCACGATGGCTCGATGATCGGCACGCTGGCCGGCCGGCCGGCAGTCATCATCACCTTTCTGGAAGGCATGTGGCTGCGCAAGCCAGGCGTTGCGCATTGCCGTGAGGTCGGCAAGGCTCTGGCTGCAATGCACCTGGCAAGTGCCGATTTTGCCATGCACCGCGACAATGCGCTGGCGATCGATGGCTGGCGCAAGCTCTGGGAGGCATCGCGGGCGCGGGCTGATGAGGTCGAACCGGGGCTTGCCGCCGAGGTCGACGCGGATTTCGCCGATTTCGAGCGCAACTGGCCGGAAGGCCTGCCGACCGGCATCATCCATGCCGACCTCTTCCCGGACAATGTTTTCTTTCTTGGCGAGAAACTTTCAGGGCTGATCGATTTCTATTTCGCCTGCGACGATTTCTACGCCTACGACCTTGCCACCTGTCTCAACGCCTGGTGCTTCGAGAAGGATTTTTCCTTCAATCTCACCAAGGGAACGGCACTGCTAGCCGGTTACCAGAGCGTGCGGCCGCTCGGTGCGGCGGAGCGAGAGGCGCTGCCGATGCTGGCGCGGGGTTCTGCGCTGCGCTTCATGCTGACGCGTCTTTATGACTGGCTGACCGTTCCCGACGGCGGCCTTGTCATCAAGCGTGATCCGACCGAATACATCCGCCGCATGCGCTTCCACCGCGCTATCGGCTCAGCTTCCGAGTATGGCCTGAAATGAAGCATGTCGAGGTTTTCACCGACGGCGCCTGTTCCGGCAACCCGGGGCCTGGCGGCTGGGGCGCCATCCTGCGCTTCAACGGCAAGACCAAGGAACTGTCGGGCGGCGAAGCGGATACCACCAACAACCGCATGGAATTGCTCGCGGCGATCTCCGGGCTGAACGCTTTGAAGGAGGCCTGTAAGGTCGACCTCTACACGGACAGCAAATATGTCATGGACGGCATCTCCAAATGGATTCATGGCTGGAAGCGCAACGGCTGGAAAACCGCTGACAAGAAGCCGGTCAAGAATGGCGAACTCTGGCAGGCCCTGGACGAAGCCAACCGGCGTCACGATGTGACCTGGCACTGGGTCAAGGGCCACGCCGGTCATCCCGAAAACGAACGCGCTGACGAACTGGCGCGCGAAGGCATGGCGCCCTTCAAGAAGTCGGGTTCCGCGACGGCCGGCGTAGCGCGTCCTGCCAGGGTCGATGCGCCGGCGAAGACCAGCGCCCCGAAACCCCGTCGGTCGTCGCAGAGTTATTGAACGGCCGCTGCTCTTCCGCGATGGAAGGGGCGCACATCAGGCGTTCAGTGTGATCCAGTCTGCCCTGGCGAAACGATCCACCGCCGCTTCGTCCAGCGTCACGCCCCAGCCCGGGCCATCCGGTACCGCAGCTGATCCGCCATCATAGTCGATGCTTTCCCGGATCAGGCTGTGCTCGAGCATCAGATGGCCCTGCAATTCGGTGGCGTGGCGAATGTTCGCCGCGCGCGCGGCGTGCAGGTGCAGCAGCATCGCGCTGCCGATGCCGCCGCACTGGTTGTGCAATACCACGTCCAGTCCACGGGCCGCGGCATAGTCGATCGCGCGCAACGCCCCCGTCATGCCGCCGGGACGCTCGGCATTCAGCCCAAAGCAGCGGACCCCGCCCATTTCCGCCAGCGTCACGATATCGCGCAGGCCGAAGGCACTTTCATGCGCCATCAGCGGCACGCTGGTGCGCGACTGCACCCAGGTCATGCCGGCGAAATCGTCCGCGCGCACCGGCTGCTCGGCGAAATCGATGCCGTATGGTGCGATCGCCTCGATGGCCGCCAGCGCTTCATTGGGCGCATAGGCTTGGTTGTAGTCGACGCGCAGGCCGGCGTCCGGCCCGATCAGGTCGCGTACGGCCGATATGATCGCCACGTCGCGCGTTCGACCATCCCCCAGTTTGCACCGGAAGGAACGGATGCCTGCGCCAAGCGCCATGCGGGTGATTTCCTGGATCGTGGGCACGTCGGTGAGGGGCATCACCAGGCTGAGCGGAACGCGATCGATCTGGCGTCCCCCGCAAAGGTCGTGGACGGGCCGGCCGACGCTACGCGCCGCGACGTCATGCAGCGCCATGTCCAGCAAGCCTTTTGCCATTTCGTTGCGGGCGACATTGTTGTCCAACTTGCCGTGGATGGCGCCGATGTCGAAGGCGGAACGTCCGAGAACGAAGCGGGCGAGATGCTGTTCGATCATGTCAGCCATCAGTTGCGGTGATACACCGCTCTCGACCAGCCAGACATAACTTTCGCCCAGGCCGACGACGCCGTTCTCCGTCGTCATACGGCAGATCAGGAAATCGCCGCCGAGCCAGTGGTCCTCCACCTTCAGGCCCATCGCCACCTTGCCGCTGCCGCCCTGCAGATGCGCACGCACCATTTCCGTGAACGGCACGAAGACCGGACGCAATTCGATCTTCACGATCGGATCATGGGGCATACGTATTTCCTTTTCGAATAGGGCGTTGTTCGGCGCACGGCGATTGGTTGCGTGTCAGCCCTGCATGCCGATCAGGTCATGGACGAAGCGGCCCCGGATCATCGTCGCCATGACCGACAACGCCCCGATATCCTGGGCTGAGACCGACAGGGGATTGTCATCGAGGATGACGAGATCGGCGAGCTTCCCGGCTTCCAGCGAGCCTTTGTCGTTTTCTTCGAACTGCAGGCGCGCGGCGTTGATTGTGTACATGTCCAGCGCCTCGCGCACCGACACGCCCTGTTCGGGGTGAAAACCACCGCGGTTCACCGCAAAATCGATCGCCGCGATCACGTCGGTATCTTCGATCGGCGCGTCCGACGATCCGGCCAGCGCGATGCCTGCGTCGAGGAAGTCGCGGAACGGATAGACGTGCGCCGTGCGCTCCTCGCCCAGCCGCGTCGGCAGCCATGCCATTTCGGACCGGATGAACAGCGGCTGGGTGCAGATGTGCAGGCCGATACGCGCGATCCGGGCGATCAGCGCGGGATCGGCGATGGAGGCGTGCTCGATACGATGGCGATGGTCCGCGCGCGGATGATCCGCCAGCAGGCGTTCGAACAGCCGTACGCAATTGGTGATCCCTCGGTCGCCGATCGCGTGAATGCAGATCTGATAGCCGGCCAGATGCGCGGCCTCCATTCGCCGGTAGATCTCTTGCTCCGGCAAGGTCATATAGCCGTGGGTGCAGCCGCGATCGGCGTAAGGCTGGTTCATGCAGGCGGTGCATGAGCCGAAGGTTCCGTCGGCGAAGATCTTGATCGCACGCGCTTTGGTGCCGCGCCTGGGGTCATCCAGTGTCGAACCAACCAGTGCCTTGACCCCCGCCAGGGTTCGGCCAATGACGATGGCATAGATCGACTGTGGCACGAATTCCGGCAGGGCGAGTGCGATGAAGCTCTCCGGGCGCCCGGACTCGCCCGCCGGCCCTTCGTCGTCGCTCTGCAGCATTGCCCCGATCGAGGTGATGCCGGACCGCGCCAGCCGTGCGAACACCTCGCCCATGGCGGCCAGCATGCGGTCGGGGGCAGGTATCGGTGTTTTTGCCTGGACCAGGCCCATGGCTTTTTCGAAGAAACGACCGTCCGGGTGGCCGCAAGTGTCGCGGCCTATTGTGCCGCCCGCCGGATCCGCTGCCAGTTCGCCTGCGGACAACATTGCCAGCACGATCGAATTGACAACGATGCCGTGACCGTCGCGGCCATAGATAAGCACCGGCCGATCGGGGAACCACTGGTCCAGAAGCACGGCGTCCAGCATTTCGTCCGCGGGCAGGCGGTTGCTCTCGAACTGGACGCCGATCAACCATTCGTCCGCAGCGAGCCGCTCCTGCTGCGCATGCAGCCGGGCGCTGACGGCAGCGATGCCGTGTGCGCCGCTGAGATCGGCCGACATGGCGAAGAAAATCATCGGCATCGGGTGCAGGTGCCCGTCGATGAAACCTGGGACGATCGCACGGCCGGACAGATCGATCTCCTGTGGTATCAGGCCTGCGTCCTTCGCGTAGCGTCGCGCGTCGGCCAGCGATCCGACAAAATCGATCCGGTCGCCGGTGACGAGCAGGCTTTCCGGAGCGTGTTCGCCACGCGCAGGCAGGATCGCTCCGCCGTGAAACAAGAACTCTCCCATCCGTTCCTACCCCAATCGATTCCGCCAGTTGAAAACAGAATGGCGCAGGAGGCAGAATCTGTCTATAGTTATTATTATACATATCTCAGGGAGGGGAGTGTGGAGGCGGTGGCGAAGCGACTAAGGCGCGGCATTCCGGCCGCGGGCTGGTGGTGGGCCAGCTTGGACTGGGCCCGAGGGCCATTTTACTATCTTATTGTAATATATGTGTATTCTACATATTTCGCGCAGTCCGTGGTCGGCGATCCGGTGCGCGGCCAGGCATTGTTCAGCACCACGCAGATGATCGCCGGCTTCGCAATGGCAATGATCGCGCCTTTCCTCGGCAGTTACATGGATCGCGGGGGCAGAAAGAAGCCGGTGCTGGCCGCGCTGATGCTGACTATGGCGCTGTCATGCGTGGGGCTGAGCTTCATCCATCCTGACACGCCTTATGCAATTCCGCTCGTGATGACGTTGCTGGCGCTGGCCGGTTGCTGCTTTTCGGTATCCGAACTTTTCCAGAATGCGCTGCTCGGTGTCGCCGGGACAAAGAGCGAAGTGTCACTCATTTCAGGGCTCGGGCTGGCGTTGAGCAGCGCGGCGTCGGTTCTGTTGCTGCTGGGCGTGCTTTACTTCACGCGCTATCCGCCTGCCGGGCTGGCGGAAGTCGATGTCGCACGCCTGTCGGGCATCGTTTGCGCGCTATGGATCGCGATCTTCGTCTGGCCGTTTCTTTGCTTCATGCCGGACCGACCAGGAGTGGCTGGGCGCTGGCGTGGGGTCAGTCCCTTTCCGCGTGATGTCCGCCTCATCGCCACCGTTCGCGCATTATTTGCGGAATGGCCGCAGATCATGCGCTTCCTGATCGCGCGCATGGTTTTCATGGATGGACTGATCGCGCTGTTCGCGATCACGGCTGTCTATACGTCCGGGACATTGGGATGGACACGCGCGGAAAATGCCGCGATGGGCATCATCGTGACGATCGCGGCGGTGGGCGGGGGATTGGCAGCCGGCTGGCTCGATCGACGGTTGGGACCGCGCAATGCGATCATGACCGAATTGCTGGCGATTACAGCGCTGTTTCTGTTCCAGATTTCGATCGGCCGCGATGCGATCCTGTTCGGGCTGGTGCCAATCGCAGCACAGGCGTCGGCGAGATCGATGTTCGCGGAGGTCACCGACCTGATCTTCCTCGTCAGCGCCATTCCGATGGGTGGGCTGATCGTGGCTGCTTTTGCCTCATGCCGGTCGCTGCTGGTGACGCTTAGCCCGCCGGATCGGCTTGGCCAGTTCTTCGGCATTTATGCAATGACCAGCACCATCACGGTCTGGCTGGGGCCGGCGCTGGTGGCGTTGACGACCATGCTGAGCGGCAGCCAGCGGATCGGTTTCGGCAGCCTTATCCTGTTGTTCGTGATTGGATGCGGCCTGATGCTGCGCGTCGGTGTGGCGACATCCACGGCCGATCAAAACAGCTCGTAAAGCCGGAGATGTGTCTCCACCGTCAGGCGCAGCACCTCTTCCTGGTTTGCGAAGTCGGTCTCGAACAGCATCTCGATCGCGGCGTAGAGATATTCCAGCGCCACGCGGGCCGGTACGATGAGATCGTCCGGTCCCTTGCTCAATCCCTGCTCGTGAAGATAGGTGGAAATCAGTCGGGCTATGTCCGCATGCGCGCGCAACCGGACGTCGCGCAGATCGGGTAACGCGCGCAGCGACACCAGCAAGGCATAGCCGCCACGGAAAGCCCGTGTGCTCGCGAAGGCTTCATGCACGGTCCGTTCGCAAGCCTTGCGGAAATCCTCTGGCCCGCGGATCACCAGCCCGGTGTCGCGCCGGATGACGTCATGCTGTGCCAGCATCATCCGTTCACCCAGTTCGCGAAGCAGCGCCTGCTTGTTCACGAAATAATGGTAGAATGTCGGTGGCGTCACGCCTGCGCGCTCGACCACGGCATTCGAGGTGAACGCCGCCAGCCCTTCTTCAGCCAGAATATCCTGTGCTGCGCCGATCAGGCGTTCCCTGGCATTTGTTTTTCTGGCCATCTGCCTCCTCTGCCCCAAAGTTTCGCTTCGTGAAAGAGGACCTGGAGCAATTCGAGGGACTGCGCGAAGCCGTGCCATGGGATCTGGCTACGGCTCCACGCATGTGCGAAGGCCAGCTATCGGCGAGAGCGACTAGAGCTGCTCGAGCAGTTTCGCGGCGCTGGAATCGACAGCCTGGCCGGGATTGCCCTCGATGTTGAGCGCCGTCACCGTGCCGTTGTCGACGATCATCGAAAAGCGCTTGGAACGCAGGCCGAGCCCGTTGGCGCTGAGATCGATGTCGAGACCGGCAGCCTTGGCGAAATCGCCGCTGCCGTCCGCCAGGAACAGGATCTTGCCTTCGCCGCCGGTGAAGCGGGCCCAGGCGCCCATCACGAACGGGTCGTTGACCGCAACCACCGCGATCTGGTCGACGCCGCGCGACAGGATGGCATCGCGGTTTTCGAGGTAACCCGGCAGGTGGTTGTTGTTGCAGGTCGGTGTGAAGGCGCCCGGAACGCCGAACAGCACCACCTTCTTGCCGGAGAACACATCGGCGGCGGAGAGCGCCTTGGCGCCATCGTCGGTCATGGTCTTGAAGGTGGCTTCGGGCAGCTTTTCGCCAACGGCAATGGTCATGGCAGTCCTCTTGTCTGGGAGAGAAGGAAGAGTGCAAAGCGATAGCGCCTTCCGTGTCGCCTCGCAATGCGACCACGGCATGTCATTGTCACGGATAGGGCAATAGACCTTCAACCGCCCCGGACGGAGTGGTCAGCGTGTAGGGGAGACCATCGCCTTGCGCTGCCTTGCCGGGTCGCGCCAGGATCGGGAAAGCAAAGACGAGCCTGCCGCCATCTTCAGCGCGCGTCGGTGCGCCGAACAGATAACCCTGCTCGCCGGCGATGAAAAGGTCGACGCTCTTGGCTTCACCCGGCACGGTCGCCTCCACGAGAAGCTTGTCCTTCTCCCCTGAGAGTGTCTTTGCGCCGAAGCCGTCACTGGGTTTCCGCGGCAAGCCGGCCAATGCCGCTTTCACCAGTTCGGCATCTTCGGGATTGCCTGCATCTTGAGCCGGATCGACTCTCAACTGCGCCTGTAGCGGAATGCAGATCGTCTGGCAGATGCCGAGAAAGACGCCGGCATCGATGACCGCGTTTTCCTGGGGCTTTGCCAATGTGAATTTCACCGGCAGCGCGACCGTGCGGTCATAGCCCGCCCATCCGCCATAACCATCGTCATGGCGGCCGGGAGCCGGGTAGGACAGCTCCGCCTTGGCGACGTTGGTCGCCTTGGCGACGTCGATCTGCGGCGGCACGCCGCTTGCGCCGGGGTCACGCCAGTAGGTTTTCCAACCTGGTTTCAATTCGATATGAAGCGCCCCGATGAGCTGGCCGGAAGCGTCGGGCGTGCCGGTGGTCACCAGCCGGACGCGCCCACCCTCGCTGTCCGCCCAGGTGGATGAGGAAGCCGCAGCCGGCAGGCTGGTGGCCATTAAAGCGGCAAGGCCGAGAGCGTTTCCGATCTTCTCGGAAACGCGGAAACGCTCTGGTTCTTTGTTTTTACGCAATTCCGGACGGAAAACCGCTATGCACTTTTCCTGGAATTGCTCTAGCGAAAATCTCAAGCGATCCATGGCGCTGATTTGAAACGGCAAATGTGGCGACGCAACCGCTTTCGTCTGATGCCGACCATCATTTTTGCGTGAGCCCTGTACATTAAGGCTGCTCGCGAATTGCACCAATGGCATCTTTCAAGCGTGCCGGAAACGCGTTACCCTTCCTCTATGGACCTTTTACGCCACAAGAATGCGGCCGGTAAAAGCGGCTTTCTCGACGACCAGTTCCTTGTTGCCATGCCCGGCATGAAGGACGAGCGGTTCGCGCGTTCGGTCATCTACATCTGCGCGCATTCGGACGAAGGCGCGATGGGATTGATCATCAACCAGACCCAGCAGATGCTGTTTCCCGATCTTCTGGTGCAACTCGGTATCATGAATGAACAGGAGGCGATCCGCCTGCCAAGGCAGACCCGCGACTTCATCGTGCGCAACGGTGGCCCGGTGGACCGCAGCCGCGGTTTTGTTCTGCACACCGGCGACTATCGCGTCGAATCCTCGTTGCCGGTCTCCGACGACATCTGCCTGACCGCCACGGTCGATATCCTGCGTGCTATTTCGGCAGGGCGCGGACCACGCCAGGCATTGATGACGCTCGGCTATTCAGGCTGGGGTGCCGGCCAGCTCGAAGCCGAAATCGCCGAGAATGGCTGGTTGACCTGTCCGGCAACGCCGGACCTGCTGTTCGATCCTGACATCGAAGGTAAATACGACCGGGCAATCGCTTCGATCGGCATCGACCTTGCGCGCTTCAGCCAGGCTGCCGGCCACGCCTGAGCTTTCATCGCAGGAATTCATATCCCTGATCCGCCCTTTAGAGCGTTTCCGTTTTTCACGGAAACGCGGAAACGCTCTAAGCTTTTGTCTTCGCCGCATTTTTGTAACGCCAAGCGATTCCACTTGGCTACAAAATGCTCTAGGCAGCTTCTCCCCGTCACGGGGAGAAGAAAGCGAGATCATGCCTGCGTCAGTGGATACTGTTCGCGCAGCAGCTTGATCACGGCATCGCCGTTCATCGGCGCGCCGAACATGAAGCTCTGCACATATTCGCAGCCCATCTGGCGCAACTCCAGCGCATCGCTCTGGTCGGAGATGCCTTCCGCGACCACGGCGAGACCCAGTTCATGCGCCATGTTGACCATGGAACGCAGCAACACGGCGCGTTTGGGCGACGTGTCGTCGATGAAGCTCTTGTCGATCTTGATCGTGTCGAAGGGAAAACGGGTCAGATAGGACAGGGACGAATAACCGGTGCCGAAATCGTCGAGCGACAGTCCAATGCCCAGTTGCTTCAGCTTGGTCAGCACATGGGCGGCCTGTTCGGGGTTATCCATGACCAGCGATTCGGTGAGTTCAAGCCTCAGGCAGCGTGGCTTCAGGCCTGCGCGCGCGATCACCGAGCGGACGTCGGTGACGAGATCGCGGCGGATGAGCTGGCGACTGGAGAGGTTGACCGAGACCGATAGTGGCGTGTCGCCGATGTGTTTCTGCCAGCCTGCGAGGTCTTCCGCCGCCTTCTGCATCGCGAAGAGGCCGAGCTGCACGATGAGCCCGCAGCTCTCGGCCACGGGAATGAAATCGGCCGGCGGGATCATGCCGCGGCGCGGGTGATCCCAGCGCAGCAGGGCTTCAAAGCCGGCGACACTGTAGTCTTCCAGCCGGACGATCGGCTGATAGGCGAGGGTGAATTCGCGTCGCTCGATGGCGCGGCGCAGGTCGGATTCGAACTGCAGCCGATCGGTGCCGACGGTGCGGAAGGCTGGCCGGAACGGCTCGATCCGATCGCCGCCGAAGCGCTTGGCCTGGTGCATGGCGAGCTCGGCATCCTTGACCAGGTCCTCCGCGGAGGTCTGGTCGGATGTCCAGGTGATCAGGCCGACGGAGGCGGTCAGCACGATCTCGCGCTTGGCAAAGGTGATCGGCGAGCTGATCGCGTGTTTGATGGCATCCGCCATGGCCGCGATGCGTGCGGGATCCAGCTCGGAAAGCAGCATCAATGCGAACTGGTCGCCTGCGAAACGCGAAAGCGAGTCCTTTGGCTTGAGCAGCCGGTGCAGGCGCCGTGCCACGGTGAGCAGGATGGTGTCGCCGGCAGAGATGCCCAGGCCGTCATTGACCTGCTTGAAGCGGTCGATGTCGATGACAAAGACCGTCGGGCGCACCTTGTCCTCGGTGCGGGCGATCGAGATGATCGCTTCCAGCCGGTTCATGAACAGTTCGCGGTTCGGCAGGCCGGTCAGATTGTCATGCACGGCATCGTGCAGAAGGCGTTCTTCCGATTTCTTCTGCTCGGTGACGTCGACCATCGTGCCGACGCAGCGGATGACTTCGCCATCGGAACCGATCACCGGCCGTGCTCGCAGTGCGAACCAGTGATAATGGCCGTCGGCGCCGCGCAGGCGGAAGTTCTGTGCCACGCGGCCGCGTCGATGTTCCAGCACGACGTCGAGCGTGGTGCGGAACGTGTCGCGGTCATCCGAATGCAGAACGGGCAGCCAGTTGCGGGCCGCGCCGCCGAGACTGCCCGGCGCGAGGCCGAGCTGCAGGCTGACATCGGGACGGGTGACGATGCGGTCGCGCAGGACGTCCCAGTCCCATACCGTGTCGCCTGAACCGGCAACCGCGAGTGCCTGCCGCTCGAGATCCGAGAACAGGCCCTGATGCAGCGCACCGCCGGCGAAGGCGTGCTGCATGACGGTAAAGCCGATCAGCAGGATCACCAGGATCAGCCCGCCACCGAGGGCCGGCTGCACGATGTCGTTGTCGAGCAGGCCGGTGATCGCCATCCATGAGCCCGTGGCCCACAACAGCACCATCACCCAGCTTGGAATGAGCATGATGGCGCGGTCGTAGCCGCGTATGCCAAGGAAGATGATAAGGCCAAGCCCGGTCACCGCAGTGGCGGCAAACGAGATGCGGGCAATGCCGGCGGCGATCGCCGGATCGATGATGGCAATGCCGGCAATCGCCGCAAGACCCAGGATCCAAACCAACGCGCCATAGCTGAAATGGCCGTGCCATCGGTTGAGGTTCAGATAGGTGAACAGGAAGACCACGAAGGTCGTGGCGAGGGCCACTTCCGCGCCGGCGCGCCAGACCTGCTCGGAACCGGGCGCCACCTGGATGATCTTGGCCAGGAAGCCGAAGTCGATGCAGATGTAGGCAAGCACGGCCCAGGCCAGTGCCGCGGTCGCCGGAAACAGCGAAGTCCCCTTCACGACGAACAGGATCGTCAGGAACAGCGCCAGGAGGCCGGCGATGCCGATGACGATGCCGCGATAGAGGGTGTAGGAATTGACCGTGTCCTTGTAGGCCTCCGGCTCCCAGAGATAGACCTGCGGCAGCTTCGGCGAGGCAAGCTCGGCGATGAAGGTAACGACCGAGCCGGGGTTCAGCGTCACGCGAAAGACGTCGGCATCAGGGCTTGCCTGCTTGTCGAGCGCGAAACCCTCGGAAGGTGTAATCGCGGTAAAGCGCGTCGAGCCGAGATCGGGCCAGAAGATGCCCGACTTCACCAGCCGGAAATGTGGTGCGACGATCAGGCGGTCGATGACGTCGTCGGTGGTGTTGGCGAGCGCGAAGACGGCCCAGTCGCCGGTTGAACGGGCATCGTTGGCCTCGACCTCGATGCGCCGTACGATGCCGTCGGAGCCGGGCGCCGTCGAGACCTGGAAGTTCTCACCCTGGTTGCGATAGATTTCTACCGCGCCTGAAAGGTCCAGCGCGACATCGTCGCGGGAAATCTTGATCGGTTCCACGGCATGGGCGGAAGCGGCGGCGAAAAGGGTCACCATCGTCGCAAGAACGAAAGCTAGAGCAATTCCAGGAAAGGTGCTTAGCGGTTTTCCGTCCGGAATTGCGTAAGAACAAAGAGTTAGAGCGTTTCCGCGTTTCCGTGAAAAACGGAAACGCTCTAACACCGATCCGTTTCGCAGGAATTTCGTCAACAATCAGCCCTTCGTAGCGGATGCCGGCAGATCGTCTGCGATCCGGGCATAGAGATAGTGGTCTTGCCACGCCCCATTGATGCGAAGATAGGAGCGCGCCAGTCCTTCACGCTGGAATCCGGCTTTTTCAAGCACACGGATCGAACGAACGTTGTCGGGAATACAGGCTGCTTCGATCCGGTGCAACTTGAGTGTGTCGAAGGCGAAGCGCGCCACCAGCTTGACCGCGTCGGTCATCATGCCGCGGCCGGCATAGCGTTCGCCGATCCAGTAACCGATGTGGCCACTTTGCGCGACGCCATGGCGGATATTGCCCAGCGTGATGCCACCAGCGAGCTTGCCAGAACTCCGGTCGAAGATGAAGAAGGCGATCGCCGTGCCTTGTGCATAGTCCTCGCGGTACCGCCCGATGCGATGGCGCCATGCCGAGCGGTCGAGTTCGTCGGGCGCCCAGCGTGGTTCCCAACGCTCCAGGAATGCGCGGCTTTCCCCGCGCAATGCCGACCATTCACGATGATCGCTTGCCATCGGTACGCGCAGCAGGACCTTCTCGCCCTTCAGCGCCGGCAGATCTCGGCGAAAGAAAGGGAGTGCGAACACGGCTGTCGGCCTGGATCAGACGGCGAGCTTCCGGGCAGCGACCTCTAGGCCCGGCAACTGGTCGAGAACCGCTTCGTAGGGCGCCAGCGTGCCGACGGGGCCGACGGCGGCCAATGTCGGCCGCGTCGAGAACAGCCGCGAGGACAGGTCTGTCAGGCGCTCCGTGGTCAGGGCCCCGAGCCGTTCCATCAGCTCCTCCTTCGGGATGGGCCTGCCGAACAGCAACAACTGGCGCGCGATCTGCGATGCCCGGCTGGCCGGGCTCTCCGCCGACATGATCAATCCTGCGCGATATTGAGCGCGGGCCCGGTCAAGTTCTTCCTGGGAAATGTTCTCGCCTGCGCGCTGCAGTTCGCGCACGATGACCGGGACCAATTCGGCGATATCGTTCTGGCCGGTTGCGGCATGAACACCGAACACGCCAGTGTCCGAGAAGCCCCAATGGAAAGCATAGACCGAATAGCACAGGCCGCGCTTTTCGCGCACCTCCTGGAACAGGCGCGATGACATGCCGCCGCCGAGGATCATCGACAGCACCTGCGAGGCGTAGAAGTCACGCACATGATAGGCGCGACCTTCGAAGCCGAGCACGATCTGCGCGTCCATCAGGTCGCGATCCTCGCGAAAGTCACCACCGACATACTGGGCATATTGCGGCGCGGTGCTCTCGGCCTTCGAGCGGAAGGAGCCGAGCTTGTTTTCCACTTCGCGAACGAAATCATCATGTTTCACGTCGCCCGCTGCGACCATGACCATGCGCTCGGCGCCGTACTGGCGCTCCATGAAATCGTGCAACTGCTTGGATGTGAAGGATTTCACCGTTTCGGGCGTGCCCAGGATCGAGCGGCCGATGGTCTGGTGACGAAAGGCGGTTTCGGTGAACCGGTCGAAAACGACGTCGTCGGGCGTGTCGTGCGCGGCGCCGATTTCCTGGAGGATGACGTTCTGCTCGCGCTCCAGTTCCTCAGGGTCGAATTCCGATTCCTGCAGGATGTCGGCCAGTATGTCGACGGCAAGCGGCACGTCGCCGGACAACACGCGAGCGTAGAAGGATGTCGTCTCGACACTGGTCGCGGCATTGATCTCACCGCCGACATTCTCGATTTCCGAGGCGATTTCGAAGGCGGAACGCCTCTTCGTGCCCTTGAATGCCATGTGTTCGAGCAGGTGAGCCATTCCATGCTCATCGTCGCGCTCGTTCCGGGCCCCGGATTTGACCCAGGCGCCGAGAGCAACGGATTCGATGCTTGGAAGGGTTTCGGTGGCGACTGTCAGGCCGTTCGACAGACGGCTTACCTCAACACCCATATAGCTAAAACTCCCTAACGCGCCGCCCGGGAGCGGCGACGAACATAATCTTCCACCATTTTCAGGTCCGATGGAAGTACCGCATATTTTTCCTCCGAATTCATTAAGTCGGCAAGCCATGAAGGCAGGGCAGGGTAGATTCCGCTTGCCTCTTCGACGGCAGCCGGGAATTTCGCGGGATGTGCGGTACCCAGGACGATCATCGGAGTGTTGCTGGCCGATTGCAAGGCCGCGACATGAATGCCTGACGCCGTATGGGGATCGAGCAGATAGTTGGAGCGGGCGAGGGTGGAGCGGATCGTATCGGCGACTTCGGCCTGAGTCGCGCGCCCGGCATCGAATTCGGCACGGATGCGGGCGAGCCCTGCCGCCTCGATGGTGAAGGCACCGGATTGCTTCAGCGAATTCATGTAGCGGCGCACCGTCTGGAAATCGCGCTCCGAAACCTCGAACAGCAGGCGCTCGAAATTCGAGGACACCTGGATGTCCATCGAAGGCGAGGTCGTCGCGACGACCCCCTTCATGCGGTATTCGCCACTGGAAAGCGTACGCGCCAGGATGTCGTTGTCGTTGGTGGCGATCACCAGGCGCTCGATGGGAAGCCCCATGCGTTTGGCTGCATATCCGGCGAAGATGTCGCCGAAATTGCCGGTCGGTACGGTGAAGGATACCGGCCGGTCAGGCGCGCCGAGCGACAGGGCGGACGAGAAGTAGTAGACGATCTGGGCCATGATGCGCGCCCAGTTGATCGAGTTGACGCCAGACAGCGAGACCGCGTCGCGGAAGGCGTGATCATTGAACATGTCCTTGAGAAGGCCCTGGCAATCGTCGAAATTGCCCTCGATCGCCAGCGCATGCACGTTGCCGGCGGCCGAGGTCGTCATCTGCCGCTGCTGCACCGGTGAGACACGCCCGTTCGGAAACAGGATGACGATGTCGGTACGCTCGCGCCCGGCAAAGGCCTCGATGGCCGCACCGCCGGTATCGCCGGATGTCGCGCCAACGATGGTTGCGCGCTCGCCGCGCTCGGCAAGCACATGGTCCATCAGCCTGCCAAGCAGTTGCATGGCGACGTCCTTGAAGGCGAGCGTCGGGCCGTGGAAGAGCTCAAGCACGAAGGTGTTGAGGCCGGTCTGGACCAGCGGGCAGACCGCGTCGTGGCGGAAGGTTGCATAGGCTTCGCGAACCAGCTTCGCGAATACGGCAGGGGCAATTTCGCCCCCGAGGAAGGGCGTCAGCACGCGAATGGCGAGATCGGCATAGGAAAGTCCACGCAGGGCCTTGATCTCGGCGGGCGAGAAATGCGGCCAGGTTTCAGGCACGTAGAGTCCGCCGTCGCGCGCCAGGCCGGCCAGAACCGTGTCTGAAAATCCGAGTGCGGGGGCCTCTCCGCGGGTGCTCACATAGCGCATTGTCGACTTTCCATTTCAACTGCCATTCCGGCCGATTGCCCATGCTTTGGGCCAAGGCGTGGATTTTGTGCGCGCCCTCAGTCGCATTTTTGCCGTCTCGTTGCTATAGGTCGCCTGCTTCGCGTGAGGGAACTGCTTTTTATGGTGTTTCGTTCGTCCAACAGCCGCCTTGTCGCGGGTTTCGTGTCCATGGGCTTTATGCTGATCGTCGCAGGTTGCCAATCAAGCGACGGCGGTGGCTCGGGCGGTGGTTTCCTGGGGGTGGGCAAGAAGGACGAGGCAGCGATCAATGCCGACGTCGCCAAGGCCAAGGCTTCCGACCTCAGGGCCTATTGCCCGAAGGTTACGCTGCGCGAAGGCACCGCCGTCTTCAACACCTACGGCAGGGCTGCTACGAAACCGAAGGCACCGAAGGGCCAGGAGCCCGCCCCGGCAACCGATACGGCGCAGGATGATTCAGCGCGGCTTTCCTACCAGGCTTCGATCGGCGAGGTGACCCGCGACTGTACGCGCGACAACGGCATGCTCAACATGAAAATTGCTGTTGCCGGCCGCATCGTCCCAGGCCCGACGGCCGTGCCGGGCACTGTCACCATGCCGATCCGCATTGCCGTGGTCGAAGGCGACAAGGTGCTTTATTCGCAGATCTACCAGCACAAGGTGCAGGTATCCGACACCTCTACCGCGACCCAGTTCGTGCTGAACGATTCCAGCATCTCCATCCCGCAGCCGGCTGCCGCGACCTATCAGGCTTTCGCGGGTTTCGACGAGGGGCCGAAGAAGGTGCAGAAATCTGACGAAGATCAGCCGGTGAAACGTCGTGTGCGCCGGCCGAAGCCGAAGGCGGCTCCGGTGGCGAATGCGCCGGCCGCACCAGCACAGCAGGGCAATCAGACCACCATTTCGGATATCCCGCGCTAGCCGCGACACCACAGAGAAAGAAAAAGGGGCGTCAGCCCCTTTTTCTTTTGTTCGCTCATCTCAGGCGTCCGTCCACTCCGACAGCGCCGCAAGCACGCCTTTCAGGTCGGACCAGCGGTTGATCACCGTTTCCGCACCTGCCTCGGTCAGGATGTCGGCATGGCCGGGATAGCTGTGTGAGGCGCCCGTGAAGCCGATCACCCGCATGCCCGCGGCGCGGGCGCCGTGGATGCCGTGCGCCGAATCCTCGATCACGAAGGTCTTTGCCGGATCTGCATGCAGGACCTGTGCTGCATGCAGGAAGACGTCCGGCGCCGGCTTGGTCTTTTTCGTGGGCGTTTCGAGTGCCGAAAAGATGCGGCCTTCGAACAGCGGCAGAAGGCGGACCTTTTCCAGCATGAAGGCGATGCGCTCCGAACTCGAATTGGAGCAGATGCAGCGCGGCGCCGTCACGGATGCGACGGCTTGATGCACGCCATCGATGGCGCGGACGTCCGACCGCAGCTTGCGGTCGACCAGGTCCTCGGCGCGTGTGATCAGCGACGCCTGGAAAGGGATGTTCGCCTTGTGCTCGATCGCCATCATGATGTCTTTGAAGGTGAGGCCGGCATAGGTTTCGGCGATCTCCTCGGCGCTGATCTCGAAGCCTGCTTCGGTGATCAGCTCGGCCTCGACGCGTGCGGCGATGATTTCGGAATCGACGAGCACGCCGTCACAATCGAAAATGACAAGGTCTGGCTGGGGCATTTCGGTCCATCAGTGGAAGGGTAAGGCCGGCGCGGCATACACCAAGCACCGGCGAGCGGCAAATCACGCCTGCACTTCATCAAATATTTACTGAGAACGGTAACCATAACGGCTGGTAAATGTAACGCGTGTCCTGGGTAATCAGCATGTCTGCCGTGCGTCTTCTCGACGAACTTTCCCACACTCCTCAGCAGTCCGAATGGCTGGATACGATCCTGAAAGGGGATTGCGTCGCGGCCCTCGACCGACTGCCGGAAAAATCGGTCGACGTGATCTTTGCCGATCCGCCGTACAATCTGCAGCTCGAGGGCACATTGCATCGGCCTGACCAGTCCAAGGTCGACGCGGTCGACGACCATTGGGACCAGTTCGAGAGTTTCGAGGCCTACGATGCCTTCACCCGTGCCTGGCTGCTCGCGGCGCGCCGCGTTCTGAAGCCGAACGGCACCATCTGGGTGATCGGCTCCTATCATAACATCTTCCGCGTCGGCGCGAAGATGCAGGATCTCGGCTTCTGGATTCTCAACGATGTCGTCTGGCGCAAGACCAATCCGATGCCGAATTTCCGCGGCCGCCGTTTCCAGAATGCCCATGAGACAATGATCTGGGCCTCGCGCGACCAGAAGTCCAAGGGTTACACCTTCAACTACGAAGCGTTGAAGGCCGCCAACGACGATGTGCAGATGCGCTCCGACTGGCTGTTCCCGATCTGCACCGGTGGCGAACGGTTGAAGGATGACAACGGCGACAAGCTGCACCCGACGCAGAAGCCGGAAGCATTGCTGGCCCGCATCATGCTGGCCTCGACCAAGCCGGGCGATGTGGTGCTCGACCCGTTCTTCGGCTCCGGCACTACCGGTGCGGTTGCCAAACGCCTTGGCCGCCATTTCGTGGGCATCGAACGCGAACAGTCATATATCGACGCAGCCTACGAGCGCATCGCCGCGGTAAAACCGCTTGAGGACGCTGACCTGACGGTTCTTTCAGGCAAGCGCGCCGAGCCGCGGGTCGCCTTCATCAGCCTGATCGACAACGGCCTCGTCAAGGCTGGTGCCACGCTGTACGACGCCAAACGCCGCTGGTCGGCCAAGGTGCGCGCCGATGGCACGCTGGCCATCGGCGAGAGCGCTGGTTCTATCCACAAGATCGGCGCCGAAGTGCAGGGGCTCGACGCCTGCAATGGCTGGACCTTCTGGCACTACGAACGCGCGGGTGGCCTTACGCCGATCGATGAGCTGCGCAAGATCGCGCGGCTCGGCATGGAGCGGGCCGGAGCATGATCCCGAACCGAAGGTCAGCGAAAGCTGCAGACCTTCGGGCAAGGATCAGGCGACGAAACAAGAAGAGAGCCTAGCCCTCGACGTCCACACGGACGATCAGGCCGTCACCGTCAAGCGTGATGGTCTCGGCGCCATGCCGCTCCCGCCACACACCGGTCTTCGTGCTGGTTCCGGTCAGCGACCATTCTGAGCGCGCGCTGTTTGGAGACAGTGCTTCCAGCTTCTTGTCTTCCGCTGCCTGGTCCGGATATTCCTCGAAATAGGTACGGAAGGCCGTCATTACGGCATCCCGGCCTTCGATGCGGCCGCCGACACCCTGCGAAACATAGACGACTTCGGGTGAGAACATCGCTTCGATGGCTGCAAAATCCTGCGCGTTGGTGACTTCGTGGAACCGGGCGAGTGTCTGGGCCGGATCGTGCTTGACGCTCATGCTGTTATCCCTCGCTCGGCCAGATCGCGCTTCAGCGTTGCGGCGCCGGTGAACAGCACTGCCTGCCAGCCAGCCGCCTTGGCGCCCTCGACATTTTTTGGGCTGTCATCGATGAAAAGCGTCGCCACGGGCTCAAGGTCGAAGGATCTGATGTGGTGGTCGTAGATGGCGCGGTCGGGTTTGATGAGTTTGATGTCGCCCGAAACAGTCACGCCGCGCGGCAGCTTCAGAAAGGGAAAGCGCTCCTGCGCTTCCCGGAACGTATCGGAAGCGAAGTTGGTCAGCATGGTGACGTCACGGCCTTCATCGATCAGGCCTTCCATCAGGGCGACGCTGTCCTCATAGGCATGCGGCACCATTTCGTGCCAATACAGGCGAAAGTTGCGAATGTTCTCCGCGTGGTCCGGGTGTTGATCGAGCAGCAGGCCTTCCGCTTCTTCCCAGGTGCGGCCGCGGTCCTGTTCGATATTCCAGTCGCTCGTGCAGACATTGTCGAAGAACCATTGCCGTTCCGCTGCATCCGGGATCAGCCGGTTGAATGGCAGGCTGGGGTCGTAGTGCAGCAACACCTTGCCGATGTCGAAGACGATGTGGCGAATTTCGGTCATGCTTTCCTCTTGTGCGGACCCTTCTGGGTCGAGCCGGGCATAGCCGCTTCGATTGCCTTTTTCATGACAGTGGGCAAGGCTTCGTCGTTGATCCAGCCGGGGCGTGACCAGAAGAAATCCTGTGGCGCCTCCATGAACTCGACGTTCGCCATATAGACGCTGAGCTCCAGCGAAAAATGCGTGAAGACATGACTGATGGCACCGCAAGGGCGCCAGTCCGCTGGAAACGGCGCTGCGTCCTTTCCGGTCGCGCCGTCGATCCGAGCCGTCCAGCCCGTGGTCGGCACTTCGCTCATGCCGCCGAGCAGGCCTTTTTCGGGGCGCTTACGCAGCAGGATGGCGCCATCGCCACGGATCGCGACGAAGGCCGCTCCGCGCCGGGACGGTTTTTCCGGCTTGGCGAGTTTTACCGGATAGAATTCCGGATCGCCGGAAAGGATGACGCTGCAATCCTGCCGTAGCGGACACAGCATGCAGCGTGGCTTGCGCGGGGTGCAGAGGGTGGCACCAAGATCCATCATCGCCTGGGCAAAGTCGCCGGGCCTGTCGTGTGACAGCATCTCTTCGACACGCGCACGGATTTCCGGCTTGGCCAGCGGCAGCGGAGTATCGATCGAAAACAGTCGCGAAACGACGCGTTCGACGTTGCCGTCGACCACCGCGGCAGGGCGGTTGAAGGCGATGGCGGCAATCGCCGCTGCGGTGTAGGCGCCGATACCGGGAAGCGCACGCAGGCCGCCTTCGGTGTCTGGAAAACGGCCGCCCTGTGCCGCAATCTGGTCCGCGCAGGCTTTCAGGTTGCGCGCCCGCGAATAATAGCCAAGCCCGGCCCAGGCCTTCATGACGTCGTCGGAACTCGCCGCGCCGAGCGCCTGTATGGTGGGCCAGCGTTCCAGGAAAGCCTGGAAATAGGCTTTTACCGCTTCCACGGTCGTCTGTTGCAGCATCACTTCGGAGAGCCAGACCCGATACGGGTCCGGCCTCACGCCTCTGGCCAGATCGCGCGGCGCAACGCGCCAGGCAGATCGCGATGATGCGCGTCATACCAGCCAAGCAGGCGGGCGGCGATATCGGTCCCGCTGTCATATGCGGGCTTGCGGGTCTGGTCGGGCAGTGTCATTGATCGTTCGGGATGCGGTTCAGCCGGTCCTGCTGTCTGACGGAGAACGCATGACAGGGAAACCCCCTTACGGCAATCCTGTACCGGTTAGCGATCTGGCAACCGGCATCCTGGAACCGGTGTTGCGCAAGCGCGCTGGCATCTCGATCGGTCTGGTGCAGTCCTGGGAAGAGATTGTCGGGCCGCGCCTTGCCGGCACGTCACGGCCGGAGCGGATCCAGTGGCCACGCCGGATGCGTGAAGAGGATCCATTCGAGCCTGCTGCCCTTGTGGTTGCGTGCCAGGGTGTCGCTGCACTGCATCTCCAGCATCAGGCCGATGAGATCATTGGCCGCGTCAACGCGTTTTTGGGCTTCCAGGCCATCGGTCGTATCCGCATCGTGCAGAAACCGCTGACGGAGGCCAAACGCCGCACCGTCCAGCCGGCAAGGCCCCTGACACCGCTGGAGAAGAGCCGCCTTGAACGTGTTGTCGGCGGCGTGGAAGACGAGGGCCTGCGGGCTTCGCTGGAAAGGTTGGGCGCCAGCATCATCGGTCGGCGCAAGTAGACTTCACCGCGCTCTCGCGCTTTCGTGATCGTTTCAACAGGTTTTCGCGATTGGACTCGGCAACCGCTATGCCTTAATTCCCGCGAACTCTCGCTTTTCCTTGGCTATCCATTGCAAAATCCCAATCCTGATCAGGTGATTCGATGAACCGTCTTCTGTCCCGCAGACACATTCTGACCACGCTGGCCGTTGCACCGGCCGCGCTGGCGCTCGCGGCCTGCAACAAAGCAGGCGAGGCGGAAGCCGAAACCGCCAAGCCGGCCGAGCCTGCCAAACCGGCGGACGCGATGAAGCCGGCAGCAAAGCCGGCAGCGGCCGCTCCGCAGTCGTCGGGCTCCGTCGACATGGCTGAACTCCTGAAGCCAGGCGTGCTGCCGGAAAGGCAGCTTGGCAAGGACGATGCCAAGGTCACCATCGTCGAATACGCTTCCATGACCTGCCCGCATTGCGCGCATTTCCACGAGACCACGCTGCCGGAGTTGAAGACCAAGTATATCGACACGGGCAAGGCACGGCTGATCTTCCGCGAATTCCCGTTCGATCCGCGCGCCGAGGCCGGCTTCATGCTGGCGCGCTGCGCCGGCGATAATTATTTCCCGATGGTGGACGTGCTCTTCAAACAGCAGCAGAACTGGGCAGTGGCCGAAAATGTCAAGGATGCCATGTTCCAATTGTCCAAGCTGGCCGGTTTTACACAGGAGAGCTTCAATGCCTGCTTGACGGACCAGAAACTTCTGGACCAAGTCAGATCAGTGCAGAAGCGCGGCGCGGACGAATTCAAGGTCGACTCAACGCCGACCTTCTTCATCAACGGTCAAACCTACAAGGGTGCGTTGTCGATTGAGGAAATGTCGGCCATCATCGACCCTCTGCTCTGACGTTCCGGCGGCGCCGGGACGGCAGCGGCTCGGCGCGAGCGCCCGTACGGGGCTGCGCGAATGAAGTTTTCGCGGCTGCGCCTGCTCGGTTTCAAATCCTTCGTCGAACCCGGTGAGTTCGTTATCGAACGCGGTCTCACCGGCATCGTCGGGCCGAACGGCTGCGGCAAGTCGAACCTCGTGGAAGCGCTCCGCTGGGTGATGGGCGAAAGCTCCTACAAGAACATGCGCGCGTCCGGCATGGACGATGTTATCTTTTCGGGCTCCAATACGCGGCCGGCTCGCAACACGGCCGAAGTCACGCTTTTCCTCGATAATGTCGATCGCACCGCGCCGTCCGCCTTCAACGACGCTGATGAGCTGCAGGTTTCCCGCCGCATCGAGCGTGAGGCGGGTTCGGTCTATCGCATCAATGGCAAGGAAGCGCGCGCCAAGGACGTGCAGCTTCTCTTCGCCGACCAGTCGACCGGCGCCCGTTCCCCTTCGATGGTCGGACAGGGGCGTATCGGCGAGCTGATCCAGGCCAAACCCCAGGCGCGCCGCGCGCTGCTGGAAGAAGCAGCCGGCATCTCAGGCCTGCACACCCGCCGCCACGAAGCGGAATTGCGGTTGAGGGGCGCCGAGCAGAATCTCGAGCGGCTGGACGACGTCGTCGGCGAACTGGAAAGCCAGATCGAAAGCCTGAAGCGTCAGGCACGCCAGGCGTCGCGGTTCAAGAACCTCTCGGCCGATATCCGCAAGGCGGAAGCCACGTTGCTGCATCTGCGCTGGACCCTTGCCAAGGCGCAGGAAGGCGAAGCGCGTTCCGCACTGGCGACCGCGACCGCGCTGGTCGGCGACCGCGCCGCTTCGCAGATGAATGCTGCCAAGGAACAGGCAATCAGCGCGAATCGCCTGCCGGATCTGCGTGATGCGGAAGCCAAGGCCGCGGCCGCCTTCCAGCGCCTGTCGATCGCCAAGTCGCAGATCGAGGAGGAGGCCGGCCGCATCAGTGCCCGCCAGAGCGAGCTCGACCGGCGCCTGCAGCAGCTGGACGCCGACATCGAGCGCGAAGAGCGTATGGTGCGGGACAACGCTGCCGTGCTGGAGCGGCTGGCGACGGAAGAAAACACGCTGAATGCCGAAAATGCCGGCGCAGCAGAGCGGGAAGCCAACACCCGTGCCGCTTTCGAGCAGGCGACGGCCACGCTGGCGGCCAGTGAGGAAAAACTGGCAAAGCTGACCGCTGAACGCGCGGAGGCTGCGGCCGGCCGTAACCAGATCGAGCGCACATTGCGGGAAGCTGCTGAACGGCGTGACCGCTTCGCGCGCCAGCTCGCCGATGCTGATCGTGAGCTTGCCGAGATCGGCCAGCGCATTGCTGCTCTTGCCGACCCGGCGGAGAAAAAGGTGCTCGTTGAGGAGGCGACTGAAACACTTGCTGCCACCGAGGCCGCGGCCATGGAAAGCGAACAGCAGGTGGTCGAGGCCCGTGGTACCGAGGCTGCTGCGCGCGGTCCGCTGCAGGAGGCCAAGGCGGAGCTCGCTCGTGTCGAGACGGAAGCACGCACACTGGCCAAGATCCTGAATTCGGTTGGCGGTGGCGACCTCTTTCCTGCCGTGCTGGAGCAGATCAGCGTCGAACGCGGCTTCGAGACCGCCCTTGGGGCAGCGCTTGGCGAAGATCTCGATGTGCCGCTGGACCGCAGTGCTCCCGTGCATTGGGGCGATGGTGAGGTGCAGGCCGGCGATCCGGTCTTGCCCGAGGGCGTTCGCAACCTCGCCAGCGTCGTCAAGGCACCCGGACAGCTTGCCCGCCGCCTTGCGCAGATCGGCATCGTTGAAGCAACTGACGGCAAGCGCCTGCAAGCGTTGCTGGCGCCAGGCCAGCGGCTGGTGAGCCGCGAAGGGGCGCTGTGGCGCTGGGACGGTTTCACGGCAAGTGCCGATGCACCGACGCCTGCCGCGCAGCGTCTGGCGCAGAAGAACCGGTTGGCCGAACTCGACGCTGAGGCGATTGCCGCCACGCGTGTCGTGCGCGCGGCCGAGGAGGCCCTTGCCAAGGCGGAAGCGGGGCTGCGTACCGCCGTCGAGGCCGAAAGGGGGCGCGCCAAACCTGGCGCGAAGCACAGCACGCACTCGACGCCGCGCACAATGCGCTGGTTCAAGCCGAAAGAGCTGCCGGTGAGTTCACGACGCGGCGGGCTGCCCTGACCGAATCCCGTGCCCGGGTGGTCGAGGCCCATGAAGAAGCCTCCGCCATCCACGTCGAGGCGGAAGAGCAGTTGAAAGATGCTCCCGATCTTGCCGATCTGCAGTCGCGGCTCGAACAGGCCGCCGCTCATGTCTCGCGCGATCGCGTGGCGCTCGCCGATGCGCGTGCCGTCCATGAGGGGCTGAAGCGCGAAGCGGAGGCGCGTACACGCCGCCTGGAATCCATTCAGGGAGAGCGCAACAACTGGCTGTCGCGAGCAGAGAATGCCTCCGCCCAGATCGCCTCGCTTGGTGAACGCAAGGCGGAAGCCGCGGCCGAACGCGAGCAACTGGCCGATGCACCCGATGAGCTCGACCAGCGCCGCCGTGCCTTGCTGTCGCAGCTGTCCGCAGCCGAAGCGTTGCGCAAGAACGCCGCCGATCGCTTGCAGGAGGCCGAAAATCGCCAGGCCGAGCTCGACAAGGCAGCGACTGCGGCCATCACCACACTCGCCGAAGCCCGTGAAGCACGCGTGCGTGCCGAGGAACGGCTGACCGCCGCCGACGAGCGTCGGCAGGAGGTGGAGGCGCGTATCCAGGAGGCGCTGAACACGCCGCCGCATCTGGTCATTCGCCACACCGGGCTGGAGGCCGATAGCCCGATGCCCGACATGGGCGAGATTGAGCGTCAGCTGGAGCGGCTGAAGATCGAGCGTGAGCGGCTGGGTGCAGTCAATCTGCGCGCCGAGGAGGAGCAGCGCGAGCTGTCGGAGCGGCTGGAGACCATCGTTTCCGAACGTGAGGACGTCATCGAGGCAATCCGCAAGCTGCGCCAGGCCATCCAGAGCCTCAATCGTGAAGGTCGCGAGCGGCTGGTTGCCGCCTTCGAACTCGTCAATGGCCATTTCCAGCGGCTGTTCACGCATCTGTTCGGTGGCGGCACCGCCGAACTGCAGCTGATCGAGTCGGAAGATCCGCTCGAGGCCGGCCTCGAGATCCTTGCCCGTCCGCCAGGCAAGAAGCCGCAGACCATGACACTGTTGTCCGGTGGTGAGCAGGCGCTGACGGCAATGTCGCTGATCTTCGCAGTCTTCCTCACCAATCCGGCGCCGATCTGCGTGCTGGACGAGGTCGATGCGCCGCTCGACGATCACAACGTCGAACGTTTCTGCAACCTGATGGACGAAATGTCGGCGTCGACGGAGACACGTTTCGTCGTCATCACCCATAATCCCATCACCATGGCACGCATGGATCGGCTGTTTGGCGTTACCATGGCCGAACAAGGGGTCAGCCAGCTGGTTTCGGTCGACCTGCAGGCTGCCGAAGCGATGCGCGAAGCAAGCTGACGCCTCGGTCCGAAAATCGGAATCGATTTTCGGAAAGCACGATGCGCACATTCAAAGTGTTGGAGCGTCCTTTGTGCGTCGGAATGGATGTGCGACGCTCTAACGATGCTTCCTCGCCATCTGTGCTGTTGAACTTTCGACAATCTCGGTGATAGCACTCAACCGTCGGCCGGCTCGCCCGGTCGCAGCCAGCGGTCGCGGAGAACGCCTTTGCCCATACTCGTCACCGGCGCGGCCGGCTTCATCGGCAGTCATATCTGCCATCGCCTGCTCGACAGGGGGGAAGCGGTCATTGGCGTCGACAATCTGAATGATTATTACGATCCGGCGCTGAAGCAGGCGCGCCTGCAACGGCTTTCCCCGCGCACCGATTTCTCGTTCCACAAGCTCGATATTGCGGATGAGGATGCCCTGGCTTCGCTCTCAGGTCGTGGCATCAAACGCGTCGTGCATCTCGCCGCCCAGGCCGGCGTGCGCCATTCGCTCGACAATCCGCGCGCCTACATTCGCTCCAACATTGCGGGTCACCTGGAAGTGCTGGAGTTTTGCCGGGCACAACCCGGTTTCGAGCACTTGGTCTATGCCTCGTCGAGTTCGGTCTATGGCGGCAACCGCAAGATACCGTTTTCGGAAACCGACAAGGTCGACACACCTGTCTCGCTCTACGCGGCCACCAAAAAGGCCGATGAATTGATGAGCCACACCTATGCTCACCTTTATTCCATCCCGTTGACGGGCCTGCGCTTCTTTACGGTCTACGGACCATGGGGGCGGCCGGACATGGCATATTGGCTTTTCACCAAGGCTATTCTTTCCGGCAAACCGATCCGCGTTTTCAACCAGGGCGAGATGTGGCGCGACTTCACCTATATCGACGACATCGTCGAAGCGGTGGTGAAAATCCTGGACAATCCGCCCAGCGGCGAGTCGCCGCCGGCGCGGCTCTACAACATCGGCAACAACAACCCGGTGCGACTGGGTGAGTTCATCGACACGCTGGAGCGTTTGATAGGCATCGAGGCCAAGCGCCAATACGAGCCGATGCAGCCCGGCGACGTCGAGCGCACCTTTGCCGATGTCACGGCGCTAGATCGTGCCATCGGCTTCAAGCCGAACACCTCCACCGAAGATGGATTGCGCAAGTTTGTCGAATGGTATCGCGCCGAATGGCAGCAGCGCGGGTAGGCCTCAACCTCAGGGCAAGATAATCAGCTGCGATCGCCCTGACACTGCTCCAAAAAGAGCTTTGGATCGCCGGCCACGATTGCTTGGCAACACGAGCTTTGTGTGGCTTCTTCGCAGGACTAAGCCAGCCCCGTCTTCTCAAGCGAGCGTTACGATGACTTCGCAGAAATCGATTTTTCTCTCTGGAGAAGGTGACGCTTGGTTTGAGCGTAACCTTGCCGCCCTTGGGCACAAGGGAACAGATCTCGTCGTAGGTGAAATGCTGAGCTTGCAGGTTCAACCAAAACTGATTGCCGAGATCGGATGTGGAGAAGGTGAACGTTTATCGCTTCTTCGCGACAAATTCGGATCAAGATGCTGGGGCTTTGATCCATCAACAAAGGCTGTTGCCCACGGTCGTGCGACATATCCTGGAATTGCATTTGAGATCGGAACTGCCGACAGGATCGACCTGCCCGATTCCAGCGTCGATACACTTATCTTCGGGTTTTGTTTGTATCTGACTGATCCAAGGGACTATTTTAAGATAGCCGCGGAGGCTGATCGTGTTCTGGTCGATGGTGGGTTGGTCGCTATTTTGGACTTTAGCCCCAGGCACGTTTTCAAGAATGCGTACTCTCACAGAACCGGTGTATTTGCTCACAAAATGGATTTCTCGAGGATTTTTACCTGGAATCCGGCTTATCGGCTGATCAGTCGGCGATACACAGAGCATGGCTCCAGCTTCACATATGATGAAAACGAGTCGATCTGCCTCGATTTCATCAAGAAAGACTGGGCAAAAGCATTTCCAAAATCCCCGCAATACTGAGATCGGACGAGTGTAGGAGTGCCTTGGTCCTACACGGCAGGTCCATGCGCTTGCGGCACTACGCTAATATAAACTGTTGGTAAGCCTGTGGCTGGGCGCCAGGATTCGAACCTGGGAATGTCGGTACCAAAAACCGATGCCTTACCGCTTGGCGACGCCCCAACAGCCGATGAATCGGATGTGAGCGGCCTTATAGGCAGAGCCGGCCAAAAGCACAATCGCCAATAACATGCCAAAATCGATGCACGAGCCCCGCGGAAGGTCTGGGGCTCGCGCAACGGCTATTCGCTCCAGACGGCCAGTTCGTTGCCGGCCGGATCCGCGAAGTGAAAACGCCTGCCGCCAGGAAAAGAGAAGATCGGTTTGACGATCGTACCGCCGGCGTTGGTGACCGCGTCGAGCGTCTCTTCCAGGTTTTCCGAATAGAGCACCGGCAGTGGTTTGGCCGTTGCAGCGGAGGGGTCGGCATCAAAGCCGCCGTCCAGGCCTTCGTTGAAAGCCGAATAGGTTGGCCCGTAATCCGTGAACGACCAGGAGAAGGCCGCGCTGTAGAATGCCTTGACGTTGTCGAGCTTGCCTTTGGTAGCCGGCATTTCGATGTAGTCGAGTTTGCCTGTCTTACGCATTGCAGCACCCTTTGTTCTTCATATGTTCTTTATGGCATGGGAACCGCCAGAGACTCAAGGGCTTCATGGCTATGAGGGCGCTTGGATTCGGCATGGCGAGCTGTCCGCCTTCTCTGTCGAACCGGTCGAGCGATTCCTTTTCCCGTGAGAACGGAGTTTGATGACATGGCATCCCACCATCCTTTCGAGTGGCACCAGTTGCCCGATTTCCGACACATCACTCACCCCTAAAATGGCTTAATCGATTGTAGCTGCGGGCGAGAGTTTCAAGCGCTTGCCTTTCGCAGCGCAGCATCCTAGGCAGGCCGCGAGGCTTACCCCGGGGCAGGAGCCCCAGAGGCGAAACCAGGCTGAGGAGCGAGCATGACCAAGTGGGTCTACACCTTTGGCGACGGAGCGGCCGAGGGCCGCGCCGGAGATAAAAATCTGCTGGGCGGCAAGGGGGCCAACCTGGCCGAGATGTGCAGCCTGGGCCTGCCGGTGCCGCCAGGTTTTACGATCACCACCGACGCCTGCAATCACTACTATGCCGATGGGCGCGTCTATCCGGGTACACTGGAGGGCGATGTCGACGAGGCACTCGGGCACATCGGCCGGATTACCGGCCGCAGCTTCGGCGATCCCGGCAAACTGCTTCTCGTCTCGGTGCGTTCCGGTGCCCGTGCATCGATGCCGGGCATGATGGATACCGTGCTCAACCTCGGACTCAATGACGAGACGGTCGAGGCATTGGCGAGCGATTCCGGTGACGCTCGGTTTGCCTATGACAGCTACCGCCGTTTCATCCAGATGTACTCCGATGTCGTGATGGGACTTGATCACGAGGTCTTCGAGGAAATCCTGGAGGACCAGAAAGCCAGCCTTGGCTACGAACTCGACACGGAACTTTCCGCCATCGAATGGCAAGGTGTCATCGCGCTCTACAAGACCAAGGTCGAAGAAGAGCTCGGCAAACCGTTCCCCCAGGATCCGCGTGAGCAGCTCTGGGGCGCCATCGGCGCCGTCTTTTCCAGCTGGATGAACGCGCGCGCTATCACCTACCGTCGCCTGCACGATATTCCCGAAGCCTGGGGCACGGCCGTCAACGTCCAGGCCATGGTATTCGGCAATATGGGCGAGACCTCGGCTACCGGCGTCGCTTTCACCCGCAATCCATCGACCGGCGAGAAGCTGCTCTACGGCGAGTTCCTGGTGAACGCACAGGGCGAAGATGTCGTGGCCGGCATCCGCACGCCGCAAAACATCACCGAGGCAGCCCGCATCGCCGCTGGTTCCGACAAGCCTTCGCTTCAGAAGTTGATGCCGGAGGCCTTTGCCAACTTTGTCGCGATTTCGGACAAGCTCGAAAAGCACTACTGCGACATGCAGGATCTCGAATTCACCATCGAGCGCGGCAAATTGTGGATGCTGCAGACTCGATCCGGAAAGCGCACGGCCAAGGCCGCCCTGAAGATCGCGGTCGACATGGCTCATGAAGGCCTGATCACCAAGGAACAGGCGGTGGCCCGTATCGATCCGTCTTCGCTCGATCAGCTTCTGCATCCGACCATCGATCCGCGCGCCGAGCGCAACGTCATCGGCGTCGGCCTGCCGGCATCGCCTGGTGCCGCCACAGGCGAGATCGTGTTCTCCTCCGACGACGCCGAAGAACTGAAATCGCAGGGCCGCAAGGCAATCCTGGTGCGCGTCGAAACCTCGCCGGAAGATATTCACGGCATGCATGCCTCCGAAGGTATCCTGACCACGCGCGGCGGCATGACCAGCCATGCCGCAGTGGTCGCGCGCGGCATGGGCAAGCCATGTGTTTCAGGGGCCGGTTCGCTGCGCGTCGACCATAAGGCAGGCGTGCTGATTGCGCTCGGCGCCACCTTCAAGAAGGGAGACATTATCACCATCGATGGCGGCAACGGCCAGGTGCTGAAGGGTTCAGTGCCGATGCTGCAGCCCGAATTGTCCGGTGACTTCGCCGCCATCATGGAATGGGCCGATGGTGCGCGCCGCATGAAAGTGCGCACCAATGCCGAGACACCGGCCGACGCGCGCATGGCCCGCTCCTTCGGTGCCGAAGGTATCGGGCTCTGCCGTACCGAGCACATGTTCTTCGACGGCGCGCGCATCGTCGCCATGCGCGAGATGATCCTGGCCGATACCGAGAGGGATCGTCGCTCGGCACTTGCCAAGCTCCTGCCGATGCAGCGCTCGGACTTCCTGGAACTTTTCGAGATCATGGCCGGTCTGCCGGTGACCATCCGACTGCTCGACCCACCGCTGCATGAATTTCTTCCCAAGACCGAGGAGGAGGTGGCCGAGGTCGCCGCCGCCATGAATGTCTCGGCCGACAAGCTTCGGCAGCGCACTGAGGCCCTGCACGAATTCAACCCGATGCTTGGCCATCGCGGCTGCCGTCTGGCGGTCTCCTATCCGGAAATCGCCGAGATGCAGGCACGTGCCATCTTCGAGGCGGCAGTCGAGGCCGGTCGCAAGGCCGGCGCGCTGGTGGTGCCGGAAATCATGGTGCCGCTGGTCGGCATCGTGAAGGAGCTCGACTACGTGAAGGCGCGCATCGACCAGGTGGCCAAGGCCGTGATGGACGAGACCGGCGTCAAGATCGACTACCTCACCGGCACCATGATCGAACTGCCGCGGGCAGCCATCCGCGCCCATGTCATTGCGGAGACGGCGGAATTCTTCTCCTTCGGCACCAACGACCTGACGCAGACCACCTTCGGCATTTCGCGCGATGATGCGGCTTCCTTCCTGGAGACCTATCGCCAGAAAGGCATCATCGAGCAGGATCCGTTCGTGTCGCTCGATCGCGATGGCGTTGGCGAACTGGTGCGCATGGCTGCCGAAAAGGGCAGGGGTACGCGTCCGTCCATCAAGCTCGGCATCTGCGGCGAGCATGGTGGCGATCCGGCCTCGATCAGCTTCTGCGAGGAAGTGGGGCTGGACTACGTCTCCTGTTCGCCCTTCCGCGTGCCGATCGCCCGTCTGGCGGCGGCGCAGGCGGCGGTGGCGAAGTAGAGGAACATCCGGCGGTCTTGCACGTTCCGTCGCAAGATCGCCGTTTTCGCCAGCCATGGGCGGCGGGAACAGAGTTCTTTGGAAATTGCGATGCGCATCCTTGTCACCGCTGCCTTGACGGCGACGCTGCTGAGCGGTCCGGCCTTCGCCGGGCCGTCGGAACGTCTTGTCGAGCCGACGCTGCGCATAACGCCGGGCGGCAAAGCTGTGCCGCGTGTTGCGCTGACCTTCGATGCCTGCATGGGCAAGACCGATCGCCGCATCCTGTCGGTGCTGGTCGACAACAGCATTCCGGCGACGATTTTCGTCACCGGCCGCTGGCTGAAGCATAACAAGGATGTGCTGGCCGAACTGCAAGCACATCCGGACCTGTTCGAGATCGAGGACCACGGTGCCATGCACGTGCCGGCTGTTGATCGGCCGATCCGTATCTTCGGCATTGCCGCAGCCGGTTCACCCGAGGCGGTCGACAAGGAAGTGCGAGGCGGCGCGGAAGCCATCGAGGCGGCCGGTGCGACGGCACCGCGCTGGTTTCGCGGGGCAACGGCACGCTACAGCAAAAGTGCCATCGAGCAGATCCGCAAGCTTGGTCTGCGGGTCGCCGGCTACTCCGTCAACGGCGATGGCGGCTCGCTGCTTGGTGCCGCAACCACCGAAAAACGCATTGCCGCTGCCCGTGATGGCGACGTGGTGATCGCCCATATCAACCAGCCGACACATGCGGCTGGCGAGGGGGTCGCCAAAGGGATCCTCGCGCTCAAGGCCAAGGGCTTTTCGTTCGTCAAGCTGTCCGATGTTCCTGCCGAAGGCTCGGACGGCACAACGGTTGAGACGGTTGCTGGTTACTGAGGGCGCGCCTGCGCGCGCGGGATGGCTAGCCTCTCAGATCAGCCTCTGTCCGCCATCGATATGGAGCGTCTCACCCGTCATGAACTCGTTTGCCATGAGGTAGAGGTAGGCAGGCGCGATGTCGGCAGGATTTGCAACCTTTCCAGCCGGCAGTCTGGAACCCATGTCTTGGAAGAAGCCGGATTTGGCCTCTCCGACAAGCTCGTCCCACATCGGCGTGTCGACCCAGCCGGGCGATACGATGTTGACACGCATCGGTGCGAGTTCCAGCGCGAGCGCCCTGGCGAAATAGCTGAACGAACCGGCGATGGCGGACACCACCGAGCCGCCAGGAACCGGCGGCCGATCCTTGTTGATACCGGAGGTGAAGGTCATGGAGCCTCCAATTCTAAGCGTACGTGCCGCATGTTTGGCGAGCATGACCGCACCAATCAGCTTGTTGTCGACGAAGCTGCGCACGAAATCCATGTCGGTATCGTTGATCGGATAATTTGGGGGCGGCGTCCCGGCCGTCGAGACGAGATGGTCGAACGATCCGATTTCCTCGAACAGCCGGCTGACTTCCGCTTCCTTGGTCATGTCGGCAGCAATGCTTCTCACATTGCTGTCTGCACCAAGTGATTGTCGTGCAGTCTGCAGCTTGTCGTGCGAACGACCGACGATCGTGATATCGGCGCCATTCTGCAAAGCTGCAGCAGCCACACCGAGCCCGATGCCGGAGCTGCCCCCGACGACGACGATTTTCTTGCCCGTAAGCGATGCCATGGGGAGCCTCTGCTCTTGATGATGTTGGAGGATTACGCTTGACCTGCGTAGGCAGCTTCCAGGTCCGCGACGATGATCCTGGTCATGCCGTACATGGCCTGCCTTGCCCGATGTGCCTTTTCTCGGTCCGGGTCGGTCATCAGTTTCAGCGCGATCTCCGGGATGACCTGCCAGTAGACCCCGAATTTGTCCTGCAGCCAGCCGCACGGCTTTTCGGAGCCGCCACCTGCGATGAGCGCATGGTAGTAGTAGTCGGTCTCCTGCTGGTCCCTGGTTTCGATATAGAGCGAAAGCCGTTCATTGAAGGGCGGCATGGATCCTGCGTCGAGCGCTGTCAGCTTCAGCCCTTCGAGCTCGAAGTCGAAGACCGCATGTGGAACGCCTCCGCCCGCCTTGGAAAAACCGTCGGTGAATTCCCGGGTTCCGAGAGCCTTCGCGTCCTTGAAAACCGACATATAGAAATCCCGTGCTTCTGCCGAATTTCCGTTGAACCATAGAAAAGGATGAATCGTAGCCATGCTGATCCCGTGAGCTTTGATCACAAATTGGCTGACATTTTCGCCGGTAGTGAATTGACCGACAAACCACTAGTTGGCACAAATTTGTGAAGATCACTCACAGATAACCGATGGCTCGCAAGCTTCCGCCACTCAACGCCTTACCGAGTTTCGAGGCAGCCGCACGGCATCTGAGCTTCTCCAGGGCGGCGGAAGAACTCAATGTCACGCATGGTGCCATCAGCAGGGCAGTCAAGAACCTTGAAGATCAGCTCGGCGTTCAGCTGTTCGAGCGTGCCACGAGGTCCGTGCGTCTCACTGCCGTCGGCGAACCTTATGCGCGCGCCGTCCGCGACATGCTTGATCAATTGGCGATAGCCACGGCCTCCGCGACGAGCCGCCATTCGAACACGACGCTGAATGTGAGCACGTCTGACGGTTTCGCCGGAAAATGGCTGGTGCCGCGGCTCTATCGCTTCCATCGCGCTCACGGCGATATCGACGTTCGGGTCTCGACGACAGGGAAACTCACCAACTTCCGCGGCGACGGCATCGATGTCGCCATACGTTATGGCAGCGGTGACTATCCCGGGCTGACATCGGAATTCCTGGCTGGTGAAGAGGTTTTCCCGGTCTGCAGTCCAAAGCTGCTTGAAGGCGCGCATCCGCTGCACGAACCTGAGGACCTCAGGCACCATACGCTGATCCACGATGGTTATCCGATCGACTGGGCAACCTGCTTGCCAGCGCGCGGGTGGAAGGCGTGGACCCCTGCAGCGGGTTGACCTTCGATTCCGCCAGTTTCGCCGTCGAGTCTGCCGTGCAGGGTGAGGGGGTCGTGCTCGGCCGCACCATGCTTGTCGCCGCCGATCTGGCCAGCGACAGGCTGGTTCGTCCTTTCGCGCACGCGCTGAAGTCTCTTTCCAGCTTCTACGTCGTCTATCTTCCTGATGCCATTCGTCAGCGCAAGGTACGGGCTTTTCGGGACTGGCTCCTTTCGGAAATCCAACCAGCCAAGACTTGAGGGATCGGTATTGGCAGGGAAGAGCTAGGTTGCGGTTGTTTCGATCTCGACCCGGTCAGGGTAAAATGCACCGTGATCCTTGATGACGAGCATTTCGTCGTAGGGTGCCTGATAGGCCCACATCACATCCCTGCGCGTTTCAACGCCGGTATCGGCACTCCAGTAGCTGGCATCACCCTTGAAGGGACAGTGGGTCGAGCTGTCGCTTGGCACCAGCATGTCAAATCGAATGTCGGCGAACGGCACATAGAGCACCGGCGGATAGTTCGCTTCCTGCAGAAGCTGGGCACGACCGGAGGTCGCGATCACCGTGTCACCGAAGCTGACGGTAACCGTGCCATCGAACGGTTCGACGGTGATCGTGTGCCCAGGGCTGCGCTTGAAACCGGGGGCAGGATTGGCTTTCTGGTCCATAAGACATCTCCACTGCTGGCTCCCATATAGAGCCGGCGATGGCTAGCGCCAGCAACCTGCTGACAAAACCAGCTCTGGAATCAGGCGGCGACCTTCAGCGCATCCATCAGCCCGGCATACGCCTCGGCGATACGTGCGGCGGGGTTGCTGCTCTTGGAGGCGGTTTCCACCTTCAGCGAGCCGCCCTTGGCCGGCAGCGACAGCAGCAGATATTGCCGGTTCTCGCCGTCGCCGACGGATGCAGCGGCGACATACTCGTCGGCGCCCTCATTCAACACGCACATGCTGAAAAGAAGCTTGCCGCTGACGGCTTCGAGCGCGCCGTCCACAACAGTTGCAAATTCCTCCGTGGAGACGGCCTTGGCCACCGGGGTCAGCTCGCCGAGGCTTTCCTCAAGCGCGGTTTCAAGGGCTTCATCGTCGATCTGCGGGTCCATCGCGAACCTCATCCATCTCGCCTGTCACGTCCCGCCAGCTTAAAAATATGCAGACTTTGGTCGGCTTGACAATGGTCGGTTGCAGAATCGCCGCGCGATGCGCGCACAAAGGGTCTTTTCTGACCTTGCGGCAGTCTGGACTTTCTCGACGTTCCTTCCAGAATGCAAAAAAACATAAGATGAGGAGGAACACGATGCTCGGACTGATGCAGCAATGGCCCTTGCTGTGCCACAAGATCCTGGACAATGCGGCGATCCAGCATGGCAAGCGTGAAATCGTCTCGCGCTCTTGCGAAGGGCCGATCCTGCGTTCGACTTATGCCGAACTCAGGCAGCGTTCATTGAAAGTCGCACAGCGGCTGCAGCGCGATGGCTTCAAACTGGGCGACCGCATCGCGACTTTGGCATGGAACACCGCTCGTCATCTCGAGGCCTGGTACGGGACGATGGGCATCGGTGCGGTGTACCACACGCTCAACCCGCGCCTGTTTCCCGAACAGATCGTCTGGATCATGAACCACGCTGAAGACCAGGCGATTTTCGTCGACCTCACCTTCATGCCTCTGGTGGAGAAAATTGCCGGTGCTGTACCTTCGCTGAAGAAGATCATCGTCCTGACCGACAAGGCGCATATGCCGGCAACCAGCCTGACCAATGCCGTGCCCTATGAGGAATGGCTGGCCAAAGCCGATGGCGATTTCCAATGGACAAGCTTCGACGAAAATACTGCCGCCGGCATGTGCTATACTTCCGGTACCACGGGTGAGCCCAAGGGGGTGCTCTACAGCCATCGCTCCAATGTGCTCCATGCCATGATCGCGGCCATGCCAGATGCCATGGGCATTTCCTCGCGCGATGTCGTGCTGCCGGTGGTGCCGATGTTTCACGCCAACGCCTCGGGGGCTTGGCCAGTCGGGGCCGATGATCGGGGCCAAGATGGTCATGCCCGGCGGCAAGATGGACGGCGCGTCCATCTATGAATTGCTCGACACCGAACAGGTGAGCTTCACTGCGGCGGTCCCGACCGTCTGGCTGATGCTGCTGCAGTATCTGGAGGAAACGGGCAAGAAACTTCCTCACCTGAAGAAGGTGGTGATCGGCGGTTCGGCATGTCCGCGCGCCATCACCCAGAAATTCCAGGACAACTACGATGTCCAGGTCATCCATGCCTGGGGGGATGACCGAAATGAGCCCACTTGGCACGCTGGGAACCCTGAAACCGGAATATGCCGGGCTGACCGGCGATGCGCGGCTTGATGTCCAGCAGACTCAGGGCTTCGCGCCGTTCGGTGTCGAAATGAAGGTCACCGACGATAACGACAACGCTCATCCTTGGGATGGCAAGACATTCGGACGCCTCAAGGTACGCGGTCCCGCGGTGGCCAGCGCTTATTATGGCGGTGCGGGAGCCGAGCAGTTCGATGACGACGGCTGGTTCGATACCGGAGATGTCGCCCATATCGACGCCAACGGTTATATGCAGATCACCGACCGGGCCAAGGACGTCATCAAGTCCGGGGGCGAGTGGATCTCCACCATCGAACTCGAGAATCTCGCTGTCGGCCATCCCGATGTGGCGGAGGCGGCCGCGATCGGAATCCGCCATTCCAAATGGGACGAGCGCCCGTTGCTGGTGGTGGTGAAGAAGCCGGGCAAGGAGCTCTCGCGAGACGATGTTCTCGGTTTCATGAGCGGCAAGATCGCCAAATGGTGGATGCCGGACGATGTCGCCTTTGTTGCCGAGATTCCGCACACAGCCACGGGCAAGATCCAGAAAAGCGCCTTGCGCGCGCAGTTCCGCGACTATCGCCTCCCGACCGACTGAGTACATGGCTTCGAACGTCGGAACCGATTTTCAGAAGGGATGCCAAGCGACGCGCCAGAGCGTCGCTTGGGTGACGTTCTGGCCTGTGCAATTCCCAGCCGAAGCCGGTGCGGAGTGCTGCGTTTCGGCTTCAATCCGGCGCAGAAACACTCTAATGCTCGAGCCGGACTGGAGCGTTTCCGTTCTTCACGGAAACGCGGAAACGCTCTAATTCTTTGTTTTTACGCAATTCCGGACGGGAAACCGCCACAGTTGTTCTGGGGAAATTGGTGGCGATGACGGCATATCCCGAACGGCAGGTGGCAAGAGCGGCGGGCTGGTCGCGACGAACGGGGGCTTTCTCGGCAGTGCTTCTGCTCACTGCCTGGGGCGGTCACCACTATGGTCTGGTCGAGACCGGCGGTTTTCTCTGGGTGCTGGCGCTTGTGGCGCTGCTGGCCCTGTTGGCCCTGCTCTTTGCAGGTTTCGCGCTGGCGAGGTTGTGGAGCCATGGCGCTATCGGTGGCCGCGATCTTTCGGTGGGCGCACTTCTGGCTGTGCTCGTGCTGGTGCCTTACGGCGTTGCCGGGTACCGCATGGCCAGCTATCCGACATTGCGTGATGTCTCGACCGATCTCGACAATCCGCCTCGGCTCGATATCAGTTCCCGCACCGCCGGCATGAATGTTCTTGCGCCGTTGACACCCGGCGAGGAACGCCTTCAGGCCGAGATCTACCCGGCGGTAACCGGCCATCGTTACGACCTGCCATTCGACGAGACCTTGGCGGCCGTGCAGACCGTGTTCGACCGTCGAGGCTGGACAATCGTCGGCGAGATGCCCGAACCGCAGGAGGGACAAACCGAGGCGACGATCGCCGCGCTCGCCACATCCTTCGTGCTGGATCTGCCCGCGGACGTGGCGGTCCGCATCACCACCGATGGCGAGACCACATTGGTCGATATGCGCTCGGCGTCGCGCTATGGCCGTCATGATCTCGGTGACAATGCCGAGCGGATCGTCGCGTTCCTCGCCGAACTTGACCAGGAGGTTGCTGCGCAGATCGGGACGACAGCCGCGCAGTAGCTTCCTTGGGGACCGCGATGGCCGGCTCTGAGCTGTGTCGCGAGTTTTGACCGATCAGGCCGCCGGCCGGAATACGCCGTCGATCGAGACTTCGCCATCGCTTGTCGCCAGCCCCCGTGCGACCAGGTCTTCCAGATGCGCCAGAACCGAAAGCCCGGCAGCGCCGTGCAGCCTCGGGTCGGTCTCGCGATAGATCGCCTCGACGATCGTCTTGATGCTGCGGTCGCCTGATTTCAGCCGTTCAAGCACGGCCCGCTCGCGCATCTTGCGGTGCGCCTTCAAGCCGCGCATGAAGGTTTTCGGTGCCGTTACCGGTCCGCCATGGCCGGGCAGCAGAACGCGATCCTCGCGTTCCAGCAGCCGGTCGAGCGAGCGCATGTAATCTGCCATCGCGCCGTCGGGTGGCGCCACGATGCTGGTAGCCCAGGCCATGACATGGTCGGCCGAGAACAGCATGCCGCTGCCTTCCAGGGCGAAGGCGGCGTGGTTGGCAGTGTGACCAGGTGTCAGAACCGTGCGGATCGTCCAGCCGTCGCCGCTGGTGAGGGCATTGTCAGGCAGGACAATGTCGGGCCGGAATTCGGTGTCGGCACTGGCATCAAGTGGATTGGTTTCTCCGATCCTGAGCGGCCTGGCAGGGCGGTGTGGCCCCTCGGCCAGAACCGTGGCGCCTGTCGCCGCTTTCAGCCTGGCGGCGAGCGGCGAGTGGTCACGATGCGTATGGCTGACGAAGATATGACTGACCGGCCGCCCGGCAATGGCTTCGACCAGCGTTTTGAAATGCGCTTCGTTTTCAGGTCCTGGGTCGATCACCGCCAGCGTATCGCGACCGACAATGTAGGAATTGGTACCGTGGAATGTGAACGGGCTGGGATTTTGCGCGGTGATACGCAGGAGGCCAGGCGTCAATTCGACAGCTGAACCATAGGCAGGCTCGAACCGGGGATCGAATTTCAGCGTCATGCGGCGCAAAGCTCCGGTGTGGGAACGACGATAGTGGCTGCCATCTAGCATGGACAACTGACAAAAAGGCGATGCGTTTTTGGGCCAGCCGCTTCCGCTCGAGGCTGAGTGCCAACGTGCTTTTCTCGGCAAGCCCTGCTCCAGCATCCGCGTTTACTCTCAGAATCGGTTCAATTTTCATCCCGAAGACAATTCCTGGAAACATCCAAATGATCCGCAATTTTCTCGAGCCAGCGCCGAATCTGGATGGCAGATCGATACTCATCACGGGGGGAACCGGTTCCTTCGGCAAGGCATTCGTGCGTACCGTTCTGCAGCGCTATAAACCTGCTCGCCTTGTCATCTTCTCGCGTGATGAGTTGAAGCAATACGAGATGAACCAGGAACTCAGCGATCAAGAATATCCTTGTCTGCGCTATTTTATTGGTGACGTTCGAGATCAGGCTCGATTGGAAATGGCCATGGCAGGCATCGAATATGTCGTTCATGCCGCAGCTCTCAAGCACGTGCCGATTGCGGAGTATAATCCGTTCGAATGTGTTCAGACCAACATCATCGGCGCCGAGAATGTCGTCCGAGCGGCTTTGAACAAGGGGGTGAAGAAAATCGTCGCGCTGTCCACGGACAAGGCAGCCAACCCGATCAATCTCTATGGCGCTTCAAAACTTGCCTCTGACAAGATCTTCATTGCCGCAAACAATATCGCCGGCGCATCAGGTCTCCGAAGCTCGGTTGTCCGCTACGGCAACGTCATGGGTTCGCGTGGTAGTGTCTTGCCGTTTTTCCGCAAGCTGGTTGCAAACAAGGTCGATCGTATCCCGATCACACATCCAGAAATGACCCGTTTCTGGATTACGCTCGAGCAGGGCATCAACATGGTGCTGTCTTCGTTCGACCTGATGAATGGCGGTGAGATTTTTGTACCGAAAATCCCATCGATGAAAGTTGTCGATCTCGCCAATGCCATCGCGCCCGGCATTCCGCATGAAATCGTGGGCATTCGCCCGGGTGAAAAACTGCACGAGGTCATGGTGACCGGCGACGATGCCCGCATGACGGTGGACCTCGGCGACCGCTATGCGATCTTGCCCGCCTTCCGTTTCTGGACAAAGGATGAGGACGTTGCGGGTAATCTGAAGCGGGTCCCCAGCAATTTCAACTATTCGAGCGATATCAACGACGAATGGCTGGACGAGAGCGGTTTCAATGAATTGGTGGCGCGCACCGGCATTTGAGGTCTGTCATGTCCGAGAGTTTCTTACCCTACGGTCGACACTGGGTCGATGAAGACGACATCGCTGCGGTTGCAGAATGTCTGCGCGGGGACTGGTTGACCACCGGTCCCGCGGTCGACTCGTTCGAAGCGGCATTCGCAGCAGTCGTTGGTGCTCGCTACGCTGTCGTCGTCTCCAATGGAACGGTGGCATTGCATCTGGCTGCGCTGGCTGCGCAGGTCGACGCGAATGATATCGGGATTGCGCCGACCATGTCGTTTTTGGCCTCCGCCAACGGCATGCGCTACACGGGTGCCGAGATCGTCTTTGCCGACGCAGATCCGGATACCGGCCTGGTTACGCCCGAGACTTTCCGTGCAGCCATAAAGCGTAGCGCAGGGCCGGTGAAGATGGCTGTTGTGGTGCATCTCAATGGCAACCCGGTGGATATGCCGGAAATTGCACGCATAGCCAGCGAACATAGCATCGTCCTGGTGGAAGATGCTTGCCATGCTTTGGGATCAACCTATCGCGACGAGACTGGTGCCGCGGTCAAGGTTGGCTCATGCCAACATTCTGCGATGACCGTTTTCTCGCTGCACCCGGTGAAGACGATCACAATGGGTGAGGGCGGCGTGGTTACAACCAACAATCTGGTTCTCTACGAAAGATTGAAGCTCTTGCGCTCGCACGGGATGGTAAGAGCCACCGAAAAAACCGTGAACCACGATTTGGCGTTTGCACGTTCAGGCGATGCAAATCCCTGGTATTACGAAATGCAGGAATTGGGCTTCAATTACCGGGCGCCCGATTTTGCCTGCGTTCTTGCGCACTCGCAGCTCAAGAAACTGCCGATGTTTGCGAGGCGGCGCGCGCAACTCAAGGAGATCTACGATCGTCAGTTTCGCGATATTGGAGAACTCGTAAAACCGCTTCTGATCGAGGCCTGTGCAGAACCGGTGCTGCATCTTTATCCGCTGCTCATCGATTTCGCTGCGCTCGGCAGGGAGCGGGCTCGCGTGATGGCTGATCTGCGGGAACTGGGGATAGGTACTCAGGTTCACTATATCCCGATCCATCGCCAACCTTACTACGTCGAGCACTCGCGTGTGGTCGATCTGCCGGGAGCCGACTCATACTACGAAAAGGCCCTTTCCATTCCCTACTATCCGCTGATGACAGACCAGGATGCGGAACGGGTCGTCAGAGCAGTCAGGGGTGTCCTGGGTATCAATAGCTAGCGGAAATGGCGCTCATGCTTTCTGATCCGGCGCGTCTCGGGATCGGCACCGTTCAGTTTGGATTTGCTTATGGCGTTACCAATCAGGCCGGCAAAGTGGGGGTGGAGGAGGCGACTTCCATTCTTCGCTTTGCACATCAGAATGGGGTCCGCACCATCGATACAGCCGCCCTCTATGGTGACAGTGAGGCTACGCTAGGTCTAGCGACTGCGGGGGCTGCTTTCGCCATCGTGACCAAAACGGTCAAGGTCGCTAGCGAAAGGAGCGCAGATGCGGCTGTCGAAGCCATCATTTCGCGCTTTGAGCGATCGATCCATGATCTCCAGGTTAGCCATGTCGATGCCCTGATGGTTCACGATGTGGCAGATCTGCTCGGTCGTTATGGGGACAAGGTTTGGCGCTGTCTGCAGGGTGTCAAGGCATCGGGACGAGCCCGCAAGATTGGTGCTTCCGTCTATTCCGGCAACGATATCGATACACTGCTGGCACGCTACGACATCGATATCGTCCAGCTTCCTATCAATGCCCTCGACTTGCGCTTGGTTGATGAAGGCCAGCTCGACAGCTTGGCGGCGCGCAAGGTCGAGATTCACGCCCGGTCGATCTTTCTCCAGGGATTGCTCTTGTCGCCACCAGAGCAACTGCCGTCGAAGTTTGCGGCTCTTGCGCCGTCCCTGGTCCAAATGCGTCAAACCTTCGCCGAGGCCGATCTGACTGTCATGGAAGGGCTCCTCGCCTCCGTCTTTCGCCATCCGATGGTCGATCGTGTGATCGTCGGGGCGGCCAGTCTTCGTGAATTCGAGGAAATCGTTTCAACGGCGAACCGGTTGCGCGCTCGACAAATCGATTATGCCTCCTGGCGTTGGCCGATTTCCGATGAGCGCCTGTTGAACCCCGCATTGTGGGGTGGGTTGTAAATGGGGCTTCCTCTGACGCAGTTTGCTGGCGTTTCGGAGCTACTAGTGCATTTCCCTCTACCTCACTCGGAACAGCGGCACCATCGGTTCGCAGCGAAGATATTGCCGGATGGCCTTGTTCTCTACGGCGTCGCGCAAGAGCGGAAATATTTCATCATAGGCAGTGAGCAGTTTTGCAACATCTGCGTCGCTGTGCGCGAAGCTGACATTGTGTGTGCCAACCGAAATGATGCCGCGGGCCAGGATTTCCTGCATCCATAGGGTTTTGATTTCGAAGGAAGTGCTCCCGTTGGCATCGGTTATGCTCAGGAACGACCATGTCGGATGTCCTGCGGAGCCGAGAAAGCTTTCGCAGCCATGTTTGGCGATCAAGGCTTTGACGCCGTCAGCGATCTTGCTGCCTGTCGCGTTGAGTTTCTCGATCACATTGTGGCTGCGGATTTTCCTCAAGCTGGCTTGGGCTGCTGCCAGAGACATTGTTTCTCCGCCCATGGTGAAGGAAAAGAAAATCTCGGCAAACTCGGCCATGATGTCGGCGCGCCCGGCTACCGCAGAAAGAGGATAGCCGTTAGCCAGTCCCTTGCCGAAGCAGGAAAGATCCGGCTGTACGCCGAAAAGCTGCTGGGCGCCGCCCTCGGCATATCGAAAACCCGTGATGGTTTCGTCGAAGATCGCGATTGCGCCGTGGCTGTGAGCGAGGTCGATCACTCCCTGCAGGTAGCCCTCTTTCGGGAAGGTGGTATTCATCGGTTCGAGAATGACCGCAGCAAACTCATCGGGTTGGGATGACAGGACTTTGTCGAGCGCTTCCAGGTCATTATACGGGAAGACATGGGAGAGCTCGCGGGTTGCCTTCGGGACCCCTTTGTTGCGGGCAGTCGAGCCGATGTACCAGTCCTGCCAGCCGTGGTAGCCGCACATGGCGACTCGTTCTCGACCGGTGAAGGCCCTCGCTGCCCTGATGGCGCCAGAGGTCGCGTCGGATCCGTTCTTCCCGAAACGCACCATTTCCGCCGACGGCACCATCTCGACGATGAGTTCTGCCACCGCTCTTTCGAGGGGATGTGCCAAAGGGAAAGAGATGCCATCCTTGAGCTGCTCCATGACGGCGGCATTCACATCCGCATCGGCATGACCGAGCGTTACAGAGCACAGGCCATTGTTGAAATCGGTATATGCATTGCCATCAACATCCCGGACAACGGAGCCGCTACCCCGCTGGATGAAGAAAGGCGAGACACCACGCGGATACTGCGTGAGGCTTTTTGAAAATGTCTGTGACCCAAGCGGAATGATCTTCAGCGCTTGATCCAGCATCTCCTCTGAAGTCCGATAGCGACCACCGCGTGCGTGGAGAGGGTTCGTTTCCTGCCTCGGGCTGGAATTGGACATCGCGACTTCAATCCTTGATATATTCAACTGTATGGCCGGCTTTCGTTGCCACTTTTGCCGAAGCTTCGTTGTTTCGCTTTATCCTCGCACGTTTCGGGCCGAAATGATGTCGTGCCAATGTGAGCATTCGGGTGGCCACACCTTTGCCTCGAAAATTCATGTCTACGGAATAGCTGATCTGATCGTCGTCGACGCGCACCATGCCCAGTGCGTTGCCATCTTCCTCGCAGATGTATAGCCCGGGGTCCGGTCGGGCCAGCCTGGTGGAGAGCCATTTCAGGTGGGCTTCCCAGGTGACTGGTTCCGCGTTGACCGACATCGCTCGGGTGAGCGGCTCATTTCGCCAATCGAACAACAGTCGCGCGTCTTCGACAGTCGCGGGACGCAGCTTCATTCGCTTTTGAACCCTTCGTTTCGCACGAACCCGGAGTTCAGTGCCGCTAGTGACGGATTCGCTTCCAGATAGGCAAGCACGTCACCGCTGTCGAAGGTGGGCTTTGTCGGATAGAGGGCCTGATATATGGCTTCTACAAAGGTAAAATCTGCAGGCTCGTCGACTGTCCAACGCAGTCCAGACAAATCCCTTTCATTTTCATAGTTCGCCAACTTGAACCGATCCGGCTGGCGATGAAGAAACGGCATCACATGTTCCCGATCAGATTTTGTTGTCGCCTCCCTCCAGGCGATTTGAAGGGCTTCGAAAGTCGCCACCTCGACATCCAGCCCGTCGGGGAATGTCGGTCGAATTGAATTCGAAGCGTAGTCGTAATTTCCGTCGATAGCGAAGCGAGTTACCGCGTCGATGACGCTGGGATCGGCGAGTGGACAGTCACCGGTCAGCCGTACGACATGAGAAGGAGCGAATGGTTCGGCCGCGCGATAGAAACGGTCAAGGACATCCTCCAGGTTGCCACGATAGACATCAATGCCGGCGTCTTGACCTATACTCGCTACGGCATCGTCTTCCGGATTGTGGCTGGTCGCCAACACCAGCCGCGCTGGTACTTTTGCGCATTGGATGCGCTCGATTTGGCGATGCAGCATTGGCTTGCCGAGGATAGGCTTCAGTACCTTGCCCGGAAGCCGTTTCGAAGATGCTCTTGCTTGCAACACCACTATGATCATCACTGCATCCGGCGAGTGCTGTAAGATTGCCCGATTGTCACGTCTCTATAGTAGATGGAGCGGCAATATCCATGCGTTATCAAGAGGTTTGCATTTGATCACACACAATTTTGAAGCTTTGGTGGGGGCTATTTGATGAGGGCGGTGATCCGGTGCGATGCTGGGGCGATCATTGGTGGAGGACATGTTGTGCGCAGCGCTGCTCTGGGTGCAGCGCTAAGACGACATGGCTTCGACGTCACCTTTGCCGTGTCTGACGAGACCGTGAGGAGCATTCCGCAATTGCTCGTCGATTTCCCCGGAACTTTGCAAGGCATGGCCGCCACTGAGGCTGATGCAGCGCGGATGAAATCGCATTGGCCCTCTGGTGTGGAACTTGCCGTCGTCGATCACTATGGCCTCGGTGAAGGATTTGAGAAGTCACTGGCAGGTTGGGCCAAGAAAATACTGGTCATCGACGATGCGCCGTCGCGGCGTCACGCTTGTACCCATTTGGTCGACATGACTTTTCAGCGGCGGTCCGAAGAGTACGGCGGGCTGGTCGATATGACTACGATCCTGCTTTGCGGCAGCAACTACGCGATGCTGCGCGACGCTTTCCAAAAAGAACGGCATGCAGCCCTTAAACGTAGGCCAGATGCGGTACACCGCATTTTGATCTCGATGGGCTTGAGCGACAATGTGAATGCTACCGAGGCTGTGCTGAAGGGTATCCGTGGCGCTGGTGGAATGTATGAGGTGGACTGCGTTCTCGGTGCGGCCGCGCCCCATCTCGACGCCACGAGGACCGCCATTTCCGCTGGCGGCGGTCGATGGCATCTGCATGCTGGCGCTGACGCTGAGACGATGGCGAGGCTAACAGCCGCGGCCGATATCGTCGTGGGCGCACCCGGCAGTGCGAGCTACGAACGCTGCTGTGTCGGCCGACCCACTCTCCTCATCATTGTCGCTGACAATCAGCTACACAATGCTGCTGCCTTGGAGGAATCTGGTGCTGCGGTTGTGATCGGGAGACTTCTCGACCGACACAGCCAGCGGTGTCGCTGGCGCAATCCGCATGTTGGCTGAAAGCAGGCCCAAACTGCATGCGATGCATCTTTCGGCTGCCGCGATATGTGACGGGACTGGCGCTGACCGCGTGGTGCAGGCATTGCTGGGTTCCTGATAGCAGATCGTCAAATCCCGCCCGATCGTTGTCGCTGGAAGCGTGGAAGGATGTCTGTCCGCGCAGCTTGACAGATTCGACGAAGTTCACGAGATGACGTGTCGACTTCGTCTCTCGAATGCCGCTAGCGATCTGGACTTGCAGCGGCCGGGCGTGGGCACGAATTTGGGCTGTCGGAATGGGGAGGCGTTGTGAAAATCGGCAATCGTGAAATCGGTCTCGATCATCGTCCCTACTTGATCGCGGAAATGTCTGGAAACCACAATCAGTCGCTTGAGCGGGCGTTGGAAATTGTGGACGTTGCGGCTCGTTCCGGCGCGGACGCCATCAAGCTGCAGACCTATACCGCCGATACGATGACCTTGAACATCCGCGCGCCGGGGTTCGTGATCGACGACGAGGAAAGTCTTTGGGCGGGCCGGCAGTTGTATGAGCTTTATCAGGAAGCACATACTCCTTGGGAGTGGCACAGACCGATTATGGAGCGTGCGGCCAACCATGGCATTCACTGCTTCTCGACGCCCTTTGATGATACCGCCACCGATTTCCTCAGTTCGCTCGACGTCCCCGCTTTTAAGATCGCGTCTTTCGAATGCACGGATCTGCCTCTCATTAGAAAGGTGGCAGCAGCCGGCAAGCCTATGATCATTTCCACCGGCATGGCAACGCTGGCCGAAATCGACGATGCCGTTCGTACTGCTCGACAAAGCGGGTGCCAGAATATCGTGCTGCTCAAATGCACGAGTACCTACCCGGCGACGCCGGAAAATACCAACGTGCTCACCATCCCGCATTTGCGCGTGGCATTTCCGGATTGTGAGGTCGGGCTTTCCGATCACACGATGGGCTGTGGAGCGTCGGCCGCAGCGGTGGCACACGGAGCCGTACTCATAGAAAAGCACTTCACGCTTCGCAGAAGCGACGGGGGTGTCGACTCCAGTTTTTCGCTCGAGCCAGAAGAATTCCTGCAACTGCGTGTCGAAACCGAGCGGGCATGGCAATCTCTGGGGGGCGTCAGATATGGCACACAGCCGGCCGAAGAGAAATCGACGGCTTTCCGGCGTTCTCTCTACATCTCGCGCGATGTGAGAGCCGGCGATGTACTTTCCGCTGAAAACGTCCGCATCATCCGTCCAGGTTTCGGATTGCCGCCGAAATTCTATGATGTCGTGATTGGCAAACGCGCAGCCAGGGATGCACCCGTCGGGACACCGATAAGTTGGGAGCTCATAAGCTGACGCGTCGTTTGAAAGCGAAAAGGATTGTTAAGGCTATGACACGCATCCGGCCGGGTTCACATCCCAATCGAATATATCTCGGGTGGTCTCTTGCTCGCGCCGGCAGCACTTATCACAAGTCCTATTGGACATGGCGTATATAGTCGATTGTGCTGCAGTTAGAGTACAGTGAAAGACTTGCACCTTCCTGTGTTCGTTCTCTAGAAGGCGCAGGTTCAAAAAAAGTTGTCTATTTATGCCCAAAATTCTGATCACTGGCGCGAGTGGATTTGTAGGTCACCGGCTTGCTCTATACCTTTCAGCGAAAGGGCTTGACGTTCGTTGCGCCTACAGAAAATTACCTGATAATCGCTTTGGCGATGCGGTTTCGATTGGTTCGATCGGTGCTGAAACAGACTGGACCGACGCGTTGAAGGGCTGTGATGTCGTTGTGCACCTCGCCGGCCATGTCGGGAGTCGTGGCGTTCCAGATGAATACTTCTCAGAGGTCAACGACAGGGGCACATCGCGTTTAGTTGAACAAGCGCAAACAAGCCATGTTCGGTTACTCATTAACGCCTCAACGATCGCGGTTGTCACAGGCCATGCCTCCCGATCTGTTGTCAATGATCAAACTCCAACTGGAAATTACTCCGTTTATGGTCGGAGCAAATTGGCGGGTGAAAATCATATCGCGAAGTTCGTTGAAATTGATCGCCATGCTATCTCGCTACGACCCCCTATGCTCTATGGAGATCACGCCTCGGGCAATTGGCGGCTTCTGAAACGCGTGGCAGCGTCGGGCGTCCCTTTACCCCTGAGCACGTTTAGAAATCGTCGGAACCTAATGGCCGTCGACAATTTCGTTCATGCGGTAGCGCTTCTTGCCACCATGGATCATGATAAGGTCCGTTCTGGGGCCTACGCGATTGCCGATCAGGAAGCAGTAAGTACAGCCGACATCGTCCGGTTAATGCGATATCGGATGCAACGCCCAGCATTGCTGTTTCCTTTTCCTCCAAGCTTCCTGAGTATTGCTCTTGGTCTAATCGGGCAGCGTTCTGCTGCAGATAGCCTGATTGGTGATCTAGAGATCGACTCGGGGAACTTTCGTAAAACATTTAACTGGCAGCAGCCTCTGACAGCTCAAGAAGCTATCTCTGGAAAGTCTCTGCTGTTCCCAAGCCAAAATATCCGATAAAATCACCGAACAATATTACTACTATTTCTCGGATGGCTCCAAGATACCATCTGCTGTCAATATGTACTGTTCACCAGTTCTTGGGCAGCGCAGCGTTCCGTCTAGGATTTCGCCGGTTTTCGAAACCCAGCCAATTCTACGTGCAGGAACACCGGCCATCAATGCGTATTGTGGTACCGGTTTCGTAACGACGGCTCCCGCTGCAATCAGGCAATATTCGCCCAGCTCGTTGCCGCATACGATCGTCGCATTGGCCCCGATGGTCGCTCCGCGTCTCACCTTGGTTGGCCGAAACTCGGTTTTGCGTTCTACATCAGCTCTTGGATTGAGGACATTGGTAAAGACGCAAGACGGACCACAAAAAACGGCCTCTTCAAGTTCAACGCCTTTGTAGAGTGAAACATTATTCTGGATTTTGCAGTTGTCAGCGATCAAAACATCGGGACCAATCATCACATTTTGACCGATAGAACAGCGTTCTCCGATTTTGGTACCTGCAATGATATGACTAAAATGCCAGATTTTCGTTCCTGATCCGATCTCGACGCCTTCATCGATATAGGAGCTTTCATGAATAAAGTAGTTGGAGCTCACTAACTGTTCTCCCGATCATTTCGCAGGGAATTTAGCATGGCTGGCCTTAGGTCTTTGATTCCAAGATTTTCACGTAATTTATCCTCGGCAAGGCTAAGGGTCCTCAAAACGCGCAATCCCTCGCGCGCGCCGGTTCGCGGTTCCGTGCCGTTCTCGATGGAGCGAATAAAATGCTTGCACTCCTCCAGAAGGGGTTCTCCGTGCGGCACAATTATGGGACGAGCATCGGCTTTAGTCGGTGTCGGGACACGTCCCGCTGTGTCGATGACATGGTCATAGACAAGCAACTTTCGATCCCAGTTAGGCTCGCTGTCTTCGAAAACCGCCATTGCCTTTTGGCCAATGACAACCAGCTTCTGTTCCTTGAAAGGGTGCAGCCAACTTACTTGGATATGGGCGCCCGCTCCGTTCCGGAATTTCATTTGTGCCGTTACGAAATCTGCAACATTCGGGGTGAATGCTATGCTGCCTTGTGCAGAAATGGAGATCGGATCCTCGTCGAAGAGCCCGAGCAACATAGAGATGTCATGTGGAGCGAATGACCACAGCACATTCTCCTCAATCCTGAACTTGCCAAGCGACAATCGATTTGAATAGGCGTAGCGAAGGTTGCCCAGTTCTCCATCCCGAACCATCTGCGCGAGTCGGACATAAATCGGGTGATAGTGCAGGAGATGCCCCACCATGAGAGTGAGGCCACGACTATCAGCCAGTTCCGACAAGTGCTCCGCTTCGGCGACGTCAAGAGCTAATGGTTTCTCGACGAAAACATGCTTGCCCCGCTCCAGTGCGCTCCGAGCTAAAGAATAGTGGAGCTCTGCTGGCGAGGCGATGGAAATCGCATCGATTTCCTTAGCCGCGAGTGCATCATCGAATGAGAGGGTCTGCACCCCATATGTCGCTGCGGCTTCCTCCGCAGCCTGTACATTGGCGTCGACAACGGCGACGAGCGCTCCAATCCGCGAAAAATTTCGGGCTAGATTGCGTCCCCAATAGCCGTAGCCAACATGTGCGATAGATGGCACCAAGCTCTCCCTTTAATTTATTTGCAGGCGCGAACTTTATTCATGGCCTTGGCGCGCAGGAAACGTGATGGAGCCTCTTCTTGTCCGCTCCTGATCCGAGGCCCACTAAGCGCTCGCTTTGTCAGCATAAATCTCGTGCAGGAGCACATACCCAATTCCCAACCCAAATCCAAACAGTAGGAAGAGTGGCAAGAAGACGCTTGCTCTCGGAAAAACCTTTTCGGCTGTGGCTGAAGCAAGGCTGTAACGCACAAGTTGTGTTGTTGATGAATCCGCTAAGGGCGTAAGCGACAGTAGCGTCAGGATGCGTCCTGAGAGAGGATCATTTTCAAGGGTATAGATACGTTGTTGCTGCTCGCGAAGATCATCTATGAAAGGATCATTGTCCTTGCGGTTCTTTAACGCAACTATTTGCTCATCAAGAGCAAGGTAACCGCGTAAGTATGGGTCAGAATCGTTAGCGGAGTTAATTTGGACGGAGCCCCGACCTTGCTCCGTTGCATCCAATGCGCGAACTTCAATCGGCTTTTCAATCTTTAGAGAGCGGGCAATGTCAGCCTGCTCACTTAGCTTGGCGATCTGGTCATTCCGCATGGCGTCAACACGCTGACGCCTCGCTGCTATATCTATTTTGAGCTTGGCAACTTCCGCAAGCTGCGCTTCCTTGATCCCATTCGCCCGTTGGCGTACTGCCTCGGCCAAATCCTTGGCCATTTCCTGGGATGACGTCCGCAAGACTGTGGTAACAAAATTTGTCAGAGCTTCTGCGTTGTCGCTGCGGGCGACTATTCTAAGGAACGGCGTCTCTTGAGTTGCGGAAGGTGGAGGCGTTTCAAACACGATGCCGCCAACGAATTTGCGGGCTTCGCTGTCATACTGTTGATCGGACAAATCTGAGCGCCGAACGACACCTGTCTCCTTGGCTTTCGCTACGAGATTGTCGAAGTCGCGAACGTATGTCGCATACTCAAGCTCGAGGGCTTCGGGAGTATAAGGAAATATTTTTTCGTTCGCTAACGTCGTAAAAAGAGAAAATTGTGTTTGCCGCAAGGGGGTGATCTCGATCTCCGATTGGTATGAGCGCGGGACAACAAAAAAGAGTATTATACCAATAAGGAGTGATACTAGGCCAATGCCTGTGATTACGAGCCTTCCGTTCCAAAGCGTTCTTATTAGGTCAGCTATACCGAGGTCTAAGGTTTCTACGGTGTAATCACTTCGCATGGGCATCAATACTCCACCAGTGTGAAGAGTGCTGGTTTACGCTTTCACAACATTGGGATGAGGAGCGCGATACTTGCCACGCGTGTCTACGATGAGTGACGCGTGGTCTAGGATTTGATCGTAGGGGAAATCAGAATGATCGGTAAGGACCACAACGCAATCGTAAGAAGCGATATTGTCTTTCGTCAGCTCTACTGATTGAAGATTGAAATGATGCTCTCTCATCTTCGGGAATACGGGCACCTTTGAATCCGCATAGTCGACTATGGCGCCGCGTTCACGGAGCAGTTCCATTACCATAACGGATGGAGATTCGCGCATATCATCGACATCGCGCTTGTAGGCAATCCCAAGCGCAAGAATTCGGCTTCCTCTGAGTGCTTTGCGTCGATTGTTCAATGCTGCCACGATTTTTTCCAGAACCCATCGTGGCATATCACGATTGATCGATCCGGCGAGCTCTATGAAATGGGTGTTGAGCCCATACTCGCGCGCCTTCCAGGTCAGGTAGAACGGGTCGATCGGAATGCAGTGGCCGCCGAGGCCGGGTCCCGGATAGTACGGGGTGAAGCCGAAGGGCTTCGTCGCTGCAGCGTCGATAACCTCGAAAATGTCGATGTTCATCTTGTCGGCGATGGTTTTCATCTCGTTCACGAGACCGATATTTACTGCACGATGGATGTTCTCGAGCAATTTAGTGAGCTCGGCCACTTGGGTCGATGATACGAGAACGACGTTGTCAATCGCGTTGGCGTAGAGAGCATGACCAATTTCACGGCAGGTCACGGTAGACCCGCCCACGATTTTCGGGATTGTTCTGGTATTGAAATGAGCGTTGCCAGGGTCTTCCCGTTCGGGAGAATAAACGAGGTAGAAGTTTTCGCCAATACGAAGCTCGCGTTTCGCGATATAGGGCTGCAGGACCTCGGCTGTTGTCCCTGGATATGTTGTGCTTTCGAGTGACAGCAGCTGCTCCGCCCTTAGATAAGGGGCGAGGCTTTCCATAGTTGAGACAATAAACGAGAGGTCCGGCTCGCGATGTTTGCTCAGGGGGGTTGGAACGCAGATTACAATGGCATCGGCTTCGCTGATCCGGGAAAAATCCGTAACGGCTTCAAAACCTGAAGCTACCATCTCAGCGATTTCATGGCTCGGAATGTGGGCGATTGGACTCTTTCCGGCATTCAGAGCATCAACTCGTCCCTGATCTATGTCGAAGCCGAGTACTCGGAAGCCAACATTCGAAAAACGAAGAGCGAGCGGAATACCCACATAACCGAGACCGATGATGCCTACCACCGCTGTCTTTGCTTTGATTTTTTCCAGAAGGAGCGTCAATGTGCCAGTCCGATCGCTTTGCTGTTGGTGGGGTCGGCTTTACTGGTTCACCCTTGCCTTGACAAGGGTTCGAGTTGTCAGCCAAGGCAGGCAACTGGTGCGATCACATTGTTGCTGATTTTCGAGCACAAGTCGCGTTGGCATCTGTCGGCTCCTTGGTCGTGTGATTGGGAAACTGACGGGCTCTCTTGTAGCCAAGGCCCATGGGACGACGGGTTTGAACGCAAAATACGAAAATGGAAGTTGGTTGTGTGCGTTGCCGTGTGGTTTCTTGGTGTTTAATGGGTTCTTCGAATGAGCTTTGTTTCCAACGTCAAGACTATGTTGGGTGGTTTTGCTCTTGCCCAAATCATTCCTCTCTTGGCGGTTCCGGTTCTCACTCGCCTTTACACGCCTGAGGCGTTCGGCCTCCAGTTGCTTTTCATGGGAGTGGTAGCCGTCTTGGTTATCGCTTGCACGTTGCGCTTGGATCTGGCGCTTCAGCTTGCCGCAGATGAGAAGGAAGGAGGCCTGCTCATTAGCTTGATCTCTTTGCTTACCTTGATCGTTTTGATGGTGCTCATCGCTGGTATCGTCATCTTCGGAGAGCCCATTTCCGCAAAATTAGGGCATTCTGGTCAGAGTATGTGGATGTGGTTTGCATTGCCCATGACGGCAGCAACCGTGTTCATGCAAGTTGCGACGTCACTTTTGACACGACAAAAACGTTTTGGTCCGATCGCTCGAACCAATGTGTACAATCAAGTAGGTTACGTCGCTTTCGCCTTTTCCGCAGGACCATTTTTGGGGGCACTGGGACTAGTGGCCGCCAAATTGGCTGGTCAGCTTGTTGGTATCTCTCTTGTCCTCCGGTATGTCGCTTCGAATATATACCGCTATTTCCGCATACCTACGCCAGACGACGTCCGCGTTCTTTGGAACCGGTTTCATCAGTTTGTGGTTTTCAATGCCCCTTATAGCCTGATCGGAACTGCTGCACGTGACATGCCGATCTACGTTTTTTCGACAACGGGTGCCGCTGCCGCGGCAGGGTTCTATGGTCTTTCACGGACTGTACTCAGCGTCCCAATGCTGCTTGCAACCGCCGGCTTGAGCCAAGTCTTCTACAGGGAGGCTATTGAGTACAGGGGCGCCATGCGAATAGAGACGACGGCACGAGCTCTGCTGCGGTTGACGCTGTGCGGTCTGGCCCCTCTCTTTGTGTTTGTCTGCGTTTGGGGAGATGTCGTTTTTGTTGTTTTGTTTGGCACCAAATGGCTGGAGGCCGGCATCTATGCGATGATCCTGGCGCCGGCTGCATGGTTGAGCGTCCAAACCAGCTGGCCGGAAAGACTCTTTGAGGTGGCTGGGCGCCAAGAAGTCTCATTTAAGGTGCAAATGACCTTCGATATGCTAACCGCAATCGTTGTGATTTTGCCACTTATGGCAGGAGAGAACCCGATCATTTCCGTGATTGGCTTCGCGGTAGTCAATTGTGTCTATCACCTCGTTTATCTTACCGCCATATTTTCCGTGTCCGGTTTCTCGAAGTGGCACTTGCAGCGCCTTTTGTTTGAGGGTATGGCGACGCTCTTGCTGAGTTGCTCGGTATTCGCGCTGGTGCGCAATTTTCTCATCCCCGGTCTCGCAGGGGCAGTCGTTTGTGCCTTCGTTGCAGTCGCGATCTCAGTAGTTCTTGTGCTAAAAAGCGCTCGCGATGTTGGGGCGCTGCTCGGTAAAGAGGAAACGACGTGATTGGAATTGTCGACTATGACGTTGGCAACGTTGCCTCAATCGCTAACATGCTGGCAAAAGTTGGTGGCAAGGCGATAATTACGCGTGATCATGGCGCTTTGCGAGAGGCAGAAAAGATAATCTTGCCTGGCGTCGGAGCATTCGACACCGCCATATCCAATCTGCGAAATCTCGGCCTCTATGATTTGCTTAATGAGTTGGTCGTAGAGCAACGCAAACCAACGCTCGGAGTGTGTCTGGGTGCTCAACTTGTTGGCAAGGCCAGTGAGGAAGGCGAGCTGTCGGGATTTGGCTGGCTCGACTTCAATCTGGTTCGCTTCAAGTCGCCGGTAGACCAAAAATTGCGTATTCCGCATATGGGTTGGAATACTGTCATTCCAACAGCGGATGGCATTGGTATTTTTCAAAATGTACCCGAGCCGATGCGGTTTTACTTTGTACATTCCTACTATATGATCACGGAGGATCCCTCGATCGTGCTCGCGACAACTTCCTATGGTGGAACGTTTGCCAGCGTGGTTGGCAAGGGGAATGTACTATCTATGCAATTTCATCCTGAAAAGAGCCATAAATTCGGCGTCGCAGTCTACCGCAATTTCCTGGACCGGTTTACCGAATGCTGAGGACGCGTGTCATCCCTTGCCTTCTTTTACGAGGGGGAGGGCTCTACAAAACTGTGAAGTTTAAGGACCCGAAATATGTCGGTGATCCAATAAATGCGGTTAGAATTTTCAATGAGAAGGAAGTTGACGAAATCCTTGTGCTGGATATCGGCGCAACTTCGGAGCGTCGCGAGCCGAATTTTGAATTGATCCGGGATATAGCCAGTGAGTGCTTTATGCCGCTTGCTTATGGTGGCGGAATAACGGATCTGGGTCAAATGCGCAGACTGCAGCGTATCGGAGTAGAAAAGGTCGCGATTAATAGTGCCGCGTTCAGAAACCCAGATCTCGTTCGATCCGCATGCGACGCATTGGCCACTTCAAGCGTGGTCGCGGCGATTGATGTGAAGCGCTCCTTCTTCGGAAAGTATGAAGTCTGGATTGATGGTGGCAGGACGAATACGAAAGCTGATCCTGTTCAGCACGCCGTTAATCTCGCGAAGCTCGGAGTTGGCGAAATCCTGATCAACAACATTGATCGCGACGGTACCATGAGTGGCTACGACGTGGCCTTGATTAAGAAAATAGCAGAAAGTGTCGACACGCCAGTGATAGCTTGCGGGGGCGCGGGTTCTCTGGATCATATTCAGGAAGTGACGCAAAAAGGCCATGTTGAAGCGGCGGCGGCAGGGAGTTTGTTTGTATTTCACGGTAGGCATCGTGCTGTGTTAATAAACTATCCTTCACAGCAAGAGTTGGAGGCTTTACTTGATTAATATTTTGAATCCTGCTGGTTCAGGACAGTACCGAGCCGTGAGCGCTGATGGCTATCGGATGTGTGTTCGTTGCGTTATGGACACCACCGATCCCCAAATTGCCTTCGACGACGATGGTGTGTGCAATCACTGCCACTATTTCGATGATGTTCAGTCGACGCATTGGTTTCCTGGAAAGGAAGGCAAGGCGCGGCTGGATAAAATTGTGGCGCGCATCAAGGAGGAGGGTCGCGGCCGAGAGTACGATTGTATTATTGGCCTCAGCGGAGGTGTTGATAGTTCCTATCTTGCACTTAAGCTGAAGGAGTTTGACCTAAGGCCGCTGGTCGTTCATGTCGACGCTGGCTGGAATACAGAGCTGGCAGTTCGAAATATCGAGAATATCGTAAAGTATTGTGGCTACGACCTTCACACCCATGTCATGGATTGGGAGGAAATGCGTGATTTGCAGCTGGCTTATCTCAAGGCCGGTGTCGCAAACCAGGATGTTCCACAGGACCACGCTTTTTTTGCAAGCATGTATCATTTCTCTGTTAAGAATAAGATTAAATATATTATAAGTGGTGGAAATTTAGCAACTGAATCTGTATTCCCTCGGGCCTGGCATCATAGCGCGATGGATGCCATTAACTTGCGGTCGGTTCACAAGAAATTTGGCGAGCATCCGCTGCGTCAATACAAGACAATTAGTTTTTTTCAATATTATTTTGGATATCCCTTCTTTTATGGAATGAGGACGGTTCTTCCTCTGAATTTTCTTCCTTATGATAAGAAGAAAGCTCTCGCGGAGCTTGTCGAGAAAGTCGACTACAAGCCCTATTTGCGCAAGCACGGCGAATCTGTGTTTACTCGATTCTTTCAGAATCACTATCTGCCGCGTCGGTTTGGCTACGACAAGCGTAAGCCCCATCTGTCCAGCTTGATACTTTCCGGTCAGATGTCCAGGGATGAGGCGGTGGCGACACTTCTTGATCCGTTGTATGCCCCTGATGAGCTGGCTGCGGACATACAGTACTTCTGTAAGAAAATTCGTATCTCAGAGGCGGAGTTTGAGCGCTTGATGAATGCTCCTCTCCATGATGCAAAGGAGCTCGGGACCTGGGACGGTTTGCAAAGTTTTGCGAAGGGCGCACAGGATATCCTCCAGCGTGTGACTGGACGTAGGTTGCGAATTTATTCTTAAGGATCAGGTTGGCTGGAAATCAATCCTATTTGATAGGTTTGTAGTAAAAGATGAGATGAACAATATGGTGAACCGGTCGCATTCATTTGTGGTATTGCGGCCATCTCATAGACTGGTGATCCAGTTTACATTGGTTCTACTGTATCGCCTTGCCTGCGATTGGTTTGCTTGGCAAACATCTCGCCAATTCGGGCAATATGGCATCGCAACCGTTGGGTCCCCATTTTCTTCGAAGTATTTTCTTTCCATTGCGGTTTTGTCGGTCACCGCCGCTGTCTATTCTGCATTCTTGAATCGTAGGCTTGACGTATTTGATGTTGGTCTCGCCTTCTTGTTTCTAACGTCTTACGTTCCGGTAACCGTGGCATGGTGGATCACGGCAGGATCAGACTCTTATTTTGGGTTTGTGACATTGTTTTGGGTATCTATCTTGTCACTGAGCATCGGCGTGAGATGGAAATCGCCTTCTTTGCCACTTCTTGGTGGTGGTTATACAAAAATTTTTAGCATTATCTATTCTGCTATTATTATCTACTTGGGAATTCTCCTATATCTCCGGTTCGGCGCGCCTGTTCTGACTGATTTTGGTTCTGCTTACACCCTTCGCGCCGCATTCAACGAATGGCTCCCGAAGGGATTGCTAACCTATCTTTTCTCTTGGTCTGTTTATGTTTTTGCAATATACCTTTTGATCATATCGAAAGAGATTTTGTTCAAATTAATCGCCTTAATATTCATAATGATGATTTTCTCTGCGTCCGGGAACAAAGTGTATATACTTATGCTTCCGATATTGCTTTTTCTTCATTTGATCTCGGTGTATGGATTTGCTTGGCTTATGGCGCCAACGATGGCGGTCGGTGTCGTTTTGGCGAAGATTATTTTCGATTTGGGAGAGGTTTGGATCCCAACATTTGTTCAGCGATTTCTAATTATGCCAGCTGATATCGCATTCAGATATGCGGAGTATTTTAGAGAGCCCTTGCTCTATTCATATAGTTTCTTATCGCCATTTTTCACATATAGATATGATGATTTGCCAGGAAAATTGATCGGTAAAGCGTTTTATGTTTCAGGGGATAATGCAACGGCCGGGTTCGCAGTTGATATGTTTACGAATTTGGGATGGATTGGGCTTCCAATCCTTGTCGTTTTTTTTGTGGCTCTGCGTAGAGTTTTAACCCCTGGAGCGCATCTGGTGTTGTTGTTGCCTTTTGTTATTCAGCTCATCGACACACCATTGCCGACTGCATTGCTGACCGGTGGAGGGGGGTTGATGATTGCAGGCGCTTTCCTTATTTCGCGACATAGGATTCTCGTGAAACCTTCTGCGTCGACATCAGGGAGCGCTGCGGTTCGTCGTTCTCTGGGAACAGGCACTTGAGCGTCTTGGTGAGGCTGCCGGGTCTCTCCGCGCTGTGAGCGTCACTTGATTGACGTTGGCGGTAAAATAATCCACGGAACGCCAACTGTCGCGCGCGTTGCGCCATAAGGAAGATAGATTTGGTTGCAAAGATCGTCACTGTTGTCGGCGCTCGACCGCAGTTTGTGAAGTCTGGTATCGTGGCAAAGGCGGTGGCGAAACATTCCCACCTTAAGGAGATTCTTGTTCATACCGGGCAGCATTTCGATGCGAATATGTCCGACGTTTTTTTCGAGCAGCTTGGCATACCACGTCCAAACCATCTGCTAGATATCCACGGTGGCTCACACGGTGAGATGACGGGCCGGATGCTTGTCGAAATCGAACGTATCCTGCTAGCGGAAAAACCTGACAGGGTTCTCGTATACGGGGACACCAATTCGACCTTGGCTGGCGCGTTGGCGGCAATCAAACTTCATATTCCCGTCGCGCACGTCGAAGCTGGCCTTCGCAGCTTCAACATGGAGATGCCCGAGGAAGTAAACCGGATATTGACCGACCAGGTCAGCGACGTTCTGTTTTGCCCGACTGAAACTGCGGTTCAAAATCTCGAAGCTGAAGGGTTCGGCAGAAAGGCTGTTAGCGTCATTAATGCGGGTGATGTGATGCAGGATTCCGCGATCGCATTTGCAAGCAAAGCCGCAAGGCCTCTGGGCCTTCAGTTTGAGGGCGGGTTTATTATCGCAACTTTGCATCGTGCTGAAAATACCGATAGCAGGGATCGTCTGGCTGCGATTGTTCAGGCTCTAAATGAAGTTCAGCGGCGACTTGGTCCTGTTGTGCTGCCATTGCATCCGAGAACTCGAAAAGCTATTGAAAATCATGGGCTTAAACTGAGTGTCACCGTTATTGATCCGGTTGGCTATCTTGAGATGCTCTGGCTGCTGAGCCGCTGCGAATTGGTAATCACCGACAGTGGCGGTGTTCAGAAGGAAGCATTTTTCTTCGGGAAATTCTGCGTGACGATGCGCGATCAGACAGAGTGGACCGAATTGGTAAAGATTGATGCTAACGTACTTGCCGGCGCGAACGAAGCGGCGATTGTTGCTGCTTCGGTCAGTAAATTTGGCACGCGTGTTGTAGATGATGCCTCCCTCTATGGAGGGGGGCATGCAGCGATCCGCATTGCCGACGAATTGGTCGCGCGGACAGTTTAGTTCCGGGGTGCCGAATTGTGAGAGTTGCTCATTTAACATCCGTTCATCCGCGCGACGACGTGCGGATTTTTCGAAAGCAGTGCCGAACTTTGGCGAGTGCGGGCTATCATACGACTTTGGTTGTGGCTGATGGCAAAGGCGATCAGGAAGTTGACCGCGTGCAGGTCATCGACGTTGGCGTCTCGGGAAGTGGGCGGTTGCGTCGAATGATGGCTACAACGCAGCTTGTCTATAAGCGGGCATGCCTGTTGGACGCAGATTTGTATCACTTACATGACCCTGAGCTGCTCCCAGTTGGGTTAAAGTTGAAAGCGCAGGGGCGGAGGGTAATTTTCGATGCTCACGAAGATTTCCCTGCCGACATTATGACAAAGCCCTATCTGAAAAGAGGATTGCGTAAAGTTATTGCTGGCTCTTTTTCTATCTTTGAAAATTATGCTTGTAAGAAGATGGATTTTGTTGTGACGGCAACGCCGACTATTCGGTCAAAATTTGAGAGATCGGGTTGTCGGGCGGTCGATATCAATAACTATCCTCTGCTTGAAGAGTTGAGCGAATATCTTTCCTGGGATGAAAGGCGCAAGCATGTTTGCTACGTCGGGGCGATGACGAGTATTCGTGGCGTTCCGCAGTTGGTTGATGCAATGGCATTAACGTCTGAAGAGGTGAGACTCGCCCTTGTCGGTAATTTTACCGAGAAGGAAACCGGTCGGCGCTGTCGAGAGAGCGCCGGGTGGTCCAAGGTCGATGATCATGGATTTGTTGGACGTTCTGAAGTTCGCAGGGTTATGGAGAACTCTGCGGCCGGAGTTGTGACGTTCCTCCCTGCGCCGAATCATATCGATTCGCAGCCGAACAAGATGTTTGAATACATGTCCGCTGGTATACCTGTGGTGGGATCGGATTTTCCGCTTTGGCGTAGCATCATAGAAGGCAACGAATGTGGCTTATGTGTCGATCCGACGAAGCCTCAAGATGTCGCTCAGGCCATAGACCGACTGTGTCGTGATCAAGAGGCCGGCCAAGCCATGGGCAAGCGCGGCCGTGAAGCAGTTCTGGCGCGCTATAATTGGGATAGCGAAGGACGGAAACTGGTCGAACTTTACAAGTCGATCCTGGGGCACTGAGCAATGGCTCCTTCCACTACCGTCAGCGTTGTCATACCGAGTTATAACCACGCAACTTATGTGATTGATGCGATCGGGAGCGTCATTAGGCAGAAAAAGGGCGGGTTCGAACTCGACCTTATCGTCATAGACGACGGATCGACTGACGGGAGCGTGGAGTTATTGAAGCGTCTCCATGGTGCGGACACGTCCGCGTTCCGCCTTGTTACCAAGCACAATGAAGGGCTTTGCAGAACCCTCAACCGTGCTATTCGCGAACACGCGGTCGGTTCACATATCGCCGTTCTAGCATCCGACGATATGTGGCGAGCCGACAAGCTCCGTACCCAATTGGTGGCTCTCCAGCAGGCTCCCGATTGCGAACTTTGCTACAGCAATGCCGAGACCTTTGGCGAAGGGCGGCGGGAAGGTCGCTCATCGTCATTTCTCTTTTCCGGTGCCGTCAAGCCGTGGCTTACGGTCTACAATTTCGTGCCGGCGGGAACGATGCTCTTCACTCGTCGTCTTTTTGATAAAATCGGCGGGTTCGATGAGACAGGGCTCAAGCTTGAAGATTGGGATTTTCTGCTTCGCGCATCGGCACATACCCGTTTCTGCTGTGTCCGTGAAAATCTTCTACTCTACCGTGTCCACAGCGAGAGCTCGCTGATTAAGATGCGGCGAACCGGTACGCTCTTCGGTGAAAAAATGAAGGTTCTAAAAAAGAATATTTCTATAACATCTCCGTTTTTGCGGCTTGTTTCAACTTGTCTTCATTTTGGCCTCGATCGTATATTGCGTCCAGTCCTGTATAGAATTGAGGCAACGCGTTCATGAAAGTACTTGTTACCGGAGGTGCAGGATTCATCGGTTCTGCTGTCATCCGTCATATTATCCGGGATACCAACGACAGCGTCCTTAATGTTGACAAGCTAACATATGCCGGAAATCTGACTTCCCTTGCGGAGATCGGAGGTAGTAATCGGTACACATTCGAACAAGTGGACGTGTGCGATAGCTCCGCTCTGGATCGGATACTAAATAGCTATCAACCTGATGTAGTGATTCATTTGGCAGCCGAATCACATGTAGACCGTTCGATTGACGGGCCCGCTGCCTTTATCGAAACTAATATCGTTGGCACTTATTCCCTTCTGGAGGCGACACGAAAGTACTGGAAAGGACTGAGTGTCGAACGAAGGGATACTTTTCGATTCCATCATGTCTCGACCGACGAGGTCTATGGTGATCTCGATCACCCCAAAGCGCTTTTTCTAGAGACCACGCCCTACGCGCCAAGTTCTCCTTATTCAGCAAGCAAGGCTGCGTCGGACCATCTGGTCCGTGCTTGGCGGCGTACATATGGCCTTCCGACGATCATCACCAATTGCTCCAACAACTACGGGCCATATCATTTTCCAGAGAAGATGATTCCGCTCATGATCCTCAATGCTTTGGAGGGGAAAAAGCTGCCGGTGTATGGAGCTGGCGATCAGATCCGCGACTGGCTCTATGTGGAGGATCACGCGCGAGCGCTCTATCAAGTCGCTACCAAAGGGAAATCCGGTGAGACTTACAATATCGGGGGGCACAACGAGAAACGCAACATCGATGTTGTTCGTTCGATTTGCGCAATCCTCGAAGAACTTGCTCCTGAAAAACAAGGAGACTTTACCCGTTATGAGGATCTGATCGCTCATGTGGAGGATCGTCCCGGCCATGATAAGCGATACGCTATCGATGCCACCAAGATCGAGCGCGAACTGGGTTGGAAGCCGCTTGAGACGTTTGAGACAGGGTTGCGTAAAACCGTTGAATGGTATTTGAGCAACCGAGAGTGGTGCAGGCACGTTCAGGACGGCAGCTATCAGCGCGAGCGCCTGGGCGCAGATATCTAGGAATTTTGATGAAAGGCATTATTCTAGCGGGAGGCTCGGGAACAAGGCTCTACCCCATTACCATTGGTGTGTCGAAGCAACTGTTGCCAGTGTACGACAAGCCGATGATCTACTATCCGCTGTCGGTGTTGATGCTGGCTGGAATTCGCGATGTGTTGATCATCACGACACCCGAGGATCGGTCCAGTTTCGAGCGTCTTCTCGGTAGCGGTTCGCAGTTTGGTATCTCGATTTCTTATGCCGTTCAGCCACGTCCCGATGGCTTGGCGCAAGCGTTCATTATTGGCGAAGAGTTCATTGGCAAGGACGGGGTCTGCCTTGTTCTGGGGGACAACATTTTTTATGGGCAAGGCTTCACCCCCATGCTCAAGCGCGCTGTCTCACGCGAAAAGGGCGCGACTGTATTCGGCTACAAGGTGAAGGACCCGGAGCGCTTCGGCGTTGTCGCCTTCGATGAAGAGTTGCGTGCGATTTCAATCGAGGAGAAGCCTCAGTATCCGAAGTCAAATTACGCGGTTACCGGTCTTTATTTCTATGACAATGACGTCGTTGCCGTCGCTAAGGATGTTAAGCCTTCCCATCGGGGTGAATTGGAGATCACCAGCGTTAATCAAGCCTACCTTGATCGCGGTAATTTGAGCGTTGAGATTCTTGGTCGCGGGTTTGCTTGGCTCGATACAGGCACTCACGAAAGCCTCTTGGAGGCGAGCATGTTCGTGCAAACTATAGAACACAGGCAGGGTTTCAAAATCGCCTGCCTGGAGGAAATTGCATTCTACAACCGTTGGCTTGATGCTGCTGCGCTTAAAAGTAAAGGCGATGCGCTCGCAAAAAACGGATATGGGCAATATTTACTTTCTCTAGCGGCGGGCAACTGAAATGCCCGAGATCATTCGCTTGAATTTTCGCTCATTGGGTGATGACAGAGGCACTCTGGTTGCGCTGGAGGGTAATCGTAACATCCCTTTTGCGATCAAGCGGGTTTATTACATGACGGGTATGTCGTCAGACCATCCGCGAGGCTTTCATGCCCACAAGCTCTTGCAGCAAGTGGCCATCTGTGTAGCAGGCCGCTGTAGGATGGTTCTGGATGATGGCGTTGAGCGCAGCGAAGCTTTGCTGGATTCGCCGGACAGCGGAATTTTTATCGGCAATATGACATGGCGGGAAATGCATGATTTCTCGGGCGATTGTGTGCTGCTGGTCCTAGCCAGCGAGCTATATGATGAGGCGGATTACATCCGCGACTACGATGAATTCTTGAAAGCCGTGAAACATGCCTAAGATCCATCCTTTCGCCGATGTAGCAGAAGGCGTTGCAATTGGAGAGGATACACGCATCTGGCAGTATGTCGTGGTGTTGAAGGGGGCTCGAATTGGCTCGGGATGTAATCTCTGTGCTCATACTTTTGTGGAAGGTGACGTAGTTGTCGGCAACAATGTGACTCTTAAGTCCGGAGTCTTCCTTTGGGACGGCACCCGTATTGAAGACGATGTTTTCATCGGACCAAACGCGACTTTCACGAATGACAGAATGCCTCGCTCAAAGGCATATCCGGAGAAATTCCTAGGTGTAACGGTTAGAAGGGGCGCAAGTATCGGTGCAAATGCGACGATACTGCCAGGGATCATCATTGGTGAACATGCGATGATTGGCGCCGGTGCGGTCGTCACAAAGGATGTGGAGCCATATTGCGTCGTCGTCGGCAATCCTGCGCAAATTATCAGAAAGCTCCCGCATGATTAAGTTTCTAGATCTCCAGGCCGTCAATCGGTCCTATAGAGATGAGTTGCTTGACGCCTGCGCACGCGTCATCGATTCCGGTTGGTATATCGGTGGCAAGGAATTATCCATTTTCGAGCAAAATTTCGCAGCCTACTGCGGCACGAAGCACTGCGTGGGCATGGCCAATGGGCTCGATGCCCTCGTGCTCACCTTGCGCGCCTGGAAAGTGCTCGGTCGCTTGCGGCCGGGAGACGAAGTCATAGTTCCCGCCAACACTTACATTGCTAGCATCTTGGCAATTACGGAAAACGAGCTCGTTCCCGTTCTTGTCGAGCCGGATGAGAGGACATTCAATCTTAGCGTCGCCGGGGTAGCTAGTGCGTTGACTGCCAGGACAAAGGTCATTCTGCCGGTTCATCTTTATGGGCAGATAACCGATATGCCGGGGATCATGGAGCTTGCAAGTAAGCACGATCTGCTCGTCCTGGAAGATGCGGCTCAAGCCCATGGAGCCGAAATCGCAGGTCGGCGTGCCGGGAGTTGGGGGCATGCCGCAGGTTTCAGCTTCTACCCTGGGAAGAATCTGGGAGCGCTCGGTGATGCTGGAGCGATGACAACAGATGATGAAAATCTCGCCAGGACTGTTCGCTCGCTTGGAAACTATGGATCGATAGAAAAATATCGTTGCGACTTCCAGGGTGTGAACAGCAGGCTGGACGACATTCAGGCGGCGATGCTTGATGTTAAATTGAAGCACCTCGATGGTGAGATTTCAGCTCGGCGTCGTGTTGCGGGCGCGTATCGAAGTGGTATCCACAACAAAGCGGTTACGGTTCCCTTCTGCAATGATGAGGCTGGCCATGTCTGGCACCTGTTTGTCTTGCGTTGCCGCAGACGTCCAGAACTGCAAGCGCATCTACAAGCATTGGGTGTTCACACACTTATCCATTACCCAATTCCGCCACATCGACAGAAGGCTTACCCTGAACTGTCTTCTTTGAGCCTGCCATTGACGGAGTCGATTCACGATGAGGCCTTAAGTCTGCCGATCTCATCTGCCATGGCAAAGGCGGAGATAGAGGCGGTTATTGCCGGCGTTAATTCGTTCCTTTCGTAACTGAGTGGCTCAGGGGCATTGCAAATGGACATTTGCTTTGCTGCTATTTCGTTCGAAGCACGAGGCGGCCTTCGATCTCCTCGGTCGGAATATGGTTGCCGGTATCTGGCGCTTTGTATAGAAGCTGCCCAACGGCCATCGTCATTCCTCGGCCGCGTTCGCAAAAAGAAAATCTATGAGTGTCAAAGACATGGCTATTCCTTTTATTGATCTTGCTGCTCAGCAGAGCCGGATTCGCAGCAATCTGGACTTAGCCATTTCAAATGTTTTGGATGAGGGCCAGTACATAATGGGTCCTCATGTTGCCAATTTTGAACGAGCAATCGCTGAATATTGCGGCGCCAAGCATTGTCTATCATGTGCGAATGGTACAGATGCTTTGCAGTTGGCCTTGATGGCTTTGGGTATCAAGGCTGGTGATGCGGTGTTTGTTCCCGCTTTTACATTCGCGGCTACCGCGGAAGTTGTTCCGTTTCTGAATGCGACGCCGATTTTTGTCGACGTCGACGAGAATACATTCAACATGGATCCCGAAAGCCTCAAACGTGCGATAATTTTTGCCAAATCCGCAGGGTTCAGGCCGGCCTGTGTCATCCCGGTTGATCTGTTTGGGCTGCCCGCTGACTACGATCCGATCATTTCGATTGCACGCGAAAACGGCATGTTCGTGGTTGGAGACAGTGCCCAGGGCTTCGGCGGTGTGTATAAGGGCAGGATGACTGGTTCTCTTGGGGACATCACCACGACATCATTTTTCCCGGCAAAGCCACTTGGCTGCTATGGAGATGGCGGTGCCGTCTTCACGGACGATGATGATCTGGCCAGCTTGATCGACTCTTTTCGGGTGCACGGGAAGGGCACTCATAAATACTACAACGATCGGATTGGTATGAATAGCAGGCTGGATACGCTCCAGGCGGCCATTCTTATCGAGAAGCTGGCCATCTATGAGGATGAAACCAAAGCGCGTCAACGGATCGCTGAACGGTATAATTCCGGGCTATCGAATCGATATGCCACTCCTTATGTTCCTGATGGTTCTTCCAGCATCTGGGCGCAATACACCTTGAAGATGCGGGATCAAGGGGAGCGCGATGCGTTTCAGGCGCGGGCCAAAGACGCGGGAATACCGACGGTCATCTACTATCCTGTCCCTCTTCATCGTCAAAATGCTTATAAAGACTTCCCTAGCGATCCGGCAGGTTTGTCGATCAGTGATGATCTATCCAAACGCGTAGTCAGCTTGCCAATGCATCCTTACCTGACAAGAGAAACCCAAGATGTAATCATTGAGGCTGTCGGCGGTTAACAAGCGGAACCGCAACATTTTTGCTATGGGCGTTGCGAAGCGCCGTGTGGTTATTTGTGGCGATGACGACGCCCGCGATCGGGGTTAAGCAGCAGTCTGCTCACTAGTTGAAGGCAGATCAAATTGTGCCGTGGAAATGCTTTCTATGAAAAGGCTCTTTGATATTGTCGCGGCCACATTAGCGCTCATAATTTTCGCGCCGTTTATCGCAGTTGGCATCTTCATTGTGCGTTGGACTTCACCAGGGCCAGGCATATTTCGTCAGGTGCGAGTCGGGCGCAGGGGAAAGCACTTTTGCTGTTACAAGATGCGAACCATGTTTTATGGGTCGCCATCGGTTCCCACACATGAGGCGACTGTTTCGCTCATAACTCCAACCGGTCAGTTTCTGCGGCGTACAAAAATTGACGAGCTACCCCAACTTTGGAATGTCTTAAAAGGTGAGATGAGCTTTGTGGGCCCTCGCCCCTGCCTTCCTTCGCAAGACAGGCTGGTTTCGGAGCGACAGGCTTTGGGGGTTCTTGAGGCGCGTCCAGGCATTACAGGGCTGGCACAGGTCCGGGGCATCGACATGTCCGACCCGGTACGCCTTGCCCGAATTGACGCCGAGTACCTGGAGACCGCTACCTTTCTCGGCGATCTGTTGATTATCCTGAAAACAGTTTCCGGCGGCGGACAGGGCGACAAGGTCGGAATATAATTTTTTCCCGGCCTTTTCTCAAAGGCGAGGGATGTCGGCCCTGTTGCTGGCATTTTCATGCGCGGCATTCTCATGCGCGGCATTCTCACCAGCTTTTTTATACTCCGGAACGATGTGTGTCAGAAGTTCAAGCGCTCGTGCGGCATTCTCATGTGTGATAACGTCTTCGAGTGAAGCGAGCGACTTCAGAAGCAGGGTCTTGTCGGTAACGCGCGGGGATGCAACGACGTATCCATCCGCTGTCTGCATCTTTTGCACTTCCGACGGATCGAAAAGCTCTTCGTAAAGCTTTTCGCCAGGTCGTAGTCCCGTATAGATGATCTCGATATCAACATAGGGTCGAAATCCGGCGAGCTGTATCATGCGTTCTGCCAGGTCAACAATTCGAACTGGCTTACCCATGTCCAGCACCATGATCTTGCCGCGCTTTTCCTGCTCATCCTCATCGTGGGCCGAGGCGTTCAGAACCAATCGAACCGCCTCAGGTATGGTCATGAAAAAGCGAACAATGTTCGGGTGGGTAACCGTAATGGGGCCGCCGTCTATGATCTGTTTCTGAAAGCGAGGCACCACGGACCCGTTGGATCCAAGCACGTTGCCGAAACGCACGGTTTTGAAGCGTGTCTTAGGCGAATCGACATCCAGTGACTGACAGTAGGCTTCCGCCGCTCGTTTCGTGGCCCCCATGACATTGGTTGGATTGACCGCTTTGTCGGTTGAAATCATGACAAAGTTCGCAACGCCGTGTTCAACAGCTGCGTTGGCGACATTTCGCGTTCCCAGTAAATTGGTCTTGATGGCTTCCAGCGGATTGTCTTCCACTAGGGGGACATGCTTGAGAGCCGCCGCATGAAAGACGGATGCCGGTTGGAATTTAGAGAATAAGGCTGAGACCCTGGCCTTGTCGCGCACATCCATGATGCACGTAATAACATCCAGGCTCGGATAAGATTCGCGAATTTCAATATCCAGGGTATAGAGATGAAACTCCGAACTGTCGGTGAGGATCAGTTGCCTTGGACCGAATGCGGCAATCTGACGGCATAACTCCGATCCAATGGAGCCAGCAGCTCCGGTAACTAGAATGATCTTGTTATTGAGCATATCGGATACAACTTTGAGGTCGGCAACAACCTCAGGCCGACCGAGTAGGTCACCTAACTCAATAGCCTTGGGTTGCAGGACAGAACCACTGGTTAGGGCAGAGGTAACCGTGAAGTCGGGAATGCGCGACGCTTTGATGCCCAGGCCTGAGGCTTTTTCAACAATTTCCGCCAGTTGATTTCGAGCGTGTCCCGCGTCTGTCAATATAAGCTCGGATATCTTGTATCCTCTTTGATCAAATCTGCTAACAATCGACGAAAGAGCGGAGAAGTCACCCAGTACCTTCACCCCTTGTATCATTCTGGACTGATTAAGTAATCCGTCGTCCAGGATCCCGATGACATTGAACTCACTTTTTGTTCCGCGGCGATTTGCGCGAATGAAGCTTTCTGTATTATCCGTGAGGCCGTACAGAAGAACGTTACGGGATTTTCGCGCGAGACTAGCGTTGTCACTAGAAGGGGCAAAAAAAGCTCGCTCCATTAGCAGTCTGTAAATTAACCTGGAGGAGGACAAGCCTGCTATCAGGTAAAGTAACGTGAGGACGGGGGCCGATCGGGGAAGATTCGATCCGCGAGTCACAAGGAAAGAGATCACAGTGTAAGTTATGACAGTAAACAAACTTACCCGAATTATATTTGTAAGATCCGGGATGGAAACGTATCGCCACGACCCTCTGTGCGCCGAGAAGAATAAGTAAAACAGGAAAAATATGGCGACGAATCCAAAGGCTTTTTCTTCTATACCGGGTATCGATCTCGTGATCTTCAGATCGTACCCGAAAATAGTTACATAAGAAAGCGTAAATGCAGACAGTGCTGTCAGCATGTCCAGGCAAAAACCAGTGTACCTCCGTAGAAGCTCTGGTGAAGTGAGCTTCTCAATACTCACGCGAGGGTTAGGTTTCTTTTTCATATAAATCTTATTTGTTCTTTGTTTCTGGGGCTTCGAAAGAGAGGAGTATGCATTTTCGACGATGGTATTTCGCGTCGATGCTGTACCTCTCTTGGAAACTTAACCGCTATCCGGGCTGTCGATATTGGCAGCTCGACCAATACCATAATATTTCCATCCGCTGGCACCCAATATCGCGGGCGAGTAGAGATTTCTTCCATCAAAAATGACTTTGTTTTTTAGAAGCCGCCCGATTTTTTCAAAATCGGGCGCCCTGAACTGCGGCCACTCCGTGCAAATGATCAGCGCATCTGCATCGATTAGCGTGTCGTATTTCTCGTCGCACAATACCAGATCAGGCCTGATACCGTAGAGCCGTTGGGCTTCCTCCATTGCAACCGGGTCGAACGCTTGGACGTTGGCTCCGGCTTCCCACAGTGCTTCCATCAGCGTTCGGCTTGGCGCTTCGCGCATGTCGTCGGTATTGGGCTTGAATGCGAGTCCCCAAACTGCAAGTGTTTTTCCCCTCAACTTGTCAAGGCCGCCAAAGTACTGGGCAAGCTTCTGGAAAATCCGGCTCTTCTGACGGTTGTTGACGTTTTCAATGGCTCTAAGAAGTTCGGCGTCATAGCCTAGCTCACGGGCTCTATGCTCTAGCGCTCTGACATCTTTTGGAAAGCAGGAGCCGCCATAACCGGCGCCTGCGTAGATAAAGTGATACCCGATGCGTGGATCTGAACCTATCCCGGTTCGAACCTGCTCTATGTCGGCTCCAACCAGCTCGGCAATATTCGCCAGTTCGTTCATGACGCTGATTTTGGTCGCGAGCATAATGTTGGCTGCATACTTTGTAAGCTCTGCCGAGACGACGTCCATAAAGATCATGCGGTTGTGGTTTCGGTTAAAGGGCTCGTAGAGGGTGCGCATAAGCGCGCCCGCGCGCTTAGAATTTGTGCCAACGATGATGCGATCTGGCTTCAAAAAATCGGCAATCGCCGCGCCTTCTTTCAGGAATTCCGGATTGGAAACGATGTCGAATTGTAGCGGGCCGATGGTCGTCTCACGGTGACGTGCGTCAAGAACACTCTGTACTCTTCCTGCAACTCTCCGCGCGGTTCCAGCTGGAACCGTGGATTTCGTTACGATCGCGCGGTAGCCGTCCATGTGGGCGGCAATTCCTTCAGCGACCGCGAAGATGTGACTCAGGTTCGCGGCACCGTCGCTTGCAGGAGGAGTGCCGACTGCTATAAATTGGATTTCGCCATGCCGTGCCGCCGCGGCAGTGTCGGTTGTAAAGCTCAGGTTGCCGTTCTCCAAATTGCGGCGAACGATGTCCTCTAACCCTGGCTCCCAGATAGGCAGTTTGCCATGGGCAAGGCCCTCGATCTTGCCTTGATCCACATCCATGCAAAGTACCGAATGACCGACTTCGGCAAGACAGGCACCGGTGACCAGCCCAACATATCCAGTTCCGAAGATGGTGACTTTCATGCTGCTTTCCGGATTCTTCTTGGATAACTTGTAGGGATGGTATGCCCTTGTCTTGTTAATGAGGGGGATTGGAGCGGTCAAGCAAACCCGGAATTGGCTCGACGCGCGACTCGTGCGGATTTTTCCGATTTTCGATCTTTGGAGATTTTTGTTTCGCGCAATGGCCGCTGAAGGGGGTAGTTTGCCTGTAAGGCATGCCATCTATTTGCTACAGCGCAATTGTGCCGTCCGGCTGTTTCCATGTGATCAGCTGTTGGCTTCTTATATGCGGTCGATTTTGTGATGAAGGGTACGTGGCATGAATGCGGCTCTAACCCACCTCCAGCGGCTGGAAGCGGAGTCCATCCATATCTTCCGTGAGGTTGCGGCCAATTTCTCCAAGCCGGTGATGCTTTATTCAGTGGGCAAGGATTCTTCGGTCCTCATGCATCTGGCGATGAAGGCCTTTTATCCAGCCAAGCCGCCGTTCCCGTTCCTGCATGTCGACACGACCTGGAAGTTCCGCGAGATGATCGCCTTCCGCGATCAGATGGCAGAGAAGCTCGGCTTCGACCTTTTGGTGCACGTCAACGAGGACGGTGTGCGCGACAACATCAACCCGTTTGACCACGGTTCGAACGTGCACACCCACATCATGAAGACGGTTGGCCTGCGCCAGGCGCTCGACAAGTATGGCTTCGATGCCGCATTCGGGGGGGCCCGCCGCGATGAAGAGAAGTCGCGCGCCAAGGAACGCATCTTCTCGTTCCGCAATGCCAGCCATGCCTGGGATCCAAAGAACCAGCGGCCGGAGATGTGGAACATCTACAACACGCGCATCGCCGCTGGTGAATCGATCCGTGTCTTCCCGCTGTCCAACTGGACCGAGCTCGATATCTGGCAGTACATTCTGCAGGAAGACATCCCGATCGTGCCGCTCTACTTCGCCAAGGAGCGGCCCGTTGTCGAGCGCGACGGCATGCTGATCCTGAAGGATGACGACCGCATGAAGCTGCGTCCTGACGAGGTGGTCGAAAACCGTCTGGTGCGCTTCCGCACTCTCGGTTGCTACCCACTCACGGGTGCCATCGAATCCAGCGCCGACACGCTGGAAGCCATCGTCGGCGAGATGCTGACGGCGCGCACCTCCGAGCGGCAAGGGCGCCTGATCGACCGCGACGAGGCCGGCTCGATGGAAAAGAAGAAGCGCGAGGGGTATTTTTGAGAATGCGCCATGTTCCGGCAAAGACCCTCGAGCCGAGCAACGAGGTGCGCGACTATCTGGCTGCGCAGGAGAAGAAATCGCTGCTGCGCTTCCTAACCTGTGGCTCGGTGGACGACGGCAAGTCGACGCTGATCGGCCGCCTGCTTTCCGACACCAAGCAGATCTTCGAGGACCAGCTGGCGGCACTTGAGCGCGATTCCCGCAAGCACGGCACGACCGGTGAGGATGTCGATTTCGCGCTGCTGGTCGATGGTCTCGAGGCCGAACGCGAGCAGGGCATCACCATCGACGTTGCCTACCGCTTTTTCGCCACGCCGAAGCGCAAATTCATTGTCGCCGACACGCCGGGGCATGAACAATACACCCGCAACATGGCGACCGGCGCTTCTACCGCCGATCTCGCCATCGTGTTGATCGATGCACGCCAGGGCGTGCTGCGCCAGACAAGGCGTCATTCCATCATCGCCTCGCTGCTTGGCATCCGCCACATCGTCCTGGCGGTGAACAAGATCGACCTGGTCGGTTTTGACCGTGTCACCTTCGATCGCATCGTTGCCGAATACCGGGATTTCGCGCGTGACCTCGGCTTCGAAAGCATCGCGCCGATCCCGATGTCGGCGCGCTATGGCGACAATGTCTCTATGCGTTCGGAGCGCCTGGCCTGGTATCAGGGGCCGACTCTGATCGAGCATCTGGAGACTGTCCCGGTTGACAGTGCTTCGGCGGAACAGCCGTTCCGTTTTCCCGTTCAATACGTGAACCGGCCGAACCTCGATTTCCGTGGCTTTGCCGGCACTGTCGCGTCCGGCTCGGTGTCGCGTGGCGACGAGGTGGTGGTGGCGAAGTCCGGCCGCTCGGCCCGCGTCAAGCGCATCGTCTCTTATGGTGGCGACCTTCAGAAGGCCGTTGCTGGCCAGGCGGTAACGCTGGTGCTGGACGAGGAAGTCGAGGTCTCGCGCGGCAACGTGCTGGTGCAGCCGGATGCGCGCCCGCAGGTGTCCGATCAGTTCGCCGCCAATCTGGTGTGGTTCGACGAACAGGGATTGCTTCCGGGCCGCTCCTACATCCTGCGCACCGAGACGGATGAAGCAAGCGCGACCGTCACCGAGCTGAAGCACCGCCTCAACATCAATGATTTCGCGGAAGAAGCAGCGAAGTCGCTGGAGATGAACGAGGTCGGCGTCGTCAACATCTCGACCCGTACACCAATCGCTTTCGACGCTTTTGCTGAAAACCGTTCGACCGGCGCGTTCATCCTGATCGACCGCATCACCAATGCGACCGTCGGCGCCGGCATGATCCAGCATGCGCTGCGCCGCGCCGAGAATATCCACTGGCAGTCGCTCGATGTCGACAAGCGTGCGCGCTCCGACATGAAGCACCAGCGCCCGGCGGTGTTCTGGTTCACCGGGCTTTCGGGCTCGGGCAAATCGACCATCGCCAATCTGCTTGAGAAGAAGCTCGCCGCAACGGGGCGCCATACCTATCTGCTCGATGGGGACAACGTGCGCCATGGCCTCAATCGTGACCTTGGTTTCACCGACGCCGACCGCGTCGAGAACATCCGCCGTGTCGCCGAGGTGGCGAAATTGATGGCGGATGCCGGTCTGATCGTGCTGGTCTCCTTCATTTCGCCGTTCCGCGCCGAACGGCGTCTGGCGCGCGAACTGATGGCTGGCGGCGAGTTCGTCGAAGTGTTTGTCGATACGCCGTTCGACGAATGCGCTCGTCGCGATCCGAAGGGACTGTATGCGCGGGCGTTGCGCGGGGAGATCAAGAATTTCACCGGCGTCGATTCTCCCTACGAGCCGCCGGAGAACCCGGAGATCCGCCTTCAAACCGTGGGCAGGACCGTTGAAGAGATGGTCGATATTCTGGACGACTGGCTGGCCGAGCGTGACAAGGCAGAGACGCAGTATGAAAGCGGCGGCGGCATCTAGATGAGCCCCGTGGACGCGACCGCTGACGCGGCGATGCTTGCCATACTCGAAAGGCTGTCCCTGGCCGCCGGCAGCGCCATCATGCGCATCTTCCATGAAGGCTGCGCTGTCGACGCCAAGGCGGACGCCTCGCCGGTAACGGAAGCCGACCGGCAGGCCGAGCAGATCATCCTGGCCGGTCTGCGTGAAATCTATCCGGATATCCCTTGCGTGGCGGAAGAAGAGGCTAGCGCTGGTATCCTGCCGGCTTCGCTGGGCGAAGCCTTCTTCCTGATCGATCCTCTCGATGGCACCAAGGAATTCGTCAAGCGAGGCAATGACTTCACCGTCAACATCGCGCTGATACGCCATGGTGCGCCGGAGGTGGGTGTCGTCTTCGCGCCATGCTCGGGAAAGCTTTATTCGGGGCGGCCGGGCAGGGCGGAAATGGCAGATGTCGATGCCGACCTCGGCGTTGCCGAACGCCGGTCAATCACCGTGCGTGCAGCAGCTTCACCGCTAGCCGTAGTCGCCAGCCGCTCGCACCGCACCGCGGAAACCGATGACTACATCGCGACGCTCGGCCAGACCGAGATTGTCTCGATTGGCTCGTCGCTGAAGTTCTGCTTGCTGGCGGAAGCCGTGGCCGACATCTATCCGCGCTTCGGTCGCACCATGGAATGGGATACAGCGGCGGGAGACGCGGTATTGCGCGCCGCAGGGGGCAGCACTTCGAACTCTTGACGGCGCGCCGCTCATCTATGGCAAGCGCAACCAGGTGGACGACGCCGATTTCGCCAACCCGTTCTTCATTGCGAAGGGCAGGTGAGGCTTTCTGTCCCGCCAGGAGAGGTGTCTGAACAACCGCTGTAGCGGAGGCGATGCTCGACCGGCGTCGCCTGTCTCACTTGCCTGCAAACACCGGCGAAGGCAGTTGCCTATTCCGCCGCCTGCGCCGAGTTCGAGCCGATATAGTTGCGTATCGTCTCGATGACGCGATCCTGGTCGGCTTCGCTGAGATAAGGATGCATCGGCAGGCACAGGATCCGGTTTGGCAAGCCCTCCGATACCGCCAGGCCCGTTGGCGTGCGCGGGAAGTGGCGATAGGCAACTTGCTCGTGCAGCGGCTTGACGTAGTAGATGACGGACGGAATTCCCTTTTCCTGAAGGTGCGCCTTCAGACCGTCGCGCTTTGGCGTTTCAATGGCGTATTGCGCCCACGCCGAACGCGTCCCGTCGAGGTTGCGCGCTGCGGTAACAATGTCACCGAGTCCGTCGGCATAACGCGCCGCCACCTTCTGGCGGGCTACCATCTCGTCTTCCAGGATCGCCAGCTTTTCGATCAGGATCGCCGCCTGCAGTGTATCGAGGCGCGAATTGATGCCGACATGGACATTGTCGTATTGCGTCTCGCCCTTGCCATGGAAAGCGAAGGACCGCAGCTTTTCGGCGAGCGCTGCATCATTGGTAAACATGGCGCCGCCGTCACCATAACAGCCGAGCGGCTTTGCCGGGTAGAACGAGGTGCCGGCAACGTGCCCGAAAGTCCCGCATTTGGCATTGTCAGCGGTGCCACCGATGGACTGCGCCGCGTCTTCGATGACCAGCAGGTTCTCACGCTTGGCAATCGCCATGATCGCGTCGTAGTCGGCGGCAAGGCCGAACAGGTCGACAGGGATGATCGCCTTCGGCTTCAGCCGACCCTCGGCCTTCACCATGGCGATGGCCGCTTCCAGGCTTTCGATGTCGATGTTGTAGGTCTTGGCATCGACATCGACGAAGATCGGTTCGGCCTTGGCCAGCGCCACCACCTCGGCGGTAGCCGCGAATGTGAAGCTTGGCCCGAACACCGCATCGCCAGGCCCAATGCCTGAGGCATAGAGAGGAAGCAGCAGCGCGTCAGTGCCATTGGCACAAGCCACCACATGCTTGACGCCAACGTAGTCGGCCAGCTTGGCTTCGAATTCGGCGACCTGCGGCCCCAGAATATAGCGGCCTTCCTCAACGACCTTGTCCATGGCCGCTTTCAGCCTGTCGTGGATGCGTGCGCGCTGCGCGCCTAGATCGATGAACTGCATGTCGGTTCCGAATTTTGCCTGATAACGCGCCGCTGGTACCAGAGTTGCACGCCGTGCGAAAGATTTGCAGCCGGGCTGCGGCTTTAGGCAGCGGCGATCCTCGTTACCAGCAGATGTCGGCCTGCTTGCGCAAAAAGCCGCAAAGCCAAGCTTTTGCAGCGCTTCTTGTGCGGCAGACCGCAACGGCACCGCAATCCGCGAAACATAATGTGATTGCGCCGGCCGCTGTTAGCCGGCGACGGCGGCACTTTCGACAAGCTCCCGCCGCGACGGCGGATTGGCGCCGGCACGGGAAACGGTGATGGCGGCGGCCTTGGCGCTGAAGGCGAGCACCGTACGGATCTGGTTTTCGGAAAGGCCGGCGATTGCCTGCTTGGACAGCAGTCCTTGATCGCGCAGTGAGGCGAGGATTCCGGCATTGATCGTGTCGCCCGCACCTACCGTGTCGACGACTTTGACTGGCTCGGCGGGCACCGAAACCGAATGGTTTCGGGAAAAGCCACCACGCCCTTGGCGCCTTGCGTTACCACAATCAGGCTGGGCCCCAGTTCAAGCCAGCGCGCGGCGATGTCTTCGAGGCTGCCTGTCTCGCCAAACCAGTCCAGATCCTCGTCGGAGAGCTTCACGATGTCTGCGAGCGCCAGCATCCGCTGCATGCGTGCGAGATGCCTCGGCTTGTCCTTGATGAAGTTCTTGCGGATGTTGGGATCGAACATCATCACCCGCTTGTCGTGCTCGCGGCGCATCAGCGTTTCATAGGTTGCCCCGCATGGCTCCTGGATAAGGCTGACACAGGAAAAGTGCATGGCCTCAACCATGTCGCCGACGGCGGGCAAGTCGGCTTCAAGCAGCATGCGGCCGGCCGTGTTTTCATCGTAGAAGAGGTAACTTGCGTGGCCGGCGTTGAGCCGTACGAAGGCCAGCGTCGTCGGCAGGTCGGCAAACTTGATGAAGTCGAGCGAGACATTACTGGCGACAAGGGCGTTGCGCAGCATGTCGCCGTAAAAATCCGTCGAGATACCGGTGAAGAAACCAACCGGAATGTCCAGACGACCGAGCGCCACTGCCGTGTTGAACACCGCCCCCCCGACATAGGGTGCGAAAGCCGCTTCGCCCGCCATGGTCTCGCGCGGCAACATGTCGATGAGGGCCTCGCCGCAGCACAGGATCATGCGCTCAAGCTCCGGTCGGGTAGATCACGCCCTTGCGGACGATGATGTTGGCGTAGAGCCGTGGCTCCGATGTCTGGACGATGGCATGGGCGGCTTTCACCCTGGCATAGAAATCGGCGCCGGGCATGGCGGTCACCTTGCGACCGGGCGCTCGTTTGGCACAGACCGCCTCGATCTCGCCATGGACGGGGTCGACCAGTTTCGGATCGCCTTTTTTCGAAGAGCGGAACAGCGCTTCTTCGACAAAGTCATCCACCGGCAGAACGGAAAGGATGGCATCGAGCATTGGCACCAGGTCGACGCCGTCCGCCCGGATCAGGCGGGTAGCCTGTTCCTCGGCTGGATAGTTGCCGTCGACGATGGCGATTTCGTCGCCGTGGCCCATGGCGCGCAGCACGGCAAGAAGTTCGGGCCCGAGCAGGGGAGAAATGCCGATCAGCATGTCAGAGTGTTCCGGATGTGGAGGTTGGGCCGACGAGGAAACGGTCGGATAGCGGCAGGCTGGCGCCGCCGAGCGCACGGGCATGGATGCCGACGGTGCCTTCGCGCACGGTTGGCAGTTTGAGGCCCTCGGCATCGACTTTGTCCAGTGCGCTGCCAACGGCCTTGACGAGGCGCGCACGGATCGTGGTGGGCATCCAGCCGTCAATCACCGCTTCCTCGAAATCGATCACGGAAGATGCGGAGGCAATGGCGTAGGCGAGGGCATCGGCAGCGTCGGCAAGCCACGTGTCGAGCTCCGGCCCGATGTCGCCCCATTCCTCGGGTGACGTCCAAAGGTGCTGGGCATCGACGCCGCGCAGCGCGAGCGCCTTTTCCAGCGTCGCGATGGAGGCAACGTCGATGAGCTGCATTGGCCTGCCGTCCGGTCCAGGCACTGGCATCGACCCAAGGGCGCCGGCATTACCCGTCGGCCCGCTGTAGATGCGACCGTTGAGCACGATGCCACCGCCGGCAAAGGCACCGATATAGAAATAGACGAAGTCGCGCACATCCAGGGCATTGCCGAAAACAAGCTCGGCGCCGCAGGCCGCGGTCGCGTCGTTTTGCAGATAGACAGGGAAGTCACACAGCGCCTGGATGTCGGCGCGGATGTCGCGATGACGCCATTCCTCCATGATCGAACGCGGCGCACCGGCCGCGTCGGCCCAGCTCCACAGTTCGAAAGGTACGGCGATGCCGAGGCCTGAGACGCGCCGGTCCTGGGCTGGCGTCAGCTCCGATCTCAGTTTGGCGACTCCTGCCGCAACGAAATCCACGGTCTCCGATGGCGCCGGATAACGGTAGGAGTGGTGCAGCATCGCGCGCACCTCGCCGAGGAAGTCGATCAGCACCAGTTCGGCGCTGCGGCGGCCGATCTTTAGACCGATGAAGAAGGCGCCTTCCGGATTGAGCGCCATGGGAATGGACGGCTGGCCGATGCGTCCACGCAGCGGTTCGCGCCTGAGCAGCAGACCCTCGTCCTCCAGCTCACGCATGATGACGGAGACGGTCTGCGCCGAAAGGCCGGTCATGCGCGCGATGTCGGATTTTGCGAGGCCGCCATGCTGGCGCACGAGCGAAAGCACGAGCCGCTCATTGTGGTCACGCATGCCGCTCTGGTTCGTGCCACGGTGGAGACGGCTGGCCGCCGGCTCGCCCGAACCGTGCTTTTGAACGCCGTCGTCCAACAGCTTCCTCCCTCCCGTGATTTCTTGTCTGACTTTTGGCCGAGAATCAGCCGGCTCCGCAAGTGTGTCAATAATAAATAAGAGTGATTTAATTATTGACTCGAGGTTGCGATTGGTGTTTCGTTTGTGCCGGGGAGCTCACCGGGAAAAGCAGACGGGCGCCTCGGCGGTGCACATTCAGCTGGCCGCGATCTTTGGTTCTGGGAGGAGTACCTCAATGCGATTTTCTGTTCTCAAGACGTCCGTGTTCGGTGCTGCGGTCGCGGCACTCGCAAGTTTTGCCGCGCCTGCCTCGGCAGCCGACGTCGGCGCATGCCTGATCACCAAGACCGACACCAATCCGTTTTTCGTCAAGATGAAGGAAGGCGCCACCGCCAAGGCGAAGGAACTGGGGGTTACCCTGAAGACCTATGCCGGCAAGATCGACGGCGACACCGAAAGCCAGGTCGCTGCGATTGAAAGTTGCATCGCCGACGGCGCCAAGGGCATCCTGATCACCGCTTCCGACACCAAGGGCATCGTGCCGACCATCAAGAAGGCGCGCGATGCCGGCATTCTCGTGATTGCGCTCGACACCCCGCTCGAACCGGCCGATGCCGCGGATGCCACCTTCGCCACCGATAACCTTTTGGCCGGCAAGCTGATCGGCCAATGGGCTGCAGCCACGCTCGGCGACAAGGCCAAGGATGCCAAGATCGCGTTTCTTGACCTCACCCCGTCGCAGCCAACCGTCGACGTGCTGCGCGATCAGGGCTTCATGATCGGTTTCGGTATCGATCCCAAGGACCCCAACAAGATCGGCGATGAAGATGATCCGCGCATCGTTGGTCACGATATCACCAACGGCAACGAAGAAGGTGGCCGCAAGGCGATGGAGAACCTGCTGCAGAAGGATCCTTCCATCAACGTCGTCCACACCATCAACGAACCGGCGGCAGCGGGTGCCTATGAGGCACTGAAAGCCGTCGGCATGGAAAAGAACGTCCTGATCGTATCGGTTGACGGCGGTTGCCCGGGCGTGAAGAACGTCGAAGGCGGCGTCATCGGCGCCACCTCGCAGCAATATCCGCTGCTGATGGCGTCACTCGGCGTCGAGGCGATCAAGAAGTTCGCCGACAGCGGCGAGAAGCCGAAGCCGACGGAAGGCAAGAGCTTCTTCGACACTGGCGTGGCCCTGGTCACCGACAAGCCGGCAAAGGGCGTCGAATCCATCGACGTCAAGACCGGCCTTTCAAAGTGCTGGGGTTGATCTGAACCCACAACGGCGTGACATTGCCCTGCGCATCGGCCCAAAAATCGGGTCCGATTTTCGGAAAGCACGATGCGCGGTTTCTAAGTGTTAGAGCGTCCTTGGCGCGTCCGATTGGACGCGCGGCGCTCTAAGCGGGTGCTCTCTTGGCGGAGCACCCTCTCACCCTGCTGTCTTCTGGCCGGGGAGGGGGCATCGGCGCGCCGGCGAGGCATCACCACCTTAGGCATATGACGGGGCGTAGTCCCCGATCGGGAGGAGCCGACATGACCGACGCTTCGGCGGATGCCAGGCGACCGCAGGAATTCGAGAAAGTGCTGACTGGAGCCGACACTGCCGTGGCGGACTTCGACACGCACACGCGTTCGACCCTGGAAAAGATACAGCATTTCCTGCATTCCAATCCGGCGGCCGTGCCATTGATCGTGCTGGTAGTCTCGGTGCTGATCTTCGGCCTGATCATCGGCGGCAAGTTCTTCTCGGCCTTCTCGATGACGCTGATCCTGCAGCAGGTCGCCATAACCGGCGTGATCGGCGCGGCGCAGACACTGGTCATCCTCACTGCCGGCATCGATCTTTCGGTGGGTGCCATCATGGTGCTGTCGTCGGTGGTGATGGGGCAGTTCACCTTCCGTTACGGTTTGCCGCCTTCGATCGCAATCCTCTGCGGCTTTGCCGTCGGCGCGCTGTGCGGCTGGATCAATGGTGCGCTCGTCGCCTATATGAAGCTGCCGCCTTTCATCGTCACACTTGGCATGTGGCAGATCGTTCTGGCCTCGAATTTCCTCTATTCAGCCAACGAAACCATTCGCGCGCAGGATATCGAGACGCAGGCGCCGATCCTGCAGTTCTTCGGCAACAATTTTCGCATGGGCAACGCGGTCTTTACCTATGGCGTCGTCGCCATGGTACTGCTGGTCGCCGTTCTCTGGTACGTCTTGAACCACACCGCCTGGGGCCGCCATGTCTACGCGATCGGCGACGATCCGGACGCGGCCGAGCTGTCGGGGGTGCGTGTCACCCGCATGCTGCTGTCGGTCTATGTGCTGTCGGGCCTGATCTGCGCACTCGGCGGCTGGCTGCTCATCGGCCGTATCGGTTCTGTTTCGCCGACGGCTGGCCAGTTCGCCAACATCGAATCCATCACCGCGGTGGTGATCGGCGGCATTTCGCTGTTCGGCGGGCGCGGATCCATCCTCGGCATGCTTTTCGGGGCGCTGATCGTTGGCGTCTTCTCGCTCGGGCTGCGCCTCATCGGTACGGACCCGCAATGGACCTATCTCTTGATTGGCGTGCTGATTATCAGCGCCGTCGCCATCGACCAATGGATCAGGAGGGTCGCAGGATGACCACGGAACCCATTCTCACCGCACGCGGGCTGGTCAAACGGTACGGCCGCGTCACGGCACTGAACAACGCCGATTTCGACCTCTATCCAGGTGAAATTCTGGCCGTCATCGGCGACAACGGTGCCGGAAAGTCGTCGCTGATCAAGGCGATCTCCGGGGCCGTTACGCCGGACGAGGGCGAGATCCTCCTGGAAGGCAAGCCGGTACAGTTCAAGTCTCCGATGGAGGCGCGCGCCGCCGGCATCGAGACCGTGTACCAGAACCTCGCCTTGTCGCCGGCCCTGTCCATCGCCGACAACATGTTTCTCGGCCGCGAGATCCGCAAGCCCGGCATTCTTGGCTCCTGGTTTCGTATGCTCGACCGCACGGCGATGGAAAAGCGGGCGCGCGAAAAGCTCACCGAGCTTGGCCTGATGACCATCCAGAACATCGGCCAGGCGGTCGAGACTCTGTCAGGTGGCCAGCGCCAGGGTGTGGCTGTGGCGCGCGCGGCGGCTTTCGGCAGCCGCGTCGTCATCATGGACGAGCCGACGGCTGCACTCGGTGTCAAGGAGAGCCGGCGTGTCCTGGAACTCATCCTCGACGTGAAGCGGCGCGGCCTGCCCATCGTGCTCATCTCGCATAACATGCCGCACGTTTTCGAGGTGGCGGACCGCATCCATATCCATCGGCTTGGCCGACGTCTCACTGTCATCAATCCGAAGGAATATTCGATGTCGGATGCGGTCGCCTTCATGACCGGGGCGAAGGCTCCGCCGGAGGCCGCCGCGGCCGCTGCATGATCTGCCGATTGCGCCCGGAGTGCATTGCGATATGCTCTGGGTGCAATGCGGAATATTAGCAATATTAAATCGATTGAAAAATTCCGATCGGCTGTCTAGTCTGGACCGGAACGTCCTGCTATGCATGCTTTTTGAAAGGCAAAATCGGTTCTCGGCGAGATGAGTGAGCTCTGATCGCCGGTCGCGCGAGAGGCAAGATGACCCGCACCAAGACGCCGAGTGTCCCGCTGCCAGATCTCGATCATCCGGACCCTCAGACGCTCGCGTCCGAGGTGCTGATGGCGCTCAAATATCGGGTCGGCAAGGATACCACGGTTGCGACGCCCTACGATTGGTTGACAGCTTCGATCAAGGTGGTGCGCGACCGCATCATCGACCACTGGATCAGCGCTACAAAAGAGACCTACGATCAGCAGGAGAAGCGCGTCTACTACCTGTCGCTCGAGTTTCTGATCGGCCGGTTGATGCGCGACGCGTTTTCCAATCTCGACATCATGGAACCGATGCGCGAGGCGCTGTCCTCGCTTGGCGTCGACCTCGACGAGATCGCCACGCTCGAGCCAGATGCCGCGCTCGGCAACGGCGGTCTGGGCCGGCTTGCCGCCTGCTTCATGGAATCAATGGCGACCGTCGACGTGCCGGCCCACGGCTACGGCATCCGCTACGCCAACGGCATGTTCCGCCAGGAGATACAGGACGGCTGGCAGGTGGAACTGCCAGAGACCTGGCTCGATCATGGCAACTCATGGGAGTTCGAGCGGCGCGAGCGCTCCTTCGAAGTCGGCTTCGGCGGCTCGGTGGAATCCGTGACGGCCAGGGATGGTCGGCTCGAGCGGCATGTCTGGAAACCCCTGGAGCATGTGCTGGCGGTTGCCTATGACACGCCCGTGGTCGGCTGGAAGGCCAAGCGTGTCAACACATTGCGGCTCTGGTCCGGCATGCCCGTCGACCCGATTCTGCTCGACAAGTTCAATGCCGGCGATCACATCGGCGCGCTGGCTGAAAGCAACAAGGCGGACGCGCTGTCGCGCGTGCTCTACCCGGCGGATTCGCACAAGGCTGGCCAGGAGCTGCGCCTGCGGCAGGAATATTTCTTCTCGACCGCTTCGCTGCAGGACATCCTGCAGCGTCATCTCAGCCAGTATGGCGAGCTGGAATCGCTGCCGGACAAGGCCGCCATCCATCTCAACGACACCCACCCGGCTGTTGCCGTGCCGGAACTGATGCGGCTGTTGATGGATGTCCATGGCATGGATTTCGCCAAGGCCTGGGACATCACCAAGCGAACGTTCGCCTACACCAACCACACGCTGCTGCCGGAGGCGCTGGAAAGCTGGCCGGTGCCGCTGTTCGAACGGTTACTGCCGCGGCACATGCAGATCGTCTACGCCATCAATGCCGAGGTGCTGCAGGAAGCCCGCGCGACAGGTCGTTTCTCCGGAGACCAGATCGCTTCGATCTCGCTGATCCAGGAGAACGGCGATCGCCGCGTGCGCATGGGCAATCTTGCCTTCGTCGGTTCGCATTCGATCAACGGCGTGTCGGCGCTGCATACCGAATTGATGAAGCAGACGGTGTTCGCCGACCTGCACCGGCTCTATCCGGACCGTATCAACAACAAGACCAACGGCATCACGCCGCGACGCTGGTTGATCCAGTGCAATCCCGGCCTGACGGCACTGGCCCGCGAAGCCATTGGCGATCGTTTCCTCGACGATATCGCGGTCATCAAGGATCTGGACCGTTTCGCGGACGACGCGGCATTCCGCAAGAAGTTCGCAGCCGTCAAGCGTGCCAACAAGGTGCGGCTGGCCAACCTGGTCGCCGACCGGCTTGGGATTCGCGTCGATCCGTCGGCGTTGTTCGACATCCAGATCAAGCGTATCCATGAATACAAGCGCCAGTTGCTCAACATCCTGGAGGCGGTGGCGCTCTACGACCAGATCCGCTCGCATCCGGAGAAGGACTGGACGCCGCGCGTGAAGTTCTTCGGCGGCAAGGCGGCTCCCAGCTATCACAACGCCAAGCTGATCATCAAACTGGCCAACGACGTTGCCAGGGTCATCAATGGCGATCCCGCTGTTCGCGGGCTGCTCAAGGTCGTGTTCGTGCCCAACTACAATGTCAGCCTCGCCGAGATCATGATGCCGGCCGCCGACCTGTCGGAGCAGATCTCGACGGCCGGCATGGAAGCGTCGGGTACCGGCAACATGAAGTTCGGGCTGAACGGCGCGCTGACCATCGGTACGCTTGACGGCGCCAATGTCGAAATGAAGGAGCATGTCGGCGACGACAACATCTTCATTTTCGGCCTGAAGGCCGATGAAGTGGCCGAACGCCGCCGCAGCGGCTACCAGCCGCGCGCCGTCATCGAGGGTTCGCCGGAATTGGCGCAAGCCATTTCAGCGATCTCGTCCGGGGTGTTCTCTCCACATGATCCGGACCGCTATCGCGATCTGATGAATGGTCTCTACGACAGCGACTGGTTCATGGTCGCAGCAGATTTTGACGCTTACGCCGCCAAGCAGCGCGAGGTGGACGCGGTCTGGAGCGACAGCGCCGACTGGAACGCCCGTGCCGTCCGTAACGTTGCACGTATGGGTTGGTTCTCGTCGGACAGGACGATCCGCCAGTACGCGAAAGAAATCTGGAACGTGCCTGTGTGATGTGATTGCATGGGGCCATGTCCGTGGCCGTGGACCCAGGGAGGGGTGCCGTTTGACAAAAAAGCCGCGCGCGACCGCGACGAGCGATCAATCTGACGGGTCGGCTCCAGCCGCCGACGTCAAGGCGATTGCGGCGGGTACGCATGGCAATCCCTTCTCGGTCCTTGGCATCCAGGAGGCCGGAAAAAGTTTTGTCGCGCGGTGTTTCATTCCCGATGCCAAGACCGTCACTGTCTATACCTTGGCCGGCAAGGCGGTCGGCGAACTCCTCCGTCGCGGCGAGGCCGGTTTTTTCGAAGGGCCGATCGCAGTCAGCAGACGCCAGCCGGTGAAATATCACGCCCGCAATGCTGGCGGCGACTGGTGGATCACCGATCCTTATTCGTTCGGACCGGTCCTGGGTCCAATCGACGATTATTACATGGCGGAAGGTTCGCATCTTCGCCTGTTCGACAAGCTGGGTGCGCATCTCATCGATCATGAGGGGGCAAGTGGTGTGCATTTCGCCGTCTGGGCACCCAACGCCAAACGCGTTTCCATCGTTGGCGATTTCAACGCGTGGGACGGCCGCCGCCATCCGATGCGGCAGCGGCGGGACAGCGGCATCTGGGAGATATTCATTCCGGACCTGGGCGAGGGACGACCCTACAAATACGAGATCGTCGGTGCAAAGGGTGTTCGCCTGCCGCTCAAGGCCGATCCCTTCGCTTTCCGCTCGGAATTGCGGCCAGCCACTGCTTCGGTGACGACCGCGCCCTCAAGTCACAAATGGGGTGACACCGCGCATCGCAAATTCTGGCGCGAAGCGGAGGCGCGCCGCCAGCCTATCTCCATCTACGAAGTTCACGCCGGATCCTGGCAACGCAACGAAGACGACAGCTTTCTCACCTGGGATGAACTGGCGGAGCGGCTCATTCCGTATGTGATCGATACCGGCTTCACGCACATCGAACTGCTGCCGATCTCGGAACATCCTTACGATCCGTCCTGGGGTTATCAGACCACTGGTCTCTACGCACCGACCGCTCGTTTCGGCGACCCGGAGGGCTTCGCACGTTTCGTCGACGGTGCGCACAGGGCTGGCATCGGCGTCATCCTCGACTGGGTGCCAGCGCACTTCCCGACCGACGAATTCGGGCTCGCCAGGTTCGATGGAACCGCCCTTTATGAACACGCTGACCCACGCAAGGGCTACCAGCCCGACTGGAACACGCTGATCTACAATTTCGGTCGCCGCGAAGTACTTTCCTTCCTCGTCAACAACGCGCTCTACTGGGCCGAGAAATACCATGTCGACGGGCTGCGCGTGGATGCGGTCGCCTCGATGCTTTACCTCGACTATTCCCGCAAAGCTGGCGAGTGGATCCCCAACGAGAAGGGTGGGCGCGAGAACCTCGAGGCTGTCGCGTTCCTGCAACGCATGAACAAGGAACTCTACGGTACCCATCCCGGCGTCATGACGATTGCCGAGGAATCCACTTCCTGGCCGAAGGTTTCGCATCCCGTGCACGAGGGCGGGCTGGGTTTCGGCTTCAAGTGGAACATGGGTTTCATGAATGACACGCTGGAATACCTTGCCCGCGAGCCGATCTTCCGCAAGCACCACCACAACCAGATCACCTTCGGGCTGATGTATGCCTTCACGGAGAATTTCGTGCTGCCGCTCTCGCATGACGAGGTGGTTCACGGGAAGTCGACGCTGATCGGCAAGATGGCCGGCGACGACTGGCAGAAGTTCGCAACGCTGCGTGCCTACTACGCGTTCATGTGGGGATATCCCGGCAAGAAATTGCTGTTCATGGGACAGGAGTTCGCCCAGCGCCGCGAATGGAGCGAGGCCCGTGCACTCGACTGGAACCTGCTGCAGCATCTTCCGCATCGCGGCGTGCAGGATGCGGTGCGCGATTTGAATCGCCTTTATCGTGAAAAGCCGGCGCTGCATGAACGTGACTGCGAGCCGGACGGCTTTGAATGGCTGATTGTCGACGACGCAGAGAATTCCGTGTTTGCCTGGCTGCGCAAGGCTCCTGGTGCCAATCCGGTCGCCGTTATTTCCAATTTTACACCGGTTCCGCGCGAGAACTATCGCGTTCCATTGCCTGAGGCGGGCACCTGGCGCGAGATTATGAATACCGATGCCGTCGCCTATGGCGGCTCGGGCAAGGGCAATGGTGGTGTTGTGGAAGCGCACGCCGAAGGCGATCGTGCGGCGGCACTGATGATGTTGCCGCCATTGGCGACGCTGATGCTGGAATTCGTGCCGGCGACCAAGGGCAGCAAGGTCGAAGGCCGAGTTGGTTCGGGTACGGGGCCACGCGCGAGGAAAACGGCGGCTCCAAGGGCAAAGCAGGGAGGTTGATAATGGCGGATTTCAAACGGTCGCAACCGCTGGCGCGCGATGCGATGGCCTACGTCCTGGCAGGCGGACGCGGGAGTCGCCTCAAGGAGTTGACCGACCGGCGTGCAAAACCCGCCGTCTATTTCGGCGGCAAGACCCGCATCATCGACTTCGCGCTTTCTAATGCATTGAACTCAGGCATCCGACGCCTCGGGGTGGCTACCCAATACAAGGCGCATTCGCTGATCCGCCATCTGCAGCGCGGCTGGAACTTCCTGAGGCCGGAGCGAAATGAGAGTTTCGATATCCTGCCGGCCAGCCAGCGCGTATCGGAAACACAATGGTATGAGGGCACGGCCGACGCGGTCTACCAGAACATCGACATCATCGAGGCCTATGGGCCCGAATACATGGTGATCCTGGCCGGCGACCACATCTACAAGATGGACTATGAGCTGATGCTGCGCCAGCACGTCGACGCTGGTGCCGATGTCACTGTCGGGTGTCTCGAGGTCCCTCGCATGGAAGCCACCGGCTTCGGTGTCATGCATGTCGACAACAAGGACGCCATCCTCTCCTTCATCGAAAAGCCGGCTGATCCGCCGGGCATCCCCGACAAGCCCGACTATGCGCTCGCCTCGATGGGCATCTACGTCTTCAAGACCAAGTTCCTGATGGAACAGCTGCGCCGTGATGCTGCCGAGCCGGACTCCAGCCGCGATTTTGGCAAGGACATCATCCCGTACATCGTCCAGCACGGAAAGGCCGTGGCGCACCGTTTTGCCAAGTCCTGTGTGCGTTCGACTGCTGAGGCTGGACCCTATTGGCGCGATGTCGGAACCATCGACGCCTATTGGGAAGCCAATATCGACCTCACCGATATCACGCCGGAGCTTGACCTCTACGACCGCGACTGGCCGATCTGGACCTATGCGGAATTGAAGCCCCCGGCGAAGTTCGTGCATGACGACGAGGGACGGCGCGGCATGGCTGTGTCGTCACTGGTGTCGGGCGACTGCATCGTTTCGGGTGCCTCGCTGAAGCGCAGCCTGATCTTCACCGGAGCCCGCATCAATTCTTATTCCAGCCTCGACCATGTCGTGATGCTGCCGGACTGCCATGTTGGCCGCAATGCGCAACTGACCAATGTCGTCATCGATCACGGTGTGCACATCCCCGAAGGCCTTGTCGTTGGTGAGGATCTGGAACTTGACCGCAAGCGCTTCCGGGTTTCGGAAAGGGGTATTGTTCTGATAACGCAGGACATGATCGACAGGTTGGGAACGTAACGCATGCAGGTTCTGTCCGTCACGCCGGAGATATTCCCGCTGGTCAAGACCGGCGGGTTGGCCGATGTCGCCGGCGCTCTGCCGGTGGCACTGGCCGGCAAGGGCGTGGCGATGCGTTCGCTCGTGCCCGGCTACCCGGTCGTGATGAATGCGCTGAAGAAAAAGAAGGCCGCGGCGACATATCAGGCACTCTATGGTGGCAAGGCCACCGTCCAGGCAGCACAGGTGGACGGGCTCGATCTCTTGGTGCTCGACGCACCGCATCTGTTTGATCGCGTCGGCGGGCCCTATGGCGATGCCAATGGTCGCGACTGGCAGGACAATTGGCGTCGCTTCGCAGCGTTGAGTCGTGTCGGGGGCGATATCGCCGGCGGCGGCATCGACGGCTACAAGCCCGATATCGTGCATGCGCATGACTGGCAGGCGGCGATGACGCTGGCCTACATGCGCTACGGCAAGGCGGTCGGCACGCCATCGCTCATCACCGTACACAATCTGGCCTTCCAGGGTCAGTTCGGCGCCGGCATCTTCGGAGAACTTGGCCTGCCTGCGCAGGCCATGAGCCTCGACGGCGTCGAATATTATGGCGGTGTGGGGTATCTGAAGGCTGGCCTGCAGGCCGCCTGGGCGATCACCACCGTCAGCCCGACCTACGCACAGGAAATCCGCGTGCCGGAGTTCGGCATGGGACTGGACGGACTGATCAACCTGCGGGCTGCCGATCTCCATGGCATCGTCAACGGCATCGACGTCGACATCTGGAATCCCGCTACCGACAAACATCTGGTCTCGACCTATTCCGCCGAGACCCTGGGCAAGCGCATCGCGAACCGGGCGGCGGTGGAAGAACGCTTCAATCTCGCCAAGGACGACAGCCCGATCATCTGCGTGGTCAGCCGTCTCACCTGGCAAAAGGGCATCGACATCCTTGCTGCTGTAGCAGACAGTGTTGTCGCTGCCGGTGCCAGGTTGGCCGTGCTGGGATCCGGCGATCCCGGTCTCGAAGGCGCCTTGCTGGCTGCCGCTGCTCGCCATCGCGGCCGTATCGGCACCGTGATCGGCTATGATGAGGCGCTGTCGCACGTCATGCAGGGTGGCTGCGATGCCATCATCATCCCGTCTCGATTCGAGCCATGCGGCCTGACCCAGCTCTATGGTCTGCGTTATGGCTGCGTCCCGTTGGTGGCGCGCACCGGCGGGTTGGCCGACACGATCATCGATGCCAACGAGGCCGCTGTGGCCGCCGGTGCGGCGACCGGTTTCCAGTTCGCCGCCAACAGTGGTGATGCGATGCTGCACGCGGTACATCGCTTGATGCAGGCACACGGCAATGCCGGCGTCTGGAACTCGATCCAGCGGCAAGGCATGAAAGCTGACGTGTCCTGGGACCGCAGCGCGGAGAAATATGTCGAGCTCTACCGCTCGCTGCTTGCAAGGAAGGTTGCCTGAACGATGATCCGTACCGTTGCCACCAAGCCCTTTGACGACCAGAAGCCCGGCACGTCGGGACTGCGCAAGAAGGTGCCGGTGTTTCAGCAGGAGAATTATGTCGAGAATTTCGTGCAGTCGATTTTTGATTCACTGCAGGAATTTCAGGGCAAGACGTTGGTGCTGGGCGGTGACGGCCGGTTCTATAACCGCGAAGTGGCGCAGAAGGTGATCGCCATCGCCGCTGCCAACGGCTTTGGCAAGGTGATGGTCGGGCAGGGTGGTATCCTGTCGACACCGGCCGCTTCGAATGTCATTCGCAAATACAAGGCCTTCGGTGGCATCATCCTGTCGGCCTCGCACAATCCCGGCGGTCCGCACGAGGATTTCGGCATCAAATACAATGCCGAGAACGGTGGTCCGGCGCCCGAAAAGCTGACCGACGCCATCTATGAGCGCACCAAGGCAATCACCGAATACAAGATAGCCGACATCGCGCCTGTCGACCTCGACACGATCGGCACGGTGCAGGCAGGCGACATGACGGTGGAGGTGATTGATTCCGTCACCGACTACGCCGAGCTGATGGCTGAGTTGTTCGACTTCGATGCGCTGCGCAGACTTTTCAAGTCTGGCTTTCGCATGCGTTTCGACGCAATGCATGCCGTCACCGGCCCATACGCCAAGGAAATCCTGGAAACCCAGCTCGGCGCGGCTGCCGGTACCTGCCGCAACTTCAAGCCACTGCCGGATTTTGGTGGCCACCATCCCGATCCGAACCTTGTCCACGCCAAGCATCTCTATGACGAGATGATGGGGCCGGATGCGCCTGATTTCGGCGCGGCTTCCGACGGCGACGGTGACCGCAACCTGATCATCGGCAAGGGTATTTTCGTCACGCCCTCGGATTCCGTTGCCATGCTGGCCGCCAACGCGCATCTGGCACCGGGCTACAAGGACGGTCTCAAGGGCATCGCGCGCTCCATGCCGACCAGCGGCGCGGCCGACCGCGTGGCGGAGAAGCTCGGTATCGGCATCTACGAGACGCCGACTGGCTGGAAGTTCTTCGGCAACCTGCTCGACGCCGGCATGGCCACGATCTGTGGCGAGGAAAGTGCTGGCACAGGTTCCAACCATGTGCGCGAGAAAGACGGTCTCTGGGCCGTGCTGTTGTGGTTGTCGGTCCTGGCCGCGCGGGGAGAAAGTGCCAAGGAGATCGTCACCGGGCATTGGGCTGAATATGGCCGCAATTACTACTCCCGCCACGACTACGAAGAAGTCGACAGCGCCCGTGCCAACGCGCTGGTCGATGAACTGCGCGCCAAGCTAGCCACGCTTGTGGGAACGGTTGTGCGGGGCTTGAACGTCGCAGCGGCCGACGACTTTTCCTATCACGATCCGGTCGATGGTTCCGTCAGCCAGAAGCAGGGCATCCGCATCCTGTTCGAGGGTGGCTCGCGCGTGGTGCTGCGGCTCTCCGGTACCGGCACGTCGGGCGCGACGCTGCGTGTCTACATCGAGCGCTACGAACCGGATCCTTCCAAACATGGCCTCGACACGCAGGAGGCGCTGGCCGACCTCATCGCGGCCGCCGACGACATCGCCGGCATCAAGCGCCATACCGGTCGTGACAAGCCCAGCGTGATCACCTGAACCGTCTCGGCGGCAGGACCAGAGCGTTTCCGTTTTAAGCGGAAGCGCTGCGGTTCTCTTGTAGTCACGCAACTCAGGACGCAAAACCGCTGCGCACTTTTCCCGGAATTGCTTTAGGGAATGTTGGGCTCGACCACATTGGCGAGTTGCAGCAGCGACTCCTGCCAACCGAGATAGCAGCCGGCTTCCGGGATCAGGTCCGGTATGCCGGCCTGCTCGATCCTGAGGTCGGTGCCGCAGAACACTTCTGTGAGTTCAACCGTCACCTTGATCTCTCCGGGCAGGTTGGGATCATCGAAGCGATCGGTGTAGACGAGCTTGCGGTTGGGCTCGAGTTCCAGGAACTCGCCACCGAAGGAATGCGCATGGCCGGTCGTGTAGTTCCTGAACGCCATGCGGAAGCTGCCGCCAACCTTGGCGTCGACATGCTCGACGCTGCAAAGGAAACCGTAGGGCGGCAGCCAACGCGACAGGGCATCGGCATCGAGGAAGGCACGATAGACTTTTTCGGGCGGAGCTTTCAGGACACGGTGCAAGCGGATGGTGTAGGGCACGACTTACTCCTCATCGGTTGCCGGCAAGAAATTCGGGTGAAACAGCCAGTATCGACTTTCTGAAACAGGGTGATGAAACGCGTGGTTTCGCGTCGCGGCAAGCTTGCTATTGTTGCTTGCTGGCGAGTCGCACACAACACTGAATTCACTGCAGGAGCGCATGGCCCCCGCCACACTCGGAGCACGACCCGACGCATCAGGCACCGAATTTGCGGTCTGGTCCAGCCGTGCCGGAAAGATCGAGCTCTGCCTGTTCGACGCCGCCGATCATGAGATCGAGCGCCTGCCGATGGTGCGCGGCGAGGACGGGATCTTCTGGCTGCGTGCGAAGGGCATCACGGCAGGCGCACGCTATGGCTATCGAGCCGATGGCGACTACGACCCAGCTCGGGGCCTTTGGTTCGATCCTGACAAATTGTTGGTCGATCCCTACGCCGTCCTCATCGACCGCCCCTATGTCTACGATGCGAAGCTCGGTGCAAGACGCGGAGAAGGTGGCGATACCGCGCCTTTGGTGCCGAAGGCGGTTGTTGCGGCCCTGTCCAGCGTACCGTCAGTGCCGCCGCCGTTGTTCCAGCCCGGCGGGTTGATCTACGAACTGCCTGTCCGCGCTTTCTCCATGCGCCATCCGGACGTCCCGGAGAATGATCGCGGTACGCTGCGCGCGCTTGCACATCCGGTCGTTATCGATCATCTGAAGAAGATCGGCGTTTCCGCTGTCGAATTGATGCCTGTCACCGCAAAGATCGACGAACGCCATTTGCCGCCGCTTGGCCTGACCAATGTCTGGGGTTACAACCCTGTTACGTTCATGGCGCTGGATCCGCATCTGGCGCCGGCAGGTATTGACGATCTGCATGCCGCAACGGATGCCCTGCGCAAGGCTGGCATCGGCGTCATCCTCGATCTGGTTTTCAATCATACCGGCGAGAGCGACGAACACGGCCCAACACTGTCGCTGCGTGGCCTGGACAGTCTCGCCTACTATCGCCAGACCTCGGACGGCCGGTTGATCAATGACACCGGCACCGGCAACACGCTTGCCTGTGACCACCCGGCGGTGCGCGATCTTGTACTGGCGAGCTTGCGCCATTTCGTGCGCCATGCCGGTGTAGACGGTTTCCGTTTCGACCTCGCTCCCGTGCTGGGGCGCGACGACAACGGCTTCACACCGAATGCGCAACTGCTTGCGGCCATGCGTGCGGATCCGGTTCTTTCAGACCGTATCCTGATTGCCGAGCCTTGGGATATCGGGACGAGTGGCTATCAACTCGGCAGGTTCGGTTCCCCCTTTCTCGAGTGGAACGACAAGTATCGCGACGATGTCCGCCGATTCTGGCGCGGCGATGCCGGTCTGGTCGGACGGCTGGCGACGCGGCTGGCCGGGTCTTCGGATGTTTTCGCGGGCGAAACGCAAAGCCGCAGCGTGAACTTCATCGCCGCTCACGACGGCATGACGCTCGCCGACCTCGTGCGCTACGAGAAAAAGCACAACCAGGCCAATGGCGAAGCCAACCGTGACGGCCATGACGAGAACCTGTCCTGGAACTTTGGTGTCGAGGGCGAGAGCGCGGAACCTCGTATCGCGGCTCGACGCGCCGGCGACCAGCGGGCGCTGCTCGCGACGCTGTTTGCCTCCCGTGGCACCATCATGCTGACTGCAGGCGACGAATTCGGCCGCAGCCAAGGTGGTAACAACAACGCCTACGCGCAGGACAACGAGCTCACCTGGCTGGATTGGGGCAGGCGCGATCAGGCCCTGGAAGATCATGTCGCCGCTCTGTCGGCTTTGCGCGCCGATCTGCCTGGGCTGCGCAACACAGTCTTTTTGACCGGAAAGCCGCGTGATGACGGCGGGTTGCCCGATGTCGTCTGGATGACGGAGACCGGTCTGCCGATGGATGAGGCAGCCTGGAATGATCCGAGCCGGCGCCGCCTGGCTATGGTGCTGGGCAGTGCCGGCGTCGACGGAGGCCGGCTCGCCGTTCTGGTCAATGGCGACCGGCGATCTTCGACCTTCGTCATGCCGCTGCGCGATGGTTATCGCTGGTTCGATGCCCTTGACCCCAATGCATCTGCCGAGGCTTGGCGCCTGATCGAGGGCAGGGCGGTCTGCTTCATGATCGAGCGTGAGTGGGACGAGAACGGTGGAGAGCCGAGATGACCAATCCCGGAAACGAATGGTGGCGCGGCTGCGTCATCTACCAGATCTATCCGCGGTCCTTTCAGGATACGACCGGCGACGGCAGCGGCGATCTCAAAGGTGTCACAGCGCGGCTTGCTCATGTCGCCTCGCTCGGCGTCGACGCCGTTTGGCTCTCGCCTTTTTTCAAGTCTCCCATGGCCGACATGGGCTACGATGTTTCCGATTACCGTGCCGTCGACCCCATTTTCGGTTCGTTGGAGGATTTCGATGCGTTGCTGGCCGAGGCGCACCGGCTGGGACTGAAGGTCATCATTGACCAGGTGCTGTCGCATACGTCCGACCGGCATGATTGGTTCCGGGAAAGCCGTGCCAGCCGCGACAATGAAAAGGCGGATTGGTACGTCTGGGCCGAGGCAAAGCCGGATGGCTCACCCCCAAATAACTGGCTGTCGGTGTTCGGAGGTCCTGCCTGGGAATGGGACGCGACACGACGGCAGTACTACATGCACAATTTCCTTGCCGCCCAGCCGGATCTGAATTTCCACAATCCCGCGGTGCAGGATGCGCTGCTGGACAGCGTTCGGTTCTGGCTGGAGCGTGGCGTCGACGGCTTTCGCCTCGATACGGTGAACTACTATGTCCACGATCGCTGGCTGCGCTCCAATCCACCTCTGACGGCAAGCCTCGCGGGCACGTTGACTGAAACCAATCCTTATCTTTTCCAGGAGCATCTGTTCGACAAGACGCGGCCGGAAAACCTTGAATTCCTGAAGCGCTTCCGTAGCTTGATCGACGAATATGGCGACCGCGCGGTGGTCGGCGAAGTGGGTGACGAAGGCCGATCGTTGCAGACCATGGCGGCCTACACTTCGGGCGCCGATCGCCTCAACATGTGCTATACTTTCGATCTGCTGGGACAGGCCTTTTCGGCCGCGCATGTACGTGGCTGCGTCGAGGCGTTTGGCGCTGCCGCGCCGGAAGGCTGGGCCTGTTGGGCGTTTTCCAACCACGATGTCGTTCGCCATGTCAGTCGCTGGACGCCTCCTGGTGGAGATGGCGACGTCGTGGCGAAGTTCGCCATTCGATTGATCGCTTGCCTGCGCGGTTCGATCTGCCTTTACCAGGGCGAAGAACTTGGCTTGCCCGAAGCCGAGCTCGCCTTTGAAGATCTGCGCGATCCCTACGGCATCCGCTTCTGGCCGGGTTTCAAGGGGCGCGATGGCTGTCGGACGCCGATGCCTTGGGAGGCTGGTGCCGTCAATGCAGGTTTTTCGACTGCGAAACCATGGCTTCCTGTACCGGAAGAGCACCGCATTCGCGCCGTTGATGTTCAAAGCGATAGCAACGAGAGCGTGCTTGCCGTCTATCGCGCGGTGTTGGCGTTGCGCCGGCAGCATCCATCGCTCGCAACGGGCTCGATCTGTTTCCTGGATGCGGAGGGCGATGTGCTTGCCTTTGTGAGGAAAGGAGAAGGAGAGACGTTGCTGTGTGTCTTCAATTTCACCGGCGGGGATGCCGTCTGGTCGTTGCCCGACGGGTTGGAAGTCGCGGAAGTACTTGATTTCGCCGGGGGCGAAGCTGTCGGCATTGATGCGAATGTTTCGCTGCCGCCGCTGGGGATGTTTCTAGCCAGGCTGGTAAATTGAAGGAAGACGGAGGGCAAGCCCTCCGTCTTCCTGCTTCGGGTATCGCGAATAGCGTTTATTGCACGAGGACCGATTGTCCGCAGGTGGCTCCGGTCACCCGCACGTCAGCCTCGCCCAGCCCGATGCCGAGAGATGAGAGCAGCCACGCGAGGACGTTGTCCAGCGGGGTGGTAATCGTTTGCAGGATGGGAATCAGTGCCGGGCGGATGGTGTTCAGGAGAAGGTCCGTGATGAGGTCCAGTTTTATACCCAAGACGGTTGCACTCAATTGCAGATTTCCGAGCAGTGAGGTTGTTGCCGAATTGGTATAGTTCGTCGTTTTAACAGTTTTGGCCGTTTTGGCGGTTATGTCCGTATTGTTGAATGTCAGATTTGTCGTGTTCGTATTGCCGATGTCGATATCGGCATAAGCATTCACAGTCACGAGATTGAGCTGCAGCAGCAACAAGTTGATTCCTACATTCAGGATAGGTGCCGGGGTAAAGCTCTGCGGTTGTGTGAAATCGGCGAAACCCGTCCCTGTGGTCTGTGCGATCTTCACGTCACCGATCCCTGGGCGGGCTGCGATCGTGACAACACGGCTCGCGGGCTGTCCGGTCGAGCAACTGATGTCACTCAGTGTGGCTTCGGCATAAGCCAGTTCCACGTTGACCGGTAATGTGATTACTCCTGGGTTGCCCTGTTGGTCCTTTTTGATATCGACGCCCGGCGTCAGTTGACTGGAGGCCGGAAGAACCTCGACGACCAGTTTCAACCGTGTCTGGGCGGTGCGTACCACGTCCCCTTTCTGCCCCACCCTGAACCATGGGGAGGATTGAGGTGGTTCGCCAACGGCGAGCAGGATGCTGATCTTCAGCACGCCCGGAATGTTCACGGCAGCTCCGAGATCGATCTGCTTGTTCCCGTTGGCGAGGCCGGCCGCCGCGGACACCATGTTGAACAGGCCGGCATCGACAGTCAGGCCGGCTGGTCGCTGGCCGAGGCCGAGGCGTCCGACATTTCCAAGGTCGACAAGGGCATTGAGCGGTATCTTGATCAGGTTGGTCGCGCCTGCCGCCAGGGTTTGCAGCGCAAGCTGGCTGCGTGAATCCAGCCCAGGCACGCTGGCCAGCGCGCTGAGGATCTGTCCGATGGTGGCCTTGGAGCCAAGTACATCTGAATAGCTGACGCCGGTAAGGTTCAGCTTGATGGCAAGCTGATCCAGAAACGACAGAACGTTCACATCGGCGCTGAGCAGCGAGTTATAGTCCATCACGTTGAGCGCGACATTGGTGCCGAGAAGGCCGCCGAGTACGGCATTGAGCAGGGGGCTTTTGCTGGTGTCGACTGATGCCAGCCGCGAGCCGACGGAGAAGGCAGCCTGCGGTGTGACCGAGGCGATGGCGTTGTTGCTGATTATCGGCGGGCTCATGAAGGCCCCGCCAAAATACATTGTGCCAACCTTGCGCACCGACACCGAGACCGCGTTGTAGGGCTGCACATTGGCCTGGAAACGCTGGCCGATAGCCAAAGTCGGTGTGTATCGGCCTCGCACGACACTCACCAGCGGGTTTGCAGGGGTTGGTGTGCCTGTGCCGGGTTGGACCACCGTCGCGCCGGTCAGGCCGTTGTCGTTCAAGGTGTTCAGCACAGCCTGGTTGGCATTGGTGATGTTTGAGCCCGCCGCGATAGCGGCAAGGTCGGTGATGGATTGCGATGCGCGCCGCTCGGTGTAGAGAGAGCCTTCATCAATGGCGACGGCCATCAATGCAAAGACGACGGGCATGGACAGTGCCGCCATGATGGCGAAGTTGGCGTTCCGATCAGGCAGGAAGCGTTGAACCAGACCGCGCAGACTGGATGAAGCGCTCATCAGATGCCCCCGACACGGATCGTGGACTGGCGCGCGATGTTCGTGCCAGGCAGCGGCAACCCGGACAGGAGGTTCCAGATCGGGAGGTTGCGCGCATCATAGGTAACGGAAACGACGAACTGGCTGCCGTCGGCTGTGCTGTCCCTGGCCACCACGGTGAGCTTGGTGGCATCGACAAACGGATAGCCTGCGGCGTTGTTGGCCAGGAAGGTGGTAACGAGCGATTGACGCTCGGTCTGGTTCAGCCCGCCGATCGCAGTGCGGGCCGCGTCCGCCGCTATCTGTTGAACAGAATGGCTGGCACCAAAATAGATGCCGTATGCAACCATTCCGAGCAGAAAGAGAACGAACAGCGGCGCAAGCAAAGCAAACTCTACCGCCGAAGTTCCGTCGTCGTTTTCTTTCCATCTCGAAATTTTCGAGTGGAGAGTGAAAGTTGAGACTCCTCGTATACTATGCATGCTTTCTCCCGCCTAAAAAAGAAAAGCCTACAAAAGTACATTCGAAAGTAACCGGTGGTTGCTTAATGCCGCATTAATATTTTGGGCGGCTGTCAAACGAGTTGGGTTTTTCGTGGGTTAAGCCGAATAATGGTTAGTTATGGGTTACGTATTTGATTTTATTAATCTTTCGAAACATCTGCACAACTATCCATGAAAGATGACGCTGGGGAAGGTTGAAGGTGTGTTGAAATAAAAATTCGCGGCGTTAGTGTCTGGCCATCTGCTGCGGAGAGGGAACCGCGGCTCGCCCCAGGAGAGGCCGGTGTACGGCCTGCGGGCGTCAACGTCCCGCGAGCCCCGATAGGGCCGGCTCGCATGAGAAAGGGAGAATTGATTCCATGCTGAAAACAATGCTGAAGGCGACCGTGTTCGCCTCTACGCTCGCTTTGTCGAGCGGTGCCTTCCATTCGGCGGCATTTGCCGAAGTGGTCTATAATCGCGGCAGTGCCGCCGAGCCGGAAACCGTCGATCCGCACAAGACGTCGACTGTCTATGAAGCCCATGTGCTGCGCGACCTGTTCGAAGGCCTGGTCATGCAGGACGCCAAGGCCGATCTCATTCCGGGCGCCGCAGAAAGCTGGACGATTTCCGACGACGGCAAGACCTATACTTTCAAGCTGCGCAAGGATGCGGTCTGGTCGGATGGCAGCCCGGTGACGGCTGACGACTTCGTCTATGCCTTCCATCGCCTCGAAGATCCGGCGACCGGCGCTGAGTACGCCTCGATGCTGTATCCCGTGGTCAAGGCGGAAGACGTCAACAAGGGCAAGGCCAAGCCCGAAGAGATGGGGATCAAGGCGATCGACCCGCTGACCCTCGAAGTCAAGCTCAATGCGCCGACGCCTTACTTCCTCGAAATGCTGACCCACCAGGCCGCCTATCCGGTCAACAAGGCTTCGATCGAGAAGCTCGGCGCGGAATGGGTGAAGCCGGGCAAGCTGGTTTCCAACGGCGCCTATACGCTCGCCGAATGGGTGCCGAACGACCACATCAAGATGGTCAAGAACCCGAAATTCCACGATGCGGCCAACGTCAAGATCGATGTGGTCAACTTCATCCCCACCGAAGACCGTTCTTCGGCGATGAAGCGCTTCGAAGCCGGTGAAATGGACAGCTATGATGATCTGCCGACCGAGCAGCTGCCCGACCTGAAGGCGAAGTTTGGCGATCAGATCCGTGTCGCGCCGTACCTCGGCACCTACTACTACGCGATCAAGACCGACAAGAAGCCCTGGGACAACGTTGAACTGCGCAACGCCATCTCCGAGGCGATCGACCGCGACTTCCTGGCCGAGAAGGTCTGGAACAATTCAATGTTCCCCGGCTATTCGATGGTGCCTCCGGGCATCAAGGGCTATACGCCCGCCATGGCCAAGTTTGCGGAGAAGTCGCAGATCGACCGCGAGGACGAAGCCAAGAAGGTCCTGGAGAAGCTTGGTTACGGTCCGAACAACCCGCTGAAGATGGAAATCCGCTACAATACTTCGGAGAACCACAAGAACACCGCCGTCGCCATCCAGGAGCAGCTGAAACCGCTGGGCGTCGAGGTTACCCTTCTCAACACCGACACCAAGACCCACTATGGCTTCCTTGAGCAGAAGGGCAATTACGACGTTGCCCGCGCTGCCTGGATTGCCGACTATCAGGATCCGGAAACCTTCCTCGGCATCACCCGCAAGGACAGTGGCAACAACTATTCGAGCTACAACAGCCCGAAATTTGAAGAAGCCATGAACAAGGCCGCCGCTGCTGGTGGCAATCCGGAAGAGCGCATGAAGCTGCTGAGCGACGCCGAACGCGTCCTGATCGACGAAGTCGGTCAGATTCCGCTGCTCTACTACAGCTTCCACAACATCGTCTCTCCGAAGTTGCACGGCTTCGAAGACAATGTGATGGACGTGCATCCTTCGCGCTTCATCAGCAAAGACCAATAATCCGTATGGACCGCCGTCTCCAACAGGAGACGGCGGCTTCCTGCGCTTGTGAGGTCTGGCGACTATGTTGATTTATGTGTTCCGGCGGCTTTTGACCGCCATCCCGACGCTATTCGTAATCGTTACGCTGGCGTTTTTCCTGATCCGGGTGGCCCCTGGCGGCCCCTTCAACCAGGAGCGCGGGTTAAGTCCCGTCATCAAAGCCAATCTTGAGGCCCAGTTCGGGCTCAATGATCCGCTCTGGAAACAATATCTGAATTATCTCAACAACTTGCTGCATGGCAGTTTCGGGCCGAGCTACAATCTGCCTGATTTCACCGTTGGCGAGCTCTTTTGGAAAGGGCTGCCGATCTCGGTCCAGCTAGGCACCTCCGCCTTGATCCTGGCACTGATCCTCGGCTCCATCCTTGGTGTCGTCGCCGCGCTCAATCAGAACAAGACGGCAGACTACGCCGTGATCGCCGTGGCAACCGCCGGCTCGACGATCCCCACCTTCGTCATCGCGCCTTTGATCCAGCTTGTCTTTGGGCTGAGCTGGAAACTGTTGCCGATCGGTGGCTGGGGTGACGGCGCCTTGATCAACAAGATCGGCCCCGTCATCACACTGGCCCTGCCGCAGATTGCCATCGTGGCGCGCCTCATGCGCGGTTCGATGATCGAATCCCTGCGATCGCATCATATTCGAACAGCGCGGGCGCTCGGTCTTTCCGACTGGTCGGTCGTGGTCAAGCACGCTTTGCGAGGCGCATTGCTGCCGATCGTGTCTTATGCCGGTCCCGCAGCGGCGGCGCTGCTGACCGGTTCGATCGTGGTCGAGACCATCTTCTCGATCCCCGGGGTCGGCCGATACTTCGTCGATGCGGCGCTCAACCGTGACTACACGCTGGTGATGGGCACGGTGGTGGTGATCGCGATCTTCACGATCATCTTCAACCTGATCGTCGATATCCTCTACGCCGTGGTCGATCCGAGGGTGCGCTATGACTGAGATCGCAGCCACCTCCGCTCCTGCCTCAACCGTGGTGGGCCGCTCGCTCTGGGGCGATGCCTGGGCGCGATTGAAAGCCAATCGTGCTGCCATGATCAGCCTCTGTTATCTGATCCTGATGGGGCTGGTCTGCATCATCGGTCCCTGGTTCGTGCCGCACCAGTACACAACGATCTATTCCGACTATGTGCGCACGCCGCCCAGTTTTTCGGCCTATCCGAAGGAAGAGATGATCAAGACTGCGCTGGACGATGTGGTTCGGCGCATGCGTGTCGATGTCAAGGACGTGAAGCAGGATGGTAGCAATCTCACCATAACCCTGACCTCGTCCAAGCCGATCGATGAACGCTATCTGCGCTACCTGGACCGTTCTGATACCTTCGATGGCGCGCAGGTGCTGAGCAAGTCGCCGGAAGGCAACGAAATCGTCATCGGCACGACGGTGCGACAGGCCTATTTCTTCTTCGGCACCGATAATATCGGCCGTGATCTGTTGTCCCGCACCCTGGTGGCGGGGCGGATTTCGCTGGCCATCGGCCTGCTTGCCGGTGTCGTCGCCGTCGTCATCGGCGTGCTCTACGGCGCTACGGCAGGCTTTGCCGGCGGCAAGGTCGATGAAGTCATGATGCGCATCGTCGATGTGCTCTATTCACTGCCTTTCATCTTTTTCGTCATCATGCTGGTGGTGTTCTTCGGGCGAAACTTCGTGCTGATGTTCCTGGCGGTCGGCGCCGTGCTATGGCTGGACATGGCTCGCATCGTCCGCGGCCAGGCATTGTCCATCCGCCGGCAGGAGTATGTGCAGGCGGCGGAGGCGCTTGGAGTTGGCCAGCGCGGTATTCTGCTGCGCCACGTCATTCCCAATCTGCTCGGCCCGGTCGTCATCTACATGACGTTGCTCGTGCCGCAGGTCATCATCCTGGAAAGTTTCCTGTCGTTCCTGGGGCTTGGCGTGCAGGAACCGATGACGAGCTGGGGCGTGCTCATCTCCGCCGGAGCCAAGAACATCGGTACCGCCAATTGGTTGCTGTTGTTTCCAGCCTTCTTCCTTGTTTCGACGCTGTTTGCGCTGAACTTCGTCGGCGATGGCCTGCGCGATGCGCTCGATCCGAAGGACCGTTGAGATGGCTGCTGCAGAAACCGTTCTCAATGTTCGCGACCTCAAGGTGCGTTTCCGCACACTCGATGGTGCCGTTGACGCCGTGAAGGGCATCAACATCAACGTGAAAGCCGGCGAAACCGTCGCCGTCGTCGGCGAGTCGGGCTCCGGCAAAAGCCAGACGATGATGGCTGCGATGGGGCTGCTCGCTTCGAATGGTGAAGCAACCGGCGCGGTTGACTACCGTGGCTCGAACCTGCTCACCATGCGCAAGGGCGAGCTCAACAAGGTCCGCGGGCGCAAGATCAGCATGATCTTCCAGGAGCCGATGACCTCGCTTGATCCGCTCTACACGATCGGCAACCAGTTGATGGAGCCGATACGGCGGCATCGCGGCCTGAGTGCTGCGGCCGCGCGTGAGGAGGCGCTGAAACTGCTGCGCCTCGTCCATATTCCCGATCCCGAGCGGCGGCTGAAATCCTATCCGCACGAGATGTCGGGCGGCCAGCGCCAGCGTGTGATGATCGCCATGGCGCTCGCCAACGATCCGGACATCCTGATCGCCGACGAGCCGACGACGGCGCTGGACGTGACCATCCAGGCGCAGATCCTGGTGCTGCTGGCCGAGCTGCAGAAGAAGCTCGGCATGGCCATCGTCTTCATCACGCACGATCTGGGCATCGTGCGGCGCTTCGCAGATCGCGTCTATGTGATGCGTTCCGGTGAGGTGGTGGAGGAAGGAGAGGCCACAGCGCTCTTCGCCAATCCGCAACATCCCTACACCAGGATGCTGCTGGCGGCCGAACCCACAGGCCACAAGGCGGCACCGGCGCCCGATGCCCCGGTTCTGCTCGAGGGACGCAAGGTCGAAGTCACATTCAAGATCGGCGGTGGTTTCCTTGCCGGTGATCCGGTCATCCTGCGTGCTGTCGACGACATCTCCATTCGGCTCAAACGCAACCAGACCATCGGCATTGTCGGTGAATCCGGTTCGGGCAAGTCGACGCTCGGACGCGCGTTGCTGCGGCTCTTGCCGAGCGACGGGCAGATCCGTTTCGGCGACAACGACATTTCCCGAGCCGACAAACAGGCCATGCGCCCGTTGCGCCGCGAGTTGCAACTGGTTTTCCAGGATCCGTTCGGTTCGCTGTCGCCGCGCATGACGGTTGGGCAGATCATCACCGAGGGGCTCCTCGTGCATGAACCTGCGCTGTCGTCCAAGGAGCGCGATCACCGTGCGGTGGAGGCGCTGAAGGAGGTCGGGCTCGACCCGATCATGCGCAATCGCTATCCGCACGAATTTTCAGGCGGCCAGCGTCAGCGCATAGCCATTGCCCGTGCAATGATCCTGAAACCGAAAGTGGTGGTTCTGGACGAGCCGACTTCGGCATTGGACCGTTCCGTGCAGAAGCAGATCGTGGAATTGCTGCGCAAGCTTCAGGCCGATCACGACCTGTCCTACCTGTTCATAAGCCATGACCTTGCGGTGGTGCGGGCGATGGCCGACTACATCATCGTCATGAAGCAGGGCAAGATCGTCGAAGAAGGGCCAACGGATGCCATCTTCGACCATCCACGCGAGAAGTACACGCAGACGCTGATGACTGCCGCCATCGACACCACCCGCTTCCGGGCAAGCGCCTGACGCCAGTTGGACGCAGATCGATCGATATGAAAAAAGCCCCGGTTCGAACCGGGGCTTTTCTCATCTTGGCGGCAACTGGGCCTGGAGTTCAATAGTTGCCGTTATAATAGCGGTCATCGCAGGGCGCGGTATAAATGCGGCCAGAACGATCCTGGTAACGGCACATCTCCTCGCCGCGGCGTTGCGGGGTCGTCGAGCTGCCCACGGCCGCGCCAAGCAGTGCACCGGCGCCGGCTCCGATCAATGTGCTCTTGGTGTCGCGGCCGATCGCCTGGCCGACCAGTGCGCCGCCAGCGCCACCGATCAACGCGCCCGTACCTGCCCGCTGCTGCTGTTCCGACGTCTCGCAACCCGCGAGCGCCACCGCCATCAGCATGGCGGCAATTGTAGTATAAAGTCGCATCGGGAAATCCTCTCACTGAAGCCCCATCGTTGCCCTGAAAGGCCATTGCGGCGGAACGGGGGCAGGAAATCATGTCGTGACCACCGGCAACGCAACGTGATCGGCACCAACAGCACGGATTCGATGATTGTCTCGCAGCAAATTCGCCGCATGGCTCGGAATGGATAGCAGGAACTGAGAACCGGCTGATTTCGGGAAGCCAAGTCACTGACTTTTCTGGTCGGAGTGGCAGGATTCGAACCTGCGACCCCATCGTCCCGAACGATGTGCGCTACCAGGCTGCGCTACACTCCGTGACCAGACGGCGGGCTTATAGCTGCCACGTTCGGTTCCTGCAAGCGGGTATGGCGCAGTTACGGTCGCATTTCATGAGCTTTGTTGAGCTTTGTCGGCGCAGTGCTTTTCCCAATAAGGTTCCTGTTAGGCAGATGTGCTAAGAGCGCTGCACGCGACGGCGAAGCGCAAGGTCATTCTCGCTGCAAAAAAGCCCGCGCCGATGGGAGTTTCGCTGCCTTGACCTTCAAGATCGTCACTGAGGCCAAGCCCAATACCTTCGCGTTCGAAACCTCGGCGCTCGTCAAGCCGTCGGGTTTCCGTGAGTATGATGCGCGCTGGTGGTTCGGTCACTCCGGCTCTGCTCAGCCGCCTGAACTCAACCTTGTTGGTGTCCAGGCACTGGGCATGGGGCTGGGCACCTTGATTCGCCGTCTGGGCGTCGGGCCAACTATCGTCACGGCTCATGATTTTCGGTCTTATTCGCTGTCGATAAAACTGGCGCTGGTGTCCGGCCTGATGGCCGCCGGTGCCAAGGTCAAGGATATCGGACTGGCGTTGTCGCCCATGGCCTATTTCGCCCAGTTCGCGCTCGACGTTCCGTCTGTCGCCATGATCACCGCATCGCACAACGAAAACGGCTGGACAGGTGTGAAGATGGGGGCTCAGCGGCCACTCACCTTTGGCCCGGAAGAAATGGCTTCATTGCGCGACATCGTGCTCGGTGGCGATTTCGATCTCGTCGATGGTGGCAGCTATGCGTTCGTTCCGGACTTTCGCACTGCCTATATCGATGATCTTGTTTCCGGTGGATGTATCTCCCGAAAATTGAAAGTGGTGGCTGCGTGCGGCAACGGCACCGCGGGGGCTTTTGCACCTGAGGTGATGAAGCGTATCGGCTGCGAGGTGGTTCCGTTGGACGTTGAACTCGACCATACGTTCCCGCGCTACAATCCCAACCCGGAAGACATGGCAATGCTGCATGCCATCCGGGACAAGGTGCTGGAGACCGGTGCCGATATCGGCCTGGGTTTCGATGGTGATGGCGACCGCTGTGGTGTGGTCGACAACGAAGGCAATGAGATCTTCGCCGACAAGGTGGGAGTGATGCTCTCCCGCGACATCTCCAGCGAGCATCCTGGTTCGGCTTTCGTCGTCGATGTGAAATCGACCGGTCTGTTCAACACGGATGACGTTCTGCGCGGCAACGGCGCCAAAACGGACTATTGGAAGACCGGTCACTCCCATATCAAGCGCCGGGTTGCCGAACTTGGCGCCATCGCCGGATTTGAGAAGTCCGGCCATTTCTTCTTCAATCCGCCCATCGGGCGCGGTTATGACGATGGATTGGTGACGGCAATCGCGATTTGTCGCATGCTCGATCGCAACCCCGACAAGTCCATGGCCGATCTCTACCGCGACCTGCCGTTGACCTTCGGCACGCCGACCATGTCGCCCCATTGTGATGACGACAAGAAATATGGCGTGGTCGAACGCGTTGTCGCCGATTTCCAGGCACTGAAGCAGCGCGGCGCGGTTTTTGCGGGTCAGAAGATCGTCGATCTGGTCACGGTCAACGGTGTCCGTGTGGTGGCGGAAGATGGCACCTGGGGGCTGGTGAGAGCTTCGTCGAACAAGCCCGAATTGGTGGTCGTGGTGGAAAGCCCGGTTTCCGCGGAGCGGCGGCGGCAGATGTTCGAAGGCGTTGACGCGGTATTGCGGCGCAGCCCGGACGTCGGGCCGTACAATCAGACATTTTGAATGCGGGCGACGGGGACGGCATGAGCGAGCGCATCGTCGGTTTTGTGATGAGCGGTGGGGTCGGTTCGCGGCTATGGCCGCTGTCGCGCGAGGACAATCCCAAGCAGTTCCACGACCTGTCGGGTGATGGTTCGATGCTGTTGAAGACGCTGCAGCGCCTGGCAGCGCGCAAGGACGGCGAGGCTTCCGTCTTTCTGATTGCCTCCGAGCGCCATGCCGACCGGGTCGGCAGCGATCTTGCAGACATCGATCTTGGCGGCGGTGGTGCCCTGTTCGAGCCTGTTGGTCGCAACACCGCCGCCGCCGTGGCGCTGGCAACGCTGCGCACACTGGCGGAGTTCGACGATGCGCTGATGCTGGTGGTGCCATCCGATCACGAAATTTCAACCGCTGCCCAGTTCTGGCAAACGGTGGAAGCCGGCGTTCCCGCTGCCAATGCAGGCAGGCTGGTCGTGTTTGGTGTGCGGCCGACCCATTCGGAAACGGGTTATGGATACATCGAAGCCGGCGCGGAACGGGATGGTGTGTTCGATGTCTCGCGGTTCGTCGAAAAACCGGATCTCGCCACTGCGCAGACCTATCTTGCAGCAGGCAATTTCTACTGGAACGCCGGCATCTTCCTGTTTCGCGCCAGCGCCATGCGTGATGCCTTCGTGTCGTTTCGACCGGATATATGGCAGGCCACCGAAGCCGCTTTCAAGGCGGCGACCAGCGATGTGTCCGGCCTCTACATGGCACAGGATCTCTACGAAGCCATTCCCGCGATTTCGATCGACTATGCCATCATGGAACGGGCAGCTGATATCGCGATGGTGCCGGCGGGCTTCCGCTGGAACGACCTTGGCTCTTGGCAGTCCTTGCTCGATGTCGGCCCTGCCGACACCGACGGCAATGTCGTCATCGGCGACGTCGTCGCGATCGATTGCCGGAATTCCTACATCCGCAGCCAGGGCCGCCTTCTCTCTGCCGTCGGTCTTCAGGACATAGCCATCGTTTCCACCGCCGATGCCACTTTCGTGGCCCCCGTCAGTCACAGCCAGAATGTGCGCAAGGTGGTCGAGCAGCTCGAAAGAAGCGGACGCCTGGAGACCAGGTTCACGCCGGCACATGATCGTGTCATCGAGAGCGGCTCCTGGCGCAGGCGTGTGCGCCACTGGCTGTTCGAGGAAACCATGCCGTTGTGGTCGACCGTTGGGGTCGATGATCGCTTTGGCGGTTTTCACGAGGCCTTGGGCCTGGACGCATCACCCCTGATGAAGCCCAAGCGCATGCGCACCATGGCCCGCCAGGTCTACGCCTTCGCGGTAGCCAAGGAGCGTGGCTGGGATGGGCCGGCCGATCGGTTGATCGCGCACGGCATCGATTTCATGGCGCGTCATGGCCGTACCGACAAAGGCGGTTGGGTGCGCACGATGAATATAGACGGCAGCGTCGCTGATCCCGCGGAGGATGCTTACGACCACTCCTGCGTGCTGCTGGCGCTGGCGCATGCGCATATGTGCGGTAACCCGGATGCGTTGCGGCTTGGCCAGGAGACGTTCTCCTTCCTGGACGCGCATTTGGAGGACGAACGTCTGACCGGTTTCCTGGAAACATCGGGCGGCAAGGGAGAACGTCGTTCCAACCCGCATATGCATCTGCTGGAGGCTTTCCTGCATGGCATTCAGTCACCGGAGACCGCACCTATCTGCGCCGCGCCGCAAGGCTTGCAGACCTGTTTCGCAACCATTTCTTCGACCGCGAAAGCTGGACGCTGGGCGAATATTTCGATGACGAGTGGAGACCGGCGCCAGGCGAGCGTGGCCAATGGACCGAACCCGGTCATCACTTCGAATGGGCATCCCTGCTGGTCGATTTCGCGCAGCGCAGCGGCCAGGTCGATCTCACGGGTTTCGCGCGCAAGCTTTATGCCTCGGCCATAGCCAATGGCCTGAACCGCGCCACCGGGTTGGCTTACGGCGCTGTCTCGCGCGATGGCCTGCCGCTCGACGGCATCTCGCGCAGCTGGCCGCAGACGGAGGCGATCAAGGCGGCGATCGCACTGGACGGCACCGGGGGACCGGATCTGAAACCGGAGATCGAGGCGCGTGTCGGGCGCCTGTTCCGCTGGCACATCGATCCGGCGCCGCTCGGCCTGTGGGTCGACTGGATCGACGAGCGTGGCCGCTCACAGGCAACCGAAGTGCCGGCGAGCATCTTCTATCATCTCGTCACTGCTCTCACGCAGTATCTCGACAAGACCGAGGAAGCAGGCAAGGCGGGGCAGATCTAGTACGGGCTCGCCACGTCGCCGGTTTCCACATAGACCGACTTTTCCTGCGAATAGAGCGCCAGCGCCGCCAGCGAGTTTTCGCGGCCGATGCCCGACTGCTTGAAGCCGCCGAACGGCATCTCGACCGGTGACAGATTGTAGTTGTTGATCCAGCAGGTGCCGGCCTGCAGCTCGGCAATGACACGATGCGCGCGCGGCAGGTCGCGGGTGAAGACACCGGCAGAGAGACCGAACTCGGTATCGTTGGCGCGGTCGATCACTTCGTCTTCATCGGTGAAGGAAAGCACGCTCATCACCGGTCCGAAGATCTCCTCGCGTGCGATGCGCATCTGGTCGGTGACATTGGTGAAGATGGTCGGCTCGATGAAGAAACCGTTCTCGAAGCCCTGCAGTTTCGGTTCGCCGCCACCATAGTGCAGCGAAGCGCCTTCGGTCTTGCCGATGCCGACATAAGACATCACCTTGTCGTGCTGCGCCTTGTTGATCAGCGGCCCCATCTGCGTTTCGGGGTCGAGCGGATCACCGATGCGGATTGCCTTGGTGCGCTCGGTCAGCCGTTCGACGAACCGGTCATGCAGGCCCTTCTGCACGAATACGCGGGTGCCGTTGGAGCAGACCTGGCCCGTCGAATAGAAGTTGCCGAGCATGGCGCCACCGATGGCGTTCTCGAGGTCGGCATCATCGAACACGATCAGCGGTGACTTGCCGCCAAGTTCCATTGTGGCGTGTTTCATCAGGGAACCGGTCAGGGCCAGCACTTTCTTGCCGGTTGGCACCGAGCCTGTCAGCGAGACCTTGGCGACCACTTCGTGCGAGGCCAGCGCGCCACCGACATCGCCATAGCCCTGCACGACGTTGAAAAGTCCATCCGGAAGCCCGGCTTCCGTGTAGATTTCGGCAAGCGCAAGGGCGGAAAGCGGCGTGTTTTCCGATGGCTTGAAGACCATCGCGTTGCCCATGGCGAGTGCAGGTGCCGATTTCCAGCCAGCACCCTGAATCGGATAGTTCCAGGCGCCGATGCCGACGCACACGCCGAGCGCTTCGCGCCGCGTATAGGCGAAGGGACCGCCAAGATCGACGTAATCGCCGGTGTAACTCGCCACTGCGCCGCCGAAATACTCGAGTGCATCGGCGGCGGATGCCGGGTCGGCAACCAGTGTTTCCTGGATAGCCTTGCCGGTATCCAGCGTCTCGATGCGGGCAAGTTCGGCATTACGGGCACGCAGGATGTCGGCGACACGGCGCAGGATGCGGCCGCGTTCGACGGGCTTCATCCGGGCCCAGGCCGGCTGCGCGGCGCGGGCTGCCTCGACGGCCAGTTCGACGATGTTGGGTGTCGCAGAATGCAGCGTGGCAATGGTTTCGCCGGTCGCCGGATAGATCACCGGCAGGGGCGCGCCCCGTTCGTCGTCGACGAAACGGCCATTGATATAGTGCGATGCCTTGGGTTGGGCGCGCATGGGATACTCCGAAGTCTGTGGCCTGCCGGATGTGGTAGCCGATGATGCTCTATCTGTCCGAGACCTGCCAGCGCGGATTGATCCAGGGTTCCTGGTTCGAAGGCGCGAGTGGTGTGCGGCCAAGAATATGGTCGGCGGCTTTTTCGCCGGTCATGATGGATGGCGCATTGAGATTGCCGTTGGTGACACGCGGGAAGATCGAGGAGTCCGCGACACGGAGCCCGTCGACGCCGATCACACGGCATTCGGGATCGACAACGGCATGCAGATCGTCCGCGCGGCCGATGCGGCAGGTGCCGCAGGGATGGTAGGCGCTCTCAGCATGCGCGCGGATGAACGCGTCCAGCTCATCGTCGCTCTGCACATGGCTGCCCGGCGAAATCTCCTGACCGCGGAACGGATCGAAGGCAGCCTGGCCGAAGATCTCGCGGGTAAGGCGGATGCAGTGGCGGAAATCCTTCCAGTCGTCGGCATGCGACATGTAGTTGAAGCGGATCACCGGCTTGGCGTTGGGATCATGCGAGCGTAGCGTGACCGAGCCGCGTGATTTTGACCGCATCGGCCCGACATGTGCCTGGAAACCGTGTGACTTCGCTGCAGCCTTGCCGTCGTAACGCACGGCCGCCGGAATGAAATGATACTGGATGTCGGGATAGTCGACACCTGGCGCCGAGCGCACGAAGGCGGCGGCTTCGAAATGGTTGGTGGCACCCAGACCGCTCTTGAAGAACATCCAGCGCGCACCGATCAGCGCCTTGGAGAACGGGTTGAGGATCGAGTTCAGCGTGATCGGCTGTATCGCTTCCTGCTGGATGTAAAGCTCCATGTGGTCCTGCAGGTTCTGGCCGACGCCAGGCCGGTCGGCGACGACGGCAATGCCGTGCTGGGCCAGGTGTTTCGCCGGGCCGATGCCGGACAGCAACAGGATCTTGGGCGAATTGATCGAGGATGCTGCGACGATAACCTCGCGCCGTGCTTTAACGACCTGAATCTGTTTGCGAGCCTCGATCTCGACGCCCGTCGCACGTTGATTCTCGATGATCACACGCCGCGCGAAGCCTTTGACGAGACTCACGTTCTGCCGCTTCAGTGCAGGCTTGAGATAAGCATTCGCCGCCGACCAGCGTTGACCCTTGCGGATGGTCTGCTCCATCGGCCCGAAGCCTTCCTGCTTGGCGCCATTGTAGTCCTCGGTCAGTTCGAAGCCGGCCTGGTGGCCCGCCTCGATGAAGGCGGCGTAGAGCGGGTTCGTACGGGCGCCGCGCTGGACGTGCAGCGGGCCGCCTTTGCCGCGCCAGCCGTCCTCGCCGCCATGGCTGTCTTCCATGCGTTTGAAGTAGGGCAGCACGTCTGCGAAGCTCCAGCCATTCGCCCCCTGTTCTGCCCAATGATCGAAGTCGCGCGCATGGCCGCGTACGTAGACCATGCCGTTGATCGAGGACGAACCGCCTATGACCTTGCCGCGTGGCGTGGCGAGGATGCGCCCGCCGAGATGCGGCTCCGGTTCGGAGGCGAAGCCCCAGTCGTAAAGCGGCATGTTGAGCGGGATAGACAGCGCCGATGGCATCTGGATGAGCGGGCCGGCGTCGGAGCCGCCATATTCGATGACGATCACCGAATGTTTGCCGTCCTCCGACAGGCGGTGGGCCATGGCCGCGCCGGCAGAGCCGGAGCCGATGATCACAAAATCTGCTTCAAGCATTTTTCATATGCGCCATGAAATCGGCAAGCGAGACATTGCCGCCGGTTGCGATTACGAGCACTGTCTTGCCGGATACGTCTATGCCGCCATCAAGCAAGGCTGCCAGCGATGCTGCGCCCGAGGGCTCCAGCACGAGCTTGAGGCGTTCGAAGGCAGTTTTCATCGCGTTCCGCACGGCACCATCAGCCACCGTGATGCCCTCGGCTCCTGCGGTTTTCAGCGCGGCAAACGGGGCGCTGCCAGGTGCCCGCGCCATCAGGCCATCGCAGATCGACTTTGGGCCGAGCGGCATTGTTTCTATCGTGCCATGCGCCAGCGACGAGCCCATGCCGTTAAAGCCTTCGGGTTCTACGGCAAGGATCCGGGTTTTGGGTGAGAGATAGTGGAAGGCAAGAGAGACGCCTCCGATCAGGCCACCACCGCCGACCTGGCAGAAAAGAAGATCGGCTGCGGCACGCTGAGCGGCCAGCTGATCGAGTGCCTCCAGACCTGCGCCTGCCTGTCCGGCGACGATCTCGGGGTCATCGAAGGGGTGCAGCAAAGCCAGGCCTTCGGCTGCGGCAATCTCTCGAGCTTTCGCTGCCGCCACTTCTTCTCGGGGGCGGTCGCCGTGGTCGGTCAGCACCACCCGGGCGCCGTAGCCGGCAGTCGCTTCGCGCTTGGCCAACGGTGCATCGATCGGCATGACGATTGTGACGGGAATACCTTGCGCTTGTCCTGCGGCTCCCAGCCCTTGCGCAAAATTGCCCGAGGAATAGGCGACCACGCCTTTCCGCGCTTCCTCGGACGATAGCTGTTTCAAACGCCAATAGGCCCCTCGGACCTTGAAAGAGCCCGCCCATTGCAGCGATTCAGGTTTGACGAAGACCCTGGCGGCACCGATCTGGCGAGCAAGTGCTGCCGACTCCAGCAACGGCGTTCTTAGCGTTGCCTTCGCGGTTTCCGCATAGGCACGCCGGATGTGTTCAAGAGAAGGAATGTGCGGCTCAATCATCATTCACCTCTCGGGAAGCGTTTGTCCGCTTCGAGCGTGTCGAGATTCATGTGGTTGCGCATGTAGCGCTCGGACGCTTTCTGCAACGGCTGGAACTCCCATGGGTAGTAGGCGCCGTTGCGCAGGGCCGGGTAGACGACCCAGCGGCGTGCCTGGCTTTCACGCACCGCGGCATCGAACACGTTCATGTCCCATCGCAACCGCACCTTTTCCATGAATGCCGCCGCGATCGCTGCATGGCGGGGATCGCCGGCGAGATTGACGCGCTCCTGCGGATCCTGTTCCAGATCGAACAGTTGCGGCGGGTCGATCTCGCAATGCACGAATTTGTAGCGGCCCTCGCGGATCGCAACGATCGGTGCGTAAGAGCCCTCAGCCGCGTACTCCATCAGCACCGGTTCGCTGCGTCCTCCACCTTGCAGCAGCGGCATGAGCGATTGTCCGTCGGTCCAGGGCTGGATGGCGCCGATATCGATGCCCGCGAAATCGCAGAGCGTCGGGCAGAGGTCGAGGTTCGACACCGGCGTGTCGATGCGGGCAGGGCTGATGCCCTTGCCGGCAATCATCAGCGGCACGCGTGCCGAACCTTCATAGAAGCACATCTTGAACCAAAGACCGCGCTCACCCAGCATGTCGCCATGATCGGATGCGAACACGACAATGGTGTCATCGGCCATGCGTGTACGCTCGAGCACGGACAGCAGTTCGCCGACCTTGTCGTCGAGATACGAGATGTTGGCGAAGTAACCCTGGCGGGCACGACGGACGTGTTCGGGCGTGATCGAGAAACTGTCGTAGTCGCTGGCCTTGTAGAGCCGCTGCGAATGCGGATCCTGCCTGTCGTATGGGATGAAGCCGGTTTCGGGTTCGAGTGCCGGGCAGTTCTCATAAAGATCCCAATACTGGCGCCGTGCGACGTAAGGATCGTGCGGATGGGTGAAGGAGACGGTCAGGCACCACGGGCGGCGCTGCGGGTCATCCGATGTCCGGGCGAAATCGTAGAGCTTCTGCTGGGCGTGGAAGGCGACTTCGTCGTCATACTCCATCTGGTTGGTGATTTCAGCGACGCCTGCGCCGGTCACCGAACCCAGATTGTGGTACCACCAGTCGATGCGCTCGCCAGGCTTGCGGTAATCCGGCGTCCAGCCGAAATCCGCCGGGTAGATGTCGGTGGTCAGGCGTTCCTCGAAGCCGTGCAGCTGATCCGGGCCGACGAAATGCATCTTGCCTGACAGCACGGCGTGATAGCCGGCCGCGCGCAGGTGGTGCGCGAAGGTCGGGATGGAGGACGGGAACTCGGCGGCGTTGTCGTAGACGCCGTTGCGTGACGGCAACTGCCCGCTCATGAAAGCCGCACGCCCGGGTGCACACAGGGGGCGAGGCGGTGTAGTTGTTGCGGAAGCGCGCCGAGCGTGCGGCGAGCGCCTTGAGGTTCGGCGCATGCAGGAAGTCCGCCGGCCCGTCTGGAAACATTGTTCCGGCAAGCTGGTCGACCATGATGATCAGGATGTTGGGGGCTTTTGTCATCGTACCTGCGCCAGCTTGGCGTCAATATAGTCCTCCACCAGCGCACCGGCGCTGAGAGGATTGGGCAGCCCGTCGCGCAGCGCACGGCGGATGTAGAGCCCGTCGATCATGGCAGCGATCGCTTCGGCCATTCGTGCGGCCTCCTCGCGCGACACCAGCGGCAGAAGCCCGCTCATCAGGTTGGAATGCAGGCGGCGGGCATAAATGCGCAGCAGGCGTCTCAATGGCAGCGAATTCTGCGCCTCGACATAGAAGGCAAGCCAGGCGTGTACGGTCTCTTCGCGGAACTGGCCGGCGTTGAAGTTGACGCCGACAATTGCCGAGAGCCTCTGACGCGGCGTGCTGACCTTGTTGAGGGCCACGATCGTGTCGGCGCCGAGATCGGCCAGCAGATGTCGCATCGTGGCGAGCAGCAGCTCTTCCTTCGGTCCGAAATAGTGGTGCGCCAGCGCCGAGGATACGCCGGCGCGGTCGGCGATCTCCGACATGGTGACGTTGAGCGATCCGCGCTCGCCGATCGCCAAGATCGTAGCGTCGATCAGCGCCTTTCGACGCAGCGGTTCCATTCCGATTTTCGGCATGTTCTGCTTCTCCCGCCCGGCAAGTTATTTTTAATTGATCCGTCAATCAATAAAAATCCCGCCATGCATTGTGGTCGTTGCGACGCGAGGCCGCGAGCGCCCTTCGCAACTCCTCGAGACTGGCCTATATGTTCAGGATTGAACAGTTACCGTGCCAGACCTAATATGCTAGGAAAGGCAAGGCCAATCTGGAGAACTCCCATGACGGCAAGCATCGTTGGCTGGGCGCATTCGCGCTTCGGCAAGCTGGAGGGCGAGACGCTCGAAGGCATGATCACCAAGGTCGCCTCGGAGGCGCTCGAACATGCCGGCATCGGGCCGGACGATGTCGACGAAATCGTGCTCGGCCACTTCAACGCCGGTTTCTCGGCCCAGGATTTTACCGCCAGCCTCGTGTTGCAGGCCGACGACCGGTTGCGCTTCAAGCCAGCCACCCGGGTCGAGAACGCCTGTGCCACCGGTTCGGCAGCGGTTCGTCAGGGCATCCGCGCCATCGACGCCAATGCCGCGCGTATCGTTCTTGTGGTCGGTGCCGAGCAGATGACGACGACACCAGGCCCCGAGATCGGCAAGAACCTTCTCAAGGCCTCCTATCTGCCGGAAGATGGCGAAACACCGGCCGGTTTCGCCGGCGTCTTCGGCAAGATCGCCCAGGCCTATTTCCAACGTTACGGCGACCAGTCCGACGCGTTGGCGATGATCGCCGCCAAGAACCACAAGAATGGCGTCGACAACCCTTATGCGCAGATGCGCAAGGATTTCGGCTTCGACTTCTGTCGCCAGGAAAGTGAGAAGAACCCCTTTGTCGCCGGGCCGCTGAAGCGGACCGACTGTTCCCTGGTTTCGGATGGCGCCGCAGCCCTGGTGCTTGCCGATACCGACACCGCGCTCAGGATGCGCCGCGCCATCACCTTCCGCGCCAATGAGCATGTGCAGGATTTCCTGCCGATGTCGAAGCGCGACATCCTTGCCTTCGAAGGCTGCGAACAGGCCTGGGAGCGCGCGCTCAGGAAGGCCGGGGTCACGCTCGACGACCTCTCCTTTGTCGAGACGCATGACTGCTTCACCATCGCCGAACTGATCGAATACGAGGCGATGGGCCTGGCCAGACCGGGCGAGGGTGCGAAGCTGGCCCTCGAAGGCTATACCGCCAAGGACGGCAAGTTGCCGATCAACCCGTCAGGCGGCCTGAAGGCCAAGGGCCATCCGATCGGCGCGACTGGCGTATCGATGCATGTACTGACCGCCATGCAGCTTGCCGGTGAGGCAGGTGGCATCCAGGTGAAGGATGCCAAACTCGGCGGCATCTTCAACATGGGTGGCGCCGCGGTTGCCAACTACGTCTCGATCCTAGACCGCATTCGCTGAAGCAATTTCCGGAAAGTGCGTGGCGCTTTTCCATCTGGAATAGCGTTGGACAAACAGAAGGGCCGCCGTTTCATCGAAACGGCGGCCCTTCTGTTTGTATCGATAGTCGACGATCGGATCATGCCCGGGCAGGTGCGTCCTTGGGCAGGATCATGGTCTGGGGCACGTTGGCGTTGCCGCGCGCCAGGAAGTAGTAAACCACCGAAGTGGCCACCAGTGCGACGATCCAGGAGATATCGGCGCCACCCAGCAGCACCGCGATCGGTCCTTCGTAAAGCGCCTGGTTCAGGAACGGGATCTGCACCACCACGCCGAACAGATAGCAGCCTAACGCTACCCAGTTGTATGCGCCGTAACGGCCGGACGCATCGTAAAGTGCCGGGATGTCGACTTTCTCTTTCGAGATCAGATAGTAGTCGACCAGATTGATGGCACTCCACGGCACGAAGACGGCGAGCAGCAGCAGCACGAAGTTCTTGAAGGAGGACAGGAAGTTCGAGCTCGCGAAGATGGCGATTGCAACCGACGCCAGCACGAAGGCGACGATGTAGGCAATGCGCGTCGCCTGCGAGATGCGGTCCTGCCGGGTGAAGGCGCTGACCGTGGTCAGCATCGTCATCGAGCCGCCATAGGCATTCAGGCAGTTCACCGTGAGCTTGTTGGTGACGATGACGATGTATGTCAGCAGTGCGGCGAGCCCGGCTCCGGCGAGCTCACCCATGAAGCCGACCTGGTTCTGCAGGAACTTGCCGCCAAGAGCCGCCACGATGACGCCGAAGCTCATGGCGATCTGTGCGCCGATCGCCGAGCCGAGCAGCGTCGACCAGAAGGTGGTTTTCGCCGGCGTCGCGGTCGGCAGATAGCGTGAATAGTCCGCGACGTAAGGAGCGAAGGTCATCTGCCAGCCGGCGGCGAGCGCAACGGTGAGCAGGAATGTGGCGAAGCTGAACGGTTTCTGGCCGAAGGCGTCTGCGACATTGTATTGCGAGAAGAGCTGAATGGCGAGGTAGCCGAAGCCGAGGATGCCGACGACCGTGGCGATGCGGCCGATGACGTGGATGAGCTTGTAGCCGACCACCGCGACGATGATGGTGATGAGGCCAAACACCAGCATGCCGAAGGCTGGCGCCTGCACGCCGAACATCAGGTTGATCGCCTGGCCGGACAGAACCGTGCCGGTGGCCGCGAACCCCAGATACATCAACACGGTCAGGATCAGCGGCAGGGCAGCGCCCTTGACGCCGAACTGCGCCCGGCTGGAAATCATCTGCGGCAGGCCGAGGCGCGGGCCTTGCGCGGAATGCAGCGCCATCACCGCGCCGCCGAGCAGGTTGCCGATGGCGAGACCGATGATCGCCGTCAGCGCCTCGGCGCCGAAAACAATGGACAGGGCGCCGTCGACCACGGCCGTGATCTGCAGGTTCGCACCGAACCACAGCGTGAACTGGTTGAAGGGCGAGCCGTGCCGCTCGCTTTCTGGAATCCGATCGATCGTGCGCCTTTCGGCCACGCCGGTTGATGCCGCTGCCATGCTTTCCTCCTCCCGAGAGTCGGTTTTGATCCGCTTGAAATATGATATGTATATACATAGTCGGGCGGGTAGTGAGTCAAGAGTGAGCGCTCTGGTTGTGTTTTTCCTGCCACTTACTGGATACGGATCGCCGCATCGGGCTCGCTGAATCGAGATATCCTTTCAATCGAAAGGCTTATGCGTTTCTCGCGTCGTGGCTTGCGGTTTCGCTCGGCCGGCCTTGGCCCAGCCTGGAGTGGGCCTCAGGCCGCGTGCCATAGGGCCAATGCTTGCTGGTTGCGTGGGAAGCGCGGAGCCGCTACGCGTTCGGTGCGAAATCGAAGCGAGGATTCCATGGCCAATCCGGTTCTGGTCGAGGTGCTGCGCGGCGCCGTGGTGGAAAGCGCCCACCGAGGTGCGGTTGCGGTGGTGGATGCCGACGGAAAGACGGTGTTCGATATCGGCAACACCGCACATCCGGTTTTCCCACGTTCGGCAGTCAAGGCAATCAGGCGTTGCCGCTTGTCGAGAGCGGCGCGGCCGATGCCTATGGTTTCGGCAATCGCGAGCTGGCGCTGGCCTGCTCGTCTCATTCCGGCGAGCCCGAACATGTCGAGCTTGCCGCTGCGATGCTCGCCAAGGCGGGGCTCGATGCCAGCGCGCTGGAATGCGGTTCGCATTGGCCCTCCAACCATCAGGCAACGATCGAACTCGCGCGCTCCGGCGGCGAACCCAATCCTCTGCACAACAACTGTTCCGGCAAGCATGCCGGCTTCATCTGCACCTGCTGCCATTCTGGCATCGACCACCGCGGCTATGTGGCGGCGGGCCATCGCATGCAGGAAATGATCAAGGACGCGATGGAGACGGTGACAGGCGCCGCCCACGGCTCCTCCCATTGCGGCACCGATGGCTGTTCGATCCCGACCTATGCGGTACCGTTGCGCAGCTTCGCGGCAGGCTTCGCCAGGATGGCGACGGGTAATGGTCTTGGAGCGGAGCGTGCCAAAGCGGCGAAGCGGCTGCTCGACGCCTGCATGGCCGAGCCCTTCCTGGTTGCAGGAACCGATCGTCTGGACACGAAGCTGATGCGGGCGGCTCCCGGCCGCGTCTTCGTGAAGGTGGGCGCAGAGGGCGTGTTCTGTGCCGCATTGCCGGAGCTCGGGCTCGGCATCGCGTTGAAATGTGACGATGGGGCTGAGCGCGCTGCTGGCGTGATGGTTGCCGCCGTGCTGGCGAAGCTGCTGCAGGGTGACGCCGAGTTGGCGGTGAGGCTGGTCGAGTTCGCCAATCCGCCGGTCGAAAGCCGGCTGGGTGCGCGGGTCGGCCTCCTGCGCCCGACTGCGGCGCTGGTTTGACGCTTGAGCGTTTCCGGTTTTCGCGGAAACGCTCTAGCTTTCTGTTTTTAAGCAATTCCAGGAAAACCGTTCCACACTTTTCCTGGAATTGCTCTAGCTCACGCGGTTTCTTTCCACGGTGAGATGCGTGAAGCCGGCATTGCCAACCTCGGCCAGGTCCACGGTTACCGGCTCTGCCCAGCGCTTGCCGATAATGGCACCATGCAGCACCTCCTGCAGTACATTGTCGGTGATGATCGTCGGCCCGGCGCCATCGACGACGCTGACGGCGATGCCGATCCCGGCCTTGCGCACGACATTGCCCGTCGCCACCACGTTGCGCAGGTAAGGTCCCCAGCCGAGCTGCATGCCGCATTGGGGGGCGTTTTCCACGATATTGCCGGTCACCGTGGTGTCGGCCTCGACACCGATGCCGATACCGAATCCGCCGACCTCCGCCGGGTACGGGCCCGTGGTGGAAAGATTGCGCACGATGTTGCCGCTGCAGGTCGCCATGCGCCCGCCTTCGTTGAAGTTGACGATCGAGATGCCGTTGGCTGCACCGTCGACAACATTGTTGGCGATCGCGGCCCCTTCGAAGGTGAATTCGGCATAGAGCGCGGTCTCGCCGGAGCGCAGGCAACTGTTGCCAATGATCTGCACGTTGGAGCCTGAATTGGCACGGATTGCTGAAAAGGCGCAGTCGCTGACGATGTTGTTGGAGATGAGGACACCGCCGGCACGGAACACGTTGATGCCGTTGCCGTTCTGACCGGTGCCGCCATTGCGGGCGGCGATGCGGGCGATGCGGTTGCCAATGACCATGGTGCCGTCTTCGCCGATCTGCCAGCGGTGCACCAGGATGCCGCCGTTGGCGCAGTCGCTGACGGTGTTGGCGCTGATGGCAAGGCCGGCGGCGTCGACCGACCAGATGCCGGCGTCCGCGGCACCTGTGATGGTGCAGCGTTCGATACGCCCAGCCGCTCGTTGCAGTGCAATGCCATTCTTGGAGGCGTCGTTTACCTGGCAATCGTCGATCGAAAGGACTTTCACCGAGCGCAGATCGAGAAGGCCGGAAACGCCTTCGCCAAGATATTGTTTGGCGCCGTCGAAGACCAGGCCGGAAAAGGCGATGTGGTCGGCATTGTCAGCTGACAGGAACGGTCCGCCACCGCCATGGATCAGCCGGGTGGCACCGGCCGTGCCGCTGAGCCGCACGCGTGGCGGTAGCACGAGACCGGAGACGATATAGGCGCCGGGCGGTAACAGGATTGGCTGATTGGCGTCGCTGGCTGCTTTCAGCATCTTGCCGAAAGCGTCACTCTGGTCGCCGGTTGCGCCTGGCCTTACGCCAAAAGCTGCAGGGTCGATGCCACCTGTGCTTGCCGAACGCTGCTTCGCTGCCGTCTGCTTGGCCGCCGCGGCCAAGCCCGTCGTCAGCCCGAGCCCGGCAACACCTGCGGCGAAGCCAAGGAGGTGGCGTCTGTTCAGCATTGGCGCGATTCCTTGTTTTCCAGGCTGCCGGGCAGGGACCGTGCCATGGCGATGACCGGCTGGCTAGGTGCACCGTCATAAAGAGATCGGCAGCAACGTCCTGTGTCGCTCCCGGCTTGTTAAGGCGGCTAGCCAGTCCTAAATTCGCTTTATGAGCAGAGCTTTCACCCGCGAAGAAGACAGCGAAAATGCCATCGCCGGCATCGGTGAGCGGCCCGTCAGTGCGCATCGCAATCTCGTCACCGTGGATGGCCTGGCGATGATCGATGCGGAGATGGCCTCGTTGCGTGCTGCATTGGCCAATGCGGAAGCGGATAGCGACCGCGAGCGTATCGCGCTGGTTTCGCGTGACCTGCGTTACTGGAACGCACGACGCGAAAACGCCGAACTTTCCGTTCCCGAGCCCGACGGCAGCGTCGTGCGCTTCGGCATGAGCGTGACGCTGGAGGATGAGGCGGGCAAGACGGTGACATGGAAGATCGTCGGCGAGGATGAGGCTGATCCCGCCAAAGGTTCGATTTCGCATGTTTCGCCGATGGCACTCGCGCTGTTCGGCAAAAGCATGGGCGACACAGCGGCGGTCAACGGCCGGGAATGGGAAGTGGTCGGGCTGCGGTAGCCGATCGTCAGAACCATACTGCCCGTATCGCCAAGCCTTGGCTGCGCATTCTTCCTGGATTGCTTCAGTCGAGCAACCTGTCCACCAGTCGTTCCGCGGCTTCCGGTATCACCGTTCCCGGTGGGAAGATCTCGGCTGCACCGGCCTTCAGGACAGCATCGAAGTCCTGAGGCGGGATGACGCCACCAGCGACGATCAGCATGTCTTCGCGGCCGAGCTTCTTCAGCACGGCTTTCAGTTCCGGCACCAGGGTGAGATGACCGGCAGCCAGCGAGGAGACGCCGACGATGTGGACGTCGTTCTCCACCGCCAGCTTGCCGATTTCCTCCGGTGTCTGGAACATGGCGCCCACCGTCACATCGAAGCCGAGGTCGGCAAAGGCGGTGCCGATCACCTTCTGGCCGCGATCATGACCATCCTGGCCGAGCTTGGCGACGAGGATGCGTGGCCTGGCGCCGTGCTTTTTCTCGAAGACGGCGATCTTCTCCTGCAACCGGTCGACTTCGGGGTTCTCGCCGAGTGCCGCGCGGTAGACCCCGGATATCATCAGGACGGAGGCGACATGGCGCCCGAACGCCTTTTCCAACGCCAGCGAGATTTCGCCAACGGTCGCCTTGGCGCGGGCGGCGCGGATGGCGAATTCCAACAGGTTGCCGTCGCCCTGTGCTGCCTTTGACAGATCGTCGAGCGCCGTCTCGACTGCGCTGACCTCGCGCGTCCCTTTCAGTTGCTGCAGCTTCGACAGCTGTCTTGCCCGCACTTCGGCATTGTCGATCTTCAGCACGTCCACTTCGATGTCACGCTCTGGGCGGAAGGCGTTGACGCCGACCAGCACCTGCGCGCCGGAATCGATCCGGGCCTGCGTGCGTGCCGCGGCTTCCTCGATGCGCAGCTTCGGAATGCCCTTTTCGAGAGCTGCCGCCATACCACCCAGCTTTTCCACTTCCTCGATATGGGCGCGCGCGCGCGCCACGAGTTCGTGGGTCAGCCGCTCGACATAGGCCGAACCGCCCCACGGATCGATGATGCGAGTGGTGCCGCTTTCCTTCTGCAGGATGATCTGCGTGTTGCGGGCAATGCGCGCCGAATGGTCGGTCGGCAGGGCAAGTGCCTCGTCGAAGGAATTTGTGTGCAGCGACTGGGTGTGGCCCTGGGTAGCCGCCATCGCCTCGATCATCGTGCGCACGATGTTGTTATAGGGATCCTGCGCCGTCAGCGACCAGCCGGATGTTTGGCTGTGGGTCCGCAACGACAGCGAGCGCGGGTCCTTCGGTGCAAAATTCTTCTCGATGAGTTCGGCCCACAGCAGGCGCGCGGCGCGCAGCTTGGCGACTTCCATGAAGAAGTTCATGCCGATCGCCCAGAAGAAGGAAAGCCGTGGCGCGAATTTGTCGATATCCAGGCCTGTGGCAACGCCTGCCCGCACATATTCGATGCCGTCGGCGATGGTGTAGGCGAGCTCCAGGTCGGCCGTCGCGCCGGCTTCCTGCATATGATAGCCGGAGATCGAGATCGAGTTGAACTTCGGCATGTTCCTGGACGTGTAGGAGAAAATGTCCGACACGATCCGCATCGAGGGTTTCGGCGGATAGATATAGGTGTTGCGCACCATGAACTCTTTCAGAATGTCGTTCTGAATGGTTCCGGCGAGGTCTTTCTGCGAAACACCCTGTTCTTCGGCGGCAACGATGTAGAGCGCCAGGATCGGCAGCACCGCGCCGTTCATGGTCATTGAGACGGTCATCTCGCCAAGCGGGATGCCATCGAAGAGCTGGCGCATGTCAAGGATGGAATCGATAGCGACACCTGCCATACCGACATCGCCGGCGACACGCGGATGGTCGCTGTCATAGCCGCGGTGCGTGGCGAGATCAAAGGCGATGGAAAGGCCCTTCTGCCCGGCAGCGAGGTTGCGCCGGTAGAAGGCGTTGGATTCTTCCGCGGTCGAGAAACCGGCATATTGCCGGATCGTCCAGGGCTGCTGGACATACATGGTCGGATAGGGGCCGCGCAGGAATGGCGACAGGCCCGGATAAGTATCGAGAACTCCCCAGTCCCTCGAGGTCGACCTGATCGTATTGGCGTTTGACCGCGATGCCTTCCGGCGTCTCCCAGGTGCCATTGGTCGCAGTGGACGGCGCACGCGGCGCCACCCAGTCCATAGTGCTGAAATCTGGGATCAAGCCGTTCCTCCGGCCACAACCAGGTCGTCACGGACCGGCGGCAGCGCTTCGCAAAATACGGTGCCGTCGGTTGGTACGATCCGCGGCGTGGCGTCCAGTGTCTCCACCGGTCGTTCGGTCTTCAGCGGATGCAGCGTGGTGCCGACGATGGCGCGTTCGCCACGGTGATAAGCTTCTGCCCGTGCCTTGCGGGCAGCGACGATGCGGGCCTGGATATGACCATCTTTCAGGCTGGAAAGCACGCCGCCTTCTTTCTCGATCTGCTGGAATTCCTTCCAGGCTGCCTCGCACAGGCTGTCCGTCAGTGCCTCGATGCCACCGGAGCCGAAAGCCGGATCGCCGACATGGTCGAGATGGCTTTCGCGGGCGACGACAAGCTGCGTGTTGCGGGCAACGCGGCGCGCGAAAGCAGCCGGCAGGCCATGCGCGATGGTGTGCGGCAGGATCGAGATCGAGTCCGCGCCACCGACGGCTGCTGCGAAACACGCGATGGTCGAACGCAGGATGTTGGTTTCCGGGTCGAGTGCCGTGACCATCCGGTAGGATGTCTCTGCGTGCACGCTGGCCGGCCCTGGCTGGATGGAACTGGCCTCCAGCACCCGCGTCCACAACCGTCGCAACGCCCTGATCTTGGCGATCGACAGGAATTGGTCCTGGTCGACCGAAAGCGCGAAGCCGATATGCGGTGCTGCGTAGATCAGCGCCTGCCGCGCTTCTTCGAACAGCCGCAGATAGGACACGGCCGAAGCCAGCATAATGCCGAGCTCCTGCGCTTCGGTGGCGCCGGAATTATGGAATACGCGGCCGTCGGCCTCGAGCAGGACGCCAGGCACATCCATGGCGAAGAAATGCGCCAGCGACTGCGGCATCGAAGCCTGCAGGGCCTCGATCGACATGCGCAGCCGACCCGTACCAGCGAAAATCGCCGCCGGATCGATGCCGAAGGAGAGATTGAGCCTCGCCGGATCGACGCGACGCTTGGCCAGGAATGCGGTCAGCCAGTCGGCCATGGCCCGGCTTGCGGGGTGCACGTCGACACGCAGGTAGGTCTGGTCCAGCGGCACGCCTTCCAGCACGCGCTCTATCGTGTCGGGTGCATAGGGCAGGCCGTAGCCGAACGCGTTGGGGGCGCCCTCGAACACCAGCGACAGTCCGGTCGCGCCCTGCGCAATGTCTTCGGCTACCTGCAGGCGGGCCCGCTCGACATCGGGATCATCGACACGCTGCGAGATGATCCAGGGCTTCAGAGGGTTGGCGCGCAGGCTGTGTTCGTGGCCGGTCGCGCGTTCATAAAGCGGGTCGATGCGGATGCCGTCGTCAGTCTGCGAAACCAGCTTCTCTTCGAAGGAGGCACCAGCCAGGGCCTTCTCGGCCAGCGCCAGCCAGCGCTGCCGTTGCGGATTGTCGGGTTCGCTCGGTTCGTCGATGGCTTTGCTGCCCATCATCTATCCTCGTCTGCCGGCCGCATCAGCCACTTTCAAATCACTCTAAGGTCCATTGCCGCGCATCGCAATGCGGCCAATGTCGCAAGGAGGTCACTAACGCCTTTGAATTTGGTGGTGGCGTTACTATACCTGCGACGGGACTGGTTTGTGACGATTTGCACAGCGGCTTTGCGGAGACGAGACATGGCTGACGAGACAAGCATCTTCCTGGGGGCCAGCCGCAAGCCGGACGACAGCTATCAAAGGCCGGAAAGCCTGCTGTTGCGCTATGGCAATCGGCACGGCCTGGTCACTGGTGCAACCGGCACAGGCAAGACCGTGACGCTGCAGATCATGGCCGAAGGTTTTTCGAATGCCGGGGTTCCGGTGTTCTGCGCCGACATCAAGGGTGATCTCTCGGGCATTGCGGCGATGGGGGAAGCCAAGGACTTCCTGGTCAAGCGTGCCAAGGACGTGAAGCTCGATCCTTATGAGTTTCAGGAATTCCCGGTCATCTTCTGGGACCTGTTCGGTGAACAGGGCCACCCGATCCGCGCTACTGTCTCGGAGATGGGGCCGCTGCTCCTGTCGCGGCTGATGAACCTCACCGAAGCGCAGGAGGGCGTGATGAACATCGCTTTCCGCATTGCCGACGAGGAAGGCCTTCTGCTTCTCGACATGAAGGATTTGCAGGCGCTGCTCGCCAATATCGCCGAACGTGCCAGCGAGATTGCCGCTCGCTTCGGCAATGTCACCAAGCTGTCGGTTGGCGCCATCCAGCGCTCGCTGCTCATCCTGGAGCAGCAGGGCGGGGCCAATTTCTTCGGCGAGCCGGCGCTGCGCATCGCCGACATCATGCGCACAACGCGCGATGGCCGAGGTGCCGTCAACGTGCTGGCGGCCGACAAGCTGATGGGCAACCCGCGCCTCTATGCCACCTTTCTGCTCTGGCTGATGTCCGAGCTGTTCGAGCAGCTTCCCGAGATCGGCGATCCCGACAAGCCTAAGCTCGTCTTCTTCTTCGACGAAGCGCATCTTCTGTTCGATGATGCGCCAAAGGCGCTGATCGACCGGGTCGAGCAGGTGGTGCGGCTGATCCGCTCCAAGGGCGTCGGCGTCTATTTCGTTACCCAGAACCCACTCGATGTGCCGGAGACAGTGCTGGCGCAGCTTGGCAACCGGGTGCAGCATGCGCTGCGCGCCTACACGCCCCGTGAACAGAAGGCGGTGAGGACGGCGGCCGAGACCTTCCGTCCCAATCCCGATTTCGACTGCGCCAAGGCGATCACCCAGCTCGGCACCGGCGAGGCGCTGGTCTCGACACTTGAGGAAAAAGGTGCGCCGTCCATGGTCCAGCGCACGTTGATCCGCCCGCCGTCTTCCAGGCTCGGCCCGATCACCGCCGACGAGCGCCGCAGGCTGATCGCCGAAAGCCCCGTCGCTGGGCAGTATGACGAGACAGTCGACCGTGAATCGGCCTTCGAGATCTTGCAGAAGAAGGCTGCGGAAGCACAGGCGCCGCAGGAAAGCGGTTCTGGTTGGACGCTGCCGGATTTCGGTGGCGGCAGCCGACAGCCTTCGGGTCAGCAGCGTGCTCCGCGTCCGTCGAACCGGCAAACCGTCACCGAAGCCGCGATCAAATCGGTTGTCCGTTCGGTCGGCTCGTCGCTCGGCCGTGCCATTGTGCGTGGGATTCTGGGCAGTCTCTCGCGCCGGTGATCTGCTTCGATCGCCGATGGCCGGAATGACAGTCGCACGTCGATCCTTGCACACGCAGCGTCTCGTCCTGAGACCGACCATTGCCGCGGATGCCGACCGGGCCTTCGCGATTCAGTCGGACTGGGATGTGACGCGCATGCTGCGCATGGCATCGTTTCCGCCAGACCTGCAAGAGATACGAGAGTGGTTTCATGATCAGCCGCGCGAGTGGCTGGCGGGCGAAGCCTATCGGTTCGCCGTTGAACAGGATGGGCGAATGATTGGCCTTGTCGATATCGATGAGATCGCCGACGGTTTCGGCAGCCTCGGTTATTGGTTCGACCGCGCTGCGTGGGGGCACGGATTTGCACTCGAAGCGGCACAGGCTGCCGTGCATTTTGCCCGCGACGACGCCCGGTTCGAAGGGCTCAAATCCGGGCATGCAGCCGACAATGCGGCATCCGGAAGGGTTCTTGTGAGACTCGGCTTCAATCTGATTGATTGCGTCGAGGTTTTTTCTCGGTCGCGCGGCGAGATGATAGATCAGCGCCGCTATACGTTGAACTTCGCCACCAACATAGACGATGGGATGTCCGCCACGAGCGAGAGCGACGCGCAACGGTGCGTCTAGCGACCCCGGCTCGGATCTTGCCGCAGAAGGTCATTGGCCTCGACACGAGCCAGTTCTAGCAGATAGGCCAGCACGCCGTGGCCATCGCGTGCGGCCATTTCATTGTGGGTACTCAACAGCGCGCGTATATCTTTCAGCGACTTGCGCTGCATTTCGGTGAGCGTTCGCATCCGTTCCTCTCCGGGATTGGCTCATTCAATGCGCTGTACATGCCGGCTGCGCTCCTTTCTGGGCATACGGCAAATGACGTATTTCGACGCGCCAGTACAACCTGAGGGCGAAGATGGTTAGCCTTTCGTCAAGGGCAGATTCGGCAGTCCACCAAGTGGGGGCGTTCAAAACTTATCGCGCCGAGACAACCGGCTCCGGCTGGCCGTTTCCCGACAGGATCTGTGCCGCTCCCAGCATAGCGGTTCGAAACGCATCGTCAAAACTGACGCCACGCACCTGCCAATGATAATCCTTGCCGTTGGCAGGGAGCTGCCAGTCACCGACCCAGCCGAGCGCTTCGTCGCGCCAGATCAGCGTGCCTGCCAGCACCAGGTCGCCACCCAGGGTTTTAGCCATGCCAGCCAATGCTTCGGGCTTCTTGTCCCGGGTCGAGCGGATATCGTCTTGCCCGGGTAGCACCAGCGGCATGCCGGCCTGTCTGGCAGCCACCATCAGGGCGATGCGCATATCGGCCGCATTGGCGGCATCGCCGTCTTTTGCCAGCACGAAACCGTCGCCTTTCATCGGCTTTACGTCGAAGAGCGCGACAATTGCGGGTCGCCGCGAAATCCACGGTTTGCGTGTCAGTGATGCCAGCAGCGCATCGATCTTGTCAGGCTCGAAATCGGTGGTGAGATATTGCGGCCGGTCGTAGGTGCCTTGCTCGTCATGCGGCGGCCGGTTGTTGAGCAGGTCGCGATAGCTGAAATCCTTGACGTAGTCGGCCGCGCGGGCAGCCATTTCGCCAACGCGCAGATCGCTGGTGAGCCTTGGATCACCGGACACCTTGACCAGCACCTCCGTGAGGCTGGGCGCCAGCGCTCGCGCGCGGTTCGCTTCGCCGAAACCGTTGGTCACTGATTGCGCGCGGTAGAGGTCGGCACGGTCAATTTCCGCTGCACTGGCAGGGCAGCCCGTTGCGGCCGCCAGCGCGACCGCCGCCAGAAAAACGAATTTCAAACATCCCCACATGCGCCATGTCCTCCGGAGCGCGAAGGCGACAGCTTAGAACATCATTCCGATAAGTGCAGATTTTTCCAACAGGATCGGACGCAAAGGAAAACAGCCGCCACCCGATGGGATGACGGCTGTCTCAAGAAGTCGGGCCTGGTTGTTTCGACTAGAACCACGAACGGCCGGCAGGGCCGATAAGGCGTGCTTCGGGCACGCCTTCGTCGATCGGAATGCCTTGTTCGTCGGGGGCTGTTGGCGCGACGGGGCGTCCGGCGACGTCGGTGACGATCACCTTGGCACCGTTCTTGACCCGGTCGTAGAGGTCGATGACGTCCTGGTTCATCAGGCGCACGCAGCCTGATGAGACGGACTTGCCAATGGAACTCCATTCCGGCGAACCGTGCAGGCGGTAGAGCGTGTCTTCGCCATTCTGGAAGAGGTAGAGCGCGCGCGCGCCAAGTGGGTTCTTCAGGCCGGGCGGCATGCCGCCATTGTCGGCGCTGAACTTTCTGAGCTCCGGCTGCCGCTGGATCATTTCCTCGGGCGGCGTCCACTTCGGCCATTTGCGCTTCCACTGCATGACCGCGCTTCCCGACTAGGCAAAGCCAGCCCGGCCGAGGCCGACGCCGTAGCGCAATGCGCGGCCGCCCGGCAGCACGACATAGAGGAAGTGCGTCGAGGTCTCGACGACCACGGTGCCTGGCTTCTCGCCCGTAGGATCGGGAACAACCTGGCGCAGGAACTGCTGGTCGATCTTGCGGTAGGGGATGGCAGGGATTTCGTAATTCTCGTCCACGACCGGGCCGTACATGACTGCATATTCCGGCAGTACCGGATCCGGCGGCGGAGGAGGGGCCACTGGGGTAACGGGTGGCGGCTCCTGGGAAACGGTGGTGCAGGCGGCGAGCGCCATCGATGCGGCACCGACCAGGGCGGTGTTCAGAAACCCGCGACGGGTCATCGGGAGGGCAACTGGCGTCTTGATCATGATGGCCTTGGAATAGTTCGATATGTCGAAGAAAGCGTGAACGGGCCAGAGCCCCGAAAGGTTGCTTCCTTTTCAGTTGGGCGCGATAGGCGTTTCTGAATCGGGCGGCAAGGTGGACAAAAAGGGGCGAGGCGGTGACAGGCGGCCGACTGTTGCCGATCGGCAACGCCATTTTGAGGTGGACACGCGGATTCGCGGCGGTCTTGAACGCGCTACGGCTTGCGTGGCCTGCTTTTGGTGGCCGAACGCAACCATCCGATCACATCTGCGTGACGATATCTGCGGAAGCACGATGGCCGCTCCGCCAGACTGGCCTCACCAAATTTGACCGATGCCGGTTGACGGGGTCGTGACCGCGCGCCCAATGTCCGCAGCCTTATCGCGGCAAGAAGCGGGACATGACGATGACTTTGGCAACGGCAGCACTTTCAACCACCTGGACCTACGTCGATGGCGACTGGCATGAAGGCAATGTTGCACTTGTCGGCCCGCGCAGCCACGTGTTCTGGCTGGCATCCAGTGTGTTCGACGGCGCGCGCTGGTTCGAGGGCGTCGCGCCGGACCTTGATCGGCATGCTGCCCGCGTCAACGCATCGGCGATTTCGCTCGGCCTGAAGCCGACCAAGACCCCGGAGGAAATCATCGGCCTGACCTGGGACGGGCTGAAGAAGTTCGATGGCAAGACGGCTGTCTACATTCGGCCGATGTATTGGGCTGAACACGGCGGCTACATGGGTGTGCCGGCCGACCCGGCATCGACACGGTTCTGCCTGTGTCTTTACGAAGCGCCCATGTTGCCGCCGGCCGGGTTTTCGATCGGCGTGTCGTCGTTCAGGCGCCCGTCGCTGGAAACCATGCCGACGGATGCCAAGGCGGGCTGCCTCTATCCCAATAACGGCCGCTCGATCCTCGAGGCCAAGGCGCGCGGTTTCGACAACGCGCTGGTCCTCGATATGCTCGGCAACGTTGCTGAAACCGGTTCGTCAAACGTCTTCATGGTCAAGGACGGTCACGTCTACACCCCGGCTGCCAATGGCACCTTTCTTTCGGGTATCACCCGTGCGCGCGCCATCAAGCTGCTCGCCGACTATGGCTTCCGCACCACCGAGAAGACGCTGACGGTGAAGGATTTTCGCGAGGCGGACGAGATTTTTTCGACCGGAAATCACTCGAAGGTGGTGCCGATCACCCGCTTCGAGGATCGCGATCTGCAACCCGGTCCGGTCGCAAAGAAGGCGCGCGAGCTTTACTGGGACTGGGCCCATTCGACACCGGTGAATTGAGGGCTGATATGCGTCGAAATCTCTCACATTCGCGCCTTGCGCGTCAGGCCTGCGATTTTGCGCACGCCGTTATCGCAAAACCGCTACACACTTTGGCGCGACATGCTTTAGAAGATGGCCGGCGCTCCGTTTTTTCGGAGTTGTCGCTGCCCGATCCAACCCTATCTTAGTTCGGTATCGACACTGATTTTTGCCACAAGGGAGTTTATCCATGGCCTTCGAATTGCCCGCCCTGCCTTACGATTATGAGGCGCTGCAGCCCTTCATGTCGAAGGAGACGCTGGAGTATCACCACGACAAGCACCACAAGGCCTATGTCGACAACGGCAACAAGCTGGCTGCCGAAGCCGGTCTCGAGAATCTGTCGGTCGAAGAGGTGGTGAAGCAGTCGTTCGGCAAGAATGCCGGTCTGTTCAACAACGCTGCACAGCATTACAATCATATCCACTTCTGGAAGTGGATGAAGAAGGGCGGCGGCGGCAACAAGCTGCCCGGCGCGCTGCAGAAGGCGGTCGACGGCGATCTCGGCGGCTACGACAAGTTCAAGGCCGACTTCATCGCAGCCGGGACCACGCAGTTCGGTTCGGGCTGGGCCTGGGTTTCGGTCAAGAACGGCAAGCTCGAAATCTCCAAGACTCCGAATGGCGAGAACCCGCTCGTACACGGCGCGACCCCGATCCTCGGCGTCGACGTGTGGGAACATTCCTATTACATCGACTACCGCAACGCCCGTCCGAAATATCTCGAGGCTTTCGTCGACAGCCTTATCAACTGGGACTATGTGCTGGAACTCTACGAAAAGGCCTGAAACAGGTTTTTCTGTTCCAGAAAGCCCCGCGAAAGCGGGGCTTTTTATTTTTGAAATCAATGGATTGTGCCGGTTCTTCGCGGGGGTTCCAGGTCGTTCACCGGAAGTTCAGAACGCCTGCGGTGGATATTCGGGAATTTTTACGCCACCTTGGCCGTTGTCCGCAGGCATATGCCTCACTTTCAATCACGGAGCCCACGGAATGAGAAAGCTAGTCCTCGCCATCTCAATGCTCGCCTTCGCCGGTTCGACAGCCTTCGCCGATCCGATCGCCGACCGAGAGGCTTCGATGAAGGAACGCGGCAAGATCGTCGGCGGCCTTTCCAAGGTCGTCAAAGGCGAGGAAGCTTTTGATGCCACGGCCGTGCTGGCACAGCTGAAAGCGCTTGAAGCCAATGCCGACAAGTTCGACGTGGCCACCTTGTTCCCGGCAGGCAGCGATCAGGGCAAGACCGAAGCCTCGCCGAAGATCTGGGAAGACATGGCCGGCTTCAAGGCCGCCGAAGACAAGTATCTGGCCGACGTGAAGGCTGCCGTGGCGGCAGCTCCTGCCAATGTCGACGCGCTGAAGGAAAGCTTCGGCAAGGTTGCCGCCAATTGCGGCGCCTGCCACAAGGTCTATCGCCTGAAGAAGAGCTGATCCGGTGCTGGGAAAGATGGCCGGCGCCGTCGTGGCGCTGGCTGCGATTACGGCCGGCATCGGCTGGTGGCTGTCGGAGCCGGTTCGGCTGACAGCCGGCGATGTACTCGAACTTGGCCACGGCGATGCCGCGCGCGGCAAGCGTATTTTCTATGCTGGCGGCTGCACATCCTGCCACGCCCGGCCGAAGGCGGAAGGAGAGGCCAGGCTTGAACTCGTCGGCGGGCTCGAACTGAAGACGGAGTTCGGCACCTTTGTTGCTCCCAACATCTCGCAGGACAGGACCGATGGTATCGGTGCGTGGTCGATGGAAGACTTCGCCAACGCCATGATGCGGGGGGTCTCGCCAGCGGGCGAGCACCTCTATCCGGCCTTCCCCTACACTTCCTATACCCGCATGAAACTGTCGGACGTGGCCGATCTCTATGCGTATATGAAAACCCTGCCCGCCGTGCCGGGCAAGGCCGCTGCTCCGTCACTCTCCTTTCCCTTCAACATCCGGCGCGGCATCGGTTTGTGGAAGCAGCTCTACCTGGACAGCAGCCCTGTGGTTGCGTTCGCTGCCGAGACCCCGGCCGACGTGCTTGCCGGCCGCTATCTGGTCGAGGGACCCGGCCACTGCGGCGAATGCCACACCCCTCGCGACGCGTTTGGTGGAGCGAAGAAGGGCGAATGGCTTGCCGGCGCGAAGGCGGCCGAAGGCGGTGGTGTCGTGCCGAACATCACCGGCGGGGAGGGTGGTATCGGTGACTGGTCGGCTGCCGACATCGCCAACTATCTCGAAACCGGCTTCACGCCGGAATTCGATTCAGCCGGCGGCGCCATGGCCGACGTGCAACAGAATATGGCGCAACTAACCCCCGAAGATCGTGCAGCGATCGCTGCTTATCTCAAGACGATCCCGGCGCACAAGAATGGATACCCCGCGGCGAAGCCGCAGGGTTAGAGGCCCTTGATGGCGCTCTCGAGGAAGAGGTTCGCGCCAGCGATTGTCCCGCCACAAAGCTCTGGCGGGGCAGGGCAAGGTTCATCCGCGCGGCTGCAGTAGCGCCAGGACCGCCGTTATCGCAGCGAGAATGGCGGTAAGGGTCAAAGGTCCTGAAGCGCCGTAAGTGTCGACGATATAGCCGCCGACAACCGCGCCTGTGGTGATGGCGACCTGAAAGGAGACGACCATCAGGCTGCCGGAGGCCTCCAGCGCGTCGGGCGCCGCGCGCGACAGATTGGTTGGCAACACGACCGGCGCCATGCCGAAGGCCAAACCCCAAAGCGTGACGAAACCGAAGGCGACGCCAATGTGCGCGCCCCATAGGACCAGTACGAGCGCGGCGAGCCCCATCAGGATCGAGGTGGTAATCAGAGCCATGCGGATGTTGGCGTCCGCCATGCGCCCGCCGGCAACGTTGCCGATCACGGCGGCGATGCCAAATCCAAGCAGCGCCAGCGCGATCGGGCCCGTGCCGAGCAGCGTCACCTTTTCAAGGAAAGGGCGAACATAGACCGAACCCGCGAAATGCCCGGTCATCAGCACGAGGATGGCCAGCATGCCGAACTGGATGCCGCGCCGGCGCGTCAGCCGAAGCACGTCGGCCAGGCTGTTGCTGGCAGCCGCCGGCAAGGTCGGCAGGCTGATGAACTGCAGCAGCATGGCAACCGTGGCGAGCCCCGCTGTCATCGCCATGGCGACACGCCAACCCAGCCAGTCGCTGATCAGAGCGCCGAGCGACGGCGCCGCGATGGTGGCCAGCGAGACGCCGAGGGTGACGATGGCCATGCCCCGGCCAGTGGCGTTAGCGCCGACCAGCCGTGCCACCACCGCGACCGACAGCGCCCAGAAGGCGCTGATCGAGATGCCCAGCCCGGCGCGACCCAGCAGCAGCAGCCAGAAGTCAGTTGCCAGTGCCGAAAGAATGTTGGAGCCGATCGCCAGCGCGCTGAGGCTAATTAGCACCGTCTTGCGGTTCAGTTTGCCGATGAGAACGTTGCTCAGCAGCGCCGCCACGGCGCCCACCGAGGCGGTGGCGGTGACGACCTGCCCGGCTGTTCCCTCGCTGATGCCCAGATCGCGCGCCATTGGTGTCAAAAGGCCCGCCGGCAGGAATTCTGCCGACACCAGCGCGAAGCTGGTGGCGGCCATCGATAGAACGGCAAGCCAGGTCGTGGCATTCAGGACGTTTCGTCCGACGCGTCCGGTTCGGTATCTATCGCGGCGCGATCAAGCGATAGGGTTGTATCCGTCATATGAAGGTCTCCAAGGTTTGGAGGTCTTCATAAACAAGCATTGCAGGATGATCTGTATCTTAAAATCCGAATTCCATGTCCGTTCGTCCGGAAATTGTGCGCCGCACAACGCCGGGCGAGACGTTGGTGATGCGTTTGAACGCACGCGCGAAGGAGGCTTCCGATTCATAGCCGAGGCGGGCGGCGACTTCGGCGACCGAAAGGTCGCCCTGTCCCAGCAATTCCTTCGCGAGCTGCATGCGCAGGCGAGCCAGATAGTGCGCCGCGCCTTCGCCAAGGACGGCGCTGAAACGCTCCGCGAAAACCGAGCGCGATTGGCCAGCCAGGCCAGCGAGGCTTTCCAGGGTCCAGTTATGACCTGGGTCGCGGTGCATCGCCACAAGCACTCGCCCGATATGGGGGTCGCGAATGGCCGCGAGCCAACCGGTGGTCGAGCTGTCATGGCATTTGACCCAGCAGCGTATCAGCCGGGCGGTAAGCAGGTCGGCCATGCGCGACAATATCGTGGCGCCGCCCATCTTGGGATGGCATGCCTCCTGTGCCATGGCCTCCAGCAGGGGACTGACGATCGGGTCGTTGGCGGCCACGTCGCAGCCTTTGATCATGACGGGCATCAGGCTGATCAGCGGGTGCAGGGCATAGGCTCCCAATGCCATCGAGCCGCAAAACAACACGCTGGCGGCGCCTTCGCCCTGCTGCACCACTTCACAGACATTGCCACCATGCTTGGTCACTTCGCATCTCGTCATGCAGTTGCCGGTAACTTCCGGAGAACTGGCCAGGCGGTGCTCGACCCCTTGTGGCAGCAGCACGAGATCGCCCGCGCGCAATTCCTGCCAGCCCTCGGCCTCCGTGTGTACCCAGCATGGACCGTCGCTGACAAAGTGAAACCGCAGCAAAGGTTGCTGGGGAAAGGTGATGCTCCATGGGTGCCGGAGCTCGCAACGGCCGTAGCTGACGCCGCTCAGCCGAAAATCCTGAAGGATCTGGCTGAGCGCGTCGGTCGGGACAGGCGGCGGCGACGATTTGGACGAATAGTGAAGCATTTGGCTATTCTATGTGCCAGTCGTCCGGGTGGCAAGCCGGACGCTACGAGCTCTGCCTGCCCGTTACTTTCAGCGCGAACGCGTAATTAAGTGCGACTTCCTCCAGGCGCGAGAAACGACCCGACGCACCGGCATGGCCGGATTCCATATTGATCTTGAACAGAACCGGATTGTCACCGCTTTTCAGCTCACGCAACTTCGCAACCCACTTCGCGGGCTCCCAATAGGTGACGCGAGGATCGGTGAGACCGGCGACGGCCAGAATGGGCGGATAGTCCGCTCCGGTTACCTTGTCGTAGGGCGAATAGGATGCGATCGTCTTGTAGTCCGCTTCCGAGGCAATCGGATTGCCCCACTCCGGCCACTCCGGCGGTGTCAGCGGCAAGGTCTCATCGAGCATGGTGGTCAGGACATCGACGAATGGTACTTCCGCCACGATGCCGCCGAAAGCCTCCGGCGCCATATTGGCGATCGCGCCCATCAGCATGCCGCCGGCTGAACCGCCTTGTGCCACGATCCGGTCGTGGCGGGTGTAGCGTTCGGCAACCAGATGGCGGGAAACCGCGATGAAATCCTTGAACGTGTTGGTCTTCCTGGCTCGTTTGCCATCTTCATACCAGGCGTACCCCTTGTCCTTGCCGCCACGGATATGGGCAATCGCATAGACGAAGCCGCGGTCGACCAGCGAGAGGCAGTTGGTGTTGAACGAGGCCGGGATGGCAATGCCGTAGGAGCCATAGCCGTAAAGCAGGCAGGGTGCCGAGCCGTCGATCGCGGTGTCGCGATGATGAATCAGCGACACCGGGACCAGTTCGCCATCATGAGATGGCGCCATGAGTCGGCGTGTAACGTAGTGGCTGGCGTCATGGCCTGATGGCACCTCCTGTGTTTTCAGGAGTGTGCGCTGGCGCGTACGCATATCGTAGTCGAACACCTGGGCCGGCGTCGTCATCGACGAATAGGAAAACCGCACGACGTCGGTGTCATATTCGTAGGAACCCGACAGGCCGAGCGAGAATGCCTCTTCAGCGAATGAAATCAGGTGTTCCTCGCCGCCCGCCCGCTCGCGCACGACGATGCGCGGTAGTCCGTCCTTGCGCTCGAGCCGCACCAGAAAATCCTTGAAGCCGATGACGGAGAGGATCAGCCGTCCCGGTTCATGTGGGACGATTTCCTGCCAGTTGGCCCTGACCGGATCGTGTGCGGGAGCCGCCATGACTTTGAAGTCCTTGGCACCATCGGCATTGGTCAGGATGAAGAAGACGTCGCCGCCTTCCTCAAGGTCGTACTGCAGCCCGGTTTCGCGGGCGGCCACAAGCTTTGGCTCAGCCGTCGGGTCGTTGGCGGGCAGCAGCCTGTATTCGGATGTCTCATGATCATTGATACCGATCATGATCCAGTCGTTGCTGCGCGTTCCACCGACATTCATGAAGAAACCGGGGTCCTGTTCTTCGTAGACCAGGCGGTCTTCCCGTTCGTGACTGCCGATTGCGTGGTAGAAAGTCTTGGAGGGACGATGGTTGGCATCCAGCCTTGTATAGAAGAAGCCGCTATTGTCCCGTGACCAGACCCCGCTGCCCCCTGTATCCGTGATCCGGTCGGCCAGGTCCCTGCCCGTGGCAATGTCGCGCACCAGCAGGGTGTGGAACTCCGAGCCCTTGTCGTCGAATGACCACAGCAGCTTGTTGTGGTCCGACGAGTGATCGACGCCGCCGAGACGGAAATAGGCTTTGCCCTCGGCTTCAAGGTCACCGTCGAGCAGGATCTGCTGTTCGCCTCCTTCCCTGGGCATGCGGAAGTAGCGCGGCTGCTCACCGCCAAGCTTGAAGGAGGAGCCATAGGCAAACGGCCCGTCCTTCATCGGGACGGAGGAATCATCTTCCTTGATACGTCCCTTCATCTCGGCAAAGAGCGCTTTCTGCAGCTCGGCCGTGTCCGCCATCAGCGCTGACTGATAGGAGTTCTCCGCCTCCAGATGGGCTCGAATCTCCGGATCAAGCAGCGCAGGATCCTTGAAGACTTCCTGCCAGTTGTCCGCTCTCAGCCAGGCATAGTCGTCGGTTCGGATGATGCCGTGGTGGGTGTCGGATTGGGATTGCTTTTTCGCCCGCGGCGCCTCGGCCGATGGGAAGATCGCTTTTCGGGTCATCCATATCTCGTGCTGTAGAATCCTAGGCCTGACTGAACACGTTGGCCGCGTTGCGTTCAAGAGGCTTCCGTGGGGATGGGGGAGAGCTGTTTGGCGTCGTGAACAGCCGCCGCTGGAACAACCTTCCGTCGACACCTTCGAAATATTTCAAGAAATTCTGCAGGAGTGTCGTTGATTAGGACGCTGGGAGAGCTCGATACGTGTACATAGTACGAAAAATATCCATTCGTCCAAGAATATTTTCTTGTTTAGTATTAATATAGTCGGTCACTGAATTGACTTACTTGCCCATCAAGTCCATTAAGGCTGCGTGACACGACTCATGGGCGCGCCCTGTTGAGAATCGTGCGACGCCCTCTGAAGAATGGGCAAGACTTAACTCTCGTTGGGACCAGAACGATATGGATATTGCGGAAACGCCTCCTAGAAATAGCGATATGCTGATCGAACTCACCGCGGACGTCGTTGCAGCCTATGTCAGCAACAATCCCGTTCCTGTCGGTGAATTGCCTAATCTGATCGCGGACGTTCACGCTGCCCTGGGCAGGGTGGGTGGAACTGTGGAACAGCCGCCTGCTGACAAGCAGAAGCCGGCCGTCAACCCGAAGCGTTCGGTTCATGACGAATACATCGTCTGCCTTGAGGACGGTAAGAAGTTCAAGTCGCTCAAGCGTCATTTGATGACCCACTATGGGCTCACCCCGGATCAGTATCGCGAGAAGTGGGGTCTTGATGCCAGCTACCCGATGGTGGCGCCGAATTATGCCGCTGCCCGCTCGCAGCTTGCAAAGAAGATGGGCTTGGGTCGCAAGCGCAAGGGGCGCTGAATCCGGCAGTCACACCTGTCGTATCTCGACGAGTATACTTCAGGTATAGTGTTGAGCGGCGCCTTCGGGCGCCGTTTTTCTTTTATTGCTTACTCGTATCGATCGCCATTGCAAGGGCCGCGATTGCGGATTGCTGATCCGCGGAAAACTCAGGCTGCCTGCGTCAGTGCCGCTTCGGCGTCATGCTTGATGCGCTTGACCATCGAGCGCAATCCATTAGCCCGCTGCGGTGAAAGATGTTCGTCCAGTCCCAGCGTTTTGAGTGTGGCTTCCGCGTCGGTCTTGAGAATCTCGCTGGAGGGACGGCCCGAAAACAGCGCCAGCATGATTGCGACCAGTCCACGTACGATGTGCGCGTCGGAATCGCCCTGGAACGTCAGGACGGGATCCGTGTCGCCGTTGCGTTCGGTCGTCAACCATACCTGACTGACGCATCCCGGAACCTTGTTGGCGGGTACGCGTGCACTTTCCGGGAATTCAGCCAGCGACTCGCCCAACTCGATCACGTAGCGATAGCGATCCTCCCACTCGTCGAGCAGGGAGAAGTCGTCGCGGATGGCGTCGATCTTTGTGGTCATGCAGGCGATATAGTCACGACGCTCGACACAGTCACGGAAAAAGAAAAACCGCAGGCGCCGAGAGGGTGGCAGCCTGCGGTGATGCCGGAGGTCGGCAAGGGAAAATCAAGGCGCAGAATGTGAGGCGGATGGTGATCAGCTGTTCGGGTCTGGACGGGCCGACGGCGTCGGGATGACGCTGCCGGTAATGGTGGCCTGATCGGTGGCAGGAACGGTTTCAGCCGGTCGCGCGACCTGTTCGGCAGGCTGCTGATCGAGCATGTCAGCGGCAATGCGGGCGGTTTCCTGGGCACGCACGCCAATCGTGTGCATGGCAGCCTTGCCGGTTTCGCAGACATCAGGCTTGCGTTCGCACATACCGGCGATGTCGCCAACGGCGTCGCGTGCGGCCAGCAGTGCCTGGATTGGATTGACGCTCTCACGGCCTTGTTCGCCGGAGCCGATGCCGAAAGGCAGCGCGAGCAGCACCAGGGAGAACCAGAACGCGGCTCTGAGCAGGAAGAACATGATATGACCCTCTCTCGTTGTGACCGGGCCGCGCATTCTTGTGCCGCAGCCTCGTTGTTGAGAGTGATCCTGGCACAGTCGCACAAAGGACGACTTGCAGACCAGCAGAGAATTTTCTTCAAATTTTAGACGACCGGGTAAGGAACGGTTTTTGATTTAGGCAATGCTAAATTGATGGCGATTCCATTAGGTTGGAAGTAACCATCTAACTATTTGTCTTTTATGGATTTTTTCCATCAGGTTTGTAGCCGGCGTGAAAACGGGCATCCAAGCCGCGAGCTGACCCGGCTAACCCTGCGTTTACCATGACGGTAATCGCCTCGGGCATCGGGGCGGTTCGGTGCCGATATTCGCCGTCAAGGTGTCGTTGTCAGGCTTCGTTTTATTCATTCCTTAAATGCTGGGTGCGAGTTTCAAACCAACCAAAAGTGATCTGCGAAGCAGACAGTTGAGAGTGCGTTGCGTTGAATTCGATTGCGACCCGATACGCTGACTTGCCCGACGCCGTGGCCGCTGGCTGCGAGCGTCTCGTGCACGCGTCCGTGATCGATCCAATGGCGCGCCGCATGCAGCGTCGCTTCGTCGGCCTTATGCTTGCGGCGCCATTCCTGGCTGCGAGCATGGCGGTGGTGCTGGTCACGGCAAGACTGGGTGCCGGCGTGACGGTGGCCACGATCTTTGCGATCTTCGGACTCTCCTGGTTCCTGGCGTTACTGGTGGCTGCAACGGGTCGGCTCATGCCGACTGCAGGCGCATCACTCGGCGTTGCATCCATTGGTTTGGCTGGTTTGATTGCGGCTGGAGGCGGGCTAGCCTCGCCGCTGCTGGCCCTGGTCTTGGCTCTTCCGGTGGAAGCTTTCTATGTTGGTGGCCGCCGCCGCTCGGTGGGCCTAGGTGTCATCGCCGCCACTGCGGCGGTCATCCTCCAGTTTGCGCTGACGCCTCTGCTGCCCGTGGAAGCACCCGCCGCCTGGCATTGGCTGTTCCCGGTCGCCTGGGGGCTTACCCTGCTACCGCGCATGCGTGGGCTGGCGCTGATTTCGGACGCGCCGGCGCAGGAGCAGGCGCGCCTCGAGGATGTCATCGATGCGGTCGTGTTGCGCATAGGCCTGAACGGTGACGTGGCGGACGCATCTTCCCAGTCGCGCTTCCTGCTGAAGCTTGCACCGGAGCTGCTTTCCGGTACCGGCCTGTTCGACCGGATCCACCTGGCAGATCGCGTTGCCTACCTGTCTGCGCTGGCTGACATGCGCGAAGGTGCAGCGCTGCGTCGCGTCGAGTTGCGCATACGTTTGCCGAAGGGGGACGCCACCGATCTCGGTGCCAACCACAGGCCATTCCTGCTTGAGTTGATGCGCGGGGGCGACGACCTCGTTGCGCTGCTGCGCGCCAATGACGAGACGGTCGACCTGCGGGAAACACTCGATGTCGCGCGGGAATCCGCTTCAGGCGCCGATGTCGCCAAGGGCCGTTTCCTTGCTGCCGTCAGCCACGAGCTGCGCACGCCGCTCAACGCGATCATCGGCTTCTCCGACATGCTGCTCAACGAGATATTTGGTGGCTTCAAGGATCCGCGCCAGAAGGAGTACGTAGAGCTGGTCCGTGATTCCGGCCAGCATCTGTTGGCTGTGGTCACCTCGATCCTCGACGTCTCGCGTATCGAATCGGGCGCATATTCAGCGCAGCCGGAGCCTTTCCGTTTCGTCGATGCCGTCGAGATGTGCCAATCCATGATGCGCATCCAGGCTGAGACAAAGCATATCACGCTGACCACGCAGATTCCGGTCGACGCCGGCGAGATCAATGCCGACCGCCGCGCCGTGCAGCAGATCCTGATCAACCTGACCTCTAATGCCATCAAGTTCACGCCGGACGGCGGTGCCGTGTCTATCGGTGCCCGCCGCCTTGGTTCGCGGCTGCATTTCTGGGTGAGTGACACCGGCATCGGCATCGCCGAGGCCGACCTCTGCAATCTCGGCAAGCCGTTCATGCAGATCCAGAACGACTATACCCGTCGCTTCGAAGGTACCGGGCTTGGGCTGTCCCTGGTCAAGGGATTGGTCAGCCTGCATGACGGCACGATGTCGATCGAAAGCGCGCCTGGTGAGGGCACCAAGGTGACGATCAGCCTGCCGGTGGATGGGCCGAAGGGTGGTGCGGCCAAGCCGACGGTTCTGCCGCTTTCACAGCCACGGAACGAAAAGGAGGCCGGCCTTGGCCCGCTCCGCAAAACAGCCTAGGAAGGGCGCGCGAGCCAAGCAGCGCCCTGGCATGCTGCAGGCTGGGACCGCGGCGCTGGGTGAAGCGATCGCCAACAATCCTGTTCTGGTGGGTGGCTCGACGGCTTTCCTGGTGACGCTGTTCTACGTCTCGGCCAACGCGCTCTGGTACCAGCCCGGCCTGCACGCGGGTGCCTTTTTTGCCACCCGCGGCTATCAGCATTTCCCGGTGCCGGCACAAGTGGAGCCGGAAACCACGATAAACATCGAGCGCCCCGAGCCGCAGGCCGCGGCGCAGGGCACGACTTCTCCGGTAGCAGTCATCGCCAAAAGCGACCCGATCGTGCAGCGCGTGCAGGGCGTCTTGAAGGATATCGGCTATTACGATGGCACGGTCGATGGTCTGACCGGGCCTGCGACGCGCAAGGCGATTGAGGCCTACCGACAGAAAATGGGCTTGCCGGTTTCCGGTAACATCGATGAGGCGCTGCTCGATCAGCTTGGCATCGCAGGCACCACTGCGTCCGTCGTGCCTCAGCCCGCGCCGCGCGATGACGTGGCCGGGATCATTGGCAATCAACCCGGTTCAGTCCCGGTGCTCAGCCAGCAGAAGCTTGACGCCCGGATCGTGAAAATCCAGGCCGGCCTGCGCGCCTTTGGCAACAATGACATCAAGACGGATGGGGTCATCGGGGGGCGCACGAAGGCTGCCATCCGCGAGTTCCAGTCGCTGTTCGGCCTGCCCGAAACCGGCGAGCCGGATGAGGCGGTGTACGCGAAGATGCGTGAGATCGGCCTGACGAACTAGGATTTTCCTCGCTGGACAGCAGCGTACGCCCTGCTACAGCAATCAATTCATGACAAGCAAGATACACCGCGGCCTTCCATGCGGAGACCGAGCATGCGCGTAACCACCGATCTCTGGGTCTCGGCTATGGTGCGGCGGGTCTTTTCGTCGAGCGGCTTCGCGGCTGTCATCCAGCGTGGTGCGACCGAGGCCGGCGCCGTCTTTGTGTTGACGCGCGATCGCTTCGGCGAAGTAACGCTGTTTGGTCCAGCCCCTCAGACCAGCTACGACGAAGCCAGACCAGACGAGCGGCTGTTCGGCAGGCTCGAAACGACGCTGGACGAAGATGCCATCAACACCAGATTGGAACGGGAACGAAAATTCGATCCCGACATCTGGGTGGTCGAGGTCGAGCCAGGCTCGGTTCCGATCGAGGAACTGATCGCGATCAGGACTTCTTGAAACCCTTGCCGAATTTCGGCTGTGCAACGACGGGTTTGTCGGAGTTTGCCGTCGTCTGCCTTGCATCGCGCAGTCCGGGGGACATTGCCTCGAGCTGCCATTGGCTGAGCTGGTTGCGAGCGACCTCTGGGGGCAGCAGCCGGTAGCGGTCCAGGAACAGGCGGATCGCCTGGGGATGCGGGAACTGTTGCGGAAGGACGGCGACGGCGATCAGGAAAGCATGGTCCTCGCCAAGCTCAAGCACCCGCAGTGCCGAGAGCAGCCGTGTGTAGTCGTTGGCCGTGACGATGGAATGGGCTGTGGCGAAGTCGATCCGCAGCGCATCGGCCAGCGCGGTCTGGAAAAAGGCCAGATTGCCACTGAGCGCGGTCTCGCGCAATTTCGAGTAGGGCGTCGTGTCGCGCGCCGCGGATGTGCCGCGGGTTTCCGCCATGATCGCGCGCAGCCGATGACGGACGCCTTCCGCGGCCTCGCCAGGTTCTGTGGTAGCGCGATAATTGACTTTGGGGCTGGCGTCTTCGGTAGGCTGAGCTACGGCCAGTTTGGGCCTTTCCAGCGCGCGGATCAGGTGGGCGATGGCGGGATTGAGATCCTTGCGACGGCCGATCGCCCGCGCGTGCGGCAGCCCATGCCGACCTATCAAGGCAATGAGATCGACATCGCTGAGCACCGCCGATCGGATCAGCAGAGGTGCGGCGACGTCGACCTTGCATTCGGCCAGACGCAACACCAGTTGTCGCGGCGCATATTCGGTTTCTGACAGCGCGGCTGCGCCAAAGCGCAGTGCTTCATCGGGGACGTCGTCGAACAGCGGCAGCGCAAGATCTTCCAGTTGCGCGATCTCGCGTCGAGAGGGACGCGGCAATGAACAGAACGCTGAGATGGCTGCGCGAAACAGCCGTTCGGCCTTTCGCGTTTCGGTCCGCATAGCGATTTGCCGGAAATCGGAAGAAGACACGGGTTACGCCTGTACAATTCACACCAGTCGCCCTCGCTTGCGCCGAAACCGAGCCGGCCGCGAAACGCGCGAACAATCTTCAAATTAGCGACGATCCGTTAGCGCTACGTTAACCCTCTGAGAGCCTAATCACAGAAGGAGGCGTTGCGTTTGTGCTCTGGGTACAACCTGAGAGGAATGCGCGAACCATGGGACAGGTTCTGTCTTTTACGCTGCGGAACGCGGCACCAAACAGACTTCCACGCAGCGTTGATACGGCGGCGGCCGTGATTATCTTCCCGGGGGTCCGCTACGAGCGACCCCAGGAGGCAATGCCGGTTGCCGCGGGCATCGAAGCTGGCACGAACGGTACCCCGTCACCCAAGCCGCGACACTGAACACGATGGCCGTTCGGTTCAGAATTGCTGCAGGTCGCAGGAACTCTGGCTGAGGAATTTGGTCACGGCCGGGCGCCAGCTTTCATCCGGCACGAATGCGCGCAGCACGACGATGCCTTCTTCGATGGGGGCTTCGACAAAAATCGAACCTTCGAAGCCTTCCGGCAACGCCTTGCGCATTTCGATCATCTGCGCCGGTGTCAGCACAACCGCGTCCATCTGTCCGCTGGTCGCGCTGCGGTCGTTGAAACTGTAGATGTTGTGGCCATTACGATCATAGACCGAGACCGACCAGAATGGCACCGAGCCGGGTGCGGTCACCTGTACCACGCCGTCGCTCAGGTCGAAACGGCAGGCCGCCGCAGCAAACAGCGGATCGATCGACTTGATCGGGGCCGGGCTACCCGGCGCGGCATCGAGCCGCGTCATGGTGTAGAAATCCGCCTTCATCGACAGGTTCGACCAGGCGTCGCGCTCTGAAAACTCAGGCACCAGCAACAGCACCGCGATATGGACGATCGCGGCGCCGATCAGGCCGATGACGATGGCGTGGAGAAGCTTACCCATTGCAGCCAACCCTGACGATGGCGGGCAGCTTGACGTCGGAAAGCCCCGTCGAAGCGGCAATCGGCGTGTCATAAAAATTCAAAACGAAACGCAACGGACCCGAGCCGCTGACCGGCAGCCAGTTGCCCGGGGCGGCGTTCGGAGCCACCGTGACGATGGCTGAGTTATCGGCCTGTCGCAGGATTTCGTAAGAGTGCAGGGCAGCCTGATGTGGTCTGCTCGAGGCGATCGGATCGAGCGCCAGATCCGCAACATGCAGCGTCCAGAAACGCGCGGTGGGCGAGCCGCCCGCGATCGTGTAGCTGCATTCGCGCCGCAATCCCTCGCCGCTGGAATCGGCCTCGGCGATAAACGACAAGCCTTCGGCGCGACCCAGTGTCAGTGCACCCTGGCGCGCGACACGCGCCTGCGAATAAGGGTCGGCATCCAGCGTACCGATGTCGGGAAAAGCCGTCCAGGGTCCGATGCGGATGGCACCGCCGCCGCTCTGGGCGTCGAGCGTATACCAGACGCTGCCGCCGCCTAGCCCTATGGCGATGGTCAGTGCCAGCAGCGTCAGCAATGCGTTCTTCAGCATGAAGGCTCGTCAGGACTGGAGCAACTCCAGCAAAAGTGCCTAGCGGTTTTGCGTCTGGAATTGCGTATAGACAAAAAGTTGGAGCATTTCCGCGTTTCCGTGAAAAACGGAAACGCTCTGGTGTTCATCGCGGCATAGCGGCAGGGGGGACGACAGGCAAGCCGGGAAGATCGTGCAGGCGTCACAGTGCCGAGAGCTTTTCAGGAGTGGTGGGTGGAGCCAGCTGAACCGCGTCCTCGAAGGTTTTGGAGAGCGTGCGCAGCGTCTGCGTGGTGCGGCTGGAAAGCACCGGTGGACGTTCTGCCGCCACCCTTGCTTCCTCTTCGGCGGCTTGCTTCTTCTGCGCCTCCTCGGCCTTTGCCGCCACCGTCTTGTCGACGAAGGGCTGGTCGATACCGGGTATCGGCTTCAGGTCGATGTTCTGATGCGCGTAGACCATCATGCGTTGCCAGATCATCGCCGGCAGCGAGCCACCGGTCATGTTGTTGGTTGGCCTGAAATCGTCGTTGCCGAGCCAGACAGCCGCCGTGTAGTTGCCGGTGAAGCCGACATACCAGGCGTCACGATAGCTCTGCGTGGTGCCGGTCTTGCCGCCGGAAACGATGTTGGGCAGAGCCGCGCGCCGCGCCGTGCCGATGACGGGCACCTGGGTCAGCATCGCATTCATCGAGCGCAACGCCTTCTCCGACAGCACACGGCGAGGGGCGGGCGCATCCTTGGCCCAGTCGTAAACGACATCGCCGGTATGGGTGACCAGCTGTGTAATGCCATGGCGGGTACCGACATAGCCGTTCTGGGCAAAGACGGAATAACCCGTGGCCTGGTCCATCACAGTCATGCCGGAGGTGCCGAGCACCATGGTCTTGTGCGATTCCAGTGGCGATTCAACGCCCATGTCCTCAGCCAGCTTCTTGATCGGCGGGATCGACAGTGAGTCCTTGGCGAGCCTGACAGGCACGGTGTTGATGGACTTCACAAAAGCGTTGAGCAGCGTGATCTTGCCGCCGAAACCGCCGCTGTAGTTCTTCGGCGACCAGTTGCCCCAGCTCACGGGGCCGCTTGAAACGACCGAATCCGGCGTGAAGCCATGTTCCATGGCAGTTGCGTAGACATAAGGCTTGAAGGACGATCCTGTCTGGCGCAGCGCCTTTGTGGCGCGGTTGAACTGGCTGGCGCCGTAGTCGCGCCCGCCAACGATGGCGCGCACGGAGCCGTTGGTCTCGATGACGACGACCGCGCCCTCGGTGACGCGGTACTCCTTGCCGTATTGACGCAGGTGGAACTCGACGGATTCTTCGGCCGCGTCCTGGATGTTGGCATCGAACGTCGTATGCGCGACCAGCGAGTGCGTGCCCTTGGGAGCGATCTTCTTGACCTCGTCGAAGGCCCAGTCGAGGAAATAATCGGGGCTCTTGCGTTCGCCACGGTCGACAACGTTGGCTGGGTGCAGCCTGGCCTGCAGGACTTGGCCCTCCGACATGAAGCCGCTGTCGACCATGTTGTTGAGCACGACATTGGCTCGGGCGCGCGCTGCAGGCAGGTTGATGTGCGGCGCATATTTGGTCGGTGCCTTGAACAGGCCGGCCAGCATGGCTGCCTCGGCCAGCGTCAGATCCTTCACGCTCTTGCCGAAATAGAAATCGGCCGCCGCCTCGATGCCGAAAGTGCCACCGCCCATGTAGGAACGATCGAGGTAAAGCTGCAGGATTTCCTTCTTGGAGAGGTTGGCTTCCAGCCACAGGGAAAGAAAAGCCTCCTTGACCTTGCGTTCCAGTGTGCGTTCGTTGGTCAGGAACAGGTTCTTGGCCAATTGCTGAGTGATGGAGGAGCCACCCTGGACCACTGAATTGGCGCGCACATTTTCCGTCAGCGCCCGCGCAAGGCCGAGAAAATCGATGCCGTAATGTTCGAAGAAGCGGCGATCTTCGGTGGACAGAACGGCCTTGATCACATGATCCGGCATCTGGTCGACGGGCACGGAATCGCGCTGGATGATACCGCGCTGGCCGATCTCGTTGCCGTAGCGGTCAAGGAAGGTCACGGCGAAGTCGCCTTGTGCCCGCCAGTCGCCCGATGTTTCCTGGAAGGCGGGCAGGGCGAGCGCCAGCAGAGCGACGGAAGCGCCGGCACCGAGCGTAAATCCCTCTGACAGTCCTTCGATCAGCCAGCGTCGCCAACCGGTGACCTTGAAACGGCGAAAGAAGATCGTTGCCGATTCCCAGAATTCACCGGCGCGATAGCGGAGCTTGTAGAGGCTCGAATCCAGCCAGGCGTCGAGCGACAGGAACCAGGCCGCGATCGGCCCTCTTTTCTTGCGCGGTTCCTGGGGGATGTTCATCGAGGCCGGTTACACGCTTGCGATGGGTTGCGCCGTGGCGTCAGTATACTCGTTTGCCGCGCAATCAGGAACGCAGGCGGCCCCATTTCGGTTGCCGAGCCGACTATTGGTCGATTGCGGCGGTACTGGCAAGGGCTTCACCATTGGATGCGCGATTGGTGAAGGGAGGGTAAAGGGCGGCGGCGTATCCGCGCGCGACGACCTTTCCATGTACCGTTTCTTACGTGTGCATCATCCGGAAGGAGGTTGCTGCGCAGCCATGATCCTGGCAGCGGCATCGACGACTTCCGGCATAGACATCAGATGACAGGTTGCGGAGCCAACCGTTCCGGTCTGGACGAGGCCTTGGCGTATCAATTCCTTTCCTATCTTCGGAAACCGGTCTGCATCTCCGGTCGCAATGTCGAAATTGACCCAGCGGCGTTGCCCGTCCACGATGAGGGGAGACCCTTCCGCGATCCTCGGCAGGGATGGCCAGGCCATGTGTTCGGCCAGATGAAAAGCGGTGCATGCGTCGAACTCTGCGCCGAGCAGCAGGATACGTGCAGACGATCGATGGAGGTATCCAAGAGGACCATCCTTGCCGAAAGGCTCTGCCAGCAGTTGCCGCTCGGTGATCGTCTCCGCTGAGGGGCCGAGGGCCGAGAAGGAGCAGGTCGGGTGCAGACTTCGCCGCGCACCCGGCCAGGTGCGGAACAACTCTGCGACAGCACCCATATCACGGGTCGGCGTGGTGAGCGGATCAAAGGCCGGCAAGGTTTCACGAATGATCTCGATCCAGTTTTCGGGAACGGCCGGGGCCTGCCAGTGCACAGGGTCGCTGAGCTGCGACGATTGTGCAGGCATCACCAATGTGCCGGTCTCGGTGATCGCGCCAAGCAAGGCGCGCACAACCGCTTCCGCACCGCCTGAGACCCAGCCCAGCTTGCTCAGGGCGCAATGGACGAGCAACGTCTCGCCGGCTTTTACACCCAGATGCCGCAGATCGCGGATCAGGCTGTCGCGGGTCCTTGGCTCGGGAGTGGCGGCGACAATGCGGTGTTCCGTCATCGGATCTTCCTTGAGGCTACGGGTTTGTCGTTGGTCGCTGCCGCGGAAGCGCGATGCCAGGATAAACCCATCTTCTGGCGACTGAACGCTGCAACCGTTGGCACAAGCAGCCCGGTTCGCGAACACCTTGTCTCAAAGGCAGTGGCTGGCGATAAGGATGGATGACAGCAAGCCTGGATACAACGCCGGATCGCTCTCTGCCGCACTTTCTATGGCGCGGCGCTTTCGAGAATGACGAGTTGAATGCATTGCATGCCGAATGCTTCGAACATGCGCAGTTTGACGATGATTGGTGGTCTCAGGTCAACCGTTTCAGCCTGGGTTGGGTGATCCTGCGGATCGGGAGCGATCTCATCGGCTTCGTCAATGTTGCCTGGGATGGTGGCGTGCATGCTTTCCTGCTCGATACGATGGTGCATTCAGCGCACCGCCGCCGCGGCTATGCATCGCAACTGGTGCGGGTCGCTGTCGACAATGCCAAGGCGTCGCGCTGCGAGTGGCTGCATGTCGATTTCGACCCGCATCTGCGGGATTTCTATTTCGCGGCTTGCGGGTTCAGCGCGACAGATGCCGGGTTGGTCCAGTTGCGGTAGGCCGGTTATCCGGCGTCCAGCCCATCGACATAGGTCATGCCGGAATTGGCAACGAGCGAACCGCCATCCACGGCATAGACCGCGCCGTTGACGAAGGAGGCCGCCGGCGACAACAGGAAGGCGATGACCTCGGCCGCTTCCATCGAGGAACCGGCTCGGCGTTGGGGAACATGTTCGCTGACCTTGGCGTAGGCAGCCTCCAGATCGCTGCCGATCGGCAGCGCACGCATTTCCTCATCCGCCATCTCGCTGCGAATCCAACCCGGTGCAACGACATTCGCGCGCAGGCCGTGACGCGCGTATTCATAAGCGAGACATCTGATGAACTGACTGATTCCAGCTTTGGCGGCCGAGTAGGCCGAGATGCCTGGGCCGGTTTGCACTGCGCCCACCGAGCTCACCGCAACCACGGCACCGCGACTGGCCAGGAGATGTGGCAGCGCGGGCCTGGGTCATGACGAAGGGCGCCGTCAGGTTGACTGCGATCTGCCGATCCCAATCCGCGATGGGAAGTTCGGCGATCGAAGCGGAGAGAATGATGCCCGCATTAAGGACAAGGCCGTCCAGTCGCCCGTGGCGTTCCACGGTGTGTGTCACCATCTCACGTGCCGCAGCGTGGTCGGTGACATCCAGCGCGACAGCATCCGCGCCGGTACGCGCAGCGATCGCATCGAGGGCATTCCTGCGGCGGCCACAGATGACGACGCGATGGGAGTTGGCGAGCCGTTCGGCGACGGCGGCGCCGATACCGCTACCGCCACCGGTGACGATCACCACGGGCTTGTCCTCGCCAGCCTGCATGGCTTGTCCTCCCTGCAAATACGGATCAGCCTAGCAGCCAACGGGTGGCAATCCTGTCATCCGCAAGGATGATCCAGCTTCTCGCGCAAAGCAGGGTTGTTGCGAACACAGTGCTTTTCGTCGCATGGTCTCGACATGGTTGCTTTCGCCATCCCTGCCTCTATCGAACCGCTCTTCGTCTCAGCTGGATGGCGGCCAGACCGGTGGAGAGACGGCACTGTCATCGTGCCAAAGGAGCATCCGTCAATCGCTATCCTGCGTGAATTCGCTGGCCTTGTGGTTGGAGAAAGCGGAACCGGCGAGACCTGTGCCCGCATGGCATTGTCGTTTGGATCGATTGGCGAAGTCGACGAGCAGATCGAAGAACTGGAAGCTGCGCTCGGCTTGACCATCGTTGGCATCGCCGAGGATGGCCTCGGTTATGAAACCATCTACATCGACGGGCAGGGCAGGGTCTTCTGCACCAATGTCGTAGCCGAAGGGCTCTATCTGGCCGGCCGATCATTTGGCGAGGCCTGCGAAGCCTTGTTGCTTGGGCGAGCCACAACACCGATCCTGCTGGATCGCCAGGATAGTGTGCCGTTCTACGGCGTAGACCTGCAGCGTGGCGACCCTCGGCTGGTGACGGTGGCGCAGTTACGTGACAGCTAGGGCTGGGGACTCCTCGGAGCCATTGGTACAGGCTTTGGCTCAGAGGTCCCTTTTGGTTTGGTGCAGTTTTCCTATGGCGGGAACTTGCATGCAGCCGGGTGTCATCACACGCCAAGCTAGCAACCGCAGGCGGTTGCGCAGGTTCTGATTATCCTGCGTTCGTGCGGGCGCCGGCAAGGGCGGTGCAAAAATCCGAAATTGTGAAGGAACCAAAGCAGCCTACGGCTGTTACTGCGCGAGTTTCGATTTGGGGGGAAGCAAATCAGGAGACAGTTATGAACGATCACGTCACCGACCGCTTGGCCGTCGACGGGGATACGATGTTCGAACTTTTCTCCGACAAATGGACCCTCGTCGTGCTGCGGCGGATCTACCTCGACGGAGGTGCGGCACGTTTCAATGCGCTCAAGCGTCAGGTGGAAGGCATCAGCCAGAAAACGCTGACGCAGTCACTGCGGCGACTCGAACGGAACGGCCTTGTCAATCGCCACCTCGTCGACACCACACCGCCCGGTGTCGAATACAGCCTCACGGCGCTGGGCAATTCCCTGAAACTACCCCTTGGCGTGCTGCGCGATTGGTCTGAAAGCAATGCCCACGCGATCCATCATGCTCAGCAGATTTTCGATCAGAAGCAATCCAAGGCGCCTGGTTCTATGGTCGCCTGACCAATTGTGTCTTTATTGCAACGCGACAACTGCACAATTGAAACGAAATTCGCGTCGCCAAAATCGGTATGGAAATTAAGACTATTACATTAGATTTCTGGTGAATATCAAATTCATATGTGAAATCAGTTATTTGAAGACAGGTGGTAGCCAAATGGGTACTTATATATTATTTTTGATGTTACAGATCGGTAACATTTTTGTTATCAAGGCCGATGCCACAAATTATGCATAGTCCGTCCGTTCGGATCGGGAACTTCCGGCGGCATTTTGCTTGCGACTGGGGGAACTTGACGATCCGAAAGTACGAACAGGGGATATCAGTGAAAATCCACACCCTTCTTCTCGGCTCGGCCGCGGCAATGATCGCCGTTTCCGGCGCTCGCGCCGCCGACGCCGTCGTCGTCGCAGAGCCGGAACCGGCAGAATACGTCAAGATCTGCGACGTCTACGGCGCCGGCTATTTCTACATCCCGGGCACCGAGACCTGCCTGCGTATCGGCGGTTATGTCCGCTACGATGCCGGCCTCGGCGATCTTGGCTCGTTTGACGGCGCCAAGACCCGTGATCGCCTCAATGGCGATGAGCAGGACACCTGGCAGAAGAACGCCCGTCTCGCCCTGCGCACCTGGACCGGTCAGGAAACCGAGTACGGTACGTTGAAGACCTTTACCGAGACCCGTTTCAACTTCGGCAACCGTGATGGCAGCGGTGAAGCCGGCAACAAGGGCGACATCCAGCTCAAGTGGGCCTGGATTCAGCTCGGTGGTCTTCGCGTTGGTAAGGACGAGTCGGCTTACGACACCTTCTCGGGCTACGCTGCCAACGTCATCCAGGATACGCTGGTTCCTTACGGCGAGTTCGATACCAACCTGATCAGCTACACCTTCGACGGCGGTAATGGTTTCTCCGCGATCGTGTCGCTCGAACAGGGCTCGGGCAGCTACAACACCTATGTGAAGGACGGTGCCGGCAACTGGGTCTTCGCTCCTGGCAACGACCAGACCATCGACAGCTACGTTCCAAACGTCGTGGTCGGCGCCAAGTACACGCAGGGCTGGGGTGGTATCTCCGGCGTCGTTGCCTACAACTCCTCATGGGAAGAGTGGGCCGGCAAGGTTCGCCTGGACGTGAACGCAACCGACCAGATCTCGCTGTTCATCATGGGCGGCTACGGTACGGACGACAACATCTACCGCAGCTTCTACAAGCCATGGGGCGGCAACTGGGCCGTCTGGGGCGGCGGCACCTACAAGTTCAACGAGAAGACCTCTTTGAACGCCCAGGTGTCGTATGACGAAGGCGAGACGCTTGGCGTCGCCGTCAACGTCGCGCATCAGCTGGTTCCGGGCTTCACCGTCACGGCCGAAGTTGACTATGTCAATGAAGGCAAGTTCGGCAAGGCCGACTACCGTGGCAGCTGGTCCGGTGCGGACAAGGAAAGCAGCGTCGGCGGCATCCTCCGCTTCCAGCGCGATTTCTAAACATTTCTCCTTTAGCGGGTGCCGGCTTGACCTCCAGTCATTCGCTCTTTTTATCGAGGTGATATCTCACCGAGGAATGGCCCGGCCCCTGGTCGGGCCATTCCTTTTTGGGCATCGGCAATGTTCGAGCTGCGGCCGGGGCCGCCTGCCGTGCTGGCTCCAGCCTTTGGTCCAGAACCCGCCTTTGCATTGACGTGGCGTCAATGATGGTTGCCGCTTCCATTTCCTGATGGCGATATGCATTTGTCGCTTGGTTGATCGAAAGATCAAAGGAGGACTGAGCGCGTTTTCATCAGAGTGGAGGAGACACCATGGAACGTGCAAACAGAAGTCTGGTCGGGGCGATGTGCGGCATCGCTCTGGCTGTGAGTGCAGCTGCTGCGTCGGCTGCCGATAAACCGCGTGCCCGCGACCTCGGCATTCCGTTCGAAGGGACGCCCGGGCCAAACAACGCCATCACCGATGTGCCAGGCGTCACCGTCGGGTATTCGACGATCATCGAAGGCGAAGGCAAGATTGCGGTTGGAAAGGGACCCGTGCGCACCGGCGTCACCGCAATCCTGCCGCGTGGCAAGGCGTTTGGGCCGTCTTTCGCCGGCTGGTATTCGCTGAACGGCAATGGCGAGATGACCGGGACGACATGGATCGAGGAAAGCGGTTTCCTCGAGGGCCCGATCATGATCACGAACACGCACAGTGTCGGCGTCGTCCGCGACTCTGTCATCTCCTGGGAGGCAGAGAACAACCTCGTCGGGCCGCATTTCCGCGATCTCTATTGGAGGTTGCCGGTGGTAGCAGAGACCTGGGACGGCATCCTGAATGACATCAACGGCATGCATGTGAAGAAGGAACATGTCTACGCCGCGCTCGATACGGCCAAATCCGGTGCAATCGCGGAAGGCAATGTCGGCGGCGGCACGGGCATGAACCTGTTCAACTTCAAGGGCGGCACCGGTACGGCCTCGCGAAAACTGTCGGCCGAGGATGGTGGCTACAATGTCGGCGTTCTGGTCCAGGGCAATTTCGGTTCACGAGCAGATCTCACCATTGCCGGTGCCCCGGTCGGCAAGGAGATCACCGACCTGATGCCGGATGTGTCGTGGAAACGCGAGGAGGCGGGGTCGATCATCGTCGTGGTCGCGACTGATGCGCCGTTGTTGCCGCATCAGCTGAAGCGGCTCGCCCGCCGCGTGCCGCTCGGCATCGCCAAGACGGGTGGTTATGGCGGCAATGGCAGCGGCGACATCTTCATCACCTTCTCGACCGCCAATCCGGAGGCTTTCAATCAGGAGAAGAACACGACGGTGGAGATGGTCTCCAACGACAAGATCAATCCGCTGTTCCATGCTACAGCGGATGCGACGGAAGAGGCGATCATCAACGCCATGGTCGCGGCCGAGACCATGAAGGGACGCGACGACAATGTCTCCTTTGCCATCCCGCACGACAGGTTGCAGGAAGCCCTGAAGAAGTACAATCGGTTGGCGAAGTGAATAAGGCGACCAGAAAGGCCAGCCCCTGCCTGGGGGCTGGCCGGACTTGACCACTCCGGGTGATCCCCGCGCCTATGTCCGCGAAGCAACGATGCGTTTGTGCACGCCGCCCAGGCTTTGGGTGAAAGTGTCGAACAGTCCGGCGTCCGTCAGTTCGCGCAGGATCTGCTCGTTGATGCCGCCGCGTGTCGCGTATTCCTGCGACAGATGCATGAAGCCGCTGGCAGGCGAAGCGTCGGGTGCATTGGCCAGCGCCTTGAACAGGGTGGCGATATAGTCGCGCCCCTTGGTGTCATCGACGCCTTGGGCCTTGAGCCACACGTGAACGGTATCGAGATATTTGAAGAAGCTGGCATAAGTCGCTGTCACGACGCTGAGAGCGTCGAACTCGCTTGCGCTCTCCACCTCGATAGCCTTGCCAAGTCCACCGAAGAGAGCAGCGATATCCTTGTCGGGCGGGCAGATGATGGTGGCGCCTTGTCTCAACGCGATCATCGGCATCGGCAGCGCCTTGGTCAGCTTGTGGGCTGGCGCAACCAGCGTAGCGATCTCCTCCAGCGAGAGCGTCGCGATCAGGCTGACGATGTGATGGTCCGCCCTGAATCGCAGCGATGGGATGACCTCGTGTACGACCTGTGGCCTCACCGCCAGCATCACCGTGTCGCTGCCGTCGAGCACGGCCTGATTGTTGCTCGCCACCTGCACGTCCTCAAAACGCAAGGCGAGGTTTGCAGCGATCTCTTCGTTGCGTGGCGACAGAAGCACCGACACCGAGTTGTCGGCCACCGATTTGAGCCCTGTGACAATCGCTGCGGTGAGTGCGCCCGTGCCGACGAAGCCAAGTTTCATATGATGCTCTGTGTTGCTGGTTGGATTTGAATTATCGGCGACCATAGTCGCGGCAGCCACGCGGGCAAGGGCTGAAAATGTCTGCTCGCCGGTGTTTCTACCCGTCTTGGCAGTGGGAGGTTGTCATCCATGATCGGATCGCTTCGTCTGAACGGTTGTCTGCCGTCGAACGTATCGGTTAAGGTCCGCGCGGTTTGCCATTAAGGACGTGGTAGGGAGACGCAGTCGCCGGTGTTCATTTCGTGTTCAGCCCCGATGCGCTAATAAAGGCGCCATGAACAGGATCCGCTCCACTCTTCGGTCTTTTTTGCTGGCGCTTTGCGTCGGCGGGCTGATTGGCGCCGCTCCGGCGAGTGCCATGCCGATCTCGTCTCCCGCCTATACCAGGCAGGTTGTGACCGTCGCGGCCGACTGCTACGCGATCGGCCAGGAAGTCGCGGCCCAGAACGGTGGTACGCTCGCCAAGGCCTCGTCCGCCAACCGCGGTGGACAGGAGGTGTGCGTGATTGTCGTGCTGGTGCCGGGCAAGGACGGAGAGCGCCCGCGCAGGGCCGAGATGGTGGTGCCGGCGGGCTGATCCGGTTTCCGCGTTCCGGATCGATCTATATCCGAACAATACAACAGAACGACATGAGGCATAATGCGCGTACTGGTGGTCGAGGACGACAAGGAACTGAACCGGCAACTCGCCGATTCGCTTGTCGACGCGGGTTATGTGGTCGACCGCGCCTATGACGGCGAGGAAGGTCACTATCTCGGCGATACCGAGCCCTATGACGCGGTCGTGCTCGATATCGGCCTGCCGCAGATGGACGGCATCAGTGTCGTCGAGCGATGGCGCCGGGATGGCCGCAAGATGCCGGTGCTGATGCTGACGGCGCGCGATCGTTGGAGCGACAAGGTTTCCGGTATCGATGCCGGCGCCGACGACTATGTGACAAAGCCTTTCCACATCGAAGAAGTGCTGGCCCGCGTGCGCGCGCTCATTCGCCGCGCTGCCGGCCATGCATCATCCGAGCTGACCTGCGGCCCATTGCGCCTGGATACCAAAGCGTCCAAGGCCGACGTCGACGGCGTGCCGCTGAAGCTGACGTCGCACGAGTTCCGGCTGCTTGCCTACCTCATGCACCACATGGGGGAGGTGGTGTCTCGCACCGAGCTGGTCGAACATTTGTATGATCAGGATTTCGATCGCGATTCCAACACCATCGAAGTTTTTGTCGGCCGGCTGCGCAAGAAGATGGGTGTCGACATGATCGAGACCGTGCGCGGCATGGGATACCGCATGCGTGAACCGGAGGCGTAAAGCGGAACCGCTCGCCACCACCAAACGCTCGAAGACGAAGGCGCCGCTGCGTTTCTGGCTGCGTTCTCTGACCTTTCGCGTTGTTGCCTTCTCGTCGATCTGGGCGGTGCTGACGCTGGTCGTCATCTTCACCCTGATCACCACGCTCTACCGTCAGGCCAGCGAACGCGGTTTCGACAGCCTGCTCTCGGCGCATCTCTTCAACCTGATCGGATCTGTCGGCATCTCGGACAAAGGCGTGTTGATCGGTGCGCCGGATCTCGGCGACCTGCGCTTCTCCGAACCTTTTTCCGGCTGGTATTGGTCGGTCGAACCGGCCTCGGAAGGTGTCAGCGGCCACTTGCGTTCATCGTCGATGATGGCGCAGACGCTGCCTTCACCGGGCATCGGCGAGGTGCCGTTCAACTCCAGCTTCCAGCGCAGCTATTCGACAAAAGGGCTGAGGGGCGAGGAACTGCAGGTCTTCGAAAGCGAATTCGTGCTGGACGCGAAGAACCACATCGCTCGTTTCAGGGTGATGGGCAACAAGAGCGAGCTGGAAGAGGAAATCCGGTCGTTCCAGGGCCGGCTGCTTACCTACCTGTCGTTGTTCGGCGCTGGCATGATCGCCATCAACGCAATCGCCATTTTGCTTGGTCTACAGCCCTTGCGAAGGGTCCGGGCGGCCCTGGCGCTGGTGCGCGAGGGGACGGCGCAGCGCCTGGATGGGCATTTCCCGGCGGAGATCGAGCCTTTGGCCAACGAGACCAACGCGCTGATTGAGAACAACAAGCGCATCGTCGAGCGCTCGCGCACGCAGGTCGGCAACCTGGCGCATTCGCTGAAGACGCCGCTTGCCGTACTCCTGAACGAGGGACGGGCGCTTGGCGGGCAGAAAGGCCAGTTGATCACCGACCAGGCTGCGTCGATGCAAAAGCAGGTCGAGCACTATCTGCAGCGGGCGCGCATCGCCGCCCAGCGCAACAGCGTGGTGTATCGCACGCCGGTCACGCCGTTGGCCGAACGCATGGTGCGCGTGATGCAGAAGCTGAACCCCAAGGTGACGCTTTCGCTTTCGCTGCCTGTCGAGGCCATCATCTTTGCCGGAGAGCGCGAAGATCTTGAAGAGATGATGGGCAACCTGCTCGAGAACGCCATGAAATGGGCGCGCGGCAATGCAAAGGTTACGGTCAGGCCGGTGGTCGCGGCCGGCGAAAGCAGCGAGCAGTTCGAGATATTGATCGAGGATGATGGTCCGGGGATCCCCGAGGACAAGGCGCGAGAGGCGCTGCAGCGCGGGAAGCGGCTGGATGAGACGAAGCCCGGGACGGGGCTGGGACTGGCTATAGTTGCTGACCTGATCAAGGAGTATGGCGGCACACTCGCGCTCGAGCGTTCGACGATGGGAGGCCTGAAAGCGATCGTGCGCCTGCGCAGCGTCCAGTGAAGAACGTGTTATGGGGGTGGCACATGGCCCAATTTCAGCCCAATATCGGGATTATCGCCGCGACCGCCGCCGATTGCGCGGCGAAGAGGGGAATTTTGACAGCATGACGATTCGCATGGGCCTCGTTGCCGGAATGCTGGCGCTGGCCGGCTGCAGCACGACAGGGTCGAATGGAAGCGGACCTGATATCGCTCCGAAATCGGGTTCTGACGGTTCCTCGATTGCCTCTACTGTGCTTTCGGAAATGGGCGGTGGCCTTATCAGCGGCAATATCGGGGCGAACCTGACCACGACCGAAAAGCGCAAGGCGCTGGAGGCTGAATACAAGGCGCTCGAGTATACTGCCAGTGGCCAGACAGTGACCTGGAAGAGCGATCAATCCAGCCGTTATGGCGAGGTCGTCGCGGCGCAGCCATACCGTGTCGGTTCCCAGGATTGCCGTCAGTATCGCCACACGGTTTATTCGGGTGGCGCCGGCCAGATTGCGCGTGGCACAGCCTGCCGCAACTCGGATGGCAGCTGGACACCGCTGACCTAGAGCAATTCCAGGAAAAGTGTGTAGCGGTTTTCCGTCCGGAATTGCGTAAAAACAAAAGGCTGGAGCGTTTCCGCGTTTCCGTGAAAAACGGAAACGCTCTAAGCGCCGCTACCACGATTTTCCAAGGGCTTTAGCCGGGCATTTGCGCTCGATCAAAGTCTCCTGGCCGCAATTCTGTCAAAGCGTCGCAGGACGCTTGTGTTGGCAGGACGAAGCCGGACCGCTATTGGAAGTGCCATGCTGTTTTGGGTCATAGCCGCGGTGCTGACGCTGGGCGCGAGCCTGGCCGTACTGTTGCCTCTCGCCGGAGGGGGGAGGGGGCAGGATTCTCAAAATGCGCACGATCTCGAAGTCTATCGCGACCAGCTCAGCGAACTCGACGGTGACCTGTCGCGTGGGCTGATCCAGCCGGCCGAGGCCGAGCAGGCCCGTGCTGAAATCGGTCGCCGTATCCTGCGCCTGGGCGGCAATGAAACTGCGCTACAGGGTTCCGGCTCCGGGTCGAAAATCGTCCGTCTGCTGTCCGTCGTCGCGGTGCTGGCCGTGCCTCTCTTGAGCTGGGGCATCTATGGCCGTCTCGGCTCGCCGGACTTGCCCTCCCAGCCTCTCGCGGAGCGCCTTGCGAAGAATCCGGCGGAGAGTTCGGTTGATGAACTGGTGGCGAGAGCCGAAGCGCATCTAGTGAAGAACCCCACCGATGGCCGTGGCTGGGATGTTCTGGCCCCGATCTATCTGCGCATCGGCCGGTTTGGCGACGCCGTCACTGCCTACCGCAACGCGATCCGGCTCGAAGGAGGCAATGCCGCCCGCCAGACAGGGCTGGGCGAGGCAATGGTCAATGGCGCCGGCGGGGTGGTTTCGGCCGACGCACAAGCTGCCTTCGAGACCGCGTTGAAGCTCGAGCCGAACGACCCAAAGGCGAACTTCTATCTGGCGCTGGCGTTTTCGCAGGAGGGCCGCAAGCCGGAAGCGGTCGCCACGCTGCAGAAGCTGCAGACGACGCTGCCGGCGGATTCTCCATGGCGCAAGGCCGTTGGACAGGCGCTGGCGAGCCTGGAGACCAATCCTGTTCCGCCCCAAGGCGGCCCGTCGGAAGGCGATGTCGCCGCCGCTTCGTCGCTGTCGGACGAGCAGCGCGGCGCCATGATCGAGACGATGGTGGCCAGCCTCGATGAAAAGCTCAAGCAGAACCCGCGCGACACGGAAGGATGGATGCGCCTCATGCGTTCGTATGTCGTGCTGGGCAAGACCGACGAGGCCCGCGCTGCGCTGCGGCGCGGGGTCGCGGTTTTTGGCGCCGATAGTCCGGAAGCCAAGCAATTCACAGCCTTTGCCGGTAAACTCGGCCTCGCGGCAACGGAGTAGGCGATGACGCGCAAGCAGAAACGACTGTCGGTGATCGTGGCGGGGCTGGGTTTCCTGTCGATCGCGGCGGCCTTGACTTTTTATGCCCTCGGTCAGAAGGCCTCTTACTTCTACATGCCGGGCGATCTTGCTGCCGCCAACGTCGCGCCGGGCCAGCGTATCCGGCTCGGCGGACTGGTGGAAAAGGGCACGATCGTGCGCGGCCAGGGGACAACCGTGTCCTTTGCCGTGACCGACACGCACGACGCCGTGAAGGTAACCTACACAGGCATCCTGCCGGACCTCTTTCGAGAGGAGCAGGGCGTCATCACCGAAGGTTCATTTGGCTCCGATGGCGTTTTCGTTGCCGATAGCGTGCTGGCCAAGCACGACGAACGCTACATGCCCAAGGAAGTCGCCGACGGGTTGAAGGCCAAGGGCGTGTGGCAGGAAACACAGGTTAAATAACGGGCATGGTTGAGATCGGTCATTTCGCCCTGGTTCTGGCTTTTGCGCTGGCGTTGATCCAGACCGTCGTGCCGCTGGTCGGCGCCCGGCTCGGCAATGAACGCATGATGGCAGTGGCCGCGCCCACCGCCATCACCGGTTTCGCGCTGACGGCGCTTTCCCTCGCTGCGCTGATGGTTGCCTATGCCGGTTCCGACTTTTCGGTCGTGAACGTCTGGGAAAATTCGCATTCGCTGCAGCCGATGATCTACAAGCTCACCGGGACCTGGGGCAATCACGAAGGCTCCATGCTTCTGTGGGTCCTGATCCTGGCTTTCTTCGGTGCCCTGGTTGCGGCCTTTGGCGCCAATCTGCCGGCCAGCCTCAAGGCAAACGTGCTGGCCGTTCAGGGCTCGATCGGCGTCGCGTTCCTGCTGTTCATCCTGTCGACATCCAACCCTTTTACCCGGTTGATCCCGGCTCCGGTCGAAGGACGCGACCTCAATCCGATCCTGCAGGATCTTGGATTGGCGGTGCATCCACCGCTGCTCTATCTCGGTTATGTCGGCTTCTCGATCTGCTTCTCCTTCTCTGTCGCTGCCTTGATCGATGGCCGCATCGATGCCGCCTGGGCGCGCTGGGTACGGCCGTGGACGCTGGTGGCCTGGATATTCCTTACCGGCGGCATCGCGATGGGCTCCTACTGGGCCTACTATGAGCTCGGCTGGGGCGGCTTCTGGTTCTGGGATCCGGTCGAGAATGCCTCCTTCATGCCATGGCTGGCAGGGACTGCACTGCTGCACTCCGCCATCGTCATGGAAAAGCGCTCGGCTCTCAAGATCTGGACACTGCTGCTCGCCATTCTCACCTTCTCGCTGTCGCTGCTCGGCACTTTCCTGGTGCGCTCCGGGGTGCTGACGTCAGTTCACGCCTTTGCCACGGACCCGTCGCGCGGCGTCTTCATTCTGTGCATCCTGCTCTTTTTCATCGGCGGTTCGCTGGCGTTGTTTGCGCTGCGTGCATCCTCGCTGACGGCGGGTGGCCTGTTCCAGCCGATTTCGCGTGAAGGCGCGCTGGTGCTGAACAATCTGTTCCTGACCACCGCGACGGCAACCGTGCTGATCGGTACGCTCTATCCACTCGCGCTGGAGGCAGTGACGGGAGACAAGATTTCAGTCGGCGAGCCCTTCTTCAACCTGACGTTCGGTCCGCTGATGGTACCGCTCCTGCTGCTGGTGCCATTCGGCCCGCTGCTCGCCTGGAAGCGCGGCGACATGTTTGCCGCCGCGCAGCGGTTGATGGCGGCTTTCGGGGCCGCCTTGCTGGCTGCGCTGGTCGTGCTGTTCTTCATCGATGGCGGGTCGGTGCTCGCTGCCTTCGGCACTGGCCTCGCCGTCTGGCTGATCCTGGGGGCGGCCACCGACCTGGCGATGAAATCGGGTTTCGGTTCCGTGGCGCCTCGGATCATGCTGCGTCGCTTCGTTGGCCTGCCGCGCTCGGTCTTTGGAACCGCGCTCGCCCATGCCGGCCTTGGCGTCACGCTGATCGGCATGGTCGGCACGTTGAATTTCGGTGAAGAGCACATCCTGACCATGAAGCCGCAGCAGACGGTCGAAGTTGCCGGCCGGATTGTGCGGTTCGACGGAATCCAGCCGATGAAGGGACCGAACTTCAACGAGGATCGTGCCCGCTTCGAATTGATCAATGCAGGCGGCCAGGTGACGGGCACGATCAATTCGTCCAAACGTTTCTACCCGGCCCGCCAGATGCCGACCACCGAGGCCGGCATCAAGACGATCGGCTTCAGCCAGCTTTACATCGCACTCGGTGATGAGTCCGCCGACGGCTCGGTCGTCGCGCGCATCTGGTGGAAGCCGCTGGTGACACTGATTTGGCTGGGTGGTCTGGTCATGATGGCGGGTGGTACGGTGTCCCTGGCTGACCGGCGCCTGCGGGTCGGTGCGCCAGCCAAGCGCAAGGGCAAGCCGGCAGCGGCGGCAACCGTGTCGTGACGATGCGAGGTTTTGTCGCCGGTCTGGTCTTGGGGTTGGTGCTGCTGGCTTCAGGCAGCGCCTTTGCCGTCAAACCCGATGAGATGTTGTCCGACCCGGCACTGGAAGCGCGCGCGCGCTCACTGTCGGCCGGCTTGCGCTGTATGGTCTGCCAGAACCAGTCCATCGACGAATCCGATGCTGATCTTGCGCGCGACCTGCGCGTCCTGGTGCGCGATCGGCTGAAAGCCGGCGACAGCGACACGCAGGTCATCGACTACGTCGTCTCGCGCTACGGCGAGTTCGTGCTTCTGAAGCCGCGTTTCGAATGGCGCACCGCCTTGTTATGGGGCGCACCTGTTTTCCTGCTCCTGATCGGCGGGGCATTCATGATGCGAGCGGCACGCCGGCCGAAGGCACCGGAAATGGCCGGGTTGAGCGTGGACGAAAAAGCCAGGCTCGATGCGATCCTGAAACGCGACTGAGCGTGGTTTCGCCAACATTACCAAAGTTTCATCTACCGGAAATGAAGCGGTAATGTCGGCTTCTCTATCTGTTGTCTCGAAGGATGCCGCTTGAGCGTCCAGTTCTAGAGGATAACGGATTCATGACTGCTACCCCCACTTCCTCCCGCACCCGTTCGCGCCTTGCCGCTGCAGCCGCTTCGCTGGCGATCGCCGGCGCCATCGGCTTCGGTGCGGTGACGACCGGCACGGCCCCCGTGATGGCCGAGGCCGTCAATGTTCAGGCTCCCCAGGTTCCGGGTTTCGCCGATCTCGTCGAGAAGGTCTCTCCGGCCGTTGTTTCGGTGCAGGTGAAGGCCAAGGTTCAGCCGGCATCCGATGACGGCAACATGCCCTTCGATGCTCCCGATTTCTTTCAGGACAATCCGCAGCTCAAGCGCTTCTTCAAGGAGTTCCGCGGTCCCAACGGCCAGGGTGGCCGCAGCTTCCAGCATCGTGAAAACCCCAATCGCGAGCCGCGTCCGGTTGCGCAGGGCTCAGGCTTCTTCATTTCCGAAGACGGCTACATCGTCACCAACAACCATGTCGTCGATGGCGGTACCGCCTTCACCGTTGTCATGACCGACGGCAAGGAATTCGAAGCCAAGCTGGTCGGTACCGACCAGCGCACCGATCTCGCCGTGCTCAAGGTCGACAACAAGGACCAGAAGTTCACCTATGTCGAGTTCGCGGACGACTCCAAGGTCCGCGTCGGCGACTGGGTGGTTGCCGTCGGCAATCCGTTCGGCCTCGGCGGCACCGTTACCTCGGGTATCGTCTCGGCTCGTGGCCGCGACATCGGCGCCGGCCCATATGATGATTTCATCCAGATCGACGCTCCGGTGAACCGCGGCAATTCCGGTGGCCCGACCTTCAACCAGAGCGGCCAGGTGGTCGGTATCAACACCGCGATCTTCTCGCCCTCGGGCGGCAGCGTCGGCATTGCCTTCGACATTCCGGCTTCCACAGCCAAGCAGGTCGTGGAGGTACTGATGAAGGGCGGCACGATCGAACGCGGCTGGCTCGGTGTCGAAATCCAGCCGGTCACGGCCGATATCGCCGAATCGCTCGGCCTGAAGGCTGAAAAGGGCGCGCTGGTTTCCGGTGCCCAGGACGATAGCCCTGCCAAGAAGGCCGGCATCGTCGCCGGTGACGTCATCACCCAGGTCGACGGCAAGGATGTCGCGACCACCAAGGAGCTGGCTCGCCTGATCGGCGCCTACCAGCCCGGCAAGTCGGTGGATGTCACCGTCTGGCGCGGTGGCAAGGCTGAGACCATCAAGGTTGATCTTGGCAAGCTGCCGAGCGGCGACAAGATGGCGTCGGCCGGCAAGCCATCGCAGCCGTCGGACACCAATTCCCTGGCTGACCTTGGCTTGACGGTCACCAAGTCCGACAACGGCAAGGGCGTGGTCGTGACCGACGTCGATCCTGACAGCGACGCCGCCGATCGCGGCATCCAGGCAGGCGACGTCATCACCGCGATCAACAGCCAGGAGGTCGCCGGGGCATCCGATATCTCCAATGCGATGAAGGATGCGCAGAAGGCTGGCCGCAAACAGGTACTGGTGCAGATCAGCCGCGAAGACACCAACCGCTTCGTGACACTGCCGGTCGCCAAGGGCTGATCGATCGCCGCGCTGGCAAGGGAAATGCCGGAAACGCCTCGGGGCAGTGGGGGCACTGAGCCAGGCGGGCCGGATTTTCCGCGCCTGTCGGTGTCTTTCGGATGTTGGCCGTCCTGGGGATGGTTTCAGCAACCGGAAAACTTTGCTTCCGGAACGGTGGTGTCGCACCCCCGGATCGCCGCGAAGGAAGCATGGTCGGCGTGTCAGTCAGTAGTGTCCGACCTCAGCGGCAGCGGGGCCCTCGTCCCGCTGCCGCAAAATCACAGGATGTCCAGAGATGTCTGCCGCAACGGCTTCGGAAATTGCGTATAACGGCTCCATGAAGATTCTGATCATCGAAGACGATCGGGAAGCCGCCGACTATCTGGAAAAGGCCTTCACCGAGGCAGGCCATACCGCCCATGTCGCCGGCGACGGTGAGACCGGTTTCGCTCTGGCCGACAGCGGCGAGTATGACGTGATGGTCGTCGACCGCATGCTGCCGCGTCGTGATGGGCTTTCCGTCATCGCGGCACTGCGTTCGCGCGGAAACACCACGCCGGTACTCATTCTATCGGCGCTTGGCGAAGTGGATGATCGCGTAACCGGGTTGCGCGCCGGCGGCGATGATTATCTGACCAAGCCTTATGCCTTCTCAGAGCTGCTGGCGCGTGTCGAGGTCTTGAACCGCCGCGCCGGCGTGAAGGAGAGCGAGACGGTCTACAGGAGCGGTGATCTCGAGCTCGACAGGCTGTCGCATTCGGTCAAGCGCGCCGGCAAGGAGATTGTCCTGCAGCCGCGTGAGTTCCGCCTGCTCGAATATCTGATGCGTCATGCCGGCCAGGTGGTGACGCGCACGATGCTGCTTGAAAACGTCTGGGACTATCATTTCGATCCCCAGACCAATGTCATCGACGTGCACGTGTCGCGGCTGCGCGGCAAGATCGAAAAGGGCTTCGAAAAACCGATCCTGCACACCATTCGCGGTGCCGGCTACATGCTGAAGAGCGGCGGTTAGGTCTCGATGGCCCTGACCGTGCCAGCCATCATGAAGACGACGGCAGCGCGCCTTTCCGCGCTGTATCTTCTGCTTTTCGCGATCTGCGCGGTCCTGCTGGTCTTCTACATGACTTCGCTGTCGGCGCGTATGCTGACGGCGCAGACACAGGAAACCATCAACGAGGAAGTGGCCGATCTTGCCCGTTCCTACCAGCGGGGCGGCCTGCCGTTTCTCGTGCGCACCATGGAGCGGCGCTCGCGCGCGCCCGGCGCCAATCTCTATATGATCGCCGATCCCAACGGCGAGGTGCTGGCCGGCAACGTCCAGAGCATCGAGCCGGGGGTGATCGCCCGTGAAGGCTGGACGGAGATCCCGTTTTCCTACGAGCGCTATGGCGAAAGCGGCGGCGAGCAGGCGCAGGGCGCGAACGACACCGGCAAGCCATCGGGGCAGGCGCCGGCCCAGATACGCCGCAACAAGGGCCATGACGCCATTGCCCTTGTCGTGCGGCTTCCCAACCAGATGATCCTGCTTGTCGGCCGTGACCTCGGCGAGCCCGAGCGTTTCCGCAGCGTGGTTCGTCGGGCGCTCACCCTGACGCTCGGCATGATGGGACTGGGCGCGTTGCTGATCTGGTTCCTGGTCGGTCGCACCGCGCTCAAGCGCATCGACAACGTGTCGGAGGCTAGCCGCCGCATCATGGGCGGCGACCTGACCGGCCGGCTTCCCGTCAGCGGAGCAGGCGATGAGTTCGACCGGCTTTCCGAAAACCTCAACGCCATGCTGGCGCGCATCGCCACGTTGAACGAAGGCCTGAAACAGGTCTCCGACAACATCGCACACGATCTCAAGACGCCGCTGACCAGGCTGCGCAATCGCGCGGAGGCGGTGCTGTCGGGCAGGCACAGTGCGGCCGACTACAAGGCTGCCCTCGAAGGCTCGATCGCGGAGTCCGACCAGCTCATCAGGACCTTCAACGCCATCCTGATGATCTCTCGTCTCGAGGCTGGTTATTCGTCCGAGAATGTGACGCAGGTCGACCTGGCCGCCACCGTCCGCGATGTCGTCGATCTCTATGAACCGGTGGCGGAGGAAGCGGGCGTCGGCCTGGAAGCCAATGTCACCGGGCCATATCTGATCGATGGCAACCGCGAACTCGTCGGGCAGGCGCTGTCCAACATCGTCGACAATGCCATCAAATATTCGGTCGACGCGACGGCCAGCCCGATGGTGCGGGTTGCGCTCGAGCGTGTGGCGGGCGGGATCAGGCTCACCGTGGCCGACAATGGTCAGGGCATCCCGGACGACGCGGACCGTGCGCGTGTCACCGAAGAATTCGTGCGGCTGGAAAAGAGCCGCTCGCAACCCGGATCGGGACTTGGGCTTAGCCTTGCTAAGGCAATCATGAAATTCCACAAGGGCACCCTTGATCTGCAACCTGCCGATCCTGGACTATGCGTCGTCATGAGCTTCCCGGAGCGGGAAGGTTCGTCGGGGAGAAACGGATGACGGCAAGTGCAGCGGCTGAGCGCAAGAAGGTGGGATTTCGGCTGCAGCCGAAATTGAAACTTGCGCCGCTCGATGTCGGCCATGGACGCGAGGAACTTGCCGACATAGCAGCGGCGGCCAAGGAAGACGAACTGCCGCGTTTGGCGACGTTTCTGGCCGGCACGGGAGACGCACAGGATTTCCTGGCTGCCGTTTTCGATCTTTCTCCGTTCCTGCGCGATGTGGCGAGGCGCCGTCCACAGATACTGGATGCGCTGTTCGACGAAACGGTCGAACAGCGCCTTGCCGCGGTGGCCGAGATGATAGGCACCGCGTCGCGCGTGGAGAACGTTTCCGAGCAGAGCCTGATGATGGAGTTGCGCCGTCTCAAGGCCGAGGCGCATTTCCTGATCGCACTCGATGACTTGGCCGGGATTGCCGAGACGTCGCTGACCGTGCGCAGGCTTTCCGATCTGGCCGACGCCGCGATCCGCGCGGCAGTCGATTTTCTGCTGCGCGACGCCCACGAACAGGGCAAGCTGAAGCTGGTCGATCCTAAGAATCCGACGCTGAAGTCCGGCTGGATACTGCTCGGCATGGGCAAGCTCGGTGCCCACGAGCTCAACTTCTCCTCGGACATCGACCTCGTCGTGTTCTTCGAACCTGAGGCTCCGGCGGTGATCGATCCGCTCGATGCCACCGAGCTGTTTTCCCGGTTGACCCGCCGTCTGGTTCGCATCCTCCAGGATCGCACCGAACATGGTTATGTCTTCCGCACCGATCTCAGGTTGCGGCCGGATCCCGGCTCGACGCCGCTGGCGATCCCGGTGGAGGCTGCGCTGACCTACTATGAGGGCAGGGGGCAGAACTGGGAGCGCGCCGCGATGATCAAGGCACGGCCCGTGGCTGGCGACATCGCTGCAGGCGAGGCCTTCCTCAAGGAACTCCAGCCCTATGTCTGGCGCAAATACATGGACTATGCGGCGATCGCCGACGTTCATTCGATCAAACGCCAGATCCACGCCCACAAGGGGCATGGCGAGGTTGCGGTCAAAGGCCACAACGTGAAGCTCGGCCGCGGCGGTATCCGCGAGATCGAATTCTTCGTACAGACCCAGCAGCTCATTGCGGGTGGCCGGTTTCCGGAATTGCGAGGGCGCGAGACGGTGCCGATGCTTGGTCAACTTGCAGAGCGCAGCTGGATCACGCCCGAAGCACGCGACGTTCTCACCAAGCAATACTGGTTCCTGCGCCGCGTCGAACACGCCATCCAGATGGTGGCCGACGAGCAGACCCACATGCTGCCGGAGGACGACGAGGGGCTGGAGCGCATCGCCCACATGCTGGGCTGCAAGGACGCCGGGACTTTTTCGGCAACGCTGCGCGCTGCCTTACAGCAGGTGGAAGGCCACTATGCAGCGTTGTTCGAAGCCGCGCCCGAATTATCGGCCGGCGTCGGCAATCTGGTCTTCACCGGTGATGTCGATGATCCCGACACCCTGCAGACATTGCTCGGGCTGGGCTTCCAACGGCCAAGCGACATTTGCCGCGTCATCCGCACCTGGCATTTCGGCCGCTACAAGGTGACGCGATCGGCGGAGGCACGCGAGCGGCTGACCGAACTTACGCCCGCACTCCTGGAGGCATTCGGCAAGACGCGCCGCGCTGACGAGGCGCTGATGCGCTTCGACGAGTTCCTGTCCGGCTTGCCGGCGGGCATCCAGCTGTTTTCGCTGCTGCAGTCCAATCCGGGGCTGCTCAGGTTGATGGCGACCATCATGGGTGCCGCGCCGCGGCTGGCGGCAATCATCACGCGCCGCCCGCATGTGTTCGACGGCCTGCTCGACCCTGCGCTGCTCACCGAGCTGCCGGATCGCACCTATCTTTCAGCGAGGCTGGCGGCCTTCATTGACGGCGACCGCGCCTACGAAGAGGTGCTCGACCGCCTGCGTATCTTCGCTGCCGAGCAGAAATTCCTCATCGGTGTACGGCTTCTGGCCGGTTCCATCGATGCGGCGCGCGCCGGCCGTGCCTTTTCCGATCTCGCCGACCTGACCATCGGAGCGGCACTGGAGGCGGTGGTGGAGGAGTTTGCCCAACGCCACGGCCGCATCCCGGGAGGCAGGATCGCGCTTCTTGGGATGGGCAAGCTGGGCAGCCGCGAGCTGACGGCGGGCTCGGACGTCGATCTTATCCTGCTTTATGACCATGACGAGCAGGCGGAGGAGTCGGATGGCGAGAAGCCGCTGGCGCCATCGCACTATTTCGCTCGCCTGACGCAGCGCCTGATTGCTGCTGTTTCGGCACCTACAGCCGAAGGTGTGCTCTACGAGCTCGATCTGAGGTTGCGGCCATCCGGCAACAAGGGGCCTGTGGCGACGCATGTCGACGCCTTCCGCAAATATCAGCGGCAGGAAGCCTGGACCTGGGAACAGATGGCGCTGACGCGGGCGAGGGCGGTTGCCGGTGATGCCGCTCTGTGCGCAGAAATCGAACGGGAGGTGGAGAACATCCTGGCGCAGCCGCGCGACAGCGCCAAGGTGGCGGCTGAGGCTGTCGAGATGCGCAAGCTGATCGAGGACGAGAAACCGCCGCACGATCTATGGGACATCAAACTCATTCCCGGCGGTCTGATCGACCTGGAATTTGTCGCCCAGGTGGCGACCATCACAGATCAGCTTGAAGGCGATGCCCGCACACCCGGCACCGCGCAGACTTTGGCGAGATTGGCGCCGAACTTTGCCGATCCCGAGATCCGGCACGCGCTTTGCGACGCATATTCGCTGTATTTGTCGGTTACCCAGATGATCAGGCTGTGCCTGACCAGCACGTTCGAACGCGATGACGTGCCGCCGGGTCTGGTCGACCTCCTTTTGGCAGCAACCGATCTGCCGGATTTCACGGTGCTGGAAGCGCACCTCAAAGAGACGTCGCGAAAGGTCAGGAAGGACTTCGACCTTTTGCTGCGTGGGAAACGCTCGTGAGGAACTGACGCCTCGGAGCGGTTTCCAAAGCATCGGGGGTGACGATGCAACAGGAGAAACCGATGAAAAAGTCGACGAAACTTGCCTTCGCATTTGCGACCCTTGCCGGCCTCGTTGGAACCGCCGCCCATGCCGAACAGAACAAGGGCGGCGACATGCGCGAAGGCTCACACTGGCGCCTCCAGAAGGCCTTGAAGGATTCCGATGGTGGCATCACCTTCGATCAGTTCTCGGAAGCGATGAACCCGGAATTGAAGAAGATCCTCGCCGACAATGGCGGCAAGGTCACGGTCGAACAGCTGGCCGCGGCGCTTGAGAAGGCGCGTTTCGAACGCATGGCGAAGCGTATGGTCGAACGTTACGACAGCAAGGGCGAGGGCGTACTGACCCAGGAAGACGTCACCGCACACCAGAAGAAGATGTTCGCACTGTTCGACAAGAACAATGACGGCAAGATCGAAAAGAGCGAGCTGCCGAAGCGTGGCGGTCGCGACCATCGCCAGAGCGAAGTCGAGTAAGCTTCCCTGAGACATCCCGGCGGCGACCGCCGCCGGGTGTTTTCATCCTGTCGGAAGATCTTATCGTAATACCCGCAACTTGTTGCGAGGGAATGCCTCAAGCCGCTGCCTTGACCAGCTGTGGTGCCTTCCGGACAGGGATGCGTACCGATACGATGGTGCCGGAGCCTTCCGTCGAGCGGATCTTGAGCGCGCCGCCATGCAGTTCGGCCAGCGAACGCGAGATCGCGAGTCCCAGGCCGGAACCGGTGTGGTTCTTCGAGAACTGGTTCTGCACCTGCTCGAATGGCCGGCCGAGCTTGCCGAGTGCTGTCTTCGGAATGCCACAGCCATTGTCTTCGATGGTGAGTGTGAGCGCGCCCGATGCGTTGCGGGCCTTCACCACGATATGCCCACCCTGGCCGGTGAATTTCACCGCGTTGGACAGCAGGTTGATGACGATCTGCTTGATCGCTCGCCGGTCGGCAACCAGTGACAGGCTGTCGGCGATGCGCGTCTCCACGGTAATTGCCTTCTGGGCGGCCTGGAGTGAAACCACCCGTACCGTTTCGGAGATCAGCGGCCCGAGATCGATCTGCTCCCGATCGATCGAGAATTGGCCGGCCTCGATCTTCGACATGTCGAGGATGTCGTTGATGACGCCGAGCAGGTATTTGCCGGACGAATTGATATCGGTGGCATATTCTTCGTAGCGCTCCGAACCCAGCGGACCGAACAGCGCCTGCTCCATCAATTCCGAGAAGCCGATGATCGCGTTGAGCGGCGTGCGCAGCTCGTGCGACATGTTGGCGAGGAATTCCGACTTTGCCTGGTTGGCGGCTTCGGCGCGATCCTTCTCTCGGATGTATTTGCGGTTCAGCTCGACCAGTTCGCGCGTGCGCTCTTCCTCGGCGCGGCGAGCGAGGCTGAGATCGTGGATGGTGGCCATCAGGCGCCGCTCACTGTCCATGAGCTTGTCCTGATGCTGCTTGATCTGCGTGATGTCGGAACCGACCGAGACGGTGCCGCCGTCGCGGGTCTTCAACTCGTTCACCTGCAGCCAGCGACCGTCGCCCAGCTGGCGTTCGATGGTGATGCCGCCATTGGGGCCGTTTGCATTGGCCAGACGGCGTTCGGCTGCGAAGGCCAGCATGCGCTCTTCGATCTCCGCACGTGCCGTGCCGGGCATGACGCTGCGGTCGGACAGGCCGTTGTCGAGCTGGAACTTGGAATTGCACATCACCAGCCGCTCCGACGCATCCCACAGCACGAAGGATTCGTTGATGTTCTCGATCGCCGTGCGCAGCCTCAGGTCAGCGGCTTCGGAGCGAAGCGCGAGGTGCCGCTGTTCGGTGACGTCGACTGCGATGCCGATAAGCTGGATTTCCGGCGCATCCGGATCCATTACCTGCGCCCTGGCGCGCATCCACACCCACTGGCCGTCGGCGTGGCGCATACGGAAGACCTGGTCGATCTGATCGATCTCGCGTGCCACGATGCGCTCGGCCAGCTCGAACAGATTTCCGTCTTCTGGATGGATGATCTCGTCGACTTCGCCGAAGGACAGCATCGTCTCGCAAGGCTCGTAGCCGAGCATGTCGTACATCGAGCGCGACCAGTACATCTTGCCGCGAGCCATGTCCCAGTCCCAGAGACCGCAGCGGCCCCTGACCAGCGCCATGTCTATGCGCTGCAGGGAATCTCCCAGGATGCGGTCAGCGCTCTTGGCGCGTGTCACCTGGCAGAAATAGGCATAGAGCACGATCAGCAGCACACCGGCCGTAAGCACGAACAGCGTCACGTTCAGGGAGACGGACTTGCGCCACTCCGCAAAGACCGCGTCCTGCGGAACAAGGACGGCTGCCGCACCCTTGCCATCGGGCCTGAGGTCGACGGCGGCATACCACTCGGTCTCACCGATGCGCACATCCAGCACACCGGCGCGCTCGCCGAAGAGGAACAGCGGCTGTCCGCCCGAGATGACGCTGTCGAGCGCACGACCTTGCCAACGGGTCGACTTGGGCGACACCGCAAGCACCGTGAAGTCCTTGTCGGTCACGGCCAGTACGTGATCGGCGCCGAGCGAACCCTGCCGTACGGCATCTTCCAGCAGCTCCTGTGGGCTGGCGGCAGGTGCGGCGGCACCCGCCTTGGCGAGTTCACCAGCAGACAGCGTGAGAATTGTCTTGGCATTGCGTTCGATGTCGTCATACCAGCTCATCATCGACAGGAAGCGGAGGCAGGCCACGACGATCAGGAAAAGGATGATCAGGGAAGGGATCAGTCGCCGCAGGACCGGTTCAGCGGCCAACAACTTGCCGTAGGCCGGGCCGGCGATCAGCCGCGCATTACCGATCAAGGCATTGCTGCGGCGCGGACGGTTGCGCCACTCAAAAGCTGTCCGTCCGGGCGCGCGCAACGCGTCCGCCTTGGCCATGGAATGGCTCTCCCCGAAATTTTCCCCGATGATGATCCGGCAACACCGTACTTCCGAATCGTCATTAAAGAATCAAACGTGATTCGCCTTGTCCAGTGGGTGAGGAGAAAAAAGATTGAAGATTCAGTAAATCGGCCGGCGTTTTGAGCGCCGGCCCCTGTTTCTGGCCGTCAATCAGGCCAATGTGCGCTCGACAATGTCCTTGAGATCCGCCGAGAGCTTCTCCTGACCGAGGATCGAGACCAGGGCTTCGCGCGCATGGCCTTGCCGCACGGGTTCGAGGGAGCGCCATGAGCGCATGGCTGTAGCAAGCCGCGCGGCGACCTGAGGGTTGCGCTTTTCGACCTGCAGGACGATGTCGGCAAAGAAACGATAGCCTTGCCCGTCGGCGCGGTGGAACCCGGTCTGGTTGGCACCTGCGAATGTACCGATCAATGCGCGCACGCGGTTGGGATTGGCGATCGAAAAGGCAGGGTGCCCGCTCAATGCCTTTACCGTTTCCAGCGCACGCTGTCCCGGTACGCCTGCCTGGATAATGAACCACTTGTCCATCACCAGTGCGTCGTCCGAATACTGTTTCTCGAACTGTTTCAAGGCTTTGTCAGCTTGGGCGGAATCAGTGTGGCGGTGAGCGAGAACGGTCAGGGCAGCAGCCCTGTCGGTCATATTGGTGGCTTTCTCGAAGTGGTCAGCGGCGAGGTCGGCACCGCTCGGCAACAGCGTAAGGTAGTCGAGCAGCACGTTGCGCAACGCGCGGCGGCCCGCGCCGTCGGCGTCGGGCAGGAAGGGGGCGCTGTCGCGCAATTCCTCGTAGAGACGCCTGAAGCCGTGCTGGTTGGCTGCGGCAATCGTCTGAGCGCATGCATGCCGCGCCGCAAGGATGGCCTCTGGGTCGATCCCCTTGCCGATCTCGCGTGCGATGTCGGCTTCGCCCGGCAGGCTGAGCGCCAGGGCACGGAATGCCGGTTCCAGCGACGCATCTGCAGCGATGCGTCCGGCCAGCGCTTGAAGATGCTCGCCGAATTCCGGCTGCTTTCCGCCAAGTACATTGCGGAAGCCGGCGATCAGCGCATCGGTAAGCAATGTGTTGAAGGCTTGCCAGCGCGAGAAGGCGTCGCTGTCGTTGCCGGCCAGGAAGATCAGATCTTCCGCCTTCTGTTCCAGCGACAGCGTAATCGGTGCCGAGAAGCCGCGATTGAGCGAAAGCACCGGCCGTTCGGTGATGCCGGTGAAGCGCACCGATTGATGGCGCTTGCGCAGGTGGATGACACCGTTCTCGACTGTTGCACCCTCGACGCCGCTGTAGGGCAGGTCGCTGCCGTCGGCTCCGACAAGGCCGAATGCCAGTGGTATGTGCATCAGCCGCTTGCGGCTTTCCGATGGGGTCGGGGCAAGCGACTGTTCGATCTCAAGCGTGAAGACGCGGGCCGCCTGATCGTAGCCGGAACTGACGGTTACATGCGGCGTGCCGGCCTGATGGTACCACAGCGCGAACTGCGAGAGGTCGCGGCCCGAGACGTCCTCGAACACCTTGAGGAAATCGTCGATGGTGGCAGCCTCGCCGTCATGGCGCTCGAAATAAAGGTCCATGCCGGCACGGAAGGTTTCTGCGCCGAGGATGGTGCGGATCATTCGCACCACTTCCGAGCCCTTCTCGTAGACAGTTGCGGTGTAGAAATTGTTGATCTCGCGGTAGCGTCGCGGGCGCACCGGATGCGCAAGCGGGCCCTGGTCTTCCGGGAACTGGTGGGCACGCAGCGTGCGCACTTCGGCGATGCGTTTGACCGGGCGCGAGCGCTCGTCCGCCGAGAATTCATGGTCGCGATAAACGGTCAGCCCTTCCTTCAGGCAAAGCTGGAACCAGTCGCGACAAGTGATTCTGTTGCCTGTCCAATTGTGAAAATATTCATGGGCGATGATCGCCTCGATGTTGGCGAAGTCGGCGTCGGTGGCAGTCTGTTCGTCGGCCAGAACATATTTGTCGTTGAAGATGTTGAGCCCCTTGTTCTCCATCGCGCCCATGTTGAAATCGGAGACGGCGACGATGTTGAAGACATCGAGATCGTATTCGCGGCCGAACTTTTCCTCGTCCCATTTCATGGAGCGTTTGAGGGCGTCCATGGCGTAGCCGGCCAGCGCTTCCTTGCCGTGCTCCACATAGATGCCAAGCTCGACCTTGCGCCCCGACAGGGTGGTGAATTCGTCAGCCAATTTGCCGAGGCTGCCGGCGACAAGCGCAAACAGGTAGCTCGGTTTCGGGAATGGATCATGCCAGACCGCGAAGTGTTTTCCGTCACCGATATCCCCGTGCTCGACCGGATTGCCGTTGGCCAGCAGCAGCGGCGCCTCGCTGCGATCGGCCTCGATGCGCACGGTGTAAACCGACAGGATATCAGGCCGATCCAGGAAATAGGTGATGCGGCGGAACCCCTCGGCCTCGCATTGCGTGCAATAGACGCCGCTGGAACGATAGAGGCCCATCAGGGTGCTGTTGGTCGACGGGTTCACATCCGTTTCGATGGTCAGCCGAAACGGCTTTGCCGGCGGCTTCAGGATGGTCAACTGATCCGCTGTCGCGGCATATTCGGTCGCGCCAAGCGGTTTGCCGTCGATCGAAACGCCGGCAAGTCGCAATTCATCGCCATCCAGCACCAGCGGGGTTCCCGCCACTACACCTTGCCGGGGTTCGACGGTCAGGGTCGCGATGATCCTGGTCGCTTCCCTGGAAAGCGAGAAATTCAGCTCGGTCCTGGGGATCAGGTAGTCGCTGGGGCGATAGTCTTCGAGCCTGAAGACCTGGCCGGTATCTGTGCGCATCCGTCGATTTTTCCTGATGAACTCGGCGTAGCCGGCATTTGCTGGGACAAGATAAAAGAGGTTGCGGCTCTTTACACGAAACCGTCCCTCGACAAAACTGCCGGTACATCCCCAAGGCTTTCCCAGCCTTCTCCGATCCCCGCGAGGTTGTCATGTCTGTCGTCACACCCAGATTCGGGATGGGCGCCTCGGTCCGTCGGCTCGAGGACAATGCCTTCATCCTTGGACAGGGACGCTACACCGATGACATCAGTCCGGACGGCGTGTTGCACGGCTATGTCGTTCGCTCTCCGGTCGCCAAGGCGCTTTTTTCGGTCGTCTCGACAGAGGCAGTGCGATCGGCGCCTGGTGTCCATCTGGTTCTTACCGGGGCCGATCTCGATCATCTCCGCGACCTGCGATCCGGCGTCATGCAGCCGCAGCCCGACGGCTCCCGGGCACCGACGCGTGACATACCGATCCTGTGCCGGGACGAGGTAAGTTATGTCGGCGACGCGATCGCTTTCGTTGTGGCTGACAGTCGCGAGCAGGCACAGGACGCAGCCGAGTTGATCGAGCTCGATTTCGACACACAGGATGCCGCCGCGGTAACGGCGACGGCGCTCGACGAGGAAACAGCGCCGGTCTGGCCGGAACTCGGTTCGAACCGTGCGTTTGCCTATCACATCGGAGACACGGCGAGGACGGACGCTGCCTTTGCGAAGGCAGCCAAGGTCACTCGCATCAACTTCGTCAACAACCGGCTGGTCTGCAACTACATGGAGGCGCGTGCCGCCATTGGCGAATGGAAGCAGCAGGAGGGACGCTTCGTGCTCACCACCGGTTCGCAGGGCGTGCATTCGATGCAGAAGATCGTCAGCGGCGTGCTGGGTATAGGCAAGGATGAGCTGCGGGTTGTGACCCCGGATGTCGGCGGCGGGTTCGGCCCCAAGACATTCGTTTACCGGGAGCACCTGCTGGTCCTGGAAGCGGCCAGACGGCTTGGACGGCCCGTGAAGTGGACCGGGGACCGGACCGAGCATTTCCTGACCGACGCACACGGTCGCGACAATGTCACCAGCGCAGAAATGGCGATGGACCAGGAGGGGCGCTTTCTCGGCCTGCGCGTGAGCCTGATCGCCAACATGGGTGCTTATATCTCGCAATACGGACCGTTCATTCCGGTCGTCGGCGTTTCGATGTCCACTGGCGTCTACGACATCCAGGCGCTCGATGTTTCGGTTACCGCTGTCTACACCAACACCACGCCCGTCGACGCCTATCGCGGCGCGGGCCGTCCTGAAGCCGCGCTCCTGATCGAAAAGCTGGTCGACGCCTGCGCGCGCGACATGGACCTGACCGCCGACGAGATCCGGCGGCGGAACTTCATCCGGCCGGACCAGATGCCTTACCGCACACAGACCGGCCGCCTCTACGATACCGGCGAATTCGAAGGCCACATGAACCAGGCCATGCAACAGGCTGAGTGGACTCAATTTTCCACGCGGCTGGAGGAGGCGACGTCTCGTGGGAAGATCCGCGGCATCGGCATGGCGACCTATGTCGAAGCCTGTGCTTTCGCCGGTTCCGAGCCGGCGCATGTCGAATTGAACGGCGACGGCACGATCACGCTGAAGATCGGCACCCAGACCAACGGCCAGGGCCACGCCACGGCCTACGCGCAACTGCTGGCCGAAAAGCTCGATCTGTCCATCGACCGGATTCGTGTTCGTCAGGGCGACACCGACGAATTGAAGGCTGGCGGCGGCACCGGCGGTTCGCGCTCCATTCCTCTCGGAGGTGTTTCCACTGCGCGAGCAGGTGAGGATCTGGCCGAAAAGATCAGGCGCATCGCAGCCGACGAACTGGAAGCTGCCAGCGCCGACATCGAGCTCAAGGATGGCATCGCCCGGATCGTCGGCACCGATCGCGCGATGGATTTTGCAGCCATCGCCAGGGCGGCGAAAAAGCCGGAGGACCTCAAGGGGTTCGGCGAATTCGTGCAGGACGAGGCGACCTATCCGAACGGCACGCATATCTGCGAAGTCGAGATCGATCCCGACACGGGAAGCACGGAGATCGTGCGCTACACCATCGTCGATGACTTCGGTGCGACCGTAAACCCGCTGCTTCTCGCAGGCCAGGTGCATGGTGGTGTCGTCCAGGGCATCGGCCAGGCACTGGTGGAGGAGACGGTCTATGGTGAGGATGGCCAGTTGCTGTCGGCCAGCTTCATGGACTATGCCATGCCGCGCGCAGACAGCGTGCCATTCTTCCATTTCGAGACCCGCAACGTGCCTTCGACCACCAACGCGCTCGGCATCAAGGGAGCGGGCGAGGCCGGGACGATCGGCGCTACGCCGGCGGCACTGAACGCTGTGACCGATGCGCTTCATCGCGCCTACGGCATAAGACATATCGACATGCCGGCGACACCGTCGCGCATCTGGGGGGCGATACGGGACGCCGGCATGCAGTGACGTCAAATGCATCTTCCGTCCAGCCGCATACGCTGGTCGGCATCACGCTGAAGATTCTTTCGGTTTCGGTGTTCGTGGCGATGTCGTCGCTGATCAAGGCCGCCGGCGAGTTGCCTGCCGGCCAGATCGTTTTCTATCGTTCCTTCTTCGCCATCTTCCCGATCCTGGTCTTCCTCGGTTTTCGGCGCGAACTGCGCACGGCCTTTTCCACCAGGCGTCCGCTCAACCACATCGCGCGCGGCGTGGTGGGGGTTTGCGCCATGGGGTTCGGTTTCTTCGCGTTGACGCGCCTGCCGCTGCCGGAAGCGATCACGCTGAACTATGCGCAGCCGCTTCTGGTCGTGGTGTTCAGCGCCATCTTCCTGCGCGAGACCATCCGCATCTACCGTTGGGGTGCGGTCATCGTCGGTCTCATCGGCGTCGTCATCATTTCCTGGCCGACGCTCACCCTGCTGCGCTCGGGCGCTGCCCTTGGCGACCAGGAGGTGCTGGGCGTGATCGCCGCATTCATCGCAGCGGCGATCTCGGCGGTTGCCATGCTTCTGGTGCGAAGCCTGGTGCACAGCGAGCGCACGGCAACCATCGTTCTGTGGTTCTCGCTGACGGCGAGCATCCTTGCCCTGCTGACCATTCCGTTCGGCTGGCAGACGCTGGCGACCAGACAGGTCGTGCTGCTGATCCTGGCCGGTTTCTGCGGGGGGCTCGGGCAGATCCTGATGACCTCCGCCTATCGCCATGCCGAAGCCTCGGTCGTGGCGCCGTTCGAGTACACCTCGATGCTGCTCAGCATCGTCGTCGGCTATCTCGCCTTTGGCGACGTGCCGACGCTCCACATGCTGGTCGGAGGGGCGATCGTGGTTGCCGCTGGCCTTTTCATCATCTGGCGCGAACGGCAGCTCGGCCTTGAGCGAGCCTCGGCGCGGAAGGCTTCGCAGCCACCCGGCTGATCAGGCTTGTCCTGCGGTTTTCGTCCGTTCGAGCGCGAGGCGGGTCAAAGCCTGTCGTGTTTCTTCATCGGCGGGGAAGAAGGTTTCGATCGCAAGTTCGGAGAGCGTGACGTCGAGCGGCGTGCCGAACACCGTGGTCGTGCTGATGAAGGACAATACGGTGTCACCAAGCCGCATCCGCAAGGGATGAACGATTGCATTGCTTTCCGGCTTCACCGGTCTCGTGCTCGAGTGGACTGGATAGGTCCGCAATTCTTCCTCGAGCGCTTCCAGGACAGGATCGCCGGAGGCTTCGACCTGTTGTTTCAGGCGTTCCAGGAGATGCGCGCGCCATTCGGCGAGATTGGCGATGCTGGATGCAACGCCCTTGGGATGCAGGCTGAGCCGCAACACATTGACCGGTGCCTGCAGCAGTGACGGGTCGCTGACGCCGGCAAGCATCGGCGCAAGGGCATCATTGGCGGCAACGAGGTTCCAGTGCCGGTCGACGGCGAGCGCGGGAAAGGGCTCATGCCCTTTCAGCACCAGCTTTACGGCTTCCATCGCTGGAGCGAGGTCGGGGTCATTCAGCGAGCGTTCGCCGAAGGAAGGCGCAAAACCGGCGGCGAGAAGGATTTGATTGCGCTGCCTGAGCGGCACCGAAAGCTGTTCCGAGAGCCGCAGCACCATCTCGCGCGATGGCATGGCACGGCCACTTTCCACGAAGCTCAAATGTCGCTGTGAGATCTCGGCCTCCATGGCGAGATCGAGCTGGCTCATGCGTCGGCGCGTGCGCCATTCGCGGAGCAGGGTACCGGCAGAGATCTGGGGGGCGCTCATGAAAATCCTGTCTGGTGACTGGTGAAACGAGAGATCGGCTGCCCTTCGCGCATCGGGCGAGGATGCGTATCGGGACAGCCGCAAATCTATGATCGGAGAAAATTCATTTCCATTACCTGGCGCGTAATCGCCGTGGCTGAACCGGCCTGACAATCTCTGTCCATCAGATGCCGGACGGTCCGCAGCATCACGAGCCTGGAGAAAGATCATGCAGATTTCAGTTTCCCCATTCCTCCGCAATGTGCTGCTGCTCGATGCGCTGGCGAGTGGTGCCACGGCCATCATCCTGCTCGGCGGCGCTCATATGCTTAGCCCTCTGCTGGAAATTCCTCAGAGCCTGCTGTTCTGGTCAGGTGCTATGCTGGTGCCGTTCGTGCTCATGGTGCTCGCGGTGTCACGCCGGCAGACTGTGTCGCGCACCATGTTGGTCGAGATCATCGCAATCAATGTGTTGTGGGTTGTCGCCAGCTTCGGCTTGCTGGTTTCCGGTGTCGTCTCACCGAACCTGCTCGGCATTGCCTTCGTCTGCGCCCAGGCGATCGCAGTAGCTCTGTTCGCCGAACTGCAATATGTCGGCCTGCGCCGCCTGGCTGTTTGAGAAAAGCCTCCGACACAAGGACGTTTCTGCCCGGCTGACGATCGTCCCGGGCAGATTTTGTTTTCATGAGAGGGAACGCAGTTTCATTTTCACTTCGACGAAATCGCGCCAGGCCAGTCGTTTATGCGCGGGCGTGCGCAGCAGATAGGCGGGGTGCAATGTGGGCATTGCAGGTATGGCAATGCCGCCGGCTGTCGTATGGGCGCGCCAGTTGCCGCGCAATCTCAGAATACCTTCGGTGGTGTTGAGCAGGGTTTTTGCCGAAGGTCCGCCGAGATTGACCAGGACCTTCGGATTGACCAGTTCGATCTGCCGCTCGATGAACGGCCGGCAGATTTCGGTCTCGTGCGGGGTAGGCGTGCGGTTGCCCGGTGGCCGCCATGGGATGACGTTGGCGATATAGGCGGATTTGCGGTCCAGGCCGATCGCTGTCAGCATCCGGTCGAGGAGCCGGCCCGAGCGGCCGACAAAAGGCAATCCTTCGAGATCCTCGTCGCGACCCGGCGCTTCGCCGACCAGCATCAGCGCGGCTTCCGGATTGCCGTCAGCGAAGACGAGATTCTTGGCGGTGAACTTCAGGTTGCAGCCATCGAAGCCAGCCATGGCCTCGCGCAATTCGTCCAGGTTGGAGGCCTTGCCCGCAAGCTGGCGCGCGAGCTGAACCTGAGCCTCGTCGGGCACCGCAGCGGTAACTGGACCGCGCTGGGCGGCAGCCGGATTGGCGGGGCTGCTTTCTGCGAAAGCACCGCCGGTTCGAGGGCGTCGATCCGAGGATGGTTCGGGAGCTGAAGCTGAAGTAGCCGCACTTCGGATCTGTGCCATCTCGGCGAAGCGGTCCAGCGGCTCCTCTGTCAATGCTTCATCGACACCGGCGTCCAGATAGAAGGCCAGCAGCTCGTGCAGCTCCGGTTGGTTTTGGGATGAGAGGGCATTCATGGCCGCACCATCTTCCGATGGCTGGAAAATTGCAAGCTTGAGACAAGGCGCCTTGGGTTGGTTCAACCCCTGCGGTTTTCTCACCATCCGCTTGCCATCTCATCTCTTCAAGGAAGCATGCAGCGGGCGAAATGGGCCGGCTAACTCGACGGAACATGCGGCTCCTGCACCAGATAGATGGCCAGGTGCGGCGTGTAGTCGGTTACCGGAATTCGAATTCCGCAACATGTTTCGGATCGGCGTGGCCTTTCTTGAACACGAGCCGGTCATAGGGACGCATTTCCCGTTGGAATTCGCCATAGTCGGCGGAATGGATGTTCTCGGGGCTCACATTGCGCTGATCGAAAGAAAGACCGTCTGCATCGTCGCTCAGACGGCCGAGGGCGGATTGAAGTTCGAATTCGAACTCGACCCAGGGTTCGCCACTGTTGTTGAGTGCGCTGATGCGAAGGTAAAGCTGCCCGGACGCATAGTCCCCGGAAGGATCAAACGGCACTAACGGTCGCGTGGTGCGAACGGTCAGTGTCACTGGAGCTGGCGAATCCAGCTCTTCTTCGATCACAATGGGGTCGTCGCGTGTCCCTTTGCCGGAAGCGTCGGTGATCCGGAAATCGCCAAGTTCGTCCGAGACGGAATAGGGACCGCACGACCATATCTTGTGTTCGACGGCTTGGCTCGGTGATGGTGCCATGGCGAGGGAGCCGATAAGGGTCGCAAGGAATGGCAACTGGCGAGTGGCGAAAGGACGCCATGGTGAAAACCGTGTCGGGACGGTGCTGCACATACAATGAGTATGGCTGATTGCGGGCTTTCCGGAAAGCTCAGCGTGCAGCAAGCCATCAGCTCGATGGAATACGCGGATCCTGCATCAGATAGAAGGTCCAGCGCGGCGTGTAGTCGGTGACCAGGAATTCGAATTCCGCTGTTTCCAGCGGATCGACCTTGCCCTTGGTGAACAGCAACCGGTCATAGGGTTCGAAATTGCGGTCGAAGGTCGCAAAGTTCGACGATCCTATGTTTTCGGGTGTCTTGTTGCGCTGATCGAAGGAGAGGCCGTCGCCGAACACGCTTGGCTGGTCGAGAATCTCCTGCAGTTCGAACTGGAATTCCACCCAGGCATGGCCGCTGTTGTTGAGTGCATTGATGCGCATGTAGATGATGCCGCTGGCATAATCGCCCGTGCTGTCGAAGGGCTGGATCGGCTTGATGGTGCGGATCGTCAGCGTCACCGGTGTTGCGGAAGTGAATTCCTCGTCAATGACGATAGGGTCCGCGCGCGTGCCTTTGCCGGAGACGCCCCTGATATGGAAACCACCGAGCTCGTCGGAAAAGGAATAAGCTCCGCTTTCCCAAACCTTTTGTTTCTTTTGAGCCTGGCCCGGAGAGGCTAACAGGAGAAAGCCGAGGATGGCCGCCGGCCACAACAGGCCCGAGGCGGAACGGAGGCGCGACGTTGCTAAGCCGGCTGGCCCATGAATGCGCATGAACAGGACTATGACCGATAACGGGTGTCTCGAAAAGCGTCCGTTTTCAGGTGTATCCTGTAATTGACGTTTACGTGAACGTAAAATATTCTGAAGAACGTGGCGGCTTCGTCTGTTGTCAATGCGATGCCGTCGTTCCATGCCGGTTTCGCGTCGCGGAATGATGCGCTATGGAGCGCATGAGCCAGCAATATGCCGGAACGGCAAGCCAGTGCGGAGGGACCTATGAGCGAGATCGAACGCGAGAGCATGGAATTCGACGTGGTGATCGTCGGAGCCGGGCCGGCAGGCCTCGCCGCGGCGATCCGGTTGAAGCAGCTCAATCCCGATCTTTCCGTCGTGGTACTGGAAAAGGGCGGCGAAGCGGGGGCACACATTCTCTCCGGCGCGGTCGTCGACCCGATCGGCATCGACCGCCTTCTGCCCGGCTGGCGCGAGGAGGGAGATCATCCCTTCAAGACGCCGGTTACCGCGGACCATTTCCTGCTGCTCGGGCCGGCAGGTTCCTTCAGGCTGCCGAACGTTCTCATGCCGCCGCTGATGAACAATCACGGCAACTTCATCGTCTCGCTCGGCAATGTCTGCCGCTGGCTGGCCGGCAAGGCCGAGGCTCTGGGCGTGGAAATCTATCCGGGTTTTGCCGCAGCCGGCCTTCTCTACAATGAGGAAGGCGCGGTCACCGGTGTTTACACCGGCGACATGGGGGTGGAGAAGGACGGTACGCACGGGCCGAACTTCGCGCCAGGCATGGCACTGATGGGCAAATATGTGCTGATCGGGGAGGGCGCGCGCGGTTCACTCAGCAAGCAGCTCATCGCCAGGTATCAGCTCGACGCTGGCCGCGAGCCGGCCAAATTTGGCATTGGCCTGAAGGAACTCTGGCAGGTCAAGCCGGAGAACCACAAGCCTGGTCTTGTCCAGCATTCCTTTGGCTGGCCGCTCGATATGAAGACCGGTGGCGGTTCCTTCCTTTATCATCTCGAGGACAACCAGGTGGCGGTCGGCTTCGTCGTCCACCTGAACTACAAGAACCCGTATCTGTCGCCCTTCGAGGAATTCCAGCGCTTCAAGACACACCCGGCCATCGCGCCGACCTTTGCCGGCGCCAAGCGTCTCGGCTATGGCGCCCGCGCCATCACCGAGGGCGGTTACCAGTCGGTGCCGAAGATGTCGTTCCCCGGCGGTGTTCTGATGGGCTGTGCCGCAGGCCTCGTCAACGTGCCGCGCATCAAGGGCTCTCACAATGCCGTACTGTCCGGCATGCTGGCAGCAGAGTATGCCGTGGAGGCGATTGCCGCCGGTCGTGCCAATGACGAACTTGTCTCCTACGAAGAAGCCTGGCGCGACAGCGACATCGGCAGGGATCTGAAGAAGGTACGCAACGTCAAGCCATTGTGGTCGCGCTTCGGAACACTCGCGGGTGTTGGCCTTGGCGCGCTCGACATGTGGCTGAACACGCTGTTCGGTTTTTCGCCGTTCGGCACGCTGAAGCACGGCAAGACCGATGCTGCATCGCTTGAGCCCGCGTCGAAGCACCAGAGGATCGCCTATCCAAAGCCCGATGGCGTGCTGACCTTCGATCGCCTGTCGTCGGTCTTCCTGTCTGGCACCAACCATGAAGAGGATCAGCCGGTCCATCTCCAGGTCAAGGATGCCGCGCTGCAGGTGAGTTCGGAGCACGATGTCTTCGGCGGTCCGTCGACGCGCTATTGTCCGGCCGGTGTCTACGAGTGGGTGGACGCCGACGGCAACGCCGCGGCAGATCCGTTGGCCAAGGATGTGCGTTTCGTCATCAACGCGCAGAATTGCGTGCACTGCAAGACTTGCGACATCAAGGACCCGAACCAGAATATCAACTGGGTGCCGCCGCAGGGTGGCGAGGGGCCAGTCTACCAGAACATGTAGTTTCGGGACCGCGCATCGGCAGGAATTCGGGATCGATTCCGGTAAATGCGGTGCGTATCGCCGACGCTTTGGAGCGTCTTCCGCCTAGCCGCGGTCTCTGGAGCGTTTCCGGTTTTCACGGAAACGCTCTAACTCTTTGTTTTCGCAATTCCAGACGGAAAACCGTTACACACTTTTCCTGGAATTGCTCTAAGGCTCCAAAAGGACCCTAAGGGCCTTAATTTGACCGTATGGTAGCGTTTATGCTCCTGTGCTCGCACCCCAACAGTGATAAAATGGGCGAGCGCGGGAGGATATCTGATGGGCCGGTCTATTTTCTGCAGTCTCGCTCTGCTGGCAGCGATAGGCGCGCCAGGTGTCGCGACCGCCGGCTCGAAAGTGATCACCCATATACGCACCTATGATATCGCGGGTGAAAGCGGCCAGGCGCTGATCGACGCCATGGACAAGAGCGGTCCCAAGCACGGCTTCCTGACACGGGCCATTGCCCAGACCTCCTACACCGTCGACTGGAATTTCGATCTCAAGGCCAAGGCTGATGTCTGCCACGTCAAGGCTGCCAGCGCGACGCTGGACATGACCTATATGTACCCGAATGTGACGACGCCGATGTCATCTGCCTTGCGCAAGCGGTGGCAGCGGTTCTTCGCCGGCGTACGCGCACATGAGCAGACGCACGGCCGCATCGCCAGGCAGGGAATTGCCGCTGGCGAACGCGCCATCACCGATCTTGCGGTCGCCAATGATCCGCACTGCATCAAGACACAGCGTGAGGCGCAGCGGCGTGTCGATGCGATCTACGAGGAATTTGAAGCCAAGCAGGTCGCCTTCGACCAGCGTGAGCACCGTCAAGGCGGTCGGGTCGAGGCGCTGGTCGCCAGGCTTGTGCGCGAGCGCTGATCCAGCAGCGGAAAATTCCGATTCCGTTTTGATCGCCGCCGGTTCGGCATCTATGGTGCGCACGAAAATGGCATCATGGCAGGGACAGCATGACTTTGAAGACCGGGCTTGGCCTCCTTTCGGCGTGTGTGGCTGCGCTTCTGGCTGCAACTTCCGCCATCGCCAAGACCATCGAGCAGGAAAAACCTTACGCTGTCACCGGCACCACCGGCGCTGAACTCTACGCGTCGATCGGTCAGAATGGGCCGGAAGTGGGAAGAAGCGGTGGCCGCGTCATCGCGCACACATTCTTTAAGCTCACCTGGAGACGAAACTACGTCCCGGAAAACGGTGGCTGCACATTGAAGTCGGCAACGCCAACGCTGATCATCACTTACACACTGCCCAAGCCTGCAAACCCGCTACCGCCTGCAGTACAGAAGCGCTGGGATATCTTCATCGACGGCCTTCGTCGCCACGAGAAGGTGCATGGCGACCACATCAAGGCGATGCTGGCGCAGATCGAACGGACCACCATCGGCGTATCGGTGCCCAACGATCCCGGTTGCCAGAAGATCCGCCAGGAAATCCAGAAACCGCTTTCCGATGCCTCTGTCACGCAGCGCCAGCAGAGCCGTGATTTCGATCGTGTCGAGATGGGCGCCGGCGGAGCCATCCAGCGGCTCATTCTCGAACTGGTGAACGGCAACTGACGTCGCAGGACGACGGGGGCCGGTTTCTATTGGAATGCGGTCTCGGAGAACGAACGCAGCTTGCGCGAGTGCAGCCGCTCCATCGGCATTTCGGCCAGCTTCTGCATGGCACGGATGCCAATGGTGAGATGCTGCGACACCTGCCGCTTGTAGAACTCGGTCGCCATGCCGGGCAGTTTCAACTCACCGTGCAACGGCTTGTCGGAAACGCACAGCAATGTCCCGTAAGGCACACGGAAGCGGAAACCATTGGCTGCGATCGTTGCCGATTCCATATCGAGCGCGATCGCGCGTGACTGCGACAGCCGCTGCACCGGGCCGCGCTGATCGCGCAGCTCCCAGTTGCGGTTGTCGATGGTGGCGACCGTGCCGGTGCGCATCACCCGCTTGAGATCGTAACCGGAAAGCCCTGTCACTTCGGCGACAGCCTCTTCGAGCGCCACCTGGACCTCGGCCAGCGCCGGCACCGGCACCCACACCGGCAGGTCATCGTCCAGCACGTGGTCTTCACGCACATAGGCATGCGCCAGTACGTAGTCCCCCAAGGCCTGTGTGTTGCGCAGGCCGGCGCAATGACCAAGCATGAGCCAGGCATGCGGGCGCAGCACCGCGACGTGGTCGGTGATCGTCTTGGCGTTGGAAGGGCCGACGCCGATATTGATCATGGTGATACCGCCATGATCGCCACGCTTCAGATGATAGGCGGGCATCTGCGGCAGGCGTGGCGGTGCAATTCCTTCACTTGGCATCGTAGCGCCCGGTTTCGTCACGACGTTGCCCGGCTCGACAAACTCGGTATAGCCCTCACCACCTTTCGCCATCAGATCGCGCGCCATCGCGCAGAACTCGTCGATGTAGAACTGGTAGTTGGTGAACAGAACGAAGTTCTGGAAATGCTGCGGGCTTGTCGCCGTATAGTGGGTCAGCCGGTGCAGGGAGTAGTCGATGCGCTGGGCGGTGAAGGGGGCCAGCGGTCGTGGGTCGCCCAGCGCCACTTCGAAGGTGCCGTTGGCGATCTGGTCGTCGGTGCCGTCAAGATCCGGCACATCGAACAAGTCGCGGATCGGCCGGCGGATGCGCTCGGCCGCTGCGCTGTCGACATAGGTCCCTTCAAGGAAGGCGAAGTGCACGGGGATCGGCGTCTCCGATTCCGAAACGATGACCGGAACGCCATGGTTGCGCATGATCAGCCGCAGTTGTTCGGTCAGGTAGCTTTGGAACAGGTCCGGCCGGGTGATCGTGGTCGAGAACTGGCCAGGTGTCGGCATGTGACCGTAGGCCTGGCGCGAGTCCACCTGGGTGAAGGAATTGGTGACGACGCTCACCTCGGGATAGAAGGCGCGGTAGCGTTTGTCGTTGTCGCCGCCGGCAGCCAGCGCCGAGAAGGAATCGCGCAGGAACTTGGTGTTGCGTTCATACAGCGCGCGCAGCGCCGCGACGGCCTTGCCAGCATCGTCAAAGGATTGCCGGGCGTAGGGCTCCGGCATGACCACGGTTTCAATCGCTTGTGGGTAGATTCGCTTTTCCATGACCCATTATAGAGATGGAAAATGACAGTTGGGAGGGGTGTCCCTCGGACGGTTCGCTATTTGCTTTTTTAGATGCTGCTGCAGCATTCAGGCGCGCTGCAGACTCACCAGCAGGACCAGTCCAAGTCCCGTTTTCTTGGGTGCTGGCGCTTCTATGGTCGAACCGGCATTGGCACGCATCATCGGCACTGCCAGAACCGGTGCTGCAAGCAACAGCAGGATCAGTGTTGCACGGGGCAGAAGCCTCAGCAGGGTAATGGCGTTTTGCGCTAACGAGGTCATGGCGTTTCGTCTCGATCAAAATGAACTGGAGCAGGTGGTGCCGCATCGCAGGCCAGCCTGGTTCCAGCCGTGGTCCAGCCGTGCATTCTCTGCAACGAGGATCGCAAAACCCATGCCGAACAGCGCCGTCAGCAGGCAGACGATTGTGAAGCGGCGCGCGAACATCTGGGTGTCTCTCCTTCAATGTCGGAGAGAATGCCGCAACGTGGCTGAACCTCTTCTGAGATTGCCGTTCATCCAGGGTTCAAAATGATTGACGGGAAATTGAAACGTCCTGACTTGTCCTCCCGTTCTGAAAAGGGGGGAGCTTGTCTCTTCGGCACCATAAGAAAAGGCGCCTCCGCGTGGCGGAAACGCCTTGCCGTCATGTCGCTATGGGCTGTCCGGTTACAGCTTGGTCCAGGTCTGGCTCTTGCAGATCAGGCCGCCCAGCACGCAACCGCTCATCTTGAGCGAACTGCCGGACAGCGAAGCCTTGCCGTTATAGGTCTTGTCGGTGTCCGGATCGGTGATCGTGCCGGAATATTTGCCGTCGCCGGCAGCCTTGAATGATCCGATGGTCTTGCCGGCGTGCTTGCCGGTCTTCAGCGTGATCGAGAACGAGCCGCCGCCCGAGATCGCGGCAGTCGCGCCGGATGCGGTCTTCCAGTTGCCTTCGATCGGGTCGGCGAGCGCCATACCCGACATGATCAATGTGGCAGCAAGTGCCAGGCTGACTTTGCGAAACATCGAGTTCCTCCCTTTGCGCTTCAACTGGACGCCGGGTCCAGCCTCTCCATCCCTTACGCTCAGGTAAGCTAATCCAGTCCCCGGTAAAACAAAAGCCGTGCCGCTGGGGAAGGAAAGCTGCTTTTCTTTGACCTTCGTAAGACGTTGGAAATGCGCGATTTCAATTTCTTACCAAAATGGAAGCTTCGCCGTGGTTAGCGAAACCTTGTTTTCGCAGTCGCGAATTTTCATCGAATTTGAATGGAAACCCCGCAATCGCGCCCTTGCTATCCTTAACGGTTCCTCACGTTTACTTCTTGTTTTAGCTTTGTTTTCCTCAAATTAAGCAAGCCATTTAACGACGGATTCAAGCGTCCCCGGCATCCTGTGAAGCATCGGAAGAGCGCACGTCCACACCAAGAAACGGACGGCGGCTTTCAGGAGCAACAGGGTCAGACAAGGGGATTTCAAATGGCACGTTTCGAAATGCTTGAAGCTGGGGTCGGCACGATGGGCGCAACCGCGCAGGCCGACATTCTCTTCGAACTTGGCGTGATGTATGCAACCGGCCGCGATTGCGAGACCGATGTCATTGCCGCTCACAAATGGTTCAACATCGCAGCCATCAAGGGTTCGCTGCGGGCCGCCGAATGGCGTTCGGAACTCTCGTCGGCAATGTCCAAGGGCGAAATCGCACAGGCGCTGCGCGATGCCCGCGAATGGATGACCACGCACTGATTTCCATCCCAAAGGGATGGTGACGCCGCTCCAACGGCGCATACCAAGGAAGGCGACCGGCTAGCCGGATCGACCGGACAACAGGGAAGACTTCCTCAGGCTCTGCTCGGGGGAATAGCGAGAAAACCGCGACCGGTCGTGACAAGACCGGCGCGGTTTTCGCTTTGTTCGGCCGGGCTTGACGAACGACGGTTTTTTTCACCCATTCTCGATCGTGCGCGACAAAGGGGAGCGCAAAATGGGAGAGTTAGAGTGAAAACAACAAAATTCCTGGGCACAGCGCTGTTGCTGACGGCGTTGAGCACCTCTGTGGCTTATGCCAACGACATTTCCATCGCGGTTGTTGGACCGATGACGGGGCAGCTCGCCACGATCGGCGATCAATTCAAGCAGGGCGCACAGGCAGCCGCCGAGGCGATCAACGCTGCTGGCGGCGTGGGGGGACGGCAGATCAAGCTGGACATAGAAGATGACCAGTGCGACCCCAAGCAGGCGGTTTCGGTGGCCAACCGGATCGTCGGCAACGGCGTCAAGTTCATCGATGGCCATGCATGCTCGGGTTCGAGCATTCCGGCTTCCGCTGTCTACGCCGAGGCCGGCGCGCTGATGATGAGCCCGGCCTCCTCGAACCCGTTGATGACCGACGACGCGGCCAAGAAAGGCTGGTCGACCATCATGCGTCTTTATACCCGTGACGATGCACAGGGCGCCTTTATCGGCCCCTGGATCGCCAGGAAATATGCCGGCAAGAATGTTGTTGTTCTGCACGACAAGAGCGCATACGGCCAGGGCGTTGCCGACGCCGTGAAGAAGACGATGAACGAGGCCGGTCTCAAGGACGTCCTTTACGAAGGCATCAATGCCGGCGAGAAGGATTATTCGGCGCTCGTCACCAAGCTGAAGGACCTCAAGGCTGACGTCGTCTACTTCGGCGGCTATCACCCCGAAGGCGGGCTGATCATGCGTCAGGCGGCCGAGCAGGGTCTCAAGTTCCAGCTCATCATGCCGGATTCCATCGCCAGCCCTGAATTCTGGCAGGTCGCCGGCCCAGCCGGCGAGGGCACGATGTTCGTGTTCCCGTCGGATCCACAGGCGCGGCCGGAAGCCAAGGAAGCCATCGAGAAGATCAAGGGCAAGGGTTTCGCTCCGGAAGGCTTCACGCTGTTCTCCTATGCAACGATCCAGGCCATCGCCGAAGGCGTCAAACGCGCCGGCAGCGATGATCCGGCCAAGGTTGCCGCAGCGCTGAAGGATGGCAAGCCGATCAGCACCGTCGTGGGAGAGGTTGTCTTCGATGAGAAGGGCGACCTCAAGAACGCCAAATACGACATCAATCAGTGGCATGACGGCAAATATGCGCCGATCAAACAGGATTGATCCTTGGCAGGTTTCTGCTGAACAGAAGAATGGCTGGGCTCGTCCCGGCCATTCTGATTTCCGATGCTTCGACAAGACTGAAGCGAGTTTTGACTTCGATCACAAGAATTGATCATTGCATTAACCGGACGCATGCAATGCAGCCCGGATGGGCTTGACGAACTGCAAATTTTTGCGCCCATTGCACGCAAGCGCAGCCGGGAGGGCTTGCGCAAGGCAATGGGAGGGTTCGAGTTGAAATCAGCAAAGTTCCTGGGCGCAGCCGTGTTTGCCACGGTGCTCAGCGCCTCGGCGGCATACGCCGAAGATATTTCCATCGCGGTGGTCGGCCCGATGACCGGTCAGCTCGCTCCGATCGGTGATCAGTTCAAGCAGGGCGCCAATGCCGCTGCCGCGGCGATCAACGAAAAGGGCGGCATCGGTGGCAAGAAGATCAAGATCGTCGTCGAAGACGATGCCTGCGATCCCAAGCAGGCCGTTTCAGTCGCCAACCGCATCGCGGCTGCAGGCATCAAGTTCGTTGATGGTCACGCCTGTTCCGGCTCCACCATCCCGGCGTCTGCTATCTATGCCGAGAACGGCATTGTCATGATCACGCCGGCTTCGTCCAATCCGGAATTGACCGAAGCTGCCTTCAAGAAGGGCTGGCCGACGATCCTGCGCCTCTACATCCGTGACGACGCCGGCGGCAACTTCGTCGGTCCTTGGATCGCCAAGAAATATGCCGGCAAGAATGTCGTGCTGCTGCACGACAAGAGCGCCTACGGTCAGGGCGCTGCGGATGCGGTCAAGAAGACCATGAATGAAGGTGGCCTGAAGGAAGTCGCTTATGAAGGCATCAACGCCGGTGAGAAGGACTATTCGGCGCTGGTCACCAAACTCAAGGAACTGAAGGCGGATGTCGTTTATTTCGGCGGCTATCATCCGGAAGGTGGCTTGATCAAACGTCAGGCCAAGGAACAGAACTTCGATTTCCAGCTGATCATGCCGGATAGCCTTTCCAATCCCGAATTCTGGCAGATCGCCGGCCCGGCTGGCGAAGGCACGATGTTCGTGTTCCCGTCCGATCCCCAGGCCAAGCCTGAGGCCAAGGACGCTGTTGAGAAGATCAAGGCCGGTGGCTTCTCGCCGGAAGGCTTCACGCTGTTCTCTTATGGTGTCATCCAGGCGGTTGCCCAAGGCATCGAACGCGCCGGTTCGGAAGACCCGGCCAAGGTGGCGGCGGCATTGAAGGACGGCAAGCCCATCAGCACGGTCGTTGGTGAGATCACCCTCGACGAAAAGGGCGACATCAAGGATCCGAAGTTCGACATCAACCAGTGGCACGACGGCAAGTACGCGCCGATCAAGCTGGACTGAGTTCGTCGGCTCGATTTCCATCGGAGAATGGCCGGGCCTGTCCCGGCCATTCTCTTTTTGAAAGGGGCGATACCAGCCGCTCAGGCATCCGTTTCGACAAACCTCACGAGCACGGTGCCATCGGTTACCTGCGCACCCTCGGCCGCGATCTCTGCGATGGTGCCGTCATGAGGGGCGGCGATCGTATGCTCCATTTTCATGGCCTCCAGGATCAGCAGCGGCTGTCCCTTGACCACGGTTTCACCCGGTCCCGAGCGCACCACCTTGACCAGCCCAGGCATCGGCGCGCGCAAATTGCCGGCGCCTGTGCCCGCGTCATCCGCCTTGGCGAGCGGGTCCGGAACGCCGAAATTGTAACCGGTCGCGCCGGAGAAGACGGTGACGTGCTCCGGCCAGCGAGCCAACCGTTTGCCGCCACCGGCACGCAGCGAATGGATGCCATTGTCGGTGGCGACGTCGAACCCGCCGTCGGTGCGTGCGGTGATCCGGGCGCTGATGGTGCTTTCGCCTGCCTTGAGTGCGATGTTCCGAGCGCCCGCATGGAAATGGGCGTAGCCGACAAGCGATGACCACGGATTGGACGGATCGCGATTTTCCGCAACATCGGCGGCTGCGAGTGCCGCCGTGGCGATGACCTCGTCGCCTGGAGCGGGAATGGTGGTCAGTTTTTCCTGCTTGCGGCCGATCAGTCCGGTGTCCACATCGCCCGCGGCAAAATCCGGGTCTGCGGCCAGAGCCGCCAGAAAGGCCGTATTGGTGACAGAGCCCGCGATTTCCGTTGCCGCCAATGCGGTTTCCAGCGCCGAAAGTGCGGCCGTACGGTCATTCCCATGCACGACAAGCTTGGCGATCATCGGATCGTAATACGGCGAGACGGCATCCCCCTCACGCACGCCTGTTTCGATGCGCATGGTGGCACCGGCCGATGCTTGTTCGGGGAAACGCAGATGGTGCAGCGTGCCGATCGCCGGCAGGAAGCCTCTTGCAGCATCCTCCGCATAGAGCCTCGCTTCGAAGGCGTGGCCGGAAAGGGTGATCTGCTCCTGCGTCCTGGGCAGTTTCTCGCCCGAGGCGACACGCAGCTGCCACTCGACCAGATCAACGCCGGTGATCATCTCGGTGACCGGATGCTCCACCTGCAGGCGCGTGTTCATTTCCATGAACCAGAAGCGATCGGCCTTGAGCCCTTGCGACGCGTCAACGATGAATTCGATGGTGCCGGCACCAGAATACTTGATTGCTCTGGCGGCTTTGACCGCTGCCTCGGTCATCGCCTTGCGCAGGGCGGGCGTCATATCCGGAGCAGGGGCTTCCTCGATAACCTTCTGGTGGCGGCGCTGCGCGGAGCAGTCGCGCTCGTAAAGATGCACAGCGTTGCCAAAATTGTCGCCGAACACCTGCACTTCGATATGGCGCGGCTTGTCGACATATTTCTCAACAAGCACGCGGTCGTCACCGAAGGCTGCCTTGGCCTCGCGGCGGGCACCGGAAAGAGCCTCCGAAAAATCGTCGGGGTTGTCGACGCGACGCATGCCCTTGCCGCCGCCGCCGGCACGCGCCTTGATCAGCACGGGATAACCGATCTCGCGGGCCTTACCTGCAAGCAGTACGATGTCCTGCGCCTCGCCGTGATAACCGGGAACCACCGGCACGCCGGCTTTTTCCATAAGTCGCTTGGCGGCGTCCTTGAGACCCATGGCGCGGATGGAATCGGCTGACGGACCGATGAAGATCAGGCCGGCAGCGATGACCTGATCCACGAAGTCGGGATTTTCCGAGAGGAAACCGTAGCCGGGATGGATGGCCTCGGCGCCTGTCTGTTTTGCCGCGGCGATGATGCGATCTCCCTTCAGGTAGCTTTCGCCAACAGGAGATGCACCGATATGCACGGCTTCGTCGGCCATGGCGACATGCAGCGAGGTGGCATCCGCGTCCGAATAGACCGCCACGGTGGTCACGCCCAGTCGGCGCGCCGTGCGGATGACGCGGCACGCGATTTCACCGCGGTTGGCAATCAGGATCTTTGAGAACATTGGGGCCTCCATCGGCGAAAAGACGGCTCAAGCGCTCTTCGCGAACTCCACCAGCAACGAATTGAACTCCTTTCGCGAGGCGTTGGCGTGCGATTGCACCAAGCTACCCCTCGCGAAATCCGTCTCGACGAAACCTGTCCTGGGCATTTCTGCTTCTGCTCGCATCTACTTCGGCGTGATCACGACCGAAGGCGCGGAACGTTCGAAAGGGCCATGGAAGACCGCCTCGATGTTGTTGCCGTCGGGATCGAACAGGAAGGCGGCGTAGTAGCCGGGATGATAACTGCGCTCACCTGGCCCGCCATTATCCTTGCCGCCAGCGGCAAGCCCTGCCTCGTAAAATTTCGCTACCGTCTCGCGATCCGGGACCTGGAAAGCGAGGTGCACCCGCGATGTTGGCCCGTTGGCGGCGTCGATCCACAATTCGTCGGCGGAAAAGAAGCTGTCGCCCTCATGAATGGAATCGACGCGGCCGATGGCGGCAAGCACGGCGCGATAGAAACGCCTGGTCACCTCCAGGTCAGCTGCCCGAAGGTGTACATGGTCGATCAGGCGGCCACGATGGAATTGCATGGTCATCCTCCGATGTTGGCTAACGGAGGAAACAATGTGTCGGAAGAAGGCTGTACCGGCCACCCCACGCGGTGCGGCCGATACTCATATCGACTTTGCAAAGCGGCCTTGCGGCTGGAATAGGCGCAGCCTACTTCGAAGCGGCGATCTCGCAGACGCCACCTATGTTGATCTTGCCTCTGTAGCTGTCGCGGGTGCGTGTGCAGCTTGCCATTGCTTTTTCTTCCGCGGCGGCCTGCGTTTTTGCGTTCAGCGAACTGCCGCAGATGACGAAGATATCCCTCACGCGCGCATAGGGTGTGATCGCATAGGCTGAGTGACCGCCCGCCGCCACATAGGCCTTCCATGCCTTGGTGCAAGGATCTTTCGGACTGCTTGGCAAGGTCGGGGGAAAACGCTTGTCGCCCTGACTGCCTGCGAGAGGCTCCGCGCCTGCTATGTTTGAAGTCGCCGCAAGAATCACGCCAGCGAGAATGGATATATTCAGAGAACGAAGACGTCGCAATTTTACCCCCATGTGCCCAAAGCAGAACATGGCAGTGGGTAGATGAGATTATTGCCGGCGGCCAACTGAATTCTTTGAGCCAGCCGCCGATTCCGATGGGCCTCAATGAGGTGCAAGACAAAGCCACGGCATCACATCCTGAATACGCCGAACTTTGTGTCCTCGATCGGCGCATTCAGTGCGGCCGACAACGACAGCGCCAGCACCTCGCGCGACCTTGCCGGGTCGATGATGCCGTCATCCCAAAGGCGGGCGGAAGAATAGAGCGGGTGGCCCTCGCGTTCATATTTCTCCAATGTCGGGCGCTTGAATTCTGCCTCTTCAGCCGCCGACCATGTGCCGCCCTTGCGCTCGATGTTCTCCCGCCGCACCAGCGCCAGCACCATCGCCGCCTGTTCGCCCCCCATCACCGAAATACGTGCGTTCGGCCACATCCACAGGAAGCGGGGCGAGTAGGCGCGGCCACACATGCCATAATTGCCGGCGCCGAATGAGCCGCCGATGATCATCGTCACCTTCGGTACTTGTGCGGTTGCAACCGCGGTCACCAGCTTGGCGCCGTCCTTGGCGATGCCGCCGGCCTCGTACTTTTTGCCGACCATGAAGCCGGTAATGTTCTGCAGGAACACCAGCGGGATCTTGCGCTGGCAACACAGTTCGATGAAGTGCGCGCCTTTCACGGCACTTTCGGAAAACAGCACGCCATTGTTGGCGATGATGCCGACTGGCATGCCGTGGATGTGGGCAAAGCCGGTGACCAGCGTTGTACCGTAGTTCTGCTTGAATTCGTCGAGTTCCGAACCGTCGACGATGCGCGCGATCACCTCTCGCACATCATAGGGCTGGCGCAGGTCAGCGGGGACGATGCCGTGGATCTCGCGTGGATCATGGAGTGGCGCCAGAGGAGACCGCAGGTCGAGCCCGATCTCCTTCCTGCGGTTGAGATTGCGCACGATGCGGCGGCAGATGGCCAGCGCATGCTCGTCGTCCATGGCGTAGTGGTCGGCGACGCCGCTTTCGCGTGTATGCAAGTCAGCCCCACCGAGCTCTTCGGCACTGACGTCCTCGCCGGTCGCCGCCTTCACCAGAGGTGGGCCACCGAGGAAAATGGTGGCCTGCTTGCGCACCATGATCGATTCATCCGCCATCGCTGGCACGTAAGCGCCACCCGCCGTACAGGAACCCATTACGCAGGCGATCTGCGGAATGCCGGCGGCGCTCATATTGGCCTGGTTGTAAAAGATGCGGCCGAAATGCTCGCGGTCGGGAAAGACTTCATCCTGGTTGGGCAGGTTGGCGCCACCGGAATCCACCAGGTAGACGCAGGGCAGCCTGTTTTGCCGGGCGATCTCCTGCGCACGCAGATGTTTCTTCACCGTCAGCGGATAGTAGGTGCCGCCTTTGACGGTGGCGTCGTTCACCACCACCATGACCTCACGGCCTTCGACACGGCCGATGCCGGCAATCATGCCGGCGGCGGAAATCGCGTCGTCATACATGTCCCAGGCTGCGAACTGGCCGATTTCAAGGAAGGGCGAGCCCGTGTCCAGCAATTGCGCCAACCGATCACGCGGCAACAGCTTGCCGCGCGCGGTATGGCGGGCACGAGCTTCTTCGGAGCCGCCCCGCTGCACCACGGCAGCCTTGTCCGAAATATCTGAGACCAGTGCGCGCATGCGCTCTGCATTGGCGCGGAAGCCCTCGGAGGAGGTGGAGATGGAAGACTGAATGACCGGCATATTTCCTCCTCATGCGCTGACAGATGGCATCTGTTACTGCCTCGGCATTGAAAGATGTCCCGCGCGGCGCAGATGTCGTGCGGGTCCCACCTTAGATCGCTTCCGCCATCATTTCGCGACCGATCAGCCAGCGGCGGATTTCGCTGGTACCGGCGCCAATTTCATAAAGCTTGGCGTCGCGCAGTAGCCTGCCGGTCGAATAGTCGTTGATGTAGCCATTGCCGCCGAGCAACTGGATAGCATCCAGTGCCATCAAGGTCGCCTTCTCCGCGGCAAACAAGATGCAGCCGGCGGCGTCCTTGCGCGTGGTCTCCTTGCGGTCGCAGGCGGCCGCCACCGCGTAGACATAAGCGCGGCATGCATTCATCGTCGTATACATATCCGCCAGCTTGCCCTGGACGAGCTGGAAGCTGCCGATTGGCTGGCCGAACTGCTTGCGCTCATGCACATAGGGCAGGGCGACGTCCATGCACGCAGCCATGATGCCAAGCGGACCGCCAGCAAGCACGGTGCGTTCATAGTCGAGGCCGGACATCAACACCTCGACGCCGCGTCCTTCTTCATGCAGCACGTTTTCGAACGGGACTTCGACATCTTCGAACACCAGTTCACCAGTGTTGGAACCGCGCATGCCGAGCTTGTCGAGCTTCTGCGCTACCGAAAAGCCTTTGAAACTGCGCTCGATGATGAAGGCGGTGATGCCGCGCGAATGCCGCTCCGGGTCGGTCTTTGCATAGACCACCATCGTCTCGGCGTCGGGACCGTTGGTGATCCACATCTTGGTGCCGTTCAGCACATAGCGGTCGTTTTTCTTTTCGGCACGCAGGCGCAGCGATACCACGTCTGAACCAGCGCCCGGTTCCGACATGGCGAGCGCGCCGACATGCTCACCCGAACAGAGCTGGGGCAGATACTTTTCCTTCTGCGCGGGTGTCGCCCAGCGGTTGATCTGGTTGACGCAAAGATTGGAGTGCGCGCCATAGGAAAGGCCGACCGAGGCCGAAGCACGGCTGATCTCCTCCATCGCCACCACATGCGCCAGATAGCCCATGCCCGAACCGCCGTAATCCGGATCGGCTGTCATACCGAGCAGCCCGAGTGCGCCGAGCTCGGGCCACAGATGCGGCGGAAACTCGTTGCTCGTGTCGATCTCCGCGGCCAGCGGGGCGATCTTGTCCTGGGCGAAGCGGCGTGTCAGGTCGCGCAGCGCTTCGATATCCTCGCCGAGCCCGAAATTAAGCGTGTTCGTGTACATGCCTTTGCTCCCCAGCAGGCTGTGGCGCGCCGACAAGGCGCATGGTCATGGCCAGATAAGTTTCGGTGACACCGCCGATCGACAGGCGTTCGCCGGGCCGGTACCAGACGATGACGCCAGTCATCATCTGGATCAGCGCCATTGCGGTGAGGCCAACGTCGTCAACAGCGAAGACACCAGCTTCAGCGCCGTCGCGCAGGATTGCGCGCAGTTCTTTCTCGTAGGTCGTGCGCAGCTTCAGGATGTGGGTGAGCCGCTCCGGTGCGAGGCTGCGCAATTCCATGTTGGAGACGTGTGTCGACGACCGGCGTTCAATGTGGAAGGCAATATGGTTTTCGACATAGGCTGCGAGACGCGCCACCGGGCTGGCTGTCTCGGGGCGAGCGGCTTGCCACGCTGCCAGCAGTCCAGCCATATGATCCTGCATCAGCGTGTAGAGCAGGTCTTCCTTGGTTGGGAAATAGCGATAAAGCGCGGCAGCCTGCACACCCACTTCCGCAGCCAGTTGCCGCATCGAAACCGCCTCATAGCCATGACGCGCGATCAGCAGCAGCGCCGCATCGCGGATCGCCGCTTCCGTCCGTTCGCCGTCCGAACCTGTCGTTCTGGCCATGATCCTCTCTCCGCGAAGAAAAGAATAAAACGAACGTTCAATTAATTCAAGTGCAGAAGGTTTCAATTTGCGGAGGGGCGAAAGAAAACGTCATTGGCCCAGTGGATGGCGCCTCGGGCAGCTGGTGACAACGCAAGGAGGTGCGGAACCTTGTCAGGTTTCCTGGCGTTCGGATTTATCCCGACCTGCTTTCCGTTGTGGCTTGCCGAGGATGCGTCGCACGCCAGCCTTCGAGAACGGCTGGACGATCTGGCCAAGGAAACTGCCGTCGATCGTGCCACTGATGCCGATATCGGTCGAGGAGGGGCGTGCTGGATTGTGATAGGTGCCGAACACCTGATCCCAGATGACGATGTTTTCACAATAGTTGGTGTTGCCTTCGCGCAGGTCGCGCGAATGATGCCAACGATGGATACACGGCGTGGTGAAGATCCGGTCGAGGAGGCCGGTGCGCATATCGATGTTGCAATGGGTCAAAAGGCCGATGAACACAGACGCCGCACCGAGCCACAGGAACACCGGCAGCGGTGCGCCGAGCAGATAAAGCGGTAGCTGGCCAAGCAGCATCTTGATCAGCGAATCGACGAAGTGGAAACGCCCGGTGTTGAGCACCCAGAGCCGCTCGACGCTGTGATGCAGGGCGTGGAAGCGCCAAAGCAGCAGGCGTTCGTGGCTGAGACGATGCGCGAAATAGAGCCCGAACTCAGCGATGATCAGGCCGAGAACCGCCTGCACAAACATCGGTGCCTCGCTCGGCCAGAATGAATAGGAATGCTGCAGCGCGGGCTGCGCGACTGTTGCGAAGAGCATTGGAAAGGAGGTCGTCACCGCTGCTGCGATCTGTGTCAGGCCTTTGGTGACCAGCGTATGCGCGACATTGTTGAAGGTCTCGCCATCGGGCTCGAGCCAGCTTCGCTCATAAGGCATGATGCGCTCGAAAAAGGCGATGACGGCAATGGTCGCCAGATAGACGACGTTGAACCAGAGAATGGGGTGGTCACTTTCGAATGCGAAATGACTGCCAGTCATGCTTGCTGCAAAAATCAGCGGCCAGAGGCTGACCGACAAAGCCCTATAGGGCACGCTTTCACGGTTGAAGCGAAACGCCTGCATTCGGTCTTTCCGGTCCGTTGTCTGTCGCTGTAGGCGCACTATGCCCGAGAGATTGCGTCAACGTTGCATTCTATCGCGATTCGGCGACGAAAATTTCAACGGCGCCTGGTCGTCGATCCGTCGATGTTTGTGCCGTTTTGTCGATCCGGATTCGTCCTGCGGCGCTGGTCTGGGTCTGTGCTAGCTTCCCAAGCGTACGAGGGTCGTGATTCCGCATGCTTGTCCGTCTCACCATGCTCTGCTGCGGGTTGACCAACGCCAGTCGGCGCGGCTTTTTTCCTGCCGACGAGCCGCTTGAAGGCAGGGCGCTTGCCGGTATTTCCGCGCTGGGCGAAAACCTGGATGCAGCAGCCCGTACCTGGACAAGCCCTGCGCTTCGTGCCCTTCAGACGGCTGAAGCACTGGGGCTGCAGGCGACGGAGGTGCCCGCGTTGCGGGATCAGGATTTCGGCGCCTGGGCCGGCAGGGCTTTCGAGGATGTTCAACGTGACGAGCCGGACACCGTGGGTGCCTGGCTGGTCGATCCCGGCGCGACACCACCGGATGGTGAGAATTTCAAGAGTATTGCCACTCGTACAGCCAGTCTGTTCGACGAGCAGGTAGCGGAACCCGGCCATACGATCGCTGTCACCCATCCCGCCGTGATCCGGGCGGCCATCCTGCATGTCTTGAAGGCGCCGCTCACCGGCTTCCGCTTCATCGATGTCGAACCCCTCAGCCTCGCCGATTTCCGCAGCGACGGCACCCGCTGGCAACTGCGGGCAAGCGGGGTGACGGCACCGAAGGCTCGACGTCGCTAGACAGCCATCCGGATATCTGCCGATCGCGCGGCTCGTTTGCTCAGTTGCCCCTGGCTGCGGCCACGGCACCTGGCAATTCTTCCGCCAGTATGTCGAGCTCGTGATCGAGACCGACGCTGATGCGGATGCAACGATCCAGTCCTGCCGCCATCGGTTTGCGGATGAAGACGTCGCGCGACAACAGCGATTGCAGGATCTTTCCCGCGAAGGTGCCGTCACGGCCGCAGTCGACGGTGACAAAATTGGTTGCTGAGGGAAGGGGAGCAAGCCCGTTGTCGCGAGCAATTGTCGCGATTCGCTGGCGTCCTGCCTCAACCTTGGCAACGACTTCCCGCAGCCATGGTTGGTCGGCCAGCGCCACGACGCCGGCCTCCTGCGCCATGCGGCTCACGCCATAGTGGTTGCGGATCTTCTCGAAGTCGCTGATCACCTGCTTCTCGCCAAAGGCGTAACCCAGCCGGATACCCGCCAGCCCATAGGCCTTGGAGAAGGTGCGCATGCGGATAAGATTCGGCCGTGTCACGTCGACCGACGGCAAGGCAGATGCTGGTCCGAGCTCGCCATAGGCTTCGTCCAGCACCAGCATCGTGGTCTCCGGGAGGGCTTCCAGGAACCGGTTGATGTCATCCGCTTCCCACCAGCTCCCCATCGGATTGTCGGGATTGGAGAGATAGACCAGCGGCGCATTTTCGCGTTTTACGGCGGCAAGCAGGCCATCCAGGCTTTCACGGTCATTCTCATAAGGCGCCGTCACCAGCCGTCCGCCGGTGCCGGCGACATGGAAATTGAAAGTCGGATAGGCACCGAGCGAGGTCACCACGGGGTCGTTCGGCCCGACATACATGCGGGCGAGCAAGCCGAGCAGGCCATCTATGCCTTCGCCGACCACGACGTTGTCGGCCGAGATACCGAGATATGCCGCGGCAGCCTGTCTGAGGTCGTGGTTGTCCGGGTCGCAATACATCCACATGTCACCGGCGATGGCCTGCATGCGCTCGACCACAAGGGGAGAGGGGCCGAAGCTGCTTTCATTGGCACCGAGACGTGCACGGAACGGCCTGCCGCGATCGCGCTCCTGCGCCTCGGGACCGACGAACGGAACCGTAGCCGGCAGTGCTGCGACAATTGGCGAAAGCGGTGGGAGTTTTTGCATCGAAAGCCCCGGATTGTGTTCCGGTTCTGGCTACATTGGCAGGCAGGACCGCGCAAGCATTCAGATGCTTTGAGGGCTGGCGACTTCATCCTCGTTTTCTGCACGCTGTGCGATTGCTCCGGGTGAGCGCTGCCCAGGTCAAAAAAGAAAAACCCGGCGGTTGCCCGCCGGGTTTCTGCAAAGTCAAAGAGACTTGGCTTAGAAGTCGCGCTGGAAGCGGAGAAGGCCGCCGACGCTGTTCTTCTTGTCTGCACCGGTCCAGTTGGTCGTAACACCATCCTTCGCGCTGTCGAAGGTGCCAGCGTGGAGGTAGTCCACTTCGGCCGTGATGGTGAAGCCCGGAACCAGCTGGTGAGCGATGTTCGCAGCCACGCCGAGGTTCTTGTACTCGTCATACGACGCCTGCAGGTTGAACGAGGTCTTCTCGTTGAACTTGTAGGTGCCACCGCCCCAGACGGCCCAGTTGCCAGCCCACTGCTTGTAGTAGCTGCGGAACGCATTGTCGTCGGTGCCGTAGCCGCCCATGACCCACAGGTCGATCTGGTCGGTAGCCTTGACATCCAAGCGGATCTTGCCAGCCCATTCTTCGTAGTTGCTGTTGTAAGCAACGACACCGGTGATGCCGCCCCAACCAGCCGTGTACTTCACGCCACCAACGACGTTCGGCACGTAGCTGTCGATCGTGTTGGAAACAACGCCCGGAACCCAATTTCCAGCAGCGTCCTTCAGGAGGGTGTTGTAGCTGCCAGCGCCCTGTTCGAGCGAGACGATTGCCGAGAAGCCGTTGCCGGCATCGAAGGTGTAGCTGATCAGGTTGGTGTCGAAGTCACCGTAAGGAACCAGCGTATCCTGAATGACGTTGCCGGCGTAACCGATGAAGGTGTTGAAAGCCGACTCGTCCTTACCGACGCGAAGACCGCCAAGCTGGATCCAGGCGTAGTTCAGCGAAACGCTGCTGGCGACGCCATCCGAGCCCAGGCCCTGTGCATTGCCGAAGTTGAAGCGGGTCTCGGTGTAGGTCTTCAGGGTACCGTATTCGGTTTCCTGACCGGTCCAGGTCTTGAGCGCGAAACGGGCACGCTTCCAATAGGTGTCCTGCTCGTCACCGTTCAGACGGTCACGGGTGCGGGAACCGTCGAAGGAACCGGTGTCACCAACGCCGATGTCGTAACGGATGTAGCCGCCGACGCGCAGGCAGGTCTCGGTGCCCGGGATGTAGAAGTAGCCAGCGCCGTAGACGTCGCAGATCTTGACGTATTCAGCGGGTTCCGGCTCGGCGACGACGACAGCGTCGGCGGCGCGCGCACCGGAAACTGCGAGCAGTGCCGCAGCCGAGCCGAGGAGAAGGCTCTTAATGTTCATTTTCTGACCTCCAGTCAAAAGTTTAAAAACGGGTCTGGGTATTTTTTGCTGAAGGACAGCGTTCCCTGCCCCATCCCCTTGCTGAAAAAGATGCGCTGCGCGCCGCTTCTTCGATGTCGACATTACCCATCGGGCTGTCCGGTTCAACAAGGAACGTACCGGCAAAAGCGATGCCTGGGTGCTATCGGATAGCGTTGTTGCACAAATGACACGATTTTGCCCGTGGTCGAAAGCTCTCGTTAACCATGCAGTTCCAATTGCCCCTTGCTTGGCAGCCTTTTGGCCCGTTTTGCGCAGAATCACGGAACAACAGCGGCCAGAGCACGGCCTTCTTTCTCCTCCATCGTCTTTTTTATGGGGTCATATGCGCTGGCTTATTGATTGTGCCGGCCCTTTTCTTTATCCAGCGCCGCAACGGAGAGGTGGCCGAGTGGTCGAAGGCGCTCCCCTGCTAAGGGAGTAGACCTCAAAAGGGTCTCGTGGGTTCGAATCCCATCCTCTCCGCCAGCCCCCTCAATTTCCATGTTTTCAGCCGCTTTCAACGAGCAGCGCAGGCATTTCGTGGCGGTTATCTTTGCATCGCGAAACGCGTGATCTCTGAGGCCAGCCGGCGGCTTCGTTCCGAAAAAGCAAGCAATAACAGACTGTTGAGGTCAATCGGACGCGTTTCTTTCCGCGATTATGTTCGATTCTGACTGGAGGTCAGAAAATGAACATTAAGAGCCTTCTCCTCGGCTCGGCTGCGGCACTGCTCGCAGTTTCCGGTGCGCGCGCCGCCGACGCTGTCGTCGTCGCCGAGCCGGAACCCGCTGAATACGTCAAGATCTGCGACGTCTACGGCGCTGGCTACTTCTACATCCCGGGCACCGAGACCTGCCTGCGCATCGGCGGCTATGTCCGTTACGACATCGGTCTCGGTGATCGTGAAGGCACCAGGGATGTGATCGACGTCCTGAACCCGACCGACCGTAACGACACTTACTTCAAGCGTGGCCGTTTCGCGCTGAAGACCTGGACCGGTCAGGAAACCGAGCTCGGAACCCTGAAGACCTATACCGAGACCCGCTTCAACTTCGACAGCGGCAGCGTCGGCGGCTACAATGTGGCCAGCAATAAGGGCGTTTCGCTGAACTTTGCCTGGATCCAGCTCGGTGGCCTGCGCGTCGGTAAGGACGAGTCGGCTTTCGACACGTTCTCCGGTTATGCCGGCAACGTCATCGACGACACGATCGTTCCTTATGGCGAATTCGACACCAACCTGATCAGCTACACCTTCGACGCCGGCAACGGCTTCTCGGCGATTGTCTCGCTGGAGCAGGGTTCTGGTAACTTCACGATCGACAGCTACGTTCCGCACGTTGTTGGCGGTGCGAAGTACACGGCTGGCTGGGGTTCGATCACCGGCGTCGTTGCCTATGAGAGCAATGCTGAAGAGTGGGCTGGCAAGCTTCGCTTGGATGTGAAGGCAACCGACCAGATTGATCTGTTCATCATGGGCGGCTGGGGTTCCGACGACAACACCGTGCGCAATTTCTACAAGCTCTGGGATGGCAACTGGGCCATCTGGGGCGGCGGCACCTACAAGTTCAACGAGAAGACCTCGTTCAACGTTCAGGCGTCGTATGACGAAGGCAAGACGTTCGGTCTGGCTGCCAACATCGCACACCAGCTCGTTCCGGGCTTCACCATCACGGCTGAAGTTGACTACTACAACAAGGCTGTCAGCAACTGGCGTTCGGTCAAGGACGACGGCGTCGGCGGCATCCTGCGCTTCCAGCGCGACTTCTAAGAGATGCTGTCTCTTTAGCCATCTATCGAACCCGGGCGTTCTGCGCCCGGGTTCTTTTGTTTGACGTTGGGCTTGGGAACAAAGACGGAAACAGGGGGTGGAACGGTAACTGGAAGCAAGTTTGTCGGTAGTCTCGAAGGGATTCCGATCATTTCGGAATGAGATTTACGCAAATTGCTCTCTTGAAAGGATGTCTCCTTGTGGATAAGCCTTTGCGCATCCACAGGGGGTGTGGCAAAAAGATGTCTCAAGACGCGCTGCAGGAGAGCATGCTCTCCGATCGATTCGCTGCATTTACGTCTCAAAATGTCCGGATAAAATACAGTACCGGCAATATACGAGAGGTAAAATCCTATCGGCTCAGTGAGCTGTTCTCAGCATATCGCGACATATTGTGGGATGATGGACGGCATAAATACAATGTCAGTTCGTTCATCGGCGAGATAGACGAGATTCTGCTTGGCGAACGCTTCAGTGCTTTCGACCAAGGCACCTTGGATACCCTGATCGGTACCTTGCGCCAACGTGGCAACAGCAACGCAACCATCAATCGCAAGATGGCTGCGCTGAGCAAATTGCTGCGCAAGGCTCATAAAATGGGGGATATCCACAGCTTGCCCGAGTTCCGCCGCCAGAAGGAGCGGGCAGGGCGAATCCGTTTCCTCGAAAAGGACGAGGAAGCACGATTGTTCGCGGCCATTCGCAACCGCAGCGAGGACGCCTACCGGCTTTCCATTTTCCTTGTCGATACCGGTTGTCGTCTCGGTGAGGCGCTCGGGCTGATCTGGAACGACCTGCAGCCGACACGTGTCAGCTTCTGGATTACCAAGTCGGGCCGCAGCCGCACCATTCCGTTGACCCTGCGTGCGCGGGAAGTCGTTGCTTTTTCAGGTGAGGGCCGGCGGCCGAAAGGTCCGTTTGCCATGCTGAACCAACCGCAGTTCCGCCAGATCTGGAACGAGGCGAAGACGGAAGTTGGTCTCGGCGCCGACGAACAGGTGGTGCCGCATATCCTGCGCCACACCTGTGCCTCCCGGCTTGTCAAGGGGGGATAGACATTCGCCGCGTGCAGATGTGGCTCGGTCACCAGACCTTGCAGATGACGATGCGCTATGCGCACCTCGCGACCAATGATCTCGATAGCTGCGTTGTCGTGCTTGAAACCCGGCCCACGGCGCCTGCCGACGGCGCGAACCTGTCTCCTCTGGAGAGCGTTGCAGTCAAGCCGCGCAAGCCGCGGGCGAAGAAGAACCCGACTTCAGCCAAATCCGAGGACAAGAAACGCGCCTGAACGAGTTCGATGCTCGTTCGCGTTCACAAGATCACGGCTGCCGTTCCGCGGCGTCGATAAAATTGGCGATGGTTCCAGGCAGTTCGCCGTTTTCCAGGAAGGGAGCATGACCCTGGCCTGCCGCGGTCACGGTCTGCAGCCTCGGGTGGCGGCGCGCCATTTCCTGCAGAGTTTCTTCCGACAACAACCTTGAGTTGGCGCCACGGACAGCCAACATCGGCACCTTGCCAAGTGCCTCGAACTGCGGCCAGAGGGACGGCAGCGGTTTGGTCAGATCGACGGCAGCCAGCGTCTCGACCAGTTTTGGATCGAAGTCCGGAACGAGCTTGCCATCCTCCTCCCGATAGACGGCGGCGACCATGCGCTCCCAGTCTGCAGTGATCAGGGCAGGAAAGTCCTGGCCGTGAGCCGCCTTCTGAGCTTCGACGGCTTCCGCCAGATTTTGGGGTTTTCGCGCCTTCTCGAGATAGGATTTTATATGGGCCAGCCCAGCGATTTCGAGCGCCGGTCCGACATCGTTGAGCACGATCGCCTTCAGGATCGTGGGTCTCAACATCCCCAGAACGTGGATGATCAGGCCGCCACGCGAGGTGCCGATGAAGGCGGCTTGCTTGATAGCCAACTGATCGAGGCCCGCCAGAATGTCGTTGGCTTCGACGCCCACCGTGTAGTTGGCGACATCGGTGTCATAGGCGGATTGGCCGCGCCCACGATAGTCGAATGAAACAACCCTGCGTTGTGCTCTGGCTTCGTTGGACAGATAAAGCGCCAGTTCATGGAAATCCCGCGCATTTCGGGTCAGGCCTGGCAGGCACACGACCGGCAGGCTGCCGTGATTCTGTTCGCCGTAGATCCTGGCGTGCAGTTTCAGACCATCCGCAGAAGAATAGAAAAAATCGGAAAAACCTGCTGTCACGCCTGGCTCCTTCCCGCAGTGCCACCTTGCAAGGGCTACAGGCGAGGAAGGGCGGCGTCAAATCGGGTTTCTCCGAATGAAATCGGACGACGTTTCAGCGAACAGGAAGCGGGGCTTTTGCCGTCTATTTTCGTCCGTTGACGAGATCGCCGACGATATCGAATTCGCCCGAGATGCGCATCTTGTAGACTTCGTAGTTTTCCATCACGCGCTGGATGTAACTTCTTGTTTCGGCGTAAGGGATCCGTTCGATCCAATCGACGACCGTGTCGATGTCCTTGCCGCGGGGATCGCCATAGCGCTTGATCCACTGGTCGGCCCGGCGTGGTCCGGCATTGTAGCCCGCAAAGGTCAGCACATAGGAGCCGTTGTAGCGGTCGAGCTGTTGACCGAGGAAGGCCGCACCCAACGTCGCGTTGTAGCCAGGGTCGGTGGTGAGCTTGGCTTCTGAAAATGCCATGCCGGCCTTTTTCGCGAGCTGTTCGGCTGTGCTGGGCATCAATTGCAGCAGTCCGAGCGCGCCAACGCGGGAAACCGCACTGATGTTGAACTCGCTTTCCTGACGCGCAATGGCATAAGCAAGCGCCTTGCCGGAGCCGGAAATATTCGCGGTTTCGGGAATGACCCCGATCGGATGCGACAATGCCCCGACATTGACACCATTCGCCGCCGCGATCTTGCCGATTCTCAACGCAAGGAAATGATTGCCTCGTTTTCCGGCCATCTCGGCAAGCAAAGCCACCTCGCCGGGGCTGGTCAACTGACCGGCCAGATCGACATAGAGTGTATTTGCGTAGCGCTCATAACCTGCTTCCTGCAGCCGGCCGATGGCGGAAACCGCTTCCCGTTTCGAAAAATTTTGCCGGTCGCTGTCGCTCGGTTGTGGGGTGGTAATGTTGAGCGTGCGGCTGCCAACGCGCTCGCCGGCCAATTGGCCATAGAAGGTCGTGCCGAATGCCGCGGCTTTCATGAAATATTCCCTGGGATCGCCCGGGCCGCCGGCTTCAGCGGCCCGGCCAAGCCAGTAGTAGGCGCGCGAGAGCGAAAGGTTGCCCTGGGCAAGATTGGCAATACGGGAGAAATGCTCAGCCGCCTTAGCCGGATCTTTCAGGCCACGCAGGGCATACCAGCCGGCGTGGAACTCAGCGTCGGCAGCATTGGTCGGACTTTCCGCCATATGTGTCGAGACGATCCGGTAGGCCGTCTTCATGTCGCCCTTGTCGACGAGTTCGCGCGAAAGCACGCGCCGTTCGACCCACCATGCGTCGGGGTCGACGAGTGCGGCGCGGTCGGTGGGAGCCTTCAGGATCAACGCCGCCGCGTCGTTGAATTTCTTGCGCTTGCGCAGATATTCCGCCTCGGCAAACAGGTAGCCTGCGGAGCGTTGCTCCGTCGGAACCGCGGCCAGCAGTTTCGGGGTGTTCTTGTCACCTTCCGAGGCGGCCGCCCAGGCATCGGCCAATTCCTTCGCGCCGGCCAGCATGGCGACGCGCTGAGCCGAGCCAACCCGGTCTGCATAGAACATGCGCTCCATGCGATAACGATGGTCCGCCGTTGGAATGATTGGGCCGAACTCGTTGATGATCGTCGTCTCGTCCTTGGCCTCCAGTTTTTCTGTGCGCCAGAACGGGGAGAGCACGGATTGCGCCGCCTTTACGTCACCTTTGGCGACATAGGCGCGGGAGAGCGCGATGATGCCCTCGGCCGTTTGCGGCTGACTGCCGTCAAAAGCCTTGATGACGATGTCCGCGCCTGGATTTTCCCGGACGAGGGCACGCTCGCTGTTCCTGCGCAGCGTTGCCATGCCGGGCCAGCCGGGAAGCAACTCGGAGGCCGCGGCGATTTCACCCGATGGCACCCTGTCGCCGCCATAGAGCGCGATGGCCCAGGCAAGGATATGATGGTCGAGCGAGGAAACCGGAAGCTTGTCGCGGGCTGCGCGCGCGCCGTCAAAATCCTTGGCCGCAAGCGCGTCGAGACCGATCTTCAACTGCATCGGATTGAAAGCCGGCAGATCCTGCTTGTTCGGCACGGGAAACATCGGCAGCGCATCGGACAGGCGCTTCTCGATGCCGCTGCCAATGGCGATCGCCGGCGCCAGCACCACGATCGCTCCAAGGATTGCAAAACGATAGAGCCGTCTGGCGGTCATGATTCCGGTCTGTTCAAGGTGTCGACGCGCTACACATAGGTTGGGATTGTTGAAACCCCAGCAGTCGCTTGCGCGAAGCCGATAAAAGAAAGGTTATCGGTTCCGTTTCCTTTGCCGTCTTCCGCGCCGGCTCTACTTGCCCCAGAACAGTGTCGAGACTATGGTGCCCGGCCTTTCGATGGGCTAGAGCCGTTCAGGATCGGCCTGGTTCGATCGATACCCTGAAAAAGAAGCTTGGAAACCGTTGGGTTCCGTGGAGTTTGAAGACATGCTGAGAGGCTCGCTGACTGCGCTCGTGACACCGTTCGAAAAGAGCGGGCGCTTCGACGAGAAAGCCTTTCGCGCGCTTGTTGCCTGGCAGATCGAAGAAGGAACCCGCGGGCTGGTTCCGGTCGGCACCACGGGCGAATCTCCGACGCTGTCGCATGAAGAGCATCGTCATGTTGTGAAGACCTGCATCGAGGTCGCCAAGGGCCGCGTGCCGGTGGTGGCGGGCGCCGGCTCCAACAACACCGAAGAAGCGGTTGGTCTGGTGCAGTTCGCCGAGCAGGCCGGTGCCGACGCTGCCCTGGTGGTGACACCCTACTACAACCGGCCGACCCAGCGCGGCCTCTACCAGCATTTCGCTGCCGTCGCGAAGGCCACCAGGCTTCCGATCATCATCTATAACATCCCGCCGCGCTCGGTGATCGACATGATGCCGGAGACGATGGGGCAGTTGGCCAATGATTTCAAAAACATCGTTGGCGTGAAGGATGCCACCGGCAAGATCGAGCGCGTGTCCGAACAGCGCGCTACCTGCGGCAAGGACTTCATCCAGCTTTCGGGCGAGGATGCGACGGCGCTCGGTTTCAATGCGCATGGTGGCGTCGGCTGCATCTCGGTCACGTCCAATGTTGCGCCACGCCTGTGCTCCGAGTTCCAGGAAGCTACGCTTGCCAATGACAAGGAGCGCGCGCTGGAACTGCAGGATCGGTTGCTGCCGCTGCACAAGGCCATCTTCATCGAGCCAGGCGTTTCGGGCGCCAAATATGCGCTTTCGCGGCTTGGTCGTGTTGAGAATGCTGTGCGCTCGCCGCTTATGACGGTTGAGGAGAGCACTGCAGCCAAGATCGACGCGGCGATGAAATTTGCGGGTCTCTTGAACTAGGCTGTCACGGGTCTAGAGCGTTTCCGTTTTTCACGGAAATGCGGGAACGCTCTAACTCTTTGTTTTTTCGCAATTCCAGACGGAAAACCGTTGCACACTTTTCCTGGAATTGCTCTTGCGGAATTCGACCCGCATTGCCATTTGATGGCTTCTTTTCCGACGCGTCTCGGGTGGCAGGGCCTGCCGTGGCGCGCCGACAGTTGATTGAAATTGAATGCCATGAACCAGGTGAAGAAAGCCGACCCCAACAACAAGACCGCCGCGGAAAACCGCAAGGCGCGTTTTTCCTATGAGGTGCTCGACACGGTCGAGGCTGGCTTGGTGCTGACCGGTACCGAGGTGAAGTCTTTGCGTCAGGGCCAGGCCAATATCCAGGAATCCTACGCTTCGGTGGAGGATGGCGGCATCTGGCTGATCAACTCTTATCTTCCGGAATATCTGCAGGGCAACCGTTTCAACCATGAGCCGCGGCGGCGGCGCAAGTTGCTGCTCAACAAGCGCGAGATCGCGAAGTTGGGGCAGGGCGTCGCGCGCGACGGCATGACTCTGGTTCCGCTCAAGATCTATTTCAACGACAAGGGCAGGGCCAAGCTGTTGCTCGGTCTGGCGCGCGGCAAGAAGTTACACGACAAGCGCGAGACGGAAAAGCAGCGCGACTGGGCCCGCGAAAAGGGCAGGCTGCTCAAGGAGCGCGGCTAGACGTCTGCCGAAGAAACTGCTCGCGTTGTTGGGCAGTGCAGCTTATGCCGGACCCAGTGCTGCCCTGATGTCTGAAAAGACCTTCATGAACATCTCCGTCGTGAGCACGCCGGTATTCGTGTTGTAGCGGGAGCAATGATAGCTGGAGAACAGCTGGATTTTGCCTGTGTCATAGTTGCCGCCGTGCTTGAACGGGAAGGCCGCGACGCGCAGTCCAAGGGCTCGAACGGTCGATTGATGCGCAATCGCCCCCAGCGTCAGAATGGCACGCAGATTTGGAAAGCGCGCCATTGTCGGGACGAGGAAGGTCCGGCAGGTCGCGATCTCTGGGCCGGTCGGCTTGTTCTCCGGCGGCACGCAACGCACTGCGTTGACGACGGCTGTGTCGACAAGCTCCAGGCTGTCGTCCGGCCGTGCCTCGAAGCGTCCGCGAGCAAATCCATGGGCAATCAGCGTTGAATAGAGCAAGTCACCGGCATAATCGCCGGTAAAAGGCCGTCCGGTCCGGTTGGCACCACGCAGGCCAGGTGCCAGGCCGACGATCAGCAGACGTACGCTGTCTTCTCGTCGGTCCGGTGCACTGCCTTTGGGCAAGAAGGCCGGCACGGGGCCGTTGAACCAGTCAGGTTCGCGTTCACGCCAAGCGGCAATGAAGTCGTGCAGGCGTGGGCAAAGCGGACAGTCGTGATCGGGTTCGGCGGAGACAAGCATGCCTCGGTGCTACCATCTGCCGGCCCCCATCATCAATACTGGTCGTCGTCATCATCCTGGGCGGCCGCTGGTTCGGCACGCCGGACCGGACGATCCGTCGGATCACGGCCAACCTCGTTCTTCAAGGTCATCAGGTCGATGAAATGGTCGGCCTGCCGGCGCAGGTCATCCGAGATCATTGGCGGCTGGGAAGCCATGGTCGAAACGATCGAGACCTTGCGGCCACGCCGCTGCAGGGCTTCCACCAGGGTGCGGAAATCTCCATCACCGGAAAACAGCACATAGTGGTCGACGACATCGGCGAGTTCCAGCGCATCCACGGTCAGTTCTATGTCCATGTTGCCCTTGATCTTGCGGCGGCCTGCAGCGTCGGTGAATTCCTTGGCTGGCTTGGTAACAACTTTGAAGCCGTTATAGTCGAGCCAATCGATCAGAGGTCGGATTGAGGAGTATTCCTGATCCTCGACCAGCGCAGTGTAATAATATGCGCGCAGGAGATAGCCGCGCTTCTGGAAGCTGGCCAGAAGTTTACGGTAGTCAATGTCGAAGCCCAGGGAACGGGACGTGGCGTAAAGATTGGCGCCGTCGATGAAAAGAGCGATCTTTTCGCGTGGGTCGAACATGGCAATATCCTTCTTGAAAATAGGCAATACGATAAGTACGTCTGGCAAGGTTTCTTAAGAAAACCGCCAAGCCCCTATTCTTTTGGAAATAACGCCCGGATGATGGCATTCCAAGGGTAGGCAGGGATTGAGCAAGAAATTGTGATCGCAGACAGACCTGGTGGGTGCTTGAGGCGCGCCGCGCTTGTATTCCAGGCCGGTTCGGGCTATGGAGCCCGCCAGATTTCCAATAGATCAAGAGCATGAAAGGGGCATCGGATGGCCCGCGTAACCGTTGAAGATTGCATCGACAAGGTCGACAACCGCTTCGAGCTGGTGCTGTTGGCCGGTCACCGCGCCCGTCAGATCAGCCAGGGTGCGATGATCACCGTGCCGCGCGACAACGACAAGAACCCGGTCGTGGCGCTGCGCGAGATCGCCGACGAGACGCTCTCGCCGGGCGACCTGAAGGAAGACCTGATCCATTCGCTCCAGAAACATGTCGAGGTCGACGAGCCGGAAGCACCGGAAGCCGAGGCGATCACCGATCAGACCGGAACCGCTGTTGCGGCCGACGCCGACGAGCCGGAAGAGAACATCACTTTCGACCGCATGTCGGAAGAGGATCTGCTGGCCGGTATCGAAGGCCTGGTTGCTCCGGAAAAGAACGACGATTATTGATAGCCGGCGGGGCTTAAGCCCTTTCGCGCCATAGTTTTCGTGGCTATTTGTGACATGCGTCGCTCGGCGAGCGGCGCATGATTCATTTCAGCGTTGCGAGAATCCGCCCATGATGCGTCAGTATGAGCTTGTCGAGCGCGTCCAGCGCTACAAGCCGGACGTCAACGAGGCGCTGCTCAACAAGGCCTATGTCTATGCCATGCAGAAGCATGGCCACCAGAAGCGTGCTTCTGGCGATCCTTATTTTTCGCATCCGCTCGAAGTCGCAGCCATCCTCACAGATATGCATCTGGATGAGGCAACCATTGCCGTTGCCCTCTTGCATGACACGATCGAGGACACCACCGCCACGCGTGCCGAGATCGATGAGCTCTTCGGTCCCGACATGGGCAAGCTGGTCGAGGGCCTGACCAAGCTGAAAAAGCTCGACCTCGTCTCCAAGAAGGCGGAGCAGGCCGAAAACCTGCGCAAGCTTCTGCTGGCGATTTCCGAGGATGTGCGCGTTCTCCTGGTCAAGCTCGCCGATCGCCTGCACAACATGCGCACGCTCGACCACATGCGCGAGGACAAGCGTCTGCGCATCGCCGAGGAGACGATGGAGATCTATGCGCCGCTGGCCGGACGCATGGGCATGCAGGGCATGCGCGAGGAGCTCGAGGAGATCGCGTTTCGCTATATCAATCCGGAGGCCTATCGCACGGTAACCGCGCGGCTCGCCGAAATATCGGAACGCAACAAGGGCGTGCTGACCGAGATCGAGAACGCGCTTTCAGCTTTGTTCAACAAGCATGCGATGAAGGCCAGCGTCAAAAGCCGCCAGAAGAAGCCGTGGTCGGTGTTCCGCAAGATGGAAGCCAAGGCACTGTCCTTCGAACAATTGTCGGACATCTTCGGCTTTCGCGTCGTGATGGACACGGTCGAGGATTGCTACCGCGCGCTTGGCCTGATCCATACCACATGGTCAATGGTGCCCGGACGCTTCAAGGATTACATCTCGACGCCGAAGCAGAACGACTACCGGTCGATCCACACCACCATTGTCGGTCCTTCGCGCCAGCGTGTCGAATTGCAGATCCGCACGCGCGAAATGAACAAGATCGCGGAATATGGCGTAGCCGCCCATTCGATCTACAAGGATGCCGCTGGCAAAAGCAACGGCACACACATCATCTCCAAGGAGACCAACGCCTATGCGTGGCTGCGCCGTACTATCGAGCAGCTGGCCGAAGGCGACAATCCGGAGGATTTCCTGGAGAACACCAAGCTGGAACTGTTCCAGGACCAGGTGTTCTGTTTCACCCCGAAGGGCATGCTGATCGCGCTGCCGCGCGGCGCGACGCCGATCGATTTCGCCTATGCCGTCCACACCGATGTCGGAGACACCTGCGTCGGTGCCAAGGTCAACGGCCGGGTCATGCCGCTGATGACCGAACTGAAGAATGGCGACGAGGTCGAGATCATCCGCTCGAAGGCGCAGGTGCCACCCGCGGCCTGGGAATCGATCGTGGTCACGGGGAAGGCACGCGCTGCCATTCGCCGCGCCACCAAGAACGCCATCCGCAAGCAATATTCGGGGCTTGGTCTGCGTATCCTCGAACGCGCCTTCGAGCGTGGTGGCAAAACCTTCTCGAAGGAAAACCTGAAACCGGTGCTGCACCGGCTGGCACGCAAGGATATCGAGGACGTTCTGGCCGCCGTCGGGCGTGGTGAGCTCGCTTCGGCGGATGTCTTGAAAGCCGTGTTTCCCGACTACAAGGACGAGCGCGTCACAGTCGCGCCGAAGCAGCGCGAAGAAGGCTGGTCGCGCATCCGCAATGCTGCCGGCATGCTGTTCCAGATGCCGGGGCGCGCCGCTCGCCGCGACAAGACACAGCCGCGAGACGATGCGGCGGTGCCGATCCGCGGCGTGCGCGGCGATCTGCCAGTGCGCTTCGCGCCTGAAGGCGCGGTTCCCGGAGATCGCATCGTCGGCATCATCCAGCCAGGCTCCGGCATCACCATCTATCCGATCCAGTCGCCGTCGCTGACCGCCTTCGATGATCAGCCGGAGCGCTGGATCGACGTGCGCTGGGATATCGACGAGAACAACCGGGAGCGGTTTCCGGCGCGCATCTCGGTGACGGCCATCAATGCGCCGGGTTCTCTTGCTGATATCGCGCAGGTCGTGGCGTCAAACGATGCCAACATCCATACGCTGTCGATGGTGCGCACGGCGCCCGACTTCACCGAAATGCTGGTCGACCTGGAAGTCTGGGATCTGAAGCACTTGAACCGGCTGCTGTCGCAGCTCAAGGAAAACTCGAGCGTCAGCGATGCGCGGCGTGTCAACGGATGATTGGAGCCGCAAGGCATGAACACGGCTGAAGTGCTTGATATCTTTCGCTCGGCGGGCGCGGTGCTCGAAGGTCATTTCATCCTCACCTCGGGCCTGCGCAGCCCGACCTTCCTGCAGAAGGCGCGCGTGTTCATGCATGCGGACAAGACTGAACGCCTCTGCAAGGCGCTGGCCGACAAGATCCGCGCCGAGGTAGGGGGACCGATCAACTATGTCGTCGGTCCTGCCGTAGGTGGTCTGATCCCTGCCTACGAGACGTCGCGTCATCTTGGCGTGCCGGCGATCTGGGTCGAGCGCGAGCAGGGCGTGTTCAGACTGCGCCGGTTCGACATCGAGAAGGGCGCGCGCGTCGTCATCGTGGAAGACATCGTCACGACCGGCCTGTCCATCCGCGAGACGATCGAATGCCTGCGCGATCTCGGTGCCGAGGTGCTGGCAGCCGCCTGCATCATCGATCGTTCGGCCGGCAAGACCGACGTCGGCGTGCCGCTGATTGCACTCGCGCAATATGAGGTTCCGGCGTATCCTGCCGATCAGTTGCCCCCCGAGCTGGCCGCCATTCCGCCGGTGAAGCCGGGCAGTCGCACGCTCTGATTGGTCCGTGTGGGGTTGGCCTGATCGACATGTTGTTCAAGCGAAGAAAAGCGGAAAGTCTTGGTGAACGCCTGCGGGTGTGGTTATGGCCGCGCCGCTCGTTGTCGCGATCGTTGCGCTATTATGCCAGGCGCATCGTGCGGCTGGAGGCATCGCCGCATGCCGTTGCCGCCGGGGTGGCGGCGGGCGTGTTTGCGTCTTTCTTCCCGCTTGGACTGCATTTCGTTGTTGCTGCGGCCGTATGCTGGCTGGTCGCCGGTAATCTGGTCGCCGCCGCCATCGGTACCGCGCTCGGAAATCCGCTGACCATGCCGTTTCTGTGGGGTGCGTCCTGGGAGACCGGCAAGCTGATTTTGCACCAGCACCTGCCACGCAAGGGGGTGCCGGAGCATCTCGGTGCCATGATGGAGCATTTGAGCCTGTCGCAGCTTTGGGAACCGGTGTTGAAGCCGATGACTATCGGCGCAGTTCCACTTGGTCTGCTCACCGGCGTTGTCGCTTATGGGCTTACGCGTTGGGGGATGACGGCGTTTCGCGAGCGTCGACGCCGGCGGCTTGCCGAAAGGGCTACGCATCATCGGGTATCAGGCGCTGATGCCCTGGGTTCGGCGACACGATGATCATCGGTATCGGTTCCGATCTGATCGACATCCGTCGTATCGAGAAGTCGCTTGAGCGACATGGCGAACGTTTCGTCAAGCGGGTCTATACCGATGTCGAGGAGGCCCGGTCGGAAGGCCGCCGAGCCCGCGCAGCCTCCTACGCCAAGCGGTTTGCCGCCAAGGAAGCCTGTGCCAAGGCTTTGGGAACCGGCATCGCGCAGGGTGTGTACTGGCGGGACATGGGCGTAGCCAACCTGCCGAGTGGCAAGCCGACCATGGTTTTGACCGGTGGCGCAGCAGTCCAGCTCGGGAAGCTTCTGCCTTTCGGCCATCACGCGGTGATCCATCTCACGATCACCGATGATTTTCCGCTTGCTCAAGCCTTTGTGATCATCGAGGCACTGCCGGTCGCAGAAGCGCCACAGTGATGGAGGCTGGAGGGGTTATTGACGTTGTCCGACAAGACAACGGCGTTGCCCGGCAGCCGGTGACCCCGTATATGAACGGCGGGACAATGCATCAGCCCGAAAGTCGGAATCGATTTTCGGCAAGAAGGATGTGTAGATAAAGTTTTAGAGCGTTCCCTGTGCGTTCGAACAAGCGCGCGGTGCTCTAGCGAGGATGAGATGAGCGTGGCTGACAAATCAGAAAAGAAAAGCGGCGGACTTGGCGAAACCGTAAGCGTTATCGTGCAGGCTCTGCTTCTGGCGCTTGTCATTCGTACCTTGTTCTTCCAGCCCTTCTCAATTCCTTCCGGTTCGATGCGGCCGACTTTGCTGGAGGGCGACTATCTCTTTGTCACCAAGTGGGCCTACGGCTATTCGCGCTATTCACTGCCATTTGGACCAGATCTGTTCTCGGGTCGCATCTGGGGTTCGGAACCGAACCGCGGCGACGTGGTCGTCTTCAAGTTCCCACCGGATCCATCCGTCGACTACATCAAGCGGGTCGTCGGCCTTCCGGGCGACAAGATCCAGATGAAGGGTGGCCAGCTCTTCATCAATGGCGTCGGCGTGCCGCGCACCAAGGTTGGCCAGATCGACAATCCCGATATCACCGAGAAGAACGGGCCTGTCGACGTCTACCGCGAGACGCTGCCGAACGGGGTGAGCTACGACACGCTCGACCTGACGCCAAACGGCATCGGCGACGACACACGCGAATTCGTCGTGCCGGAAGGCCATTATTTCATGATGGGTGACAACCGCGACAACTCCAGCGACAGCCGGTTCAGTGTCGGGTATGTGCCTGCGGACAATCTTGTCGGTCGCGCCAACATCATCTTCTTCTCGATCGCCGGCGGTGCCAGCCCGCTCGAAATCTGGAAGTGGCCGTCCGAGATGCGTCCGTCGCGCCTCTTTTCCTTCGTTCACTGACAGATGACGGCGCCCAAGCGTTTAACTCCCGAGGCATTGGCTGCCGTCCTGGAAAGTCGAACCGGTCATGGTTTCCGCGATCCCAAACGTTTGCAGCGTGCGCTGACACATGCCAGTGCTCGCGGCAGCCATGCCGGGGTCGACTATGAGCGCTTTGAATTCCTGGGCGACCGGGTGCTCGGCCTTGCAGTTGCGGATATGCTGCTGGCCGATTTTCCGGACGCACCCGAAGGCGAGCTGTCGGTGCGGCTGAATGCATTGGTCAACGCCGAAACGTTGGCGCAAATTGCCGATGAGATCGGACTGGCCGATTTGATCCGGGCGGGTAGCGAGGTCCGCAACCTCGCCGAACGCAAGCGGGTCAACCTGCGCGCCGATGCGCTTGAATCGCTGATTGCCGTCATCTATCTCGACGATGGGCTCGACGCAGCCAGGCGCTTTATCCACTCCTATTGGAGGCCGCGCGCCAAAGCTGTTGGTGCAGCGAGACGCGATCCAAAGACCGAATTGCAGGAGTGGGCGCACCAGGCGGCAGCCGCAACCCCGGAGTATCGCATCGATAGCCGGGAAGGGCCCGATCATGACCCGCTCTTCACCGTAACAGTGAGCGTTGCCTCCAAGGAAACGGCGACGGGCACCGGCCGCTCAAAACGTGAAGCGGAACAGGCCGCAGCTACGGCGCTTCTGCTCCGTGAAGGAGTATGGGCCGCCGAAGGAGACAATGTGCGATGACGGCAGACATGAGCGCAGGGACAACCCACTCTGGTTTTGTCGCGCTGATCGGCGCGCCCAATGCCGGGAAGTCGACGCTGATCAACCAGTTGGTCGGTACCAAAGTGTCGATCGTGACCCATAAAGTGCAGACAACCCGCGCCCTCGTGCGCGGCATTGCGACCCACGGAAGTGCACAGATCGTGCTGGTCGATACGCCCGGCATCTTCAAGCCAAAGCGGCGACTCGACACTGCGATGGTTACCACCGCCTGGGGTGGAGCCAAGGACGCGGATCTGGTTCTGGTGTTGATCGACGCTGAACGCGGCATCAAGGGTGACGCCGATGCCATTCTCGACAAGCTGGCCGATGTGCGCCAGCCGAAGATACTGGTCCTGAACAAGGTCGACCGCGTGAAACCGGAGACGCTGCTGACGTTGACAAAGGCTATCAACGAGCGCGTTGCTTTTGAGCGCACCTTTATGGTTTCGGCTCTGACAGGCTCCGGCTGCAAGGACCTGCTCAATTATCTTGGTGAGGCTTTACCGGTTGGTCCCTGGTACTACCCGGAAGACCAGATATCCGACCTGCCCATGCGCCAGCTCGCCGCTGAAATCACGCGCGAAAAACTTTACCTGCGCCTGCATCAGGAACTGCCTTACGCCTCCCATGTCGAAACCGAGAAGTGGGAGGAAAAGAAAGATGGCTCGGTGCGTATCGAACAGGTGATCTATATCGAGCGCGACAGCCAGAAAAAGATCGTGCTTGGCCACAAGGGCGAGACCATCCGTGCAATCGGCGAGTCCGCTCGCAAGGAGATCGGCGAAATCCTGGAGCAGAAGGTCCATCTCTTCCTGTTCGTGAAAGTTCGGGAAAATTGGGGCGACGACCCTGAGCGCTATCGCCAGATGGGGCTGGATTTCCCGCACTAACGGGCTGTCCGTTTGTCGCGTAACTGTCATATGCGACACCTATAGCCGTCGCGTCCCGGTGGCGTTCGTTGCGTCGGGGCAGCGGCGGAACGATGCGCATGAATGGACTTACCGGTACCACGGGCGGCCTTTCCCGGCCTGAGCTCGAGCGTGTTGCGGTGGCTGAGCTTCAGCGCGTGTTGCGAGCCAGCGTCGATCCGTCCAACGAGGAGACCATTGCAGCCTCGGCATTTGTCGGCGGCAGCATCGCGGCGGCAATCGTCACTCTCTCTCCGCGCCAGCGCCGGGCATTGGACCGGCTGCTCAAGAACCCATCGAAGCTTGCCGCCAAGATCGTCAAACTCCTCCTTGTCGATGTCGCCCAGGCATCGGAAGGCCGGGGACCGGTGCATGAGAGCGCCACTTTGCTGGAAAGCCCCTTGTCAGAATCTGCCTCGGAGCTTCCGTCGCAGCGCAATGGTCTGGCGTCCGTCCTGGTCGAGGAGTGGGCAGGGCAGGTGGCGGGCTCCACCTATCTGGAAGAAACGTTGCGCATCCCACGCTCCACTTTGCATCGTTGGCAGCGGCGGGGTGAGGTGATTGCGCTGCGCACCGGCGGCAGGAAACACGTCTTCCCGCTCGCTCAGTTCATCGACGGCCGCCCGGTGCCGGGGATTCGTGAGGTGCTTGGGTTCATCGGCCATCCGAGAACGGCCTGGTCGTGGCTTATCCGGCCGGCATTGGAGTTCGGCGGCGAGGCTCCGCTCGCGCTTCTGGCCAAGGATCACGCAGGCGACGTCATCCGCGCTGCCGAGGCCTTCGCGGGGTCGCCGACCGAGGTCGCCTGACTGCCTTTGGCAAGTCTGCCTTGTGCTCAATTTTCTTTAGCCGGCACAAAATTATTCGGCGAATGACCGGTCTTTTATGACAGATTTTTGTCGATGTGCCGTATGTGCCAAAAGTCCTTAAATATCAACATGTTAGTTGTAAATTTACAACAAGCTGCGGGCGAATGTCCTGTCCTGCCGTTGTGCAGTGCAATATTCGTTGAAAGTGAAAACTCGATGGGTATTGTCCCGGCAGAAAGGGGCGCTCGGGCGTCACCTTTCGAGTGGCGGTTGGTGGCAATGGCCTTCAGCCAGAAATCTGAAAACATATTTTTGAAAATTGACTGGAGAGGTCAAAATGAACATCAAGAGCCTCCTTCTCGGCTCGGCTGCGGCACTGCTCGCAGTTTCCGGTGCGCGCGCCGCCGACGCTGTTGTGGTCGCCGAGCCGGAACCCGCTGAATACGTCAAGATCTGTGACGTCTACGGCGCCGGCTACTTCTACATCCCGGGCACCGAGACCTGCCTGCGCGTCGGTGGTTACATCCGCTATGACGCCGGCTTCGGTGACGTCGGCTCGTTCGATGGCTCCGTCGCCACCGATCGCCTGGACGGTGACCGCAACCACACCTACGCAAAGAATGCCCGTTTCGCTCTGCGCACCTGGACCGGTCAGGAGACCGAATACGGCACGTTGAAGACCTTCACCGAGACCCGTTTCCAGTTCGGCAACACCAACAGCAACGGCGACGCTGTGAACAAGAACGTGTCGCTGAACTTCGCCTGGATCCAGCTCGGCGGCCTGCGCGTCGGTAAGGACGAAACGGTGTTCGATTCGTTCATCGGCTACGCCGGTAACGTGATCCAGGACACGCTGATCCCCTACGGCGGCAAGGACACCAACCTGATCAGCTACACCTTCGATGCCGGCAATGGCTTCTCGGGTATCGTGTCGCTGGAACAGGGCTCGGGCAGCTACTCCCGCGTCAAGCGCGTGGGTGACACCTGGACTGTCGACAGCAACACCATCGACAGCTACGTTCCGCACGTGGTCGGCGGCCTGAAGTACAAGGGCGACTGGGGTTCGCTCACCGGCGTCGTCGCCTACAACAGCGCTTACGAAGAATGGGCTGGCAAGGTTCGCCTCGATGTGAACGCAACCAGCGACCTCACCCTCTTCGTGATGGCTGGTTATGGTTCGGACGACAACATCGACCGCAACCAGTACAAGCCTTGGGGCGGCAACTGGGCTGTCTGGGGCGGCGGTACCTACAAGTTCGACTCCAAGACCAAGTTCAATGCCCAGGTTTCGTATGACGACAACCGCAGCCTCGCAATCGCTGCCAACGTTGCCTACGAAATCGTCCCTGGCTTCGTGATCACGCCTGAAGTCGACTTCGTCAACGAAGGCCGCTACGGCAAGGCCGGCTACCTCGGCAGCTGGACCAAGGCTGACAAGAAGAACAGCTTCGGCGGCATCATCCGCTTCCAGCGCAACTTCTAATCGACCTCCAGTCGATCTGTTGCGGCCCGCGGCATTCGCCGCGGGCCGTTTGTTTTGGCGGGAGATTTGAAGCCCTCTGCCTGCTCCTTGATTTCCCAGCCGAAGGCGTCAAATCTCCCGCCATGGAATGGCGCGACGAGGGAATCATACTCGGCACCCGCAAGCATGGCGAAACCAGCGCCATCCTCGAGGTGATGACGCGCGCGCATGGCCGGCATCTCGGCCTGGTGCGCGGCGGCCGCGCACGCAAGATGCAACCGGTGCTGCAGGCCGGCAACCGGGTCGACCTGATCTGGCATGCCCGACTCGACGAGCATCTCGGAACGTTTCAGGCCGAAGCCATCGAAATGAACGCGGCACGCTTGATGGACAGTGCGGTCGCCGTCTACGGCTTGCAATTGCTGGCCGCCAATCTCCGGCTTCTGCCTGAGCGCGACCCACATGACGCGCTTTACGAAACTCTGGCCCTCATCATTGCCCATCTGGAGGATGCCGATGTTGCCGGCGGGTTGGTTGCGCGGTTTGAACTCATGATCCTCGACGAACTCGGCTTCGGTCTCGACCTTTCCGAATGTGCCGCTACCGGGACCAAGGAGAACCTGGCCTATGTCTCGCCGAAGTCGGGCAGGGCGGTGTCGCGCGAAGCGGGAGCGCCCTGGCACGACAAGATGCTGGCGCTGCCTATGTTCCTGCAGCGCGGCGCCGGGCTGAACGCGGATCTTTTCGCGGTGGAGCAAGCCTTCAGGCTGACATCGTTCTTTTTCACCCGTCATGTCTACGAGCCACGTGGCGTCGAACCGCCGGATGCCCGCTCCGGCTTCATTGCCGCCTTGCGCAAGCATCATGCTGCCCACGGCTCGACCAAGGGAGACACCGCCGCATGAGTGCCGTTGAACTCTATCCCGGCCGGATTTCGCCGATGGGCGTCGGCACCATTCCGCATGCCGACATGCTCGCTTATTCAGGACTGGAGCTGCTGCAGCGTGTCATCGACGGTCGGTATCCAGCGCCGCCCATGGCGTATCAACTGAGTTTCGCCCTCACCGAGGCAGAGGAGGGGCGCGTCGTCTTTCGCGGCATGCCCAACGAAAAACATCTCAATCCCATGGGTGGGGTGCACGGCGGCTGGGCGGCGACCGTGCTCGATTCGGCGCTCGGCTGTGTGGTGCAGACATTGCTGGCCAAGGGCGAAGCCTATGCGACGGCGGAATTCAAGGTGAACCTGATGCGACCCATCACGCCGAACATCGGCGAGGTGGTTTGCGAGGGCAGGATCATGCACAAGGGGCGCACGCTGGCCGTATCGGAAGCGACCCTGAAGGACAGTGCAGGCAGGCTACTGGCCTTCGGTACCGAAACCTGCTCGATCTTTTCGGTCGCCAACCTGGCGGCCCGATAGGCGATTCGGGCGACGGTAGAACGCGGTTTCAGGGGGATGCCTCGGTGGATGTCTTCAGCATTGTCGGTTTTGTCGTTCTGCTGGTTATCGTGGCTCGACAGCGCTCGCAGCTTGGCAGGATCGAACGCGAGCTCGGCGAGGTGCGCAAACTGGTCATTCCGGGTGCAGCCGGATCGACCTCTAGGCCCGCGGAGGCGCTCACGACCGAGCCATCGCCGCTGAGCTCAAGCGAGGCTTTGCTAGAGGGCGGGCCCGACGATGTTCCTCAGACCTCCGAACCGGAGGATACGCAGGAAATTGCAGCGGCTGGCCCATGGGGAAGCCCGGTTCAGGGTGAGGAGGCCGTGTCCGAGCCGAGGGGCGAAGACGGTGCCGCGAAATCGCAAGAACCGAAGAAGAAGCCGGACATTGAAACCGCGCTCGGCACACGCTGGGCGGTATGGGTCGGTGGTATAGCACTGGCCTTGGGCGGTCTCTTCCTCGTCCGCTACAGCATCGAGGCGGGTATCTTCGGGCCGGGTGTGCGGATAGCCATGGCGGCAATCCTCGGCCTTGTTCTGGCCGGCGGCGGTGAATTCATCCGCCGCACCGGCTTCAAGGTGCCTGTCGAGGGCGCGGCCGGTGCCTTCATCCCGGCCATTCTCACCGCGGCCGGCGCCTTCACATTGTTCGGTACCGTTTATGCAGCACATGGCATTTACGGCTTCATCGGTCCCACGGCGGCTTTCGTGCTGCTTGGGTTGATCGGCATCGCGACGATCGCCGCCGCGCTCGTGCACGGGCAGGCGCTCGCCGGCGTCGGACTGCTCGGCTCGCTGGCGACGCCGATGCTGGTCTCTTCTCAATCACCCAATCCATGGGCCTTGTTCGGGTATCTGGCGATCGTCCTCGCGGCGACCGGTTTCATCGCGCGCATCCGTCGCTGGTCGCTGCTGATGGCGGCAGCCTTTGCCGGCGTCGGTTTGTGGGTCGTGCTCTATATGATCGAGGCGCCAACGCCCGGATTCGGTGTCCTCGTCTTCATCAACCTCGTTGTGCTGGCGGTTCTTGGCTTTGTCTGGTTGGGCTCAGAGACCAGCCCGGCCGAGGCGCGGATGGGCTTCGACCTGACATCGATCGCTCCGGCGATCTTCGTCGCGGCAGCAAGCCTGGTGTTGTTTGCCGAGCCGCGTTTCGCTGATCTTGGTGGTGCCTGGCCGGCAGCCCTGATCGTCGCCGCGATGATCGGAACCGTGGCGTTTCGGCCGCAGGCATTGCCTGTTCTATACGGTTCCGCCCTGGCAACCGTCTTTGCCTATCTCAAAATCACGCCGTTGGCCGAGACATCCATCGACCTTTCAGGCTACGCGGCCATTGACACCACGCCAGTGACCGTCGTTGCAGATGCCGCGATGGTCCGCATCGGCATCGTGCTTGGTTTGCTGTTCTTGGGCACGGGCCTGTGGAGCGCCAGGCGACATGTCGGGACAAGCCTTGCACAGTCGGCCTCCTGGGCTGCATGTGCTGCGGCTGTGCCCCTGGTGATCGTGTTGTCGCTTTGGGTGACGTTCGGCGATATCGATCGGGATTTCGTCTACGCGGCAGTTACCTTGCTGTTGCTCGCTGTGCTGGTTGCCGGTGGCGAATGGATCGCGCGGGCCGAGCAACCTCCGCTCATCGGCGGTCTGGCTGTTTCCTTCGCGTTGGCCGGTGCAGGGGTCGCAACCGTCGTGTTGCTGCATATGGCTTTCGGCTCAGGCCTGACCACCGTTCTGTTGGGCGCGGCTGCCGTCGTGCCCGCCCTGGCCACGCGTTGGCGGGACTATCCTGTGCTTGGCTGGCTTTCGGTCGGCTCCGTTGTCGCCGTCCTTGCGCGCATAGCCTTCGACCCGACCATCGTCGGTGCCGAGTTCCTGTCCAGAACACCAGTCTTCAACTGGCTGTTGGCAGGTTACGGTGTGCCCGCACTCGGCTTCGGCTTTGCGGCCTGGCAGCTGGCGCGCACCACCAATGGCCGCCCACGCCTTGCCATGGAAGCCGGGGCGGCGCTGTTTGCCTTGCTTTGCGTGGCGATGCTGGTGCGTCATGCCATGCATGGTGGCGTCATCGACGACGGGCGGGTCTCACTCGCCGAGCAGTCGATCTATACGCTGATAGCTCTCGGCGCAGGCGCCATTTTGATCAGCATCGACATGCGCTCGCCGAGTTCGGTGCTGCGTTATGGTTCGCTGATCGTCGGGGTCGTTTCGGCACTCGCCATAGTCGGCCAGCATTTTGTCATCCTCAATCCGCTCTTCACCGACGAGTCGACGGGCAGGATTCCGGTCTTCAATCTGCTTTTCCTCGCCTATCTGTTGCCGGCTGCCGCTGCCGGGGCAGTGGCATATTACGCGCGCGGCAAGCGCCCGAAATGGTATTCCGCCATGCTTGCCCTGATCGGAGCCCTGTTGGCTTTCGCCTATGCAACCCTGTCGGTGCGGCGCTTCTTCAAGGGTGAGTTCATCGGCCTATGGAGCGGCATGGAGCAGATCGAGACCTACAGTTATTCCGCGCTGTGGCTGCTGCTCGGCGTCGTGCTGCTCGTGATTGGTGTCCGGTTCGGTTCCTATGTGCTGCGTGTCGCTTCGGCGGCGTTGATTGCGATAGCCGTGCTGAAGGTCTTCCTGTTCGACATGTCGGAACTGGAAGGTGTGTTGCGGGCGCTTTCCTTCATCGGGCTGGGTGCCGTGCTCATCGGCATCGGATTGTTCTACCAGCGACTGCTGTCGCGGGCGCCCAGACAAGGGTAGCCGCTTTCAGGAATGCTTAAGGAATCTTACTGAAATATTACCCATAAATATTTGTTTTCGCTAAACTTTGCGCAATGTTGGCGTAATCCATGCCGGCCATTGTCCCCATGCAACCAGCGCGCTGGTGCACGGGGCCCAGCCGGCGGATTGCTTCCCCAGTCGCCGACCGGCCGTCAGCCCCGTCAACGGGCTGCGGAGCTAAATGCTCCGCAGCTCAATCATTTTCGGAGCTAAAACCATGTCCAAGCGAAATCTGTTTCTCGTCATGTTCGCTGGCCTTGCACCTTTCGCCGTGCCGGCCGTAGCGGCCGATCTCGTGTCCGACCAGACCTATTCGGATCCCGCCTACAACTGGTCGGGCAGCTATATCGGCGGCCAGTTGGGTACCTCATCCTCGGGCTTTCCCAACCCGTTTTCGAGCAAGAGCGGCTGGCAGTTCGGCGGCCAGGTCGGCACCAACTTCCAGAGCGGCCCATTCGTCTACGGTGCGGAACTCGACGGCACCTACTCCAAGGGAACCAAGCACAAGCTGGATGACGGCGCCGAACTGAAGCGTACCTGGACCGGTGCCGCCAAGGTTCGTGCAGGCGTCTCCTTCGACAGGACACTGGTCTACGGCACGGCCGGCTATTCGATGACCAAGGTCAAGCCGGGCGGCACCGTTGCCTCAGGTGGCAAGTGGGAGGGCGGCTATCTGCTGGGCGGTGGTATCGAGCAGGCATTCGCCGGCAACATCTCGGCCAAGGTCGAATACAACTATGTGAACTATGGTGACGTCGACTACACGTTGCGCAATGGCGCTAAACGCTCGGATGATCTGAAGAGCCACACCGTCAAGATGGGTCTCAACTACCGGTTCTGATATCAGCCGGTTCTCCAGCGTCGCTGGCTCCCCGAGCTGGCGGCGCTTATTTTTTGATGCCCGCCAATTGGTCCGGGAATAATCCCTTCGCTGGCTTCGTTCTGTTCCTGAAGGCAACAGAGCGGGCATTGGCGCCGCTTGCGCTAGCCGGCGAAGGCGCGTTCAATCGCCAGGGCAACGGGAAAGATTGGCGAACAGCCACCCATGGACGACAGGAAGGCCGCGATCCTTGGCGAGATTCCGCGCTTGCGCCGCTATGCGCGGGCGCTGTTGCGCAATCGCGATTCCGCGGACGACCTTGTCCAGGACTGTCTCGAGCGTGCCTTGGCCAGGCTGGACAACTGGCAAACCGGCGAAAGCCCGAGGAAATGGCTGTTCACGATCATGCACCACCTTTTCATCGACCAGATGCGCAAGGTGAGCCGCCGCGGCGAAATGGCGATGCTGCCACTGGATGGCGACGAGGCGCTGACAGTGCCATCGATCCAGGTGGAAAACATCGCCTCCCGGGAAATCCTCGATGCCCTGCAGGCGATTGCGCCCGAGCGTCGTGCGGCGATCGTGACCGTTGCCATCGAAGGTTTCTCCTACGCGGAAGCCGCCAACATTCTCGGTATCCCTGCAGGTACGCTTATGTCGCGGATTTCGCGTGGCCGTGAGGATCTGCGCGCGCTGCTCGACGATCGCGCGCGCCGCCGCTCGCTGAAGGTGGTCGAGAAATGACCGCGCGTGATTTCACGGAACGGGACATCCATCTGGCACTCGACGACGAATTGCCCGATGAAGAACGCACCGCCTTCGAGCTATGGCTCGAGAGCAATCCGGAGATGAAGGCCAGGAGCAGTCGGTTCAGTGCCGATCGCGATGCATTGCGCGGCGCCTTGTCGGCTATCCTTGACGAGCCGGTTCCGTCCCGTTTCACCAAGTTGGTTGCGGGCGATACCGGCACCCGGGCGCCACTGCGCTCCCGCTGGTGGCAGGCTGCCGCAGCTGCAGTCCTGCTGGCAACGGGTGGCACCGGTGGTTACGTCATCGGTTCGCGTGGCATCGCTGTGGAAGACCCTTCGGCCGACAGATTCGCCGAGGAGGCGGTTGCCGCCTACACCGTCTATGCAGCCGAGAAGCGTCATGCCGTCGAGGTACCCGCCTCGGACGGGGAGCATATGCGCAATTGGCTGTCGGCGCGGATCGGCTTGCGACTGATAACCCCGGATCTCACCGCCGACGGGTTCCAACTGGTCGGTGGCCGGCTGCTGCCATCTGGTTCGGGCAAGGCGGCGATGCTGCTCTACGAAGATGCCGAGGGCAATCGCGTCTCACTTTTCGTGACTTCGGAATCCGGCAGCTATGCGAAGGGCACCTACGCCGAGAAGAATGGTCCGACTGCGGTCTACTGGCTCGACAAGGGTTATGGTTGTGCCGTTGTCGGTGTCCTGCCGCAGGAACGGCTAGCCACCGTTGCCCGCAATGCCTATCGCCAGTTGATCGAAGGCGCCGAAAGCAAGGTCTGAGCGATACGGCTGGCGGTCCGGGCTATTGACAGGCTTGGAGATCGTGCTCGACATGCACCTGTTCGCCGACTGCACTGGCGATATTGGCGGCTATCAGCACGCAGAGCAGGGCAGAGAAGATCGCAAAGACCAGGTTAAGCCGGTCGCGAAGATAGCGGCCGTTCACAACCGCGCCGGCGCCGTAGATCAACAGTGTGGGGACGGCAAACAGATAGACCGAGATCGGTCCGTCACAATCCACAGCATCCACGCCCAAGGCTTTGTATTCATTCGCCGGTATCGTCATTGCAGCCAACGCTGCCGGGATGGCAGCAACGAGGAAGGCAATGCCGAGCCATCCGAGCCATTTCGGCCAGGGGCGCAAGGACTGTTGTCGTTCGGTAGTGACCATATCTCTTGGTTGCACGGCTCCGGCCGGCAGCAAAGCCCTGTGCTGTCTTTTTTCGTAGGGTCTGTCAGAGTCTGATTGCGACTGTCGTGGAGAGCCCGCTCCCTCGATATCTCCGGTGGCGGAAGTTGTTCGACGTCTTGGCAAGCAAGTCGAATCTGTCACAATTCAGCCGAAATCGAAGCGCGAAACGCTGAATATGCGTCGGCTTTCCTGTCGGCGTGTTCGATGTTTCGATAGGCCCATTTCCTGCCACGCACCGAGGTTTTTCAAGCCTTCATGCCTGCCGAAGTCCGCACGGCCCGCGCTTCCGACGTCGATGCTCTCGCCGCCATCGAAAACGCCGTCTTTGCAACCGATCGCATTTCGCGCCGTTCCTTCCGCCAGCTCATCGAGCGGGAAACGGCTGAGACCCTGATCGCTGAGAGCGGCGGCAACATTGCAGGTTATGCGATCATCCTGTTTCGCAAGGGCAGCCGCGTCGCGCGGCTCTATTCATTGGCCACAGGCCCTGATTTCGGCGGGCGGGGCGTTGGCCGCCTGTTGCTGGAGGCGGCAGAGGACACTGCTTTCGAACACGATCGCATGATGTTGCGCCTGGAAGTACGAGAGGACAACGCGCGCGCGATCCGCATCTATGAACAATCCGGCTATCGCAAGATTGGTCGCGAGAGCGACTACTACGAGGATGGCGCACCTGCACTGCGTTACGAGAAGATGCTGCGGGGCCATGTGCCGGTCATTACCTCCGTGCCATTCTATGAGCAGACCTGTGATTTTACGTGCGGTCCATGCTGCCTGATGATGACCATGGCGCATTTCGATACCGGCTTCAGGCCGGACCCAGTCATGGAAGTGCGGTTGTGGCGGGAAGCAACGACTGTTTTCATGATGTCGGGCCCAGGCGGCTGCGAGCCATTCGGATTGGCGGTGGCTGCTTATGAATACGGACTTTCGGCTGAGATTTTCGTCTCGTTCGACGGACCGCTGTTCCTGCAGTCGGTGCGCAGTGTCGAGAAGCGCCGTGTCATGGAGCTCGCACAGATCGATTTCCAGCGTCGTGCCAGGGAGTATGGCATCCCGGTGCGCTACAATGCCTTTTCCATCGAAGACATCCGCGCCGCGATCGCCACTGGCAAGCTGGTTGTTGTCCTGATCAGCGGCTTCCTGATGTTCGGCAAGAAAGTCCCGCACTGGGTTCTGGCCATTGGCGACGATGGCGACCATATCCTCATCCACGATCCATGGGTCGAGGACGAGCGGGAAGAAACGCAAGTGGATGCCGCCAACATTCCGGTGCCGTACGACATCTTCATTTCCATGGCGCAGTTCGGCCGCGACGGCCTGCGTGCCGCCATCATTCTTGGAGCGCGCGCGAAACAATGACCTGGGTCATCCTCACAGGCAGGCAGAACGATCTCGACCAGGTGGCAACGCCGCACAAAGTCATCACCAATCGCGACTATCTGGCCCATCCTGGTCTGTTTCGCGGCCAACGCCCGAAGGTGATCAATCTTTCCAACCGCTATGACTACCAGAGCCGCGGTTATTACTCGTCGCTACTGGCGAGTTCGCGCGGCCACAAGGTCATTCCGACCGTCGAGACGATGATCGACCTCTCCGAGCGCAAGCTCTACGAGCACGCGCTGCCGGAACTGGAACTGGCGCTGAACAAGTGCCGCAAGGATCTCGGCGGTGTCTTCCCAGCCAAGGTTCACATCTTCTTCGGTATCGGTCCAGGCAAGGCTTGGGATCGTTTTGCCAAACTGCTGTTCGACTGGTTCCGTGCACCGGCGCTGGAAGTGGCGATAACCGACGCGGGCGAATGGGCGACGATACGCAAGATAGGGTTCTATCCGCTGGCACGGATGACCGAGGTGGAGGAGAAGCGCTTTCTCGAATGCCTCGATGTCTACACCGGCCGCGAATGGCGAGACAGCAAGGCGCGCATCCCGGCACGCTACACGTTCGCGACGTTGGTCGATCCGCATGAGCAATTGCCGCCTTCGGCGATCTCTTCTCTGCGTTATTGGGCGCGCATAGCCGAAAAGATGGGCGTCGAGGTTGAGCCGATCACCAAAAAAGATCTGGCCAGGGTTGCCAACTACGACGCGCTGTTCATCCGCGAGACGACCTCGATTTCCAACCACACCTATCGTTTTGCCCGCCGTGCCCAGCAGGAAGGCATGCCGGTGATCGACGACCCGCTGTCGATGATCCGCTGCACCAACAAGGTCTATCTGAACGAGTTGATGGCTTTCAACGACGTGCCGGTGCCGCCCACCGTGATGATCGCCGGTCCCTCAGATCTGGAAGTGGCTGCAGACGCGCTTGGGTTCCCGCTGGTCCTCAAGATCCCCGACAGCGCTTTCTCGCGCGGGGTCAAGAAGTGCAAGGATTTCGGCGAGCTGAAGAAACTGGCGACCGAGTGGCTGGAGGATTCCGACCTGCTCGTTGCGCAGAAGTTCATCCCGACCGACTATGACTGGCGCATCGGCGTGCTGGGCGGCGAGCCGCTCTTTGCGGTGCAGTATCTGATGGCCAAGCAGCACTGGCAGATCGTCAACCACGATCGCGCCGGCAAGCCGGACGAGGGCGGCTTCAAGACCTTCACTCTCAAGGATGCTCCCGCACATGCGGTCCAGACAGCCGTCAAGGCGGCCCGCTGCATCGGCGATGGCCTCTACGGCGTCGACTTGAAGGAAACCAAGGACGGTGTTTTCGTCATCGAGGTCAACGATAATCCCAACCTCGACCACGGTTGCGAGGACACCGGCGAGAAAGATGACGTCTGGGTGCGGCTGACGCAGTGGTTCCTGGATCGTCTGGAGCGCCAGGGGCGCTAGTCAAGAGACTTTCGGTCGGCGTCGAAGCGCTCGCGGGCGGCGTCGAGATCGCCCGAATGGCGCTCCGCCCAGCGGTCGAGCGTGATCAGCGCTTCGCTGAGTGAGCTGCCGAGGGCACTCAATCTGTATTCGACATGCGGTGGCACGGTCTGCATGTCCTTCCTGATCACCAGCCCATTGCGCTCCAGGTCCTTCAGCGTCTGCGTCAGCATTTTCTGAGAGATGCCGCCGATCTTCCTCAGCAGCGCGCTGTTGCGCATCGATCCTTCGGATAAGGCCGGCAGGATCAGCATCGCCCATTTCGAGGCGATCAGTTCCAGCGCATCTCGCGCGGAACAGGAAGAATCATAGACATTTGGCGCGGCCATCAAAAACCTATAGGCACCAAAAGGTGCGTAATTGCTCTTTGGTTCCCGCTAGCACACATGGGTCTGCGTCTGAACATCAAAGGAGGGCCGGAATGGCTTGGCTGCTGCTTCTTGTCGCGAGTGTCATCGAGATCGCGATGGGTGTTTCGTTGAAATATGCCGAGGGCTGGACGCGGTTCTGGCCGAGTGTCGGCGGCATCTTTTTCGCACTGCTAAGCGTCTTCGTGCTGACTTTCGCCATGCGCCATCTGCCGGCTGGTACCGCTTATGCCGTTTGGACAGGCATCGGCGCGGTTGGAATCGCGACCCTCGGCATTGTGCTGTTCGGCGATCCGGCGACGCCACTCCGGCTTGGCTGTATAGCGCTCATCATTGTCGGCGTGGTTGGCCTGCGCTTCGTCGAGGGCTGAGTAGACCTGGAGCGTTTCCGTTTTTCACGGAAACGCTTTAACTCCCTGTTCTTACGCAATTCCGGACGGAAAACCGTTACACGCTTTTCCTGGAGTTGCTCTGGCGCAAACCGGCTTCGATCTTGTGGAACCGAGCCATGAACGCCTTTTCCACCTGCTTGGCGGGTTTGGGAGTGAGGTCGAACTGATCTATGGACAGTCCGCGTGGGCGGCCGAAAAATTCCGCCGCCTCCGTCAGTCCGAAACCGGCCAGCACCGTCGCCTCGAAATAGGCAGCGATCTGGTCTGCGCGCTTGATGTCCCTTTTCAGGCTTTGGCTTGCGGAAGCAGGCAGTCCGTAGCGCAGGTGGATGGCATGCTGCAGCCGCTCCTCGCAGGATCTGTAACCGCCACCGACGACCGACTTGAACGGCGAGATCATGTCGCCGATGACATATTCCGGCGCATCGTGCAGCAAAGCCGTCAATTGCGCGGCGGGTGACGCCGATGGCTCGATGGCGCGGAAAATCTCTTCGACCAGCAGTGAGTGCTGCGCCACTGAAAAGGCATGATCGCCGGAGGTCTGCCCGTTCCAGCGCGCGACGCGGGCAAGGCCATGGGCGATGTCGCCAATCTCGACGTCGAGCGGGGAAGGGTCGAGCAGATCGAGCCGGCGTCCCGACAGCATACGCTGCCAGGCTCGCGGCGGCGCGCCGACCCGGTCCGCCATCAGGCGTCCTCCGCACTTGCGGTTTCAGGGAATGTGAAACGCGCCCAGCTGGGGATGGCCAACGAAACGGCAACACCTTCGGCACTGATTTCCTGGCCGGCATCCATCGCCGCCTTGACGCGGTCGATGCGCGCAATGGCCAGGCCGCGCGTGCCTGAGACCGAGCCCAGGGTGCCGACTGGGCGGCCGTTGACGGTCAGTTCTGTTCCTGAGGCTGGCAAGGCGCTTGCGGCCTCCACCAGCAGCACGCGCCGGCGCGCAGTGCCGCGATGCTGCATGCGCGAAACAACCTCCTGGCCGATGAAGCAGCCTTTCTTGAAGCCGACGCCGTCCAGTTGGTCGAGCAGGACGTCATGAGGGAAGGCGTCGTTCAGAGCGTAGTCGGGACCGCTTTCGGCGACGCCCTGTGAAAGGCGGAAGGCCTCCCATTCGGCTAACGTAGCCTCCGCCGCAGGCAATGGCGCTTCGTAGAAGCGCCGGACCGGAGAGTTGAAACGGGTGTCGCGCACGCCGGCGCTTGATTCACTGGTTGAGGCTGCGGAATCATTTTGCGAGGCATTTGAATCAGCCTGCCACCAAACGGCGACAACATCCTGTTCCTGCTTGGAAATGTCGACCTTTGCGCGCAGCCGGTAAAACATCAGCCGCTTGACGAAATCATCGGCGATGTCGGCACGGCACTCCAATCGGAAGCCATTTTCGCCGGTGCGGGAGACCAGGAAATCGAAGAGGATCTTGCCTTGCGGCGCCAGCAGTGCACCTGGCCTGGCTTCGTCTTGGCTTAGCGGATCGAGATCGACGGTCAGGATATTCTGCAGGAAGTGCTCGGCCTCAGGGCCTGAGACGGAGACGAGTGCGCGGTCTGCGAGAAGAGTTGTCGGCATGGGCCTGATCTTGCATTTCGAAGAGCCATTACGTAAGCCGCAGGCAATTCCCACACAAGGGCCGGAGCGGATGGCAGTGACCTACGACCTCATCCTCAAGGGCGGCATCGTCGTCAATCATGACGGCATTGGCCAGCGCGACGTTGGCGTGAACGGAGGCAGGATTGCCGCGATCGGCGATCTTGGTTCCGCTTCCGCTGGAGAAACCATAGATTGTCGCGGCCTGCATGTGCTGCCTGGCGTCGTCGACAGCCAGGTGCATTTTCGCGAACCGGGCCTCGAGCATAAGGAAGATCTTGAAACCGGCTCCCGCGCCGCGGTGCTGGGTGGCGTCACCGCCGTCTTCGAGATGCCCAACACCAATCCACTGACGACCAGCGAAGCGACGCTCGCTGACAAGATCGGGCGCGCCACCGCGCGCATGCACTGCGACTTCGCTTTCTGGGTCGGCGGTACGCGCGACAATGCCGGGGATGTGGCCGAACTGGAGCGCCTCCCGGGCGCTGCCGGCATCAAGGTGTTCATGGGTTCGTCCACCGGGGACCTGCTGGTGGAGGATGACGAGGGCGTGGCCTCGATCCTGCGCAACACTCGTCGTCGCGCGGCGTTCCACTCGGAGGATGAATTCCGCCTGCGCGAGCGTCTTGGCCTGCGGGTCGAGAACGACCCGTCTTCGCACCCGGTTTGGCGCGACGAGATCGCGGCACTCCAATGCACCGAGCGCCTGGTGCGCATCGCGCGCCAGACGCGCGCGCGCATCCATGTGCTGCATATTTCGACGGCCGAGGAGATCGCCTTTCTCCAACAGCACAAGGATGTCGCCACCTGCGAGGCGACGCCGCATCACCTGACCATGAGTTCCGAAGACTATGGCCGCCTCGGTACGCTTCTGCAGATGAACCCGCCGGTGCGTGCGCCGCGCCATCGCGACGGCATCTGGTATGGCATCAGTCAGGGCATTGTCGATGTGCTTGGCTCCGACCATGCCCCGCATACGCTGGCCGAGAAAGCAAAACCCTATCCGGCTTCACCCTCCGGTATGACCGGCGTGCAGACTCTGGTCCCGATCATGCTGGATCACATCAATGCCGGGAGGCTCACGCTCGAACGCTTCGTCGATCTTTCCAGCCATGGTCCGAACCGCATCTTCGGCATGGCGCGCAAGGGGCGCATCGCCGCCGGTTACGACGCCGATTTCACGGTCGTTGACATGAAGCGGCGCGAGACCATCACCAATGCGCAGGCAGGCTCGCGGGCAGGTTGGACGCCGTATGACGGCAAGGAAGTCACAGGCTGGCCGGTCGGCACCATCGTGCGTGGCATCCGCGTCATGTGGGAGGGCGAGATCGTCACGCCATCGCAGGGCAGGGCAGTCGAATTCTCGGAAGCTGTTGTCGGCTAGAACCGTACTGCCACCGTCGCCGCAGGCAAGTTGATTGGTCGCAGGGGGCGGGATTTAGACAGGCTGCGTTCATGTTGGATCGGTAAGGTCGCGCCGACGTCCGTAAGGACCCAACGGAGAATGTCCTGATGAATTTGATGAAATTTGCGACTGCCGCCGCCCTGGTGATGACGCTCGGAATTGCCGCCTGCTCGCAGACAGCACAGCAGCAGAGGGCAACCGGCGGCGCCGCCCTTGGCGCAGCTGGCGGCGCGCTGGTCGGCCAGGCGATTGGCGGCAATACGGAAAGCACGCTGATCGGTGCCGGTGCCGGTGCGCTGCTTGGTGCGGTTCTGGCAACCTCAGGCGGTCCGCAACCGCGCGACCGCGGTCGCGAGATGTGCCGTTATCAGGACCGCTACGGTCGGGTATTCACTGCGCCTTGCGACGAACGCTACTACCGCCGCCGCGGATACTAAGTAGCCTTTCTGGCGGACATCGAGTCCGCCAGAGCCTTCCTTGGGTGAGCGAGGCAGCCCTTGTCCTATCAAGATGGCCCCTGCGTCAGTCGCCTGCGACGAAGAAGGTCCAGCGGCCCTGTGGCGTGATGCCCACCCGATAGAAGATGTAAGTGCCGTACTGTTTCATGTCTTCGTAGTCGCCGGCGGTGACGATCTTGAAGAGCTCCACCCGCTGCTTGGCGTCTAGCTTGGCCAGCGGGTAGGCGAAGAAGTAGGGCCATACGTAAAGTTCCTGCGGTGTGCCTGGGTCGAGCTGCACGTAACCCGCGTCCAGAACTTCCTGCAGGATCGCCAGGATCTCCTGGCCCTCGGTATCGCCCGACAATCCCTTCAGGAAGGCGATAGGATCGCCTTCGATATCGGTCAACGAAAGCTGTGTCAGCGAATCGCCGATGCCGATCAATGGGCGGAGCTTCTCTATATCACCGCTCTTGCAGGCTTCGATGATCAGGTCGCGCATTCGCCGCACCGGTTCCGGCAGTTTGGCAAGGTCATATTGCACAGGTGGCAACGACGCGGTGGGATCGATCTGCGGCCGTGCGAGATTGCCGCTGCCTTCTCCTGGTTTGGCAGGCTCGACCTGTTCGGGCTCGTCCTGGCCCGGTGGCGTTGTTTTCTGGGCCGGCGGAACGGTCTGGATCGGATCCGGCAGCGGAACGGTACCGGGTTTGGGGGCTTCTGGTCCCATTTGCGGACGCTTGCCGGGGACCTGCACGTCATCGTGCTTGATTTCGCTGAGAGCGATGGCGGGCCGGGCCGTCGTGAGCAGCGCGGAAGGTGTCGCGAGCGCCAGCGCGAGGAAACCAGCGCCAAACGCCAGGCCGCGGGGTCTGTCGAAGGACGAAGATTTCAACGGCCGCCTCTCCATGCTGCCGGGTCCTACCCGGTCGGTATGCCGCCGCGCGGCGGAAAGGCTATTCCGCCAGTCGGCGCCGGGCGTCGGTTCAGTGCCGCACTTGGTCGGGCTCGAACGCCCCGGCAATTACCTTTTCACGCATCCTGTCGAGCAGGGCAAGGGCTGCGGTTTCACCATTGGCGCGCAGCATCTCGCAAAATGCGGTTTCCAGTGCAGCCTCGGCGATGATATCTGGCTCGATACCCGCAGAAAGCCCTTCCGCCCATGCTTCGCTATGGCTTTCGACGGCAGTCAGGCGCTTTTCTTCCCTGACGAGGGCATCGATATCGTTGGCTGTGTGTCCCATACGCAACTACCACCCTTGTTCAAGCGGCGATCCTTCAAATGAGGATCAAACTTGACCCGTCCCTTTAATGTCCCATTAAGGTTCCTACCACAGGACTTTGGTGCTGTGCTGCCACAATGGTGAAAAAGTTAACAGCTCGCTAATTGCCGTAGCGCGACGCGATGTCGCGCGAGAGCTTCTCGCCCTCTTTCAAATACCTGCTGATCGCCTCGCTGGCAGAAGATGTGCACTGCGTGTAAGTGCTGCCGAACGAGCGGTAACCTCTGTTGAAGGCTGCGATGAAGCGCGCCCGCCGCTCGGGATCGGGGTTTTCCGATTCCAGCAGCTTCTCCATCTCGCCGCGCCACTGATCTCCCTTCTCGCCGCAAAGGTTGCGCAGGAAATGCAGTGATCCCAGAACCTCGGCCAGCCGCATCAGCCCAGGCTCGAATGGCGCCTCGGCAGCCGTCACCGGGCGCGCCGGAGCGGCCACGAGGACGGCGAGGGCAAGCATGAAAAGCATAGAAGCGCGGACCATAAGCCTTTGTGAACAAACAATCTGTCCGCCGCAAGGCGTTCGCGGGCTTAGCCCAACGGCTTTTTGTCCGGCTGCAGCAAGTCCCTGGCGACCGAAAAGACAGAACCGGCCAACGGCATCGTTTCCATCTCGGCAAGCGTGTAGAAGGCCGCCGTTTCGGCATCGTCGTCGGCTTTGGCTTCGCCGCCGATGTAGCGGGCGCCGAATACGGTCAGGCGGTAGTCGACCGGGTGGCCCTCGGCGGAGCCGTCGATGAAGATCTCGATCAACAGACGCAGATCGGCCGCGCCGAGGCCAGTCTCCTCGAGAAGCTCCCGGTTCGCCGCAGCTTCCAGGGTCTCGTTTGTCTCTACCTTGCCGCCTGGAAAGGCATAGACACCCCGGGAGGGCGGCTTGGCACGTTTCACCAGAAGCACTGTGTCTCCACGTACGACCGCCACGGAAACCGACGGTATGGTTTGCCTGCGGGTCATTTCGCTGTCTCTTCCCATTGTTCGCCGGACGGCGCGATGGCTGTGGATCGCGCTTCCAAATCGAGCTTTAGCGGTTGCAGCCACGCGCTTCCACCACCACTTTTGAAGCCAGACAGAGAAGAGATTGCGCCATGTGCGGACGTTTTGCCCTGACCGCCACGCCTGACCAGACCACGACATTCCTGGGGCTGGACGATATCGAGCCCTTTCCGGCGCGCTACAACATCGCACCCACGCAGCCCATCACGATGGTGCTTTCCGGCGCTCCGAAGGCACCCGGTTCGAACCGTTCCGACCGTAGCTCCATGCTGGTTCGCTGGGGGCTGATTCCAACCTGGGTCAAGGACACGCGTCAGTTTCCCCTTCTCATCAATGCCCGATCCGAAAGCGCAACTGAGAAAGCCTCTTTCCGAACAGCCATGCGTCATCGCCGTGCCCTGGTACCGGCCAGCGGCTTTTATGAATGGCGTCAGGCAGGCAGCAGGAAGGGGCAGGCCTATTGGGTGCGCCCGAAAAACGGCGGTATCGTCGCCTTTGCGGGGCTCATGGAGACATACGCCGAGCCCGGTGGCTCCGAAATGGATACGGGCGCCATCATGACCACCTCGGCCAATGCCGACATCGCCCATATCCACGACCGCATGCCGGTCGTCATCCATCCCGAGAATTTTTCGCGCTGGCTGGATTGCCGGGGCCAGGAGCCGCGCGCTGTGGCTGATCTTCTGCGCCCGGTCGAGGAGGGGTTCTTCGAGGCGATCCCGGTCTCGGACCTCGTCAACAAGGTCGCCAATTCGGGTCCGGAGATACAGGAGAGGTTCGTTGCGTCGCCCGACGACCTTGTGGCCGATCCAGGACCGGCCAAACCAGCGCGCAAGAAACCCGCTGGCGACGATGCTGATCAGATGTCGCTATTCTAGTCTCTTGCGCTGAACGAGCATCGGCTCGTCAGCGGCGGTCTGCGCCCACAGACCGTTTGTTCAGGCCGCGCGTGGCGAAGTGATCTTGTGCGCGGGCTTCTTCTTCTTAGCCGTGTGGAGCAACGCCGCCACCACCGCCGCCGGGCCGATTGCCCGGTATTGGCTGGCGAGTGTCGGTTGTTTCGCTCGACTGGCTTCCTGTTTGCTGCGTGGCATTTCGACTTCCCCAAGGTCAAGGTCACTGGAAGGCGCTGCACATGATGGTCGATTCCGACCAAATCGTGGCGTTTTCCACGTGAGCCGACGAATATTATAGCACTGAACGCACATGCTTAAGAAAAAGTTTCTTCAAATGGTTTACGCCTGTCAGGGCGACCTGCAGGTGAAAGTTGCGACTTGACGGCAACACGGGCGGGCGCGATAAAGCCGCCCATGAGAACGTCTTTCGCCATTTGTGGCATCTGCATTATTGGCTAGCGCTCGCGCTGGTCTGGACGTTTTCGCCTCAACTTTCTCTCTGAGTGGACAACGCCCCGGCCAGCAGGCTGGGTTGAATTGTGCGCGAAAATGCGCGTCGGCCGGGGTCGGCCGGGAAGGGGATGAATGTCTGAGGGTTCGAAGGGTTTGCGCCTCTACAACACGCTGAATAGGGCGAAGGAGGATTTTGTCCCCATCGATCCCGACAATGTGCGCATGTATGTCTGCGGCCCGACCGTCTACGACTTCGCCCATATAGGCAATGCTCGCCCCGTGATCGTCTTCGACGTGCTGTTCAGACTGCTGCGCCATGTTTATGGCGCCGAGCACATCACCTATGTCCGAAACATCACCGACCTTGACGACAAGATCAACGCGCGCGCCCTGCGTGATTTCGGCAACGATATCGCCTCCGGAAAGCTGTCGCTCAACGAAGCAATCCGGCGGGTAACCGAGAAGACGGCGGACCAGTTCCACCAGGACGTCGCCACGCTTGGCTGCCTTGAACCGACCTACGAGCCGCGTGCCACCGAATTCGTGGAACCGCGCGCCGACGGCAGGACCGATATGATCGGCCTGATCCACCAACTGATCGATCGCGGTCATGCTTACGCGGCCGAAGGCGAGGTGTTGTTCGATACCGCGTCGATGCCGGACTATGGCGAGCTCTCCAAGCGTCCCCTGGATGAACAGCAGGCCGGCGCGCGCATCGCCGTCGACGTGCACAAGAAGAGCCCGGGCGATTTTGTCCTGTGGAAGCTTTCATCCGCGGAAGAGCCGGGCTGGCAAAGCCCGTGGGGCCGTGGACGGCCCGGCTGGCACATCGAGTGCTCGGCCATGAGTGCGGCTTATCTTGGCGAAGTCTTCGACATCCACGGCGGCGGCCTGGACCTGATCTTTCCGCACCATGAGAACGAGATCGCGCAGTCGCGCTGCGCCCACGGCACCGACGTGATGGCCAATGTGTGGATGCACAACGGCTTCCTTCAGGTCGAGGGGCAGAAGATGTCCAAGAGCCTGGGCAATTTCTACTCGATCAATGAACTCCTGCAGACGGAGACATTCGGCGGCCGCAAATGGCCGGGTGAGGTGCTGCGCCTTGCCATGCTGATGACGCACTATCGCGAACCGATCGATTTTTCGGTCCGCAAGCTGGAGGAAGCCGAGAACACGCTGCGCAAATGGAAGCGCGGTGCCGACCTGGCTATCGGCGAGGCAGCCGACGTTCCGCAAGCCATCATCGAGGCACTGTCGGACGATCTCGGCACTTATCAGTCTTTCCAGGTTCTGACGCAGCTTGCGACGGAAGCTGCCGAAGGAAATGACGCGGCGGCAAGCCTCAAGGCGGCGCTGCAATTCCTCGGTTTCAGCCTTGCTACCGCAGTCATTGACGAGCAGGCTGTTTCGAACACCATAGCGGAGCGCCTCGCCTTCATTGCAGCCAAGAACTGGGCCGAGGCGGACCGCGTCCGTGACGCATTGCTCGCACAAGGGATCCAGCTGAAGGATGGCAAGGATCCGGCGACAGGGGAGCGGGTTACGACCTGGGAGGTGAAGAGATGATCGACCATACCGGCATTTCCGTCGTCGATTTCGAGGCGGCGAAGACGTTCTACGACAAGGCGATGGCGCCACTTGGCGCCTCACTGCTCTACATGGTGCCCGAGCAATATACGGGCGGTGCCAAGGTTGGTGGTTACGGCCGTGACCGGCCGGTATTCTGGCTTCACGAGACCAGGACGTCGGCGCCGGGTCGTCACTATGCTTTCGCAGCCAGCAGCCGGGCCGATGTCGATGCTTTCCACAAGGCGGCAGTCGTTGCGGGCGGCAGGGATAATGGGGCTCCGGGGCTGCGCCCGCACTACCACGAGCACTATTATGCCGCGTTTGTTTTCGACCCCGACGGCAACAACATCGAAGCCGTCTGCCATGGGCCGGCATGATGAGCCTCGACAACAAACCCACCTATGCCGGTGGATGCCAATGTGGCGCGGTGCGTTTTCGTGTCGAAGGCGTGCTGGGTGAAGCCTCGATCTGCCATTGCCGCATGTGCCAGAAGGCGAGCGGCAATTTTTACCAGCCGCTGGTTTCCGTCGCCGGCGCAAGGCTGACATGGACGCGCGCCGAACCGAAGCTGTTCCAGTCCTCCAGCTTCGCCAAGCGCGGTTTTTGTCCGGAATGCGGTACGCCGCTCACCTTCGAGGCGCCGGACGGCATCGCTTTGGCCATCGCGGCCTTCGATCATCCGGAAGAAATTCCGCCGACGATTCAGTGGGGCATCGAGGCCAAGTTGCCCTATGTCGATGCGATCCCGTCATTGCCCGGCGGGGTAACGGAAGACGATCCGGTTTCCGTACCGTTCATCACCTCGATGGTGAACCACCAGCACCCGGACCATGAGACAGAAACCTGGCCCCCGGAGGAAAGATCATGACCGACATCAGAACTGGCGGCTGCCAGTGCGGGGCCGTGCGTTTCCGCATAAGCGGTGAACTGGGGCGTCCATCCATCTGCCATTGCCGTATGTGCCAGAAGCAGTTTGGTTCGTTCTTCGGCGCTTTCGTCACGGTACCGTCGGCGGGCGTCGAATGGGTGCATGAGGAGCCGAGCTATTTCCAGTCGTCCATCAACATCGCACGCGGATTCTGCAAGCGTTGCGGCACGCCGATGACCTATAAGAGTCCGGATGCACTGGAGATCTCCATCGGCAGTTTCGATGACCGTTCCGATCTGGCACCGGCGCACCAGGTCAATTACGGCTCGCGGCTGCCCTGGGTGGAGAAGATCTTCGAGGCACCGGTGCACCAGAACGCAGACTACTACGCGCGGCAGGAGCACATCATCTCCTTCCAGCATCCCGACCGCGAAACCGAAAACTGGCCTGAGAAAGGTCTGAAACTGTGAGTCTGGGACTGCGTGCGCTTTATCCCGAGATCGAACCGTTCGAGACCGGCACGCTGGATGTCGGCGACGGTCACCAGCTCTATTGGGAACGGATTGGCACCAAGGGCGCCAAACCCGCCGTCTTCCTGCATGGCGGACCAGGCGGCACCATCTCGCCGAACCATCGGCGTTTGTTCGATCCGAAGCTCTACGATGTGATCCTGTTCGATCAACGCGGCTGTGGCAAATCCACGCCCAACGCTTCGCTGGAGGCCAATACGACCTGGCATCTGGTTGCTGACATCGAACGGCTGCGCGAGATGGCCGGCTTCGACAAGTGGCTGGTCTTCGGCGGGTCCTGGGGTTCGACGCTGTCGCTCGCCTATGCCGAAACGCATCCTGAACGCGTCAGTGAACTGGTGGTACGCGGCATCTACACGCTCACCCGGGCCGAGCTCGAATGGTATTATCAGTTCGGTGTCTCGGAGATGTTCCCCGATAAATGGGAGCGTTTTCTGGCACCGATCCCTCAGGATGAGCGCGGCGACATGATGGCCGCCTACCGCAAGCGGCTGGTGGGCAGCGATCGCGAGAAGCAGATCGAAGCTGCCAAGGCCTGGTCGATCTGGGAGGGCGAAACCATCACGCTCCTGCCGGAACCGTCGACCAGCGACCCGTTCGCGCAGGACGACTACGCGGTCGCCTTCGCCCGCATCGAAAATCACTTTTTCGTTCACAACGGCTGGCTGGAGGAGGGGCAGCTTCTGCGGGATGCCTACAGGTTGAAGGATATCCCCGGCACCATCATCCATGGCCGCTTCGACATGCCGTGCCCGGCGAAATACGCCTGGTTGCTGCACAAGGCCTGGCCGAAGGCCGACTTCCACCTCATCGAAGGCGCCGGACACGCCTATTCCGAACCAGGTATCCTCGACAGCCTGATCCGCGCAACGGACAGATACGCCGGAAAATGATCATGCAACGCGACCGCCTCTACCTTTTCGACACGACGTTGCGCGATGGCCAGCAGACGCCGGGCATCGACTTTTCGGTTGAGGACAAGATTGCGATCGCTGGCATGCTGGACGAGTTCGGCATGGATTACGTCGAGGGCGGTTATCCCGGCGCCAATCCAACCGATACCGAGTTCTTCACCAAGAAACGTACGACGCGCTCGACGTTCGTTGCCTTCGGCATGACCAAGCGCGCCGGCGTTTCAACGTCGAATGATCCAGGTCTCGCCGCATTGGTGCAGGCCCGCTCTGATGCCATCTGCTTCGTTGCCAAGAGCTGGGACTACCACGTTCGCGTCGCGCTGGGCTGCAGCAATGAGGAGAACCTCGAGGCGATCGGCGCATCCGTGGCCGCTGCGGTAGCCGCCGGCAGGGAGGCCATGGTCGATTGCGAGCACTTCTTCGATGGTTTCAAAGCCAATCCGGACTATGCGCTGGCCTGCGCCAAAGCCGCCTACGAGGCAGGCGCGCGCTGGGTGGTGCTGTGCGATACCAACGGCGGCACCCAGCCGTCCGAGATCCGTGCCATCGTCGAAAAGGCGATCGCAGCTGGCATCCCGGGGGACCATCTCGGCATCCATGCCCATGACGACACCGGGCAGGCCGTGGCCAATTCGCTCGCGGCCGTCGAGGCCGGCGTGCGGCAGATCCAGGGCACGTTGAATGGTATCGGCGAGCGTTGCGGCAACGCCAATCTGGTGACGCTGATCCCCACGCTGATGCTGAAGCCGGCCTACAAGGATCGCTTCGAAACCGGCATCTCAACGGAGCAACTGGCCGGTATCTCGCGCCTTTCCCGTGCTTTCGACGAATTGCTGAACCGCGCTCCGGAAGCGCAGTCGCCCTATGTCGGTTCCTCTGCTTTCGCCACCAAGGCAGGGATCCATGCGTCGGCTCTGATCAAGGAGCCACAGACCTATGAACATGTACCGCCGGAGGCTGTCGGCAACCGTCGCCGCGTCATGGTCTCGGATCAGGGCGGCAAGGCCAATTTCCTCGCCGAGCTGAAGCGCCGCGGCATCGACGTGCCGAAGGATGATGCGCGGCTGGACGCGCTCATTGCCGTGGTCAAGGAACGCGAAGCCGAAGGCTACGCCTATGAGGGGGCCGATGCTTCCTTTGAATTGCTGGCGCGCAAGATGTTGTCAGGCCTGCCGGAGTTCTTCGCCGTCACCTCGTTCCGCTGCATGGTTGAACGCAGGTTCGACGCGAATGGCCAGCTGAAAACCGTCTCGGAAGCCATCGTGAAGGTGATGGTGGACAACGAGGAGAAGATGTCGGTGGCCGAAGGCCATGGTCCGGTCAATGCGCTCGATCTCGCGCTGCGCAAGGATCTTGGCAAATACCAGAACGAAATTGTCGACCTCGAACTCGCCGACTTCAAGGTGCGTATCCTCAATGGCGGCACCGAGGCGATCACTCGTGTGTTGATCGAATCGCACGATTCCACCGGCGCCCGCTGGTGGACCGTTGGCGTGTCGGAAAACATCATCGACGCCTCGTTCCAGGCCCTGATGGATTCCATCATCTACAAGCTGATGAAGAACCGCGAGATGGCTGGGCTGGTTGCAGCCGAATAGAGCCCGGACGGCGCCGCGACCTCAAGCAATCCATCAGCGAAAGTCCACGATGCATCAGAATTAGTTGATGGTCTTGGTGCGGCCGCTGGCGCATAGCTTTGGGCCATGACGACCCAGACTGTACCAATGGAAACTGATTCCGGCGCGCGTCGCGGCTTTCTCCTGGCCCTCGGCGCTTATCTCCTGTGGGGGCTTCTGCCCTTCTACATGAAGGCAGTGGCCCATCTGCCGCTGGCCGAAGTCATCGCCCATCGCATCATCTGGTCGGTGCCGATCGCGGCCGCCGTGCTGATCTGGCTCGGCCGCACCGCCGATTTCAAGGTTGCGCTGCGTTCGCCGCGCATGTTGGCGATGGCAGCGCTGACGGCGACATTGATCACCGTCAACTGGAGCATCTACGTCTGGGCGATCGCGGTCGATCGCACAGTGGAAACTGCACTGGGGTATTACATCAATCCGCTCGTCAACGTTCTGGTCGGCGCGCTGCTGCTCGGTGAGCGCCTGAATCGCCTGCAGATCGTGGCTGTCGTGCTGGCGGCAGTCGCGGTGATCGTGCTCACGGTCGAAAGCGGCACCTTGCCCTGGGTTTCGCTGGCCCTGGCTTTCTCCTTCGCGGCCTATGGCTTCTTTCGCAAGACGCTTCCTATCGGCCCGAGCCAGGGTTTCCTGCTGGAAGTGCTGCTCCTCTCTATTCCATCGCTGGCCTACATCGTCTGGCTGGCGTTGAAAGGGGAAGGGCATTTCGCAACGGGCAATACGACGGATACGCTGCTTTTCATGGGCAGCGGCATCGTCACCGCCGTGCCGCTGCTGCTCTTTGCCTTCGGCGCCAAGCTGCTTCGCCTCTCGACCATCGGCATCATGCAGTACATTGCGCCGACCATCGTGTTCCTGATCGCCGTCTTCGTTTTTGGTGAGCCGTTCGACACGACGAAAGCGATCGCTTTCGGTCTGATCTGGGCTGCGCTGGCGATCTATACGTGGTCGATGCTGGCCGCGAGCCGGCGCGGCTAGGCAATCCCAGCAAAGGTGCTTGGGTTTGCGTCCCGAAATCGTGCAGAAAATTTAGTCCCGCGATTCAGAGAAAAGCGGCCCGCTGCCGTCGGTACTACATCTTGTCGATGACGGAGGAGACGCCGCTTGTCGGGGCGTCGACGGCAGCGCCTGTGGCAAGAATCGTCGCAACGATCTTGTCTGGATCCTCGACCACCAGGGGCTTCACGTTGTGAGCGGTGTGGATGAATCCTTCAGCCGCCATATGGTCTATCAACGCCAGCATCGGGTCCCAGAAACCCTTTATGTTGGCGAATACGATCGGCTTGCGATGATGGCCGAGCTGTGCCCAGGTCATGATCTCGACGATTTCCTCGACCGTGCCGATGCCACCGGGCAACGCCACGAATGCATCGGATTCTTCGAACATCCTGTGCTTGCGCTGGTGCATGTTTTCGGTGACGACCACTTCATGCAGCCGGTCGAGCGCGCTTTCCGTCGCCTCCCTGTTCATCAGGAAGCGTGGTATGATGCCCATGACCTTGCCGCCCGAGCGCATGGTGCCTTCGGCAACCGCGCCCATGATACCCTTGGTGCCACCACCATAGACCAGGCGCAGGCCTGAGCGGGCAAGGGAATGACCGAGCTGGCGACCGGCTTCAAGATAGATGCCATCGCGGCCAGGTGACGAGCCGCAATAAACACAGACGGATCGAATCGTGTTCATGATTGGATTGGTGATGCCGTCTGCAGGCCCGGTCAAGTCTGAAGGCGGGCTTTTTCTTGTCGGCTCTGCGAAAAGCGGCTAGACCGAAGATAGGTGGCTAAGGGGGCTAACAGGATATGACAACAGCGCTTGTCAGGGCATTGCTATTTGCAGGAGGTGGCGCGGCGGCGGTGGCTGGCGTTGCCTATGTCTCCGGAGCTCTCGACCCCTACCTGAAATCCACTCCGCCGGCGCAGCTCGCCGCCGTTCAGCCAAGCGCACCAGCAACGCAACAGCCAGCGGTGCAACAGCCAACGATGTCACCGCAGCCGGCTGAGCAGCAGGCCGCCGTGACACCGACGCCGGAAAAGCCCGCCGCACCGGCGCCGGCGACTGGCCCTGTCGCGCCGACCTTCGACGTGGTGCGTGCCGAAGGAGACGGCTCCCTCGTCGTTGCCGGCAAGGCCGCGCCGAATGCAAAGGTTGATGTCGTGCAGGGCGCGACCGTGTTCGGGACCACGACGGCCGGGCCGGATGGCGACTTTGCAATCGTCCTGAACGATCCGCTGAAGCCTGGAAACTACCAGTTGCAGCTGCGTTCGACCTCTCCATCCAATGCTGTCGTGCCCTCCACGCAGACTGCCGTTGTTGCGATACCCGAGAAGTCGAACGGTCAGGTGCTGGCCCTGGTCGAGGAGCCGGGTAAGGCCGCAACCTTGCTCTCGGTGCCGAAGGTTGAAGAGAAAGCCGGCGGCGAAACCAGTCCCCAGGAGGCGACCTCCACGCCCGCCGGTGCACAGGCTGCCACGCCGCAGCCGGCGGTTTCCGCGGCCCAGTCTGCCGAACCTGCAGCTCAGCCGGCGCCCGGAGCACCGAAGGTCTCGGTCGGCGCTGTCGAGATCGACGGCGGCAAGATCTTTGTCGCCGGGACTGCCGATCCGGGGCGCAAGGTTCGCGCTTATGCCAACGAAATCCTGCTCGGCGAGGCGGTGGCATCCGAAAAGGGACAATTCCTCGTCGAGGCGACCCGTGACCTGCCGGTCGGCGACTACACCGTTCGGGTCGATCTTCTGGATGCTGATGGCGCCAAGGTGATTGCCCGGGCGGCGGTGCCATTCCAGCGTGAGCCCGGCGAAGCTGTCGCCGCGGTTGCACCCTCTGCTTCCGAAACGGTTCCGGCCACACCTCAGCAGGACACGGCAGACAAGGCGCCGACCACTGTCGCGCCGAAGCTCGAGCAGGTCGACCACGCCGTCATCATCCGCCGCGGCGATTCACTGTGGCGCATCTCGCGTCGGGTTTACGGGCATGGCGTCCGCTACTCGACGATCTACCTGGCCAATCAGCAGCAGATCAGCAATCCGGACCGGATCTGGCCAGGCCAGGTGTTCAAGGTGCCGCAGAAGTCGAAGGAAGGCGAAACCGCCGACATGAAGACATTGGGCGACCAGGCAACGGTCGCCGAATAGAATTCGTTTCGTCCATCTGGCCAGGTTGCGCAAAATTGGTTCATCGTTTATCGACGATGAACCATGGACTCTCCGTTTGAACTTTGTGGCGCAGGTCACCCTGTCGATACGCGCGCAGTCGCCGCAAAGTTCGCGGCGCTGTCTCATCCTGCGCGGATCGAGATCCTGAAGTGCCTGTCCGCCAGCCGTTCCTGTTGTTGCGGCGAGGTGGTGGATCATCTCGACCTGGCGCAATCGACGGTTTCACAACATCTGAAGATCCTCGTCGAAGCAGGATTGGTCCGCTTCACGCCCGACCGGCAGCGTTCGCGCTACGAGGTTGACCATAAGGCACTCGCCGTTGTCTCCGCATCCGTCGCCGCGCTGGTTGATGCCTGCCGCCATACGGCCGAATCGATTTCATAAGGCAAGAACAGTGGCTGAAAAGACCGTTTCCGCCGCCGATACCGGCACTACTTTCCAGACGCTGCGCAATCTGTGGCCTTATATGTATCCGGCCGACCGGCCCGACCTGCGCTGGCGCGTCACCTGGGCGACGCTGTTGCTGGTGATTGCCAAGCTGGTGCTGGTGGCCGGTCCCTATTTCTTCAAATGGGCGACCGACGCCCTTGCCGGCACCGGGCAATATCATCCGCCACTGCCGGAGATCCTGCTGGCGCCGATCGCGCTCGTTATCGCCTACAATTTCCTGCGGCTCGTGCAGCTTGGTTTCAATCAGCTGCGCGACGCGCTGTTTGCGCGAGTCGGCCAGCACGCGGTGCGCCAGCTGGCCTTCCGGACCTTCGTACATATGCATCAGCTGTCGTTGCGCTTCCATCTGGAACGCCGTACCGGCGGCCTGTCGCGCATCATCGAACGCGGCACGAAGGGCATCGAAACCATCGTGCGCTTCATCATGCTCAACACGGCGCCGACGGTGCTCGAGTTCGCGCTTACGGCCGGCATCTTCGGCTTTACCTATGGCTGGAAATACGTCGCGGTCGTTGCCGTCACCGTCGCGCTCTATGTCTGGTTCACGGTAAGGGCGAGTGACTGGCGCATCGGCATCCGTCGCGACATGAACGACAGCGATACCGACGCCAACACCAAGGCGATCGATTCGCTGCTCAATTTCGAGACGGTCAAATACTTTGGCAATGAGGCGATGGAAGCCCAGCGCTTCGACCGGTCGATGGCGCGTTATGAAACCGCCGCCACGCGCATCTGGACGTCGCTCGGCTGGCTGAACTTCGGCCAGGGCGTTATCTACGGCCTCGGCACGACAGTCGTCATGTGCATGTCTGCCTATGAGGTGATGAACAAGACGCAGACCATCGGCGACTTCGTGTTCATCAACGCCATGCTCATCCAGCTCTCGGTGCCGCTCAATTTCATCGGCTTCATCTATCGCGAGATCCGCCAGGGGCTGACCGACATCGAACACATGTTCGACCTGCTCGGCGTGAAGCAGGAGGTGGTCGACAAACCGGGTGCGAGGCCGCTCGCCATCGGCAGCGGGAATGTCGAATTTCGCGATGTGCATTTCTCCTATGATCCCAACCGCAAGATCCTGAAGGGCGTGAGCTTCGAGGTCCCGGCCGGCAAGACGGTCGCCATCGTCGGGCCCTCAGGCGCCGGAAAATCGACCATCTCGCGGCTGCTCTTCCGCTTCTACGACGTTCAGTCTGGCGCGGTGCTGATCGATGGACAGGATGTGCGCGACGTCACGCAGGAAAGCCTGCGTTCGGCCATAGGCATGGTGCCGCAGGATACCGTGCTCTTCAACGACACCGTCGCCTACAACATCCGCTACGGCCGCATGGGCGCCGGCGAGGATGAAGTCCGCCGCGCGGCGGAGCTGGCCCAGATCGGTCCCTTCATCGAGCGCCTGCCGGAGGGATACGCCACCATGGTCGGCGAGCGTGGCCTCAAGCTCTCGGGTGGCGAGAAGCAGCGCGTGGCCATCGCCAGAACGATCCTCAAGGCACCGCCGATCCTGATACTCGACGAGGCCACGTCCGCGCTGGACAGCCATACCGAGCAGGAAATCCAGGCGGCACTCGACCTGGTGTCAAAGGACCGCACCACGATCGTCATCGCCCACCGTCTGTCGACCGTGATTTCCGCGGACGAGATCATTGTTCTGAAGGATGGTCAGATTGCCGAACGCGGTACGCATGGCGATCTGCTTCGGCAGAATGGCCTTTACGCGTCGATGTGGGATCGCCAGCGCGAAGCGACGGAAGCCGAAGAACGCCTGCGCATCGCCCGCGAAACGGACGATCTCGGCGTCGTCGTGCGCAGACGCACGGAAGAAGTGTCGTAGGCAACACGCTTCTGCGTTATACCAACGGTCGGGTTGACGGACGTCTTGGGCAGGGACGTACGCCGCAACAAAAGCCGGGGAACCGATGCTCTACGCCATTCTCGCTTACCACGCCTCGGGCGTGGTCGAATCCTGGACGCCTGACGAGGACGCTGCTGTGATGGCGGATCTCGCCATTGTCCGCGATAGACTGCTTGCGGAGGGCAAGCTCGGCCCTGCCGCAAGGCTCGGGCCGACCGAAGGAGCCTTCACCTTGCGTGGACCGGGAGCCGGCATGGTCATCGATGGACCGTTCGCCGAGACCAAGGAGCAATTGCTCGGCTTCTATGTCGTCGACTGTGCGACGCACGAGGAAGCCGTTGAGGCCGCTCGCAGCCTCCGCAGCGCCAATCCGACCGCGGTCTATGAGATTCGGCCCGTTCCGGTTTATTTGCCGGGTGTTCCATTCCCGGCTGTGCAAGCCGAAGAAAATTAGAGGGATCTCAATCCCTTAGCCGGATGGGCTGCTGGATATCGCAGCGCTCGCAGCTGCGTTTACGCCTTGGCCGCTGCCCGCGCGGCTTTGGCGCGTTGCGATGGCAGGCGCTTTCCGGTAGAGAGGCGCATCCGAAACGGAGCCGCCCCCAGCCCGATGAATCTTGTCGACACGGTCAAGAACGCGTTCGTTCCGATCCACCGCGAAGGCTATCCGTTCATCGCGGGCTTTGCCGCGGCGACGCTGCTGCTCGGCTATTTTTCGTCGACCCTGTTCTGGATCGGCCTGATCCTCACCGCCTGGTGCGCCTATTTCTTCCGGGATCCGGAGCGGGTGACGCCGGTCGATGACCGTCTGGTCGTCAGCCCGGCCGACGGCGTCGTATCGGCGGTAGGGCCGGCGGTGCCTCCGCGTGAGCTTGGCCTTGGCACGACCGAGATGACACGCGTCTCGGTATTCATGGATGTGTTCTCCTGTCATGTGAACCGCGCTCCCGTGCGCGGTCGCGTCACGCGCATCGAGCATCGGCCTGGGAAATTCCTCAATGCCGAACTCGACAAGGCAAGCCAGGAGAACGAGCGCAACGGTCTCGTCATCGAAAGCCCGAACGGCACGGTCGCTGCGGTTCAGATCGCCGGTCTGGTGGCGCGGCGAATTGTCTGCTGGGCTGACGCCGGCGGCACGCTGGCGGTCGGCGAGCGTTTCGGGCTGATCCGTTTCGGCTCGCGTGTCGATGTCTTCCTACCTGCCAACGCCGCTCTGCGCGTCGCTGTTGGCCAGACCGCGGTTGCCGGCGAAACCATCATTGCCGAGTTCGGCGGTGCGCAGGCTGCGCCGCTTGTGCGCATCTCGTAGGGACGGCGCGATGGGCGCTCCCTTCAAGAAATTCGAGGCGCACGGTCATGGTGGGCCGCGCATCACGGAAATTCCGCTGCGCATGGTTCTTCCGAACCTGGTGACCGTTCTGGCGATCTGTGCCGGCCTTTCCGGTATTCGCTTTGCTTTCGAGAACCGTTTCGAGACCGCGGTGGTGATGGTGCTGCTTGCAGCATTCCTCGACGGCATCGATGGTCGCCTGGCCCGGCTGCTCAAAGCAACGTCGAAGTTCGGCGCACAGATGGATTCGCTGGCCGACATCGTCAATTTCGGCGTCGCACCCGCACTGGTCCTCTACGCCTATCTGCTTGACAGGGCGGGATCGCCCGGCTGGATCGCAGCGCTGCTGTTCGCCATCGCCTGCGGCATGCGATTGGCGCGCTTCAACGTGCTCGACGAGCAGACGGATCGGCCGGCATGGCAAGCCGACTACTTCGTTGGCGTGCCGGCACCGGCGGGTGCCGTTCTGGTCCTGCTGCCACTCTACCTGGCTTTCCTCGGCATGCAGCCGACACGGCCGATCGCATTTGCGGGCGTCGCCTTCACCGTGCTGATTGCTTTCCTGCTGGTCAGCCGGTTGCCGGTCTACTCCGGCAAGAGCCTCAAGATTCCCGGAGATCGCGTGCTGCCGGTGATCCTTGCCGTCGTGCTTTATGTGCTGCTGCTGGTCAGCTACCCATGGCACACGCTGACGGCATCGGTGGCAGCCTATCTGATCTTCCTACCCTTCAGCGTGCGCGCCTATTCGCGTCGTGCCAAGAAGGAAGGCGAGGCGATCCTGCCGCCGGATGTCGACCACAAGGGGATCGAAGGCGAAGGCTGAGCCGCAAGCCTCGTCCGGGGAGATTGTTCTGAAGCGTCAGACGGCCAGCCCCAGTTGCTCCATCGCCAGCTTTTTCGCGGCGACATAATCAGTCTTGCCGGATCCCAGAACCGGGAGCGTATCGACCTTGACGATATCGTGCGGCACCATGAGTTCAGCCGCGCCATGCTGCTTGCTGAAGTCGCGCAGATCCTCCGGATCGGCATCATCGGCGGTGGTCACCAGGACGATACGTTCGCCCCGCCGTTTGTCGGGCAGCGCAACAGCGGCGTGATTGTCTTCGGGCCAGAGCGATCGCACCAGCATTTCGACCGCGCCCAGGGACACCATCTCGCCGGCAATCTTGGCAAAACGCTTGGCTCGGCCACGGATGGTGATGAAACCGTCCCGGTCTACCGAAACGATGTCGCCTGTATCATGCCAGTTCTCCAGCCGCTGCAACTCTCCCGGCCGGTCCGCGGTCATGTAGCCCATCATCATGTTCGGTCCGGCCAGCCATAACCTGCCGCCATCCTTGATGCCTTCGACGGCATCGAGCCGCATGCGAATGGCGGGCAACAACCTGCCGACGGTACTTTCGCGGCTGTGGATCGCGGTGTTGACAGCGACAACCGGGGCGGCCTCCGTCAGGCCAAAACCTTCGACGATATCGGCCTGAAACCGGTCTCGGTAGGTACGGCGTGTCTCCGGTTTCACCGGTTCGGCACCCGCCACGATGAAGCGCAGGCTGGCGAAATCACTGTCGCTGGCCTGGCGTGCATAGTTTGCCAGGAAGGTGTCGGTGGCAATCATCGCGGTAGGACGCGTCTTGCCCGCTATTTCTGGAATGATCTTGTAGTGGAGGGGGGAGGGATAGAGAAACGCTTTCATCCCGCTCAGCAGCGGCAGGATAGCCCCGCATGTCAGGCCGAAGGAGTGAAACGCCGGCAGCACGTTGAGCAGGGTATCCTTGGGTGAGAGCGAAAGACGCGCCTCGGCCTGCATGGCATTGGCCACGAGATTGGAACTGGAAAGCACAACGGCCTTCGGCTGCCCCTCCGAGCCCGAGGTGAACAGGATCACCGCAGGCTTCTGCGCGTCCTGCGGCTGCAGCGGCCAACGCCATAAGGCAGCTGCTGCCAGCTTTGCGAGGCTCGATGTGCTCTCACGAATGTCCTCGAGCCAGACGAATTTGGCGCCGCCGTCTTCGGCGGCGGTGACAATATCGGCAAGGGATGCCTTTTCGACAAAGGCGCGCGACGAGACCACGGTGCGGATCACCGCTGTGCGCACGGCGGAGGTTACATTGGCGGGACCCGCCGTGTAGTTGATCATCGCGGCGACGCGACCGGACGACCAAAGTCCAAGCAATGAGATCACCATGGCGTTGGCGTTGGGCAGGATGACGCCCACTGCCTCGCCGGGTGCCGTACGCGCCTCGATGTGCTGGCCGAAGACGCGCGCGCTTGCGAAGAGTGCCCTGTAGCTGAGTTTTCCGCTCACCACGTCTTCGATGATCGGATGAGAGGAGCCGAAGCGATCCGATGCAGCGCGGGCCGACTGGAAGAGGCTGCTTCCGAGATCGGTGGCACCGAAGCGGGCCTCCGCGACATAGTCGAACAGCGCATTGCCGCGATTTCGTGCTGGCTCGCCATCTCGCGCAGCCAGTTGCTCAAGCGTCATCGGTGGCAGCACGCTGATCGTGAGCTGGGGAAACAGCGTGCGCGGAGCTTGCTCTGCCGGTGACAGCGAACTGGGAAGCCAGCGGGCGCCGCCGACGAAGATCGGTACGATACGGGCATCCGCCTGCAGGGCGATTCGTGACACCGCGCGGTAGAGCCTGAACGATTTCAGGTCCGGTTCGACAGCATCCGGGAAATAAACCGCGAGGCGACCTCGCCCTTTCAGGACACGCACCAGCCGCCGACTGACAAAGACATGTTCAGCGTTGAAGGCGATGGTGCGGGCGAGTTCGCGCCAAGGCTCAAGCCAGAACGAGCGCGCAGAGGCCTCGTCGAGAATGTGGAGCGTATTCTCCGGCAAAAGCGACAACATCAGCGCCGGATCGAGCTTCGACTGATGGACAATTGCGTAGATCACAGGGGCATCCGCGTCGCGGGCGACCCTGAGTTTGTGATCGGTGATCCGGTAAGCGAGCTTGAACGGTGTGTAGAGGAATGCCTGGGCGAAGCTCAGCCCAAGGCGGACCTTTTCGATGATTGCGATGAGCAGCCAGACAGCCGCGACAGCTGCGAACAGGGCAACAGCCAGGATCATACCGCGTCACTCCCAATGCAGTTCAGGGTGTCGCGCGTCCGGTGGGACGCTTCGCGCTCCGATTACCGGCGCACCGCGCAGACCCTATCGAAAGTGGCATCAAGGTCAATGCGAAACGGGAGAGTGCGCTCGTGCAAAGAAAAAGCCGACCATGAGGTCGGCTGGAGGGGGACGGGCCGAGGGGTTGGGGGGACTAGAGCATGGCCCGCAGCACAATAATGCGCGGGCCCTGTGATGGTTCCATGACAGCGCAATTATTTTACAGCTTTGGCTGTGGAAAGCTGCGCCAGGCGCTGCGCGGAGCTCCAGTCATGCCAGCCGTGTGCGAGGACCGCGGCTAGTACCACGGCTCCGCCTGTCAGACTGGCGTAGGGAGGGATCTCGGACAGGAAAAGCCAGGCGAACAACGCCGCGGCGGGAATCTCGGCTGCACCGAGCAGCGCCGCCTCCGGAGCAGGGATCAGCCTGCTGCCTTCGGTCCATAGCACCGAGGCGACCGCGAAAGAGGTGCCGAAAACCGCCAGCAGGACGATATCCTGGCGGCTGATGGCCAGCGGATCCGTGACGAACCGGCCAAACAGGAACAACAGCAATGACGAAACGGCGCCCGCCCAGACCACGGGGGTGTCGCGGAAGCCACGGACCATGATCATGTAGAGCGAGCTGCCGATCGTCATCAGCAGCGCCAACCCGTCGCCGAACAGATTGCCCGTGCCGAGGCCGGAATGCACCATGACGGCGACACCGCAAAGCGACAGCAGAGCCGCAGCCATCGTTGGCAGCCGGAACGGTTCGCGTACCAGTATCCAGGCGAGCAGGGCGGTCACGAATGGCGCTGTCGCGTAGATCACCGCGACATTGGCCACATAGGTGAACTTGAAGGCCGCGATGAAGGCGATGCTGGCGGCAGCCCCTTCGACGGCCAAAAGCCATCCACGCCAGCCGAGCCGCAAGTCAGGCCGCTTTCCAGTCTGGCCCGGCCGCCAGCGCACATAGGCTCCGATCAACAGGAAGCCGACAAATCCGCGCCAGCAGGTCACCGTCAGCGCGTCGGCGGTGATCGATTTGGTCAGCACACCGCTTAGGCCGAAGACGATTGCCGATGCTGCCACCAGCAGGATGCCGAGTGCACGGTTCTTTTCAGCCTCATTCGCCTGTTCCATCAGCCCCTCCGGTGCCGATCATACTAGCGTCGGGCTCCTGACAGCCTTCTGACAGGAATATCGGTTGTTCAGGCCGCGGGTTTGCGGAAACGTTCGCTGGCGACGACGACAAGACCGGCAAGCACGATGATGGCCGCACCGACAAATACGGCGTCACGCGGCACGTCGCCCCAGATCAGGAATCCAAGCGCGAAGGCCCAGAGCAAGGCTGTGTATTCGAACGGGGCGATGATGGAGATCGGTGCCCGCTTCATCCCCTCGAACAGGAAATACTGGCCAAGGCCACCGAGGACACCGACAGCGATCATCAGCGCAAATTCCTGCCAGCTTGGTGTCTGCCAGCTCCACAGCAAAGGAATTCCGGCGATCACCAGAAAGAATGCGTTGTTCAGCACGAGCTGCACAGTGGTGCGCTCCTGTGTTGCGACCTTGCTGAGCAACACGATGGAAAGACCCCAGAAGCCGGCCGCCGCCAATACCAGCAGAACGGGCAGCGAGAAGCCGAGGCTGGCGGGATCACAGGCGACGAAGACGCCGCCGAAGCCCATCAGGACGGCCACCCAGCGCAGCAGCGGGACTTTCTCCTTCAGGATCACGATCGACAGAGCCGTCACGATGATCGGCGCGGCGAAATAGATGGTCGTGAGCTCGGCGAGCTGCAGGTCCTTCGCGGCCGTGTAGTAGCAAAGCCATGCTGCGAGGATGAGGAAGCTCCGCAAGAGCATGGATTTGAGGATCGGCGACCGTGCCGAATCGATGACCAGCTGCCCGCCGCCGGCTGCAAGACAGCCAACGAGGATCGTGGCACTGCGGATGAACAGAATCTGCCAGACCGTGGCGGCCGTCACCAGCAGTTTGATCGAGGCGTCCTGCAGCGAAAACAGCAGATAGGCCAGGCTGGTCAATAGAATGCCAGCCAGCACCTTTTCGCGCGTATCGGAGAGAACGACGTCTGTCATTGTGGGCTCGGTTGCGGAATACGCGGCCGAGCCAGGACCGTCATTGGTCCAGGCCCCTCCGTAGCTGCCAAGCTACACGAGAGGCTGCTTCAGCGCTGCTGAGCCAGACAAATGCTTGCGTTGGCGCAGTTCTGGAGTGTTTCCATTTTTCACGGAAACGCTCCAGCTTTTGTCTACGCAATTCCGGACGGAAAACCGTTTCACACTTTCCCTGGAATTGCCTTGGCGCCGCAACGTGCCCCAGCTTACTGGGCGGGAGCCGGTTGCTGCTGTTGCTGCGGCTGCTGCTCGGCGCCGGGCTCGTCGTCGCCCATATCGGCATAAGGCGAGGCGCTCGGCACGCACTGGACGGTCCAGCCGGTTGGCGCAGGCTGCTGCTTCTGGAATTCGGTAATGGCTGCAGCACACTGCTCGCGATTGTCGAAGGTGCTGGGCAGTACAACCATGCCGCCTTGCGGGCCGGCAACGACGAGATACCAGACCAGGGCAACGGTCGATGACATGGGAAGTCCTCACTTTGGGATTGGGAATGAATGAGTTGACGGAACCTAGCAAGTCTTGGCGGCGCGTGAAAGCACGCGCATGACATCCGGCTTCGAAAGCTGAATCAACCTTCGGAGCCAGCTGCCTTCAAAAGTGAACACAGCAACCGAACTTGGATTTAAGTGTGGCCTGGATCCGACGGTTGCCGCGGGTTTCTCACTCAGCCGCAAAACAATAAAACAGCCCGTCGCCGCCGGTGCCTTTCAATGCGTCCTGACTGCAGCCGCCACGCGAGCCGTGCGACGAGTTCCAGGATTTGGCCGCTGCCGAATCGTCCAGCCCGGTGCGATCGGAGTGACCCATGAGCGCGACGCCCTCGGCCCCGCTCTGTGTCCAGTCGCCGCAAGTCTTGTCGGTGGCCTTGGTGCCGTCCGGGTTCGAGCCGGTCAGGATATCGTGGCGGTTCGGCTTGTCGCCGCGTCCATTGATGACCTCGCCTCTTTCGTTGAGCGCCGTCTGCTTGGTGAGATTGTTCTTGTCGCTGTGCAGGGACGCGACATCATCCGCTATCCTGTCGCCCTTGGCATTGAGCCACGGGCCCTTGCCGATACGGTCGCGTGCATCGGTGTCCTTGGTGGAAAGGTAGGCATGCCAGGTCTTGCCGGTCACGCCAGCGGCTTCGGCCAGCTTGCCGCAATGGGCATCCGCGCCGGCCAGTCCGCCAAGATCTGCGCCCTTGCCGGAACCAACGCTGGTGACGAAGAAACTCATCCTTTTGTCCTGAGCATAGGCGGATCCCGCAAGGATGATCGCCGCGGTCATGGACAAGAAAAGCAGTTTGCGCATGGAAATTCCTCCCGGTTGGATGCCCCTGCCATGGGCAACGATACCGGGGAAGGAATTCATCCCGCAACCAAGACCTGCTTGAGTACCGAAGGTCTCAGGCCGGCATCTGGTACGAGACCCAGCGATTGGGCTTGGCCTGAAAGATCATGCCGGTCTCGGTGACCGACTGGCCGGCAAGCGGCACGATGCGCGCGGCAATTTCGGAAGGATGGGGCAACGTATCCGGGTTTTCGCCCGGCACCGCCTGCGCGCGCATGGCGGTGCGGGTGGCACCGGGATCGACCATGTTGACGCGCAGCGGCGAATTGCGGGTCTCGTCGGCCCAGGACCGCCCCATTGCCTCAAGAGCGGCCTTGGAGGCGGCGTAAGGCCCCCAGAAAGCGCGTGCGGAGTGAGCGGCTCCCGAGGAGAGCAGGATGGCCCGGCCCGCGTCGGAAAGCCTGAGCAGCGGGTCGACCGAGCGGATCAGGCGCCAGGTCGAGGTGACGTTGACGTTGATCACCTTCTCGAAGGTCTTGGCTTCGACATGGCCGATCGGAGCAATCACGCCGAGCACGCCCGCATTCGCGACCAGGATATCGAGCTTGCCCCAACGTTCGTGGATCGCGCCGCCCAGCCGGTCGATGCCGGCCATGTCGGCGAGGTCAAGCGGCACCAGCGTCGCCTCGCCTTTGCCGGTCCTGGCGTGTTCCGCCTTGATCTCGTCATCCAGCTCTTCAAGTCCGCCAACGGTACGCGCAACCGCGATGACATGCGCGCCGGCGGCCGCCATCTGCTTGGCGATGAAGTAGCCGATGCCGCGCGAAGCGCCGGTGACGACCGCAAGGCGGCCGGTGAGGTCTGGAGTAGCGGTCATGCGGTCATCCAATATGACGAGAACGGTCAGCGCGATCAGATAGGACGAAATTGGCGCAAACGAAACCCCGCGAGCCTTTGCCGATGGCCGGTTCGACGAATGGTCGCAGCATTTCATGGGGCCATGTCGGGAAACGCGACCTCCCGACGTCCTTGGAATGAACTCGGCTTCCAGAGGAGGACAAAATGGGCCGGACTGTCGCAATTCTCGTCGCAAGACTGATCTTCGCCGGTGTTTTCGCCATGGCCGCAACCTTCAAGTTTGCGGGAATGGCCAACACGGCCGCCTACATCGCTGCGGTCGGCTTTCCGGTCCCGCTGTTGCTGGCCTGGCTGGCGGCGATCTTTGAAGTCGCGCTGGTGCTGGCGTTTCTAAGCGGCGCCTTCTTTTCGGAAGCCGCCTTGCTGGCGGCCGCCTATGTGATCTTCCTGGCCGTCTCGTTCCACGGTCCGTCGCGCTGGCAGGCGAACCAGGCCGAGTTTGGCTTCTTTGTCGACCACTTCACCTTCTTCGCGGGGCTGCTTTACGCCGCGGTTCACGGCCCGGGCGAAGTTCTCGCCATCAAACGAAGTCTGGTCGGGCGGGCCACGGAGTCCAGCGCGCAGTCATGACCAGCCATCAAAGGCCGGGTACCAGATGCCGCGTCGGAGGAAGTTGCCGACATTGGGTCGAACGTGGTTCTGTTCGAGATCCTCTACGCTCTCGACGGGCCTGACGCGACACACTGGCATCTCTGCCTCGGCGAAAAAGTGCAGTTTCAGCAGAGCGAGAGCATCCCTTGCGTCGGAAGCGGTAACTCCGACCCCAAGAGTCATCCAGGCTGGAAGGCGCTCGAAGTCTTTCTCATCGAAGTCGATCCAGAAGACGCCGAGCGGCATCTGTTGTGATCGGCTTACTGTCCGCCGCTCGCCAGCAGCGACAGCGTGCGCACGTTGTCGGCGCCTTCGTGGTCGAGCAGGCGCGTCGGATATTGCCCGGTGAAGCAGGCGTCGCAGAACTGCGGCTGCTCTTCATTGCGCCCGGCCTCGCCGACGGCGCGATAAAGCCCCTCGATGGTGAGGAAGCCGAGCGTGTCGACACGGATGAACTCCGCCATTTCCTGCACCGACATCCGCGAAGCCAGCAGCTTCGACTTCTCCGGCGTGTCGACGCCGTAGAAACAGGACGCGCGGGTCGGCGGCGAGGCGATGCGCATATGCACTTCCTTGGCGCCGGCGTCGCGCACCATCTGCACGATCTTCTGCGATGTGGTGCCGCGTACGATCGAATCGTCGACCAGCACCACGCGCTTGCCTTCGATCATGCGACGGTTGGCGTTGTGCTTCAGCTTCACGCCCATGTGGCGGATCGAGTCGCCCGGCGAAATGAAGGTGCGGCCAACATAGTGGTTGCGGATGATGCCGAGTTCGAACGGAATGCCGGCTTCTTGGCTGAAGCCGATCGCGGCAGGTGTTCCGGAATCCGGGACCGGCACGACGATATCGGCTTCGACGGGGTTTTCGCGCGCCAGCTCCGCACCGATGCGCTTTCGCACATCATAGACGTTGCGGCCCTCTATCGAAAAGTCCGGGCGGGCAAAATAGACATATTCGAAGATGCAGAAGCGGGTTTTTTGTGGCTCGAACGGGAAATGGCTTTCGATGCCCTTGGTGGTGATGACGACCATTTCGCCGGGCTTGATGTCGCGCACGAAGCGGGCGCCGATGATGTCGAGGGCACAGGTTTCGGAGGCAAGGATCCAGGCACCGTCGAGATCGCCCAGCACCAGCGGGCGGATGCCCAGCGGATCGCGCACGCCGATCAGCTTCTTCGAGGTCAGGGCGACCAGCGAGAAAGCGCCTTCCAACTGGCGGATGGCTTCGATGAAACGCGAATTGATGTCGCGTTCCTTCGAGGTGGCGACCAGATGCAGGATCGTCTCGGTATCGGACGTCGAGGAGAAGATCGAGCCCTGCTTCTGCAGGGTGCGCTGCACGGTCAGTGCATTGGTGATGTTGCCGTTATGGGCGACGGCGAGACCGCCGGTGGAGAGCTCGGCGAAGAAAGGCTGCACGTTGCGCAAGCCGGCGCCGCCGGTGGTGGCATAGCGCGTGTGGCCAATGGCACGGTTGCCCTGCAGCCGGTCGATCACCGACTGCTTGGTGAAGGTGTCGCCGATCAGGCCGACATGCCTTTCGACATGGAACTGGCTGCCGTCGTAGGAGACGATGCCCGCTGCTTCCTGGCCGCGATGCTGCAAGGCATGAAGTCCAAGTGTGGTGATGGCGGCCGCATCCTGGCGGCCGAAAATACCGAAGACACCACATTCGTCGTGGAAGTGGTCATCTGCCTCGGCGCAAAGCACGTCGTCTGCGTCTGCCATGCCGGAAGCCTCTTGTCCGCTAAAACCGCGATATAAGGCCATGGCGCCGCGAAAGCAACGTGCTCTCGCGGCGTTTCACATGATCGTCAGTTGTTTGTAGCCGGCGCATTGCCGCCGGCGGGCGGCTGATCGGCCGGAGCTTCGTCGTCCGGTGCCGGCGCCTCGTTGTTTTCAGGCACTGTCCCTTCGGGAGCCGGGGCCTGCGTACCTGCGGGCGGCGTTCCGGTATTGGGCACCACGCCGCTCTTGTTGAGCTGCTTGAGGATCGTTTTTTCTGGATCTTCCGGCAGCACGCTTTCGATGTACTTGCCGATCGATTCCAGCAACGGACGCGACTTCGATTCGGCCACCCAGTTTGGTGCCTTCTCGCCCGCCAGCCAGTTGAAGAACATCAGCCCGACAGCGACGACCAGAATGCCGCGCGCGGCGCCGTAGAGGAAGCCCAGCGTGCGGTCGAGCGCGCCAACCCGGGAATCGATGATCCAGTCGGCGATTTTCATGGTGATCACCGACACGACGATCAACGCGATCAGGAAGACGATGCCGGCGGCAGCGCCCATCGCGATCTTTTCATTGTCGATATAGGGCTGAACGTAAGGAATGACCGGCTTGTAGAACAGATAGGCGGCGACCGCCGCTGCCGCCCAGGAGGCGATCGACAGCACCTCGCGAGAGAAGCCGCGCACCATGGCAAGCATTGCAGAAACAAGCGTGAAGCCGGCGAGAATCCCGTCTAGCAGCGTAATCGGCATGTCCTGCGCCTACTCCATATGCCCTGTTATTCGTCCTCGATGGCGCGGCCGCGGCGGGTGCCGGCGATGCGCGCCACAAGATCGGCGAGCTCGGTAGGCTGGAAAGCGCCGGCGCCTATACCCCCGGCAATTTCCTCGCTGCCCACGGGCAGGACTGCGCTTCCGAAGCCCAGCTTCTCGGACTCCTTGAGACGCTGTTGCGCATGCGCAACCGGCCTCACGGCGCCGGAAAGGCTGATTTCGCCGAAATAGACGCAATCAGCCGGAAGGGCAAGACCGGTGAGCGATGACACCAGCGCCGCAGCCACTGCGAGGTCGGCGGCCGGTTCCGAAATGCGATAGCCGCCGGCGACATTCAGATAGACGTCGTGCTGGCCGAAGCGCACGCCGCAATGTGCTTCCAGGACGGCCAGGATCATCGACAGCCGCGCCCCGTCCCAGCCGACCACCGCCCGGCGGGGCGTGCCGAGGGAAGAGGGCGCGACGAGAGCCTGGATCTCGACCAGCACCGGCCGGGTGCCTTCCATTCCGGCAAAAACCGCGGCGCCGGGCGACTTTGCGTGCCGTTCGCCGAGGAAAAGCTCGGAAGGGTTGGCGACTTCCCGCAACCCTTTGTCCGACATTTCGAACACGCCGATCTCGTCGGTCGGGCCGAAGCGGTTCTTCACCGTGCGCAGGATGCGGAAGTGGTGGCCGCCTTCGCCTTCGAAGTAGAGAACGGCGTCGACCATGTGCTCGACGACACGTGGTCCGGCGATCTGCCCTTCCTTGGTCACGTGTCCGACGAGCACCACTGCAGCGCCTGTGGATTTCGCATAGCGGATCATCGCCTCGGGCCGCCGCGCGTACCTGCGTGACCGTTCCCGGGGCCGAATCGGCGAGGTCGGTCCACAAGGTCTGGATCGAATCGATGATGACCAGATCCGGGCGCTTGCCGTCGGCGATGGTGGCCAGGATATCCTCGACATTGGTCTCGGCGGCGAGTTCCACTGGCGCCGAGGCGGCACCCAGACGCTGCGCGCGCAGCCGGATCTGCGCGACGGCCTCTTCGCCGGACACATAGACGATGCGATGGCCCTGGCGCGCGAGTGCCGCTGCGGCCTGGGTGAGCAATGTCGATTTGCCGATGCCGGGGTCGCCGCCGACCAGCAGCGCCGAGCCGCGCACGAAGCCGCCTCCGGTGGCACGATCCAGCTCACCGATCCCGGAAGCAATGCGCGGCGCGTCCTCGATATCGCCCGAAAGTGTCGTCAGCGCGACGGCGCGGCCCTTGCGGGCGCTCTTCAGTGACGCCGGTCCCGAGCCGATGCCGCCGGCGGTGCCTTCTTCGATCAGCGTGTTCCATTCGCCGCAGGCATCGCACTTGCCTGCCCAGCGCTGATGCACCGTGCCGCAATTCTGGCAGATGAACTGTACGCGGGACTTAGCCATGAACCTGGTCGCCCCGGTCCGGGAAGTTGCGGCCTTTTCGGACAAGGATCATGTGCTGGGATGCCAGGGCGCAGATCAATGTTCGAACCGCTCGGGCAGCTGATGCTCTTCCGCGAGATCGGAGAAACGGGTGTATTGGCCCTCGAATGCGAGCTCGACCGTGCCGGTGGGGCCGTGACGCTGCTTGGCGATGATGAGTTCGGCCTTGCCCTTCACCTTCTCGAACTTGATCCGCCAGTCTTCGTATTCCGGCGTGCCTTCCTCTGGCTGCTTGTTCTGCATGTAGTATTCGTCGCGGTAGACGAAGAGCACGACGTCGGCGTCCTGCTCGATCGAACCCGATTCGCGAAGGTCGGACAGTTGCGGGCGCTTGTCGTCGCGGCTTTCGACCTGACGCGACAGCTGCGACAGCGCGATGATTGGAACGTTGAGTTCTTTCGCCAGTGCCTTGAGGCCGGTGGTGATCTCGGTGATTTCCTGCACGCGGTTCTGCGAGGATTTGGCGGAGCCCTGCATCAGCTGCACGTAGTCGATGACGATGACTTCCAGGCCGCGCTGGCGTTTCAGGCGCCGCGCCCGCGCGGCAAGCTGGGCGATCGAGATGCCGCCGGTGGCGTCGATGTAGAGCGGGATCTTCTGCATGGTCTGCGCGCAGGCGACCAGCTTCTCGAAATCCGACTCGGTGATCTCGCCGCGGCGGATTTTCGATGACGAGATTTCGGTCTGCTCCGAGATGATACGGGTCGCCAGCTGTTCCGACGACATTTCCAGCGAGAAGAAACCCACCACGCCGCCATTGGCGGCCTTTGTCGATCCGTCGGCCTGCTGGGCCGGCTGGTAGGCTTCGGCGATGTTGAAGGCGATGTTGGTGACCAGCGATGTCTTGCCCATGGCCGGGCGGCCGGCAAGGATGATCAGGTCGGAGGGTTGCAGGCCGCCGAGCTTGCGGTCGACGTCGCGCAGACCGGTGGAGATACCGGACAAATGGCCGTCGCGCATATAGGCGGCATTGGCCATGTCGACGGCGGTTTTGACCGCATCGGTGAAAGCCTCGAAACCGCCATCGTAGCGGCCGGTCTCGGCCAGTTCGAACAGGCGCCGCTCGGCGTCTTCGATCTGCTCCGCAGGCGACATGTCGACAGGCGCATCGTAGGCGATGTTGACCATATCCTCGCCGACCGTAATCAGGGCGCGGCGGGTGGCCAGGTCATAGATGGCGCGGCCATAGTCGGAAGCGTTGATGACGGTGACGGCCTCTGCGGCGAGCCTCGCGAGATATTGCGCCACGGTCATGTCGCCGACCTTGTCGTCGGCTGGCAGGAAGGTCTTGATGGTGACCGGATCCGCCTTCTTGCCCATGCGGATCAGCTCCGCGGCGACCTCGAAGATCTTGCGGTGCAGCGGCTCATAGAAATGCGCGGATTTGAGAAAATCGGAGACGCGGTAGAAAGCGTCATTGTTGACGAGCATGGCACCGAGCAAAGCCTGTTCGGCCTCGATGTTGTTGGGGGCTTCCCGGTAAAGCGGCGTTTCCGCCGCGCTGAACTTGAGAGCTGCCTCTGCCATGATATCCCCAACCTATCCTGGTGTGTCGTTAGCAGATGGATCGTTGCTGCGGTCCATCCAGACGCCCTGAAAGGCCAACCATGCCCGTGATCCACAGAACGGCTTCATCGTCCACAGGACGATATTCCACCACCCCGAATCCGATTGACTCGGTGGGGCATTAAGCCTAGCCGGGCAGCAGGAACAGATCAAGAACTATTGGCGCGGTCAGGCAGATTCGAGGTCGAGCGTATCACCCCAATCCAGCCGGCGCGCTGCCTTGAAGATGTCGCCGTCGCGTTTCGTGAAAAGCCGCTCCGATACAATGCCGCCAGGCTGGCACAGCTTGAGTGCGACCTTGCCCGAGCCGGCTCTCGGCGGCGCCAGCACGCGGGCTTCCTGCGCGATCCGAGGTGTGCGGGATGCGGCGAGATAGATGAACTTCTCGTCCTCCCAGGGCACTTCGGCATCCTTGGCCAGCCGGTGCAGGCGGGAGCGGGCGACACGTCGCGAAAAATGGCACCAGTCCGGCGCGGCCAGGGGGCAGGGCGCGTGGTGCGGGCAGGGCGCAGCGACAGAAGCGCCGATCTCGATCAGCTGGGCTCTGGCATGCAGGATGCGCTGCCAGCCGGCGGGCGTGCCCGGTTCGACGATGAGCAGCGTGCCGGCGGTCAACTGCCAGAGGCGTTCGATCAGCCGAGACAGTGACGCCGGAGCGATTTCATCCATGACATAGGCCATGGTGACGAGGTCGGCGGCCGGCATCTCGGCCAGATCGATGGTGAGGTCGCCGGCCTGCCAGTGCACTTGCGGCACATCGATGCCTGCCGCGAGCGTTTGCCCCACCTTGCGGGCGGCATTGCTGGCTTCCAGCAATGTTGCCGATTCTATCGAAGTCCACTGGTCGGCGGCTGCCCACAACACTGTGCCGGGTCCAGCGCCGATGTCGAGCATCGTCCTGGGGGCAAAATCCGGCAAGGTGTGTGCAAGCACCTCGAGGCTGGTGCGGACAGCCGCATAGGTGGCCGGCAGGCGGGTGGCGAGATAGGCCTTGGCGGCAACGTCATCACCCATATGCAGACGCCCATCGCGTACTTCCGCACGGTAGCGGTCGGACAGCGTCCGGGAAGCCTGCTTCAAGGTTGCCAGCGGCACGTTGTCCAGCAGTTGCTCGACGGCTTGTCGCAGCGGTGCGGGCAGTTCCATGCCTAGACGCTCCTCGGTGCGAACAGGATCACCGACGCTCCCGCCATGCAGATCGCGGCACCGACAACATCCCAGCGATCGGGGCGAACGCCTTCAGCGAGCCATAGCCAGAGCAGGGATGCGGCGATGTAGATGCCGCCATAGGCCGCATAGGCGCGTCCGGCGGCGTCGACCGGCGCCAGCGCCAGCAGCCACGCGAAGGCAATCAACGAGGCGAGGCCCGGCAGCAGCCACAACGGTGATTTCTCCAGACGCCACCAGGCCCAGAATGAAAAACAGCCGGCGATTTCGGCGACAGCCGCGACAACAAAGAGGAGGATGTTCATCCTCCTCTCTTAATCCATCTCGATGGCCATGGACCAGTCCGGCAAAACGCCCGGCTGGATCTCGCCCCTATTCCTTGACCTTGCGGCGCCGCGCCGGCTTTGCGAACAGCGGCTTCTGCGGCGCATCCCTTACTTCCAGGGCCTTTTCGCACTTGCTGATATAGTCGCGCGTCATGGGCAGGACGTCGTTCTTGTGCGTGAGCTGGATCTGGAACACGACGAGATCCTGCCAGCGGAAGGACGCTTCGGAACCGGACAGGTAGAACTCCCACATGCGGCAGAAGCGCTCGTCGTAGATCGCCTTGACCTTGTCACGGTTGGCGAGGAAGCGCTCGCGCCAGTGCTTCAGCGTGTCGGCATAGTGCAGCCTCAGGATCTCGACGTCGGTGACCGCCAGGCCCGAGCGCTCGATATGCGGCATCATCTCCGAAAGCGCCGGGATATAGCCGCCGGGGAAAATATGCTTTCGGATGAAGGCATTGGTGGTGGTGGCAGGCCCGGTCCGACCGATCGTGTGAAGCAGCATGACGCCGTCCGGCTTCAGCAGTTTCGCGCTTTTGTCGAAGAAGGTCTTGTAGTGGTTGACACCGACATGTTCGAACATGCCGACGGACACGATGCGGTCGAAACGCTCGGACAGGTCGCGATAATCCCGCAGTTCGAAATGCACGTGCCGGTCGAGGCCCTGGGCATGCGCACGGTCGGTGGAAACCTGATGCTGCTCGGTGGAGAGCGTGACGCCCAGCACATCGGCTTCAAAGGCCTCCGCGATGTAGAGGCCGAGGCCGCCCCAGCCCGAACCTATGTCGAGCACGGTCTGGCCGGGCCGCACTTTCAGCTTGGCGGCGATATGCCGTTTCTTGGCAAGCTGCGCTTCCTCCAGCGTCATGTCCGGCCGTTCGAAATAGGCGCAGGAATACTGCATGTCCGTATCGAGGAAGAGTTTGTAGAGATCACCCGACAGGTCGTAGTGGTGCGCGACGTTCCGGCGCGACTGGCGGGCATTGTTGAGCTGCTGCAGCGGCCGGATGGTCAGCCTCGCCGAGTTGACCAGCTTGCCCCAGGTCGACTCGATCCAGGAAATGCCAGTGTTTTGATACACGAGATGGAGGAACGAGAGCACGTCGCCTTCAACGAAGTCGAGTTCTTCTTCCATGAAGGCTTCGGGAATGGCCAGGGATGGGTGCAGGGTGATGGCGCGCTCCGCGTGGCGCGTATGGATCACCATATGCACTTTCGGGCCGCTGCCGTCGCCGAAAGTCCGGGTCGCCCCATTTGGCCCGGTGATGGTCAGATTGCCTCTGCGAACAACGCGTTCGGCAATGCGTTCCAGAAAAACATTCATGACGTGCCCTCAAAGAACGATAGTGACAGCAGTGCTGTCCAATCCCTCAAAAAAGGCGGAAGCGTCGAAAAGTTCCGTTGGCATAAAAAAACCGGCGCCAGGCCCGGTTTCTTGATCCAGTAGCAAGACTGGCTTTATGACAGGTCTCTAAAAGATCAGGCGTTCTCTTCTTCGCCTTCGAAATCGGCGTTCGGATCGAAGAAGCTGTCCGGACGGGCGTTTTCGTTGATGTCGTCGCCATAGATGGCTTCGGCAGTGGTGAGCGTCTCGCCCTTGGACTGACGCTCGGCCTCTTCGGACGAACGGGCGATGTTGAGCGTCACGGTGACTTCGACTTCCGGATGCAGCGCGATCGCCACATTGGTCAGGCCGATGGTCTTGATCGGGTGGTTCAGCTCGACCTGGTTGCGGGCAACCGAGAAGCCTTCGGCGGTCAGCAGATCGGCGATATCGCGGGTCGAGACCGAGCCATAGAGCTGACCGGTTTCGCCGGCCGAGCGCACGATGATGAAGCTCTTGCCGTCGAGCTTGTCGGCGATCTGCTGGGCTTCGGACTTGCGCTCGAGGTTGCGGGCTTCCAACTGGGCGCGCTGACCTTCGAACTTCTTCTTGTTGGCTTCGTTGGCGCGCAGCGCCTTGCCCTGCGGCAGCAGGAAGTTGCGGGCGAAGCCGTCCTTGACCTTGACGGTGTCACCCATCTGGCCGAGGCGGGAAATACGTTCGAGAAGAATGACTTCCATTGTTTTCTCCATCTGCGTCGCGATCGACGCTGTTCGGGAGACAGTCAGGAAGAGAAGGACGCCTTGGCGCCGGTTTCGCTGTCCTGCCTGTCGAGGCAGTTAGGGCCAGGCCCAACTTGGGATTTGGATATCACCGGCTGTGCCCATCACTGCCGGAGAAAACCCGCGGGCATTGCTGCCCGCGGGCAAGCTGTTTAGCGGACCACGTAGGGCAGCAGGCCGAGGAAGCGGGCGCGCTTGATCGCCTCGGGCGAGTTCGCGCTGCTTCTTCTGGCTGACGGCGGTGATGCGCGACGGCACGATCTTGCCGCGCTCGGAAATGTAGCGCTGCAGCAGACGCACGTCCTTGTAGTCGATCTTCGGGGCATTGGCGCCGGAGAACGGGCAGGTCTTGCGGCGACGATGGAACGGGCGCCGGGTCGGGATCTGGTTGATGTCGACCATTATTCTGCACCCCCTTCAAAGCTGCGCTGCGGACGCGGGCCACGATCGCCACCGTCACGGTCGCCGAACGAGCGCGGACCACGATCGCCGCGGTCGCCGAACGAACGTGGACCACGGTCACCGCGGTCACGGTCGCCGAAGCCGCCACGCTCGGAGCGCTCTTCGCGCTTCTGCATCATTGCCGAAACGCCTTCCTCGTGCTTCTCGACCTTGATGGTCAGGAAGCGCAGGACGTCTTCCGACAGACCCATCTGGCGTTCCATTTCGCTGAGCGCTGCCGGTGGGCAGGTCAGGTCCATAAGCGTGTAGTAAGCCTTCCGGTTCTTCTTGACCCGGTAGGTGAGGGACTTCAGTCCCCAGTTCTCGACCCGGCCAACCGAGCCGCCGCCTGCGGTGATGACGCCCTTGAAACGTTCAACGAGCTCATCGACCTGCTGCTGCGACAGATCCTGCCGGGCAAGGAACACATGTTCGTAAAGAGCCATTTGTCTTGCCTTTCTTCGTTTCTCTCCCGGTTCCCGGCGGCTAAAGCCTCTGCAACTTCTCTTTATCCGCGACGCGGAGAAGAAAGGAGCACGACGAGACGGTCGAGAGCGGAGACACGGGAGGCGGAAGCGTTTTCGCTCCACACGGCGGTTCTCTGAAGAACCTCCGGCCCTCCGTTCAGCCCCCAGCTGGGACCGGCAGATTGCGCGCGTCTATACAGCAATCTGGCAGGAACACAACCCTGGCAGGCTATGCAGCGGCAATCCGTCGCCGAAATCGCACCGAGCCGCGATTTAGGCGGCTTTAGGATCGCGGGCGTTGCGGCAGACTGGCGAACGCCTCATATTCCGGCCTCTCAACAACCGGAGAATTTCATGTCTTTCCAGGCCTATCTCGATACGATCAAGAACAAGACGGGCCAGGGACCGGACGATCTGATGCGCCTCGCCGACGCCAGAGGCTTTTCGGAAGGCGGGAAGCTGAAGCCGGGCATCAAGGCCGGACAGATCATCGAATGGTTGAAGACGGATTATGATCTCGGTCACGGTCACTCGATGGCGGTCTACGCCCTGCTGACCGGCAAGAAGAAACCCGGCGATTGAGAGACCGCCGTCGGCTCGCAAGTACGAAGTGCCGCTTCCCGAATTGCGCATCGCTCGATGGCTGGAACATGAACGGGCCCGAGTTGGACATTGTACGAGCCCGGTGAATGAGCCATCAGGCCCGTTTCGTTTCGAAACACGGAGCCCGCCATGTCCGGCACGCGGAGAGACCACGATCATTGGTCCGATGTCGCTTCCGAGTGGATCGAGTGGGCCCGCGCACCCAGCCATGATGCCTTCTGGGCCTATCGGCCTGCCTTGTCCGAATTTGTTGGCAAAGGCACCGGCGATGCGCTGGAGGTCGGCTGCGGCGAGGGCAGGGTTTCGCGCTTGCTCAAGGAACGCGGCTATCGCGTGACCGCGACGGATACGGTCGAAGTTTTCGTTGCCGCCGCCAGGGAGGTCGATTCGGCAGACCGCTATGAGGTCGCGCCTGCCACGGCTTTGCCTTTCGAAGCGGCCAGCTTCGACTTCGTCATGGCCTACAACGTTTTGATGGATCTTGACGATGTGCCCGCCGCCGTGAAGGAAATGCGGCGTGTTCTGCGTCCGTCCGGCACGCTGTTTGTCTCGATCGTGCATCCCTTTGCCGATCGCGGCCGTTTCGACCGCGAGCGTCCGCAAGCACCGTTCGTGGTCGACGGCAGCTATTTCGGCCGCGAGCGCTTTGAAGGCACTGAGGAGCGCGACGGCTTGCGCATGCGTTTCGCCGGCTGGTCGCAACCGTTGCAGAATTATGTAGCGGCGCTGGAAGGTGCCGGGCTCGCCATCACCTCGTTGCTGGAACCGAAGCCTGACACCGGGCCGCAATGGGCTACCATGCGCAACTGGGATCGCATTCCGTTGTTCCTGTGGCTGAAGGCGCGGCCGCTTGCGGCCTGAGATGCGTCAGCCTCTGCCTGATTTGAGGACAAGGCGTCCGACCGCCAGGAGGATGTAGGCGCCGAAGAACAGGGACAGCGCACCGCCGAAGCCGGACGGCCCGAAGGCATCCATGCCGAGGCCGATGGCCTGCGGGCCGAGCACCATGCCGACGCCGTAGCAGAGGACGAAGGCGGCATTGGCCGAGGCCAGCTCGTGGCCTGAAAGCTGCGAACCGAGATGGGCGAGGCCAACAGTATAGAGCGCGGCCACCACACCGCCCCATACGAAAAGAAGTCCTGCCATGAGGTGCCAGTTCGAGGCCAGGTGGGGCATCACCAGCGTTCCGATCAATCCGACGGCGGCGCAGGCCAGTAGCAGGTAGCGACGGTCACCGACACGATCGCTCACCATGCCGATGGGGATCTGCAACAGCACGTTGCCGAGGCCGATCATGGTAAGCAGCAGCGCCGCGTCGGCCTCCGAATAGCCGATGCGGTTGCCATAGATCGGAAAAAGCGCAAAGCCACCGGTCTCGACCGCACCGAACACCAGGACGGCAGCCGTGGCGGTCGGAACCAGCCAGATGTATTGCAGGAAGCCGCTGGTTTCTTCGCCCTCCGGCCGGATCGGCGGGCTTTCCTTGCGCGCGGCGAGAACCGGGATGGCTGCCACGGCGACCAGCACGATGATGACGCCGAAAGGCAGGAAGCCAGTACTGCCGATGCGAGAAAACAGCCACGGCCCGGCGGCGAAACCCAGTGAAAGCACTGTGGCATAGATGCCGAGTACCAGCCCGCGGCGCTTTGGCGGGGCGGACGTGCTGATCCAGAATTCCGACAGGATGAAAAGCACCGTCAGCGCGATGTGAAGCACGATACGCAATGGAAACCACATCCAGAACGACGGCGCGAAATGGAAGCCGACGAAGGCCAGCGCGCCTGCCGCGATCATGATCAGCATGGCCCAGGCGACGCCGAGGCGGGTGGCGATCGGCGTCGCCAAGGGTGCTCCAGCGATCGACGCGAGACCGGCGACCGCCGTGTTCAGGCCGATCATCGAAGCTGAATGGCCACGTGATTCCAGGATGACGCTTAGCAGCGGCATGCCGAGACCGATGGCAATGCCCACGACGCTGATCGAGGAAATGGCTGCTATCATCGGCAGCCAATGTACGCGCTCCTCGTCTTGCGCCATGGTTTCGTCCGTCATGCCAACCTGATTTTGTCTTAGAGAACGTCGCGCACGAAGCGGTTGTGGAGCATCCGATAGAAAGGCACCGCCCCGCCGGGGCGCAGCAGCGGATCGTCACTGAGCCGCTTTTCCAGCTCGTCCAGGATCGTTCGCGTAATCGTCGGGATATCGGCTTTCCTTGCCTCGGCCAGTGGCAGCCAGACAAGTTCTTCAAGCTCGTTGGTCGGGCCGTTGGGCAAAGCAACCGCGACGTCGTCGCGCCAGGCCGCGAGAAAACGGGTATCGAAGCGGCGGACGCGCCCGGGCGGGGTGATTGCGCGGGCAATGAAGCGCACGGCTTCCAGCGAAGGCTGCACGCCATGTTCGACGAACCCCTGCCAGTCGCGCTTGCCTGTGGCGAGGGAACCCTTCCGGCCGATCAGCAGTCCGGCCTCTTCATAGGTTTCGCGGATCGCAGACAAGGCAATGGCGCGGGCGCGGGTGGGGCCGGTGCGGCCGGCGCGAGCCGTCAGTTTGGTTTCGTCTTCGGGATGCAGGCCGGTCGCAACTGGAACGCGGCTGTCGGCAGGGTCGGTGCGGCCCCCGGGGAAGACGAATTTACCGGGCATGAAGGCGTGTGCCGCGTGGCGCCGGCCCATGAGCACGCGAAAGTCGTCGCCCTTACGGTCGAGCAGAATGAGCGTCGCGGCGTCGCGCGGACGTTTTGGCCCATCTCCGAGCGCGGATTCGTTGCGCTCAGCCTTGTCGACTTCCGCCTTGGTCATCCCTTGCATGTGACCGACCTAGCGGAAACTCATGTCAAATTAAAGGGGTGGTCTGGGCCGGTGCATTGCACCAGCCGCAAGGTCAGGTCTCGGGATGACCTTCGATGTGATCGACCTCACCGCCGAAACCATGCATGTAGTATGCCCACTGCAGACCGATCACGGCGCCCTTGATCGGCTGCAAAAGCGCCAGCGACATGATGATCGTGAGTGGCGCCCAGATCGCGAGGTGCTGCCACATGGTCAGCGTCGAGGTCGCTTCGACGCCCATGAAACCGCCGAGGATGACATGGCCGACGATCACGATCACCAGATAGGCCGGCAGGTCGTCGGCGCGGTGATGGTGGAATTCCTCACCACAGGCCTCGCAATGGTCGAAGGTCTTGGTGTAAGCGCGGAACAGCTTGCCTTCGCCGCAGTTGGGGCAGCGGCACAGGAAACCACGCTTCATCGCTGTCCACAGCGGGCGCGTTGCCCTGCCGGAATGCTGTTCGCCGCCGAAAACCTGCTGTTGCATCATCGTCTCCTGCCGCGCGGTCCAGAACGCGATTGCGAGGCTCGGGCGCGGCCCTTTGCCTTGTGAAACGACCGTTTCGAGCCAGGCAGTGGTTTCGGTGCGCTCAGCATTTCGAAGCGCATTGCGCCAGCCAGCGGCGCCACTTCGACAAGACGGACCTCAACACGGTCCGCAAGCTGATATCCCTTGCCGCTGCGTTCCCCGAAAAGCGAACGCGCCGTTTCATCAAATATATAGTAATCGTCACCCAGTGATGACACCGGGATAAAACCATCTGCGCCAAATTGTGGCAATTGGACAAAAAGTCCTGCCTTCGCGACACCGGAGATGCGGGCGTCGAAGCGCTCGTCGACGCGCTCGGCCAGATAGGCTGCGATGAGGCGGTCGACGGTTTCGCGTTCCGCGGCCATGGCGCGGCGTTCCGCCGCCGAGATCAACGCTCCGGTTTCGGCAAGCCTTTCTTCTTCGCCATGGGTCAGGCCGTCCGGCCCCAGGCCAAGCGCCGCGATCAGCCCGCGGTGCACGATCAGATCGGCATAACGACGGATCGGTGAGGTGAAATGCGCGTAGCGGCGCAGATTCAGCCCGAAATGGCCGATGTTGTCGGGGTTGTATTCGGCCTGGCTCTGCGAGCGCAGCACAACCTCGTTGACGAGTGCCTCGTTGTCGGCGCCGCGCACGCGTTCGAGGATCGCGTTGAACTGGCTCGGACGCATCTGCGCGCCACGCGCCAGCGACAGGCCGAGCGTCTGCAGGAATTCGCGCAGCGATTCCTGCTTGGCCAGTGTCGGGCCATCGTGGATGCGGTAGATCAGGGGCTGCTTCTTGGCTTCCAGCGTTTCGGCAGCCGCGACATTGGCCTGGATCATGAACTCTTCGATCAGTTTGTGCGCATCCAGCCGCTCCGGGACGATGACGCGGTCGACCGTGCCGTCCTCCTTGAGCAGGATCTTGCGCTCCGGCAGGTCGAGTTCCAGCGGCTGGCGGGCATCGCGGCCACGCTTCAGCACCGCATAGGCATCCCATAGCGGTTTCAGCACGCTGTCCAGGAGCGGGCCTGTCTTGTCGTCGGGCGCTCCGTCGATGGCAGCCTGTGCTTGCGGATAGGCAAGCTTGGCAGCCGACTTCATCATGACGCGGTGGAAGCTGTGACGGATCTTGCGTCCTTCCGCCGAAAAGGTCATGCGCGTGGCGATAGCCGGGCGATCCTCGCCCTCGCGCAATGAACAGAGATTGTTCGAAATGCGCTCTGGCAGCATCGGCACGACGCGATCCGGGAAATAGACGGAGTTGCCGCGCTTCAGGGCTTCGCGATCGAGCGCCGAATTCGGCCGTACATAGGTCGCGACATCGGCGATGGCGACCGTCACCACCACGCCGCCAGGATTGTTTTCGTCCGTGTCCGGTAACGCGTAGACCGCGTCGTCATGATCCTTGGCGTCCGCCGGATCGATGGTGACCAGAGGCAAGTCTCGCCAGTCTTCGCGTCCCTGCAAGGTCACCGGCTTCAAGGCCTCGGCCTCGGCCAGCACGTCGGGCGGGAAGATATGCGGGATGTCGTGCGCGTGGATGGCGATCATCGAGACCGCTTTTTCGCTGGTCAGCGAACCCAGGACGGCCAGCACTTTCGCCCGCGGCAGGCCGTAGCGGCCGGCACGCGACGGTTCGACCTCGACAAGGTCGCCATTGCGGGCGCCGTTCTGGAATTCCTGGTCGACGATGAGTTCGGGTTGCCGCCGCTCCACCGGCTCGACCCGGAAGGTACCGTCCTTCATGACCCGGAAGACGCCAAGCACGGCGTCCTTGCGTTTCTCGAACACCTTCATGATCCGCGCGGTATAGGCAGGACCGGTCGGATCGTCTGTCGGGAAGGTCTTGGCTAGAACCCGGTCGCCGATGCCGGCTACGGGACCGCTACGTGAGACGCGGATCGAAACCACCGGCGGCTCGCCATTGCCCTGATGCTCCGCAGGCCGGCCGACGAGACCGCCTTCGCTGTCACGTCCGATCACGTCGAGCACGGCGACATGAGGCAGCGCTCCGGGGCGAATATGTCGCTTGCGCGTCTTTTCCAGCAGGCCCTCATCCTGCAGGTCGCGAAGCAGGTCCTTCAGCCAGGCGCGATCGTCGCCGCGCAAGGCAAAGGCCTTGGCGATTTCGCGCTTGCCGGAGCGATCTGGGTTTTCCGCGATGTAACGCAGAATCTCGTCACGCGAGGGGCGATACTGATCGCGTGTCCCCCGGCGGGTATCGGCAGCGCGGGGATCGCCATGGCTTCGTCCGGAGATCCTGCGCGCCAATGCCCTATCCCTTCTTCTTGCCGCGGAACGGCTTCTTGCCGCCACCGCCCTTGGCTTCCTTCTCGGCGATCAGCGCGACGGCTTCGTCCACCGTCACTGTCTGCGGGTCCTTGCCCTTGGGCAGGGTCGCGTTGATCTTGCCGAAATTGACATAGGCACCGTAGCGGCCGTCACGCACCGTGATCTTGCCGCCGCCAGCAGGGTGTTCGCCTAGATCCTTCAGCGCTGCCGGCGTGCCGCCATTGCGTCCGCCTGGTCCCTTCGACTGCTTTTCAGCGAGCACCGATACGGCGCGGTTGAGGCCGATGGAGAACACGTCCTCGATGCTTTCAACGTTGGCATAGGTGCCATCATGCAGCACGAACGGGCCGTAACGGCCAAGGCCGGCCGAGATCATCTTGCCGGTCTCCGGATGCTGGCCGACATCGCGCGGCAGCGACAGCAGGGCCAGCGCCTTCTCGTGATCGATCGTCGCTGCCGTCCAGCCCTTGGGCAGGCTGGAGCGCTTGGCATCCTTGCCTTCGCCGCGCTGCACGTAGGGGCCGAAACGCCCCGAGCGCAGCGTGATTTCCTCAGCGGTATACGGATCCTTGCCGAGCAGCTTGGTGCCGTCTTCGACCGCGCCATTATCGCCATTGCCGTTCTGGCCATCGAGCTGGCGGGTGTAGCCGCATTCGGGATAGTTCGAACAACCGACGAAGGCACCGAATTTGCCGAGCTTCAGCGAAAGGTTGCCGTTGCCGCATTTCGGGCAGATGCGCGGATTGGAGCCGTCCTCGCGCTCGGGGAAGACGAGCGGCGCCAGTTCTTCGTTGAGCGCGTCGAGCACGTCGGTGACGCGCAATTCCTTGATGCCGTCGACAGCGCCGGAGAAATCCTTCCAGAAATCGCGCAGCACGTCCTTCCAGGCGAGCTTGCCGTCGGAAATCTCGTCGAGTTTCTCCTCGAGCGAGGCGGTGAAGTCATACTCCACATAATGCTCGAAGAAGCCCTCCATGAAGGCGGTAACCAGCCGGCCCTTGGACTGAGGCATCAGCTTGCGATTCTCGATCTTGATGTAGTCGCGGTCTTCCAGCGTCTTCAACGTCGCGACATAGGTCGAGGGACGGCCGATGCCGAGCTCTTCCATCTTCTTGATGAACGATGCTTCGGAGTAGCGGGGCGGCGGCTCGGTCGTGTGCTGCGTGGCGCTGATCTGTTCGCGCTTCAGCGTCTCCTCGGCGCGGATTTCCGGCAGACGCCGGTTTTCCTCGTCGTCCGAATCCTCGTCCTTCTGGTCGGTATAGGCTGCGATGAAGCCATCGAAGCGGGTGACGGAACCCACCGCGCGCAGGCCGGCGACCTTCGCGCCATTGCGTGCTTCGATCTCGACCGTGGTGCGCTCGATCTCGGCCGGCTGCATCTGGCTGGCGATCGCCCGCTGCCAGATGATTTCGTAGAGCCGCGCCTGGTCGGCATCGAGATACTTGCGCATCTCGGCCGGCGTGCGGTTGAAATCGGTCGGGCGGATCGCTTCGTGGGCTTCCTGCGCGTTCTTGGCCTTGGTCGTGTAGTGACGCGGCTTTTCGGGCAGATATCTGGCGCCGAATTCCTTGGCGATGGTGTCGCGAGCTCCCGAGATCGCCTCGGGCGCCATCTGGACGCCGTCGGTACGCATATAGGTGATCAGGCCTGCCGTCTCGCCGCCAATGTCCATGCCTTCGTAGAGCCGCTGGGCAACCTGCATGGTACGCTGGGCCGAGAAGCCGAGGCGTGACGAGGCGGCCTGCTGCAGCGTCGAGGTGGTGAACGGCGGTCCAGGATTGCGTTTGGTCGGCTTGGCTTCGACCGAGAGCGCGCGGAAGGATGCGCCTTCCAGCATCGCCTTGATGTCGTCGGCCATGACCTGCGAGGAAATGTCGAGCTTCTGCAGCTTCTTGCCTTCATAGACCGTCAGCCTGGCTTCGAAGCTATCATTGCGCGGCGTGCCGAGAATGGCGGCGATCTGCCAGTATTCCTCGCGAACGAAGCGTTCGATTTCAGCCTCGCGATCGCAGACGAAACGCAGCGCCACCGACTGCACGCGTCCGGCAGAACGGGCGCCCGGCAGTTTGCGCCACAAGACCGGTGAAAGCGTGAAGCCGACCAGATAGTCCAGGGCACGACGCGCCAGATAGGCGTCCACCAGCGGCGGATCGATCTCACGCGGGCTGGCGATCGCATCGAGCACTGCCTGTTTGGTGATGGAGTTGAAGGCGACGCGCCTGACCGGCTTGTCCTTCAGCACTTTCTTCTGCTTCAGGACTTCCAGAACGTGCCAGGCAATGGCTTCTCCTTCGCGATCCGGATCGGTTGCGAGGATCAGGCCGTCGGCTTCTTTCACAGCCTTGGCGATATCGGTCAGTCGTTTGGCCGAAGCCGTGTCGACTGCCCAGGACATGGCGAAATCCTCGTCGGGCTTCACCGAACCATCCTTGGCGGGCAGGTCACGGACATGACCAAAGGAGGCCAGAACCTTGTAGTTCCGGCCAAGATACTTGTTGATGCTTTTAACCTTGTTCGGCGACTCGACGACGACGATGTCCATGAGCGGCTGCGTTCCCGTGCGGCGTCAAACCAGAAAATGGAGCGCCGGAAGCTGAAAAATCCGCCCGTCACATGGCCGTGCTTTTCGGTCCGGTCAAGAGGTCGCCTCAAATTGCATATGTCGAGCAGGGCGTAACTCACGTATTTGAAGGGCGATCTTCTGCTACCCGAGGTGCGCATGGACAGTCCGTCAATATGGCGACTTTGGTCCTGTCGACTCGGGGCCGCGATCTTGCGACGGACAGAACTGCAACAGGAACTGTTGTCCATTGCGAGTTCGAAGTCCCGACCCGAGGGGTATGCCAAAGGTGCCGGCAGGCAGAGAGCATCTGCAATCCGCTTTCTCACGGTTTCCTTGCCTCACGATTTCGTCATCGCTGACAAAACCGTTCTGCGCTGACTTGCCACACAATGGTGATTGGAGCCCTGGCCCTGGCGAGGCTATATCCTGCTGCGCAACGGACGGAGCATTAAACATGGCGTTGGATGTCGGCTATCTCAGCGCGATCGGGGCAGGGGCCATCTCCTTCCTGTCGCCATGCGTGCTTCCGCTCGTCCCGCCTTACCTGTGTTACATGGCCGGCGTTTCCGTTGACGATTTCCGCGGCAATGCCGGTGTCGCGGCCAAGGCCGGAGCCCGCGGCGCGTTGATCGCTGCCTCCGTCGCCTTCGTCCTTGGCTTCTCCACCGTCTTTATCGCATTGGGCGCCGGCGCTTCGACGATCGGACGGCTGCTGCGCGTCTACCAGGAGCCATTGGCGATGATCGCCGGCGCCCTCATTATTCTGATGGGCCTGAATTTCCTGGGTGTCCTGCGCATTCCGCTCCTGTCGCGCGAAGCGCGTTTCCAGTCGCAGGGCAAGCCGGCCAGCGCGGTCGCCGCCTATGTCATGGGCCTTGCCTTCGCCTTTGGCTGGACGCCTTGCATCGGCCCAGTGCTCGGCCCGATCCTGACGCTGGCGGGTGGACGCGAGACCGTGAGCGAAGGCGCGTTGCTGCTCGCCGCCTATTCGCTCGGCCTAGGCATTCCGTTCCTGATTGCCGCGCTGTTTTCCGGGGCGTTCATGCGCTTCCTGGGCAGGTTCCGTGTTCATCTGGGTAGGGTCGAGAAGGTAATCGGGGCGCTGCTGGTTGTTGCCGGCGTCTTTTTCCTGACCGGTGGCGTGCAGGTGATGGCCTACTGGCTGCTCGAAAACTTTCCAGCACTCGGGCGTCTCGGATAGCAGCCCGAAATTTAACCGTATTGGTACCATAATGCGCCGATGCTAGAAGCCATTCGTCTTTCCCGCATCGGTAGCCGCTCATGACATCCAGAACCTGCCTGTCCATCATCCTCGCCGCCGGCGAAGGCACGCGTATGAAAAGCGCGCTGCCCAAGGTCCTGCACCAGATTGCCGGCCTGCCGATGGTGGCGCATGTGGTGAAGGCTGCGGAGACCGCCGGTGCCACCGACATCGCTCTGGTGATCGGCCATGGCGCCGAGGAGATGCGCAAGGCAGCGGAAAAGTTTGCGCCGCGGGCCGGCACCTTCGTCCAGGAACAGCGCCTGGGCACCGCGCATGCCGTGTTGGCTGCACGCGAAGCCATCGCCAAGGGGTATGATGACGTCCTCGTCATGTTTGGAGACACCCCCTTGATCGATGCCGGGGCTCTCGGTGAGGCGCGGGCCAGGCTCGCCGAAGGAGCTGCCGTGGTGGTCATCGGCTTCCGCCCGCCAAGCCCTGCCGGCTATGGCAGGCTGCTTGAAAAGGGAGGCAAAATGATCGCGATCCGCGAGGAAAAGGATTGCACCGATGAGGAGCGCAAGATCGGTTTTTGCAATGCCGGCATGATGGCTGTCTCCGGCAAGCACGCGCTCGACCTGCTTGACGGCGTCGGCAATGCCAACGCCAAGGGTGAATACTACCTGACCGATATCGTCGAGATCGCCAACGGCAAGGGGCTGGATGTCGTTGCAACCGAGGCAGGCTACGAGAACGCGCTCGGCATCAACAATCGCGCCGAGCTCGCCGAAGCGGAGGCCATCTGGCAGAAGCGCCGGCGCAAGGAGGCAATGCTTGCCGGCGTTACGCTGATCGCGCCGGAGACGGTCTACTTCTCATATGACACTGAGATCGGTCAGGATACGGTGGTCGAGCCCAATGTGTTCTTTGGTCCGGGCGTGACCATCGCCGGCGGCGTGAAGATCCACGCGTTCAGTCACCTGGAAGGTGCTACCGTTGCGGCCAATGCCGACATCGGCCCCTACGCGCGCCTACGCCCAGGCTCCGATCTCGCGGCCAAGGCCAAGGTCGGAAACTTCGTAGAGGTCAAGAACGCCCGGATCGAGGCCGGCGCCAAGGTCAACCATCTGACCTATATCGGCGACGCGCGCGTCGGCGCCGGTGCCAACATCGGCGCGGGCACCATCACCTGCAATTATGACGGCTATTCCAAGTTCTTCACCGACATCGGGGCCGGCGCTTTTGTTGGCTCGAACTCGTCGCTGGTGGCGCCGATCAAGCTTGGCGACGGCGCATACATCGCTTCCGGCAGTGTGATTACGGAAGATGTTCCGGAAGATGCTTTGGCATTCGGTCGCGCGCGCCAGAAAACCTTGCCTGGCAAGGGCAAGGAACTGCGCGAGCGCCGAGCTTCTGCTGTCAAGAAATAGGAAGTTGTTGCGGCTGGACTTCGCCAAGAGCTTGTCATACGAGGCACCGGAGCAGGTCTAGAGCAATTCCAGGAAAAGTGCGTGGCGGTTTTCCATTCGGAATTGCGCAAAAAGTTAGAGCGTTTCAGTGTTTCCGGAAAAACCGGAAACGCTCTAAGTCAAAAGACTGGACGAAACGCAATGTGATTGTCGTGGGCGACAGCGGTCAATTAAACAGCGGCCGGGTGATCGCCAAGAGGAATCGGGGCAACTTTTTATGTGCGGAATTGTGGGAATTGTCGGCCATTCGCCGGTTGCACCGCTGATCGTCGACGCGCTGAAGCGGCTCGAATACCGTGGCTACGATTCAGCCGGTGTCGCCACGATCGAACATGGCGAACTGTCGCGACGCCGCGCCGAGGGCAAGCTGGTCAATCTGGAGCGTCGGCTGCAGGCCGAGCCGCTCGATGGCACCATCGGCATCGGTCACACGCGCTGGGCGACGCACGGCGTTCCCAATGAAACCAACGCACATCCGCATTTCTCCAATGGCGTGGCGATCGTCCACAACGGCATCATCGAGAATTTTGCCGAGCTGCGCACCGAGCTTTCGGCGGATGGCTATGAATTCTCCTCGCAGACCGACACCGAAGTCGTCGCTCATCTGGTCTCGCGCGAAATGGCGCGCGGCGCCAAGCCCGTGGAGGCCGCTCACAACGCGCTGAAGCGCCTTGAAGGCGCTTTCGCACTGGCCATCATGTTCAAGGGCGACGACGACCTCATCGTCGGTGCACGCAACGGCCCGCCGCTCGCGGTCGGCCATGGCGAGGGTGAGATGTATCTCGGCTCGGACGCCATCGCGCTGGCGCCGTTCACCAATTCCATCACTTACCTTGAAGATGGCGACTGGGCGGTGGTGCGCCGCAACGAAATCACCATCTTCGACATGGATGGCAACAAGGTCGAGCGCAAGCGCCAGCAGTCGATCGGCACCTCGTTCCTGGTCGACAAGGGCAACCATCGCCACTTCATGCACAAGGAAATCCACGAGCAGCCGGAAGTCATTTCCCACACGCTCGGCAACTACATCGATTTTACCAATGGCAAGGCCAAGGCGCTGGACCTGCCATGGGATTTCGCCAAGATCGACCGCCTGGCGATCTCTGCCTGCGGCACCGCTTATCTTGCCGGCCTCGTCGGCAAATACTGGTTCGAGCGCCTGGCGAGGCTTCCGGTTGATATCGATATCGCCTCGGAGTTCCGCTACCGCGAAATGCCGCTGTCGAAGAACAGCGCCGCGCTCTTCATTTCCCAGTCCGGCGAGACCGCCGACACGCTGGCCTCGTTGCGCTACTGCCGCAAGGAAGGCGTGCCGATCGGCGTCGTCGTCAATGTGCGCGAATCGACCATGGCGCGCGAAGCCGATATCGTTCTGCCGATCCTGGCCGGGCCGGAGATCGGCGTTGCTTCCACCAAGGCTTTCACCTGTCAGCTTTCGGTGATGGCGGCACTGGCCGTGCGCGCTGGTGTTGCTCGTGGCTTCATCTCGCCAGATGACGAGACGAGGCTGGTCAAGCAGCTCGCCGAGGCGCCGCGTCTGGCCAGCCAGGTCATCAAGCTGGAAGAGCAGATCGAGAAGGTCTCGCGCGATCTCGCCCATCACCGCGATGTGCTTTATCTCGGCCGCGACACCAATTTCCCGCTGGCGCTCGAGGGCGCGCTGAAGCTCAAGGAACTATCCTACATCCACGCGGAAGGCTACGCAGCGGGTGAGCTCAAGCATGGACCGATCGCACTGATCGACGAAAACATGCCGGTCGTCGTCATCGCTCCGTTCGACCGCATCTTCGAGAAGACCGTTTCGAACATGCAGGAGGTTGCAGCGCGTGGCGGCAAGATCATCCTGATCACCGACAAGAAGGGCGCCGAGAAGTCGACAGTCAAGACCATCGACACCATCGTGCTGCCGGATGTGCCGGAAATCATCGCGCCCATACTCTACGCGCTGCCGGTCCAGATGCTGGCCTATTTCACGGCGGTGTTCATGGGCACCGACGTCGATCAGCCGCGTAACCTGGCCAAATCAGTCACGGTGGAGTAACTGCCAGCCTGTCGCGTTGGTCCTGTCGCGATAGTGATTGTCGCCCATTCGTGTTGATGCTCTAAGATAGGTGCAGCGCACAATCTTAGAGCATGGCCAAGCACGGAATGTCGGATACACCCAGAACATCAGCGATAACCCGGCTGAGGAACTATTTCCTCGCGGGCTTCGTCGTCTGCGCACCGCTGGCGATCACCGCCTATATTGCGTGGTCGTTCGTCGGCTGGGTCGATTCCTGGGTCAAACCCTACATTCCGGGGCGCTACAATCCCGACACCTACCTGCCGTTTCCGGTTCCTGTTTTCGGGCTCATCGTCGCGCTGGTGCTGATCACGCTGATCGGTTTCCTTGCCGCCAACATCGTCGGCCGCGCCATCGTCACCTTCGGCGAACGCCTGCTCGGACGAATGCCGCTGGTACGCGGCATCTATGGTTCCCTGAAGCAGATTTTCGAGACCGTTCTTTCAAACAAGAGCGAAATGTTCCGCCAGGTCGGGCTGGTCGAATATCCACGCAAGGATGTCTGGTCGCTGGTCTTCGTCGCCGGCGAAAAGCACACCGAGATCAACGAGAAGCTGGATGTCGCCGGAGATCCTCTGATCGGCGTGTTCATGCCATGTACGCCGAACCCGACCACCGGCTTCCTGATGTATGTGCGCAAGTCCGAGATCGTTATGCTCGACATGACCATCGAGGAGGGCGCCCGCCTGATCGTCTCGGCCGGTCTTGTCGCGCCGGATCCGAGGAAAAAGGTCAAGGGACCGGATGGGCAACTGATCGATCTCGGCAATCCGCCTGCCGGTACTTTGAGCAATTCCAGGAAAAGTGCATAGCGGTTTTCCGTTCGGAATTGCAGAAAAACAAGGAGTTAGAGCGTTTCCGCGTTTCCGCAAGAACGGAAACGCTCTAGCCTCAACCGGCCCGCAAGAGCCGCACCGCCTCATCGCGCCCGAACAAATAAAGCAGCAGCCTCAGCGCCTCGCCGCGGTCGTCCTGAAGTTCAGGGTCGCGCGAAAGGATCAGTCTTGCATCGTCGCGCGCTGCCTCCAGCAAGTCGGCGTGCACATCGATGCGCGCCACCTGGAAACCAGGCGTGCCTGATTGGCGGGTGCCGAGAAGCTCGCCTTCGCCGCGCAGCTTCAGATCCTCTTCAGCGATGACGAAGCCGTCCTCGGTCTCGCGCATCACCGAGAGCCGGCGCTTTGCCGTTTCACCGAGGGGATCCTTGTAGAGCAACACGCAGCTCGACGGCTTAGAGCCGCGACCGACGCGACCGCGCAGCTGATGCAATTGCGCCAGGCCGAAGCGCTCGGCATGTTCGATCACCATGATCGTGGCGTCCGGCACGTCGACGCCCACTTCAATGACCGTGGTGGCGATCAGCACGCGGGTCTCGCCTTCCTTGAAGGCGCGCATGGCCTCGTCTTTTTCGGCGCCTTTCATGCGGCCGTGCACGAGCCCGAGACGATCGCCGAACACCGGTTTCAGCGAAGCGAAACGATCTTCCGCAGACATCAGCCTGATCTCTTCGGACTCCTCGACCAGCGGGCATATCCAGTAGATCTTCTGGCCTTCGGCAACCGCATCGCGGATGCGGCTGACCAGTTCCTCCAGCCGCTCCAGCGGCAAGGTCACGGTACGGATCGGCTGCCGCCCCGCCGGTTTTTCGGTGAGTTTGGAGACGTCCATGTCGCCGAATGCGGTCAGCACCAACGTGCGCGGGATCGGCGTCGCCGTCATCACCAGCATGTCGGGGGCATCTCCCTTGGCGGTGATGGCCAGCCGCTGATGCACGCCGAAGCGGTGCTGTTCATCGATCACCGCAAAGACCAGGTTGTTGAAAGCCACGCTCTCCTGGAACAGGGCATGGGTGCCGACGACGATGTCGATCGAGCCGTCGGCGAGCCTGGCCAGCGTCTCGGTGCGTTCGCGCCCCTTTTCGCGGCCGGTGAGGATGGCTGTCGTGAGCCCGGCTTTTTCGGCCAGCGGCGCGATGGTGGCGAGATGCTGGCGCGCCAGGATTTCGGTCGGCGCCATCAGTGCTGCCTGCCCGCCCGCCTCGACCGCCCGCGCCATGGCCAGCAATGCAACTACTGTCTTGCCGGAGCCGACATCGCCCTGCAGCAGGCGCAGCATGCGTTCGGGCGTTGCAAGATCGGTGAGGATCTCGGCAAGTGCTGCTTCCTGCGAATCCGTCAGCGAATAGGGCAGGGCGGTGCGCAGCCGTTCGATGATGCGGCCGTCACCGTTCAACGGCCTGCCTGATAACTTGCGGATTCGAGAGCGCACCAGCGCCAGCGACAGCTGGCCTGCCAGGAATTCGTCATAGGCGATCCTGCGCCAGGCCGCACTTTCCGGCTGGGCATCGATCGGGCTTTCCGGATTATGCACCCGACCAAGCGCTGCCGCGAATGATGGAAAGGTATGACGCCGCATGAATCCGGCGTCCTGCCACTCTGAAAGCGCTGGCACACGCTCCAGCGCCTGGCCAATGGCACGCCGCAGCACTTTCGAGGATAGCCCTGCCGTGAGCGGATACACCGGTTCGACCAGCGGCAGGTTGCCTGCATCGCTTGCCAGCGCGATATGGTCGGGGTGCACCATGCTCGGCCGGCCGTTGAACCACTCCATGCGGCCGGACACCACGACCAGCTCGCCCTCGGGCATTGCCTTTTCGAGATAGCTGGCATGGGCGTGGAAGAAGGTCAGCGTGATCTCGCTGGTGTCATCATGCGCGTAGACCCGGTAGGGCACAGACCGGTTGCCGCGTGGTGGTGGCTGGTGTCGATCGATCCGCACCTCCAGCGTGACGATCGCACCTTCGATCGCATTGGCTATGCCCGGCCGATTGCGGCGGTCGATGACCGAGTTCGGCAGCACGAACAGAAGATCGCCGACACGCGCCTCCCGGTCGCCGAGATCCACCGGCAGAACCCGCTCGATGAGTGTTGCCACCTTTGATCCGACCCCGGCCAGCGTCGTGATGGATGAGAACAGCGGGTCGAGCAGGGAAGGGCGCATCGTTGCAATAAGCGCGGAAGCGGCCGCATGCGCAAGGCATATGCGGCCGGTTCCTGTCGCTTCAGATTTGCGGTTGTCAGGCGCTGGCGGTTTTCAGGGAGTGAGTGCTCGCTGATCCAGCTGCGTGCCGATCCAAGCCGGCTGCATGGTTGCGGGGTGTCTCGAACCTCTCGAGCAGATGTTCGGTTGCCGTCGCCAGTGGCAACAGCAGCCCATAGTCATCATGCAGGTAGCCCCGATCGAGCCCGCGTCGCAGTACCGTTTGGTTGCCGATACCGGAAAGATAGGCCGACATTGTCGCTTCGTTGAGGATTTCGGCATCCACATCGGCGCAGGCACGCGTGTCCGCCAGCAGGTAACGGCCGGGTGAGAGGTCGAGCACGCACAGGACCGGCATGACGCGGTCCGGCGCCCAGGCCGCTTTCCAGGCCTCGACACCGTCACCCAGCCGGCGCGCCAGGTCCGGTCTGCGGCGAAGGCTGGAATCGTAGTCGCCAGTGAAGTGATAGGCGATGTCGTCGGCGCGTTCGATCGTCGGGAACGCCAGACCATAGGCCGGAATCGGCCGGACGTTGGTGATCTTGTAGTCGTCCTTCCTGTCGAAATACGGGCTGAACCGTTCGATGCTGAGCTGGCCGACCCCGACTGGTGGCTGCAGGTGCTGCAGCAGCGGGATCAGGCGTGCCGTGACCTCATAGGCAATGTCTTCGTCGCCGGGAAAATCGGTCAGCAGATTCCAGGCGGCTTCGATGCCGAGCGCCCTGGCGAAACGCAGGCAGTCGAGATTGATCTTCAGCGTGCTCCCCTTGCGCATCAGTTTCAGCACCGAGGTCGCGAGTGACTCGATGCCGGGCTGGATGCGCTCGACCCCGGCCGACTTCAGCAGCTTCATCTTCTGGAAGGAGAGATTGGCCTTCTGTTCGTAGAAGATGCCAACCTTGTTCTCGGCCTTGGCCAGTTCCGGAAGCAGGGTCGAGAAGTAGGAGTGCGGCATGATGTTGTCGACCATCATGATCCTCGTCGACTTGTGTCGCGCAACGAGGTCATTGAGTTCGGTGAATGCTTTTTCCGCCGATTTCTGCCGATGCTGCATGCCGTTGGCGTTGAGACCACAGAAGGTGCAATGCTGCTTGGCTCCCCACCAGCAGCCGCGGCTTGTTTCATAAGGCAGCCAGATTTCTTCCGGACGCAGTCCGTCGGGGTGAATGTCGCAGCCTACCGTCTGCGCCATTTGCGCGAAATAATCATCGTAGTCGGGCATCGGCGAGTCATCGAGGGCCTCGAGCGGTTCGCCACGGATGATCTTGCCATTACCCGGTTTTTGATCGCGCAGATTGGTCAGGAAATCGACGAAGGAGACGTCGCTTTCGCCCGAGAAGATGTGATCGATCGAGCCGGCCAGTGGCTGGATGCCTTCCGACATGATGCCGTCGACATTGGCGCCGCCGAGCAGGAAGATCTTGCCCGGTGCCGCTTTCTTGGTTCGTTTTGCGATGGATAGCGCAGCCAGGGTTTGCTCGAAGACGGTGCTGAAACCGATAATGGTTGCGGGCATCGCTGCGAGTGCGGCGGAGAAATCATCGGCCGATTGCCTGGCGGTTTGCTGGAGCCAGTCGAGCGTGACGCTTGATGGGGCGGTCGCGGCGGCAATGGCGCGTGCGACTTCGGGTTCCATGCGCCCATGCGCCTTGGTTCCGAACATGGCGCGCGCGAAAATCCGTTCCCCGATCAGCAGTCCGGTCGGTGTTCCGCAGAGCTTCTGGTAACGGCGAACGCCGATCCTGCTGGCGAAGGAGAGGTTGGCATAAAGCACTCGGGCTTCGTAGCCGGCCTGCGCTGCGCGCGCCGCAATCACGTGCGGACCGAGAGCCGGTCGATCCGGGCTGGCGAAAGGCGGTACGACCACAAGGATGTCGGCTGTACTGTAGTCTGCGTCGAACATGGTGCACCTCTGTTTTTGTCGGGGAAACTCCCTCCGCGTCGGTACGCATGGCGCGGAGGGCTCTGCACGATGAACGCATGCTGGATCGACGGCGGTTTACCGCCGTCGATCTCCCAGTCTTCGTCAGAATTTGACGCCGACGGATACTGTGACTTCGGTTTCCGCGGCCTCGGAGCCGGTGAGCGCGCCGCCGGGGCGCGTTCTCAGCTTGGCGACTTCGCGGGAGAGCCGGGTGGCCTCGGCGTCTGAAATGACCAGGCCCTTGGCTTTCAAGGCTTTCGACGGATCGCTGAGAAAACTGTCGCCGAACTTTACATCGGTGCTTTTCAGGCTGGCGGCAGTGGTCTTGACGGGACTTTTGGTGACTGCTTTGACCATAATCATGCTCCCTCATGTGACCAGGTGCTTGAGTGCACCGGAAATCTGATCACGAAGCCGGGCAGGTGACTGTGAGATCAATCACAGTCGAGGAGACCGTCGACTGAGCTGCGTTCGTCGGGGAACAGGCTGACACCGCCGCCTATCCACGCTATATGCGCCCTGCAAGTAAGGGATGCCGCCGCCATGACCGCAACGACACGATCGAACGCAAGATTGGCGAACAATGAACTGGACCCGCATCGCAAGAAGCTCCTGTTCCGTTCCTGGCATCGCGGCATGAAGGAGATGGATCTCATCCTTGGCAATTTCGCGGAGCGCGAGATCGCCAGCTTGACCGCCGCCGAGATCCATCAATATGAAAAACTCCTCGAAATTTCCGACACCGTGCTGATGCCCTGGCTGACCGGAGGCGAACCGGTTCCCGGTGACATCGATCTGCCGATCCTGCACAAGATCCTGGCGTCGCGCGAAACGCTTGAATTCTGAAACGACCATGAGCCTGATACCTAAAATCGGCCTGCCCAAGGGCCGCGCAGCCTCCTGTATCGTCGACGGTGTCGCCGATGGCTTTGAAGCCTTTGCACTGGTTCAGGCGGCGAACGAGATCGCACCCGACGGGCCTCTGCTGTTCGTCGCTCGTGACGGCCAGCGTCTGCCTGCCATCGTCGAGGCGCTTGCCTTTGTCGCACCCGGACTGCCGGTGCTGGAACTCCCAGCCTGGGATTGCCTGCCTTACGACCGTGTTTCGCCGGGTTCGGATGCCGCCGGGCGCCGGCTGGATGCGCTGGCGGCGATGATCGCTCTGGCCAGGAAGCCGCATCGGGCCATCGTGCTGACCACCGTCAACGCTCTGTTGCAGCGCATGCCGCCCGCCGAATTGCTGGAGGGCCAGACGTTCCACGCCAGGCCCGGCAATCAGGTCGACATGAACAAGCTGATTTCGCGGCTGGAGAATTCCGGCTTCGAGCGCGTGCCGACGGTGCGCGATATCGGTGAATTCGCCGTGCGTGGCGGCATCCTCGATCTCTACGCCCCGGGTTGGAGCGAAGGCCTGCGCCTCGACTTCTTTGGTGACACGCTGGAATCGATCCGCAGTTTCGATGTCGCCAGCCAGCGCACGACCGGCCAGCGCAAGGCGATGACACTGCAGGCGATGAGCGAGGTGGCGCTGACGCCGGAAACCATCAGCCGCTTTCGCCGCTCCTACATCGAGGCCTTCGGTGCGCCGTCGCGCGATGATGGCCTCTATGCTGCGGTCTCCGAAGGGCGTCGCTTCGCCGGCATGGAACACTGGTTGCCGTTCTTCTACGAGCGGCTGGAAACGGTTTTCGACTACCTGCCGGAAGCGCCGGTGGTATTTGATCACCTGTCGCATGAGGCGTTGACCGAGCGGCACGATCTCATCCTCGACCACTATGAGGCACGGCGCAAACAGGCGGATGCGGCGCTCAAGGATGCCGTGCCCTACAAGCCGGTGGCGCCGGCGCTGATGTATCTGGCGCCGGATGATGTAAAGGCGGCAACCGGAGAACGCGAGCAGATCGAATTCACGCCGTTCGATGCACCGGACGCCGGGGGGCGCAAGGTTTTCCACGCCGGTTCCCGTGCCGGTCGCTCTTTCGCCGAGGAACGCGCCGACCCGAATGCAAACGTCTTCGACGTGGCGGTCAAACACATCGCCGAAGAGCGTGCCGCCAGGCGCCGGGTCATCGTCGCCGGCTGGACCGAAGGTTCGCTCGATCGTCTCGGCCAGATCCTGGCTGAACACCACCTCGGCAACATCAAGCAGGTCGCGTCGCTCGCCGACGCTGAAAAGCTGGCGCCGGGCGAGGCGGGTCTGGCGGTCCTGCCTCTGGAAACCGGCTTCGAGACCGACGCACTGGTCGTCGTGGCCGAACAGGATATTCTGGGCGACCGGCTGGTGCGCCGTTCCAAGCGCAAGAAGCGCGCTGCCGATTTCATCGCCGAGGCAGCTTCGCTGTCGCATGGCGACATCGTCGTTCACGCCGATCATGGCATCGGCCGGTTCGTCGGCCTGAAAACCATCGAGGCCGCCGGCGCACCGCACGACTGCCTGGAAATCCGCTATGCCGGCGATGACCGGCTGTTCCTGCCGGTCGAGAACATCGAACTGCTGTCCCGCTACGGATCGGACTCGGCCGAAGCCACGCTCGATAAGCTGGGCGGCGGTGCCTGGCAGGCACGCAAGGCCAGGCTGAAGCGCCGGCTGCTCGACATGGCCGGCCAATTGATCCGCATCGCTGCCGAGCGTCAGATGCGTGCAGCGCCCGCCATGGTGCCCGCCGACGGGCTTTATGGCGAGTTCGCCGCACGCTTCCCTTACGAAGAGACCGACGACCAGCAGTCGGCAATCGATGCAGTGACCGAGGACCTTTCCGCCGGCCGGCCGATGGATCGCCTGATCTGCGGCGACGTCGGCTTCGGCAAGACCGAAGTGGCGCTGCGGGCCGCCTTCATCGCGGCCATGGAAGGTTTCCAGGTCGCCGTGGTGGTGCCGACGACGCTGCTGTCGCGCCAGCATTTCAAGACCTTTTCGCAGCGCTTTTCAGGTCTGCCGATCCGCGTGCGCCAGGCATCGCGGCTGGTCGGCGCCAAGGAACTTGCTGAAACCAAGAAAGGCATCGCCGATGGCACGGTCGATATCGTCGTCGGCACCCACGCGCTGCTGGGTTCCTCCATCTCCTTCAAGAACCTCGGCCTGCTGATCATCGATGAGGAGCAGCATTTCGGCGTCAAGCACAAGGAGCGCCTGAAGGAGCTGAAGAGCGACGTGCACGTGCTGACACTGTCGGCGACGCCGATTCCGCGCACGCTGCAATTGGCGCTGACCGGTGTGCGCGAACTGTCGCTGATCGCCACGCCGCCGGTCGACCGCATGGCGGTGCGCACCTTCATCTCGCCGTTTGATCCGCTGGTCATCCGTGAAACGCTGCTGCGCGAGCGTTATCGCGGCGGCCATTCATTCTACGTCGTGCCGCGAATCTCGGACCTGTCGGAAATCCACGATTTCCTGAAGGCAGAAGTACCCGAGCTCAAAGTGGCAGTTGCCCATGGCCAGATGCCGCCGGGCGAGCTCGACGACATCATGAATGCTTTCTATGACGGTCAGTACGACGTTCTGCTCTCCACCACGATCGTGGAGTCCGGTCTCGACATTCCGACGGCCAATACGCTGATCGTGCATCGCGCCGACATGTTTGGCCTGGCCCAGCTCTATCAGCTGCGCGGCCGGGTCGGTCGCTCGAAGGTGCGTGCCTATGCGCTGTTCTCGCTGCCGGCCAACAAGAAACTCACCGACACCGCCGATCGGCGTCTGAAGGTGCTGCAGTCGCTGGACACGCTGGGCGCAGGCTTCCAGCTCGCCAGCCATGACCTCGACATCCGCGGCGCCGGCAATCTGCTCGGCGAGGAGCAATCCGGCCACATCAAGGAGGTCGGCTTCGAACTTTACCAGCAGATGCTGGAAGAGGCTGTCGCAGAGGTGAAGGATTCCGGCGAGGTTGCCGACACCGGCTGGTCGCCGCAGATCACCGTCGGCACCGCCGTCATGATCCCCGAAGGCTACGTGCCGGACCTGCAGCTCAGGCTGGCGCTTTACCGACGCCTCGGTGATCTGGAGACCACCGAGGAGATCGATGCCTTCGGTGCGGAACTGATCGACCGCTTCGGTCCATTGCCGGAGGAAGTGAAGCACCTGCTGAAGATCGTCTTCATCAAGGCATTGTGCCGCAAGGCCAATGTCGAGAAACTCGACGCAGGTCCGAAGGGCGTCGTGATCCAGTTCCGCAAAAAGGAATTCTCCAATCCCGTGGCCCTGGTCAAGTTCATCGGCGAACAGGGATCCCTGGCCAAGATCAGGCCGGATCAAAGCGTGGTCTTCACCCGCGATTGGCCGACGGCGGAAAAGCGGCTGGCAGGTTCAGCCGTGGTGATGACGCAGCTCGCGAAACTGGCGGTGTAGGTCCTCTAGACCGCCTTTTCCAGTTCTCCGCGCGCCTTGGCTTCGGCCACCTGACGGATGGCGTCGGCGAGCGTGTCGGTGTCCTGTGCGCCCATCACCGCATAGCGCCCCTCGATCAGGAAGCATGGAACGCCGGTGATGCCCATGCGTGCGGCGGTCGCGATCTCGGCCTTCACGGCTTCCACATCCGCATCGGTCGGCAGCAAGGTCTCGACGATGGAGACATCCATGCCGGCCTCGCGCGCGGCCTCGATCAGCACATGGGGGGCGCCGGTGTTTTCCCCCGCGTTCGAAGTAGGCGCTGAACAAGCGATCGACCAGCTTGTTCTGGACGGCAATACCGGCAGTCCCTGCCCAGCGGATGACGCGATGTGCGTCCAAGGTGTTGGGAGCCACCTTGATGGCGTCGAAGTCGAAGGAGATGCCTTCCACTGCGCCCAGCGATGCCAGGTTGGCGTGGATCTGCTTCAAGCGGTCACCGTCGCCGAACTTGGCCTGCATATAGGCCTTGCGGTCCTTGCCCTCCGGCGGAATGCTCGGGTCGAGCTGGAATGGCCGCCAGCGCACCTCGACGCTTACGTCCTTCAGGCTTGCAATCGCATGCTGCAGCCGCTTCTCGCCGAGGAAGCACCAGGGGCAGACGACATCCGACACCACGTCGATGCTCAGGGTCTCGCTCATCGCTTCGTCCTTTCGCGGTAGGGCAATTCCAGGAGAAGTGAAGCGGTTTCTGTCCGGAATCGCGTACAAACAAAGTGTCAGAGCATTTCCGCGGTGCGCGGAGAAAATCGCTCTGGGGTTCAGTCCGGTTTGCGCCACCATACCGGCAACTGGTAGCCGAACAGCGGCGTTACCTTGGGATGCTCCAGATAGCTCCAGTATGCGACCCACTGGTCGGGATTGTACTGCATCGGCACCATATAGTTGCCCGAGATGAGCAACCTGTCGAGCACGCGTACCGCGGCAACGAAATCTTCCTTGGTGCGCGCGTTGAGCATGGCGTTGATTGCAGCATCCACGGCCGGTTCGGCAACGCCGGCCAGATTGAACGAGCCGTCGACCTTGGCCGCTTCCGATCCCCAGCGCCCTCGCTGCTCGATACCGGGCGAGAGCGAATTGTTGAAGCCGCTGGCGCCGATCAGAACGTCGAAATCGTAACGCTGCTTACGCGACTGGATCTGGTCGCCATCGAGCGAACGGATCGAAACGGTGATGCCGATCTTGGCCAGCGTACGCTGATAGAGCGATGCGAGCCGTTCTTCATCCTGCGACGAGGTGAGGATTTCGAATGTAAAGGGCTGGCCCTGTTTGTCGAGCAACTGGCCGTTTTCAATATGATAGCCTTGACCCTTGAGGATCTCGAAGGCCGCCTTCAGGACCTTGCGGTCCTGGCCGCTGCCATCCGTGACGGGAGGCAGCCAGGTGCCGTCCATGACGTCGGCGGGCACGCGGCCTGGATACGGTGCCAGAAGCGCCTTCTCCTTGTCGCTGGCCGGATGGCCGAGTGCCGAAAGCTCCGAATCCTGCCAGAAGCTCTTCAGGCGCGCGTAGCGGTTGTTGAACAGGTTCTTGTTGGCCCATTCGAAGTCGTAAAGCATGCCCAGCACGCGGCGCACTTCGACATTGGCGAATTCCGGCAGGCGGGTGTTGAAAAGAAAGCCGGTGACCACCGGCGGAATACCGCTCTTGAACGTTTCCGCCACCACCTCGCCGCGCTTGAAGGCCGGGAAATCCATGTCGCGCTCGCGCTTGACCGGATCGGTCTCCATGTTGACGGCGCAGATACCCTTCTTGAAGGCTTCAAGCTGCGCGTTCGAATTCAGGAAATATTCGATCGTGATGCGGTCGTAATTGTCGAAGCCACGCTTGGAAGGGATATCCTTGGCCCAGTAGTCGGGATTGCGCTTGAAGATGATGCGCTGGCCCGGAGCAACCTTGTCGACCGTATAGGGGCCAGAACCGATCAGCGGCTTCAGGGTCGTCCTGTCGAAGGTCTCCTTGTCGAAGGCGTGTTTCGGGATAATCGGCGTCATCGCGATGATCAGCGGAAATTCCCGGTCCGACAGCTCGTTGAAGGTGAAGCGCACGCTGCGCTCGCCGGTCTTTTCCAGCTTCTCCACCCGCTTCATGCGATCGGAATAAGGGGGGCGACCCTTTTCGGTGAAGACGTCATAGGTGAACAGGACATCTTCCGGCGTCACCGGTTGCCCGTCCGACCACCTGGCCTTGGGATCGATGTGGAACTCGATCCATTTGCGCTCCGGATCCATGTCGACGCTATCGGCAAGCAGGCCGTAGAGGCCAAACGGCTCGTCGTAGTTGCGCTGCATCAGCGGCTCGAAGACGAGGTTGCCGTAGATCGTGTCGATCATGCCGCGCGCGGTGGTGCGCAGGCTCTTGATGATGAAGGGATTGAGATTGTCGAACGAGCCGACCACGCAATAGGTGACGTTTCCGCCCTTCGGCGCATCGGGATTGGCGTAGCGGAAATGGCTGAACCCGGCCGGCAGTTCCGGCTCGCCCTGCATGGCGATGCCGTATTTCGGCTCAGCCAGGGTCGAAGCGCTGCCAATCAGGAGAAACGCGGCGGTCAGCCAGTAAAAAGAGCGGCTCATGCCGTATCCTCGAACGGAACGTGTGATTCGAGACGCAACCTAGCATGAGCTGTGGCCGTACCGTGGCCATAGTCAACAAATGGTCGGGCAACTGGCGCAAGCCGACTGACGAAGCTGGCAAAGAACAGAACGGCCAAACTGGGCAGGAAATGCGCTGGTGGGCTGGATTCGGGAACAATGCCGGTGTAACACGCCGGGCGAAGTCATTCTGTTGCCTCATTTGGGCAAGAGGTAGCACGCCAAGGTCTGAAGGCCGCTACGGGGATCAAGGTAGAGGAAGTTCATCATATGAAGAGCCTGAACAGCAAAGCTCATCGTCTTTCGCTCATGGCCGCTGGCGTCGTCGGCATCCTGGGTGCGGGCGTTCCGGCTGCTTCCGCTCAGCAGCAGATCCCGCAGGGCTGGTTCAAGGCCTGCACCAAGCAGGAAGACGTCGACATCTGCAACGTGCAGAACATCCAGACCGCCGGAAACGGCCAGTTGATCACCGGCGTCAGCCTGATTGACCTGCGCGGCAAGGTGAACCGCAAGGTGTTCCAGGTCACCGTACCGAGCGGCCGTCTGGTTCCTCCCGGCATCGCGCTCCAGATCGACAACAACAAGGCGCAGAAGCTCGACTATGTCATCTGCTTCCCGGATCGCTGCGTTGCCGAGGTGCCGCTGACCGACCAGCTCGTCACCTCCTTCAAGAAGGGCCAGCAGATCACGCTGACCTCGATCAATTTCCAGGCACAGCCGAACCCGATCAAGATTCCGCTGACAGGTTTCGGCACCGCCTTCGACGGCCCGGCCATGCAGCAGTCTGACATCGAAGACCGTCAGAAGAAGCTGCAGGAGTTCGTCAACAAGAACAACCAGGACTTCTCCAAGAAGCTCAAGGAAGAGCAGGAGAAGGCCAAGACGGCCCAGTAATCGCCACTCGAGGGCCATGAAGCACTTGAAACCCCGGCTCAGGCCGGGGTTTTTTTGTTGGCGGGATGCCCCGCCCGTCAGATAGCGTTCACGCAGCATGGTCTGGCCCTTGGCGGGCTTGTCTTCTCCATAGCGACGGGAGGAACTGCAATGAAACGCGAAACGCTTCTGACAGCACTGACCGTGACCAATCTTGCCTTGCTTTTCGGGATGGGACTGGACCGGGTGTTGCCCGCACGAGCCCTAAGCGAGCCAGGTATCTTGCGAGGCAATGGACTGGAGATTATCGACAAGGAGGGGCGGCTGCGTGCCACCATCACCATCCAGCCTCCAGCCGAGGGCGCTACCGAAACAACCTTGTTGCGGCTGATCCAACCCGACGGCCAGCCTGCGGTAAAGATTGGCGCTTCTCTCACGGGTGCGGGACTGAGCTTTGTCGGCGGTGACGACCAAAGTTATGTCATCCTTGATGCGGATGGGGCTGAAACCAGGCTCAAAATGATGGAGCCCGGTGGTCGCGAGCGGCTTCTCACGCCCTGAGCGTTCCTCTTGCAAGCCGGCTTCGTTCACGCCGTCGTCATGCCGGGCCGCTATGAGCGGCGCCGATCCCGGCGATTTTCAAATCGCCTTTTCCGGCACGGAGCGATTCTCTATGCGGATGGCACGGCTCGGCGCGGCACTGGCCGCCATGCTGACGATGACGTTCGGATCTGCCGCGGGGCAGGATCGCGCTGCACTCGTGCTCGATCGCCTGCAGCATGCAAACCAATGGCGTGACCATGTCATGGTCGTCGCGCATCGCGCCGGCGGCCTGCAAGGCGGCAAGGCGCGCTTCGCAGAAAATTCGCTGGCTGCGATCGAGGATGCGATCTCGGCGGGTGCCGAGATGATCGAGGTCGATGTACGTCGCTCGAAGGACGGCACCTTCATCATCATGCATGACAGCTGGCTCGACCGTACCACGACCTGCAAAGGCGAGGCTGCGGAACGCTCCGTTCTGGAGCTCAAAAGCTGCCGGCTGGTCATCGAGGCGGGACGCGTCGAAACGAACGAAACTGTCTCGACACTCTCCGAATTGCTTGCTGTCACGCGCGGGCGCATCCTGGTCAATGTCGACAACAAGCTTGGCACTGACGCATTGCCCGGAATCATTGCCGAGGCTAGGGCGCTTGGCATGGCCGAACAGGTCGTGGTCAAGGAGAACATCTGGAGCGACGCACGCATCACCGAGGTGGGGGCCGCTCTGAAGGCCGCGGGCAGGGGCTTCCAGTTCATGCCGATCATTGCCGACGATGCCGTGCGCGATGCGGCTTTTGTCGAGAAGGTTGCCCGGACCTTCAATTCCCATGCGATGGAATTGATCAACTGGCGCAATGGTGCCGAGACGCTGACCGAAACCGGTGGTGCGCTGTTCTCGACCCGAATGCGTGCAACTGCCGTGCGTGGCGGCTGGCATCTGTGGGCGAACACCTATGCCATCCTCAACAAACCTGGCGGGTTCCTCGCCGGGGGGCGCGGCGATGAACTGGCCGTAGCGGCGGCCATGCCTGCCGAAAGCTGGGGTTTCTGGGCCGAGCGCGGCGCCACCATCATCCAGACGGACGAGCCACGGGCTGCGATCGAGTGGCTGGCGGCCAAGGGCTATCGTGTGCCCTATGGTGAAAGGCGGCCTGAAGTGCCGACGACAACAGCCAGCATCAATTGACCCTGCAAGGGCAGCGGGACAACTTCTGCCCTCAGGCAAGCAAAAAGGCCGCCCGAAGGCGGCCTTTTCGATCGATTCCGTGAAACGCTTAGCGCTTCGAGAACTGGAAGCTGCGGCGGGCCTTGGCCTTGCCGTACTTCTTACGCTCGACGGTACGGCTGTCGCGGGTCAGGAAGCCGCCCTTCTTGAGAACGGCGCGCAGCGCCGGCTCGTAGTAGGTGAGCGCCTTGGAGATGCCGTGGCGCACGGCACCGGCCTGGCCGGAGAGACCACCGCCGGTAACAGTGGCGACGATGTCGTACTGGCCGGCGCGATTTGCCGCGATGATCGGCTGGTTGAGGATCATCTGCAGGACCGGACGCGCGAAATAAGCGCCGAATTCCTTGTCGTTGACAGTGATCTTGCCGGAGCCGGGCTTCACCCAGACGCGGGCGATGGCGTCCTTGCGCTTGCCGGTGGCATAGGCGCGGCCCGACTTGTCGAGCTTCTGGACGTGGACCGGAGCGGCCGGCTGCGCGGTCTGCGCGACCGAGCCGAGTTCTGCGAGCGAGGAAAGCTCAGCCATTATCAAGCCCTCTTGTTCTTGGCGTTCAGCGCGCCGACGTCGAGCGTCACAGGCTGCTGGGCGGTGTGCGGATGCTCAGCGCCGGCATAGACGCGGAGGTTCTTCATCTGGCGACGGCCAAGCGGGCCGCGCGGGATCATGCGTTCAACGGCCTTCTCGACAACACGCTCCGGGAAGCGGCCTTCGAGCAGCTGGCGCGCAGTGCGCTCCTTGATGCCGCCGGGGTGACCGGTGTGCCAGTAGTAAACCTTGTCGGTGTACTTCTTGCCGGTGAAAACGACCTTGTCGGCGTTGATGATGATGACATTGTCACCGTCGTCGACGTGGGGCGTGAAGGTGGGCTTGTTCTTGCCGCGCAGGATGTTGGCGACGAGCGATGCCAGACGACCGACGACGAGACCCTCGGCGTCGATCAGCACCCACTTCTTCACCACGTCCGCAGGCTTCTGCGAAAAGGTTGCCATGGTTACATGCTTTCGTTTCGGACCTTCAAAAGAAGGCGTTTCTTGTTGCTTTCATTGGCAGCCGGCATCCGCCCATTGCCAATAACAAAACGGCGGCCTTTGCGGGCCGCTGCTTTGCGTCGGCTTATAGGAGAGGCCATTGCTGTCGTCAAGCGATCGAAAATCAATGGTTTTTCAAAAAGTCGTTTAAAAACAATATGTTAAAAGTGAGGTATTATTTTACCGCATTCCGGCCGCCTGAATAAGGCCGCGTTTCTCGCCATTCGCAGCCTCGGGGCCGTCTGCACAGACACACTCGCGATCGAAGCGTTCCTGGGCTGCAATCACCGCTTCGATGTTGGCTTCGGCCCACTCCGTGATGGCCGAGAGTTTCTCGGCGAGCGTGTTGCCCAGCGGGGTGATCGAATATTCCACCGTAACCGGTACGGTGGCGAAGACCTTGCGCGCGATCAGCCCGTCGCGGCCGAGCCGTTTCAGGGTCTGCGACAACACTTTTGTCGAGATGCCTTCGACGTCGCGGCGCAACTGGTTGAAGCGCACCGGTCCGTCCGAGATTTTCCACAAGACCAGCGCGGTCCATTTGTCCGCTATATGATCGAGCAGCAGCCTTGTCGGGCAATTCTCGGCATAGACGTCATAGTTGCGCATGGCTGCTTGTCCGTCGGGGCGATTACCTGCCGGTAACTTGGGTGCGGCACGCACCACCTTGTAACCGGACAGTGCCTTCTTTTTATCTACGTTTCCCATGGCTAACAAGCTTCTGTTTGAAACCCGCTTTCGAAAAGAAAGCGTCAGGAGTTTGATATGTCCAAAGGAAAGATCCTGGTTCTGGCGGCGACAGGCAATGTCGGAGCACCGCTGGTCGCCGAATTGTTGCGTAAGGGAGAGCAGGTCAAGGCGGCAAGTCGTGCTGCCTCCCCGAGCCTGCCGGCCGGTGCCGAACCCGTCCGGCTCGACTTGTCCGATCCGCACAGTCTTGAGCCGGCGCTGGACGGCGTCGATCGCATCTATGGCGTTTCCCCGGCGGGTTATCTCGACCAGCTCGGCCTGTTGGGGCCGGTGGTGAGGGCCGCAGCGTCACGCAAGATCAAGGTGGTTCTCCAGACGGCGATCGGCGTCGACGCCAGCGATGCCATTCCGTTCCGGCAACTGGAACTGCAGCTTGAACGCTCCGGCACGCCTTTCGTGATCCTGCGCCCCAACTGGTTCAGCGACAATTTCGCGACTTATTGGGCGAGGGGCGTGCAAGCCGGTGAAATTCGCGTGCCGGCGGGTGAGGGGAAGACAAGTTTCATTGATGCCCGTGACATCGCCGCTGCTGCCGCCGGCGCGCTGGTGACGAGCCGCCATGACGGCAAGGCGTTCGCGCTGACCGGTTCCAGGGCGTACAGCTATGCCGAGGCAGCTGCGCTGTTGTCGGAGGCGCTCGGCCGGACAATCCGCTACAGTTCGATAGACGACCGCACCTTCATCGCCGAAACGGTGGCCGGCGGACTGTCTCAGGGCTATGCCGAACTTCTGGCGGCAATCTTCCATCCCGTCGCCGAGGGATGGGTGGCTGCGACGACCGACGCAGTCGAGACCCTTTCAGGAAACAGACCTCGCTCGCTCGAAGAATCGATTGGCGACGTCGTTCGCCGGCTCCAGGCTCAGCCAGCATAGCAAAAACCGTGTCGAAGGCCGGGTTGCTCCCGGCCCTCGACGTGTTTTTCAATCAATTCCACGCGGCGCCAGCCACCTGCCGCACGCTGGCGTTCAGCCGGTTCCACACGTTGATCTGGGCGATCTGCAACAGCAGCCCGGAGATGGCCTTCTCGTCGTAATGTTTGGCGGCTTCATTCCAGACATCGTCCGGCACTGCGTCGGAGCGGTCGGCAATGCGCGTCACGGCCTCGGTGAGTGCAAGCGCCGCGCGCTCGGCCTCATTGAAGAACGGTGTATCGCGCCAGGCCGCCACCGCAAAGATACGGCGGTCGGTCTCTCCCGCCTTCTTCAGCTCCTGCGCATGCATGTCCACGCACACGCTGCATCCATTGATCTGGCTGGCGCGCAGATGGACGAGTTTGGTGGTGACCTCGGAAAGGCCGCTCTTTTCCGTCGCCTTGTTGAGCGCCATCAGCGCCTGCATGGCTTCGGGGATTACAAAGACGGGGTTCTTCATTCGGGCCTGCATGGCTTTCATCTCCGTGTTAGATCGAGGTTCACGACGATTTCCGCGCCCTGTTGGTCACATCGGCCGGATTTCGTTCGTCATCGGCATGACGCACGGCAGACAGGGAATGTGACCGATGGACGAAAAAAAGTTTCTGGCAGGCCAGTTCGAGGCAAGTCGCGCTCATCTGAGAGCCGTTGCCTTCCGCATGCTCGGCTCCCGCACCGAGGCCGAGGACGCCGTGCAGGAAACTTGGCTGCGGCTGAACCGGACCGACGTTGGCGACGTCGAGAACCTCGGTGCCTGGCTGAGGACGGTGACAGCGCGCATCTGCCTCGACATGCTGCGCTCACGCAAACTGCGTCGTGAAGATCCGATCAGTGACGGGGAGCACGATCTGCCGTCCGAAGCCGGCACAGCCTCCTACGATCCCGAGTACCAGCTCGCCATGGCCGATTCAGTTGGTCTTGCCATGCTCATCGTCCTGGAGACGCTTGGGCCGGCCGAGCGGGTCGCTTTCGTCCTGCACGACATGTTCGACCTGCCGTTCGATGACATTGCCCCGATCGTCGGGCGCACGACCGATGCAACGCGCAAGCTGGCCAGCCGCGCCCGCCAGCGCGTGCAGGGCACCTCGGTCTCGCCCGAAGCGGATCGTGCCCGCCAGCGCAAGGTCGTCGAGGCCTTTATCGCCGCGTCGCGTGACGGCAATTTCGAGGCGCTGCTCTCGATCCTGGATCCGGAGGTCGTGTTCCGGGCCGATGAGGCCGCGATGCGATTGGGCTCCGAGGCCGAATTGCGTGGGCCGACGGCAGTTGCCAATGCGTTCAACGGCCGCGCCCGTGGGGCAAAACCGGCCATGCTCGACGGTGCGCTCGGCGTGGTGGTCGAGGCCGGTGGCCGGACGCTGCTTGTCCTGCGCGTCGCACTGAAAGGTGATCGCATTGCCGGCATCGAGGCTGTGGCGAATCGCGAAAGCCTGGCCGGGTTGGACGTGACGGTGCTCGACTGACCGTGATCAGCGCTTCGGTGGGATCGAATAGGTGCCGGTGGCCTGAGCGATGGTGTGGCCCGTTGCTCCGGCGACGATATCGATGTCGTAGACCATGAGGCTCCGGCCCAGTTTCAGGATGCGGCAGTGGCCGAGAACCGGTCCAGCATCGGCCTTGCGCATGAAGTTGATGTTGAGATTGGTGGTGACGGACAGCGCATCCGGGCCGGCGTGGGAAAGCACGCAGACATACCCGCCGATATCGGCCAGCGTGAACAGGCAGGGGCCTGACACGGTGCCACCGGGACGCAGGTGCCGCTCGTCGGCATTGAGACGAACCGTGCAGCCGCCCGGGAAGATGTCGACGGCCTCATAGGCGAGATAATCGTCGTTGAGCTGCGGGTAGACGGATTTCAAGAGGGCGTTTGCCTCGCCTGCGGTCAGCACCGGCCTGAGATCGTCCTGCATCGGCATGGCATCGTCCGTTCATTGTCGTGGCGCTTCGGTCTTTGCCCGACGCCTGTTATGATCCCAGGGCAACTCCAGGGAAACTGTGTAACGGTTTTCCGTCCGGAATTGCGAAAGAACAAGGAGTTAGAGCGCTTCCGCGTTTCCGTAGAAAACGGAAACGCTCTAAAGTTCAGAAAGCATGCTCAAAGCCTTTCCTTCAATCGGCAGCGTGCTAGTTCTTTTGTTCCATACTGAACGAATCCGACGGCGGGGTCGTCGAGCAGCGGAGATCAAGACGTGGCCGAAATCGTCGCCATCAAGTCCGAACCCGTCGGGCCGGTACTGGTCGAACAGGCCAATGGCATCGCACGGATCACGCTCGTCAGCCCGCCAGCCAATGCGCTGTCCCTGGCCGTCATGGCAGCCTTGCAGGCGGAGTTCGACCGGTTGCGCGACGACCGTTCCGTGCGGATCATCGTGCTTGCGGCATCGGGCAAGGTGTTCTGTGCTGGACACGATCTCAAGGAACTTACCGCGCATCGCAACGACGGGGACCGCGGCAGGGCCTTCTTCGAGAAGACCTTCGCCGCCTGCTCGGCCTTGATGCAGACCATCGTGCGTCATCCGAAACCGGTGATTGCGGCGGTCGACGGGCTGGCGACGGCCGCCGGCCTGCAACTTGTTGCCAGCTGTGATCTGGCGATTGCCTCGCATGAGGCGACATTCTGCACTCCGGGTGTCAACATAGGCCTGTTCTGCTCGACGCCGATGGTGGCCCTGTCGCGAAATGTCTCGCGCAAGCAGGCGATGGAGATGCTGTTGACCGGCGAAACCGTCGACGCTGCGACCGCCAAGGAATTCGGTCTGATCAACCGTATCGTGCCACGCGAGTACTTGAATCAGGTCGTGACCAAATACGCGCAAACCATTGCTTCGAAATCGCCTTTGACGATCCGCACCGGCAAGGAAGCATTTTATGCGCAGGCAGAGATGGGGCTCTCGGACGCTTACGACTATGCCGGGCGTGTGATGGTCGACAACATGCTGGCGCGAGACGCCGAGGAAGGTATCGGCGCCTTCATCGGCAAGCGGCAGCCTGAATGGAAGGGCGAGTGACACCGCTTTCGGCCATGTCGCGCACACCGAAACACCCGGCATTTCCCCGCCAATGAGCCAAAGCCTCGTTTTCGACATCCGGCCCAACACCGTCTGGCACGTCGAAGAGGCCTGCCGGCAGGCCTGGCCAGCAGCGGTGGAGCAGGTTGCCAACGGCTGGTTGTTGCGCCGTTCAGGCGGCGGCATCCGCAGGACCAACGCCGCCAATCCGTTGGCGGGCGAGCGCCATTGTGGTGCCGCGCTCATCGATAGGGTCGAAGCTTTCTATCGTGGTTTCGGTCAGGTGCCGGTCTTCCGCCTCACCGATTTCACGCGCGAGATTTCGTCGGAACTCGACCGGCGTGGCTACACGACGCAGGCAAGCACGCTGACCTTGCTGGCTTCGCTGGCGGCCCCGCCCGGATCCGGCGCCAACGGGCCGACGGTGACGACCGAGCCAACAGGGAACTGGTTCGAACTGCGGGATCGTCTGGCGAAGGATCCACTGATCTTTCGCGATATGGTGACTTCGATCGACCTGCCGAAGGCTTTTGCGTCGTCGCGGGCCGGTGGCCGCACCGCCTCGATCGCTTACGGTGTGATCTGCCACGGCATGCTTGTGGTGGAATCGGTCGCCACCCACCCCGACCATCGCGGCAAAGGACTGGCCAAACAGACCGTCGGCGCCCTGATGAACTGGGCGCGCGGAGCCGGAGCCGACAAGGCATGCCTGCAGGTGGTGGCTGACAACCATCCGGCCCTTGCGGTTTACCGGGCTTTGGGCTTCAACACCTCGCTCTACAGCTATCACTATCGTTTCGCACCGGATGCCGCATGAACCACGACTCCTATGACAACGCCTACATCGCCGGCATCCTCAATTCGGTGAAGACCATCGCCATCGTCGGTGCTTCCGCCAATGACGTGCGGCCGAGCTGGTTCGTGCTGAAATACATGCTGGACAAGGGATTTTCGGTGTTTCCAATCAATCCCGGCCATGCTGGCAGGGAAATCCTCGGGCGCATGACCTATGCCAGGCTGGCGGATATCCCTCAGCCGATCGATATGGTCGACATTTTCCGTGCGCCGGCCGCGGTGCCAGGCATCGTCGACGAGGTGCTGGCGCTCGATCCTTTGCCCAAAGTGGTCTGGATGCAGCTCGGCGTGCGTCACGACGAGGCGGCCGCGAAGGCGGAGGCCGCCGGCATCAAGGTGGTGATGAATCGCTGCCCAAAGATCGAATATGGTCGCCTCTCCGGCGAGATCGGCTGGAACGGCGTCAATTCGGGGGTGCTGTCCTCCAAGAAGCCTATCATGCGTCAGGGTTTCCAGAGTTTCGGTGTTCGCCAGAGGTAGCCAGCAACAATTTTCCGCGGTTTTGCCAAAACGCTGGCAGCAGCACTGAAAAATAGCACTCGCCGGGCAAAATCTTCTTTGCATTCGCTACGCGGCTCGCCCAAGAATGCCCGGCGATTTTTTCGGGGCGATTTGAGGAGGTTTTCGATGAGCCAGCGCGCACCAGGTTTCAACACGCTCGCGGTTCACGCCGGCGCCAAACCCGATCCGGCCACGGGCGCTCGCGCCACGCCGATCTACCAGACCACATCCTATGTCTTCGACGACGCAGATCACGCTGCCTCGCTGTTCGGCCTGAAGGCGTTCGGCAACATCTACACACGCATCATGAACCCGACACAGGCGGTGCTCGAAGAGCGCGTAGCAGCGCTTGAGGGCGGCACGGCAGCACTTGCGGTGGCGTCCGGTCACGCCGCGCAGCTCCTGGTAGCGCACACGCTGCTGAAATCCGGCGAGAACTTCGTCGCCGCGCGTCGGCTCTACGGCGGTTCGATCAACCAGTTCGGCCATGCCTTCAAGAACTTCGGCTGGGAAGTGCGCTGGGGCGACACCAACGACTTGTCGACCTTCGAGAAGCAGATCGACGAAAACACCAAGTTCATCTTCGCCGAGAGCCTGGCCAATCCGAACGGCGAGTTCGTCGACATTGAAAAGCTGGGCGATATCGCCCGCAAGCACGGCATTCCGCTGGTCGTCGACAACACCCTGGCGACGCCCTATCTGGTGCGCCCGATCGAGCACGGCGCTGATATCGTCGTGCATTCGCTGACCAAGTTCATCGGCGGCCATGGCAATTCGATTGGTGGCGTCATTGTCGACGGCGGCACCTTCGATTGGTCGAAATCCGGCAAATATCCGATGCTGTCCGAACCGCGACCCGAATATGGCGGCCTGGTGCTGCACGAGACCTTCGGCAATTTCGCCTTTGCCATCGCGACCCGCGTACTCGGCCTGCGCGATTTCGGCCCGGCGATCTCGCCCTTCAACGCCTTCCTCATCCTGACCGGTCTGGAAACGCTGCCGCTGCGCATGCAGCGCCATTGCGACAATGCTTCGACCGTGGCGGCATGGCTCGCCAACCATCCGAAAGTGTCCTGGGTGTCCTACCCCGGCCTGCCGACGGACAAGAACAATGCGTTGCACAAGAAGTACTCGCCGCTGGGCGCGGGCGCTGTCTTCACCTTCGGTCTCAAGGGGGGCTACGAGGCCGGCGTGAAGTTCGTCGAGGCGCTGGAACTGTTCTCGCATCTGGCCAATGTCGGCGACACCAAGTCGCTGGTCATTCATCCGGCATCGACCACGCATCGCCAGCTTTCCGACGAGCAGAAGGTTGCGGCGGGTGCAGGTCCGGACACGGTGCGTCTCTCGGTCGGTATCGAGGACGTGAACGATATCGTCGCGGATCTCGAACAGGCGCTCGCCAAAGTCTGATCGGCATGGCACAGAAGGCTCCGGATCAGACCGGAGCCTTTTTCATGAGCCAGCCGAAATTCCTCACCGTTTCCATTGACGGCATCGAGCCGGAGCATGGCGCGCCGGCTGCGGACCGCCTGGTTTCCGGCGACCCGAAATTCCGCACCTGGAATGCCGAGGAGCGCGATGGCGGTCTCTACGCCGGCATATGGGAATCGACGCCGGGAAAATGGCGCATCGTCTACGACGAATGGGAATTCTGTCACATCCTCTCGGGTGTCTCCGTGATCGCGGAGGAGGGGGGTGAGGCGCGCACCGTGCGATCTGGCGACAGTTTCGTGCTCAGGCCCGGCTTCAGGGGAAGCTGGGAAGTGCTTGAAACGACTCGCAAGGAATACGTCATCAAGCTCTGACGGCATGCCTATCCTGGCACCCGACCCGAGACCCTGAAGAAGGTGTGCGAGGTCACCAGAACGTCGGGATCCGCCAGGTGGATTTCGAGTGCGGCCATGTCCGTTTCGAGGTCGTCCCGCGTGATGAAGCCCTGATCGATCATCTTTTCGCGCACATTGTTGACGAACTCATAGAGCATCGGCCGCCGATCATGTCCGAGCGGGTAGACATGGTAGACCGCGTCGACATGGACATCGATCATGCCAGCTTCACGAAACAGGCGATGCGTGCGCCGGCCGATGAAAAGGTCGATCCCTTGAGCCGCCGAGTAGGCGATGTAGGCATCGAGCAGACGATTCCAGGCCGGCAGCGCCGGGTCGCAGAAATGGGCGACGAAATCGGCCTCGAAACTCGCAATCCAGCCTCCAGGTCGCACCAGTGCCACCATCTCGCGCACGATGCGCTGGGGCTCCGGTACATTGACCAGGACCAGCCGCATATGCGCACCGTCGAAAGACCCGCGTTCCAGTCCGGTATCGTAGGCGTCCCCCTCGCGCACCTCGACTTGCGGCAGCGCATGATCGGCGACGAAACGGCGTGCCATTTCGACGAAATGCGGGCTGCGCTCGAGGCCGAGCACCGAGCCGGTCACGCCGACGCGCTTGCCTAGCAAGTGCAACACTCCGCCTGGCCCGCAACCCAGGTCGATGACCCGTTCGCCCGGCTTGATGCCGATGCGCTCGAATTGAACATCGGAGTCTGGCGCCAGATTGGCGATCTGCCGTTTCAGCCTTGCTTCCTCGGCCGGGCCACGGCCGAGCAGATATTTGTCCTGCCGCATGGTGCACGCTCCCCCTCATCGAGACGTGAACTGCGAAAAGCCTAGATTAGCACGGAACGACCCTGTGGGGCGGAGGATTTCGCAAAACGCCATTGCTCGGATTTGCCGTGCGTATGATCAGGCTTTTATCGCCAGCACATGCAGCCAGATGGCGGGAAGGTTGTAGTAACCGGAGCCTTCGCGCTGGGATATTTCGACCGACGACCAGTTCCCGAACTCGAGCGCCTGCCGCAAGTACGCTTCGTCAGGATAGTTATAGTAGCGGCCAAACTGATCTATCCGTTCCTCGCCTCCGGTCTTGAAACTCGCGTAGAGTACGCCGCCGGATCGCAATGCCTTGTGGATATTTTCGAAGATCGTGGGCAGTGACGACTTGGGCGCGTGCAGGAGGCAAGCATTTGCCCAGATGCCGTCGAATTCGTTGACGAAGTCGATGTCCTCGAACAGCAGCACCTCCACCCGTCGGTCCAGCCGCTTTTCGGCCTCCCTGGCCAACTCTGCCGAGCCGTCGGTTGGGATGGCGTCGAATCCAGCAGCAAGCATTGCCTCGCTGTCCTGTCCTCCGCCGCAGCCGAGTTCCAGTATCCGGCCGCCGGCCGGAACGAGTGCAAGGAAAGGTCCCAACTCCTCCGATACCCGGTAGCGCGTCGCGTAGGCCTCGGCCTCGCGTGCATAGAAATCCAGTGTCGGCTGATCCTTCAAGCTACAACCTCTAACCTCTCCAGCCCGTGAAAGTGATAGGTATCACGAAATTGTGGTTCCACGCCGAAATGCAGCGTTGGCAGGCGCTCGAACAGCGTCTTCAGCGACACCTGCAATTCCAGCCTGGCCAATGGGGCTCCAATGCAGAAGTGGATGCCGGCGCCGAAGGAGACATTTTTCTGGTCGGTGCGCTGCGGGTTGAAGAGATCTGCCTCCGCAAAGGCTGAGGGATCGCGGTTGGCCATTCCAAGCAGGAGGCCGAGTTGCTCGTTCGGCTTTATGGTCACACCCGGTACGACCTCGATCTCCTGATAGGCGTAGCGGGTGAACATGTGCAGCGGTGCGTCGTAGCGCAGGCATTCCTCGACCGTAGCGGCGGTTGCCTCCGGCGAAGTGAAGAAACGTCGCGGATCGCCGCCCTGCGCGAGCACTGAGCGCACCGCATTGCCGGTCTGGTGCACCGTTGCCTCATGACCGGCATTGAGCAGCAGGATTGTCGAGGAAACCAGCTCGTCTTCCGAGAGCTTCTGTCCATCTTCCTGGGCGGAGATCAGCAGCGACAGCAGGTCATCGCCTGGCTGCTTGCGCCGTTGGGCGACATAGCCGCGCAGGAAATCGCCGAATTCGCGTGCCGCGCGGTTGGCCGTATCCTCAGTCTCGCGGGTGCGGCCGTGCATGTACATCGCCACCATCTGGTGGGACCAGTCGAGCAACTGCGGCCCCATTTCGACTGGGACGCCGAGCATCTCGGCGATGATGGTGATTGGCAGTGGCGCCGCGTAGGCAGGCAGCAGGTCCACGGGTTTGCCTGGCTCGAAGCGATCGATCAGTTCGTTGGCGAGCGCTTCCACGCGGGGGCGCAGCCTTTCCACTTGGCGAGAGACAAAGGCGCGGTTGACCAGTGTTCGCAGCCGGGTGTGCACCGGTGGCTCGAGCTCCAGCATGGAATTGGCTTCGATCGCGTCGAACGCGGCCAGATGGCTGCGATCCTGCGTCGAGACCGCGGCTGTCCGGGATACCGGTCGGGTTCTGTCGACCGAAGCGGCGGTCGCGGAGCAAGCCGTTGACCGTGTCGTAACCGCCCAGGCACCAGAAGCCGAATTCCTTCCAGAAGAAGGCCGGACTGTTGGCGTGCAGCCAGGCATAGGCGTCATAGGGATCCTGAACGAAAGCAGGCTCGTGCGGGTCGAGGCTGACATGCCGGCTCGCCGGGTCGAAGGAGAGGTAGGCTGGCTTGGTCGGCATAAGTCGCTCTCAGCTTGCGAAGGAAAGGCACAGGATCGGGCCGGAGCCGGCCTCGATGCGTCGCCAGTTCACGAAGGCCGCACTTTCGCACAATGCGGCGAGCAGATCCGGCCGGCTGCGCTTGAGCGCTTCAGCCTGCTCCAGCTGAATGACAACGATGCCGCCTTTTTCCACATGGATGGTCGAAAGGCCAGCATCCGGTTCGTCCAGATGCGACATGCAGTCGATCCAGGCGTCCCAGTTGCGGCCATAAAAAACCGGGAAGCCGAAAGCGTCGGCAAAAAGGGCATGCATGTCGGTGACTTCGGAGCAGTCGATGCGCACAAGACGGTATTGCAAGAAACGCCCCGGGGTTGTGAATTGATATGACTTTCCCGCATCAGAGGGCTGTTGCCAATATGAACGTCATCGTCGTCGGCGCCGGTATCGCCGGCCTCTCCACCGCATGGTCGCTGATCAAGGCCGGACACAGCGTCTCCATTCTGGAGCAGGGGCCGATTCCCAATCCCCTGGCTGCCTCGGGAGACCATCATCGGATCATCCGTCGTGCCTATCGCGCGGGGAGCGGTTATGGCCAATTGATCAGCGAGGCCTATGCCGCCTGGGAAGAATTGTGGAGTGACCTTGGCGAGGACCATCTCGATCAGCGCGGCTTCCTGTGCGTGTCGCGTGAACCAGGCGATGAGGCGGAGGAATATCGCGAGGGCATGGAGGCGGGCGGGTGGCCTATTGAGCTGCTGATGCCCGAGGCCGCGGTTGAACGCTGGCCTTTCCTGGAGGCTGGAAGCTTTCGCTACGCGTATTTTTCGCCGGATGGCGGCGCGTTGCATTGCCGCAAGATCGCGGAGGGACTGGCGAAATGGCTGCGTGCGCACGGCGCTGACGTGCGCGAAAACTGCAGGGCAACCGCAATCGACGCCGCGGCTGGGCGAGTGACGTTTGCCAATGGCGATAGCCTCCAGGCCGATCGCGTGGTGGTTACCGCGGGCGCCTGGGTGCTGAAGCTGTTTCCGGAACTGGGCGACGAGCTGAAGACCTATCGCACTGCGCTTGCCTATGTCGAACCGCCGGTCGATCTGCGCTCTGCCTGGGAAGCTGCCCCTGTCATCCTCGATATCGGCGGCAAGACCGACGGCTACGTGATCCCACTGACCCGTGGGGCCGGGATGAAGCTCGGCTCGGGCCTGCACAAGGTGCCGGCCGCAGATGCCGACTGGAACCGCGTACCGGTACCAGGCGAGGGGGAGCGGATCCGCGACCTGTTCTCGCCACCGATTGCCCGCATCGACGAATACCGGGTGACCGATGTGGTGACCTGTGCCTACACATTCACCGCCGATGAGAAGTTTCTGGCGCGCGAAAAGGGCAAGTGCCTGATTGTTTCGCCCTGTTCGGGCCACGGTTACAAATTTGGCGCCTCGGTCGGTCGTCGTGTCGCCCGTGCTGTCGGTGACGGTGATGTCGAAGGTGTCAAGCGCTGGCTTCGAGCCGAACAGGTTTGACTGCCGCACAACAAGAAGCCGGATCTACCACCCGGCTTCTTGTTGTTGAGCTGTCGCCCGATATCGAAAGCAGACGGAATTCGCCTTCACATCATCCGCTTGCTCAAGCGGGGTTCATCGCTGCGAAGATAGCCCCATAGCTGCCATCGCGTTCGGCCCAACGCCGGGCCTGATCCCGTTCGACCAGCACCTCGCCTCCGGGATGCTCCTGTTGCTCCAGTAATTGCATGACTTCCGCGACAAAGGCATCGACAGGCATCGCGCGTGGATCGGACGCCTGGTCAACACTTGTGAGTTCCGTCTGCACATAGGGCGGCGCGAGTTCGAGCACTTCGACGGGCATGTTGCGAAGCTGGTGCCGCAGCGATTGCAGCCAGGAATGCAGGAATGCCTTGCTTGCACAATAGGCGGGAAAATCAGCGCGCGGCACGAAGGCCAGGTTCGAACTGGTGGCGACGATTGTCGCATCGGCCTGTCTCTTCAGCGTTGGCAGAAGGGCTGCTGTGATACGCAGTACGCCCAGTATGTTGGTTTCGACAATTGCCTCGGCGTCGGAAGTATCCCAATTGTCGCAAGTCATGTCTTCCGCTCGCGAAATGCCGGCGTTGGCAACGAGCACGTTGAGTTCGGGGAAATGCAGCCCGATGTCGGCTGTGGCGCGGGAGAGCGAGGCCGGATCGGCCAGATCCAGCAGCAAGCCGTGGAGGTCAGGCTGACCCACGGTGATCTCATCGAGCAGTGACTGTCGCCGTCCTGTGACGACGACGCGGTTGCCACGGGCGTGGAAAGCCTCGGCCAGCGCGCGACCGATGCCGCTCGTCCCGCCGGTGATGAGGATGGTGTTTCCAGTCATTTTCATGGGTTTGCCTTTCAGGTGCTTGTCGGGAAAGGCGGACGGTGGGGCCAGGCTGTGCAGGACGGGACAACATGCATCCCGGCAAGAGTGCTCTTGCCAAGGCATGTGTCGAGCGGGCCAACAGCCGCTGAGCAGGAAAAATGGACATACCGTTGCGCCTTCGTGATCGAGATCTCCCAGCCGGGACCTTCTCGAAAGGCGCGTTGGATGACGGTAACGCCTACGGCAGCGCCATTCAGGCAACTGCGGGCGGAGAACTAACGCGAGGAGTCGCCGACGTCAATCGATTGATTGGTGCGGAAACTGGTAGTCGATAGAGCCGTTTTCGTGAACACGACGCTCTAGCACGACTGTGGACCCACTAGGATAAAGCACGATGGGTGGGCCCGGTATGATGATGGTTTGAGAGCCATCCAGTCGAATGAAATATCGGTTACTTGACCTGGCTGAGGCCACCGAGATCACCGTGCCCGAGACTTGAACCTTTCTGATGACACGGCTGTAGCCTGAATACGTCCAAAACCCGGTACCAACGATAAGAATCCCGACGATGGCGAAAACCACTCGCCGGGTCACGTCCCATTTGGTTGGTGATGAAAAATCCACCGTCTCCATCAGCCACATATAGAGGCTCGGCCGCCCAACCAAAAGCTGGCGGGCGCGCCTGGATTGGTTCATTCTTTCAGCGGGAAACCCAAGATCGCTCGCCAATGCCCTCGACGACGATGCGGATAAGTCGACGTACCTGACTGTGATCGAATGCTTTTCCCACAAGGGAGTTCAGCATCGCCTGGCCATAGATCCCAAGCAGCACCAGCGCCATGTAATTTGCTTCCTCGTCGTTGCGGACGAGGCCCTGCTGCTGGCCAAGAGCAAGAATGTCCCGGACGAGCCCCTGAAAAGACGGGCGTTCGGACGGCGGCTCCAGGGACGGTCTTATGGAAGGCGCAAGCGCCAGGCGTGCCAGCGATGGGTTGGCGATGCACCAGCGCGCACTGTCCGTCAGAACCAGCTCCAGCAATTCTGTGACGTTCATGTTGCGCGCCATCAATTCACGGTAACCGGCATCGTTCGCTTCCACGCGGGCGATGAGGTTCAAGGCGATGTCTTCCTTCGAGCGGAACAGGTTGTAGACGGTCTTGCGGGTCAATCCGGCGTGCGCGGCGATTTCCTCGACCGAGGTGTTTTCAAACCCTAGTTCCCGGAACGCCTCATCGGCAGCGTCGAGGATCAGATTTCTGGATCGCTCAGTACGTTTCAAGCTTGGCATTTTTATACATATGTGTAAATTTACTCATCTGTAAATATTGGTGGTGACGTGGTTTCCATCCTGACGCAGTTCGGGCCTGAGATCTGGCTTGCCGAAGGCCGGACCGTAACAGCCACGGCCGGTTTTCACTATCCGACGCACATGGCTGTCATTCGTCTGTCCGGAAACCGACTGTTCATCTGGTCGCCGGTAGCCCTTACAGCCGACTTGCAAGCGGCGGTCAGCGCGTTGGGCGAGGTGGGCTATCTCATCCCACCCAATTCACTGCATCACCTGTTCCTGCGTGACTGGCAGCGCGCTTTTCCACAAGCGAAGACCTTTGCCCCGCCAGGGTTACTCGAGAAACGACCTGATATCCCGTTCGATGGTGACCTCGCCGGCATCGCCCAGCCGGCCTGGAACACGGATGTGAAGCAGGTCGTCATGGGCGGAAACCTCATCACAACCGAAGTCGTGTTTTTCCACCTGGCGAGCCGTACCGCTCTCTTCTGCGATCTGATCCAGCAATTCAAACCCGGCTGGTTCTCTGGCTGGCGAGCGGTCGTCGCGCGGCTTGACCTGATGATCGGCGCCGAGGCGTCCGTGCCCCGCAAATTCCGGATCGCATTCACGGACAGGCGGGCCGCACGTGCCTCAATCGAGAAAGTCCTGACCTGGCCTGCGGACAAGGTTTTGATGGCTCATGGCGACCCGATAACGCGGGACGGGCAGGCGTTCTTGCGTCGCGCGTTCCGTTGGCTGATTTGAGCGTGGCCATCCAGTCGGTATCGGCAAAAAGCCGGAGCAAATGCCCCGGCTTTGTCAGCAGGTTGTCTGCTCAGTATTGGCAGTGCCGCGGAATGTGCACGCGGCGCCAGCCGGTCTGGCCTTCGGAGACCATCACGCGGCGGGCGACCTGTCGATAGGTCGGCGGCACCTCCAGCACGCGCTCCGATCCCGGCTGCACGACCACCTGTTCGGTTTCGTAGCCATATTCCGCGGGGATGACGACGCGGCGGCGCGATTCCGGCTGGATCACGACGGTTTCTGCCACCCTCTCATAGCGTGGCGTGTATTTGATCTTGCACAGCACACGGCGGCCGTTGATCCAGCGCCATTCCCAGCCATAGCCGCCATCCGAGACCTGCACGGTGCGGTAACGCGTATCGACGACCGCCGGGATCACCTCATAGGTGACACGTTCCGGTCGGATCAGCACGGCACGCTGGCGCGTACCATAGATCGGAGGCGTCCTGACCACGCGGCTGTAGCCGGGACTGACCTGCTCCTCGCCATAGATGGTGTCGTAGACCGGACGTGTCCGGTACGGCTCGTAACATTCGACCGCGCGGCCGCCGGCCACTGTTTCCGAGGCGGTGCCGAGCATGATCAGCGCGGACACGGCCAGCGAAAGCTGCTTCTTCAACATATGCCACCCCTTTTTACGCGAACTGACGCCGCTCGCTTCAACTTTAACGGACGGTAGTGCGCGGGAAAGTGAATTCTTTAAAATTCGTTAACGGCGGCAAGGCCATAAAATGCGCTGGCCGGATGGCTAGGCGGCACGGTCTTGCGCTAGGGTGAGCCGGCATCCTATCTACGGAAACGACCGTCAGCATCGATTCCGCCCGTTCGGCGCGGAAACCCATCCAGGCAAGGGACCATTTATGAAGAGCCCCATCGAAACCTACATGAACCTCGTTCCGATGGTGGTCGAACAGACCAATCGCGGCGAACGGGCATATGATATCTTCTCGCGTCTTCTCAAGGAACGCATCATCTTCATCACCGGCCCGGTCGAGGACGGCATGGCGACGCTGGTTTGCGCGCAGCTGCTTTTCCTGGAAGCCGAGAACCCGAAGAAGGAAATCAACCTCTACATCAATTCGCCAGGTGGCGTGGTGACGTCCGGCATGGCGATCTATGACACGATGCAGTTCATCAAGCCGGCGGTTTCGACGCTCTGCATCGGCCAGGCCGCATCGATGGGCTCGTTGCTGCTCTGCGCCGGCCACAAGGACATGCGCTTTGCCACGCCGAACGCCCGCATCATGGTGCATCAGCCGTCGGGTGGCTTCCAGGGCCAGGCCTCCGACATCGAACGCCACGCCCAGGACATCATCAAGCTCAAGCGTCGTCTGAACGAGGTCTATGTCAAGCACACCGGCAAGGATTACGAGACCATTGAAAAGACGCTCGACCGCGACCATTTCATGACTGCCGACGAGGCACGGGATTTCGGTCTCATCGACAAGGTCATCGAGAGCCGCGAGCCGGCGGAAACGACCGCAAGCTGATAGTCGGCCCGACTAAAATTGTCAGTTGTCGGCGGCAGACCACGCTTTTGGTGTGGTTTGCGGCATTTCAGCCACAATTGGCTGTTTCCTCGACGACGACGATTGCCTACGTTAAGGCTATGTTGATTTTCGGCGGCTTAGCTTTCCGTGGGGCTGCAGGAATCATTGCCACGTTTTCTGATTTGTGTTTCGTACGGAATGCGTTGCAGGAGCCAGACCACTGGCCGGCGCGGATTCCCGCGATAGATATGTAGGTGTGCCATACGCCAAACCATCGGCGGGTGCCCATGAAAGGACTGGGACGATGAGTAAGGTCAGCAACAGCGGCGGTGACTCCAAGAACACCCTGTATTGCTCCTTCTGTGGCAAGAGCCAGCACGAGGTGCGCAAGCTGATCGCCGGACCGACGGTGTTCATCTGCGATGAATGCGTCGAATTGTGCATGGACATCATCCGCGAGGAGAACAAGACCTCGATGGTGAAGTCGCGCGAAGGCGTGCCGACACCGCAGGAAATCCTGAAGGTTCTGGACGACTATGTCATTGGTCAGCCTTACGCCAAGCGCGTGCTGTCGGTGGCCGTCCACAACCACTACAAGCGCCTCGCGCACGCCGGCAAGAACAACGACGTCGAGCTGGCGAAGTCGAACATCCTTCTGATCGGCCCGACCGGCTGCGGCAAGACGTTGCTCGCCCAGACCCTGGCCCGCATCATCGACGTGCCGTTCACCATGGCTGACGCCACGACGCTGACCGAAGCCGGCTATGTCGGCGAGGATGTCGAGAACATCATCCTGAAGCTGCTGCAGTCGGCTGATTACAATGTCGAGCGCGCGCAGCGTGGCATCGTCTACATCGACGAGATCGACAAGATCAGCCGCAAGTCGGACAATCCTTCGATCACCCGCGACGTGTCGGGCGAGGGCGTCCAGCAGGCGCTTCTGAAGATCATGGAAGGCACGGTTGCCTCTGTGCCACCGCAGGGTGGCCGCAAGCATCCGCAGCAGGAGTTCCTGCAGGTCGACACCGCGAACATCCTGTTCATTTGCGGTGGTGCGTTTGCCGGGCTGGACAAGATCATCTCCGACCGTGGCCGCAAGACCTCGATCGGTTTCGGCGCGACGGTCGCCTCGCCGGAAGATCGTCGCACCGGTGATCTGTTCCGCCAGGTCGAACCCGAGGATCTGCTGAAGTTCGGCCTGATCCCGGAATTCGTCGGTCGTCTGCCGGTTCTGGCGACGCTCGAGGATCTCGATGAGCCTGCGCTGATCCAGATCCTGACCGAGCCGAAGAACGCGCTGGTCAAGCAGTACCAGCGCCTGTTCGAGATGGAGAGCGTGGATCTCACCTTCCATGAGAATGCGCTGTCGGCGATCGCCAAGCGCGCCATCGAGCGCAAGACCGGCGCTCGCGGCCTGCGTTCGATCATGGAAGCCATTTTGCTCGACACCATGTTCGAGCTGCCGGCGCTCGAAGGCGTCCGCGAAGTCGTGATCTCGGAAGAAGTCGTTTCGGGCAACGCCCGGCCGCTCTACATCTATTCCGAGCAGAAGGAAAAGAAGGGCAACGTCAGCGCCTGACAAGTCCTTTTTCAAGATCGAAGCGGCGCCGTTCGGCGCCGTTTTCGTTTCGCGGATAAGGTTCTGCTGGCGGGTTACCTAGCACTAAAGGTAGGTGAAGGTGGACCTTGATCTTTGCCGGTGACTTATCCACTTAACATGCGAAGGCCACGGGCCGAATTCTGTGCTGCAAAACTCCCGTCACAATCGGTGGTAGGCGGAATGGTCCGCGGTCGTTAATATGAGATTCGCGATTGGCCAAAGGCGATCGCGAAGGAAAGGTTGGACAATGGCCAAAATATCCAAGGCTACCGGTGACGGCGCCTTTGCGGTTCTTCCGCTTCGCGACATCGTGGTGTTCCCACACATGATCGTTCCGCTCTTCGTCGGGCGCGAGAAATCGATCAAGGCGCTCGAAGAAGTGATGGGCCAGGAAAAGCAGATCCTGCTTGCCACCCAGATGAACGCCGCCGATGACGATCCCGAGCCCGATGCGATCTACGACATCGGCACGCTGGCCAATGTGTTGCAGTTGCTGAAGCTTCCCGATGGCACCGTGAAGGTGCTGGTCGAGGGCGTGGCACGCGCCAAGATCGTGACCTTTACCGACCGCACCGACTATCATGAGGCCAAGGCCGGTGTTCTGGCCGAACCCGAGGAAGAAGAGGTCGAGGTTGAGGCGCTGGCTCGTTCCGTGGTTTCGGACTTCGAGAACTACGTCAAGCTGAACAAGAAGATCTCTCCTGAGGTGGTCGGCGCGGCCAGCCAGATCGACGACTATTCCAAGCTCGCCGACACGGTTGCCTCGCATCTCGCCATCAAGATCCCCGAGAAGCAGGAGATGCTCGCCACGCTTTCCGTCAAGGAGCGTCTCGAGAAGGCGATGGGCTTCATGGAAGCCGAGATCTCCGTCCTGCAGGTGGAGAAGCGCATCCGCTCGCGCGTCAAGCGCCAGATGGAGAAGACACAGCGCGAGTACTACCTCAACGAGCAGATGAAGGCGATCCAGAAGGAGCTGGGCGAAGGCGAGGACGGTCGCGACGAGGCCGCCGAGATCGAGGCGCGCATCAAGAAGACCAAGCTGACCAAGGAGGCCAGGGAAAAGGCAGAGGCGGAGCTCAAGAAGCTGCGCACCATGTCGCCGATGTCCGCCGAGGCCACGGTCGTGCGCAACTATCTCGACTGGATCCTGTCCATTCCGTGGGGCAGAAACTCCAAGGTCAAGCAGGACCTGAACTTCGCGCAGGACGTGCTCGATACCGATCACTATGGCCTCGACAAGGTCAAGGACCGCATTGTCGAGTACCTCGCCGTGCAGAGCCGCCAGAAGAAGCTGAAGGGGCCGATCCTGTGCCTCGTCGGCCCTCCCGGCGTCGGCAAGACCTCTCTCGGCAAGTCGATCGCCAAGGCGACCGGTCGCGAATTCATCCGCATGGCGCTTGGCGGCGTGCGTGACGAGGCCGAGATCCGCGGTCACCGCCGCACCTACATCGGTTCGATGCCCGGCAAGGTCATCCAGTCGATGAAGAAAGCGAAGAAGTCCAACCCGCTCTTCCTGCTCGATGAGATCGACAAGATGGGCCAGGACTTCCGTGGTGACCCGTCTTCGGCGCTGCTCGAGGTGCTCGATCCGGAACAGAACGCGACGTTCATGGATCACTATCTGGAGGTCGAATACGACCTCTCGAGCGTGATGTTCGTGACGACGGCCAATACGCTGAACATCCCTGCGCCTTTGATGGATCGCATGGAGATCATTCGTATCGCCGGCTACACCGAGGACGAGAAGATCGAGATCGCCAAGCGGCACCTGCTGCCCAAGGTGGTGCGTGACCACGCGCTGCAGCCGAAGGAGTTCTCGGTTTCCGAGGACGCCATCCGTGCTGTCATCCAGACCTACACCCGCGAGGCCGGCGTCCGCAGCCTCGAGCGTGAGCTGATGAAGCTTGGCCGCAAGGCGGTGACCGAGATCCTCAAGACCAAGAAGAAGTCGGTGAAGATCACGGCTGCCAATCTGGCGGACTATCTCGGTGTCGAGCGGTATCGTTTCGGCCGTGCGGAGTCCGACGATCAGGTCGGTGTCGTTACTGGTCTGGCCTGGACGGAAGTCGGTGGCGAGTTGCTGACCGTGGAAGGCGTCATGATGCCCGGTAAGGGCAAGATGACGGTGACCGGCAACCTGCGCGACGTCATGAAGGAATCGATCTCGGCGGCGGCGTCCTACGTCCGCAGCAGGGCGCTCGATTTCGGTGTCGAGCCGCCGCTGTTCGACAAGCGTGACATCCACGTGCACCTGCCGGAAGGCGCCACGCCGAAGGACGGTCCGTCCGCCGGTGCGGCCATGGCCACCGCCATCGTGTCGATCCTGACCGGTATTCCGGTCCGGGCTGATGTGGCGATGACCGGCGAGATCACGCTTCGTGGTCGCATCCTGCCGATTGGCGGCCTCAAGGAGAAGCTGCTTGCAGCACTGCGTGGCGGCATCAAGAAGGTGCTGATCCCGGAAGACAACGCCAAGGACTTGGCGGAGATTCCGGACAATGTGAAGAACGGGATGGAGATCATTCCGGTCTCGCGTGTCGGCGAAGTGCTACGGCACGCGCTGGTCAGGATGCCTGAGCCGATCGAGTGGGTGGAGCCGGTTAACGCCCCGGCAAACGCCGATGTCGATGACGCTGGAAAGTCGCTTGCTCACTAGAGCTTCGCGCGTCCGTTAGGGCGCGCGAAGGCTGCTCTGAGGTTCTGGAGCCGTGCTTTGTGCTTGCCGAGAATCGATTTCGGTTTTCGGGTTGCTAAGTGAGCGTCGGCTAAGAGTGCAATGCACAAATGAAAAGCCGGGCCCTGTGCCCGGCTTTTTCGTGAAAAAGCCCGGTTTTCCGGGCTTTTTTCGTTCTTTTGTCGGTCTTTTGGCTTGGTTGTCGGAACGCTTCTTTCTAAAGTCCAATCCCTGCCGGATGAGTCGTAAGTTCCGGTGTTCTCATGGAAGGGAATTTTGATGAACAAGAACGAACTGGTGTCCGCTGTCGCCGATGCCGCGAAGATCTCGAAGGGTGACGCGCAGTCGGCGGTGGATGCGGTGTTTGCCGTTATCACCGGCGAGTTGAAGAAGGGTGGCGATGTCCGTCTGGTTGGCTTCGGCAATTTCTCGGTTTCGAAGCGCGCTGCCTCGACCGGCCGCAACCCGCAGACCGGCGCGGAAGTGAAGATCCCGGCCCGCACGGTGCCGAAGTTCACCGCCGGCAAGGGCCTGAAGGACGCCGTCAACTAAGGCGCGCTGTTTGTTCAGAACTGCGAAAAGCCGGGCCTAGCGCCCGGCTTTTTTGTTGGGTGCCTGCCCGGGAGGGGAGCCCCCGACCCGGACTAGAAATATGTCTGTGGTTGAATCTGCCTGGCGCGCTGGCGCAGGTAGAAACAATAGAAGCCGAAAGCTGCCGCGAACCACATGTAACCCTCGCCGATCGCCAATCGGTTGTTGGAGTTGCTGAGCAGTGTGATGGCGAAGAAGATCAGCGTTGAAATGTAGCAATGCCATGCGATTGGTTCGATGAGCTTCGTCCGTGCGGCTTGCTGCACCTGTCTTGCCGACCAGATGAAGAGAAACGCATAGAACGTCAGCCCGGCGATGCCGTAACGGACGGCGATCTCAAGATAGCCGTTGTGGAAGACATCGTAGATCTGGGTGTGATAGGCCCTGTTCTGCCATTCGGTGAGCCAGGCTGAGCTGGCGCCGAAAATCGGATGATGTTTCCAGATTTCAAGCGCGTTGGACCACAACATCAAGCGCTCCTTGGCCGATACAGGCGTCAGGTCGCTCTTGATGGCGTGTTCGAGGGCGCTGCCTACACCGTTCGTGGTCGCGTCAGTTATGGACCTTCCGACGAAGGCAAGCGTGTCGCCCGCAGTCGATGACAGGATGCCGTAAGAGAAGAAAAGGCCAACAAGGATCAGGACCAGGGCGCCCATGCCCACGAGGACGTAGCGCCGACTTCCCCGCAGCACGGTCAAGACAACCAGCAGGAGCAGCGCTGCAGTCAGAGCAAGCCACACGCCCTTCGACCGCAGTGCGACGATGTTGACGACGGCAAAAATCAGCACGGCTGCCGAGAGCAGCCAGAACAGTACCTTGCCTCCTGCTCCCAGATCGCTGCGCTGCGTGGTGTAAATCGCAAACTGCAGCGCACACAGGAAGATGAAACCAGCGCCGATCGCCGCATGGATAGGATTGTTGAACAGCACCGTCTCGGGTTTCAAGCCTTGAAGTATCGCCTCGTAGCCGGTGCCCGCTGAAAGAAAGGCCAGGCTCGCAACCATAAAACATGCAGCCACGATCGACGGGCGCCTGACATAGGCCAGCAGTGTGAAACCCGTCGTCGCATAGAGAGCGGGAAACAAGTAGATGCCTTCAGACGCGCCGAGTTGGCCGGTGGTGAAATAGACCGCTGCAAGGCGGGCGAACACATAGAAGGTCCAGGCAAAACAGAGATAGCCAACCCCACCGATCAACGGTTTGCCGTATGTCCACAAATCCTTGCCCAGCCAGCGGAAGATGCCCACCAGGAAAAGGAGAACCCCGGCGTAGCGATAGGTGTCAGCCTCCCGCCAGACTGGTGAGACGAAAGCCAGCACGAGAAGTGTTGCGAGCATCTGCCACAGCAGAGGCTGTCTGGGCGCTGTGAAATCCGCCGCATCGCTGTCCAGCGGCGGGCGTAGAAAAACGTGATGCAAACGTCGAAACTGATCCTTGGCGCGGAAGGAGGCCGTTCCCAGCCGTTTCCACCACGAGAATCTGGCGCCCTTGTAGCTTCCGGAAGGCCCCGCGATGCTGGAAACAGCGCTGCGCGATGTGAAGCTCAACACGTTCTTTCGGGTCGAATAGACTTCGAGGCCGGAATCCCAGAACCTTTCCAGGGCGATATCCCAAGGCAGGGTCATCGTGGCGAGTTTCGAGATCAGCTTCTGCGCGCCTTGTCTCGATACGAGATAGGCGGCTGCGGAGCCCTGCGGACCATGGAGCGCCCGCCCGATCTCATCGCCTCGCGAGGTTGTAACCGCTCGGATGAACAGCCCGGTTCTGTGAGTGGTGAGCTTGATGGCGTCGAAATTCGGTACGGCGGCGATAATCGCTTCGATCCGGCTCAGAGTGTCTTCGTTGAAGGCGACGTCGTCCTCGATGATCAAACCGTATGGCTTGCCTTCGTCCAGGAATGTCTGCAACGCAGTCAGATGGCTCTGGTAGCAGGCATATTCAGTCGGCAGGATCTCTCGCCCGCTCCGTGCCCTGGCGGTTGCCAGGTCCACGCCGTCCCAATTCTCAACCGGCAGACCTCTGCCGTCGATCGCCGATACACGGCGCAAGGAAAGTCCCGCGGAACTGGCATTGCCCGCCAGTTCCTCCCAGCGGTCGACTTCGGTGTCGAGATTGATGGCGAAGATGGGCAGGTCCATGTTGCGGTTCTGACGTTCCGGTTGAAGCACGCTTTATATGCAGAATCACCAGCTTGGCCAGCGCGCGGCAACGCCAGTCTTTAAATTGTAGAGATTTTGGAGGTGTTGATAAGCGTGCCGACTTTTTGCCGGGCTGTTTCGCGGTCGACGATCGGCTTGGCCAGAGGCGTTGTCCTGCTGAAAGAACAATAGTGCCAGGGACACAACCGACCATACCATATCTTCATGCAGGCAAAGCCGCATGAAGATTGAAAAACAACAGCTTTCTGCTGAAAACTAGAATGGCGCGAGTGACGGGGCTCGAACCCGCGACCTCCGGCGTGACAGGCCGGCACTCTAACCGACTGAGCTACACCCGCGCACCGACGACACGTGTCTGTGTCGTCGTTGGCGGCTGGATAAGGGGTTCACCGGCAGGTGTCAAGCGGCCCGTCACGGCTAATTGCAGTTCATGCGAAGGTTTTTTGACAAGCCGTTGGAAAGCCGCGAAAGCGCGAGCTTAACATCCCTTCAATCTTGTCATTTGGTCTTGCGAAGCGTTCGCTAACTGCTTAAAGGTCCGCGCCGGAGCGGGCGATTAGCTCAGTTGGTAGAGCGCTTCGTTTACACCGAAGATGTCGGCGGTTCGAGCCCGTCATCGCCCACCAGATTCCTCAAGACGACGATCCGAATTTGACCGGCAGCCTCAGCCGCCGGCGTTCGATGCAGACGCCCTTATGCCCCGGCAATTGAAAACGCCGCACCGGACCCGGTGCGGCGCGATGACTGTCCTGGGAGGAGACGGCTCAGGCCTTCTTGCGGCGGTTCTGACGCTGCTGGTCGATGATCACGGCGGCTACGATGATCATGCCCTTGATGATTTCCTGATAGTAGGCGCCTACTTTCAGGAAGGTGAATCCCGAGGTCAGCACACCCAGAATGATGGTTCCGATCAGGGTTCCGGATATTCGTCCAACGCCGCCGGAAAGGGACGTGCCGCCGATCACTGCTGCAGCAATCGCATCGAGCTCGTAGGCGACACCCATATTGGGCTGACCGGACGCGGCGCGCGCAGCCGTGACAACACCGGCTAGGCCTGAGAGCAGGCCGGCGATGGCATAGACCTTGATCAGATGGTTGCCGATATTGATTCCCGATACGCGCGCTGCCTGTGGATTGGCGCCGATCGCGTAGGTGAATTTGCCGTAGCGCGTGTAGCCAAGCGCCACATGGAAGACCGCCGCAACCAGCAGGAAGATGATCACTGGCAGCGGCAGTGGGAAGCCGAAGATATCGAAGCTCTTGCCGAACCAGGTGAACTCATCCGATAGCAAGGCTACAGGCTGGCCCTGCGTGTACCATTTGGCGAGACCGCGTGCCGACACCATCATGCCGAGCGTGGCGATGAAAGGCGGTATCTTGGTTTTTGCTATGATGAAGCCGTTCACCCAGCCTGCGAGCAGGCCGACGGCAAGGCCGGCCAAAATGGCAAAGATTGGCGAGATGTCGGTCAGCGATGGATAGACAGCGCGTGGGTTGACTGACGTTTGCGCCAGACTGGCCGCGACCATGGCAACGAGACCGACAACCGAACCGGAAGACAGGTCGACACCACCGGTGATGATGACCTGTGTGACACCGACTGCAATGATGCCGATGACCGACACCTGCAGGATAATGATGGAGAGGCGCTGCTTGTTCATCAGGAAGCTGTCGCCAACCAGAATCCAGCCCAGGATCTCGAACACGAGCGCGATCCCTATGAGAACGGCGAGGATCGAAACTTCCGGAGGGAGGCGTTTCTTTGCCCCTATCATGCGTGTGGGGCCCGCAACATCGTTCGTAGTCATGTTTGTCTCCACCAAGGTGGGGCAGCAAATCTCAGTGAGATGCCAGCTCCATGATTTTCACTTGATTGGCTTCTTCGCGGTCCAGAAATCCGGTCACCCGACCTTCGTGAACCACCATGATGCGGTCGCTCATGCCGAGCACCTCCGGCATTTCGGATGAGATCATGATCACTGCGACGCCTTCGCCCGCCAGTTTGGAGATCAGGCGATGGATCTCCGCCTTGGCGCCGACATCGATGCCCCGCGTCGGTTCGTCGAGAATCAGGATCTTCGGCTTGGTCAGCAACCAGCGTCCGATGAGAACCTTCTGCTGATTGCCGCCGGACAGGTTGTTGATCGGCTCCGACATGTCGGGTGTCTTGACGCGCAGGGCGTTGCTGATGTCGATCGAATCCTTGGCAAGACGCTTTTGCTCGACGAAGCCATTCTTGACATAGCCCGACTGCAGCACGGCGATTTGGGTGTTCTCCTGAATGTCGAGCAGGAGGAAACAGCCCGTGTCCTTGCGGTCTTCCGTGAGGAAGGCCATGCCATGACGCATTGCGGTGGCGGGGTTGTCGACGCGTATCGTCTTGCCGAACAGCTCGATCGTGCCTGAATCGGCTGGCGTAACGCCGAAGATCGTTTCGGCGATGTTGGAACGGCCCGAGCCGACAAGTCCTGCGATGCCCAGAATTTCACCGGAGCGCACCTCGAAGGTGACATCCTTGAAGATGCCGTTCAGAGCGAGGTCCTTCACGGAAAGCACCACCTCTCCGATTGGTACCGTTTCCTTCGGGAACATCTGGGTGATCTCGCGCCCGACCATCATGCGGATGATGTCGTCGCGGGTCACCTCGGTCGATTTTCTGGTCGCGATGTATCTGCCGTCGCGGAACACCGAGAATTCGTCCGCGATCTCGAACAGCTCATTCATCTTGTGCGTGATGTAGATGATGCCCTTGCCCTGTTCGCGCAGGCTGCGGATGATCTTGAAAAGGTGCTCGACCTCGCGTTCGGTCAAGGCTGACGTCGGTTCGTCCATGATCAGCACGTCGGATTCATAGGACACCGCCTTAGCGATTTCGACCATCTGTCGATTGGCAACGCTCAGTGTGCCGACCTGGGCATCCGGATCGAGGTCGATGTTGAGTCGCTTGAACAGCGCAGCGGTTTGGGCGTGCATCCGCGCATGGTCGATGAAACCGAAACGGTTGGTCGGTTCGCGCCGGATCCAGATGTTTTCGGCCACCGTCATCGGCGCCATCAGGTTGAGTTCCTGATGGATCATGGCAATGCCTTTTTCCAAGGCGTCGAGCGGGCTCCTGAGGCGAATATCTTTGTCGTGAAAGCGGAACGAACCGGAGTCGGGGGTGTAGATTCCGGCGATGATCTTCATCAGCGTCGACTTGCCAGCACCATTTTCGCCCATTAGGGCATGAACGCTGCCGCGACGCAGGCGGAATTGTACATTGTCGAGGGCAAGGACCCCCGGAAATTCCTTACGCACACCCTCAACCTCGAGGATGTAGTCGTCGATGGGGACGATGCCGGTGTCGTGCGTTGTGGCTGCCAAAGGGCTCTGCATGCCGATCAGTCCTCCCAGACCCGGTTCAGATGCACGGCTGATGAAATCGAAGGGAGAGACGCGCCGCGCATGCGGCGCGCTCTTGGCCCCGGTCAGTTCTTCGAGATGTACTGATCCATGTTGGCTGGGGTCACCAGTTCGAACGGCACCCATACCGGCGACTGCACGGCTTCACCCTTCGCCAGTTTCATTGCGGTTTCGATTGCGCCGCCGCCCTGAGCTGCCGCATTCTGGAAGACCGTCACATCAAGATCCCCGGCCTTCATGTAGGCGAGCGCTTCCTGCGTGGCGTCGACGCCGCCGACGATCACTGTTTTCATGTCCCAGCCCGCGGCCTTCATCGCGTTGATGGCGCCGATGGCCATATTGTCATTGTTGGAAATGACAGCATCCGGCTTGTGACCTGCCGCGATCCAGTTGGTCATCAGATCCTGAGCCTTGACCGGATCCCAGCCGGCGGTCTGTTCGTCGATGATCTTGATGAATGAGCAGTCCGGAGTTGCAATCACGTCATGCACGTCCTTGGTGCGCATGACCGCCGCCTGGTTGGCCAGGTCGCCCTGCATCACCAGGATGCCGGCTTCCGTCTTGCCGGCTTCCTTGAGCTGGCGGCAGACCTCCTTTGTCTCCAACGTGCCGGAATCGACTTCGTTCGAGCCAACGAACGCGCCTTTGCCCAGCTTGTCCATGTCGATTGGCTGGCGATTGACGTAGACGATCGGGATTCCGGCGTCGTTGGCGAGCTTGGTCATGCTCGCGGTGGCCGAGGTGTCGACGGGATTGACGATGACCGCATCTACCTTGGCGGCGATGAAGTTTTGCACCTGGCTGAGTTGCTTGTTGACATCGTCGTCGGCGATTTCGATCTGGACCGGCTGCTTGGCGTCGGATGCTGCTTTTTCGATGCCTTTCCGGAGCACCGTCAGGAATGTATCCGAATTCGCCATCGACACACCGATGTCGCCGGCAAAGGCTGTGCCAGTCATAAGCGCTGTAACAATAGCGCCCAGCAAAAGCTTCTTCATTTCAGTTCTCCTCCACAGATGGTGTCCGGTCGCACCTGACAATCCGGATTCCTGCTCCCAAACCTGCCGGCCCGATGTTCCTCCTGGGACGGCATGGAAATTCACTTGACGGACCTCCAGAGCACTAATTGGAATGCTTGAAGCGTATTAACTCTTTATGGAATATTTGTTCCATTTTATGGCGCATTCGTCAATATGGAATTTTTGCGGCGGCAGTCGCGCTATGCGGGCTTTAGGAAATTGCGGGCTTTAGGAAATGGAAGGCTGAGCACGGGCAGGGCGCGCGGGTGCCTCGCCCGGGCCTGCCTGAGGACCGATCGGCTTTGCGCGGCTATCCGGTGTTGTGGCCTTGATCTGGAGAATCTCGAAACGCGAGAATTGACGACGGCCTTCGCGCCATCCGAGAGTACTTACAGGTACTTCTCGACTTTCTTGCCGATCCTCAGGAAGCGCAACGGATCGATGGCATCACCGTCGTGCCGGACCTCATAGTGCAGATGCGGACCGGTCGAGCGACCCGACGAGCCGGTCTGGCCGACGACGTCGCCGGCTTTGACGGCCTGGCCGATGGCGACATCGACGCGGCTGAGATGGGCATAGCGGGTTGTGTAGCCTTGACCATGATCGACTTCGACCATGCGGCCATAGCCACCGTTCCAGCCTGCCTTGGTGATTACGCCGGGTGCCGTGGCCCGGGCGGGAGAACCAAGTGGAATACGGAAGTCCATGCCTGAATGCAGCGCCGCGGTGCCCAGCAGGGGATCCGTGCGTACGCCGAACGGGCTGGTCACGGCGCGTCCCGGGGCGGGATTGGCGAGTGGCAACCGCCTCGCTTCCTTGCGCAGATGGTCGAGCTGGTCGAGGGCTTCGTCCAGTTCCTTGACCTTGGTGTCAAACAATGTCGCGCGATCAATCGGCACAAGCGGGCCACCGACATCGGTCTCATCCTTGCCGAAATCGGCGTCCACAGGCAGTCCGGCTGCTTGCAGCGCATCCTTGATGGCGTCCGCATTCTGATAGGTTGTATCGGCAAGTCGGGTTATGCGCTGCAACTGCTCCGTCTCTATCGCCTGCAGCGATTGATTGATGGCCCCAAACAACTTGTCGGCGCGGTCCGCGGAAGACGCGTCCACAGGCAGGTCGGCGCGAGTTGACCAGCGTGAAAATGCCGGAGCCTCGGAACTGCCGCCCATGCTGGCCAGCGCGGCAAGCTCCGGCATCGCTTTGTTGCCGATGAGCGCAGCGTGGTCTTCAGGCTTGGTTCGATCGGCCGGAGCGGTCGGCGTTGGATTTTGCAGTTCCGGGCTGATCCCTTCGAGAGTTTCTGCGCGTTCGAGGATAGGGCCAAGCCGGCCATGACGCTGGCTGAGCTGGGTCTGACGCGCCAGCAATTCACCGACCTTGGTCTCCATCAATTGCTGGTCGAGCAATTGCCGGCTGGTGATCCGGTCCACCTGCGCACGCAGTGCGGAGATGCGGTCCTCGTAAGCCTGCTGCATGCGGGCCTGGCGAGCGGTCGTTGCGCCGATAAGGTCGTCGCGGAAAACAAGATAGGATGTGGCCAGCAGGTAACCGACGACGACGGCGGCAACGACTGAACCCAGACACGCAATCATCCAGGGACGCACCGTGAAGTGCCGGATTTCATCGCCACGGGCGATGATGACCGTATGCGGCTCCTTGCGCCTGCCGAACACTGCCGACTGACCGTTTGCGTTCACCGGACCAGGCTTTCGTTTGCTACCCCAACAATGCCCATTAGGCACTTGTTATGGTTAACAAAGGCTTGCCCTGCACGATCCGCGCAGCTTTAAGGTCCGTAAATCCGAGCCGATGTCTGACTACAAGGCTCGAACCGCTTCGAGAACCGCTTCTGCGTGGCCCTTGACCCGTACCTTGCGCCAGACGCGGGCGATATGGCCGTCGCGCCCGATCAGGAAAGTGGCCCGTTCCACTCCCATATAGGTGCGTCCATACATCTTCTTTTCCACCCACAGGTGATAGGCTTCGATTACCTTGCGCTCTTCGTCGGAGGCGAGGGCGATATCCAGGGCATGCTTGGCCTTGAATTTGTCGTGCTTCCTTACGCTGTCGGGCGAGAGTCCGATCACCACTGCGCCGGCCTTTTCGAAATCGGATTTGAGCTGCGAGAAGCTGATTGCCTCATTGGTGCAGCTTGGGGTGTCGTCCTCCGGATAGAAATAAAGAACCACCGGCTTGCCGACAAAGGAAGAGAGTTTAAGGCTGCCGCCGCCATCGGCTGGGAGAGTGAAATCAGGTGCAACATCACCCACATCAAGATCGGCCATAACCACGCCTTTGTTTGAGCCTAAGCGCCGAACCTATGATGCCGGTGAGGGGATAGCCTCGGCTGGCATCGTGCGTGATCCTCAATAAATCGGCGCGCGACGGAAGGCAAAGCACGATTCTGCTTTTGCCGTTCGCGCTTTGGATTGGCTCGATATAGGCAATTCCAGCAAAAGCGTGCCGCGGTTTTGCATCCGGAATTACGCAAGATAACGAGTTGGAGCGTTTCAGCGTTTCCGCTCGGGGAGGAAACGCTCTAGTGTCGGCGTGGAATCGTCGGCCAACGAGGGCTGAAGACGGAAGACCAGGTGAATCAGGAACTCCCGAGGCACGAGAAGATCCGGTTCAGGCGCGACGAGATTGCTGATCTCCGCACCCTGCCTTCTGCCAATGCCGTGCCACCGCTTGGGCGCGCCAGGTTTCGCCGCGGTGCGCGTCTTCTGACGCGTGTTTTGTTCGGCGTCGGTGTACTGGTTATGTTGGCGGTCGGCGGAGTTTATGCCATCGGCGCCAGTGGGATAGGCTCGGAACGATTACGGCAGGCCGCCGAGCAAGCCATCGAGGGGATGGTCGGCGTTGATATTCGCGTTGCTGTAGGGCCAGCCAGCATCACACTCGACAAAGCGAGTTTCCTGGCGCTGCAGGTGCGCGATGTGAAACTGACCGCCGGCGATGGCAAGCCAATGGTGCAAGCCGGCCTTATGCGATTTGGCGTGCGCCTGCTGCCGCTCCTGTCGGGCGAGGTGCAGCTCACCAGCGCCAGGGTTTCCGATGCGAGCCTCTTCGCCGATGCGATGCCCTCGCAGGGGAGCAGCGATTGGGCTGCTTCTCTGCGCAACACGGACGGACTGATTGACCCCGACAAGATCGTCGATGCGGTCTTCGGCGCGGTCCACCAGTCGCTTGACGCGATCCGGCTCGATTCGATCCGTTCAATCGATCTCGATAATGTTGCTGTGGCTCTGTCTCCAACAGGTGATGTGCGGCTTGTGACAGTTGCCGACGCGACCGTTTCGCAATCCGGTCCCGCTGCGTTGCGATTTTCCTCCAAGCTCGATGTCGACGGCCGCAAGCTTGCAGTGGAGGCTTCCGCGGGTCGCGATCCTGCCGCGCGCAAGGTAACGGCTCTCAGGGCTGATATTACGGTGGAGCCGATCGAGGTCGACACCAAGGCAACCGGGCAGGCCGGCGGCAATGTCGGAGCGGTGACGTTGCACCTGGAGGGAACGGAGGGAGAGGGCGATGCGCAGCCGCGGCTCAGCCTCTCCGGTTCCTTGGCCGGTGCCGTACTGGATCTCGGTGCACGTGGAATGTTGCCGGTCGACGCGAAGCTGAAGGCGACCCTGCTAAGGGGTGCCAACAAGATCGGCATCGACGGCCTCGATCTGCGGGTTGGCCGGTCGGATTTCGACATCGAAGGGTCGCTTGGCCCTAAACCGGCGCAGGGTGTTGCTGGCGATGAACCGTCCTATCGTTTCGACCTCGTCAGCAACAAGGCGACGCTGGCGCCGATCGATTCGTCGGAACCAGCACTCGACTTCGTCGGACGCGTCGCCGGCGACTATCGGACTGTGAGCCGCAAACTTGTCGTTCCGACCATCGCGGTCCGATCGGGGGCGTCGGGCGAGGTGCTGGGCAATGCAGCCCTGGAGTTCGTTGCCGGCAAGGCGCCGGGTGTCTCGATGGCTCTGAACGTTCACGACATGCCCGTCTCGCATGTCAAGCAGCTCTGGCCCTGGTTCTCTGCGCACGGGGCCCGCGAATGGGTGCTGGAGAACCTGTTCGGCGGCAAGGTCGTGGAAGCCAGCTTGCAGTATCAGGTGGCGCCCGGACGGGCAGGAAACGGCGTCCCGCTTGACCGAAACGAAGTGTTCGGCCGCTTTCAGCTTGAAGGATCACGCTTCGATACCGCTGGCCAGATTCCACCCATCCGCGATGCCAATGGCGTGGTCGAATTCCACGGCAACGATGTCGACATCTCGCTGTCCAGCGGTACGGTCTACATGCCGAGCGGCCGTCTGGTGGCAGCAAGCAACGGCACGCTCAGCGTCAAGAATGCCAATATCCCGCCGGTCATCGGCGCACTGAACATCGATGTCGCGGGCAATGCCGATGCCATCGCCGAACTGGCTTCTTATGAACCTATCAACGCCATGCGACACGTCGGCTTGAAGCCGGACGAGCTGTCCGGAACCGTTACCGGCAACGTCAGGGCGGATATTCCGCTGCAGAAAGGCATCGATACGTCCAAGCTCGGTTGGCTGGTATCGCTGGATTACCAGGATCTCGCCATCTCCAAGCCGATCGACGACCAGATGGTCACCGGAGCCGACGGCAGCATCGTCGTCGATCCCAAGAGCGCTATCGTCAAGGCGCACGCATTGCTCAACGATATCCCCGCCGAGATCATGCTGGCTGAACCGCTTGAAGCAGATGGGCCGCCACGCTCCCGTCAGGTGACGCTGACGGTCGATGACAAGATTCGGCAGAGTTTGATGCCAGGCCTCTCTGCCATGCTTTCAGGCACGATGAAGATCGCGCTCGACAAGAGCGACAATGCCAATCAGGACGTCGTTGCCGACCTGACCAGCGCCAAGCTGAGTATTCCCTGGGCCGGGTGGAGCAAGGGGCCTGGCGTGCCGGCAACAGTCTCCTTCACCATGGAGAAAACCGGATCGACTACCCGGCTCACCAATTTCGATCTCGATGGCAAGACGTTCGAGGCTCGTGGTGCGGTCGAACTGTCGAACGGTGACCTGGTTTCCGCGAATTTGTCTCATGTGCAGCTCAACCGCGGCGATGACGTCGCCGTTTCGATCAAACGCTCCGGCAAGGGTTATGCCGTCAAAATCAATGGTGACGCACTCGATGCTCGCGCGCTTCTCAAGCAGTTCACCTCGGACACCGACAGCGCCACAAAGGGCGCAGGCGGTGACGCGATCTCGGTAACTGCCGATGTGAAGGCGCTGACAGGTTTCAATGATGAAGTCGTGTCGAATTTCATGCTCGACTACAGCGGCGCGGGATCAAAAGTGAACGGACTGACGGTGAGGGCGCAGGCCCGCTCCGGCGCATCCATCGACGTTTCCAACAACACCGTTGGCGGCCGGCATACGCTGGATATGAAGTCAGCGGATGCGGGCGCGGTGCTTCGTTTCCTCGACATCTACAAGCACATGGAAGGAGGCGCGATCGCCGTGGCGCTGGCCGGCGCGGCGGATGGGCCTATGCGCGGCACGGTGGATGCCCGTAACTTCCAGATCGTCAATGAGCCGAAGCTGGCGTCGATCGTCTCGACGACGCCGACCGGCGACAAGCGCTCGCTCAACCAGGCCGTGAAGGCCGATATCGATACCTCACGCGTTCAGTTCGAGCGAGGTTATGCCGAGATCGTCAAGGGAAATGGCTCTCTCAAGGTGGCAAATGGTGTGCTGCGTGGTCCGCTGATCGGGACCACGTTCCAGGGCACACTCTATGACCAGAACGACAATATGGACATGACCGGCACTTTCATGCCGGCCTACGGCATCAACCGCATCTTCGGCGAGTTGCCGCTGGTCGGCGCGCTGCTGGGCAACGGACGCGACCGCGGCCTGATCGGGGTGACCTACCGGTTGAGGGGGAGTGCCAAAAAACCCGACCTGCAGATCAACCCGCTGTCGGTCATCGCGCCTGGCATCTTCCGCTCGATCTTCGAATTCCGGTGACGCCGATCGCCTTAGGCCGGCCGCACCAGAATGTGTTTTTTCTTGCCGAGTGAAAGCTTTGCAACCTTTTCCGGACTCAGATCCTGGGATGTGACAGAGCGCCGTTCGTCGGTGATCGCTTCATCGTTCAGCCGCACCGCGCCGCCCTGGACGTGGCGGCGCGCTTCGCCGTTGGAAGCGGCAAGTCCGGCCCGCACCAGCAGGGCGAGAAGACCAACCCCGGCCTCCAGCTCGGCGCCAGATACCTCGATCGACGGCAGATTGTCGGCTAGCGCGCCTTCCTCGAACGTTTTGCGCGCGGTCTCGGCAGCCTCTTGTGCGGCAGCGCGTCCATGCACGACTGCCGTCACTTCCGTGGCGAGAATCTTCTTGGCTTCGTTCAGCTCGGAACCACCCAGGGCTTCCAGCTTGGCAATCTCGTTGAGCGGCAGGCGCGTGAAGATCTTCAGGAAGCGACCGACATCGGCATCTTCCGTGTTGCGGAAATACTGCCAGAAATCATAGGGGCTGAAGAGATCACCATTCAGCCAGACCGCCCCCGAGGCGGACTTGCCCATCTTCTCGCCGGAGGATTTTGTGAGCAGCGGCGTGGTCAGTGCGTAGAGCTGCGGGCCGCCCATGCGATGGCTCAGATCGACGCCATTGATGATGTTGCCCCACTGATCGGAGCCGCCCATCTGCAGCACCGTACCATGGCGCCGGCTGAGCTCGGTGAAGTCGTAGCCCTGCATGATCATGTAGTTGAATTCAAGGAACGACAGCGACTGCTCGCGGTCCAGCCGGAGCTTCACGCTGTCGAACGACAGCATGCGGTTGACCGAGAAATGGCGGCCGACGTCACGCAGGAACTCGACATAGTTCAGTTTCAGCAACCAGTCGGCGTTGTTGACCATGATGGCCGGGTTCGAGCCGTCATAGCGCAGGATATTGCCGTAGACTTTCTTGATGCTCTCGATATTGCTCTCGATCTGCTCGACGGTCAGCAGCTTGCGCTGCTCGTCGCGGAAGGAAGGGTCGCCTACCATCGACGTGCCACCCCCCATCAGGGTGATCGCCTTGTGGCCCGTCTCCTGCAGCCAGTAGAGCATTGTGACAGTGATCAGATTGCCGATATGGATCGACGTAGCCGTAGCATCGTAGCCGACATAGCCGCAGATCGGGCCCTTCATGGCCAATGCGTCGAGCCCTTCCGGGTCGGAGATCTGATGGATGAAGCCACGTTCGTCGAGAACGCGCAGAAAGTCGGACTTGAAGGCGGGCATGACTGGATTCCGGAAACAACGAGAAATCAGCGCAGCCCTTGGCGTGCGCTGCTCCGGGCCTTTAGCATCGCCGAGCCTGGAATCACAAGAATATAGGTCGGGAATGCCTCAATTCTGCGCAATCGGCTTGATGAGCGGTACCTCGATGGACGGCATCGACCTCGCCATGCTGCGTAGCGACGGCGAAAATGCACTCAAGCGCGGTCCATCCTTCTTCGTGCCTTACGAGGCGGCCTTCCGTCAGCGCATCGCGGCTGGGCTGGAGGAGGCCAAGGCGATCGTCCAGCGCGAGGAGCGCCCGGGAACACTTGCCGAACTCGAGAGGGAGATCACGGAGAGGCATGCGGATGCCGTGACGCGGTTTCTGGCTGGGGAAGCCGGGAAATGGGGACAGCCCGATCTGATCGGCTTCCACGGCCAGACTGTGCTGCACCGGCCACATCTGGGGCTGACGGTCCAGCTCGGTGATGGGCCGTTGCTGGCACTACGCACCGGTTTGCCAGTGGTCTATGACATGCGCGCCAACGACATGCTGCACGGCGGTCAGGGAGCGCCACTGGTTCCCGCCTATCATGCCGCGCTAGCCAGAACACTGCCTCAGCCGTTTGCGGACGATTATCCGGTCGTGTTCGTCAACATTGGCGGTATTTCCAACATCACCTATGTCGGGGAAAGCGGCGATCCCATCGCCTTCGATACAGGGCCTGGCAATACGCTGATCGATCAATGGGTGTCGCGCGAAGGCGGAGTGCCTTTCGATGCCGGCGGTGCGATCGCCAGCGAAGGTGGCGTGATCGTCTCGGTTGTCGAGCGTTATCTCGATAGTCCCTTTTTCGCGAAATCCGGTCCGAAGTCCCTGGATCGCAACGATTTCACGCTTGATGAAGTCGAAGGTCTGGAACTCGCCGATGGTGCCCGCACGCTAGCCAGCGTTTCGGCTGAAGCCATCCTCAAATCCGCCGACCATATGCCGGAAGCGCCGCGACTGTGGATCGTATGCGGTGGCGGTCGCAAGAACCCGCATATCGTCGGCGACCTGCGCACCGGTGCGCTGAAGGCCGGTGCGCAGGTGATCCTGGCCGAGGATGCCGGCTTCAATGGTGACTCCACTGAAGCAGAGGCCTGGGCCTACCTCGCCGTGCGCGCGGAACGCGGTCTTCCGTTGACGTTTCCAACCACGACCGGCTGCAGCGAGGCTGTGACGGGCGGGCTGATCACGCGTCCGTGAATGGGATTGCCCTATCCCGGATGCTTGCCACGATCTGGCCTCTGGCGTAAGGAAAGCCCGCGTTCCGGTGGACGCGCCGCCATTCCAGAGACGCGTCGGGCCGACCGCGTCGCTCGACATTCGTGAAGTTGTTCGGTCGATCTGATTGCCATGGCGGACACCTTGATCTCCATCGTCATACCAGGCCGCAACGAGGCGGCTAACCTGCCTCTGCTGATCGACGAGATCGCTGCGGCCATGAGTGGGCGCGACTTCGAGGTCATAGTCGTTGACGACGGTTCTACCGACGACACTGCGGCGGTGCTTGCCACCCTGGATGCCGCGCAGCCGTTTCCGGTTCGCCACATCCGCCATGAGAAGTCGTCCGGTCAAAGCCTTGCCGTGCGTTCCGGCGTCTGGGCGGCGCGTGGCGATATCGTCGCAACCATCGACGGTGATGGCCAGAACGATCCGCAATATATCCCGGTCTTGGTCGATGCACTGCGCGAGGCTGGTCCGGAGGTCGGCGCAGCCCAGGGGCAGCGGCTGAAGCGGCGCGACAGCAAGGCCAAGCAGCTTGCCTCACGTTTCGCCAACTGGTTGCGCAACGCAATCCTGCACGACCAGACCCGCGACACCGGGTGCGGGCTGAAGGCCGTGCGTACCGAGATCTTCCGCAAGCTTCCGTTCTTCGACGGCACGCACCGTTTCGTGCCGGCGCTCATTATCCAGGAAGGCTACGGAGTGGTGCATCGCGACGTGGTCGACCGCTCGCGCCGCCACGGCAAGTCCAATTACGGCATCTTCGATCGAGGGCTGCAGGGAGCCGCCGATCTGCTCGGAGTCTGGTGGCTGCGGCGTCGGCGCCGGCGTATGCCAAGGGCAAGGGAAATCACGCATGGATAGTGTGTTCCAGGAATTGGTGACCTGGCTGCATGAAGTCTTCGTGCAGCAGTTCGATGGCTGGGTGCTGCTCGGCTTCATCGCGCAGTTCTTCTTCACCATGCGCTTCGTGGTGCAATGGGTTGCCTCCGAACGGGCCAAGCGTTCGGTGGTGCCGATTGCCTTCTGGTTTTTTTCGCTCGGCGGTGGCGGGCTGCTCCTGGTCTACGCAATACAGCGCCGTGACCCGGTCTTTATCGCGGGGCAGGGCCTGGGCCTCTTCATCTATATCCGCAATCTCTGGCTGATCGCCAATGAGCGCAAGGCTGCCATGAGCAAGGTCGACTGATTAGGCGATTTCGGAGAGTTATCGCATCGATTTTGGAGCAAAAGTCGCGCTCGACCGACGGTCGGCCATGACCGCCAGAGGCAATAATTCTTCGAGATCGCCTCGGATGGCACAGTTGTCCGCGGCGGATCAATCTTTCGGTAGGAGATCAGGCGCGTGGAGATGACCAGGAAATATCTGTTTCTGTTTCTCTTCAGTCTCGTGCTCTCTGCGTCGGGGCTCGCCAGTCTGCCGGTGGTGGACCGCGATGAAGCGCGTTTTGTGCAAGCCACCAAGCAGATGGCCGAGAGCGGGGACTATATGGACATCCGCTTCCAGGAGGCCTCGCGCTACAAGAAACCGATCGGCATCTACTGGCTGCAGTCAGCGGCAGTGGGATTGAGCGGCGAGGGGGCCGGCGCTCCGATCTGGATCTACCGTCTCGTTTCGGCCCTGGGCATCGCCATCGCGGTGGTTGCAACGGCATGGACGGCGACTGTTCTGTTTGGTGCAAATGCCGGCTTGGCCGCCGGTCTGGTGGTCGCAGCCATCTTCGCCACGGCCTTCGAGGGGCGTATCGCCAAGACCGATGCGTTCCTCCTGGCCTGTTGTGTGCTCGCGCAGGGTACATTGGCGCAGATCTATGTTGCGGCACGCCGCGACGAGCCCTCGGCCTCATATCTGCCGTGGCTGTTCTGGGTTGCGCAAGGGGTCGGTATCCTCATCAAGGGACCGATCACCCCAGCATTGTCGCTTGTCACCATCCTGATCCTGCTCGCTTTCGAGCGCGACGCACGCTGGCTGTCGCGGCTGAAGGCCGGACGGGGCTTGCTGCTGACGGCTCTTATCGTCGTGCCCTGGCTTGCGGTCATCACCTGGAAGAGTGGTGGTGCATTCTGGCAGGAAGCCGTCGGCAAGGATCTGGTCGGCAAGGTCGCCGACGGTCAGGAATCGCATGGCATGCCCCCGGGCTATTATTCGCTGACCTATTCGCTGTTCATGTGGCCATTCAGCCTGATCGCGCTCGGAGCAGGGCTGGCAGCTCTCAATCATGTGCGCAGTGACCCACGGCTGCGCTTCTGCCTTGCGTGGTACATACCGTTCTGGATCCTTCTCGAGCTGGTGCCCACCAAGCTGCCGCATTACGTACTGCCGGCCTACCCCGCTGTTGCGCTGCTCGTCGGCTGGCTGCTTACTGCGTCGCCGGAACAGGCGGCCCTGAAACGCTGGCAGACCTGGCTCTATTGGGCGACTGCCTTCGGTCTTGTCGTCGTCACGCTTGGGATCGCGGCGATCGCAGTTGGCGCGCCGCTTTATTTGACCGGCACGTTCAATCCGTGGAGCATTCCTGCGGCCATTTTTGCGCTCGCCGCAGGTTATCTGGCATTCCCACGCCAATCGCAGCTTTCGTTGAATCGCATCGGTGCCGCTGCTGCTGCTGCTGGCGCGACCTATGCGGTGCTGATCGGTCTTATCGTGCCGACGCTGGCGCCGATCTGGTTGACACCACGCATCGTCGCCGCGATCCAGGAAAACAAGCCTTGCGAGAATTCGGTTCTGGCATCGTCTCGATACCATGAGCCGAGCCTGATCTTTATGGCCGGCACCAATACCCAGCTGACCGATACGCAAGGGGCCGCCGCCCATCTGGCGGTGGATCCGGCTTGCGCGCTCGCACTGGTTCCTGTTGCCGACGAGCCAGCACTTCAATCCGCACTGGCAAGTTCAGGCAAGACGGCAACGCGCCTGAAGGAAATCGACGGCACCAATTATTCATCGGGCGACAAACTGGCACTCGGCCTCTACAGGGTCGCCAAGCCTTGACCGTTCGTTAGCCAGACCTTGATGATCTGTCATGATAGCGTCACTCTACCGATGTGTTGCTGCCGCTGATTGGCGGAACTGGGGTAAGGGGCTTTGGGTATGAAGGATGCTGGCGCGCCGTCACGGCCGCTGCTGCAGCGCATGTTTGCGCGCAGCCGGACGAACATGGTCACCACCTTTGCTGTCATTGGTCGCCGTTTTCGCCAACGCCCGGCTCAATATGACCGGATATTCTGGCTGTCCTGGACGATAGGCTGTGTTCTTCTGGCAGGACTGGCGGCCATCTATCTGGATCGAGCTTCAGTGCGCGACTGGCATCCGGTTTTTGGCGCGCTGGCCGAAATGTCCACGCCACTGGGGTTGGGGGAGTGGTACCTCTGGCCCGCTGCGGCATGGGTGTTGGTGGCCAACCAGATCGACTGGTCGCGTCTGGGACGCAAGCAGCTTGTTGCCGCCTACAACCGCACCTCCATTGCGCTTTTCGTACTTGTGGCGGTCGGTTTGCCCGGATTGCTGACCATCGTCCTGAAGATCCTGTTCGGTCGCGCGCGCCCGGCGCTTTACGAAGAGTATGGAGCGTTCTCGTTTCATCCGGTCACGGTGAAAGCCATCTTCGCTTCCTTTCCGTCCGGGCATGCCACGACGATCGGATCGGTCGTGGCCGTGCTGGTGCTTTTGTTTCCGCGCGGAAAATACTGGTTCCTGGTCGTTGGTCTATGGTTGGCCGCAACGCGCATCTTCGTTGGCGCCCATTATCCCAGCGATACCATCGTCGGCTTCGGCCTCGGCTTCGGCCTTGCGGTGGTGGCCGCGATCGTCTGCGCTCGCCTGGGCTTCCTGTTCCGTTCAAACCCGGTCGGCCTGCCCCGCCCCAGACGGACCCTCTGGCGCACGCCAGGAAGCGATGGAGCGTCCGGGCGCCAAATCGTCCACAACGAGCCTGCGTCCTAGCACCAGGCTGATCAGTCGAGCCCGCCATAGCGGCGCACCAGCGCCGCCATATTTGGCGAGTGCGGCGAGGTTTCATGGTCGAGACCGCTCGCCACGCCTTCACGGTCGGCAACAGGCCGGTTCTGGCTGACTTTCCATTTGCCGGTGATGTCTTCGATCGTGACTTCCAGGCCAATGATGCCCTTGATCTGAGCCTGGATGAATTCCGGCGGGGCATCGGTAACCGCCCAGGAATGTTCGCGCCCGTCTTCCTGCTTGCCGGTGAGGTCGTTTATCTGCCGCGCAAGCCACGCGTTGTCGGCTACGACTTTTGCCGTTCCACGCACCTGCACGGTGGCATAGTTCCACGTCGGTACCACCTTGCCGGTTTCACGCTTGGTTTCGTACCAGGACGGCGTGACATAGGCATCGCTGCCCTGGAAGACGACCAGAACCCTGGCTGATGGATTGTCCGCAATCAGCCGCCAGTGTGGATTGGCCTTGGCCAGGTGCGCTCTCAGCACGCCGTGCTTGTCGGTTCCTGCGTCGAGTAGGAACGGGATCGGGTCGGCGACCGGCCCGTCTACGCCACTGGAAATCAACAACCCCAGCGGATGCGCGCGGATCAGTGCGTGCAGGACCTCGAGGCGCGTCTCATTGAAATGCGGCGGCTGATACAAGGGTAAAATCCTTCTGCTCGAGGACTACCCTGAAATCAACGCGGCCCTGAGGCAATACACCTGTTGAGGTTTACGACTGTCTCAGCCCAATTGCGCGAGATGCAACAGCGGAAAAGGCTTTCCGGAGCCGTCCAGTTCGGAACGACCGACCTGCGTGAAGCCGCATTTGAGGTAAAAGGCCAGGGCGCCTGGATTCTGTTCGTTGACGTCCACCTTCAGGCGTCCCTTGAGCGCGACAGCATGGTCGACCAGCTGTTTGCCGATGCCGTGTCCATGATGATCGGGTTCGATGAACAGCATTTCCAGATTTGCGCCGTCCAACCCGGCGAAACCCAGCAATTGGCCATCATCGCCTTCCACCACGTAGACCTCCAGTGCCGGTATGTGCAGATCGCGCAGCCGTGGCTCGAAAAACCGGATGTCGTCCTCGGTCAGGAAATGATGCGTGGCGCGCACCGCGGCAAGCCAGATGTCGACCAGGCGCACAGTATCGCGCTCGGCATAGGGTCTTATCTTCATGTGTAGTCCTGCTGCCGGCGGGCCGGCATGAGCGCGTTCTAACGCAGTCGTTTCGGGCGTGGGTCGGCCAGTTCACCGGCGAGACGGCGATCAAGATAATCCGCGCATTCTTCGATCAGAAGTTCGGCGTCATTGGCGAAGAAGTGGTTTGCACCCGGAAGTGTCTTCTGGGTGATGGTGATGCCCTTCTGGGTATGCAGCTTGTCGACCAGCCCCTGAACGTCCTTGGCTGGCGCCACCTTGTCGGCGTCGCCGTGGATGATCAGGCCCGACGACGGGCAAGGCGCCAGGAAGGAGAAATCATAGGTGTTGGGCTGTGGCGCCACCGAGATGAAGCCTTCGATCTCCGGACGACGCATCAGCAGCTGCATGCCGATCCAGGCGCCGAACGAATAGCCTGCCACCCAGCAGCTCTTGGAATCGGGATGCAGCGACTGCACCCAGTCGAGCGCCGCGGCGGCATCCGAAAGTTCGCCGGTGCCGTGGTCGAATTCGCCCTGACTGCGGCCGATGCTGCGGAAATTGAAGCGCAGAGTGGTGAAGTTACGCTTCTGGAACATATAGAAGAGGTCGTAGACGATCTTGTTGTTCATCGTGCCGCCGAACTGCGGGTGCGGATGCAGAACGATGGCGATCGGTGCGCTCTTTTCCTTGGAAGGCTGGTAGCGACCTTCAAGGCGACCGGCCGGACCGGCGAAAATGACCTCTGGCATGAACAACTCCTGGTGTACGCTCTAGAGCACCGCGCGTTCTCTTTGACGCGCAAAGGGCACTCCAACACTTTGCTAAGGCGTCCGAACAATTCCAACTCCGGCCCTAATCCAAGCTTGACGCAAGGCGAGCGCCTACCTAGAAGCTAGTTTAGAACTGTTCAAAACTGCATGGCCGAGATGTAAGGCTCTGCCATTGCTGCCGCAAGCCGCGTAATAGGACGGCTGGCCTTGGAATTTCAAGGAAATAACGCTTCTCGTTGCGAGAGCGGGTTTTGAAGGGAAAATACCGGGTAAATGGCCGAGCATCGCGCCTATCTCGACTACAATGCCAGTGCACCGCTGCTTCCGGCGGCGCGCGCGGCTGTGGTCGCGGCGTTGGATGCGGCAAATCCCTCCTCGGTGCATGCCGAAGGCCGCGCGGCGCGGCGGCTGATCGAAGATGCTCGCCGCGATGTGGCCGCATTGGTCACCGCCAAGCCGGATCATGTCTTCTTCACCTCAGGCGCCACGGAAGCGGCTGTAACCTTGCTGTCTCCCGATTGGCGCATGGGCCGTGCGGCACTGCGCATGGGGCGCCTCTACGTTTCCGCAGCTGACCATCCTTGCGTACTGAACGGTGGCCGTTTCGCGCCTGAGAAGGTGGTGCGCATCGGCGTGACAGCCGATGGCATTCTCGACCTCGAAGCCTTCGACCTGGCGCTTGCCGGCCACGACAAAACCGAAGGCCTGCCTCTGGTGGCCATCCACGCAGCCAACAATGAGACCGGCGTCATTCAGCCGATCGCCGAGATTGCCGCAGCCGTGAAAGCGGCCGGCGGTGTCCTCGTGGTGGACGCGGTGCAGGCAGCAGGGCGCATTTCGCTCGACATGTCAGCGCCTTACGCCGACTATTTGATTCTCTCCTCCCACAAGCTCGGCGGCCCCAAAGGCATAGGGGCGATCGTTGCTGCCTCTGATTTGATGATGCCGGCGCCTTTGGTTACCGGCGGCGGCCAGGAGAGGGGTCATCGCGGCGGTACGGAAAACCTGGCCGCAATTGCCGGTTTTGGTGCGGCCGCGCGCGAAGCGCTGGCTGGACTTGCCGATATCGAGGCTGTCCGGCAGCGGCGTGACACCATTGAGGCGATCGTGATCGAATTGGTGCCTGACGCCGAAATTTTCGGAAAGCGCGTCGAACGCCTTGCCAACACGACGTTCTTCGCTATTCCAGCCACCAAGGCCGAGACGGCGCAGATTGCTTTCGATCTCGCTGGTGTCGCGCTGTCGGCAGGCTCGGCCTGTTCGTCGGGCAAGGTCGGCCCGAGCCACGTGCTGAAAGCGATGGGCCATGGCGAGGAGGGCGGGGCACTGCGGGTGTCGATCGGTGCTGCCACGACCGCCGAGGATGTCGAACGGTTTCGCAAGGCGCTGGCTGGCATCGTCGCCCGCCGCGCGGCGCGGGAAAGAGCCGCCTGAAAAAGGCGGAAAGAATTCAGGCTTCGGCCTGGTAGAGCCGTGTGTTCCGATTGGCCGGGTGTTTTCTTGGCCGGAGCGCACTATATGGAACTTACGCCGCCAAGCACGGCCCGCATAGGGCCGGCGGTGCCATAGTTTGAAAACGGCCGGGCCTTGACCTCGGCATGGATGGAGAACGCTTATGCCTGCCGTGCAGGAGACGATCGATCGAGTCCGAAAGATCGACGTCGACCAATATAAATATGGCTTTGAAACGACGATCGAGACCGACAAGGCTCCCAAGGGCCTTTCGGAAGACATTATCCGTTTCATTTCCGAAAAGAAGAACGAGCCGGAGTGGATGCTGGAATGGCGTCTGGAGGCGTATCGCCGCTGGTTGACGCTGGACGAGCCGACCTGGGCGCGCGTCGAGTATCCCAAGATCGACTTCCAGGACCTCCACTATTACGCGGCACCGAAGAACCAGTCCGGTCCCAAGTCGTTGGACGAGGTCGATCCGGAACTGCTCAAGGTCTACGAGAAGCTCGGCATTCCGCTGAAAGAACAGGAAATTCTCGCCGGCGTGCAGAAGGAAACGGCGCCGGTCGACGGACTGTCGGACGAAGATGCCAGCGATAACGTCTACAAATCCGGTCGCGTCGCCGTTGATGCCGTCTTCGACTCGGTTTCCGTCGTCACCACCTTCAAGGAAGAGCTGGCCAAGGCCGGCGTCATCTTCTGCTCGATCTCGGAAGCCATCCGCGAACATCCGGAACTGGTGAAGAAATATCTCGGCTCGGTCGTGCCGACCTCCGACAATTTCTATGCCACGCTGAACTCGGCGGTCTTCACCGACGGCTCCTTCGTCTTCGTACCGAAGGGTGTCCGCTGTCCGATGGAACTCTCGACCTATTTCCGCATCAACGAGAAGAATACCGGCCAGTTCGAACGCACGCTGATCATTGCGGAAGAGGGAGCCTACGTTTCCTATCTGGAAGGCTGTACCGCGCCGCAGCGCGACGAGAACCAGCTTCACGCCGCAGTGGTCGAGCTGGTTGCTCTCGACGATGCCGAGATCAAATATTCGACCGTGCAGAACTGGTATCCCGGCGACGCGCAGGGCAAAGGTGGCATCTACAACTTCGTCACCAAGCGCGGCGACTGCCGTGGCCATCGCTCTAAGATCTCGTGGACGCAGGTCGAGACCGGTTCGGCGATCACCTGGAAGTACCCATCCTGCATCCTGCGTGGCGATGAGAGCCAGGGCAATTTCTATTCGATCGCGGTGTCGAACGGCTACCAGCAGATCGATAGCGGTACCAAGATGATCCATCTCGGCAAGAACACCCGCAGCCGGATCATCTCCAAAGGCATCGCTGCGGGTTTCAGCCAGAACACCTACCGTGGCCAGGTCTCGGCTCACCGCAAGGCAACCAACGCGCGCAACTTCACCAACTGCGACTCGCTGCTGATCGGCGACCAGTGCGGCGCGCACACGGTTCCTTACATGGAAGCCAAGAACTCGACCGCCAAGTTCGAGCACGAGGCGACGACGTCGAAGATTTCCGAGGACCAGAAATTCTACGTCATGCAGCGCGGCATCCCGGAAGAGGAAGCCATCGCGCTGATCGTCAACGGCTTCGTCAAGGATGTCATCCAGGAGCTGCCGATGGAGTTCGCCGTCGAGGCGCAGAAACTCATCGGTATTTCGCTCGAAGGCTCGGTCGGCTGACCGTTCAAAAAGATTCAGGAAGAACAAATGCTTGAGATCAAGAACCTGCATGCCCGCATCGCCGATGACGGCACCGAGATCATCCGTGGCCTGAACCTGACGGTGAACAAGGGCGAAGTCGCGGCCATCATGGGCCCGAACGGCTCCGGCAAGTCGACGCTGTCCTACATTCTCGCCGGTCGCGAGGACTACGAGGTCACCGAAGGCGACATCCTCTACAATGGCGAGTCGATCCTGGAGATGGATCCGGCCGAGCGCGCCGCTGCCGGCATCTTCCTCGCGTTCCAGTATCCGATGGAGATACCGGGCGTCGCGACCATGGAATTCCTGAAGGTAGCCATGAACGCGCAGCGCAAGGCGCGTGGCGAGGAGCCGCTGAAGGTGCCCGAATTCCTCAAGCTGGTGAAGGAGGCCGCAGCCTCGCTCGACATGGACATCGCCATGCTGAAGCGCCCGCTCAATGTCGGCTTCTCCGGCGGCGAGAAGAAGCGTGCCGAGATCCTGCAGATGAAGCTGCTCGCGCCGAAGCTGTGCGTGCTCGACGAGACAGATTCCGGTCTCGATATCGATGCCTTGAAGATCGTCTCCGACGGTGTGAACGCGCTGCGCTCACCCGATCGTGCGATCATCGTCATCACCCACTACCAGCGCCTGCTCGATCATATCGTGCCGGACAGCGTGCACGTGCTCTACAAGGGCCAGGTCATCAAGTCGGGCGACAAGTCGCTGGCACTCGACCTCGAAGCCAACGGTTATGCCGGTGTGATCGGCGAGGCTGCGTGAGGGAGCTGTCATGAATGCACATGTTCAACCACAGCTGACACAGGCCGAGACGGCGCTGATCGACGCCTTCGGCGAGCGGCAGTCGCTGCTGCCGGGCGATGGCGAGGTCATGATTCGCCGTGACAATGCCATCGAGGCGTTGAAATCTGGCCTGCCGACGAAGCGTGTCGAGAGCTGGCACTACACCAACCTGCGCACCTTGCTGCCGGCCGTTCCGGCTTTCGATCCATCAGCAAAGGCCAAGGCGATTGCCCCGGTCATCGAGGGTTCGACCGTGGTTTCGGTGCTGAATGGCGCATTGGCGTCCAAGTTCCCGACGGTCGAAGGCGTCTCGTTCGCTCGCCTGTCGGACAAGCTGACCGACGGCAGCTTCGCGCCGGCGCTCGATCTTTATGGTGCTGATGATGTCATCGGAGCGCTGAACACCGCTTTCGTTGCCGATGGCGTGTTCGTTGAAATCGCCGATGAGATTGAACTGGAAAAGCCGATCGAACTGCAGAATGTGCAGGCCGGCGGCCAGAGCCATGTTCGACTGCCGGTTCGTATCGGCAAGGGCGCCAAGGCGATCATTGTCGAGCGCCAGACCGGTGAGGGCGCAGCTCTCACCTCGTCCGTCAGCCAGCTGACGCTGGACGAGGGCGCGGAAGCGACCTGGCTGATCGTGCAGGAGCAGCCGGAAACGGCTTCGCATCTCGCCCAGTTCAAGGCCTGGATCGGCAAGGACGCCAAGCTCACCTTGTTCTTCATGAATGCCGGCGGCAAGCTGGTGCGCCAGGAAGTCGTGGTGGCCACCAAGGGCGAAGGCGCGGATTTCAAGCTGCGCGGCGTCAACCTCCTGGCCGGCGATACCCACACCGACGTGACCATGGTGCTCGACCATGCGGTGCCGCACACCACGTCGACGGAAGTGATCCGTAACGTCGTCACAGGCAAGGCGCGCGGTGTCTTCCAGGGTCGCATCAATGTGCATCAGTACGCGCAGAAGACCGACGCCAAGATGGCCTGCAACACCTTGCTGTTGTCGGATGATGGCGAGTTCTCGACCAAGCCGGAACTGGAGATCTTCGCCGACGACGTCCAGTGCGGCCATGGCGCCACTGTCACCGAGATCGACCACGGCCATCTCTTCTATCTGATGGCGCGCGGCATCGATGAAAAGACCGCGCGTGGTCTGCTGGTGAAGGCCTTTGTCGCGGAAGTGATCGAGGAACTGGAAGACGAGCAGATCGTCGAGACGCTGGAAGGCAAGCTCGACGAATGGTTCGCGACGCACGGGTAGTGAGTAGCGAATAGTGAGCAGTGAGTGGTGGGGAACGATGCAGTTGCCACTCATGCCCACTGCTGACTGACGACTACTCACCATTCACTTTGGGTAGGAAATGGATCACGTGCTGAACACCACCGCTCCCTACGATGTCGAGGCGATCCGCCGCGACTTCCCGATACTGTCGCGCGAAGTCTACGGCAAACCGCTGGTCTATCTCGACAACGGCGCTTCGGCGCAGAAGCCGCAGGCGGTGCTGGACGCCGTCCAGCACGCCTATTCGCAGGAATATGCCAACGTTCATCGCGGCCTGCACTTCCTGTCGAATGCCGCCACCGATGCCTATGAAAAGGCGCGCGAAACCGTGCGGCGGTTCCTGAACGCGCCAAGCACCGACAACATCGTCTTCACCTCCAACACCACAGCCGCCATCAACACGGTTGCATATGGCTGGGGCATGCCGAACATCGGCGAAGGCGACGAGATCGTGCTCTCCATCATGGAGCACCATTCCAACATCGTGCCGTGGCATTTCATCCGTGAGCGCCAGGGCGCCAGGCTGGTCTGGGTGCCGGTGGACGATTTGGGGGCGTTCCACATCGAGGAATTCGAAAAGCGGCTGACCGATCGCACCAGGCTTGTCGCCATCACCCAGATGTCGAATGCACTGGGCACGGTGACGCCGATCAAGGAGATCTGCCGCATCGCGCATCAGCGCGGCATTCCGGTCCTGGTCGACGGCAGCCAGAGCGCCGTGCACATGCCCATCGATGTGCAGGATCTCGACTGCGATTTCTTCGTCTTCACCGGTCACAAGGTCTACGGCCCATCCGGCATCGGTGTGCTCTACGGCAAGAAGGAGCGGCTCGAGGCCATGCGGCCCTTCATGGGCGGCGGCGAGATGATCGAAGAGGTGACGGAGGATATCGTCACCTACAATGATCCACCGCACCGTTTCGAGGCCGGCACGCCGCCGATCGTGCAGGCGATCGGCCTCGGTGCTGCGCTCGAATATATGGAATCGGTCGGTCGCGAGCGGATCGCCGCGCACGAAGCCGATTTGAAGGCCTATGCGCATGAGCGGCTGCGTTCCATCAATTCGCTGCGCATTTTCGGTGACGCACCGGACAAGGGTGCCATCATCTCCTTCGAGCTCAAGGGCATTCACGCCCACGACGTCTCGATGGTGATCGACAGGCAGGGTGTAGCCGTGCGCGCAGGCACGCATTGTGCGCAGCCACTGTTGAAACGCTTCGGCGTGACCTCCACATGCAGGGCATCCTTCGGCATGTACAACACGCACGCCGAGGTCGACGCGCTTGTCGATGCGCTGGAAAAAGCACGGAAATTCTTCGGGTAAGAGCCATGGAAGACGCCGCGATCACTGAAACAGAGACGCCCCAGGCGGTGCCGGCCGAAACCGCTCCCGTTTCGGCAATTCCCGCAGACGAACTGGCGCGCATCACCGACGACATCGTTTCGGCGCTGAAGACGGTCTACGATCCGGAAATCCCGGCCGACATCTACGAACTCGGTCTGGTCTACAAGATCGACATCGAGGACGACCGCACGGTCAAGATCGACATGACATTGACCGCGCCCGGCTGCCCGGTGGCCGGCGAGATGCCGGGCTGGGTGGAAAATGCCGTCGGCACCGTGGAAGGCGTTTCGGGCGTCGAGGTCAAGATGGTGTTCGATCCGCCCTGGACACCCGACCGTATGTCGGAAGAGGCTCAGGTTGCGGTGGGGTGGTACTAGAGGGCCGCGCGTCTGTCGCACGCGCGAAGGACGCTCCAGCACTTTTGCGGGCCGTCTTGCGCGCCTGCGAAAACTTCACCATCTTATAGCTAGAGCAATTCCAGGAAAAGTGCACAGCGGTTTTCCGTCCGGAATTGCGTAGAAACAAAGCCAGAGTGTTTCCGCGTTTCCGTGAAAAACGGAAACGCTCTGGCCTCGTTCAGCGGGCCTTGAACCCGTGTGAAACTGGAGAATGACATGGGACGCTTCGCCGTCATCTCAATGACCGACAAGGCCGCAGAGCGCGTGCGCGAGATCATGGCCACGCGCGAGAACGCGCAGGGCATCCGTCTCGGCATCAAGAAGGGCGGCTGCGCGGGCATGGAATACACGGTCGACCTGGTGACCGAGCCGAGCGCCAAGGATGACCATGTCGAGCGCGAGGGCGCACACGTCTATGTCGCGCCGGAAGCTGCGCTGTTCCTGTTCGGCACCGAGATGGATTTCGAGCGCACCACGCTGCGCACGGGTTTCACCTTCCGCAACCCGAACCAGTCCTCGGCCTGCGGCTGCGGCGAATCGGTGGAGCTGAAGCCTGCCGACCTCAAGGCGCTGGCCGAGGCCCGTGCCCAAAGCGCTGCCTGAGATTTCGCTTCAATGAAAGCGGCTGAGGCGGGTGTGACCTCTGTCCGGCCGCATTGTCTTGCCGACCACACGCAGCTTGCTGTCCTCTTCGAGGCAATGCAACAGCACTATGGCGTCTCGTGCCCTGCGAGGGAGATCATCCTGGCGGACCTCGCCAGCCTTCCGGCCGGCGTCGAGATCCTCGTCGCCGAAGCCGATCGTCTGATCGGTTTCGCCACCTTCTCCACCATCTATCCCGGTCCAGGATTGAAGGGCGGGCTGTTTCTCAAGGATCTGTTCGTCTTGGAAGCCATGCGCGGCAGCGGCGCTGGCAGGTCGCTTTTGCGGGCGCTTGCCCGCCTTGCCGCGGCGCGTGGTCTTTCGCGCGTCGACTGGACTGCGGACAGGAGCAATGCCCGGCTGCTCGCTTTCTACGACGAAACCGGTGCCTCGCGAGAGGAAGAAAAGGTGTTCTTTCGCCTCAAAGGACAGGCACTGGAGGATTTCGCCAGCGAAGACTGACGGTACCCGGGCGGCGTACAGGGAGAGCCGTTCGGTTCGCTGCCCAACCGCAGGTATCTCACTCCACCCACATTCCCGTTCTTCGATGCCAGTCGGCAATTGATTCCTCGGGATAGAGATCGAAGACCTTGTCGCCGTCGCGGATGTCGGGCTCGACCCAGCCGCTCTTGTATTTCAGCATCAGATGGGTGCGCTCCGGCGGCTCAGGCAACTCCGTATCGACGGCCGATGCGAATGGATGCACGAGTTCCGGCCAGGTCGGATCGTAGAGCCACAGTGCCGAACCGCAGTTCCTGCAGAAATTGCGTTCGCCCGTGGAGGTCTCGCATACAGGACGTTCGTCGTCCTGGATCTCTGCGCGATAGACCCCGAGGTTCTCCTCGCCTGTTATCGTCAGCGTTGCCGAAGTGGCCCCGAGGTTGATCGCGTATCCGCCGCCGCCCTGCTGCTTGCGGCAGATCGAGCAATAGCAGAGCTGGTAGGGGGCCGGTGTGTGGCTTTCGACTTCGAAGCGGACGGCACCGCAACGACAGGAGCCTTGAAGTAGCATGGGCATGGCGGTCTCCTCGATTGGACCGGACAATATTGTACAGTCCTGAGCCGAAACCTGTCAGCAGAGCTTTGGTTTCATCGTGACGATGGTCAGGCGCCATGCAATGATCTCGCCATGGACAATGACGCGATCACCGACCTTTTCGCTGGCCTGGGCCCGGTCAGCATCCGCCGTCTGTTCGGTGGCAAGGGCATCTATTTCGACGGCGTCATCGTCGCCATCGAACTGCGCGGCGAACTGCTGCTGAAGGCCGATGCCGAACTCGGCCAGGAATTCGCAGCGGCCGGCTGCACGCAATGGACCTATGTCGGCTCGCGTCATGGCAAGCAGGTGGCGATGCCGTATTGGACCTTGCCGGACGGTGCCGCCGACGATCCGGACGACATGGCTGCCTGGGCAAGGAAATCCTACGACGCTGGCCTGCGTTTGGGAAAGTAAATTACCGCAAGCCAGCGTCTGGAATCAGCCGCAGGAAAAGGCGTTCATTTTCTTTTCGAAATCGATGTCGACATCGGATGTCAGCTTGCCGTTGAGGGCATAGCCTTGAAACACGGAATAAGCGGCTGACGCCGTAAAGCCGTGGTTTTCAAGGAATTTGACGTTTTCCGTTTCCGCTCCCATCGAACCCAGCTTGTCGAACCGGGCGTACCATTTGCTGTAGGCGGTGTAGGGTTTCTTGTTGTAGGGCGCTTTGCTCTGCAGGCCGTCGTCGATCCACTTCCTGAAGCTTTCCTGCTTCAGGAAAGCCTTGCCTTCCTTGATCTGCCTGGCCACCTGCTGCTCGTAGGCCGTGCATTTGGTCGCTGCCTGGCTGTTCGCCACGCCCACGAGCAGCGTCGCGACGCCCAACGCCACGACGGTCAATTTTCCCTTGATCGGCATTCTGTCCTCATTCCTGCGCTGCCCGCCCAGGACATCGTCATCACACTTGCATGCCGGAGGGAAGCAGGGGCGCGGAAGCCGATGACCTTTTCTACAGGGCCTTGGCGACCCTGGCCGCGACTCGGGCGTTGTTTTCGACCAGCGCGATGTTGGTCTTCAGGCTGCGGCCGTTGGTGAGTTCCAGGATCTTGCCGAGCAGGAACGGCGTGACGGCTTTGCCGGTCACGTTCTGCGCTTTCGCCGCCTTCTGCGCGGCCTCGATATAGCCGGCCATCTCGGCCGCGGGGATCTCGTCGGTCACCGGCACCGGATTGGCCACCAGCACACCGCCATCGATGCCAAGCGCCTGGCGGGTCTTGAACAGTTTGGCGATCTTTTCGGGTGCATCCAGCGTCAGCGGCGCCCGGAAGGGTGATTGCCGCGACCAGAAGGCCGGCATCGTCTCGCAGCCATGACCGATCACCGGCACGCCGCGCGTTTCCAGGACTTCCAGCGTCTTTTCGATGTCGAGGATGGCCTTGGCGCCTGCCGACACCACGATCACCGGCGTGCGTGCCAGCTCGTCGAGATCGGCCGAGATGTCGAAGCTTTTTTCGGCGCCCTTGTGCACCCCGCCGATGCCGCCGGTGGCAAACACCCTGATGCCGGCCATATGCGCGGCGATCATGGTGGCGGCCACGGTCGTGCCGCCCGTGCGGCCTTCGGCGACGGCGAAGGCGAAGTCGGCGCGCGACAGCTTCATGGCGTCGCCGGTCATGGCAAGCGATTCCCGTTCGCCGTCGGACAGGCCGATCTTGATGCGGCCGTTGACGACCGCGATCGTTGCCGGCACTGCGCCTTCATCCGAAATGATCTTTTCGACATTGGCCGCCATCGCGCCATTGTCGGGGTAGGGCATGCCGTGGGTAATGATGGTCGATTCCAGCGCCACCACCGGACGGCCCGCTTTCAGTGCCTCGGCGACGGGAGCGTGGATGTCGATGTAAGGGCGGGCGGTTTCGAGGATCATGAGATGTCTCCGGTTGGCGTCACGCGGTTCGCGAACAGCCGTTCAAGAATGGGATTTGCCGTCCTCATGCCACTTCCCGCGCTTCCGGCACAAGGGTCAGGGCTGCGGCAAAGGATGCCTGCGTGAATTCGGGTACCGCGAGCGGGCTTTCGATAGCGAGTCCTGCTGCTGCGACACCTTCGCGCAAGGCGACGCGCAGCGGCAGCCCGCGCAGCAGCGCTGCGGTGGTGGCTCCCGCCAGCGCATCGCCTGCGCCGGTCACGTCGACCACGGCCCTCGGCGGAGGCGGCGAGATTGCAAAGGCGCCGTTCATGTCAAAACCGAGCGCAGGGCGGTCTCCTGCCGTCACGACGCCGCCGCGCATGCCAATGCCACGCAGGCCCATTACCAGATCTTTCTCGGTCGCCTCGCGCGAAAGGCCGGTCAGCGCTGCCGCCTCGCGACGGTTCATGAACACCAGCGTCGGCCGTTCGAACAGCGAGGCGAGGCGCACCACCTTGGCCGGTGAAATGGCGATGACGAAAATTGGTCGGTCTGCGGCCAGCACCATGAGACGCTCGAGCGCCGCGGTCGGCAGGTTCGCATCGCAGAGCACCGCATCCGATGCCTCAACCGCGCCGCGAATGTTGGCGCGGCGCATCTGCTTTGGGAAAGCCAGATCATAGAGCCCCATGTCGGCAAAGCCGACCATAAGCTCGCCCTCGCTGTCGAGGATGGCCGTGTAACTCGGCGTGGCACGGTCAAGGAAGGTGACCGAGAGATCCTTGATGCCGGCCTGCGTGATTGTCCGCGCGACCGTCTCGCCCGCGGTGTCGCCGCCGCGCACCGACATCAGTGCGGCGGAGACACCACGTCGCACGACTGTGCGCAGTGCATTGAAGACGCCGCCGCCGACGTCCTCGCGCATCGTTCCGGGATTGGACGCCGCCGGCACATAGGGGCCGCTCACCTGACCGCGTCGGTCGATATGCGCGCCACCAGCGGCGAAAAGCTTCGGCATGGGGCTCATGCACGCACCGCGATGCTAGCGGTCGCGTTATGGTTCGTTGCTGTGGCCTTGCCGAATCGGCGACCGCCGCATCGCGCCAATGTGATCTGCGCGCGTGAGGACGCCTCACGGCCGCCTGCTGCAAAACAAAAAAAGAACAAATTGGAATTTAACATACTTTTCAAGGTATTGCGGTGTCTTGCCAAAACGGAACAAAAAGGGTACATAATAACAAGGGATCCCGGACTGTCCGGCCTTCATTGACGACCAAGGGGTGATGTATCATGGCTCAGAATAGCTTGAGGCTTGTAGAGGACAATTCGGTGGACAAAACAAAAGCGCTCGACGCTGCGCTGTCGCAGATCGAACGGGCATTCGGCAAGGGCTCGATCATGCGGCTCGGTGCCAATGAGCAGGCGGTCGAGATCGAGACGGTGCCGACAGGCTCGCTGGGCCTCGACATCGCGCTCGGCGTCGGCGGTTTGCCGCGTGGCCGTATCGTTGAAATTTACGGGCCGGAAAGCTCGGGCAAGACCACGCTGGCGCTGCACACGGTGGCGGAAGCGCAGAAGAAGGGCGGCATCTGCGCCTTCGTCGATGCCGAACATGCGCTCGATCCGGTCTATGCCCGCAAGCTGGGCGTCGATCTCGAAAACCTGCTGATCTCGCAGCCGGACACCGGCGAGCAGGCGCTGGAGATCTGCGACACGCTGGTTCGCTCAGGCGCCATCGACGTTCTGGTGGTCGATTCGGTCGCAGCGCTCACTCCGCGCGCCGAAATCGAGGGCGAGATGGGTGATGCGTTGCCGGGCCTGCAGGCTCGCCTGATGAGCCAGGCGCTACGCAAGCTCACCGCCTCGATCTCGCGTTCCAACACCATGGTCATCTTCATCAACCAGATCCGCATGAAGATCGGCGTCATGTTCGGTTCGCCCGAGACGACCACCGGTGGTAACGCGCTGAAGTTCTACGCTTCGGTGCGCCTCGACATCCGCCGCATCGGTTCGATCAAGGATCGGGACGAGGTCGTCGGCAACCAGACCCGCGTCAAGGTGGTCAAGAACAAGCTGGCCCCACCCTTCAAGGTCATCGAATTCGACATCATGTATGGCGAAGGCGTGTCCAAGACCGGCGAGTTGATCGATCTCGGTGTCAAGGCCGGCATCGTCGAGAAGTCGGGAGCCTGGTTCTCCTACAATTCGCAGCGTCTCGGCCAGGGACGTGAAAACGCCAAGCAGTTCCTGCGCGACAATCCGGATCTTGCCCGCGAGGTCGAGCAGGCGCTGAGACAGAATGCCGGGCTGATCGCGGAGAAATTCCTCGACAATGGCGGCGACAGCGACAACGATCTCGACGACGCCGCAGAAGGCTAACGGTTGGTTCTCCCCTGAGAGCCAGTTCAGCGCCTGATGACAATGGTTTAACCGCCGGCCTTGCGCCGGCGGTTTGCGTTTCTGGCGATGGCTTTGGGTCTGCGCGCATGGGTCTTGCCTGTTTCTGGACAGGCTGGAAGGCTGCCGCTAAAAGGCCTATTCCATTTTCCACCGGCCTTGGCTGGGGGCTTCACCATAAAGGCAGTTTCGATGAGTGGCGTGAACGATATCCGGTCGACCTTTCTCGACTATTTCCGCAAGGAAGGCCACGAGATCGTCGCCTCCAGCCCGCTGGTGCCGCGCAACGACCCGACGCTGATGTTCACCAACGCCGGTATGGTACAGTTCAAGAACGTTTTCACCGGCCTGGAGAAGCGGCCCTATTCGCGCGCCGCAACCGCGCAGAAGAGCGTGCGTGCCGGCGGCAAGCACAACGATCTCGACAATGTCGGCTACACCGCCCGCCATCTCACCTTTTTCGAGATGCTCGGCAATTTCTCGTTCGGCGATTATTTCAAGGAACGCGCGATCGAACTTGCCTGGAACCTGATCACCAAGGGTTTCGGGCTGAAGAAGGACAAGCTGCTCGTCACCGTCTATCACACCGACGAAGAGGCGGCCGGCTATTGGAAGAAGATCGCCGGCTTTTCGGATGACCGCATCATCCGCATCGCGACCTCGGACAATTTCTGGGCCATGGGCGACACTGGTCCCTGCGGGCCGTGTTCCGAGATCTTCATCGATCGCGGCGAGCACATCTGGGGCGGCCCTCCCGGCAGCCCGGAAGAGGATGGCGACCGCTTCCTCGAATTCTGGAACCTGGTCTTCATGCAGTATGAGCAGGTCACCAAGGAGGAGCGCATCGACCTGCCGCGCCCGTCGATCGATACGGGCATGGGCCTGGAGCGCATGGCCTCCATCCTGCAGGGGGTGGAAAGCGTTTTCGAAACCGATCTTTTCCGTCACCTGATCGACGCTGCTTCGTCCGCGCTCGGACAAGGCCCGAACACCGAGAATGTCGCGTCCTACCGCGTGATCGCCGACCACCTGCGCTCGTCATCCTTCCTGGTGGCCGATGGCGTGCTGCCTTCCAACGAGGGCCGTGGCTATGTGCTGCGCCGCATCATGCGCCGTGCCATGCGTCATGCGCAGCTGCTCGGCGCCAATGAGCCTTTGATGTGGAAGCTGGTGCCGGCGCTGGTGCGCGAGATGGGGCAGGCCTATCCCGAGCTCGTGCGCAGCGAAGCACTGCTCACAGAAACGCTGAAGCTTGAGGAAACCCGCTTCCGCAAGACGCTGGTGCGCGGTCTCGGCCTGCTCGCTGATGCCACTGACAGGCTCGGTGCCGGCGACATGCTGGACGGCGAGACTGCCTTCAAGCTCTACGATACCTACGGTTTCCCGCTGGATCTGACGCAGGACGCCCTGCGCCAGCGCAGCATCTCGGTCGACCTTGCCGGTTTCACCGACGCGATGGAACGGCAGAAGGCGGAAGCGCGCGCCAGCTGGGCCGGTTCCGGCGAAGCTGCCACCGAGACCGTGTGGTTCTCCGTGCGCGACAAGACAGGCGCGACCGAGTTCCTCGGCTACGAGACCGAGAAGGCAGAAGGCATCGTCACGGCGATCCTGCGCGACGGCAAGGTCGTTGACGACGCCAAGGAAGGCGACAGCGTGGCGATCATCGTCAACCAGACGCCTTTCTACGGCGAGTCCGGCGGCCAGATGGGCGACACCGGAACGATCTCCGGCGAGGGTTTCCGGATCGACGTCACCGACACCCTGAAGAAGGCCGATGGCCTCTTTGTTCATCAGGGCAAGGTAACCAGGGGTTCGCTGAAGACAGGCGCTGCCGTCGAGCTCGAGGTCGACCATGCTCGCAGGACGCGCCTGCGCTCCAACCACTCGGCGACGCACCTCATCCATGAGGCGCTGCGCGAAGTGCTGGGCACCCACGTCGCCCAGAAGGGTTCGTTGGTTGCGCCGGAGCGGCTGCGCTTCGACATCTCGCACAACAAGCCGATCTCACCAGAAGAGCTGGAAGAGGTCGAGCGTATGGCCAACGAGATCGTTGTCCAGAACAGCCCGGTCACGACCCGGCTGATGTCGGTGGATGACGCCCGTGCGGAAGGCGCGATGGCGCTGTTCGGCGAGAAATATGGTGACGAGGTCCGTGTCGTCTCGATGGGCACCGCCTTGCATGGCGACAAGGCCAACCGGCCATATTCCATCGAGCTTTGCGGCGGCACGCATGTAAAGGCGACCGGCGACATCGGCCTGGTGCGCATCGTTTCCGACAGCCCGGTGGCGGCGGGTGTTCGTCGCATCGAGGCGCTGACCGGCGAGGCGGCACGCCGTCATCTCGATGAACAGGACCGGCGCCTCAAGGCGGTCGCGGCGACGTTGAAGATTTCCCCGGCCGATGTGCTCGCACGGGTGGAAACCCTGCTTGACGAACGCAAGAAACTGGAGCGTGACCTGACCGATGCGCGCAAGAAGCTCGCCATGGGTGGCGGCTCCGCCGGCGCGGCCGAAAACGCCACCGAGACCGTGGCGGGTGTCGGTTTCCTCGGCAAGTCGGTCAGCGGTGTCTCGCCGAAGGACCTGAAGCCGCTCGCCGACGAGGGCAAGAAGGCGCTGGGTTCCGGTGTTGTCGTGCTGGTCGGCGAGGCCGAGGGCAAAGCAAGTGTCGTCGTTGCGGTCACCGACGACCTGATCGGTCGCTTCAGCGCCGTCGACCTGGTGCGCGTCGCATCCGCCGCGCTCGGCGGTCAGGGCGGTGGCGGTCGGCCTGATATGGCGCAGGCTGGCGGTCCCGACGCCTCCAAGGCCAACGATGCCATTGCCGCGGTCAAGGCGGCGCTCGCTGCATAGCAGTCGGGCCAGGTTTCAGTCTGAGCAAACCTCCAGTGCCGGGTGCAATACCCGGCATTGGCTATTCCGGGGCAGCCACCGCAGGCCCGATGCGGTCAACGCGGTTGGTCCAGATCGCACCGTCGAAACGGGCAGGCAGTTTCCTGAACGTCGCGATGTCGTCGACGCCGGTCGAATGTTTCGAACCGTCATTGTCGCCCAGGATCACCAGCGTCGAGCCGTTGGCGTCCAGCCGCTCGCTCAGCCGGTTTGGAAAACCCCAGGCGAAGGGTGCGTAGTTGGCCGGCAGCATGAACAGCGTCTTGCGGCAATCCTCTGGAACATAACCGCTCCAGCCGAGCGCGGCATAACGCATCAGACAGGGGACGACGCGGTCGGTCCCCAGCACGACGGCGTCGGGCAGGGCGGCTCGGTAGGCGTCGATCGCCTTGCCGCCGCCATAGACCATGATGAGCTTCTGCCGCTCCGATGGCAGCGCGCCGATCGTCCTTGCCAGCAGTCGGCCCTCGGCTATGTCGTCGCTCTTGATATTGATCAGCAAACGTTTGGTCGGAAATGCGCTGAGCACCTCGCCAAGGCTCGGCATCTGGCCGATGCCCTTGCCCCGGAACGGGAAGGTCTTGCCACCATCGGCGGTATAGCCATAACCGATGTCGAGCGCCTTCAGCTCCTTAAGGCTCTTTTCGCGCGTTATCCCTTTGCCATCGGTGCGGCAATCCACCGTCCAGTCGTGGAACACCGCGAAGTCACCATCGGTGGTCGGATGGACGTCGAGCTCAACGATGTCGGCGCCGGCTGCAAACGCCGCCCGGAAACCCTCGATGGTGTTTTCGAGATAGGGATGCTCCGGCGAATAGATGCGGTCGGCCGTACAGGTGTCGTTGCCGATGCCGACAGGGGAGAAGGTCTGGCCCAGCCCGCGATGCGCGATCAGCATCGGTCGTCGCTCTGAATTGCCGGCGAGCAGGCTGCTGTTGAATGCCCATATGGCGCAGGCAGCGGCAAGTGCCCCAAGCAGGGCGACGGTTCGTTTGCGCATGATTCCCCCGAATTTGACGCGAGGTTACGCGCTGAACCGGGACAAAATCTGGACGAAGCTGCGCCGCTTTGAAGGCAACCGAGAAAAGTCGAAGCCGGAACGAGGGCGCGTTCCCGGGGAACGCGCCCTCGTTCTGGACTATCCCATGGCGAATGTATCGGGGTCCGGCCCGATCTTGCCCTTGACGCTGTCGAGCTTCTCGATCTCGGCGATGTCTTCCGGCGCCAGCTTGAAGTCGAACAGCTGGAAATTCTCGACGATGCGCGATGGCGTCACCGACTTGGGGATGACGACGTTGCCGATGTCGAGATGCCAGCGCAGGATCACCTGGGCGGCGGTCTTGCCGTGTTTCTTCGCCAGCGCGGCGAGCACCGGATCATGCAGCAGCGTGCCCTGGCCGAGCGGGCTCCACGCCTCGGTCACGATGCCTTCCCTGGCGTGGTAGGCACGCAGCTCCTTCTGCTGGAAGCGCGGGTGCAGTTCCACCTGGTTGATCGCCGGAACGACACCGGTTTCCGCCTTCAACCGCTCGAGATGGGCGATCTGGAAATTGGAAACGCCGATCGAGGCGACGCGGCCTTCCTCGCGCAGCCTGATCAGGGCCTTCCAGCTGTCGACATAACGATCGCGCGATGGCACCGGCCAATGGATGAGATAGAGGTCGATCTTGTCGCGGCGCAGCTTCCCGAGGCTGGTATCGAAGGCCCTGAGCGCCGAATCGTAGCCCTGCTCGGAATTCCAGAGCTTGGTGGTGAGAAAGATGCCGGAAGTGCTTGAAGCGGCAAGCGCATCGCCGACACCTTCTTCGTTGCCATAGATGGCGGCGGTGTCGATCGAGCGGTAGCCGGCCTCGATGGCAGCGGTCACAGCCGCATTGGCGCCTTCGTTCGGCACCTGCCAGACGCCGAAGCCGAGTTGCGGGATAGCCTTGCCGTCGTTGAAACGGATTGTCGGGCTCATGGGTCTCTTTCCTGGAAATGTCTTGAAAGGACAGTGATTGAAGGCGTCCTCGCCAGGCGGTTGCGTGCGGACGTGGAAGGACGCTCGCGGCAAGAAGAGCCGCAGCTCCTATTTGGGGCACCTGATTGCCGAGGACAAGAAAACAGTCTCCCGTTTTGCAAGGGGTAGCAAAAAACTCTTTCGAATTCCCGGTTAGCCGGTCGGCCTGGTGGCCAGAAAGCTCGCGCGCGCCTGCATCGATTGCCACCAGTCAGACAGCGCAGGATACCTGGCCAGCATCGCAGCCGACATCTCGGCCTGCATGAAATAGCCGAACATTGGGGCTGCATGCAGGTCAGCCAAGGTCAGTTGTCCGCCAAGCAGCCACGGACCCGGCAATTTCAGCCCGGCCAGGGTGGCGAGGCAGGTTTCGGCGCGTGGTAGCGCAGCTGAGACGACAGTTTCGTCCACTGCATTACCATCGCGCGGCTTGGAGACGGTCTCGACATAGATGTCCCAGACGAGCGTTCGGTAGGCATAGGCATCGAGCATGCCGACGATCTGGTTCATCACTGCGCGTTCGCGAGGCTGCCCGGGTTGCAGAGCAGGGCCCTCGAAGGCTTCGTCGACATAGCGGGCGATAGCCGTTGTCTCGAAGAGTTTCAGCCCATCATGTTCGAACGCCGGTATCCTGGAGAAGGGATGCAACGCGCGATACCACCCGGGCGGTCCGCCTGCGGCGAAGATGTCGACCGGCACAAGTTCATGATCGACATGTTTCTCCAGCAATGCCAGCCGCGCAATGCGCACATAGACGCTGTAATCCGCACCGTAGAGCGTTGGTCTGTGGTTCATGATCAGGTTTCTCCCTGTCGGCCTGCATATCACGGGGAAACGGCTTGTTTCTTCGTCTTGCAAGTCAGCAGGATTTGTCAAAAGCGGCTATGGTTGTTTCCAGCCGATCGATTTGCATGAGGCCTGACATGAATGGCGAAACGGCATGGGCAGTCTACGAAACGCGTCTGAGACGGGTTTCGAACCACATCCATGAGCACCTCGACGAGGAGCTGGACATGGATGGCCTGGCCGAAATCGCCTGCCTGTCACCCTATCACTGGCATCGGATCTATCGCGCCATCTACGGCGAAACCGCGGCGGCGACAGTCAAGCGACTGCGGTTGCATCGGGCGGCCGGCGACATCGTGGAGACGGATCTCGGCATCAGCGAAATTGCGAAACGGTCTGGCTATCCCAACGTCCAGTCGTTCAACCGCATTTTCAAGGCGGTCTACGGAATGCCGCCGGCGCGCTACCGGAAAGAGGGAAGCCACACACTCTTTGAAAGCAAGCAGAGAAAGGCTTCCATCATGTTTGACATCTCCATCCGCACGCTCAAGCCCACCGAGGTGGTCGGCGTTTCCCACCAGGGTTCCTACATGGGCATCGGCAAGGCGTTCGAACAATTGTTCGGGACGCTTTATGCCCGCGGCCAGGGGCAAGCCGGGCAACGTATGATCGGCATCTATCTTGACGATCCCGACGTCGTGGCGGTCGACAAGCTGCGCTCCTATGCCTGCGTCGAGACGGATGCCGCGCAGCCTGCCCAGGCGCCGCTGGAGCGCCGCACGCTCGAAGGCGGCGACTATGCCGTGCTGCGCCACAAGGGACCCTATGCGGACATGCACAAGGCCTACACCTGGCTCTATGGCGAATGGCTGCCGATGTCGGGGCGCAAGCTGCGCGACACGGTGATGTTCGAAGAGTATCTCAACAACCCGCGTGATGTGGCGCCGGCCGAGCTCCTGACCGACATCAACCTGCCGCTGGTGTGACACGCCGATACCTTTCCAGGGGAAGGGCGGCCCAACAAAAAAGCCCCGGATCGCTCCGGGGCTTTTTCAGTTTCCATCCTGCCAGGGTCAGGCCATGGCCTTCTGCAGGTTCTCGTCGATCTTGTCTAGGAAGCCGGTGGTCGACAGCCAGGGCTGGTCGGGACCGATCAGCAGCGACAGGTCCTTGGTCATGTAGCCGCCCTCGACGGTCTGGATGCAGACCCTCTCCAGCGTCTCGGCGAAACGCTTCAGTTCGGCATTGTCGTCCAGCTTGGCGCGGTGCGCCAGGCCGCGGGTCCAGGCAAAGATCGAGGCGATCGAGTTGGTCGAGGTCTCCTCGCCCTTCTGATGCTGGCGGTAGTGGCGGGTGACGGTGCCGTGTGCGGCTTCCGCTTCCACAGTCTTGCCGTCCGGCGTCATCAGCACCGAGGTCATCAGGCCGAGTGAGCCGAAGCCCTGTGCAACGGTGTCGGACTGCACGTCGCCGTCATAGTTCTTGCAGGCCCAGACATAACCGCCGGACCACTTGAGCGAAGAGGCGACCATGTCGTCGATCAGGCGGTGTTCGTACCAGATCTTCTTCTCCTTGAAGGCGGCCTCGAATTCGGTCTCATAGACTTCCTGGAAGATATCCTTGAAGCGGCCGTCATAGGCCTTGAGGATGGTGTTCTTGGTCGAGAGATAGACCGGATAGCCGCGCAGCAGGCCGTAGTTCAGGGATGCGCGGGCGAATTCGCGGATCGATTCGTCGAGATTGTACATGGCCATCGCCACACCGGCGCCGGGCGCATCGAACACGTCGTGCTCGATAACCTGGCCGTCATCGCCGACGAACTTGATCGAAAGCTTGCCCTTGCCGGGGAACTTGAAGTCGGTCGCCTTGTACTGGTCGCCGAAGGCATGACGGCCGACTATGATCGGCTTGGTCCAGCCCGGCACCAGGCGCGGCACGTTCTTCATGATGATCGGCTCACGGAAGATGACGCCGCCCAGGATGTTGCGGATCGTGCCGTTCGGGCTCTTCCACATCTTCTTGAGCTTGAACTCTTCGACGCGGGCTTCGTCGGGCGTGATGGTCGCGCACTTAACGCCCACGCCATACTTGTTGATGGCGTTGGCGGCGTCGATGGTTACCTGGTCGTTGGTGGCGTCGCGATGCTCGATGCCAAGGTCGTAATAGTCGAGGTTGAGGTCGAGATAGGGGTGGATCAGCTTGTCCTTGATGAACTGCCAGATGATGCGGGTCATCTCGTCGCCGTCGAGTTCGACGACGGGGTTAGCCACCTTGATCTTCGCCATGGAAAGAAGCCTCGCTGCTGGTCGGGAAGGGCCTCGCGCACGGCTCGGCCAAGAGATGCGGCCCCTATATCAAAGCACGATTAGGGGTGCAAACGCTCAGAATGCGAGATTGATCCTCGGCGACAATCAAATACGCGCCAATGAACAAGCCCCACTGCCGGCAGAACATTGCTTTTCGGTCGAAACGGTGATGCTGTCGGCAGCTGTCGATCGGGAGCTCACGCATGATTGATCTGGCCACACTGATTTCTTATGTCGCGATCGTGTTCGGCTTTGTCTTCATTCCGGGGCCGGCGACACTGCTCACTGTCGCGCGCTCGACCAGCTCGGGAACGAAAGTCGGTATTGCCACCGGCGCCGGCATCGCTGCCGGCGACATGATCCACACCGTGCTGGCCATCGTCGGTATCTCCGCCATCATAGCCGCTTCGGCCATGCTGTTTTCGATCGTCAAATATCTTGGCGCCGGCTATCTCGTCTATCTCGGCATCCGCTCGATCCTGGCAAAAGCACCGACGGAGCTGACCGCGAACACACTGCCGATCAGCGCCGGCAAGGCTTTCCGGCAGGCGATATTGGCCGAGGTCCTCAACCCCAAGACGGCGTTGTTCTTTCTGGCCTTCCTTCCCCAGTTCGTGCGGCCGGAAAACGGGCCGGTTCCCTTCCAGTTGCTGAGCCTCGGCGTCATCTTTGTCATGTTGGGGCTGGTGAGCACGCTGGTTTTCGCGTTCGGCGCCGGCGCGCTCGGCAACCTTCTGCGCCGCAATCCGACGATCCTGAAATGGCAGGGCAAGGTCGTTGGCGGCATTTATTGTGCGCTTGGGGTACGCCTGGCGCTGCAGCATCGCTGAACCGTAGGCCGAAAAAGCCAAAGCTTCATTTTCGCGGCCGAATATGGCAGGGGTCGCGACAGTGTCGCAAATGAGCGTTTTGTCATGACGAATTCACCTGAACAGGCCGCCGGGCCCGCCATCATCCTTGTCGAGCCGCAGCTTGGCGAAAACATCGGCATGGTCGCGCGCGCCATGGCGAATTTCGGCTTGAGCGAGCTGAGACTGGTCAACCCGCGCGACGGCTGGCCAAGCGAGAAGGCGCGCGCTGCCGCCAGCAGGGCCGATCACGTCATCGATGCGGTCAAGCTTTACGACGATCTGCCTTCAGCCATCGCCGACCTCAATTTCATCTTCGCCACCACGGCGCGCGAGCGCGACGGCTTCAAGCCGGTGCGCGGACCGGTGGAGGCGGGAAGGACACTGCGGGCCCGAACGCGTGACGGCCTGAAGACCGGCATCCTGTTCGGGCGCGAGCGCTTCGGGCTCTACAATGACGAGGTCGGTCTTGCTGACGAGATCGTCACTTTTCCGGTCGACCCTGCCTTCTCCTCGCTCAACATCGCCCAGGCGGTGCTTCTGATGTCCTATGAATGGATGAAGTCCGGCCTCGAGAACGAGACCGATACCAACTTCTCCAGCGCGGAAATGCTGCCGGCGACCAAGGAACAGCTGCACGGCTTGTTCGGACATCTGGAAGCGGCGCTTGAGGCGCGCGGTTATTTCCGGCCTGCCGCAAAGAAGCCCAAGATGGTCGACAATCTGCGCGCCGTGTTGACCCGCGCCGGCTTCGCCGAGCCGGAGCTGAAGGTGCTGCGTGGTGTCGTTGCGTCGCTTGACTATTTCTCCCCGAAGGAGCCGCGCGGCGCCGGCTATCCTGAGCGCAAGGCCAAGGCTGATCGTGCAGCGCACCCGTCGGAGGACGGCGACGACGCTGACATGCTGCCGCCGGTCGGCGGCAAGGGGCTGGACAACGACTGAGGGCACGAAATGACCGAGCAGCCGATCCTGATCTTCGATTCCGGTGTCGGCGGGCTCACTGTGCTGCGCGAGGCGCGCGTGCTGATGCCCGACCGCCGCTTCATCTACATCGCCGACGATGCTGCTTTTCCCTACGGCAATTGGGAGGAGCCGGCATTGAATGCGCATCTCCTGGCGCTGTTCGGGCAATTGCTGGAACGCTACCAGCCGGCGATTTCAGTCATCGCCTGCAACACCGCCTCGACGCTGGTCATCGACGCGCTGCGTGAGGCTTTTCCCGCCCATCTTTTCGTCGGTACCGTACCCGCGATCAAGCCGGCGGCCGAACGCACGCGCTCAGGCCTTGTTTCTGTGCTGGCCACGCCGGGTACAGTGAAGCGGCAATACACGCGCGATCTTATCGGCAGATGGGCGCAGAAATGTCATGTGCGGTTGGTCGGCTCCACCGCGCTGGCAGGCCTCGCCGAGATCTACATGCGCGACGGTTTCGTCGACGAAGAGGCTGTGCGTGCCGAGATCTCCCCCTGTTTCATCGAACAGGACGGCCGCTTCACCGACATCGTCGTGCTGGCCTGCACCCATTATCCCTTCCTGGTCAACCGCATGCGCAAGACCGCACCGTGGCCGGTTGACTGGATCGACCCGGCCGAAGCGATTGCGCGACGGGCGCTGTCGTTGTTGCAGGATGGAAGGCCGATGGAACCAGCCGAGCTTTCGAGCAACGGCACCGATTTCGCCGTCTTCACCTCGGGCAAGACCAATTTCGCGACGCGGCGCCTGATGCAGGGCTTTGGTCTGACCGCAAGCTGAATTTACCGGAACGCATGGCCCGGCAGGCCGTTTCCCGATCAGGCGGAAACAGGAGATGCGACTATGCCGGCCACCTCAAAAGCGCAGCAGCGCGCTGCGGGCGCGGCGCTCGCCGCCAAACGCGGCGAGATCAAGAAGAGCGAGCTCATCGGTGCGTCGAAACAGATGTATCAGTCGATGACCGAGAAGGAGCTTGAAGAATTGGCAGAAACCAAGCTCGACGGCCTGCCGGAGAAGAAATCCGAGGACTAGCCGCATCCGGCAGGTCAATTCGAGCGTTTCACCATTTCCATTAAACGGTGAAAACGCTCTCCCTGTTATTACACAACTCCAGACGGAAAACCGCTGCACGGTTTTCCCGGAATTGCTCCAGTGGTCAGTAGCCGAGCGTGAAACGCTTGCCAGTGTGCTTCGGCTTTTCCGCCTCGTCGAGGACTGCGTAGGCGAGGTCCTCGACCGAGACATGGCTTTCGCCCTTGGCATCGAGCACCGGCTCATCGCCGCCGAGGCGGAACTTTCCGGTGCGTTCGCCCGGCGCGATGTGGGCTGCCGGCGACACGAACGACCACTCAAGGCCGCTATCCTTGCGCAGTTCGGCAAGCGCATCACGGGCAGCGCGAGCGCCATCCTTGTAGGCGGCGGGGAAGTTGGGCGAATCGACGATCTGGCTGCCGTCCGGCGCCAGCAGGCTGCCGGCGCCGCCTACAACGATCAGGCGCACGCCGGCCTGTTTGGCAGCGGCCGCGATGGCGCGCGAGCCGGTGATATGCTTGTTGTAGATGTCGGGGTCGCCCCAGCCGCCATTGAAAGCGGAGATGACGACGTCATGGCCGGCAAGCAATGCTGCGAGCTGCTTGACGTCGTTGACGTCGCCCTTGACGGCGGTAACGCCAGAGGCTGCCGCGACCTTCTCGGGGTTGCGGGCAATGGCGGTGACGCTGTGCCCGCGCTGGGTGGCTTCCTTGAGCAGTGCGCTGCCGACAAAACCGGAGGCGCCGATAAGGGCGATCTTCATGGATGGTCTCCTTGTCTTATCCCTTCCCCTGAGCGGGAAAGACGGATATTTATGGTAATCAGGTTATCACGGGTAACTAGATAGCTGTCACCGAGGGCGCCGAAAAGAACGCATGATTTCGTGCCCAGGTTACATGGAAGGAACTGCATGAACGCCAGGACGAACGAAGTGGGCGTGCCGCTGCTGCACACCACGCCGGGTTTTGCCACCGACGCCGATGGCAACTGCCCGATCCGCGAGGTGCTCGACCGCGTCGGCGACACCTGGAGCATTCTCGTCATCCTCAACCTGCAGCCGGCATCGATGCGCTTCAATGCGCTGAAACGTGCGATCGAGGGCATCTCCCAGCGCATGCTGACCGTCACATTGCGTTCGCTGGAGCGTGATGGCCTTGTCAGCCGTACCGTGCGGCCAACGACGCCACCGGAAGTGGAGTATGCGCTGACGGAACTCGGCCAGTCGCTTGCCGTGCCGATTGCGGCGCTCGGCGCCTGGGCTGCCGGCAACCGTGACACTCTGCGTTCCGCACGGGCGGCTTTCGACGCCGCCGCTTGAGCCGGGCAGACCTTCCCCGCACAGGACATCGACAACACATGCCTGCTTTGCGCTGGGGAAAATCGCTCCTTTCTCCTCATGGCCATTGCCAGATTTCATTAGCGGGCTAATCATTGCCTCGCGGTGGGGTCATTCTGCGGAGGAAGGAATGAAACGCTACTGGAAGGATTTTGCTCGACCTGCCCTGTTCGTACTGGCTGGCGTCGTGGCTGCGACCGGCGTTCGCGCCGAGGATGCCAGGCTGGTGCAGGGCGACGACCCTTACTACAAACAGGCCGACGGCGCGCTCAACCAGATACTGAAGCGCCAGAAGAACACCAACCGCGCCAAGAACGTCATCCTGGTCGTAGGTGACGGCATGGGTTTCTCCACCGTTACCGCAGCCCGTATCTTCGAGGGGCAGCAGCGCGGGGTCGACGGCGAATCCAACGTGCTCGCCTGGGAGGCATTCCCTTATCTTGCGGCCTCCAAGACCTACTCTGCCGATGCCCAGATCACCGACTCCGCTCCGAGCGCGGTTGCCATGACGACGGGCGTGAAAACCATCAACGACCTGATGGGTCTCAACCACACCGCCAGGCTGGATTCCTGCGAGGACCAGAAAACCAAGGCGGTGACAACCTTGTGGGAAATGGCCGAAACGCTCGGCGTGTCGACAGGAGCGATCACCACGGCGCGGCTTACGCATGCCACGCCGGGCGCCACCTACTCCCATATCGCCAACCGCGATTGGGAATCGGATGCCGACATGCCGGCCGAGGCGGTATCCGCCGGCTGTGCCGACATCGCGCAGCAATTGGTCGACATGCGCTACGGCAACGGTCTCGAGGTGGCGATGGGCGGCGGCCGTGATCGCTTCCTGCCGGCCACGGCAGCCGATCCGGAATATGCCGACAAGAAAGGCAAGCGCAAGGACGGCAAGGACCTGACGCAGGCCTGGCTCAGCCGCTATGGCGACAAAGGTGCCTTCGTGTGGAATGCCGAGCAGTTCAAGGCGATCGATCCCACCAGGACCGATCATCTGCTTGGCCTGTTCGAGCCGTCCCATATGCAATACGAACATGACCGTCCGGGCGACAAGGCGGGCGAGCCTTCGCTGGCGGAAATGGCGGAGAAATCGATCGATATCCTGTCGCGCAATCCGGAGGGCTATGTGCTTCTGGTCGAGGGCGGGCGCATCGACCATGCCAGCCATGAATCCAACGCCTATCGCACGCTTTCGGATGCAGCGGCGATGAACGAGGCGGTCAAGGCGATCCTGCGCAAGGTGGACCTCGACGAGACGCTGATCGTTGTCACCGGCGACCACAGCCACACACTGACGATCGCCGGCTATGCCAAGCGCGGCAATCCCATCCTTGGCATTTCGGTCGGTGTCGATGATGAACCGATCTACGGCAAGGATGGGAAGACCTACACCACAATCGGCTTTGCCAACGGGCCGGGGGGCGCGGAAAAACCATCCGAGCGGCCCATGCTGACCTCGGAGGAGACAATGAAGCCGGACTTCGTGCAGCACTCGCTGGTGCCGCTCTCCAGCGAAACGCATGGCGGCGAAGATCTTGGCATCTATGCCATCGGGCCGTGGGCGCATCTGTTCCAGGGCACTGTGGAGGAAAACTACACCTTCCACGTCATGAACTATGCGTCCGGCATTGGTGACAGACTTCAGAAGAAGCAATAGCTGTAAGGCGTCGGTTCTGTCCCGCCGTTGACAAGGCGGGACTCTTCAACTAGGTAGCCGCCCAAGCACCGGGCCACGCGTCCGGTGTTTGGTTTTCCGTGGCTGCGAGACCGGACGGAAAACAGCGTACACTTTTCTGGCCCCGCAAACTGACGTGTCCCGTGGGTTTTCCATCGCTTTGCGCGGAAAACCCTGTCAGGTCTCGAAAAAGGAGGCCAGAGGAGGGCGCGTTTCCTTCGCCCGGACCGTGGTGGTTCGGGTCTGTTGTTTTGAAAGGGAATGCGATGAGCAAACGCGAATCCGCTAAGTACAAGATCGATCGCCGTCTTGGTGAAAACATCTGGGGCCGCCCGAAGTCCCCGGTCAACAAGCGCGAATACGGCCCCGGCCAGCACGGCCAGCGCCGCAAGGGCAAGCTTTCCGACTTCGGCCTGCAGCTGCGCGCCAAGCAGAAGCTGAAGGGTCACTATGGTGACGTTTCGGAAAAGCAGTTCCGCAAGACCTATGAAGAGGCCAACCGCCGCAAGGGCGACACCTCCGAGAACCTGATCGGCCTGCTCGAGTCGCGCCTGGACGCCGTCGTCTATCGCGCCAAGTTCGTCCCGACCATCTTCGCTGCACGCCAGTTCGTGAACCACGGCCACATCAATGTGAACGGCAAGCGCACCAACATCGGTTCTTATCGCTGCAAGCCGGGCGATGTCATCGAGGTGCGCGAGAAGTCGAAGCAGCTCGTCATCGTTCTGGAGTCCGTCGGCCTCGCCGAGCGTGACGTGCCGGACTACATCGAAGCCGACCACAACAAGATGGTCGCGACCTTTGCCCGCGTTCCGGGCCTGGCGGACGTTCCGTTCGCCGTCCAGATGGAACCGAACCTGGTCGTCGAATATTATTCGCGCTAATCAGTTCGCGAATTCGAATGCAAAAGGCCGCCTTCGGGCGGCCTTTTTTGTTGCGGGCATTTGTTTGGTGAAGCGAGCCTCGTTATAAGGCGCGGCATCAACTGCGGAACGCAACGCCATGAACGCACCAGCAGACCCGATCCCCGATCTCGATGGTGGTTGCCATCCACTGTTTCGCGACGTGCCGTCGTCGGTCGAATTCAACAAGCTGCGCAAGCGCCTGCTCAGGCTGTCGCGCCAGGCCATGGATGATTTCGCCATGGTGAAACCGGGCGAACGCTGGCTGGTCGCCTTGTCGGGCGGCAAGGATTCCTACGGATTGCTGGCGCTTCTGCTCGACCTGAAATGGCGCGGTCTGCTGCCGGTCGACCTCATCGCCTGCAATCTCGACCAGGGCCAGCCGAACTTTCCCAAGCACATCCTGCCGGACTACCTGACGGCCAACGGTATCGCGCACCGCATCGAGTACCAGGACACCTATTCGATCGTCACCGACAAGCTGCCCGAGAACTCGACTTACTGCTCGCTCTGTTCGCGGCTGCGGCGCGGCCATCTCTACCGTGTGGCGCGCGAGGAGGGCTGTTCGGCGCTGGTGCTGGGCCATCACCGCGAGGACATCCTCGAAACCTTCTTCATGAACCTCTTCCACGGTGGGCGCCTGGCTGCGATGCCGCCGAAGCTTCTCAACGACGAGGGCGACATGATGGTGCTGCGGCCGCTGGCCTATTGCGCCGAGGAGGATCTGGAGAAGTTCGCCAACGCGATGGCCTTTCCGATCATCCCTTGCGACCTCTGCGGCAGCCAGGAAGGACTGCAGCGCAACGCCATGAAGGCGATGCTCGACGATATCGAAAAACGCATGCCCGGCCGCAAGGACACCATGATCCGTGCCATGACCAATGTGCGGCCCTCGCATCTGCTTGACCGCAAGCTGTTCGATTTCGCTGCTTTGGCTCCTGCTTCCGGAAATACAAATGCGCTTTGACGACCGCGACATCGAATGGCTGACCGGGGTTCTGGCCGACGCGGCGGAGCGTGAGATCATGCCGCGCTTTCGCCGCCTTGGCGCAGGAGACGTGCAGCAGAAGAAATCGGCTGCCGACCTCGTCACCCAGGCGGATATCAATGCGGAGCGGGTGATCACCCAGGCCCTGGCCGAAAAATACCCGGATGCGCTGATTGTCGGTGAAGAAGCCTGCGAGGCCGACAGGGCATTGCTGGCAAAGCTCGGCGGCAGCAAGCTGGCCTTTGTCATCGATCCGGTCGACGGCACCTACAACTTCGCTTCCGGCGTACCCGTGTTCGGCGTGATCCTGGCCGTGGTCAAGGACGGCGAGACCGTTGCCGGCATCATCTATGATCCGGTCGGCAAGGATGCCCTGGTCGGCGTTCGCGGGGCAGGCAGCCACATGGTGAGCGGGCAGGGCAGAGAGCGTGTCGCTGTGGCTGAACCGGTGCCGTTCTCGTTGATGACCGGCGCGCTGGGCTGGCAGGCTTTCGATGAACCCGAGCGTTCGCTGCTTGCAAGGAACCAGGCGAAATGCCTGTCCTACATCGGCTATCGCTGCTCGGCGCATGAGTATCGCGTGCTCGCCGGCGGGCACGCGCATTTCATCGTCCAGAACGTGATGATGCCATGGGACCATCTGGCCGGTGTGCTGATACACCAGGAGGCTGGTGGCTATGCCGCGCGGTTCGACGGCAGCGCCTACCTGCCATCCCATGTTGCGGGTGGCCTGATCGTGGCGCCGGACAAGGCAAGCTGGGCCGAGATCAAGCGCGAACTCTGGGCTTAGAACGGTTCCGCTTTTGGCGGAAACACTCCAGCTCTTTTGCAGGAATTGCTCTCGTAAAAGCCGGCAGGTCCTGCTGCCGGCTTTTTATTAGTGGGAAATATCCGCACTGACCGTGTGTGGTGCATTAGGCGCTGTAAACAGCCTGCCCCGCTCAGCGATCAGCACGAAGACCAATCCCAGGATTCCCACGCCGCAGAAGCCGGCGGCCAGCGGTGTCACCGTACCGTCGAAGGCCTGGCCGATGCCTGCGCCGATCAGTCCGCCGCCCAGCGTCTGGATGAAACCCTCGGATCGATGCCGCCGTGCCGGCGATATGGCCGAGCGGTTCCATTGCGATGGCGTTGAAGTTGGAGCCGATCCAGCCGAACTGGAACATCGCCAGGGCGAACATGAGCACGAACAGCGGCAGCGGTATTGGTCCGATCAGGGACAGAACGAACCATATCGTCGAGACGATGGTGAAGCCGATCAGCGCGCCGTGCGACAGGCGACGCATGCCGAGCCGCATGACAAGGCGCGAATTCACGAACGAGGATACGGCCATCATGCCGGCGATCGCTGCGAACAGCACCGGAAACCAGTAACCGAGATGGTAGATGTCGAGATAGATCTGCGGTGCGGAGTTGATGAAGCCGAACAGCGCGGCGAACACGGACGTTGAAGCCAGTGTATAGCCGAGCGACAGCCGGTTCGACAGCACGATCCCGAAACCCTGTGCAACGGAACCGAGATCGATCTGCCGACGGTCTTCCGGATGCTGCGTTTCGGGCATCCGGATGAAGGTCCACAGAGCGATTGCCGTGGCGATCAGGGCCATCGCCATGAAGATCATGTGCCAGTTGGCAAAGATCATCACGACTTGTCCGATCGATGGCGCCACCACCGGAACCACCATGAAGACCATGAAGATCAACGACATGACTTCGGCCATGGCGCGGCCGCCGAAACGGTCGCGCACCATCGAGACCGCGATGACACGCGTCGAGGCGGCACCGATGCCCTGGATGAAACGCAGCAGCAGCAGTGTTTCGAAGCTCGGCGCGAACACCGCGCTGGCAGCGGCACAGATATAGATGATGAGACCGACCAGCAGCGGCTTGCGGCGGCCGAAGCGGTCCGACAGCGGCCCATAGAAGATCAGTGCGGCGGCTAGTCCGCCGAAATAGGCGGAGATCACATATTGCCGGTGGTTCTCGTTGGCGACGCCGAGGCTGGAACCGATCTCCTGCAGCCCGGGCAGCATGATGTCGATGGCAAGCGCGTTCAGAGCCATCAGCGCGGCGCAGATGGAGATGAATTCCCAGCGCGGAATTGCGAAGGCCGGTTGTCGGGCGTCTTGCTGGGTTTGCGTGTCCATGAGGATCCCCCAAATGCCAAAATGCCGATGCGCTATCGGGGCGCATCGGCCTTATGTCCTGAAACGGACGATTTTAGTTCAGCCGGGCAGGGGGCTGCCTGGCAAGGATCAGGTCAGGCGGCGCCTTTGACCTTGATACCCTTCTCGTCGAGGAAGGCCTGCAATTCACCGGCCTGGAACATCTCGCGGATGATGTCGCAACCGCCCACGAACTCACCCTTCACATAAAGCTGCGGGATGGTCGGCCAGTTGGAATAATCCTTGATGCCCTGGCGAAGATCGTTGGAAGTCAATACGTTGACGCCCTTGTAGTCCACGCCGATATAGTCGAGGATCTGCACGACCTGACCCGAGAAGCCGCACTGCGGGAAGCCCGGCGTGCCCTTCATGAACAGGACGACGTCGTTGCTCTTCACTTCGCTGTCGATGTAGTCGTTGATTCCGCTCATGGGCCAAAATCCTTCTGCGCCCGCGGGAGTCGGGCCTGTAACATCATCATGAGATAACCCCGACAGCGAGCTGAAACAAGATGTTTGCCGATCACCATGCTGAAATGGCGCAAGCAACAGTCGGTTGCTGTGCCAAGCAGAACGCAGTTTCAGGTCGCCGATGACCCGCCGGACGTGGCTGGTTTTGCTGGTTCTGTTGCTTGCTGGAGCCTGTCTGGTGACATGGCTTGCCGTGCGATCGCAACAGGCTGGGCCTCAACAGTCCACGACATCGGCGCCCCCGCCATCAGCTCCGATGCCGCCGCAACCTCCATCGCCGGTGCCGCAGCCTGCACAATTGCCGGCAGGGAGCGCGTTGCCGGAACCTTGCCGTGACTTCACGTTCGAAACGGTCGCTTATGTCGTGTGCGAGGTGGACTTGCGCCGATACGCGGTATCGCTTCACAGGCAGGATGCGGCAGCCAAACCGTACGGTTCCGTAGCGAAATTCACCGAAGCCATGCGCACTGCCGGTTCACCGGTGTTGCTCGCCATGAATGCCGGCATGTACCACAAGGACCTGTCGCCGGTCGGCCTGTTCGTCGAGAATGCCCACGAAGAAGCACCGCTCAACCGCGAAGACGCGGAGGGCAATTTCTTTCTCAAGCCGAACGGGGTTTTCTACATCGGTACCGATGGCAAGGCAGGTGTCCTGGAAACCGGCGCCTTCGCGGCTGCCGGACCTGCGGTGACCTATGCCACGCAATCCGGTCCGATGCTGGTGATCGACGGAGCCGTGCACCCACGCTTCGAACCGAATGGCACGTCGCGCTACATCCGCAACGGTGTCGGCGTTCGCGATCCCGATACGGTGGTGCTGGCGATCTCGCGCGGCGAAGTCAGCCTTGGCGGTTTCGCCAAGTTGTTTCGCGATGCGCTGGGCTGCCGCAATGCGCTGTTTTTTGACGGCGCGGTCTCGACGCTCTCCAGCGGAACCGACGCGGTTGTCGGTGGCTCGTTTCCCGCCGGACCGATTCTGGCGGTGACGACGCGGTAGTTCACACTCTTGCCGGCAGCTTGTTCAGCTGAGCCGTGCTGCGATCCACGGATGACACGTGAAATCCTCGAGATCGTGATAGAGGACAGCCTCCCAACCATGCTGCTGCGCGGCCGCGACAACCTTGGCGGAATCGTCGAAGAAAAGCGGGGGCTGGGCTTGCTGTCCGATCAACTGCTCGACGTTTTCATAGAAGCGGTCGCTGTTCTTGCCGACGCCGAAGCGTGCGGCGTAGAACATCTCGTCGAAATAATGCCGCAGCCCGACGTCGTTCCACAGGTGGAAGGCGCGGATGTGTTCCTGGTTGGTGGCGACGAACAGACGTGTGTCGCCGGAACGGCGCAGCTTCTTGATGAGATCGAGGAGCGGCAGGTTCAGGCTGACGTCGCGTGTCAGCCAATAGGTCAGGAAATCGAGCGAGGAACCGCGAAAGCCGATCGTCGGCAGGAACACGTCAAGCTTGTTGACGAGCGAGACCCGGCCCTCGATCACGTCGTTGAATTCCGGTCCGAAGAGAGGGGCGATATCCTCCCTGTCTACTCCCAGATCCTCCAGGAGATGCTGATCCCAGCGTCGGCGACGCGTCGGGTCAGGGTGGAAAAGGCTGTGGATCAGAACGCCGTCAACGTCGAAGAAGACGGCCCGCATCACTCCGGTACGCTGGTCTGCAGGGCAAGGGCATGCAGCACGCCGCCCATGTTGCCTTTCAGAGCGTCGTAGACCATCTGGTGCTGCTGCACGCGGTTCTTGCCGCGGAAGCTCTCGGCCACGACTTCGGCAGCGTAATGATCGCCGTCGCCTGCCAGATCGCGGATCGTCACCTTGGCGTCCGGAATGCCTTCCTTGATCAGCCGTTCGATGTCGCGGGAGTCCATAGCCATGGGACGTTCCTTCTTCTTCAGTTCCCCATGAAGCGAGGAAACCAGGATTCGTGCGCCGCTTTCAAGTCCTTGATTGATATGGCGCGCGCGGAGCCCAGTTTCAATTCGCTGCCGCCGGTGTTGCCGATCCATGGCGCGAAGATGCCGAGTGCCTTGGCCTCGTTCCACAGCGCCTGCAACTCTTCCGACTGGCCGGCGAATTTCACCGTGACAAGATAGCGACCCTGGTCTTCGCCGAAGAAGACGGGGATCGGGTTGGCGTCGCTCAGGCCGGGCACCGTCGCGCCGATGCCGGATGCCATCGCCATTTCGGCAAGCGCCACGGCAAGGCCGCCATCCGACAGGTCATGCACGGCGGTTGCCGCGCCGGCGCGGATCAGCTTGCGCACGAAATCGCCGACCTTCTTCTCATGGGCGAGGTCGACCGGCGGCGGCGGGCCGTCGCTGCGGTTGTGGATGTCACGCATGTAGATCGACTGGGCAAGATGGCTGCCCCAGCCGGCCGGGCCGCCGATGAGCAGGATGACTTCGCCTTCGCCGGCGAAGCCGACCTTGGCCATCTTCGACCAGTCATCGATCAGGCCGACGCCGCCGATGGTCGGTGTCGGCAGGATGCCTTGCCCGTTGGTTTCGTTGTAGAGCGAGACATTGCCCGACACGATCGGGAAGTCGAGCGCGCGGCAGGCATCGCCAATGCCGGTGACGGCCTTGGCGAACTGCCCCATGATCTCGGGGCGCTCCGGATTGCCGAAATTGAGGTTGTCGGTCGCAGCGAGCGGCAAGGAGCCGGTCGCAGTCAGGTTGCGCCAGCATTCGGCCACCGCCTGCTTGCCGCCCTCATACGGATCGGCCTCGCAGTAGCGCGGGGTCACATCGGAGGAGAAGGCGAGTGCCTTGGTGGCATGGCCGTCGACGCGCACGACGCCGGCATCACCGCCCGGGATCTGCAGCGAATTGCCCTGGATCAGCGTATCATACTGCTCCCACACCCAGCGGCGAGAGGAGAGGTCAGGGCCGCCGAGCATCTTCAACAATGCGTCGGCAACATCTGCCTGCGGGATGTCGTTGGCCGCCAGCGGTGCGCGCTTTGCCGGCTCAACCCAGGGCCGGTCATATTCCGGCGCCTGGTCACCCAGTTCCTTGATCGGCAGGTTGGCGACTTCCTCGCCCTGGTGCAGGACGCGGAAGCGCAGGTCGTCGGTGGTCTTGCCGACGATGGCGAAATCAAGACCCCATTTGCGGAAGATCGCTTCGGCTTCCTCTTCTTTTTCGGGGCGCAGCACCATCAGCATGCGCTCCTGGCTTTCGGAGAGCATCATTTCGTAGGCGCTCATGCGCTCTTCGCGCACTGGCACCTTGTCGAGTTCGAGTTCGATGCCGAGGTCACCCTTGGCTCCCATCTCTACGGCCGAGCAGGTGAGGCCGGCGGCACCCATATCCTGGATGGCGATGACAGCGCCGGATGCCATCAACTCCAGGCAGGCTTCCAGCAGGCACTTCTCGGTGAACGGATCGCCGACCTGCACGGTCGGGCGCTTCTCATCGATCTTGTCGTCGAATTCGGCCGAAGCCATGGTGGCGCCGCCGACGCCGTCACGACCGGTCTTGGCGCCGAGATAGACCACCGGCAGGCCGACGCCCTTGGCTTGCGACAGGAAGATGCCGTCGGCCTTGGCGAGGCCGGCAGCGAACGCGTTGACCAGGATGTTGCCGTTGTAGCGGGCGTCGAAATTCACCTCGCCGCCAACAGTCGGTACGCCGAAGGAATTGCCGTAGCCGCCGACACCGGCGACCACGCCTGCCACCAGGTGACGGGTCTTGGGGTGGTCCGGCGCGCCGAAGCGCAGCGCATTCATCGCCGCGACGGGCCGCGCACCCATGGTGAAGACGTCGCGCAGGATGCCGCCGACACCGGTGGCCGCGCCCTGATAGGGCTCGATGAAGGAGGGGTGGTTGTGGCTCTCCATCTTGAAGACCACGACATCGCCGTCGCCGATATCGACCACGCCGGCATTTTCGCCGGGGCCCTGAATGACCCGAGGGCCCTTCGTCGGCAAGGTGCGCAGCCATTTCTTGGAGGATTTGTACGAGCAGTGCTCGTTCCACATCGCCGAGAAGATACCGAGCTCGGTAAAGGTCGGTTCGCGCCCGACCAGTTCGAGGATGCGCTGGTATTCGTCAGGCTTCAGCCCGTGAGAGGCAATCAGTTCCGGCGTGATCTTCACGGTGTTGGAGATGGTCATGGTACAGCGGGCAACTCCGAGAGCGTGTTGCGGCCCCTATAGCCGAACGGGCGGCGCTGCGACACTGCCGATTTCAGAAAAATGGCCGCATGCCACAGGCAGTTTGCCAGTGATCAGGCCCTGGCTGCCTGTGCGAGGCGTTTTGCCAGCACCATCGTGCCGTGCAGGGCGGCACCGCCGGGGCCAGGCACGGCGCTCACATCAGCTGCCGTCACGTCTTCACCGCATGCAGAACAGGCGATTTTCGGGATGAGTGTGCAGCCACAGGCCTTGTGCAGGAATCGGATCGGCTGCCCTTCCCGTGGTTGCGCCCAGCGATCACCCCAGGCCGTCAGGGCAAGGATGACGGGAACCAGTTCTTCTCCGGCTTCGGTGAGTTGGTAGTCGAAACGGACAGGCCGTTTCTGGTAGGCCGTGCGTTTCAGCACGCCGCCCTCGACAAGATGCCGGAGTCGCAGCGTCAGCAGGTTGCGCGAGATGCCGAGATTGAGTGCGATGTCGTCAAAGCGCACGAGGCCGAGATAGACATCGCGGATGATGAGAGGCGACCACCAGTCGCCGATGATCTCCAGGGATCGCGCCAGGGAACAGCGCATTTCGCCAAAGCTTACCTTCTTCATCTGTCCAGGCTAGTGGGTTGCGTGATTGAACTCAAGCCGGTAGGTTCAATCATTGAACTTGGAGAGTGGCATGTACCATGCAATTGTCCGCGCAAGAATCCGCTCCCTGTTCGACAGTGTGAGCAAGGGTGACGCCGCTCCTGTTCTTGCAGGCTTCGCAGCGCGTTTCGAGCATCGTTTCCTCGGCGACGGCCACGCGCTTTCCGGTGTGCGCACGTCTTTGCCGAAGACGAAGGAATGGTATGAGCGCCTTTATAGGTTGCTGCCGGACCTGCATTTCGAGCTGGATCGGATCGCCGTCAGCGGGCCGCCATGGAATACACTGGCCATAGTCACCTGGCTGGAAACCAACAGCGGCACGGATGGCGTGCGCACCTGCAATCGCGGCATACACGCCGTGCATCTGGCATGGGGCAGGATGACGTCGTTGCATATCTGCCCTGATACGGCGGGGCTGGTTGCAACGCTGGATCGCTTGGCAGCCGCCGGCAATGCAGAAGCACATGCGGCACCGATCACGGATTGAAGTTCAACCGAAGGAATCGTAACCGGCGCGGCCTTCTTCAAGCAGCCGGCGGATGATCTCGACGCCGCGCGCGACATCGGCGCGCGGTCCTGGCGCCGAGATGCCAAACCGCACGGCATGGAAGACCTGTTCCGATCGGCCGGCCTTGAACTCGTCCTCGTCGTCGAGCAGCACGCCGTTCTCGAACGATGCCTTCTTGAACGTGCCGGAAAGCCAGGGGTCGGGCAGAGTCAGCCAGACGAAGGGGACATTGTCGCGAGCCTGGAAAGTGAAGCCAGCCAGTTTTTCGCGCACGATGGCGATGCGGGCATTGATTTCGGCAATGCTGTTGCGGCGAATTTCATGCGCCTTGCCGGAAAGCACCAGCCTCGAGCCGACTTCGGCGAGCAGGAAGGGCATGCCGCCGGTCAGCATCTTGTGTGCCACCTGGATGCGGTGCCGGTAGGCAGGCGGGCAGGACAGCCAACCGCCACGAACCCCCGCCGACACGGATTTGGACAGGCCGCTGGCGACGATCGTGCGTTCGGGAGCGAATTCGGCAAGCAGCGGTGTCTTGTCGTCGGTAAGGCCGCCATAGAGATCGTCTTCGACCAGCAGCACATTGTATTCGCGTGCGATCAGCGCGATGTCGCGGCGGCGGCCGACGTCGATCGTTGCCAGCGTGGGGTTCTGCACGGTCGGCATCAGGAACATCATCCTGGGATGCTTTTGTGCGCAGACGCGCTCGAAATCCTCGGGATCGATGCCCTCGGCGTCGGAGCCGACCAGCGCGATGCGTCGCCCGACAAGTCCTGCGCTGCGCGACACTTGTGAATAGGTGAGATGCTCGAAAGCGATATAGTCGCCAGGCGCGGTCAGCGCAGCGATAGCGGCCATCACCGCCGCATGCGTGCCGAGTGTCGGCACGATGCTGTCAGGGGCAGGGCGAAAGCCGTTGCGGGCAAGCCACAGGCTGCCGGCATCCATCCAGCGCTGTGGGAAATCACGCGTGTAGCTGGCGATCTCATAGGCGTGGTCGCGTGTAATCTGCGCCAGGAGATCAGTGATGGCACCACCCTGGCCGGTGTCGGGGGCTGCCGTACTGTCGAGGCGCAGCTTGCCAGCCGGCGCCACGGTCAGGCGCATTCCTTCCGGATGCGCGGGCAGGGGATTTGCATCGCCTTGCTGCATGTTGTCGGAGTGTCGCTTGAGCACATAGGTGCCGCGACCGACCTCACCGCTGACAAGACCGCGCTCGCGCAGCAACTGATAGGCACGACCGATCGTGCCGACTGTGGCGCCGATGTCGTAGGCGAGGTCGCGCTGAGGAGGCAATTTGGTGCCGGCACCGAGCACGCCACGGTCGATATCGGCTTCTATGCGATCGGCAAGGCGCTGATAGAGCGGGCCAGTGCCGGAGGACAGGTCGGGGAGCCAATTTGTCATGGTGACAATTTAGTATATTGTATCAATCTGAGAGTCAATACATATGCATTGCACCGCGATTGTCGCGGTAATTGTGACAATGGTGCTGTTATGGCAAGTGCAATAGAGACAATTTATCGGAGACAATCGTCTTCGGTCATCCAGATCGAGCAGCCGTCTGGCTTCTCGGGATTTTGCCGCCGTGTGACGATGATGATGACTTCGTCGCCAACCTGGCTGGGCAGGGCGCTCGAGCGCCGCCGCAGCCGCCTGGCGCTGCTGGAAATGACCGACGAACAGCTGAAGGACATCGGGGTTTCCCGCTCCGACGCCTATCGCGAAGGTATGCGCTCGTTCTTCGATTGAGCATGCGGTCCGCTTGAAGGGCATTTCGATGCAACGGAAGAAGAGATATCCCGCGCCGATACACTCCACCGAACCGGCGCGGTCGCCTCTTGCAAGGTTGTTCGAAAGGCTGACACGTTGCTGGAGCGCGCTGCCGCAACATCAGCTTACCCGCCGGGGGCTGATGGAACTCGACGATGAAAAGCTTGCCGAACTCGGCATGCCGAGACGCACGCGAGCGAAAATGAAGTCGTCCTGATCGGCCGGGAACCTGGGGGCGGTCGAACCCGGAAGAGTGGTGCGCTCTGGTGATTAAGCCTTGGCGCCGCAGTCACTGTTGCCGGTCTGCCAGCGAGCAATGTCGGAGCCGATGCGACCGGAGAGCGGCTCGCTCATCAGCGGGCCGAACACTTCGACGCGGCTGGAGGCACCCTGCGCCTGCACCACCAGAAGCGGCTTGCCGCCGTAGTGCTTGGCCGGCACAAGCAGGAAGCGCGGCGTTCCGCCGAAATTGTTGAGTTCATTGGCCATCTGGTAGGATTTGAAAGCCGGATCCTTGGACGCGATCCAGCATTTGTGCGCGGCGATCGCCACCTGCTCCATGGCGCGCAGCGATGCGCTCTTGCCGCCGCCGCTTGGCGCGGAATTGTAGGATTTCGACTGGCAGGCGACCAGCGCGAGGCCCGCCAGGGCGACGAAACCGAAACGGACGGCCATCTTTGCTGCATTCATCGTTTCGCCCCAAGTCGAGATGAGATCTGGTCGGTGTCGGAAGAAGAGATGGTTCAGGCTGCGATGCCAAGCGCGCCTTCGAAAAGCGCGCGGCCATCAACGCCGCCATGTGCCGCCTCGATCAGGTTTTCGGGATGCGGCATCAGGCCCAGCACATTGCCCTTGTCATTGATGACGCCGGCGATGTCATTGATCGAGCCGTTCGGGTTGGTGCCTTCGGCATAACGGAACACGACGCGGCCTTCGCCCTCGATGCGGGCCAGCGTCTCGGCTTCGGCGAAATAGTTGCCGTCATGATGCGCGACCGGGCAACGGATGATCTGGTTCGGCTGGTAGCCGCGGGTAAACGCCGTATTGGCGTTGGTCACCTGCAGCTTCACTTCGCGGCAGACGAATTTCAGCGAGGCATTGCGCATCAGCGCGCCCGGCAGAAGACCGGCTTCGACAAGGATCTGGAAGCCGTTGCAGACGCCCACCACCATCACGCCTTTTGCAGCCTTCTCCGCCACCGCCCGCATCACCGGCGAGCGTGCCGCGATCGCGCCGCAACGCAGATAGTCGCCGAACGAGAAGCCGCCCGGAATGGCGATCAGGTCGACATCGGGGATTTCCGTGTCGGTCTGCCAGACGGTAGCCGGCGCGGTGCCCGAAATCTTGGTCAGCGCCGCGATCATGTCGCGGTCGCGATTGAGGCCGGGGAGGAGGACGACGGCGGTTTTCATGACACTTCCTGCTCGGTCAGCTGTTTGAGGTATCGAGATGGAACATGGTTGGTCAGCCACACACCATTTTCGGAAAGAAAGAACAAGATTCCATCTTTCGCCATTGTGCCGCTATCAACGGCCAGGATCGCATCCTGACCCTTGCGGCGCGCAGCAACCACCTTTGCCGTGGCGATGTCCTTTGACAGGTGGACATGCTGGCGCGACTGGCTCTTCAAGCCTTGTTCGGAGATCGAACCCATAAAGTCCGCTTTCGTACCGTGATAAAGCGTATCAGGCGGCGTGGAAGGCGAAAGACCAAGATCGATCTCGACACTATGTCCCTGGGCGGCTCGGATGAGGTTGCCCTCGAGCACGAACCGTTTTTTCGGATTTTCTGCGACGATCCGTTCCACATCCGGCTTCTGCGCGTGGAAACGCGCCTCAAGGACCTCGCAGAGCCGATCGAAGTCCGTCCAGCCGTTCGCGTCCAGCGTCAAGCCTGCCTCTTCGGGCGCATGCCGAAGAACGAGGCTCATGAATTTCGATATCTGGACGTCCTTGGACACCCTTCAGGCGATCTCCACCGCGTAGTTCTCGATCACCGTATTCGCCAGCAGCTTGTCGCACATCGCCTTGAGCGCGGTCTCTGCCTTGGCCTTGTCGGTGCCATCGAGTTCGATGTCGAACACCTTGCCCTGGCGCACCTGGCCAACGCCGTCGAAGCCGAGGCCGCCCAGCGCATGTTCGATCGCCTTGCCCTGCGGGTCTAGCACGCCATTCTTCAGGGTTACGGTGACACGGGCCTTAATCACGCTATGCAATCCTCGTTGTGGTCGTTGATCGGCTCCGCGAAAGCTGCCTCCGGGAACCAGATGCGCCGACTTCTGAAGGAAGTTGGCGCGGCAATCGTCTCAGTGCTTGGTGTCCTTTGGACCGGTCGACGCGACCAGGACTGGTCCGGTCGGACGCTGCGGCTCGTTCTCGTTCATGATGCCGAGGCGGCGCGCCACTTCCTGGTAGGCCTCAACCAGCCCGCCCATGTCGCGACGGAAGCGGTCCTTGTCGAGCTTGTCCTGGGTGGCGACATCCCACAGGCGGCAGGAGTCGGGCGAAATCTCGTCGGCCACGACGATGCGCATCATGTCGCCCTCGAACAGGCGGCCGCATTCGATCTTGAAATCGACAAGCTGGATGCCGACGCCGAGGAAAAGGCCAGAGAGGAAGTCGTTGACGCGGATGGCAAGTGCCATGATGTCGTCGATTTCCTGCGGGCTTGCCCAGCCAAAGGCCGTGATATGTTCTTCCGACACCATCGGATCGTCCAGCGCGTCGGCCTTGTAGTAGAACTCGATGATCGAGCGCGGCAGCACGGTGCCTTCCTCGATGCCGAGCCGCTTGGACAGCGAGCCGGCGGCAACGTTGCGCACCACCACTTCCAGCGGAATGATTTCGACTTCCTTGATCAACTGCTCGCGCATGTTGAGCCGGCGGATGAAGTGGGTCGGGATACCCATGCGGTTCAGATGGTTGAAGATGTGCTCGGAAATGCGGTTGTTGAGCACGCCCTTGCCGTCGACCACTTCATGCTTCTTCTTGTTGAACGCGGTTGCGTCATCCTTGAAGAACTGGATCAGTGTTCCGGGCTCCGGTCCTTCATAAAGGATCTTGGCCTTGCCTTCATAAATGCGGCGGCGTGACTTCATCGGATTTTTTCTCTGGTTGGAAGGGCAGGTGACAACGACCGGTCCCTTTCTTTCGCGGCACATTGGCGCGTCTATGGTCTCAATCGCGGTCTCTACCGCAATCGTGGACGTCGCTCAATCGGCAAATCGGTTGAATCACCGGTTTCCGGGCCGAAATGCCGCAACGCAACAAGCGGGCGCCAGACAAGATCGCATATTGACCGCGCGCCAGCCATTTGGTTTGAGAAAACCAGACAGGCATCTATCGACCACCAACCGAATCGGTTCCACCGGAGGATTTGCGATGAGCAGCATGAAGGACCGCGAAGAGGGCTTCGAGCGCAAGTTCGTCTTTGACGAGGAACTGCGCTTCAAGGCGAACGCGCGTCGCAACAAGGCGCTGGGCCTGTGGGCGGCCGAGAAACTGGGCAAGACCGGCGCCGACGCGGACGCCTATGCCAAGGAAGTCGTGGTTTCAGACATCGAGGAAGCGGGTGACCATGATGTCTTCCGCAAGATCCGCAAGGATTTCGATGCCGCCAATATCGACCAGTCGGATCATCAGATCCGTCGCACCATGGACGAGCTCATGGCTCAGGCCATTGAGCAGATCAAGAACACCTGATCGTCCAGTGCCGGCAAGGCTGGACCAATGGACCGCCCGGTTTCGCCGGGCGGTTTTTCTTTGCCTTTTCCGTCGTTTCCGGCTGAAACTGGATTCAACTCGAGCGTTTCCGTTTTCGCGGAAACGCTCCTGCTTTATGTGTTAAGCAATTCCGGATGCAAACCGCTGCGCACTTTTGCTGGAATGGATCTTGAGAGGAAGTAGCCGATGTCCCTGAAAGCTCGTCTGGAAGCCGATGAAACGCTGTGCACCGCCTGGTCGGGCGTGCCGGATGCGTTGACCGTCGAGATCGTCGCCAGGCAGGGCTTCGACGCGGTAACGCTCGACATGCAGCATGGCGGGCACAATGAGGACAGTGTCCTGCGCTCGATCGCGCCGATACAGTCTGTCGGCAAGCCCGCGCTCGTGCGCATTCCGGTCGGCCGTTTCGACATGGCCAGCCGCGCGCTGGATTTCGGCGCCGAGGCGGTTATCGCGCCGATGGTCAATTCGGTGGCCGACGCCAGGGCTTTTGCCGCGGCCATGAAGTATCCGCCGCTTGGCGAGCGCTCCTGGGGCCCGACCTATGCCTTGCCGCGCTACGGCAAAGGCACACAGGCCGACTGGCTGAAAGAGAGCAACCAGCGCACCCTGGCTTTCGCCATGGTCGAGACACGCGCGGCGCTCGCGGCACTGGACGGCATTCTCGAAACGCCCGGTATCGACGGTATTTTTGTCGGACCGTCGGATTTCTCGATTGCCTGGAGCAATGGCGCTGTCGTGGACTCGACTCTCGAGGACATGATGGAGACGATCGCCCTGATCGCCGAGCGCAGCCGCAAGGCGGGCAAGCATGCGGCGATCTATGTCCTGGATGCCAGCCTCGGCGGCCGTCTGGTCAAGATGGGCTACAGGCTTCTTGCCATGGGCTCCGAACAGGCATTGATCGGCCTGGGCGCCAAGACGCTGCTGGCAAGCGTGAAAGCGTCGATTGGACAGTGAGTGGTGAGTGGACAAAACCACCACTCGCTACTCGCTGCTTACTACAATCGTGACAGGAAATGGGCGAAGGTCATCGAACCCTCCGGCCATGGCCCGTGGCCGGATTCTGAATTGAGATGGCCGGTTTCACCGGCGTCGATGAACAGCGAGCCCCATGCATTGGCGAGGTCTTCTGCGATTTCGAAATCACAGAACGGGTCGTTGCGGCTGGCAACTACCATCGAGGGGAACGGCAGCGGGTCGCGAGGGTAGGGGCCGAAGGTCATCAGGTGTTTCGGCTTGATCTTCGGATTGGCCACATCCGGCGGCGCCACGAAAAATCCGCCGACAATCGGCTTCTTGCACAGCGGCAGTGCCTGGATGGCGGTGGGCACGCCGAGCGAATGTGCGACGAGCACGACCGGCTTGGTCGCTTCGTTGACGGCTTCGGCGACGCGTGCCGTCCAATCTTCGCGCACGGGCTTTGACCATTCGGCTTGTTCGACGCGGCGTGCTGTCGACAGTTTTGCCTCCCAGCGGCTCTGCCAGTGGTCAGGCCCCGAATTGGTGTAGCCGGGTACGATGAGGATGTCGGCGTCCTTGACTTTCATGGCCCCGATGTAGCGAGCGCCGTCGCCGGGCGCAATGGTGTGGCATCGTCGTCGTCATGTGAACGACGTGTTCGATTTTTGCTGTCTTGTGTGAACGATGGAAATCTTCCATTTGCTGGGTGACACAATCACCGCCGCGTGCCTTCGGAGATAGGACTTTGCGACTGACGCGACGTACAATGATGGGTGCAACCGGTGCGTTGGCTCTCGGAGCCATGACGGGTGCGACCCGCTCGGAGACCAGGATGAGCACTTTACCCTTTGCCGCCACCACACCGGTCAGCGTTGCTCGTGTCGGTTTGAAAGCTCGCGACGCCGACAAGCTTGCCGCGTATTATGGCGCGGTCGTCGGTCTGCAGGAACTTGCCCGCGATGGCGAGACGATTACGCTCGGCGCGGCCAATCGCCCGCTTCTCGTGCTGGAGCGTGACACTGCTGCCAAGCCGGATGATCCGCGCAGCGCCGGTCTGTTCCACACGGCTTTTCTTCTGCCCAGCCGTGCCGATCTCGGTCGCTGGATCAACCACGCCATCGAAAACAAGATCGCGGTCGAGGGCGCTTCGGATCATCTGGTCTCCGAAGCCGCTTATCTCACCGATCCCGAAGGCAATGGCATCGAGATCTACGCCGATCGTCCGCGCGACACCTGGAAGTGGAATGGCCCGACCGTCGAAATGGCGACGGTCCGCATGGATATCCCCGGTGTGATCGGTTCCGTGCCCGCCGGTGACGCCGGCTGGAAAGGCGCCCCGGAAAACACGGTGGTCGGCCACGTTCATCTGCGGGTCGGCGACCCAAACCAGGCCGAGGCCTGGTGGAATACCGAATTCGGCTTCGACACGGTCACCAAATACGGTACGCAGGCAGTGTTCCTGTCGTCTGGCGGCTATCACCACCATATCGGCGCCAACACCTGGCAGAGCGCGGGCGCTGGCAAGCGCGACGCTGGCCGTTCGGGTCTGTCATGGGTCGAGATGCGCTCGTCGCAGGCTTCGGCATCGTCAACCTATATCGATCCTTGGGGGACCGAAATCCGTGCGGTGCCTGGACAGCCCGGCTGAGTGGCGTTGGCCGAGCCATCTGGTGATCCAGAAGCAATCCTGACACCGTCGAGCTCTCAGCGATGCTAGATATCTGCAGCCGAGTCCGCGTCGAGCGGGCTCGGCTGTTGGCATTTCGCAAGAAGGCACGCTCATGCTCAAAGTCATCGCCGAGGACTTCATAAGGCCAGAAGCCATCGACACGGTGAGACCGCTCTACGCTGAACTTGTCGAGAAGACGCGGCAGGAGCCGCTTTGCATCTCCTATGAGCTTTTTGTCGACCAGAAGGATCCAGGGCATTTCGTCTTCGTCGAGAAATGGCCGGATCGCGCCGCGCTGGACACCCATTGCCGGACCGAACATTTCCGCCGGCTGGTGCCGCTGATCAATGCGCACAAGGCGAAGGATGGAACGGTCGTCCTGATGGACCCGTTCGCTGCCTGAACGCGTCAGGTGCCGATGGCGTCGGCGGCAAAGCCTGTCGAGAGTCCGTGCACCCAATTAGCAAAACCGCTGGCTTCCGCGCGGTGGGCGGCCTCTGCCCAGTCATAGCCTATGGCGCGCAGGTCGAACGACCATCTGCCGTCCTGGCGCGTGGCGATCGCATAGCGTGCGTGCGGGCTGCCCGTCACGGTAAGACCAGGAAACGCCTGCACCCCAACGCTGCCTGGATTGAGAACGATCTGGCGTTCGGAGACCTGGACGACGCGGGGCGTATGCGAGTGGCCGCACAGCACGAGCCCCGCGGTGACGTTGCCGAGCTTGCGCCGAACCGCGCCCTCGGTTGACGGGAAGAAGTGGTTGCCGCCGTCTTCCTCCAGCAGGAAGATCTCGTCGCTCGACGGGCTGCCGTGGCAAAGGAAGATCTCCGGCTCCAGGCTCATCGTGGCGGGCAACGCCGCGATCCATTCCTTCGAGGCCCTGGAAAGATGCCGGTGGGAGAAGGCGTCGGACTCGCCGAGCTCGGCGATCGGCGTCTCGGCAAGCTCCCGATCATGATTGCCACGCACGGTCGGCCAGCCGTGCGCGGCAAGATACTGCGCGGTTTCTTCCGGCCAGAGCGGGCCCGACAGGCAGTCGCCCAGATTGACGATCAGGTCGGGTGCTGCCGCCTTGATCTCGCGATGCACCGTCTCCAGTGCGCGCAGATTGCCATGGATGTCGGAAATGACCGCCAGCCGCATGAGAGCTTATCCGAACACCCGCTTGAAGATCGTGTCGACATGCTTGGTATGGTAGCCGAGATCGAACTTCTCGCGGATCTCGGCTTCCGAGAGCGCTGCGGTCACTTCCTTGTCGCCAAGCAGTTCCTCAAGGAAATCAGCGCCCTGTTCCCAGACCTTCATGGCGTTGCGCTGAACGAGCCTGTAGGCATCCTCGCGGGAAACGCCGGCCTGCGTCAGGGCCAGCAGCACGCGCTGCGAGTGGACCAGGCCGCGGAACTTGTTGAGGTTCCTGTCCATGTTTTCGGGATAGACAAGCAGCTTGTCGATAACGCCGGTAAGGCGCGCCAGGGCAAAGTCGAGCGTAATGGTCGCATCCGGCCCGATCATGCGCTCGACCGAAGAGTGCGAGATGTCGCGCTCGTGCCAGAGTGCCACATTTTCCATCGCCGGCAGCGCCATGCCGCGCACCAGCCGGGCGAGACCGGTGAGGTTCTCGGTCAGCACGGGATTACGCTTGTGCGGCATCGCCGACGAACCCTTCTGGCCGGGCGAGAAGTACTCCTCCGCTTCCAGCACTTCGGTGCGCTGCAGGTGGCGGATCTCGGTCGCGAGCCGTTCCACCGACGAGGCGATGACACCGAGCGTCGCGAAGAACATGGCATGACGGTCGCGCGGAATAACCTGCGTCGACACCGGCTCCGGCTTCAGGCCAAGCTTCTTGGCGACATGTTCTTCGACATAAGGCTCGATGTTGGCGAAAGTGCCGACAGCGCCGGAAATCGCACAGGTGGCGATATCTTCGCGCGCATGGACGAGGCGTTCGCGGCAACGGCTGAATTCAGCATAGGCTTGCGCCAGCTTGACGCCGAATGTGGTCGGCTCGGCATGGATGCCATGGCTGCGGCCGATGGTGACGGTGTCCTTGTGTTCGAAGGCGCGTCGCTTCAGCGCCGCCAGCAAGGCGTCGATGTCGGCGAGCAGAATGTCGCTGGCCCGGGTGAGCTGCACAGCGAGGCAGGTGTCGAGCACGTCGGAGGAGGTCATACCCTGGTGGATGAAGCGCGAATCCGGACCGACGAATTCGGCAAGATGCGTCAGGAAAGCGATGACGTCATGCTTGGTGACGCGTTCGATCTCATCGATCTTGTCGACATCGAACTTGGCGGCGCCGCCTTTTTCCCAGATGGTCCTCGCCGCTTCTTTCGGAATGACGCCCAGCTCGGCCAATGCGTCGCAGGCATACGCCTCGATTTCGAACCAGATGCGGAAGCGTGTTTCCGGTGACCAGATGGCGACCATTTCCGGCCGGGAGTAGCGTGGGATCATCGGTCCGTCCTGATGTCTCGGGAAAACTTACGCCGCGTCCTAACAGAGCGCGAGAAAATGCTCAACGCGGCTGGCGGACAAACCACAGCGCAGCGGCAAGCAGCGCGACGAATCCAAGCGGGAAATAGAAGCGAATGCCGAGCATCGCGAACTGATAGAGTGCGCCCGCACTGGTGAAGGCGAACTGGAAGAACCAGCGCAGGCTGAACGGTGTACCGTGCCACTCGGCATAGTAGCTACGGTACTGCAGTGCGTAGAGTCCACCGGTGACCGCGATCGTCATGGCGATCAGACAGGCTAGAAAGGCGGCGAAAGCCACTTCGCCGGACCGGCCAAGCGAAACGAGCCGCGCCGCGTAGAGACCAAGCGGAAAGGCGAGAGCCCCTCCGGCGGCAAACACCACTACCACCGTCACGATGCTTCCCGGCGTCTGCCAGCCGGCCAGGAACAGTCTGACGTAGGCGCTGGCACCCATCGAAAGGGCCCAGATGAGGGTGCCGGCGATTGTCGTATGCAGCGCAGGCAAAGCCTGATGCAGCCGGGTCGCCATCGCGCCACTTACCGGAGCTGGCGAGGCAGACGCGATCACAGCCGCCCGGTCACTGCGATCCAGCGGTAATCCGGACCTTCAAAGCCGTAGCCGCGTGTCCAGATCAGAACGGCAAATGCAGACAGGCTGTCGCCGCCATAAGTCTGCACTGCGCCGATCCCGTAACCGGCCGGGCAGCCACGGCTCTTCGGGATGGATTTGTCCTCATGCAGCAGTTTCGTCGCACCATTGGGCGTTGCCTCGATGCGCAGGAGGCGAAACCCTTTTGTCTCGCCCTGGCTGGCGCAGACATCATCGCCGCTCGCCACGAACTCATTCAGCCTGAACTCCAGCGGCTCGTCGATGGCCGGAAAGACGGGGCGCGGATTGACGACCATGCGCTGCGGGTCGGCGGAAAGTTCGGTCACAGGATTGCTGCCGGCCGTAAACCCTTGGTTGGCGTCGAGTTCGGCCTGCTTGACGATAGCCTCGCCCTGTTCGCGCGCCTTGTTGCGGGCTGCCTGCAGGGTGGCGCTCTCATCATCGATCCGTACCCGCACCGGTGTACCTTTGACGAATGTGTCCGTCGCCGTATCGATGTAGTAGCGATTGGCGTAGGGAAAGCCGGAGCCATCCTGCACGCCATATTCTTCGAAAGCGAAGACACCGCCGCCCTTGCTGAAGCCGAGGACCTGCAGCTGTGCAACGTCGCCGGCCCATGCAGTGCTTGCCGTCAGCCATAACGCGCCTGCCAGGCATACGAATTTTGCCAACCGCATTTGCATCATTCGCCCTCTCGAACTCTCTCTAGTATGCCTAATATGCCCGCCGCAGGTGCTCGCTGTACACTCAGCCTTTCAGCGAAGACCACGTTGGGAAAAGATCGCTTTCCGATGGTGTCGCGCTGAATACCGCGCGTGCGATCGCCCGCGCCATGGTGGCGCCGGCCGCGGCATAAAGGTCGATGGCTTCGACCGGCGAGGGCACGATACCAGTCCTGCCTGTCGAGAGGCCGAAGACGAGATCTCCGTCCACCGGGGTATGGGTCGGCCAGATGGCGCGCGTGAAGCCGTCATGCGCCGCGATCGCCAGCCGTTTGGCGGCGGCCTTGGTCAGCACCGCGTCGGTGGCGATGATTGCGATGGTGGTGTTGGCGCCGACCGGATTGTCGCGGAATTTCAACCGGACCTGCCGGCTGTCGGCTGGGAGAGGGGAAGGATAGCCCAGGCCGCCGAATTCAGCACCGATCTCGAAGGGGGCCGCCCAGAAATGGCGGCTGCGGCCGACCGTCACCGAGCCGGTTGGATTGGCGGCGACGAGGGCGCCAATGGTGATGCCGTTGTCCAATACGGTCGAAGCGGAGCCGAGGCCGCCCTTCAGGCCGGAAGACAGGGCGCCGGTGCCTGCACCGGCGGTGCCGATCTCGAAATCCGTCGAAGCGGCAAGTGTCGCCTCGTATCCGAACTCACGATACGGCGGATACCGGCCCCAGTTCTTGTCGCCATTGTTGGGAAGGTCGAACAGGATGGCTGCCGGCACGATCGGCACGCGAAAGCCCGCGACCTCGAAGCCGACGCCCAGTTCGCGCAGTGCCGCCTGCACGCCGGAGGCAGCGTCGAGGCCAAAGGCGGAACCGCCTGAAAGCACCAGTGCATTGATGGTTTCGACCGAATTGTGCGGCTCGAGCAGGTCGGTCTCGCGTGTACCAGGGGCACCGCCCAGTACCTGCACGCCAGCCACCGCGGGCTCGTCACAAACGAGAACAGTGGTTCCCGACTTCAGCCGCGCGTCGCCGGCGTTGCCGACACGCAGGCCGGCAACATCGGTGATCAGGTTGTGTTGGCCGGTACGGAACATCACTGCTCCTCAAGTGGCGTGAAACGCGTGCCGTCGAAGCGGAAGCCGCGATAGGGGTTCCGGGTCAGGTCGCCTTTCGCGTCGAAGGTTATCGGGCCAATCGAAGTCGTGAAAGTCCGGCCCGACAGCACGGTTGCCAATGGCTTCCCGTCTGCCTCGGACGCTTTCCTGGCCGCATCGGCGATCTCGACCGCGGCAAAGGCCGGCAGCGCGTAGCCCTCGGGCAAGACCTTGCCGGCAGAAAACAGGTCGAGCGTCTTCTTGTCCGCGACATCCGCCCATTCCGGCATCGCGATCATCAAGGTGCCTGTCGCGTAAGGCACATCGCTTGCTGCCGCGCGCAACGACTCGCCGCCGGCAAACGCCATTACGGAGCCCTGTTTGGCCGCGTCGCGCGCCATGATGGCGACATCGCGGCCGTCGCCGCCGACAAAGACGGCGTCTGCACCGGCTTTGCGCAGCCGCCCGACAAGGCCGACCTGATTGTCGAGTTCGGGACGGAATGTGTCGGTGAACACCGGTTTCAGCGCTGCCTGCTGGGTCGCGACCCGCACCGCCTCCGCCAGTTCGCGCCCGTAAATGGTGCCGTCGTCGACGATGGCAAACGAAACATCGCGCCACAGCTTCGACAGGATCGTGCCCGCGGCGTCCCGTTCGGCATCGCCGCGCGGACCCAATCGGAACACCGGCCAGCCCGTCCTGGCACGCCTGTCCGTGAGGCCTTCACTGCGCACGCCGAGCGTTATCACCGGGATGCCGGCCTGTTTCAGGATCGGCATCGCGGCCTCGATCGCGTCGGTGCAAAGGAAGCCGACGACAACGTCAACCTTGGACGATACGAGTTGGGCAGCAGCAGCAGCACCTCCGTCCGCGCTGCATTTGTCATCGACAAGGGTGGTCTCAGCGCCACGGGATCCAGCGCCCAGCCGCGCGCCATACTCGATCTGCCTGCCGAGGATCGCGGACGGACCCGACAGTGGCGCCGCGACACCGATGTTGAGCGGCGCCGCGGCGGCGGCACCGGTCAGCAGCAGCCCGCCAAGCAGGCCTATGAGTGCGTTCGGCAGTCGCATTCCGATAAACTGCTCCCCCATCGGTTTTCGAACCGGTGCCGGTCCAGACCTAAAGGCTGGCAGCTTTCGGTGCAACAAGGCAATTTCGGCGGCTGCATCAACCACTTCGCTTGTCGTGCGCAGGTTGCGGTCATATATAGCGCTAGGGGTTTGGTGTCTGGAAAATCGCCCGTGCTGATGAAGAATAATGTCGAGCCGCAGGCCTATCGCGACGCGATGAGCCATTTTGCCGGCCATGTCCACGTGATCACCACTGACGGTGTCGCGGGGAGACGTGGTGCTACCGTCATTGCGGCCTGTTCCGTGTCGGACACGCCGCCAATGGTTCTGGTCTGCCTCAATCGGGTCAATCCCAAGAACGAAGCGTTTATCCAGAACGGCAATTTTGCCCTGAACACGTTGTCTTCGCACCATCAGCCCTTGTCCGTTGGTTTTTCCGGCATCACCGGCCTGTCGCTCGATGAGCGTTTCGCGCTCGGGCAATGGGACACGTTGTCGACCGGCGCGCCGACGCTGTCCGACGCGCTGGCTGTTTTCGACTGTGAGTTGTTCGATACCAAGGACTTGGCCACCCACCGTGTGCTTTTTGGCAAGGTGACAGGTCTGCGCATTGGCGATAATTTGAAGCCGTTGATCTATCACGACCGCGGCTACCGCATACTGCAGGACTAGGACGCGGGCATTCACGAGCCAGGATGACCGAGCTGAAACCGTGCCCCGTGCCGGCGACGATCGACGAGACGCTCGATCTGCTGACCGGCGCGGACTATGTGGCCGACCGGTCGCTGGCGACGGTGCTGTTCCTGTCGCTCCGCATGAAGCGGCCTCTGTTCCTCGAAGGCGAAGCCGGTGTCGGCAAGACCGAGATCGCCAAGGTGCTGGCGTCTGCGCTTGGCCGGCGTCTGATCCGCCTTCAGTGCTATGAGGGGCTCGACGTTTCCTCGGCGGTCTATGAGTGGAATTATGCCGCCCAGATGATCGAGATCCGCATGGAAGAGGCGGCGGGCAAGGTCGAGCGCTCGACCATGGAGCGCAATGTCTTCTCGGAAAAATATCTGATCCGCCGCCCTGTGCTCGATGCGCTGACCGGCAAGGAAGGGGCCGCCCCTGTCTTCCTGATCGACGAACTCGACCGTACCGACGAGGCTTTCGAAGCCTTCCTCCTCGAGATCCTGTCCGACTTCCAGGTCACGGTGCCCGAACTGGGAACGATCAAGGCTGAAGAGCCTCCGATCGTCATCATCACCACCAATCGCACCCGTGAAATCCACGACGCGCTGAAGCGTCGCTGCCTTTATCACTGGGTCGACTATCCGAATGCGGCACGCGAGCTGGAGATTGTCCGGCGCAAGGTGCCGGGTGCCAACAGGCGCCTGTCGTCCGAGGTCGTCGCATTCATCCAGAAGCTGAGACAGATCGAATTGTTCAAGGCCCCTGGCGTGGCGGAAACCATAGATTGGGCTGGCGCGTTGACCGAGCTCGACAAGGTGGCGCTCGACCCGGAAACCGTTTCGGACACGATCGGTGTCCTCTTGAAATACCAGGACGACATTGCCCGCATCGAACAGGGCGAAGGACGGCGCATTCTCCAGGAAGTCCAGGCGGAACTTGCCTCGGCGGCGGAGTAGGGTGAGATGACAGGCAGCCAACCGGAAGGCCGGATCGCTGACAACATCGTCTATTTCGCGCGCGCGCTGCGCAAGGCGGGCATGCGGGTCGGGCCTGCCTCGGTGAAGGACGCGATCGAGGCGGTGCTCACGGCCGGTATCGGCAGCCGTGACGACTTCTACTGGACGCTGCATGCGGTGCTTGTCACCCGTCACGAGGATCATGCCACCTTCGACGAGGCATTTCGCCTGTTCTGGAAGTCGCGCGAGCTTGTCGAGAAACTGCTTGCCATGTTCTCGCCGGTGGCGCTTGAGAACCGCGAGCGGCAGAAGCCACGCGCCGCCGAGAGCCGGGTCAGCGATGCGATGTTCGAAGGGCATCAGCACGCGGCGCCGCCGCGCGAGATTCCGGATATCGAAATCGACGCGCGTTTCACCGTTTCCGGCAATGAAATGCTGCGCGGCAAGGATTTTGCCCAGATGAGCGCGGCGGAACTGACCGATGCCCGCCGGGCTATCTCGGAACTGCGCTTGCCGTTCGATATGGTAACGACACGGCGCTTCAAGGCCGACGCGTCCGGCCGACGCATCGATCCGCGCTCCATGATGCGGGCATCGGCCCGCACCGGCGGGGCGCTGATCCTGCCGAAATTCCGGTCGCCGCGCGAGATCCACCCGCCCCTGGTGGTGCTGGCCGATATTTCTGGCTCGATGAGCCAGTACACGCGCATCTTCCTGCATTTCCTGCATGTGCTGACGGAGAAACGCCGGCGCGTGCATGCCTTCGTGTTCGGCACGCGGCTCACCAATCTGACGCGCCAGATGCGGCACCGCGATCCGGACCAGGCCCTGGCCGATGCTTCTGCTGTCGTGAAGGACTGGTCGGGCGGCACGCGCATTGGCGAGACGCTTGCCGAATTCAATCGGCTGTGGTCGCGACGTGTTCTGGGGCAGGGCGCGGTTGTGCTGCTGATCACCGACGGGCTGGAGCGCGACCATGTCGACGGGCTCGCCAGCGAGATGGAGCGCCTGCACAAATCCTGCCGGCGCCTGATCTGGCTGAACCCGTTGCTGCGCTTTGACGGGTTCGAGCCGCGCGCGCGCGGCGTGCGGGCGATGCTGCCGCATGTCGATGAATTCCGGCCCGTACACAATCTGAACGCGCTTGCCGATCTCTGCGTGTCGCTAGGGCGTGGTCCGAAGCGCGAGAATGATCCGCGCCGCTGGCTCGATGCTGTCACGGCAAGGGCGGCCTAGCCAATGTCTGGAGGAACGGCCATGCAGAACAGCGCCTATCTCGACGAGGCCCGCGATCCGTTGCTCATCGCGGAAGACTGGATGAAAAACGGCAAGGATGTCGCCATCGCCACGGTTGTCGAAACCTGGGGCTCGGCGCCGCGCCAGGCCGGCAGCCAACTGGTGATCGATGCGGACGGCAGTTTCCATGGTTCGGTTTCCGGAGGCTGTGTCGAGGGCGCCGTGGTGGCCGAGGCGCTGGACGTCATCAGTTCCGGCAAGGCCAGGATGCTCGAATTCGGCGTGGCGGATGAGACGGCATGGCAGGTTGGCCTTTCCTGCGGCGGCCGCATCAAGGTCTATGTCGAACGGCTAGGATAGGAACGGGGCATCATGGATCCCTATGTCCTCAAGACATTGAACGCAGAGCGCCGCGCACGCCGCGCGGCGGTGCTGGTGACCGATCTTGGCGATGGGCGCGACCGCGTCGTGCGCGAAGGCGATACAGTGGCGGGAGAACTCGGCGCTGCCATCGAAAGGGCTTTCCGCACCGGATTGTCCGGCTCTGTCGAGGCCGAGGGCCGCACCTTCTTCCTCAACGCCCATCTGCCGCAACCGCGTCTGGTGGTGATCGGCGCCGTCCATATCAGCCAGGCGCTTGCGCCGATGGCCAGGATTGCCGGCTATCCGGTCGAGATCATCGATCCGCGCACTGCATTCGCCACGCCGGATCGCTTTCCCGACGTTTCGCTGCATGCCGAGTGGCCGCAGGATGTTCTGGCGCGGCAGCCGCTTGATGGCTACACGGCGCTCGCCGCCGTCACACATGACCCCAAGATCGACGATTTCGCATTGAAGGCCGCGCTCGATGCGCGCTGCTTCTATGTCGGTGCTCTCGGCAGCCGCAAGACGCACGCCAAACGTGTAGAGCGCCTTTTGGCCTTGGGAGCGGCTGCAGACGATATCGCACGCATCCATTCGCCGATCGGCGTCGACATCGGGGCGGCGAGCCCGGCCGAAATCGCGGTGGCGGTCCTGGCCGAGGTGATCGACGCTTTCCGGTCGCGTGGCCTTCAGCGCAAGGGCGAAGCAGCGTGAAATTCGGTCCGGTGCCGCTGGAGGAAGCCGAGGGTGCCATCCTGGCGCATTCGACGATGATCGGTGACAGGCGCTTGCGCAAGGCCCGCGTGCTCTCCGCCGAAGACATCGCCGCGATGCGGGCTGCCGGGTTGCGCGACGTAATCGTCGCGGTCCTCGCTGCCGATGACGTCGAGGAAAATGCCGCGGCCGAACGACTGGCCTCAGGACTTTCCTTCGCCGGCATCGAGGCGAAACCTGCCGCCACCGGCCGCGTCAATCTTCATGCCGCCGTCTCCGGGGTCTTCACGGTCGACAGGCAATTGATCGATGCCATCAACCTGGTCGATCCCGACATTACCATCGCCACCATGCCGCCCTTCGCGCCGATGCTGGAGGGGCAGATGGTGGCGACGATCAAGATCATCCCCTTTGCCGTCCCGGAAAGTATGCTGGAGCGTGCTCTGGAACTGGGGCGCGGGCGAGAAGCCTTCCGCATGCATTCCTACACACCCCTCAGGGTGGGGGTGGTGCAGACAGTCCTTCCTTCGATCAAGAGCAGCGTGCTGGACAAGACCCTTCAGGTCACGGAGGAACGCCTGGAGCGAACCGGCAGTTCGATCTCCGGCGAGATTCGCACGCCGCATGCTGCTCCGGATGTCGCTCGCGCCATCGAGCAACTGTCGGACGACAGCGATATGGTGCTGGTATTCGGCGCTTCGGCGATGAGTGATCCCAATGAGGACGTTATCCCGGCGGCGATCCGCGCCGCCGGCGGCATCGTCCACCGCTCCGGTATGCCGGTCGACCCGGGCAATCTTTTCGTGCTGGGCGAGCGGCATGGAAAACCCGTACTCGGCGCGCCGGGCTGTGCGCGCAGCCCGAAGCTGAACGGTTTCGACTGGGTGCTGGATCGACTGATGACCGGCATTCCGGTGACGAACGAGGACATCGCCGGCATGGGTGTTGGTGGGCTCTTGATGGAGATCCCGACCCGGCCGCAGCCGCGCGAACTTGCCACCGGCAAGGGCGAGGCGAAAGAGGTGGCGCTGAAGGTGCCGATTGTGCTGCTGGCTGCCGGCCGCTCCAGCCGCATGGATGGGCCGAACAAACTGCTCGCGCTGTTCGGCGGCAAGCCGCTGGTGCGGCAGAGTGCGGAACGAGCCCTGGCCTCGAAGGCAAACGGCGTCATCGTGGTCACTGGGCATCAGGCCGAGCGGGTGAAAAATGCGCTCGCGGGTCTCAAAGCCTCTTTTGTCGAAAATGTGCATTTCAGGGAAGGCCTGTCGACCTCGCTAAGGGCTGGTGTCGCCGTGCTCGCCGATGACGCCGCCGGCGTACTGGTGATGCTCGGCGACATGCCTGGCGTATCGCCTGTGGATCTCGACCGGCTGATCGATGCCTTTCGCACCTCCGGTGGCCGTTCGGTGGTCCGCGCCTCGCATGACGGGCGCCGCGGCAACCCCGTGATCCTGCCGCGTTCCCTGTTCGCTGCCGTCGGTCATCTTGAGGGCGACACCGGTGCGCGCCATCTGGTTGAAGCGGAGGGACTGGACGTCATCGATGTCGAGATCGGTGCCGCTGCCTTCGTTGACGTCGACACGCGCGAGGCGCTCGCCGAGGCCGGCGGCGTGTTGCAGGATTGACAAGAGGGCCTGCGGCAACGCAACCCTCTCGCATGAACGTGACCGTCTTCTCTTCTCTCACGCCAGGTCTTGCGAGGGGACTTTGCCTTGCGCTGGCGGTTATGCTGTTTTCCGCTTCGACGGTGGTTTTTGCGCACGCGCAAACGCTGAAGCCGTTCAAGGATGAGCTCTTTGCCTATCCCGGTATTCTTTCCGCGGAGAAGGGCGACGTCTATCGTGTGATCGACTATCGCGAGATGCGCGATATCAATGAGCGCGACGCGGTGCCGGAACGACGCGTACATCCCCAATACACGTCGACCGATGTGCGCAATGTGCAGCAGGATCTGGCGCTGAAGACCGACATGGGCACGCTGCGCCACGTCGCGGTTGGCAAGACAGAACGGGCCGCCATCATCGTGCTTTACCTGCATGGGCAAGGCGGCAGCCGTAAGCAGGGCGTCGATGATTTCACCTTCGGCGGCAACTTCAATCGTCTCAAGAACCTGATGGCCAACAATGGCGGCCTCTATCTGTCGCCGGATTTCACCGACTTCGGAGACAAGGGGGCGGGGCAGGTGGCTGCGCTGATCGACTACTACGCCGAGCGTTCGCCCGGCGCGAAGATCTTCGTCGCCTGCGGCTCGATGGGCGGAGCGCTGTGCTGGAAGCTGGCGGGCCGCGCGGACACCGGCAATCGCATCGACGGGCTGCTGTTGCTTGGATCGCTGTGGGACGAGAGTTTCTTCGCCAGCCCTGCTTTCAAGCGTCGTGTGCCGGTGTTTTTTGGACAGGGCAGCAAGGATCCGGTCTTTCCCGTTGAAAACCAGGAAGCTTTCTTCCGTTCGATCCTTGCCAGGTCGAAGGCTTATCCGACCCGTTTCGTGCGCTTCGAAACCGGTACACATGGCACGCCGATCCGCATGACCGACTGGCGCGAGACGCTGAACTGGATGCTGTCGCGCACCAGATAGACCGGACCGATGGTTGGTCAGGGCGCGGTGTTGTAGTCGATCACCGTTTCCGGGTTGACCTCGCCGTCGTAGCTCGCGTCGACGTCGTACTGGACCAGGGCGAACGCCCCGTTGCGAAACAGGTAGGTGCCGCTCGATGAGGCATCACCGACACCGCGCCATTTGTCGTGAGAAACGAGCGTGTGAGCGTTTTCATCGTAGCCGGAGTTGATGAGTCGGTCGACGGTGCGGAACCCGATGACGCCGATATGCTCGACCTTGCCTTCGGTATTGCCGTTTTCATACCGGATGTCGAGCTCCGGCACCGCGAACTGTAGCTGGTTCACGCTCTGCTCTGCATCCGAGAAATAGTAGATGGAACTCTCATTGTAGGCAGCCATCGAGCAGAAGAACTGAAACAGCCGCACCGTCCTGTCCGGCTGATCGTCCGAAGGCTTGTAGCTGATGCTGTAGATGGTGGGATCGCCGATCTGGCGGCCAGCAGGCCCTTCCTGATCGCACTCCTCGGCATAGCTCGCGAGAAAAGCTCGTTTCGCCTGATCCAGCTCCGCATCCTTTTTCGGGATTGGCGGGCTGTCGCCGCAACTTTCCGGCAGCGCCTCGCCGAACTCCTTGTCGGAAGGCTTGAGGTCGCCTTTCTCGATGCGGATCGGGCTGAAGGGCGGAGCCTGAATCTCTGCATTGACCTGCCGCAATGTGTAGCAGCCTGCGAAGATCTTGCCGTTGCCGGCCTTGTCTACGGCGCGGATGGCGACCGGAATGGTGTAGTAGATGCTGCCGGCAGCACCCTCACTGCCTGCGTTGCCGGTCACCACTTCGACTGTTTCGGTACCTTCGTAACCTTTGGCGAAACCGTCGAAATCCTTGGCCGGTTTGGTGTCGCCGAAATAGTCCCAGGCGCGCGCGTATTCGTGGCGGTTGATCGCATTGTAAAGCGACCGGATAACGGCGGCGGCGTCGCTGCGGTCGTCAAGATAGGTTGGCTCCGCGGCTCTTGCGACCTGACCGAACAGGACGAGGCCGATGGCTGCGGTCGCTGTGAAAAAAGCGCTTTTCATCGGAGAATCTCCACTCGACGCGAGCAGCTTCGATGTTGAATGAGGCAGGCACGTGACGGCCAGACGACACTTGAAGAATCGTCGCTGGAAGCGCTACGTCTTGGCCTGGGCAGAAGGGAAGATGGCCATGGCGATATCCATGTATGATGCATCGGTCGCGGTGTTCCAAGCCAGGCTGAAGGCATTGGCCGGCGTATTGAACGCCGCCGAACAGAACGCGGCCGAACGCAAGATCGATCCGGAAGTCCTTCTTTTTGCACGTCTGGCGCCAGACATGTACCCGCTGACCCGGCAGGTGCAGATCGCAACCGATCATGCCAAGGGCGCAAGCTCAAGGCTGGCCGGACGTGATGCGCCGCGCTTCGAGGACGACGAGCAGACTTTCGACGACCTGCACGCCCGCATCGGCCGCACCACGGATTATCTGGCGACGTTCACGACGCAGGACATCGCGGGCTCCGAGGAAAAGACGGTCGAGCTTCGCCTGGGTGGCCGGCAGCTTTCAATGCCTGGCCTGCAATATCTGCTGCATTTCGCCATGCCCAACTTCTATTTCCACGTCACCACCGCTTACGACATCCTGCGCCACAATGGGGTACCCCTGGGCAAGGTCACCTTCATCAGCGGGGGGCAATCGCGAGTATGAAGTGTCGGGTCGCTGTTCCCATTGATGGCGACGGTCAGCGAAGCGCGGGGATTCGGGCGATGCGCGGAAAGTCCGCCGGCTTGATGCCGGCTTCGGCACGGTCGGCGCGGCTCATTGCATAGATAAGCGCCAACGAGGCGCGATAGCGCACCTGCTCCTGCGGGCGCGGGCGGGCGAACATCTCGGTGAAGAACCCCATGGTTCTTGGCTCCGGTTGGTCCTCCCATCCTTCATATAGGTGATTCATGACCATTGTTGCAGTGCAGCATTGCCGCAGTGTCCGGTTTTATGCTGCGCCGCACAATATGTCGCAGCCCGCCGCACGGCACCTCGGGGATGCCTTCGCTGTGGCTTCGACCCGGCGAGCCGGCCGCTAAAAATCCCGCCGCCGATGGCATGCATTTTTAACGAGCCGGATGTATCGTCCGCGCACGTTCGGTTGGGCGCGCATTGCTGGGAGGCTGACATCGCTACCGGAGCCAAGCAGGATTTCGCTTCCTTGCTCGACGATCTCTTTGTCGCTTCCAGTGAAGCAGACGAAGTCGGCGCCAAGCCGTCCATTCCCTTCGACTATCTTTCCGTCGTCGATGAACTGCATTCCGGCCGTATCAAGGTGTCGGGCGAGGCAGTGGCAGCCGAATATCGTGAGAGCGGCGCTGACCTGGCCGCCGAGTTCTCGGCTCTGCTCGACCAGGCACGCGTCGCGCTGGCAGACGAACATCCCAAGCCGGAGGAGGTCCTCCCGCCGATCGATCCCGAGGCAATTGCTTCAGAACTCGGGCTCGGCCGCATTGCGACGGCCGCTGATCTCGCACGCCTGCGTCGCGACTTCGCTTTCACCAATCATCCGGACCGCGTCGCGCCGCACCTGCGGCAACGCGCCATGATCCGCATGCAGGTGGCCAATATGCTGATCGACGACGCCAAGAAAAAAGCCCTGGCTGCCACGCGTCGCCGTTAATGCGCTTCGTCTCACGCCTTTCCTGAAGCCTCGCAGGGCTTGGCCTGCAAGTCGGGCCTGCCTATGCTGGGCTTCCCCCATCCACGCATTGCCGCATACTCGCGGCTGCAGACCCTCTCCGGAGAAAAAATGCAGAAAAGCCGTCTCGGCCGGACAGATATTCTTGTCTCAAGGATCTGCCTGGGTTCCATGACCTGGGGCCAGCAGAACACCGAAACCGAAGGGCACGCGCAGCTGGACCTGGCCTTCGCGCATGGCGTCAACTTCATCGATACGGCCGAACTCTATCCGATCCCGCCCAAGGCGGAGACGCAAGGGCGCACCGAAACGATCATCGGCAGCTGGATGAAGGCGCGTGGCAACCGCGACAAGGTCGTTCTGGCCACCAAGGTGGTTGGCCGTACGGCCAGCGAATGGTTCCGCGGCGGTCGTACCTCCAGGCTGGTGCGCGCGGATATCTTCGACGCCATCGACAAATCGCTGGCCAGGCTCGGCACCGACCATGTCGACCTCTACCAGATCCACTGGCCGGATCGCGATGTGCCGTGGGGTGCCAATCCCACGCGGATTGGCGGTACGTCGCCGCGCGCGGATTCTCCCGGCGGCGGGGAAACCCCGATCGGCGAGACGCTGGCCGTCTTCGACGAGCTCGTGAAAGCCGGGAAGATCCGTCATTTCGGCCTGTCGAACGAAAGTTCCTGGGGCACGATGCGTTTCCTCGCCGAAAGCGACAGCGGCTTGGGGCCTCGCGTCGTCTCGCTGCAGAATGCCTACAACCTCGTCAACCGCACCTTCGAGGTGAACCTCGCCGAAGTCTGCGCCCGCGAAGATGTCTCGTTGTTGGCCTACTCGCCGCTGGCGCAGGGCTATCTCACCGGCAAATATGACCATGGTGCGCTTCCGGCAGGCTCACGCTCGCAACTGTTCAACCGCGGCCAACGCTACCAGACACCGAACGCCGCCGCTGTGCTGCTGGAGTACAATGAACTGGCCCGTTCGTTCGGCATGGAGCCGGCGCTCTTTGCAGGCGCATATGTGATCAGCCGTCCCTTCGTCACGTCGAGCATCATCGGTGCAACCAGCATCGCCCAGCTCGAGACGGCGCTCGGCTGCGCCGATATGGCCTGGACAGAAGAGATGCAGAAAGCCGTCGATGCCGTGCATCAGCGCGTCGGCAATCCCTGTCCCTAGCGTTTCCGCCTTAGCGGAAGCACGGAAACATTGTGCCTCTTTGTTTATACGCAATTCCAGACGTAAAACCGCTGCACACTTTTGCTGGGATTGCTCTAGTCGCATGTTTTCGGATGCAGCATGAAGGTCCGACAGATTGAGCGAGGACAGGATGGATTTTCCGATTGAAGCCGTGCGTGCTGCATTCCCGGCACTTTCGCTGACCGATAGCGGCCGCCGACGCATCTATCTCGACAATCCGGCCGGCACACAAGTGCCGAAATCGGTCGCTGATGCGGTGTCACAATGCCTGCTCAGCACCAATGCCAATCTCGGTGGTTTCTTCGAGACGACCCTGGCCGCACAGAAGGTGGTGGATGATGCCCACGCCGCGATGGCGGATTTCCTCGGCGCGGAAACGGCACAGGAGATCATCGTCGGCGCCAACATGACGACGCTGACCTATCACCTGTCACGCACGCTTGGCCGAGACTTCGCGCCGGGCGACGAAATCATCCTCACGCGCATGGATCATGAGGGCAATGTCTCGCCCTGGCTGCAATTGGCTGAGGACCGCGGCCTTGTCGTACGCTGGCTGCCTTTCGATCAGGAAAGCTGGCAGGTAGAACCGGCCGCCTTGGCAGCACTGCTCAACGATCGCACGCGGCTGGTGGCATTGAACTACGCCTCCAATCTCACCGGTTCGATCAATCGGGTGCGGGAGCTCAGCCGGATTGCCAGGGACGCCGGCGCGCTTGTCTATGTCGATGCCGTACAGTTCGCGCCGCATGGGCTTGTCGATGTCAGCGAAATCGGCTGCGACTTCCTGCGTCTGCTCGGCTTACAAGTTCTTCGGCCCGCATATGGGCATCCTGTGGGGCAGGCGCACGGTCATCGAGGCGCTGAAGCCCTACAAATGCCGGTGCTCTTCCAATGATCTGCCCGAGCGCTTCGAGCTCGGCACACCGCAGATCGAGCTGATGGCGGGATTGACCGCAACGATCGATCATTTCGAGCGGCTGGGCGAACAGACCGGCTCGAGGGGCTCACGGCGCGAGAAGGTCGCGGCCGCATTCGGCGCATCCATAGCCTATGAAAATGCCCTCGCGCTGCAGTTGATCGACGGGCTTTCCACGATCGATGGGCTGACCATCCACGGCATCACCGACAAGGCACGCGTGCATGAGCGGGTTCCGACCGTTTCATTCACGGTCGAAGGGATCGTGCCGGAAAGCATCGTCAGACCCATGAATGCCGAAGGCATCTTCCTGTGGTCGGGCCACAACTACGCCTGGGAGATTGTCCACCAGCTTGGCATTCCTGCCGACCAGGGCGTCGTGCGCATCGGCATCGCACACTACAACACCGCAGCCGAAATCGGCGAGACGGTTGACAGCGTGACACGCACCATCGCCATGCTGCGGCAGCAGCGCTGACTGCTATCGCCGATGGCCGCTGCCGAAGCCGGTGAGGAAGCTGGTCAGGTTGGCGCCGAGCGCATCGCACAGATAGCCGCCCTCCTGCACGATCACCGTCGGCAGGCCGAGCCTGGCGATCGCCTCGCCAATACGTGCGAAGCCAGGCGTCGAGACCGACAGGCCGCCGAAGGGATCGCCTTCGAAAGCGTCGAGACCGAGTGCGATGACAAGGGCATCGGGCGCAAAGCTGCGGATTCGGCGGAAGGCAGCCTGAAGTGCCTCGAGGAAAGCCTCGTCGCGGGATTTGCGGGGCAGGGGCAGGTTGAGGTTGTAGCCCAGGCCCGGACCTTCGCCGCGTTCATCGGCATGCCCCCAGAAGAATGGATAGAAGCGCACCGGGTCGGCGTGGATCGAGACTGTCAGGACGTCGGGCCGGGCGTAGAAGATCCCTTGCGTGCCGTTGCCATGATGCAGGTCGACATCGAGGATCGCCACCCGTGCCGCCTGCCTGCGCAGCACCTGTGCGGCCACGGCCGAATTGTTGACGAAACAGAAGCCTCCGGCCACATCGGCGAAAGCGTGGTGGCCAGGCGGTCGGCAAAGCGCGTAGGCGGCGGGCTCGCCCGAAAGCACCACTTCAGCCGCATCCACGGCACTCCAGGCGCTCCACAGCGCGCTGTTCCAGGTATCCTTTGAGATCGGGCAGGCGGTGTCGGCCATATGGTAGCCAGCCTGACCGACAGCCGAGGCAGGATAGGAGCCGGTGCGCGCGAGCGGGTGGATGTTCGGGATCACTTCCGCGGAGGCCCCCTCGATGCGCTGCCAGCGCTCGAAAATGTGCTCGAGGAAATCGAGATATTCCGGCGTGTGGACGGCAGCTATCGGTCCAAGCCCGTGATCGCGCGGCCGTTCGACCGAGCATCCGGCGGCGATCGCGCCGGTCCTCAGGTGCTCGACACGTTCCGGCTGTTCCGGATTGGGCTGCGGTGCGCCGCTGGAAAGAAAGGCCTTCGGATCATGACGTTTCTGTTCGTCGGCGTAAAAAGCTCTCACGTCTCGTCCCCGAAATCCTTGGCTGTGGCAAAGGCGATGAACGCATCGCCGATGATCCTGTGGACCTGGTCGTCGTCCTGATGGGTGATGCCGATGCGATCATAGAAGCGCTGGGCACCGAAATTGCCGGTATCGACCGCGAGCTCCAGATAGACACCACCGTCGTCATTGACCTGTCGCGCCAGACGTCGCAGCAGCTTCTCGCCAACCTTCTTGCCGCGGAAAGCCTCGCCGACAAAAAGATCCTGGACAAAGGCGCCGGGCCGTCCCCTCCAGGTGGAATAGATAGGAAAATACAGGCACATGCCGGCGAATTCTGAATCGATTTCTGCGATCAGGACCTGGAAATGCGGCCTGTCGCCAAAACCATCGCGGCGGATGTCGTCGGGCGTCGAGCGCACCTTGTGCAGTTCGCCGACCGTCTCGGCGATGCCCAGCAGGCCCGCATGGATATTGTTGGTATCCTCGGGACGAGCAGGGCGGATGTGAACTGTCGCTTGTTTCATATTGCTCATCAGAACGCCACCCGGTCACCACCCTTGAGCGCCAGCATCTGGCGCGCTTCGGCGGGCGTTGCGACTTCCAGCGACAGGCCTTCGAGTATTCCACGGATGCGCCTGACCTGATCGGCATTGGATTTTGCCAGCGCGCGGCCATCGTAGAGACTATCCTCGAGGCCGACACGGACATTGCCGCCCATGGCGGCTGCCATCGAGATCAGCGGCATCTGCTGGCGTCCGGCCGCGAGCACGGAGAACCTGTAGTCGCTGCCGAACAGCTTGTCGGCAATCCGCTTCATGTGGAGGAGGTTTTCAGGATCGGCACCGATCCCACCGAGAATGCCCAGCACGAACTGAATGAAGAGAGGACCTTGCGCCAGCCCCCGGTCCCTGAAATGGGCGAGCGAATAGAGGTGGCCGACATCGTAGCATTCGAATTCGAAGCGTGTGCCGCATCCTTTGCCGAGTTTGTCGAGGATGGTCTCCATGTCGGCGAGAGTGTTCTTGAAAATGGTATGCCGGGTCGCCTCCAGCAGCTTCGGTTCCCATTCGTGCTGCCAGTCACGTGGCTTGTCGAGCATCGGGAACAAGGCGAAATTCATCGATCCCATATTGAGCGAACACATTTCCGGCTCGGCCTGCAAAGGCGCCGCCAGGCGTTCGTCCAGACTCATCAGCGAGGAGCCGCCGGTGGTGATGTTCACCACTGCCTCGGTCGCCTGCTTGATGCGGGGCAGGAACTGCATGAACACGGCCGGATCCGCAGTCGGACGACCATCTTTCGGATCGCGCGCATGCAGATGCAGGATCGACGCGCCGGCCTCGGCCGCGGCAATGGCATCCGCAGCGACCTGGTCCGGCGTGATTGGCAGGTACGGCGACATGGTCGGTGTATGCACCGAACCGGTGACGGCACAGGTGATGATGACTTTGTTCGACGCCATGGCGATCCTCAGGAATTGACCGGCAGGCCGAGTTCATCGGCCAGGGCTTGCAGGCTGCCGCCCAGCACATCGACGATCTCGCCGATCTGTTCTTGCGTGACGATCAGGGGCGGGCAGACCATGAAATTGTCGCTCTCCGGCCCACCACGCACCCGGCGCGAATAGATGATCAGCCCGCGTTCGAAGGCAAGGTCGATGAGTCGCATATTGGCATTGTGCTCGCGCGGCAGCGGTGTTTTCGCGATCGCGTCGGCATAAAGCTCGGCGCCGAGCAACAGGCCTTTGCCGCGCACGTCGGCCACGAAGGGGAAACGCTTCGTCAAGGCCTGCAGTTCCCCTTCCAGGACCTCGCCCATGGCGGCGGCGTTCCTGGTGAGATCAAGCCTGTCGATCTCGCCAAGCACGGCAAGACCTGCAGCCGTGGCGACGGGATTGCCGCCATAGGTATGGCCATGCAGGAAGCCGCCCATGGCAAGCACCGGGCCGACAATCGCTTCGGTTGCTGCGATCGCACCCAACGGCGCATAGCCTGACGACAGCCCCTTGGAGAGCACGACAATATCCGGCCGGCAGCTCCAGTGATCGCCGCCGAGGAAGCGACCGGTACGGCCAATGCCGGTCATCACCTCGTCGTGGATGAGCAGGATGCCGTGCCGGTCGCAGATTTCACGGATACGGGCGAAGTAGCTGTCGGGCGGCACCAGGGCAGCGGTCGCCGCGCCACCGATCGGTTCCATGATGAAGGCGAGCACGCTGTCGGCGCCTTCTTCGATGATCTTGTCCTCGAGCATGTCGGCATAGCGCAGCCCACGCTGCTCAAGCGTCAGGTTATCCTTGTCCCGGTGCACGAAAGGCGCCGGCACCAGCGGCATCGATCTGCCGATGGGCGTGAAGGCAGGTGTCAGGACTTCGTCGCCGGTGACACCAAGCGAACCGATGGTGATGCCGTGATAGGACGGCATGCGTCCGATGATTTTCCAGCGCCCGGGCTGGTGCGTGGCGACGGCCCATTGCCGCGCGAGCTTCAGGCTGGCTTCCACTGCCTCGGAACCGCCGGAAACGAAGTAGATGCGGTCCAGCCCTGTCGGCAGGCGTTGCGCCAGTTCACGCCCCAGCGCGAGTGCCGGTTCGCTTTCGAAATGGATGGTGTAGGCGAAGCTGACGCGATCCATCTGCCGCTTCATCGCGTCGATCACAGCCTGGTTGCCATGACCGACATTGACGTTCACCGCCCCGCTCGAGCCGTCGATGTAGCGGCGGCCTTGGCTGTCCCACAAATAGATGCCGGCCGCGCGATCCACGGTCGGGCGCGGCAGTCGGGTGAAATGGAAGAGGTTGGGTTTTGTCACGGAAGCTCCAGCGGAGGATCTTGTGGGTGTCGCGGTCATGAGGATCGCGCGCCGAGGAAACGGTCAAGCACATTGGCCGTCACGCGCTCGACCATGGCATCCTGGCGCAGCAGTCCGGCCACCCACTCGCAACTACCGGCATGGAAGACCTCGCCCTTGCCGCGCTGGAAGGAGACGATCATGCCGTTCGCGCGCTTGACCTTGTCGAGATTGGCGTCGCTCGCCTCGCCAAAAAGGGTTTCGGCACTGAAGCGCCCGTCTTCGTCGCCGAGAAACTGATCCTCCGGTGCGATATCGGCGCTTTCTTCAACCTGGGATGCCATGCCGACGGCGAGGATCTCCAGGCCGGCTGGCGCGCCGCTGCCGGCGGTCGGGTAGGGCAGCCCGCCACGGATTTCATGCTCCAGGCCATCCACCTCATAACCGAAGATATGACTGTCGGCGCCGAGCAGGTCGCCGTAGTAGAGACCGGTTCCGGCGAAAGCCCAATGCTCGGGCCGATGGATCGGAAAGCCGCGCGCGCCACGGGGTGCGCAGCCGCCCCAGCCGGCATAAAGACCGCGTGTGGCATTCAATCCGAATGTTTCCGCCCCCGGCCTGCCGATTTCCGGAGCTTCCCACGAATGGGTGGCACGCTGAACGTCGCCGCCGTTGTAGACCGGGTCTTCAGCGCGGGCGCGGTATTTGTAGCAGACCTGTCGTCGGCCCTCGTTCTCCAGCCGCGTCTGCCACATGAAATTGCCGGCGAAGCGCGCGGCGTGACCGCCTCCTTCAACATAGGCGTCGACGGCGTCGCGCATCTCCCACGTCCAGTATTCGTCGTGCCCGACGAAGACGACACAATCGTAGCCGTCGAGGATCTCGGGGGTGAAGTGCAGATCGTGCTGGCTGGCAAGGTCTATCGCATAGCCGCTGCGTTCCGCGAAACGGAAGAAGTGGCTGTCATAGCTTGCCCAGCCGGACGACGTATACTTCTTTGAGTGACCGGTGGCGTAGGCCCATTCCATATGCGGATAGCGCGGCGCGGTCTTCGGCGGCATGGACACGCCATGCGGCACGCGCGGGGCCTCCGGCGGCAGCGTGACGAAACCGCGGCACCACGGCCGCTCGATCGACACGACCGGCGAATACTGGTTGCCGTTCGGTCCGGTGATGCCTTCGTAGTGATTGGAGCCGCCCCAGGTGTTGTAGGCCAGCCAGGTTCCGGTCGCCGCCACCTGGAGAATCCGACCGCTTCTTTTGCCTGCTTTCGGTGCGACAATGAAGAGATGTCGATACTGGATCGGCTGCTCGTCACGGCCTCGCGCCGTTAGCGTCATCCTGTAGGCGCCGGACGGCCAATCGATACCGACTGCAAACTCGTAGGAGGTCTCCCAGCCGCAACCTTCCACCGAACAGTGTTCAGGGGTGTCCTGCCAATGGCAGTCGATGTCAGCCTGATTGAAAACCGCGACTTCCATGCCGCCGTCACGAACGATCTCGATTGAAAAGCGCGCCGCCGTCGCACTGACCTGCAGCCGCACGATCTCTCCCGGACGATAGGACAAGTGATCGGTATAGGCCCAGATCTCGCCGCGGACGCCATCCATGCCCGGTTTCTCATAGTAATGGCTTCTCACGGCGGCGTGGCGCTGCTGCGGGGTCAACCCGAAGTCTGGAAATGTCGAAGGCGATCGATTCATGGCAGGCCCGTGCGTCGCCGCCATTTCGACCATCGCCTCGCGGGGCGTCAAATGGAAAGCATCGGGCCAGCAACTGCTTGGTGCTGGCGTGTAAACCGACTATCTAAGACGGAGAGATGTTTTGCGGGAGCCGCCATGCTGAGAGTGCACAGGGTGAAGATCGACGACATCTATGTGCCGACGGCACGACGCAAGACATTGCACCCTGAAACCGTCCGCCATCTTGCCGAAGACATTCTGGAGAACGGCATGAAAATGCCGATCCAGGTTAGACACGATGGCAAGCGCCATGTGCTCGTCGAGGGCTTGCATCGGCTGGAAGCGGCGAAGTGGCTTGGTGAGGAAGCGATCGACGCGTATCTGGTGCAGGCGAGAAAGCACTGACGCTTTTGCTTGCAAGCTTCTGAAATGAATCCTGTTTTCGGATTGTTCGCCAATTTTTTCGGCAACGATGTCGGGTTGGGGGCCGGCCGTCCGTCCTCGGTGGGAAGATCGAAATCAACCCATTTAGGAGAGAATGACCATGGCTACCAAACTTGACATTGCACCATCGTCGGAGAACGAACTGGTTCTGGCCCGCATCATCGATGCGCCGCGCGAAGCCGTCTACCGCTGCTGGACCAACCCGAAGCTGATGACGCGGTGGTTTGCCCCGAAACCGTGGACAACGCCGCGTGCCGAAGTGGATCTGCGCGCCGGTGGCGCATCCCTGGTGGTGATGGCGGGCCCGGACGGCAGCGAGTTCCCGAACGCGGGCCAATATCTGGAAGTGGTCCCCGGTAGGAAGCTCGTGTTTACCGATGCCTATATCGGCGACTGGCAGCCTTCACAGAAGCCTTTCATGACCGTCGTGTTGACCTTCGAGGACGAAGGCGCTGGCAAGACCCGCTACATTGCGCGCGTCCGGCACTGGAATGCCGCCGATCGCGAGCAGCATGAGCAGATGGGTTTTCACGAAGGGTGGGGCATCTGTGCGGACCAGCTCGAGGCCTTGGCCAGAACGCTTTGATCGACCGCGCGAATAGGGCACATCACAGCTTTTCATTTGACGGCATGGAGCGGCAGGCTACCGTGCCGTTCCTTTCTCGAGAAGCCGGAACGACAATGAAATACCAGGGTGGTTGCCTGTGCGGTGCTGTGCGCTATTCGGCCGAAGGCGAACCGATCAATCAGCGCGTCTGCCATTGCCGCCTGTGCCAGAAAGCGATCGGCGCGGCGTTCAATGCACGGCTTCTGTTTCACATCGATGCGGTGACTGTCGAAGGGCCTCTGGCCATGGTCAGCTCTTCTGCGGAGATCAGGCGCGGCTTCTGTCCACATTGCGGCACGACCATGTTCTCGCGTCGCGACAAGGCGGGGGTCATGGGCGTGACTTCGGGGTCGCTCGACGATCCGGCCGTGTTCTCTCCCGACATGCACATCTTCATCGCTTCAAAGCAGCGCTGGCTCGTGATCGATGACGGCTTGCCGCAGTTCGAGGGCGCGCCGCCGCCAGCGTAGACCACGGCTGGACGTGCCTCGAGCGAATGTGAAACACATCGCGGACGCTGCCGCATTTTTTTCTTTAAATTCCTCGAAATAGCCGACGAAGCATCATTGGTCTGCCATGTTTGGCGCCCTATCTATGCATCGCGGGTGGCCTTCGAAGAGGCGAGACATGAGTGAGCGCAGAGAGACACTGGAAGAGCTTTTGGGCGACCAGATCGTGCAGCTCGTGATGGAGCGCGACGGCTGGCGGCCGGAACATGTACGTCTGCTTCTGGAAAGGGCCCGAATGCGTTCGGGCATCGAGCCGTCGGTTCCGCCGGCGCATATCATCGCCAAGGCCTGCCTGCCGCAATGGATGGGCAGCTGAATGAGATTTGCTGGCTAGCCATTCGCGAGTGGCGCGACGAAGCGTCTTTCCCGGTTGGCAGCGAGTCGGAGATTTAACGGCCCCGTCAAAGCACGGGGCCGTTTTTCATAAGAGCATTTTTGCGGGAGTTCCAGGAACAGAAGCGCTCTAGTGGCAGCTGCCACAGCAGCTGACGACAAGCTTCTCATTGGCGTAGCCGGCCTGCAGGATTGCGGCTGCCACGGCGTCTTCGTCGGCAGCGCCTTCCACCGAAACGGTTGATGCGCCGAGGTCGACTGTCACCTTGGCTTTTGGATCGACACCTTTCACCGCCTTCTCGACCGTGCTGGCACAATGGCCGCATGTCATTTCCGGAACTTTCAGGTTCAGCATCGGAACACTCCTTTCGTGGCTGATGAGCCGGTTGTGGGCCTTGCCATGCTGGGAAGGTCAAGCGCCTTCCTGCGCGGGATTTGTGATGCGCGACTTGCGACCCACGCGCCCCGACGAAATTTCAGAAGTTGCGCCTTGACCTTCCAGTAACTGGAAGCTTTATCTGCAGCTGCAACAACCGCAAGGGAGTTGCGAAATCCATGATTGTGCCGACCTTTTTCTTCCACCAAAGCAACGTCACCCATCCTTGCTGGACGAGGGGCGGCCAATGAACATCGGGCAGGCGTCCAGCGCTTCGGGCGTATCGGCCAAGATGATCCGATACTACGAACAGGTCGGATTGATCGCCAGTCCGGCACGCACCGAAGCCGGCTACAGGGACTATTCGGCGGATGAGATACATATGCTGCGCTTCATCCGGCGGGCACGCGATCTCGGCTTTTCTGTCGAACAGATGACCAACCTGCTCGCGCTGTGGAGCGATCGTTCGCGCGCCAGCAGCGACGTGAAGCGTTTTGCGATGGCACATGTCGTCGAGCTGGAGCGCAAGATGCGCGAGCTGCGCGCCATGGCGGAGACGCTGCGGCATCTGGCCAAGACGTGCCACGGCGACGAGCGGCCGAATTGTCCGATCATCGAAGAACTATCGAGCGGCCATGAAGCAGTTCCGCCCAAACCAAAGCGCGCCACCGCCAGGCGTTATGGCGGGCATTGAACCGCAACGATCAAGAACAGAGCAACAGGAGTTCCCCATGCATCGGCGCACCTTTCTCACGGCGGGTCTTGCGACACTTGCTGCCGGCAGCCAGGCATTGGCGCAAATGAAGATGGACGACATGAACGCAATGCCAGGCATGGATCATTCCGCCCACGGCATGCCGGCCCATCCCGCCAAGCCCGCCGCGTCGCTGATGCTGAAGGAGGGCGAAGCGTTGCGTGACTTGCCTCGGTTGGCCAACGAGAGCACCGACGCCGGTCTGTTCCGCGCCAGGCTGGCGGCGGCGCCGGCGACGGCCCGTTTTGCCGAAGGCGTCGAAACGCCCGTGCTTGCCTACAACGGCATGAGCCCAGGGCCGCTGATCGAGGCCTTCGAAGGCGATCGCATCGAGATCGATTTCACCAATGATATTCCAGGCGAGGACAGCACAATCCACTGGCATGGCATGCCGGTGCCGGCAGAACAGGATGGCAATCCGATGGATCCCGTCGTCGCTGGTGCCACCCGCCGTTATGCATTCGATCTGCCAGCCGGGAGTGCTGCTTCGTACTGGTTTCATCCGCATCCGCACGGCAGGACGGCCGAACAGGTTTATCGGGGGCTTGCCGGTATCTTCCTGGTCAAGCCGAAGGCCGATCCGGTGCCTGCGGCATATGGCGATACGGTTCTCGTCTTCACGGACCTGCGTCTTGCGGCTGATGGGTCCATTCCGGAAAATTCGATGATGGATCTGATGAACGGCCGTGTCGGCGATCATGTCCTGGTCAATGGCCAGAAAAACCCGGTCCTCGACGTGCCGCTTGGCGCCAAACGCCGCTTCCGCCTCTTCAATGCCACCAACGCCCGCTTCCTGAAACTCTTCTTCGGCGCGGCGACTATGACCGTGATCGGCACCGACGGTGGTTTGCTGGAGGCTCCGGTCGCGGTCGGCGATGTGTTGCTGGCGCCGGCGGAACGGCTCGAACTGGTGGTTTCGTTCGATAGGCCGGGTGAAGTTAAGCTCGAAACGCTTGCCTATGAGCGTGGTTGGATGGGCCCGGGCAAGCCGGACGATTCCGGGCTGACGCTGCTGACCGTCAATGTAGCCAGCGAAGCGGACGAGCCGATGCCGCCGCTGCCCGAAAAACTGCGTGCCATTGCGGCCCTCGGCAATGCGACAATCAACCGTCGTTTCGTCTTCACCGAGAAGATGGGCATGGGCGCCAGCGGCATGGAAATGGGCTTTTTCATCAATGATGTCGCCTTTGACATGAAACGCGTCGACGTGACCGCCAGGGTTGGCGAAGTCGAGCTGTGGGAAGTGATCAACAAGGCTGACATGGACCATCCATTCCACGTCCACGGTACCCAGTTCCAGGTGGTTGAGCACGAGCGCGACGGCAAGGTGAGCCCGTCAGCCTATCGGGCTTGGAAAGACACGGTCAACGTCGCAAAGGGTGAAACCGTAAGGCTGCTGCTGAAGCAGGATCTGCCGGGGCTGCGTATGTATCATTGCCACATCCTGGAGCACGAACAGCTTGGCATGATGGGCATTGTCGACGTAACAGTCTGAGCATGAAGGGCGGCGGGTCATATTGGGTTTGATGGAGGTACTCGCATCCTATGGCGCGTTGTTCGTCAGCGCGTTTCTCGCCGCAACTCTGCTGCCGGCATCGTCCGAACTGGTTTTTCTGGGATTGCTTGCCGCCGGTCGTGGCGACCCCGTCCTTCTTGCCGTCGTGGCGACGGTCGGCAATACGGTGGGATCGGTGGTGAACTGGGCGATCGGCCGCGGCGTCGAAGTGCTGCATGGCCGTCGCTGGTTTCCCGTATCTCGTGAATATTATGAGAAGGCCGGTAGCCTGTTCAGGCGCTACGGCCTGTGGACGCTGCCTTTCGCCTGGCTGCCGGTCATTGGTGACGCCCTGACGGTCGCTGCGGGTGCGGCACGTGTCAGCCTATCGCGTTTCGTCGTGCTGGTCGGGTTCGGCAAGGCGGCGCGCTATGCGGCCATCGTTATCGGGCATGCATGGGTGACAGGCTGAGGAGTGGCCGGCAGTCAGGCGTTCGCGCCGGTCAGGATGCGCTCGAGTTGCCCCGGCGTGCTGCCGGTCAGGCGTCGACTTTCCCGCACCAGATGCGCCTGATCCGCATAACCGGCCTCCACCGCCAACACCGCCGTTGATGCCTGCGAGCTTTGCGACAAGCGTCGGAAGCGCTGATAGCGCAGGATCCGGTCGAGCGTTTTGGGGCCGTAGCCGAAGCTGTCGTCGAAACGGCGCCTCAGCGTGCGATCACTCATTGCCAGTGCTCGCCCCAGCCAGGGGATGAGCGGCGCATCCTCGGGCGGACCGGCTTCGATCAGGCGGAACGCGGCTCGCATGGCGTAGTCGCCACTATGGCCGTGAGCACCATTCGCAATACTCTCCTCGATGGAAGCAATGAGTTCGGCGAGATCGCTCTGGGGGCGGATGTTTGCATCCAGCTGCCGGCCTTTTCGACCGAGCACGGTCTCGATCGCCAGGCGCTCGCCAAGCAGTTCAGTGGCAGGAACGCCCAGCCAGGTCGCTGCCGCTGCCGGCTGGAAGCGGAAACCGATCACCGCGGTGCCTGCCGGTATGGTCTCTGTTTGCGGGTCCCTGTCGGGGCCGGCAATGCGGAAACGCCCGTCGATCCATTGCAGGTCGATCGTGCCGTCAGGTGTCACGATGACAGGCGGAGCTTCGGCTTCCGGCATCTGGTGAGCCCAGACGGTCGAGAACCAGTCGCGCAGGAAAGGCGCAACCGGACGCTCTTGATAGTGGCCGGTTGCCTGGGCGGGCACCGCCTGCATGATGATCTCCCTGGCCTTTCCACATCGGCCGGTCTCGTTCGCCACAGGTACGCCCGCCAGCAGCGAGGTTCAACCCGCCGACCGCGTCGGAGAGCGAGATTGGCCGAAATGTTCAAGCAATGCCGTTCATTTGAAGAGAGATAGTACAAGGCCATCACCGCAGCGGAGGTGGCTATGAGACAATCCACTATGAAAGGTCAGAACCATGAAACCGAGGATCAGTGTCATCACACTTGGCGTCGATGATCTCGAGACGTCGCTCAAATTCTACCGCGATGGTCTGGGGCTGCCGACGGAAGGAATCATCGGTACCGAATTCGAGCATGGCGCCGTTGTCTTCTTCGATCTGCAGGGTGGGTCGAAATTCGCGCTTTTTGCGCGAGACGACATTGCCCATGATGCAGGGATAGCGAAAACCGGCCGTAGCCCCACCGAACTGACGCTTGGCCACAATGTGGCTAGCGAAGCGGAGGTGGATGCCGTGATGGAAAAAGCCATTGCTGCCGGAGCGAGGCTGGTGAAACCTGCGCAGAAGACGTTCTGGGGCGGTTATGCCGGCTATTTCCAGGACCCGGACGACCATCTCTGGGAAATCGTCTACAATCCTGCCTTTCTCCCCGAGGAATGATGGCAGCGGTCATTCCTGGCAAGCATGGTTCGCGGCAGAGCGCGTGTTCACTCGGAGTTGTTGCCGCGATTCCAATAGGACACCACCAGGTGCTGTTCCTTGTTCAGCCCGAGCTCACCGCGGCAATAGCTGCGAATCTGCCGGAACGTGGCGAATTCGCAGCCGGCCCAGACGTAGACGGACGATTCGTCGTCCGGAAGAATGGTGCTTCGCACTGCATCGATCAGCAGTGATGTCGTGCCCGCGGCGGCACCATTGCGATGAAGCCAGGTCACCTCGATCCCAGCCTGGAATTTGAGCTGCTGGACTTCGCTCTTGTCAGGGACTTCGATGAATGCCTTGCCACGCGTTTGCGCGGGAAGGCATTCCAGCATACGGGCAATGGCGGGCAGGGCAGTCTCGTCTCCCGCGAAGAGATACCAGTCGGCATCGACAAGGCCGCCGCCGCCCGGGCCGATGACACCGATTTCGGCACCGATCCGTGCGGTCTCGGCGAGCGCCGATCCGGGGCCGGCATCGGCATGGAGCACGAAGTCGATGTCGAGCCTGCCTGCAGCGACATCAAGCGAGCGCACTGTGTATTTTCGAAAGGCCGGGCGTCTTGCCGGATCGCCCCATTGGGCCAGTCCGTTGCTGCCGACCGTCGGCCACTGCGGTGCCGCGAGGTCGGGATGCTGGCAAAGGAGATTGAGATGCAGCGCACTCATTCCTGCGAAGCGGGCTACGTTGTCGCCGTGAAATGAGATGCGGCGCATATGCGGCGTGATGTCCTGTACAGCGGTTATGCGCAGGATCTGGAAATTGGGCGGGCGCGCCAGGTCATCGCCATCGCCGTGCCAGACGATGGTGGGGGAGGCGGGCTCCGCGAATTCCAGGATATGCGAGGCAACTGCAACCCGCACGAAATAGAGGCTCTCCAGGCTGTCTGCCTCGACGTCCACCAATGTTCCGTCATTGGTCAGGCTGAATCGCGCACGCGCACCGGAGAATTCGAGGGTACGGACGCCATCCTCCGTGCGTGCAATGCCGCCATGTTCGAGCATGTGTTCGCAGACCGGTGCGATGATTGCTTCAGGATCGGACAGCGCGACACGGGTCTGGGCGGAAAATGTCATCATGATCAAAGCCTTGCGTTCAGCTAGGGTCTCTTCAAGTACCTTCGACACGCTGCGGTTGGAGACCTTATTGCGGGGCTGCCGCGGCATCTTCCTTCAAACCGATCCAGAACGTGCCTTCGAGCGGTATGGCCATGAAGCGTTTGTTGATCTCTGCCAGGGTGCGGTCTGGATCGAGATCGCTGAAGAGCTCTGGATGCAGCCATTTGGCGAAGCATTCGAAGACGAGAAAGCTCAGGGCCGAGATCGAGAGCTGGTGTGACACGGCGTAGGTGCGCCCCGCGCGCACGGCCGTCAGTTCGCCGCGGAAGTCGCGGCCGACTGCCTTCTCCAGCGAGGTCCGCGCCGATTGCGCGCTCACCCCGCCTCCCACCACCAGCCCGCCCTGTGCGGCAAGGTGCGGGCCGCCGGTCGCGATGTAGATGTTGGGGTCCGCGCCGAGGACAAACTCGGCGCTGAGCTGCCCGTCATAGCCGGGAACATCGGCGCCGATGCTATGTCCGCCAGCCATTTCGACGGCTTCGGTCATGCGGTTGCCTGCGCCTGGCGAAGAGCAGCAGACGGCTCCGGCGTGGGCGTCGATCAGTACGCTAGGCCGATCTTTCGCGCGCTTCAGCCGTTCTTCGATCAGACGGTAGTGCTCCTTGACGAACCCGGCATATTCAGCGGCCTTCCCATCCTGGCCGATCGCCTTGCCGAGCAAGGTCATCGAGAAGGCGGTTACGTCAGCAGGGCTGAGGGTGCTGTTCCTGGGACTATCCAGGAAGATGGTCGGGACACCGGCGGATTTCAGGATTTCGACAATGTCATTCCAGCCGGAATCCCAGATGCTGACGACGAAGATATCCGGACGTGCGCTGAGGATTGCTTCGGCGGAGCTCTTGGTTGGCAGTACGCCGCCGACCTCGGGAATGTCCATGGCCTGAGGAAATCGTTCGCGGAAAGCGGCCAGGATACCGCTGTCGAGGCGTCTGGGAGCGGCCCATCCCACGATTTTCGCGGCCGGGTCGGCATCGATCAGCGCCAGAGAAAGCAGAAGCAGGCTCTCGTTCGTCACGATCCGCGTTGCCGGTTTTTCCAACCTCACCTCACGTCCGGCCGCATCGACCAGGACGATCTCGGCATGGGCCGGTCGCCAGCCGAGGCTGCCGAACAGCAAGGCCAGGCCAAGCACCAGGATCGCTGGGCGCGACAGGATAGGCGCCAAGGCCGCGCGCGTTCCCTGGATATGGCGGCCGGACATCGTCACCATGTGTAGTTGATGCCTGCGGTGATCGTCCGTCCGGCACCGTAATTGCAGCTGCCGCCGGTCAGGTTCAGGCAGTGCGAGACATACTTCTTGTCGAACAGATTGCTGACATTGACCTGCAGCTTGGTGCCCTCGAACGTCTTGTCGATTGCCCCGAAGTCATATTCCGCGCCGATATCGACAAGGGTGCGGGCCGGGATACGCAGTTGCGCCAGGTAGGTACTGTCGGTCTGGTAGGACGAGGTGGCGCGCACGCCCGCACTGAGGGCGAGGCCGGGCACATAGGTCGGCCGATAGATCGCCCACAGGCTGGCCTGGTGCTCGGGCAGCCTGAGCATTTCGCGACCGAGTTCGACCGGCCTGTTCGAGCGGAGCACTTCCGAATGCGAATAAGCATAGGCGGCCAACACGTCGAGTTCAGGCGTGAGCTCCATCTTGCCTTCGAGTTCGACGCCGCGCACACGTTGCTTGCCTGCCTGGACGGAGAAGCGCGAGTCTTTCGGGTCGGGGGTCAGCGCGTTCTCGAGCGTCAGGTCGAACACCGACAGGCCAATCATGCCGCGCGCGCCGACAGGTTCGTATTTGACGCCGACCTCGAATTGCTGGGCGGTCTGCGCACGGAAGGGATTGTTCGCCTTGTCCGTTCCCAGGGTAGGCAGGAACGATGTGGTGTAGCTGGCATAGGGCGCCAGGCCGTTGTCGAAGAGGTAGGTGAGGCCGGCACGCCAGGTCACCTGATCGTCGTCGGTCTTGACCGGTTGCACGTTCGCCAGCATGCGGTTCGTGCTTTCGACCTTGGATCGGTCATAGCGCAATCCGAACGTGCCGACCCAGCGGTCATAGCGGATCTGGTCCTGGGCGTAGAAACCGATCTGGTCCTGTTTCTGAAGGCCCGAGCGCTGGATCGGGGCATTCGGGATGATCCGCCCATAGATCGGATTGAGGAAGTCGAGCGGTGGCACGTTCACACCAGGCCCGGTATTGCCGAAATTGGTGTCGGAGACACTGTGCACATAGTCAAGGCCGAACAGCACGGTGTGGTTGAGCGCACCGGTGTCGAACACCGCCTCGGCCTGATTGTCGACCGCAAAGGTGGAAAGGCTGTCGTCGGCTACACCGGAAACCCGATTCAGCTGGCTGGACGGAGCGCCTGTGTAGGCAAAGGCGGGGTTGACGAGGGCCAGGAACATATCCTGTTCGGCGCGGGCGTAACGAAGGTTCTGGCGTAAGGTCCAGGTCTCGCTGAAACGATGCGAGAACTCGTAGCCAGTGGCGAAGAAGTCTCGGTTGAACTGGTTGGCATTGGGGTCGGCCAGGAAGAGGTCGCGAGGAATTTGCCCGGCAGGATTGGGCAGCAATGTGCCGGAAGCCGGATAGAAACGCGGGCTGAAGACGTCGCGGTCGCGCTGGTAGTAGCCATAGAGCGTGAGCGAAGTGTCAGCGGTAGGATTCCAGGTCAGGCTTGGAGCCAGCACGATCTTGCGATCGCGCTCCATGTCGATCTGGGTATGCATGTTCTTGGCAAGGCCGGTGAAGCGGTAGAGCCATTCGCCATCCGGCGTGAGGGGGGCCGGTGACATCGATAGCGCCCTCGATACCTCCGAAGCCGCTTGTCTTGATCGACGCTTCGCGGTGTGCGGTCTCCTGGGGACGCTTGCTGACGAGGTTGACCAGCCCGCCGGGCACGGCGCGTCCATAGAGGACCGAGGCAGGCCCCTTGATGACTTCAACGCGTTCGAGGGCATAGGGGTGGACGGTGGGCGTGGCATAGCCGGATGGATCACCGGGCATCACCAGCCCGTCGAGCCACGTCGTGCCATAGGCATTGAACCCGCGAATATAGAGCCAGTCGTAGCGGACGTCGAAGCCGTTCGGGTCAGGGAGAACGCCTGGCGTGTAGCGCAGCGCGTCGGCGACACTGTCGACGCCCTGGGCCTTCATCTGCTCGCGCGTGACGACGCTGACGGCCTGCGGCGTTTCCTTCAGCGGCGTGTTGGTCTTCGAAGCGCTGGTGCTTTGCTTGGCAACAATGCCTTTGTCGGGACCACGAGCGCTTTCGCCCTCGAGGGTGATCTTTTCCAGCTGAGTGGATTCCTTCGCATTCTGGGCGCCTGCAGACAACGGCAGTGCCAACACCGCCCCGAAAGCCAGGGTCGAGGTGCGCAACAGGCGGCCATGAACGGCGCCCCATGCTCTGCCTGCCTGGTATTCCGTGACGCCAATTCGAACCATTCCAAGCCCCAAATAAATTTGACTGCATTTGTCAAGTTAAAGTAGTGGATAGGGCAGCAAAGCATATGTGACAACGCCGGGACCTTTGCCGGACGGTCAGACATCTTTGCGCGGGAATGATTCTTCAGCCTTGCGATGCCGGCGGTTGGCATGCGAGCGGAAAGCGATGTCGATGGTGCCACAAACGGACAGAAGTCTCGACCTGCCTGGGCAGGGCAAGCGGGTGCGCGTCCGTGATTTCATGGCCAGGGACGGGGTCGTTCTCGACAGCCCCGACGATCGTCTTGCCGAGGAGGATACGCTGATCGAAGGCAGGCTGCTGCATCAGGAGCTGCGCAGCGGCCTCTTTCTTCATGGCGGCGATGTCGTCGAGGAACGGATGTTCACCGTGACCTCGCATCTCAAGGAAGGCTTGTCGTGCATCATCTTCCTCGACGGCCAGGTCGATCTAGACATCGGCGACCGCCATTTCGAGTTCAAGGGAAATCCGCGAAGCGCCATGCGGGGCAGTGCCATCATGAGCGTCAACTCCGAAAGTTTCCGGCGAGCATCGCGCGGTCGACAGCATGTGCGTCATCTCGTGGTCTCGGCAACGCCGGAGTGGTTCGACCGCGACGGGCTTGAAGAGATGCAAGACGCCCGACCGGCCAGCCGCTTCCTGAAGGATCATCTTGCGCATCACGCCTGGACATTGACGCCGCGGGTCATCGATCTCGTTCAGCAGGTGATGGCGCCTTCTGGACTCTCGCCGGCATTGCACAAGCTGTATCTTGAGGGCCGTGCCATCGAGATCATCCTCGAGACGCTCGCCACCGTGACGCAATCCGGGCGCAGGCTTTCGTCGAGTGCAGGCATCGCTCGCCAGGACATCGTCCGGCTGCAGCGGGCCAAGGAGCTCGTCGACAGTCGGCCGGGTGCCGTGCTGAGTGTGGAAATGATTGCCCGGGCTGCCGGTATCAGCGCCAGTGGCCTGCAGCGACTGTTCCGGCAGGCAGAAGGGACCAGCGTTTTCGAATATATCCGCGACCGCCGGCTGGAGCGCGCATTCCTCGCCCTGCAGGCTGGAGACGTGACCGTGCAAGGAGCCAGTGATATCGCCGGCTATACCAGCCCCGCCAATTTCGCGACTGCGTTCCGGCGCCGTTTCGGCGTGACGCCGCGCGAAATCGCTCCAGCCAGGCAATAAGGGCAGCCGCCCCGGATCAGTCGACGACTGCCTCTGCCTCGATCTCGACCTCGTAGTCGCCGATAAGGTCGCCGGCCGCGATCATGGTGTTCGCCGGTTTGATTTCGCCGAAGACGCGGCCGTGCGCCCGCGATGCCGGCTCCCACAAGGAAGCATCGCGAAGATAGATGCGCGTGCGCACGACATCCTCTGCCCGGCCGCCGAGTGCCGCGATCGAGGCCAGGATCTTGTCGAGGATGTAGGTGGTCTGCGCTCCGACGTCGCCGGGCGCGACACAACGGTCTGCGCCATGGGTGGCGGTCGTGCCGGAAACGCGGATCGTATCCTTCACCCGCACGGCGCGGCTGAAGCCGGCGATGGGTTCCCAGACGCTGCCGGACGAGACGCGTGAGCGACCCGGCCGTCCTGGAACGGGTGCTGCCACATAGATCGAGGGCAGGGCGTCGAGATGATGACTGAGGTCGCCCGACGCGGTCAGAAAGGGTGGGCGGCGATATTCGTCGCCGCAATCACCAGGGATCGGCTGTGTGCCGGCAAAGGCCGCCTCAAGCCGAGCCAGATCCTCTTCATCGAGCGCGAACGAGAAGACTTTCAGATTGTCGTCGCGATGTTCGCTTTCGCCGAGCCGTGCGCCGATGATGGCTGCAGCGACGGACGGATGTTCCAGCACCCAGCGTGTCGCGACGTTGGAGATCGAGACCTTGTGCTTGCGTGCGATTTCGCCTGCTGCTCCGAGCACGCCCTGGAAGGCCTCCCAGCCGCCGGCAGTGTGGATGAAGCGCTTGTATTTCGAACGGCTCCAGTCGGTGATCGACGCCGGTTCCGGTGCACCCAGCCATTTGTCCGACAGAAAACCGCCACACAGGGTTCCGTATGCGAACAGCCTGACCCCACTGCGCATACAGAGCTCGGAAAGCGCTCCGGCAGCACGGCGGTCTACCAGGGAGAAGGAAACCTGATTGGAGGCAAGTGGGATGCCATCGGCAAGGGCCAGCCCCAGATGCGCGGCATCGAAGTTGGTGACGCCGATCGCCCCGATCAGGCCTTCCTGCCTGAGCCGCGCCATTTCGTGCAGCGCATCCAGCCATGCCGGATGCTCGAAGCTCCACCAATGGAATTGCAGCAGGTCGACCTTTGCAACGCCGAGCCGGTCGAGCCGCTCCTGCACGCCTTTTCGTACGACATCGGCTGTCATGGGGCCGGGTTCCGGGCACCACTTGGTGAAAGCCAGTGGTCGCTTGCCCTCGGGGTAGCGCGCCAGCAGTCGGCCCGTGATGATTTCGGCGCTGCCGTAATGGTCGGCCATGTCGAACGTGTCGAACCCGGCCGCGGCATAGGCCTGCAAGTCATCGGCACTTCGCTCGGGGTCGAGAGTCGTGCCACCTTTCTCGATGTCCGCGACCTGCCACAGGCCGCACAGCAAGCGGCTGATATCGAGCCCTGCCAACGTCGTGCGTTCAGGAGTGGTTGGCATTTGGGCCTCGCTCGGAAACGGAAGGGCTGGTGTTGGATGTCATCCGGCGTCCCGGCTTCAGGCGGGCGAGATGGCGCGAAACCACGCGTTCCTCGCCGAGGATGCCGCGGGGCCGCAGCAGCAGGATCGCGCACAGGCCGACGCCGATCAGCACGATCCGCAGTGCGGCCGCCCGAGCCTGCTGGTCCGGGGGGAACAGCGAGGCGATGGCGCCGGCTGAAGCCGCCCAGATGCCCCAGACGCGATGGCCCCAAGGATGGCGCCGCGATTGTTGCCGGAACCGCCGACGATCAGCATGGCCCAGACCTGGAAGGTAAGCAGTGGGACATAATTGTCGGGCGCGATGAAGCCGACGAAATGCGCCTGGGTGGCTCCAGCCAGACCCATGATGGCACCGCCGATGGCGAAGGCCTGCAGGCGGAAGCCGGTCGCGTTCTTGCCCAGCGCCAGCGCTGCTGTTTCGTCTTCCCGGATGGCGCGCAGCACGCGTCCCCACGGGCTGCGCAACAAATGTTCGAGCGCGAAGTAGAGCAGGACGACCACGACAACCAGCACGCCGAGGTTGAGCAGGCTGAAGGCCAGCGGATCGCCGGCCAAATTGGCAAAAGGCCTTGGAATGAAACCGATGCCGAAGGGGCCGCCGGTGATGCTTTGCAGGTTAAGGGCGACGAGTTGCACCGTCACCGCGACGCCGAAGGTGGCGATGGCGAGATAGTCGGCGCGCAGCCTGATCGTCAGCCAGCCGACAAGAAACGAGGCGAAGCCCGTGGCAAACGCCGCTCCCAGCCAGCCCACCAGTATTGGCAGGCCAAAGCCACCAAAACGGTCCGGCGCATCGGGCGTGGTCAACAGCGCGGAGACGTAGGCGCCGATGGCCACGAAGCCGGCGACGCCGACGTTGAACAGGCCGGTCTGCCCCCACTGCACGTTGAGACCCAGGCACATGACGGCATAAGTCAGGGCCATGGTCAGGAAGAACGCGATATAGGCGATCAGTTCCACACTCATTCGGCCCTCCCGAACAGCCCTTGCGGACGCAGCAACAGGACGAAGACGAGGATCATGAAGGCGACGGCTGCGCGCCATTCCGCGCCGATCAGCTGCACGCCGAGCGCTTCGGCAAGACCAACGATCAGGCCTGCCAGCATCGCACCGGGCACACTGCCGATGCCGCCGAGGATCGCGGCTGCAAACAGCGGCAGCAACAGGTCGAAACCCATATAGGGCCGGATCTGTACCAGAAGGCCAGCCATGACGCCTGCAATGCAGGCAAGCCCGGCACCCAGCACCCAGACGGTGCGGATCACCTTGCGGACATCGATGCCGGCAACGCCGGCAAGCTGCTGGTTCTCGCTGACGGCGCGCATGGAACGACCGATCGCCGTGCGCGTCAGCAGTATGTGAACGACCATGACGAGAAGCGCGGCAACGGCCAGCGACAGGAGCTGGTCGGGCGTGGCGCGCAGGCCGCCGCCGAGCGGAAGCGCGATCTGCAGGGCCTTGGAAAAGTAGACGGGTTTTGAGGTGAACAGGAATTCGAGCAGGCTGCGCAAAGCCAGCGAGGCCCCGAAGCTCGCCATCACCATGATGATGATGGCGCTGCGGCGTCGGCGCAAGGGACCGAACAAAAGGGCATCGACCAGCAGCGCCAGTGCCGCCGTCAGCGCTACGGCAGCAAGTATGGCAAGCGGCAGCGACCAGCCGAAGGAAAATGGCCCGATCGGCTTGAACAGCGCTCCCGACAGTGAACCGAGCAGGCTGCTCACGGCGAGCGTGAGATACGCGCCCCAGCTGATCATTTCGCCATGCGCGAAATTGGCGAAGCGCAGGATCGAATAGGTGAGCGTGATGCCGATGGCGCCGAGCCCGATCATCGCGCCAGCGATCAGGCCATCCATGATCAATTGCGGGTTCATGGCGTGGTCGCCTTTCCGGCGGGGCGGGCGCCGAGATAAAGCTCGGCGACGATCGGGTCCTCGGCGAGTGTCGCTGCCGGTCCCTCATGGCGCAGCTGCCCTTCGACGAGGATCGCCGCGCGATCGGCGATGACGAGGGCCGCCTTCACGTTCTGCTCGACCAGGATGATGGTTACGCCGGTGTCGTTGATCGCTTTCAACTGTGAAAAGACATCCTGTACGATCTTGGGGGAAAGGCCGGCCGACGGTTCGTCCAGGATCAGAACGCTCGGCTCGACGATCAGCGCCCGTGCCACCGCCAGCATCTGGCGCTGGCCTCCCGAGAGCAGGCCGGCGCGCAGCGATGGACGGGCCGCGAGATCGGGGAACATCGCATAGAGGTCCGCCACGCGGCGGCCGCGCTTTTCCCTGGGCAGAACATTTGCAGCCAGCAGGAGATTGTCTTGGATCGACATGGTCGCGAAGATGTTTTCGGTCTGCGGCACAAAGGCCAGCCCGTGCCGGATCTTCTCATGCGTCGGCACGGCGGTGATGTCGAAATCACCAAGCAGGGTGATCCCTGAGTGGATTGGTACCAGCCCGGCGATCGCCTTGACGAAGGTGGATTTACCGGCGCCGTTGGGGCCGAGAACGACGACGAGTTCGCCGCTGCGAACCGAAAAGTCGATGCCACGCACGATCGGCAGGTCGGGCTCGTAGCCTGCCACGAGGGCTTGCGTGGACAGCGCGATGGAGGGTGGCTCTGTCATGCTGTGACCTCGCCGAGATAGGCTTCGATCACGGTGCGGTTGCGCGACACTTCGTCGGGCGTTCCCTCCGTCAGCAATTTTCCTGCAGCCATGACGACGACACGGCCGCATAGCCGGGCGACCATATCCATGTTGTGCTCGATCAGCAGGATCGATCTGCCCTGGCCGTTGAGTTCGAGCACGCGATCGATGATGAGTTCGAGCAGTGTCGGATTGACACCGGCGGCCGGTTCGTCGAGCAGAATCGTCTCGGGGTCCGCCATCAGCACGCGTGCCAGTTCCAGGAGCTTGCGTTGTCCGCCCGATAGAACCCGCGCGGGTTCAGCCTCCAGCCCGGACAGTTTGACGAAGTCCAGCAGCGCACGGGCTTTGTCGACGGCCTGACGCTCTTCGGTTGCGACACGACCCGGCTGGAGAAAGTTCATCCAGATGCGTTCGCCGGACTGCCGCTGGCTGCCGGTCAGGACATTCTCCAGCACTGTCATTTCAGCGAAGGGACGCGGAATCTGAAACGTGCGTCCAATGCCGCGTGCGATACGCTGCTCCGACCGCTCTTGTGCGACTTCGACGCCGCCGATGCGGATCGAGCCGGATGTCGGCTTGAGGCTGCCCGCGATGAGGTTGAAGAGGGTCGTCTTGCCGGCGCCATTTGGCCCGATCAGTCCGACCATCTCGCCGCGATGCAGGCTGATAGACATGCTGTCGACGGCGCGGAGGCCGCCAAACTGCTTGACCAGTTCGCGCGCCTCGACCAGCGGACCGCGGGGTATGTCGGAAGGGGCATCTGCGACAGGCTGCATTGTGGCCGATCGATTTTTTTGATCTGTGATGTTTGATCAAACTTTACATCAGAGCAAATTGCAACTACGAAAATGAGCAATGGCTTGAGGGCTTCGAATGGTGGACGAAATGTCTGATCGCGAAATCCGTGAAATCTGCCTGAACCTTCGCGGGGGATCTGCGGCATGAGCCGCCGCAGCGCACTTTCGCCGGTCGTACGCGAGACGCTGCATGATCGTGTCTATGCCGAACTGCGGCGCTCTCTGATCCACGGCATGTTCGACGCAGGCGAGATGATGCGCATCGTCGACCTTGCCGAAATCCTCGAGACCAGCACCATGCCGGTGCGCGAGGCGCTCGGGCGTCTGGTTTCCGAACAGGCATTGGAGGCGCTCCCCAACCGCTCCGTGCGGGTGCCGTTGATCACGCGGGAACGATTGGAAGATCTGGCTCGCGCGCGCTGCCTCATCGAAGGGCAGATCACGGCGCTGGCCTTGCCCAATTTGGCCGCTGCCGACTTCATCGAGCTCAGGCGATTGACTGCGGCCTGCGAGGCCGCTTTCGCCAGCAACGATCACGACAAGGCGCACAAGACGTCCGAGCTCAATCACGCGTTTCATTTCTACATCTATCGGGCCGCCGGTTCGGCGGTGCTGATCCCGATCGTCGAAAGCCTTTGGCTGCAGTCGGGGCCTTATGTCCGCACCGCAGCCCAGATTCATGACGAGAACCGCGACATCCCGGCTACACATCATCACTGGGCGCTGATCGAAGCCCTCGAGCGCCGCGACGTTGCCGGCTCCGTCAAGTCGCTGACCGACGACATCACCCGGTCGTTCAACCTGATCCGCGGCCGCCTCGACGACGAAGAGGCCGACGCGCGGGAGCTGCGACATGGCTGACGATGATTCCTTCGATCTCTATGATCTGCGCGTTGAGGTGACTGCGCCAGAAGGCGGGGCGATCTATTGCGGCGCCAGGGTCGGCGATTATTTCGAAATGCGCGGCGAGATGCTGCATCTGCCGGAAGGGCAGGGCTTTTCGATCTATTCGCTGGCTGCGCTACTGCCCCTCCTGCCAGCCAAGCAGCGGCCGACGCACAGGAACGACTGGATGACAACCGATGCCGAGGTCGCTTGTCCCGATCCAAATTGCAGCTCGCGTTTCCGCATCACCCGAACCGGCTTGCGCCGCTTCCGCCATGCCGAAACGACGGCCGTGCCTCTGAACGATGATTGAGACGAAGAGCATGCAGAGAGCCAGTCTGGCGCCGGACTATGAGATTTCGCGGGTTATCCGTGGCGGCTGGCAGATGGCCAGCGGTCATGGCGCCGCGTCGAGCGACGATCCCGTTGCCGACATGATAGCCTTTGCCGACGCTGGCATCACCGCGTTCGACTGTGCCGACATCTACACCGGAGTCGAGGAACTGATCGGGCGTTTCCGGCTGCGTTACCGGGATGAGCGTGGCCAACAGGCACTCGATCGCATCAAGGTGCACACCAAATTCGTGCCCGATCTCGATGTCCTGCCGCGCATCACCAAGGCATATGTCGAGAGTGTCATTGATCAATCTCTGCGGCGGCTCAACCTCGACCGGCTCCACCTGGTTCAGTTCCATTGGTGGGACTACGAGGCATCCCGCTGGTTGGAGACTGCGGGCTGGCTGAACGAGTTGCGGCAGGCCGGCAAGATCGACCGGATCGGCGGCACCAATTTCGACACCGATCACGTCGAGGCGATCATCGCGGCCGGGGTGCCTCTGACCTCGATGCAGGTGCAATATTCGCTGCTCGATACGCGGCCGGCCAAGCGCATGGCTGCCCTTGCCGCGGAAACGGGCATCGCGTTCTTGTGCTACGGCACCGTCGCCGGTGGTTTCCTCGGCGACCGCTGGCTTGGCATGGCGGAACCCGCCGAACCCTACGAGAACCGGTCGCTGCTCAAATACAAACTGATCATCGACGATTTCGGTGGCTGGGATCTGTTCCAGGAATTGTTGCGGACGCTGCGTGCCGTGGCAGACCGCCATGGTGTCGACATTGCCACCATCGCCAGCGCGGCGATGCTGTCGCGGCCCTCGGTTGCTGCCGTTATCGTCGGCGCGCGCAGTCGCGCGCATCTGGCGTCGAACCTTGCCATTTCAGACATCAGGCTGACCGACCAGGACCAGGATCAGATCGAAGCCGTGTCGGCGCGAGCTCGGCAAATCGAGGGCGACGTCTACACGCTCGAGCGTGACCGCCACGGCCGTCACGGCTCGATCATGAAATACAACCTCAACAAGGGAGTTGCCTGAGCCAGGGCGGCCCGCAAGTCTACCAAACAAGGCCGTGTCGGGAGCTCGGCCATAACAAAGGGGAAGTGATATGAAGAAACATCTTTTCGCCACCACGATGCTGGCGGCGTTGGCCATGTCAGCCGCGCCGGTCTCGGCCGCGGATTGCGACATCACTGTTGGGCTGGTCATGGAACTGACCGGCCCTGCCGGCGAGTATGGCCAGGCGGGCGCGAAATCCGTGGAAATGGCCTTCCGTGACTTCAATGAGGCCGGTGGCATCGGTGGCTGCAAGCTCGTCACAGACACACGCGACAGCCAGAGCCAGGGCAACGTGGCCGTCGATCAGGCGACCCAACTGGTCAACATCAAGAAGGTGCCGGTCATTATCGGCGGCATCATCTCATCGGTGTCGATTCCGATCCTGACCTCGGTGACCGCTCCTGCTGGGATCGTGCAGGTGTCGCCAGCCTCTTCGTCGCCGACGCTGACTGCTCTTGGCAAGGATGGCAAGACCAACGGCGTCTTCTTCCGCACCATCACCTCGGATGCGCTGCAAGGCACCGCCGCTGCCAAATATGCAATCGACAGCGGCCTGAAGAAGCTCGCCATCATCCACGTCAACAACGACTTCGGCGTCAACATGGTCAAGGAATTCGCCGACGCCTACAAGAAGCTCGGCGGCACCATCACCTCGACCACGCCTTACAACGAAAAACAGGCGAGTTACTCCGCCGAAGCAAGTGCGGCGATGGCTGGTGAACCGGAAGCGCTTTATCTGGTCAGCTATCCAGTCGACGGCGCGACGATCGCACGTGCCTGGATTTCCGGCGGCGGCGCCCAGAAATTCCTGCTCAATGACGGCATGAATTCCGCCGAGTTCATCGATGCGGTCGGCGCACAATATCTCAGCGATGCTTATGGCACCTCGTCCGGCACGAGCAAGACCGCGTCGACCGATTATTTCTACGGTGCCTACGAGGCGTTTTCCGGCGGCATCAAGCCGGATGCCCCGGCTGCGGACCGTTCCTACGATGCCGGCGCGATCGTGGCACTGGCCATTGCCAAGGCCGGTAAGGGTGACGCGGCGGCGATCAAGGCGGCGATCCCGGAAGTGGTCTCCGCCAAGGGTGAGCCGATCCATGCCGGCAAGGAGGAATTCGCCAAGGCTCTTGCGCTGATCAAGGAAGGCAAGCCGGTGAAATACGAAGGCGTTATCGGCCCGGTTTCCTTCGACCAGTATGGTGACATCACCGGCCCGTTCCGATTGTGGAAAGTCAAGGATGGCAAGGTCGAGACGGTCGGCGAGATGAGCGCCGACGAGGTTGCGAAGACCAAAGCCGACATTCAGAAATAGAATCGGCGATTTGTCAGCAAAGCTATTGGCCCCTTTCTTCGGTTCAAAACGAAGAAGGGGCCAAGTTTTTGAGAGGTCAATCGTCTACTGCCGATTCGCTCGGTTGCAAAATAAGAGGAGGAAATTCTTAGCAATAGCGCTGGCGCACTTGGCCGGCCAAGCTTCGGACAGTTGATCCTAAGGTCGTAATTTGCGGGAGCTTGATCTGCGTAGGACTGTGGCGCAATATGCGCGCCACAGCGACATTAATTTATTGAATTAAACATGATCAAAGGCGATCAAAGCACAACTCGCGCGTTGAACAGGCGGCTGGTTCTCAATTGCCTGCGCCGCGAAGGTGGACTCAGCCGCGTCGAGATCGCGGCCATGACCGGCCTCAGCCCTGCGGCAGTTACCGGTGTCACGGCGGAACTCATCAATGAAGGCATGCTGGTCGAAGGAAAGGGCATGCAAAGCACGGGCGGACGCAAGCCCATCCCGCTCAGCATCGACTATCAGCAGCATTGGTCCATCGGGTTCAAGCTCATGGCGGACAGGGTGGAAGGCACGCTGACGGATCTGTCCACACGGCCGATCGGGACATGCAGGGTGCCCTTGTCCAGCCACGATCCCGAGGCGATTGCTGCCGCGGTGGAAAGCGGGGTGGCCGTTTTGCAAAGGGAAAATGGCAATGCGCGAAAACTTGTCGGCATCGGAGTTGCCATGCCGGGGCTTATCGATGTCAATCGTGGGATCTGCCTTGAATTCCATGACTTCGGCTGGAGCAATGTGCCCGTTGCCGAGTTGATCGCAGCGCGTATCAGCGTGCCGGTCTGGGTGGAAAACGACGTCAATGCTTTCGCGATCGCCCAGCAATTGTTTGGATATGGGCGCACACATGGGTCCGCCCTGGTGCTTGTGATAAGCGCCGGCGTTGGGGCTGCCTTGATCTTCAATGGCCAGATACATCGGGGCGCGCGCTTCGCTGCGGGTGAGATCGGCTTCGTGCGCCCGGACAGGGATGGCGGGGCGACGAGTGATCGACTGAGCTGGAACCGGCGCCTTTCGGAGTCCGGGATCATAAGGGGATGGCAGGAGTTGCGAGACGGAGGGTCAGGCGACGACTTGCAGGCGGCGGCCGAGAGTGGCGACCCGATAGCGTTGGCCTATCTCGGCAAGATCGGTCGTGAAATCGGCGAGCGGCTGGTCGGCATGATCGACCTTGTCGATCCTGAGGTCGTCGTTGTCGGTGGCGAGGCGGTGCGTTTCGGCAGGGCGCTTATCGATCCTCTCGCCCGGGCGGTGAAGGAGAATTCCTTCGGGGCGCCGCCGCCGCTGGAAGTGGATTGGGACAACAATGTCTGGTTGCGCGGCGCGTCGGCACTCGCGATCCAGAAGTTCTTCGATTTCGAAAGCGCGGCTGGGCATCAGCGAAAACTCGCCAGCTGACAACGGACGATTGCGCGCGGCGTCATTCTGATTGCAGCTTTGCGGTCAGGCCGCCGGTGATGCGCTCCATATGTTCGAGCGCAGTTTGCAATTGCGACGAAAGCTCCGGATCCTGAGCGATCCCTGCCGCGTCGAGATTGCGTCCCAGCAGGGGCAAGGTGATCGACGCATCCTCGATCAGACGAGCCGACATCGTCTGCAATGTCAGGCGCAGCGCCGCATCGGCATGCGTTGATCGTTGGGACGCGTTGATGACGGCAACGGGCTTCTCCGGAAATTCAAAGCTGCTGACCAGCCAGTCCAGCGCGTTTTTCATGACACCGGCAATGCCGCGCGCATACTCCGGGCTGCATATGAGCAGGCCATCGGCGCTGCCGATTGCCTCGCGCAACCGCAACACGGACGAAGGCGGAGTGTCTGTATCCTGGTCCGGATTGAAATAGGGCAGTGCCTCCAGTTCATCGAAGAGCGTTATCTCAAGCGACCGTGGCGCGAGGATCTGCGCTGCCTGCAGCACGGCGAGATTGGAGGAGCGCGCACGCAGGCTGCCGCAGATCGCCAGTATTCTCATCGTCTTTTGCTCCGAGCGGGACTTTTGTCCAGCGGATCGCCGCGGGGAATCGATGCAGTTTAGGCGGAAATCGAAGCGAGCAGCAGGGCTGAGAGATAGAGCCCGACGCCGAAGGAGAAGTGCGCGATCAAGCTGCGCTGGCGCGAGATGGCGGGTTTGGGCGTGCGAGACGCGGCAATGCCAAAGCCAAAGGCTGGCTGCATGATAAAGAATGGAAAAACGACAGTCACGAGACCGACGGTCAACGCGAGCAGCGGGGTGGGGTGTTGCGCCCAGCCGGCCCCGCCGAGCGCCAGCATAAGTGCCGCAAAGGCAATGCCGATCGCATAGTGCGCGCACCAGCCGAGGATGGCTTCGCCGGAAATCGGGGCTGCTTTCGCGATGTTCTCATGTGCAAAGCGGCCATGCCGAAAATGCAGGAGCCAGCGTCCGACCCAGGCATAGTCGAGGGACGGAATTCCGAACATGCGCCTCAGGAAAAGCGCCCAGAGGTCCATTGCCGTGGTAGCTCCGACGCCAATGAGCACAGCCCGTAGGATGAGATCGCCGTTCATTGTTCCACTCCAGATATTCCCGGTGGTCGAATTGATCGCCGTCATACCTTGGTGAAAAATAACATTCAATAGATTGATTGAATGTTTGAATGATGTTAGAGCGAAGTCATGACAGATGCTGACTCCCACCATCCTCTCTTTGGCTTGTCCGCGGACATCGCCCGCACTCTTGGCCATGCTCATCGGCTGGTGTTGCTGCACCATATCGCGGAGGGCGAGAAAGCCGTGGAGCAGTTGACCGAACTGACCGGCCTCGGCGTCGCCAATGCCTCGCAGCATCTGCAGGGCTTGAAGCGGGCCGGCCTGGTGCAGACCCGCCGCGATGGCAAGCGCGTGCTCTATCGCCTCGGCAATGGTCCGATCGAGGCTTTGCTTGCCGCCTTGCGCAGTCTCGCCGCCTACAACAGCGTCCAGATCCGCGATCTGATCGAAGGCAGCAGCGGCCGCTCCAACCTCCTGGAGAGCATAACGCGCGAAGAGTTGCTGCGTCGCATGCGCGAAGATTCCATCGTGTTGCTCGATGTCCGGCCGGAAGACGAGTTCGCCGCCGGGCACTTGCCGCAGGCGATCAACATCCCCCTCGAGGAACTGGAAAATCGGCTGGCCGAACTGCCGCGAGAGAAGCTTGTCGTTGCTTATTGCCGCGGTATCCGTTGCGTGCTGTCTGCCGATGCGCTGGCAATCCTCAAAGCGCGCGGTTGGGTCGCTCGCCGTTTTGAACTGGGTTTTCCCGATTGGCTCGACGCCGGCCTCGCCATCGAAGGTTACGAAAGCGGCTGAGCCGATACGGCCGCCGGTCCGCTTACAGCATCATCACAAAGACAACGCCTCGGCCCGCATGCCGAACGGACATGCGCGTCCGCGATTGGAGGGATCAGAACGTGACAGACTTGATCAAAAAACGGCAACGCCTGGCCTTCGTCATGCTCGCCACCGTGCAAAGCACGCTGATCTTCACCATCGCCCTGATCATGGTGCCGCTGCCGAAAATAGCTGCCGAGTTCGGGTTGGTGCCGACGGACGTGCTGCTGCTTCAGGTTGCCTACGGGCTGCCGTTCAGCGGTTTGCTTCTGTTCGGCGGCCGGCTGGCCGATCGCTACGGCGGCAGGCGCATGTTCGTCCTTGGCCTGCTCGTGTTCGGCGCGGCTTCCGGTATCGCTGCGGCAGCGCCGAGTTATGAAGTGCTTGCGGCAATGCGATTTCTCCAAGGCGTCGCTGGCGCCTTGATCGCACCCGCCGCAATGTCCGTGCTGCACAGACTGTTTCCAGACGCCAAGGACTTCGGTCGGGCCATGGCAACATGGGGTGGTGTTTCGGTGCTTGGAGCCATTCTCGGTTTCATCGTTTCGGGTATCGCCACAAGCTGGGTCTCATGGCGCTGGATGTTTGCCGTACCCATCCTGGTTGCTTTGATCGCCTTGATGACCACCAGCATGCTGCTGCCGCGGGACAGCAACGAAAATTCCGTCGCAAGGCCACCTCTTGACCTGCTTGGAGCATTGCTGGCCACGGGCGGCATCGTTCTCGGCAGCTACGGTCTGATCATGACCGGGGACCATTCCTGGACCTCCACGCCGGTTCTTGTGCCGCTGACCGCCTCGGCAATCCTGCTCACCGTGTTTTTCGTCGCCGAAGGAAAAATGCGCGATCCCTTGCTGCCGCCATCCTTCCTTGCCGATTCCTGCCGCATCACCGGGCTCTTCGGCATGATGCTGGCTGCTGTCGGGTCGATCGCGATCGAATATATCCTGTCGCTCTACCTGCAGCAGGTCCGCGGCTGGTCACCGCTGATGACGACGCTGGCGTTCCTGCCTTTCGCCGTCGTGCTGATTGCAACGAACCATCTATCACCGGCTCTGGTCGGCCGTTTTGGCGCTGCGCAGACAACCATCGGCGGCCTGATTATCGCTGCACTCGGCCTCGGGCTTCTTGCCGGACTCACCGGTGGTGCGAGCTATCTCGTCGGCGTCATGCCCGGAACCGTCCTGGTCGCTGTCGGCATGTCGCTGATGTTTTCGGGCTCGGCGGTGCTTTCGATGACGAATGTGCCACTGCGCCAGGCGGGATTGGCCGGCGGCGTCATGAACACCGCCATGGAACTGGGGCCGACTGTCGGGCTGGCGGTGTTGATGTCGGTTGCCGCGAGGCAAGATGATGTGGTGCGCGGTTATGGCTGGGCCTTTGCTGCCACAAGCCTGTTCTATATCGTCCTGGCACTTGTCGCGGTCCGATCCAGCAGGCAGGGAGCCTGCGCCGCCATGGCCCGCGGCTGATTGGCTGCCGGCCCGGCCAAGGCGGTTATCGGCGTGGCTTCCGGCTCACCGGATGATCGCTTTGCGCGCTCTCCTTGGGTACATGCGTGTAGTCGGGCGTGTTCGCGCCATAGAGATCGTTCTCCGCCATCTCGCGCCATTGCGCATCGACGTCTTCGGGCGCCGATGTTTTTTGTCTCCTGTCGCGGGTGAGGTGTCGTATCCAACGGGGCATCATCTGTTCGAACAGGCCGGCTGTGTTTGACATCGTAGGGCTCCTCTCATCAGATCCTGATCACAGGGGGCGATGGTCATGTCATTGCCCGCCATCGCTCCGGCAGGCTGACGACGTTGCCGGTTTCGATGGAGGAATTTGTCGCCGCGAGTTCGGTCTCGGCCCGTTTGCGCAGGCGTGCCGCGTCGAGAAGCATGCTGCCGGCCCAGCGATAGACATTGTTGTCGCGCACGATTTCGCGCATGCGGCGCATGCGATCACGCTGTTCGTCAGGGGGCATCGTCAATGCTTGCCGTATCATTTCCCCCATCGTGGCGGCATCGAACGGGTTGACGATCAGCGCCTCGAGCAATTCCTTGGACGCGCCCGCGAACATCGAAAGGATCAGCACGCCTTGTTCGTCATCGCGCGATGCGACGAATTCCTTGGCGACGAGGTTCATGCCGTCGTGAAGACTGGTGACCATGCAGACATCGGCCGCGCGATAGATTTCGTAGACCTGCTGCCGCGTATGGTGTTCGGCCACGAACAGCACGGGTGTATAGCCGTCGCGGCCATAGCGCTGGTTGATCTCTTCCGCGCAGCGTTCGCATTCGCGGTGCAGCCTCTCATAATCCGGCAACGTGCCGCGGCTCGGTGCCGCGATCTGCAGGAACGTCACTTTGCCGATCCATTGGGGGTGCCGGTCGAACAGTTCGCCCAACGCGCGGAACCGGTCGATGATGCCCTTGGTGTAGTCGAGCCGCTCCACGCCGACGCATAGTTTTACACCATCGGCGATACCGAGCCGGGTCCGGATACTGTCCCGGCAACGCGCGACGGGAGGCACCTTGCCCAGCTCAGCCGGAGGCCATTCGATCGAAATCGGATACGCGTGAACGAGGCTGGTCTGTCCCTGGTAGGAAATCGCGGCGTCTTCACGCTCGATCCGCGTCTCCAGGAAGCGATCGACACTCTCTATGAAGTTGTTGCAGTGGAACTGCGTGTGGAAGCCGATGATGGAGCTGCCCAGCAATCCGTCCAGGATGCGTTCGCGCCACGGGCAGATGCTGAAGACTTCCGAGTTAGGCCAGGGAATGTGCCAGAAGGTGATGATGATCGCTTCAGGCAATTGCTCGCGCAGCATGCGCGGCAGCAGCGCGAAGTGGTAGTCCTGGACGAGCACGATTGGCCTTTCGTTCCGCGCCTCGGCAACGACAGCGTCGGCGAATTTCCGGTTGACGTTCTCGTACGTCTCCCAGTCCGAAGCCCGGAAATTCGGCCGGGTGAAGGCGATGTGGCAGAGCGGCCAGAGCCCTTCATTGGCAAAGCCCAGATAGTAGCCCGCATGCTCGGCTTCGCTCAGCCAGACGCGGCGAAGCATATAGGAGGGATCATCCGGTGGTACGGCGACACGATCGTGTTCGTCGACGGTAAGGCGATCCGCCGACCCGCCGCCATATGCGATCCAGGTGCCGGCACAGGCCCGCGTGATCGGCTCGAGCGCCGAGACCAGCCCGCTTGCCGGCACGACAAGCTCGACCTCGTCGTCCTTGATATTATGGATGTAGGGCTCGCGGTTGGAAACGACGATCACCTGCGCGTCGGGCAGTTCCGTGCTGAGAATCTTGCGCAGCGTCTCGGGTGACCATTTGACCAAGGCGGCGTCCGCCGAATGGCCGTTTTTCTCGAATTCGCGCAGCAATGTCCGCGGTGCATCCGGGGACGTCTCGGGAACGAAGGGAGGTGGTCTGGATTTCCCGGATCGTATCAGTGCTGCTGCCAGGGCCACTCCCGCCAGACAAAAGGTCGCCAGAACTGCAAGCCACAGAGCCGGAAGCGAGTTCACAAGATCGCTTGTTGTCATCAATGGTTCCGCTTCCCGACCGGTCAGTCGGTTGCATCTCCTGTGCTTCGAGAAGAATAGCCTGCGCTGCAGGTATGGGGTCCAACGCGACGCCGGCGCGATGGTTCCGATTTTCAGCTGCGTACGATCAATGGCACCAGCCCTTCATGCTGATCGGCGAGGAAAGCGCCGATGCGGTCGCCGACGCGCTGGAACATCAGGTCGACGGCGACGGTTCCGACCTGGATGTGACGGACCGTCAGATTGTCGATACCGATCGGCAGGCGAGGGCGGGTCACCTCGATGGAGCCCGTCCATCCGTCGACGCGGAGACCGAGGCAGGCCTGCATCAGCATGAAAGCCGCTCCGGCCGACCAGGCTTGAGGCAGGCAGGCTACCGGATAGGCGATCGGTGCCTCGCCGGGTGCGCGGGTGAAACCGCAGAAAAGCTCGGGCAGCCGCATGTTGAAATGCACCGCTGCCTCGAAGGTGCCGCTTGTGAGCCGCACCACCTCTTCGCGGGTGCCATAACGGGCAAGCCCGGCGGTGCAAATGGCGGTATCGTGCGGCCAGATCGATCCGTTGTGGTAGGACATCGGATTGAAGAACACCGCATCATCGGCCAGCGTCCGCAGGCCCCAGCCGGAATGGAAAGATGCCGACAGCAGCTGCTCGGCCACCTTCGCGGCTCGTTTTGCGCTCGGCAGGCCGACATAGAGCAGATGTCCCGCGTTGGACGTGCGCACTCTGCACGGCTCGCCATCGCCATCCAGCGCCAGTGCGTAATAGTCGAGGTCGTCCATCCAGAACCGCTCCTCAACCCGCTCACGGAGCGCTTCCGCCAGACGGTTCCATTCCGCGGCCTGCTCGGGTTCATCGCGGCGCTCTGCAAGCGCTGCCAGTCCGCGGAACGCCGCAAAAACGTAGCCTTGCACCTCAACCAGGGCGATAGGACCTTTCGGGATCCGTCCGTCGGCGTGGAAGACGGAATCGTAGCTGTCCTTCCAGCCCTGATTGGCAAGGCCTGAAGCTGCGGCCCGCTGATAGGTCACGAAACCGGTTTCCTTCGATGCTTCGATCATCCATTCGGCCGCGGCGTTCAGCGAAGGCCAGAGCCGGTCTATGAAATCCATGTCCCCGGTCCTGTCGGCGTAGGAGCAGGCGAGCAGGATGTAGAGTGGTGTCGTGTCGACACCGCCATAGTAGCGGCCGAAGGGCAGCTCGCTGAGCGCCACCATCTCGCCCTTGCGGGTCTCATGCATGATCTTGCCGGGCTGGGCATCGCTGAACGGCGATGTCTCGGTGGCCTGGTGCTGCGCAAGGAAGGCCAGCACGCCACGCGCCAGTCCCGGGTTCAGCCAGAGCATCTGCAGTGCCGACACCACGCCGTCGCGGCCGAAAGCGGTCGAGAACCGGGGAATGCCGGCGTAAGGGTAGGGGCCGGTTTCCAGTTCCGTGGTCAGCAGGGCGACATCGGCACGCGCCCGGTTGATCCAGTCGTTGAAGACCCGGCCGGAACTGTGAACCGTCGCACCATGGCGGCGTTTGGCGCGCATCGCAAAACGGGCTCGCGCCGCTGCAGCCCGGAATCGCTTCCGTTCCGGCGCCGCGACATCGCTGCCGACTTCGACATAGAGCGTCTGCCTGGCGCGTTTGGCAATAGTCAGGAAGAAATCGGCCTGATCCGGCATCAACTGGTCCGGCATCTGCGAGAACGAGATCGCCGAAACCCGCTCGACACCATCGAGCCCATGGTACCGCAGGACGATGGAATTCTGCCCCGCCTCGGCGAGATGCGCGGTGCCGCGTTTCTGCCGGACAGTGCCCCGAACTTCGAACATATCGCGGAAGTCGGCGGCAAACCGGAGTGACAGCAGGATGCCGGACTGCTCCTGGCCGTAGTTGGAAAGCGTCAGGCGCTCGTAGAGCCTGTCTTCCCAGATCAGCCGCACCCGTTCGACGTGGATTGCGCCTTGCCGGATCTCCTTGCCGTCCATGGTCTTGATCGGCAGGTTGGTCAGGTTGGTCGAAAAGAGCACGTTGTCCTGGCTGAGCGAAGCGCCAAGCAGGGAAGTCGAGCGCCCGCCGACGGTGAGCCGGAATTCAGACAACATGCGCATGTCGTCGCGAAAGAAGCCGTCGCCGACACCACGTATGTCGCCATAGGCGTCGGCGACAGCAAAACTGTCGCCATGTTTCAGGGCGAACAGGCGATGCGGTTCCCTTGGCGCAGCCTCGTCAAGCGATGCGAGGGCGATGGCCGGATCGAGCTTGTGCTCGTCGAGCGGTACAGTGTTCAATGGATCGCTCCAGGGAGATTTCTACTGGAGTTTCTACTGGAGACACGCTTTCCGAGTTGCGTCGGCGATCCAACCAGTTGCCGGTAGGCGCTCACGTAGTCCCGCGCCATGCGGGAAGCTGAAAACCGCTCCTCGAAGGTGGCACGGACGCGACGCCGATCGAGCGACAACAGGCCTGGCATCGTCGTCACGGCATCTTCCAGGGTTTCTACGAGAATGCCGCTGACGCCATGGTCGACAACCTCCGGCATCGCACCGCAACTCCAGGCCATGACCGGTGTGCCGCAGGCCATTGCTTCGATGACGGCAAGGCCGAACGGCTCCGGCCAGTCGATCGGAAACAGCAGGCCAGCGGCGTTGCCGAGAAATTCGTTCTTGGCATGCTCGGGGATCTCGCCGACATATTCGATCTGATCGCCGTCGATCAGTGGTTCGATCACCTCGGCGAAATAGTCGCGATCGCCGTCGCCTATCTTGGCGGCCAGCTTCAGCTTGAGCCCGGTGCGGCGGGCGATTTCGATGGCTCGGTCGGGCCGCTTGTCCCGCGAGAGCCTGCCGAGGAAAGCCAGATAGGTGCCGTTCGCGCCGGCTTCCGCATCGAGCGTGTAGAGCTGGGGCGGAATGCCGTGATGGATGGTGGAAAGCCAGTTGGCATCCGGCAGGCCGGTTTTCTGGCTTTGGGAGATCGAGATCATCGGAAATTCTGGAAACCGCGCATAGGCGGGCGCCAGGTCTGCATAGTCCAGCCGGCCATGCGGTGTCGTCACCGTACGCTCCGGCATATCGTCGAAGAACGGAAAGTGCTGGAAATGGCTGAGGTGGAAATGGATGACGTCGAAGTCGTCGGCTCGTGCCTTGACGTCATGCAGCATGGAAAGATGGGCAGCGATCTCAGACTTGAGAGGATGCGGATCGAGCCGAAGTGCCCGTTCACGCCCGGCCACCAGGGTCGCTGATGTGTTTGCGTCTCCCGCCGCAAACAGGGTGACCTCGTGGCCGAGTTCGACAAGGGCTTCGGTGAGGTATGAAATGATACGTTCGGTGCCGCCGTAGAGCTGTGGGGGAACGGACTCAAAAAGCGGCGCGACATGGGCAATTTTCATGGCCCGGCGGTCCTCCTATGGCGCGGTGATGAAACCCAAATGCGTCAGCGCCGGGATCGTTCCGACATTTGCGGAGATGTCGGGATCGGGCTCGCGGACATTCGGCCTGCCTGTCTGGCACGGCCGATGTCAGGCAGTTATTCCCGAACCATCGATGGTGCTGTGCCTTCAACCGCAATGTCGCCGCGCAGGATGTCGTCGATGATCTCCACGACACCATCACCCGCGGGAGCCAGGGTGACCCGATCCGCCGTTTTCTTCAAACTCGGCAGCGCATTGGCCACCGCGACACCAAAGCCTGCGCGGCGCAGAAGATCGTGATCGTTCTCGGCGTCGCCGATCGCGACCACTCCGTCGATCGGCATGTCCAGATCGTCCAGAGCCGCCATCAGTCCTGTTGCCTTGTTGATGCCGGTCGGCAGCACCATCACGGCGCCCTTGTTGAAGATGATTTCGAGTTCGAGGCCATGGCGCCGGATCTCGTCGAGGACAATCATCTCGTTCGGGACAAGCGTGCCGATCACGGATCGACCGACAAGCAGCGGATCGACTCCGCGTTTTCTCAAAGAGTCAACGAAGGCAGGTGGAGGCGCGGCCGCCAAAAGCCTCTCATCGCCGGTGGTTGGATTGAACAGGACGGCTCCATTTTCGGCCACGACCCTGTCGAAGACGCCGAAGTCCGGAAAAACTCTCTGGAGGTCGGGCAGCTGCCGTCCAGAAACCAGGACGAGCCTGCGACCATTGTCCTTGAGCTTCCATAACGCGCTCAATGTTGTCGCCGAGACCAGGCCTTCTTCCGCAAGCGTTTCATCATAGTCGGTGGCAAGTGCCGTCACATCGATCAAGAGACCTCTCCTTTCGGTTCGGTTTCTCAACTGCGGCAGCGCGGTATTGTTCCCCCATCCTGGGATCGGGTTCAGGGAAAGCTTCTTTCGGCCCTGGCGCTGCCCAGCAATGCACCGCTGGCATCAAGTGCCTGCAGGGAGAGGCGATAGTGATGCGGTCGAGAAGGATCAGGCGGGCAGGGTCCCTTGTAGGTGAACGCGCCATAGGGCAACGTTTCCTGGCCATTGAAGCTGACATCGCCGCCGCCATGGTTGAAATCGGCAGCATCGAGATCCGTGAGCCTGAAGCGCAGCGTCGCGGTTCCTTGGGGGACGTCGGCGACGGTGATGGGCGGCGAGTTGGGATCGAAGCACTGCTTCGTCGGACCCCAGCCGAACCCAAGGCCCATATTGGCGGATGCCGGCGAGAGTGTCGTCAGGAGCAATCCGAACACCAGCGCAGCACGCATCTCAGCCTCCCGCGCGTCGCCGGTTTTTCTTCGGGACGAGGCGGCGACGATTGTCGGAAAAAACCAGAAGAGGCTGCATAAGTTCCGTCTCGTTCGTGCACATAAGCGTGAGCGGACCGCGGCGATTTCCGTCTCCTGCATTCGAGTTTCAGGCTCGTCGTGCTGCAGGTTCGTCCAGGGCGTAGATCAGACCGGGCTGCACGATCCATTCGCCCGGAACAAGGCTCTCCACGGCGAAGCGCCCACCCCGTGTGCGCGGCATGACACCGGTGAAACGGTAACGTCGGCCATCCTGGTCGATGACGGCCTCGCGGATCGGTTTGCCGGCAAGATGTCCGACTACCGGCCCGTCCGATTGCAGGTTGGCGAGGATGAAGTATTCGGTTGGGATGGCGTTCGTTCTGGTCAGCAAGCGGAACTGGGAGACGGGTTTGAGCATGGCAAAGGTCGCGGCATCTATGCCGATCAGCAGCAATCTCGTGCTGCGCCGGCCATCTGGGAGACTTCAGATAGGCCGCATCGGCATCAGAATTCGATTGGGGATTTGCCGATCCCAGATCAAGAAAACATCAGGGGCGGCGGTTCTGCCGGCCTGGAGCTATACCAAAGGAGACCAGCGGAAACATTGCTGCTGCGGGCGCGGGCAAACATGGAAAATCGTTGCGACGATCGCTTGGGTTTTGGAACAAAATCTGCCTGTCAAAGGTCGGCTCGGGCGCCTATGTAATTGGTCCGCGATGGTGGCCGTTCACCGGCCAGCCATCTGCCGATCCGATGGGAGCCGAGAATGTCAGAACAATCCGCATACACGCCGCCGCAAGTCTGGACCTGGGACAAGGCCAACGGCGGCGCCTTTGCCAGCACCAACCGCCCGATCGCCGGAGCGACGCACGACAAGGAACTGCCCATCGGCAAGCATCCGCTTCAGCTCTATTCGCTGGGGACACCCAACGGCGTGAAGGTGACCATCATGCTGGAGGAATTGCTGGCTGCCGGTCACAAGGGCGCCGAATACGATGCCTGGCTGATCAAGATCGACGGCGAACAGTTCGGCTCCGGTTTCGTCGACGTCAATCCGAATTCGAAGATTCCGGCTCTTGTCGACCGCAGCGGCAAGGAGCCGCTCCGGGTCTTCGAATCCGGTTCCATCCTCGTCTATCTGGCCGAAAAGTTCGGCGCTTTCCTGCCGACCGAACAGCCGGCGCGGGCAGAGGCACTGTCCTGGTTGTTCTGGCAAATGGGATCGGCACCGTTTGTCGGCGGCGGCTTCGGTCATTTCTATGCCTACGCGCCGGAAAAGATCGAATATGCGATCAACCGCTACGCCATGGAAACCAAGCGCCAGCTCGACGTGCTCGACCGGCGGCTGGCCGAGAACGAATATGTTGCGGGCAGCGAATACACCATCGCCGACATGGCGATCTGGCCCTGGTATGGCGGCATGGTGAAAGGCTGGAACTATGGTGCCGGCGAATTCCTCTCCGTGCATGAATACAAGAATCTTCTGCGTTGGGCCGACCAGCTTCACGCACGGCCAGCGGTGAAGCGGGGACGTATGGTCAACCGTGTTTCCGGCGACCCGGCAGGTCAGTTGCGCGAACGGCACGATGCCAGCGACTTCGAAACCAGAACGCAGGATAAGCTCGCAGCGGCTTAGTTGTCGCCATGGCGCGGTGGGCCGCGCCATGTTAGCCACGGATCATGACGATCATGCTCGAAACGGCGCAGCTGAGGCTGCGTCCATCCGCTGCAAGTGACAGGGATGATCTGTTCGCGCTCGAGCAGGACGCGGAGGTAATGCGTTTCCTGAACGGTGGCAGGTCGACCCCGCTGGATGGCGTTGACCCTGATGCTGATTTCCTGATGCCGCGCGGTGGCGAAGCCGGCATCTGGGTGGCGTTGGCGAAGGCCACCGGCGCCTTCGTCGGTTGGTTCTCGCTGTACGATCATGGTGACGGCACAGCCGAGCTAGGCTATCGCCTGCGGCGGGCGGCCTGGGCCAGGGCTATGGTTCAGAGGGTGCCAGGGCGCTTGTCGATGCCGGGTTTTCGCAGCTCGGTTTTGTCCGCATCGTGGCCAACACCATGTCCGTGAACAGCGGCTCGCGCCGGGTGATGGAGAAAGCGGGGCTCGTTCACGTCCGCACGGTCCATCTCGACTGGCCGGACCCCTTGCCCGGATCCGAAGAGGGCGATGTCGAATATGCGATCACCCGGGAGGCCTGGAGTGAGGAGTCTTCTTGAAAAGCGGGAAGTTAGCTCACCGGAAAGCGGATCAGTCGACCGACTGATCCGCTTGGTTCGTGATATGGTCAGATCTTTGCAGTTTCGATTGCTGCCAGGGATCGGTCGATCGCCCTGTTGAGGGATTGGCCGAGCGACGTATCGCCAATTTCCGCAACGCTCGCCGCTACCCTGGCTGCAAAGCCGAAATGGAAATCGACAAGCCATTCGGGATGCGGCTCCGGCTCCGGGAATGGCGGCCACCAGGGTGGAAGCTTGATCTTTTTCGGTCTTGTCGGACACCAGTCGTCCAGATCGTCGAAAACCTGCTTCATATCCAGGCCAGCCCTGTCGGCCAACCAGGCGGACCGAATGAACTCAGACGCCACGGCTGCTCCCAGATGTCCTGGCGGCAGCGGCTGCGGGTTGAGCGCGACATAGGCCAGGGAGGCCTGCGGCCCTCGCGGGATGACGTCATAAATGGCGGGAATACGTTTGCCGATAATGGCGAGCAATTTGGCATTCAACTTCATCGGAACCTCCTTCCGCGGGCGGCGTCCGCGCGTTGACTTGGTGTTTGGGGCGAGGACCTGGGTCCACGTCGGGCCGCGCGGGGAGAATGCGAAGGAGCCGAAACGTCATCTATGAAGGGCTTTACACAACACTGGAAAATTTAGCGGGATCTAATGAAAAACCCCGCCAATGGCGGGGTTCGCAGCTGTCGACCAGGCTGGCTCTGCTATTTCCAGCCTGGTGAGCGTCCAAGCGTTTCCACGACGGCATTCGCGAGGATTGCGTCGAGACGCATCAAGGTCAGACTTGCTTCCGCAGGCGATGCCTGGAGGAGGCGGACGATCGTGCGGTGAAGTTTGTCTGCTTCGGCCAGGAACGTTTCGGGTTCGACGGCGCAGGCCAACGGCGGCTTGCCGAACGGTGTGGTGACTAGGATCTGCTGCATTGCTGTTCCAATGGTGGTTGGGATCAATCGTGTCGCAGGCTTGATGACAGTGGTTTGATTGTTCTTTCGTATTCGCGTGTCAGGACTGGCCGGCGATGAGATTTTCGATGCGGATCGGGAAACGGCGCACGCGCACGCCTGTCGCGTGCCACACCGCGTTGGCGATAGCTCCGACAGTCCCGGTGATGCCGATCTCGCCGACACCCTTGATGCCGAGCGGATTGACGTAGGGGTCATCCTCCGGAATCAGGATCGCATCCAGGGAGGGCACATCGGCGTTGACCGGCACGTGATATTCGGCGAGGTCGGCATTCATGATCCTGCCGGTCCTGCGGTCGGTTATCGCCTCTTCGTGCAGTGCAAAGGATGTTCCCCAGATCATGCCACCGAAGTATTGGCTGCGCACGAGGCGGGGATTGATCACGCGACCGGCGGCGAAAGCGCCAACCAGGCGCGTTGCGCGGATCTGCCCGAGATCGGGATCGATCTTCACCTCGGCAAAGACGGCGCCGTGGGAGAACATCGCATGGCGCGCTGCAGCCTCCTGGTCGCGCGCCGCCTTGGCTGTGCCGATCACTTCGGACTGACCGGCGCGGGCCAGAATCTCGACATAACTTTCGCTGCGGCCTTCATCGTCCAGCCGATGGAGCCGTCCTGACCGCGCAACGACACCGATGTTGCCGGCGCCGAAAAGCGGCGATGCCGGATCGGCAGTGGCGAATGCCGCCAGCCTGGCGATCGCATCCTCGCCTGCATTGTTCAGGGCCAGGCCGGCACTGGCCGTATGCCCGGAACCGCCGGCGATGCCCCCGTCAGGCAGGCTCGAAACCCCGGAGTGGAACTCGACCTGATCAGGATCGAGGCCGAGTGCTTCCGCCGCGATCTGTACAAGTGCCGTCCAGGCTCCCTGGCCCATGTCGGCGCCGGATGTCTCCACCAGGGCCGTGCCGTCGGCGCGCAAGGTGGCGCGGGCTTCAGCCGGGAAATGCGGGCAATGGAAAACGGCCGTGCCCATGCCCCAGCCGACAAGAAAACCGTTCTCGTCGCGCATCTGACGAGGGGCAAGCGGCCGCCCGGCCCAGCCGAAGCGCTTTGCACCTTCGAAATAGCATTCCCGCAGCGCCTTGGATGAGAACGGCCGTCCGGTGCCGGGCTCGGTTTCGGCGTAGTTGGCCAGCCTGAAGTCCAGCGGATCCATGCCGCAGGCGACAGCGGCCTCGTCCATCGCAACTTCGAGCGCCGCTGATCCGGAGGCTTCGCCGGGCGCGCGCATCGGCCCGGGCGTGCCGGTATCGAGCCTGAGACCTTCATGTTCGACGAGGATGGCTGGGCTTTCATAGAGCGGCAGCGAGGCGTTTGCCGACGGCTCGAGAAACTCGTCGAAGCTGGAAGTGGCCGCAACCGCATGGTGATGCAGGGCGGTGAGGCGACCTTCACCGTCGGTGCCGATGCGCAGCTTCTGCCAGGTGTGGCCGCGATGCCCGACCGGGCCGTACATCTGTGCTCGGGTGAGGACCAGTTTTACAGGCCTATCAAGCATCCGAGAGGCAAGAATGGCCACGATCTGCGGGCCGTTGAGGATCGCCTTCGAGCCGAAGCCGCCGCCCAGAAAAGGCGAGCGGATCAGGACATTCTCGGCCGGGATGCCGAAATAGGCGGCATAAGCGGCGCAACTCAGCGCCATGGCCTGGTTGGGCATGTCGATCGTTACCCGATCGCCGTCCCATTCAGCCACCACCGCGTGCGGCTCCATCGCATTATGATACTGCGCCGGCGTCACATAGTCGGCCTCGGTCAGGTGAGCGGCGGCAGCCATACCCGCCGCGATGTCGCCATGGGCGGTGCGTGCCGGCGAGCCGATACCCACGGCGTCGACGTCGAACCGCTCGCCATTGGAGAGGTTCGTGCGGGCCTCGGCCAGGTCGTATCGCGGATCGAGCAGGGCAGCCCCTTCCGTTGCCGCCTCCAGCGAATCGGCGATGACAAGTGCGATCGGCTGGCCGACATAGCGCACCTCATCACTTTGCAGCACCTCGACGCGGAAGCCGAACGGCGGCATCTTCTCGTCTGGATCATGCGATAGCGGCGGCCGATTGGCCGGGGTCAGGACTTCGACGACGCCGGGATGCGCCTTGGCCGTGGCAACGTCGAGCGCCGTGACGCGCCCGCGTGCGATGCGGCTGACGGCGGCGACAGCATAGAGCATGCCCTCCGGGTGGTTATCGGCGGCGTAGGTCGCGCGGCCGGTGACCTTGAGCACGCCATCGCGGCGCGTCAGCGGCTGGCCGGCATTCGACCCGTGGCGGCGGGACTGAGAGGAGACGTTCTCAAGCGACATGGGTTGCTCCAGCTGTTGTGGAGAACGGCGAGGCCGGAAGCGCCGGTATGACCTCGGGCGTACCCTCCAGGGCAAGGCTCAGGGCGCGGGCAACGATGCGGCGCGCCAGTTCGATCTTGAAGGCGTTGTCGCCGGAGGGAGCCGCATCGGCCAGCGCCAGTTCGGCAGCTTTTGCAAAGGCTTCCCTCGAGGCCGCCCCTCCGATCAAAGCCATTTCCGCCTCCCGGGCGCGCCAGGGCTTAGCGGCGACACCGCCAAGTGCGATGCGCGCCCTGCGGATATGGCCGCCTTCGAGCTCCAATGCTGCCGCGGCAGAAACCACGGCGAAGGCATAGGAGGTGCGTTCTCGCAGTTTCAGATAGCGGGCGTTGGCGGAAAAACCTGCTGCTTCCGCCGGCAATCTGAGAGCGACGATGAGTTCGCCCGGTCCCAGGGCCGTTGCACGTTCCGGTGTTGCACCCGGCAGGACATGCAGCAGGTCCACTGGAATCTCGCGGCCACCGTGCGGTCCTTCGACTTCGACCACGGCATCCAGTGCCACCAGCGGCACGCAGAAATCGGATGGATGGGTGGCGATGCAATGCTCGCTCCAGCCGAGCACGGCGTGCAGGCGGTTCTCGCCGTCGCGGGCATCGCAGCCCGAGCCGGCCATGCGCCGGTTGCAGGCGCTTGCCAGATCGTGGAAATAGGCGCAGCGCGTGCGCTGCATCAGGTTGCCGCCGACGGTCGCTGCATTGCGCAACTGGGCGGAGGCACCTGAAAGCAGTGCTTCAGCCACAGCCGGGAAGGCTCGCGCAAAACGCGCGTCATAAGCGAGATCGGAATTGCGGACCATGGCACCGATCCGCACGCCTCCGTCGGGCAGCCATTCGATGCGGTCGAGGCCCGGCAGCCGCGTAATGTCGATGACGCGCTCCGGCCGCATGATGCCGACCTTCATCAGGTCAAGCAGATTGGTGCCGGCGGCGAGATAAGTCGATCCGGCAACGGCAGCGGCCGCGATTGCCTCCGGCACGCTGTCCGGACGTATGTAGTCGAAACGATTCATGCCGCGTCCCTCTGCTTGCCTTCGGTCATCATTTTCTGGGCTTCCAGGATCGCCTCGGTAATGCCCTGGTAAGCGCCACAGCGGCAGATGTTGCCGCTCATCAATTCGCGGATGCGCTCGGGGTCACCCTGTGCATGCCCCTCCTTGATGAGGCCGACGGCACTCATGATCTGGCCGGGCGTGCAGTAGCCGCACTGAAAACCGTCATGCGCGATGAAGGCGGCCTGGACCGGATGCAGCGTTTCGCCCTCGGCGAGCCCTTCGATGGTGAGGACCTCGGCTCCGTCGAGGCTTGCAGCCAAGGCCAGGCACGAATTGATGCGCCGTCCGTCGACGAGCACGGTGCAGGCTCCGCATTGGCCGCGGTCGCAGCCTTTCTTGGTGCCGGGCAGATCGAGCCTTTCACGCAAAAGGTCGAGCAGCGTCACACGCATATCGTCGAGCACGACCGTGCGTGCTTGACCATTGATGGTGAGGCTGATGGAGAGTGACATCGCGGTACTCCATTCAGTGATCGTGATATAGGAAAGCCGCTGTCCAGCGGCGAAGGATGCGGGCGCGCGGAGAGATCTGGTGCGAAACGGTCCGTTGACCCTGACCGGAATTGCCTTTGTGCACTATTCCGATCTGCATTACTATATACGGAGGGTGCCTCCGTTTATCAAGGGGGAATATGTCCCGTTGGAGAAAATGGAACTGAAGAGCGAAAAGGCAAGGCGAAAACCACGTGCGGACTCAATCCGCAATCGCCAGCTGTTGCTTGAGACTGCGACGCAGATCTTCAGCGCCGGCGGGCCACAAGCCAGCCTGGAAGCGGTGGCAAGGCAGGCTGGTGTCGGCATCGGCACGCTCTATCGGCATTTTCCGACGCGGGAAGCCCTGTTCGAGGCAGTCTATCGGCACGAAGTCGACCAGTTGACCGACCTTGCCGAACGACTGACCGCGGACACCGAGCCGGTCGAAGCGCTACGCAGGTGGCTGCATGCCAATGTCCGTCTTGTCGCCACCAAGAAAGGCATGATCGAGGGGCTGCAGCTCGTGGCGCACGGCTCATCTGAGCTGAAGGCCTACTCCTTCGAGCGGCTGACCGCGGCTATCGCAATGCTGCTCGAACGCGGTGTTGCCGCCGGCGAACTGCGTTCGGACATTTCGCCGGGAGACCTGCTGCGGACCTTGGTCGGCATCTTCTATTCGCAAGGGGCAGGGGAATGGCAGCCGACCGCGCTGCGTCTCGTCGATGTTTTCGTGGACGGCTTGCGCAGACGCTGAGACCCGCTCCAAAGGCTGCTCAACAGCTCGGCTGCATTCAAAGTAGCTGTCGTGCCGCCAGGTTGCGCATCAGGTGCGATGGCCCGAAAACCCAGGGCGGGCAATCCGTGGAGAGGCGGACCCGGTTCGTCAGCGAGCCGAGTTGGTCATTGGCAATCGTGACGACGTCGCCGATCTTGTGGGTGAAACCTTGCCCTGGCGTCCCACGATCCTCGGTCGGGGCAAACAGCGTGCCCATGAAGAGCACCAGGCCGTCCGGATACTGATGATGACGGCCGATGGTCTGCGACACGAGATCGAGCGGGTCGCGGCTGATTTCCTTCATCGAGCTTCTGCCGTCGAGCACGAAGCCGTCTTCGCCCACCACCTTCAGCCTCAGTTCGGCATTGCGCACGTCATCGATCGTATAGGTCGCGTCGAACAGCCGGATGAACGGTCCGATCGCGCAGGAGGCGTTGTTGTCCTTGGCTTTGCCGAGCAGCAATGCCGATCGCCCTTCGACATCGCGCAGATTCACATCATTGCCGAGCGTCGCGCCTTTCACCGTGCCGGCCGAGTTCACGACAAGCACGATTTCCGGCTCGGGATTGTTCCACTTCGAGATTGGGTGAAGCCCGACATCCGCACCGTGGCCAACCGAGGAAAGCACCTGCGCCTTGGAGAAGACCTCGGCGTCAGGACCGATCCCGACCTCCAGATATTGCGACCAGACGCCATCTTCGATCAGCGCTTCCTTGACCTTGGCTGCCTGGGCCGAGCCTGCCTTCAGGTTGCGCAGGCTGTCGCCAACGATGGCAATGACCTTTTCCCGGATCTTGATGGCCAGATCCGGGTCGCCGGCGGCACGTTCCTCGATGACACGCTCGATCATCGAGCGCGCAAAGGTTACGCCGCAGGCCTTGACCGCCTGAAGGTCGTTGGGTGCCAGGAGATGCAAGGCCTGCGGATCCCGGTCGCCGCCGGATTGTGAAAGCAGCTCCGCCAGCGATGCCAGTGCCGGGCCGTCGGCTTGCGCGACATATTCCGCGGCGTCCTCGCGTTCGAGCAGGTCGCGCATGGTTGGTGTGGCTTTTGACGTGATGTCGATCAGCTTGCCGTTGCGGATCGCGACGAGGCTGGGGCCGGCGATCGAGGGGTCCCAGACCCGCCCGACGAATGTGCCGATTGCGAAGACATCATGCGCGATTGTCACTGTCACTTGCTCCTGTTTAGGCGATTAGGTTCGATTTTCGGAATGTTCGCAAGCTTCAGCGCCGAGCCTGTGTTGCTGTACCAGGCGGCCGGCTACCGGATCGTCAAGATACCGCCGACGACATCGCGCGCATCGAAGAAAAGTTCGGCTCGCATCCATCCTCCTGCTTCGACAATCGCGTTGACAATAGGCATCAGCAGATCTATTGCAAGGTCAATGTGTACCTATATGATAGGTTGCGGCGATGGAAACGACATTGACTTCAAGGGAGCCGGCCGATCATCCGGGTGGTGAAGGGCTGGTCGATCGCGTGATGACGGCGGTTCAGGCCCACATCCGTGACAACGGCCTTCAGGTCGGCGATGAACTGCCGAGCGAGGGGGCCTTTTGCGAGTTGACGGGCACCTCGCGCACCATCGTCCGCGAGGCTTATCGTTCGCTTGCAGCGCTCACCTTGATCGACGTCGGCAACGGGCGGCGCGCCCGTGTGGCGGCACCGAGAGCGGATGTACTGGCCATGATCACCGATCATGCCGTTCATACCAATCAGGCCACCATCCAGCAGATATTCGACGTCCGGCGAACCGTGGAACGGCGCACGGTCGCGCTTGCAGCCCTGAGACGCACGGACAGGGAGGCGGCCGAGATTTTGAAACTTGCCGAGGCCATGCAGCGTGATTTTCACGAGCCGCAAAAGGTCATGGAGCACGACATCGCCTTTCACGAAGCGATCGGCATGGCCTCCAGGAATCCGATGTTTTCGATGATCGTCGGTTCTTTCCACGTCGTCACCCGCCACACCTGGCCGATCGGATGGGCAAGCCGGGGCAGCAACGAGACGCGGCAGGAAAGTGTCGACACGCATCTGGCGATCGCCCAGGCCATCGCCAATGGCGATCCTGCCAAGGGAGAAGCCGCCATGGTCGAGCATTTCGATCTGACGGTTAAGGCGCTGCTCGCAGCGGGAGTGTATTGATCGATGAAGATCACCGAATTCGAAACCGTTCGGGTCACGGAGTTCCCGAACATTCTTTGGGTGCGTGTCCACACGGATGAAGGCATCGTCGGTCTCGGCGAGACCTTCTTCATGGCCGAAACGGTCGAGGCCTATATCCATGAGGTGGCGGCGCCCAGGCTGCTTGGGCGCGACCCGCTCGAAATCGACAGGATTTCCAAGGACCTGAACGGTTATCTTGGCTTTCGTTCGACCGGGGTCGAAACGCGCGGCAATTCGGCGATCGACATTGCGCTCTGGGACCTGTTCGGCAAGGCAACGAATCTGCCCATCGCTCAACTGCTCGGTGGGTTCTCTCGTCGCGAAATCCGCACTTACAACACCTGTGCCGGCAACACCTACATGCGCGAAGCCAAGGGGCAGCAGACAGCCAACTACGGCATTGGCGGGCAGAGGCGGGACTATGACGACCTGAACGGCTTCCTGGAGCGCGCGGACGAGCTGGCCGAGGATCTTCTGTCCGATGGCATCACCGCCATGAAGATCTGGCCGTTCGACATCGCCGCGGAGAAGACTTCCGGTCAGTACATTTCAGGTCCCGACCTCCGCAAGGCGCTCGAGCCGTTCGAGAAGATCCGCAAGCGGGTCGGCGACAGGATCGACATCATGGTCGAGTTCCATTCGATGTGGCAATTGACGCCTGCCATCCAGATCGCACGGGCGCTCGAGCCCTACGCCACCTTCTGGCACGAAGATCCGATCAAGATGGATTCGCTTTCCAGCCTGAAACGTTATGCGGCGGCCAGCCGGGCGCCGCTTTGTGCCTCGGAGACGCTGGCGACACGTTGGGCATTTCGTGACCTTCTGGAAACCGAGTCCGCAGGGATCGTGATGCTCGACCTGTCCTGGTGCGGGGGGATATCCGAAGCGAAGAAGATCGCGACGATGGCTGAAACCTGGCATCTGCCGGTAGCTCCGCATGATTGCACCGGACCCGTCGTGCTTTCGGCCTCGACGCACCTGTCGCTCAACGCACCGAACGCGCTCGTCCAGGAAAGCGTTCGTGCCTACTACAAGACCTGGTACGCCGATCTCACCACGCAGTTGCCGACCGTCAAGGACGGCATGATCACCGTCCCGCCGGGGCCGGGTCATGGCGTCGACCTCGCCGGAGATCTCGATCGGAAATTCACAGTTTGTCGCCGTTCGTCAAAGACCAATTGAACGGGGAGCAGAAATGCGCTTAACTGGTATGGTAGTAGGGTAGACTGTTTTGCCTTGGGAGGAGGGCTCCATGCAGATCGCCGAAGTGCCTGCCGGTATTTCCCTTGGGGAGACGGTCGGCCCCCAGGTCTATCGCCTCTTGCGAAGGCGGATCATCCAGGCCGAACTCCTGCCCGGCGAGCGTCTTTCCGAATCGGAAGTCGCCAAATCCCTTTCTGTCAGCCGCCAGCCGGTGCGCGAGGCTTTCATCAAGCTCTCCGAGGAGGGGCTGGTGCAGGTCCTGCCGCAACGGGGCACGTTCGTGACCAGGATATCGGTCGCAGCGGTGATGGACGCGCGTTTCGTGCGCGAGGCAATCGAGGCCGATATCGTGCGGATGGTCGCCGAGAGCCGCACCGCCGGCGCCATCGATGAGCTGCGCCGGCAGGTTGCCCAGCAGAAGGGTGTCCTGCACAGCGATCGTGCTGCTTTCCTGCGCCTGGATGAACTCTTTCACCGCACGCTCGCGGCGTCCGCCGGCAAGAGCTATGCCTGGAATGTCATCGAAGGCGTCAAGGCGCAGATGGACCGCGTGCGGTTTCTGTCTGTCGACGACATGCACGTGACACGGCTGATCGATCAGCATGAGCGTATCGTCGAGGCGATTGCCAGCGGTGATCAGAACGGCGCCGAACAGGCAATGCGCCTGCACCTGCGCGAAATCCTGAATTCGTTGCCTGCAATCGCCAGCGGTCGTGCCGAACTGTTCGACCGCGACTAACAGCAGGCAGCGCGAAGACATTCACAACAACAAGAAACAGCAATGGAGGAAAACATGCTCAAACAATTCCTGGCCACCACCGCACTCGGTCTCTCGCTGATGGCGTCGCCCGCTGGCGCTGAAGGCCTCAACACCATCTTCATCAGCCATTCTTCGGCCTCCAACACCTTCTGGCAGTCGGTGAAGAAGGGTTATGACGATGCCTGCACCAAGGTTGGCGCCACCTGCCAACTGGTGCTGACGCAGCAGGAAGGTTCCGTCGAACAGGCGGTGGCCAATCTGCAGGCGGCGATCGCATCCAAGCCGGACGCGATCTTCGTCGCCATCGTCGACGACAAGGCCTACGACAACGCGATCAAGGAAGCGACCGACGCAGGTATTCTTGTGCTGGCGGTCAATGTCGACGACAGCCAGGGCGCCAAGGGCAATGCCCGCAAGGCCTTTATCGGACAGGGGTTTGTCGCGGCGGGTTATGCGCTTGCCAAGGCACAGTCCGAGAATTTCCCGAAGGAGGGGCCGCTCAACCTGCTGGTCGGCGTGAACGCACCCGGCCAGACCTGCGTCGGAACAGCGCGCAGCCGGCGTCACCAAGTTCCTGGAGGAATACAAGGCCGAGCACAAGGATCGCGAAATCAACATCACGCGTATCGATTCCGCCACCGATCTCGCGCTCACCGCCGATCGCATCGGCGCCTATCTGAATGCCAATCCCAACACGACGGCCTATTTCGATACCGGTTACTGGGAAGCCAGTGTTGCCAAGGTGCTCAAGGATCGCGGGATCGCACCCGGCAAGGTTCTCCTCGGCGGGTTCGATCTGGTACCGGAAGTCCTCCAGCAGATGCAGGCGGGCTACGTGCAGGTTCAGGTCGATCAGCAGCCCTACATGCAGGGCTTCATGCCGGTCATGCAGGCCTACCTCCACAAGACCGCCGGCCTCACACCGGCCGATATCGACACCGGGCAGGGCATTGTCACGCCGAAGGATGTTCCGGCGATCATGGAAATGTCCAAGCAGGGCCTGCGCTGATCCTCCAGTCCTCTGGGCGTCCCGGCCTGCGGGTTCGGGGCGCCGAGCAACGAGTGTGAACCCATGAAGCGGTTTCTGAAAATCTATCTGGATAAGCCGGAACTCGCCGGCCTCGCGCTGCTTGTCGTCCTGCTGGTGGTTTTCCAGATCAAGTCGAACGGCATCCTGTTGTCCGTGGAGAACATCCGCGGCGTCATGGGGCTCCTGCCGGAAATGGCGCTGGTGGCGATCGGCGTCACCATCCTGATGATCTGCGGCGAATTCGATCTTTCAGTCGGGTCGGTTTTCGCGCTGATGCCGATGAGCATCGCGGTGATGCTGAATGCCGGAGTTCCGTTTCCGCTCGCCTTGCTCATCGGGCTGGCGATCTGTGCCCTGGTCGGGTTCATCAACGGCTATATCACGCTGCAGTTTGCGATACCGAGCTTCATCACCACACTGGGCATGCTGTTCATCGCCCGCTCGCTCACCATTGTCATCTCCGGCGGTTTTCCGCCGTTGCTGCCGGACAATCTGCCGACCTGGCTGTTCACCGACTACATCTGGCAGGGTTCGATCCTGCGCATGTCCTTTGTCTGGTTCGTGGTCATAGCAGCCCTGGCAACAGCACTGTTGTCGCTCACCAATTTCGGCAACTGGATCCGTGCAACCGGCGGTTTCAACGAGGCAGCCGCTTCCATGGGCATTCCGGTCAAGCGCGTGAAGATCATCTGCTTCATGCTGTGCTCCATGCTGGCTGGCTTCGCCGGCCTGCTGCAGGTATTGCGCCTCGGCTCGCCCCTGCCGTCGATTGGTGAGGGACTGGAACTGCAGGCCGTGGCGGCAGCCGTCATCGGCGGCACGGCGCTCGCCGGTGGCATCGGCACGGTGTTTGGCGCCATCATCGGCACGCTGCTTATCCGCACGATCGACAACGGGCTGGTCCTGTCGCGCGTTGACGCCAACTGGTTCAAGTTCGCGATCGGCCTGCTCACCATGTTCGCTGTCATCGCCAATGCCTGGATGGCCAGGATATCCCGCAAGATCAAGGTGGAGGCGCACAAATGACCACGCCGATCATCGAGTGCCGCAATCTCCAGAAATGGTACAGCGGCGTCCATGCGCTCAAGAATGTTTCGCTGATCATCCACCCCGGCGAGACGGTCGGGCTGGTGGGCGACAATGGCGCCGGCAAGTCGACCCTCATCAAGATCCTGTCCGGCGTGCATTACCAGGATGCGGGTGAAATCCTGATCGAAGGCAAGGAGGTTCGTTTCCGCTCGCCGAAAGATGCCATGCATCACGGGCTGGAGACGATCTACCAGTACAACTCCATGGTCCCGACCATGTCGATAGCGCGCAACCTTTTCATCGGTCGCGAGCCGTTGAAGTGGGCATTCGGCGGTTTTGGCCTCATGGATCAGAAGCGCATGCGCGAGGAAAGCGTGCAGGCGATCGCGGATGTCGACCTGCACCTGCGTTCGCCGGATGCCCTGGTCGGTGAATTGTCGGGCGGCCAGCGCCAGGGCGTTGCCATCGCCCGCGCCATGCACTTCAGGTCGAAGGTGCTGATCCTCGACGAGCCGACCAATCATCTCTCGGTCAAGGAAACCAACAAGGTCATCGGTTTTGTGCGCGGCCTCAAGGCGCAGGGGCTGACCGGCATCTTCATCTCGCACAACATGCAACACGTCTTCCAGTCCTGCGACCGCATCGTGGCGATGGCGCGCGGCGAGATCGTTTTCGACCGGCCGACGGCTGAAACCTCGATCGACGAAGTCCACGACCTGTTGTGAGAAAGCCGATGACGATCCTTGGCGGACAAAACGTGCTTCTGACCGGGGCGCTCGGAACCTTGGGGCGCGCCCAGGCGGAAGTGCTCGGCGGAGCGGGGGCAAACCTTCTTCTGCTCGATCGGCCGCATGCCGAAGGCGGCGAGGCATTTGCGGCGGAGCTCGGCGCGAAGTGCCGCGTTCAAGCTTCCTATGTCGGGCAAGACCTCAACGACCTTGCCGCGACGCAGGCGCGTGGCGAGACGCTCGCTGCAGCCTGTGGCGGCATCGATATCCTGATCAACAACGCAGCGCTGATCATCAACAAGCCGTTCGAGGCGTTCTCGCTCGAGGAATACGAAGACCAGCTTCGGGTGAATTCCGCCGCTGCCTTTGCGCTTGCGCGCGCGGTAGCGCCCGCGATGAAGCAGAAGCGCTATGGCAAGATCGTCAATTTCTGCTCGGTGACGCTGAATGGCCGCTGGGATGGTTATGTTCCTTATGTCGCTTCCAAGGGCGCCATGCTTGGGCTCACCAAGACCCTCGCCCGGGAGCTTGGGCCGCATGGCGTGCGCGTCAATGCCGTATCGCCGGGCGCTGTCGTTTCGGATGCCGAGCGGCGGGTCTTTGCCGACCGGCTGCAGGAATACAATGACTGGATCCTCGAAAATCAGTGCCTGAAGGAACGCATTGAACCGGCGCATGTCGCCGAGCTTGTGCTGTTCCTGTTTCGCCGGCCTCTGACCTGATCACGGGACAAAACATTCATATCGACGGCGGCTGGTGATGGCGCCGCTTTGCCTGTCCAGCACGATCGCCCGGATCACCATCCGGCCGGATCTGGGAGCGGGGCTTATGTCCTTCGACGTGATGCATCGCAACGCCTGGATGCCGGTGTTCCGATCGGTCGATCCAGGAACGGAACATCCCTTCGGCCTGTCGAACATCCTGCTGGTCCCGTTCTCGGGACGCGTTTCGGGTGGTGGCTTTGCGTTCGATGGTGCATTTCACCCCATTGAGCCGAACATGCCGGCCGAAAGATACCCCATCCATGGCAGCGCATTTTCGGCAGCATGGACTGTCGTCGAAACGAGCGACAGCGCCGTCACGCTGTCCCTCACTGGGACGGGGCCTGGCCCGTTTCGTTATGACGCCTCGGTGACCTACCGGCTGGACGGCGCTACGCTTCTCATGGAACTCGCCGTCACCAACAAGGCGGCACTCGTCCTGCCTTACGGTCTGGGTTTTCATCCATGGTTCGTGCGCGATCACGACACCAGGCTGACCGCCCACGCCGATCGTGTCTGGCTGGAGCAGGACGACCATCTGCCGCGAGCAGTCGAGCCCGTCTGGAAGCATTCGCAGCTGGATTTTACCCGAAGCCGTGAACTGCCACGATCCTGGGTCAACAACTGGTTCGATGGCTGGGACGGCAAGGCGCGCATCGACTGGCCATCCAGGGATCTGACGGTACTGGTCGAGGCAAGCGAGTTGTTGGATCGGTACGTGCTTTATTCTCCGTCCGGTGATGCCGATTTCTTCTGCTTTGAACCGGTCTCCCATCCTGTCGACGCTTTCAATCTGCCGGAAGGCCCGATCAGCCACGGCATGGTGAAGCTTCAACCAGGTGGACGGATAAAGGCCAGCGCGCGGTTCATCGCGCAACCGCTGTAGATTGCCTTGGATTTGCCTGATGTCCGATGCTCGTGGGCAGCTCGGTTGTGAAATCCTGCGTGCACTGATGTATGGTTGTATCAGCGCTGATTCCTTCCGGTGATGCTGGCTGATCGATATGAAAAAAGCTGCTGCCGCAGTGATTGCCGTTGTCGCGGCCATCGTCGGACTGCTTCTTGTCCTCCCAGCCCTGATTTCGACTGACTGGGCGCGGTCCGAGTTGAGCCGGCAGCTGTCGTCGGCAAGCGGCATGGACATCAGCCTGAACGGCCCTGTGCGGCTGTCGTTCCTGCCGAGCCTGGCCGTGGTGACGAAGGACATCACCATCTCGTCGCAGACAGGCGATCTTTCTGCAAAAGTACCAGGGTTTTCGACCGCGATCACGCTTTCGTCGCTGTGGTCGAAAAAGCTTGAAATCCAGTCCATTGCGCTCGTCGACCCGGCCATCACCATCACATCGTCCGGCGAAGGCGCGGATGCACAACCAACGCCGTCTGGCCAGCCTGATAACGATCCTTTCGCCGCTCTCGTCGGTACGCTGGAGCGGCTGGCCGTCAATCGCATCACCATCGAAAATGGCAGCCTCAGCGCGGCCGGCGAAAACGGGGCGGCGAGCACCGTCAGTGCAATCGATGTCGATCTGAAGGCACCGGATCTCGATCGCGAAGCCGTTTTCTCGCTGGCTGCGACGCAGGATGGCCGGCGGCTGCAACTGGATGGCACGCTTTCGGCACTCAGGCCGATCCTTCAGCGGCAGCCGGCCAAGGTCGCGCTCGAAGCGAAGATCGAGCCTGCGCCGTCTCCTCTTCTGGCATCGGTGAAAGCAAGCGGTGAGATCCGGCTGAATGCGGACGGCGGCTACCAGATCCAGGGTGGACAATTCGACCTTGCCGACCAGTCCTTCCAACTGGACGCGCTGTTCCAGCCCGGCAGGCCGCACCGCTTCCTCGCAGATCTGTCCGCAAAGCGCATCGATGTCGGTGCGCTGGCCAATTCTGGAACCGGCAAGGCAGAGCCGGGCACTGCCAGCGAACCCAGCCTGACGATGCTGGCGAATATCGACGCCGATGTCAGTGTCACCGTGGATCAACTGGTCAGCGGCGCGCTGGCTGCCTCCGATGTCCAGTTCGCGGCGACCCTTCGCAACGGGCATCTGGAAGCCGACCTGCAGCATCTCGGCCTCGACGCGGGCAGTATTGCCGCTTCGGTTTCAACCGATGTGACCAAGCCCGCTCCGGCATTCCAGGGCAAGCTGACCAGCTCCGGACTGGATATCGGCGCGATGGCGAAGCTTGCGGGCCAGTCGGCCCCGCTGTCGGGAAAGATAACGCTGGATACCGCCTTCGCCTTTCGCGGACTGAACGCAGCCAAGATGCGCGAAAGCCTCAACCTGCGGGGGACGGTAGGGATCCGCCAGGGCAAAGTCCCTCTGGCTGCGCTCACCGGCAAAAAAGACGGCGACATTACCGGCCTGAGCCTCGACGCGAAAATTCAGGACATTGCCAAGCCCGTCGATGTTGCTGGAAAGCTGACCTGGCAAGGCCAGGAGATCGCCTTCCAGTCGCAGGCCGCCCCCGCCGATTTCCTCGCAAGCCCATCGCTTGCGGAGGCGTCGGGACCGGTAAGTCTCTCCATAGCGTCGAAACTTCTGCGTGCCAGTGCGAACGGCACGGTGGGTGCGGGCGGCACGTTCAAGGGGCAGGTCTCTGCTTCGACACCATCGCTCGACAAACTCTTGCAGTGGCTGGGGCAGGGCGCATCCGGTGGTTTGCAGGATTTCGACTTCAAGGGCACCGTCGACGCCGGTCCCGTAGGGGCGTCGTTCGCAAACGCCAATATTGGCCTGAACGGCGTCAAGGCATCCGGCGATGGTGCGGTTAAACTTGGCACGCCGCTCAACATCCGCACCTCGCTCCAGTTTGCGACGCTGGATTTCGCGGCGCTCACGGGAGGGGGAAAGACCCCAGCCTCGGGAAAACAAGGCTCGGCCGGCTCCAGCGACGCGCCTATCGATCTTGCATTTCTCAAAGGGCTGGACGCACAGATCGACGTTGCGGCGGACAGGATCGGTTACGGCAAGGTATTTGCCGGTCCGGTGAAAACCACGCTCGTCGTCGCGAATGGAGATGCTGATCTGAGCCTGCCCGAAAGCCCGTTCTACGGTGGGACCATCGCCGCGAAAATGTCCGCGAGCGGCTCCGGCGATGTTCCTGCGATAAAGCTGGACCTGGCGATCGGTGGCGCGACCGCCGCGCCGCTGCTTCACGATGCGGCGGGGTTCGACAAGCTGGAGGGCCGGCTCGACACGAACATCGCCGTTTCGGGGACCGGAAAAACCACAAAGACGCTGAGACGGTCGCTTGAAGGCAAATCCGCGCTGAAGCTCAGCGACGGTGCGCTGCGCGGCATCAACATCGCCGAGGTCTACAACAATCTGGCCGGACTGCTTGCCGGCGGCTTCAAGTCGGATGACACCAAGAAGACCACATTCACCGAACTCGGCGCATCGTTCGCCATCGAGAACGGTGTTGCGCAGACGCAGGATATCAGCCTGCTCGGCCCGCTTGTGCGCATGGACGGCTCCGGCAAGATCGATCTTGCGGAACTGACACTCGAGATCAATCTCAATCCGCGGGTGGTGGCTTCGCTCTCCGGGCAAGGCGGCGACATCGCGGCAAAGGGCATAGGCGTGCCGGTCATTGTCGACGGCTCGCTCTCCGCGCCACGCATCTATCCGGATTTGCGCAAGTTGTTGCAGGATCCCAAAGGCGCATTGGAGATGCTGAACCGCCTTGGATTGCCGACCGGCAAGCTGAACCTCGACAAATTGCTTCCGGGAGAAGCCGGCACCGGCAAGGGCGCCGGGGACCTCATCGGCGACCTGATCAAGGGAGGCAAGGGCGACAAATCCGGGCTCACCGACATCATAAACGGCGTCTTGCCGGGTCAGAAGCCTGATCAAGGAGCTCCCGATCAAGGTTCCAATGGAACACCGCAAGCGAACGAGGGGCCTGTTCAGGGCGAGGTAGAACCTGAAACGGGCCAGCCGCCCGCGCCGGAGACGCCGAAAAAAGACAAGATCGGAACGATTCTCGATCAGCTTCTGCAGTAGCTCCAGGCGTTGCCGTCCTACTGGACCCCACCCGGGCCCGTGGTCTGCTGGATCCGCCAGGACACCGTCTGGATTAGGATCGGTTCGACGGGGCCGCATTGTACCGCCGCAATAACCTCGCCTGAGCTGCACGGCACGTGCAGCTCGAAGCAGCCGTAACCGCCTTCGATGGCACCGATATCCGTGGCCACGATGGTTGTGCCCGTCATATCCAGTGCACCGGCCTTCTCCCGCAGCGAGGCGAGCTCCTGCGCCCTTTCCGGATAGGGGCGGTCCAGAGCGACGTTCTCCAGGAAAATGGCATCTGCAGTGCTGTTGTCCCAGCCTTGTGCCAGCAGGCGTCGAAGCCCATCGGCCAGTCGATCGATCGCGGCGGGGACCGGTGGCTCGGCCGCAGCGATGCTGGTGGCCGCACCGAGCAGCAAGGCCAATGCTTCGGCAGCGGGATTCCAGGCGCCCGAATAGGTTGCGTTCTCGACCACGACAACGCCGAGACGCGTCGCCGGATTCCACCGCATGTGCGAGCTGAAAACAGGATATCCGCCAGAGTGGCAGACGATCGGGCCAAACCTTCGATGGTCTTCGATCACAAGGCCGTAGCCATAGCCCTTGAGACGCAACTCGTCTGTCGCGTCGAATGCGATCGGGCATTGTATCCGCTGCATCTCGCGCCGACTGGCACTGGAGAGGGGGGATTCATCGTCGCCCGCGGGATGGAAGGCCGAGCACAGCCAACCAGCCCAACGTGCCAGGTCCCGGGGGGTAGTGACGACACCGCCGATGGAAGAAAAGGCGCCGGGACCACTGAACGGCAACGCAACCCATTCGTCGCCGACCTTGCGGTATCCGGTCGTCAGCGAGCCCTCCGGGACTGCGGCGGGGTCGAAGCCCGTCTCGTCGAGGCCGAGGGGTTTAAGCAGGTTCTCGGTCACGAATGCGGGATAGGATTGGCCGCCGACCACCTCGATCACCTGCCCAAGCAGGGCGTAGCCCAGGTTTGAATATTCATAGCGCGTTCCCGGTGCCGTCGAGAGGCGGACACCATTCCGCAGGATCGAGCGGAACTCCTCATTGGAGATCGATTCCTGCCGGTCGGCCCACGGATCGTCGGTCGGAAAGCCGCCAGCCATCGACAGCAGCATCCGAAGCGTCGGTGCCTCCGGCTGGTTGACCGGCAGCGTCGGGACAAGGTCGGGAACGTAGTCCGTCACCGCATTGTCAAGCGACAGCAGCCCCCGGTCGCGTAGTTGCAGGACCGCCGCAGCCGTAAAACTCTTGGTGCAGGAGGCCACGCGGAAGCGACTATGTGGCGCGGGCGGGGTTGCGCTCTCTCCGGCGGTTCCAAAACCGCCCTCGAACATCGGTCCGGAAGCGTCGAAAACCACAAAGCGAATGCCGGGGCTGGTCTGGCTGGCGACGCGTCGTGAAAACACCTCGGATACTGCGGCGGCAAGCGCCTCATATTCCGGCAACTCGTTGAGACGGGGCATCGCTTCACATTCCTTGAAACCGCAAGCCAATTGCCATGCTCCAGGATTTGAGTCGACGCCAGCGCCAAGTGAACCTGGAACAGCAGACGTAGGGCTGTGAACCGTTGTGGTCACGCGCCCGCCAAATTTGAGCGGCTGATCAAGCCTGGCGGGATTGCGAGGACGGGGACCAAGTTCGGGTCAGAGCCGCAATTACCAATGCCAGGGCATCGGCGTACTCAGGTCGCAGAGCAAGTCGACTTTCCCGCCAGCCGGAGTGGCCAGCGTCAGACGGCCGATGGTTTTGGTCAATGGCGGTGGAGGTATGAGCACGGACAACTCAGCGCCGCGCGCATTTGCAATGCGATAGCCCGGAGCCCCGTCTTCGATGACAAAGCGGGCAGTCCAGTTCGCTTCCTGCAGATCAGGGAAAAGGGCTATCTCGGCGCCTTCGACCCGTTTCAGTGTCGCGCTTTTCCTGTCTGAGAAGGTGAACTCAAAACTGTTTTTGCCCTCTGAACATGAAATCGAATTCGCTGCGGGCTCGGCTCCCTGCGCAAGGCTATCGCCCGAAGCCGACAGAACCGCCATCAGCGCGGATACACCGCAGGCCGCAATCGTTACACGAGACGGCAACTGTTTCGACGACTTCGAGGTGATCCTGGGCACTGTCAATACTCTTGCCGACATCAGTCAGTTCAAGCTGACACGACTGGGAAACAATGCCAACGGCGCATTCTCTTGCCTTTCATTTTTGAAGACAGCGAATCAAGAGACCCCGGCGCTTTCGTGCCGGGGTCTCTTGCATTGCCTGAGATGCAAGTTGTCGAGTAGGATTTACATGAAGCCTGTTCGGCCCCGGATCAGCTGCACCCGCTCGTCGCGCCGCAGGTGTCGCACTTCTCGCAGGTACCGTTGCGAACCATCGTGAAGTTCTGGCACTCCGAGCAGCTGTTGCCGGTATAGCCCTGCAGCAGCGACTTGGCGCGGCGGTCGGCGGCGAGCTTCTTGGCCTCGGCGACTTCCTGTGCGGCAGCGTCGGTGAACAGCGCCGAAGTTGCCGTTTCTTCCGAGCTCTCTTCGTCGGCGATGTCCTCGGCCAGTTCCTTCGCACGCTCCTCATAGTCGCGCTTGTAGGCGAGCGCGTCCTCGGCATTCGGCTTCAGTGCCAGCACGTTGGAGCCTGCGAAAGCCGTCGGGGTTGCGCGGGCAGGGGCCGGTGCCTGAGTGCCGCCAAAACCTTTCGGCTCGGCTCCGAGGTTCGACACCAGCTTCACCGGCGAAGCGCCTCGATACAGGCCCTTGGAGAAGGGCGTCGTCTTGCCTTCGGTGATGCCCTTGCCGAGCGAGGTCTTGTCGAGGTCCGACTGGTCGACATGAGCGAGGTCGTGACGCGACAGGTAGGAGACGGCCAGTTCGCGGAACACATAGTCGAGGATCGAGGTGGCGTTCTTGATGGCGTCGTTGCCGACGACCATGCCGGCCGGCTCGAACTTGGTGAAGGTGAAGGCCTCGACATATTCGTCCAGCGGCACGCCGTACTGGAGACCCAACGAGATGGCGATGGCGAAGTTGTTCATCATGGCGCGGAAGGCAGCGCCTTCCTTGTGCATGTCGATGAAGATCTCGCCGAGGCGGCCGTCGTCGAACTCGCCGGTGCGCAGATAGACCTTGTGGCCGCCGACGATCGCCTTCTGGGTATAGCCCTTGCGGCGGTTCGGCAGCTTCTCGCGGTCGCGATAAAGGCGCTCCACCACGCGCTCGACGATCTTTTCCGTGACCTGCACGGCCTTGGCGGCGGCAGGCGCGGCGATCAGCGCCTCGATGGCATCGTCTTCGTCCTCATCCTCATCGGCAATGAGCGACGCGTTGAGCGGCTGCGACAGCTTCGAGCCGTCGCGGTAAAGCGCATTGGCCTTCAGCGCCAGCTTCCACGACAGCATGTAGGCGCTCTTGGCGTCCTCGACCGTCGCTTCGTTCGGCATGTTGATGGTCTTGGAGATGGCGCCCGAGATGAACGGCTGGGCGGCCGCCATCATGTGGATGTGGCTTTCCACCGAGAGGTAGCGCTTGCCGATCTTGCCGCAAGGATTGGCGCAATCGAACACCGCATAGTGCTCGACCTTCAGGAAGGGCGCGCCTTCCAGCGTCATCGCGCCGCAGACATGGACATTGGCGGCCTCGATCTCCTTCCTGGAGAAACCCAGCGCCGGCAGCATCTCGAAGGAGAAGTCGCCGAGCTGTTCGTCGGTGAAGCCGAAGGTCTCCTTCACCCAGTCGGCGCCGAGCGTCCACTGGTTGAAGACGAACTTGATGTCGAAGGCGCTCTTGAGAGCCGCGTTCAGCGCTTCGATCTTTTCATCGGTGAAACCCTTGGCTTTCAGCGACGACGGATTGACGCCTGGTGCCTGGTTGAGGTTGCCATGACCGACGGCATAGGCCTCGATCTCGGCAATCTGGCTTTCCGAATAGCCGAGCGTACGCAGGGCTTCCGGCACGGCGCAGTTGATGATCTTGAAATAGCCGCCGCCGGCCAGCTTCTTGAACTTCACCAGCGCGAAATCGGGCTCGATGCCGGTGGTGTCGCAATCCATCACCAGGCCGATCGTGCCGGTCGGCGCGATGACGGTCGCCTGCGCGTTGCGGTAGCCATGCTCTTCGCCGAGCTCGATGGCGCGGTCCCAGGCGGCCTTGGCGTGCTGGCCGAGTTCGGCCTGCGTCAGGTCGCCATGGACGAGCGGAACCGGGTTGACCGCCAGCTTCTCGTAGCCGTCCTTGTCGCCATAGGCGGCGCGGCGATGATTGCGCATGACACGCAGCATGTTGACGGCGTTGCGATCATAGTCCGGGAAGGCGCCGAGCTCGGCTGCCATTTCTGCGGAGGTGGCATAGGCGACACCGGTCATGATCGCGGTCAGTGCGGCGCAGATGGCGCGGCCTTCCGCCGAGTCATACGGAATGCCGGACGTCATCAGCAGACCGCCGATGTTGGCGTAGCCGAGGCCGAGCGTGCGGTAGTCATAGGAGAGCTTGGCGATCTCCTTCGACGGGAACTGCGCCATCATCACCGAGATTTCGAGCACGATGGTCCACAGGCGAGCGGTGTGCTCGTAGGCCGCGATGTCGATATCGCCGTTCGCCTGGCGATAGGGCAGCAGGTTGATCGAGGCGAGATTGCAGGCCGTGTCGTCGAGGAACATGTATTCCGAGCACGGGTTCGACGCGCGGATGGCACCGGCCGACGCACAGGTGTGCCAGTCGTTCATGGTGGTGTTGAAGTGCAGGCCCGGATCAGCCGAAGCCCAGGCGGCGTAGCCGATCTTTTCCCACAGGTCGCGTGCCTTCAGCGTCTTCAGGACCTTGCCGTCCTTGCGGGCGGTCAGGTGCCAGTCGCCATCGGCTTCAACCGAACGCAGGAAGTCGTCCTTCAGCGAGACCGAATTGTTGGAGTTCTGGCCGGAGACGGTGAGGTAGGCTTCCGAATCCCAGTCGGTGTCGTAGGTCTTGAAGTCGAGCGCGGTGTAGCCCTGGCGCGCAAACTGGATGACGCGCTGGATGTAGTTCTCCGGCACGGCGTTCTTCTTGGCGGCCTTGATCTCGCGCTTCAGCGCGGTGTTGATGGCGGGGTCGAAGCAGTCGTCGTCCTGGCCTTCGCAGTTGACGCAGGCCTTCATGATGGCGTCGAGGTGCTTCTTGACGATCTTGGAGCCGGCGACCAGCGAGGCCACCTTCTGCTCTTCCTTCACCTTCCAGTCGATGAAGGCCTCGATGTCCGGGTGGTCGGCATCGACGATGACCATCTTGGCGGCGCGACGCGTCGTGCCGCCCGACTTGATGGCGCCGGCAGCGCGGTCGCCGATCTTGAGGAAGCTCATCAGGCCGGACGATCTGCCGCCGCCCGAAAGCTTTTCGCCCTCGCCACGCAGATAGGAGAAGTTCGAGCCGGTGCCGGAGCCGTATTTGAACAGGCGGGCCTCGCGCACCCACAGGTCCATGATGCCGCCTTCGTTGACGAGGTCGTCACCCACCGACTGGATGAAACAGGCATGCGGCTGCGGATGTTCGTAGGCCGACTTCGACTTGGTCAGCTTGCCGGTGAACGGGTCGACGTAATAGTGGCCCTGGCCGGGGCCGTCGATGCCATAGGCCCAGTGCAGGCCGGTGTTGAACCACTGTGGCGAGTTGGGTGCGACACGCTGGGTGGCCAGCATATAGGCGAGTTCGTCGCGGAAGGCGGCGGCGTCTTCTTCCGAGGCGAAGTAGCCACCCTTCCAACCCCAGTATGTCCAGGTGCCGGCGAGGCGGTCGAAAACCTGACGGGCGTCGCGCTCGGAACCGTAGCGCTCATTCTCGGGCAGTTTGGCCAGCTCGGCTTCGTCGGCGACAGAACGCCAGAGGAAAGAGGGGACGTCGTTTTCCTCGACCTTCTTCAGGCGAGCCGGAACGCCAGCCTTGCGGAAATACTTCTGCGCCAGGATGTCGGCGGCGACCTGCGAGAACTGCGCGGGCACGTCGATGCCGTCGAGGCGGAACACCACGGAACCATCCGGATTCTTGATCTCGGAAAGCGCCTTGCGGAATTCGATCTCCGCATAGGCCGATTGTCCTGGCTTGGTGAAACGCCGCTCGATGCGCATCGTCGTGGTTCCTTCTTAATCTATATATAGCGCTTTTTGCGGGCGTTTGCCCGGTCCCTTTCCAAAAAGCGCACGCCCCAGTCTTCCAGCTGCCTCGCAACAGCCGACGTTCATCACCGCGCTCTGTTGTCGACTCGCTGTATTACGCTTCCTGCGAAGCCTCGCTCAGCCTGCCGACAGACCCGCGCGGGTCTTTTTGATCTGAAAAATTCCGATTCCCTCATTGGAGGGCTCTTCACATTATCTAGGGCTGAGATTGGCTGCAAACACTAAATATAGTGTTAACAGGTCATTTATTCCAGCCGTAAAAGTCTCCTTTTCGGTGTTTCGCGCCCGACAAACGCCACGCCTCCGCCGGCCTAGTGGTTAAGGCGGAAAACGGGCGAAAACGCACAAATTCCTGGGAAAAAGACCGGGCTCGAAACTTTCCGGTCGCGCCCGAAACGCGAGCACATGACCTATAAAAGTCGACTCGCTCCTAAGCGTCAAGGGTTCGTTTTTGTAGATTTTGTGACCCCAACATATTGTGTGTCACATATGTGGATAATGGGGAGAAAGCGCCCCTGGCAAAATGATTGCTGGCGTCAGGATTTTATGCGCAATGGCTTGCTTGTTCGGCCCGTACGCGTAAAAGAGGCGCGGGGGAATATGGCTGAGAGGGAACAGCCGTCACGCAACTGGGGTGACAGTTGAAGGCCTATTTCGTCCGCAAGTCCGCCGATCGCGAGGTCGTCGGGTTGTTTGTCGCGCCATCACTTATATTGCTTGCCGCACTGGTCGATGAATGCTGCGACCCGTCGGTCTGCGACTATGCACCCGCCCCGATGGGGGGCATCCTGGTACCTGGATCCACGCAGACGCAATGGCCGTTGAACGAGGATGACTCGGAGAGCGGTTTCGAGAACGTGGTTCTGTCCCAGCAATGGGACGACGAATTGCGCGAAGGTGGCGAGCTGGAGTGGAAGCCGCTGAAGGCGGCGGCACTCAAGATGCTGCGCGAATGGTCTGGCAAGAGTGCGAAGCGCATGGCGCCACTCGGCGAAGGCGCCTGATCTCGCGCAATCGCCTCAGGCCGCGAAGCGTTTCGGGTTCTCACCAAAATGGGCGATGATCAGGCCAAGATCCGGCTCATTGACCATGCGGGCGGCCTGGACGGGTGTCACCCATTTGCGCTCGCGTTCATGCCTCTCCTTCCACTTGGCGGCGACATCAACGACCTTGAGCGGAAAAACCAGCACTTCGCAGGGTACCTGCTGCCCGGTCGACAGGGCCTTGGCGTAGAAATAACGGCCGACTTCGAGCGTGGAAACGGTGCCGGTCAAACCTGCTTCCTCGCCCGCTTCGCGCGCGGCGGCCTCGCACAAAGGCTCTCTTGCTTCCGGCCAGCCCTTGGGCAGGACCCAGCGACCGGTATCGCGGCTGGTGATCAGCATCACTTCGATGGAACGGTTGTGCCGGCGCCAGGGCAGCGCAGCAACCTGAAGGCGCAACGGAACCGTGCCGAAAAGTTTTCTTACCCTTTCGGCCAGATTGGCGTTCGCTAGAGGTCCGTTCAACATTCGAAAGTCACCGCAAGAAACCGAAACTTCTTTGCCGTCTCACGAAATATGGGCGCTATTTTGCGAAACAAAAGTAAAAAACGCACACAAGTTCCACGAAAGGGCCCGGAATGCGGAAAAAACTGTGACTCCCGGGCTCAGGAAGCGACGCAGTCACCCGGAGGGGCCCTTCAAACAGGTGGCCCTGGCGCACGCAACCGTCGTGATTCGGAGGTGTGACAACCGAACCAGCGGAACAGAAAAGTTGCCTGCGTCGTCTAGCCGGCGTGGTCGTCGGCGATCGGCTTCTGGTAGGTGAAGCCCATGTCCCAGGGGAAGTAGATCCACGTGTCCTGGCTGACTTCGGTCACGAACGTGTCGACCAGCGGGCGGCCTTTCGGTTTGGCGTAGACGGTAGCGAAATGCGCCTTCGGCATCATCGCGCGAACGATACCGGCGGTCTTGCCGGTGTCGGTCAGGTCATCGATGATCAGGATGCCTGCTCCCTCTTCGGCGAGCAGCGAGGGATCGACCTGCTTCAGCACCTGCAATTGCCCCTGTGACGTGTAGTCGTGATAGGAAGCCACGCAGACGGTCTCGATGATGCGGATGCCGAGTTCGCGCGAGATGATCGCTGCGGGGACCAGGCCGCCACGGGTGATGCAGACGATCGCCTTCCACTGCCCGTTGACGCCTGACAGCCGCCAGGCGAGCGCACGGGCATCGCGGTGGAACTGATCCCAGGAAACTGGAAAGGCCTTTTCGGGAAGGGACATCACGCACTCCGCAGGCGCGCCAGCCGCGCGCAGGATTTGAGGAATGCGGGCGGAATTAGCCGGAAAGCCGCGTCTTTGGCAAGAGGCTTGGAGTTGGTGCGGTCATCCCGTGCCCCGATATCCACGGCGATGACGCGAGCATGGCCGCCGATGCGTGTTTCACCAGCCCGGACTTTGTTCTTCCGTTCGAACTCAAACGGCCTTCAGGTCGCAAGGTCTTTTGGGGCAATTCCCCGGAAGGTGATCGTCACCTGGACAGGAAGGCGGTCACCGGCGAGGAGCGCAGCACGGTTCTAGTCACGCCGCCATAGAGCAGCCGGTGCAGCCAGGAATGGCTGTAGGCTCCGATGACGATAAGGTCTGCTCCAGTCTCGATCAGGCGGTTCTGTACGGCGTCCTCGATGGTGCCGCCCTTTGCCTGCCTTGTCGCCACGCTGGCCTTCACGCCGTGGCGGGTCAGCGCCGCGGCAATTCCGGCGCCGCCCAGCCCTTCCTCGTCGCTGTCCTCGCCGGGATCGACCACGAAGATCTCGACCTTTTCGGCTTCGATCATGAAGGGCAGGGCGTCAAAGGCCGCACGAGCCGCCTCGCGGCTGCCGTTCCAGGCCAGCATCACATGGCGGAAACTGGCGGCAATCGGCCCGGCATGCGGTACCACGAGCACAGGTCGGCCTGCGTCGTAGACGAGTGAGCCGATATCGGCATTGGTGTCGCTGTCGGCATCGCGCTGCGCTGCGACCACAATGTCGGCGGCGCGCACGCTGGCGAGGCTGGAGAGCGCGCTATCGCCTGAAAATGTCTCTTCGGCCCGCCACTCGAAGGAGAGGCCGGAAGGCTGCAGTTTCTTCTGGAAGACCGTCCGCAGCTTCGCCGAGCGTTCCTTGTTGAGGTCAGCCGAGACCTGCATGAATTCGGTGTCCGGAAAGCCGGTGGCCGAGGTGTACGGCATCGGCAGTGCTTCGGCATGGACACCAATGACGTGGGCCTGGAAGCGGGAGGCCAGCGCGATGGCGCCATCCAGCACGCGCTCCGCATCCTGTTCGCTCTGTACGATGGCGACGATGGTCTTGAACGGCATGGAGCCCTCCTGCATTTTCTGACCGCTGCCGACGTCCGCGCCGGATAGTTCAGTGCTGGCTCAGATATCACCACAACGTCAAGGATATAGGACAGGTTCCCGCTCGGCCAGCAAACTCAGCCTTCCTTGGCGAGCTCCGCGACCATGGCCTCGACCTCGGCCCGCACGGTTTCCAGAACCTCGGGCGAGCGGGCACGCACGACCAGTTCCGTCCAGAACGTGCCGTCAGCATATTTCGGATAGGAGCCGATGATGGTGTCGGGATGAGCCTTCTGGATTTCACCGAGCGGACCGCCGATCCGGCCTTCGCCATAGGGGCACTGCACCGTGGCCGAGAGCAGCTTGGTTCCGGTCTTCAGCGTCGGCACGACGTTGTCCAGCATCGCCTGGAAGATCGACGGGACTCCGGCCATGACATGGACGTTGGCCATCCGGAAGCCTGGCGCGACGGAAACGGGATTGTCGATGTGCTCGGCGCCACGCGGCATGCGTGCCATGCGCTTGCGGGCCTCGTTGAACTCGATGCCGCGCTTCTCATAGCTGTCGGCAAGCAAGGCGAGCGCCTTGGCGTCATATTCACAAGGAACGCCAAATGCCTTGGCAACGGAATCCGCGGTGATATCGTCATGCGTCGGCCCGATGCCGCCGGTGGTGAAGACATAGGTGTAGCGAGCCCGCAACGCATTCACGGCAGCGACGATCTCGGCCTCGTCGTCCGGCACGACGCGGACTTCCTTCAGGTCGATCCCGATCGCCGTCATCATGTCGGCAAGGTGGCCGATGTTCTTATCCTTGGTGCGCCCGGACAGGATCTCGTCGCCGATGATGATCATGGCGGCTGTTACAATGTCTGGCATGGCGCACTCCGGATTGAACTCAGGCGATTTCGAAGAATTATTGCATCGATTTTGGCCGAAGATCGCGTTTGACGGACGGTTGGCCACCACCGGCAGCAGCAATAATTCTTCGAAATCGCCTCAGTCGAATAGCGCGGCAGCCGGACGCGGGCAATGCTCCTGAAACGGTGAACAGTGCGTGTCAGATTTGGCGGCTTCCGGTGAACGGTCCGGGCACTAGATTGCGGCGCTACGGAACGACGGCGTTCCCTTGGTTCAATCGTCTGGAGATGCATGCATGGCAAAGGTACTGGTGCTTTATTATTCGAGCTGGGGACATATGGAGCAGATGGCCAAGGCCGCTGCCGAAGGTGCACGGGAAGCTGGTGCCGATGTGACCATCAAGCGGGTGCCCGAACTGGTGCCGGAAGCTGTCGCCAAGGCAGCCTATTACAAGCTCGATCAGGAGGCGCCGATCGCCGATCCGCTCGAACTGGAGAATTACGACGCCATTATCCTGGGAACCGCCACGCGCTACGGTGCGATGGCTGCCCAGATGAAAAACTTCCTGGATCAGACCGGCCCGTTGTGGGTCAAGGGCGCGCTGCTCAACAAGGTTGGATCGGTGATGGTTTCGACGGCTACCCAGCACGGTGGTGCGGAGCTGGCGCTGATCAACGCGCAGGTGGTGATGCAACATCACGGCATGATCATCGTGCCGCTTTCCTACGCCTATCAGGGGCAGATGGGCAATGATGTGGTGCGCGGTGGCGCCCCCTACGGCATGACGACGACCGCGGATGGCGATGGTTCGCGCCAGCCCTCGGCACAGGAACTCGAAGGCGCGCGCTTCCAGGGGAAACGTGTGGCCGAAATCACTGCCAAGCTGCTCGGCTGAGCGTCTCACGGCTGGCATCTGGCAGGCGGGCGGCTCGTGCGAGCCGCCCGCTTTTTTCCGCGGAAGCCGGAAGCATCGCACTCTCGGTTTCATCACGGCCGATGATATTTCCGTGAGGCTGGAACGCCCTTCGCAAAGCCGCATTTCTCCTCCGCGGATCGGGAACTTCCGGCGAGCAAACAAATCGCGACAGGTGGAACCAGACGGTCCAGCAGCGGAACGGGCTGCGGAGTGGACGTCGCTTGTTCCAATCGCAGAGGAACAAACCATGTCTTCTTTCTCTTCCAGGCTTCTTCTCCTGGCCTCGGTTGCGGCCGTGGTTCCGATTGCCGGCGGCGCGTTGGCCGCCGAGCATCGCCACGTCCGTATGTCGGCTCACGCCGTTGCAGCATCCAGCACCGACGCTGCCATGGCGCGCACGATCTACAACCAGGCCGAGGGCGTGGGGCAGGGCATCCGCGATGCCGAACAGCTCAATCTCATCGACGCATCGAAGGCGCGTGAACTGGGGTCCGAGGCGCGGCAGATCCGCGGCGAGGCCGCGCGCGGCAACGGTTCGCGCGCGCTGCTGGCCCGCCTGGATGATGTCTCGCAAAGCCTTCGCGCCGCCACCGGCGAAGCGACACCCAACGGCAATGGCGGCGACGGCGGATACTATCCCGACGGATACAGCTCGAGCTTCCCGCGATAGCCCGCGCCACGCAGGCGGTGACGCCGACTGTTGTTTATGGCCGGCCCCATCGATTTTATCTGTGAGCCACGCTTCGAAATACGTCATTTGCCGTATGCCCAGGCCGCGCCCTGTTTGTTAACTTGACACGGCGTGGTCTGGTTCCTGGGCGGGGCTTTACGGACCAGCAGGAAATCCGGGCTGCCGCCAGCCCGGATTTCCACAGTTTTGCCCGGTGCATGGGGGCTTTGCCGTTTGACGCGGCTCGGCTTGTCTTGACAGCGGCAATCCAGAAACCTCGATATGCGACGAGCTCTGGATTAGAGGTCGCTGATGTTGCTGACCGTGCTTCTTTGGCTTCTGGCCGCCATCGTCGTCGCCTGCCTTGCCGTCGTCGGCTATTTCGTTTTCAGGACACGCCGCATCGTCGCCTGGGTCGAGCGCACCATGCCACCCGCCGGCAAGTTCATCGACATCAAAGGCAACCGCATCCACTACGTCGACGTCGGTGAAGGGCCTCCCATCGTTTTCCTGCATGGGCTCGGCGCGCAGCTGCACCATTTCACGCACCCGCTGTTCAAGGTGTTTGGGCCAGGCTATCGGCTGATCGCACTCGACCGCCCGGGTTCCGGTTATTCGACACGCGCACGGGGTTCGACCGGCCGGTTGCCGGAACAGGCGGATATCGTCTGCGCCTTCATGGAAAGACTGGGCCTCGAAAAACCTGTGATCGTCGGCCATTCGCTGGGCGGTTCGGTGGCGTTGGCGATCGCCGTCGAGCATCCGGAAGCGATCTCCGGCCTCGTGCTCCTGGCGGCGCTCACCCACAAGGAGGTCGATCTCAGGCCCGAGTTCAAGGCGCTGTTCGTCTCCTCGCCGCTGAAGCGTTTCATTCTGGCCCATACCGTCTCGGCGCCGGCAGGGCTGAAATATGGCATGAAGACGATGGGCCTGATCTTCGCGCCGCATCCGCCGCCGAAAAACTACATGACCGAGAATGGCGGCTTTATCGGGCTGCGCCCCAGCCACTACTATGCCAGCGCAACCGATTTCGCGGTGATCGAGATGGATCTGCCTCGCCTGTCGGAGCGATACAACGAGATCAAGATGCCGTCGGGATTGTTGTTCGGTGGGGTCGACCCCATCATCTCGCTCGAAGTGCAGGGTACGCCGGTCAAGGAAAAGATCGAGGGGTTGGAACTGGAGATCGCGGAAAACCTCGGTCACATGCCGCAGTTCATAGACCCAGAGCAGGTGACCACGTTCATCCGTCGTATTGCCAATCGCGCATTCGACAGGAGCGTTTCGGCCTGAGCGTCCTCAGTTGTCAGGCCGCGGGGTCGTCCCGGACTTCCGTTTCCGGCCTGTCACGTCCGTCAGCGAGTTCCGAGTGCCACTTCCCGTTGGCATCTTCATACTCGATACCATCGGTCTGGCCGGCAATCCGCTGTTCGGAAGAAGCGATCCTGGCTGCCTGCAATGCATCTGAATGACTCGGAAAGGTTTCCGAATAGGTGTCGCCGACCTTGTAGGCCCACCCTCCATCATGCTCGACGATCGTGTAGGTCAACTTCGCCATGAAAGCCTCCGGTGACGGCGCTCTTAACAACCGAGACTTTCCTGCACTTCGAGACGGAATTCAACCTCTTGCGGCCTTAGCCGGCAAGTGGAGGGCAAGTTTCAATCCTCGTCGCGGATCCAATGCTCCATTGTGGTGACGGCACGGGCAAGCTGTGGCGCGGGCTGGATCTTTTCACCGAGGCTCGCTGCTGCACGCCAACCCCAGCGCGGATCGGCCAGGAAAGCCCGCCCAAGGGCGACGATATCGGCCTTGCCGTCCTTGACGACGGCATTGGCGTGCTCCGGATCGGTGATGAGGCCGACGGTGCGCGTGGTGATGCCGACCGCGTTGCGCACCGCCTCGCCGAGATGCACCTGGTAGCCGGCGCCGGTGGGCAATTTCTGAAGCGGAGAGTTGCCGCCGCTGGAGCAGCACAGATAGGCCAGGCCAACTGCCTTCAGCGCCTTTGCCACTTCGATCGCATCCGGCACGTCGAAGCCGCCATCCACCCATTCCTTTACCGACAGCCTGGCGCCCAGCATCAGCGTTGGCGCTGCCGCTTTCACAGCCTTGGCGACCTCCACCGCAAAACGCATGCGGTTTTCCAAGGAACCGCCCCAGCGGTCCGTGCGCCGATTGGAAAGCGGCGAGAGGAACTGGAAGATCAGGTAGCCATGAGCCGCATGCAGTTCGATGAAGTCGAAACCGGCACGTTCGGCGCGCCTTGCCGCGTCGGCAAAGCGCTGGATCACGCCAAGCACCTCCTCGTCGCTGAGTTCATGAGGCACCTGCCAGCCGGCGTCGTAAGCCACAGCCGAAGCCGAGACGACCGGCCATGGATCCTGTTCCGGCTTCAGTGGGCCGCCGCCTTCCCAAGGGCGCTGGCAGGATGCCTTGCGCCCGGCGTGGGCAAGCTGCACGCCGAACTTGGCACCGGGCAGTGCGACACGGCGTGCAGCATCCAATGTGCGCTTGGCCGCCGCTTCGTTGTGATCCGAATACAGGCCGAGGCAGCCATGCGAGATGCGGCCGCGCCGCTCGACATCGGTCATTTCGACCGTGATCATGCCTGCGCCCGACAGGGCGAGGTTCATCCAGTGGTAGAGATGCCAGTCGGTGGCGGAGCCATCGTCGGCCGATACTGGCACATCGGCGCCACTGCGATGCGGTTCGGCAATTCGAGGCCATCGAGCGAAATGGGCTGGAAGAGGGCGACAGTCATGGTGGATCCGGTTGATGCGGTCTTCTCTCTAGGCCGAGAGCTGGCTCGCGCGCCAGATCGTCTGCAATGCAGCCTGTTGGCCCAGCGGCCGGATGTCATTGCGGTCTGGCCCGTCGCACGCTATCCCATCGCATCCCCCAAGACGAGGCAAGCATGGACGACCGCATCCGCATCCGTTCGCAGGAAATCCTTTCCGACGACTGGGCCATCCTGAAAAAGACCACCTTCGACTACCGCCGCCGTGACGGCGTCTGGGAGACGCAGGTGCGCCAGACCTACGATCGCGGCGATGGCGCCGCCATACTTCCTTTCGATCCCGACCGCGGCACGGTGCTTCTGGTGCGGCAATTTCGCTGGCCTGCCTTTGTCACCGGGCACAAGGAGCCGCTGATCGAAGCCTGTGCCGGTCTGCTTGACAAGGATGACGCAGAAACCTGCATCCGCAAGGAGGCGGAAGAAGAGCTGGGCTATCGGCTCGACGGCGTGAAGCTCGTGTTCACGCCTTTTATGAGCCCGGGCAGCGTGACGGAACGCTTATGGCTGTTTGCTGGGCGCTACTCGCCGGCGGATCGCATTTCCGACGGTGGAGGCGCGCCGGAGGAGGGTGAGGATATCGAGGTACTCGAGATGCCGGTCGAGGAAGCAATTGCTGCTATTTCCGATGGGCGCATCATCGACGCCAAGACCATCCTGTTGCTGCAGCATCTGAAGCTCAACCCGGGGCTGTTCGCCTAGAAGGCGATGCAGGCAGGCGCTGATGCTCAAAGTTCCCGCGGGCAACGCTGCCTGCGGCTGGCCTCGATGGCTGCCTCTTGTGCCTGCAGGCGTTCAATATCCGCCGTCCGTCGGTCCTTGAGCACGGAAACCGCTTTCCGTCCGCCTGGCAGCCAGAATGGGATGCGGGTATTCGAGATGTTGGCGCGGCTGAGTGCGGTGGAGGTCACTCCCGTCGCAAGTTCGCCAAGCGCGACATTGAGTTCGGTGCAGTTCATCGATGCATATTGTGCAGGATCGACCGATCTCATCGAGCCGCAGCCCGCCAGCAAGGGCAGACCGAGCAGAAACGCGCTTGCCAGAGGCTTCGGGGCGATCGCTTTCATGGCGACAGGCTAGCAAGGTCGCTCGCGAAAGGGAACCATCTCGAAAAGATCGAACGGCTACCGTTGGTGCAGCAACGGCAGGAGTGCTTCATGCACACTCCGTTCGATCTCGATCTCAAGTTGGTGTCGTCGCCTGATCTGCGCTCGCTTGTTGGGTTTGTACTCATCCTGAGGGCGCCGGATCTTTGTCGGCGGGAGTTGGAAGATGGTGGGGGCCACCCGCCTGCCACCGGATTCCATCCAGAAACCGTCATAATCCGCCAGGACACGACGGCGCAGGCCGGGATCGGTTGCAAACACATGACCTCGGTTGGAGGCGGCAAAAACGCCTGAGAGCTTTAGGCCACCAGCCAGGCTTTGTGCCACGAGCAGCAAAAGGCTTTTAGGGCGCAAGCCAGCCAGGCTTTTTGTCAAGGTCCTGGCATCCTCAAGCCCGTGTGCGCCAGCCGCCGCCGTCTTGATCGCGCCAATCCAGAGGATTGGCCCCATTTCCCCAAGGCCAAGCAGACGACTGTCGACGATCGCGAGTGCCACCTCCATGACTGCCCGCCCGTCCCATGACGCTAAAAGCCGCCACTCGCCTTCGCGGTAGAGTCCCTGTTGGCCCGTGAGGTCTACCGTGATGCCGCCCACTGCGGTTTGCAGTGACAGCAGCTGCTTGCCTGCGATGTGGCTTTCGATAAAAGCCTCGGTCTTCAGCAGGCGAAACGCCGCCGCATAGTGTCCGACAACCGCAGCCGCGCGCTGGGCGGGGTTGAGGCCGCTGACGAGGTAAGGTCGTACCGGTTTGAACGGGATCTCAGGATAGGCCTGAAGGACACGACAAAATGGTTCTGCGCTGAGTGCGTCGTTGATGGCGGAGATTTCCCGCCAGAATATCCGCCGTACGAGTGCCCGTTTCCCCGCACGGATCCATCTGTTCAACTGCTGACGGGGCAACGAGTGTTTTCTGCGTGGAAGCGCGGCGCATGGCGGGTCATCGGGGGCTGTCATGGAGTTCGCGCTTCCTGACGCTGATATCATTGAGATGCGCGACAAGTTGCGGCGCAGGCGACTGCTTCGATGCCGCCTGCGTGAGCGTTCGAATGATGTCGAGGGGCAGAATGGACCTGCCAGCTTACGGCCGCGTCTCCGCGATCATACGGATTGGTAAGCTTTGCCCGGGAACTGCATCAGGGTTGCCGGGTGAACCGCCCCGGGAATTTGCGAGTTCTTGCTGATTGAAGGCCGGTCGATAGCCTCGGCCAGCAATTACAATTTCGTCCATCTATTTGTTTTGAAAGCTGTTTGTCGAGATGGTGCGGACGACGGGAATCGAACCCGTACGATCGAGGATCGAGGGATTTTAAGTCCCTTGCGTCTACCAGTTCCGCCACGTCCGCGCGGCTGTCACTTCAATGACTTGGAGTGAGTAGTCAACCTGTGTTTTGCCGCGTGAGTAAACTTGTTCGACCTTGCGATTGGGCAAGCTCAGCCGCGTTGGCCTCTGCAGCCAGCCGCGCCGGCAAGATCAACGTCTCGCCAGGAACCTGCGAACGCGCGTTGGGAAAGAGCGAAACAAGCTCAATACGAGGCTGATGCAAAACCACTGCAAGAGCAGCGCGGCGGCTATCCCCGCCAGCAGCCAGATGCCTGAGTGAGAGACGCTTACACATCCCTGACAAATAAGGTCGAAGGCGAATTTAACGAGCATTGCTGGCCAGCATTGCCGTCGAACGTGGGCAAATCACTTGCCTCTGTTCTTACGTCGATGTCGGGAATGCAGCAAGCGAGGTCGTCGCTTGCGTTGCTACATCGCAAAGCCGCCGAACCCGGCGACGCTTGGCTTCACGGTGATGTATTTGGTGTCCTCGGGGACAAGGATCTTGGAGCGGCGGGCAAAGGCAATGAACGCGTTGCGCGCGATCTGTGGATCGAGCTCACCCGATTGCGCTGCATTGCAGGCTTTCATCGCGATTTCCCAGGTCTTGCTCTCGCCTGTCTTGGCCCACTCGGTCAGGAATTCGATCATGTCGCAAAGCGAGGAGATTTCGCGCTTGTCGCCAACTTCGGCAGTGACGACGACATGCTTGAACGCCAGCAAATTGTGCATCGGAAGGCCTTTCTGAAAATGGAAAGAGGCCAAATACGAACGCTGGCCTCGGCAGGGAACGCACAGAAACGTTCCAGTACGGCTGTGGTTCCGTACCCATCTTCACCCGACCTCGTAATGTCGAACGGTCAAAAAAAGTCATCGAGCCGAAAGGCATTGATGAAAGCGTGCTGCAATGTCGCCGGGGTCAGTGAGGCGAGCACAGGCAGGCGGCCGAGAATCCTGACTCCGCCGTGCTTGCCGATGATGCTTTCGGTCTCGGGCTCTGTTTCACCGATAAAGGCGACGCCCAGCACGGGCACACTGCGAGCGCGCAGCGCTTCCAGCGACAGAAGTGTGTGGTTGATGGTGCCGAGCCGGGTGCGGGCGCACAGCACTACCGGCAACTTCCAGCGCGCGAAGACGTCGGCGAAGGTCGTGGTCTGCGTCAAGGGTACCAGCAGGCCGCCGGCACCTTCGATGACCAGTGGTCCATGGATTGCCGGCACGGTCAGGTCTTCGGGGACGATGGTGACGCCGTCGACTGCCGCAGCGTGATGTGGAGAGGCCGGCGTGTTCAACCGCCATCTCTCGGGCAATATGCGGCCCGGCGGGATGTCGCCGAGCCTTTTTACGGTTTCGCTGTCTGTCTCGCCGTGAAGCCCTGCCTGCACCGGCTTCCAGTAGGATGCACCGAGCAGCCTGGTCAGCCCTGCGGCGAAAACCGTCTTGCCGATATCGGTATCGGTGCCGGTGACGACGATGCGTGCGCTCAAGGCGCTACAATCGCGAGCGAGGGCAGGGATGGCAGAGGGTGGGATCTGCTGCTTTGTCCCGGATGATCTCCGGCGCTTGCATGGACAGGCGCTTCGGCAGCACGCATGCCGAGCTTTTTCAGGAGCGCGAAATCCTTGTTGCGTTCCGGATTGCCGGTGGTCAGAAGCACGTCGCCGGTGAAGATCGAGTTGGCGCCGGCCAGGAAGCATAGCGCCTGCAACTCGTCGCTCATGGCATGGCGACCGGCCGAAAGCCGGACCACGCTCTGAGGCATGAGAATGCGCGCGAGCGCGATCAGCCGCACGAAGGCGATCGGCTCGACCGGCTGGCCCTTTTCCATCACCGGCGTGCCCTTGATCTCGTTCCACATGTTGATGGGAACGCTTTCAGGGTGCCTCTCCAGGGTGGCCAGGAGGACCAGCATGGCGACGCGGTCCGTCATCGTTTCGCCCATGCCGACAATGCCGCCGGAGCAGACCTTGATACCACCTGAACGCACCAGCGCCAGCGTATCCAGTCGATCGTCAATGGTGCGGGTTGTGGCGATTTCGGGATAATATTCCCGCGAGGTGTCGATGTTGTGGTTGTAGTAGTCCAGGCCAGCTTGCCTCAGCCGTTCGACCTGCGATCCCGTCAGCATGCCGAGGGTAACGCAGGTTTCCATGCCCAGTGCCCTGACGCCTTCGATCATGGCGCAGACCCGGTCCATGTCGCGATCCTTGGGGCTGCGCCAGGCAGCTCCCATGCAGAATCGTGTCGCCCCGCCGGCCTTGGCACGCTTTGCGTCCTCCATGACGCGCTCCACTGCCATCAACTTGGTCGCCTTGACGCCGGTTTTGTTGTGCGCGCTCTGCGAGCAGTATCCGCAGTCCTCCGGGCAGCCACCTGTCTTGACGCTGAGCAGGCTGGCCGTTTCGACCACGGTCGGGTCGAAACGGCTTCGATGAACGTTCTGCGCCCGATGGAGCAGGTCGGGCAAGGGCAAGGCGTAGATCGCTTCCGCTTCGGCCTGCGTCCAGTTGGTGCGGACATCGCCCTTCTCGGTTACGGACGCACTCATCGGCCGACCTTTCCCAGCAGACGTGCCGGGATCATGGCCGAACCGACTGCGACCATGGCGATGTTGATGAGGTCACCGAGGATGAACGGGGTGAAGCCGAGGGCAATGACGTCCTTGCCGGGGATATAGAGGCCGAGCCAGGGCAGGCCGGCTGCATAAGTGACTGCAAGGCCGGCCAGCATCGCCATGACGCGGCCGAACATCTGTCGGCCTTCAGCCAGCCAGCCGGTCAGCCAGCTGGCGAGGAGATAGCCCAGCAGATAACCGCCCGTCGGGCCCACCATGTAGGCAAGGCCGATACCGCGTTCCGGCGAGCCCGAGAAAACCGGCAGTCCGGCGGCGCCAACCGCCAGGAAGGCGAGGAAGGTGGCTGTCGCCATGCGAGGGCCGGTGGCGATCGCAATCCCCATGACCGCCAGCGTGTACAGGGTCAGCGGCACCGGCCAGAATGGAATGCGCAGCTTGGCGCAGAGCGTGATCAGGGCGACGCCCGCGATGATGGTCGCAGCAGTTTTTACCGCCTTTCGCGGTTTGACGCCGCGCAGCGTGAGGGTCTCGCTCATGATGTTCCTTTCGTAAATTATAGATAATTCATGATCTATATCTACATAGAATCCACAAAAGGAAACGAGTCGCAACAGGATTATAGATATTTTTATCCGACAATCGCGAAAGCGTCGCGAATGCCACCGCTGGCCGACTTCTGGGGCCGGCGGCCGATCCACTGGACATGGCCTGCCAGCGTGGTGCACGCCGCTTCGATCTGACCCTTGCGCAGGGCCGATAGAATAGCGCGGTGGTCGTGGTCGGTGCGCGCTTCCCAGTCGGACCGCCAGGCGGCGAACAGAAAACGGGCGCTGGCGGCGTGCAGGTCGTCGATCGCGGAAAGCAGCCGTGGCATGGCGCAAGGCTCCAGGATCAGGCGATGGAAGCGCCGGTTCGCTTCCTCCCAGGACCGCACGTCCCGCGAATTGTCGCCGGCCTTGGTGGCTTCTTCGGCAGCATCGAGAATGGCCGGCGTCAGATGCGGCGCGGCATGGCGCAGCGCCAGCACCTCAAGGGCTGCGCGCATTTCCGCCACTTCCTTCACTTCGGCGAGGTCGAAGCTGGCGACACGTACGCCACGACGCGGTTCGCTGACGGCGAGTCCTTGTGCCTCGAGCCTGCGAAAGGCCTCGCGCACGGGAACGTGGCTGGCACCGAATTCCTCGGCGATATGATCCTGCCTGAGCCGTGAGCCGGGCTCGATCTTGCCGGCGATGATACGGTCGGCCAGCGTCCTGGAGATGCGGACTGCGAGAGTGTCTTCTTTTGGAGCGCCCATGTTTCATAGATAATTTGGCGCGCGGGGCTTGTCGATTGGCTGACGGGATTAGTCACAAAGGAACAGCGTCATCATTCTTTGGGCAACAGTCGAATGGCGTTCCGAACTCATGGAAATGTTGTTTGCCTGGTTTGACAGTCAAAGGGCATCACTACACACTCCGGTGATGAGCGAGCCTTGGGCCAATATCGTCGAGAAATTCCGGGAATGGGGAAGCCTGGAGAATGGTGCGTTCGGGGTGGCCACGTCTGGCATCGCGCAAATCGCCAGCCTTATTGCGGCAGGACCGCTGAAGGTTGCGTTGTTTGGATGGACCTCCATGCACGATCTGTGCATTCAGCAATCCGATGTGCGGCCTTACAGCGGGCCATACCTGCGCATCTCGCCCTTACCGTCCGGTTCGGTGGAGTTCCGCTACATCGACACCGCCATCGCCGATCGGCAATGGCAGCGCGTGGAAGCCGCCAATCGGGCGGTGGAACGCCTGCTGACATTTCTTGAACAGCTCCGGTGGATAGCTCCCACTCCGAACGCCGCCAACGATTCCCCCGTTTAACGGCGCGCCACCGGCGGCACATAGTGCTCGAGTTCTGGTGCCGGGAAACGCACCGTCTCGCCTGTTTCCGCTGACTTGTAGAGCCCCATCATCATTTCCACGACGGCTAGACCGTCGTGGAAGGTTTCCAGTGGGGTCTCACCCTTGCGGAAACACTCGGTCATGTGGCGGTTCTCGTCGGTATAGCCATAGACGCCGGCTTCGTCTTCCAGCACGGGCATCAGGCCTTGCTCGGCATTCTGTTTCTCGACGAGATCCTCGCCTTCCGAGCCTTGCACCGCACGCGACATGAAGATCTTGAGGCCGGTGCCCAGCGAATTGAATTCCATCGCGTATTCAGGGCCGAGCAGTTCGAGCTGTATGCGCAGGCCTGCGCCGACATAGGCCCAGGACGTGGTGGCTTCGATCATCAGTTCGTTGCCGGCTTCGTCTTCCAGCGCCACGACGCCGCGCGCGAAATCCTCGGAGGGATGGTTACGGTAGTCGACGCCCGAGCCGAAGCGACGGGCAAGCTCGTCGGCATACTGCGGCCGGGTCCATTTGAGGTTGGCGACTGTGCCATTCACCGATTTGACCTTCAGTGAACCTCGTGCCGCGCCCGGTGCCGTCAGCAGATGGCGCGCGACCTCGAGGCTATGGCACATCATGTCCGACAGCACGCCGCCGCCCTGCTTGTCGCCTTGCCAGAACCAGGCTTCATGCGGCCCGGAATGTTCCTCCGCAGCACGGGCGAGATAGGGGCGGCCGGTGGTTGATGCGGCACGGCGCCAGATGATTTCCTTGCCGCGGATGACCGGCGTCGCAAACACCTGGTTCTCGAGATAGCCGTGGTTCAACCCGGCATCTTCGGCCAGCCGTACCATTTCGCGCGCTTCGCCAACGGTACGCGCCAGCGGTTTTTCGCAGGCAACCGCGAACACCCTGGATCGGCCGGCCTTGATCTCCGCGTTCAGCGTGCGCATGACGTCGAGGCGCGTGTAGTTCGGCGACAGAATCCATACGGCGTCGAGCGTCGAATCGCCGAGCAGGCTTTCCAGGCTGTCGTGGTTCTTGCAGGTGCCGAGACCGAGCTCCCCGGCCAGCTTGACGAAGTGTTCGCGCTTTTCATTGCTGCGACTGTAGACGCCGACGACGTCGATGTTGCGCACGCCGACCAGCGACTTCAGATGGAACTGGGCGATGAAGCCCGTGCCCACGAACCCGACGCGCAATCTCTCCTTCGGCAACTGTGCCATGGTCGTCCTTCCTGCTTTTTGTCTTTCAGATTGATCTTGGCCGCGCAGTCGAGCCGCGGATCTGCAGCATCGTCGGCATCTCCAGCGTCTCGGCCTCGATTTCTTCTCCGGCCAGCACCCGCAGCAGGCGCCGCATTGCTTCCTGGCCGATCTCCGCGCGCGGTTGGCGCACGGTTGTCAGTGGTGGATAGTAGGCTTGGCTGAGGAACAGGTCGTCGAAACCGACCACCGAAATATCGCCCGGTACGTCGAGGCCCAGCCTGCGCAACTCGTTGATCGCACCGAAGGCCATTTCGTCGTTGGCGACAAACAGCGCGGTCGGCCGGTCGGGCCGCTCGAACAGCGCACGGCACAGTGTTTCGCCCGAATGCAGCAGATAGTCGCCGACGGGCTCGTAGCCGTCTGCTATCGCCAGTCCTGCTGCCTGCATGGCCTCGCGAAATCCCTCACGGCGGCGGACAGCCATGATCTCGGGGATGGGGCCGCAAATATGCGCGATCGCGCGATGGCCGAGCCCGATCAGGTGTTCGACCGCGATGCGTGAGGCGCCGACATTGTCGATCTGCACATGCGGCAGGCCCATGCCTTCGATCGTCTCCAGCGCCACCACCACCGGCAGGCCCTGCAGGTGAGATCGGCTTTCCTCGGGCGACCAGGGCAATTTGCCGGTGATCAGGATCATGCCATCGGCATGGCCGTCGCGCAGCATGTCGAAATATTCGACCTCACGTTCGGCGTTGTTTTCCGTGTTGCCCATCAAAACCGAATAGCCGGCGGCGCGTGCCGTTGCCTCGACGCCTTTCATGATCTCAAGGTAGAAGGGGTTGCCGACATCGCGCACCACCATCAGGACGGCCATGGATTTCTGGGTGCGCAGGTTGCGGGCGCTGACATTGGGCCGGTAATTCAGCAGCTGCGCCACTTCACGAATGCGCGACAGGGTCGGTTCCGCCACCAGGCCTGTGTCGGAAAGCGCGCGCGAGACCGTGGCGGGGGAAACGCCGGCGCGTGCGGCGATGTCCTTGATCTTGGCAGGCCCGGCCATCCTGGTCAGCCTCGCATCGCCTTGGCGCGTCCATAGAACAGCATCAGCGCCACCAGCGTCGCGCCGAACACCATCTGCCGTCCGGCTTCGTCGATATGGACCGTGGTCAGGATGCTCTGGAGCAGGACCAGCAGTACAGCGCCAGCCATCGTTCCGGTGTAACCGCCCTTGCCGCCGGAAAGCGGTGTGCCGCCCAACACCACGGCGATGATCGACGGCAGCATGTACTGTTCGCCGACATTGGCGAAGGAGGAGCCGGAATAGCCGAGCAGACACATGCCGGCGATGGCCGCGAAAACTCCGGAGAGCATGAACAACGCGACGCGGATCATCTTCACTGGCACGCCGGCCATGAAGGCTGCCTGTTCGTTGGAGCCGATGGCGTAGACGCGGTAGCCGAACACGGTGCGGCGCAGCAGGAAAGCCATGGCGAGCCCGATCAGCAGCCACAGCCAGATGATGCCGGGCAGGCCGAGCAGGAACGGTTTGACGACGAAATCGGAGAGACCCGGGGCTGCGCGGCCGGATGGAATGCCGTTGCGGATCACTACCAGAAGGCCCTGCAGCACACCAAGCATTCCAAGCGTCATCACCAGCGGCGGAATGCGCAGCAGCGTGACGCCGACACCGTTGATCAGGCCGAACAGTGCACCGACGACGATGCAGACGGATTGCCGGCAAGATGCCGCCATCGGCACCGTTCATGACATTACCGGCCAGGATCGCCGCCAGCGAGACGACGCCGCCGACCGAAAGGTCGATGCCTTCACGTCCACCAAGGATGACCAGGTTCTGGCCAGCAGCGACGATGCCGAGCAGGGCGGCAACGATCAGCAGCCTCAGGATCTGTCCCGGCGAGGCGAAGCCCGGTGACAGCCATTCGCCGACGGCAAGCAGAAGCACGATCAGGATCAGTGCCACCACGAGCGGTTTCTTCAGGAAGGCCAGAGCGGCGTTCCCGATTGGCTTGGAGGGGAGGGCGTCGGCGCTCATGCCCGTGCTCCGCGGCTGACAAGGATGCCGGTCATCAGGGCTAGCAGGATGGCAAGCCCCTGCACGAAATTCTGCCATTCCGAAGGCGTGCCGACGAAGAAGACAAGCGCGTTGATGAGGCCGATGATGAGGGCGCCGATCAAGGACCCGGTCACCGTGCCGAACCCGCCGGCCAGTGCCGAGCCGCCCAGAACCACGGCGGCGACCGAATAAAGCGTCATCTTGCCGCCGACCAGCGGATCGCCGCTCGCCGTGTCGCCGGTGATGCAGAGCGCGGCGAGTGCCGCGAACAGACCGCAGAAAACGTAACCCTTGATGCGGATAGCGGTTACCGGCAGTCCGCTCTGGAAAGCCGCCTGCTGGTCGTCGCCGACCGCCAGCATCTGCGTGGTCAAGCGCATGCGCATCAGGACGGCGAGCAGGATCGCCACTGCGGCGACAGCATAAAACACGAAAGGGATACCCAGGAAGCGGCCGCCATAGGTGGTCCAGTAGGCTTCGGGCGCCGGTGTCCCGGCCACCGGCAATACGGTGAGAGCAAGACCGGTGAAGAAGATGGAGGTCGCGAAAGTGGCAACGATCGCCTGTAGACGCAAGCCGGCCACGACGATGCCGTTGATCAGCCCGCAGGCCAGCCCGATCAGCGCGCCGGCCAGGCAGGCAGCGATGACGGCGAAACCGTCGCCGCCCCATTTCTGCATCAGCACGATCACCGAGACATTCACCAGTGACACTATGCTGCCGGCGGACAGGTCGATGTCACCGGAAAAGACGACATAAGTCTGCGCCACCGCCAGCATCATCAGCGCCAGGTAGGTCGAGATGAGCCCCGTCATCGAGCGGAAGCTCAGGCTGCGCGGCTCGAAGATGCCGTTGAGCGCCAGAAGCAGGATGAGGATGATCAGCGCAGGCAGGAAAGGATAGCGACGGATCAGGCGACCAAGGCCGCTGGTACTGGTCTGGGTGGCTGCGTTGCTCATCAGGCAGCCTCATATGCGGCGTGATAGAGGTTGTAGCGGGTTCGGTCTTCTCCCTGCAGTTCGCGCGTCACCACGCCTGAATTGAAGACCAGGATACGATCGGCATTGGCGAGCAGTTCAGCGTCCTCCGACGAATACAGCACGATACCCATGCCGTCGGCGGCCAGGGCACGGATGAGCTGGAAAAGGTCGGACTTCGCGGCCAGGTCGATGCCCTTGGTCGGGTCGTCGAGCAGCAGGATGGCAGGACGATCGATCAGCCAGCGCGCGATCACCACCTTCTGCTGGTTGCCGCCGGACAGCGCGTTCACCGGCTGGCCGATATCCTGGTATTTGGTCTTCAGCGCCTTCAGCGGTCCGTCGGCCAGTGCGGTGAGCGCGCCGGGGCGGGCAAAATGCAGCCTGTTGCGCAGGAAATGAATCGGGGTGACATTTTCCAGGATCGGCCGGCCGGTCAGGGTTCCGTCGCGACCGCGATCGCCGGAAACATAAGCGATGCCATTGCGGATCGCTTCGGCCGGCGTACGTGCGGCGCAAGCCCTGCCGCCGACTTCGATCGTTCCGGCATTGTGGGCCAGGGCGCCGAAAATGGCGCGCAGAACCGAAGACTGACCCTGGCCGTGCAGTCCGCCGAAACCGAGAATCTCACCCTTGCCGACAGCGAAGGAAATGTCGCGAAAGCCGGTACCGCTGAGCTTGGCAACGGACAGCATCGGTTCGCCGGCGGCCACCGGGACTGGCGGCTTGCTTTCAGCCGATAGTGCCTCCCGTTCGCCCACCATCTGGCGGATCACTTGATCGGCGTTCGTTTCGGCAATCGCGGAGGAAGCCACGGTGGCGCCGTCGCGTATGACGGTGACCCTGTCGCCGATCGAGAAGATCTCATCCATGCGGTGCGAGATGAACACCATGGCGCGGCCTTCCTGCTTCAGGCGACGCAAAATCTCGAAGAAACGATCGACCTGGGCACGATCGAGTGCGGATGTCGGCTCGTCGAAAATGAGAATGGGCGCTTCGCTGGCGAGGGCTTTCATGATCTCGACCAACTGGCGCTGGTCGGCGCGCAGCCTGTCCACGGTCACGTCGGCGGCAAAGCCTTCGCCGGCGACGTCCTGAATTCGGCGATGATCCGGGCGGTCCGTTCTTCCAGTTCAGTGCGGTCGACGAAAATACCACCCTTTACCGGCATTGCCGGCAGCAGGATGTTTTCGGCCACAGTGCGGCGGGCAGCCAGGCTGAGTTCCTGGTAGAAGATGCCGATGCCGAGCGCCCGCGCCGCGCGAGGGCCATCAATGGTGACGGGCTTGCCGTCCAGCAACACCTCGCCGGCATCCGGCTTCACGCTGCCGGCGACGATCTTGCACAGCGTGCTTTTGCCCGACCCGTTCGAGCCGATCAGCACATGCACTTCGCCAGGTCTGAGATGCAGGTCGCCTCGGCTCAGCGCAACCGTTGCGCCATAAGCCTTGCGCGCGCCGCGAACGATGAGTTCGGACATCGAAGCCGTTCCTTCGGCTGCTGGGCCTGGTAGCCCCCGGATAATCAGCTTACTTGAAAAATCGTCCCGGGTCCGCCCGGAGCAGAAGCTGCCGGGCGGAGGTTCGAGGCCGGTTACTTGAAGAGCTTTTCAGCGTCTTCGACCGAAAGCTGGCTGGTGAAGGAATAGTAGCCGGGCTTGCCATCCACCGCCTTCGCCGCGTCGTCGAGGTTCTTGTTGTCGATGAAGGGAATCGGCAGGTACATGGCGTTGCCGTATTGGCCAGCCGTTGCCGGCTCCTTCAGTTCCTTGCCCTGCAGCATCAGAACCGCGACGTTGAGGGCGCTGGCCATGACGCCGGGCGGGTTCACCGAGGCACCGGAATTCAGCTTGTCCTTCTTCCACAGGTCGATGAAATCCTTGCGGATTTCGCCGGTCGCGGCGATCGAAGACTGCTTGTTGGCGTCGATGATCGACTTCCAGGCGCCGGCGGCCATGCCGTCCTGCACCCACACGCCGGTGATGTCAGGATAGGTGGCAAGCAGGTTCTGCATGGCCTGCTGGCCCTGCGCCTGATCCCAGTTGGCATTCACTTCGTTGACGATCTTGATGTCGGGATACTGGCCGAACACTTCCTTGTAGCCGGCAACACGCATCTCATTGGCCGGATGACCGGCAACACCATTGATGGCGACGACATTGCCCTTGCCGCCCAGCGTCTCGGCCAGCCATTTGGCGCCGGCAGCGCCCCAGGCCTTCTGGTCGATGCCGACATAAGTGGCGTCCTTGGACGACACTTCCGCGTCGGTGGCGATCACCATGATGCCGGCGTCCTTGGCCTGCTTGAAGATCGGGTCGAACGCGGTCGGGCTGTTCGGGTTGATGATGATGGCGTTGACGCCCTGGCTCATGAAATTGCGCACCTGCGCGATCTGGCCGGGCACGTCGACATTGGCGCTCTGCACTACGACTTCGACATTGACGCCCTTTTCCTTCCAGGCGGCAGCGGCAGCCTGTGCCTCCTCGATCATCTGGGTGCGCCATTCGGAACCGACCCAGCCGTTGGAAAGGCCGATCTTGAAATCTGCTGCGTAGGTGGAAAACGCCGATACGGCCAGCGCGGTGGTGGCCGTCAAAGCCAATACGATCGCTTTTTTCATTATTGATCCTCCCTGAGTGCGACAGCGGCGACAGTATCAGGAATGAAATCGATTTCAATAGCGGTTTCACGGCTTTTCAGCGCGTTTTTTGTCGTCTGGTGCCAAAATTTGGAGAGGCGGATGAAGGACGCTGTCCCGTGCCAGACGGGACCGCGCTGTGCCTTATTTGACGTCGATGAAGTCGAGCACAGCCTTGTTGTATTCGTCCGGCGCCTGCAGCATCGCGAAGTGGCTGGCATTGGGCAGGATTATTTCGGTCGCGCCGGGGATCATCCTGGCCATGGCGTCGGTGTGCTCGCGCTTGATCGCCTCGTCGTGGTCGCCGGCAACGATGGCGATCGGCGTGGTGATCCTGGCGAGCTGTTCCTTGTTCCAGTTCGGCTGCGTTTCCCACATCTTGCTGATCTGGCCGACGAAGGCGTCGTACTGATCGGGTGTCTTGGAGAGTTTCTTATAGTCGCGGCCGGAGCGCTCGATATAGGCCGCGAAGGTCTTGTTGGTCAGGACACCCGGGTCGACACCATCCGTGGTGACGTTGGCAGCCTGCGCGAACACGCGCGTCAGCCGGTCGGGGTGGTTCATGGCGAGGTCTATTCCGATGATGCCGCCGTCGCTCCAGCCGACCAACGCGGTCTTGCCAATCTTGAGATGGTCGAGCAGGGCAACGTAGTCCGATGCCATGAGATCGTAGCCGAACGGCTCCTCCGTACGGGTCGAACGGCCGTGGCCGCGGCTGTCGGCAACGATCACCTTGTGCGTCCTGGCCAGTTCCGCCACCTGGCTTGACCAGATGTCGGCGTGGCCGAGTCCGCCGTGGATCAGCAGCACCGGATCACCTTTGCCATAGACGGCATAGTACATCTGGATGCCGTTGACGGGCGCATAGCCGCTTTCATCGGCCTTGGGCATCGGCGCCGGCTCTGGCAGGGTCTGCCACCGCTCCTCTGCAGAGGCGACGCCGGCAAGGAGCAGGAAGGCAACAACGCTCAGGGCAGTCCACAAACGCGGCATCGGGCGATCCTCCGGAAGGGAAGGCGAGATCAACTGCCTTACCTCCAGAAAAGTCAACAGCGACGGCATCGCCGTCGCTGTTGATGAATGCCTTCCTGGAGCCGTTGGGTTCAGGCGTCTTCTTCGACGAACACTTCCTCGCGCTTCTTGCGCACCGAAGGCAGCAGGACGACCACCAGGACCAGGGCGGCGGCCAGAAGCAGCATGGCGCTGATCGGCCTGGTGACGAAGGTCGACGGATCGCCCCTCGACAGGATCATGGCCCGGCGCAGGTTTTCCTCAAGCATTGGCCCAAGCACGAAACCGAGCAGCAAGGGAGCCGGCTCGCAGCGCAGCTTGGCCAGCACATAGCCGAGGAAGCCGAAGAAGGCGACCGAGTAGAGATCCCAGGCGCTCGACTTCACCGAATAGACACCGATCGCCGAGAACGCCATGATCGCCGGGAACAGCACCTGGTAGGGTACGGTGAGCAGTCTCACCCACAGCCCAATCAGTGGCAGGTTGAGCACGATCAGCATCAGATTGCCGATCCACATCGAGGCGATCAGCCCCCAAAACAGCGCCGGCCGTTCGGCGGCGACGTCGGGTCCGGGCACGATGCCCTGGATGATCATTGCGCCGATCATCAGCGCCATCACAGGGTTGGCGGGGATGCCCAGCGTCAGCATCGGGATGAACGAGGTCTGGGCCGCGGCGTTGTTGGCCGATTCAGGGCCTGCCACGCCTTCGATCGCGCCCTTGCCGAATTCCTCGGGGTTCTTGGCGACACGCTTTTCCAGCGTGTAGGAGGCGAAGGAGGCGAGGATGGCGCCGCCGCCGGGCAGGATGCCCAACACCGAACCGAGACCGGTGCCGCGCAGCACGGGAGCTGTCATGCGCCGGAAATCCTCGCGTGTCGGCATCAATCCGGTCACCTTGCGGATCATCACCGAGCGGTCATGTTCGTTTTCCAGGTTGCGCAGGATTTCGGCGACGCCGAACACGCCGACCGCAACCGCGACAAAGTTCAGCCCATCGGCGAATTCGCGGATGCCAAGCGTGAAGCGGGGCGTGCCCTCGAAAATGTCGGAACCAACCAGGCCGAGCAGCAGGCCGAGCACCACCATGGCCAGCGCCTTGATCACCGATCCATGGGCGAGCGCGATCGAAGACACCAGTCCGACGACCATCAGCGAGAAATATTCGGCTGAACCGAACTGCAGTGCGATTTTTGTCAGCGGCGGTGCAAACAGCGCCACAAGGAAGGTGGCCACCGTGCCGGCGAAGAAAGAGCCGAGAGCGGCAGTGGCAAGCGCTGCCCCCGCGCGGCCGTTTCGCGCCATCTGGTAGCCATCGATGGCCGTGACGGCCGAGGAGGATTCACCCGGCATGTTGATCAGGATGGCCGTGGTGGAGCCGCCATACTGGGCGCCGTAGTAGATGCCCGCCAGCATGATCAGCGATGAAACCGGATCGCCGATCTGGAAGGTCACCGGCAAAAGCATGGCAATGGTGGCGGTTGCGCCGATGCCGGGCAACACGCCGATCAATGTACCGAGCAGGACGCCGATGAGGCAGAAGATCAGGTTCCACAGCGTGGAGGCGGTGACGAAACCGAGCGCAAGATTGTCGAAAAGCTCCATGGCTCAGGCTCCTATCCAAGGGATCCAGGGGCCGAACCGCTGGAACGGCAGGCCGAGCGCATAGCTGAACACGATCGTGGAGAAGATGGTGAGCGCCAGCGCGACGATGATCGCGGTGCCGGGCCGCATTCGCTGCGAGGCAAAGGCTGCGATGAGCGCAGTGATGAACAGGGACGGCACGAAGCCCAGGCCGCGTACGGTCAGCCCGAAGAAGATCGGTGCGGGCAGGATGAAGAACATGCCGCGCCATGCGATCGCGCCGATCGGTTCGCCGGCGACGCGGGTTGCCTGGATGGCGATGATGGCGCCGAGTACGATCAGGATGCCTGACAGGACGAGCGGGAAGTAACCCGGTCCCATGCGAAAGGCGGTGCCGATCTCCTGGCCGAGTGACTGGTAGCCGAAGAACAGGCCGGCGGCGACGAAGATCGCCCCGCACGCGCCGTTCGTCGGATCGATGGAAAGCTTGTTCACGGTTCCCTCCAAGGCCTGACGCTAGACTTCGCTAGATGCGGCCGCCGGGCATCCTCGATCAGGACCAGGCCGGCGACAAGGTAGAAGGCCGGACGAGGGACGCTCGTCCGGCCTTCGGAAGGGTCAGTCTGCGTATTGGCCGGCAGCCTCGATCACCGGCTTCCAGCGGGCGACTTCGCTCTCGAGCTTGGCCTTGAGCGCTGTCGGCGTCGCGTCAGCTTCGGGCGAAGGCTTGGTGCCGAGTTCTGCGAAGCGGGCGATGACGTTCTCATCCTTCAGCGCCTTCTGCAGCGATTTGCTCAGCTTTTCGAGCACCTCCGGCGGCGTGCCCTTCGGGGCGTAGAGGCCGTGCCAGATGCCGACCTGGAAACCTGGCAGGCCAGCTTCTTCGGTGGTCGGGATGTTGGGCAGCACGTCGAGACGGGCCGGCGAGGTGACGGCGTAGGCCTTGATCGTGCCGCCCTGGATCTGCTTGGTCGTGTTGGTGGTCTGGTCGCACATGATGTCGACCTGGCCGCCGAGCAGGTCGGTCATTGCCGGACCGGTGCCCTTGTAGGGCACGGTCACGAACTGCGTCTGGATGGCGTTCATGAACATCATGCCGCAAAGATGCGAGGCAGCGCCGATGCCGGCATTGGCAAGCGTCACCTTGTCCTTGTTCGCCTTGACGTAGTCGATGAGCCCCTTGAGGTCGGCGGGCTCGAAATCCTTGCGCGTGACGATCGTCATCGGCACTTCGGTGACGAGGCCGACATAGTCGAAGGCATTCAGCGTATCGTAGGCGAGCTTGCGGTAGAGTGTGGCGCTGGTGGCCATGCCGATATGGTGCAGCAGCAGTGTGTAGCCATCCGGATCGGCTTCGGCGACGCGGGCTGCGCCCAGCGTGCCGCCGGCACCGCCGACATTTTCCACGATCAACTGCTGGCCGAGGTCCTTGGACATCGACTCGGCGACCAGACGGGTGACCGTGTCGGTTGGTCCGCCTGCCGCAAATGGCACGATGACGGTGATCGTCTTGTCGGGATAGGTCTGCGCCACGGCAGAGCTCGCCAGAATGGCAAAGGTCGCAGCCGTCGCCAGCGAGGCGATAAGCTTCTTCATGAAATCCTCCCAGATCATCGTTCCAGTGCAGGTCTCGTCCAGCACCATGAACGGATGGCCGATAGGAAGAGCCTTCTTCGCGTTGGGCAATGTCCGACATAGAAGAAACTTCGGCATTCACGCTTCGACACCGCCGCAATGGGTGGAAATCGTAACATTGCGGCCAGGGCGTGTGTGGTTTCCCACACATCGGGCTTAGTCAGCGGTCTCCGCCGCTCCAAGCTGCTTCTTGTCGAGCCCATAGCGCTGCATCTTTTCGTAGAGCGTCTTGCGCGAGATTCCGAGCTGTTCGTAGACCGGCTTGAGGCTGCCGCCATGCGCGACAAGCGCCGCGGAGATGATGTCCTTTTCAAACTCCGCGACGCGATCCGCCAGCCGCAGATCGCCATTGGTGGTTTCGGTTGCCTGTGAGCCCGCATGCGGGCTCAGTCCCAGCACGAACCGGTCCGCTGCGTTCCTCAGTTCCCGCACATTGCCGGGCCAGTCCCGGCCTGCGATGTCTGCGATGACATGCGGTGCCACATCGACATCGTCGCGACGGTAGCGTCCGGCTGCTTCGCGCACCAGCTGCAGGAAAAGCAGGGGTATGTCCTCGCGCCGGGCGACAAGCGCCGGCATTCTCAATGTCACCACGTTGAGATGGTAAAGCAGATCGGCGCGGAAGCGTCCTGCAGCGACTTCGTCATCGAGATCGACCTTGCTGGTGGCGATGAAACGCACGTCGAGCGGGATCGGTTCGTTGGAGCCAAGCCGGTAGATGACACGGTCCTGTATGACGCGCAGCAGCTTTGCCTGCAGGTCGAGGGGCATCGAGCCGATCTCGTCGAGGAGCACGGTACCGCCCCTGGCATGCTCGAACTTGCCGAAGCGAGGCCGCAATGCGCCCGGGAAAGCACCCGCCTCGTGGCCAAACAGCTCGCTTTCGATCAGCGTGGCAGGGAGGGCTGCACAATTGATGGCGATGAAAGGCCTGGTCGCGCGGCCGCTGATGTCATGCAGCGCGCGTGCCGCCACCTCTTTGCCGGTGCCGGTATCGCCGATCACCAAAATGTCGGCATCGGTGGCCGCGATGGCCCGCAGCTTGTAGCGCAGCTCGACCATCACCTGGGTGCGGCCGGGCAGGCGGGTCTCCAGGTCGTCGTTCTTGCCGGCTGCCGCGCGCAACTGGCGATTTTCAAGCACGAGGCTGCGCCGGTCGATGGCGCGCCCGGCCATTTCGATCAGGTGCTGCACGACATACGGCTTTTCGAGGAAGTCGTAGGCGCCTTCGCGCATCGCACGCACGGCGAGCTGGACGTCGCCGTGGCCGGTCACAAGGATGACGGGAATGTCCGCGTCGATTTCGCGTATGCGGGCAAGAAGCGTCATTCCATCCATTCCGGGCATACGGATGTCGGAAACCACGACACCGCTGAAGCCTGGTGTGATGAAATCAAGCGCGCGCTCCGCCGAGGCGCATTCCTGCAGCGCAAGTCCGGCAAGGTCGAGCGATTGGGCTGCAGCCCGGCGTGGTTCCTCCTCGTCGTCGACGAGCAGCACGATAGGAGGCTTCATTCGGCTGCCTCACGGACCGTGTTGCGCATTGCTTCGAGCTCGATCGTGAACAGGGCACCACCCTCGGGATGATTCAATACGGCAAGGCTTCCTCCGAAGTCCTTGATGATGTTGTAGGAAATTGAAAGACCGAGGCCCAGCCCCTTGCCAACGCCTTTCGTCGAGAAAAACGGATCGAATATCCGTTCCGCAATGGCATCGGCCACGCCGGGGCCATGGTCGCGGATCGTCACGAGCACTCTGCCTGCCTTGCGGCGAGCCTGAAGTTCGATGCGCCTGTCCGGCAGCCCTTCAACGGCGTCGGCTGCATTCGTGATGATGTTGACAAGCACCTGCTGAAGCCGGACCGATCCTGCCTTGACCGTCAGCGGCGTCCGACCGAGGTCGACAAGCAGTGCCGCATCGGCTGCCTTGAGCCGCCAGGCGACGATTTCCTGCGTGTCGCGCACGACGTCCGCCAGATCGACCGCGCCCAGTTTTTCGTTCGGCTTGCGGGCGAAATTGCGAAGATGACGGCTGATCGAGGCCATGCGGTCGGCAAGGATCGAGATACGCGCAACATTGTCGCGAGCCTCGGTGGTGCGGTTGCGCTCGATCAGGACTGCGGCGTTGTCGGCATAGGTTTTCACGGCTGCCAGCGGCTGGTTGAATTCATGCGACAGGGCTGCCGACATCTGCCCGAGCGCCGCCAGTTTGCCGGCCTGGATAAGGTCGGCCTGTGTTTGCCTCAGTTGCTGTTCCGTGGTGCGTCGCTCGGCGACTTCCGTCTCCAGGCGCGTGTTCACCAGCGCGAGGTCGTGCGTGCGCTCCTCGACGCGACGCTCCAGCTCTTCGCGGGCAAAGCGTTGCATTTCCATGCGTTCGGCAAGCCGGGCGCGCCGCTGTAGCAGGACAAAGCCGGCAAGGGCAGCCAGGCCTAGCGTCAGAAGTGCGGCGGCAACGGTGGTCAAAGCCTGTGTTCGCGCCGAACTCGTATCCAAGAGCACGTTGATCGTCCAGCCGGCGTCCGGCATGGCCTCGGACAGCACCAGATACTCGCTCTGCTGCCTGTCGAAATTGACGGTCATCAGCGAAAGGCGGTTTTCAAAATTGCCGCGTGTGACCGGCAGCTCGCGCAAGGAGGCGGTTGCATAACGCCGCGATGCGGCGGTGCGGGCGAGCCGCTCCGGCGTGAGCGGCAGCAGGCTGGTGTAGAGCCACTCCGGCCGCTCCGCCATGAAGATGATGCCTTCGGGATCGGTAACGATGATCTCGTCGTCGCCGCCAAGCCACGACGCTTCTATGGCGTCGACCTCGACCTTGAACACCACGACACCACGGATGGTGTCGCCGACATGCACGGGAGCCGAGAAATAGTATCCGCGTTTCAACGAGGTGGTGCCGAGCGCGAAGAAGCGGCCGCGCTTGCCCTTGATCGCCTCCTGGAAATAGGGGCGATAGGAAAAATTCTCTCCGACGAAGCTGATCGGGCGGTCGAAATTGCTGGCAACGATCGTCTCGCCGTCCGGACCGATCACATAGATATCGGAGGATTGCAGCAACGCATTGATCTGCTTGAGATAGAGGTCGCCCCGGGCACGAAGTTCCGGGTTGCCGGGATCCGACAGCAATTCCTTGATGTCGTCATTGTCTGCGATCAGGGACGGAAGCGGTTCGAAGCGATTGAGCTGTCCCTGCAAGGCAGCAACCGCCAGCCGCAGTGTGGTTTTGCCGCGCGACGCCGCCTGGTCGAGATAGGCACGTGTCGCGAAGGTGCTGCCGTAGACGGCGAGCGCTGCCGCGAGTGCGACCAGAAGCGCAATCCAGAACCAGCGCCTGTTGGAAGATAGCTTGAGCATCAGCATCGCCGGTTGACCCGCAGGCAGTATAGCCGGCGTGCCATCTTGTACAACGGACCGACAGACCACGGAAACCGGGTGCGATTGCGGGCGCATTTCGGCACATCCGCTGTTCTCGCAAAGGCATTGGATGATCGATCGGCAATTCCGATATCCGACCTTCTGTGGATACCAGGAAAATGGAGCGCGCCATGACGAACCGACCTGATGAATTGTCTGCAAACATTACCATAACGCTGATCGGCGGTCCGACCGCCTTGATCAACATAGGCGGTCTCAATCTTCTGACGGATCCGGCCTTCGACACGCCGCAGGCTTATGATGGCGGGGTACGCCTGGTGAAGCTGACAGGTCCGGCTCTCGGTCCGGATGAACTGCCGCCCATCGACGCCGTTCTGCTCAGCCACGACCAGCATTTCGACAATCTCGATCATGCCGGTCGCGCCTTCCTGCCGAAGGCCGGCCGCGTGCTGACAACGACCGTGGGAGCGGAACGCCTGGGAGGACGCGCTGAAGGTCTTGAACCCTGGCAGAGCGTGGATATCCAGCCCCCGCAGGGCCAGCGCCTGGTGATAACGGCGGCTCCCGCCCGCCATGGTCCGCATGGCTTCGAGCCGATCAGCGGCGATGTCATCGGCTTCATCATCTCTTTAGGCGACGCTAAGGGACCGAGCATCTATATTTCCGGCGACACGGTCTGGTTCGGCGGTGTTGCGGAAGTCGCACAGCGTTTTGATGTGCGCCTTGCCGTGCTGTTCACCGGTTCCGCCAAGCCACGCGGTGCCTTCCATGTCACCATGGACGCCAATGATGCGATCGAGGCGGCTGCAGCCTTCAAGAAGGCGACCATTGTCGCCATCCACAATGAGGGCTGGGAGCATTTCACCGAAACGCAGGAGCAACTCGCCCACGCATTCAAGGCTCTGGGCATCGCCGACCGCCTGAAGGTACTTGAGAAAGGCAAGGCAACTGAATTTGGATTTTAGGTTCAGTCCTTTGGCATGATTTCCTGCCTCCCTGTTTCACGCGACCTTTCGGCGTTCCGTCGTGTGAACGGACGAACGAGGTCAAAATGAGCCGTTGGCTTGTCATCATCGAACTGGTTTCCCGCCGGCAGTTTTGCCAGAGTGGGAAATTCAGTGCGATCGACGGAAGCGAAACGTGATTCCAGCAAGATTTCCCCGACCCAAACCCTGGACCGAGGTGGCAACTCTGCTTGTCGATGTTGCCACCGGGCGCAAGCCGGCCGACCTCGTGGTGCGCAACGGTCGCTGGGTCAATGTCCACTCTGGCGAGATCATCGCCGGAACCGACATTGCCGTTGTAGGGGGGCGTTTCGCCTACTGCGGGCCCGACGCTTCCCACGCCATCGGACAGGAGACTGTGGTGGTCGACGCGGGCGGGCGCTATCTGGTGCCTGGCCTGTGCGACGCGCACATGCATGTCGAAAGCGGCATGGTGACCGTTACCGAGTTCAGCCGTGCGGTCATTCCGCATGGCACCACGTCCATGTTCATCGATCCGCATGAGATCGCCAATGTGCTTGGCCTGCCCGGCGTGCGGTTGATGCATGACGAGGCGCTCGCCATGCCGATCAACGTGCATGTGCAGATGCCATCCTGCGTGCCTTCCGCGCCGGGGCTGGAGAACGCCGGTGCCGTGCTCACGGTCGAGGACGTCGCCGAGGCAATGACCTGGGAGAACATCATCGGGCTCGGCGAAGTCATGAACTTTCCCGGCGTCGCTGCCAACAATCCGGTCATGTCAGGCGAGATCGCAGCCACGGTCAGGGCCGGCAAGACGGTGGGCGGCCACTATGCTTCGCCGGACCTTGGCCTGCCGTTCCACGGCTATGTCGCCGGCGGGCCGGAAGACGACCATGAAGGCACGCGCGCCGAGGACGCGATTGCGCGTGTGCGTCAGGGCATGAAAGCGATGCTGCGGCTTGGTTCGGCCTGGTACGATATCGCCGAGCAGATCAAAGCGGTGACGGAGCAGGGGATCGATCCGCGCAATTTCATCCTGTGCACCGACGATAGCCATTCTGGAACGCTGGTGAATGACGGCCACATGGACCGTGTCGTCAGACACGCCATCCAGCAGGGATTGAAGCCGGTAACTGCGATCCAGATGGTAACGATCAACACTGCCCAGCATTTTCGGCTGGAGCGCGAGATCGGCTCGATCGCACCAGGACGGCTTGCCGATTTCCTGATCGTGTCGAACCTTGCCGAAATGACCATGGACGAGGTCTATGGCCGCGGCACTCGGCTGGCGGCGAACGGCCGGCTCGAGGCCGATATCCCGCCCTATGACTATCCCGCCAGCGCCAAGAATACGGTCAAGCTTGGCAAGCGCCTCGCCGCCACAGATTTCGACATCAAGGCCCCCCAGGGCGCTAACAAGGTGCGCGCTCGTGTCATCGGTGTCATCGAGAACCAGGCGCCGACCCGCGCACTGGAGGCGGATCTGGTCGTCGAGGATGGCCTGGTCGCCATAGACCGGGCTGGCGATGTCTGCCAGATCGCGCTGGTCGAGCGCCATCGCGGCACCGGCGGCGTCACCAACGCCTTCGTGTCGGGCTTCGGTTACGTCGAGGACTGCGCGATGGCGTCGTCGGTCGCGCATGACAGTCACCACATCATCGTCGTCGGCACCAACAAGCAGGACATGGCGCTCGCTGCCAACCGGCTCGCTGAAGTCGGTGGCGGTGTCGTGCTTTATTCGAAGGGCAAGGAACTGGCATTGGTCGAAATGCCGATCGCCGGCCTGATGTCCGACGAGCGGGCCGAAATCGTCGCTGCCAAGGCCGAGAAGCTGACCGAGGCGATGCGCAAGATGGGCTGCTCGCTGAACAACGCCTACATGCAGCACTCACTTCTGGCGTTGGTGGTCATCCCGGAACTGCGCATCTCGGATGTCGGGCTGGTCGACGTCAGGACTTTCGAAAAGGTCGACCTGTTCGTGTGAGCGAAAGGCATTTCAGGACATCCCATGTATGTAGGCCGTTCTTACAGGTTGCTGGATTTCGCGCTTTGGTCGCGGCGCAGCGTGATCTACATGATCGCGGTGAGCGCACTGGCAGTGGCACTCTATCGCCTTCCCGGTACAGCCGGGTTCTCCGTGCCGTGGTCGGTGGTGCTCGTGCTCGGCACAACCGTTTCGCTCGTGACCGGCTTCAAGAATTCGCAGGTGTTCACACGCAGCAATGAGGCCTTGCAGGCGTTTTCCCAGATCACGGCAAGCAGCCGGTTATGGTCCAATTTCTGCAGGGACTTCACCGACGCTGCAATCGCAAGGCAGCTCATTTATCGACACCTCGCCTGGCTGACCGCACTGCGGTTCTCCTTGCGCCGGCCGATGCCCTGGGAGTCGCTGGCGCGCGCCGCCAACATCGAATTCCGTCGGCGCCGCTATCATATCCAGGAAGATAAAAGCGCGGTCGCCGACGAATTGCGCGCGCTGTTGGCTGAAGATGCCGACCGTGTCCTGAAAACGCCTCAGCCAGCCGTAACCCTTCTTGAGATGCAATCTGTCCAGGTTAACGGATTGCTCAAAAGCACCGCTGTCCCGACACAGGTCTATTCCGAGCTTACCAAGCTGATACGCGACTTCCATGATCAGCAAGCGCGTTGCGATCGCATCAAGAACAACCCGTACCCGCGGCAATACGCGATCATCAGTTCGATGTTCATGGTGATCTTCTGCACCCTGCTGCCCTTCGGCATCGTTCCCGTCTTCGCCGAGATGGGCAAACTGGGCGGCTTCCTCGGTCCTGTCGCGATCTGGCTGACCATCCCGTTCAGCGCGCTTCTCGGATGGGTCTACATGTCGCTGGACCTGGTTGGCGAGAGCAGTGCAAATCCGTTCGAAGGCGGCGCCAACGATGTCCCCATTTCCCAGATCTGCCGGGATCTCGAGATCGAGCTGCGCAGGTCGCTTGGCGAAACCAGCCTGCCGGCGCCGTTGCCTGCGATCAATGATATCGCGACCTGAGTGTGCCGCCTGTGTTCACACCTGGCCGATAAAAAGACGGAAATCCCGTGCCTCCGCCTCGGCCAGCATCGACGCCCTGCTGTCCGGATTTTGAGACAGGAAACGTTCAACAAGCCGGAATCCCAAGGCATAGCCAGACCAGCTTGGTCTACCGTCGGTGCCAAGGAACCATGCCTCGTGATCGTAGTCCGTCTTGTCCCATTCCTGCAGCGCCGACCCGACATGAGCCCGGACGGTATCCATGGGCAGCAATTCCCAAGGCTCCAGAGGTTGCCCGTAGAGTTCCTGGGCGAAATGTCCGGCAAGTCCTTCCGAAACCAGCGCTTCACCCAGAGAAGAGCCATAACCCGGTCCGTCCCAGCGGGCAGCGTGATGAAGCTCGTGAGCAAACATCCGCTCGAGTGATGCCTCCGCATTGGCTTGCAATGCCGGATTGTCCGGGTCGACCGTCACGAAAATAACGCCCGGTCTTGGCGCATACCCCATATGCCCCTTCTCGGGAATGACCCAGCCTCCCGGCTGTACGACGACGTCCAGAGGTTGGATGGGCATCAACGCGATCGCCTTGGCATGTGTTTCCGTCAGGCAGTTGCGAAGCCAGTCGTGATGTTGCGCGAGCGCGCCGCGGGCATCGAGGAAATGAAGTTTCATGGACATAACCGCAAGCCTCAACGGCGTTTGGGGAAGAAGCCGCAGCCCGAGATCAATTCTGGCTGCCGTCTGTGCTACTGCCCGCCGGTCACCACAGTCAGCACCTTGAACGGCGTGGTGATGACGATCTGGGCCACGGATCCAACCGCCTGGCCAAGACCGGTGCCGAGCTGTTCGATCGGTTGGTTGCTGGCAGGTTCAGCCTCGGCCAGCGCCGCCGGCGTTCGCAACTGCTTGCCGAGCAACTGCACCAGAAGCGGGTTGTCTGCGAACTTCGCATGGTTCAGCCGATCGCCACTTTCAGTCTTGGTCAGGTCGACGACCGTGACGCCGTATTGCGCGAGATCGGAGGCATTGCCGTAGTCGCCGACACGCGGCTTGGCACCGGAGATGAAAGTCGAAAGCTGCAGGGCGCGGTCGTCCGCCGACAGGAGCACGGTGAAGGGCCGGTCGGGTTTGCCGTAGCGTATCATCTGTTTCTTGAACACATCGACGTCGATGTCTGGGGAGGCGAGCACGACATAGCCGAGCTTGCCGGAAAGGTCGCGGTTTCCGGTGATGGCCAGCTGCCGCAAGGCCTCCATCGCTACCCAGTTGCCCATGGAATGAGCGATGATGTCGATGCTCTTTGCTTTGGTCTTGGCCAGCAACCGCAGCGTCGCCTCAAGATCGTCGCGGGCGGCGTTGGCGCTTTCCTTGTCGTAGATGTAGCCGGTGGTCTTGCCGGCCGATGCCCAGGAAAACAGCACCGGCGTGCCCGGATAGTTCGTGTCCTGGACGATCTGGGTCAGCCGATAGACGCCGTCGTCGAAGCCGTTGTTGTAGCCATGCACGAAGACCAGAACGCGCCCGTCGCTGCGGGCGATGTCAGCGCCCACGGCCTGCTCGAATTCCCTGGCGTTGCCGTAGAGGGTGGCGCGGGTTGCGGTGAAGTGTTTGGCTGGGTCACTTTGCGCGCGCCCCCTGGCGCGTTCGATCTGGCCTACCTGATGGATCTTTGGCACCGAAACGTCGATGCGTGCATATTGCGTACGCAGCGAGCGTTCGCTGGCAAACACCTGGCGCGGTTCGGTTTTCGCTGCCTCGCGCGTGGTGGCGACATAGATGTCATGGGTGGCGGCAATCGCCGAAGCCGGCGCCTCGATCGCGGTCTTGTTGAGCAGGTCGTGCGAATTGGAGCCGGCGCAGCCAGTGGCCGAGAGCGCGATGGCGACGACGAACAAAGCCTTCCAGCGCATGAAGCCGATCCTGATGCCTTCGCGCCCGAACACGGCGCCTTCAATCTCGAATAGAGGCTGGAGCTGCCCCCGTCCAGATTATTTGAGCCGTGACCTACATCATGCCCAGCTGTTTGATGCGGTCCGTGACGGTGCGGTCATTGGCGTAGCCGTCGTCTTCACGCAGTCGCTGACCGAGCAGTTTGACCATCTCTGGGTTATCCGCGAACTTGTTGTGATTGAACGAGTCCGTGCCCGACTTGGAGGACAGGTCGACAACGGTCACGCCGTAGTCGGCAAGTTCAGCTGCTTCCTTATAGTCACCGAGACGGGGGCGTGAGCCGGCGAGAATGCCAGAGAGGCGCAGCGCGCGATCGTCGTCTGACAGAAGCACGATGAAAGGCTTGTCCGGCTTGCCGTAGCGGCGCATCTGGCTCTTGAACACGTCAACGTCGATATCCGGCGACGCCAGCACCACATCGCCCAGCTTGCCGCTCAGGTTGCGGTCGCCGGTGATGGCGAGCTGGCGCAGAGCTTCCATCGTCACCCATGTGCCCATGGAGTGCGCCACGATGTCGATGCGGCGTGCGCCCGACCTGGCCAGTGTGCGCAGTGTGACTTCGAGCTGGTCGCGGGCGACACTGGCGCTCTCGCGGTCATAGACATAGCCGGTGGTTGAGGCGCCGGATGCCCAGGAAAACAGCACCGGCGTGCCGGGATAACCGGAATCGTTGACGATTTGCGTCAGCCTGTAGACGGCATTGTCGAACGAAGTGTTGTAGCCGTGCACGAACACCATGGCACGGCCGCCACGGGCGGCGATGTCGGCATTGAGTGCCGCCTCAAATTTCGGCTCGGTATCATATCCGACCATCTGCGAGGCCATGAAATATTTCGATGGATCGTCGGAATTGCCACGACTCTTGCGTTCGATTTGTCCGATCTGGTGTTCTTTCGGCACGGTGACGTTGACGCGTGCGTAGTTCAGCGTCGACGAACGGTCGCCGTCGAAGCCCTGGTTGGGATCGTCGGAACGTTTGCGGGTTGTGGTGATGAAGATTGCGTGGTTGCCGACGATGTCGGAAACCGATGCCGTTACCATCGCACTGCCCAGCACTTCCTGCGGCCCCTGGCTGGCGCAGCCGGCGGCAACAAGCGTCATCGCAACGATCAGCAACCTTTTCAAACGCACGATACGTCCAGCCCTGCTAAATCCGACTCCCGCCGGTTCTTGTCTTTTGAAAGCAGTCTCCGGACAAGTGAAGTGCGGCCAAAGTAAGTCGGTGGCCGCGAAAACCACATTGCGAAGCTCCTGTCGAGGCCCGGGTGTTGCGCCAAAGCCAAAATGGCGGCAGGAACGATTGCTGTAATTTCTACAAGGGCTTGCCTCATGACCAGTTTTGTCGACCGGGTCGCCAACGCAGCCGCGGCGGTGCGGCAGATCTTCCCAGAGACGCCGCTGCAGGAGAACGACTACCTGTCGCGCAAATACGGCGCGCGCGTGCTTTTGAAGCGCGAGGATCTGACGCCGGTGCGTTCCTACAAGATCAGGGGCGCCTTCAATTTCTTCCGCAAGGCGTTGGCGGAAGGCAACGAAGCCGAGCTTTTCGTCTGTGCATCCGCAGGCAACCATGCACAGGGTTTCGCTTTCGTCTGTCGGCATTTCGGCCGCAAGGGCGTCGTCTTCATGCCTGTGACGACGCCCCAGCAGAAGATCGACAAGACACGGCTGTTCGGCGCCGAATTCGTAGAGATCAGACTGGTCGGCGACTTCTTCGACGAATGCTATCGCGCCGCCTTTGAATTCACCGAGCAGAGCGGTGCGCATATGGTGCCGCCGTTCGACCACAAGGACATCATCGAGGGCCAGGCGACGGTGGCTTATGAGATCGCCGACCAGATGCCCGGTGCACGGCTGCCCGACATCATCATGCTGCCGGTCGGCGGCGGCGGGCTTTCTGCCGGCGTCTCACACTATTTCACCCAGGGGGGCAGGGCGCCGCGTTTCGTTTTCTGCGAACCTGCCGGTGCGCCGAGCCTCAGGGAAAGCCTCGCTTCCGACAAGCGCGCGAAACTCGCAAGGGTCGACAACTTCGTCGACGGCGCTGCCGTTGCCGAGATCGGTCGCGAGCCGTTCCGCCATCTGAAGGGCTATTCCAAGGACGACGTGCGGCTGGTGCCGGAGAACCGGCTGTGCGCCACCATGATCGAGATGCTGAATGTCGAAGGCGTCGTTCTGGAGCCCGCCGGCGCGCTCGCCATCGATGCGCTCAAGGATTTCCCGCGCAAGGAGATCAGGGGCAAGACCATCGTCGCCGTCGTGTCGGGTGGCAATTTCGACTTCGAACGCTTGCCTGATGTCAAGGAACGGGCTCTTCGTTTCGAGGGATTGAAGAAGTACTTCATCATCCGCTTCCCGCAGCGGCCGGGCGCGCTGCGCGATTTCCTTGAGATGCTGGGCCCGGACGACGACATCGCCCGCTTTGAGTATCTGAAGAAATCGGCGCGCAATTTCGGGTCGGTGCTGATCGGCATCGAAACCAAGGACCGCCGCAACTTCGATCTGCTGACCGCGAATTTCGCCACGCACGGCGTGCAGTATCAGGACATCACCGACAACGAGACGCTGGCAGGTTTCATCATATGAACGGATTCGTTGCGCTGTTTTCCGGCATCAATGTCGGCGGTAACCGCATCGTCAAGATGGCGGAGTTGCGTGACTTCTTCGAACAACTCGGCTTAGCCGATGTCGCAAGCTACGTGCAGAGCGGCAACGTGGTGTTCAGCTCGACACATACCGACGCCATCGCACTGACGAACATGCTGCAGGATGCATTCGAGAAGCGCTGGGGATTTCATTCACGCATCATGGTGCGCGATGCGGCCTGGTTTGCGCGACTGGTAGCCGATAATCCTTATCCCGAGATCGCGGAGGACCCGACCCGGCTGCATGCGATGGCCCTGGAACGTGAACCGACGCCAGAGGAGGTCGCCAGGCTTGCTGAAAAATGCACCGGGCCCGAGCGCTTCGAGGTGAAAGGCGATGTCCTCTACCTGCATGCCCCCGATGGTCTGGGCAAATCGAAATTCGCCGAAATCCTGCCGCGCACGCTCAAAGTGCCCGGCACGATGCGCAACTGGCGCAGTGTCCTCGCCCTGGCAGCGCTGATCGGCGCCTAGGCCGCTGCCCAGTTGAAGACCAGTTCCTCGCGGAAGGCGAAGCGCTTGATGTGGTCTTCGACGACACGTTCGAGCTGTTGCAACTGGCTGGTATCGCTCGCGGTCAGTGCGATGCGCAGCGCTGCCGCATCGGCATCCATCACCGTTTTACCGATGGTCAGCTCGATTTCACCGTGGTTCGGATCGAAGGTGACCGGAAATTTATGTGCCCAATGCTTGCAGAGCTGTTGCAGATAGCGGCTGGCATGTTCGGTGGTGACGTCGGCATTGCTGGTCGACATGGGAGTTCTCCGTTCGGCTGTCTGGCTGGCGTCACGCTGGCTGATGAAAGCGGGGCCCGGTTCTTCATGACGTTCCCGCTGAAATGGTGAGGCGCTGGTAGCCGCCCGGCAGGTTACCAGTTTCCGGTATTGGCCATCGAGGCCCAGGGTTCTGCCTTCTCCCGGGCGGCACCTTTCTGCAGGAGCTCGATCGATATGCCGTCCGGCGACTTGATGAAGGCCATATAGCCGTCGCGCGGCGGGCGGTTGATCGTCACGCCCCGATCCTGCAGGTGCTGGCAGGTGGCGTAGATGTCGTCGACCTCATAGGCGAGGTGGCCGAAATTGCGCCCGCCCTTGTAGTCTTCGGGATCCCAGTTGTAGGTCAGCTCGATCAGCGGTGCGCGCGCTTCGACGCCGCTTTTCTCATCCTCGGAAGCTGCCAGGAAGATCAGCGTGAAGCGGCCCTGTTCGTTTTCGATGCGGCGGACTTCCTTGAGGCCCAGCTTGTTGCAGTAGAAATCAAGGGATTCGTCGACATTGGTCACACGGACCATCGTGTGCAGATAGCGCATATTGCTCTCCAAGCTTGGGATCGCGCGCACCATAGGGGTGGTCGCAGGATGCCGCAACGCTGAAAAGCAACGTTACGGCAGCCAGCAAACAGTCTTTGCGAGCTCGACTGAATATAACTCTGAATGAGCCGGTGAAAAAAGGCACGTCAGGTCTTGCACACCCCGGAAGCCGAAGTGTTAATCTCATGTAAAGAATCAGTGGCTGCAGTTTCGGAGAAAGGGGGCATTCTGATGGGGGAAAAAGCCTCTCTGACCAGTCGGGATGCGCTTCTTGGCGATACCGCTGGGCATGACGAGATCGGCGAATCCGCGGATCTGCTGGAGATTTCCGGCGCGATCAAATGGTTCGACGTTGCCAAGGGATACGGCTTTATTCTTCCAGACGAAGGTGTCTCCGGCGATATCCTGCTCCATGTGACCTGTCTGCGGCGTGATGGTTTCCAGACTGCGCTCGAAGGCGCTCGGGTTGTCTGCCTTGTCAAGCAAGGTGATCGCGGCCTGCAGGCATTTCGCGTTCTCTCGATGGACACCTCGACCGCGGTCCATCCTGCCGAACAGCAGGAGCAGCGCACGCACGTCACGGTGACGCCGGAAAGCGGGCTGGAACGCGCGCTCGTCAAGTGGTTCAACCGCACCAAGGGTTTCGGTTTCCTCAGCCGCGGCGAGGGTACCGAGGATATCTTCGTGCACATGGAAACGCTTCGCCGCTACGGTGTTACGGAACTCAGGCCCGGCCAGGTCGTCCTGGTGCGTTATGGTCGTGGCGACAAGGGGCTGATGGCGGCGGAAATCCACCCGGATATGGGGACGCTCCCAGTCGCTCACTGAGCGCATGGTTTTTCGTGATCGAGGCCGCCTTCGCGCGGCCTTTTGCTTATCCGGCATGGGCTGTCTTGCCATCATCGGTCATCATCTAGGCACTGGTCGTGTAGCGATGGTCGTCGGATGCGAGCACCAGTGCGAAGGCCGCCGCCACTTTCCATGTCGTATGGAAATGTTCTTGCTACTCACAGGTGCTCCCGAACCTTGTGGAGGGCGGTTGCGCGCGTGAGCGAGCGCGTGCCAGTTCTAAAAGGCTGTCTGATGTGGCCGTTGTCATCGGTCAGGTTTTAACGGGACACAACGCTGCAAGGCGCTTGCGCCGGTCGGCGGGCCGTCTAGGGTGCGGCGGTGCGGTGAATGAAGCAGGAACGACGATGGTTGGATTTTCGATACGGCAAACTTGGCGTCTTTTGGCTCTGGCTGGCCTTGTGGTCGCATCGCTCGTCGTGGGCCGGACACAGGCAGCCGAGGGGCAGGCGATGATGTTACCTGTCGACCCGGCGCCGCTGGTTGCCGTCACAGGCAACGGCGACCGTCCATTCCAGATTGAGATTGCAGACGATGATGGTGAGCGCGAAGCGGGGCTGATGTTCCGCCAGACCATGCCGGACGATCGCGGCATGCTGTTTGTGTTTCCGCAGACAGAGAGTGTCGGATTCTGGATGAAGAACACGCCGATGCCGCTCGATCTGCTTTTCATCGGACAGGACGGCCGTATCAAGGCGATCCGGCAAGGGGAGCCGCAGTCGGAAGCGGTCATCGCGCCCAATGAGCCGGTGCGTTTCGTGCTGGAGTTGAAAGCAGGCACCGCCACGCGCGAAAACATCAAGGAAGGCGATCTGGTCAGGCATCCGGCCGTCAACGCTGTCTCTGGCGTCAACTGAAGGTGGTTCACGCAATGCAGTTTTTCAGCCATGACGGCTTCGACCTCGCTTTTCTGGATCGCCAGCCTGCCACGGGCAACGGGGATCCCGTGCTGATGATTCACGGTTTTGCCTCCAGCCACTATGTGAACTGGGTCGCGCCGGGCTGGTTCAAGACGCTGAACGAGGCGGGCTATCGCGCCATCGCTTTCGATCATCGCGGGCATGGTGCTTCCACCAAGAGTTATGAGGGCGCCGACTACACGCCGGACAAGATGGCTTCCGATGCGGCAGCACTGCTCGACCATCTCGGCATCGAGCGAGCTCACGTGATGGGATATTCCATGGGCGCGCGTGTTTCCGCCTTCCTGGCCCTCTCCGATCCTGACAAGGTTGCTACGCTGGTGCTGGGCGGCCTGGGCATCGGTATGGTCGACGGCGTTGGCGACTGGGATCCGATCGCCGATGCGCTGATGGCGCCCGATGCCTCCGCGATCACGCATGCTCGCGGCAGGATGTTCCGCAGCTTTGCCGACCAGACGCAGGAGCGACCGCCAGGCGCTTGCCGCATGCATCGTCACCTCGCGTGAACTGCTTTCCGAAGACCAGGTTTCGCGCATTGCGCAGCCGACACTGGTGGCCGTCGGAACGACCGATGACATTGCCGGGTCGGCCGACGATCTGGCGGCATTGATGCCCAATGCCGTTGCGTTCCACATCGAAGGACGCGATCACATGCTGTCGGTGGGAGACCGCACCTTCAAGAAGCGGGTTCTGGAGTTCTACGCTCAACATCCGCTCTGAACTCGCAATGGTCGAGCTTCTCGTCACCTATCTGGATATGACCGTATCGCCGTCCGGCACGGCATTGAGCAGTCCGGACGGTTCGGCTCGCCTGGCGCGCGAAACCCTTTCGCCCGCCGACTACCTGGACCTTTATCGCGCGGTCGGTGCATCGCTGGATTGGGATCTGCGGTTGCGCATGCCGGCGGAGCAATTGGCGATCCTGCTGGCGAGCCCCTCCACATGGCTGAATGTCCTGCGGGTGGATGGTGTCGCTGCGGGCTTCTGTGAATTCAACGGTGTCGGCGAGCCGGTTGTCGAACTGGCCCATTTCGGCTTGGCGATCGCCTTTCGGGGCAGGGGATTGGGGCCTTATCTGCTGGACAGCTCGTTACGCGCAATCTGGTCGGAGAAGCCGCGCCGCGTGTGGTTGCGTACCGACACCAACGATCACCCTAAGGCGCTGTCCGTCTATCTGCGCGCCGGTTTCGCCATTCGCGAACGGCGGATGGAGAGTTTTTCCGACTAGTTGCCTGATGGCGCTTCAAGCGCTTCGATCGAACGTCGGATGTTTTCCCGCGCCTGCTTTTCGAAGCGGCTGCGGAAGATCTCGGTGTGGTAAATGTGCTCGCGCTCGAGAAAGGTCCTCAACACGTTGCCGCGCCCGATAACCCACAACGGCTCCTCTACCCAGGTGTATTCGCGCCGCACCGCTGCCTCGTAGGCGTCGAATGTTTCGGGTGCTGTGCCCAGGATCGACAGGTCCATGTCGAGCAGAAGCGCCGCGTCGCGCCTCGCCGTCTCCGGTTCGATCTGTGGAACCGTATGCGTGGCGGTGGCCTCGATCGTCAGGGCAATGCGGTTGAGCCTTTCCGCACTGGCGATGCCAGCCAGTTTGGCGCGCGCGAGATCGGCGCTGCGTGCCTCGTTATCCTTGGCCCGGCTGTCATAGATCGCATCGTGGAACCAGATCACCGCTTCGACTGCCTCGGGATCGGAAAAGGAGGATCGGTATTCGTCGAGCAGGTCCAGCAACGCCTCGATGTGAGCCATGCCGTGATAGTGGCGATCTCCAGCACCATAGAGTGTCGACAGCTCCGCCTTCAATTCTGGCGCAATCAGGGAGGTGCTCATTGGCCGGTGAACTCCGCTTTGCGGCGTGCCTGGAAGGCAGCCCGGCCCTCGGCATAGTCGGCGCTGGTGAAGGTTTTGTCGCCAGCCGCACGAGCAAGCTCGATCTCGGTCGCATCGCCGCTCAATTCTGCATGGATTGCCAGCTTAGAGGCGCGCACCGAAAGCGGGGCATTGGCAGCTATGGTCGCTGCGAGCTCGGCGACGCGCCGCTCGAGTTCCCCGGGCGCGACGATTTCGAGCAGGAAACCAGCCTTGAGTGCGGTTTCCGCATCGATGCGATTGCCGGTGAAGGTGAGATAGCGTGCCATCTGCGGTCCCGCTGCGCCGACGATATCGCACATGGCGTCCTGCGGATACGCAAGCCCGAGTTTGGCGGCAGGCACTGCAAACAGCGTGTCGGGTGTTGCGAGCCTCAGGTCAGCCGCGGCGGCAAGACCGAAGCCGCCACCAAAGCATATGCCGTTCAGCGCTGCGATTACCGGTATCCGAGCGTTGCGAATGGACGCGAAGGCCGCGGAATTGGCCGCTTCGTAGCTGCGTGCGTTCTCGCCGCCGCGCAACGTGTCGAACTCGGCGATGTCGGCGCCGGCTGAAAAATCGGTCCCCCGTGCCGCCCAGTATGATGGCTCGCACGGACGGATCAGTCGACAAGGCTTCAAACTTGGCGGACAGGGCCTGCCACATGGCGAAGGTGATGGCGTTCTTCTTCTGCGGCCGGTTGATGAGGATCGAGGCCACGTTATCGGTGACCTTCATGATCAAGGGTTCGTTTTCCATGCCCGGTTGAATTCCAGCCAGCCAAAACCATTTGAACGAGCGATAAGGAAAATTGAGTTCACCCGTGCTATGATATGGCTTATAGGACCGGCCGGATAAGACAAGCCGCCAGCGGAGACTGTCCATGAACAGCATCAGCATCGCCCGCTCCAGCCTTTTGCAGCCGGTCGACCCGATCTGGCGGTCCATTCGCGACGAGGCGACCGAGGCGGTCAACCGCGATCCGCTGCTGGCGGCGTTTCTCTACGCCACCATCCTGAACCAGGAGACGCTGGAAGAGGCCGTGATCCATCGTCTCGCCGAACGGCTCGCCCACCAGGATGTTGGTGCCGACCTGATCCGCCAGACGTTCAAGGCTATGCTCGACGATCAGTCCGACTGGTCTGATGTGGTACGCACCGACATCCAGGCCTATTTCGACCGCGACCCGGCCTGCGATCGCTATCTGATGCCGGTTCTCTACTTCAAGGGCTTCCATGCGATCCAGACACACCGCCTGGCGCACTGGCTTTGGAACCATGGCCGCCGGGATTTCGCTCTCTATCTGCAGAGCAGATCGTCGTCCGTGTTCCAGACCGACATCAATCCGGCCGCCCGTATCGGCAAGGGCATTTTCCTCGACCATGCCACCGGCTTTGTCGTCGGTGAAACGGCGGTCATCGAGGACAATGTCTCGATCCTGCATGGCGTCACCCTTGGCGGCACCGGCAAGGCCGGCGGCGACCGTCACCCGAAGATTCGCCACGGTGTGCTGATCGGCGCCGGCGCCAAGATCCTCGGCAACATCGAGATCGGTCATTGCTCCAAGGTGGCGGCCGGTTCCGTCGTGCTCTCGGCGGTGCCGCACAACAAGACGGTTGCTGGCGTGCCTGCACGCGTGGTGGGTGAAACCGGCTGCGACCAGCCGTCTCGCCAGATGGACCAGTTGCTGCCGTCTCAGTCGATGGAGCATGTGGTGTCGTTCGACATCTGAACCAGGTCATGGGTCGCTCGAATTCAGAGGCACATTGCTGAGCCGCTTCATTGTGCGGCAGAGCCTGTCACCAACAGGCGCATCTGCCTTTACATCGCCATCCTTACCGTGCCAGAAGCGCGGAACGCCGTGAGCGCCGGATGGTGCCGGGCAGCCATTTCCTAGCGGAGAAAGCCGTTGAAACCCGACGAAATCAGAAAGCTGGACGCCTATTTCAAGCGCGTCTTCCAGAATCCGAAGCTCGAAGTAAAGGCGCGCCCGCGCAAGGAAGATTCGGCCGAACTCTACATCGGCGACGAGTTCCTAGGTCTCGTCTACAAGGACGAGGAAGAGGGCGATTACAATTTCTCGATGGCGATCCTCGACATCGATCTCGGCTGACACCGTGCAGGCGCCGTCCTGCTGCGCGGTCATCTAGAACCGCAAAGGGATGTTCCGACGTCTTTGAATGGCGGCGCCTGTCACTTCTTCAGCGTTGCACCTGTCTTCAAGGTGCCCGACGCAAAGGCCAGGACCGCTGCGTCCAGCGCCGGCCACTGGGCCAGGAATTCTCTCGGGAACCGGTAAGTGAGGCTCAGCCTTTCGCCGACGAGCACATCACGCTCGCACGGAGCAAGCGATTGCTCTGCGCTTGGGCCGGCAAGACAACGCGCGACGAACGGCTCTTGTCCAGGACGCTCAGCCACGACCAGTTTCTCGTTCAGATAGCCGGACTTTTCGGTGAAATCGTAAATCGTGGTGCCGGCAGGGCCAGTCGTGCCGGGCCGTGCGATCAGCGACGAATAGATTGGTGCATAGCGGCCGCTCATGTCGCGCGACATCGCCTGTTCCTCGAATGTCAAAAACAGGATGGTGCGCTTGCCGGACGCATTGTTGAAATCGTCCCGTGCCGCGGCGGAGTATCCATCCATTTTGGGATAGCGCAGATAAACGTCGAGCCGGTCGGTGTTGCCATCGCGGCGTGCCTTGTCGAAACGGATGAAATTGGCAGGCACGGCCAGCACATTGTTGCCGATGACGATCCCGCGTATTTTCGTATCGTCGGAATAGCCGCCCATGGCGATGGAATGACCAAGCCACTTGCCGGCTGCGCTGATGCCCGCCGACAGCAATGCCACGACGGCAAAAGCGTAGAACACCTTCACCATCACGCTGGAGTCGACAACCGTGAATTCGGGCGTTTCCGTTGCGGATTTGCTCATCTCGATCCCGAAGGCTGTGACCTGTTCCTTGCGCCGCACACAGGCGATTCCGGCAGGCTGACGATCAAGTCTGACTGTGAGGAACTATGGTAAACGGACGGTAAAGGCCCAGCCGTGCTTGTCACGCTCGCAGGCGGTCCTCTACTGTCTGGGAGACCTGAATTTTCCGAGCCTTGAGGGAAAGATGCCGATTTATGCTCTGGATGGAAAAGCGCCGCGCCTCGTCGACGCTGACAGCAACTGGATCGCACCCGACGCGACATTGATCGGCGACATCACGCTTGGGCGCAACGCCGGCATATGGTTTGGCGTCGTCATTCGGGGCGACAACGAGCCGATCCTTATAGGTGATGATACCAATGTGCAGGAACACACGGTGATGCACACCGACATCGGCTTTCCGCTGACCATCGGCACCGGCTGCACCATTGGCCACCGTGCCATGCTGCATGGCTGCAGCATCGGCGACAACAGCCTGATCGGCATGGGTGCCATCGTGCTGAATGGTGCGAAGATAGGTCGCAACTGCCTGGTCGGCGCGGGGGCGCTTGTCACCGAAGGCAAGGCTTTTCCCGACAATTCGCTTGTCGTCGGTTCGCCGGCGCGCGTCGTCCGTACCCTTGACGAAGATACGATCGCCGGTCTGCGCAATTCGGCTGCGCACTATGTCGCCAACGGCAGGCGCTTCAAGGCTGGCTTGACCGCCGCATGAAAGGATCGCGGGCCAGACAAGGCTCTGCAAGTTCTCCCCTCGGAATAATGCCAGCCGGTCGAGCCGCCACCTTGCAAGAAGGTGGAGCCGGCCCGGGGACTGGGCCGGCTCCTTGACCCGGTCGTCGGGGACGGGGAGGGTGGGGACTCGACCGGGTTTCCGTTATGTCCTTGGCGATTGGGGCCAGTTGTCCGGCCTGGACACGCTGTCAGCGGACGCTGGCAACCGCGTCGGCGCGACCATCGGTGATCGTTACCCAGACGCCGGAGTTCGTCTCGGACTGGCGCTTGAGGTAGGTGTAGGGAGTCTGGCTCCAGAGCAGCACCTTCGGCTGCAGGTTGTCGAGCACGAAGTCACCCATCGAGGTTCGGACAGTGAGGACGGCGTGGCCGTCGCCGTTTGGCTGGCGAGCCACGGTTATCAGCAGATCCCCCGCCGGGACACCGGCTCTGATCAGCTGCCGGCGCTTCTCAAGCGCATAATCCTCGCAATCGCCGTAGCCCTTGTCCGGATAGGCCCAGTATTCCTCAACGCCATAGGCTTCCAGATCGGTGACCGGCTTCACCTTGGTGTTCACATCGTTGTTGACCGAGATCATCGTCGCCCACAGCTTGCGCGACAGCTCGATCGGCGCGCCCTTTGCTGTGCGCTGCGTGCATTCGTCAGGCAGCCGCTGGCAAAGTTCATAGTGACCAACGGGCTGCGTTGTGCGCGCGCCGGTCGGCATATAGTTGCCGCCGGCCTTCGCGGTCCCCACCGCGCTGACCAGCACAGCTACTGCAACCAGCAGCTTGCGTCCAAATCCGTCCATGTCGTCGTCTCCCCGTTTGAGATGACAATGCCATGGTCGGATTTATTTGACGCAAAGTGGCGAAGTATATATTGAATAAAAGGCGGAACGATTTGAAAACTATTTCAAATACAATAAGTATAAAATAGTTACGATTTTTGTTGCAATTCGTTAACCATGGATCCTGGCCGCCTTTTCGGCACTGGTCCACAGCTATGGCTGAAGTCGGTTCTGCTGCTTGCTGCTCTCGGTTGTGATGTCGCAGATGTTGGATGGTAGCCGAAAAGCGCATGACGTGGCGGCCCTGAGGGACTTGCCTTCGACAGACAAAAGCGCAATCCTGACCCGCCAGAACAAGTCTTGCCACTTGAAGTTGTTAGAGGGGCAGCCAAGAGTCGGTAAATGGACGAGGACACCAAGCAAAGGTTGAGCCATCGCCAGTCACCGGTTCTTCCCGATGATGTCAGTCTGCTGCGTGGCATCATCGACCGAGCCGCAACCGCAATGGCGTTGCTTGGCAACGGTGGGCAGTGTCTCTTTGCAAATCGGGCTTTTGGTGCGTTGCTCGACCGGGAGCCGGAGAGTTGTATCGGACTGTCGCTGGCGGATGTTTTTCAAGTCGGTGATCGCAGCCCCTTCGCCGAACCGCTGCTGCCTATCGCAGATGCCGAGTGCCGGTACAGGCGCGCTGGGGGCGGTCTTCGCCACGGACTGATCAGCATCTCCCCTCTGGGAGAGACCGCAGGCGACACCGCATTCTGCTTTGTGCTTCAAATCACCGACATCGAGGTCCAGAAGCAGGCCGAACAGCGTTCGGTGGAAAACGAATGGCGCTGGAGCCATGCGCTTTCAGGCGCGGATCAGGCGGTCTGGGACACCGACATTCTTGGTCGTCGCATGTGGGTTTCCCCCCAGATCAGAACGATGGTCGGCCAGGAGGCCGGAGAGCTTGAGGTCGACGAATCCGAGTGGCTTGCACGGACCCACCCGGACGATCGTGACCGTGTCCGCGAGTCGGTCCGGGATGTCGTCCTCGGGCGCCGGGCCTCCCATGATGAAACCTACAGGCTTTTGCACGAAGACGGACACTGGGTCTGGATCCGCGCGCGGGGCAAGGTCGTGAAGCGCACGCCGGAGGGACGATCCCTGCGGCTGGTCGGGGCCATCACCGACATCTCGCATCAAAGGGAGATCGAAGAACAGCTGGCAGATGCTTCCGAACGCCTCGATATCGCGTTGGAAACCGGCGGTATCGGTATCTTCCACGTCGATTTTCCATCAGGTTTCCGGCACTGGGACGCACGCACGCATGAATTGCATGGGGTCACCGAGAAGACCTTTGATGGCACCGTCGACGGATTCAATCGCCTGCTCCACCCTGATGATGTGATCAAGGTTGAGCAGGTTCGGAATGCTGCTTTGGCGGAGCAAGAGCGCTACCAGACGGACTATCGCGTCAAACTGGGGGCACCGGACGCCTATCGCCATATCCGGGTTTCGGTTCGTCTCCTGCGCGACACGGATGGTTTGGTGCGCCGGGGCATCGGCGCATGCTGGGACATTACCGGCGATGTGGAGCGGGCGACTGAACTCAGCGAAACGCTGGACCAGCTTTCCAGCGTCACCGACCGCCTGCAACTCGCCCTCGAGGCCGGCCATATCGGCACCTTCGACATGGATTATTCGACCGGTATGCGCAAATGGGACGCGCGCGCCTTCGCGCTGCATGGCGTGACACCGGGAACTTATGACGGATCGCGTGAAGGCTTCTTCAAGCTGCTTCATCCGGAAGACATCGCGCGCGTGCGCGAGCGCACGCGGCACTTTGCGGAATCGCGTGACGCCTTCACTTCCATTGAATACAGGGTGGTTCATCCCGCTTCTGGCGAGGTTCATCATATCCGGGTCGCAACCAAGGCAATCCGCGGGCCGGAAGGCAGGGTCCGGCGTTTTGTCGGTGTCTGCTGGGACATCACCGAGCAGATCGAGCGGTCAAAGCAGTTGCACGATGCACTGGCTCTCCTGGAGGCGGTGATGCGCGGCACGCCGGACCTGATCTACGCCAAGGACGCCGAAGGGCGTTACCTGCTCACCAATAAGTCTGTCGAGCAACTGGCTGGTCGCTCGAGTGCCGATATTCTGGGCCGCTTTGACCACCAGGTTTTTCCGAGGGCCACGGCAGACACCGTTGTTGTTCACGACAGGCACGTGATGGAGAGCGGGAAGCCATTCACGGTCGAGGAGACCGTGCTGGTCGATGGTGTCCTGCGAACCTATTCGTCGACCAAGGCACCTCGGCTGGACGAAAAGGGCGAGATCGTCGGCATCGTCGGCATTTCGCGCGACATTACTGAGGCCAAGGCTGCGGAAGCGGCACTGCGCAGAAGCGAAATGCGCTGGCAATTCGCCGTCGATGGCGCCGGCGACGGCATCTGGGACTGGAATCTCGAAACAGGCCACGTTTTCTACTCCCCTCGCTGGAAAAGCATGCTGGGCTATGAGGAAGACGATATCGGGAACGCGGTCAGCGATTGGTCGGACCATGTTCATCCGGAGGATTTGCCGCGTTGCATGGAGATCATCGAAAGGCATCTCCGTGGCGAAACCGCCGACTTTATCCTGGAGCACCGCATGCTGGCCAAGGATGGTACGTGGCGCTGGATCTACGACCGCGGCAAGGTGATCGAAAGGGATGAGGCGGGCAAGCCACTCCGCTGTATCGGCACTCACACCGACATCACTGCGCGCAAGGAAGCGGAGCAGGCGATCGTGGCTTTGAACCAGCGGCTGCAACTTGCCGTCGAGGCGTCCGAGGCCGGTATTTTCGAGCTCGATTTCGCGACGGGGAAGTTCACCTGGGACGAGCGCATGTACGAGCTGTACGAGTTGTCGCCGGATGATTTCGACGGCACCCTCGATCACTGGTTGACCTTCATCCATCCCGACGACGTGCCGGAGGTACTGCGTCGTTATGAACTCGGGGTTCAGGAAACGTCGATCTTCTCCATGGATGTGCGCATCCGGCGTCAACATTCGGGCGCGATGCGTCATATCCGGTCGCTCGCCAAATTGTCGCGGGACGAAGGCGGCGCTCCTTTGCGTGCCGTCGGCATGAATTGGGACATCACCGACCATATCGACCTCGCTCAGGCTGTGTTCGAGGAAAAGGAACGGCTGCGCATCACGCTGCATTCGATCGGCGACTCAGTAATTTCAACCGACGCGCAAGCGCGCATCACTTTCATGAACCCGGTCGCCGAACAGATGACCGGCTGGCTGGCGAGCGAGGCGGCGGGCATGCCTTTGCGCGACGTTTTCCGCATCGTCGATGAGCAGACCGGCGATCCGATCCCCGACCCGGTCGAAACCTGTCTCGCCCGGCTACAACCATTTTATCTCAGCGACGCGGCGATACTGATCGGGCGCGACGGCGAGCGTCGCAGCGTCCGCGATTCAGCTGCTCCGGTGCGCACGGCTTCCGGCGAGATCATTGGTGCCGTACTGGTGTTTCAGGACGTGACCAAGGCCCGCACGCTGCAGCAGGCACTGGAACATTCGGCTAGTCATGACAGTCTGACCGGCTTGCCCAATCGGGCCGCTTTTGAGCGGGAGCTGAGGATTGCCGGCGAGCAGGCTCGTTCACGCGGCCAGCAGCATGTCATGTGCTTCATCGATCTCGATCGCTTCAAGCTGGTCAATGACACCGCCGGTCATGCCGCCGGTGATGCATTGCTGCGGGATGTTGCCAATGTGATGCGCCGGGTCTGCCGCGAAGACGACATCGTCGCCCGTCTGGGAGGAGACGAGTTCGGCTTGCTGCTGTACGAATGCGACACGCCCGACGGTGAAAAGCTTGCGCAACTGCTTCTGCGTCAGCTAGCGGCGCTCGAATTCGTCTGGGATGAGCGAACATACCGGATTGGGGCCAGCGTCGGCCTGACCGTCATCGGTCCCGAGGGCTTGCGTATCGATGAACTGATGAGCCAGGCAGATATTGCGTGCTACACAGCCAAGACTGCAGGCCGCAATCAGGTGTCGGTCTACGGCGGTGCCGGCAGCGAAGCGCATCGCAATCATCGCCAGGTTCAGGTGGCCGCAGGCATCCGCAACGCGATCGAGGCCAACCGGTTTCGGCTGTTTGCCCAGAAGGTGTGCGACCTCAGCGGTCGCTCGAACGGCTATTCGCATTACGAGATCCTGCTCCGGATGCTTGGGGACGATGGCGGCATCGTCGAGCCATCGGCCTTTATTCCCGCATCCGAGCACTACGACCTGATGGGCAATATCGACCGCTGGGTCATCCGCACCACATTCCGCGACTTCGGCGAGCGCCTGGCGTCGGCTGAACACCTGTCTTTCGCCATCAACTTGTCGGCCAATTCACTCAACGACCCATTCCTGTGGCCATTCCTGCAGGAAGAACTGGACCGGTCCGGCCTGTCGCCGAGGCGGCTGCATTTCGAAATCACCGAGACCGCCGTCATGAACAATCTGTCGGCGGCGAAACTGTTCCTTTCCAAGGCGCGCACGGCTGGCTGCGGCGTGATCCTGGACGATTTCGGTACAGGTCTGAGCTCGTTCAGCTATCTGAGGCAGTTTCCGGTCAATGGTCTGAAAATCGATGGCAGCTTCATCCGGCAAGTCACTGAAAACGACCTCGACCGTGCCATCGTGGAATCGATCAACGCCGTTGGTCACCGCTTGGGCGCCATAACGGTTGCCGAGCAGGTCGAGGATAAGAAGACGCTCGAACTGGTCAAGGCCATGGGCATCGACCAGGCGCAGGGTTATGCGATCGCCATGCCGCAGCCGCTGGAGACGATTTTCTGATCGGGCATGGGCTGCAACAGCACGGCTGCAAACCCACGCAACCAGACTTGGGGCAGGCGGCTAGGTTCGCGGGCGGTTGAATTCGGAATCGAGCGTTTCCGGGCGCTGCACGACGGCGAACTCGATAGCGATGCCTTCTTCGAAATGGCGCACGACCTGTCCCCGCATGGTGCCCAGCACCACCTGAACGCCCTTGGCCGGCTTGACGTCGATTTCGATGGCTGCGCCCGACAGAGACAAATCGATGATACGGCACTGATACTGCCGTCCGTCCGAAAGCTGCAGCACGCTCATTGGATTGCGTGGCGCGACGCGTTCATGGCGACGGTCTTCCGGCAGGTCGAGTTCATGCTTGTTGGCGAGCCAGGTGAGCTGCGCGGCCAGCTTGTCGCGTTTGCGCTCGGAGGCCACCACTGTCATGGCAAAACCGTCCTGCAGGCGTCGCGTCACCACACCTTCGATACGGCCGATATGATCCAGATAAGCGATCACCTTTTCGCCGGGATCGCCGACGCGGTCGGCGCGAAGGGCCACGTTGCCGGGCGACATGTCGATGACTTGACAAGGATGCTCGGTGCGATCCTCGAGCATGAAACGACCATAAATCTTCACGCGAACGCGCTGAAAGTTGCGCCTTTCAGCCGCCGCCGGCGCCTGGTCGATCGCCGCTGACCTCATCACCGCTTGTTACCTCGTTGGCATTCCTGCGCCGTTGCGAGGAATTTCAGCGGAACGCTACATGATGAGAAGTTAAAAAAGCTGAAAATGTTAACGTCAGCTTAGAGCATTTACTCGTCTTCCCGCCCACCTTCGAGCACGACCAAATGGCGCACGCGCCTGGCGCCGCTGTAAGTGCCGGTCGATTTGGCATATCCAAGTTCCGTCGGCGCCAGCGATGGAGCGACGATAGCCGTCCGGCTGGTCAAGGCAGCCATTTCCTTGTCCGGCTCGATGACACGAACCGATTCGATCGTCGCATCGGCGATTGGATCAGCACCCAGCCAGAACGGTTTTTCGGCGGTACTGACCACGCCCAGGCAGCGTGGGTGCTCCGCACCGCCATCGAGTGGCAACGCCAGAAGTTCGAATCGACAGGAGTGGCCGCTACGGCTCCTGCCTTCATAGCTGATCAGCACTGCCGAATTCTGCTCGAATACCCCCTGCATCAGGCGAGACACCAGCCGCTGGTCCTTTTCAAGCCACAACGAGGGGAAGGAGAAACCCTTCAGTTCGCGGCCGTAGGTGGCACACAACCTCGTGCCGGCCAGCCGAAAGACAGCTTCGCCACGCGAATCCCTCTCAAGAATGAAGGTGTCGGCCAGCAGCGTCTTGATATCGGCGGGCTCTACCTCGGTTCGCCGCGGTGCCGGGCGGCCGCGGCGCAGCCGGTTCCAATATTGGAACAGTGCGATCGATCCGTTCAGGTTCATAGTCGATATGCTCCGCGCCATCCGTCCATCAGATGTGCCATCGGGGAACAGCTGGGCGTTTTCCGATGGCCTACATGGGACGCGGAGCAGGATGCGTGCCAGTCTGGATGGCATTTGTTAACCGGCCGGGGTCATTAAGGTTAACGAGCGGTTTACATTGCTGATCAAACTTGTCCGTGCAAGATTGAAATCACTCCAGTTTTCGTCGTGGTCCGGTTCGGGCGGCGGCATTCCAGTCAAAGGCTTTCAGGGGAGCATGGGGGCTCGACCAGCCGTCCGAGGGAAACCTTGGACGGCTTTTTTCTTGTTTTCCGAACTTTGATTCGTTTTCGATGCGCCCCGTTTGTGTAATGCGGTGCCTTGGCTTACATGCACCTTCACCAGGACGGGCCAGGAACCGGGAATGATACGATGAACGAGGCGAGAGAGACGGGGACACCGGCGGACGACGAGATTCCGTCGCGCGAGCCGATCTTCAATCTGCCCGTCATCGTCCTCGCGATTATCCTGATCTGCGCCGCGGTTCATTTGTTGCGTCTTTATGTGCTGACATCGCAGCAGGACATTGAACTGCTCATTCGTGCCGCGTTCATTCCGGTTCGTTACTCCGGCCAGTACGATCTGGATTTTTACGCCTTTTCGAGCCCGTTCACTTACACCTTCCTGCATGGTGGCTGGGCACATCTGATCGTGAACATGATCTGGCTTGCCGCATTCGGATCGCCGCTTGCAAACCGCATCGGCGTTTTGCGTTTCGCGCTGTTCTTCGCGGTCACCGGCGTCGCAGCGGCGTTCTTCTTTTTCGCCATTCACCCGCAGACGCAGGCTCCGTTGATCGGTGCGTCCGGTTCGATTTCCGGTATGATGGGCGCAGCCGCCCGTTTCGCCTTCCATGTCGATCGTTCATCCGGCAAAGGCGCGTTCGCCGGACCGTTGCTGCCTTTCAGCGCGGTGTTCCGTTCTCGTGCCACGCTGAGCTTCCTGGCTGTGTGGATGGTCATCAACATCGTCACCGGCGTTGTCGGCTTCGTGCCGGGGCAAGACAGCCAGATCGCATGGGAGGCTCATATCGGCGGCTTCCTTGCCGGCTTCCTCGGACTGCGTTTCTTCGATCGCAAGCAAGTCTATGGTCGCTGATCGGAATACTTGAAATGCAGCCCGTCACGGCGCACCATATCCCTGCTTGACGTCAATATCCGCTCGCCCTGGGGCTGACGGATGGTTGCAGAGGAGGACGCCATGACTGTTAAGGCAATTCTTGAGGCGAAGGGCCACGCTGTGGTCACACTTGGCCCCAACGCGACACTGACCGAAGCGGTCGGATTGCTCGCCGATCGGCGGATTGGTGCGCTGGTCATCACCAACGGAGATCGCAAGATCGTCGGTATTCTCTCCGAGCGCGACGTGGTGCGTGTCATCGCCAAGGAGGGCGCTGCCGCACTCGACCTTCAAGTGCGCGCCGTCATGACGCCGAAGGTCAAGATCTGTAACGCGAGCCACACGGTCAACGAGGTCATGGAGATCATGACCAATGGCCGCTTCCGCCACCTGCCGGTGGAAAAGGATGGCTTGCTCGATGGCATCATCTCGATCGGCGACGTGGTCAAGCGGCGCATTGAAACGGTCGAGCGCGAGGCTGAGCAGATCAAAGCCTATATCGCCACGGCGTGATCACTGTTTCCCGACGAGGGAATCAAGACCTCCCCATGCCGGCGACGACATGGGGAGGTCTTTTCTTTGGGACAGGTCGCCAGCTCAACGGTTGTCGAGCTGTGGACGTACCAGTCTCAGCCCTTCACGCGTGATGCGATAGGGGCCGCCATTGTTGGAAGCGACGGCCTTCCTTCGCTTCAGTTTCTTGAAGAGCGAAATGTCGAAATCCGGATACCGCCAACCATCGCGGGTCAGGCAGTACACGGCTTCGATCTTCTGGCTGTCGTCTTTTTCGATTTCAATGCGTCCGCCCTGCGCGAGCAGGTGCAGGATGCGCTGTTCCAAGCGCGAAATGTTCATTGTGGAATGGTCCCGGGAAAACCTGGCCAAAATGGCCAAAACAAAAAACCGCAGCCACGCGAACGCGGCACGGGGTTTCAGGTTCTCACGCCCCGCCTTCAGCAGAAGGTCGGGGCTCTAGCGGGACTCAGACGAAGTAAACATCCACACTCCATGGGATGAGCGCCGTATAGGCGAAACCGTCACGGAATGCCAGCCTGGGCAGAATTCTGAAAAGTTGCAGACTTTTCTGAGAAAGGAGGCATCCGCCGTCCGTCATGCCAAGGCAGAACGGTAGAGCAGAATACCGTCCCATCGTCAGCGGATTCCGCTCTGGCATCGAAGCCGGATCAGCTTCGGTGATCCAGCCGCGCAACCAGCCGGTCACCCAGCCACTGTATGCCGCATACGAGCACGATCAGAACCGCCACCACGGCGATCATCACGGTGGTCTCGAAACGCTGATAGCCGTAGCGGATGGCAAGGTCGCCGAGCCCGCCTGCTCCGATCGCGCCGGCCATGGCAGACGCACCGACCAGTGTCACCAGTGTCACGGTGAAGCCGGCGATGATGCCGGGCAGGGCTTCGGGCACGAGCACTTCGCGGATGATCGTCCAGCGGTTGCCGCCCATGGCGCGCGCCGCTTCGATGAGACCGCGGTCGACTTCGCGCAACGAGACTTCGGCGATACGGGCGTAATAGGGCGTCGCCGCAATCGACAGCGGTACGATTGCTGCCCATGTACCGATCGAGGTGCCAACGATCAGTCTCGTCACGGGGATCAACGCAACAAGCAGGATAATGAAGGGCACTGAACGAAAACCGTTGATGATGGCGGCAAGGATGCGGTTCACCCAAAGGTTCTCCGCGATGCCGCCGCGTTCGGTGGCGATCAGCGCCAGCCCCAACGGCAAGCCGGCGACCAGCGAGATCAAGCCGGACGCCGCCGTCATCAGCACGGTCTCCCAAAGCGACCGCAGCAGGAGTTGGAGCATGATTTCAGACATAACCGAGCACCTTGGCCCTGGCATTGCGGGCAATCAGGAAATCGAGTGTTTTGGCGACCTGGCCGTCTTTGGTGGCTATGCCGAGGAAGAGGCTGCCGACCGGTTCGCCCTGGACGTGGTCGACGCCGCCATGAATCAGGCGAAAACGGCCGGGAACGGCTGCTGCCAGTTCTGAAAGCAGTGGACGCCTGGCAGCATCACCGGCGACATCCACGCGCAGGATCGCCTCCTTGCCAGGAACGGATGAAAGTTTTTCGGCGATCTCGACTGGCAGCTGCGGGCGGATTCCGCCAAGCAGGCTTTTTGTGATTTCGGACTGCGGATCGGCGAAGACCGACCAGACCGGACCCTCTTCGACGATACGTCCGGCATCGATCACCGCGACGCGGTCGGCGATCGAGCGGATCACTTCCATCTCGTGGGTGATCAGGAGGATGGTGAGGCCGAAACGTTGATTGATATCCTTGAGCAGCGCCAGGATCGATCGCGTCGTTTCCGGGTCGAGTGCCGATGTCGCTTCATCCGACAACAACAGCGCCGGTCCGGCGGCAAGCGCGCGGGCAATGCCGACACGCTGTTTCTGGCCGCCGGACAGCGAGGACGGATAGGCCCTGGCCTTGGCGGAAAGGCCGACCAGTTCCAGCAGTTCTGCCGCTCGCGCCCGGCGCTCGGCCTTGGGTCTTCCCTCGATCTTGAGCGGCAGCGCGACATTGTCCTCGACCGTCTTGGCCGACAGCAGGTTGAAGTGCTGGAAAATCATGCCGATGCGCCGTCTCAGCGGCTGCAGTTCATGCTCGCCAAGCCGGCTGATTTCTCGGCCTTCGATGTGGACTTCGCCGGAATCCGGCCGCTCCAGTCCGTTCAGGCACCGGATCAATGTTGATTTGCCCGCGCCGCTGCGGCCGATGATGCCGAGGATCTCACCCTTGCGCACGGTCAGCGACACGCCCTCCAGTGCCGGCGTTTCTCCGAAGCGACGCTTCAGATCGACAAGGCGCACAATCTCGTCGCTCTGGGCAAGGGCCGGGCTGGCTGGCTGGCTGGCGATGTCATCGTCCATTGTGTCGGCCAAATGCGGGATCTCTGCCAAGACGTGCTGATTCACGGGTTGTCCTTTCCCGGCAGCCTCTTGCGGCTGCGCATCGAACGGCTCCAAACCAAGCAGCCCGCTGGCCGAAAGGCCGCGAGCTGCTCGCCGTTCCAGATAGGGTTGCATCGGCCTTAATAGGCGCTGATGCCGGTGCCCTTGTAGACGCGGTCGAATTCTGCCTTCACCGTCGGGTTCTGGTAGGCTGCGACCAAAGCCTTCACCCAGGGCTCGTTTTCATTGCCCTGCTTGACGGCGATGAAATTGCGGTACGGATTATCGGCCACCGGCTCCTGCGCGATGCGGTTTTCCGGTGTCAGCCCACTCTTCAGCGCCCAGTCTGTGTTGACGACAGCTGCGTCCAGGTCTTCCACCGAGCGGCCGACGATGCCGGCGTCGAGTTCCTTGATCTCGATCCCGCTCGGATTCTCGGCGATGTCGGCAGTGGTGGCCAGGATACCTGTACCGTCCTTCAGCTTGATGAGCTTTTCGTTCTGCAGCACGCGAAGCGCGCGGCCTTCGTTCGACGGATCGTTCGGCACGCCGACGACCGCGCCTTTTTTCAGGTCGGCCACCTTGGCATGCTTTTTCGAATAGAGGCCGATTGGCCAGACGCCGGTATAGCCGACCGGCACGATGTGATAGCCCTGTGTCTTGACCTGGTTGTCGAGATAAGGCTGGTGCTGGAACGCGTTGGCGTCGATCTCGCCGCGTTCCAACGCTTCGTTGGGCTGGGTGTAGTCGTTGAAGACCACGGTCTCGATGGTCAGGCCCGTCTTGGCGGCTTCAGCGGTGACGACGCGCCAGACGTCTTCATCCTCGCCGGAAATGATGCCAACCTTCACGGATTTCTTGTCCTCTGCATAGGCGGACGACGGAGCCGCAAGGCTGACGAGCGCGACGGCCGAAGCCAGCAATGCGGCAAGACCGGCGCGGCGGGTAATCGGGCTTCTAAAGGCGGTGGTCATAACAGTCCTCGGTCAAAAATAGCCTTGGGAGGCGAAAGGGTTGGCAGCGCGGAATGCGAAGCCTGCCCATATCGTCCACAAAGCCGGCTTCAAGTTCAAAGGACCGCTTTGCCTGTTCAGGGGTGGCGACAGGAATTTCGTCTTAAAGATTCCGCATTGCAGAGCAGAACAAACCTCGTCTTCGCACTTGCGAGATGACGGCGCGCAAAGTTTTTCCTAAAAGGAGACGAGGGCGCGACATTTGCGGTGGCTTGCCTCGCGGCGCCGGTTGCGCTAGCCCAAATCAACGATTTCACGCTTCCTGAATGCAGGCCTCCATGACCCTCATCGACACCCGCACGTCCGACCCCAAGCGATTGATTCCCGGCGCCACCGGCGACTGGGAAGTTATCATCGGCATGGAGGTCCACGCGCAGGTGACCTCGGAGGCCAAGCTGTTCTCCGGTGCGTCGGCTGCTTTCGGTGCAGCCCCCAATGCCAACGTCTCGCTGGTCGATGCGGCGATGCCCGGTATGCTGCCCGTGATCAACGAGGAATGCGTGCGTCAGGCCATCCGCACCGGGCTTGGCCTGAACGCCCAGATCAACCACAAATCGGTTTTCGACCGGAAGAACTATTTTTATCCGGATCTGCCGCAAGGCTACCAGATCTCCCAGTTCAAGCAGCCGATCGTCGGCGAAGGCACGGTGATCGTCTCGGTCGGCCCGGATAAGAAAGGCGAGTTCGAGGACATCGAGGTCGGCATCGAACGCCTGCACCTGGAGCAGGACGCGGGCAAATCGATGCACGACCAGCATCCGACCATGTCCTATGTCGATCTCAACCGCTCCGGCGTGGCGCTGATGGAGATTGTCTCGAAGCCCGACATTCGCTCATCAGACGAGGCCAAGGCTTACATCACCAAGCTGCGCACCATCGTGCGCTACCTCGGCACCTGCGACGGCAACATGGACGAGGGCTCCCTGCGCGCCGATGTCAACGTTTCGGTGCGCCGGCCGGGCGAAGGCTTCGGCACCCGTTGCGAAATCAAGAACATGAACTCGATCCGCTTTATCGGCCAGGCTATCGAGTATGAGGCGCGCCGCCAGATCGCCATCCTGGAGGACGGGGGCAAGATCGACCAGGAAACTCGCCTGTTCGACCCGGTAAAGGGCGAGACGCGCTCCATGCGTTCCAAGGAGGAAGCGCATGACTATCGCTATTTCCCCGATCCGGACCTGCTGCCGCTGGAGTTCGACCAGGCCTATGTCGAGGAACTCGCCAGATACCTGCCGGAGTTGCCGGACGACAAGAAGACGCGTCTGGTCGAGAAGCTCGGCCTGTCCGCTTATGACGCCTCGATCCTCGTCTCGGAAAAGGCCATTGCCGATTATTTCGAGCAGGTGACGACAGGGCGCGACGGCAAGGCGGTGGCGAACTGGGTCATCAACGACCTGCTGGGTGCGTTGAACAAGTCCGGCAAAGCCATTGAAGAGACTCCGGTTTCACCTGCCCAGCTTGGTGGCATCATTGACCTGATCAAGGAAGGCACCATCTCCGGCAAGATTGCCAAGGACCTGTTCGAGATCGTCTGGAACGAAGGCGGTGACCCGAAGGAGCTCGTCGAGACGCGCGGCATGAAGCAGGTCACCGACACCGGTGCCATCGAAAAGGCGGTGGACGAGGTGATCGCAGCCAACCCGGACAAGGTCGAGCAGGCCAAGGCGAAGCCGTCGATGGCCGGCTGGTTCGTCGGCCAGGTCATGAAGGCGACCGGCGGCAAGGCCAATCCGCAGGCGGTCAACGATCTCGTCAAGGCCAAGCTCGGCATCACGGAATAGCCGCCATGTTCGTGCGTACGGCGAGCGAGCGTGACCTTGAAGCGGTAAAGGCGCTGCTCGCCGAGACATGGCATGCCACCTATGATGCCATTTACGGCGTGGAGCGGGTGAACGAGATCACGAACCAGTGGCACACGCCAGCTTCGCTCAAGGCCCGCCTGACGCAGCCAAACTCCGAGTTCCTGGTCGCCGACGATGGCGAGACCATCGCCGGCGTGGCCTTTGCAGCTGCGACCGACGATCCAAAGGTGGTGAAGTTGCGCCAGCTTTATGTGCTGCCGGCATTCCAGCACAAAGGCATCGGCAGCATGCTGCTGGAGGAGATCGAAGACAGCTTTCCCGAAGCCCACACACTGCGGCTGGAGGTGGAGGGTGCCAATGCGCCGGCCATCCGCTTCTACAAGGCCAATGGTTTCACCGAGGCTGGCCAGAGCAGCGATTGTGGTGCTGCCGGATCGGGTATCCCGGCGCTGGTGTTCGAGAAACGGCTGGGTTAGCCGCTTCCCGCGGAGAGAATAAGTCCTCTAGATCCCAACAATCTCGACATTGTCGATCAACCGCGTAGCGCCGAGCCGCGCGGCCACCAGGATGCGGCCGTCGCGGTCGCGTCGCCAGGGTGCAAGCGTGTCACTCTCGCGCGCCTCGACATAGTCGACGGCAGCGAAGCCAGTGGCGAGGATTTGCCGGCGGGCTTTCTCCAGCGTTTCCTCTTCGCCAGCCCCAGATTGCAAGGCCTGCGCGGCACGGCGCAGGATCTTGTTGAGCTGTCGCGCCACGGCGAGTTCGGCAGGCGAGAGATAGGCATTGCGCGAGGACATGGCGAGGCCTTCTCCGTCCCGCACCGTCGGTGCTCCGATGATCTCGACGGGAATGTCCAGATCGCGACAGAGCTTTTTCACCACACAGAGCTGCTGATAGTCTTTTTCGCCGAAGATCGCGCAGTCGGGCAGGGTCTGCAGGAAAAGCTTGGCGACGATCGTGGCGACGCCTTCGAAGAAGGTTGGCCGAAAATCGGTTTCCAGTCCGTTCGACGGACCACCGATGACCACCTTGGCGTCGAAGCCATGCGGGTACATTTCCGCCGCCGCCGGCGTGAAGGCAAGCTGCACGCCAGCTTCTGCCAGTCGGTCAAGGTCGGCGGCCAGCTGGCGCGGATATTTGTCGAGGTCTTCGGTCGGTGCGAATTGCGTCGGATTGACGAAGATCGACACCACGCATCGGTCGGCGCGCTCGAGTGCTATGCGCGTCAGCGAAACATGTCCGTCATGCAGGGCGCCCATGGTCGGCACCATGGCAACGCTCAGGCCCTGGCGGCGCCACTCCCGCACGACGGTGCGCAGATTGGAAACGGTTTCAACAACTTGCGGGCGTTTCATGATTCTTTCGTGCCCTTCGGTTGAAAGACGTGTTCGGGTCCCGGGAAGGTGTGCGCGCGCACGTCCTCGGCATAGTAGACGGCTGCTTTGGCCACCGTGTCGCGTAGGTTGGCATATTCCTTGACGAATTTCGGCACGCGGTCGACGGTCAGGCCGATCGCATCGTCGACGACGAGGATCTGGCCGTCGCAGGCAGCGCTGGCGCCTATGCCGATGGTGGGGATCGCCGCCCGACGCGTGATCTCGGCCGCCACAGGCTCCATCGTGCCTTCGATCACCATCGAGAAGGCTCCGGCGCGCTCGACAGCTTTGGCATCAGCCAGGAGTGTGGCGATGGCGGTATCGGTGCCGCCCTTGATTTTATAGCCGCCGTCCTTTTCGACCGATTGCGGCTGCAGTCCGATATGACCCATGACAGCAATGCCGGCGCCTGTAATGGCGGCGATCTGTTCCGCCACGTCGATCCCACCCTCCAGCTTCACGGCATCACAGCCGGTTTCATCGATCAGGCGTTGGGCCGAGGCGAGGGCGACGGCGGGCGAACTTTCATAGCTGCCGGCCGGCATGTCGAGCACGACGCACGCGCGCCGCGTGCCGCGCATCACAGCCTGGCCATGCAGGATCATCATCTCCATGGTCGCGCCGAGTGTTGTCTTGTGCCCATGCAGGACCATGGCGACGCTATCGCCGACCAGCAAAAGATCGACATGCGGGTCAAGCAGGCGGGCAATGGGATAGGTGTAAGCGGTCAGGCAGACGATCGGCGTGCCGCCCTTGCGGGCCGACAACTCTGCAGGCGTGATGCGGGGTGCAGCCGCAGTCGCGTCGGAAGCCATCTTTTTCCTCCCATGACGGACAGGCCGAACCTGTCCGAAAGCCCGGTTGTCCGAGCGTCCCAAGGGATACGGAGCGGCTAATTATTTTGCAAGTGCGAGATGGATTTGAGCAAATGCGAAATGGAGGGGCATTTTTCCCCGTTTCTGGATGAGGGGTGCAGGAACTCCACATTGTCCCGACGATCTAACCCTTGCCTTCCGCCCGACAGGGCGCCATAAGCAGGCAACGGCAAACGCCCGCGAGGACCAGCATGGCAGGCTTTCTGACGCAGTTTTTCACCTGGTGGAACGGCCAGACGCTGGGAACGCGTTTCCATACCTGGCGTCATGGCAAGAAAGTTGGTCAGGACGAATTCGGCAACATCTACTACGAGGGTGGCATCAATTCCGACGGGCAGACCCGCCGTTGGGTGATCTATGCCGATAAGTCGGAAGCCTCGGCCATTCCTCCCGGCTGGCACGGCTGGATTCACCACCGTGTCGATGTTGCTCCGGTCAACGAGACATACAAGCCGCGCGAATGGCAGAAGCCGCACGAGCCCAACCTGACGGGTACCGCCGCCGCGTACCGGCCGAAGGGCTCGATCCTGGGCAGCCAGCACCGTCCACAGGTGACCGGCGACTATGATGCCTGGACGCCGGGTTCCTGACTAGACACGGTTCGGGTTCTCGCCACATTTGCCGTTTAGCTGGTTCGCTTCGCCGGAACGCTCTACCTTTGGGCGTTGAGAATCACCTGCCCAAAGACGGGTCGTCCGTATGAGATCTATCAGCCGCCTTTCGACCGGCGCCTTGGCAACAATGCTGGTGGTTGCTTGCCCGCTTGTTGCGAATTCACAGCAGATGCCCTGGGATCCGCCCGCCGGTGAAACGCCTGCCCAGATACCGTTCGAGATCCAGCCAGACGCCAACCAGGGACAGCCTGTCCAGGAGCAACCGGCCCAGGAACCAGCGCCTCAACAACCGGCTCAGGGTGAACAGCCTGGCCAGAAGCAGCCTGCCCAGAACAAGCCGGCTCCCGAGGTGAAGGTTGAACGCGTTGCCAATCCGGTCGCCGAATTTTCCGGCATCGACAAGATCACCGGCCGCATCATCAATTTCGACGTCTATATCGACGAGACGGTGCAGTTCGGTGCGCTGCAGGTGACGCCGCGCGTGTGTTATTCGCGCCCCGGCGCCGAGGCGCCGAAAACGGATTCCTTCGTCGAGGTTGACGAGATCACGCTTGACCGCAAGATCCGCCGTATCTTCACAGGCTGGATGTTCGCCGAAAGCCCCGGCATCAACGCTGTCGAGCACGCCGTCTACGACGTGTGGCTGAAGGGCTGCAAACAGAAGTCCGACGTGCCCGCGCCTGTTGCAGCCAAGCCGTCGTCCAGTGGCGCACCCGCCAAGGTCAACAGCAAGCAGCCCACCAACTGACCGGCCGCTGGCGATCTCAATCTGCCCTTGGGCTGAATGCCGCTTCGCCTTTCAGTGCTGCTGCGAGCATCTTTTCATAGCGGCCGCGCGGTACGTCGACGGCGCCGAAGCGTTTCAGATGTTCGGTGGTGAACTGGGTGTCGAGCAGGGCAAAGCCGCGCTCCTTGAGCCGCTCGACCAGATGGACGAGGCAGACCTTGGAGGCGTCGGTCTCCCGCGAAAACATGCTTTCGCCAAAGAAGACGCGGCCGAGCGAGACGCCATAGAGCCCGCCGACGAGGTGATCGTCGCGCCAGGCTTCGACCGAGTGGCAGTGGCTCATCCGGGCGAGTTGCAGATAGGCTTCACGGATCGGTGCGTTGATCCAGGTCGACTGGCGCTCATCCCGCTGTTCGGCGCAGCCGGCGATTGTTGCTGCGATATCATGGTCGAAGCGGATATCGAAAGGAGCCCGGCGGATCGTCTTGGCAAGACTCTTCCGGAATATGGAAGCCGTCCAGCGGGATGATGCCGCGCTTTTCCGGTCGCACCCAGAACACTTCGGGATCATCGGCACTCTCCGCCATCGGGAAGACACCCGAGGCATAGGCCTTGAGCAGCAGGTCCGTCGGGATGCGATAGCCGGGCGCGAAAGGGCGGGTCATTTCAGCGTTGTGCTCGAGCATGATCTCGAAAAGTTGCTGACTTTTCGGATAAAGATCATGCGCCAAAACAAAGAGATAGAGCCGGATTTATTTCGAATGCATCCGCATCCAACGATGCGTCCCTCGGGGCAAGCGTCGAAGGACGCATTGTCTGTCACTCCGTCTTGGCCAGATATTTTTCCAGCCAGTGGATGTCGTAGTCGCCATTGGCGATGTCGGAGTTACCGACGAGGTCGCGGAACAACGGCAGCGTAGTCTTGATGCCATCGACAACGAATTCATCGAGCGCACGGCGCAGGCGCATCATGCACTCGACACGGTTGCGGCCGTGCACGATCAGCTTGCCGATCAAGCTGTCGTAGTAGGGCGGGATGCGGTAGCCGGAATAGACGCCGGAATCGACGCGGATGCCGAGACCACCAGGCGTGTGGAAATGCGTGATGGTGCCTGGCGACGGCGTAAAGGTGCGCGGGTCCTCGGCATTGATGCGGCATTCAATGGCATGGCCGTTGAACTTGATATCTTCCTGCCGCACCGAAAGTCCGCCACCCGAAGCAACCCTGATCTGCTCATGCACCAGATCGATGCCGGTGATCGCTTCCGTCACCGGATGCTCCACCTGCAGGCGGGTGTTCATCTCGATGAAATAGAATTCGCCGTTTTCATAGAGAAACTCGATGGTGCCGGCGCCCGAATAGCCAAGATCGGCGACAGCGTTGGCGCAGATACCGCCGATGCGGGCTCGCTCTTCCTCGTTGAGGGCAGGAGAGTTGGCCTCTTCCCATACCTTCTGGTGGCGACGCTGCAGCGAACAGTCACGCTCACCGAAATGCACGCCCTGGCCGGCGCCGTCGCCGAACACCTGCAATTCGATGTGGCGCGGCTTTTCGAGATATTTCTCGATGTAGACAGCATCGTCGCCGAAGGCTGCGCCTGCTTCCGAACGAGCGGTGGCGAGCGCGACTTCCAGGTCTGCCTCGGTGCGCGCCACTTTCATGCCGCGGCCTCCGCCGCCTGCGGAGGCCTTGATGATGACCGGATAGCCGATCTCCGCGGCAACGCGTTTGGCTTCCTTTTCTTCTGAGACTGCGCCATCCGAGCCGGGAACAACCGGAATGCCGAGGCGCTTGGCGGTGCGCTTGGCTTCGATCTTGTCGCCCATGATGCGGATATGGTCGCCCGAGGGACCGATGAAAGTGATGTTGTGGGCGGCGAGGATGTCGGCGAACTTGGCGTTCTCCGACAGGAAGCCGTAGCCCGGATGCACTGCATCGGCGCCGGTGATTTCGCAGGCGGCAACGATCTGGTGGATGTTGAGGTAGCTGTCGCGCGAAGGCGGCGGGCCGATGCAAACGCTTTCGTCCGCAAGGCGAACATGCATGGCATCCGCGTCGGCGGTGGAGTGCACGACGACTGTCTTGATGCCGAGTTCCTTGCAGGCGCGCAGCACCCGAAGCGCGATTTCGCCGCGATTGGCGATGAGGATCTTCTGGAACATTCCGTCCGTCCCCGTGCCTTATTCGATCACGACGAGCGGCATTCCGTATTCTACCGGCTGCGCGTCCTCGACCAGTATCGCCGTCACCGTGCCGGCGCGCGGCGAGGGAATCTGGTTCATCGTCTTCATGGCTTCGATGATCAGCAGCGTCTGGCCTTCCTTCACCTTCTGCCCGATTTCGACAAACTGCTTGGCATCGGGCGAGGGGGAAAGATAGGCGGTGCCGACCATCGGTGAGGGCACGGCGTTCTTGGCAGCTTCGGCTGCGCTCGGTGCGGCGGGAGCAGTCGGTGCCTGCGGCGCGGCAGCCTGGGCGAAGACCGGAGCCGGCGCTGCCACCGCGTGCACGGTCGGCGCATGGCGCGACACGCGCAGCTTCAGATCGCCGAGCTCGACTTCGATTTCAGTGAGGTTGGTATCGTTCAGGATACCCGCGAGATCGCGGATCAGCTGCTGGTCAACACCGGTTTTTTTCGTCGTCATGTCCGACCCTTCTTGTTGTCCGCCCATTTCAGATGCGGGCGGCGAGCGCTTGCAGCGCCAGCGTGTAGCCAAGCGGCCCGAAGCCGCAGATCATTCCCACGGCGTGCGGTGCGATCCGGGATACATGCCTGAATGGCTCGCGCGCGTGGATGTTGGAAAGATGCACTTCGACCACCGGCAGCGGGGCAACACCCCGGATGGCGTCGTGGATGGCGATGGAGGTATGGGTATATGCGCCGGCATTGATGACGATCCCGGCAGCAGCTTCGCCTGCTTCCTGGATCCAGTCGACCAGATGGCCTTCATGGTTCGACTGGCGGAAATCGACGGTCAGCCCGAGGTCCTTGCCTGCCTTCACGCAGCCAGCGGCGATGTCGTCCAGCGTCTGGTCGCCATAGATCGATGGCTCGCGCTTGCCGAGCATGTTGAGATTGGGACCGTTGAGGACGAAAACCGTTTTCAAAAATGGCTACCTTTACCCTCGCGCCGAATATCGCCGGCGCGCCGGACCTCTATAATGGGCATAACCGGCGGCGAAAAGAGCGCAAGTGTGATCTTGGCCTGTCCACAACGCCGGTTTGACCGGACTTAAGCTGGTCAAGTCCGGGCGTTCAATTCCGCGAAGCTCAAAGCGTGGGCTTTGCGGCCTTGATCTTTTCGGTCAGAACATCCGCGCCGAGCGCGCCAAACACCACCTCATTGCCGATGACGTAGGAGGGGGTACCCGTGATGGCGAGCTTGTTGGCAAGGTCGTAGGTCTTGGCGAAGCGCTCCATGATGGCTGGATCCTTCATCGCCTCGCGCAGCTTTGCCTCGTCGGCGCCGAGCTCCAGTGCGATCTTGATGGCGGTTTCTTCGGTCGCGCGGGTCTGGCCACCGAGGAGTTCGAGATGGAATTCACCCGCCTTCTCCGGCATCAGCTTCTGGAACGCCTGCGAGACGACATGGGCCTTCTGGGAATCCGGTCCGAGGATCGGGAACTCCTTCAGCACGAAGCGAAGATCGGGGTTGGCTTTGGTGAGATCGGCCATGTCGGCCATGGCGCGTTTGCAGAAGCCGCAATTGTAGTCGTAGAACTCGACGATCGTGATCTTGCCCTTGGGATTGCCGACGACGGTGTCGTACGAGGCGTTGAAGATCTCGTCCTTGTTTTCTTTGATGACGCCGGAAGCAGCGAGCTTCTGTTCCTCCTTCTGCTTGGTCTCCAGCGCATCCTGCACTTCAAGCAGGATTTCCGGGTTTTTCAGGAGGTAGTTGCGGACAATCTCCTCGACCTGGGCGCGATCGAGCTTGGTGTCGGCGGATGCCGGGCGGGTGTCGCTGGCGGTAAAGCCGAAGGTAAAGGCGGCAAGGGCAATGGCCGCTCCGGCGGTGCTGAGCAGATAGGCCTTGTTCATGGTCGTCTTCCTTTGCCTTTCAGGCGCTGCAGCAGGGTCATATCCTGCGGCCCGTGCCGTCTTCAGTTCGATTTCTTGGTTGGCGCCTTGGCACCGATGATGTCCTGTGCACGAACCCAGGCCGGTTCGCCCGGCTTCAAAAGCTTCTGCGCACGCATGGCGAATATTTTGGCGTCGTTGGTGGCGCCCTGGTAATAGTAACCTTCGGCCGTCGCCAGCTCGGCCTTGCCGACATCGCCGAGTTCGCCATAGGCCTGCGCCAGAAAACGGTAGCCGCCGGCGTTCTCGCGGTCACGCTCGAGGCCGTTGGAGAGCTGCGTGACGGCCTGTTTCAACGATTCCGGTGTGCCCTGGGCAAGCAACGCCTGCCCATAGGATACGGAAAGAAGTCCCGATTTCGCCGGGTCGAGGCTGACAGCCTTGGCATAGGCGGAGGCCGCTTCCTTCGGCTTGTTGGCTTTCATCAGGATGTCGCCACGCAACTCCTGGAGGTAGGCGTTCTTGGGCTGTGACTTGATCATTGCATCAGTCTTGGCCAGCGCGGAACTTGGATTGCCGTTCAGGTAGTTCGAAATCGCTTCACCGTACTGCACCGCAACCGCATCGGGATTCTTGCGCAGCAGCCGCGACGTGGCCGCCTGGCCTTGCGTGAAGGCGGCGATCTTGACCCGCATCATGTTGTGGCGCTGCTGCAGGGCAGGGGGATCCTTGGCATCAAGGTAAGGGCTCTTGCTCACCAGTTCCTGCAGGTTCGAGATACGCTCTTGCGGCATCGGGTGGCTGACGCGGTAAGGATCAACGCGCGCGCCCGAAAGCGATAGCGCGCTCTGGAAACGTTGGAAGGTTTTCAACATGCCTGCACCAGACTGGCCGGTGGCGTTGAGATAGGTAATGGCGGATCGGTCCGCCGTCATTTCCTCGCCGCGCTGATAGGCAAGCAGCGAACGCTGCGCCAATTCGGTGCCGCCGGTGGCGAGTCCCATGCCGGCACCTGCCAGGCCCTTGCTGTTGCTGGCCGCGCCTGCCACCAGCGCGCCGGCACCAAGCAGGCCGGCGACGATTGCCATCGTCTTGGCACGCTCGAGCTGTTCACGCAGCCGTTGCTGGTGGCCGCCGGCAATGTGCCCGGTTTCGTGTGCCAGCACCCCGATTACCTCGTTTGGCGTTTCGGCCTGCATCAACGTACCTGTGTTGATGAAGACGCGGCGCCCGGCAACAAAGGCGTTGAAACTGGGATCATTGACCAGAACGATCTGGATGCCGGCATTGGAAAGGCCGGCCGCCTTGAAAATCGGCTTGGCGTAATCGCGCACCAGCGCCTCGATCTCGGCATCCCGCACGACCGGCACGTTCTGCGCAAAAGCATTTACAGTGCCGGAGACGGCGATAGCCGCGCCAAGCGCCAACGTCGCCAGGGCGCGCACGGTCCTTGTGATCGTCTTTCCGGGACGTGAGAGGCTTAGCATGATGCATACACTGGTAGACGAGGCGGTTGACGATGAAAAGCCGGCGCGCGAAAACTTGCTGAACTTGTGATCCCCATCAATCGGGCATTTGTGCGGCACGGTCCGGCAGCCGGCCGCGGATGGCGGGGGCGTCTTGAATAGGAGTTTTGCCCAAGAATGGTTGTTTCATTGTCACGGCGCGGAGACGTCGAGCCGTTCCACGCCATGGATGTTCTGGCTGGTGCCAACAAATTGAGGGCCGAAGGCGTATCGGTGATTTCCATGGCCGTCGGCCAGCCATCCGATCCCGCCCCCGCCATCGTGCGCGAGGCAGCCGCCGCCGCCTTGAAGAGCGGCCGCATCGGCTATACCGACGCACTCGGCCTGGCCGGCTTGCGTCGTGCCATCGCCGACCACTATCGCGACCACTACCAGATCGAGGTCACGCCGGAACGGATCGCTGTCACGACCGGCTCTTCTGCTGCCTTTAATCTGGCGTTTCTAGCCATGTTCGACGCCGGCGATCGTGTTGCCATCGCTGCACCCGGCTATCCGGCCTATCGCAACATCATGGCAGCGCTCGGCATTGAGGTGGTTGAGATCGAGCTGGAAGGCGCAGCGTATCTCCACGCCGAACATCTGGTGAGTGCGCACGCCGAAAAGCCCTTGAAGGGCGTGCTGTTTGCCAGTCCGGCCAATCCTACCGGTGCGGTCATTCCTGTCGAGGCGTTGAAGGCGCTGGTCGAAACGGCGGACCGGCTCGGCATCGCGGTGATCTCCGATGAGATCTACCATCGGCTGGCCTATGGCGCACCCGACACCACCGCGCTGGCCTTTGGCCACGACGTCACGGTGATCAACTCCTTCTCCAAATATTACTGCATGACCGGCTGGCGTATCGGCTGGATGGTGTTGCCGGAAAAACTGGTGAGACCGGTCGAGCGTATCGCGCAGAGCCTTTACATCTCCGCGCCGGAGCTTTCGCAGGTGGCTGCCATGGAGGCCTTTAGGGCGACCGAGCAGTTGGAAGTGGTGAAGGCGCGTTATGCCTGGAACCGTGAACTGCTGATGAAACGCCTGCCCGAACTGGGGTTCGTGCTTGCCGCGCCAATGGATGGCGCGTTCTACGCTTTCTGCGATGTCTCGCGCCTCACCAATGACAGCATGACATTTGCAGGCAAGATGTTGGCCGAAGCCCACGTCGCCGCCACGCCTGGTCGGGATTTCGATCCGCTGCAGGGACATCGCTACATGCGCTTCTCCTACGCAGGCAGCCATGAAGAGATGGTGGAAGCCGTGGCCCGACTGGAGCACTGGCTGAAATAGGCAAGGCCAGGGTGGTCTTACGCCCATCACGATTTCGCGACTGCAGGAACCCGCAGCGGCGGAGTGCGTTTTAGCGTCAGGCAACAACTCATGGAGGCACCGATGCGCGCCATGAACCTTGTCACCCTCGTCCTGATCATCATTGGCGGCCTGAACTGGCTGGTCATGGGCGTTGCGGGCTACGATGTCCTCGGAATGCTGTCCGGAGGCACCGGAACCCCGCTCGCCCGGCTGGTTTCTGTCATCATCGGCCTTTCGGCCGTATGGCAGCTCATGCCGTTCGTACAGGCGTTCAGCGAAGGTGAGGTTTCGGCGGAACGGCATATCCGCCATCACTAAACGCGTCCAAGATGAAAAAAGCGGCGGCACCTGGTGCCGCCGCTTTCTTATACGCTCTGACGGTTTCTCCGCCGAGGCCGGATAGTCGACTCAGAAGAAGCCCTTGCGCTGCCACCAGCCGCCACGCTTCGGCTTTTCTTCGACTGCTTCTTCAGCTTCCGCTTCGACCGTGGAAGAAACGACAGGTGCAGCCGGCGTCTCCGCGCTAGCAGTCTTGCGGCGCGACGCGCGAGGTTTTTTCCCGGCGGGAACATCCTTGGCCTCAGACGCAGCCGTCTCGACGACGATGTCGACGGCCGGTTCGGTCGCGACCTCCGCCGCTGCTGCCTCGGCGGCTTCGGCCTTCTTCGACTTTGCTGTACGGCGCGGCTTTTTCGGCTTTTCGGCCGGAGCTTCCTCCACGGCAGGTGCGGGTTCCGGCTCGACCACCACAGCTTCGGCGACGGCTTCGGCGGTCACGGTTTCGCTGTCGGCCGTGGCAGCAGCCTCTGCCGCATCGTCGCCAGTCTCGCCATCTTCCTTGCGGCTGCGCTTGCCGCCGCGCTTGCCGCGCCGGCGTTTCTTGGCCGGTTCGTCGTCGTTCTCTTCTGCGACAACGATCGCCTCGACCTCCGCCACGGCTTCAACGGCGGCGGCATCACTTTCTTCGCCGATTTCCTCGTCGTCAGCAGCCGCGCCTTCATCGCCTGCTTCCGTGGCCGCCTGATCGCGATCGCGGCCGCCGCGACGACGCCTGCGCCGACGACGCTTGCGGTCGCGCTGGCTGTCGCCTTCGCGTGCCTGTTGCTGTTCCTGGCGGGGCTGATCTTCTTCGGTCTCGTCCTCGTCCTCGACGATGATCTCGTCTTCCGGCTCTTCGGGTTCGACCGGGATCGGCTGCGGCTTCGCCTCTAGGAAGCCTTCCGGCTTCTCGGCGATTGCACCGCGCGCGATGGCATAGTGCTGAGATCCGACGGTCTCGTCAGCTTCGACAGTGATCGTCAAGCCGAAGCGCGTTTCCAGTTCGACCAGCGTGGAGCGCTTGTGGTTGAGCACGTATAGCGCGGTCGCTGCCGGGGTGCGAACGGTGATGTGGCTGCGCGAATCCTTGAGCAGGAATTCCTCGATGGCACGCACGACAAGCAGCGCGACGGAGGAATCGGAACGAACATGGCCGGTGCCACCGCAATGCGGGCAAGGTTTCATGGTCGATTCCAGCACGCTGGCACGAATACGCTGACGGCTCATCTCCATCAGGCCGAAATGCGAAATGCGGCCGACCTGGATGCGGGCGCGATCGTTCTTCAGGCAATCCTTCAGCTTCTTCTCGACAGCCCGATTGTTCCTGTTCTCTTCCATGTCGATGAAGTCGATGACGATCAGGCCGGCAAGATCGCGCAGTCGCAACTGGCGGGCCACTTCTTCGGCGGCTTCCAGATTTGTCTGCAGCGCAGTGTCTTCGATCGAGTGCTCACGCGTCGAGCGGCCCGAGTTCACGTCGATCGAAACCAGCGCCTCGGTCTGGTTGATGATCAGGTAGCCGCCGCTCTTCAGCGTCACCTGCGGTTGCAGCATCTTGTCGAGCTGTGCCTCGATGCCGTTGCGCGCGAAGATCGGCGAAGTATCGCGATAGGGCTGGACCATCTTGGCATGGCTGGGCATCAGCATGCGCATGAAGTCCTTCGCCTCGCGATAACCGTCCTCGCCTGCGACAAGGATCTCGTCGATCTCCTTGTTGTAGAGATCGCGCACCGAGCGCTTGATCAGCGACCCTTCTTCATAGACCAGCGCGGGTGCGGTGGACTTGAGCGTCAGGTTGCGGACGTTCTCCCACAACCGCATGAGGTATTCGTAGTCGCGCTTGATTTCGGCCTTGGTTCGGCTTTCGCCGGCGGTGCGCAGGATCACACCCATGCCCTGCGGAACTTCGAGGTCGGCCACCACTTCCTTGAGACGCTTGCGGTCCTGGGCGTTGGTGATCTTGCGCGAGATGCCGCCACCGCGGGCAGTGTTTGGCATCAGGACGGAATAACGGCCAGCCAGCGACAGGTAGGTGGTCAGAGCGGCGCCCTTGTTGCCGCGCTCTTCCTTGACGACCTGGACCAGCAGGATCTGGCGACGCTTGATGACTTCCTGGATCTTGTACTGCTTGCGCACCGGCCTGCGCCGATCGCGGATTTCCTCGAGCGCGTCCTCGGCGCCAACCGATTCGATCTCGTGATCATCGGAATGAGAGGAGGCCACTTCTTCCAGCGTGCCACGATCGGCATCGGCGGCAGGTGCGACTTCGTCGCTGTGAACGTCCTCAGAGGCGTGAGGCTGTTCTTCACGGCTTTCCTGCGCGACCTCTTCCGAAATCACATCGACTTCGACACTGGCAGCAATCGAGCCGCCTTTTGCGCCTTCTTCGGCATCGCCGTTGTCGTTCGGCTCGACGGTTTCGACATCATCGGCGCTTTCGTCGGCCGCTACTGCCTCATCGCCTGTTTCATCGATTTCGCTGGCTGCGGCGTCACGCTTGCGCTCACCGCGGTCGCGATTGCGTCCGCGACGGCGGCCGCGCCGCCCGCGATTGCGCTCCTGGCGATCGTCGCCATTCTCGCCGTTTTCGTCCTCGTCTTCATCCTCATGCTCCTGCGCTTCGGCGCGCAACAGCGCCTGACGGTCAGCAACGGGTATCTGGTAGTAATCAGGATGGATTTCGCTGAAAGCCAGGAAGCCATGGCGGTTGCCGCCATATTCCACGAACGCCGCCTGCAACGACGGCTCAACCCGCGTGACGCGGGCAAGGTAGATGTTTCCTTTGAGCTGCTTCTTGTCCTGCGATTCGAAGTCGAATTCTTCGATACGGTTACCGCGAACGACGACTACGCGTGTTTCCTCCGGGTGGGAGGCGTCGATTAGCATCTTGTTGGGCATTATTATGTTTCCTCCCGGCAGCCGCCAGCCGCGACCGACGGGATGATGCCCGCTGCCGTGATGCTGTTTGCGCGTGAGTGCCGGATGTTTGTGCGTCCGCAGTGGGCCGCTTCAGGGTCATGGCGGTGCCGCCCGCAGCCATGTTGGCGCGGTTGAATGCGGACCTTTCCAATGCAGTACCTGAAACCGTCAAAACCGAACGGACCTTTTTGAACCTAAGCCCGGAAACCCGGACCAGCTTGTTTTGCTCCTGTCGAGCCGGCGCGGTGCAACCCTTGCCGTTTTCCTGCCGCAGGCACTTCCCCCCGCCTCTGGCGAGCACCTGCGAAAATCATCGCGATCACCTGCATTCCCGCCGCTTTGGCGATGACCTGCCTCTCACCTTGAACCCAGCAGAAAGCTGAGGGGAAAGGTTGTCCCTGGATTGCAGTGACCCACCATCGCTTTTATGATTTGACGCGTAGGAAGGCAACCCCGATTTCCATGCCGGCAAAGGGCTGTTCCCTCAACGAAATCGCTCTTGAAAAGGCTTGGTTAACCTTCTCTGGATACCAATCGTTAATCGAGTTTACCGCTTAAGCGCGTCTTCGACCGAACAACCGGGCTGGTTCGATGAATCGGCGGCGACTGGAATTGAGATGGGGCTGAAAGCAATCACGAACAAGAGGCTCGGCGGCTGGGTCGGCGTACTATGCTGCGCTCTGTTCGTCGTGTTCGCGAGCCTGATCCTTCCGGCGATTGCGCGCGCCGCCGAGGTTCCGCTCGCAGCGACCGGCTACAAGATGGCCGGTGACGCCACCAAGATGCGCGTCGTCGTCGATTTCGATCGCGAGCCAAATCCGCGCTGGTTCCTGCTGCGCGGTCCGCACCGGCTGGTCATCGATGTTCCCAACTCCAAGCTGGCTTTCAGCGCCAGGGATCTCAAAGCCCGTGGGCTCATCAAGAGCGTGCGTTATGGCCAGATCGAGGCGGGGGCTTCGCGGCTGATCCTGATCAGCAAGGGGCCGTTCCGCGTCGACAAGCTGGATGTGCTCAAGAACGAAGATGGTTCCGGCTATCGCATGGCGGTCGACATCTCGGCCGTTTCGGATCGCGAGTTCGATGCGGCACTCGCTGACCAGGCGGTGACGACGGCCTCGACCGTTTCTCCGGACAAGCGAGAGCGTCTCGCCAAGCCTGTTCCTGCTGCAGCCTCCCACAAATTCACCATTGTCATCGATCCCGGCCATGGTGGCGTCGATGGTGGCGCCGAGGGATTGAACGGTACGGTCGAAAAAAATGTCACCTTGGCCTTCGCCAAGGAGCTGCGCGACAGGCTTTTGGCGGAAGGCAAATATGACATCTCGCTTACCCGCGAGGACGACACCTTCCTGCGCCTGGATGACAGGGTGCGTATCGCCCGACAGCGCGGCGCCAATCTGTTCATCTCCATCCATGCCGACACCATTCGCCTGAAGGGCATCCGTGGCGCCACGGTCTACACCGTCTCGGACAAGGCCTCCGATCCGGAAGCGCAGGCCCTGGCTGATCGGGAAAATCTGTCCGACCAGTTCGCCGGCATGGAGATCAAGGAAGACAGTCAGGAAGTCACCGATATCCTGATCGATCTGATCCGCCGCGAGACCCATTCCTTCTCGATGAGTTTTGCCCAGACGCTGGTCGGCGAGCTCGGCAACAGTGTCGGGCTGATCAACAACCCGCACCGCTTCGCCGGCTTCCGCGTGCTCAAGGCGCCGGACGTGCCGTCGGTTCTGGTCGAACTGGGCTATCTGTCGAACGCGAAGGACGAGGCGCAACTCACCAACCCGGAATGGCGTGGCAAGGCGGCCGACAGCATCAGCAAGGCGGTGTCGGCTTTTGCTGCGTCGCGGGTCAATGCGGGCGGATAAGCCTGCTGAAATGGGAGCAGGGCGCTGTTAGCCTTTGGCAGCGTTGCACCTCGACAACACCGGGTGTTAATATTCCGGCCGATTGGCCAGGAAATTTGCGATTGCCGCAATTTACCCACATCGCCGCGACAATGGGTGGCGAACGGCCGGGTGGTTCCCGAGCCTTGCGTGGCAGGCAGTATCGTTTATGGCGTCTCATGCAAGGGCAGGACGCAAGGATTGCCGTAGCGTATGAAGCGGCGCAGGAGCGCCGGGAAATCGATTTCGATTCCCGGGACCATGCGCTAGGGAAATCCTGGGCCACGGACTGGAGTGGGCATGATTCGTCTTATCGGCTATTTTTTCGGCATCGGCACGATGCTGGCTCTGCTGGCCGCCGCGGTTGTCGCGATCTATGTCGGCAATCTGGCCAAGGAGCTGCCTGACTACGAGGTCCTGGCCAAATACGAGCCGCCTGTCACCACCCGCATCCACGCTTCCGATGGTGCGCTGATGGCCGAGTATGCCCGTGAGCGTCGTCTGTACTTGCCGATCCAGGCCGTGCCGGATCGCGTCAAAGCCGCTTTCCTGTCGGCCGAGGACAAGAATTTCTATTCGCATCCAGGCATCGACATCACCGGTCTTGGCCGCGCCATCATCGTCAACGTGCAGAACTGGGGTTCGCGCCGTCCGGTCGGCGCCTCGACGATCACCCAGCAGGTGGCGAAGAACTTCCTGCTCACCGCCGACCAGACGATGGACCGCAAGATCAAGGAAGCGATCCTCGCCTTCCGCATCGAGCAGGCCTATTCCAAAGACCGTATCCTTGAACTCTATCTCAACGAGATCTTCTTCGGCCTGAACGCTTATGGCGTTGCGGGCGCAGCGCTGACCTATTTCGACAAGTCGGTGAACGAGTTGACGGTGGCGGAAGCCGCCTATCTCGCCGCACTTCCGCGTGGCCCGTCCAACTATCACCCGTTCCGGCACACCGAGCGTGCCATCGAGCGCCGCAACTGGGTCATCGATCAGATGGTCGAGAACGGTTACGTCACCAAGGAGGAGGGTGCCAAGGCCAAGGCCGAGCCGCTCGGCGTCAAGCCGCGCCGCAACGGCACCTATCTATTCGCTGGTGAGTATTTCACCGAGGAAGTCCGCCGGCAGATCATCTCCCGCTATGGCGAGAATGCACTCTATGAAGGCGGTCTTTCCGTCCGAACCACGCTTGATCCTAAGTTGCAGCTGTTCGCTCGCAAGGCGATGCAGAACGGCCTGATGAAATTCGATACGTTGCGCGGCTATCGTGGCCCGATCACGCATATCGACGTGTCAGGCGACTGGGGGCCGGGGCTGGGCGCCGTCAAGTCTTTGAGCGACGTGCCGGAATGGACGCTCGCCGTCGTGCTCGACAGCTCCGGCGAGGGTCTGTCCATCGGCCTGCAGCCTGATCGCGAGGCTTCCGGTGACCTCGTCAAGGAGCGGGTCGAAGGCACGGTATCGCGCGAGGATATGAGTTGGGCGATGCGCTACAAGCAGGGTGACAAGACGCTGAAGGCGAAATCCCCGACGGAAGTCCTGAAGGCCGGCGATGTCATCTTCGTTCAGAAGAAGGGTGACAGCGGTTCCGATTATCTCCTGCGCCAGGTGCCGCAGGTCGAAGGCGGCCTCGTCGCCATGGATCCGCACACCGGCCGTGTGCTTGCCATGGTCGGCGGCTTCTCCTATGCCGCTTCCGAGTTCAACCGCGCCACGCAGGCCATGCGTCAGCCTGGCTCATCATTCAAGCCGATCGTCTATGCGGCGGCCTTGGACAATGGCTATACGCCGGCCTCCGTCATCATGGATGGTCCGATCACCATCCAGTCTGGCAACACCACCTGGACGCCGAAGAATTACGACGGCAACTCGGCCGGTCCGTCGACGCTGCGCAACGGCATCGAGCGTTCGCGTAACCTGATGACCGTTCGCCTCGCCAATGACATGGGCATGAAGCTGGTTGCGGAGTACGCGGAGCGTTTCGGCGTCTACGACAAGCTGGCGCCATATCTGCCGATGGCGTTGGGTTCCGGTGAAACAACGGTCATGCGCATGGTTTCGGCCTATGCGATCATGGCCAATGGCGGCAAATCGATCAAGCCGTCGGTCATCGACCGTATCCAGGATCGTTACGGCAAAACGGTGTTCCGTCAGGATGAGCGTACCTGCGAGAACTGCAACGCGACCGAATGGAAAAACCAGCCCGAGCCGGAACTGACCGACAATTCCGAGCAGGTGCTGGACCCGATGACGGCGTACCAGATCACCTCCATGATGGAGGGCGTGATCAAGCGCGGCACCGGTGCCACCGTTGCCGAACTCGGCTACCCGATGGCTGGCAAGACCGGCACGACCAACGACGAGAAGGACGCCTGGTTCATCGGCTTCACGCCGAATCTTCTGGTCGGTCTCTATCTTGGTTATGACCAGCCCAAGCCGCTCGGCAAGGGCATCACGGGTGGCGGTCTCGCGGCGCCGATCTTCAAGGACATGATGCGCGAAGCGCTTGTTGGTCAGCCGAAGATCGAATTCAAGGTACCGGAAGGCATGACCTTGGTCGCGATCAACCGCAAGACCGGCATGCGTGCCAACGAGGGCGACCCCAACACGATCATGGAAGCCTTCAAGCCCGGCACGGGTCCTGCCGACAGCTACTGGGTGATCGGCATGGGGTCTGACGGCTCGAATGGTCCCGGCACGGGGATTTCGCCGCAGGCTTCGCAAGCGATCCAGTCGGGTGGCGGCGGCCTCTACTGACGAGACGATCCTTATTGGATGGGCCGGCTCTATGCCGGCCCATTTTCCTTTACAGGCGACGGGGGGATGCCTATGTATCGCGCCGACTTGCTTGTTGGGATCCATGCCATCTTGAGCCGGCAACGGCGGGCAGGTGTCCTTTGAATCTCAGCTGGCCCCGAGTGGCGACGGTCGTCACTTCGCAAACCGGAAAAGAAAAGAGATCATGCGCGCGGAAACGCAGAACATTGTCGACGAGATCAGGCAGGCGATAACCCTGCTGAGGAGGCATCTTTGACTGGGATCAAGCGCTAAAACGGCTTGAATACCTGAACGTCCGTGCCGAGGACGCCAGCCTGTGGAACGATCCGCAGGAAGCGCAGAAGCTGATGCGCGAGCGCCAGGGTCTGGAGGAGGGCATCGGCACGGTCAAGGGCGTCACCCAGGCACTCGAGGACAATATCGGCCTGATCGAACTCGGCGAGGAAGAGGGCGATGAAAGCGTCGTCCAGGAAGCCGAGACGGCGATTCGCTCGCTGGCCGGCGAAGTCCGCGCGCGCCAGATCGAGACCATGCTCTCGGGTGAAGCCGACGGCAACGACACCTATCTGGAAGTCCACGCCGGTGCCGGCGGCACCGAAAGCCAGGATTGGGCGAACATGCTGTTGCGCATGTACACGCGCTGGGCCGAACGTCGCAAATTCAAGGTCGAGGTCCTGGAAGTCCATGATGGCGAAGAAGCCGGCATCAAGTCGGCGACAGTGCTCATCAAGGGCCACAATGCCTATGGCTGGCTGAAGACGGAATCGGGCGTGCACCGTCTTGTGCGCATCTCGCCCTACGATTCCAACGCGCGCCGCCACACCTCGTTCTCATCGATCTGGGTTTATCCGGTGATCGACGACAACATCCAGATCGACGTCAGCGAATCCGACGTGCGCATCGACACCTACCGGTCGTCGGGTGCCGGCGGCCAGCACGTCAACACCACCGACTCGGCCGTACGCATCACGCATATCGCGACCGGGATTGCGGTCGCCTGCCAGGCCGGGCGTTCACAACACCAGAACCGCGCCAAGGCATGGGAGATGCTTCGGTCGCGCCTCTACGAGGAAGAGCTGAAGAAGCGCGAAGCAGCTGCCAGCGCGACGGAAGCCGCCAAGACCGATATCGGCTGGGGCCACCAGATCCGATCCTATGTGCTGCAACCCTATCAGCTGGTGAAGGATCTGCGCACCGGCGTGGAGTCGACAAGCCCGTCGGACGTGCTCGACGGCGACCTCGACGACTTCATGGAAGCCTCGCTGTCGCAGCGCATCGAAGGCGGCGTGGGGCAGCCTGTCGCGGATATCGACTAGGAAAATCCGCCCTGTTTCGATGGCCTCCTGACGTTAAGTTGTCAGGAGGCTCTCTCTATGCTGTGTTGCTAATCCAATGGCACAGCGAGGAGAGCCGATGATCATCAAGGGAAGCTGTCACTGCAGGGCCACGACGTTCGAGGTGTCGGAGGCGCCGCAAACGGTGACACAGTGCACCTGCTCCTTCTGTTCGAAGCGTGGCTCGCTCTGGGCCTACTACACGCCCGACAAGTTCAAGCTTACCAGTCGTCCTGAAAATGTGAGCTTCTACCGTTGGGGCTCCAAGACCATCAAGCACGGCTTCTGCGCGATTTGCGGCTGCGGCACCTTCACCGAGACGCCGGACTGGTCGACTGGCGAGCCGGATTTCGACAATCCCAAGATCAGCATCAACTCGCGCCTGTTCGACGATTTCGACCTCGATACAGTCGAGGTGGTGATCATCGACGGCAAGAACCTCTGGTAGTCGCGACTGGAGTTTTCCTTGCTCGACGCGATGATCCTGAGGGCACGCGGAAAAACCCCGCGCTCCGCCATTTCATGCTCCGGTTTCTGCCGCAATTCGTGCTAGAAGGGCGGCTAAGGACTTGCCCGCGCGCCGAGTCGCGGCCGTAGTTTGGAGAGGGATATCTCATGAAGAAAATTGTGCTCAGCGTGGTGGCTACGGCGGTGTTGGCCAGTGCCTGCACGACCGATCCCTACACGGGTGAGCAGAAGGTTTCCAATACCGCGGGCGGCGCCGTTCTCGGCGGTCTGGCTGGCGCGGCGCTTGGCACGCTTGCAGGTGGCAACGATCGCCGCAATGCGCTGATCGGTGCGGGCATCGGTGCGCTGGCAGGCGGCGCCATCGGTTCGGTGATGGACCAGAATGAAAATGCGCTGCGTCAGCAGCTGCAGGGCACCGGCGTCAGCGTTACCCGCGTTGGCAACCAGATCGTTCTCAACATGCCATCCGACATTACTTTCGCCACTGACCAGGACTCGGTGAAGGCGAGTTTCTACTCGGTGCTGAACTCCGTTGCACTGGTCCTGAAGAAGTACAATCAGACTACCGTCGACGTGTTCGGCCACACCGACTCGACCGGTTCGGACCAGCACAATTTCGACCTGTCGCAGCGCCGTGCGCTCTCGGTGGCGAACTACCTGTCGTCGCAGGGTGTCGATTCGCGGCGCTTCGCGGTCACCGGCTTCGGCAAGACCCGGCCGGTTGCTCCCAACAACACCGCCGAAGGCCGCGCGCAGAACCGCCGCGTCGAGATCCAACTTTCTCCGCTTACCTGAGGCTCGGCCTCTACGGATACGAAAACGGCCCCGCTCGGGGCCGTTTTTATTTGGGTGTTTGTAGAAAACTCAGTCCGGCATCGGGCGAGATCCACCCGACTGCATTCAGACCTTGGCGACGATCTTCATGAAGGCGGGCACGTCATCACCGAAGCCGATTGTCTTATCGTCTTCCTCCTCGCGGTGGTGACGGGAGTGGCGCTGTTCGCGATGCGGGCGCTGATCCTTGCGGTCGGTGTCCCTGCGATCGGCATTGTCGGCGCGGATTGCCTCCTTGCGCTGCTTGCGGTCGTCACCCGCAGGTGCAGCCGCTTCAGTCGGAGCCGGGATCGCCTCGCCATTTTCGTTGGCGGCATGCCTGTCGCCGCGCTTGCCCTTGTTACGCCGGTCGTCGCCATCCTTGCGACCGCCACGGCGCTTGTCGCCGCGGCCGCGGCGTGGTGCCTCATCGGCGTCCTCGCTGACAACCAGCGTCGAAAGATCGCCGTCGAACCATTCGATCTGTTTGCCGATCAGCTTCTCGATCGCGTCGACATATTTGGTATCGCCCTTGGTGGCGATGGTGAACGACTTGCCGGAGCGTCCCGCGCGGCCTGTACGGCCGATGCGGTGGACATAGTCTTCGGCATGGATCGGTACGTCGTAGTTGAAGACGTGGCTGACGTCCGGAATATCAAGTCCGCGGGCGGCGACGTCCGACGCCACCAGCAACTTCAGCTTGCCGTCGCGGAAGTTGGACAACATGGTCATGCGCGCGCGCTGGTCCATGTCGCCATGCAGTGCGCCGGCGTTGAAGTCATGTTTCAGCAGCGAACGGAACAGTTCCGAGACTTCGACCTTGCGGTTGCAGAAGATGATGGCGTTCTTCAGCCCTTCTTCCTCTGCGTGGATCAGGTCGCGCAGGACGGCACGTTTGTCCCACGGTTTCGAGCCGGCCTTGACCAGGCGCTGCGTCACTGTCGAAGCCGTGGTTGCAGCCTTGGCGACCTCGATGCGCACCGGGGCGTGCAGGAACTGCTCGGTGAGCTTGGTGATCTCGGGCGGCATGGTCGCGGAGAAGAACAGCGTCTGCCGGGTGAATGGGATGAGTTTGCAGATGCGCTCGATGTCGGGAATGAAGCCCATGTCGAGCATGCGGTCAGCCTCGTCGATGACGAGGATTTCGACGCCGGTCAGCAGCAGTTTGCCACGTTCGAAGTGATCGAGCAGGCGACCAGGGGTTGCGATGAGCACGTCGGCACCGCGTTCCAGCTTCTTTTCCTGGTCCTCGAAGGAAACACCGCCGATGAGCAGCGCCACGGTGAGGCGATGGTTCTTGCCGTATTTGACAAAATTCTCCTCGACCTGGGCCGCCAATTCACGTGTCGGTTCCAGGATCAGCGTGCGCGGCATGCGCGCCCTTGCGCGGCCCTTTTCCAGCCGCGTCAACATCGGCAGCACGAAGGATGCGGTCTTGCCGGTTCCGGTCTGGGCGATGCCCAGGACGTCCTTGCCTTGCAAAGCGTGCGGGATCGCGCCGGCCTGGATCGGCGTCGGCTGCGTGTAGCCGGCGTCTGTCACGGCGGAAAGAACCTTGGGCGAGAGGCCGAGGTCGGAAAAAAGCAACGCTTCTTGAGCGGTCTGGGTGTCTGAGGACAAGTTTTGCTGTCTTTGGCTTGTATGGGGAGCGCGGCGGCTTCCGTCGCGGCAGACGCCTCGCGTCTTCGATATCGTGAACGCCGATAGGCGCAAGTCCACGTTTTGTCAACACAAACGGGCTTGAAAGCCGGCAATCACGCGGTCTTTTGCCTAAGGTAGTGTCTGATAGGGTTCCGTCAAGCCGGGCGCAGGCTCAATATCGGAACTGTTCGGCCAGGATACGCTCATCCCAGGAGTGGTTGGGATCGAACAGCACCGTGGCAGTCGCGGTCAGGGATTCTCGCACCGTCACCGACGTCACAGCCTTCACCTCGGTGTGGTCGGCGGCGGCGTTCACCGGCCGCTTTTCTGCCTCCAGTATGTCGAAGCGTACCGTTGCGCGGTTGGAAAGCAGCGCGCCACGCCAGCGGCGCGGCCTGAACGGGCTCACCGGGGTGAGCGCCAGCAGGGGAGCATCGAGCGGCAGGATCGGGCCGTGGGCGGAAAGGTTGTAGGCAGTGGAACCCGCCGGCGTGGCGATCATGACACCGTCGCAACTCAATTCCTCGAGGCGTACATGGTCGTCGACGGCAATGCGGATCTTGGCCGTCTGGTAGGACTGGCGCCATAGTGCCACCTCGTTGATGGCAAGCGCTTCGACGGTTTCGCCTTCGGCGTTGGTTGCCGACATTTCCAGCGGCCGGATGGTTTCCGGTACCGCCTTGGCGATGCGTTCGGTCAGGCCTTTTTCGCGGAACTCGTTCATCAGGAAGCCGATCGTGCCCCGGTTCATGCCGTAGACACGCTTGCCGCTGCTCATCGTGTCACGCAGCGTCTGCAACAGGAAACCGTCGCCACCGAGGGCGACGATCGTATCGGCTTCATCGACCGGTACCTGGCCATAGCGGGCACTAAGCCGCTCCAGCGCGGCCCGGGCGTCGGCGGTTTCGGAGGACACAAAGGCGAGGCGGCTTACGGTATTCGTCATGGCTCCCGGCGGGCGATCCTCGGCATCGACCAGCGCGGCGTAGCATGGTCAACCGGCACCTGCAAAGGGCGTCATGGTAAGCACGGCAAGATCACTGCCATTCGCGACGGACGAATCATTGCACCGTGTCTGCTTGCGCAAACATGGTTAAAATCCGTCTTAATTTTTCTGAAATTTGCTTTGCCCATGCTTGGGGCAGCAATCGGTGGGCGGGGGCCAAGTCGAGAGCTTTCCCATTGTCGATGTCACGCCTGATGATCCTTTTCCTGATGCTCGGTTCGTTCGCCGTGATGTTCTCCATCGTGGTCCGGGCCTCAGACCAGATGAACCAGCCGGTCGTGTCTTCAAAATGCACGGGCGTGCTGATGCCTTGCCTGAGCAAGCGTTGATCAGGAACTGAAAGGCGGAGAAGAAGTGCCAGCCCGGGGCAGGACATTGCAACTGCAGGCTGAATTGAATGGTGCCGGCGGAGAGGATCGAACTCCCGACCTTCGGTTTACAAAACCGCTGCACTACCGCTGTGCTACGCCGGCTCCAGGACACCGCAACTTGGTGGCCAATCGGTACTTCGGATCCTCCGATCCCGGTTTCAGTTGCCAGGTTGGAGGAACATGGCGCACCGGTTAGCACATTTGCCGCGCCAGTAAAGACAATTGTCGGCAACTTGGATGCCGCAATGCTCCCCTGGCCGGGCGTCGAGCATGAAATCGGCCAGTTTCATCCTTATATCCATGGCGATGCCTGCTAGCGGGTATCGTTGATGGGGTTTGTCCATGATCCGAATCGTCGTCGTCGGTTTGATCGTATTCGCCGTCTGGCTTCTGGCGATGAAGCTGCTGCGTGCCCTCAAAGGCGCCAATGTCGACTGGACCGGCGTCAGTTTCGCCATCGGCTTCATCGTGCTGGCGTTCTGGCTGCGCCACGTCACCGGAATGGGCTGATGGCAACGTTCAGCGTTTGGTGCTGCCACCAATCATCTTGGTGATCTCCACTGCTGCATTCCGCACCAGCGGCCCGATCTCCGTCAGGCGTTCGGGCGTCACCCTTGCCGTCGGCCCCGATACCGAAACGCCACCGATCGGTTCTCCGAATTCGTTGAAAATCGCGGCGGCAACGCAGCGCATGCCAAGGTTCCGTTCCTCGTCGTCAACGGACCAGCCTCTTTCGCGAATATCCTTCAGATCGAGCGCCAATGCGGGCAGGGTGGACAAGGTTTTCGCGGTAAAAGCTTCGAGCCCGGTCTTGCGGCTTATGGCGGCAACACGATCGCCGTCGAGATAGGCCAGCACGGCCTTGCCGATGCCGGAGGCATGAAACGGGCTGCGCGTACCCGGCCGGAAGAAGGCACGGATCGCCTGATGTGTCTCGACCTGGCTGACAAACACAACGCAGTCGTCTTCGGCCAGACCCAGATTGGCGGTCTCGCCGGTCTTTTCCATCAGCTCCTGCATGACGATGCGGGCACGGTCGACCAGCTTGCGCCTGCGCAGAAATGCGGCGCCCATGCGGTAGGTCTCCACACCGATCGACCAGAGCTGATCGGTTTTGTCGAACTCGACCATGCCGTGTGTTTCGAGTGTCGTCAGCATGCGGTAGGCGGTCGAGGCGGCGATGCCGGAAGCGTTGGCCACCTCCGAGAGCGACAGGCCGCTACCTTCCGCGACAATGGCAAGGATGCGCAGCGCGCGATCCAGCGATTGCACCTGCGCGGTGTCTGCAGGGGCGTTGAATGCGCGTGGGCGTCCGCGCTGGCGTTTTTCGGTTTGTTCCATATCCGCATTGTCGCCAAAACTGGCCGATCATCAATAAAAAATTTTTTCGAATTGCCGATAGCGATTTGATTGGAAAACGGAATCTTTTTTAAAATCAGTATGAAAGGGATAAATTTCAATAATGAAAAATTATTTTGGAAAAATTGAAAAATACGCGAGCCGCTGGCAGAGTCGGACCATTCGAACATCACCGTTTTGGAGGGCTCAGATATGGCCAGGATGCGCGCAGTCGATGCGGCGGTTCTCGTTCTCGAGAAAGAGGGGATCAAATGCGGCTTCGGGGTGCCGGGTGCTGCCATCAATCCGTTCTATTCGGCACTGAAGGCACGCGGCACCATTGGCCATGTCCTGGCGCGCCATGTCGAGGGAGCTTCCCACATGGCGGAGGGCTATACCCGTGCCAAGGCTGGCAATATCGGCCTGTGCATCGGCACCTCCGGTCCAGCTGGCACCGACATGATCACCGGCCTTTATTCGGCGGCGGCCGACTCTATTCCGATCCTGTGCATCACCGGCCAGGCGCCGCGTGCCCGTCTCACCAAGGAAGATTTCCAGGCCGTCGATATCGCCGCGATCGCTGGTCCGGTCGCCAAGTGGGCGGTGACGGTCATGGAGCCCTATCTGGTTCCGATGACGTTGCAGAAGGCTTTCCATCTGATGCGCTCGGGTCGCCCAGGCCCGGTTCTGGTCGACCTGCCGATCGACGTTCAGCTCGCCGAAATTGAATTCGACATCGACGCCTACGAGCCGCTGCCGCTGGCCAAACCCGCGCTGACCCGCGCCCAGGCGGAAAAAGCCCTGGCCATGCTGAACCAGGCCGAGAGGCCGCTGATCGTCGCCGGTGGCGGCATCATCAACGCCGACGCTTCCGACCTGCTCATCGAATTTGCCGAGATCACCGGCGTTCCGGTTGTTCCGACCCTGATGGGTTGGGGCACCATCCCCGACGACCACGCCCTGATGGCAGGCATGTGCGGCCTGCAGACTTCGCACCGCTACGGCAACGCGACCATGCTGGAAGCCGACTTCGTGTTCGGTATCGGTAATCGCTGGGCCAACCGCCACACCGGTTCGGTCGATGTCTACACCAAGGGCAGGAAGTTCATCCACATCGACATCGAACCAACCCAGATCGGCCGCGTCTTCGCGCCGGATCTTGGCCTTGTCTCCGACGCTGGTGCGGCGCTGAAGGCGCTGCTCGACGTCGCCACCGAGTGGAAGACGGCCGGCAAGCTGCGCGACTGGTCCGGTTGGGCCAAATCTTGTCAGGAACGCAAGAAGACCCTGAAGCGCAAGACCCATTTCGAGCAGGTTCCGCTGAAGCCCCAGCGTGTCTACGAAGAGATGAACAAGGCATTCCCGCGCGACACCACCTATGTCACCACGATCGGCCTCAGCCAGATTGCCGGTGCGCAGTTCCTGCATGTCTACAAGCCGCGCAACTGGATCAATTGCGGCCAGGCCGGCCCGCTCGGCTGGACGTTGCCGGCAGCGCTTGGTGTTCGCGCCGCCAGTCCGGATGCTTTTATCGTTGCGCTGTCGGGTGACTATGATTTCCAGTTCATGATCGAAGAACTGGCGGTCGGTGCCCAGCACAAGCTGCCCTACATCCACGTCGTCGTGAACAACGCCTATCTCGGCCTCATCCGCCAGGCACAGCGCGGCTTCCAGATGGACTACGAAGTCAGTCTTGCCTTCGAAAACCAGAACAGGAAGGATGACCCTGAAGCAGGTTATGGTGTCGACCATGTCGCCGTCGCCGAGGCGATGGGCTGCAAGGCGGTTCGGGTTCGCAAACCGGAAGAGTTCGCCGGTGCCTTCAAGGAGGCCGAACGGCTGATGAAGGAGCATCAGGTTCCGGTCGTTCTGGAATTCATCCTGGAGCGTGTCACCAACATCTCCATGGGCACCGAGATCAACAACATCACCGAATTCGAGGAACTGGCCGAGAAGAACGAAGACGCTCCCACGGCGATCGTGCTGCTCGACTGAATCTGTTCCCGAAGTCGTTGACTCAATTTCCAAGGAAGTTCCGCTATGCCACGGTTTTCAGCCAATCTTTCGATGCTCTTCAACGAGCACGAGTTTCTTGATCGCTTCGATGCGGCGGCCCGCGCCGGCTTCAAGGGGGTCGATATATCGGTCCCTACGACCACACTCCCGAGGTGGTCGCTGCCCGATTGAAGAAGAACGGCCTGACACAGGTCCTGTTCAACCTTCCGGTCGGGGACTGGGGCAAGGGCGAACGCGGTATCGCCGTGCTGCCGGACCGCATCCATGAGTTTCGACAGGGTGTTGCCAAGGCCATCACCTATGCGCATGCGCTGGGTTGTGACCAGGTCAACTGTCTTGCTGGTATCACCCCGGCCGGCGTGTCGCAGCAGGCGCTCGAGAATGTCTTTGTCGAGAACCTCGGCTTTGCCGCCGAGAAGCTGGAGCAGGCCGGTATCAAGCTGTTGATCGAGCCGATCAACACCCGTGACATTCCCGGCTTCTTCCTGACCAACACCGGGCAGGCGCTCGATATCATCGAGCGGGTCGGCTCGAAGAACCTCTATCTGCAGTACGACATCTATCACATGCAGGTCATGGAGGGGGATCTCGCCCGGACCATCGAGGCCAATCTCGGCCGCATCGCGCATATCCAGCTGGCGGACAATCCCGGACGCAACGAGCCGGGGACGGGCGAGATCAACTATCCGTTCCTGTACGAGCATATCGACCGCATCGGCTATGCGGGCTGGATCGGGGCTGAATACAAGCCGAAGGCCGGCACCGAGGCTGGGCTGGGCTGGTTCCACGCTCTGAACGGCAAGGGCAGCGCTGCGGCCTGACTGCATCCTCTGGAAAATTTCTGCCTCCTCCAGCGGCGCGAGCCGGCTGGCGGGAAGACGACTGACTTCGAAAGGACAATGACAATGGAAAAGATCGGTTTCATCGGCCTCGGCATCATGGGCACGCCGATGGCGGGACATCTGCTCGACGCCGGCTATGAGGTCGTGACAACCGACCATTTCGCAAAGCCCGCGCCGGAGCTTTCCGCCAAGGGCATCAAGGTCGTGACCGGCAATGATGCGGTGGCGCGTGCGGCCGACATCATTATCCTGATGGTCCCGGACACTCCGCAGGTCGAGGATGTCCTGTTCGGCGGCAAGGGTGTCGCCGAGGGCCTGTCAAACGGCAAGCTGGTCATCGATATGAGCTCGATCTCGCCGATCTTCACCAAGGAATTCGCCGCCAAGGTCAAGGCGACCGGTGCGGATTATCTCGACGCTCCGGTTTCGGGCGGCGAGGTTGGCGCAAAGGCGGCTTCGCTCGCCATCATGGTCGGCGGCGAGGAGGCTTCGTTTGATCGCGCCAGGCCGATCTTCGACAAGCTCGGCAAGAACATCACCCTCGTCGGCCCGAATGGCTCCGGCCAGACGGCGAAGGTGGCCAACCAGATCATCGTCGCACTCACCATCGAGGCGGTCGCCGAGGCGCTGGTGTTTGCTTCCAAGGCGGGTGCCGATCCAGCCAAGGTGCGGCAGGCTCTGATGGGAGGCCTCGCCAATTCGCGCATCCTGGAAGTTCACGGCGAGCGCATGATCAAGCGCACCTTCGCGCCGGGTTTCCGCATCGAGTTGCACCAGAAAGACCTGAATCTCGCACTGGAAGGCGCCAGGTCGCTGGGTGTTGCGTTGCCCAACACCGCGACCACACAGCAGCTCTTCAACGCCTGCGCGGCCAATGGCGGCGCCAAGGATGATCACTCCGGGGTGGTCAAGGCGCTGGAGTTGATGGCCGGGCATCCTGTGGCCTGATCTTCAGGGAACCTCTCCCCGGGCGCATTCTTCGGGATGCACCGTTTTTGAGGCCTGCCTTTGAAGCGTCTTCTGGTACTGCGTGCCCAGGAGGAGATGACGCCCGGCGGCTCTGGAGGAGTGGGTTCCCGATTGCGGTTCGGCTGGGAGCGGCGGACCGCCTCCAGATCCACCTCGTCGAGGCCTTGTGCAGCGGCGAGGTGGATCTACCTACCATCGCCCACCTTGGCGGTTTCTCCGCTTTGACGGAGATTTCACGTTCAGGCGCAAGCCCTTGCCCTCGATCCCAACGCGAGGGCATTCTTTTTGGCGATACAGATCAGCCGAGGAATCGTCGCACCGCGTAGAGCGCTACTGCGGCAGCGTTGGAAACGTTGAGCGAGCGGATGGCTCCCGGCATGTCCAGCCTGGCCAATGCCGTCACTGTCTCGCGCGTCTTCTGACGCAGACCTTTGCCTTCGGCACCCAGAACCAGGGCAATCCTGTCGCCAGAGAAGGTTTTCTCAAGCTCTGCCGGCCCCGCCGAATCGAGGCCGATCGTCTGGAAGCCCGCCTCATGCAGTTCATCGAGCGCCTCGGCGAGGTTCTTCACCTCGATATGGTCGATGTGCTCCAGCGCGCCGGACGCCGATTTTGCCAACACGCCGCTTTCCTGTGGGCTGTGACGCGCGGTGGTGATCAGGGCGCCGGCACCAAAGGCGACGGCAGAACGCAAGATGGCGCCGACATTATGCGGATCGGTGACCTGGTCGAGGACGAGCACCAGATTGCTGTCGCCAAGCGCATCGAGCCGTTTTGGTTTCAGCGGTTCGGCCTCGATCAGGACACCTTGGTGCACGGCGTCTGATCCCGTCAGCTTATCGATATCGCGTGGTTCGACCAGTTCAGCCTTGAAGGGCAGGGTGGCGATGTCTGAAATCTCGAGCCGCTCCAGTGCGTTGCGCGTGACCAGCATGGAGCGGATGCGACGGCCGGGGTTGTCGAGTGCCGCACGCACCGTATGCAGTCCATAGAGCCGCACCAGCCCGTTTGCCGGGCCTTCGCCTGGCGCGACCTTCGGGCGTGGTCGGAAAGCAGGCCCGCCGCCGGTCTTTTCTTCGCGGTGCGCACGCCGCAGCCGCGCGTAGTGGCTGTCCTTCGGCGTTCCCTTCTTGGTGTCGTTGCTCATCAGGTGGCTCCGGCATCGTGCAAGCGCAATTTTAGTGCAGATGTCGCGGCTGTGTCCAAAAGTAAACCGGTATGTCGGCTTTTCTTTCGAGGGATTGCAGAATCCCGGCGGGGCCGTTGTTCCGGGATTGAAACAGGCCTGGCAATCGCCTGAAGCTTCGCAGGGCGGGCTGCATTTTACGCCTTTCATCTTAGCCGCGACAGGTTTGCGGAGGTTGGTTGGGAGCGGCTGCTGCTCCATATGAAGAAAATCATCCTGGTGGTTGCCGGCCGTGGTTGACAGGCCGAACCTCAACCGCCATAAGGCACCCGGTTTCCGGCCGGCCGATCCCACAACAGGGACAGGTCACGGTTAAGGGAGAATGTCCCGAGCGGCAAAGGGGGCGGACTGTAAATCCGCTGGCTACGCCTTCGTAGGTTCGAGTCCTACTTCTCCCACCACTTCTTTTTCATGAGAACAAGGTCGAATGGCCGCAAGGCAGCTGCCTTGTTCAGTCGGCCAAATTTCTTGTGGAACGGGCTTCCGGATCGCCGTCATCTCCTCTATGGATGCGGACGCAAAGCGGGTGTAGCTCAATGGTAGAGCAGCAGCCTTCCAAGCTGAATACGAGGGTTCGATTCCCTTCACCCGCTCCAGTCACTTCCATCATCTAGAAAATAAAGGCCGCGCGAAGCGCGGCCGATATCCCGTTTGCGATGGCGGCGCCTCCATGCGCGGAGACGCCAGAGCTGGCCGGCTAGAACACCGCCAGATATTTGAGCAGCGACACGATGCCGATCAAAATCACGATGATCTGCACGATTTGCCTGATGCGGCCGTCCAGCGGCAGCCGCTGCACGAGATAGAGCACGAGCACAATCACCAGGAAGGTGATCAGGATGCTGATCAGCATGGAAGAAGCCATGACAATTTCCTCATACGGTTGACTGGGGTCCGGTAAAGCGCTGGATCGGACCTACCAGTAGCCATCCCTGCCGTTGTGAGACCTGGCCAGGGCCATCCCTGCGAGCAGAGCCAATGCGCCAACCACCGCGACGACCGCCGTTGTGGCGCGCGGGTTCTCCCTCGCCGTCTCCGAAACGGAATGTGCCTGGCTACGCAGATGGCGCATGGCCCTTGCCGCGGTTGCCGAGGCGGTCCGGTAGGTATCATCGGCGTGATCGATGGCCTCGTCGAAGACCTCAGCTCCGCGCGCGGCCAGCGATTTGTTGAGCTTTGCGACCTCGCGGCGCAATTCCGCGAGTTGCCCTTCGAGGGCCGCCTGGATGTCTGTTCCGTTGGCGTGCGTCTGTTTGGATGTAGTGACCATTCCACACTCCTCTGATCGAGATACACAGCCGAAACGATGGAGGTGGACGGTTCGTTCCGAAATTGTGCAATCCGAGAAATAACGTTGCCTGGCAACGCGTTACAAAGGCTGTTGGAGTTTTTGCTCGCTGCTGGCCGCAAGGAAAAACGCCGCCCTGGGAGAGTGGCGGCGTTTCGCGCGTTGATTCGAAAGCTGATGAGCGACGCAGGCTAGGCGCTGAGCCGTCCCCATTCCTGCGCCACCGTGAGCGCGGCGCGGTCGAGTGCTTCTTCGGTCAAGATACCCTTGTTGTGGGCAAAGCGCTCGAACGCGTCGCGAGCCTTTGCTGCAGGTTGCACGCGGGCGATGGCGTCGCGGCAGGAAGCGATTGCCGCGGCATGGTCGTCGTCGCGGGTGCCGTTCCATTCAAGCAACACGTCATAGGCTTCGAGCGCATTTTCGACATCGCGCGGAAAGCCGAGGCCCATGAAGATCGAAACGGGATTGTTGAAACGAAGGTCGGTCATGGAAGTCCGTCTCCTTGATGATGGCGCCTTTTTGGCTGGCCAAAAGGGGCAAGGAAATGGTCGGCCCCGTCACAAATGGAGACGCGATTGTGCAGATGCGTGATGGAATCGATTAAGTTCCTTTGCTGCGGCGGCGGCGCAGGACTCTCCGGAATGTCGCAGTCGGTACGCAGGTCCGTCATTCAAATGAAAAACGGGCGCCGAAGCGCCCGTCTTCATCTGGCAAAAGTGCGAAACTCAGTTGCCGAACAACGATTCGAGTTGGTTGCGCGAGGGCACCTGACCGTTCGGCGTCAGCTTGTCGACAACGCCCGGCAGAGCGTTGGACAGTTGCTTCAGGAGCTCTTGTTCGTCGAGTCCGGTACGAGCCGCGATCTCACGGATCACCTGCGGACCAAGGGCTTTTCCGAGCGTGCCGGCGTCGATCGACTGGTTCTGGCCGGTGCCAACCCAGGAATCGGCAACCTGACCGTGGCCGGCGTCCTTCAGCTTGTCGAGCAGGCCGCCAAGACCGCCGAGCAGGCCTCCGTCGGCGCCGGTGTTGTCGGGCGCGGCGGGCTCAGGCGCAGGCTGCTGCGCCGAACCGCCACCGCCGAGCATTTTGCCCACTAGCAGGGCGCCCAGCGCGATCATCAGGGGTTTGGTGATGTTGCCGCCTGGAACGGCGTTGTCGAACAATCCCATCGTGGATCTCCATTGTGAACAGTCCTGGCCCACTCAGTCCGGCCCACGCTGACAATTGACCCTCTCCACGACAATTTCAAGACGAGCTTGAGCTTTGGCGCGCGCTATGGAAATCTCAGCTTGCCTGGGGGCAAACGGAGCAGCGCAATGGGAATCATCAGCTGGATTATCCTCGGTGTCATCGCCGGCTTCATCGGCAGCAAAATCGTTAATAAGAGTGGTCAGGGCTTCCTGATGGATATCGTGCTCGGCATAGTCGGAGCGATTGTCGGTGGTGTGATCTTCAGCGCCTTCGGTGCTACCGGTGTCACCGGGCTCAATATCTACAGCTTGATCGTCGCCGTGATCGGTGCGGTCGTAGTTCTGTGGGGCTATCACGCCATCAGCGGTCGACGCGCCTAGCGCTTCGAACCAATAGAACTTGGAAAGGGCCGCAGACGACAAGTCGCGCGGCCCTTTCTTGATCGAGCGTTCGATCTCGGAAGCGCTTACTGACCCCAGATACCCTGGCCGTAACCGGGGTCAGGCATGGTGAAGGGATCCTGGTCGGTCGGCGAGACACGGGGTGTTGCAATCGGAGATGCAATCGAAGCCGTGGGTGTATGATCGACCTGTTCGACGACGTGGCGGTTTGCCTTCTTCACATAGGTTCCGTTGGCTGCGAAGGCACTGCCGGAAGCGGCAACCAGCAGCGCGGCTGCGGTGACAACGATCTTGTTCATGGACGAAAACTCCTTGATTTCAAACCCGTGCCTGGTTTCTGGAAGCAACCATCGGCGGGCATGATGGATATGTGCAGGTGCTTGGCCGGCTTCCAATCACGACATGATCGCGCGCCGTCACGAGATCGTGGATCGACCGTGAACGACGACGTCGTTGGGGCCTCTTGTGAACTAGGTTTGAATTCCTACATTCGGGCAAATCCACTGCACTGATCCCACGCAGTCGATGCGTGCGGTTTCGACGCCAGCTACAAGAGGCTTGTGTTTTGCGGCCTTTGTCGCTAATCGCCGCGCATCCGACTGAACGTAGGTCCAGGCCGTCCAAGGAAAGAGACTATGGCAAAAGGTAAATTCGAGCGTACGAAGCCTCATGTGAACATTGGCACGATTGGTCACGTTGACCATGGCAAGACGTCGCTGACGGCAGCGATCACGAAGTACTTTGGCGAATACAAGCCTTACGATCAGATCGATGCGGCGCCGGAAGAGAAGGCTCGCGGCATCACGATCTCGACGGCGCACGTCGAGTACGAGACGCCGAACCGTCACTATGCGCACGTCGACTGCCCCGGCCACGCCGACTATGTGAAGAACATGATCACCGGTGCTGCCCAGATGGACGGCGCGATCCTGGTTTGCTCGGCCGCTGACGGCCCGATGCCGCAGACGCGCGAGCACATCCTGCTTGCGCGCCAGGTTGGCGTTCCCGCGATCGTCGTGTTCCTAAACAAGGTCGACCAGGTCGACGACGCCGAGCTTCTGGAGCTGGTCGAGCTGGAAGTTCGCGAGCTTCTGTCGAAGTACGAGTTCCCGGGCGACGACATTCCGATCATCAAGGGTTCGGCTCTGGCTGCGCTTGAAGATTCGGACAAGAAGATCGGTGAAGACGCGATCCGCGAGCTGATGGCAGCGGTCGACTCCTACATCCCGACGCCTGAGCGTCCGATCGACAAGCCGTTCCTGATGCCGATCGAAGACGTGTTCTCGATCTCGGGTCGTGGCACGGTTGTGACCGGTCGCGTCGAGCGCGGCATCGTGAAGGTCGGCGAGGAACTGGAAATCGTCGGCATCCGTCCGACCTCGAAGACGACCTGCACGGGCGTCGAGATGTTCCGCAAGCTTCTGGACCAGGGCCAGGCCGGCGACAACATCGGCGCGCTGCTGCGTGGCGTTGACCGTGAAGGCGTCGAGCGCGGCCAGGTTCTGGCCAAGCCGGGCACGGTGAAGCCGCACAAGAAGTTCAAGGCGGAAGCCTACATCCTGACGAAGGAAGAGGGTGGCCGTCATACGCCGTTCTTCACGAACTACCGTCCGCAGTTCTACTTCCGCACGACGGACGTGACGGGCATCGTCTCGCTGCCGGCCGGCACCGAGATGGTGATGCCTGGCGACAACATCACCGTTGACGTCGAGCTGATCGTGCCGATCGCCATGGAAGAGAAGCTGCGCTTCGCTATCCGCGAAGGCGGCCGCACCGTCGGCGCCGGCATCGTCGCTTCCATCGTCGAGTAATCGGCGATTTGATTGAACGAATGAAAAAGGCGGTCCTCGGGCCGCCTTTTTTGTTTTGCGAGGATGAAAGCGCTTGGGCGGGGCCGAGGGCCAAATCTGCCCGTCCGGCCAGCTTGCATCCTGTGCCGCGTTTCGAGACATTGCGTCCCTTCATATCAGCAAGGGAAACGACGGCATGACCGCGGATGTACCCACGCTTTACGACTGGGCCGGCGGAGCCGACCGGCTCATCCGGATGACCTCGACATTCTATGACAAGGTAGCGAAAGACCCTGTGGTCGGGCCGGTGTTCCAGAACATGTCGCCGGACCATCCCGCCCACGTAGCGGCCTTCATCGGCGAAGTCTTCGGCGGACCGAAGACCTATTCCGAGAAGCATGGCGGACATCGAGAGATGGTGATGCATCATCTCGACAAGCATCTGACCGAGGAGCAGCGCCGCCGCTGGATCAGTCTTCTGATGGATTCGGCGGATGAGGTGGGCGTGCCGGACGATCCGGAGTTCCGTTCGGCCTTCGCCGCCTATATCGAATGGGGCTCGCGGCTGGCGAAGATGAACTCCAATCTGGGTGCGACCTGCGATCCGGAGGAAGAGCCGATGCCGCAATGGGGCTGGGGCGTGCCGGGCGGGCCCTACAAACCACCAACCGGCTGAGGCATAATTGGCCGGAATTCAGGGAACAGGTCGGCCGATGGATACGACAATCGTTGCGCGGTGGCAGGAATGGGAAGGCGGCGGCACCCAGCACCTGGTGTTGAACCGCCGGCTCGACGGATTGTCGGTGGATGCGGTTGCCGTCTCCTCAGATCCGCATCCCTTCGCAGTGCGCTACAGGATGGCGATCGACACAGACTGGCTGACCCGTCGCGTGGAAGTCGCGTTGGTCGGTCGCGAGGATGATTTGGTGCTTGAAGCCGACGGCGCCGGGCATTGGACGATGAACGGCCGGTCGATGCCAGCGCTGGACGGCGCATTGGAGCCGGACCTGTCGGTCAGCCCGTTCACCAACACGCTTCCGGTGAAGCGGCTTCGCCTCGCCAAGGGTGCGAGCGCGGAGATCCGCACTGCCTACGTCTATGCGCCGACGCTTGAGGTCTTTCCGGACCCTCAGCGCTATACCTGCCTGGAAGAGGGCCGACTCTATCTCTATGAGTCGCTGGACAGTGACTTCCGCCGCGAGGTCTCGTTCGACGAGCATGGTATGGTCACGGAGTACCCGGGACTGTTTCGCAGGCTTTTATGATCGGGCCGGCTTGCTGTGTGATTTGCACAAAAGCTGCTCTTTACAGACGGCACGGAAGCTTCTAGGAAGCGCCTGCCGCGCAGATGATGCGTCGCAACGTTAGGGGTATAGCTCAGTTGGTAGAGCGGCGGTCTCCAAAACCGCAGGTCGCGGGTTCGAGCCCTGCTGCCCCTGCCAGTTTCCCAAATTCCTTGAAAGCTCTGGCCTTGAAATGGCCGCAAGCCTTGCCATATGAGCATTTTTCGGGCATAAGGGCGCCCATAGCCGGGACGGAACGACTGGATGGTTCCGATGCGGCGTTTGGTCATAAAGCGGAAGCTTGCCACTTGCGTGGAACAAGAATCGGTTTTATGTAGACACGACAGACACGCGGCGCGTGGAGCTGGGAAGCCAGCTTTGCGCGTCTGATTTGCATGGATCGAAGGCTTGCTGATTCGGCTTGATCTTCGGTTCTGCGGCACGTCCCGGCCGGCGGGATCATCCAGGAGATCCGGTCAACGGGTCTTGAAAGCAGAGCGGACATGGCGTCGAAGACAACCAATCCTTTCGTCTTCCTTCAGCAGGTGAGGGCGGAGACCGCCAAGGTCACCTGGCCTTCCAGGCGGGAAACGATGATTTCGACGGTCATGGTCCTGGCCTTCGCGGCGATTGCCATGATTTTCTTCTTTGCTGCCGACCAGATCATGGGTCTGGCGGTCGAGATGATCCTCGGCATCGGCAAGTAAGACCACCACGACGGGGATAATTGATAGATGACTGCGCGGTGGTACATCGTTCACGCTTATTCGAACTTCGAAAAGAAGGTCGCTGAGGACATCGAAAACAAGGCCAAGCAGAAGGGCCTGTCGGAGCGTATCGAGCAGATCGTGGTGCCGACCGAAAAGGTTGTTGAGGTTCGTCGAGGCAAGAAGGTCGATGCTGAGCGCAAGTTCTTCCCCGGCTACGTGCTGATGAAGGCTGATCTGAACGACGCGGTGATTTCGCTGGTGAAGAACACGCCGCGCGTTACTGGTTTCCTCGGTGAGGACAAGCATACGGCCAAGCCGATGTTCATCACCGAAAAGGAAGCCGAGCGCATCCTGCATCAGGTGCAGGAGGGTGTTGAGCGGCCGAAGCCGTCGGTCACTTTCGAGATCGGCGAGCAGGTGCGGGTTTCGGACGGGCCTTTCGCCTCGTTCAATGGTTTCGTCCAGGAAGTGGACGAGGAGCGTGCCCGCCTCAAGGTGGAGGTTTCGATCTTCGGGCGCGCTGTGCCGGTCGATCTCGAATTCGGTCAGGTCGAAAAGGGCTGATCGGTTCTCGTTCTCCTGCGGGAGGGCGAGAGGGTGGCGCGCTCAGCGCTGCCATGAACGGTGGGAGGTGAGGGCGGCTTAGCCGGCCGAACGAACCGAACCACCAGACTGCAACCGCCGGCGTCTTCCTGAAGTTCGGGAGCCGGCATGACTGAAGGCAGGAAAGAGTATGGCTAAGAAAATAGCGGGCCAGCTCAAGCTCCAGGTTGCCGCGGGTTCTGCGACTCCGTCGCCCCCGATCGGCCCGGCGCTTGGTCAGCGTGGCATCAACATCATGGAATTCTGCAAGGCGTTCAACGCGCAGACGCAGGAGCTGGAGAAGGGTTCGCCCATTCCGGTCGTCATCACCTACTATCAGGACAAGTCGTTCACCTTCGTCATGAAGACCCCCCCGGTGAGCTACTTCCTGAAGAAGGCCGCCAACCTGAAGTCGGGCTCGAAGGAGCCGGGTAAGGTGAAGGCTGGCACGATCGCCCGCGACAAGGTGCGCGAGATCGCCGAGAAGAAGATGAAGGACCTGAACGCCAACGACGTGGAAGCAGCAATGCGCATGGTCGAAGGCTCCGCCCGTTCGATGGGCCTGGAAGTGGTGGGCTGAGACGATGGCAAAGATTGCAAAGCGTGTAGCCAAGACCCGCGAAGGCATCGACCCGAACAAGGCCTATGGCCTGGGTGAGGCCCTGCAGATCCTCAAGGATCGCTCGAAGGTGAAGTTCGACGAGACCATCGAGATCGCCATGAACCTCGGCGTTGATCCGCGTCACGCCGACCAGATGGTTCGCGGCGTGGTCAACCTGCCGAACGGCACGGGCAAGAACGTGCGCGTCGCCGTGTTCGCGCGTGGCGACAAGGCTGAAGAAGCCAAGGCCGCTGGTGCCGACATCGTTGGTGCCGAGGAACTGGTCGACATCGTCCAGAAAGGCACGATTGATTTCGATCGCTGCATCGCCACGCCGGACATGATGCCGCTGGTCGGTCGTCTGGGTAAGGTGCTCGGCCCGCGTGGCATGATGCCGAACCCGAAGGTAGGCACTGTCACTGCTGACGTCGCCGCTGCCGTCAAGGCATCGAAGGGCGGCGCGGTCGAGTTCCGTGTCGAGAAGGCAGGCATCGTGCATGCTGGCATCGGCAAGGTGTCGTTCGACGTCAAGGCGCTGGAAGAAAACATCCGCGCTTTCGCCGATGCGGTCACCAAGGCCAAGCCGACCGGCGCCAAGGGCAACTACGTCAAGAAGGTGTCGGTCACCTCGACGATGGGCCCCGGCTTGAAGCTGGACGTCGCCACCCTGGCGGTGGCCTGAAGTATTGAAAGGCAGGTTGGCGCCTGAAGCGCTGGCCTGCCTGAAGAATTCCGGCCCTCGTGCAAGCGGGGGCCGGATGCCGGAAATCGAAAGAGATCCGGCATCCTGTCCGAGATTGCAGGCGGCCTAGTCCCGAAAGGGCGGACCTTAATCGGAATGGCCTGCATGAGACGGGGTAGGACCCGACACCGGAGCCTGGGCTCCATGGAAGGTTCGAACCGTGTTTGCCTTTTGTCTGCGCACCGCGCCGGGGAAACCCGTCAGGTGTGGCGAAAGGGGGCAGGATCCTCGAGCGCCGTTCGGGAGATCTGGATTTCTGGATAGCCCGCCCGGCAAAAGGCAACCCGACCGCTGTTCCCGCAAATGGGAAAAGTGGTCAACTGGAGATAGGCAGTGGACAGAGCGGAAAAACGCGAACTCGTCACGGACCTGAACGACGCCTTCAAGGGCGCCGGCTCAGTGGTCGTGGCCCACTATGCCGGTATCACCGTCGCGCAAATGAACGATCTTCGCACGAAGATGCGTCAGGCCGGCGGCACCGTCAAAGTCGCGAAGAACCGCCTCGCCAAGATCGCTCTTCAGGGCACGGAATCCGAAAGCATCATCGATCTGTTCAAGGGACAGACGCTGGTCGCCTATTCGGATGATCCGATTGCGGCACCGAAGGTCGCCTCCGATTTCGCCAAGGGAAATGACAAGCTGGTCATTCTCGGCGGCGCAATGGGTACGACCTCGCTCAATGCCGACGGTGTGAAGGCGCTTGCCTCGCTGCCGTCGCTCGACGAGCTGCGCGCAAGGCTGGTTGGCATGATCGCCACCCCGGCAACCCGGATCGCCCAGATTGTCAATGCGCCGGCGGCTTCGGTCGCGCGCGTCATTGGCGCTTATGCCCGGAAGGACGAGGCGGCGTGAGGCCGTTCCTCATCACAACAACACGTTCGAACCTTATAAAGGAATATCAAAATGGCTGATCTCGCAAAGATCGTAGACGACCTCTCGAGCCTGACCGTCCTCGAGGCGGCTGAACTCTCGAAGCTCCTGGAAGAGAAGTGGGGCGTTTCGGCTGCCGCTCCGGTGGCTGTTGCTGCTGCTGGCGGTGGTGCCGCTGCTGCTGCTCCGGCTGAGGAGAAGACCGAGTTCGACGTCATTCTTGCTGCCTCGGGCGACAAGAAGATCGAAGTCATCAAGGAAGTGCGCGCCATCACCGGCCTGGGCCTCAAGGAAGCCAAGGACCTGGTCGAGGCCGCTCCGAAGCCGGTCAAGGAAGGCGTCAACAAGGCTGACGCCGAGAAGATCAAGGCCCAGCTGGAAGCAGCCGGCGCCAAGGTCGAACTGAAGTAATTCAGGGTTTCGGTGGACGGCACATGCCGTCCACCGGTCCTGAAGGACGTTGTGGAAACCTCTTTCCTGAAGGCCGAAATGCGGCTTTCAGGAAACGGGTTTTCAACCGTTCTGGCCCGGCGCCGGAAGGCGAAGGGTACCCGTGGGGACCGCCATGCGGAGGCGGTCGAGAATTGCAAGGCAGGTCGAGGCGAATGCCTGCCCCAAGAGCTAGCCAAGGAGCGACGATGGCCCAGACGCAGACTTTCAATGGCCGCAGACGCGTACGCAAGTTCTTCGGAAAGATCCCGGAAGTTGCGGAGATGCCGAACCTGATCGAGGTTCAGAAGGCATCTTATGATCAGTTCCTGATGGTGGACGAGCCGAAGGGTGGCCGTCCTGACGAAGGGCTGCAGGCCGTTTTCAAGTCGGTGTTCCCGATTTCCGACTTTTCCGGCTCTTCGATGCTGGAATTCGTCAAGTATGAGTTCGAAGCGCCGAAGTTCGACGTTGACGAGTGCCGTCAGCGCGACCTGACCTATGCCGCGCCGCTCAAGGTGACGCTGCGCCTGATCGTGTTCGATATCGATGAGGATACCGGCTCGAAGTCCATCAAGGACATCAAGGAGCAGGACGTCTACATGGGTGACATGCCGCTCATGACCATGAACGGCACCTTCATCGTCAACGGCACCGAGCGCGTCATCGTCTCGCAGATGCACCGTTCGCCGGGCGTCTTCTTCGACCATGACAAGGGCAAGTCGCACTCGTCGGGCAAGCTTCTGTTTGCCGCGCGCGTCATCCCTTATCGCGGTTCGTGGCTCGACATCGAGTTCGACTCGAAGGACGTCGTGCACGCCCGTATCGACCGTCGTCGCAAGATCCCGGTGACGTCGCTGCTGATGGCGCTCGGCATGGACAGCGAAGAGATCCTGTCGACGTTCTACAACAAGATCACCTACAAGCGCACCGGCGACCATTGGCGCATCCCGTTCAGCGTCGACCGTTTCCGCGGCCTCAAGGCCGTCAACGATCTGGTTGACGCCGACACCGGCGAGATCGTTGTCGAGCAGGGCAAGAAGATCACCGCCCGCCAGGCACGCCAGCTGGCCGAGAAGGGTCTGAAGGCGATCAAGGCGGTCGATGAGGATCTGCTTGGCAGCTATCTGGCTGAAGACATTGTCAACTATGCCACTGGCGAGATCTTCCTCGAGGCCGGCGACGAAATCGACGACAAGACCCTCAAGGTCCTGCTCGGTACGGGCGAGACCGAGATTCAGATTCTCGACATCGACCACATCAATGTCGGTGGCTACATCCGCAACACGCTCAACATCGACAAGAATGAGAGCCGCCAGGATGCGTTGTTCGATATCTACCGGGTGATGCGTCCGGGCGAGCCGCCGACGCTTGAAACCGCCGATGCGATGTTCAACTCGCTGTTCTTCGACAGCGAGCGCTACGATCTGTCGGCTGTTGGCCGCGTCAAGATGAACATGCGTCTGGAACTCGACGCCGAGGACACCGTGCGCGTGCTGCGCAAGGATGACATCCTCGCCGTCGTCAAGACGCTGGTCGAACTGCGCGATGGCAAGGGCGAGATCGACGACATCGACAATCTCGGCAACCGTCGCGTGCGTTCGGTCGGCGAACTGATGGAGAACCAGTATCGCGTCGGCCTGCTGCGCATGGAGCGCGCGATCAAGGAACGTATGTCCTCGATCGAGATCGATACGGTCATGCCGCAGGACCTGATCAACGCCAAGCCCGCGGCTGCCGCCGTGCGCGAATTCTTCGGTTCTTCGCAGCTGTCGCAGTTCATGGACCAGACCAATCCGCTCTCCGAGATCACGCACAAGCGTCGTCTCTCGGCGCTTGGACCTGGCGGTCTGACCCGCGAGCGCGCCGGCTTCGAAGTCCGCGACGTGCACCCGACGCATTACGGCCGTATCTGCCCGATCGAAACGCCGGAAGGTCCGAACATCGGTCTGATCAACTCGCTGGCCACCTTTGCCCGCGTCAACAAGTACGGCTTCATCGAGAGCCCGTACCGCAAGATCGTCGAAGGCAAGCTGACCGAAGAGGTCGTCTATCTGTCGGCCATGGAAGAGGCCAAGCACTACGTCGCCCAGGCCAACGCCGAACTCGACAAGGAAGGCCGTTTCGTCGACGAATTCGTCATTTGCCGTAACGCCGGCGAAGTGATGATGGCGCCGCGCGAAAACGTCGACCTGATGGACGTGTCGCCGAAGCAGATGGTGTCGGTTGCCGCCGCGCTCATCCCGTTCCTCGAGAACGACGACGCCAACCGCGCGCTGATGGGCTCGAACATGCAGCGTCAGGCCGTGCCGCTGGTACGCGCCGAGGCTCCGTTCGTCGGTACCGGCATGGAGCCGATCGTGGCCCGTGACTCCGGGGCTGCCATCGCGGCTCGCCGCACCGGCATCGTCGATCAGGTGGACGCGACCCGTATCGTTATCCGCGCCACCGAAGATCTCGATCCGGGCAAGTCCGGCGTCGACATCTACCGGCTGATGAAGTTCCAGCGCTCGAACCAGTCGACCTGCATCAACCAGCGTCCGCTGGTGAAGGTGGGCGATCCCATCGAGAAGGGCGATATCATCGCTGACGGTCCTTCGACCGATCTCGGCGATCTGGCGCTCGGCCGCAACGTACTCGTCGCGTTCATGCCGTGGAACGGCTACAACTACGAGGACTCGATCCTCCTGTCCGAACGCATCGTCGCCGACGACGTCTTCACCTCGATCCACATCGAGGAGTTCGAGGTCATGGCGCGCGATACGAAGCTCGGGCCTGAGGAAATCACGCGCGACATTCCGAACGTTTCGGAAGAAGCGCTGAAGAACCTCGACGAAGCCGGCATCGTCTACATCGGTGCGGAAGTGCAGCCGGGCGACATCCTGGTCGGCAAGATCACCCCGAAGGGCGAGAGCCCGATGACGCCGGAAGAGAAGCTTCTGCGCGCCATCTTCGGTGAAAAGGCGTCCGACGTCCGCGACACCTCCATGCGCATGCCGCCCGGAACCTTCGGCACCGTCGTCGAAGTGCGCGTCTTCAACCGCCATGGCGTGGAGAAGGACGAACGCGCGATGGCGATCGAGCGCGAGGAGATCGAGCGTCTGGCCAAGGACCGCGACGACGAACAGGCGATCCTGGATCGCAACGTCTACGCACGTCTGTCCGATGTGCTCATCGGCAAGGAGGCTATCGCCGGGCCGAAGGGCTTCAAGAAGGGCTCGACCCTGGCCAGGGAAACGCTGGACGACTATCCGCGTTCGCAGTGGTGGCAGTTCGCCGTGGAGAACGAAAAGCTCCAGAGCGAGCTGGAAGCCCTGCGCGGCCAGTACGACGACTCCAAGAAGGCGCTCGAGCAGCGCTTCATGGACAAGGTCGAGAAGGTTCAGCGCGGCGACGAGATGCCTCCGGGCGTCATGAAGATGGTCAAGGTCTTCGTGGCCGTGAAGCGCAAGATGCAGCCGGGCGACAAGATGGCCGGCCGTCACGGCAACAAGGGCGTGGTCTCGCGCATCGTTCCGGTCGAGGACATGCCGTTCCTCGAGGACGGTACGCATGCCGATATCGTGCTCAATCCGCTGGGCGTGCCTTCGCGCATGAACGTCGGCCAGATCCTGGAGACGCATCTTGGCTGGGCCTGTGCTGGCATGGGCAGGAAGATCGGCGAGCTGATCGAAGCCTATAAGGGCGGTGGCGATATCAAGCCGCTGCGCCAGACGATCGAGCAGATCATCCCGGCCAACGACCGCAACGAGCCGGTCCGCGAGTATGACGACGAGTCCATCGTTCGCCTCGGCGAGCAGATGAAGCGCGGCGTCTCCATCGCGACCCCGGTGTTCGACGGTGCGCATGAGGTCAACATCAACGAGATGCTGGAGCAGGCTGGCCTGCACACGTCCGGCCAGTCTCAGTTGTATGATGGCCGCACGGGTGAGCCGTTCGACCGCAAGGTGACCATGGGCTACATCTACATGCTCAAGCTTCACCACCTGGTCGACGACAAGATCCACGCCCGTTCGATCGGCCCGTACTCGCTCGTTACCCAGCAGCCGCTGGGCGGCAAGGCGCAGTTCGGCGGTCAGCGCTTCGGTGAAATGGAGGTCTGGGCTCTTGAAGCCTACGGCGCCGCCTACACGCTGCAGGAAATGCTGACCGTGAAGTCGGACGACGTGGCTGGTCGTACCAAGGTCTACGAAGCGATCGTCCGTGGCGACGACACCTTCGAAGCGGGCATTCCCGAGAGCTTCAACGTTCTCGTCAAGGAAATGCGCTCGCTGGGCCTCAACGTCGAGCTCGAGAACACCAAGGTCGAGAACGGTTCGCAGAGCCTGCCGGACGCGGCCGAGTAACACGGCATATAGCGGGCGTGGAAGTATCCACGCCCGCCTGAGATTTTCCGGCTCAAGCCGGGTTTCGCGAGCGGTGGCTCGCAGTCACATGCAAAGGGGTTTTCGAGGACCCCGAAAAGGAGAATGGCATGAACCAAGAGGTCATGAATCTCTTCAATCCGCAGGCGCCCGCGCAGGTGTTCGACTCCATTCGCATCTCGCTGGCGTCGCCTGACAAGATTCTGTCCTGGTCGTTCGGTGAGATCAAGAAGCCGGAGACGATCAACTACCGCACGTTCAAGCCTGAGCGTGACGGCCTGTTCTGCGCGCGCATCTTCGGTCCGATCAAGGACTACGAATGCCTGTGCGGCAAGTACAAGCGCATGAAGTACAAGGGCGTCATCTGCGAAAAGTGCGGCGTCGAAGTCACGCTGTCACGCGTTCGCCGCGAGCGCATGGGCCACATCGAGCTCGCCGCTCCGGTCGCTCACATCTGGTTCCTGAAGTCGCTTCCGTCGCGCATCGGCACGTTGCTCGACATGACGCTGAAGGATATCGAGCGCGTCCTCTACTTCGAAAACTACATCGTTACCGAGCCGGGCCTCACCGCGCTGAAGGAGCATCAGCTTCTCAGCGAGGAGGAATACATGCTGGCCGTCGACGAGTACGGCGAAGATTCCTTCACCGCCATGATCGGCGCCGAGGCGATCCATGACCTGCTCGCTGGCATGGAACTGGAGAAGATCGCAGGCGACCTGCGTTCGGAACTCGCTTCCACGACGTCGGAGCTGAAGCAGAAGAAGCTCTTGAAACGCCTGAAGGTGGTCGAGAACTTCATGGAATCCGGCAATCGTCCGGAATGGATGATCATGAAGGTCGTCCCCGTCATCCCGCCGGACCTGCGCCCGCTGGTTCCGCTGGACGGCGGCCGTTTCGCGACGTCCGATCTGAACGATCTCTATCGTCGCGTCATCAACCGTAACAACCGTCTGAAGCGCCTCATCGAGCTGCGCGCGCCTGGCATCATCGTGCGCAATGAAAAGCGCATGCTGCAGGAAGCCGTCGACGCCCTGTTCGACAACGGCCGTCGTGGCCGCGTCATCACCGGCGCCAACAAGCGTCCGTTGAAGTCGCTGTCCGACATGCTCAAGGGCAAGCAGGGCCGCTTCCGCCAGAACCTGCTCGGCAAGCGCGTCGACTATTCGGGCCGCTCGGTCATCGTGACCGGTCCGGAGCTGAAGCTGCATCAGTGCGGCCTGCCGAAGAAGATGGCGCTCGAGCTGTTCAAGCCCTTCATCTACGCCCGTCTCGACGCCAAGGGTTATTCCTCGACCGTCAAGCAGGCCAAGAAGCTGGTCGAGAAGGAGCGTCCGGAAGTCTGGGATATCCTGGACGAGGTCATCCGCGAGCATCCGGTGTTGCTGAACCGCGCACCGACGCTGCACCGCCTCGGCATCCAGGCGTTCGAGCCCACCCTGATCGAAGGCAAGGCGATCCAGCTGCATCCGCTGGTCTGCACGGCCTTCAACGCCGACTTCGACGGTGACCAGATGGCGGTCCACGTGCCGCTGTCGCTGGAAGCTCAGCTCGAAGCCCGCGTGCTGATGATGTCGACCAACAACATCCTGCACCCTGCTTCCGGCGCACCGATCATCGTGCCGTCGCAGGACATGGTTCTGGGCCTCTATTATCTCTCGATCGTCAACCAGAACGAGCCGGGAGAGGGCATGGCGTTCGCCGACATGGGCGAGCTGCAGCATGCACTGGAGACCAAGGCCGTCACCCTGCACGCCAAGATCAAGGGCCGCTTCCGGACCGTTGATGCCGAAGGCAACGTCGTGTCGAAGATCTACGACACCACGCCCGGCCGCATGATCCTCGGCGAACTGCTGCCGAAGAACGTCAACGTGCCGTTCGAGACCGCCAACCAGGAGATGACCAAGAAGAACATCTCCAAGATGATCGACACCGTCTACCGTCACTGCGGTCAGAAAGAGACGGTCATCTTCTGCGATCGCATCATGGCCCTCGGCTTTGCTCATGCCTGCCGCGCCGGCATTTCGTTCGGCAAGGACGACATGCTGATCCCGGACACCAAGGAGAAGCTGGTCGCCGAGACCGAGGCTTTGGCCAAGGAATACGAGCAGCAGTACAATGACGGTCTGATCACTCAGGGCGAGAAGTACAACAAGGTCGTCGACGCCTGGGCCAAGTGCTCGGAAAAGGTCGCCGACGAAATGATGGGCCGCATCAAGGCGGTCGAGTTCGATCCGACCGGCCGTCAGAAGCCGATGAACTCGATCTACATGATGTCGCATTCGGGTGCGCGTGGTTCGCCCACCCAGATGCGCCAGCTCGCCGGCATGCGCGGCCTGATGGCCAAGCCGTCGGGTGAAATCATCGAGACGCCGATCATCTCGAACTTCAAGGAAGGCCTCACCGTTCTGGAGTACTTCAACTCCACGCACGGTGCCCGCAAGGGTCTGGCCGATACCGCTCTGAAGACCGCGAACTCGGGTTACCTGACCCGCCGTCTGGTCGACGTGGCGCAGGACTGCATCGTCAACTCCGTGGATTGCGGCACCGACAAGGGCCTCACCATGCAGCCGATCGTCGATGCCGGCCAGATCGTCGCTTCCATCGGCCAGCGCGTGCTGGGCCGCACCGCACTCGACGACATCAACCATCCGGTCACCGGCGATCTGCTGGTCAAGGCCGGTACGATGATGGACGAGCGCGATGTCGAGCAGATCGAAAAGGCTGGCGTACAGTCGGTCCGCATCCGTTCGGCGCTGACCTGTGAGGTCCGCATCGGCGTCTGCGCAGTCTGCTACGGTCGCGATCTTGCGCGTGGTACTCCGGTCAACCAGGGCGAGGCCGTCGGCGTCATCGCCGCGCAGTCGATCGGTGAACCGGGCACGCAGCTCACCATGCGTACGTTCCACATGGGCGGTACCGCCCAGGTGGTCGACTCCTCCTATCTCGAGGCGTCGTACGAGGGCACCGTGTCCGTTCGCAACCGCAGCGTGGTCCGCAACTCCGACGGCAACCTCGTGGTGATGGGCCGCAACATGGCGATCCTGATCCTCGACGAAACCGGCAAGGAGCGTGCCACGCACCGCGTCACCTATGGTTCGCGTATCTACGTGGACGACGGCGACAAGGTGAAGCGCGGCCAGCGTATCGCCGAGTGGGACCCGTACACCCGTCCGATCCTCACCGAAATCGAGGGTCGCGTGGCGTTCGAGGACCTGGTCGACGGCATTTCCGTTCAGGAAACCGCCGACGAGTCGACCGGTATCACCAAGCGTGAGGTCATCGACTGGCGGTCGACGCCGCGTGGTTCGGACCTCAAGCCGGCGATCGTCGTCCAGGATGCCAAGGGCAAGGTCGGCAAGCTGTCGAAGGGCGGCGATGCCCGCTTCCTGCTCTCGGTCGAGGCGATCCTCTCGGTCGAGCCGGGTGCTTCGGTCAAGCCGGGCGACGTGCTTGCCCGTATCCCGATGGAAAGCGCCAAGACCAAGGACATCACCGGTGGTCTGCCGCGCGTGGCGGAACTGTTCGAAGCTCGTCGTCCGAAGGATCATGCCATCATCGCCGAGATCGATGGTACGGTCCGCTTCGGCCGCGACTACAAGAACAAGCGCCGCATCATCATCGAGCCGCATGACTCGACGCTGGAGCCGGTCGAATACCTGATCCCGAAGGGCAAGCCGTTCCATCTTCAGGACGGCGACGTCATCGAGAAGGGCGACTACATCCTCGACGGCAATCCGGCACCGCACGACATCCTGGCGATCAAGGGCGTGGAGGCTCTGGCTTCCTACCTCGTGAACGAAATCCAGGAAGTCTACCGGTTGCAGGGCGTGACGATCAACGACAAGCACATCGAAGTGATCGTTCGTCAGATGCTGCAGAAGGTGGAAATCACCGAGCAGGGCGACTCGACCTACATCCCGGGCGACCATGTCGACGTGATCGAACTGGACGAGATCAACGAGCGCCTGATCGAGGAAGGCAAGAAGCCAGCGGCCGGCCAGCCGGTGCTGCTCGGCATCACCAAGGCCTCGCTGCAGACGCCGTCCTTCATCTCGGCCGCCTCCTTCCAGGAGACGACCCGCGTGCTGACGGAAGCTGCCGTTGCCGGCAAGACCGACATGCTGCAGGGCCTGAAGGAAAACGTCATCGTCGGCCGTCTGATCCCGGCCGGTACCGGTGGCCAGATGAGCCAGATCCGTCGCATCGCGACGCATCGCGACGAGCTCATCCTCGACGAGCGTCGCAAGACGTCGGGCGTCGAAGTGGCCGAGCCGATGCTGACCGAAATGGTCACCGCCGCACAGTAAGCGGTCATCAAACGATGCAAAAAAGGGGCCAATTGGCCCCTTTTTCTTTGGTTGCTTGCTTCGGTCGGCGATCGACAGTTGGCGTCCGGTTCCACCCTTGTTTATTGATTGCAGAACCGATCAAACAGCCGAGGTCGTCGTGAAACCCACCACATTCGCTGTCTTCGCAACCCTTGCTGCGACAAGCCAGGCCTTTGCCGGCGGTTGGGCACCTTACGGCAATGCACGCTACAACTACTGGATCGACATGCCGCCCGGGTTCTCAAAGATCGAAGAATCCGCAAACGGCGATGGCGGCACGTCGAGATCGCCGGATGGCCGAGCCGAGCTTGCGGTGTGGGGTAGTTATCCAGGCGAGAACGACTTCTCCAGGGACGTGAAATGGCGCGTCGACCAGGAACGGTCCGATGGCTGGTCGGTCGACTATCAACGTCTGAAATCCAGATGGGCGGTCTGGTCGGGATCGAAAGGCGGTCGCCTGTATTACGAGCGCGCTATCCCTGTATGTGGTGGCGCGGTGGCCTATTTCCGCCTCGAATATGACAAGGCCCAGGCCGGGAGTTTCGATCCCATCGTTGCCCGTCTGGGGAAGTCATTGCGAAGCGGGGACTGCTGAAACGACGCAAGAAACGGAATGCGGAGCCTTTTCGCGGCTTCTACCTTGGCCACAGAAACCCGTTCCAGCTTTAGTTGGAGAACGGGCTACGCCAAGGAGGCCGCCATGAATGCCAGTGTCCATATCCATCGATCCGTCGATCAAGCCGCCGTGCAGCGCGTCGCGGCTTATGATTGGGAGGCACTTGGCGCCGAACTCGACGCTTATGGCTGCGCCGTGATCGGCAAGTTGCTGTCCCCACAGGAATGCACGGATATTGCCGCGCTCTATCCGCATGAGGAGCATTTCCGCAGTCACGTCGTGATGGCGCGCCACGGTTTCGGCAAAGGCGAATACCGCTATTTCAAATATCCGTTGCCGGATCTGATTGGCGGATTGCGTGCCGCGCTTTATCCGCATCTGTCGGAGGTCGCCAATCGATGGAGCGAGCGCATGGGCATGGCCACGCGCTATCCTTCCATGCACCAGGACTATCTCGATCTTTGCCACGCTTCCGGTCAGCAGCGACCGACGCCGCTTCTGCTTCAATACAAGGCAGGCGACTTCAATTGCTTGCACCAGGATCTTTACGGCGATCTCGCCTTTCCGATCCAGGTGGCGGTGCTGTTGTCTGAACCCGGCCGCGATTTCACCGGTGGCGAATTCGTGCTGACGGAGCAGCGGCCACGCATGCAGAGCCGGGCCGAGGTTGTGCCGCTGCGCCAGGGTGATGCCGTCGCTTTCGCTGTCCACAATCGACCGGTACGGGGCATGAAAGGCAACTATCGTGTCAATCTGCGCCACGGTGTCAGTCGCATCCGTTCAGGACATCGCCACACCGTCGGGATCATCTTCCATGACGCGCGCTGAACTTGCGCGTCTTTTCTGTGATGTTGCCGATACTCCTGACAGGAAACGGCGCATGAAGCGGCTAAGCTCGCCGCGGCCCGCGGTGAGCCAACGTTGTGGAGAGTGCACAGGACGATGACGCGCAAAGGCAAGGAGCAGATCGGGTTGGTCTCCGGAACGGTTGCGACGCCGATCGGGCCGTTGGTCGTGATCGAGGACGAGAGCGATGCCCTCTTCATGGTGGAGTTTGCCGATTGCGATGATCGCATGGATCGCTGGTTGCGCTATCGTTTGGCATCTGGTCGGTATTGCCTGAGGGCAGGGACTGTTTCCGCCGGCTCAAGGCAGGCTTTCGCGACCTACTTCGATGGCGAGGTCGATCTCCTTCGTACCTTGCCGGTCAGACTGGACGGCACCGCCTTTCAGAACGAGATGTGGACGGCCCTGCGTGAGATAGCCCCCGGTGAGACACTTGCCTATGGCGCGTTCGCCCAAAGGCTTGGCCGGCCGAATGCTGCGCGCGCCATTGGTCATGCCAATGGTTCCAATCCGCTATCGGTCGTCGTGCCGTGCCATCGCCTTGTCGGCGCCGATGGGGCGCTCACCAATTACGGCGGTGGATTGGAACGCAAGCGTTGGCTGCTTGACCATGAAGCGCGCCACGCCGGATCCTGAACCAACTGGTCCCACCCCAGCTAAAGGCTTGAACCAGGCCGCAGACATGCGTGCCGTTGGCGGCCTGTGCACGATGGGTGCGACAGTTTGACATCGCCTGTCGCTGCTCCATACTCGACCCGGGGATAAGGGCGGGTCCGAAGTTTGATCCATCGCCGGAATGTCGGCGGGGTCATGCGCGAAACGAGGATGCGGTGTCCTGTCCGACCTGATGGTCGCGGTGCCGCAGCGAGGAGGGACCGATGACCGACGCAACCTTGAAATCAGGCCACACGGATGCGGCGGAGCCCAGCCTTCATCGCGTCATGGGGCCATGGCTGATGCTGCTGTTTATTGTCGGCGATATTCTGGGTACCGGCATCTATGCGCTGACCGGGCAGGTCGCCAAGCAGGTCGGCGGCGTGGTGTGGCTGCCGTTCCCGGTCGCCTTCATCGTCGCCGTCATCACCGCTTTCAGCTATCTGGAGCTGGTCACCAAATATCCTCGTGCAGCCGGTGCCGCGCTCTACACGCACAAGGCCTTCGGCATCCACTTCGTCACTTTCATCGTGGCTTTCGCGGTGATGTGTTCCGGCATCACGTCGGCCTCGACGGCTTCGCGCGCTTTCGCGGTTAATTTCTCCTCTGCTTTCGGCCTCGGGTTGGAAGGCGGCACCGGGATCATCCTGCTCGGGCTTGCTTTCATGGCGATCGTGGCAGCGGTGAACTTCCGCGGCGTCGGCGAAAGCGTGAAGCTGAATGTGGTTCTGACCTGTGTCGAACTCACCGGCCTGCTCATCGTCATCGCAATCGGTCTCTGGGCAATAGGCATGGGGCAGGGCGATGTCTCGAGAGTCACCGAGTTCCATACCCCCGAAGGTGTGAGCCCGTTCTGGCCGGTCATCGCCGCTACGACGCTCGCTTTCTTCGCCATGGTCGGTTTCGAGGATTCGGTCAACATGGCCGAGGAAACCAAGGAGCCGACCAAGATCTTCCCCAAGATCCTGCTCGCCGGCCTGCTGATCACCGGCGTGATCTATGTTCTGGTTTCGGTTTCGGCGGTCACACTCGTTGAGCCGGCGGAACTCGGTGAAGGTGAAGCGCCGCTGCTCAAGGTGGTGTCTACCGGAGCGCCGGGCTTCCCGATCTGGATATTCGCCTTCATCACGATGTTTGCGGTGGCGAACTCCGCGCTCATCAACATGCTGATGGCCAGCCGCCTGGTCTATGGAATGAGCCGTGAGCATGTTCTGCCGCCGGTGCTTGGCAAGGTTCATGCGACCCGCAAGACGCCTTACATCGCCATAATTTTCACCACGCTACTCGCCTTCGGCCTGATCACCTTCGTCGGCTCGGTGCCGCAACTTGGTGGTACGACGGCGTTGCTGCTGCTTTGCGTGTTCACCATCGTCAACATCGCGGTGCTGGTGCTGCGCAAGGACAAGGTCGACCATGACCATTTCACCGCACCGACCATCCTGCCGGTGATTGGCGCCATCGCCTGTGGTTTCCTGACCGGCCCATGGACCGGCCGTAATCCCGATCAATACAAGATCGCCGGCGTGCTTCTGGCACTCGGTGTGGTGCTATGGGTGGTGACCGTTTTCATCAACCGCGCAACCGGCGTCAAGCCGGAAGCTCCGACTGTGGGCGAGGGCGGCATGCCCGGTCCGGTCAACTAGTCGATCGACATGACGCAATGAAAACGGCAGGCCTTGGCCTGCCGTTTCTTTATGCTGCCCATACCCGGTATGTCAGTCGAAGAATGCCTCGACGACATTGCGTTTGCCGAGCATGAAGGCGTCCGCCACGTGCTGGAGCGGCGCGAGATCGACATCGGATCTTTGACCGCGTACCAGTTCGGCGAAGCGACGGTACAGTGTCGGATATTCAGTGTCCGGACCTTCCTGGATTACCTTGCCGTCGACGGCAAGCCTGGATCCGCCTGCGGAAAGCACCATCGAACCCTTGTCCGTTTCGGCCAGGATGTCCCAGCTTTGCGGACCGGTCTGGCGCCAGTCGAAATCGACAGCCACCGCAATGCCGTCATCGGTGCGGAAGCTTACCTGTGCTGCGATTGGTGCATCGCGATTTTCCGGAAAATCGAGCGTCGCAGCCGTGATGAACATCGGCGGCAGGATATGGGTGGCAATCGACAAGGCATTGATACCGGGGTCGAACACACCGAAGCCGCCTGGCTGCCAGATCCAGTCCTGGTTCGGATGCCAGCGGCGCACGTCTTCCTTCCAGTTGATGGCAGCCGTCTTGATCCGTGCCGATGCGAGAAAAGTGCGTGCGGCTTCCACGGCAGGCGCATAGCGGGAATGCCACGACGCAAACAACGTCACGCCCCTTTCCGCCGCCAAGGTCTTCAGCTGCTCGACCTCGCTCACCGTCGCGCCGGGAGGCTTTTCGAGGAAAACATGTTTGCCGGCCAGGATCGCCGCGCGCGCCGCGTCATGCCGAAACTGTGGGGGCATGCAAAGCGACACGGCTTCGACCGCAGGCTCGCCCGCCAGCAGGGCTTCTATATCGGCAAAGTTTGCGACACCATCCACCTTTCCATGCGGGCTGGCCGCGCCAAGCAGCTTGTAGTCCCTGTCCCGGGCAAGTGCCGGGAGATGCTGGTCGCGGGCGATCTTGCCCACACCGACAATGGCTATGTTGATGGGAGTAGCAGTCATCGCCAGCTTTCTTCAAGTTTGAGTTCGAACGGCCCGCCGGCCAGGAAACGCTCAAGCACGGGCTCGAAAGGGGAGGGATCAATGGCGTTCGCGCGCAACCATTCCTCCGAATAGTAGGTGTTGGCGTAGCGCTCGCCGGAATCGCAGATCAGCGTCACCACCGAACCGCTTTCTCCGGCAGCGATCATGCGTGCTGCGTGAAAGCACATAGCCGCGAAATTGGTGCCGGTCGAACCACCGACACGCCGCCCAAGCCGGCGCGACAACACACGCTTGGCTGCGATCGACACCCCGTCGGGTATGCGCAGCATGTGATCTATGACGCCAGGCACGAAGGATGGCTCGACCCGCGGCCGGCCGATGCCTTCGATACGGGAGGGCCGTTCGCAGGAGCAGCCCGCATCTCGAGTCGCATAGCCCTCAAAGAAAGCGGAATGTTCGACGTCGGCGACCGACAGCCTCGTCGCGTGGCGTTTGTAGCGGATGTAGCGGCCGATGGTCGCCGAGGTACCGCCGGTACCGGCGCCCATCACCACCCAGGAGGGGATCGGGAAGCGTTCCGCGCGCATCTGCTGGAAGATGGATTCCGCGATGTTGTTGTTGCCGCGCCAGTCGGTGGCGCGTTCCGCATGGGTGAACTGGTCCATGAAGTAGCCGCCGAGCCGCTCGGCAAGTTCCGCGGATTCGGAATATATGCGCCGGCCATCGTCGATGAAATGACAATTGCCGCCATAGTGCTCGATGGCGGCTATCTTCTCACGCGAGGTCGAGCGCGGCATCACGGCGTAAAAGGGCGAGCCGATCATGCGTGCGAAATAGGCTTCCGAAACGGCGGTGGAACCTGAGGACGCCTCGACCACCGCTGTGCCTTCACGAATCATGCCGTTGCACAGGGCATATAGAAACAGCGAGCGTGCCAGCCGATGCTTCAGGCTGCCGGTCGGATGCGTGGATTCGTCTTTCAGATAAAGGTCGATGCCGGGGAGGGCCGGCACGTCGAGCATCCATAGATGGGTATCGGCGGAACGATGCTGGTCGGCCTCGATGGCCGCGACGGCACGATCCGCCCAATCCCGCGAGGCCGTCCGTCCGGCCTGTTTCCCTGCCACGACCGTTATCCGCTAGATCGGCTCGTCGAAGGTGACGATCGAGACCTCACCTTCGAGCGCGCCCTGATAGGCTGAGAGATGCGGCTCCTCGTCAGGTTCTTCCTGCATCTCGCCGATCTGGTCCAGCTCGGCTTCGGCATAACCTTCGGCCGCGAGTGATTCCAGGGCGCGGCGCACGGCGGAATCATCATCGGGCGCCATCAGCATCACATGGACGCCTTCCGGCTTGCCGTTTTTCTTCTTCCAGACCCGGCCGGTGATGATCATGACCGGACGGGGCTCGTCATTATCGTTGAGAGGATCCTGCAAAGACTGATTCCTTCCTTTGGCGGCTCCAAAAGAGCATTTTGCCCCTTTTTGCACGAAGCCATGCCAGGCGACAGTTGGAAGCCGGTCACTTTCTTCCTCGCATATGCAAAAAGACGCAAGAATATTACATGCGTCGCGCGCAGGGCAGCCAAGCACTGACGCAAACGTAATTTCTGGGGTTGCGGGCTTGACGGTTTGCGATGTTGCGAGTAGAAGCCGCGACGTCTGAACCGATGTGAGGTCAGCTTTTCCGAGGCGTCGCGCCTTGGAGTTTGCCTCAAACAGGGTTCGTTTTACGAGCGAACGACATTTCCGTCATGCATGAAGCGGCAACGCTTCCTCTGCTTTTTGTTCGGGCAAGACCGCAAACGCGCGGTTTCGGCCCGAATTTGCGTATGGAAAGCCGCTTGAAACGGCCCGTAATGGGTTTGCGACACGAGATTTAGAACTAGAAGGAAGGTTTAATGCCTACCGTAAACCAGCTGATCCGCAAGCCGCGCCAGGTGCCGGCAACGCGAAACAAGGTCCCTGCCATGCAGCAGAACCCGCAGAAGCGGGGCGTCTGCACACGCGTCTACACCACCACGCCGAAGAAGCCGAATTCGGCTCTGCGCAAGGTGGCCAAGATTCGCCTGACCAACGGTTTCGAAGTGATCGGCTACATCCCGGGTGAGGGCCATAACCTTCAGGAGCACTCGGTTGTCATGATCCGTGGCGGTCGTGTGAAGGATCTTCCGGGTGTGCGCTATCACGTGATCCGTGGCGTGCTCGACACCCAGGGCGTCAAGAACCGCAAGCAGCGCCGTTCGAAGTACGGCGCCAAGCGTCCGAAGTAAGGTTTTCCGGCTTCGGCGCTTTTTTATTGTGCGCCAAGCCTGCGAGATTGAGAGACAAGAGCTATGTCCCGTCGTCACAGTGCAGATAAGCGTGAGATCAACCCGGACCCGAAGTTCGGCGATCTGGTGATCACCAAGTTCATGAATGCCGTTATGTATGACGGCAAGAAGTCGATTGCCGAGACGATCGTCTATGGCGCGCTGGACCAGGTGCAGTCCAAGACCAAGCAGGAGCCGGTCGGCGTCTTCCATCAGGCGCTCGACAACGTTGCCCCGCACGTCGAAGTTCGTTCGCGTCGCGTCGGTGGTGCTACCTACCAGGTGCCGGTTGATGTTCGTCCGGAGCGTCGCCAGGCCCTCGCCATTCGCTGGCTGATCACGGCTGCGCGCAACCGCAACGAGACCACCATGGTCGACCGTCTTTCCGGCGAGTTGATGGACGCGGCGAACAACCGCGGCACCGCTGTGAAGAAGCGTGAAGACACCCACAAGATGGCGGAAGCCAACCGCGCTTTCGCGCACTACCGCTGGTAAGCGCGAACGAGACTTGAGAGGCACCTTCCATGGCCCGCGAATATAAAATCGAAGACTACCGTAATTTCGGTATCATGGCGCACATCGACGCCGGCAAGACGACGACGACTGAGCGCGTCCTGTATTACACGGGCAAGTCGCACAAGATCGGCGAAGTCCACGACGGCGCTGCGACCATGGACTGGATGGAGCAGGAGCAGGAGCGCGGCATCACCATCACGTCCGCCGCGACGACGACCTTCTGGCAGGGCCGTGACGGCAAGATGCGCCGCTTCAACATCATCGACACCCCCGGCCACGTCGATTTCACCATCGAAGTCGAGCGTTCGCTTCGCGTGCTTGACGGCGCCATCGCGCTGCTCGATGCCAACGCCGGTGTAGAGCCGCAGACCGAGACCGTCTGGCGCCAGGCCGACAAGTATCATGTGCCGCGCATGATCTTCTGCAACAAGATGGACAAGATCGGTGCTGATTTCTACCGCTCGGTCGAGATGATTGGCTCGCGCCTTGGTGCGCAGGCCGTCGTCATGCAGCTGCCGATCGGCGCCGAGAGTGAATTCAAGGGCGTCGTCGACCTGGTCGAGATGAATGCGCTGGTCTGGCGCGATGAATCGCTGGGCGCTGCCTGGGACGTCGTCGAGATCCCGGCCGACCTGAAGGAAAAGGCCGAGGAATACCGCGAGAAGCTCATCGAAGCTGCCGTCGAGATGGATGACGACGCGATGAACGCCTATCTCGAGGGCAATCTCCCCGACAATGACACCATCCGCAAGCTGATCCGCAAGGGTACCATCGCGGTCAAGTTCTACCCGATGTTCTGCGGTTCGGCTTTCAAGAACAAGGGCGTGCAGCCACTGCTCGACGCCGTCGTCGAATACCTGCCGTCGCCGATCGACGTTCCGGCCATCAAGGGCGTTGACGCCAAGACCGATGCCGAGATCGAACGTCATGCGGACGACAATGAGCCGCTGTCGATGCTCGCCTTCAAGATCATGAACGACCCGTTTGTCGGTTCGCTCACCTTCGCCCGCATCTACTCGGGCAAGCTCACCAAGGGTGCGTCGCTCGATAACACCGTCAAGGGCAAGAAAGAGCGCATCGGCCGCATGCTGCAGATGCATGCCAACTCGCGCGCCGACATCGAAGAGGCTTTCGCCGGCGACATCGTCGCTCTGGCCGGCCTCAAGGAAACGACCACCGGCGACACGCTGTGCGATCCGCTGCATCCGGTCATCCTGGAGCGCATGGAATTCCCGGATCCGGTCATCCAGATCGCCATCGAGCCGAAGACCAAGGGCGACCAGGAAAAGATGGGCCTCGCGCTGCATCGTCTGGCTGCCGAGGATCCGTCCTTCCGCGTCAAGACCGACGAGGAATCGGGTCAGACCATCATCGCCGGCATGGGCGAACTTCACCTGGACATCATCGTTGACCGCATGCGTCGCGAGTTCAAGGTCGAGGCAAATGTCGGTGCTCCGCAGGTGGCCTATCGCGAGACGATCACCCGCACCCACGAGCAGGACTACACCCACAAGAAGCAGACCGGTGGTACCGGCCAGTTCGCCCGCGTCAAGCTGGTGTTCGAGCCGAACCCGGAAGGCGAAGACTACGTGTTCGAGTCCAAGATCGTCGGTGGTTCGGTTCCGAAGGAATACATCCCGGGTGTCGAGAAGGGCATCGGTTCGGTCATGTCGTCCGGTCCGTTCGCTGGCTTCCCGATGATCGGCGTCAAGGCGACGCTCATCGACGGCGCCTTCCACGACGTCGACTCGTCGGTCCTGGCCTTCGAAATCGCTTCTCGTGCTGCCTTCAGGGAAGCTGCGCCGAAGCTCGGCGTCCAGCTGCTCGAGCCGATCATGAAGGTCGAGGTCGTTACGCCTGAGGATTACGTCGGCAACGTCATCGGCGACCTGAACAGCCGCCGTGGCCAGATCCAGGGTCAGGAGACCCGTGGTGTCGCCGTCGTCGTCAACGCGATGGTGCCGCTGGCCAACATGTTCAAGTACGTCGACTCGCTGCGTTCGATGTCGCAGGGCCGCGCCCAGTACACGATGCAGTTCGACCACTACGAGCCGGTTCCGACCGCGGTGGCTCAGGAAGTCCAGAAGAAATACGCGTAATTCCGAGGAATTGCGTCAGTAACCAGGTTTAACGCCTTCGGGCATGCAGGAAATGGAGACCTCACATGGCAAAAGGTAAATTCGAGCGTACGAAGCCTCATGTGAACATTGGCACGATTGGTCACGTTGACCATGGCAAGACGTCGCTGACGGCAGCGATCACGAAGTACTTTGGCGAATACAAGCCTTACGATCAGATCGATGCGGCGCCGGAAGAGAAGGCTCGCGGCATCACGATCTCGACGGCGCACGTCGAGTACGAGACGCCGAACCGTCACTATGCGCACGTCGACTGCCCCGGCCACGCCGACTATGTGAAGAACATGATCACCGGTGCTGCCCAGATGGACGGCGCGATCCTGGTTTGCTCGGCCGCTGACGGCCCGATGCCGCAGACGCGCGAGCACATCCTGCTTGCGCGCCAGGTTGGCGTTCCCGCGATCGTCGTGTTCCTAAACAAGGTCGACCAGGTCGACGACGCCGAGCTTCTGGAGCTGGTCGAGCTGGAAGTTCGCGAGCTTCTGTCGAAGTACGAGTTCCCGGGCGACGACATTCCGATCATCAAGGGTTCGGCTCTGGCTGCGCTTGAAGATTCGGACAAGAAGATCGGTGAAGACGCGATCCGCGAGCTGATGGCAGCGGTCGACTCCTACATCCCGACGCCTGAGCGTCCGATCGACAAGCCGTTCCTGATGCCGATCGAAGACGTGTTCTCGATCTCGGGTCGTGGCACGGTTGTGACCGGTCGCGTCGAGCGCGGCATCGTGAAGGTCGGCGAGGAACTGGAAATCGTCGGCATCCGTCCGACCTCGAAGACGACCTGCACGGGCGTCGAGATGTTCCGCAAGCTTCTGGACCAGGGCCAGGCCGGCGACAACATCGGCGCGCTGCTGCGTGGCGTTGACCGTGAAGGCGTCGAGCGCGGCCAGGTTCTGGCCAAGCCGGGCACGGTGAAGCCGCACAAGAAGTTCAAGGCGGAAGCCTACATCCTGACGAAGGAAGAGGGTGGCCGTCATACGCCGTTCTTCACGAACTACCGTCCGCAGTTCTACTTCCGCACGACGGACGTGACGGGCATCGTCTCGCTGCCGGCCGGCACCGAGATGGTGATGCCTGGCGACAACATCACCGTTGACGTCGAGCTGATCGTGCCGATCGCCATGGAAGAGAAGCTGCGCTTCGCTATCCGCGAAGGCGGCCGCACCGTCGGCGCCGGCATCGTCGCTTCCATCGTCGAGTAAGAAGAACAAGAGATCTGTCGCGGGCGCGGATACGCCCGCGCCGCGCCAGAACAAGGAATAGACGCATGAACGGACAGAATATCCGCATCCGACTTAAAGCGTTCGATCACCGCGTGCTCGATGCTTCGACTCGGGAAATCGTTTCCACGGCCAAGCGCACCGGCGCTAACGTCCGCGGCCCGATCCCGCTGCCGACCCGCATCGAGAAGTTCACGGTCAACCGTTCGCCGCACGTCGACAAGAAGAGCCGCGAACAGTTCGAGATGCGCACCCACAAGCGCCTGCTCGACATCGTGGACCCGACCCCGCAGACGGTTGATGCGCTGATGAAGCTCGATCTGGCCGCCGGCGTGGACGTCGAAATCAAGCTCTAAGAGCTGAACCATGAGCCGGCGGGGTGACCCGACCTGCTCCTCTGAAGGAAGATGAACCGATGCGTTCAGGTGTAATTGCACAGAAGGTGGGAATGACCCGCATCTACAATGATGCCGGCGAGCATGTCCCCGTTACCGTTCTCCGCATGGAGAGCTGCCAGGTCGTCGCACAGCGTACGCAGGAAAAGAACGGCTACACCGCTGTTCAGCTCGGCGTCGGGCTTGCCAAGGTCAAGAACACGTCGAAGGCCATGCGCGGTCATTTCGCCGCCGCCTCCGTGGAGCCGAAGGCCAAGGTCGCCGAGTTCCGCGTTTCGCCGGACAATCTGCTGGACGTCGGTGCCGAATTGACCGTCGACCACTTCGTCGCCGGCCAGAAGGTCGACGTCACCGGCACTTCGACCGGTAAGGGTTTCCAGGGTGTCATCAAGCGTCACCATTTCGGTGGCGGTCGCGCTACCCACGGTAACTCGCTGTCGCACCGCGTGCACGGCTCGACCGGTCAGCGCCAGGACCCAGGCAAGGTGTTCAAGGGTAAAAAGATGGCCGGTCACATGGGTGCTACCCGCGTGACCACGCAGAACGTCGAGGTCGTTTCGACCGACGCCGATCGCGGCCTCATTCTCATTCGTGGCGCGGTTCCGGGCACCAAGGGCGCCTGGATCCTGGTTCGCGACGCCGCCAAGGTTGCGCTGCCTGCCAACGCGCCGAAGCCGGCCGCGATCCGCGCCGCCGCCAACAATCAGGCTCCGGCCACCGAGGGAGCGGAATAATGGACCTCAAGATCACCACTCTCGCCGGCAAGGATGCCGGCAAGGTGAAGCTCTCGGAAGAGATCTTCGGCCTTGAGCCACGCGAGGATATCCTCGCCCGCGTCGTTCGCTGGCAACTTGCCAAGAAGCAGCAGGGCACGCATCAGGCCAAGGGTCGCGCCGACATCGCGCGCACCGGTGCCAAGATGTACAAGCAGAAAGGTACGGGCCGCGCCCGCCACCATTCGGCACGCGCTCCGCAGTTCCGCGGCGGTGGTAAGGCTCATGGTCCTGTCGTTCGCAGCCATGAATTTGACTTGCCGAAGAAGATCCGCGCGCTTGGCCTCAAGCACGCTTTGTCGGCCAAGGTGAAAAGCTCGTCGATTATCATCGTCGACGATCTGAAGCTGACGGAAGCCAAGACCAAGGCGCTGGTGGAGAACTTTGCTTCGCTCGGCCTGACCAACGCCTTGCTTATCGGCGGTGCCGAGCTCGACCAGGGCTTCAAGCGGGCTGCTGCCAACATTCCGAACATCGACGTGCTGCCTATTCAGGGCATCAACGTCTACGACATTCTGCGCCGCGGCACGCTGGTCCTTTCCAAGGCCGCCGTCGAGGCTCTCGAGGAGCGCTTCAAATGACCGACCTTCGTCATTACGACGTGATCGTCTCGCCGGCGATCACTGAAAAGTCGACCATGGCCTCCGAGAACAACCAGGTGGTCTTCAACGTCGCCAAGAAGGCGTCGAAGCCGGAGATCAAGGCCGCAGTCGAGGCGCTGTTCGGCGTCAAGGTGACGGCTGTGAATACCCTGCTCCGCAAGGGCAAGGTGAAGCGCTTCCGCGGCACGATCGGCCGCCAGGGCGACGTCAAGCGAGCAGTGGTGACGCTGGCCGATGGCCAGTCGATCGACGTCGCGACGGGTCTCTGAGCTAGGCCGCGAGGACAACGACAATGGCACTGAAGAAATATAACCCGATAACGCCGAGCACCCGCCAGCTGGTCATCGTCGACCGCTCGGGCCTCCACAAGGGCAAGCCTGTCAAGGGCCTGACCGAAGGCCTGACCAAGTCGGGCGGCCGCAACAACTATGGTCGCATCACGGCCCGCTTCATCGGTGGTGGTCACAAGCGCACCTACCGCATCATCGACTTCAAGCGTCGCAAGCTTGATGTCGTCGGCACGGTCGAGCGCCTGGAATACGACCCGAACCGCACCGCCTTCATCGCTCTCATCAAGTATGAAGATGGTGAGCTGAACTACATCATCGCCCCGCAGCGCCTGCAGGCCGGTGACAAGGTTGTGGCTGGTGAAGCGGTCGACGTGAAGCCGGGCAATGCGATGCCTCTGTCGGCCATGCCGGTGGGCACCATCGTGCACAACATCGAGCTGAAGCCCGGCAAGGGCGGCCAGGTTGCCCGTTCGGCTGGTGCCTATGCCCAGCTCGTCGGTCGCGACCAGGGGATGGCGATCCTTCGCCTGAATTCGGGTGAGCAGCGCATCGTGCACGGCTCGTGCTTTGCGACTGTCGGTGCCGTGTCGAACCCCGACCACGGCAACATCAACGACGGCAAGGCTGGTCGTACGGTGTGGCGTGGCAAGCGCCCGCACAACCGCGGTGTCGCCATGAACCCGGTCGATCACCCGCACGGCGGTGGTGAAGGCCGCACCTCGGGTGGCCGTCATCCGGTCACGCCGTGGGGTAAGCCCACCAAGGGTAAGAAGACGCGGTCCAACAAGGCGACCGATAAGTTCATTGTGCGCTCGCGCCATCAGCGCAAGAGCTAAGAAGAGGTAACGCCAAGTGACTCGTTCGATTTGGAAAGGCCCCTTCGTCGACGGCTACCTTCTGAAGAAGGCAGACAAGGTTCGTGAAGGTGGTCGTAGTGAGGTGATCAAGATGTGGAGCCGCCGCTCCACCATCCTGCCGCAGTTCGTCGGCCTCACCTTCGGTGTCTACAACGGCCAGAAGCATGTCCCGGTCTCGGTGAACGAGGACATGGTCGGTCACAAGTTCGGTGAATTCGCTCCGACCCGGACCTATTACGGTCACGGCGCGGATAAGAAAGCGAAGAGGAAGTAATCATGGGCAAGGCCAAAGCTCCGCGCAGGCTTGCTGATAACGAGGCTCGTGCCGTTCTGCGCACGATCCGCATCAGCCCTCAGAAGCTGAACCTCGTTGCTGCGATGATCCGCGGCAAGAAGGTCGCTGCTGCGCTCAACGATCTGGAATTCTCGCGCAAGCGGATTTCGGACACCGTGAAGAAGACGCTGGAATCGGCGATCGCCAACGCGGAAAACAACCACGACCTCGATGTCGATGCGCTGATCGTGGCTGAGGCCTATGTCGGCAAGTCGATCGTCATGAAGCGTTTCCACGCTCGTGGCCGCGGTCGCGCCAGCCGTATCGAAAAGCCGTTTTCGCACCTCACGATCGTCGTGCGTGAGGTTGAAGAGAAAGGGGAGGCCGCATAATGGGTCAGAAAATCAATCCGATCGGTCTCCGTCTCGGCATCAACCGCACCTGGAACTCCCGCTGGTACGCAAACACCGGCGAGTACGGCAAGCTGCTGCATGAAGACCTGAAGATCCGCGAATATCTTGAGAAGGAACTCAAGCAGGCCGCGATCTCCAAGATCGTCATCGAGCGTCCGCACAAGAAGTGCCGCGTGACCATTCACGCTGCTCGTCCGGGTCTGATCATCGGCAAGAAGGGCGCCGACATCGAGAAGCTGCGCAAGAAGCTGACCGAGATGACGCAGTCCGAAACGCATCTCAACATCGTTGAAGTGCGCAAGCCGGAGACCGACGCGACGCTGATCGCTCAGTCGATCGCCCAGCAGCTCGAGCGCCGTATCGCATTCCGTCGCGCCATGAAGCGCGCCGTGCAGTCGGCCATGCGTCTCGGTGCCGAAGGCATCCGCATCAACTGCTCGGGCCGTCTCGGCGGCGCCGAAATCGCCCGCATGGAATGGTACCGTGAAGGCCGCGTGCCGCTGCATACGCTGCGCGCCGATGTCGACTACGGCACCGCCGAAGCCCAGACCGCTTATGGTATCTGCGGCGTCAAGGTGTGGGTGTTCAAGGGCGAGATCCTCGAGCACGACCCGATGGCCTCGGAACGTCGTGCTACCGAAGGCGATCATTCGCAGGGCGGGGAGCGCTCCGAGCGCAGCCGTCGTCGCGAAAACGCCTGATAAGCATAGGAATCTGGAGTTAGAACGATGCTGCAGCCAAAGCGCACAAAGTTCCGTAAGCAGTTCAAGGGCCGCATCCACGGCACCGCGAAGGGTGGCACCAACCTGGATTTCGGCGGCTTCGGACTGAAGGCGCTGGAGCCGAACCGCGTCACCGCGCGTGAGATCGAGGCGGCCCGCCGCGCGATCACCCGCGAGATGAAGCGTGCCGGCCGGGTTTGGATCCGTGTGTTCCCGGACGTTCCGGTGACCTCGAAGCCGACCGAAGTCCGCATGGGTAAGGGTAAGGGCGCGGTCGACTACTGGGCTTGCCGCGTCAAGCCGGGCCGCGTCATGTTCGAGATCGACGGTGTGTCGGAAGAGATCGCTCGCGAGGCCCTGCGCCTCGGTGCGGCCAAGCTCTCGGTTCGCACGCGCTTCGTGCAGCGCATTGCAGAATAAGGAAGGGCTAAGCGATGAAGGCCTCTGATGTACGTATGAAGACCGTCGACGAGCTCGACGCTGATCTTGCCGATCTGAAGAAGGAGCAGTTCAACCTGCGCTTTCAGAAGGCCACCGGCCAGCTCGAAAAGACCGCGCGCGTGAAGCAGGTCCGCAAGGACATCGCGCGCATCAAGACCATCGCTGCTGAAAAAGCAGCGGCCAAGAAGGCATAAGGACGAGAATCATGCCAAAGCGCATCCTGCAGGGCACCGTCGTCAGCGACAAGAACGAGAAGACGGTCGTCGTCAAGGTCGAGCGTCGCTTCACCCACCCGGTGATGAAGAAGACCGTGCGCATGTCGAAGAAGTACAAGGCGCATGACGAGAACAACACCCACAAGGTGGGCGACCAGGTGTCCATCGAGGAATCGGCTCCGATTTCCAAGGATAAGCGCTGGGTCGTGATCGGTTCCGATCAGGCGTAACGAAACGAATTTTGGACAGACCGGGGAGGGGCTCTTAAGCCCGTCCCGATAGCGAAGAAGAAGGCGGCCAGTCATGATTCAGATGCAAACAAACCTCGACGTCGCGGACAACTCCGGCGCTCGTCGTGTCATGTGCATCAAGGTGCTGGGCGGCTCGAAGCGGAAGTATGCCTCCGTTGGCGACATCATCGTGGTGTCGATCAAGGAAGCCATTCCGCGCGGCCGCGTGAAGAAGGGTGATGTGATGAAGGCGGTCGTGGTTCGCACGGCCAAGGACATCCGTCGTCCGGACGGCAGCGTGATCCGTTTCGACAAGAACGCAGCCGTTCTCGTCGACAACAAGAAAGAGCCGGTGGGCACCCGTATCTTCGGGCCGGTTCCGCGCGAACTTCGTGCGAAGAACCACATGAAGATCATCTCGCTCGCACCTGAAGTGCTGTAAGGAGCCGGAGAAATGCAAAAGATCCGCAAAGGCGACAAGGTCGTCGTGCTTTCCGGCAAGGACAAGGGCCGCTCCGGCGAAGTTCTGTCCGTTCAGCCGAAGGAAGACACCGCGATTGTTCGCGGTATCAACATCGTGGTTCGCCACCAGCGTCAGACCCAGGCCCAGCAGGGCGGTCTGATCCGCAAGGAAGCGCCGATCCACCTTTCGAACATCGCCGTTGCCGATCCCAAGGATGGCAAGCCGACCCGTATCGGCTTCAAGCTTGAGAAGGACGGCAAGAAGGTACGAGTCGCCAAGCGCTCGGGAGAAGTCATCAATGGCTAAGGCAGCACAAACCCCGCAGAACACGCCGCGCCTGAAGCAGGTCTACAACGAGACCATCAAGAAGGCGCTGCTGGAGCAGTTCAAGTACGACAACGAGATGCAGATTCCACGCATCGACAAGATCGTGCTGAACATGGGTGTCGGCGAAGCCACGGGCGACTCCAAGAAGCCTTCGGTCGCTGCCGAGGATCTTGCGATGATCGCCGGCCAGAAGCCGGTCATCACCCGCGCCCGCAAGTCGATCGCCGGCTTCAAGGTTCGCGAGAACATGCCGATCGGCACCAAGGTGACGCTCCGCAAGGAGCGCATGTATGAATTCCTGGACCGCCTGGTCAACATCGCGCTGCCGCGCGTTCGCGACTTCCGCGGCCTGAATCCGAAGAGCTTCGATGGCCGCGGCAACTACGCCATGGGCATCAAGGAGCACATCGTGTTCCCGGAGATCAACTACGACAAGGTCGATCAGATCTGGGGCATGGACATCATCGTTTGTACGACTGCGAAGACGGACGACGAAGCCAGGGCACTGCTCAAGGCTTTCAACTTCCCCTTCCGCCAGTAACGGCAGCGAGCAAAGGAAAAATCTGAAATGGCAAAGACCAGCTCAGTCGAAAAGAACAACCGGCGCCGCAAGCTTGTGGACCAGTACGCTGCCAAGCGTAAGGCCCTCAAGGAAATCGTCATGGATCAGTCCAAGCCGATGGACGAGCGTTTCCGCGCCCAGCTGAAGCTCTCGGCCCTGCCGCGCAACTCGGCCAAGATCCGCATCCGTAACCGCTGCGAAGTCACGGGCCGTCCGCGCGCCTTCTATCGCAAGCTCAAGGTCTCGCGTATCGCGCTTCGCGATCTCGGCAATACCGGCCAGATCCCGGGCCTGGTCAGTCGAGCTGGTAAGGAGGACAAGAAATGTCATTGAGTGATCCTCTCGGCGATATGCTGACCCGCATCCGCAACGCCTACGGCCGCAAGAAGTCGTCGGTGTCGACTCCGGCCTCGCGTCTGCGCGCCCGCGTTCTCGACGTGCTGAAGTCGGAAGGCTATATCCGCGACTACAGCCAGACCGACTTCGACAACGGCAAGTCGGAAATCGAGATCGAACTGAAGTATTTCGACGGCAATCCGGTCGTGCGCGAAATTTCCCGCGTTTCGAAGCCGGGCCGCCGCGTCTACGTTTCGGCAAAGTCGATCCCGCAGGTCGCCAACGGCCTCGGCATCGCCATCCTTTCGACCCCGAAAGGCGTCATGGCCGATCACGAAGCACGCGAGCAGAACGTCGGCGGCGAAGTCCTCTGCCAGATCTTCTGATCGGCGAGTTGAGATAGGAAGGACGAGAGAAAATGTCTCGTATTGGTAAAAAGCCCGTCTCGGTACCGGCCGGCGTAACCGCAACCGTCAACGGCCAGACCGTGACGGCCAAGGGACCGAAGGGCGAACTGAAGTTCGTGGTCAACGACGAAGTTCTGGTCAAGCTGGACGAAGGCCACATCGCCGTCGAGCCGCGCGACCAGTCGAAGGACGCACGCTCCAAGTGGGGTATGTCGCGGACCCAGATCGTCAACATCCTGACCGGCGTGAAGGACGGCTTCGAAAAGAAGCTCGAGATCACCGGCGTTGGTTATCGCGCTGCCATGCAGGGCAAGAACCTGCAGCTGGCGCTCGGCTTTTCCCATGATGTGGTTTATGAGACCCCGCAGGGCATCACGATCACTGTAGGCAAGCCGACCGAAATCACCGTTTCGGGCATCGACAAGCAGCAGGTCGGCCAGGTTGCGGCCGAGATTCGCGAATATCGCGGCCCAGAACCCTACAAGGGCAAGGGCGTGCGTTATGCTGGCGAGAAGATCGTCCGCAAGGAAGGCAAGAAGAAGTAATAGGCTTGGCCCTGAACCGATTGTTCGGACAGGGCCAAATCCAGGAAATGCAACGCCACGGGGTGTTGCCGCGGGAGGAGAAAAACCTACCGCACAGGGCAACCCCCGTCTTACAAGGCAGGAATTACGACCATGGCAACCAAAGAAGCCACGCAGCGCCGGTCGGCGCGTATCCGTCGCCAGATCAAGGCAGTCGCCAACGGCCGCCCGCGTCTTTCGGTGCACCGTACCTCGAAGAACATCTATGTGCAGGTGATCGACGACGCCAGCGGCCACACCATCGCCGCCGCTTCGACGCTCGAGAAGGATTTCAAGGCGGCCAAGAAGACCGGCGCCGACACCGCTGCTGCAGCTGCCGTTGGCAAGCTCGTTGCCGAACGCGCCGTCAAGGCAGGCATCAAGGATGTCGTGTTCGATCGTGGCTCCTACATCTATCACGGCCGCGTCAAGGCGCTGGCCGAAGCCGCCCGTGAAGGTGGCCTGAACTTCTAAGCCTGAACCTTTCCGAAAGCCGGCTTCGAAAAAGGGGCTGACATTTCGGAACGGATCGTGCAGAAGGCACAAGTTTTTCGCCGCCGGCGACCTCGAAAAGAGGCGCCGGCATTTCAGCAACCCGTGCTTCCGGAAAAGAACAAGGACTAGGATATGGCACAGGAACGTAGGGAAGGCGGCCGCGAACGTGGCCGTGACCGCGAAGAGCGCGACGACGGCATCGTCGACAAGCTCGTACACATCAACCGCGTCGCCAAGGTGGTGAAGGGTGGTCGTCGCTTTGGCTTCGCCGCTCTCGTCGTCGTCGGCGATCAGAAGGGCCGCGTCGGCTTCGGCCACGGCAAGGCTCGCGAAGTGCCTGAGGCGATCCGCAAGGCGACCGAATCGGCCAAGCGCGAAATGATCTTCGTGCCGCTGCGCTCGGGCCGCACGCTGCATCACGACGTCGAGGGACGTTGGGGCGCTGGCCGCGTTCTGCTGCGCACCGCCAAGCAGGGTACCGGTATCATCGCCGGTGGTCCGATGCGCGCTGTCTTCGAGACGCTCGGCATGCACGACGTCGTCGCGAAGTCGATGGGCTCGTCGAACCCGTACAACATGGTTCGCGCGACCTTCGACGCCCTGAAGCGCCAGATGCATCCGAAGGATGTGGCTGCTGCGCGTGGCATCAAGTATTCGACCCTTCAGGCTCGCCGCGGCAATGCCGTTGCGGCTGATGAATAGTCGATAGCTTAGAGGGACCACCAACATGGCCAAGAAAGCTACCAAGACTGTCACCGTTGAGCAGATCGGTTCGCCGATCCGTCGGCCGAAGGAACAGCGCGCGACGCTGGTCGGCCTCGGCCTCAACAAGATGCACCGCAAGAGCACGCTGGAAGATACGCCTTCCGTGCGCGGCATGATTGCGGCCGTCCAGCATCTCGTCCGCGTTGTGGACGAGAAGTAAGCCGCAGGAGAAGAAAAATGAAACTCAACGACCTGCGTGACAAGGACGGTGCGACCAAGGCTCGCAAGCGTCTCGGACGCGGCATCGGCTCGGGCTCGGGCAAGACTGCCGGCCGCGGCGTGAAGGGTCAGAAGGCCCGTTCCGGCGTTGCCATCAACGGCTTCGAGGGTGGCCAGATGCCACTCTATCGTCGTCTGCCGAAGCGCGGCTTCAACAACATCTTCGCCAAGAGCTTCGCCACTGTGTCGCTCGCCCGTATCCAGACGGCGATCGATGCCAAGAAGCTTGACGCCAAGGAGACCGTGACCGGTGAGGCGCTCGTCAAGGCCGGCGTCATTCGCCGCCTCAAGGACGGCGTGCGCGTTCTTTCGGACGGTGAACTGAAGGCCAAGCTCTCCTTCGACGTGGCCGGCGCCTCCAAGGCCGCCATCGAGAAGATCGAGAAGGCCGGCGGTTCGGTGAAGCTGCCAGAAAAGGCATCTGCCGAATAATATCTTAGACAAGTGGCCGCGCTCGACGCGGCCGCTTGCATCTTGGCATGGCCGAGCCTATGTCCGGTGCTCGGTGATAGGCGCTGCCCGAAGCGGGCGCTCCCGCGTCATCTGGCGGAGAAATTTCCATGGCTTCGGCTGCTGAACAACTGGCGTCCAATCTCAATTTCGCGGCTTTCGCCAAGGCCGAGGATCTCAAGAAGCGCATCTGGTTTACGATCGGCGCTCTCCTCGTGTATCGCCTTGGCACTTACATCCCGCTTCCAGGCATCGATCCGGCCGCGTTCTCGCAGGCTTTCCAGTCGCAGTCCAAGGGCGTGCTGGGCATGTTCAACATGTTCGCCGGCGGCGCTGTGCAGCGTATGGCGATCTTCGCGCTGGGCATCATGCCCTACATCTCCGCTTCCATCATCATGCAGCTGATGACGTCGGTCATTCCGTCGCTCGAAGCGCTGAAGAAGGAAGGCGAGCAGGGCCGCAAGATCATCAATCAGTACACCCGCTATGGCACCGTGTTGCTCGCCATCGTGCAGGCATACGGCATCTCGGCAGGGCTTGAGAACGGTAACGGCATCGTCACTGATCCGGGCATGTTCTTCCGCATCTCCACCGTCATTACTCTGGTGGGCGGCACCATGTTCCTGATGTGGCTGGGCGAGCAGATCACCGCCCGGGGCATCGGCAACGGCATTTCACTGATCATCTTTGCTGGTATCGTCGCCGGCCTGCCAAGCGCGATTTCCGGCACGCTGGAGCTCGGCCGCACCGGTGCGTTGTCGACCCCGCTTATCCTTGCCATCATCATCCTGGCCGTCGTGGTCATCGCGCTGATCGTGTTCTTCGAGCGTGCCCAGCGCCGGCTCCTGATCCAGTATCCGAAGCGCCAGGTCGGCAACCGCATGTTCCAGGGCGATACGTCGCACCTGCCGCTGAAGCTCAACACGTCGGGCGTTATCCCGCCGATCTTCGCGTCCTCGCTGCTGCTTCTGCCGGCGACCGTTGCCGGTTTCTCGAGCACGACCAACCTGCCGGCCTGGGCGAACACCGTTCTGGCGTCGCTCGGTCACGGCCAGCCGCTCTACATGGCGTTCTATGCTGCCATGATCGTGTTCTTCGCGTTCTTCTATACGGCGATCGTCTTCAATCCGAAGGACACGGCCGACCAGTTGAAGAAGCATTCCGGCTTATCCCCGGTTACCGTCCGGGAGAGCGGACTGCCGAGTATATCGACTACGTGCTTACCCGCATCACGGTGATCGGCGCCATCTATCTGGTTGTCATCTGCTTGATGCCGGAATTCCTGATTTCGGCGACTGGCGTACCGTTCTACCTTGGTGGCACTTCGCTTCTGATCGTGGTCAGTGTAACGCTCGACACCGTTGCGCAGATTCAGGGTCATCTGATCGCGCATCAGTACGAGGGTCTGATCAAGAAGTCGAAGCTGCGCGGAGGTAAGAGGGGTAGATGAGGTTGATATTGCTTGGCCCGCCAGGTGCGGGCAAGGGGACGCAGGCGCAGCGACTGGTTGAAAAACACGGCATTCCGCAGCTCTCCACCGGAGACATGCTGCGTGCTGCCGTCAAGGCGGAGACACCGGTAGGCCTCAAGGCCAAGGCGGTCATGGATGCCGGCGAACTGGTGTCCGATGCTATCGTCAACGCCATCGTTGCAGAGCGCATAGACCAGGCCGATTGCGCCAGGGGTTTCATCCTGGACGGTTATCCGCGCACGCTGGCACAGGCCGACGCGGTCGAGGCGATGCTAGCGGAGCGCAAGCTGAAGCTGGATGCGGTCATCGAGCTCGTCGTTGACGACAAGGTGCTGGTTGGCCGAATCGTCAAGCGCGCTCAGGAAGCGGCGGCAGCCGGGCAGCCGGTGCGCAAGGACGACAATCCCGAAGTCTTCGAGGAGCGTCTGCGCGAGTATTACAAGAAGACGGCGCCGCTCATCGGTTATTATCATGCCAAAGGCATGCTGAAGGGCGTCGACGGCATGGCCGACATCGATGCCGTAACCGGGCAGATCGAGACCATTCTGGCAACTGCTGTCCAGAAATGAACAATTAAGCTTGACTGGGCCGGGCTGCTGGAGTATGGCGGCCCGTCTCCCTATCAGGCATGAGCTTTGCTTGTCCGTGAGGACAAGGCAGCCGCTTTGAACAGGAACTCCCGCATGGGCCGGCCTCCACCGGACGCGGGTTCACGCAAAGCGCCGGTTCGACGTTGTCGTCCGGCCCAAATGGAGAAAGAGAAGTCATGGCTCGTATAGCCGGCGTTAATATTCCGACCAACAAGCGCGTCGTTATCGCGCTTCAGTACATCCACGGCATTGGCAAGAAGTTCGCCCAGGAAATCGTCGACAAGGTCGGCATCCCTGCAGAGCGCCGCGTCAACCAGCTGACCGATGCCGAAGTGCTGCAGATCCGCGAGACGATCGATCGTGACTATCAGGTCGAAGGTGACCTGCGTCGCGAAGTCTCGATGAACATCAAACGTCTGATGGACCTCGGCTGCTACCGCGGCCTGCGTCACCGTCGTTCGCTGCCGGTGCGCGGTCAGCGTACCCACACCAACGCCCGCACCCGCAAGGGTCCGGCGAAGGCGATCGCCGGCAAGAAGAAGTAATTTGGCGGCAGTCGCCAGTAGGCAATGGGCAGTCGGATAAGACGGCTGCCGACTGCCGACGTCCGACTGCCTCCAGGTGTAGCCGCTGGCATTACGGCGGTGTAGAGATCAACTGAAAGGACTACCATGGCCAAGGAAGCCGCACGCGTCCGTCGCCGCGAACGCAAGAACATCTCGTCGGGTGTCGCTCACGTCAACTCGACCTTCAACAACACCATGATCACCATTTCCGATGCACAGGGCAATGCGATTGCCTGGTCATCGGCTGGCGCCCAGGGCTTCAAGGGTTCGCGCAAGTCGACCCCGTTCGCTGCCCAGATGGCCGCCGAAGACGTCGCCAAGAAGGCGCAGGAACACGGCATGCGCATGCTCGAAGTCGAGGTTTGCGGTCCAGGTTCGGGTCGTGAGTCGGCGCTCCGCGCTTTGCAGGCCGCCGGCTTCACCATCACCTCGATCCGTGACGTGACGCCGATCCCGCATAACGGCTGCCGTCCGCGCAAGAAGCGCCGCGTCTAATAGCTTTTCGAATGCCACCGGGAACGCCTCGTGCGTTCCCGAATGGTTTCCAGGTCGCCCGCCACGATTGGATGGTGGTGGGGAAACGGAAGGGTAGAAAATGATCCAGAAGAACTGGCAGGAACTGATCAAGCCCAACAAGATCGACTTCTCGTCGAAGGGCAAGACGCTGACGACGCTGATCGCAGAGCCGCTGGAACGCGGTTTCGGTCTGACCTTGGGCAACGCGCTGCGTCGCGTGCTGCTTTCGTCGCTGCGTGGCGCGGCTGTTACCGCCGTGCAGATCGATGGCGTGTTGCATGAATTCTCGTCCATCGGCGGTGTGCGCGAGGACGTCACCGACATCGTGCTGAACATCAAGGAAATCGCCATCAAGATGGAAGGCGATGGTCCCAAGCGCATGGTCGTGCGCAAGCAGGGTCCGGGTGCCGTCACGGCTGGTGACATCCAGACCGTTGGCGACGTCGAGATCCTGAACCCCGACCACGTCATCTGCACCCTCGACGAGGGCGCGGAGATCCGCATGGAGTTCACCGTCGACACCGGCAAGGGTTATGTGCCGGCTGAGCGCAACCGCGCCGAAGACGCGCCGATCGGGCTCATCCCGGTCGACTCGCTCTACTCGCCGGTCAAGAAGGTCTCCTATAGGGTCGAGAACACCCGCCACGGCGAGGAGCTCGACAAGGACAAGCTGACCATGACCATCGAGACCGATGGTTCGGTCACTGGTGAGGACGCGGTGGCTTTCGCTGCTCGCATCCTGCAGGACCAGCTTTCGCTGTTCGTCAACTTCGACGAGCCGCAGAAGGAAGTCGCGGCCGAGGCCGTCACTGAACTTGCTTTCAACCCGTCGCTCCTCAAGAAGGTCGACGAGCTGGAGCTGTCGGTGCGTTCGGCCAACTGCCTGAAGAACGACAACATCGTCTACATCGGCGATCTCATCCAGAAGACGGAAGCGGAAATGCTTCGCACGCCGAACTTCGGCCGCAAGTCCCTGAACGAGATCAAGGAAGTTCTGGCAGCGATGGGCCTGCACCTCGGTATGGAAGTGCCGGACTGGCCGCCGGAAAACATCGAAGACCTCGCAAAGCGTTACGAAGACCAATATTGAGCATGAATTCCGAGGATCGGCGGCGTGAGCCGCTGATCCAACGGTCATGCGGAAAACCATCAGAGGCCGTGGCCTCTTGAACAACTGAAGAAGGAAAAGAGCCATGCGCCACGGTTTCAAAGGCCGTCGCTTCGCCCGCAGCGTAAGCCACCGCAAGTCGATGTTCGCCAACCTCGCCGTGTCTCTGATTGAGCACGAGCAGATCGTCACCACCCTGCCGAAGGCGAAGGACCTGCGTCCGATCGTCGAGAAGCTCGTCACGCTCGGCAAGCGCGGCGACCTGCACGCCCGTCGTCAGGTCATCGCCCAGATCGGCAATGAGCCGGTCGTGAAGCGCCTGTTCGACACGATTGCACCGCGTTATGCGCAGCGCAACGGCGGTTATCTGCGCATCATGAAGGCAGGCTTCCGCAAGGGCGACAACGCCGCCATGGCGGTCATCGAGTTCGTTGACCGTGATACCTCGGCCAAGGGCGCTGCCGACCGCGCTCGTGTCGAAGCCGAAGCGACCGAGACCGAGGCGGCCTAAGCCCTTCGGACTTGTTGAAAGACATTCAGGGACCCCTCGTGGGTCCCTTTTTGTTTTTGGATCCCGCATCACTTGCGGTTTGCGCATCAGCCTGGATCGGCTTTTCAGCGCAGAGCAGGGGATGATCATCCAGCGGTTGCCCGGCTGTCATCCGCCGGTCATGGCTTTCCAACAAAACGGGTGAGGGGACGGGTCTCGGGGGACCCTATCATCGTTTTGAAGGATGGATGACCATGACCAATCTGATCAGGCGCTCGCTGCTGGCCACGGCAGCGTTTTCGGCACTTCTCGTTTCCGGCACCGTCTATGGGCAGGGTGCCGCCGATGCTTTTCTTGAGCGTGGCGCCAAGGGCGACATCACTCAGCAGGGCGGCGCGCGGCGCCTCACCGGAGAAGCAACTGCGGAACTTCAGAAGTACATCCAGGGCGGTGACGTGAAGAACGTCATCCTGCTCATCGGCGACGGCATGGGCGATTCCGAGATCACCGTGGCACGCAACGTTGCCGAAGGCGCCGGCGGTTTCTTCAAGGGCATCGACGCGCTGCCGGTCACTGGCCAGTACACGCACTATGCGCTCGACAAGAAGAGCGGCAAGCCGAGCTATGTCACCGATTCCGCCGCCTCCGGTTCGGCCTGGGCGACGGGCACCAAGACCTACAATGGCGCCATCTCCGTCGATATCCACGAGAAGCCGCACAAGACGCTCATTGAGCTCGCAAAAGCGGCGGGCATCGGCACGGGCAACGTTTCGACCGCCGAGATCCAGGACGCTACTCCCGCCGTGCAGGTTGCCCACGTCACGCAGCGCAAATGCTACGGCCCGACCGCGACTGCCGAAAAGTGCCCGACCAACGCGCTGGAAAATGGCGGCCTCGGCTCGATTTCCGAGCAGTTGCTGAACACGCGCGCGGATGTCGTGCTGGGTGGTGGCGCAAAGAGCTTCGGCGAGACCGCCAAGGCCGGGGACTGGAAGGACAAGACCTTGCTCGACCAGGCTAAGGAGCGCGGTTTCCAGATCGTGACCAATGCTGACGAGCTCAAGGCTCTGACTGCCGCCAACAACGATAAGCCGGTGCTTGGCCTGTTCTCGGAGGGCAACATGCCTGTGCGCTGGAAGGGCCCGAAGGCCACTCACCATGGCAACATTGATCAGCCCGCGGTGACCTGCGAACCGAACAGTGAACGCGCGGCTACCGTGCCGACGCTGGCTGCGATGACCACCAAGGCGCTCGAGTTGCTCAAGACCAATGAAAAGGGCTTCTTCCTGCAGGTCGAGGGTGCTTCGATCGACAAGCAGGATCATGCTGCCAATCCTTGCGGCCAGATCGGCGAGACGGTTGATCTCGACGAAGCCGTGCAGGTTGCGCTCGACTTCGCCAAGGCCGACGGCAAGACGCTGGTCATCGTCACTGCCGACCACGCCCACACCAGCCAGATCATCCCGAACGAGACCAAGTCCACTGGTCTCACTCAGGCTCTGAACACCAAGGATGGTACCGTCCTCACCATCAACTACGGCACGTCGGAAGATGAAAACGACCAGGAACATACCGGCGCGCAGCTCCGCGTCGCGGCCTTTGGTCCGCATGCAGCCAATTTTGCCGGCCTGACGGACCAGACCGATATGTTCTTCACCATCCGCGATGCGCTGAAGCTGGCTGATTGATGACCTCGGCCCTTCCTCCTCTTGGGGAAGGGCATCCGCCTGATCGCGACGGAGGCGACCGGGACGTATGCGATTGCACCTGCGCAAATTTTAGAACGTAGTTATTCCGGTTCCAGAAACTGGCGGTTTTCATGATGAGAACCGCCAGTTTTGTCATGTTCTCCATTAGGCGCGAATGGGATTGGCGAGTTCTTCAAAAGGAAATGCGCGCGTGCGTGCGGCTTTTCTCGGGGTGGGAAATTAGCGGATGAGGATGCTGTTGGATTCCGCTTCCGCGCTTCCTACTTTGTTGGAAACACTCTAGCCTCGCGCCCAATCAGAATCGTTAGCCAAGGCCCGCCATGCGTTGTCCCTATTGCCAGTCAGAAGACACGCAGGTGAAGGATTCGCGTCCCGCCGAGGATGGCGCCGCCATCCGCCGCCGCCGCGTCTGCCCCGATTGCGGCGGTCGCTTCACCACGTTCGAGCGGGTGCAACTGCGTGACCTCGTCGTCGTCAAGAAATCCGGCCGCAAGGTACCATTCGATCGCGACAAGCTTGCGCGTTCGGTCGAGACCGCGGTGCGCAAACGCAATGTCGATCCCGATCGGATCGACCGTGCGGTCACTGGTATCGTGCGTCAGCTGGAAAGCTCGGGCGAGACCGAAATCCCGTCGGCGGAGGTTGGCCGCCTGGTGATGGACGCGCTGAAGTCGCTGGACGATGTTGCCTATGTCCGTTTTGCCTCGGTCTATCGCAATTTCCGCGAAGCCAAGGACTTCCACGAGGTGCTTGGCGAACTGAAGGGCGACGAGGATGCTGGATAGGTCGTGACGTCGCATAACAGCCCAGAACAGCAGGCTCTCGACCGCCGGTTCATGGCCGCAGCGATCAGGCTGTCACGGCGCAACCTCGGCCGCACTGCCACCAATCCTTCCGTTGGCACCATCATCGTGCGGGACGATGGTGCTGGTCCGATGATCGTTGGCACCGGTGTGACTGCCATTGGTGGACGTCCACATGCCGAAACCGAGGCTCTGGCCGAGGCGGGCTCGCTCGCCAAAGGTGCCACCGCCTATGTGACGCTCGAACCTTGCGCCCATCATGGCCGCACGCCGCCCTGTGCCAACGCACTGGTTGCCGCAGGCATCAAGCGGGTGGTTGGTTCGGCGAGCGATCCGGATCCGCGCGTATCAGGCAAGGGTTACGCCATCCTGCGTGATGCCGGCGTCGAAGTGATTGAGCATGTACTGGCCGCAGAGGCCGGCGAGCAGATGGCCGGCTACCTGATGCGCTCTCTCAGGAAGCGTCCGGAAGTGATTCTGAAACTTGCCCTTTCGGCAGACGGCATGATCGGCCGCAAGGGCGCGGGCCAAATCTCCATCACCGGTGATGCCGCGCGCCGCGAGGTGCATCTGATCCGTGCGGAAGCGGACGCGGTTCTGATCGGGATCGGCACGGCACTCGAGGACGATCCTGCCTTGACCGTTCGCCTGCCCGGGTTGGAGGGGCGTTCGCCGGCGCGGGTGCTGCTTGATCGTCACATCCGTTTGCCGGAAACAGCCAAGCTGCTGGCCGAGGTGGACCGTGTACCGCTCTACATCGCCGCCTGTGCCGAAGCAGATCCTCAGCGCAAGGCAGCACTGGAACGGCGCGGAGTGCGCTTTATCGGCACCGAAACCGTCGATGGCCGTATCGCATTGCCAGAACTGATGGAGGACCTGGCAGCGCTCGGCATGGCGAGCGTGCTGGTTGAAGGTGGCGCGGAGATCGCCAGGGCTTTCCTGGACGAGGGGCTGGTTGATCGGATCATCCTGTTCACCGGGCCGGCGTTGATCGGCGCCGATGGAATCGCCTCGCCCATCGACGCGACTGGCATTCCGGCCGAATTCCGTAAATTGCGCGAGACGAGCTTCGGCGAGGATCGCTGCGCAGAATGGATAAGGGATAGTCTCTGATGTTCACCGGCATAGTCACCGATATTGGCACTGTGGCTGCGGTTGCTCCGCGCAAGGAAGGCGTCGGTCTGCGCATCGATACCAGCTACGACCCAGCGACCATCGACATCGGTGCCTCGATCTCCTGTGGCGGCGTGTGCCTGACCGTGACGGCGTTGCCGGAACAGGGGTCCAACGCACGCTGGTTCGAGGTCGAGGCCTGGGAAGAGGCGCTGAGGCTCACCACCGCGTCCGACTGGAAGGCGGGCACCCGCATCAATCTGGAGCGGGCATTGAAGATCGGCGACGAATTGGGCGGCCATATCGTGTCCGGCCACGTCGATGGTACCGCACTGGTCGTGGCACGTGAGGACGAGGGCGATGCCGTGCGTTTCACGCTCGAGGCGCCGCGCGAACTGGCCAAATTCATTGCGCCCAAGGGTTCGGTGGCGCTGGATGGTACCTCGCTGACCGTCAACAAGGTGGAAGGCACGCACTTCGACGTGCTTTTGATCCATCATTCGTTGCAGGTGACGACCTGGGCGGATCAGCAGGTGGGCGATCGTATCAACATCGAGATCGATACCATGGCGCGCTACGCGGCGCGACTGGCCGAGGCTGCAAAAGAGGGGCTTTGAGGGGCTCCGGCCCCAAAAAAGGGAACGCCATGTCTGAGTTTCAATTCGAAGCCCAGATAATTCACTGGCGGGGGCCGTCTCCGTTTTTCTTTGCGCCGGTACCTCCCCACTGCGGCGAAGAGATACGGCAAATCTCGAAGTTCGTGACGTATGGTTGGGGGATGATCCCTGTCGAGGCCACGATCCGTGGTTTCATGTTTTCCTCGTCATTGTTCCCAAAGAACGAGGGTTACCTTCTGCCATTGAAGGACAAGGTAAGGCGAAAACTCGATCTGACTGCAGGCGACACGATTTCAGTCGTAATGTCAGTTCGGTCGGCACAGCGCTAAGTCGTCCAGAACCGAGATGACTCATCGCATTCTGTCAGGTTGCCCAGCCATTCTGGTGGTTCACAGTTCACGGCTCCGGAATGGCGCCAGCAAGCACCTGCGAATAAGCCGCCGCGTCGACGTTGCCGCCCGATATGACGCACACCACGTTGCCTTTGATGCGGTCGCTGGCAAGGGCGACCGCCAGAGAAGCAGCGCCCGCGCCCTCCGCCACAACCTTGCCTTTCGAGAACAGGAGCCGCATCGCATCGGCGATCTGGTTGAGACTGACGGCAACCGCTCCGTCGATCAGCGGGTTCACGACCGGCCACAACTGCGGCACGAGCGACGGGCCGCCGATGCTCTTCACGAAAGACGGTCTCGATCTCCACAATGCCCCCGGCAGCAAGAGCCGCGGTGACGGGCGCCGCCTGTTCATCTTCGGCTGCAATGATCTTCGCCTCTGGGCACAACGCCTTGACCGCACTGGCAACGCCCGTCGTCAGGCTGCCGCCGCCGAAGGGTGTCACCACGACATCGACCTCCGGTAGATCCTCGACGATTTCCAGGCCGATCGTGCCGTTGCCGATCAGCACGGCCTGATCCGTCACCGGATTGATGAGAAGCTCATCGAGCTCGGGACGTTCGGCGTCGATGATGTAGCGCCACCAGGTTTCCATGGAGATGAAGCGGACTTCACCGCCGAGTTTGCGGACGCCGTCGATCTTGGCCCGCGGTGCTCCTGAATACATATAGGCGGCCATCGGGACGCCGAGCCTGTGCGCGGCCCAGGCCATGCCATAGGCCATGTTACCCGAGCTTGCCGTTGCAACGCCACTACGCAAGGTCTTGATGTCGCGCGACAGCAATGCATTCAGTGCCGGCCGCAGCTTGAAAGCCCCGATGGGGGACAGTGTTTCCAGCTTGAGGAATATGCGCCGATCCGGCAGCCCAAGATCGAGCTGAATCAACGGCGTGCGGGGCATGTAGGCCGCCAGCCACGTCCGCGCTGTCTCGATCTCATCGAGGCGCGGACGTCGTGGCCTTGCGGTATCGGAGCTTTCTGCGCCCGTTTCCATGGGATACCTTCGTCCGTCATCAATTCTGGCACGAGATTATATTTTATCCCTAAAACAATAAAGGAGTGTCCCGAATAGGGGCTGACATCGACGCGCGGTTGTCGGGGAATGCATGTGATGGCAGGCATGCTCAAACGTCGCTTGCGCCCGCCGCCGCTTCGGCCTAAGTCACCGACAATTCCGGAGATCTTCATGGCTGGCACATCTCAACACGGCAAGGCGTTCATCAGGCCAAGGAAGAACGCCCACCTTCTCATCATCGAGGCGCGGTTCCACGACGATCTCGCGGACGCGTTGCTTGACGGCGCCGCGAGCGCCCTTGGCGAAGCCGGCGCGACCTATGACGTGGTGACCGTTCCTGGCTCGCTCGAAATCCCGGGCGTCATCGCATTCGCGCTCGACGGTATGGCTGAGGGCGGCAAGATCTATGACGGCTTCGTGGCGCTCGGCACCGTCATCCGCGGAGACACCTATCATTTCGACATTGTGGCGAACGAGTCGAGTCGTGCGCTGATGGACCTTTCGGTGCAGGAGTCGATTGCGATCGGCAACGGTATCCTGACCACCGAAAACGAGGAACAGGCTTGGGTGCGCGCCAAGAAGAGCGAAGGCGACAAAGGCGGGTTCGCCGCGCGCGCGGCGCTGACCATGATCGCGCTCAAGGAAAAACTGGGAGCGTCAGCGTGACAGAACCGTCCGATTCTGCTCCGCGCCAGGCCAACAAGCGGGGTGCCGCGCGCCTCGCGGCTGTGCAGGCGCTCTACCAGATGGATGTCGCCGGCTCAGGCTTGCTGGAGATCACCGCTGAATACGAAGCGTTTCGGCTCGGCAAGGAAGTCGACGGCGCCCTGTACCGTGAGGCAGACGCACAGTGGTTTCGTGCCATCCTGGCCGGTGTGGTCGAGAACCAGAAGACGGTCGATCCGGTTATCCGTCAGTCCTTGACCGAAGATTGGCCGCTGTCCCGGCTGGATTCCACGCTGCGCGCCATCCTGCGCGCCGGCGTCTACGAGTTGATGAAGCGCGAGGACGTGCCGGTTGCGGTGATCGTCTCGGAATATGTTGACATCGCAAAGGCTTTCTACTCCGAAGAAGAGCCCAAGCTGGTCAATGCGGTGCTCGACCGTGTGGCGCGTCGTGTGCGCGGCGAGGGCAGGGGAAAGGACGCGCGATGAGCGCCGTGACGGCCGCCGCTGAAAACGAGGCGCGCCGTACCGCCTTCATCCTCTCCGCTGCCCAGGCAGTGCTGGGATCGGCCGGTCCGATCTGCTTCGCGCTCGGCGCGCTGGCTGGCGAATTCCTGCTCGGGCCCGACAAGTCACTTGCCACGGCACCACTCACCGGGTTCTCGGTCGGCCTGGCGGTGGGTGCGCTGCCTTCGGCCGCGCTGATCCGCCGATTGGGCCATCGCGACGGCTTTCTCCTCGGTACTGTCGTCACCGCGCTGGGCGGACTGATCGCCACCCTGGCGCTGTTCCAGTCGAGTTTCTGGATTTTTGTGTTCGGGCTGCTGGTGATAGGGGTGGGAGCCGCCTTCGTGCAGCAGTTCCGCTTTGCCGCTGCCGACAATGCCCCGCAGGAATTCAAGGCACGTGCCATTTCCTTCGTGTTGGCGGGCGGTATCATCACGGCAATTCTCGGCCCGCAGGTGGTGATCTTCACCAAGGACCTGCTGGCGCCGGTGCCTTTTGCCGGCGCCTTTGCGTCGATCCTCGTCCTGTCGGTGGTGGGCGGCGCGATCCTGTTTTTCCTCAACACGCCAAAGCCGTCGCAAGCCGAGCAGGCGGCGGCCCATGGCGGCAGGTCTCTCGCCGAGATCATCAGCCAGCCGCGCTTCTTCATCGCGCTCTTTTGTGCCGTCGGCTCCTACACGATGATGACCTTCGTCATGACCGGCGCACCTCTTGCCATGGTCGGTTGCGGCTTTTCCTCCGATGAAGCGACGCTCGGCATCTCCTGGCACGTGATGGCAATGTTCGGGCCAAGCTTCTTCACTGGTCGGCTTATCCATCGTTTCGGCGCCCCAAGCATCGTTGCCGTCGGCTTCGTGCTCTTGATCGGATGCGCGATGATCGCTTTGTCGGGCATCCAGCTCTGGCAATTCTGGACCACGCTGATCCTGCTAGGCTTGGGCTGGAATTTCGGCTTCATCGGCGCAACCGCCATGGTGACGGAAAGCTATCGGCCTGAGGAGAAGGGTACGATCCAGGGCTTCCACGACCTGATCCTGTTCGGCTCCGTGGCGTTTGCCTCGCTGATGTCCGGTGCAGTCTACAACGCCTGGGGTTGGTCGATGCTCGCATGGATCGTCTTTCCGGTCTCGATCCTCTGCCTCGTGGCACTTGGGGCGCTGCGCAGCACGGCGATGCGTCAGGCCTGAAGCGTGCCTTTCGTCTCTTTCGGGAAGTCGAAGGTGGCTTGCTGTCGAGAGTCGGGCAACGACCGGGCGTCTAGTCTCCCAGTGCATTGCGTGCGGCGTAGAGTTCCGCGGTGAAATCGGTGACAAGCGCCGAATTGATGCCATCCGGTGGGCGCAGGATCAGCGCGCGGAAATGGACAGCCGGCTCGAATGGCCTGGCGACGATACCTGCGATCATCCCGTCGGCTATGACGGAGGGATTGACCAGTCCCACCCCCATGCCCTTCGCGGCGAGGATGGCGATGGTGAGGCCATAGGGCGTCTCGATGAGGACGCGTGGCCGCACGCCGTGTTCGACGAAGATCTTGTCCATTGCCAGCCGCACCGTGTCTTCCGGCGACAGAGCCAGGAAGCCCTCATCCGCGAGATCGGCGGGCGTGACGACAGATTTGCCAGATAGTCGGTGGTTCTTCGGCATGACACAGACTGCGCGTGGCGTGGTGAAGACGCTGTGCAAAACGCCTGTGGTATCCACTTCGTCTGCAGCGAGCCCGATGTCGAAACTGCCGGACGCCACAAGATCGCGGACGACGTGGGAGGTGCGGACCTGATAGCTGATGCGCACCTGCGGGTGCTTCTTCGAGAAAGCAACGATGGCGCGTGGCACCAGCCCATGCCCCAATGCCGATAGGCTGGCCACGCGGATCGTACCCGTGCCGACTTCCTTGATCTGGGCGGCACGCAGCTTCAGTCGATCAAGCCCGACCAGGTTGGCTTTGACTTCGGCATGGAAAAGCTCGCCCTCCCGCGTCGGGACGAGCCTGCCGCGAATGCGGTCGAACAGGCGAAAATCGAGTTCGCCCTCCAGCTTGGCGAGCGAGCGGCTGATCGCTGGTTGCGAGGTGTCGAGCAGTGTTGCGGCTGCCCCGGCACCTCCTGTGATCATGATTGCATTGAAGACGTCGACATCCCGCAGGTTCATGGGAAACCTATATCAAAAGTGGATGGACTCTATCGAAGTGGCCATAGATGGCAATGGGTGAGTCGACTAGAGTTTCTCCATGACCCGACAGGACGACACCGCACACATTCATCCTCCGCTGCGCTCGCGGGAGCCTTTCCAGGCGCTGGCCATGTCGGTCGAGCGCGCGTCGACTGTGGTCTTCGACAATCTAGAGGCCTTTCAGACCCGCACCGAACGCCTGTACGACGGTTTCAGCTACGGACTTTACGGCACGCCGACGAGCCGCCAGCTGGAGGATCACATTGCCGCGCTGGAAGGCGGCAGTCGCGCGCTCGTCGTGCCTTCCGGCATGGCGGCCATTACCTTGGCGACCATGGCGACATGCAAGGGAGGGGAGCGTGTACTCGTGCCGGAGACCCTCTACGCACCGGCGCGCGACATGGCTTTGCGTTTCCTTGGGCCATTGGGGATCGATGCCGTTTCCTACGATCCACGGCTTGACGCAGATCTTATTGGGCTCATCGACGAAAGGACGCGGCTGGTTTGGGTAGAGTCACCAGGCTCCGCCACTTTCGAGGTGCAGGATGTGCCGGCCATTGTCGCTGCGGTCCACAAAGCCGGCGCGCTCGTCGCTGCCGACAACACGTGGGCCTCGCATCTTCTGTTCCGGCCTCTCGACCATGGCGTCGACATCTCCATGCAGGCTCTCTCCAAACATGCCGGCGGTCATGGCGACCTGTTGATGGGTTCCGTCGCGGTTCGTGATGATGCGCTGTTCAGGCGCCTGAAAGATACCGCGCGTTTCCTTGGCTACGGAGTTTCACCGGACGACTGCGCGCTGTGCGAGCGTGGGCTGATGACCATGCCGGTACGCATGCGACAGGCCGACGCCACGGCGCGAGAAATCCTGGCCTGGTTGGCGTCCCGCCCCGAAGTCGTTCAGATATTGCACCCGTCCCAGCCAGCACATCCGGGGCATGAGGTCTGGAAACGGGATTTCGCGGGTGCGGCGGGTGTTTTTTCGGTCGTTCTGCGACCCGACCTGGCGCCGTTTCAGGCCGAAGCGCTCGACCGCTTGCGTCTGTTCAAGCTTGGCGCCAGCTGGGGCGGCGTGCACTCGCTGGTCGCGGTCAACGACCCGCGCAGGGGGCGAAGCAGTCTCGACTGGCTGAAGCCCGGTCCGGTCTGGCGACTGTCGATCGGTCTTGAAGCGGCAAGCGATCTTCTGGCCGACCTTACGCGGGCTTTCGAGCTGTTCGCGAAAAAACAACCTGCCTTGGCTCTGAGCCAAGACAGCGCTGCCGAAGAACAATGACAACACAAGAACAAGGGGAAATGGACATGTCTGCGAGAAACTTCAAACGGTTTGCCGTGATGGCGTTTGGCCTGGCTGGGCTCGTGGCCGGCGCAGACGCTGCCAGCGCGCAGAGCGTGGTCGGCAAGATCAAGCAGCGCGACTATCTGAGCTGCGGAGCAAGTCAAGGCGTGCCCGGCCTCTCCCGGCCGGACGAGAAGGGTTACTATCGTGGCTTCGATTCCGACATCTGCCGCGCCTTCGCCACGGCAATCCTCGGCGACAAGGAAAAGATCCGCTACGTGCCGCTGAATGCCGGCCAGCGCTTCCCGGCACTGCAGACCGGCGAGATCGACGTGCTGTCACGCACTTCCACGATCACCTACAGCCGCGACTCGGTCGTGCGCTTCGTGTGGATCACGCTCTACGACACCGATGGCGTTCTGGTGCGTAAGTCAGACAACATCACCGATGCCAAGCAACTGGACGGCAAGACGGTATGCCTGCAGAGCGGCGGTTCGCTGACCGAAAAGGCCATCGAGGAGACCGAGGAGGAATATGGCATCACCATGAAGAAGGTCTACTACGACTCGACCATCCAGGCCCGCGACGCCTTCTTCGGTGGTCGCTGCGACACCTACGTTACCGACGGAACCGCCGCGGCCGGCCAGCGCGCCTCCGTCGCCAAGAACCCGGACGACTACGACATCATCAAGGCAGGCCATGGCGCCGAGCCCAACGGCGTTGCCGTGGCACGTGGCGACGATCAGCTCTTCGACGTTGTACGCTGGACGGTGAATGCGCTGTTCTGGGCGGAATTCAACGGCATCACATCGCAGAACATCGATGAAAAGCTCGCTTCCGGCGGGCCGGATATCAAGCGCGTCCTTGGAGGTGAGGCCGGTTTTGGCAAGCCGCTCGGGCTGGACGACAAGTGGGCCTACAACGTCATCAAGCAGGTCGGGAACTACGCCGAGATCTGGGACAGAAATCTCGGCAAGGACAGCCCGTTGAAGGTCGATCGCGGTCTCAACAAGCTCTGGAAGGATGGCGGTCTCAATTACCCTTATCCCTGGGAGTGAGCCCATACAAAGACACCCCCTTTGACCTCCGAACGCTGTGAACCTGCGAGGCCGGAATGCTGAGCGACGCCAAGACCCGATCAATCATCATCCAGGCTATTCTGGTTCTGGCTTTCGTTGCCTTCGTTGCCTTGCTGGTGGATACGACCTTCGACAATCTGAAGGCGAGGGGGATTCCGATTGGCTTCGATTTTCTGACGACGCCATCGAGGATCGTCATTTCAGAGGCGATCCTCACCTACAAGTCGCGCGATCCTTACTACTGGGCCATTGTGGTCGGGTTGGCCAACACGGTGTTCATTTCCGTCCTGGTCATTCTCTTTTCGTCCGTGCTCGGTCTCATCGTCGGCATCACCCGATTGAGCAGCAACCCTCTGGCCGCGGGGACTTGTCGTGTCTGGGTTGAGCTGGCACGCAATTCGCCACCGATCGTGCTGCTGATCTTTCTCTACTCCCTGTGGTGGAAAGTGCTGCCGCCAGTTGGCGAAGCGCTCAACCCGCTGCCGGGCGTTTACGCATCCATGCGCGGTTTCGTGGTGCCCGCCATTGGCTTCGATGCCGGCACGACTGGCCTGATCATTGTGCTGGCGGCCCCTCTACTGCTGGTCACGGCCTGGGTGGCGACGGGCAAAGGCAGGTCACGGTCATGGATGGTGCCTGCTGCTCTGGTCGCAGGATTGACGGGGCTCTGGCTTGCCGATGTGCGCTTTGTGGTCGACTGGCCAACCTTTGCCGGCTCGAACTTCGAAGGAGGTAAGGAATTGACGCCCGAGCTCAGCACGATCCTCGTCGGATTGACCATCTACACCACAGGCTTTGTAGCGGAGATCGTCCGCGGCGGCATCTTGTCGGTTGGTCGCGGGCAATGGGATGCCGGCAACTCGCTCGGTCTGCCGCGTGGCAAGATATTGCGCCTGATCGTCGTGCCGCAAATGCTGCGGGTAATCGTGCCACCGCTCAACAGCCAATACATCAACGTCGTCAAGAACTCGACCCTGGCCATTGCTGTCGGCTACCCGGATTTCCTCGCCGTCATGAACACCATTATCAGCAAATCCAGCCATTCGATCGAAGGCGTCTTCATCATCCTTGGCGTCTATCTCGCTCTGAATCTCACCCTGTCGAGCGCGGCCAATTGGTACAATCGCCGCATCGCCATCGTGGAGCGATAAGCCATGAAGACAGTATCCCTTCCCATGCCACCCGAAACCTTGCCGCGGAATTTGCGCTTTGGCGCCCTGCAGCGCCTCGCCAGGCTTCTGTTGGGCTCGCCGCTCAACGCCGCTCTCACGCTGATGTTCAGCGCCTTGCTCATCGTTACAGTGCCGCCGATGCTGCGTTGGCTGGTGATCGATGCGGTGTGGTTCGATCCAGATCCCAACGCCTGCCGTACAGCCACGGGGGCCTGCTGGAGCTTTGTCTACGCGAAGTCCGGACAGTTGCTCTTCGGCATCTACCCGGTCGACGAACGCTGGCGCCCTGCGATCGTCTGTTTGCTGATCGTGGCCCTGCTGGGCTGGTCTGTTCGGCCGGCGAGTTGGACATCTCGGTTGCTTATGCTGTGGGTTGCTGCATTCGCTCTGATCGTCTGGCTGATGGGAGGTGGCTTCGGTCTTGTCGAGGTGCCAACCTCTTCCTGGGGTGGTCTTCCGGTAACATTGATACTGACTGTCGTTGCTATAGGCACTGCCTTCCCGATCGGCATCCTCCTTGCCCTGGCAAGGCGCTCGGCAATGCCGATGGTGAGGATTGGCGCTGTCGCGCTGATCGAATCCGTGCGTGGCCTGCCACTGCTCTCGATCCTGTTCGTTGCCTCGATCATGATGCCGCTGTTCCTGCCCGAGGCGCTCCTGCCCGACAAGTTCGTGCGTGCGCTGGTTGCGCTGACCATCTTTGCCGCGGCTTATCTCGCCGAGGTCATCCGCGGTGGTCTTCAGGCTATACCGAAAGGCCAATACGAGGCGGCTGCTGCACTCGGTCTGCCTTTCTGGCGAACGCAGTACCTCGTCATCCTGCCGCAAGCGATCAGGGTAGTGATCCTGGCCCTTGCCAACACCATCATCGTGATGATCAAGAACACCAGCCTTGTCCTGGTGGTGGGATTGTTCGACCTGATCAGCTCCGGCAAGGCGGCACTCGCCGACCCGGAATGGCCTTCGCCAGCCGCCGAAACCTTCCTCTTCATCGGCGCGATCTTCTTTGCGCTGTCTTTCTCCTTCGCCCGTTTCGCCGACTTCCTGGAGAGACGCGGCCCGGTTTCCCATTGAGCATCCTCATGACGGCATTTACGGATATGACGACCGACCAGACCTCGCTCCCGCCGATCTCCGACAGTTCGGTCGCATGCGAAATCGTCGGCATGCACAAGTGGTATGGCGAGTTCCATGTGCTGAAGGACATCAACCTGAAGGTGATGCGCGGCGAGCGCATCGTCATCTGCGGTCCTTCTGGCTCGGGCAAATCGACGATGATCCGTTGCATCAACCGTCTGGAAGAACACCAGAAGGGCAAGATCATCGTCGACGGCAAGGAACTGACCAACGATCTGAAGAAGATCGACGAGGTGCGCCGCGAGGTCGGCATGGTGTTCCAGCACTTCAACCTGTTCCCGCACCTGACCATCCTGGAGAACTGCACGCTGGCGCCGATCTGGGTGCGCAAGATCCCGAAGAAGCAGGCGGAGGAGACCGCCATGCACTTCCTCAAGCGCGTCAAGATCCCCGAGCAGGCGCACAAATATCCGGGCCAGCTGTCGGGTGGCCAGCAGCAGCGCGTTGCGATCGCACGTTCGCTGTGCATGAACCCGCGCATCATGCTGTTCGATGAGCCGACGTCGGCGCTGGATCCGGAAATGATCAAGGAGGTTCTGGAGACGATGGTCGGCCTTGCCGAAGAGGGCATGACGATGCTGTGCGTGACGCACGAGATGGGCTTCGCGCGCAAGGTGGCCAACCGCGTGATCTTCATGGATCAGGGCCAGATCGTGGAAGAGAACACGCCGGTCGAGTTCTTCGATCATCCGCGCCACGAGCGCACCAAGCTCTTCCTCAGCCAGATTCTCGGGTAACGGAAGGGCCTGCTGTCCTTCTTGGGGCAGCAGGCCGATTGACCTAGAAGTTCCGTTCGAAGCGGAGGAAGCCGCCGAGAGAACCCTTGCCATTGGTTATGTAGTCGAGCTTGCTCGTATAGACGACCTCGGGCGTCACGTAGAAACCTGGCACAACCGCGTAGGAGACATTGGCAACCGCCGCAAAAGCCTTGCTGTCGTCATAGGCGACTTGCAGATTGAGGCTGGTCTTGTCGTTCACCTGTGCCGTACCACCGCCCCAGACGGCCCATGAGCCACCCCAGTTGCCATAGTAATTCTGGATGTTCCTGTCGGATTTGTAGCCTGCCATCACGAACAGCGTGATGGTATCCGTTGCCTTGATGTCCAATCTTGCCTTGCCGGCCCAGACCTCGTTGACGCTGTCATAAGCGCCAACCGCCGACACTTTACCCCAGCCTTGGGTGTAAGAGCCGCCGAAGACGACGTGAGGAACATAGTTGTCGATGGTGTAGGAGCCTGCTCCTTGTTCCAAAGCAACGGTGGCCGCAAAGCCGTTGCCGCCGGTGTAGGTATAGGAGACCTGGTTGGTACGAAACGGTCCGTAGCCCAGGAGCCAATCGTTGATGACGTTGCCGGCATAATCTGTCAGCGTGCTGAAGACGGAATCGGTCATGCCGATCCGGAAGCCGCCAAGCTCCATATAGATCTCGTTGAGGTAGATGTTGTCGGCCACAGGCGATCCGAACGAGTTGTAATTCCAGATCGAACCATTGGTGTCGCGGTCGAAATTGATCTTGGCATAGGCGCGCAAGGTACCGAGCTCGGTCTGGCTTCGCGCATCGGTCTGCAGCGAGAAGCGCGCGCGCTTGTAGTAGGTGTCGCCGAGCCCATCGCCATCGACATCCGAACCGAGGTTTTCGCCGAAGCCGATGTCGTAGCGAACGTATCCGCCGATCCTCAGACAGGTTTCGGTCCCGGGGATGTAAAAAAAGCCGGTGCCATAGACATCGCAAATCTTGACGAATTCGGCTGGTTCCGGTTCGGCAACAACCGCCGGATCGGCGGCATAGGCACCGTTGAAACCGAGTGCCGGCATGACGAGTACGGCCGACAGAAGAGATTTTCTCATTTCCCACCTTTTCAATTCGAGTAACGCCGTACCGGTCGTCGGTGCGGTCGAATTGATCTGCGGGCACGAGTTTTTCCGGTGCCGAACACGAGGCTTACATATCTGTAAGAGCGGCGCCCGGTGCCGCGGAGGACCGAAACTGTTGCCGTGACGCCACATCACATTTGCCGGCTTCTGGCCGGTGGCGCACTCAGGGAAATGACGAGCACCGTGAGCGCCGAACACCGAATTACAGATTTGTATATCCCGGCTCAAACGGGCTCAAAGGCGGCGTCTTATGAAAGGAGGGTCTCAATGACGAACGCAGATCTGACTATCCGCCCGTGCGTCTGACCTCCACGGGCGGAGATTTTCTTTCTGGAGCAATTCCAGGAAAAGTGCGCAGGGTTCTGCGCTTCTAGTGAACCGTCGGGAAGAAAATCGAAACGATCAGGCCTGGGTTGTTATCATTCAGGAAGATGTTGGCGCCGTGGACATCGGCTATCGCCTTGACGAGACTGAGCCCCAGCCCCGTGCCTTCCGTCGTACGGCTCTTCTCCAGCCGATAGAAGCGCTTGAATACCCTCTGGCGTTCATGCTCGGGGATGCCAGGCCCGTTGTCGGCAACAATGACCACGCACGAGCCGCCCCGAACTCTGACGCCGATAACAATGCGTGCGCCTGGCTGTGTGTGACGCATCGCGTTGACGATCAGGTTGACGCACATCTGCTTTAAAAGATCCGCATCGCCCCACACGAAAGCGGAGGTGTTGCGCCTGTCGTCTGAAAAGCGGAGCGAACGCCCACTGTCCTCGACTATATCACGATAGATGTCGTCGATATCGCGGACCAGCGCCATCAGGTCGATTTTGGCAAATCGCGACCGGCGTGCGCCGGATTCAATCTGGGAGATGCGCAGCAGTCCCTCGAACGTCGCAGTGATGCGCGCGACTTCATTCATCGCTCGTTCGATAAGCGGAAGCGCCGATGCCTGGTCCGGGCTTTCGGAAGCTGCCTCAAGCGTCAGATACAGCCGGCCGATGGGCGTTTTGAGATCGTGGGCGATATCGGTGGTGACCTGGGTCATGGCCGCGACGTTTGCCTGCAATTGCCCTAGCGCGTCGTTGACCTCGATTGCCAAGGCGTCGATGTCGTCATGGCGCTTCGAAACCGGCAGTCGGGTGGCAAGTGCGCCGGCTCCGACAGCCTTCATGGCCTTCGAGAACCTGGCTATCCGGCGACGAGTGCGGAATGCGAATATCGCACCGCCACCTAGCCCGGCCGCAAGGACGATGGCCGTCGCCCATCCGAAACTCACAAGTGCGATCCAGCGCAGACGGTTGGTGTCGTCGTAGCTGACGCCAACGGTCAGATCGTACCGGTCGAGGTTCCTTCGATAGAGGCGATAATTGGTCGGGGGCTTATCATGGCTCGTGGGCGCCCGTGTCGAGAAGCCCGGCGGCGCGTTGGCCGCATCGATGTTTCCGACAAGGACGGTGTCATCTGCATCCTTGAGGGTATAGAGCGTTTCCTGACCGCGTATCGCCGGGCCATGGCTTCGGATCATCGCAGCGGCGCCATCAATCCCGTTCTTGATATAGGCAGTCTCGATCTCCCTGAAGCGCTCCATGACGTTCGAGTCCAGGCGCTCATAAAGATAGGAGGCGACCATATTGTAGCCCACCGCGTTGGCGCCCAGAAACGAAAGCAGGAACAGCGAGATGTAGAAGCCGGCGAGGCGGAGTGATGTACTGCGCGTTATGCTAGCGTTGACCATGAATGCTGTAGCCGGTGTTGCGCGTATTGTGCAGCAGCGGCACGTCGAAGGGTTTGTCGATCTTGGCACGGAGGCGGCTGATATGGGTCTCCACGACAGTGCTTTGCGGATCGAAATTGAAGTTCCAGATACGTTCCAGCAACATCGTCTTTGTCAGAATGCGGCCTTCGTTGCGCATCAGCAGTTCAAGCAAGGCGAATTCGCGCGGCAACAGTTCGATACTGGTGCCACCCCTGCTGGCCAATCGGCTGAACAGATCCAGCTCCAGGTCTGCCACGCGCAGCTTGGCTTTTCCTGCGGTGATCGGCGGCCGGCGCAACAAGGCATTCACCCTTGCCAGGAGTTCTGAAAATGCAAACGGCTTGACCAGGTAGTCGTCGGCGCCGGCTTCCAAGCCCTCGACCCGATCGTTGACCCCGCCCATCGAGGTCAGGAAGATGATCGGAACCTTGCCGCCGGCGCCGCGCAGGCCCCGCACGAGCGACAAACCGTCAAGCCCCGGGATCATCCGGTCGACGATTGCGACATCGAAAGGCTCTCGCAGTCCTACCGATAGGGCGTCGCGTCCGTCACTCAGGATGTCGACGACATGGCCGGACGATTTCAGTCCGTTCTGGATGTATTGGCTGATCTGTTCATCATCTTCGACCAGAAGAATTCTCATGACGAATGGCTCTCATCTGACTTGGTTGCCCAAGCGTTGACGACCTCGAGGGGGGCGGTTCGTCCATTTCCTGCACGAACCATGTCTCAATGAATTGTTGAACGGCGGGTATTCCCGCTCGACGCCTGTTATGATCGCATCGGCTCAGGACTGCCCTGTGCCATGGGGGAGATTGGCGGCTGATATAAGTTTCGTTGGGTCGCGCAGGTTCTCGTATCTCCGCCAAACTCGTATCCTCGGGGTCGCTCTGCTGAAGCTGGTTCGATTCCGGTGGTGGCTATCGGCATCTGCAACAACTGTGTTCGATCTGGGTCTTCAGCCGGGCAGATTGTGGAACTGCGATCACGGATTGGTGACGGCCGATGAAGTTGCAACTTCGCCCAACGCAGTCGTGAGCTTGGCCACATTGGTCGACAAACGAAGCCATGAGCCGGGGCAAGAGGTGAGCGGCTTCAGGAGCGATCCGTCGGTCGGATCGCTCCTTGCGTCAAATCGTTCCGCGGGAGGGACGGTGTCGACGGCTACCTCCGTCCCGCCCAACTGGCACGCTGGCCTTGCGACCAGGAGGGCTTCACGATCTCGACGCGGTTGTAGCGCGTGTTGGTCTTTTCAACGTCTCCGTTGGCAAGAACCCTGTAGGAGATGTCCGGATTCGACACCGATCCGGCCGCCTCGCCAACTGATCCATGGCCCTGCAAGATCCTGTCGAGCCCGGAATTTGTTGGATTGGAACCGCTGTTGGCAAAAGCGCCGGTCGCCGTGGCGGCCACGATGATCAAAGCATATCCTATGGTCTTGTTCATGACTGTTCCTCTTGTCGAACGCGGGCGTCTTGGGAGCCCGACGATCCGAGGCTAGGCGTGCGACTTCACCGTCACTTTCCGCACGATTTACAATTTTGTGATTCTAGCCTTCGCGGGCATGAAACGTCGTGACGGTTCTGCACTAGGCGTCATCTGCAGCTTGACGTGCCGCTGGACCACCGTCACAAAAGCTGCGCCCGCAACCCGCTCTCGGGTTGATGATTCTCGCGGTGTCGGGCGACCGACCGTGCATCATGCCGGTCAACGAGAGACGAATACAAATATGTATAAAAAAACTTGTTGGCCCTCCGAGATCCCGGCAATACCATCATCCGGTAGCCGTTGTCTGATCCGCGTCGGAACTTCGGCGTCGATGTAAGAAACCAAGGTCGTTGGAACTGCGCCTGATGACTGTTCGCCAAGCCATAGCAAGCGTCACGGCCTGCCTTTTGCCTGTATTTATATGCACGGGCAGAACGCTGTCGGTTGTGCTTGTCATGATGGCGGTGGCGATAAGCAGCACGGGCTGGGCCGCAACCGCGGTCTTGCCAGCAACCAGTGACGTCGTGACTGGTGAAACCTCAACGGTGGATCATCAGAGCGCCGGAAACCACGATCATGGCGGTAAACCGGCAAACAGTTCGACAGCCTGCAAGGGTGGAAACTGCGGCAGCTCGCACCATCAACCACAGGACTTGGCGCAAACCTGCTGCGCCATGGCCTGCCACACCGCCATTCTTTCCGTCGATTGTGTTGCGCCGGTCAGCTTCCTGACCTGGCAGGTCAAGCACCGCCAATGGGCCGACGTGCTGGAGGGCTCCACTACCCTCCGCCTTGAACGTCCTCCTCGTCCACTCCACGCCTGAAACGTTGGCGTAAGGTTGGATTGTTGCGTAGCTGGCGGAATTCCCCGCTCGACTGACGCACTCAATTCCTGTTTCTGATCGACCTTGACGATCGGCCCGGCGACACGCCGGGGGAGATCGTGCGCGCCGACTGAGCGTCAGTGCCCGGGATTCTGTGGGGATCCGGCACGGCGGCTATCACCAATCGTCGCATGGCCTTGCCCGGAGGTTTCTCTTCGTCAGGCCCGCGTTTCTCCGTTCATTTCCGTCGTTGAGGATCATTCATGAGGTCTCCTTTCGTGATGGCGCCCGCCATCATCCTTTCCGCTTGCACGGCCTTGCCTGATATCGGCACAGGGCCGTCGGCCGCGGACCCTGCCGTTGCCGTGCCACCTGCACGGTACGCGCCGGTACTTGCCGGCACAGTCGACTATCGGCCCGTAGCGCCCAAATCCTGGATCGACAGCAACCGTCAAGTGGCGCCGAAGGAGAAGGGCAAATGATGCCGATCATCTCCTTTGCTGTTTCCGTCTTGCCGGCCACCCGGAACGGCAAGTTCATCAAACTCGGGGGTGTCAGCCTGCTTGCGCTTACGCTTGCCGGCTGTGCCTCCTTCACCAAGGATGGCGGCATGTTGCCGGTGGGCGCGCAGGTGTCGTCGGCCATCGGCGCCAACGTGGTGAAGATTGCCTCGAAGGCCGACGCGGCGGCGGGGTCTTCGCGTGTGAAGACGCTTTTGGCCAAGCCATTGAACGCTGACAGTGCCGTCCAGGTTGCATTGCTGAGCAACAGGAACCTGCAGGCCGAGTACAATGCGCTCGGCGTTTCGGAAGCGGCCTTCGTGGAGGCCAGCCTGCCGCCCAATCCAAGCATTTCGCTTGGCGGGACCTTGCAGGGAGGATCGCTGGAGATCGAACGCCGGCTGGTCGGTTCGCTGCTGTCGCTGCTCACCTTGCCTGCACGCAAGGCGATTGCCGAGAGGGAATTCGAGGCAGCGCGATATCGCGCCATGGAGGCAACATTTCGTCAGGCGGCAGCTGCGCGCAAGGCATACTATCGAGCCGTGGCCGCCCGTCACCGGGTGACCTATCTCGAGCAGGCGAGAGCCTCGACGGACGCAGCCGCTGACCTTACTCGCAAGCTCGGCGAAACTGGCGCAGCCACCAAGCTGGATCAGGCGCGTGCGGGTGCCTTCAATGCCGAAACCTCCAGCCAACTCGCCGCCGCAAGGCTTGAAGCAGGGGTCACACGCGAGGCGCTGACGCGCGAGCTTGGCTTGTGGGGCTCGGATGCCGGCTACAAGATCCCGGACAGGTTGCCGTCCCTGCCAAAGAAACTGCAGACGTCGGATCAAGCCGAGACGGAGGCCGTTCGCAAACGCGTCGATCTGATTGCGGCACGGCTCGAACTCGACGCCCTGGCGCGTTCGCTCAAACTCGACAACGCGACCCGGTATGTCTCGGCCTTCCAGCTCGCCGGCTTTGCCAATTTCGAGCGCAGCAAGAACGATCACGGCGAGGTCGAGAAGGACTATCCCAAGGGAGGTGTGCTCGACCTCGAACTGGAGATACCGATCTTCGATTTGGGCGAGACCACCAGGCGGCGCAATGCCGAGACCTATATGCAGGCGGTCAACCGCTTTGCGGCAAAAGCCGTGAACATCCGCTCCGAAGCCCGCGCGGCACTTCTTGCCTACCGTGCCGCCACGGACATCGCCCGCCAGTACCGAGCCAGCATCATCCCGCTGCGCAGGGTGATCTCGGAGGAAGCTCAGCTTCAATACAACGGCATGCTGATCGACGTATTCGAGCTGCTGACCACCACCCGCGAAGGCATCGAGACCAATGTCGCCGCCATCGAGGCACAGCGCGACGCCTTGCTCGCCGGTGTCGACTACCAGAGCGCCATCATCGGCGGTGGTGCGGGAGGCGGCGATGAGTGATCCCAAGGAGAAAAGAAACATGACGGTTTCCCGCCGAAACTTCCTTGGTGCCACCGGTGCCATGACCTTGCTGGGTGCCGGTACGGTATCGGGGCGCACCGCGTTCGCCTCGGTGCCCGAGGCACCGACCATGACGGAGGCTGTGATGCAGCCGCCGCTCGTGCCGAAAACCGGGCCGGACTACAACCCTGTCGTCACCTTGAACGGTTGGACCTTGCCGTGGCGCATGAACGGCGACTGGAAGGAATTCCATCTCGTCGCCGAGCCGGTGGTGCGCGAGTTTTCGCCAGGCATGGTCGGTCATCTGTGGGGCTACAACGGCCAGTCGCCGGGACCGACCATCGAGGCGGTCGAGGGCGACAAGGTGCGTATCTTCGTCACCAACAGGCTGCCGGAGCACACCACTATCCACTGGCACGGTCAGCTGTTGCCCAGCGGCATGGACGGCGTCGGCGGTCTCACGCAACCGCATATCCCGGTCGGCAAAACCTTCGTCTACGAGTTCCAGCTGCAGAAGAGCGGTACCTTCATGTACCACCCCCATGCCGACGAGATGGTGCAGATGGCGATGGGCATGATGGGCTTCTTCGTGGTGCATCCGAAGGATCCGGCCTTCCGCCGCGTCGACCGCGACTTCGTCTTCCTGATGTCGTCCTACGACATCGAGCCGGGCGCCTATGTGCCGCGCGTGGCGGAAATGACCGACTTCAACATGTGGACCTGGAACAGCCGTGTCTTCCCGGGAATCGACCCGCTGGTGGTAGGCAAGGGCGACAAGGTGCGTGTGCGCTTCGGCAATCTCACCATGACCAACCATCCCATCCACATGCACGGCTACGACTTCAAGGTCTCGTGCACGGATGGCGGCTGGGTGCCGGAAGCGGCGGCCTGGCCGGAAGTGACCGTCGACTGCGCGGTCGGCCAGATGCGTGCCTTCGACTTCGTGGCCGATAATCCCGGCGACTGGGCGATCCACTGTCACAAATCGCATCACACCATGAACGCCATGGGGCACGAGCTCGCCACCTTCATCGGCGCAGACAAGAAGGAGGTCGCCAGGAAGATCAAGCGCCTCGTGCCGGACTACATGCCGATGGGCACTGCCGGCATGGCCGACATGGGCGAAATGGAAATGCCGTTGCCCGAAAACACCCTGCCAATGATGACAGGTTTCGGTCCGTTCGGACCGATCGAGATGGGTGGCATGTTCTCGGTGGTCAAGGTCCGCGAGGGGTTGGCCGCCGGGGATTACAAGGATCCCGGCTGGTATCAGCACCCGTCGGGTACGGTCTCCTATGAATGGACCGGACAGACCGGCCAAGCGGCGCGTCAGGAAACGCCCGCCTTCGACAGGTCAAAAACCGCCGAAGTCACCGTGGTGAAGCCCGGCGGGCAATCCTCTCCCAAGAACTCCCACAACAATCACTAAGGATAGACACGACATGAAATCCCGAACTCTCATTGCCGTCTTGGCTGTGTTGGCGTGGCCTGTGGCCGCCATCGCCGACCCCGGCCACGACGGCGAGCGCGCCTATGGCGAGCCCGGCAACCCGAAGAAGCCGGCGCGCGTGGTGCAGGTCGTCATGCGCGAAGCCGACGGCAGGATGGAATTCCTGCCCAATCGCGTCGAGATCAAGAAGGGCGAGCAGGTGAAGCTCATGCTGCGCAACAATGGCGAGCTCGACCACGAGCTGGTGCTCGGCACGCTTGCCGAGAATCTCAAGCACGGCGAGCAGATGCAGAAGAACCCCGACATGGAACACGACGATCCGAACGCTAAGCGCCTGGCGCCGAAGAAAAACGGCGAGATCGTCTGGAAGTTCACCAAGGCCGGCGAGTTCGACTTCTCCTGCCTCATCCCCGGTCATCGTGAAGCCGGCATGACAGGCACCATCGTCGTCAAGTGAAGACGGCGCAATCCCAACCGGACTACCCAACGCAACTGAAGGAGAACCCAATGCGTAAGATCGTAACCGCCGCCGCTTTTGCTCTGGCTCTTGCCACCTCTGCTCGCGCTGCGCCCGTGGACGGCCAGATCACCAAGATCGACACGGCGCAGAATAAGGTCACGCTGAAGCATGGCCCGATCACCAATCTGGAGATGGACGCCATGACGATGGTGTTCGTGGTTGCGGATCCGGCTGCGCTCAAGGCCGTCAAGGTCGGCGACAAGGTCAAGTTCGAAGCCGATCGTGTCAATGGCCGCCTCACCGTGACCAAGATCGAAAAAGCCAAGTAAACCTAATCGTAAACTCAACGAAGACAGCACGGAGCCGATCTGGCTCCGTGCTGTTCGCACCAAAGGAGATGGTGATGAAACGCAGGACTTTTCTCGTCGCGACAGCGGTCTTGCTTGCAGGCACGTCGGCCTTCGCCGCTGACCGGCCGCTGGTGACGGTCTACAAGGACCCTTCGTGCGGTTGCTGCGGGGCGTGGGCCGATCACATGGCGAAGGCGGGTTACGCAGTGAAGGTCGTGGAGAGCTCAACGCTGGAGAAACTCAAGGCGGAGAACGGGATACCGTCGGCTCTGCAGTCATGCCATACCGCCCTGGTCGCCGGGTATGTGCTCGAAGGGCATGTGCCAGCCAAGGCGGTCGGGAAGCTGCTTGCCGAGCGGCCGGCCATCAAGGGCCTTGCGGTTGCAGGCATGCCCGTCGGCTCGCCAGGCATGGAGATGCCGGGCGTTGAGCCCGAAGCCTACGATGTCGTGACATTTGGCCCTGTCGGCACTGTCTTCATGCGATTTTAGGCGAACCGGTCATCGCATCCCAACGCAGGGCCATGACGCGTTGATTGGAGCAGGATCCATCACGGGCTGCCTCTATGGCCGGCCGTAGGTGTCTCTGTATTGATGAGTGGTGCCAGCCTCTCGGTGATGCCGGCATCCGGAGTTCTACATGGACCAGCCTTTCAGTCCGCGGCGCGGCACCGGCATCACACTCGCCTTCATTTGCCTCATCGTGCTTGGCCTGATGCCGATTATCGCAATCGGCCGCCCAGCTGGTTCCAGTGCGCTTTCCTTCGCGCTGTGGCTGTCGGTCTGGCAACTTCTGTTCTCGCTGCCGCTGCTGGCACTCGAGTGGCATTCGGGCGAGCATGGGCTGTTCGGTGACCGTCTGCCTCGATCAGAACGATGGCGTGTGCTTGGCGTCACGCTGTTCACCGGTGGGCTCTTCAGCCTGTCCACCTGGATGTACGTTCTGGCGTTCGAGAAGGCGGGAGCGGTCAATGCGGCCATTGCCCTGCAGGCCTACCCGCTCTTTGCAGCCGCGCTCGAGGCGGTGTTCCTGCGTCGCCGCAAGAATGCGCTCGAGCTAGGCTTCATGCTTTTGGTGGTTGTTGCGCTCTATTATCTCGCCACACAGGGCACCTGGCAGCTGGCCGGGCTGTCGTCCTGGTTCCTGATGGCGCTCGCGGTCCCACTGGTCTGGAGCGTTGCCCACATCATCGTCAGGCAGGCATTGTTGTCGACCCCGATCACCCCGAGCCAGGTCACCACTTCGCGTTTGATCGTGTCCACGATATTTCTGCTCGGGCTTGCTGTCGTACTCGAGGGTTTTGAGGCCATCCCATTGTTAGGGCTGGATTTTCAGTTCCAGATCTTCGCGGTTGCCATGGGCCTTGCCTACTATGTGGAACTGATCGTCTGGTTCTATGCCGTCCGCCATATCGACGTTTCGGTGGCCAGTTCCATCACCGTGCCGGCGCCGGTTGTGACGATGGTCCTGTCGGCCTTGTTTTTCAATGAAACCATCACCGGACTCCAGATCATCGTTCTGGGCCTTGTCATCCTTGGATTGACGGGTTTGCTGTATGCGGGTTCGCGCGCCCATATCGCGACGCCATATGAAGCGGGACAGTGAGCTTACAACGTTGGCATGTTGGCGCGGGAAGTTCCGGCCGGCAGTCAAACGGACAAAGCGCCAAGCCAACTGACAGAACGCTGTCGGGATAAGCATGGGCCGAACGCCCATTGCGGATAAAAATATTGCGCTTACCCTCCATCTTATGAAACCGTATGCCCCGACTGCCCGACTGGGTCGTGCGATAGCAGGCATCGTCATCGGTTTTATCAGAGGGATTTGCCGCCATGTCTTCAACCAGATTTTTAGCCGGTGCGCTTGTGGCGCTCGGCCTCTCCGTCGCCTCCGCCAACGCTGCCGACGTCGTCGTCTCTTCCAAGATCGACACCGAGGGCGGGGTTCTTGGCAACATCATCCAGTCGGTTCTGAATGCGAACGGCATCAAGACCGTCGACCGTATTCAGCTTGGCGCCACGCCTGTGGTGCGCAAGGCGATCATTGCGGGCGAGATCGACATCTATCCCGAATACACCGGCAACGCCGCCTTCTTCTTCGAGAAGGCTGACGACCCGATCTGGAAGGATGCCGCCAAGGGTTATGCCGAAGCAAAGAAGCTCGACTACGACGCCAACAAGCTCGTCTGGCTGACACCATCGCCGGCTAACAACACCTGGGCGATCGCGTTGCGCAAGGATGTCACCGACGCCAACAAGCTGGCCACGCTCTCCGACTTCGGCAAATACGTCTCGGGCGGTGGTAAGGTGGTGCTGGCGGCTTCAGCCGAATTCGTCAATTCGGCTGCTGCCCTGCCAGCTTTCCAGACGACTTACGGCTTCACCCTGAAGCCGGATCAGCTGATCACGCTTTCGGGCGGTGATACCGCCGCCACCATCGGTGCTGCCGCCAATCAGACCAATGGCGCCAATGCTGCCATGGTTTACGGCACCGACGGTGGCATCGCGCCGTCCGGCCTCGTGGTTCTCACCGACGACAAGAACGTCCAGCCGGTCTATCAGCCGACCCCGATCATCCGCGAGGCGGTGCTGAAAGAAAACCCCAAGATCGAGGAAGTGCTGAAGCCGGTTTTCGAGAAGCTCGACCTTGTCACGCTGCAGGAGTTGAACGGCCGTGTGCAGGTCGGTGGTGAGCCCGCCAAGGCGGTCGCCGAGGACTTCCTGAAGAAGAACGGCTTCCTCAAGTAGGAAGCGGTTCCGGCGCGCCGGCTGGATCGAAACGACTGGGCGCGCCGGACCTGAAGGACCGGGGATCGTGGGCATTCGCTTTGACAAGCTGGGCGTGGTGATTGCCGCGATTGCTGCCTATGCGGCTTTCCTTGCACCATTCGCCACCTTCCGTGCCAACCGCATCGTGCCGGGGGAAGGGCGGTCCATCCTTGACGCGCTTCCTGCTGTCAGCGGGCCTTTGCTTCTGGCGCTGGTCATCGCCGCCATCATCGTCGCACTGCTGAAGACACCATTGGCCTGGCGGCTTGTTGCAAGTGTCGTTCTGTTGGTCGCGCTTGCGTTGGCCATCGGCATGGCGGGCAGCTTTCTGACGCCGCCCGGCAACACCTTCGCGCGCGTGTCGCCGGCGTCCGGCTTCTGGTTGCTGCTCTTCGCCTTTACCCTGCTGCTGGCCGACGTGCTGACGCGCCTGGAACTGTCGCCATTTATGCGCATCGTTATTCTCTTCGTCGCTTCAGTGGCGATTGCCGCCCTCTTGGCATCTGGCAGCTGGGACAGCCTCTCCATCCTCAAGGAATATGCCAACAGGGCCGGTAGTTTCTGGGCCGAGGCACGCAAGCATGTCGCTTTGGCGCTGGGTTCGCTGGCCGCCGCCGTCGCGGTTGGCCTGCCGCTCGGCATTCTCTGCCACAGGGTCGAAGTGCTGCGGGCGGGGGTCCTCAACGTGCTCAACATCATCCAGACCATCCCGTCGATCGCGCTGTTTGGCATGTTGATCGGGCCGCTCGGCTGGGTGGCGCTGCACGTGCCGGGAGCCGCCGCGCTTGGCATTCGCGGCATCGGCACCGCGCCGGCCTTCGTGGCGCTGTTCCTCTATTCTTTGCTGCCGGTGGTGGCGAACACGGTGGTGGGACTGGCCGGCGTGCCGAAGGCGGCCAATGAGGCCGCGCGCGGCATGGGTATGACGGACAGGCAGCGGTTGTTCAGCGTGGAGTTCCCGCTTGCCTTCCCGGTGATCCTGACCGGGATCCGCATCGTTCTGGTGCAGAACATCGGCCTTGCCACCATCGCCGCCCTGATCGGCGGCGGCGGCTTCGGCGTCTTTGTCTTTCAGGGCGTCGGACAGACGGCGATGGATCTGGTTTTGCTCGGTGCGGTGCCGACGGTGGCACTGGCCTTCGCGGCGGGCATCGTGCTCGATGCCGTCATCGAACTCACCGCAACAGCCAAGCGCAAGGAAGCGGTCGCATGATCGAAATCGAAAACATCACCAAGCGCTACGACAAGCAGACCGTGGTCGAAGAGGTGTCGATGGTGATCGAACCGCGCACCATCGCGGCCATCGTCGGCACGTCCGGTTCCGGCAAGACCACGCTGTTGCGTATGATCAACCGGCTGGTCGAACCAACTTCCGGCACGATCAAGCTGGACGGCGTCGATAACCATTCGCTGCCGGACTACGAGTTGCGCCGCTCGATCGGTTACGCCATCCAGGGCCATGGCCTGTTTCCGCATCGCACCGTGGCGCAGAACATCGCAACGGTGCCGCTGCTGCTCGGCTGGGAAAAGGAACGCATCGACGAGCGTGTCGATGAGCTGCTGAAGCTCTTCCAGCTCGATCCCGCAGCTTTCGGCCCACGCTATCCGCACGAATTGTCAGGCGGCCAGCAGCAGCGTGTCGGCGTGGCGCGCGCGCTCGCCGCCAAACCCAATGTGCTGTTGATGGACGAGCCATTCGGCGCGCTCGACCCGATCATCCGCACCAAGGCGCAGGAAGACCTGCTCGCCATCCAGAAACATTTCGGCACCACCATCATCCTGGTTACCCATGACATGGAGGAGGCGGTGCATCTGGGCCACAAGATCGCGGTCATGGATGGTGGCAAGCTGGTTCAATACGCCGGCCCCGCCGAAATTCTGGCGAAGCCCGCCAGTTCCTTTGTCGAGACGCTGGTCGGCTCGTCCGAGCGGCCGTTCCGGCTGCTGTCGCTTGGCCGTGTCGGCGATGCGGTGGAGAAGGGCAGCGCGGAAGGCGAAGCAATACCCGCCGACGCCAGCCAGCGCGATGCACTGGCGGAACTGCTTTGGACCGGCAAACCGGCGCTGCCGGTCAAAGGGGCGGATGGCAAGGCGCTGGGCCGTGTCACCGTCGACGGCCTGGTGAAGCTCGCGGCGAGGCCGGCATGAAGGTTTTCCTGCCAGCAGCATTGCGTGTCGTACTGCTGGTGCTCCTGGTGGCGTTCATCGTCAATCCGGGCTGGTTCGAGCCACTGTTCAAGCCGCTTACGGAAAACAATGCGCCGGCGATCTACAACCAGGGCAGCCTGCTGTCACTGACCTTGCAGCATCTGGGCACCGTGGCCGTGGCTACGACCGCCGCGATCATTGTCGCTATCGGCCTTGCCATCCTGGTGACACGGCCCTTCGGCGCCGAATTCCTGCCGCTGTCGCGATCGCTGGTCAATATAGGCCAGACCTTCCCGCCGGTCGCGGTGCTGGCGCTCGCCGTGCCTGCGGTCGGTTTCGGCGAGAAGCCGACCTTGATCGCGCTCTTCCTCTACGGCCTGCTGCCGATCTTCGAGAACGCGCTGACCGGACTTACCACGCTGCCGGCCAATGTCGTTGAGGCGGCTCGCGGTGCCGGCATGACCGATCGCCAGAAACTATTCCGGGTCGAACTTCCGCTCAGCCTGCCGGTGATCCTGGCAGGCATCCGGCTGTCGGTGGTGATCAGCCTGGCCACCGCCACCATTGGATCCACTGTCGCGGCCAAGACGCTGGGCGAGGTCATCATTGCCGGATTGATTTCCAACAACCTGGCCTTCGTCGTCCAGGGTGGCCTCATCGTTGCCGGGCTTGCGGTGTTCATCTACGACGGACTGATGGCTCTCGAACGTGTCGCGGCACGCCGGATGGGGCAGGCTGTCCAGTAGTGCGCAGCCGACTGGGGCCGTCGTCTAACGCCTTGCCGGATGGTCGAGGGTTATTTCCAGTTCCGCGGCATTTCCTGCGATGACCCATCGGCGCTGGATGATCGAAAAATCATGGCGCCCTGCGTTGCCCGTCTCCAGCGATACCAGATCTCCAGTCGTGCAGCTTGCCGGCAGTCGCAACGACAGCAGCATCGTCGTCAGCTGGTGCTTCCCGGCGTGGCGCTCCGCGCTTGCAGTAAGGACAATCGAAGCGACACTCATTGCGTGTTCGCCGGGACTCGGTGATCCTGCTTTGCCGTGACCAGAATCATCGAAAGCAGAAGGGGCTTTTGCCATGACGTCACGTCTTTCCAAGATCACCATGTGCCTGTGTCTGGCGGCCTTCGCCTTCCTCGTCGCCTTTGGCAACATCACCGACTATGGCTCCAACTTCGCCTTTGTCCAGCATGTGCTGTCCATGGACACAACCTTTCCGGGCAATGCCCTGATGTATCGTTCGATCACCAGCCCAACGCTCTGGACCGTGGGCTACTGGCTGATCATCGTCGGTGAAGCACTGACCTGCGTACTCTTCCTGATCGCCGCCTGGAATTTGTGGAGCGCCCGCAAGGGGAGTGGCGAAACGTTCAACAATGCCAAGAAATTCGCCATTATCGCCACAACCATGGGCTTTCTGGTCTGGTATTTCGGCTTCATGGTCATCGGCGGAGAATGGTTTGCGATGTGGCAGTCGAAAACCTGGAACGGCCAGGAAGCCGCCTTCAAGTTTTATATGACCATGCTCGCGGTGCTGATCTTCGTCATGCAACCGGACCGCGACTTACAGCGGTAGCGTCGGGCCGCAACCACCGCTCCAGGGTGAAGCGCGCGCAAGCATTTGGGCTCGCCGGCACATCGGGCGCGGTAAACTGTCGCAGCGAAATGCGGGCAAATGTCGCACGCCGGCTTGACGGTCGAGACCGCGGCTTTGCATAAATCGATCGAGGGGTCGGGATTCCGCTCGGGAATCCCGGTTCGGTTCCAAGGTCCGGGGAGGAGGTCTGCCGGGCCACAGATCGAGGAATAATCCGCAAATGACCATGCTTTATGTCGTCATCCTCTGCGGCGTGCTTTCGATCGTCTACGCCATCTGGGCTACACAGTCCGTGCTGGCGTCCGACCAGGGCAACGCACGCATGCAGGAAATCGCCGCGGCAATCCGCGAGGGCGCGCAGGCCTATCTGGCACGCCAATACACCACCATCGCCATCGTCGGGGTCGTCGTGTTCCTGCTGGCCTGGTGGCTGCTGTCGGGTACCGCCGCCATCGGCTTCCTGATCGGTGCCGTGCTTTCGGGCGCGGCAGGCTTCATAGGCATGCACGTTTCGGTGCGCGCCAATGTGCGCACGGCGCAGGCCGCATCGAACAGTCTGTCTGCCGGCCTCGACATCGCCTTCAAGTCGGGTGCCATTACCGGCATGCTGGTTGCCGGCTTGGCACTGCTTGGCGTCTCCGTCTACTACTGGGTGCTGACCGGCCCGCTGGGCCTGGCGCCCGGCGATCGTACCGTGATCGACTCGCTGGTGGCGCTTGGCTTCGGCGCGTCACTGATCTCGATCTTCGCGCGTCTCGGCGGCGGCATCTTCACCAAGGGAGCTGACGTTGGCGGCGATCTCGTCGGCAAGGTGGAAGCCGGCATCCCGGAGGATGACCCACGCAACCCCGCCACCATCGCAGACAACGTCGGTGACAATGTCGGTGACTGCGCCGGCATGGCTGCCGACCTGTTCGAGACCTATGCCGTGACCGTGGTCGCAACCATGGTGCTGGCCGCGATCTTCTTTGCCGGCACTGACGTGCTGTCCAGCATGATGCTCTATCCGCTGGTCATCTGCGGTGCCTGTATCGTCACTTCCATCATCGGCACCTTCTTCGTGAAGCTCGGGGCCAATGGTTCGATCATGGGCGCCCTCTACAAGGGCCTGATCGTCACGGGCATCCTGTCGATCGTCGGTTTGGGTGCCGCCACGTCGATGACCATCGGCTGGGGCCCGGTCGGGGCCGGCGCGCATGTCGTGACCGGAACGAATCTGTTCATCTGCGGTCTGATTGGCCTGCTGGTGACGGCGCTGATCGTGGTGATCACCGAATACTATACCGGCACCGACAAGCGTCCGGTCAATTCGATTGCCCAGGCCTCGGTCACCGGCCATGGCACAAATGTCATCCAGGGCCTCGCGGTTTCACTGGAATCGACCGCGCTGCCGGCGATCGTCATTGTCGGCGGCATCATCGCCACCTTCCAGCTGGCGGGCCTGTTCGGTACCGCGATCGCCGTCACCACCATGCTTGGCCTTGCCGGCATGATCGTGGCGCTCGATGCCTTCGGCCCGGTCACCGACAATGCCGGCGGCATCGCTGAGATGTCCGGCCTGCCCAAGGAAGTGCGTCATTCCACCGACGCGCTTGATGCTGTCGGCAACACCACCAAGGCCGTCACCAAGGGTTACGCCATCGGTTCGGCAGGCCTCGGCGCGCTGGTGCTGTTCGCGGCATATTCGAACGACCTGCAGTATTTCGCCGCCAACGGCGCGCAATATCCTTACTTCGCCGATCTCGGCACGGTCTCCTTCGACCTGTCGAATCCTTATGTCGTCGCGGGCCTGATCTTCGGTGGTCTGATTCCGTATCTGTTCGGCGGCATCGCCATGACCGCGGTCGGGCGCGCCGCGGGTTCGATCGTGGAGGAGGTGCGCCGCCAGTTCCGCGAGGACCCAGGCATCATGAAGGGCACGTCCAAGCCCAACTATGCGCGGGCGGTCGACCTTTTGACCAAGGCTGCGATCAAGGAAATGATCATTCCATCGCTGCTGCCAGTACTGGCGCCGCTGGTCGTCTACTATGGTGTGCTGCTGATCTCGGGCTCCAAGGCCTCGGCTTTCGCGGCGCTCGGCGCCTCGCTGCTCGGCGTCATCGTCAACGGTCTGTTCGTGGCCATTTCGATGACCTCCGGCGGCGGCGCCTGGGACAACGCCAAGAAGTCGTTCGAAGACGGCTTCACCGACAAGGATGGCGTCAAGCACCTGAAGGGTTCGGAGGCGCACAAGGCTTCCGTCACCGGCGACACGGTTGGCGATCCCTACAAGGACACAGCCGGTCCGGCCGTGAACCCGGCCATCAAGATCACCAACATCGTGGCCCTGCTGTTGCTCGCCGTGCTGGCGCACAGCTGACAACGGCATCTGTCCGGCAGAAAGAAAAAACCCGCGGGAGCGATCCCGCGGGTTTTGCTTTTGGAATATCTGTCGGCAGGTCGTCCGTGCCGACCTGCAGCGGGATCAGAGCCCGGCAGCCGGATTGGGCTTGAGCTTGCCGGCGCCGGAGATGATCTGGCCGAGGAAGTTCTGGTCCTTGCCGCCGGTCGGCGTCGTGCGTGAAATGAAGTCAAACACCCGGCCATCCTTCATTCCGTAGTTTGCCAGGCGGGCGACACGGCCATCCTGGCCGAAATAGACGGCCAGTACCTTCTGGTCGACAACGCTCGGATTGGCGAAGGCAACCGAACGACGGCGCGTCTGCGAGATGTAGTAGAAGACCTCGTTGTCGAAGGTCGCTGTGGTGGATGGCGTACCGAGCGCAAGCAGCACCTGCTCGCGGCTGGAACCAACGGGAACCGAATCCAGCGTCTGCTGGTCGACGATGTAGCCCTGAGTGAGTGTCTCGCCAGGCGTCAGATCCCCGAACATCTTCGACGAGTTGCAGCCGGTCAGCGCCGTTGCGATGACAAGCATCGAGGCGACGGACGCAGGACCTGCCAAGGCGGTCGACTTGAATTTCAATGCGCGCAACGACAACTCCATAGTCCGCTCTCGGGCACCGGCTTGCGCGAGGCGGCAAAACCGGTAAACCAGCTTAGCCGCCGATGCAACAATTCTGCCTTAACAAACAGGTCCCCGGGAGACCGTCCCCAATGTTTCAGCGCCTGTTCGGCCGTGAACGCCATGCCAACCGCGCTATTGTCGAGGCGCTGTACGCACAAATCGTGGCGGCGGCGCGGCAAACTTTCTTTTATTCGCACTGGAATGTGCCCGATACGCCGCTTGGCCGTTTCGAGATGTTGTCGCTGCATATGTTCCTGTTCCAGCACAGGCTGCATGGCGAGAGTGGCGTGCCGGCTGAGCTGGCGCAGACCCTCATTGACGAGTTCTTCACCGATGTCGACCATTCGCTGCGCGAACTCGGCATAAGCGATGTCGGCGTCCCGAAGCGCATGAAGAAGCTGGCGAAGATGTATTATGGCCGTACCGCCGCCTATGCCGACGCGCTGGCCCGTGACGACAAGGCTGATCTCGCCGCTGCTCTGTCCCGCAATGTCCGCCCCGATGTCGCGGATTGGCCGGAGGCATCGGATATGGCGGCTTATGTGCTGCGGGCCAGGGAGGCGCTTGCCACCCAATCGTCGGATGCGATCTGCCTTGGCGAGCTGGTCTTTCCGGCCGCCGCAGCCTGAAGGATGACCGCAATGAAACATCAAGAAGAATCAAGCAGCGCCGTCTCGTTCGTGGCGCATGTCTCGCGCCTGCCGCAAAAAGGCATGCCGGTGCTCATCGAGGCCGATGCTGCTCAACGCGAGGCTCTCGCCAGGGCGCATGGGCTGGTCTCCGTCGAGCACTATGCCGCCAATCTCGTGGTGACACCCTGGAAACGCCACGGCGTGAAGGTTACAGGCCGTGTCGAGGGTGACATCACCCAGGCCTGCGTGGTGACGCTGGAGCCGCTGACGGCTCATATCGACGAAGAAGTCGAGGGCCTGTTCCTGCCCGAGGATTCGAAGCTGGGTCGCCAGGGTTTCGAGGGCGGCGGCGAGATCCTGCTCGACGCCGAAGGCCCCGATGGCCCGGAAACCTTCACCGGCGATACGATCGATGTCGGCGCTCTGGCCGAGCAGTTCTTCGGCCTGGCGATTGATCCCTATCCGCGCAAGGCCGGTGTATCTCTGGAGGCTGGGCCGGATGATGCCGAACCCGAAAGCGAATTCCAGAAAAAGCTGAAATCCCTGCTCGGAAAATCCTGAAAGCCATGGATCGACGACAAAAGCCGGTTGTGCGGTGACTCAAAACCGCTATTTTCGCCGGAAAGTCACGATGGTCCCAAGCCAACCCACGAGATGAACAACGCGTGATAAAAATCTCCATTGATGCCATGGGCGGTGACCACGGTCCCGGTGTGGTCATTCCGGCGCTCCAGACAGTCGCCACCCGTCGCCCGGACATCCGTTTCATTATCTATGGCCGCGAAGACGTGGTGCGGCCCGAATTGGCCAAGTTTCCCGGCCTTGCCGAGAAGAGCGAGTTCTTCCACTGTGAGGTTGCCGTCCGCATGGACGACAAGCCGAGCCAGGCATTGCGCCATGGTCGCTGGAAATCGTCGATGTGGAAGGCGATCGAGGCGGTAAAGGCCAATACAGCCGATGCCTGCGTGTCCGCAGGCAATACCGGCGCGCTGATGGCGATGTCGAAATTCTGCCTGCGCACGATGGCGACCATCGATCGGCCGGCAATTGCCGCGATCTGGCCGACCATGCGTGGCGAAAGCGTGGTGCTGGATGTCGGCGCCACCATCGGCGCCGACGCTCATCAGCTGGTCGACTTCGCTATTCTTGGCACCGGCATGGCCCGCGCGGTCTTCGGCGTGGAACGGCCGACCGTCGGCCTGCTCAATGTCGGCGTCGAGGAGATCAAGGGCCAGGAAGTGGTCAAGGAGGCTGGACGCATGCTGCGCGAGGCCAATATGAACTCGCTTGTCTATCACGGCTTCGTTGAGGGCGATGATATCGGCAAGGGCACCGTCGATGTCGTGGTGACGGAAGGTTTCGCCGGCAACATCGCGTTGAAAACCGCCGAAGGCACGGCGCGCCAGATCGGCGGTTACCTGCGTGCGGCCATGGGGCGGACGCTGATGGCACGTATAGGCTATCTGTTCGCGAAAGGCGCTTTCGACTTGCTGCGCGAAAAGATGGATGTCAGCCGTTCCAACGGCGGTGTCTTCCTCGGATTGGACGGCGTCGTGGTAAAAAGCCATGGTGGCGCCGATTCGGCGGGGTTTGCCGCTGCGGTGGAACTGGCCTACGACATGGTGCGCAATCGTTTGCTGGATCGCATCGAAGCGGATCTCGATCTGTTCCATGCCCGCAACCCGCAGTCTCCGGCACCCAGAAAGTCTGACGTCGCGGTCGACGAAGAAGGATAAAACAGCTTGATCAGATCAGTCGTGCGCGGCACGGGCCAGGCGTTGCCCCGCCGTATCATGAAGAATGCCGATTTCGAGGGCATGGTCGAAACATCGGACGAATGGATCGCCCAGCGTACCGGCATTCGTCAGCGCCATATCGCGTCCGATGACGAGACCACGGCTTCGCTTGGCGAAGGGGCTGCACGTGCGGCGCTGGCCGATGCCGGTCTTAGGCCGGACGATATCGACCTCATCGTTCTGGCGACTTCGACACCGAACAACACGTTCCCTGCCACGGCTGTCGAGATTCAGCAGCGACTGGGAATGCGTCATGGCTATGCCTTCGATATGCAGGCAGTGTGTTCCGGTTTCGTCTATGCGGTTACCACGGCCGATGCCTACATTCGCGCCGGACTTGCCAAGCGCGTGCTGGTGATCGGCTCGGAGACTTTCTCCCGGATTCTCGATTGGAACGACCGCTCGACCTGCGTCCTGTTCGGCGACGGCGCCGGCGCGCTGGTGCTGGAGGCCGCGGAAGCGGCGGGTACCATCGCTGACCGGGGTGTTCTGGCCGCCAGCCTGCGTTCCGATGGCTCGCACAAGGAGAAGCTCTATGTCGACGGCGGTCCGTCGACCACCGGAACAGTCGGTCATCTCAGGATGGAAGGGCGCGAGGTGTTCAAGCACGCCGTTGGCATGATCACCGACGTGATCGAGGCGACGTTCTCGCAGGCTGGAATCACGGCGGACGACCTCGACTGGTTTGTGCCGCACCAGGCCAACAAACGCATCATCGACGCTTCTGCCAAGAAACTCGGCATCGCTGAGGAGAAGGTGGTGATCACCGTCGACAAGCATGGCAACACATCCGCAGCCTCGGTGCCGCTGGCGCTTTCGATCGCAGCCGCCGATGGCCGCATCAAGCGTGGCGACCTCGTGCTTCTGGAGGCGATGGGGGGGAGGATTCACCTGGGGTGCGGTCCTCATCAGATGGTGAAGCGAACCGGACGGTTCGGTTCTTGACCTTGTCGAGTCAATTACTTAGGCTCCGCCTCGTTTAGTCGATACATTTGAGCACAAGCTGATAGGACGGTCTCTGATGGGGGGAAAGACACTGACACGTGCTGACCTTGCTGAGGCCGTTTATCGCAAGGTCGGTTTGTCGCGTACAGAGTCGGCTGAGCTGGTCGAAGCGGTGCTTGACGAGATATGCGAGGCCATCGTTCGTGGCGAGACGGTGAAGCTGTCATCCTTCGCCACCTTCCACGTCCGCTCCAAGAACGAGCGTATCGGGCGCAATCCCAAGACAGGCGAGGAGGTGCCGATCCTGCCTCGCCGGGTGATGACCTTCAAGGCCTCGAACGTGCTGAAGAGCCGCATCCTGCGCTCTCATCAGGCCGGCAAGACAAAATCAGGCAAATAGGCGAAAGTCTCACTCTGCGGTTGAAAACCAGCTTCGGCTTTATGCCGGGCTTGAATGTCGGGTGATAAATCGCTGAAATAGACTGCGATTCGACAGGGTAGTGCCGAATCTTCGGTTCGTCTGTTCTTTGCGCATTGGATTGACCAACGCACGTGACGACGCGTCCGATCCGATGCCCAGCGCGAGGATCCACCCATGGACAAGAGCCCCGACGCCTTCCGCACCATTTCCGAGGTCGCCGAAGACCTTGATCTGCCACAGCATGTGTTGCGGTTCTGGGAGACGCGTTTCAATCAGATCAAGCCGATGAAACGCGGCGGCGGCCGTCGTTATTACCGGCCGCAGGATGTCGAGCTGATCAAGGGCATCCGCCACATGCTCTACGACCAGGGCTACACCATCAAGGGTGTGCAGAAGCTGCTGCGGGAGAACGGCAACCAGTTCCTGATCGCCGTTGGTCATGGTGATGTCGCAGCCGTCGAGGCGATTGCGCAGCGCCGCCAAGCCGAAGAAGTGCCGCTGACACCGGCCGCGCAACCGCGCACCGACGACGAGATGCTGGTCGGTCAGCCGACAGCCAAGCCAAATCGCCGTTTCTTTGGTCTCGGGAAGGCCGACGATGAGGGCCCCGTGCAGCCCGGTTCCGGTAAGCTTTCGCGCGACAATCGCGCATTGCTGCAGGAGGCGCTGTTCGACTTGCTGGAGTGCAAGCGCCTGCTCGATCAGGTGCGGTAGCGGTTGCTGGATCGACTGCAGCGCTCGCGGCTCTTGCTGGCTTTTCCCAAGGACGTGATGCCACACCGTGGCAGACGGTCGTGAAGCGAATTACGGAATCGCGCACAAACACAGCAATTCCGGCTGCTGACAAGGAACTCAAACTTTCTCTAAGGTCTGGCTAAACCTACAATATTAGCGGGAAAAAATTGGGGCAGCACTTCTGCTCCCGCTGATTTCAAATGGGCGCTTGAGGGTCCCGCCGCAACGCTCATTGGTGGCACCCGCAACTATATGACGCGCGATGCATCAGGCACTCGCAATGATCTCATCGACTCTGCTGGCTATCCGACCGGTCAGGTTGTCCCAATCACAGGTGGCGACGGATTTTTTCGTGGTTGAATTCGACCTGATAGTCACGCCGACATCGTCTGATGCGCCATTTTCATTCAGTTGGAGCCAAACAACTGCGACAGGGGACAATACCTATGTGTTTGCAGGCAGTTTCGTTGAACTGACGGAGGTATTGTAGTCGGGGTTCGGGGGCAAAGGTCTCGGCTCTATCTGGGCAGTGCACCGCCGCATCTCTGCTATTTGATCGCGTCGAACCAAGCCAATTCTTGTTGTTCATTGTCGTTCATATAGCGATACTGCCACCCACCAGGTGCGCGTCGACGGTAGCACCAGAATCCGCTTGGAAGGATACTCCCGCCAACATCGATGACGTCCTTCTGTGGCAGATGAGATTGCCAAGTCGGAGATGAAATTACATCACGCAGTTGATCCCAGAGACGCGTGAGCATTGCAGCTGCTTTCGAGATTTTCGCGAAGAATTTCCACGACATTCCAATAGGCTAACGGATGCTGGTATTCAAGCTCGCATCGGGGGAGCTATTCCCGCTTTAAGAGCGATTTTCATATCAGCCCGGTGGTATGATAGTGGGATTTCCATTCAAGTTGTTGCCAATCAGTTGATTGTTGCCGAAACTCAAGATTGTTCCCGTCACTCCATTAGAGTTTCTGGCGATCAGCGAGCTGCCAATTCTTGCAACGGCGGGTGAAACTGCCTGAACGCCCGTATCGTTTTCTGAAAGAACAGAATCCTTTATATCGACGGTTGTCACGCCACTGGCAACAATCCCATGTCTGGCATTGTTGGATATTGAGGAATAGGCGATCACGAGATCAATAGCGCCGGTTCCATCATTCAAGGCGTTGATGCCCAAATCGTTGTTATCTATCGAGGAATTTGTAATCAAGGCCCTGATGCGCGCTGAGCCGCTTGGCAAGAATAGAATCCCATGACCAACATTCGGTGCGCCGTTCCTGAATATCCGCGTACCATTGACGGCCAATCGAAGGTTCCCGCCGCTCGGATTGACGAGGATTCCGTTACCCGCGCCGCCGGCATTCAGCGCGAAATTTTGAATGAGGCAGTTTTCGACGGTCAAGGATGCCCCTTGCAGGAAGCGAATACCGTTTACTCCGGGGCTGGCTGGAGGTGCCCCGTTAAGCGATATTGCTCGCAGTGTCACATCAATGTCCGCGCCGTTGACGATCACGCCCGTTGTCGAGGAGGAAAGTACGCTTCCTAGCGTTCCGGTGCAGTCAATAGTCATGGATTTTGTGATCGTGACTGTCCCGTAGCCAGCAGGATCAAGGCAGTTGATTTCCCCGCCTGCCGCAGTCTTTGAAATAGCTCCAGCAAATGTTTTGCATGGAGCCGTGCGACTACAAGGATTTGCGTCATCTCCCACACCAGAAACCCAGGAGCGTGTTGCTTGGGCTGACGCGTAAGGAACAGATAGAAAAGCACTCGCCATAAATGCAGTGAACGCCAGAATGGCGTTAAATCTGGACATTGTATTTGCTCCCCCAAACAAGCGCGCGCAGAATAGCGCGAGTCAAGTTCGCTGGCAATGGAGGGGTGGTAAAGTCTGACCTGTGACTGCCCTTGTTTAGAGGCAACAACAGGTCGGGCTCTACTGGTAAGCTTTTGGGGGGCAACCTTTGGCTTGCTCAGTAGTCTGATTTTACCGCTCTCCTCTTAACTCCGCAATCCATCCCAAAAAGGACAATCAATGGACCGTCTGCGTTTCTACGCGACATTGCGCTAACGCACGTCCGGCTTTTTCGCTACCTCCGTCCCGGCGCCATCGACGAGGGAAACTCTAGAATGACCGCCTTGTCTCCTCTGAGGATTTCGACCAGCAGATCGTTGTCAGCGTTGGGCACCAAAAGATTGCAGTTGCCGCACAGGAAATATCTTCCAGTTTGACCCTCGGCCAATGTGACATCAATGTCGAAGCCATCTCGCGCGGGCTTGAAGTGGACGAAATAGTCCTTGTCAGCGCACCACTTGTCTCGATCGCAAGGCAGGTACACCAGGCACGACTCCATCGAGCACGTCATGTTGTCCTTCATGTCACGCGCGACGATTCCTACTTTTTGGTCGATACAACTTCTGAATTCGCTTGGTGTGATGGTCTTAAGATAGCAATCGCTGCGGAGCGATGGGATCGTGAAGAGCGGTTGGCTGATAGCATATGCCGGATATAATACAACATAAGTGACATACGTAATTGCTACTATTAGAAGTTGCAAAAATAGTCGCATGTAGCCCCGACTCAATTTTAAGTAGCGAGCCATTTAACTAAGTTTTTGCGCTTGTTCCTCCCCCAAATGAGGGAGGTGACCTAGTACTTGATCCGCAGCATCGGACTTTCGCAGCCGTCAAAACGAAAACCGCTGAAGCGAGGAAGCTGGCGGCAGATCTCTTTGTAATCTTTGAAAGGACACATCAGTATGACGAACGCATCCCGTGGAGCGACAACCGCCTGCTATGAGCGTTCCTCTTGGAGCTGATTTAACCCACAGATAACGGCGTAGCCGACCCGGTTGCAAACCGTTGCTGATCCCCGGCGCGCATCTTCAACAGCTGCTTCACGTCGACGGGTCGCCATTTCACGCTGTGCTTCGACACTCATAGCTGATCCAAATCCGCTCGTTAAGGGCCAGCTAAACTGTCACTGACAGCCACCGACTCGATGATGGATACCTGTGAATGTTGGGCGTCGCAGCCGAAGCCTGTAAATGTGCGACCTCCAATCGATTGTCATCCTGAGGGGCGGGATCATCATTCAACCCACCAACGCTGCCCGTCATTGTGGCGCGCCTTCGTGATTGGTTTGTTTGAAGGAAAAGATCATGCCCGAAATTTTTGCGAACCTAGCCGAGGCGCAGGCCTACGCGCCGTCAGTTGCTCCGAGTTTCATGATTACAGCAGGCCATGCGTCGGCAGGGGACGGTGGTGGTGCGCTTTATGAAAAGATCCTTTCGCAACCGTCGCATGCAGGCAAATTCTCAATCACCCTTAGCGGTGGAGGTGGAACTGTCTGGTACGAGTTAGCGAGCGGACAGCCTATCTACGCGGAGATGTTTGGTGCGGTTGGCCACAAGACGGACGCTGCGGCGCTCGCGACCGGGGCTGCAAACAGCACGACCGCCATTCTGGATGCCATCGAATTCCTTCGTAGCAACGGAGATACGCTCAACGACGGTCTTACTAACAAGATCATCACTGCCTACACGTCGGGTATCCTGCATTTCGGACGCGGCATCTTCAACGTCACCTCAGGCGCGATCCGCATCACCCAGGACATCAACCTCACATGGCAGGGGCAAGGATGTGGCGGCAAGACAACGTTCGCAAGAGCGGCAACAACGATCCTTGTGACCGGAACATCGGCGACCTTTGGAATCGAGGCATATGGGAACGGATCTCGTGGTTTCCGCCAGCTCGACATAGATATTTACTATGCTACGTCCAACTTTACCGGAAACATTCTGTCGCTGATTGGATCGCCGGGCTCATATCCAGAACGTTGCAAGTTCGGTACCTTCGGCATTTCGAGGATCATAGTACCTCTATACGCCTCGATCCTGCGTCTCTGTCGCCTACGATGAGTTTTTCAATCCTAAGGAGTGCGTCTTCACGGGTGCGCAGCGCGGCATCAGGATTCCTTCACACGAAGCCGGTCAATGCGGCGAGAATAAGCATGATCTGGGCCAAAGCCGGCCACACGACGAAGTACAGCGCCGCGCCTATCGCAGCTATGATGGCCGGAACTCCAGCGAAATCCCAGGCTCCTTCTTTAGGCTTGCCGTTGATGGCGTATTCTACAGCCGAAATCGAAGTCGCACATATGACAGCTATCTGTGAAACCGGCAAAAGGGGAACTCCGCCTCCTAATTTCGGGGATCAAATCATGGGTCGAAATGGCCATCTTTCATCGCCTAGAAACAAGGCAGAACATCCGTGGGATTTTCCGTGGGGATTTCTGTCTGCCTTTACCCAGAATCACCCACAATGATCGGCTTCTGTTCTTTTTCCACAGTTCGGGGCTTGCGCCAAAACCCTGCATCTCATAAGGCTTTGCGCGGCTCGGAGTGTAGCGCAGCCCGGTAGCGCACTTGACTGGGGGTCAAGGGGTCGTCGGTTCGAATCCGGCCACTCCGACCATTTTTCAGACAGATTGACTTGACCCCATTGCCGGTTCACCCGGCAATTACCCGTGCCCGCAAGGGCTGGACCTGGCTTTCGTTCCGAAACCTAGAGCATTTTAGCCAAGTGGAATCGCTTGGCGTTGCAAAAATGCGGTGAAAACAAAAGCTTAGAGCATTTCCGCGTTTCCGTGAAAAACGGAACCGCTCTAGTTCGCGGGCGCCAGGGACAACAATGATACGGAGCGGACGGCGAACTGGGTCTCTTGCCCGCTGGGGACAGCCGGACCGACGCTCTGCCGGCGGCTTGGTTGTGTAGGGACGGGCTCGGCCAAGGCAATCAATCCACGCTGATAACGGTATTCCAGCGCGATGCCACCCCAGACAAGGCCAAGCAGCAGGTAGAAATGGCGCCAGTGGTCGATATCGATGACGCTGCCAAGCCCGATATGGCCGACATAGACGACATAAGCGCATAGAACATAGGGTTGCCATGGCCTGTTGCGCAGCAGCAGGCGGAAGCCGGCGGCGATCGTCCAGATCGTCAGCGTCAGGTAAGACACAAAACCCAGCCAGCCATAATCCATCAGCGTCTTCAGCCATATGTTATGGGTGTCTTCGCCGTAGATCTTGCCGAACACCAGCGCACCGATGCCGAACGGCTTTTCCAGGGCCAGCATGAAGCCGATGCCATAGCGGGCAAACCGGCCGAGACGCGCCGAATCGTAGTCTTGCGCTAGCCTCGCGCGCGTGGTCAGCATCTCCGACACGCCCGGTATCTGCAGCACCACGAGCATTGCAACCACCAGCAGCACCAGTGCTGCAATGGTCATGATCACAACGCGCAGCCGGAATCGGCCGCTGGTGTTCTCAAGGAACACCAGCCCGGTCAGCAGGATGACAGCCACGCCAAACAGGCCCCAGGCGCCACGCGAAAAGGACAGAAAGATACCGCCGACCACGATCAGCAACGGTATTGCCAGGAACGGCATTCGCTGCACAGGCCCGGTCAGCAGTCTGTAGAACAGGTAGATGCCGGGCAGGACGAGGAACGGGCCAAAGACGTTCGGATCCTGGAAGGCGCCGGCGGCGCGCTCATACTTGGTGAAGATTTCGGCCCCTGGAAACAGCCTGAAATAGCCGGCAATGCCGAGGATCGAGGTGAAGACCGCAGTGGTCACATAGGCCAGGAAGATGAGCCTGTAGAGATCCGGCTTCCGCTCGAGCACGGAAGCGAAGAAAACAGCGGTGAAGGCCAGAAACAGCGAGACGGCCAGATAAAGCGGCGTCCACGAAAGGTCCGCCATTTGCGTCATGGCAATCATGCCGCCAATGTTCATTGACACCAGCAGGATGAGCAGTGGCACGACCGGCCGCGAAATGTGCAGGCCGAAAAGCGCCCACACGCCGATCAGCGCTGCCATGTAAAGCTCGTACGGGGCGGGTTCCTCGATGACGAAGCCCGAAAGCAGGATGCCGAAAATGATGGCGCTTGATGACAGCAGCGCGATCAGCTTGGCATTGACTGCGCTCGAAGGCAGCTCATGTGTCAGCGTGCTCAATAGGCATTTTCCGTGTTGAGCAGGCGTACCGGCGTCAACAGCAGGATCTTCAGGTCGAACAGCATCGACCAGTTTTCGATATAATAAAGATCATACTCGGTACGCATGCGGATCTTGTCATTGGTGTCCATCTCGCCGCGCCAGCCATTGATCTGCGCCCAGCCGGTCACTCCCGGCTTGACGCGGTGGCGGGCGAAATAGCCGTCGACCACTTCATTATAAAGAAGGTTGTGGGACTGCGCCGCGACAGCGTGCGGTCTCGGGCCGACGAGCGAAAGCGTGCCGAACAGCGAATTGAAGAACTGCGGCAGCTCGTCGAGCGAGGTCTTGCGGATGAAGCGCCCGACGCGGGTCACGCGCGGATCGTTCTTGGTGACGGTTTGCTTGGCGCTGGGATCTGACTTGTCCGTGTACATGGAACGGAACTTGTAGACCACGATCTCCTCGTTGTTGAAACCGTGCCGCTTCTGCTTGAAGAGCACAGGCCCCTTGCTGTCCAGCTTGATGGCAATCGCTGTCGCCAGCATGATCGGCGAGAATGCGACGATGAAGAGGATCGAGAAAATGATGTCGAAGGCTCGCTTGGCGACCGAATCCCAGTCGTTGATCGGCTTGTCGAATATGTCGAGCATCGGCACTGAGCCGATGTAGGAGTAGGAGCGTGGCCTGAACTGCAACTGGTTGCTGTGCGCGGAAAGGCGGATGTCCACCGGCAGCACCCACAGCTTCTTCAAAAGCTGCAGCACGCGCGCCTCCGCCGAAATCGGCAATGACACGATCAGCATGTCGATGCGGGCGACGCGGGCGAATTCGAGCAGCTCCGCAATGGTGCCGAGCTTAGGATAACCCGCAACCACGGGCGGCGAACGACTGTCGTCACGGTCGTCGAAGATACCGCAGATGCGGATATCGTTGTCCGGCTGCTTTTCGATCGAGCGGATAAGCGTCTCCGCCGCCTTGCCGCCGCCGACGATGACGGCACGGCGCTCCATGCGTCCGTCCCGCGCCCAGCGGCGCAGCAGGCGTGCGGTGACCAGCCGCATCAGGAAAGTGAGGACGAAGCCGACGATGAACCATGTGCCGAACAGAAGTCGCGAATAATCCTCGGAGATCTTGAGGAAGAAGGCGGCGACGGCAAGCGCCGCGAACGTGCCTGCCCAGACTGACAGGAGGCGGCCTAAATTGGCGACAGGCCTGAGCAGTCGCGGGACCTGATAGCAGTCGGCCACCTCGAGAAGGATAATTGCAAGCAACGAGGCGGATGCAAAAGTCAGCGTGTATTGCCAGGCGAGGTTCTGGAAGAAGCCTTCGTAGATGACGTAGAGAGCAAGGCCGGACACGAACAGCAGCGAAAATTCGATCAGCCGCAACGTGCCGATGACCATCACGGGCGACATCGTATCGCTGCGATACTGCGCAGCCACCTGGCGGGCAAGCTCGCTCAAGCCGGCGGAAGACGTCTTGTCTGCGTCCGGATCTTCGAACTTGCGCACCGCATCTGCTGAAAAGCGGCTGCCCGGATCGCTCTTGTTCATGGAATAGTCCCCAAGCTGGCTTCACCCTATCACAGGAGAGCTAATATTCTCTTCCTGGAACCTTTAAGTTCAAACTTTAAAGCGGGGTGTTGCTCCAGGCATGCTAGCAGAATGCCGTGGGCTTGTCGCGAAAGCCAACATCGGTTCGGGATTACGCGGGACTGACTGGCGCGTCGACGAAGGCCGACGCGCTGTCGTGGGGACGGGGATCGGCTGTCAGCCTGCGATGGCACCGCGTGCCTTGAGGGCCTCTACGACACGATCGTGCGGCAGCGCGGGACTGCGATGGCCATCGCGGCCAATCATCTCCGCATTGGCGACCAGCGCGTTGACCACTGCTTCCTCGGTGGCCTGCACCACCGCGGTATAGAAATCGTCCATGCGGCCCCACGGGATGAAATCCATATGGCCGTAGGCGCTGGCATCAGGTTCGCCTCTCGGAAAACGGCCGCTTAATGCATCCCGATTGCCGGTCGAGAAGGCGAGAAAGATGTCGCCGGAGAAATGCGAACCTGCAGTTCCCGTGCGCGCAAGTCCAAGGGGTACGCGCCTGGCGAGCGCCTTGCACTGGCCGGGCAGGAGAGGGGCGTCGGTGGCAACGATGCCGATGCAGGAGCCGGCCCCGGCGGGCAGGCTGGCTGCAAAGGCCTCCATCGGGTTGTCGTCGGAGAGTTCCGCGCCAAGCGGCACTCCAGCAATGGTGAGCTCGTTGCGGGAACCGAAATTGGTCTGCAGAAAGACGCCGACCGTATAGCTGCGATGGCCGTAGTCGACGACACGCGAAGCAGTGCCGTTGCCGCCCTTGAAGGCATAGCAGTTCATGCCGGTGCCACCACCGACTGAACCTTCCTCGATCGCGCCGCTCCTTGCGGCGTCGAGCGCCGCGACGGCATGGGCGCTCGTCACATGCGGTCCGTTGATGTCGTTCAAATAGCCGTCCCAGGTCTCCGCTGCCACCGGCAGCATCCACTGGTTGGCAACTTCCGGCTTGTTTCGCACCATCCAGTCTATGGTGCCGCGATGGCAGGGACCGACCGCGTGCGTGTTGGAAATGAGGATCGGCATGTTGAGCGCGCCGGATTCTTCCAGCCATGACACGCCGGTCATCTCGCCATTGCCGTTGAACGAATGATAGCCGGCGGCGATCGCCTGGCCGGCACCTTCCCGGCCGAGCGGCAGGATCGCGGTGACGCCCGTGCGCACCGGCCCCTTGCCGATTTCCATGCCGCCGTCGCCCGATATCAGCGTAGTGTAGCCGACCTCGACCCCAGGCACGTCGGTGATCGCGTTCAATCGACCTGGATTGCCGGTGAAGGGAATGCCTAGCGCCCGGGCGCGCGGTTTGCCTGCGGGCGTGACATGCGAGGTCTCACTCATACGTTCTTCCTTGAAGGTTGACGGTTGGAGAAATGGTCAGGAGAGGCGGCAGCCGGTCGCAGTCTCGGCGTAGGCAGTAAGGATGCGGAGCGCGGTTGGATGGTCGACGGCGGGTACGACGTTGAGAAGGTGAAGGCCGAGACCGTCTTCCAGAATGACAAGGCTGCGAGCCAGCGTGTCGCTGGTATCGGAAAGTTTGAACGTGCCGGTGATGGCGCCTGCCTCGAGGATGCCGACATAGATGGCGACCTGCCGCTCGAACAGCGTGATGTGACGCGCCGCATAGGCGGCATCGGAGCGGGCATAGGCACCAAGTTCCATCAGCAGTCGGCAAAGCCGGTCGCTGGGGTCATCAGGTATGCCGGAGCGGATCATCGCCTTCAGGCGTTCGCGCGGGTCCGAAATCTGCGCAATCGCCATGGCCCTTACCGTGCAGAAACGCTCGACAGCTTGTTTCTGCACGTCGTCCAGAAGGTCTTTCAGGCCCGGATAGTAATAGAGCGCGGCGCTCGAACTCATGCCTGCCTCATTGGCGACGGCACGCAAGGTCACGCCAGCGAGGCCGTGCTTGGCGATCATCGTCTCGGCGGCGCTGATCAAGGTGAGGCGACGTTCGGCCTGGGCAGCAGGTCTGCTCATATTTTCTCCTGAATGATGTTCAAATTAAAATCGATGCTGTGAGCATTGCAAGCGATTTTAGCCGAAGTTCATTGACGAATTGCTGAGTCGGGCGTAGCGTTTTGATGGGAGCATTATTTTAATAATATCAAAATGGGAGGGCTTGATGCCATCACAGGAAACGCCATCGAGCGGGGGGCTTGATCGCGCGCTCAACGGACTGGGCACATTGATGATCGTGCTGTCGGCGGTGACGCCGGCGTCATCGGTTTTCATCATCGTGCCCGGTGTTATCGCACTGGCCGGCACAGGTTCGTTCCTGTCATTTCTCTTTGCCGCGATCATCGGCCTGTTCATGGCGTTCGTTTATGCGGAGCTGTCATCGGCGTACCCGACAGCCGGTGGCGAATACACCATGATCGGTCGCACGCTCGGCCGTTTCTGGGGTTTTGTGACGCTGGTTCTCGTCTTCATTTCCATCGTGCTGATCATCGCGGTGGTGGCGCTAGGCGTAGGCACCTATCTTGGAGTGCTTCTGCCCAACCTCAATGCGCAGTGGGTCGGGGTGGCAACGATCATCCTGGCCGGCATCGTCGCGGCATTGCGGATCAAGCTTAATGCTTTTGTCACCGGCATCTTCCTCGGCATCGAGATGCTGGCTCTGCTGGTCCTGGTTGCGCTCGGTTTCATCAACATCGAACGGCCGCTTTCCAGCCTGTTTACCTCACCACAATTCTCGACGCTGCAACCAATTCGCTGGTTCCGGCTTCAACGGGTCTGATCCTGGCCGCCACCGCCGTCGCCATCTTTGCCTACAATGGCTACGGTGCCGCAGCCTATTTCGGTGAAGAAACACAGGACGCCAAGCGCAGCATCGGCAAGGTCGTGCTGTGGGCGCTCGTCATCACGGTCGCCGCGGAACTGATCCCGCTGACCGCTGTCCTGCTCGGCTCGCCCGATCTCACCGCCTTGCTCGCCGCACCAGCGAAGATTGAATATTTCCTCGAGGCACGGGGCGGGCACGCGCTGACGGTGGTCGTCAGCCTTGCCATCGCGATTGCGATCTTCAACGCGGTGATCGCCATCGTGCTGCAGGCGTCTCGTCTCCTGTTTTCGTCCGGCCGTGACAAAACCCGGTTCGGACCGATCAACAATGCGGTCGCGTCGGTGCATGGTACCTATGCATCGCCCTGGGTCGCGACCATTGTGGTGTCGATTGCCGCAGCCGCAGCCTGTTTCATCGATCTCAGCCTGCTTCTGGTGGTGTCCGGCACGTCGCTGGTCGTCATCTATGCGCTGCTCTGCCTGGCGGCTGTTGCCGGGCGCCGCAACGGCACAACCTCGGAGGGGCATTATCGCATGCCGCTTTTCCCGCTGCCGCCGATCCTTGCTTTCGTTGCGCTTGTCTATGTCGCTTATCAGAACTGGCTGGACGTCGCCTTCGGCAGGCCGAGCCTGCTCGCGACGCTCGCGATCGTGGCCGTGGCGGCAGTCTACTATGTGGTGTTCCTGGCGCGTCGTGCCGATTGGACGATGCATGCACCTGAAGAGATCGAAGAGATTGCCGGGTAAGTCGTCCTCCTTCGACAAATCCAGCAATACCCCGGCCGCGAGGCCGGGGTCTTTTTTTTGCCCACCACCCGTCCTCGGCCTCGCTGTTACAAGGCGGGAAGGCGTCGTTGATCCTGAGGCGGCAGCGACCCGGGCTGGTCGATGCCAGCGAAGCGGCTGATCAACCCGCGCCTGCTGGCGCTTCCGTATGACCGTGTGTCAAAAGCAAAGAACCCCGGTCTTGCGACCGGGGTTCTTCTTGTCAGGCGGATAGGGAAGCTTAGATCGAGTAATACATGTCGAATTCGACCGGATGCGGGGTCATTTCGAAACGCATCACCTCGGCCATCTTCAGTTCGATGAAGGCGTCGATCTGGTCGTCGTCGAAGACGCCGCCGGCCTTCAGGAAGCCGCGATCCTTGTCAAGGCTCTGCAGGGCCTCGCGCAGGCTGCCGCAGACGGTCGGGATCTTCTTCAGTTCCTTCGGCGGCAGGTCGTACAGATCCTTGTCCATCGGCTGGCCGGGATGGATCTTGTTCTTGATGCCGTCGAGACCGGCCATCAGCAGCGCCGCGAAGCCGAGATACGGGTTTGCGCCCGGATCGGGGAAGCGGACCTCGACGCGCTTGGCCTTCGGCGAATTGCCGAATGGAATGCGGCAAGATGCCGAGCGGTTGCGAGCCGAATAGGCGAGCAGCACCGGAGCCTCATAGCCCGGCACCAGACGCTTGTAGGAGTTGGTGAGCGGGTTGGTGAAAGCGTTCACTGCCTTGGCGTGCTTGATGACGCCGCCGATGAAGTACAGGCAGTTCTCCGACAGGCCGGCATATTCATTGCCAGCGAAAGTCGGCTTGCCGTTCTTCCAGATCGACATGTGCACATGCATGCCCGAGCCGTTGTCGCCGAAAATCGGCTTCGGCATGAAGGTGGCCGTCTTGCCATAGGCATTGGCAACCTGGTGCACGACGTACTTGTACAGCAGCATCTTGTCGGCGTTGCGCACAAGGGTGTCGAACTTGATGCCGAGTTCGTGCTGGGCGGCAGCCACTTCGTGGTGATGCTTCTCGACGCGCACGCCCATCTCGGTGAGCACCGTGAGCATCTCGGAACGCATGTCCTGGCAGCTGTCGATCGGCGGAACCGGGAAATAACCGCCCTTGACGCGCGGGCGATGGCCGAGGTTGCCGGTTTCGTAGTCGGTGTCGTCGTTGGACGGCAGTTCCGAGGAGTCCAGTTTGAAACCGGTATTGTACGGATCGGCCTTGTACTTGACGTCGTCGAACACGAAGAATTCGGCTTCCGGGCCGACATAGATGGTGTCGCCGATGCCTTCGGCTCTCAAATAAGCCTCGGCCTTCTTGGCGGTGCCGCGTGGATCGCGGTTATAGGCTTCACCGGAGACCGGATCGAGGATGTCGCACAGGATGACCATGGTCGACTGCGCGAAGAACGGGTCCATGTGAACCGTGTCGGTATCGGGCATCAGCACCATGTCGGACTCGTTGATGGCCTTCCAGCCGCCGATCGAGGAGCCGTCGAACATGACGCCGTCGGCGAACATGTCTTCATCGACTTCGGCCACATCCATGGTGACGTGCTGCAGCTTGCCCTTGGGGTCGGTGAAGCGCAGGTCGACGAATTTCACGTCGTTGTCCTTGATCTGCTTCAAGATGTCTTTGGCTGTCGTCATGTCTCTTTCCTGTATGATGACGTTGAAATTCGAAAACTGAAAACGGTGGCGCGGAGCGTCAGATCGCGTCCGGGCCAGTTTCGCCGGTCCGGATACGCACGACTTCCTCGATGTTGGAGACGAAAATCTTGCCGTCGCCGATGCGACCCGTCTGGGCGGCTTTGCGGATGGCCTCGATGGCAGCCTCGACGAACTCGTCACCGAGCACGACCTCGATCTTCACCTTGGGCAGGAAGTCGACGACATACTCTGCGCCGCGATAAAGTTCGGTATGGCCCTTCTGTCTGCCGAAGCCCTTGGCCTCCGTTACGGTGATGCCTTGCAGGCCGGCCTCCTGAAGCGCTTCCTTCACTTCATCCAGTTTGAACGGCTTGATGATCGCTTCGATCTTTTTCATGTCGATATGGGGCCTCCACTGCCGGTAAAACGGGTTGTCAGTCCCGCTCGCGCATCCTTGAAGCATGAAGCGTGCCAATTGGCTCCGCTGAGAAGGTATCGTTGCGAATTTTCATGGAAAGCACATGACGCAACAGGTTTGCGCCGCTCGTCCTGTGACGGGTAGATTGTGCTGCGTGTCGCCTCATAGCCCGAATTTCCAACCGTTTGCACAATTTTTGAGCAAATTGCGCGCGGATTGCGCATTTGCCTCCCGTCTCAAACTGTCCGAATGTCTGTTCGGGCGCGCCAATGGGAGATACGGCATGAACCTTGAGTTGCTCACGCCCACTGAAATGGCCGAGGCCGATCGACTTGCCATCGCCAACGGGCCATTCGACGGCATCGGCTTGATGCGCAACGCAGGTGCGGCTGTCGCTGCCGTCGTGCTCGAGCGCTTTCCGTCCAGCAACCGCGTCCATGTGTTGGCTGGTCCGGGCAACAATGGTGGCGATGGCTACGTGGCGGCCAGGATGCTGCATGAGAGCGGTGTAGCCGTTTCACTCTGGTTTTCGGGTGCGCCGCGCGACGGCAGCGATGCCGCCGTCGCAGCTGCTGAGTGCCCGGTGTCGGGGCGGCCTATTGCTGATTTCGATGCCGGGGCCGATGATTTGATCGTCGACGCGCTTTATGGCGCCGGCCTGTCGAAGCCGCTTGCCGATGACGCCGCGCGCGCGCTTTCGCTCGTCACCACCAGACGATTGCCGGTCGTCGCGGTCGATTTGCCGTCCGGTGTCTCGGGTGAAAGTGGCAGGGTGCAGGGCAACGCCTTTCAAGCCGTTGTAACCGTGACCTTCGCGCGCAAGAAACCAGGCCATCTGCTGCTGCCGGGCCGCGCATCCTGCGGCGAGGTGGTCGTCGCCGACATTGGCATCGCCGCGGGTGTTATCGATTCCCTTGCTGTGGGCACCTTTGAAAACCAGCCGGCACTGTGGCGGAAAGCCTTCCCATTACCCGATGTCGATACACACAAGTATCGCCGCGGCCATGTCGGCGTCTTTTCAGGAGGGCCGACCTCGACGGGCGCGGCCAGGCTTTCGGCGCTGGCCGCCGCGCGCGCCGGGGCTGGTGCTGTCACAGTTCTGGCGCCTGGCAGCGCATTGGCGATCCACGCCATGCACCTGACTTCGATCATGCTGCGCAAGGTTGAGGACGTTGCGGAGTTCGCGGCGATGTTGGGCGAGGGGCGCTCCTCCGCGTTCGTGCTGGGACCAGGCTTTGGTGTCGGTGAAAAGGCGCGCGATTTTGCGCTGGCGGTGCTGGCCGCCGGTGACCGGTTCAGCGAGCCCCGCGCCGCGGGGCTGGTTCTCGATGCCGACGGCATCACGGCCTTTCGTGAAGCGCCGCAATGGCTGTTCGAGGCTGCTGCCCGTCCCGGTGCCCCCGAGCTGGTTTTGACACCGCATGAGGGTGAGTTCGCCCGGCTGTTTCCCGACATTGCCGGGGGCGATGACCTGTCGAAGCTCGGCAAGGCGCGTGCCGCCGCCGGAAGAGCGAATGGGGTCGTCATCTACAAAGGTGCGGATACGGTCATTGCCGCGCCGGACGGTCGCGCAGCGATCAACGCCAATGGAGTGCCATGGCTCGCAACGGCGGGCTCCGGCGACGTGCTGGCCGGCATTGTCACCGGGCTCATCGCGCAGCGCATGCCAGCCTTCGAGGCGGCGTGCGCGGGTGTCTGGCTGCACGCCGAGGCGGGCCGACGCTTTGGTCCCGGCCTCATCGCCGAGGATCTGCCCACGGCGCTGCTCCCGGTTCTCGCCGAACTTTACGGAGGGTAGCTGGGGCCAAGGCGGTTCTGCTGCCCGAGGGGTGAGGCGCGGTTGACGTTTATGCTTGCCAAGTCGAGCGGTATTTTGAGAAGCAGAAGCTCCTGCCTGGTTTCCGGTGTTGCGGCAATGACTTCTATCCTGGGTGTCACGAGCAGTTTTGCGCCATCGGCGACGCCCTTCGGCACGCCGACCGGTACGGAAAATCCAGGCGGGCGGCTCAATGGCACGACCGTGCCCGGGATGCGCCCGATGGGATGGTCCGAACAGGGACGGTCAGAGATTGTCGCGCGCAACGGCATGGTCACCACAAGCCATCCGCTTGCTGCTCAGGCTGGACTGGAAATCCTGCAGAAGGGCGGCAACGCAATCGATGCGGCCGTTGCTGGACTGGCGACGCTCGATGTGGTGTCGCCCAACGATACCGGCATCGGCGGCGATGTCTTTGTTCTTTATTGGTCGGCCAGCGACCGCAAGCTCCATTCCCTCAGTTCGGCAGGCTGGTCCCCCGAAAGCTGGACGACCGACTATTTCAGGGACCGTAAGCCTGAAGGCGTGAATTCCGTTACCGTGCCGGGTGCGGTCGCAGGTTTCGACGCCATGTTGAAGCGCTGCGGCACGATGACTTTCAAGGAGACCTTCGAACGCGCCGCAACCATTGCCGAACAAGGCTGGGGAATGAGCGAGCGCCACCACAGGGATCTGGTGCATAACCTGGATGTTGTACGCAAGGATCCGGAATCCGCGCGTGTCTTCCTCCGCGATGGTGATGTACCGCCACTTTACAGCATCCTCAGAAATCCCGACCTGGCCAGGACCTTGCGGTTGCTGCAGGAGAACGGGCGTGACGGTTTCTACAAAGGCCCGGTGGCTGACGCGATCGTTGCCCGCGTGAAGGCGGGCGGTGGCGTGATGACCAACACGGATCTCGAAGCATTCGAACCGGAATGGAACGAGCCGATCACGACGAGCTATCGTGGCTACGATGTCTTTCAGGTGCCGCCGCCCGGTCAGGGGTGGGCGACGCTTCTCCAGTTGAATCTGCTTGAAGCTTGTGGCCAAAAGCTCGGGCTCGACCTGAGCAAATTCAATCATAGCTTCCCGGAATACTGGCATCTTCTGGTGGAGACGAAGAAGCTCGCCTACTCAGATCTGCTTCGATACAACGCCGATCCCAGATTCGCGGATGTCCCGCTGGGCAGGCTGTTGTCCAAGGAACACGCGGCTGAGGCCTGCTCCAGGATAGACATGAAGAAAGCCAGAACGCCCGACGTTGCCGGTACCCCGAAAGGTGGGACGGTCAATCTGATCGCCGCCGACCGCTGGGGCAATATGGCTTCAGTGGTTCACAGCGTCTACAACGTCTATGGCTCCAGGATAACGGTTCCGGGCTGCGGCTTCCTCCTGCACGACAGGGGGAGCGGCTTCTCGTTGGATCCGGTCAGCCCAAACCGTGTCGAGCCGCGCAAGCGCCCTTTCCACACCATCATAACCGGCTTTGTGATGAAGGATGGTGAGCCGCTGTTGGGCTTCGGCAATATGCAGGGCTCCATCCAGGCCTATTCGCTCACCACGCACCTGGCGAACATGATCGACCTCGGCTTCAGTCCGCAGGCAACAGCGGATGCGGCCCGCTACGTGCATGAGCAGAGGAATGACGGCCCGGGCAAGCTTGTCCTGGAACCTCGCCTGTTCGAACGGGTCGGCCAGCAATTGCGGGCGCTCGGTCATCCGGTCGAAACCATGAAGGCGGATATGAGTGTGGGTGGTTTTCAGGGGATATTGTTTCAGCAGGACCAGTCGATGCCCGCGCCGCCGAGATACCCCGAGCAGGCTCCCGTAAATGGCGTTTATCGTGCAGGTTCCGATCCACGCAAGGATGGGCAAGCAGTAGGATGGTAACGGCATTATCCAGGATCGATCGCGAGGTTCGGGCCGTGATCGCGGAGGGTGTGCTGTCCAACTGCCACGAGCACGGCGGCTGCCAGCAGACCCAAGGCCCCGGCGCAGGCAACGGCCATAGAAAATCCCTGGCCAATGGCCTCTGCAAGCAGTGATCGGAACAGGTCGGGCGCCATGTCGAGGCCGGCCGGCATCGCGTGCTGCCTGACCGCGGTGGTTGCGGCACCGAGGGCGTCAGTCGCATTCGTGGTGGAGAGGTAGTCTGTCAGCGAGGAAATGGCGCGGGCGCTCATCAGCGTGCCGAGCAGGGCGATGCCGACCGTCATGCCGCCCTGGCGAAGTGCGTTCATCGTTGCCGAGGCGGCCCCGCTTCTTTCGCGTGGCGTGGCTGCCATTGCCGCCGCCCCGGTAGAGGGGACGGCCAGCCCCATGCCGATGCCCAGGATCGCGAAAACCGAGGCGATGATCGGGTAGGGCGTGCCCGGCGTGAACAGGGCCATGGCCAGCATCGAGCTGCCGAGCAGGGCATAGCCGACGATCATCGGCCAACGGGTTCCGCACCACGACGAAAGCTTGCCGAACAAGGAAGAGGTGAGCGCCATTGCGACGAAGACGGGGGTCATTCGCCATCCCGCCGCCGTTGCTGACAGGCCTTGCACCTGCTGGAGAAACAGGGAAAAGAAGAACAGGCTGCTGTAACCTGAAAAGCCGAGTGCGAAGGAAGCGAAGTTGACCGCTGCGAACTGCCGGTCACGGAAAAGGTCGACCGGCAGCACCGGGCGCGCCGCGCGCAATTCCATTGCTATGAAGGCAACGAACCCGGCAATCGCGACAGCAAGCGCGCCGGCAATGTGTGGTGACGTCCAGCCGGCATCGCCAGCCCCGATCAGCGCATAGGTCAGTGCACCGAGAAAGACGACAGACAGCGCCTGTCCGACAGGGTCGAGGGCAGCGTGGTCAGGGTCTGCGCTCTCGCTGATGCCTCTCAGTCCGAGTGCCATGGTGATCGCACCCAGCGGTATGTTGATCAGGAAGATGCTCGACCAGCCGACAGTGTCGACCAGGAATCCGCCGAGCATCGGTCCGAGGATAAGCGACACGGCGCTGAAGGATGCCCAGCCTCCGATCACATGGGCACGTTGCGCGGGATCGGCAAATGCCTGCGTCAGAATGGATAAGGCGCCCGGGATGACCAGCGCACCGGCAATACCCTGCAAGGCGCTGCCGGCGATGAGGGTGCCGAGCGACGAAGCCATGGCCGAGATCGCCGATCCAGTCGAAAACAGCGCCACGCCCACCAACCAGACGCGCTTGCGCCCGTAGCGGTCGCTGATTGGTCCGGCGGACAGCATGAAGGCGGAAAGGCAAAGCGCGTAGGACCCCACGACCCACTGCAACCCGGATAGATCGGTTCCGAGCGCCGCCTGGATGGACGGAAGTGCGACGGTGACGATGCTGATGGCCAGCGTTGCCATGAAGGTGCCAAGGTAGACGGCCGCGACAAGGTCGCGTCTGCGAGATGATGGCATGGGATAAATCCTGATGATTTAACTCAACAATATTATTCGACCGACCGTCGGTCAATACGAAAACATGTTGAAATCATTACTGCTATGCGAGGGGAGGTCGGTTGTCTTAAACTGACGACGCCTTCGCTGACGGGAATCGGGATGAACGCAAACGTAGCTGCAGAACGCCGATCGCGCCCCCGGCGGCGCACCTTGCCGCCCGAGGTGCGAACGGATGATCTGATGACATCTGCGGCAGCCCTCTTCATCGCGAAAGGGATCGAGGCGACGACGATCGACGAGATCGTCGCGCGCGCCGGTGTGGCCAAGGGAACCTTTTATCACTACTTCGCGACGAAGACGGATGTTGTCCTGGCCCTGCGGGAGCGTTTCTCGCAGGATTTTTTGAGCAGGGTGAATGAGGCAATCGAGGCTTGTCCCGCAAAGGACTTCCCGGCGCGGCTGTCAGGATGGGTCCATGGCGCGGTGCAGGCCTATCTCGCCAATTTCAAACTGCACGATGTCGTCTTTCACGATTTCAGTCACTCCAGGCGGCAATCACGGGAAAAGGACGTCGTGATTGCTCAGCTTGTTGCCCTGCTCGAAGCCGGCCAGGCGGCCGGGGTCTGGACCATGCCCGATGCGCGCATGACTGCGCTCATTCTGTTTGATGGCATGCACGGTGTGGTGGACGACGCGATTGCGCGTGAGATCCGCGATCCGCAGCCGCTCTGCGACATTCTGCTGGAGTTGTTTTCCAGGATGCTGTCGGCCGGCGGAAGCTTCCTGCCGAAGGCCGCCGGGTGATCGAGCGGTGAGAGCCGACTCGCGCTTTCGATGCCGGCTCGCCGTCCCACGGATCATGGAGCTGCGGTGAAACACACGAGGTTGTTATCAGGATCGCTCACGATGAAGGCACGCGAGCCCCAGGGTTCTGTCTTGAGCTGCTGGAAGAAGGAAACGCCGGCTGCCTGATAGTCGAGGAACAGTTTCTTGATGCCGTGATCCAGCACGATCGTGGCCACGACGAGATGTTCGGGCACGATCCTGCTGGTATCCACCACCGGTGTATCGACATGGCGCAGGTTGATGCGCGCGCCATCCCGAAAGACCTGGGCGAAAAAGGGTGGTTCGCCATAGGTGAACCGGAGCGTGAAGCCGAGCTTGCCTGTGTAGAAATCGCAGGCCCGGCCGATATCGGCAACGAACAGCTGTGGTTCCGACAGGGCAAGGAAGGGTTCTTTTTCAGCTGTGGTGGAGGTGCTCATGTCTGAAGATCCTTTTTTGAGCGCCTCCCAGTTTTCGAAACCGGCCTTGCGGGCAACAAGCTCCTGGGCGTCGGCGAGCTTGAACTCCTGCTCGAGGATCTGCGTGTCGCTGAGATCTCGAAAGCGCGGCAGCAGGGAACGTATCGCCGCCGCGGCGGGATAACGGCCCTCGCGATGCCATTTGAGATAAAGTTTTGCCTGCTTGCGGAAATGCTCGAACTGGGACATGGGCGCATTCTGGGTTGATGTGGCGTAGGCGGGCAATGCCCCTTCGGCCGAAACCGGTGCGCCCTACAGCAGCAGCAGGATCGTAGGCGGAGCACGCCGCCAAGGCAAGAGGTCGCCTTGGTTCGGCCGTCTGGTGCTCCTATCTGTCGGATGGCGGTTGTTCGCGTGGTTGACTTGGTCAAGTCCTTCCGATTTACCGTCACCAGCAAATCCCGACAGTCCGGACGCCTTTCCCATGCTCGAAAAAACCTATGACGCAAAAAGCGTCGAGCCGAAGATCGCCAAGATTTGGGAGGAGGCGGATGCCTTCCGCGCCGGTGCTGGCGCCGAGGAAGGCGCAGAACCCTTTTCCATTGTCATCCCGCCGCCCAATGTCACCGGCTCGCTGCATATGGGCCATGCGCTCAACAACACGCTGCAGGACATTCTGGTGCGCTTCGAGCGCATGCGCGGCAAGAACGTGCTGTGGCAGCCGGGCATGGACCATGCCGGCATCGCCACCCAGATGGTGGTCGAGCGCAAGTTGATGGAACGGCAGATCCACCGCCGCGACCTCACCCGGGAGCAGTTCGTCGAAAAGGTCTGGGAGTGGAAGGACGAATCTGGCGGCGCTATCTTCAATCAGCTGAAGCGGCTGGGCGCCTCTGCGGATTGGTCGCGCGAGCGCTTCACCATGGATGAGGGCCTGTCGAAGGCCGTACTCGAAGTGTTCGTCACGTTGCACAAGCAAGGCTTGATCTACCGCGGCAAGCGGCTGGTGAACTGGGATCCGCAATTCGAGACGGCGATCTCGGACCTCGAGGTCGAGAACAGGGAAGCCGACGGCCATATGTGGCACTTCAAGTACCCGCTGGCCGGCGGCGAAACCTACACCTACGTCGAGAAGGACGCGGACGGCAACGTCACGCTGGAGGAGGAGCGCAACTACATCTCGATTGCGACCACCCGGCCGGAGACGATGCTGGGCGACGGCGCGGTCGCTGTTCATCCTTCGGACGAGCGTTACGCGCCAATCGTCGGCAAGCTGTGCGAGATCCCGGTCGGCCCGAAGGAGCACCGGCGCCTGATCCCGATCATCACGGATGAATATCCGGATCCGACCTTCGGTTCAGGTGCGGTCAAGATCACCGGCGCGCATGATTTCAACGACTATCAGGTCGCCCGCCGCAACAACATTCCGCTCTACCGGCTGATGGACACGCAGGCCGCGATGCGCGCTGACGGTGAGCCCTATGCCGATTATGCGGCGCAGGCGCTGGAAATAGCTCGCTCCGGAAACGTGCCGAACGAGGCCGAAGTCGATGCCATCAACCTGGTCCCGGACGAGTATCGCGGCCTTGACCGATACGCTGCCCGCAAGCTGATCATCGAGGCGATCACGGCGGAAGGGCTTGCCGTTACGGTCAAGGATGCCGACGGCAACGACATTCCCTTCGTGGAAAAGAAGAAGCTGATGCAGCCTTTCGGCGACCGGTCGAATGTCGTGATCGAACCGATGTTGACCGACCAGTGGTTCCTTGACGCCAAGGTCCTTGCAAAGCCGGCACTGGCATCCGTACGCGAGGGCCGCACCAAATTCGTGCCCAAGAACTGGGAAAAGACCTACTACGACTGGATGGAGAACATCGAGCCCTGGTGCATCTCGCGCCAGCTTTGGTGGGGTCACCAGATCCCGGCCTGGTATGGCCCGGACGGACATATCTTTGTCGAGAAGAGCGAAGAAGAGGCACTCGAGGCTGCCATCCAGCACTATCTGGCGCACGAAGGTCCGTGGAAGGCCTGGGTCGAGGAGAAGCTGGAGAATTTCCAGCCGGGCGAGATCCTGACCCGCGACGAAGACGTCCTCGACACCTGGTTCTCATCCGCGCTGTGGCCGTTCTCGACACTCGGCTGGCCGGACAAGACGCCGGAGCTGAAGACCTATTACCAGACCGACGTGCTGGTGACCGGCTTCGACATCATCTTCTTCTGGGTCGCCCGCATGATGATGATGGGCTTGCACTTCATGGACGAGGAGCCGTTCCACACTGTCTATGTGCATGCGCTGGTGCGCGACAAGAACGGGCAGAAGATGTCGAAGTCGAAAGGCAACGTCATCGATCCGCTCGAACTGATCGACGAATATGGTGCGGACGCCCTGCGTTTCACCCTGGCGGTCATGGCCGCGCAGGGGCGTGACGTGAAGCTCGACCCAGCCCGCATCGCCGGCTACCGCAATTTCGGCACCAAGCTTTGGAACGCAACGCGCTTTGCCGAGATGAACGGTGTGGCTCGCGACGACACGTTCTGGCTGAACGACGCCAAGCTGGCGGTGAACCGCTGGATCCTGACCGAACTGACCCGTGCGGCGCGCGAGATCACCGACGCCATCACGTCGTATCGCTTCAACGAGGCGGCCGGCGCCGCCTACCGGTTCGTCTGGAACCTGTTCTGCGACTGGTATCTTGAGCTGCTGAAGCCGGTGTTCATGGGCGAGGATGAGGCTGCCAAGGCCGAAAGCCGTGCTTGCGTCGCCTTTGTGCTCGATGAGATCTACAAGCTGCTTCATCCCATGATGCCGTTCATGACCGAAGAGCTGTGGGCCGAGACGGCAGGCGAAGGCAAGGAGCGCTCCTCGCTGCTCTGCCATGCGACGTGGCCGTCGCCGGACTTCGAAGATGTCGAAGCCGCGGACGACATCAACTGGCTGATCGATCTGGTCACCGGCATCCGTTCGGTGCGTTCGGAGATGAACGTGCCGCCGGCTGCGATTGCACCGCTGGTGGTGATTGGCGCCAATGCCACCACCCGGGAGCGTCTGGTCCGCCATGATGCCGCGATCAAAAGGCTGTCGCGGATCGGCGAGATCTCGCACGGCGACACGGCGCCGAAAGGCTCGGCACAGATCGTGCTGGCCGAGGCGACGGCGTGCCTGCCATTGGGAAGCCTGATCGACCTGACCGCCGAGGCTGCGCGCCTGCAGAAGGAACTGGCCAAGGTGACGGAGGAGATCGCCCGCCTGCACAAGAAGCTGTCGAACGAGAAGTTCGTTGCCAATGCGCCGGAAGAGGTGGTCGAAGCCGAGCGCGAGAAACTCGTCGAATACAACGAACAGCAGGCAAAGCTCTCGGCAGCACTTACCCGCGTGCGCGACGCCAGCTGAGTACGGCAGGCAATTTGACGCCGATTCCGGTGGGCAAAATCTGCCTGCCGGAAATGCGATTCTGACGTTGCGTCCGCTGCTTTCAAACCGATCGCAGGCAGCCGGAAAGAGCATTCCGCAGCGTCACAATTGACGTAAAGGGAAAGTTTTGAACCGCATTGTTGCCATAATGTAACAATGCGAACGAGTACCCCGCAAAATGCGGCTTTTTCGGGTGTTTTCAGCGCGTTTCGCTGCGATTTTGCTGCCGCAACCTTCAAAAATGGTGGCTTTTTGGTGTCCGGCCAAGGGTTGGGGCGAGTATCCGCAGTGTATTCGGCGTCACAGTAAAAAACTGTACTTGTACGCCTTGAAATTCCTTATTGCCTCATTAACGCGAATTGGCTCTAGCTTGGTGCACGGAATTTCCGGGGAGAGGATTTCATGACCAATCTACGTATCAAAGCGCTCCTGGGGGCAGGGTGCATGTCGCTGGCGATGATCGGCACTTCGAATGCCGGCGGCTTCTCGCGCGGCTCGGCCGATACGGACATTCTTTTCGAACAGGGCAACTTCAACATGCGCTCGAGCGTCACCTATGTGACGCCGACCCGTAAGTTCAACAAGAATGGCAATCCGAAGCTTATCGGTACCGATTATGCCGAGGACTATGTCATTCCGTCGGCCGCGGTGAAGTTCAACCTGACCGATAACCTGCGTTGCGCCGGCACGCTGGTGAACAACAACGGCGGCAATGCAAAGTATGACTTTCCGACGCTGAGCGGCAAGATTTCCGAGGAGTTCACGACCTATGAATCCGCACTGACCTGCGGTGTCGGATTTGACGTCGGCAAGGGCAAGCTCTGGGTGCTCGGCGGCGGCTTCATGGAGAAGTTCGACTACAATCGCGTGAATTCCTACGCGGCACTGGGCCTCGGCAACGCTACCCTGAACCTCAAAGGCCAGGAATACGGCTACCGCATTGGCGCTGCCTATGAGATTCCGGACATCGCCTTGCGTGGCCAGGTCATGTACCGCTCGGGCACGAAGTATGGTGCGGATGGTGGTTTGACCGCGCCGGCCGCCGTGCTGGCCCAGGCAACGGCAGGCACGCCGCTTCAGGCCCGTTTCCTCCAGATCATTCAGCAGGCAGGCCCGAATGCACAGGTGCCCGTCGATGCGATCGGTGTCGGCAATCTGCCACAGAGCGTCGAGTTCAAACTGCAGACTGGCGTCGCGCCGGGCTGGCTGGCGTTTGGTAGCGTCAAGTGGACCGACTGGAGCCAGCTGACCACGCTTGATGTTCGTTCCAAGATTGGTGGTGTGACCGTTTCTTCGGACAAGTATTTCTGGAAGGACGGCTGGACCGTTACCGGCGGCGTTGGCCACGCATTCAACGATCAGGTTTCCGGTTTTGCCAGCCTGACCTGGGATCAGGGTGTTGGCACCGGCTGGGACGTCATTGGCGACACCTATACGCTGGCAGTCGGCGGCTCATTCAAGGACGGTATGGGCGGCGAGTTCCGTGGCGGCGTCGGCTTCAGCTATCTCGGCTCCGGCGAAGAAACCAAATATGCTCCGGGCACCAACCAGGGTGTGAAGTCGGGCTATGCCATTGCCTTCAACGGTGGCTACAGCATCAAGTGGTAAGTCTTTCATTGTGAACAAAAAAGCCGGGCCAAGTGCCCGGCTTTTTTGTTGCAGGGAGCATCCGGCGCAACCGTTTTGTGGCGTTGGGCGTCCCGCGCGCCAGCCCGTGCCGTAAATGCAACATCAACGGCCTCATTCATAATTGTGACGTTTCGGCAACAGTTTCGAAACAAGCCATCGGCTAAGAAGTCGACATGGGCGTGATGCCCATTTCCCGCCATAAACCCGGAGCACTTCGATAGGGCCCCGGCAAGACCGAAGACGGTTGGCGTGAGGGGATAGGCCGCATGGCCGCGGCAGGAATGGAAATGAACGCCAGCGTGTTTATCAATGCCAGCCAGTTGAACCGCAGCGCGGCCGCCATTTCGCTGCGCGGTTTCAACCGCAGTTTGGCCGAAAATGCGTGGCAGAATTCGTTTGAATATGAGTCCCAGCGCCATGCGCCGCGCAAAGGCGTGGCCGTGAAGTCGCTGGCTGGTACGGGTTCGATCGTCCGCATGGGCGACACGAAAGAAATGCGCAGCCATGCGGGTTGGTGAGTTGGCAAGATCTTCTGTTCTGACGGTGCTGGTCGCGGTGGCGACCCTTGGCGCTGCCGGACAGGCTTTTGCCTTCGACGAAAAGGTTTTCGACGACAAGAGTGGCGTGAAGCCGAAGTCCAGCCCCTGGGAAGTCTTTCAGTTCGGTTTCTCGGCCTATAAGAACGGCCACAAGGAACAGGCTGTCGAGGCCTATAAATATGCCGCAGAGAACGGCCAGATCGGTGCGACCTGGAAGCTGGCGCGCATGTATGCCGAAGGCGATGGCGTCGCCCAGGACGACTACGCGGCCTATAAATTCTTCTCTGAAATCGCCGAGCAGGATGTCGAGCCCGGTTCGCCGGAAGAAAGCTACGTCTCTGATGCGCTGGTCGCCCTGGGCGACTACCTGAAGCAAGGCATCCCTGGCAGTCCCGTCAGCGCAGACCCGGTCACGGCGCAGGAGTACTTCACGCGCGCTGCCGCCAACTACCGCAATCCAAATGCCCAGTACGAATTGGGCAAGATGTTCCTGAAGGGTGAGGGCGGTGCAAAGGCCAGTGTCAGGCAAGCTGGCCGCTGGCTGCAGCTTGCCGCCGAAAAGGGCCACGCCGGCGCGCAGGCAACGCTAGGAAACCTGTTGTTCCAGAGCGGCAAGGTGGTGCGTGGGCTGGCCATGATGACAGCCGCGCTTTCGCGCGCGACACCGGCCGATCAGCCGTGGATTCGTTCCATGCAGGAAGAGGCTTTTGCGGTTTCCGGCGAGGCTGACAGGCGTACCGCCATCTCGCTGGCCGATGACATGCTGGCCAAGGGCGTCACCGGGGCCGAACAGCAGTAGTCTGCTGTCATTTCACTGGAATACCCGCTTGCTGGTCACGCCGCAGTGAGCGTCAGGTCCACTGCCACCGGCACATGGTCCGACGGCTTTTCCCATGCGCGAACATGCTTTTCAATCGATGCTGCGGAGAAACGGTTCGCTGCCTCGGGTGACAAAAGCAGGTGGTCGATGCGGATGCCGTTGTTTTTCTGCCAGGCGCCGGCCTGGTAATCCCAGAACGTATAGACACCCGGCGCATCCGTAACGGAGCGCACGGCTTCGGTGAAGCCGAGGTTCAGCAGGCGTCGGAACGCCTGCCGGGTCTCCGGTTGGAACAGCGCGTCTCCCAGCCAGGCTTCGGGATTTCTGGCATCGATGGCTTCGGGAATGACGTTGTAGTCTCCAGCCAGCACCAGGGCTTCTTCCAGCGCCAGCCTCTGTCGGGCCCATCGCTCCAACCGCGCCATCCAGGAGAGTTTATAGGGAAATTTCACCGGATCGCTGATTGGATTGCCGTTCGGCAGATAGAGCGACACGACGCGCAACGCGCCCTTGTCGGTGGAGAACACGCCCTCGATGAAACGAGCATGTTCATCGGCATCGTCGCCCGGCAAGCCGCGATTGACTTCGTCGAAGCGCAGCTTCGACAGAATGGCGACACCATTGAAACCCTTCTGGCCGTGCGTCTCCACATGGTAGCCGAGCGCTTCCACCTCAAGGCGCGGGAACTGTTCGTCGACGGTCTTGATCTCCTGGAGGCAGACGATGTCAGGCTGGCTCTCTTCCAGCCAATGGACGAGGTTTTCGATGCGGGCGCGTACGCCGTTGATATTCCAGGTGACGATCTTCATGAAAATCTCGCGTCTGTCTCAGGCAAATCAAGCGGGGCAAACCCATGTCGATTCGATCCTGCAATATCCATTGCGGGAAAGGAACCCGGGTAACCGGGATGGGCACATCATCTTGCCAATTCCTGTCCGCAGGTCAGACGTGATGACTTGCAACAAAGGCCGCCTGGACAACGGCCCTTGTTGGACTTGAACCTAGTCTTTCGTCACGGGAACCGGTCTGGTGAGCAGATCGACGTAGAAGTCATTGAAGCGTTTGTTGTCGAACTCCTTCACCACCTTGACCTTTTGCAAAAGCTGAGTCGGCTGCTCCTTCCAGTAACCGAACGTGCGGCCGTACCCGGGACCAAAGGCTACATCCACGTCGATGAAGAGGTCTTCCACCCTGGTCGCGAAAGTGGGGTCGACAAGGTAGGCAAGAGCCAGCGTGTCGAAGACATTTGCCTTGGCGTTGGCATCCCTGGCGAAGCGCTTGGCCATCCAACTGTCGCCGAGCAGTTTCTGCACCGGCCCTTCCTTGGCGACGATGCGGTCGAATTCCGCTTTTCCGATCTGGGTGATGTCGGTGACGTCGAGCGGGATGAGGGCTTGCGCGATGGGCTCTCGCATGACGATGCGGGCGGCCTCCGGGTCGATCCAGACATTCATTTCGGCAGCCGGCGTCGTATTGCCTTTCACGTCAACGGCACCGGCCATGTAGACGATCTGCTTGATCAAGGGAACGATTTCCGGATTCTTGCGGATCGCGAGTGCGATGTTGGTGGCCGGACCTATCACCAGGAGCGACACCTCCCCGGGATTCGCCTTGACTGTATCGATAATGAAGTCGACCGCGTTTTCCTGCCGCAACTTCGCCTTCATGGCAAAACCATCCGGCGGAGCGATCAGATCCTTCTCGGTCGGTTGCGGACGATGGAATGCAGTCTTGTAGCTTTCGCCGAAGCCAAACAGGGCACGTTCGTGTTCGAAACTGCGTGGATCATGGACCAGTGGAAGGTTTGCACCGGCATACACTCCAACCTTTTCGTCGATCCCGAGGCGCTCGACGGCCCGCAACGCATCGACGACCTCCTGTTTGAGCCAGTTGTTGCCGGTGACCACCGTGACGCCGAGCAGGTCGATCACTCCCTCTTTTTGCAGCTGCGCCGCCATGATGAGTGTCTGGCCATCGTCGCCGATGGTGCTGAAATCCGTGTCGAGAATGACTTTCTCCGGTGCCGCGCTGGCCACCGACGCCAAAACGGCCCCCGCAGCAGCCAGTAACATCGTGATGAAACGTTTCATTTGAAGAAGATACCTCCCGTCAATTTCGTCCTTGATCCGCCCATGCGTATCAACAGACGACAGATCTGCCCAAGTCAAGCTGGCAGGGTTGTCTTGGGGGAATGGTAGGGGGCGGCGAACGGGCCTCCCGTGGTCAGGCATCTTCCAGGGCAGGTTTCTTCTGGAACTGGCGGCGATAGCTGGCCGGCGAGATCGAAAAGGCCCGCGTGAAATGCTGGCGCAGCGACACCGTCGAGCCAAAGCCGGCCATCACGGCTATATGGTCGATCGAACATGATCCGGTCTCCAGCAGGCGTTGCGCTGAGGCGAGGCGATGGTTCAGCAGCCACTGCGTGAAGGTCGTGCCGGTCTTGTTGCGGAAATGTCGGGTGAAGCTGCGCAGGCTCATGCCCGCGCGCGACGCGAGCCGGTCAAGGCTCAAAGGTTCACCGAGATGCTCGATTGCCCAGCCGATCGCCGCGCCGATCCGATCCTGGTCGCCACCTGTCGGCAAGGGCTTTTCGATGTATTGCGCCTGGCCACCATGACGATGCGGTGCGACCACCAGGCGTCTGGCGACACGGTTGGCGATCTCCGCACCGTGATCGCGGCGCACGATATGCAGGCAGCAATCAAGAGCGGCGGCTGTTCCGGCTGACGTCAGGACATCGCCGTCATCGATGTAAAGTGCATTCTGGTCCAGGGCGACATGCGGGTGGTTGCGCTCGAACTCCTCGGCCCAGGCCCAATGCGTGGAGACCGTGCGCCCGTCAAGCAGGCCGGCTTCGGCGAGGACAAAGGTGCCGAGACACAGGCCGACCATGCGCGCGCCGCGCGCATGCGCCGTCCGGAGAGCCTGCAGGAGCGCTTGTGATGGTCGCTCGTCGGGATCACGCCAGGCGGGTACGATGATCGTATCCGCTTCCCTCAGTCTGGTGAGGTCGTGTTCCACATCGATCCGGAAACCGGACATGGTGGCGACCGGCCCGATCTGCTCGCCGCAGATCAAGAGGCGATAGCGTGGTGCGCCCAGCTTCAGCAGATCGTCCCCGAATACGACGCAGGGTACCGAGAGATGAAACGGACTGATGCCTTCGAAGGCGACGATGGCGATTGTGTGCATAGGAAGACGATCCAGGAACAAGTTGGCCGGAACCTATCACATATTGTCATTCAGGCCACTTCTGTCGATCCACCGATTTTGGGACCAAGCGCCATCGGAAAATTGCAAGGAAAGGAAGTTCCGTGGCACAGCACCCAACCATCCGCGCCATCGCCGGCGCGCCCGCGCCTCAGCAACTCGATCCGACAAAAACAGCGCTGTTGGTGATCGATTTCCAGAACGAGTATTTCAGCGGCAGAATGCCGATCCCGAATGGTACGAAGGCGCTGGATAACGCCAGGCGCCTGATTGAGCGCGCTGACGCCGAAGGCACCGCAGTCTATCACATCCAGCATGTCACCCCCGCCGGCAGCCCGGTTTTCGCCGAAGACAGCGAGACCTCCGCATTCCACCGCGACAGCCAGCCGGCAGCCAATCATGTGATCCTGCGCAAATCGTCGGTCAGCGTTTTTCCGACAACGGACATCGACCAGCGCCTGAAGCAATCCGGGGTCGATACCTTGATCATCACAGGCCTGATGACCCACGCCTGCGTGGCCGGTGCGGCACGCGACGCGGTGCCGCTCGGCTACAACGTGATCGTGGCGGAGGACGCCTGCGCAACTCGCGATCTCGATACCGGCAATGATCGGACCATAGCTCACGATTCGCTGCATCGCGCCGCTTTAGCCTCGATCGACGACACCTTCGGCGACATCCTTACGACCGAGCAGATCCTGAAGCTGCAGCGCGTGGCAAAGTAGCAACGGGCAGCCTTCCCGCTGGCTGGCCCCGGCGGGAAGGCCCTCCCGACATCTTGTGTCGGGCTGTTGTCGCTACGGCTTACGATAGACTTCGTTGCCGGCCAGGTAGGTTGCCTCGACCTTGCGCTGGCGGATCGAGCGATCGAGCGGATCCGGGAGACTGCCGTCAATGACGACGAAGTCAGCCCATTTGCCGACACTGATCGATCCGATCTGGTTGCCCCATGGGGTCATGTTGGCTCCGGCCTGGGTGTAGGAAAACAATGCCTGGTCGAAACTCACCGCCTGCTCGGGATGCCACGGTCCGGTCCCTAGTCCGAATGGGCTTTCGCGGAAGACGGCATCATTGATTTGGGTGAGGGGACTGAGTGGCGATGTCGGCCAGTCCGAGCCGAATACCAACGGCACTCCGGCCTCCAGCATGGAATGCCAGACATAGGCTCTGGGTTCGCGGTTTTCGCCGATGCGCTCGGTAATGTATTTTCCGATCGTGCCGGTGGCATGGTTCGGTTGCATGGAGGCAACGACGCCGAGATCCTTGAAACGCTTGATATCCGAGGTCTCGACAACTTCGATATGCTCGATCCGGTTTGGCTGGGCGCGCGGAACGGAGGCTTCTGCAAAGGCATCGAGCACCAGGCTGACGCTGCCGTCTCCGATCGCGTGCACCGCGGTCGGGAAGCCGTTCTCGTTGGAGGCACGGATGGCCGCAGCGAGCTGTTCCTTGGTCTCGAACGGTTTGCCCTTCCAGCCCTTCTGATCCGAATAGTCCTGGTGAAGATAGGCTGTACGGGTGGAGAGAACGCCGTCCATCACCGACTTGGTGTAGCCGAGTTTCAACAGCGGTCCCTTTTTCTCCTGTTCGCCGCTTTCGCTCGAGATCTTGTCGACCGCTCGCCGGTCGTTGACAGCTGCCGCGATCTTTTTCGGATCACCTTCAAAGAAGCCATACCAGACGCGCAGCGGCATCTTCTTGTCCGCGACAAGGGCGGCATAGTCGTGCACCGCGGCAAGGTCGGACATGTCGTTGACGGCGGTGATGCCGACACTGTTGGCGAATTTCAGCGTTTCCAGCAGGCCTGCGCGCCGTTCGGCATCGGTCGCTACCGGCCGGTGCTTTTCGACAAGCTCTCCGGCAGCCTCAAGCAGAATACCGCTCGGCTCGCCCTTGTCGTTGAGCAGGATCTGCCCACCTTCCTTGACCTCCGATTTCGCGGTGACGCCACCAACCTCCAGCGCCTTGGAATTGACCCAGACCGAATGGAAATCGATATCGCGCAGGATCACGACGCGATCGGGAACGACGGCATCGAGGTCTTCCTTTGTCGGCAGCTTGCCTTCGCCCAGCGTGTAGTCCCAGCCACCGCCTGTCAGCCACGCGCCCTTCGGCAGACGGGCGTCGGCTTCCTTGATCTTTTCGAGCCAGGTCTTCTTGTCCGGGATGTAGGAGAGGTCGGCTCCGAGCACCATATCGGTTCCCATGGTCAGGTGGGTGTGCCCATCGATGAAGCCGGGCGTTATGGTCTTGCCGCCGGCATCGATGGTCCTGGTGCTGCTGTCGGCCAGTGCCTTGATCTCGTCATTGCTGCCGATGGCTGCAAATTTGCCGCCCTCCACGGCGAAAGCCTGCGCCTTCGGCTTGGCCGGATCGGCCGTACGCACATCGGCATTGACGACGATCAGATCGGCGGCAGCGATCGCTGGACCGACACTGACGGCAAACGCTATCAGGCAAGACGCCAGCAGTTTCTTTTTCTGGTCTTTGTGTTTCATGGTTCCCCTCGAGTGCAGTCCGGCGGACGCAATTCCTGACGGGCGCCTGGACAGATGCATCGGGCATTGTGGGTCGCTGCGGGAGATTGAAAATACGCCTTCGGGCTAGGTGCTGCTGTGAGAGGTTTCTAGCAGTGTCGTGCCGGGGCGCCCGCGCTGCTTGCCGACCTTGTGGCGTTGTCCTACGCTGCGCCCGGGAGAGGAGACCCAAGATGCATGGCGAGCTATTCGCCCAAACAGCCGGTGGCGAGACATCGGCGATAACCGAACTGGCGCTTTCACTGCTTGCGGGAGTCGGCTCGCCTGATTTTCAGGAGCAGCTTGCGCGGTCGCTCAAACGGCACGTCAAGGTCGACGCCGGCCTGATCCTGCTCTATCGCAGGGACGCCGCGCCCAAAATACTGTTCAACGACTGGTGCAACGACAGGGGGCTCTCCGACATCCGCAGCTATCTGCAGGGTTCCTATCGGCTGGATCCATTCTATCGGCTTGCGTTGGACAATGGCGATGACGGACTTTACCGACTGAACCAGATCGAACCATCGCTCGACCGCTCGCGATACTATCGCGACTACTATCGGCATTCCGGATTGCACGACGAGTTCAACATCTTCGTCAGTCTCGACGTCGACACCAAGGTTGCGATCTCGCTCGCCCGGCGCAGGTCGCACGAGATCTTCAGCGGCGAAGATGCCGAGTTCCTGCAGATGGCTGCCCCGTTGTTGAGCCAGGCGGTGCTCAAGCACTATCGCGACTTGCGGCCGGAAGCCATTGAAGATCAAGGATCATTACTGCAGAGCGCATTGGCCCAGGCGCTGAGGAATTTCGGACGCAGCATGCTGACCGCGCGCGAATGCGAAGTTGCTCAGTTGATCCTGCGTGGCTTTTCCGTGAAGGGGGCCGCGGCGCGGCTCGGTATTTCGCCGGCGACGGTGAAGCTGCACCGCCGCAATCTTTATGCGAAGCTCGACATTCCTTCCCAGACCGCGCTGTTTTCGCTTTTTATCGATGCAGTCGCGTCCGCGGGCAATGCCTCGGAAGATCCGCTGATCACTTATCTCGGTCGGCGCGGCCTGCTGACGGGGCAATTTGTGTCCAATTGAAGCTGGCTGTCGCCTGCCTGTCCGGTCGCTTCAGGCTTCAGCTGCCGCTTTCTTCCGCTCGGGCAGTGTCATCGCGATTACGCCCGCGATCACGGCCACCAGGCCGATGCCGGCGGTCGCCGTGACGGTTTCGCCGAGGACGACCACACCGATTGCCACGCCGATGGGGACCCTCAGGTAAGCCTGCGCGGTTGCGCCGACTGAGCCCAACGTCTGTAACAGCCGGAAATAGATCGCAAAGGCCAATGCGGTCGAGAAGATCGCAAGGCCAAGAAGCGCCAGCAGCGAGTGTGTCGAAGGGGTCAATGTCCAGGGACGATCGGCGACAAGGCTGAGCGGGATGAGCATCATGGCTCCCGCTATCAGCGAGCCGGCTGCTGGCATCATCGGGTCCATCCCCTTGAAACCCTTTCCGGTTATTGCCGCCGCGCCGTAACAGACGGTCGCGGCCACCATGGCGAGCTGTGCCCATAGCTCGGTGCCCAGTCCGTTCAGAGCCTGCAATCCTATGATCAGGCATGCGCCGGCAAGTCCGGCTGTCACGCCGAACAGTTTCCGGCTGGTGACCTGCTCGTGCCTGGTCACGAGGGCCGTGAGCAGGAAGGCGAAGATGGGTGTCAGTGAATTGAGGATGACGGCGAGACCCGCATCGATAGAGCGTTCGGCCCATGCGATCAGCGTGAACGGTATTGCGCTGTTGAGCACCGCCTGCAGCGCGAACCGGCGCCACATCACCGCATCCCTCGGCAACCGCAGGCCACGCCAATGCAAGACGCCGAGCAGGATCAGTCCGGCAATCAGCGTGCGCGCTGCGATGAACGTTACCGGCGGAATGGTCTCCACGCCTATCTTGATGAATGTGTAAGAGGCGCCCCACAGCGTCGAGAGGAGAACGAGAAGGGCGAGTTCTGTGACTGGAACGGTCCTGGCGGGCATCGCGCTGGTCCTTGTGACGTTTTACCGTCATCTAGCTTGCTGCCGCCATGCAATGTTTCGATATGGGTCGAAGTGTTGGGCCACATCCTCGTACAGAGGCCGTGCGCTCAGAACAGGCCGTTAGCTTGTCTTGCGCTCGACCAGGCCGATGGTGTTGCCGGCAGGATCTTTCAGGAAAGCCATCCATTCGCTTTCGCCCGCCGGCCCGAACAGGCCGTTCACGTCATGGTGCACCATTGCCGGTGCCGCGGTGAACGGCACGCCCGCTGCTTTGGCCTGCGCGTGGAAGTTCTCGATGTCAGCTATGTCGAGGTAAACGGTGCCCGCTGGCACGCCGTCGGCAAAATACAGCCTCACATGCCCAGCCATGATGAAAGCCATGCCGGGCGGATCGAAGCGCGAATGCAATGGCAGACCGAGCACATCATGCCAGAAGCCGAGCGTGGCATCGAGATTGCGCCCGGCCGACAGCGCAACCTGACGAACCGCGCCGATCGAAGGCATGCTAGCTTTTCTCCAGAGACAGATGAGTTCTGTTCGCGGCGAGAAGCGCTGCAATCACATCATGCAGATGTTGTGCGTCTTCCCGCTCTGTGCGTTGATCAATCCAATCACAGCCATTGTCAAAGTCACCCAGCCATTCAGGATATCCATATAGGGATTCGATCGGGCTCAGCATCCGACATGTCTGGAATGGCTTGGATGCATCATCCAGGTACGCCCTGATGCGCCGAAGAAAGATGGATCGCGCGATTTCCTCACCCTCCTTGGAGGTCAGAGAGAAAGCGGGGAAGCGGCGCCCGACCAATTCATCGAGATGCTGGCGGGCCTTGCCCAAGTTGCTTTCATTTCGCGGATTTGATCGCGCCAAATTCAGAAAATCCGCGTCGTCGGCATAGCTCTCGCTTGGCCGGTGGCGATTTGCCCAAATTATGATGTCCAGATCGGAAATCGCATTGATCTCGCGCGCAATGAGAACCGTCGTCGGATTCTCATGCCCTTCGAGAACTGACTTCATATGCTGAAGCTGGTTCCGCAACCGCAGGAGGCGACGGCATTCGGATTCCGGATCTGGAACGACTGCCCCATCAGATCATCGACGAAGTCGATGACGGAGCCACCCATATAGATCAGTGATATGTCGTCGATGAGAATGGTGGCGCCGTCGCGCTCGATGGCAATGTCGTCATCGTTGCGGCCATCCACCAGGTCGAACTTGTAGGAGAAGCCGGAACAGCCGCCACCTTCGACGGCAACGCGCAACGCGGTTTTGCCGGGTTCGTCGCGCACGATTTTGGAAATCCGCTTCGCGGCGGATTCCGTCATCTCGACTTTCATGGCGGTTTTGGCGTCGGCACCCATGGGCGTCACCTTGCGTTCTGTTCTGCATGATAGGTATGAAGCGGGACGGGGCAAGTCAACAGCGACAGGGGCGATGACCAGCGAGCTTGGCGATATCGGCTTCGGCTACCGGCCACGCGCAGCCTATGCGTGCGATCCTGCGCGTTCGCGTGGGCGACTGTTCCAGGAGGTGGAAAGCCCGACACGCACGCCTTTCCAGCGTGACCGCGACCGTATCATCCATTCCACGGCTTTCCGACGGCTGAAACACAAGACGCAGGTTTTCGTCGCCCATGAAGGCGACCATTACCGCACCCGACTCACCCACACGATCGAGGTAGCGCAGATCGCTCGCGCGCTCGCGCGGGCTCTCTGTGTTGATGAGGATCTGGCCGAAGCGGTGGCGCTGGTGCACGATTTTGGTCACACGCCCTTTGGTCACACCGGCGAGGACGCCCTGAACGAGAAGATGGCGCCGTGGGGCGGTTTCGATCACAACGCGCAGTCGTTGCGTGTCGTCACACGGCTGGAGCGGCGCTACGCCGAGTTCGATGGGCTGAACCTGACCTGGGAGACGCTGGAAGGACTGGTCAAACACAACGGCCCGCTGACCGATGGTGCGGGGCAGGGCCTGAAAGGGCCGGTCCCTCGGGCGATTCTGGACTATTCCGAACTGCATGACCTCGAATTGTCGCGCTATGCCAGCGTCGAGGCGCAATGCGCGGCCATTGCCGACGACATCGCATACAATACCCATGACATCGACGACGGCATCCGCTCGGGGCTGATCAGCCTGGATATGCTGGAGGTCGTCGGTTTGCCGGGCTCTATCCTCAAGGGGGTGCGCGAACGTTACCCGGCGCTTGATCCGGTACGCACCGGCCACGAGCTGATGCGGCGCCAGATCACGCAGATGGTCGAGGACGTCATCGTCACGGCCAAGGCCAATCTCGCGCGGCTCGCTCCGGGCAGCCCCGATACCGTGCGTGGGGCTGGCGAAACCATTGTCCGGTTCTCCGAAGCGATGGCCGGGGCGGAGGGGGAATTGAAGACCTTTCTCTATGCGCATCTCTACCGCCACCCTGAGGTCATGCGTGTGCGCGCCGAAGCCGAGCAGATCGTGAAGGACCTGTTCGATACCTATTTCGCCGACCCACGCGCCATGCCGGACGGCTGGCGCGAAGGGCTCGACCGCGCCGAAGATCGCATCAAGGCGCGCGACGTTGCCGACTTCATAGCCGGCATGACCGATACCTACGCGCTGAAGGAACACCGACGTTTGTTTGACCGAACGCCCGATTTGAGTTAGGCCGGGCGCGATTTTCGCCGGCCAATGACCGGTTCTTCTTGCATAAACGTTGAGCAGTTTTCATGAACATCTTCGCCGACTTCACCGCGCGGGTCATCAGGGCCGTGGAAAGCCTTGATCTGAAAGACAAAGATGGCGGCGTGCTCGATCTTGGCCGCATCGCGGTCGAACCGCCGCGTGACGCGAGCCATGGCGACCTTGCGACCAATGCCGCGATGGTGCTGGCCAAACCTGCCGGACAGAATCCGCGCGCACTGGCTGAGCGCATCGTCGAAGCGCTGCGCAACGACGCGGATGTCACCAGCGCGGAAGTCGCTGGACCGGGCTTCGTCAACCTCAGGCTCACCGACGCATTCTGGCACCGGCATCTCACTGGTCTGGTCGCCGAGGGGCAGAACTATGGTCGCTCGAAGATCGGCGACGGCCTCTCGGTCAATGTCGAATATGTCTCGGCCAATCCGACCGGGCCTATGCATGTCGGCCATACGCGCGGCGCCGTCGTCGGCGACACGCTGGCCAACCTGCTCGCCTTTGCCGGTTACAAGGTGACCAAGGAATATGTGATCAACGACGCCGGCGTGCAGATCGATGTGCTCGGCCGCTCAGCCTTCCTGCGCTACCGTGAGGCTCTGGGCGACGACATCGGCGAGATCCCCTCCGGCCTTTACCCCGGCGATTATCTGGTGCCGGTTGGTCAGGCACTGGCCAACGAATTTGGCCGCAATCTCTTGCAGATGCCGGAAGATGAAGCGCTGGCGATCGTCAAGGATCGCACGATCGATGCCATGATGGTGATGATCAAGGAAGATCTCGCGCTGCTCAACGTGCATCACGATGTCTTCTTCTCCGAGCGGACGTTGCATGCCGACAGCGCCAAGGCGATCCGTGCGGCGATTGCCGATCTGACGCTCAAGGGACATATCTACAAGGGTAAGCTGCCTCCTCCCAAGGGTGAAAAACCCGACGATTGGGAAGACCGCGAGCAGACGCTGTTCCGCTCGACGGCGGTCGGGGATGACATGGACCGTGCGCTGGTCAAGTCGGACGGTTCCTTCACCTACTTCGCTGCGGATGTGGCTTATCTGAAGGACAAGGTCGACCGCGGTTTCGATGAGCTGATTTATGTGCTCGGTGCCGATCACGCCGGTTACGTCAAGCGGCTGGAGGCCCTGGCGAAAGCTGTGACGGATGGCAAGGTCAAGCTCACCGTGCTGCTGTGCCAACTGGTCAAGCTGTTCCGCGATGGCGAACCCGTTCGCATGTCGAAGCGCTCGGGCGATTTCATCACACTTCGCGAAGTGGTCGAGGAAGTCGGCCGCGATCCCGTGCGCTTCATGATGCTCTACCGCAAGAGCGATGCACCGCTCGACTTCGACTTCGCCAAGGTAACCGAGCAGTCGAAAGACAACCCTGTGTTCTATGTGCAGTATGCCACCGCACGTTGCCATTCGGTGTTCCGCCAGGCAAAGGAGCAGCTCGGCATTGTCGATCCGTCGCGCCAGCAGCTGTCGGCGGGGCTTGATCTGCTGAAGGATGAAGGTGAGCTTGCGCTGACCAAGAAGCTTGCTGAATATCCGCGCCTGATCGAGCAGGCGGCGCAGTCGCAGGAGCCGCACCGGCTGGCTTTTTACCTGTACGATCTCGCCAGTGGTTTCCACGCACAGTGGAACCGCGGCAATGATCACGTGGACTTACGTTTTGTTAAGGTTAACGACCCACAATTGACCTATGCCAGACTCGGGCTGGTGCAGGCTGTTCTGGACGTATTGTCGTCTGGCCTTGCGTTGATCGGAGCGGATGCCCCGACCGAAATGCGCTAGGTTCGACCGAAAAGCCTGTCACCATTTGCCCACATTGCGCTGGTAGGGGCCAACCTTCCGCGACGTCCATGGCGTCCGATGAGTGCGAGTTCGGGAACGACAATGGCAGACAGAACCCAGGCGCGTGTAGCCAACCACAACGACATCGCAAGTGACGATCCGTTCGCGGAACTGACCCGCATCATGGGCTTTGATCCTCGCGAACCTGTGCAGCGCCAGGCTGCGCCGCAGCCCGTTGCGGGGCCGTCCGAGGACTTCGATATCGACCTCGAAAAGGAGTTGATGGGCGAGTTCGGGGTCTATCAGGAGGAGCCTGTCGCAGCGGTTCAGCCTATGGCCGGCGTTTCGCATCTGGCGGCCGAATCGTATGCAGACAACGGACTGGACGATGACTTCGTGGCTTCGATGGAGCACGAGTTCAATGTCGCCGACCCCGCTGTTCCGGCGATCGCAGGCCCGGTGGAAGACGACGCGCCTGATTTCGATTTCACGGCCGCAGCCGGAAACATGGACGAGCGGGCTTTTGATGCCGTCACGGTCGATGAAGAGATCGTTTCGGAAATCACGCCGACCGGGCAGCAGTTTGAAGACTATGAAGCCGCTATGGGCGACGTTGATTTCGGTGATCTCGATTTCACCGATGAAACGGTACGAGAGCCTGTCGCGGCAGTTGAGCCTGTCGCTGCCGGACAAGTTGCGGTCGAGCCTGTCGCCGAAGTATCGGCAAGCCTCGCGGCCGAACCGGCTGCCGTCGATGATTTCGACAACCATTTCGACACGGCCATTGCCGGTGTCGATATGGATTTCGGCGCGCACGAAGAAGCGCCCGTTGTCGCCGAGGCAGAGGTTGATGCCGATCCGCTGCGCTCCGAGCAGACTTTCATGCCAACGTTCGGTCATCACGCGCAGGCAACGGACGTCGTTGCCGAGAGCGAGCCTGACTTCGACATCGATCTGGACGATGCTTTCACCGACGAGAGCCAGGCCGTGGCGCTGGCTGCCGCCGAGCCCGAGATGGTCGAGCCTGTTGCAATGGCTCCCGAGCCCGTGGCCGAAGTGCCCTCCGTTGCTGCGCAGGACCGCAGTCTGGAAGATGAACTGAACGCGCTGCTGGGGCGCATGACGGCGCGGCCGGCAGCGGCTCCGGCCGCAGAGGTCGAGACCTGGCGCCCGCAATTTGCAGCTTCTCCTGCGATGAGCGAGCCCGAGGTTCCGCATGAGGTCGATGCCGATCTCGACGCTGTGCTGGTTCAGGAGTTTGCAGCGGCCGAAATCGAAGAAGCTCCGCGTGCGGAGGCCGACATCGATTTTGATACCGACGCTTTTGATGCGGCAATGGCCGGTGGCCTGGACACGCTCGACGAGGAACCTTCCGAGCAGATCGAAGACCCTGTCGAAGCATTGAAATGGGCGGCTCCGGCCGCAGCGGTTGCTGCTGCCACCGCGACCTTCGCTCAGCCGATTCGCGCATGGAGCCGCGGTAATCCCGTGGCGCCTTCGGCGCAGCCATACGCGGCTCCTGCACAGCCGTACTCTGCATCCGTGCAGCAGTTCTCTGCGCCGACGCAGCTGACACCGGTTCAGCCGGCGATGCAGATGGAGCCGCGCGTGGCAGAAGCGCCGCAACCGGCCGTTCAAGCCGCTGCTCCGTCCTGGCAGAAGCCTGCGCATCAGGCCGCTGTTCGCGAAGATGTGCCGGATATCGAGACCATGGATGTGCCGGAGCGTGTGGTCGCGCTCGCGGACGATCTCGACATTCCGGAAGTGCCGTTCGAACAGGACAAGCCGGAAAATTCCAATTTCGACGAACTTGACGCCGAATTCTCGACTCTTCTGAACGAGATGCTGCCAGGTGAATCGGCTGCACCTCAGCAGACGGCACAGTATGACGACGACGCCGGCAACGGCTACAAGCGCGACCGTGTCGAGATGCCGGCATATGCCGACTCGCCGCAGGCCGCGGCAGCCGCCGCCGCCTATGCGGATCTCGGCTACCAGGCTTACGATCCTCGTGGCGCTCAGCGTTCCACACCTGCAGCCGGCCAGATCGCCGATGACGGTTTCGACTACGATCCGGATTTCGACGAGAGCATGACCATCCCGGACGCATCTGCTGCCGAACCCAACGAGGCGCCGCGTCGCCGCGGTTTGATGATCGCGGCCCTGGTCGGTGCAGTCGCTGTGGTTGGAGGCATCGGTGCCTTCGCCTTCTCGTTCGGTGGCGGTTCGAGCTCGGAAGCGCCGGCGATCGTCAAGGCCGACAGCCAGCCGATGAAAGTGAAGCCGGAAAATCCCGGTGGCACCGTCATCCCGAACCAGGACAACAAGGTCTATGACGCGGTCGCCAAGGGCGCGCGCCCGGCCAATCCGGTGCAGCCGAAGCTGGTTGCCAATGCCGAGGAACCGGTCGATGTCGTAGCCAAGGAGCAAGCCGCTCAGGCTGAGCGCACTGCTGCCTTCTCAGGAACAGACGACAGTGAAGGCGGGGCACAGAATGCCGCGCAGCAGCCGGTCAAGTCGGAAGACCGCGTTGCCCAGGTCGCACAGGAGAACGCAGGCACGCAGGAAGGTGCGCTGGTAACACCGCGCAAGGTCCGTACCATGGTGGTCAAGCCCGATGGCACGCTTGCACCGCGTGAAGAGCCGGCCCTCGCTCCGGTTGCCGCTTCCGAACCGACTGACCCGACGCCGCAGCGTGTTGGCCAGGATCAGACCGGCACTGTGCCGCAAGCTGCCGAACCTGTGCTGAAGCCGGCCAAGCCGAGCACCGTCGCTGCAACGCCGTCCGCTGCTCCGGTTGTCCCGCAGCGTCCGTCCGACCAGCCGGTCGATATCGCCGGTGAGGTCAAGCCGCAGGCACAGCAGCAGGTTGCTGCGGCGCAGCAGCAGGCTCCGGCCGCCGCAGCATCTGGCTGGTCGATGCAGATCGCATCGCAGCCGAGTGTCGAGGGCGCGCAGTCGACTTATCAGGACCTGGCTCGTCGCTATTCGAATGTGCTGGCTGGGCGCAGCGCCAACATTGTGAAGGCAGACGTTGCCGGTAAAGGCACCTTCTACCGGGTACGCGTCATGGCGCAGTCCCGTGAAGACGCCATCAAGCTGTGCACCAGCTACAAGGCGGCCGGTGGCAACTGCTTCGTTTCGAAGTAGGCAGGACAAACGTTTCAACAAGAACGGCGCGGCCTTTGCCGCGCCGTTTGCTTTTTGAAGAAATCCTTGTTCCGTTCCCACGACTTTGCCGGCAGCCAAGCCCCGACGTCAGCGGTTCCTTGACGGGGTTCATTTCACTCGCCTTGCACAGTAGGCGCGGCGCACACGCTCGCGATTGCCGCACAGGTCGCTGGCGCACCAGATACGGGAGCGGTTGTTGGTGTGATCGATGAAAATCGCCCGGCAGTCCTTCGCATGACAGGTCCCCAGCCTGCCGAGGTCCTCCGAAACCAGCAATGACGAAAGTGTCCACAGAACGGGCCATAGCGGCTCGGCGAGGTTTTGGCCCGGCAGATCGTAGGTGGCTTCTCCCGTCCCTCGCATTTTCTGCAGCCGGGGTGGGGAGGTGAGGTATGCGAGATAGGTGTTGATCAAGGGCAGTAATGGCGAAAGGTCGCCATTTGCCTGTGCCGTTTCAGCGAGCTGGCGGATGACGCTGCGCAGCGCCAGCGCGTCCGCCAGCGCTTTGGCGGCGTCTAAGGGCGCCGTACGTGCCCGCCGCCGCAGCTTTTCTCCCGTCGCCGAGGGCATCGTACCGCGTGCCACGCTCCAGCCGACAAGTGCGTCGTAGTCGGCGATCAGGTCGCGTTCTTTTGGCGTACCGGTCAGATCGATCGTGTTGACGAAATCCAGACACAGGGTGCCTGCGATAAAGCGGTGCGGCCAGACCGGTTCTGCAGGCACATGAACCTCTTTTGTCAGGATGATTGCCTCGATCGGCACTCAATTCTTGCTAACGCCTGGAGCCATTAGTAGCGTGGAGGTGCGGCCTGGGCAACCGGCGCGCTACTGCCCTTGGACGCGATGCTCAATGGAGGAAGTCATGACGCAGGCAAGCCTGATGACGCAGATCGTGCGCGTTTGGCGCGGCAGCACTCCGGCCAGTCGCGCCGACGATTATGAAGCCTACCTCTATGCGGAAGGTCTTCCGGATCTGAAGGAATATACCGTCGGCGTGCAGATGCTGCGGCGGGATCGTGCGAGCGAAAGCGATTTTGTCGTCATGTCCTTCTGGAAGGACATTCCGTCCATGTCGCGTTTCGCCGGCAGCGATCCCACGAAGATCAGGCACCTTGAGCGGGATGAGGAATTCCTGACCAATTTGCCCGAGACGGTCGAGATCTTTGAAGTGAAGGCCAGCACGCTGCCGACGCCGTTGACGCTTGCCTATTCGGCCAAGGCGCACTGATGGCGCCGGTTTTCGTTGACCCCGCGAAGGTATGTGAGTTCCCGGACGCAGACAGTTTCTATCGCTGGCTTGCCCAAAATCATTCCGGTGAAACGGAGGTCTGGATCAAGATCCACAAGGTCGGTTCGGGATTGCCCTCGATCACACCGCTTGAGGCCATCGACGTCGTCCTGTGCTGGGGCTGGATCGATGCCATCCGCAAGGGGTTGGACAAGACCAGCTATCTGCAGCGCTACACGCCACGCGGCAGGAAAAGCATCTGGAGCCAGATCAATGTCGACAATGTCGCTCGACTGATCGAGGAAGGGCGCATGACGGAGCATGGTCTGCGTGAGGTGGATGCCGCCAAGTCCGACGGACGATGGGCCAACGCCTACAGTGGCAGCAAGAACTTGACGGTTCCCGAAGACCTGCGGGCCGCTATCGACGCCGAGCCATTGGCGCGCGAAATGTTTGCCAAATTGAGTTCGCAGAATCGCTTCGCGCTCGTGTTCCGCATCCACAATTTGAAGACGGAGGCCGGCCGCAGGAAAAAGGTCGCGGAATTCGTGGCGATGCTGATGCGCGGCGAGACCATCTACCCGCAGAGCAGGAAGTGACGGTTCTCCCGCAGGGCGACGGCGCGCCACGCGGGAGAGGGATGTCATCAGCGTGACCGGTCCTGATCGCGATGCATGGTCAGCGCTGTCAGCACGATTGTCGCCATGACGACCATGTAAGCCACGAGTGGCCAGGCCGTGTTGCCGTCGAATGCCAGCACAGCCAATGTGCCGCCGACGCCGACGATCAGGCTTTCGATGCAGAAGTACAGTGCCACGGCCGTTCCCGCGCGATCACCGAAATCGGCCAGCGCGCCATTTGCCGTCACCGCGCCGGTGAACACGATGCCGATAGCCGCTACCCACATCGGCAGGATGAAGGTGACGAAGGACGGTTCGACGAATATTTGCCCGAGGCCAAGGATCAATGCCGCTGCCAGCAGCAGCACCATGCCACGTTTCGTGCATCCGGGAATGCCCCAGCGGGTCACGAAACGCCTGGCGAAGCGCGTCGTCACAATCATGATGCCGGCGACGGTGGCAAACGCGAGGCTGAACACCAGTTCCGAGTAACCGGCCTGGGCAATCAGCACGCGCGGCGCCGTCGAGAAGAACACGAAGAAGCTTCCCATCGCGGCGCTGAAGGCCAGCGTATACGTCCAGAATGCCGGGCTGCGCAGTATGGGCAGTATCGCGGGGGCAGTCTTCGTGATCGCTGCCGGCCGGGTTTCATGCCACCGCACAAACGCATTGGCGACGGCTGGCAGCGCCAGCAGGCCCAGCGCGACAAACACGGCGCGCCAACCGCCCTGGCTGGCGATCAAGGCGCCGAGGATCGGTCCAAGTGCCGGAATGAAGGCCAGCATGGCGCTGAAAAGGCTGTAGATGACAGTGCCTTCCGGCCGCTCGGCATAGACATCGCGCACCGTGGCGAAGGTGGCGACCAGCGCGGCCGATGCTCCGACAGCCTGCAACAGACGCAGGCCGAGGAACAGCGCTCCGGTCGTTGTCGTAGCGAGGGCGAAGGAAGCGGCTGCAAACAGCATGGCGCCGCCAAGCAGTACCGGCCGGCGACCAATACGGTCAGAGAGGGGTCCGAACACGATCTGGCCTGCGCCGAGCAGGACCATATAGAGGCTGAGCGTCAGCTGGATAAGGGCAGGGCTCGTGTTCAGCTTTTGGGGCATCGCAGGGACGACGGGCAGATAGATGTCCATCGCCAGCGAGGCGAGAAGGTCGAAAGGGGCCATCAGCAGCAGCGCCGCCGGCAGGCCATGGGCCCATACGGGATTGTTCTTAGACATGATAAAGGGTCCGCTCAAAAAAGGGTTCGAGCAGCGCCTGTCAGTCAGTCCGGTCGATCGGCTGGGAGTGGACAGCACGCCGCAACAACGAAAGCGTCGTTGCGGCCTATCTGTCTGATTGCGGTAAGGCTCCCATGCCGGTGCTCCGATGATGATCGCGAAGAGCGGCGTTTAGCACCCCGTCTCGTGCAGGGCAACGCGGTTTGGCAGGCGCATGGCAGCCATGCGCCGCAAGCCATTGCCCTGATGCCGAAAAACCTTAAATTAGAGCCAGAGGACGACCTCCCCAGCTTGGGAAAGAATGTCCGGGACGGCCCGGCTCTCCAAAGGAGGGTCGTCATGGCCTGGGTTTATCTCATAGTCGCCGGACTGCTGGAAGTCGTCTGGGCCTTTTCGATGAAGAAGTCGGAAGGTTTCACCGTGCTCACCCCTACCATCATCACCATCGTCATGATGATCGCGAGTTTCGGGCTGTTGTCGATTGCCATGAAGACGTTGCCGCTTGGCACGGCTTACACGATCTGGACCGGCATCGGGGCCGTCGGCGCCTTCGCCGTTGGCGTGATGGTGCTGGGCGAAGCAATGACGCCGATGCGTGTGCTGGCCGCCGTCCTCATCGTCAGCGGCCTTGTCCTGATGAAGCTGTCGAGCAGCCACTAACCCGGACCGCGGTTGCTGTCAGGTCATGGCAGCTATCATCGTGTCCGAAAAAGAAAACCTCGTCCAATGTGTCGGCGGTCTCCGGCCCGGAACGTCATTTTGATGACGGCGGGCCGGTGGTCGGCACGCCTTCGGCAGTTTCCTGCTTTGGGAGGCGGACGGATATGGGTACTTCTTATCGTTGGGTGATCGTCGCAGCAGGTGCGCTGATGACCTGTGTCGCGCTGGGCGCGATGTTTTCCCTCGCGATCTTCCTCGAGCCGATCTCGGTCGACACCAACTGGTCGCGAGCCGGCATTTCCAGCGCCATGACGCTGAATTTCCTGGTCATGGGCGTTGGCGGCTTCATGTGGGGCGCCGCGACCGATCGGTTCGGCCCACGCATCGTGGTGCTGATCGGCGCGGTTCTGCTCGGGCTCGCTCTGGTTCTGGCAAGCCAGGTGCATTCATTGCTGATCTTTCAGGGTATCTACGGCGTGTTGGTCGGATTGGCGGCAAGTGCCTTTTTCGCGCCGATGATCGTCGCCACAACGGCATGGTTCGACAAACATCGCAGCCTGGCGGTTTCGCTGGTCTCAGCCGGCATGGGCGTGGCGCCGATGACGATTTCGCCCTTCGCGCGCTGGCTGATCACAGCCTACGACTGGCGTACCGCCATGTTCTGCATAGGCGTGATGTCCTGGGTATTGCTCGTGCCGGCGGCCCTTCTGGTGCGGCGTGCGCCGGACGGACTCGCCGCCGACGGCGAGGGTGGAACCGTTGCCGGCGACAGCAACGGCATGACCGTTGGCCAGGCATTAAAGTCCACGCAGTTCCTGGTTCTGGGGCTGACGTTCTTTGCCTGCTGCATGGCGCATTCCGGTCCGATCTTCCACATGGTCAGCTATGCCATGGCCTGCGGGGTGGCGCCGATGGCAGCCGTCTCCATCTATAGCGTCGAAGGTCTGGCAGGCCTCGGCGGCCGTGTAATATTCGGTGTCCTTGGCGATCGGCTCGGCGTCAAGCCGGTCCTGATTGCCGGCTTGCTCATCCAGTCCGTCGTCATCGCAGCCTATCTGATGGTCAGCACACTCGGCGAGTTTTACACCCTGGCGCTGATTTTCGGCGGTACCTATGGCGGCGTCATGCCGCTCTATGCCGTGCTGGCGCGTGATTATTTCGGGCCACGTATCCTGGGCACCGTCTTCGGCGCGGCAACCATGCTCTCCTGTATCGGAATGGCCTTTGGTCCGCTGGCCGGCGGCTGGGTCTATGACGCCTATGCGAGCTATTCGTGGCTGTTCATCGGTTCTGCGATCGTTGGTCTGGGCGCCGTGGCCATCGCTCTGGCGTTTCCACCGCAGCCGAGACAACAGCTGCAGTCCGCATGAGGCTGGATCGTGTTTCAGGTCCATGCAGACAACCTGGAAAGCTATTTCGAGTTCGACCCTCGACGGCGGGGCGAACTCGAAGCAGTCGACGGCTTGATCCGTCGTGCGGCTCCAGGACTTCTCCGGTATTTTCATCATGGCACGCCGGCTGGCGAGGCCGGCATGCGTTTGCAGATGATCGGCTATGGCCAGTTCCGCTATGCGGTCGGGGGCGAAAAACAGGTACTATGGCCAGTGATCGGGCTGGCGCTGCAGAAGAACTACATCAGCCTCTATTGTGCAATCACCGTCGACGGACGTCCTATCGTGGCGCTCTATGCCGGTCGGCTCGGCGCGCTTCGCGCCGGGCGCAACAATTTCAGCTTTGAGCGCTTTTCCGATCTCGATGCCGATACATTGGAAAAGCTTGTCACTCGCAGCGCTGAAATCTTCGAGGCCGAGCCCGACAACCCCGTTCGCTACAAACAAGGTGCATAGCGGCCGAACACCGTCAGTTTCGGCTTCGCGCCATAGATCCTGACAGCATTGGCCAACCGAGGTTGACTGCCAGCCCAGCCAGAAGAATGAGAACCAGCCCGGCGCCTTGCGTGAGCGTGATCGAGCGCCCGAAGACGGCCAGATCCGTGATCAGCGCGGCAGCAGGATTGAAAAAGGCACCAGCCGCGATCACCGGGGTTGGTAGCTTGGGATATGCGGAATAGAGCAGGACGTACACAATACCCGTATGGATGAGGCCGAGGCCCGCCAGCCAACCCCACATCGGCAAGCCGCCGGTGAGTGTTGCGGTCCCCACGAACGGGGTGAAGGCAACAAGACCGATCATGCAATGCAGCGTGCTCAGCACATCCGGCTTGACCGATTTGACGGCGCGGGTGGTCAGGGTTGTCGCCGCATAGAACAGCGACGCCAAAACTGCCAGGCCGACACCGATCAGCCAGTCCCGGTCTGCCTGCATGGCGCCGATCTTGGGCAGGATGGTCAGCACCAGGCCCATGAACGCGATCGCGATCCAGCCGAGTTTGTCGCGCGACAGCGTTTCCCCGAGAAACAGGCCGGCGATCAGCACGATCCAGAACGGCTGCAGATGATAGATGATGGTCGCAAAGCCGATCGAGGTGCGGTTGAATGCCTCGAACAGTGCCAGCCAGTTGATGACGAGGCACAGTCCACTGATCAGGATCAGTGGCCATTGCCGCCTGGCTATACGGAAGTAATCGCTGCAACCGCCACGAAAGCAGACCCAGGCGAACAACACGACCGCGCCGAACAGGCAGCGGAAGAAAACAACATTGAACGTGGGCTGGCCGGACATGATCGAGAACAATCCCGATGTCCCGGACAATGCCATGCCGGCCGATAGCATGATGGTGGGGCGAGCGAGATCGTTTTTCATCGTCGTCTGGTTCTGGACAGGCATCATCTACGTGGCATAAGGCCAGTGTGCCAATCGGGCTGGACGCCTCTTCTATCAGGCCAGGCGACGGGCTACGTCGCCCGTGCTTCACCGATCTCGTAGACGAGGAGGTTGCGGTCAACGATGCCGAGTTGCGCCCAGGTCGCCCGCCAGGCCCTGATGTGGTCGGAAGCAAAATGGGCGTCTAGCGAAGCCTGGTCGAGCCAGATTTCCTTGACGTGGATACGCCCGGCAACCAGCACATCCTCGGCATAGGAATATTCGAGGCAACCTGCTTCAACGCGGCTGGCGAGGATCATGCGCTCCATCACCGGGCGCGCTTCGGCCAGTTTTTCGGGCGGTAGGCGGACAGTGCCGATGATCAGAAGCATGTTTGGAAGCCTTGGACGTGTTGTTTTGGCATCTTATGCAGCCCGGCAGTCGTCCAGATTGCGGCCGTTCGGCCCGAGATTCCCTTGGCCTGCCGAAAGCTCTAGACTCTGGCCATGACCGAATCACAGACCCTCATCCTCGGCTGCGCCGGAACATCTCTCACCCGTGAGGAAAAGAGCTTCTATCGGAGCGAATGTCCATGGGGCTTCATCCTGTTTGCCCGCAACATTTCCGAGCCGGAACAGATCCGCGATCTCGTGGCCGAGATGCGCGATTGCATCGGCCGGCCGCAGGCGCCGGTGTTTATCGACCAGGAGGGCGGGCGCGTGCAGCGGCTGCGGCCGCCTCTGGCACCGAACTATCCGGCCGGCGCGGCGTTTGGCGCATTGTACCGGGAAAATGAAGAGGCCGGGCTGCGCGCCGCCTGGCTGCTTGCCCGGCTGCATGCTTTCGATCTCCTGCGCTACGGCATAACCGCCGACTGCCTGCCGGTGCTGGATGTGCCGGTGGAGGGCGCCAACGACGTCATCGGCGCGCGCGCCTATGCCAAGGACCCTTCGATCGTCACCGCGCTTGGCCGTGCCGCCGCCGAAGGTCTGATGTCGGGTGGCGTCATCCCCGTCATGAAGCATATTCCCGGCCATGGCCGTGCCTTCGCCGACACGCATCTCGAGTTGCCGACGGTGACAACGTCACTGAAAGAGCTGCGCAGGCATGATTTCGCCCCATTCCAGGCGCTCAACCACCTGCCGATGGCGATGACCGCGCATGTCATCTTCAGCGCGGTCGATCCCAACAATCCGGCGACCACCTCCGGCAAGGTCGTGGAGGAAATTATCCGCGGCGAGATCGGTTTTGACGGGCTCCTGCGTGTCGGATGACACGTCCATGAAGGCACTTTCTGGGGATTTCCAGACAAAGGCCGCCTCGATCCTTGCGGCGGGCGTCGATCTGGTCCTTCACTGCAACGGGGTCATGGAAGAAATGATGGCCGTGGCTTCACGGGCGAAACCTCTGGAAGGCAAGGCGCTGGAGCGGGCCAATCGGGCACTCGCTTCGGTCAAGGGACATGACGACAAGGACGAGGCCGAACTGCGCGCCGAGTTCGCGGATTATTTCGAGGCGGTCGCGTAACCGCATGGAGTGAAAAAGAGGCAAGGTGGCGGAACTCGCGGAGAAAAGGGCCGGCAAGGCCGCGCCGATGGACCGCCTCTGGACTGAGGGTGACGGCGATCGCGTCACCGGAGATCCCGAGCTGGTCGTCGACGTCGCCGGTTTCGAAGGACCGCTCGACCTTCTCCTCCATCTTGCCCGCAACCAGAAGGTCGATCTCGCACGCATCTCGATCCTGGCGCTGGCCGAGCAGTATCTGGCCTTCGTCGAGAAGGTGAGGGCGCTGCGCCTCGAACTTGCCGCCGACTATCTGGTGATGGCAGCGTGGCTCGCATTCCTCAAGTCGAAGCTGCTAATTCCCAAGCAGCCAGGCGAGGAGGGGGAGAGCGGCGAGGAGATGGCGGCGGTGCTGCAGTTTCGACTGCGACGCCTCGAAGCCATGCGAGATGCGGCCGCACGTCTTGTCAACCGCAACCGGCTCGGCCGCGATGTTTTCCAGCGTGGCATCCCGGAGATGGTCATCGTCGAGAAGCGCAACGAATACTCTGCGACGCTCTACGATTTGCTCACCGCCTATGCCGGTCAGCGTCAGCGTCAGGCGATTTCCAATGTGCGCATCGCCAAGCGCGGGGTCTGGTCGCTCAAGGAAGCGCGCACCATCCTTGCCCGGCTGATCGGTACGTCGGCGGACTGGACAGCGCTGGACAGCTTCCTGATCGAATATCTGGCGAGTCCGGCGGAAAAGCGCACTGCCATGGCGTCTTCCTTTGCGGCGACATTGGAACTTGTGCGCGAAGGCAGCATGGAAATGCGCCAGGATGAGGTGTTCGCCCCACTTTATCTGCGTGGGCGCCAGCGCGCGAAGGCAGTCGAGGTCGTGCAATGAACGAAAGCAGCAACGCTTCGGTCATCCCCTTCGCGGTGGAAGACGGGGAGGAAGCGGTCTCGGTAAAGAATCCGGCGGAACGTCTCCATCAGGCCGAGGCCGTGCGCATGGCCGAGGCAATCGTCTTTGCCAGTGCCGAGCCTGTAACCGAGAAGCAGCTCGCCCAGCGCTTGCCCGACGGTGTCGACGTTGCGGCAGCGATGGTGGAACTGCAGGACATCTATTCGCGCCGCGGCGTCAACCTGGTGCGTGTCGGCGATAGTTGGGCCTTCCGCACCGCAGGCGATCTCGCTTTCCTGATGAGCCGGGATTCGGTCCAGCAGAAGAAGCTGTCGCGCGCGGCGCTCGAGGTGCTGGCCATCATCGCGTACCATCAGCCGGTCACGCGCGCTGAAATCGAGGACATCCGCGGCGTCGAAACCTCCAAGGGCACGCTGGACACGCTGCTGGAGACGGAGTGGATCCGCATGCGTGGCCGGCGCAAGACCCCGGGCCGACCTGTCACCTATGGCACCACCGACAAGTTCCTCGACCATTTCGCTCTGGAGGAAATCCGCGATCTGCCGGGCATCGAAGAACTCAAGGGGGCTGGTCTGCTTTCCACTCGCATGCCGGCCAATTTCTCGGTACCGCTGCCGCCGGCCGATCCCGACGAGTTGACCGAGGACGAGGATCCGCTGACCGACATCGATCTTGAAGAGCTTGGCCTTCTGACGCCGCGCGTCACGGAAGAGTGATTGGTCACCACCGGGAAACCGGTTCATGCGCTGTTTGGTAGCGGCCTATTTCCGGATGCGCCCAACAAATCCGGCTGACAATTGGCCGCACGTGATAGAAGCTGTCGCGGTTCCGTTTGAATCCGGATGCGAAAACGCATAGATCAGCGGCAGGGAAACAGTTCAAGAGAGAAAAACAATGGGTTCCTTTTCGATTTGGCACTGGCTGATCGTGCTGGTCATCGTGCTCCTGGTGTTGGCCGGGGCAAGATTCCGGAGCTGATGGGCGACATGGCCAAGGGCATCAAGAGCTTCAAGAAGGGCATGGCCGACGATGAAGCCGATGATTCCCGTACCGTCGAGCACCGCGCCGACGAGACCGTCTCGAACATGAAGGAAAAGGCTGGCAAGAGCTGAGCCAGAATTTTCCGGAGACGCCGTCAGGCACTGGAGCGGTTCCGTTTCTTCACGGAAGCGCGGAAACGCTCAGGTCCTTTGTTTGTATGCAATTCCGGACGCAAAACCGCTGTGCACTTTTGCTGGAATTGCTCTAGTCGGAACCGATAGTGATGTTCGAAGTCGGCTGGACCGAGATGTTGGTGATCGCGATCGTCATGATCGTGGTCGTCGGCCCGAAGGATTTGCCGAATATGTTGCGCACCTTCGGCCGCACAGTGGCCAAGTTGCGTGCCATGGCGGGTGATTTCCAGAAGCAGTTCAACGAAGCGCTGAAGGAAGCCGAACTCGACGACGTCAAGAAATCGGTCGACGAGCTGCGCAGCCTCAATCCGGCCGCGCAAATCCGCAAGCAGCTCAATCCGTTCGAGCAAGCCGCTGCCGACGTGCGCTCCGGTGTCGACAACATGATGAAACCGAAACCGGCGGAAGATCCGGCGGCACCGGCAGCCGCTGAGCCGCAGGCGGCGGAGCCTCTGAAGAATGGCGCCACTGTTCTGCCGGGGGTGAATGGCCCGGAGACCATGCCGGCGGCACCTGTCGTTCCGGTGACGGAGCCTGCTGCCGCTGCCGTGGCTTCTGCAACGCCTGCAAAACGCAAGTCCGCCGCCAAACCGGCAAAGGCGGCCGTTGCTGGTGCGGCCAAGCCGGTCGCGACAAAGGCTGCCGATCCGAAGGTTGGAACCAAACCTGTTGCGAAAGCTCCTGCAGCCAAGGCGCCTGTGAAACCCGCGAAAGCGCTATCCGCTGCAAAAGCACCTGCAAAGAAGACGGCGAGGACCGCCAAGTGAGTGTTTCGGAACAGGATGAGATCGACAAGTCGTCGGCTCCGCTCATCGAGCATCTGATCGAGTTGCGTCGCCGGCTCATCTGGTCGATTGCAGGCTTCTTTGTCGCCTTCCGCGTCTGCTTCTTCTTCGCCAAGAAGCTGTTCAACCTGCTCGTCGTGCCATTCAAATGGGCGACGCAGTGGGCCGGCCTCGATCCGCACAAGGTCGAGTTGATCTATACCGCGCCGCAGGAGTTCTTTTTCACGCAGGTCAAGCTCGCCATGTTTGGCGGCATGGTCATCGCGTTCCCGCTGATCGCGACGCAGATCTACAAATTCATAGCGCCTGGTCTCTATAAGAACGAACGTGCAGCCTTTCTGCCGTTCCTCATCGCTTCGCCGATCCTGTTCCTGATGGGCGCGGCGTTGGTTTATTTCTTTTTTACACCCATGGTGATGTGGTTCTTCCTCGCCATGCAGCAGGCGGGCACCGACAGCGAGGTGCAGATTTCGCTGTTGCCCAAGGTTTCGGAATATCTCAGCCTCATCATGACGCTGATCTTCTCCTTCGGCCTGGTCTTCCAGTTGCCGGTGGTGACCAGCCTGATGACGCGCGTCGGGCTTTTGTCCTCACAAGCATTGGTCGATAAGCGCCGCTGGGCAATCGTCATCGCTTTTGTGGTTGCTGCGGTGCTCACGCCGCCCGATCCGCTCAGCCAGATCGGTCTGGCACTGCCCACCATCATCCTCTACGAGGTCGCGATCATCACCTCGCGCATGATCGAGAAGAGCCAGAAACGCGAAAAACTTGCGCGCGAGAAAGAAGAGGCAACCGCTTCTGCCGAGGCTCAGTCTTCCGAGACATCGACGGATTCCGCGCCGCAATCCTGATCAGACCTGCCAATTGCCGCGTTTTCCGGATTGCGGCAATTGGTGAGGTTTCGTTAGCAAAATTCCCTCATCCTGCGACGGACCGAATGATGCTGTCGCACGAGACATGATGTCCTGTGCCTGATTTCCGGTGTTCTGCTTCATGACGAGCGGCTGCATCAGCGAGATCGCCATGCTTTCGACTATTGCACTCAACCAGGTTTTCGTCGCTTTTCCTGCAGATCGCCCCCATTGTGCCGCGTTCGCAGAAAGCTGTGGCTGTCGGAGATAAGATTCTCGAGGCGCTTCACAACGATCCACCCCGGAAGGATACACGCAGCAGCGAACTGCCAATGCAGGTTCGTGCCAAAGCCGTCGAAGCCATGTTCAGCGTGAACAGCCTTGATGTGACCGCGCTGAAGGTGTCGCTCATCGAGCGCGCCGGTCAGGAACTCGGCGTCAAACAATCCGACTACGCTTCAACGCGGGAGTACGGCGCTGCCTTGCAGCAGGCCTTTGCCTCATTGCAGCGGAGCCCGAACGCCTACCTTGTCATCAAGGAGATCGAAAAGAAGCTTGGATTGGATGAGATCGGAATCTCCTTGGAGGATCTGATCAATGCGATCGCAGATCCGGATGGCAAGGGGAACGAAAAGCTCAACAACGCCCTGGATATCTATGTGCATGGAATTGTCGACCGTGACTGCAACGGGGCGGCTTCCGGCGACAAAACTCCTGCCACCCATCCGCTGGACGAGATCGGCATCTACAGGCGCTGAGACTGGCACCCGGTCGTCCCGCCCTTGCATCCTGCGCCGAGGAGAGTTACCCCACGGCTCCCTCTTCAGGATGGATGGACATGCTCGATATCAGATGGATTCGCGAAAACCCGCAGGCCCTTGTCGAAGCGCTGGTGAAGCGCTCGTGGTCGCAGGCTGACGCCCAGTCCACTGTCGACGACATCATCGCTACGGACGAAGCCCGTCGTGCCCATCTCGGCCGGCTGCAGGAGGCACAGGAGCGTCGCAATACGGCGTCCAAAGAGATCGGCAGAGCGCTCAGCACGAAGGATGCCGAGCTGGCTGAAAAGCTGAAGGCTGAAGTCGCCGAGATCAAAAGCTTCATACAGGGTGGTGAAGCCGAGGAACGCCGGCTCGACGAGGCACTCGAAAGTATCCTCGCCGTCATTCCGAACGTGCCGCTCGACGACGTGCCTGTCGGCAGGGACGAGCACGACAATGTCGAGGTGCACAAGATCGGCAAGGTTGCGACGCGACCGAACTGGGTCAAGGAGCATTTCGAGGTTGGCGAGGCGCTGGGCCTGATGGATTTCGAGCGCGCCGCCAAGCTGTCGGGTTCGCGCTTCACCATTTTGCGAGGCCAGTTGGCGAGGCTCGATCGTGCGCTCGGCCAGTTCATGCTCGACCTGCACACGACCGAGCATGGCTACACGGAGGTGCAGCCGCCGCTTCTGGTACGCGACGAAGTGCTTTTCGGCACCAACCAGCTACCGAAATTTGAAGAGGATCTGTTCTTCACCCCGCATGGCGAGAGCAGGCTTGGCCTTATCCCGACGGCAGAGGTGCCGCTGACCAACCTGGTGCGCGAGGAGATCGTTGCGCATGACAGATTGCCGTTGCGCCTCACCGCACTGACGCCCTGCTTCCGTTCGGAGGCTGGTTCCGCCGGTCGCGACACGCGCGGCATGCTGCGCCAGCACCAGTTCTACAAGGTCGAACTGGTTTCGATCACCGATCAGGAAACGTCGATCGCAGAACATCTGCGCATGACGCAGTGCGCAGAAGAAGTGCTCAAGCGGCTTGAATTGCCGTTCCGCACCGTGGCGCTGTGCACCGGTGACATGGGTTTTGGGGCGCGCAAGACCTACGATATCGAGGTCTGGCTGCCCGGGCAGAACGCCTATCGCGAAATCTCGTCCTGTTCGGTCTGTGGCGATTTCCAGGCCCGGCGCATGAACGCCCGCTACAAGGATCGTGAGGGCAAGGGTAACCTGTTCGTCCACACGCTGAACGGATCGGGCGTCGCCGTTGGACGCGCACTGATTGCCGTCATCGAAAATTACCAGAACGAGGACGGCAGCGTAACCATTCCTGAAGTCCTCAAGCCCTACATGGGCGGCTTGGAAAGAATCGAATCGAACTAATGCGCATTCTTCTGACCAATGACGACGGCATCCATGCCGAGGGACTTGCGTCGCTCGAACGCATCGCCCGCACGCTTTCCGACGACGTGTGGGTGGTGGCTCCAGAGACCGACCAGTCCGGCTATGCGCATTCGCTATCGATTTCCGAACCGCTGCGCCTGCGCAAGATCGGCGAGAGGCATTATGCCGTGCGCGGTACGCCGACCGACTGCGTCATCATGGGCGCGCGCAAGATTCTGCCCGAACTGCCGGATCTTATTCTGTCGGGCGTCAATTCCGGCGCCAACATTGCCGACGATGTCACCTATTCCGGCACCGTTGCCGGAGCCATGGAGGGCACGCTGCTTGGCGTGCGTTCCATCGCCATCAGCCAGGCCTATTCATATGTCGGCGAGGACCGCGTCGTTCCCTATGAGACGACCGAGGCGCTGGCCCCGGCATTGTTGAAGAAGCTGATTGCCACGCCCTTGCCGGAGGGCGTGCTGCTCAACGTCAATTTTCCGAATTGCACGCCAGCCGAGGTCGAAGGCACCGTGGTGACGTCGCAAGGCAAGCTGGTGCACTCGCTATGGGTGGATGAGCGTCGCGATGGCCGCGGCCTGCCATACTACTGGCTGCGCTTCGGGCGCGAGCCTGCGGAAGGCAAGACTGGCACCGATCTGCACGCCATGCGCAACAGACTGGTATCGGTGACGCCGCTTCACCTCGACCTGACCGCTTATGAAATTCGAGACCAACTGACGAAGGCGCTTGCATGATCGGTTCCGACGAACGCGAAGGGTTTGCCGCCTTTCTGCTTCGCCTGCGTGGCAAGGGTTCTGTTCCGAAACCGCTGATCGCCGCCTTCGAAGCGACGCCGCGGCATGCATTCATCTCGGGCCAGTTCCATTCCATCGCCTGGACTGACCGCATGCTGCCGATCGAATGTGGTGAGGCGATGGAAGGGGCCGACCTTCAGGCTGCCGTCATCACCGCGCTCAACATCGAGCCCGGCAATCGTGTGCTGGAGATCGGCACGGGCTCAGGTTTCACCGCGGCGGTCATGTCGCGGTTGGCCGCGCGGGTGGTCACTGTCGACCGCTACAAGTCTCTTATCGAGCTCGCCAAGCAGCGCTTCGAGGCGCTGGGCATCGCCAACGTGTTCGCGCGCCACGCGGACGGCTCCAACGGTCTCGTCAATGAAGGACCATTCGACCGGATCATTGTCTGGGCAGCCTTCGATTCGCTACCGCGTTTTCTGCTCGACCAACTCTCCAGCGGTGGTACCGTGATCGCGCCGATCGGACCGGAGGAGGGGGAGCAGGTGCTGGCCAAGCTGCTCAAGGTTGGCAGCCGCTTCGAGCGAGAGGACATCGGCACGGTGCGCTTCCAGTCGATCCTGCCGGGCGTTGCAGCCTTTATCTGATCAGCGCCACGCGCTGCCCCGATCCGGACAAACATTTTAAGAAAAATTTCGACGGATTCTAACGGCTTAACCGACCAGTAACATTAACGCGCTTTAATCCGGGTCAGTGAGTACCGGGTAAGTGCGGGTTATTGCGATGCGGCTCAAATCCTTGAAGGCAAACAAGCGCAATCTGACGCGTGGCTGCGCCATGTTGCTGGTCATCGGCGCGGTTTCTGGATGCAGTTCCCAGGTTGCCCGCTTCGGTGGCGTCGATACGATGGCGACAGCTTCGACCGACAATCAGCGTTCGATCATCTCCAAGCAGGCGGCTGCCCAGCCTTATCCAGGTGATCCGCAGTATCAGGCTTCCAACGCCAATTACTCGCGCTCTTCGGTTGCCCGCTCGAGCCTGCAGCCGGTTTCGTCGCAACCGCTGCCGACAGTCGCGCAGGCCACTGCTCCCGCGGTCAACAAGGCGCGCGCCGCAGCCGAGCCCGTCATCGCACAAGGGCAGGCCAAGGTGTCGAAGGTCGATCAGACCGTGACCGGCGGCATCAATCAGCTGCAGGCGCCGATCAATTCGACCATTGCCAATGCGCAGGCCTCCGCCGAGGAAGTGAAGGGCTGGTCGCGCGCTGGCGGCACTCAGATCACTGCACGCGAAGGCGAGACGGTCTACAACCTCTCGCGCCGTTACGGCGTGCCGGCCGACGTCATCATGAAGACCAATGGCCTGGCCTCCGCCGATGGCCTGAAGAGCGGGCAGAAACTCGTCATCCCGACTTATGTCTACACCAACAAGGCTCCGGTTTCCGCACCCGACAACGATCCGAATGTTGCCGATGCGAAGTCGTCGCGCGGTACCAACGCGCCTGCCAACAAAGTGCCGCTGCCGGGCAATGCGCCTGCCGAGAAAGTGGCCGTGTTGCCGCAGCAGCCGAAGGTTAAGGAGGGCAAGGCTGCTGCTCTGGTCGATGCATCCGCCGCTGCCAGCGATCCGAAGGCAAAGCCAGCCAAGGAAGCTCAGGTCGCTGCAGCGCAGCCGAAGGCGGGCGCCGGTGGCTACACCGTCCAGCAGGGCGACACGTTGTCTTCGATCGCCCGCAAGACCGGGGTTTCGACCACCGCGCTGAAGCAGGCCAACGGTATGCAGGATGGCCTGCTGCGCATTGGCCAGACGCTGAAGGTTCCGGCAGCTGGCACCGCGCCTGCTGCGGCCGTGGCGGCAGCAAAGCCCGTCGCACCGGTCGACCCGGTCAAGACTGCGTCGATCCCTGCGCCGGAGAAGCCGAGCGCGACGCTTGCCACATACACGCCGCCGAAGAAGGACCAGAAGGTCATTCAGCAGGCCGAAAGCGAAGCTGCGGAAGCGCCGGACTCCACTGGCATTGGCAAGATGCGCTGGCCGGTGCGCGGTCGTGTCATCTCCGGCTACAAGTCGGGAGCAGGCGGTATCGACATAGCAGTTCCGGAAGGCACGCCTATCAAGGCTGCTGAGAACGGCGTCGTCATCTACGCCGGCGACGGGTTGAAGGAATTCGGCAACACGGTGCTTGTACGTCACGAAGATGGGCTGGTCACGGTCTACGGTCATGCCTCTTCGCTGGAGGTGCAGCGTGGCCAGAAGGTCAAGCGTGGCCAGGAGATCGCCCGTTCCGGCATGAGCGGTACCACCGACGCGCCGAAGCTGCATTTTGAGGTGCGCAAGAATTCGTCGCCGGTCGATCCGCAGACGTTCCTCGAGTAGGTCGGGCTCGAATAGAAGAACAAGAAGATTACGGGTCGTCGACCTCCAGTCCGGCCCGGTGCTGGCCCGCTCCCCAGGGAGCGGGCTTTTTCGGTTATGGCTGGCGAACCGGTGAGTTAGAGTTGTTTGCCGAGGCGGCCGGCCAGATCCTGTGTGAACTGCCATGCGACACGGCCGGAGCGGCTGCCACGCGTGGTTGCCCATTCCAGGGCTTCCGCGCGCAGTATGTCAGCGTCCATGTCCAGTCCGAAGTGGCGGACATAACCGTCAACCATGTCGAGATAATCGTCCTGCGAGCATTTGTGGAAGCCAAGCCACAGCCCGAATCGATCCGACAATGACACTTTTTCTTCGACGGCTTCCGACGGATTGATCGCTGTCGAGCGCTCGTTGTCGATCATGTCGCGCGGCAACAGGTGTCGGCGGTTCGAGGTTGCGTAGAAGATGACGTTGTGAGGACGGCCCTCGACGCCGCCTTCGAGCGCAGCCTTGAGAGACTTGTAGGAGGTGTCGTCATGATCGAAAGAGAGGTCGTCGCAGAACAGGATGAACCGGTAGGGGGCTGCCTTGAGCATCGTCATCAGCTTTGGCAGGGTGTCGATGTCCTCGCGATGGATTTCGATCAGCTTGAGCGCGCCGTCCAGTTTGCCGGATGCGTTGATCGCAGCATGGACGGCTTTGACGAGCGAGGATTTGCCCATGCCGCGTGCGCCCCACAGCAACACGTTGTTGGCTGCATAGCCCAGGGCAAAGCGTTCCGTATTATCGAATAGGATATCGCGCACCCGGTCGACGCTGCGGATAAGGGCAATGTCGACCCGGTTCACCCTGGCGACTGGCTCGAGATAGCCGGGATCCGCCTGCCAGACGAAGCAGTCGGCCGCGGCAAGGTCGGTCTTCGGCGGCGCTGGCGGCGCCAGCCGGGCAACGGCTTCGATCAGCCGGTCAAGTTTTTCAGACAGCGCTTCGATGTTTTCCTGGGGCAAGGGACGTCCTCGGCATCATGATGACGTACACATTTCACATGCGTACCGTAACGTACGGTTCTCTCATGGGCTTTGGCTTTTTGCAAGCATTGGTGCGACCAAAGCGACACGGTGGCATAACAGCGGTGTGAGCAGGGCGGGGAATGGTTGCAATAGTGGCTTTACTGACTATATTCCGCGCAAATTTCGTGGGCCGGATAACGGCTTTCCTCTACGTCTCAGGAGTTTTCGATGTTCGTGACACCGGCATACGCCCAGGGCGTTGGCGCCACACCTGATGTCTTCATCAGCATTTTGCCGTTTGTCCTCATTTTCGTGATCATGTATTTTCTCATCATCCGTCCGCAGCGCACCCAGATGAAGAAGCGCGGTGAGATGCTGGCCGCCATCCGCCGCGGCGACACGGTCGTTACCGGCGGCGGGTTTGTCGGCAAGGTCACCAAGGTGGTCGACGACAATGAACTCGAGGTTGATCTCGGCAACGGCCTGAAGGTCACCGCACTGCGCAGCACCATCGCCGACGTGCGGGTCAAGGGCGAGCCGGTCGCCAACCAGAACGCCAAGAACTAAGCGCAGCGGCGTGCCCGGCACGCCGGATCGACGCACTGGATCGTAGAACATGCTCTATTTTTCGCGCTGGAAGGCAATCCTGATCTGGCTGGCTGTTGCCGTCACGTTCGTCCTTGCCGCGCCCAACCTCATCCCGGCCGACACCTTGGCCAAATTGCCGAGTTGGGTCCCGAAGAAGCAGATGACCTTGGGGCTCGATCTGCAGGGCGGTTCTCACATCCTTCTCCAGATCGATCAGAACGATCTGATCAAGGATCGGCTCGAAGCCAGCCGGGACGAAATCCGCACCCTGCTGCGTGACGCCAAGATCGGTTACACCGGTCTGTCCGGTTCAGGCCGTGTGGTTCAGGTCCGTATCCGTGACGTAGCCCAGGTCGACGCCGCCAAAGAGGCGCTGAAGGGGCTGGTGGCACCGATAACGTCCGGATTGTTCAGCGGTGGCACGATCACCGAGTGGACCGAGGATGAGCCGGAGCCCGGTCTGCTACGCTTCACCATGACGGATGCTGGCGTCAAATATCGGTCCTCAACCGCGTTGACCCAGTCGATCGAGGTCGTTGACCGGCGCGTCAACGAACTCGGCACCACGGAACCGATCGTTCAGCGCCAGGGTGATGATCGTATCGTCGTGCAGGTGCCTGGTCTGCAGGACCCGCAACGGTTGAAGGAAATTCTTGGCCAGACCGCCAAGCTGACCTTCCAGATGGTCGATCAGACGATGCCGGTGCAGGAGGCCATCAATGGCCGTCCGCCCGCGGGCTCCAGTGTGCTCTATTCGAAGGATGATCCGCCGGTTCCATATCTGATCGAGAACCGTGTCATCGTTTCGGGCGAGAACCTGACGGATGCTCAGGCGACATTCAACTCGCAGACCAACGAACCGGTCGTCTCGTTCCGCTTCGATTCCAAGGGCGCCACGCGTTTTGGCCAGGCGACCCAGCAGAATGTCGGCAAGCTCTTCGCCATCATCCTCGACAACCAGGTGATTTCTGCGCCGCAGATTCGCGAGCCGATCCTCGGGGGCACTGGCCAGATATCTGGCAATTTCACGGCCCAGAGCGCCAATGACCTTGCGGTCCTGTTGCGTGCCGGCGCTTTGCCTGCAACGCTGACCGTCGTCGAAGAACGCACCGTCGGTCCAGGCCTCGGACAGGACTCGATCCAGGCCGGCAAGATCGCCGGCATCATCGGCTCGATCCTGGTCGTCGGCTTCATGTTCGTCGCCTACGGTTTCCTCGGCTTCCTGGCCAACATTGCACTGGCCGTGCACGTTGCCATGATCGTCGGGTTGCTGTCGCTGCTTGGCGCCACGCTGACAATGCCGGGTATTGCCGGTATCGTGCTGACCATCGGCATGGCGGTCGACTCCAACGTGCTGATCTACGAGCGTATCCGCGAGGAACGACGACAGGGGCGCTCGGTCATCCAGGCGATCGATACCGGTTTTGCCAAAGCGCTGGCGACCATCGTCGATTCCAACGTCACCTCCTTCATCGCCACTATCGTGCTGTTCTGGCTCGGTTCCGGTCCGGTCAAGGGCTTTGCCGTTACCTTCGCCATCGGCATCCTGACTACGGTCTTTACTGCCTTCACCTTTACGCGCCTGCTGGTTTCGATCTGGCTGCGCCGCGCAAAGCCGAAGGAACTCCCGCGGGCTCCCGTGACCTTCGTGAAGCCCGGCACAAAGTTCCCATTCATGGGCTTGCGCCGATGGACCTTCGCGTTGTCGACGCTGCTGTCGATCATGTCGGTCGTCTTGTTCATGACCGTCGACATCAATTATGGCGTCGACTTCAAGGGCGGCTCGACGATCGAGGTGCAGTCGAAGAGCGGACCGGCGGACATCGCAGATATCCGTGGCAAGCTGTCGGAACTCAACATCGGCGATGTGCAGGTGCAGCAATTCGGCAGTCCGACCGATGTCCTGATCCGCGTGGCGGCGCAGGAGGAAGGCGACAATGCCGAGCAGAGCGTCATCGACAAGGTGCGCGCGGAACTGCAGGACAAATATGAATTCCGCCGCGTCGAAGTTGTCGGTCCGACGGTATCGAGCGAACTCGCCACGCAAGGCACGATCGGCATGCTGGTCGCGCTGGTTGGCATCCTGATCTACGTCTGGTTCCGTTTCGAATGGCAGTTCGCTGTCGGCGCCATCGTGGCGACCGTGCACGATATTGTCATGACGATCGGCTTCTTCTGTATAACCGGCATAGAGTTCAACCAGTCATCGATCGCCGCGATTCTGACGATCATCGGCTATTCGCTGAACGATACCATCGTGGTCTATGACCGTGTCCGCGAGGATCTGCGCAAATACAAGAAGACGCCGATGCCGACGATTCTGAACACGGCGATCAACGAGACGCTGTCCAGAACGACGTTGACCGCGGTGACGACGATTCTGGCCCTGCTGGCGCTGGTATTGTTCGGCGGCGAAGTGATCCGCTCGTTCACGCTGGCAATGCTGTTCGGTGTGGTGTTCGGCACCTATTCGTCGATCTTCATCGCCGCGCCGTTGCTCATCCTCTTCAAGCTGCGCCAGGCCCCTGATGCAGCCGAAGAGAAGCCAGCGAACGGCAAGGCACTCACGACCTGATAGGCAAGAACGTGGCCAAGAGCCTGTTCGGCGGCAAAGGCATAATCATCCGCGAGGCCCACTTCCCCGGCCGCGCGGCGATCGAGGCCTACGGCAATGGCGGCTTCCGCTTCGCTGACATGTCGCATCGCGGTTCGCTGCTGTGCCTGCCATCGGGCGTCCACGGTTGGCAGCCAGCCAATCCGGCTGCCTTGACCGCTGCGGATTTCGACAAGGTTCTGGCTGAAGCCGCCAGCATTGAGATCCTTCTGGTCGGCATGGGGCCGGACCTGCGGCCCTTGCCCGCCGCCCTGAAGGCGGCATTCAGGCAGGCCGGGATTTCCGCCGATCCGATGTCGACCGGTGCTGCCGTGCGGACCTACAACGTGCTGCTTGCTGAAGACCGCGCCGTCGCCGCCGCTTTCATCGCGGTTGATTGACCGTGCCCGGCGCGACCGTCATGGACACGGTGCGAGCGGCTGATCATGACCGCTACCTGTCCGCGCTCTATGCTCCCGGCGACAGGCGTGATGCGCTGCTGGCGCTCTATGCTTTCAACGCCGAAATCGCCGGTGTGCGTGACCGCATTCGTGAAGCGTTGCCGGGCGAAGTGCGTCTGCAGTGGTGGCGGGACGTCATCGCGTCGAACGCGCCGGATTCCGGCGCTGGCCATCCGCTTGCCGAGGCGCTGACGGCGGCGATCCGGCAGTACGACCTGCCAAGGCAAGCCTTCGACAACTATCTCGAGGCTCGGATTTTCGATCTCTATGACGACCCGATGCCGTCGCGCACCGATCTCGAGGGCTATTGCGGTGAGACGGCGTCGGCCCTGATCCAACTGGTCGCCCTGGTCCTCGACCGTGCCGAAGCGCCGAGTTTTGCCGAACTTGCAGGCCATGCGGGCTGCGCGCAGGCGATCACGGGTCTGCTGCTTTTGCTGCCTCAGCACCGGGCGAGGGGGCAATGTTATGTGCCCTCGGATATCCTGTCCGCGGTCGGTTCGTCGCCGCAGGAGTTCCTGGCAGGCAACGGCGGTCCGGCGGCTGGCCGAGTCGTCACCGCGATGATCGCCTTGGCGCAGGAGCATATGGCCGCTTTCGAACGTGGCGCGGCAAAGCTGCCGGCTACACTGCGCCCAGCCTTTCTCCCGCTGACGCTGACCAAAGCGTACCTGACTTCGATGAACAGCCGCGATGCGGTTGCATCAGTTTCCGGAACTGTGCAGTTGTCGGCTTTGAAGCGGCATTGGCTGCTGTTTCGCCGGGCCGGGCGCGGTTGGGCCTGACCGCGCATCCAATAGTCTGCTGCTCCTGGGGTTCGCGGCTACGTCGATTTTCTTTGACGTAAACGTCAACCGTGCTAGTTTTCGCGCGGGGGTTGGGCGCGAGGAGGCGTTCGCCCGGAGGAGCGCCTTTGATCAGTCTGCCAGTTCTCGTGGTGATGGTCGTCGTCGGTATTTCGATGGCCGTCGCAGCCGTGCATTTCACCGGCGGCAGCCGGGTCACGCGGCTGGTTGATGCCGGACAGGCTCTGGACCGCTTTGCCGTGGATTTCCCTGATCTTACGCCGGGAGCGGTGCAGCTCACTGAAAATGGCGATACGGCTTTCATCGACCTCGGCGATGGGCGCACCGGTATCGTCCACGCCATCGGCGACCGGTTTTTGACTCGTCTCGTGGCGCCGTCGGAGATCGAACTCGCCAGAATCGGCGATGGCAGGATCCTGACGCTGCGCTTCAAGGATTTCACATGGCGGGAAGGACGCTTTGCCTTTGCGGATGCCGCAACCGCTTCTGCGGTTTTCTCGGCGTTGGATCCGAAAAATCACCAGGCTAGGCAGGAGGCCGTCTGATGCAGACCTATCAGTTTCCGGATGTCACCAAACTCGCGATTCCATTCTTCGTCGTCGCCATACTTCTGGAAGTCTGGCTGGTGCGCACCGGCCGGGCCAAGGGAGAGTTCGAAACACGCGACACGCTGACCAGCCTGATGATGGGCACCGGCAATGTCGCGGCGGGAATTCTCCTGGGTATCGTTTCCTTCTCCGCGCTGATGTGGGTCTGGCAGTTCCGTTTCTTCGACCTTGGTGTCTCGGTCTGGACCTGTATTGCCGCTTTCCTGATCGATGATCTCCGCTACTACGTCTATCATCGTATCGCCCATCGCTGCCGTTGGGTGTGGGCCGAGCACGTCAACCATCACTCGAGCCAGCACTACAATCTCTCGACCGCGCTCAGACAGAGCTGGACAGGGCTGTTCACCGGCATGTTCGTGCTGCAGGTGCCATTGGTGCTGCTAGGCTTCCATCCGGCCGTAATCGCCTTTGTGTATGGCTTCAACCTCGTCTACCAGTTCTGGATCCACACCGAGACCATCGGCAAGATGTGGAACTGGGTGGAGTTTGTCTTCAACACGCCCTCGCATCACCGTGTGCATCACGCCACCAATCCGCGTTACCTCGACGCCAACTACGCCGGTACACTGATCATCTGGGACCGGATGTTCGGCACCTTTGTCGAGGAACTGGAAGAGGACCGGCCGCGCTATGGCATCGTCAAGAACATCGGCACCTTCAATCCGGTGAAGGTAGCGTTCCACGAATGGATCGGCATGTTCAGGGACGCATTTTCTCCAGGCCTGACCTTTGGCCAGCGGCTTCGGTATCTGTTCATGCCACCAGGCTGGAGCCATGACGGCTCACGCGACACCTCCGAAACGCTGAAGGCGGCCTATGTGCGTCGAAATCCAGCTGAAGCGGGCAAGCCGGGGCTGCCCGATCAGAAGATCGAAGCTGCCGAATAGGCGGCATATTGAGATTTGTGCCGCGCTAGCCGTGCCGCAGACTTGATCTCGGCCAAGTCCAACTATGCCCTGGTCAACCGGCTTTGAGCTGTTGCGCGCCATTGATGGGAGCACCCCATGAAGGCAGGGGGCTGTCGTTCGACGTCCTCACCAGCGAATCATAGACGGCAAGACTCTGCAGGCGCTGCGTTTCGCTGCTGCATTGCCGGACGAAGCCACCCGCGTACCAGGTACAACCGAGCCGTTCGCCCGGCAAGGCGCCCGTGGCCCAATCCTTGACGACCCCGTCGGGCCCGACACGAAAATAAGCAAGCCGATAGCGCGTGCCCACGCTTTCGCGCTGCATCAGCACGCCGGCGTCCACATTCGTTCGCGTGGACTCCACATTGTCGATATGCCGGTAGACAGTATCGCCGTCCGCCAGACGATACTCGCCGATCATCGGCCCATAGATGGTCGCACCCGCCAGACCTTCGACCGACATCTGGCTTTGCGATGCGATCTGCATGTAAGGCTTGCCGGTCGCATACCGCATGTAGTTGCGATCACCGAGCGACTGCAGCGCTTCCGGTGCCGTGGTACAGCCGGCGCAGGCCGACAGAACAACGAAGGCCAGCATCCTTCTGCGTGAAAACATGATGGCCCCCCGACCGATATGAGGGTCGCAGGCTAATCCGCCATCGCTTAAACGTAAATCCGCTTATTCTGCTGCCTGGGCGGCGCGCGCCGGCAGACCGAGCCATGCGCGGCAATCGGCCAGTGCCCGTGCGGTTGTCGCTTTCTTCTTGGCGATCGATTTGTCCTTGCCGCGGAAACGGCCCTCGAAACCATCGGGGCGTAGTTTCGTGCCAGCTTCAAGCGGCGGAAACAGACCGAAATTGACGTTCATCGGCTGGAACGAGCGCTTGCCTGGTTCGTCGTCGGAGGTGATGTGACCGCCGGTGATGTGGTTGAGCAGCGCGCCAAAGGCCGTGGTGGCTGGTGGCAGCGAAATCGCCGCGTCGAGCCGCTCGGCCGCGGCGAAGCGTCCTGCCAACAGCCCGATAGCGGCACTTTCGACATATCCTTCGCAGCCGGTGATCTGGCCGGCAAAACGCAGGCCTGGACGGCTCTTCAGCTGCAACGAACCGTCGAGCAGGGTTGGCGAGTTGATGTAGGTGTTGCGATGCAGGCCGCCGAGACGAGCGAACTCGGCATTTTCCAGACCCGGGATGGTCTTGAAGATGCGGACCTGTTCGCCATGCTTCAGCTTTGTCTGGAAGCCGACCATGTTGTAGAGCGTGCCCAGTGCATTGTCCTGCCGCAGCTGCACGACCGCATAGGCCTTGACCGTCGGGTTATGCGCGTTGGTCAAGCCCATCGGCTTCATCGGCCCATGTCGCAGTGTTTCGACGCCACGTTCGGCCATGACCTCGATCGGCAGGCAACCGTCGAAATAGGGCGTACCTTCCCACTGCTTGAATTCGGTCTTGCCGCCCTCGATCAGGGCCTGAACGAAGGCATCGTATTGTGCCTTGTCCATCGGGCAGTTGATGTAGTCCTTGCCGGTGCCGCCGGGGCCGACCTTGTCGTAGCGGGACTGGAACCAGGCCACGTTCATGTCGATCGTCTCGAAATGCACGATCGGTGCGATGGCATCGAAAAAGGCGAGCGCATCGGCTCCGGTTTCGGTGGCGATGGCCTCGGCGAGTGAAGGTGCCGTCAGCGGTCCCGTTGCAACGATGACCTGACCCCATTCCGCCGGCGGCAGGCCAGTCACTTCCTCGCGCTGGATAGTGATGAGCGGATGTGCCTCGAGCCTGGCAGTAACTGCGGCCGAAAAACCATCGCGGTCGACGGCAAGTGCTCCGCCGGCCGGAACCTGGTTGGCGTCGCCCGCGGCCATGATCAGCGAACCGGCCAGTCGCATCTCAGCGTGCAACAGGCCGACGGCATTGGCTTCTGCATCGTCCGAGCGGAAGGAGTTCGAACAGACCAGTTCGGCAAGATCCTGTGTCTTGTGCGCGTCGGTACCGCGCACCGGGCGCATTTCATGCAGGATCACCGGCACGCCGGCCTGTGCGGCTTGCCAGGCTGCTTCCGAACCGGCGAGGCCACCGCCAACAATGTGAATAGGGTCTTTGCTCATGCGGCCCGCAATAGTCCTTCGGCAGTGCGAATGCAATTCTCGCGATGCCGACCGGTTTTCAAAGCTGTTGCAGGAGCCCGAATAACACAACACCCGCCGGGGGAGGAGGTCCGGCGGGTGTCGTTTGGGTGACCGACCTCAGGGAGGAGGAGGAGGTCGGCCTTATTCGTCGTTGCCCGGGAGGAGGTGGGCTTCGACAAAATCTCTTTCGCCAATCAGAGAGGACGAAACTCTCTTTCGGAAACAATGCCCGCCGCTGGGAGGAGGAGTGCGGCGGGCACCGTTTCGGTGGTCGGCCTCAGGGAGGAGGAGGAAGCCGACCTATTCGTCGTTGCCCGGGAGGAGGTGGGCTTCGACAAAATCTCTTTCGCCAATCAGAGAGGACGAAACTCTCTTTCGGAAACAATGCCCGCCGCTGGGAGGAGGAGTGCGGCGGGCACCGTTTCGGTGGTCGGCCTCAGGGAGGAGGAGGAAGCCGACCTATTCGTCATCGCCGGGGAGGAGGTCGGCTCTGACAAAATCTCTTTCGCCAATCAGAGAGGACGAAACTCTCATTCGGAAATAACGCCCGCCGCTGGGAGGAGGAGTGCGGCGGGCGCCATTTCGGTGGTCAACCCTTGGGAGGAGGTAAGGGGTGACCGTATCCGTCAGGGTCTGGGAGGAGGTAGACCCTGGCGAAATTGCTTAGCTCGCCTTGCGAGCGGCCTGCTTGATTTCCATACGGAACAGGCCGATGTCTTCCAGCTGGCGGTTCGACAGGCGACCGAGCTGTTCGACCGTGTCGCGGTAGGCGCGCCAGTTACGGTAGCTGCGGATCAGGTTCATTGTCGTGTCTCTCAATTCGGTTCGGGCCGGGTTCGGCCCGACTGGTTACGCAGCCTTGCGGGCCACGTAAGGGATGTCGCTGCGGCTGATGCCGATATCGCTCAGCTCACGGTTGCTCAGGCGGCTCAGCTCGGAAACGGTGTCCCGGTAGCGGCGCCAGTTGCGGTAGTTGCGGATCAGGTTCATGATATTTGCTCGTTTACGTCTTTGTTCGTTCGTTCATCTTTTCTGTACGGTGCTAAAATAGGTGGACCCATATCGATTTAAAAGTGCGATTGTCGCATGGCAGCAATGCGTTTTGTGCAATGCAACATGGCAGCCATTTCACACCATCGTCATAAAGAAGCCAGAATCGGAAAATGACGCGCTGCCAATGATTTGCTCCGACCGGCTGGTAATCCGACTAAAATAGTGGAGTGAGACTCTTGGCAAGCTATGCGAGCAAGGTCGGGCAGGATATCGCGCGTTGGGTCGAAAACGGCCTGATCGATGCTGAAACCGCCGAAAAACTGCGCCGCGACATCGAAGCGAATGTGCGCCGCTCTCTTTCCTTCGGAACGGTCCTTGCCATGCTGGCGGCCATTCTGCTTGGCGCCGCCATCCTCATCTTCATCGCTGCCAACTGGGAGACCATCCCGCGCATCGCGCGCGTGGTGGCTGTCTTTGCCGTCATCGCGGCGGGCTATGTAGGCGGCGCATGGCTGAAGCTGCGCGACCATCCCGCCTTTGCGGAGGCCGCATGGGTGGTTGCGGCGGCTGCCTTCGGTGGCGCGATCGCACTGATTGGCCAGATGTATCATTTCTCGGGCGACGAATCCGGCGCGATCCTCACCTGGTGTGCCGGCACCGCGCTTGCCGCGGCAGCGCTGCGCTCGAATCCGCTCACCGTCATGGCGGTGGCCATCGCCGACGGCTGGATGGTCATGATGCTGCTCAACGGCTTCGACTTCCGCAGCGGATTCGATATTCCTTATCTCTATGTGTTGATGGCATTCGCGCTGTTCCTGATCTCCTACTGGACGCGCAGCCAGCCGTCCCGACACCTCATCATCCTGTCGCTCATTATCTATGCGGGCTTCGTTGCCGCGGCAGACGAGTGGGATGCGATGGCGATTCAGCTGGCGATCGGCTCGGCTGCGGTCTTTGCGGCGGCGGTCTATGCATCCGAGCCGCTGGATAGCCTGTTGCAACTTGGCGGGCGACTGCCGTTGCATGCCTTCCTTGGTTTCCTCATCGGGATGGCCATCCTGCAATTCGAATATAACGAGGGGGGAGGCCTGATCCTCACCTCGGCGCTGATGCTCGCCGGCATCGTTGCCGCCATCGTGTTGGCCGGGCGTGACAGTCGTGGCCTGCGCTGGCTCGCTTACATCGGTTTCGCCTACGAACTGGTCTGGATCTATCTCGTCATGATGGGGACGATGCTGGACACGGCCAGCTTCTTCCTTGCTGCGGCGGTGATCCTTGGCCTTCTCGCCTTTGTCATCATTCGCGTTGAAAAGCGCATGCGTGGACATGCAACGGAGGGAGGGGCAGCATCATGACCGGAAAGAAGCTCATCATCTCCGCCGTCGTTCTGGCGCTTGTCCAGATCGGCTTCCTGAGCTGGATCATCGCCGGCCGCGCCGCCATCCTGCGCAACGGCACTGAGGTCCTGTTGAAGGTCGAGCCCGTCGACCCGCGTGACCTGTTGCGGGGTGACTATGTCCGGTTGGGGTACGAGATCTCCACCATTCCGGCAAAGCTCGTGGCTGATCTGGAGGCCGGTCGGACAAAAGCGCCAGTTGAGCGCATATTGGTACGGCTGAAGAAAGATGCCGATGGCTATTGGCGTCCAGTTTCCGTTTTCTTTGGCACCCCGCCGTCCGCTCCTGGTGTGGACCAAGCCGACATCGCGGGCTCAATTCCTCCTGGTTACATTCCTGCGGACCATTCTTTTGAGCCGGATGCCACGCTCTCGCCGGACTACGGCATCGAGCGCTTCTATTTGCCGGAGGGCCAGGGGCGGGCGATCGAGACCGACATGCGTGTTCGCCCCTTCGGGGTACGCGTTGCGCTGGCCAAGGACGGTACCCCGCAGATCAAGGCACTGGTCGACGGCGACAAGACGCTGTTCGAGGAGCCGCTTTATTAAGAGGGGATTCGCCTGATGCGGTGACGTTCGCCACTTCAATGAATGTCGAACCGTGTCGGCAAGAGTGGTGCGGATGAAGGGACTCGAACCCCCACGCCTTTCGGCACCGGAACCTAAATCCGGGGCGTCTACCAGTTCCGCCACATCCGCATGGCGGGCCAAATCCCACGTAGCCATCATTCTGTCAATGTCGATGGTCAAGACACAGCTTGTTGCCGGGCGCGAAGATAGTTGAAAATCGGCCCCGCCTGTGACAAAAGGCGTGTCGAATGTGACGGGATGCGACGATCCGCTTCTGCTAAATGTGATATGAAGTCGGAAAAACAAAGACTTAATCACATTTTGGGGCGTCGTTGGGGGAATTGAGCCGCCGAAGCGGTCAAGGCTCCAGCTTCCGTACCAAAAAGCCACTCCCGGCAAGATTACTCCGGCAGGCTGCGAACGGCAGGTCCGTTAGCCAGTCTCATTGGTTAAGATAAAAGGTTTGATGATGCAGGTCACCGAAACGCTCAATTCCGGCCTCAAGCGCGAGATCAAGGTCGTCGTGCCCGCCGGCGACATGGAGGCCAAGCTGCTGGCCCGGCTGTCGGATGCCAAGGACAAGGTCCGCATCAACGGCTTCCGCCCGGGCAAGGTGCCGGTCCAGCACCTGCGCAAGGTTTACGGCAAGTCCTTCATGGCCGAGGTGGTCAACGAGATCCTGAACGAGTCGCGCACCATCATCACCGGCCGCGGCGAAAAGGCCGCCATGCAGCCCGAGGTCATCATGACCGAGGATGAGAAGGAAGCCGAAAAGATCCTGGCCGGCGGCAGCGATTTCGAATTCAAGCTGAACTACGAAGTCATCCCTGCGATCGAGATCAAGGATTTTTCCGACATCAAGGTGACCCGCCCGGTCTATGACGTGCCGGAATCGGAAATCGACGAGCAGGTCCAGCGCGTGGCCGAATCGTCTCGTTCCTACGAGACCAAGTCGGGCAAGGCCGCCGAAGGCGACCGCGTCACCATCGACTATCTCGGCAAGATCGACGGCGAGGCTTTCGCGGGCGGCGCCGGCACCGATCAGCCGCTGGTGCTGGGTTCGAAGGAATTCATTCCGGGCTTCGAAGATCAGCTGGTCGGCACCAAGGCCGGCGATGAAAAGCTCGTCACCGTGACCTTCCCGGAAAACTACCAGGCAGCACATCTGGCCGGCAAGGAAGCGACCTTCGACGTCACCGTCAAGGAAGTTGCAGCGCCGGGCAAGCTGGAGGTCGACGACGAGACCGCCAAGAACCTCGGCCTGGAATCGCTTGAGCGCCTGCGCGAGGTCGTGAAGGGCCAGATCGAAAGCCAGTTCGGTTCGATGACACGCCAGAAGGTCAAGCGCCAGCTCCTCGACCAGCTCGACACGTCCTATTCTTTCGAGGCACCGTCCAAGCTGGTCGAGGCCGAGTTCACCAACATCTGGAACCAGGTCAATCGTGATCTCGAAGCCGCCGGCCGCACCTTCGCCGACGAAGAGACGACCGAGGAAGAAGCTCGCGCCGAATATACCCGGCTTGCCGAGCGTCGTGTGCGCCTCGGCCTGGTGCTTGCCGAGATCGGCGAGAAGGCTGGTGTCACGGTTTCCGACGAAGAGCTGCAGCGTGGCCTGTTCGAGCAGATCCGTCGTTTCCCGGGCAACCAGCAGCAGGAAGTCTATGAGTTCTACCGCTCCAACCCGGATGCGCTGAACACGCTGCGCGCGCCGATGTTCGAGGAAAAGGTCGTCGACCATCTGCTCGGCCAGATCTCCGTCACCGACAAGAAGGTGAGCAAGGAAGAGCTGATGGCCGAGGACGAGGAAGCCGAGACCAAGGCCAAGCCAGCCAAGAAGGCCGCCGCCAAGAAGGCGGAAAAGGCTGAAGAGGCTGGTGCCGAGGAGCCGAAGAAGAAGGCTGCGCCGAAGAAGAAAGCCGCCAAGGACGCTGAATAAGCGTCAATGGAAAGGAACGAGGGCCGCCGCAAGGCGGCCTTTTTCTTTGCATGGACCTGCGCCGCTTGTGCTCCAAAATGGTCTGTCGGCCGGCCGCGTTGCACTCTTGTTTGCTCCACCGGTCTGTACATGCAGACTACTGGCGATTGCTCAAGATGCCACTAAATCACCACTAATCACTTGGTAAGCTGCCGTAGCGTAGCCTGCAGCAGAGTCGTGCCTGTTTTCGCGGAGGGCAAAATTGGTAGGGTCGGTTGTCGGACTTCGTCCGCTGCTTGGCATGGTGTTGCTGGCGTTCGGCTGTGGTGCCGCGCGGGCGGACGATGCTGCCGATCGCTGGCGGTTCGGCTCCGCTTCTGACGGTTCGATCACCGCCTCGCTCTCTGCCGACAGCATCATAGCCATAGGCAGTGGCGCGCTCGGCTATCGCCCGGTCCTGACCATAGCTTGCCGCCCGGACGGGGAGCCGCAGTGGAGCGAGTGGCTGCAGCTGAACGATGGTGTCGCTGTCGCGGACACGATCACCGTTGCCGTGTCAGTCGACCGTGGCGAAAACGTCAGGGAAGACTGGTCGGTGTCCAATGGTTCGCGAACATTGATACGACCTGGGACCGATGCCGTCAGTCGTCTGGCGTCGGCCAAGCACCTCAGGCTTTCGTGGCGTTTCGGCGTCATTACCGGTCGTGCCAACGCCGATTTCTTTCTGGCTGGTGCCGCCGCGGCCATCGACAGGCTGGCCGCCGAATGCAAGATCGCGACGCCTTGACGCCCGGATAGTTTCTGGTCTCGCTTGAGCAATTCCAGGTAAAGCGTGGGACGGTTTTCTGCCCCCAATTGCGTAAAAACAAAGAGTTGGAGCGTTCCTTCAAAACGAAAACGCTCCTGCTAGATCAGCAGCAGTCCCTTCATCGAAGCATGGCCTTTCTTGCCGATGACGATGTGGTCGTGCACCGTAATCCCCAGCCTCTTGCCCGCCTCGATGATCTCCTTGGTCATGTCGATATCCGCGCGTGATGGAGTCGGGTCACCCGATGGGTGGTTGTGGACGAGGATGATTGCCGTCGCCGAGAGTTCCAGCGCTCGTTTCATGACTTCGCGCGGGTAGACCGGCGTGTGGTCAACCGTTCCGGTTTGCTGCACCTCGTCGGCGATCAGCATGTTCTTCTTGTCCAGGAAGAGGATGCGAAACTGTTCGCGGCTTTCGAACGCCATGGCGGCGCGGCAATAGTCCAGCAGCTGTTGCCAGGAAGACAAGGATTCACGACCGGTCACCTCGCTGCGGAGCGAGCGATGCGTAACCGCGGCGACCACCTTGAGGTCGAGCGCAACGGCGGGGCCGACACCCTTCACCTCTTGAAGCAGTCCCGTCGGTGCTCCCAGGACTTCGGCAAGCGTACCGAAGCGGGCAAGCAACGCCTTCGCGATGGGCTTGGTGTCTGCACGTGGGACGAGGCGGAAGAGCAGAAGCTCGAGCAGTTCGTAATCGGGCAGGGCGCTGTGCCCGGCACTGGCAAATCGCTCGCGCAGCCTTTCGCGGTGACCGAGATAGTGCGGCTGGTCCTCAGCGGTTTTCCGCTTCTCGAGCGGCGGGATTGGCTGTTCAGCCAGGAATTGACGCGCGCCGTCCCCCTTGCTCATCGAGCCCCCGCTTCGAGCCTGTCTGCCTTTTCGTCAGTGTAGAGGGAGTTCTTCGGCTGGTACAGGGACACCGTTGCAGACACCTGTCTGGCCGCGGCGGGGTTCACTCTGCCGGAAAGCAGAACCCGCCGTTGCTGACGGGTTCTGGAAGTGGTGACGGCACTAGAAGTCGCGCTGGAAGCGGAGCAGACCGCCAAGGTTGTTCTTCTTGTTCGCGTTGGTCCAGCTGCCGGTGTAGTCGGCCGTGCCGAAATTGCCTTCGTTGATATAGTCGACTTCGGCAGTAACGGTGAAACCCTGAACCAGCTGGTGAGCAACGTTGACGGCGACGCCGAGGTTCTCGGCGTCATCGTAGGAGAGCTGGGCGTTGAACGAGGTCTTCTCGTTGAACTTGTAGGTGCCGCCACCCCAGAATGCCCAGTTGCCGCCCCACAATTTGTAGAAGTTGCGGTCGATATGATCATTTGTGCCGTAACCGGCCATGATGAACAGGTCGATCTGGTCGGTCGCTTTGAGGTCGAGGCGAACCTTGCCGGCCCACTCCTCGAAATTGCTGTTATAGGCAACGACGCCGGTGATACCACCCCAGCCTTGGGCGTATTTCAGGCCGCCGACGACATGGGGCACATAGCTGTCGATGGTGTTGTCGGCACTGGTCCAGGTGTCGCCGGCGCGTTTCCATTTCGAAAACTTGCCCGCACCCTGCTCCAGCGAGACGATCGCCGAGAAGCCATTGCCGGCATCGAAGGTGTAGCTGATCAGGTTGGTATCGAGGGCGCTGTAAGGAACCAGCGTGTCATTGATGACGTTGCCGGCATAGTCGATGAAGCTGGCGAAAGCCGTTTCACCCTTGCCGATACGCAGGCCACCGAGCTGAACCCAGGCGAAGGTCAGTGCATAGCCATTGCTTGTCGAGTTCGAACCGTAGTCCTGAGGGTTGCCGAAGTCGAAGCGGGTCGAGGTGTAGGTTTTCAGGGTTCCAAGTTCAGTCTCCTGGCCGGTCCAGGTCCTGATGGCGAAGCGGGCGAGTTTCCACCAGGTGCCTTGCTCCTTGTTGTCGAGCCGGTCATTGGCACGGGCGCCGTTGTAGGCGCCGACGTCTCCCATGCCGATATCATAGCGGATGTAGCCGCCGACCCGCAGGCAGGTCTCGGTGCCTGGGATGTAGAAGTAGCCGGCGCCGTAGACGTCGCAGATCTTGACGTATTCAGCGGGTTCCGGCTCGGCGACGACGACAGCGTCGGCGGCGCGCGTAGCGGAAACTGCGAGCAGAGCCGCAGCTGAGCCGAGCAAAAGGCTCTTGATGTTCATTGTCTCCTCCAATGAAAAGTTCAGAAAAATGGGCGCGTTTTTTGCCGGGGACAGCGTTCCCAGCGCTGGCCCCCTTCCTGAAAAAGATGCGCGACGCGCTACTTCTTCAGATTTCTCCCGCGCGATGGCAGGCAATCAGTGTGTTGGATGCGGATGGCCGTAATGCCGGCATGACTGTCCGGCATGGGTCCCGGGCATGCGGACACCGGCCGGCATAGGCGCAGCCGCCCTCCGAAGTGGAACCTCCGGCCGGTATGGATGCTTCGTGACGCTTGCCCGATCCGGGGATCGCGGCCACCAGTGTGCGGGTGTAGGGATGGCCCGGCGCATTGAACAGCTCGCGGGTCGCTGCAATCTCCACCAGTCGGCCGTGGTAGAGAACGCCGACGCGGTCGCACAGGTAAGCGACGACCGAAAGGTCATGCGAGATGAACAGCATCGACAGCCGGCGGCGCGCCTTGATGTCCTGCAGCAGCGTCAGAATCTGAGCTTGCACCGAGACATCGAGAGCGGACACTGGCTCATCCGCTACCAGCAGATCGGGTTCCAGCGCGATGGCGCGGGCGATGCCGATGCGTTGGCGCTGACCACCAGAGAACTGGTGGGGATGGCGGTCGGCTACAGCCGGGTCCAGCCCGACCGCCTGCAACAGACCCGCCACCCGGTCGCGCAGTTCGGCCGCTGGCAGGTCGAGATGCGTGCGCAGGGGTTCGGCGACGATGTCGGCGATGCGCCAGCGCGGATCCAGTGATGCATAGGGGCTCTGGAACACCATCTGCACCCGCTTCCGGGCACGCCGGAATTCGTTGCCGGACAGGGCAAGCCAGTCCTTGCCGTCGAACTGGATGCTGCCGGCCGTCGGCCGGATCAACCTGGCGATCATGCGGCCGATCGTGGATTTGCCGCTGCCGCTTTCGCCGACGAGGCCAAAGGTCTCCTGAGGCCCGATGGCGAAGCTGACATTATCGACGGCACGCATCACGCCCGCATGACCGAACCAGCGGCCGGGCAGGGCATAATGCTTCTCAAGTCCCTCGATGGAGAGAAGAGCGGCGGCTGCCGCGGTTCGGGCCTGGTCAGGCGGCGAGGGGACAGGCGACAGCATGGCGCGGCTCCTCCCGGATTGGGGACAAGGTGGGAATGGCGTCGCGGCAGGTGGCGACAGCTTTGTGGCAACGCGGATGGAACGGGCAGCCAGCCGGCGGACGCGCCAGGTCGGGCACCGTGCCCGGGATTGGCCTGACCACCTGGTCTGGCGCACCAAAAGCAGGGCGCGAAGCGATCAGCCCGGCGGTGTAGGGATGTCGTGGCCGGGCCAGTACCTCGCCGGCCGGACCGCTCTCGACCACTCGCCCCGCATACATCACGGCGACGTCGTCACAGGTCTCGGCGATGACGCCGAGGTCATGGCTGACGAGGATCACGGCGGTGCCGTGCTCGGACTGCAGATCGCGGAGGAGGTCCAGGATCTGCGCCTGGACAGTGACGTCCAGTGCCGTTGTCGGTTCGTCGGCGACAATGAGGGCCGGTTCCAGCGCGAGAGCACAGGCAATGACCACACGCTGGCGCATGCCTCCTGACAATTCGTGCGGATAAGCCCGGCGCCGTCTGTCCGCGTCGACGATGCCGACACGTTCGAGAAGCGCCGTGACGCGGGCCTGTACCTCGCGCCGCCGCATCTGCGGCCGATGCCACCGGAACAACTCGGCGATCTGGTCGCCGACGGTAAGAACTGGATTGAGCGTCGAGGTGGGATCCTGGAAGATCATCGACATCCGGTTGCCGCGCAGGTTTCGCATGTCGCGCTCGGGCAGGCCGATCAGGCTTTTGTCCTCGAAGCGGATGTCGCCGCCGGCGATACGGCCCGGTGACTGGATCAATCCCATCAGCGCCTGGCCGACAGTCGACTTGCCACAGCCGCTTTCGCCGACCAGACCCAGGATGCGGTTGCGGTCGAGCGCCAGCGATACGCCGGCGACCGCCTGGACCGGTCCTCGCGGCGAGGCGTATTCGACGCGTAGGTTCTGGATTTGCAGCAGGGGCGCGCTCATCGCTCTGTCCTCGGGTCGATAAAGTCGCGCAGGAAGTCGCCGAACAGGTTGATGCCCACAGAAGTCATCAGGATCACCAGACCAGGGCCCATCACCATCCAAGGCGCGTCGTAGAGGAAGTCGCGGCCTTCGCTGATCATCTTCCCCCAGGAAGGGGTTGGCGGTTGTACGCCGAGGCCAAGGAAACTGAGGGCTGCCTCGGCGATGATCACCAGCGCAACCTCAAGCGTGGCCAGGACCAGAACCGACGGGATCACGTTCGGCACGACGTGGCCCAGCACGATGCGCCAGCCCGGCACACCGATCGACCGCGCCGCTTCCACGAACTCCATCTGCTCGATGCGCAACGCCTCGCCCCGCACCACGCGAGCGTAGTTGACCCACAGGGCGATCGACAGCGCCAGCACCATGGTCCAGAAGCCGGGGCCCAGGATCGCCATGATCATCAGGGCGAGAAGCAGGAAGGGAAAGGCGAGCAGGAAGTCGGCCAGTCGCATGATGATGTTGTCGACGATGCCGCCGGCATAACCGGCCACGGCACCGAGGAGGGAACCGATCGTGGCGGCCAGCGTGACGACGACGACCGCGACAGCCATCGAGGTGCGGGCGCCGACGAGGATCCGGCTGAATATGTCCCGACCCAGATTGTCGCCTCCCAGAATATGCTCCCAACTGCCGCCCGTCGCCCAGGCCGGCGGCAGGAAACGCCATCCCAGAACCTGCTGGGCAGGGTCATGCGGCGCGAGGACAGGGGCAGCGGTGGCGCAGGCCAGGATCAGGCCGACCAGCAGCAGCCCGGCAAGCCCTTTCGGGCTGCGGCGGAGCGCCTTGAAGAACCGTCCCCGGGAGACATCGGGTGCGGGCTCGGCCGACGACCCGATTCCAATGGCTTGAGACCCCACGACTTGAGGCAGTGTGCTGTCAGCCATGGCGCATCCGTGGGTCTATGACATGGTAGAGAAGGTCGACGATCAGGTTCATGGCCACGAACAGCACCGCCGTGATCAGCACCGTAGCCTGCACCAGGGGATAGTCGCGGGTGGTGATGGCCTGCACCGACAGCCGGCCGATACCCGGCCAGGCGAATACCGTTTCGGCCACGATGGCACCGGACAGCAGGTTGCCCAACTGCAGGCCGATCATGGTGATGACCGGGATGATGGCATTGCGCAACGCATGCCGCAGCACCACTGTGCGCGGTGGCACACCCTTGGCGCGGGCGAACTGGACATAGTCCTGGCGGATCGTCTCGATCATCGCCGAGCGGATCAGCCGGGCATTCACTGCCATCAGGCCGAACGCCAACGAGACCGAGGGCAGGAGGAAATAACGTGCCTTCTGCCACAGGAGGTCGAAGCGACCCTCAACGATCGCCTTTGGTAGCGCGGCGATCACCGATCCCTTGTAGCCCGAGGCCGGCAGCCAGCCGAGCTGCACGGAAAACAGGAGGATCAGCAGGACACCGAGCAGAAAGGAAGGGGTGGAGACGCCGAGGACCGCGATGACGGTGCCAGCCGTATCGACCGGGGTGTCCCGGCGAAGCGCAGTCACGACGCCGATCGGAACCGCGACCAGCAGCGCCAGTGCCATCGACCACAGTGTCAGCTCCGCTGTGGCCGGCAGGCGCTCCAGGATCAGTTGTGCGGTCGGAACACGCTGGCGCAGCGAGGTGCCGAGATCACCCTGCAATGCATTGCCAAGATAGGAGACGTATTGATCCATCATCGACCGGTCGAGCCCGAGTTGGCTGCGCAGCCGTGCCTTGTCGGCCTCGGTCATGCCGGGGTTGCCTGCCGCCATGACGTCGACCGGGTCGCCCGGCACCAGCTTGGTCATCGCCGACACCACAAACGCGATGCCGGCAATGATGATCAAGGCGTAGCCGATCCGCTTGATGATGAGAGGCAGCACCGGCCGTTCCTCAGCTCTCGATCCAGGCGGTGCTGATCGAGATGTCGCCGTCGCTGCGCAAGGCTGCGTCCCGAACCGCGGACGACAGGGCGGCAAAATTCAATGGTTCGAACAGCGGTGCCCAATAGGCCTGGCGCATGATCAGCGCCTGCGCCTCGTCGAGGAGAGCCTGGCGCCCGGCTGGATCGAACGCCACCCGTTGCGCCTCGAGCAGTTTATCCAGCGCCGGGTCCTTGTGGAAGCTGCGGTTGTAGGACCCTTGGCTGTGCAGTGCGGCATAGAGGATATCGGCGTCATTGTATTCGTATGCCATGAAGAAGATGTGGTGCTCGCCCTTGCTCGACAGCGAGGCCCATTCGGCGACCGGAAGTGATTGAATCTCGAGCTCGATGCCGATGTCGCGCAGTTCGGTCTGCACGATCTCGGCCGTCCGGCGGACCGGCGGCATGTCGGAGGTGATCATGCGCAGCTTCAGCCCTGCCTGCTGGCCGGCTTCGACCAGCAGCGCCTTGGCCTTGGCCGGATCGTAGGCACAGTCGAGTGTCTCGACCGCCTTTGAGTAACCCGGAATGGTCGTGGGCAGCGGGCCATGCGCGATCTGGCCGTTGCCGTCGAGAGCGAAGGCCAGCACCTTTTCGCGATCGATTGCGTGGCAGACGGCCTGGCGTACACGAATGTCGTCGAACGGCGCTTTGCTCATGTTGAAGACGAGCGCACGCAATCCCTGCCTCGCCCGCGACAGAAGCTGGATCTCGCCATTCTGGCGCAGCCGGCGGACAGCATCGACGGGCACCGCCTGACCGGTGGCCAGCACATCGATCTCACCCGTCTCAAGGGCCGCGATCCGGGTCGAATCCTCTGGGAAGTACAGGAATTGCACTTCATCCGGCGCCGCCACCGGGCCGCATTTGTAGTCGTCGAACCGCACCAGCTTGATGCCGGTATCGGGCGCCCAGCCCGAGAAACGGAAGGGCCCGCAGCCGACGGGATTGCGGCCGAACTGATCGCCAAGCGCTTCGATCGATTTGCGTGGCAGGATCGCGGCCGCGGGGCTCGAGAGGCCGATCCACAGTGGCACGAAAGGTTCCTTGAAATGGTAGGCAACGGTCAACCGGTCGATCACCTCTGCCTTGTCGAACGGGCCGAGCAGATAGGCGGATGGCGATGCCGTAGCCGGGTCCATGATCCGTTGCGTGGTCCAGACGCAGGCTTCGGCATCGACGGGGCTGCCGTCGTGAAACGTCACGCCGTCGCGCAGGTGGAACACGATGGTCTTGTTGTTATCCGTTACGTCCCACCGTTCGGCCAGCCCGGGCACGACATTGCCATCGGTGTCGAGACGTGCCAGCGGCTCGTAGATCCAGTTGTTGGTCTGGTCCGAGACGGCGACGAGCGTCTTTTGCGGATCCAGGCTGTCGGGCTCCTGGTCGCGGCCGATGCGCAACGTTCCGCCACGCCCCTCGGCGAAAGCTTCACGGCCCGGCAGAACCATTGCCGCGGTCAGCGCGGCAAAGCCGCCGAGAACCGCTCTGCGGCTCAGTGCGGTCTGTCGTGCACGGGCATAGGTCAGCTCCAGGAATTCCTGCGGATCCATATGATCGAGTGACATGGCTTTTTCCCCTTTTTCTACGGCCTTGTTTGAACCGATCCCCGCAGCGTAGCCGCGGACCTGGCTGGCCTGATTGTTAAACGCGGCAATCAGGGGGGCAGCTTCCTCTTGCTGCTCCCCGATTGAGGTGGTGATCATGCCGACTTGGCCAGGGTCACCTGTTCGTAGCGCTCGAACCAGTCTCCGATGCGCTCTGCGAAATCGAGATATTGGCTGGGATGGCGCTCGAGCCCGTGATTGTTGTCGGGGTAACTGACCAGAGCCGCCTCGACACCGCACATCTTCAAAGCAGTGAAATACATCTCCGATTGCGTGATGGGCGTGCGCCAGTCGCGCTCCCCGCACAGGACGATCGTCGGTGTCCGGACATTGCCGACCAGGGCCAGCGGCGAATGGCGCCAGTACACTTCCTGCTTGCCGGCATCCCAGGGTGGCCCCGAGCGCCAGCGATAGGCGAAGTAATCCGGCCGGTCCTGCAGCAGCGTCTGGCTGATCCACTCGACGACTCCGTAGACGACAGCGGCTGCAGCGAAGCGATGGGTGTGACCGATGAGCCAGGCCGTCAGCACACCACCCGCGGATTCCCCAGCCACATAGACGCGTCGGGGGTCAATGCCGCCGCGCTTGACCACAAGGTCGACGGCATCGGCGATCATCAGATCATCGGCCCCGGGGAAGTCGTGCTCCAGATGATCGGTGAAGGTCTCACCGTAGCCGAGCGAACCGCGAGGGTTCATCATGAGCACGGCGTAGCCGCGTGCGGCCCATAGCTGCGGTATGGTCGCGAAATGTGGCCCCCAGCTCAGATAGGGTCCGCCATGGAGCCACAGGATCAGCGGCAGCGGCTTGTCGGCAGGAGCGTCGGCCGGCCGAACAAGCCAGGCCTGCATGGGCTGCCTGGTAGCGAGCCACATCGACTCGATCGGTGCGACGGTTATGTCCGACATCCAGTCGGCTTCACGTGTCATCTCCTGGCAGCCGGTGCCGTCTGGGGAGAGAACTGCGACTTCGTCGGTCCGTGTCGAACTGCCGCGCAATATCGCGATTTCGCCCCCGCGCGAGACCGAAACGAATTTGCTCCACAGCACATATCCGGACGCCGCCGAGCCTCCCACCTCGCGCGACAGGACGGTCCATTGCCCTTCGAGGTTGACCTTTTGCAGGGATCCGGTCCCTTCGTGCGGCACCAGGGCCAGCAGTCCCGAACTATCGGGCAGCCACAGCAGTTCCTGATGGACTTCAAGTCCGTCGGGATGGTTCAAGGTGCGGAGATTGTCGCCCGATCGGCTCATGACGTGGACGACATTCGTACGGAAGCTCTTCTGCGGGCCACGGGAACCCACGAACGCAATCCACTCGCCGTCGGGTGAAACGGAAGCGTGAGCAATCGTTCCGCCGAAACGGGTCAGGCGGGTGACGGCCCCATCTGCGATCGAAAAGCTGTATATATCCGCCGCCACGGCATGGGCCGGGTCCACGGGTCCGGATGGTGTCGGGTCGCGCAGCATCGACATCACAAGGGTGCGGCTGTCAGCAGACCGGAGATGTGTCCGGCGAGCTTCAGTTTTGTAACCAGCGCCAGCGGGCCGCCATGTTCGAATGGATCGAAGGTCAACTGCCGGATCGTGGCGGTCGCGACATCGAGCAGGAAGATCTGGTGATGCCCTTCGGGCAGCAGTTCGGCATCGACGCCTTCTATCCGACGCAGTAGCTTTTCCGTGTATTGACCCGGCCGCGCCCAATGTTCCGTACGAAGCGCATGCCAGGCCGGTGCCGTTTGGCTGTTCGCCTGGTCAGGCCGTACCAACTGCGCTCGCATGACAAAAGCGATTGTTCGACCGTCGGGAGACGGGCGCAGGCCCTCGGGTGTTGACGGCAGGCTGGCGATTGCCGTGGTTTCACCCGTTGCCACGGACCAGAGGCGGATTGCATTCGCGTCGTCGCCGGCTTTCACAAATGCGAGACGGTCCGATTCGGGCGACCAGCGTGGCTGGAATCCATCGCCCAGATCCTGCACATTGCCGGACTTGCGGTCGATGACCTGTACAGCCGACGACCAGGCGTCGCGGATGACGTCCGGCCAGTCGCGCACATAGGCGACATAACGCCCATCTGGCGAAATCTGCGGGTCTGACGGCAGACGCAGCCGGAAATAGTCCTGTGGCTCAAGAACCGACACGTGAGAGATCCTCCATTGGATTGGCTGGTGCGCTCGCGAAGGGAGTTTTGCTGAACCGCTGCACGAATGTGCAGTCATCCATCCCGGGAACGGGCACCAAGGCCGAGGCGCCGATGGGCAATTCCTGCGAACATGCCCGCGGCGACCGGTAGAATGTCGTCGTTGAAATCGTAGAGGGGGTGGTGGAGATAGGCGCTGTCTTCGCCATTGCCGACGAAGAAGAAGCAGCCGGGAACCTTCTCCAGGTAGAAGGCGAAGTCTTCGGCCCCCATTGTGGGAAGCTGATGGACATATCCGGCATTGTCGGGCCCGACGACATCGACGGCGACAGCCACGGTGAACTCGGTTTCGACATCGTCATTGACGACGGGTGGAATACGCAGGATGCGCGTCAGTTCTGACTCGGCGCCGTGGGCGTGGCAGACGCTCGTGATCAGGCGGTTGAGTTCGCGATCTATCATTGCCCCGGTTTCGGGACTGGCATCGCGCGTGTTGATCGTCATCGAAGCGCGGCCGGGGATGATGTTGTGGGCGTTGCCCCCATGGAACTGCGTGACGCTGACCACTCCCGATTCCAGTGGAGAGAGACGTCTCGAAACCACGCTTTGCATGGAATGGATCAGGCTTGCGCCCACGAATATCGGGTCGACCGCCAGGTCGGGCCGGGAGGAGTGGCCGCCATTGCCGATGATGGTGACCTCGTAGACCGAAGTGCCGCCCATGGCCGGGCCCGCCTTGGCGAAAACCCGGCCTTGCCGATAGCCCGGGCGGTTGTGAAAGCCGTAAATGGCGTCGACCCCGGCGAGTGCGCCTTCCTCGATCATGCGGGCAGCGCCTGTGCCGCCTTCCTCTGCAGGCTGGAACAGCAGCTTGATGCGCCCGCCCAGTTGTTCGCTTTCCGAGGCAAGCTTCGCAGCGGCCAGCAGCAGCGAAGCCGTATGTCCGTCATGGCCACACGCATGCATCTTGCCCGGGACGGTTGACGCGTAGCTCAGACCTGTCTTTTCCTGGATTGGCAGGGCGTCCATGTCGGCACGAAAACAGAGGGTAGGACCTGGCCGTCCGGTATCAAGCACGCCGATGACGCCGGTGCCCGCGATACCCTGCCTCGTTTCATACCCATGCCTGACGAGGAAACTGGCGACGAGGTCGGACGTTTCCCTTTCCTCGAATTTCAACTCGGGTCTGCTGTGCAGGTGGCGACGTATGGAAGTTGCTTCTTCCACGGCCGATGACTGGAATGAGGTCAAAGGTGCCCGCATCATTTCCCGTAACGCCGGCTGTATCCGGTCGCATTCTGATCGGCCTGGATGATACGGCCATCAAAGAAGCCCATATGCATGCTTGCCTCCCCGTTTGTTCGCTGCTTCGCCTCACAAGATCTTGCTTGATAGGCGAGAGTTCCCCCAGCGTTGTTCGCGTCTCGGCTTTTTTGATCCGGCTGGATGCCGCCGATAGACTGTCGACAACGATGACACGTTTTTCTTCTGCTCGTTGGCCGACTGCACATCGGCTGACCGGCAAAGCCACCCTAGTAATTCGGTACGCTCGACGGCCAGCAGGATTTGCCGATCAATCGATGCAAGTTTTGCATGGGACCACCCGCGTTCGCCGACGCTAACCTTTGCTGCAACAGGCCGGAGGTTGAGGGTGCATAGGGCTCGAACGCTTTACGACAAACTCGTTGATCGTCACACGGTGAGGGAGCTCGACGAGCAGGGTCGGCAGGTCGTTCTCTATGTCGATCGCACCGTGCTGAACGAATACACGTCGCCGCAGGCATTCACCGCCCTTCGCCTAGCCAAGCGTTCCGTCTGGCGGCCAGGCGCGGCTCTCGGCGTTGTGGACCATGTCAATCCGACCGTCGTCGGCCGCATCACCATGCCGGGAGATGCGGCGAAACAGACCGCATATTTCGCCGAGAACTGCCGTGATTTCGGCATCGAGATTTTCGACATGAAGCATGCCATGCAAGGCATCGAGCATGTGGTGATGCCTGAGATCGGCCTGGTGTTGCCGGGCATGGTGATTGCGGCAGGCGACAGCCACACCACCACCTACGGCGCGTTTGGCGCCCTCGGCTTCGGAATAGGAACATCCGATATCGAGCACTACCTGGCAACGCAGACGCTGATCTACAAGCGGCTGGCATCGATGCGTGTCACGCTGGAGGGGCATCTGCCGCCGGGCGTGCGTTCCAAGGATGTCGTCATGGCGTTGATCGAGAAGATCGGCGCTTCGGGCGCGACGGGCTATGCGATCGAATTTCAGGGAGCCGGCATCCGTGCACTCAGCATCGAGGCGCGCATGACATTGTGCAACATGGCTGTCGAGTGCGGTGCACGCGGCGCACTGATCGCGCCTGACGAAAAGGTCATGGACTATCTCTCGCAAACGCCCCGGGCGCCGAAAGGCGAGCTTTGGCGACTGGCGGCTGAAAGCTGGGCATCCTTGCAGACGGATCAGGATGCGGCCTTTGACAGGGAAGTCGTTCTGGCCGCTGGCGAAATCGCACCGATGGTGACCTGGGGGACGAGCCCGGATCAAGCGGTCAAGATCACAGAGTGCGTACCCGATCCCTGTCTGCAACCAGACCCTGTCCGCCGCCAGGCGATCGAGCGTGCTTTGGTTTACATGGATCTCAGACCCGGTCAGCCCGTGGCTTCGATCGAAATCCAGGCGGCATTCATCGGCTCCTGCACCAACGCGCGCATCGAGGATCTGCGCGACGCGGCGCGAATTCTTGAAGGGCGGCAAATCGCGCCGGGTGTGAGGGCGATCGTTGTTCCGGGGTCCATGTCGGTAAGGCGCCAGGCAGAAGCCGAGGGCCTCGACCGCATTTTTACCTCGGCTGGTTTTGAATGGCGGCAATCGGGCTGTTCGATGTGTCTGGCGATGAACGACGACGTCCTCGCCCGTGCGGAGCGGTGTGCGTCCAGCACCAATCGAAATTTCGAAGATCGTCAGGGCGCCGGGGGACGTACGCATCTGATGAGTCCGGCAATGGTTGCGGCATCGGCCGTGGCTGGTCGCCTGGCGGATGTTCGTCAAATCGCGGGTGAACGCTAGAGATGGAAGCCTTCGTCAGAGTGAAGGGTGTTGCGGTACCGCTCGCGGCCAGCAACATCGATACCGATGTCATCATGCCCAAGCAGTTCCTGAAAGGAATAGATCGCAGCGGCCTCGACCGCGGTCTTTTCTATCATCTTCGTTTCGACGAGCAGGGCAAGCCTCGCCCGGAATTCATCCTCAACCGACCGCAATGGCAGGGTGCCGCCTTTCTGATCGCCGGGGCCAATTTTGGCTGCGGGTCCAGTCGGGAGCATGCTGTCTGGGGGCTTATGCAATACGGTATCCGCGCCATCATCGCGGAGAGCTTCGCTGGCATTTTCTTCGACAATTGCGCCCGCAACGGCCTGCTTGCAATTGAACTCGGTGAGCCTGACGTCCGGCGTTTGCAGGACCTAGCCGGTTTGCCCGGGGACAATGTGCTCACCATCGATCTGGACAGCCAGACCGTCTGCGGCCGGGACCTGGAGATCGGTTTCGAGATCGAGGCAATACGCAAGAACGCCTTGCTCAAGGGGCTTGATGCCGTTGGCCAGACGCTTGAGTTGAGCGATGAGATCAGCGCCTTCGAACGCAGGCATCTGCGGGAAAATCCATGGTTGAACGCGAACTGACTGCTGAAAAACCGCTGGTGTCGATCGGACCGTCGGCATTCCTCGAAGGCTTCGATCTGTTCGATTTCAACGCTGCGGCGGAAACGAGGCTGCGTTTTGCAATCGCCGGCGAGGGGGCGCCGCTCCTGCTTCTTCACGGGCATCCGCAGACGCATGTGACCTGGCGAAAGGTCGCTCCTGTACTTGCCCGCCACTTTACGGTGATCGCGGCCGACCTGCGCGGATATGGCGACAGCGGCAAGCCATCGGGCGGAGATGACCATGTCAACTACTCCAAGCGGGCGATGGCCAGGGATCAGGTCGAGCTGATGCGGGCCCTGGGGTTCGACCGCTTTGTCGTGGCGGGACATGATCGGGGTGGACGTGTCGCCCACCGCATGGCGCTCGATCATCCCGATGCAGTCACCAGGCTTGCCGTGCTGGACATCGCGCCGACCGCAACGATGTATGCGCGCACCAACCGGGAATTCGCCACACGGTACTTCTGGTGGTTCTTGCTAATCCAGCCTTACCCGTTGCCGGAGCGACTGATCGCTGCCGATCCGGAATATTTTCTGCAGGCACATCTTGGCCGGCAAAACGGCTCTGCGCATGCAACCGAGCCCGAGGTCATGGCGGAATACCTGCGCTGCTATCGCGACCCGATGACACAGCATGCCGTTTGCGAAGATTACCGGGCGGCGGCCGGTATAGATCTTGTCCATGACGCCGCGGACGACGACAAACGCATCGCCGTACCTTTGCTTGCCATGTGGGGCGCGCGCGGGACCGTCGGCACGCTTTATGACGTCGAACAGACCTGGCGGGAGAAGGCGCTGGACGTCAGGGGCAGGGCGCTGGACTGCGGCCACAATCTTCAGGAAGAATGCCCTGCTCTGGTGACGGAAGAGCTGTTGTCGTTCTTTGCAGCCTGATCCCGGTCGCGCAGCAAGCGCTGCCAGAAGCGTTCCGCTGTCTGGGTCTGCCGCGCCCTGGAGCGAAAAAGATGGATGTCGATCGAGACCTCGTCCTCCGGCAGCCCGATCTTCACCAACCGTCCTGACGCGATATCCTCGGCCACCAGGCTGAGAGGCGACCACGCCAGCCCGCGCCCGTCGCGTGCCATCGCCACCAGCATGGTGGCAAGATGCGATGAAAAGACAGGTTCCGGCGGCAGGCTCCTGCCGCTCTGTTCCCACGCGGCATTCAGGATGCGGCCCATGCCGGATTCCGCAGAATAAGCGAGATAGGGTCCATTCTCCATGAGCTCGTCCGATGCCAGGGATGGTGCGGCAACGGGTACGAGGATGTCCGTGCCAAGCGGTACGGACCGAAATCGATCCCCTGTCAGTCTGTTGAATGCAGCGGTGTGATGATGGCACAGGAGAAACTGGCTTCGCCCCTCGATCATGAGCTGTTCACAGCGCACCATTGAATCCGCGATCAGCTGCACGGAAGCCATCAATGGTTCGTCACTTTCAAGCCTGCGCAGCCACGGTGGGAAGAAGGTCAACGACAGGGCGTGTGTCGATGCAAAGACCAGCGTTTCCGTCGCTGCCTGGGCGGCGCTCATCGCATCACGGCGCGCTGTCTCGAGTTGCCGAAGGATCTCCTCGGCGAATGGCTTGAGCCGCTCTCCGGCGTTGGTTAGCTCGATCGAATGCGAACTTCTGTCGAAAAGCGGCGTGCCGACCCATTCCTCCAGGCATTTGATCCTCCTGCTGAAGGCCGGTTGGCTGATGGCCCGCCGCTCGGCGGCGCGCGAAAATCCGCCCTCGCGGATCACCGCAAGAAAATCCAGGAGCCAGACTGTATCCATGCTTGATTCCCCAAGCAGCGAGGCGGGCTATCAGGCCAGCGACCGGCGCATGCTTTCCCCGTGCCTGTCATAGACCGCTGCCCTTGAACGTGTCTCCGGCGCGGGAGCAGAGGCACCTTCACCCGGATCTGGTTACAGGGGCGGAAGGCCCGGCCGGTCGAGCCCCTTCGGCGACAGCGTGAAGATCTCGCAGCCGGTTTCGGTCACGCCGATCGTGTGTTCATACTGCGCTGAAAGCGAACGGTCCCGGGTTACTGCGGTCCAGCCGTCGGAAAGAACCTTCACATGCGGCCGGCCGAGATTGATCATCGGTTCCACCGTGAAGATCATGCCGGGACGCATTTCCACGCCTTCATTGGCATGGCCGTAGTGGAGGATGTTCGGAGCGTCATGAAACAAGCGGCCGACGCCATGACCGCAGAAGTCCCGCACGACCGAGCAGCGTTCACCCTCGGCATAAACCTGGATGGCCTGGCCGATGGCGCCGGTACGCACGCCGGGACGGATGACGGCAAGGCCGCGCATCAGGCATTCATGCGTCACTTCCATCAGCCGTTCGGCCGCGCGCTTGACGGCACCAACCGGATACATACGGCTGGAATCGCCGTGCCATCCGTCGAGGATGTAGGTAACGTCTATGTTGACGATATCGCCGTCGCGCAACGGCTTGTCGTCGGGAATGCCATGGCAGACAACGTGGTTGATCGAGGTGCAGGACGATTTCGTATAGCCGCGGTAGTTGAGCGTGGCCGGCAGCGCGCCGTGGTCCATGCCGAATTCGAAGACAAAACGGTCTATCGTATTCGTGGTAACGCCGGGTTTTACGATGTCGACCAGTTCATCCAGGCATTGCGCAGTCAGCCGGCAAGCCTTGCGCATGCCGGCGAAGCTTTCCTCATTGTAGAGCCTGATCTGGCCGGTGTTGCGCAGCGGGGCCGTTTCGGCGTCTAGATAGGTAACCATGGATATCCGGAAGCAGTTTGTTTCGGGCAGGTTATCATGTGACACCGATGGTGTCGTTCTTCAACCTTTGCGTTGCATTGGGCGCGAGACAGGTGGCGTTTGACCATGCTAGATGCCGATTGCTGGGGGAGATAGGCATCTAGACGGGACGGTATTCCGTGTCGGGTATCCTCAGGCAACTGCTCGGCTGGCCGGGCTGGCGCGCATCTCCCGCGCAATGGCAGATCAACATGCTGGAAGGATGGGCCAGATATTGGCCCCTTTTCGTTCTCGGCGTGGGGCTGCTGTTCTATTTTCCGTATCTGGGGCTGCGTCCGCTGCGTTTCGAGGAAGGCCGGCGCGCGCTGCAGGTTCTGGAAATGCTGGATGGCGGCGCCGGGTGGCATCTCAAATTCATTGGCACGCCCTACATCAACAAACCGCCTTTCACGCCCTGGCTGATGGCAGCGGTGACAGAGTTGCGCGGCGTGTTGGACGAGGTCTCCGTCCGCCTGCCGGGCGTGATCGCTGCATTGGCCGGCGCGCTTTCGGCCAGTGCCGCCGCCCTTGTTCTTGCCCCACGCGATCGCACGGTGGCGGCTCTCGCGGCCGGATTGGCCTTCCTCTGCTCGGTGCAGATCCTGCTGAAGGCGCGCATCGGCGAGACGGACGTCACCGCAACGGCTCTTTGTGGCATGGCGCTGGCACTCTGGCTGCATGGCCGCGCACGTCGGCGTTTCGGGCTTGCGCTCTGGCTTGGTATCACGGCTCTCCTTGCCTGTGCGGCGATGACCAAGGGGCCGATTCCCATCATGTTTTCGGCGCTGCCGATGATCGTCCTGCCCCTGCTCGAACGGAAGCCGCGCGATGCCGTTGCTGCCGTTGTTGTCATCGTGCTTGCGCATCTGCCGATGTTGGCGTGGGTCTGGTCGAACCGTCTTGACGCGGGCGCCACGCATTGGGTCAACGAAATGCGGCTCGGTGGCGAGATCGGTGGCGACAACCAACTGAGCCGCCTGCTGCATCTCAGCGATCTGCCCTTAGCTGTCCTCTATCAGTTGCCGTTCCTGCCAGCAGCGGTTGCCTTGGCTGTGGCACGCGTTGACTTGCCGCGCGAGCGGCGCTGGATCGTCGATGCGCTGCTTCTTGCCGCCGTGCCGATGAGCGTGCTCACAACCATTCTGCCGATCGGGCGGACTCGCTATTCCATGCCGGCCACATGGCCGCTCGCCGTCATGGCCGGGCTGTGGATATCGATGAACTGGCGCCGGCTCTATTTCGCCCATTTCATCATCGGTGCCGGTTTGACCATCGCCGTCGTCGTGCAACTTGTTCAGATTGTCGTCACCGATGGGCGAACGAGCGGACAGCGCCAACTGCGCGCGGACGTCGAGGCATTTTCTGTTGTGATGAAAAGCCTGCCGCCGGGGCCAATGCCGGTGGTCTGGGATCGCGATCACATGAACGAGAACATTCTGGTCTACGGTCACCGCAAGATGTTTGAGCTGCGCCCCGATGAACTCGATTGTCAGGTGGCAAGCGGCTACCTGGTCGCCGGCGCTTCGGATATCGCGGTGATGGAAGCCTCGCCGAATTGGGTCAAGGTTGAGCCGTTATCGGATTGGGGTGCGCTCTACAGGCGGGTTCAGGAAACGCCAACGCGAGACTGCAAGCCGCGCTTCGCCCCCGCCTGATCGGTGCTGCAACCCTGGCGTTTGCTTCGTCGGCGTGGATTGTAACCGTAGGCGGCGCCGTGCGGACGGTTGTGTTGCAGATATGCAACCGGTGGTCGCGCTCTCGCCACAATTCACCATAAAAGGCCTTGGCAAGGAACTTCCGCCCAGAAAAGACGTTCACGCCCCGGGTGGAGGCAGTCGAGAGGCATTGTCATGCGCGAATTGCAGTTTGCCGTACCCGTTCGCATTGTTCCCACTCCAGACCAGCCGGTCGAGGAGATCTATGGCGTGGAGCAGGCGATGGACTTCCTGTCCGAGTGGCCAACGGGCAAGCAGGGCAAGCTGTATCAGACAGCCTTCAATGCCTGTTTTGGCGCCAGCGTCGGCATCACGACCTCGGAGGAGGCATGTCGTGCGTTCGCGGCTTTCTGCCGTGCCAGCGGCATTATCGCCAAGGACATGATGCGGCCGCGCAAGCGCGGTGATGAAACGGAAATGCTGCCGATTTGATCGTCCGGAACGCTGAGCCCGCACCTAGGGCTTGAACGTTTCTGCGGTAAAGTGCCGTGCAAGCTGCCCCAGCTCTGGTCCAAGGATCCTGTCCTGCTGCACCGGCGGCACGAAAGAGCGCACCTCATCCATGAACTGTGCAAGCCGAGGCGGCGCGTTGCGCCTGGTGGCATGAAACGCCTGCGAGGCAACGACTGAAAGGCTCGCCAGGCAGGCATCGAGATACCGGCCAGCTTTCTCTTCTTTTGTCCAGGCGATGAAGGCCGTCGTTGCCACGTCATCCTGACCTGAGCCGGCCGACTCCGTGCCGGGTATGAGGGTCGTCTGCGCCGCCAGTTTCGCCTGTTCGAGATATCCCGTTGAAGCCATCGGCACATAACCGAGAGCCCCATGTCCATCGCTGTCGCTCGGATGCCGATCGACCATGAGCAGATTGGGTAGGTGCGATACCGTACCGTTCAGCAGCTTGGATCCATGGCGATCGCACAGCAGGCAAAGATCCGCCCAGATCGCCGCCAGGTCGTCGAGAGCGGGTGCTGCCATGGCATTGTGATAGCCGCCGGTACTGATGCAGCGGCCGTAGACATGTTTGTCGTCCGGCGGGACGAAGACGGGATTGTCGGAGGCCGAACGCAGCGAAATTGTCGCTGCGCGTTCGGCTGCGGAAAGGGCGCGGTGTGCCTGACCGAGAACCCGCGGCACGATACGGAAGCTGACGGGTGCCTGGTAGTTGCGCCGCTCGTTTGTTCCGCCTTCGAGGAGATTGCGCAGGCCACTCAAAGCCGCGGCTTCGTGCTCGTCGCCCCAGAGGCTCTCAAGCACTGCGTCATAGTGCTCGAGCGGTGCCCGGAATGCCTCGATCGAAAGAGCGAAGACCTGTTCGGCCCGTTGCAATCGTCGCCTCGCGGCGATCGCGCTGTCGGCAACGAGTGCCGCCGCGCATGGCGAGCCGTTGATCAGCGAGCCACGTTCCTTGACTTCGAGATCGAGGCGCGATGTCAGTTCGGCAAACAGAGGGTAGAGGGCGAGGATTTCTCCGGCCCCGCCTTGGCCGGAAGAGGCAACCGTTGGCATTGGCCGGCCGTCGAGCATATCCGCCACCGCAAGCGCTATCCGGGGAGTGGTTGCCGCATGGCCCTCCAGGAAGTTGGCCAGCCGTGCAAACACCATGGCGCGCACGACACGCTCAGGGAAGGGGTCGCCAAAGGAGGTCGCGGCGGCGAAGGCCTTTATTCGGGCATGACGCTCGCGTTCGTCTCTCGAGAGACGCGTATGGGCAAGCTCGCCCATTGCCGTCGTCACGCCGTAGATGACGAGTGAGGGATCTTTGTCGATAAGGTTGAGGAATGCGGTTCGGCAGCGGGCGATTTCGGAAAGGGCGGCGTCGCTGAGCGTTACCGGCTCGTTCTGCCAGGCGACACGCAATACGGTCTCGAGGTTGATATCCTGTCTGGTTGTAACGACGACTGTCATCGGAGCGTCCCCAATATGCTCAGGAGACACGAAGTGCTGCTGTTGCGCTTCGGTGGTCAAGGCCCCCGAGGAGGCATCCCGATGGGCCAGTTCCGATCAGCAGGCGGCATCGGAAATTCGGAAAACACCGCAATCATGGGTATCGAAACTTGTAGATCGACCTTCGCCGTTGCATCGTATCGGTTGCTGACGCTCGATGATGGTTGATGGACAAAATGGTCTCAAGTCTTCCCTCCCCAGTCTCACAATCGGTTGCCAGCAGGCTTACGCGCGCCGCCATTTTCCTGGTGGTGACGATCAATCCCGGGCCGGAGGCAGAGGAAACGGTTCGCGACCTTTGTGCGGATCTGTCGAGCTTGCTGCGCGGTGTCGGTTTCCGTGATCTCGAAGGGCAGCTCTCCTGTGTCATGGGGTTTGGTTCGCAGGCCTGGGACAGGCTGTTTGGTGTGCCAAGGCCAAGGGATCTGCATCCATTCCGTGAAATTCATGGCGTACACCGCGCGGTTTCAACTCCTGGCGACATACTTTTTCATCTGCGTGCTGCGAGCATGGATCTGTGCTTCGAGCTGGCCACGCACATCATGTCGCGGTTGAGCGGCGCCGTCGCCACCGTGGACGAAGTGCACGGCTTCAAGTTTTTCGACGATCGCGACCTGATCGGCTTCGTCGACGGCACTGAGAATCCAGTCGACCAGGCGGCTGTGGATGCCACCATCATCGGCGAGGAAGATGCGCCTTTCGCCGGCGGCAGCTATGTGATCGTCCAGAAGTACCTGCATGACGTCGAGCGGTGGAACAAGGTTCCTGTCGAAGAGCAGGAGAACATCATCGGGCGCCACAAGCTCTCCGACATCGAGCAGCGCGACTCAGAAAAGAAACCCTATGCCCACAATGTCCTGACCTCGATCGAGGAAGACGGAAAGCAACTGCAGATCCTGCGTGACAACATGCCCTTCGGCGAGATCGGCAAGGGTGAGTTCGGCACCTATTTCATCGGTTACGCCCGCTCCCCGCATCGCATCGAGAAAATGCTCGAGAACATGTTCGTCGGCAATCCGCCAGGCACCTATGACCATCTGCTCGACTTCAGCCGTGCGGTCACGGGTTGCCTGTTCTTCGTGCCGACGGCAGACTTCCTGGATGACGTCGCGTGAAGGCCGGAGACATCGCGTCTTGCACGGCCCATCAGGTTGGATGATTGGCAAGGTTGCCATGGCGAACACTGCAACCTGATCAAGGACAAATAAGGCGCGCCGCCGCAGCAGAAAATGCCGGTATCTCTTTCAATCGATTGATATTGTTTCTTGGTCGGGAAAGCTTCTCTCCAGGTCTTGCTGTTGTCATGAGGCTTTGACACAAGAAGCGCGCCTGCGCCTTTGGCGCGTTGCAAATGAGGATTTCCACTTCATGAATGCTGTTTCGAACACGATCGCCGGTCTCGACCGAATTCTCACCATGGAACTGGTGCGCGTCACCGAGCGTGCCGCCGTTGCCGCAGCAAGGCTGCGCGGGCGCGGCGATGAGAAGGCGGCCGATCAGGTCGCGGTCGATGCCATGCGGTCTGAGTTGAACCGCCTCAACATCAAGGGCACCGTAGTGATCGGTGAGGGCGAACGCGATGAAGCGCCGATGCTCTACATCGGTGAAGAGGTGGGTACCGGCAAGGGACCGGCGGTGGATATCGCACTGGACCCGCTGGAAGGCACCACGATCTGCGCCAAGAACCTGCCGAATGCGCTGGCCGTCATCGCGATCGCCGAAAAGGGCAGCCTGCTGTTCGCTCCGGATGTCTACATGGACAAGATCGCCATCGGTCCCGGCTATCCGGAAGGCACCATCGACATCGACGCTTCCCCGGCCGACAACATTGCCAGCCTTGCCAAGGCGAAAGGTGTGCCGGTGAACGAGGTCACGGCTTGCATTCTCGACCGTCCGCGCCACGCCAAGCTGATCGAGGCGGTGCGCGCAACCGGTGCGGCCATCCGCCTGATCGGCGACGGCGATGTCGCCGGCGTCATCCACACCACCGATCCGGAAGAGACCGGTATCGACATCTATATCGGCTCGGGTGGTGCGCCTGAAGGTGTTCTTGCCGCTGCAGCCTTGCGCTGCACCGGCGGCCAGATGCAGGGCCGCCTGATCCTCGACACACCTGAGAAGGTGGCGCGCGCCGCCAAGATGGGCATCTCGGATCCGAACAAGGTCTATCGCGTCGACGAGATGGCGCGCGGCGATGTATTGTTCGCGGCTACAGGCGTCACCGACGGCAATATGCTCGCCGGCGTGAAGTTCGGCCGCAACTACATCACCACCGACACGATCGTGCTGCGTTCCTCTTCGCGTACGGTACGTGAGATCAAGGCTCGCCATCAGGACCTCGATAAGTTTTGATTTTTGTCGGTTTCACCGTATTGAGCCGTCATGTGGCTCAATACGGTGAATGGTAGCCCCGCATGACCGGTGAAAAGCGGTTCTTCCTCGACGTCCGGCGATCCGCTACCGGACTTGCATGGGTGCATAGGCTGTCCGAACGGCAGGATATGACCGCTCTGGCCATCGCCCAGGGCCACGGCGTGCCGGACATCGTTGCGCGCGTGCTGGCAGGGCGGGGCGTAACCGCCGTCGGCACCGAGCGTTTCCTGGATCCCACCATCCGCGATCTCTTGCCGGACCCCGCATCGCTGACTGACATGGACAAGGCGGCGGCGCGCCTTGCCGAGGCGGTCATCCGTGGCGAAAGGGTGGCCATCTTCGGTGACTATGACGTCGACGGTGCGGCCTCTTCGGCATTGCTCAAGCTCTTCCTGGCGCATTTCTCGGTGCCGTCGGAGATCTACATTCCGGATCGCATCTTCGAGGGCTACGGTCCCAACCCCGACGCAATGCGCGAGCTGGTCGGACGAGGAGCGAGCCTCATCGTCACCGTCGATTGCGGCACCAACAGCGCGGCTTCCATCGACGCCGCCAAGGAGGCCGGGGCCGATGTCGTGGTGCTGGACCATCATCAGGTTGGCGGCGCGCTGCCAGCAGCCACCGCCATCGTCAATCCCAACCGCGAGGATGATCTTTCCGGCCAGGGGCACCTGTGTGCGGCCGGCGTGGTTTTTCTGACATTGGTGCAGACTGCCAAGCTGCTGCGGGAACGAGTGCCTGATGCGCCGAAGCCCGATCTGCTCGGCATGCTCGATCTCGTCGCCCTGGCAACGGTCTGTGATGTCGTTCCCCTCGTCGGCGTCAACCGCGCCTTCGTTGTCAAAGGCTTGCAGGTCATACGCCAGCAAAGGAATGTCGGTCTGGCAGAACTGGCGCGTGTTTCGCGCATCGGCGAACCGGTGAACACCTTCCATCTCGCCTTCCTGATCGGCCCGCGTATCAATGCCGGTGGTCGTATTGGCGATGCTGCTCTGGGCAGCCGTCTTCTGGCGACGGATGATCCCGTGGAAGCTCGTACCATCGCTGAAACCCTCGACCGGCTGAATCAGGAGCGCCAGACCATGGAGCAGGAGATGCTTGCCCAGGCGCGCGCCGAGGCTGATGCCGAATTGGTTGGCGGGGAGGGCCCTGCGGTGATCGTCACGGCTTCCGATAGCTGGCATCCTGGCATTGTCGGGCTGATCGCATCGCGGCTGAAGGAGCATGCACGGCGACCATCCTTTGCCATCGCCTTCAATGCCAACGGTACCGGCACCGGTTCGGGTCGGTCGGTTGTCGGTTTCGACCTCGGCAGGCTGGTGCGTGAGGCCGCGGAGGCAGGTCTGATCGTCAAGGGCGGAGGTCATGCCATGGCGGCGGGCATCACTGTCGAACGCGAAAAGCTTGGTGCCTTGCGCGCCTTCTTCGAGGACCGCGCGGCCGCTGACGTGTTCCGCCTGCGCGACGAGGAAACCCTTCTGGTCGACGGCGCGCTGGCGGCGGAAGGAGCCACGCTTACGTTGCTGGACACGCTGGAAAAGGCAGGGCCATATGGTACGGGCCATGTGCCGCCGCTGTTCGTGCTGCCGCGCCATCGGCTGGCCGATGCGCGGGCTGTCGGCACAAACCACATCCGTGTGGACCTGACCTCCGAAAGCGGAGGACGCATCCAGGCGATGGCCTTCCGCGCAGTAGACACCACTTTGGGTGAATTCCTGTTCAAGAACAGGGGCAAGACCCTGCATGTCGCGGGGTCCGTTTCGGGCAACTACTGGAATGGCAATCGCAGCGTGCAGTTCCGCATCACCGATGCGGCAATAGCCTGATCCTTGCTTCGAAGAGCCGGCTAAGCGAGGACGGCCTGCAGTCGTTTCAACTCGTCGATGTGTGCCATCGTAGCTTCATAACCAAGGCGGATCGCCTCATCGGCACGATGGAATTCGGCCAGGCCGATATGACCGAGCTTCGGCTGCAGTGACAGATCTGGCGGATCGCCGGCCATGCGGGCACGCGAAATGCGATCCTGGATGATGTTGAAGGCCTCCACCATCATGCCGGTAATGCCTAGCCGCGTTCCCTGCTCGGTGGCATTGGGGTCGAAGCGCGCTGGCCTTTTAGCGTCCTTCTGTATGACGAGTTCACCGGCATTGTGCTTGATGACTGCGGCGCGACCGAAGAGATCGTAGTGGAGGTTGACCGCCACCACCATAGGCTGCTCGTAGGCGCGGCACACGGAAACCGGAACCGGATTCACCAGCGCGCCGTCGGCCAGGATACGGCCATTGCAGTTGACCGGTTCGAAGACCCCCGGCAGCGCATAGGACGCCCGCATCGCCGTGACCATCGACCCCTGGTTGATCCAGATTTCGTGGCCCGTCCGGACCTCTGTCGCGACGGCAACGAACGGCTTTGGTAGTCCTTCGATGCGGATCCCATCAAGATGCTCGCGCAGTCGCGCGTCCAGCTTCATGCCGCCGAACAGGCCATTGCCGCGCAGATTGATGTCGAGCAGGCCAAAGATACGGCGCCGGGTCAGACCGCGCGCGAATTCTTCCAGTTCATCCAGCTTGCCGGCAAGATAGCAGCCGCCAACCAACGCGCCGATCGAAGTTCCAGCGATCATGGAGATTTCGAGGCCGACCTCGTCGAGTGCCCGCAATACTCCGATGTGGGCCCAGCCACGCGCTACGCCGCCACCGAGGGCCAACGCTATGCCGCACTTGCTGGGATGCTTATGCGCCGGTGCTCCGTCGGACGCCGACGGGTCATTCGCTTCGCGAGCGATCCCCCTGCCACGCAATGACGCCCATTCGAGCATCACAGTCTCCCTTAACCCACGACCATCTTATACAACGGCCGTATCGAAATCGTGAATCGGGCAAAGTTGCGTCCCGGAGGGAGAATCAACGAGGCTTCCGATAGGTCTCATGCGCATCGAACAGCGGCACGCTACCGTCGCTGGCGAGTGTCCCCTTGCCATCGACAAGCGCTACTGTCCGATAGAAGCAAGAACGCCGGCCCGTATGACAGGTTGCATCGTGGCCTGTCACATTTACGCGAAGCCATATCGCGTCCTGGTCGCAATCTGTCCTGATCTCGGCGACTTGCTGGAAATTACCTGACGTTTCGCCCTTTTTCCAAAGTGCGTTGCGCGAGCGCGACCAGTAATGAGCAATCCCGGTTTCCAGCGTCAGGGCGAGCGCCTGTGCGTTCATATGCGCTACCATCAGGAGCATGCCGTCGCTGGCATCGGTAACGACCGCGGTAACCAAGCCGTTGGCGTCAAAGCGCGGGGTAAAAGCCTCGCCTTCCTCCAGTTGAAGCTTGTCGCTGGACGGTTCGGGAAATTGCAAAGCGGTCATCGCCGGATCCTGGAAGTCTGGAGCCGGCGAAGCGGATCAAATTCCGCTACCGGCGCGCACCATGGTAACAAACCGGATCTGTTCCTCGGGATTGTCCCGGAAAGTGCCGGTAAATGTGGAAGTCAGGGTTGTCGACCCCTGCTTGCGGATGCCGCGCATGGCCATGCACATATGCTCGGCCTCGACCATCACCGCAACGCCACGCGGATTTAGCACGTCCTGGATGACACCGGCAATCTGCGCGGTCAGCGCTTCCTGGGTCTGCAGGCGGTGCGCGAAGATATCGACGACACGGGCGATTTTCGAAAGCCCGACGACCTTGCCATCCGGCAGATAGCCGACATGTGCCTTGCCGATGATCGGCACCATGTGGTGCTCGCAATGCGAATGGAACTTGATGTCGCGCACGATGACGAGGTCGTCATAGCCCGCGACTTCCTCGAAGGTGCGGCCGAGTTCTTCGGCCGGGCACATGTCATAGCCGCCGAACATCTCGCGATAGGCCTTGGCTACGCGCTTGGGCGTGTCGACCAGCCCCTCACGGTCCGGATTGTCCCCGGTCCAGCGCAAAAGCGTGCGGACCGCCGCCTCGACTTCCTCCTGGCTGGGCCGGTCGGTGACCGGCCTATCCATATAGGCCGACTGCGGCATGATCTTCTTGATGGCGGCATCCATGAAAGGCATCTCCCGTAGTTCCCTTCATAGAGGGAACGAGTTGAACGGACCACTGCCTTTTGCGGTAGCGGAAACCCCACCCGGTTTCCCGCCCGAAAGCGGCGTGAAAAAAGGCCGGTTGAAGCGACTGCCCATCGCCTTGTCGTCACCGGACCCACGGCATTATATATGGTCGTGCTGAGCGAATGAAAGATACGCCAGCAGTATTCGATGATCGTGCCAGCACGGCGGGCTGAAACATTATGATCGACGACGTCTACAACGCGAAAATTCTTGGCTTTGCCGGAAATATCGGCCGTATCGGCCGTTTGGAGCATCCCGACGCGACAGCCAAGGCCCACTCCAAGCTGTGCGGCTCGACCGTGGTGGTCGATATTGCCATGCAGGACGGTATCGTTACCGATTTCGCGCATGACGTGAAGGCGTGCGCCCTTGGCCAGGCGTCCTCCTCCATCATGGCTGCCAACGTTGTCGGCGCGACCGCACAGGAGTTGCGCGCAGTGCGCGAGGCGATGTGGAAGATGCTGAAGGAAAATGGCGCACCGCCCGAAGGCCGTTTTGCCGATCTGAAGTATCTGGAGCCGGTGCGCGACTACAAGGCGCGTCACGCTTCCACGATGCTGACCTTCGACGCGGTCGTCGATGCGATTGGCCAGATCGAAGAGAAAAGCGCCGAAGCCGCCGCCTGATCCGGAGTATTTCCGTTTTCACGGGAACGCTGTAGCTGATTGTTTTGACGCAATCCCTGACGCAAAACCGCTACGCGCTTGTTCTGAGATTGCTCGTTGGGAGAGCTAGCCAGCCAAGGCCGCGAAATACGCTTTTTCGATTTCTGCTGCCATGACGTCGGCGCCGAATCGTGACTTCAGCACACTGGTTTGTGGCATTGCCTGGCGGTAGGCATCCAGATCCGTCAGTGCCTGGTCCATTTTCTCGCCGATTTCGATGGCATCCGGCTGCACGAGGGCAGGGGAACCAGGGCCGAAGATTTCCGGTATGCCGCCGACCGCGCTGGCGATCATCGGCTTTCCCGCCGCGAGTGTTTCGAGCACGATGTATGGCATCGCTTCGGCGCGCGAAGGCACCACGACGACATGAGCCAATGCGAAAGCCCTACGAGCCGGCATCGGTGGGAAAAAGCGAATGCGGTTGTCCAGGCCAAGCCGCTTCACCTGGGCATGATAGCGCGGCAGATCATCGCCATCGCCGACCATCACGGCGCTGATGGGACGTTCGGTGCGAATCTCTGCTTGGGCGAGAGCGTCGATGAAGATGTCCGGGCCCTTCAGGTCACGCATCATGCCGATATAGAGAAGATCGGCGGCGTCCGTATTTGCGGCAACAGGCTCGAACTCGCCATCACGCAAGCCGTTGTATACCAGCACGTTCGGTACACGCGGTTCCCCGACCTTGCGCCGGTAAGCCTGCCGCTCATAGTCGGAAACGAACAGCAGGTAGTCGGTGAAGAAAGCCATCGTCCGCTCGATTGCGAAGAACAGCTTTCCTGTCGCCGTGCGCTCGTCATAGTGCAGGCTGCCGCCATGCGGCGAATAGAGGCGGGCCACGCGAGACCTTGAAACCCGCAACAGTGAGCCGAACAGGCGCGCGTAGGCACCGCCCTTGGCGCCATGGCCATGGAGCACGTCCGGTTGCAATTCCTTGATGATCTTGAAGGTTCGCCAGGCTGAAGCGGCGTCCCCCGGACCGATGTGCCGTTGCATGGGAGTGCGATGCACGCCAAGCGCCAGCGTATCTTTCATGTCTTCAAACAGTGCTTCCTCGAAAGCTCCCCCGGTTGTCGAATCGCAGACGATGCCTACCTGGTGACCGGCAGCGGCCTGCGCATCGGCTAGATCGCGCACATGGCGGAAGATACCGCCGACCGGTGAGCGAAAGCAGTGAACGATACGGAGCGAAGAGGGGGATGCCACGTGATCAGAACAGGCGTTCGCGAACGTAGACAGTGTCACCTGGAAGCAACGGGTCGGATGTTACGACCTGCCCAGTCATCACCTTTCCATTGATGTCGCGTGTAACATCGACATCCGATTGATTGGCGCGAGCCGAGAAGCCACCGGCAATGGCGACGGCTTTCTGCACGGTCAAACCGGGCACATAGGAATATTGGCCGGGAGCGCCCACTTCACCCATGACGAAGATCGGACGGTAGCGGTCGATCTCGACAGAGACATCGGGATCGCGCAGGTAGCCCTGCCGCAGCTTGACGGCGAGGGCCTTTTCGAGCTGCTGGGCCGTGCTGCCGCGTGCCGGCACCGGGCCAACGAGCGGGAAGGAAATAAAGCCAGACTGGTCGACATTATAGGTATTGGTCAGGCCGTCCTGCTCGAAGACGGTTACCCGCACGCGATCACCGGCGCCGAGTTCGATAGGGCTGTGTAAGCGCATCATGGAAAGCCGGCGGTGTCGGCCGGTAACTGGTGCAGCCCGCGAGCAGCGATACTGCAAGCAATGCGCGAAGGAGCGGGGCGGATTTTCTCATCACCAGATACATGCCTTCGACTGGTCGCCGGATGATCGGCAGACGTTCAGGATCGAGTCTCGTTATCGGTCTGTTAGGGTTAATGGCCGGTAAAATTTGGTGCCGCGAAATATGAGCAGATGCTGATTTTATGGTTTGGCGTGCTGTCGATTGCCTCTGTAACGACCGGCGGCATGGGATTCGGTTTGTTCGCTTATTTGAGGCGCAGCTTTTTAACGGCTAAGTTACCATGCTTGTTTACCATGCCCGCAACCCAAGGCGGGAGCAGAATGCATGTCGAGCGTACAATCAAGCGCTGCAGATGTTGATGTTGACCTGAGGCAGCTCTTCGCGAGTCTTGGCCGAAACTGGCTGCGTATACTTCTGGGCTCTCTGGTCGTGGCCGGCCTTGCGTTCGCCATCACGTCATTCGTTACGCCGCTCTATAAGTCCGAGACGCGACTGGAAATCGCGGACCGCGAGTCGCCTTATACTCGCCCCAACGCAGGCGCCGAGGCGAATCGGGAAAATCTGGACGAGGGAGCAATTGCCAGCCAGGTGGTGCTGATCTCTTCGACCGACGTTCTCCGGAAAGTGGCGGAAAAGCTGGATCTGGCGAAGCGGGCAGAGTTCGATGAGACGGTGAACATGTCTGCGGTCACCCAGTTTCTCATCCTGGTCGGCTTGAAAAGCGACCCGAATGAGATTCCGGCGGAAGAGCGCGTGCTTAAGAAAATGCGCGAAAAACTCAATGTCTATCGCGTTGAGGGAACACGCGTCATCAGCATCGAATTTTCATCGCGGGATGCCAAGCTGGCAGTCGCTGTGCCCGATGAGATCGCGAACTTCTATATTGAGATGCTTCGGGGGACAAAGAAAGAGTCGGGTATCGAAGCGACCGGTTATCTGGCGCCGGCTATCGAAAGGCTTTCCCAGCAGGTGAAGGAGGCTGAAGCCAAGGTTGCGGCCTATCGCGCGCAATCGGATCTCCTTCTCGGTCAGAACAATGCCGTGCTCGCTACCCAGCAACTTTCAGAAATGTCGAGCGAACTGTCACGTGTGCGCGCCAATCGTGCTTCCGCCGAAGCGACCGCCCAAGCCGTTCGCAAGGCGTTGCAGAGCAGCGGATCGCTGGATACCTTTCCGGAAGTGCAGGCATCTCCGGCAATCCAGCGTCTGCGTGACCGGGAAGGGCAGATCAAGAGCGACATCGCCGATCTCTCGACGACTCTCCTTGAAGGGCATCCACGCATCCGCTCACTGCGGTCGCAGCTTACCGACATAGATCGCCAGCTTCGCACGGAAGCGCAAAATGTGCTGGCGAGCCTCGTGACACAGGCGCAGACCGCGCAGGAACGCGAGAATCAACTCGTCACCGACCTGAACCGCTTGAAGGCTGAAGCCGCCCGTGCCGGAGAAGAACAGGTTGAACTCAATGCCCTGGAGCTTGATGCCGCAACGAAACGCCAGACGCTTCAAGACAATTTGACCCGATTCCAGGAGGCTGACGCCCGGCAGGATCGCGGCTATCTCCCAGTAGTCGCGAATATCGTCTCGAAAGCGGCGATACCGACAGAGCCCTATTTCCCCAAGGTTATTCCGATCGTCAGTGCGGCGTTCGTCGCCTCGTTGCTGGTGATGTCGATTTTCACTTTGCTGAGCGAGCTGTTCTCAGGTCGTGCCATGCGACCGGCGCAGGGGCCGCACCCTGAACCTGTGAGACAGGTGCCGATGCCCGTGATGGTGGAGCCGACGCCGGTGGTGCAGGCCGATACGTTGCCCGATCCACAGGAGATTCGTTATCCTGCGGCAGAAGCCCCTGCGGCGGCGACGCGGCAACAGGGCGATGAGCGCGCTGCCGCGGTACGCAAGGCTGCAGCGCTGATTGAGAACATTTCAACAGGCCACTCTCCTGTGCCTGTGGACGAGCCATCGCCTGTGGAAGAGCCCGTGCCCGCACAAGAGCCTGTGCTGGAACAGTCCGCTCTGGGCCTTGGTGAGATCGATATCGAAAAGGCCGCCGAAAGGCTGATCACCAGCGGGGCGGCCCGCGCGCTCTTCATCTCGCCTGAGGGGGATGAGGCGGCAGCGAGCTCCATCATGGTCGCTCGCGAGGTCGCTGATGCAGGCTTGCGCGTGCTGTTGCTGGATCTTACCGCTTCCGGAGCCGCATCACGCCCGATGCTTGATGGAACCAATCAGGCTGGAATCACCAATCTGCTGGCCTCCGAAGCTCAGTTCAGCGATGTCATCCACGCCGATCACTATTCGGACTGCCATGTGATTCCGGCAGGCACCGCCGATCCGGTACGCGCGATGCGGGCAGCAGACCGTCTGCCGATCATCATGCAGTCGCTGACCACGGCCTACGACCTTGTGGTGGTGGAATGTGGACCGGCAGATGCCGATGGCATCCGTCGGCTCGTCGGTGAGGCGACGGAAGTATTCGTCAGCGCGCTGGAGCCGAGCGAGGCTGTCGCCGATGCAGCCGTCAAGCTGATCGAGGGTGGTTACCCGGACCTGGTTCTGGTGACGCCGGCGAGCCATGGCAGACCTGGCGCTCCGCTCGGTCGATCTGCCGCCTAGGAGCATTTTGTAGCCAAGTGGAATCACTTGGCGTTACAAAAATGCGACGAAAACAAAACTTAGAGCGTTTCCGCGTTTCCGTGAAAAACGGAAACGCTCTAGGAGCAATTCCACCAAACTTGCGCGGCCGTTCTAAGTCCGCGATGAGGTGAAACCAAAGCGCTGGAGTGTCTTCGCGAATAGCGGAAATCTCCAGGCTGACGTTTGTCAGTCGTCGTCAGTCCGTGAAGGTTGTTCCTGGCCCTGTGCCCTGCGTCGCAGGGCTTTAGTGATCTTCCAGATCATTGGACTGTTCTTGACGAAGGCCTTGGCCCGCGCGCCCTGGTGCAGCGCACTGGCCAGCGCACGGCCTTTTGTCGTGAGCGGGACAAGCGCGTCGCTCTGCCTGATCTCGACATCGCACCACTGACGCTTGTACGGCTCATCCCCGACGGAAAAATCGTAAAGAAGATTGCCCTGCTGGCATGCTTCCTGGATGTTGTCGAAAAACAGGAAATCGCCGGGGCTGGCAAAAGAAAGCTCGTCCTCCAGGATCGCGCCGAACTCGCAGACCAGTCGCTTTGGTGAACGGCTCGTGCCGGTCACAGCGCGTAGCTTGCCAGCGACTTCGAGACCATGCAGGACGAAGGTGGTGTTCTGGCTGTCGAGAGCGCCTGCGAACAGTGCCTGGAAAAAGCCGCGCACCCGTTCATCGCCAAAGACATTGACGATGCCCATCTTGCGGAAACGCTGTTCCTTCATGGCGAAGAAGGCGTCGAGCAAGCGTCTTGCTTCTTTTCTCGTCCCTGCTTCGATCCTGGAGAAACCTCCAGCAGCCTCGAATTTGCGCGCCTGCGAGCGGTGCTTCTTGCGTTTGCGTTTGCCACTGGCACGCTCCAGCACACTGTCGAAACCGCCGTCGAGGTCGACCGCCAGGGCGAGGTTTGGGCTGGGGAAGGACGGAAGCCCTGCCAATGGATTGTTGACGCCGTTGAGGTCGGGCTGAAGCCGCTGCAATGCGACGAGATCGATATCGGGGCGTGCCGACCGGATGGCTGCAAACAGGGCTGGCAGGTGCGATGATACGAAGTCTCTTTCAGAAATATCGGAAATTGCGGGGAAATTTCCGTTGGCGTGGCGCCCGCCAAGGAAGCGAGCTATGCGGAATGGTCCGGTGCGTTCGATTTCCAGCGCGAGTGCAAACACCGTATGATCATCAACCGTCAGCGCGGCGATGATGGCGTCGGGGCGCAGATGTTCGATCCAGTGGCGTACCCAGAGCGGGTCCTGCGGCGGCGCATGAAGGGCGGTTCGGGCGAATTCGGCATAACCGGCGAGCGCTTCATCGGTGGCTGCCTGCACGGAAGACACAAACCGCGCACTTGGCGGTGCCCGGTAAGGCACGGCCGTTGACGCGAAAGCCCTGTTTTCCCCCGACGCCGTCGCGTCCACCATGCCTGCATCGTCCTGTTGGTGCCATGCAGTGAACCTGCATCAGGCGGACACGTCATGGTGCAGCATATTAGACTAAAAAGATAAATGAATCTTGGTCTTGCTTGCTAGTTCTTCGGGCGAGGCTCGAGGATCAGCCACTTGATGATGCCCATGGCCGGCAGGATCCAGAGCAGGCCACTGAGCGCGAAGAAGACGAGATGGGCGAGCGGACCGGATTGCGACAGCTGCGCGACGGCGACAATGGTCGCGACAATCGCGTAGACGACGACAAGCGCCACCAGGAGCACAGTTCCGATCAGCTTCTTCAGACGCATGGGCATGGCCGCAATCCTTTGTGACGTTCGGATTATGCCGAATGGCAGACGTGTGCAACCGGCCAATGCTGGCGCGACGGCGTGCCGCGCCGCGTCGCCTTGCCAGTTTTGGTGCTATGGTTCACTTGAGACCGCAAGACCAATACTCGGACCAGCCATGGCAGCCACGACCGAAATTGCCGCACCCGTTGCCGAACAGAATCGCGAACTGCGCAATCGTGCACTGGTTCGCGGCTGGTTGTATGTCGTGCTGCTGGTTTTGTTTGCCATCGTCATGGTGGGTGGTGCCACCCGCATGACGGGCTCGGGCCTCTCGATCACCGAATGGAAGCCGATCCACGGTGTCGTTCCGCCGCTCAACCAGGCCGAATGGCAGGAAGAGTTCGAGAAGTATCAGCAGATCCCGCAGTACCAGCAGATCAACAAGGATATGACCCTGGATGAGTTCAAGGGCATCTTCTGGTGGGAATGGGCGCATCGGTTGCTGGCGCGCGGTGTCGGCTTCCTGGTTGCCGTTCCGCTCGTCCTCTTCTGGGCGACGCGTCGGCTTGAAGGCCATCTGAAACCGCGTCTGGTCGGCCTTCTGGCACTCGGTGGATTGCAGGGGGCCATCGGATGGTGGATGGTTGCTTCCGGTCTGAGCGAGCGCGTTTCGGTCAGTCAGTACCGGCTGGCGACGCATCTGACGCTGGCCTGCATCATCATCACGGCGGTCGCGTACATAGCGCGTGGCCTGGCCTCGTACAGCGAGCCGCCAGCTGCGCGCGGCACCCAGCGGTTCGCCGGCATCATGGTGTTGCTGGTCCTCATCCAGATCTACCTCGGCGCATTGGTCGCCGGCCTGCATGCGGGCCTTACCTACAACACATGGCCATTGATGGATGGCGCCATCGTTCCTGGCGACCTGTTCATCCTCGATCCGGCTTGGCTCAATTTCTTCGAAAACCCGAAGACAGTGCAGTTCGTGCACCGCATGTTTGCCTACACAGTCCTGATCGTCGCCTTGTGGCATGCACTTTCGACAGCGCGCGCCGCGCCCGGCAGCACCCATTCACGTCGGGCCTGGGTTCTCTTCTGGCTTGTCGTTGTCCAGGCCGCCATCGGTATCGCCACGCTGCTGTTGCAGGCGCCGATCGACGTGGCATTGACCCACCAGGCTTTCGCGATGATCGTGCTGGTTTTCGCAACCGCTCACTGGCGCGCCACCAAGGGCGCCTACCGGCTCGAAACCGAGGTGGTCGTCAGAGGCTGACGACCGGTAGGGGCCTCTCGGCCGGATATCTAGAAGCTGCCGTCGCGCACCGAGCGTACAGCCTCGACGATAGACAACTCACGTGCCTCGTCGACTTCGTTCTTGTCCTGGTTGTGCCATGAAGCCGACAGGCAGCCATAGGCGATGGCATGATCGAGCAAACGGCGCGGATCCTGACTCATCGAGCGCGAGAAGATCGTTGCCATCGTCGCGATACGCTCCGTATCGGTGCACAACCGGTCCAGCGGGTTGAAGAACATGTTGGCAGCGTCGAAGCCCGGGTCGCCCAGGATGCCCTTCGCATCGATCGCCAGCCAGCCGCGTGGCGACTGGATGATGTTGTCGTGATGAATGTCGCCGTGCAAAGGGATCACATCCAACGGATCGGAGAGCAGGCGCTCGGCGATTTCGGCAGCATCGACATAAGAGCTTTCGAGACCGGTGTTCCTGTCCGCCTTCGCCTTGTCGAAGAGGCTGACGAAACGATCGCGAAGCGGTTGCAGGTCGCTTGGCACGGGGTGTCGCGACGGCGAGTGCAGCCGTGCCATCACCTCGGCGGAGATTTCGGTGGCGGCCGTATCGCTCGCGTCGTCCAGGACGGCACGCAGGTGACGTTCACCGGCATATTCGATCAACATCATCTTGTCTTCGCTGTCGAACAGGCGGACGAGGCCTTCACCGCGCCGCCAGGACAGCAGATGAACACCGCGCCATTCGTCTTCGACATCGTCGAAATCCTTCAACGCCTTGACGATTGCCGGCGTGCCATCGGCCTGGCGCACCTTCCAGATGCGGCTGGAGAAGGTCTCGGCAATAAGAACGGGCTCGCTGACGTTCCAGCGCGCCGGCATGGCAGGCGGGTGCATGATTTGCTTCCAGTTGTTGGAAAGCGGAGCCGCGCCATCGCGCGACCCCGCTTTGATATCGGATGGATCAGCCGTTGAGGCCGAGCATCAGGTCGAGGTTCTGGACCGCCGCTCCCGATGCGCCCTTGCCAAGATTGTCGTAGACGGCAACAAGCAGCGCCTGCGCCCGCGCATCGTTGGCAAAGACATAGACCTTCATGCGGTTGGTGTCGTTGTACTGCTCCGGATTGAGCTCCGGCACACGATCGATGGCCTCGTAAGGTGCCACCTCCACCACGCCGCCCTGGATGCCGGCGAAATGGTCCGCGATTGCCGCGTGCAGTTCGGCACCCGTCGGAATATGGTCGAGCTGGGCCAGCTGCAACGGCACCACCGTAATCATGCCCTGTGCGAAATTGCCGACTGCCGGCTGCATCAAGGCGTCGTGCTTGAGCTTCGCATAAGCCTTCAGTTCCGGCAGGTGCTTGTGCTTCAGGGAGAGCGCATAGGGCGTGAATTCCGAAGCGTTCTCGCCTTTGGCTTCATAGTCCTCGATCATGGTGCGGCCGCCGCCGGAATAACCGGAGATGCCGTTGAATGTCACCGGATAGTCAGCCGGAAGCAGGCCAGCTTCGACGAGCGGGCGCAGTGTCGCGATAGGGCCTTGCGGCCAGCAACCGGGATTGGCGACGCGCTTCGCACCTGCGATGCGCTTCATCTGCTCCTTGTCCATTTCAGGGAAACCGTACTCCCAGCCGGCTGCGACGCGATAGGCGGTGGAGGCGTCGATGACGCGGGTGGTGTCGTTCTTGATCAGCGACACGCTTTCCCTTGCCGCATCGTCCGGCAGGCACAGGATGGCGACATCGGCAGCGTTGAGGAACTCGGCACGGGCAGCGGTCTCCTTGCGGCGCTCTGCCGGCACGGAGATGATCTCGAGATCGCCGCGGTCCGCCAGCCGGGCCCTGATCTGCAGGCCGGTGGTGCCGTGTTCGCCGTCGATGAAGATTTTCGGTTTCATTGCCTTGTCTGGTCCGATCTTTCTGGCCGGGACGTCAGATGTCCTGACCGGTATGGGTCTGGTTGGTGTTTTCTTCGGCTCTCGCCTTTCGTTCCGCCAGCAGGCCAAGATAATGCATGGCGATGGTCGAGCCGGCGATGGCCGTTATATCGGCATGATCGTAGGCCGGCGCAACCTCCACGACATCGGCGCCGACCAGGTCGATCTGGCTGAGCAGCCGAAGCGTTGACAGTATCTTGGACGAGCTTGGACCCCCTGAAACAGGTGTACCGGTTCCGGGCGCAAAGGCAGGATCAAGGCAGTCGATGTCGAAAGTGAGGTAGGTCTTGCGGCCACCCGTGCGCTCGACAATGGCGTAAGCGATATCGGCGGCGCGCATCTCCTCGACTTCGTAGCCGTGCAGGATCTTGATGCCGAAGGTGTCCGGCGCGTGCGTGCGGATGCCGATCTGGATCGAACGATCTGGATCGATCAGGCCTTCCTTGACGGCGCGGCCGACGAACGAGCCATGGTCGATACGCTTGCCGTCATCCGGCCATGTGTCCTGATGTGCGTCGAATTGCACGAAGGCCAGCGGGCCGTGGACGGCGGCATGAGCCTTGAGCAGGGGGTAGGTGACGAAATGATCGCCGCCGAGCGAAAGCAGGAATGCACCGCTTTTCAGGATCTTGGCGGCTTCGCGTTCGATGATGCCAGGGGTCTTTTGATGGTTGCCGGTGTCCAGCAAGCAGTCGCCATAGTCGACCACGGCGAGGTGGTCGAAGAACTCCCGCGAGAACGGATATTGTGGATCATTGTCGAAGATGGCCGATGCACGCCGTATCGCCTGCGGGCCGAAACGCGCGCCGGGGCGGTTGGTGACGGCGGCATCGAACGGAATACCCCACACCACGGCATCCACACCCTTCACATCCTTGGTGTACTTGCGGCGCATGAACGACAAGGCACCGGCATAGGTCGGCTCATAAGAATGGCCGGTTTTGCCGCGGGCGGTAAAAGCGTGGTCGATGTTCTTGTTCGCCATCACATGTTCCTACGGTTGTTCGGGCAGCGACACATAACGGACCGTCAAGAGCTTTGCCAGTCACGAGACAGGAACGCTTGCGGCGCTTGCCATGCCGCCGCCCAGGAGCGGCTCGAGGCCAGACAAGTCCCACGCCTCGATTCGGCCAAGGGCTTGCGCGCCTGTCGGACGCTTCGATCACGGTTTCATTGCACGAACACGACAGGCGGTAACTACGCCCAATGGCTTGGATGCTCTCCTGGCCCATCCTGCCTTCGCGGCTGTCCGGTTGATCTTGGTCAACGCAAGCCCATTTTCTTTATGGGAGGTTTTACTGACCAATGGAGATTGCGATGTACAAGCATATTCTTGTTCCGACTGACGGTTCCGACCTTGCCGGCAAGGGGGTCAAGCAAGGGCTCGCTCTCGCCAAGGCCCTGGGTGCCAAGGTGACAGTGGTAACAGCGACGGAGCCGTTCCCGGTGTCCGGCTTTGCGCTCGGTGCCGGCTGGGTTCCATCCGGTGCGGACATGCAGGAGTTCAACGCCTCCCAGAAGGAGGATGCCGAGAAAATCCTGGCTGCCGTCAAGGCGGAAGCAACGAAGGCGGGGGTCGATGCCGATCTCGTCCATGTGCCTGACCAGCGTGCCGCCGATGCAATTTTGGAAGCAGCCAAGGCGCACAAGGCCGATCTTATCGTGATCGCATCGCACGGCCGGCGCGGCGTCGAGCGCGTGCTGCTCGGCAGCCAGACCGCCGAAGTGCTGGCGCACTCATCCATTCCAGTTCTCGTGGTGAAATAGGCCTCGGCCACCTTACCAATCCGTATGGTGGCGGCAATGTGCCCGTGAGATCGGGCCTTCAGGATGGCGGTGCCTCAACAAAAGGAGTTGCCCCCATGAGGAAGTACATTGCCGCTACCGCCATCGTGCTCGCATTTGCCGGCGTGAATGGCGCGGTCGCCAAGGACCTCAAGGCCACCGTGAAGAAGGTCGACGCGGTGACGAGCTCGGTGACGCTCGACAACGGTCAGACGGTCAAGCTGCCGGCAGGTGTCAAGGCTGCCAGCCTGAAGGCAGGCGACAAGGTGCTGGTCACCTATTCGACGGACGCCGCAGGCAAGACTACGGTGCAGAGCGTCAAGCCGTCGAAATAAGCAGCAGGGCGTCTACTTTCGGCGCCTCAAGCTAAAATTGTTATGGCAATTGCCGTGAACTGGCCGGGTCGATGACCCGGCCTTTTTGCTGGCCATAAATCCGAAAACCAAAAAGGCCCGCCGAAAAGCGGGCCTTGTTACGCGAACATCTTACTCGACACGCACTCGTACAGAAAATCAGAACCGTTTATGCGGGATCTCCGCGCGGATGGTTTTCAGTGCAGGCCGGTATGTTCGGCCTGGTGTCAGGCAGCCTTCTTGTCGAAGGTGTAGAGCTTGCCGATTTCGGCCTGAACGGTCTTGGCGCCTTCGACGACGGTGGTCTTGGCGGTCTCGGCGGCACCACGGACACGTTCGATGTTGGCCGAAGCGTTTTCACGCACGAAATCTGCCTGGATCTGGACTGCCTCGTTGAAGGACTGCGCACCAGCAATCTTCTCAACGGTAGTCAGGGTGTGCTGGACATTGGCCAGCGTCGCATCGAGCAGGCCGCGCGAGAAATTGGCATAGCCGGCAACGAAGGAAGCGGCGAACTTCTCGACACCGTCGGTCAACTTGGCAGCGCCACCGTGAACGGTCTCGGCGCGTTCCTTAGCGGTCGAGGCGCCACGCTTAACGAAATCGCGGGCGGCAGCAGGAACTTCAAGCTTCGACTGAACGCCATCGAAAACGTTCTTGATCGAGGAAAAATAGTTGGAAGCAGGCGCGGTGGTCTTTGCGGTCTTGGTGGTCATGGCGATTCTCCATCCTCATAAAGGAGCTATGGTTGCGCTCCGTTCAGGATCGACCCGGAGCATGGCGAGCATATAGGAGTGATATTTGTGCAATGCAACATAGATTTTTGTTGCGATGCAATAAATTCGCTAACCTATTGCCGTAAAAGCGTTTAAATTATCGCTGGCTAAGCGTTGCGGAGCCGATGCTGCGGCAGTTTGGCTCGGCCTGCGGTCGACGCGCCGCGGCAATCGGCATGCGTATTCCGAGTTTCCGATGTTAAGCTGATGTTTCCGGACACGCAGGAGCGGACCGTAGATGCCACAGCACGATGCCACCGCCAGAGGGTTCCTGGGCGCCGACAAGGATGCCGAGGCAAAGCTGGCCGCGCTACGGCGTACGAAATTTGTCGCGGCTGCAGCGCTTGCACTCTGCGTGGTGGTATTCGCCGTCTCGAAATCCTTCGAGGCGAGCTATCCTTGGCTGGCGTTCATTGCTGCTTTCGCCGAGGCTGCCACCATAGGCGGTCTGGCTGACTGGTATGCGGTGGTGGCACTGTTCAAGCGGCCGCTCGGCTTGCCGATCCCGCACACCGCGATCATTCCGGAGAACCAGACCCGTATCGCCGACAATCTCGGTCGTTTCATCGAGGTCAATTTCCTGGCGCCGGGCCCGGTTCGGGAAAAGCTGAACGAGGTCGACTTTGCCTCCCTGGTCGCCGACTGGCTGGCTGACGAAGAGCGTGCAGCCGGCCTGTCGCGATTTGTCGTGCGTCTGGTGCCGCAGACGCTCGGCGCCATCGAACAATCCGGCCTGCGTGGCTTTGTCACCCAACGCATGCTGGAACAGATGGAAAAAGTTCAGGTGGCTCCATTGGCGGCGGAACTGCTGGAGGCCTTCACCGAGGATCGTCGCCATCAGAAGCTGTTCGACGAATTCACCCGGGTCATCGGCCGCTTCCTCAATGACGAGCAGGCGCTGACCACCATGCGCGAGAAGATCCGCGAGGAATTGCCTTCGGTCTTCAATCTGTTTCGCGCCGATGCCTATCTCCTCAAAAAGATCGTGGCTTCTGCCGGATCGCTGCTGGAAGAGGTGAGGGCCGATCCCGATCACCCCATGCGCGAGGAGTTCGATCGTTTCGTCGTGAAGTTCATCGAACGGCTGCGGCAGTCGAAGGAATATGCCCGTCGTGCTGAACGACTGAAACGTGGTTTCCTGGCACGGCCCGAAATCCGCGAGCTGGCGCATGACATGTGGGACAGCCTGCGTCGTTTCATCGAGCAGGATGCCGCCGCCGAGAATTCGATGATCCGGCAACATCTGACCGGCATGTTCATCGAGGTAGGCCGGCATCTTGCGAGGGATCCGCAGATCAGAGCCGACATGAACCAGGGATTTGTCGTCGCCTTGGCCTCTTTCGTTGAAAGCCAGAAGAGCGGGGTTTCCAAATTCATCGCCGATCAGGTCAAGCGCTGGGATCTCGGGCAATTGACCCGCCTGATCGAGATGAACATCGGCCGCGACCTGCAATATATCCGTTTCAACGGCATGATCATCGGCGGTCTGGCCGGCTTGGTGCTTTACACAATGGAGCGGCTGTTTCTCGTCAATTGACGGTTGTGTTCGCTGGTCTATTCTCGCTCTTGCGGCAATGGCGCCAGCGAGGAGAAGACGACCATGGCAAAACAGCCCGAACCCGAATCCTTCATGGATATGTTCAGCAAGCTTGGCCGCGACCTGAAGATGCCGCAGGTGGATGTCGACGCCATCCTCAGCCACCATCGCAAGAATCTTGAAGCGCTGGAAAAGTCGGCAAGAGCAACGGCAACGGGTGCGTCATCGATCATGGCCAGACAGCGGGAAATCTTGCAGGACTCGCTGCGTGAAATCACCGAATTCGGCCAGAACTACCGTGCGCCCGGCAACCCGCAGGAGTTGATTGCCAAGCAGGCCGATTTCGCGCGCAAGTCCTTCGAGGCCGCAGTGAAGAACGCCGGCGAAGTGGCTGATATCGTCAAGAAGTCGGGCACGGAATCGGTCGATATCCTGCGGGCCCGCATCAAGGATGCGATGGACGAAATCCGGCAGAGCTACGAGAAGAAATAGGTGGCCGCCGTCCGGTATTTTGTCGATGACGTTGATGCTTCGGTCTCCTTTTATACGAAGCATCTGGGGGTCGCCTTGCGACAGCAGTTCGGTCCCAACATGGCGATCCTTGATCGCGGCGATCTCACGCTGTGGCTGGCTGGACGCCAGGCTTCCGCTTCTCGGCCGATGCCGGACGGGATCGTTCCCGAGCCAGGTGGCTGGAACAGGTTCGTCCTCGAGGTGACGAATCTGCCTGCCTTTGTAAAAACCTTGCAGGACGACGGCGTGTCGTTTCGCAATACCATGGTTGAAGGTCCGGGCGGCCGGCAGATCCTGTGCCAGGACCCTTCAGGCAACGTGGTCGAATTGTTCGAAGCGTCAGGAAACTGATCTGCGGGGCGTTGTCGGCGCCCCAGCCCGCGAGAGAGTTGGTCGGAGAGAGGAATGACCGAAATACAGGCCGTCAATGCGCCCGGCCGCCTGCGCCAGATGCAGATTTATGTAACCGGCGCCGGCGGCAAGCGACCGATCGTCCCGGTCGCGCCGGATCAGCTGGAACAGGCGGCGATCCGCAAGATGACGCCGGAGGCGGCTGCCTACATTGTCGGTGGCGCCGGCAGCGAGGCGACGGTGCGCGCCAACCGCAGCGCCTTCGAGCGTCATCGGATCGTGCCGCGGGTGTTGCGGGATGTTTCCCGGCGCGACCTTTCCGTCACATTGCTTGGCCGCCGCCACGTCGTACCGATCCTGCTCGATCCGGTCGGTGTGCTGGAGATGGTGCATCCCGAGGCCGATCTTGCTGTTGCCCGTGCTGCGGCTGCGGAAAATCTTGCCTACGTCTTCTCCAACCAGGCATCAGTTCCAATGGAACAATGCGCTGCGGCCATGGGCGATGCACCGCGCTGGTTTCAACTTTACTGGTCGAGCGACGATGATTTTGTCCGCTCCGTCGTTGCCCGAGCCGAGAAATGCGGCTGCGAAGCCATCGCCGTAACGCTCGACACCACACTGCTGGGGTGGCGTCCGCGCGATCTCGATGCTGCCTACCTGCCGTTCCTGCGCGGTTTGGGGCTCGGGCAATATCTGAGCGATCCCGTTTTCAAGTCCAGGATCCCGCCCAACCCTCCGGAAACCGGAGTGAAGCCACGTGGGTTCGATCTGATCTCGACCGCGCTCAGCCTGCGCCGCAAGGGCAAGCAGTTTGGCCTGTCGATGCAGCAGATGCGTGCTGCCGTTGCCCATTTCACCGCCACCTATTCGCGGCCGGACCTGAATTGGGCCGACATCAAGCGACTGCGCGGCATGACGAAGCTGCCGATCCTGCTCAAGGGTATCCGCCACGCCGACGACGCGCGGCTGGCGCGCGAGCACGGCGTCGATGGCATCATCGTTTCCAACCATGGTGGCCGCCAGGTCGACGGAGAAATCGCAACCCTGGATGCCTTGCCGGGTATCGTTTCCGCGGCCGGTGGCTTGCCCGTCCTGCTCGATTCCGGCATCCGTTCGGGCAGCGATGTCGCCAAGGCGCTGGCGCTCGGCGCAACGGCCACGCTCATCGGTCGGCCCTATGTCTACGGATTGGCGCTTGCCGGCGAAACAGGCGTACGCGAAGTCATCCGCAACATCGTCGCCGAATTCGACCTGACGCTCGCGCTGGCCGGGCTGACCAAGGCAGGTGATCTCGACGGCTCGATACTGGCGGGGTAGGGCACCTCTTCTGTGGGTTTCGCCAGTCGGCCACTGCATCCCGGCCGGCGAGATGCTAGACGTCGCCTCCAAATGTCTGGAGCGTGGCGCCGAAAAGTTGCAGACTTTTCGGACAAGAATCATACGCGCAACAAAAGATAGAGCGGGTTGCCGGTTCATCGTGATCGGGCTCCGCTCTGGAATTCGGCCGGGGTTTTGAATGAAGGTAGCCATCGAGATGGGGACGGCGTCTGGCGCGGCCGCCACGCTCGATCTTGAGGAGTTGCTGGCGACACGCTTGCTGGTGCAGGGCAATTCCGGCTCCGGAAAATCGCATCTCCTGCGCCGTCTTCTCGAGCAGAGCGCGCCCTGGGTGCAGCAGGTGGTGATCGATCCCGAGGGTGATTTCGTCACGCTCGCCGACCGTTTTGGCCACGTCGTCGTCGACGCGCAGCGCACGGAGGCCGAACTCACCGGCATTGCCGGCCGCATTCGCCAGCACCGCGCCTCCGTCGTGCTCAATCTGGAGGGGCTCGACGTCGAACAGCAGATGCGTGGCGCCGCCGCGTTCCTGAACGGCATGTTCGATGCGGAGCGCGACTACTGGTATCCCGTCCTGGTGGTGGTGGACGAGGCGCAACTCTTTGCGCCGGCGGTGGCCGGTGAGGTTTCCGACGAAGCCCGCAAGGTCTCGCTCGGTGCCATGACCAATCTGATGTGCCGCGGCCGTAAGCGCGGCCTTGCCGGCGTCATCGCCACGCAGCGTCTGGCCAAGCTTGCCAAGAACGTGGCAGCGGAAGCCTCCAACTTCCTGATGGGCCGCACCTTCCTCGATATCGATATGGCGCGCGCTGCAGATCTGCTTGGCATGGAACGCCGCCAGGCGGAAATGTTCCGCGATCTGGCACGCGGCAATTTCGTGGCACTTGGCCCGGCGATGTCGCGGCGGCCACTGCCGGTCGCCATCGGTGCGGTCGAGACTTCGGCGCGTTCGGTCAGCCCGAAACTGACGCCGTTGCCGGAGGCGATCGAGGATGTCGAAAGCCTGATCCTGACGCCGAGCCCTGAGGAATTGCGGCAACCTGTGGTACGTCGCCCGCGTCCGCCTGCACCGACCCCGACCGCCGACATCCTGGAACAGCTGGCGCGCGCATTGCCCGAACAGGCCGCCGCCTCGGAACCGGCGCCGACCCTGTTCGACGAGGTCGAACGTGAGACGCTGATCAAGGCGGTTCTGTCGGAAATAGTGGAAGATCCGGATGCTGCTTTTCGAGCAGATTCATTACTTTACCAGGATTTTCTGGTGCGGTGCCGCATCCGCCGCGTGCCAGGCGAACCGCTCGGCCTGTCCGTCTTTCGCCGACGGCTGGCCATCGCCAAGACCGGTATCGACGAGACCACCGCTGCAAGCGATGTCTGGCAACAGGCGCTGGCGCTATCCGCCGACGTTCCTGAAGATCTGCAGGCGGTATTCCTGATCGTTGCGCAGGCGGCTGTGACTGGATCGTCGTGCCCATCCGACGCTGCGCTGGCGCGGGCCTACGGCACCCAGTCGGCGCGGCGCGCACGGCGCCTGCTGTCCTTCTTCGAGGAGCGCGGCCTGGCCGTGCTGCGCACCGATTTCCATGGACGTCGTGTGGTGGCCTTCCCCGATCTCGGTTGCGAGACGGCGCCGGGCGATCCCAATCGACTGGACGACGTGCCGGAACAGCAGGCGGCTGAGTAGCAAGCCTGTTTCCGGTGCCTGGTGTGACTGATCCTAATCCCGTTTCGGGTTCGGAAAAAACAGGCTCTTGAAGCCGCTGCGGTCGAACGGCTTCCACTCGCCTTCGCGCTGAGCCAGGCGGTCGGCAATTGCGTAGACAGCCGCCGGATGGTGACCCAGGCCGCAATGGCTCGCCTCTACTTCGATGCTCTCGGTGTGCGGCAGTTCGTTTTCCATGCAGGCCTGCCAGGCGCAGATGCCATCCGTGCGGCTGTAGATCGCTGTTGTCGGTACCGTGGGCGATTCCGAAATCGCACCACCCATATGGCCCTCGCGATCGTCGACCTTGTGCCCGGAGGTGAATTCGTAGAGTTTCCAGGCGTTGGTTGCCCGCGGGTCACCGTTGAACGGGCTGCCCAACGTGATCACCAGGCGCACTTCGTCGGGCAGCATCTTGGCGAGTTGCCGCGCATAGATACCGCCAAGGCTCCAGCCGACAAGGCTGACCTTGCGACCGTGCTTGTCCGCCAGCGCCTTGAGGCGGTCGATCATCTTGCGTTCGACGCCGGGCAGAGGACCATAGTTGCGGCCGAGATCCCAGCCATAGCTGGCATAGCCCTTTGACTTCAGGAAGCCGCGCAGCGCCACCGTGGAACGATCGCTGGTGACAAGGCCAGGCAAGACCAGCACGGGATGACCGTCACCGCGTGGCGCCAGTGCGGTCAGCAGTGGCAGCGAAGCGACGAAACCGCCGAGTTCGGGCAATGCCCTGAGTTCCAGCGCGAACAACAATCGCGAAGGCGGTTTCAGCGTATCAGCGTGGGCCATCATGGCTCCTGTCGGTTGATTCCGGCTGCACTCAACGCAGACTATGCCGCCTTTGCTCACAAAACTGCAATATTGCGCACGGTTTCCGCTGCGGAACCAAGGTTCACTGCTTTGCAGGCGACGGCATGAGGTTTTCGGCTGCGGCTTTGAGTTCAGCCATGGCCGTGACCAGCAGATCGCCGAGATGGTCGATGTCGGGTACCGCACGGCGGTCGGCGGTGATGCCGAAATCGAGCCGGTCCTGGTAGCTCTGCACAGTGATGTTGAGGGCAATGCCATGGATCGGGATCGAAACGGGGAACATCGCCAGCACTTTGGCACCGGCGCAGAAAACCGGTATCGGTGGCCCGGGAACATTCGAGATGGTCAGATTGGTGGTCGACGGCATCACATCGGCCAGACCCGTGCGCCCATAAAGCTGCGCGAGCCCGGGAAACAGGATCGGCGCGCCGAGCAGCGTGTAATCCTTCGGTGAAACGTCTTTCACCGTTCCGGCCAAGGTCTTGGAATCGCCGCTGTTTTTGCGGATAGCCTTCAATCGTTCCAGCGGATCGGCGAGCTCCGTCGCAATCGGACAGAACATGCCGAAGACCTGATTGGAAGCGTCCATGTCGCCGGGCTGACGCAGGGAAATCGGCACGAAGGCCACCAGCGGTTTCCTTGGCAGCGCTTCATGGTCTTCGAGATAGGCGCGGAGCGCCCCGGCACTCACTGCCATCACCACATCGTTGATCTTGGTGCCGGTTGCCTTGGCGATCATTTTGGCGTCGCCGAGCGACAAGGCGCGGGCGGCGAAAGACCGCTGTGCCGTGATGGTGACGTTGAACGGTGTCTTCGGAGCCAACAGATCAGGAATGCCGGGCAGGCCGCCACCATTGCCTTCGCTGCTGCTGCTTTTGGCGATGAGCAGATCCGTCAGCGTACCGAGCACCTGTGGCACGGCTTCCAGCGCCTTCAGCTGTTGGCGCACCACATTCTGCACCACGTCGTTGATGCCGATGATGGCGCGTTCCTCGATCGTCGGTTTGCGCATGGCCGGCTTTGGCTCCGGCGGCTTCACCTTTCGCGGCTGGGGCGACAGGTCGTAGAGTGCTGCTGCGATTGCCATGCCCGCGCCGCCGTCGATGGCGGCATGGTGCATCTTGGAATAGATGGCGACATTGCCGTCGTCGAGCCCGTCGATGACGGTGAACTGCCAAAGCGGTCGCGAGCGGTCGAGCAGGGTCGAGTGCAGTTCGCCGACCATGTCCTCGAGCTGCTTCCAGCTGCCGGGCGCCGCCAGCGTCGCGCGACGCAGATGATAGGCGATGTCGATCTCGCCTGCATCGACCCAGGCCGGATGGTCGAGTTCGAGCACTGTGCGGGCAAGCTTCTTTTCGAAGATCGGCGCGAGATGCATGCGGCTGAGGAAGAAGTCCTTGAAGTGGTCGTAGAAGGAGCCTGAAAGATCGGCCGGCGGCTCATAGAGCGTCAGGCCGGCGACATGCATCGGTGTTTCCGGCGTCTCCATGTAGAGAAAGGTGGCATCGATGCCGCCAAGCTGCTTCATGCGTCCCTCCTGGCCAATTGTATCGGTGGAGAGCCGCCCGGCCACGCGGCCTCTTTCTTCGATCATTTGCCGGATCTTTGTCAAAGGCAAGCTGCCGCACCGGAACGGCGCTTGCGAGACGTTTCATATATCACCTGCATCCATTGCCGCTGGGTAATCACTGTGAGCCGCCTAAGACGCAGGCTGCGGCTTCCCAAGCCTTTTCCACGCGTCTAGATTGCGGGAAACGCGGTCCAGGGGAGGAGCGCATGGAGCGTATCTGGGTAAGGAACTACCCGGCCGGCGTGCCGGCTGAGGTCGACATCAACCAGTATTCGTCTGTCGTTGCGCTGTTCGAGGAGAGCTTCGCAAAATACAGGAACGAAAAGGCCTATGTCTTCATGGACAAGGCCCTGACCTTCGGCGAGGTCGACAGGCTTTCGCGTGATTTCGCTGCCTATCTGCAAGGGCTCGGGCTGAAGCGTGGCGACCGTGTCGCCATCATGATGCCGAATGTACTGCAATACCCTATCGCCGTTGCCGCGGTCATGCGTGCCGGTTTTATCGTGGTGAATGTCAATCCGCTCTACACGCCGCGCGAACTGGAGCACCAGCTCAACGATTCCGGCGCACAGGCGATCATCATCCTGGAGAATTTCGCGGCGACGTTGCAGGAAGTCATCCGCAGCACGCCGGTCAAACATGTCGTTCTGGCCAGTGTCGGTGACCTTCTGGGCTTCCCGAAGGGCATTGTCGCCAACCTGGTGCTACGCAGGGTCAAGAAGGCGATACCGTCCTTTTCGTTGCCTGGTGCCGTGCGCTTCAATACCGCGCTGGCCGCAGGCAGGGGCAAGAAACTCGATCGGCCGGAAATCGGACCGAACGATCCTGCGGTGCTGCAATACACCGGTGGCACCACCGGCGTTTCCAAAGGCGCGACATTGCTCCACAGCACCATCATCGCCAATCTGCTGGCCTCGGAAGCGTGGACGCAGCCGGGCCTCAAGCGCAGGCCGATCAGCGGACAGCTCACTTTCATAACCGCGCTGCCGCTCTACCACGTCTACGCCTTCATAACCTGCGGCCTGCTCGCCATGCGCACTGGCGGTGTCAACGTGCTGATCCCCAATCCGCGCGACATTCCGGCGATGATAAAGGAAGTTGCGAAGTACAAGTTTCATGTGATGCCGGGCGTCAACACGCTGTTCAACGCGCTCGCCAACAACCCGGCATTCGCCAAGCTGGATTTTTCGCAGTTCCGCATCGCCAATGGCGGCGGCATGGCCGTGCAGGAGGCGGTGGCCAGGAAATGGCTGGAGGTGACCGGCTGCCCGATCGTCGAGGGTTATGGGCTTTCTGAAACCTCTTCCGGCATTGCCTGCAATCCGACCGACAACGATGCCTACACCGGCACGATCGGCCTGCCTCTGCCGAATGTCGAAATCAGGTTGCTCGACGACGACGGCAATGATGTACCGCACGGCCAGCCTGGCGAGATCGCCATTCGCGGGCCGCAGGTCATGGCCGGCTATTGGAATCGGCCCGACGAGACCGAGAAGGTGATGACGCCGGACGGTTTCTTCAAATCCGGCGATATCGGCATCATGGATGACAACGGCTACGTGAAGATCGTTGACCGCAAGAAGGACATGATCCTCGTTTCCGGCTTCAACGTCTATCCGAACGAAGTCGAGGCGGTTGCCGTTCTGCATCCGGGCGTTCTGGAGGCCGCCGTTGTCGGCGTTCCGGACAAGAATTCCGGCGAAGCTGTGATGATGTTCGTGGTGCGGAAGGATCCGGCCCTCAGCAAGGAAGTGCTGGCGGAATTCTGCGTCAAGCATCTGACCGGCTACAAGAAGCCGAAATATATCGAGTTCAGGAACGATCTGCCGCGGACCAATGTCGGCAAGATCCTGCGGCGCGAGTTGCGCGACGAGGTGATCAGGGAGATGGCGGCGCCACGATGAGTCCTGAATTGACAGGGCAGCGCGTTCATGGTCGGACGGGGCAGCTGAAACAATCAGGAATGATGGAATGAGCAAGACACCTCCGACCTACGAACAGCTCCGGGCCATGACCGGGCAGGAGCTCGGTTTTTCCGACTGGGTAGAGGTCGATCAGACGCGTATCGATCAGTTTGCCGATTGCACCGAGGATCGGCAGTGGATCCATACCGATCCGGAGCGCGCAAAGAAGGAGAGCCCGTTCCGCACGACGATCGCGCACGGCTATCTCAGCCTGTCGCTTATCGGCGGTCTCAGCCAGCAGATGAATGTGGTGCCCGAAAACACCCAGGCTGTCTTCAACTATGGCCTGGACAAGGTGCGCTTCCTGGCTCCGGTCAGGGTGGGTACGCGGGTCAGGCTGCGAGCCTCGTTGATCTCGGTGGAGGACAAGGCCCCGGGGCAGTACCTGATGAAATTCGCCAATACGATCGAGATCGAGGGCGAGGAGAAACCGGCGCTGATGGCCGAAACGCTGGCCATGTTCTACGAGCGGCGGAGAAAAGCGGGAGGATAATTCATGGCGAAGGCGCCGGCGAAGGACAGCAAGGACAGCGAGAAGCGCGGCGGTGAGGAGAGGGTGAGGGACACGCGCCCGCTTGCCGAGCAGATCGCCGACGAGGCGGCCGAAAACACGCTGGCGCTCAATCCGCTCGTCGGCCTGCGTACGCAGGACATCGCCGCTGCAACCGGCTCCGTGCTGAAGGCGCTGGCAAGCCACCCCCAGGCACTGGCCGAACAATGGCTCGCCTTCGCCAGCGAGTTCGGCAAGATCGTCACCGGCCAGTCCGAGATCGCTGCCGATCCCAAGGATCGTCGCTTCGCCGATCCGGCCTGGAAATCGAGCAGCCTGCACAAGGCGGTGATGCAGTCCTATGTCGCCTGGAGCAAGTCGGTGACCGAGCTGGTCGCCAAGACCGACCTGCCCGAGAAGGATGCGGCGCGTGCGCGGCTGATCACGTCCATCTTCGTTGACACGATGGCGCCTTCCAACAACCCGGCCCTGAACCCGACTGCCATCAAGACTTTGGTGGACACCGGGGGCAAAAGCGCGGTCAGCGGACTGAAGAATTTCCTCGATGACATGACGCGCAATGGCGGCCTGCCGTCCTCGGTCGACGCTTCCAAGTTCAAGGTCGGCGAGAATTTAGCCAACAGCCCGGGCACGGTTGTGTTCAGGAACGAGGTGCTCGAGCTCGTCCACTATACAGCGACGACTGAAAAGATCTATCAGCGGCCATTGCTGGTCGTGCCGCCACAGATCAACAAGTACTATTCGGTCGATCTTTCGCCCGACAAGAGCATGATCAAGTTCCTGCTCAGCCACGGCATCCAGCCCTACTGCGTTTCGTGGCGCAACCCGACGCCGGAGCAACGCGACTGGGGCCTCGATACTTATATCGCGGCACTCGACGAGGCTTGCGATGCCGCGCGCGAGATCACCGGCTCCGATACCGTCAACATCATGGGCTCCTGCTCGGGGGGCATCACCCTGTCGACCTATGTCGCCTGGCTCGCCGCGCAGAAGAAGGAGAAGGTGAACGCCGTCATCCTGGCAGTCTGCGTGCTCAACACCCAGGCCGATACGGATTCCGATTTCGCGGCCTTGGTGACGCCAGAGACGATCATGGCTGCCAAGCAGATGTCGAAGGCGAGGGGCATCCTCGATGGCCACGAAATGGCAAAGATGTTTGCCTGGATGCGGCCGAACGACCTGATCTGGAACTATTGGGTCAACAACTATCTGCTCGGCAATGCGCCACCGGCCTTCGACGTGCTCTACTGGAACGCCGACACCACCCGCTTGCCGGCCAGGCTGCACGGCGATTTCCTGGACCTTATCTTCACCAACCCGTTCATGAATCCGGGCAAGATGTCGATCCATGGCGTGCCGATCGACATGGGCAAGGTGAAACACGACACCTATGTCATTGGCGGCACCACGGACCACATCACGCCATGGAAGGCCGTTTACCAGACCGCGCGTCTTTATGGCGACAACACCACTTTCATCCTGTCCAATTCCGGCCATCTGCAGAGCCTGCTCAACCCGCCCGGCAATCCGAAGGCCTGGTACGTGAAAGGCAAGACCAAGGAAAAGGACGCTGATGCCTGGACGGCAAAGGCTGAAAAGCACGAAGGCAGCTGGTGGCTCGACTGGGCAGCCCACCTCAAGGAACGCTCGGGTGTGGAGATCGCCGCGCCGAAAACACCGGGCAGTGCCAGACACAAGCCGATTGGAGCGGCACCGGGCACCTACGTGTTCGAGCCGTGATCGCCACGAACATTGTAAAAAACCATTGAAATGAACGGGGGCGGACTGAATGGCGATGGCTGCAGGCAAGGCCAAGGCGGACGGTGTGATGGACATCAAGATGTTCGATGTCGACGGGCAGCTGCTGCGCGTTGGTATCCGTCACGGCAGTTCCAGCCGCCCGCCGTTGATGATGTTCAACGGCATCGGTGCCAATCTGGAGCTGGCGGCACCATTCATGGCAGCGCTGGAGGACACCACCGGCATCATCTTCGACGTGCCGGGCGTTGGTGGTTCGCCCAATCCGATCTTTCCCTATCGTCCTTCGACGCTGGCTCGGCTCGGGAAACGCCTCGGCGAAATCCTTGGCCATGACAGGCTGGATATTTCCGGCGTGTCGTGGGGTGGCGGGCTCGCCCAGCAGTTCGCCTTCCAGTATCCCTCGGTATGCCGCAAGCTGATCCTCGCGGCCACCGCACCTGGGATCACCATGGTGCCGGGCGCTCCCGCGGTACTCTCGAAGATGGCGAGCCCGCGCCGCTATACCGACCCCGGCTACATGCGTTCGATCGCTGCCGAGATTTATGGCGGCGATTTCCGCAAGGATCCGACGCTGATCAACCGCCACGCGTCAGCCATGAAAGGCGCCTCGCAATACGGCTATTTCCTGCAGCTCTTTGCGATGAGCGGCTGGACCAGTCTGCCGTGGTTGTGGATGCTGCGCCAACCGACCTTGATCATGGCCGGTACCGACGATCCGCTGGTGCCGGTGATCAATGCCAGGATGCTCAACACGATGATAGCCCGCTCGCGGCTCGAGCTGCTCGACGACGGTCATCTGTTCCTGGTCACCAAGCCGAAGCAGTCGGCTCAGATGATCGAGGCCTTCCTGAGGGAATGACTTTGCCTGCCTGCACTAGAACCGCGTCACCACGCCGATGCCGGTTCCTTCGAAATTGCCCATGGCCATCAGCGCAGCCGGCGCTTCGTCGAGGCTGTAGGTCTTGCCGATCAGCAAATCGGGCCGCAGCTTGCCTGTCTTGATCATTTCCATCATCGCGCCGTAGCGAAATGCCTGCATGCCGTGGCTGCCGCGGATTTCGAGTTCGTGGGCAATGATCTTGGCCATCGGAACGGCCGCCTTGGCATGATCGCCAAGCATCAAGCCGACTTGCACATGCCGGCCACGGCGGCGCAAATTGGAGATCGAGTTGTAGGATGTAGTCGGATGGCCGAGTGCATCCATCGACATGTGGGCGCCACCGTTGGTGATCTGCTTCACTGCCTTCACCACGTTGGACGTTTCCGACGCGTTGATCGTGGCGACGGCTCCCAGTTTCCTTGCCAGCTCGAGTTTCTCGGTGGTGAGGTCGATCGCCACGACGTTGGCGCCCATGGCATTGGCGATCATGACGGCTGACAGGCCGACGCCGCCGCAGCCATGCACGGCCACCCACTCACCGGGCGTGACACGGCCCTGATCGACGACGGCACGAAAGGACGTCACGAACCGGCAGCCAAGGCTGGCGGCGGTGGCGAAATCCATTTCTTCTGGGATGGCTACCAGATTGGTGTCGGCGTGGTCGATGGCGACATACTCGGCATAGGAGCCCCAGGCCGAAAAGCCCGGCTGGAACTGGTGTTCACAGACCTGGTGATTGCCGGAGGCGCATTCGAAGCAATGTCCGCAGGCTGCCACGAACGGCACGGTGACGCGTGCACCAGCCTTCCAGTTGTGCACCTGGCGGCCCGCGGCCACGACGATGCCGGCAAGTTCATGGCCCGGCACATGCGGCAGGCGGATGTCGGGATCATGCCCCATCCAGCCGTGCCAGTCGCTGCGACAGAGCCCGGTCGCGGCGACCTTGATCACCACGCCGTCGGGCGAGGGAACGGGATCCGGTACCGTTCGGATCACCGGTGTTTCTCCGAATTTTTCGAACACGACGGCCTTCATCGGCATTCTCCGTTCAAGGTCTTTTTCTTGGGCAATGCAGGGCGCGCTAGCGCTCCGCGTCGGGCTGGTTCTGTGGCGCAGCCTTCTGGAACGCGGGCAATTCCATGCAGGTGGCGTTGATACGAGAGATGACCGGATAAGGGCTCATGTCGACGCCGAAACGCGCGTTGTTGGCGACTTGAGCGACGAGGCAGATATCGGCCAGGCTCGGCATTTCACCGTGACAGAATGTTCCTGTTTGTGATGACGAAGACAGCATCTTTTCAAGAGGTTGGAAGCCTTCATTGACCCAATGTCGGAACCAGTTGACGACGTCCTCGTCGCTAGCGCCGAAAACCGTGCGGAGGCTGGTCAGTACACGCAGGTTGTTCACCGGATGGATGTCGCATGCGATCATCTGGGAGAGCATGCGTACCCGGGCGCGACCGGCTGTGTCCCTGGGGAGCAGTGCTGGCTCCGGTCGGATCTCGTCCAGGAACTCGATGATAGCGAGCGATTGGGTGAGCAAGGTGCCGTCCTCCCAGATCAACGCCGGAACCAGCCCCTGCGGATTGACCGAGAGATAGGCTGGTTCGAGATGCTCGCCGTGGCGCAGGTGGTGCGGCACATAGGTATAGGCGATACCTTTCATCTCGAGCGCGATGCGGACGCGATAGGAGGTCGAGGAGCGATAGTAGTTGTGCAGGACGATTTCACTCATCGTGGTTGCCCTATGGTGAGTTCGATCGAGCCAATGCCGTCGACGCCGCCGCTGACGCGGTCACCGGCGACGAGCGGACCGACACCGGCCGGCGTTCCGGTGAAAATGAGATCGCCGGGCGCGAGTTCCACCGCTTCGCTGCAGATCGCCACGATGTCGGCGATCGGCCAGATCAGTTCCTCGAGATCGCCTTCCTGCCTGATCGCGCCGTTCACCGAGAGCCAGATCCGGCCCTTCTGGGGATGACTGGACTGCGCGGCCGGCACCAGCGGCCCGCAGGGTGCCGAGAGGTCGAAAGCTTTAGCCCAATCCCATGGCCTTGCGGCCTTCTTCGCTTCGTCCTGCAAGTCCCGGCGTGTCAGGTCGATGCCCACGCCATAGCCCCAGATATGATCCAGGGCCTGGGCTGCCGGGATGCGGAAACCACCCTTGCCGATGGCGGCTACCAGCTCGATCTCATGGTGCAGGTTCTTCGTCAGGGCAGGATAAGGGATCGTGTGCCCCGAATCGACCACGGCATCGGCAGGTTTGGTGAAGAAGAACGGCGGATCGCGCTCGTCATTTCCGAGCTCGCGTGCATGAGCGGCATAGTTGCGGCCGACGCAAAATATGCGCCGCACCGGGAAACGCTCGGAAGAGCCGGCGATGGCGACCGACGGTGTTGATGGTGCCGCCAAGGCAAACGCGCTCATGTCTTATCCTTCCTTGCCGTCCCCGGCATCTCGATCGCGCGCACATTCAATTGTTTTGGATCGAGGGGCAAGGCATCACATTTTGCAAACCGGGTGCCTGCTGCGATCAACAATTGATTGTTTCTGGCAGACTGGCACGATCGCCTTGCCAATGTACTATTGGCTAATGAACGGATTGTCGGGGCAGGCGTATGTTGCCTCATGACGACCGAGATCGGGGCAAGTGCGGCCATGAGTGCAGCGAGCGAAGTCGCAAGATTTCTGATTATCGACGATCACCCGCTCTTTCGGGAGGCTCTGCACAGTGCCGTGCGCATGGCCTATCCCGAGGTCGATACCGTTGAGGCCCGTTCGATCGGCGAGGCGGTCGAATTGTTGACTGAGGTGCGGCCGTTCGACCTGGCGTTGCTCGACCTTTCCATGCCGGACGTCCACGGCTTTGAGGGGCTGCTGCAGTTGCGTACGCGTTATCCTCATCTGCCGGTCGTGATCGTCTCCGGCTATGAGGATCCCAAGATCATTTCCGAGGCCCTGTCCTATGGCGCCGCCGGCTTCATCCCGAAATCGGTGCGCAAGGACGATCTCGCGGCAGCCATCCGCTCCGTCATGGAGGGCGCGATCTATGTGCCTGACACATACACGGCCGAACAGCCCGACACGGAAAGCAGCGATCGCGCCGACATGGTGCAGCGGCTGTCCCGCCTGACACCACAGCAGTTGCGGGTTCTGCAGATGCTGCGCCAGGGCATGCTGAACAAGCAGATCGCGTATGAACTGCAGGTCGGCGAGACGACGGTAAAGGCGCATGTCTCGGAAATCCTGCGCAAGCTCAACGTCTACAGCCGCACGCAGGCGGTGATCGAGGTGTCGAAACTCGACAATGCCGAGTTGTTCCGGGATCAGCAGGGATTTTGAAGCGGTCGGCAATAGCCAGTCGGCAGCCGGAGTTGACCTGCTACCGACTGCCATTATTCGACGGCCGACTGCCTACGCCAACAAATGCGCCAGCAGCGCTCGAAGTTGCGCCGGTTTCAACGGTTTGCGCATGAACTCGATGCCAGCGGCGCGGGCGGCATTCATGACGCTTTCCGATGGATCGGCCGTCACGAGCAGGGCGGGAACGGCGCGGCCGAGATAATCGCGCACCTGTGACACCGTCATGGTGCCGAGGTCGCCGCCTTCGAGATGCTGGTCAGCGATGATGATGTCGGGAACCCAGTCGGTATCGCCCAGCGCGTCCAGTGCCTCGTCGGTCGACGTCGCCGCGCGTACGGTGCATTGCCAGCGCTCCAGCAACGAGGTCATGGCGGCCAGCACGTCCGCGTCGTTCTCCACAAGCAGGACCTTGGTACCGAACAGGCCGTACCCTGGCTGGCGCTCGATTTCGACTGTCCCCGGTTCCGGGACCGAGTGCGTGGAAACGGGGACGTCGATGTGGAAGATCGTGCCGCGCCCGACGGTGGAGGAAAAGGTCACGGGATGACCGAGTGCGCCGGCCATACGCCTGACGATGGCGAGCCCGAGTCCAAGGCCGCCACTGGCCAGTTCGGCATCCGGCATTCGTGTGCCGCGATGAAATTCCTCGAATACCGCTTCGCGTTGATCCTCGGGAATGCCGCAGCCGGTATCCGCAACATCGATGCGGATGATGTTTCCGCGCTGGCGTGTGCCGACAAGCACGCCGCCCTGCCGTGTATAGCGGAGCGCGTTGGACAGGATGTTCTGCAAGATGCGGCGCAGAAGCGTGCGGTCGGACCGGACCGCGATTGCCGCGGGACGGAACCGCAGTGAGAGCCCCTTGGTTTCAGCGATAGGCTGGAAGTCGGAGCGCAAGGCTGAAAACAGCGTTTCCAGGTTGACGTCGGTCGTCTCGGGCTCGACCACGCCGGCGTCAAGCTTGGAGATGTCGAGCAACGTATGCAGCAGGTCTTCCATGGTCTGCAGCGAACGCTCGACCTGACGAACCAGCTTGCGGCCTTCCTCTGAAGTCTGCAGTTCGGCCAGCGCCGATACCGACAGATGGGCGGCGTTCAACGGTTGCAGCACGTCGTGGCTGGCAGCGGCCAGGAACCTGGTCTTGGAGAGATTGGCGTGTTCGGCGCTTTCCTTGGCGACCGAAAGCGCCATGTTCGACTGTTCCAGCCGGCGCAAGGTGGAGTGCAGTTCCTCCGTGCGCATGCGCACGCGATTTTCGAGCGAGATCGCGGTCTGAAACAGTGAGAAAGCGTTGCCTTGCTGGTCCATGGAACGTTCGACGCGGCTGACCAGTGCCGCGTTGATCTTCTTAAGTCGCTCGATATCCCGGATGTCGTTGAGCGGCATTGGCTTACTCGGCCGCCTGCGGGTGCCCGAAGGCGATGCCGGTGAATGTCTGGTTGAGGTGCATGGAGCGGTATTGTTCGCCGTAGGTGCCGAAGCCGATCACCTTGTTGGCGCGATAGAGTTCGGAAATATCCCGGAACACCTGGCGATTGCGGGCATCAAGCCGGCGCAGAACGCAATCGAAGCCTAGGATCATGTCGATAGGCCCCAGTTTGGACTCGACATCCTTGAGCGTAGCCTTGGTGGTCTCGACCATGCCCAGGGGCTGTGCGACGGACAGGACCACGCCGTCGTCGATGGCGCAGAAGAAGGATAGCGAGCCATCCGAGTTCATCTTCTGGATGGAGCGGCAATAATATTCGCCGCCCACCTTCACCACGACGGGGTGCGAGGCGAAGGAGAACGGCGTCAGCGTCTGCTGAACGACGCCGACGGCGGCGGCATATTCGGTGGCTGCGACATCGGCGTTGAACTCGCGCACGATGCGGTGGTCGGGATCGGACGCCGTCACCACCAGTTTTTCGTCGGTCGGGACGAAATTATCGGTTTTAAAGACGTGGAACGGGATGGTCGTGGCGATCAGCACGACAATGGCACAGTCGGAAGCGACAAGGCCATTGCTGATCAGCGTGGTGGTCTCGAATTTGAGGTCGTCGCCGGCCGATCCCCCAAGCAGAGGGATGTCATCGAGACCCCAGTGGATCGCCGACGTGACGGCTTCTTCCGCGTAGGACAGGCCATCGATGAAACAGAGTGCGAAGACATTGCCGGCCCGCGCATTTTTACTGGTGGCACGCAGCGTGCGTCTCAGCACCTCCACTTCGCCGGTGATGCCGTCCATCGCCGATGATGACAGGTTCTGCACCATCGCACTGGCAACGGTGAAGGTGGCTGAAGGCAGCAGCATCGCCAGCATATGGCCTTCCTCCAGCCCATCCGGCGTGATCTCGCCGGCGGTCGAGCAGGCGGCGTAGGCCAGGGCGGGGGCATGCCGTTTCAGCGCGTCCGCTAGCGTCTGCGCATCGATCAGGCTTTGCGAGAAAAACAGCAACATGTAACCGGCACCGATCGCATCGGCTTCCCGAGCGATTTCGGCGGCAAAATGCTCCGCATCGGGCTCGCTTGAAGTGAGCGCCGACAGGCCGCACGCATAGCGCGTCCGCGAAGCGACCAGCTTCTCCTCCCAATTTTGCCGGCGCTCCTCAACGCCGGTCGTATTGTTGCAGTAGGCCTCCTCGAATGGCAATGGGGGCTGTCCCCAGCCCGTGACCGAAAGTACAATATACGGCGTATTGGGCGGATTGCATTCTCGCAAAACGGAGATGTTGGGAGCGAATTTCCAAGCGATTCCAGAACACAAGAATAGCGGTCTGCCGGTCCGTCCGGAGGAAGCCGGCAGTCTACCGAGGTTGAACACCCAGGGAGGCTTCATGTCGGACATTTCGTTGACCGTGAACGGCAGACAGGTGCGCGCCACCGTCGAGGACCGCACGCTTCTGGTTCATTTTCTACGTGAACATCAAGGACTTACCGGCACGCATGTCGGTTGTGATACCTCGCAGTGCGGCGCTTGCGTCGTCCATGTCGATGGCAAGGCGATCAAGTCCTGTTCGATACTGGCCGCGCAGGCTTCCGGTTCAACCGTCGTGACCATCGAAGGCATCGCCAATGGCGCGGATCTGCATCCGGTGCAGGCGGCGTTCAAGGAGCACCATGGCTTGCAATGCGGCTTCTGCACGCCGGGCATGATCATGACCGCGACTGACATGATTGCGCGTCATCCCGAGGGGCTGGACGAAGCAACGGTGCGGGCGGAGCTGGAAGGCAACATCTGCCGCTGCACCGGATACCATAACATTGTCAAAGCGATACTGGCTGCTTCTCAAGCGATGTCGAAGGCATCGAAGCCTAAGACAAAGAAGGCTGCCTGAGCTGCGATCGGATAACCGGCCGACAGTCTGACCATCGTTGCGAAACCGATCACGAGTTGTTCGCACGCGACTGAACCGGCCAGAATGAATTCACTTCAAGGTTCCGGAGGAGAATTTTGATGGGTATGGAAGGAATTGGCGCTCGCGTCACACGCAAGGAAGACAAGCGCTTCATCATGGGCGCTGGCCGCTATGTCGACGATATGGTGGTTCCCGGCATGAAACATGCCGTCTTCGTGCGCAGCCCGCATGCGCATGCACAGATCAAGAAGATCGATGTCAAACAGGCGCAGGGCATGCCTGGGGTGGTCGCCGTCCTGACCGGCAAGGAATTGAAGGCCGACGGCATCGGCAATCTCATCTGCGGCTGGATGATCCACTCCAAGGATGGCTCGCCAATGAAGATGGGGGCTTGGTCGCCACTCGCCTTCGACCGCGTCCGTTATGTCGGCGATGCGGTGGCGATCGTTATCGCCGACACCAAAGGCGAGGCGCGCGACGCAGCCGAGGCTGTCGAGGTCACCTACAAGGAATTGAAAGCCGTCGTCGACGCGGTGAAGGCGCTGGAGAAGGGGGCGCCACAACTGCATCCCGAAGCCGACAACAACCTCATCTTCGACTGGGAGATCGGCGACGCCAAGGCGGCGGATGCCGCGATCAAGTCGGCGCATCACGTCACACGCATGAAGATCATCAACAACCGTCTGGTTCCCAACGCCATGGAGCCACGCGCGGCGCTTGGGCACTACGACAAGGGTGAGGACCACTACACATGCTGGACGACGTCGCAGAACCCGCATGTCGCCCGTCTGGTGATGAGCGCCTTCTACAACGTCGCGCCGGAAAACAAGCTGCGTGTCATCGCGCCTGACGTCGGCGGCGGTTTCGGCTCCAAGATATTCATCTATCCGGAAGAGGTCGTCTGCCTGTGGGCGTCCAAGAAGGCGGGCGTGCCGGTGAAATGGGTAGCCGACCGCACCGAGAGCTTCCTGACCGACGCGCATGGCCGCGACCACCACTCGACCGTGGAGATGGCCTTTGACAAGAACAACCGCATCACGGGTCTGAAGGTGGATACCGTCGCCAATCTCGGCGCCTATATGTCGCTCTTTTCGTCTTCCGTGCCGACCTATCTGTACGCCACGCTATTGTCGGGCCAGTACAACATCCCCGCCATCCACGCCAATGTGCGCACTGTCTACACCAACACCGCGCCCGTTGACGCCTATCGCGGGGCTGGGCGACCGGAAGCGACCTATCTGATCGAGCGTACCATCGAAACAGCTGCCCGGGAGCTCGGCGTGTCCCCCGCGGAACTGAGACGCACGAATTTCATCACCCAGTTCCCGCATCAGACACCTGTGATCATGTGTTACGACGCTGGCGACTACGGCGCTTCGCTCGATGCTGCCATGAAAGCTGCAGATTATGCCGGGTTTACCAAGCGGCGCGACAAGGCCAGGAAGGCCGGCAAGCTGCGCGGCATAGGAATGAGCTGCTATATCGAGGCGTGCGGCATCGCACCATCGGCGGCGGTCGGTTCGCTTGGGGCCGGCGTCGGCCTTTGGGAATCGGCTGAAGTGCGGGTGAACGCCGTTGGCACCATCGAGGTGCTGACTGGCTCGCACAGCCACGGTCAAGGTCATGAGACGACCTTCGCGCAGCTGGTCGCCGACCGCTTCGGCGTGCCGATCGACTCCGTCAGCATCGTGCATGGCGACACGGACAAGGTGCAGATGGGCATGGGCACCTACGGCTCGCGCTCCGGCGCGGTCGGCATGAGCGCGATCGTCAAGGCTCTCGACAAGGTCGAGGCCAAGGCCAAGAAAATCGCGGCGCATCTCATGGAGGCTGATGAAGGTGACATCGTCATCGAAAACGGTGCGTTGAAAGTGGCCGGGACCGACAAGAACGTGCCATGGTTCCAGATGGCGCTCGCCGCCTACACTGCGCACAATCTGCCGGGCGGCATGGAGGCTGGCCTCAAGGAGACGGCCTTCTACGATCCGACCAACTTCACCTTCCCGGCAGGTTGCTACATCTGCGAGCTCGAAGTCGATCCGGAAACCGGCCTGACCGAGATCATCCAGTTCGTGGCGGCCGACGATTTCGGCAACATCATCAACCCGATGATCGTCGAGGGGCAGGTGCATGGCGGCATCGCGCAAGGCGTGGGTCAGGCCTTGCTGGAAGGTGCTTTCTACGACACCAGCGGCCAACTCCTGACGGCGAGCTACATGGATTACACCATGCCGCGCGCTGGCGACCTGCCGTCCTTCAAGGTTTCGACCTCTAACACGCCGTGCCCGGGCAATCCCCTCGGCATCAAGGGCTGCGGCGAGGCAGGTGCCATCGGTTCGCCTCCCGCGGTGATCAATGCCCTTACCGATGCCCTGGGCATCGCCGATTTCACCATGCCGGCTACGCCTTCGCGGGTGTGGGCGGCGGCGCAGAAACATTGAAGAGGCAGTGAGATGGGTAGTCGGCAGTCGGAACGACTTCGCACGACTGCCGATTGCCTATCGCCGGCTGCCCTGTCGAAATCTCTCTGAGGAGAACGAGCTATGTACTCCGTCAACTACCATCGCGCCAATTCTGTCGCCGATGCGGTGAAGCTGCTGAAGACCGGTGACAGCAAGCTGCTTTCGGGTGGCATGACATTGATCCCGGCCATGAAAACGCGCCTGGCGGCGCCGTCGGATCTTGTGGACGTGTCCAGGATCGCGGCGTTGAAGGGCGTCAAGGTCAGCGGCAAGACCGTGACCATCGGCGCGGCAACCACGCATTACGAGGTGTCCACCGACGCCAAGCTGCAGAAGGCCTGTCCGGCACTGGCCGAACTTGCCTCGATGATCGGCGATCCTGCGGTTCGTCATCGCGGTACGATCGGCGGCTCGATCGCCAACAATGATCCGGCCGCCGACTATCCGGCCGCCATGGTGGCATTGGGTGCGACGATCGTCACCAACAAGCGCGAGATAGCCGCCGAAAAGTTCTTCAAGGGGTTGTTCGAGACGATCTTGAAGGACGGCGAAATCGTCACGGCCGTTACATTCACAGCCCCCGCCAAGGCGGCATACCAGAAGTTCCGCAACCCTGCCTCGCGCTATGCCATCGTTGGTGTGTTCGTGACCAAGGGCAAGGCGACAGGCAAGGATGACGTGCGCGTCGCCGTCACCGGAGCCGGCGACAATGGCGTCTTCCGTGCGAAGACGATCGAGGCCGCGTTGGCCGGGTCGTTTGATCCGTCAGCGGTTGCGGGTGCCAGGATATCGGCGGACAACCTGATGACGGATATCCATGCGTCGGCCGATTACCGGGCAAACCTGATCAGTGTCATGGCAAAGCGCGCTGTCGCCGCCGCCAACGGCTGACGGCGAGCGCATTCAAGAGAAAGGAACCGTACGGCTCCTTTTCCTGGCTTGTCTGCGCGTTCGCGTAGACGCTGTGCGGCGTCTCGTCGTTTCCTGAAGTATCATTGCTGACGCAATGCTCAGGCAATGCGTGCCTTCTATGCACGAAATCCGATAGCTGCATGGGGAGCACTCTGAATGAGCGTTGCGAGCGACGCCCGTTTCTGGGACCGGAGTTCGCGGAACTACGCCAAATCCGCGATCGCAGACGAGGATGGATATCAACGAACGCTCGAGCGGACGCGATCGCAGCTTAATTCCGACGATCATGTGCTTGAACTTGGCTGTGGCACGGGAACGACCGCGTTGCGGCTGGCAGATGCGGTGAGGGGCTACCTGGCAACCGATTTTTCCCCAGCCATGATCGCGATCGCTGCGGAAAAACATGCCGCCGCGCCGATCCCGGGGCTTGAATTCCGTACGGCAACCGTTGAAGTCCTGGACACCGACGTCGGGCTGTTCAACGCGGTTCTCGGCTTCAACTATCTCCATCTGGTACGCGACCTGCCGGGCACGCTGCGCGGCATCCACGACCTGCTCGCAGCAAACGGACTGTTCATTTCCAAGACGCCTTGTCTCGGCGACATGAACCCGCTGATCCGCCTGGCGCTTCTGCCGGCGCTGCGCATGATCGGCAAGGCGCCTTATGCCGGCACCTTCAGCACGAAGGAGCTCAGCCTCTGCATCGCGCTTGCCGGTTTCGAGATTCTCGCAATTGAGAACCATGCGGCCAAGGGCGACGACAAGCGACCCTATATCGTCGCGCGCAAGGCAAGCATCGGACGATAAAAACCTATATGCCGTTGCGCAGTGACGAAGCATCCGGCAATGCCCCTTATGCCAACGGATTGCGGCCGGTTGGGTCCAGCCGGCCTGCTTGATTGGGTTTTATCTCGAGCTAGGTGTCCGGCAACTGGGGATGTGTGTATGCGTGCAACTACCATTCGCGCGGAAAACCGCCACCTCGACTGGCTGTTGGCGCACGATCGCCATGTGCCCGAACGATGGATAACCCGCTGCCTGTCGCTCGGCGAGTACATCATAGCGGAGCAGGAGGGCGAACCGATCGGCTTCCTGCGCTTCAGCTGGTTCTGGGGAACGATCCCCTTCATGGACCTGATCATGGTACTTCCCGATCACCGGCGTTCCGGTATCGGCACAGCGGTGTTCCGGCATTGGGAGGCGACGATGCGGGCTGCGGGCGCAACACTCCTGATGACCTCCTCGCAAAGCGACGAAGCCGAGCCGCAGGCCTGGCACCGCAGAAACGGTTTTCGCGACGCCGGGAGCGTGGCGTTTGGGCATTTGCAATCCATCCCGGAACTGTTCCTGGTCAAGGATTTGCGATAGCGCCCCAGGTATCCAGTTTATCATATTAGCGACATCGAAATTAGACATTGGTAGTGGAGGGATCATTCGCCGTTGCTTGCTTCCGCCGCAGTTCTATCCTCCCCCGCGAACGACGAGGGAGGAGTGAAATGCAGGCCAGGACAGAAGCGCCGGGCAGTTGGCTCGACCGAACGCATACAGTCGCCGAACCCGGTTTCAACCGTTGGCTGGTACCGCCAGCAGCGCTTTGCATCCATCTGTGTATTGGTCAGGCCTACGCCTTCAGCGTGTTCAACCTGCCGATGTCAAAACTGATCGGCATCACGGAATCCGCGCCAGACGACTGGAAGCTGACCAGCCTCGGCTGGATTTTCTCGATCGCGATCGCGTTCCTCGGCATCGCAGCCGCCTTTGGCGGCGGTTGGCTGGACCGGGTCGGGCCGCGCAAGGCGATGGCGTTGGCCGCCTGCTGTTTCGGGGGTGGCTTTCTCATCTCTGCGCTGGGCGTGTATCTGCACCAGCTCTGGATCATCTATCTGGGGTACGGCGTTATCGGCGGTATCGGCCTGGGCCTTGGCTATATCTCTCCCGTGAAGACTTTGATCACCTGGTTCCCGGACCGACCCGGCATGGCGACCGGCATGGCGATCATGGGTTTCGGCGGCGGCGCTTTCATCGCTTCGCCGCTTTCGGTCTACCTGATGAAGCTGTTTTCGACCGAAAGCCATGTCGGCGTTGCGGAAACCTTCCTGGTGCTGGGCGTTGTCTATTTCGTCTTCATGATGATCGGCGCCACGCTGGTGCGCGTGCCGCCGGATGGCTGGCGGCCGGCCGGCTGGACGCCGCCGGTGAAGCAGAGCGCAATGGTGACGAGCGCCAACGTTCATCTGGATGATGCGTTGAAGACACCACAGTTCTGGCTGCTTTGGGGTGTGCTCTGCCTAAACGTGACCGCGGGCATCGGCGTGCTCGGTCAGGCATCGGCGATGAGCCAGGAGATGTTCCCGGGTCGTATTTCGCCAGCCGCCGCGGCGGGTTTCGTCGGCCTTTTGTCGATCTTCAACATGCTGGGCCGTTTTTTCTGGGCATCGACCAGTGATTTCATCGGCCGTAAAACCACTTACGCCATTTTCTTCCTGCTTGGTGTCATTCTTTATGCGGCGGTGCCATGGACGGGGCAGACAGGCAGCATCTTCCTGTTCGTGCTGTTCTACGGTGTGATCCTGTCGATGTATGGCGGTGGTTTTGCCACCATACCTGCCTATCTGCGCGACGTGTTCGGCGTGCGTTACGTCGGCGCGATTCATGGCCGCCTGTTGACCGCCTGGTCGGTCGCCGGCGTGCTCGGGCCCGTGCTGGTCAACTACATCCGGCAGTATCAGATCGACAGCGGTGTCGCGAAAGCAGACGCCTACACGGTCACCATGTACATCATGGCCGGCCTGCTGGTCGTCGGGTTTGTGCTCAATCTCTTGATGCGGCCGGTGAACGAGCGCTTTCACATGAAAGTCGAACAGCCGGCTTGAGGGAGGATGATATGACCAATGAGACACAAGGCAGTTCGCTCAAGCTCCTGCTTGCCTGGTTGCTGGTCGGCATCCCGCTGGCGTGGGGGTTCTTGATGACATTGGCCAGCGCCTTGCCGCTGTTCCAGTGACGTTTGAAAGGATGCGGCTCCGTCCGGGTCGCATCCTTTCAAAACCTAACCCTTCAATTGCTTTGCGTAGTAGCGGACCGCCTTCTTGCCGCCGTGGATGAGCGCTTCGCCGACTTCCCGGAAGCCGAGGGCCGCATGGAAGGCATCCGAAGTCGGGTTGGGCGGGTCCAGGTTCACTTCGCATGTGACGACGTCATGCCCTGCAGCCTCTGCGCGCGCGAAGAGGTCTTCATAGAGCCGTCGCGCGTGACCGCGTCCGCGAGCACCGGCTGCAACCACGATGCGGTCGACATAGACAAAGCGCGGGTAGCGCTCCCTGAACCAAAGAAAATTCGGGCTGCTGTAAGTTGCCGTCTGGTCGAAAGTCAGCAGGAAAGCCTCGAGATCACCGATACGGCTTGCTGAAAACGACGTGTCGACCAGCGCGGAAAGCTCTTCCGGTTCCAGCCAGGAGAGTTCGGCGGCGTTCTCATTGTTGAGCGCGAGCACGGCCGCTTCGTCGGCGGCCTGCACGGCTTCGATGGGAGATGTGGTCATGTACGCGCAGCCTTGATGGTAGCCGCGACAAGCGCCTCATCGGTAAGCGTGTTGCGGTACTCGCGGTCAAGATCGTCACCGCCCATGCCGACATGCGGGTTGCGGTAGAGCATGCCGCTGGCTTCATCCCTGAGAGAAGCGAAATGCATTTCGGTCAGCCCGGTCTTTGCCCTTACCGCGCCAATGTTCTGGGGATCGAGTGCGCCGCAGCCCATGATGATGATGCGACCAGCCGCCTGCCTGACGAGCGTCGCCAGCAGATCAGCACCTTCAATGGCCGTGTCGCGCTGTCCAGAAGTGAGCACACGTCCAACCTTGCAGCGGATCAACGCTTCGAGCGCTTCGGTTGGGTCGCGCGTCATGTCGAAGGCGCGGTGGCAGGTGACCGCGAGTGGGCCGGCAACATCGACGAGGCCGGTCATGCGCTCTTCGTCGATCGTACCATCGGCGGTGAGGCAGCCGACCACGACCCCGGCGACGCCGAGTTCGCGAAGCGCCGCGATATCGGCCAGCATGGAGCGATACTCCGTCTCGCTGTAGAGGAAATCGCCGCCGCGTGGGCGCACGATGACATGGAATGGGATCCTGGCCAGTTCCAGCGCCAGGCGGACGGTGCCCAGGCTCGGCGTGATGCCACCCTCGACAAGGCTGGCGCAGAGTTCGACACGGTCGGCGCCGGCACGTTCGGCGGCAAGCAGCCCATCGATGCCCTCGACACAGATTTCGATCACCGGGAGTTTTTTCGTCACGTCGGGACTGGCCAAGGTCGTTTCCAATTCGGTTAGGGACTGGCGATGCCTAGCATCGCGTGCGGCGAGGCGGAAGCAGGCAGAGCTGGCAAATCGCGCGGCCAGCGCGCCGGTGCAGGCTGCCGTCCGGGGAAAAGTAGCCCAAATCGCTTGTTTCCAGGAGTGATCGTTCGAACTTCGACAAGACCATCCCGGCTGTCCGGCGCAGCTTTTGCGCTGGACGGGAAACGGCATGGGAGCCGGCAAAACAAAACCGTCCGAAGCTCTTTCAGAGGGGAAGGACGGAGCATCTCATGACACGATACTGGCTTTTTGCGCCCGCTATACCAGACCGTTTCCGCCTTTCGCGGAAACGCGGAAACGCTCTAATTCTTTGTTTTTGCGCAATTCCGAACGCAAAATCGCTGTGCACTTTTGCTGGAATTGCTTTGGCGACCACGGCCTTCGCGGGTGTAGAGCGGGCGTCGGCTGGCGAATGCAGCGCGCCTTGCATCGACTACTATGCCTACATGGAGACGGTCGGGAACTGGAACCGGTTTCCACACCATGCCGACGACGACTATTTTGTCGCCGCGCCGACGGTCGAATTCACCGCATCCTATCGTCCGGTCGAGGGCGTTGCGTTTTTCGGCCATTTGATCACGGAGGAGGTGAAGGACGAGGAACTGGGCGTGAACCAGTATTTTCACCACGTCGGCTCTTATGTTTCCGAACTCAACGCACAGTTCCATGTCGGTGGGATTGGACTGCGCGTGGGCAAGTTTCACCCGGCTTTCGGCAAGGCCTGGGACATCACGCCCGGCATCCACGGCACCGACCTCGCCGGCAATTATGAGCTGAAGGAACGAGTGGGCGCCTCAGTCGCCTATGGCTTTGAGACAGGCGGTTTCCACAATGAAATCGAGGTCGCAGCCTTCGGAGTGGATCGCAGCTCTCTGTCGGAATCGCTGTTCACCAATCGTGGCCGCCACACCCGGGAGGATGGCGGCGCGGGCAACAGCGATGGTATATCCTCGGTAGCGCTTGATTTTTCCGGGTGCCTCGGGGCTGGCGCTGCCAGCTGTTATGATGAGGGCACATTCGGATATCGCCTGGGGGCACGCTTTCAGAAGGGCGGTGAACACAGTTTCGGCAATGAAACCGGATTGCTGGGCGGGCTGAACGGCAATGTGGCCCTGGGCAACGAGATGACGCTGAAACTGTTCACGGAAGCCGCCTGGTTCAACAATTTCGGCGGTGGTGCCGACGATGCCTTGTTCCTGACCGTGTCGGCAGCGCTGCAGCGCGAGGCGATGACCTATTCGATCTCCTATACCCAGCAGCGCGAGCAGATCACCGACGAGCCGGACCTCATCGAGCATCTGTTCGACGCAACCGTCGCCTACAAGTTCGGCCGGGATCTCGGCCTCAGCAATGAGAGTTGGCAGATCGCTGCAGGTTATGCCTTCGACAGGCATGGCGACGACAGGAAGCACACATTCGGCATTCGGCTGTCAGCCGAATTCGAGGGGAGCCACGAATTCCATTGACGCCTGGGCCGGGCAGTTCCCTTGGTCTGCCCGGCAGTCACTGTCTTTCGGGAATTTTCAGGGGCTTGCCGGCAAGAAATTTGCGTCTGAACAGTAGATTTTCCCTTTTGGAACGCCCGTCCGGGCATCGACTTTGCGGACCAAAAGGAACTTTCCATGGCCAAGATCTGCCTCGTAGGCGCGGGCTCCACAGTCTTCGCCCAGAACATCCTCAGTGATGTACTGAGCAATACCGAACTGCAGGATTCGGAAATCAGCCTTTTCGATATCGATCCGGAGCGGCTTTCGACCTCCGAGACCGTGGCGCGCCGCATCGGCGAAACGCTTGGCCTGGCCGGACTGAAGGTCGAGGCGACGCTGGACCGTCGCAAGGCGTTGAAGGATGCCGATTTCGTCATCCTGATGATGCAGGTCGGCGGTTATCGTCCGGCTACCGTCACCGATTTCGAGGTGCCGAAGAAGTACGGACTGCGTCAGACCATCGGCGACACGCTGGGTATCGGCGGCATCTTCCGCGCGCTGCGCACCATTCCGGTGATCCTCGACATCGCGAGCGATATGCGTGAGCTCTGCCCGAACGCGTTGATGATGAACTACGTCAACCCGATGGCCATGAACACCTGGGCGACGACGCGGGCCGCACCGGACATTCGTTATGTCGGCCTTTGCCACAGCGTGCAGGAAACGTCCGGTCATCTCGCCCGCTGCCTCGGCGAAGACATTGCGGATATCGACTACACCTGCGCCGGCCTGAACCACGTCTCTTTCTTCCTGAAGTTCGAAAAACGCCTTGCTGACGGCTCGCGAGAGGATCTCTACCCGAGGCTTCGGCGGATGGCGGCGGACGGAAGCTTCCCGCAGGATGATTCCGTCCGTTTCGCGGTCCTGCGCCACTTCGGGCATTTCGTGACCGAATCCAGCACCCATTTCTCCGAATACAATTCCTGGTTCATCAAGCCGGGCCGCCAAGACATCATCGACCGCTACAAGGTCATTCTCGACCAGTACCCCGTGTGGTGCGAGGAGCAGATCGCGGACTGGAACCGGCTGCGCGATGAACTGGCCGATCCGAACAAGCCTCTGGAGGTCTGCAGGAGCAACGAGTATGCGGCCGCCATCATCCATTCGATGGTGACCGGCAAGCCCTCACTGATCTACGGCAATGTCCGCAACGACCGCCTGATCGACAATCTGGTCGAAGGCTGTGGCGTCGAGGTGCCGTGCCATGTCGACCGCAACGGCATCCAGCCAGTGCGCATGGGCAAGCTGCCGGCGCAGCTCGCGGGCATCATGCGCACCAACGTCAATGTTCAGGAAATGGCTGTGGAGGCAGCGCTGACCTCCACCCGCGAGGCCATCTATCAAGCCGCAATGCTCGATCCGCATACCGCCGCGCAGCTTTCGCTCGACGAGATCGTTTCGCTTGTTGACGACCTGATCGTCGCCCACGGCAACCTCCTGCCGAGCTACCGCTAGAGCGTTTCTGCTTTGCGGGAAGATGGAAACGCTCTAACTCTTTGTTTTTACGGAACTCCGAACGCAAGAAGCGCTGCGCGCCTTTTGCTGGTATTGCTTCAGGAGCAGTGTCATGGCCGGCGTCGAACTCAGGAACATCAACAAGCAGTATGGCCATCTGCGCGTCACGCACGACGTCAACATCGATGTGCGTGACGGAGAGTTCCTCGTCCTCGTCGGCCCGTCCGGCTGTGGCAAGTCCACGCTGCTGCGCATGATCGCCGGGCTTGAGGAAATTACCGAGGGCACGATCAGCATCGGTGGACGTGTCGTGAACGACGTGTCGCCCAAGGAGCGCGACATCGCCATGGTGTTCCAGAACTATGCGCTTTATCCGCATATGACGGTGCACCAGAACATGGGTTTCTCGCTGAAATTGCGTGGCGAGAAGTCGACCGAGATCGACCGCCGCGTCCGCGAAGCTGCACAGATACTTGGCCTCACCGACTATCTCGAGCGTTTCCCGAAGCAGCTGTCGGGCGGCCAACGCCAGCGCGTCGCCATGGGCCGCGCCATTGTGCGCAGCCCGCAGGTGTTCCTGTTTGACGAACCGCTGTCCAATCTCGACGCCAAGCTCCGTGTCGTCATGCGTGGCGAGATCCGTTCGCTGCAACAGCGGCTGGGCACCACGGCGATCTATGTCACACACGACCAGGTCGAAGCCATGACCATGGCTGACCGTATCGTGGTTATGCGCGACGGTCGCGTCGAGCAGATCGGTACTCCGCTCGAACTTTATGACAATCCGGCCAACCTCCACGTCGCCGGCTTCATCGGCTCGCCCGCAATGAACTTTGTCGACGGGCACCTCGAAGTAGCCGACGGAGTGCTGCATGTTCGTGTCAACGTTGACTGTCTGTTACGATTGCCTGCCGGCAAGCGTGGTGAAGCGGGCAGGGCGGTGGTGTGTGGCTTTCGCCCTGAACATGTCGCACTGACCGAAGCCGGACCCATCCCCGGCCGCGTCGTTACAGTCGAGATGAATGGCGCTTTCACGACCCTGCTGGTCGAAGTGGACGGTCGGCAGTTGACGGTTCAGACCACCGAGCGCCCCCGTTGGACGAGGGGCGAGACAGTTTATCTATCTCCGCGAACGGAGACGTTGCATCTGTTCGACGCGGAGACCGGGAGCTGTTTGGGTCATTGATCTCGGATTAAGTCGAGGAAATCCGTGTAAGACAATGATTTTGTACCGGTAATCAGGTCTCTGATCTAGGATCTAAACTGCTTTCGGTAGTCGCGTGGCGTCATTTCCAGCTGGCTCTGGAATGCATGATAGAGCCGGCTCAACGAACCGTAGCCGCAGGCGAAAGCAATCTCGATGATCGAGCGGTCGGTGTCGGCCAGCATCATCATTGCATGGCTGAGACGCTGGCGACGAATGTAGTGGGCGATCGTAACGCCCAGCACGCTCTTGAAGGCAGCCATCGCGTTGGTGGGATGCAGGCCACAGACCTTGGCGATGTCAGCGAGCTGGATGTCGTTGGCGAATTCCTTGTTGATGTAATTCGTCATTTTCTGCACCCGGTCGATCAATCGGTCGTCTGCCTTGGTCTTGGCAGTGATTGTGCCCTGCGGTTCATCAACCTTGATGCCCGAGCGGTCATCGATCTCGGCAGCGACGCTGCGCAGTGCCAGCCGACGCACGCGCAGCCGCATCTCCTCGCGCAGGATCTGCGCGAGCGCCTCGCTCGGCGCCGGGGCCCATTCCTGTGCCCAACGCTGGAACAGCAGGTTATCCATTGGGTCCGGTTCGGTCACGGTCATCATGCGGCCGTTGAGCACCGAAGTCTTGAACGCGTCGGGCAGGGTGAGTGCCAGGAATGCCGCGAAGGGAACATAGGCACAGATCAGTCTGGCGGGTTCCGTCACTTTGACAACCTGGTGCGGCACGCCGGCCCAGAAACAATAGGGCATTTCCGGCCGCAGGACGATGCGGTTGCCGTTGAACAGGTAGGTCATCGAACCGGATACCATGAAGTTGAATTCGACATGGTCGTGCCAGTGCGCCAGCGGCATTGCTTCCGCTACCTGCAGATCGGCAAAGAAGCTGTCCCTCGGCAGAAAGTCGCTGTCATCCTGGACGGCCGCGGACAGCTTTCGGCGCTGCGGCGCGCTCGGGCGCCTGCTCGATACAGCTTCCGGTGACTGTGATGAAATGTCCATTGCGGCGACCCTCGTTCGACGCATCAGTGTGCGGATATGCGAGAAGGCCGAAAGCTAGCCACGGCAACAGCGATCGTCCAGATGGAGGCTGGGATTCAGGAATTTATTGGCCTCAATTAGGTAGTTTTATCCGCTTTCTGCAATAGTCTGGCTATCAACAAAACTGCCGCTCCAACTCGATGCGATCGAACTCTGTCGGTCGGCAGGAGTTGGCGCAGGGCAGTCGAACAAGGAAGCGACCTGGCGTTCAGCTGGGCGAGGGAGGAGCGAAGATGGCACAGTGGCTGAGGCGTGTTTCCCGCGGTGTTGTACTGGCAGGCAGTCTCCTGTGGTGCTCCACGGCGCTGGCAGATACCGAGCTGACCATGACGCTGTTCGGCGGGCCGGTCGATATCGCGGTATGGCAGAAACTGTCCGCCGACTTCGAGAAGACGCATCCCGGCGTCAAGCTGAAGGTCGAGGTCAACGACTGGGATTCCTACTGGGAGAAGTTGCGCGTTCTGGTCGCCGGCGGCACTGCACCCGATGTCTTTGCAATGGACGCTTCCAATTATCCCGACTGGCAGGCGCGTGGCGCGTTGCTCAACCTTCAGCCTTTGGTGGATGCGGAACCTGATCTCCTGAAGGGCGTCTTCCCGATCTCGCTCGAAGCTTACAAGACGCCTGACGGCTATTATGGGTTGCCGCGCGATATCCAGACCGTCGCGCTTTTCTACAACAAGGACATGTTCGACGCCGCCGGTGTTGCCTATCCCTCCGACACCTGGACATGGGACGACCTGCGCGTCGCCGCCAAGAAACTGACACGGGACAAGAATGGCGACGGCACGATCGATCAATGGGGCCTGTTCGCCGAACTGATCGACATGGAGGTGTTCTGGAGCAGCGTGCTGTGGTCCTATGGCGCCGAGATCGTCGACGTGAAGAACGGCAAGACGCTGATCGGCAGCCCGGAAGCCATGAAGGCGTGGAATTTCATTGCCGGCATGGTTCTGGACGACAAATCGATCCCGACAAGCGAGCAGCTCAGGCAATTCGGCCTCGACGGTTTCCAGGCGGGCGTTACCGCCATGGGCGTCAGCGGCCATTGGTCGGTGCCCGATTATGTGCCCGCAACCTTCAAATGGGGCGTGGCCCCGCTGCCGAAGGGGCCTGACGGACGCGCCACCAGCATCAACAGCGCCGGTTTCACCATTTCCTCGACCACCAAGCATCCAAAGGAGGCCTGGGAGCTGCTGAAATTCGCGATCGGCCCGCATGCCCAGGAGGAGTTGGCGCAACTGGGCTTCGCGATCCCGATCCAGGAGGCGATCACCGCAAGCCCCGCCTATCTGGTTCAGAAGAATGCGCCGATCGACCACAAGCTGTTCGTCGATGCGCTGGCCTATGCGCATCTGAAGCCCGTGTTCAAGGGGTACGAAGAATGGGCTTCCGCCGTGGGGGATGCCCTGCATCGCGCCTGGAGTGGGGAAGTCCCCATCGCAGACGCCATCAATGAAGCGGTTGCCGCGGGCGACGAAGTCCTCGCCAACAATCGCTAGATCCATCGGCCTTTCCGGGGATTGCCTTGTCCAGCACCTTAAAGCCACTACGGGGAGAGCGCGCAGGTCTGCTCCTGCTGCTCGCGCCGACATTGCTCGGCCTCACCATCGGCGTGTTCGGCTCCGTGCTCGCCACGCTGGCATTGAGTTTTTTTGACTGGGATATGCTGACCCCGATCAAGTGGGCAGGCACGACCAACTACACCAGTCTTCCCAATGACCGCATGTTCGGCACGGCACTGATCAACACGACACTGTTCTCGCTGATCTATGTGCCGTTGACGCTCGCCATCGGCTTTGCTGTGGCCTGCCTGATGAACCGCCACATCCGCGGCATCTCGCTGTTGCGTGCGTTGTTCTTCCTGCCGGTCGTTTCCTCGCCGACGGCGGTCGGTTTGCTGTGGAGCTGGATCTTCGCGCAGGACCAGGGCGTGCTAAATTCTTTCATCACGACCTTGGGGGGCAATCCGGTCAACTGGCTGGGACCGAAGGTCATCCTCTATTCGGTCGTCATCGTGAATGTGTGGGGTGCCATAGGCGAGGGCATGATCGTGTTCCTGGCCGGGCTGCAGGCGATCCCGCGGGAACTGTATGAGGCCGCACGCGTCGACGGAGCCACCACCTGGCAGCGTCTCATCTACGTGACGGTGCCGGCCATGGTGCCCAGCCTGTTCTTCCAGGGCGTGCTCTCCACGATTCATGCCTTCCAGGCTTTCGACTACATCTACATGCTCACGCGCCTGTCCAACGGAAATTCGACCTTCCCGACGCTGGTCTTCTCGGTCTACCGCACCGGCTTCCGTTTCTTCCGCATGGGCGACGCAGCAGCCCGGGCCGTTATTCTCACGGCCATCATCGCGCTGTTCACGCTGTTCTACATCCGTGTCCAGAAGAAGTTCGGAGCTGAAGCATGAGCCGCCGTGCCGAGGAAATCCGCGGCAATGTCGTTGCCGTGGTGCTGCTGCTCACCGGTGGTATCGTCATGGTCGCGCCATTCGTCTGGATGGTCTCGACTTCGCTGAAGTTGCCGGCGGATCAATATTCCCGCTCGCTGATCCCGCCCATCTTCACGCTTACCAACTATCGCGACATCTGGACCATCATGCCGTTTCACATCATGCTGTGGAACTCCTTCAAGATCGCCGTGATTGCCACGTTCGGGCAGTTGCTGACCTGTTCGATGGGCGCCTTCATCTTTGCTGTGACCCGTTTCCGAGGCCGTGACGCGCTGTTCTTCCTGCTCTTGATCACGCTGATGGTTCCGCAGCAGATCACCACCATCCCACAGTTCATCCTGTTCAAATGGCTCGGCCTCTATGGCACCCAGGTGCCGATGTACCTGCCGAGTTTCCTCGGCGGTGCCTTTGGCACTTTCCTGCTCAGGCAATACTTCAAGACCATACCGATCGAACTGGCTGAAGCCGCGCGCATCGACGGGGCAAGCCTGCTCACCATCTACTGGCGTATCTACCTGCCGCTGGCCAAGCCTGCGCTCGCCGCCTTCGCGATCTTCGCGTTCATGTTTTCGTGGAACGACTTGTTCACGGCGCTGATCTATCTGCCGAGCGACATGCAGACGACCACCTTGCCGGTAGGGCTTGCGCTCCTGCAGCAGCAATATGCCGGCAAATGGACTTTGATGATGGCGGCCGTGCTGATTTCCGTGGCGCCTATCATCATCGCGTTCCTGATCGCGCAAAAGCAGTTCATCGAAGGCATCTCGATGTCGGGCTTCAAATAGCGCGCAGCGCCACCAGAACATAACCCAACAGAGGAATCGCTTCGATGACATTGAGGCTGGAAAACCGCGTCGCGCTGGTGATCGGCGCCGCGCGCGGCATCGGCGAGGCAATCGCTACACGGTTTGTGGAGGAGGGGGCGAAAGTCGTCATCGCCGACCGGGAAGTGGAAGCGGGCGAGGCGACGGCCGAACGGCTCGGCGGGCAGTTCACGCAGATCGACGTTTCCTCTTTTACGGACACCCGCAAGGCCGTCGGCATTGTAGTCGCAGCCTATGGCACGCTCGACATCCTGGTGCAGAACGCCGGGATCTATCCGTGGACACTGATCGAGAACACCTCACCGGAGGAGTGGGACGCCGTGCTGGGTGTCAATCTCAAGGGCACATTCCTGGCCGCAAGGGCAGCGCTGCCGGTCATGCGCGAGAAGGGGTATGGCCGCATGATCTTCACCTCGTCGATCACCGGGCCGCGCGTTACCAGTCCCGGCCACGGCCACTATTCGGCAAGCAAGGCCGGCATCAACGGCTTCATCAAGTCGGCCGCCCTGGAGTTCGCCGGCTACGGCATCACCGTCAATGGCCTTGAGCCGGGCAACATCCTGACAGAAGGGGTGAAGCAGCACCGGTCGGAGGCATTCATCCGCACCATGCGGGAGGCGATCCCGCTGGGGCGGCTGGGCACGCCGCAGGACATCGCCAATGCTGCGCTGTTCCTCGCTTCCGACGAAGCCTCCTACATCACCGGCACCACCGTGGTGGTCGATGGCGGCCAGACCCTGCCTGAAGGCAAGGATTTCCGTATCAAGCCGGAAGCCTGAGCTTCCCATCCCGCAAAGGACCATCTCATGAACCGCCGTATCAACAGAGTCGATCTCGCCGGCCGCGTCGCGGTGATCACCGGAGGCGCACAAGGCATCGGGCTGGCTGTTGCACGCCGGCTTTTGTCGTCGGGCGCCAGGGTTGCCATCTGGGACCTGGACAATGCCGCGATGGCAACAGCAATCCAGGAATTGTCGGCACTGGGGGAGGCCAGGGCTGTCTGGTGCGATCAGGCCAGGATCGAGGCAGTCGATGAAGCGGCCGCCGAGACGGAACGGGCCTTCGGCGCTGTTGATCTTCTGGTCAACAACGCCGGCATCGCCGGGCCTGCGGCACCACTGGTCGACTACAACCCGGATGCCTGGCGGCAGATTGTCGACATCGACCTCAACGGCGTCTTCTATTGCTGCCGGCGGCTGGTGCCCAACATGATCGCGTCCGATTACGGCCGCATCGTCAACGTAGCTTCGGTGGCAGGCAAGGAAGGCAATCCGAACGCTGCCGCCTATTCGGCAGCCAAGGCCGGTGTTCTTGCATTGACCAAGTCACTCGGCAAGGAACTCGCCGGGCACGACATCGCCGTCAATGCGCTGACACCTTCGCCGGCGCGCACGCGTATCCTGGAGCAGCTTCCACAAACACAGGTCACCTATATGCTGGGTAAGGTGCCGCGCGGCCGCTTTGTCGAGGTGGAGGAAGCCGCCGCCATGGTCGCCTTCATGCTCTCCGATGAGAACTCCTTCACCACTGGCGCCACCTTCGATCTCTCGGGCGGTCGCACCACCTATTGAGGTGAGCTGCTTCGGAACTTTTTTGCCGGTCCCGGGGGCAAAACCTCTCGTATTGAACCTCGGGTTCGGCATTTCAGCCAGTCGTTAGACAGATCGTTCGCAAGTGCGGCGACATTCGCAAAAAGCTTTCTGAACTAATTCTACAAATTCAGTAGCGTTTAACCCGATCAGCGACGTGCGCTGATGTTTCGAGGGGCAACCTCGATCATGGAAAGGGGTAAACGCATGCGCAAACTGTTCACTGCCGCCCTCGCGGGTCTCTCGCTGGGCGCTTCCGTCTCGCTGGCCTTCGCCGCGGACGATAAGAAGGTGGTCATTGCTTATCAGACCGGCTCGACCCCGTATTTCGTCGGTATCGCCAATGGCGACATCGCCAGGAAGACAGGTTGGGATATCGAGTTCCGCCGCTTTAATTCTGGTGCGGACATCTTCGCCGCCATCGCTTCCGGCGCCGTGCAGATCGGTGATGTCGGCTCCAGCCCGTATGCTGCTGCCGTGTCCAAGGGGCTGGACGTCAAGGGCTTCTACATCTCCTCCGTCTCTCGCGATGGTGAAGCGCTGGTGGTTCGACCCGAGATCACGTCCCCGAAGGACCTGAAGGGAAAGAAGCTGGCTGCGGCACCGGTCTCCACCGACCATTATCAGCTGCTTGCCGTGCTGAAGCAGGAGGGCATTGCTGAAAAGGACGCCCAGGTCATTGCCATTCCGCAGCCGGAGATCGTCGCGGCCTGGAAGCGCGGTGACATCGACGGTGCCTTCGTCTGGGATCCGGCGCTGTCCGAGCTGAAGAAAAACGGCAAGGTGCTGTTGACCGCAGGCGAGGTGGCTGACCGTGGTGCGCCGACCTTCAGCGCGCTGGTCGCAACCGGTGAATTCGCCAAGGAACATCCCGATTTCCTGACGCAGTATGTGCAGCAGGTGGACGGCTATTTCACCTCCTTCGCCAACGACAAGGCGGCATGGGGCCCGGATTCGGAAAACATCAAGCTGATCGCCGGCCTGCAGGGCGGCACACCGGCCGACCATGCCGAGCGCATCAAGACGACGGTTGTACCGCCGCTCGCCGAGCAGCTGTCCGACAAGTGGCTTGGTGGCGGTGAAAACAGCGGTGTCGCCAAAATCCTCAGGGATACCGCCGGCTTCCTGAAGGAACAGCGCAAGATCACGGCCGTGAAGGACGATTACGGCGTCTTCGCCGATCCGCAATATGCGGCGGCCGCCAAGGTCTCCAACTGACGAATGGAGCGGGTACGGGCCGGACACGGCTCGCACCCGCTTTTTGAGGGCTCACCATGCTTCAAATCCGCGACGCCAGCGTCACCTTTCCAGCCTCTGACGGCAGCGCCGTCCATGCGCTCGACCACGTATCGCTTGATATCGCTCCCGATTCCATCGTCGTAGCGGTCGGCGCGTCGGGTTGCGGCAAGTCGACCCTGCTCAATGCCATCGCCGGCTTCCTGCCTTTGAGCGCAGGTTCGATCACGCTGGATGGTGAGGAGATCGATCGTCCTGGCGGCGATCGCGGCGTCGTCTTCCAGAAGGATACGTTGCTGCCCTGGGCAAGCGTGGTCGACAATGTCGCGCTGGGGCTGAAGTTTGCCGGTGTCTCCAGGACGGCGCGGCGCGAGCGGGCGCGCGAGCTGCTCGACCTGGTTGGTCTTGCAGATTTCGCCGACAAGCCGCCTTACGAATTGTCGGGCGGCATGCGCCAGCGTGTCGGTCTGGCGCGTGCCCTGGCGACGGACCCGAAAATCCTGCTCATGGACGAACCGTTTGGCGCGCTCGACAGCCTGACCCGCGAGACGATGCAGCAATTGCTGGCTTCGGTCTGGGCGCGCACTGGCAAGCAGATTCTGTTCATCACCCACTCTATCGAAGAAGCGCTGACGCTTGGCACCACCGTGGTGGTGATGTCGCCGCGGCCCGGACGCATCGTCGCGCGCTTCGAGGTAGGTTTCGTGCGCGAATTTGCCGAGACGGGCGACATCGGCCCGATCCTCTCCGATCCGCGTTTCATCGAATTGCGCGAGGAAATCCGCGCGCTCATCCACCGGCCAGCAGGCAAAGGAACCTTGCAATGACGCTTGCCGCAGATCCTCGCACGATCTTCACGCATGTTCAGCCGGCGCCGAAGCTGCGTCGTCAGCCTGCGAACCGGATTGGCAGGAGTGCTCCTTCAGGCACGCTGCTGATCAGCACGATCACCCTTCTGGCATTGCTGGCATTGTGGTTTGCCGCCACCCAACTCGAATGGGCCTCGCCGCTGTTCCTGCCGTCGCCGGCGGAGGTGCTGACGCAATTCCAGGCAGTCGCGTTGGACGGTTATGCGGATGGCACACTGCTGCAGCACACATTGTCGAGCCTCGGTCGTATCCTCGTAGCGCTCGGCATCGGGGTCGTATTGGGTGTTCCGATCGGATTGCTGATGGGCCTGAACCGCTGGGTCCGAGGCACGCTCTCGGTACCGATTGGGCTCTATTGGGGGCTGCCGCCACTCGCCTATCTGCCGCTGCTGATCATCTGGCTGGGCATCGGCGAATCTTCCAAGATCGTTCTGCTGTCGCTGTCGACCTTCGCGCCGATCTGCTTTTCGGCGCAGGCCGGTGTGCGGTCGGTGCCAGCCGAGCGCATCAATGCCGCGCTTTCACTCGGTGCGACGCGGCTGCAGCTCTTCACCAACATCATCCTGCCTTCGGCCCTGCCGGAAATCCTGACCGGCCTGCGCATCGCGGTCGCCGCCGGCCTCTCCTGCCTGGTTGCGGCCGAGCTCATCGCTGCCCGTTCCGGCCTTGGCTACATGATCATGTCGGCGGCCAACTTCCTGTCCACCGATGTCGTCTTCGTCGGCCTCATCCTCATTGCAGTGCTGGCCTTCCTGTTCGCGAGCGGCATGCGCTGGCTGGAACGCAAGCTGGTGCCCTGGAAGGGCAAGATCTGAACCATCGATACAAAGCGACCGCAGAAGGAACATCCCATGTCCAACGCGCCCCTCGACGTCTACTGGTACCTGCCCACCCATGGCGATGGGCCGTATCTCGGCACCGATGAGCGCCATCGGCCGGCAACCTTCGGTTATCTGCGGGAGATCGCCCTGGCCGCGGACCGGCTTGGTTTCAAGGGTGTCCTCCTGCCGACCGGCACACGCTGCGAAGACGCCTGGATCACGGCGGCTGCATTGATCCCGCAGACCGAGCAACTGCGTTTCCTGGTGGCGTTGCGGCCGGGCAGTGGTACGCCGGCTCTGTTTGCGCGCCATGCCGCCACACTCGATCGTATCTCCAACGGCCGTGTCCTGCTCAATGTCGTCACCGGCGCCGATCCGGCCGATCTCGCTGGCGACGGCAACAAGCTCAGTCACGCCGAACGGTACGCCCAGACCGACGAATTCCTGGCGATCTGGCGCGATATCCTCTCCGGCGAAGAGGTGAATTTCGAGGGCCAGTATCTTTCGGCGAAAGGCTCCGACCTTTCCTTCCCTCCGGTGCAGAAGCCTTACCCGCCGCTCTGGTTCGGCGGCTCGTCGGACGCCGGCATCGCCATCGCCGCCAAGCATGTCGATGTCTATCTGAGCTGGGGCGAACCCGTAGATCAACTGGCCGAAAAGCTGGAGCGCGTGCGCGCAGCCGCGGCGCAGGAAGGGCGTAGCATTCGCTTTGGCCTGCGCATCCATCTCATCGTGCGCGAGACCGAGGAGGAGGCCTGGGCTGCGGCTGACCGGCTGATCAGCCATGTTACCGACGAGGTGATCGCCGAGGCGCAGAACAACTTCGTCAACGTTTCGGAATCGGTTGGCCAGAAACGCATGTCGGCGCTGCATCAGGGTCGTCGCGACAAACTGGTCGTTGGCCCCAATCTCTGGGCCGGACTTGGCCTCGTGCGTGGCGGTGCGGGGACGGCGCTTGTCGGCAGCCCCGACAATGTAGCGGCCCGCATCCGCGAATATCAGGCGATCGGCATCGAAACCATCATCGCCTCCGCCTATCCGCACCTGGAAGAGGCCTACAATGTGGCCGAACTGCTCTTCCCGAAGCTCGATCTGCATGGCGCGGCCGCGCCGGCATTGCGCGGCTGGGATGTCGAATTCGGCCGCGGCGTTCGCCCGCGTGTTGCCGCCTCGGCATCCTGATACGCATTGGAATAAAGGAGATTGTCCATGACTCGCGCGCGCATTGTCGGCTTTTCCGGCAACATCACCCGGCCGTCCAAGACCCTGGCGTTTGTCGACCACATCGTCCAGGAGATCGGCCGCCGCAACGGTTTGCCGGCAAGAAGCTGGGACATCGAGGACCTCGGCCCATCACTTGTCAGCGCTCGGAGGGCAGCGGCGCTGGATGAGCCCGCACAGGCGATCCTGCAGGCGATAACGGAAGCGGATGTCCTCGTCATCGGGTCGCCGACGTACAAGGGCAGCTACACCGGTCTGTTCAAGCATTTCTTCGACCTGCTTGATCCATCGGCACTGCGCGGCAAGCCGGTGCTTTTGACCGCGACTGGCGGTGGCGATCGCCATGCGCTGATCGTCGAACATCAGTTGCGGCCGTTGTTCGGTTTTTTCGAAGCGTTTGCGCTGCCGACCGCCGTCTATGCGACCGACCGCGACTTCGACAATGGTGTGCCTGTCTCCGAAGCGCTGCTGAGGCGTGTCGCACAGGCGGTCGGTGAGGCGGAGACTGTGCTTGGTAGCCGCGCACCCCTTGCCGTAGCGGCGGAATAGAACTCCGCTTGCGCCGCAACCAGTTCGATCACGCCTGGTTGCGGAGGCCGCTTGTCGTCAACCTTTGGCCTTCAGATGTCGCATCAGGTCATTCAGCGGCATTGGCCGTCCGAACAGATAGCCTTGCTGGATGGAGCACCCGCAACTGGTCATCCGCTCCGCCTGGCTTTCGGTCTCGATGCCTTCGGCCACGATCTGGAGCTCCAGCGCCTGTGCAAGCTGAACGATTGCCCTGACCACAGCCTCGGACTGCCGATCGTCGCTGATATCCCGGGCAAATGAGCGATCGATCTTGATGACGTCGAGTGGCAATCGCCTGATGTATGAGAGGCTTGAATAGCCCGCTCCAAAATCGTCGAGGGCAATTCGGACGCCGCGCGTGCGGAATTGCGAGAGACGCTGTTCGGCCTGCTCGAAATCGAAGAGCAGAAGGCTTTCCGTGATTTCCAGCTGCAGTGCGGAAGGCGGGAAGTCGTGACGCGCCAGGATCCTGGCGACCTGTTCGACCACGGAAGGGGAGCGCAGGTGGCGTGGCGACAGATTGATCGAGACATAGTCGAGACGACCATCGCCGATCAGCTGATGCATCTCCTGGCAGCAGCGATCGATCATTGCGCGACCGAGTTCGACGATCAGTGAACTTTCTTCGGCCAGTGGGATGAACAGCCCGGGAAGAATGAGCCCGCGCTCTGGGTGTTGCCAGCGTGCGAGCGCTTCGACACCGACGATCCTGTTGCTCCCGGCGGAGATGATGGGTTGGTACCAAGGCTCGATTTCTCCCGCCGCCACCGCGGCGCGCAGCTCTACTTCGAGTCCTTGGCGGCTATGAAGCTCGGCTGCCATGGTGTCGTCGAACTCTGTCCACGTCGAGCGTCCGGATGACTTGGAATGATATAGGGCAACGTCGGCAAAACGTTGCAGGGTTGGAGAATCCGAAGCATCGCGAGGGAAGCTTGCAAAACCCACTGAGCAGCTGACGATCAGTTGCAGGCGACCACAGTCGATCGGCTTGCTCATGGCCTCCATGATCTCGGTCGCGATCTGGCGAGCCCGCTCGCTTTGAAGCGGCGTGATGCAGATGACGCCGAACTCGTCGCCCCCCAGTCGTCCTGGCACCTCCGTTCCCCTGCAGATCGTCCGCAGCCGGGTTGCCACCTCCAGCAGAACCGCATCGCCGACGGCGTGACCGTAATTGTCGTTGATTTCCTTGAATCGATCGAGATCAGCAAACACAAGCTGTACCGATCCGCCATGAACCTGGGCGGTGTGGATGGCCGCGTCGAGATCGCGCGCGAAACTGACCCGGTTGGCAAGCGCAGTCAAAGGGTCGCGTTCGGCGAGAAACAGGGCCTGCTGACGAGAGACCTCCAGCTCATGGGTGCGATCGAGTACGCGCATCTCAAGATCGTTCGCCAGCGCCGTGAGGTGGCTGTTGGCGTTGTAAAGCTCCAGCGATTTCGCCTCGAGCAGCCATTCGGCCTCTTCGCGGGCACGCCGTTCCCGCAGGAGACGGCGCTCGAGACGCGCAACACGATCGCCGGAAGTGTCGGTTTGCGGCAACATCTAGCCTATCGCGCCTGTCTTCCGGATCGAGAACCGGACGAACTTCTCGCCATCGCCTTCGAGCGCGCTGCTCTCGACCAGCACGGGCTCACCGTAGAGCTGGGCCGCACCGAGAATGAGACCCGAGGCGAGGGCCTCGAATGGCCGTTTGCTGTGGTAGTCGAGGTGCATCGTCCCATCTCCGAAGCGTTCAGCCCTGAACTCAGGCAGTTCGGCATCGGGATAGAGTTTTCGCACCTCGACATGGATATGATTGTCGATGCTTTCGAGAAAATCGAACAGCGTGGCCGCCGTCTTGAAGAAATCAGGGAATGATGCCTTGAAACGCTGGATCAGGTGTTGGCCGAACAGACTGAGCAATTCGTTCGGCGGTGTGTTGCTTTGCGCCGCCAGTGTGGTGACCAGGGATTGCATTTCCCTGTGGTCATATGTCCCCACGGCCGTATATGCGCCGCCACTCGGCAGATCGGAACCCTCGATAAGGTCATCCACCGCATCCTCTCCGTAGGTCTGTTCCACGAAACCCAGCAGTTCGGTGAACACCATGCCCTTCATGTCGGCTCCCGGAATTTAAAACGGTACCACTGCGAGCATAAATTTTAGAATATAACCTACAACTAATGTCGTAGCTAAAAATGAAAAAAGCTTTGTGTTCACACCTATTGGCTATTGGGGCCAGGCGAGATGAATACAAGCCGCTGTCAGCTTCAATGTCAGAGAGCAGCGAATTTACAGGGCAGGCTCTTTCTCAGGCGGCGACTTCGGCGTTGAAATCGATCGCGGCGAATGCCGCCTTTAAGATATCCGGCCCCGCACCCGGGCGTGTCGCATCGGTGGAGAGGATCTGTCGCCAGCGGCGTGCACCGGGTAGGCCGTGGAAGAGGCCGACCATGTGACGCGTGACATGGCCAAGGCGGCCACCCTGTTCGATATGACGCGCCGTATAACCGGCCATGGTGTCGATCAGAGCGGCGAAATCGAATGGTCCCGGCTGCCTGCCTGACAGGGAGGCGTCGACTGCAGCAAGGATGCCCGGCGTATGATAGGCAGCCCGGCCGAGCATGGCACCGTCGACCTGGTCGAGCTGGCTGACGGCATCCGCCACTGAAGGAATGCCGCCATTGATGCCGATGAAACGCTCCGGAAGCCGGGCCTTCAGCCGGTAGACCCGCTGATAGTCGAGCGGGGGGATTTCGCGATTTTCCTTGGGGCTCAAGCCTTCCAGCCAGGCCTTGCGGGCATGCACCCACAAGGCGTCGGCATTGGCGGCAAAGACGCAATCGGCCAAGATGTCGAGGGCAGGCTCCGGGTCCTGATCATCGACGCCGATGCGGCATTTGACAGTCACGGGTATCTTCACCGCTGCCTTCATCGCCGCGACGCCGTCGGCGACAAGCGCTGGTGTCTTCATCAGGCAGGCGCCGAATGTACCAGACTGGACGCGGTCGGAAGGGCAGCCGACATTGAGGTTGATCTCGTCATAGCCAAAATCCTCGCCGATGCGCGCCGCCTGGGCGAGCTTTTGCGGATCCGATCCGCCGAGCTGCAACGCCACCGGATGTTCGACAGCGTCAAAACCCAGTAACCGTTCGCGTTGGCCATGGATGATAGCATCCGCCACGACCATTTCTGTGTAGAGCAGCGCGCGCTGCGTCAGCTGGCGGTGAAAGAAGCGACAGTGGCGATCCGTCCAGTCGATCATGGGCGCAACGGCGATTGTATGTCCTTGATTTTTATACATTTTTCGTTTAGCATCAATCTGTTGGCGTCGATCGGCTACGCGCGGATTTTCGCGAGAATACGACCCTTTTCGCCATGTTTCGATCCCTTACTGCACACGGAGCGCACACGAAAAGATGGCCACTTATACCAAACTTTCGTCCGGTTCGTGGCGCGTCCAGGTCCGCCGCAAGGGGCGCTATATCAGCGAGACCTTTCTTCGGCGGGATGATGCACGGCGCTGGGCGATCGATACCGAGCGCCAGGTTGACCGTGGTGAGGCGCCGACCAAGTCACGCAATGCGCGGTTCAAGACCTTCAGCGACCTCATTGACCTGCATATCGACGACATGTGCGATGTAGGCAAGTCACCTTTGCGTTCAAAGGCCGCAAATCTTAGGCTGCTCAGACGGCATCTTGGAAAGTGCAACATGGCGGCGCTCGATCGCGAGCGCATCATTCGCTTCGGCCGTGATCGCGCAGCCCAAGGCGCAGGCCCGATGACGCTCAGCATCGACATCGGGATGATAAAACTCATCCTGTCTCATGCTGCCGCGGTTCACGGCCTACCCGTCAAGGTAGAGCCCGTCGATCTTGCGCGGATCGCCCTCAAGAGACTTGGTCTCGTCGGCAAAGGGCACCAACGCGATCGGCGTCCTGAGCAAGACGAACTCGACAGGTTGATAGCCTATTTTGATTCAAACCCTCTCCAGATCGCCCCGGTAGGGCAGATCATTCGTTTTGCGGTAGCAACAGCGATGCGGCAGGAGGAAATTTGCAAAGCGCGTTGGTCGGATGTGGAAGCGCGCACGCGAATGTTGCTCATTCGTGATCGAAAAGATCCGAGGAACAAGAGAGGCAATAATCAGCGCATCCCTTTGTTCGCGGCAACGGGTTACGACGCGTGGGCTATCGTTGAAGAACGGCGAAGCAAGCGGTGCAACGACGATGACCGGATCTTCCCGTTCAATTCCAGATCGGTCGGCTCCGCATTTCGCCGCGGTTGCCGGGATTTAGGTATCGAAGACCTGCATTTTCACGATTTGCGTCACGAAGCCACGAGCCGCCTGTTCGAGTTCGGATTTACAATCGAGCAGGTTGCGTTGGTGACGGGGCATAAGGACTGGAAGATGCTCAAACGCTACACTCATTTGAGGCCAGAAACTCTCCACGCGGTGCTGGCCAACCGCGCAGCATGATGCCGCCGAGGGCGAGCGATCTGGCGCTCAGCCGCCGACGGTAACTTCAGGGCCAAACATGAGTATCGGCCCATCGCTGATCGTATCGTTCTCCAGGTCGAATGCGTCGAATAACTTCGCTTTGGCATACATTGGATGGCTTGCGACGTCATTGGAGGTTTCGAAGACATAGGCGTCCTGCCGGCTGTCGCTGCGTTGGTCGATTACCAATGACAGTCGGCCAATAGTTGAAGGCGCATAGCCGGATTTCTCCGCTGCCTGATTCCTTGCCACATCTTCGGTAATGCCAATCACGACAATGTAGTTCATCGCGAGCTTCCTTCATGGCGAGGGCGTGAGCGGAGCTGGAATTTTCCGTCACAGGCAGGTCGGAAAGTCACCGCAATGGCATATCGGACGAAGCAGATACCAGCGCCAAACGAACTGGGATACCCATTGGAGATTAGCGGGGGAGGTAGCTGTCCAACCAGCGGTGGCTTTCGCTATTGAGGTTCCCGAGCGCCAAGCCGATCACAACGCCCATCGCCGTGCCAAGAAGCAAGGCTCCCGAGAAAGTTCCAGGGTTGTCTCTAACAACACCGCCGATGGTCCGGACCTCGGCTTCGATCTCATCCTCGGCGAGGGCGGCGATTGTCCGTCCGAGCTTGTTGATCTCGCGCCTAAGCGAGGCGACCTGCTGCTCGACGGCTCGGAGGCTGGGATCCTGTTCGATTTCGGAAGTATTGTCATCAGGGGTATCGGCCATGGCTGGATCCTCGCGTTGCCAGGAAGGAACGGCTCGCGACCGACGTGGTTCCGAATGCTTTCGAGGGTCACCGACTTTGGTTGCTTTTGCCACCTTCATTTGGCTCACCGCGTGCCTAAGCCTAGCCCCGATGCAAGAAACGCATCGCCCAATGTCCGACGCCACTCTCCTCGAAGCGCGCGTAATGGATAAGATAGGATCTCGACCATCACCAGAACGGCTCTGGATGAGCAGATGATTGAACCTTTCGACGACAGCGCTCCAGGCGGGGACGAGATCACCGAGTATGATCGGACCCATGTGAAGCTCTATCTGCGCCTCCTTGATGCCGAAACCGAGGGCGCTGACTGGCGCGAAGCCGTCACTGTTCTCTTTGGCATCGATCCCCTGGCCGAGCCCCAGCGTGGCAGCAGCGTCCATGCCAGTCATCTGCACCGCGCGCACTGGATGACCCGCAAAGGGTACCTGGATCTTCTGCGCAAGGGCCGCGATTGACTGACCGACTGGTCGCGTGATGCCCGTCGCGCATCGCCCGATGCCGGCAACAACCCTTCCGCCAGACGCATCGGCCCGCGATGCTTTCCAATCCGACTGCACCTTGTCTGCGAGGGCTGTTCATGAAGCCGGATACTTCAAAGTGGCGGGACGATAGCAGCTACGATTACCTCGACGATCTTTCGGTTGAGGGGCTCGCATGGGAATGCCTGCGGCGTTCTTCGGATTATCAGCAGCAATACCGGACGCTCGTTGCCGCAGGCGCGGAAGATCACGCGTTCGCGACCGCTGATCAACTGCGTTGGGGGTTGCGATTTCCCGGCAAGGCCCGACCTTTCCGCCCTGGCGCAAACCGTCCTGTGGTCTCCAGCAGTCGATCCAGGCGTGCTGAGACTTGCCGAAGTCCCCGCCACCATTGCCAAGGCGGAGTCGATGCCTGCGCTGCACTTAACGGTCCACCGCATGACGCCGAGCGAATGCCATGCTGTCCATAGCGGCGCCGACGCAACCCAGCTTGTCTTGCCGCCGGACCTTCGCTCCGACAGTTCGATCGCCGCGCTGATCCCGCTCGACGCCGACACACCCGGTCGCATCGAGGCGTTGAGCCGGCTGTGGCGGAGTTGGAAAGGACTTTCGCTACAGTCTGACACGCGCTTGACAGCCCAGCGTCGCCGCCGTCTGCGTCTCATGCTGCGGGCCGCCGACGGTCGCGAAAACGCAGCCAGCTACCGCGAGATCGCACAAGGCCTCTATGGCACGTCTCGCGTCGCGTCCGAACCTTGGAAGACTTCGCCGCTGCGCGACACGGTGATCGGGCTTGTCGAGGGTGCCAGCACCTTGATCGCGGGAGGTTATCTGCAATTCCTGCGTCATCGCCGGCGCTCATAGCCGCTTTGGACCTGCGAACGGGGTAGGGATTTTGTCCTGCCCAAACTCCCCATCCCACCTTGCGCCGCCGCTGCGCCACCCTGGTCGCCGTTCACCCCTCGGTGGACATCCCGATCATGGAGCCACGGTCGATGCAATCCGAAAATCTGCCGCCACGCTATCTGCGCACCAAGGAAGCCGCTGAATTCCTCAGCCTGTCGGCCCGCACGCTGGAAAAACACAGGACCTATGGTACCGGGCCGGACTATCGCAAGCTTGGCGGCCGTGTGGTCTATGCGGTCGAGGATCTGCAAGCCTGGGCAGACCGTGGTGCGGTTACGTCGACTTCCGACCCGCGTGGTTTGGTCTTGCCCGCCAAGCGCTATGCAGCGGAGCAGAAGCTGTACGGTGGGCGACTTCCCCGATGAGCACCATCGTCGGCAATGCGATCGATCGGGCGCTTCCTGACGGTGAGCGGTTCAGCCGCGTGCCAGCGCTCCCGGGCGCGTTTGCGCCATGCAACGTGCCGCACTCGTGGCCGATCCGTTTTTCTCCCGCACCAAGTCCGGCCGTGTCGCGTGGGACAGCAAAATCATGACCCGCGCCTGCTTCATCTTGATAACCGTCGTGGCAGCCGCGGGCCTTTCCTGTCCGCGCCTCGTGCCCCTCCTTGTCTGGAATGCTTCCGCCAGCGCACCGCAGGGCCTCTACAGGATCGACGCTGACGGACGCTACGATGTTGGCGATCTCGTCGCCGTCGATCCGCCCGAACCGCTGGCCAGTTTCCTTGCCGAGCGTGGATACCTTGCGAGAGGCCTGCCACTGATCAAGCGCGTTCGAGCCGTCGCCGGTCAGTCTGTCTGCCGCCAGCAGCGACAGTGCGGTCGAAACTGCCTTGCAGCGTATTGCCATGGAAGTCGCGCATCCCGATCCGCTCAGCTTGATCATGGCGGAGAGCCAGGCGATGCAGCTCATCGTTCAGATGAGCCGGTTGAACGGCATATCGCGCACGGTCGCCAAGGGTGGTCTGTCGTCTTTCGATCTCAGGCATGTGCTGGAAATGATCGAATCTTCCGACAAGCTGCCGACGCTCGCTGAACTGGCCAACGCGCTAGGGCTGAGCCGTTTCCATTTCTGGCGCGCCTTCAAGCAGTCGACCGGCATGACACCGCACGCATACATGGCCAAACGCCGGCTGGAAAAAGCCTCCGAAATGCTGCGCACGACCAGCCTTTCGGCGACGGAAATCGCGATGGCGTGCCATTTCGCTACTCCCAGCCACTTCACAACCGCGTTCAAGCGCGAGTTCGGCATTACGCCAACCGAATTTCGCAGGCTTTGCAGAATCTAAAAGCAGCGGAGGCGCTTTGGGGCGAGCTTGAGCAAATCGCAACGCCATTCTGAAAGCGGAATGCCGGCCGTGGTGCGAGGATCGCGCAAACGAGGCCTGTGTGCGTGTCGGATAGGGTTCACCGCTTCAGTGAGGAAATAAGCCAGAGGCCGCCGTCGGACTGGCTGCGTGCGGCTTTCCTGGTGAGTGCCCTGTCGGGAGCTGTCGGTCGCAACGGCTATTATCTGGCGGCGGCATGGATACTCGCCGCGCGAGGCTTTGGCAGTGTGGGCGTCGCGGCGTTTCTCGTCGTCGCCAGCGTCGCCGAGGTCGCTTCCAGTCCGATAGCCGGCATCATGACCGATCGCTTTGACAGGCGGCGGCTGAATGCAGCCGCCGAGTTTGCTCGATCCGTAATTGTTTTCGCAACCGGCCTGGCGATGCTGCACCTGGACCCATTGTTCACGCTGTGCGTATCGGCGGCTCTTTTTTCCGCCTGCGACCGTGTCGCGCTCACCGCCAATCAAGCCATGATCCCTGCCACCGGAAGCGGGCGGGATCCGGTGACCTGGAACGCCATTGTCGTGCTGACCATGCAGGTGGGCAATCTGCTGGCGGCACTTTGCGCCGGGTTCCTGCTCGGTTGGCATTCTCCGGCGGGGCCTTTTGCCGTCTTCGGCGCCTGCTTTCTGCTGTCCGGCGGTTTGCTTCTGCCCTTGAGGATACCGCCAGCGCTGCGCGACAGCGGCGTGGCCGCGACGACGGCATGCCGGATCCGCTCTGGCTTTCCGCATCTCATCGCCGTCTACGCACTCTTCTATGCAGGTGCGTTGCTGGTCAGCGTGCTGGCATCGACCTATGTCTTTGCCGAGCGCAAAGGCAGTGCCGCGGATTTCGGCCGCCTTGAGGCCGCCTGGTCGGCAGGATCGTTGCTTGGCGCGACCGCCCTGATCGCCATCCAGGCATGGATGCATCCCGAGGCCCGCCATGTGCTGCTTCTGGGAGCGGCTGCATTGCTGTTCATGTCGTTTCCGTTCCTGGAGGCGGTCTGGGCAACGGCGGTTTTTGCTGCGCTCGGTTTCCTCTACAATCTGGGGCGCGTCTCCGTTGAGGTTACGTTCCAGTCACGGGTCGCTGCTGGTAGCCTGGGTCGGGCCAAAGGCGCGATGCATGCGGTGGCGGTTCTGCTCAGCCTGATTGTGTTCGGCATTGTCGCAGCCGTCGGGGATCGAGCGTCTCCTTCAACGATCTTCCTCTGCTTCGGCGGGGTTCTGCTCATCGCCATGTTCGCATTGGCCGCCCTTGGGCGCCCGCAGCAGAAAGGCACGTTCTGAGGTGGACAGTCCAGCAACCGAAAGCGAGAGAAAAGCCGCAGCGCTTGGAGCATTGACTGCGCTCTATCCGTGGATTGGCGCCTTTCATGATAGACCGGTGCGCGACTATGCTCGCCATCTTTTCGAGGTTCCGGCTTTGGAATCCCAGCCGCATTGCCGGGTCCAGGCACTCGATGCCTTGCTGGAAATCATCCATAAGGCCGCGATCCGCAACCGTCTGGCACCTTCGGCCGCTGCAAGGATCTGCGATGAATTCAAGCAAAGGCCGGTGTTGCAGACCGGTCCGCATCTGCTCCTCATCATCGATCCGGAGGCCTACTACACACATGTCTTCAGCCTGCTTGGCCTCGCCGCTCACGGCTGCTCGACATATCTTTCCTGTGCCGTCTCGACGGTCAGTCTTGTCGAGAGGACACGAAAGGGGCCTGGCTGGCTGAACATCGGCGGCAAGCCGGTCAATGTTTTCGGGCTCGGCAAAAGACGGATGATCGGATCCAGTCTGCTGAGTGCATTTGGTCCCTATCGGTTCGAGCTTGCGCCCGCGCAAGCGGACGGAGACAACGACGCGCTTGCGCGTCGGCGGGGACTTCTTCCCCAAACGCAGTTCGACAGACCAGCCCACGCGATCAAGACCGCGAACCTGGCGCTGTGGCCGGTATTGTTTGGGAACGGCTTTTCCTTTCTGCAGCTCGATGACGAGGATGTCGCCGATCTGGTGGCGCAGCATCTGGCTGACGGCGGGTCATGGCTGCGCATGCGGTTGCTGGAGAATGAAACGGTCGTCTCGACTGTTCTTGAGGAGATCGATCGGCTCGCCGCCGGACCATGGCGCGGCTGGTTTATCCGCGGGACCGATTTTTTCTGGTCGTATCGGAACGGCAAGCGCACGGCGTTGCGGCTGGTCGGCGGCGAACTGGTCGAACAGGTCTCCGGCGCAGCGGTCGCGCGCTTTGCCGTTGCCGACATCATCGAAAGGCTGCTGGACCGCAGCCTCATTCCAAACATGTTCGTCACCTTCCTGGTGCTGGCGATGCTGCCGGGCGTGCGCGTGCTGGGCGGTAGCCACCAACCGATCTATTATCCTTTGATGCGCTACGTCCTTTGCCGGGCACTCGCTGCTGCCGGTGTCGACGCCGATCTTCGGGACGCTTTGGCCGCCGACGATCTGCCCGAGGCCTGGGGACATCGTGTCATAGCAAACGGCCAGGAGCCGTTTGAACTGTTTCTGGACCGGGGTTGCGACGGTTTGACAAGCCAGGTCGACGATCTTGGCGCGACGCCGCTGGTTGAGGCCTGCGCGAATATGGAAAGTTTCACCCAGGACGCGTCCTGGTGGCAACTGCACCACCGGCTGCGGGAGAAAGAGATCGCGGTGACCGATGCGCAATGGGCATTCGCTTGAGTGCGGGTTAGCGCCGTCTGGTTCTACAATAGGTCCCACCAAGTCACGTATCGCAAAATGATACTTTTTGTTGACGAATGGAGGCGTATCACGCTATGATACGTTTGTGATTAGAAGCTTCAAAGGTAAGAAAACCGGAGCTGTTGCAGCTGGCAACGCGCCCAAAGGTTTTCCGTCCGATCTAATCCGGGCCGCTCAAAGAAAGCTGTTCATGATCGAACAGGCAGTTGAGCTGAAAGACCTGGCATCACCGCCCGGCAACAAACTCCACTCCTTGACGAAAGACAGGGAGGGACAACATGCCATTCGCATCAACGATCAGTTTCGAATCTGCTTCCGTTGGGTTGATGGCCATGCAGAAGATGTCGAAATCACCGACTATCACTAGCTCTGACACGAGGAGAAACCGATGTCCGCCGTCACTTTAATCCCTTTTCATCCGGGCGAGATCCTCCGTGAAGAGTACCTTGCTCCGCTTGGCCTCAAACCATACTCGTTAGCAAAGCACCTCCATGTGCCGCGTACCAGGATCGAGCGCCTTGTGGCGGGGCAGACATCGGTTACCCCCGACACCGCTCTTCGATTGGCGAAGTTTTTCGACACCACGCCCCAGTTCTGGATGAACATGCAGACTGCGTTCGATCTCGCCACCGAAGCTGTCGCTAAGAAAGCCGAAATCGCGGCGATTCATATTTATGCCGATGCTCGCTTGGCTGCTTAGTCTGCGCGCAATTCGCTTCGCAAATCGAAATTGTTGCAGTCGAACAAAGAGACAAGCGCTTAAGATCGAAGGTGGCGCGGCCCCACTGTCGTACCACGCCGGCCTACGTTTGCTTTCGCCATCCCGGTTGCGGCACTGGCTCAACCGGCCTTGCGCCCGGCGGTCAGTACCATGCGGCCGAAAGATCGGGAAATTGCGATTTCGGTTCCGAACTTGCGCGAGCGGGCGGCGAAGCCCTGCAGGATATGGTGCCCAACCTCGTCTGTCGCCGCAAGCGGAACCGATCGCTCCGTCGCGGATTTGCCGGCGTCTCGCGTGCTGATGACGACAGGCAAAAAGTCGATGCAGGCGAGGGTGCCGCTGCCGTCATAGCGGCAGGTCGCGACAATGCTTTGCCAGATTTCCGGCGCGCTCCACTCGGTTTCTTCGGCCGGGACGTGGAAGAGGAAGTTGCCAAGGCCGTAGAACAGCGGCGCGCCTTTGTAGAGTTCCACCGCCTGTAGCACCGGCGCGCCGTGACTGACGAACAGGTTGGCGCCGGCATCGACGCAGGAGCGGGCGAAATCCTGAACCCAGCCCGGCACGTCATGCCAACCAGGCTCCCAATGGTGGTGATGCAGATAGGCGATGACAAAGTCGCCGCGCGCCGCGGCCCGCCGCATCACCGACAACTGAGCCTCGGCGCTGTCGCGATCGATCTCGATTAGCCTTCCGCGACTGTCGGTTTTCCTGAAGATCGTCCCGTAGAGATTGATTTCGCTCTCTGCGTCCACCGCAGGAGGATCGTTCGGCTGGGTGTAGTTGCCCACGTCAACCGGCGTCATCTGCAATTGCTCGGCCAGCCTCACCAGCCGCTGGAAATCCTCATCCGGCACGCCGATCCTGCGCAACGTCTTCAGTCTGTTGACCCCAGGCCGTGCCGGACGGGTGGGCGTGCGATTTTCCGCATACATGTTGTCCGGCCCCGGTCCGGCGTCGATGGCGACCAGCGTTACGTCCCGGGCGCCGAGGCGTTGTCGGCCGGGGCGCATCGCGTCGGTCTGGTCGGTTCCGATGCCGGCATGGAGAAAGCCGCGCGACCAGACCTCGTCCAACGTCGACAGGACGCCCGCCGAGCCAAGATCGAAGGCGTGGTTGTTTGCAAGCGCGAGCGCGTTGAAACCCATCGCTTGCAGGCTGTCCAGCACCGCCGGCCGCGCATAGTCGAAATATTTTCCCTTGGTCGGCCAGCCGCCATGGCGCCCGAGAACGGTGGCTTCGAAATTGGTAAAGACGACGTCGCCTTGCCTGAGGAAATCCAGCACTTGAACGAAGCGTTCGTCTCCTACATGGGCGACGTCGTTCTTGATCAGCGACTGGCCGGTGACAGCCACGCAGAAGGAATTGGTCATCGAGCCCGCCTTGAAAGGTTCGGAATGGAAATCACGTTGATCTGGACGGGTCCGCTATTTCGAGGCCGCCGGAGAGATGTCGGTCTTGAACCACTTCAGGCTCAACGTCTTGATCGTTCCGTCGGTAATGGCCGCCTCGAGGGCGGTGTTGAACCGTGCCAGCAACGCGCCATCCTCCTTGCGCATGCCCGCGCCGACGCCGGGCCCCCAGAGACCGCCATTGACCTGCGGGCCAAGGAAGCTCGCACCGGCCCCTTCCGGCGTCTCCAGGAAGTCGCGCCATGTGAAATAGTCGGCGAGGCCGCCGTCAACGCGGCCAGCGGCAAGGTCGAGCTTGAGATTGTCGAGACTGTCATAACTGCGCAGTGTCACGACATCGCCGAAAAGCTCCTTCAGCACCGCTTCCGAATTCGAGGAGCGCAGGACGCCCATCGTTTTCCCCGCCAGAATTGACCTCAGTCGGTCCAGGACGGCTTTGCCGCCGGCATCGATCGCAGAAAGGTTCAGGCGTTGCGTGGTATCGCCTGGCTCGAGGCCCAGCTCCTTGCGGACCACCAACTGGTTATAGCCGGACGCGTATGGGTTGGAAAAGGCGATGGATTTCTTGCGTTTTTCGGTGATCGCCATGCCGGACATGATGACGTCGTACTTGCCGACCAGCAGCGCTGGAATGATTCCGTCCCAGTCCTGCGCCACGAATTTGCACTGCACGTTGACGCGCCGGCACAGGTCGAGGCCGACATCGATGTCATATCCGTAGAGTTCGCCCTTTTCGTTGGTGCCGTCCCAGGGCGGCGAGGCGCCTTCGGTGGCGATTGTTATCACGCGGGGCGACTCTGCTCTTGTCGGCAAGGCGGAGATCATGGCGGCGACAAATACGGTACCGGCCAGAACGATGCGCATCAGGACACCTTTATGAGTTGGATGTTGAGGACAATTGGATGGGAAAGTCACGGCATCGGTGCGGTAAACCGCTGCTCTGGTATGGCCGGATCGAACCGCGGCCGCCGCCACCGTCTGGCGGTACCATCGGTGGCGAGCTGCTGTTCCAAGAGCTGGGTCGCCTTGACGACAAGCGAGGTCAGCAGCAGATAGATGGCTCCGGCGACGATGAAGATCTCATAGGGCGCGAAGGTAATCGACACCATCTGCCGCGCCATGCCGGTCACCTCGAGCAACGTCACCGTGCTGGCAAGCGAAGAGCCCTTCATCATGCCGACCACTTCGTTGCCGTAGGCCGGAAGCGATATCCGGAAAGCAATCGGAAAGGTGACGAGACGCGCCACCTGCATGGGTTTCAGTCCGAGCGCGGTTGCCGCTTCCGTCGCGCCCTTCGGAACCGACTGAAGGCCCCGGCACAGGATTTCGGTCGTGTGCGCGGCGCTGTTGAGGGAAAAGGTCAACAAGGCGCACCAGAACGGGTCGCGCAATATCACCCAGAAGACGCTGGCTCTCACCGCCTCGATCTGGCCGAGGCCGTAGTAGACAAGGAACAGCTGGACCAGCATTGGCGTGCCGCGAAAGACATAAGTGTAGGACAGCACCGTCAGCGACAGGGCAGGGCGTGCGAAGGCGCGCATGAAGGCAAGCGGTACCGACAGGATGAATCCCGCCATCAGCGCCATCGCCGTCAGGCTCAAGGTAATGGCGAGGCCCGACGAAAGCACCATTACCGCCGCGATCATCGTTTCGAAGTCCACGCGCATGCCTCCTATCGGCCCAGGGCCGGGTAGCGGCGTTCAGCCGAGCGGATCGACACGAGCGTGACAGTCGTCAGCAGCAGATAGAGGGCGGACGCCGCAAGATAGAAAGTCAGCGGCGCGCGCATGGATCCTGCGCCAAGCGAGGCGACACGCATGATGTCGGTCAGGCCGACGATCGAAACCAGTGCGGTGTCCTTGAACAGCGAAATCCAGAGATTGCCGTAGGCAGGCAATGCCAGCCTGCACATCTGCGGACCTATGACGAACATCCATCGCTGCCAGGCGTTCAGCCCGAGCGACTTTGCCGCTTCGGCCTGTCCTGGCGGGATGGCTGCGATCGCGCCGCGGAACACTTCGGTGGCGTAGCCGCTGAAAACCACCGTCAGCGCGACGGTGCCGGCGGTGAAGGCGTTGATCTCGACATACCGTCCGGCGATCCTGCTCGCCAGCGCAGTGCCGCCGAAATAGATCAGCAGGATGATGACAAGTTCGGGCACGCCACGGACGATCGTTGTGTAAGCAGTGATCACTCCCGTCACTCGAGGGGCGCGCGCGTTCTTCAAAATAGCCAGCATCAGCCCGAAGACTGTGCCGAGAAAGCCGCTGACAAGACCAAGTCCGATCGTGATCAGCAGCGCTCCAGCAAACTGGATCGCAAAGCCGTTCATGTCTGCACCAATATTATGGATGGATTTCGAGAAATCGCGCGCATCACTTGATAAATCGCGCTGATTTTTGCGTATGGTTGTCGTTTTTTGTTCAGGTAACCAAAGATTAAATTTGATTCTATGCCTAAATTATCGCCAAAAAATACGCGTTCAATCTATAATTTGCATTATTTTCTCTATAATCTTTGGTTATATAGTTTCGTTATTTGTTAGGAATTTCGCTGAGCATGCGACTGTCGTCGCGGTGTCGGCAAGGAAGCTGAACATGGAATTGTCGCACAGCGGCCTGAAACTTCGGCAACTTCAGGTTTTTCGTGAGGTGCTACGGGCCGGTTCGGCACGGCGCGCTGCGGCCGTGCTTGGCATAAGCCAGCCGGCGATCAGCCAGCATGTCAAACAACTCGAAACAACGCTTGGCATCGCTCTGTTCGAACGATCGGCAAATCGCATCCAGCCATTGCAGCAAGCCTGGGAGCTTTTGCGTAATGTGGAACTGGCGTTGAATTCGCTGGAGCGGCTCGAAACATCGATCCTTACGATGAAGACAGATGAACGGCAGCCGATCTCGATCGCGACACCTGCCGTGTTTTGTTTTGTCACCTTGCCAAAAGTCGTTGCCATCATCCGCCAGAAAACCGTCTCCAACGTCCGCACGATCTCGGGAACCTACGAACAGGTAGGCGAACACATCCTAGCCGGGCGAGCCGATCTCGGAGTCTCCCGGCTACCCGTCAATCCGCAGCTTTTCGAATGGGCGCCGCTTGGATCGGCACGCAATGTCTGTGTCTTTCACCCAGACCATCGTTTCTCGAAACAGACCCGCATCGAGGCGCATGATCTGGCCGGAGAAACCATTGTCGACGTCGATCCGCAATTTGCCTCACATCATATGAATATGAACGCACTGCGCTTCAAAGGCATCGAGCCGGATATAGTGGTGGAGTATGACTCCAGCGGCCATCAGGCTGGTTTTGTGTCGGCCGGACTTGGCGTTTCGATTACCAATGAAATTATCGCGCGCGAGTACGCCGCCTTCAATGTGGCCGCCCGGCCCGTCGATCCGTCAGCGGTGTATCATTACGTTGCGATCTGGCAGAAAGGCAGGGTCTTTTCCGATCCTCTGAGGGTGGCGCTCGAAGCGATCCAGTCCACTTTTGCCGCCGCCGCGGAATGAGAAAAGCCGGTTGACGGTATCCGCAGCGTCCGGGTTGCCATCCTTACTTCGAAACACCCCACCAATCGCCTCGTCGTCGGGAAAGACACGCAGTGATTACAGGTTGTTATTTTTCGTGATCGGGGTCGGTTACTTTTTGGGAACTTAGGCTTCGGGGAAGGGTTTGGAGCGGCACCGGACCTGTGAGCGGTCACGGCTGATGAGCAACGCATCTTGGGGAGATTTCATTGCCGACATTCAAGCCTGTCGTCTTCAAAACGACGAGTGGATACGAGTTCACCGTGACATGCCTGCATGACGTTTTCAAAGTGCTGGCGATGGGTTGGCCAAACAAGTGTTGCGAGCGGTACACCGAGGCGGTTCAGTTGGCGGAAAAAGCCAAGCAGGGATGGTGTACGCCGAAGTCCGCCTACGAGGCTTTCGTCGACGCCGCGCATGCGCAAAAACGCATTGTCGAGCCGCGACCGATGCTCGATCGCGTCATCATTGAGCTCTCAGCTCTCGATCCTGAGAATTTCAATCCGCATCCCACAGCGCCAATGATGCCGTTTCGGGGCAGGCGCGCGGCCCATGCCGGGGCCCGGGGACCTCGCAAACAATACGTCTAAGGAGCGCGCGTTGGCACGCAGGCATCTGTCAGGAGGTTAACATGGCCGTTCTTCGCACCAGCGGCATTGCTTATCCTGGCGATATGCAAGCGCTCAAACGGATCTATGACGATCTTTGCAGTAGGCGAGGGCTTCGACAGGGCAGCCCGGCGGCGGAGGATCTTGCGAAAGCGACGATGGACCTGTTCAAGCAGGGCGTCTTCGATGAACGTGAGATTGCCGAGACGCTCCAGCTCTATCTCGATCGCAAGACGTCAGGTTCCAGTTTTCAGCCGGCCCTTGCCGCGTAGAAGCACCTCAAGTGACGGAGCTTCAGCGCGCAGGTCCTGAAGGAAACCGCCGGCTCATGGCAAAGGAGACTTTGCCATTAGCCGGCGTCGGCGCGCCGGATTTTGGAAGTGGCTGCGGCGGTTGCCACATGCGTGGCATCGCCGCCACGTTGCGAAAAGTTGAAGCCATTTCGTCCGCGCGAAGAAGCTCACCGGAGACGGACTTCGCAGCCTTGCGAGCGCGCGGCAAAAAGTGGATGGCCAAGCGACCAGCAAGGTCAGATCCTGCGTGAAACCCGGCTGGCGTCCATAGCGTCAGGGCTGCTTTTATTCGGGTGGTTACCCGCGACTTTCACCTTTCGTCCTTATCGAGCTATGCTGCTCGGCAAAGGAGACACATCATGCCAATGCGCCAACTGTTGGAGGGTGCCGGCGTGTTTCAGCCTGAGGAAGTAGCCTTGCTTACCAGGGTGTTCGACGCGACATGCCGGAAATTCGAAAACGTCAGCGACAGGGAGCAACGAGCGTCCCGGATCATTGCCAATTATCAATTGGGAATCAGGGATGAGGCCGAATTGATTGAACTGTCGCGGCAACCCTTAGGCCGCTGATGCCATGAGCCGGTCCGATGTTGTGTGAACACCATCGGACCGGCTCGGATCGCCAACGGAGCGGGCAATTTCCATCAGCCCACTGCAATGGTTCATATCATCAAGTGGTTCCGAGAAACTATGACTGCCCATATTGGGAAGCTCTCGGACGCCACTGTCGCACAGAGCCTGGAGCGAAGACCAAGGACTTGCAACCCTGCCGTGCAAGCGGCCAAGCCTTCGTCTTCATCATCGACCAGGCGACCAATCCCTGAGCCGCGTAGAAGCGCCGGACTGTCTGGTTCGCGTCGCCGCGTGCAGGGCACGATCCTGCTAAGGGCGACTTCATCACTCGGGTCTTGGATCGACCAGTAGCAGGCAGCCCGTTGGGCTGAGGCGGTCGCTGCCCTGCCGGCCAGCGCAATTTCTTGATTGGTCCTTCCCGGTGGCGCGGTGTGGGCGGCTCTCCCTTCTAGGCCCGCCGCGGCCGCCCGCAACCCTTCGCTGTCGCTCGGGGTCCTCCACTTCGTTGCGGTCCTTCGGATGCCGACTGCCTCTGACGGCGGGCCTTTCCGGTCGTTTTCGCCGCCCACCCCGCTTCCGGGGAAGGCGCAGCGAGGAGCGGAGACCAGATCATGCGCAAGACCAGCAAACATCCAGCCCTTGGCGAGGTTGGCAAGGGAGGGCGAGCAATCGCGGATAAACCTCTATTCCGAGATCACAAACCGCATCATCGCCGATCTCGAGCGCGGTTGTGTGCCTTGGGTCAAGCCGTGGGGCGCGGCGAAAGCCGGTGTCGGACTGCCGAGGAATGGCGCTACGGGGCGTGGCTACTCCGGCATCAACATCCTGATCCTATGGGGCGCGGTGATCGAACGCGCCTATCCAAGCCAGAACTGGCTGACCTTCCGGCAGGCGCTGGCGCTCGGCGGTGGCGTCAGGAAGGGCGAGCACGGCACCACCATCGTGCATGCGGATCACTTCATTCCCAAGGGGGAGAAGGAACGGGCCAAGGCCGGAGATACCGAGCCGTAGCGGCTGTGGGATTATCGTCTTCCCGATCTTCCCGAACTCGGCCTCCTGCAGGATGGCCTTTGCCAACTGCAGCCGCAGCGTCAAATCCCTTCCCAGGGCGAGAAATCTTGTACGTACCTGATGGAGAGGTTCACGACGGTAGCCTGGGAAAGCTCAGGCTGCGATTTCCAGCGCCCGATTGTTGGCGTCACTTTCTGCTAGGGAGGCCAGGGTCTCTTCAGCTTCCTGTTCCTCTTGCAGAGTGACCTCGAGAAGATCAGCGGCGTCGATGATGTCGAGTTTCCGCGCCCATGAAACGAGGGTCTGGTACAGCGCGATCTCATAATGGCACGAGCAGCTGCCAGAAGCCCGGCGTCGATGGCTTGGGTGTCACGGTAGTCCTCAACGATCCAGGAACGCTGTTCGATAAGGCCGTCAATGGCGGGGCAGATATTGGTTTGAGTCGATATCTTCAGTCGCGCGAAGACGCGCTCAAGGCGTTGAATTTGGGATTGTGTCTGCTGCTGCTGAATTTTGAACGCTTCAGAGACATTTTGCGTTTCGGGCAGGTCCGCAATCTCTCGATATGCTCGCGCTATTTTCTTTTCGGCATAATAAGCTTCTCTAAGACCGCTGACGAACAATGCTTGAAGGTAGCTTTCTGCTTTAGGAGTCATGGCTGTCTCTCCTCTGCACGGTAACGCTTGGCCCCTTCCGAAGCCAACATCCGAAGTGGGACGTGGTTCCGAGAAAGAGGCTGTTAGACAGGATCGTGATCACGCTTATCAGCGGCCAGTGGCCTGGAGCTGATGGATCCCGTCGGCGAGAAAGCCTTTAGCGGGGTAGGCAGCGGCAAGGTTGATGACGCTCATGTTCTAGGACGCGCGTCGATACCGGTTCGCCACCAGGGTGGACGCCTATTGTAAGCGCGTCTCTGCAAAAGCGGCGAGGCTAGTGCATTTGCATCTGCGATCCCAGATGCAGTGGTATCTGTCGGGAGGTGGTGTCCGACAGCTATTTTGGGCTGTTTGATGCCAGGCAACCGGCGAACGAAAAAATTTGGTTCGCGGGTTCTTGCTAGGGAAGGATGGCCCTGATGGCGCTGAAAACAAGAAGCAAGGACGCCGGGTGGAACGGGAAAGGGCCGATAGACGGTCCAAGTCTTGGAATGGCGATCGCCCTTGGCTCTATCATCACCTTTTCGATAGTCATGGTCGCGATCCTGGCGATTGTGTTGCTGTGAGCACGCCTTCACAGGTGTGTTTCATCAATCGGACACGCAGTTGCATCATGTCGGCTGATGCAACCGCTTCTTACGAAGCACAACGCACAAACTACCTTGATGGCTGGCGGTGAGTTTTCCGCAAGCCAATGCAGGGAGGGCCTCGTGCGCAACGTACTTATTGATCCTTTTGTGGTTTGCTTCCCCATTCTGGGCGCGACCATCATCCGCAACACCGATCAGGTCGCGGATATCCTTTCCAATCATTGGCACGGAGCTAAGGGTCCACTCTACATGCTGGCGGTTCAGATCTCGATGGAGCACATGCTGTCAAAGCGGCGGCCGCACGAAGTGCGGCAAGCTATGCTGGCTGCCGCGGAAGAAGCAGGCTTTCCGATATCTTATGAGATCTTAAATGCGCCAGGAAGCGACGACCCACACACTCGGCCTTCGCCTTGATTCTCGAAAGGTCGGCCTCGGCAGGCTTAGCTGATGCATTTGCATCATGTAAGGTGAACCTGTCGCGTCTTTCCAGGCGCAACCGCCATTCATATTTTCCGTTACCCGAGCGCCTTCCAGGAAACGTTTGGGCAAGATCAGAATGGAGAAAGACCATGGATAAGGATCGCATCGCAGGTGCGGCAAAACAGGTCAAGGGCACCATCAAGGAAGCTGCCGGAAAGGTTACCGGTGACAAAAAGACCCGGGCGGAAGGAAAGGTCGAAAAAGCGGCTGGCAAGGTGCAAAGCGCGGTCGGTGGCGCCAAAGACGCCCTGCGCGGCGCGCTAAAGAAATAGTCTCCCCGCTCGCATCATTGCGTCGCTTAAGTCGGTGTCGACCGGATCCGATAAGGAATATCAGATGAAACATGCACTTTTGGGAGCGCTTCTGCTGGCAGCCACGAGCATCCCCGCTTTTGCTCAGACCGCGACGGTCACGCCCGCCACCGAGCCGCGTTTCGTGTCGGTGACCGACACCAGCGTGCTTTCCTCCAATCTCGTTGGCCTCAGTGTCCTCAATGCGGGTGGCGAGACCGTAGGCGAGATCAAGGACATCGTTCTCTTGGCTGAAAAGGGTGTTGGAGGATTTGTGGTTTCAGTCGGCGGCTTCATCGGTATCGGCGAACACTATGTCGTTGTCGATCCGGCTTCGCTGACAATGGCTACGACGCCGAAATGGCAGGCACGGATGAATACCACGGCGGAGCAGCTCAAGGCAGCACCCGCCTTCACTTATGAAGGCAGCTGGAAGAACTGATCTGGCTCTGAGGCGTGAAGCATTGCCCGATTTGTCCACTTCCGGGGATGCTTTTCGCAAGGTGCATGGCCGGCCGGCCCTGTCGGTCGGCCATGTTCTTCAAGCCGCATGCGCGATAAGGTCGGCTCATGAAGTCCGATGTTCCCGATGAAACCATCTTCAAAGAGCAGGCCGAACGGCGGCAGCTGCAGGAAATCATAGCAGGGCTTGGCGAGGGCATCGTGCTGATCGATCCTGCTGAGGGCATCGTCTGGGCAAACCAGCAGGCACTGGCCCTGCACGATGCTACTGAGCTTTCCGATATTGGTGCCAGCGCCGCGGACTATCGCAAGCGTTTCGTGCTCAGGTACCGCAATAACCATATGCTCACGCCCGATCAGTATCCGATTGATCGTCTGCTTTCGGGGGAAACGTTTGACGACATCACGGTTGAGGTAACCAAGGTTTCGGCGAAGGCGGAAAGCTCCTGGCGGTGCGTTCAGCAACTGCGCGGAATTGCGCTGACCGACAGAAATGGCAAAGCGGAATCCTTCGCGCTTGTCATCCAGGACGTGACGGAACGTTTCACGGCCGAAGAACGCTTTGAACGAACCTTCAATGCCAACCCGGCTCCCGCGATCATCTGCCGACTGTCCGACCTGCGCTACGTGAAGGTCAATCAGGGTTTCCTGGAAATGACGGGCTATGCCGCTCCGCAGGTGCTCGGCCGCACAACCTATGAGATAGACGTGCTGGAGGCTGCGTCCAACAAGAGCGAGGCAATCACCTCATTGCGGGAAGGCAAGACCATTCCGCAGACTGAAGCCAACCTTCGATTGCCCGACGGGGGCACGAAGCTGGCGATCGTGGCGGGACAACCGATCGAAATCGGCGATGAGCCCTGTATGCTTTTCACTTTCATGGACATGGAGTCGCGCAGGAAGGCGGAAGAGGCGTTGCGGCAAAGTGAAGAACGTTTCGCGCGCTCCTTTCGTCTGGCGCCGATCCCGACTCTTCTCGTTGCGCGCAAGGATTGTCGGATAGTTGACGTCAATGATGCCTTCATATCAGCGCTGGGTTATGGCGAGGAGGAAGCCATTGGCCGAACGGCAATGGAACTGCCGATTTGGGTCAGCAGCGCGGCGCGCCGCGAATTGGAACGCGAGGTCGAAAAAACCGGCGATTTCCGTGACATGGAAATGCAATTTCGTACGAAGCGTGAGGAAATCCTCGATGTTCTCCTCTCCGCTGGAACTGTTTCGATCCACGCGCAGGAATGTGTACTGATCGTGCTTCAGGACATCACCGAGCGCAAGCGATCCGAAGTCGAGTTGATCGCGGCTATCGAAGCGGTCATGCAGGACACGTCATGGTTCAGCCACACTGTCATCGAAAAGCTTGCCAGCCTGAGACATCCAGGCAAATCGAACAAGGCGTCTGCGGGACTGTCGGTGCTGACAGACCGCGAAAAGGACGTTCTGGGGCTCATGTGCCAGGGTCTGAGCGACGCCGAAATCGTCAAGACGCTCAACCTGACGCGCAACACCGTGCGCAATCATGCGGCCCGCATCTACAACAAGACGGGTGTCCACAGCCGAACCGCTGCAGTCGTTTGGGCGCGGGAGAGGGGCTTTACGGGGCCGGCAAGCAGGAAGAATGCTGCCAGCCGTCAGGATACCTAGCTCATTCGTCGCACTGAAAGGTTCGGATATCGGTTCACCTATGGTCTGCGACGCGACGATGCTGGATGCGTTCCAGCGCCGGGCACTTGATTATTTCCTGCTTCAGGCAAATCCCGTAACCGGCTTGGTCGCCGACAGGGACCGCCCTGGCTTTCCCGCAAGCATAGCCGCTACTGGCATGGGATTGGCTGCTTACATAGTGGCCGCGGAGCAGGGATGGATGAGCCGCGAGGAGGCCTGCAGACGAACGTTGATGACCCTGCGTTTCCTCTGGAGCAGCCACCAGGGCCCTGAACGGTTTGCAAGCGGCTATAAGGGTTTCTTCTATCATTTCCTCGATATGAAAACCGGGCAGCGCACGTGGAATTCCGAGCTTTCCACGATCGACACGGCATTGCTCATGGCAGGCGTCCTCCTATCCGCTCGCTATTTCCATCTGGATTTTGAGGGCGAACTGGAAATACGCGGCCTTGCTGACAATCTGTATCGCCGTGTCGATTGGCGCTGGGCTCTCAATGGCGGCCCTCTTATCTGCCATGGCTGGAAGCCCGGCCGAGGGTTTCTGCCCTATCATTGGGTCGGTTACGACGAAGCATTGCTCCTCTATGTGCTGGCGCTCGGATCGCCTACGCATCGCGTCGGCCCTGAAAGCTACGCCGGCTGGCTGTCAGGGTACCGCTGGAAGCGGCTCTATGGACAGGAATTTCTGTATGCTGGCCCTTTGTTCATCCATCAGTTCTCGCATTTGTGGATCGACTTTCGCGGCATTCGAGATGTGGTCATGCGCGAGAGAGGGATCGATTATTTCGAAAACAGCCGCCGCGCGACCCTTGTCCAGCGCGAGTACGCAATTCGCAATCCACGCGGTTTCAAAGGCTACGATCATAACAACTGGGGTCTGACGGCGAGCGACGGTCCGGGCAGGCGGTTGGACACAGTCGACTCGGCAGGGCGGCGGTTCTTTGCCTACCGAGCGCGGGGCGTGCCGTTTGGTCCGGACGATGGGACCGTTTCTCCATGGGCGGCTTTTGCCTCGCTACCGTTCGCTCCCGAGATTGTCCTGCCAACCGTTAGGCACTTCCACGCGCTCGAGCCGGCGCATGACCGGTCCTGCAGCGCGGGCGCGACGTTCAATGCGACATTCCGCAACAGCGATGGCGGCGGTTGGCGCTCAACGGATCACGTCGGAATCAACCAAGGCCCAATCGTGATTATGTTCGAGAACTATCGCTCAGAACTCATTTGGCGCTTGCTGCGAACATGTCCCTACATCATCGATGGGTTGCGCTCAGCCTGCTTCACTGGTGGCTGGCTCTAGCTTGGAAACGTGACCGGAAGTGAGATGGGAGACATTTCTGACTTTCCAATCGCCGGCTGGGATACGCCAACGCAGAGAATGTTTAGCATGCATATTTGTCGATCGAGTTGATTGAACCGGAACGAGAATCCGATAGCCGACCAACCGAAGCTGCAATCATGGCGCGCGGGGAGGCCCGGTCACTGTCGTGCCTGCTTACCAGCGTTGCGACAAGTGGACGGGCGATGTGAGGACCGAACCCCGCCTTCAATCCCAACCAGAATATAGAAAGGAAGCGGCCTGCGCGCTGTCCAAGGGGCGACTGATGCCCCCGCCAATGGTTGTGACCGTGATCTTGGTTCTGGAATCTTTCCTGCGCCCATTGTTCCGGTCCTGGATGACGATTTGTCATCTCTTGCGCCGCGATTGCACCGGCGCCTCCAGCTTGATCCTGATGCGCAAGGTTCCTCCCTCGGGGTGATCGATCTCGAAGGCATTGGTCTTGCGCACCAGATCGCTCAGCTTGCGAAAGCCGAAAGTGCGGGGATCGAAGTCGGAGGCTAGATTGGCGAGCCTCGTGCCGACAGCGCCTAACGGAACCCAGCCGTCCTCGCTTTCCATCTGCGCAATGACCTTGCGAATGATGGGCACGGCTGCGGACGAGGGCAGCAGCGGCTTTGTGCTTGCAACAGTCTCAGGCTCATTTCCAGGTGCAGACGGCAACAAATTCTCGGTGTAAACAAACCGGCGGCAGGCCTGCCGAAAACTCTCGGGTGTCTTTTGCTCGCCAAAGCCGAACACGTCGATGCCCTGCTCGCGGATGCGGGCGGCGAGCCGGGTGAAATCACTGTCGGAAGAGACCAGGCAAAAGCCATCGAAACGGCCGCTATGGAGAAGATCCATGGCGTCGATGACCAGCGTTATATCTGAGGCGTTCTTACCGGTCGTATAGGCGAACTGTTGGTGGGGCACGATGGCATGCCGCGAGAGCACGTCGGCCCAGGCCTTCGAGCGTGAGCCGGAAAAATCGCCGTAAATGCGGCGCACACTGGCTTCGCCAATCTTGGCGATTTCTTCAAACAGCCCATCGGCGATCTTGGCAGAGGCGTTGTCGGCGTCGATCAGAACAGCCAGGCGGGGTGAACGGGGTTCGGATGGCATCGTCAGCTTCCCTTAGACCAATCTCTGCTCGAACTGGGCACGATGAGGCTCTGAAGACCGGTTGCGACGACACAGACCCTGAACATTCCCTTCAAGACCGGATCATAGATGGCCCCCACGACGATGTCTGCATCACCGCCTACCTCCTCGCGGATGCGTGTGGCTGCCTCGTCGACCTCGAACAGCGGCATGTCCGGTCCGCCTGAAATAGACACCAAGACGGCTTTGGCGCCACCCATCTTTGTCTCGTCGAAAAGCGGGGTTGCATTTGCCCCATCGGCCGCTGCCTTCGCTCGACCTTCTCTCATGGATTGCCCTGTTCCCATCATGGCTCGGCCCTTGCCGCGCATTACCGCACACACATCAGCGAAGTCGAGATTGATCAGCCTTTCCTTGACGATGAGGTCCGTGACGCAGCCCACGCCTGTGTAGAGGAGGCGGTCGGCCAGGATGAAAGCGTCATCCGCGACCCGAAACAAATTCTGATCGGGGATCACAATGATCGTGTCTGCACATTGGCGTAGCGGCTCGATGCCTTCCTGGGCAGACTGCATTTTAGCCGGCTACCCTCGAAGGCGAACGGCTTCGTTACCACCGCGACCGTCAGGATGCCACGCTTCCGTGCAGCCTGCGCAATGACCGGACCGGCGCCAGTTCCTGTTCCGTCTGCCATCCCCGCCGTCACGAAACACATATGCGAGTCCGTCAGATGGTCCATGATCTCGGTTAGTGTTTCTTCGGCTGAAGCATAGCCGACCTGCGGTATGGAGCCGGCCCCAAGACCTTCCGTCACATCTCCCAGTTGGACCATGGAAAGCGCCGGAACGTCGTTGTTTGCTGCGACGAAATCCACGCCCGCGAGTTGCTGGGCAGTCATGTTGTTGACGGCGTTTCCGCCGCCGCCAACACCGATCACGGTGATCCTGGGCTTCAATTCGACAATGCTTGGGGTAGCGGTCATGCTGTTTTCCTGTTTGGATGCGTGATACGGATCCGAGGCTGCAGTCAAGCAACTCCTGCGTCCATCACAGGATCAAACGCGATGGCAAAGAAAGGATCGCCAACGGGCGCAGTTCATGCAAGAATCTAGTAGGAGCGATCGTCGCGGCGGGCCTTGGCCACACTGTTTTGTTCTTCCCCGTTATCTGGACGGTTGAGGGTAACCGTGCACCGGATCAGAAAATTCCAGTCAGGGCCGTGCTCGACGATGAGATGGAGGTCGGATATTTCTTCGAAATAGTGTTCGATGCTCCTGGCGCCGTCTTCGGTGCGATACTCTATGACGGCTTTCCAGCGCTTTTCGGCATGCAGCGTGAAGATGTTGGTCATTGCGGGCCTTTCACAGTGAGACGCCACGGGTTCAAAATCCACACTTGAAGCATTCCCACACCTAGCCATCCATCCGGCCGGATTGATCCCATCTGAACTGTTCCCGACTTGACGCGCGCGCTGCTTCGCAACGCAGCTCTTCACAATTTATCGGCCATTCCCGCATGCCAGCTTGGCGCATGCGAGGCTCGCAAAGAAAGTCTCAGTGACAGGAACTTCTTCAGTACGGTGCTCGCATCGTCGCGTTTCTATCATTTGGCGTGGGTAAATATCCTTCTAGCTAGGCTCGTTTCATTCGCGCAGCATGGTGGAACGACTGCTTGCAGGCTGTCTTGCATGGCCAATCGATCGCGGCGTTCGTTTTTACTGCGCATGCGACACCACTGAGAAGTGTTTTGGCCGGCAGCATCCTCGTGATGCAATACGGTGCCTACGTCTGGAAAAAATGCCCTTAAGCGCGACTTGACGAGGACCAACTTCCGAAAACATGTGAGCCGACACTTCGCGCCAGCCTGACGACGTCGATGCGATGAAGCAGTCATCCTTCGCCTCGATCTTGTGACGGTGCCGTTCAAGGTCGTCAGGATAGATTGGTACCACGTGCGAGAACGCTAAATGCAAGAACTCCTAAGGCTTTGCCCAGCCTTCGCCGGTTCGTTCGGCACCGGGTGAGGGCTTCCGACCCAGCGGAGCCTTTGTTTTCGAGGGAGGCAGAAGCCCTTCTTTCTGGGCTCGCTTTCTGGCAAGCTTATGCGATCTCCTGACTGCTTCAGCCCTCTGGCGGATCTTTCTTTCAGATGGTTTCTCGTATGCTCTTCTGGCTTTCATCTCGCGAAAGACACCTTCGCGCTGCATCTTCTTTTTCAGCACCCTTAGTGCTTGTTCCACATTGTTGTCGCGTACGACTACCTGCACCACATCTCCCTGCTGATCCGTTGCGAGCAACGGACATTGCGGCTGCCAGAGTAGCGAGCCGTGAACCTGCACCATAGACCCTCCTGCTGAAAACGCGACCTGCTTTGCCGCCGGATCGACCGGTCCGGACACTCGCTCGCCTCTCCGGCTGTGGTGATAGGTGAGCAGGCCGGTGTTCACCGTCATCTGGTCGACCTGAAACGATCGTCGCCTTGTTGCAAAGCCGCAGCGAACCCGGCCCCAATTCGAACATGCTTTTCTGAACTGAACTTGCTCTCATAGGAAGCAAAGTACCTCCAATCCAGCCAGTTCAAGCGCGCGCCATCAGGCGTTTTCGGGCGGTCGTTGGCAGTTTCGCCGGCTTGTTCGCAGCACCGATTGTCTCTTGCGCAAGCCTTGCCTGACGCAGACGTTCAGTCATTGCCACGCGCACTGCTTTCTCACCTTCGAGGATTTCCCTTGCAGCCATGCTGGTCAGGTCACTCTTGAGCTCGGAGGAATTTGGCTTGGGTTTGAAAATGCCGTCAGGCACGTTTTTCATGATCAGTTTCCGGTTTTCATGATCAGTTTCCGGTCAACGAAAAAAGGCCGGGCAAGCCCGACCTTCCTCAAAGTCATCTCGATAGCCGATGCCAGTACATCCGTGGTCAAAGGTCAGAAACGACTGTTCTGGGTTTTAGATCGCCTGTAGATTTTCGGCTGAGCTTTTGCCCGTCTTGCGGTCGGCGACCACCTCAAAGCTCAGTTTCTGCCCCTCGGCCAAGCCGCGCATGCCTGCGCGCTCTACAGCCGTCACATGGACAAACACATCATTGGTGCCATCATCCAACTGGATGAATCCGAAGCCTTTGGCGGAATTAAAAAATTTCACCGTACCGGATGCCATCGAGATATTCCTTTCGATTGCCATAGAAATAGCCGCTCAGCATTATGCCAAGAGCCTCAGTCTTTCGAAATTGAGAGGAAGATCGTTTCGGCGCTCGGAAGCGAAAAAGCAAACTAAACAGGCAAGTTCGATAATTATGATTTAGACTAGAAACGATAAGTTTGCAAGGCAGATGTGAGAATATTAAAATAAGACACGATCGCCTGGGTTGTCATATTGCTGTCAGTAGCCGAAAAAATTTGGAAAGATTTTCAAGATCTCTTCGAGATACATCTCGCTCCTGTGCGATTTTCCTCGCTTTCGCCGGTCTGATCGTATAGGGTGGATTTGTCGGCGGCCATCTCAAGGGCGCTGCCGATTGAGGGCGGCCATCGTGCCCTAGCCCCAACAAAAAGGAGGACCTCATGTCTTCCATCGACGAGGCTCCCATCGACGCTCCAGCAACGTACATCTCATCTATCCAGTCGATGAGCAAAAATGGTCTCTCCTGGCTATGGCAGGGCTTGCGGAGCGCAAGCGGGGATCATTCGGACGCGCTCCGCAATTTACCGACCATCGTTCGCCCTCGTTCAAAATTTCACCGCCGCAGTGATGGCGATGCAGTCGGCACGGTGCGCCGCGCGTTAGAGACAAAGAACCGTCATCGGCTGATTTAGCGGGTCACTGCGTCGAATCCGTCTGGCTTGGTGCAACGATCGCGCAGCGGACTGCGGCCTATCCCGGCAACGCAGCAGCCCTCTCAAAGGGCGTCAATCCTGCACCTAATGTTTAAATTTGAACGGATAATTGCCATGAGAACCAATATTTCGATCCACACCCAGTCGGTCCTTCGTCACGGCTACTTTTTGACCATGGTGACGTTCACTGCCGCGGTCGTATTCATATCCTACTGCACTCTTTTTGTTGGCCTCTCATAGCCTGCGTTGGGCAGGCGATGCAGCCCGTATCATGCATGCAGCTCTTATGATTGATGTGTGTCCATGCCCCGCCGAAGGCGGACACCGACACTGTCGCGCCTATCGAAGAAAGATCAAACATGAATGAACATGTCACCACAGCCATACGTACATCCCTTGCCATGAAAGCGTGGAGCGACGAAAGCGAGGCGCTCTATCCCGGCTCGATGGATCATCACTACGGCCGCCGCGTGGAAATGAATGGGTCCTGGACCGTCTACCATGTTTTCAGCGGTTCTCCCGCTCGTATCTGCGGTCACTCGACTAGCGGTCTCAGCCTGCCAGGCGCAACCGACCTCATGATGTTCCTGAACGGGCGCAACGAAGATCTTCGCAGAAGGCGCGATGGACTGAAATTTGGCGAGACGGCCAGGCCAGGGCTATTCGCCCATGACGCTCGAATTTCCAAACCAGAGCCGCAGCTTTGATGAGATGCGTAGCGCGATACGCTTTTCCGGCTATGACGGTATGATGCAGGTGCCATTCCTGATCGAGGCGGCGGCGCTCCCGAAATCAACCGGTTTGACCGCCGCAAGAACGCCATCGGAAGCGGTGTGTCTTGCGGCTTTCGATCAAGCGCGGGCTTCAATTGAGAAGGTCGCGCGCATTATCTATTCTCGCAATCGCCGGCCTCTCTATGTTCTTACTTCCCATGATTTTGCAGGCCGTTCGCGTTAGCGTTGGATACTATCTGCCCATAAATTCTGTTCTTTAATACGTTTAGATTTTTTGGTTATGATAAAAATGATTTCGCCGTGAAATTTTCCAAGTTTAAGGAAATGGCTTAAAATAGTATTTTTAAATAGACTCGCGGAATAATTGGGAGCATGGTGGATCTTATCGTGAAGGCGGGCTGAATTTGCCTTGCCGAGAAAGGTTTCATGCTTTTCACCTTCTTTACCGGCGACGGCGCAGCCTTTGCGCGCCATGGTCTGGACCTTGCCGTTTGCTTCGAAAATTTTAAACGCGGCTGCCGATCAAGAGACCCCAGTCGTGACTGACCAATCGTTGGACAACAACGAAATTGGCGTGTTTTGCCCGGACTGTCGTCACGAGACGAAGAAAAACATTGGCTGGGTGAAAACGCATACTCAGCTGGAATGCAGGAACTGCGGCGCAATCATCGACATCGAAAGCAGGAATTTTCGCATCGCGGACTCCACGCGGACAAAGAGGTAGCTCACCAGTCGATACTCACGGGTGCCAATGGACAGCAGCTTGCTTAGCTTGATGTGCCGGGCACTGCGATGGACTGGATTTAAAAAGGATGCTCCAGCGATGACAAAAGCAGTGCGCCTCGGGGATCAGATGCTGGCAATCCTGGCTGTGATCATGGTGTTCGGTGTTGGTGGTTATCTAGGCTACATCTTTTTTGGCAGCATCAATTGGTAGGCCGGGAGGTGAGGGGTGATTAGAAGTGCCGGCTCCCGCTCATGGCCGCCCCGAATGTTCCCGTCATCGACATGGCCATCTAAGAAGATGCGCATGACCAGTTTGGCCACCCTGATCTCGGCCTGCGAGCGGCTTAAAGGCCCCAGTCCGCAATTGGATTTGGTAATCGAAAAGTATTTTTCAGACTGGGAGCAGCTGTGGGTCAGTCAGTTCAGGCACAGGAAAACCGGAGAGGTCATTCACACTCCGTACCGCGTTCCTCCAGCCTACACTGGGTCACTCCACGCAGCTGTTGCCCTGACGGGGCAACTGCTTCCTGGATGGCAGTGGGGACTTCATCCGTATGCAGGCAGCCGGCGTGCGTATGTGGTTGAGGACAATCCCACTCGTCTTGTGCCCGTCGTCGCGGACCACGCCTGTACGGCGATAGCTTTGGTGATGGCCACGCTACGCGCCTGTCTTCTCGAAAAGGAAATCGGCACCTCGATCGTCCCAGTGTCCAAATCCTTTCGCAAGGCAGGCTGATTCCAAATGGGAAATGCCTTATGCGCTTTTCCTGCTAGGATCGGTTCCAGGTGCGACGTTGTTCCATGCCATTGGATGAAGGGCATGGGCTTTTCGTGGCCGTTCCTCGAGATCCGCTTGATCAAACACCCCATGAAAAAGCAAGTCTGTCGTCGCCCTCGCCAGCTCAACTGGAGCAAGATGGCATTGTAGATGCTTGCGAGAAGCGTGACGTCGTTTGCATAGGACAGGCCGATGATGGGGGGCTCGGCCAATGCTTTCTCCCTGGGGAGGAAGCATAATTTTCGCTCACAGTCGGCGCTGCCCTGTTCATCATGCGCTCAATTCGGCGCAAGTCTGTACGAATCCAAAACCGATCACTTACAAAAACTGTGGCTGGAGCCGGCGACGAGAGAGTTCGTAACAACTCCGCCTTATCCAGATAGCCGCCAGCCCGGCGATTGTCGCGGTCCGATGCGCGCCGTGAGTGTCCTACCAAGACCGTCGTCGTACAGCGGAGCATCCAGTGATCGACTTAAAGGAGGCGGCTGAACTTTCGTTTTGCGACAACAAGGGTCTGTTTGGTTCCCGCTCCGACTATAGTCCAGTTCGAGCACTTGTCGGCTGCGCTGATCTTTTGCGGTCAAGACGATGCATGCCCGCTATAGACACCATTGCCGCATCCCGGTGCAGTCAGGAAGCATCTATCGCTGGAGCGATATTTCCGCACTTTATCAAAGCATGATGGGCCGTGATATTGAGCAAGCAAAGCGGAGAGGTTGTCGTTTCATAAATTGACCAAGATACCAGCTTCTCGCGCTGCGAGGATGAATGCGCGCCTCGCACCTTCCACAGATCTCTTGCCCTCGCTCGCATCAGAGCAGGCCTGTAGCGCTGCTCGATGCTTGTCACCCCGTTTGCCAGGCCACTCCCGGAGCAGGAAACTTGTGCAGGCTGAGACGTCCGCAAGGCTTTTGCTGCCGCCCGCAGGATCGATACGGACGGTGACTGCACTTTCAAATTTTGGATTTTCCATTCCCGCTCTTACGGCCTAACGGTGAAAGTAGCGAGGATTATTTTACGACGGGCAGGAACAGCAAAATAGTGACGGACATGGCTTTTCGATTTGGTCGCCCGATCGTACAGTATTTTCATGAAAGATCATTCCTTTCGAGCGGCGATTGTCATCTATGTTGGCGTGCATTCAAAGTTTTATATCGTCTCGAGTGTATCTGAGGCGACGGATTTTCTTTTCGAAAACTGGGCGACCAACGACAGTCTGCGCTGGGTCGAAGCGATAGACAGATGCGCCAGGGCAGGGGCTGGCAAGGCGAGCATGGAAGGTGCGCGATCTGCTTTCTTGGTCGCTGTCAAGGCCGCAGGCATGAGCGTGGATTCCTCTGTCCTCCTGTTTTAAAGGCAGTGTAGTCTTTTGAGACTTGGCGAGAGTCGAGACAATCGCCTGTGTCGTGACATCAACGCTGATCAGAGCGTTCCAGCAGCCTCGGACGCGGGCGTTCAGCAGACGGCCTTGGCTCGGACTGCTATCTTGGACGTTGCGCAGGCCCTTAAATGAGGACATGTGAGCATTTAGCTGTCGGCGCGTCGCGCTGCGGGTTTTGATTGGTGCAACAACGCAAATGTTACCCAGCTCGGGCTGGGTTTTGCACTAAAAACCGGCCCGACATGCGTTGAGACACACCGAGCCGGACCGTATTGCCAACGAATAAATCCGTCAGCCCGGGGAACTGCGTAAGAAATTTTGCTTTTACCAAATGCAGCAATTCATTGTCGGCCGAAGCGAAGGGTGATGGTGATGCACCGCCCTGAGCGCTGGCAGGCTACCGGCACCTGGCTCACGATACGACTTTCAGTTGAGAAGAGCGAGTGCTCATATGAATCGGCGGTTGTGTGGATTTGTGTACGGCGCAACCAAATATTGGCTGTCGCGAGCATACTTTTCCTGCGATCAAACTCCTTACCAGAATGAATTCGAGGCACCGGCGCGGCGGTGCTGATATGCACGCGCCGGTAACCACCTGGTGATGTCCATGTCCGATCCGCTTCTATCCGCGTGCCGTGTGATCCGGACTATTGGTATGTGGCTCATCTCCACTATTCCTTGGCGCGCCCCCTAAGTTTGCTGTAACCCTACCGTCAGGTCGTGTCCTTGCCGCGCAGGACATATTGTGCCGATGGCCGGTTGCCGAGTGGGTCAAAGGATTTTTAAGCCGTGCGCTTGCCCTTGCTTTGGCTTTCTGATGCCGCGATTGCCCCGTCGTTGCTTCCTCGCCGTGATCCAAACTCCTTTCGATGAGAGTGCCGCTGTCGAGCGACATGCGCATCGGTTCGAGATGGGCTTGCGCGGTCATTCGCTCATGACCTCGTTTTCCTTGCGAATGCGATACTGGGGCGAGTCCCCTTGAAGAGGAAGTGTGCCTGTGACGTGATAGATGTCATCAGTTTTAGGAAATGTGTCGAAGCTGCTCCTCACCCGAACCAACTGCCCAATTGCATACAGATGCGTAACAGCTTCACGGCGTGCCGTGCGGTGAGAAAGAGATTCTATCCGACCAAATCTTAGATCCATGCAATAACTTCAGGAGGTGCTCGCATGTACGGTCTTATTTGTAGTTGCCTCCTATCTTATTCTTTATGAGCTGATGTAGCCGGGCCCTGTTGGACGGAGTTGCCGCTTGAAAGCGAAAGCTTCTCTGTTCCCACGTGGCCTATGGCGCCTCGAGACAGACAAGGCCATGACACAAGAACGCAACAGGCGAGATGCGCGCATCGTCAGACGTGCCGCGGAGATTTGGTCCGAAGAAGGACGGCCGATGAACAGGCATGAAGAGCAGTGGCTCATGGCCATGCGAGAGATCGATGACGAAGACCGAAGTGGTGACGCTGCGACTTGGGAGTCAGCGATGGCGCGACTCGCTGGAGCGGAAATCGACGTTTATCGCGAAGCCCTCGGACAATCCGCCTCGGCGCTCAGTAACGATGACATAACCAGCGCGGCTGTCGTGATCTCCAGAATTCGCGCAATCACCAACGCGGCCAAGCGGATTTTCCTAAGGCGTTGATCGGAAGCCACAAGTTGATGCACACCTGATCTTCGCCTGACATTTTGTACGAGTTTAGGGTCAGAGCGTATTGTAAGTAAGCCCGCCGGCGCCATCGTGAGGAGGATATCTCCAAGCGGTCTGCTCGAGCCGCGGCGTGATGATGGCAAAAGAGACGGGCCAACGATTGCGCTGATCAAGCAAGTGGCGAGCCGAGCAGCCATTCGTCGGCGGCGTTTGCAGCGGCCAGTTCCAGCGCCCTTGGAGCGAGGATACCCGCTTATGGGGCGTTGAGGATCTCGAAGGCTTGGTCGACGGATTCCACCTCGCGCGGAAATCCAAGATCGACAAAGATGGAAACGGATTGCGCGAAACGCTTCATCGAACGTTCTCGGTTGTGGGCAACACTGAAAATATCCGGTTTGCTGCAACGAACGATCCGGCACTTGGTTCAAACGAATTCATCCCTTCGAAGAGGGAGGCGCATGCCGAGCTCCGGGACCGGACTTGCCGCCGTGATGGGGTACTTCAATCGAACGGCTGCAGCCAATTCTCCGATCCGTGTTAGGAATGACCAACATCGTATCATTGAAGCTTGACCATGATATCTTCCTCCTTCCTGACAGCTCGGCTGGCGACTGCCGCGATGATGATCGCCGCGATTGTCGTTCTGTATGAGGCCAAGGAACTCCTGCTGCCCCTCGCGATCGCGGTCCTGCTGACATTCGCACTGGCTCCGATCGTGACCTTCCTCAGGAGGATGAAGTTCCCGCGCCTGGCGGCCGTGATGGGAGCGGTTGCGTTCGCCTTCGCGGTCATGTCGATCTTCAGTTTGATTCTCGTCACCCAGGTCAGTCAGGTCGCGCAGGATATCCCGACCTACCAATCGAACATTGTGGAGAAGATCCGGATCCTGAAGGAGACCGGTTCCGAAGACGGTGTCGTCAGCCGCCTCGGGCGCATGTTCGAGCGCGTAAACACCGAGATCAATGAATCGGCCTCTACCACATCTCCTGCGAACCCGCGTGTCCAAGGTGACCAGAAGCCATTGCTGGTTCAGATATTCTCACCACAGCGACCCATCGAGACGCTACAGAACATCATTGAACCATTGGTCGGTCCCTTGGCCACAACGGGCCTCGTGATCGTCATCGTGATCTTCATGCTGCTCGAGCGCGAGGAGTTGCGTGATCGCTTCATTCGCCTTGTCGGCTACAGCGATCTTCACCGAACCACGCAGGCTTTGCAGGACGCAGGCAGCCGCGTCGGCAAATACCTTCTGATGCAGCTGGTGGTGAACATCACCTATGGCGTGCCACTGGCGGCAGGCCTGTGGCTTCTCGGCATTCCCAACGCCTTGTTGTGGGGCATGCTGGCGATCGTTTTCCGCTTCGTTCCTTACATCGGGCCGGTTATTGCGGCAGTCATTCCCTTGTTCCTGGCGTTCGCGGTGGCTCCCGGCTGGTCACTGCTGATCTGGACGGCCGGATTGTTCATCCTGCTTGAACTCCTGAGCAACAATGTCATCGAGCCCTGGTTGTACGGCTCCCGCACCGGACTATCGCCCCTTGCGATCATCGTTGCGGCGGTATTCTGGGCATGGCTATGGGGCCCGATAGGATTGGTGCTTTCAACACCGCTGACGGTGTGTCTCGTCGTGCTGGGCCGGCACGTGCCTCAGTTCGAGTTCCTTCAGATCCTGCTTGGCGATGAGCCGGTGCTTGATCCTCATGAACGCCTCTATCAGCGTCTGCTGGCGGACGATCTCGATGAGGCCACAGACAACGCCGAAGAAATGCTCGAGGAGAAATACCTGATCGAGTATTACGGTGCCGTCGGCATACCGGCGCTGTTGCTCGGCGAGCAGGATCGGGCCCGCGGAGCGCTGACAAAGAGCCAGTCAGTGAATCTAGCCGAAAATGCGCGCCATCTCGTCACAAATCTCAACGAGATCGCAGCAGAAGAGGAAGATGAGGCCGGGCAAGATCACGAGGACGACGGCAAGGACACCAGGACAGTAGGCCGTAGCGGCGAGGAAGAGGAAGACAAATTTGATGTCGATCTTCCGGACGGTTCTGGCAAATCGGTTCTATGCATCGGGGGACATGGCGAACTGGACGACGTTGCAGCCATTATGTTGGCGCAGACCGTTTCAGTCGAAGGGGCCGATTGCGAGGCGGCCAGCCACCGCGACGTCGTTCCGGCCAGGATACGCAATCTTTCGGTGGAGGGCCGCCATTCCATCGTACTCGGTTTTCTGAACCCAGAGTCCATGAAATACTCCAGGTTCGCAGTCCGTCGCCTCAGGCGACTGGCTCCTCATGCGCGCATCGGTCTCGTCCTGTGGACATCGCCTGGGAGCGAAAGGCCGTTGGATGAGAAACAGCTTGCCGAACAGCTGGAAGCCGACTTCGTCGCGTTCAGTCTCGTGGATTGCGTCGTGTCAGCGTTGTCCGAAGAAAAGCCGCGTTACTCGAAACCAAAAAGGCTGAGAAGCATCCGGCGATCGCGTTCGGCAACGTCGGGTAGGAAAAAAGTTGCAGCGGCGACAGAAGCTTGAGTTCGCATGAACCACTTTCCGACGCCACGCCAGTGTTCTTGGCATTCTTGCTGACTCAGTCAGGTCATATGCTTTTAGTCGTCTGTGGATCAGCGTTGAGCTTCCGAAAAGCGCTCTTTTGCCTGATTTTCGATGGAGCTGTTTGCACCGGCAATCTTCTCGATAGTTTCTTGGTGTATCTTCAACGTCGGCAGCGTTCGCTGTGCAAATGCCTTCAACTCGGCATTGTCACCATCCCTCGCGTAGCTCTCGAATAGCTCCACCGCATTGATGTGGGCGTGGAGCTGCATCTGGATGTAGGCATTGTCGACGGGCGCCTTGCCGTTCTGGAGCAATTCGATATCAGTTTTGTGCTTGAGATCTAGTTTCTTCGGAACGGTAAGCTTCTGCCTGCTGGCGATTGCCGCGAGGTTGGCGTTGGAGGAGCCGTGATCGGCGATCATGCTCTTGGCGAAATCCTTGACGGCCGCAGCCCGCATCCTGCCTTCGGCGAGCCTGCTTGATCCCACTTCGAACATGCTCCCATCAACGGCTTTGTTGACAAAACTTTGCGCGCTATCGAGGGCCAGCGCAGGAATGACAAATCCCATGGCTGTGATCAGCAACGCCATAAACAGGTGAATCTTCAAGGAAACATCCCTTTTTCCAGCGCCCGGTCGGCTGCAATCCGCAAAGCGGAAATCGGTGGCGGTGTGTAGGAAACGCCGCGGTTGTTGGCATACTCTTCGCGCGACATCATAAGTGCACCGGCGCAATGGTCGGAAACCGCAGGGCAATTCGCTTTCAGCGCACCTGTCTCGCGTCTGGCGGCATCCCGTTCGGTGAGCGCATTCACCTCGACCCATCTGGAACATACTGTCATGCCCGGTGAAGCGACGGTGTTGTACAATTCGTCTAGGCGACCGCTGCTGTTGGGGAGGCCGGTGTCATGCTCCCGCGCTCCACTATTTCGGTGCTGCCGTGAAGGGCGAGAGGTCGATACGTTCTCTAAGGCGCTCGTCATTGCGAAGATTGAGACGGAGCATGCTGCTTGTTGCATCCAAACGCGTCAGACCGGTCATGGCATCGCCACCGGCGCGCGCGGGAACGCCAGTAAACACATGATATACGGTCCAGGAACGATCAGTTTCGATACGGCGGCCATATTGACAATGCATGGGATCATGGCCGGTCGCACCACCCTCATTCTCCCAGACGCTGATCGCGGCGGCTAGCCTTTTGCGTTGACTGTCTCTGACGTCCTTGTCCATGGTCATGTCTTCCGTCGTTGACGGCTTTGGAGCCGATGTGCCCTAAATAGCGCTGCTCGCATCGTTGATCGCCATGTCGTCAGGCGGTTTAGTCATGTCGAGTGTCCGCGGCAGCAGTGCGCAATTTCGGTCGACTTTCCATGCAGATGGCTCCCCTCATCGCAGCAGGACCTCCGCTTCAGTGTTTGCCTTTGCCCTGGGAGGCAATGGCATTCGCACCGACCTTGCTCTGACTGCCGAAGCTGCTTTCAGACTTGGGCGGATCCTTCTCCCGCTTCGGCTTCCTGATCTCGCGATTACTTCGTTTCTGACCTTTAGCCATGTCCGAATGTTCTTTCCATGAGAGTTGCGTCGTTGCTAGACGGCGACATGTAGACCGGCACGAGGCTGTCCTGCGTCGTTACCCGCTCATGACGTTCGTCGTCGTTGCGGATTCGATATTGGAGTGAGTTTCCCTGCGATGGCAGCGTACCGGTGATGTGGTAGATTTCGCTCGGCGGACCGCCCTTGATCCGAACGACCTGCCCAATCCGAAAAAGATGGGGGGAAGCCTCGTGGCTCGCGGGACGGGTTGCGCGTCCGAGCAAGGTTGTAGAGGTCATGGCTGCTGGTGATCCTTTTCGAGTGCGGCATCGAGATCAGCAGGATTGATCGGCGCCATCTGATGTGTCTGGCCATCAATGCCGATGGCTGGCAAGTGAACAAAGGTGCCGACACGCCTCCAGGCGAGGCGGCTGGATAACTCCAACAACTCCTCATCCTGATCGACGCGATAGTCGCCGGATGGCAGCGCGGCGGCGAAGCCGGGCAGCATGAAGGGTTTGGAGAACTGGACGATCTTCTGCGTGGTGCGCGTTGTCATGGTTGATTTCTCCGCAGAAGCGCGCATGCGTGCTTCTGCATCGTTCCCATTCGAGCCGGAACCTTGCTGCCCTGCATCCGTCGTCAGCGCACGGGGTTCATTCCAGAGTTCGAACAGAGCGACATGCGCGCCGGATCGGCGGTTCATGCTATCGAGAATTCGGTTGTGAGTGGTAGGTCTCTGGCGCCGAAAAGCCACGTCGGCCAAATCAACGAAATACATATATGGACCCTGCTCATCCGTTAAGCAAGGAGAGGAGAAATTTATTTTTGATGAGAGAAGGATATTTTGAAAAAATAAATAATTCAAACAGGAATTTAAATTTGCCTATCTTTGCAAGAAGGCGCTCAAAAAGTCTGGGTTTAATCTCAGGATTTTCAAATTTTTACGGAAATACATTAGAGCCTATCATTTAAGTGCCAAACGCGCTATAAGTCCGAAGGGTCGCCCTATGCGCAGACCCCAGAAAGAACCTCCGATGAAATTCCGTCCACTTCACGACCGCGTCGTCATCCGGCGGGCGGAGGGTGATCTTAGATCCAAAGGCGGGCTAATCATCCCCGACACAGCCAAGGAAAAGCCGCAGCAAGGCGAGGTACTCGCCGTTGGACCTGGGTCGCGCGATGAAGCTGGCAATCGGGTTGTCCTCGACGTCAAGACGGGTGATCTCATCCTGTTCGGCAAGTGGTCCGGGACAGAAGTCACCATCGAGGGCGAAGCTCTTCTGATCATGAGGGAAGGTGACATCATGGCGATCGTCGATAGGACCGCTGCCAGGAAAGTCGCCTGACCACAGGTCGTCCGGCCCCTCTTTCAAGACAGAACTGGATTAACGTCATGTCTGCCAAGGAAATCAAATTCTCGACCGATGCGCGCGACCGTATGCTGCGCGGGGTCGAATTGCTTAACAATGCAGTCAAGGTGACATTGGGTCCGAAGGGTCGCAACGTCGTCATCGACACGTCTTATGGCGCGCCGCGCATCACCAAGGATGGCGTCACCGTCGCCAGGGAGATCGAGCTATCTGACAAGTTCGAGAACATGGGTGCGCAAATGGTGCGGGAGGTCGCCTCCAAAACCAATGATCTCGCAGGTGACGGCACCACAACGGCAACGGTGCTCGCTGCTTCGATATTGCGCGAAGGTGCCAAGCTGGTCGCGGCCGGCATGAACCCGATGGACCTTAAGCGGGGCATCGATATTGGCGTGGCGGCCGTCGTTAAGGATATTCGGGCACGGGCCAAGAAGGTGAAGTCTTCTGCTGAGGTGGCCCAGGTCGCCACCATCGCCGCCAATGGCGACACGGCCATCGGCGATATGATCGCCCTGGCGATGGACAAGGTCGGCAACGAGGGCGTCATCACCGTTGAGGAAGCCAAGACTGCAGAGACGGAGCTCGATGTGGTAGAGGGGATGCAGTTCGACCGCGGCTATCTCTCACCGTACTTCGTCACCAATGCCGAGAAGATGCGCGTCGAACTGGAAGATCCTTACCTTCTCATCCACGAAAAGAAGCTGGGCAATCTCCAGGCCATGCTGCCGATCCTGGAAGCCGTGGTACAGAGCGGCAGGCCGCTGTTGATCATTTCTGAGGATATCGAGGGCGAGGCGCTTGCAACGCTGGTCGTCAACAAGCTGCGCGGTGGCCTCAAGGTGGCCGCCGTCAAGGCTCCCGGCTTTGGCGATCGCCGAAAAGCCATGCTGGAGGACATAGCGGTACTCACCGCTGGTCAACTGATTTCCGAGGATATTGGCATCGCATTGGAAAACGTCACGCTCGACATGCTTGGTCGCGCCAAGCGCGTGCTGGTCGAGAAGGACACAACAACAATCGTCGACGGCTCCGGCGACAAGGCGGCCATCGCCGCTCGTATCAGCCAGATCAAGGCCCAGATTGAGGTGACAAGCTCCGAGTACGACAAGGAAAAACTGCAGGAGCGGCTGGCGAAGCTCGCTGGCGGGGTCGCGGTGATCCGCGTCGGAGGGGCGACAGAAACCGAGGTCAAGGAGAAAAAGGATCGCATCGACGATGCGCTCAACGCAACCCGCGCGGCGGTCGAGGAAGGCATCGTGCCGGGGGGCGGCATAGCCCTGCTGCGTGCCAGGGCCGCTCTGGCCTCTCTTGCTGGCGTCAATCCCGACATGACAGCCGGCATTGCGATCGTGCTCAGGGCGCTCGAGGCTCCGGTCCGCCAGATCGCAGAAAATGCCGGCGTCGAAGGCTCGATCGTGGTGGGTAAGCTGACTGGTAGCAAGGACCAAAACCATGGGTTCGATGCTCAGACCGAGACCTATGTCGACATGATCAAGGCCGGCATCGTCGACCCGGCTAAGGTCGTCAGAACCGCGCTGCAGGATGCCGGCTCTATCGCCGCCCTGCTGATCACCGCAGAGGCGATGATCGCCGACATTCCCGCGAAAGATGGCGCGCCGGCGGCCGGTAACCTCGGCATGGGTGCAATGGGATACTGAAAACAGTGCCAGCAATGGCCGGCTAGCGACTGGGAAAGCCATCCGCAAATCGACCGGCAGATATCAGGGGGCCTCGCATGACGCGACGAACCGATTTCTCCCCGTCGCAGGAAAGACGACCAGCCTTCGAAAACCATGCTGGTTGGGCATGCACCGTCGCAATGATCCCCACGGTTGCTGCCGGGGTCAGCCGGGTGCGAGCCGGCGGGCACCTCTCTAACCGATGGCCGCGACAGCAGGCGAGAACGTGCAAGGGGAACTGGACCCGGCGACATGTCTCGAAAGGTCGACGGGCGTCGCACAGGGCTGCGAAGCTTGCCGAGGCGGCGGCTCAGAGCGATTACGCCATGAAGCGCCATTTCATCGAAGCTGGAAACTGGGCGGGTGTGCCCGAGCGGACCAAACCGGCCGGCTGGTGGTCAAGCCTGCGCTTCCACTCTTGCCGCATGGTCGGAAGACGCCGCTTGCGACGAGCCTTTTGTCTCTGTCCGGCCGCCAACTCAGAGAAAGCGAAGAGATGGCCGAGAAGCTGACAGAACCGCTGCGCATCGAGCGTCGACGATGGCCACGTTATCCGGTGTCCGAAGAGGGCCCGCCGGTTGCGTCACCTGCTGCATTGAAGCCATTGGCATTTTCGACGCGCGGCTTGGCTCCGGTGGACCAATTCCGTGCCTGGCAGTCGTACATGTCCGCAGTTTTCGATGTTTCGCTCCCACAGGGAGTGGTGACCAGCGACGGATTCGCAGCAGACCATGTCGCATGGAATCTCGGACACATGCTGTTTGTGCGGCAGAACACACCAGCTCACGGATTCGAGCGTACGGGAGCCATGATGCGATCGAGTTCCATCGATCATTGGCAGGTCGCCACCATGCGAAGCGGGCAGAGCTGGACGGAGGTTGACGGTCGCGTGGCCGCGAACCGGCCAGGTAAAGTTCAGTTCGGGTGTCTCGGAAATCCGTTCAGGGGCAGGGCGACGTCGTCGGAGAGCCTTATCCTCTATCTGCCCCGCGACCTGTTCGCGCCTTCGAGCACGTCGATCGATGCCATGAAAAACACGGTTCTGTCGGGCAATGCCGCCATGCTGCTGATTGCTTACCTCGACGCCGTCGAGGCGCGTCTGCCCTGCCTAACCGAATGTGACCTGCCCCGCGTCGTCAACGGGACGCGCGACATGATAATTGACTGTTCCGATGCCTCAAGGGAGGGGGATGCATCGGCAGATGCCACGGCCAATCTGGCGTTCATGGAGCGGGCTCGCCGCTACGTGCGGCTCAATCTGGGAGCCGAGGATCTTTCGCCGGATCACATGGCGCGCGGCCTCGGCGTCTCGCGCACACGTCTCTACCAACTTTTTGAGACCAGCGGCGGCGTCCTGCACTACATCCAGAGGCGTAGGTTGCAGGCAGCTCATGTCGCCCTGGCCGACCCCGCCGACACGCGAAGGATCATCGACATCGCCGAAGCGGTGGGGTTCTCCTCTGCCGCCAACTTCAGCCGCTCATTCAGCAAGGAATTCGGGTACAGCCCGCGCGAGGCCCGCAATGCCGTCGTCTTAAATCGACGCTTGCGGCCGGTGGCAGGAGCCGTGGCAGAGGAAGATCTCTCTTTTCACGGCTGGCTCAAAATCCTTGGCAGTTGAGACAGGCGGGCAATTGGCGGGGTCATATTACAGTAACGCCACCGTGATCACTTACGCCTCCTCACAACGAGGCGAAGCGCAGACGCAGCCACTTTCGCGAGATCGGTCCAAGTTGCTTGGGACAACCGCCTATAGTTCTTTTCGCCCTTGCAGAAACCGCTACGGTTAGAACCGCGCTAGACCCACCGGCGCGGTGGTCGGCTGAATCTTTCCTTTCAGGCGACGATAGATCCAGCCGGCCGCTTCAGGTTTTTGGGACCATTGGCCCTCATCGCCTGGGTTTCTCCATCAGCTCGCCCGCTTTCTTTGCGCATACGCCAGCATCCGCCGATCGCCCCTCACGGCGCGCCGGGCTCCGAGACGCTCAAGCGGCGGCTGCGAATTCTCAATTGAGAAAACGCTTCCGGCTCAGGTAGTTTAGATAGATTTGCATTGCGCCGCGTAGGTCGGCTTCTTCGGATACACCGTCCGAAAGCAGAAATATCAATGCTTTCGCGACCAAGGTCGACATAGCGCTGCCGCTTCGGAAGCCTCTTTCCTGGCAAATGTCATGGTGGATTCGGTCGAGGAGCACCGAATCTTCAAAGTGGATGTTGTCGTTCGTCGAGAAGGCGGACATTGCGACAAGCTTCCTGGTTTTGGGCGGAAGCATTGATGTCGCTCTCAGCCGACGATGCCCGTTGTCAGTTGTCGCCGATGGGGCACTATGCACCTCTTCCGTCAGCGGGTCTTGCGGAAAATGCGTTGTCGATCGTGTCAGGACGCCTCATACCGTAACGATACTGCAAAGCAGAAATTCGTCTGCGAGACCGGAGCGGACCTTCGCGGCTGGATTGGCGATTGGCGCCCAGAATGTACAAGCCGTCGCAAAATGCATGGGTTCTCCGCTACCCGCAACGTGATTGGACCTGCCATCGGTTATTGCGTACACATCACGCATTGGCAGCTTCTTGGAAGGGCGCTGTCAGCTGAGGGCGGCCATCGTGCCCTGGCCCCGACAGAAGGAGGACATCATGTCTTCCATTGACTCAATAAGTAGGGGCCTCATTCGCAGACTCTGCTCAGATTCTTCGCTTAAAACTGCGAACAGACCAGATCCAAGCAACGACAATTTAGTTGCAACTGCGCCTGCGCTGGGTTCTCGGGATCACGGTGGACACGATGCCGTGGAAACCGCGCACCGGGCCAGAGTGGGGGCAGATCAGCATGATCGTCCGATCTAAATGGCCGCCAACTCACGTAAGGATCCCATTCCCATGAAAATCTCCATGCCGGTCCAAGATGCGCTGTTGAGTTATGGACGGACGTTTGGAACGATGATCATCGTTGCTGCAATTGCAGTTATCATTTTCTCTGTTCTTTTCGGCTTTGCATCCAACCTTTGAAATACAAGAAGCCCGCCCAGCCTGAACTGGGCGGGCCGTTGCCTGATGGCGCCGGCCAACAGCCCAGCGCCGATCGCGAATAGCTCTATGAAGCAGGCAGTGCAAGTCCTTCACACTCGTCTTGGCACCAGCCACATGCTCTCGCCTCTGTTTGGCCATCTGCAGGCAAGAGTGCGAAATAGACTAGGACCATTCCCAGGCAATTCGGGTTGCGGTCAACCCAGCGGGACGTCCTGCTTGAGACTATCGGAGATCGTCTGGAGCAAGGTAAGCGACTGGCCGAGCCTGTCTGGAGAATCGCCTAGCGATTCAGCGATTTCTTGTTTCACGTCCGCGGCGGTTTCAACGACTTCGACCGCCTCCTGGACGGTGATCACAGACCCCGCGATCAGGGCATGGATCAGGCTCTCCACAAGCAACAATGCCGCTTGCCCATGAGCATCCGGTCCTTCCTCGGTGCGCAATGCCGCTTGATTGTCCTTGATGGTTTCCGAAGTCATGCCCCTTCGCTCGCATTGGCGAGAGCACTTCATCTCGCGGTCGCCAGGCCGCATCACGTCCAGCGATGGCGGAACATACGGGAAAATCAAATCGAGAGCCATTAACTAAATCAACTTTTGATATTAACTTTGGACAATATTAAACCTTAGCCTGGCGTGGGAGTGTGGGCCCATGAGCAATCGGTTTGTTGAAAAATTGCGAGGTTTTGGAAGTCTCGATGATGAGGATATTTCCGCGCTTCTGGCGGCTACCGTCGGCGCTCGCAACATTGGCCCGCGCAAGGATCTGATCAGAGAGGGTGACAGGCCGGGGCCGGTCTTTATCGTCCTGCACGGGTGGGCGTGCCGCTATAAGATCCTGCCGAACGGGACCCGGCAGATCCTGGCCTATCTCATGCCGGGCGATTCCTGCGATCTCCACGTTGGGCTCCTGAAGGAAATGGATCACAGCATCCAGACGATCACTGCAGCTGTCGTTGCCACTATCGACCGCCACCTGATGGATACGATCATGGATCGTCATCCCCGGGTCGCCAAGGCGATGTACATCGCCCAACTGGTTGACGAAGGCACGATGCGAGCTTGGATCACGAGCATGGGCCGCCGCAGCAGCGTCGAGCGGGTCGCACATCTGATGTGCGAACTTTACCTGAGAGCTCAGAATATCGGCATTACCGCGGATACGCAGCTGGAACTGCCCTTGTCCCAGCTTCTGCTGGCCGATTCACTTGGTATGACCCCGGTCCATCTCAACCGGGTCCTGAAGGAATTGAAGAAGACAGGCGCGATGGCCTTGCAGCGAGGCAGCCTTACCATCACCAATCCAGTCGCGCTGATCCAGGTCGCCGGTTTTGACGAGAACTACCTTCACCGGCGCCTGCGTCGCGCGGCTTAGGCTTCCGTCCAGGTGCGGGGGCGCGCGCGTGATCACGGCCGATACGTTGGTCCTTTTCGCAATCGTGCTGGACGGTGTGCTCATTTCAGCCGGGACAATCGGGGAATCTTGCTCGTGGCCACGGCGTGATGTCGGCACCAAAATTGACTCGCCGATTTCCGGCCGGTTTCAAGATCGTATCGGTGACAGGCCCTTCACGCACTTGGGCCCGATGCCCATAGCTCGTGGGGCAGGAGAGTTGCCTAGCGTCGCCGAACTATGGCGACTTTCCCGCGCGGTCGCCAGGAGTTGAGCCCTCCGGCGAGTTCAGTGCAGTTCAGCCTGCATTGCACCATTGCTTTAGCTAAGCCCATCTGGGTGAATAGAGTGGCAACGTGGATCAACTGGTGTTTCCACATTGCTTCGACCATCATCTCACCGACTTATTTTCCGGCTATTCATGATAGCAAAGTGTGACGCCGTATTGGCTGGTCGACAGCAAATCTCAGATTGAACAGCACAAATCCGTCTTCATCTACGACAGTCAGGGACCACCTGTTTCCAAGCCATAGGTTCATGCCCTCGTCATCCAGCATCTGCCCGGCCCCACGAAGGGCTTCGATCCGAGCCTCGGTGTCGTTGTTGAGGACAAGACCGGTGGTGTCTATCACCGCTCGTCCGTCTATAACGTGAAAAAAGTATCGGGGCATATCGTCTCCATTGTAGGCGGGAGCGCGATATAGCTCTCTGTCTCAGCTTGCCAACGCGAATGCTGACGATAGCGCAGTGGATGCTCTTTGACGACGCAAAGCAAACTAATTCCGCTTTCCGGTCGAGTGCCGCCTGCTTGTTACGTTGAGCCATTGGGGCGGGTATTTCATGGTATGCTCTGGCGGGTTTTCGACAACCTCAGTCAACGACGCCAGCCCGCTGGGGAGCAACCTGTTCCAAGGAACGGCTTCGGAAGCGGAAACTCTTGAAATATGTCAAACATTGCCCGCAGGTATCGGAGCAACTCCTCTTCATCAGGGAGCCTGAAGGCTTAGTCAGGCGAGCCAGCATCTGCGCTTCATCTGCAAGGCCCGCATGAGCGGTTGCGCGCAAGCACCGACGAACGGCACGACAGACGGATGGCGCTAAAAACACGGATGCTTACGACCGCTACCGCACCTTTGGATTGAATGGCGTCAGGCTCTGCGACGGTTGCCACATGGTGCTTATGAAGGACGAGGCGCAGGTTGCCAGCCAGCGCCTCGTTCTTATCCTAGTTCAGGGCGAGGGCGGAATTGCAGGAGACCGCTAATGCCGTGTTGGGCGTGGTGTTCCCAAGCGGCGTGGCCCAGCCGGCCTTCTCAATGATCGAGCGACGATCATAGCTGTTAGCGGATTTAAGAGCGGCCAACACCTCGACCGAATTCGGCGCACTCTTGGACTGCGCTACACAATAGGGGGTCATGACGGCGACGACGGCGTTGGTGGCGGAGTTTTCCGCCATCTTCGTAGCAGTGCCGCCCGTTACCCACCCGCCAGCGGTGAAGCCGATGATTGCGAGCGCTAAAGCTCCTCCGGCCGCGCCATAACCGGCGGGCTTAATCCATTCCCGGGATTGCATGGTAGTGTCCGATCTTTGTCAGACAGGTGCGCATGATCGCGCACGAGCAAACCACTCTATCACATCCTGCCAGCTACAGGTGATTATGTTCGTGGTCCGAACCCGCTCCGACTGGGACATGATCGATCGCAATCCCTCCGCATCCGTCGGATAAATCAACCTAAGCCCAGTGCCGTGCGCGCCATGAGGCAGTCGTCGTCGCCTGGATAGCAGGCGCGGCAGACCTCCGGGCGGTTTCCATAGATGGAACACGAGGTCGATGTCCCGACTTTGCCGACAAGCGCCGAACAGCGAGCGCCATCGCAGCGCATGCCGCTTCCATCGGGGGAAATATTCTCAGCGGGAATCTGGTCGAGTTGCGTATCTGTCTCGGTCGAAAACCTTGGCCATGTCGACGAGTAGGAGCAGCACGCGCCGCAGGCATTGCAGTCGAAATCGTCGTTTGAAATGCAGTCAAGATCATTTCGCAAGTTCAAAGGTCATAACTCGTCCTGGCGGTCTGTCGCGCGCGTTGCGCAGGCGCCCGATCAGAGCCGACACCGCAGTGATATTCATTTCCTCGGACGACCAGTTCGTGGTCTCCTCGATATGCCTAGGGGCGAGTTCTCGATGGGTGCTCCCGCTGTAGGCGGCGTCCGAATGGATGGTCGTGTGACCCCTCTTGGTATCGTGACGGAGAGACTCGATCACATAGTTAGGGCATTCTACTCGACCGCGTACCCCAATCCGCACCTGGGCGTCGCCATGAATACGCCGGCAGCGTTCCAGCTTATCGAGGACCCGGCGGACATACTCGACTGGGTCGGCAAGTTTTTGCACGGCGTCGGCAATGGTGGAATCCGCTGCCATTGATACCAGGGCTGCTCGTCTGGCCATCAGCCTCTTTCCTTGTGTTTGGTGACCGGTGCTGCAACCAGAAGTTCCGCCTCCTTCTCCAGACGCAATTCCCGCAGACGTGCGGTTTTTTCCGCGCGGGCCTGACTTGCCTCATCGCGCTCCGAATGAATTCGGCTCAGTGCCAGTGACTGTGTTTGGGGTTTGGTAAAGAGGATTTCGGCACGATCGAGGATTTTCTTGGAAGCGGTCACGTTCTCTCAATTCTTCAAGACGAAGAGGCCAGGCAAAAGCCCGGCCTTCCTGGGCGTTCACATCGACGGGGCGAATCTCAATTAGGCAGCTGTAAGCTGGTCGGCCGACATTTTTCCCGACTTGCGGTCGCGCACCATCTCGTAGCCAAGCTTCTGGCCTTCTGCGATGTCACGCATTCCTGCACGCTCGACAGCCGAAATGTGGACAAAAACGTCCTGCGTGCCATCGTCTGGTTGAATAAAGCCGAAGCCTTTTGTGGCATTGAACCACTTAACTGTTCCAGTGCTCATGATAAACCGTTTCTCATTGAAATATTAATTTGCTCACCATGCAAATGCATGGCGAGGTCATCTCGATTCTTGAAGGGAGAGGTTCGTTGAAGGCGCGTCTGACGCGCAGATAAACAAAATTCAGACAGACAAATATCGATTAAAGGTGTGTAAACTTCTTCGCCTTGAATGTCAATTTCTTGTTTTTCTCGCTCTTCCGGGTCGGCTCAGCCCGCGTCCGGCTCCTGGGGCGCATTGTAGCGGCTCCAATTCCCAACCCAAATGCAAACATGAGGGAGATACGCGGTTAGAGAGCAGGTAGCGCACGCCTGTGATATCCGCCGATAGGGATTGCCAGCAGCTTGGATCCTGCAGCTATCTTCGGCTGCAGGATCACCCAGACTGCCGAGCAGGTCTGACACGGAATCCGGACGTGAAGAGACCCTGCCGCACCTATTTTCACGGATTTTGTGAGCATTGGTTTCGACGCCTCCTAACATGTTGCGCCGACAAATCAGGATCGATGCCGCGGTCCGCCGAGCCAACCCGCGACCCGCCTTGTACAGCAGACTGGCAAGCAACAGCTTACCGGCCGCTACCAACAAGCACATCGGTCTTGCCTCCCTGACAGAGCAGGGAGAAGAACTTCGTGCAGCAATCGAAATGGTGCGTGGTATACGCTTACCCCCCCCGGATCCAGTCACAGTGGAGCTCGAAAGACAGCACCAATCTCAGTCGTCTGTTGAAGAAGCTCCACGAAGAATTGCAACACACGCTGCAGGTTTCTGTTTAGTGACCTGGTCCCGTCATGGCAGCGGTGTCAAACGATCACGGGGTGTGGCGAATGGCTCAGACCATCGCTTGCGATTCATTTCCCACATGGACCGGCTCAAGGCCGAGGTAATTTGTGCTTAGTAACTTGCGTAGCCGGACCGCAGCCGCACTCAGGAAACCGCCGTCGCGGGTAACCAGAAAAATCGGTATGGAAAGTGTCAAATCCTTGACATCTATCGTGGCGAGCGTTCCAGCCGACAGTTCCTCTTTGACGGCGCTTTCCATCATCAAGGCGATGCCAAACCCAGCTTCGACGAGGCGCTTCTGAGCGGTCAGGCTGTCGACTGGGGTCCACTTGATTTCGCCCAGCCCAAATGTCTGGAAGATGCTGAACACGTGCGACGCCCAGATCTCGCGTTGCCCCGGAATTTCCGGGAAGGCGATCCATCGCTCACGAACCAATTCCGCGAGCGACCTTATCGAGCTGCCAGCCATGCCATGGTCTGTGGGGCAGGTGACCAGCATCCTTTCTCTGCCCAGACACTCATATTGCAGGTCTGGTGAGCCGTCGCGGTCGTAGCGAACGCCCATGGTTGCTTCGCCGCGTCGAACGAGGTCGCTCACCTCCGTACTGCGGGTGGTCTGCAATGCCAGATCAACGAAAGGATGGTCGGCCGCAAACTGCTTCAAGATGCCGGTAAGGCTGGTGCTTGCCAGGGTGCCCACCACCGCCAGGGACAGGGGGCCGGCATCCTCGGTTTTGAGGGCTCTCACGGCCGTTTCCGCATCTTGAAGCGCTGCCAGTGCGCGCTCGGCATAAGGCAGTAGCACGCGCCCAGCCTGTGTAAGCGCTATGCCAGTGGACGTACGCTCAAACAGCGGGATGCCGAGATCTTGTTCGAGGAGACTGATGCGGTGCGAGATCGCTGGCTGCGTACGGTTCAGAACTCGAGCCGCGTTCGAAAAGCCGCGGTGCCGATAGACCATCAGAAACGTGCTTAGTGCTTCGCCGTCCATCTCATGGCTATAAATCATTTCTATGGGGCAGACAAATATTACAAATTGGACGAATGTTATTCCGCCAAATAGCAATGTCCGTGCTTGCGAGTTGCAGAGGAGATCCGCTGATGGCCGTTCAGATCGAAAAGGCAAAAACGTTCAAGGCGCTACACGCGGCGGAGCGCGGTTTCGTCATGCCCAACGCATGGGACGCAGGAAGCGCAGTCGTCCTGGCGGATGGCGGCGTCCCGGCGATCGGGACGACCAGCGCCGGCATCGCCTTCTCGCTCGGCAAGCCCGACTTTGACATTCGCGATGCAAGCTCGGTGCTGACGCGCGAAGAAATGTTTCAGCGGCTTCGGCAGATCGTCGATGCCATTGCGCTGCCGGTTAATGGTGATCTGGAAGATGGCTATGGCTCCGATACTCGCGCTGTTGCCGAGACCGTCAGTCTCGCAATGACCTTGGGTCTGGCGGGCGGCAATATCGAGGACAACAATCCCCGCGCCGAAGGCCTCTACGATGAGGCGCTTTCGGTTGATCGCATCAGGGCAGCAAAAGCTGCGATCGAGGCGAGCGACGGCGACTTTGTCCTGAACGCCAAGATCGATGCATTCCTTGTCGGCATGGCCGATCCGCTGACAACGGCCATAAGGCGAGCCAACCTCTATCTGGAGGCTGGCGCCGACTGCGTCTATCCCTGCGGCCCCAACGACCTGGACACAATCAAGACCCTGGTCCGAGAAATCAATGGACCGGTCAACATCGTTATCGGGTGGGGCACTGTTCCCCTGAGCGTGCCGGTGTTGCTCGACATCGGTGTGAAACGCGTCAGCCTTGGAGGCAGCATAGCGCGATCAGCCCTTGGCCTCGTTCGCCGCAGCGTTCGGGAATTGTGCACCGCAGGAACCATTAAATTCGCCGCCGATCAGATCGGCCAGCAGGAACTGAACGCTCTCTTCTCAAGACGACCGACCGCTGGGTGATGATGTAGCCCGAGCATCGCGGTCCGTAAGGCGGGCGATTCAAATCAGAAAAATCTCGACAACACATGATCCCCGGGACCTGCCCCGGATGGATGCCGCATGAGTTCAACAAGGGGGAATAGAATGCTGAAACAGCTGAAGTTGGTGCTCACCGTGTCGTTGTCAGCATCGGCGATGCCGGCGCTCGCGGGTACGCTGGAAAACGTTAAAGCCGCAGGCTTCGTCAAGTGTGGCGTCAGTACTGGCGTTCCCGGTTTTTCCGCCCCTGACGAGAAAGGCGAATGGTCTGGTCTCGATGTCGATTTTTGCCGTGCTCTTGCAGCTGCGATCTTCGACGACCCGAAGGCGGTGAAGTTCGCGCCTTTGTCGGCCAAGGAGCGGTTCACGGCACTTCAGTCGGGCGAGGTCGACATCCTCCAATACAACACCACCTGGTCGCTGGGTCGCGACACCGCCCTCGGCCTGAATTTTCGAGCGGTCAACTACTATGACGGTCAGGGATTCATGATCAATCCCAAGAAGTTGCCTGGGGTGAAATCCGCCCGGCAACTGGCTGGTGCCTCGGTTTGTATCCAAACGGGTACAACCAGCGAACTGAACGTTGCCGACTACTTCAAGGCCAACAAGATGGAGTACAATCCCGTCGTCTTCGAAAAACTCGAGGAAATTCGGTCGGCATATGATGCCGGCCGCTGCGACGTCGTGACCATCGACCAATCAGCGCTGTACAGCGTGCGTCTGACGCTCGCCAATCCAGCCGACCATATTGTTCTTCCGGAGGTCATATCCAAGGAACCGCTTGGATCAGCTGTTCGCCAAGGCGACGACAAATGGTTCGATATCGTCAGCTGGACGCATTACGCGATGGTAACCGCGGAGGAACTGGGCATCACCCAGGCCAATGTCGGCGAGATGAAAACCAACGGCAATGCCGAGGTGAAGCGTGTGCTCGGCCAGGAGGCGGACAGCCGACTGGGCGCGGAGCTTGGCCTGGACAGCGACTGGGTTGCGCGCATCGTCAGGCATGTCGGTAACTATGGCGAGATTTTCGAGCGCGATCTCGGAACTGGCAGTCCGTTGAAGATCGCGCGCGGCATCAACGCGCTGTGGGCCAATGGCGGCCTGCAATATGCGCCGCCGCTGCGCTGACGGGGATTGCGAGCGCAACAGGGCGAAACCTCATGACAGCTGATGGAAAATGCCTTGCCGATGCTGGCATGAACACACGGCTGGCGCATATCGGCTACGAACCCGAGAACTATTTCGGGTTCGTCAATCCGCCGGTGGTCCATGCATCGACGGTGCTTTTTCCCGACGCTCGAACGATGGCGCAAAGGGATCAGGCATACATCTACGCGACACACGGAACGCCGACCAGCAATTCACTTTGCCGTGCGATCGACGCATTGGAAGGATCGGCCGGCACCGTCCTGGTGCCATCTGGCCAGGCGGCTGTCGCCTTGTCCATGCTGGCGTTCCTGTCAGTCGGCGATCATGCGCTGATCACGGACAGCGTCTATGCGCCGACCCGCCAGTTCGCCGAACTTGTCCTGAGGCGCAGGGGTGTGGAGGTTGAGTATTACCATCCGCGTGTCGGCGCCGACATGCAGCGGCTGATGCGATCCAACACCAGGGTCGTTTTCACCGAGTCTCCGGCCTCCAACACATTCGAAGTGCAAGATGTTCCGGCTATTGCCAAGGCTGCCCGTCTCGGCAACGCCGTCGTCCTGATGGACAACACCTGGGCGACACCGCTGTTGTTCAGGCCGCTCGACCACGGCGTCGATGTTTCGATACATGCAGCGACGAAATATCCCGGCGGTCACGCCGACCTGCTGCTTGGCATGGTCTCTGCGAACGCCGCTACCTGGCCGCGGCTGTGGGAGATGTTCCTGGCGCTAGGGATTCCTGCGGCACCCGATGACACCTATCAAGTGCTGCGTGGCCTGCGCACGATGGGGGTGCGGCTCACCCATCACCAGAAAAGCGCGGTCGAGATCGCCACATGGCTCGAGCGTCAGCCCGGCATTGCGCGGGTTCTCCATCCGGCGCTTTCGAGCCATCCCGACCATGCCCTCTGGAAGCGCGATTTCGTGGGTGCGAGCGGGGTGTTTTCGATCGTCCTGGCAAGCGCCGCACAGGCACATGCATTTCTCGATGCGCTTGAGCTGTTCGGCCTGGGGTATTCATGGGGCAGTTACAGCAGCCTCGCCATGCAGGCGGATCTTGCCGATCGGACCTTTCCTGGCAGCACTTTCGACGGTGCGTTGATCCGACTGCAGATCGGCCTCGAAGACAGCGAGGATCTCAAGCAGGACCTGGCGCGTGGATTGAAGGCTGCGGCATCTGCGGCCCGACATAAGAAGGAGAATTGAGGTGACGCAACAATCGGAGACTGCCGCATCCAAGGCGCCCGATCCTGCCGACCGTGGTTCGGGCGCACCAAGCGCTGGGATCCAAAGTGAACCTGCCCATGTGAGAGCGGCCCCGGCTCATCCCGATCCTTACCCCTTTTACGCACGTCTGGTGTCGGGCGAGCCGATTTATCGAGAAGGCACAGATGGGCCATGGATTGCAGTGAGCGCGGCGGCGACCAACGCCGTATTGACCAGCCCGCTTTGCCTGACCAGACCCATGATCAACCGGGTGCCCGAGCCTTTGATCGGAACCTCGGTCGCCGAAATCTTCGGTCGCCTCGTGCGGATGAACGATGGGGAAATCCACTGCCCGTTGAAAAGCACTGTGGTGGCTGCACTTGAGGATCTCAGTCAACGGCGCGTCTCAGATGTCACCAACAGTCTGGCGAAGGAGCTCGCGGCAATACTCAGGCCCGAGGAGGATCTTGAACGGCTGAACCAGTTCGTGGCTGCCTTGCCGACACAGGTTATCATGAGCCTGCTTGGCGTACCGTGCGACAGCTTTTCGGACGTTTCACGCTGGATGGCTGATTACGGCGCGGCTGCAACGGCTGCAGCTACCGGAGTGCCCGAACTGACCCCTGCTGTCTTGCAGGCCGGTGCCGACAGCTCCAGCCAGCTTCTCGATCTGTTTGGTGCCATGTTGGCAGCTCTGCCTGATGATGACAGTTCGCTCCTTGCAATGCTGTCGCGACAAGCAGGCCGCTCACGCCAACTGGATGCAGGCATGTTGGTCGCCAACGGCATTGGTCTGATGGCGCAAGGTTTTGCCGGAACCGCTGCACTGATCGGCTCGAGCCTTGTCGCGCTTGCACGCCATCGCAAGGCAGCGGTCGCTGTTCATGGCGATCGGGCACTGCTTGGGGCGTTCGTTCAGGAAGTTCTGCGCTTCGATCCGATCACCCACAGCACGCTTCGCTTCGTGGCATGCGATGGTGTGGTCGCCGGGCAAGCAATGCGTGCCAATGACATGGTCATCGTCACCTTGGCCGCAGCCAGTCGCGATCCGGCGCTCAATCCCGAACCTGATCGCTTCGAGCTATTTCGCGATGACAGAAGGTCCATGGAGTTTGGTGGCGGCGTCCATGCATGCCCGAGTGCCTTGCTGGCGACAACGATCGCTGAGATCGGTCTAGGCCACCTGCTCGATCGAGGCATCGTTTGTGACGGGCTCCAGAACAGGGTGTCCTACCGACCCTCCGCACACGTGAGGCTACCGGTTTTTGGGGACTCATCGCACCAGCGAGTTGATCCGGCCAGTCGCTGCTAGGGTGACTGAACGGAACGAAGAACGCGAGCCGCCGTTGTCCAAAGGCCCGCTACGGTAACGGCTGGCTCGCGAATCGAAGAATCCGGTGCCGAAGTTGACAGCGCGAGGGCGTTGCGTTGAGGCTGCATGCTGTTGACGTCGGCGCCTCCGTTCTGGATGCAGAGTTACAACGATGCCCTGGCCTGCTGCACAATTGGTTGCGAACGGAGGCCTCAATGCAAAGCCGCTATGCCATCCTCGAAGCTCCTTCGACGCTGGGCCTTGCCACAGATGGGGTGGAGCGTTTGTCTGGTCGCCTCCTTGAGCTTGGCCTTGCCGAGCGCATACATGCACGCCACGCTGGGCAGCTGACCATCCCAGAGAAGGACCCTGAGCTCGATCCAGATACCGGCGTTTTGAACGCCGGGGCAATTGCTGCGTGGTCACCCAAGCTTGCCGACGCCGTGGAAATGGTGCTGGAGCCGGCGAGTTTCCAGTGGTGCTGGGTGGTGATTGCACGATCATGCTGGGCTCGATGCTCGCGTTACGACGGCGCGGGCGCTACGGCTTGCTGTTCATCGACGGCAACGCCGATTTCTTCCAGCCGGAGGCGGAACTAAACGGGGAGGGTGCCTCGATGGATCTCGCATTCGTCACTGGCTATGGTCCGTCGCTCCTGACCGACCTCGAAGGTCCCGGTCCCCTGGTCCGCCCAGCAGACGCTGTTGCGTTCGCCTATCGCGACCACAAGGATCAGGAGGAGTACGGAAGCCAGCCCTTACCCAAAGAGCCGAACGCGCTCGACCTGCTCGCTGTGCGTGCGAAGGGTATTGAGGCTGCGGCAAGGGAAGCAGTCGACCACCTGTCACGGACCGAACTGGACGGCTTCTTCATCCATCTAGACGCCGACTGTCTCGACGACGCCATCATGCCAGCGGTCGATTTCCGTGTGCCTGGCGGATTGTCCTGGGACGAACCGGCTGTAATTGCTGGGTTTCTTTTTGTCCGGTTTCATCTTCAGCGTTGGTAAATCATCCGTACTCATCTCGGATTGTATGTCTTCTCTTATCTGCTCAGGTTGCCGTTGAAGGCAACATCAAGACATACGGGAAAGACTTGATGAGGTCGTATCGTTGCCATCAGCTCTCTATGACACCGCGCAAAAATCCACAACGGGATCTCATCCAATTGCCCGAACGCAGCTCGGCGTCAGGACAAGGCCTTGCAGCAAAAGCCCCCACCGTGCCTTGTTATCAAAGACACGGATCGGTACATTTTCTAAAAGATTTCGCAATCCGCTTGACGATCGGATCGTATTTGGCTCTTTCTTTTGCCGAATAAAAAACATCGAAGCAGTAAAGCTTGTCAGATTTTACGCACATTCCGTAGAAAATATCTTCTCCTTTGGAAGTGTAGCCTGATACTATTCCTATATTTGGCTTGTCTACTTTTTCGATTGTCTTGATGCCGTCCGCATTGCCCAGAATATACTGGTACGGTCTCTTGGTAGACTCCATATAGTATTGACGCAGCATGATGGGGTGATCTTCGGGCTGGTAGACAGTGCCGTATGGCTCTTCTTCGCCACTATTGATCAGCCCGCGTACCCATGACTCAGTCATGAACTTAGGAATGTCGATCGTACTGCCTCCGCGGGCTGAAGTCGTCCATTGGATCGGCTCGGCAGTGGCCGAACTTGTCATCAAAATCGCAATAAGCAGGGCAGCGCGCATATATCGTCACTCGGAAGAAGATCTGCAACAATAGGTATATTATAAATATAAAATATGCAACTGAAAATTGTATCAGTCGCGCAGGATCATACGGTCGCCGCGCATGTCGAAACCCGACAGCGAACTGATGAAATTCATGCCCAGCAGGCTCTGGCCGAGCGCTCCAGGGGCGGCGACGAGGACTGGCATGTCGCGCCGCACAATGCTGCCGAGCGCCAGTTCGTTGGTGCGGACCGCAGCGGCGTTGGCGTTGCCGTTGGCTGTCGAGACACGCACCGTGTAGTTCAGGCCGCCCGGATCGATGCCTGCCGCGCGCGCATCTTCGGCCGTGAGCACCGTTGTCGTCGCACCGGTATCGACGACGGCGTTGACCGGCTTGTTGTTGACGAGGATGCGCGCCTGGAAATGGCCATTGTTGCCCTTATCGAGCGTCACCGTCGCGCGGCCATCTTCCATGCCGAGCGCCAGCGGGCTGCCGGGAATGAGACCGGCGGTGACACGGCTGGCCACATCCTGCAATTCGTAGCGGTATTGGTAGCCTGCGATCAGCGCCAGGACGATCACTGCCCAGGTGCCCAGATTGCGGGCCATGCTGCCGAGCGGCTGACCGGAACGCAGAAGGCCGGCGGCGATCACCGCCCCGACGATGCCCAGCCAGACAAGGTTGCCGAAGCTGTAGTTCTCGACGCCAAACGTGCTGCCGGCGGAATCGTTGTAGGCAAGCAGGGCAATCGCTGCAGCGATGATCGCCAGAATAAGGACAAGCGAGCGGTTCATCGGGGCTAAAGTACCTCGCCGCGTTCGCGCGCCATGCGCGTCCGGCGCGTTTCGCGGCGCGGTTTGCGCTCCACGGTCGCGAGTCGCGCCGGCAACTCCGTCATGACGGCACGGCGGTTTTCCGGAGTCATGTTCAGCCAGGCTGAGATTTCGTCGCGCGTGCGTCCGCAACCGAAGCAATAGCCGGTCTTCATGTCGATCGAGCAGACCAGGATGCAGGGCGATTCGATGGCCGTCATGGGAATATCCTAGGGGCTCGCTCCCACATGGTGCAACGAATGTGGCAATGCAAGGCCTTGGCGTTGCGCCAGTTCAGGTCGTCATCTGGCGAGCCTTTCATCCGTCGGGCGAATTTCGAGATCAAGACAGCGCCGTTTTCATGACCACGCGGTTGTGTGGAGCGGGCAGGGCGGCTATTGCCGGCTTCGAACAGGAACCTGCCATGACCAGCGCGCTGCCTTTCGACGATTTCCGCAACCTGATCGCCAACCTGCCGCCGCTGGATGGCACTGCCGGCGACCGGGTGCGAGCGCTGTTTGCCAAGGCAGACAAGCCAGGGAGTTCTCTCGGGCGTATCGAAGACATCGCGGCATGGCTCGCGGCCGCGAGCGGCAAGGCGCCACCTGCCATCAATCGTCCGCTGGTCGCCGTCTTTGCCGGCAATCACGGCGTGACCCGGCAAGGCATTTCGCCACGGGCCGTCGCTGCAACCGCGAATGCCGTTGAACTCTGCGCGGCAGGTGGTGCAGCCGTGAACCAGGCCTGCATCGCTTATGATCTGGGCCTCAAGGTCTTCGATCTCGCTCTGCACATTTCGACGGGTGACATCACCGAGGAGGCAGCCCTGGACGAACGCGGCTGCGCCGCCACCATGGCCTTCGGCATGGAAGCGACGGCAGGCGGGACCGATCTTCTGTGTCTGGGCGATATCGGTGTCGGCAATTCGACGGTTGCCGCCGCACTTCTGGCGGCCGTTCTGGGTGGAAAGGGGGCGGACTGGGTCGGCGCGGGTTCAGGGGCCGACGAAGCCATGCGCATGCGCAAGGCGGCAGCGGTGGATGCCGCGCTCGCCTTCCATGGTGCCAATCTCAAGGACCCGCTGGAAGCGCTGCGGCGCGTCGGCGGGCGCGAGTTCGCAGCCATCGCAGGAGCGATCCTGGCTGCGCGCATGCAGAATGTTCCCGTCATCCTCGACGGATTTGCGGCGACGGCCGCCGCCGCGGTGCTTCATCGGGCCAATCCGGAAGCGCTCGACCATTGCCTGCTTGCCGGTCTCTCCGCAGAGCCGGGACATGCCAGAGCTGCCGCATCCCTGGGGCTCGAGCCATTGTTTGAGCTCGGCATCAGTCATGGTGAAGGGTTTGGCAGCGCACTGGCGGCGGGCATCGCCAGGGCCGCGGCCTTGACCAGTTCCGGCATGGCAGCCGCTGTTCGTTGATCCAGATCAGCGGCGCCGGCTTCCGGCGGCGATCTTGGTCGGCAATGCCGGCAGTTGCTCCATCACCCTTGTCGGCGGGAAGATGGCGATTGCCTCGGTGCCTTCGCGCAGTTTCGAATAGAGTTCGAACTCGCCGCCATGCATCGCCATCAACCCCTGCACGATCGGCAGGCCAAGCCCTGTACCCTGTTCCGCGCTCTTGATGGCGATCGAGCCTTGTCCAAAGGCCGACAGCACGACAGGGATTTCGTCCGCCGGAATGCCAGGGCCGTTGTCCTTGATCGAGATGTATTGGCCGCCGCCCGCGGTCCAGCCGACGCGTACGCGCACCTCGCCACCGGTCGGAGTGAATTTCACCGCGTTGGACAGGAGATTGAGGGCGATCTGGCGCACAGCCCGTTCGTCGGCGAACAGGCGTGGCAACTGGTGCTCGAACTCCTCGACGATGCGAATGTCCTTGTTGCGTGCCCGCAATTCCATCATGTGGCAACAATCCTCGACGATCGCCAGCAGTGTCACCGGCTCTTCGTTGAGCTGGTAACGTCCTGCCTCGATACGCGAGAGATCGAGGATTTCGTTGATCAGGTCGAGCAGGTGACGGCCGGAATCGTGAACGTCTGAAGCGTAGGCCTTATATGTATCGTTCCCCATGGGACCGAGCACTTCATTGGCCATCACTTCCGAAAAACCCAGGATGGCGTTGAGCGGCGTGCGCAACTCGTGGCTCATCGAGGCAAGAAACCGCGATTTGGCGAGATTGGCTTCCTCGGCCCGGCGTCGTGCTTCGTCGGACATCGCCTTGGCGGTTTCGAGCTCGGCAATGAGCGAATCCTTCTCGGTTCGGAAGGACAGCAGCATCACGGACGAACGATTGAGGTGATGCGCCACATAGGCGAAGAAAGGGAGCGCCGCGACGAGCAGCGCGACCATGATCGGTTCCGCAGGCATCCAACCCTGGGAACCGACATAGGCGTAGGTCGCGACCGGAATGGCGAAGGTGGCCAGCAACGCACCGCGCAGGGACGAAGCCATGATCGCCGTGGCTGCCATCGCCATCAGAAGGATGACTGCCTTGATGACCGGGAATTGGTCGATCGTGCAGGCACCGCAGCCAAGCGATGCGAAATAGGCCCAGCCAAGACCGCTGAGACCATGCGCCGCCAGAAAGGTGTTGCGGATCGGATCCGGTTTGACTGCGGCGGCTTCGGTGCGGTCGACGCGACGCGCTATGACGGCAAGTCCCGCATAGCATCCCATGGTAAAAAGCGCCCAGACAAGCGTGTCCGTATTCATTCCGGCGGCAAGGCCGGCAACGGCGATGGTCAGCACCAGCAACGGCACGGCCGCGGCGCTGTTCACGATCGCGCGGGCGTGCAGCTTCAGCAGTTCACGGTCGAAATCCGGATTGCCGGCCTGCTGCGAAAGACGGTCGCGCGTACGCTTCACAGCACGCGCGACATCGCTGTTGCGATGCGGCTTGCTGCGGTCCACAATGTTCTTGTCCGCCGTGTTCGAGCTTAGCAGTGGCATGAAACTTCAATTATTGCGGGCAGCGGCTCCAATCCGGACGCTAAGGCGGAATGATTAAGAACTTGTTTGCCATATGAGCCGTTCATGGTCGCAAAGGCCCGGGCGGCGGCCTTATCCGCCGCGTCCGCGCAGCTCGTGGCGCAGGTTCTTCGACTATGCGCTGGCCATTCTTTTCCTGGGATTGGTGGCCCTGATCGTGGCCCGGTTCGATCGCGTCTCGACACGTCAGGAAAATGGCACGGCGATCGTCAATGACGGCGATACGATCACATTGGGCAAGGAGCGCATTCGCCTGCGCGGTATCGACGCCCCGGAATACTCTCAACTGTGCCGCAAGGACGGATTGAACTATCCCTGTGGGAAATTATCGAGACAGGCCTTGGTGAAATTGATCGGCGGCCGCGCGGTATCCTGCAGCGGATGGCAGCGCGATCGTTATGATCGGCTTCTTGGCGACTGTAAGGTGGGGAATGTCGACCTCAATGCCGAGCAGGTCAGGGCCGGCTGGGCGGTTGCCTTTGGCGACTTTGACGTGGAGGAAGCTGCGGCGCGCGTTGCGCGCGCCGGCATCTGGGCGGGCAGTTTCGACGAGCCGAGGGACTGGCGCCGCTCCCATGACGGTGCGACGGAACCGAGGCATGGAACGTTGGCGAGTGTCGGCGATACCTTGCGAGAACTGTTTCGCCTCCGCTGATTGCGGTTTTATGGTGGGCATAGATCAAATCGGGAGCATGTCATGAAGCTTTACGACGGCGGCCGGGCGCCCAACCCGCGCCGGGTTCGCATTTTCCTGGCGGAAAAAGGGCTGAGTGTCCCGCTGGAGCCGGTCGACATGGGCGCTCTTGGCCACAGGGAAGAAGCGGTCACCAGCCGCAATCCGCTGCAGCGTCTGCCTGTTCTGGAACTCGACGACGGTACGGTGCTCACCGAGACTATCGCAATCTGCCGCTATTTCGAGGAATTGCATCCCGAGCCGGTTCTGTTCGGAACAGGAGCGCTCGGCCGCGCCCAGGTCGAGATGTGGCAACGGCGTATGGAGTTCAACCTGTTTACGCCGGTGGCGCAGGCCTTCCGCCATATCCACCCTGCCATGAAGGAATGGGAAGTGCCGCAGGTGCCGGAATGGGGGGAGGCGAACAAGCCGAAGGCTGTGGAGTTCCTGCGGCTGCTCGACAAGGAGCTGGCTGGGCGCGAGTTCATCGCGGGCGGCAGCTATTCGGTGGCTGACATTACCGGTCTTGTCGCGGTCGATTTCATGAAACCTGCTCGAATCCCGGTGCCGGAAGACTGCAAGCATGTGCTGCGCTGGTACAGGACCGTTTCCGGGCGGCCAAGCGCCGGCGCCTGAGCTGCATGAACGTAGGATTGGAGCAGCTTGTCGCGCAGGTGCGGGCCTGTCGCATCTGTGTCGAGATGCCGAGCGGCAGGCCGTTGCCGCATGAGCCGCGGCCCGTGCTGCGGCCATCGTCGACAGCGCGCATTCTCCTGGCCAGCCAGGCGCCCGGCACGAAGGTGCATCTCTCCGGCCTGCCGTTCACCGACGCTTCCGGCGATCGGTTGCGGGATTGGCTGGGCGTGTCGTCGGACGAGTTTTATGACACCGAAAAATTCGCCATCGTGCCGATGGGCTTCTGTTTCCCCGGCCAGGATGCCAAGGGCGCGGATCTGCCGCCGCGCAAGGAATGTGCGCCTGCTTGGCGCGGACAGCTCATGGCGGCGATGCCGCAGATCGAACTCGTCCTGACCATCGGCATATACGCTCAGAGCTGGCACATGGGCGCGATGCGGCGTGGTTCGTTGACCGAGACCGTGTATGACTGGCGCGCCATCTGGAATGCAGCGGTCGGCCCGAAAGTGCTGCCCTTGCCGCACCCATCCTGGCGCAACACCGGCTGGTTGAAGAAGAATCCCTGGTTCGAAATGGAGTTGCTGCCTTTCCTGAAATCGGAAATCCGCTCTCGCATTGGCTGAATTCGGCGCAAATTATCACTCGTTTCGCGGCGATCAGGCAGAATTCCTTTCTTGTCTGTGACAGAATTTCGAAGGAATATGGGGAAATATTTTCCTCGGGAGCCCAAGATGGATCGCCTTGATAGAAAAATCCTCCGCCTTTTGCAGGAGGACGCGACCCTTGCGGTCGCTGATGTAGCCAAGAAAGTCGGCCTGTCGACCACCCCTTGCTGGCGTCGCATCCAGAAGCTGGAGGAAGAGGGCGTCATCAAGCGTCGTGTCGCGTTGCTCGACCCGGAGAAGATCAACGCACGCGTGACGGTGTTTGTCTCGATCCGCACCAACTCACACAGCCATGAATGGCTGCGTCGCTTCTCGGAGGTCATCCAGGAGTTCCCGGAGGTGGTCGAGTTCTACCGCATGAGCGGCGACGTCGACTATCTGCTGCGTGTCGTGGTGCCCGATATCGCCGCCTATGATGCCTTCTACAAACGCCTGATCGCCAAGATTGAAATCCGCGATGTCTCGTCGGTCTTTGCGATGGAGCAGATCAAGTTCACCACCGAAATGCCGCTGGACTACATGACGCTCGATCGCGAGGCGGGCCAGAGCGCGGCCTGATCGTTCGTTCGGGCCGCCATCAGCCGCGCTTGGCCAGTCTTTGCAGTATCTTCGGATTGGTCAACTCACGCACGGCATCCTTGCCGATCCAGCGTTCGGTCTTGTCAGAGGAGGCAGCCAGTTTTTCCGCCAAGGCAAGCGCTGGGAGATGCAACGACATCGAGCGCTTGCCGATCTGCCGCAGCGCCCAGTTGACCGCCTTCTTGACGAAGTTGCGGCTGTCCCCCGAATACCTTTCAATCAACGGAAGCAGGTTCTCGAATGTGGCGTCCGGCTCCTTCTTGCGATGAACGGATGCCCAGGCGATCATGGAAAAAGCTGCGCGACGGACGAATTCGCGCTCGTCTTCAGCGAACTCGGTGATGAGCGGCTGCCAATGTTCGGTGTCGACGAAAAGATCTGTGACACCGTCGACGATGTCCCAGGAATCGAAGGTGGACGCCCAAGTCCTTGCGTCGTTTGCAGAAAAGCGCTTTGGATCAACCGTAGCCGAGGCGATGAACTGCGCCTCGACGATGCCACTCTCCCAAAGCTCGAAAGCGCGCTCATGATTGCGCTTGATCTTCCGGGCGATCTCGCGCTGAGGACCATGCGGAACGCCGAGCGCACGCTCGACCTTGATGCCGAACCGCTGCATGCCCTCGCGGTTTGCCTCGGAGGCGAGGGTGTGCAGATAGGCAAGGATTTCCGCGGCGGTTGAGGTGGGAGAAAGTGGGTTCGTCATGCTCTTCAGCGCAGCCCGCGCGGCTCGAAGGTGAGCGTGATTTCCCGCCAGTTTTCGTATGGAGCCAATTTCGCCAGACCAGGAAAGGGTGAACATTTCCGGATGGCCGATATCGCGTGCCGAACAACCGCCGCGCGTCTTCCGTCCTGTTGTGTTGCGATGATCCTGGGAGGGTTTGTGACCTCGCCCTTGTCATCGAGTTCGATACGCACATCAGCCTCGTGGCCGGCCAGCAGCGGAGTTCCTGCTATCCGTCCCCGTCGGTCTAGCTGAAATGTTATGAACACAGCGCCGATTCCCGCCGTGCCGGCCGGAGGATTCCAGCAGCGCGCAACTTGATCGCGCAAATAGTCGGCGACGACCTTGTTTGGCTCGGCGTTGGCCGGACAAGCCGCCAGGAAGAGCGCCGTCAGAAGCAACGGCGCCCGACCCATCATGCTACTTCTCCAGGCGCGCGAGCAGCGAGGAGGTATCCCAGCGGCTGCCGCCCATGGCCTGCACGTCCTTGTAGAATTGGTCGACCAGGGCTGTAACCGGCAGCTTTGCGCCGTTGCGGTCGGCTTCCGCCAGGCAGATACCGAGGTCCTTGCGCATCCAGTCGACTGCGAAGCCGAAATCATACTTGCCGGCATTCATCGTCTTGTGGCGGTTTTCCATCTGCCATGAACCTGCCGCCCCCTTGGAGATGACATCCACCACTTTTTCGACGTCCAGCCCTGATTTCTTGCTGAAATGGATGGCTTCGGCGAGACCCTGGACAAGGCCGGCGATGCAGATCTGATTGATCATTTTCGTGAGCTGGCCGGCGCCGACCGGTCCCATCAGGCCGACCATGCGCGCAAAAGCCGAAATGACGGGTTTGGCCCTTTCGAAGGCATCATCTGCACCGCCCACCATGACGGTGAGCACGCCGTTTTCGGCCCCGGCCTGTCCGCCGGAGACCGGCGCGTCGAGGAAGAAGAAACCACGTTTTTCAGCCTCCGAGGCCAGTTCGCGCGCGACCTCGGCGGAGGCCGTGGTGTTGTCGACGAAAATCGCCCCCTTCTTCATCCCGTGAAATGCACCGTCCGCGCCGATGGTGACGGAGCGCAGATCGTCGTCGTTGCCGACGCAGGAAAAGACGAAATCCTTGCCTTCCGCTGCTTGCTTCGGCGTGAGCGCCATGGCCCCGCCATGCTCGGCAACCCATTTCTCGGCCTTGGCGGCGGTACGATTGTAGACGGTCACGTCGTGACCGCCCTTGTTCTTGAGATGCCCGGCCATCGGATAACCCATCACGCCGAGGCCAAGATATGCCACCACTGCCATGCCAGAAGTCCCTTTTGTTCGCTGTGCGGAAGTCTTAGCCGATCACAGCGGATTTGGGCAATTTCCAGTTTGGTCCACAGCGCGTCGCATTTCGATCAGCGACGCAGGTGGCGGGTGATGCGCTGTTCGATCCATTCGATGGCGTGGCGCAGCACCTCGACCATGATGAGGTAGAAGATTGCCGCCCAGACGTAGGCCTGGAAGTCGAACGTGCGAGAATAGGTGAGGCGCGTGATGCCCATCAGGTCGTAGACCGTGATGATGGCAACGATGGCCGAGCCCTTGATCATCAGGATCACTTCGTTGCCGTAGGGGCGAAGCGCGACAATCAATGCCTGCGGCAGGATGATCTGGCGCAATGTCTGCAGTTTGTGCAGACCGAGCGATGCTGCTCCCTCCCATTGTCCTCTTGGGACGCTTTCGATGGCGCCGCGCAGGATTTCGGCCTGATAGGCCGCCGTGTTGAGTGCGAAGGCGAAGACCGCACAGTTGAAGGCTTCGCGGAAGAAACCCCACAGACCAACCATCTCGAGTTGCGGCCGGAACGAGCCGAGGCCGTAATAGATCAGGAAGGTCTGGGCAAGCAGCGGCGTACCGCGGAAGAAATAGACATAGGCGTAGGCGATGGCGGAGAGGATGGTGTTCTTCGACATGCGCATATACGCGATCGGGATAGACAGCACTGCGCCGACCGCACACGAAATCGCCACCAGCTTCAAGGTGACAAGAATGCCCGACCAGTACCCCGGGGCATACTTCTGAATAAGTTCAGGGTTCCAGGATGTAGCAAGGAACCACACCAGTCCGAGACCCAGAAGCGCCCAGAGTGCAAGCAGAGCATGGCCAGTTATGCGTGCCTTTGTCCAACCACGAGGCGGCTCTGGCGGCCTCTCTACTGTGGCGATGTCAGCAGCACTCATCGCGAGGCCTCCCGTCGTCCGACTGCGCGTTCGATGGCGTTGATGCCGAAGGAGGAGATGATGGCGAGCACCAGATAGATCAGCGCTGCATAACCGAAGAACAGGAATGCGTGTTTGGTGACGCGCGCGGCGACACCAGTCTCGCGCAAAATATCGTTGAGGCCGACGGCAGAAACGAGTGCGGTGTCCTTGAGCAGGATCAGCCATAGATTGGCGAGGCCGGGCAGGGCGATACGGACCAATTGCGGCAGGACAACAAGCCTCATGGTTTGGTTCTTCGTGAGGCCGACTGCGTAGCCGCCTTCATACTGGCCATGCGGAATGGCGCGAAACGCCGACAGGAAGACCTCGCTGGCATAGGATGAAAAGACGACGCCGAGCGCGATCATGCCGGATACGAAGGCATTGACCTCGACGGTCGCGGTCGGATTGAAAAGCTGCACGAGTTTCTGCAGGGCGATCTGCGCCCCGAAAAACACGAGAAACAGCGTCAACAGTTCCGGCAGGCCGCGGAAGATGGTGGTGTAGAGATTGCCGGCAAGCCTGAGGGACGGTTCCTTCGACTGCTTGGCCAATGCAATCAGAAAACCGATCGCAAGTCCGACAGGCAAGGTGGCAATCGCCAGTGCGATCGTGACCAAAACGCCATTGAAGATATTATCCGACCAGCCGTCCGGTCCCCAACTCAGAAGCGTCCAAACGCTTTCCATACGCCCGCCTGTTCCCCTTTTTGAACCCGCCGTGTCGTCCCCTCATGACATGGCTGGCCAGACAAGAAAGGCGGGGTGTCCCCGCCTTTCTGCTTCAACAATCAATCGATCAGGAATCGGCGCCGTAGACGTCGAACTTGAAGTATTTCTCGTTGATTTCCTTGTACTTGCCGTTGGCGCGGATGGTCTTGATGGCGGCGTTGAGCTTGTCCTTGAGTTCGGTGTCGCCCTTGCGGATGGCAATACCGGCACCTTCACCGAAGATTTCGACCGGCTGCGGTTCAGGCTGGCCAAGCAGCTTGCAGCAGGCGCCGTCCTGGGTTTCGAGCCACTGGCTGAGCACGACGATATCGTCCTCAACCGCATCGAGACGGCCGTTGGCGAGGTCGAGCTGGTATTCCTGAGCGGTCGGATAAGGCTTGACGGTCGAGTCCGTGAAGGTCTTCGACGCGTAGTTGAAGTGGGTGGTCGAAGACTGCGTGCCGATGGTCTTGCCAGCGAGGTCTTCCTTCTTCACACCCTTCAGCGTGCTGTCCTTCGGCACGGCGATGGCCGACGGCGTGTTGTAATACTTGTTGGTGAAGTCGACCTTCTGCTTGCGCTCTTCGGTGATCGACATGGACGCCACAATGGCGTCGAATTTGCCGGCCTGCAGGGCAGGTATGATGCCGTCCCAGTCCTGAGCCACGAATTCGCACTTGACCTTCATTTCGTCGCAGAGCGCCTGGGCGATATCGATGTCAAAACCGACGAGCTTGCCGTCGGCGGTCAGGTTGTTGAAGGGCGGGTAGGCGCCTTCGGTGCCGATCTTGACGACCTTCTCCTGGGCCTGGGCGGCGCCCAACGCCAGCATGATCGCTGACGTGGCGAGCGCGATACGCATTGCAATACGCATGATGATCCTCTCTGTTGGTCCCGGCCGCTGTCCAGGCGGCTCGTTCGGGCGGAGCTGTTGACCGCCCGCTGGTCCAAATACTGGAACTTTTTGCCAAGTGAAAGCAACTGCAAAACCGCCGATAATGTCTTTCAGCATCGGCAAAAATACGTGAGTTTTGCACATATCGTTGGGGAAGCGTCTGCTTCTCGGCAGGTCAGGTCAGCCGTTGAGGCCGACTCGCCGTTCGATGAAGTCGGCTATCGAAGCGACGTCATCGAGGTCGAAAACAGGCAGCGTCTCATTCGCCTGGGGATGGTCCGCCGCGACGGCTACGATGCTGGGGTCGGACGGGGCGAGTGGCGTGCGGTCCTTTGCACCGGTACGCCGTGCCTCGATCTTCAAATGATTCTCGCGTTTGTAGCCTTCGACAATGACGATATCAGCCGGCCCCAGTCTTTCGAGAATATCGGCAAGTTTTGGCTCTTCTTCGCCACGCAATTCGTGCATCAGCGCCCAGCGACGGCCTGAGACGATGGCGACTTCGCTGGCGCCTGCCTGGCGGTGACGGAAGGAGTCGGCACCTTCCTTGTCGATGTCGAAGTCGTGATGGGCATGCTTCACAGTCGAGACGCGCCACCCCCGTCGTACCAGCTCAGCCACCAGTTTTTCGGTCAGAGTCGTCTTGCCGGAATTCTTCCAGCCGGTGATGCCGAAGACGGGATTGGTCATGCGGGAATCTCTTTGAGGATTCGCTCTGCTTCGACAAGGTCGGCGGGCGTGTTGATGTTGAAGAACGGGTCGAGTGTGCCCGAGCGCAGCGGTTGCAAGGGAAAGTCCACCTCCAGGAAGCGATGGCGCTCGATGAAAGACAGGACGCGACGGTTGCCTTCCTCGACAAGGAAGTGACGCAGCGGTTCACTCAGCCCGGCCGGCCAGAGTGCGAAAGTCGGATGCAGGCGGCCTGAAGAACGGGCCACGGCGATGGTCTCATCACGCCCATCGATCGCGGCCAGCAGCTTGGCTACCAGGTTTTGAGGAAGGAACGGCGTGTCGGCAGCGACTGTGGCGATGATCGGAGCCTTCGTGGTTGCGTCAGCCCACTCCAGTCCGGTCAGAACGCCGGCGAGGGGGCCCGGAAAGCCTGTGACCGCGTCGGCCAGTATCGAATGCTGGAAGGCCGAAAAGCGGGTGGGATCGCCGTTGGCGTTAAGCGCAAGAGAGCCGACTTGCGGCGCGAAGCGGGCCGTCACCCGATCAAGAATGGATTGGTCACCCAGCGACAGCAGACCCTTGTCGCCACCGCCCATACGGCTCGACAGTCCCCCGGCCAGAATGACCCCGGCAACTTCGACACTCATGGCACTTCGCCTCCCTGCGGTGCTTTCGTTATATGCCGTCCGGCTCCATCGTGGGTCCAGTGCTTTCGACGGCATTGCGCGGCCTTCCGACGACACGCTCGCGGTAGAAGGTATAGATGCCGGAGGCAACGACGACGGCTGAACCCAGCAGCATCGCGGAATCGGGAATGTCGCTGAAGACGATTAACCCAAGCAGCATCGACCACAGAAGTGCGGTGTAGCGGTAGGGCGCAACGAAGGAAACGTCGCCGGTGCGCATCGACAGAATGACGAACTGGTAGCCGATCAGGACGAGTACGGCGGCGACGGCAAGCAAGGTCAGGTCGGGGCCGGACATCGTCGTCCATCCGCCCATCGGGACGAGCAGCAAGGCACCGAGGATTGTGATGATCATCGCCGTGGTGGTCGAGACCAGCAAGGTCGGGATTTCCGTAGGAATCTTCTTGGTGACGAGATCCCTGACCATGCAGCAAACGACACTTGCCAGGGCCAGCAGCGAATAGGGACTAAAACCCTCGAAGCCCGGTCGAACGACGATCATCACGCCGAAAAATCCCATCACGATGGCGAGCCAGCGGCGCCAGCCGACCCCCTCACCAAAGAACAGCGCTGCACCCATGGTGACCGCCAGTGGCAAAGCCTGCATGACGGCAGAGACATTGGCGAGTGGCAGATGCGCAAGCGCAAGCAGGAAACTGAGCGTGCCACCCGATTCAGCGAGCGCTCTCACCGCCACCAGCGGGTGAAAGGCGAGGCGTGGCGTCGCGAGTGCGCCTTGTCGCCAGGCAAGCAAGGCGATCAAGGTCGAGGCGAAGAGGCCACGTACCAGCATCACTTGCGCCATGTTCATCGAGGCGGAGGAATGTTTGGTGATGGCGTCGTTGAAGGCAAAACCGATCATCGCCACGATCATGTAGACGGCGCCGCGAAGATTGGGCGAAAGGGGCAAGGTTGATCCTGTCGGCCAAAGCAATTCCAGGAAAAGTGCGTCCGGAATTGCGTCAAGACAAAGAGTTAGAGCGTTTCAGCGTTTCCGTGAAAAAAGGGAAACGCTCCAGGTTCGAAACCCTCTATCACCGGTGGGGTCATCGGCAATGATAAAGCGATGGGCCAGGGATTGGCGTCAGGATCGCGTCCTAACCGCCGGTAACGCTCATGTGGCGCGACACGGACGGACGATTGGTGCGGCGGTCGATGACGAAGTCGTGCCCTTTGGGCTTGCGACCGATTGCTTCATCGATGACGTTCGAAACCAACTCATTGCCTTCGGACGCACGCAGCGGCGTACGCAGATCGGCGGCATCCTCCTGGCCCAGGCACATATAGAGCGTGCCGGTACAGGTAAGGCGCACACGATTGCAGCTTTCGCAGAAATTATGCGTCATCGGCGTAATGAAGCCGAGCCTGCCACCGGTTTCTGCGACTTCGACATAGCGGGCAGGGCCGCCGGTCTTGTAGGGTATGTCCTTCAGCGTGAAGCTGCGCTCCAGTTCGGCGCGCATCAGCGACAGCGGCAGATATTGGTCGGTACGGTCGCCGTCTATTTCCCCCATTGGCATGGTCTCGATCAGCGTCAGGTCCATGCCGCGGCCGTTGGCCCAGCGCAACATGTCGGGGATTTCCCGGTCGTTGAAACCCTTCAGGGCCACCGCATTGAGCTTCACCTTGATGCCGGCGGCTTGAGCCGCGTCAATGCCGGCCATCACCTTGCCGAGATGGCCCCAGCGCGTAATGGCGTGAAACTTGTCAGCGTCGAGTGTATCCAGCGAAACATTGATGCGGCGCACGCCGCAATCTGCCAGTTCGGCGGCGAAGCGCGCCAACTGCGAACCGTTGGTCGTCAGCGTCAGCTCTTCCAGGGCGCCGCTTTCGAGGTGACGCGACAGCTCGCGCACCAGATGCATGATGTTCTTGCGAACCAGCGGTTCGCCACCGGTCAATCGCAGCTTGCGAACGCCTTTTTCGATAAAGACGGTGCAGAGCCGATCAAGTTCCTCCAGCGTCAGAAGGTCTTTCTTCGGCAGGAAAGCCATGTCCTCGGCCATGCAATAAACGCAGCGGAAATCACAGCGGTCGGTAACAGACACGCGCAAATAGCTGATCGTGCGACCAAAAGGATCGATCATGGAGTTGGCAAATTGCATTCAGTCGCCTTCAGTCCGCCGTCACTGCAATCAGAAAGGGTTTGATGAATGTCGGGCCTTGATAGCAATCTTTCAAGCCCGGCAAAGGGTGCCATTTGGTATCATTCCCCATCCGTCAGACGCAACCACAGTAATGTCGCGCCTGGGATATCCCGTGGTAGCTCAGCCCAGATTGAGCGGTTCGGGCGGCGACTGGTTGCGCATTGCCGTCATTGTAGCGCCGACCGAGGCGGCAACGATCATGGCGATCGCGCACCATTGCAACATTGGCAGTGCTTCCCCGAGCAGGAACAGGCCCACCATGGCTCCAGCCGCCGGCTCGCCGCTGGTCAGCGTGCCGTAGGTCTGTGCCGGCAGATGGCGCAGGGCAAACATTTCCAGCGTGTACGGAAACGCGCTGGAAAGGACGGCCACCACAGTTCCGATCAGAAGCACATCGGGTTGGAAGAGAGCCGTACCCGCATGCGCAAGGCCGATTGGCGCGACCGCAAATGCGGCCACGGCCATTCCAAGCGACGTGGCGAGTGCGCCGTACTCCTGTCCGGCTCGCTTGCCGGCAACGATGTAGAGCGCCCAGCATCCGCCGGCGCCCAGTGCCAGCAGGACGCCGGTCGGATCGACATTGGTGACGCTGTCGCTCATCGGCAGCAGCAGGAGCAGCCCTCCGGCGGCAAGCGTCACCCACAGCAGGTCAATCTTCCTGCGCGATGACACGATTGCCACCGTCAGAGGACCGGTGAATTCCAGCGCGATTGCGATGCCGAGAGGAAGTGTCTGGATCGACATGTAAAACAGCAGATTCATGCCACCCATCGACAGGCCGTAGAAAACGACTGATCGCCATGACGTGGCCGAAAGCCGGACGCGCCAAGGCCGCAGGACTGCGAACAGGATCAGTGCTCCGATCGACAAACGCAGCGCTGTCGTTCCCTCGGCGCCGACGACGGGAAAGAGTTGTTTGGCGAGCGATGCTCCCGAGGTGAAGGAAAGCATGGCCACAATCAGCGCACCTACAGGCACCAGGAGCGTTGTTGGAGTTTCAGCCTGTCTGATTGCTGTTGTCATCGCGGTCCCCGCAGGTTTTTCCGGACCGGAAACTAGCTTTGCCGCTCGCCAAAGGTGATCGATTTTTGCTATTTCGTGATAAAAATTATCATTGCGAGATTGTCGATGACACAAAACATCGTGCTTGATCAGGCCGACAGACGGATTCTCGAGCAGCTCCAGATCGACGCGCGGATTCCGGTCCCGGTACTGGCCGAGCGTGTCGGTCTCTCCGCGCCAGCATGCTACCGGCGTATTCGGCACCTGCGTGAGAATGGCACAATCCAGCGTGAAGTGGCGGTCGTCGCACCCCGCACACTGGGATGGCCGCTTTCGATGATCGTTCTGGTGACACTCGAGCGGGAGGGTTCGCGCACCATCCATGAACTGCTGCGCAAGATTGAGGCCGAGCCGCAGGTGATCGAAGGCTGGCAGATCACCGGGGAATACGACTTTGCGGTGAAGATCGTGGCACGCGACATGGAAAGCTACGACAATCTGGCGCACCGCCTGTTTGCCAGTGACGAGCGGGTACGGACTTTCGTAACGCTCGTGGTGATCCGCAGCACGAAAAAGTCGGGCTTCATTCCAATCGGCAAGGAAGTTTCCTGATTTCAACCATTGGGTCAATGGTCGCCAGAGCTGCGGTCTTCCCAACATCGACGAACAGGCGTAGTCGGAAGCCATCCACGAGGGACGCCCATGACTGCTCCGAAGGAACTTCGGGTCTCCAAGGACCGGAAACTGCTGACGGTGACATTTCCTGACCATCGGCCATTCGAACTGCCGGCGGAACTGTTGCGCGTGCTTTCACCCTCTGCGGAAGTGCAGGGCCATGCACCCGAGCAACGCGTCACTGTGCCGGGCAAGCGCGAGGTCGCCATCCTCAAGATCGAACCAGTGGGCAACTACGCGGTCCGCATAACGTTTGACGATTTCCACGACACCGGTATTTTCACCTGGACCTACCTGCATACGCTCGGCCACGAAAAAGAAAGCCGGTGGCAAAGCTATCTCGATGAACTGACGACGAAGGGATTGGGCAGGGATCGTTAGCCGGATCTGTCGTCAAATTGTCATGCGGTCGCGATAGCCGCAGGCTTCACGGAGCAAGGACCGATGTCGATCATAGAGACCGTAGAGCAGTTGGAGGCACTCTATGGGCTTCCTGGCGAAGCCTCGCTGGTCAAGGAACTCGATCACGTCATTCCCGAATACGCTGCCTTCATCGAAGCTTCACCCTTCGTCGCTCTCGCCACATCGGGGCCTGAAGGATTGGATTGTTCGCCACGCGGCGATCTGGCTGGTTTCGTGCGCCTTCATGATCCGAAGACGCTGATGATGCCCGATCGCCGCGGCAACAACCGCGCCGATTCGCTACGAAACATCATTCGGGATCCCCGCGTCGGACTGCTCTTCCTCGTGCCGGGCTCGGGAACGACCTTGCGCGTGAACGGCACGGCTTCCATCACCACCGATGCCGAACTGTGCGCTTCCTTCACCATCGAAGGAAAGCCGGCGCGCTCGGTCACGATCGTCGCAGTCGAGACGGTCTATTTCCAGTGCGCCCGAGCCATCCATCGCTCCGATCTGTGGAACGCGAACAAGCATGTCGATCCCAAGAGCCTGCCGACGCCCGGGCAGATGCTGGAGATCACGAGTTGCAAGAGCATCGACGGTAGCGCCTACGACAAGGATTGGCCCGAACGGGCGAAGAAGTCGATGTGGTGAAGGCCGAAATCCCGGCCATAGCGACGGCGGACGCTATTCGATCTTCATGGCTTCAGTGATGCGCAGCATCATCGCGCCCATGCGATCGCATTCGGCCGGCGTCGACTGTGCCATCACGCGCTCGATCAGCGTCGTATAGACGCGCAATGCCTCCATCAGGAGGCCTTCACCGCTTTCGGTGAGGGTCAGGCGCATCACCCGCTTGTCCTTGGCGTCGTTCTCGCGCGTCACCAAACCCCGGGCTTCGAGTTGCGGCAACAGCATCGTGATGTTGGATCGCCCCACCAGCAGCCTGCGGGCAAGATCATGCTGCGACATGCCGGGATGCCGATAGAGGTTCATCAGCATGTCCAACTGCGCGATTTTCAGGTCGAGAGGCTGCAGCGCCTTGCTAAGCGCCGCCACCACGGCCTTTTCGGCGCGCACGAGCGCGATCCAGTTTCGGAATCGCGGATTGTCCCAAGGCAAGTCTTGTTTTTTGTTCATTCTTGAACTAACATGTTCACGGTTGAACTATTCTGTTGGATCGCCACTATGGCATCATTTGGTTTGAAGGTCATCCGCGGCCTGTTTGGCTTCGGCGAGCGCATCGCTCCCGGTTTGGCAGGCCGCGCCGCGTTCGAAGTGTTCTGTCGCACGCCCAATGTCAACAAGGCGAGTGATGGCGAGCGCCGTGCCATCGACCGCGCTGCCGATTTCATGGCCGGAGCGCGTCATCATCGGTTGAAGACAAAGGCAGGATGCGTGGTCGTGCACGAATTCCGCCCGGACCAGGGCAGGGGATCGCGCGGCACGATTCTCGCCATCCATGGCTGGCGTTCGCGCACGGAATATATGCGCTCGCTGATCAGGGATTTCTCGAAGATGGCTACAGGGTGGTGTCTCTCGATCTGCCCGGTCATGGTGCTTCTTCCGGACGCCGGCTCAATATGGTCAATGCGGTCGAGGCAGCACGGCTTGCTGGCGATTGGTTTGGTCCTTTCGTTGCCACGGTCGGCCACTCCTTCGGCGGCGCCGTTGCAGCCAACGCCGCAGTCGGGTCGGTCAAAGGTTATCTGCCGGTCAATACGGAAAAGCTGGTTCTGATCGCGGCTCCAAGTTCGATACCCGATCTCTTCGCCGAGTTCAGCCGCCTGCTCAATGTCGGTCCGCGCTCGCAGACTGCTATGGCGGGGCGGGTGGAGCAGCTTGCCGGACGTCCGCTGAAGGAATTCCAGGGTGGCCGCCAACTCGCCGATGTGCCGGTTCCGACCCTGGTCATCCATGCACCTGACGACAAGGAGGTGTCAGCGCGACATGCCGATCTCTACGCAAGTGCCGGCGACCACGTTCGCCTGCATTGGGCAAATGGCCTCGGCCACCGCCGCATCCTGGCAGATCCTGTGTTGTCGAGAAAGCGGTTGCCTTCGCCGCGGAGCGCACCCGGCCAGAACTGGTGCATTGAGCAAGAGGAAGCTGCGTTCGTCTACTTCTTGCCTTCGGGCGCTTCTATCGGCAGCCCTGCATCCTTCCAGGCCGTGAAGCCGCCGAGGATATGTTTGACCGGGGTCAGGCCCATATCCTGCGCGGTCTTGGTGGCAAGCGCCGAGCGCCAACCGCCGGCGCAGAAGAAGACGAAGCTCTTTCCCGAAGCAAAATAGGCCTTGTGATACGGGCTGTCCGGATCGATCCAGAATTCCAACATGCCGCGAGGGCAGTGCCTGGCGCCAGGTATGCGTCCGCTTTGCTCGACTTCGCGGGGATCACGCAGGTCGACAAAGATCGTGCCATCGTCCTCCAGCAACGCCGCTGCCTCATCGGGCGAAACCGCCTCGATCTCGGCATTGGCCTCGTCCAGCATCTGGCGAAACCCTCTTTTCACGCTGCCCTCCGCAAGACCTCGACCTCGATGGCGTCCTTGCCGGATTTCCATCACACCATGACGGCTTTGTCACGAGCCATGCGGCGCATTGGCATTGGCCTTGTCCACCAGGGGTTGGAAGGCGGCCATGGCTCCATCGGCAACAGCGGCCAGTGCCTCCCGCGAGGCGCCGTCGCGCGCGATGATCGACATGCCATGCTGCGTTGTGCTGTAGAACAGGGCGGCCGCATCGCAGTCGAAACCGGCGGGCAGGTCGGCATCTTCCACGCTACGCTGGAATCGGCGGCGAAGGGCGTCGATATTTTCCGCGCGTCGGCGGCGCAACTCGCTGCAGATCGCGCCCGAGCTCGAATCCTGATGCAACGCGGCCAGTGCGATGAGGCAGCCCTGCGGGGAATCCGTCCTGGAATACGCTTCAACCGTGGCATTCAGAAAATCCCGCATCGCTGCATGCGCCGTCGGAGCGATCTCGACAGCGTCCCAGATCTCCTTGCCGACAACCTCGCCATAGTGGGCAATGGCTTCGAGGAACAGGCCTTCCTTGCTGCCAAAGGCTGCGTAGAGGCTGGGGCAGCCGATCCCCATTGCCGCTGTGAGATCATTCAGCGAGGAACCTTCATAGCCCTTTTTCCAGAATACCTGCATAGCCCGTTCCAGGGCCTCGGTACGGTCAAAGCCGCGTGGACGTCCACGATCCGCCATGGGATTTCCATTTCTGTATCGATCAATACATAAATGACTTGACGGCCTTGCGCAACCTTGCCAGATATTTCTGTATCGATCGATACAGAAAGGAACATCGATGACTTCCACCAAATTGCAAGGCAAGGCGGCTCTGGTAACTGGCGGCAGCCGGGGCATTGGCGCGGCCATCGCCCGTCGTCTCGCCGCTGAGGGTGCGGACGTTGCGATCACCTATGTGAACGGTTCCGAAAAGGCCGGGTCGGTCGTGGCGGAGATCAAAGCCAGCGGTCGCAGGGCTGTTGCGATCAAGGCCGACAATCGCGATGCCGATGCCGTCGAGCGGTCCGTGAAAGAGGCGGCCGAAGTGTTGGGGCGGCTGGACATCCTGGTCAACAGTGCCGGTATCTGGCGTGCGGAGCCGGTGGACAGCCTCTCGCTTGCCGACTTCGACGAGTCGATCGAGGTCAATCTTCGGGCGCCGTTCGTGGCATCGAAGGCCGCGGCCGCTCTGATGGGCGAGGGTGGTTCGATCATCTCGATCTCCAGCAACCTGGCCGATCGCATCACCGATCCGGGACTTGCCGCCTATTCCGCGAGCAAAGCAGGACTGGTCGGCCTGACCAAGGCCTTGGCACGCGACCTGGGCGCGCGCGGCATCACCGCCAACATCGTCAATCCAGGTTCGACCAATACGGACATGAATCCGGCCGACGGGCCGCACGCCGAACACCAGCGCCAGAAGATGGCGACACCGCGTTTCGGTGATGCGTCGGAAATCGCCAGCCTCGTCGCCTGGCTTGCCGGGCCGGAGAGCCGATTCGTCACCGGTTCCGCCTTCACCATCGACGGCGGCGCCAATACCTGACGCCACCGGTTTTCGTCGATTTTCGTGGATGTGGCGGTGCGGACCGTTTCCGTGCCGCCACACTGCTTTTGTGGAAGTGATCGGCCGATGCCGTCTTGTTTAACGAAGACTTAAACAAATGCGCGTGAAACGCTATGATCCTGTCACGGAACCGCCATGCGGATGATCAGCATGCTCACGGCGGAGTTTGGAGCCCGATGACGGGTCGGAGAGGGTGTTCCATGAAGTCGTTCGCGAAGAGATCCTTGTTGCTGCCGTTTGCGGCCTTGGCCGTGACGCTGCTGGGATCTCCTCACGCCAATGCGGAGGGCCTGTTTGACATGCTCTTCGGCGGTGACGTGCGCCGCGGGCCGCCTTCGATGAGCGACGGCGAATATGGCGATCCTTACAGGCGTCCTGCTCAGCGGCGGGGGGAATTTCCGCCGCCGCCCAACGCACGTAAGGCCGCCGCCATCGCCAAGATCACGGGTCCGACCTACAACACCTATAAAGCCGACCCGCTGGTGAGGGTCGACTTCTCGTCTTTGTCAGCTGCTCCACAGAACGCTGCGTTTGAGCCGGCACAGGCCGGTGATGCCTTCCATGAGGCGCTCGGCGGGCTGGCCGACTACGACTTGCGTGCCGAAGCGGCGAATGCCAAGGCGCTCGCCGCCTATTATGCCGCCAATCCCGATTTCATCTGGGTGACCAATACCGAGCCGAATGAGCGGGCCAGGCAGGCGATGCGTGTACTGGGCGATGCCGCAACCTATGGGCTGGCGCCGCAGGACTACCTGGTCGATGTACCGACCTCCGCCTCGACCGATCCGACGACGCGCGCGAAGGAGATGATCCGCTTCGAAATGGCACTGTCGGCACGTGTGCTGCGTTACATCGACGACGCCCAGGATGGGCGCATCGATCCGAACCGCATCTCCGGCTACTACGATTTCCCGGCAAAGCCTCTGGATCGGGAGGGCGCGCTCAAGACGCTTGCGCGCACGCAGGAGGTTGGCACCTATCTGGAATCGCGCCATCCGCAGAATGCCGAATATCAGGCGCTGCGTGTTGAACTCGAAGCACTCAAGGCGAGCGAGGAAAACGAGATCGTCGTCGATTCCAAACTGAAATTGAAACCTGGCGAAACAAGCGCGGAGTTGCCCAAGCTGCTGTCGCTGATCGCGCGGGATCTCGACGATGAGATGGGTGGCGATTACGGCGAAGTGCTGGCACGGCTTGTCACCAGCGAGGCTTATGTTCCGGAACTGGTGCCGGTGATCAAGGCGGCCCAGAAGAAGGCTGGCCAGAAGGATGACGGCGTCATTGGTCCGCGCACCGTTGCGGCTCTTGCAGGCACGTCCAAGGCGGATCGTGTCGCCAAGGTGCAGTATGCGCTTGAGGAACTGCGTTGGCATCCGTCCGAACTCGGAGACCCACGGGTCTTCATCAACCAGCCAGCCTTCAGTGCCAGCTACATCGAAGGCGGCCAGGAGAAGCTGAAAACGCGGACCGTCATCGGCAAGGTCGCCAACCAGACCAGTTTTTTCTATGATGAGATCGAACAGGTCGACTACAATCCCTATTGGGGGGTGCCGCAATCGATCCTGGTCAATGAAATGCTGCCGCGGCTGCGGCGCGATCCCGGCTATCTCGATCGCGCGGGATATGAGGTCTCGGATTCGCGCGGCAAGCGTATCCCGTCATCCTCGGTCGACTGGGGTGCATACGGCTCAAAGATCCCTTTCAACGTCCGTCAGCAGCCGAGCGAGGCCAATTCGCTGGGTGAGTTGAAGATTCTGTTCCCCAACAAGCACGCCATCTACATGCATGACACGCCGCAGAAGGCATTTTTCCAGCGCGACAATCGGGCACTGAGCCATGGCTGCGTGCGCCTGCAGGACCCACGCGGCATGGCCGCTGCCGTGCTTGGCACCTCGGTCGATTATGTCGCCGGCAAGCTGGCCAAGGGACATTCATCCGAAAAGGTGAGCCGCAAGATTCCTGTCTATGTCGCTTACTTCACCGCCTGGCCGGACATGTCTGGAAAGGTCGAGTTTTTTGACGATGTCTACGGCCGCGACGATCGCTTGCGGCAGGCCCTGGAAGCGGTAGCTGCGGTACGCGGGCCGGTTAGCTAGAGCATTTTGTAGCCAAGTGGAATCGCTTGGCGTTATAAAAAATGCGGTGAAAACAAAAGCTTAGAGCGTTTCCGCGTTTCCGTGAAAAACGGAAACGCTCTAGAAGAGCGGGGCGAACAGGCAATCCAGTTGCCGCAGCTGGCTGCTACTGGTTCCTATTTCCCTGCTTTGCGGTTTAGCTGGCCGCGATTTCCCGGGACGCCGGCGGAAGGAAGCTGGCGTTCGTTTTTCGCGCGATACCAGAATATTGCGACAACAACTTAGCCAGCTCAGTCCAGGTTTCCAGCCCTGAGCCATTGCCGACACAATGGCGTGGCGAAGCGGGTCAATGCGACGACAGGTCTTTGCCGACCCTAGCAGCGTGAAGGTTTTCGGCTTCATTGTTCGAAATTCGAACGGCTGCCACCTTGATATCCCGCTTGTCGATTGGGCATCGACGGGCATCTACGTGGCTGATAGCACATTCTACAACACGATTACCGGCGCGCGTGTTGGGACGTGAATGATGCAATCGTGATCGATACTGGCGTTGATGTTAACGGCAGTGGTTGGAGGTGGCGCTACCGCAGTTTCTGGCACCAAATTGGTTGACAACAGCTCAGAGCCAAAGCGCCGGAGCGGTTCTCTCTATCCAATGGCGTCGCGAGTTCCATACCCATGCGATCGCCATATCGAAAAGGAACAGGGGGTACCGGGGAAACTCGAAAGGCAGTGTTGATCGTCCGTAAGCGTGGGCGAACACGACACCAATTGCCGCGAGACCGCGCAAGGCCTGGCTGGCGGAGTTCTTAGTCTGCGGGATCACCGCCTCGGTTCTTTGCAGCATATACAGAAGTGCCCCAGCGCCCAGCTTCTATAAGTTTATCACGTGGAAGCGAGCGATGATTTCGGATATCGCCACTGCCAATTCGTGCGGCGAGTAGTCAGCAAACATCGACCCTCATTTCACCAACTTGTCGGAGATCGGCGGGGTCTGTGGTGCTTTTCACATCTACAAGATAAGCTCCATTGGCGGTTAGCAGCCTCAGGAAGCCGCGCTCACGAAGTCGGTTGTGATAGCTGATCCGGTTCTTCACCAAAGCTCCCCAAGCCCATTCCGGGTACTTAAGGAAATTGACCTTGGAGACAAAGTTATGGAAGTGATCATGGAGGCCGATCAAGGCATAAAAGACGCCACTTGGCTTCAGAACGCGCCGGGCTTTCGACACTAGACCAGCGACCACATCAAGGGGAACATGCTCTAGAACGGCGTAGGAATGGCATACGTCAACGCTCGCGTCTGATAGCCCAGTTGCGCAAGCGTCGGCCGGCGCTCGGTAATCAATACGCAAATCCTTGAGGGCTGTTGTCATATCAGCGTCGATCGCCAACCCAAGCTGTTGCGCTGACTGTGACAGCCCTCGATGGCGAAGGTGTCGGATGTGGCGTAAGTCACTACAGAGGCGCCAGCCTGCCACAGAGCAAGGGTTGGCAATGCATCCCAGCCCGTGCCAACTTCGACGACTGTAGCACTTTCAAGCCGGGTAAATCGGGACAGGTGCTCAATGCTTTCGCAGACTTCAGAAAGGCGAGTCGTCTCGACCGCTGAGCCTCTACGAACCGCGTTAGCTGAGTTGGAATCGGTGGGCAATTTCGAACTGCAAGGCTGTTGGCAGATCTACATGTTTACGGATTTAAGAGCATCGATGAGGATGTGGTTGGTCCAATCGGGCTTTGCTGCCGCCAAAATCATAAGTAGGTGTGTCGCTCGACCGATCTGTGGCTGAGGTAATAGCAGCCTTGTGATGCACGTCCGAGTGAGGGCGAGTTCGCTCTTCGACGAAAAAGCCCGACTGAGATTTTCAGTCGGGCACCGCGACATCTTCGGATGCCCTGTCAATTCGCAATGGTGCGAAAAAACTAGCCGGCTGCAAGAGATCTAACAATCGAAAAAAACGTCCAAACGAACGCGTTGCGGCGGGTTGGTGCATTGGACGATGTCGGTGAATGCACCTGCCCGATTGTGTCGTAGCTAGCGGATATTACCAGATCGAATTCACTCGCTTCTGAAGTACCAAAGCGATTGAACGCGGCGCGAAATAGCGTGACCGCGGAGTGGTTTCGGGTTCAGCCGAGAACATGGATCGTACTCTGAAGCCTGCCTGTTCGCATGCAAGAACAAGTTCGGACTCCCGGCGATATTCATAGATGTGGTCAATTTCGGCTGCGGTGAGCGCGGATGTGACGAAGGCGGGAGCGCCGGGTTCGAGGCTGTTTGCCAAGTTCGACAACAGCACATTAGGCTTCTCAAGATGCTCAAGCAGGAAACACGAAATGCCGGCTTGTCGCGGACTTGCCGGTGCCCAGTTCAACGCATCTGCCACATAGTGGGAGATGTTTCCGCCGAAGCCCAGGGCATCGGTCATCTTTCTGCTACGCTCGATCGTGGGTTCGGAGACGTCAACGGCATCGATTTTCAACCCCGGAACATTGCGCAGAGCCGACAGGTGCCAGATCCCTGAACCTGCACCGAGGTCAACCAGCGAACTTCCTTCTGGGAGCTTATGGAGCATCGGCACGAAGTGCTCTTCGAAGAATTTGTAGATGCGAAGATGGTGCGCCCACACAAAGGTAGTTGTGAAAACACCCCAGTGATATAGCTGCATGAATTCAGGGTTGTCGTAGGCTTTTGCAAACACTTCGGCGAAACTTGAATTCTCGTAGCGGCCAGTCTTCTCGTATTTCAGCTGAGAACGGTTCACATCGAGAACGAACTCGCAGTAGCCATCGACGAGTTGTTCGGCCCAGTCTTCGCCCAACGAAATCTCGGCCCAATGTAACATCGGCTCTGCCAAGCGATGAAAGGCGTCCGGTTCCGACGTTAGCGTTCTTGCCATTTCTGACGCAAAAATCGGCGCGCGTGCGTTGAGGCAAGCTTGGAGCTTTTCGACGTAGGACATTCGCTAATCCGGAGTGACAGAGTTTCGGGCGCCACCGGTTGCACAAATTGCGGGGGATGCCAAGGGCAGGGATCAATTGCCTTTGTATTTGACAGTCCCGGCGTGGAAACATAATGAGACTGCCGCGTGCTCCTAGGGTTGCGCATTGATTTTCATCGAGGGGCGGTGGTCGATTAGATGCAAATTCAGCCACTAATCGACCTTCTGGCGGCTATTCGCGAACGCGATGAAAACTCGCTCATTCGCATTGCAAGGGGCGTGTCCAATTCCGACGATCGTGCTTCCTTCGCGGCATTAATGCGTCAATGCATCTTCTATTCCGACGGGTCTCCGCTCTTCTACCGACGCATCCGTAACATCTGGGATGGTGCCGGAATGCCTGCCCTTAAGTCGGTCAGTGTGTCGAAGACCGTTCAAATTTTGTCAGATTGCACGGTTGATGCGCTGGTACCGCAGCTTGAGCTTTTCTTGGCCGCCTATGGAGTTTCCGCATCAATAGAACTTGGCGAGTTCGATTCTGTCGAGTTCGAGGCGCATGCTGGGAAGCACAGGGAGATCGATCTGACGTTAGTCGTTCTGTCGGAGCGCTGGTTGCACAAAATGGTCGCTGCATTTCCCGCTTCGCAGCAAGACCTTGACGCAGCGAAGACCGCTCTCACAGCTCTTGCGAAAGCGCTCGCATCACGGCGATCCGGTATTATGGCATTCACTACGTTCTATTCGGGTGCGTGGCCGCAGGTCGCGAGTTCCGCGCATGTGGACGGCAAGGTCTCCATGAGCCGGATTGTAGCCGAGATGAACGCGACACTGTCCACTCTGGTCTCGGAAGGTATCTATTGCATCGATACTCAGCAGGCTTTGCACCTTGCGGGCGGCGCGAAAGCCGCCGGTGCGGTGTCCGCTATTCGAATGCGAGCTCCCTTTGAAGATGCTGGCTTTGTTGCGCTGGCACGAGAAATAGCGTCGGCAGTCGCACACCAGTTCGGGCGTGGCCACAGAGCATTGTTGACCGATTGGGATAATACGATCTGGGGCGGCGAGGTCGGTGAGCTCGGTCCGGAAGGCGTCGAGATTGGTCCTGAGACGCCGGATGGATACGGCTATCAAATCCTTCAGTCATACATCGCGGAGTTGAATGCGCTCGGTGTTGCGCTGGCGGCTGTAAGCCGGAACGATCCCAAAGTTGCGGACGTCCTCGATGTGAACAAGCATCTGGCCTTGCGCCGCGCAAACTATGCCGTTCTTCAACTTGCCTGGGGTAACAAAAGCGAATCTGTGGCTCGCGTTGTCGAGCAATTGAACTTCGGCTCAGACTTCATGGTCTATATCGATGATAACCATGTTGATCTGGCTGAAGTGCTATCTGCATTTCCTGATGTCGATGTCGTGCTGGCAGGACCGGAACCGGATCAATCTCTAGCGCGCCTTTCTGGCGGCCGGTTCTTCAATGCGCTGCATGTTACTGGCAATGATCTTCAGCGTCAGGGTCAGTTCGTTGCGCTGCGGCGGCAGCGCGAGGCGATGCAGGAGGGCGGTTCGCGAGAGGATTTCATTGCGTCACTCGGCGTCGAGTTGACCGTTGAAGGCCTGAACTCGTCGAATATAGATCGGGTGCTTCAACTTGCCCAGAAGACCAACCAATTCAACCTAACGACCCGCCGGCATAACCGCGAAGACGTCGAGCGCATGATAGCTAACGGCGCGCAGGTGGGTGTTTTCGACTATAAGGATCGCTTCGGATCCCAGGGGATCATCGGAGTGATGATCCTGACGCCAATAGAGCAAGGCAGCGAAATCGACACCTGGTTGATGAGTTGCCGTGTTCTAAACCGAGATGTCGAACAGTCGATGTTGAACTGGGCCAAGCAGCGATCGGCTGGAAAACTGATCGGCACCTATTTGCCGACACAGAAGAATAGCTTAGTTCGTGATCTCTATCCTAACCTTGGATTCCGGGCCGTCAACGATGGCATCTACGAACTGGACATTTTGAGCGAGATTCCTTGATGACGAAGACACTCAGCGCCGCCGATACGGAAAAGCTCACAACGGTGTTCCATGACATCTTTGGCGACAGCAAGCTGCAGATTGCGCGTGAAACCACAGCGGCCGATGTTGCCGGATGGGATTCTTTCAATCACATCAACCTCATGATGATGGTTGAAGGGGAATTCGGTATCCGCTTCAAGACATCGGAAATCACCCATCTCAAGAACGTGGGTGAGTTGATGGATCTGATCGCCTCCAAGCTGAACTAAGGTAAACTTCCGTGGCAATCTTTGCCGAATTGACCTTTGTGGTCGTCGTCGCGATTGCCTACGTGCTGGTCCAAGTTCCCGTTGCAATTCCACGGACAACCTGGTTCGGGGCGATCAATCTTTGTGCCCTCGTCGCCCTTTTTGGGTGGAGGTCCACGGTCGTAGTTGCAGCCGTGGGCGTAAGCTATTGGATGGTTCTCTGGCTGATTGCCAAGTTCGACAAGCGTCCAACTTATTCGGCGGCAATCTATGTGTTAGCTTTTGCAAGCGTGGGGCTGCTATTCGTTGGCCACAAGATGCTTTTGGAGCCGGGCAACGACTTTTCGGTATGGGCTCCGTTCAAGATTGTCGGCATGGTGTCGCAACAATGGCCGGCCGCACAAGCTTTCAGCCTTCTTCAGCTGGTTGCCTTTTCATATGTCTGCTTGCGCCTTGTTGACGCCATTCGGGCCGTGGGTGCCGGGGAGAGATTACTTGATCCGCTCGGACTGATCGGGTTCCTCGTCCCGTTTTTTATGACGCCATCAGGACCGATCAATGAGTATGAGGACCATCTGACGATGGATGAAACCGAGCCGGCTCATCCATCCGCAGCTCATTTTGTCGATTCACTATGGCTGGTTGTCTGCGGGTACTTTCTCAAATTCGCGGTTGCTCAATCGCTGGGATTGTTTGTCAGAGGTATCGATGGCGCTTGGCCAGTTGCCACATTCTGGGATTCGACGGTGTTCCTGGCCTATGTGTTCCTTGAGTTTTGTGGCTACTCGCTGATCGCCCTTGGGGTCGGCAAGCTCCTATCCGTGCCGACGCCAGTGAATTTCAACCATCCTTATTTAGCGACCAGTTTTGCGGACTTCTGGACGCGCTGGCATATGTCGCTCGGCAGTTTTGTCAAACGCACGTTCTACTTCCCGGTACGGGTTTGGCTAACGCGCTCGCTCAAGCCCGCGCGGCACGAGACAGCGAAGATCCATTTGATCAACGCAATAGCGCTGATCGTGCCGTTCACCCTAGTTGGTCTCTGGCACCGATTTACCTGGATTTTTCTCCTTTGGGGTCTGGCTGTCGGCATCGCAGTGGCGGCAGAAACGATAATCAGAGAAGTTTGGGGAAAGAAGGGCGGCCTTTCGCTTCCGGCGTGGGTTGCTCGACCTATCGTCAGCATCTACTCGGTGGCACTTGTTGTGCTCATCCTTCAGATCGCACTTCAGGATTTCGCGAAATGATGCTTGGCCTGCAAAGGGAGCACTACCTCAAAATCTTGCTGATTGTCCTTATGCTCGCCGTGATCTCATTTACGGCAGGCGGCGTTCCTGAGCGTTACGTCTACGGGGGGTTTTGAGGAAATGACGCGCAGCTGGGGAAACGCACTTAGGGCAGGGGTAATCCTCGCTGTCGCCTCGGTTGTCCTATTGGGCGCGTCTCTGGCGTTTGGCCTTCCGAAATGGTCGGTTTTGGATCGAAATCAGTTCGCGTTTCTGCCAGGAACGTGGTTCGCTTCGCAATTGGCTACAGTTCAATATCCTTCCCGGACCTGTCTGCTGGTTGGGGCTTCGGTTGTCCGAGAAGGTTTTGATAGTTCGAAGCTAAAAACCGAAGTGCCGGACGTCGAATTTGTCAATCTGGCAACTACTGGCGGATGGTCGCCGATGGAAGTGATCGATATCCAATCGTCCATTCTTGCCGAGCAGTCCAAGCACTTCCGTTGCATTATTGTCGGATTAGACAACTTCTATCTGAGGAACTTCACCCCGGATGCCTATGAGCTCGTTACAACGAACTACATAAGTCAGTTGCCGGCGACTTCGCTTCCTTCAATGGTAGGGCTGACTCAGGGAGTGTCAAATTTCAAGAGGGTGTTAGCTCGTACCATTATGCCCTTCGGCAAGCACGCGACCGATGCGCAGCGCTGGTGGCGCTATGGGATTTATCTCGCGAAGAAGTACTTTGCACCGAGCACCGACGTTTCGAATTACGAGCTTTTCGATGGAGAGCTAAAGCCGGCAGTCCAGTTCATGTATGAAAATCTGCCGGCCCAACTCGACACAAGTCGAAAGCAAACAGGCGATGCGATCGTCAAGTTCGATTTGGAGAATCCGGCTTCGTACACTGGATCCGGTCCTCAGCAAGCATTCGTCAGATCGATGGCGCGATTGAAAGCCATCGCCGACGCGGTCGTTATCGTGCGGATGCCTTTGACTGCCACATACGCGCGCGTAGAAGCGGCTGCGGAGCCGTCGTTCAATCGTGCAATGAAATCAGCCGGGGTAAGCCGCTTCATCGATTGCAAGATGCAGTCGCAGAAGGAGGAAGATGTCTTTTTTGATACTGCACATCTCAACCCTGTTGGCAGAGATATGCTTTCCCGCAGTGCGGGGAAAGCGATTGATGGGCTGCTCGGCGAAAACAGACTCGAGCTGGAGACCAGTGAGACCTGCGCTGTAGTTGAGCCGTCATAGCGGGTTTAGGAATTCTTTGGCTGCCACCCAAGATAGCTCCGACAATCTCTATGGCCGAGGCGGCAACGACCAGCTCTATGGCGGCAACGGCGACGATCACATCGACGGTGGCGTCGGAGCCGATCTGATCGACGGAGGCTCGGGCTTCGACACGGTCTACTACACGCAAGCTTCCAGCGGCGTTCGGGTTGATCTGGCGGGCACCTTGCCAGGAACCGGCGATGCGGCCGGCGACATTTTGGTCTCCATCGAGAAGGTGGTCGGAAGTTCCTACGCAGACGACCTCTACGGCGACCAGGGCAACAACACACTTGTCGGCGGCGCCGGCAACGACTGGCTCAGCGGCCGCGACGGCAACGACAGTCTCTATGGTGGTGCCGGCATCGACGTCTTCGTCGTGGCCCCCAATAACGGAGGGGACATCATCTTCGACTTCCAGGACAACATCGACAAGATCGACCTCAGGGCCTGGGGGGTTGCGTCCATCAGCCAGGCGGTCAGCTACATCGCCGACACCGGCCCGGATCTGCGCTTCGACTTCTCAGACGGCTCCCATCTCACCGTCCTCAATGTCGCAAACTTCACAGACCTCGACAACGATATCCTCATCGCCTGATCGCCTGTTTGAGCAGGGCAAGAGCGCGTGCCCCGACTATATATGCTGCCTGTTTGAGAAACCTCGAATTCCGTTGGTTGCGCCGGCATCGAACCGCAAATTGCGTCATGATGGGGGTTTGTGCTGGGGGCTCATTGTCCGCTGGCGGGGATATCCTGTCGTCGCTGACTGGGTTGGGTCAGTCCAGGTTTCCAAACGGTCAGTCGCAGATTCCGGTGAAGCTTTCCTGTCAGCTCCTGTAGAAATCAATTCGTTCTCTGATCGCGACGGACGAGAACAAGCGCTCGGCTGTCTGTCGGGCGTTGTGGCCGACGCTAGCCCGCAAAGCAGGATTTGCTTTTAGTGTGGCCAGGATCTCAATGGCTTCCTCGGGTGTGTCAAACAGAAAGCCGTTCTCGCCCTGCTTGATGTGATCAGCATAGCCACCATGCCTGTGGCAGACCACCGGTAGAGCGCACGCCATCGCCTCCAGGACCACGCGGCCGAAAGTCTCTACATGTGTGCCGGTGCGGTAGTAGAACACATCCAGCGTTGGCAAGAACTCCTCTGCTGGAAACTGCCCTTCGGGTAAAAGTTCGACCTGTGGCCGCGCTGCCAACCTGTCTTTGAGAACTGTTCCGCCCTGGATCCGCACTGCCGCGTCGTCCGCAAGCAAAGCCTCATAGACCTGTGTGTCGTCTGGATGGTGTTTGGCGGCAGAATTGCGGCTAAGTCTGCCAACCGTGAAAGCGCGATCTGGTCTTCGCGGGGCCGGCGAAAACCTGTCGATATCAATTGGCGACGGATGTACGACGCCGTCGAGTTGCAAGATCCGCTTTTGAAATTCTGAAATCAGCACCATCTCGGCCTTTGGCCAACCGAGCATGCGTGGCATCCGTGTCGTCAGCGCCGGGATCTTGGGGTGAAAGGTGTTGAATACATAAATCAATCGGCGCGGCCGCGGTATCAGGTAGGGCCAGAGTTTGCCCCGCCAGTGCGCGCCGAGAAACACGTATGTTCCACCGTCCGGCACGTCCCACGTAAGCGGTGAGGGATGCCGAATGGGGTATTGCAGCACCAATTCATTCGATGCTCTCGAGGAGGTTGCCCAAAGACGAACCTTCGTATCGGCACTCAGGTGCCGATACAGTTCTAAAGTCTCCAGGTCGCTGCCCCCGTAGGGGCTCATGAAGCCATTGAATAGGTGAATCATACGAGACGCGATAAGCAGCCGGGCTGACTGGATAGGAGGCATCAATGCAAGTTAAGTCGCAGCGAAGCCTACTGCGCTCAATCGCATCACCAGTTTCGATTTACGTCAAAAATAGAGATGCGAGCGAAAAATCAGCTCGATCAGGTAAGCGGAATGGTGGGCGATGTAGGGATTGAACCTACGACCCCACCCGTGTGAAGGGTGTGCTCTCCCGCTGAGCTAATCGCCCGCTCCGTGCCCGAAGGCCAAGCGCGCCGCGATATAAGGTGGGTGGTAGCTGGAAGTCAACAGTCCGTTCCACGCTTCCATGGTCGGAAAGTGCGGATACGGCAAAAGATTTTTCAGCGTGCCGCCACGATCAGTTTTTCGACAAGGGCAGGGGTCAGTTCGTCGAAGTGTGAGATGACCACGGATGGCTCGAATTCACTGACATGGCGATCAGTGTAGCCAAAATCCACCGCCACCACAGGAATGCCGGCGGCCTTGGCTGTATCGATGTCGGTCTGCGAATCGCCGACCATGACAGCGCGTTCCGGATCACCGCCGGCCAGGGCGATCGTTTCGAGAAGGTGGCGTGGGTCCGGTTTGCGGAAAGCGAAGGTATCTTGGCCGGCGATCGCCGCGAAGTGCTTGTTCAAGCCGAGCGCTTGGATCAAGGCCTTTGAGTTTGCTTCATATTTGTTGGTGCAGACAGCGAGCACGTAACCCGCTTCCTCCAGCCGGCCTATTGCGTCCACAACGCCCGGGTAGGGCAGCGACTTACCGGGTATGTTCTGCGTGTAGTGGGTCATGAACAAGCCAAGCAGGCGGTCAAGCTCCTCGACCGTCAACACCTTGCGTTGCGCCGCATAGGCGCGTTCGATCATGACGCGCCCACCCTGGCCGACAAAGCGCTTGAAACCGATATAGTCGACACTTTCCAACGCGCCGTCGACCAGGCTGTGGTTCAAGCTGTCGAGCAGATCTGGCGCGGTGTCGACAAGCGTTCCGTCAAGGTCGAAAACGATAATGGGGCGCGTCATGATCCAGTCCGTGATTGCAGCGAAGCAAGGCGATAGCTGTTCGCTCGCTCCGATACAAGCAGCGCGACGGCTATGGCTCAGTGTGCTGAGGCGATGTGGGCTGCGACCATGTGGCCGTCACCGACATCCGTCAGCATCAGTTTCTCCGGCGGGTCCCCCACGCGGCGAACCGGGCTTGCGATCTCGCTGTCCAGTCTGGCGAACCGCGTTCGCCGACGGGCTGGATCCGGTACCGGAACCGCCTCGATCAGCCGCCTCGTGTAAGGATGGCGCGGATTGGAAAAAATCTGGTCGCGCGTCCCCATCTCTACGATCTGGCCGAGATACATCACGGCCACCTTGTCGGAGATGTTTTCGACCACCGCCATATCGTGTGAGATGAAGAGATAGGCGACGCCGAACTCGCTCTGCAACTCCTTGAGCAGCCTCAGCACGCGCGCCTGCACCGAGACGTCGAGCGCGGAAACACTTTCGTCGGCGATGATAAGCTTGGGCCTCAGCGCCAATGCGCGCGCGATGCAGATGCGCTGGCGCTGGCCACCTGAGAATTCATGCGGGTACCGCTCCATCTGGTCGGCGGTGAGGCCTACGCGCTCGAACAATGCCGCGACGCGGTCGATCCGTTCCTTCGGAGTGCCGATGCCGTGGATGAGCAAGGGCTCCGCGACCAGGTCGCCGACACGCATGCGCGGATCGAGTGACGCGTACGGGTCCTGGAAGATCATCTGGATGTCGCGGCGTACCGCCTTGCGTTCGTCGCGCCCAAGCACAGCAAGGTTGCGTCCGCCAACGGCGATGTCGCCGCTGTAAGGAAGCAGGCCAGCCAGTGCTTTCGCGGTGGTGGACTTGCCGCAGCCCGATTCACCGACCAACGATAGCGTTTCGTTCGACGCTATCGAAAAATTGACGCCTTCGACGGCGTGAACGCGGCGCGTGACACGCCCGAAGAAACCGCCGTGCAGATCGAATCGCACATGAAGGTCGCGGACCTCGGCGACGGCGACCGGCTTGGTCTGTTCTTCGGTTCTAGCCGGTGTTGCCGCGCGCCCGGAACCCATCTTGGGTACCGCGGCAAGCAGTTCGCGCGTGTAGTCGACCTGCGGACGCTCGAAGATATCGACGATGGTTCCCTGTTCGACCATGCGGCCGTTGCGCATGATAATCACCCGATCCGCCATTTCGGCAACGACGCCCATGTCATGGGTGATCAGGATGACGGCAGTGCCTTGCTCGCGCTGCAGGTCACGCAGCAACTCCAGCACTTCGCCCTGCACGGTGACGTCGAGAGCCGTGGTCGGTTCGTCGGCGATCAGCACGTCTGGCTTCAAGGCCAGCGCCATGGCGATCATGACACGCTGGCGCATGCCGCCGGAAAGCTCATGCGGAAACTGTTTCAGGCGGCTCTCGGCTTCCGGAATACGGACGGCCTTCAACGCTTCGATGGCGCGCGCGCGTGCTGCGCTGCCGTTCAGGCTGGTGTGGGCTTCGATAGCCTCGATAAGCTGACGTCCGATCGAAAGCACCGGATTCAGCGATGTCATCGGCTCCTGGAAGATCATCGCGACACGATTGCCGCGAATGGTCTGCATGCGTTTTTCGCTCAAAACCGTGAGATCGAGTTCGCCGAGATGGATCGAGCCGGCCGAAATGCGCGCTTGCGGCTGCGGCAGCAGGCCCATCACCGCCAGCGAAGTCATCGACTTGCCCGAGCCGGACTCACCAGCAATACACAGCGTTTCGCCGCGAGAGAGCGCGAAGGAGAGGTCGGATACCACCGCTCGCTCCCCTTCGTCCCCGCGCACGGAAACCGTGAGGCCGGAGACGGCAAGCACCGGCTTGTTGCCCATGTCAGGCGCGGCGATCGCCGCGCCTGAGTTTGCGTCGCCTGCTGCGGTCATTCGAACACGCAACGCGGGAAGTAGAACGACACCACCCAGTTCGGCATGTCGACGATCTCGCTGATGCGGAGATCGCCGCAGACCGAAACCAGCATGTAAGCATCGACCGGATCCATCTGATAGCGGGCAGCGAGCAGGTCGACCATCTGGGCAACGGCTTCCCTGGCGCCCGTCATCAGGTCGGGTCCGATGCCGGTCGTCACCTCGTACCCCTTGGCGTCGAGATGGCGTGTCACGGGACCGGATGTGGTGAAGCGAGGCGTCTTCAGCCGGGCATTCTTGACCAGGTCGAGCGTGAGCACGACATCCATCGGGCTCTCGATCGCGGTACCGCAGACTTCCCCGTCGCCCTGGGCTGCGTGGGTGTCTCCTACCGAGAACAAGGCACCGGCCACTTCTACGGGGAGGTAAAGCGTGGTGCCGGCGGCAAGGTCGCGGATGTCGAGATTGCCGCCGACGCGGCGCGGTGGCACCACCGAATGCAGTCCTTTTTCCGCCGGCGCATTGCCTATGGTGCCGGCGAAGGGCTTGAGTGGCACACGGCCATGCTTGCCGAACAGCGCCGGTTCCAGAGAACTGGCATCATACTTCCAGATGGCCAGCGCCGGTTCCTTGAAGTCGTCGGCGAGCAGGCCGAAGCCCGGAATGTTGGCCGTCCAGCCGAAGCCGGACGGTTTGAACTGTTCGATGGTGATCTTCAATGCGTCGCCGGGCTCAGCGCCCTCGACATAGATCGGCCCGGTGACCGGATTGATCTTGCCGAAGTCGAGCCTGGCGATGTCCGCGACCGTGCTGTCGGGCTGCAACTGGCCGCCGGACGAATCCAGGCAGTTGAACTCGATGGTCGAGCCGGGTTTCACCCGCTCGGCCGGGACGAAGGAGTTGTCCCAGCCGAAATGATGATGACGCCCGTGGATCGTGTAGTTGCAGTTATTGCACATCGTTCACATACACATAGTCGTAGTTGATCGGGATATGGACCGGGTCGACATAGAGCTTGTCGTCGCCTGCCATGCGCGGCGAACGCATGGTGAAACGCTGCTCGTTGAACACGGGAGCCCACGGCGCGTCTTCCATGACCTTGGCGTAGATCTCGCCCCACAGCTTGTAGCGTTCGTCCGCCTTGGCCGGATCGACGATGGAATCCGCCTTCGCGGCCTTGGTGTCGAGATCCTTGTTGCAGTACCAGGCCCAGTTCCAGCCACCCTGGACCGCGCCACCGCAACCGAGGATAGGGCCGTAGAAATTGGAAGGATCCGGGAAGTCGGCGATCCACGCCATGCCGCCCGACCAGATCATCGGCGCGCCGGCCTTGTCGCCGCCGGCTGCGATCACATTGGCCTGTGCCAGCGACTGGATCGAGGCCTTGATGCCTATTGCCGCCAGATCCTGCTGGATAGCCTGTGCGATGCGCGGGTTGGGGTCGGTGTTCATGACGAACAGCTGCGTCTCGAAACCGTCGGGATGACCAGCCTCGCCGAGCAGCGCTTTCGCTTTATCGACATCGTATTTGTAGCCGGCAAAATTCTTGTCGTAACCGGGCATCGATGGCGGCAATGGCTGGTTGGCCGGTACGGCGCGGTTGTTGATGATCTTGACGATGCGTTCCTTGTTGATGGCCATGTTGACGGCCTGGCGGACCTTCACATTGTCGAACGGCGCCATGGTGGTGTTCATGGTGACGTAGCCGGTCTGGAGTTGACCACCCTCGACAACACGCGCCTTTTGCGCTGGATCGGCCATCACTTCCTGAATTTGGCCGGCGGGATGCCGTCACCCGGCACATCGACTTCGCCCTTCTGCAGGCGCAGCAGTGCAACGATCGGCTCCTGGCCGATCTCGAAGGTGATCTTGTCGAGATAGGGCAGGCCCTTGTGCCAGTAGTCGCCATTACGCTCGAACACCAGACGCTGACCGAGCGTCCACTCGGCGAGCTTGTATGCGCCGGTGCCGACCGGATGCTTGCCGAAGTCGGCGCCATATTTCTCGACCTCTTCCTTCGGCACGACGTGGCTGAAATTGATCGCCATTACATGCAGGAAGGTGGCGTCGGGCCGCGACAGCTCGATCTTGACGGTTGCAGGATCGACAACCGTGACACCGGCAAGGCTTTGCGCCTTGCCTCCAGCGACGTCCTCGTACCCTTTGATGGAAGCGAAGAATCCGGCGCCGGGGCTCTGGGTCTTCGGATTGGTCACGCGATCGAGCGAATATTTGACGTCGTCGGCCGTCATTTCGCGGCCATTGTGGAATTTCACGCCCTTGCGCAGCTTGAATGTGAACGTCGTGCCGTCCGGAGAGATCTCATAGCTTTCGGCGAGCTCCGGCCGCAGGTTGGTCGTGCCGGGTTCATAATCCATCAGTCCGTCGAACAGGCTCTTGATCATCGACCAGTTCTGCCAGTCGTAGCCGATTGCGGGGTCGAGGGTCGCGACATCGTCCTTGTAGGTGATGGTGATGGAGCCGCCCTGCTTGGCATTCGGATCGAGCTTCTCTTGAGCAGATGCGGGCGCCAGCCCAAGCATCAGCGCCAGCGCCGAGGCTGCTACGGTTGAGGCAAGATACTTCTTCATGTTCTGTTCCCTTCTCTTGTTTTGGTTGAATGGTCAGCGCAGCTTGATGCGCGGATCGATGAACGGAGCCACGATATCGGCGAGCAGGTTGCCGAGCACGATGGCGCAGGCTGATACCAGCGTCACACCCATGATGATTGGAATGTCGACACGCTGGATCGCCTGCCAGGCGAGCTGCCCGATGCCCGGCCAGCCGAACACGCTTTCCACCACCACGATGCCGCTCATGAACAGGCCGATATCGATGCCGATCATGGCAACGACGGGCAGGATGGCGTTGGGAAGGGCATGGCGAAACAGGATGGCACCACGCGCCAGCCCCTTTGCGCGGGCGGTGCGGATATAATCCTGACGAAGCACGTCGATCATCGACGAGCGCATCATGCGCGAATACCAGCCGGCGCCGAGGATGCCGAGCGTCAGCGATGGCAGAACCGCATGCCGCCACGTGCCGTAGCCGCCGATGGGGAACCAGCCGAGCTGGACGGCGAAGACATAGAGCAGCAGCAGCCCGACAACGAATTGCGGCGCCGAGACACCGATGAAGGAGCCGACCATGAGGGTCTGGTCCGTGGCACTGCCGCGTTTTGTGGCTGCGATCAGTCCCATGGTCAGGCCGATCGCCAGTTCGCACAGGATCGCACCCACCATCAGGACGAGGCTTGCCGGCAGGCGCGAAACGATCAGTTCGCTGACTTCGGATCGCTGGATGTAGGAGCGGCCGAGGTCACCTGAAAGCAGATTGGTGAGATAGCGCCAGTACTGCACGACAAAGGGTTGATCGAGACCGAGTTGCTGGCGAATGCTCTCGACTGTCTGCGGCGTCGCGCTGCGGCCGGCGATCTGGCGCACCGGATCGGCTGGCAGCAGATAGAGCAGGGCGAAGGTGATGATCGAGACACCGAGCAGGATCAGCGCTGCCTGGATCAGGCGGCGGGTAAGATAGGCGATCATGCCCGTCCCCTTTGCGTCGGGTCGAGAATGTCACGCAGCGCATCGCCGACCAGGTTGAAGGCAAGCGCGAGAGCCAGGATGGCGGCACCAGGAAGAAGACCAGCCAGGGAGCTGCCTGGAAATAGGTCTGGTTTTCGAAGATGATGTTGCCCCAGGAGGCTGTCGGAGGCTGCACGCCGATACCAAGATAGGACAGGGTGGCTTCCAGCAGCACCGTGGTCGAGATGCCGAGCGTTCCCCACACGATGATGGTGGGGAGAAGATGCGGCAGGATATGGCGGAACAGGATGCGCGGCGTGCCGGCGCCGATGGTGCGCTCGGCATCGATGAACTCGCGCTCGGCCAGCGAACTGGTCTCCGTGAACACGACGCGGGCAGTCTGTACCCAGTTCACCAGCGCGATGACCATGGCGACGATCCATAGGCTTGGCTGGAAGACGGCCGCCAGGCAGATGGCGAGCAGGAGTGCAGGGAAAGCCATCATCAGATCGGTAAACCGCATCAATGCACCGCCGATCCAGCCGCGGAAATAGCCGGCGGTGACGCCGACCAAAGTTCCGATGAGCAGGGCGGTTCCGTTGGCGACGACGCCAATGACGAGTGACGTGCGCGCGCCATAGAGGATCCGGGTCAGAAGATCGCGTCCAAGCAGATCCGTGCCGAGCCAGAACGCGGCATTGGGTGGCAACGGCGCACCTTCGAGCGTCAGCCCGTCGAACAATTGTTCGTTGGGATCATAGGCCGTCAGCCAGGGCGCAAAAATCGCGCCGACAACCGTGATGGCGATGATGACAAGCCCGATGACGGCGAGGGGACGTGTCAGAAGGCGGCCGAACACACCGGGTCGGCGTTTTGCCGGCAGGCGCGGTGCGATAGGCGCGTCAGGCGCTATGGGATTGGTCAATGCCGCCCTCCTTTTCGCTCATGGCGACAACCCGGCGGGCAGCTTCCTCGAGATTCACCTGCCAGCTCATCGCCAGCGAGCGCAATTGCGCATAGGCGCGCTCGTCATCGATACCCTGGCTGGTCAAGGCGGTCACCGCACGCACGATGGTCTGGCGTTCGGCGACGCGCGCCTGCAGCGTTGCAATCTCGTCGGCCAGTTGCCGACGCGCGGCGAAGCTCTGGCGGGCGATCAACAGCGCGGAATAGACGCCGGAATTGCCGACCGGTTTCAGCAGCTGGGCATCGGCATTGTGGGACAGCGCCCACTCGATACGACCGGGCGCTTCCGAGCCGATCAATGCGATGATCGGCATCGGCGCCTCGCCCGGTGTCCAGGGAAATTGTTCGTTGAAACCGAGATCCACGTCGAAGAAGACGAAGTCTGCCCCAAGTGCCTCCGGCGGCAGCTCCGGCCAGCAGTCGGTCGCCGAAAGGCCGATCGCGGAAAGCTGGCGCATGATGGCGGTGAGGTTGGCATGCTGGCGGTGCAGCACAAAGGCCTTCGCGCCGCCGAGGATCGGGATGCGGGCGGCGCGCTTCATGACACCACCTTAAGCTTGCGACGGCCGAACACCTTGGTCCGATCATAGCGCGAAAGATAAGGGTCTGGCTCGATCGCCTTGGTAACGCTTACTTTTTCAAAACCGTCACCCGCGATGCGGCCGATCTCGACGGGCAGTGTCGCGTGCTGAGTTTGCTGATCGATGCTGATCGCTCCGAACGGCGTGTTGAAGCTGCTGCTTGCGAAGGCAGCAGACAGTTCGCTCGGGCTGGCGTCGCTGCCGGCAGCGAGAATGGAAGCCAGAACTTTTACGGAAGCGAAGGCCGAAGCCTGGAAGGATGAGGGACGCGGCTCACCGCTCTCGGGTTGGCCAACCAGCCATATCTCCTTGAGGGAAGCGTCGTGGAAATACGGTCCGGCGGAAAGGTGGCCATTGCCGGCGGCGCCGATGGCCGGCAGTTCACATTCGGTCAGATTGCAGGAGATGATCGGGCATTGCTGTGGCGTAAAATGATCGTCTTGCCGGGCCAGTTCCGCATAGGCCTGGAAGAAAGCGTAAGAAGAGGGGCCGATCAGGTTGTTGAGGATGAAGTTCGGGCGGGTCGCGCGGATCTCTTCGATCAGCCGTGAGACATCGGTCTCTCCAAGCGGCAGATAGCGTTCGCCGAGCACACGGCCTCCGGCGTCGGCAATCAGGTCGCGGGCGACGCGATTGGTTTCCCAGCCCCAGATGTAGTTGGAGCCGGTCAGGAAGCCATTGGCGCCGTAAATGGGAATGACGTGCCCAAGCAGCGGCACCAGATGCTGGTTGGGACATGCATGCATGTAGACGACATGCTCGTTGGCCTCGAACCCCTCATACGGGCAGGCATACCAGAGCATGCCGCCGGCTTTCTCGAGTGCCGGAATGATTTCCTTGCGACTCCAGGACGTGACGCCGCCGATGATGTGGCGGGCACTTGAGTTGCGCAGGATGTCCTCGGCCAGCGTCGCATAGCGGTCGGCGTTGCCTTGCGGATCGCGCTCGATCGGAATGAATTCGATCGGCGAAAAGGGATCGGCATTGATTGCTGCGATGGCCTGCATGGCACCGCGATGACAGGATTCCGAGACGAGGCGGTAATTCCCGGAACGGGAATACAGGATGCCGATCTCGACGCGGCGTTTCACCAGCAATGTCCCCCAAAACGAAAATGCCCCGCAGCCATCGCCGTCAGGCGAGGCATACGAGGCACGCTTGCCGTCCGGCTAACAAGGCCGGTATTTTGTCCTTAAACTATCCGGTGCTGCTCCGCAGTCAAGAGCAGGAGCCTGGTTTTCTGCCGCATCGGAAACGAATCGATAGCGGGGCGCTAGTCGATCCGTTCGCCGTTTTTGACGCGGTATGTTGGTTTGTACATCGTGACAAGCTCTTCTGCGGCTGTCGGATGCACAGCCATGGTGCGGTCGAAATCATCCTTGGTCAGGCCTGCCTTGATCGGAATGCCCAGAAGCTGGGCCATTTCTCCCGCATCGGGTCCGAGGATGTGCGCGCCAAGCACCTTGCGGCTTGCCGCATCCACCACCAGCTTCATCAGCATCTTCTCGTCGCGTCCCGAAAGGGTGTGGCGCATCGGCCGGAAGGAAGCGCGATAGATTTCAAGTTCCGCGAAACGCTTGGCGGCATCATCTTCCGAAAGGCCGACAGTGCCGATTTCCGGCTGCGAGAACACGGCAGTGGCAATGGTGTCGTGATCGGGCGAAGTCGGCTTGTTCTTGAACGCGGTCTCCACGAAACACATTGCCTCATGGATGGCCACCGGCGTCAGCTGGACGCGGTTGGTTACATCGCCCACGGCCCAGATGTTGTCGACATTGGTGCGGGAATACTGGTCAACGATGACGGCGCCTGCCGGCGACAGTTCCACGCCGGCGGACGCCAGGCCGAGACTTTCGGTGTTGGGCTGGCGCCCGATGGCAAGCATCATCTGATCGACGGTAAGTATGTCACCTCCTGTCACCCGGACGTCGAGCCGGCCATCCGGGCGACGCTTCACTTCTTCCGAAACCGTGCGGCAGAGGATGCGGATACCTTTCTTTTCCATGGTTTCGTGCAGAGCATGGCGCAGGTCCATATCGAAGCGGCTGAGGATTTCGGTGCCGCGATAGATCAGCGTCGTTTCCACGCCGAGGCCATGGAAGATGTTGGCGAATTCGACGGCGATGTAGCCACCGCCTTCGATGGCGATCGCCTTCGGCAGTTCAGCCAGGTGAAAAGCCTCGTTGGAGGTGATGCAATGTTCATGGCCCGGCAGCGCGGGGTGCGCAGCCGGGCGGCCGCCGGTGGCGATCAGGATCTGGTCGGCGGTGACCGTCCGATTTTCCGCCTCCAGGCGGATGGTGTGGCGATCGACGAGTGTGGCGCGGGTCTGAAAAGTCTCCCCGCCGGCGCCTTGCACGCCCTTTGCGTAAAGTCCCTCGAGCCGAGCGATCTCACGGTCCTTGTTGGCGATCAATGTCGGCCAGTCGAAACTTGCCTGCGGCACGGTCCAGCCATAGCCAGCGGCGTCCTCGAAATGCTCCGGAAACTGTGAGGCGTAGACGAAAAGCTTCTTCGGTACGCAACCGCGGATCACGCAGGTGCCACCGAACCGATACTCCTCGGCGACGCCGACCCTCTTGCCGAGTGCTGCGGATACGCGTGCCGCGCGCACGCCGCCCGAGCCGCCGCCGATAACGAAAAGGTCGTAGTCGTAAGCGCTCATCGTGAAATCCTGTTCCTTTGTACAACGCAGGTGAGAGGTAGGCGTGTAATCGTCAAAAGAAAAGCCCGGCAATTGCCGGGCTTCTTGATCCAGTCGCGCTGAGATGCAGCGATCAGTTGGCGCTTCCGTCCGCAGGTGCTGCACCCTCGGCTGGAGCCGCTCCATCGGCAGGGGCTGCGCCTTCTACCGGAGTGGCGCCGTCGGTCGGAGCAGGAGCCTTCGCGCCGGCGGCGGACTGCAGTGCTTCGCCGACCTGCTGGGCGAGGTCCCGAGCGACGCCGTTCTGCCAGATCTCGGCGGCCTTCACGAGTTCACGGGTCACGATAGGGCCGCTGTCGAGCAGCTTCTTGCCGGTCTCGGACTGGTAGAAGGTGGCGATGTTGGTGAGGTCCTGTTCGGAGAACACCTTGGCGTAGGCGGTCGCTGCTTCCTTCTCAAGGTCGGAGCGGCGCGAAGCCAGCGCAAGCGCCTTGGCATTGATCGTCTGGCTGATCAGCTCCTGCAGGTCGGGATTCTTCTGGATCAGCTGGGCTTCGAGTGCCGCGGCCGCCTGCGGGAGGATGTTGTCGAATGCGTCGGTCGCATGGATTGCCGAGACTGCCGCGCGGGCAGCCTTGAGGTGCGATTCGGAGATTTCCTGAGCGAAGGAAGGCGCGGCAAAAGCAACGACAGCAGCAGTCGCCAGCATCACGGAAAGACGACGGACGCGGTTATTCAACATCATGATCGGAAAACTCCCTTGTTTATCGGGGTGCGTGGACAGTTTCGATGCCATTGGCACCTGCAACCACCGCCGCGGACGCCAGCCCGATGAAAAGACCGTGCTCGACCACACCGGGAATGGCATGGAGGGCATTCGATAGCGCTCTTGTATTCGGAATGCGGCCAAAAGATGCATCGAGGATGAAATGACCGCCGTCTGTAACAAAAGGCTGGCCCGCCGTCATCCTCAATGTGATCGGCCCGGAAAGACCGAGTTCGCGTGCCGCAGAGGCAACGGCGATCTCGGTCGCGCGCAGGCCGAACCGGTTGACCTCGATGGGCAATGGGAAACGGCCGAGCATATCTACGAGTTTCGAGCGGTCGGCGATCACGATCATGCGTTGCGAAGCCGCAGCCACGATCTTTTCGCGCAGCAGCGCACCTCCGCCACCCTTGACCAGTGTAAGCTCCGGATCGATTTCGTCGGCGCCATCGATGGTGAGGTCGAGTTCAGGGGTCTCCTCGAGAGTCGTCAGCGGCACGCCAAGCTCGGCACACAGTGCAGCCGTGCGCTCCGAGGTCGGCACGCCGATGACGGAGAGACCGGTGGCGACCTTTTCAGCGAGTAGCCGAACGAATTCCTCTGCCGTAGAACCGGTGCCGATGCCGAGCCTCATGCCATTCGTGACATGGGCGAGGGCTGCCCGCGCGGATTCGATCTTTAGTTGCCTGGCATCCATGGTCGGAATTCGCTTCCCCGCGCCTTCGTTGCGGGGCTCCTAGCATTTTTGTCCGCACGGTCAAAGGGTATGCGGATGAGCTGGCCAGCTTCTATGCCATTTGTGGCGGTGGACTGCCGGCGGTGAAGGCCACACCGTTGAGCAACCAGGACAGAAATGGCGGCCACAAGGTGGTTGCGAAGCGTGAGCGGAAAAAGCCGAGATGACCGATCGGGCCGCCGGCGTCCTCCGGCGAAATCCAGCGCCTTTCGATTGGCGCATGGTCATAGTGTTTCATCAGCGATACGACGGCGCGTTCGGTTCCCCATGGATCGTCACTCATGCGCAGGGACAGGATCGGCGTGCGCACCTCTGCGAAACGTTTTGTTTCCCTCAGTCCGGGATCGTCGAAGAAATAGTCCGGCATCGAGCACCAGCGTGCCCAGTCACGGAAAACCGTCGCAGGGATCGGTTCGCCAAGGCGCATCCATTTCGGCATGTTGCTAAAGAGATAGGAGAGCGGCACGCCAAGCAGGAACATGCGCGGTCCGGCCCATTTGTCGTCGAGACCGCGGTGATAGCCTGACATGACCGCGATCATGCCGTAGCGGGTGAAGCGGTTCGAAATGCCGCTCAAACCCAGCGCCTGGCCGCCATAGGACTGCCCGACACCGACCATGGGATGTCCTGGCGCAACCGCATCGAGCGCCTTGGCCGCTGCCGGCATGTCACGCAGTCCCCAATCCGCCATGCCGATGCGTTTCGACCAACCTTTGGAGGGCATTGAATCGCCTGTGCCGCGATAGTCATAAATGAGCACGCCACGCGCGCCTGCCTTCACGGCTGCAGTCGCAAAGGCCGCATAGAAACCGCGTGGCACCGCGGTTGCCGAAGAGATCAGCACGAGCGGTTGCTGTCCGTCGCCTTCGAACAATGTGCCGGTGAGAGGAAAGCCATCATCCGCGTCAAAGCGGATATCGCGGCGATGTACTTCCTGAGCGGTTGCCTCTTTATCCCTTTGAAGGGAGGCGGGCCGGATAGACTGCGCCTGGGGAGATGTCATAGATCCTGCCTCCCATGATCGAAAGCAGAGTCTACCATTGACGTGAACGTCAAAGTCAAGGCGATGATCGGCTTTGGCTGCCACTGCGCGTCACGATGGTCGGTGCGAACTTTCAGATCGCGCCGATGTCCATTCATCGAGCCGGTATCGGTCTGGGTCACCCTCCAGGCCAATGAAGGCTGTGGAACAGCTACTTTTGCCTGAGCCGCATGCGTGTGATGCGCGCCCAGCCATCCTCCAGCCGCGGTGCCTTGGCGACCGACCGCGCAGGCGGGTTGGCCAGGATGGTGGTGATCTCGCGCGGCAATGTCGGCACCAGCGGCTTCTTGGTGGCGATGCCATCGGCGATGCTGAGAACGCTGTTGTAGAATTCCTCGCCGCTCGCCGAGCGTGGCGGAATCGCTTCGTGCATCACGCTGATGACGATGACGTCGGGACAGTTGTCTTTGATCACCTGATGGAATGCTACCTTGCCCTGAGGATCAAGCGCTGCGGTCGCTTCATCCAGGAACAGCAGGCCCGGCTGCTGCAGAAGAATCCTGGCAACGATCAGTTTCTGCTTCTGGCCGCCGGAAAGAACCTGGTCCCAGCTGTGATTGTCGCGTGTCGTCTCGGACAGATATTCGATGAATTCACCGAGGCCGGCGCGGTGCAGGGCAGCAGCGGCCTTGGTGTCGGAATGATCGTCGGGTGAATCCGGCAGGCAAACCAGCTCCTTCAGCGATACCGGCGGCAGTTTCACTTCCTGCGCTGCGTAGAAGGTTTTCACTCCTTCCGGGAAAACGACGGTGCCGCGCCCGTAAGGCCACAATCCATTGATCGCCTTGATCAGCGAAGTCTTGCCGCTACCGGATTCGCCCTTGAGGAAAGTCCATTCACCGCGCCGGAAGCGAAGCCGTTCCGTCGTCACGAACGGTTCGGCGTCGGCTCCCTTCTGCATCAGTTCGAGATGCTGGATGGTCAGGCCGAACACCGGGTTCTGATGCGTGTATTGGAAGTCCGAATGACCTGATTGGCGATAGAAATCGGCGGGCTGCTGGACACTTTCGATGGCGTCCGCCAGTTCTATGACACGGCGGCTGTTGGCTCTGAGCGCTGCGATCGCCGGCATGACATGGATGAACCACGAGCACTGGCTGATCAGCGAATTGACCAGCTCTGCGCCGGTAATGTAGCCCTTGAGGTCGATCTTGTTGTGGATGAACGGGATCAGGCCAGGCCCGTAGGCGACAATGCGGGCGCCGATGAAGTTGTAGACCAGCTCAAAGGATGAATAGCCGGCATTGACGCGGTTCAGGCGGCCCCATGTCTTGTCGATATCTTCATAGAGGCGGCCGTGCATGGCCTTCTGGACTTCCTCGCCGCGCGCGGCTGCGACATGGAATGAGCGGCGCAATAATGTCGTCAATTCACCACGATAGCTGCCCTCGGCCTGTTGCATCCTGACCGATAGCCGCTCAAGCATGCCGCCGAGCTTCATGGCGATCCAGGTGTTGACCGGGACGTAGGTTGCGACTGCCGCCAGCGCCAGCACGGCGCTGCCATAGTCGCCGAGGAATTCCAGTCCCGCGACTTCGGTGGAGTCTGCGATCAGCTTCTGTCCGACAAAGAACAGGGAGGTGGCCACCGCCAGCACGCCCATGGCAAGCCCGATGGCGCCGCCGGTCATATCCTTGATCGATTCCTGCACGCGCTGGTCGATGTTGTCGGGCGCTGGCCCGTCGCCCCCATTCTGGGCATGGAAATGCGTGTGGTTTGGATCGAGCAGTGCGTCATTGAAGCGGCCGTTCAACCAGCCGCGCCATTTGCGATGCAACGTTGCCGAAACCAATGTGCGGGTGCCGGTGATGCCGACATCCTTGATGATGACGAGCAAAACCAGCCAGCCGGCATTGCTCAGCAGCGAGGTGAGGGGCGTTGTGTTGGCAGCATCGTGGAAGAAGGCAATGGAGTTGACCAATTCGCCGGAAGCTATCGCGAACCAAACGCCTGTCTTGCTGGAAAGTGCCGTCAGCAGAGCGATGATGGCAGCCAGTGCCCATGCTTCTCGCCACCGGTCCGAGAACCAGTATGCCCGCATAAGGCCCCAGAAACCGCGCATCGAAGAAACCGGCGTCCGGGTTGGCGGTGTTGCCGTATCGTGGCGCCGCCGTTTCAGCATTGAATGGCTCGGTCTATCGACCCGAATCACTTCCCGCCCAAACCTCTCTAGTTTTGTTACACAGAGTAACACCAATTGATCATTTTCCGTTAACATTCTCACTAAATGGTTAGCAACGGTCTGTGATTGGCTTCACCCACGTGGCTGATCCGCCACAGTGACGCTAGGGTAAGGTCTTGCCCGGAAAGCTGGTTTGGTGCCTTCCGCGCAAACGGCGTAAGCCTCCAGGGGCTAGCATAAGTCGTTCGCGTCCCTGCCAAATCCGGGCTAGAATAGGAAACCGGCTTCCTGTATGGAGCCGCATCTCCTTGTTAGGGAGCGAAGGGCTTGGGCGATGGTGCCGAAGCGTGGAAAGCGCGTTGGGTGCGACAAGATGACAAAGTGGTCCCCGAATTCCTGGAGAGCGAAGCCGATCCAGCAGGTTCCCGCCTATCCGGACCTCTCCGCGCTGAAGGAGACCGAGGCGCGTCTTGCCAGCTTCCCGCCGCTGGTTTTCGCTGGTGAGGCCCGCAAGCTGAAGAAGCAACTGGCGGCTGTGGCCAATGGCGAGGCTTTCCTGCTTCAGGGCGGTGACTGCGCCGAGAGCTTTGCGGAACATGGCGCGGACAACATCCGCGACTTCTTCCGCGTGTTCCTGCAGATGGCGGTTGTGCTTACCTTTGCAGGATCGCAACCCGTGGTGAAGATCGGCCGTGTCGCCGGTCAGTTCGCCAAGCCGCGTTCGTCCGACAATGAAACCAAGGGCGAGACCACTCTGCCGAGTTACCGCGGCGACATCATCAACGGCATCGAATTCGACGAAAAGTCGCGCATACCCGATCCAGCCCGCCAAGAGATGGCCTATCGCCAATCGGCCGCGACGCTCAACCTTCTGCGGGCCTTCGCCCAGGGCGGCTACGCCAGTTTGGAAAACGTGCACCGCTGGATGCTCGGTTTCGTCGCCGACAGCCCACAGGCCGAGAAATACGAGGCGCTCGCCAACCGCATCACCGAAACCATGGATTTCATGCGGGCGGTCGGCATTACCTCGGAAACCAATTTCGCGCTGCGCGAGACGGATTTCTATACCAGCCATGAAGCGCTGCTGCTCGGCTACGAAGAGGCGCTGACCCGTGTCGACTCGACCTCAGGCGACTGGTACGCCACGTCGGGTCACATGATCTGGATCGGCGATCGTACCCGCCAGCCGGATCACGCGCACATCGAATATTGCCGCGGCATCAAGAATCCGCTCGGCCTGAAGTGCGGTCCGTCGCTTACGCCGGATGGTCTGCTGGAACTGATCGACCTGCTGAATCCCGACAACGAGCCTGGCCGGCTTACGCTCATTGCGCGTTTCGGCGCTGATAAGGCCGCGGACCATCTGCCGAAGCTGGTGCGGGCGGTGAAGAACGCCGGCCGCAGCGTGGTGTGGTCGTGCGACCCGATGCACGGCAATACCGTGACCGCCGCCGGCTACAAGACCCGCCCGTTTGAACGCATTCTCAAGGAAGTGCAGACTTTCTTCGACGTGCACCAGGCGGAAGGCACGCATGCAGGCGGCATCCATATCGAGATGACGGGCAAGAACGTCACCGAATGCACCGGTGGCGCTCGTGCCATCACGGCGGAGGACCTGCAGGACCGCTATCACACCCATTGCGATCCGCGCCTCAATGCCGACCAGTCGATCGAACTGGCTTTCCTGGTGTCGGAATTGCTCAAGAAGAGCCATGTGCGCCAGCCGCATACGCAGGCGGCCGAGTAGAGCATTGGATGACAGGAAAAAAGGCGCCGGAACCGGCGCCTTTTTTGTTTCAAGCATTCAATCTGCCAATGTTTGGTTTTTGACGCCCAGGCGCGGTTTCATCGGACCGGAACGGGTGTTGCCATCCTCGCCGACCGGGGTTCCACCTGTGCCTGGAAACAGGATCTCGAGGGCCGCGGGCTCTCGCAGCCGCAGATAGGTTTGCTCGTCGGCTCGCCACAGGCCGATATCGCGCAGTTGCGCGTCGTTCATCCGGTTGAACGAACCCGCGCTGTCAAAGCGGCGCACACCGACGACACCGCGGCGTGAGACGCCCAGCCCAGCGATAAGTCTTCTCAGCAGCGCTTTCATCTTGGCCTCTGGATTCGGCGAAATCGTGCGAAAGCAAAGATGGTGGGTATCGACTGGCCTGACAAAGCGAAATATCGCAATCTGCCATAAAGAATGCTTATGTATGCGCATGAAGCTGCCGCCTATTGCCGCCATTCGGGCCTTCGAGGCCGCCGCCAGGTATCAAAGCTTCACGCGCGCTGCCGAAGAACTCGGCATGACACAGGCAGCCGTCAGCTATCAGATAAAGCTGCTGGAGGCTCGCATTGGCGTTCCGCTTTTTGTGCGCGAGCCAAGACAGGTGACTTTGACGGCGGCAGGTCGAAAGCTGTCACCAAAGGTTACGGAGGCGCTGGACCTGCTTGGCTCCGCCTTTGTCGAAGTCGCAAGGAAGCCCGATCTCCATCTGATCATATCGACGCTGCCGACGGTTGCCTCGACCTGGCTTGTTCCGCGTCTGCCGTCTTTTCAGGCCGCCAATCCCGAAGTTCGGATCAAGCTGCATACGTCGAACGACAGCATCGATTTTGTCAGGGAGGACATCGATGTGATGATCCGCGGCAGTGACAGCGTGCTGCCAGAGCACGAGGTCTTCTCGCTGTTTCCGATGGAGTATGCGCCCGTCTGCACGGCCGAATATCGCGAACGGCATGCCATCGCGCAACCCGCAGATCTTCTGAAGATCCGCAGGTTTGGAGCGCTTAGCTGGTGGGCACGCTGGCTCGCCGGCGCCGGCGTCGAGAATGCTGGCGACGACAGCCGCATGGATCTGGTGATCGGCGTTCAGAGCATCGACGTCGGATTGACCTTGCAGGGGCAGGGAGTGGCGATGGTGATGCCGATTTTCTTCGCTGACGAATTGAACAGCGGCCGGCTCATACGGCCTTTCCAGCATATCGGGCATGACGATCGCAGCTACAGCCTGGTCTACCCAAAGTCGCGCCGGCAGTCGCGGAAGATCAGGCTTTTCCGCGAATGGGTCATCGCCGAAGCGGAGGCGACACGATCAGCCTTTGCCGCGATCCCAGTTTAATTCGGCAAGTCGCGGGTCGCCGGCAAACGCCGTGCGTCCGAAACCGATGCGGCGCGGCGGAAATTCACACAGGGCCTGCACGCCGGAGGCACTGAGGCGCACACGCCAAGTCTGCCACTCCATCGGTTGCGGGCTGCTGAAGATCGTACACGTCAGCAAAGCGAGGTTCCTGCCGTCCGGATCTCGTGCGGACTGGTAACGGATGGCTTTCAGACCTGCTTCGCGCGCGTTGTCCGCAAGAGTCTGACAGGCGACATAGTCGGTTGGATGTGTCCATGCGCCTTTATTGCTGTCCAGTGGCGGTCTGGTGAGGTCCAGTACCTTGTCGGTGCGGTACGCGGCTGAAAAGGCGGTGTACTCGGCGGCGTCCTGTGGCCATGGCGTATCGGGGGATTCCGCAAAGAACAGCAGCCGGTAGAACGACATTTCCGCGACTGCGGTGGCGATGGTTTCCGCCGCGTAGTAGACGCCGAGCGTCCGACCGGCACGGCGGAATCGCGAGCCGTAAGGATAGACGGAACCATAGCGGAACGGGGTGGCGAGCAGGTAGTGCAGATGCCGGCATTCATGCGGAATATGCGGCTTGGTGTCTTCTATCAGCTCTTCCAGGAGTGTCTGTTCATCCAGCGTATCGACGAGCTTCAGCGTGGAGACGTGATGCTGCGCCTCCACCATGCGCCAGCACTGCCCCCCGAGGCCGATTGCCTCAGACGAGAGCGCGGCGGGCGTCCAGATAGCCGATGACATCGACGAGTCCGGTAACAGTCAGGATTTTCTCCAGCGGCTTGCCGTCAAGCGCCGTGTTGGCGTTGCGCAGCCATGCGCGCGCCACGGTCTCGTCACCACCGGTGATGGCGTCGAGCGAGCGAAACAGGCGTATGAACAAGACTGCCAGTTCGAATGGTTTGGAACCTCTGTCGAGCAGGAACTCGCTCCTGCGCATGCGCGAAACCGTGGCCTCGGACACGCCGATGATCATGGACAAGGCTCGCGCCGTCACGTCCAACCGTTCCGCGGCCCGCAGCGTTGCCTTGGTGATGACAGCACTTTCTTCCGCGCTAGGGGCTGGTGCGATCCTGGTCGACATGGCTCATCCTTTCTGCTGCAAATATAGGGCAGAAAAGTTCATTGTGAAAGGTTTTGATGAAAATTAGAACAAAACAAGAACCCGGCAGCAGCGAAGCTTGATGCGTTGCTTTAGCCTTGTTCCGGCCCTCGTTGGGGATCTAGTCTTTCTTGTAGATCAGCCAGTTCTTGCTGGCGCGTCCGCCCATGACCGAATGGCGTGTGACGCGATTGCGGCCCTCGACCTTGGAGCGGTAGAGGGCCCGGTCGGCCTTGGAATAGAGATCTTCCGGTCCGATAGCCTCGGAAGCCATGCAGATGCCCATCGATATCGTCACCGTACCGTAGCTGGCGCCACTCTGGCTGCTGACGAAGGGAGTTTGCTCAATCAGGATGCGGATACGTTCGGCGATGTCGAAAGTGGCTTCCTCGCTGGCGCCTTCGATGATGAGGGCGAATTCCTCGCCACCTGTGCGGGCAACGAAGATGCCGCTGGAGACGCTGGTCTGGAAGACGTCGGCGATGTCCTTGAGGATCTTGTCGCCCACCGGGTGGCCGTAGCGGTCGTTGATTTCCTTGAAGCGGTCGATGTCCGCCAGGATCAGGGCGTTGAACAGGATGCCCTTGTTGCTGTTGTAGATACGCGCGATCTCGGCATCGAAAGCACGGCGGTTCCAAACCTGGGTCAGGGGATCGGTGTCGGCGAGGCGCTTGTATTCTTCGAGCTTGGATTTGACGCTTTCAAGCTCGGCCGTCTTGTCGCCCAACGTGCTTGCAACCTGCTTGCCATGATCGATGGTCGAGGCGGTTGCCGTCGAAACCGCGCCAACGATCTTTTCCAGGAGTTCCTTGGAAATCACGCTGCGGTTGGCAAGTCCATCGGAAGTTTCGTCGAGTATCTTGCCGTATTTCTCGATATGGCTGCGCTCGTTGCGCAGCAGCGAGGCAATATCTTCCAGCTCGCGTGCCAGAACATCACGCACGTGGTCGACGATGCCGTGCTTGTGGTTTTGAGCGAAGAACCTGCGCCCGATCCGGTCCAGATCATCCTGGCTTGGCCGCTTGCTGAGGTCGAGCACGGCAAGGCTGAGCTCCGGATTTGTCCCGGCCAGCGCTTCATAGAAAATCTCGTAATTGCGAGGCATCGCAATGACGCCGAGTTGCCGCATCGTGGCCACGACTGTGGTCGCAATATCGGAACTCCGCTCGGGCGTGACGGCTGCCGGCTGCATTTGGACCCAATTCCCCCATCGGAACCGACGCGAGACAAAGGTCTCTAAGCTGCCGGTTGCAGAACTCATTTCGAAGTCGAATCCACACGAAAGACGTTCCGCCAACGACTTTCGCTCGCAAGACCTTAGATGTGCTAGCGCTAAAGTTTTCTTAACCTGCCGATTTTCCGGCGCATTTTTCTACTTGAGGCTGTGCTTGTTATGCAAGAGCAGGCAAAGATATTTTTGTCGGCTTTCATTCGAGGCGTAGAAGAACTGGATTCGGCAATCTTGGTTGCGGATGGCTGGAGGATATCGGATAAGCACGCCAATCCATCGAAAAGGCGCAATCGACAGGCCGATCGTCGGAAAGGGACAGACTTCATGAAGCGGCTGATCGACGCCTTCCATAATTCCGTTCGTGCGTTCCGCCGCCTCGCGCAAAGCGAAGCGGCTTTCCAGCAGGAGTTGATGCTGCTTGTACTGGCCATTCCGCTTGGCTGGTTCGTGGCGACAAGCTGGAGCGGCTATGCGCTGCTGATCGGTGCGGTTCTGGTCCTTATCATGGTGGAAGTCCTGAACACCGGCATCGAGGCAACCTGCGATGCCATCAGCCGCGAGTTCAATATCGATATCCAGCTCGCAAAGGATTGCGGCTCGCTGGCAGTGTTGATTTCCATTGTTCTTGCTGCCGGTATCTGGCTGTTCGCCATTGTCGAGCGCCTTTACGGCGCGCCGATCTGATTTGGCTAGCCAGCCCGGCGCTCGCGGGCTTTTTCACGGCGCAGCAGATGTCGGGCAATGGCGATTGCGGCCGTCATGACGATAACGCCGATCGCGAATGCAACCAGCAGGCGTTCGTGATGGAGCAGGGCGCGGCCGACGATTTGTTCCGCACCGAGACCGAAGAGATAGCCGAAGCCGCAGAATAACGTCGCCCAGACTGCTGCGGAGATCGCGTTCAGAACCAGGAACCGCGCTGTCGCGATTCCGGAAAGACCGGCAACCACACCGCCCAGGATGCGCATGCCGTAGATATAGCGGTTGGACAGCACGTAGATGTTCGGGTGGTCGGTAACGAGCTGCCGGGCGCGGTCGAAGCCGGGCTTGCGGCTGATACGCCGAACAAGTCCGGTTTGGGCAAAGCTTCTCCCTAGCACAAAGAAGGCGGTGTCCCCGGCAAACGCGCCGGCAAACACGGCCAGCAGGGTCTGCCAGAGCGCGAAGACATGCTGATGAGCAAAGAAGCCACCGAGTATGGCAATGGTTTCACCTTCTGCCAGGCAGCCGAGGAAAACGGCCATCAATCCATAGTGTTCGACGAACTGATGGAGGGTTTCCGTCATTTGCGTGAACGCGTCGGGCGGACGGGCACCGACAGCTTTTGTTCGAGTTGCAGCATCTGATCGGCAAGGTGCTTGATGTCCTCGCGCATCGCCATGATCTGGCTGTGCCGCAACTCGTCCAGCTTTTCGTGCAGCGCCATGATTTCGATTTCGGCCTTGAGATTGACCTCATAATCGTGCGCTGCGGCGATGCGGTCGCGTTCAGCCTGCCGGTTCTGCGACATCATGATGACCGGTGCCTGGATTGCAGCCAGCATCGACAGCACCAGATTGAGGAAGATGTAGGGGTAGGGATCGAACGCTCCGCTGACCAGAACGACACTGTTGAGCAGTGCCCAGGCAATCAGGAACACCATGAAAGAGATGATGAAGGCCCACGAGCCGCCGATCCTGGCCACCGCATCGGCAATGTGTGCGCCGGTCGTGGCGCGCTGTTGATCGGCCTCCCCGGAATAGAAGGACACCGTTTTGCGGTCGATAGCGCTCTGCAGCACGCGACGTTCGCTGTCGGTCAGTGCATCGGCGTTGCGCGACAGCCAGCGGCTGGCCAGTTCCGCCATGGTCCTGCGTTGCATCTGCTCCTCCTTGCCGACGCTTGCACGTGCCGGCGATCTATAGAAGATGGTGCGAACATTTCATCGCGGCCCAAGCCGCAATCCGGGAAGGGCGACATGCTCGATTTTCAGCAGATTCGCGCCCGCGCCGCAAAGCGCAAGGGTGGCGATGCGGTTCTCGTATCGCTGCTGGGGGCAACACCCGACAATGCCGCGCTTGCGAAGGTACCCGACGATCGTGTGCTCTCGACGATGGCTGAGCGCGTTTTTGCTGCCGGTTTCGTCTGGAGCGTTATCGAACAGAAATGGCCGGGTTTCGAGGAAGCCTTTCTCGGCTTCGAGCCGAAACGATTGCTCTTCCAGCCCGATGATTTCTGGCACGATCTGGCGTCCGACAAGCGCATTGTGCGCAATCCGCAGAAAATCCGCTCCGTGCGGGACAACGCTGTCTTCGTCGAGCGAGTTTCCAAGGAACACGGTTCCTTCGGCAAGTTCCTGGCCGCATGGCCGGCGGCTGACCAGGTCGGGCTGACCGGCTATTTGTCCAAGCACGGCAGCCGGCTCGGCGGCAACACCGGCCAATACCTGTTGCGCTGGCTGGAGTGGGACAGCTTCATTATATCGAGAGACATGTCGGCTGCGCTGCGCGATGCCGGACTCGACATCGCCGAAAACCCCACCTCCAAGCGCGACCTCGATAAGATCCAGGCGCAGATCAACGTCTGGGTGGCTGAAACCGGCTTGCCGCGCAAACACATCTCGCGCGTCCTGTCGATGTCGATCGGCGAGAACCACGCGCCGGAGGCCATACGCGAATATACCGGGGAATGAGCATTATGCTCATATTGAGCATTGGCATAAGCGGTCACCGGCCTTGTCCGTTGCAGGCGCAAGGTTGCCACGCTAAACCCTAGCCATGACCAAGACCGCTCCCGATACGCTTCGCATCGCCGTTGCCCAGTTGAACCCTACCGTCGGTGACATAGCCGGCAATCTCGCCAAGGCGCGCGAGGCGAGGGCGGATGCAGCCCGTCAGGGCGCAGACCTTGTCCTGTTCACGGAACTCTTCATTTCCGGCTATCCGCCGGAGGACTTGGTGCTGAAGCCGGCCTTTCTGCAAGCCTGTCTCAAGGCGATTGAAGGGTTGGCGCGCGATACCGCAGATGGTGGACCTGGCATCATCATCGGATTTCCGCGGCAAGGCGAAAAAGGCAAGCACAATTCGGTGGCCGTACTCGACGGCGGCAAGATCCTTTCCACGCGCGACAAGGTTGACCTGCCAAACTATGGCGAGTTCGACGAGAAGCGTGTCTTCTCGGAGGGATCGATTTCCGGTCCGACGAATTTCCGCGGAGTTAGGATCGGTATCCCGATCTGCGAAGAGATATGGAATGATCTCGGCGTCTGCGAAACGCTGGCCGAGAGCGGAGCGGAGCTGCTCCTGGTGCCGAACGGTTCGCCTTATTACCGTGGCAAGCTCGACGTGCGCCATCAGGTGGCGCTGCGCCAGATCATTGAGAGCGGTCTTCCGCTTCTGTTCGCCAACCAGATTGGCGGGCAGGATGAACTCGTCTTCGACGGCGCGAGTTTTGCCTTCAATGCGGACAAGACGCTCGCTTTCCAGATGAGCCAGTTCGAAGAGACGCTTGCCGTTACCGAATGGAAGCGCACCGCCGATGGTTGGGTGTGTGCCGAAGGGCCGATGTCGAAAATCCCGGAAAAGGAGGAGGCCGACTATCGCGCCTGCATGCTGGGGCTGCGCGACTACGTTAACAAGAACGGCTTCAAGAATGTGGTTCTGGGCCTTTCCGGCGGCATCGATTCCGCGATCTGCGCTGCCCTTGCCGTCGATGCCCTGGGCGAGGAGAGGCTGCGCGCGGTGATGATGCCATACCGCTACACCTCCAAGGATTCCCTGAAGGACGCCGAGGACTGCGCGCGTGCGCTCGGCTGTCGCTATGACATCGTGCCGATTTTCGAGCCGGTCGAGGGATTTTCTCATGCGTTGACGCAACTCTTCGAAGGCACCAAGGAAGGCATCACCGAAGAGAATTTGCAGAGCCGTGCCCGCGGCACGATACTGATGGCGATCTCCAACAAGTTCGGCTCGATGGTCGTCACCACCGGCAACAAGTCTGAGATGTCGGTCGGCTATGCCACGCTCTACGGCGACATGAATGGTGGCTTCAATCCGATCAAGGACCTCTACAAGATGCAGGTCTACGCGCTTTCGCGCTGGCGCAACACGCATGTGCCGCCGGGTGCGTTAGGCCCTTCAGGGGAGGTCATTCCGAAGAACATCATCGACAAGGCGCCGTCTGCCGAATTGCGCCCGAACCAGACCGACCAGGATTCGCTGCCGCCCTATCCGGTTCTCGACGACATCCTGGAATGCCTTGTCGAGAATGAGATGGGGGTCGACGATATCGTAAAGCGCGGTCATGATCGCGCCACCGTCGAGCGCATCGAGCATCTTCTTTACATTGCCGAATACAAGCGCCGGCAGGCTGCTCCAGGCGTGAAGATCACCAAGAAGAATTTTGGCCGCGATCGCCGCTATCCGATCACCAATCGTTTTCGCGATCGGGCCTGAGCGTGCCGGAGGTCGAGATTTCCTTCGATCCCGGGCGCATCGATTTCTCGGCGACATCAAGGGTCATCAAGGAGAGTTACTGGGGTGCGCAACGCAGTGACGCCATCCACCGCCGGGCTTTCGACAACTCGCTCTGTGTCGCTGCCTTCATGGATGGCGAACAGGTGGGATTTGCCCGCGTGATCACCGACTATGCCTGTTTTGCCTATCTGTGCGACGTCATTGTGTGGCCGGATCGCCGCGGTGCCGGCATTGGCAGGAAGTTGATCCGCGCGTTGCTCGATCATCCGGATCTTGCAACCGTGGGAGGCTGGAGCCTGCGAACCGCCGATGCGCATTCGCTCTATGCCGGCTTCGGTTTCCAGGTTTCCACCGATGGCAAGACGATGCATTTCAGGCGCGGCTGATTGCCGCCGCCCGTGATCCGAGTGTTGCAGCATAGCCTCACCGGTTGTGCCAAGGCAGTTTTGTGACAGCCGCGGGGTTGGCGTGGCAAAATGCCTCTCCTATAAGTCCCCATCCGCGATTCCCTGATCGGGAGGATACGAATGATGGCATTTGAAAAATCCATACGAGGTAACGAGGCTTAGGTCTTCGAGGCTGTTCCTGAGGGAACACGCCGTCGCAGAATAGGCTTTGGAATTCCTCGAGCGCCGCCCCGCAAGGGGTTGGTCGAATCCATTTTCGCATCCGCATATACGACGGCGCTGAGCCCTCAACGCGGTGTTTTCTTTACACTTTTTTCGGGATCAGGCACGATTGTGCCTGCAAACGTCATGACTCGTTTCAAGATCGATTTGCGCGCTGGCGCATTCGGCAGCGTTCTCGGCTTCACTCTGGTTCACTGGCGGCGCCAGCCGTTCAGGGTGCTGTTCATCATGCTGATGATTTTGCTTTCGACGATGGCCGACGTGCTGACACCACTCTATTCCGGCCGTCTGGTCGATGCCGTGGCCTCGGGTGCCGCATCAAATGAAGAGGCTTGGAATGCCGCGGTCACTGCATTCGCTGCATTGATCGGACTGGCATTGTCCTCGGTCATTTTCCGCAATTTTGGTTTCTACGGCATCGTGGAACTGACGCTGAAGATGATGTCGGACATCTGCGCCGACGCTTTCCATCGTGTCCAGCGCTTCTCGACCGACTGGCATGCCAATTCTTTTGCCGGCTCAACAGTGCGTAAAGTTACCCGTGGCATGTGGGCACTCGACCTGTTGAACGACACGATCCTTGTCGCGTTGTTCCCGTCCGTCGTCATGCTCGTGGGCTCGACGGTGCTGCTTGGCTGGTATTGGCCGATGATGGGCCTGGTCGTCGCGATCGGCTCGCTCGTTTTCATCGCTGTCACGGCAATCCTGTCGCTCGCCTATGTCGCGCCCGCAGCAAGGCTCGCCAACGCGTGGGACACGCGACTTGGCGGCGCGCTTGCAGATGCGGTCAGCTGCAATGCGGTGGTGAAAGGCTTTGGCGCGGAGGCACGCGAGGAGCAGCGACTGGCCGAGGTTGTCACCAAGTGGCATCACCGCACGGGACGCACCTGGAACCGGGGCACGGTCAACGGCACCACGCAGGGCGTGATGCTGCTGGTCCTGCGGGCGGCGGTGATTGGTGTCGTTCTGCTGCTCTGGCTGCGCGGACAGGCGACCGCTGGCGATGTCGCCTTTGTGCTGACATCCTTCTTCGTGCTGCAGGGATATCTGCGCGACATCGGCATGCATATTCGCAACCTTCAGCGCTCGATCAACGATATGGAGGAACTGGTCGACTTTCAGGCGCAGCCGCTCGGCATCGAGGATGTGCCGGGAGCCGAGCAGGCCCGTATCACCGACGGTGGCATCGTGTTCGACCACGTCACCTTCCACTACGGCAACCATCGTGAGCCGCTCTACCGCGACTTCTCGGTGGCGATCGAGCCCGGCGAGCGCGTTGGCCTCGTCGGCCATTCAGGGTCGGGCAAGACGACCTTCGTCAAGCTGATCCAGAGGCTCTACGACATCAGCGGTGGCCGCATCCTGATCGACGGCGAGGATATCTCGCAGGTCACGCAATCGTCGCTGCGCCAGCAGATCGCCATCGTGCAGCAGGAACCGATCCTGTTCCACCGCTCGCTTGCCGAAAACATCGCCTATGCCAGGCCCGATGCCACCCAGTCGGAGATCGAGGAAGCGGCGCGCCTTGCCAGTGCGCACGACTTCATCACCCGGCTCCCCAAGGGCTACGGCACGCTGGTCGGCGAGCGCGGCGTGAAGCTCTCGGGTGGTGAGCGCCAGCGTGTGGCGATCGCCCGCGCTTTTCTGGCGAATGCACCGATCCTGATCCTCGACGAGGCGACGTCAAGTCTCGACTCGGAATCGGAGGTGCTGATCCAGCAGGCAATGGAAAGGCTGATGGTCGGGCGCACCACGCTGGTCATCGCACACCGGCTGTCCACGGTGAGGGCGCTAGACCGGTTGTTGGTCTTCGATCGGGGCAAGATCGTCGAAGAAGGCTCGCATGACGAGCTTATCCGCCTGAGCGGCGGCATCTACCGCCGGCTGTTCGAGCGGCAGGCGCTGGAATTGACCAAAGGGCTGGTCTGATCCGGCAATCCTCTGAAAACAAAGCGGGCCGCTTCGAAGGAGGCGGCCCGCAGCTTTTTTCGCTTGATCGGAATTCACCATATTTCCGACCGATCGAGGTTTTAAGGCGCGCCTTGCCAAGGTCCAACTCATCCGCTACGCCCCGTTCATGACAGTTACCGTCCGTTTTGCTCCGTCTCCCACCGGCCGCATCCATATCGGCAACGCGCGTACCGCGCTTTTCAACTGGCTGTTTGCGCAAAAGCACAAGGGCCGCTTCGTTCAGCGTTTCGATGACACCGACACGGTGCGCTCGAAACAGGAATATGCCGACTCCATCCTCTATGATCTGCATTGGCTGGGCATCTTCCCGGATGCTACCGACTATCAGTCGCGGCGCGTGCACATCTACGATGCCGCCGTCGAGCGCCTGAAACAGGCCGGGGTGCTCTATCCCTGCTTTGAGACGCCCGAGGAACTGGATCTGCGGCGCAAGATCCGGCGCACACGCGGCTTGCCGCCCGTCTATGGACGGGAGGCACTGACCCTGACCGCCAAGCAGCTCGCCGACCTCGAGGCTGACGGACGTCGTCCGCACTGGCGTTTCCTGTTGCCAAACTTCAAGAGCGATCCCCAGGAACCGGAACGCACCGATATTCATTGGAACGACCTCGTTCGCGGCGAGGAGACCGTCGATCTGGCCTCCGTGTCGGATCCGGTTCTGGTTCGTGAGGATGGCACCTATCTCTACACGCTGCCGTCTGTGGTCGACGACATCGAGATGGGCATCAGCCATGTCATCCGTGGTGATGACCATGTCACCAACACCGGCGTTCAGATTGCCTTGTTCAAGGCGCTGGGAGGGGAGGTGCCGGTCTTTGGCCACCACAATCTCCTGACCACGACAACCGGTGAGGGGCTTTCGAAGCGCACTGGTTCGCTCTCGATCGAAGGGCTGCGTTCGGACGGTATCGAGCCGATGGCGGTCGCTTCCCTCGCCGTCTTGATCGGCACCTCGGAAAATGTCCAGCCAATGCAGAATATGAGCGAACTGGCAGCGCATTTCGACCCCGCCGCGACCTCGAAATCCGCCGCCAAGTTCGACCCGGAAGAGCTGGTTGTGCTGAACCGTGGCCTGATGCACACGCTGTCCTTTGCAGACGCGCGTGACCGCCTGGCGGTACTTGGCATATCCGGCGACGACGCAGAGCAGTTCTGGGGCATCGTCCGCGGCAATCTCGACCGGTTGAGCGACGCGGTCTCCTGGTGGCGTATCGTTCAGGAGGGGCCGCTCGATAGACCTGAATTCGAGCCCGAGGAACTGCAGTTCGTGCGCGAAGCGTTCGATCTCCTGCCGGAAGAGCCCTGGACGGCAACGGTCTGGAAGGACTGGACCGCTCGGGTCAAGGATGCGAGCGGCCGCAAGGGTAAGGCGTTGTTCCTGCCGCTCAGGCTGGCGCTTACCGGACTTGTTTCGGGGCCGGAGCTTGCAGATCTATTGCCGCTTCTGGGTCGGGAAGGAACGTTGGCCCGACGACCCTGATCTTGCGCTGTTCCGGCGGCAATGCAGAGACGGGAGAGACCTCTGGTTTCTTCACCATCTGGCGCATGATCTCTATGTCGAATCCACCTGCCGCATTGGCTTGCGTCTCGGGATCGTCGGCGAGATCTGGCTTGTCCGTCGGCGTCGGCAGGAAGCCGGAACCAGCATCGGTTCCGGGCTGTGCAAGCGGCGGGTTGCCGCCGATGATCTTGAAATTCTGCGCTGCGTTGCAGCCGCAACCTTGCGGCAGTGGCTGGTCGGGACTCTTGTAGAGAAAAGCTGACGGAAGTTCGGAATAGGGGCGCCCGGTTCTCGATGACGTCATCGCTGCGGGATCGCCCGTCATGCCGCGCGAATAAAAAACCTGCATTTCCGTGCCGGGGCAGCCGGCGTTGCAACGATTCTGGTCGCGCTGGAAGTCACTGACGGCGGCGGCATTCGACATCGGGAAGAAGTAGCCGTCGCAGGTACGCACGCACATCGTGCGGAATTCGCCGGATGGCGACGGGACGAGAGCTGCACCGAGCGCTGCTTCCTTCGCTCCGGATTCCACCTCGCCATCTGGCTCGTCTGCCTGAACTTGCTTTTGCTGCGTCGGTTTGTCGTCGCAGTCATTGGTTTCCAGCGCCGCCAGCAGGCGGCTTCGATCGCGACGCGGCGAGGCATTTCCCATTTGCGCCCGCTTGCGCTGAAGTTTGTCGAGGTTGGCGTTCATCCGGTCGATGGCCGTGTTGAGTGCCGCGCACTGACTGACGCTGCCGCCGAACAATGAAAAACCACACCCGGCGTCGCGCGCCTGAGCGCGTGCCTTGGCCAGTTCGTTGTTCTGGCGGGCGATGGCGCCGTCATAGCGACGCTGCTGGCCCGCACCACCGCCTTTTTGCAGGGAAGCGAGCTCTGCCCTCAGCTGACGGCAGATGCGAGAGGCGGCCTCGGCACGGGGCAGGGAACAAAAGACCAGCGCGATGACGCAAACCAGCGTCCATGCAAGCGCCTGCCTTCGATTCACCCCGGTCATCATTGCCCGCCTGTGTCGGGCAATGAAAATAAGGCGGGCCGGTTAAGCTTCTCTTGAGTTCGTCAACCACGCGGCGCATGAAGCGCCGCCTGTGCCTTATGCGAGGCCTCGACAACGGCCAGCGCGGTCATGTTGACGACGCCGCGTGAGGTCACCGAAGGAGTGAGGATATGCGCCGGCATGTCAGTGCCGAGCAGGATCGGGCCGACATGCAGGGCGTCCAGCATGGTTCGAAGTGCCGTCAATGTGATGTTGGCGGCATCGAGGCTGGGAAATACCAGCAGATTGGCTTCGCCCTTCAGGCGCGAATGTGGATACACGCGCTGACGCAGGTGCTCTGACAATGCCGAATCCGCATGCATTTCACCGTCGCATTCCAGTTCCGGCGCGATACGCGCCAGGATATCGGCAGCCTTGCGCATCTTCAGGGCGCTTGGCGCATCGCGAGAACCGAAATCCGAAAGCGAGAGCAGGGCAGCCTTCGGCTCGATGCCGAAGCGGCGAATTTCCTCGGCAGCCAGGATGGTCATCTCGGCGATCTCTTCGGCGCTTGGATCGATCGAGACATAGGTATCGGTGAGGAACAAAACGCCGCGCTGCGAGATCAGCATCGAAAGCGTCGAAAGGTCATGATCGGTGATGCCTGGACGCGGCCCGATGATCAGTGTGACGTTGCGCAGATGACGCGCGAAACGGCCTTCGAGACCGCAGATCATGGCATCCGCGTCACCGCGTTTCACCGCAAGAGCCGCAATCACCGTATTGTCGGTGCGCACCATGGTCCGCGCCGCCTCCGGCGTGATGCCACGACGGCCGCCCAGCTCGATCAGCAGGTCGACATAGTGGCGGTAGCGCGGGTCTTCCTCGGGATTGATCAGGCCGAAGTCGACGCCGGGCTTGATGCGCAGGCCATAGCGTTTGAGACGAACCTCGATCACATGCGGACGGCCGATCAGGATCGGCTCGGCGATACCTTCCTCGAGCACCACCTGGGCTGCCCGCAGCACCCGCTCGTCCTCGCCATCGGCATAGATGACACGCTTGGCGCTGGAGCTTCGGGCGGTTGAGAACACCGGCTTCATGACGAGGCCGGAACGGAAGACGAAGCGGTTCAGCTTGTCGAGATAAGCGGCCATATCCGCGATCGGACGTGTTGCCACGCCGGTATCGCAGGCTGCCTTTGCCACCGCTGGCGCGATGCGCAGGATGAGACGCGGATCGAACGGTGACGGGATCAGGAAATCCGGCCCAAAGATCGGCGTTTCGCCGGAATAGGCGCGTGCTGCGACGTCCGAGGGCTCTTCGCGTGCAAGTGCTGCGATCGCGCGCACGGCAGCCATCTTCATTTCTTCGTTGATGGCGCTGGCACCGCAATCCAGCGCGCCACGGAAGATATAGGGGAAACAGATGACGTTGTTGACCTGGTTCGGGAAATCCGAACGTCCGGTACAGATCATGGCGTCGGGGCGGGCAGCCCGCGCGACTTCCGGCATGATTTCAGGCGTTGGATTGGCCAGCGCCAGGATCAGCGGTTTCTCGGCCATCCCTTGCAGCAATTCGGGCTTGAGCACGCCGGCGGCGGACAGGCCGAGGAAAACATCGGCACCAGGGATGACATCGGCCAGCGTACGGGCTTCGGTGTCCTTGACGTAAGGGTCCTTCCAGCGATCCATTTCCTCGACACGGCCCTTGTAGGCAACGCCAAAACGGTCGGTGACCCAGATGTTCTCGATGCTGGCACCGAGCGAAACAAGCAGGTTGAGGCAGGCAAGTGCCGCAGCGCCAGCTCCCGACGTCACGATCTTGACGTCTGCTATTTTCTTCCCGGCCAGCTCTAGCCCGTTGAGGACGGCAGCAGCGACGATAATGGCGGTGCCATGCTGATCGTCATGGAAAACCGGAATGCCCATGCGGGCCTTCAATTGCTCCTCGACCTCGAAGCATTCGGGCGCCTTGATGTCCTCCAGATTGATGCCGCCAAACGTCGGCTCCAGTGCCGCGACCGTCTCGACCATGCGGCTGATCTCAGGTGCCTCGATCTCGATGTCGAAAACGTCGATGCCCGCGAATTTCTTGAACAGGACTGCCTTGCCTTCCATGACCGGTTTGGAAGCCAGCGGGCCTATGTTGCCAAGGCCGAGCACGGCCGAGCCGTTCGAGATCACGGCGACAAGATTGGCGCGCGCCGTGTAGTCGGCGGCAGTCGCCGGATCATCTTTGATGGCGAGGCATGGCGCGGCAACCCCCGGAGAATAGGCGAGCGCGAGGTCGCGCTGGTTGCCAAGCGGCTTGGTTGCCTGGATCTCCAGCTTTCCGGGGATAGGGTGCTTGTGGAAGAAGAGCGCGGCCTCATCCAGATCCGAACGTGCCGCCTTGCTCTTGTCGCCTGCCATGCTTTCCCGCCTCCTGTTGCGTCACCCCTTTTAGCATGGGTCGCCATTTTTTCGAGGCGCGATGTAACGCACCTCCGTGTTTTTCACATCGGCGGGAAATCATTGCAGATCAATGCGTTGCTGGCGGAACCTGCGGGCAGGTTCGCAAATTTCCCTGGCTAGAAGGCGCTGACGTAAAGCCCGCCATCGACCGGAATGTTCTGCCCCGTCAGATATCCCGCATGGACCGAGCACAGGAAAGCGCAGATCTGGCCGAACTCGTCCGGCGTTCCCAGCCGCTTGGCGGGAATGTCGGCGGCAAGACGTGCCTTGCGTTCCGTGGCGGCGTCCGCCGTCTCGATCGAGCCCGGTTCATGCGGCCCGCGCAGACGGTCGGTGTCCAGCTTGCCGGGCAGCATGCTGTTGATGGTGACGTTGCGGTCGATAACCGTGCGGGCGACGCCAGCGAGAAAGGACGTCAGCCCCGCCCGCGCGCCAGAGGACAGATCGAGACCGGGAATCGGTACATAGACCGAGAGCGAAGTGATGTTGACGATGCGTCCGAAGCCGCGTGCCGCCATGCCATCAATGACAGCTTTCACCAGTTCGATCGGCGTGACCATGTTGTTGGTGACGCCTTCCAGGATCTTTTCGCGGTCCAGCTCGCGAAAGTCGCGATAGGGTGGTCCGCCATTGTTGTTGATGAGTATATCCGGATCCGGACAGGCCGCGATCAAGGCCTTCTGTACCTCGGGTTTCGACACGTCACCGACCACCTCGACAACACGCACACCGAACCGTTCGCGGATTTCCGTCGCGGTTTTCGCCAGGAGCACGGGATCGCGGCCATTGACCACGAGATCGCACCCTGCTTCGGCCAGCGCTATCGCGCACCCGCGTCCCAGTCCCTTGCTCGATGCGCAAACGATCGCCTTCCTGCCGCGAATGCCGAGATCCATGTCCCAAAACCTCCGATTGGATACGCAAGGCTAGCGAAAAGGCTGGCCCAATCGCAACCGTCATACGGTTGTTGCATGAATCGATGCATAGCCAGCGCGAAAGGTGAGATCGCGATGTCCAGCGCCAAACCACGCATGTTCCGCTCCATCTTCATCTCGGATGTGCATCTGGGATCGAAGGCGGCCAAGGCAGAATTCCTGATCGATTTCCTGCGTCATCACGATGCCGATACGATCTTCCTTGTCGGCGACATCGTGGACGGGTGGCGGTTGCGTCGCAGCTGGCATTGGCCCCAGGCACACAACGACGTGGTCCAGAAACTGCTGCGCAAGGCTCGCAAGGGCAGTTCGATCACCTACATCGCCGGCAATCACGACGAGTTTGCCCGCCAGTTCCAGGGAGTGCACTTTGGCGGCATCGTTGTGGCCGACCGTGCCATTCATGAAACGGCCGATGGCCGCCGCATGCTGGTCATCCATGGAGATCAGTTCGACACGGTCGTGCACAATGCGCGCTGGCTCGCCTATTTCGGTGATTACGCCTACGACGCGGCGATGCTGATCAACCGCGGTGTCAGCCGCTTCCGCAAAGTCTTCGGCATGCCGTACTGGTCATTCTCGTCCTGGGCCAAGGTCAAGGTGAAGAAAGCCGTCAATTTCATTGGTTCCTTCCAGAATGTGCTTACCGAGGAAGCACGACGGTCGGAGGTCGATGGTGTGATCTGTGGGCACATCCACCACGCCGCAATCGAAACTGTCGACAGCGTCCAGTACATCAACACCGGTGATTGGGTGGAAAGCTGCACGGCTGTGGTCGAGCATTTCGATGGTCGTTTCGAAATCCTGCATTGGGCGCATGTCATGCCCGAAGCGCCGTCGGCGGAACCGGTACTGGTGCCGGTGACCTTTGATGTCTTGCCGGCCAAGGTCAGGGCGGCGGAAGCGGCCTGACGACTGCTGATCCCGCAAGCCTCCGATACCCACAATATTTGACATAAATCGATTAGGCCAACCGGTTTCTGGCAGCTGGCAGGCGTGATAGAGCAGGGCGGCTGACCGGCCATTTTGCCGGCAGCAGTTGCCGATTGCCTTTTTGATGTCCCTGCCACCGCTTTCGCCTGAACAGCAGATCAAGCCGCGCAACTATGAACTGCGCATGGCGCTCGTTTTCTTCACCGTTCTCGTGCCGAGCGGCATCTACCTGCCTTATTTCCCGCTCTGGCTGGAAGCACACGGCTTCAGCCCGGAAAAGATTGCAGTTATTCTGTCTGCGCCGATGTTCCTGCGCGTGGCGACGACCCCGCTGTTCACCTCCCTTGCTGACAAGGCCAATGACCGTGTCAACGTCTATCTGGCACTCGCCGTCGCGTCGGTGGTGGTTTCCGCAGGCTACTTCCTGCCGCCGAGCTACGCGATCGTGCTGGCGGTTTCACTGGTTCTGGCCGTGGTCTGGACGCCGCACTCGCCGATTGCCGATTCGCTGGCGCTGTCGGGCGTACGCCGCTTTGGCGCCAACTATCCGCGTATGCGGATTTGGGGATCGATTTCCTATCTCTGTGCCAATCTGGTTGGCGGTTTCATCCTGACCTCGACAGGGGCAGGTGCGGTACCGATCATGTTGTTCGTGTCGTTCCTGGCGATCGTCGCGATCGGCTTGATGGCTCCTCGCATGGGAAGGCCGCGGCGTGCCTCGCCGCTTTCCGCGACTGATCTGCAGCAAGCGGTACCCAGCCTGCGAAATCCATACTTCCTTTATTTTGCCACCGGTGCCGGCGTCCTGGTCGGCAGCCATGGCTTTCTCTACGGGTTCTCGTCCATCTATTGGAAATCATTGGGAATAAGCGATTCCGTCGTGGGCTTTCTGTGGGCCTTTGGCGTGGTTTGCGAAGTCGGCATGTTCATGGCCTTCAACCGACTGTTCAGCCACATTCCGGTCGTTCGCGTCATGATGCTGGCCGCGTGCGGTGCCATCGTCCGGTGGATCGCTTTTCCGCTGATCTGGCCACTCGGCCTCGGCGTGACCGGCTTCTTCGGCTTGCAGGCGCTGCACGCCATCTCGACAGCGCTGGTATTGATCGGCCTGCAAAAGATGATCGGCGAAACAGTGGCCGAGGAACGTACCGGCGCAGCGCAGGGCATCGCCTTTTTTGCCAATGGCTTTGCCATGGCGGCAGTCACGCTGGTCTCTGGCCCGCTCTACCAGAGCTTCGGGGTCGAAGGGTTCTATGCCATGGTGCCAGTGGCGTTGCTGGGCCTTGCGCTCATTTTGCTGGCTGCCCGTTCAGCCCCACAGCGCGGCATCAGGCGGTGAAACCAGCGATCCCTGGTAGACAAGGCCGGGTTCGCGATCACGGGCCAGCAACAGTGGGCCGTCGAGATCGACATAGTCGGCGCCTTGCGCCAACAGTACTGCCGGCGCCATGGCGAGCGAGGTACCAACCATGCAGCCGACCATGACACCGAAACCTGCTTTGCGGGCACGGTCGCGCAGTTCGATCGCCTCGGTCAGGCCGCCGGCTTTGTCCAGTTTGATGTTCACGGCGTCGTAGAGGCCGACCAGCGCATCGATATCATTTGTTGCATGCACGCTCTCATCGGCGCAGATCGGGATGGGACGGGAAATGTCCCTCAGCTTTCCGTCGCGACCGGCGGGCAGGGGTTGTTCGATCAACGCGACACCGATGGCCGCCGCGGCAGCGATATTCTCCGCGACATTGTCGTCGGTCCAACCTTCATTGGCATCAGGATCAACCTGCTCCTCGGGGCCGCCTCTCGAACCGCGCGGATGCGCGCGGCGTCGTTCTCACCCCCGAGCTTGACCTTGAGCAGCGGCCGAGCCGCATTGGCATGAGCCTGCGCAGCCATCGCCTCGGGCTCCGCCAGCGACAGGGTATAGGCGGTCTCCAGTGCTGCAGGGGCAATCCGAAGCATCCGGGCAACAGAGGTGCCAGCCATCTTGGCCTCGAGATCCCACAACGCGCAGTCGATGGCATTGCGGGCTGCGCCGGCTGGCATCGCGGCCTGCAACTGCAGGCGATCCAGGCCGTTTTCAAGTGCGGGGCGCATGGTCTCGATTGCTCCCAGAACGCCCTCGATTGTCTCGCCGTAACGCCGATAGGGTACGCATTCGCCGCGTCCGATGTGATTACCTTCGCGGATGGTGCAGGTGATGACCTCAGCCTCGGTCTTGGAGCCGCGTGCAATGGTGAAGACCCCGGCGATGGGAAAACGTTCGGCATCGACCGAAATGACACGCACCATATTTTTCTGCTCCGGTAATACTGGCGTAATGCTGCCGGCAAATCGACAGGCCTGTCCCGTCGAGATAAACAGGATGGCATGTTGACGATCCGCAAACGCGACGCAAGCGACAAGGCCGCCACAGCGAGCCTCGAGCCGCGCGTTGTCGTCAGCGAGAGCGATGGGACGCTTGGCTGCACCTTTCACGGCAATTGGACGACACGCCGTGTCGCGCAAGTCGATGCTGAGATGCGGCAACTTGAAAAGCGAAATGATTTCAAATCTTTATCTCTTGATTTCTCAAGTGTCGCGCGCATGGATACGGCCGGCGCCTGGCTGATCGCGCGGCTGATCAATGCTTATCAGACGCGTGGCGCGCAGATCGAGCAAGTCGGGCAGAATGAGACGGTCAAGACGCTGATCGACGCCGTCTTTGAAGCTGTAAGCAGGGCCGAACTCGGCAAGGCGATTCCCCAACCGAACATCGTCGTTCGTGCGTTGGAGTTGATCGGGCGTCGTGTCTGCGAGGCTGGAGACGACTTCCTGGCCGGAATGAACATTTTGGGCGCCACGATCCGGGGCGCCCAGATGAAGCTTGGGCGCGGTCATGCGGTCAATCCGGCCGCGATCTTCAACCAGCTGGATCGCATGGGTGTCGGTGCGGTGCCGGTCGTGCTTCTGATGTCGGGCATCGTTGGCGCCATCGTGGCGCAGCAGGGCGCGTATCAATTGCGCTACTTCGGTGCCGACATCTTCGTCGTCGATCTGGTTGGCGTTCTGGTGTTGCGCGAGCTTGGCGTGCTGATGACGGCAATCATGATTGCGGGCCGATCGGGCAGCGCGATCACGGCCGAGATCGGTTCCATGAAGATGCGCGAAGAAGTCGACGCGTTGAAGGTCATCGGCCTCAATCCGATCGGCGTTCTGGTGTTTCCGCGTCTTGTTGCGTTGGTAATCGGCCTGCCATGCCTCACCGTACTGGCCAATTTTGCGGCACTTGGCGGCGGCATCTTCGCGGCTTGGGCCTATTCCGACATTCCCCCGGCAGCCTTTATCGATCGGCTCAAGGTCGCCATCGATCTCAGTACAATCTTCGCAGGTCTGATCAAGGCGCCGTTCATGGCCATCATCATCGGCACCATCGCGTCGGTGGAAGGATTGAAGGTCGGTGGAAGCGCAGAATCGCTTGGCCTGCATGTCACCCAGTCGGTGGTGAAATCCATCTTCGTCGTCATCATCCTGGATGGACTCTTCGCCCTGTTCTATGCGTCGATCAATTTCTGACATGGCAATCATCGAACAGCACGCCGAACATACCGACGAGGAGCAGGACGACGTCGTGCTGTCGGCGAGCGGCATCAAAGTTGCCTTTGGCGAGACGGTCATCCTGGACGACCTGTCGCTGGATATCCGACGCGGCGAGATCCTTGGTTTCGTCGGAGCCTCGGGTGCGGGCAAATCCGTGCTGCTGCGCACCGTGCTTGGCCTGGTGAAGAAGCAGGCCGGCACGATCAGGCTCTTCGGGGTTGATGTCGATAACGCCAGCGACACGGAGCGGCTGCGCATCGATATGCGACTTGGTGTGCTGTTCCAGCAGGGCGCCCTGTTTTCGGCGCTCACGGTGATGGAAAACGTCCAGGTGCCGATGCGCGAATATCTGGATCTGCCGCGAAAGCTGATGGACGAACTGGCCATGCTCAAGATCGAGCTGGTCGGCCTGCCGCCGGATGCTGCGCGCAAATACCCTTCGGAACTGTCCGGCGGCATGATCAAGCGTGCAGCCCTTGCACGTGCCCTGGCTTTGGATCCGGAAATCGTATTCCTCGACGAGCCGACTTCCGGTCTCGACCCGATCAGCGCAGCCGAGTTCGACGAGTTGGTGGTCAAGCTGCGCGATACGATGGACCTGACCGTCTACATGGTGACGCATGATCTTGATTCGTTGTTCACGGCTTGTGACCGCATCGCGGTGCTCGGCAAGAAGCGCGTGCTGGTGCAGGGCACTGTCGCGGACATGTTGAAGAGCGAAGAACCCTGGGTGAAGTCCTATTTCCGCGGAAAAAGGGCTCGGCAGCTTGATCTTGCAACGCGCGCGCAGCCATAAGTGAAGCAATGGAAACCAGAGCCAACTATGTCATTGTCGGCATTTTCACGCTGGTGGCGATCCTGGCGGCCTTCGGCTTCGTCTACTGGACCGCGAACATCGGCGACCGTGGCGAGACGACGACGCTGAGCGTGCGCATTCCAGGTTCGGCTTCGGGCCTGACTCGTGGCAGCTTTGTCTTGTTCAATGGTGTCAAAGTCGGTGATGTCCGCCGCGTCTACATCGACGTCGACGATCCAACCATTGCGGTGGCGGAGACCGTGATCGACCGCATGACACCGATCACCCGTTCGACACAGGCCGACATCGGCCTTGCCGGCCTGACCGGTCAGGCGAATATCGAGTTGACCGGCGCGAATCCGAAGGAGCCGAAGCTTCTCGATGAAGCGGAAAAAGAGGGGCGCGTGGCGGTGATCATCGCCAAGCCTTCCGCCGTGACCAATCTTTTGCAGACCGCGCAGGACATCGCCAGCCGCGCCGACAAGGTCCTGTCCGAGTTCGAGGGCTTCGCGAAGGATGTGCGTGGACCGTTGACGCAGACGGCGCAGAACGCCGCCAAATTCTCGGATGCTTTGGCCAAGAATTCAGATGGCATCGACAAGTTCCTGTCCAGCGTCAGCGCGCTTTCAACGGAATTGCAGGGCGTTTCGGGCAAGCTGGATGGTGCGCTGAAGGCTGCGGAAGGCCTACTGAACGCCGTCGATCGCGACAAGGTCAGGAATATCGTCGCAAATGTCGACGAATTCACCCGCAATCTGAGCAAGACCAGCGACGAGTTCGATTCGACCATCGCCGAGGTCAAGCAGGCGGTTGGATCGATCAACGATTTCGCCGCGAAAACGCAGGTGACGCTCGACAAGGTGAATGGCGTTCTCGACAGCGTCGACCCGGCCGATGTGCGCACCGCGCTCGCCAACATCAAAGATGCCAGCGTCAATGCCGGCAAGGCATCGGCAGACATCGCCAAGGTGACGGAAAAGGTCTCCGCGCGCTCCGACGACATTCAGCAGACCATCAAGGATGCGCAGCAACTGGCACAACGCCTGAACAACGCTTCCGTGCGCATCGACGGCATCCTGGCCAAAGTAGATGGCATGCTTGGCTCGGGCGATACAAAGGGCCTTGTGGCCCAGGCAAGCGAGACGCTGAAGTCGTTCAAGCAGGTGGCCGACACGCTGAACAAGCATGTTGGCGTCATCTCCGACAACCTGCAACGCTTCTCCGGCCAGGGCCTGCAGAACGTGGAGGCGCTGGTTGGAGACACCAGACGCTCGGTCAATCGCATCGAAGAGGCGGTTTCCGACTTCCAGCGCAATCCGCAGCGTATCCTGTCGGGTGGCGATGGCGAGGTACGCCAGTATGATGGAAGGGTACGGCGTTGACGGCGCTGTACCGCTACGTTGATAAATACTGTCCGGAAGGGGACCGGGCGGACGTGTTCAGTGGGGACGTCGCGTGAAGTCGATCCGAGTGCATGCGGGCGCGTTGCTGCTCGCGACTATCCTTGTGGGATGCGCGGCGCTGCCAGGTGGCGGCCCCGCGCCTCTGGATACCTTTGATCTGTCGACGCCGAGCGTGCAGACCGGAGGGCAAAGCAAACGCCAGATCCTTGTCACCCAACCGGTGGCACTCAAGGCGCTGGACAGTCAGAACATCGTCATCAAGACCGGCCAGCGCTCGATTCAGTATCTCAAAGGCGCGCAATGGGCCGACAGGCTGCCGGTCATCGTGCAGGCAAGACTGGCTGAGGCATTCCAGCGCACGGGCCGGTTTGCGGGTGTCGGCCGACCGGGCGAAGGACTAGCGATCGACTATCAGGTCATTACCGAAATCCGGGCCTTCGAAGTGCGCGCCGAGAAAGGCGAGCAGGCACATGTCGAACTCTATGTCCGCATCCTAAACGACCGCAACGGGGAAGTGCGTGCTTCACGCAGCTTCCAGGCCAGCGCGCCGGTCACTGGCGGCGGCGGTAACTCGGCCTATGTGGCCGCGCTCGACCGTGCTTTCGGCCAGGCGGTTGGCGAGATCGTGCGCTGGTCGGACTCGACGATCTAGGCTGCGAACACTCGAGGTTTCCAGTCATCACCGCTGTTTCGCGGCAATTTGGCACCTGCTTTCAGGCCTCTCTGCATTGTAGTTTCGCCGAACGGGCGGGCATCAGCAATTCAGGGTGAACCATGAAATTCCTATCGACCGCCACGGTCATCTCGGCACTACTCTTGTCCGATGGTGCAGCCTTTGCTTCACCAAAATCAGCCTTGAACGGCGTGTTGATGCAGCCGGCAGGTGTCGAAGATACTTTCATTGGCAGCAAACAGGCGCCCGCCACCCTCATTGTCTATTCTTCGCCGACCTGCGGCCACTGTGTCGACTTCGAGAAAAAAGTACTGCCCGACCTTGAACGGAAATATGTTCAGACCGGCAAGTTGAGGATCTCGATACGCCCCTTTGCTCGCAACGCAGTGGACGCTGCAATTTTCCTGATAGCCGAGCAGGCGGGTCAGGAGCGCCATCGCAAGACGCTTGCAGCGTTCACCGATCGCTACGAAGAAATCATTGCTGCGACGGAGCGCAAAGGCGTGATGAGTGAAATCGCCGCTTCCCAGGGCATCGATCAGCTACATTTCGAGCAAGCCCTCAAGAACGAAGCCTATCTTCGCAAGCTCGAAGGTCTTCGAGATCAGGCGATGCAGCAGTTGGAGATAAAGGGGACGCCGACGTTTTTCTTGAACGGCGAGCGTCTGGTCTACGACGGGACAGTCACTTCCTTCGACAAGGTGCTGACGTCCAGATAGCGTTCTTTGATTGGTAGAAACAAAAAGGCGGGAGTTGAACTACCGCCTTTTTTCTATCGTGCCGAACCTCGGAGTGTTTCCGTTTTTCACGGAAACACTCCGACTGGGATTGCTCTAGCGCAGTCGCCCGCTGGCATGGGCCAGCATGGTGTAGACCTTGCCGGTGTCGGAGGTGAGGTAGGTCTGCGAGATCATGTTGTCGCGATCATTGCGCGAAACGTCCTTCAGCAGTTTCTCGAAGTCGTCGCAGTAGCGATCGACAGCGGCGCGGAACTCGGCCTCTGACTGATATTTGCGGCGGATGTCGTCGAAGGTCTGCTGGCCTTTCAGCGTATAGAGGCGGCGGGTGAATACATCACGCTCGCCGCGCCGGTAGCGGTTCCACAGTTCGATCGAAGCATCGTGGTCGATGGCGCGGGCAATGTCGACCGAGAGGGAGTTCAGCGACTCCACGACGTGCAGCGGAGAACGCTGCACTGGCGTGGCACGTGGCTGTAGCGGAGCCGGCCGTGCGCCATCGTCTTCCGAAGCGCCGGTCAGCAGGTCACGCACCCAGCCACCCTGCGGCGTGCGGGCGCCGGCATCATTGCGTGGCCTGAGTGCTGTCTCGGCAGCGTCGAGCGAGCCGCGCAGGCCTGTCGGCGCGGTCGGTGCTTCAGGCGCGCGACGCTGTGGTTCCGCGGGACGCCGCGCTTGCGGTTCAGTCGGACGCGGAGCCGGTGTCGGAGCAGGGCGCAGGTTGCGCGGCTCCGCGACGTCGACCGTGCGACCCGACTTGGCGACGATGTCCGACAACTCCTTGAGTGCATTGATCTGCTCGGAAACCGCACGGCGGATTGCCGTGGTCGATTCCTTTGCTTCCTCAGGCATCTCAATGACCCCCTTGCGCAGTTCGGCGCGGGTCAGGTCCAGCTCGCTCTTGATCGAACCGGCCGTGCGGCGCATCTCCTCGGTGGCATCGGAGAACCGCTTGGTGGCGGACTCGACCACTTCCGAAATAGCCACGCGGATCTTGTCGGCCGATTCCAGGGTCCTGCCTTCGGCGCTTTGCAGCGTCTGGCCGACCAGGGTCTCGAAGGAGCGCATGACCTTCTCAAGGTCTTCCGACTTCTTGACCAGGCCGACAGCGAGATCGTCGAGCGACGATTGGCGGGCCAGGGTGTGCTCCAGGTTGCTCTGCGCGGAACCGAGCAGGTCCGAGGCGCTGGCGAGCAGGCGGCTGTGTTCGTCGAAGCGGGTGGCGATGGAAGCCACTTCGCGCAGCGTCGCCGAGGACAGCTCGGTCAGCCTGGTCGTGTTGGAATCGACCAGACGAGCCGAGCTGGCGAAGGTCTGAGATGCCTTCTCGGTGGTTGCCGCGAAGCTCTGCGTCGAGCCGGCGAGACGGGTTTCGACTTCACCCAGGTTTTCCGAGGCCTTGGCGATCAGCGTGTTGAGCTGGTCGGCCGAGTTGGTCATGCGGCCGATCAGATCGGCAACATTGTCCGCGAGCGACGAACGGGCGCCATCGACCGCGGCAAGCGTTTCGGCCGTACGGTTGGCCAGCGCATCCGCAAGCACCGCGTTTTCGCGGCGCAACGTCTCCGTGGCACGCTCTGTCGCTTGCTCCATGCTCTTCTGCAGCTCGATGCCACCTTCCGAGAATTTGTCGACCAGCGGACGGGCCGTCTCGTCGAGGATCTTGGAAAGCTCCGCGGAACGAGCCGCCAGCATGGAGTTGAGCTCGCGTGTGTTGGCGCCGATGGTCTTGGCCGCTTCATTCGTGCTTTGGCCGATATGCTGGCCGACCGCGGCGAAGGTTTCGGCGATGACATTAGCGCGCGAAGCCAGCTGGCCTTCGGCCTGCGTGATCTGCTGCTCGAGCTTCTGACCCATCGCATCGGCCGATGCCGCAAAGCGGCTCTCGACACTTGCGATCTGGCCTTCGACGCGTGTCGCTGCGGCAGCAGCGCTGGATGCCAGGCGCTGGTCGGCGCTGGTCAAGGCACGTTCGATCTCGACGGCATGGCCGGCCAGTTCTTCACCGGTCATGCGGGCGCGGTCTGCAACGCGGCGCTCGGTATCCTCGAACGCCCCGACGATCTGGTCGGCATGGCTGCCGATTGCCGAAGCGCTGTCGGAGATACGCGACACCATACGGCTGTCGGCGTCGTCGAAGACGCGGCTGATCTCTGCGGCACGAGCTGTCAGAGCGTCCGAGCCCTCGGCGATGCGCGCGGCCAGCTGTTGTTCGACCGTTTCGAAGACGCGGCCGAGGTCGGTTGCACGAGCCGCGAGCGCGTCCGCGGATTCGCTGATGCGAACACCCATGCGCTGGTCGGCATCTTCGAAGTTGCGCAGGATATCGCCTGCACGCGAGGCCAGGGTCTGTGCCGTCTCAACGGCACGAGCGACCAGTTTCTGGTCCGCGCTCTCGAAGGTCTGGGCGATGTCTTCGGCACGAGCGAGCAGGGCGGCCGAGGTCTGCTCAGCACGCTCGGCGATCTTGCGGTCGGCATCGGTAAAGGCAATGCCGGCCTGTTCGTGCAGCGTGTTGGTGACCTCCAGAACCTTTTCACGCAGCTGGCCCGCAACATAGAGCGCGCTCTTTTCCAGCGCTCCGCGGATGTTGTCGACACCGGCGTTGAGCGCGCGTTCCATGGTGCCGGAGCGCTCCTCGATAACGCCGGTCTGACGCGCGAAGGCCTGCTCGACCTTGTCGATATCGGCTGCAATGGCATCCGATATGCTCGAGGAGGAGGTCGCGATCTGATCAATATGTCCGGCCAGCGCGCGGTCGATGTCGCGGCGGGCATCGACCAGCTTGGCGAGATCTTCCTCCAGTGCCCGGGTAAGCGCCGAGCGGTCGGCCGACAGGCGATCATTGTGGCCCGAAATCAGGCCCTGGACATGTTCCAGGCTGCCTTCGAGAGCCTGCGCAAAGTCGGCGCGATTGTCGGCCAGCCGCTGGGCGTGGCCACCAAGTGCTCCGTCGATTGCGGCGAGGTCGGACTCCAGTGCGCGGGTCAAGAGATCGCGGCCCTCGGCCAGCTTGCCGACATGGTCGGCGATCACGGCGTCGATGCCGCCGCGGCTTTCATTGAGCTTGGCAAGGTCGGCGTCCAGGGCACGGCGCAGGATATCGCGGCCTTCGGCGAGCTTCTCGACCTGGCCGGCGACAAGGCCGTCGATGGACGAGCGGCTCTCAGCCAACTTGGCAAGGTCGTCTTCCAGCGCCGAGGTGAGCATCGAACGATCGGCGGCAAGCCGCTGGCTATGGCCGGCGACGATGTCGTTGACGCGCCGCAGTTCGTCGTCGAGCGCCTGCTGGAAATCGGTGCGGGCATCGACCAGCTTCTGCGACTGACCAGACATCACGCCGCCGATTGACGACAGGTCCGCTTCCAGCGCGCGCTTCAGCACATCGCGGCCTTCGGCGAGCTTCTCGACCTGTGCAGCGACAAGCCCGTCAATGGCGGCGCGGCTTTCGGCAAGCTTGGCAAGATCGTCTTCCAGGGACCTGGCAAGCAGCGCCCTGTCGGCCGCCAGTCTGTCGCCATGGCCGGAAACCAGAGCGTTGACGCGGGCGAGATCGGCATCCAGCGCGTCGGAGAACTGGGCGCGGTTGTCGACCAGCTTCTGCGATTGATCGGCAACCGTTGCACTGATGGTGTTGAGGTCTGCTTCCAGCGCACGCTTCAGAATATCGCGGCCCTCGGCAAGCTTTTCGACCTGACCGGCAACCAGGCCGTCGATGGATTCGCGGCTTTCGGCCAGCTTGGCCAGATCCTCTTCAAGTGCGCGGGTAAGCATGTTGCGACCTTCGGCCAGTCTGCCGACATGGCCGGCGATGGCTTCGTCGATACCGCTGCGGCTGTCGCCGATCTTGGCGAGATCTGCTTCCAGCGCGCGCTTGAGGATGTCGCGGCCTTCGGCGAGCTTCTCGACCTGGCCGGCGACCAGCCCGTCGATCGACGAGCGGCTGTCGGCGAGCTTGGCGAGATCCTCTTCCAGCGCCTGGGACAGGAGGGAGCGGTCTGCCGCGAGCCTGCCGCTGTGGCCGGCGACAAGATTGCTGACGCTCGAGAGATTGTCTTCCAGTGCCTTGGAGAGCAGGGAGCGGTCCGCGGCAAGACGTTCGCTGTGACCGGCGACAAGATGATTGACGCTGGCCAGATCGGCATCGAGAGCCTGCGCGAACTGGGCGCGGCTGTCCGCCAGTTTCTGCGACTGGTCGCCGATCGCTGCCGTGATGGTGTTCAGATCAGCTTCCAGCGCGCGCTTGAGGATATCACGGCCTTCGGCGAGCTTCTCGACCTGGCCGGTGACCAGCCCGTCGATCGACGAGCGGCTGTCGGCGAGTTTGGCGAGATCATCCTCCAGGGCTCTTGCAAGCAGGGAACGATCCGCGGCGAGGCGCTCGCTGTGCCCGGCAATAAGATGGTTGACGTTGCCGAGATCGGTTTCCAGCGCGGAAGAGAAGAGGGCGCGGTTGTCGGCCAGCTTCTGCGACTGATCGCCGATGGCTGCCGTGATGGCGCTGAGATCGGCCTCCAGGGCACGCTTGAGAATGTCTCGGCCTTCGGCGAGCTTCTCGACCTGGCCGGTGACCAGCCCATCGATCGACGAGCGGCTGTCGGCCAGCTTGGCGAGATCGTCTTCCAGTGCCCGGGCGAGCTGCGAGCGGTCGGATGCAAGCTGTTCGGCATGCCCGCGAACGAGTTCGCTGACGCTGGCCAGGTCCTGCTCCAGTAGGCGGGCGAACTGCGCACGATCGTCCGTCAGCCTCTGCGATTGGTCGGAAATGACCGAGCTGATCGTGCCGAGATCGGCTTCGAGCGCACGCTTGAGGATGTCGCGGCCTTCAGCCAGCTTCTCGACCTGACCGGCAACCAATCCGTCGATGGATGCGCGGCTTTCGGCAAGCTTGGCCAGATCCGATTCCAGGGTTTGCGAGAGCAGGCTGCGTTCATTGGCGAGCTGGCCGGAGTGGTCGGTAACCAGCCGGCGGATGCTGGACAGGTCTGCGTCGAGCGCGCGACCGAGCTGGTCGCGATCGTCGGCGAGCTGCACCGAATGGCTTTCCATCAGTGCCTTGATGCTGTCGACGTCGGCTTCCAGCGCACGAGCAAGCACAGCTCGGCCTTCGGCGATCTTGGCAACCTGGCCAGCGACCAGATTGTCGATATCAGTGCGGCTTTCGGTCAGCTTGTTGAGATCTGCATCAAGAGCGCGGGCGAGGATGGAGCGACCTTCGGCCAGCTTGCCGACATGGCCGGATACCATTTCGTCAATGATGGTGCGGGCATGCACGAGCTTGTCGGCATCTTCATTCAGAGCGTGGGTCAGGCGCGAGCGGCCTTCCTCCAGGCGCTCCAGATGGCTGCCGAGCGAGGCGTCGATGGCCGCGCGGGACTCATTGACCTTGCGCAGATCCTCTTCGAGCGCCCGGCTGATGAGATTGCGGCCCTCGGACAGCATATGCACCTGCGAGGTGACGGCCTCGTCGATGGCGGCACGGCCCTCGGAGAACTTCTCCAGATCCGCCTGCATGGCGGCGGCCATGCGCTCGCGGCTCTCTTCCAGCTTGCGGCTGTGGTTCTCGACCGCTTCCTCGATGCCCACGCGAGCGTCCGCGAGACGGGCGATATCGGCGTCGAATGTACGCGACACAGCGTGGCGTGCCGCCTCCATGCGGCCGGCGAAGTCGCTTGCACGAGCTTCAAGCATCGTCGACGTTGAGGTGACGATGTCGGCCATGTCGGCGCCGATCTGTGCCTTGCCCTGGTCGATGATTGCCGACAGCGTATCCTTGCCTTCGGTGAAGGCGGTCGCGATGTCGCGGGCACGATCGACCAGCGTTTCGTTGATCTGGCGGGCACGGGCTTCCAGTGCAGCGTTGAGCTTCTGCGTGCCTGTGTCGAGCGCCTCGGCGCGCGTCTGGAATTCGCTGATCAGCGCCTGGCCACGTTCGGCGAGCGTGCGTTCGATGCCGGAGAGGCTGGACTCGAATTCGGAGCTGAGGGTGCGCGCGGCACCACCGAGCAACGACACCATACCCTGCGTGCGATCGTCGAGCAGTTCCGTCAGCGAACGCGTCAGGCCGTCGGTGCTGTCTGTAAGCTTGGCGATGCGCGTGTCCAACAGACTGGCGAATGCCTCGCCGGAAGTGGAGAGGCGGTCCGTGATCGTGTCGAGGCGGCTTTCGACCGAATCGAAAATCGACATCGAGCTTTCGTTGATGCGGTCGATCAGCTGATCGCCTGACGAGGTGATGGTCATCGACAGCTTGCTAGAGGCGCCGAGGATGTTCTCGCGGATGATATCGCTGGCCGAGTTGATCTCGTCGCGCAGAGTTTCATGCGCACCGGAAATGGACGCGCGCACGCGCTCTGCGTGGCCGATGACAGCTTCCCGCTCGCTGCCCAATCCATCGACCAGGTTTCGGATACGGCTCTCGTTTTCGGTGTAGGAGCGTTCGAGCTGGCTGACTTCGCTGTGAACCAGGGTCTCCAGTTCGACGGCGCGCGCGAGTGTGCGCTCGATGCCTTCGCCCATGGCCGCGACTTCGCGGCGCACGGCCTGGCCGATCATCATAACGCGATCCTGCGCGATGTTTTCCGGTTCGGTAAGGCGGAAGGCGACTTCCGTCATCGACTGCGCGGCCAATCGCATGTCCTGTGCGCGGCGCACCATAGCGGCGAAAGCCCAGAACAGGATGATCGGAACTATCGCCGCAACGGCGATACCGATCAATTCGGGTCGCTGCAGCACCTGCGCGATGGAGCGGATATTCCAGATATCGGGACCGAAGAGGAGATTGGCCAAGGCTGCCGCACCGACGATCCAGGCGATCGAGACGAACGCCACCACCCAATAGATGGTATTGGAAGCACGGCGATTGAGGTTATGCAGCAGGGAGCGATAGTCCTTCTGGCGATCGTCGTTGGCGGGCGAGAATCCGGCCGGCTGCGCTGCGCCGTTGCGCGGCTCAATGGGCCGCAGCTCGGCGGGTTTGGCCTCAGCCACGGAGGCTTTGACAGGCTGAGGGGCTGGTGCTGATGCTGGTGCGGCCTTTTCGGCACGACCGGCGCGCGCAAGCTCGTCTGCTGCCTGTGAGATCTGCGCTTCCAGATCCTCCATGGACGCGGCGATGTCCAGGTCTCCCGACTCTCCGGAGAGGTCGAAGTCGAGAGCCTGTTCGAGCTCCTTGGCGACCTCGGAATCGAGATTCTTCGTCGTGGTGGTTTTCTTCGCCATGCCTTCGCTACCCTGTACTAGCTGCTGCGAGAGCGGTCGTTATTGTCTTTTGTCGTCCCGCGCCGAGGCCTGATTTTGGACCCTCGTATCGTAATGACACAGGGGGGTAAAGAAAACATGCATTCGCGGACATACGTAAAACTTTAAATATAAGGTTAACGAGAGCGTGAGCCGAAACGGCGTTGCCAAACATTTTTCACAACTCCCTGTTAACCTGCCATCCATCGGAATTCGTTAGTTTGTAAGGCCTCGGGCGGCCGCGGCAATGGAGTTTGGTGGTATGCGTAGCGTGAACGTGGCGTTCTCGATGCCAGGTGGAGAAGCGTCGGGCCGGGCCCGCAACAGGCCTGTGGATATGGAACATCTGTCCCGGCAAACCATGGGCGACCGGGATCTGGAACGTGAGGTGCTTGCATTGTTCGTGCAGCAGGCGCTGTCGGCGGACGAGAAGCTGCCGGGCGCCGACAAAAGCCAGCGTCTCCTTTTGGCACACGCTTTGAAGGGCTCGGCTCGCGGCGTTGGTGCTTTGGCAATAGCCGATTGGGCCGTCGCATTCGAGCGTCAGCCGGACGATGATCGCCTCGTTAAAAAGCTGGGACCGTTGGTCGAGGACGTCCGCGATTTCATCGCCGCGATCAGCCGTTAGGGCGGTTGACGGCTGGACGGACGATCGCCATTGACTGGCCGAAGTCCGATTTTTCAAAAAGCGTCACTTTGGGGCGGTTTCGCGCGGCAGTTGACTTGCGCCGCCGAGTGATTATCTCGGCTGTGACTTCTCAGGTGACCAAATGACAAAACTGACCTACATCACCCATGACGGGACGCATTTTGACGTCGATGCCGAAAATGGCTCGACCGTTATGGAGAATGCGATCCGCAACGCGGTTCCCGGCATTGAAGCCGAATGCGGCGGAGCCTGTGCCTGCGCGACCTGCCACGTCTATGTCGATGAAGCCTGGACGGGTGTGGTCGGCGAGCCGGAGACGATGGAAGAGGACATGCTCGACTTCGCCTATGAGGTTCAGCCGAATTCGCGTTTGTCCTGCCAGATCAAGGTTCGGGACGAACTGGATGGCCTGGTGGTGCGCATCCCGGAGCGCCAGGGCTGATTTCCAAGCTTAGAACAGAGCTGCAACCTTCTGTTTCTAAAAAACTTATTCTGCAATCATCGGCGTTTCGGTATCATCGCGCCCACGCAGTGGCTTCTCCGGCATTGCAGCGAGTGCGGCAAGCGTGGCGACAAGCAGCGCTGCGCTGATGAGGAATATCGCCGCAAACGGAACCGCGGATGACAACTGCGCTTGAGCGGCCTGAGTGCCTTCGCCCATCAGCGGCAGGCCGTAAGCGGCGCCGACCGCGCCCAGTAACGCAACACCGAGAGCACCGCCCAGCGAGCGCATGAAGGTGAGCACACCGGTCGCTACGCCGAGATGGCTGCGTTCGACGGCATTTTGGACCGAAATGGTTGCCACCGGGAAAGTCGTGCCCGCGCCGTAACCAACACAAGTCGTCAACACTATCACCCAGATGAGTGAACTGCTGCCGGCAACGAAGGCGAGCACGGCCAGGGCAACGATGCCGAAGCAGACGCCGGCCAATGCCAGCCGCTTGTAGTGGGTAAAGCGCGGGGTCAGGCGGCCCGCCGTGGTCGCGCCGGCAACCGTGCCGAGCAAGATACCAAGCATCGCCATGCCGGATTCCGATGCGGTCAGGCCGAGATGAGCCTGCAGGTAAACCGGAAGGTACACGGAAAGCCCGACATTGGCGGCCTGCAGAAGGAAGAGCGACAGTGTGCCGGCGAGCACGATCGAATTACCGAGCACGTTCAGCGAGATCAACGGTTCGGCCGCTTTGACCAGCCGAAGTGCGAAGATGGCCCAAACGAAGGCAGAGGCAGCGAACAGGCCGAGAATCTGGGCAGAATCCCACGGATAGGTGCCACCGCCCCAGTTCAGTGCCAGAAGCAGCAGCGAGGTGGCAACGACAAGCAGTGCAGCACCGAGCCAATCGATGCTGTGGCGATGGGCGGCCACGGGGAGTTTTCTCAGCGGTTTGTTGATGATGGCCATTGCCAGCAGGCCGAGCGGCAGGTTGATCCAGAAGATCAGTGACCAGTGCAGGTGTTCGGCAAAGGTGCCTCCCAGCAGGGGGCCCGCAATGCTGGCGACGGCCCAGGTGCCGGAGATCCAGGCGGCATAGCGGGCGCGCTCTTTTGGCGGCACCAGATCGCCGATCACCGTCTGGGCCATCGCAAACAACCCGCCGCCGCCCAGCCCCTGGATGGCGCGGCCGATGATGAGAACCAGCATGTTGGGGGCGAGCGCCGCCACCAGAGAACCCGCCAGGAAGATGAGGATCGCGGCATAAAGCGTTGGCCGACGGCCGTGCACGTCGGAAATCTTGCCATAAAGCGGGGCCATGGCGGTTGCGGTGAGCAGATAACCGGTGACGATCCAGGGAAGGTACTGCGCATGGCCCAGCGCCTCCGCTATGGTCGGCATGGCGGGGGCTACGATGGTCTGGTCGAGCGCGGCGAGCAGCATCGACAGGAGTACGCCGCCAATGATGGCATTCTTCTCGCTTTCCGACAGCGCGCCGTCTGCTGCCGCCACTTTTGAAACAGTCTGGTCCATGGTCATTCACCTGTCTGCCGTGGCGAACCCGGCAGCGTCCGAGTATGGGCGGCGGCTTTGATCGCCTGTGCTTGTCGAGAGTTGTATGGCCGGACATATGTCGCGCCGGCTGTGTGCATTTCGACAGACGGCTGAAATTTTCTTGTTTCCGGGCGAGCCGAATGCGCCCTGTAAACAGCCTCGTTCCCTATATAGCGCGCCAGTCTCAAGGACCAACGGGTTGCTTCCGTTGATCCTGTTTCGCAAAATCCGATAAAATCCCGGGAGTTCAGCCAGGCAAACGACCGGCCTCGATCTGCTGGATACGGTAGCGCATAAGCCGGATGATACGGCTTTCGAAATTGACCATTTCGACACGGTCGAATTCAACCTGCGCCTGATCGTGCTGGCTGAGGATCTTTGCCGTCACCTCGCGGGCTTTGGCGGCGGCGATCTTGCAATTGGCCTCTTTGCCAATGTCTTTCAGCGAGCTTTCGAGGCGTTTGCCGTAGTCCTTGGCGATTTCGACATGGCGGTCTTCGTGTCGCTTGATGTCGGCTGCAAGCGTATTCCAGAACAGTCGCACATCCGGGCCCACCTTGCCGTTCGGTTTCCATCTGGGCAGGATGACATGGGTCTTTACCGTCACGACGGCCGAGACAATACGGCACGAATCCGGCGCGTCGGCGTAACCGATGCGGCTGGTGAAGGCCATGCGGGTAGCGCCGGGATGGCGCATGCCGGTGGATTTCACCGACGGTCCACGTTTCGACAGTTCTGCCTGGATCTGTTCCAGGGAGCGTCCGCCGATCGAGAAATAACTGTAGGTCTTGACGAGATTTGCCGCATCGGCCGTGGAAACGGCGAAAAGGACGAGCAACGCGGTCAGCAGGGTACGATTCATTTTATTGCCTCTTGCCCCACCTTGCGTTACGGCCGTTGCCGGCGCAACGAAATACGTATCGCCAGCGCAGCTTGGCGGGCAAAGATGAACAGACGATGGCAATTGGCGCATGGACGCCATCTCGACCTCGGCGAAAGGTCCGTCGTCATGGGCATCCTCAACGTGACCCCGGATTCATTCTCGGATGGCGGCCGGTTCGACACCAGGGACCTGGCGATCGAGCAGGCTGGCCGCATGATCCGGGAAGGAGCTGCCATCATCGATGTTGGCGGTGAATCGACCCGACCGGGGGCTGCGGCTGTTACGGCGCAGCAGGAACAGCAACGCGTGCTGCCGGTGATAGAGCAACTGGCAAGGCACGGCGACGCTTTGATCTCCATTGATACCTACCGCGCCGAAACGGCGCGCCTGGCAATTGAAGCTGGCGCTCATATTATCAATGATGTCTGTGGGTTACAGAAGGATCCTGAGATCGCTAATGAGGTTTCGAGGGCCAGAGCTGGCGTCGTCATCATGCATACCGGCCGGGGGCGCGAGAAATTGACGGATGTCATTGCCGACCAGCGCCTCTTCCTTGGGAAATCGCTTGAGATCGCACGGGAAGCGGACATCGGCGATGACCAGATCGTGCTCGACCCCGGCTTCGGCTTCAACAAGGAAACGGCCGACGAAAACCTCGATCTGATGGTGCGTTTCGAAGAGTTGGCTGATCTCGGTTTTCCGCTCATCGTCGGCACGTCCCGCAAGCGTTTTGTCGGCACCGTCACAGGCAGGGACGCCGCGGATCGGGCGGCCGGCACCGCGGCCACCAGCGTCATCCTGAGGCTCAAAGGCGCAGATCTGTTTCGCGTCCACGATGTCGCAATCAACGTGGACGCTCTGGCCATGACGGATGCTATGCTGGCTCGCAGCAACACCTCGCAGGAACCTCGATAATGTACGTCATCCGGATGAAGAACTGCGCCTTCTTTGCCAGGCACGGGGTGCACGACGAGGAAGAGCGGCTGGGCCAGCGTTTCTATGTCGATGCGGTGCTGACCGTCGATCCAGCCAGGGAACTGGACGAGGATGCCATCGACAGCACGGTCGACTACGGTGTTGCATTCACCGTCATCGAAAAGATCATCACCGGCGAACGGCGTTTTCTCATAGAGGCCCTGGCGCTTGATGTTGCCAAGGCGCTGACCCGGCGTTTCCCGCAGATCAAGACGGCTGAGATTACCGTCCGCAAGCCCAATGCGCCGGTGCCCGGCGTGCTCGATTACGTCGAGGTCACCGTTGTCTGGCCGCAATAATACCGTTTTTCTCAGTCTCGGCGGCAATCTCGGCGATCCGGCTCAGTCCATTGCCGCAGCCTTGCGCATGTTGAACGACGATGCCGCGACGCGTGTCGTTGCGGTCTCCTCGCTCTATCGCACGCCGCCCTGGGGCAAGACCGACCAGCCCGATTTCCTGAACATTGCCGCGGAACTGACCACCGAGCTGACGCCGCATGTGCTCCTGGAACTGTGCCTGGAAACCGAACGCAGGTTGAAACGGGTCCGTGAGGAGCGCTGGGGGCCGCGGCTGATCGATATCGACATCCTCGTCTTCGGTAACCGTGCCATCCACGAAACCGAACTGGCAGTCCCGCATCCGCGCATGCTGGAGCGTGCCTTCGTCATGGTGCCGCTGGCAGAAATCGCGCCGGAACTCATCCTGGCTGGCAAGACCGTTTCCGAGCGGCTTGCGGCAATGGACATTACCGGCATCGAGCGGTTGCCATCCGGCCGTGAATGGTGGTCGGCCTGATCCGGCCGACCCGCGAACCATGTTGCTTTAGCCCGAGAAGCCGCCGCCATCGAGAAACGCTTTTTCCTGCACGGTGGTCTCGCGGGCGAGCGGCGGATTGCGGTGCGGAAAGCGGCCGAAACGATTGATTATCTCAAGGTGCTCGATTGCATAGCTGAGGTAGTCCGGCGCATTCGCCTCCGTCAGCTCGACGCTGCGCTGCTGGTCTTCAAGGTTTTCGGAATGCTCGAAGGGCAGGTAGAAGAACACCCGGATTGCGACGTCGACTGCCAGGTCGTGCCCAGCAGCTACCGCTTTGGCAGCAAAATGACGAGCCAGCGGATCGGTTGCGAACATATGCGCGGTGCCGCGGAAGCAGTTGCGCGGGAACTGGTCGAGCAGGATCATCAGCGCCAGTGCGCCCTCGGGATGGTCGACCCAGCCATCCAGTTCCCGTCGCGCGGCTGCGTGATGCAGATCCAGGAAACGAGTCCTGAACGCGGTGTCGAAGGCCGCATCCTTCGTGAACCACGCATCCGTTCCGGCGTTGCGCCAGAAGGTAGTCACATCGAGTGCGCGTTCATCTACCATGTTTATTATTTTCCCTTTTTATCAGAGAGTTGATCGCGGCATCCAAAATTCGAGATGAAGCCGGTCAGGTCGCGTTTTTCAGCACTTCGGCTGTTTCCTCGCTAAGCGCCCGCGCCGGGCGACGCGGTTGGGTCACTGGCGCGGGAGCCGGCGTTGCGAGATTTCCTTTCAGGAAGTTGCGCCCATCGCGGATATCGCCGGTAAGCTGCAGGTCGAAGCGTGCGGCATCGCGCTGGCGGACGTCTTCGATGATTTCCGCGACTTCGTCCGGGTCTTCGCCCAGCGCCTCCAGTGTTGAACCGCCGAATACGAGTGCCGATTCGAAGGTTTCGCGCAGCTGATAGTCGACACCCGCCTTGACCAGTTGCAGCGAAGTGCCGCGGTCGTAGGCTCGGGCAAACACCGTCACCAGCGGGAATTCGGCCTTGACCAGTTCAGCAACGCGCACGGCGGTTTCCGGCTTGTCGACGCAGATGAGCACTGCCCGGGCGCGTCCGGCACCCGCGGCGTGCAGGATATCCAGCCTGGTGCCGTCGCCGTAATAGACCTTGAAGCCGAAATTGGCGGCGGCCTGGATCATCTCGACATCGTTGTCGATGATCGAAACGTCGACGCCGCGCAGGATCAGCGGCTGGCTGGCGATCTGGCCGAAACGCCCGAAGCCGATGATCAGCACTGATCCCGACAGGCCTTCCGCGACATCGACGCCGTCGAGCGAAGGTTCGTCACGTTGTGGATACAGATAGCGGAGGGCGATGATCACCAGCGGGGTCAGCACCATCGAGATGATGATGATGGCGGTAAGGATGGCGTTTGCCCGACCATCGATGATGCCGGCTTGCGTGGCCGAGGAATAAAGCACGAAGGCGAATTCGCCGCCTTGCGCCATGACCGCGGCACGTTCGATCGCTTCGCGGTTCGATGCCTTCAGAAGGCGGGCTACCCCATAGATGCCGAGCGCCTTGGCCACCATGTAGGCAACGACATAGATCGCGACCAGTTGCCAGTTCTCTGCTACGACGGCGAGGTTGAGCGACATGCCGACAGCAAGGAAGAACAGCCCGAGCAGGACGCCGCGAAACGGCTCGATATCGGCCTCGAGCTGATGGCGGAAGGTCGATTCCGACAACAGAACGCCAGCCAGGAAAGCGCCCATCGCCATCGAAAGGCCACTCATCTGCATGGCGAGCGCCGATCCCAATACGACCAGCAGGGCTGCGGCCGTCATCACCTCGCGGGCCCGTGCATCCGCCAGGACCCGAAACAACGGGTTGAGCAGATAACGGCCGGCAACCACCAGGCCTACGATAGCCGCAATGCCGATACCGATCTCGGTGAAACGCTGCTGCAAGGTGGTGTCGGCGCCACCGGGGGCCAGGAACGCTACCAGGGCCAGGAGCGGCACGATGGCCAGATCCTCGAGCAGCAGGATCGAGACCATCCGCTGACCTTTCGGGGTGGCGATTTCGCCCTGTTCTTCAAGCAATTGCATGACGATGGCCGTCGATGTCAGCACAAAGCCGGCGCCAGCGACAAAAGCCTGGGCGACAGGAAAGCCGCCGGCGAGCCCGCATGCCGTCAGCAACAGCGCGCACAGACCGACCTGCAGCGCGCCAAGTCCGAAGATGTCGCGACGCAGACCCCACAGCCGGGACGGCTGCATTTCGAGGCCTATGATGAACAGGAACATCACCACGCCAAGCTCTGCCACATGCAGGATTGCGGCGGGGTCGGAAAAGATGCCCAGGCCGAACGGGCCGATCGCCAACCCGGCGGCGAGATAGCCTAGGATCGAGCCGAGGCCGGCACGTTTGAATATCGGCACGGCGATGACGCCGGCGCCGAGCAGGGCGACCACATTCACCAGTTCGCTGTTCGAAGCCTCGACCGCCATCGCTGTTCCCGTTCTCGCCGCATCGGTGGAGGGAAGGAGCCCCCTGATCAGGATAGGAGGTTCGTCGCGCGGCGAACAGCCCCGAATCACCGTGTTTCAGCCCTCGCTGATAAGCGCCCAGAAGCCGGTAAATCCAATATTTCCAATAGCTGTACGTTGGTGAGTTGCAGTAGGCCGCAATGGCGCGCTATGGACGGCGAGGCTGGGGCCACAAACGCGGGCGGACGGGATCGCCGCCACTACGGAGAGAGGACTACCATGAAGAAGATTGTGCTGACTGTTGTCGGCGTGGCGGCGCTCGGTCTTTCGGCCTGCTCGAAGGCGCCTGAATGCACCGCAGAGGTGATCGGCAAGAAGACCCAGGAACTGACGACCGCGGTTCAGGAAGCCGTGACCAAGAACCCGGCCAAGGCTACCGAATGGACCGCCAAGATCCAGGAAATCGCCACAAAGTATTCGGGCTCGAACAACCAGGCCGACGCCTGCAAGGCTTATGACGAGATCATCGCTGAAGTGAAGAAGGGCTGATTGCCTGCTTCCACGCAAGGCGAAGGCCTTGCGCATGTTGAAACGGCGGCCTGTGGCCGCCGTTTGTTTTTATGGAATGGATCGCTCGTCAGTTCCTGGCAATGGCGCCCACGGCCACGTCATCGACACGCTTCAGGTTCATGCCGATCACAGGGACCATCTGCTCGTCGACCTTCACGGATACGGTGACGATCATCGAATTTTCGTTGGGGATACGGGCCTGCATGACGCCGCGCAACTGATTTCGGTTGATGGCGAAGACGACCTTGCGGTTGTCGACCACATTGCCGGAGATGATATCGAGTCCCGCGCCGGAGGAACCGCCCATGAAGGAACCCTTATAGCCGTCGCGCCCTTTGCGCTCGACGGTTGCCCCCATCTTCTGCGAGAAGACGCCGACGCGACAATCTCCGTCCAGCGTCATGCCGACCTTGCTGCCTTCTGGCGTCGACCCTTTGAAATTGCAGTTGAACTTGGTTCCCTTGTACTTGCCGGCGACGATTTCGCCTGGCCCGATCCACTGTCCCTCGACCGATTGGAAAAACTGCTTGTCGCGATCGGCGCCGAATGCCGAGCTACCCACCGCGACCGAGGCGGCGAGCGCAAGAGGCATGACGGCGGACAGGAACACGCTTTTCATGGATGACACCCGGCAACGAGGACGCTGTGTTGGAACGAGGCCAACCATGAAGAAGATTGGTTAATGCTTCGTCACCTGGAGGGCGATTGGAGAGCTGGAAAGCCTAGGAAGTCGCGCCGGTGCCGCGATCCTTTCCGCCAGCGAACGAGGTCAATGCAGCAAGGAAGTCCCCCATACCGGGTCGCTTCACGGCCGTGAACGGCAAAGGGCGGGCGGTTTCCATGGCGGCGATGCCGATTCGTGCCGTCATCATGCCGTTGACCACACCTTCACCCAGCTTTGCCGACAGCCGCGCCGCGAGGCCATGACCCACGATCTGCTGGACAAAGCTGTCGCCGACGGCGATCGAGCCTGTGACGGCGAGATGGGCAAGCACGCTTCTGGCAAGCCGGAAGAAGCCCAACGTGCCGGGACGTCCGCCATAAAGTTCTGAAAGGCGCCGGATCAATCGCCCGGCTTCGAATACGACATAAGCGACGTCGACCAGGGCGCGTGGGCTGACGGCGGTAACCAGCGACACCCGTTTGGCCGCATCCAGGATCATTGTTTTGGCCTGGGCGTCGAGAGGACCGAGGATTTCGGTTTCGGCCAATCTCACGAGATCGCCGCCGTCGATGATCTCACCGCGCAATTCCGCCAGCGCACGGCGACCGGCGGCCGTCTGTGGCCGGGCTGCGACAAAAGCAGACAGTTCGTCCACGACCGCGCGCGCGGCGTTGGGATCGTCCCGGGCAATGGCATCCAGCGCTTTGCCCTGCAGCTTCTCCACCTTGGCAAGCCGCGCAATCGCCAAGAATTCGCGGGCCAGGATGACAAGCAGTGCAAGCAGCGCGATTGCTGCCACGCCGGCGGCCAGCCAGCCGAGCCAATCGGCGCGCGTAAAGAGGTCGCGGATCAGCCGGTCCGTCCACAAACCTATCGCCAGCGAGACGCAGGACGCCGACGGCGCCAAAGAAGATGTTGGCGAGGAACGAGCGTTTGCGTGGCGCGGGTGCTGCGGGTGGTTCGGCTGCAAGCAGGTCCGGTTCGTCGAACACATCGACTTCGTCAGGCACGACGATGGCCGCCTCGGCCTTCAACGCGCGCGGCTTGCGTGGTGTTTCCGTCGGCTTGTCGACAACCGCAGCCTTCGGTTGGGATGCGGTGTCCGGTCCGATGCGGAACGCCGCCGGCTTGCGGGACGTGGTCATGCGAGACGGTCTCCGATCAGAAACTGCAGGGCACGGTCAAGCCGGATATGCGGCAGCGACAATGTCACGCCCTCGGCGGTGCGTTCGAGTTTCGGCGGCCGGAATCGCACGAAGCGTATGGCCGGATTGTCTGCACGATCCTGCGCGTTTTCTTCGAACACAGCATCAGCGCTTTTCGGCAAATCACCAGGAAATATGGCTGTTTCGGTGTTGCCGTCGAAAGTCTCGTCCCCGATCCGCTCCCCTTCAAGCGGCGTGCCTATGATGACCGGCAAGGTTTCGGTGCCCTGCTTGACCGTACCTTCGCGGGTGGCACGCACCGCCGCCATCGCGACGACGTCGACGGCCGTACCGGTGAAGCTCGCTTTGGCGATGGCTCTATCGGCGAGCCGCCGCACGATCGCCTGCAGCCGGTCGTGGCTTTCATGGTGCAGATGGTCGGCCTTGGTCGCCGCGATCAGGATGCGGTCGATGCGCCGTGCGAACCAGTCGGTCAGGAAGTTGCCGCGCCCGGGCCGGAAGCAGGCAAGGATTTCCGTGACGGCACGTTCGAGATCGGCCATTGCCGCAGGCCCGGCGTTCAGGGCCTGCATGGCATCGATGACCACGATCTGACGGTCGAGGCGGGCGATGTGTTCGCGAAAAAACGGCTTTACCACATGTGTCTTGTAGGCTTCGTAGCGACGCTCCATCATGGCATGGAGCGAACCGGGCCTTGCCCGTTTCCCTGTCATGCCGGGCAGTGGCGCGAACGTCAGCGCTGGCGAGCCATCGAGATCGCCTGGCATCAGGAAACGGCCCGGCGGCAAGGTGGAAAGCGCGCGTTCATCGCGTTTGCACGCCTTCAGGTAAGCAGAAAAACTTTCGGCCAGCCGGCGCGCGGTCAGTTCGTCGGCATCCGCGTCGGCAACCGCGGTCGTTGAAAGCGCGCGCCATTCGCTGGCAAGGTCGGCGCGCACCGGCAACGCCGCCAGTTCGAAAGCCTCGCTGGAGAAATCGGCGAAGGATTTGCCGAGCAGCGGCAGGTCGAGCAGCCACTCGCCGGGATAGTCGACGATATCGACCGATAATCTCCCCCGCCGAAAACATACGGTTCCAGCCAGAAGCCGATTCAAACTCGATGGTTAGCCGCAGCTCCGAAATAGCACGGGTGGAATCCGGCCATATGCGCTGGTCGACCAGAGCCGCGATGTGGTCCTCATACTGGAAGCGCGGTACGGCATCGTCTGGCTGCTCTTCCAGGAAAGCGCGCGAGATCCGCCCTGACTTCTGCGCTTCGAACAGCGGTAAGCGACCGCCATGTATGAGGTTATGGACGAGAGATGAGATGAAAACCGTCTTGCCGGCACGCGAGAGACCGGTGACGCCCAGCCTGATCGAAGGTCGAAACAATCCGGCGGCACGGCCGGTCACGGTGTCCAGCGCGATGCGGGCCTCATCGGAAATGGTGGTCAGCGATGAAGCCAATCGGGTCTCTAGTGCTCCGCTCATCCAGTCGCCCGCGGTGCGGGTATCTCGATATAGGCTGCCGGAGGCGGCTTTTGAATGGTTATTGCGTGTCAGGCGGTTATGGGCGTGAGGAAATCTTCCAGAAAGCCCTTGCCGGGTGCGGCGCCCGTCAGGCTTCCGTCGAAGCGCACGACTGCGAGCCCGGATGTTGGAAACCCGTGCTCCAGCGTCTCTCGCGCGCCTTCCTCACCGTCGCCGGATATGGCCATCGCAAGATCTTCCATCATCGGATTGTGGCCAATGACCAGAAGGGAACCGTAACCGCCGTGGTCCCTGATGATTTCCAGATAACCTGCGGCATCCTCGCTGTAGAGCTTGTCGAAATAGAGTACGCGACCGGTGTCGGTATGAGCGGCTATTCCGCCGAGGGTCTCGCGGGCCCGCAGCGCCCCCGAACACAGTGTGAGGTCCGGAACATAGCCATGGGTCCGCATGGCGGTTCCAATCATCTCGGCATCGGTGACGCCGGAGGGGTCGAGTGCGCGGTCGAAGTCGCGCGTGCCCGGCAGAGCCCATCCAGCCTTCGCATGCCTGAGAAGATAGAGTTTCGCCACGCAAATCCCTCTTTCCGACCGGCGCCGCCCGCCGATCCGTCAGCTAAGAATTAGCCAGCCGGGAGCTTCGACGCAACGGCTGGGCAGTTGGCAGATATGCCGAGAACCTTGCAGCTTGGGGCTGACCGGGAAAAGCGGCAGCGTAGGGCGGGGCTGTATTAACAAATGCGTGACGGCACGACGGATTGCGCTTGTTAAGCAATTGCGCCGCGAATATATAGGCGCCAAATTTGGGGCAGTCGGGTGAGTCGAATGAGCGAAATTGTAGCTTCCGATTACATACCCTCCGAAGACGAGCCGTTCATGAATGAACGGCAAAAATCATACTTTCGGCAGAAGTTGATTACCTGGAAGAATGATATTCTGCGCGAGGCGCGTGAAACTCTCGAAATCCTTCAGCAAGAAAACGCCAATCATCCAGATCTCGCAGACCGAGCGTCGTCGGAAACCGACCGCGCAATCGAGCTGAGAGCCCGTGATCGTCAGCGCAAGCTGATCTCGAAGATCGATTCTGCCTTGCAGCGCATCGATGAGGGCACTTATGGCTATTGCGAGGAAACCGGGGAGCCGATCTCGCTGAAGCGCCTTGATGCGCGCCCGATCGCCACATTGTCGATCGAAGCGCAGGAACGTCACGAGCGCCGGGAAAAAGTCTACCGCGACGACTGACAATCGTCGGTGCTAGCTTGTCTTCGGAGATGGCCGGCTCTGCCGGCCATTTTCTTTGGTGTGTCCGTTGCCGATCAACGCTTGTGGCTGGACAATTCGCCGAGAAGCTTCGCCATTTCGTCGTCCAGCGTGGGCTGCGCCTTTGCATTGGTTTTGGCCGGGGGCATGTCGTCCTGCTCCAGCGAAACTTCAAGCTCATGCATCAACGCGTCATCGAGCGGATCTTCCAGCGGCTCCGGTGGCGCACGAAATGGCGGTTCGGCCCGGACGGGTTCCTGGCGCGCCACGGCTTGCACTGCGGGCTGTTGAACCCTTGGCGGCGAAGACAGTGGCAGGGTCGGCTCGAGATGCGGCGTCGGAGCACTCGGCGCAACCTGCTGGCGCGGCGGTTCCGGCCGTCGTGCCGGTGCAGCAGGTGAAGATGAAGGTTGTTGTTGGCGTTGTTGTTCGACGGCTGGACGCGCAGGTGATTGTTGCAGCTGCCCGTCTCCGGTGAGAACCGGGCGGCGCGAAGGCACCATTCGGATGTCGCGCTCGACAACCACGTCCGTTGGACCACCGATAAGGATCAAATGCTCGATGTCGTCGCGGCGCACGAGGACCAGGCGGCGATGGCTGTCGACCGCGGTTGCGTCCATGACCGCCAGACGTGTCTTGCGGTTCTTGCCGCCGGCGACATAAGTGCCGAAGGTCAGGCCGCGGATCAACCTTACTATAACCAGCAGGATGACAAGCAGGACCAGGGCCGCGAAGGTCCACACGATGGCAGGCGCATAATTCGGCCCTGCCATGCTTTCCAGCCAACTCAGCATAGACATCCCCAACAATGATCCGGCCCCAGCGTCGGCGACACTAAAGGCGGTGTCAGGATGTCGCAAGGCGCGTCTGGCGCTTTGTGAACAGGGCATATCGGAACGGCTTGCGGCAAAGCCCGGCGATAGCGTTGTTTTTGGCGCACATTTGCCAGCAGGGTCTTTTCCGGGCAGGGAGAATATGATTCAACCGGGCGAGTCGGGGCGCCGGTGGCTGGAATTGGTGAGCAGGGGGCACATGGCCAAGGAAACGGGCGGCGAGTTTTATCCGATGCCGATCGTCGACCAGGGTACAAGGCCGGGCGCGGTGACGCGGCTTATCGTCTTCATGGTGGTGCTGGCTGCGGCTGCCGTGGTTTTCGGTATTTTCCGCGAGCGTTTCGGCGATCCGTTTCTGCTTGGCATGCTGGGCGTGCTGGCGATGATCGGCGTCGGCTTCCTGTTTGCAACTGCAATCGGTTTCGTGCAGATCGCGCCGCGCTCGACCAGCGACGAACTGTCTAAGGCCTTTGTCGATTCGATGTCGCAGGGCCTTTTGGTGACGGATGCCAAGGATCGTGTGGTCTACGCCAACCGCGCTTATGCCGACATGACTGGCGCGACATCCGCCGCTGACGTCAAGACCGTGGAAGGGCTGCTGTCGGACGTTCCTGAAGCAACCAGCACGATTTATCGCCTTTCCGCCGGCCTGCGCGATGGTCAGGCCGGAGACGGCGAATTCCGGCTGACGCAATCGGTTCGCCCGGGCGCCGAACCTGGCGGGCGTTGGTATCGCACGCGGGCGCGTACCTTTACCGTGCCTGGCCTTCGGCAGCCGCTGTCGGCATGGCAACTTGCCGATATTTCGGTCGAGCGCGCCGAGCAGGAGCGTTTCTTCCTGGATCTCCAGCAGGCGATCGACCATCTCGACCATGCACCGGCGGGCTTCTTCGCTGCCGATCAGGACGGTCGCGTCACATACATCAATGCGACCCTGGCTGAGTGGCTGGGCATCGATCTGGCATCCTTCACGCCAGGTGCGGTTGCGCTCCCCGATATTGTCGCCGGTGACGGCATGGCGCTTATCCGCTCGGTGCGGGCGGATCCCGGCACAACGCGCAATGCGGTGATCGACCTTGATCTCACCACCATGGCCGGCAAGGCGTTGCCGGTGCGCTTCATGCATCGCGTTTCGGCGAGTCGTGAAGGGCTGAACGGTCCGAGCCGTACCATCGTGCTCAACCGGACCCAGGGTGAGGATGCCTCCGCAGACCTGCGCGCTTCCGAAATCCGTTTCACCCGTTTCTTCAATTCGACGCCGATGGCGATCGCCGGCGTCGATCATGACGGCCGCATCCTGCGCACCAACGCACCGTTCCTGTCGCTGTTCTCGCCTGCGGTCGACCGGGATGCGCTCGACCGCAAGGTGCGCCTCGACACAGTTATCCATGAGCGGGACAGGCCAGCTTTCGCGACGGCACTCGAAAAGGCGCATCAGCGCCAGGCCGATATCGCGCCGATCGACACGGTCCTGCCGGACAATGAGGAGCGTCATGTCCGCTTCTACGTCAACGCGGTCGCCGACGGCACCGATGGCGAGGGCGCCGAAGAGGCAGCGATCGTCTATGCGGTGGAAACCACCGAGCAGAAGGCGCTGGAAGGCCAGATGGCGCAGAGCCAGAAGATGCAGGCCGTGGGCCAGCTTGCTGGCGGCATAGCGCATGACTTCAACAATGTGCTTACCGCCATCATCATGGCGTCCGACCTGTTGCTGGCAAACCACCGTCCGTCGGATCCGTCCTTCCCGGATATCATGAACATCAAGCAGAATGCGAACCGGGCAGCATCGCTGGTGCGCCAGCTTCTCGCCTTCTCACGCAAGCAGACGTTGCGTCCGGAAGTGCTCAACCTTACCGACGTGCTTGCCGACCTGCGCATGCTGCTTGCACGTCTCGTCGGCAACAACATCAAGCTCAAGGTCGACCACGGCCGTGACCTTTGGCCAGTCAAGGTCGATATCGGCCAGTTCGAGCAGGTGGTGGTCAATCTCGCCGTCAATGCTCGCGACGCCATGCCATCGGGTGGCGATCTCACCGTGCGCACGAAAAATGTCACGGCCGACGAATGCGCCGCGTTTTCCTATCGCGAGCTGCCAGCCGCCGACTACGTTGTCGTCGAAGTCGAGGACACCGGATCGGGCATCGCACCGGATGTGCTGAAGAAAATCTTCGAGCCGTTCTTCACCACCAAGGAGGTGGGGAAGGGCACCGGCCTCGGCTTGTCGATGGTCTATGGCATCATCAAGCAGACGGGCGGCTTCATCTTCTGCGATTCCGAAGTTGGCAAGGGCACGACTTTCCGCATCTTCCTGCCACGCCATGTCGCAGAGGCTGCGAAGCTGCCTATGGAAGGAAAGCCTGGCGATACCAGGGCGACGGGAACGGAGAACTCGGCGGCGGCTGAATCTGTCAAGAATGGCGATGCAGCCAGGTCCGGTGATGGCAAGGACCTGTCCGGCTCAGCCATCGTTCTTCTGGTCGAGGACGAGGATGCAGTGCGCATGGGGGGCGTGCGTGCGCTCAAATCGCGGGGCTACACCGTGCATGAGGCGACATCAGGCGTCGAGGCGCTGGAGGTGTTCGACGAGCTCGAAGGCAAGATCGACATCGTCGTCTCTGACGTCGTCATGCCCGAGATGGACGGCCCGACGCTGCTCGGCGAATTGCGAAAGCGCCAACCGACTATCAAGTTCGTTTTCGTATCGGGCTATGCCGAAGACGCCTTTGCCAAGAACCTGCCAGCCGACGCCCAGTTCGGGTTCCTGCCGAAGCCGTTCTCGCTGAAACAGCTGGCTACCGTCGTGAAGGACGTTCTCGAGGGTAAATCCTGAGACGGATTCCTTAGACGGGTGTGTTCGCCGGGACCATCAGGCTGCCTGGCGTCGCAGCGTCTCGACGTCTTCGGCGCAGGGGCGGTGGCCGCGCAGATAGAGCGCGCAGGTTGTGCGCAGCATTGACGCGAAATTCGGGATTTCGCCATTGATCTCAATGGCTTCATCGTAGAGCTTCGAGATGAATTTCGGCGTCGTCAGACCCTGGCTGTCGGCGATTTCATCCAGCAACTCCCAGAAAGTGGCTTCGAGCTGGATACTGGTCGAATGGCCGGCGATGCGGATCGACCGGTTGATCTGACGATATCCTTCCGGGTCCTGTCCGGCAAACACCCTGCACATTGAAAATCTCCCATCTTACTTTGGCTTTGGCCGGCACATCCGGCATCAGCCAGCTTTCAGTTTATCTTCCGCCGAAACGCCGGAGCCGGCAATCGGACTTTCGTCCGCGAGACAATAACAGAATCGTCAAAACCATAAGTGGGAGCATGGATTTGCGCGTGGTAACGGGCTGCCACCAAACTCTTTTCGCCGCGCCCATAATCCTCCTCATCAGAAAGATGAGGACGGAGTTCCCTTGGCCAAGGCAATCCACACGATGATCCGGGTTCTGGATGAGAACCGGTCGGTCGAATTCTACAGACAGGCCTTTGGCCTCGATATTGCCGAGCGCCTGGATTTCGAGACCTTCACGCTCGTCTATCTCAGCAATCCCGAGAGCGATTTCGAAGTTGAGCTGACGGTCAACAAGGGACGGGCGGAGCCTTACGCTCTGGGTGACGGCTATGGTCACCTGGCGGTGTCCGTGGCCGATCTCGATGCGGAACACGATCGATTTGGCGCGCTCGGCCTCAACCCGAAGAAGATCGTCGAGTTCAACCGCGACGGTGCGCTCCTGGCGCGTTTCTTCTTCGTCGAGGATCCCGACGGCTACAAGATCGAGGTTCTGCAGCGTCACGGTCGTTTCAAATAGGAGGAAATGCTGTCGCCCCTGGGAGGGGATGCGACGCCAGCCACAGCGCCGGGAGGCGCAACAGCAAGCAAGGGAGGAGAAGTTGGTCACAATTCACGAAGGCAGGCCTGGCCTGTCGCGCCGCGAGCTTCTGAAACGCGGCAGTATCGGCGCGTTGCTGGTCATTGCCGGCAACGCGGTCATCAGCCCCGAAAACGCCTGGGGTCTGGAAACCTCCGCGTTGAAACCGGAGACCATGGCAACGCTGATCCAGATGGCGCGTGACATCTACCCGCACGATCAGCTGGCCGACAAATTCTATGCGGTCGCGGTGAAAAGCCATGACGAACAGGCGGGCAAGGATGCCAAGCACAAGGATTTGATCGAGGTCGGTATCGCGGACCTCGACAAGCGTGCCGGCGAGGGAGGGTATCGCGGGCTCGGCTGGGAGGAGCAGCGGGTCTCTGTGCTCAAGGCCATCGAGACGACACCATTCTTCCAGGCGGTGCGTGGCGGGCTGGTCGTCAGTCTCTACAACCAGAAAGAGGTCTGGCCGGTGTTCGGCTACGAGGGCGAGTCCTACTCCAAGGGTGGCTACATCAGTCGCGGCTTCGACGACATCGAGTGGCTCTGAAACACACCCGTCACCCAGCAAGGAATTCATGGGAGGAAACCATGGCAGCACCATTCGACCTGAAGAATGATGGCGTTGTCGTCATCATCGGCTCGGGCGCCGGCGGCGGCACGCTCGGCAACGAACTTGCCCAGAAGGGTATCGACGTCGTCATCCTCGAAGCAGGCGGGCGCTATGAATATGACGATTTCGTCAATGACGAGTGGGACAGCTTCGCCCAACTCGCCTGGAAGGATATGCGCACCACTTCGGGCGACTGGCGTGTCGCAAAGGACTTTCCCAACCTGCCGGCCTGGATCGTCAAGGCGGTAGGTGGAACCACGACGCATTGGGCCGGTGCCTCGCTGCGCTTGCAGGAACACGAATTCAAGACGCTCACCACCTACGGCAAGGTCGAGGGCGCCAACCTGCTCGACTGGCCTGTCACCCTTGCTGAACTCGAACCTTATTACACCAAGGCCGAAGACAAGATGGGGGTGACGCGAACGAACGACATCCCAGGCCTTCCGGGTAACAACAACTTCAAGGTGTTGAAAGCCGGAGCCGACAAGCTCGGCTATAAGGAATGTCACACCGGTCGCATGGCGATCAATTCGCAGCCGCGCGATGACCGCAATTCCTGCCAGCAAACTGGATTTTGTTTCCAGGGTTGTAAGTGGGGTGCCAAATGGTCGACGCTCTACACTGAAATTCCCAAGGGCGAAGCGACGGGGCATCTTGAGGTGCGCCCCAATGCCATGGTCATCAAGATCAACCACGACGCGTCGGGCAAAGTGACCGGCGTCGTCTATGCCGACAAGGAAGGCAAGTTGCAGGAACAGAAGGCGCGCATCGTCGCCGTTGCCGGCAATTCGATCGAAAGCCCCCGCCTGCTGCTCAATTCGGACTCGTCAAAGTTCGCCCACGGGCTTGCCAATTCCTCGGGGCAGGTGGGACGGAACTACATGCGCCACACCACAGGCTCGGTCTATGCCATCTTCGACAAGCCGGTGCACATGTACCGCGGTACCACAATGGCCGGCATCGTGCGCGACGAGGCACGCAACGATCCTTCGCGCGGTTTCGTTGGCGGTTATGAACTGGAGACGCTGTCGCTCGGGCTGCCGTTCATGGCCGCATTCCTCAATCCCGGCGGCTGGGGGCGCTCCTTCACCACAGCGCTCGACCATTACGATCATATGGCCGGCCTGTGGATCGTCGGGGAGGACATGCCGCGCGCCGAAAACCGGGTGACGCTGCATGCTTCCGAGAAGGACACGCATGGCATGCCCGTGGCCAACGTGAATTTCGATGATCATCCCAACGACACCGCGATGCGCAACCATGCCTACAAGCAAGGCACGGCGCTCTATGACGCGGTCGGCGCGACGCGGGTCTTCCCGACGCCGCCTTATCCGTCCACGCACAATCTCGGCACCAACCGGATGAGCGAGAAGCCGGAGGACGGCGTCGTCAACAAGCATGGCCAGACGCATGACATCAAGAATCTGTTTGTCTCCGACGGCAGCCAATTCACCACCGGGGGTGCCGAGAACCCGACACTGACCATCGTCACCTTGGCGATCCGTCAAGCCGACTACATCGCCAAGGAGATGGCAGCCAGGACGATCTGAAAACTCGCAGGCCTGTTCGCGCGGAACGCCACGGTGTTCCGCGCTTTTCGTTCAAGGGTTGCGGATCGTGCAGGTCGCCGCGCTGAAGGCGCCGTCCGGCTGGCGCATGACGATGTCGAAAGAGGCGTCGGTGGTACCGTCGGCCGTCACCTGCGTCAGCGAGATGCCATTGCCGCCGCTGGTGAAACCGCCGACAGGGCCAAGCCAGCTGATCTCGCCATTGTTGTCCATCTCATAATTATAGCCTTGCATCAAAGGGCCGTAGGTCGGACCGCTATAGACGCGTCCCTTGATCTTGATATCGCCCAGGTTGACGAATGCGCCAAGCAAATAGACCTCGCAGCGATAGCTGCCGTCGGGCAAGGTGCCGTCGGCAATGGCAGCGCGCACGTTGCCGGTCGCAAGTCCCGCAGCCATGAAAGATAACAAAAGGGTCAGGCAACGCATCATCGATTGGTCCGAATGCGGTCGGCGCATGCTTTGCACCATTTTTTCGACAAGACCGCAACATCGCCGAACGTCGCCCCTTGCACAAACTTCACCGCTGAAATCATATATTCTGGATGACTAATATTGCTGCGCTTTGGTCCACCCATGTTACCCTTTGGTTGGCCTTGGTGAGTCGGCCATATTTTCCGCGTTAAACTTGATTTGGGGGCAGATCGAGGAAGATCTCGACGGCGTGGGCCAGTTCCGCGCTGGAGGATGAATACAGCGTTTCTTCCGTGATCTCGGCGTTACTGGGCACATCGGGCAAGGGACGGGCCGATGGAGACTTTTTTCGAAGACTACCAGAAGCGGCGGCTCGTCGAGCGCGTCGACATCCTGACGGCTATCAACATCCTGAAATCGCAGGGTTACGACGACGACGAGATCATCACCGAGATCACCCGCGTCTTCTACGTCGATCTCGATGAATACAACGATCTGGTAAGGGCAGCCTGAGTTTCAGGATACATCTTTCGGCTTACACCGGAAGATCTGAGAAAGCCTTCAGGACATTGTGCTACCGTAGCCTGTCCAGCGAGGGGGCCGGGGCATGAAACATCTCATCCTCGTTCATGGCAGGGATATCAAGCCGGCCGGTTCGGCGCTGGCCGCACTTGCCAAGCGCGCCATCGTCGCCGGATTGCGGCGGGCGGGCAAGGCCGATGTCGCAGACGACATCCTAGGCGGCGCCATCAAATTCACCAGCGCGTACTACGGCGATGTCACCAACCGCATCGAGGCGTCCTACGACCCCAAGACCGCCGCATTGCTGACCGCGCAGAACGATCCGCCATATGATTTCAAGCCGTGCTTTCCGGCGGCGGCATTGGATGACGCCTTCGATTTGACCGACGCGCTGCGGACTTTCAACAAGAAGAGCTATCGCCATGTCCTTGATATCGCCAAAGATTGGCGCTTTCTCGACGAGGCGATACACGCGGCTTCCATGTTCGGCGAGCTGTTTACCTTCGGCCTCGTCAACTCGCTGGTCGAAGTCTCGATCAAGTGGGACCTTGCCGTCTATCTCACATCGCAGCGTGTCGGCTCGGACATCCGCGCCCGGCTCCAGGATGTTCTGAAGCAGTCGTTGGCCGACGGCGATGACGTTTGCCTTGTCACACACAGCATGGGCTGCATGGTCGCCTACGACGTCTTCTGGAAGTACTCGTTCCGGTCCGAATATGAGGATCGGCGCGATGCAGCCGCAATCCCGGTCAGGCTCTGGCTCACATTAGGCTGTCCGCTCGGCGAAATCGGTATCCAGCGCAATCTGCTCGACGCCGTGGCGTTGGATGACGAAAAATATCCGCGCAACCAGTTCGTCGACTGGATCAATGTCCACGCAGAGGACGATTTCATCGCGCATGTGCAAAGTATGCGCACGGCCTTTGCAACCATGCGCACCAAACATTATTGCCGCTCGATCACCGACAGGAAGATCTACAACTGCTGGCATTATCGCGATGCGTCTAGCGGGCAACTCGTGTCCAACCCGCATGATTTCTATGGCTATCTGATGAACCAGGATACAGCCAGGATCGTGGCTGGCTGGGCGGAGTGAACCGATGGTTTCAAAGAAACCCCAAAGCCCTCCGATCTCGCTTGCCGACCTACGCAAACGCTGCCGCAACGCATCGCTCGGCGAGCAGGAACTCACCGACTACTTCCTGCCGGACGAAGAACACAGCAAGCCTTTCGCTCCCGCTTTGAAACTTAACGAGGCGTTGGTCGAAGTCGGCCGCGCCAGGCCAGCCCCTGACTCAATCTCCAAACTCTACGCCGAGGCAACGCGAGCGCAGACCCCGCCTCCAAGGAAGCCGAGGGTACTGACGCAAACATTTCGCAGGGCGGCAAGGACCAGGCTTTTGGCCGAGGGTGACTCCTCGTTCAACCTGCCGGACTACATCTATCCAAAGACGGCAATCGACTTTCTAGGCAGCGATTATGATTTCGAAGTCAGCAACATCGCGCTCTGGGGCGATGAACTGGAAGCAATGGTCACAGCCAAGCAATATCGCCAGCCGTTACGCTCCGGTCTGTTCGGGCATTTTCTGTTCTCGGGCGGCGGCAATGACGTGCTGGGTTCCATCCCGACCTATGTGAAGCCTCGAAAGTCAGGCGATACCGATCCGGCGCACGCGGCCGACTACATCAAGGCGACATTCTCGCAGAAGATCAGCCAGATGATGGGCTTCTATCGGTCGCTGGCCAATGATGCGCGCGACGCCACCGCAGGCCGTGTCGTGCTTTACGTGCACGGCTATGCCAATGCCATTCCGAAGAAGGGCGGACACTATCTCGGCGGTCCGTTGGAAACGCTCGGCTTTGATCCGATCGCTCATGCGCCGCTGTGCCGGGCAATCGTTGCCCAAATGGTCAAGCTGTTCAACGACGCCTTGCAGTCGTTCGCGCAGAGCACCGCGCATGTCGTCTACAGCGATCTCAGGCCGGCGATGACCGACCGCGACTGGTACCGCGATGAAATCCACCCGAATGACTCCGGTGCAAGAAAGATCGCCAGGATTTTTGCGGAATCCGTGCGTGCCAACACACCGAGCGTGTGATGGCACGTCCTAAAGCGGAATGTTGTCGTGCTTCTTCCGGGATTCTGCAGGTCCTTGTTGCGCAACATCCTCAGCGCTCGTGCGACGCGGCGACGCGTCGAGTGCGGCATGATCACCTCGTCGACATAGCCGCGTTCCGCGGCCACGAAAGGTGACAGGAAGCGGTCCTCGTATTGTTTGGTGTGTGCCGCGATCTTCTCGGCGTCGCCGATGTCCTTGCGATAGATGATTTCGACGGCGCCCTTGGCGCCCATCACGGCGATCTGCGCCGTCGGCCAGGCGTAGTTCATGTCGCCACGCAGGTGTTTCGAGGCCATCACGTCGTAGGCGCCGCCAAAGGCCTTGCGGGTGATCACCGTCACCTTCGGCACCGTTGCCTCGGCATAGGCGAACAACAGCTTGGCGCCGTGCTTGATCAGTCCGCCATACTCCTGCGCGGTGCCGGGCAGGAAACCGGGAACGTCGACAAAGGTGACGAGCGGAATGTTGAAGCAATCGCAGAAGCGTACGAAGCGTGCTGCCTTGCGGGAGGCGTCACTGTCCAGAACACCGGCCAGCACCATCGGCTGGTTGGCGACGAAGCCCACGGTGCGCCCTTCGACACGGCCGAGACCGGTCACGATGTTCTTGGCGAAGGAAGCCTGGATCTCGAAGAAGTCGCCTTCGTCGACGGTCTTCAGGATCAGTTCCTTGATGTCGTAGGGTTTGTTGGCGTTGTCCGGAATGAGGCGGTCGAGCGACATGTCATGCTCGGTTACCGATTGGTAGCATTCGACTTCCGGTATCTCGGCGGTGTTGGAGGCTGGCAGAAGGTCGACCAGTCGTCGCATCTGCAACAGCGCCTCGACATCATTGTCATAGGCTCCGTCAGCGATCGAGGACTTCGTCGTGTGTACGGAAGCGCCGCCGAGCTGTTCGGCCGTGACTGTTTCGTTGGTCACGGTCTTGACGACGTCCGGACCAGTCACGAACATATAGGAGGTGTCCCGGACCATGAAGATGAAGTCAGTCATGGCGGGCGAATAGACGTCGCCGCCGGCGCAGGGACCCATGATCAGCGATATCTGCGGAATGACCCCGGAAGCCAGTACGTTGCGCTGGAAGATTTCAGCATAGCCACCCAGCGCTGCCACGCCTTCCTGGATGCGCGCACCGCCGGCATCATAAAGCCCGATGATCGGCGCGCGGTTGCGCAGCGCCATGTCCTGCACCTTCATCACCTTCTCGGCATGCGCTTCCGAAAGCGAGCCGCCGAATACGGTGAAATCCTTGGCGAACAGATAGACCGGACGGCCGTTGACCGTGCCCCAGCCGGTGACGACGCCGTCACCGGCGACTTTCGATTTCTCCATGCCGAAATCGGTGGAACGATGTTCGACATACATATCGAACTCCTCGAACGAACCTTCGTCGAGGAAGATCTCTATACGCTCGCGTGCAGTCAGCTTGCCCTTGGCGTGCTGGGCATCGATGCGTGCCTGACCGCCCCCCAAACGGGCGATGTCGCGCCGGCGCTCGAGTTCCTTCAGCACTTCCTTCATTGGGCGGCCTCCCTCAGACATTTAGTCCGCTTTTGGTATCGGCGTGGCGCGGGGAGCGCAAGCGGGGCTTTGATTTCACGATGCAAACCCGTATTTCGCATGCCTCGCACAGTCATCGACGGCTGTAGTTTGTCTCCTGAGCGCGGTTAGACGCCCATGCGCAATGCTGCATTGCAACATGAGGCTCTTGCATTTCTTCGCGAACTCCTCCATATGCCGCCTCATAGGCGCTCGGGCCGGGTCTTTCCGGCTTTCTCCTCGATTGAGACTGGTTGCGTCTGTTCCCCTTGCCTTGGGCAAGGCGGTGTAAGTCCCGCGGCAAGAGGCCGGCGGGCACGACAGCGCAGCCGAGCGGGCTTTTGGTCCGCCCGCCTTGTCGTCCCATTCCTGTTTTTGACGGCGGGTTGCGCCCGGCCGCCATTGCTGTTTGCGGCAATCGCCGCATGAAAGAAGATTATTTTGACCAATGAAACCAATGCGGAGCTGAATGGCTTCGCCAAGCTCGGAATTTCCGGCCAACTGCTGAAGGCCACCAACACGGCAGGCTTCACCGAGCCGAAGCCGATTCAGGAGCAGGCCATCCCCGCACAGCTGGCTGGCCGGGACATCCTGGGTATCGCCCAGACCGGCTCCGGCAAGACGGCGGCCTTTGCTCTGCCGATCCTGTCGCGCATCATCGCGCTCGGCACCAAGCGCCGGCCGAAGACGGCACGCGCCCTGATCCTGGCACCGACCCGCGAACTGGCTGTCCAGATCGAAGAGACGATCAAGGTGCTCGCAAAAGGCGCGCACATCTCCACCGCGCTCGTGCTGGGTGGCGTTTCGCGCTTCAGCCAGGTCAAGAAGATCGGTCCTGGCGTGGATTTCCTGATCGCGACTCCCGGCCGCCTGATGGATCTGGTGCGCGAGAAGGATGTCATCCTGTCGGAGACCACCTGGCTGGTTCTCGACGAGGCCGACCGCATGCTCGACATGGGCTTCATCAACGACGTCAAGCGCATCGCCAAGGCCACGCATCCGGCAAGGCAGACCGCGCTGTTCTCGGCCACCATGCCGAGCGAGATCGAGCAGCTGACGCAGAGCCTGCTGCGCGATCCAGTGCGCGTGGAAGTGGCGCCGCAGGGCACCACAGCCGCCGAGATCGTGCAGAGTGTCGTGCTCGCTCGCACCAAGCAGAAGCGCAAGGTGCTTTCCGACATGCTGGCCGATGAAGCCATGAGCTCGGTGATCGTGTTCGCCCGCACCAAGCATGGCGCGGATCGTGTCACCAAGGATCTCGAGCGCGACGGCTTCGAGGCTGCTGTCATCCACGGCAACAAGAGCCAGAATGCCCGCCAGAAGGCGCTGAATGGCTTCCGCGATGGCTCGGTGCGCATCCTGGTCGCCACCGACATCGCCGCGCGCGGCATCGACGTTCCCGGCATCAGCCATGTCGTGAACTTCGACCTGCCGGATGAGGCCGAAAGCTACGTTCACCGCATCGGCCGTACTGGCCGTAATGGCCGCGATGGCATTGCCATCACGCTGGTCGATCCGTCCGAGAACAGCAAGCTGCGTCAGGTCGAACGCATCATCCGCATGAAGTTGCCGGTACTGGCCGATCACCTCGGTCAGCCTGACCCGGCCCGTGAGCCGCGTCCGCAGGGTGAACGCAACTTTGCACCGGCAAATGACGGCGCGCGTGAAGAACGTCGCGACAGCAGGTCGCGTAATGACGGCTTCGGCAAGAAGCGCTTCGGCGGCAAGCCGCAGGGCGGACGTCCGTTCTCCGGCAAGTCGGATGGCGAAAATGGCGCTCAAGTCGAGCGCAACCAGAGTGGTGATCGCCCCTTCAGAGCCAAGCCGAATGGCGAACGCCACTTCCACGGCAAGCCCAAGGGCGACCGCCCATTTGGCGACAAGCCGCATGGCGAGCGCAAGCCTGACGGCGGCAAGCCGTTCCGCAACAAGCGCCGCTTCAACCGCAAGCCGGCCGCACGCGCTGCCTGATGAAAATAGTGGGGCCGTCCGGTTCGGATCGGCCCCACTTTTTTGCTATCGTCCCCTCGGCATTGTCTGATCGATGACCGTTTCCTTGCGTCGTATGGGTTTGGAAGACATGGCTTGCGTCGCTGTCGTCTTGCGGCAGGCGTTCGATGAGCGACTGCCGTGGCTGGCGGGAATTCACACCCCGCAAGAAGACCGGCGCTTCTTCGAAAATCAGGTCTATGCCAGCTGCGAGGTTTGGGGCGCCGTCGACGGTGAAATCATCGGCTTCATCGCCTTCCGGGAAGGGTGGGTTGATCAGCTCTATGTTCTGCCGGGCCATCAGAAGCGAGGCATTGGTGTGGCTCTGCTCGATGTGGCGAAGGCGGCCTGGCCGGTACTACAGCTCTGGACATTCCAGAAAAACATGGCTGCGCGCCGCTTCTATGAGAAGCAAGGCTTTACAGCCATCCAGCAGACCGACGGTCACGACAATGACGAACGCGAGCCTGACATCCTCTATCGTTGGCTTCAACAGGCTGGCCTTGAGAGCTGACGCTCAACCCTGCGATGGCGCGAAACGCGCGACCAGCTCGTGGCTTTCGGCAGCATAGACGAAGCGCACCTGCGTGACCGGGCGTTCGGCATTCCAGGTTCGTCTTTCCACGACAAGGCAGGGTGAACCAGCCGTGATATCGAGCGCCGAGGCAACACCTTCGTCGGCGGCCATGGCGCGGATGCGGTGTTCGGCTGCATTCCACGGAACATGTCCGACCAACCAGGGGTTCGGGCTGATTTCCAGGAACTCTTCCTCCTCCGCCTCCGGAACGGCACTCAGGTTTATGAGCCGCCTTTCCTGACAGAACGGCCGCTTGCCGGCAAAGTGCCGGCATTCCACCGCCAGAACCGGTCCCGCGGCATCAAGGCCCAGCAGTTCGCGATCTTCGGTGCTGGAACGGCGCTTGAGGCGCGACACACGCTCGAAGTGATAGGGCAGGCCGGTTGCCTCCACTTCGGTGCGGATATCGTGGATCTCGAGGATCGCGGCCTGGGAATGCGGCTGGCGTACGAAGCTGCCTGAACGCCGGCGCCGCTCGATCAGGCCGGCCTTGGCGAGCTGTGACAGCGCCTTGTTCACCGTCATGCGCGAGCAGCCATATTCGGCCGTCAGTTCGTGTTCGAAAGGAATGCGATGACCCGGCGCCCAGACGCCGGACAGGATCTTTTCGCTGATGTCGGACAGGATGCGCTGATGAAGCGATGCCGGTTCCGTTGTCGTGTTCATCAGCCTGCTGTTCTCCGCTGTTCGAATCCCGGCAGCCCTTAGCCGGCCCACAACCGCATCATCACATTCCGGAAGCGTTCGGCAATGGCCTCACGTGCGAAATGGTGGCCATTCTCCACCAGCTTGCGACCATGGACCCACGCACAGTCGACGCGGGTGCCGCCGGCGAAGACCCAGGTGTCGAGGATCGCGTTGCCGCATTTTCCGGCGAGCGAAGGATGGTTGGCATCAAGCGAAACGAAATCTGCTGGCATGCCGGTCGCAAGGCCTGCTGTCTCAAAGCCGAGAGCCGCGTTTCCACCCATCAAGGACTGCGTGAACAGATTCTCGCCGTTGGACTGACCGGGGGCAGCCAACACGTTGCGGGCGCGGTGGAAAATGCGCTGGGAATATTCGAGCTGGCGCAATTCGTCAGCAACGCCGATCAGAACGTTGGAGTCTGAACCGACACCGTAACGGCCGCCATGGCTCGAAAACAACGGGGCCGAGAACGTGCCGTCCCCCAGATTGGCTTCGGTGATCGGACACAGGCCGGCAATCGCGCCGGACTTTGCCATGGCAATCGTCTCGTCATCCGTCATATGCGTGGCGTGGATCAGACACCAGCGGCGGTCGACGGCCTGGTTCTCCAGCAGCCATTCCACGGGCCGTTTGCCGGACCAGGCGACACAATCCTCGACTTCCTTCACTTGTTCGGCGATGTGGATGTGGACCGGCGCCTCTCGCTCAAGCCTGGCGACCACCGACAATTCTTCCGGAGTGGCCGCGCGCAGGCTGTGTGGTGCGACACCGACAACTGCCCGATCGAGCCCTGATACTGCTTCTTTCGATTTCTCGAGAAGTCTGGAGAACCCGTTCAGATCATTGATGAAGCGGCGCTGACCTTCGTTCGGTACACCGCCGCCGAAGCCCGAGTGCGCATAAAACACCGGCAACAATGTCAGCCCGATACCGGTCGCCTTGGCCGCGGCCGCGATGCGCTCGGCCATTTCGGCGATGTTGGCGTAGGGCCTGCCGTCCCGATCGTGATGCAGATAATGGAACTCGCCGACCCGGGAAAATCCGGCCTCCACCATCTCGACATAGAGTTGGGCGGCGACTGCTTCGACGTCTTCCGGCGTCATCGACAGGGCGAAGCGATACATCACTTCGCGCCAGCTCCAGAATGAATCAGCGCCGGGGCCACGCGTTTCCGCAAGACCTGCCATGCCGCGCTGAAAGGCATGGCTGTGCAGGTTGGGCATGCCGGGAACAACGATGGCGTGCCGTTCGTCGCCGGCCTGGATGGCAGCGTCAGCTTCAATGGAGATCAGCACGCCATCGGCGATGATAAGGCGCACATTCTTGCGCCAGCCGTCGCTCAGAAGAGCCTGTTCCGCAAAAATCGCCGTCACGCCTTCGTCCTCCGCTTGCCGTAACCTGCGCGACATTAACACTTGCGTCGCGTCTTAATATGTATATACATAATTTCGACGGAGTGAAGCGGAAAAAGGCTATGGCTGAGGAGGAGAAAGGCCGGGCAGGGGCAAGCCGCATCTGGCGCAACGCGCGCCTGGCGACGCTGGCTGAAAATGCTGCCGGTCTTGGTGAAATCGAGCATGGCGCCATCGTGGCGAGCGGCGGCCGCATTGTCTATGCCGGCTCCGAAAAGGATATGCCGGCCGCGCCCGCAGGTGCCGAGGTCGTCGACTGTGAAGGTCGCTGGATCACGCCTGGCCTGATCGACTGCCACACGCATCTGATCCATGCCGGCAATCGTGCCAACGAGTTCGAGATGCGGCTGGCCGGCGCGACCTATGAAGAGGTCGCGCGTGCCGGTGGTGGTATCGTCTCGTCCGTGAAGGCGCTGCGGGCTGCGAGCGAGGATGAACTCGTTGCCCAGACGCTGCCGCGCCTCGATGCGCTGATGGCCGAAGGCGTCACCACGATCGAGGTGAAATCGGGCTATGGCCTCGATCTCGACAATGAGAAAAAGTCCCTGAAGGCGGCGCGTCGTCTCGGCGCCGAACGCTCGGTCACGGTGCGCACGACCTTCCTCGGCGCGCATGCCTTGCCGCCGGAAGCCAACGGCGACAAAGACGCCTATATCGACCTTGTGGCGAAGACGATGCTGCCGGCCATTGCCGCCGAAGGGCTGGCCGATGCGGTCGACGGCTTCTGTGAAGGCATTGCTTTCTCTCCCGAACAGATCGCGCGGGTGTTCGATGCGGCGAAGGCGGCGGGTCTGCCGGTCAAGCTGCATGCAGACCAGCTTTCCAATCTCAACGGCGCTGCACTTGCAGCAAGCTATGGTGCGCTCTCGACCGATCACCTCGAATATACCGATGAGGCTGGCGCAGCAGCAATGGCCAAGGCCGGCACCGTCGCCGGTATCCTGCCCGGCGCCTATTATTTCATCCGCGAGACCCGAAAGCCGCCGATCGCGTTGTTTCGCCAGTACGGCGTGAAGATGGCGGTGGCGACCGACAACAATCCCGGCACCTCGCCGCTGACTTCGCTGCTGCTCACCATGAACATGGCGGCGACACTGTTCGCCATGACAGTGCAGGAATGCATCGCCGGCACGACGCGCGAAGCAGCGCGTGCGCTCGGGTTGCTTGGCGAGACCGGCACGCTGGAAGCCGGGAAATGGGCCGACCTCGCCATCTGGGACATCGAGCGGCCAGCAGAACTTGTTTATCGCATGGGCTTCAATCCGCTCCATGCCCGTATCTGGAGGGGACAATGACAGAACTCGTATTGAAGCCCGGCAATGCAACGCTGGCTGACTGGCGTGCCATCTATCGTGGCGCCACGCCGGCACTCGACCCTGCCTGCAAGGCGGCGATCGAGGCCAGCGCCAAGGCGGTCGAACGCATCGTCGCCAAGGGCGAGCCGGTCTACGGCATCAATACCGGTTTCGGCAAGCTCGCCAGCGTGCGCATTCCCGCCGCCGATCTCGAAACGCTGCAGCGCAACATCGTGTTGTCGCATGCCGCCGGCGTTGGCGAACCGATGCCGGTTGCTGTAGCGCGCCTGATGATGGCGCTAAAGATGGCGAGCCTGGCGCAGGGCGCCTCGGGCGTGCGGCAGCAGACCATCGACCTGCTGCAGAAGATGCTGGCAAACGACGTCATTCCGGTCGTGCCGGCACAGGGTTCCGTCGGCGCTTCCGGCGATCTTGCCCCGCTGTCTCACATGACTGCGGTGATGATCGGTGTCGGCGAATGCTTCACCCCGCATGGCCGCGTACCGGCCAGGGTCGCCTTTGCGTCGCATGGGCTGGAACCGGTGATACTTGGTGCCAAGGAAGGCCTGGCCTTGCTCAACGGCACGCAATTCTCGACAGCCTATGCCCTGGCCGGCCTGTTTGAAGCCGAGGTGCTCTACCAGTCGGCGCTTGTCGCCGGTGCCTTGTCGACCGACGCCGCCAAGGGCTCGGATGCGCCTTTCGACCCGCGCATTCATCTGCTGCGCAAGCATCGCGGCCAGATCGAAACGGCCGACGCCTTGCGCAGCCTGATGGCCGGCAGCGCCATCCGCGAATCTCATCGTGTCGGCGACGAACGTGTTCAGGACCCGTATTGCCTGCGCTGCCAGCCGCAGGTGATGGGCGCGGCGCTGGACGTGTTGCGCAAGGCCGCCGATACGCTGCAGACCGAAGCCAACGGTGTTACCGACAATCCGCTGATCTTCGCCGAGGATGACACCGCGCTTTCGGGCGGCAACTTCCACGCCGAGCCGGTGGCGTTCGCCGCCGACATGATCGCGCTCGCCGTCTGCGAGATCGGTTCGTTGTCGGAACGGCGCATCGCCATGCTGGTCGACCCGGCACTTTCGGGCATGCCGGCTTTCCTCACGCCGAAGCCCGGGCTCAATTCCGGCTTCATGATCCCGCAGGTAACGGCAGCCGCGCTTGTGTCGGAAAACAAGCAGAAGGCCTATCCGGCCTCGGTCGACTCCATTCCGACCTCGGCCAACCAGGAAGATCACGTCTCGATGGCGGCGCACGGCGCGCGCCGCCTCATCGGCATGATCGAGAATGCCACCGCCGTCATTGGCATTGAACTGCTCGCCGCGGCGCAGGGTTGCGACTTCCATCAGCCGCTGGCGTCGAGCCAACCGCTCGAGGCGGTGCGCAAGGTATTGCGGGCGCAGGTGCCGCACCTTGACGACGACCGTCATTTCCATCCCGACATGGAAAAGGCGATCGCCCTGGTGCGTGACGGATCGCTTGCAAAGGCAGCAGAGGCGGTCAAGCTGCCGGCTGTCAGCGGAGCTGCCGGATGACCCAGCCGTCATGGCTCAAGGTCCAGCGCGGCGAGGCGCCGCTGCTGGTCAGCATCCCGCACACCGGTCTCGACCTGGCCGGGCTTGACGATCATTTCGTTTCGCCCTGGCTGGCCCGTCGAGATGCCGACTGGTGGATCGAAAAACTCTATGACTTCGCCATCGATCTCGGTGCGACTGTCGTGCGCACCGGCATCTCGCGTTCCATCATCGACGTGAACCGCGATCCTTCGGGTGTTTCGTTGTATCCAGGGCAGGCCACCACCGAGCTTTGCCCGACGACGACTTTTGATGGCGAGCCGCTCTACACGACGGGGCGGGCGCCGAACGCTGAAGACGTGGCCGAACGTCGGAGGACCTACTTCGAACCTTACCACGCGGCACTGGAAACCGAGATCACCCGATTGCGCGGCCTGCACGGCAAGATCGTGCTCTATGATTGCCACTCGATCCGTTCGGTCATTCCCCGGCTGTTCGAGGGCAGGCTGCCGCTGTTCAACCTCGGCACCAATTCCGGCAACAGCACCGACCCCGTGCTGGAAAAGCAGGTCGCCGACATCATGGCCGCTACCGGGCGGCCATTCGTGGTCAATGGCCGCTTCAAGGGCGGCTGGATCACGCGTCATCACGGCAATCCGGAAGCAGGCGTCCATGCCCTGCAGATGGAACTCTCCTGCCGTGGTTACATGCTGGAGCCGGAGGGCAGGGTGGATCAGGCGAACTGGCCGAGCCGCTATGACCCGGATTTCGCTGCGCCGATGCGCAAGACATTGACCGAGATACTGACGACCGCACTCAACTGGGCGAAGGCCTGATTTTCGAGGGAGCATTCGCATGACCCAACACACCCGTATCGACAATTCCCGCACCATTCGTGCCGCAACCGGCACCGAGCTGACCGCCAAGAGCTGGCTGACCGAAGCACCGCTGCGCATGCTGATGAACAACCTCGACCCGATCGTCGCCGAAAAGCCCGGCGAGCTGGTTGTCTATGGCGGCATCGGTCGCGCGGCTCGCGACTGGCAAAGCTTCGACCGTATCGTCGGCGCGCTGCGCAACCTGGAAGCCGACGAGACGCTGCTGGTGCAGTCGGGCAAGCCGGTTGGCGTGTTCAAGACGCACAAGGACGCGCCGCGCGTCCTGCTCGCGAATTCCAACCTGGTGCCGCACTGGGCTACCTGGGACCACTTCAACGAGCTCGATAAGAAGGGCCTGATGATGTACGGCCAGATGACGGCCGGCTCCTGGATCTATATCGGCTCGCAGGGCATCGTTCAGGGTACCTACGAGACCTTCGTCGAGTTGGGTCGCCAGCATTACAATGGCGACCTGTCAGGCCGCTGGATCCTGACGGCGGGCCTGGGCGGCATGGGCGGCGCGCAGCCGCTGGCCGCAACCATGGCAGGCGCATCCTGCCTTGCCGTGGAATGCCAGGCTTCGCGCATCGAGATGCGCCTGAAGACCGGTTATGTCGACGTGCAGGCCAAGGATCTCGATGACGCTCTGGCCATTCTCGACAAGGCTGGCAAGGAAAAGAAGGCCATTTCGGTCGCCCTGCTTGGCAATGCTGCCGATGTCTTCCCCGAACTGGTACGTCGCGGCGTAAAGCCGGATGCCGTCACCGACCAGACCTCTGCTCACGATCCAGTCAATGGCTATCTGCCGCAGGGCTGGACGGTCGCAGAGTGGGAAGAGAAGCGTGAGCGCGATCCCAAGACCGTCGCCAGGGAAGCGAAGAAGTCCATGGCCGTTCACGTCAAGGCAATGCTCGACTTCCACAAGATGGGCATCCCGACCGTCGACTATGGCAACAACATCCGCCAGATGGCGCTGGAGGAGGGGGTCGAGAACGCTTTCGACTTCCCCGGCTTCGTGCCGGCCTATATCCGACCGCTGTTCTGCCGCGGCATCGGTCCGTTCCGCTGGGCCGCACTCTCGGGCGACCCGGAGGACATCTACAAGACCGACGCCAAGGTGAAGGAGCTGTTGCCCGACAACAAGCACCTGCACAACTGGCTCGACATGGCGCAGAAGCGCATCAAGTTCCAGGGGCTGCCGGCGCGCATCTGCTGGGTCGGCCTCGGCGACCGCCATCGTCTTGGTCTCGCCTTCAACGAAATGGTCGCCAGGGGCGAACTGAAGGCGCCTGTCGTCATCGGCCGCGACCATCTCGACTCCGGCTCCGTCGCTTCGCCGAACCGCGAAACGGAAGCGATGAAGGATGGCTCGGACGCGGTGTCCGACTGGCCGCTGCTCAACGCACTCCTCAACACGGCCTCGGGCGCGACCTGGGTGTCGCTACACCATGGCGGCGGCGTCGGCATGGGCTTCTCGCAGCATTCCGGCATGGTCATCGTTTGCGATGGCACCGAGGATGCGGCACGCCGTCTCGGGCGGGTTTTGTGGAACGATCCGGCAACCGGCGTGATGCGCCATGCCGATGCCGGCTACGACATCGCCATCGAGTGTGCGAAGGAGCATCAGCTCAACCTGCCGGGCATCCTCGGCTAAGTGATGCGTATCCTCCGCGCCAGCGACTATCGATCCATGCCGTGGAAAAACGGCGGCGGGACGACGACCGAGATCGTCGTCTCGCCGGCCGGTGCCGGACTGAATGATTTCGAATGGCGCATCTCCATGGCGCGGGTCGAGGCCGGCGGGCCCTTTTCCATTTTTTCCGGCATCGACCGCACGCTTTCCATCCTCGAAGGCGAGGGCATCACACTCTCCATCGCTGGCCACGAAACCGTCGAGCTGACGCGTGCCAGCGAGCCGTTGTTCTTTCCCGCCGATGCTGCGACGGAAGCGACATTGCCGGCGGGCCCCATCACCGACCTCAATGTGATGACCCGTCGTGGCCGCGTGCGCCACACGGTGCGCCGCCTGTCGCTATCTGAGCCGCTGGACTTCACCACACAAGCCACCGTCACGCTCGTCTTCTGCGATGAAGGCGTTCTTCAGATCGGCGAATCGCCAGCACTCGCACTTGGCGCTCGCGATACATTGTGGCTCGACGGGACGGGACAGACCTTGTCACTCCGTCCTCTGGCGCATGCCACACTTTTCCTGATCTCCATCCAAAACGATTAAAAGCTGTCTCCAAGCGTTATCGAGCCTGACCCGAAATATCGGGCAGGGCGGTTGCGCCATCACGAAATTGCCGGAATCCTTGCCATTCGCTGCTTCCCGTTGTGAGCATGAGCGCGAGTATCACGGTTGCCGGCAAGGCAACGTCCGCTAATCTTGACGGGAAGACTGGACAAGCTCGTTCGACCCGCTTTGCTATGCAATCAATCACCTGTAAATCGATGTCAGACACCGGGGACGATGCGGTCGCGCCGCGACCGGTCCCCACCGCACGGATTGCTTGATGAATATTCAGACCAGCCCCGCCGAGATCCGGACCGCCACAGCGCGTTTCCCCGCCACAGCGGAAGAGCCGATCCGGTCACAGTTTCTGCCTGAAGACCGGTTGCGGGCACTGGGTGAAAGCCTCGCCAGAGGCGACGTCTCCGATCTCGCCGGCCTGCAACCCTTCGATTTCCAGAAGCGCATCCGCGAAAGCGCTAAGAAGATCCTTGAGGTCTACAAACTGACCAACGCCGCCCAGGCAAGGGGCGAAACGGTTACGCCAGCCGCACAGTGGCTTCTCGACAACAATTATCTGGTCGAGGAGACGATCTATCAGATCAAGCGAGACCTGCCGCGCCGTTTCTACAGGCAATTGCCGACTCTGAAGCTCTCAGACAGCGTCAGCGTGCCGCGCGCCCTGGCGCTGGCGTGGGCTTATGTCGCCCATTCGGACAGTTCTGTCTCCGCGCAGATGTTCAAGGCGATCGTCGAAGGCTTCCAGTCGGTCGAACCGATGAAGATCGGCGAGATCTGGGCCTTGCCATCGCTGTTGCGCTTCGTGCTGATCGAGAATCTTCGCCGGCTTGCCGTTCGGGTCAATCGTTCGCGGGATCTGCGCCTCATAGCCAACGACGTCGCCGACCGGGTGCTGGCCGCCGGTGACAGTGCCGACCGGCAGGCGATCCTGGACAAGTATCAGGCCCAGGCCGCTGACACTTCGTTCGCTACCCAGCTTCTCTACCGCCTGCGCGACGGCTCGCAGAATGCGGGCAGGGCGCTCGAATGGCTGGAAGCCGAACTGGAAAAGTCCGGCACCGACGCCGAAAAGATCACCATTGCCGAGCATCAGACACTGTCGAGCGGCAACGTCACTACCGGCAACATCATCCGCGGCCTGCGGCTGATCAACGACGTCGACTGGACGATCTGGTTCGAAGGCGTCAGCCGCATCGATGCGCTGTTGCGTGAACGGACCAATTTCAGCGAGCTCGATTTCCCTTCAAGGGATCAATACCGCACCGAGATCGAGGATCTCGCCAAACGTTCGAAGCAGTCCGAATACCGCGTCGCCGAACAGGCAACCGACATGGCGGCAGCGGCCAAGGAAGCTGCAGGCGAAGCTGCGGATGCTGCCGACACCACCGATATCGGCTTCTTCCTCGTTGGCTCACGCCGGCCTGAACTCGAAAAGGCGATCGGCTATTCGCCGAGTGTGGCGCGCAGTTTCCTGCGCGCTTTCCGCAAGACCGGATGGCTGGGCATCGTGCTGCCTGTCTTCCTGCTGACGGCGCTTCTGCTCTGGTTATCCGGCAGTGCGTTGGCAGCGCTGGGACTGCCGCTCTGGGGCATAACCCTGATGCTGGTGCTGTTCGCGGTGCCGGCGAGTGAAGGTGCGCTGGCGTTTTTCAATACCGTCTTCCTCCTGTTCCTGAAGCCGACACGTCTCGTCGGCTATGAGTACAAGGACGGCATTCCGGCTGAGGCACGAACGCTTGTCGTCGTGCCATCGCTGATCGGCTCACGCGACGATGTCGAGGAAAATGTCCGCAACATCGAAGTGCACCACCTCGCCAACATGTCGGGCGAACTTCATTTCGCGCTGCTTTCGGATTGGCCGGACAGCAAATCGGAGATCAGCACCAACGATACGGAAATCCTCGAATTTGCCCGCAGTCAGATCGCGGAACTCAACCAGCGTTATCCGACCGAAGGCGCGCCACGTTTCTATCTGCTGCACCGCCGCCGCCTCTACAACCCTGCGCAAGGCCGCTGGATGGGCTGGGAGCGCAAGCGCGGCAAGCTGCACGAACTGAACCTTTTGCTGCGTGGCGACAAGGACACCACCTTCCTGCCGCTGGAAACGCCGCTGCCCGAAAACGTCGTGCATGTCATGACGCTGGACGCCGACACCCGCACGACGCGCGATGCCGTTTCGAAACTGATCGGCAAGATGTGCCACCCGATGAACAAGCCGCATTTCGATGCGGAGAAGCGCAGGGTGACGGCCGGCTACGCGATCATGCAGCCGCGCATCACGCCTTCTCTCACCACGGGCGACGAAGCGTCGTTCTTCCAGCGCGTGTTCTCGGCCAATCGCGGTCTCGATCCCTATGTCTTCGCCGTTTCCGACCTCTATCAGGATGTGTTCGGCGACGGTTCCTTCACCGGCAAGGGCCTCTACCATGTCGACGCCTTCGAGGCGGCCCTCAAGGGGCGCATCGAAGACAACACCGTGCTCAGTCACGATCTGCTCGAGGGCGCTTTGGCCCGCTCGGCACTCGTCACGGATGTCGAACTGGTCGAGGACTATCCGACCCGCTACTGGGTCGACGCCTCGCGCACCCATCGCTGGGCGCGTGGCGACTGGCAGTTGCTGAGTTTCATCTTCGATCCGCGCTCGGGTGTTCCGGCGCTGTCCCGCTGGAAGATGATCGACAATCTGCGTCGCTCGCTGACCCCGATCTTCTGGGTGATGGCGGCGATCGCCGGCTGGACGTTGCTGCCTTTCACGCAGGCCGCCCAGTGGCAGGGCCTGCTGATCCTGACGTTGTTCATGGCGCCCACCTTCGACATCGTCAACGCGATCATCCCGAAGAACAGCGACGCCACGCCGCGCGGTCATTTCTCTGCGCTCGTGCATGACATCGCCTTCGGCACCGCGATGGTGGCGCTGAAGATCGTGCTGATGGCGCATCAGGCCTGGATGATGGGCGATGCCATCATCCGTACGCTCTATCGTCTCTTCGTCAGTCGCAAGAACCTGCTCGAATGGCGCACCGCCTCGCAGGCGCATCAGGGCAGCGGCAACGACATCGGCTCTTATTATTCGATGATGTATGGCGCCGTGATCATTGGTGCCGTCGGCCTCGCCATTCCGGTTCTCGACGATTCAACCGGTGCGTTCGTCGCCTTTGCCTTCGCGCTGTTCTGGATCGGATCGCCGGCATTCGCCTGGCTGGTCAGCCGCTCGGCCGAAACGGAGGACAGGCTGCACCTGCTGCCGCAGGATGTACACGCGTTGCGCATAGCCGCCCGCCGCACCTGGCATTACTTCGAGAACTTCGTAACAGCCGAGCAGAACCATCTGCCGCCGGACAACTTCCAGGAAAACCCGAAGCCGGTTATCGCCTCGCGCACCTCGCCCACCAACATCGGCGTCTACCTGCTGTCGGTTGTCTCGGCGCGCGATTTCGGCTGGATCAGTCTTTCGGAAGCAATCGCGCGCATCGATGCCACCATGTCGACCATCGAGCGCATGGAGCGCAGCCGCGGCCACCTCTACAACTGGTACGAGACGACGACGCTCAATCCGTTGCGCCCGACCTACATTTCCGCGGTCGACAGCGGCAATCTGGCCGGCCATCTGGTGACGGTCGCCGCGACCTGCACCGAATGGGCGGAGGCACCGTCCGTCCACCTGCATGGCGACGTCGAAGGCGTGCTGGACACGGTCGCAATCCTGGACGAAAGCCTGGATGAATTGCCGGATGACCGCCGCCAGCTCAGGCCGTTGCGTCAACGTCTCGCCGATCGGCTGGACGGGATGCGCCGCGCCGTGCGCACGATCAAGGCACAGCCGGAGATGGCCCTGGCTCGTACCGTCAACCTGACGGTACTCGCAGGAGAGATCCGCAAGCTCGCCGCAGCCATCCACGCCGAGGCCAAGTCGACGGCCAGCGACATCATCGTTGACTGGGCCGCGCGGCTGGAAGCCACCTGCGAGGCGCATGTGCAGGACGCCCAGGCCGACGAAAAGTCGGTCCAGGCCATGCGTGCCAAGCTGCTCGAACTGCACGAACGTACCCGCCGCTATGCGTTCGAAATGGAATTCGGCTTCCTGCTGCGGCAGGACCGTAAGCTTCTGTCGATCGGCTACCGTGTCGAGGAGCGCCAGCTTGACGAGGCCTGCTACGACCTGCTCGCTTCCGAATGCCGTCTGACCAGCCTGTTCGCCATCGCCAAGGGCGACCTGCCGACCGAGCACTGGTTCCGCCTGGGCCGCCCGATCGTCGAGATCGGCTTCCGGGGAGCGCTGATGTCCTGGTCCGGCTCGATGTTCGAATATCTGATGCCGCCATTGGTGATGAAGGAGCCGCAGGGCTCGATTCTCAACCAGACCAGCCAGCTCATCATCAAGCGCCAGATCCAGTACGGCCGCTCGAAGGGGGTGCCGTGGGGCATCTCCGAAGCCGCATACAATGCCCGCGACCGCGAGATGAATTATCAGTACACCAACTTTGGTGTGCCAGGCCTCGGACTCAAGCGTGGTCTCGGCCAGAACACGGTCATCGCGCCCTACGCCACCATCCTGAGCGCGCAGTTCCTGCCGCGCGAGGCCGTTGCCAATCTGAAGCGCCTGAAGGAAATCGGCGCACTCGGCCGCCACGGTTACTACGACGCCGTTGACTTCACGCCGCAGCGTGTGCCGGAAGGCGCGACCTGCGCGGTCGTGCAGAACTACTTCGCGCACCATTCCGGTATGTCGATCGCGGCCATCGCCGATGCCGTCTTCGAAGGACGCCTGCGTGATCGCTTCCACAGCGACCCGGTGATCGAATCCGCCGAACTGCTGCTGCAGGAGAAGGCGCCGCGCGAGATTCCGGCCGACACGGTGCGTACGGACGCCGAGGAGCAGGCTGTCGCCGACGAGACCGAGGCGCAGACCCCCGACATGCGTGTGGTGCTCGATCCGGCCTGGGCGCTGCGCGCCACCAATTTGATGTCGAACGGGCGCTACTCCGTCATGGTGACGGCGACCGGTTCCGGTTACTCGCGCTGGGGCGACTTTGCGGTCACCCGCTGGCAGCCTGACCCGGTCGAGGACCGGCTTGGCTCCTATATCTTCCTGCGTGACGCCGACACCGGCGATTGGTGGTCGGCGACGGTGGAGCCGAAGCGTGTGCCGGGTGAAACCGCACAGGCACAGTTCTCGGACGACAAGGCGACCTTCATCAAGACCGTGCACTCACTGCGCTCGGAGGTTGAATGCATCGTCATTTCGGAAGGCAATGGCGAAGGCAGGCGGGTGACGCTCTACAACGACGGAGCCACCGACCGGCATATCGAGGTGACTTCGTTCGCTGAGCTGGTGCTTGGTCAGGAGGCAGCTGACTACGCCCATCCCGCCTTCTCCAAGATGTTCATCGAAACCGAGATTGCGCCGAACAACAACGCCATCTTCGCAACGCGCCGCAAGCGCGATGCCGGCGAGCCGGACATCGCTGCAGCTCATTTCGTGACCGACCCGTCCGGGCTTGCCCGTGATGGTGAAGCCGAGACCGATCGCCGTGCATTCATTGGCCGTGGTCGTACCATCGCTGATGCTGCTGCCTTCGATCCGGGTGCTCGGCTGGAAGGACATGCCGGGTTCACGCTGGATCCCGTTGCCGCACTGCGGCGTCGGGTGCGGGTGCCGGCGAACAAGAAGATATCGCTCACTTTCTGGACCGTCACGGGGGGCAACCGTACGGAGCTGGACGAGGCAATTGCGCGGCTTGACCATGCCGAGAGCTTCGCCCGCCAGTCGATGCTGGCCTGGACCCGTTCGCAGGTGCAGACCCGCCATATGGGCTTGAGCCTGACAGATGCGTCCAACGTGCAGAAGCTCGCGCGTTATCTGATCTATCCGGATCCGTTCCTGCGTCTGCCTTCCGATGCGATTGCTCCGGGGCTCGGTCGTCAATCCAGCCTGTGGCCGACCAGCATTTCGGGTGACTTCCCGATCTTCGCGGTGCGTATCGGCGACGTTGCCGACCTGGAGATCGTTGCCGAGGCACTGCGCTTCCAGGAATATATGCGGGCACGCGGCATGACGGCGGATCTCGTCATCGTCAATGAACAGGCATCGTCCTATGTGCAGGACCTGCAGCAGGCGATCGACGCGCTTTGCGAAAACAGCCGGCTGCGTGGCAACGAGTTCGGTTCGCGCCAGCACATCTTCGCGGTGCGCCGCGATCTGATGGACGAGACCACCTACAAGACGCTGCTCGCGGTCGCACGTGTGGTGCTGCACACCCGCAACGGCACGATCTTCGATCAGATCGAGCGCGCCGAGACCGCGGCGATTCAGGCGCGCGATGCCTTGCATCCTGGTGGCGCCGTGGCGCTTCGTGAGACGTCTGCGCCGGCGTTGCGCAAGCCGGTCAAGAAGGAAGTGGCGACATCCGCAGACGGCAGCGGTCTCGATTATTGGAATGGCTATGGTGGCTTTGACGGCGACGGCCGTCATTATGTCGTTCGCCTGACCGGCGAACGCACGACGCCGCAGCCCTGGATCAATGTGGTCTCGAACGAGGCTTTCGGCTTCCATACCTCGGCGGAAGGCGCCGGGTTCACCTGGAGCCGCAACAGTCGTGACTATCAGTTGACGCCCTGGTCGAATGACCCGGTCACGAACCGTCCAGGTGAAGGCATCTACATCCACGATCTAGGCAGCGGTGAATCCTACTCGCCGACGGCCGCGATGCTGCGCGACCCGGCCATGGTCTACGAAGCCTGGCATGGGCAGGGTTTCTCGACGTTCCGAACCAAGCGCGGCGCCCTGTCGATGGATCTGACCCACGTCGTCGATCCCGCCGACCCGGTACGAATTTCGCGCCTGCGCATCCAGAATGCCGGATCGACAGCCGTCAGGTTGCGCATCTACGCCTATGCTGAATGGGTGCTGGGCAGCCATCGGTCGAAAACGGCGGCCACCATCCTCTCGCAGCGCGACGAGGCCACGGGAGCTTTGCTGGCGCAGAACCCGTATGGGCTCGACTTCAGTGACCGTGTGGCTTTCCTGGCCAGCGATCGCGAGCCGCAGTCGTTCACGGCTGACAGGCAGGAGTTCCTCGGCCGCGACGGAAGTACGGCGATGCCGCAGTCCGTCGTCGCGGGTGCGGCCTTGTCCGGCCGCGTCGAGGCGGGCGACGATCCGTGCGCCGCTCTGTCCCGCGATGTCGACATCCCGGCAGGTGGCGACGTGACTTTGCTCTGGCTGATGGGGGATGCGGGTTCCGCCGAAGAAGCAAGCGCCTTGGTCAAGACGCATCGCGCCAGGGATTTCGACAAAAGGCTGGCCGAGAACGAACGCAGCTGGCGTGGTTTCCTCGATACGATCCAGGTTGAGACGCCGGACAAGGCGCTTGACGCCATGGTCAACCATTGGCTGCCGTATCAGGCACTGGCCTGCCGCATCCGGGCACGTTCGGCCTTCTACCAGGCGAGCGGCGCCTTCGGATTCCGCGACCAGCTGCAGGATACGCTGGCTCTGCTGGCTCATGACCCGTCGCTGGCACGCGAGCAGATCCTGAACGCAGCCCGGCGGCAGTTCCCGGAAGGCGACGTACAGCATTGGTGGCTGCCTCGTACCGGTGCCGGCGTGCGCACGATGATCTCAGACGATGTCGTCTGGCTGGCTCATGCCGTCTCACGTTACATCCTCGTCACCGGAGACAAGGCGATCCTGAAGGAAGCACTGCCGTTCATCGAGGGCAAGCCGCTGGCCGAGGGCGAGCACGATTCCTTCTTCGAACCGCAGGTCTCGAAGACGAGTGTTCCACTCTATGAACACTGCGCGCGGGCATTGGATCTCGCCATCCAGAGAACCGGTGTCGACGGCCTGCCGCTGATCCTCGGCGGCGACTGGAATGACGGCATGAACCGCGTCGGCATCGGCGGCAAGGGCGAGAGCGTCTGGCTGGGCTGGTTCCTGCTGAGGACGCTCACGGACTTTGCTCCGGTGGCCAAATCGCAAAGCGATGCCAAACGTGCCAAGGCCTGGGAAGCGCATGCGGCCAGCCTGAAGCGGGCGCTGGAGAATGCGGCATGGGACGGTGAGTGGTACCGCCGCGGCAGTTTCGACGATGGTTCGCCGCTCGGCTCGCGCAGGTCCGACGAATGCAAGATCGACTCGATCGCGCAATCTTGGAGCGTGCTGTCGGGTGAGGGCGACCCCGCCCGCTCACAGACAGCGATGGATCAGGCGGTCAAATATCTCGTCGACGACGAGCTCAAGATCGTGAAGTTGTTCACGCCACCTTTCTCCAGGACGGAGAAGGATCCCGGTTACATCAAGAGCTATCCACCAGGCGTGCGCGAAAATGGCGGCCAGTATACGCATGCCGCGACGTGGTTCGTCATCGCGCTGGCCGAGATGGGCCGGACCGATGAAGCTTATCGCTGCTTCTCGATGCTCAATCCGGTCAATCACGCCCTGGATGATGCGGCAGCCGAACATTACCGCGTCGAACCTTATGTGGTTGCGGCCGACATCTATGCCGGTGAAGGCAAGGGCGGCCGTGGCGGCTGGACCTGGTATACCGGCTCGGCTGGATGGCTCTATCGTGCTGCTGTGGAAGGGATCCTCGGCATCGAGCGGCGTGGCAACCGCATCGAGATCACCCCGAAACTGCCCAAGGAATGGGAAGGTTATTCGGCGAAGCTCAAGATCGGCGGCACCGAACACGCCGTCCGTGTGGTACGCGCCAAGGGCACCAAGACCATCTCGCTGGAGGTTGATGGGGCCAAGGTGAAAGGTAACGCTTTCGACCTGAAGGATGGCGGTTCCAGCGAGATTATCGTCAAGATTCCAGCCTGATAGAGGCGGAAATGGTTCCGGAGGCCTTTGGAAAGGCCTCCGGTTGCTCAAAAATGCGGCAGCAATGGGTGTCTGCCGCAATTTTGCCGCAGGGTTGGGATTTCACCTTTTATCTCAAACCGTTACGCGATCACGGCAGATTTCTGCCCGTTGTCATGTTTTGTTCGTCGGAACGGAGCAGAAGGCATAGGCGGGCATTGTTTTGCCACCCATCTAGGGCTAGGTGTTCACCGCAATAATGCGGCGCACTATGGATCGTTACGCGGGAGTAATTGGGTTGTCCCTGCTGCAAATCTACTGGAGAGCGCTCGGCTACCTCACCGCCGACAAGAAGCGTCTCGTCCTGATCTGCATGGCGAACGTCATGCTCGCGATGGTCGCGGTTTACGAACCGATGCTGTTGGGTAAGGTCATCGGCGCGATCGCCGAACGCACCAACCCGTTCAGCGAACTGGTCATGTGGGCAGGCCTCGGCGCCTTCAACATCATCGCAGTCGTGCTGGTCGCTCGCGGTGCTGACCGCTTCGCTCACAAGCGTCGCTCGGAAGTGCTGTGTGAATCCTTCGAACGCGTCATCACCATGCCGCTCGCATGGCACCAGCAGCGCGGCACCTCCAACTCGCTGCAGACGCTGCTGCGCGCGGTCGAGTCACTTTTCACGCTGTGGCTGGAGTTCATGCGCCAGCATCTGTCGACCGTTGTCGCACTGGTGTTCCTGGTGCCGACGGCGATCAGCCTCGACGCGCGCATGTCCGCGGTTCTCCTCGTGCTTGGCGTGTTCTATTTCGCCATCGGCCGTCTGGTCATGCGCAAGACCAAGCAGGGTCAGGCCAACGTCGAGCGTCACTATCACACCGTATTCGCTCACGTGACGGATTCCGTCAGCAACGTCGCCGTGCTGCAGAGCTACAACCGCATCGGCCACGAGGCCGACACCCTGAAGCGTTACATCAAGGATCTGCTCAACGCGCAGAACCCGGTTCTCGACTGGTGGGCTCTGGCCAGCGCCATGAACCGGCTGTCGTCGACGGTCTCCATGATGGTCGTTCTGATGATCGGTTCCTACCTGGTCATGCACGGCGAACTGCGCATCAGCGACGTCGTTGCCTTTACCGGTTTCGCCACGCTGCTGATCGGCCGTCTCGACCTCGTCTCGAATTTCGTGACGCAGATCTCCGAAGCCCGTGCCAAGCTTGAAGAGTTCTACAAACTCGAAGAGGATTCCGCCGAAGCCGCCGAGCCGGAGGGTCTGCGCGATCTCGGCAAGGTCACCGGCCATATCCAGTTCGAGAATGTCAGCTTCAACTTCGCCAACTCCACGCAGGGCGTCGAAGATGTTTCCTTCGAGGTGAAGGCTGGCCAGACGGTTGCCATTGTCGGTCCGACGGGTGCGGGCAAGACCACGCTCATCAATCTCCTGCAGCGGGTCCACACGCCGAGTGAAGGACGCATTCTCGTCGACGGCATCGATACACGTACGGTGACCCGCAAGTCGCTGCGTCATTCGATCGCTACGGTCTTCCAGGATGCTGGCCTGCTCAATCGGTCGATCGAAGACAACATCCGTGTCGGTCGTGACAGCGCGACCAACGAAGAGGTGCACGCAGCTGCCAACGCCGCGGTGGCGCAGGACTTCATTCTCGCCAAGAGCGACGGCTACGACACTGTCGTCGGCGAACGTGGTGGCCAGTTGTCGGGTGGCGAGCGTCAGCGTATCGCCATTGCCCGCGCCGTGCTGAAGGATGCGCCGATCCTCGTCCTGGACGAAGCGACCAGTGCGCTAGACGTCGAGACCGAGGGCAGGGTCAAGGAAGCGCTCGATGATCTGCGGCGCGATCGCACCACTTTCGTCATTGCTCACCGCCTGACAACGGTGCGCGACGCCGACCTCGTCATCTTCATGGACAAGGGCAACGTCGTCGAGATGGGCGGCTTCCAGGAGCTGTCGATGCGCAACGGCCGCTTCGCTTCGCTGTTGCGCGCCGGTGGCCTGCTTGCCGACGAGGAGGGGCCGCGGCTCAGCATCGTGTCGGTGACCGGCGAGGCCGCCTGATCACGGGAAACTTGCCCTCGGACGCTGGCGAGTGAAATCTTGCACCGTGCATCCTTTCCAGGGTGCGCGGTGTTGTCCTTTCGACATGGCTTCAAAGCTTGATCGAAAGGTTCTAAGAACACCTCATGAGCGAAACGAGCACACGCCCCTCGAGCTGGGCAGACCTGGCCAACCCAACGCGTTTTGTGGCGTTGGCCGACAGGCTGGTGCCTTGGCTGACGGGCATCGCGACGGTCGTGCTCGCAGTCGGGCTTTACATGAGTTTCACCGCGCCGGAAGACTTCCAGCAAGGCATAACCGTCCGCATCATGTACATCCATGTGCCGTTCGCCTGGCTCTCCATGATGTGCTACTCGCTGATGGCCGTTTCGGCTATAGGAACGCTGGTCTGGCGCCATCCATTGGCCGATGTTTCTTTGAAGGCAGCAGCGCCCATTGGCGCGGTGTTTACCGCATTGGCGCTGATCACCGGCTCGATATGGGGCAAGCCGATGTGGGGCACATGGTGGGTCTGGGACGCCCGCCTGACCTCGGTCTTTGTGCTGTTCCTGATGTATCTCGGTATTATCGCGCTGACCCGGGCGCTGGATGACGCTGCGCGCGCGGCCTGGGCTGCCGCGATCATAACGCTCGTCGGCTTCATCAACATCCCGATCATCAAGTTTTCGGTGGAATGGTGGAATACGTTGCATCAGCCGGCCTCGGTGTTCCGGCTGGACGGACCGACGATCGATCCCAGCCTGCTTTGGCCGCTGTTGGTGATGGCAATCGGCTTCACGGTTCTGTTCTTTGCGTTGCACATGATTGCGATGCGCACGGAGATCCGTCGCCGCCGTGTGATTGCCATGCGCCGCATGGCGGCACGGCGCGCCGACGCCTGACGCACGCATCGACAGCAGGCGGGCGTTGCGCTATGCGAAATGCCCAGGCAGGTTCCGCAAAAGTGTCCCGCGGTTTTGCAACGAGAACCTGCCAAAGGATAACCGCTCTCACAGGACCGTCCTCATGAAACGTTCGACCGTCAACGCCATCATTAGCGAGGGCGATGCCTTCATCCGTTCCTTCGGGTACGTCATGCCGCCTTTCGCCTATTGGACGCCCGAGGACATGAAGGCGCGTCGCGGCACATCCGCTGGCGTGTTCGACTCCCGGCTCGGTTGGGACATCACCGACTACGGCCAGGGCAAGTTCGATGAGCTCGGGCTCTTCCTGTTCACGGTGCGCAACGGCCGCTTCGAGGATATGAAGAAGGGTGCCGGCATGCTGTATGCCGAGAAGATCATGATTACGCGCAAGGACCAGCTGTCGCCGATGCACCGGCATGTGATCAAGGCCGAAGACATCATCAACCGCGGCGGCGGCAAGCTGGTGCTGGAGCTGTTCATGCCCGATGCGGAAGGCGGTATCGATCCGAAGGCCGAAGTCTCGGTTCCGGTCGATGGAACCATTCGCAAACTGCCGGCCGGCGGCCTGCTCAAGCTCGATCCCGGCGAGAGCGTCACGCTGCTGCCCGGCGTCTGGCACGCCTTCTGGGCAGAGGGCAAGGATGTGCTGATCGGCGAGGTCTCGACCGTCAACGACGATCTCACCGACAATATCTTCCGCGACCCGATCGGCCGCTTCTCAGATATCGAGGAAGATGAGGCACCGCTGCACCTGCTGGTATCCGACTACGAACGCTGGGTCGGCTGATCCCGTCTCTTGCTTGGCGTACGCGCCGGGAGAAATCCGGCGCGTATCCCCATCTTTGGCAGCGAGATCGTTCGTTTGAATCGAATGATTCGACACGAACAATGCGTTGGATTGATAGGATGGAGAATGGCATTCCAATTCTACCTGGAATTGGAGAATGTCGTGTCTGCCGTATCATTTGATCGCCCGATCGCCCCGCCCGTCGAGATGGGCAAGCCGGCGTCCGCCAGCAAAACCACGATCTGGCCTGGCGTGGTGCTGGCGGCGATCGTCGCGGCATCGGCCTTTTCGATGCGCGAACTGCCGGGGCTCGGCATTTTCAGCCCGATGATCCTGGCCGTCATCGTCGGCATCGTCTTTGCAAATCTGGTCGGTCTGCCGGCCAACACGCGCGCCGGTATCGCGTTCTGCCAACGGACGCTGCTCCGGTTTGCCATCGTTCTGCTGGGCTTCCAGTTGACGGTCACACAACTGGGCGCGATCGGACTCGGCGGTGTCGCGATCGTTGCATCGTCGCTGCTGGCAACCTTCTGCTTCACACTCGGTCTGGGCCGGCTGCTCGGTGTCGATCGCAAGCTTGCCGAGTTGATCGCTGCCGGAACCTCGATCTGCGGAGCTTCTGCCATCGTAGCAACCAATGCGGTGACAAACGCCAGTGACGAGGACGTTGCCTATGCCGTCGCTTCGGTCACGCTGTTTGGCACCATCGCGATGCTCGGCTATCCGCTGTTGGCCAGTACGGCGGGGCTCGATCAGCATGGTTTCGGCCTGTGGGCGGGTGCTTCTATCCACGAGATCGCCCAGGTGATTGGTGCCGGCTTCCAGGTTGGCCCGCAGGCAGGCGAAATCAGCACGATTGCCAAGCTGGCACGGGTCGCCTTGCTGGCGCCGATGGTGATAGCGCTCGGCGTCATGGCTGCACGGGGCAGGGTTACGGAAAAGACCACCAAGCCACCCATGCCGTGGTTCGTGTTTGCCTTTGTCGCCGTTGTCGCGTTGAACAGTGCTGTTGAAGTGCCGGCCGAAGCCAAGTCGCTGATCGTTTTTGCCACGACCTTCATGTTGACGGTCGGCCTGGCGGCGATGGGCTTGCAGACTCACATCGGCAAGATACGCTCACGCGGTCTTCGCCCCTTGCTGCTTGCGCTTTCGGCATTTGTCTTTATCGCTTGCTTCAGCCTGCTGCTGGTCAAATTGGCAGGCTAGCGCATCGGCTTGAAAGTCGGGTTCGATTTTCGGCATGCACGATGTGCCGATTGAGAAGTTTAGAGCGCCTCCAGATAGATTTATGGCGCTCTAAGGAGTTCGCATGACGCTGGAGCAGTTGCGCATTTTTGTTGCCGTCGCAGAGCGCGAGCACGTGACCAATGCGGCGCGTGATCTCAATCTGACGCAATCGGCGACAAGCGCCGCCGTGGCTGCACTCGAGGCGCGCTATGCCACGAAGCTGTTCGATCGTGTCGGCCGCCGCATCGCGCTGACCGATGCCGGACGCCTTTTCCTGATCGAGGCAAAAGCGGTCCTGGCGCGCGCGACGGCGGCTGAACTGGTGCTCGCAGATCTTGCCGGGCTGAAAGTCGGCTCCCTTGGTCTCGCCGCCAGCCAGACCGTCGGCAATTATTGGCTGCCGCCATTCATTCACGCTTTCCGCTCTCAGCATGCCGGCATCGCGGTTTCGCTCACAATGGGCAACACTGAGACGGTCGCGGCTCAGGTGCGCGATGGCGAGGCCAACCTCGGCTTTGTCGAGGGTGAAGTCGACGAGCCGACCTTGGCCGTCACCACGGTGGCTGATGACGAGATGGTGCTTCTTGCGCCACCCGATCATCCCTGGAGCCGACTTGGCAAGGACGCCAGACCTTCGCTTGCCTCAACCAGCTGGATCCTGCGCGAAAGCGGTTCCGGCACGCGATCTACCCTTGCCGCCATGCTCCGGCAGCAGGGAATTGCGGAAACCGATATCGATATTGGCCTGGTGCTCCCGACCAACGAAGCCGTGCGGACGGCTGTCGCGGCCGGGGCAGGCGTCACGGTGATGTCTCGTCTTGTTGCGGCCAATGCACTTGCCGCCGGCAACTTGATCGCGATCGACTATCCGGTGCCGCGCCGCAAGTTTTTCATGTTGCACCACAAGGAGCGGTACGTCACGGCCGCCGAGACCGAGTTCATGCGGCTGATCGGCGAAGGCATACAGGACAGTAACGGGCATCGCCTCCCGGTCAGGTCACCAGCCTGAGCATCTTCAGCACACGCTCGAACATGGCGCCATAGGGAGGATGCAGCAGCGCTCCGCCATTGAAGCGCGATTGCAGGAAGACGGGCTTCTCCTTGCTGAAGGTGCGGAACCCCCATTCGCCGTGATAGGCGCCGGTACCGCTGGCGCCGACGCCACCGAAGGGTTGGCGCTCCTGGGCGATATGCAGCAGGCAATCGTTGATGGTCACGCCGCCGGCGACGGTTTCGTGCAACACACGTTCGCGCGCCGTGGAATCGGTGCCGAACCAATAGAGCGCAAGCGGCCGGTCATGCCGGTTCACGTGAGCGATCGCATCGTCCAGAGACGCATATTCGAGGATCGGCAACACAGGCCCGAAAATCTCCTCGCGCATCAGGCGACTGTCTTCCGGTGCTTTCTCGACCAGCGTCGGGGCGAACTTGCGGCCTTCGGCGGGGAGTGTCTCGTTTGCCGGATTGATCTCGGTCACGACCGCGCCGCCGGCAGCCGCTTCTTCGACCAGGCTCTTCAGTCGCTGATAGTGACGGTCGGAGACGATCGAACTGTAGTCGGCGTTGGTTTTCAAACTCGGATAGAGTTTCCGCACTGACTCGGCAAACCGCTTTGTCAAAGCAGAGGCCTGCCCCCGCGGCACCATCACATAGTCGGGGGCGATGCAGGTCTGGCCGGCATTGAGCAGCTTGCCGAAGACAATGCTGCGCACGGCCGCGTCCATGTCACAGGAAGGATCGAGGATTGCCGGCGACTTGCCGCCCAGCTCCAGCGTCACCGGTGTCAGGTTGGCAGCGGCGGCGAGCGCCACATGGCGGCCGACCGCCGTCGAACCGGTGAAGATAAGGTGATCAAACGGCAGGGAGACGAAAGCCTTTCCGGTCTCGGCATCGCCGGTGACGACGTCGACTTCCTCTGGCGCAAAATGCTCGGCCACCAGATCGGCGAGCAGGGTCGAAAAGCGCGGGGTCAGCTCGGAAGGTTTCATCAGCACCCGGTTGCCGGCCGCGAGCGCTGCCGTTGCCGGGGCAACAGCGAGTTGGAACGGATAGTTCCACGGCGAGACGACGCCGACCACGCCGAGAGGCTGCGGCACGAGGCGGTTCTTCCCCGGTAGAAACGGCAGGCTGGTGCCGACGCTGCGCGCACGCATCCAGGAACCGACATGCGAGAGCGCATGATTGATACCGGCGCGCACCACGAAGAGCTCAGCAAAGCGCGTCTCATGTGCTGAACGGCTACCGAAATCGGCATCGATGGCGTCGCAGATCGCCTGTTCGTGACTTTCGGTCAGCGCCTGCAGGCGTTTCAGGCGATCCTTGCGGACGGAAAGAGATGGAAACGGCTCCGCTGCGAAGGCGCGTCGCTGCATGTCGAAGCGCTCGCGCAGCAAATCGGGTTTGACATGCAACATGGTCAGCTCCACCCCTGCTTGATCGTTCTGCTGCAAAGCATTGAAAACGTATAAAGCTTGCTGGCGCACCGGAATACTCCGTACGCATACGGGAATGGAACGCCCGATTTGGTCGAGCGTCAACAGCTTTGTGACGGACCAGAAGCTGCCGGAACGGAAGGTTTGCGCTCGTTTATTGTGTGCCGAGGGGCGGGCCAAGGCTGCTGAAAGCTACCCTGGCCAACATCTCGGCACACCTGAAGACAGGAAAATCAGCCTGTCGCGAGAATGAAGTCGGCACACCGGTCGGCGATCATGATCGTCGGCGCGTTGGTGTTGCCGCTGACGAGGCGCGGCATGATCGAGGCATCGCAAATGCGCAAGCGTGGCACCCCGCGTACCCGAAGCTGCGTGTCGACCACAGCCGCATCGTCTGTGCCCATCCGGCAGGTTCCGACCGGGTGATAGACGGTCTTGGCTGTCTGCATGATGTGATCGACGATCCTCTCTTCCGCCAGGTCAGTCGCTCCGCCCGGCTTGAGTTCTTCGCGGATCACCGCCTGCAGGGCGGGCTGACGCAATATGTTGCGCGCCACTTTCACGCCTTCGACAAGCAACTTCAGGTCATCGGGTTCCGAAAGGAAGCCGGTTGCGAAGCGGATCGGATCGTTCGGATCGCGCGAGCGCAATTCCACCTTGCCGCGCGATTTGGGTCGCAGCACGCAAGGGTTCAGCTCCATGCCATGCTCAGCCACCGACCCGTGCACTGCATTCTCGATCATCACCGGCAGTACATGGAACTGGATATCCGGTCGTCCATCACCATCGGTATCGAAGAAGCCGCCGCTCTCAACGACATTCGACGTGAGCAGGCCGGTGCCGAACAACATATATTGCAACCCATGGCGCAGCGCCCTCAGACCCTTGTCCTGGCCGAGCAGCGAGACCGGCTCGCGAGTTCGCTGCATAGACCGGTGTCGCGACATGATCCTGCAGGTCCTTGCCGACGCCTGCCATGTCGCGGACAACCGGAATGCCCAGTTCCGTGAGGTGCGCCGCAGGGCCTAGCCCCGACAGCATCATGATCTTCGGCGTCGCCAGCGCGCCCGCAGCCAGGATCACTTCTTCCCTGGCAGTGGCTTGCACCACCCGCCCGTCGGCGGTCGTGTAGGAAAGTCCGCTCGCCGCGCCATTCTCCAGCGTCAGCGTGTTCACCTGTGCATCGGTGACGACAGTCAGTTTGGCATTGCCGGCGAGTGGTTTCAAGAACACCGTCGCCGCCGACTGGCGGACGCCATCGAGCGTGGTGAGCTGGTAAAATCCGACACCTTCCTGGCGTTCACCGTTGAAGTCGTCATTGTAGCGGTATCCGGCCTGCTGCGCGGCTTTCACATAGGCAAGCGAAAGCGGATGCCTGTGGCGGGCATCCGACACGGGCAAGGGGCCATCTGTACCGTGATAGCTACCGTCCAGCCGTTCGTTGCGCTCAAGTCGCCGGAAAACCGGCAGCACGTCGTCCCAGCCCCAGCCAGGGCAGCCTAGGTCGCGCCAAGTGTCGTAGTCCTCGTGCTGGCCTCGGATGTAGAGCATCGCGTTGATGGAGGAGCCGCCACCCAGTGTGCGCCCCTGCGGGATCGGCAGCCGCCGTCCGCCGACATTCGGCTCTTGCTCCGACTCGTAGATGAAGCTGCGATTGGTGCCGATGACCTTGGCAAAGGTCGCTGGCATATGGATGAACTTGTCATTGTCACGCGGCCCGGCCTCCAGCAGCAGGACGCGTTTGCCGGCTTTCACCAGCCGGTTGGCAATGGTGCAGCCGGCCGATCCCGCGCCGGCGACGATGTAGTCGAAGATCTCCGTCATCGGCTCAGGCATACCGCATGATGACGGTTTTCGTCTCGAGGTAGCTCTCCAGCGCAGCCTTGCCGTGCTCGCGGCCGATGCCGGATTGTTTGAACCCGCCAAACGGGGCGGCCGGATCCAGGGTGTTGTGCGAGTTCACCCACACCGTACCGGCCTTGAGCCCATGGACGGCTTTCATCGCCTTGCCGAGATCGCGTGTCCAGACCGAGGCGGAGAGGCCGTAGCGCGTGTCGTTGGCAAGCCGGATCGCCTCGTCTAGATCAGCGACGGGCATCGCGGCGACCACCGGTCCGAAGACCTCTTCGCGCACGATTTCGGCGTCGAGCCTCACATTATGCAGGATGGTCGGGGCAATATAGTGGCCCTTGGCCGGTACCGCGCGGTCGCCGCTGACACGCTCGCCGCCAGCCGCCAAGGCACGATCGAGATAGCCGAGCACGCTTTGCTTGTGCTTCGCAGAGACGACCGGGTTGATTTGCGCGCCTTCGTCGCGTCCGGCACCAAGTGTCATGCCGTCGGCGATTTCAGCCAGTCTTGCCAGCGTCCGGTCATAGATGGATTTTTCGATCAGGATGCGTGCAGCCGATGTGCAGACCTGGCCTTGGTTGAAGAACATGCCGAGACCAGCGAGCAGAGGCTCTATGCCGTCTTCCATGTCCGACAGCAGGATCATCGGCGACTTCGAACCCAACTCCAGCGTGAAGCGGGCGACACGATCCACGGCCGCGTGACCTACGCGCTTGCCGACCTCGGTCGAACCCGTGAAGGTGAGCTTGTCAACGCCCGGATGCCGGATCAGTGCTTCGCCAGTCACGGCACCCGAACCGGTGACGACGTTGACCACGCCGGCTGGAAAGCCGACTGCCTCGATCAGTTCGGCAAGTCTCAGCAGACCGAGCGGGGTCTCCTGCGGCGGCTTGATGACAATGGTGCAACCCGCGGCGAGTGCCGGGGCGATCTTCCACACGCCGATCATCAGCGGGAAATTCCACGGCACGATGGCACCGACCACCCCGACTGGCTCCATGACAGTCATGGCATGGTGCTTCGCTCCGGGTGGCACCGGAATGGAGACGTTGATCGTCGCACCTTCGATCTTGGTCGCCCAGCCGGCATAGTAGCGCAGCCAGTTCGCCGAACCGCCAGCCGACAGCATCCTGGCGACGCCGAGCGACTTGCCGTTTTCGATGCTTTCGATCTCGGCAAGCAGATCCGCATCCGCCTCGACGGCGTCGGCGAGTTTCAGCATCAGCCGCTCACGTTCGACCGGCGCCATCGAGCCCCAGGGGCCCTCCAGCGCTGCGCGTGCAGCCCTCACGGCCTGGTCGACGATTTCAGCGCCGCTTTCAGGCACGCGCGCCACGATCTCACCCGTTGCCGAGTCATCAACCGGCAATGCTCCACCCTGGTCGATGTCGACAAATCTTCCGCCGATGAAAGGGCGATGCGTGCCGGCAAGGAATTCTGACGCCGCGGCGCTGATCGGGGGGGCAACTCTCTCGTTCATCAAATCCTCCTGCCGGCCACTTGGCCGTTGTTTGAGGGGTAGGAGGACGGCGTACGCGCTTCAAGGCAAAGGCGGATAAGTGCACGCTCAGTCAAAACAAAGTTCCCGTTCGGACAAGACGTTTCGCCCGACTGCATCGCACTATCGATGCACACGAACGGGCCGGATCCGGCGGTCCGCCAATATGGGGCGATGATGAGATTTTCTGGAAAGACCGCATTCATTACCGGCGGAGGCACAGGCATCGGTGCTGCCGTCGCCAGGCGCATGGCCAGGGAGGGTGCCAACATCGTTCTGATGGGCCGCCGCCGTGAACCGCTGGAGGCGGTGGCAAATGACACCAATGCGCTGATCGTGCAGGGTGATGCAGCCAACGCCGACGCTGTACGCGCTGCGTTGAAGGAAGTTCACGCCAGGTTCGGTCTTGTCGACATCCTGATCGCGAATGCAGGTGGCCACGGCGTCGGGCCGACGATCTCGATGAGCGACGAGACATGGGCGCTGGCAACCCGGACCAATCTCGACACCACCTTCGTCTGTGCCCGCGAGATCCTGCCTGACCTGATCTCGCAGCGCGGCAACATCGTTGTCGTTGCATCGATCGCCGGCCTTTTCGCCGGCCCTGCCGCCGCGGGCTATGTGACGATGAAACATGCCTGTGTCGGGCTCGGCAAATCGCTGGCGCGCGACTACGGCCGCCGTGGTGTCCGCACGAACACCATCTGCCCGGGCTGGGTCGCCACCGCCATGGCCGACGAGCAGATGCAGGTCATCGTCGAAAAGCATGGTCTGGCAACCGTGGATGAGGCCTACAGGCTGGTCACCAAGGATGTGCCTCTCGGCCGTCCTGCCACACCGGAGGAGGTCTCCAACGTCATCTGCTTCGTCGCGTCCGAAGAGGCTGCGATGATGAATGGGTCGATCCTGACCGTCGATGGCGGTGCCACCGTGGTCGACCTGCCAACCCTGGCTTTTGTTGATTGAGCGTTCGAGGACCTTGCGATGAATGACGTGAACAGACCGGCCGACTGGAAGCATTTCGACGACTTCGCCGCCGGCATTGCCACCAACCGGCTGCCGACGACCAAGGTCCTGGCTGGCCAGACCTTCAAGATCACGCTGAATGGCGGACGGCAGATCGATCTGGCTTTCACATCGGCGGATACCGTCGCGTGGGGTGAGGGCAAGGATGCAGGCGTCGATTGGTACGAAGCGCTCGAAGTCGCGACCGATACCGTCTTCATCAACATGACGTTCGCCGCCCGTCCGACCGAGGACGAAGCCTTCATCGTCAACACCCGCAGCCGGCGCGTGCTTTCGGTGCGAGAACGGGTGAGGGACGCAGGTGAAGCACCGGGCGAGCCGCGTGTCGCACAGACGTGGCTGGCGGGCGTGCTCGGTGATCCTTCGGTCGCAGCGGAAGGTGTTGAACCCGCACCGTCGCGCGATCTCGTCGGTCTCACCGCGCACTATGAATACAGCCCCAACCACGTCTACGAGCACATCTACCTCTCCTCGCAGCGCTATGCCTGGCAAAACCTGGTCGGTGTGCAGCGCGGCCATGGCGATGTCGACCTGGCCACGACCTGGAAATTTGCCGAGGGGCAATACGTTTTCGGGTTTCGCGAGTTCATCATCCCGGTGGCTTCGTTGTTCTTCTACAACTGGGCTGACATGCGCTCGACGGGCAAGTTCCTCGGCGTGATCTCGACCGGCGCCATCGAAAACAAGCCGGCCGGTGCCTTCATTACCAAGAAATCGACAACCGACTACGGAAAGGGACCGGCGCCGGTTTGAGCGCGGGCGAAGCCATGAGCAAAAACTACGAAGCGATCAAGGCGCATTACGTCGGCTCCGACAACAAGGACCTGGCGGCGATGATGGCGCCGATCACCGACCGCACGGCCTGGACCGAGATGGCAGGCTTTCCCTACGCCGGTACCTATGTCGGAACCGTCGCCATCATCGAAGGTGTGTTCAAGCGCATCGGCGACGAATGGGAAGGCTACACGTTCACGCTGGAAAGGCTGGTCGACGGCGGCTCGACCATCCTCGGCATAGGCACCTATTCAGGCACCTACAAACGCACCGGCAAGCCGATGAAGGCGCGTGTCGTTCACGTCTGGGACGTCGAGGACGGCAAGGTGCTGCGCTTCGAGCAGTTCACCGACACCAGGCTGGTAGCACAGGCGACCGGCTGACGATTTGGGGCATGCCCGACCGGTATCCGGCGGGAGTGGAATTGGGAGGAGAACATGGAAATGAGCCTGAAAGGAATGCTGGCGGCGCTCGCGCTGTCCACTGTGCTGACCACTGGTGCAACCGTCATTGCCAACGCCGCTGGCGACGAGATCGTCATCGGCGCGCCGGTCTCACTGACCGGTCCGTTCGCTGGCGACGGCAAGGAACAGGAATGGGCCTACAAGCAGGCAGTCGCCGATATCAACAAGGCTGGCGGCATCATGGTCAAGGAAGCCGGCAAGAAGCTTCCTGTCAGGCTGGTCATCACCGACGATGAAAGCACGGAAGCCAAGGTCGCCTCGGCAATCGAGAACCTGGTCAAGGTCCAGAAGGTCGATATCCTGCTTTCGACCCACTCCGGCCCGCTCAATGTCGCCGGTGCAATCGTCGCCGAGAAGTACAAGAAATTCTACATGATCACGGCGGCTTTCCCGTTCGAGTGGCAACCGCTCAAATTGAAATATTCGGCGTTGTTCTTCTTCCACCCCGGCCCCGGTGCCGAGGTGCCGTTTGAGATCTGGCAGAAACTGCCCGAGAACGAGCGTCCAAAGCGGCCGGCCCTCGTGACAGAAGATTCGCCAGACGGCAAAGGCTTCGGCGGCGCTTTCGAGGCCGCAGCCAAGAAATATGGCTACACCTTCGCCTTCAACGATCCGTGGGCAACCGGCTCGACCGACTATTCGGCGATGATCACCAAGCTGAAGGCTGCCGATGCGGACGCCATGCTGGTGTTCGGCTCTCCGGCAGACACCGTCACGCTTATCCGCCAGATGAAGGAACTCGGCTTCAGCGTTCCGTATTTCCATGGCTGGAAAGGTACCTGGACCGGCGAATTCCATGACGCGCTGGGCAAGGATTCCGACTACGTCCTGACCGATGGTTTCTGGTCGGCCAGCTATCCCTACAACGGCGCCAAGGAACTGGGTGAGCGCTACGAGGCCGAATACAAGAAGGACTCCGTCACGGTCGGTGCCTTCTACGCCAACGCCCAGGTGCTGTTCCAGGCCATCGAGCGCGCCGGATCGACCGATGCCGCGGCAGTGCATGACGCCATCTTCAACCAGGAATTCAAGGACACCGTGGTTGGCCCGCTGAAGTTCGACGAGACCGGATTCGCCCTGATCCCGTCGGTTGCAACGCAGTGGTGGGAGGGCAAGCATCAGCTGCTGTTCCCTAACGGGACCTGGACCTACAAGCCGGCTCCCGCCTGGGACAAACGCTAGACGTTGGGGGTGCCGTCGGGACGACGTCCGGCTTTGTGCCGACGCCGTCCCGTCGTGCACGCAGTTACCGACGCGCCGCAGTGTGGGCACATAAAATCCACGCAGTCTTTTCCCTGAAGCCAGCGGGCAAAGGAACCGAACAAGCATGCAGTCAGACGAAACCGTGCTCAGCCTGGAGGCGGTGACCAAACGTTTCGGCGGCCTGGTGGTGTTGGATGGCATCGATATGGTTGTCGGCCGGGGCGAACTGGTTGGCCTGATCGGCCCGAACGGCGCCGGCAAGTCCACGCTTTTCAACGTCATGACGGCGATCTACGCGCCGACGCGTGGCAAAGTCCGCTTCAAAGGCAAGGATATCACCGGCGCGGCTCCACACCTGATCTGCCGGCATGGCATCGCCCGCACGTTCCAGCTGGTGCGCACCTTCCTCACCATGACTGCCTTTGAGAACGTCATGGTCGGTGCCGTCTACGGTTCCGGCGGGCGGGTGCGGCACGCAAGGGAGGCGGCCGAAGCCGCGCTTGATCTGGTCGGCCTCGGCGCAAAGCGCAATGTGACGACGGCACACATGACGTTGTCCGATCGCAGGTTGCTGGAGATAGCGCGCGCGGTGGCGTCCGAACCGGCTCTACTGCTGCTTGATGAGCCGATGGCCGGTCTCAATCCGACCGAAATCAGGCAGATGGTCGACGTCATCCGCCGAACACGTTCGGAAAAAGGCATTTCCATCCTGTGGGTGGAGCACAAGGTGGATGCCATCATGAAGGTGTGCAGCCGCGTCGTCGTGCTCGACCACGGCGTCAAGATCGCCGACGGCACACCCGCCGAAATCGTCGCCAACCGCAAAGTCATCGAGGCCTATCTTGGCGAACCGGCTGCTTGAAGTAACAGATCTCGAAGTCGCCTATGGCGACGTGCGTGCGCTCTGGGGCGTGTCGATCCATGTCGACGCGGGTTCTGTGGTCGCCATTGTCGGCGCTAACGGTGCCGGCAAGACCACGCTGCTGAAAGCTGTTTCTGGACTTATCCCCGCCAAGCGCGGTGAGATCAAGCTCTCCGGCACATCCCTGCTTGGCCGTCTTCCGGAAGACATCGCCCGCTTGGGCATCGCTCATGTGCCCGAGGGGCGTGGGCTGTTTCGCCAGATGACCGTGCTGGAGAACCTGGAATTGGGTGCCTTCCAGCCCAAGGCACGGGTGAACATGAAACGCGCGCTGGAAAAGGCCTATGACCTTTTCCCACGCTTGAAGGAGAGGACCGGCCAGAAGGCTGGCTCGCTGTCGGGCGGCGAACAGCAGATGCTGGCGATCGCGCGCGCCACAATGTCCGAACCGTCGCTGCTCATCCTCGACGAACCTTCCATCGGCCTGTCGCCTCTGGTGGTGCAGCAGATGTTCCAACTGATCGAGGCGCTGCACAAGCAGGGCGTCACCATCCTGCTGGTCGAGCAAAACATCCACCAGGCGCTGAAGATCGCCGACTACGCTTTCGTGCTGAAGACCGGCGAACTTGCCATGCAAGGCACCGGCGCCGAGCTCATCGCCGATCCCGAAGTCCAGAAAGCCTATATGGGCGTATTGGAGTTGTGATGACATTGCCATCGCCGGAGATCCTGCTGCAGCTTTCCATCAACGGTGCACTCGGCGGCGCCATGTATGGTGTCGCCGCCGTCGGACTGAGCCTCATTTTCGGTACCATGCGCCTGATCTTCCTGGCGCAGGGCGCCATGATCATCCTGGCCGCCTATGTGGTTCGCGCCTTGTTCCAGCACCTCGGCATCGACCCGTTCTTGTCGCTGCTCATCATGGTGCCGGTCGGTCTGGTAGCCGGCTGGCTGATCTATCAGGGGCTGTTCCGCAAGGCCGCCGCTGAGGAAGATCGCAACATCTCGCTGCTGATTGCTGTCGGCGTCATGTTCCTGGTCCAGAACCTGATGACCGTCATATGGGGCGGCAACACCGCCGCCGTGGTCACCACTTATACGGCGAGCGGCATCGAACTGCTCGGCGTGCGCGCGTCCTTCACCCGCTCCATGGGCTTCCTGATCGCGCTCGCGGGTACCGCCCTGGTCGTGCTGTTCCTGCGCAAGACCCTGGTCGGCAAGGCGGTGCGTGCGGCATCGGAGGACATGACTGCGGCGACGTTGATGGGCATCAGCCCACACAAGGTCAACGCGATTGCTTTCGCTATCGGCATCGCGCTGGCGGGCGCCGCGGGTGTTGCCGTGGCAACCACCTTTCCTTTCAATCCATTCGCCGGCTTCATCTTCAGCCTCAAGGCGCTGGTGGCGCTGGCGCTTGGCGGCATCGGCAATGTCGCGGGCGCGCTGGCCGGTGGGATCATTCTTGGCCTCATAGAGGCTTACGTACAGTTTTTCATCTCCGGTGGCTGGACCAACGCCATCGCCTACGGCGTCTTCCTGGCTGTCTTGATGTTCAAGCCGGAAGGGCTGTTCAGCCGGCCCTACAAGAAGGCATGACCGCCATGGCCAATGTTTCGTGGAAATGGGCGGCAGCGCTGCTCACCGTCATCCTCGCTCTGGTGCCATTCTGGCCGGGGGCGATCGACAGCTATCTGTTCTCCTTCCTGTTCTTCGTCTTCATCTATGCGGTGATGGCGCAGGGCTGAACCTGGTTGCCGGCTTCGGCGGGCAGATCAGCCTTGGCTCGCACGCCTTCTTCGGGCTTGGCGCCTACACGACGGCCATCCTGTGGAGCGGCAACTATCTATGGGGCTCGCTCTACGAGACGTTCCCTCGCATCTACTATTTCGATCCCGTGACCATGGTGCTGAGCGGACTGGTCGCCGCGCTGGCGGCTGCGCTGATAGGCCTGCCGCTTCTTTCCAAATTGCGCGGCGACTATTTCGCGCTAGGAACCCTGGGTTTTGGAGAGATCCTCAAGGTGATCTTCGTCAATGGCGGCGACTTTTCCGGTGGTGCGTTCGGTCTTGTGACGCCCTCCGGCACCTTCGAGACGCTGATGCCGCACTACTATGTCGGGCTCGGGCTTACCGTTGGAACGGCGCTTACGGTTGGTTGGCTGATGCGGTCGCGTTACGGCCTCGCACTCATCGCGGTACGCGACGACGAGATGGCGGCGTCGGCCAATGGCATCAACACGCTGAAGGTCAAGGTCGCCGCATTCGCAGGCAGCGCCTTCATCGCCGGTATCGCGGGAAGCCTCTACAGTTATTACATTTTCCATGTGGGACCGGATTCTGTCTTCAACCTCGACTGGATGCTCCTGCCGCTGATGATGACCGTGGTGGGCGGGACGGGCACCGTACTCGGACCGATCATCGGTGCCTTCATCATGTATGCCGTTTTCGACATCGCCCGCATTTTCGTGCCGGATTATCACCCCATCATCTCGGGACTGACCATCATCCTGGCGATGCTGTTCCTGCCGAAAGGACTGGTGCGGAAGATTCTGCCGACGTCTTTAGCGCGGAACTGATGTCGCGAACGCAAACTGCGAACGATCTTCGTTCAGCGCAGGCATGTCGTCTTGCCAAAAGCCGGCGCTGACAAGGTTGTGATTCCAAGTTCGCCGGGTCTCATGGTGCTGCCTTCCCCAACCGGGAAGGCAAAAATCGTTAGTGCAGCCGGTCGAGAACAGTGTCGCGCAATTCGCGCGGCGAGACTTCGTACTTTGCCTTGAAAGCGCGCGAGAAGTGGGCGCTCGAATTGAAGCCGCTGGCAAAGGCGATTTCGGAGATCGAGACGCCGTTGCCCGCCATCAGCGCCTCGCGGCTGCGCTCCAGCCTGCGGTCCCACACAAAACGCTCCAGGGTTATGTCCTCGCCTTCGAAAGCGCGATGCAGGTAGCGGCGTGAGCAGCCCATGTGGCGGGCAATCTCATCAGCGGAAAGATCGCTGCGCGACAGGTTGGCGTCGATATAGGCGACGATGCGCTCGCGCAGCGCTCCCAAAGGTGAACGACGCTGGTCGGCGATCTGCGGTTTGGAGCAGATCAGCCCGTTGACGAGCTGGATCAGGCTTTCGCCGACGCGTCGGCAATTGGCTTCATCCAGCCTTCGGCCATCGTCTATGGCCATGCGCATCAGTCCCGACACAATGTGCGTGAGGCTGTCGTCGTCGCCGGGCAAGGGCAGGGGCGCTGCCAGTCGCGCCAGCGTGTCGTCGCTGAAGGTGGAACGTGGTACCTGCAGGATGAGCTGGTCGACACCGGTCAGATTCTGCAGGGAATAACTGCGCACCGGATCGTAGATGATGGCCGAGCGCGGGTTGAGGTCGACGGCGACCGACTGTTGTTCGAAATGGCTGCGACCGGCTACCTGCACCAGGATTTTGATCGCATCGGGGTCAAAGCTGCGCCAATGAGCACGGTCGTTCACCACAACATGCGCCTTGGCCCTGATCTCGGAAAGCCGGCAGGGGCCTAGATTGACCGAAAGCAGCTTGGGGATCGATTCGACCGAGCCGCGCGCGAAACGCTGGGTGATCGGGCCGAACAGGATACGGGACGTCGACAGGAAAGCTTCGCCATCGGCAATGCTGACATGACGGGCGGCATGCTGCATGGTTTCCTCCTCGGTGGCATCTCCCGTCTTGGCGCGGGATGACATGACAACTGCCGCAAGTGGCGGGTGACACATTTTGAAACGGAACTTAACACGCTAATCATTCTGTTCGCAACGCTCATGCAAGCGGTGGCACATGATCTGGTCAAGCGAAATCGCCGCTTATCCTTCCACCCCTGTCATCAGTTGCCGAGAGCTGAAGCATGCAGGGGTCAACCAGGCGTTTCAGCGGCGCTGGTCGGAGCTCGACAACTGGGCTGCCGGTTCGACTGCTTCGCCGATCAACCGCAATGTGATCAGCCGCGTCGTTTCCATCACCATCTCACCCTGGGCCGCAGCCACTGTATCGTTCGCACGCGAAACCGGCGACGCGATCGCGACCGTGCCAATCGGATAGCCATCGGAGCCAAGGATCGGCGCGGCCACCGAGTGCACCCCTTCCTCATAGCCTTGCGCGCTGCGCGAATAGCCGCGTTCGGCGGCCTGTTGCACGGCCTGCCAAACCTTGTCCGCGTTGGTCATGGTGTGCAGGGTGAAGGCGGCGAGCGGCGTTTCCAGATAAAGGCGACGCATGTCGTCACGGGCGAAGGCGAGCAGCGCGATGCCGGATGCTGTACCGTGCAATGGCAGGATCTGCCCGACATTGACGTTGACGCGGTTGGCCTTGGCCGAAAGCTCGACATGGACAGTGAGCAGGGCGCCGGCACTGTATTCCGAAAGATGGACGGTCTCGCCTGTCCGCTGTGACAGCTCGCGCAGGATAGGCACGGCGACACGCGTCAGCGGCAATTGCGCGTCGCGGATGCGAGCGAGCCGGGTCAGGCCGGCTCCGAGGCGATAGCGGCGGCTTGCCGGCTCCTGTTCAATCAGCCGATGTTCTGCCAGCGCCACCAGCAGGCGTCGCGCTGTCGCCTTGTCCAGGTCAGCCTTTCTGGCCAGATCGGAAAGGCCGATTTCCGGCTCTTCCAGCGTGAACAGTTCCAGCAGTGACACAGCCTTGCGCACGGTACTCATGATCAGCTTCTAAAACGATAGTTAGCGTGTGAATTAACTTGACAGCAGGCAATTGAGCCTGCAGTTTGCATACAACAAATAAAACGCTGGTTCAAATAATGAACCTCTGCAAAATTGTAGTCATGCCTGTGGGGGGCATGTACAGGGAGATTTCACAGCTTGACGCTTGCCGTACGATCAGACCGCAACACCGCGACCATCGCGGAATTGCTCGACCGGGAACAGGAGCGCTTCCGGCTTTCCCATCCGCGTTCGGCCGCAGCCTGGGAAGAAGGGCAGCGGCACTTCCTCTATGGCGGTCCATCGCACTGGATGCGGCGCTGGGCAGGCGGTTTTCCAGTCTACGCGGCGCAGGCCAAAGGCGCGCACATCCGGGATATCGATGGTCAGGATTACGTCGACTTCGCGCTCGGCGATACCGGCGGCATGTGCGGTCATGCGCCCGAGGCGGTGACGCGTGCCGCGCTTTACCAGTTGCAGAACGGCACCACGATGATGTTGCCGACAGAAGACAGTCTCTGGGTCGGAGCCGAACTGACCCGCCGCTTCGGCTTGCCTTACTGGACGCTGACCACGTCGGCCACCGATGCCAACCGCGGTGCCATCCGCATCGCCCGGATGATCACTGGCCGGCCAAAGGTGCTTGTCTTCTCTGGCTGCTACCACGGTGGCGTCGAGGAAGCGCATGTCGAAATCCGCGACGGCCGCGTCGGCCTGCGCAACATGATCCATCCCAACGGGGTAGACCATTCCACGGTATCGCGGGTGGTCGAGTTCAATGATGTCGAGGCGTTGGAGCAGGCCCTGTCGGCCGGCGACGTTGCCTGCGTCCTCACCGAACCGCTGATGACCAATTTCGGCATGATCCCGGTCACCAACGGTTTTCATAAGGCATTGCGCGACATTACGCGGCGCACCGGTACGGTGCTGATCATCGACGAGACGCATACCATCTCGAGCGGCCCAGGCGGCTACACCAGCCAGCACGGTCTGGAACCGGATATTCTTGTCGCCGGCAAGGCGATCGCCGGTGGCATTCCGGCCGGTATCTTCGGCGTCTCGCAGGAGATCGCCGAGCGGCTTTGGGCGATTGTGCCCAAGGTCAATCCACGTGTGCGTCAATCAGCGCATCTTGGTATCGGCGGCACGCTGGCCGGTAATGCGCTGACGGTAGCCACCATGCGGGCGGTGCTTGAGGAAGTGCTGACACCCGCGAATTTCGAGTTGATGACCGCCAACGCAACCCGGCTTGCCGAAGGTGCGCGCGATGTGATCCGGACCCGCGAACTGCCCTGGCATGTCACTCAGATCGGCGCGCGCGCCGAGATCATGTTCATGCCGAAGCCGCCACGCAACGGTGCCGACGTCATTGCCAGCCGGCGCGGCGATCTCGAGACGCTGCTGCATGCCTACTATATGAACGAAGGCATACTGGTGACGCCGTTCCACACCATGTTCCTGATGTGCCCGGCGACGACCGCCGAGCAGGTCGATCGCCACACGGAGGTGTTCGGGCGTTTCGTCGATCTTCTCGCCGACGCCGGGGTGTCCTGAACCATGAGCACGCCCGGCTTCGATCTGACCGGACGGGTCGCGCTCATTACAGGTGGTGGACGCGGCATCGGTGCTGCGATCGCAACGCGTTTTGCCGAGGCGGGGGCCTCCGTTGTCATCGCCAACCGCACCCTTGATGTTGCGGAAATGCTGGTAACGGACCTGACCGCCCGAAGCCTGTCCGCCCGCGCCGTGCCGCTGCCCGGTCTCGGGCGCTCTGAGTTGCATGAGGTTGTCGGCAACGCCGCTTCGGGAGCTGGGCGGCTCGATATCGTCGTGCATAATGCGGGCGGCTGCCCCTGGGCTTCTATCGATGAACTCGACGAGGACAAGCTCGAACAGGCCCTGTCGTTGAACCTGAAGGCCTGTTTCTGGCTGACGCAGGCGGCGGCACCCATCATGCGCAGGCAGAGGTTCGGCCGTATCCTGGTGACGTCATCGGTCTCGGCGCGGGTCGCCATGGCCGGCGGGGCACATTATTCGGCCGCCAAGGCTGGCGTGAATGCCTTCATCCGGGGTGCTGCCTTCGAATATGCACGCGACGGCATTACCGTGAATGGCGTCGAGCCCGGCTTCATCGCCAAGGATCGCGGTTCGATGAGCAAGCCCGAGGTGGCTGACAGGCTCAGCCGGTTCATCCCCGTCGGACGCTACGGCGAGGCCGACGATATTGCCTACGCCATGCTCTATCTGGCGTCCGCCGAGGCCAGATACACAACGGGCCAGACGATCGTCGTCGATGGTGGGTCGACGCTGCCCGAAACCGGTTACGCGGTCGAAAAGCACTGGGGGCTGTCGTGAGCGGGCGTTTGCAGGGGCGCAAGGCGCTGATCACGGGCGCCGCCACCGGCATGGGACGGGCGACGGCCGAACTCTTCGGCAGAGAGGGCGCTGAAATCATCCTGTTTGGCCTCGGAGGCGAGGTTCTCGACGATGCCGCCATGGCAAGCCGGGGCAAGGCCGTGCATGGCGACATCACAGACAACGCTGATGTGGCACGCGCCATCGATGCCTGCGGTGGGCAGGTCGACATCCTTGTCAACGCGGCTGGATTGCTGATCCCGGACGAGCCGGAAACCGTGTCCAACGAGGACTGGGAGAAGACCTTTGGCGTCAACGTCACCGGCACGATGATGGTCTGCCGCGCTGCACTGCCGTTGTTGAAGAAAAAGGGCGGTTCCGTCGTCAACATCGCCTCGGTCGGGGCCTTCAATGCCAGCGCCCAGAATTCCGCCTATTCGGCGAGCAAGGCGGCATTGGTCTCCTACACCCGCTCGCTTGCCTATGCGCACGGACCGGACGGCATCCGCGCCAACGCGCTGGCGCCAGGCTGGGTGCGCACGCCGATGAGCGAAGAGGAGATGGAGGTTGCGGCGACCACCAACGGCTCGACGCCGGAACGGGAATTCGCGGCGCTGACAAGCCGTATTGCCCTGCGACGGATCGCCGACCCTGCCGAGATTGCATCGTGCTGCCTGTTCCTGGCTTCCGACGAGGCATCCTTCGTGACGGGTGCGGTTCTGGTGGCCGACGGTGGAGGGCGGGCACCAACCCATAATCGGGCGGTGTGAGGAGAATACGGCCGCAGCGGCGGTCGGGTGAATTGGGTGGAGGAAATAGAATGCCTGACAAAAGTGCCGATCTGGTTCTCGGCAACGGCCGCATCTACACGATGAACCGCAAGCTGCCCTGGGCATCGCATCTGGCGGTGAAGGGCGGGCGCATCGTGGCAGTCGGTGATGCGGCAAGCGTCGCGCCATTTACCGGAAGCAGCACACGCTCCGTCGACCTGAAGGGCGCGATGCTGATGCCAGGCGTCGTCGACGTCCACGCCCATCTGATGATGGGCGGTCAGGCGGAGCTGTTCGAACTGCGTTACGCCTCTACCTCCAGCTTCGAAACCATTGTCGACAAGGTGCGCGAGAAGGCAGCTTCCACGAAGCCGGGCAGCTGGATCATCGGCGGCCAGTGGGGCAGCGATCTGCACGCCAAGCTGAACAGCCTGGACGCTCTCGCCCAACTGGATGCCGCCTCACAAGGCCATCCGGTGATGCTGCGCGACGACAGCTATCACAACCGCTGGGTCAACTCGGAAGCGATGCGACTGGCTGGCATCACCAAGAATACGCCCGACCCCGAGCAGGGCTCCATCGGTCGCGATCCGGCAACCGGTGCGCCGACCGGTCTGATGATCGAATCCGCCTCTGGTCTGGTTGAAAGCGTGATCGCCAATTCCGGCTACTACACCGAGGAAATGGACAGGGCGGCGATGGCGCAGTCCATCTCCACGCTGAATTCCTACGGCGTGACGGCGTTCCTCGATGCGGCCGCCATGCAGCCGATCCTGGCGGCCCTCAAGGGGCTGGACGACCGCGGGGAGCTGACGGCCTGGTCCGTCTCCGCCATGCCGGCGGTCGAGCCTTCCTTCATGTTCGGCATTGCCGGCGATGAGCTGATCGCGCTCAAGGAACAATATCGCAGCGCTCACGCCAAGCCGGATTTCGTCAAGGTCTTCCTGGATGGCGTTCCGGGTGCCAAGACCGCCGCGTTTCATGAACCCTATGTCGCCGATCCGATCCTCGGCTGCTGCTTCCGCGGCTCGACCATCGTCACGGTGCCTGATCTCATCCGCTGGGTCGGCAAATGCGAAAAGCTCGGGCTCGCGGTGAAGATCCACTGCGCCGGCGACGCGGCCGTCTCCCAGGCGCTCGATGCCATCGATGTCGTGCGCTCTTTCAATGGCCCGACCAGGCTGATCCATCATATCGCGCATGCCAGCTATATCGCACCCAGCGACATTCCACGTTTTGCCGAACTCGGCGTGGCCGCCGACCTTTCACCTTTCCTCTGGTATCCGACCAGCTTCCTGGAGGGCCACAAGCAGGCGATGGGCGTGGAGCGCGCCTTGCGCTTCTGGCCGAACAAGCAGTTGCTCGCCGCCGGCGCGCTGCTGGCAGGCGGCTCCGACTGGCCGGTCATGCCCAATCCCGATCCGTGGAACGGCATAGAAGGCCTGGTGACGCGCCAGAACCCCAGCGGTGAGTTCGCCGGCGAGGCGTTGTGGCCCGAAGAGGCGATCGACGTCGCCACCGCGCTGGAGATCTTCACCATCAATTCCGCACGCGCCCTCGGGCTCGGCGAGACGATTGGTTCCATCGAGGTCGGCAAATCGGCCGACTTCATCGAACTCGACCGCAACGTGCTTGAAATCCCTGCCGACGAGATCGCCGACATCAAGGTCATGACGACCTGGTTCGAGGGAAGGGTGGTGTATGAGCGAACCTGACCCCGCCGGCAAACTTGTCCCGGTTACCATCCTCACCGGCTTCCTGGGTTCCGGCAAGACGACGCTGCTCAACCGGCTGCTCAAGGAGCCGTCGATGGCGGGTGCCGCCGTCATCGTCAACGAATTCGGCGAGATCGGGCTCGATCACCTGTTGATCGAAGCCAGCGAAGAGCAGTTCCAGCTGCTCGACAATGGCTGTGTCTGCTGCACGGTGCGCGGTGATCTGGTCGAGACGCTGAAGACCTTGCATCGGCGCGCTGTCGACGGCGAGTTGCCGGAACTCAGCCGCGTCGTCATCGAGACGACCGGTTTGGCCGATCCGGCACCGATCCTGCATACGCTGCTTGCGGAGCCGGATCTCGCCAGCCGCTACCGGATTGCCGGCGTCGTTACCACGGTCGATGCAGTCAATGGTCCGGCTACGCTGGAGCGTCACGCCGAAGCCACCAAGCAGGTGGCGGTGGCGGATCGTCTGATCATCACCAAGGCCGATCTAGTCGATGGCTGGAAAGTGGAAGCGTTGCAGCACAGGCTGGCCGCACTCGCACCAGCCGCTGAACGCTGCCTCGTGGCGGACGCAGCGCTGGAAACCTTGCTCGACGCCGAAACGCTGGGTGATGCGCGCGCGGACAGGATCGCAGCCTGGTTCGACAAGGCGATACAGGCGGTTCACGACCATGAACACGAATGCGGTCCGCACTGTGAGCACCACGACCACGATCATCATCACGAAGGTCATCGTCAACATCACGGCATCCAGTCCTACAGCTTCGTCATCGACGAGCCGGTGGAATGGGCGACGTTTGCAACATGGCTGGACTACATAGCGGTCTTGAAGGGAGAGGACCTTCTCCGCCTCAAGGGGTTGGTCTGCGTGGCTGACGACATCGAACGGCCGTTGGTGCTGCACGGCGTGCAGCACGTGTTTCACCCGCCAACCCGACTGGATTCATGGCCATCGGCCGATCGCCGCACCCGGCTCGTCTTCATCGTGCGCGACATCGCCCGAGAGACCATCGAACGGACGCTTGCGAAATTCGCCGGGGTTCGCCCGGCCCAGGCGTCCGAAAGGCGTGCGGCGTAGCAATCAATCAAGGCGTGTAGACACGCCTGAAACAAGGGGAGAGAGAAAATGCATTGGAAATCAACTCTGCTTTCTGGCGTCTTTGCCGCGATCGGCATCGGCGCCCTGACGGGAGGCGCCGCTGCCGCCGGTCCGACCTGCGCCAACGGCACCATCAAGGTAGGCGCGGTTTCGACCATCACCGGTCCTGCCGACTTCAGCGAGGTTCCCAAGGCGACACAGGCTGCGTTTGACGCCGTCAACGCGGCTGGCGGCATCAACGGCTGCAAGATCGAATACACCATCGCCGACGACAAGGCTGATCCCGCGGTCGCCGCCCAGGCGGCCCGCGACCTGATCGACAACAAGGAAGCCGTCGCTCTTGTCGGTTCGGGCAGCCTGCTCGACTGCGCCGTCAACGCCGTCAACTACAACCGTAAGAAAATCTCTTCGGTTCAAGGGCTTGGTGTCGATGCCGCATGTTTTTCCTCACCCAGCGTGGCACCTGTCAATGTCGGTCCGTTCACGTTGTCTACCGCCATGGGTTATTACGCCACCAACGTGCTGAAGAGCCAGAAATTCTGCGCATTCTTCATCATCATCGGCGGCACCCAGGAGGCTTACAAGAAGGGCATCGAGGATTGGGAGAAGATCAGCGGCCAGAAGGTGCATCTGCTCGACCTCACGCTGCCCTTCCAGGGCGATCTCACGCCATATGTCATCAAGGCGCGGGACGCCGGCTGCGACACGGTGCTGACCAACCAGGTCGAGCCGCAGGTGGTTCAGCTCATCAAGACCGTCGATGCCCAGAAGATCAGCGGCATCAACTGGTTGTTCCTCGCCCCGGGCTACACCGTGCAGGTGGCGAAGGCACTCGCCGACACCAAGCAGCCGATCTATGTCGGCACAGAGTGGGAGCCCTTCACCGAGACCGGATCTGCCGCCAACGCGCAGTGGATCGCCGATATGAACAAGGCCGGTCGGCCGCTCACCGCTTTCTCGCAGGGTGGTTATCTGGCTGCCAAGATGTTCCTCAAGGTGATTGAGGGCATCGACGGCGAAGTGACGCGCGAAAGCGTGACCAGGGCGCTTCTGGAAATGAAGCCGATCTCGGATCCGCTCGCCGGCTCGCCTTACGTATTCGGTGAAGCAAAGACCCATTCGCCGATGCGCGCTACCAAGGTCATGAAGCTCGAAAGCGGGGCTTGGAAGGTGGAGACACCTGAATGGGTCGTGCTTCCTGACGCAAAGTAGCCGCTGGCTGAAGGACGGCAGACATGTTCTGCCGTCCTCTTTTTCACTCGGGATCATCGATGAATTCGTTTCTCACACCCGCCATTGCGGGGCTGACGGCAGGCGGCACTTATGCGCTGCTCGGCGTCTGCGCCGTCTTCACCTACCGGCTTGTCGCCGTCGTCAATTTTACCGGCGCGGCGATCGGTTCGGCCGGCACCTTCGCACTGATTGCCTTGACCGAGTCCGGTTATCCGACGTTTCCGTCCGTGATTGCGGGCATTCTGGTCGGTGCGGCCGTCGGCGTGCTGATCGGCTTCGTCATGACCCGCTGGTTTGCCGAAGCGAACCCCTCGACCAAGGCCGCGGTAACCGCGGCCCTGCTGGTCGGCCTGATCGCAGTCGGTCTCAGGCTGACCGGTGGCCAGCATCCGCGCGTCATGCCGGACCTTTTTCCCGGCTCGGCCTTCCGCCTCGCCGGCGTCGAGGTGACCATCGCTTCGGCCCTCACCATCGGCCTTGCCGTACTTTTCACCGTGCTGTCCGATCTGTTTCTCAACCGCACCCGCATCGGTTTACATCTGCGCGCGCTGTCGGACCGGCCGCTTGCCGCCGAACTGATCGGCGTGAAGGTCAGACTGCTGTCGCTGCTGGTATGGGGTGCCACCGGCGCCTTCACCACCTTCGCGCTAATGATCATCGCGCCGCAGCGTTCGCCTAATTTCATGACGCTCAGCTTGTTGGTGGTACCGGCTCTGGCGGCGGCACTCGTCGGACTGTTCCGCAGCTTCTGGCTGACGCTCGCCGGCGGCATTCTGCTCGGTGTGCTGGAGGGGCTGGCGAGCTCGGTCGACTCGATCGCGCAATATCGCAGCGCCATTCCCTTCCTGGTCATCCTGGCCGTGCTTCTGTGGTCGCAAAGGGAGGCCCGCTGGGATGAAGCGCGCTAGTATCCGGGCCTCGCTCGTCATTATCATCGCCGCCATTGTGCTGGGCGGCGCTATCACTGGGCTGCTGTCGTCCTATTGGGTGTTCCTGGCGACGTCGGTGCTGATCACCGGCGTGGCGTTGCAAAGCCTGGGGCTGGTCGCCGGTCGCACCGGGATGATTGCGCTCTGCCAGATGTCCTTTGCCGGCGTCGGCGCCTGGACAGTGGGCTATCTCAACCTGGCAGAAGCGCCAGGTGGCCTGGCGCTCTGGATCCTGCTCGGCGGTCTCGCTGCCGTGCCGCTGGGCGTAGCCATCGGTCTTCCGGCACTGCGGCTCCGCGGCATCAACCTCGCCATCATCACGCTGTCCTTCGCTGCGGCATTCGACGTCATCCTGGCGACTATGACTTTTCCCGGCCAGACCGCTTTCATCCAGGTGCCGAGGCCGGCACTGTTCGACAGCGACGAGGGCTACTTCGCTTTCGCGTTGATCTTCTATGTGGTCATTGCGGTGGCATTGGAGTTCCTGGCACGCTCGCGGCTCGGCGCCTCCTGGCTGGCGGTACGCCACTCCGAACGCGCTGCTGCAGCGCATGGCGTCAGTGTTGCCAAAGCCAAGCTGTCTTCCTTTGCCATCAGCGCTTTTATCGCCGGTATCTCCGGCGGACTGCTCGCCGGTTATCTCGGTACGCTGGTCGCCGAGAATTTCTCGATGATGCAGTCGCTCAGCCTCTATGCGGTCGCGGTGATGACCGGCGCGCATTTCGCGGAAGGTGCCATCATCGGCGGTCTCCTCGTCGTCATGTTCCCGGAAATCCTGCGCCGGTTCGACCTGCCGCAGGACATCGGCAACGTGCTGTTCGCGCTCGGCGCCACGCAGGCGCTGTCGACCGGTGAGACGATGAGCGAAACCTACCGCCGCCTCCTGCGCAAGTTGGCGCCCCGGCGCATGGCCAATGGTAGTGCTTCATCCGAGGGTGATCTGCCTGCCCGTGTCGAGCACGCCAATGGCGCCGCTCTCACGGTTGACAAGCTCACGGTGCGTTATGGCACGGTTTTGGCACTCGATGGCGTCGACCTGACCATTCCAGCCGGTTCGGTTGCCGGCCTGATCGGGCCTAACGGTGCCGGAAAATCAACCTTTATCGACGCGGTTTCGGGTTTCCTGGCCGCCTATGAAGGTTCGATCAAGCTGGGTGCAACGCCGCTGGAGGGGCAAGCTGCGCATCTCAGGGCCCGGGCAGGGGTGCGCCGCACCTGGCAGACCAACCGCATCGCGCCCGAATTGACGGTGGGGGGTATCTGCGCCTTGCCGCCGGCAATCTGAGCGAGGCCGAGGTTCGCGCCATGCTGGACTGGCTAGACTGCCCGAACCCGGAAACGCCGGTGGTGGCAGTCGACGCCGGCACACGCCGCTTGCTCGATGTTGCCGGCGTGGTTGCGGCAAGACCAGCCGTCATCCTGCTCGACGAGCCGGCAGCCGGCCAGTCCCATGAAGAGACACTCAGGCTCGGCAAGCGCATCGCGGAAATTCCCGCACGTTTCGGGTCTTCCGTATTGTTGGTCGAGCACGACATGGATCTGGTGCGCGCTGCCTGCAGCCAGGTCACGGTGCTCGACTTCGGCCGCGTCATCGCATCCGGTCCGCCCGCCGTGGTTCTGGATCAGGGTCCCGTCAAACGAGCCTATCTCGGCATCGAGGAAAGCGTCGCGGCATGAGTGAACTTGTCATTTCCTCGCTCTCGATCAGCCGCTCCGAACTACCTGTGGTCACCGGGATCGATGCGCGTGTCGAAAGCGGCTCGATCAGTGTCGTGCTGGGAGCCAACGGTGCCGGCAAGACGACACTGCTCGAAGGTCTTTCCGGCATCATTCCGGTGGCGAGCGGAACCATTGCCATCGACGGTCATGAAATCCAGAAAGCACGGCCAGGCCAGCGCTCGCGCCAAGGCCTGGCTCACGTCGAACAGGGCCGTACCATCTTCAGTCAGCTGACCACCGAAGAGAATATGAAGGTGGCGTTGCGCGACGGCAGTGATCTTTCCGAAGCCTACGGCCTGTTTCCGGAGCTGTTGCAGCGTCGTACCGTTCGTGCCGGCCTGCTCTCGGGTGGTGAACAGCAGATGCTGGTCATTGCGCGAGCACTTCTGACCCGGCCGAAAGTGCTGATGATCGACGAAATGTCGGCGGGCCTGGCCCCGGTCATCGTCTCGCGGCTGATGGCGGCAGTGCGCAAGCTGGCTGACGCCGGTCTTGCCGTACTTCTGGTCGAGCAGTTCGCCGCCCTTGCGCTCGGCATCGGAAATCGCGCCTATGTCCTGCGCCGCGGCCGCGTCGTCTATGACGGCGACTGCAAGACACTGCTGCGCTCGCCGGATGAACTGCACAAGCTGTATTTGGGGGGATAGCGCTACGGAGGAAATCCGGCCCGGTTGACCGGGCCGGATTGAATATTGCGACTTGTTGCTTACTGCGCCGGCGGCGAGGCCGTGCCGCCCCCGGCCGGAGCCGTGGTGCCGCTATCGGATGCACCAGGGGCCGCTACGCCTTCCGCAAGCTTGTTCCTGTCGAAAGCCGGTGCGCTGTTGAGCTGATCCTTGCTGGCCTTCATGACCAGCCAGGTCTTGCCGTCGCTGCGTGTCGCCATCTGCAACTGGTCGGGGCTGACCGCGACGTCCTTCTCGCCGACGCCAAGGAACCCGCCAACGCCGACCACCGCGGCTTCAATCTTGCCTTCAGGCGTGAAGATAAGGTCATTGACCTTGCCGACGGTAGCCGCATCGGCCTTGTCGCTTTCATAGACGCTCTGGCCGATGAAGTTTGTTGCCAGGATCTGACCGTCCTTCGGCTGGATCGAACCCACGGTGTTGGCGTCGGTGCCCGGAGGCGCCGTAAAGACATCCTTTGTCGAAACCGACATCTCGGTTTCCGTCGATCCACCGGCGCTTGGCGTTGCGGTTTGCGCGAACGCGGAGCCACCAATCAGCAACGCGCATGTCGCGCCCAGAAGTGCCGTTTTCATCATGCCTGATCTCCTTTTCTGCAACGGATGCACAAGGACCCAACGGCACTTCGAAGGGATCGTTCCGAAAAGTTGAGGGTTCGGATGGAGATTATGTCAGGCCGTGACGGACGAGATGACGCACGATCGGCGAGAACAGGTTCTGGCCGACATAGTTTCCGATATTGGTCTTTTCAAAGAGATCCTGGGCCAATGCCGCATCCTGCACGATGGGGATGCCGGCTGACCGGGATTGAGCGATCATATCGAGTGCGGCGCGGCCCTGTCCCTTGGCCACGATTGTCGGGACCGGCGTTTCGCCCTTGATGTAGCGCAGCCCCACCGCCAGTTCGTCGCCCGCAAACACGATGACGGCGTTCTGGACACCCAGCCGCGCCGGCTGCTGCACCGCCTCCCGCCGCTGGCGTCGCTGTTCCTGGCGGATAAGCGGATCACCCTCCATGTCCTTGTGCTCGCGCTTGTACTCGGTCGTGGTCATGCGCATGTCGCGCAGGAACAGCCAGCGCTGCAGCGGGACGTCGAAGATACCGATCGCAAGGAAAGCGAGAGCGGCTGAAACGCCGACAGGAACCATCACGCCCCACAGCATCGGTGTCATGCAGGACATGCCGCATCCCGGTGCATCGAACAACGGTTGCAGCCACTGCACCAGGATAACCACGAACAAGGTGGACAGAAAGATCAGTTTGACCAGGCCCTTCACGAACTCCACGACATTGCGCAGGGACATGATCTTCTGCAGGCCTTTGGCCGGGTTGATATGGTCGAATTGCGGTTTGATGGTTTCGAAGGAAAAGACCGGACCGAAGGTCGCCAGCATGCCGAAGACGAGGGTGACCGCGACGACGATCGCAACCATCGGCACGGTGATGTACATCAGCAGGAAAAATGCGTGACGGCCGCTGCGCTGCAAGATCTCGCCGAAGGGGACGTTGTAGTCCGTGATTGTGTCGATCAGTTCGGAAAAATGCGCCGACGCGGTCGGCCAGACCAGATAGACATAGGCAAGCACGGCGCACAGGCCGAAGCCTGAGACAAAGTCGCGGCTTTGCGAAACCTGGCCCTTGCGCTTGGCATCGCGCAGTTTCTTGTCGGATGCCGGTAGTCTTTTTTCCTCGGCTTCTTCGGCCATCTCGCCTCTCGGGCCTTCCGTCGCTAGCCGAGGACGGAACCGAGCGCCTGGGCCTTGGCCTGTGTGGAGCCTTTGGCGCGGATGGACTGCGCCTGCGACAGCAGCTTGTTGATCTCCTGCGTCGGCAGGCCGACAGGAGGCGTCGCCCTGACCTGATCGCCCTGGCCCAGCAGCCCGTAGACGATGACTGCGTTGCGCTTGTGATGCAGTTGCGCGTTGGATGCTCCGACCAGCTTTTGCGCCAGGGGCAACGCTACGCCGGCATTGCCTTCAAGCCCCGCGGCCAGAGCCATATTGGTTTCGATATCGAGGTCGCCTGGTGCCATCTTGAGTGCCTGGCCAAAGGTAACCTGCGCCTCCTGGGTGTGGCCGGAAAGCGTCTGTGCCACACCGAGGCGATTGTAGGAACTGCTGGTGTTGACCAGCGGCGCCGCCTGGGCAAGCGCTCGCATTCCGGCGTTGTAGTCACCGGCATCCATCATCGCCGACCCCAGGCCAAGCATTGCTTCGCCATTGTTCGGCGCCTTGGCGAGCGCCGCCTGATAGGCTTTTGCGGCCTCGGCCGGCTCGCCGGCGCGCATGTAAGCATCGCCGGTCTTCACATAAGCGCTCGGCCGGGCATCAGGCAGCGCGGCAGCCTTTTGATAAAGGGCGATCGCTGTATCGCTGTCGCCGCGCTTCGCAATATCATCGGCGAGATTCACCAGTCGCTCCGACGGGGAGCTCGAAGCCGCGGCCTTCGGATTGACGGCACTGTGGCTTCCGGTCTGGCAGCCCGCCAGAGCCACGATGGCCAAGACCGGCAGGAGCACGATAGGTACACGCATTTCCATCTCTCCCCATTTACCTCGGTGGTCGGCCGATCAGCCACGTCGCCGGGTTGGTTTTCGTTGGTTAGTTGGTCGAAAGGTCGGAGGTCTCAGCTGGGGCCGCAGGTTGCTCGCCGTCGAGGTAGCGCCGCGCCGCGCGTGCAGTCGGCCCTGCGGCTGCTGGCCCCATGCGACGACCTTCGACAAGGTCTCGTTGGCTTTCCACCATGCGCTGCAGATTGTAGGCGTTGGCGCAGCCCGGCGGCAGGTGCTGGCCCACGCCGGAAATCTGCGTCAGGCTCGCCTTCGAAGCAGCAGGCGTATTGTCGTCATCGACCGGATCGTTCAGGCAGGAGTTGGGCGCGAGCACCGAACCGGATGCAGTCTTGTCCGAACCGCCGGGGCCGGTCGCCACATAGCTGTAGCCAGGCGAATAGTCCTGCTCGGGCCTGGTGGCAGCACCGACGCAGCCGCTCAGTAAAATGGCCGGGATGACGGCATAAAGGGCACGGGGCACTCTCATCGCGGTTCTCCTACTTGACGATCAGGCCGACGGACGCGCCGCTTTTTTTTCGCTTGGCGCGTTTCGCTGGCCGATCCTGTGGGGTGGCGAGGCTGTCACGCACCGGCTCGACCAGATAGGGCGTGATCAGGATGACCAGTTCGGTCTCTTCGCGCTGGAAACGTTGCGACTGGAATAGCGGGCCAAGCACGGGCACGTCGCCAAGCACTGGGAATTTCTCGACATTCCGAGATGTGCGCTGCTGGAAAAGCCCCGCGATGGCAAAGGTCTGGCCGCTGGCCACTTCAACGGTGGTGTCGGCCCGGCGAACCACGAAGCTCGGCAGCGAAAAACCGTTCGCTCCAATGGCAGTACCACTGTCGGACAGCGAGCTGACTTCCGGCTGCACGTTGAGCGCGATGCGGTTGCGACCAATCAGCGTCGGCGTGAAACCCAGCGAAACGCCAAACGGCTTGTACTGGACGGTGACAACGTCATTGCCTTGCGGAATGGGAATGGGGATCTCGCCGCCGGCCAGGAATTTCGCCGTTTGGCCCGTGACAGCGGTCAGATTCGGCTCGGCCAGTATCTTGACGATGCCGTTGCGCTGCAGCGCCTCGATCAGGATATCGAAGTTGACACCGGAGGCCTGGTCCATTCCCAGATGGAGATTTCCATTCCTGCCGATCGGCACGCCATTGTCCTGGAACATATTGAATTTGAAGCCGCCGCTCTCGTAACCGACATTCCAATCAACGCCATAGGACTGGAGTTCTGTCCGTGAGACTTCAGCAAAGCGCACGCGGATGTTGACCTGCTGCGAGCCCTTCACTGTCATGTTGTTGATCGGCGGCTGTTCAGGCGGAGCGACAGTGCGAGCGATGTTGTCCATGTCCGTCGCTTCTTCGACGCCGCGGGCCTCACCGGTCATGACGATGCGATTGCCGAAAATGGCAAGATTGGTGGCCGAGTTCGGACGCAGGGCTTTCTTTGCCTGATTGGCCGATGAAATATCCGCCGTTACGCGAAACTGCGCGGTTGCCTTGATGCGTTCGTCGGAGGTTATGGCGATCAGATTGGTCAGGCCGGGCTTCAGGCCGAAGACATAAACCACCCCCGGCGAGACGACCTGCAGGTCGGCGATCGTGGTGTCGGCAATCAGCACGGATTCGACCGGTTCGTTGAATCGAAGCAGACGTCCCTGGCCGACGGGGAGATCCACCATCGGTTGCGCGGGCAGGTCCGAGATTTCCTGCGCCCTCAACACTGTCAGGGACGACGCGAGGCTGATCAGGAAAACGACGAATGCAAGCACCACCCATGGCGCTTTTATCCAGGCTTCGAGCCGCCGGTCGGTTGTCGCGGCATAGTGGCTTGGCATGCAGTCCCTCTCTTCAGCATGGCCGGCATCCGTTGGTCCCCGATACCGTTGCTGCCCCGGTTCATCCGGCTCTGTTTTGTCCACCCAGCGCACCCGCCGAAGGCAGCGATGGGGTTCTCGATCGTCCTGAATTTCCCGAGATCGTTGCCAGTGGCTGGACGTTGAATTCGGGCGCGAGCTCCTGGAAGGAAAGAACCGACAGTTCGATGCCGTTTTGCACCAGAAGCGCGCGCATATGACGGCGCACATCGCTCGCCGTCACGACGACCGGCGAAACGCTTGCCGCGGCGCGTGAAAGATTGCGTTCGATTTCGGCGGCCACCGCCTGGACGCCGGAGTCTGCAGTGTTCAGGAAGCTTGCCGTCGATGAAGTCTGCACCGCTTCACGCAGGATATCCTCGGCGGAGCGCTGCAGCACATAGGCGGAGATGATGTTGTTGCGGTCAGCAACGCGGAAGCTGATCTGGCGCCTCAGTGCTGTCCGGACATGCTCGGTGAGTGGAACGACGTCCTGTTCGCGTTGCCCGGCATCGGCCAACGCCTCCAGAACAAGCCGAAGGTTGCGGATAGGCACATTTTCGGCCACCAGCCGCCTCAGCACGTCGGCGATCTTCTGCAAAGGCACGATCTCGGCGGTCTGTCGCACCAGGTCGGCATAGTCCGTCTCCATCTCGGAGAGCAGCTTGCGTGTTTCCTGGATGCCGACGAAATGGCCGCAATAGAGCTGGAGTGCATGCGCGGTCCATTTGGAAGCGATATCAAGCGGCTCCGAATAGGGCAGCTGTGCCTCCTCCAGCGCCGGAACGTCGTCCTGATCGACCCATGAGAACTTACGTTGGCCGACAAGGGCCGCACCTTCCTCATAGGTGAGGCTGAGCAGTTCCAGATGGCTTGCCTCTGTTTCCACCAGCACCCGGTTGGCCGGGATCTCGGCTTCCAGGATCGGCACGCCTTCGAGGTCGATGCGGATGTTGCGGGGAGAAATCATGTCGCTGACATCAACCCCGACGGCCGGAATCTCGACACCGAGATCTTCGAAGATCTTTCGACCCATCGCCTCGGTCCGCGGGCGAAATTGCAACTCGGCCACTTCGGTGGCCAGTTCCTTGCCGAGCCTGACGATGATGCGTGCGGAGCCGAGCAACGGCCTGGAGTTACCCTCGAGCGCAGGTGCGCCTTCGGTGTCTTGTGACGTTGCGGACCGGATCTCCTCCGGTTCCTCTTCGCGGCGGGTATTGCGATGGATCATGAAAGCACCAGCGCCGAAGGCGATGCCGAGTGCGACGAAGACAAGACTGGGGAAACCCGGTACGAGCGCCAACCCCATCATGATCAGCGCGGCAAGGCCGAGCGCACGTGGATCGCGCAACAACTGGAAGCTGATCTGCCTGCCGAGATCTTCCGTCCCATCGGCACCGCCGACACGCGTCACCATCGTGCCCGCCGCGATGGCGACGAGCAGGGCAGGGATCTGCGCCACGAGACCATCGCCAACGGTAAGCAGGGAGTAGGTGGATGCGGCTTGTCCGATCGACATGCCGTGCTGCAACGTGCCGACGGTGAAGCCGCCGATGAGGTTCACCAGGATGATGACGATGCCTGCGATGACGTCGCCCTTGACGAATTTCATGGCGCCGTCCATCGCGCCGAAGAGTTGACTTTCCCGCTCCAGTTGCCGGCGCAGATGCCTGGCCTCAGCCTGGTCGATGTCGCCGTTCCGGAGTTCCGCGTCGATGCTCATCTGCTTGCCGGGCAGGGCATCCAGTGTGAAGCGGGCAGCCACTTCGGCGACACGCTCGGCACCGCGCGCGATGACGATGAACTGCGCCACGGTGATGATAAGGAAGACGACCAATCCTACCGCGATGCTGCCGCCGACGACGAAATTGCCGAAAGCGGTGATGATCTCGCCCGCGTCGGCCTGCAACAGGATCAGGCGGGTGGTCGTGATGGTGATTGCCAGCCGAAACAGCGTGGCGATCAGGATAACGGATGGCATCGACGAGAATTCGAGCGGATGTGAAACGTAGAAAGCGACCAGCAGGATCAGCACGCTGAGCGCGATGTTCGCGGTGATCAGTGTATCGACCAGGAAAGTCGGCAGCGGGATCAACATCATCACCACGGCCACCAATATCAGCACGGCAATGACCAGGTCACCGCGCTGAGACGCTTTGCCGAGCAGGTGCAGCAACCGTTGCGAAAGGGTCATTGCACCTGCCTTTTCGCCAGAAAGCGTTGGAACGCCTCGCGCGCTTCCGGCTTGCGCCCCGCAACAAGCAAAGCGCGGCTTTTCAGGAGGTGAAGGGTGGGATGTTGCATTCCTTCCAGTGTCTCCAGCCTGGCGATCGTGGCGAGCGCCTTGTCTGCTTCTCCGTCCAGGATGAGCAGATGTGCCAATGTTCTCAGTACGCCGGGGTCTTCCGGGGAAAGCTGTGCTGCAATCAACAGATAGACCGCACCCCGCCTGGCCTGGCCGTGACATCCGTAGAGATGGCCAAGGACATGCAGCAGATGCGCAGCCTCGCGTGGCCCGGTCAGGTTCCAGTCCCTCCTTGCAGACGCCCAAGCAATTCCCTGTGACGCTCGATCTCGTCGTGCATCAGCGTTCTGGCAAGCGCTCTCAGCGGCTCTCCACCTTCGAGATCGGGCACGACCTCCGTGATGAAATGGTGCAGAATGGGGACCGAACGCCTCAGGATCGCCGGTTCGGGGATTTCCGGCATGACAAACTCTGCGAGAATCTCGTCGAGCGATTTGCCGGTGGTGCTTGCTGACGGCCCGCCAAAGGTCTCCGTTTCCAGTTCATCGGTGCCAGAAGCGGAGTTCGCGCTTTTTGTTTTGGTCCGGTTGACGCCATTCAGGCGCCGGCGTTCAATCGGTTGAGGATGGGAAGCGTTCGCATGCCCGTCCCTGCCAATCGAATCCGGCCGTGCGTCGAAACGTGGCCCGTCGACACGGCGGTTCACTGGTACTTCAGCGCGACGGTGGCGCCGCCCTTTGTCAGCACGAGCGCGGTCTGTCCAATTTCCTTGATGGTCCAGCCGTCATTCGTGAAAGCGCCTTCATGATAGCGTGTGCCATCGCCAGCGATCACATAAGGGCGCTCGCCGTACCAGATCGCCTGCAGGGTGAGGCGCGGTGGCTGCGCAGCATCGCCAACCGCGATATTCGACACCAGCGGCACCTGTCCGAATTTCTGGTCGAACCAAGTGCGGACCTCGGTCCAGGTGCCGGATTGCGCATTGGGTATCGTGCCGGAAACGACCAGGCGTTCGTCCGATCGACCGACCGAAACGGTTCCCAGTCCCGATTGCCCGAGCCGCTCGGTCAATGCCGTTTGCGCGGCAGCCAGCTGTTCGGCATCGGCACGAGGAATGCTTCCCGTTACCTCGCCGTCGGCGAGCGCGATCTTGACGGCTTTGTCGTCAGTCTTTGCAATGGACAGGCCGTTGGCGGCAATGGAAATGGCGAAAACCGCTGCGATGAAAACGCCTCCTGCAAGCAAAGGGCGCTGCGACAGCGACCAGCGGCTTTTGGCAGGTTCAGGTCCCGTGAGTTGCAGTTGCGCCGCGCCTAATGAAATGCCGAGTGGCACCCGACGCCGACAACCCTGGCCCTTGCGGACGGTTTGGCCACCGTCAAGCTCGAGGTCACCACCGATGGCTTCGATTTCAACCAGGCTGCCCTTGCGGTGAAGCCTGACGTGGAGTGATGCGATTCCAGGATCCCTGAGGACGATGTCCGAACCGCTGTCAGAACCGATCACATAGGAAGGTTCGGTCAACTCAAGGCTGGCACCGCTATGAAAGCCGCCGGTCACTGCCAATGTCGTGGGCTTGTAGGGGATCAGGCCTGCGGCGCCGCTCGCAAGGGCACGCAACGCAAGCTTGCCCGAGCCACCTTCAAGCTTCTGGGTCGAGTGAGCGCTCATGCCTTTCAACCTCCCGCCGAAACGATTTCAAATGCCTCTTGGTCCAACGTTCTTGCACCGAGAAAAGGCTCGCCGCCGGCAACCTCCGGCGGCGCAGAATGATTGATAAACCCTGCGCCTCAGGCCTTTTCGGCCGACTGGCCAAGAGTCCTGGCGGTGCTCATCAACATATCGTGCTGAGATTTCGCGATCTCTTTGTTGATCTCCAGGCCGAACATCCGCTCCTGGTGCTTGATCATCTTGTCCAGGTTCTGCTCCGGACTTCCGCCGTTGACGGGAGGGGTAGTGGTCATGACTGTCTCCTTGAGGATCCATTCCACGCAATCGTGACAGCCCGGCGTAATGGACTCCCTTTAGATTGCTGTTCGAACTTAGTGCAGCCCTGCGGAAATGAAAAGTCCATTTGGAATATCGAAAACACGAAAATTCCAACTGTTGCATTGTCATCGAACAGCAGGTAAATTCGAACCGGGCAAATTGGGGTTAGGAAATGGAAAAAGGTCCTTTGTCGGAACTGCTCGTGGAGCGATTCGAAACGATGCCGCCGCAGTTGCAAGTCGCTGCGCGATTCGTGCTCGACCATCCCCAGGACGTCGCCTTGATGTCCATGCGTGAGCAGGCGAATCAGGCGGGCGTGTCGCACAGCACTATGATGCGGCTGGCACGCTGGCTTGGCCTCGATGGCTATGAGGACATGCGCAGCCTGTACGCGCGAGCTTTGCGTGAACGCGGTGTGGGCGAGGTGGGGCGATCCGGCTCGTTGCCGCAACAGGATCCAGACTATCCCGCAGCCGGAATCGCGGCCGACACGCTCGCCGCTCAGATCGCCAGCCTCGGCGAATACGGCAGCGCCATGCAGTTTCTGGCGGCAGCCAAGCTGATCGCCGGATCAAAGACCATTTTTGGTCTGGGCTTCGGAAGCTCGCGTTCAGTCGTGGGCCATTTCGTGCAGACGGTTTCGCCTCTCGTTGATGAAGGCCGCAAGGCCGTGTTCGTGGCGGATTCGCAGGGCGCTGGTGCCGAAGCGCTGCTGGATGCAGGCGCCGGCGATGTCGTGCTTGCGATCGGCTTCGCACCCTACGAGCGCGCCACCATCGATTTCGCCCGTCAGTGCGCAAGCCAGGGTGCGGCGATACTGGCAATCACCGACAGCAGCGTTTCGCCGCTGGCGCGGATGGCTCGCGAGACGATCGTAGTGACATCGAACTCGAGTTCATTTTTCCCGAGCATGGTACCGGCATTTGCCGCGGCTGAGATCCTGGTCGCTCTGGCCACGCCGCTCACCAATGTCGATGCCGCCGAAAAACTCAAACAGTCGCAAGAGCAGCTCGCTGCCTTCGGCGTCTATTGGAAGGCCGCTCGCTAGCACCCTTTCGGGGTGCCTGTCGGACGACCTTCGGCCTGCCCCTTGGGGCGGAGCACATTGCGGAGGTCGTTCACGTGGTTCGTCCGATATTGCCGAAGCTGAACCCCACGCCCAAGGTCGACCCTAAAGCCAATGCTGCGCAAATCGCGCAACTGGAAGCCCAGGCTGCCCAGCTCAGGGAACAGATCCGGCTTGCCAACAAGATGGGTGAGCGCGAGTGGGCAGCGACGGCGCGTCAGGAGCTTACCCAGGTCACAGGCAAGCTTGACGCCCTCCAGCAGCCCCCTGCTACGCCTGTCAACGCGAGCGTTCCCGTCAACGCTGGGGCGCCAGCCAATGGCACGGGCGTTCAGCCGGCGCTTTACACTCAACCAACGACCTTGGCCTTTGCTCCGGTCAAGCTGAACACCGGCACACCTGAAAAGGATCCCGCTGCAGACGCGACGGCCCATGGCATCGTGGATGATGTGAAGAAGGGCAAAAGCATAGAAAAGATCGCCTCGGAACGAGGGATGACCAACGAACAGGTGCTCGCGGCGATCAGGGCGGGCAACAACCTGGAGGTCACCGTCACCGATCCGACGAGCAACAACGGCGATGTTCGGACGACGGTTATCAAGGATACCAGCGACCCGAAGAACCAGAAGACCGTCACGCTCTACTACGACTACCAGCATGACACCTACTATGCGGCCGTGCAGGACGGATCGGCTGCCCCCACCGAGACACCTCTTCGAGATGGTCTCGGGCGCAAGCAGACCAGCAGCCACGATTCCGAAACGGGAGCCATCACCACCCGCTACGAGGACGATCTTGGCTCCGGCACCATAACAGAGCGGACCTCGATGCCGAACGGAGCGTCGGTTGAAACGGTGACGCCGAAGGGCGGGCCGGCTCTTCCGGTCACCACCGTGACCGGACCGGACGGAAAGAAGACCGTGCTTGCGCCGACCCAGGATCCCGGAGGGGCAACGACGAAAGGCATTCAGGACGATCTTGCCGCGGGCAAGAGCATCGACCAGATTGCCAGGGAGCGGGGCCTTACCAAAGAGCAGGTGATCGCCGAGCTGCAAGGGGCCGGTTACCAGGTCAAGGCCGGGGATCCGAAGAGTGACAATGGCGACGTGCAGTCGGTCGAACTGGTCGATCCGCATTCCGGCGTCAAAACATCCTATTATTACGACTACCAGCACGACACACGCACGGTAGTCACCACGAAGGGCGATACCGAAACCACGGCGTCCGAGGACGGCAACGGCAAGACCAGCAACACCAGCCGCAACACCAAGACGGGCGAAGCCACCACGACCATCGTCGATCCGAAGGCTGGCACCGAGATCAAGATCGTCACTGACAAGGATGGGCGCGTCACCAAGACGACCACTGAAAAGATCAATGATGGCAAGCCGATAGATTACGAAGTTAAACCGGGAGACAACCTCACTCTCATCGCACAACAGCATGGCGTGACACTGGATGAGCTGAGGAAGACCAATCCGGAGCTTTTCGACAACCCACGCGATCCGAACCTCATTCATCCGGGCGAAAAGGTCAGGATCGAGAACGGAACCCGGACGACCGTCGAGGTCACGGCGAACGGCTATACGCTGACGACCAAGCCCGATGGCAGCGTGACCTTACACAACAACTCCACCGGCGCGAACCTGGATATCAAGGTTGGTACTGCACAGGAAGCGCTGGCCACGTTGCTTGTGTCGATCAATCCCAAGAGCAAGGATCCGGAGACAGCCAAGGCAGATACAGTTCTGAAAACCACCTTGGAAGGCATCCTCGGCGGAGCAAGCCCGGATCTGCTCAAGGACGTCACGAACAAGCAACAGGCGGTAAAGGACGCTATCGCGACATACGGCGGGGGAAAGCCCGCAACGCCGCAGCTCGACGGCTCCACCACGACGGTTGGCCCATTCGGTGCGCCACCGAAAAATCCACCAAATCCGGCGGCAATTGGGTGCCGCTCATGGTCGACGGCAGCTGGCAATGGTTTGATCCGGAAGTGGCCAAGGCAATCGCCGCGGAGAACGCAGCTGTTGCACGCCTTGGTGAGGCCCAGGCCAAGCCTGTGCAAAGCCAGGCACAGTTGGACGTCTACGCCCTCGACCCGGCTTACAAGGGAGCGATGACCGTCGCCAAGTCGACACTCGACAAGGCTTTGGCGCCTTACGGCCTGGAATGGAAAGCACCGACCCCGAAAGGCACGCTTGCCGAGGCGCAGGAGCGACTGACCCTCGCCAACGACGCGCTTGAAAAGGCCACGACGGCCAGGGTCGAATACGCGCAAGGCGAGAAGGATCTTCTTGCGGCGATTGGCAAGCAGGCGACTCTGCCGGCCATCAGCGATCCGAGCAAGCCAGCGGTCGGCCAGTCGGGCGGGCCGAGCAACATGGAAATCAATCTAGACGCCAAAGCCAAGCACTCGGAAGTCTCCAACCTTTTCATACAGTCAAGCTTGCATACCGCCAACGGCAACAAGGCAACTGTCGACCAGATGGTCAGCGCGACCGAACTGGAGCTGAAGCTGACAGATGCCAAACCGGAAAGCCCGGAGCATAAGGCGCTAACGGACCGGCTCGAAGGTTTGAAAACGTTGCAAAAGGCGGCAGGCAACCAGGTGGCGCTGGCTGAAGCTTATGCGCAGTACGGGGTCGCGCAGAAAGAGGCCATGGACCTGGCCGTTCGTGTCGAGCCGATCAAGCAGCAGATCATCGCGCAAGCCAGGCAGAGGAATCCGCATCATTTCGACGAGAATGGGTACACCAACGGTGAAGGTGACTACACCGGCAAGCTCCTGAAACAGGAATTCATCGAGGAAAATGGCCAGCTCTATATGGTCAACACCTACGAGAACGACAATTTCCTGGATGAGAACAACAACGACACCAATGTTCTGAAGGTTCAGCTCACTTACGATCTCAACAACAAGGACATCAGGGACGACTTCCGAAACAACTCGCTGAACAAGCAGTGGCAGGACGTGATGTCGTCGACTCGGAGCACGCCGACCTCCGCGCCGGTTTGCACACCGGGGGGCACGGGTTCGATATCGGCACTGGAAGCCGCCAAATCCAAGATCATCGGCACACAGGTCGGGCAGCTCGATGCCGGGTTGAAAGATGCGAAAACCAAACTCATCAACGCAGATACGGCTCTCGAAAAAGCGATCACCGACCACGGTGGTGGTACCATCGAGGCCCCCGCGGGCACACTGAAGCCAGGCGAGCAGCCGGTAAAGATCACGGTCAACGGCCGTGACGTTTGGGTCGCGCCGGAGGTTGCCGCTGCCTATGGAAAGCAAGGCCCGAGTGCGATCGGCGACAGTGGCAAGGCTGTCCAGATCGAGATGAATGGCCAGAAGCTGTGGGTCCATCCGGAGGTCGCCGCCGCTGAAATCGATCGCGGCAGAGCCGAGGATGAAAAGAACCAGCTGGAGAAATGGGAGACTGAGGCACGACCCGCCATGGTGGCGGCACGCGACTGGTACAGCTTCTCAGCCGGCCACCCTAAGCTTCTTGACGACAGCGGCATGGGGGAGCGTGAATCGAAACTCAAGAACGAATATTTCCAGGAGCATAGAGACAAGGCACTCGCCGGATATCAGGTCCAGTTCGAGAACCTCTACGACAAGGGTTTCACCGGCGAATACAAGCAATACAAAGGCGGCGAGCTGACTGAGGCCGTTGCCAAGACGCTCGGCCTCGATCCTTCGAGCGAGGGGGTCGAAAACGTTACCGATGAAATTCGTGACCGTGCCGGCGACAACGCCCAGGTGAAGGTCGTGCCGATCTTCTCGCTGGATGGCGGCATGGAGTCCATGACAGCGCTGTTTGCCATCAAGGATGGCGGCGGCAAGGAGGTCGGCTACGTCGACAGTTCCGGAAAATACTACGGCAGCTTCGACGAATTCCAGCACGAGAACCGCATCTTCAGCGACAAAGGCAAGCTGGTGATGGCAAAGGGCGGCGACATGTCGCTCGGCGCCGACGGAAAATTCACGCTCGACGAGCTGGAGGTTGCCGACGGGCGCAAGGTGGACTTCTGGGACAAGGCCACCGACATAGGCTTGGGCATCGTGGCAGGCGCCGCGACCATCGTATCCTTCATTCCTGGCGGGCAGTGGGCAATTCCGATCGCAATCGCTTCCGGCGCGGCCCTTGGCGGCAAGACCTTGTACAAGGAAGGCGAACACCTGTTGCAGGGTGGCGAGTTCGACAGCCAGTCTGCCTGGAACATCGCGACAGGCGTCGTTTCATTCCTGCCGGTCGGTGCAGGTTCATTGCGTACAATCGGCCTGGCAAAGTCCGGCGCGTCCTTGTCTACGTTCCAGGCTTTCAAGGGTGGATTTGGCATGACGCGCATGGCCGACGCCAGCTGGGGCATCGGCAAGTTCAAGGTGAATATATCCCAGTCGTCCTACGCCGGCGAGGTTAGCAGCGTCATGCAGAGCGGCGGCAGGCTCAACACTGCCGCCTGGGGGCTCGATGCAGCCGGCCTTGCCACCGGCGTACCGATCCTGATGCGGTCCGCTGAGGACCTGGCACTGCACGGCGGCGAAATGTCGTTTGCAGAACTCGCCAATGCCATCATGGGCATAGGGACGGGTGCCGTTGGTACAGGCCTCGGTGGGCGCGGGCTGGTGCACAACATGCCGGGAGCGTCAGGTTCCCGTGGCGGCGACGGCCCTTCGTCCGGCGATGTACCACCAACCGATACTCCGCCTCCGCCGCCCGCGGGTGAGGCAGGCTCCGAGCCGCGGCCGCGCCATATCTATGAGGCTGGTTCCGATGGAGTTTACCGGCCGACAGGTAAATATGTCATGCCGAGCCCGGATGAAATTGTCATCCAGGGCGAGGTGATTGGCGAAGAACCCGGCGGATCGGGGACAAACTTCGGCACTCGAAACAGTCCTGAAGGCACGCCGGGAGGTACCAATCCGACAGGACCGCGCGCTCTGCCGGCCGGCAATGGACCAGAGCAAACATCGCCGACAGGTGGCAAGGGTGATCCGTCGGGCGATGGACAATCTCCTGACGTGACGTCCACTCGCGCGGGTGGCAACCCCGTGAAGGTAAATGCCGGCAAGCCTGCCGACAGTGACCCGATCATGGTACCGGACAGGCCGGTTACGGCAGATGATCCCGTGCATCTGGTCTGGGACCCGACCACGCGCACCTTCAGCGGCATGCCGGAAAGGGACACCAGCGGTTACACCTACACCAGCGGCAAGGACGAGCGCACGCCATCGGCCTATCTCGATGGCCTGACCAATGAGCAGTTGCTGCAACGTTACGAGACGGAGAAGAGCTACTATTCGAGCCGCGAAATGGCGGAACGCTACGGGCCGGATGGTGTTCAGTTGGCACGTACGCCACTGCGCGAGAATCTCCCGGATCTTCGTGTCGGTATGACATTCCGGGTGCGCCTGAACACCGGGCAAACCTTCGGCATCGGCTCCCCGACCATCGCGGCGGTCGGTTTTGGGGTTGGAACCAAGACGGATTTCGGCGCCATCGGATGGTCGATCGTCGACAGTTTCAGCCAGCGCAGTGTCACGCCGTTCAAGGATGCGTTGAGCACGCAGGGCGTCGTTTCCTATCGTGCTCGTGAATACAGGAACATCACCGCGCTTCAGGCAGGGGTCTGGCCGGTTTCCGAGCAAACGGCGCTGCCGGTGCGCGCCAGCGATCTTTCCGGCAAGGCGAGCGAAGGCATCTTCAACGACAAGGCCGGCTATGATGCAAGGCCGCTCAATGCCACCATCGCTGGCAAGACACCGGACGGGGTCGGCACTGTCATCGAGATGACCTATTCCCCTTCGCTCAAGGGAACAGCGGTTAACCTCGCACCGGGTCAGCATGATTTCTTTGGTGTGCCTGCCGAAAACAAGGCCGGCCACGTCAGATTGGAGGGTGCGCTGCCCTTTGATCGCGTCATGACCGAGACCAAGGCTGGCTTGCGGCTGCCCATCGTCGCAAACCATGTCGACGCGGTCGACGCACTTCCACGCGTGGGCGTGGAGATGCGCCCGGAGCTGCCTGTCAAGGACATGCTCAAGCCAGGCGACGTCGTCTCCAGGCAGACCTACGACCAGATCCAGTCGGGTCTCGGCTCGACTGTCCTGAAGGTCCAGTTCGTGGTCAAGGATCCTGTGAAAGCCGCGGATCTCGTTATCGCCATTGGGGAGGGGAACGGCATCCAGTCGATCCGCGACCTGGTCAAGGCCGGCCAGATAGACCCTGCCAACACCGTTTCATATGCCGACGAACCGACGACCAGCGGGTTGCGGCTCTCGGCTGTTCCGGGCAAGACGCCAAGCGCAGACATCGTCCTTCTGACCGGAGAGAAAGTGCGCGTCCTCAACCCGGAGGCGCTGCTTGTCGATATCATCTTCAACGACCGCAACGGATTGCCGGGAGTGCTCGGCACGAACCCCGACAAGATCGCGACGTCGCTGACCTACAAGGTGAAGTCGACGGTCAAGTCGTGGCTGCCGGCCCGCTTCCAGCCGGAAGGCACACCGCAGCCGCGCTACATGCCCGGCGCCGGCAATATCTACAAGAACCTCTATGGGGCGGATGGCACGCCGGCGACGCGATACACCGCCTCGCTTTCGACACCGCCATTGCCTGCGGGAGCGTTCGCATACAGCGCTGAAGTCAGGGTCCAGTTCAAGTCGAAGGCACCCAGCGCCGCCCGCTCCATCGCGAAGAACGAAACCGCCCAGGTAACGTTCAAGACTGCCGACGGGCAAAGCGCAGATCTGTCCGTTCCGGCCTGGATCGCGCGTGCCGTCGAGCCTTCGCGCGATGGTGCCGCCACCGGCATTCCGAAGGGTGCAAAGAAATCCCTCGAACAGTTTCTCGACAAGCTGGAAACGACGGCGCGGCCCGATCAACTGGCGGTTATAGCGCAGTTCCGCAGCGAGTTCGGTGCCTCGATCGTTGATGGCGGCTTCATGCGCCAGAACGTCGCCGACGGCCTCATGACACTACTCTCTTCACAAGTGGGACGCCGCAACAGCGGGCCGACGCAGATCAGGGACGAGAACGGCCAATTTATCACGGCAACCCGTTTCGGGCCGCTGCCGAAGAGTGCCGAGAGCGTCTATGTGCCACCGGCGGATGGTCCGCAGGCGCGCGGCGACGAACCCGGCCTGATGCACAAGTCGCATATCTTCTTCCGCGATCCGGAAACCGGCGAAGCCTATGTTCTGCCCTGGACGCGTGGCGCTTCGGAGGAGCATGTTCCGGGTAGCCTGGGAAAGCCGGACGACGGGGCTGGCCCCGTCGGTGAGAAGGGAACGGAGACAGCGCCTGTCAGGAAAGCACTGGAGGCAGCGCCGCCGACCACCTTTTCGTTGCAGCAGATCCGCAACATGCGGCAGCCTGAGAAATGGAAGGCTGGTGAGGTCTATACCCGTGAGCTCAATGGTTCGCTGGGCGAAGTGCATTTCCCGGTTGCCGCCAATCCAAACGGACCCCACCCCGTCACGGGCGAAGGCGGTCGCTACGTGGACGCGCCTGTCTTCAAAAGCCAGGACGAGATCGAGGCGATCGAAGTCAAAACATATCATCGTTGGATCACCACCGACGGTGTGGCGCAGGCGCGCGAAGTACCCTTGACGCCAAAGTTGCAGGAGCAGGTCAATAAGGACGTGGCCCTGCGCAACGAGAACCCAGGCTATCAGCCGCGCTGGGTCTTTCTCGATGCGCCGCCGTCACCAGAACTCCAGGGGGCGCTGGATCAAGCCGGAATCGTCGGCAACATCTTCGGTCACAACAAGCCGGCGGCAGCAGAAGCGCCTCGAACCATCGAACTCAGGGACAAGGACGGGGAGGCTATTGTCGCTGCCATGCTGGGGACCGAACCCAGAGGCCCGGAACAGGTCTACATACCGCCGGTCGACGGGCCTCGTCTGGCTGCGGATGCTCCTGAAACCGCAACCAAGACGCATATCCTGGTTCGCGACCCCGACAGTGGCGCACCTGTTGTCGTGCCCTGGATCCGCGGTGCGTCGGAAGATCCCATGCTGGGTGGCGCTCAGCCACCGGCGGCCCCAGGTCCAAGGCCTAGACAAGGCACAGGCACCGGACTGCCATGGGGAACGCCTTCTGCAAAACCGTTGAGCGGGACGGAAATCGCGGCAAATCGCCAGGAAGCGCTGACCCTGCTGGGCGAGGTGCTGCCCCAGAATATCGGCATGCAGGAAGTGACCAGGGCCAGTCTCGCCGACCAGATTTCTCGATCGCCAACGCTGATGTCTCTTTTGCGCGGCGCTCAGGCGGAAGGTGTCCGCATCGTCAATCCGGCTCGGAGCGATCTTCGGATCGTCGATGCAAACTCTGGTGACGACGTGACTGCGATCGGATCACAGTACAGGGACGATGTGCGCCTGATCTCTGTGGACGCAGAAACCTTCCGTGCACCCGATGCAGACGGCGACACGGTGCTCGCTGATTTCGTCGACATGCTCGCCCACGAATTGTCGCATGTAAGCGATGTTCCGATCGATCTGCGGCCCGAAAACTTTGCGAACGGACAGGCTTTCAGAGACGCGGCCGTTGACGCCTACATGCGTCCCGAGGGCAAGGCGATGTTCGCCCAGTATACAGTCGCCGACGAGCTTGCTGTGAATGGCGGCAAGCCGGCTTCCTTCCTGAGTGATCAACAGAACCAGATTGCAGCTGATGCCTTTGCCAGCTACGTGGCGAATGAGATCAGCGTCGGACAAGCCGTCGACAGGATGGCCGCGCTGCACAGAGCAAAGTCCCCAAGCACGTCCGACGGCACCTACGAACAGTTCTATGGTCGCTATGCCGATACGACATACCAGCAGTATCAGGCGGCACATGGCCTGGAAGGGCTTGCCCCGGGAGCACGGGTGCTTGCTGTTGGCTATGACGGCCCCGTGCTGCGCAACACCAGCGATCTCAACATAACGTCGCTGTCTCCACACGGCCGCGGCATTTCTGCACTCCGGAGCGGCAAGGCATTTGACCGCATTGTCGTAGGCACTGATGTGCTTCCGCAAGGAGGCAGTGCGGATCAGACAATGGTCCCGCTAAAAGTCCTGTCTGATCGGCTGAAACCCGGTGGCCAGGTTCATCTTATGGGTGTTGGCGACCAAAATGTACTGAACGAGGCCGTGGCGGGGGGTCCGGGTTTGACGGTGACCCGTGCCGCCGACGAGACCGGCTCCTATTCCCGTTTGATGAAAGACGGGACTGGACAGACAGGGCAGGTCCCGCTTCACGCTGGGCGGCCGCATGCCCCTGCGCCTGCCAACAAGGGGCAGCCGGCTTCGAGCAATGGACCGCTCACCCGAGATGGTGTGCGGGCGGTTCCACTCGACCAGGTCCGGAATCTCGACATGGGAGATTTCCAGCCAGCACAGATTCCCTGGCTGAAGCGTGAGCAGGTTGCCGAGTTCACCGAACAGCAGTTCCACGACCTGGATCAGGCCGGCTTGCTGCCGTATCTGACCAAAAGTCAGTTGCGGGGGATTCCGAAGTCGAAGACCGGTTTCCTGAACATCGCGGGTCTCGATGCGAAACAGATCCCATGGGTAACCAAAGGTCAGGTCGGCAACATGACCGGCCAGCAGTTCGTGGATTTAGGCAGCGCCGGGCTTACGCGTCACCTGATCGAGCCACAGGTACAGGCGATAAAGGGAGACAAGATCGAATTTGTGGACGTCTCGACCTTGGAAGGCCGGCAGATTCCGTGGTTCAAGCCAGGCCAGGTGGCGAAATTCACGTCGCCGCAATTCGAGAAGTCTGGGCAAAACCGGATTGTTCAAGAATCTCGGTGAGCGCCAGGTTCCGGCGATTCCCGAGACCATGATCAGCTCGCTGGACATGGCAAAGTTCGATCCGAAACAGGTGCCGTGGCTTACCGGCAGGCAGATCCCGGCACTGACCCGCGAACAGTGGGGCGATTTCACCATTCACCACACAGAAGCACTGACACAACCGCACATCGAAGCGGTGACGCCGAAGCAGTTCGAGGAAATGAGCCCCGGCCAGTTCCGCAAGTTCACGCTCGAGCAGTTCGAGTGGATGGGCGTCGACCAGACCAACGGGCTCTCGGTCTTGCAGTTGACCACATTCCGGGCGACTCACAGGAAGTCGATGACACCGGATCAGCGCGTTCTTGTCGACAGTGCCTTGGCCTACGCCCGAACCAGGGAATACCAGGCGGCGCTCGATACGTTCGGCGCCATGGCCGGCACGTCCTACACATTGTGGAGCACGCTGCCGCCGACTTGGAGCGCAACGGCGGGAGCCGTCTCGTTCGGGGTGCGCGGTCTTGTTTTCGGAGCGCAGGCCATATTCCCCAACGCGACCGCGGCCCACAAACCGTTCGGGCGGTTCCTCAACGCGCTGGGAGGAGCGACATTCATCGCTGCGGCGCCGGGCGCCGCGACAGGCGTGGTTCAAGGCAAGGACCTTATCGTCAACAGCACTTTCACGCTCGGCAACATGGTCTACGGCACCAAGTCGATGCTGCAGTCCTTCACCGGCCGCCCGGTGATCCGGAATCTGGCCGATATCTGGCGGGTCCGGGGTATGTGCTGGGCTGTGCCGTCTATACGGTGAATTCCTGGCCGGCACCGATCGCGACCGTAGCGGGAGCGATGTTCACCTTTGGCTGTGCTGAGTTCTGGGCGTCGGCGATCCGGACGGATCGCGTCAACAGTCGTTCCGTGCCGCGCACCGAGGCCGACATCGCAGCAGCGGAAAAGTCTGACAAGAAATGGGCCTCCTGGGACCGGTGGACCCTGGGCATCACCTTTGGCGTCGGCATGCTGCTCTTCTCGCTGGATGCTCTGCTGAGCGAGCCATGGAAGGCAGCCAAACCTGCACCGGTGCCCGATCCGAAAGACACGGACGACAAAACCGGAGTCGACGGTACGCAGCCGGATGATGGCAAGGACAAGCCTGACCCGGGGAAGAAAGAACCGCCGCAAACTTTCCCGCAACTTGTCGTTCTTGCCGATGACGGCCTGAACCTGCGCGCGGAGCCGGGCAATGGCGCCACTGTCGTTACCGTGCTGCAGCCCGGCACTTTCGTCGAGCAAACGGCGAAGCCGTCGACCGATAGCTCAGGAAAGGCATGGCTTCCCGTCAAAGGTTACGGGCCTGATGGCAAGATGCATTCCGGCTGGGTTTCGGCGGATCTCGTGACGCCCCATAAAGATGGTGCCAGCAACGGCGACGGGCGTATCAATCCAAGGCTTGAGCAGAGCGGTTACCGCTGGGTCGAGGTGAAGAACGGCGACAGCATCCGGCTGATTGCCACGACCAACTCGGCCGACGTCGCCGATACGGTGGTGCTCAACATGGATCACATCGTGAGCCCGGACCTGATCTTCGCCGGCGATCGGATCTATCTGCCGACCGTTGCAGTTGGTTGACCGGGATCGTCCGTCATTGGGTCCGCGCTCTGCTGGCGCGGACCGAATAGGAGTGTGCTGTGCATGCCGCCAGTTGCGCTGCCTGCTCGGCCAGCGGGTTGGACGGCTCCGACGAATAGGACGCGGTGAACTCCAGGTCGGACGGATGCCAGTCGCAGTCGGCGATGCGCAAGGTACCGGCCATTGTATGCTCCACAACGACATCGCGCGGCAGTGAGGCGATGCCTATTCCCGTCATTGCCATCTTCAGCGCCGCAGCGATCGAATTGGCCGGGAATATGCGTGGCATTTCCTCAAGATCGCGGCTGAACTTGCGATAGAGCTCGGTATAGGGACGCGTGGTGCGGGCATAGCTGATGACCGGAAAACGCGTCAGCTCCTGCAAGGTCAACTTCCGGCCCTTCGGCAATTCCAGGTCAGGAGCGCAGACCCAGACGAGCGGGAAGGGCGGCATGTCGATGTTCTCGATCGCATATTCCGAGACAGGTCCCATCAGGAAGGCCAGGTCGATGCGGTGGGTCATCAATTCGCTGCGCAAAGTTGCCGATGAATCGACGAGAATATCGGCGTCTACCAGCGGACAATGCGTCTGCAGTTGCTTGAGAAAGTCCGGTAGCCAGGTGTGGACGATGGTTTCGGAGACGCCGAGCCGCAATACGCCTGCGGTTTCCGACAGCGATTTGGCCGTGAGCTGCAACCGTTCCGCCACCTTGAGTACGCTCTGTGCAGACGGCAGCAGCTGTTGACCCTGCGCGGTCAGTCGCACGGTACTGGCCTGGCGCTCGAAAAGCTTTGCCCCGAGCGCTTCCTCAAGGCTGGCGATACGGGTGGACACGGCGGGCTGGGTGGTATTCAGCCGCTCGGCGGCTTTGCGAAACGAGCCGAAGGCTGCGACCAGAAGAAATGTCTCTAATTGTTTGATATTGAACGGGATCATTGTGATCTTTGAACATTCCTTGCTGATGAAAAAGCGCCGAGACCTTATTGCCTGACGATAACGGGTGCCCCGATTTGCACGCGAGCATAAAGATCGATGACATCTTCGTTGGTCAGGCGAATGCATCCCGAGGAGTTAGCCTTGTCGACCGTCCAGGGTTGGTTCGTACCATGGATACGGTAGAGCGTGTTGCCGATGTAAAGCGCTCTTGCCCCGAGCGGATTGTTCGGTCCGCCGGCGACATGAACCGGCAGCGACTTGCCGTTGGCTGCAACGCGGCTGCGCATCTCCTGTGGCGGGCGCCAGTCCGGCCATTCCTTCTTGTCAGAGATCTTGTCGCGACCGGCCCATTCGAAGCCTTCCTTGCCCACCCCGATGGCGTAGCGCAGGGCCTTTCCGTTGCCGAGCACGTAATAGAGCCGCCGCTCGCCTGTGCTGACAATGATCGTCCCGGTCGGCTGCGCATCGAGGAAGCTCACGACCTGCCTGGGAATGGGCGACCAGGAAGGAGGCGGCCCCTCATTCTCGTCAGGCTGATCGATATCACCAGCTGCCGAGGGCGGGATCACCGCATTGGTGGCTTCGTCATACGCCCAACTGCGCGGGTCATAGCCCGAATTGGTTTGAGCGCCTGCTGAGACGACCGTGAAGATCAGGCTCAAAAAAAATAGCGGCAAGCACAGTCGTCTCGTCATCGCTAGGTCCCCTCTGCCCGCGATCACCGTCCCGTGATCCTCGATTGGAGCGCAACATATCGTTTTCAAGAGTACGCGCAACATTTGGAACTGATTTTGCAACGACAATCCAATTGGACTTCCCATTTCAACATGTGCGAGATAGAGTGAATCGGCGGGTGAATGTTGCGTGGGCCGGATCGGCGAAAGCTGGCTTTTCTCGGTAGGATCAATGTTGACGGGACTTGCTTCCTGCACCTCGGATCGACTGTATCATTTCACCGCCGCCTCCTTGAGACTGGCTGGTGTCGTCTGCCTTGTCATATTCGGTTTCTCCGCCTTTTCCGTGCAGGCCGCCGAGCCGCGCTGGCCGGACGGCCCCTACAAATACATCACCGTTGACCAGTCGGTTCGCGATGCGCTGATCGAGCTGGGACGCAACATGGGCGTAACCGTAAGGGTCAGCGATCAAGTGAGAGGGCGTTTGAGCGGCACCATGCCAGTTGGCACCGCCAAGACATTTCTCGATGAACTCTGCAGCCGCTACGGCCTCGTCTGGCACTTTGACGGTCTCGTCCTCAACGTGGCAACCGAGGCGGAAGTTCGTAACGAGACCATCCCGCTCGATGCAAACGCTGCGGCCGGAGCCGAAGAAAAGCTGAACAGGCTCGGTGTCATCGATCCGCGCTTCTCGCTCAAGGTCTCGCAACAGGACGATGTGGTCCAGGTGGCCGGTCCGCCATCCTACATCGACCTCGTCAGGAAGACGCTCGGTGTCTCCGCGAAACAAAGCACGCAAAAAGCTGTTTCGGTTCGAGTTTTCCGGGGCAGGCAGGCGGAGATCGTTCCTGCCGAGAAACCAAAACAAGGGCAGGAGGCACGCTGATGCAAGTTGCACCGATTGGAGCGCTCGAGGTCGCACTGTCGAACATGTCCAGCGGCATGGCGCTGCAGCAACAGGTAGCCGTCGGTTCGGCAACACAGCCAGGCAACGGCACGAACGCAGCCGACCCGAAGTCACAGGTCCTGAAGGCGAAGAAACCGGAGCAGGGTGGGATCGCGACCGGTGCCGGCCAGCAGGTGGCACAGGATGCGCCGCAGACTGCAGCATCGACCAAGGCGCAGCGACAGACCCTCGAACCCGTCGAAGCGACCAGCGAACATCAACTCTTCGAATATCTGACCCAGATCGAAAAATCAGGAGGCGGGCAGGGTTCAGATACATCGGCGCTGCTGGGTTCGGCGGTGAAGTCTTTGGAAGGGACGATGCAAAAAGTGCAGGCCGCCCTCAATAAAGCCGGCGTTCAGCCAGACGCCAGGCCGCATGGCACATATGGCGGGACAGGAGCTGCGGAAGGCGAAGAAGCTGTTTCGCCGGCTCAGAATGCGGAACAGCTTCTTGATCGTTCAATCTCGGTCATGTGGGCTGCTGCCAACCTTGAAGTGGTAACCAGCAGCGTAACTGCGGTCACATCATCGACGAGCACCCTCATCAAGCAGCAATAGGCACGACCGTGGTGGGGAAGTCGATGATATTACTTTTGCGCGCGCTTACGCCGCTCCGTTTCCGAAAATGGCTGCGCGCGGCTCTGGCCGTATCGGTCATGCTCGTTCTGCAGGCCTGTTCCGTCGAACTCTATTCCGGTCTCAACCAGCAGCAGGCGAATGAGATCGTCGCCACCCTGATCCGTCACGGCATTCCCGCTCAGCGCGAGGCCGCCAAAGACGGAAAAATGACAGTCTTCGTAGACAAGGATCGTTTCGCCGAAGCGATGGCGATCCTCGACGAAAGCGGTCTGCCTAAGCAGGAATTCCAGACACTTGGTGATGTTTTCAAGCGCAGCGGCATCGTCTCGTCGCCGGCCGAAGAGCGGGCGACCATGATTTATGGTCTGAGCCAGGAGCTGTCGCGCACGATATCCGAAATCGACGGCGTGCTGTCGGCGCGGGTTCATCTGGTGCTGCCCGAAAACGATCCGCTGAAACAGGGGCTGGTGCCGTCATCGGCGTCGGTCTTCATCCGTCACCGTGCATCCGTTCCGATGAACGAACTGATCCCGCAGGTGAAGATGCTGGTAGCCAAGGGTGTTGCAGGGCTGACCTATGACAATGTGTCGGTGACGCTGGTGCCGGTCGCTGCGACTGCCGAACCGCCGACAGGCGAGGTTGGTTTTACATCGTTCCTGGGACTTTGGCTCCACCCCGACAGCGTCGCAACGGCACAGTGGCTGTTCTATGGAATGATCACCATCATCGCGGCTCTTGCGGGGTGGCTGGCCTACATACGCTGGTATCGGCGCCCCAGCGTCTATGCACTCGATGTGCCGGCGGTGCCGGCCAAGAAGGCATGACGCAGTTGGCCGGGCGTGAGGAAGCCGTCAGTCCGGACTGGCAGGAATTCTGGTTGAATCCCGCCGGCTACGTCGATGCTGGCTGGCTCTCCGATTGTTTCGATGGCCAGATCGGCTTCGAGGCCTGCGAGCGCATGCTGGAAACACCACGCTTGCAGCCGCGGTTGTCGAAACTTCTGGCAGAGCGTCATGGATTGGCGAGCCGGGGGCTCGACCGGCTGCCTGAAAAGGTCGATCAGCAGATCGCACTCTTGTCAGGCGACGAGCTCGAACGCTTGGCCTTGCGCGCCGGTGCCATCTATTGGGCAAACAGCCTTGCTGCAATCATCGACGGGCGTCAGGCTAATGCCGTCCAGACCGCTCTTGGTCCCGAGCTTTGCGCTGCTGCCGTAGCGAACCGGGATATTTCCGGTCCGGCCAAGGCGCTGGAGCCCCTGGACGGTTTGAGCGGCAGGATATTTGCCGACGGTTTGAGTTGCCTCGAGTCATGGCTGCAGGACGTGCCACCACAACTGGCAAGCCGGGTGCGTTTGAAGCTCGCAAACGGTTTGCCGGGCTTGGGCGATGCCAGGCAGGTTGCGGAGCTTGGCGCGCGCATCCTGCGTCGTGCAGTGGAGTAGCCGGATGTCGAGTGCCGACGTTACCCGGACAACACCGCCTCGGCCGCGTGCGCGCATACTGCGGGCGGACGAAGTGGCCGCCTGGCAGGACGGGTACGCGTTTGTGGAGCAGGCCAAGGTAGAAGCGCAGAAACTGAACGATGCCGCCAAGCGGGCCTACGCCACCGAATACGCGCAAGGGTACAAGGACGGCAGAAGCGAGGGCGAAACCGCCGCCGCCCGTCTGGTTGTCGACACATCCGCCAAGGTCGACAGATACCTGGGCGGCCTTGAGGCAGAGGTTGCAGGCCTGGCGCTGGACGTCGTGCGCCGCGTGCTCGGACAATTCGATGTCGGCACACTGGTTGCCAAGGCTGCGCGGCAAGCGATTTCTGAAGTCCGCCGCGCCAAATATCTGAGATTTCGGGTGCACCCGCAAAATGTCAGCCGGATGCGCGACGAACTGAGTGCCATCCTGGCGGACAGCGATCTTGGCATGGCGCTGGAAATCGATGCCGACGACACGTTGGCGCCCGCTGCATGCATTCTTTCAACAGATATGGCCGTGATCGACGCGGGTATCGAAGCGCAGCTCGAAGCAATAGCCGCTGCGATAGCCTCCCGATCACAGGAGGCTTCGTGACCGGAGAGCGTGCAGCCATCGAAAACCGCCTAGCTTCGATCATGCCAGGTTTGCGCTCCGGGCTCAGCGAAGACGCGAGCCGACCGAAGAAGGGGCGCGTCCAGCGTGTCGTTGGCACCGTCATTCACGCCAGCGTCGAGGAAGCAAGGATTGGCGAGATCTGCGAGCTGGTGGACAGAAGAACCGGCAGGACTATGAAAGCGGAGGTGGTCGGGCTTCTGGAAGAAGCCGCCATTCTCGTACCGCTCGGCGATCTTACCGGCTTGTCAGGCTTGACTGAGGTCGTGCCCACCAGGCGCGACCAACAGGTGCCGGTGGGACCGGGCTTGCTGGGCAGGATTATCGATGCGTTCGGCGAACCGCTGGATGGCAAACCTCTTTCACTGGATGGTGCGTATCCCATTCACGCCTATCCGCCATCGCCGCTGCAGCGCGGGCTGATATCGGAGCCGATCCAGCTCGGCATTCGCGCCATCGACGGGATGCTGACCTGCGCAAGGGGGCAGCGCGTCGGTATCTTTGGCGAGCCGGGTGTCGGCAAATCGCTCCTCCTGTCCAACATCGTTACCGCGACCGATGCCGACGTGACGGTTGTCGCTCTCGTCGGCGAGCGTGGACGAGAGGTTCGCGAATTCGTCGAACGACAGCTCGGAACAGACGGTCTGGCCCGCTCGGTCGTTGTGGTGGCGACTTCCGATCGCCCAGCCATCGAGCGCGTCAAGGCAGCCTACGTCGCCACGACGATCGCCGAATACTTCCGCGACCAAGGCAAGCATGTACTGCTCGCCATGGACAACATAACCCGTTTTGCACGCGCACAGCGCGAGATCGGATTGGCGTCGGGCGAGCCGCCGACGCGCCGTGGCTTTCCATCGTCGCTGTTTGCTGCCTTGCCGCGCCTGCTGGAGCGGTCTGGCCCTGGGGAAATCGGCTCGATTACCGGTCTCTACAGTGTTCTCCTGGAAGGCGATGGAACTTTCGATCCCGTCGCCGAGGAAGTGCAGGCACTGCTGGATGGTCATATCTTCCTGTCCAGCGAACTGGCACAGCGAAATCATTTTCCGGCCGTCGACGTGCTGCGCAGCCGCAGCCGCCTGATGGAAACGGTCGCGCCCAGCCAGCACCGGGCGGATGCCGCTCGGCTCAGGCAGCTTATGGCGCGATACGCCGACATCGAGCTGCTGATACGGGTCGGTGAATACAAGGCTGGCGGTGACACGTTGGCCGACGAGGCCATGAGCAAGATCGATGCCATCAACGCCTTCCTGCAGCAAGCATCGGTACAAAGCGAAAGCATGGAAGGGACCCGCCGGCGCATGAGGAAGATCGTCGATGAAAAATGATCGGATGATCGCCCAGTTGCGAAAACTCAGGCAGCGGCGCGAGGACCATGCGCGCGAGGTCGTTGCGGCGCATCAGACCAAGGTCGGCGAAGCGAGACACAATGTCGAGGCAGCGTCGCGGATGCTCGCGGAACATTTGCGGCGCGCCATCGATGAACAGAACGCAGCGGTTTCCGGCCTGACCAGCCGGGTCGTGAAAGCCACCGAGCTTCATATGGCGCAGAGCCGCTACGAGGCATCCCTCACCAGGGCTGGGCAAATCCAGGCCCAGGGCGAGGCTGCGGTGCTTGTCCAGCAACAGCGTGAAGTCGAACTGGCTGAAGCGCAGCATCGGCACGTGCAAAGCCGAAAGGCTCTGTTGAAGTTGGAGACGTTGGCGGAACAGGTCGAAAAGCGAACGGCGCCGCGCCGTGCTGCTACGGCAGAACTCCTCGATGATGATGAGGGACGGATTCCGCATGCTCCGCATGAACAATGATGTTCGATGATCGAGCGGGGGACAGTTCGATGCCTCGGGCCCTGACGTCGGCGAAGGTCGCAACAGGGCGTAAATCTGCTCGCCGAACTCCGAAGCGTGCCGCGGTGTTCGATCGGCTTGAGCTGGAAACGGTTCCGGAGGACCAGCTTGCAGCCGTCAACGCTTTTTACAAACACCGCCGCGCCATCGACGTCACGCTGGCCGGACAGCCGGCGAAGATCGCGACAGCGTGGCCGGTTGCTCCGGCCGACGGACAGTCATCATGCAAGCTGGGTCTGAAGATCGGAGATCATTTCGCCGAGCTGGTTATTCCGCTTGCGCTCGCAGAGCTTCTGCTGGCCACAGTGGACAAGACAGCAAGACTGGAGAACCTTTTGCCTCGGCATGCGGCTCTCCTTCTGGAAACGGCCGCTGCCGATGAACTCGACGCGCTCGAGGCCAGGCTGCAGGCGACAATAGAATTCGCGACAGTCGAAAAGCCAGAGTCGTCGCCCGAAACCCGACCCTTCGGCTTCATTCTGTCCATTGGCGACCAGCTGATGAAGTGCACACTGCATTTGGATGACGGCGCGCTGCTTACAAGGCTGAGCAGGCTGCTGGACGAAGCAGACCGCAGTGTCCCTCAATTTCCGGCCGCGTTGCCTTTGCCGGTTCGCCTGTGGTGCGACGTTCTCGCCAGCAGCCTTGGCGAGGTGAGAGGGCTGAAACCCGGAGATGTCGTGTTGCTGGCCGAGCAGGCGACGACAGTGCTCGTCATTGGCGACCGGCTGATCGCGCCTGCCAGCACAAGTGCGTCGGGGACAGTGGTGACCGCCGCGCCAGTCGTTATCACAGGATCGAAATGGGAGTGGATGATGGGGCAGGACACCGGGGCGACAGGCCATGCGCTGGACGATGTGACACTCGATGATCTGCCTGTTGCACTGGCTTTCGAGATCGGGCGCAAGGCCATGCCGCTTGGCGACATCCGGAAATTGGCCGCCGGCGCCATCGTCCAGTTGGATGGAACCGGGCAGGCCGTGGACATCGTCGCCAATGGCAAGCGTGTCGGGCAAGGTGAAATGATCAGGATCGGCGAAAGCCTTGGCGTGCGGATCACCCGTATGTTCGACAATGCTTGACGCCTCTCCCAATCTTCTCGGCATTCTCATCGCGGTCGGCTTTGTCGGGCTGCTGCCGCTCGCCGTGGTCACCATGACCGGCTTCCTCAAGATCTCGGTGGTTCTGTTTCTCATCCGCAACGCTCTCGGCGTGCAGCAGATGCCGCCAAACCTCGTGCTGTACGGCATTGCGCTGGTTTTGACGGTCTACGTCACCACGCCATTGATCAGCGAGATGGGCACAAGACTGCAGGAAGGGCAGGTGCAGTTCCAGACCACGGACGATCTTGCTCGCGCTGCGCAAATCGTGAAGCAGCCGCTGCAGCAACACCTGATCAAGTTTACGCACCCGCGCGAGCGCCAGTTTTTTCTTGATGGAACCACCCGCCTATGGCCCGAGCAGGCGCGCCAGAACGTCAAGGATGACGATCTTTCCATTCTCGTTCCCGCCTTCGTTGCTTCCGAACTCACGCGTGCCTTCGAGATCGGATTCCTGCTTTATATTCCCTTCCTGATCATCGACATCGTCGTTGCCAACATCCTGATGACGCTTGGCATGATCATGGTTTCGCCGGTGCTGATCTCGATCCCGCTGAAACTTCTGCTCTTCGTCGCCATAGACGGATGGTCGCGCCTGATGCACGGCCTCATCCTCAGTTACAGCTGAAGCAGGCGGTAGCGATGAACAGCGATTTCATCCTCGCGAAAGTCCAGAATGCGCTGATAACGATACTGCTCGCCTCCAGTCCGGCCATCATCGCAGCCTTGGCGGTCGGACTTCTGGTGGGACTCGCCCAGGCTCTGACGCAGATCCAGGATCAGTCCTTGCCCCAGACGATCAAGCTGGTCGTGATCCTTGTGGTCATCATCATCGTCGGCCCGCTGATTGCCCAGCAGATCGCCGAACAGGCTTCGGCGGTCTTCGACGAATTTCCCTCGGCGACCCGCTGAGGTTCCGTTATGCCGGTCGAGCCGCTCTTCGCATCGCTCAGGGATCTGCAGCTCTACCTTCTTGCCGGAGCCTTCGTGCTGGCGCGCCTGGGCGGCTTCATGCTGATGATGCCGCTTTTTTCGCGCGTTCCACTTTCGGGGTTGTTGCGCAACGGCGTTGCGCTGGCTCTGGCGGTGCCGATCCTGCCGATGCTCACGCACACGTTGGCGGGACAGCAGATCGCCGGCGCGATGATCGTAATCTACATCCTCAAGGAGCTCCTGGTCGGCATCGCGCTGGGTTTGGCGATGGGTGTGCCGTTCTGGGCGGCCGAAGCCGCAGGCGATATCCTCGACCTGCAGCGTGGTTCATCCATGGGAACCCTGATCGACCCGATGATGACGCACGAGACCAGCGCCACCGGCACATTGCTCGCCATTGTCATGATCGCAGTCTACCTCGCAGCGGGCGGGTTGGAGTTGTCGCTGAACGCCGTCTACGACAGCTACGGGCTTTGGCCTGTGGAGAGACTGATGCCGTTGTTCAGCAGAGATGCCGCCGGAATCTTCCTCGAACTGTTGAATCAGCTGCTTAAAATGGCGCTGATCCTGGTTTTTCCGCTGATCGTCAGCATGTTGCTGTCCGACATCGTGCTGGCATTTCTGGCGCGTGCCTCACCGCATTTCAATGTCTTCAGCCTGTCGTTGATCGTGAAGACACTGGTGTTCAGCCTCGTCTTCGTTCTCTACGCGGCATTTCTTCTGTCCTATATGAGCCGCGATCTTGGCTACCTGCACGAAGCCATACGGCAGATCAAGCTGCTCAGCTGTGCGGAATGTCCATGAATAAGATTTGTCGGCTAATAAATGCAATTTATTGTCAGGAGAAAATTCTGGTGATTTGACAGTGCTATCGCCAACTCTGATTTTAGCACTTCCTGAAGAGTCTAAGCAGCGCGGACTACCTCGAAGCATGGGACGTCAGACCAGTTCAATCGTCGAAGATTTGCGGCTGGTCGAGCCTGACCAGCTGCGCCGAATGGTCAGGGCTGGCGCCTACAGGGGCGCAACCAGCGGCCTGGCACGCGGCAAGCTGCAGGCGAATGTGGTTATCGTGCCGCAGCGTTTCGCCGCCGATTTTCACAAATTCTGCCTCGCCAACTCCAAGGCGTGCCCGCTCGTCGGGCTCGGCCGCGCCGGCAGCCCGTTTGTTCCGGCGCTGGGAAATATCGATATCCGTACCGACGCCCCCCAGTACAGCGTCTTCTGCTATGGCGAGTTCGTGCATCACACCAACCATATCGCTGATCTGTGGCGTGAGGATTTTTCTGCCTTTGCGTTGGGCAGTTCGTTGAGCTTCGAGCCGACACTGGTGGAGAAGGGGGTACAACTGCGTCATGGCGGCATCAGCGGACCAATACCAAAGTACCGCACAGGCATCAGAAGTCGTGCGGTCGGCCCGTTTGGCGGCAATCTCGTTGTCGCCATGCGCGCCATCAGACGCTGCGACATCGACAGGGTTCGAGCCATAACCACACGTTTTCCTAACGCTCATGGTTCGCCCTTTCACGTCGGGGACCCTTCAATCCTTGGCATAACGGATCTCGATTCGCCTGATTGGGGCGATCCGATCGATCTGCGGGGCGACGAGGTTCCCGTATTCTGGGCAAGCAGCGTGACAGCGCAGGAAGCCCTCATGCATGCGGAGCTGGCGATCGCCATTACCGCTTCTCCCGGTCATCTGCTCATCACTGACGTGGACGCAGTGGCCCGTCAGGACACTGCAAGGGTCGCTTAGCGCGACGTGCCTTCAGGTAGATACTATGGTCTGGCAACATACAGGTCGTTGACAAACCAGACCGGAGCGGGAACCTCCCCTCCATGGCAATCAATCAGCTCCTCTCCATCGCCGTCATCATCCTGATGATGGTCGCCTTTGTCTGGGGACGGCTGCGCTACGATCTCGTCGCTTGCGTGGCATTGATCCTTGCACTTGCGGTTGGCGTAGTGCCCTATGACCGGGCATTCTCGGGGTTCAGCGACGATATTGTCATCATTGTCGGAAGTGCGTTGCTGGTCAGTGCTGGCGTGGCCCGCTCAGGCATAATGGAATTCGCGATACAGCGCATCGCCCCCAACGTGACGGGTGTTCGGGCGCAACTGGTGCTGCTGGTGGCCGTCGTCACCGTGCTGTCGGCTTTCGTCAAGAATATCGGTGCGCTGGCAATCATGATCCCGATTGCCTTTCAGTTCGCGCGCAGATCCAACAGTTCCCCTTCTGTCTTTCTGATGCCGATGGCCTTCGGATCTCTGCTCGGCGGACTGATGACGCAGATAGGCACGTCGCCAAACGTTGTCGTGTCGCGCATTCGCGAGGAACTGACGGGAACCTCCTTCACGATGTTCGACTTCACCCCTGTTGGAGCGGCTCTCGCCATCACAGGCATTATCTTCCTGTCGCTGTTCTACTGGCTGGTGCCAGTGCGTGTACGCGAAGCAGGCTCTGTTCAGGATGCTTTGGACGTCAACAACTACGTTACCGAGGCATTGGTCGTTTCGAGCTCGACGGTAAATGGAAAAACAGTCGGCGAGCTGATGAATTACGCTGGCAGCGAGGTGGTGGTCACGTCCATTCTGCGCTCCCGTACGTTCCATGTTGCACCCCTGCCGGACGCCAGGTTGCGCGAAGGCGACATCGTTCTGCTCGAGGGCTCGCCAGAGGCACTCGACCGCGTCGTTGCTCAGGCCAAGCTCGACCTGACCGATGGTCGCCAGGATTCCGGGGAAGGCAGCAGCGAATCCTACATCACGGTCGAAGCGGTCCTGGCGGAAAGCTCGCCTTTGATCGGCTGGTCCGCTCAGCGCCTGGCGCTCTACGATCGCTACAAGATCAATCTTCTGGCCGTCAGCCGCAAGGGCGAACGCATCGGCGAGCGTCTCGGAGCGCTGACCCTGCGGCTGGGCGACGTGCTTCTGCTGCAAGGCAAGCGGACGCGATTGCCGGATATCCTGCGCGAACTTGGCGCGCTTCCGCTCGCTGAACGGCCAATCCTGCTCGGCAGCGTGCGAGGTGGCAGTATCCCCATCCTTATCCTGGCTGCCGCCATGATCGTCACGACCACCGGAGTGATCCCCATACCGGTGGCTTTCTTCACGGCGGCGGTTGCGATGGTGCTTTTTCGCGTGGTTCCTATCCGAGACATCTACAATGCCATCGACGGTCCGATCCTGGTCATGCTCGCCGCACTCATTCCCGTGTCGGACTCGCTGCGCCGCAGCGGTGCGACCGACGTGATCGCCATGTGGCTGGCCGAACTAGGCGCGAAATTGCCGCCGGCCGGGGCGTTGGCGCTCATTCTCGTCGTTGCCATGGCGGTTACGCCGTTCCTCAACAATGCCGCGACGGTCTTGGTGGTGGCGCCGGTGGCAGCAGGTTTCGCATCGACACTGGGCTATCACCCGGAAGCCTTCCTGATGGCCGTTGCCATTGGCGCCGGCTGCGACTTCCTGACCCCGATCGGCCACCAGTGCAACACGCTTGTGATGGGACCGGGCGGTTACCGGTTCAGCGATTATCCCCGTCTTGGTCTTCCGCTTTCCATCCTTGTGATAGCAGTCGCGGTCCCGATGCTGATGCTTGTCTGGCCGCTGCAATAGATCGGGCCAGCTTCGCGGAACTGTACCTCCCATGCACAGGGCTTGCCATGAAAAGGACCTGGTCTCGAAAGCTGAATTTTCTTCCTTGACAAGCTGAGCTCTTCGCTCAGCTTAGTACGGCGTTGTCGCTGCCGGAGGGGCACATGACCGTCGCGCTTGACCAGTTTTCCGAGCTGGTTTCCAACATCCACGAGGCCGCCCTCGACGAGGCCAGGTGGGACTTCACCTTGCGACGCATTGCAGGAGCCTTCGACGCTTTCGGTGTGGCCCTTCTGGTCGTCGACCCGAAATCGCGCGAGATGAAGGTGGCGTCTTCCGGTACGGACCCGGCGACGATGGAAACATACAATGCCTATTATGGCCGCATGGATCCGGTCGCGGCGGCCATTCACCATTCTCCCGTAGGCGCCATTCTGACGGGGGACCAAATTACGTCGAGATCGGAACTGCTGCGCAGCGAGTTCTTCGTCGACTGGGCGCTCCCCAACGAAGTGGGAGATGGCCTGTTTGCGAAGCTGAATACGGATTCGATGGTCGATGCGTGGCTTTGCATCGCAGCTCCGCTTCGATCGGAAGCCTATGGCACGCAGGAGCGGCAGGATCTGATGCGGCTTTTGGCACCGCATCTCAGGCAAGCCCTGCGGACCCAGTCACTGCTTGCGCACCACGCAGCCATTGGCAAGGACACCTTCGACGCCTGGGAAGCAGTTCGTCACGGCGTGATCCTTGTTTCAGCGAACGGCAGGGTCGTTTATGCCAATTCGGCAGCGCTTGACCACATTCGCAAAGGGGTCGATCTCAAGGTCGGCATCGGAGGCCATCTGCAAGCCGTCCGATCAGCTGATGATGCCGTGCTCCAAAAACTGATTGGAAATTCCACCCAGGCTCTGGCCGATGGTACGCCGACTGGTGGGAGTTACGCGTTGCATTCATCAAGCACACATCACCCACTTTTGGTGCAGGTCGTGCCAGTTGGCCGCCGAAGCGCGAACAGCAAACCTTCGTCAGCACTGGTTCTGCTGGTGAACCCGCAAGCTCAGGCAGAGTTTCCATCGTCGGTCCTTCGCCAGACATATCGTTTAACCAGGGCTGAGACCGACGTGGCTCTGGCCGTGGCGCGCTGCCAGGGGCTGCAGGCCGTTGCCGATGACCTCTCGGTGTCCCTGCCAACCGTTCGCGTCCATCTGCAGCGCGTCTTCGAGAAAACCGGCACGAACCGGCAAGCCGATTTGATACGATTGATGATGATGCTTGAGGGCGGACTGCACCAGCCTGCCCGGCGAGCTTAGACAAACCAACTGTCAAGCTCGGTGAAGCCCCGCATTCGCTGAAGCGTGCAAATTTCAGAAAAATTTCAGAAAACCCACGGCGCGGCATCAGGACGCTCCAAGCGGTACCGGGCATGTGAAACGCTCGATTGACCGAGGGGCAGGGACGGTGTGGGGCATGTTTCCACGCCGCGGGTTGGATTGTCATCACACGACCGCTTCCTTCGGAGCAAAGCGGCCCGCACTCAGTATGCGCAAGCATGCGGAGCGGCGGGATTTTGCCATTTTATCAATAAAATCAATTTGCTGGCTTTTCTTGGGTGTATCCCGTCCAGGGCTCGCGCCCGCTTTGGAGTTGGTGTCTACGCCCAGGAAAAGTGTGGGAGGAATCGAAAGTGAGTGCCAGGGCGGGTTTGAGAATTCGTACAGGTTGGATCGCACGGCTTTCGGCGGGCACAGCCTTGGCGGGATTCGCGCTGTCACCGCTGTCTGCATCGGCCGCGACCTACACCGCCAACGACACCGCCAGCCTGCAGACCGCAATCGCCAACGTGAATGCCGATAGCGGCGGCGACACGATCGACATTACAGGCAACATCACGCTGACTGCGGAACTCACCGCGATCACCAAGGGAGTGACGATCACCGGCAACGACCATACGATCAGCGGTAACAATCAATATCGTATTTTCTTCATCGCCGCGCCGAGCGGTGACGACATCAACATCTCGAACATAACTCTAGCCAACGGCTATGCCAAAGGCGGCGACGGCGGCGCAGGTGGCGGCGGTGGCGGGCTTGGGGCAGGCGGCGGCATGTTCGCCATGTCCGGCGATGTGACTCTGACGAATGTTGGTTTCTCCAGCAATAGCGCCAAAGGCGGCAATGGCGCCGGCGGGGGCATTTCGGGAGGTGGCGGTGGCCTGGGTGGCGACGGCGGCTTTAGCGGCGGCGCCGGGGCGGGCGGTGGCGGCGGCGTTGGCGTAAACGCCGATGGCGGCAACTACAACAGCGGTGGGTCGGCGGGAATCCTGCCCGGCGGCAATGCGGGCGCAGGCGGAACCAGCGGCGGAACCAACAGCGGCGGCGGCGGTTTTGGCGGCAATGGCGGCGGTGGCGGCGGCGCGAATGGCGGCGCCGGCAACTCTGGAGGCAATGGCGGCACCGGCGGTTTTGGCGGCGGCGGCGGCGGCGGCATTATCGGCGCGAACGGTGGTTTTGGCGGTGGCGGTGGCGGTGGCGTTGGCACAAGCGGACGCGGAGGCAATGGCGGCTTTGGCGGTGGCGGTGGCGGTGCCGGTTTCGGTGGCGGCGGGGCATCCGGCGGTTATGGCGGCGGCGGCGGTGCGGGTGGCCAGTCCAGCGGTTGGGGCGGCGGCGGCGCCGGCATGGGCGGCAGCGTGTTCGTCTGCACTGCAGCGATCGACGCCAAATGCGGCGCCACATTAACGATCAGCAACACACGAGACGCGGCAATAGGTGGTACTGCAACTGGTGGATCCGGCAGTGGTGGAGGGTCGCAGAACGGTGTCGGGCTCGGTGGGGCGATTTTCACAACCACTGACGCGATGACAAACATCGCAATCTCGGCAGGTACTACAACTACGGTCTCGAGTTCGGTTGAAGGTGTTGGCGACAAGGGAATATCGCTTTCCGGCGGCGGTACGCTGAAGCTTCTGAACGACGCCAACAATTTCAATGGGCTGGTCGTCAGTGGTCCGGGCACGACGGTTAGCGTGGGCGCGGGAATCTCGCCCGGTAAAAACGGCTCGCTTGGCTACGGAAAGGTATCACTGGGCAACGGTACGTCCGTTCAGTTCAACACGAACGGCACCTTTAACAACGGCTTTGCGCTGACTGCCGATCCGACCTTCGACACCGCCGGCAGCACGATAACGCTGTCGGGCAAGATCGAGGACGGTGCCGCGCCAGGTGTGGTCGACGTGATCGGCGGCGGCATGCTGTTCATGACCAACAATGCCAACAGCTACACGGGCGGCACCGTCGTGCGCGCCAACAGCAAGATCGGCATCGGCAATGACGGCCAGCTCGGCGGCCTGGCCAGTGGCCTCAGGCTGGGCGACGCCACGACCAACGGCACGCTTTTTGCAACCGAAACCTTTACCTCTGCGCGCAGCATCACGCTCGGCACGGGGGGCGGAACGATCTCGGCCTATGCCGACAAGACGCTGACGCTGTCAGGTGTGATCGGCGGCGCCGCTCTGTCGATCGGCGGCGGGGGAACCGTCGCGCTCACCGGCACCAACACTTACACTGGCGGCACCAAGATCGACGGCGGCACCCTGCAGATCGGCACGGCCGGTACAACCGGCAGGATTCTTGGCAGCGTGGATGTCGGAACGATCGGCGTCTTCAATATTGTCAATGCCGACACCAGCGGCATTACAAGCATCTCGAACAAAGGCACAACCTATTTCGGCGGTGCTTCGAGCGCAGGCACCGCTGAAATCACGAATGACGGCACCGCGATTTTCCTTAACACCAGCACGGCCGGCAGCGCCGCAGTCACCAACAATGGCACCTTGGCGTTCAATAGCTCCAGCACCGCCGGCAGCGCCGGGATCGGCAACAACGGCACGCTGAATTTCAACAACACCAGCAAGGCCGGCAGCACGGCCATCATAACCAACCGCGGCACTGTGAATTTCGATGACGACAGCTCGGCCGACAACGCCACAATCGTCAACGAGAGCGGAACCGGGCACCGCGTGGTGTTTTCGGGAAGCAGCAAAGCCGGCACTGCCCAAATCACCAACAACTCCGATCTGGCTTTTTCCGGCACCAGCACCGCTGCCGATGCGAAAATTACCAACAATTTGACCTTGTTCTTCCTTGAGGGCAGCACCGCCGGCAATGCCGTCATCACCAACAACGGTGACCTGTCCTTCAACGAAAGGGTTCTCATCGGGGCTGCCAGCACGGCCGGAAGCGCAACCATCACGACCAATGGCGGCGGAACTGCCAGGTTTTTTGGCAATGCCAGCGGGGGCAACGCGCGCTTCATCACCAATACCGGCGGCACATTCGACATATCCAACGCCACAACCGGAACGGCGACGGGCTCGATTGAAGGTGCCGGTGTACATTTTCTTGGCGCGAAGACGCTCACCGTCGGTGGCAACAACAGGTCGACCGAAATCAGCGGAAGGATAGAGGGCACCGGCGGTTCCCTGGTGAAAACCGGCAGCGGAACGCTGACACTTTCCGGCTCAAGTACCTACACAGGCTCGACAACCATCTCCAGCGGCACGCTCAAGGGCGGTGCAACCAACAGCTTTGCCTCGAGCAGTGCCTTCGGCGTTGCCAGCAGTGCGACCATAGACCTCGGCGGAACCGACCAGGAGATCGGTTCGCTGACGGGAACTGGTACTGTCACCAACAGCGGTACGAGCGATGCGAGACTGACGGCAGGCCGCGACAACAACTCGACCGCCTTCAGCGGCATCATCAAAGACGGTGCAACCAAAAAGACCGCGCTGACCAAGGTCGGTTCGGGGACGCTGACGCTGACGGGGGCCAACACCTACACGGGCGGCACCGTGATCAGCGCCGGTACCCTTGCCGGCAACACAACAAGCTTGCGCGGCGACATCGTCAACAACGCAACGCTCTCCTTCGATCAGGGAGCGAGCATAGGAACATATGCCGGCGCCATCTCCGGCTCCGGCGCACTGGTCAAGTCCGGAACGGGCAACCTCACGCTGACCGGCGCTAACACCTATACTGGCGGTACGACTGTCAGCGCCGGCTCGCTGACAGTCGGTAGCCTCGGCTCGATCGCAGGCAAGGTGACCGTCAGCAACAGCACATTCACACTGGATGGCGCGGACGCGAGCGGCATCACCGAGATCAGTGGCGCCGGCAATATGTATTTCAGCGGCGGCACGAACGCCGGTTCCATGACCATCGTCAACGACTACGGTGCCGTGGGATTTACAACACCGCAAGCGCCGGCTCCGCCAATATCTCCAATATCGGCGGAAACGTGTTTTTTACAGACAATGCAAATGCCGACCAGGCGACGATTATCGGCAACTCCGCCACACTTGTGGTGTTTCAGGGAGCCAGCCGCGGTGGTAACGCGCGTATTGTGATGAATGGAGGTGCCAATATTAGCATCTCGCAACTGTCGTCCGCAGGAACAACAGTCGGCTCGATCGAAGGTGCCGGCACTTTCAATCTCGGAGCGAAGACCCTCACAGTCGGCAGCAACAACCTGACGACCACGGTCAGCGGTACCATTTTTGGCTCGGGCGGCAGGCTCGTCAAGACCGGTAACGGCACGCTGACGCTCTCGGCAACTCTCAACAGCTACAACGGCGGAACGGTTGTCGAAGATGGAACATTACGGGCGGGCTCCGAGAACGGGTTCGTCGACAACACAAAATACACGGTAGATGGCGGCACTCTGGATCTCGGCGGTTTCGGCCTTACGATGTCGGAGCTGTCGGGCACCGGCGGCACGGTCGAACTCGGCGGAGCCGTGCTCAGGGTCAATCAAACAAACACTTCCGTATTCTCAGGCGTGATCTCAGGGGCGGGCTCCGTCGTCAAGCAAGGTACCGGGACGCTCACGCTCAACGGCAGCAACGCCCATTCCGGCGGCACGGTCATTTCGCAAGGCACGCTCGTTGTTTCGAGCGACGCCAATCTCGGCAACGCTTCCAGCGGATTGACGCTGGATGGCGGGACGCTACAGCTGGGCGCGACATTCGACCTCGCAGCGACGCGCAATCTGACGCTCACCACCAATGGTGGAACGATCGACACCAACACACTCTCCTCGACCGTCAGCGGCAACGTCACAGGCCCTGGCAGCCTTCTCAAAATCGGTGCCGGTGCGCTCACCCTGGCCGGCAGCAGCACCTATGGCGGCACCACCAGCGTGGATGGCGGAACATTGAAGATAACCGGGGCCGTTGCCAACGGCGACGGCTATGCCGGCAACGCGGCCGGTTCCGACGGCAAGGTTCTGGTCACAGGCAACAGCGCGAACTGGACAAATGGCGGCGAGTTGTACGTCGGCTATCGGGGAGCCGGCGAACTGACGATTGCTGACGGTGCCACCGTCAGCAGCTCCCAGGCGTACACAGGTCACACTTTCGGGTCCTCCGGAACCGTCAAGGTGATCGGCCAGGGCTCGACCTGGAACAACAGCCATGATCTGCATGTCGGTTATCTCGGCACCGGCAGTTTGACGGTTGCCGATGGCGGCACAGTGAACAACGCGGTTGGGGGGATAGGATATCAGGTCGGCTCGTCGGGCACGGTCACGGTGACAGGCCAAGGCTCGACCTGGAACAACCGCGAAGAATTGTACATCGGTTCCGCTCGCAATGGCGAATTGACGATTGCCGATGGCGGCGTCGTGAACAACACCTTCGCGCGCATCGGATATCTGTCCAGCGGAACGGGCACAGTCATGGTGACCGGCCAAGGCTCGACTTGGGCCAACAGCAGCATGGTGTCTCTCGGCGACTCCGGCAACGGCCAGTTGACCATCCAGGACAGTGGCAGTGTGTCAGCCAGCTATCTACGGATCGCTCAATATGCGGGATCGACGGGGACGCTCAACATCGGCGCTGCCGCGGGCGACACAGCGGCCCGCGCCGGCAAACTCGACGCGCCAGTGGTGGATTTTGGGGCCGGCAGCGGCAAGATTGTCTTCAACCACACCGAGACGGACTATCAGTTTGCGTCCAACATCTCCGGCAATGGTAGCGTCCAGCAGGTAGCGGGCACGACGATCCTCACCGGCACCAGCACCTATGCGGGCACGACGACGGTGAGTGGCGGCAAGCTGCTGGTGAACGGTTCGATCGCTTCGTCGTCAGGCATCACCGTGGATGCCGGTGCCACGATCGGTGGCAATGGCACGCTGGGCAGCACGGTCGTCAACGGCACGCTGTCGGCCGGCAGCAGCCCGGGCAAGCTGACGGTCGCCGGCGACTTGACCCTGGGTGCTGGCTCGACCAGCCTGTTCGAGCTCGGCGCTCCGGGTACCGTCGGCGGTCCGTTGAATGACCTCGTCTACGTCACCGGCAATCTGACGCTTGGCGGAACCCTGCTGACGCCAGGCGCGGTGTCCGGCTACTACCGGCTGTTCAACGTCGATGGTTCGGTGTCCGGCAGCTATTCCAGCCTGCCGGCGAGCGCCACCATCCAGACCGCGATCCCGCACCAGGTCAACCTGTTCATCCAGAACGGCGACCAGATCGTGCAGTTCTGGGATGGCACCGACGGTGTCGGCAACGGCACTGTCGACGGTGGTGCCGGCATCTGGAGTGCGGCAGGAACCAACTGGACCGGCGCTCCGGGTGCGGCCGACTTCAACGACCAGTGGCATGGCTCGGTGGCGGTGTTCACCGGCACCGGCGGCGTGGTGAAGGTCAGCGGCCCCGTTGGCTTCGAGGGCATCCAGTTTACCAGCGACGGTTACAAGATCGAAGGCGATGACCTGACGCTGAGTGGCGACAGCGCCAACAACAGCTCGGCGAGCTTCGTCAACGTCAATGCCGGGGTCACGGCCGAGATCGGTTCGATCCTGACGGGCGCCGCAGGCATCGGTCTCGACAAGTTCGGCAGCGGCACACTGATCCTGTCTGGCGTCAACGACTATACCGGCGCCACCACGATCAAGGGCGGCACGCTGGCGCTGTCGGGCGTAGGCGACATCAGCTCCTCCAGCGGGATCAACCTTGAAAACGGTACCTTCGACATTTCCAGGGTGAACACCGCCGGCCTTGTCTCGATCAGCAGCCTTGTTGGAACATCCGCCGGAACCGTACAACTGGGCAACAAGGGACTTGGGATCAGCAACGGTTCGGGCGATTTCGCAGGGATGATCGCCGGCGACGGCTTTATCGATATCGGTGCCGGTACGCAGACGCTGTCTGGCATCAACACCTATGCCGGCACGACAGGAATTTCCGGAACGCTGGCGCTGAAGGGCAGCGGGTCCATTTCCGCTTCTTCCTTCATCATGGTCAGCGGTACTTTCGACATCTCACAGACGACAGACGGAACCAGTGTCCGCCAGTTGTTCGGGCCATCGGGCTATGGCGTCGTGGCGCTCGGTTCGAAAACTCTGACCATCACCGACGCCGGCAGTTCCTCAAATCCATTTATCGGCTCGATCCAAGACGGCGGTATCGGCGGAGGAACGGGGGGCGGCGTGACGATCGCGCGCGGTGCATCGCAGTACCTTTCCGGTACGAACACCTATACCGGCACGACGACGGTCGAGCAGGGCGGCAGCCTCTGGCTTGTCAACAATGGCGGTCTGTCGTCATCCAGCAGCCTCGTCGTGAACGGCTTGTTCGATTTCGCGGGGAGCTGGGCGTCTTCCACGTTCAAGTCTCTGAGCGGCAGCGGCGAAATCCGTCTCGGCGACCACGATCTCCGTATCACCGCCGCGAACGGTACCTTCTCGGGCACAATCAGCGAATGCGGTATCGGCTGCTCGCCCAGTTCTTTCGGCAAACTGACAATCGACGGCGGCACGCTGACACTTTCGGGAGTGAATGAATATCATGGTGGCACGACCGTCGGCCGTTTCGGCGGAATCGCGGCGACACTCATCGTGACGAACAACAGCGCCGTCGGCACTGGGCGTGTGCTGTTGAACGATACCGGTGTGTTCCAGGCTGGAGCGGATGGCCTGACCTTCGCCAACCGTTTCGAAGTCGGCCCGAGCTACGGCACGGTCGACACCAACGGTCACACCATGACCATCTCCGGCGTGATTGCCGATGCCACCGATCCCGGCACGCTGCACAAGACAGGTGCCGGTACGCTGATCCTGACCAATGACAACACCTATGGCGATGGCACGGTCGTCGAGGCCGGCACGCTGCAGCTCGGCAATGGCGGCACCACGGGTTCGATCCTGGGTGATGTGCAGCTCGGCGGCACGCTCGCCTTCAACCGCTCCGACACCTACACCTTCTCCGGTGTCGTCTCCGACAGGGCCGGCAGCCATGGCCAGGTCGCGCAGAACGGCACCGGCGTGGTGGAGTTGACCGGCGCCAACAGCTATTCCGGCGGCACCTTCTTCAACAAGGGCACCATCGCCGTCGCCAGCGACGGCAATCTCGGCGATACCGCCGGCGGGCTGACCTTCGATGGCGGCACACTGCGCTACGACGCCGCCTTCGATGTCGCGGCAACCCGTGCCGTCACGCTCTCGGCCGGTGGCGGCACCTTCGACAGCAACGGCTTTGCCGCAGGCATCGCCGCCGACATCACCGGTGCCGGCGGCCTGACCAAGACCGGGGCGGGAACCCTGACGCTGTCGGGGCAGAACGACTACACCGGCACCACCACGATCTCGCAAGGCACGCTGGGCGCCAGTGTCGCCCATTCCTTCTCGGCCCGCAGCGCGGTGTCGGTGGCGGCAGGCGCCAGCCTCGACCTCGGCAGCCTCGACCAGATCATCGGCACGCTCTCGGGCGCCGGCTCCGTTGCACTCGGCAGCGGCAACCTCACCGTCGACGAGACCAGCAACTCGACCTTCTCCGGTTCCCTCTCCGGTGGCGGTTCCTTCACCAAGTCCGGTTCCGGCAAGCTGATGCTGTCGGGAACCAGCACCTATACCGGCCAGACCTTCGTCAAGCAGGGCACGCTGTCGGTCAACGGCTCGATCGCATCGTCAGCGGGCATCACGGTCGAGACAGGCGGCACGCTCGGCGGCACCGGCACCCTGGCTTCGGTGACCGTGGCGAATGGCGGCACGCTGGCGCCCGGCAATTCGATCGGCACCGTCACCATCGCCGGCAACCTGGTCATGGGCGCCGGCTCGACCTATGCCGTCGAACTCGATCCGGCTTCCGCCGACCGCACCAATGTCAGCGGAACCGCCAATCTGTCGGGCGGCACGGTGTCGACCAATTATGCTGCCGCCACCTACATCCAGAAGACCTACACCCTGCTCAATGCGCAGGGTGGGCTCGGCGGCACCAGCTTCGTCGGCCTGACCGGGACCGCACCCACCGGCTTCAAGCACAAGCTCGCCTATGACGGCAACAATGCCTATCTCGCACTCGATCTCGACATGCGCGAGCCCGGCAATCCCGGGGAGCCGGGCAAGCCAGGAGAGCCTGGCGGCAGGCCGGTCTTCGATCCGCTCAACCGCAACCAGCGCTCGGTGGCCAATGCCATCGTCGGCTATTTCGATGCCAAGGGCGGTATCCTGGCCGAGTTCGGTGCCCTCGACAGCGCCGGCCTCTCGCTGGTCTCCGGCGAGCCGGCAGCCGGCGCGATCAGCTCAGGCATCCATGGCACGGACCAGTTCCTCGGCCTGCTGTCGGGCGAGGCGCTGGCGGGCCGTGGCGGGCAGGGCGCCGGTGACACTGCATCGGCTTTCGCCGATGACAAGCCGGCAGCAGATGGCGACAAGCCCTTCGCAGCGCTCGACGCAAAGTCCGATCGTCTGGCCGGTCCTGTCGCAAAAGTCTTCGACAGCCGCTGGCGCAGCTGGGGTGCCACCTATGGCGGCACCTCCGAGATCGGCGGCGATGCCGCTGCCGGCTCGCACGACACCGACCTGAAGACGTTCGGGCTGGCAGGCGGCATCGCCCGCAAATGGCACGATGCCACCATCGGCGTCGCGCTCGGCGGCGGCGCGTCCGACTTCCAGCTGGCCGACAAGCTCGGCAGCGGCAGCGCACGCTTCTTCAATGCCGGCGTCTTCGGCCGGCAGGAGTTCGGCAACGCCTATGTCGCGGCTGCCGCCGCCTACAGCTTCTACGACGTCGAAACCGGCCGCACCGTGCTTGGCAAATCGCTGTCGGGGGACTTCAACGCCCATGCCTTCTCCGGACGCATCGAGGCCGGCTACGACATCGAGACATCGCTGGCGACGCTGACCCCCTATGCGGCCTTCCAGGCGATCGCCTACCGCATGCCGGGCTACAGCGAGACCGGGGCGGGCAATTTCGGGCTGGCCTACAAGGGCAATACCACGACCGTCACCCGCACCGAACTCGGCGCAAGGCTCGATCACGGCATCGGCCTCGACAACAATGCAACGCTGACGCTGTCGGGCCGCGCTGCCCTTGCCATCAATGGCGGCGACACGATCGGCTTCGTCGCCGGCTTCCAGGCGCTGCCCGGTACCGCCTTCAGCATCGAAGGCGCCAATCCCGACCGCTACAGCGCACTCCTCGACGCCGGCATCGAATACGCAACCGCCAACGGCTTCTTCGCCGCCGCAAGCCTCCAGGGCGAACTCTCCGGAAACCTCCACAACATCGCTGGAACCGCTAAAATCGGCATGAAATGGTGACCGCGAGCGGCAGTTGAACGCCCGGTTTCGACACACTGACAAACGGAAGCCCGCCCGTTTCAAGTTTGGCGGGCTTTTCGTCAGAACTTACATCGCATGAACTTCAACCCCACGCCGACGCTGCGTCGTAGGTCTCGAATACGGGAGCTTCGGCCTTCTCATAGACATGCACGGCCAATCCACCCGGCGTTGTCTCGACATTGACCAGCCTGAAGCCCGCGGGCGCCATGCCGTCGGGAAACAGCTTGCGGCCCTGTCCCAGAACAACCGGGGCGACAACCAGCCGGAATTCATCGATCATTCCTGCACCCAGGAGCGAATGGGCGAGACGCCCGCTGCCGTGAATCTGCAGTTCTCGACCCGGTTTCCTCTTCAAGTCAGCGGCCCTGGCCGTAATATCTCCCGACAGGATCGTCGCCGGCCCCCATGACGCCTCCTTTAAAGAGTTCGATGCAACATATTTAGGCAAGCCATTCATTTTGCTGGCGATCGGGTCATTGGGATCATCCATTTTCGGCCAATCCCGCGCGAAATTCTCATAGGTCAGGCGCCCGAACAGGAAGGCATCGGCCCGTCCGACCCAGCCAGCGACGGTCTGCATGAAGCTCTGCTCGAGAAAGGGAACAAACCAGCCGCCGCGTGTGAAGCCGTCGCTTGTGTCTTCATCGGGCGCACCTGGGCCCTGGCAGACGCCGTCGAGCGACAGGAATTCCATCAAGACAAGTTTCATAACGAGACCTTCCAGGTGCTGGCGCATGGGGCGATACGCTTGGTTTTGACAATTAGTTATCCCAATGGCTAACTAATGCAGGAATTCACTTAGCGCAAGAGCTAACTATTAACGCACAAATCGTCCCCCGGTTGATCGCGACGCCACAATGGAAGATAGTCTGAGGGCAAGCAGCGGAGCAGGCCGATGAGCACGCCCACGTCTCGCCAGGTCAAGCAGCGCAGGGCAGTGGCCGAAGCGCTTGGCCGTCACAAGGTTTTTGTCAGTTCGCGGCGGTTCAAGGCCGGCGAGGAACCGACCTATCGTGTCATCGTTGCCAACGAAGCTTATCTGGTCGGGCAGCGAACGCTCGATCAGCTCTACAAAGGCTATCATCCCGCGGAGCTCGGCCTGGAACCCTTGCATGAGGAAATGGGCGAATAAGCTCTTCCATGGCGAATTCACCGAAGCTCCAGTCCTACCGCGCCAAGCGCAATTTCGCCAAGACACCTGAACCCTCCGGCATCCAGGAGCAGCACGAAGGCAACCGCTTCGTCGTGCACAAACATCACGCCACGGCCGACCATTACGACCTGCGCCTCGAAATCGATGGGGTACTGAAAAGCTGGGCGGTACCCCGAGGGCCGTCGCTCAACCCTGCCGACAAGCGGCTCGCCGTCCAGACGGAAGACCATCCCATCGACTATATCGATTTCGAAGGGGTCATTCCGGCAGGCGAATATGGCGGCGGTCCGATGATCGTCTGGGATACCGGCATCTGGGCGCCGATGGATGACATCGACACGTCGCTGGAGAAGGGCGCATTCAAGTTCCGGCTGTTCGGCGAAAAACTGAAGGGCGGCTGGATGCTGGCCCGACTGAAGGCCAAGGAGGACGAGGACAAGGTCAATTGGCTGCTTTTCAAGGAGCGAGACCAGGCCGCCGACAGCAAGATCGACATCCTTGCCAAACGGCCAGAAAGCGCGAAATCGGGGCGCCGCATCGAAGAACTGGTCGAGAAGCCGAAACCGGCTGCGAAGGCGATTGCACCAAAGCCGGCAAAAGTCGCGGGCGCCCTCCGGGGGCCGATGCCGGCTCGCCTCGAGCCGCAACTGGCCACTGCCGTGGGCGCGCCGCCTTCGAGCAAGGAATGGCTGCACGAGATCAAGTTCGACGGTTATCGCACGGCGGCGCATATCGTCGATGGTGCCGTCACCTTCATCACCCGCAGTGGTCTCGACTGGTCAAAGCGGTATGGACGCTTGAAGACGGCTTTCGAGACCCTTGCCTGCAGCAATGCGATCATCGACGGCGAAGTCGTTGTCACCGACGACAAGGGCATCAGCCGTTTCTCGGCGCTACAGGATGCACTGGCGGCAGGCGAGACCCACAAACTCACCTTCTACGCGTTCGACCTGCTTTATCTCGACGGCTGGAACCTGACCGGGGCAGAACTGGCCAAACGCAAGGAATTGCTTGGGCAATTGCTGAGCGGCATCACGGCAAAAAGCGCCTTGCAACTCAGCGATCACGTCACGTCCGATGGCGGGGCCTTGTATGAGCAGGCATCGGAACTCGGCCTGGAAGGCATCGTTTCCAAACAGGCGGCTTCGATATACGTACCCGGCCGTTCCAAGAGCTGGACCAAGGTCAAGGCGCGTGCCGTCGGTGATTTTGTCGTCGCCGGTTACACCGTCTCAGAAGCGGCCGAAGGTCTCGCCGCCCTCGCACTCGCCGAATGGGTCGATGGCGAGTTGGAATACCGCGGCAAATGCGGTTCGGGTTTCGACGCTGAAACGCTGCCGATGCTGCTGGCGAGGCTGCAGGCGTTGCAGGCCGACGCGGTCAGGCTGGAGGGCATGCCGCGCGAGGTCATCCCGGTCCGGCCCGTGCTGACCGCCCATATCCACTACGCCAATCGCACCGACGACAATGCGCTGCGCCATGCCGTGTTCAAGGGGCTGCGCGAGGCTGAACTGTCAGCCCGTGCTGGCGCTCCACGCAAGCGGCTGATTTCCGATACCGACCTCGCCGGGATCTTCGTCACCAATCCGACGCGTCGGATATTCGGCAAAACCGGGCCGACCAAGCTCGACATCGCTGTCTATTATGCCGCGGTAGGCGATTTCATGCTGCCGCATATCCTCGGCAGGCCGGTGTCGCTGGTGCGCTGCCCGACGGTCAAGCCGGAGGACTGCTTTTTTCAGCGCCACGCCTTCACCGGCATGCCGGCGACGATGGTCTCGTTCGAGACGCAGAATTCCGACGGCGAGGCGCGCAGCTACATCGCCGTCGAGGATGCCAAGGCTTATCTCGCGCTGGCGCAGTTCGGCGTCGTCGAGTTCCATACCTGGGGTGCGCACCGCCAGAGCCTCGACAAGCCCGATCGCGCCGTCTTCGACCTCGATCCTGGCGAGGGTATCGGATGGCGCGAGGTGGTGGAGGCCGCCATCCATGTCCGTGGCGAATTGGAGAACCTCGGTCTGGTGCCTTTCGTGAAGACTTCGGGCGGCAAGGGCATCCATGTCGTCGTGCCGGTGAAGAAGAAACTCGGCTGGCGGCAATTCCACCAGGCCTGCAGCGAAATCTCATCCCGCATCGCGGCTACTGCGCCCGAAACCTTCACCACCACGATGGGGGCGGAAAACCGCCGCAGGCGCATTTTCATCGATTTTCACCGCAATGCGCGCAGCCACACGGCGGCCGCGCCGTACACGCTGCGCAGGCGTCCGCACATGCCGGCTTCGACGCCGCTGGAATGGGCCGATCTGGAATCCATCGACGCTGCCGAGGATTTGAACTATTCTTCGCTTCCAGGTCTTTTGGCCGCATCTGGTGATCCCTGGGTGGACATTGGTGATTTCGCCCGGGAATTGCCGGCGCCTGCGAAGGCGAAAAGGTAGCGTTGTGTCGTCGCGTAGGAGGCGGAATTGGCACCCAGGGCAAGTTGGAAGGGCTATCTGAAACTCAGTCTGGTGAGTTGCCCCGTGCGGCTCTATCCGGCAACGAGCACGAAGGAGCGGATCTCCTTCAACCAGTTGCACAAGAAGACGCACAACCGCATCAACATGAAGCCCGTCGACCCCGAGCTCGGTCTGGTCGACCGCGCCGATCTGGTCAAAGGCTACGAATACGAGGACAAGCAATACGTCATCATCGACGATGCTGACCTCGACAGCGTACGCATCGAATCCAACCACACCATGAACATCGAGGCCTTCGTCGACGAAAAGGATGTCGACGTCATCTATCAGGATACACCTTATTATCTGGCGCCCGACGGAGCGATGGCCGAGGAAACTTTCGTGGTTCTGCGCGAAGCCATGCGCAAGTCCGGCAAGCTGGCGGTGGCGCGCCTCGTATTGTCCAGTCGCGAACGTGTCGTCACCATCGGCGCGCGCGAGAAAGGCATGTTTGTCTGCACGTTGCGCAATCCGCATGAAGTGCGCGGCACGGCCGAATATTTCGACAACATCCCGCAGGGCAAACCCGACCGCGAGATGCTGCAGCTTGCCGAGGCCCTGATCCAGCAGAAGCTGACCAAGTTCGACCCGAAGAATTACGAGGACCGCTACGAGGCTGCCTTGATGACCATGATCAAGGAGAAGTTGAAGGGCCACAAGCCGATCGTCGCGGCCGCTCCGGAACGTGGCAACGTCGTCAACCTGATGGATGCGCTGAAAGCCAGTCTCGGTCAGGCCAAGCCGCCGGCCAAAAGCAAGACCAAGGCGCCTGCGGTTGAAGAAAAACCGGCCAAGGTCGCCGCGACTGGCGGCTCCAGGGCAGGCACCAAGAGCAAGAAGTGACCTCGGCAAGAGGCAGGACATTCGGTCTCATCGGCGGGCTGGCGGCGTTTCCGCGTCGCCTGGCGGTGCGTGAGGTCGGTGCGCAGGGTGGTGAATTGCAGCGCGGCGCCTCGCGGCGCACCACCCATGTGATTTTCGGCCGCAAACTGCTCGGCAGAACCGACGCCCCCCGGATCGCGGCGCGTTATCGCGAGGAAATCTCGAAAAACCGCCGCGCTCTGAGCGAGAACGGGTTTCTCAGATTGCTCGGACTTATCGAAGCGCCCGGTGGCGCTACGTTGAGCCGCCAGTCCGTCCTCGAGCAGTCCAGATTGGCCTCGGAGGATTTTGACCTGCTCGCGCTGTTCGATGCCTTCGAACACGATGCTGAACCCTTCTCGTTCCGCGACCTGATCCTGGCCAAGAAATATGCCGGGCTGATCGTGTCGGGCGCCAGTTGGGGCACGATCGCGCGGTCGGTGCGCCGATCCGGTTCGATCGCCTCGCTGACCGCGCTTTCGCTGCACGCCGATCGGGACAATGCCATCTATGCGCGCTCGGACGACGGCGTGAGCGAGCTTGATGGTCAGGCGTTGCTGCCGTTGGGCCGCGCCGAACCGGAGGATCTCGACGAACTGTTTGCGTTGTCCGAGGAAGCGGAAGAGGAGGGGCGGTACGGCGATGCCGCCGATCTCTACAGGCGCTGCATCGCGATTGACCCGAGCGACCCGGTCGTCTTCTTCAATCGCGGCAATTGCCTGCTCGCCGATGGTCGAGCCAAGGAGGCCGAACAATCCTATCTCGAAGTGCTCAAACGCGATCCACGCTTCGTCGAAGCCTGGTTCAACCTGTCCGGCCTGCTCGCCGGTGAAGGCAAGAAGGACACTGCGCGCCGTCATCTGCTCGCCGCGATCGCCATTGACGGTGCCTATGCCGATGCAATCTTCAACCTGGCGAACCTCGACTATGAGGCCGGTGATATGGCCGGCGCGCGCAAGTGGTGGTCTCGCTATCTTGAGCTCGATTCCACATCGCAATGGGCCCGCGCGGCCAGCAATGGCATCCGCCTTGTCGACCTGGCGGAAAGAACAGCGAGTTGAACATGCCCTTCCTCTTTGACGGCCCGGAAGACGCCGGCTGCACCATCCTGCTCGGACATGGAGCCGGGGCGCCGATGGACTCTGCCTCCATGGATGCTGCAGCCAAGGCGCTTGCCGCGGCCGGATTTCGTGTCGCGCGCTTCGAATTCTCCTATATGGCCAGCCGACGCACCGGGGGCAGCCGCAAGCCACCTCCGCGTGCCGAAACGCTCAATCCTGAATATGTCGCCGCCGTCGCGGCATTGGGCGCAAACGGTCGTCTCATCATCGGTGGCAAGTCGATGGGAGGCCGCATTGCCTCGATGGTGGCGGACGAACTGTTCGCATCGGGCAAGATCGCCGGCCTGCTTTGCCTCGGCTATCCGTTCCATCCGCCGGCCAAGCCGCAGCAATTGCGCACCAGGCATCTCGCCGATCTGCAGACTCCCGCGCTGATCGTCCAAGGCACGCGCGACGAGTTCGGCACGCGAGACGAGGTGCCGTCCTATGCGCTCTCCCAGGCGGTCGAGGTCTTCTGGCTGGAAGACGGCGACCATGACCTGAAGCCGCGAAAGAGCGTGTCCGGTTACTCGGCTGCCGATCATCTGAAAAGCATGGCCGACAAGGTCTCGTCCTGGGCGGGCATGCTTCGGCGCTAGGCTGATGAAAATCGCAACGTTCAACGTCAACGGTATCAATGGCAGGCTTCCCGTCCTGCTCGGTTGGCTGGCCGATGCCGCGCCCGATGTCGTCTGCCTGCAGGAGTTGAAGGCGCCGAGCGACAGGTTTCCAGCAAAGGCGTTGCGCGAGGCTGGTTATGGCGCCATCTGGCACGGGCAGAAAAGCTGGAATGGCGTCGCAATCCTGGCGCGTGGCGTCGATCCGATCGAAACGCAGCGCGGCTTGCCCGGCGATGAGGAGGACACCCAGAGCCGCTACATCGAAGCTGCAGTCGGCGGCGTCCTGATCGGATGCCTCTATGCGCCGAACGGCAACCCGGCTCCGGGGCCGAAATTCGAGTACAAGCTGCGATGGTTCGAGCGCTTGAAGAAACATGCCGCGGAGCGGCTCGCGCACGACATCCCCGTCATTCTCGCCGGCGACTACAATGTCATTCCGAGCGAACTCGACGTCTACAAGCCCGAACGCTGGCAGGACGATGCCTTGTTCCGACCTGAAGTGCGCCAGGCGTTGCGGCAACTCATCGACCAGGGCTGGATCGACGCCATCCGCACGCTGCATCCCGGCGAGCGCGTTTACACGTTCTGGGACTACCTGCGCAACGCCTGGGGTCGCAACGCCGGCCTCAGGCTGGATCATCTGCTGCTCAGCCCGACAATCGCCGACCTACTTACCGCTGCCGGCGTCGACCGTGAGGTGCGCGGCTGGGAAAAGGCGAGCGATCATGCGCCAGTGTGGATCGAGATCACGGTCCGATAGTGAAAACACATTCGCCGGGCTTGCCATGGAACACGAGTTCAATGGGGCGGCCGGCGCGCGCCAGAGGGACCGGGGAAAGCGCCGGCCTAAGCGCCGGAAGTGGGGGCACTCCGGCACCTGGAACAGTATAACACTTCGGGTCTCTCCATACATCACTGGTTTGGTGGGAGCGGATCATGAAGACGAACTGGCTGCCCGATGGTCGACGTCAATGCCGTCGAATGACGAAATCTGTCGACCGGGAATGGGAAGTGAACACGAACCCCGTGGCAGTGCCTATGCGTCACCTGCCAGCAGGGTAGACAAGTCGAAAATTCCGATAACATATTGACGCAGGCGAAGGGGCTTAGCAGGCGCGCAAGCAATGCCTGTTGGTGGTTGGAAGTAGCAAACCGGTGCAGCCGTGTCTTCCACGGCTGCAGGAGAGGAACCCCAACGATGCCGAACCCAAGCCAGAATAGCGACCAGTGGTGGGTCAACGACCAGACGCCGGACAATCCATACGGCAAAAGCACGGATTACGAAGCCTATCTCGATTATCTCGGAGACCTGGACCGCAGCCTGACGCCAGCGATCGCGGCGGGAACGCTGAGGATCAATGTCTATGAACTCAACGACCATCCCGAATACAAGGCCGCCGCGATCGGCGCCTTGCAGATGTGGTCGCTTGTCACCCCTTTGAAATTCGAAATCGTCGACGACGCGCCCTACAACAGCGCGACGGACTGGATGCAGGTCGTCAGCCCGGAAGTAGGCGAAGAAGACGATGGCAGCGCCTATTCGAACGATCGCTATGTCAGCATCGGCCAGCGTTTCCACGACACCGAGCCGAACAAGACAGACATCGGCGGCTATGTGTTCGATTCCTTCATCCATGAGTTCGGCCATGAGTTCGGACTGAACCACCCCGGCCTCTACAATTACAGCGGTCCCGGTGGCGTCCAGATCAACTATCTGAACAATGCGACCTGGACCTACGATCGCCAGCAATACAGCGTCATGTCCTATTTCGATGGCATCGATGTCGGCGAGACCACCCGCTGGTCGGCGTCAACGCCGCTCATGGCCGACATAGAGGCCGTGATCCGTCGCTTTTTCTCGACGGTCGACGCGAGTGGCGAGCGCACCTATCAGGAAATCGACCTCAACACAGGCGACAACGTCTACGGCTTCGGTGCTACCCAGGATGGGTACAGGCTCAGCGCTTCGGGCATGCAGCACGACATCGGCTTTGTCATCCACGATACCGGCGGAACCGACACACTCGACTTCTCCGGTTCGACGGCGGGTACCATCCTTGACCTGCGCGCCGGCCAGTTCTCCAGCGTCAACGGCCACAGCAACAACGTGTCGATCTTTGCCGGGCACAACGCCGACACGACCGACTACTATATCGAAAACGGTATCGGCAGCAGCTTCAACGACATCCTGATCGGCAATGACGGCAACAACGTTCTTGATGGCCGCGGCGGTGCCGATCGCATGGCCGGCAATGGCGGTCATGACATCTATTTCGTCGACTCCCTGGACGACATCGTCCGCGAGGAAGCGAATGGCGGCAACGATACGGTTGTCCTGATGTCCAGGAACCTGAAGATCCGCAAAATCGCCAACGTCGAACACATCATCTACGCCGACGAGTCGACACTTCAGCCAGGAGGCGGTGGCACCGATACCCCGCCGATCATCGGCGACAACACGATGACCAGCATCATTTTCGGCACCAAGGGGAATGACACACTCGACGGTGGCGGCGGCAACGACACCATCTTCGGTCAGGATGGTGACGACCTCATCATCGGCGGACGCGACTCGCTCGCCAGCCGCGACATCAACAACACCATCGACATCGCCGATCTCGAAGACCAGACCGAAAGCGATGATGGCAACGATACGCTTTATGGCGGTCGCGGCAACGACACCATTCTCGGTGGCGCGGGCAACGATATCCTCGATGGCGGCGATGGCGACGATACACTGAGCGGCCAGGACGGTATCGATATCTTCAGGGGCGGCGCCGGCGTCGACACGGTCGACTACAGCAAGGAAAGCCCGTTCCAGCTGCTCGTCAACCTGGAGACGAATGTCGCCAGCGGCGGCACCGCTTCAGGCGACACCTTCTACAGCATCGAGAACCTGATCGGTTCGGACGACCGTATCGACCGCTTCATCGGCAACGCTGATGCAAACCATTTCTGGGGCCAGGGCGGTGGCGACTACTTCAACGGCCGTGACGGCGACGACATCCTGGATGGCGGCAACGATGGCGACATCCTGTATGGCGAAGGCGGCAACGACACCATCATCGGCGGCGCCGGACAGGACTATCTGGACGGCGGCGACGGTGTCGATACCGTGGTCTATTCCGGCAGTTCCGACGGCGTGACGATCGACCTCGCCAACGGCACCGCCAGCGGTGGCGATGCGGACGGTCCGGTACAGATCGTCGGGCGCGGCACCGTTATCCGGCATGATATACTGGTCGGCTTCGAGAACGCCGTTGGTTCGTTCTACGACGATCATCTCATCGGCAACGCCCAGGCCAACGTACTCTCCGGCGGTGCGGGCGATGACATCCTGACCGGCGGCGGCGGCGCCGACACGTTGAATGGCGGCGCGGGAAGCGACACGGCGGACTATGCCGACGCGACCAGCGGCGTCAGGCTCCAGCTGGGTGCCGGCAAGTCCGGTGGAGATACCTACATCTCCATCGAAAATCTCGCCGGCTCGGGCTTCAACGATCAGTTGACCGGCGACGGCGGGGCCAATGTCCTGACCGGGCAGGGCGGCAACGACACCATCAATGGCGGCGGCGGCGATGACATCCTGCTTGGCGATTTCGCCTATCAGGGTGACATACCGCCGCGTCCGGGCATGGGCACCGGCTATGCGACGCTGGGGCCGGATGCGACGAACAATTCGATCGCAACAGCCTTTGACATCTCTAACAACTTCTCGCTCGCGGCCGACCCCGATATCTTCGATTCGACGACCACGCTTCACACGACCGTCAATGCCACCGGAAACGGCAAGGGCGGATATTATGGCATTACCCTGGCGGCCGGCACGGTCATCTCGATCGATATCGACGGGATTGCCGATCCCAACGTGCATGACAGCTGGGTCAGGTTGCTGGACAGCAACGGCAATATCGTTGCCCAGAACGATGACGGTGGCGGCGACCCCGGTTCGACCACCAGCCGGGATTCGAGCACGGTCTTCGTCGTCAAGGAAACCGGAACCTACTATATCCAGGAAGGTATGTGGTCGCCCGACGTGCCTGGCGATGGCTGGGCGGATGCCGTTCCGGAAGGCTCGACATACAAGGTGAACGTGTCGGTCGAATTCCCGCCGGCACCGGCTCAGCCGGGCGTTGCAGGCGCCGACAAGCTCAACGGCGGCAGCGGCAGCGACCTTCTGGATGGTGGTCTGGGCGCCGACACGTTGACGGGCGGCGCGGGCGAGGATTCCTTCCGCTTCTCGACGGCGCTTGGAAACGGCAATGTCGACTTGATCAAGGACTTCAACGTCGCCGACGATACCATCCTGCTGGACAACCTCATCTTCACCAACCTGGGCAATGACGGCGCTCTTGCCCTGGGCGCCTTCTTCAAAAGTGCATCGGGTGTCGCCCATGATGCCGACGACCGCATCATCTACGACACCGACAGTGGAGTGTTGTCCTACGATGCCGATGGTTCCGGACAGGGAGCCGCTGTTCAGTTCGCGCAGCTGAGCGCGCACCTGAACCTGTCGGCAGCGGACTTCATGGTCACCTAGCGTGTTACGAAGGGGCGCTTTCGAGCGCCCCTTCCGACCGGCAGCGTCGGCCATCCCGTGCATTGGGGGGCCGTAATGATCGAAGGGGGAGTTTGTGATGAAGCGTCCGACCACGCGCCGCACGGTGCTTATGGCAGCGGGAGCCGCCGGAGCCGCGGCTGTCGTTGCCGCAACGGGCACGGCCTCCGCTCAATCGGCGGATATTCGTGGCGAAGTCACGTTCAAGGGCGACGTGGCCATCCCGGAAGGTCATCTCGAGATTTATCTTGAGGATCCGGCCGTCAAGGACAAGGCGCAGCGTCGCGCCGCGAAAACCCGCCTCAAAAGCGACGGCGGCTCACGGACGATAGGGTTCTCCTTGCCCTTGGCCAAAAGCCCGACCGTGTCGCCGACGTTGCAGATCGTTGCGCGCCTCGAGCGCGCAGATGGCTGGCTGGTCGCCCGCGGCAGCGCGAAGGTCGAAGCGGGCGCACCCGTCCATGTCACACTCAACACAGTCATGTATTGAAGGATCCCGAATGGCTGGGGGTATGATCTTCTTGGGCATCGAGATGCCTCTTCCCGATTGCGAACCTGCATGAGGCAGACATCGTCGCCGCAGCTTACGCTGCTGGGAGTTCTCTCGTCATTTCGACGGGCTTTTTCCGGCATTGTCCTGATGAGCGGGGTCGTGAACATATTGGCACTGACCGGCTCGTTCTTCATGCTGCAGGTCTATGACAGGGTCGTTCCGGGCCGGAGCGTGCCGACTCTGGTCGGTCTGGCGGTGCTTGCCGCCACACTGTTCGTCTTTCAGGGCGTGCTGGAACTGATCCGCTCGCGCCTGATGGTGCGGCTCGGGCAGGGGCTGGACGCGGAACTGAGCCCGTCAGTCTATTCGGCGCTGATGCGCCTGCCGCTGCGCGCCAAGCTCCCCGGCGACGGGCTGCAGCCTCTGCGGGATCTGGACCAGGTCCGCTCCTTCGTCGGCAGCGCGGGTCCGACCGCCCTGTTCGACCTGCCTTGGGTGCCGCTCTACATCGGCATCTGTTTCATTTTTCATTTCTGGATCGGCGTGACTGCGCTGGCGGGTGCGATTGTCCTTTTCGGTCTGACGCTCCTGGCCGAATTCCGGACCCGCGGCCCGACAAAGATCGCCGGACAGCACGCCACCACCCGCAGCGCACTGGCGGAAGCGACACGGCGCAACGCCGAAGCCATGCAGGCCATGGGTTTCGGCGCACGCATCGCCGAGCGGTGGCACGCCGTCAACGCCAGTTATCTGAACGCCCATGCGGCCGCCAGCGATGTCGCCGGCACGCTGGGGACGATTTCCAAGATATTGCGTCTGATGCTGCAGTCCGGAATTCTGGCGATCGGCGCTTATCTGGTCATCAAGCAGGAAGCGACCGGCGGCATCATGATTGCAAGCTCGATCATGATGGGCAGGGCACTGGCGCCGATCGAACTGGCGATCGCACACTGGAAGGGTTTCGTGGCGGCACGGCAGGGCTGGGCGCGCCTGAAGCAGCTGTTGTCAGCATTGCCGGAGGCTGCCACCAGCGTGACCTTGCCGGCACCCGTCAGCACGCTGCAGGTCGAGACCATCAGCGTCGCGCCGCCGGGCGATCAGAAGCCGGTGGTATGGGACGCGAATTTCACGCTGTCCAAGGGATCGGGCCTCGGCGTCATCGGTCCGAGCGCTTCCGGCAAGTCGTCGCTGGCGCGCGCGCTTGCGGGCGTCTGGCTGCCAGTGCGGGGCGCCGTGCGGCTGGACGGCGCGACGCTTGACCAATGGCCGCCCGAAGAGCTGGGCAGACATATCGGCTATCTGCCGCAGGATGTGCAGCTGTTCGAGGGGACGATTGCGCAGAACATTGCCCGCTTCGATCCGGAAGCGTCGTCGGAAGCAGTGCTGGCCGCGGCAAGGGCCGCTGGCGTGCACGATCTCGTCGTGCACCTGGCTGATGGTTACGACACGAGCGTAGGAGAGGCTGGAGCCTCGCTGTCGGCGGGACAACGGCAGCGCATAGCCCTTGCGCGAGCCCTCTACGGTGATCCGTTCCTGGTCATACTGGACGAGCCGAATTCCAATCTCGATGCGGAGGGCGAAGTGGCCCTGTCCGCCGCCATTCAAGGTATCCGTGACCGCGGTGGCATTGTCGTCGTCATCGCGCATCGATCCAGTGCCCTGGCCAGTGTCGATACCGTGCTGGTGATGGCCAATGGACGCGTGCAGGCTTTCGGGCCCAAGGACGAGGTCCTGAGCAAGGTCTTCCGCCCGGCAGCGTCGCTCAAGGTCGTCGCCGCCGCCGAGAGAGGGGTTCCTGCGTGACCAAGACGACATCAGCGCAACGGCAGGTCCAACGCTATCTCGTGGCGGGACTTGCGACCTGTCTTCTGCTCATCGGCGGCGTCGGTGGCCTGGCGGCGGTGACCAAAATGTCCGGCGCGGTGATCGCCTCCGGCCGGCTCGTGGTCGATTCCAACGTGAAGAAGGTCCAGCATCCAACCGGCGGTGTGGTTGGCGAAATCCGCGTCCGCGACGGCGACCTGGTCAAGGCCGGTGATGTCCTGGTGCGCCTCGATGAGACGACAACGCGCGCCAGTCTGGCAATCGTCTCGAAAGGACTGGACGAATTCTATGCGCGGCTTTCCCGGCTGGAAGCGGAGCGCGATGGTAAGAACGCGGTCAGCTTTCCGGAGGTCCTGACATCGCGGCAAGGCGAGGTCGCTGTCGCCGCGTCGATGGCCGGAGAGCAGTCGCTGTTTGATTTTCGCTATCAGGCGCGGGCCGGCCAGCGTTCGCAATTGCGCGAACGAATCGCCCAGCTGACGGAAGAGACCGCCGGACTGACCGAACAGCGGCAGGCGAAACGCCGAGAGATCGAACTGATCCAGGTCGAGCTGGAAGGCGTGCGCGACCTGTGGAACCGCAAGCTGGTATCGATCAACCGCATGACAGCGCTGGAGCGGGACGCCGTCCGGCTTGAGGGCGAGCATGGCCAGTTGACCGCCGGAATAGCCCAGGTGAAAGGCAAGGCGGCGGAGATCGAATTGCAGATCATCCAGATCGACCAGGACCTCCGCAGCGAAGTCGCGACCGAACTGCGCGAAGTACAGGGACGAATCGCCGAATTCGTCGAACGCAAGGTGGCGGCCGAGGACCAGCTGAAGCGTATCGATCTGCGCAGTCCGCAGGATGGTGTGGTGCTGCAACTGGCCGTACACACGGTCGGCGGGGTCATCACGCCCGGCGAACAGGTGATGCAGATCGTGCCGGTAACGGACGAACTGACCGTTGAAGCACACATCGCGCCGCAGGATATCGACCAGGTGGCAACCGGCCAGAATGCGATTCTGCGCCTGTCAGCCTTCAACCAGCAAACCACGCCGGAACTGACCGGCACGCTGTCACGCGTCTCAGCCGACCTGACGACCGATGAACGCACCGGGATGTCGTACTATGTCGCGCGCGTAAAGCTGCCCAAAGTGGAGGTGGCCAAGCTGCATGGCCTGGCGCTGACCCCTGGCATGCCGGCCGAAGTCTTCTTTCCGACTGGTGATCGGACCATGCTTTCCTATCTGGTGAAGCCGCTGTCGGATCAGATCCAGAAGGCTTTCCGGGAAGAGTGAAGCCGCATCACGAATCGGGAGTGCGGTGGCCAAACACGCTCGCAAGCAGAAGTCCGCGGTTTGCCCATCTTGGGTATGACACCCGACAAATTCCGCTGCCAATCCGGTATGCAAGGAAGTCATTCGGCCCTGATAGAGCCACCATGACTGTGGATCGACAAACCTTGTCGGCGATTGAAGAGTGCCCAAGCAGGATCACCCTCTGAAGTGTTGAAAGAGAGAATGTGCAGGCCTGACGAAAGCGAAACACACACTTCCGGCAGCCTGCCGAAAGCGGACACAGCGATCACGTTACAACCGATCAAACGCCTGAACGCAGGAGACCACAGATGTTCGTCGCTCCAGCTACCGCAAACGATCGTTTGCTCGTCTTCTATGCGCCAACTCCACTCGATCATTAGGCTGAATTGCCCCAGAGGCTCGCCTGGGCTTCCGTCACGTCGTGTCCTTGGCGATAGGGTGCCAAATTCAACGAATATCGCCGAGCCATAACCTCTCCAGACATGCGAGATGGCGACGCCGTCCATGGACTTCCGAAAGGGTTCGATTAGGTCTTCCATGTTTTGTCGTATCCTGGATTTCTCAGCAATGTGGCTATCCCTCAGGCCCTCGTCACAACGATGGCAGATTTACTAACGAGTCGGAGCACCCGAGCGCCCGGCGGGCGAGAATGAAGGTAGACCAGCCAGGGCACGTTATGAAATCGCCGAGCGGACCTGTGCAGTCGCATGTCTTGAAGCGGGATAGCATCCGCCGCTACATGGCGGCATGAGCAACCTCAGTACACTGGTCGCGACCGTCACGGCCCGGCAGGAGATCAAAAAGAGCCGTTTCATCGCGATCGCCGGCCCCGTGTCGGATGAGGCAACGGCAAAGGAATTCATCGCGGCGCATTCAGACCAGACTGCGAACCACAATTGCTGGGCTTGGCGGATCGGACAAGCCTATCGGTTCAGCGATGACGGGGAACCCAGCGGAACGGCTGGCAAGCCGATGTTGCAGGTGATCGACGGGCAATCGCTGGACCGCGTCGCTGTCGTTGTCACGCGTTGGTTCGGTGGCGTCCTGCTGGGTAGCGGCGGCCTGATCAGGGCGTATGGCGGCACCGCGGCCACGTGCCTGCGGAAGGCCGAAAAGATGCCGCTTGTCGATACGGTGGCGGCGACGATCAACTGCGGGTTCAGCGATCTGGCTCTCTTGCAGGCGCGGCTGGAGGCGTTTCCAGGCGCGCAGATTGGCAGCCAGGCATTCACCGATACAGGGGCAGAATTCTCAGTTTCGATTCCGAAGGATGAGGCAGACAATTTGGCACGCATGGTAGGCGATCTGACCAGCGGGCGGGCTGTCGTTGAATTCGATGGAAAGCGGGCGCACACACCGTGACCCCCACACCGATCAGGAATGAAAAACAAATTCCCGGCCTTGCGTCCGACTGTCGCGAAATGTTCCGGCAATAGAGTGGAGGAATGGCTGGGGAACCTGGATTCGAACCAGGACTAACGGAGTCAGAGTCCGTGGGTCTACCGTTAACCTATTCCCCAAAAAGCATTCTGTTCAATGCCTTGGTGAAGCGAGCTGAAGTGCTTTTTGGCTTTTGGCCGGCGGCTCGGTATGCCGCGCGCTCGTTTCTGCGCTGCCTTGTAGCCATGCTTGGCAAATAGTCAAGCCTCGACTGCGCTTCAATTGGCACGGCGGCCGAACTGTGAACGCTCGAACAACAGCACGACAATCAGGGCCAGCACGAGCGGGATGATGAGGTAGAACATGCGGAACACCAGCAGCGCCGCGATGACACCGGCCTGATCCATCTGGGGCAGGCCGGCCAGGAACACGACCTCGAACACACCGAGGCCGCCTGGCGCATGCGAAATCTGCGCTGCCGAGAAGGCGACCAGGAAGATAGCGAAGACAACGAGATAGCCGGGATTGTTTTCGACGGGCAGCGCGAAATAGAGGATCGCGCCGGCCGCCAGGATTTCCAGCGGACCGATCACCAGCTGACGCGCGACGATCGGCAGCCTGGGATAGTGGATCTGCACCGAACCGATCTTCAGCGGCTTCAAGTGCAGCCAGCTGCCGAAGACATAGGCAACCACCACGAGAATCATCGCGATGCCGGCGCCGGCCGACAGCCCGCCATAACCGACTTCCTTGAAAGCGCTGACATCGGCGAATCGCTCGAACAGGTCGGGTATGAGGATCAGCACGATGCCGCCGAGCAGGATCGACGACAGCACGAAGGTGATCCAGCAGACCGCGACCAGGACGCCGACTTCCTGGCCGGACAGGCCGCGCGTGGCGTAGGCGCGGTAGCGGATCACCGCTCCGGAGAACACCGAGCCGCCGATGTTGTGCGACAGCGCGTAGGTGGTGAAGGAGCAGAGCGTCACGAACAGCCAGGACACCCGTTTCTCGAGATGAGTCAGGGCGATATGGTCGTATCCGGCAAGGGCTGCGTAAGCGATGATCGAACTCAGTGCGGCCAGCAGCCAATGCGTCCAGCGTATCGCCGCGAGACTGGCCCAGACATCGTCCAGGGAAATGCCGCGCAGTTCGTTGAACAGAACCCACACTGAAAAGGCGACAGCCGCCAGGCCGATGACCGGCCAGATAAAACGCTTGAAATTCATGCCGTCACGGCCATCAGCAACCCCAACCCATCACAATTAGATGCCCCGCACGGGCTTCATCAGTGGTAACCGCACCGAGAAACCCGCCGAACCAGAAATGCCCGATCGAAGCCGGCTATTCAACACTTGTGGCGCGTTTACGGCGATATGTGTGACGCCGCTACGGTAATCGACAATTTTCGGGCGGGACTTGGTGATTGGGCGCGGCGCTGTTACTCTGGCGCCAACTTACGAAATGTGCGTGCCAGCAGCGTCCGGGGATACCCGGTTCGCGCGGCACTGGAAGGATAAGCAGTGAAAGACCGCGACGCCGGCGCTGGAGCGCCGGAGGGCGGCATGTCGGAGGGGATTTCGGCATCGCCCGATCCTGGATCCCGGGCCGCAGGCCGAGAGGGACAGAGCAACAGTGGCACGCGATGGGATTCGCACGCCTCTGCTCCGCAGGCAGCCAAGGGACGTAAACGACGCAAGCGGCGGCGCGGGCGCAAGGTTTTCGCGCCAGCGGACGGCGCAACGCCTGCTACGGCCACAGCCGGGACACAGGCGAGAGCAGGGCAGCCTCCTGTCGCTGCCAAGCTTCAACCCGCAGCGTCAGCCCCGGAGGAAAGTCCTCGTTCCGCCTGGAACGGCGAATTGCCGGTCTTTGCCGCGCTCGATCTCGGCACGAACAATTGCCGCCTGCTGGTGGCGGTGCCGGGACGCCACGGCCAGTTCCGGGTGATCGATGCCTTTTCGCGCATCGTACGTCTCGGCGAGGGGCTTTCGGCGAGCGGCCGGCTGGGCGACGCTGCCATGGGCCGCGCCATCGAGGCGTTGAAGGTCTGCGCCGACAAATTGCGCATACGCAAGGTCGCCCGCGCCCGGCTGATCGCTACGGAGGCTTGCCGGTCGGCAGCCAATGGCGAGGAATTCCTGGAACGGGTCGAGCGCGAAGCTGGGCTCAAGCTTGAAATCATCGATCGCGAAACCGAAGCACGGCTTGCCGTTTCGGGCTGTGGTTCGCTGATCGAACGCGAAACCAAGGGTGTGGTGCTGTTCGACATCGGCGGCGGTTCGTCCGAGATCGCCCTGATCGATCTCAGCAATCGCCGGTCGCAACGCCTGGCGAATCATATCGTCTCCTGGACCTCGCTGCCGGTCGGCGTCGTGTCGCTGGCTGAACGTTTCGGCGGCCGCACGGTGACCCGGGAAAGCTTCGCGGCGATGGTCGACGATGTCGCGGGGCGCCTTGCCGCATTCGAAGGACGCCATCGGCTCAGCCACCTCGTGGCAGGCCCGCACTTCCACCTGCTCGGCACCTCCGGCACGGTGACGACGCTCGCCGGTGTCCATCTCGACCTCGAGCGCTACGACCGCCGCCGCGTCGACGGCCTGTGGATGGGGCGGGAGAATGTTGACCGCATGGTGGAAAAGCTGCTGGGCTGGGATTTCCAGCAGCGCGTCGCCAATCCTTGCATCGGCGCCGACCGTGCCGACCTGGTTCTTGCCGGTTGCGCGATCCTCGAGGCGATCCGGGCAGTGTGGCCGTCGGAGCGCCTGCGTGTCGCCGACCGTGGCTTGCGCGAAGGGATATTGAGTGAATTGATGGCCGATGACCGCGCCACGCGTGGTTCCTGGCGGACAGAGGGCCGGCAATGACCAACAAGAAAGATGGTGCGGGCAGCACGACACGTGTCCTGCGCACCAAGGTCAAGAAGAAGCGTGGTCTGAAGGAATCGTCCCGGCGCTGGCTGGAGCGGCATCTCAACGATCCTTACGTCCAGCGTTCCAAGGCGGATGGCTATCGTTCGCGTGCTGCCTACAAGCTGATCGAAATCGATGACAAGCACCGCCTGCTGAAGCCGGGCCAGAAGGTGATCGACCTGGGTGCTGCGCCCGGCGGCTGGTGCCAGGTGGCGGCGGCGCGCACCAAATCGACGGCAGAGGCGCCGCATGTCGTCGGCATCGACTATCTGGAGATGGATGCCGTTCCCGGCGCCGCCATCGTGCAGATGGATTTCCTCGACGACGCGGCGCCGACACGGCTGATCGAGGCCCTGGGCGGCGAACCGGACATCGTTCTTTCGGACATGGCGGCGCCGACCACCGGACATCGTCGCACCGACCATCTCCGCACCATGCATCTGTGCGAGGTGGCGGCCGATTTCGCCATGTCGGTGCTGAAGCCCGGCGGGCACTTCCTGACCAAGACCTTCCAGGGCGGCACCGAAAACGAACTGCTCGACATGCTGAAACGCTCGTTTCGCTCTGTCCATCACGTCAAGCCGCCGGCTTCACGCGACGAATCGGTCGAGCTCTATCTGCTGGCCAAGGACTTCAAGGGCCGGGCGCCGACCGAAGAGTAGGCACGGCACTTCAGGCTGTCGGTGCGGTGCTTTCGATCGGCTTTCCGGGCTGGGCCTTGTAGCCGGAGACGGCATTGCCGGCATCCGGCGACAGCCGCATGAAGGACAGCGCCGCGAGCGCCGCCACCACCGCGACGATGAAGAAGGCGATGTGGAAATCGCTCAGGGTCAGTGGGCCGCCATGCAGCTTGGTGGAAACCTCCAGGATGCCGCCGGCCAGAGCGACACCGAGTGCGATATTCAGCTGCTGCGCCACCGCCGTGATGGGGGTTGCCTTTGACGTGTCTTCGGCCGGGATCTCGGCGAAGGCCAGCGCGTTGACGCCGGTGAAGAACATCGAACGGATGAAGCCGCCGACAAGCAGCACGGCCAGCATCAGCAGATAGGGCGTCGTCGGGGTGAACAGCCCATAGACGGCAATGGATACGGCCGCCAGCAGCGAGCCCCAGATCAGGACACGACGGAAGCCGGCGACACGGAACAGCCAGGCGGTGACGAACTTCATGCCGATGGCGCCAAGCGCCGAGACAAAGGTGATCATGCCCGACTGGAACGGCGTCAGGCCGAAGCCGATCTGGAACATCAGCGGCAACAGGAACGGCACCGCACCGATGCCGATGCGAAACAGGCCGCCGCCCAGGACCGATGCGCGAAAAGCCTGGTTCTGAAACAGGTCGAGCGCCAGCAGCGGGTTCCTGGCGTGGCGTGCGTGCCAGAGATACAGCCCGCCGCAAACCACGCCGACGATCACGGTGACGAAGCCGATGATGGGCGGCAGCGCCGGCAGGCTGACCACCGAAAGTCCGAAAACGATGCCCGAGGCAGCGAGGCCGCTCAGGAGGAGGCCGACATAATCGAGCGGCGGCGTCTCGCCGGGCGGCGTTTCAGGCAGGTAGCGGGTCGCCAGAACCATGCCGACAATGCCGATCGGCACATTGATCAGGAATATCCAGTGCCAGGAGAAATAGGTGGTGATGAAGCCGCCGACGGGCGGGCCGACGAGGGGGCCGACCAGTGCCGGTATGGTCAGCCAGGACATTGCGGCGACGAGATCGCTCTTCGGCGTTGCCCGCACCAGCACCAGGCGCCCGACGGGCGTCATCATCGCGCCGCCCATGCCCTGGAAGAAGCGGGCGAGCACGAAGGTCTCGAGCGAATAAGATGCGGCACAGGCAACAGAACCCAGGATGAACACGGCGATCGCCGCCCGGAACACATTGCGCGCACCGAAGCGGTCCGCCATCCAGCCGCTGATCGGGATGAAAATGGCGAGCGCCACCAGATAGGCGGTGAGCGCCAGCTTGAGCGCGATCGGGCTCGTTTGGATGTCCGTCGCGATCGCCGGCAGCGATGTGGCGATGACGGTGGAGTCCATGTTCTCCATGAACAATGCGACGGCCAGAACGAGCGGAATAATTCTGTTCACGAAAAATCTGGACCTTGAAACTGCGGCAGGATCAATTGCCGACGCCGATATCACGGCAATGCCGTTGCGTCTCATTTGGTTCGGTCACTTTTGTGCGACCCGGTCCGCATTGCAAGCGTCCAAGGCTGTATGCGATCATTCCAGAGCTGACGCAAACCGGAGACGGGCACTATTTTTTGGCCGCGACCTCTTCTGCATAACGGCGCGTTTCGGCGATACGCTGAGGCGTCGCTGGATGCGTGGAGAGGAAGCCATTGTCGGAGGAATCGCCCATCTTGTCCCGCAGCACCTCGAAGAAACGTGTAATCGCAAGAGGATCGTGACCAGCTTTGTGCATCAGTTCGACGCTGTAGCGATCAGCTTCAGCCTCGGCACTGCGTGAGTACGAAAGAGCCAGCACGGCTGAGCCTTGCACCAGAACATCCTCGGTTCCGGAACCGATGTCTCCACCGATGAACATGATCAGCGTGGCGAGGCCGGCGGCACGGTAGAGTTGCCTAAGGCTGTGCCGGTGATCGACATGGCCGATCTCATGAGCGAGCACCCCGAGTACAATTTCATCGTCTTGTCCGGCCAGTTCAACGAGCTCATCCGTCAGGACAACTGTGCCGTCCGGCAATGCAAATGCGTTCGGACCGATGATGCCACCCTTGCGGAAATTGAGGGTGTAGCGGGTTGGCTGACGATCATCACCTTGGATTCCGTGCGGCGTGAACGCTGCGATCTGCATGAATTTTTCGACCAGCGCCTTTTGCCGCTCGACCGCCAATCCGCTTTCGCTGAACACGGTCTTGTCGAGAGAAACCAAGGCACTTTGGCTCATAAGCTGCGGCACTACAGGCGGCGTCACAAGCACGGCGACTTCGACGAGGGCGGGCATGGCAAAACGATACAGCGCAAAGCAGAGGGCTATTGCCAATGCCACGAAAACGAAAAGGCGCGGGTGAAACCGCTCGAGCTGATGAATCAGGTTAAAATGGCGCCTGACATGCGGTTTCATCAGAGCGTCGATGCCGTCGTTATCCGCTGTTTCGAAAACACCTTGGTCAGGAAAGGTGATGTAGCGGGGTATTGAGCCGATCCGGTCAGAGATTTGAAGCGTTGATAGCGGCAGGGACACGGCAACGCCTTCTCCCTTCACCGACGTCGCTGCAGAATCGTCGATGCCCAAGACTGCAGGCGTTGCCTTGGCGGAACCCGACAGGCGCCAGAGACCTGAGACGGTTTTCTGGATGACCTCAGAAGCCAAAGTCGAAGCCTTCAACATCCATGAATTCAGCCCCTACTGCGGAACCGGTGTCACGCACCGCGCCGATATAGCTGTCGAGCGAGCCGACCACATGCAGGCCGGTATGATCTGCCAGATAACGCGCCATGCGGACCGCCGCCCAAGGGCGTGCGAGACCGAGCGTGAAAATCGTTGCGAGGAAATTCGTGATGGCGATCCACGCATAGCGCCACTTGCCGAGCTCTGACATGAAACGGTGCCGCTGGTCGAGCACGGTTGCATTCAAAACGACGTTGCGGACGCCAGCCTTGTAGAGCAACGCAGGCAAGGTATAGACCAGAAACAGACCGAGCAGGATGCCGTATATGGCCAGCACGAGACCAGGGTGTACCACTCCATCCTGCGGCACTTCGAATGCGCCGTAAGCCGCGCCTATAACCGTGACGAGGAAACCAAGGACGGCTAGCCCGGCGACAGTCAGGATGGCTGGCAGCCACCAGTGCCGATAAAGGTCGCCTATCCTTGGATCTGATGAGATCGGGCGATCTCCGTAGGTCAGATTATCAAGCAGATAGTGCCAGCTCCAGCGGGACGCGTAGGGAGCGAAGATGCCAAGCGATATGCCTGCCACGAAGCCAGACAGAACGAACGCTCGAAACGCTCCCCAGTAACCGCCATTGAAGTTCAGCCGTACGTTGCGATAGCTCGTCACGCGAGCATTGAATCGAAGGCCACGCATGATGAACCAGGGTATTGCCGTGAAGAAGCCCAGCACAAAAAGCAAGCCGACAATCGGGAACACATTCAGCAGGACGTTATACACGATCAGAAACAAGACCACGATGATACGGCCGAGCAGAATCTGCGTTGGTTTGGCGTGATATTCGAAACTCGATCCGGCGAGATAGGTGTTGCCGTAGAAGTAGCGTTGGCGCCGGACCTTGGCCCAGGCCGAATAAATACCGAGCGTAATGATCGTCAAAAGCACATTGACGATCCAGATTCCAAAATACTCTCCAGCTCGACCTTCGAAGGAAAAACGCTCCAGGTTGCCAGGTACATTTCTGTCCACAGCGGCCCCAGATTGACCTTCTCGCCCCCATTGAATGCTTGTCATGAATTTCGCCGCCCCTCTCGCGCCGGAAACTGTAACTGCGCGATGTAAAGCAGTGCGGTTGCAATCACGCAACTGGCCTCAGCTGGGCCACAAGAGCTCACGCGACATTCGTTGTGACTTCCGACATAGGCGTTGTCGCTTTCCATCGGCGATCAGACGTGTTACCAGCCACCGCCAATCCTGAAAGGGAACTTCGAGTCGGCGCACCCATCCGGGTCAGCGCCCGTTTCGCATTTAAACAAGGATCGGCAATGGCAAAGATCATCGAGACCGCTACCGGCGCCCTGGCGCTGACCTTCGACGACGTCTTGCTGCAGCCGGGACATTCCGAAGTGATGCCCGGCGAAACCGATATCCGCACACGCATCGCCAACGACATCGAACTCAACGTTCCCATCATCTCGGCCGCTATGGATACGGTGACCGAAGCGCGGCTGGCCATCGCCATGGCCCAGGCCGGCGGCATCGGCGTCATCCATCGCAACTTCACGCCCGCCGAGCAGGCCGAGCAGGTCCGGCAGGTGAAGAAGTTCGAATCGGGCATGGTGGTGAACCCCGTCACCATCGGCCCGGATGCGACCCTGGCCGATGCGCATGGACTGATGCGCCACTACGGCATTTCCGGCATCCCGGTCGTCGAGAACGGCGGCACCGGCGGCCAGATCACCGGCCGCCTGGTCGGCATCCTCACCAACCGCGACGTGCGTTTTGCCTCCAACCCGGAGCAAAAAGTCTACGAACTGATGACGCGCGAGAACCTGATCACCGTCAAGGAAAACGTCGATCAGGACGAGGCCAAGCGCCTGCTGCACCAGCACCGTATCGAGAAGCTGCTCGTCGTCGACAAGAAGGGCAATTGCGTCGGCCTCATCACCGTCAAGGACATCGAGAAGTCGCAGCTCAACCCGCATGCCACCAAGGACGCGCAGGGCCGCCTGCGCGCGGCCGCGGCAACCAGCGTCGGCGACGACGGCTTCGAGCGGGCCGAACGCCTCATCGACGCCGGCGTCGATCTCCTCGTCATCGACACCGCTCACGGCCATTCGCAGCGCGTTCTCGACGCGGTGACGCGGGCCAAGAAGCTTTCCAATTCCGTGCGAATCATCGCCGGCAATGTCGCCACGGCGGCCGGCACCCGGCGCTGATCGATGCCGGTGCCGACGGCGTCAAGGTCGGCATCGGCCCAGGCTCGATCTGCACCACCCGCATCGTCGCCGGCGTCGGCGTGCCGCAGCTTTCGGCGATCATGTCGGCGGTGGAAACGGCCGAAAAGGCCGGCATTTCGATCATCGCCGACGGCGGCATCAAATATTCGGGCGATCTTGCCAAGGCGCTGGCGGCTGGCGCCAATGCGGCGATGATCGGTTCGCTGCTTGCCGGCACCGACGAAAGCCCCGGCGAAGTGTATCTGCATCAGGGCCGTTCGTTCAAAGCCTATCGCGGCATGGGTTCGGTCGGTGCGATGGCGCGCGGTTCGGCCGATCGTTATTTCCAGGCGGAAGTGCGCGATACGCTCAAGCTGGTTCCGGAAGGCATCGAAGGACAGGTGCCCTACAAGGGCCCGGTGGCCGGCGTGCTTCATCAGCTGGCCGGCGGCCTGAGGGCGGCGATGGGTTATGTCGGCGCCCGCGACCTCGGCGACCTGCGCGAACGGGCGACCTTCGTACGCATCTCCAATGCGGGCCTGCGCGAAAGCCATGCGCATGACGTGACGATCACGCGCGAAAGCCCCAACTATCACGGCGGCGCCTGAGCCGCAGACTGCCTGGGTCGGGCGAGGGCAGTTTTGCCCTCGCGATCAGGATTTCAGGTCGAAGACGGCGATCCTGCGCTTCTCGAACTTGATGCCGATTTCGCCGCGCACGAGCCGGAGCGCGGCATCGCCGAACACGGCACGACGCCAGCCTTGCAGCGCTGGCACGTCGGCATCCTCGCCTTCAGCGGCAATCCGGTCGATGTCGTCGCTCGTCGCCAGCACCTTGGCGGCAACGCCCTGCTTCTCGGCAACGATCCGGAGCAGCACCTTCAGCAATTCCGATGCTGCACTTGTACCTTCCGGCGGCTGAAACACCTTCGGCAGTTTCGGCATCTCTTCCTTGGGACGCGCCAGCGCCGTGTTGACCGCTTCGAGCAGCGACGTCGCCGTGGCGGAGCGCTCCCAGCCCTTCGGCGTGGTGCGCAGACGGCCGAGCGCATTGGCATCGCGCGGCGCCTGTTGCGCGACCTCATAGATCGCGTCGTCCTTCAGCACCCGTCCGCGCGGCACATCGCGCTCCCGCGCCTCGCGCTCGCGCCAGGCAGCGACGGCCTGCACCACCGCCAGTTCCTGCGGTTTGCGCAACCGCATCTTCAGCCGCTTCCAGGCATCCTCAGGATGCGGGTCGTAGGTCTCGCGGGAGGTAAGCACCTCCATTTCCTCGTTCAGCCAATGGGCGCGATCCTCACGGGCCAGCTGGTCTTTCAGATGCTGGTAGACGTCGATCAGATGGGTGACGTCGGCCAGGGCGTAGTCGAGCTGCTTGTCGGAGAGCGGACGGTGGCGCCAATCGGTGAAACGCGACGACTTGTCGAGGCGGGCCCCAGTCACTTTCTGCACCAGCTGATCGTAGGAGACGCTGTCGCCGAAGCCGCAGACCATCGCGGCGACCTGGGTATCGAAGACCGGATGCGGAACGAGGTCACCCAGATGGACGATGATTTCGATATCCTGGCGCGCGGCGTGGAAAACCTTGACCACCTTCTCGTTGCGCATGAGATCGAAGAACGGCTTCAGGTCCAGCCCCGGTGCGAGCGGATCGATCAGCGCGGTGACGCCGGGAGCTGCCATCTGGATCAGGCAGAGCACGGGCCAGAACGTGGTTTCGCGGATGAATTCGGTGTCGACGGTGACGAATTCGGATTTGGCGAGTTCGCGAACAACCGCATCCAGTTCGTCTTGGGTTGTTATCAGATGCATCAAAATCTCATTGGCAAGGAATGCGATCTTGTCTCGCCTGCCGACCGCCTTCGTCAAGTCGTCTATAGGCGCAATCTCGCCATAGGCGGTGTATATCGGCCTTTTTCCCGCCAGATTTGAAACCGCTGAGTGGGAATCGCAAACATTGCTGTGAAACAGAACCAGAAAAGGTGTTCTGCGCGCAGTCCTGCCAGCCTTTGTTCAAGCGAAATCTCAGGTGTCCAAATGGCGACGTTGACCGTAAGCGCGGAAGTCGATGAGGAGATCGCCGATATGATCGGCGAGGGGCTGGACGAATACAATGTCGCGAAAGGCGGACCGTACAACCATGAACAGGTCTGGATCTTGGCGCGCGATGACGATGGCAGCGTCCTGGGTGGCCTCAAGGGCCACATCGAATATTCCTGGATGTTCGTCGATTGGCTGTGGGTCAGCCCCGTCAACCGCAAGGGCGGCCTTGGCAGCCGGTTGCTTGGCAAGGCAGAGGCCATCGCGCGCGAACATGGCTGCCTCGGCGCATATCTCGAGACTTTTTCCTTCCAGGCACCGGAGTTCTACAAGCGGCACGGCTTCCAGGAGTTCGGTCGTATCGACGACTATCCACCGGGACACGCCACCATCTGGCTGAAGAAGCAATTCTGAGCAGCCGCAGCTCCGGCAAAACGACCGGTGCGACGGGATAGTCCTTCAGTTATCGCGTTCACCTTGACAAAAGCCGGCTTGCATGCGCTTTTCGCGCCAATTTTCGGGCATGGCGCGCACTGCGCCGCCCCGTTTGCTTGAACCCCTGAAATCTTGGAATGGCAGTCCTATGCATCGTTACCGCAGCCACACCTGTGCAGCCCTCAGGAAGTCGGATGTCGGCCAGAATGTCCGGCTCTCCGGCTGGGTCCATCGCGTACGAGATCATGGCGGCCTGCTGTTCATCGACCTGCGCGATCACTACGGCCTGACCCAGATCGTCGCCGACCCGGATTCGCCAGCCTTCAAGGCGGCGGAGACCGTGCGTGGTGAATGGGTGATCCGCGTCGACGGCGACGTGAAGGCACGCACCGCGGAAACCGTGAACTCCAACCTGCCGACCGGCGAGATCGAGATCTTCGCGCGAGAGATCGAAGTGCTTTCGGCTGCCAAGGAACTGCCGCTGCCGGTGTTCGGCGAGCCGGATTACCCTGAGGACGTGCGCCTGAAGTACCGTTTCCTCGATCTGCGTCGCGACACGCTGCACAAGAACATCGTCAAGCGCACGCAGGTCATTGCGGCGATGCGCCGTGAGATGACGGCCGCCGGCTTCGCCGAGTACTCGACGCCGATCCTGACGGCCTCTTCCCCGGAAGGTGCACGCGACTTCCTGGTGCCGAGCCGTATCCATCCGGGCAATTTCTACGCGCTGCCGCAGGCACCGCAGCAGTACAAACAGCTGCTGATGGTGGCGGGTTTCGATCGCTACTTCCAGATCGCGCCCTGTTTCCGCGACGAGGATCCGCGCGCCGACCGCCTGCCAGGCGAATTCTACCAGCTCGACCTGGAGATGAGCTTCGTCACCCAGGAAGACGTCTGGAACACCATGGCGCCGCTGATGACCTCGGTGTTCGAACAGTTCGCCGAAGGCAAGCCGGTGACCAAGGAATGGCCGCGTATCCCCTACGAAGAGGCGATCCGCAAATACGGCTCCGACAAGCCCGACCTGCGCAACCCCATCGTCATGGAGCAGGTGACGAGCCATTTCGATGGTTCCGGCTTCAAGGTCTTCGCCAACATGATCGCTTCGAACCCGAAGGTTCAGGTCTGGGCTATCCCGGCCAAGACGGGCGGTTCGCGTGCGTTCTGCGACCGCATGAACGCCTGGGCGCAGCAGCAGGGTCAGCCCGGCCTTGGCTATATCTTCTGGCGCAAGGAAGCCGACAAGCTCGAAGGCGCCGGCCCGCTCGCCAAGAACATCGGCGAGGAGCGCACCGAGGCGATCCGCACCCAGCTCGGCCTGGATGACGGCGACGCCTGCTTCTTCGTCGCTGGCGAGCCGGACAAGTTCTACAAATTTGCCGGCGAGGCACGCACCCGTGCCGGCGAGGAGCTGAACCTTGTCGATCGCGACCGCTTCGAGCTGTGCTGGATCGTCGACTTCCCGTTCTTCGAGTGGAATGAGGACGAGAAGAAAGTAGACTTCGCGCACAACCCGTTCTCGATGCCGCAAGGCGGCCTGGAGGCGCTGAAGAACCAGGATCCGCTCACCATCAAGGCCTTCCAGTACGACGCCGTCTGCAACGGCTTCGAGATCGCTTCCGGTTCGATCCGCAACCAGTCGCCTGAGACGATGGTGGCGGCCTTCGAAAAGGTGGGGCTGAGCCAGCAGGACGTGGAAGATCGCTTCGGCGGACTCTATCGCGCCTTCCAGTATGGCGCGCCGCCGCATGGCGGTGCGGCGTTTGGCATCGACCGCATCATCATGCTTCTGGTCGGCGCCAAGAACCTGCGCGAGATCTCGCTTTTCCCGATGAACCAGCAGGCGCAGGACCTGCTGATGGGAGCACCGAGCCCGGCGACGCTGACGCAGTTGCGCGAACTCGAACTGCGCGTAACGCCGCAGAAGAAGGACGCCTGATCAGCCACCGCGCAACCAACCGATCAAAAGGGCTCCGAAATCCGGAGCCCTTTTTTGGCGTGCCGAAACCAGCGTTTTGACGGGTCAGTGCCTGGAGTGATGTTTGGGCTCGTAGCGCCCGTCCGCGGTCTTGTCGAACAGCTCGTTGATCTGCGGGTGCCGCACGGGCTCCCCGGAATCGTCTTCGAGCAGATTCTGCTCCGAGACATAGGCGATGTACTCGGTCTCCGAATTCTCGGCCAGCAGATGATAGAAAGGCTGATCCTTGCGCGGCCTGACTTCCGCGGGGATCGATTCATACCACTCTTCGGTGTTGGCGAATTGCGGGTCGACATCGAAGATAATGCCGCGAAACGGAAACAGCCGGTGGCGAACCACCTGTCCGATCGAGAATCTGGCTGTTTTCATCACACTCACCACACAACTTTCCATTGTTATTTGGCGCAGGAACCATCGCAATTCAATCCTGCCAAGCTTGCACCTCCTCCGATCAGCCTATAGGCCGGGCTGAGAATCGTCGGGGAACGGCATGTCGGAAGTCATCGGTCTGGTCCTGCCGTTCTTCGGATTGATCTTCCTGGGTTTTCTGGTGGCGCGCCTGACCAGGCAGCCGTCGGAGGCGCTGGGATGGATGAACACCTTCATCGTCTACGTCGCTTTGCCGGCGCTGTTTTTCCAGCTTCTCGCCAAGACCCCGTTCGAGAAGCTGACCGAATGGAACTTCATCCTCGGCTCTGTCTTTTCGACCTATGTCGTCTTTTCCCTGATGTTCGCCGCTTCCGTCATCCTGTCACGCGGCGAGATCGCTCAATCGACCATCAAGGCGCTGGCCGCGGCCTATGGCAACATCGGCTACATGGGCCCCGGCCTGGCGCTGCTCGCCTTCGGCGAACAAGCGGCGGTACCGGTAGCGCTCATCTTCTGTTTCGAGAACATCATCCACTTCGCCGTTGCGCCGATGATGATGGCGCTGTCCGGCGGCGAAAAGAGGCCTGCGCCCGAGCTGATCCTGGATGTCATCCGCAAGATCGTCCTTCACCCTTTCATCATCGCTACGGCAATCGGCGTCGCTGCCGCTTATTTCCAGTTTCGACCACCGCTGCCGGCGGAAAGGCTGCTCGTCTATCTGTCGAACGCGGCCGCTCCCTGCGCGCTGTTTGCGATGGGGGTGACACTGGCATTGCGGCCCTTGAACCGTGTCCCGGCCGAAATGCTGCCGATCGCGCTGCTCAAGCTCATAGTGCACCCGCTGCTCTGCTACGTGGTGTTGAGCGCCGTCGGCAATTTCTCGCCGGCCTGGCTGTTTTCAGCGGTGCTCCTGGCTGCCTTGCCGACGGCAACCAACGTCTTCGTCATCGCCCAGCAATATGGGGTGTGGGTGCAGCGCGCTTCAGCCAGCGTACTGATCACCACCTGCCTGTCGGTGTTTACCGTGACGGGGCTGCTTTATCTGATCCGCAACGGCATCCTACCGCCGGACCTGTTCCCTTAATCCGCCGGCTATCGCCGCGAACCCGCTGCCGGGGCGAAGCCCCTCGCGCATGAAAAAAGCTCGCAGCGGCGCAAAACCACCAAGCAGGCCAAGTCCCGCGCTGCGCGCCATCTGCGCGGGCAGCATGTCTGAAAGCAATGACATGTTGAGCAGATTGACGGCGCCGCTTCTGGCCAGGATGTCGGGCCGACGCTTGAAATCGTAGGCAGCGAGCGCCGCGACGGCACCAGGGTCGTCCCGATGTTTCGATGCAACGTCGATGAGATCGTCGATATCCCGAATGCCAAGGTTGAGCCCTTGTGCGCCGATGGGTGGGAAGACATGTGCGGCTTCGCCAACCAGTGCGATACGTCTTGCGGCGAAACGCAGCGGCGTGGCAGCCGAGAGCGGATAGATCTGTCGGCCAGGCTCGACACTGACACGGCCGAGCATCGACTGCATGCGTTCCTCGACCTTGACCGAGAGTACAGCATCATCGAGCGCCGCCAACTCCTCGGCCATTTCCGGCTCGACCACCCAGACCAGGCTCGATCGGTTCCCGGGCAGGGGAACCTGCGTGCACGGGCCCGTCTCAGTATGGAATTCAGTCGAAACGAAATCATGCTCGACACGATGGGAGAAATTCAGCACGAGCGCAGCCTGCGGATAAGTGCGCCTCGCGGTCGTTATGCCGGCGGCTTCACGCGCCGGCGACAGGCGGCCGTCGGCGGCAACGGCAAGGGCGCCGGAAACGGAAGTGCCGTCAGCGAGCAGTGCTGTTGCAGCATCCTTTTCAAGAGACCAGCCGGCGATCAGGGACTTGCGCCATTCAATCCCGGGCGAGGCTTCAACCGCCTTGGCCAGCGTCGGATTGAGCACATTGTTTGGAAAGTTCAGGCCGAATTGCTCCTCGTCGATCTCGCTTGCGCGGAAGGTGACGACCGGACTGCGGATGAGGCGTCGCGTGGCATCGACGATGCGCATGATTTTGAGCGGAGCAGCCACAGCTCGCAATTCGTCAAGAATCCCGATCCTGTCGAGTACTTTCAGCGCGGGGTTCATCAGCGCAGTCGTGCGGCCATCGGAGACATTGGCGTCTGGCCCGACGAGTGACACCGGAAAACCGGCATGGGCAAAACCAAGAGCCGCGATCAGGCCAGCCGGACCAGTGCCGGCAACGATGATATGGGCATTGGAGTCTGACATCGGCACTCGCTGTGTTCTCTGCTGGCGGATCGGAGAGTGTCCGGTGGCGGTCGACCTGCCATGAACAATGCATATAGTGCAGCCGTACTTGCATGATCAACGTGGCGATTCAGCCTATGAGCAATTCTAGAAAAAGTGTGAAACGGTTTTCCGTCCGGAATTGCGTGAGAACAAGGAAAGAGAGAGAGTTTCCGCGTTTCCGTGAAACCGGAAACGCTCTGTGACCGGCCAGAGCGACGATTTCAGCCATCTCGACCGCGTCGGGCGAACCATTGCCGGTGTCGGCACGAGGCCGTTTTTCCTGGTCCTGCCGGCCTTTGCTGGTGCTGTTCTACTGGCGTGGCTTCTGCTCGCCGCGATGGCGGTCCGCAATGTACAAGCCGGATTTGCCGGTGCAGTTCCAGGTGGTGGCCTGCTGCAGGATCTGCCGGCAGTACCGCTGCCCGATTTCCTTGCGCGTTTCATGGCATTGTGCGTCGGGCCGGCTCCATTCCAGGCCGCTTCCGCCGGTCAATTCGCCGCCTTGATCCTGATGTGGTGCTTGATGGCGGTGGCGACCATGCTGCCTTCGGCGGCCCCGATGATGCGCACCTATTGCGAAATCGCCGATACCGCCCGCATCAAGGGTGAACCGGTGGTGCATCCCTCGATCCTGGTGGCCGGCTATCTGGCGGTCTGGCTGGCGGCGTCGGCAGGTTTTGCTGCCCTGACGCTGGGGTTGCAGATGGCAGACCCCGACCGGCAGACGTTTGGCCCCGCCAACGGCATCGTCGCCGCCTTGTTGCTCGCCGTCGCCGGCCTCTATCAATTCAGTGGATTGAAAGAAGCCTGCCTCAAGAAATGCCGCCGGCCGTTTTCCATTCTTTTCGCCCGCTGGAGCGACAAGCCCTGGCGCATATTCCGTCTGGGGCTTGAGCAGGGAATATGGTGTCTTGGCTGCTGCTGGGCACTGATGCTGGTGATGTTCGCCGTCGGCATCATGAATTTGTTCTGGATGGTGCTGCTCGGACTGTTTGCCATCCTCGAAAAACAAGTGAATGGCCGCCTGCCCAGCCGGATCGCCGGAACGATACTGCTTGTATGGTCCGGCGCCCTGCTATTAGTGTCCCTGTGACAGAGGGACACGAGGCAATGACCGACCACAGCTGGGCAATGAAGGGCGAGCTTGTACTCTCCTGCAATTGCACGGTTTTTTGCCCTTGCGTGCTGTCGCTCGGCAACCATCCGCCAACGGAAGGTTATTGCCAGACCTGGGCGGGTTTTCGAATCGATGCCGGTCATTTCGGCGAAGTCGATCTTTCCGGGCTGAATCTCGGGCTGATCATGGAAATCCCGGGCTACATGAGCCGCGGCAACTGGACCGCCGGGCTGTTCATCGACAAGCGGGCATCGATCCACGCGGTCAAGGCGGTGACGCGTATTTTCACCGGCAAGGCCGGCGGCACGACCTCGCTTTTGTCGATCCTGGTGGGGAAGTTCCTCGGCGTCGAACAGGTGCCGATCAGCTATGAGACGCAGGATCGCACGCGCATCTTCCAGATTCCGAAGATCATCGATGGCGCCATAACGCCGGTTCCCGGCAAGGCACGCGGCAAGGACACGGTGATCAGCAACTCGGAATACTGGATCGCGCCGGAGATTATCGTCGCGAAGTCCGACAAGAGCCGCATGCGTGCCTTTGGCCGCAACTGGAATTTCGCTGGCCGCTCGGCCGAGATCTGCAAGCTGGATTGGCGGGGCCCGTGACGAAGAAAACAACTGCGAAAAAGCTCGCCGAGCGTATCCCGCGCCCGAAGAAGAAGGTGACGTGGCCACAAGCGAGGGCGTTCTCCGTCCACCTGCTCACCGCATCCGGCTCGTTCCTGGCCTTCCTGTCGCTGGTGGCGGCAAGCGAGGAACGCTGGACAGCGATGTTCTGGTGGCTCGGCCTTGCCCTGTTCGTCGATGGCATCGACGGACCGATCGCGCGCAAGCTGGAGGTGAAGGAAATTCTGCCGACCTGGTCGGGCGAACTGCTCGACAACATCATCGACTACGTGACTTATGTCCTGATCCCGGCCTTCGCCTTGTATCAGCGCGGCTTCATGGGCGAGGGGCTTTCATTCCTGTCGGCGGCAATCATCGTGGTGTCCAGCGCGATCTATTATGCCGATACCGGCATGAAGACGAAGGAGAACTTCTTCAAGGGGTTCCCGGTGGTGTGGAACATGGTGGTCTTCACGCTGTTTGTCATTGAACCAGGGCAATGGGTGTCCTTCGCCGTGGTGGTGATCGCCGGCGTCCTCACCTTCGTGCCGATCAATTTCCTGCACCCGGTCCGTGTCGTGCGGCTGCGGCCCGTGAACCTGACCGTTACGCTGCTCTGGTGCGCTTTCGGCGCGCTGGCTCTGGCGCAGTCGGCCCTCGCCAGTTTCTACAATCAGATCGGTGTCCTGGGCGAACAGGTCAGCCTTTTCACCAAGATCGGCATCAGCATCACCGGCATCTACCTGTTCTGTATCGGCGGCGTCATGCAGTTCTTCCCGAACCTTGGCGCCAGGAAAGTGTGAAGATGAGCAAAGCTATCCGCATCCACGCCCATGGCGGTCCCGAAGCCCTGGTCTATGAAGACGCCGATCCGGGTCGGCCAGGCCCCGGCCAGATCCTTGTCAGGCACACGGCGATCGGTCTCAACTTCATCGATGTCTACTTTCGCACCGGGCTCTATCCGGCCCCGAATGGTCTCCCGTTGATTCCTGGTGGCGAAGCTGCCGGTGTGGTGCTGGAACTGGGCGAAGGCGTCAGTGGGCTCAAGCCAGGCGACCGCATCGCCTACGCGATCAACATCGGTGCCTATTCCGAACAGCGCGTGATCGCCGCCGACCGTGTGGTGAAGATCCCGGATGATATCAGCGACGAGCAGGCTGCCGGCATGATGCTGAAGGGCATGACGGCCGAATACCTGCTGCGGCGCACTTTCAAGGTCGGTCAGGGCGATACGATCCTCTATCATGCCGCCGCCGGCGGCGTCGGGCTGATCCTCGGGCAATGGGCCAAGCATCTCGGTGCCACAGTGATCGGCACTGCAAGTTCCAGGGAAAAGGCCGACCTCGCCAAGGCACACGGCTATGACCACGTCATCGACTACGGGACGCAGGACTTCGTCGCCGAAGTGGCCCGGCTGACCGATGGCCGCAAATGTGATGTGGTCTATGACTCCGTCGGCAAGGACACTTTTCCAGGCTCGCTGGACTGTCTGCGCCCGCTTGGCACCTTCGTCAGCTTCGGCCAGTCATCCGGGCCGATCCCGCCCTTCAACATCGCGCTCCTGTCCCAGAAGGGCTCGCTGTTTGCCACTCGACCGACACTGTTTGTCTACAATGCCAGACGCGAAGATCTCGAAGCTTCGGCCAAGGCGTTGTTCGACGTGGTGGCGAAGGGCATTGTCGAAATCAAGATCAACCAGACTTATGCCTTGAAAGATGCCGGCAGAGCCCAGGCCGACCTTGAAGGACGCAAGACGACGGGAACGACTGTGCTTGTTCCATGAGCCTTCAACCGGCGTTTTGCTGAAATTCTTGAAGCTCTTTCAATTTGCGTGCCGCTATCGGAGTTAAGTCGCTGCTGCCTACGATGATCGCGGGAACACAGAACATATTCGGGAAAACCGAATGGGAGGCACTGTGAGTGCACAAGAAGCCGCCACGAGCCTGCTCGAGGTTCGCGGGTTGACGAAGGTATTCGGCACGCTGACGGCGTGCGACCACATCGACCTCACCATCCAGAAAGGCGAGATCCACGCGCTCCTCGGCGAGAATGGTGCTGGCAAGTCGACGCTGGTGAAGATGCTGTTCGGATCACTGGAACCCCATTCCGGAGAAATCCGCTGGGACGGACAGCCGGTCAGGATGACCAGCCCGAGCGTGGCAAAAAAGCTCGGCATCGGCATGGTATTCCAGCATTTTTCATTGTTTGAAGCGCTTACCGCAGCAGAAAACATTGCGCTCTCGCTCGACGATGGCGCCCCGATCGGCTCGATCGCGGCGAGGGCCCGGGCGCTGTCCTACTCCTATGGACTGCCGCTCGATCCGGACTCGCTTGTCGGAGACCTTTCCGTCGGCGAGCGCCAGCGCATCGAGATCATCCGCTGCCTGCTGCAGGCACCGCAACTGATCATCCTCGACGAGCCGACCTCCGTGCTCACGCCGCAGGAAGCCGACAAGCTGTTCGAAACGCTTGAAAGGCTGCGCGCCGAAGGCAAGTCGATCCTGTACATCTCGCATCGCCTGGAAGAGGTGAAACGCCTGTGCGACCGGGCAACGGTTCTGCGCCACGGCAAGGTTGTCGGCCATTGCAACCCGCGCGAGGAAACGGCTTCGTCGCTCGCCCGCATGATGGTCGGCAACGAGGTGAAGGCTGCCGAACGGACACCGATCACGCTCGATGGCGCGCAGGAACTGCTCAGCGTCTGCGGCTTGAGCCGAAAGCCCGCCGGACCGTTCTCCATGCCGCTGAAGAACATCTGGCTTTCCGTGAAGGCTGGCGAGATCCTCGGCATCGCCGGCGTTGCAGGCAACGGCCAGGGTGAACTGTTCGAGGCATTGTCCGGCGAAGCGCAGCAAACGAGTGCCGATGCCGTGCGCATTCGCGGCAAGGACGCCGGCAAGCTTGGCATCACCGGGCGTCGTCTGCTGGGGGCCGCCTTTGTGCCGGAAGAGCGACTGGGCCACGGCGCGGCACCGCGCATGAAGCTTTCGGAAAATCTGCTGCTCTCGCGCTATGCGACCGACGGCAAGGCATTTGTCGGTTCGGGCGGCATGGTCAAGGACGGTGCGGTCTATGAAGCAGCACAGCGCATCATCAAGTTCATGGACGTGCGCAAGAGCGCGCCCGATCCCGAAGCTGCCGCGCTTTCAGGCGGCAACCTGCAGAAATTCATTGTCGGCAGGGAGCTGGATCGCCAGCCGACGGTGATGGTCGTCAACCAGCCGACCTGGGGTGTCGATGCCGGTGCCGCCGCCCACATCCGCCAGGCCTTGATCGAACTGGCGCGTGGCGGTTCGGCCGTTCTGGTCATCAGCCAGGATCTCGACGAACTGTTCGAGATCTCCGATGCCATCGCGGTGATGCACAATGGCGAACTGTCCAAGCCTATCCCGATCGCGGAAGCGACCTTCGAAAGGATCGGCCTGCTGATGGGCGGCGCCGAACCCGGTCACGTCGAGCATAGACTGGAGACCGCGTGATGCGCCTGGAACTCGTCAAGCGCCCGCAACGCTCCGTGCTGTTTTCGGCGCTATCGCCCTTCATCGCCTTCGGATTGACTATAGTGGCAGGCGCGATCCTTTTCGCGCTGCTCGGCATCAATCCGCTCACGGCCTTCTACACCTACTTCGTTTCTCCGATCACCGAAGTGTGGCAACTGCACGAGCTGGCGATCAAGGCAGCTCCGCTGATCCTGATCGCCGTCGGCTTGTCCGTCTGTTTCCGCTCCAACATCTGGAACATCGGTGCCGAGGGCCAGTTCGTCTTCGGTGCGATCGTGGGGTCCGCCATACCCGTGCTCTATCCGGATTTGCAGGGCCCGTTCGTGCTGCCGCTCATGCTCCTGATGGGCATGATCGGCGGTGCGGCCTATGCCGCGATCCCTGCATTCCTGAAGACCCGGTTCAACACCAATGAGATCCTGACCAGCCTGATGCTGGTCTATGTCGCACAGCTTTTCCTCGACTGGCTGGTGCGTGGGCCCTGGCGCGACCCCAAGGGTTTCAACTTCCCGCAGACCGTGCAGTTCAACCCGTCAGCCGCGTTGCCTGAGTTGATGCCGATGTCCGGCCGAGCCAATCTGGGCTTCGTCTTCGCGCTTGTCGCTGCGGTCCTGGTCTGGATCCTGATGAGCCGCATGCTGAAAGGCTTTGAAATCCGCGTGCTGGGCTCAAGTCCGCGGGCAGGGCGGTTCGCCGGCTTCTCGTTCAATCGCATGGTCTTTTTCGCCTTCATGCTCTCGGGCGCCCTCGCGGGGCTTGCCGGCATCTCGGAGGTTTCCGGCGCTATCGGCCAGTTGCAGCCCTCGATTTCTCCGGGCTACGGCTTCACGGCCATCATCGTCGCCTTTCTTGGCCGTTTGAATCCGCTGGGCATCGTCGCCGCAGGCCTGGTGCTCGGCCTGACCTATCTCGGCGGAGAGGCGGCGCAGAGCGTGCTCGGCATCTCCGACAAGGTGGCGCGTGTCTTCCAGGGCATGCTGTTGTTCTTCGTGCTGGGCTGCGACACGCTGATCCACTATCGCATCCGGCTTGTCGGCCTGGCACCAGCCCCCAAAATCGACGCTTCGCCGAAACTGGAAGAGGCTCACTGACATGGATATCACTGTCAGCATTCTCCTGACGATCGCCACGGCAGCTACGCCGCTGCTGATCGCGGCTATCGGTGAACTGGTGGTCGAGCGCTCCGGCGTCCTGAACCTCGGTGTCGAAGGCATGATGGTGATGGGCGCTGTCGCCGGTTTTGGTGCCGGTCTGCTGACCGGCTCGCCCTGGATCGGCCTCCTTGCGGCCGTCGTGGTCGGCGCGCTGTTCTCGCTGCTGTTCGCGGTGATGACGCTGTCGCTTGCCACCAACCAGGTCGCGACCGGCCTGTCACTGACCCTTCTCGGACTTGGACTGTCCGGCATGCTTGGCACCAGCTTCGTCGGCCTGCCGGGCGAACGCCTGCCAAATCTCTACATTCCGGTGCTGACTGACCTGCCGGTGGTCGGCAAGTTGCTGTTCGGCCAGGACCCGATCTTCTATATCTCGATCGCGCTGGTGTTCGGCGTATCCTGGTTCCTGTTCAAGACCCGCACCGGACTCACCTTGCGCTCGATCGGCGACAGTCACACCTCGGCCCATGCGCTGGGCATCCAGGTCATCAGATATCGTTATCTGGCAGTGATGTTCGGCGGAGCCTGCGCCGGTCTTGCCGGCGGCCACCTGTCGCTGGTCTATACACCGCAGTGGGTGGAGAACATGACGGCCGGCCGCGGCTGGATCGCGCTGGCCCTGGTGGTGTTTTCGTCCTGGCGGCCACTGCGCGTGCTCGCTGGCGCCTACATCTTCGGTGCGGTCTGGATCGGCCAGCTGCATGCGCAGGCCTTCGGCATACCGATCCCGTCGCAGTTCCTGTCATCGCTGCCCTATCTCGCCACCATCATGGTGCTCGTCATCATCTCGCGCAACAAGCGTCTCACCATGATGAACACCCCCGCATCGCTCGGCCAGGCTTTCGTTCCGGATCGTTGACAACATAGAAAAAGACCAGCATAGCAAGGTTAATCCAGAGAGGTAACATCATGAAAAAACTACTGATTGCCCTGATGACGTCGGCGGCGGCGATGTCCGTTGCCGTCTCCGCTGAAGCTGCGGACAAATTCAAGGCCTGCTGGGTCTATGTCGGACCTGTGGGCGACTTCGGCTACTCCTACCAGCACGACCAGGGCCGCCTTGCGGTCGAGAAGAAGCTGGGTGACAAGGTCGAGACCGCCTATCTCGAAAACGTCGCCGAAGGCCCGGATGCCGAGCGCGCTTTCGAACGCCTGGCGCGCCAGGGCTGCAAGCTCATCTTCGGTACCTCGTTCGGTTTCATGGATGCCGAAGTGAAGGTCGCCAACAAGTTCCCGGACATCAAGTTCGAACACGCCACAGGCTTCAAGACCGGTCCGAATCTCGGCATCTACAATGCCCGCTTCTATGAGGGCCGCTACATCCTCGGTCAGATCGCTGCCAAGCAGTCCAAGAGCGGCGTCGCCGGCTACATTGTCTCCTTCCCGATCCCGGAAGTGGTCATGGGCATCAATTCCTTCATGCTTGGCGCGCAGTCGATCAATCCGAACTTCAAGGCCAAGATCGTCTGGGTGAACTCCTGGTTCGACCCGGGCAAGGAAGCCGATGCCGCCAAGGCACTGTTCGACCAGGGCGCGGACATCATCGTCCAGCACACCGATTCCACCGCGCCGCTGCAAGTGGCGCAGGAACGCGGCCTGCATGGTTTCGGTCAGGCTTCGGACATGATCAAGTTCGCACCGAAGTCGCAGTACACCGCGATCGTCGACGATTGGGGTCCGTATTACATCGAACGCGTCGAAAAGGCTCTGGACGGCACATGGAAGCCGGAGGATCGCTGGGAAGGCATCAAGGCTGGAGCGGTCTTCATGGCGCCCTACACCAACATGCCGGATGACGTGAAGGCGATGGCGGAAGCCACCCAGAAGAAGATCGCCGACGGCTGGAACCCCTTCACCGGTCCGGTTGCCAAGCAGGACGGTTCGGCCTGGCTGAAGGATGGCGAAGTTGCCGACGACAAGACGCTGCTGGGCATGAACTTCTACGTCAAGGGCGTGGACGACAAGCTGCCGCAGTAAGCAAGCGACTTGCGGGAACAGAAAAGGGCGCCTCAGGGCGCCCTTTTTCATTCAGCCGAACGACTGCGCTCTGCGCAGCCCGCCCAGCGGATCAGACGGCCATGCCGTGCAGGTCATAGGCATCGGCGCGATCGACCTTGACGGTGACGATATCGCCGACACGCAGCGGCCGACGCGACTGGATGTGCACAGAACCATCGATCTCCGGCGCGTCATATTTGGTACGGCCCTTGGCGACGGCGCCACTCGCTTCATCGATGATGACGGGCAGGCGCTTGCCGACCTTCTTCTGCAACTGTGCGGCAGAGATCTTCTGCTGGCGCTGCATGAAGCGGTGCCAGCGCGCCTCCTTGACGTCATCCGGGACCTGTTCGAGGCCAAGATCGTTGGAGCGCGCGCCCTTCACCGGCTCGTATTTGAAGCAGCCGGCCCGGTCGATCCTGGCTTCGTCCAGCCAGTCGAGCAGCATTTCGAAGTCTTGTTCGGTCTCGCCGGGAAATCCGACAATGAAGGTCGAGCGGATGGCGAGATCCGGGCAGGCCTCGCGCCACGAACGGATGCGATCCAGCGTCTTTTCGCCATGGGCGGGCCGGCGCATGTTCTTCAAGACCTGCGGCGAGGCGTGCTGGAAGGGAATGTCGAGATAGGGCAGGATCTTGCCCTCGGCCATCAGCGGAATGACGTCCGCGACATGCGGGTAGGGGTAGACGTAGTGCATGCGCACCCAGATGCCGAGTTCACCCAGTTCCTGCGACAGGTCCAGGAACTTGGCGCGGACCTCGCGATCCTTCCACGGGCTGCTGGCATATTTGATATCCACCCCATAGGCGCTGGTGTCCTGCGAGATGACGAGCAGTTCCTTGACGCCTGCGGCGGCGAGTTTTTCGGCTTCGCGCAACACATCTGCGGCCGGGCGCGACACGAGATCGCCGCGCAGGTCGGGAATGATGCAGAAGGTGCACCGGTTGTTGCAGCCTTCGGAAATCTTGAGATAGGCGTAGTGGCGCGGCGTCAGCTTGACGCCCTGCGGCGGCACCAGATCGGTGAACGGGTCATGTGCCGGCGGGGCAGCTTCATGCACCGCCGCCATTACGCTCTCATAAGCCTGCGGGCCGGTGATGGCGAAGACATTCGGATGCTTTTCGCGGATCAGTTCGGGCGTCGCGCCCATGCACCCCGTGACGATGACCTTACCGTTCTCCTTCAGCGCAGTGCCGATGGCATTGAGGGATTCGTCCCGCGCGGAATCGAGGAAGCCACACGTGTTGACCACGACGAGGTCGGCACCGTCATGCTTGCGCGATATCTCATAACCTTCCGCGCGCAACCGCGTCAGGATGCGCTCGGAATCGACGAGTGCCTTCGGGCACCCGAGGCTGACGAAACTGATACGGGGCGCTGCGGTCATCGTGGCGTTCCAATGGACGCGGGCCGGAACCCTTGAAGGGCCGGCCCGGAAATCTCTGGTTTTCAGTTGGGGCGCCTTAAGCGGCGCTCAATTCAGCGGCGCAATAGCATAGTTCCGGGAGCAAGCAAACCGCACCTGCCTGGCGACCAGTCTTGGTCGGCTTAATGCGCGGCGCCGACCGCCTTGCCAAACCACGGCGTAAGGAACTGGAAGTGTTCAGGGAATTGTTCGACCGCACCATCGAGAAGCATCTTCAGTGCGACGTAGAGGATGATGACCAGGCCGATATAGGCGATCCAGCGATAGCGATGCAGCAAGCGGGCGACGAAGGACGCGGCAAAACCCATCAACGCGATCGACAAGGCAAGCCCGATGATCAGCACCGTCGGGTGCTCCATCGCAGCACCAGCGACGGCAAGCACATTGTCCAGCGACATCGAAACGTCAGCGATGACGATCTGCCAGGCGGCCTGCGCAAAGGTTTTGCGCGCGGGGCCGGACGAGGTTTTTGCACTGTCGATATCGTCGAGGGCCTCCGTGGCCTCGTGTTCTTCCTCGTGCGTGACGCTCAGCTCGCGCCACATCTTCCAGCACACCCACAGCAGCAACAGGCCACCGGCGATGAGCAGCATCGGGCCGATGGCAAGCAACCATTGAGTGATCAGGGCGAAAATGATGCGCAGCACCGTGGCGGCGCCGATGCCGACGAGGATTGCCTTCTTGCGCTGATCCTTAGGCAAGCCGGCCGCAGCTAGGCCAATGACGATTGCGTTGTCGCCGGCCAGGACGAGGTCAATGGCGATGACCTGGAGAAGAGCCGACAAACCTGCTGCGGTGAAGATTTCCATCGATGGAAGCGCTCCTCATCGGGGGTTCATGAATCTGGCCCTACGAGCATCGACCTGTGGCGTCAAGTTCCAGGCGCGGAAAGGCCGTGGAAAGACCGCACTTCAGCCACTACTTAATTGCCCTGCAACCACCGACAATCGCGATGATGGCGTCGATGCCGTTGACGCTGGGAACAGGAAAGCGCTAAAGCCGGTTCCGACTGGTTCGGCACGGCAAGGCGGTCGCCTTTTGTCTACCGGGCAGTGGAGGGATGGCCGAGCGGTTTAAGGCACCGGTCTTGAAAACCGGCGTGGCAGCGATGTCACCGTGGGTTCGAATCCCACTCCCTCCGCCATTTCCCGAGGATTGCACAGCGTTTCCATGAAACCTCTTCCAGAAGATGCCTGGGGGGCCTGGTCACCGCAGGAACTGGCCTCGATGCTTGGGCGCGACACGCCACCCTGGTATGTCGTTGGCGGTTGGGCTTTGGACCTTTGGCATGGGCGCCAGACCCGCGAGCACGAAGATCTGGAGTTCGCTGTTCTGCCGGATCAGGTCGGACATTGTCGCCGGCTCTTGTCGGATCTCGAATTCTTTGCCGCCCGGGATGGCATCCTGACGCATCATCCTGCCAAGGCTGCGCTTCCCTCGAACCTCTGGCAGCTTTGGGGAGCGGACATGACCGCTGGTTGCTGGCGCGTGGACATGATGATCGAGCGGGGAACCCCGGACTTCTGGGTCTACAAGCGGAACCCTTCGATCCGAGTGCCTAGAGCCGAGGCGATCCGCAAGAACGCTAGCGGAATTGCCTATCTGGCGCCGGCGATCGTGCTGCTGTTCAAGGCGAAGCATCGCCGCGAAAAGGATGTTCTCGATTTTCGGGCCGCGCTGCCCCGCCTTGATGCCGGGAGAGAGCCGACCTGATCGGCTGGCTTGAGACGATGCATCCTGGCCATGAATGGATAGCGCCGCTGCATTGCTCCAATAGCGGCCAGGTTCTGGAAAGTCGCCCCGGATTAGCTCAGCGTTCCTGTCCAGCCAGTTCCGCCTTGAGCCATCGCTTGAAGGCAATGATCTTGGCATCGTTGGCATGGGCTGCGGACGCGACGAACCAGAGGTCGATTCCGGTCTCGACTTCCCACTCGAATGGCTTGACCAGTCGGCCGTCGGCAAGCGCGTCGGCGGCGATTGCCTGCCAGGCGATCATCACGCCGAGGCCGGCCATAGCGGCTTCCAGCGAAAGGGATGCATCGGAGAAACTCAACCCTTGCGGCAGATCGGCCTCGATCATGCCATGCGGCGCCAGCCAGTCCGTCCAGTTCTCCATGGCAGGATAGCGGATCACTGGAGCCGATTTCAGATCGGTCGGCGTCCTCAGGTTTGCGGCGAGCGCAGGAGCACAGACCGGAAAGATACGCTGCTTCAGAAGCAAGTCCGCGCTGGTGCCTGGCCATTTGCCCCGCCCCATCCGCAAAGCGACATCGAGATCGGACCGATCGAGGTCGGTCAATGTAAGACCCGTTTCGATACGCACCTGGATTTCGGGGCGCTTGCGCTGAAACGCGCTGAGCCGCGGCACCAGCCATCGGGTGGCGAAGACCGGCGTGGTGGTTACTGCAAGCACGGTGCGATCGGTTGCGCCCGCCTGATCGAGAGCCTGTGCGATCGATCGGAATGCCGGCTCCAGCGACGCCAGCATGCGCGTGCCGAACGGTGTCGGCGTCAGGCCCCGCGCTGTACGCTCGAATACCGGGCGTCCAAGCAGCTTCTCGGTGCGGATGACATGTTGGCTGACCGCACCGACGCTGATGCCCATCTCGTCCGCCGCCTTTGCCAGCGAGCCAAGGCGGCCTGCCACTTCGATGGCACGCAGGCCGTTCAGGGGAATGCGATTCAGAGCAACCATATAGATATTCTATAGGCTCGCGGGCAAAATCTCCATTTTTTTCGAAGGCCACCGCAGCAAAAGTCAGGACATCGAAACGCTCCAAGCAAGGAGGACAACATGTCCCTGGCCAGCCGCGCCGCACCATCTGATACGACAGCAATCCGGCCATTCAAGGTCGCGGTCCCGGACATGCAGATCGTCGACCTGAAGGCAAGGCTCGGCAGGACACGCTGGCCGTATGCGACGACCAACGATCACTCGCGTGGCCAGCCGGTCAGCTTTGTCATGGAACTCGTCGACCAGTGGATGAATGACTTCGACTGGCGCGAGCATGAAGCCCGGTTGAACAGCTATCCGCAATTCATCACGGAAATCGACGGTCAGCCGATCCATTTCCTGCACATCGGGTCCAGGCATCCCGGTGCGTTTCCGCTGATCCTCAGCCACGGATGGCCGGGCAGCGTGATGGAATTCCTTGAGCTGATCGAGCCGCTGACCAATCCGACTGATGGCGGTCTGCCCTTCGATCTGGTGATCCCCTCGTTGCCTGGCTTCGGTTTCTCCAGTCCACTTCGCGAAGGTGGCTGGGATTCGGCTCGTATCGCCAAGGCGTGGGACACGCTCATGAAACGGCTGGGCTATGACCATTATGGCGCGCATGGCGGCGATGTGGGCTCCGGCATCGGACGCGAACTTGGCATCCTGCAGCCACGAGGCCTTGTCGGCACGCATGTGCTGCAGATCTTCGCGTTCCCGACCGGCGCTGAGGGCGAGATGGATAAGCTCACCCCCTTCGAGATGGAAGGCATGGCGATCCTCGCCAATTTCGAGAAATACAACGGCTATCATCAGATACAGGCGAAGCGCCCCGGCACGCTTGCCTATGGGCTCGTCGACTCGCCTGTTGCCCAGATGGCGTGGAATACCGAACTCTGGTTCGGCTTCGACGGAAACAACATCGCCAATGTCGATCGCGATCGTTTCCTGGCGCAGGCATCGCTCTACTGGTTCACGGGAACGGGCGGATCGGCGGCCAACGTCTACTACGAAGACCAGCAGACCGGCGCAGGTTACCGCGAGGTGATGAACCCGACGCCGACCGGCGTTGCGGTTTTCCCGAATGATTTCCGCTCGGTGCGCAGCTTTGCGGAACGCGCAAACAACATCGCGCATTGGACCGAAATGCCGCGCGGCAGTCATTTTGCGGCGTCGGACGCGCCGGATCTGCTGGCGCATGACATCCGCGCATTCTTTTCGAAACTGAACGCCTGACCGCTAGCGGGAGAACCCATGTCACTGCCATTCGCCATCATCGACGTTTTCGCTGCCAGCCCACTCGAGGGTAACCCGTTGGCCGTGGTGGACGGCGGAGATGAGCTACCGGACGACCGGCTGGCCGCCATCGCCGGTGAGTTCAACCTCGTCGAGACGACCTTCGTGATGCGGGCAACGCATCCCGACGCAACACTGCGGTTGCGCTCTTTCACGGCTGCGGGCCACGAGGTGTTCGGAGCAGGCGGACACAACTCCCTCGGCGCCTGGCTCTGGCTGGCGCAATCGGGACGGCTGAATTTGCGCGGAGCCCGAACGGACTTCACACAGGAGATCGGCGGGCAGCTCTTTCCCCTGTCGATCGACGCGACACCCGGTCAGTCTATCCGTGTCACGATGGCGCAATCCCACGCCAGATGGGGAAACCAGGTGAAAGATTACGCGAGCTTGGCGGCTTCGTTTGGCTTAGCGCCTGACGCCATCCATGGCAACGCCCCGCCGGTACAGGTGGTCGACACCGGCGCGGGCCATCTGATGGTTGCGCTCAAGGATCGCAAAGCCGTCGATGCCGCGAGGCCTGATGTTCAGGCCCTCGGCGTGATCCTGAGGCAGGCCGGAGGCGAAGGCTGCTACGTGTACAGCCTCGACCCATCGACCCCGAACACCGTCGCCTATGCTCGCTTCTTCAATCCGACAATGGGCATTGGGGAGGATCCGGCTACTGGCACGGCAGCAGGCCCTCTGGCTGCCCATCTCGTCCGCCATGGCTTCGCTTCGCCGGGACGCATCGTTATCGAGCAGGGCAGGAAACTTGGCCGCCCAAGCCTGATCGAAGTTGAGATCGATGGTCTTGCGGTGCGGATCAGTGCGAGCGGGGTGATGGCAGCAGAAGGGAAACTCTGGCTCTGAAGGGGGAAGTGTGGATATGCCCCGCGGCACAATGCCGTCATTTCGCCACAATCTCGCCAGCTTCGAACCATAGTCGGTTAAGCGTGTGATAAGCATTTCCTGTGCAAAAAGGGGCTCTGGGGATCGGGGCGTCGGACAGGTTGTCACACGAAGCGCTTCGGCTTCGCCTGTGTTTGAGTAGCGTCGCCGTTGTTCGGAGGGGACAGTTCCAGCATGCCAAGTTCGGCGCGTCTTCGTCGTTTTTCCACCTACGCGCTGCTGGCCGTCTCAGTCGGCTTTCTCGCTGCCTGTGCCTCGTCCGAACCGAAGAGCATGGTGAGCAAGAAACGCTCGAAGGAATATTTCGCCGAATCCGAATATGGTGTGAAAGCCAGCCCGCGTGTCGCCATGCGGCGTGGAGGAGGGCGCGACCAGCTCGGCAAGCCTTATCAGGTGCGCGGCAAATGGTATTATCCCAAGGAAGAGCAGCGCTACTCCAAGACGGGTACCGCGTCCTGGTACGGTGAGGCCTTTCACAGCCGCATGACCGCCAACGGCGAGGTCTATGACCTGTCGCAGCTCACCGGCGCGCATCCGACAATGCCTCTGCCGAGCTATGCCCGCGTCACCAATCTCGACAATGGCAGCTCGGTCATCGTGCGCGTCAATGACCGGGGCCCGTATCATGAAGGCCGCCTGATCGATCTGTCCAAGCGCGCAGCCGACATGCTCGGCTATTCGAAGATTGGCACTGCCCGCGTCAAGGTCGATTATGTCGGCCGTGCGCCACTCGAGGGCAATGACGATTCCTATCTCATGGCCTCCTATCATCCCGGCAACAGGATACCTGATCCGTCCGACGGCCTGCCGACCGGCGTGATGGTTGCCATGAACGGTTCCATGCCAAGTGCGCCGGTGCGTGCAAGCGCTGCTGCCATTCCATTCCCTGGCCAGTTGACCGATACGACTTCGCTGCCTGAGCCGGTCCTGGCCGCGCAGCCGATCGGGGCCGACAGCGTCGCGCTGCCGGATTTCGGCCCGATTGCGCCGGCGCGGCCGGACTTCGCCGTCAGCCCGAAACTGCCATTCGAGATGGCGAGCCTGAACTATGCCGCAGAGCGCACGGAGCGTTCCGCAAGTGCCTTTGCGGCGCTGGAGGGACCCGCGGCGGCACTGGGCAGCTGGAAGCAGCCGGAGGATCCGTCCGACGACTATGTAGCTGCCGGCACGTTCGACGACGCCAGACAGGCAAGGCAGGTGGCGGCAGCGCTGAAAGCCTACGGCCGTGTCGAGATCGATCAAGCCAAGCTCGACGGCAAGGACTGGTATTCGGTCAATCTCTACCAGGACGGCCGCATGAGCGTGGACAGCATGCTGGAAGCGGCTTGGAGCCACGGCGCGCCGGACGCTTTCGCCGTTCGCGACTGATTGGCAACGAGCACGCGGATAAGTCATCACCCGGGCCTGCCGACGATTGATCCGTGACGGGCGATCCTGATAACGTCCCATTATGATTGCCAAATCCCGCTTTTGCTCTCCTTTGGCCGGCCTGCTTGGCCTTGCCCTCCTGGCGCTGTCGGCATTGCCGGCAGCCGCACAGCTTTTCGAAACCAAGGCGGCCACCGCATATATGATCGACGCTGAGACCGGCACGGTGTTGTTCTCCAAGCAGGCCGACAAAGCGATCCAGCCGGCGTCGCTCGCCAAGCTGATGACACTTGAAATGGCCTTCAATGCCGTGAAGAGCGGCCGCATGACGCTTAACGACACTTTCGTGGTCAGCGAAAACGCGTGGCGCAGGGGCGGCGCGCCCTCGGGCACCTCGACCATGTTCGCCGCGCTCAAGTCGGCGATCCGGCTCGAAGACCTGATGAAGGGCATCGCCGTGCAGGCCGCCAATGACGGTTGCATCATCATCGCCGAAGGATTTGCCGGCTCGGAAGGAAATTTCGCTCTTCAAATGAACGAGCGCGCGCGTCAGATCGGATTGCCGATCTCGACCTTCGTCAACGCCACCGGGCTGCCGGCGGAAGGTCAGAAGACGACCGTGCGCGAGATGGCGCTGTTGGCGTTGCGCCTGTCGCGCGAATATCCGCAATTCTATCCCTATTTCGCGCTCAAGGATTTCACCTGGAACAAGATCACCCAGCGCAACCGCAACCCATTGCTGGCGATGGATGCCGGTGCCGAGGGACTGGCGGTCGGCGCCAGTGAGCAGGATGGTTTTGCCATTGTCGGCGCGCTCAACCAGGGCGGCAAGCGGGTGATTGCTGCCATGAGCGGCCTGGCCAATGACCGCGAGCGCTTGGAGGAGGTCCGCAAGCTGCTGGATTGGGGCTTGCGCTCCTTCGAAAAGACCGAAGTGTTCGCCAAGGACGAAGTCGTTGGCGAAGCAGCGGTGTTCGGCGGCGTCAAATCCGGCGTGGCGCTGAAAGCCAAGGGAGCGATCGACCTTGTCCTGCCGATCTCCAATCGCGACAAGGTCACCGCGCGCATTGTCTACAACGGCCCGTTACCGGCGCCTGTCGAGGTCGGCCAGCCTGTCGGCACGCTGCGCGTCTGGATCGGCGACACGTTGAGCCAGGAAACCCCGGTGTTCGCGGCCGAAACGGTGGAAGTCGGCTCACTGCCGCGCCGCGCGGCCGATGCGGTCAAGGAGCTGGCGGTCGGCTGGCTGCGCTAGAGCAATCCCAGGAAAGTGTAACGGTTTCCGTCTGGAATTGGATAAAACAAGAAGTTAGAGCGTTTCCTTGAAAACGGAAACGATCTAGTCCTCTCGCCGCAGCGGCGTTGGACACCTATGTTTGATGTCGGGGCCACAACCGAGGCGCAGCGTTTGGCGAACGGATCTTTCATCACTTTCGAAGGCGGCGAGGGTGCCGGCAAGTCGACGCAGATCAAGCGGCTGGCCGAGCGGCTGCGCGGCAAGAAATATGATGTCCTGGTGACCCGGGAGCCTGGCGGCTCGCCAGGGGCCGAGGCCATTCGGCATGTTCTGCTGTCCGGCGCGGCTGAACCCTTCGGACCGAAGATGGAGGCACTGTTGTTCGCCGCAGCGCGCTCCGATCATGTCGAACAGGTGATCCGACCTGCTGTAGAGCGCGGCGCGGTCGTGCTTTGCGATCGCTTCATTGATTCCTCGCGTGTCTATCAGGGCGCCACCGGCGGCCTCGACCCGGCGTTCATCGATACCCTGCAGCGCGTGGCCATCAATGGCATGGTGCCGAACCTCACCTTGATCCTCGACATCGATCCGGAAGAGGGGCTGCGCCGCGCAACAGCCCGCCGCAACCCCGGCGAAACGCCCGACCGCTTCGAGAAGGAGACGCTGGCCATTCATCAACAGCGCCGCGATGCTTACCTGGCCATCGCCAGGGCGGAAGCCAAGCGCTGTGTGGTTATCGACGCTTCCGGAGACGCAAACACGGTCGAACATGCGGTGACTGATGCCGTTTTCGCGATGCTTGAGAAGTCCAGGCCGACCAAAACCAGTCACAAGGCGCCGGCATGAGTTTCGAGCGGCTGGCGCCGGAACAGCACGACACTTTGGATGAGGTTCCGGAGCCCGCCGAGAACCCGCGCCTGATCGGGCATGCGGACGTCACGGCAACTTTGGCCGCGGCCTACAAGGTGGGCAAGCTTCCGCATGCGCTGATGCTGTGCGGGCCGGCAGGCATCGGCAAGGCCACGCTCGCCTTCCACCTCGCGTATCATCTGCTGAAAAACCCGGACGCCAATCGGGCGCCGGAAACCCTGGTTGTTCCTGATCCCGCATCGGGGCTCTACCGGCAGATCGCGATGGGCGCGCATCCTTCCGTCCTGCATCTTACACGGCCGATGAATGACCGCACCAAGGCATTCAAAAGTGTGGTGACCGTCGACGAGATCCGCAAGGTCGGACAGTTCCTGTCAATGACGTCGCACGATGGCGGCTACAGGGTGGTGATCGTCGATCCCGCTGACGACATGAATACCAATGCTGCCAATGCGTTGTTGAAAAATCTTGAAGAGCCGCCCGCACGTACGATTTTCGTGCTCATCGTGCATGCGCCGGGCAGCCTGCTGCCGACCATCCGCTCGCGCTGTCAGGTGCTGAGGCTCGCGCCGCTTGCTGAGCGCGACCTGATGACGGTGTTGGACGCAATCGGCCAGAGCACACCGGATGACGCCGCCCAACGTGCAGCACTTGCCGAGCGGGCAGGGGGCAGCGCGCGGGCCGCTGTTCTGCTGACGCAATATGGCGGCCTGGAAATTGCGGCGGCGCTCGAAAAGCTGGTCTCGGCCGGTCGGGTGGACCTCGCCGGTGCCTACAAGCTGGCAGAGACGGTAGCAGGTCGGGATCAGGCCATCCCGTTCGAAACCTTCAACCGCCACGCTCTCGAATTGCTGTCCGCGGCGGCAAGCTCTTCTGCGATCGCCGGGAATCTCGGGGCGTGCCAAACTTTTGTCCGACACTTGGCAAGATGCGCAGCGCGCTATATCTGAGACCGAGACTTATAATCTCGACAAGAAGCAACACGCACTCACGATGATCGACCGCCTGAATTCTGCGATGCGAATGTGACGGCCCTCCCGGGATGGCTTTCGCCATGCCGATGCGATATCCACGCCCCGATATCCGTTCACACATTCTTCCATTCAGACATTCATGACGGCCCACTATGTCCCGTGAGAAATTCTACATCACCACCGCGATTTCCTATCCGAACGGCAAGCCGCATATCGGTCATGCCTACGAACTGCTCGCAACGGATTCCCTTGCCCGCTTCCAGCGGCTCGACGGCAAGGACGTGTTCTTCCTGACCGGTACGGACGAGCACGGCATCAAGATGCTGCAGACGGCCAAGAAGGAAGGAATCACCCCGCGCGAACTGGCGGACCGCAACGCTGCCGAGTTCCGGCGCATGGCGCAGGCGCTCAATGCGTCGAATGATGATTTCATCCGCACGACGGAACAGCGCCATCATGCGTCGTCCAGGCCATCTGGAAGGCGATGGAGGCCAATGGCGACATCTACAAGGGTGGCTACGCCGGCTGGTATTCGGTGCGCGACGAGGCCTATTACGGCGAGGAGGAAACCGAGGTCCGCGCCGACAATGTCCGTTATGGCCCACAGGGCACACCTGTGGAATGGGTCGAGGAGGAAAGCTACTTCTTCCGGCTCTCGGCCTACCAGGACAAGCTGCTGGCGCTCTATGAAAATCAGCCCGACTTCGTCGGTCCATCCGAACGACGCAACGAGGTGGCTTCCTTCGTCAAATCGGGCCTGAAGGACCTGTCGATCTCACGCACCACCTTCGACTGGGGCATCCCGGTCCCGGGTGATGAAAAACACGTCATGTATGTCTGGGTGGATGCGCTCACCAACTACATCACCGCAGCCGGCTACCCGGACACCCGGTCTCCTTCGTGGAGCTACTGGCCGGCAACGCACATCATCGGCAAGGACATCGTGCGCTTCCACGCCGTCTATTGGCCGGCCTTCCTGATGTCAGCGGGCATCGAATTGCCGAAGCGCGTATTCGCACACGGCTTCCTGTTCAACCGCGGCGAGAAGATGTCGAAATCGGTCGGCAACGTCATCGACCCGTTTACGATGGTCGATCACTATGGCCTCGACCAGGTCCGTTATTTCTTCCTGCGCGAGGTGCCGTTCGGCCAGGACGGCAGCTACAGCCACGAGGCGATCGTCAACCGCACCAATGCCGACCTCGCCAACGATCTCGGCAATCTGGCGCAGCGTTCGCTGTCGATGATCGCGAAGAACTGCAATGGCGTGGTGCCCCAGCGCGGCACGCTTGCCGAGGCCGACAAGGCGATGCTCGAGCAGGCAACCGCAGCGCTGGCGACAGCGCGTAAGGCGATGACCGAGCAGGCCATCCATCAAGCACTGGCTGCGATCTTCGCAGTCGTCGCGGATGCCAACCGCTACTTCGCCGCACAGGAACCCTGGGCGCTCAAGAAGACCGACCCCGCGCGCATGGAAACGGTGCTGTGGACGACGGCGGAGATCATCCGGCGCGTCGCCATCCTGTGCCAGCCCTATATCCCGGGCTCCGCTGCGAAGCTGCTCGATACGCTGGCCGTGGCTGATGACAAGCGCGACTTCGAGCATCTGGCGGACGCAAATGCACTGGTGCCCGGCACGCCGCTTCCAGCGCCGCAACCCGTGTTTCCGCGTTACGTCGAACCAGCCCCGGAAGCGACAGCCTGATGCTTGTCGACAGCCATTGCCATCTGGATTTTCCGGATTTTGCCGAGGAGCGGGCGGCCATCGTCACCCGCGCCTTGGCGGCTGGTGTCGGGCGCATGGTCACGATATCGACGCGCGTGAAGCGATTCCAACAGATCCTTGAAATTGCAGAGTCTTTCCAGGAAGTGTTCTGCTCCGTCGGCACGCATCCGCACAATGCCGCCGAGGAGCTCGACGTCACGACGGAGGATCTTGTTCGACTGGCCGAGCACCCGAAGGTGGTCGCGATCGGCGAGGCCGGCCTCGACTATTTTTACGACAAGGCGCCGCGCGATGCGCAGGCTCAAGGCTTGCGTACACATATCGCAGCCGCGCGCCAGACCGGACTGCCGCTGGTCATTCACGCACGCAATGCCGACGACGACATGATCGCGATCCTGCGCGACGAGACAGGGAAGGGCGCCTTCCCTTTCATCCTGCATTGCTTCTCCTCGGGCCGGCGGCTGGCCGAGGTTGGCGTGGAATTGGGGGGCTATGTCTCTTTCTCCGGCATCCTGACCTTCAAGAACTCTGCCGAGTTGCGGGACATAGCGAAGGACGTGCCACGCGACCGGCTGCTGGTGGAAACAGACGCGCCCTACCTTGCTCCGGTACCGCATCGCGGCCACCGCAACGAACCGGCTTATGTCGCTGAAACCGCAAGGGTCCTGGCGGAAACGATCGGCGTGAGCCAGGACGAGATTGCCCGGATCACCACTGACAACTTCTTCCGCCTGTTCTCGAAAATGCCGCGCCTGGCGCAGCAAGGCAACTGAGCGCCGTGGCCGACCGGCTCCGCCTCACCATTCTCGGCTGCGGTTCGTCGCCTGGCGTCCCGCGCCTGAATGGTGACTGGGGCAATTGTGATCCTGCCGATCCCAGGAACCGCCGCATGCGCGCCGCGGCCCTGGTCGAGCGTATCAAGGCCAATGGCGCCAAGACCACGGTCGCCATCGATACCGGACCGGATTTTCGCGCTCAGATGCTGCTGGCGTCCGTCAAGCATATCGATGGCGTGGTCTATACGCATGCGCATGCCGATCATATCCATGGCATCGACGACCTGCGCACTTTTGTGATCGGCCGGGATCGCCTGATGGATATCCATGCCGATGGACCAACGATGGAACGGCTGAAACAGGGCTTCGGCTATTGTTTCGAGACGCCGCCCGGAAGCTCTTATCCGCCGATCTTGCAGCCGCATCTGATCGAGCATCATCGGCCATTCATGGTGGAAGGAGAGGGGGGCGCCCTCACCTTCGAACCATTGCCGCAGGTGCATGGCGACATCGTCTCGCTGGCCTTCCGCCTCGGCCAACTGGCTTATTGTCCGGACGTGTCCGACTTTCCGGTGCCGACGGCCGCCCGCCTCAAGGATCTCGACGTCCTGATCATCGATGCTCTGCAATACAGAACGCATCCGAGCCATTTCTCGCTCAGCGAAGCGTTGTCGTGGATCGAACGGCTCGCGCCGAAACGAGCCGTGCTGACGCATATGCATGTCCCGTTGGACTACACGGCCGTGCAAGCTGAAACGCCGGACAATGTCGATCCGGCCTTCGACGGAATGATCATCGAAATCCCATATCCATGAATGGAGCGATCCAGTGGAACTGCTTGATATTCCAGTGAAACGTGCCGACGGACATGAGACCACGCTGAGCGATTACAGCGGCAAGGTCATTCTCGTGGTCAATGTCGCTTCGAAGTGCGGGCTGACCCGGCAGTATGAAGGCTTGGAGAAGCTCTATAGGGAAAATCGCGACGCGGGCCTGGTCATAGCGGCGTTTCCAGCCAATGATTTCAAGGGCCAGGAACCTGGATCCGATGCTGAGATCGTCGCTTTCTGCACCAGCACTTACGATGTGCAGTTTCCGATTTTCTCGAAGATAACAGTCAAGGGCGACGAAAAGCATCCGCTGTACAAGCAACTGATTGCATCATCTCCCGAGACGATAGGCGATGGGCCGATGCGTGAGATGCTGCAGGCCCGAGGCATCCCAGTTGGTGGGAACGACGAGATCCTCTGGAACTTCGAGAAGTTTCTTCTTGGCCGTGACGGCAAGATCGCGGCGCGCTTTGCTCCGGATGTGACGCCGGACGATCCACGGCTTGTTGCGGCGATAGCGAAAGAGCTTGCACGAACCGCCTGACTGGCGCCTCTTGCTCAACGCGCCAGTTCCATAATCTATCTTATGCGACTTTCATATGGGGCTCCGAACGATGTGTCCCTTGCCTCTGCGTATCAGTCACGCCATGACAGGATCAGCAAAAGGATGGGCGTGCCGACCAGGACACCGGCAATGGCAAACAACGGCCCGTAGATCAGCGCGCTCAGAGGAATGATGGAAACACAATCTCCGATGCCAACGTTCAGGCAATTGTGCGTACCACCCTCGAAAATGCCGTAGACGGGCAGAAAAAGTCCCGCGACGATCAGGCTGCAGAAAAGTGCAATTACGGCTGATAGGATCAGCTTTCCGAGGGTCTTCATGCTGCCGGAATAGACTGACTTGTTGGGTCAAGTCACCTGTCACCTAAAAAACGTCGGCCGACTTAAATTGATAAAAGATGGCGGTAGATCGTTGTTCCCATTGAATTTTTCAGGATTCTCATACCCTCGGCTCTCGACCCCGTGGGCCTATCTTTTATGCGTTTTCGTCGCATTCACTGCAGAGGTTGCCTACGCGGAAGAGATTTGGGAAAACCTGGCATCCGGTACGGCCAACGTTTCCGGCATCGGAACTGTCCGGTACACGATCGGATACAGCAGCGTCGGCTACGATCACTTTCGTTCTGAGATTACGGCGACCTGGCACGACCGCGGCGATCGAACACAGACGATCTACGATGGTATCTATGACAAGCCGCCGGCCAAGGTCTGGGGCGCTCAGAACGGTCTATGCGTTTCGATGGAAGCCTGCACGCGATACGAGGACGCCTGTACCACACAGATCATTGGCTATCGATATGACGTCGCGGCTAAATCCTTCGCCGAAGCCGGCGACGAAGGATGTCATCGATAACTCACCCCGCCATCAGCCCCGCCTGCCCGCGACGCCAATAGGCGGCGGCGATGGTCTGGTCGCGGCCGAGCCCCATCTGATCGCGCCAGGTGGTGCGAACGAGCTTGGCGGCTTCCGCCTCGGCCGCGAACCAGCCAAAGGCCGTGCCCTGCCCGGGCCATCGCGCCGATAAAATCCTCTCAACCAGGCGCCCGTCCGTTCCCGGCGCCCTGCCGGCCCGCTCCAGCCAGTGCAGTTCGATCTGGGTGACGTTGTTGATCTGCTGCCTTTCGTTTCTGTCGGCGATTTCGACGAAGGCGATGCCCCTGGTCTGCGGCGGCAACGTCTCCAGCAACCGGCCAACCGCCGGCAATCCCGTTTCATCCGCTCCGAGCACATACCAATCGGCCGGCCGCACGGGACGCCCGACGGGCCCCATGATGCCGACCTTGTGACCTGCCCTCGCCCGAATGGCCCATGCCGAGCCGACGCTTTCCCCTTCATGGATCAGGAAGTCGACATCGATGTGCCCGGCCTCCAGATCAAGCGCGCGGATCGTGTAGACGCGAGCCGTCGGTCGCCGGTCGTCCGAGGGCCAGACCGGCAATCCGTTGGCGCCGAGGCTCGGCCAAACCGGATCCGGAACGCTTGCCGTCGGAAACAGAATGCGAATGTGCATGCCCTGGAACTTGCCAAAACGGACGAGATCCTCACCCGCGAGCCGAATGCGCCGCATATGCGGAGTCAGATCGGCAACATGGATGACCGTCATTTCACGGAACTGTGCAGGCCGTGTGTCTCCGGCAAGGTCGCCGATCCAGACGACCTCGGGTTCGTCCTCCTTGGCATAGATCTCCACAGCGGTGGCGAGAATATCCTTGATGCGCGCAAGTCCATCGCGATCGCCAGCGCCGACCCGCAAGACCAGCACATCGGGTTTCATCTCAAATGCCGCTTCGCCAAAGGCGAATCGGAAGTCGAGCCTTTCGTCGGTCCGGGACATCCAGGCGTCGAAACTCATCACCCTGTCGGTGATGAGATGGAGATATCGCTCAAGGTTCGGCAGTTGCAGGCGCGCTTCGCAGTTCAGGACGTTCATGATCTCCCCTCCTCAGCCGCCGATGCGGCCGGTCAGTGCAATCTTGAAGGTCCTTCCCTTCCCTTGCTCGGTCGCAGCCGTGGTCGACCATGAACTCTGCGGGTCCGTGTACGACGTGTTGAAGATGTTATCGACGCCGAAATCCAGCCGGGTGTGGTCGTTGATCTGCCAATTGGCAAAAGCGTTCACCAGGTTGAAGCCGGGGTCGACGACCGATGGATCCTTCGGCCTTGACCTGCTGGTCCGGGTGATCTCGCCGATGCTGAGGAATTGCGCGCCGAAGGTCAGCTTGTCCTCAAGGGCACGGAAGCCGATGGTTGCCGCGAAGCGGTCGAGTGGCGTGTTGTTCAGGGTCTGGCCGGCATAGACACCGTCGACGATCTTGGCGTCGATCAGCGCGCCGGAAAGATTTATGAAGCCGACGCCATAGTCATAGACCATCTCGGCTTCGACACCCTTGAGGCGCGCATTGCCGATGTTGATGGCGGTTCTGAGTGTCTTGGTCAGATCAACGTCGATGTAGTCCTCGACATCGGTGTGAAACAGATTGACCTTGCCGCGAACCAGATCGCCGGCCATCAGCACGTCGTTGTATTTGAGATTGACGCCGGCCTCCCAGCTCCTTGCGGTTTCCGGCTGCAGCAACAGATTAGGTATGTAGTTGTCACCGGAACCATGCGCGCCACCGCCGCGATAGACGTCCTGCAGTCCCGGTGCCCTATAGCCTTCGGCATAGGTTCCGTAGAACTGGAACCCCTCTACCGGAGTGATGCCAACGGTCACGCGCGGCGACCAGCGGTCGCCGGAGACCGACGCGTCAACCGGTGGCTTGGTTCTGGTTTGTCCGTCGAGCGTATAGCCATCGTAGCGCAGCGCGGTGATGACCTGCAGCCAGTTGTTGTAGTCTCCTTGCCACTGCACGAAACCACCGTAACCCTGCTGCTTGCCGGCGCCGAAATGCGCGGCATCAGAATCCCCTGTCAGGTGGTAGTAGTCCACGCCATAGGTGACGGTGTGAGCGAACTCGAACGCCTCGAAACGCGAGGAGTTCTTGAGATTGAACCCGGTCGTTGCGACGTCGTAGTAGCGCGACTGGCCGATTGCCGATTTCGGCCAGACCTGCGCCTGATCTGCCTTGGTCCGGTTGTGATAGAGATTGGCGCTGAAGTCGATCAGCCGGTTGTCCTCGGGCCGGAACGTATAGGCTGCCGTATAGGTCTGGTTCACCGTGTCGGCATCGTAGCGGCTCAGCGTCGGCGACGTTGAGCCGCTCGAACCGGTGATGAAATCGTTGTAGTTCTGCAGGATCAGGCCAAGCTTGAGCTCATGGCCGTCTGCCGGGCGCAGGGTGGTCTTGAAGTAGCCGCTTGTCACCTTTTCGCCGGTCCAGGGGACTTCGCTGCCGTCGCCGTCCTTGTAGGCATGGCGATTTCTGTAGACGAGGTTGCCGATGACGTCGGCATCCTCGCTGAACCGGTAGGCACCGGTCGTGCTGGTCGTGAAGCCCCTGCCATTGCTTTCATAGCCGAGCTTCTCGCTAAGCGCCCACCGCTCCTCCGCGATGAGGAAATCGCTTGCATCCTTTGTATCGAAGGAAACCACGCCGCCGATGCCCCCAGAGCCGTAAGCATTGGAGCTTGGTCCACGAATGACGGTCGCCTCCTTGATCAGCTCCGGTTCCACATAGAACGAGCCGGAGCCGTGGCCGACACGCCAGTAATCCTGTCTGGCACCGTCAAGGGTCACAACGACCCGGCCATACTGCTCCAGTCCGCGAATGTTGATTGCCGTAGCCGGATCGTCCCCGTTCATCGACGCGGCAACGCCGGGCGTGGCCCGGAATATATCTGCGGCGGTGTCGGGCTGTATGCGCTCGAGTTCCGTGCTGTCGACGGCGCTGATTGCCGCCAACGCGTCGACGACCGCCCCTTTCACCATGGTGGCGGTGATGGTGATGCGATCGAGCATCGTCGATTGCTGCGCTTCCGTGGGATCGAGCTTTTTGGTCTTTGCTGCCCTGGCTGTCGGCTGAGCATCCTGGGCGTTGGCGGGCAAAGCCATCACGGTACAACACAGGATTGGAAGTGCCGTTCCCGCCAGCCACGTCGTCTTGTTTGTCAGTCTCATTCGGATCGAGCCCCCGCTCATGAAATGCAAGGCTGGCGGTACCCGATGGGCGCGGCTGGCAGTTTTGAATGCGCTGCCGCTCGGCGACAGCAGCGGTTAGATATTTAAACTTGATGACATTAGTCAACTTTATTCGTATAGGCTTCAAACAGAAAATGAGCCCCTGCCAAATCGAGGACTGACGCCATGGCCACAGGCCTGTATCCGGGTAACGTCGTGGGTTTTCGGTCGACCAGATGCCTCGCAACCCTGGCAATCTCTTTCCTGGCGGCATTTTCCTCCTGCTCGAATGCGCAAGCGGCTGAAGTGACCGATGCGCGCGGGCGCCAAGGTCGAAACCGGCCCGGCAAAGCGGATTCTCACACTTGGATCCGACATCACGGAGATCGTCTATGCGCTCGACTCCGGAGAGCGCATCGTCGCCGTCGATAGAGGTAGCAAATATCCGCAAGCCGCTGCCGAGAAGCCGAATGTCGGCTACAGGCGCAAACTCTCCGTCGAAGGTGTGGCGGCTCTCGATCCGGATCTGATCATCGCGGCGGAAGACATCGGGCCAGCCGAAGCCGTCGACGTGTTGTCGTCCCTGACGATCCCTATCGTTTATGTTCCGGAGGATAACTCCCGCGACGGAATCCTGCGCAAGATCGAGCTTGTCGCCGCAGCGCTCGATCTGAAGCAACCGGGCGCGAACCTGTCTCATCAGGTGATCGAGACATTCGACGCCGCTGCGAAGCTTACCTCCGGCATCCCGACGGAAAAACGCAGGAAGGTGGTGTTTTTCCACGGCCTCGTACGCCTGACCGCTGCAGGTTCCGGTACCGCCGCTGATGCCATCATCCGCTATGCCGGCGGCGTCAATCCAATGGCGGAAGTCGTTGGCTACAAGGCCGCGTCGGAGGAGAAACTGATCGAGCTCGCGCCCGACGTCATCCTGATGATGGGCGATGGCAAAGGCGGACCGACAGCGAGCGAAGTGTTTGCCGTCCCGGCACTGGCCGCAACCCCTGCCGCTAAGACCAAGGCGCTTCTCGTGCTCGATGGCGCCTACATGATTGGTTTCGGCCCACGCACCGCCGATGCCATACGCGACCTGACCAAGGCCTTGTACCCGGATATCGCAGTCGGCAACTGACAAATATCCTGCCGGCAGTCGGGTTCGAAGGTCGCGAGTGCTGGCTAAATACACTACGACAGCGTTGCGAATTCCGACGCCTGTCTCAGGTGTTGCCGCAGCAGTGCCTCGGCCCATTCCATCTCACCAGCATCTATGGCGTCGAGTATGGCCAGGTGCTCCCGGCAGGACTGCTCGATCCGCTCGGACGGAAGCTCATCGAAACCGGCCGATTCCTGCATGCGGCGCAGATTGTTCTGCTGGCGGACCGCATCGGCCAGGAAGCGGTTGCCCGAGCAGATCGCCAGCCCCTGGTGAAACGACGCGTTGATGCGAAACCACTCGTCGCCGCTGATACTGCCAGGATCGCTCAGCACGCGCTCATGCGCCCGCCGCACCGGGATCAGCACCTGCGGGTCGGCATGGAAACCCGGTGAACGCAAAGCTGCGCATTCCACAGCAGCACGGAACTCATAGCTCTCGCGGTAGGCATCCTCGCCGACCAGCGAATCCGCGAAACGCCAGCCGTGCCCTGGCAAGCGCTGCACCAGGCCCTCGGCCGCGAAACGCAGCAGGAGCTTGCGGATGATGCCGCGCGAAACGCCGTAACGCGGTATCAGTTCGGCTTCCGACACCTCCTGCGGCAGATCTCCAAGCGCACGCTCGCGCATCATACGTCGGTAGAGTTCCTCGAGCGGGGAACTGGGCAGCACCTCCGCCGTGTCGAGACCAGTCACGTCGAGCGCGACCTGCAATCCACGGGTTTCCAATGGCGCCAGGATACCTTTGGAGACGCGGAGTTCCAGAGCGCCGCTGATCGGCGAGCGGGAGACACCAAAGGTGCGTGCGAGATCCGGCACGGAGACACGGGTCCCGACGCCCCAGCCGGAATCGCGGATGCGATCGAGGATGCGCCGCGCCAGATCGATCTGCAGCGGGCTCGCGGCCTCGCCACGGTCGCTCTCCTCATCATGTCGATCCATGCGCCCTCCTGATTGGCTTGCGGCATTATAGTCAGGTCACGAGACATTACGAAGGGGGTGATTTGTCAAAAATAGTGCTTTTCATGCAATCAAAATGCACTATGATCGACAATCATTGCTTTCGAGGTAGCCGCATGACAGTCGTTCCACCCTTCCCACTCATCGACGTCAGCGGAACTCCGTCCGAGCGCGGGAAAGCCTATGGCGAGCAGGCCCGGGCGCGTATCGGCCTGTCGATTTCGCTCTATGCTTCGCAGTTGGAGAAGTTTGGCTTTGCACGCGAAGAGATCAGCCGGTTCTCCGGGATCTTCCTCCCTCGTCTGCGGGAATGGGCCCCCGATCTCGTGGAAGAGATGGAGGGCATCGCCGCTGGCGCCAATGTCGACCTGACATCGATCCTCATGGTCAACGCCCGCACGGAAGTGCTGCAGTTGGCGCGGCGCGAAAAAGGCATAACCGACGACGAGCCGGATGGCTGCACCGGTGCTGTGATCCTGCCTGACGCAACACGCGACGGCAGGTTGATCCACGGCCAGAACTGGGACTGGCGGGCAGAATGCGCCGAAACATCCATCGTGCTGCGCATCAAGCGCGACGACGGCCCGGATCTGATCACCTTCACTGAAGCCGGCGGCCTGGCCCGCAGCGGCTTCAATGCGGCCGGCATCGGCATTACAGCCAACTATCTGGAATCGGATCGCGATTACCGGGAAATTGGAATTCCCCTGCCTTTCATCAGGCGCCGGGCATTGGAAGCCGCACACTTCGCGGACGCCGTGCGCGTCGTGGCGATCACGCCGAAGTCCGGCTCCAACAACATGATCCTGTCCACTGCGGAAGGTTTTGCCGTCGACCTCGAATGCGCTCCTGACGAAGCCTTCTCCATCTATCCCGACAGAGATCTCATCGTGCATGCCAACCACTGGCAGAGTCCGGTTGCATTGTCCAAGCTCAGGGAAACCGGGCTTAAAGACGTTCCGGACAGCTTCTATCGAGACTATCGCGTAAAGCGCCGGCTGTTGAGGAGCCAGGGCAGCATTACCGTGGCCGATCTCAAGGAGGCTCTCTTCGATGAGTTCGCATGGCCGCTCAGCGTCTGCCGACCGCCGATCAGGAAGGAAGGCGGCAACATCTCCGCGACGGTCGCGATGATCATCTTCGAACCGGCTGCCGGCGTCATGGAGATCGCGCCGCTGCCGGCCGAATGCCGCGACTTCACCCGCTACGATCTCGCCATGGATGAAGCCGTGCTTGCCCGCGTCGAACGCAGCGGGGCCGGCCACCGTGAAACCGTTGCCCGCGCAGTGGGAGAAAGATGACCCGCTTTATCCTCACCCGTATCGCCAGCGCGATACCAACGTTGATCCTGGTATCGATCGCTGTCTTTGGCCTGCTCCGCTTCATCCCCGGAGACCCTGCCGCCTTGATGCTCGGAGACCTCGCCAAGCCTGGCCAGGTTGAAGCCATGCGTGTCCAGATGGGTTTGGACAAGCCAGTCGTTGCTCAATATCTGATCTGGATCGGCAATGTGCTGACCGGCGACTTCGGCAGGTCGATCAGCACTGGACAGGACGTTCTGCCGCTCATGCTGAACGCCTTTTCCGTTTCAGCCACCATCGTGCTTGTCGGCGTCTTCATCGCTGCCTTGATCGCCGTTCCAGCGGGCATGCTGGCGGCCTGGCGCCAGAACAGCCTGGGCGATGTCGGCGTCATCGCGGTCGCAACCATTCTCCTGTCGATCCCGAGTTTCTGGCTCGGCCTCATGCTGCTGCTTGCCTTCGGCCTCCACCTCGGTTGGTTGCCGGTGATCGGTTATGTTCCTTTCAGCCAGAGTTTCTGGCCGGCGCTTGTCTACATCGTCCTGCCGGTGACGACGCTTGTGTTGAGCGAGGCTGGGCCGATCGCTCGCATGGCGCGCGCCAGCACCATAGAGGTGGCGCGACTGGAATACATCACCCACGCGCGCGCCAAGGGACTTTCCGAGTCGGCAGTCATGTGGCGCCATGCCTTCAAGAATGCCTTCGCACCGACCCTGACGCTGATAGGCTTCGTGCTCGGCAGCCTGCTCGGCGGCATAGCCGTCATCGAAACGGTGTTCACCTTGCCAGGCCTTGGTCGCCTGCTGGTCGATGCCATCTATGCCCGCGACTATCCGGTGGTTCAGGGCACGATGCTGTTCGTTGCCGCGATCTACGTCGTCGTCAATCTGGTCGTCGACCTGCTTTATCCCCTCCTCGACCCGAGGGTTGCAGCATGATCGCGTTGGCCCTTGGACAATCCCGTTTGAAGTTCAATGCCATCTTCGGCATCACGGTGACCACCCTTCTTCTGGTTGGGGCCATAGCCGGACCATGGCTGGTCGGCTACGATCCGCTGAAACTCGACCTGCCATCGCGGCTTGCAGGTCCTTCGGCGCGACACCTGCTTGGCGCCGATGAATTTGGGCGCGACGTCCTGAGCCGACTGGTGCATGGAGCCCGCACCAGCGCCTGGATTGCCTTTGCGACGGTGCTGTTCGCACTGGTCACCGGAACGGTATTCGGCGTCGCGGCCGGCTTCCTGCGCGGTTGGACCGACCGCATCCTGATGATGATCAACGATGCTTTTCTCGCCTTCCCCGGCCTGCTGCTCGCGCTCGGCATCATGGCCGTGATCGGGGCGAGCCGAGACGGCATCGTGCTCGCGCTGGGGCTTGCCTACATGCCGATCGTCGTGCGCGTCGTGCGCGCGGCCGTCCTGTCCATCCGCGAGCGCGAATATGTCGAAGCCTCGCGTGTCATGGGCAACAGCGAATTCATCACCATGGCTCGCCACGTGCTCCCCAATTGTGTGGCGCCGATCATCGTGCTGGCGACGACGATGTTTGGCTGGGTGATCCTTTCGGAAAGTGCGCTCTCCTTCCTCGGCCTCGGCGTTCCGCCGCCTGCGCCGAGCTGGGGCAGCATGCTGTCGACCGCCCGCCCCTATATCGGCCAGGCGCCGCACCTCATCGTGCTGCCGGGGCTTTGCATCTCGATCACGCTGCTCGGCATCAACATGCTGGGTGATGCGGTTCGCGACTGGCTCGATCCCAAGCTCTGAGGTCACGACGATGGACGGCACCAGCTTTGTGAGACATCCGATGCTTTCGGTACGCGACCTGACCATCACCATAGGCCAAGACGGCAAGCGGATCGTCGATGCGCTGAATTTCGACCTGGCTTCCGGCGACATGATCGCCATCGTCGGGGAATCCGGTTCCGGCAAGACGATGGCGGCTCGTTCCATCCTCGGCCTGTTGCCACAACCCCTGGTAACGGCTGCGGAGAGCCGTATCCTGTTCAAGGACAACGACATCACCCGCATCGAACCGAGAACCCTGCGCAAGATACGCGGCGCGGAGATCGGAATGGTTTTCCAGGAGCCGATGGTCTCGCTCAATCCGGCCGTCACCATCGGTGAGCAGATGGCCGAAGGCCTGCGATTGCATCACAAGCTCGGCAAGGCCGAGATCCGTGACCGATCGCTGGCAATGCTGGAGCGCATCCGGATCAAGGAACCGGCAAAGTGCCTGGCCGCCTATCCACACGAATTCTCCGGCGGCATGCGCCAGCGCATCATGCTGGCCTCTGTCATGCTTTTGAAACCGCGACTGCTTATCGCCGACGAGCCAACCACGGCGCTGGACACGCTGGTGCAGCGCGACGTTCTGGACCTGATGGTCGAGCTCACCCAGGCCAACGGCACCGCGGTCCTCCTGATCAGCCACGACCTCGGCATGGTTTCCCATTACATCCCCAACGTCGTCGTGATGAGCGAAGGCAAGGCGATCGAGAGCGGTCCGAGCTCGGAAGTGCTGCACGCGCCGAAGCACGATTACACGCGCCGCCTGCTTGACGCGCTGCCGCAGCGCAGTGCCGGCGGCATGCGTGGCGGCAGTCGTGGCAAACCGGTGGTAGAGGTCAGCAACGTCGTCATCGACTATCCCGGCCGCAACCGGCTCTTTTCCAGGACCGAAGCCAAGCGCGCCGTGCATGGTGTCGATCTCACGGTCCGAAGCGGCGAGACGCTGGCGCTGGTCGGTGCGTCCGGATCCGGCAAGACCACGCTTGGCCGCGCCATTGTCGGCCTGGTCAAACCGACATCGGGTCAGATCGCCTTTCTCGGCGCCGAAGGGCGTCGGCAGGCGGATCGCCAGGAGCGGCATCGCGAGATGCAGATCGTCTTCCAGGACCCCTATTCCTCACTCGATCCACGCCAGCGAATTGCCGATATCATCGCGGAGCCATTGAAACTCGACAGATCGATGAATGCCGCCGAGCGCGAAAAACGTGTTGAAGAGGTGTTTTCAGAGGTTGGACTGTCGCCGGATTTCGGCCGCCGCTTTCCACACCAGCTGTCGGGAGGCCAGCGCCAGCGTGTGGCGATTGCCCGCGCCATTGTCGGCCGTCCCGCTTTTGTTGTGGCTGACGAACCGGTCTCGGCGCTCGACATGACCGTGCAGAAGCAGATCCTGCTGCTGATCCGTGAATTGCAGGCCCGGCACAACTTCGCCTGCCTTTTCGTTTCGCACGATCTTGGCGCGGTCGAGCAGGTTGCCGACCGTATCGCGGTCATGCAGGATGGACGCATCGTCGAGATCGGCGAGCGCGACGATGTCATCGACCGGCCGCAACATCCTTACACCCGCCAGTTGCTGAAGGCGGCGATGCTGATCGACCGCCGTTTCGCCGAGAACGATCCAACCAGACAAGTGATGGCGCTCTGACACCGGACTTTCAAACCGGCAACGGCTGCAGCCTGGACGCAACCAACCACCACCCGCCGGCTGGTTGCGTCGTCGAGCGACCGTGTCACACAGCGATCTCGCGCCAGCTTTCATGGCTCGGTGGACCGGCACAGACGGAAAGCTCGATGGCTTCGCCGAACGAATAGACCACCGAGCCGATCGTCATCGGAGCGGTCAGTGCCGCACTTTGCGGCGTTATCGAGACGATGCCGCCAGTCCGCCGTGCCGCAAGACTTGCCTTTACGGCGGCCACGTCGGGCACGATGGCGATATCCGTTCGCAGGCTTTGCAGCCGGCCGCGGGAATCCTCGCTGCCTTCCATGCGTGCAGTCGTATCACGCCCATCCCTGCTGACCAATGGATGGTTGGTGTGCAGGGAACAGCCATTCGAAAACGACACCGGGACAATCCCGCCCGCCGAACATTCGAAGGTGCGTGCCTCGCTGCGGTCACCCAACTGGTAGTTCTGGCCGGAGGCGTGCGGCACCCGGCCCAGGAACTCTGCGGCAGACGCGACCGTACCCTGTGCAAGCGCGCCCCGCATCACAAACGCCACCGGCAGGCCGCGTGGATTGACGGCGAGCTGGCTCAGCGTGTTGACGCAGATGCCGAGCCCTCGGCCGGAAACACCCATCAGTCCGATCATTCCCGCGGAGGTGAAAACGAGGCTTTTCTGGCCTGTATCTTCGATCTTCAGCAGCGCCTGGGCGCCATCATGCCAGCGTGGCAGGTCCATTGTCTGAGCGACCAGCGTCGGCCTGCCATCGGCAGGCGCCACCGCCAGGCTGCTGCAGTGAGCGGCATTCGAACGGCCCCACCACCATTCTTCATCCATCAACTGCAGCGCATAGGCAGTTTCTTCCGGCAATCCAGCGCCTTCGCCGATGCCGACAACTTCATCGGCAAGATCCGGCGCATGGGCCATGATCGCTCCACGGAAATCCGTCGCCTCCAGGAACCGCGGCAGAAACAATGAAGCCGGCACTCCATAGGCTTCGCCGATCGCCTCCCGCCAGCGTTCTACCTTGGCAAGGATCACGCTACGCAACGCTTCGCCATGTGCATGGCCCCGCCGCCGCGCATCCCCGGCACAATCGACAATTGGCAGACTTTCCGTGCGCATGATCTTCCTCCTTTGCCCGTATTCCGGACCTGCTCCTTGAAACGGGATCGGGGGCAAAAAGCCCCCGATCTGATCGTCTGATGTCGGGACAACCTATTCTGACTTCCACACGCCCCAGGTGCGCGTGTTCTCGGCCGGCCAGGCGGCATAGCCCTTCACCTTCGGCGAGACAGCCTCCACCGACGGTTCGAAATAGAGGCCAAGCATCGGTACCTCTTCGGCCATCAGGGCATGCAGCTGTTTGAACACGGCCTTGCGCTCGTCGAACTTATCCGTGGCCACCGATTTGAGGTAAAGATCCCAGGCCTTCGGGCTGTCCCACTGCGCGGTCGGGTCGGTCTTCTTGTCACCCATGATCGTGCTGTACATCAGCGACGGGTCGAAGCGGGCGGAATAGCCGAACGATTGCAGCTGGAACTTGCCGGCGAGATAGTTGTCGAGCTGGGTCGCCCAGTCGAGCACTTCCAGTTCCGCATTGAACCCGGCAGCCGTCAACATGGCTTGCAGCAGAACCGAGTTCTCGTACATGCCCTGGTAACGCGTGTTGGTCTGGATCTTCAGCTTTTCGCCCTTGTAGCCGGCCTCCGCGGCCAGCGCCTTGGCCTTTTCGGGATCGTATTGCGGCCACAGCGATGCAAAGCTGTCGTCGAAGAAGGCACTCGCCGGCGCCACTGCCGAGGGATCGGCCTTGGCCAGGCCATTCGTGCGCGCCGCAGCGATCTGCGAAATGTCCACCGCATGCGCCATTGCCTGCCGCATCTTCGGATTGGACAGCAACGGATCCGTGGTCTGCATCAGGATCGCTGTCCACGACAATCCTGGCGACGAAACCACGTTCATGCCGTGAGACTTGGCTTCATCGAGCCGTGTCGTTTCGAAATTGGGCAGGATGTCGATTTCGCCGGCAAAAAGCGCGGTCTCGGCAGCGGATGTATCAGGAATGACCGTGAAGCGAACGTGATCGACATAGGCCTCGCGGCTGCCGGCAAAGCCGCTCGGCTTTTCGGCGATCGGTTTGTAGCCGTCAAAGCGATCCAGTGCGATATATTGTGCCTTGACCCATTCCTTCAGCTTGAACGGTCCGCTGCCAATGGCGGAACCATCGATCCATTTGCCGTCGGCACCGACATTCTTCGGGCTGGCGACCCAGACATTGGCCTGAACTCCGGCCAGCAACGGCAGAAAGAGCGCGTTGGCCGCATTCAGCTTGAAGGTGACCGTACGCTCGTCGATCGCCTCGACGGATTCGACCTTGAGACCCTGGGTGCCATCGAAGCTGGTGACGAACAACCATTCGTTGGCCGGGTCCATCCGGCGCTCCCAATTCCATTTCACGTCGGCGGCGATGACCTTGTCGCCATTGTGGTATACGGCCCCCTCACGCAGCGTGAAGGTATAGGCCTTGCCGTCCTCGGACACTTTCCAGCTTTCGGCCAGCACCGGCCCGATCGACAGGTCGGTGCGATAGCCGACGAGGGTTTCGAAGATCTGATGCATAACCGTATCGGTGTTGGCATCACGCTGGATGCCGTTGGTGGCGCGAATATCGGCATTCAGGCGGACGTTGAGCGTTCCACCCTTCTTTGGCGCCTCCTCTGCCATAGCAGGCAAGGCAACGCTGACCATCAGCGTGGCCGCCATCGCCTTGAGGACTTCCCGTCTTCCCATTAACAAAGCTGTTCCCATTCTTTTGTTCTCCAGCTGACGAATTGTGTTCGTTCCTAGCTGGACGCCGAAGTCAGCTTCAGCGTCCGGGCGAAGAATTCCTTGACCTTGGGCACGAGGTGCTCGTCGTCGTGCGTGATGCCCGGCACGATGTCGTGCTGGACTGCGATGCCATGCTTCTCGAAGCTCGCCTTCAACGCGCGCAAGCGATCATTTCGGGTGGCGCCGGCAAGATCGGCTCCCGGCATCCACCAGGCATCATCCTTGGTGATGGTGATCTCCCAGGTTTGCAGATCGTCTCCACCGATCACCATCTGCACGGCGACCTTGCGCATCGCCTCGAGGTTGATCTTCTTGCCGAAGACCTTCTCGAAATCGCGCACGCCGACCCAGAAATCATTGTCGAAGTCGAGCAGCGTCACCACGCCTGGGGCACCGATCGAGGCGGCAAGCAGCCGCTCCGGATGCAGGAACAGGAAGCGGTGGGTGAAATGCCCGCCGCCCGAGAAACCATACATCATCACGCGCTCGCCACGGATACGATAGCGCTCGCGCATCTCCTCGATCATGTCGAGCATGACCGCGTCGTAGTGCAGGTCGCCGTGGCGCAGCATCTTGTAGGATGAAAGGTCGCCCGGGAAACAGATGCTGGTCGGAAACAATGGCGCCAGCACGATGACGCCGTTGGCTTCGGCGAAATCAGCGAAAGCGTTGCGATAGGCCTCCATGCCGCGCTCGGTGCCGTGCACGATCACGGCAAGCGGATAGGTCTTGTCGCCATCCTCTTCATAGTCGTTCGGCACATAAGCGCAGTAGGCGAAGCGCTGGTCGTAACGCGAAGCGTAAACAGTCGTATGGCCGAAGTCGTAATAAGAGAGCTTCTTGCCATGCCCCTGGACGTTTCGCATATCACCCTCCGTCGAAACCCTTTTTGTTAATGATGACTATTTCATGATTTTGTTTAACTGAAAAGCATATTTGTCGAGAATTATGCGACTAACATCGCACTTTGCATCCATCAACATCAGGAATCGGACCCAGACCAGGTTCCCCGAGCTGGCAAGATCATGTGCATGCCTTCGGCAAAAGCCGCCTGTCGCCACCACGGTGCTTGCGATACCTCGCGCCAGCAGCCATTATGTCCTTGAAATGATGCGAGCTTCGGCCGCCGACCGCTTGAGCGCAATCGACACGCATTGTGGCTTTCGCAATTTGAAACTGTAGCTAGATGCGTGGATTTCAGAAGCTGAAGTAGCGCACCGCCAATGGCCGAAAAGATGCAACTTGGACTGACTGCGGTCGACACCGCCCCCCTGCACGAAAAAGTCTATCTGGAAATCGTCCGCGCACTGATGTCGGGACAGTTCGCGCCTGGCCAGAAACTGACGTCGCGAAAGGTCGCCAAGGAGCTGGGGACCAGCGACATGCCGGTGCGCAGTGCCTTCATGCGCCTGCAGGCGCTGAGGGCACTGAGCCCCCTGCCCAACGGTAGCATGGAGGTGCCCGTCATCTCGGCCGAACGGTTTTCCCAGCTGACGGCGGTGCGCACCCTTCTGGAGGGATCGGCGACGGAACTTGCCGCGCAGCGCATAAATGGCAATGCCCTGCGCACGATACGCCGCAACTGTGCCGAGTTGACCGACGCAGCGCAGGCCGGCGTCATCAACGACTACCTGCGCAAGAACTTCAACTTCAAATTCTCGATCTATCGCCATTGCGGCAACGACCAGATGATCTTCCTGATCGAAACGGTGTGGATGCAGGTTGGTCCGTTCCTGCGCAACCTCACCACCGGTTTCGAGGACAATCTCGCCTCTATCCTCGACATCGACTACCACGACGAGGCCGTGGCGGCGATTGCGGAACACGATGGCGCACGCGCACGCGCCGCCATCGTCCGGGACATCAATGACGGCTATCAACATCTGCTGAGGCACGCCAGGTTCCCTGAAGCCGGCTAGCCTGCGCTCCTGGTGAAAGCCGAGACCTTCTTCAGCAGCTTGATCATCACCTGATCCATCGCTTCGTCGATCGGTTGGCTTTCCGCCGATTGCCTGACGATAACCGTTTCCGTCTTCGGATCGATCCACAACCATTGGCCATGAATGCCCATCGCCGCCATCTCGCCGGAGCCGGTCTCGTACCAGTAATTTCGATAGCTGCCCGTCGGCAGACAATCGGCCTGGTCGCCAGCTGCCCAGATTGCGCGATCGCCACCTTCCCAGAGACCTGCGACCCAATCCTCGGGAATTACGCCGCAGCCGCCCAGCCGCACCAGTTCGCCGACGCGGGCCAGATCACGTGCCGTCATTGAAATACCACCGGATGCTCGCGGATTTCCGGCCCGGTCCACGGTAATCTGCGCGTCGGTATGCGCCCCCATCGGCTGCCACAGCAAACGGCTCAGGAGCTCGGCAAACCGTTCGCCCGCCGCCCGCTCGATCACCAGCGCAGCCATGTCGGTGTTGGGTGAGCGATAGACATGCCTGGTGCCGTGCGGATGCGAGGCCTTGGGTAAGGTACACAGGAAACTCTTGAGGTCCGGCGTCGCCTCATCCCTGTGCTCGGGGTTCCAGAGCATGGCTCGCCTGTAGCGGTCGAAGGCACCGCTGCGGTCGAGATAGATCTCGTCGAAGTCGAGGCTCACCTGCATGTTGAACAGGTCGCGCACACGCACGTCCCCGTAGGCGGAACCGATCGCTTCGGGAACATAGTCGCCGGCAACAGCGTCCAACGAAAGCTTGCCGTTTCCGACCAGCACGCCAGCGAGCAAGCCGGTGATCGACTTCGACACCGAGAACACGAGGTGCGGCTTGGCCGGATCATTGTGATCCGCACACCATTCGGCGATGAACTTGCCACCTCGCATGATGACAAAGGCATCGGTGTGGTTCTTCACCAGGAATTCACGCAGGCTGCGTGTCTGCCCGTCGAGATCGCTGACCTGGATATCAGCGAAATCACCCAGTTCGCACGCCGGACTTTCCTGCAACCGCGCACCTCGGACCGTCGCCGTTGGCACAAGCTCGGCAGCATTGTGAAACGCCCATGAGGAATGCGGTCTGGTCCGCCAGTTCGCCAGGTCGATCTGCGCGCGGTCTGTTATGGCGTTTTGCATTTTCACTTCCGTATTAAACAAGAGAGATGGGGCGCGGTGCTGGCCTGGCCGATCACGGCTACTCGCGCTCTCTGCCAAGCTTCCAGTAGCCCATGAGGTTCGCCAGCCGGCGATCGATGCCCCGCTCCTTGACGAACGCCGTGCGGATTCGGCTCACGGCTCCGGTTTCGCCGGCCACCCAGGCGTAGAATTTGCCGGGTGCGGATGAAGCGCGATCCCAAAGCAGGTCGTCGCTATCGGGTTCCACAAGAGCCTCGGCATTCGAACCGGACAAGACATCAAGCGGCAGCTCAACCTGACTGGCAGCCGTAATCATCTTGTCGCCATAGGCGTGCGTCTCTCCCGCCTGGCCTTCGCGAACCAGCCAGCGCAGGTCGAGGCCATTCCAGGACGGCAGGTCGAGTTTGTCCGCCTCGTCCGGCACCTCCAGGAACGCGTCGACACGAGGCCGCACATCCAGCGCAGCCAGCTCCTCCAGGATTCCGGCAGCCGCCGGCAATGCGGTTTCGTCGGCAAGCAGCAGGACGTGCCGGACACCTGCCGGCGGCTGCCATTCATAACCACCAACCTCACCGTCGTATCTGGCGTTCGGCGCCGATATCTGGATCGGGTCGCCGGGTTCTGCATTGAGGGCCCAGCGCGACGCCGGCCCGTTGTCGCCATGCAGCACAAAATCGACATCGACCTCGCAGCGGTCGGCTCGCAGATACCGTATGGTATAGGTGCGCATCGGCGCGCGCTCACGCGGCGGCACGGTGCGGTAGATATCGTACCAGTCTGGCCGGTTCGGGATTGCCGGCAGCGTCCCGTCCGCTCTCGGGAAAAACAGCTTGATACGCTGATCCGGCGCAAAGGTCGCCATCGCGGCAACATCCTCGCCGGCAAAGGTGATGCGCGCCATATGCGGCGACAGGATCTGCCTGCCGGCATGCCGAACGTCGAAAATGCGATAGGCGCTCTGTTCAGCCACGTTCGGCTTCTCCCTCGGTGACGTCCCTTCGAGCGTCCAGCTGCCTGGCGATCGCAGCGATGGCGGCCACACGCTCCTCATTGGAGGCAGCGGTCGATCCGTCTGCATTCCACAAACTGTTGTCGAAACCCACGCGCACCATGCCGCCAGCGGACAGGGCCGCGGAAAGCGCAGAGGTCTCACCGCGACCGAAAGCGCACACCATCCAGTCAGGTTGAACCGGCAGTGACGAGGCGGCCTCCAGAAACGGGGCAAGGTCATTCGCACTGCTCTCCTGCCCGGCGGAATAGCGGCCAAGGACATAAAGTACCGAAAGCCCGGCTTCCGGAACAATGCCGCGCCTGGTGAGATCAGCAAGTTGGAGAACATCGGCGGCATCATAGAGGATGTGCTGCACGGCGATGTTGCGGTCGGCGCACCATTCATAGAAAACGGCGGCAACCGCTTCGGCATCGGCATCGGGAACCAGTTCGCGGACAGCGGCGGAAATCGCATGCGGTTCGAGATCGCGTACCAGCCCCATCTGTTCCGCCGGCCTGTAACGGCCCACGGCTTCCGTCGTCACCTGGACCATCATTTCCGGCGCAACCACGTTGATCCGCCGGATAACCTGCCGGTAGAGGTCCGCATCGAGCACATGGCGACCGACCGCATCGCGCACGTGAAGATGAATGGCACCAGCCCCCGCCGCAAAGCAGGCTTCGGCACACGCTGCGATTTCCTGCGGGGACATCGGCAGGCGTGGATGATCGGACTGGGTGCGCCGGGCACCGTTCGGTGCAACCATGATGCGTGGCAGGATCGGCATGCCGCTCATGCGGTGCCCTCCAGTGTGCGCAACAAAGCAATCAGCAGCCTGTCACGGCGTGCAGACAGTTCTTCGATGTCTTGGCCTGCCGCTTCATCCTCGATCCCGGAAATCAATGCCGCGCAGGTTTTCACATCGAGCTTCGGCGCCCCGAGCGACGCCCATCGCGCTTCCTGCGCCGGGCCGAGATGCTTCAGATAGGCCGCCATGCCGCCCTCGCCGCCGCCGAGGTGGTAAAGCATGTGCGGGCCGTCGATCGCCCAACGCAAGCCGGGGCCGGAACGGATGGCCCGATCGACATCGCCAACGCTGGCGATACCCTCGGCAACGATGTTGACGGCTTCACGCCACAGTGCCGCAGTCATGCGGTTCGCGACATGCCCCGGCGCTTCCCGCGCCACCTTGATCGGCACCTTGCCGATGCGCTCCATGAATGCGTAGGCGGCGTCCTGCGCCGCCTGTGCCGTCACCATTCCCTTCACCAGCTCAACGAGAGGAACGAGATGCGGCGGGTTGAATGGATGCGCGACGAGCACCCGTTCAGGATGCCTGCACCGCAGTTGGAGCTCGCTGGCCATGAATGAAGAGGTGCTGGAGCCGATCACCACATCGGGCGCGGTGATCGCATCTGCTGCGGCAAGAAGGTCCTGCTTGAGCGTGAGCTTCTCAGGCGCGTTCTCCTGGACGTAGTCGCAGCCTGCCAACGCATCCTCGAGCCGCTCGAAAAACAACAGGTTGTCGACGCAGGCGCTGGCGACAGGCTTCAGCTGCGACAGATCACGAAGCGCGTCATCGACTGTCTTGCGCAACCGGATTTCCGCACCGGATTGAGGATCATACGCATGCACCTTGAGACCACGGCTCAGGAAATAGGCTGCCCAGGCCCCGCCGATCAGACCTGCGCCGACGATGGCCACCGTCTCGATTGCTTCGGATCGGAAAGCCTTGGCCTCCGTCATCTCAGAGGTGCCCTTCGCGAACGAGGTCAGCGGTCACCTCATCGACCGCGTCGCGCAAGGTTTCGGCAAGCTGCGACAGTTCCGCGTCCGTCACCACGAAAGGCGGAGACAGAGCGATCACGTCGGAATTCGGCAAAGCCCGGACGAGCACGCCCCGACGGCGCGCCGACAAGGCGACGCGACCGGCGACCTTCAGCGAAGCCGGGAATGCTGCCTTCGTCGCCCGATCCGCGACAAGCTCCACACCCATCATGAAGCCGGCGCTGCGCACGTCGCCGACCAGCCGAAGGTTCAGCAAGGTCTCGGCAAAACGAGACCCGAACGACGGCGCCATCGCGGCAACGCGATCGACAAGTCTTTCGCGCTCGATAATCTCGAGATTGGCCAGGGCTGCCGCAGCGCAGGTCGGGTGTCCCGAATAGGTGAAACCGTGCGCAAACGGACGTCCGTCGCGGGAGGCCTCTTCGAACACCGACCATATGCGTTCGCCGACCAGCACGGCCGACAACGGCAGATAGCCGCTGGTCAGGCCCTTTGCGGCAACGATGAGATCGGGCTCCATGCCATAGAGATCGGACGCGAACCATGCCCCGACACGCCCGAAGCCGGTGATGATCTCGTCCGCAACAAGGCGAACATCATGCCTTTCAAGCACTCTGGCGACGGCGGCGAAGTAACCGGTCGGTGGCGGCAGCACGCCACCGGTCCCCATCACCGGTTCGGCAATGAAACCCGCGACCGTATCGGCGCCTTCGGCGATGATCGCTTCCTCGAGTTCCCGGGCGAGAAAGTCCGAATAGTCTTCTTCGGTCACATAACCTCGCGCCGGCGCATCCCGATAAAGGTCGGGACGCGAAACGTGCCTTGCGAATTCGAGCGGCAGTCCAAAATTCTGGTGAACCATCGGAATGCCGGACAGGCTGCCGGCCGCCGCCGTTACGCCATGATAGGCGTAGGATCGCGAGATGATCTTGCGTTTCAGTGGCTTACCGCGAAGCATATTGTACGACCACAGCATCTTCACCGCAGTGTCGTTGGCGTCCGAACCGGACAGGCCATAGAACACGCGCCGCATTCCGTTCGGCGCCAGTTGCAAAAGCCTTTCCGACAGCCTGATGCTTGGCTCATTGGCGACGGTGTTGAAGGAGTGAAAATAAGGCAGTTCCAGCGACTGCCGGTGAATGGCGTCGGAGATTTCCTTGCGCCCATAGCCGACATTGACACACCAGAGACCGGCTGCGCCATCGAGATAGGTCTTGCCGGAAACGTCGGTGATGGAAGAACCCGATGCCCGCGCCATCACCAGTGCGCCATTCCCCTGTTGATCGGCAATCGCCGTGAAGGGATGAAACTGGGTTTCCCGATCGAGCGCCACCAGGGCCTCGCCATCAAATCCGGCGCTTGCCACCATCTTTCTCCTCCCGCACCGGCACGTTGGAAAATCCGATGCTTTCTCTCTGTATAATTTGCGATCGACGATCACACAATAGAAAGTCGATGATCCAGAATTTTCACTGCCCTCAGGCGGATGAAAAAACAAACATCCAATTGATTTTTAAAGAACTTATACAGTTGACAGAGCCAGAGTCTTACGAAGCATTCCCACTTCGGAATAAAACCAAAACTGCCGAAGACAGGGACACAGCGCTAGGCTTCGATACAGACATCTCCGATCGGGCTGGTGGAGCAGGCCAGCACATAACCTTCCTCCTTTTCGCCCTGCGAAAGCACCGACCGCTCCGGATCGGCCGCATTGGCAGCCACCCGCCATTCTCCGGACACCACCTTGCAGCGGCAGCTTCCACAGATGCCGGCTTCGCAGTCGGACGTCAGTTCGACACCGACCTTGCGCGCCAGTTCCAGCAGCGTCACCGTGCCCGAGCCGCTGACCGACTTGCCGGCCTTGAGGAAGGAGACCTTGTAGTTGCCGATTTCCGGCAATGGCATCGCCGCCCGATCGGGGCCGAAGGTTTCTTCCAGGAACGGGAATTCCGGCCGCGCCTTCCAGCCTTCGTAGATTTCACGAGATCCGGTTCGAAACCCATCCGGGCCGCAACACAGAACCGCCCGCTCGGCAAAATCGGGACAAACCGCCTGCATCATGGCGGCATCGAGCCGGCCGACCAGAGCTTGCATGCCATGCTTGCTGCTTTCGAACCTTGCAGCCAGGGCATTGGCGTCCGCAACCGCATTGCTCCCCGTGAGGTTCCAGGAAAGCTTCAGCCGATCGCCCATCTGCATCCTGATCGACAGCAGTTCGTGCAGGAAGGCGATATCTTCGATGCCGCGTGCGCTGTGATGGAAGCACACATCGAGCGGCAGGTTTGTGTCGGCAATGAAGCGCAGCATCGCCATCATCGGCGTGATGCCGCTGCCGCCCGACAGCAGCAGGAGCTTCCCGGCAGTCCCGACCGCCGCCAGGTGGAAGCGGCCATTCGACCCAAGTGAGCGAATGCTGTCACCAACCTTCAACGTATCATGCAACCAGTTGGAGACGCGCCCACCATCAACCCGCTTCACCGTCACCGACAGATAATGCGGCCGCGATGGCGATGAAGAGATCGTGTAGTTGCGGCGCAACGTCTCGCCGTCGATATCCAGCAGCAGGGTAATGAACTGGCCGGGTTTGTAGTCGACGGCATCATCCGCCACGAAATGGAAGGTGCGGAAATCGTTCGCCTCGTCGATGACGGCCACACAGCGCAGCAGACGCTCGTGACTGCCATGACGAGCATCTGCGCCGGCATTCGCCGAAGTGGATGGCAGCCGCGTGACCGGCTGCGCATTCCCCGGCAGAATCGTGATCGCCGGCTTGCGCGACAACACTTCGACCTTGTCGCCGACATGCAGCCTGCCGAGCGTGCGCGGGACGAGAAACTGGCCGAAATAGGCCTTGCCATCCTCACCCCGACGCTGCCGGCCCAGCATTGCCAGAGGCTCGTGATCGGACCTCGCCGCGCCGGTAGCGGGATCGAGCGTGATCATCACGCAACGGTCACACGCCCCGATGGCCTCGAACTCCACATCGCCGATACGCACATGAACTCCAGCCGTCCTCGTCAAAGGCAGGCGCACCATTGATCACAAGGTTAGGCCGAAACCGCTCCATTTCGGCTTCGACGTCGAGATAGCGATTGATCTCGGCAAGCGAGGCCGAATTGGTCAGCAACAATGGCGCTGTATCGGCAAAGCTCACCGTTCCGCCGGGGCCGATCGCCAGGGGCCGGTGTGTGACCGCACCCTTGATGACCATCCTGCAGAAGCGGTCGAGGAAACGCGTCAGCCACTGGTGAACCCTCTCACCGGCATCGAGTGCCACGACATCGTCGCCCCAGATCGTCACGTTGCGAGCGACATCGAGCCGGGCCCGCGAGAACACCAGCGGCAACATGCCAGGCGCAGAGAGAATGATGTCGTCACCATCCACATGCGTGCGGATCTGCATCAGGCGCGGTGCCTTGCGGGCGGTGAGGCAGTTACCGGTTTCGTCGACCACCATCATGCGTCGATCGCCAGTCAGCCCTTCGGCTTCCAGACGCACCGTCTCGATCGGAACACCGGCGCCCGACTTCAGCGGATAGAAGGTGATGCGCTGCAGGCGCCATGACGTATCGAACATGGCAGCCTACCGCAGATCCTTGCCCTTGAGCGCGAGCTGAACGGCAGCGCAAACTTCCCGGAAAGCCGCGTCCGACGCCTTCGAGATGCCGGCATGCTGCATGAAATTGTGGATCAGCCCGTCGAAGCAGCGATAGCGGACATCGTTTCCGGCAGCCTTGAGCTGCTCGGCAAAAGCCCGCCCCTGGTCACACAACACGTCATTTTCGGCCGCATAGAAAAGAACCGGTGGCAGACCATCGAGATCGGTCGCCAGCACAGGCGAAACGCGCGTGTCAGTGGCCATTGCAGGATCCGGCAGATAGGCCTTCGCGAAATATTCGGTCTCCGCGAACTCCAGATAGTAGCCGGTGGCAAATTCACGGTCCGAGCCTGACGGAGACACGAGGCCGAGATAGGGCCTGGCGTCGACGAGCGGATAGAGCAGGCAGACGGCACGAAACAGCCTCTGCTGCCGGTAATGCCGCATGAGTGCGATCGACAGGTTTGCACCCGCACTGTCCCCCATCAGCGAAAAGCAAGCCGGGTCTCCGCCATGATCGGCCGCCCTGGCCAGGACCCAGTCCACGGCTGCAAGCGCATCTTCCACTGCCGCCGGGAATGGATGCTCCGGCGCAAGCCGGTATTCGACGAAGACGACCAGTGCGCCGCACTCCAACGCGATGCGCGCGGACTGCAGCGCGTAGGTTGCGGCATCGCCAAGAACGAAGCCGCCGCCATGCAGATAGAGGATAACCGGCAAAGGATCTGCAGCGACACCCGCCGGGCTGTAAAGATGAAGCGAAACATCGCCCCTGCCCGTTCCAAGCCTGACGGTGTTCTCCTCCACCGGCTTTTCGGGTGGCCGGCTCATTTCCCGATACTGGTCGCGGTAGCTGCGGCGCGAGCCGTCCAGCGTAACCTCATCCTGCTGGGCGGCCTGCGCGCGCGCCAGCCGATCGAGCATGCCGCTGATTTCCGGATCGAGTGCCATTTCCACTCCAACTCCCGATCAGGCCGTGAATTCCAGCGTCATTTCCGCCGCTGTGTGAATTCACGACCTGGATGCCGGGTTCACTTCAACAGGTCGGTCCAGATCTTCGTATACATCGCCTGGACATCGGCCGGACAGCCGACATTGACCTTCCCGTATTGGACCGGGTCAGCCGGAATGTTGAGTTCCAGCGCATCCTTCATGTCCGCGGGCATGAACTTCTCCGAACCCTTGATCCCGTTTGCATAGCGGGAGAACGCCGACAGCATCGCCGCATTCTCCGGGTCCATGACGAAATTCATGAACAACCTGGCGTTCTCGACATTCTTGGCGTCCTTCAGGATCATCAGATTGTCCATCCAGACCGGATACCCTTCCTTGGGGTAGCCATAGAGGATGTCGGGATTCTGCAGCCGTGAGCGGAAGGAAGAACCGTTCCAGTTGACGCCGGCAGCGATATCGCCGCGTGAGTATTTGTCGATATTGCCGAAATCCATGGCCAGCCATTTCGGCTTGGCTGCCACCAGCGTATCGCGCACCTTCTTCAGCACCGCCTTGTCGCTGGTGCACGGCTCGCCACCTACATAGGAAACAGCAAGGAACATGACGTCCGACATTTCAGGCACCACATTGACCTTGCCGACCAGTTCGGCCGGCGGGTCCATGAAGATGGCCGATGTGTTGATGTCGCTGGAATAGACCGACTTGTTGACCGTGACGCCGGTCGTTCCCCACATCCACGGCACCGAATAGCGCCGGCCGGGATCGAACGGCACATCGACCCAGCGTGGGTCGACATTCTTGAAATTCTCCATCTGGTCCGGACGACTCTCCAGAACGAGACCTTCGTCGATCCAGACTTTGACCACCGGAGCGGAGGGCACCACGACGTCATAGCCGTGGCCACCCTGGCGAACCTTGGCGAGCGCGGTATCGTTGGAATCGTACTCGGTCACCGTGACCTTGACGTCGTATTTCTGCTCGAACTTCTTGACCATCTCCGGGCTGGTATAGTTGCCCCAATTGTAGATGTTGAGCACGCCCTCGGCACGTGCCGTACCGATGCCGGCAAGCGTTGCGACGGCCGCCGCAGCTAAGGTCTTCGTCCAGGCCATTCTGTTTCCCCTCCCGGTTCCGCGCCTCGTCATGTGCGCTTCGCCGGCAGACTGGCATGCGATCGCAAAGTGCACAAGAGTGCGATCTGCGATCGCAAAAATTATTTGCCTATTACGAAAATCGCGATGCAGTCGATGCCTGCAAATACCTCCAATCCAGCGACAGGAAGCCCTTGGCAAAATATTGATAATACTGACAATAGTGACCCTGCCGAAAGCTTACGTCTCCGCGCAGACATCACGAATGGCGTGGATTGCCGCCAAAGCCTCGATCGAACGGTCCGGATTGACGAACTCCGGCCAGGTTGACAGCTTCACTGCGGCAAAATCGGTCTGCGGGTCCATGTAGATATACTGGCCGAAGATGCCCCGGCACATATAGGACCGCCGCTCGGGATCCTCGATCCAGAACTGGTTGTGGTAGGCACCGTTCGGCAGGACTGTCCGATAGACGCCCTGGAAGAGCTTATGGTTGCCACGCCGGGTTTCCTCGATCCAGGCCGACGGAACGATTCGGCGGCCGTTCAGCGTGCCGCCACGCAGATGCAGCAGGGCGAAACGGGCGTAGTCACGCAGTGTTGCGTTGAGGCCACCGTCGGCAAGTGCATAACCGCCGTGATCCACCGTGATGTAGGCATCTTCTTCCGCGCCCATCGGCGCCCACAATTCATTGCTGATCAGCTCGGCCAACGGCAGCCCGCTGACCCGCTCCATCAGGAAGCCGAGGATGTCGGTTTCGATCGACCGATAGTTGAAAACCTGTCCGTGCGGCCGCTGCTGCTCGGTTAGCGTCATGATCAGCTGCCATACCGTTTGCGGCCACTCGGGCCGCATCATCGGCTTCCAGCCACAGGCCTGGTCGAGCTGCTGCATGTGCGAGCCTTCCGTCGTGTACGACTCGTCGAACAGGACACCACTCGTCATGTCCAGGACCTGCTGGACCGTTGCCCCGCGATACGCCGTCGCTTCGAGTTCCGGCAGGTACTTCGTCACCGGCGCTGCTGTCTCGACAAGCCCCTTGTGAACAAGAATGCCCAGCACGGTAGCAACGATAGACTTGGTCACCGACATCGCCAGGTGGTGACCATGCGGTTTCATCCCGTTCATGTAGCGCTCGGCGACAATTTCACCGCGCGACAGCACGAGAAACCCGTCGGTAAAGCTGTTGTCGAGGAAGTCGCGGATCGTGCGGCGGCGCCCTGCGACATCGAACTCGATGTGATCGATCTCGACGGTGCGCGTCGGCAGCGGCAAGGTCGGCCCTTGACCGCGCCAGATCCGGGCGGTTGCGGTCATTTCCCGTACATGCTGGAACGTCCAGCGATGATAGGGAGGATAGTCCCAATCCGTACGCGGAATGATGGAGGATCCCGGCATGCCAGGATCGCGCCACTGCGCACTGCTGTTGGCGTTCATGTCAAACTCCCTCCATTGCCTGCCCGGGCAGCCGATGCAGCGAGGCGACAAGCTCCCGCGTGTAGGCTTCCTGCGGGTTCGTCAGCACATCCGCGGCAGCACCCTGCTCCACGATCCTGCCCGAGCGAAACACATAGACGCGCTGGCAGAAGGAGCTGACGACGGACAGGTCGTGCGAGATATAGATCAGTGTCAGCGACCGCTCGCGACGCAGGCGAGCAAGCAGTTCCAGGATCTGGGCCTGCGTGGTCACGTCGAGCGCCGAAGTGATCTCGTCGGCGATCAGCACCTGCGGCTGCAATGCCAGCGCCCTGGCGATACCCACACGCTGGCATTGACCGCCCGACAATTGCCGAGGCTTCCGCTCGCCGAGCGCCGACGGCAATTCCACCATCTCGAGAAGTTTCAGGGCCTGGTTCAGCGCCTCCCGCCGATCGGCCATGCCATGGCGCCAGATCGGCTCGGCGATCGTCTCCAGCGCGGTCATGCGCGGATTGAGGGAATCATACGGGTTCTGGAAAACCATCTGGACGCGACGCCGCAATTCCAGGAGCTCGCGGCCGGCAAGCCGCTCGATGGGGCGGCCACCCAGTTTGACCGTGCCGGACGTCGGCCGGTTCTGGCTGATGATGGTGCGCGCCAGCGTGCTCTTTCCGGAGCCGCTTTCACCGACAATGCCAACCGTTTCACCGGTCGAGACAGCGAGGTCCACACCATCCAGCGCCGCAAAAGGCGTAGCCTTCCGGCTGCGTAGGATATCGACAAGATCCCGCTTTGCCGGAAAGAGAACCCGCAGGCCTTCGACCTGCAGCAATGGCGCCTGATCTTCGCTTTGCGCCCAGCCGGCCTTGAACTGTTTTCTTCCCGGCTGCGAATCCACCAGCAACTTTGTGTAGGGATGCTGCGGCGTGCCGATGATCTGCCCGGCTTCTCCCTGTTCGACGATCTGGCCATGGCGCATGACGATGATGCGCGAGCAGATATCGGCCAGAACGCCCAGGTCATGGGAAATCAGTGCGATCGCAAGGCCTCGCTGCCGGTTGAGATCTTTCAGCAATTCAAGGATCTTTGCCTGGACGGTGACATCGAGGGCGGTGGTGGGCTCGTCGGCGATCAGCAGTCTCGGCGCGCAACTGATCGCGGCTGCGATCATGACGCGCTGCTTCATGCCGCCCGACAATTCATGCGGGTATGATTTTGCCCGCATGGCGGGCTCGCGGATGCCGACATCCTCGAGAAGCCTGACCGCCCTCTCCCACGCCTCGCCTGTCGAAAGGCCAAGATGTCGGATCATCGGCTGTGCGATCTGCTTGCCGACCTTCTGCAGCGGATTCAGGTGCGACGCCGGATTTTGGAAGATCATCGCCATGTCGCGACCGCGCAGCTTCGTCCATTCGGCCTCGCCAAGACCCAGCATTGCCTGATCGTCGAAGCGGACCGTCCCGGCTACTTCGGCCGTCGACGGCAGCAGCCCCATCGCGCCGCGGCAGATGGTCGATTTGCCGGAGCCGCTTTCACCGGCAATGCCGACGATCTCGCCGGGCATGATCTGAAACGACACGTTCTTCAGCACGCGCGTATTGCCGAACGTCACCGAGACATCGGCGATATCGAGCAGCGGGCGGCCCGCGATTCTGAGTGGCGCGAGAGGGCCGTTCATGCCGACACCTGCCCGCGGCGCAGTTGACCGAGGCCGTCACCGAGGAAAGCCAGGCCGAGCCCCAGCGAAATGGCCGCAAGGCCGGAGAACATGCAGATCCACCATGCCTGGCGGATGTAGCGGCTTCCGTCCGCGATCATCACGCCCCATTCCGCCAGCGGCGGCTGTGCCCCCATGCCGAGGAAGCCGAAACTCGCACCCGCAAGCATGACCAGCACCGCATCGCTCACCGCATAGGCGACCACGGGTCCGAAAGCATTGGGCAGCACGTGACGCAGCAGGACAACGCGATCGGGATAACCCGGGCACTGCGCGGCCTGCACGTATTCGCTGTCCCGGATCGCCATGACTTCGGCGCGCACCAGTCGCGCGTAGGTCACCCAGCCCACCAGAGCCAGCGCGATGAAAAAATTGAGCAGCCCCGGTCCAAGCACGCCGACGATCGCCAGCACCAGGACGAAGAATGGAAAGGCTGCCGTGAGATCGTATAGACGCATCAGAAGCGTATCGATCACACCGCCATAATAGCCGCTCAGCAGGCCGACGGTCGTGCCGATGATGAGCGGTGGCAGCACACCGGCAAGGCACATCAAGAGATCTATGCGTGCGCCGTGAATGACACGCGAAAGCATGTCCCGGCCGACCTGATCCGTGCCGAACCAGTGGGCAGCGCTCGGGCCTTTCAGCGCGTTCATGATGTCGACCGCGGTCGGGTCGTACGGCGCAACCACGGGCGCGAACAAGGCCAGCAGAACCCATGCGCCGACAATCGATCCGGCAACAATGATGCTCCAGGGCACGATGACATCGGCTTGTTGGATAGGCCCGGATGCAGGAGCGGCTTCCATCGACATGGCTATCTCCTACAGCCGCGCGCGGGGATCGATCGCAGCAGACACGAGATCGACCACGAAAGTCACCGCCACCGTCGTTACCGCAAACATCAGGGTGAGCCCCTGAACGACCTGGTAGTCGCGCGCCAGAAGCGAATTGACCATCAGCGTGCCAAGACCCGGCACCGCATAGACCGTTTCAACGATAATGGTGCCGCCGATCAGGAAAGCCACGAGGACGCCGAACAGATTCAACGTCGGCAGGACCGCATTGGGGAGGACCGTGCGCCAGAAGATTTCGCGTTCGCCGGCCCCTTGCGCCCGCGCTGCGACGACAAAATCGGCCGAGGCCTTTTCGATGAGAGCGGCCCGCAGGCTCTGGACCAGAACCGGCACCATCCAGATCGCCGTCGACAGCGCAGGCAGGAAAAGGTGGTGCAGGTGATCGGCGAAGGTCTTGCCGTAACCCGAGACGGGGAACCAGCCGAGCCCGACGCCGAAGAAACGCGACATCATGATGCCGAGCCAGAACACCGGAATCGCCATGCCCGCAATGCCGATGAAACGAATGAGCTGATCGGCCAGGCTGCCTGGCCGGCGCGCGCTGGCAATCGCCAGTGCAACCGATGGCGGCACCGCGAGGCAGATGACGTAGCCGGTCAGGAAAAGCGTTGGCCAGATATACTGCCCGATCAAGGCGACGACCGGACGCTTGTAGCGCATCGACTGACCGATATCCCCGGCAAACAGATTGCCGGCATAGGTCATGAATTGGTGCCACAGCGGCTGGTCCAGCCCAAAACGCTGCCTGATCGCTTCGATCGTTTCCGGGCTGGCGCGATCCCCGGCAATGACCCGGGCAGGATCACCGGGGACCATATGCACGAGCAGGAACGTGACGATGCAGATGCCGGCGAGCACGAAGATCAGCTGGATGATGCGTCTGAAAACTGTCTGCAATTCGCCACCGTTTCCATTGCTGGAACCAAGCCGGCAACGGCCGGCACAAAGAAAGCGGCACGGTGCCTTGCGGCACCGCACCACCTCTGGGAGGATCTATTGCTCGATCGTTGTCTCTTCGAGCGTCCACTGCATCGCCGGCGTCATCTTCAGGTTCTTCAGACGCTTCGAATAGGCGATTGCGTAAGGCGAGTAATAAAGCGGGATTTGCGAGACCTCTTCCGTGGCGATCTTCGAGATCTCCTGGTAGATGGCGGCCCGCTTGGCCGGGTCCTGCTCGCGTGATCCCTGCTCTGTCAGCTCGTTGAGCCGCTTGTTGTTGTAGAAGGTGTTGAAGGCGTGAGAGTCGCACTCGCCGCACAGCGCCCAGCGCACCGCGAGGTCGGGATCGGTCACTTCGTTCATCCACCAGGTCGGCGTGGCGTCATACTCGCCCTTGCCGGTAGCATCCCACCAGCCAGGCGTATCGACATTGACGAGCACCGGCTTCAGTCCGATCGCTTCCCACTGCGCCTGCATCAACAGCCCGATCTGCTGGTTGGTCGAGCCTCCTCCCAGGATGATCTTCACTTCCTTCCCGGCCATGCCGGACTCCGCCAGCAACTGCTTGGCTTTCTCCATGTCGGCGACGACGCCGGGATAGTTGTCATCGTGGAACTGCAGCGACCCGGGAAGCGGGGTGTTCGCCGGCTTCGCATAGCCGCCGGTGACCGCCTGGGTCAGCGCCTTGTTGTCCAGCGCATAAGCGGCCGCCTGCCTTGCCTTGAGACTGGAGAACGGTTCGCGGCCGTGGTTGAGAAGCGAGACGAAAATGACATTCGAGGGTTCCATGCGCATGTCGATGCCGTCGGTCGCCTTGAGATCGTCGACCTGGGACCAGTTGACACCGCGCATGACATCGACTTCGCCCGTCTTCAGCATGGCGGCGGCCGTCTCCGGCTCGGCGATCTCGAGCAGTTCCACGATCGCATCCGACTTCGGGTAACCCTGGCGCCAGTAGTGAGGATTGGGGGCGAGCACGAGCTTTTCACCCGGCTTCCATTCCTTGACCATGTAGGGGCCCGACGAAAGCGGCACCGAGGCAAAGGCACCATCTACACCGCGCTTGTCGACATCGGCCTTGGAGACAATGCCGACATTCCAAAGTTCAAGATTGGCCAGCATGGGCGCCAGCGCATGCTTCATCTTGATGACGACGGTCTTGGCATCCTGCGCCGAGATCGACTCCACGGCCGCCAGAGGGGATGGCAAGGCCGACTCCTTGTCGGAACGGACACGCTCCAGGCTGAATGCGACATCGCTGCCAGTCACCGGCGAGCCGTCCGAAAACTTGGCGTCGCGCAGATGCAGGGTATAGGTCAAACCGTCAGCGGAGATGTCCCACTTTTCCGCCAGCCCCGGCTCCAGTTCGCCGGTTTCGAAATTGCGATGCAGAAGACGTGAATAGAGCTGCCCGAAAACTTCGATATTGCCGGCCGCCCCGGAGCGAGACGGATCAAGTGTGGTCGCCGGATAAGGCGATGCCATGCGGATAACCGACTCGGCCTGCGCAGCACCGCTTGGCGCAAGTACTGCCAAACCCAGCGCAGCCGCCAGCAACGCCCTCATCATGGTTTTCATCTGAAACTCCCTCTGGGGCGCTTTGCGCCTTCTTGTTTTCGCCGCTGGCCTGCCGTCAACAACGCCCATCGGCCAACATCATTATGCGATCGCAGATCGCAAATAATGTCAAGATCGTTGTGCCGTTCGCCAACGATTTAGATGTTCCTTTTTCAGAAGGCATGTCAGGTACGACACCAGGAACTCTTGCACACGCGGCCCGACCGGACCTCGGAAATACCCAGTTGCGAGCCTGCAGCGTCGCTCCGCAAACATCATCCAACCCCGGCCGATGCGGCCGGGGTTGGTATTGCCCGATGTGTTGTGATCGAGAGCCTAGAACTGCCAGGCCAAGGAAGCGCGTCGATGCATCCAGTAGGCCGCGAAGCGCCCACCGGCGCGGATGAGGGCTTCACGCGGCCCCGCTTCCACCACCCGGCCGTTCTCCACGAACACGATGTTGTCGGCGTGCGCGATGGTCTCCAGCCGATGGGCGACGATCAACACGGTACGATTGGCGAAATTGCGGACAGCGGCAGCAATCGCCGCTTCGTTGCCGGTGTCGAGAGAACTCGTGGCCTCATCCAGCAACAGGATCGGCGCCTCCTTCAGCAGGGCTCGCGCGATGCTCACCCGTTGCCTTTCGCCACCTGAAAGCGCGGAACCTCTCTCCCCGACAGCCGCGTCCCATGTTCCCAGGCGTGTAACGATTTCATCGACCTTGGCCGCGCTCGCCACCTGCTGGATGTCACCATCGGTGGCGGCTGGACGCGCAATCCGGATGTTCTCCCTGATGCCGCCCTCGAACAACTGAACGGTCTGGAAAACCACCGCCATCTGATCCATGAGGCTCGATGGATGATAATCACGGACGTCTCGCCCACCCACCAGAACCTTGCCACCGTCGACGTCATGGAACCTGGCAATCAGCGACAGGATCGTGCTCTTGCCGGAGCCGGAAGGGCCGACGATCGCGGTGGTGGAACCGGCCGGCACCTTGAAGGAGATGTCGTCCAGCACGACATTGCCGCCCGGCGCGAAACCGACATCGCAAAACTCCACATCCGGCGCCCCGGCAACCGCATTTGTTGCCGGATGTGACAGCGTAGGCAGCGCAAGGATGTCCATGGTGCGACGCCAGGCACCGCGCACGGATTCAAGTGCCAGCGCCAGATCCGAGAGCGTCGTGAAAGGTTCAAGATAGCGCGTCGTCACGACGATGAGCGCGACGGCCTCTGCCGCACTGACCTTGCCGGTGGCGACGAGCCAGGCAATCACGCCGATGAGCGCAACAAGCACCACCTGAAAGACAATCGAAAACAGCAGGGTGCCGGGTACGGTGAACCAGAGCATGCGAAGTCCGGCGCGATGCTGCCGTTCGACGGCATCCCCGAGCGGCGTGCCTTCGACACCGAGGCGGCCGGCCGCGCGCAGGATCAGCTGCGCCTTCGCGAACTCATCGGTCCGCTCGGCGGCCTCTTCAGAAGCAGCGGCAAAGGCAGCTTCCGACTGCCGCATCAACCTGGCCCCGAAAAACAGCGCTGTCAGGAGGACGGGCACGGCAGCCACGGCGACCAGACCAAGCGGCCAGGCCACGAAAAGCAGGCCAATGCCGATAAGTGGTGGGAGCAGCAGCGAAATGCCTACCGGACCGCAAAGGTTGACGAAGGCGGCGAAAAGCTCCGGGACCGAACCGGCGAGAGCACGCTTGGCCTCGCCCTGCTGTTTCGCGCGGAACTCCCCGAGCGGAACGGCCAGCAGATGGTCGATGAGCGCGTGGTTGGTCCTGTTGGCAACGGCGAAGCCCAGGTCGAAGGCACGTACGATCAATCGCGATTCCGCAAACCATCCGGCAGCGATCGCGGCGGCAAGCACGCCGAGCCATGGCAGTGCTCCGTGCGGGCCGGCGCCAAAAAGCGTGCCAAGCAAAGGCAAGAGAGCAAGTGCCGCTACGGCGCGCGCCAGCGCGGCAAAAACAACCCAGGCGACGTAAGGCGCGATATGGCGCCGAGCTTCCTTCGGGACCAACAGGCTCATGCCGCGACCTCCTCTCCGGCATGCCAGAGGTCCCGATAGAGCCCCGGAATGGCGACCAGGCCGTCATGACGACCGGATTGCACGATGCTGCCGTCCTTCATCACGACGATCGTGTCGGCCCGCGTGACCGTGTGCAGTCGATGCGCCACGACCAGGACGGTCCTGTCCCGCGTCAGCGCAGCGACCGCCTGTTGCACGAGATGTTCGGATTCCGGGTCGGAAAATGCCGTCGCCTCGTCAAGGACCAGGATCGGCGGATTGGCCAGAAGAACACGCGCTATCGACAGGCGCTGCGCCTCGCCGCCTGAAAGATAGGCATCCTCGCCAATGACGCTGTCGTATCCACGTGGCAAACGGGCGATCCTGTCGTGGATGTTGGCAGCACGCGCCGCGCTTTCGATCTCGGCGTCACTGGCAGCAGGCCTGGACAGTGCGATGTTGTCGCGAACCGAAGCCCGGATAAAACACACGTCCTGGAACACGAAGCCTATGCGCTTGTTGAGGACCTCAGGACTGAGATCGCGGATGTCGATCTCGGCGCCCCCCGCCGACAGCGTGATGGCGCCTTCCGTTACATCGTGAAAACGCCCCGGAAGCGCGGCAAGTGTCGACTTGCCTGCGCCGCTCGGCCCGATCAAAGCGGTCATCGTGCCGGGTTTCAGTTCAAGCGAAATGCCGCTGAGCACGGGCTTGCCAGGGCGATAGCTGAAGGAAACATCCCGGAACCGCAGTGTCAGCGGCCCTGCAGGCAGGTCACCATTCGCGCCCCGGCTACCCAACTCCTTTTCCTCCAGCAAAACGCCGATGCGTCGGGCCGCCATCCGCCCCTCGCGCAGCGGAACGAGCCCGTAGGCCACGGCCATGATTTGCGCTCCGAAGGCCGTACCGAGGAAAATGAAAGGAAGGATATCGGCCGGCGTCATTCCACCGGTGCTGATACGCCACATGCCGCCGGCGACGATCAGCAGCAGGAAGGTAGGCGGCTGAATGGCAAGTTGTGAAAGCACTTTGCGGCCTGCCATCGGCCGCTGCCAGCCATTGAGGAACCTCGCCTGGCCGTCCAGCACCGCGCGCAAGTCGCGCCCGTTGCCGCCAAATACGCGCACGACGGCGAGCGCGTCGACAAAGGCACCCGCGGCGGCATTGGCCTTCTTCGTCCAATCGGCCACCCGAGCCAGATTGTCGCCATTGCCGCGCATCATGTGGCTGAAGAGGAATATGAAGGCGACGATCGGCAGGAAAAGCATCGCCGCAAGGCCGGCGTCGACGGTGAAAAGATAGATGATTACGGCGATTGGCGTGATGGCCCCGGCGACGGCATCCGGTACTGCATGCGTGACCATGTAGTGCAAGCGGCTCGCATCCTCCTGCACCGACTGGCGCACGGAAGCAGCGTTTCGCTCGGTGTACCAACCAAGCGGCAGCCGGCCGAGCTTGTCGATCACCGTGCGGCGCAGATCGCGGCCGAAATCGGCATCCACCACATGCAGCCACAGGAGCAGCATCGAAGAGAAGAAAGCAGCCGCCCCATAAAGCACAAGCGTCGCGATCACCAATGGTTGGTATGCGCTCCAGCCGGCTTCACCGGAGAGCAGCTTGCGGCCGATTTCCGCGAGCAGGACGAACGGTGCCAGACGCATCAGCGAGATCAATCCCTGCAGCACGCCGGCGGCACGCAGCTTCCATCGCAGCGGCACGAGCAACTCAAGACCGCGCTGGGAGCGCCAGCGGCCAACCGCAGGTGCAGGCTCGGGGTTCGACGGCTCTGCCACCTGCACCGCCTGTTCGGCGACCTTGGCCTCAACTGCCGGCTCGGCCTCTTCCCCGCCATGGTCCTTCCGCAGCCGCATCGCCTTGCCGCGCACCCAGTAGGCACGATGCTGGATATCGGCGAGCGGAAAGCCATGCTGCTTGTTGAGGCACGCGCGCACTTCCTTGACCATCTTGGCCTCGCCGGCGAGCCAGGCGTGCCAGTTCGACCAGTCGCGATGCGGAATGGCACCTGCCATAGCCTCGGCTGCGCTTTGCGAAACCCAATCTACGCTGGCATTGGGATGCGCGGTAATTGGAATGGCTCTGTCGCCTGCCGAGACCTCCTGGAGCAGCACGACAATGGGCGCTTCCCGCGAGAGAACAGCAAGGATGCTGTTGATCGCGGGAATGGCTGACGGATCGCCGATCAGGAGATAGCCATCCGGCTCCGGTTCGGGGGGATCGAATTTGGTGTAGGAGATGTAGGAGGCCGTGATCGCGTCGCCGGGTCTGGCTGCCATGGCCCAGCTGGCTGCCGGGCCTGCCGGCTGGTGAAGCACGAAATCGAAAGTGACCTCGCCGCTTTCCGGATCCGGATCAATCAGCGTGTAACCGCGCTGGTGAACCTTGTCGGAACCGTCCGGATCGGGAGCCCACAAACGGATGAAACTGGCGGTTGGTGTTTCGCGTCCATCGATCATGGTCGGTGCATGAAAGCGGATGCGACGAAAGGCCGGCGCCAGATCCTCCACGCTCAGCACGGTCATGACGTGTTCGGTCGCGCCGAAAGCCTTCATCAACGCGTTCTGGAAACCGCGTGCCATCGCCATCCTCGCTGCATGCACAATCGCCAGCGCCGACGGACTGCGTCCCGACAGGATCGATGGATTGCGCCTGGTGTTTGCCCGAACGCTCAGAGCTTCAGGAAAACATGACTATTCAGATCATGAAATAGCCGCCTAGCCCCGTGAACCGCAACCGCTGCCGCTATCGCGAAAGCAAGGAAAACTATCGCGCCAGCAAACCGGTCCGTTTCAATGCTGTCGTTGCTGGCCCCGCACCTGATCGGCGGTCGGCGGATGGCCGAAATGCTTTCTGTATGCAGCGGTGAAGGCCGCGGGGTTCGAGAACCCGACATGGCGGCCAGCTTCCGCAACGCGCAAGCCATGCTCCGACATCAGGATGCGCCCCATCTTCAGCCGCTGGACCCGGACATAGCCAAAGATCGTCGTTCCGAAGGCAAGCTTGAAGTTCGATTGCAGCGTGGTCAGATTCACGCCGACCTCACGGGCAAGGTCGAGCGCCTTGGGCGGATCGGCCAGACGCCGATCGAGGATCTCGCGGGCGTTGTGCGCTCTTTCGTATTGCAATCGCCCGATTTTCTGGCCGACACGCTCCTGCTCGTGCAGCGCGATGGCGATTTCCAGCAGGAAACGCAGTGTCTGGCTCTCATGGTAAAGCCTTGCCAGGTTTCCTTCGTAGGGGTGGTCCAGCACCTCGTTGGCGATTTCCACCGCACGCGCCAGATGAGGCAGGGTTGCACGCCGGAAACCCGGCTGCAGGAAATCTTTCAGGCAGGACAGGCTGTCATTGTCCACGCTGCTCGCAAAACGATCGAGAAAATCCGGCCTGACGGTGATGCCGAAGGCTCTCGCTCGCTGGCCGGTGAACCAGACACGTTCGCCTGCCTGGCGCGACCCGAAACCGAGAACTTCTATCCTGCCCGGCCGGTGGGCGACGGAGGAATGACCCTGAAGCTGCAGCGGCTCAGTGCTGCCGTCGAGCAGCACCGTGCACAGAAGCGACGGCTCGATCTCGATCGCCAGGCCGCTATCCTTCAGATAGGTGATATCGTAGCCGGACATCAGGAGGCCGGGTTGAACCTCCTCGGCCTTGAGCATGCCGGACATGGCCGGGGTTTCGATCGACGTTCCAGCCAGAACCTTGTGTTCGATGGTGATCGCGCGCTCGGCGGCTTCACGCAGCAGGTCGGAGACTGAAAAGTCTCCCACGAAGGCTGTTGAAGCACCCATGAGCGGTATCCCCGGATCTGCTACGGCCGGCACGCTGAACCGCGGTTTCTGTTTCCCGCGATGGTTTTGCTTGCTGCCGCGATAGTGACGCGATTGCGGCTGTCCAGCCGCACGACTAATACCTGATAATTATAATCATGATTTAGGAAGCTGGCTAGGGTCCGACCCGGCCGGCGCATTTGAACTGCGTGGGGATCCAATGCGCTTGAAAGCATATCGCAGGTCGCTGGCCTGCGGCGCTGCCGCTCTGTTGAGCTTGCCGGTTGCAATATTGCCCAGACCGGCTCTGTCCCAGGAAGCGGCGCAGGCCGAGCAAGGTGCCACCTTGCTCGACAGGATCGTGCTCACCGGGCGAAAGCGCACGGAAGTCGAAGAAAAGGCACCGGTCAGCGCAACGGTGATCCAGTCCAAGGATATCTCCGCCTCCGGCCTGGATTCCGGCGCTGATATCGCCAGGAAAGCTCCCAACACCAACTTCATCGACTACACACGCTTCGGCGACAACTACCTGAACATCCGCGGCGTCTCGACGCTTGGCGGCCCGCTCAATTCATTCGATTCCACGGTCGGCTTCTCCATCGATGGCGTACCGACCAGCGTCATCGGCTTTGCCCCGCCCCTGCTCGATGTCGAGCAGGTCGAAGTGCTGCGTGGACCGCAAGGCACCACATTCGGGCGCAATGCACTTGCCGGCGCCATCAACGTCGTCAGCCGGCCTGCGGACGGCGAGCGCGATTTCCGCATCAACACCGAGATCGGCAGTAACGGACACGCCTTCGTCGAAGGCATAGCCGGCGGCTGGATCTCGCCTGACATCCTGGCCGGCCGCGGCGCAGTGCGCCTGCAGAAGTATGACGGCGATATCCCCAACCCGTATCTCGACAAGGACCTCGGCGGTGCCAAGATCGGCGCCGCACGTGGAACCGTGCGTTATACGCCGGATGCAACATGGACCATCGATGTCAGCGGTTCATACAGCCGTGACCAGAGAAACAACCCCGCCTATCTGCTCTACAATCATCCCGACTTCCCTCTCAGCGGCGAGGATGTCGAGCCGAAGAACCTGCGCACGATCGCGCAGGGCACGATCAACATCCGCAAGGATTTCGAGAACGTCAGCTTCACCTCGACAACCAGCTATCAGGACATCGGCATCTCCAATTTCGGCGACTTCACGGATTCCTATCTCTACGGTCCTTATCTCGGCCTGCCGCCACAGTTCCTGTTCAACCCTGCAGCCGACAAAGTTGATTCGGACGAGAAAGAGCGCATCTTTACTCAGGAATTCCGCCTGAACTCCTCAGAGTCATCGGATTGGCAATGGGTTGCAGGAGCAAGCTACCTGCGTTCCGACTACGACTTCCATCGCAAGACCGCGACGCCGTTCCCGACGATGAACGGCACCTTCGATAACAAGATGACCAGCGAGACTTATGCCGCTTTCGGCGACGCAACGGTGCCGCTGAACGAGCACTGGTCCATTTCGGGCGGCCTCAGACTGGCGCATGATCGCCAGACCTTCGACGGTAACTACGTGACGAACGGTTTCCCCGGCACGATCCCGGCCTTCAAACAGGCCAACGAGATGTCGGATACCTACATGACCGGACGCGCCGCGATCGCCTACAACTGGAACGCGGACGTCATGAGCTATGCCTCCATCGCCCGCGGCTATGCTTCGGGCGGCTTCGAAAAGACCTCACAATATGCCGGGTTTGGCATGCCCTCGCTGAAGTTCGACCCTGCCAAGAGCTGGACATACGAAATCGGCACCAAGGCCAATCTCACCGAAGGCATCGCCGTGCGCGGGGCCGTCTTCTACAATGACGTCCGCGACGGCCAGCTCAGCGGTTTCGACCTGGCGACGATGCGCGTTTTCATGACCAACCAGAATTTCCGCAGCTACGGCCTGGAACTTGGCGGTTCCACCGAGCTGACCGACGGTCTCGAACTGACAGGCGGCATCGGATACACGAAATCCGAGATGGTCGATGTGACGCCGGAATCGATGCTGACGGGTGCACGCGAAGGCAATCGTGTGCCACAGGTGCCGGAGTGGACGGCCAATCTCGGTCTCGGCTATCGGTTGCCTGGCGAGGCGCTGGGGGTGAGCGGCAACTTCACCGCCAACGTCAGCTATCAATATGTCGGGACACGCGTCTCCGACCTCGCCGACAAGGAAGAGCTGGAGCCCTATCACACCATCAACGCGCGCATCGGCTGGGAAAACGAGAAATACGGCTTCTATGGCTTCGTCAACAATCTGCTCGACGAGCGGCCGCTGGCTTACTCACTGACCATGGCGCCCGGCGTGCGCGGCGTCTACATCGGTCGTGGCCGCGTTTTCGGAGCCGGTGCTACGGTCAAGTGGTGAGGTAGCCCACCAACCACCGCACCTGTTGCCGGTCGAGGCGACCTCATCCGCGAGAACGCCGATACAAGCTTCGGCAACCCATCTGCCGCAGTGACTTCACGCCGAGAAGTCTGGCATCTGCAGTCGATGGGAGCGATGCGGGATATTTTCAGGGACAGGCTGACGGCCACCGCCGTTGCGGTTGTCCTTGTCTATCTGTTCCTGCTGCAGGCTTTCATATCCGGAATGACGCAAGGCGCGATGGCTGCCTCGGCCGCCGATCCGCTGCACGTCATCTGCACCACCGACGGCGCCGAGCCTTCGTCGGATCCAACGGGACCAGCTGGGAAGGGCAGCACCTGCCCTTGCGCAGCCCTGTGCAACATCGCGGGTTTGGCTGCTCCGGCTGTCGTGGGTGGACAAGATCATGTCTATCTGACTGCGACCAGAGCTGAGCCGGTTCCCCCGCGGCTTGCGCCGAACCCGTTCACGCCGTCGTTGCGCGGCTTCGTTCCTGGTCCCAGGGCCCCACCGCTCTCTCCCTGACCGCACCGTTCGAACACGACGGCTCGAGCCCGTCGTGCATTTCACAACGTCAGGAGATACCCCATGTCCGAACTCACCCTCGGGCGGGAGCCCGCAGGCATCGTTGCGCGCTCCGCGTCCGATCTTTATCGCGCCGTCTGGCGCTGGCATTTCTACGCAGGCCTGCTTGTCCTGCCCTTCATGATCACGCTTGCGCTGACGGGAGCGCTCTATCTGTTCAAGGACGAAATCGATGGCATCGTCCATTCCGACCTCAAACGTGTCGAGGTTCAGGAAAGCGTGGCAAAGGCTCCGCCTTCACAGATGGTTGCCGCAGCCCTGGCCGCCAGCCCGGGAACGGCGGTCAAATTCACCGCCCCTGCCACAGCCGACAGTTCCGCCGAGATAACGATCGAGACGGCCGATCAGGGCAAGCTCGCCGTCTATGTCGATCCCTACACCGGCAAGGTTCTCGGCGCCCTGCCCGACCGTGGCACGGTCATGTGGACCATCCGCTATCTGCACAGTCTCAAATATTTCGGCTCGACCGCCCGCATGCTGATCGAGATCGCCGGAGGCTGGTCGATCCTGCTGGTCGGCACCGGGATCTATCTGTGGTGGCCGCGCCGCCAGACCGGTGGGGTGTTGAGCGTGCGTGGAACGCCGCGCCGCCGTGTCTTTTGGCGCGATACTCATGCCGTGACAGGCATCTTTGTCGGCTTCTTCATCGTGTTCCTGGCGATCACCGGAATGCCGTGGTCCGGAGTCTGGGGCGCCAAGGTCAACGATTGGGTGAACGGCAACAACTACGGCTATCCAAACGGCGTCTGGACCGGGGTCCCCATGTCCGACGAACACGCCAATCACATCGCCCAGATGTCCTGGTCTCTTGATCAAGCCAAGGTGCCGCAATCGCCGGGACAGGACGGACAACCCGTCAGCCTTGATGAAGCTGTCGCTACCTTCGAGAAGCTTGGCCTTCACAAGGGTTATGCGGTCAACCTGCCGACCGACGCATCCGGCGTCTACACCGGCTCCGTCTTCCCCGACGACCTCGCAAGCCAGCGGGTCGTTCATCTCGACCAGTACACCGGCAAGCCACTTATCGATGTCAGCTATGCCGACTACGGGCCGTTTGCCAAATCGATCGAATGGGGCATCAGCGTACATATGGGCCAGCAGTTCGGCCTTGTGAACCAGTTGGTCCTGCTTGCGGCCTGCATCGCGATCATCATGCTTGCCGTCTCGGCCGGTGTCATGTGGTGGAAACGACGGCCTTCGCGGTCGCTCGGCGTTCCGCCCCTGCCTGCCGACACGCGCGTGTTTCGCGGCCTGCTTGCCATCCTGCTTGTCGGCGGCCTGATCTTTCCGCTGGTTGGTATTTCACTCGTGGTCATGCTGGCTCTGGATTGGACGTATTCCAGGATACGCAGGCCGAGAACCGCATAACCTTCCAAGCTTCTGGGGCGTAGTCGGTCGGCCTGCGTCCCAGTTGCTTAAAATAGTCGATCCAAATGGTCGATAGAGTGTCCTTGGTGCGCCGATCCATTCGGATGGCTGTACGCCTTCCAGGCCTTGCCGAGCAAAGCAGTTCCATTTGCGAGCCGCTGAACCGAATTAGCTTGTCATCTTCCGCTTGAATTTCAGGATTTCGTTTCGCGCAAACATCCTTAAGTTTACTATTCTTATGGACTTAAGGGAGGAGCGACGATGATCGAGCGTTCGCGCAATTCCGTCATCATAATTGGCGGCGGTGCCAGTGGCGTCATCCTGGCTGCGCATCTGCTACGTTCGAACGATCCGGGACTGCGTGTCACCCTGGTCGAACGTCGTGAAAGCTTCGGCAAGGGAATGGCTTATTCCGCCGCCCTGCCCGATCATTTGCTGAATGTCGCAGCCACCAATATGAGTGCCTATCCCGATGACCCGCCCCACTATTGGCGCTGGCTTCAGGAAAAGCAGCTTGTTCAGACCGACACCGGTCCGGTTTACACGTCTCGAAGCACCTATGGCCGCTACCTGCAGGACATACTCGAGCGCCTCGCCGAAGATGAGCGCACGACGGGACGCCTGCGGTTGATAAGGCAAGAGTGCACTGGCGTCGTCACCACGCCGGTCGGTGTAGAAGCGCGTCTGGCTGACGGCACCAGCCTTGTCGGTCATATAGCCGTCCTGGCCACCGGTCATGATCAGGAGCCTGCCCCGGATCAGAATTTCGCGGTCCGCATGGGATCCGCTGACGATACCCAGCTGGACCCAGACGCCCCAGTGCTCATCCTTGGCACCGGGCTGAGCATGGTCGACGCGTGGCTGACACTCGAGCACCGCGGGCACAGAGGAGAAATAACGGCCGTCTCGCGGCGCGGGCTGCTGCCTTGGCCGCACCAGAAGGGCAATCCGATCAAATTGGACAGTGCCGACATTCCCCTCGGCACTGAACTGTCCTACTTCGTCGACTGGTTCCACAAACTGGTACGCGAGACGGAAAAAGCCGGCGGCAACTGGCGTGACGTCGTCGATGGACTACGGCCGTTCAACCAGCGGATCTGGCAAAACTGGCCATCAACCGCCAAGCGCCGGTTCCTGGAACACACCAAGGCTTGGTGGGATATCCACCGCCATCGCATGCCACCACAGATTCACGCCCGCGTGAAACAAGCGGTTCGCACCGGCCGTTTGAAGTTGCTCGCCGCGCGCGTGATCGCTACGGCCTCCGACAACGGCGACAGGCTGGTGAAACTTTTGCCCCGCCGGTCGCGAGATGCCGAAACCTTGCGGGTCGCCCGCGTCTATGACTGTACCGGCATCGTCAAGGACGTATCGACCGGCTCGGTTGCGGTCATCAGGTCCTTGACTGATCGGGGCCTTGCCCGGCCCGATCCACTGCGGCTCGGCCTCGATGTGACGCTGGATTGCGCAGTGATTGACCGCAACGGCACTGCATCCGATCGCCTCTTTGCCGTCGGCCCGCTCACCCGTGGAACTTTCTTCGAGATCGACGCCGTGCCGGACATCCGCAATCAGACCGCCAAACTGGCAGGACAATTGACGCAGCGCACGGCACCCGGGTTCCGTTAGGCCTGACGACGAAAAAGGCGCGAACCTCAGTCCGCGCCGTCGGTGCACCGTCCTGCAGAGCGTCAGTAGCGTCCGACTGGCACCATATCGAGACGACCCGCCGCCACGCCTGCGCTTGCTGCCCAGGTAGCTTCGCGCCGCGACGACGAATTCCGAACGAAGGACACCACGTGTTCGAAAGCGTCAAGATCTTCGGTCGTCCCGATTCCTCCAACCATGAATTCCGAAACACCGGCATCGACGAAACTCAGCAGCTGAAGCGCGGCCTGAGCCGGCAGTCGCGACAGTATGAACTGACCTGAGGCAGCGGTTTCCTGGCCTGAAGCATCAAAAACAACCGGCAGCGCGAAACGAACCTTGCCTTGTCGACCATGTCTCGCTGCCGCGGCACGAACTCGGCTCGCCAGCAAGCGGGCCTCGTCCGGCGATACGGCAGCAAGTTCGAAAACGTCAGCATGCTTTCCGGCGACGTTCAGGGCCGTTCCAGACAGTCCCGCCATGCGGATCGGCACTGCCGTGCCGCGCGCACCCTTGCGCGGCACGAAGCCGCCCACGACACTGTAGAACGGGCCTTCGTGATCGATCGGTTTTTCATTTGCCCATAGGCGCTTCAGGAGCGTCAGATATTCATCGACCCGCCGCCAGAAGGCGATATGGCTAGGCTGCCGGTCTGTATCGACCATTCCGCGCGCAGGCACCCGAAGCGCAATTCGACCATTGTGCTGGAGCTGCAACGCCGCCAGCCGGCGCGCTGCGCTGACGGGATCGAGTTCGCCGGCGCCGTGGGTCAGCACAATCTGTTGCTGCTCGATTTCCCTGGCGACAGTGCGGTCGACAACATCAAGCGAGTTGTTCTGCTCGCCAGACAGCCAGGACTGAAAACCTGCGCGCCACGCCGAAGCGGGCGTAACCCGGCTTCCGGCTGCATGCCTTTTGGAGGCAACATGTGATTGATCGACGCTTGCAGGGGATACAAAAGTGAACACAACGCTCATCACAACTTCTCCCTTGTTGTGGTGGACAGGCGGGCGGTTCAACTCCTCTGGAATTGCAGGCGGTTACCTCACCGCGTCAACTCAAGGCACAAGCCCAAAAATGAAGGCGCTTGCAAAAAGGAAGGATACGGCGAAAACCGCATAGGGCAGCAGCGCACCGCCGACAGGCGACACGGAAATGCCACGGTGGCGGAACTTTCGTGCACCGGCCTGGGTCAGGAAATTCGCCATCGCTTCCTCCATTTCCCATTAGTCTATAAACTCAGTAGATTTTGTCGATTGCTATTTTTTGGCTCGGATTGGGATGGCTTTCTCAAAAATGACCACGATGTCGAAGATTGTTCCGTCCATGGTGGGTCCAGGAAATTTGCCCCATGCAAGCAGGACACACGAGCGCCTACGGAGCCAACCGCAATATCCGGCGCAATAATCCTAGCCTAACACCGTCGTTTTTCGTATCACTCCGCCGCGCCCACAAGGCGGCGCGATGCCCATGGAAAAGCCTCAGATGTTTGAAGACCTGCAGCCTGCGCCGACAGACAAGATTCTTGCCCTGATCGGGCTCTACCGTGCCGATCCGCGCACCGACAAAGTTGATCTCGGCGTCGGCGTCTACAAGGATCGTGACGGCAAGACGGCGGTCATGCGGGCGGTGCGTGAGGCCGAAACGCGGCTTCTGCAGAACCAGGACACCAAGACCTATCTTGGCCTTGCCGGCGATCTCGCCTTCAACGAAGTCATGACCAGGCTGGTCTTCGGTGACGGAGCCGACCTCACCCGAATCCGCGCGGCGCAGGCGCCAGGCGGCTCCGGCGCGTTGCGACTGGCCGCAGAACTGCTGAAGCGCACCCGGCCAGGCGCCACGATCTGGATTTCCAACCCGACCTGGCCGAACCACATCCCCATGATGCGGGAATCTGGACTGACCATCGCCGAGTATCCCTATTTCGATGCTGCAAGCGGTTCTGTCCGCTTCGACGACATGCTGGCGACGCTGAAGACCGCCAAGCCTGGTGACGCAGTGTTGCTGCACGGTTGCTGCCACAACCCGACCGGCGCCAACCTTACCATCGAGCAGTGGGCGAAGGTGGCGGATCTGTTGGTCGAAGGCCGCCTGTTGCCGTTTGTCGACATTGCCTATCAGGGTTTCGGTGAAGGCCTGGAGGCCGATGCGGCCGGCCTTCGCCTTATCGCCGGCAAGGTGCCCGAAATGCTGGTCGCTTCGAGCTGCTCGAAGAATTTTGCTGTCTATCGCGACCGTGTCGGCGCCGCGATGATCCTGGCGAAGAACGGTGCGGAAGCCGATATCGCGCTGAGCCACATGCTGGCAGCGGCACGCACGCTCTATTCGATGCCACCGGATCATGGCGCAGCAGCGGTCCGCATCGTGCTGCAGGACGAGAAACTGCGCGTTGACTGGGAGACCGAGCTGGAGGAAATGCGCCAGCGCATGCTGCGGCTGCGCGTCGCTTTCGCGGAGGCGCTGCGCAGGCAGTCCAATTCGGACCGCTTCGATTTTGTTGCTGAACACCGCGGCATGTTCTCGCGCCTCGGCTTGACAGAAGCGCAGGTCGATCGGCTTCGAAACGAACACGGCGTCTACATGGTGGGCGACAGCCGCATCAATGTGGCCGGCCTGCCCGAAGACGGCCTGGACAAACTCGCCAAGGCAATTGTTTCGGTACTCGATTAACCCGCGGCTGAATCGGAATCGACTCTCGAAAAGCCCCGATGGGCGCGCACGGGATGGTTCCGCGAGATTGTGGACAAGAGGCCGATGCCGCTCAGCGGCATTGGCCGTTCTGCCCGATGCGGATTAGGCTCTGGCCATGAAGCCCTCCAAGGACATCTCCCGCCTCATCGAGATCATGGCGGCCCTGCGCGCGCCGGTCACCGGCTGTCCCTGGGACATCGAGCAGAATTTCTCGACCATCGCCCCTTACACGATCGAAGAAGCCTACGAGGTGGCCGACGCCATTGCGCGCAATGATATCGACAATCTGCGCGAGGAACTTGGCGACCTTCTGCTTCAGGTCGTCTACCACGCCCAGATGGCTGACGAACAAGGTGAGTTTGCCTTCGGCGACGTGGTCGAAGGCATCACCCGCAAGATGATCCGCCGCCACCCACATGTCTTCGGCAGCGAAGAAGCCCGCAATGCCGGAATGGCCAAGGGCATGTGGGAAAAGATCAAGGCAGAAGAAAAAGCGGAGCGCCGCGCCGAAAGGCTTGCGCGCGGCCTGGATCCGGAAGATCACGACAAGGGTTTCCTGGATTCCGTGCCCGTTGCCCTGCCCGCACTTACCAGGGCGCTGAAATTGCAGGAGAAAGCCGCTCGCGTCGGCTTTGACTGGAGTGAAGCCGAGCCGATCCTCGACAAGATCGAAGAGGAGATCGCGGAGTTGCGCGAAGCCTTGGCCAAGCGCGATATCGCTTCGATCAGGGATGAATTTGGCGACATGCTGTTTGCCGTCGTCAATCTCGGCCGCCATCTCAAGGTCGATTCGGAGGCAGCCCTCTCCGGCACCAACGACAAGTTCCGCAAACGCTTCCACTATGTGGAGCAGGCACTTGAGACCTCTGGCCACAGCTTGGAGAACGCATCGCTGGACGAGATGGAGGCGCTTTGGCAGCAAGCCAAGAGTGCCGACTGAAATCTGGAGAAATTCCAGCGAAGACGCGCAGCGGTTTGCGTCGGGAATTGCGTAAAAACAAAAAGTTAAAGCGTTTCCCTGAACAACCGCGCCACTCTAGAGCGTTTCCGTTTTTCACGGAAACGCGGAAACGCTCTAAGTTTTTGTTTTCGTCGCACTCTTGTAACGCCAAGTGATTCCACTTGGCTACAAAATGCTCTAGCGGCTCCACTCGGCTCGCTGGAGCACCACACGATACCCATCCGGATCCTGGAAGGTGATGCCAACCCTGTCCCAGTAGGGATTGAATGATGGAACCGGGTCAAAACCCGCCGCCTTCATGGAAGCGACGGCATCCTCCCATATCGTCCGATCAGGAAGATAATAGACAAGAAGGTGATCTTCCGACGGCGCTCGACCAGCGACCTCCCCGTGAGCCTTCGTGAACTCCAGATGGTAGGGAGCATTCGGGTGCCCCAACATGATCCCGTCAAAGCCATCGTGATCGTCGAAGCGCGCCAGGACCTGCAGGCCCAGGCCGTCCCGATAAAAGCGCAGCAACGCCTCGAGGTCGTCGGATGGCCTCGCCACCCGCATCTTGGGGAGACTGGGCATCTCAGCCGCTCTTGCGCCGCAGCCGACCTTCAATCTCTTCGCGCGCGCTTTCGGTCGCCATCAAGGACAGGGAAACGCTGCCGTCTTCATTGTCCGTGCGCCTGACGACGTCACCGTTGCGGTAAAGCCAGTCGACCATGCCGAGTTGCGCGGGCTGCAAGGTGATTTCGACCGACTGCAGTTCACCCGATACGCGTGTTTCGATCAGCGCCTTGAGAGCGTCGAGGCCCTCGCCCGTCACCGCCGAAATGGCGATCGGTGGGCGTTTCACATCAGCACTTTCCGACAAAAGGCGCTCCCGGTTGCCCTCGTCCAGCAGGTCGATCTTGTTCCAGACTTCAACGACACGATTGGCGTCGGCCGCATCGACGCCGAGATCGCCCAGGATACGCTCGACATCTTCCGCCTGCGCGGCCGTGTCCGGATCGGATATGTCACGCAGATGGATGACCAGGTCAGCCTCCACCACCTCTTCGAGGGTAGCGCGGAAAGCTGCGACCAGATGGGTTGGCAGGTCGGAAATGAAACCAACAGTATCGGAAAGGATGATCGGCGTGCCATGTGGAAGTCGCACCCGCCGCAATGTCGGGTCGAGCGTTGCAAACAGCATGTCTTCCGCCAGCACGCCGGCGCCGGTCAGCTTGTTGAATAGGGTCGACTTTCCTGCGTTGGTGTAGCCAACAATCGCAACCACCGGGAAAGGCACCTTTTTTCGCTTGGCTCGATGAAGATCGCGCGTGCGCCGTACCGTCTCCAGCTCACGCTTCAGCTTGATGATCTTCTCTTGCAACGCACGGCGGTCTGCCTCGATCTGCGTTTCACCGGGACCGCCCAGAAAACCGGCGCCACCGCGCTGGCGCTCGAGGTGGGTCCAGGATCGCACCAGTCGACCCTTCTGATAGTTGAGATGCGCCAGCTCGACCTGCAGCGTACCTTCCTTGGTTCGGGCACGCTCCCCGAAGATCTCGAGGATGAGGCCGGTCCGGTCCAGAACCTTGACGTTCAGTTCCTTCTCGAGATTGCGCTGCTGCACCGGCGTCAGCGGATGGTCGATGATGGCGAGTTCGGCGCCCTTGTCCTTGACCGCCTCGGCCAGTTCCGAGACCTTTCCTGATCCCAGCAACGTCGCCGGTCGCGGTTCGGCGACGACAGCAATCGATGTCTGGACAGGATCGAGATCGATGGCGCGCGTCAGACCGACGGCCTCTTCCAGCCGCGCTTCGGGTGACCGCGCCAGCCGAACGCGGCCGGTATCGTCTTCCTGCCTTGTGTGATTCGGCAGTACGGGTACGACAACGAGGGCACGGGTTGCCTCTCCGGAGCCCGCGCCCTCATCATGTGTCGATTGCCCGCGGCCCTTCCGGCTCGCGTCGTCCTGCCTGGTCAATTAGCCGCCTTGGCTTTCCTCACCATCGAACATCTGAACCGGCTGGCTCGGCATGATCGTGGAAATGGCATGCTTGTAGACGAGCTGCGAATGCCCGTCGCGCCGCAGCAACACACAGAAATTGTCGAACGAGGTCACCACCCCGGTCAATTTCACGCCGTTGATGAGGAAGATTGTGAGTGGATTCTTGCTCTTGCGCACCGAGTTCAGGAACAGGTCCTGAAGATTTTGCGAACGCTCTGCCATTGTTCTTATCTTTCGCCGATCCCCTTCGGTATGCATGCCAGTGCGCCAAAATACTCGGCATATGTCAAGCTTGCAGACATGCTTGTCGTGAACAACGACAAGTAGAACGAGATGTATTGATGTCCATTCCTGTTGTGCCGGTTATCAGGCCGGACTTTTTTCCGCAACGTCAAAAAACGCCTGCCGCAACGAAAGTGTTATCGAGCCCGGATGACCATTGGCAACGGTTTGTCCGTCAATGGCCACCACCGGCATGGCGATTGTCGTTGCCGAACTGATGAACGCTTCACGCGCGCCCTTGGCCTCGGCAACGGAAAAACCGCGCTCTTCAATCTTCAGGCCAAGCTTGGCCGCAACGTCAAATATCGTCGTACGGGTGATACCGCGCAGGATGCCGTGGTCCGCAGGTCGCGTCACCAGGACACCGTCTTTCGTGACGATCCAGGCGTTCGACGACCCTCCCTCCTTGACGTTGCCGCTCTCGTCGACAAACCAGGCTTCCTGGGCTCCGGCTTCCTTCGCCTTCTGCTTTGCCAGCACGTTCGGCAGCAGCCCGACCGACTTGATGTCGACACGGTCCCAGCGGTTCTCCGGCACCGTGATGACCTTGATACCGTCTTCGGCACGCTTGGCCGCCAGCGCCGGGTTCACCTTTCTCGCTGTCACAACGAGCGACGACAACGTGTCTGCGGGAAACAGGAAGTCCCGGCTGGCGACACCACGCGTCACCTGGACATAGACCAGTCCATTGAACACCTGATTGCGCCTGACAACCTCGCGCAAGACAATCTCGAGTGGCTTCCTGCCGACCGGCCATTCAATACGAAGCTCCCGCAGGGAGCGCTCAAGCCGATCGAGATGGCGTTTCATGTCAACGATGAAACCGCGTGCCACCTCGCAGACTTCGTAGACGCCATCGGCGAACTGGTAGCCCCGATCCTCGATATGCACGGCGGCATCGCGGTGGGCGACATAGCGTCCGTTGACATAGGCAATGCGCGGCATGGCGAACCCTCTGAAATATCAGGTTTTCTTACGCGATTCCGATGACTGCGTATCGGACAAAGACATGGTCCAGCCGCCCCGCAACGGCTGGTCAAACACCGAGAGACTTGAGCTTTCGATGCAAGGCGGAGCGCTCCATGCCGATGAATTCGGCGGTTTTGGAGATGTTGCCGCCAAAGCGATTGATCTGCGCGATCAGGTAATCCTTCTCGAACTGCTCGCGAGCCTCACGCAACGGCAGCGCCATGATGTGCTGGTCCGACTGGTTGGGTGTGCGTGGCATCACATCGCCAATTTCGGACGGCAGCAGGTCGGCGGTGATCGGTGCCTCGACATCGTCACCGCGCGCCAGGATCATCAGCCGTTCGATGTTGTTGCGCAGCTGTCGCACATTGCCTGGCCAGTTGTGTGCCTGGAGCACCGCCATCGCGTCGTCACCGATACGCCGCGCTTTGATTCCCGCCTGCCTTGCGATCTGTTTGACAAAAGTATCGACCAGATAGGGAATATCCTCGCGTCGCTCCGCAAGCCCGGGCACCGCCACCGGCACGACAGCCAGGCGGTGATATAGGTCTTCGCGGAAGCGCCCCTCGGCAATCATCGCTTCAAGGTTTTGCGCGGTCGACGAGATGATGCGCACATCCACCTTGACACGCTTGGTGCCACCCACCCGTTCGAACTGCTGCTCGACCAGCACACGCAGGATCTTGTTCTGCGTTTCGCGCGGCATATCGGCGACTTCATCAATGTAGAGAATGCCGCGATGTGCCTCTTCCAGTGCGCCGACCTTGCGCTCGGTGCCATTCGATTCGGTGCCGAACAGCTCGATCTCCATGCGCTCGGGCGTGATGTTGGCCGCGCTCAAGGTCACAAACGGCCCGCTCTTGCGCGCCGACAAGGCGTGAATGGCTCTCGCCGCCAGTTCCTTGCCCGAGCCCGATGGTCCCATGATCATGATACGGCTGTTGGTCGGCGCGACACGCTCGATGGTCTGCCGCAGCTGACTCATCGCCGACGACATGCCGATCAGGTCGAATGTTTCGCCGCTGCGCTGCTTGAGGTCGGAAACCTCACGCCGCAACTTGGAAGTCTCCAGCGCACGCTCCGCGACGAGGATCAGCCGGTCAGCCTTGAAGGGCTTTTCGATGAAATCGTAGGCACCGCGACGAATGGCCGATACCGCCGTTTCGATGTTGCCATGACCGGAAATCATCACCACTGGCAGATTGGGATGCAGGGTCTTGATTTCGTCAAGCAACGCCAGGCCATCGAGCCGCGATCCCTGCAGCCAGATATCGAGGAAGATGAGGCGCGGCGCGCGATCGGCGATCGCCGCCAGCGCACTGTCCGCATCATGAGCCGTGCGGGTTTCGTGGCCTTCGTCGCTCAGGATACCCGCAACCAGTTCACGGATGTCTTCTTCGTCGTCGACGATCAGAATATCAGACGCCATTACCGACCTTCTCAGTTTCTCGTTCGTTTTCCGCCATCTCCCGGCCACGTGGTGCCGTACCGGCAGGAAGGATGATGCTGATCATGGCCCCACGCCCACCATGGAAGTCGGCAGGTGCGTCGTGCAGTTCCAGCCGTCCGCCATGGTCTTCCACGATCTTTTTGACGATCGCGAGGCCAAGTCCGGTGCCTTTCTCGCGCGTCGTCATATACGGCTCGAGCAACCGCCCCCGGTTTTCACGCGGAAGCCCCTTTCCGTTATCGATCACGTCCACCCGGATCGAACCGTCAACGTGAGCTGCCTGGACACGGATCACGCCCTTTTCACCCGGCGCCCGTTCGAGCCCCTCCATGGCCTCGGCGGCATTCTTGATGACATTGCCGAACGCTTGCGACAGCAAGCGGTTGTCAAAGGTGCCCTTGAGCGGCTCGTCACCAAAGGAACGTTCGAATGCAATGTCGGACTGGCTGACTTCCACCAGGAACGAGGCCTCACGCAATGGCTCGCGCAGGTCGATCGCTTTCATTTCAGGCTTGGGCATGCGCGCGAAGGACGAGAACTCGTCAACCATGCGCCCGATATCCTCGACCTGCCGAATGATGGTGTCGGTACACTGGTCGAACACCTCACGGTCTTCGGTGATCACCTTGCCGTAACGACGCCGGATGCGTTCGGCCGAAAGCTGGATCGGCGTCAGCGGATTCTTGATTTCATGGGCAATGCGCCGGGCAACGTCGGCCCAGGCTGAAGTGCGTTGTGCCGTGACGAGATCAGTGATGTCGTCCACGGTCACGACATAGGATTTTTCGCCCTCATAGGCATCGTCCTGGTCTTCCTCGATCGTCACCTGGACATTGAAAGTCCGCTCTGAACCAGCGCGGAAGAAGGTCACCTGCTCGCGATAGACCGGTTTGCCGGATTTGCGGCCGATCTCCAGCACGCGCCCGACATGCGGCAGCACAGCGGACAGATTCTGTCCCAGCGCAGTCTCGGACGACATCGCCAGCATCGCCTCGGCGGACTTGTTGACAATGGTGATGGTGCCGAAGGGATCGACACCAACGACGCCCGAGGTCACCCCCGCCAGAACGGCTTCCGAGAACCGGAGCCGTTCATCGGCCAGATCCTTGGCGGTCAGGATTTCATTGCGCTGGGATTTCAACTCCAGCAGCATCTTGTTGAAGGTATCCCCCAGATGCGCGACGTCGCCGTCCGAATTGCGGACCGGAACCGAGACATCGAGATTTCCCGTCGCCACCTCGTCGGCAGCACCGATCAGCTGACGGATCGGACGCACCAGACGATCCGCCACGGCGATACCCGTCCAGATGGCGGACAGGATGACGATGAGCGTCAGCGACATGTAAGGCAACGCAAACGCAACCTGGGAGAATCCGCGGTTGGTTTCGAGGCCGCGATACTCCGCGGTGTTTGCCCGCACGATCTCCCGCGCCCTGATCACCTCGGGGTCGACCACGCGAATGGTGTAGAGATAAAGCCCCTCGATTTCCTTCAGTTTGATGATTGCGCCCATGATGTTGCGCGTGCGCGGCTCGATCAGCAGCGGCTTGCCATCCACCGCCTGCTTGACAGCCCCATCGGGTGGCCCCGGCATGGGGAAGTCTGCGCCTGTCTTGGCGCTCATCACGAAGGAGCCGTCCTCCTTGACCAGCGCGGCATGGGCAAGGCCACGGCCGATCGCTTCCTTGTTCATCAGGTCCAGGAAACCGCCTCGGTCAAGCCCGTAGAGCGTACGCGAGCTGTCCAGGTCGTAAGCCATGGACAAGGTCGTGCCCTGGAGGTTGCGTGCATTTTCCTGGACATAGGCTTCCGCGATCGAAAGCGACGAATTGATAATGGTTTTGGTGCGGATCTCGAACCAGCGATCAAGACCGATGTTCAGCGTGATGGCCGCGATGATGGCCACCAGGATCGCCGGAACCGCGGCGACCAGCGCGAACATCAAGACGATGCGCACATGCAGACGTGACGCAGCCTTGCCGACGCGACGCGCCATGATGATTCGCCTGGCTTCGCGGGCGACGAGCGCCACCAGGAAGAAGATGAACAGCGCATTGAGGCCGATCAGCCATAGCGTCGTTGTCCGATCAGGCGTGATCGGCGTCGCTCCGACCAGGATCGCAAAGGAAACCGCGGCGGTCAGCAAGGCACCGATGATCGCGAGGATGCCGGGAAGCGCCATCAGCCGCCTGGCCTCCTGCACGCCGGATCTCCGAAACAATGGTCCGTTCAATGGTATGGCCTGCTCAGCCATTTCGCCGCTTGCTGTCATGGTTGCGTAGCATCTATGCAACGCATTGTGGCGAATATGCAACAAGACGTCCGATCACAAAAATCTTTCGACGTCTCATCAACCGGTTTTTGATGGACTAGTTCGATCTCGTCATCGCGGACTCGGACTAGCCCTGCCGCGCCCCGCGGTAGACGTTGACGCCAAGATCGCGAATCTTCTTGCGCAAGGTGTTGCGATTGAGGCCGAGCAGATCGGCCGCGCGGATCTGGTTGCCACGTGTCGCCGTCATCGCGGCCAGCACCAGCGGATGTTCGACTTCCTCCAGAATGCGCTGGTAGAGCCCGGATGGTGGCAACTCGTCGCCGAAGGATGTGAAATAACGCTGGAGATAGTGCTCGACGGCTTGGCTGATGGACAGGTCATCGGGGATCAGGACATTGGAATTGGGTACGGCGGGTGCCTCGCCGGTCTTCAGCTCCGCATCGATGATCTCGGCCGAAATCTCGTCCTGCGGATAAAGCGCGGCCAGCCGCCGCACCAGATTTTCCAGTTCGCGCACATTGCCGGGCCACGGATAGCGCTTCATCAATTCGACACCGGCAGGCGCGATGCGCTTGGCCTGCAGCCCATCCTTGGCACCGAGCTTGAAGAAATGCCGTACAAGGTCGGGAATGTCCTCGGCACGTTCACGCAGCCCAGGGAGCCTCAATGGCACGACATTGAGACGATAGAACAGGTCTTCGCGAAACAGGCCCTGATTGATGAGGGTGCGAAGATCCTTGTTGGTGGCCGCAACGATACGCACATCCGTCTTGATCGGTGTGCGCCCGCCCACGGTCGTGTATTCGCCCTGCTGCAACACGCGCAGCAGCCTGGTCTGCGCCTCCATCGGCATGTCGCCGATCTCGTCGAGGAACAGGGTGCCACCTTCGGCCTGCTCGAAGCGACCGGTGGAACGGTTCTGCGCGCCGGTGAAGGCACCTTTCTCATGGCCGAACAGCTCCGATTCGATCAGATCGCGCGGAATCGCGGCCATGTTGATGGCAACGAAAGGACCGCCGCGGCGGCGGCCATATTCGTGCAAAGCACGCGCCACCAGTTCCTTGCCGGTACCGGATTCACCGCTGATCATGACGGTCAGATCGGTCTGCATCATGCGCGCAAGCATGCGGTAGATGTCCTGCATGGCGGCCGAGCGACCGACGAGCGGCATCGTTTCGGGCTGATCGTCAGGACGGACGTCAGCCTTGGGACGGCGTGGTTCGGCCATCGCCCGGGCGACGATGTTGAGCAGTTCGGTCAGATCGAACGGTTTCGGCAGATACTCATAGGCGCCGGCCTCGGAGGCGCGGATGGCGGTCATGAAGGTGTTCTGCGCGCTCATGACGACGACCGGCAGTTCCGGTCGTGCCTTCTTGATGCGGGGCAGCATGTCGAAGGCGTTTTCGTCGGGCATCACCACGTCGGTGACGACAATGTCACCCTCGCCCGCCGCAACCCAGCGCCATAGCGTGGAGGCGTTGGACGTCACCCGCACCTCGTGTCCCGCGCGCGACAGCGCCTGGTTGAGCACCGTGCGGATCGCAGCGTCGTCATCGGCGACGAGAATGGTGCCGCGCGTGCTCATGGACGATATCCTTCATGGCTTTCCGTTGTCGGCTCCTTCCAGGCAGGCAGGAGCACGCGGAAGGTGGTGCCGCGCGGTGTCGACTTACATTCGATGATGCCGCCATGTTCGCCGACGATCTTGGCAACCAGTGCCAACCCCAGGCCGGAGCCGTTCGGCTTCGTGGTGATGAATGGATCGAACAGGATTGGCAGAATATCCTCCGATACACCGGAGCCGTTATCGTGCACGCAGAATTCCAGTGGCAACGACACGCGGTCCTGGGTACCGGGCACGGAGACACGGATGCCGGGGCGGAAGGCGGTGGTCAGCGTGATCTCGCCGAGCGGATCCGAACCGATCGCTTCCGCGGCATTCTTCACGAGGTTCAGAAACACCTGAATAAGCTGGTCGCGGTTGCCATAGACCGAAGGCAACGAAGGATCATAGTCTTCTACGACCTTGATCCGATTGGCGAAACCGTTTCTCGCGATTGCCTTCACATGATCGAGGACCACGTGGATGTTGACCGGATACCGGTCGATCGGTCGCTCATCGGAAAACACCTCCATACGATCGACCAGCGATACGATGCGGTCGGTCTCATCGGTGATCAGTCGAGTCAGCGCGCGATCCTCGTCCGAAGCGGAAAGTTCGAGCAGCTGCGCGGCACCGCGGATACCCGAAAGCGGGTTCTTGATCTCATGCGCCAGCATTGCCGCCAGGCCGGTGACGGAACGCGCCGCGCCACGATGTGTCATCTGCCGGTCGATCTTGTCGGCCATCGAGCGTTCCTGGAACATCACCACCACCGAATCCGGAAACTCCGGTACCGGCGCGGCATAAAGATCGACAACCTTCTCGATGCCGAGGCGTGGCGAGGAAACATCGACACGATATTCATTGACCGGCGTGCGCCGGTCGCGAACCTGATCCACAAGAGCCAGCAACGGGCTGCCAAACGGGATGAGTTTGGCCAAGGTGTTGCGTGCCAGCATGGTCGCGCTGGAACGAAAGAAGTCCTCGGCGTCGGCGTTGGCGTAGGTGATGTTGCCCTCTGGCCCGACCATGATCACCGGACGGCGAATCGTGTTGAGAAGAACCTGCGCGGCGTCGGCCATATCCGCGACTGCGGTCGTCGCGATGGTCATGCCGCGCTCCTGATTTCACCAGACTGCATCCCGTCTGAAAACACCGTACGCAACAGCTTCACGACTGTGGCAGGGTCGAACGAAGTCAGTATGTCCTTGCGCAGAGGCGCCGGCGTCGCTCCTGCGTGTCGATCCAGATACCAGCCGAGATGTTTCCTGGCCTGCCTCAACCCGCTCTCGATGCCGTAAAGAGCAAGCATGTCTTCATAGTGCTCGACGATATAGTCGGCGAATTCAGCGCCTGCCTTTGGCAGACCTGATACCTCGTCCCCGGCGGCAGTGGCCGCGATGGTGCCCGCGGTCCATGGCGCACCGTAGTGGCTGCGGCCGGCCATCACGGCGTCCGCGCCGGATTGTTCGAGGATAGTGACGGCATCGGCCGGCGTCGCGACATCGCCATTGGCAACGACAGGTATCGACACGGCTTCCTTCACGCGTGCGATCGCGCGCCAATCGGCCTTGCCCTGGTAGAATTGGCAGCGGGTCCGGCCATGGATCGTCACCATGCTCACCCCAGCCTGCTCCGCGCGGCGGGCAAGCATCGGCGCGTTCAGGGCCTCTTCATCCCAGCCCAACCGCATCTTCACAGTCACCGGCACCTTCACCGCAGCGATCACCGCCTCGATCAAGGTCAGCGCGTGGTCGAGGTCGCGCATCAGCGCCGAGCCGGCATAGCCGCCGGTTACCTTCTTCGCCGGACAGCCCATATTGATGTCGATGATGTCGGCGCCCTCGCCCGCTGCAATGCGCGCGGCTTCCGCCATATGCACCGCTTCGCGCCCGGCAAGCTGCACCATATGGACCGGCAGACCGGAATGGCGGATACGCAGGTCGAACCCTTCCCGGCCCCGCGCGAGTTCACCGCTCGCCACCATTTCCGAGACGACGAGACCCGCACCATGCGCATAAGCGCGCTTGCGAAACGGCTCGTCAGTGATGCCTGACATGGGCGCCAGGAAAACGCGATTGCGTACGGCAACCCCGCCGACAACGAGCGGCAAGGCGAGCTTGTCCGGATAAGTCATGCACAAAAACCAAGCAACGTCTGTCTTTGCCTATTCACTAGCCAGATCGGGATGATTGTGCAATGCAGAATGAACATGCATTGCGGCTTATTTGGGAAAACGCTGGCCTTCCTCTTCGCCCGCGACTAAGCCTCTGCGCATGAGGGAACCGAGCGCAATCAGGGCCGTGTCCGCCGGCGGCGGCGTTGCCGCCGTCATCGTCGCGGCTGGCCGCGGCGAGCGCGCCGGCCAGGCTGACGGCCCCAAGCAATATCGTCACATTGGCGGCCGCGCCATCCTCGCTCGCACGATAGAGACGTTCCTTTCGCATCCGCGCATTGGCCAGATCGTCGTCGTCATCCACAGTGACGACCTGGAATTGCTGCAAAAGGCAGTTGGCGATCATCTTGTCGGCGTCACGGTCGTCACCGGCGGCCGAACCAGGCAAGACTCGGTCCGGCTTGGCCTCGTCGCACTGGACCACGGGACACCGGAAAAGGTGCTCATCCACGATGCCGTGCGGCCTTTTGCCGATCGCGATCTCATCGATCGCGTCATCGATGTGATCGGCGCCGACCAGGGAGCACTTCCTGCTCTTCCCGTGGCCGACACGTTGAAACGCGAAAGCCGGGACGGCACCATTGGCGAGACGGTACCGCGTGCGGGGCTGCATGCGGCACAGACGCCGCAAGGCTTTCCGTTCCGCGCCATTCTGGCGGCGCATGAGAAGGCGCATCAGGCAGGCCGGGACGATTTCACCGACGACGCGGCCATCGCCGAATGGGCACGGCTACCAGTCAAGATCGTGCCCGGCTCACCCGACAACGTAAAACTGACCTGGGCACGGGATATCGTCATGGCGGATCAACGATTGAATGGTGCACGCTTGAGTTTCCCGGACATCCGCACGGGTAATGGCTATGATGTGCACGCCTTTGAACCGGGCGACCACGTGACATTGTGTGGGGTAGCCATTCCGCACGACCGCAAGCTGTCAGGTCATTCCGACGCCGATGTCGGTCTGCATGCCCTGACGGACGCATTGCTCGCCACCTGCGGCGCAGGCGATATCGGCACGCATTTCCCGCCTTCTGATCCGCAATGGAAGGGTGCGGCCTCGCGCTTGTTCGTCGAGCATGCAGCCAGGATCGTGCGGGCTCGTGGCGGGCGCATCGCCAATGCGGACATCACGCTGATCTGCGAGGCGCCACGCATTGGCCCGCATCGTGAGGCGATGACTGCCGCGCTTTGCGAGATGCTGGGCATTGCGGCAGAACGCATTTCGATCAAGGCGACGACGAACGAAAAACTCGGATTCGTCGGCCGCCAGGAAGGCATCGCCGCGATTGCCACAGCAAGTGTCGTCTATCCGGGCGAGGTGCCGGAATGAGTGAACTCACGTCGCTGGCCGACCGTTTTCTGAAGGCCTGTATGGCACGCAAGATCATGGTGGCGACCGCCGAAAGCTGCACTGGCGGCATGATCGTTGCCCATCTGACCGACATTGCCGGCTCATCAGCCGTCGTCGACCGCGGGTTCGTCACCTATTCGAACGAAGCCAAGATGGACATGCTCGGCGTCAGGACGGCCACGCTGGACGCCTTCGGCGCGGTGTCTGCTGAAACGGCACTGGAGATGGCGGCTGGTGCACTGTCCCGGTCGCGTGCGGGCATTGCCCTGGCTGTGACCGGCATAGCGGGCCCCGACGGCGGCTCTCTGGAAAAGCCCGTCGGACTTGTGTGGTTTGGCCTTTCGGTGAAAGGCCAGCCGACGATCTCGGAGCATCGCATATTCGACAATCGAGGCCGTGACTTCATTCGCCGCGAGACAGTGCGGCATGCGCTTGAAATTGGGCTCAGGGCTCTCGCCGATTGAAAACGCGCTTCGCGATCAACTGGCGAGGGCCGTAGATCAACTTTCCTTCCTGTAAATCACGTCAGCGCGCTTTTCGAACGCTTCGGAGAACATGCGGAACGCACGGTCGAACATCGTGCCCATCATCGCGCCCAGAATGCGGCTCTTGAACTCGTAGTCGATGAAGAATCGCACGAAGCAGCCATCGCTCGCCGGCTCGAACCCCCATATGTTGCTCAGATATTTGAACGGGCCGTCAATGTATTTGACATCGATGATGCGCTCGTCAGGCTTCAACAGCACCTGCGTGGTGAATGTCTCGCGGATCGCCTTGTAGCCTACACTCATATCGGCGAGGAGCACGGTGCGGCCGTCGCGTTCTCGGCGCGAGCGCACCGTCAACGCCTCGCATAACGGCACGAACTGCGGGTACTTCTCCACATCGGCGACCAGCGCGAACATCTGGTCCGGGCTGTGGGATACACGGCGCGTCGCCTCGAATTTCGGCATGAAACCGGCTTATCGAGCGGTTTTCTTGAGCTGTTCTTCGCGCGCAGCGCGCAACCGGGCGAAATCGTCGCCGGCATGGTGCGAGGAGCGCGTCAGCGGGCTCGATGCCATCAGCAGGAATCCCTTGCTCTTTCCGACGATCGCGTAGGACTGGAACTCCTCCGGCGTGACGAATTTCTTCACCGGATGATGCTTCTTCGAAGGCTGCAGGTACTGGCCGATGGTCATGAAGTCGACGTCGGCCGAGCGCAGATCGTCCATCAGCTGCAGAACCTCATGACGTTCCTCGCCGAGCCCGACCATGATGCCGGACTTGGTGAAGATCGACGGGTCGAGTTCCTTCACCCGCTGCAGAAGCCGGATGGAATGGAAATAACGGGCGCCCGGACGCACAGTCAGGTAATTTGACGGCACGGTTTCGAGATTGTGGTTGAACACATCCGGCTTGGCTGCCACGACGATTTCCAGCGCGCGGGCGCCATCCTTGCGCAAGAAGTCCGGCGTCAGGATTTCAATCGTCGTCGTCGGTGCAGCGGCCCGAATGGCAAGAATGACATCGGCGAAATGCTGCGCACCACCGTCTTCGAGATCGTCCCGGTCGACTGAAGTGATGACGACATGGGAAAGGCCCATCGTCTTGACGGCCTGGGCGACGCGGTTTGGTTCGTCAGCGTCGAGTGCGGTCGGGATTCCGGTTGCGACATTGCAGAAAGCACAGGCACGCGTGCAGATCTCGCCCATGATCATGAAGGTCGCGTGTTTCTTTTCCCAGCATTCGCCGATGTTGGGACAGCCGGCCTCTTCACAGACAGTGACCAGCTTGTGCGATTTCACGATCTCGCGCGTCTCGGAGTAACCCTTGGAGACCGGCGCCTTGACGCGGATCCAGTCCGGCTTGCGCAGCACCTCCTGATCGGGCCGATGCGCCTTCTCCGGATGACGGGGGCGCGGCTTGTTGGCGACGAGATCGAGAACGGTGACCATCTGATCTTTCCTGCATCTCCCCGAAACCTTCGGAGTCGGAGACTGGGTACAAGCCTCATCTAAGGCTTTTCTGATGGAAGAAAAAGACCGTGGCGACGCATGCTGCCACGGTCATTTTTGCATTCCTACGCGTTCAGCACCCGTCCATAGGCATCGAGCACGCTTTCCTTCATCGTTTCCGACAGCGTCGGATGCGGGAAGATGGTGTGCATCAGCTCTTCCTCGGTGGTTTCGAGGTTCATCGCCACGACGAAGCCCTGGATCAGCTCGGTCACTTCAGCGCCGACCATATGAGCGCCAAGCAACTGGCCGGTCTTCTTGTCGAAGATCGTCTTGACCAGCCCCTGGTCCTCGCCGAGCGCTACAGCCTTGCCATTGGCGACGAACTGGAAGCGGCCGACACGGATATCCTTGCCCTGTTCCTTGGCCTTGGCCTCGGTCAGGCCAACCGATGCGACCTGCGGGCTGCAATAGGTGCAGCCCGGGATCTTCAACTTATCCATCGGATGAACATGAAGACCGGCGATCTTCTCCATGCAGATCACCGCCTCATGCTCGGCCTTGTGCGCCAGCATGGGCGGCCCGGCAACGTCGCCAATGGCGTAGATACCCGGGACATTGGTGCGGCAGAATTCGTCAATGACGATGGCGCCACGGTCGACCTTCACGCCGATAGTCTCCAGACCGAGATTTTCGGTGTTGCACTGGACGCCGACCGCGGAAATCATCCGATCAGCGGTAATCGTCTGGGTCTTGCCATCCTTGCCCTCGACCGTCGCGGTAACGGAATTGGCGCCCTTCTCGACCTTGGTGACCTTGGTCTCGAGCAGGATCTTCATGCCCTGCTTCTCGAGCTGCTTCTTCGCCCAGGTGGAAATCTCGGCATCTTCGACCGGCATGATCTGCGGCATGATCTCGACCACCGTCACATCAACGCCCATCGTGCGATAGAAGGAGGCGAACTCGATGCCGATTGCGCCCGAGCCCATGACCAGCAGCGACTTCGGCATTTGCTGCGGCACCATGGCCTCGAAATAGGTCCAGATCAGTTTGCCGTCCGGCTCGATGCCCGGCAGCGCGCGTGGACGCGCACCGGTGGCGATCACGATGTGCTTGGCCGTATAGGTACCCTCGCCCTTGGTGCCCTTCGGGATCGGCCCCATTGGCTCCATCGGCTTCTTGGATGACTTGCCGACGACGATCTCGCCCGGCTTGGTGATCCTGGCTTCCCCCCAGATCACGTCGACCTTGTTCTTCTTCATCAGGAAGCCGACACCATTGTTCATGCGCTGGGCGATGCCGCGCGAACGGTCGACGATACCCTTGAGGTCGGGCTTGATCGTGCCTTCGAGTGTCAGGCCATAGCTCTTGGCGTGCTCGGCGTAGTGGAAGATTTCTGCCGAACGCAGCAGCGCCTTGGTCGGGATACAGCCCCAGTTGGAGCAGATGCCGGCCAGATGCTCCCGTTCGACGATCGCCGTCTTGAAACCGAGCTGCGCGGAACGGATGGCCGCGATGTAGCCGCCCGGACCGGAACCGATGATGATGACGTCGTAGTTGTCAGCCATGTTCTTCCCTGCCTTTTTCATCAAGCAGCACTGCGGATCAGCAGCACCCAGTCTTGTTCCTTGCCGTCGCGCCACCTCGGCAAATCCGCGCGATTTGTAAAGTCCGAACACACATTTCAACTGCCTGGCTGGTCATTGCCGCTCCGATGATGAGGTCCGGCAAATCATAGCTCCAGCATGTCGCGCACTTTCGGCGCCAGGGCAAAACCGATGCGGCGGGTGTTTTCGGCATCGAGATGCACACCGTCCAGCGGTGTTGCCTCTGCGACCGTACCGGCATCGAAGAAACCGCAATTCGCCTCTGTGGCAAGTGCTGCATAGAACTGCGCGAGCTTGCGCGATTCCGCGATACTCTCTCCATACATGGCGGAGAAATTGATGTCCGTGGTTTCCCTGACGGCCGGCGGTGACACCAGCAGGACTTTGGGCGCCGTAGCCGCCATAGGATAGGCGAGACGGCGCACGATATCGATCAGTCGTCCCATGCCTTGCCTGGCGCCGATTGCGCGACCGCAGATGAACGACTTCATGTCGTTGGTGCCAAGCAGCAGGATGATCAGATCAAGCGGTGCGTGCGACGCAAGGATCGTGGGCAGAGTGCGAGCACCGTTGCGGTCGCAATCGGCCAGATAATCATCGAAGGCTGTTGTGCGGCCATTCAACCCTTCGGGGATTACCCGCGCCGCCCCGCCGAGCTCCGCCTGCAATACGCTCGGCCAGCGATCCTCGAACGCATGGCGGCGGCCGAGACCTGCGGCATCATAGCCCCAGGTCAGGGAGTCGCCGTAGCAAAGCACGGTCTTCATATGCCGCCCTACCGCGGTTGTCAGACCAGCATGGTCATCGGGTTTTCGATGATGCGCTTGAAGGCACCGAGCAGTTCGGCTCCCAGCGCACCGTCGACGGCGCGGTGGTCGGTCGACAGCGTCACCGACATCACGGTGGCGATCCTGATCTCGCCGCCCTTCACCACAGCACGTTCCTCGCCCGCACCAACCGCCAGGATCGTCGCATGCGGCGGGTTGATGACGGCGGCGAAGTCCTTGATGCCGAACATGCCCAGGTTCGACACCGCAGTGGTGCCGCCCTGATACTCTTCCGGCTTCAGCTTGCGGTCACGCGCTCGCCTGGCCAGGTCCTTCATCTCGTTGGAGATCACCGACAGCGTCTTCTGGTCGGCCTTCCTGACGATCGGCGTGATCAGCCCGCCCGGGATCGACACCGCCACGCCGACATCGGCATGCTTGTGCTTGACCATGGCCGTATCCGTCCACGACGCATTGGCATCCGGCACGGCAACCAGCGCCTGTGCCATCGCCTTGATGATCATGTCGTTGACCGAAAGCTTGTAGGCCGGGGCATCGCCCTTTTCGGTCTTCTTCATCGGCGCGGCCGCATTGAGCTCGGAGCGCAGCTTGAGCAGCGCGTCCAGCTCGCAGTCGAGGGTGAGGTAGAAATGCGGGATGGTCGACTTCGCCTCGACCAGGCGCCGGGCGATGGTCTTCCTCATATTGTCGTGCGGGACGAGGTCGTAGGAGCCCTGTTCGAACAGCTTGAGCACCGCGTCGTCCGACATCGGCTTGACCGCAGGCGCGGCAGCCGCCGGAGCAGCAGCGGCTGGCGCTGCGGCAGATCCGGCTTTCGCCACGCCACCACCGGCAATTGCCGCCTCGACATCCGCCTTCACCACGCGGCCATGCGGGCCGGAACCGGTGACGGCGGCAACATCAACGCCGGCATCCTTCGCGATGCGGCGAGCGAGCGGCGAAGCGAAGGTGCGGTCGCCCGCGGTTGCCGGAGTAGCTCCGTTGACAGCGGGCTTCGGTGCGGCCGGTGTCGCGGCAGCCTCAGCCTTCGCTGCTTCGGTTTTAGGAGCATCGGCCTTTGCTTCTACCTTGGGAGCCTCTGCCTTGGCAGGCGCGGCATCGCCGCCCTTGGCGGCAGCGCCTGCATCCTCACCTTCCGCAGCCAGGATGGCGATCACGGCGTTGACCTTCACGCCCTCCGTGCCTGCCGGAACAACCAGCTTTGCTACGGTGCCTTCATCGACGGCTTCGACTTCCATCGTCGCCTTGTCGGTCTCGATTTCGGCGATCACGTCGCCCGGCGAAACCTTGTCGCCTTCCTTGACCAGCCACTTGGCGAGATTGCCCTCTTCCATGGTTGGCGAGAGGGCCGGCATGGTGATGTTGATCGGCATGTTGTCCTCCCGGCCAGATCAGCGATAGGTGACGGCTTTCACCGCCTCGATCACTTCCGCGACATTGGGCAGCGCCAGCTTTTCAAGGTTGGCTGCATAAGGCATTGGTACATCCTTGCCGGCGACGGTGATGACGGGCGCATCGAGGTGGTCGAAGGCCTGGCGCGACACCTGGTTGGCGATGAAATCGCCAACCGACGACTGCGGGAAGCCCTCTTCCACGGTGACCAGACGATTGGTCTTTTTCACCGAGGTGATGACGGTCTCCAGATCCATCGGCCGGATGGTCCTGAGATCGATGATTTCGGCATCGATCCCCAGCTTCGCAAGTTCCGCCTCGGCCTTGACCGCATAGGTCATGCCAATGCCCCATGAGACGATGGTGACATCCTTGCCGACCTTATGGATCCGCGCCTTGCCGATCGGCAGAACGAAATCATCCAGCTTCGGCACATCGAAGGAGTGACCGTAGAGGATTTCGTTTTCCAGGAAGATGACCGGATTGGGATCGCGGATCGCGGCTTTCAACAGGCCTTTCGCGTCGGCCGCGCTGTAGGGCTGCACCACCTTGAGGCCTGGAATATGGCTGTACCAGGCGGCGTAGTCCTGGCTGTGCTGCGCGGCAACGCGGGAAGCCGCGCCGTTCGGACCACGGAACACGATCGGCGCGCCCATCTGGCCGCCGGACATGTAAAGCGTCTTGGCGGCCGAATTGATGATCTGGTCGATTGCCTGCATCGCGAAGTTGAAGGTCATGAACTCGACGATCGGCTTCAGGCCCGTCATGGCGGCGCCGACACCGACACCGGCAAAGCCGTGTTCGGTGATCGGGGTGTCGACCACACGCTGCGGCCCGAATTCCTGCAGCAGGCCCTGGGTGATCTTGTAGGCGCCCTGGTATTCGGCGACCTCCTCGCCCATGACGAAGACGTCCGCGTCGCGGCGCATCTCTTCGGCCATGGCGTCGCGCAATGCTTCGCGGACGGTGGTCGAGACCATTTCGGTACCGGCCGGGATGTCGGGATCGGCGGCCACTTCAGTTCTCGGCGCGGCGGCAACAGGGGCAGCGGCAGCGCTCGATGCCGGAGCAGGAGCTGGCTCGGCGACGGCAGGCGCCTCGGCCTTCGCCGGAGCGGCGGCCTTGCCGATATCGCCGGCGCTTTCGCCCTCCTGCAGCAGGACCGCAATCGGCGTGTTGACCTTGACGCCTTCCGAACCCGCGGCAATCAGGATCTTTCCAAGCGTGCCTTCGTCGACAGCTTCCACTTCCATGGTCGCCTTGTCGGTCTCGATTTCGGCAATGACGTCGCCGGGAGCGATCTTGTCACCCTCGTTCTTCAGCCATTTCGAAAGATTGCCCTCTTCCATGGTTGGCGAGAGCGCGGGCATGAGAATTTCGATCGGCATGGTCGCACCCTCCCCTTATACCAGAATGTCCGTCCACAGCTCGGAGACATCCGGCTCTGGATCGGTCTGCGCAAAGTCGGCGGCATCGGCGACAATGTCGCGCACGTCCTTGTCGATGGCCTTGAGATCGTCCTCGCTCGCCCATTTCTTGGCGGCAAGGCGCGCCTTGACCTGCTCGATAGGATCATGCTCGGAGCGCATCTTCTGCACTTCTTCCTTGGTACGGTACTTTGCCGGATCGGACATGGAGTGACCGCGATAGCGATAAGTCTGCATCTCGAGGATGATCGGACCATTGCCGGCACGACACCATTCGGTTGCGAGATCGCCTGCGGCCTTGACCGCGCGCACGTCCATGCCGTCGACCTGAATCCCCGGGATACGGAATGACAGGCCGCGCTGCGAGAAATCGGTCTCGGCGGACGAACGCGACACCGACGTTCCCATGGCATAGCGGTTGTTCTCGATCACATAGATGACCGGCAGCTTCCATAGGGAGGCCATGTTGAAGCTTTCGTAGACCTGGCCCTGGTTGGCCGCGCCGTCGCCGAAATAGGTCACCGAGACATTCTTGTTGCCGCGATACCGGTTGGCAAACGCCAGACCCGTGCCCAACGAGACCTGTGCACCAACGATGCCGTGGCCGCCGTAGAAATTCTTCTCCTTGGAGAACATGTGCATCGAACCGCCCTTACCCTTGGAGTAGCCTCCACGGCGTCCGGTCAATTCGGCCATGACACCGCGCGGGCTCATCTCCATCGCCAGCATATGGGCGTGGTCGCGATAAGCGGTGATCATCTGGTCGCCCTCGATGAGCGACATCTTGAGGCCGGTAACAACCGCCTCCTGGCCGATATAGAGATGGCAGAAACCGCCGATGAAACCCATGCCGTAAAGCTGGCCGGCCTTTTCCTCGAAGCGACGCATCAAAAGCATCAGGCGGTAGGCCGAAAGCTCTTGCTCCTTGGTGAACTCCAGGGGCTTGGGAGGCGTCAGGCTTATCGATTTGTCAGATTTGGACTTGGCAGGCGCTTTTCTGGCGGCGGTTGCCATGCTTCACTCCCTGTTGGTGTCTCTTCGCGGACCCTAGAATGCTGCCGTTTTCCCGGAAACACTCCAATTCCTCGGCTCTGCGCAATCCCGAACGCAAAACCGCTGCGCACTTTTGCTGGAATTGCTCCGGAGAGATGTTGCGTCTCCCCCACCGATTGGCAAAAAGGCTAACACGCAAGCTGCCGTTACGCCATGCGGAAAAATGCATGGCTGGCATGCATCTAAGCGATTAGAAATATTGGAAATAACAGCGATTAACCGATATCAGGTTAATTCGCCTTCGTCGGCAACATGATGACGACTTCGTTGGCGCTCGTCACATTGAGTGCCCGCCGCGCCTGCTCGTCCAGCATGTCCTTTTCGATCGAGCCATCATGCAGAAGCCTGACGCGCTGCTCAATCTCCATGCGCCGCTCCTTGACCGAGGCAAGCTGCGCCTGCAGGCTCGCGACCTGCTCCTGGAGCTTGGCCCTCGAATTGATACCGAAGGCACCGTGATAGGCATGGTAGCCAAAATAGCACAGAACCACAGCACAAAGCGTTGGCACGATCAACCGACCGGTGTTTGTCTGCTTGTGCTGGCGTGTCCACATGGCGCGACTCCTCGTCTGCCTCTTGTCGCCCGATTGTGCTTAATGGAGGGTTACGATGATGGTGGCGATGCCTCTGGATGAGGTCGCTTTCCATACTTCAAACTGCCTGTGAGAGCCGCGTCCGCGCTCAGAAAACGCGCTGCAGGGAACGCGACAGCTCGAAGCCGGCACCCGCGCGGTTGACGCAGGTCACACCCTTGCGCGCCGAGCGGCAGATGACGGTGCCATAACCCGTACTTTCGCCGTAGCGCAGAACTGGATAGTCGCCGGCGATGGTATCGCCCACGCACAAGCGCTCACCTTCCCGCGAGCTCGCTCCAAGGCCGAAATCGTGCCCCCATTCCAGATCGCAATCGGCCGGTCGCTGCGCCGGCCGGTTTGAAACCGCGGCAATGCTGCAGCGGACCGAGGAAGCGTCGAAAAACAGGCACTGGATGTTGCCGGTCGGCGAGCGAAAGCCTTTCGGCACCTCCTGTGCAAGGGCCGCCGTCGTAACGACGGCGGCCATCACAAATGGGACCGCGCAGCGACCGATCCTTGAGATCGGTCGCTGACGATAGATGCTGTGGGTATCAGCCATCAAGCCTTGAGGATCGACGTGCCGGCATAGCGCGCCTGCGCACCGAGTTCTTCCTCGATGCGGATCAGCTGATTGTACTTCGCCATGCGGTCGGAGCGCGACAGCGAACCCGTCTTGATCTGTCCGCAATTGGTCGCAACGGCGAGATCGGCAATCGTGGAATCCTCCGTCTCGCCGGAACGGTGCGACATGACAGCAGTATAGGCAGCCTTATGCGCCGTCTCTACCGCCTCCAGCGTCTCGGTCAGCGAACCGATCTGGTTGACCTTGACCAGGATTGAATTGGCGACGCCCATCTTGATGCCGTCGCGCAGGCGCGAGGAATTGGTGACGAACAGGTCATCGCCCACCAGCTGCACCTTCTTGCCGACGAGATCGGTCAGATATTTCCAGCCCTCCCAGTCGTCTTCCGCCATACCGTCCTCGATCGAGATGATCGGATAATCGGCGGCGAGCTTGGCGAGGTACTTTGCCTGTGCCTTGGGATCGCGGCTTTTCTTCTCACCCTCATAGACGTAGTTGCCGTCCTTGAAGAATTCGGTCGCCGCGCAGTCGAGCGCAAGCGCAACATCCTGGCCTGGCTTGAAGCCGGCCTTCTCGATCGAAGCCATGACGAAGTCGAGTGCCAGCGGGGCACTCTTCAGGTTCGGTGCAAAACCGCCTTCGTCGCCGACGTTGGTGTTGTGACCGGCGTCCTTCAGGCCCTTCTTCAGCGTGTGGAAGATTTCCGAGCCCCAGCGCACGGCATCGCGCAGCGTCGGTGCACCGATGGGCATGATCATGAATTCCTGGAAATCGATCGGATTGTCGGCGTGGGCGCCACCATTGATGATGTTCATCATCGGCACCGGCAGAACGCGGGCGTTCGGACCGCCGACATAGCGATAGAGCGGCAAGCCGGATGCCTCGGCCGCGGCCTTGGCGACAGCCAGTGAGACACCGAGGATGGCGTTTGCGCCGAGCCGGCTCTTGTTGGCGGTGCCGTCCAGTTCGATCATGGTCTGGTCGATCTGGATCTGGTGCTCGGCTTCCATGCCACCGATCGCCTCGAAGATCTCGCCATTGACGGCCTCGACGGCACGCTCGACGCCTTTGCCGAGATAGCGCGGACCACCATCACGCAGTTCGACCGCTTCGTGGGCGCCGGTGGAGGCACCGGACGGCACGGCGGCGCGGCCCATCGAACCATCCTCGAGGACGACATCGACCTCGACTGTCGGATTGCCGCGGCTGTCGAGAATTTCACGGCCAACTATGTCGATGATGGCGGTCATTTGAAGCTCCTGCTTGGGATGAGGACAATGCGCGAGGTGGCACCGGCGGGGTGACGCTGCGCAAACTCAATAGCCAAAGCTTCGCGAAACGCAACCGCGCCCGGTGGCAGATTCCGCTCTTTGTCCGGGCTTTGTCAGGCCGCCGGCTTCACTGTCGCGTTGAATTTGCCCATCAGGTAGGGGCCTGACTGCACCGGTTGGTAGCGCGGTGCCTCTCCCTGCTCCAGGCAGGTTTCGATACAGGCGATTTCCTGAAACCAGTTTGGCTGGTGAAAGAAGGCAAGCGACTGGCGCCGCGCGGACCTGGCCGCACCGACATCCGGGTTGACCACCCTGTGCAGGGTCGAAACCCAGCGATCATTGGTCCAAAGCGCCATCAGGTCGCCGATGTTGATGACGAACGCTCCTTCGACGGGCGGCACCTCGCGCCAATCGCCTTCCGGGGTGAATATCTGCAATCCACCCGAGCCAGGTTGCGGCAACAGGATGGTCAGGCTGCCGTAGTCGGTATGCGCGCCGGCGCGCAGCTGACCGGCAAGTGGCGGTGTATCGGTCTCGGGATAATTGAGCGCACGCAGGGCGCTGATCGGCCGATCGATCATCGGCTGGAAATGGTCTTCCGGCAGGTCGAGCGCGACGGCGAACACACGCATGATCCGTGCGGCAAGATCCTCCATCGACGCATAATATGCCTTCCAGGCATCGACGAAGCCGTCCGGAGATTCCGGCCAGATTGTTTCGGCATAACAGAAAGCCAGCGCCTGCGGATCCGTCAGCCCCTGCGGAACCGAGAGCGGACCGCCGTTGAAACTCTCCTTGAGATCCGGCGGCGTGTCGGCTCCCTTGGATTTTGCCAGGGCCTCGGCACCCGAGCCAAGGTAGCCATAAGGGTAGCCCGGATAGGGAGCCCTCACCTTTTCCTTCATTTCGGCAGACTGATCGAAGAAGGCCCGTGCCTTCGACCATACGGCATCGATCACGGCCTGCGGAACCGAATGCCCGCTGACCGCCAGGAAACCCGTGGCACGGCAGATTTCGTCGACCTCACGACCAAGCGCCTTGCGGCCGGCGACATCCGCCTGCTCAAAACGGGAAAGATCGAAAACCGGAAACGCCGCAACCATTTTCCACTCCCATCGGATTCTGGTTCCAATGCGAGCATAGCTTCCGTGCGAGCCGCATCAATGAGGAAGCGTTGTTCCAGCCAGGCGTGCTAGTCCGCGAGAATGAAGGTGACCTTCATGTTGACGCGGTAGGCAACGATCTTGCCGCCCTCGACCACGATCTTCTGGTCCTGTATCCAGGCGCCCTCGACGTTCTTGAGCGTCTTGGAGGCGCGTTCGACGCCTTTCTCAATGGCATCCTGAAAGCTTTTCTTGGAGGAAGCGGTGATCTCGGTAACGCGGGCGACGGACATGTCCTACTCCTGACGACGAGCCAATTTGCCCGGCAAGCCTACAACCGGGAAATACGCCTCGCAAGCAAAGGTAGTCTTGCCGAGCCTTCCGTCAGGCCTTGGCCACCTTGTCGAACGCCATCAGCCTTTCCAGCAGTGCCGGCATGTCCTTGAACGGCACCATGTTGGGGCCGTCCGAGGAGGTCGAATTGTCGGGATCTTCATGCGTCTCGATGAAGACACCAGCCACGCCGACAGCCACGGCTGCCCGGGCCAGCGTTTCCACGAAGCGACGCTCGCCGCCAGACGTGGCGCCCTGCCCGCCTGGCTGCTGCACCGAGTGGGTGGCATCGAAGATCACCGGCGCGCCGATATCGGCCATGATCGGCAGGGCCCGCATATCGGAAACCAGCGTGTTGTAGCCGAACGAAGCCCCGCGCTCCGTCACCAGTACGTTCGGGTTGCCTGAATCGGTCAGCTTGGTCACGACGTTTTTCATGTCCCAGGGAGCGAGGAATTGCCCCTTCTTCACATTGACGACCTTGCCGGTCCTGGCGGCGGCAACAAGCAGATCCGTCTGGCGCGACAGGAATGCCGGGATCTGCAGCACGTCGACATGCGGCGCCACGATCGCACACTGATCCTCGGTGTGGATATCCGTCAGGATCGTCACGCCAAGTTCCTTGCGCAACTCCGAGAAGACCGGCAACGCCGCTTCCAGCCCCGCGCCCCGCGTGCTGCTCAGCGAACTGCGATTGGCCTTGTCGAAGGAGGACTTGTAGACGAAGCCGATACCAAGCTTTCCCGTCAGTTCTTTCAACGCACCTGCCATGTCGAAGGCATGCTGGCGCGATTCGAACTGGCACGGCCCGGCGATCAGCGACAGCGGCGCATCATTGGCGAACAGCGTCTGCCCGACAGTCACCTTGGCATTGGGTTTGGTCATTTCAGATCCTCGAAGATGAAGGCTGCACCCTGGCCCGGCGCGGGCGGCACGACAAGCCGGCCGCCCTGCAAATGGTGCTTGATGCCTGCCGAAACAAGCAGTCGTTCTGTCGTGGCACGATCTGGCACGGCGAAAATCACGGCGGCGAAACGGAGCGCCGTGCGCCCGCCGGCACCGATCGCGAATTCTGCCTCGAATTCGTCAGGTCGCATGAGCAGGACATCGGCATTCGGCAAAGCCAACAGACCATTTGCCTGCGCCGAAGCCATGCCACAGCCGGCGGCCTTTGCCAGGAGAGCCTGCTGCCCGGCTGGATCGTCACTTACAGCCACGATGCCATGGATGGCGGCGGCGCCGTTGGCGTGCGCCTGCAAGGCGGCACGATCCACCTTGGGCGCATTGATCCTCTGGCAGGCGAAGACGAAGGCGTCGGGCGTGTCGCGCCCCGATGCGAAGGCAAGCCTGAACGAAACCGTATCACTCTTGCCGGAACGATCGGTGAATGGGCGCGAGAAATCGAGCTTCTCACCTGCCGAAATGCCGGCCTCGACATAGGCACGGTGATCGTGGTCGGCATCGTCAGTGCCGAAGACAATCGCCGAAAATCCTTCAGCACCATTATCCTCGCGATACGTGTGATCGCGAGCCACGAATACATTGCCAGCCATGATCGCTTGCGCCGCTATTTCGGCGTCCCCCACGGCGAGCGGCTCCAGGAAGGTACCGTCCGCAAGGTAGACGCAGCAGTTTTCGGTACCGAAGGGATGAATGCCGCGCGGCGCCACGGTGAATCCCAATAAGGCAAGGCGCGCCTCGGCGCTTTCGAGCGTCGCCGTCGGCAATACGATGTGATCGAGCGGATGGACTGGTCGCTGCATGTTGGCGGCGGTGTGCATCATTCCGACTGCTGGTTCAAGGAAAATGGCTCTTAGAACGGGAGAGTCCCTGCCATGATCCTGCGTCATCCGCATGACGGGTGGGGAACATTCCGGGCAGAACAAGCTCTACCACGGATGCCTTCGACGCTTCGACGACGATGAAATCATCGAATGGGACAATCCATTATCTTGAAACCTGCTGCCCCAGCCCGGTGAGGGTTCACCGGGCACACAGCTGCGCCGAAGGAGGGAACCGATATGATTGATCAGACGCCGCTTTTCGCTATCCGTGTTTGATCTCTCGTTTCCCCTGGTCGTCGCGGTCGCCGTGACATTCTTCGTTGCCGGTCTCGTCAAGGGCGTAACCGGCATGGGCCTGCCAACGGTGGCGATGGGTGTGCTGGGGGCGCTCGTTTCACCTCTGGCAGCGGCCAGTCTGTTGATCATTCCCTCGTCCCTCACCAATATCTGGCAGCTGCTGGCGGGACCGAATGTCACCCTGCTCATCCGCAGGCTTTGGGCGATGATGCTGGCGATTGTGGTGGGAACGATGCTTGGCGCGTCATGGCTTGCCGAAGGCGACACCTCCCTGACAAGCACGGCACTCGGCATCATTCTCGTTCTCTATTCGGCCTACACGCTGTTGGCGCGTCAGCTCAGCGTAAGCAAGCGTTTGGAGCGCCTGCTGTCGCCGCTTGTCGGCGCGGTCACCGGCCTGATTGCCGGTGCCACCGGCGTTTTCGTCATTCCCGCCGTACCCTATCTGCAGGCGCTTCGGCTGGGAAAAGACGATCTGGTACAGGCCCTGGGCCTGTCGTTCACCGTTTCGACATTAGCCCTGGCGGCAGGACTGGCGGCACGCGGCGTGTTCCGAACTGAAAACCTTGCACTATCAGCGCTCGCCGTTTTGCCGGCGCTTGCCGGCATGTGGTTCGGGCAGGTCTTGCGGGGCAGGATCAGCCAAGTATTGTTCCGCAGGATATTCCTGCTCGGCTTGCTGTTGCTGGGGCTGGAGATGACGCTGAGACCGCTCTTCTGAGCTCCCTTCGCCATCGCCAAATCAGGTGCGAGCCTGCAGATCAAGCCGCCAATCGTTGCTGCGCATCGCATTGCCCGGCGGATACTCGAAGTCGCATTGGCCCATCAGCTCGAAACCGAGCCTGCGGCAGATGGCATTGGAGGCGGGATTTTCAGGTGCCGGAAAGGCGTGCAGATAGCGATGCCGGCGCTCACCACGCAGCACATTGATCAGCAAGCCTGTCGCCTTGCCTGCGATCCCGTACCCCTGCAGACCGGGCACCACCGCCCAGCCGGTTTCGTAGACAAGGTCACCGCGCCACATCCGCTCCCAATAGCCGATCGAGCCGGCACCAAGCCCATCATAGGAAATACGGAACATCCGGGTTTCGCCCGCAACAGCCTTTTCCAGATAGCGCCGGTGACGATCGAGCAGTTTTTCCGGCGTTTCCGGGCCGCCGATATAACGCTTGGCCTCGATCGTGTTGCAGCGTTCGAGGATGTCGATATCGCCTGAAGACCAAGTCTCCAGCGCCATGCAGCCATCCTGCGCAACCGTCATTTGCAAGTCCCCGCCTGGTCCAACCGCGCAACAGATACCGACTCGCTGCTGCCATGCTCAAATCGAAATGGCCGGCGTGAAGCCCTTTTCTCGTTGAATGTCTTTTTCGGGAAAACCTGCAAATCGGTTTCTTCCCCTTCCCCTGCGGCAGGCATAACCTTTCCGCAAAAAATAAGGTCATGAGAGGGGACTGCTATGACCATACCCGGTGCTTCACCCAATCTCTACAACGAGGACCTCGCGCCTGCCAAGGTCCGTAACTGGGGACCGTTTTCGATCTTCAACGTCTGGACGTCCGACGTCCACAGCCTGTGGGGCTACTACCTTGCTGCCAGCCTGTTTCTGTTCTGCGGCGGGTTTCTCAATTTCGTCGTCGCGATCGGCATCGGCTCGCTCATCATATACGCGCTGATGAACATGGTCGGTTATGCCGGGGTCAAGACCGGCGTACCTTACCCGGTTCTGGCGCGTGCGTCCTTTGGCATCTGGGGCGCCAACATACCGGCACTGGTGCGCGCCATCGTTGCCTGCTTCTGGTATGGCGCGCAGACTGCCGCGGCTTCCGGCGCCATCGTCGCCCTGCTTATCCGCAACGAAAGCATGCTTGCCTTCCACCAGAACAGCCACATGCTCGGCCACTCGACGCTGGAGGTAATCTGCTTTTTCGTGATCTGGGCACTGCAGTTGCTCATCATCCAGAAAGGCATGGAGACTGTTCGCCGGTTCCAGGACTGGGCCGGCCCGGCGGTGTGGGTGATGATGCTGATCCTGGCCGTCTATCTTTGTGTAAAGTCGGGCAAATTCGCCTTCACGAGCGACATCCCGCTTGATGTCCTGCGCGAAAAGACCAAAGACGCCGGCATTCCGGGCGATCCAGGCTCGTGGACGGCGCTGTTCGGCGTAGCCGCCATCTGGGTTACCTACTTCTCGGCGCTCTACCTGAATTTCTGCGATTTCGCCCGCTACGCGCCAGACAAGGCAGCCCTGCGCAAGGGCAACATCTGGGGCCTGCCGGTCAACCTTATCCTGTTCTCACTGGTTGCAGGTGTAACCACCATTGCCGCCTACGATGTCTATGGTGAAGTGCTGCTGCATCCCGACCAGATCTCGGCCAAGTTCGACAGCTGGTTCCTGGCATTGCTGGCAGCACTGACCTTCGCCGTGGCCACGCTTGGCATCAATGTGGTCGCGAATTTTGTCTCGCCGGCTTTCGATTTCGCCAACGTCTTCCCGAAGCAGATCGATTTCAAGAAAGGCGGCTACATCGCAGCCCTGATCGCGCTGGTGCTCTACCCGTTCGCCCCTTGGGAAGGCAGTGCAGCGTCGTTTGTCGGCATCATCGGCGCCACCATGGGGCCAATCTTCGGTGTCATGATGGTCGACTACTACCTGATCCGGAAAGGTGAGGTCGACGTCGAAGCCCTGTACCGCGAGGACGGAGAATTCCGGTTCCAGGGTGGTTGGCATGTCAATGCCTTCATCGCCGCGGGCATAGGCGCCATCTTCTCGTCGATCCTGCCCAACTTCACCGACTGGCTACCGTCATGGTGGGGTGTCTATGGCTGGTTCTTCGGCGTCGCGATCGCCGGTATCATCTACTATGTCCTGCGCTCAAGCTCGGTCCGGGTACCAGCAAGAGCCTGACGCGAGAAGCAACGGCGGCGCGTTCGCAAGAGCGCGCCGCTCATTCCGAACTGACGCGGATCATTGGGCCATCAACAGTAAGCTAGAGCTTACAGCTCTACCATCTCGGCCAGCTTGCGCACCGTGTTCCAGTTGCGCGAGGTGCCGATGCCAAGCCGCTTGTGGCCGACTGCACCGAGCAGCCGCGAATTCGGTCTCTCCCGTGAAAAGACGATCCAGATGTCGCCATTCACCAGTGCGATCTTCTCGTCCGGCGCCGCATGAGACCTGAGCGCGTCGACCGCCGATTCGGGCACCGGCTGACGCATGACACGAACAGCGACCTGGTCCGCCGTCGCGGCTGCCTCCTTCGGAAACGGATTGCCCGCTGCAAATGCCGGCCAGCCGGCCGCATCGCGCACGATGATGTCGACATGCCGACCGAAGGCATTGGGAAATGCCGCCTCCAGTCGGTTCTCCAGTTCGCTTATCGACGTTTCCGGTGCATCGAACACCAGGTTGCCACTGGCGGCGAGCGTGCGCGTGTTGGTATACCCCAGCCCCTCGGCCATCGCCTTGAGATCGGCCATCACGACGCGCCGCTGCGGTGTCAGCACAATGGAATAGAGCAGCGCAATATAGGTCCGCACCGCCCTACCCTTGTCTTAGACCATGCGGCTCTGTTCGACCGCCGCCTCGATGAAGGAGGCAAACAGCGGATGCGGATCGAGCGGACGGCTCTTCAATTCCGGATGGTACTGCACGCCGATGAACCAGGGATGGTCGGGATACTCGACCGTCTCGGGTAGCACGCCATCGGGAGACATGCCGGCAAAGACCAGCCCGCAGTCTTCCAGTCGCTGCTTGTAGTCGATGTTGACTTCGTAGCGGTGGCGATGGCGCTCGGAAATATCGGTATCGCCATAGATCTCGGCGATCTTGGAGCCCGCCTCAAGACGCGCGTCATAAGCACCGAGCCGCATCGTGCCGCCGAGATCGCCGGCCGACTGCCGCTTCTCCAGCATGTTGCCCTTCAGCCATTCCGTCATCAGGCCGACGACCGGCTCCTTGGTGGCACCGAATTCCGTCGACGAGGCGTTTTCGATGCCGGCCAGCGAACGAGCCGCCTCGATGCACGCCATCTGCATGCCGAAACAGATGCCGAAATACGGTACCTTGCGCTCGCGGGCGAATTTGGCAGCCAGGATCTTGCCTTCCGAGCCACGCTCGCCGAAGCCACCCGGCACCAGGATGCCATGCACCTTCTCCAGGAACGGCGCAGGATCTTCCCTCTCGAAGACTTCGCTTTCGATCCAGTCGAGCTTGACCTTGACGCGATTGGCCATGCCACCATGCGACAGTGCCTCGATCAGCGACTTATAGGCATCCTTGAGGCCGGTATACTTGCCGACGATGGCGATGGTAACCTCGCCTTCCGGATTGTGGATGCGTTCCGCCACACCCTGCCACGGCTCCATGCGCGGCTTCGGCGCAGGTTCGATGCCGAAGGCGGCGAGCACTTCCGTGTCCAGTCCTTCATTGTGATAGGCCATGGGCACGTCGTAGATATGTCCGACGTCAAGCGCCTGGATGACGGCCGACTCGCGCACATTGCAGAACAATGACAGCTTGCGGCGCTCTTCCTTCGGGATCGACCGGTCGGCACGCACCAGGAGGATATCGGGCGCAATGCCGATGGAACGCAGTTCCTTGACCGAGTGCTGCGTCGGCTTGGTCTTCAATTCACCTGCAGCCGGAATGTAGGGCATCAGCGTCAGGTGCACGTAGACAGCATTGTTGCGCGGCAGATCGTTGCCGAGCTGACGGATGGCTTCCAGGAACGGCATCGCTTCGATGTCGCCCACCGTGCCGCCGATTTCGCACAGCACGAAGTCATAGTCCTCGTTGCCGTCGAGCACGAAGTTCTTGATCTCGTCGGTCACGTGCGGAATGACCTGCACGGTGGCACCGAGATAGTCGCCGCGCCGTTCGCGTTCGATGATGTTCTTGTAGATTCTGCCGGTGGTGATGTTGTCGTTCTGGTTCGCTGAACGACCGGTGAAGCGTTCGTAGTGGCCGAGATCGAGATCGGTCTCGGCGCCATCGTCCGTCACGAACACCTCACCGTGCTGGTAAGGCGACATCGTGCCGGGATCGACATTGAGATAGGGGTCGAGTTTTTTGATGCGCGCGCGGTAGCCGCGCGCCTGCAACAGGGCTCCGAGAGCCGCTGCGGCTATGCCTTTTCCAAGGGAAGAAACCACGCCGCCGGTGATGAATACATATCGCGCCATGGGAACCATCGCTTAGCGCGGCCTGATCGATTCCGCCAGTGGAAAAACCGCCGCGCGTGGTTTTTCCCGGAACTACTCGCTTGGCCGGGCTACAGCCAAAACAAAAGGGCCGGCTGGAGCCGGCCCTTCCGCCACTTGTTCGTACCGCGTTACAGGACGACGACCTTGGTGCCCATCTTGACGCGGTTGTAGAGCTCGATGACGTGATCGTTGATCATGCGGAAGCAGCCGTTGGAAGAGCTGGTGCCGATCGTCTGCGGAGCAATCGTGCCATGGATGCGCAAGTGCGTATCCTTCTTGCCATCGTAGAGATAGATGGCGCGCGCGCCGAGCGGATTCAAGCCGCCGCCGGGCATGCCGTCCTTGTACTGGCCGTACTTCTTCGGCTCACGCTCCTGCATGTCCTTTGTCGGAATCCAGCGCGGCCACTCCTGCTTGTCGCCAACGGTGGTGTCGCCCTTGTATTGCAGGCCTTCCTTGCCGACCGCGATCGCATAACGACGGGCGGTTGACCAGGACTCAACGAGATAGAGACGGCGCTCCGCCGTGTTGATGACGATCGTGCCAGGTTCATAGCCGGTGAACGTCACCTCTTGCGGCTCATATTCCGGCTTCACCTTGAACGGCTTCTTGGCCGACTTCTTGTCCATGACCGCATCCAGCGCGCGCGTCTGCGGCAGCATGGACATCGACGATGAACCGGCATTGCCGCCGAACAGACCGGCAAACAGGCCGTTGTTGTTACGGGGACGGACTTCGCCGGCACGCGGCTCGCTGCGCAGTTCACCATTGTTGCCATTGGCAACGACGTCCTCGGCCTCGAACGTCAAAGGCTCCTCGACGACTGCCGGCATCGGTTCGATCGGCTTGGCAAGCTCGAGCTTGACCAGCTTCTTTGCCTGCTTGGCATCTTCCACGGGTTCAGCCGACTGGATCACCGGCTTCTGGCCCTTCTTGGTCAGGAACTCCTGGCGAGCTGCTTCGGCTTTGACCTTGGCGGCTTCGCGCATCGCCATCTTGCGAGCCTCAAGCGCCTTTTCCTTGGCCAGGGCACGCTCGACCTGGACCTGCTTTTCGAGATCCTCGATACGAGCGAGGTCAGCATCGGTCGGTTTCTTTTTCTTCTTGAGCTGCTTCAGCTCGACAGCCGCGCTCTTGGTCTTGGCGGTGTCAGCCTTGGTTGCCTTTGGGTTGGCGGGTGCCGCCGCATAGGCAGGCGCACCGAAGGTGAGCGCGGCGCAAAGGCCGGCGAGAATGAAACTGCGAAGCCGCATGGCGAAGTTCCGTCCAGAAGAATCGTGTTGCCCACGGCAACAGGCGGCGCCCTCAAGGCACCGCAATTGCCGCAATTTCGCTATAATCGAACAGGTGGGGACCGCTCAAGCGCCTTTGCCCACGGTACAAGATCGAATCTTCGTGATGGCATCGCATTTGCGCCAACTGTGTTCCAGGAACAACAGGTAATAGTGTTACTGTGCCGCACCGAAGGTTACTTTCTCGGCAACTGTGCCCAATCGGGACAACAGGATCCCGCCGGATCGCAGGCCCCGCTCAATTCAGGCGTTCGCTCAACGAGATCGCAACCCAATCGCCGGCACGCTTGCCAATCGCTTTGAGAAGACTGGCCTTGAGCGGCAGTTTGTGATTGCCATCACCAAGCGCCATGAACGAGCTCTGGAACGCAACACCATCAACGGTTGCGCGAACCTTCACCAGCCCTCGCGTCCCGAAAAACTCAGCCGAATGCGGCCAGATGACATAGGTCCAGCCGCCTTTGGTCGCGCTTTTGCGTATCTGCGCATCAAAGGATGTGTCGAGAAGTTGTCCCATCTCCTGCCTCCTGACGGGTTTCACCAAGGACGCACGATGAACCGTAATTCCGACAAGGGGTGGCAGATTTCAGGCGTTCGGCGAGCACGGCACTCCGGCTATGCAACCGATTCAACATCGCCGCCGCCGTCGGCCCAATCCTTGAAACCGCCGAGATTATAAATCCGCTGGTAGCCCATATCCTTGAGCACCTTGCCGCTCAGGGCCGAGCGCCCACCCGAGGCGCAATAGAGAATGATCGGCCGATCCTTACGAAGCTCCGCGTTGTGATAGGGCGTATCCGCGTCGGCGCGGAACTCCAGCATGCCACGCGAGATGTTGATTGCACCTTTGATCTTGCCGCTGGCCAGGACTTCCGGCGCGTCACGCACGTCAACGACCAAGGCATTCTCGCTGGCAATCAATTTTCGGGCCTCGTCCGCAGTGATCTTCGGCACCGCCGCATTCGCGGTCGCCATCATCTCCTTGATGCTGCTTGGCATTATCTGGCTCCTCGGGGACGAACTGCACGGAGCCTAGTAGGACCTTCAAACTCTGGATAGACCCTCGAAAGGCTTACGCCTTGAGGACAAGTCGTCGCCAAAAACGAAAACGCCCGCCGGACCGGTCGGCCTGGCGGGCGTTCATCACGGAAAGCCTTGCGTCCAATTCTTACTGGTTTGGAACCTGCGGCTGGGCGGGCTGCTGCGCTGCGGGAGCCGTCGTGCCGTTGGCCGCAGGAGCGGCAGCGCCGTTGGCAGGTGCGGCAGGCTGCGTCGACTGCGGCTTGGCCGCGTCACCCGACGGCGGGGTCGGAGCCGTATTGCCGGCCGGTGCAGCCGGCGTGGTGTTGCCGGGAAGCTGGTCGAGGACACCCTTGCCGCCTGTCTGCTGCGTGATCGGAGCACGATCCAGGAAGTCGGTCGGCTTGCCGCCATAACGAGCGAAGATCGAAAGGATGAGCGACGTGGCGAAGAAAGCCGCTGCCAGGATCGCGGTTGCCCGCGTCAACGCGTTGGCCGCACCACGCGCGGTCATGAAACCCGAACCACCACCGATGCCGAGACCGCCGCCTTCCGAGCGTTGCAGAAGCACCACGCCGACAAGCGCGAGCACGATCATGAGATGGATGACGATCAGGACGGTTTGCATTGTCTACCTTGGCAAAACTGGCGCGGACACCAGCGGCGACCGGTGAACAGGTGGCGGCTCATACAATGCTTTCGTGGCATTTCCAAGCCCGGCACCCGAATATGGGGATCGGGGTCGCCTTTGCAACCGCCGACCGCGTCCCTAGAGGCTCCGATACGCCTCGGCGATGCCGAGAAAGTCGGCGGCCTTGAGGCTGGCGCCGCCGACCAGCGCACCGTCGACATTGGCAACGCCCAGCAACTCGACCGCATTGGAAGGTTTGACCGAACCGCCATAAAGAATGCGAATCTTCGCCGCTTCGACTGCGCCGAGCTTTTCGGCAAGTTTCGCACGGATATGAGCATGTGCTTCGGCGACATCACCGCTTGTCGGCGTCAGGCCGGTGCCGATCGCCCACACTGGCTCGTAGGCCAGGACAGCATTCACGGCCGTAGCACTCGCCGGTACCGAACCGGCTACCTGACGGGAAAGGATATCGAGTGTGGCACCCTGTTCGCGCTGCTCGCGGGTCTCGCCTATGCAGATGATCGCGACAAGACCGGCGCGCCAGGCCGCTTCCGCCTTGGCGTGGACGGTCGCATCGTCCTCACCATGGTCGGTGCGACGCTCGGAATGCCCGACGATGACATGGCTGGCACCAGCATCCTTCAGCATCTCCGCTGAAATATCACCGGTATGCGCACCGTTTTCCTTGGCGTGGCAATCTTCGCCGCCAACCTTGACCGGAGTGCCTGCAACCGCCTCGGCAGCGCGCGAAAGCAGCGTCGCCGGGACGCAGACAAGCGCATCGGCTTCCGTGTCCAGGCCGCTCATGAAGCCATGGCCGATCGAACGCAGTTCACCAAGCGAAGCGCCGGTTCCGTTCATCTTCCAGTTGCCTGCCACAAGGGGACGTATACCTGGCGTCATTCTGCGGTTCTCCGATCGTTCTGTTCGCGCCTTCCCTACCAAAAACAGGCCACAAAGCAATCGACAGTAGGCTTGAAGGACGCTATTGCGCTTGGCTTACTTCAAATACGGACATCATCATGCTCTCTACATTGCGAAGCGCGGCGGGAACCTGGGTCGCGAAAGCCCTGCTCTCCCTCTTGGTGGTCAGCTTCGCTGTTTGGGGCATCTCCAGCCGCATGATGGGCACGATCGCCGGGCACCACAGCGTGCTGACGACGGGAGGCACGTCGGTTTCCGTCACGGAATATCGCCTCGCCTATGATCGCGAGCTCAATGTCATGTCGCAGCAGTTCGGCCAGCGGCTGACGCGGGAACAGGCCAAGGCGCTTGGCGTCGACAACCGCGTGCTCGTGCAACTTGTTTCGGGCGCGGTACTGGATGAGCAGGCCCGCAAACTTGGTCTTGGCCTCTCCGAGGATCGTGTTGCCGAACTCACCCGTGACGATCCAGCCTTCAAGGGCGGCAACGGCCAGTTCGACCGCCGCCTGTTCGACTATGTGCTGCGGCAGATCGGCATGCGGCCGGAAGACTATCTGAAGAACCGCGTGCAGGTGGCGACCCGCCAGCAGATCGTCGAAGCTGTCTCCGACGGCATGCAGGCGCCGGATACATTCCTGAAGGCTGTCGCGCTTTACCGCGGAGAAGACCGCACCATCGATTACCTGGTCCTGCCGAAGTCGCTGGTCGAGCCGATCCCGGCGCCGTCCGACAGCGATCTGAACGCCTATTTCGAGGCCAACAAGAAGAAATATGCCGCCCCCGAATACCGGAAGTTTTCCTATGTCCGCCTTGAGCCCGAGGACATCATGGACCTCTCCGCGGTGACCGAGCAGCAGATCAAGGACGACTACGAGAAGAACAAGGCCCGCTACACGACACCCGAGACCCGCACGATCGAACAGCTCGTCTTCAAGTCACCGGAAGCTGCAACCGCGGCATTCGATTCGCTGCGCAGCGGCGCGACTTTCGACAAGCTGGTGACTGCCGAAGGCAAGACCCCCGCCGACACGCTGATTGGAACGCTGGCCAAGGACAAGATCGCCGACAAAGCTGTGGCGGAAGCCGCCTTCGCACTCAAGGCCAATGAAGTAAGCTCGGTCGTCAAGGGTGCCTTTGGCCCAGTCTTGCTCCGCGTCACCGAAATCAAGCCGGAAGTGGTGAAGTCGGTCGCCGAAGTATCCGACCAGATCCGCAAGGAACTGGCCGTCAACGAAGCGAGCCGCATCCTGCTCGATACACACGATTCCTATGAGGATGCGCGTGCTGGCGGCTCCACCATGCAGGAATCCGCCGACAAGCTGAAGTTGAAGGTGGTCCCGATCGAGGCCATCGACCGGACTGGCCAGCGGCCGGACGGGACGGTCGTGAACGGCCTTCCGGAATCGGTGTCCCTGATCCGCGCTGTATTTGACGCCGAACAGGGCATCGAGAATGAGGGGCTGACCACCGCCGACAATGGCTATGTCTTTTACGAATTGAACGGCGTCACGCCGGCTCGTGATCGCACCTTGGATGAAGTGCGGCAGAAGGTAGTCGCGGACTGGACCGAGGCCGAAGCTGAGAAGCGGCTTGCCGCCAAGGCGGACGAGCTGGAAAAGCGCGTCAAGGCAGGAGCCACCCTCGATACCGTCGCCGGCGAACTCAAGCTCGAAAAGCAGACCAAGCGCGGCTTGAAGCGTGAAGCCGACGATGCCGACTTTGGCAAGGAAGGCACCACGGCTGCCTTTGCCGTCGCCGAAGGTGGCTCCGGCATCGTCTCTGCCCCGACAGGTACCGCCAAGATCCTGTTCAAGGTGGCGGAAGTGTTCGAGCCAGCGGCCGCCGACGCCTCGGCGGTTCCCGACGACGTCAGGAAGTCCTTCGCGTCCGGCATGTCCGATGACCTGCTGGAAGAAATGGTCGCACAGCTGCAGTCGCAGTTCAGCGTCAAGGTTGACCAGGTGGCGATAGAGCAGGCTCAGCAGATCCGATGAGTGCTCTGAAGCCTCATATCGCCAAGGTTGCGGCGGGCAATACACTGTCCTTCGAGGAAGCGCGCGAAGCCTTTGACATCATCATGTCGGGCGATGCAACGCCAGGCCAGATCGGCGGCTTCCTGATGGCGCTGCGCGTGCGTGGGGAAGCCGTCAGCGAGATTTCCGGCGCGGTCGCAACCATGCGCGACAAGATGCTGCGCGTAGAGGCCCCAGCCGGCGCGGTCGATATCGTCGGCACAGGCGGGGACGGTTCGCATTCGCTCAACATTTCGACTGCATCCGCTTTCGTCGTCGCAGGCGCCGGCGTTCCAGTGGCCAAGCATGGCAATCGTGGCCTCTCCTCACAGACTGGTTCGGCCGACGTGTTGACCGGCCTCGGCATCAAGATCGACCTCACGCCCGAAGCGATCGGTGATTGCATTGCCAGGGCTGGCGTCGGCTTCATGTTCGCGCCCTCACATCATCCAGCCATGAAACATGTCGGCCCGGTGCGCGGCGAACTTGGCACCCGCACGATTTTCAACCTGCTTGGGCCCCTCTCCAATCCTGCAGGCGTCGGCCGCCAGATGGTCGGCGTGTTCGCGCCGGAATGGATCGTTCCGGTAGCGGAGACGTTGAAGGCACTGGGCGCCGACCACGCCTGGGTGGCGCACGGCGACGGCTATGACGAAATCACCACCACCGGCGAGACCGACGTGGCTGAACTGGTTGGCGGCGCAATCCGCACCTTCAAGCTGACGCCGGAGATGGTCGAGTTGAAACGTCATAGCAAACAGGACCTGCGCGGCGGTGATGCCAGCTACAATGCAGAGGCCCTGCGCAAGCTGCTTTCCGGCGCGCCGGGTGCATATCGTGATACTGTGCTGATGAACGCCGGTGCGGGCCTGGTGGTGGCTGGCAGGGCGGCAACCCTCGAAGACGGAGTGAAACAGGCCGCGACAGCCATCGACTCCGGCAAGGCCAGGGCAGTGCTGGAAACGCTGGTCAAGGTTTCCAACGAATAAGTCAGGACCGACGACAATGGCCGATATCCTGCGCAAGATCGAAGCCTACAAGCGCGAAGAGATTGCCGATGCCAAGGCGCGCATACCGCTCGCCGAGATCAAGGCGCGTGCCGCCGATGCCGACCGTCCGCGCAGTTTCCTGGCCGCACTCGAAGCCAAGCGCGCTGCCGGTGCCTTTGCGCTGATCGCGGAGATCAAGAAGGCAAGCCCGTCCAAGGGATTGATCCGCGCCGACTTCGACCCACCGGTCCTCGCGAAGGCATACCAGGCCGGCGGTGCTGCCTGCCTGTCGGTGCTGACCGATTCACCATCTTTCCAGGGCGCGCCGGAGTTCCTGACCTCGGCCCGCGAGGCTGTTGCTCTTCCGGCATTGCGGAAGGACTTCCTGTTCGATCCCTACCAGGTTTACGAAGCGCGCGCCTGGGGCGCCGACGCGATCCTCATCATCATGGCAAGTGTCGATGATCGCCTGGCCGCGGAGCTCGAGGATACCGCTTTTTCGCTCGGCATGGACGCGCTGGTCGAGGTGCATGACGAGAAAGAGACCGAGCGCGCCCTGAAACTCAGGTCGCGCCTCCTCGGCATCAACAATCGCAACCTGCGCACGTTCGAGACCAGTCTCGAAACCTCAGAACGGCTGGCGGCGATGGTGCCGGCCGATCGCTTGCTGGTCAGCGAAAGCGGCATCTTCACCCATGACGACTGCCGCCGCATGGAAAAAAGCGGCATCGGCACCTTCCTCGTCGGCGAGAGCCTGATGCGGCAGGCCGACGTAACAGCGGCAACGCGCGAATTGCTCGGCCTCGATGCCAGAGCCGAGGCCGTCTGAAGATGTCCGGGAACGCCCTCACCCATCTTGGTGCGCAGGGCGAGGCGCACATGGTCGATGTCGGCGACAAGGCCGAGACGGTGCGCACAGCGGTGGCCGAAGGTTGCGTTTCGATGCAGGCTGCGACACTGGCCATGATCCTCGACGGAAATGCCAAGAAAGGCGATGTGCTGGGGACTGCCCGCATCGCTGGGATTATGGCCGCAAAAAAGGCACATGAGCTGATCCCGCTCTGTCATCCCCTGCTGTTGACCAAGGTTTCACTCGATATCGAACCGGACCACGCCTTGCCTGGCCTGAAGGTCACGGCACTTGCCCGCGTCACCGGAAAGACCGGCGTCGAGATGGAGGCGCTCACAGCCGCTTCAGTCGCCTGTCTCACCATCTACGACATGGCCAAGGCAGTGGATCGCGCAATGACCATCTCCGGCATAAGGCTGGTGGAAAAAACCGGCGGGAAGTCCGGAGACTACAAGGCGGGCGCCTGATGTCGCTGGTTCCGGTCGAAGAAGCGTTACAGCGGCTGCTGAGCGATGCCGAACCGCTTGGTGCCGAGACCGTAGCGTTGGCGGACGCCTTTGACCGGGTGCTGGCGGCCCCGTTGGCGGCGCTGCGCACCCAGCCGCCTTTCGATGCTTCCGCCATGGATGGCTATGCAGCGAAAGCTGCCGACGTCGCAGCAACGCCGGCCAGGTTGAAGGTGATCGGCAGCGCACCAGCCGGCCGTGCGTTCCGGGGCACAGTCGGCAGCGGCGAGGCGGTGCGTGTCTTTACGGGTGCACCTCTGCCCACCGGCGCCGATACCATCGTGATCCAGGAAAACGTAAGCGACCTCGGCGACGACACGATCGAGGTTCACGAGCCCTCTTCCGAGGGGCGTAATGTCCGTCGCAAAGGCCTGGACTTCAATGCCGGTGACGTATTGCTCAAGAAGGGCCGGGTTCTCGACGCCGCCGCGCTCTCGCTTGCCGCTTCCGCCAACCATCCGGCCGTTGCCGTGGTGCGCCGCCCACTGGTGGCCATCATCGCCACCGGCGACGAGTTGCTTCCACCTGGTAGCACGCCGGGGCCGGATCAGATCATCTCGTCCAATGCCTATGGAGTGGCAGCGGCAGCTCAGTCCGTCGGTGCGCGTGCGCTGGACCTTGGCATCGCCCCCGACAACAGGGAAGCAATAGCCGCCGCAATACGGCAGGCAGTCGAGGCTGGCGCCAACGTGATCGTCACGCTGGGTGGCGCTTCTGTCGGAGACCATGATCTCGTCCATGAGGTCCTGACCGGTGAAGGCATGACATTGGATTTCTGGAAGCTCGCCATGCGCCCCGGAAAACCACTGATGTTCGGCCGCATGGGTGCAATCCGCTGCATCGGGCTGCCCGGCAACCCCGTGGCTAGTCTGGTCTGCTCGCAACTTTTCCTGAAACCCCTGCTCGCGCAACTCGGTGGACGGCCTTTCAGCCAGAACATCCGCGAAGCGCGGCTCGCCACCAACATGGGAGCCAATGACCGCCGTCAGGACTACATCCGTGCCCGGGTCGAACTCGACGGCGACGCATTGAGGGCTACCCCGTTTGGCGTGCAGGATTCCTCGATGCTCCGGACTCTCTCGGAGGCCAATGGCTTGATCATTCGAGCGCCGCACGCTGCGGCAGCAGAAGCCGGCTCCATCTGCAACGTATTGATGCTGCGCTGACTCCAGGGGGCCCTGGCTGTCTTCCGTCAGCCAGGGCTCGATCATCGGATCAATTCAGGACTTCGACGATTTCGTGGGTTTCCGGATCCACGAGAACTGTCCTGTTGTCGATGACAGTGTAGCGGTACCGTGTGTCGGGAACTTCATGGAGCGTCACCGTTTCGGGTACCCTCGAGCCCAGATTGAGCTCCAAGCCCAGAACGTTGATTGAGGCCACCGGATTCTTGTGGACGTATTCGCGGATGACGGTCTTTTGCTCCGGTTGGATCACGATCGCATTTGGCCGTGCTTCGGGGACCACCAAGGTCCGCGTTTCTGGAACCACCACGGTGTCCTGTGCATAGGTGGCGCCAATGCCTGCGAGCATTGCGCAAAGGGCATACATAGGAAGAAGCGTTTTCATCGTTCTCTCCTTTCAAGCAAGATTGCCCAAAGGAAGAATGTCGCTGGCAGATACACGTTCCGAAATAAATTAAGGTCTTCTTGCGGCGACTTTGTGCGAACGAGACCAGAGGATGCGGTCTCTGAGACAATACCGGGAGCCGACAACGTCACTTTGTTCGGGCTGCTCAGACTCCTGTCCGCCGCTGGCTCCCGGATATTTTCGGCTCACCTGAAGCGATGGGTGCGCCTGTTTTCGATGCTGTCAGCGGCAGTGGTACAACTGGATATCCAGTGCTGCCCCGGGCAGTTCATCTGACGATCACTTCACTGCGCGCTTCGGCAAGACAAGGTCATCGACCGTGTAGGTGTGGAATTCGCTTCTCGATACGGTGTCGAGCTTCCGGAATTTCTCCAGGAATACAGGATCGGAGAAAAACTCGCTGACATTGCCGGCACCGTGGATTGCTTCGACATTGACGACGGTTTCGCCGTCGGTGCTCTTGGCGAGCGTACTCCAGAGAAAACCTTCCTTGCGCTCTGCCACGTAGTGCACGACATCCTGGATGACAGCAAACGCCTCCTCCTGCTTTCCTGGATGGGCGTGAATGACGTTCACGACAAAAGTCGTTGACTGAGGAGATGCAGAAAAGGCTGCGGTAGGCTTGTCCATGAGTGTCTCCATCTGACGATTGCGGCGATCTTGCCGCGGCAACCTCTGGATATTCAGGACAGATGAGCAGATAAATGCCCATTCTCTCCCATCAATAACGAAGAAAATTCCGCAATTGGACAAGCTTGGACCACTCGGTATCTTCGTACAGGTTGCGGAAGCCGGTAGCTTTATCGGTGCCGCGCGCCGGCTCGGCCTCACAGCCTCGGCCGTCGGCAAGGCGATTGCGCGGCTCGAAAACGAAATGGGCGCCCGTCTCTTTCACCGCTCGACACGGAGTATGGCTCTGACAGAGGAAGGCAGTTTCTTTCTCGAAACCTGCCGGCGCATTCAATCGGAATACGAACAAGCGCAGATCCAGCTTTCGAGATCGCAGGCGAGCCCTCGAGGACAGCTTCGCGTCTCTCTCCCGCTCGCGGGCATGCTGTTGATGCCCACTATATCGGCCTTCATGGAACAATATCCGGATATCAATCTCGACCTTGATTTTACAGACCGGCTGGTCGACGTCATCGAAGAGGGCTTTGACGCGGTGATCCGCACCGGAGACATCCGGGACACGCGCCTGATAAGCCGCAAACTCGGTACTTTTCGGCACAAACTCGTCGCGGCACCGAAATATCTCGCCGAACATGGCACGCCCAGAGTGCCGGAGGACCTGCTCAAGCACCGCTGTCTCCACCATCGTTATGCGAATTCGGGGCGGCTCGAGCCCTGGCCCCTCGTGCGCAGCGGTTGTGACCTGAAACTCGATCTTCCCGTGACCACCGTTGCCAGCACGCTGGAGCCGCTGATCTACCTCGCCGAACGGTCCTTCGGTATCACCTGTCTGCCGCCGTTCGCCGTGTCTGCAGAATTGGCCGAAGGCAAGTTGGTACCGCTGCTGACGGATTATCTCGGCGAAACGGGTACGTTTCGAATATTGTGGCCGACAAATCGCCATCTCTCGCCCAAAGTACGGGTTTTCGTGGACTACATGGCTGAGAATCTATTTGCCGAGTAAGGGTAGGGCAGCATCCTTCGGCCGGCTCTGCGACGGGAGATATGGCAACAGAGAACGGCCTGGCTTCTTGCTAGGCTGAACAAAGCGTCAACAAATTCATTAAACTTTAAATGGTTGCGGAACACAAATGGAACAGATAGTGTTTGTTCCGGGTTTGTTTTTCTGATTCCGGTTCCGTTCCACGGAGGGTGGCGATGCTGACACGCAAGCAACATGAGCTCTTGCTCTTCATCCATGAGCGGCTGAAGGAAAGCGGAATCCCCCCTTCTTTCGACGAAATGAAAGAGGCGCTGGACCTGGCCTCCAAGTCAGGAATCCACAGGCTAATAACTGCTCTGGAGGAACGTGGCTTCATCCGCCGATTGCCGAACCGGGCTCGCGCGCTGGAAGTGCTGCGGTTGCCGGATTCGATTGCTCCCGGCCTTAACGCAGCCAGGAAATTTTCTCCGGCGGTCATCCAGGGCAGCCTGGGGCGTTCTGTACCCAAGGAGCCGCAACGCCTGCAGGCGCCTAGCAATGACGACGACGTCGCAGCTTCCGTTTCCATCCCCGTGATGGGACGCATCGCTGCCGGTGTACCGATCGACGCGATCCAGCACCGCACCCATTCGATTTCCGTACCGCCGGACATGATTTCGGGAGGCGAGCACTACGCCCTGGAAGTCAAAGGCGACTCCATGATCGAAGCCGGCATTTTCGATGGCGATACGGTCATCATCCGCAATGCCAATTCGGCCAATCCCGGCGAGATCGTCGTGGCATTGGTCGATGAGGAAGAGGCGACGCTCAAGCGTTTCCGTCGCAAGGGTGCCTCGATTGCGTTGGAAGCAGCCAATCCTGCCTATGAAACACGAATCTTTGGACCGGATCGGGTCAAGGTACAGGGTAAACTGGTCGGATTGATCCGTCGCTATTAGACCGGACACCCTACAAATTTAGCCGACTACAGATTGCCGGAAACAGACTTTCCGGGAAATTGTGTGTCTGAATGGGCGGGGTGGTTTGAGTTCGACGGTTTGGGCTTGGATTTAGGCGTTTTTTCAAGACGAGGCGGCAATCCCCTCGCCTCGCGCGTAAATTCCCGCTGGACATGCCAGGGTCGATCTTTGGCATCGATCGCGAACGAGATATTAGCCGGCTTATCTGGCGAGGAATCGAAGCGCACCGCAGCACTGCCGACGCGGGCCAGATCCTGCTTGGTGACGACCACCACAGTCGGATCGTTGCAGGGGTCTGGTGCGGTCGCATCGTCGATCACAATGAGTGCCGCGACTCCGCAAGCCGATCTGGCTGCATCGATGCGAGCGGTCGTCACCACGACAGCACCCGATGGATGGCGAGCGAAGCACAGCTGGCGTGTGCACAGGAATGGCGTGCCAAGCGGCATGTCGAGTGCATTTTCTACAGTCAGTTCGACGTCACTCGAAACATCTTCTGGCAAGACCGTCGTCTCTACGTTGAGCGCCCGGCGCCAGTTGTCGAGCGTGAAGGGATTGGGTCGTGCCCGGCTGACAGCGAGTTTGTCATCGCCGACTGGCAGGGCAACGAGCCGTGCGTCCTCCGAGATCAACACATCGGGCGTTTCTACATTGCCCATCGCTGTCAGACCGGCCAGCACAAATGGCAATGCCAGCAAACGTAGCCATGTCGTCGCCATCGCACCGATGGCAAGCGCCACGGCAATGAAGAGCACCGATTGCGTCGAGACAAGGCCAACCCCGTCAACCGGGGAGCGCTGCGAAATCCAGTCCGCGATCACCATCATCACCGTCAGTCCCTTGCCCATCGCATAGAGAAACGGTCCATCGGCGCCAAACGGCATGGCAATCGCGCTGAGAACGGCAGCCAGCATGACAAACGAAACCACTGGCATCACCGCCAGGTTGGCGAACAAACTCAGGGGTGAGACCCGCTGGAAATGCCAGACCGCGAACAGCGCCGTGGCAAGGCCGGCGATGATCGAGGTTGCTGCCATGCCAGCAACCGCAATCAGCGACTTGTGCGCGAGAAAGCCGGTGAACGAGCGTGCCAGCGGTGCCGGGGTAGGCATGACTTCACGCCGTTGCGCCCAAGCCGCATACGCGCCGATCAAGGCGGCAGTCGCGGCGAACGACATCTGGAAAGACGGACCGACCACTTCATGCGGCGCGGTCAGGATCACGATCATCGCCGAGATTGCCAGGTTGCGCATCGACAGCGCCGCTCGGTCGAACAGTACCGCAATCAGCATCACCGACAGCATGATGAAACTACGCTCCGCCGCGACCACCACCCCGGAGATCGCGAGATATGCGGAAATCGAACAAATGGCTGCGAACGCAGCATATTTCTTGACCGGCCGGCGCGCTGAGAAATCCGGAAACAACGCGAAAGCGCCGCGCAGCAGTAACATCACGGTTCCTGCGACGAGTGCCATGTGCAGGCCGGATATCGAGATGATGTGATAGATACCCGTCCTTCGCATGGCTTCGTTGACGGAGTCCGGAATGCCGGCGCGCACCCCGACAATCAGTGCCGCGGCGATCTCGCCCTCAGGCCCACCAATCGAAGCGCGAATGCGATCCGCGATCGTTTCGCGTGCGGTCTCGACGGCCACCGACAGCCGAGTGGGCAGCGATGCAGGTACCTTCTCCAGGGATTCAAGCTTCGGCTTGCCCATGAAGAACCCAGTCGCGCCGATCCCGTCGAAATAGCTTTCGAAAGAAAAATCATAGCCGCCGGGCCGCACCGGACCGGCTGGCGGCATCAGCCGGGCATAGCCGGACACGATCGACCCGGCGCGGATTTCGGCCGGCATTGCCAAAGCCGAAAGCCGCACCCGCTCCGGCTGATAGCGTAGCTTGGGCTTTTCAGTACCGATGACGTCGAGCGTCAGCCGCGTGCGTCCACTGGCCATCGGCTCGACTGAAATGACGCGGCCTGTCACCCTGGTCGACACCTGTGCTCCCAGTACGTTGCTCGGCATGCGCCACGTCTCGACCTTGCCGGCAAGGATACCGAGCACGAGGAAGAGGACGGCCATCGCGGCGAGATGCAAGCCAAGGCGGGAGCGTGAAAGCAGCGCAATGACAGCAAGGACAGCACTGCCGGCAATCAACTGCGCGAAGGCCGGCTCGCGATCGAGTGAGAAATAGACCGTCGCTCCAGCCCCGAGAAAGACCGGCGCGAACAGGAACGCGACGCCGCGATCCAGCTCCAACGCGATCGCCCCGGCGAACGGGCCGCGCAGGTCCCCGCCAACCAGCTTTCGCAAGTTCTGCCAGCGGGTTTCCAGCCATGGCTTGTCGCCGGAAGGCATATCCAGGGCATCGGAACGAGGATGCTGGCGCGCTGCCAGCAGATCATCGAGCGATGATGGCATTCCGATCGGCTGAATGTCAGGCGATGCCGCCGCGGCATTGCTGTCATCGACGGCCGGAGACACGAATAGAAGACGCTCGTTGATGCCCTGTTCGGCATCAGCGCCCCCTCGCCCAACCCTCCCCGGTCCAGCCATCGGGCCTGCCCCTTGCGCCCCTGACCTCCTATGCTACATGAACGCCCAAACAACGAAAGTCCGCGCTCCTGCGCTTCTTCCCGAGAGTTCCATGTCCGATCAGGTCGTAACCCGTTTCGCTCCCTCCCCCACTGGTTATCTGCATATTGGCGGCGCACGCACGGCGCTGTTCAATTGGCTCTACGCCAGGCACACCAATGGCAAGATGCTGCTGCGCATCGAGGATACCGACCGCGAGCGCTCGACTGACGCCGCCACCGCCGCCATCCTCGAAGGACTGAGTTGGCTGGGCATGACCTGGGACGGCGAGGCCGTTTCGCAATTCCAGCGCGCCGCGCGCCACCGCGAGGTCGCCGAGGAACTGGTGCGGCTGGGCAAGGCCTATTATGCCTACGAGACGCCAGCCGAGTTGGACGTCATGCGTGAATCCGCCCGCGCGCAGGGACTGCCGCCGCGCTATAACGGCCACTGGCGCGACCGTGATGCTTCCGAGGCTCCGGAGGGTGTGGCAGGTGCGATCCGCATCAAGGTGCCGCGCGAAGGCGAGACCGTGGTCAACGATCTCGTGCAGGGAGAGGTGCGTTTTCCCAACAAGGATCTCGACGATTTCATCATCCTGCGCTCGGACGGCGTGCCGACCTACATGCATGCTGTCGTGGTCGACGATCACGACATGGGTGTCACTCACATCATCCGGGGCGATGATCACCTGACCAACGCCGCCCGGCAGACCGCGATTTATCGCGCCATGGGCTGGGATGTGCCAAAGATGGCGCATATTCCGCTGATCCATGGTGCCGATGGTGCAAAGCTTTCCAAGCGTCATGGCGCGCTCGGCGTCGAGGCCTATCGCGCCATGGGCTACCTGCCTGAGGCGCTGCTCAACTATCTCGCCCGCCTTGGCTGGAGCCATGGTGATGATGAGGTCATGTCGATCGAGCAGATGGTGTCGTGGTTCGATATCGTCGACGTCAACAAGGGTGCTGCCCGCTTCGACTTCGCCAAGCTTGAGGCGCTGAACGGCGTGCACATGCGGGGTATGGACGATGCGGCGCTGACCCAGGTGTTTTTCGATACGCTGCCCTATCTGCCCAATGGGGAAGCACTGGTCGACCAGCTGGACGACAGGAAGAAAGCCCAGGTGCTGCAGGCGATGCCCGGCCTGAAGGAACGCGCCAAGACGCTGGTGGAACTGGCCGACAGTCTTTATTTCATCGCGGCCCAGCGACCGCTGCAACTGGACGAAAAAGCAGCCTCGCTGCTCGACGTCGACGCAAAGGCCGTTCTCAAAGCCGTGCTTGGCCATTTCCAGGCACTTGACGAGTGGACCGTCGCCACGACCGAAGCCGCGGTACGCGCCTATGCCGAAACGGCGGGCGTCAAACTCGGCAAGGTGGCGCAGCCTCTGCGTGCGGCACTGACCGGCCGCAGCACCTCACCCGGCGTCTTCGACGTGCTCGCCGTGCTTGGTCGTGACGAAAGTCTTGCTCGCATCGCAGATCAAATCGATTAGGAGTTCTGGTCCAAGAACTTTAGCATTGAAAGGTTTCTTTTGCGGTGCAACATTGCCGCCGGATCAATCAGCCCTAACTATTCCGGCGGCTGTAATCTCGCGCATTTCAAGGGCTTGTGGCGTTCCGCGTAGCGGATCGTCCTGGCCTGCAGACCAGGGAACAAGAAGGAGTTTGCAATGACCGGACAGACGGCGAAACTGGAGCTCGACGGCAAGACCCACGAGTTCAAGGTCCGAAGCGGTTCGGTCGGTCCGGACGTTATCGACATCGGTGCGCTTTATTCGACGACCGGAGCTTTCACCTACGATCCCGGCTTCACGTCAACGGCGAGCTGCGAGTCGGCCATAACCTACATCGACGGCGATGCCGGCGTGCTCTTGCACAGGGGCTATCCGATCGATCAGCTTGCCGAGCACGGCGATTTCCTGGAGGTATGCTACCTGCTGCTCTACGGCGAACTGCCGACCAAGGCGCAGAAGGACGATTTCGACTACCGGGTCACGCGCCATACCATGGTGCATGAGCAGATGACCCGGTTCTTCACCGGTTTCCGCCGCGACGCGCACCCGATGGCGGTCATGTGCGGCGTGGTCGGCGCCCTGTCGGCCTTCTACCACGACTCGACCGACATCTCCGATCCTTACCAGCGCATGGTTGCGTCCGTGCGCCTCATAGCCAAGATGCCGACCATCGCGGCGATGGCCTACAAATACCACATTGGCCAGCCCTTCGTTTATCCGAAGAACGAGCTCAACTTCGCTGCCAACTTCCTGCATATGTGCTTTGCCGTGCCTTGCGAGGAATACAAGGTCAATCCGGTGCTGGCACGCGCCATGGAGCGCATCTTCATCCTTCATGCCGACCATGAGCAGAACGCCTCGACCTCCACGGTGCGGCTGGCTGGCTCTTCGGGCGCCAATCCATTCGCCTGCATCGCAGCCGGCATCGCCTGCCTGTGGGGACCTGCGCATGGCGGTGCCAACGAGGCCGCGCTCAACATGCTGTCCGAGATCGGCAGCGTCGACCGCATCCCGGAGTACATCGCCCGCGCCAAGGACAAGAACGACCCGTTCCGCCTGATGGGCTTCGGTCATCGCGTCTACAAGAACTACGATCCGCGTGCCAAGATCATGCAGAAGACCACGCACGAAGTGCTGGGTGAACTCGGCATCAAGGACGATCCGACACTCGATGTGGCCATCGAGCTCGAAAGGATCGCGCTGACCGATGAATATTTCATCGAGAAGAAGCTCTATCCGAACATCGACTTCTATTCCGGCATCACGCTGAAGGCGCTCGGCTTCCCCACCACCATGTTCACCGTGCTGTTCGCCGTCGCACGCACAGTCGGCTGGATCGCGCAGTGGAAGGAGATGATCGAGGATCCACACCAGAAGATCGGCCGTCCTCGCCAGCTCTATACCGGCGCGCCAGAGCGCGACTATGTGCCCATCGCCAAGCGCTGACCGTTCACGCCTCGGCTGACGTTTCGCCGCCCCTGATGCCGCTGCATCAGGGGCGGTTTTCATATGCGTTGAACCACAGGAAGACTGTGTCCTCGCTGTCCGTCGACGGCCAGGACATCACGCCCCTCTCAACAACTGTTGATTTGCGAGGCTCGTCATTTGACCGCGCGCAGATGGCCCCGCCGCATTTCCCCGCTAGGTGCGGATTGCCAGCACACGCTGCATTTGAGATCACCCGCAACCATTCAAACGAGATATTGAGGGACAATATGAAATTTGGTTTTCTTCAGCCCTGGGCGCCACAGTTGCTCAGCATCCTGCGCATCACGACCGCAGCCACCTTCCTGACGCACGGCACTATGAAGCTGCTTGGCTGGCCAGCCCCGTTCCCCTATCCGCTCAATGGCATGACCACGACAGCCGCAGTCCTGGAAATCGTCGGTGGCCTGTTGCTGATCATTGGCCTGTTCTCGCGCCCGGTGGCTTTCATCCTCTCCGGCCTGATGGCATTCGCCTACTTCATCGCGCATGCCCCGCAGGCCTTCTTCCCGGTACTCAATGGCGGCGAAGCGGCAATGCTTTTCTGCTTCGTGTTTCTCTTCATCGCCGCGGCTGGTCCCGGTGCGTGGAGCGTCGACGCGGCGCTTGGCAAAGACAAGTAATCAGACTGCAAACTCCCGACCATCAATGGACAGCCGGCTACGAGGCCGGCTGTTTTCGTTTCGGCACCGGCGACTCCTGACTCAAGCCTGTCAGGAGGACATGGCTATTCTCGGCTCGTTTCTTTTCACGGAGCACGCCAAGATGCTGAATGCTTTTGCGACCCGGTCCGTCACCCTGCAATCCGTGCTGCTGGTGACTTTTCAGGCACCCATGGAAGACGTCGATCGTATCATGGCCGAAGTCACCGCAATCATTCCGCTCGTCATGGGAAAATACGACAGCAACTCCTATCAGACAGCCGAGGGCGTGGAACGCTATCGCCCACTGCAAGGCGCGGCAGCCGGGCCAGAGACCGACCTCCGCAGGCGACCCGGTGTCGTTGAGATATTCTTTGAAATACCCGAGGATCAGCAACTGGCCGAGAAGGTGGTCGAGGCAATCTTTCTGACACACAGCTACCAGGAGCCCGTAATCCGCCTTCAGTCGATCCTCAGCAGCAGATCAAGGGGCCTGGACGACAGCGAGAATCCCAATCGTTGGTGGAACACTACGGGTGACTGGAAGAAAAACGCAGAGCCCGTTGCTTCCAGCTCTGCGAGCTAGGGCGCCAGTTCAACGCAGCCACGATATCAGCGGTGCTTGTCGATTTCCCCCAAGACGACAGCTGCCGCGATTTCGCCTGCCGGAAGGTCGGTCGCCATGCGGCGGCGCACCTCGGCAAACCCGTCTTTCTGCCATGTGCGAAGTCCGCTGTCCGACCACAAGGCCTCGATCTGGCGGGCAAGGTTCGGCGGCCGCACATAGATGTCGTAGAATTCGGTCACCAGCGCCCGATCGGCGATGAGATTCGGCAAAAGCGCCGACCAGGTGGTGATAAGCTTCTGAAGCAGCTTTGCCACCGGATCGAGCTTGTAAGTCGAAACCATCGGTACGCCTGACAGCGCCAACTCCAGCGAAACCGTGCCTGAGGCAATCAGCGCCGCGTCGGCTTCGCCGAATGCCTGCCACTTGCGTGCCGCATCCACGATGATTTCAGGCTTTTGCGGCCAGGGCGAAACGGCCGTTCGTACCAATTCCGCGACATGCGGTACGGTTGGCAACAGCAGGCGCATCCTGTGGCCCCGTTCGGCGAGCACCGCGACGGTTTCTCCGAAGGGTTCGAGCAGCTTCTTCACCTCGCCACGCCGCGAGCCAGGCAGAAGCAGGAGTGTCTTTTCCCGGTCCTCACCAAGATCACGAGGCGCGTTCTGCGCTGCAGCAGCGCGCAACACATCGGCGTCATGGCTCAATCTGTGGCCGACATAGGTTCCTTGCGGTCCACCCAGTCGCTCCAACGCCTTCGCTTCGAACGGCAGGATGCAAAGGATATGATCGACATAGGGTTTCATCGCAGGCGCCCTGCCAGGCCGCCATGCCCACACGCTCGGGCATACATAGTGCACGATCGGGATGGCCGGGTTGGCCGCGCGTACCTTTTTCGCCACGCGCAGCGAAAAATCCGGACTGTCGATGGTAACAAGGCAGTCCGGTTTTTCGGTCGCAATCAGCGAGGCAACCTGGCCGATACGACGGATCAAGCGGGGCAAGCCGGCAAGCACGGCACTGAATCCCATCAGGGCGATCTCGCTGGCATCGAATGGCGGATTGAGACCGAGCGTCTTGAGATGACGCCCGCCAAGACCGACGAGCTGGATCTCACGGCCGGTCTTTGCCTTGAGCGCAGCGATCAGATCGGCACCCAGCAGATCGCCGGATTCCTCACCCGCCACGATGGCGATCCGGAGCGGCCCAGCCGTCATGTGATCCGCTCCTTGGCTGGCAGACCGACCACAAAGAGGCCGAGCGCATCCGCCTTTGCGATCACCGCCGAGCTATCCAAAACCAGTGAGCGGCCGGCTTCCAGAGCGATGCCGGCCAGACCGGCGGCGTGAGCGCCCTCAACGGTCTGCAAGCCGATGGAAGGCAGATCCACCCTGAGCTCCTGCCCGGGCTTGGCGCATTTGACCAGCACGCCGCCCTTCTTTCCAGCCAGCCGGCCATGCCCGCGCAATTCTCTCACGCGTGCCAGCAAGCCGTCCGTTCCCTCGATCCCTTCCAGCGCGATCGCACGACCGCCAACCGCCACTGCACCCTGCCCTATGTCGAGCATGCCGATAGCGATTGCAGCTTCGTGCGCGGCCTCAATGTCCTTCCAGTCGGCCGTGGACGGAGCAAGGCGGGTCAAGGCTCCTTCGGTCGCCGTCAGGTCAGGGACGATCTGATGTGCCCCGACAACGGTGAAACCACGCGCCTCAAGCCCGCGAACGACCACCTTGAGAAGGCCATCGTCCCCCCGTGCCAGCGCGGAAATCACAAGTGGAACAATGGCTAGCAGACCGAGGTTGAAGCGCATGGCGCCAAGTCGTGGTCGCCGCCTGATTTCGCCGGCGAGCACGACATGCGTGATGCCGCGGCGTCTCAGGATTCCGACCAGAGAACCGATGTTCTCAAGCGAAAGCACCTCGTGCTCAAATTTCCCGAGCGCGCTCTCCGGCAACGCCTCGCCCTGTACCATCAGGACGAAGGGCTTGTGTCCCCGTTCGCCGAGTCCATTGGCGACGTCAGTCGGAAGCCTGCCGCCACCGGCGATGATACCGACCCTGGCATCCGGCGGGAGCTGAAGGCGGCCGCCGCCCTCAGCTGTCGTCGTCGGCGTCGTCATCGGCCCCGCCCTTCAGCGGCGGCACGGTGTAGTGCCGCTTGCCACGGCTGGTTATGAAGTCGATGATCTTCATCGCCGCCGGGGAACCGGAAAACTCCGCCTTGGCCAGTTCGACATTCTCGGCAACAGTGCGCGAGGGGTCGAAGATCGCGCGGTAAGCGCGCCGCAGCAGGTAGATTTCGGAGCGCGGCAGACCAGCCCGCTTCAAGCCGACGATATTCAGGCCGCGCAGCTTGGCGCGGTTGCCCATGGCAATGGCATAAGGAATGACATCGCCAACGAAGGCTGAACAGCCGGCCAGGAAAGCATTGTCGCCAACGCGCACGAACTGGTGAACGGCGCTCAGGCCGCCGATATAGACATTGTCGCCGACCTCGCAATGGCCACCAAGCGTGGCGCCATTGGCGAATGTCGCGTTCTTGCCGACAACGCTGTCATGACCGATATGTGCGTAGGCAAGGAAATTGCCGTTGTCACCAACGGTCGTTTCGCCACGGCTGTTGTCGGTACCGAGATGCATCGTCACGTTTTCACGGATGGTGCAATTGGCGCCGATGACCAATGTCGTGCGGCCACCCTTGTGCTTCGTGTTCTGTGGCGGTCCGCCCAGCACGGTCATCGGCCAAACTTTGGTGCCGGCGCCGATGGTCGTTCCACCCAGCACGGAAACGTGGCTCACCAGTTCGACATTGTCGCCAATGACCGTATCGGATCCGACATGGCAAAATGGCCCGATGCGGGCTCCGACGCCGATCTGGGCACCGGACTCAACAACGGCAGCGGAATGAATGAATGTTTCGGTTGTCATGCGTACCTGAAAACTTACGGTCGCTCGTTCTCGACCATCATCGCCTGAACCTCGGCCTCGGCGACGACGGCACCATCGACCTTCCCTTCGCAGGCGAATTTCAAAAGATTGCCGCGCTTCTTGAGCTTATGCACGTGGATCAGCAGCTGGTCACCCGGAACGACGGGCTTGCGAAACTTGGCGCCGTCAATGGTCAGCAGATAGACGAGTGACGGCTTTTCAGCACCCGCCGCGCGGATACAGATCGCGCCTGCAGTCTGCGCCATCGCCTCCAGGATCAACACACCCGGCATCACCGGATGTTCCGGAAAATGGCCCATGAAGTGCGGTTCATTGACCGTGACATTCTTGACGCCGATGGCGGAGTTGTCACCATCGATATCGATGATACGGTCGATCATCAGGAACGGATAGCGATGGGGCAGGATTTTCATCAGCCCGATCAGATCGACGACTTCAAGCGTCGAACCGGCCGTATCAGCCATTCTTGTCCCCCTTGGAATGCTTCGTAAATGCGCGGATCGCCGAGAGCTCCCGGAAGAAGTCACGCATTGGCTGCGCAGGCATGCCGGCCCAGCGCTCGCCCGCAGGAATGTCATACATCAAGCCTGAGGACGCGGCCACCTGTACCCTGTCGCCCACGGTAATGTGGTCGGCGATACCCACACGGCCACCCAGCATGACGTAATCGCCTAATGTCACGGAACCGGAAAGACCGCAATGGCCGGCAATGATGCAGCCTCGGCCGATACGCACATTGTGGGCAATCTGAACCAGATTGTCGATTTTTGTCGCCTCACCGATCACGGTATCGGCCATTGCACCGCGATCCACCGTGGTGTTCGAACCGATTTCGACGTCGTCCTGTATGATGACACGGCCGATCTGCGGCATGCGCTCAGGACCCTTGGCGCCGCCGGCGAAACCGAAACCGTCCTGCCCGACGCGAGCTCCGCCGTGGATGATCACGCGATTGCCCACCAGGGCATACTGAACACTCGCACCTGGGCCGATGTAACCGTCACGGCCAACGCGACAGTTGCGTCCGACAACGGCGTTGGCTGCAATCACCGTGCCGCTGCCGACATATGCGCCGGCGCCGATCACGGCACCAGCCTCGACGATCGCCCCGTCTTCGACATGGGCAGTATCATCAACGTAGGCGCGGCTCGAAATCCCCGTTTCGGAGGTCAGGGCGACAGGTGTGGAAGCATCGGGATACAACAGCCGGCCGATCATGGCGAAAGCCTGCTGCGGGCGCGGATTGATCAAAACCGCGACACCGGCAGGCGCCTTGTCAGCAATGTCCGCCGTGCAGAGCACCGCTGCGGCGTTCAAGGTCGGCATCAGGCCGGCATTACGCTTGCCATCCACAAAGACCAGGGCTTTGTCGTTGGTGTCGGTAGCTGAGGCAATCGTCTCGATGACGGTCTCGGCATATGCCTCGTTAGACAAAGCCGAACCAGTCAGATTCGCGACTTCGGCCACCGTGAATCGGCGCGAAGCCACAAAAAACACCGGTTCGGTCATTCCTGAGCGGTATCCAGCCAAATCAGACCTTGGCCTTCCGAACCGAAATGTCCGGAAGCCGCCATGGTTCGCAAATCAGAATCGGGTCGAAATGCCGAAGTTGAATTCCTGGACGTCGTCCGTCTTTTCCTTCTTGAGCGGGATCGCATAGTCGATACGCAGAGGACCGAAAGGCGATGCCCACATCAGGCCGATACCAGCAGATGCGCGCAGCTTCATGCCAGTTGTCGTTCCGTCGACACCCGAAACCTCGTTGCCATAAAGCGTCGCGGCGTCCGCGAACACCGCGCCGCGCAAGCCGAGGCTTTCCGGAACGAGCGGCAGCGGGAACTGAGCTTCGGCCGACGCATTGAAGTAAGTCGTGCCGCCCAGATGGTCGTAGCCGCCGCCGGGCCGGGCCGCTGCCGGACCGATACCGTTGAACTCGAAGCCGCGGATCATGCGGTCGTTGTTCTGGAACAGATCGAAGACGCGCAGGTCCTTGTCGCCATAACCGATGATGTGACCAGCGCCACCAGACACCAAGCCGACGATATCAAGCTCTTCGGACAGTGTCTGATAGATCGAAGCTCGCGCCGTCAGCTTGACGAACTTGGCATCGCCGCCGAGACCAGCCACTTCCACACCACCGTTGGCATAGATGCCATAGTGCGGATTCTTCATGTCGTCGATGGTGTTGTAGACCAGCGAACCGCTGACCGACGACTTGATCCAGGCGCCACGCAGATTTCCCGTCACCGGATCGGTGATTGCGTTCTGGATTGCCTGCGAGACGTTGCAGAGCAACGGATTGAAGACGCCGGAGGCATCGTAGCAACCCTTGTCGTACTTATACTTCTCTTGCGAGATGTTGTAGGCGAGCTGCGTCGTCAGGTTCTGCGTGATCGGCAGACCGAAACGGATCGTCGCGCCGGTCGTTTCCGAATCGTAGGCATCGTATTCGCGCGTCGAGCGGTAGATGTCGAAGCCAGCTGCAATGCGGCGACCAAGGAAATACGGCTCGGTGAAGGACACGCTGTAGTCGCGCGACTTCCTGCCACCGCCGGCGGACAGCTTGATGAACTGGCCACGGCCCAGGAAATTGCGCTCGGTGATCGAACCCATCACCGACGGACCAGGTGTTTCACCACCGGTCGAGTAACCGGCGCCGACCGAGAAGTCACCCGTCGACTTCTCGACGAGGTCGACCACAAGAACGACCTGGTCAGGCTCTGAACCTGGCTGGGTCGAGATGTCCACCTTCTCAAAATAATCAAGAGCTTCGATACGCTTCTTCGCGCGCTGCACAAGCACCTGGTTGAAGGCGTCGCCTTCGCTGAGGTCGAATTCGCGACGAATCACATAGTCGCGGGTACGAACGTTGCCGCGGATTTCGATACGTTCGATATAGGCCTTGGCACCCTGGTCGATCGTGTAGGTAACCGAGATGGTCTTGTTTTCGAAATTACGGTCGCCACGCGGCGTCACCTGAGCAAAGGCATAGCCCTGGCCGGCAACCTTTTCGGTCAGTGCGATGATCGAATCTTCGACCTTCTTGGCGTTGTAGGTATCGCCCTTATAGGTCTGAACCACGGACTGCAGCGCCTGCGCGTCGACTTCCGGGATCGACGAGTCGACGCTGATATCGCCGAAGTCGTAACGCTCGCCCTCGTCCACCGTGATCGTGACGGTGTACTGGTTGTTGGCGCTATCAAGATCACCCGTAGCGGACACGACCTGGAAATCGGCATAACCGCGATTGTAGTAGAAGCGGCGCAACAGCTCCTCGTCGGCTTTCAGCTTGTCCGCATCGAACACGTCGTCGCGCAGGATGAATGAGAGCCAGCTCGACTTCTTGGTGCCGATGACGTCGGTCAGACGACGGCTCGAGAACGCCTTGTTGCCCACGAAATTGACGGACACGATCTTGGTGCGCTCGCCTTCGTTGACGTTGTAGACGACGTTCACGCGGTTCTCGCCCAGATCCATGATCTGGCTGGTAACCGCAGCGTCGTCACGACCGATACGACGATAGGCTTCCTTGATCGCCTCGATGTCAGCATCGACAGCGGCCTGCGAATAGGACGAACGCGGCTTCAGCTGCACGGCCATCGCGAGCTGGGCATCCTTGATCTTCTTGTTGCCCTGGAAGATGACCTGGTTGACGACCTGGTACTCGGAGACGCTGATGACCAGAGCAGAACCAGCCTGGTTGATACGGACATCCGAGAACAGGCCGGTACCGAACAGCGCCTTGACGGCTTCGTCGATGTCGGCGTTCGAAAACGCCTTGCCGGGCTTGATCTTCACATAGTTGCGGATCGTCTCGGCATCGACGCGCGTGTTGCCGTTCACATCGATGCGGCTCACCACGGCCGCTTGGGCAGCAGACACCGATACAAACTGAACAGCGAGCGAACCTGGAACAACCAGGGCGGCTGACAAAGCCGCCGCAGACGCGGCGCTCAGAAACTTGGATGCTGCCTTCATCGGGCTATAAAACCTTTTTCTCGTAGTCCCCACGGCGAGAAAACCGGACGTCGCGGTCATTTTCCCGTACCGTATTAACCGGATTTTCCCTACACGCAAGGCTTCTGGTTAATTTGTATTTACTTACGTTCCCAGCGTGGCTTTCGCGTCACTCATATCCCTGCTCATGGTAAACGGTGCCTCAACAAACCCGCCCCATGAGCCAAATTCCTTCATGATTTCAGCATCCAAACAAATCGTTCCAGAACACGAAACCCATGAACCCCAGGACGAGAATCATTCCCGTCCGATAAACCGCCTCCATCATCCGCTCGGACACCGGCCGCCGGATGACAGCCTCAATCCCGTAGAAGAGAAGATGGCCGCCGTCCAGTGGCGGAATCGGCAGAAGATTGAGTATCCCTATCCCGACAGACAGCAATGCGGCAAGTTGCACTAGCCACTCGAAGCCGAGCTTCGCCGCCTGCCCGGCCATACCGGCTATCTTGACCGGCCCGCCGAGCTGACATTTATCCTCCCGGCCAACGACGAAGCGCTTCATGAACAGGCCGGTGCGCTCGATGATCTGGCCGGTCGCCTCGACGGCCGCAACGACCGCGCCGCCTGGCGAATAGGTTATGTGCCTGGGCTGACCGACCTCCTTGTTGGTGGTCACGCCGATCACCGCGATCTTGACCTTATTGCCAAGCGCGTCTTCCTGTTCGGACAATTGCGGCGTCGCCACCACGCTGACATCCTTGCCGTCGCGCAGCATGACGAAGGTGATCGCATCACCCGCCCGGCCGGAAACGAGGCGCTGCACATCGGCAAAGCTCTCGACCTTCGCGCCATCGACGCTGACAAAGCGGTCGCCCGGCAGAATGCCAGCCTCCGCTGCAGGACTGCCGGGGCGAACCTCGGCCACCGCCGGTTCCAGCACCGACCGGCCGAAAGTCATGAACAGCACGGCAAAAACCGCAATGGTCAAAAGGAAATTGAACAGAGGACCGGCGAATACGGTCGCCGCCCGTTTCCAGACCGGCTGAGTGTGGAAGGCGATCCTGCGTTCGCTGTCGCTGAGTTTGTCGAGTTCCTCCTCGCCGGGCTGGCTCGAAGTCGCGTTCATGTCACCGACGAACTTCACATAGCCGCCGAGCGGAATCGCGCAGAGTTTCCAACGCGTACCGCGACGGTCATTGAAGCCGATCAATTCCGGACCGAAACCGATGGAGAAAGCGCGCACGCCTATGCCGCACCAGCGGCCGACAAGATAGTGCCCCATCTCGTGTACGAACACGACGACGGTCAAAACGAACAGGAACGGCACAAGCGTGCCGAGCACAAAGCCCTGGGTACTCAACAGCGCGGAAAGAAACTCGTTCAATTCACGTCCTCAATTCCCCAGTCCTTGGTCCGCATCGCAAATGTGACATCAATCCAGGGCGAATCCGTGGCACCGATGCGCTGTGCACGTCGAAACTTCAGACCGGAAAGAGCCCCTGCGCCGGATGATCGGCAGACCCTGCCATCCAGCCAATCAGGTACAGGGCCACGGCCGCAGCCACAAGTCCATCGACACGATCCATGACACCGCCATGGCCCGGAATGATCGTGCTGGAATCCTTGGCCCCATGGCGGCGTTTGACCCAGGATTCGAACAGATCACCGGCCTGTGCGACGATTGACAGCACCAACGCCACGACAGCAAGCGAAGCAAGATTGGGCTGGCCCAGAACCGCCGCAACCAGAACGCCCGCAACAACTCCGAAAACCGCACCGCCCAATGCGCCGCTTCGTGTCTTGCCAGGCGATATGGCAGGTGCGAGCTTCGGCCCACCGATGGCCTTTCCGACGAAATAGGCAAAAATGTCGGTTGCCCAGACCACCGCAAACAGGAAAAGCACAGCGGCAAGGCCCGCCCGGTCGCCATCGCGCAGGAAAGCCAGCGCAAACCCGGAAAGGCCCGCGTAGGCGAGACCACCGGCATCCCATTGCCCCGCTCCACGCATCGCCACGCAGATCGCGGCGATGGCGACCAGCAGCGCGAGCACGGCCGCCGTCGTCAAAGCCGAGACCCCTGCAACGAGCACACCGATAAAGACCAGCATCAAGGCTTCCGGAAGAAAGCCGAGCCGACTTGCGCCGTTGGCGCGAGCCATATGGGTCCATTCGTAGAAAACCGCGCCGGCGATCAGTGCCGCAAGAAGCCTGAAGGGCAAGGCGCCGAACCAGGTAAGCGCCAGTACGGCAATGCCAAGCACAACCGCGGACACCACCCGAATTTGAAGATTGCTGAGTCCATCACTCATGAGGCGACGTCTTGCGCGGCGAGACCGCCGAACCGGCGCTCACGCCCTCCAAAGTCGCGTATGGCGTCCGCCAGATGCTCACGGCTGAAATCTGGCCAATAGCAAGGCAGGAAGACAAGCTCACTGTATGCGGCCTGCCACAGCAGGAAATTGGAGAGCCTCATCTCACCGCTGGTGCGGATGAGAAGTTCCGGATCCGGTATGTCTGCCGTATCCAGATGCGCAGCGAAATTCTCAGCGTCGATCTGCTCGGGTGCGATCTCGCCGTTTATGGCAGCGGCGGCCAGCTTGCGCGCCGCGCGCACGATCTCGTCACGGCTGCCGTAGTTGAAGGCGATCAGCAGCGTCAGCTTCGAATTGCCCGCGGTTAGGGTCTCCGCCTCCACGAGCAGATTGCGAATGTCGGGCTGCAGGCTAGCGCGATCGCCAAGGATCCTGACCCGGACGCCGTTTTGATGCAGCTCAGCCAGATCGCGACGGATGAACAGCTTCAACAGTCCCATCAGGTCAGAGACTTCGGACTTCGGCCGCGACCAGTTTTCCGACGAGAACGCGTAGAGCGTGAGGTATGAAATACCGAGGTCGGGGGCGGCCTTCACGGTACGGCGCACTGCCTCCACACCGGCGCGATGACCGGCGACGCGCGGAAGACCGCGCGCCTTGGCCCAGCGTCCATTCCCGTCCATGATGATCGCGACATGCGCGGGCGTTGCCATGGTTCTGCTTTCGCGTCGGCTGTAGCCGAGCCTAAACCTGCATGATCTCTGCTTCCTTCTCGGAAAGCAGCCGGTCGATGGTCGTGATCGTCTCGTCAGTCAGCTTCTGAACGCGATCGGACTCCTTGCGATGATCGTCTTCGCTGATATCGCCGTCCTTTTCGGCCTTCTTCAGGTAATCCATGCCGTCGCGGCGCACATGGCGGGCAGCAACACGGGCGTTTTCAGCATAACCGTGGGAAATCTTGACCAGTTCCTTGCGGCGCTGCTCGTTGAGTTCAGGCAGCGGAATGCGCAGATTGGTGCCATCGACGATCGGATTGAAACCAAGGTTGGATTCGCGAATGGCCCGGTCGACGGCACCCACCATCGACTTGTCCCACACCGACACCGAGATCATGCGTGGCTCCGGCACCGAAACGGTTGCGACCTGGTTGATGGGCATCGCCGAGCCATAGGCCTGGACGTGCACGGCATCGAGCAGGTTGGAGGACGCACGCCCCGTGCGCAACGAAGCAAGGTCTTGTTTGAAGGCGGCGATCGCCCCGTCCATGCGTCGCTTCAGATCGTTGTAGTCGCCACTCATTGTCGTCTCCCCGGCCCGCTGTCCGGGCCACTTGCGTCAGGGCTGAGCCCTGTTGTCAATTGTCGGCTACCACCGTGCAGTGGCCGCCGCCCTTCAATATCTCGCCGAAACCGCCCTTTTCGTGGATCGAATAGACGATTATCGGAATGTTGTTTTCCCGCGCAAGCGCAATTGCAGCCGTATCCATGATGGAAAGGCCCTTATTGATGACTTCGGCGTGGGTAATGCGATCGAAACGGGTTGCTGTCGGGTCCTTCTTGGGATCGGCCGAATAGACGCCGTCCACCTGTGTGCCCTTGAACAAGGCATCCGCGCCGATTTCGGCAGCGCGCAGCGCCGCTGCCGAATCGGTCGTGAAGAAGGGATTTCCGGTTCCACCGGCAAAGATCACCACCTTGCCCTGGTTCATGTAAGCGGTCGCCTGGCGCTGCGAGAAACTCTCGCACAGCTCCGGCATGGCGATCGCAGAGAGCACCACTGCGTCGACGCCGATCTTGTTGAGCGAAGTGCGCAGCGCCAGCGAATTGATGATGGTGGCCAGCATCCCCATGTGGTCGCCGGTCACCCGATCGCCCCCTTTCGAAGCGACAGCCACGCCGCGGAAAATATTGCCGCCGCCTATGACGACGCCGACTTCGACGCCAAGTGCCCTCGCCTCGGCAATGTCGGATGCAATGCGGTCAACTACCGAAACGTCGATGCCGAAATGCTGCTCGCCCATCAACGCCTCGCCCGACGCTTTCAACAGGACACGTCGGTAGAGCGGTTTGGTTGTCATTGGGTCCCCTGGGGTCATGTCGCGGGATGGTCCCGGGCGAAGCCCGGCGCTGTCCCGTACAGTTGGCGATGTGCTGCACCGGATACACGAAGGGCGCGGCCATGTCACGCCGCGCCCTCCTCCGATGGCCTTCACCTGTTGATGGATTCGCCGGCTTTCCTTAATTGACGCCGGCGTACGTTCCTTCAACCAGAGTCTCCGGATAGTAACCTGAGGGCTTGGAGCCGATCGTGGCGCCGCCGCTGATGCCACCCTGGATCTCGGATCCGAAGAAGGAATACGGAAACGGAACAACGGGGCGGCTGACGAGTTCGAGCCTTGCCCGCAACTCGGTCGGAATCTCGAAATCCAGGGCCCCAAGATTGTCCTGCAATTGCTCCACCCTGGTCGCACCGATGATGGTGGAGGCCACGCCGGGTTGCGTTGCCACCCAGTTCAGCGCTACCTGCGCCATGCTTCTGCCAAGCATTGCCGAGACCTTTTCGAGTTCGGCGACAATCGCCCAATTTCGATCATTGAATTTCTGGAAACCGGGATTGGTCGTCCCACGCACCGTTTCCAGGCGCCCGCTCACCTTCCGAGCATCACCGGAGTGGTACTTGCCACTGAGCAGTCCGCTGCCCAGCGGGCTCCAGACCATGATACCGGCACCGTGCCGGGTGCCAAACGGCACGAACTCATGCTCAATGTTGCGTTCAACCAGCGAATACTCGAGCTGCAGTGTCGAAATCGGCTCAAAGCCGCGAAATTCCGCAACGGCTTGTGCGCGGCTGGCATACCAGGCCGGCACATCGGACAGACCGACATGCCGGACCTTGCCGGCACGCACCAGATCATCCAGCGTGCGCATCACCTCTTCCGGCGGCGTCAACCGGTCCCAACAATGCAGGATGTAAAGGTCGACATAGTCGGTTCCGAGCCGCTTCAACGAAGCATCAAGCGCCCGCACGATGTTCTTGCGGCCATTACCGCCGGTGTTGGGATCCGGCCCTTCCAGATTCATACTGAACTTGGTGGAAATGACCGCCCTGTCGCGCAGTCCCCTCTCCGCGATGAACGCACCTAGCCAGGTCTCGGATGTGCCGCCCGTATAGGCGTCCGCGGTGTCGAAGAAATTGCCACCCGCCTCGACATAGGTGTCAAACAGCGCGCGCGCTGCTGTTTTGTCGGCACCCCAGCCCCACTCGGTGCCGAAGGTCATCGCACCAAGTGCGAGCCGACTCACTTTGAGGCCGCTGTTACCAAGCGTGTAGTAGATCATGCCCATGGAAGTCTCCTGAAATCCCGACGCTTTCTTGCAGCTGCACGGCTCATCTGCCGGGCGTGGTCTTCACCCAGTCGTTGCCGCGCTCATGTATCTTGTGAAAAGCAAAGGCATCGACTGCCCAGCCTCTGCTGCCCCGCACCATTTCTGCCGTGTAGGTACCCCACACCTCCCACAGCGGATCACCATTGCCTTCCATGCGGTTCCAGGCATAGCCATTCGATTTCACCACGGCCCGGTCCCCATCGATGGATACATCATGGTTGGTGCGCAGATGCAGGCTGGTCTTGCCGCCCTTCAGGTTCCCGGCCCATCCGGCGATCAGCTCATCGGCCGGGATGACGGTTTCGGGCTGGCCGCTGAGCGAACTGAAATCGACCCGCACGCGGTCGGCGAAGTAGCCGCGCGCCAGCTTCCAGTCCTGTGCGTCGACGGCGCGGTCAATCTGGTCGACAATGCGGATCAGCGCACGCTCGTCGACAAGTCTTCGCAGTTCAGCGTTCGAGGGTTCGGTTGCTGCGGCGCTGCTCCCCATGTCCGGAGCGGCCGCCACTGCAGCGTAAAGCGCAAGGCGCGTCAAAGCGTTCATCGTCGTTCCTCTTTCGATATCAGTTGATGGGAGCTGGGGCAGTCAGAAGACGCCGCCGCCGGCACCGACATTCTGGCCGGTCACCCAGCGCGCCGCATCGCTGGCAAGGAACGCCGCGACTTCAGCGACTTCCTGCGGGGTGCCAATGCGACCGAAGGGCGACATGCCTGCCGCAACAACGCGATCCCGATCAGGCAGGAGCTCGGTGTCGGTGAAACCCGGCGAGATGGCGTTCACCGTGATGTTGCGCGGCCCCAGTTCGCGCGACAGCACACGTACGAACTGCTCCACGGCGCCTTTGCTGCCAAGATAGAGGGAGGTCTGGCCGAAGAACATCTTTGTACCGCCCGTCGAGGTGACGACGATGTGTCCGTTGTCACGCAGCCGTTTCGCCGCTTCCTGCAGGATGAAGAAGACACCCTTGGTGTTGGTGTCGAAGACACGGTCATAGTCTTGTTCGGTGGCCTCGACGAGCGGCTTGATGATCGCCGTTGCGGCATTCGCCACGACAATATCGGGTCTGCCAAACGCCGCCTCGGCCTCATCGAAAAGTCGGCGGATGTCGACGGGGTTCGACACATCGGCCTGAACCGCAATCGCCTTTCCGCCCTTCGCCTCGATTTCATCAACGACTTCTCGCGCACGGCTTTCGTTCTCGAGATAGTTGATGACCACGCCTGCACCATCATCGGCCAGTCGTTCAGCGATCGCACGACCGATACCACGTGAGCTTCCGGTCACGATCGCGGTCTTTCCTTCAAATTGCCCCGACATTGCGTGCTCCAGCTTGATGTTCCGTCATCAAGATGGCGGCTCCAGGATCAATTGATAATGTCGTTTTATCTGCACTCATTATGCGATACGATTCATGAATGGATCGCGATCTGCTTGGCCATTTGCCCGTTATCGTCGCCGTGGCGCGACGCGGCGGTTTTGCGCCCGCTGCAGCGGAACTTGGCATGAGCCCATCGGCGGTCAGCCACGCGGTGCGACTGGTCGAGGAGCGGATAGGACAGCCGCTGTTTGCTCGTACGACCCGTTCCGTCGCCCTGACGGAAACGGGGCGAGCGCTGGTTGCCATAGCCGAACCCGCCCTGGACGATATTGCCGAACGCATGGAAAGCATCCGTGCCGTGAAAGGCCGCGCCAGTGGCTTGTTGCGGCTCAACACCTCACGGGTGGCGCTGACGCTGGCGCTGCTGCCGGTGTTGACGGCCATGGCGGAGCGCTATCCAGATGTGACCATCGAAATATTCACCGACGAACGACTGACCGACATCGTCGGAGACGGTTTCGACGCCGGCGTTCGGCTGGGCGAGATGATCGCGCAGGATATGGTCACAGTGCGGCTGACGCCGCCCTTTCGCACCGCCATCGTCGCCTCGCCCGCCTACATCGGCCGAAATGGCAAACCTGAAAGCCTGGGTGAGCTCGCCGACCACAACTGCATCGGCTACCGGCTGCTGCGGTCCGGCGCGCTCTACCGTTGGGACCTCCTGGAGAATGGCAAAGACGTCAGCGTGGCTACGCGCGGCACCGCGATCGTCAGCGACCCTATGTCGGCGCGCGACCTCGCGCTTGCCGGAATAGGACTGGCCTACGCCTTCGAACCTCTGCTGCGGACAGATCTTGCAGCCGGGAGACTGGTTGAGGTTTTGCCCGAGACATCTATCGAGGAACCAGGCTTGTTCCTCTATTTCCCACGCCGCGCCTCAATGGCACCGAAGCTGCGTGCCTTCATCGACACCGCGCAAGAAATCGGCCGGGCATCCTCGCGGACACCCGGCCGATCAAAAAGCCAGAATGAAGCTTCGAGCGATTATTTCTTGACTGCCGCAGCGACCTCGGCCGCGAAGTCGGTCTCTTCCTTTTCGATGCCTTCGCCGAGGGCGAAGCGCAGATAGGCGGTGATCTTGGCCGGAGCGCCGATATCCTTCTCGGCAGCCTTCAGCGCCTGCTCGACGGTCAGGTCGGGATTCAGCACGAAAGCCTGCTTCAGAAGCACGACTTCCTCGTAGAATTTGCGCAGACGGCCTTCGATCATCTTCTCGATGACGTTTTCCGGCTTGCCCGAAGCGCGGGCCTGCTCGGAGAAGATCGCGCGTTCACGCTCGACGGCTGCCTGATCCAGCGCGTCGACGTCGAGCGACAGCGGGTTGGTGGCGGCAACATGCATGGCGACCTGGCGCGCGAAGGCACCAGCCTTGTGCGCGTCGCCGGCGGTCTCGATGGCGACCAGCACGCCGAGCTTGCCGAGATTGTCGGCAACCGCGTTGTGAATGTAGGTCGCAACCGCGCCTTCAGTGACCGTCAGCTTGTCGGAACGACGGAAGCCGAGGTTTTCGCCGATTGTGCCGACGGCGTCCTTGATGGTGTCCGTGACGCTCTTGTCGGAACCCGGATACTTGGCAGCAGCAACGGCCTCGGTCTTGCCATAGGCCAGCGCGACCTTGGCGACATTGGCCACGATCTCCTGGAAGGCATCGTTTCGGGCAACGAAGTCGGTTTCGGAGTTGACTTCGACGATCGCGGCTTCGCGCAGGCCGGCGTCCACAGCGATAAGGCCCTCGGCGGCAGTGCGGCCGGCCTTCTTGTCGGCCTTGGCGATACCCTTCGCGCGCAGCCAGTCGACCGCCGCTTCCATGTCGCCGTTGGTTTCGGCCAGGGCCGCCTTGCAGTCCATCATGCCCGCGCCGGTGAGGTCGCGCAGTTCTTTGACCTGTGCTGCTGAAATGCTCATTGTCGCCTCTTTGTTTCGCAATAGGCTGGCGCACCATCGATTCTTCGATGATGCGCCGCGTTCAGGCGCTTAACGCGCCAAGATATGAAATTGATGAAGGCCTGAGGCGGCCCTCTACCTTGGAGCGTTTCCGTTTTTCACGGAAACGCGGAACCGCTCCAAGTTTTTTGTTTCACCGCATCTATGCGACGCCAGGTGATGCCACCTGGCCGCGAAAATGCCTTACGCTTCCGGAGTCTCGCTGGCCGGGGTCTCGCCGAGAACCGGCTCGACCGGAGCTTCAGCCGCGGCGCCGATGTCAACGCCCAGCGCGCCCTGCTGGCGGGCGATGCCGTCGATGGCAGCCTTGGCGATCAGGTCGCAGTAGAGCTGGATGGCGCGGGCGGCATCGTCGTTGCCCGGGATCGGGAAGTCGATCTTGTCCGGGTCGCAGTTCGAATCGATGATGGCAACGACCGGAATGCCGAGGCGCTTGGCTTCGAGAATTGCGTTCGCTTCCTTGTTGGTGTCGATCACGAACATCAGGTCCGGGGTCGAACCCATGTCCTTGATGCCGCCGAGAGCCTTGTTCAGCTTCTCGCGCTCACGGTCGAGGTTCAGGCGCTCCTTCTTGGTAAAGCCCTGGGCTTCGCCACCGGAGAGCAGATCATCAAGCTTGCGCAGACGCTGGATCGAGTTCGAGATCGTCTTCCAGTTGGTCAGCATGCCGCCGAGCCAACGCGAATTCACGTAATACTGCGCCGAACGCTGTGCGGCATCGGCAACGATGTCGGAAGCCTGGCGCTTGGTGCCGACGAACAGCACGCGGCCGCCCCGGGCAACGGTGTCCGAAACCTGCTTCAGCGCCTGGTGCAGCAGCGGCACAGTCTGCGACAGGTCGATGATGTGGATGTTGTTGCGGGCGCCATAAATGTAGGGCGCCATCTTCGGGTTCCAGCGGTGGGTCTGGTGGCCGAAGTGAGCGCCAGCCTCGAGAAGCTGACGCATGCTGAAATCTGGCAGAGCCATTGTCTAGTTCCTTTCCGGTTGACCTCCACGGACATTTGACGGTTTCTGGAAAACCGGATCGAAAGCGCATTGCTTTTCGGGGTTAACCTGAGCCGCCACCGGAGGTTTCAGCCGGATTTCTCCCGGACAGACACCAAAGCCCGTGTGTGGAATGGTCGCGCCTATAACCGTGTTGCAGCGCAAAAGCAAGCCTGCTGGCCGTGCCCTGCTATCGCGCAGCTATAAAGGCTCCCGTACCAATCATCGCACCTCCGGCGACGCGGTTCATGATACGCATGCGCGCGGGCACCCGGAACCAGTACGACGCACGACCCGACAATGCCGCGTAAAAACCCATGGTCAGGATGTTGGCCGAAACCACGACAGCAACCACGACAAGGCCATCGGCAAAGGTCATGGCATGGAGATCGAGAATCAGCGGCATGATCGAGGCATGGAACAGGATCGCCTTGGGATTGCCGAGCGCAATCGAAGCTCCAAGCACGAAGGAGCGAACGAACCGGCTCTCGCCCTTGCCACCTTCTTCCGCCCGGGCGGCCGCCGAGCGCCACATCTTGATGCCGAGATAGATCAGATATGCGGCACCGGCATATTTCAGGACCAGGAATATCCATTCGAAGGTCTGCACCAGGGTGACCAGCCCGAGGAGCGCCAGGGTGACCAGAACGGCATCACCCGCCGCCACTCCCAGGCCGGCGGTAAAGGCCCGCGCGAAACCGCGCGAAACGCCATTGGTGATCACCGCAAACATTGCTGGCCCCGGCGTCATCGCCGCCAGGATGACCGCGGTGCTGTAGGCAAAGAAGGCCGTCAGTGTCATGTCCTCACCTTCCCGTTCTTGATCCGAACGCGCCGGAACACGGCAACGATCTCCTCGCGGCTGCATTCGATGGCGCCAAGCCGCACCGCGCGATCACGCTCGAACCCCGTAATATCGTAATGCGGCGCCGATGTCTTCGGCGGTCCCTGATAGGAAGAACGCTTCACGCCAAGCTGAGCCGCGAACCCATGCAGTTCGTTGATGTCATCGGCAAGAAGATGGCACCAGCGATGGCCAGCCCATTTCCAGATTGCCGCATCGACATAGACCGCCATGGAACCGGCAGCAGCGCCGCTACTGCTTGCAGGGCTTCTGCGGCGTATCGAACAACGACAGATTGACCAGCTTGCCCGTCATCGAGAAATCGCCGTAGTCCATCGTGAGATCCCGCGTCAGTCCGTTCTCATGCAGCTTGAAGGAGATACGATAGGACGGCAGCTCTTCGCCATCAGCCTTGTCGGTCTGGTCGAAATAGGCGATGTCGACCGGCCAGTATTTGTCCTTGCTGAACTTGGCGAGCGCCGAAACCTCCGGATCGTCCTTCGCCGCAGCCACGGGCTTGCCGACCACCACAGTCGTCGTCATCACCTTGTCTGCCGTGTCCGACCCGTCATACAGGCTGGTTTCGTAGAAGGTCTCGCCCTTTTCCGCCTTGCCGATCAGTTCCACCAGATGCTGGGTGGGGAACTGGGTCGAGGTCAACTCCAGGGTCTTCCTGTCAGGTTTGTCCAGGACGACCTTGAGATCTTTGGGCTCCTTCGTCGCCGTGCCCTTGATTTCCTTGTCCATCGACTGATCGACAAAGGACTTTGTCACGAAGGAGAAGGTCTTGCCCTGCGCGTCTTCGAAGGTCGTGGTCTGCTGGTCGGTAAGGCGCGTGTTGTTGTCGTTGGTCGCGATCTGCGTCACGAACCGGAACTTGACTGTATAGCCTTCGCAAGGCGAGCCGTTGAATTCGTAGACCATGCGCCCCGACAGGCCGGTGATGCCTGACCGATCGGAAGCTTTGTCCAATGCAAGGTCATAGACGGCGCGGTGTGGCTGCAGCAACGGCGCGGCAAAGACTGGAGCAGCGGGCAGAGCAGTGGCGAGCAGAAAGGCACTGGTTAGAAGGCGCGTCACGCGCATGGGCAGCTCCGGTCGGTGCGGCTGACAGCTGAGCCGCAAAAGATGATCCACATCACAAAAAGTCGTGGCGGAAGCGTGTCAAACAATGCAGTTTCGACCCAACCAACGCGACACCTTCAAGCAATAGGGAATTACCATGGGCGAAACAATCGAAAAGCGGCTAAGCGATCTCGGCATCACCTTGCCGGTGCCCGCCGTGCCGGTCGCCAACTACGTCCCGTTCGCCCGCAGCGGCAATCTCCTGCTGACCTCCGGCCAACTGCCTTTGAAGGATGGCAAGCTGACCGCGACTGGCCTGCTTGGCCGCGACGTTGATGTCGCCACCGGTCAGGAAGCCGCGAAATATTGCGCCGTCAACATCCTGGCGCAGGCCAGGGCGGCACTCGGCGACCTCGAAAAGATCCGCCGAGTCGTCAAGATCACTGTATTCGTCGCCTCGACCCCCGATTTCGTCGAACAGCACCTTGTCGCCAACGGCGCATCCGATCTGCTGGCGACCGCGCTCGGCGAAAAAGGCAAGCATGCTCGCTCGGCCGTCGGCAGCGCGTCGCTGCCGCTCAATGCCCCCGTAGAAATCGAAGCAATCCTGGAAGTCGAATAGGCACTTCGATCATGACCGACATCTCCTGGTTGACCGCCCGGCCGATCGCACATCGCGGCTTTCACGACCTCAACGGCAAACGTTGGGAAAATACGCTTTCCGCCTTCTCCGCCGCGATCGAGCGCGGCTATGCCATCGAGTGCGACGTGCACCTGTCGGCCGACGGAGTGCCTATCGTCATCCATGACGACGACCTGCGCCGGTTGACCGGCACCGAGGGTTTCGTCTGGCAGCGGACAGCTGCCGAAATGGCGCAGTTGCGTGTCGGCGACACCGACGACCATCCGCCAACATTGCGTGAACTGCTCGATCTCGTTGACGGGCGCGTACCGCTCGTCGTCGAGATCAAGGGTACGCCCGGACATGACGCCGGGCTTGTCAGGGCGGTGGGACGCCTGCTCAAGCGCTACGAAGGCCAGGTCGCCATCATGTCCTTCGATCATTGGCTGATCCGCGAATTCGAGACGGAAGCACCTGGCATTCCCGGTGGCTTGACCGCCTATGGTACCGGCAACCATGAAACCGAGGCGCATTTTTCCATGCTGGCACATGGTATCGTCTTCACGTCCTACGCCGCCGGCGACCTGCCCAATCGCTTTGTTTCCTTCGTAAGGGAAAAGCTCGGCATGCCGGTCATCACCTGGACCATCCGCGACCAACCTGCGATCGACCTCACCTTCAGATATGCCGACCAGATGACATTCGAAGGATTCGAGCCCGATCACGCACAGGTCGCCTGACCCATCTTGCACGCGCTGCGACGGACCATAGATAACACGCCATGGACCAGAGCGACGATGTGAAGGAACCCGACGAGGCTGGCTATGCCGTGCGCATAGCCGCCGGCATCAATGCCTTCACCCGCGAGGAATGGGATAGCCTCTCTGGCACGACAAGGACATCGAAGAGCGGTTACAATCCATTCATTTCATTTGATTTTCTAAGCGCGCTGGAGGAATCCGGCTGTGCCGTTTCGCGCACGGGCTGGCAAGGCCATCATCTCAGGCTGGAAACCGCCGACGGCAGGTTGCTGGGGGCTGTACCTTGCTATGTGAAGTCACACAGCCAAGGTGAATACGTGTTCGACCATGGCTGGGCAGACGCCTTCGAACGTGCCGGTGGCAACTATTATCCCAAGCTGCAATGTTCGGTGCCGTTCACGCCTGCCACAGGACCTCGCCTGCTCGTCTCGGACCGCGAAGACGCCAGTACGGTAAGAGCCGGTCTGGCCGCCGGGCTGAAACTCGTCACCGAACGGCTTGGCGTTTCATCGTCACACGTCACCTTCGCGGGTGAAGACGACATAGCCACACTCGAAGCCGCGGGGTTCCTGCATCGAACAGACCAGCAGTTTCATTTCTTCAACGAAGCCTATGACTGCTATGACGATTTCCTTGCCACGCTGGCGTCGCGCAAGCGCAAGGCCTTGAAAAAGGAGCGCCGTGAGGCGCTCAGTCCCGGCATCAGCATCGAGCGGCTGACCGGCAGGGCCATCACCGAGCAGGCCTGGGACGACTTCTTCACCTTCTACATGGATACCGGCGGACGCAAATGGGGTCGCCCTTACCTCAATCGCCGTTTCTTCTCGCTGATTGGCGAGCGCATGGCCGATGACATCCTGCTTGTCATGGCCAAGCGCAACGGCCGCTATATTGCCGGAGCCATCAACTTCATCGGCTCCGACACGCTCTATGGCCGAAACTGGGGCTGCATCGAGGACCATCCGTTCCTGCATTTCGAGGTCTGCTACCATCAGGCCATCGATTTCGCGATTGAGAACAGGCTGAAAGTGGTCGAGGCAGGTGCCCAGGGCGAACACAAGCTGGCGCGCGGTTACCGGCCGGTGACGGTACATTCGGCACATTACATCGCCCACCCCGGCCTCAGGCGAGCCGTCGCCGACTATCTCCTGCGCGAACGCCGCGAAGTGGCGGCAATGAGCGACTATCTCGACGAGCACACTCCGTTCCGCAAAGGCGAGCCAGTCACCGATTGATGCGCCACCGAGACGAGGTGTCCATTCAGACGCCGCAAGAAGCTCTGAGCTTGTTGATTCCGTGTCGTGCTAGTGCACGACTGTCTTGGAAAACACGTTGATCACCACCACGCCCGCCACGATCAGCCCCATGCCAATCAGCGCCGGGGTGTCGAGCGCCTGCCGGAACCAGATCCAGCCGATGGCCGTGATCAAGGCGATGCCGGCGGCACACCAGAGCGCGTAGACAATTCCGACCGGCATGGTGCGCAGCGGCAGCGACAGGAAATAGAAGGCGAGCGCATAGCCCGCCACGGAAACGAGCGACGGTCCAAGCCTCGTAAATCCCTGTGTTTCCTTCAACGCTGTCGTGGCGACCACCTCGAACAGGATCGCGACCACCAGATAGATATAGTTTTGCAACATGCTTTTCCGGCGCCTGATTTCGTGCAACCTGCAGGATGAGTACCCCAGCCCGCCCGACAGCACGAGAGGCACACCATGAGCTATGACGATACCAACATCTTCGCCAGGCTGCTGCGCGGTGAGATCCCTTCGCACCGCGTCTACGAAGATGATGCCGTAATCGCCTTCATGGATGTCATGCCACAAGGCACGGGGCACACCCTGGTCGTTCCGCGTGCACCCTCACGCAATCTACTGGACGCCGCCCCGGCGACGCTGGCTCCCCTCTTCGCCGTAACCCAGAAAGTAGCACAGGCCGTGAAGAAAGCCTTTGCCGCCGACGGTGTCACCATCATGCAATTCAACGAACCGGCTTCCGGGCAGACGGTCTACCATCTGCATGTGCACGTCATTCCGCGCTTTGAAGGTGTGCCGCTCAAGCCCCACAGTGGCGGGATGGAAAAGCCCGAGGTGCTGGCTGCGAACGCCGAAAAGATCAAGTCGGCCCTGAATAGCTGATCGGCCCAGGGTCAGAACTCCAGATAGAGCCCGGCCAGCAGCAGAAGTTCGGCCACGATGATGCCGACGACCATGCGCTTGCCTGACAACAAGTAAACGGCGAAGCCAAGGCCTGCCGCGGCAATGCGCAGCATGGGCGATGTGTGCGCAAGCGCACCACCGGGAAAGACGATTAGATTGCCGATGACGGCGGCGACAAGCGCCGTCGCCATCGTGCGGACCAGCACAAGCAGGTCAGAATCTTCGGAAAGCTTGCCGCCGAGATAGACGCCGAGGAAGCGCCAGATGTCGGTGGCGGCGAAGCCGGCAACGAGAATGAACAGATACGGCCACCACCAGGCACCGTTGGAAAAATAACTCATGCCGCGCCCGCCTTGCGCCGCCAAAGGTGCCAACCATAGGCAGCCGTGCCGCCAACCATTCCAGCGGCCAAGAGATCGAATTGCGGCAGCAGCACGTGGAAGACCGGCCCGAGAGCAAGGCCCAGAACCATCGCCACGTGCCCTACCCGCTCGCGTGCAGAACCCCACAACGATGTCAGGAAGTACATCGGCGTAAGCATCAGGAGCGCCGCCGAAATGGTGGAAGGCAGCGCATCCGCCACCGCATAGACGGCGGTGACCACGATGATGTTCGACGTGACCAGCGTGCCGCCGAGCCCGGCGTAGTAGGTTGTGCGCATGTCACGCGGAATGTGCTTCAGGCGCTCCATCGCCAGGACCCATGAGGTCACCGCCACGAAATGCGCAAGAAGGTAGAGCACCCATTGCCGGGTCCTCTCGGTCCGCATCTCGGGCACGAGCGCCATCACCATCGGCATCAGGCGTATGGCTGACAACGTCACCGCAAACAATGCCGCCGGCAGCGCGACACCTGACACGATCGCGCCCACGAGGACTACCATGGAAGGCAACGCCCAGACGGTTCCGGTCATGAAGGCGGCTTGCGCCATCGTGACTCCGGCATCTTTTGCCAGTGCAGCGAATCCGACGAAGGAGCTGACGAGGATCAGGCCGGGAAGGGAAAATGCTGCGCGAATGCCGCGTAGGAACCAGGTCGAACGAGGTACTGCCGTGTCGGAGGTAGAAGGCGACATATCCCGGCCATAGCATGGGCTGCCACGTGATGCGACCACGCCGAAAGGTGGATTCCGTCTTTCCATTGATCCAGGAAAAGCTGTAAGCAGCCGCCCTCTGGCTGGAGATACGGCGATGGATGAACAGGAAGTAGGCCGATACTGGGAAGCCAACGCCGAGACATGGACCCGGCACGTGCGTGCCGGCTACGATGTCTACCGGGATGCTCTGAACACACCGGCATTTCTGGCGTTCTTGCCAGAGATTCGAGGGCTCGGTGGTATAGACATCGGCTGCGGCGAGGGCGAAAACACGCGCCAGCTCGCGCGGGCGGGCGCCCGCATGCAGGCAATCGATATCGCCCCGACCTTCATCCGCCATGCCAAGGAATCCGAGGCCTCCGCCCCCCTCGGCATTGTCTATCAGAACGCCAGCGCAACGGCCCTGCCCTTTGCCGATGCAACATTCGACTTCGCCACGGCGTTCATGTCGATGATGGAAATAGCCAGGCCGGAGATTGCCCTTGTCGAAGCATGCCGGGTGCTGAAGCCGGAAGGATTCTTCCAGTTCTCGATCCTGCATCCCTGCTTCGTGCCGCCCTACCGGCGCAACATCCGCGACGACAACGGCGAGGTACATGCTGTCGAAGTCGGCCGCTATTTCACGGCAACAGACGGCGCGATCGAAACCTGGCACTTTTCAGCCGCACCGGCCGATGAACGGGCCGAAGCCGAACCTTTCCGCGTACCGCGCTTCCACCGCACGCTCAGCCAGTGGGTAGCTATGACCGTGCAGTCTGGCTTTGTCATCGAAGCCTTGGGCGAACCCATGGCAAGCGAGGAAACTGCGGCGGCAGAGCCTATTGTGGCCGACACCCGGGTAGCCCCGATCTTTCTGCATTTTCGACTGCGCAAGCCGGCGAGCCGATAACCGGCCAGCTTCTTGGCGATAATCTATCGTATTCCCGCAATCGTCTCGAACGCGCTTGCCAGCTGTAGTCCCTGGTCAAGGCACCCGCGGATCGCTTGCGCACATTCCGGAGGCGTAAGCAACGAAGTGTCGACTTCCAGATCGTAGATTCCAGGCTCATGTACGGCCGACTGCCATCGGCGCACAGGGAGTGGGACCGGGTCATCGCTGGAACCGACCAGATAGCGCCCCTCCCGCCCCGGCTCCGAATGACGACGACGTTTCATGATTTCGTGCAGTGGGCATCTCACACCGACGAACAGAACCGGCAGGCCTTTGAGGCGAAACGCACAATCGGCAAGGATATTCAACGGTTTGGAATAGGAAGTGTGATGCCCGACATCCGTCACCACATTCAGACCAAGCCGACTGTGCGCCGCGATTGTTTCATATAGCGCCGCGTAGAGTGTCGGAACGATTGCCTCCAGGTCCGGGCGCTCGCCACCTGGCCTGAGACCGATACCGGGACGATAGCGCGGTGGCGTTACCAGCTCATAGGCATCGACGCCAAGGTTCATCCACGTGCCGTCAAAGGTTTCCTGAATCGCCCGCGCTATACTCGACTTCCCCGACCGCGGTGCGCCATTCAAAATGACGATCTGACCCAAACTCATTGTCGTCGCCTTCCTGGGCAAACAAGAAAAGCCCCGTCACCGGGGCTTCTCTGTCACTTGTCGGCCTGCGCCGGTCAGTTCTTGCGCGGCAGTTGCGGCACAAGGCTGCGCTTGCCGCCGTCCTTGCCCTTGGGCTCCGACTTGGAAGCGACCGCCTTCTTGGCGACCGCCTTCTTGGCCGTCGCCTTGCGTGGCTTCGGTGCGTCCTCTTCCGGTTCCTTCTTCGGCTTCACCGGTGTCTCGTCGGCCAGTGTTTCGAGCTTGAGCCCGGCTTCGCCGGTCTCCTTCTTTTCGACGCTGACACGCACTGTGCCACCATGTTTCAGCTTGCCGAAAAGCACTTCGTCGGCGAGCGGCTTCTTGATGTGCTCCTGGATGACGCGGCCCAGCGGACGTGCGCCCATGCGCTCGTCGTAACCCTTGTCGGCGAGCCATGCGATCGCCTCTGGTGACAGGTCGAAGGTGACGCCGCGCTCCGAAAGCTGCGCTTCCAGCTGCATGACGAACTTCTGCACGACCTGATGCACCACCGGCACCGGCAGCGAGCCGAACGGGATGATGGCGTCGAGACGGTTCCGGAACTCCGGTGTGAACAACCGGTTGATCGCCTCGACATCGTCGCCTTCGCGCTTGGTCGAGCCGAAGCCGATCGCCGCGCGCTGCGCATCTGCAGCGCCCGCATTCGTGGTCATGATCAGGATCACATTGCGGAAATCGATCTGCTTGCCGTTGTGGTCGGTCAGCTTGCCGTGATCCATCACCTGCAACAGGATGTTGAACAGATCCGGATGCGCTTTCTCCACCTCGTCAAGAAGCAGCACGCAATGTGGGTGCTGGTCTACTCCGTCGGTCAGCAGACCGCCCTGGTCAAAGCCGACATAGCCGGGAGGCGCGCCGATCAATCGCGAGACTGTGTGGCGTTCCATATATTCCGACATGTCGAAGCGCAGCAGCTCGACACCGAGCGAAGCCGCGAGTTGCTTGGCCACCTCGGTCTTGCCGACGCCGGTCGGGCCCGAGAACAGATAGGAGCCTATCGGTTTCTCCGGTTCGCGCAGGCCGGCGCGCGCCAGCTTGATCGCCGAGGTGAGCGCCGAGATAGCCGTGTCCTGGCCATAGACGACACGCTTCAACTCGACATCGAGACCGGCGAGAACCTTCTCGTCATCCGCGGAAACCGTCTTCGGCGGAATGCGCGCCATGGTGGCGATCGTCGCTTCGATCTCCTTGATGCCGATCGTCTTCTTGCGCTTGCCTTCAGGCAACAGCATCTGCGAAGCACCGGTTTCGTCGATCACGTCGATCGCCTTGTCCGGCAGCTTGCGGTCGTTGATGTAGCGAGCCGAAAGCTCGACCGAAGCCTTGATGGCGTCGCTGGTGTACTTGACCTTGTGGAACTCCTCGAAATAGGGCTTGAGGCCCTTCATGATCTCGATGGCATCCTCGACGGTCGGCTCGTTGACATCGATCTTCTGGAATCGGCGGACAAGCGCACGGTCTTTTTCGAAGAACTGACGAAACTCCTTGTAAGTCGTTGAGCCGATGCAACGAATCGCCCCGGACGACAGAGCCGGCTTGAGCAGGTTCGATGCATCCATGGCACCGCCCGAGGTGGCACCGGCGCCGATGACGGTGTGGATCTCGTCGATGAACAGGATGGCGCCGGGATAATCCTCCAACTCCTTCACGACCTGCTTCAGACGCTCCTCGAAATCGCCGCGATAGCGCGTTCCGGCCAGCAGTGTGCCCATGTCGAGCGCAAAGATGGTGGCATCGGACAAAACTTCCGGCACGTCCCCTTCGACGATACGCTTGGCCAGACCTTCGGCGATCGCGGTTTTACCGACGCCAGGATCGCCGACGTAAAGCGGATTGTTCTTCGAGCGGCGGCACAACACCTGGATCGTGCGGTTGATTTCAGGGGCACGACCAATCAGCGGATCGATGCGGCCCGCCTTTGCCTTGTTGTTGAGATTCACGCAGTACGCTGTCAGCGCGTCCTGCTGCTTCTTCTTGCTGCCCTCTTCCTGCTGCTCGGCACCGTTGTTGGTGCCGCTCTGCTCGTCCTCGGCGCCGCGCGGCGACCGATTCTCGGACGAACCGGGACGCTTGGCTATCCCATGCGAGATGTAGTTGACCGCGTCATAACGGGTCATCTGCTGTTCCTGCAGGAAATACGCGGCATGGCTCTCGCGCTCTGCAAAGATGGCGACGAGCACGTTGGCGCCGGAGACTTCCTCGCGACCGGACGACTGCACATGGATAACGGCGCGCTGGATGACGCGCTGGAAACCCGCCGTCGGCTTGGAATCCTCGTCATAGCCGGTGACGAGGTTGTCGAGTTCGGTGTCGATGTAGGTCAGGACAGTCTGCTTCAATTCGTCCAGATCGACATTGCAGGCGCGCATCACCGCAGCCGCCTCATTGTCATCGATCAGGGCCAGCAGGAGGTGTTCGAGCGTCGCATATTCATGGTGACGTTCGTTGGCGAAGGTCAGCGCCTGATGAAGCGCCTTTTCCAGGCCCTGGGAGAAAGCCGGCATGTTACCTCACTTCTTCTCCATCACGCATTGCAGCGGATGTTGGTTCTGTCGGGCGAAATCCATGACCTGAGACACTTTGGTCTCGGCCACTTCGTAGGTGTAGACCCCGCACTCGCCCACGCCGTGATTGTGGACATGCAGCATGATGCGCGTGGCGGCCTCGCGGTCCTTCTGGAAAAAACGCTCCAGCACATGAACCACGAATTCCATCGGGGTGTAGTCGTCGTTGAGGATCAGAACCCGATAGAGGCTGGGTTTCTTGGTCTTGGTTTTCGTGCGCGTGATGACGGCCGTTCCGCGACCGGTACCATTACCGTCGCTGCCGTTCTGCATTCGCGCCACACTCGTGGCAGTCTTACCGGTGGTCACGTATTCCTGCCTTCTGGATCGAATCCCCATCAGAACCCGACATGTAGGGTATCGATGCAGGATTTTAAGCCCTTCTGGTTAGCTGACAATATGGCTAGGTCCTCATTCAGTACCGTTTTTAGCAAACGTGAAGATGTCGCGCCGACGGAGACGAAAAAACCCGGCTGCGCAGGCGCAACCGGGCTCGCTGAGCGGGCCAGAAACCCGCAAACTGGCAGAAAATGATGCTTACTTCGCCTTGGCGGTAAGCGATTCGAACGGCTTGTAGGCGTCCTTGGCAAGGTCGGCATACAATTCGCTGATCTTGGTAGCCTCGGCCACGAAGGCCTCATAGGCCTGCTTGGCATAATCGGTCTGGAGTTCGACGGCGCTCTCGATCGACTTTGCCGAGAGAAGCTTTTCGACATGCGCAGCGCCGTTCTCGAAGCTCTTCTTGGTGTATTCGGTCGCCTCGGTGGCGATTGCCTGCACGCCCTTGGAGAGCGAAGCAAAGCTCTTCAGGCCGGTGTCAGCGAATTCCTTGCCGTATTTGCTGAAATCCTCGTAGGTCTGGCTCATCGGGCATTCCTTTCGTGCGGATCGGCTAATTTGTGCGATGCATAAGATGTATGCTGCGATGCACAAAAAGTCAATTCCCGCGCGGATGCGCCACCAGCCCCTAAGATTCGAATAAAGCTCGCCTCAAACGCAGCCGAAATGGTGAACGGGGTGGTTACCATAAACGGATTGGTAACGAGCGTTAAAGTAGGTTGGCCAAATGCGGGGTCGGACCTTTGCCGACTCCCCGGGGTGCAAGCAAAATTCAAAGGAAGCAGCAGTGCGTCAGGCGTTAACAGGCATCGTGTCCAAGTCCGTATCCTCCCTTCTCAAAACCTCCATGGTCGCATCGCTCGCGCTGACATTCGCGGTGACGGATGTCGCGTCGGCGTTTGCCGCGCCGTCCTCCGCGATCGTTGTCGACGCCAAGACCGGCAAGACGCTCTACTCCAAGGACGCCAATGCGCGTCGCTATCCTGCGTCGCTGACCAAGATGATGACGCTTTACCTGACCTTCGAGGCGCTCGCCGCGGGACGGATCAGCAAGAACACTCCTGTGGTGTTCTCGGCCAAGGCCGCCGCGGAGCCCCCCACGAAGCTGGGTGTGCGCAAGGGCGGTGCCGTCACGGTCGAGACCGCGATCCTGTCGATGGTGACCAAGTCCGCCAACGATTCCTCGACCGCACTCGCGGAAATGATCGGTGGTTCCGAGGCGAATTTTGCACGGATGATGACCTCCAAGGCACGAGCGCTGGGCATGAAGGGCACGGTGTTCCGCAATGCCAACGGCTTGCCGGATCCGGGTCAGTTCACGACCGCGCACGACATGGCCGTCCTCGGCATGGCACTGCGTGAACACTACCCGCAATATTACGGTTATTTTTCCACGCGCTCGTTCGCTTACGGCAAGCGCCAGATCAACGGTCACAATCGCCTGCTCGGCCGCATCAAGGGTGTCGACGGCATCAAGACCGGTTACACCCGCGCCTCAGGCTTCAATCTGGTTTCATCGGTCGCCGACGGCAACCGCAAGCTGGTCGCGGTGGTGATGGGCGGCTCCTCGGGTGGCTCCCGCGACAAGCAGATGGCTTCGCTGATCCAGACCTATATGCCACAGACCTCGACCCGCAGCTCCGGTCCACTCGTGGCGCGCGCTTCCGGTGACACGGCAGTGGCGGCAATCGCCAATGTCTTCCTGCCCAAGAAGAACGCACCAACCCCTGATGAGAAGCCGGAGACCGTCGTCGCTTCGGCCGACGAGGCCGTCGCGGACGAGATTACGGCAGAAGACGCAGTGGTCGAGCCGGCACCTGAGAAGCCCTCCCGCAAGAGCAAGAAGGTGATTGCAGCTGCAGCTCCGGTTGTTACGGCCTCGGCCGCCGAAGTGGCCATCCCGGCGCAACTTCCGGTCGTGCAGGCCTACGCCCCTGTCGAAGAAACACCGATCGATCGCCTGATGACGGCTTCCACAAATGCGGGCTCCACGGCTTCGGGCAACTGGGCCGTGCAGATCGCCTCGGCACCGCGCGAGGCCGATGCCAAGGCACAGCTCGACAAGGTCGCCAAGCAGGCTGGCCGCGTGTTGGCGAAGGCTTCCGGTTACACCGTCGCCTTCGACAAGGACGGCACCACCTACTATCGCGCCCGTTTCGGTTTCGAGACCAAGGAAGCGGCATGGAAAGCCTGCAATGCGCTGAAGCGGAAGAGCATCTCCTGCTTCGCCGTACAGCAGTAAGCGGATTTCTCCCGGAAACGTATCTTATCGAAGGAGATCAGTGGTGATTGGAGAGCAGGACGTCCTTGGCTTCGTTGATCCGCGCCGCCAGGAACGACGCGTTTCCGACATCGGGGTGCAGGCGCTGCATCAGGCGGCGGTGCGCCTTGCGGACATCCGTCGCGGCGGCGCCCGTTTCAAGACCAAGGACCTTGTAGGCCTCCTCCTTAGTCATGGCGCCCGCACCTGGCGCAACACCCAGCCTCTCGCCACGATACGTCTGCGTGTCGAGGCGCCAGGTGGGAAAACGGCGGTCAAGATACGTCTCTAGCAACTGCCGGCTGTCCGGATCGACCGCCAACTCCCGATAGAGCTGTCCAAGGTCCGTCAGGTTCATGGCACCGAGCATTTTACCCTCGCTGCGGCCTGCCAGCACCAGTCCTTCCAGTCGACCGGTATCGTGGTCAAGCTCCATTTCCAACGCTGCGGTACGAACCAGGGAATGGCGCGTGACGAGCGTGCCCACCGGACGTTCCCTGCGAAACATCATGTAGAGCGAGCCGGCAACGGCCAGCGCCAGCAGGCCGAAACCGGCGCGTCCGGCGGCCAGGATCGCTATCCCCGCAGCTCCGAAGCCGACGGGCAAAGCCATGCGTACCGTAGCGGCGACGGACTTGGGATCTGCCCGCAGGAAAATGGCTGCCACGCCAGCAACGGCGAGCACGATTGCAGCGACGGCGATCACAACGCCCATGGCCGACCATCCCGGTTCGACAAAGTCTACCGCGATCCTCCCCAGACACCAACAGGCATCGGCGAGAGGCGCTCTGCGACAGGTTCAGAGCAGGCCGAGTTCAGCCAGTTCCTGTCTTAGCTTGGGCGGCATCTCCGCCCAGCCTATTCTGCCTTGGCCGAGATCGGCGGGGGCATCGGAAAGCTTCAGGTAACGCCACCCCTGGAAAGCGCGTCGCGGCTGCCATTCAGTGCGCACCACGACAGGGTCAAGCACCAGATGGCAGCGTCCGATACCCTCCTTGTCGGTAAACGGCCTGATCTCGGTGATCAGCTGCCGGCATTGCACGCTGCCCTTGATCACCCAATAAAGCGAACCGCCTTCGACGATTTCGGCGACCCGAGTCGGCACCATGCGTGTGGTGTGATACTGCTCCACCGGCTCTCCGGCCCGGCGCTTGTCATCGAGCCGGTCGGCGATCCATTCCTCAAGGTCTTCGACGCTGTCGCAGCCGACGCACAGTTTGATGAGATTAAGAGCCATGGCCGGAAGGTAGTCCTCCAGCAGCCCGGGTCAACGGCCTCGGCGACTTCTCCACAATGCCAGAAGCGACCGGTTCAGCATTCCACCACGTTGACGGCAAGGCCACCGAGGCTGGTCTCCTTGTATTTTTCGCTCATATCGAGCCCGGTCTGGCGCATCGTCTCGATGGCCGCATCCAATGGCACGAAATGCTTGCCGTCCCCCTTGATGGCCAGCGAAGCTGCGGTCACCGCCTTCACGGCCCCCAGCGCGTTACGCTCGATGCAGGGAACCTGGACGAGCCCGGCGATAGGGTCGCAAGTCATGCCGAGGTGATGCTCCAGCGCAATCTCGGCGGCATTCTCCACTTGCTCGGGTGTTCCTCCCATCACGGCGCAGAGCCCTGCTGCAGCCATGGCGGAAGCCGAGCCCACCTCGCCCTGGCAACCCACTTCGGCGCCGGAAATGGACGCATTCGACTTTATGATGCCGCCGATGGCGGCAGCCGTGAGCAGGAAATCCCGGATCGACGGCTGGTCGGCCTCGGGATGAAAATGCAGCCAGTAGCGCAACACCGCGGGAAGCGTGCCTGCGGCGCCGTTGGTCGGCGCCGTGACCACCCTGCCGCCGGCAGCATTTTCCTCATTCACCGCCATGGCGTAGATCGACAGCCAGTCATTGGCGAGCAGCGGATTTGGCCGGTTTTGTTGCCACTGCTCCTGCAGCTTGTCATGCAACTGACGGGCACGCCGGCGTACTTTCAGCCCGCCAGGCATGATGCCTTCCTGAGTCAGGCCACGCTCGATGCAGCCGAGCATTGCGTTCCACACTGCGTCGAGCCCGGTATCGAGCTCTTCGCGGGACATGTGTGTTTCTTCATTGACCCGCTTCATCTCGGCGATCGAAAGACCGCTTTTTCCGGCCATATTCAGCATCTCGACGGCATTTTTGAACGGATACGGCACCTTTTTGCCTTCCGTCGTGACCGTGCCTTTCGCCTTTATGCGCTGCAATTCTTCATCCGAGACCACGAAGCCGCCGCCGATCGAATAATAGATGCGTTTCAGAAGCAGGCGATCTGCCCCGTCATAGGCATAAAAGGCCATGCCGTTCGCATGGCCGGTCAGGGGTGTCTTCTTGTCCAGCACCAGATCTTTGGCCGGATCGAAGCGATAGGAGGAGCGTCCGGGTGGCGAAATGCGTTTTTCCGCTGTCACCGCCGCGACGATGGCTTCCGCCTTGTCCGGGTCGACCGTCTGCGGGACCTGGCCAGCCAGTCCCAGGATCACGGCTCGGTCCGTGCCATGTCCGATGCCGGTGTACGCAAGCGACCCGTGCAGGCTGGCCCCCACCCGCTCCACCTTGACGCCGGCAGGGCGCGGCCAGTCATTTCCTTCGAGTTCCTCGAGGAAGCGCGCCGCTGCCGTCATCGGGCCCATCGTATGCGAACTCGACGGCCCGATGCCGATCTTGAACAGGTCGAAAACCGAAAGAAACACGCTTCCAATCTCCTCAGTCGCTCCCGGATGGGCAGCGCACAATCCAATCGATCATTCCGCCATTCGTCGCGCGGGCGCTAGACGCCGTCCCGACGTCCGTTTCGCTGCAAGCGACATCAGCGCGCAAGCGTCGCGGTATAAGGCATTCCGTAGAGTTCTATGTATTAGATAGTGTCCATGAGCGATTCTTTTCTATTTTCGCTGAACGACTTTTTAGCGCTGGGTTTTTTCCTCGGCGTCTGGGTGTTCTTCGCGCTCGCGGCCGACGGAAAGGTCTTCCGCCGCATTTCACTGACCACAGCCATGAACGCACAGCGCGAAGCCTGGATGCGCACCATGGCCAAGCGGGAACTGCGTATGATCGACACCTCGATCATGATCGGACTGCAGCAAGGCACTGCTTTTTTCGCGTCCAGCTCGATCTTCGCCATCGGCGGCTGCTTCGCCTTACTCGGCGCTTCGAACCATGTGCTGGCGGTGGTTTCGACGCTTCCCTATGTCGGCACGCCACCGCAGGGCGTATTCGAGGCCAAGATCGTCGGCCTGATTGCGTTGCTCGCCTATGCGTTTTTCAAGTTCGGCTGGTCGTACAGGCTGTTCAACTATTGTTCGATCCTCATCGGCGCGGTACCGACGGTCCAGGAAGGGGTCGTTGCGCCACACGAGAGCGAGGCCGCGGTGATGCGCGCGGCCAGGATGAACATTCTTGCCGGCAAGCACTTCAACGCTGGCCTGCGCGGCATCTTCTTTTCTCTTGCCTACCTCGGCTGGTTTGCGAATGCGGGCGTTTTCGCGACCACCACGCTGATCCTCCTGGCCGTTCTGGTGCGCCGCCAGTTCTTCTCCAACGCCCGAGCCGCAGTTTTCGCCGCCATGGAATAGCTGGGCTCTAGGCAGGACCTGGATACAGCCTGTCTATCTTGCCGGTTGCCCAATAAACGAAGAGGCCGATCCACTCCTTGATCGCCATGGTCGTCGTCTGCAGCGAATCGACGGGGTTGTCCGTGAAAAGGCCGACGCCTTCGCGGCCTGACGTGCGATAATCGACAGGCCATGGCGTGGTTTCAAAACCGACCTTGTCGAACAGCGCCTTGGAACGTGGCATATGGAAGGCTGAAGTCACCAGAAGCCAGGTCTCGCCCGGTTTCGGCATCACCAGCTTGCGTGTGAAGACGGCATTTTCGTAGGTGTTGCGGGATTCGCTCTCCAGCACCAGCCGCTCCGGCGCGACTCCAAGCGCCGTCAACAGTCGTTGCGCGGTGACGGCATCGCCCTCACCTTCAAGGATAAGTTCACCGGCACCGCCGGAAACCACTACTTTGGCGTCCGGATAGCGTCTGGCCAAAATCGCAGTCTCGACAAAACGATCCCCTGCTGTGCTCAATTCGTAGCCACCACGGGCAAGATTGATCGCACCTTCCATGCCGCCGCCGAGGACGACGATTCCATCGACGCGTTGAGGGGCGGCCGGACGCTGATAGCGCTCCTCCAGCGGCGTCATGATCATCGCGCCGAACGACGTCCACACGGCCAGAACGAGGATGAATGCCGCCAGGAAGGTGGCGGTCTTGAATAATCTGCGGCCGCCAAAGAATCCGGCAATGAGGCCGACGAGCAGGAGAAAGATCGCCAGGTTAATCGGTTGAGCGAAAAACCAGAAGACTTTGGAAAGAAAGAAGAACATCAGACGGCCCCAGTCGTGTTCGAAGGCCGAACCCCTTAGTCCTCCCCCGACAGGCCGGGGATTCTTCCCTGGCCCACGACAGTGGTCTATCGGGATTCAGGCAAAACTGCGGAACGCGAACTGCTGCCGTCTTGAATCAAGCCGGGAGGGGATGTTGCCCGCTCACCACCACCGATTGGCTTCGAAGCGGCCAGCTGCCTGTTCGATGACATGCGCCGTCTGAAACAGCGTCTCCTCATCGAATGGCCGGCCTATGAGCTGCAGTCCGAGCGGCAATCCGTGTGAATCGAGCCCGGCAGGTACGGAAATACCCGGCAGGCCTGCCATGTTCACCGTGACCGTAAAGACGTCGTTGAGATACATCTTGACCGGATCGGCGGCCATGTCCTGATCGGCAACGCCGAAGGCGGCCGACGGTGTTGCGGGAGTCAGGATGACATCCACGCCCGCGGCGAACACGTCCTCGAAATCCTTCTTAATGAGAGTGCGCACCTTCTGCGCCTGCAGATAATACGCGTCGTAATAACCTGCCGAAAGCACATAGGTACCGATCATGATGCGACGCTTGACCTCTCGACCGAAACCGGCCGCTCTGGTCTTCTCATACATGTCAACGATATCCTTGCCCGGCACGCGCAGGCCGTAGCGCACGCCATCATAGCGGGCGAGGTTCGACGAGGCTTCCGCAGGCGCCACGATGTAGTAGGCCGGCAACGCGTATTTGGTGTGCGGCAGCGAGATATCGACGATCTCCGCGCCGGCGTCCTTGAGCCATGCGATGCCCTGCTGCCAAAGAGCCTCGATCTCTTCCGGCATGCCGTCGACCCGATACTCCCTCGGAATGCCGACTTTCATGCCCTTGATCGGACGACCGAGCACAGCCTCATAGTCCGGCACCGGACGATCGACGGAGGTCGTGTCCTTGGCGTCGACCGAGGCCATGGATTTCAACAGGATGGCGGCATCGCGCACGTCGCGCGCGATAGGGCCTGCCTGATCGAGCGACGACGCAAAGGCGACGACGCCCCAGCGCGACACGCGGCCATAGGTCGGCTTTATGCCGACCGTACCGGTGAAGGCTGCCGGCTGGCGGATTGAACCGCCTGTGTCTGTGGCGGTCGCACCGGCGCACAGGAACGCGGAAACAGCCGCGGCCGAGCCACCGGAAGAACCACCCGGAACCAGTTGCATATTGTCGTAGGTGCGATTTTCTTCGACACCGCCCGGCTTGACGAAGCCGGCGCTGCCGTCGTGGAAAGTCGGCTTGACAGTTGTCTGCACGCGCGAACGACGCCACGGGTTGATGACTGGACCGTAATAGGAAGTCTCGTTGGAAGAGCCCATGGCAAACTCATCCATGTTGAGCTTGCCGAGCATGACGGCGCCATCGTTCCACAGATTGCTTGTCACGGTGGACTCATAACGCGGCTTGAAGCCATCCAGCACGTGACTGCAGGCTTGTGTGTGCACGCCTTCCGTGGCGAACAGATCCTTGATGCCGAGTGGAATACCCTCCAGCGCCTTGCCCTCGCCCTTGGCCAGCCTGGCATCGGACGCCTTGGCCATGTCACGTGCTTTGTCGTGCGTGACCGCCACATAGGCGTTGAGGAGCGGATTGGCCTGATCGATCGCTGCGAGATAGGCGTTGGTGATCTCCGTTGCGGAAATCTCCCTGGCCTGCAGCTTCGCGCGTGCTTCAGCAATGGTCAGTCTGGTCAGGTCGCTCATCAGGCAAGTTTCTTTTCGTAAAATCGCGGACAGCCGGAAGCGGGATCTTTGATCGTTACCGCAACAGCCAGGGCTTTATTCCACCACCTTCGGCACCAGGAAGAAGTTCTCCTCCGTTGCCGGTGCGTTAGCAACGATGTCGGCGGCCTTGTTGCCGTCCGTGACGACATCGGCGCGCTTCCGCATCGCCATCGGCGTCACCGAAGTCATCGGCTCGACGCCGGAGACATCGACTTCATTCAATTGCTCAACAAAGCCTAGAATGGTGTTGAGTTCGCCGGTCATGCGCGCGGCGTCCTCCTCGCTCACGGCGATGCGGGCCAGGCGCGCGACGCGCTTTACGGTCTGGATGTCGACGGACATTGGTGCCTCGGCGATCGTGTCGGAAAGGTTCAGGCGGCTATAGCCGCGTGCCGCGCCGTGCGCAACCTTGAACGGCGCGGAACTACGCTGATCGTACCTACAGGGAAATCGCGTCGCCAACCCTGGGCAGCGCCACCTTGGTACCGGAGCCTTCCATACCGGCAACAAACTTGTCGGCGGACTGGTCGATCATCGGGAAGCTCCCGAAATGACACGGCACGACGGTATCGAATTGGAAGAAGCGTCGGCAGGCAAGGGCTGCGACCGCACCGCCCATGGTGAAACGGTCGCCGATCGGCACAAGGCCGATCTTCGGCTCATGCAATTCGTTGATCAGCGCCATATCGGAAAAAATGTCGGTATCGCCCATATGATAGAGCGTCTTGTCTTCCGGGAAATGCAGCACCAGCCCGCCAGGATTGCCAAGATAGGTGTTGGCGCCCCCCTCGCCCGAAAGCGAGGAGGAATGCAGTGCCTGCACAAAAGTCGTGGTGAAACCGCCGCAATCGACGGTGCCGCCGATGTTGCCTGGATTGATCCTGTCGCCAGACACGCCCTTGCCGACAAGATGCATGCAGATCTCGAAATTGGCGACCAGCATCGCGCCGCTCTTCTTCAGGATGTCGACGGAACTGCCGACATGATCGTCATGACCGTGGGTCAGCAGCACATGGGTGACGCCGTCAGCGACTCCCTCCCAGCCCCCACCCCACGAAGGATTGCCCACCAGGAAAGGATCGATCAGGATCGTAGCGCCGGCGGCCTCGACACGAAATGCCGCGTGCCCGTACCAGGTGAGTTTCATCAGGCTCTCCTCGATTTTGTGAGAGCAGGAAGATAGAACGGCGACGGATCAAGTCAAAGGAAAGCACGTGGCAATCATCGCAATCGAGGACGCGTCTCAATTGCTGACCGCAGGTGGCGCACTCGCCGGTATCGATCTTGGCGACAAGACCATCGGTGTTGCGGTTTCCGACCGGGGCCTCTCCTTCGCACATCCTCGCCCCGTGATCATGCGCAAGAAATTCTCTATCGACGCCGCTGCCCTGCTTGGTCTTCTCACCAGGGACAACGTCGTTGCGATCGTCATCGGCCTGCCGGTCAACATGGATGGATCCGAAGGGCCGCGAGCGCAGAAGTCGCGCGCCTTCGTGCGCAACATGGCGCCGCTCAGCCCGCTGCCCTTCATTTTCTGGGACGAACGCCTGTCGACGGTGGCGGCGGAACGCGTGTTGATCGAGATGGACGTCTCGCGCCGCAAGCGCGAAACGCGCATCGATTCCGCGGCTGCCGCCTTTATTCTGCAGGGAGCCTTGGACCGTCTGAGGACACTCGCTCGATCCGGCTGAGCGGCGGCTGGTCGGAGCGCTGCCGGCGCCACCATGCCGAAATCTGGCGACGGCGACGGAAAGCGACGATGCCCGCCACGAGGAAGGAATCAAAGATGCAGGCTTTGGCGATCATGCCCGGGATGAGTGCAGGATCGATGCCGAGCATCTCGCCATAAAGCTGGAAAATCAGGTCATGCAGTTGGCGGCTGAGCATGACGTAGCCGAAATTCATGTCGTTGAGCGACAGGAAGTACCAGCCCCAGAACAAGGCGAGCGGCGCGATCCACAACAGCAACAAGGCGCGCATCAGCTCGCCTCTCCGGTCATCGGCTGCTGCTTGAAATCCGCACATGCCCCAGCCACGACCGCGTTGTCGGCGGTACTCTCCTGGCCTGCGAGCAGTTGCGGTGCGTGGCGCATGATCTTCCTGCAATCGAATAGAGACAGTGGGACTTGCCGCCCGCGATCGCAATGGAAACCATTTGTTAAGGTTAACAATCGGAAGGTGAACACCTTACTGTGGACAACGGATTGCCATTCCCCATCCGATGAGAGGATGCGATCTCGTTTGCACGCGCAGCCGGGGAGTAATTAGCTCGTCACCGGATAAAGCGTATCAAGGATCATGCGTGCATCGTGACGTGAATCGAGCATGCCGTAGGTGTTACGCCATTGCCCGGCCAGCCGTGTTTCAATGAAGGCATCGGCGATCCGCCCTGCCCCCAGCCGCTTCAGTTCCGCCGCTGCTGCAGCCAGAGCAAGTTGCTCCGTCAGCAACCGGGCGGACCCTTCATCCGTCGAGGCCACCTGCATGGCTGCCTTGAGAACACTGATCGTGCCGTGTCCGTTGGCGCCGAGATCGCGGTCGATCCCCGCCAGCACTTCCTCGAACAGGGCCGGTGCACGTCCAAGCACGCGCAACACGTCCAGCGCCATGACATTGCCGGAACCTTCCCAGATGGCATTGACCGGCGCTTCCCGATAATAGCGCGCCAGCGGTGCTTCCTCGACATATCCGTTGCCGCCGAGGCACTCCATCGCCTCGTAGAGCAATGAGGGTGCAATCTTGCAGACCCAATATTTCACAACGGGCGTCATGGCTCTTGCGAAGGCCGCTTCACCTCGGTCCGCCGCTGCTTCGTCAAAGGAACGTGCCAGGCGAAACGACAGCGCGGTAGCTGCTGCCACGTCGAGTGCCATGTCGGCCAGAACGCGCTGCATCAGCGACTGATCGATCAGATTCGCGCCGAACACCTTGCGATGGCGTGCATGATGGACGGCTTCTGCCAAACCCGCTCGCATGATTGCGGCGGAAGCGACGGCACAATCCAGCCGGGTCAGCGTGACCATGTCCATGATGGTCTTGATGCCTTGCCCCGGTTCGCCGACCATCTCGCCAATGGCGTTCTCGAATTCGACTTCCGAGGAAGCGTTGGAGCGATTGCCGAGTTTGTCCTTCAGGCGCTGAAAGCGGAAGCCATTGCCCGAACCGTCGCCGAGAATACGCGGCACCAGGAAGCAGGACAGCCCTTCCGATGCCTGTGCCAGCACCAGGAAGGCATCCGACATCGGCGCCGACATGAACCATTTGTGTCCGGACAGGCGGTAGAAGCCGCTGGAACCCGCGCGCTCTGCCTTGGTGACATTGGCACGCACATCGGTGCCACCCTGCTTTTCGGTCATTCCCATGCCAAGTGTCAGGCCGGTCTTCTCGACCGGGGGCTTCTGCGCCTGGTCATATTTGCGTGTGGTCACACGCGGTGCCCACTCCCGGAAGATCTTCGGATTGGCCATCAAGGCTGCCAGCGAAGCATTGGTCATGGTGATCGGGCACAGGTGGCCGGTCTCCAGCTCCGCCGTCAGGTAGAACCGCGCCGCGCGCACCTGGTGGCGGCGGCCGATCTCGGTTTCACCGTTCTCCCACACGGAAGAGTGCAGACCGTTTGCAACCGAACGGCGCATCAGTGCGTGATAAGCCGGATGGAATTCCACCAGGTCGATACGACGCCCCTGCCGATCATGGGTCCTCAGCTTAGGCGTTTCTATGTTGACGAGCCGCGCCAGATCCTGTGCTTCCTGGGTCAGCACGAAACGACCGAGCTGGTCGAGATCCTTGCGCACCGGCTCCGAGAATCGCTCCGCCAGCTGGATCAGCAGCGGATCACCTCGCCAGGCATTGCCACCGGCAAGTGGTGGCGGCTGGTTCATCACGTCGTCGGCCACGCTTTCCCTTTCACATCGGTCCCGTTTGCTGTTCGAATCCGGAACCGCTGCCGGGTTTATAACGAAGCTGTTGCGCAGAGGCGACGAAAATACCGGTGGAAAGACGCGCTTTCCGATCGAGGCGCTTGCGGGTGGCCCGCGCCCGCCCTATAGCAGCGCCTTGAGATGACCGACGCTTCGTCCCTTCCGCTGTTTCCGCACCGCCATCTTCTGGGCATAAGCGACCTTTCCCCCGCCGACATAGAGATCCTTCTGGACCGCGCCGATCGCGCGGTGGCGATTTCGCGCCAGTCCGAGAAGAAGACCTCGACGCTGCGCGGGCGTACGCAGATCAACCTGTTCTATGAAGCGTCGACGCGCACGCAGTCGTCTTTTGAGCTCGCCGGAAAACGGCTCGGCGCCGATGTCATGAACATGTCGGTCGCGTCGTCCTCGGTGAAAAAGGGCGAGACGCTGATCGACACCGCGATCACGCTGAACGCGATGCGTCCCGACATCCTCATCATCCGGCACCAGTCGGCGGGTGCGGCAGCGCTGCTGGCACAGAAGGTCGGGTGTTCGGTGGTCAATGCCGGCGACGGCACGCATGAGCACCCCACCCAGGCGCTGCTCGACGCACTCACCATCCGACGCGCCAAGGGGCCACTGTCAAAGCTGATCGTGGCGATCTGTGGCGACATCCTGCATTCGCGTGTCGCGCGCTCCAACATCATCCTGCTCAATGCATTGGGCGCTCAGGTACGGGTGGTCGCGCCTTCGACGCTGCTGCCTTCCGGCATCGAGCGCATGGGTGTCATCGTGGCCCGCTCCATGGCCGAAGGCCTGAAGGATGCCGATGTCGTCATGATGCTGCGCCTGCAGCGCGAACGCATGGAGGGCGCCTTCGTGCCTTCTGTGCGCGAATACTTCCGCTATTTCGGCCTTGATGCCGAAAAACTGAAGGCTGCCAAGGACGACGCGCTGGTCATGCACCCAGGCCCCATGAACCGCGGCGTAGAGATTGCCTCCGAGGTTGCCGACGGGCCGCAGAGCGTCATCCAGGAACAGGTCGAGATGGGCGTCGCCGTGCGCATGGCGGTCATGGAAGCACTGCTCGACCCGCGTCGCAACCAGGAAGGACGCGGCGCATGACCACAACGGTTTTTCAGCGTGCCCGTATCGTCGACCCCTCGCGCGGCATCGATGAGATCGGCACTGTCATCGTTGATGGCAAGACGATCGCTGCCGCCGGTGCGGAGGCCCTGAACCAAGGCGTCCCGGAGGGGGCCAAACTCATCGACTGCGCCGGCAAGGCGATCCTTCCTGGCCTGGTCGACTCGCGCGTTTTCATCGGTGAACCCGGCGGCGAACACCGTGAAACCATCCACTCGGCAAGCCAGGCTGCGGCGGCCGGCGGCATCACCTCGCTGATCATGATGCCCGATACCGATCCGACGATCGACACGGTGGCACTGGTGGAATTCGTGCTTCGCACCGCCCGTGAAACGGCAAGTGTCAACGTTTTCCCTGCGGCAGCGGTGACCAAGGGCCTGCACGGCCGCGAGATGACCGAATTCGGCCTGCTGCGCGAGGCTGGCGCCGTTGCCTTCACAGATGGCCGTCACACCATTGCCAACGCGCTGGTGATGCGGCGGGCGCTCACCTACGCCCGCGACTTCGGCGCGGTGATTGCGCATGAGACGCAGGATGCAGACCTCGCTTCCGCCGGTGTCATGAACGAAGGACTTTACGCCAGCTGGCTCGGCCTGTCCGGAATTCCGCGCGAAGCTGAACTGATTCCGCTGGAGCGCGATCTGGCGCTGGCCAGGCTGACCAGAGGCAACTATCACGCCGCCAAGATCTCAACAGCGATATCGGCCGCCGCGATTGCCCGCGCCAAGGCGGACGGCGCCAAGGTGACGGCTGGTGTCGCCATACACAATCTGGCGCTCAACGAAAACGACGTCGGGCAATACCGCACCTTCTTCCGCCTGGCGCCCCCCCTGCGCCTCGAAGAAGACCGGCTGGCCATGATCGAGGCGTTGAAGGACGGCACGATCGATATCGCCGTTTCCTCGCATGACCCGCAGGACGTCGACACCAAGCGCCTGCCGTTCGCGGACGCGGCAGCTGGCGCCATCGGGCTCGAAACGCTGCTTTCCGTCGCCCTGCGCCTCTATCACAATGAGGATCTGTCGCTCTTGAAGCTGGTCGAGGTGCTTTCGACGGCCCCTGCCCGATTGTTCGGCTTGCCCGGCGGCACGCTGAAGCCCGGCGCAGCCGCGGACCTCGCTCTCGTCGACCTCGACGAGCCCTGGATCGTAAGCGAGGCCGGCATCCGTTCGCGCTCGAAAAACACCTGCTTCGAAGGTGCACGTCTGCAAGGCAAGGTCTTGCAGACACTGGTTGCGGGCAGCACAGTCTTTTCCGCCTAGAGCACTTCCACCAGAACTGTACTGTGGTTTTGCGTCCGGAATTGCGTGACAACAAAGTCTGGACGTTTCCGTGAAAATGAAAACGCTTTAGTGTCCGTAAGGGGCGCGGGGCAACGGGGGAGCAATGCAGCTGATTTTCATTCTTGCGCCGATCATCGGCTATCTTTGCGGCTCGATCCCTTTCGGCCTGCTTCTGACCCGCGCCGCCGGCCTCGGCGACGTGCGCAGCATCGGTTCCGGTAACATCGGCGCCACCAACGTGCTGCGCACCGGTAACAAGGGGCTCGCCGCAGCAACACTCGTCCTCGATGCGCTGAAGGGCACAATTCCGGCACTGATCTTCGCCCGCTACGGCACGGAAGCCGGCGCACTCGCCGGCGCCGGCGCTTTCATTGGACATATCTTCCCGGTCTGGCTCGGTTTCAAAGGCGGCAAGGGCGTCGCCACTTATCTCGGCGTGCTGATCGGACTTGCCTGGCAAGTGGCACTGATCTTCGCCGCGGTGTGGCTCGCGATGGCTGTGCTGTTCCGTTACTCCTCGCTGGCGGCACTCGTCGCCTGCATCGTGGTACCGGTGGCGTTGTTCTTCTTCGGCCACGCGCAATATGCGCTGGCATTCGCACTGATGAGCGCGCTGATCTTCTACAAGCACCGTGCCAACATCGAGCGCCTAAGGGCCGGAACGGAAGGCAGGATCGGGGCAAAAGGGTGAGCAAGCCAGTTGCCGGGTTGCGCCTCAGTGACCGGCAACGGCTGAACTGGCTGCGCCTGATCCGCACGCCGAATGTCGGACCGGCTTCTTTTCGTTCACTCGTCAACCGCTTCGGTTCGGCCGAAGCAGCGCTTGAGGTCCTGCCTGAACTGACGCTTTCCGGCGGCGCCAGCCGTATGGTCAGGATCCCGGCGATCGCCGAGATCGAGGCTGAAATGCAAGCCGCCAGGCGCGTGGGCGCGCGTTTTGTCTGCATTGGAGAGCCGGACTATCCATCGCTGCTCAAGCAGATGGATCACCCACCGCCCGTGCTTGCCATGAAAGGCATTGGCGCGGTTTTCGCGGCACCGGCGGTTGCCATCGTCGGTGCGCGCAATGCCTCGCTCGCGGGCATCAAGATGGCACGCCTGCTTGCGAACGAGCTTGGCCGAGAAGGCTATGGAATTGTCTCCGGCCTTGCACGCGGCATCGACACCGCCGCTCATCAGAGCAGTCTTCTTACCGGCACAGTCGCTGTACTGGCGGGCGGACTGGATCAACCCTATCCGCCCGAAAATGCCGGGCTGATCGAAGAGATCGTCGAGCACGGCGCCGTGATTTCCGAAATGCCGTTCGGTTGGCAGCCCCGCGCCCAGGATTTTCCCCGCCGCAACCGGCTGGTGGCCGGTGCCTCACTCGGGCTCGTTGTCGTGGAGGCCGCCGAGCGATCGGGATCATTGATCAGCGCGCGGCTGGCCACTGAAATGGGGCGGCTGGTTTTTGCAGTGCCCGGCTCGCCGCTCGATCCCCGTGCCAGAGGCACGAATGGTCTCATTAAGGATGGCGCCACTCTCGTCACCGAAACAGCGGACATACTTAACGCTCTGGCACCCCTAATCGGCACGCGGTTCGTACCGAACATTCCTGTGGAGGAACCGCCTGAATTTTCGACGACGGCACCGCCCGGCGACAGGGAGCGCGAACAGGTTGTCGAAACGCTTGGACAAGCCCCTGTAAACATTGACGAAATCATCCGCCACACTGGCCTGCACCCGGCTCAGGTCGCGATGATTCTGCTGGAACTCGACCTTGCCGGTCGGCTGGAGCGCCATGCAGGCGGATTTGTTTCACTGATCTTTAGCCATTGATCGACATTGCCGGGTCAAATCGACCGCAAACCCGATCATTCGATAAAATTCTAATCTTATCCTACTGATTTTACTCATGTTTCATTGAACAGAATCGCGCACCACTCTCGCCATGCCGTGGCGTGGGGAAACGGAGGCGATTGTGAAGGAACGTTTTGAGTTAGTGCTGGAGCCAACCGATCTCTGGTCGGTGTGGGACAACGAGACCGACCAGCCCGTGGTTTTTGCCAATCAGCTTCTTGCCGGACTCAGCAAGCGCGAAGCGGAAGCTGCGCACCAGATCCTGAGCGAAATCGTCAGGAAACGGGAGCTGGAGAAGAAAAGGCTGGACAAGAAGAAGCGTTCTTCCGACGCCGCATAAAAGCGTATGAGGGCAAACGCTCTGTTCCCGCGCGAAGCCGGCTCTTGATAGGCTTCGGATCGCGCCTTTCCTGGAAGCAGATCTCCAACGCAGACAGGCTCGGCCGGGTGGCCACCAAACAAGCCAGCTGCAAACGGCCGATCATCACTCTATCTGAACGGGCATCCATCAGCTCGGCACTGTTGTCGACACCATAAGGCCCGCAGAACGGTTCGGTCGGCGGACACGCCCGGTGGCAGTCTGGACAATCCGGACTGCCTTTTCGCAATTCGACCCGCAGCCGACGGCCATTGGCGCTTGTGGGCCATTCCGAAACCCGCTTAGGGTATTGATAGTCGCCACCGTCGGCATTCGGTGTGACGGCACGATGCTCACGGCCATCGCGCCTGAGAAAACGCAATGGATTGCCTGGCCACAGGTCAACGGCTGAACAAGTGGAGACCATTTGGCAATGGATCGAATATCGAGGGGAACGGCAGTCCTGCTGATGGCACTCGTTTCCGGCTGCGCGGCATCCCCGACAAACTACGCAGCCACGCTCTCGACCAAAGATCCCAAATGGCGATCGAAGCAGTGCCAACAGGTTCGAGCGACTGCACTGGCCCTTGAAGCCAAGGAGAAAGAGACCCGCAAACTGGCTCCTGGCCTGTTGCTTGGCCCGTACGGGATCGGGATCGCACTTGCCATCAAGGAACATCAGGACAAGCAGCGCAGGCAGATCGCCCGAGACATGCATATGCGATGCTCAAGCCAACCCCTGCCAAAGGAACTGCAGGCGGTTTCAAGTTAGGGAAACCAGAAATGAAACAGGATCGCACCTTCCGATGACACCTGAACGGCTGGAAGAATGTCTGTCGATTGTCCGCTGGTCGCCTGAAACCCTGGCGCAAGCCCTGGGCTGCGACGTTTCGCTGGTCGAGGCGTGGCTGACCGAGGAAGCGGAAATCCCTCCGAAGACGGCAGCATGGGTCGATACCGTTGCTCAGTTCATGGAAACCGCAGACGGGATGAAACCGAAAGGGTTGAAAGGGAAGAAGTGGCCCTAGGGGCTAGAGAGTTCTTCCGGCACCTCAGAACAGCATGTAACCATTTGAAATTAATGGCGATCCCGACAGGATTCGAACCTGTGACCATCGGCTTAGAAGGCCGGTGCTCTATCCAGCTGAGCTACGGGACCGCAGGCTGACCCGGATCGGGGCAGCAGAATCAAAAAGCGGCATTCGTCGCCAACAATCAGCAGTCAATGCGTCCAAGGCGTGCGGCGGTCATAGCGGAAATTGTCCGAATAGGAAATCTGCCGGCGCTTGGTTTCCTTCGGTTCCTCGACTCGAAACGCCAGGCCTTGCTTCTCGGCATAGGCGACCGCTTCCTCGCGCGTCTCGAAGGAAAGCCGGATCTGGCTCTTCATGTCTCCGGAGGTGGTGTAACCCATCAGCGGATCGATCTTGCGCGGCTTTTCCGGATCGAATTCAAGCACCCAGTTGCCGGTTCTGGCCTTGCCCGACTGCATCGCGGTCTTGGCTGGGCTGAATATGCGTGCGGACATGGAGACCTCGTTGCTCGGCAGCGCGCCGTTTCCTCCCCGGTGCTTACTGCGCAATGGAAATAACCGCAAGGCCAATGGTTTTAGGGCTTGCTTTGCGGCGTGCGACCCACTAGGCAACACGCGGCCTCGGAGTGTAGCGCAGCCTGGTAGCGCACCTGATTTGGGATCAGGGGGTCGCAGGTTCGAATCCTGCCACTCCGACCAATCTTCCCCCGCAGCTTCAGAACGTCGATGTGCCGGCTGGCCTGGTTCCGAATGGGCACGCCGATCCCGGCGCGACATCCTTGTTACTTCGCCAAGCCCTGAATTGTCAGCGAAAACGCCGGCGGAGACGGCTTGGCGTCTGGAGGGTTGGCCGCCCAGGCAAACAGTCCGAAGCCGGCGATCATTGTCGGGACAGCCCATTTGAGCGCCGAGACAAGCGCCGAAAAGCGGTTGTAGACCCAGATGAAGCCACCGGCCGCAGTGAGAATGTCGACATTCTCTTTCACCTTGGCGAGCACGTCATTGTCGCTTGCCTGCTTTGGATTGGCCGTTTTCGCTTGTTCGACGCGCTGGATGTAACCGTCTAGCGTCGTGGTCCCTTGCGGCAACAGGGCGCTATATGTCTCGATCAGCGTGGCCTGCAATGCCGCCCTCTCGGAGCCCGCTACGGCGGGAGCGGCGACCTGCCGAAACGTCATGGTTTCGACCGTCAGAACCCGGATCGCTTTTTCGAATATTGCAGCAAGGCCGATGAAGCCTACAACGAGCGCTGCGATAGCCAGCAGCAGCCTGCCCCGGTCCGTTGTGGGATCCAGTGTCCCCAGCGAAGTCAACGAACTGCCTGCAAACACCCCGACAGCCGTCGCCGCAACGCCACCGACCATCCATTTGGCCGTATCCCGCAGTGATTGGGTACTCGCCGCCATCGCCGGCGCAACGGAAGACCCTGTCTCGCTCACGGCTTCAAAAGCCCGCCAAAGTCGACGGCAATCGGCAGCTCCGGCCTCAATCCTGCGATCTGGTCGCGCAACTGCTTCACTTCCTGAAAATTGAGCTTGTCGGTCTTCAGCACGACCGCCCGCAGCGGCTCGTCGTCGACGCTCTCGAGCATCTCCTGCACCAGGCGCGCGACAGTCATCTTGTCTTTGTCGGTGCCGTCGACCCTCAGATAGGTTCCAGGCTTGTCGAAGATGCTGCCGAGATCAGGATCAGGGGTGGCCGGCACGAGGTCGATCGGTGCGGTGCCGGCTCCGGCGCCAACCGGCACGGCAATCTGAATTTCGAACTCCTTGCCGCCGCAAACCACCCGAATGACGCCTCTGGCATCTGGAATGGCGATAAGTGGATTGGTCACGGCTGCCCTCCTCCGTTCCACGCATTTTAGCACAAGGCCATCGGTGTAGTGTGAACCTCTTCACACGGAGATCGCGGTTGACTCGATCTTGCCTCCATGTAATTGGTTGGACCATTGATCCAATTGGATGCTGAATGAGCCAGGTTCGCCTCCCTCCTATCCAGACCACCGCGCGCGACGACGCAGTGCTGGAGGCATTGGCGGACTTCGTTCAGCAGGAAACTCTGCAGCCAGGAGACAAGCTGCCGACGGAGCGCATCCTGGCCGAGCGGCTGAGGGTCAGCCGCAACACGGTGCGCGAGGCTTTGACGCGCTGGGAAGGGCTTGGGCTTGTCGAGCGCCTGCAGGGCAGCGGCACTTTCCTGAAGGCGGCGGTTTCCCCGCACATGCTGCACATGCCGCTGACGCTTGCCGGCGGCAACGATTTCGCCAGCCTCATGCAGACGCTGGAGGTCCGCCGCGCGCTGGAAGCCGAGGCCGCTGCACTGTGTGCCGTCCGCACCGGGCCGCAGGAACTCGACCTCATCCACCGCAAGCTCGAAATCATGGAAGAGGCCTTTCACAGCCGCTCCGGCATGTCATCCGAGGAAGACTGGGAATTCCACCAGGCGATCTACAGGGCATCCGGCAATCCGTTGTTCGAGCAACTGATCGCTGCCATGCATGAAATGTTCCACCGCTTTTGGGAACATCCGCTTGGTGTGCGTGACTTCGGCCACGCTTCCTTTCCTTACCATCGCACCATTTACGAGCGCATCGCTGCCCGCGACGCCGAAGGCGCTCGCGCCGAAGCGCTGAAACTGATCGCCACCGTCGAAGCCGATCTGCGGCGCGGCGAGGCCGCACGCAACCAGGCACGACAGACATGAACGACCCTCGCCCGAACCTCGACATCGATCCCGTTGCAGAAGCAGCCACGCTGCTTGCCCATGACGACCCGTTCGTCGGCGGCGCCGTTGTACCGCCGATCTACCAGACATCGCTGTTCACGTTCGCCAGCTATGCCGAAATGGCTGACACTTTTGCCGGCAAGCGCCGCCAGCCGATCTATTCGCGTGGCGATAATCCGACCGTCATGGAATTCGAGAAACGGGTGGCGGCGCTTGAAGGCGCCGAGGCAGCACGCGGTTTCTCCTCCGGCATGGCGGCGATCAGCGCCACGGTCCTGGCCTTCGTCGGCGCCGGCGACCGCATCGTGGCGGTCCGCAACTGCTATGGCGACGCCTACCGCCTGTTCGAACGGCTGTTTCCGCGTCTCGCCATCACGGTCGACTATGTCGACGGTTCCGATCCGGACGCCGTTGCCGCCGCCCTGCCCGGCGCAAAACTGCTTTATCTCGAAAGTCCGACCTCGATGATGTTCGAATTGCAGGACTTGCCGCATCTGACCCGGCTGGCGAAGGAGCACGGTATCGTCACGACGATCGACAATTCCTGGGCGACCCCGATCTTCCAGAAGCCGATTGCCCATGGCGTCGATCTGGTGCTGCACTCGGCGTCCAAATATCTCGGTGGCCACAGCGATACGGTTGCCGGCGTCGTCTCAGGCTCCGCCGAAAACATCCGCCGCATCAACGAGCAGACCTATTCCTATCTCGGCGGCAAGCTTTCGCCTTTCGAGGCATGGCTTCTGCTGCGCGGCCTGCGCACGCTGCCTCTGCGCCTGCCTCATCATATGAAAAGCGGGCTCACGATCGCCGAACGGCTCAAGGCGCACGGCATGGTCGAGCGGGTCAATCATCCCGCCTATTCCAACCATCCCGGCAAGGCGACGCTTGCGGGCTATGCCGGCCTGTTCTCCTTCGAGGTGACCGAGGAGATCGACATCCCCGCTTTCACCGATGCGCTGAACTATTTCCGCATCGGCGTGTCCTGGGGCGGCCACGAAAGCCTGGTCGTGCCGGCCAAGGCATCCCTGGAACAGACCCCAGGCTTGAATTCCATGGCGCGCTTCGGCGTCAGCCCGCGAACCATCCGGCTCAATGTCGGGTTGGAGAATGTCGAGGACTTGTGGACCGACATCGCACAGGCCCTTGAAAAAGCAAGAAAATAACCTGTCAAACAAATGGGAGTGGAAGACATGGGAAGATTGAAGACACTGCTTGCCGCAGTGGCCGGCCTGGCGATTTCGGCAAGTGCCGCGATGGCAGACACCACGATCAAGATGGTCGAGGTCATCACCAGCCCGCCGCGAACGGAATTCCTCAAGAAGCAGATCGCGGAATTCGAAACCGCGAATCCTGGCGTCAAGGTCGAACTCATCTCGCTGCCATGGGGCCAGGCTTACGAAAAATTCCTGACCATGGTGCAGGCCGGCGACACACCAGACGTCGTCGAGATGCCGGAACGCTGGATGGGCCTCTACGGCGCCAACGGCATGCTGGAGGACCTTGGCCCCTACATGGAGAAGTGGCCGGACAACAAGACGCTTGGCGAGCGTGCACGCCAGTTCGGATCGACCGTGGGCGGCAAGCAGCTGATGATCCCCTACGGCTACTATCTGAAGGCGATGTTCTGGAACAAGAAGCTGTTCAAGGAAGCCGGTCTCGACCATGCGCCTGCAACGCTGGACGAATTCGTCGAAGCATCCAAGAAGATCTCCGCCCTGCCCGGCAAATATGGCTATTGCCTGCGTGGCGGCCCCGGCGCCACCTTCGGCATGAACATGTTCATGAACATTGCCAACGGCAAGGGCGGCTATTTCAATGCGGATGGCAGCTCGACCATGAATGAGGCAGGCTCGGTCAAGGGCCTGCAGATGCTGGCCGATCTCTACAAGAACGGCTACGCCCCCAAGGACAGTGTCAGCTGGGGTTTCAACGAGACCGTCACCGGTTTCTATTCCGGCACCTGTGCAATGCTCGACCAGGATCCGGATGCGTTGATCGGCATCGCCGAGAAGATGAACAAGGACGATTTCGCTGTTGCACCGGTTCCTGCCGGGCCAAGCGGCAAGTCGTTCCCGACGCTCGGTTATTCCGGCTGGGCGATCTTCGCCAACTCCAAGGTAAAGGATGACTCCTGGAAACTGATGGAGACGCTGCTGTCGCCCAAGGGCAACATCGAATGGGCGAAGATGGTCGGCGTCCTGCCGATCCATAACGGAGCCGAAGAGGACGCTTACTTCAAGACTGAGCAGTTCAAGGGCTGGTTCGACGAATTGAATGGCGGTGACAGGTATGAGTTCGTCACCCCGCCGACACATCTCGAAAATCTCGGTAATTTCGTCGACCAGATCGCCATCAAGGGTTTCCAGGAGGTGCTCCTGGGCAAGCGTCCGGCCAAGGAAGTCGCCGACGAATGGGCGGCCTACATGACCAAGGAACAGCAGGACTGGATGGCCAAAAACAAGAAATAGCAATCCGGCCTCCCTGCCATCGGGAGGTTCGCCAAACGGCCGAAGGCCGAACGAGGGGCGGCGATCACTCTCCCCCGCCTGCGCCGCCCCTCACCGCCCTCTCTCCAGTTGGTGGAAGGCCCCTGCGCATTGCGTTTTGCCAACAGAGTGTTTCCGCTTCTTTCGAACACACGGAAACACTCTAACTCTTTGTTTTTACGCAATTCCAAACGCAAGACCGTTGCCCGGTTTTGCCGGAATTACTCTCGCGAGTGATTGTGATGACCATCGCTATCGACAGCGCGCCAACGCGCCGTAAAGGCCTGTCCTTTGCCTCCCTGGAGCCCTGGCTCTATCTCAGCCCGGCCATCGTGCTTCTGGTCACGGTGCTGCTTGTGCCGCTGATCATCGGCATCGGTTATTCGTTCCGGAAGTTTTCCGCCTTCAAGTCGGAATTCGTCGGACTTGGCCAATATCAGGCGATGCTGTCCGATCCCCTGCTTGGCGAGGCACTCGTCAACACCGCCTGGTGGACGATAGCCAGCCTGTTCTTCCAGTTTTTCCTCGGTCTCGGGCTGGCCCTGCTGCTCGACAAACCTTTTGCCGGCCGTCGTATGGTACAGGCGCTGGTGTTCCTGCCCTGGGCAGTGCCGTCATTCCTCTCTGGTCTCACCTGGGCCTGGCTGTTCAACCCCATCATCGGCCCGTTGCCGCATTGGCTCTACGCCTTGGGTCTGAAAGCAGAGCCGACCAACATCCTCTCTGATCCGGCAACCGCCATGTGGGGACCGATCATCGCCAATGTCTGGTTCGGCGTACCGTTTTTCGCCATCACGCTGCTGGCAGCGCTCAAGTCCATTCCTTCGGAACTGCATGAAGCGGCAGCCATCGACGGCGCCACGCCCTGGCAGCGTTTCGTCAAGGTGACTTTGCCTTTCCTGGCGCCGACCATCGCCATCACGGTGATGTTGCGCACCATCTGGATCGCCACCTTCGCCGACTTGATCTTCGTCATGACAGAAGGCGGCCCGGCCGGCTCGACCGCGACCATGCCCGTCTACATCTATGTCAGTGCCTTTAAATCACTGGACAAGGGTTATGCCTCGGCCATCGCCGTGCTGCTGCTTGTCCTGCTCATCCTCTATGCGCTCGTGCTCATCGGCATTCGTCGTACACTTGTGAGGCATGTCTGATGATTGCCGGACAAACCCAATCCTCGCGCCTGCTCGGTGGCATCGGCCTCTATGCGGCGATTGTCGCCTATGTGCTGTTTGCGCTGTTCCCGATCTTCTGGACGTTGAAGATATCGGTGACGCCGACATCCCTGCTCTATTCGGAAGGCATCACGCTTTGGCCGTCGCGCACGACCTTCGAGAACTTCGCGACGGTGCTCTCCGCCACTGATTTCCCACGCTATTTCCTGAACAGCGTCATCGTTTCGCTCTCGACAGCCGCGCTCGTCACCGTGATTGCGACCCTAGCCGGCTACGCCATGTCGCGATTCACGTTCCGCGGCAAGGCTGCACTCGCCATCATGCTGCTGCTCACCCAGACCTTCCCGCTGGTCATGGTCATTCCGCCGATCTATCGCATGATGGGGGAGATCGGGCTGATCAACAGCCTGACCGGCCTGATCATCATCTACACGGCCTTCAACACCGCCTTCGCCACTTTCCTGATGCAATCCTTCTTTGACGGCATTCCGAAGGACCTGGAGGAAGCCGCCATGATCGACGGCTGTACCAGGGCGCAAGCGATGCGACGTATCATCGTGCCTCTGACCTTGCCTGGCATGGGCGCGACACTGGGCTTCGTCTTCACCGCCGCCTGGAGCGAACTGCTGTTTGCGCTGATGCTGATCTCGAGCGACGACAAGAAAACCTTCGCTGTCGGGCTGCTCACCTACATTGGCAAATTTGCCGTCGACTGGGGGCAGATGATGGCCGCATCGGTGCTGGCACTGATCCCGGTCTGCATCTTCTTCGCCTTCCTGCAACGCTATCTCGTCACCGGGCTCACCGCCGGTGCGGTCAAGGGGTGATTCATGGCTTCCGTCACGCTGGAAAAGGTCAAGAAGGACTATGGCGTCGTCCGCGTCCTCAATGAGGTCGATCTGCAAATCGCCGACGGCGAGTTCGTGGTGCTGGTGGGACCGTCCGGCTGCGGCAAATCCACCCTGCTGCGCATGATCGCCGGCCTGGAAGAGGTGTCCGGCGGCGACATCCGCATCGGCGAACGCATTGTCAATGACGTTGCGCCGAAGGACCGCGACATCGCCATGGTGTTCCAGTCCTACGCGCTTTATCCGCATATGGATGTCTCCTCCAACATGGGCTTCAGCTTGATGTTGCGGAAGACCGGGAAGGCGGCCATCGAGACCCGGGTCGAAGGTGCGGCGAAGCGGCTGGGGCTCGATCCCCTGCTGCAGCGTCTGCCGCGCCAGCTCTCCGGTGGCCAGCGCCAGCGTGTCGCCATGGGCCGTGCCATCGTGCGGGATCCCCAGGTCTTTCTGTTCGACGAACCCTTGTCCAACCTCGATGCCAAACTCCGCACCCATATGCGTACGGAAATCAAGGCGCTGCACCAGCAGCTCAAGACAACCTCGATCTACGTCACCCACGATCAGACCGAAGCCATGACCATGGCCGACCGCATCGTCGTCATGCACAACGGCAATGTGCAGCAGGTCGGCGCGCCGCTGGAACTCTACGATCGTCCGGCCAACATGTTCGTCGCCGGCTTCATCGGCTCGCCTGCCATGAATTTTTTGCCGGCCACCGTTGCCCGCCAGGCCATCGCCGAGGCGGTTTTCAGCGACGGCCAAAGGCTGCGGCTGCCTGACGGTCTGCCGCTGCAGGATGGTGATGTGCTCACTGTCGGCATGCGCCCGGAGGACATCAGGATTGTCGATGACGGCCCTCTCAAGGCGGACGTCGAGGTGGTCGAGCCTCTCGGCATGTCGACGCAGTATTACGTCCGCCTCGCAGGCGAACAACTGCGCATCTATGCCATCGGCCGGCCCAGCCTGGCGCCGGGACAGCAGGTGCGGCTTGCTGTGGGCGCAAGCGCACAGCATATCTTTGATCCTCTCAGTGGCAATCGGGTTGAGCCGGGCGCCTGAGGCGGCTGATAGCGCCCTACAGTTCGAACTCGCCCTGCCCTTCATCCATGGCGCTGACGGCATCGGCCGCCATCGTGCGGGTGATGCGTGCCTTTTGCTCGAGTGCCATGCGATCGAGCCGCTCCACCACGCGCATCGCGGTTGCAAGCGAGCGCTCGATGCGCCGCACGAGATATTGTACGACATGCGGCTCGACTTCGACCTGACGGTCGGCGAACAGCTTTGTGATGACGCCAGCCAGAAGCACGTCGTCGGGTTCGTGGATCTCGACGGTTGCCGCCGCCTTCAGGCGGGATGCCAGATCGGGCAACGTCGTGCCCCAGGCCGCTGGAAAGCGCCGCGCGGTCAGCAGAAGGTGGCAGCCAGCGCCCCGTACATTGTTGATGAGATGGAACAGTCCGTGCTGGTCGAAAGCAGCGGCATCGATGTCGTCAATCAGAACGGGCCGCCCGTCAAAGGCCGCCACACCTTGTGCAACCTTGCCTGCCTCGATGGCAACTGCATTGGCTGCGTCGCGCCAGATTTCGGCCAGATGCGTCTTGCCCGATCCCGCAGGCCCCGCCAGCACCACGACCGGTGCAGGCCAGTCCGGCCAGCGGTCGACGAGCGTCGCTGCCTGCGCGTTCGACGCCGACACGACAAGGTCGTCGCGCGAATAGGCGGTGCCGTGCCCGAGATCGAGCGGAAGCTGACGCGGCCTTTCCATCGGTTATCCGCGTCGCGTCCTGGTTCGCTTGCCCTGCAAGGGCGGCGGCTCGACGCCGTGTCCCTTGTAGAGTGGCGATTCCAGGTATCGCGCGATGGCGAAGCGCACCAGAACAGCGATGGCCGCCGCAGCCGGCACTGCGATGAGCAGGCCGACGAAACCGAACAACGCGCCAAACGCAAACAGCGCGAACATCAGCCAGACCGGGTGCAGGCCAACGCTTTTGCCCACCAGCTTGGGCGAAAGGATGTTGCCCTCGATGAACTGGCCGATGAAAAACACGGCGGCAACCGCAACGATCATTGTCCAGTCCGGCCAGAACTGCACGATGGCGACACCGATGGCCAACACCAGCCCGGTCAGTGAACCGACATAGGGAATGAAAGAGATCAAACCGGCAAACAGGCCGATGAGGATACCGAAATTCAGCCCCGTCAGTGTCAGGCCGACGGCGTACATCGCGCCAAGGACGAGGCAAAGCGTACCTTGCCCGCGTACGAATCCGGCGGTGGCGCTGTTGATATCGGCAGATATCTGGCGAACCGTTTCCACGTGATCGCGCGGCACCCAGCTATCCACGGTTGCCACCATGCGATCCCAGTCGAGCAGCATGTAGAAGGCGACCACCGGCGTCACCACGAACAGCGATGCCACCGAAACCAGCGCCATGCCGGAATTCCACAACGACTGGAAAACAGTGGTCACCAGACCGAGGCCGGAACTCAGCACCGAATTCAGCCCGTCCTTGAGACTGGCCGCATTGACACCAAAACGCTGCTCCAGCCATTTCGGGTCGAAATTGGTGACGAGGGCCTGCAGGCGGGTGAGATAGTCCGGCAGTTTCTCCGCAAACCCCGCCATCTGTGAGGCCAGGACCGGCACCAGGATGACGAAGGCAAGTACCAGGATGACGATGAAGGCGATCAGGATCACCACCGTCGCCATGACACGTGACAGGCCGAACCGTTCCAGCCGATCGGCAACGGGATCGAGGAAGTATGCCAGCACCATGCCCGCCACGAAGGGCAGCAGAATGTCGCTGAACAGATAGAGGAAGCCGATCAGGATGACGGCGCCGATTAGCCAGAACCGCAGCTGGCGTCGGAAAGCGGCCGCGGCAGATGCCTCGGCTGCGTCGTGATCAGGAAGTGCTGCCTTCGCCATTACTGCTCATATGCCTCAGCCAGGCCACGAGATAGGCCGCGGCCGAAGCCACGGTCAAGAGCCCGGACAGCATTATCAGGATGGTACGCAGCGGGTCGAGATGCATGGCGAAGGTCAATTCGGCGAGAACCTGAGCCGCGAGAATGATCTGCACCGCCGTGTTCGCCTTGGAGACGAGCAGCGGCTTCACCTCCACCGGGTGTCCCATCACCGACGACAGCACCACCGCGCAGATGATCAATCCGTCGCGCGAAACCATGGCGACGACCAGCCACAGCGGCAGTTCCCCGCTGATGCCCAGCACGATGAAGACGGAAACCAGCAGGAGCTTGTCGGCGATCGGATCGAGATAGGCACCCAGCCTTGAATGCTGGTTGAACTGGCGCGCGATGAAGCCATCGACACCGTCGGAAATGCCGGCGACAACGAAGCCGGCAAAGGCCCACTCCCAGCGCGCCTGCAGCATGGCCAACACCACGCCGGGCACCAGCAGCAGGCGCATGATGGAGATCAGGTTGGGAATGGTTATGACCAAAAGGCGGCCCGTCCTTGTTCCTGGCGATACATGGGTGAAGGTGACAAGAACCGCAAGACATCGTGAAACAGCGTCTGGATATCCACGGATTTGTCTGACGTGTGTCCGAAAATCGCGATCGAAAGCCGTCGACGTTTCCTGTTGCGGTTGCGAGGCTGGACTGTTCGTGCGAAGAGCCGCGTGACGCGCTAAGGTGGTGCTGGCCGTTGCGCCGGCCCAAGCAGGGAACAGCCATGAACGAACGAACCAACGGGCTCACCTACGCCGACGCGGGCGTCGATATCGACGCCGGCAACCTCATGGTGGAGAAGATCAAGCCGCTGGTGCGAGCCACCCGCCGGCCGGGCGCCGATGGCGAGATCGGCGGTTTCGGCGGCCTGTTCGACCTCAAGGCGGCCGGCTTCACCGATCCCGTTCTGGTAGCGGCCAACGATGGCGTCGGCACCAAGCTCAAGATTGCCATCGACGCCGGCAAACACGACACAATCGGCATCGATCTCGTCGCCATGTGCGTCAACGATCTCGTTGTACAGGGTGCAGAACCCCTGTTTTTTCTCGATTATTTCGCTACCGGCAAGCTTGATCCCGACCAGGGCGTTGCGATTGTCAGCGGCATCGCGGAAGGCTGCCGTCAGGCCGGTTGCGCGCTGATCGGCGGCGAGACCGCCGAAATGCCTGGCATGTACCAGGAAAAGGACTATGACCTTGCGGGCTTTGCCGTCGGTGCCGCTGAACGTGGCCAACTTCTGCCGACCGACGATGTCGTTGAAGGCGACGTGCTGCTTGGCCTCGCGTCTTCCGGCCCGCACTCCAACGGCTATTCGCTGATCCGCCGCATCGTTGCCGCAAGCGGTCTCGCCTGGGACGCCAAGGCTCCATTCGCGCCAGGCCTGACACTGGCCGAAGCACTGCTCGAGCCTACCCGCATCTATGTGAAGTCGATCCTCAAGGCGATCCGCAACACGCACGGCATCAAGGCGCTCGCCCATATCACCGGCGGCGGTTTCCCCGACAACATCCCCCGCGTCCTGCCCAAGGATTTTTCGGCCGAGCTCGACCTCGATGCCATCGATGTGCCAGCAGTGTTTTCCTGGCTCGCCAAGACCGGTGGAGTTGCGCCGGCCGAGATGATGCGCACCTTCAACTGCGGCATCGGCATGATCGTCGTCGTGGCCTCCGGCCAGGCGGCGCAGGTTGCTGCCGTGCTGCAGGAGGCCGGCGAGACGGTCACGCCGATCGGCCGTATCGTGCCGCGCCGCGACACCGGCGTGATCTACCGGGGGTCGATCAGCCTATGACGATGCAACGCAAGCGCACGGCAATCCTGATTTCCGGCCGCGGCTCCAATATGACCGCCCTGATTGCGGCTGCCAGCGATCCGGATTTCCCAGCCGAGATCGTCGGCGTCATTTCCGACAGGCCGGATGCTGCAGGCCTCGGCATTGCCATTGCGCGCGGCATTCCGACCAAGGTCGTCGCCAGATCCGACCATTCCGGCAAGGACGCGCATGACGCGGCGATCGACGCCGCCCTGACCGGCTTCGGTGCCGAACTGGTGGCTCTGGCCGGCTACATGCGCCTGCTCACCACGCCGTTTGTTGAGAAATGGCAAGGGAAGATGATCAACATCCATCCGGCCCTGCTGCCGTCCTTCAAGGGACTGGATACTCATCGGCGCGCATTGGACGCCGGTATGCGCATTCATGGCTGCACCGTGCATTTTGTGACCGCCGCCATGGATGATGGTCCTGTCATCGCCCAGGCAGCGGTTCCAGTGATGCTCGACGACAGCGAGAGCAGCCTCGCTGTACGGGTGCTCAAGGCCGAACATCAAATCTATCCGATGGCGCTGAGGCTGGTCGCGGAAGGCAAGGCCCGGATGGAGAACGGACATACCGTGTTATCCGGCTTCGCCGACAATGAAGCCGCTGCTGGTGCGGTGGTGGCAGCGCCCAATCCATTGCGCACCAGCATCGACCTTGAGCAATTGGCGCGCATCACGCCTTAGGTTAGGGTGCCGGTCCGACCGGTTCTGGAAACGCGCCTCGCGAGGATCACGTCATGAAGCGGCTTCTTCTGCTGCGCCACGCCAAGTCGAGCTGGGACAATCCGGATCTGGCCGATATCGATCGTCCGCTGGCACCGCGCGGCATCGAGGCGGCGCTTCTGATCGGCCGCACCATCACCCAGCGCAACTGGTTGCCTGACCGGGCACTGGTGTCGACCGCCGAACGCACCCGCGAGACCTGGCGCCTGGTGGCAGGCGAATGGTCATCGCGACCGGAACCCAGCTTCTCCCAGGTGCTCTACGAGGCACCAGCGGAGACCGTCCTGGACGAAATCCGGCGCAGCGGCGGCGATGCCGAAACACTGCTTGTGATCGGCCACAATCCCGGCCTTGGCGATCTCGCTGCCCGGTTGGCCGACAAGGCCTCGCCGGCGAAATTGGCAAAGTCGCTGAAGAAAAAGTTTCCGACCGGCGCGCTGGCCGTGTTCGATTTCGATGGCGGCTGGACCGATCTCGGCGCAGGCAGAGCTATGCTCACCCATTTCCTGCGGCCGAAGGATCTCGGCTGAGCGGGCTCAGTGCCTTCTCGAACGTACAAAACCGCCGAGCCGTCGCAGGACAAACGGCATCGCAAGAATTGCCAAACTGCCCAGGAACCAAACGAATACGATAAGCGGGCGGGCCACGGCGACGGCAGCCGCTATGAGTTGCTGCAACAACCCGCCAGCACCCTGCACATTCACCTGATCAACGACATCCTTGCCGATACCGATTGTGCCGATCGCGTCCTTGCCGCCTTGCAGAAGCGCACCGGTGTTGGCGGAAAGCCAGCCACCCAGCCCATCGACGAGCCCATAGGCTACCCAGGCCAGCAGTGACCAGAGCAGAACGGCTCCGATCGCGCCGACAAAGACGAATTTCGACTGAACAACCTTGTCGGACGGAGCATTGCTTGAAAACCTGCCGGGCATGCTGGGGAACAGATCCGCGCCGGTGCTGCCTCTTTTGTGCGCCGACCGACCCCAGGCAGGCTGCTCGACCTGTTCCTCGTCGTAGCGCCGTCCGTCGCGATATCGTCTGTCTTCGCGATAGTCTTCCCGGCCTTCGTCTTCGCGTTGACCGTGGTCGTGGCGGTCGTTCTTTTCGCTTTGCCCAAGAGCACCAAGAATCGACGAAAGTCCGCCGTGCCGTCCCCCTGGATAGCCGCCATGACCGCTTGAGCCATGGCCTTTCCTGCCATTTCTGGAACCGTGCCAACCCATAATCGTCTCCTCGATCCAACTTGGACCGAAGATAATTCCTCTAGTGGCTAGAGGAGCAAGAGCCAGGGCTAAAATGCCGCACACGGGCCAGCAAGAGACCTAGTGGATCGTCTCCACCTGTGTGCAGGCCTCCCGCTCCATCTGCAGCGTCGAGTGATGCAGGTCGTACTTCTCGCGCAGCATTGCTTCGACCGCCCGGCGTGTGCTTTCGGCATCCGCGGCGCTGTCCAGCACGGCATGCGCGGTCAGTGAAAGCTTGCTTTGCGTGATTGCCCACAGATGCAGGTCATGGACCGAGGCGACTCCCGGAATGCCCTTTATGTCGGTCTCAACCTCGGCCAGCTTCATGCCGGGGGGCACGCCCTCGAGCAGGATGTTGATGCATTCCTTGAGCAGCACCCAGGTGCGCGGAAACACCATGAAGCCGATGCCGACCGCAATCAACGAATCCACCCATTGCCAGCCGGTGAGGTAGATGATCACCGCGCCCGCAATGACCCCGACCGATCCCAGCATGTCGGCCCAGACCTCCAGATAAGCGCCTTTGACATTGAGGCTCTTGTCGGCATGACTGGTCAGCAGCCGCATGGAGATCAGGTTGACCAGAAGTCCGAGAATGGCGATCACAAGCATGCCAACCGATGCGATTTCCTGCGTCTCGAACAACCGCTTGTAGGCTTCGTAGAGGATGTAGAACGCCACCGCGAGCAACAGCATCGCATTGAAGGCGGCGGCCAGGATCTCGAAACGGGCGTAACCATAGGTACGCAACAGGTCGGCCTCGCGGCGACCGAGGCGGATGGCGATCAGTGCGATGACCAATGCCATGGCATCGGTTGCCATATGCATGGCATCCGAAATCAGCGCCAGACTGCCCGTCACGATACCGCCGACGACTTCGGCGACCAGGAATGTCCCCGTCAGCCCAAGCGCGATCCACAATCGCGAGGCCGGTGTTGTCTCAAGGTCGCCGTGCTGGTGATCGCCACTCATCGAAGCCTCCGCGCTGGTTTCCGGATCAGGCTAGACCGATATGGGCACAGGTTGGAAGACACTGCATCGTGACCACGATGGTGGAAAGACCTCCCAATCTGTCCCTATGCGGCTGGAACCGTGCTGATGGCGTTCTTCTGCAACAGGAAATCGATCACGGCGCGCACGGCGGGAAGCTGCCCACGCCTGTGTGGCGTCAGGATCGTCGTCATGACGCGGCCAGCCGTCCATTCCGGCAATACGCGCGTCAGTCGCCCTTCCCTGACAGCCTCCGCCGAGATCAGTTCCGGCAGGCAGACAATGCCGAGCCCCGCTTCAACTGCCCTCAGCAACGGCACCGATTCATCCGCATAAAGCCGCGGCCGTGGCGCAACCTCCACCGTGTGGCCACGCGCATCTCTCAAACGCCAGACCTTCGTTGCCATCGAGCTCATCAAACCCTCGTGGCTGCCTAGTGATTCAGGCTTCGCCGGATCGCCGTGCTCGGCGAGATAGGACGGCGCCGCCACAAGGGTAATCGGGTCTTCGCCCATGCGCCGCTGGACAAGATCGGAATCCGGCAAAGGTGCGAAATGGCTACGGATGGCGATATCGAAACCATCCTGCACCAGATCAACAAAACGGTCGGTAACGTGCAACTGGATCGTCAGTTTCGGATATTGCCGCGCCAGAACCGGCAGGCGATGCGCCAGCCGGAATTGCGCGTTCGGCACTGAGGTGGTGATCCGCACGATGCCGCTTGGCTCCGCCAGACGCCTGCGCACGACCGTTTCGACCGCTTCTGCCTCGATCACTGCCGCACTGGCGTGATCGTAAACGTCGCGCCCCACATCGGTCAGCGTAAAGCTGCGTGAACTGCGGTGAAGCAGCTGCGCGCCGAGCGCCGCTTCCAGGGCTGCCACCCGCTTGCTTACAGTCGACTTCGGACACCCGAGTCGTCGGGCGGCCGCTGCGAAGCCGCCGCTGTCGACTGCCTGGACAAAGAAATTGAGATCATTGAGGTTCATGATTAAAGTCTACATATGTGGACATTAAGTCCGAAAATGCCAGTCTACAGCCGATCAGTCCATGATTCTATATCCATTGCATCAACAATGGAGAAACGACATGACACCTGAACCAATCTTCACCTCCGGCTTTCCGCTCGGCTCCTCGGCGGGGCTCGTTACTGCCTTCGAATGGCTCGGCCAGCCTTATCGGCTCACCCGCGTCGACATGCTGGGCGAGATGCGAACCGATGCCTACAAGCGCCTCAACGGCCGTGTGGAAACCCCCGTGCTGATCACAGGCGAAGGCCGCGTACTCACTGAAACGATGGCGATCGCACTCTGGCTGGAAGCACGCGACAATGAACGTCGTATCAGTTTCGAGCCCGGCACACCGGAGGCAGACCGGATGCACCAGTATATCGCCTTCCTGAACACAGGCTTCACCGGCGCGTTCACACCGCTGTGGGTGGCGCTGGAAGCCGATGAGGCTTCGGAGCAGGAACGGGAGACATTGCGCAAGTTCGGCCGTGAATTCGTCGCCAGGCGACATGAACAGCTCGAGGCGATGATCGGTGAGAGCTCCTATCTGCTCGGCGACAAGCCGACCCTGGCGGATGCCGTGTTTGCCGGCGTCGCACGCTGGGTGGACTTCCACGAGGCTGCCGATCCGAACGACTATCCGCGCATCCTGGCGCTGCGTCAGCGCATCGAAGCCGACCCGGCATTCCGCTTTGCCTTGGCAATTGAGGACGGCCGGCCTGCTATCGGCAGCGGCGCGATGAAAGGGCTTGTCCCGCTGGCCGATGTCCTGCGGGACACGAGTTCGGCGCTGGCTGCCTGATACCAGCTTTGAACAAGAAACGCGCGCCATCCATCGATGGCGCGCGTTTCCGAAGAAGCGTTCACTACGCCCGAGGGCTGTCGAGGCGTCTCGTCCAGTCTTCCACCCGATTGCTCTCCAACCGGCGCGCAGCATGGCTTCGCCACCCTTCCGCCAGGCGATCGAGGACCGCAATCCCGGCAAGTTCCGTACGGTTGAGCGGATCAACATAGAAGGCTCGCCAGATGCGCTTTAGCGGCCAGTCCGGCGACCGGCGATCAAGCAGCGTGAGGCGATCTTCCGGCGTCACGATGCCCGGCGTCAGCACACGGTAGTACCAACCCGTCCGCCCCGTCGATTGCACCAGCCGGGCCATATCAGACCTGCCGAAGCGTTCATTCAGTTTCCAGCAAGGCTGGCGACCCTGGCTGACCTCGACAATGGCCGCGCCGAGGGAAAAGACGTCACCAATAGCCACCGTCTCCTCGGTAAGGCCAATGGTGGAGATATTTTCACCGAACGCGCCTGGATCAGCAAGCAGGGCATGGCGCCCAAAATCGCTTCGCCAGGCGCCATAGTGGTCAAAAGGATAGTGGTGCACGGCTTTTTCCGGTCCGCCATGACGCACGGTATCGCCTTGCTTGTCTCCGGCAAGCCCTGTTTCAGACAACGCAAGCGGGGCCGTCACCGCCAGTTTGACGATACCGCTCGGCGCGCCATGCAACCCGAGCGGCGCGACCTCGCCAATGCGCAGGCTGAGCAGCGGCACGCCCGTCATGACTTCAGGCTGCCCGCACCCAGACCTTGTTGTCGTGCACAGCTGCGCCGCCATACGGCGCAGGCGCATCGGAACCGGTCAACACATTGATGCCCTCGCCGCGCTCGTGCGCCGAATTCGGCCAGATGCCTTCCGCGATCACCACGCCACGCTTGATGCCAGCGAACAGCTTGGCGTGCAGCACGACCTCGCCGCGCGAATTGCCCACTTCCACCCGCGCGCCCTCGACCAGGCCGAGCGCGGCAGCATCCTCGGGGTGGATCAGCAGCTCGGGTCGTACTTCCTTGGCCTGCGACACTGGTGTCTCGGCAAAAGAAGAATTGAGGAAGTTGCGTGCCGGCGAAGTTGCCAGCCTAAACGGATGCTCGGCATCCGCCACCTCGATCAGGTCGACATGGTCGGGGAACTCCGGAAGTTGCTCGACCGGTCCGAAAATGCCCATGCTCTTGGGCGGCTTGTTGGGTGCATAGCCGCCGTTCCATTGCGGCTTGAAACGAAACTTGCCATCCGGATGGCCGAAGCCCTTGATAAAGTGCGCGGTCTCGAAATCCGGCTGCATGTCGGCCCAGCGCTGCTCGCGCAGCGTATCGAAATCGAGGTCGCGATTCTTGAGCAACGCGTTGATGTGTTCCTTTTCGGTCAGCCCGAAACCCGGCATGTGCGACACACCAAGACGCTTGGCCAGTTCCTCGATGACGTAGTGGTTGGTTCGCGGGCCTTTCGGCGGCTCGATCAGCTTCGGACCGAGTGTGATGTGCTGGTTACCACCACCCTTGTAGATGTCGTCATGCTCCAGGAACATCGTAGCCGGCAAAACGACGTCAGCCACCTTCGCCGTATCGGTCATGAACTGTTCGTGCACACAGGTGAACAGGTCCTCGCGCAGGAAGCCTTCCTTCACCAGCCGCTGCTCAGGCGCGACGTTCATCGGATTGGTGTTCTGGATAAGCAGTGCCGTCACCGGCGGGCCACCGTAAAGCGCATCCTGCGCGTTTGTCAGCACCGGGCCGATGCGTGAATGGTCGAGATAGCGCACCTTGGGGTCGCGATAACGGTCGCCTTCGAGCAGATCCTTGTTGAACTTGAAACCGGAAATGCCTGAATTGGAGTGGAAGGCGCCTCCGCCTTCATATTGCCAGCAACCGGTCACGGCGGCGATGGAAAGTGCCGCGTGCATGTTGGCGGCACCATTGCGCTGACGCGCAAAGCCATAGCCGAGACGGAAGAACGTGCGATTGGTGGTGCCGACCAGCCGGGCGAAAGCCTCGATCTCAGCCACGGTCAACCCTGTGATCGCCGCAGCCCATTCCGGTGTCTTGTCAGCGAGATGTGCTTCCAACCCCTTCGGATCGTCGGTGTATTTTTCAAGATACGCGCGATCGGCCATGTTCTCGCGAAACAGCACATGCATGACCGCGCAGGCCAGCGCGCCGTCCGTTCCGGGCTTCACCACAAGGCCAATATCGGCCTGCTTCATCGTCGCGTTTTCATAGATGTCGATGACGACAATCCTGGCACCGCGTTCCTTGCGCGCCTTGATGGCGTGGGTCATCACATTGACCTGGGTAACCACTGCATTGGTGCCCCAGATGACGATGCAGTCGGAACGGCCCATTTCCCGCGGATCGGAGCCGCGCAGCGCGCCCGTGCCCATGACATAGCCGGTCCATGCCAGATTGGTGCAGATCGATCCGAAGAAGCCGGAATACTTCTTGGCGTGCCGCAACCGCTCGATGCCGTCGCGCTGCACCAGTCCCATCGTTCCGGCATAGAAGTACGGCCAGACCGTTTCGGAACCATATTTCTCTTCCGCTGCGATGAATTTTTCGGCGACGAGGTCGAGGGCCGCTTCCCAGCCCGCTTCCTTCCACTGGCCGTCGCCCTTGCTACCGGCGCGCACCAACGGCTTCAGCAGCCGGTCGGGGTGATGCACACGATCGGCGTAGCGCGCGACCTTCGCGCAGACAACGCCCGCCGTATAGCTGTTGTCCTTGGCGCCATGGATGCGCCCGATCCGGTCAGGCCCCAGCAACTCGACGTCGAGCGCACAGGTGGACGGGCAATCATGTGGGCAGGCCGAATGGCCGATGCGGATCTTGGCGTGGGTGTTCATAAGGCTCTTTTACCTGTTCGCCAGCCCGGAGTGTAGGGCCAGTTGCCCAAGGACGGGAGGCAACGCCATCCTCCCGCGAGAACCAGGAGGGAATCTATTTCTCTACCGCCGTGCAGCCCGAGGGTCCGCAATCCCGCAGATTCTGCGACAGGACGACAAGCTACTCGGCGATACCTTCCTCATACTCGGCCGACATCGTCAGCCATCGCTCCTCATGGGCGTCGAGCTGGGCTGCCAGCTCCGAGCGCTCCTTGGCAAAACGGGTCGCCTTGATCGGGTCCTTTTCGTAGAGGGCCGGATTGGCTAGCTCATCCTCGATCAGGTCGATGCGCTTGCGCAGACGATCCATCAGCCCCTCGGTCGCGCGGATTTCCTTGGCGAGCGGCTCGAGCGCCGCGCGCCTTGCGGCTGCCTCGCGACGACGGTCAGCCTTGGAAGCCTTGTCCGCCTCACGCTTTTCGCGGCGATCGGCAGACACACCGGTCACCAGCGTCTTGTAGTCGTCGAGATCGCCGTCATACGGGTTGACAGCGCCATCCTTGACCAGCCAGAGCCGATCGGCCGTCGCCTCGAGCAGGTGGCGGTCGTGCGAAACCAGGATCACGGCACCCGGAAAATCGTTGAGCGCATGGATCAGCGATTCTCTGGAATCGATATCTAGATGGTTGGTCGGTTCATCGAGGATGAACAGGTTGGGACCGTCGAAGGCGGCCAGCCCCATCAGCAGACGCGCTTTTTCACCACCCGACAGATCCTTGGCGGCGGTATTCATCTTCTCGGTTGCCAGGCCGAACTGTGCGACACGTGCCCTGACCTTCGCTTCCGGCGCGTCCGGCATGAGACGGCGCACATGTTCGTAGGCGTTTTCGTCCGGGCGCAGGTCATCGAGCTGATGCTGGGCAAAGATCGCCACCTTCAAGCCAGGCGCGATCGTCATCGTGCCGGTTTCCGCCTTGAGCCGCCCGGCAAGCAGCTTGGCAAAGGTCGATTTGCCATTGCCGTTGGCGCCAAGGAGTGCGATGCGATCATCGGCATCGATGCGCAATGTCATCTTCTTCAATATCGGCTTGCCCGGCGTGTAGCCGACTTCAACGCCGGACAGCGCCACGATTGGCGAAGCCACCGTCTTGACCGGCTCCGGAAAGGAGAATGGCTTGACGGAATCGTTGACCAGGGCCGCAATCGGCTTCATCCGCTCGAGCGCCTTGATGCGCGACTGCGCCTGTCTTGCCTTCGAAGCCTTGGCGCGAAATCGATCCACGAACGACTGCAGGTGCTTGCGCTGCGCTTCCTGCTTGATCCGGCTCTTTTCCTGCAGCTCCTGCTGTTCCGAAAGCTGCCGCTCGAACTGATCGTAGCCGCCGCGCCAGAAACTCAGCTTCTGCTGGTCGAGATGCACGATCGAATTGACCGCCCTATTGAGCAGGTCACGATCGTGCGAGATCAGAAGCACGGTATGCGGATATTTCGAAACGTAGTTTTCCAGCCAGAGCGTGCCCTCGAGGTCGAGATAGTTGGTCGGCTCGTCGAGCAGCAGAAGGTCTGGCTCGGAAAACAGCACCGCCGCCAGTGCGACCCGCATACGCCAGCCGCCGGAAAAGGATGATGCCGGGCGCGCCTGCGCAGCCTCGTCAAAGCCAAGGCCGGCGAGGATGGTTGCGGCACGGGATTCCGCGGTATGCGCGTCAATGTCGGCCAACCGGATGTGGATCTCGGCAATGCGGTTTGGATCGGTCGCCGTCTTTTCCTCTTCCATGAGCGCAGCACGCTCCTTGTCGGCGGCGAGGACGATCTCCAGCAGCGAATCCTCCGTCCCGGGAGCCTCCTGGGCCACCTGGCCGATGCGCGTGTTCTTCGGAAAGCTGATCGAGCCGGTCTCGGAAGCGAGATCGCCGGTGATCGCCTTGAACAGTGTGGTCTTGCCCGTGCCATTGCGGCCGACGAGGCCTGCCTTGGTGCCGGTGGGCAGCGTCAGCGAAGCATGGTCGAGGAGCAGGCGTCCGGCGATGCGGAGCGAAAGGTCATTGATGATAAGCATGGCGGCGCGGTTTTGACCCGTATAGGCAACAATGGCAAGGGGATGCGGCCGACTGTTTCGATCCGAAAGGCGCTCAGAGGCGGCGCGACGCCGCTACGCTGTTCTGACAGGCGCCAGCCGGCCGGCCCGCAACAAGTCGCTCAACGCGGTGTCGACGGCTTCCGCGGGAGCGTCGGCGCCAAGCCGGCGCGGCGGTGGCAAGGAATGACCAATGGCGAAAAGCAGTGCGCTGCCGGCCGAAAATACTGCAAACAACAGGAACATTCCGGTTCCGCCGTAGGCTCCGAGAGCTATTCCAGCCAGCACGGGGCCAAAGAAGTTGCCGATGGTCGACAGCGAATGCGCCCCGAAATAGGTGCCCCTGTTGGCGGCAGTCGAAATGCCGTCGACCAGCATGTATTCGGCTGGAACGACCAGAACCTCGCCGATCGTGAAGACGATCATCGAAGCAACCAGCATCTCGACACCGGAAGATGCCGCAAATCCCAGGTTGCCCAGGAGAAACAGCACACAGCCCAGCACCAGGGCATGCAGCGCGCCGATCCGCTCGATCACCCAGCGCGCGGGGGTGCTGGCGACCAGCACGGCAGCCGCATTGGTGCTGACCAGCAAGGCGAATATTTCCACGCCTTTGGCGAAGTCCTTGATGATGTACTGCGACAGCGGCACCGACCACTGCCCGTAGACAGCAACCAACAGCGTGCCACCGCCGGCAAAGAACATCAGCCTGGGATCGCGGAAAGCACCGACAAGGCGCCGCCAGCCGCCCATATGCTGCCGGGCGGCATTCGCTGCGCTCGTGGCAATCTCGGGCACCAAAAGGAAGATGATTGCCCCGAACATCAGATGAACCACGCCAGCCACGACGAACAGAATGTCGGAAGTCGCGCCGAAAGCCAGGCCGATCATGGGACCGATCGCCCAGCCGGCATTGATGGCGAGGTAGCGCCACGAGAACACCTTCAGGCGCAGTCTTTCAGGCGCCGCATCGCTCATCATTGCGCGTGCAGCCGGCTCATAGACGGCGCCGGCGATCGAAGCCACGATGTGGGCAAATGCGAAGGCTGCGACGGACTGGGCAAGTCCAAGGCCGATCATGCCTAGGCCGGCGAAGGATATGGCGATGGCCAGCACGGTTCTGCGTCCAAGCCGGTCGGAAATCGCCCCAGCAAGCGGGCTGACCATCGCACCAAGCAGAGGTCCCACACCGATCAGAGCACCGATCCCCGCCGGACCTAGTCCAAAGTCCTGCTGCAGTCGGATCGCAAGAAACGACAGGCTCATGCCTTTGGCGACAGCGACGACGCCGGAGCCGGCAATCAGCAGGAGGGCGATCATACGCCCGGTCTGTTCGGAGTAGCTGTTCATGGACATTCAAAGCACATTCGTCGGCTCAGACAGACGACCGACGCCCACGGCTTCGCATTGAAGCTGGCCGCATGCAATGGAAAACACTGCAGGGACCTGTGGGCCAGATGGAAAACCAGGTTCGCTGCCCAAGCACCAGCGTCCTCGAACACCCTCGTTCAAGGAAACAGCCCGCCAAAGCGGGCTGTTTCCTTTTCAACGAGCGGAATGATCAGCGATTGACCTTGGCAAGCAGGGCGCACAGTGCCTGCAGATCGCTGTCATAGGCACCGCTGCTCACCACTTCGGCGCAGCGGCGCTTCAGCTTCATCAGCTTGCTGTCCGAAAGCTGGGCAATGGCCTTTGGCACGCCCGGGCTGTTGGGATTGAGTTTTCCAGTGTTGGTCGCATTGCCAAAGATCGTACCACTTGGAGCGACCGGGCTCATCGGATTGCGTGGACTGGAAGGTCCAGACGGGTTGCTCGTGGTACCTCCGCCTATCCCGACTCCAACGCCCACACCGGTACCGCTTCTGCCACCGACCGAAGCCCCGAGACCGGCAGTGACTCCGTTCGAACCGCCAACGGAAGCACCGAGGCCAGCGTTCACACCGCCACTGCCACCGATCGATGCCGTAGCGCCAGCCGCAACACCGCCGGAGCCTCCTACCGTGGCCCCTCCTCCCGCCGTAACGCCGTTTGATCCGCCGACATTTGCACCGGCCCCCGCAGTGACACCATTGCTGCCACCCACTGATGCACCAAGCCCTGCGTTGACCCCGCCAGTACCACCAACGCTCGCGCCTAGGCCAGCGTTAACGCCATTGGAACCGCCGATCGAAGCCCCCAATCCGGCATTGACGCCCCCGGGACCACCAATCGAAGCCCCGAGGCCGGCGTGAACGCCTCCCGATCCACCGACGGATGCGCTAAGACCATCGGCACCTGCTGGCAAAGCCAAACAAACAACGACGGCACCACTCGCCAATGTTCCGGCGAGACTCCTAACGAAACCAGCCATTACATCCTCCTAATGGTTTTGCGCTTCTTCGACAGCACGGCCAAGCAGCCCGCAGCGAAGTCAAAACATCTGGAGAATACCAAAACCGTCAGTACATTCTCACGTTTTAATATTTATGGCTTTCGGCGCGTTTTCCACCGCTGGTCAATTGCTGTCTAATTTTATTATATAACAAATCAACGGCTACATTGAAATTATGCGAAAGTACGCCCCTCTTCTGCCCGCTGGAAGTACATCAGGTCCAGCTGAACCGACGCATGTCCGAGAACTGTCAGGATCATATGCGCCTGGCCTCTGTGATGGGTCTGATGGTTGAACAGATGATCGAGCGCGGGCGCCAAACGCTGCGAAATCGTGCGCATGTCGGTGGTCACATAGGAAAACCGTCCGGCGATATCCTTGTCGTTCAAACCTTCGACCCATTCGACAATGCGCCTGTCTTCGGCCTCGCGCGCTATCCGCAGCGCCGGCAGCGCCCGTTGCAGGATTGCGTCAAGGCTGGCCGGTGCGTCGCCCAGGCCGGTGAAGCGCTTCATCCAGATGCGGTCGGTGACCAGCAAATGGTTGAGCGTGCCCATCAGCGAGCCAAAGAATGCGCCCGTGTCGCGCGTGAATTCTTCGTCGGTAAGGGCGTCGGCGGCATCGTAGAGGCGGCTGTTGGCCCAGCGATTGTAGGCCGCGAACATCATGAAATGGCGTTTCATCAACCCTCGGCTCCCGCACTATCCACCCCGAACCTGATCTAGAATGTCGGGAATGGCAAAGCCATGGCCATTTTGCCCGGCTGCAGGATCAACGCCTCCCCTTGGCAATGCGCCGGGCGGCTTGTATAGAGCCCGCCACACTTCAATCCCCATCACCAAAGGACGACCCATGGCGATCGAACGCACCTTCTCGATGATCAAGCCGGATGCCACCAAGCGCAACCTGACGGGCGCTATTACCAAGATGCTCGAGGATGCCGGCTTGCGCGTTGTAGCTTCCCGGCGCGTCTGGATGAGCCTGCGCGAAGCCCAGGGTTTCTATGCCGTCCACAAGGATCGTCCTTTCTTTGGCGAACTGACTGAATTCATGTCGTCGGGCCCGACGATCGTACAGGTGCTCGAAGGCGAGAACGCAATCGCCAGGAACCGTGAAGTCATGGGCGCCACCAATCCGGCCAACGCGGCTGAAGGCACCATCCGCAAGGTGCATGCACTGTCGATCGGTGAAAATTCGGTACACGGCTCGGATGCCCCGGAAACGGCCGCTGAAGAGATCGCCTACTGGTTCTCGGGCACCGAAATCGTCGGCTGATCGTACCTTACAAGGTACTCGCGTTTTCGAAAGCCGGGCTTGAGCCCGGCTTTTTTGTATTCAGACATCAGGTCGTCTCGATCTACCCTGGGGTATCAGTATCGCTTTGCTTGTCCTGAACTTGCTTCAGCACCATCGTCATCGGCTCACTGGCAAGCGGATCGATATAGTGTCGAGCATTGGTCAGGAACTGGGTCTGGCCGTCGACCGTGATATTGGCATCCACCGCATAAGTCGTCTTGGGGCGGATGTCCCGACTATCGAATTTCAGGGTGAAACGCATGGGTACCTGGCCGGCAGGTGTAATCCGCTGTTCGCAGATCACCCTGGCGGGAGCGTCGGGCTGCGAGGTATCGAGCAGCTGTACGGTAAGCACCGCATTCCGGGGCAGGATCATGTGCTCGCGATAGATCACTTCGCCGGTCAGCCGGCGCTCGGCCGCTGCGGACATGTCGGTTGAGACAAGCATGCCCGCCATCAGGGGCGCGAAGCCGAAGATCAGGAATTCCGCGATCCTGTCCAACATGACACTGCTCCATCGGCACTCGACAAACGCCAGCGCCAATGGAAAATCCGCCGCGATTGCGGACAATCCATGACCGATCTGGGGTATTTTCGAGCACGGAACACCGGCTTTCCGACAGTCAGCGCCAGCGGGCGGCAGCCTTGTCGTCCCTGTCCTTGACCTCGACCCAATTGCCTTCCGCACCGTCGGTTCGGTGCTCCTTCTTCCAGAAGGGTGCACGCGATTTGAGGTAGTCCATCAGGAAATCAGCGGCCTCGAAGGCAGCTTGCCGATGTGCGGATGCGGTAACGACCAGCACGATGTTCCCGCCAGGCTGAATGCGGCCATGGCGATGGATAACCGTGACCCCCTGCAGCGGCCAGCGTCCGATGGCTTCGGCCGCAATGCGACCGATCTCCGCTTCGGCCATACCGGGATAGTGCTCAAGTTCGAGTGTCGTGAGCGCACCGCCTTCATCACGGCAAAGCCCGGAAAACGTGACTACGGCGCCGATATCGGCGCGCCCAGCGGCAAGAGCTGCGATCTCGGCAGCAATGTCGAAATCATGAGCCTGGATGCTGACCTTCGCCACGACGCCGGACACGGCATCAGCCTCCAGTCATCGGCGGAAACAACGCAATCTCACGCGCGCCAGCTATTTTCTCACCGTGGTCTACATGCTCCTGATTGATGGCGACACGGATCGAACGTGGATGCTGGAGGGCGGTTTCATATTCTTCGCCCCGAGATTTCAACCAAGCCAGCAACTCGGCCACCGTGGTCACCTCTGCCGGAAGTTCGATGTCTTCCTCGGTTTTGCCGATCCGTTCGCGCACCCAGGCAAAATAGATGAGCTTCATCGCCTTCTCGCTATTCGTCGACGATATGCTTCAAGCCGGCACGGAAGTAATCATAACCGGTATAGAGCGTGACAACCGCCGCAATCCAGAGCAGCACCAGCCCGGTTTCCGTGGTGAACGGAAAAATCTTGTCGCCTGCCGGACCGGCAAGGAGAAAGGCAATCGCTACCATCTGGATCGTCGTCTTCCACTTCGCCAGTTGCGTGACCGGAACGGAAACCTTGAGTGCGGCAAGATATTCGCGCAGGCCGGAAAACGGCGATTTCGCGGCACAGAATGATGATGGCCGCCCAAAGCGACCAGCCGGCGATGCCATCCTCATCAGCGGCAAGCAGCAGCAGGCAGGTCGAAACCAGAAGCTTATCGGCGATCGGATCCAGCATCCTGCCTATATTGGAAGTCTGCTGCCAGGCACGCGCCAGATAGCCGTCGAAATAATCGGTAATCGACGCCGCCAGGAAGATCGCCAGAGCGAGCCAGCGCGCAAAATCGCTCGATTTCAAATGGCCTTCGAGAAAGAAACACACGACGACCATCGGCACCGCAACGATACGGGCGTAGGTGAGCATGTTCGGCAGATTGAATGCGTGTTTCGCCATGCGTGCCTGGAGCTTCCGGGGTCGTTTCTTTTTGCCTTCGTACTCAAATCAGAAGCCGATATCAGGGGTCAACCATTGAAAATCGACTAGCCAGCGCAAAACACCGTACAAACGGTCAATTCTCATGAAAATGGTTGTAAACAAGTCGCGCGACCTGCTCTGAAATACCGTTGACCGACATGAGGTCGTCGACAGCGGCCCGGCTGACTGCCTTGGCGGTACCGAAATGCAGAAGCAAGGCGCGTTTACGACCCGGACCGATGCCGGCGATTTCGTCCAGGGGGCTCTTGACCATCTCCTTCTTGCGGCGGGCGCGGTGTGAACCGATCGCGAAACGGTGCGCCTCGTCACGCAGGCGCTGGATGAAATACAGCACCGGATCCCGTACCGGCAGCGTGAAGGAGGGCTTGCCTTCGACGAAAAAGCGCTCGCGGCCGGCCTCGCGATCCTGGCCCTTGGCGATGCCGATGGCCACCACACGATCCTGGACGCCCAAATCTGCCAGGATCTTGCGTACGGCCGACATCTGCCCCTGGCCACCGTCGATCAGGATGACGTCGGGCCACGCCGGGAAGCCATGGGAGAGAAGATCGTCCGGCTCGCCATTCTCCTCGCTCGTGTTCTCATCGCCATGTTCCTTGATAAGACGGGAAAAGCGGCGCTCCATCACCTCGCGCATCATGCCGAAATCGTCGCCGGGAGTGATCTCGGTCGAGCGAATGTTGAACTTGCGGTACTGATTCTTGACGAAGCCCTCCGGCCCGGCAACGACCATGGCACCGACGGCGTTTGTCCCCATGATGTGCGAATTGTCGTAGACTTCGATGCGTACCGGAGGCTTCGGCAGACTGAAAGTCTCTGCGAGACCAGCCAGCAATCTCGCCTGCGTCGAGGTTTCAGCCAGTCGTCGGCCAAGCGCTTCGCGCGCATTCTGCAGCGCATGGTCGGTCAGATCTTTTTTCTCGCCACGCTGAGGCACCGAGATCGACACCTTGCGGCCGGCACGGGTCGACAATGCCTCGGCAAGCAATTCCTGCTCGTCGACCACATGCGAGAGCAGCACCGTGCGCGGTGTCGGCTTGTCGTCATAAAACTGCGCCAGAAACGAACCCAAGACCTCGGCGGCTTCCATGGCCGGATCAGCCTTGGGGAAATAGGCGCGGTTGCCCCAGTTCTGGCCGGTGCGGAAGAAGAAGACCTGGATGCAGACCTGCCCGCCTTCCTGATGGATCGCGAAGACGTCCGCTTCTTCCACCGACTGCGGATTGATCCCTTGATGGCTCTGCACATGCGCGAGTGCCGCCAAACGGTCGCGATAGATTGCGGCGTGCTCGAAATCGAGATTTTCGGCAGCAACCTGCATGGCGGCGGAGATCTCGGTCTTTACCTTCTGGCTACGACCGGACAGGAAATCCTTGGCCTCGTCGACCAGCACGGCATAGTCGCCGTGCGAGATTTCCCCGGTGCACGGCCCGGCACAACGCTTGATCTGATAGAGCAGGCATGGCCGTGTCCGGTTTTCGTAAAAGGAATCGGTGCAGCTCCTCAGCAGGAAAGCCCGCTGCAACGAATTGATGGTACGCCCCACCGCTTGCGCCGACGCAAATGGGCCGAAGTAGTCGCCCTTCCGCGAGCGTGCGCCGCGGTGCTTGTAGATACCGGGCGACAGGTGATCTCCGGTGAGCAGGATGTAAGGAAACGACTTGTCGTCGCGCAGCAGCACGTTAAAGCGCGGCCGCAAGCGCTTGATGAGATTCGCTTCCAGCAACAGCGCTTCAATCTCTGTGCGGGTGACGACGAATTCCATCGTCGCCGTTTCGCGCACCATGCGGCCAATACGATTGGTATGAAACCGCCCCTGAGCATACTGGGTGACGCGCTTCTTGAGGCTGCGAGCCTTGCCGACATAGAGCACGTCGCCGTTTACGTTCATCATGCGGTAGACGCCAGGAGCGTTGGGCAGACGCTTGACCAGCGTCTGGATGACCTCTGCGCCAACCTTGCCGTCGGTATCGCCAGCATGTTGCGTCCAGTCTATCGCCGTAAAAGCAACCTCGGGACCTGCAGTCTCCACATCCAGTTCGATGCTGTCGTCGTCATCCAGATCAACGTCGGGTAGATCTTCACCCGTGCGTCCGTTTTTCGCTTTTCCGGAACTCATTCCACCACGCCTGTCACATCCGGCGTCTGCCATGCAAGATGCTGGCCGCCATCCAGCGCGATCATCTGGCCGGTGACCGACCGCGCGTTCCATAGATATCGTATCGTCGCGCCAAATTCGCCAAGTTCGGCACCACGTTTCAACAACACGCCGTCGAGCTGCGCCTGGAAATCGTGATCCTCCTGGCGTGCTCCTTTCAGCGTCGGCCCCGGACCGATCGCATTAACGCGGATACGTGGCGCCAGCGCCTGCGCCATCGTCTGCGTGGCTGCCCACAACGCAGATTTCGACAGGGCGTATGAAAAATAGCGTGGCGTCGGTCGCCACACCCGCTGATCGATCATGTTGACGACCAGACCATCCTCTCCCTCGGGCAAGGCACGGGCGAAACGCTGCGTCAAAAGCGCCGGAGCCTTCACGTGCACAGCGAAATGACGATCCCACCCGGACCAATCGAAATCCTCGAGGGAATCTTCCTCGAACAATGAAGCGTTGTTGACCAGGAGGTTGATCGGACCGAGCGCATTCGAGGCAGCATCGATCAGCCCGGCCGTCGTGTCCAAATCGGTCAGATCCGCGGCAACGACGGCGGCGCGCCCTCCCGCGGCGATAATAGTCCCCACAAGGGCTTCGGCCTCTTCTCGTGAACGATTGCAGTGGACGGCCACGGCAAAGCCGTTGGCTGCCAGATCCTCCACGATCGCCCGGCCCAACCTTTTCGCTCCGCCCGTAACCAGGGCCGTAGCTTTCATTCTGTTCGTCATCTGGCTTTCATCCGCAACAAGGGCAGCCAGCAAATGAGACCGCTCAATCGTAAAATGCCGTTCGCTCCTATGGCCACATTGTGTCGATGCGCCGAAATGACGACCTCGACTCGCAATCAGCCATCTGACCAGACGGCCAATATAGGGACCTCAACCCCTTGTACCAAGCCGGGTGCAGCCGCCCTCCCGAAAGGCTCCTGACAACTTTGTTGCACTAGTGCAACGTCATCGTTCAGCCTCATTCGCGCCAGCTAAAGACCCAAGTTCAGGTTCGCTTCCGCCGTATTTGCCGCCCAAATTCCGGAACCGTTGAACGCGTGATCCGTTTCCTCCCCCGGCGGGTCTGGTTCGCAAGGAACAAGCCAGCGTCTTTGGCTTTATGGAGTAAGAACTATGTCTATCAACCACAAATTCGCGCGGACTTCAGTTGCTGCGATCGGGCTCCTCGCCGTCATCGGCACCGTTCCCGCTTTCGCTGCGGACGTCGTTTCGGAAGAGCCACCGGCTCCGGCTCCGATTGCTGAGCTGCCGGTTGCATCCTGGGCCGGCGCATATGCCGGTGTGAACCTCGGCTACGGCTTCTCGGGCCGCACTAAGGTCGAAGACTACAACACCCGCATCAAGACCGATGGTTTCATCGGCGGCGCCTTTGCCGGCTACAACTGGCAGCAGGACAACTTCGTGTACGGCGTCGAAGGTGACCTCGGTTACAACGGCTCGAAGGGCTCGTCGAATGACTTCAAGTCGAAGTCGGGCTTCGAAGGTTCGATCCGCGCTCGCCTCGGCTACAGCGTCAGCCCCGACATCCTGCTCTACGGCACGGCCGGTGGCGCAGGCGAAGGCCTGAAGGTGACCGACGAACTCACGGGCCTCGGCGATCGTAAGACCATGTTCGGCTGGACCGCCGGTGTCGGTACCGACATCAAGTTCACCGAGAATGTCTTCGGTCGTGTCGAGTATCGCTACACCGACTACGGTTCCAAGACCTTCGACAACGGTATCGGCAAGGTCAAGGACAGCGACAACCGCATCCAATTCGGTGTCGGTATGAAATTCTGATCGCGTCCCGATCAGCAAAAGCCGGGCTCAAGCGAGCCCGGCTTTTTTGTTTTAGAATTGACGAGCGTACAGTATCGACGCCTCTGTCAGGCCGGTATGCAGCCCTTGAGTTGCGGAAACTTCTCGTCGAAGCGTGCCGCCCAGCGCACCAGCCGCCCTCGCCCCTTTTCCCATTTGCCTGCGAAACGAAGCGACAGATAACCGAGCGCAGCGCGTAGCGCGATTTGACCAACGGTAATCTTGCTCGGCAATTTGGGAGGATTGGCGTTCAGACCGTCGAGTGCGCGGGTGACCTTTTCCCACTGTCTGTCCAGCCAGGGCTGGTACACCTTCTCCTCGGGTCGTACCCTGCGTTCATAGACCATCGACAAAGCCGAATCGCAAATACCGTCCGCCAAGGCTTCCAGAGCTTCCGCTTCCAGGCGCTTTTCGGGGTTGCGCGGGAAGAGTACGTTCTTGGTCTGTCGGTTGAGGTATTGGGTTATGGCCCGGCTATCGAAGACCGACTGGCCTGTCTCCAGCACAAGCACAGGGATCTTGCCAAGCGGATTGGCAGCGATCAGATCCGCCGGGTCTTCCTCCGTCTTCACCGGCTTCAAGTCCAACGCAATGCCAGCATAGGCGGCTGCCATCCGGACCTTGGAGCTGTAGGGCGAAGTGGTCGCATAGAGCAGACTGGGCATGAAATCCTCATTGAAAGCGCGCTCTGGCGCAGTTGCGCCAGACGGACGATGACTGCCCTCGTCCAGCAACACGTGGATCAGACCGGATGACGATCAGAAGAGCGCCCTTGCCAGGGGCACCGGAGCGTTCAGCGCAGAACGCGGCAGGCGCCGTTGTAGACATACCAGCGGTCGAAGCCTGATACGCAGAACTCGACATTGTCGCCAACGCCGGCATAACCCTGCCCTTCCTCAATCAGATACCAGATGGTGCGCTCATGTCCGTCCGAGAGGATGACTTTTGCGTCGCAATAGCGACGACCGATCGGCCAATTCTCTTCGGCCGGCTGATAGCGGCGCTCATTGATGCGGCGAAAGTCGGTGATCTGCACATCGGGGAGATTCGGCACATTGCGTACCTGGTAGGCAAAACGGCTGCTGATCTTGTTCAGCACCCAAGCCTCACCGCACACGCCCGGATCACTTGAATAGCTCGACAGATCGGCGGCTTGCGCCACTGGAGCAACGGTCATAACCGAACCCAGGCAAATCAACCCGGCAAGAAAGGATTTGAACGAGTGTGTCATGGCGGCGCCTCATTTCTGGTCGGCGGCACTGTGCGGATTTGCCGTCATACGGTCAAGCCAGGAAGTATCCGGCCTCGATCAAATCCGATGCCTAGCTGTCCTCGCGCGCCAGCCAGTCGAGCCGCCAGCCTGTTGCGGCTGGTTCTGCCATCGCAGCCTGCAGCGCGGGCAGGATCAGACGGAGTTCCTGTTCCAGGGTGAATGGTGGATTGATCACCACCATGCCGGTGCCGTCCAGGCGTTCGCTGCGCGAATCCGGTCGCACTTCGAAGACGATGTCGAGCACCTTGCCGATACCAGACGCCGTCAACCGATTTCGGAAGTCGGCAACGCCGCGTCGATCCTTGATCGGATACCAGAGTGCATAGATACCGCCTGGCCAGCGGTTGTAGGCCTTTTCAACACCTGCGGCGAGGCGATCGAACTCGCCTTCCTGCTCGAAAGGAGGATCAACCAGCACCAGCCCGCGCTTTTCCTTGGGCGGCAGATGCGCGCCGAGCGCCAGCCAGCCATCCAGCTCGATGACACGCGTCTGAAAATCGCCTTCAAACTGTCCCTTCAGCCGGACAGCATCCTGAGGATGCAGTTCGATCGCGGTGAGCCGATCCTGCTTGCGCAGCAGACGCCGCGCAAGCCATGGGGAACCGGGATAGAAGTCAATTCCACCATCAGGGTTGCAGGAATTGATTGCTTCGAGATAAGGCCCCAGCAAGATAGTCGCCTGTATGCCTGGGTCGATCGCGGCCAACCGGCCGATACCGTCCCGCCACTCGCCAGTCTTCTGGGCCTCGCTGGAAGAAAGATCATAAAGACCGATACCGGCATGGGTATCGATGACACGAAACGGCTTGTCCTTCCGTTTCAGATATTCGATCAGGCGCACCAGCACGACGTGCTTGACCACGTCTGCGAAATTGCCGGCATGATAGGCGTGGCGATAATTCATGGCCTTAGACGGCGCCCCGACCCCAACGCGGCTTGGGCGGAGTTTCCGGTTTGTCGGGACGTCTGCTGAAACGGATTGCCAGCACCAGACCGATCACTCCGAATGCAAGCGATCCGAAGCCCACTTGCCGAACCCGCGCGTCAGGCACGGCAGCCCCGCTGCGCAGGACCAGATCGACCGCCTTGATCTGCAGGTTGTCGACATCTCCAAGGCCGAGCGAAAAGACGTAGGTGTTCGCCTCCTCAACTTCGATCAGCCCCGCCTCGTCGCGAAATATCTTGTCGGTCAGCTGTGGGCTTTGTTCGCGGGGCGTCGGATTGCCGCTGAAACTCAGCCGTTCGGCAAGCACCGTTCGGTTGCCCGCCGCGACAGTCAGCGTCAGTACGGTGCGATCAAAAGCGATGATGCGATCGGCATTGGTGGTGAGATCGACAAAGACCCGGACCGGTCCGGTCCCGGCTTTCAGCGACACTGTCACCGGTTTGAAGCGGCCATCCTGATAAGCGTGCCAGGTGCCGAGTTCCTCGCCGGAGAAATTTCGAACGGCCCAGGGATAGAGAAGACCAAGGGCGACGCCAGCCAGAATGAACAGCAGGAAAAATCTACGCATCGCTCAGCCCTTAGAGCGCTGAACGCGCTCATGCAATGTCATGCCTTGCGCTCCCAGCGCCGGTCCGCCGTCTGCTGCCAATAAGTTACGGTGTGGCCAGCGCCCTTCATGTCCTTCCAATGGCTGCGCGCTGCCTCGACCTGACCTGCGTCATGTCCGTCGAAGAGGAAAACGGCGCGATCGTAGCCGGCAAGGTCCGGAGGGCTGGCGCCGTCCACGAGGAAACGGATCTGCGCCGAATTGGGGTTCATCTCCCCGGTCGTGAGCAAGACTGGCTGTTCCGCCGGATAAGGCTCTCGGTCCGTCGCATGCGCCAGGAAGCCGTCATCGCGATAGATCCACAAATGCTGGTCAAGTGCATCCCTGCGCTCTTCCGTGCCCGTCTGCACGACGACGCGCCAGCCACGATCGACACTGCGCTCGAGCAGGCCCGGTAATGCCTCTTCGAGCGTCGACTCCGTCATGTGATAGAACAGCACTTCGGCCATCGATCAGCCTTCGTAGTGGTCGCGCACCAGCCGGTCGAGCAGCCGGACGCCAAAACCGGAGCCCCAGGACTGGTTGATTTCGCTGGCCGGAGCCCCCATGGCCGTCCCCGCAATGTCGAGATGGGCCCAAGGCGTTTCCTTGACGAAACGCTGCAGGAATTGAGCTGCGATGATGGCACCGCCATAGCGTCCGCCAATATTCTTCATGTCGGCGTTCTTTGAATCAATGAGCTTGTCGTATTCACTGCCGAGCGGCATGCGCCACAGCTTCTCCTGAGTGGCGGTTCCTGCCTGCACAAGCTGTGCGGCGAGTTCGTCGTTGTTGGAGAACAACCCGGCATGGTGTTGCCCCAGCGCGACCATGATTGCTCCCGTCAACGTGGCAAGATTGATCATCAGCCGGGGTTCGAAGCGATTGTTGCAATACCAGAGCGCGTCGGCGAGCACCAGGCGCCCCTCGGCATCGGTGTTGAGCACCTCGATGGTCTGGCCGGACATCGAGGTGACAATGTCACCTGGCCGCTGTGCATGGCCGTCGACGCTGTTTTCCACCAAACCGAGAATGCCGACGACATTGGCTTTCGCCTTGCGGGCAGCAAGCGCGTGCATCAGCCCCGTAACCGCCGCTGCACCGCCCATGTCGCCCTTCATGTCCTCCATACCCGATGCAGGCTTCATCGAATTGCCGCCGGTGTCGAAGGTCACCCCCTTGCCGACAAAGGCAAGCGGCTTGTCCTTGGCCTTGCCGCCATTCCATTGCAGCACCGCCAGTCGGGCACCGCGTGGCGAACCTTGCGCGACACCAAGCAGGGAGCCCATGCCGAGCTTCTTCATTTCCTTCTCGGTGAGGATCTCGACCTTGACGCCCAGTGCCTCCAATTGCTTGGCTTGCTCGGCAAATTCGACCGGCCCCAGCGCGTTCGCCGGCTCATTGACGAGGTCGCGCGCGACGATCACGCCGTCGACAACGGCCTCCAGTTCTGCGAACGCCCTCTTGGCAGCAGTTGGATTTGCCGTCTGAATGGTGATCTTGATCGGTGTCTTGGCGTCGTCTTTTCCTTCGTCACTTTTTCTCGTCTTGTATTTGTCGAAGGAATAAGCGCGCAACAAAATGCCGGCAGCAACGCCGGCAGCCTCTGAACCGTCCGCTTGGGTACCCGGCAGGTCGACGACGACCACAGCGTCCTTGGCCTTGCGCAGTGAAGCAGCCACATGCCCGCCAAGCTTCAGCCACGCATATTCGTCCAGTGCGGACAGCTTGCCGGCGCCGACCACCACCAGCCGGTCAAGAGCGGTGCCTTCCGGCGCGAATATCTCGGCGGAAGAGCCGAATTTCCCGGAAAAATCCGCGGCCGGAAGAGCCCTTGCCAGCGAATCGGATGGATCATGCGCCTTGGCCCCTTCGGAAAGCCCCGCCTCTTCCGCAGAGAGCACAAAGACCGTGCCTTTCTTGACAGGGGCGAATTTGGCAAAGGCAATCGTAGGTCGGGCAGCCATGAGATCCTGCTTGATTTGAATGCTTGGATTGAAGCGCGACATTTCGCGCTTTTGAAACGTTTGGCAAGACCGGCAAACTTCCAGCGAGCATAAGGAAATAGGCTCAGCGCGCCATGCTGCCACCTTCAGTCGCCGGATGCGTGAATGCAATATTGGCAGCTGCCGACCCTTGACGATCGCCTGTGCGTCGCACAAATGTCTGGCTCAAAGTGCTGTTAACCATACCTATTCGCCTTTTCTTATCCATTGCCGACCAGAGTCGACGGCACCGGACATGACGACTTGAAACGGAACCAGGCCGGTTGTGTGGGTGTCACCGGAAAGATAACTTCTAGAGCTGCGACACCCGTCGAGATCAATCGAGAAGAACTGCCCTGAATGAAGGTCGCCGAGCTCTATATCTTCCGGCGCGCGCTCTCGCTCTTTCTTGCGGCGTTGGCGTGGACGTTGGCGATTGTCTGGACGACGCAGGTTCTCACCCGCATCAATCTGGTGACGGACAATGGGCAGTCGGCGGTTAGTTTCTTCCAGGTTGCCGCGCTTATCCTGCCAACCATCATCCCGATCGTTGTCCCCTTCGCCCTCATTGTGGCGGTCGCGCAGACACTCAGCGTCATGAACTCCGATTCGGAGCTGGTGGTGATCAACGCCGCCGGCGCCTCGCGCATGACCGTCGTCAAGCCGATCCTGATCCTTGCACTGATCGCGAGCGTGTTCTCTTTCGTCGTCGACAACGGGGTTGAGCCTTATGCGCGCCAGAAAAACCGTGAGCTGATTGCCAGCGCGCGCGCCGACTTCCTGTCGTTGATCATCCAGGAAGGGACCTTCCGGAAAATTGAAGACGGCCTGTTCGTCCAGATCGGCGAACGTTTTGCCGATGGCGGCCTGGGCAGCATCTTCGTGGCCGATTCCCGGCAGCAGGGCACCGACCTCGTCTACTACGCCAAGACAGGCGCAGTCATCGACAAGGGCAATGAAAAAGTCCTCCTGATGAATGACGGCGTGGTGCACCGCAAATCACCTGCCGGCGATGTTTCCGTCATTCGTTTCACGTCCTACGCCTTCGATCTGTCGGCGTTTGCGACGGCTGCACAGGCAACGCTCTATCCGAAGGATCAGACGACACAATATCTGCTCAACCCCGATCCCAACGACCGGTATTATCAACAGGCGCCAGATCAATATCGTGCCGAGCTTGCCTTGCGGTTTTCGGAATGGGCCTATTCGCTTGCCTTCGCGATGATCGCCTTGGCCGTCGCTGGTGACGCGCGCTCACACCGGGAAGCACGGATCCACCCACTGATCACGGCTATCTGCATCGCGCTGTTCGTGCGCTGGCTGGGTTTCTTCGCCGCAGGCAAGGCCAACACCAATCCTCTCTATAATTACCTGGTGGTAGCCGTGCCTTTTGGTGCGTCGATCGTGGCCGCATGGGTCATCTTTTCCAATCGCCGCATGGAGTTGCCGTCGAGTTGGGCCGACTGGCTCACGAACATGTTCAGCCGTTTTGGCGAAATAGGGATCCGGCTGAGACTTTGGTGGGCCAATCGCTCCGCAACGCGTCAGGGGAATTCCTGATGGGTTGGACACTCGGCCGCTATTTCTTCTTCCGCTACCTGGGGATCACCATCTGGATCTTCCTGGGACTGTTTGCCCTTGTCTTCCTGATCGACTTCACGGAATTGACGGGTCGGATCGCTGGGGTGCCCGGTTTCACCTACCAGGCGGGTTTTGCTATCTCGGCGCTGCGCGTACCGATGATCATGCTGCAGACCGTTCCCTTTGTTGGTCTGTTTTCGGCCATGGCGACACTGGTTTCGCTCAACCGCAAATACGAACTGGTGATCGCACGCTCGGCAGGCATTTCGGCCTGGCAGTTCCTGTTGCCCTGCTGCATCGGCGCGCTGTTGTTCGGCACGGTTGCCGTCGCGGTTCTCAATCCGCTGGCTGCCTACGGCTTTTCACAATCCGAGAGAATTGAAAGCGAACTGCGCTCGGGAGCGTCGAACGACGTCTCGGCCGATGCTGCTCCGTGGATCCGACAGAAGACCGCGGCCGGCGATACCATCATCGGCGCGCGTGCCATCCTGAACCAGGGACTGGAGATGGCGGACGCCGTTTTCTTCCTGCTCGACCAGCAAGGCAACATCATCGAACGCAAGGACGCCAAGCGGGTGTTCCTGCGCGACGGCTACTGGGAATTGCAGGACGTCAGCATCCTCAAGGATGGCAATGTCGAAAAGAAAACCACGGACCGGCTGGCGACCGACCTGAAGCCGGAATTCGTGCAGGAACGGCTGGCACGGCCGGAAACAATTCCCTTTTACGAGTTGCCGCAAAAGATTGAAGTTGCTCGTTCCTTCGGGCTTAAGGCAAATGCATTCGCCATGCAGTTCGATTCGCTTGTGGCGATGCCCTTCCTTCTGGTTGCGATGACACTGATCGCAGCAACCGTCTCGATGCGATTTGCGCGCATGGGACAATCTGCAACGATGATTCTGGGTGGCGTAGTCGCTGGGTTTCTGCTTTATGTTGTGTCTGTTTTGGTCAAAGCGTTTGGAGTGGCGGGATTCGTCCCGACCGTGGTAGCTGCATGGTTTCCGGTGGTCGTGGCGATGTTCTTCGGGGTGACGTTCCTGCTGTACAGGGAAGACGGTTAGTGATGAGACCGGTTTTGCAAGGTCGCAGGCCGATCCGGGCGGCACTTCTGTGTGGAGTGAGCGCACTCGCTTGCCTATTTGCCGGCAGCCTGGCGACGGCTGTCCCGGCAGCGGCGCAGTCCGTGGAAGCACCCAGCGTGCCAGCCGGTTCGCAGATGCTGCTCGAATCCGATACGCTGGTTTATGACAATGACAACCAGACGGTGACCGCCGTTGGTGGCGTGCAGATCGACTATGGCGGCAACAAACTGGTTGCTCAGCGTGTGGAATACGACCGCAAGACCAAACGTCTTGTTGCGACCGGCAATGCACAGCTTGTTCAGAGCGACGGCACCAAGGTCAACTCCGAGCACATCGACATCACTGACGATTTCGCCGACGGTTTCGTCAACGCGCTGCGTGTCGAGACGGTCGACAAGACCTATTTCGGCGCCGAAAGCGCCGAACGCATCGGCGGCGTGCTGACGACGTTCCACAACGGTGTCTACACCGCCTGCGAGCCTTGCGAAGACAAGCCCGACAAAGCGCCGATCTGGCGCGTCAAGGCCAAGAAGATCATCTGGAACGGCCAGAAGAAGACGGTGCGCTTCGAGAACTCCAATTTCGAGTTCTTCGGCTTCCCGATTGCCTTCCTGCCGGCTTTCGAGATCGCTGACCCTACGGTGAAGCGCAAGAGCGGCTTTCTGATGCCCGGCATCACTTTCAACAGCAAGCTCGGCACCGGCATAACCGTTCCTTATTACTTCGCGCTGTCGCCGACCTACGACATCACCGCGCGTGGAACCTACTATACCAACCAGGGCTTCCTCGGCGAAGCGGAGTGGCGCCAGCGTTTCGACAATGGCCAGTACAGCCTGCGCATTGCCGGCATCGACCAGCGGAAACCCTGGAAATTCGATCCCAGCACCGTCGACTCCGGCCCAACCGGCGATCCGAACAAATTCCGCGGCATGATGGGTACCAAGGGCCAGTTCGCGATCAATTCGCGCTGGAACTTTGGCTGGGACGTCCTGCTGCAGACGGACAAGAATTTCTCCAACACCTATCACATCAACGGCTACGACGCTTCGGTCCATCGCTCCGAAGTTTATCTGACCGGTCTGAATGACAGGAACTATTTCGACCTGCGCGCAATGCACTTCGAAGTGCAGGAAAAGACGCTGCAGCGAGAGGCCGGCGCCCGATATCAAACCGGAGCGCGCGACGAATTTCAGCCATGGGTGCTGCCGTCGCTCGACTACGCCTATATCCCGGATGCGCCATTGGCCGGCGGTCAGCTCTCAATCAATCTCAATTCCCGCGTCATCAAGCGCGACCGCCTCGATGAGGCTTTCACGGTGAACTATGATACCTTGAGCGCAGTACAGCGCGTTCGTGGCATCGAAGGCAATTCTGGCCGTTTGACAGCGGAAGCCGAGTGGAAGCGCAGCTTCGTCACCGATGGCGGCATGGTCATCACGCCGCTGCTGGCTTTCCAGGCCGACGCCAGCTACCTGAACGCGTCTTCCGGCTCGCTCGATGCCGTCAATCAGATGGCCGCCGCGCAGGGTGTTTCCGCGGACATGCGCTCATCCTTTGCCAGGGCTATGGCAACCGCGGGCCTTGAGTTCCGTTGGCCTCTGCTGTTCACCAGCTTGACCGGCGGCTCACACATCATCGAGCCGACGGCGCAATTGTTCGTGCGCCCGAACGAATCCTATGTCGGCGGCTTGCGCGTTCCCAACGAAGACGCGCAGAGCATGGTGTTCGATGCGACGACGCTGTTCGAACGCGACAAGTTCTCCGGCTATGACCGCATCGAAGGCGGCACGCGCGCCAATGTCGGCGTGCGCTATTCCGGCAGCTATGCCAACGGCTGGACGACAAACGCCCTGTTCGGCCAGTCGTACCAGCTTGGCGGCACCAACTCCTTCGCGCAGCCCGATCTGGTCAATGTTGGCGCCTATTCCGGTCTCCAGACCGACAAGTCCGACTATGTCGGCCTGGCCGGCTTCACCAGTCCCTACGGCCTTTCGGCCTCGGTCAGCGGCCGTTTCGATGAACAGACCTTCGAGGTTCGTCGCGCCGAAGCCAAGGCGGCCTACAGCGGCTCGTCTTCCATTTCTGTTTCTGCGCAGTATGCCTTCATCCAGGCTCAGCCGGGTTACGGATTCGAGGAAGACCGCCATGAGGTCACACTGGGAGGTTCGACACGCCTCAACCAGAACTGGCGCGTCTTTGGTTCGGGCACATACGACATCCAGACCCGGGTACTGACCGGCGATGGTGTCGGCTTCGCCTATGACGACGAGTGCTTCACGTATATGATGACGGTGTCGGAGAGCCGCGACCGGACCACCAGGGAAGTGACCCGCAACATCGGCTTCAACATCTCGTTCCGCACCATTGGCGATTTCGGCTCGACGTCCAGCAGTTTCCAGTAAGCCATCCCCCTTGCAGGACATGGTTTCGCCGCATAGGACGGGCATGGGAAAATTGTATTCGGCTCAGTGATGAGCCGGAACCGAAATGGATTTGGAACAGAGACGATGAGGAAACAGCTCTTTTCCGCGAGCCTTGCACTTCTGGTTGCAGCCGCGGGTGTTTCGCTGACGGCGATGTCCCAACCGGCCTTTGCCAGCGAAATCAAATATGTCGTCAACAATGTCGCCATCACGACCGGCGACATCCAGCACCGCGCTGCTTTCCTGCGCCTGCAGAAGCGCAAGGGTGACGCTGCCGACGAAATGGTCGAGCAGACGCTTCGCCTCGCCGAGGCAAGACGCCTGGGCATCCGCATTTCCGACCAGCAGGTGAATGAAGCCTACGCGCGCTTTGCCTCCAACAACAAAATGCAGTTGGCGCAGCTTGATGGCGTCATGGACAAGTCGGGCGTCACCAAGCAGCATTTCAAGGATTTCATCCGCGCACAGATGGCCTGGAACCAGGCACTCAGCATGCGCTACCGTTCCGAGCAGGGCAGCGGCGGCCTGAGCGAACAGGACGCCGTGCGCAAGATGCTGCAGAAGGGCGGAAACAAGCCCTCAGCCACCGAATATCTGCTCCAGCAGATAATTTTCGTCGTGCCGGCCGCCGAGCGCGGCGCATTGATGGCCAAGCGCAAGCGCGAAGCCGAGGCCATGCGCGCACGCTTCAATGGATGCAACACGACGCGTGAATTCGCCAAGGGCCTGATAGACGTCACCGTCCGCGACCTCGGCCGTGTGCTTGCACCGCAGTTGCCGGCAGACTGGGCGGACCAGATCAAGGCAACAAAGGCCGGCGGCGCGACCAACGTGCGTGAAACGGACCGCGGCATAGAGTTCATCGGCATCTGCTCGGCGCGCGAAGTCTCGGACGACAAGACCGCTCAGTTGATGCTCCAGAACGAAGGCCTCGGCGGCAAGAAGGACGATGCCGCAGACGAGCTCAGCAAGAAATATGTCTCTGAGTTGAAGGCCAAGGCCGTCATCGTTCAGCGCTGACGGCTGTGCGCGAAACCAGACTTCCTCTCGCCTTGAGTGTGGGCGATCCGTCCGGAATCGGCCCGGAGATCGCGCTGGCTGCCTGGGAACGGCGCAAAGAATCAGGCGTTCCTGCTTTCTACCTGCTTGCTGACCCGATTCTGCTGGCCGCACGCGGCCGTCGCGTCGGTGCCACTGCCACCATCGCCGAAACAACACCGGAAAAGGCAAACGCCGTTTTCCAGGATGCCTTGCCGGTCGTGCCGCTGGAAGCGAAGTTTCTCGATACCGCCGGTCATCCTGATCCGGTCAACGCAAAGGGTGTCATCGAGGCCATCGACCGTACTGTTGCGGACTGCCTTGCTGGTCGTGCCGCCGGGGTTGTCACCTGCCCCATAGCCAAGAAGCCACTCTACGACGCCGGTTTCGGCTTTCCCGGCCATACGGAATATCTGGCACATCTGGCCACTCGCCACTCCGGTCGGACGGTAATGCCTGTCATGCTGCTGGCGGGGCCAGATCTGCGCACCGTTCCCGTCACGATCCATATGCCACTCGCGACGGTGCCGAAGGTGCTCACCACCGAGCTGATCGTGGAGACGGCTCGCATCACCGCGCGCGATCTGAAGGGCCGTTTCGGGATCGAAGCGCCGCGGCTTGCCATTGCGGGCCTCAATCCACATGCCGGCGAAGGCGGCTCCATGGGTAAGGAAGACCTGGAGATCGTTGCTCCCGCTGTCCAAGCACTGCGTTCCGCAGGCATCGATGCGCGCGGGCCGCTGCCTGCCGATACGCTTTTCCATCGACGCGCCCGAGCGGGCTACGACGTTGCGCTTTGCATGTACCACGACCAGGCCCTGATCCCGGCAAAGACGCTGGCTTTCGATGAAGCCGTTAATGTAACTCTTGGCTTACCGTTTGTTCGCACTTCACCAGACCATGGCACGGCCTTCGACATCGCGGGAAGCGGTATCGCACGACCGGATAGCTTGATTGCAGCGCTGAAACTGGCTGCGGAATTGGCCGGAAATGTCAGGAGCACGGACGCATGAGCGCCGACGGACTGCCGCCGCTTCGAGACGTCATCGAACGCCACGGCCTGCAGGCCAAGAAGGCGCTCGGTCAGAATTTTCTGCTCGACCTGAACCTGACTGGCAAGGTTGCGCGTACCGCGGGTGATCTGACCCAGTCGACAGTCATTGAGGTTGGCCCAGGGCCTGGAGGGCTGACACGCGCGCTGCTCCTGCATGGCGCACGCCGCGTGGTCGCCATTGAGCGTGATGAACGCTGCCTGGCGGCGCTTTCCGAGGTATCGGCCCATTATCCGGGACGGCTGGAAGTTATCTCGGGCGACGCGCTCAAGACCGATTTCTCGACCTTGGTGACCGACGGCCCGGTCAAGATCGTCGCCAACTTGCCTTACAATATCGGCACGGAGCTGCTCATTCGCTGGCTAATCGTCGACCGTTGGCCGCCTTTCTACCAATCAATGACGCTGATGTTCCAACGCGAGGTAGCCGAGCGTATCGTCGCAAAACCCAACTCCAGCGACTACGGCCGGCTGGGCGTATTGGCAGGCTGGCGAACAGAAGCGAAAATCGCGTTCGATGTGCCACCACAGGCATTCACGCCGCCTCCCAAGGTGACGTCGTCCGTTGTGCATATGACACCGCGCGTATCCCTTCTATCCGCAGATGTGAAGAAACTCGGCCGCGTTACGGAGGCGGCCTTTGGTCAGCGCCGGAAGATGCTGCGGCAAAGCCTTAAAAGCCTCGGCGGCGAGAAACTGCTGGAGCGGGCCGAAATCGATCCGACCCGCCGCGCCGAGACCCTTAGCGTCGAGGAGTTCGTACGTCTGACCAACTTGCTGGGTAGCTGAGCCTCACCACCGACGGCGCTGGCACACTCCAAGTCGGCCCTTCTGCGAACTCCAGCTCATGCAGTGAACTGGACATCTCCGTCATTCAGGAAACATGCCCTGTCGAACAGGCTGAGATCCAAAGGATTTGGCAGGCGAACGTCGCCAAGGTTCGGGAACGGCTTGTTCGCAGGGTCGTAGGAGCGGTCGATCTGGGAGATGAAGACAAAGATAAGCCCCTTGTCGCGAGCGAACGATCTCAGCTCACGGATCTGATCGACCAGATCCGGACTCTGGCGCTTCTGATCAAGCAATTGCAGGTAGTCGACCACCACAAGCGTGCCCCTGGGCGCCGCTTCGAGGGCGGTTATCATGTAACCAGCATCGATTGCATCAGAACCATCGAACTCGAACCGGTTGGCGAACTGGACTGGTTCAACGCCAAGAGCATGAAAGCGGCCGAGTATGTCCTTCTGGGTGTACTCGAGCGAGAAAAATGCGCTGCGACGTCCGATCTTCATCGCTTCGATCGCCAATTCGAGGCTGAAGAGTGTCTTGCCCTGCCTTGGACGCGCGCCGACCAGAAGCAGATCACCAGGCTGCAACGAAGCGAGCAGCCTGGCGGCAGCAGGCACTTCCTGACGTTTGGATGCCAGCAAACTCCAGCTCACAAATCCCTCTTTGGCTGCGGTACGGTCAAGCGCGGCATGAAGAGGGATTTTCTCCTCGCGCGACAGCCGCTTGGCCTGTCGCTTCAATTGATAGGCCGGGACAGAGAGCTTCATTGAAAAACCTCCTATTGCGAGCTGGTTTCGCAATCCCTCCTTATGCGCGATGCTCGAACAGTTGGTTCGATGAGAATTGGCCCCGCATGAACAATGCTTCCCGAATGGAGGGCGGAGGCGCGGGCCAGTGCCATGCAAAAACATAACAAGGCTTCGCTGAGTCGAGAACTGCCTCGATTCACATCGGCAGCCGGAATCCCTCAGACCGCCTCGTCCAGAAGACCTGACACGAAATCGAACAGTCCGGGCCGACGGTCGCGTCGCAGGCGCTCGGCGGCAACAATGGCGCGCACTTCCGTGAAGGCGCGGTCAAGATCGTCATTGACGATGACGAAATCATATTCCGTCCAGTGCTCGATCTCGGTACGCGCATTTTTCAAGCGCGTTTCGATGACCTGTTCCTGGTCTTCCGCGCGGCGCTTCAATCGCGCCTTCAGCTCCTTCATTGAAGGTGGCAGGATAAAGATCGAGACGATGTCGCCGCGCATCTTCTCCTTCAGCTGTTTCGCTCCCTGCCAGTCTATGTCGAAGAGCATGTCGCGCCCTTCGGCCATGGCCCGCTCAGCGGCTTCACGCGGGGTCGCATAAAAGTTCCCGTGCACTTCCGCCCATTCAAGCAGCTCGTCATTGTCACGCAGCAGCTCGAACTCGCGACGCGGTCTGAAATGGTAGTGAATGCCGTCGATTTCGCTGCCGCGACGTGGACGCGTGGTCACGGAGACCGAGAGCTCGAAGCCTTGGTCACTTTCAATCAGATTTCGCGCAATCGTCGACTTGCCGGCACCCGAGGGCGACGACAGCACGAGCATCAGGCCCCGACGGCGGATGCGGGAACCGGTGTCCTTGACGGCCATCTGTTACTCCAGATTCTGGACCTGTTCGCGAAATTGGTCGACGACGGCCTTCAGTTCCAACCCTATTGCGGTAACTGCGGCTGCGTTCGACTTCGAACATAAAGTATTCGATTCGCGATTGAATTCCTGCGCCAGAAAGTCGAGCTTGCGACCGATGGAACCGCCAGCGGAAAGCAGCGCCCTTCCCGAGGCCACATGAGTCTTCAGCCGGTCAATCTCCTCGCGGATATCGGCTTTTGTAGCAAGAAACGCAGCCTCCATGTGAAGCCTGGTTTCATCCAGACCGGCACCGGTATCCATCAAAAGCCGAACCTGCTCGGCGATCCGCTCACGGATCGCCGCCGGTTGGCGCGATGAATCCGCTTCCGCACGAAGTGTCAGCGTTTCGATTGCATCAAGTTGACCGGAAAGCAGCGCGCGTAGCGCTTCACCCTCACTCTGCCGCGCCTTCACGAGACCGTCGAGGGCCTCCTCGAGCACCCGTCCGATCGCTGCGTCAAACGCCGCCCGTATCTCCTCGGTCTCGATCGTCTCGGGCACTTCCAGCACGCCACGCAGGGCCAGCAACCCATCAGCCGTAGCCGGCGCAGCACCAAACTGCTCCTGCAGCCGTTTCGCGAGGCCGGCGACATCCTTCAGAAAAGCTTCATTGACGACCGGCTGCACCGCCTGGCTGCTCGTTCTTCCCACGGTCAACGTCGCCTGGAAGTTTCCGCGCGCAAAGCGTTTCTGCACCGCCTGACGAACGACCTGTTCAAGCCGATCATAGCCAGGCGGCAGCCGTAGTCTCGTCTCGACACTTTTGCCGTTGACGGACTTCACCTCCCAAGCGATGGCTGTGCCCTGATAATCAGCGCCCGCCCGCGCGAAGCCGGTCATGCTCTGCAGATTCATATCCCCGCGCTCCCAAAAGCGCCCTATTGGACCGTGTTTGTCCCGGTCGCATCACCATTGTTTGCGGGCTGCGTGGCGGTTCCAGCCTTGGCCGCTTCTTCGGCCTGCTTTTTCATCAAAGCGCGGTAGCGCGCCACGTTCTCGTTGTGGTCGTCAAGAGTTTCGGCAAACACATGCCCGCCATTGCCATCGGCAACGAAGTAAAGGTCTTTGGTCTTCGACGGATTGGCCACGGCTTCAAGCGACGCACGCCCTGGATTGGCGATCGGCGTCGGCGGCAGACCATTGATCTGGTAGGTGTTGTAAGGGGTCTGCTTGTCGATGTCCGACTGGTAGATCGGCCGATCGCCGGGCTTGCCCTTGCCACCGAAGAGACCATAGATAATGGTCGGATCGGACTGCAACCGCATACCCTTGCCCAGACGGTTCAGGAACACGGCCGCCACCCGAGAACGCTCGTCGCTGCGGCCAGTTTCCTTCTCGACAATGGAGGCAAGCGTGACGAATTCCTCGACATTGGCCAATGGCAGATCCGTCGAACGACGCTTCCAGATCTCCTCGACCAGTTCCTTCTGATCGGCCAGAAGCTTGTCCACCATCTGCTGACGCGTGGCACCGCGCGTGAACCGCAACGTGTCGGTGGCGAGGCTGCCTTCCGGAGGCAGGGTGGCCGGCATGTCGCCGGTCAGCGCCTCCTCGGCGGCGACACGCTGGAACGCCTGTTGGACCGTTAGCCCCTCGGGGATTGTCAGCGAGTACATCACCGACTTGCCGCTCTTCAAAAGGTCCATGATCTCGCGCATCGAGGCGCGCGGTTTGATCTGATATTCGCCAGCCTTGAGCGCCTGGTCGTTGCCATAGGCACGCACGCCCAGGCGGAAGATGCGCGCGTCACTGATCAGGCCCCGTCGCTCCAGCTGATCGGCAATGTCCTGCACACCGCTGTTCGGCTTGACGAGGAAAGTGTCGCCGTTGGCCGACGGTCCAGGCCGAAGAACTCCTGCCTGCCGAAATAGACCGCGCCGCCGGCGGCAATCACCGCCAGCATGACGCAGGAGACGAGGAAGTTCATGAAGACGATGATCTGGCTGCGCGATGCACGTGACCGCTTGGCGGGGGGCGGCGTGCCCACTTCCGGACGGAGCGCCTCACTCGCAGTCTTGGGGATGATCGGCGTGGTCTGCGCGGCGGCCTGGCTGACATCCTCGTTGTTCGTCGGAGCAGTGTTCATGGCGCCCTACCGTATGTCCCATCGACGAATCCCCCGACAGTAGCGGGGAATATGGCAAAAATGACGGATATGCCCGTCCCAAAGGCTGTCGGTAGATCGGCGAAAGCCGGTCAATCAGCCGTTATAGCGCTGGAAGACCAGCGATGCGTTGGTGCCGCCGAAGCCGAAGGAATTGGACAGCGCAACATCAATCTGCCGCTTGCGCGGCGTGTTTGGCACGAGATCGATAGCGGTCTCGCGCTCTGGATTGTCCAGATTGATTGTGGCCGGCGCGATGTTGTCGCGGATGGCGAGGATCGAAAAGATCGCTTCTGCAGCACCAGCAGCGCCGAGCAGGTGGCCGATCGACGATTTGGTGGACGACATCGAAACCTTCGAGGCGGCGTTTCCGACCAGGCGTTCAACGGCGCCGAGTTCGATCGTGTCAGCCATGGTCGAAGTGCCGTGCGCATTGATGTAGTCGATATCCGCCGCCGTCAGCTTCGCGCGCTTCAGCGCAGCCGACATGCAGCGGAAAGCGCCGTCGCCGTCCTCGGCCGGCGCAGTGATGTGATGTGCATCGCCAGTCAGGCCATAGCCGGTGACTTCTGCATAAATCTTGGCACCACGCGCCTTGGCGTGTTCCAACTCTTCCAGAACCACCACACCAGCGCCCTCGCCCATGACGAAACCGTCGCGGTCGCGATCATAGGGACGTGAAGCTTTTTCAGGCGTATCGTTGCGTTCGGTGGAGAGTGCGCGGCAGGCTGCAAAACCGGCCAGCGACAGGCGCGTTACAGGGGCTTCGGCACCGCCGGCCACCATCACATCGGCGTCGCCGAACTGGATGAGCCGTGCGGCATCGCCGATCGCATGAGCGCCGGTCGAGCAGGCGGTGACCACTGCGTGGTTCGGACCCTTCAGACCATGTCGGATGGATACCTGACCGGAGACGAGGTTAATGATCTGTCCGGGGATGAAGAAGGGGCTGATGCGGCGAGGCCCCTTTTCCTGCAGGATAAGGGCGTTTTCGGCGATGCCTTCGATGCCACCAATGCCCGAACCGATCATCACGCCGGTCGCGCATTGCTCTTCGTGGGTTTTCGGTTGCCAGCCCGAATCCTTCAGCGCTTCGTCGGCGGCCGCGATCCCGTACAGGATGAACTCGCCGATCTTGCGCAATTCCTTGGGTTCGAGAACGGCCTCCGGATTGAAGGTGCCGTTCTCGCCATTGCCGCGCGGGATAACATGCGCGATCTTGCAGGCAAGGTCTTCGACTTCAAATTCGGTGACACGCTTGGCGGCACTACGGCCGCTCAGCAGTTCCCGCCAACCGTGCTCGACCCCAACGCCATATGGCGACAGCAGGCCGAGGCCCGTAACGACGACGCGCCTCATTCCAAGCCTTTCCCGAAGACCTATGCCGGAAAAATCAGGCCGAGGCCTTGTCGATGTACTTCACGGCGTCGCCGACCGTGAGGATGGTCTCTGCCGCGTCGTCCGGGATTTCTACGCCGAACTCTTCCTCGAACGCCATGACAAGCTCAACCGTGTCGAGGCTGTCCGCGCCGAGATCGTCGATGAAGGAGGCCTGCTCCGTCACTTTGTCGGCATCGACGCCCAGATGCTCGATAACGATCTTTTTGACGCGCTCTGCGGTGTCACTCATGTTGGCATCCTTCGTTCTATGATCTGTCTTCGTTAGCGGGCACAATGCCGCTAATCAAGCTGAAAGATAGGCCGGGCTTAAACACAATAAACAAGGCCGGCTATTGCCCGAACCGCCGGGTTGCGGGCCGCATTACACGAAAACGGCCCGGCATCCAAGGCGCGAGCATCGTTTTTCCAAAGCCGCGACAACTCGCGGCCGCGAGTTAGATCATCGCCATGCCGCCGTTGACGTGAATGGTCTGGCCCGTCACGTAGGATGCTTCCTCCGAAGCAAGATAGGCGACCGCCGATGCGACCTCGGCACCCGTTCCCATGCGCTTGGCGGGAATTGCGGCCATGATCGCTTCTTTCTGCTTGTCATTCAGCTTGTCGGTCATGGCCGATTCGATGAAACCTGGAGCAACGCAATTGACGGTAACGTTGCGTGTGGCGATCTCTTGCGCCAGCGATTTGGAAAAGCCGATCATGCCGGCCTTGGAGGCACAATAATTGGCCTGCCCCGGATTGCCGGTGACGCCGACGACGGAGGTGATGTTGATGATGCGGCCGTAGCGCCGGCGCATCATCGGATGCGTCAATTCCCGCGTCAGGCGGAAGACGGCAGTCAGATTGACTTCGATCACACTGTCCCAGTCGGCATCCGACATACGCACGAACAGACCATCCTTGGTGATGCCTGCGTTGTTGACCAGGATATCGACGCCCTCGAGATCAGCCTCCGCCTTCTGGCCCAGCGCCTTGACCTCGTCGCGGTCGGACAGGTTCGCCGGGAAGAGCTTAACGCGATCGCCAAGTTCGCCGGCGAGTGCTTCCAGCTTTTCCACACGCGTGCCATGCAGGCCGACCGTCGCACCCTGCGCGTGAAGTATCCTGGCGATGGATTCGCCGATGCCACCCGAAGCTCCGGTGACGAGCGCCTTGCGGCCTGTCAGATCAAACATGTCTTGTCCCTTTCAAGCACACCCATCGCATGGATGGGGTCATCAGGTTGCTCAGGCCAGTGCGGCAATGGCTGCATCGACATCGGCAGGATTTCCCACCGAAGTCACAGCGATGTCACGGTTGATTCGACGCGCCAGGCCGGAAAGTACCTTGCCGGCACCGACTTCATAGAGCGTGGTCACGCCATTGGCAGCGAACCACTCCACCGTCTCGCGCCAGCGCACACGGCCAGTCACCTGCTCGACCAGCCGAGCCGCGATCGCATCGGGATCCTGAGTTGGCGAAACCGAGACATTCGAAATCACCGGAACAGCCGGCGCATTCCTGGCGACATTGGCCAGGGCTTCGCGCATCGCTTCCGCCGCCGGCGCCATCAGCGCCGAATGGAACGGCGCCGACACTTGCAGCATCAGCGCTCGCTTGGCGCCCTTTTCCGTGCAGAGCCTGGCTGCGAGTTCGACAGCGGCCTTGGCGCCCGATATCACCAGTTGCCCACCACCGTTGTCGTTGGCAACCTGGCAGACGGATCCCTTGGCAGCTTCGGCACAGGCGGCTTCGACGTCGGGCTGCTCAAGGCCGATGATCGCCGCCATCGCACCTTCCCCGACCGGCACAGCCGACTGCATAGCATTGCCGCGAATGCGCAGGAGCCTTGCCGCATCGGCCACCGAGACGAAACCCGCGGCGGCAAGTGCCGAATACTCGCCCAGCGAATGGCCCGCGACATAGGCGACCTTTTCCTTCAAGGAAAAGCCACGCGCTTCGAGTGCTTTGACAGCAGCCAACGACACCGCCATCAGCGCTGGCTGCGCGTTTGCCGTCAGCGTCAGCGTCTCTTCTGGTCCATTCCAGATCAGAGCGGACAGCTTCTCCCCGAGCGCTTCGTCTACTTCTTCGAACACGCGACGGGCTTCAGGAAAAGCGCCTGCCAGATCCTTGCCCATGCCGACCGACTGGCTGCCCTGCCCCGGAAAGGTAAACGCGACCGCCATAACGAGCTCCAATTGCTTGATCTCGCCTGCCCTGTGCGCAAGGCCGGGCGACAAGTCAAGCCCGATGCAGCCTTCGCCTGCCGTGGCCAACAGTGCTTGGGAAGGCCAGGCGACGATCAATCATGATGAAAATCGAACACGATTCGTTTGCTGGCTCTTCTAAATTTCGCCACAGGCGCTAGCTTTTTGTGACATTTGAGTGACGGTTACGTGACGCTTTTGCAGTCGGGGGACTTGTAAGTTGGCGAAGGGATGGTCAGGGAGCGGCATGAACGCGCCAGAGCATAGACATGACACCGCCATACCCGGCTTGGAACCGGGTGAGAAAAGGCGTGCCGTGCGCTATTGCGTGATGACATTGGTTGCGTCAGCCGTGCTGGTGTTCGCCATCGAGCTGATCTTTCGAGGTGATCTCGCCAGCACGTTCGGTTTCTTTCTTCAGCCGTCGAAGCCCGGCTGGACAACGGTCATCCTGTTCACGCTTATCCTGATTGGCATCGACGCGTTGCTCGGCCGCAATCATCAAAGCCTGATGATCTTCGCACCTTTGACCCTGGCGCTCGCCTTCGTCGGCCATCAAAAATCGCGCTACCTCGGCGATCCACTCTATCCGACAGATTTTCTTTACGTGCGCCAGATCATCGAATTGATGCCTCTGCTGGTAAAGGAACGGCCATGGACCGGTGTAGCGCTGGCAACCGGCATTGCCGGAACGCTGGCTTCGGTGGTGATGTTGTGGCGCATGTGGCGTCGTCGTGCACCGACCCTGCGCTACAGGGCGCGTCTCGCGCGCCTTGCCGTCGCAATCCCGCTCCTCGCCTTCTTCGTCTCCATCATGGACTACGCGACCTTTTCATGGACGCGGGACCGCCTGCAGATCATCCCCATGATGTGGGACCAGAAGGAAAACTACAATTCCAACGGTTTCGCGCTCGCCTTCGCACTCAACGTGCCGATGGCACATGTCGGCGCACCCGCGGGTTATTCAGACAAGGCAATCGCGACCATCACGCGGCCTGAGGCGACCACAACAGTCCCGGAAGACAAGCCGGACATCATCATGGTGATGAGCGAATCCTTCTGGGATCCCACCATTCTGCCAGGCGTGTCGATCAAGCCAGATCCGCTGGGTGCTGTACGTCAGCTCCGTTCCGGGTCGATGCTGTCGCCAGAGTTCGGCGGCATGACCGCCAATGTCGAGTTCGAGGCACTGACCGGATTCTCCAACGCCTTCCTGCCGGCTGGGTCAATTCCCTATCAGCAATATGTGCGCGCTCCGGTGCCTTCACTCGCCACCTTCCTCAAGAGCGAGGGCTATTCCGCCAGGGCATTCCATCCGGGCACGAACTGGTTCTGGAATCGCACCGCGGTTTACGCCGATTTCGGCTTCGACGATTTCCAGTCGGAAGAGACCGCGCCTTTGGAAAAACGCGGACCGCTCGCTTCCGACGAGGCGATGACCGACCAGCTCATTTCCACAGCCGATGCTGCGGAGGAACCATTCTTCTATTTCGCCGTAAGTCTTCAGAATCACGGCCCCTATGAACCCAATCGCTACGCAGATGCTTCCCACACGGTTGAGGCGCCGATCAGCCAGTGGGCAAAGGATTCACTTCTGTCCTATGCGGAAGGCGCAGCTGATGCCGACCGCAACCTGAAACGCCTGATCGACTGGGCAGAAAAACGTGACCGTGCGACCGTAATCGTCTTCTTCGGCGATCACCTGCCGCCACTGGGCCCGGTCTACGTCGAAACGGGCTTCCTCAAGGACAATGTCGCGCCGCGCAGGGAAGCGCCCGATCAAATGAAGCTCCACCGTGAAACACCGCTGGTCGTCTGGTCGAACCGTACGGGTCTTGCCAAGGATATCGGCTCGGTCAGCCCTGCATTCCTGCCTTATCACCTGCTCAAGGCCGCGGGCATCACGCACCCCTATTACACAGGCTTCCTCGGCGAAGTGAGCAGGCAATACAGCGCCATCGACCGTAACGTGCTGCTGGCCACCGACAACGAAGCAACCATCGACTGGGCCAGACAAAAGCAGATCGAGCCATTGATCCGCGACTATCGCTACCTGCAATATGACATGATGTTCGGCAAGCGCTGGTCGGCTCGGGATTTCTTCCCCGAAACCATAAACCGTCTGGTTGCCCATACGAGCTGACGACCATCGGCTGGGCATCACGACGGGCTGCAATGCCGCGCGGACTTGACTTTCCGGAAGCATTCTTTATGTGTCCGGCAAGTTTTCCGCGTCCGGGTGTTTTCCCGTGTTCCAGCGGCTCGAACTCCAAGACAATTAACGGACGAACACCATGGCCAAAGCCGCTAACATCAAGATCAAGCTTCTGTCGACCGCCGATACCGGCTTCTTCTATGTGACGAGCAAGAACAGCCGCACGAAGACCGACAAGCTGTCGTTCCGCAAGTACGACCCGATCGCCAAGAAGCACGTCGAGTTCAAGGAAACCAAGATCAAGTAATCTGGTTCTCATTGGCACGCCGAAGCGCCGCCCCTGGGCGGCGTTTTTGTTTGCGCTGGCATGCAAGACAAGCGCCCACTCTGCCCCGGAGCGTTGGCTCCAGGGCATGTCGGCTGTATGGCTATGAGGAATAAGGGGGCCGGTCGGCGGATGGCAGCGGTACGAGGAGGCCACTATATGCCAACGCCGGCCGGCCGACCCCACGGACCCAGGAGATGCGGCGGACCTGAGCATCATGGGGTATCAATGGAACATGCCGGTTTCGCCCCCGCACCGAACAGTTCCCCGTTAGCGGCTGCACATTTGCGCAAGCGCTGATGAAAAGCAATACTTTCTTAACCACGCATCGGAGATTCGCGCTGGTTAAGGTAAACGACTAGCGTAACCAGCAGAAGCAGCAGGCTAGGCAGCCTTTGCCACCACCCGATTGCGGCCGCTGTTCTTGGCTTCATAGAGCGCGACATCCGCCCTCTTGATCAGATCTTCCACTGTGTCGGAGCCTTTGAGCAAGGCCGAAACGCCGACGCTGATGGTGACTTCGGCGGTTTTGCCCTCACGCCCGATCGCAAAGGGCAAGCGGGCGATTTCAGCGCGTATGCGCTCGGCCACCTTTTCAGCGACGGCACCTTCGGTATCCGGCATCACGACCACGAACTCCTCGCCGCCGAAGCGACAGGCGAGATCGATGCCGCGCACGTTCTTGCGCAAGCGATGCGCGAATTCGCGCAGCACATCGTCGCCGCCGTCATGACCATAGGTATCGTTGATCGCTTTGAAACGATCGAGGTCGGTGATCATCATCGACAAAGGCCGGCGGCGTGCGACGGCCCGGTCGAAGAGTGTCTGCAGATGGCTGTCGAGATAGCGCCGATTGTGCAGGCCGGTCAGACCATCCGTCACCGCCATCTCGATCGTCTGGGTCACCGAGGCCCGCAATTGATCATTGTAACGCTTGCGGCGGACCTGCGTGCGCAACCGCGCGGTCAACTCATGCGGATCGATCGGCCGGGTAAGATAGTCATTGATACCGAGTTCCAGTCCACGAATGACACGGTCCTCCTCGCCCTGATCCGCCAGCAGCATGATCGGCACGAAGCGCGTGCGATCGAGCGAACGAAGCTGCGAGCAGAGCCGCAAAGGATCGAAATCAGTGAAATCCGTCGAAATCAGGATGCATTCATATGGGCTTTCGGCGGCCTGGAAAAAACCGGCATGCGGATCCTTGGCCGCATCCAGCATTGCCTTGCCCCGCAACACCTTCTGAATGCGTTCCGTCGAGCTTTGGCGCTCGTCGATCAAGAGCACCTTCGGCTGCGATTCCTCGTCGGCCAGATTACGGCTCAGCAATTCCTCGATGCCTATGTTGCGGGTGGTGGAGGCGCGCAAACGCAATTCGTCGGTCAACATCTTCAGACGAACGAGGCTCTTCACGCGCGTCATCAGCTGCAGATCATTGACAGGCTTGGTCAGGAAATCATCCGCACCAGCCTCGAGCCCGCGCACCCGGTCGGTGATCTGGTCCAGCGCGGTAACCATCACAACAGGAATGTGCGAAGTGGCTGGATCGCTTTTCAGCCGGCGGCAAACCTCGAACCCGTCCATGTCCGGCATCATTACGTCGAGCAGAACGACGTCGACCTTGCCGTTCTCGCAGGTTTCGATCGCATCCGGGCCGCTCGTCGCCGTCAGCACTTCGAAATATTCGGCCAGCAGCCGAACTTCGAGCAGCTTCACATTGGCCGGCACGTCATCGACGACAAGGATACGGGCTGTCATCTCATGCGGCTCCGGATAAACATCGGGCAACCATCAGGCGTCACCCAGATAGGATTTCACAGTCTCGATGAAGCGTGGCACCGAGATCGGCTTGGAAATGTAGGCTTCACAGCCGCCCTGGCGGATGCGCTCCTCATCCCCTTTCATGGCAAAGGCAGTGACGGCAATGACCGGAATGACATGCAATTCATCGTCTTCCTTCAGCCATTTGGTCACTTCTAGCCCTGAGACCTCGGGCAATTGGATGTCCATCAGGATCAGGTCGGGCCGGTGCTTGCGCGCCAGATCCAGCGCCTCCAGTCCGTTGCGGGTGCGCACGGTTTCGTAGCCGCTGGCCTCGATGAGGTCGCGAAAGAGCTTCATGTTAAGCTCGTTGTCTTCGACGATCATTACCTTCTTCGGCATAATTTCCCGCTCCGACGGCGCTCCCGCAAGGAAACCGTCGCATCGCGCTCCACGCAAAGAGCGCCCAAACCCGGTTTAACTTTAACGCGAGATGATTGACGAAACGCAAACCGGTGGTCCGAAATCCGATCGGCTTGCCTGCAACAAAACAACAACAACACGACACAAGCCTTGCCCTCGGCAGTGCTTGTGACTACTTCCAGGCGCAGACTCATCATCATTGCTGGAATCAAAGGTAGCGATGGCAGACGCAGCGTCAATGCGCGAACAGGCTGAGGCCCTGGCCATCAATGCGCTGGCTTTTGTTGCCGGCGATGCCGAACTCCTGCCGCGTTTCCTGGCGATCACCGGCATAGAAGCCAGTTCCGTCCGGCGTGCCGCCAGCGAACCCGGTTTTCTGGCTGGCGTGCTGCAGTTTGTTCTGGCGCATGAGCCGACCTTGATGCGCTTCTGCGAAGAAACCGGAACACCACCGGCATCGGTGAGCAAGGCGCTGCGCGCCCTGCCCCTCGGCAACCAAGACGACTATGAGCGTTCGACATGAGTGATGATCCCGAAACCGCCCGCCAGATCGCCGAGCTTGCGAGCGACGACCGGCCGCTTCTGGTACTCGATGTCGACGATGTGATCCTTGAATTCATCCGGCCGTTTCCGCGGTTTCTGGAAGTTCGCGGCTATGACCTGACCTTCGCCTCGTTCCGCCTGACCGGCAATGTCGCGGAGAAGGCCACCGGGCGGGTAGCGGAACAGCATGAAGTGCATACGCTGCTCGACGATTTTTTCGCCGGCCAGGCAGAGTGGCAATATCTGGCTGAAGGCGCAGCCGATACGCTGCGTGCGCTGGAGGACAAGGCCGAAATCGTGCTTCTGACGGCAATGCCGCACAAGCATCGCTCGGCCCGGCGCGCGCATCTTGATCAGCTTGGGCTTCGCTATCCACTGCTAACCACCGAGATGGCCAAAGGGCCGGCCGTGGCAAAGCTGCGCGGCGACAAAGGACGTCCGGTCGCCTTTGTCGATGACCAGCCCAACAACCTGATTTCGGCGCGAGGTTCGGTCACCGACGCGCATCTGTTTCATCTGATGGCGGACAACTCGTTGCGTGCTTTCCTGCCGCCGTTGCCCGATGATCTGATCGTGGTACAGGACTGGCATGAAGCCGCACCGAAAATTACGCGAGCGCTAGGTCTTTAGAAAAGATCGTCGCGAAGAAAAAAGCCCCGCTGGAGTCCGGCGGGGCTTTTTAATGTGGTCGGCCGGCTCTCGAGCTACTGCTGAGGTGCCTGCTCCTCGCCGGCTCCTTCTTCCGCAGGCTCCGTGGCATCCTGAGCCGGGTCAGTGCCTTCCTCCAGAGTAGCATCGTCACCGCTGTCTTCGGCAGGATCGACGAGCGGATCGGGGCCCTTGACGGTAACGCCATTGACCACGACGCTGCCATCCGATTTGCCGTTCAGCACCCATTCAATGCGACCGTCCGGCAACGTCTTGGCAAATCCCTTGATTGCCAACGCCGCTGCAACCGCATTGGTGGCGTCCGGCGTCGTCTTGGCCGCTTCCTGCAGCGTTTCGACGATCTTGTCGTAACCCGACACTGTAACCGTCATATCCACATCCGGCTTCTTGGTCGGATCCGGCTTGTCGAACGGGAAGCGAACCTCACCCTTGAAGGCAACCTCGGTGTCCTTGTTCTTGATGATGCTTGGCTCGATCAGCACCTTCGGCGATTTGGCCAGGAACTCCGCACCGATCTTGTCGCCGAAATCGGCCGGCAATGGCGGCTCCTTGTTCAGGTCGAACGTGTCGATCGCCTTCCTGGCCATGGTGTCCAGATCAAGATTGGCGCCGCCGAAGTTGAGTTCGACGTCGGTCGGCAACAACGAGACACTCCAAGCCGGCAGCATCTGGGCGGCGACTGCAGGAACGCTCAGGCCGCTGGCCTTGAGGCCGTAGCTCAGCTTGCCGTTCTGGCTGACACCATCGGCGCCGAATTTTGCGACCAATTCGGTCATGCCGAATTCGCCGAGCGGCGTACCGACCTTGAAATCCTTGAAATTATAGGCGCCATCGAAGCGCTGCCAGACAGGCAACGCAGCCAGAAGCAGGGTCTTCAACTCGGCCTGATTGGCCTTGACCTTCGCTTCGTCCTGATTGGCGACACCAAAGGCAGCTAGATCCAGCATCGCGCGGCTGCGCAGCCCCTTGGCAGTCGCGTCCACCGCGAAGCTCGGCGAATGGAAGGTGAGCGGCACCTTCAAGCCACTCTCGGGATCATCGATCGTGACGGTTTCGCTGAAATCAGCCACGGTCTGGTTCATCGCGAAATCGACACCACCATCCGCGGCCTTTGCGCCGGTTCCTGTCATCGTGGCTGCACCGGCGCTGGCCTGCAAACTCGACTTCGGATCCTTTGACGCCATGGTCATGCCGGCCATCGACGACGTCATGCTGGTGAATGCTGCCAACGCGGGATCATAAAGACCGGAGAACTTGCCGTCCTTGATCTCGATCTCGGTATTCTGCTGCCCTTCCGGGGTTTTCACGTCAAACGTTGCCTTGGCCGGCAGGGTGCTTGATACGTCCCAGCTGCCGTCAGAGCGCGGCTTCACGGCGAGCACATAGGACGGCACGTCGAATTTGACGAAATCCTGCTTGGGAAACGCATTCACCAATGCCTTGAAATCGATGGTGAGTTGATAGGCATCGTCCTTCGGCTCGACCTTGATCACGCCCTTTTCGAAAGCCTGGCTGCCAAAATAGCGAGCGATGTCCTTCTGGACCTGAGCTGCACCCTGGCTATCGATGCCCTGGGCAAAGGCCGGGGCGCAGATCGCCAAGGCCGAAACAGTCGTCAATATGCGGCGCACGTATGGTCTCCACTCTTGTTCGGGCAACGAAAAACCCGCCCTACTCGGCGTCTTCGTAGGAAATTACCGCCACAACCACAAGGAGACATGACAATCCGCAGCAAAGGAAGTGCACATGAACTGAGAACTGCGGGGTCTTGAACCTCGCTTCCGGCTAAAGGAGCAGCCGCATCAATGGGCGTCCCGCCTTGCGCTCGACAAGTCGCTCGAAGCCAGCCTGTTCGAAGACGCGGGATGAGCCGACGAAAAGACCAAGCGAGCGCGAATCGCGCGAGAGATCGATTGGACAGGCCTCGATCTGCCGCGCACCGCTTTTCCGGGCGAAGTCTATCCCGCCCGAAACAAGCCGGTGCGTCAGCCCCTGCCCACGCGCTTTCACGCGGATGAAAAAGCATGAAATCGCCCAAACGCCGGGGTCTTCCGCGTCCGATGGGTCGACCGGTGCGGATCCCCGCCCCTTGTTGTTCCACTCGGGTACGTCGACGCGTGGCCCGATCTGCATCCACCCTTGCGCCGTGCCATCTTCCACCGCCAGCAATCCGGGCGGCGGTCCGGCCTCGATGCGTGTTCTGATATGATCCTTGTTGCTTTGCCGGCTGCTCACCCTGCGTGTGGCCGGCGGCAACCTGAAATGCGTGCACCAGCAGCCGTAGCAAGCGCCCTGCTTGCCGAACAGATCTTCGAACTGAGGCCAGAAATCTGGCGTCAAGGCGTGGATTTCGATGTTCATGACCTGTCCTTCCGGTCGCCTTGCATGGCCCGGCCGTGTAGACTAATTTGCACTTGTTCTCTTTATGTTCGCAGCGATGGCGACACCTGTCAACGATCCCGAGCACGGTTTCTGTCGAGACTGCCTGACGCTCCAGCGCGGAAGAATGACGCGGTGCGAATGTTGCGGCAGCCCTCGCATCGTTCGTCATCCGGAACTCCACCGGCTGCACATCGCGCATATTGACTGCGACGCTTTCTACGCTGCCGTTGAAAAACGCGATAATCCGGCTTTGCGCGACAAGCCGGTGATCATCGGCGGCGGCAAACGCGGCGTCGTGTCGACGGCCTGCTACATCGCCCGCATCCAGGGCGTACGCTCGGCGATGCCGATGTTCAAGGCACTCGAGGCCTGCCCGGAAGCGGTCGTCATCAAGCCGGACATGGAGAAATATGTGCGCGTTGGACGCGAGGTCCGCGCCATGATGCTCGCTCTGACCCCGCTGGTCGAGCCGATCTCCATCGACGAAGCCTTCCTCGACCTTGCCGGCACCGAGAAGCTGCATGGCCTGCCACCTGCCATGGTGTTGGCGCGCTTCTCGCAGGCGGTCGAAAAAGAAATCGGAATTACCGTTTCGGCCGGCCTGTCCTATTGCAAGTTCCTGGCAAAGATCGCTTCTGATTTCCGCAAGCCTCGTGGCTTTGCGGTGATCGGCAGGGAAGAGGCCGTGTCCTTCCTGGCCGAGCAGCCGGTAACGATGATCTGGGGTGTCGGCAAGGCATTCGCCGAGGTTCTGGCGCGCGACGGGATCCGCATGATCTCACAGTTGCAGAAGCTGGAACGCGGCGACCTGATGGGCCGCTACGGCGTCATGGGCGACCGGCTCTATCGTCTGTCGCGAGGCCAGGACGACCGCCGTGTCGAGCCCGATCAAGACGCAAAGAGTGTCTCTGCCGAGACCACATTCGACACAGACATTGCCACGATGGATGACCTTGTCCCGGTGCTGCGCGCGCTCTCCGAAAAAGTATCGGCACGTCTGAAGAAAGCCGGCATTGCGGGCCGCACGATCGTGCTCAAGCTCAAGAGCCACGACTTCAAGATCCGCACCCGCAATCGCCAGCTTGGCGACCCGACCCGGCTCGCCGACCGCATCTTCTCGACTGGGCTCGACCTGTTGCGCCGAGAAACCGACGGCACCAGATACCGGCTGCTTGGCATCGGCGTCAGCGATCTCTCGGACGATGAAAAGGCCGACCCTCCGGATCTGGTCGACGTGCAGTCACGCAAGCGCGCCCTGGCAGAAAATGCCATCGACGCTTTGCGCGACAAATTCGGCCGCAAGGCCGTGGAGACCGGCTACACTTTCGGCAAGGGTCATCGCGGCCGACCTGCCCGCCCGGACGAGGATGAAGGCCCCGAAGTCCAGCATCCCTGGGAGCGCATCTGAAATCCCCAGGACCTCCGGTCCGTTGGCTCATGCGAAAGGCGCGGCTAGTGATTGTGGCACGGCTATCGTTCTGCCAGACACGAGATCATGGCACCCGCTCCATCGATCCCAAAAGCCGCATTCTGGATGGCGTTGTCGATCGCGTCCTTCCTGCTGATGTCGGTTGCAGGGCGCATGACGACCAGCGTGCTCAGTGTCTTCCAGGTTCTGGAACTGCGCTCGGTCATCGGCTGGTTCATCCTGCTGCCGCTGGTGCTGGCACGAGGCGGCTTTACGGCCATGGCGTCGCGGCGGCTGCCGCTGCATATCGCACGCAACATGATCCACTATGTCGGCCAGGGTGCCTGGCTCTATGCCTTGACGCTGATCCCGCTGGGTGTGCTGGTTTCCATCGAATTCACCACGCCGATCTGGACCGCGCTGCTGGCAGTGCTTTTTCTTGGCGAAAGACTGAACAGGTTTCGCATTGTCTCGATCGGGCTCGGCCTGATCGGCGTCATCGTCATCGTGCGGCCAAGTGCCGGTTCGATTGAAACGGGCCACTTGATCGTCCTGGGCGCAGCGATGTGCTTCGGCGCTTCGGTGGTGATGGTCAAGGCACTCACCCGCACCGACAGCGTTGTACGCATCATCTTCTGGATGCTGGTGGTGCAATCGGTGCTGGGACTGATCCCCGCTTTCGTCGAATGGCGCAACCCGCCGCTCGAACTCTGGCCGTGGCTGTTTGTCATCGGCTTTACCGGCATGTCCTCGCATTTCTGCATGGCGCGCGCACTGACCTACGCGGACGCTACCCTGATCTCCCCGATGGATTTCCTGCGTGTGCCGTTGTCGGCGCTGATCGGATGGCTGCTCTACAAGGAGCAGATCGACGTCTTTACCGCTGGTGGCGCAGCACTCATCCTGATGGGCAATCTGCTCAACCTGCCGCGTCGTTCTGCAAAACTGGCTGCGGCGACGGCAGACTGACTGGGAGGAATTCCAGGAAAAGTGTGTAGCGGTTTTCCGTTCGCAATTGCGTCGAAGCAAAAAATTGGAGCGTCCGCGTCCCCGGAAAACGGAACACTCCAAAGTCAGTTACGCTTCAGGTCTACCTGGGCGGTGATCACCGACTTGCCGGTCGTCGCATCCTTGTCGATGGTGACAATGCGCATGGCATTCTGACCAAGTTTCTCGACACGCATCTCGGCGTCGCGGTCGCCGTTCACCGGCTTGGCCCAGCGGATCCCGAGATTGAGCACATCTCCTCGCCGTCGGCCGGATAACGCAGCAGGTCCGGTCCTCGAGCCGATGTAAGTACCTCCATAGCGCTGTCCCTCGGCTTTCAGTCGCACGCCAATGCTGCGTGAGATGAGCACCATGCCCTGGCAATTGCCATCGAGTGCAAGTGTGGCGCTGCTTGCCTTGGCGGCGAAGGAACAGGAAACACTGACCGCCGGCGCCTTGGTGTTGACGCGGAAACTGCCATTGCCGCTCCACTTGCCAGCCATCGAGGCAAAGAAGCCCGGTTCGGCGGCGCGTGTCGGTTGCACGAGAAGCAAGGTTGCCAGCGCGGCGGTCATGCAAAGGCGGATCGGCATTCGTTCTTCCCCTCGAATCACGCGAATCCTTGCGTCGCTTTTCGACGCGGTCTGTTTCAGTTTTGTGTCGACGTTATCTGTCGCCCTCATCCGGAATGTTAAGGATGTGACCGCAAGCCTTGCAATGCACGGCATCGGGTTCATGGCGCTGCAAGCCGCATTGCGGGCATGGAAACAGCACCTTGGCCGGGCGGAACACGGCCTGGGCCAAGCGCACGAACAGCGAGATGCCGGTGATCATGGTGACGATGGCCGTGAGCTTGCCGGCAACGCCGGGCAGCACGATATCGCCGAATCCTGTTGTCGTCACCGTTGCGACGGTGAAGTAGAGCGCGTCGACATAACCGACAAGACCGGAACCTTGCCGGAAGAAGAACGTATAGACGAAGCCTGTGATCACGAACAGGAAGGTCAGCAGGTTGATGACCGCCTGCGTGGTCTCACGCCACGCCAGGAATCGGCCCGAACCAAAATGCCGCCACAGAACGCCACTGCGCGACAGCGACCAAAGTCGCAGGATGCGCAGGAAGCTGAGATTGGCGAGCGCCGTCGGAAACAACAAGGTGAGCAGCACAAAGACGTCGACCCAGCTCGTCGGCTGCCGCATCAGGCGCAGCATATCTGTCGAAGCAAGCAGTCGCGCCAGCAGATCGGCAGCGACGATGACAGCCACGGTATAATCCAGCCACAGGAAGGATGCCGTGTTCTGCAGCAGCGGCGTGGCGATAAAAAAAGCGATGACGAGGAGATCGATCAGGACCACCATCGCCTGGAAGCGGACGGCTTCCGGCGAGCGGCCATGATAAAGCCGGCGCAAGCGGTCTCGCAGTCTCGCCACGGAAGAGCCGTTGGTGATGTCGGGCTTCGCTTCAGCTGCCATTGCTATCGGGTAGCGTCAGCCACGCCGCCCGTCCAGCATTTTCCAAGCGGCTTGCGGGCACCTAGACCAGTTCGACTTCGATGACGCCGGGCACGGCCCGCATGGCAGAAGCGATCTGAGGCGAGATGCGGTAACGGGTGGGCAGTTCGATTTCGATTTCGCCTTGTCCGCCATCCTTGATCAGCACGAAGGAGACCTGCCCCTCACCCTTCACCGAAAGCTGACTAGCCAACGTATTGAGCGGGCTGGCATCGCGCAGGAAGATGCGTAGCGCCTTCTGGATGCGGCTCGCCTCGTCCTCCAGCGACTGCACCGTCTGGATGCGCAGATTCACACCTTCAGGCCTGTCTTCGGCCGCCACAGTGATGACGACGGATTTACCGGCCTCCAGCATATCCCGATATTGCGCGAGAGTTTCCGAAAACATCACGGCCTCGTACTGGCCGGTCATGTCGGAGAAATTGACGACGCCCATCTTGTTGCCGGTGCGCGTCTTGCGCTCCTGCTTGGCCGTCACCGTTCCTGCCAGCCGGCCCGCGGAGGCGCCGCGCTTCACGGCGGCAGAGAACTCCGCCCAGTTCTGCACGCGCATCTTCTGGAGCGCGGCCTTATATTCATCCAGCGGGTGCGCCGACAGGTAGAAGCCTACCACCTGGAATTCGCGATGCAGGCGATCAGCAGCCAGCCACGGTTCGGTCACCGGCAGGTTGAGCGCCTGGGACTGTGCGCCCAGCGAGGCACCGAAGATGTCAGCCTGACCTGAAGTGGCGTTCTGCTGCGCGAGCGCCGCCAGCCCCATCATACGTTCAACGCCGGCGATCATCTGGGCACGATCATGTCCGAAACAGTCGAGCGCGCCGGCCATGATCAGGCTTTCGAAGACACGCTTGCCGACGATCTTGGGATCGATGCGTTCGCAGAAATCGGCGAGGTTCTTGAAAGGCCCGTCCCGGCGCTTTTCGACGATGTGCTCGACAGCAGCATCGCCGACGCCCTTCAGCGCCGCGAGTGAGTAGAAGATCTTGTTCTCGCCCACCTCGAAATCACGGAAGCTGCTCAACACCGAAGGCGCCACCACCTCGATGCCCAGCCGCATGGCATCCTGGCGGAAATCTGCCAGCTTGTCGGTATTCGACATGTCGAGTGTCATCGACGCTGCCAGGAATTCCACCGGATAATGCGCCTTGAGATAGGCGGTCTGGTAGGAGACGATCGCGTAGGCAGCGGCGTGCGATTTGTTGAAGCCGTAGTCGGCGAACTTTGCCAGAAGGTCAAAAATGAAGTCGGCCTGCGGCTTGGCGACACCGCGCTCGACGGCACCTGCAACGAAGATATCGCGCTGCTTGTCCATTTCGGCGCGGATCTTCTTGCCCATGGCGCGGCGCAACAGATCGGCCTGGCCGAGCGTGTAGCCGGCAAGCTCCTGCGCGATCTGCATCACCTGTTCCTGGTAAACGATGACGCCCTGCGTCTCCTTGACCAGATGGTCGATCTTGGGATGGATCGACGCGATCTCCTCCTCGCCATGCTTGCGTGCGTTGTAGGTCGGGATGTTCTCCATCGGACCGGGGCGATAGAGCGCCACCAGCGCGATGATGTCCTCGATGCGGTCGGGACGCATGCCGATCAGCGCCTTGCGCATGCCGGCACTTTCAACCTGGAACACGCCGACCACCTCACCGCGCGACAGCATGGCATAGGTCTGCTGGTCGTCGATCGGGATCGTGGCGAGATCGATGTCGATGCCACGGCGGCGGATCAGCTTCACCGCCTTTTCCAGCACCGTCAGCGTCTTCAGGCCAAGGAAGTCGAACTTCACCAGTCCGGCATCCTCAACCTTCTTCATGTTGAACTGCGTGACCGGCATGTCAGAGCGCGGATCGCGGTACATTGGAACCAGTTCCGACAACGGACGATCGCCGATGACGATGCCGGCGGCGTGCGTCGAGGCGTGGCGATAAAGCCCTTCGAGCTTCTGCGCCATCTCGAGCAGCGTGTTGACGATCGGCTCTTTTTCCGCCTCCTCGGCAAAGCGCGGTTCGTTGGCGATAGCGTCCGCCAGCTTCACAGGATTGGCCGGGTTCTGCGGCACCATCTTGCACAGCCGGTCGACCTGGCCATAGGGCATCTGCAGCACGCGACCGACGTCGCGCAGGACGGCGCGAGCCTGCAGCGTACCGAAGGTGATGATCTGTCCGACCTGGTCGCGGCCGTATTTGCCCTGCACATAGCGGATCACCTCTTCACGGCGATCCTGGCAGAAGTCGATGTCGAAGTCGGGCATCGAAACGCGATCGGGATTGAGGAAGCGCTCGAACAGCAGCGAGAACTGCAACGGATCGACGTCGGTGATGAGGAGTGCATAGGCGACCAGCGAGCCGGCGCCCGAACCGCGACCCGGTCCGACGGGAATGTCATGCTGTTTCGCCCATTTGATGAAGTCCGACACGATCAGGAAATAGCCGGGAAACTTCATGCGCTGGATGATGCCGATCTCGAACTCCAGCCGTTCGCGATACTGCTCCTCCGTAAAGCCTCCAAACAGACCGCGCTCGGCGAAACGCCTGGCGAGGCCATCACGAGCCTGTCTTGCCAGTTCCTCTGCCTCGGCCATTTCGGCGGCTTCGGCGTCGGCTACGTCGGCGCCGGCGAAGCGCGGCAGGATGGGCTTGCGGTTCTTCGGATAATAGGAGCAGCGTTGCGCAATCTCGATCGTGTTGTCGATTGCTTCCGGCAGATCCGCGAACAACCGCGCCATCTCCGCCTGGCTCTTCAGATAATTGTCCGGCGTAAGCCGGCGGCGCTCGTCGGCCGCGATCACCGAACCTTCGGCGATGGCGATCAAGGCATCGTGCGCTTCGAAATCGTCACGCGAAGAGAAAAACGCTTCATTCGTCGCCACCAGCGGCAACTCGTGGCGGTAAGCCAGCTCCACGGCGGCGTGTTCGATGCCGCGATCATAACCAGCCACGCGTTCCAGCTCGACATAGAGCCGATCGCCGAACAGCGCCTTGAGGGTCAGCAGGCGCGCCTCGGCCAGATCCTTGCGGTCGTCGCGCAAGGCTGCGCCGATCGGGCCGCGCGGCCCACCGGTCAAACAGATGACACCCTCAGCGACTTCCGCCACCATATCGGTGGTGACATGCACCGGCTCGCCTGATGGCGTTTCCAGATAGGCCCGACTGATCAGTCGGACCAGATTGGCGTAGCCGACTTCATTTGCCGCGATGAACACCACGGGGCGCAGGTCAGGCCCCTGTTTGCGACGGTCGCGTTGTCCGTCATTGCTCTCCCCGGAAAATGCCAGGTCGATCTGGCTGCCCATGATCGGCTGGATGCCATCCTTCACCGCCTTCTGGGCGAATTCCAAAGCCCCGAACAGATTGTTGGTATCGGTGACCGCGATGGCCGGAGCCTGATCCTTGATGGCATGCCCAACGATCGGTCCGAGCTGCAGGGCGCCTTCCAGCAACGAATAGGCCGAATGAACCCGCAGATGGATGAATGGACGCGCGGGAATCTCTTCCCTCTTGGGGACCATTGCCTCGCGTTTGAGGGGATCGCGTATTCTGACGTCGTTTGTCACTGCTCAACTCGATCTGGCCGACGAATCTGGGGCTGCTTCCCGCTAATCTAGTCAGCCCATCGAGGCCCCGCCACATCCATACTCCCGATCGTCACCTCGACCACAGAAAAGAACCGGTGTATGCCGGCGCCCATACCAGTCCTGTGTGAAGTGCTTCACAGCATTCAAGAGGCGATCTCGCCACGATCGCTCCGTGAGAATACCTCACGGAGGAGAGATCACCATGAGCAACCGTTTTGTCGTCGACCTGTCGGGCGTCAAGCTTGCCAAGGGCATGGATGAAAAGATCGCCCGCAACATCCAGCAGGCGGTCCTTGCCGGTCTTGCTGAGACGCAAACACAGCCTGAACTCGCGCTGCGTTTCCCGAAGGAATGGCTGGGGCTGATCCTGCATCTGGACCAGCGCCAGATCCCGGCCCTGGAAAAGGAAATCAGCGGGCGCATCCGCTGAAGCCATGCCGATGCCGGCTAGAACCAAGCATCAAATCACCGACCACAGGATTTCTGCAATTGCGCAGAAGTCCTGCCCCAGCGCACCGGCAGAACCTGGAGCGCTGCTTATCGGCGTCGTCGGCTCGAACGGCGTCGTTCAGCCGATTCCCACCCGCTTGGAAATCGACGCGGATTTCATAAGCCGAGCCAGCAAGGCGGGTCCACCCGAGGCGAGGTTTCGATTTGCCGGTCACTGTGTGGAAGGACAATGCCGCCAATGGACCGGCAATTCCTGCGGCGTCATCGAGAAAGTCCTGGTTGGCATGACCGACCAGGCCATCGATCCGGCGGCCGGTCTGCCGCGTTGCGCCATTCGCGGCAGCTGCCGCTGGTATGCGCAGCGTGGCGGCGATGCCTGCCGGGCCTGTGTTTACGTCGTGACTGACCAGCGAGCGGACCAGTTGGCTGTCTGACGCGACCCAGCGGGCTTCCCAAGCGCCCGCTGGGTCAATCCTGCCTGAAGCGTTTCCGATTTCCCGGAAGCCCGGTAACTCCCCGATTCCTTGGTATTACGCGATTGCGGGCGCCCAATCGCCGGGCACTTTTGCTGGAATTGCTTTATGCGAATTCCATGATGACCGCATCGACAGCGAGGCTGTCGCCTGGCTTGGCATTCAACTTGGCAATGGTCAGGTCGCGCTCCGCGCGCAACACGTTTTCCATCTTCATGGCCTCCACCACCGCCAGCGTCTCGCCGGCCTTCACTTCTTGCCCTTCGGCAACGGAAATGGAAACGACAAGCCCAGGCATCGGGCACAACAGCAGCTTCGACGTATCTGGCGGCAGCTTCACCGGCATCAACCGCTCCAGTGCCGCGGTCTGTGGCAACATAGCCTGCGCCGCCACTGACATGCCTTTCCAGGCGATGCGGCTGCCGTTCGGCAATGGTCGCAGCTGTGCAGCAACCCTCTGCTTGCCCACCGTACCGCGCCACACCGGTTCACCCGGCCGCCAGTCCGATGTCACGGTAAGCGCCGTGCCGCCTTCAACCGACAGGTCGAGTTCCATCGGAATGGAAATCATGCCTTCAAGCACGGTGGCCGACAGGTAGTCCTGCCCGAGTTTCACCACCCAGTCGCGCTTGAGCGCACCGGAGTGCGGTGCCAGCCGACCGCCGAGGCGATCGAGCCGGTCCCGGCGCAGCAGTTCGACCGCCGTCGCGATCGCAGCCAGCACCGCCTTGTCTTCGGCGCTGGGCGCAATCGGTTCGAAGCCATCCGGATATTCTTCGGCAATGAACCCCGTGGACAACCGCCCTTCTCGCCAGCGTGGGTGCTGCATCAATGCCGAGAGGAACGGAAGATTGTGCTCGATGCCATCGACCACGAACTCATCCAGGGCTTCCGACATGGCATCGATCGCCTCGATGCGTGTCGGTGCCCAGGTGCAGAGCTTGGCGATCATCGGATCGTAGAACATCGAGATTTCGGAGCCTTCGGTGACACCGGTGTCGTTGCGCACGACGATGTCGCCGAAACTGCCTTCCTCCGGAGGCTGGTAGCGTGTCAGCCGGCCGATCGACGGCAGGAAGTTGCGGTAGGGATCCTCGGCATAGAGCCGGCTTTCAACCGCCCACCCGTTCAGCTTTATGTCGCTCTGGCCGAAGGCCAGTTTTTCTCCGGCCGCTACGCGGATCATCTGCTCGACCAGATCAATGCCGGTGATCAACTCGGTCACCGGATGCTCAACCTGCAATCGTGTATTCATTTCAAGGAAATAGAAGTTTTTGTCCTTGTCTACGATGAACTCGACCGTACCGGCGCTCTGATAGTCGACCGCCTTGGCCAGCGCCACTGCCTGCTCGCCCATGGCCTTTCTGGTTTTCTCGTCAAGGAAGGGCGATGGCGCCTCCTCGACGACCTTCTGATTGCGGCGCTGGATCGAGCACTCGCGCTCGCCGAGATAGACGGCATTGCCGTGTCCGTCTGCAAGGACCTGAATCTCGATATGGCGTGGGTCGACGACGAATTTCTCGATGAAGACGCGGTCGTCACCGAAGGAACTCCTGGCTTCCGAGCGTGCGCGGTCATAGCCGTCACGGACCTCTTCCTGGGTCCGGCAATGCGCATGCCCTTGCCGCCGCCGCCGGCGGAGGCCTTGATCATCACCGGATAACCGATTTCGCCGGCGATGCGTTCGGCGTGGTCCGCGTTTTCGATGACGCCCAGGAACCCGGGCACCGTCGAGACCTTGGCGGCATTGGCGAACTTCTTCGATTCGATCTTGTCGCCCATAGCATTGATTGCCTTGGGTTTTGGGCCGATGAAGATGATGCCCTGCGCTTCCAGGGCTTCGCAGAAAGACGCACGCTCGGACAGGAAGCCGTAGCCGGGGTGCACGGCTTCGGCGCCGGTTGCCCTGCACGCTTCGATGATCCTGTCGGCGATCAGATAGCTCTGCGCGGCAGGCGCCGGTCCGATATGCACCGCCTCGTCCGCCATCTCGACATGGACGGCATCACGATCGGCATCCGAATAGACCGCCACGGTGGCGATACCCATCCTGCGCGCCGTCTTGATGACACGACAGGCGATCTCGCCGCGGTTGGCGATCAGAATCTTCTTGAACATGGATGCCGCGTCCTCCGCTAAGTCCTTACCTTTTATGGAGTCCCGCGCGCCTGCTCAAGCCGCAGTCATCTGCTAAGCCGCTGTTCGAAAGTTGAAGAGCGAATGTCTACTCCAGCCATTCCGTGGCAAAGGCGCCAGCGACATGCACATCGGTGCTTTCGAGCCGCCCGGGCCCGAGGTTGGAGAATTTGTGCGGAACATTGGCGGGAGCAACCAGGATCTGCCCGGCCTTTGCCTCGATCGTCTCGTCGCCAATGGTGAAAAGCGCCCGGCCTTCCCTGACGATGAAGACCTCCGGATAAGGATGCCTGTGCAATTTCGGCCCGCCACCGATCTGGTCGGAACTGTAGAAGATCACCGAGACCTCGGCACCGAAGGCTCCACCTTCAAATTCCCCATGCCACACATCCGGTTTCTCGGCCCATTGCTCGCGCTCGATCACATGTGCCATGGTCGCTCCATCCTCGTTTACCGACGCCGACCTTAGACAAAGATGCGCCGCGCCGGAACATCACCCCTGTTTTGGGGCACCTCACAGGAATCGGAAATGGCCGAAGCTGACTACAGCGTTGACGTGCGCACGCTCGATGAATTTTCGCCGAGAGAACTCTACGCGATGCTCAAGATGCGAACCGACGTCTTCGTGGTCGAACAGAAATGCCCCTACCCCGAACTCGACGGCGCTGATCCCGACACCTTGCATCTGCGCCTGTTGTCTGGCGGCGCATTGCTGGCCAGCGCCCGCATCGGCAAACCGTTGGAGACCGGGGACCCGGCCGTCATAGGTCGGGTCGTGGTTTCGCCGGACCATCGAGGCAGACGCCTGGGCGATGCGGTGATGAGAGAAGCCGTCGCGGCGTGCGAGCAGCTCTTTTCCAATCACCCTATCGCGCTGTCGGCCCAGAGCCATCTGCAACGCTTCTATGAAACGTTCGGCTTCGTCGCGGTTTCGGAAGAATATCTGGAGGACGATATTCCGCATATCGATATGGAACGCCGATTGACAGCGGCAGCCGGATGACATCAACCACGTCGATGACCGTTTCAATCTATGTCGACGCCGACGCCTGTCCGGTAAAGGAAGAGGTGGTCAAGGTTGCCGAAAGGCACGGTGTCGCCGTCACATTTGTCTCGAATGGCGGTTTGCGCCCGTCCCGAGACCCGATGATCCGCAACGTGGTCGTCAGCAAAGGCGCGGATGCCGCGGACGACTGGATTGTCGAAAACGCCGCGGCGAACGACGTCGTCATTACAGCCGACATCCCGCTTGCCGCCCGGGCCGTTGCCCTCAACGCCCATGTGCTCGGGCCCACCGGACGTCCCTTCACGCCGGAAACCATCGGCATGGCCGTTGCCATGCGCGATTTGAAGCAGCATCTGCGCGAGACCGGTGAAAGCAAGGGCTACAATGCGGGCTTCAGCCCACAGGATCGCTCGCGGTTCCTGGGTGAGCTTGACCGAATCCTGCGACGCGCGCTCAAATCAGCGGCACCAAGCTGAAGACAGCAGGCCCGCTCATGGAACGATTGATTGGCAAGTCGACAAACCGCCTGATGCCTTTTGCAGCGGCGGCCTGCGTGGGGTTGATCGCACTGGCGATAGCGCTGCAATTCCAGCTCGCCATCGCATATTCCATCGGCGCGGACGCGTTCTTCCTCGTTTATGTCGGGTTGATGCTGGCGCGCATGCCATACCTGACCGCCGAGCACCTGCGCCGTAAGGCACAGGCCGATGATCTTCCGATCTTCGTTATCTTTGCCGTCACTGTTGCGGTCATCGCCGTTGTCGTCGGCTCGCTCTTTCTGATCATCAACGACAATCACAAGCACTCTTCGACGGAGTTGCTGACGTCGCTGATATCGCTGCCGCTCGGCTGGCTGACCATCCATACCATGGCGGCGTTCCACTATGCCCACGTCTATTGGCGAGACGACGACGAGGTGAGCGACGCCAAGGGCAAAGCGGTGCGCCAGCCTGTTGGCGGTCTCCAGTTTCCGGGTGAGAAGCCGCCCCAGGGTTGGGATTTCTTCTACTTCGCCATCGTCATCGGCATGACGGCTCAAACCGCCGATACAAATGTCACCACGACCCGCATGCGCAAGCTGGTGATCCTGCATTCGCTGATCACCTTCCTGTTCAACACGGTCATCGTGGCGGCAGCGGTCAATGTCGCTGTTACCCTGGGCAACTGAAGCGATCAGCGCACAAAATCGTGATGGCGTGAAACAAGACGAGGTCGGGACTCGTACTACCATGCGAAAACCACTCGCGAGCCGTATCATGCGGCAGAAGGGGCCAGGCATGGATGCGATCGCCAGCATCGACGAAAGCGCAGAAGCCTTGGCAGGCCGGTCAAAAAAGGGGCCTCTGGTCTACCGGCAGAACCGCTGGACGCGGCTTACCCATTGGCTCTGGGCCTTTGCCTTGTTCTTCCTGCTGCTCAGCGGCCTTCAGATCTTCAACGCCCGACCGCAGCTCTACATCGGCAAGGAATCGGGCTTCGGCTACAACAATACGATCCTGAAAATCGGCGCGGAGAATACGAACGCAGGTCCGCGCGGCTTTACGGAGATCCTTGGCTACCGTTTCGATACCACTGGCGTTATCGGCTGGTCGGGGCCACCCGGCAATGAAACCGCTCGCGCCTTCCCGTCCTGGGCAACCGTCCCCTCGTATTACGATCTCGGCACCGCGCGCGTCATCCACTTCTTTTTTGCCTGGACGTTGAGTGCAACACTGCTCGTCTGGCTGCTCGCAGGGCTGTTCAACGGCCACATTCGGCGCGACCTTGCTCCGCGTCCGGCCGACATCCGCAATCTGCCGCGCGACATCGCCGACCATGTCCGGCTGCGTTTCCACCATACCGGCCGCTACAACACGCTGCAGAAACTTGCCTATGGCGGCGTTCTGTTCGTTCTTCTGCCGTTGATGATCCTGACCGGGCTTGCCATGTCGCCCAGCATGAATGCGGTCCTTCCCTTCCTGAACGAGGTGTTCGGCGGGCGGCAGACCGCGCGCACCATCCACTTCACGGTCATGGTGCTGCTCGTCCTGTTCTTCCTCGTTCACATGCTGATGATCCTGGCCGCTGGGCCGATCAATGAGTTGAGATCGATCATCACCGGCTGGTATCGGACCGATCCACCCAATGGCGGGACAAACATGACCGGACGGAGTGACTGAAAATGGCCAGGTTCCAGATCAGCCGCCGCAAATTCCTGACCGCCGCCGGCCTCGGCGCGTCCGGCATCGTTCTGTCCGGCTGCGATGCCTTCGACGGTCAACTTGGCATGGGTGACGGCCTGCGCAATTTCCTCGAGGGGGCAAACGGCGTGACCTATCGGGCGCAACGCCTGCTGGCAGGGCGCGAGCGCCTTGCACCGGAGTTCACCGAAGCGGATATCCGCCAGCCAATGCGGCCGAATGGCATTACCGCCCCCGACGACGATAGCTACAAGGGCCTGCTCGCGAACAATTTTGCCGACTGGCGCCTTGAGGTCACCGGACTTGTCGAGAAGCCGCTGTCGCTGACGCGCGAACAACTGATCGCGATGCCGAGCCGCACCCAGATCACCCGACACGACTGTGTCGAGGGTTGGAGTTGCATTGCAAAGTGGACAGGAACTCCGCTCTCGCTGGTCCTGGACCAGGCTGTGGTGAAACCGCAGGCTCGTTACGTGATGTTCCACTGCCTCGATACGATCGACCGCAATCTCTCCGGTGACATCAAATATTATGGTTCGATCGACCTGATCGACGCGCGCCATCCGCAGACCATTCTGGCCTACGGGCTCAACGGCAAGCCGTTGCCGGTGGAGAACGGCGCGCCGCTGCGCGTAAGGGTCGAACGGCAGCTCGGCTACAAGATGCCGAAATACATCCGGCGCATCGAACTGGTTGATTCCTTCGGCAATTTCGGCGGTGGCCGCGGCGGCTATTGGGAAGACAATGGCTACGACTGGTACGGCGGCATCTGATAAGCCGACGTCATCGCGCAAAAACAAAAAAGCGGGGTAGAACCCCGCTTCCTCGTCCGTCGAAAATCACCGCCGGTCCATCCGCGGTCGGTGAAATCGTTCGACACCCGTCTTATAGGCACTCAATACAACAGCCACGTGACAGGCTGGCGCGATCTTCGACCGATTTTGGTTAAGCAACCGTTACCTCGGCTCAACCGCGCTCGATCCGGCACTGATAGCAATTGTTGCGGGCCGAGCGCATATGCAGGTAGGCGACATCCTCGCGCTCCAGCAGCGTTCTCGCACGCTCTGTGATGTCCGGTGTCGGCACCACGGCGCCGGTTCCATAGACGATACGGTTGTCGGCGCTGTATCCACGCATGATGTAGTCCTTGGTATCCAGGAACAGCTCCGGAATCGCCGCCGTTTCCTCGGCACGCTCACATGCCTCGGCGTGCAGGAAGATCGGTCCAGTCTCGGCATAGGGCTGCAGCTCCGGGAAGGGCCGGTAAGCCAGGATCAGGTAGGCGTCGCCAGCTGCGACATTCCTGAGGCAATGCCGGCATGGCACGCCGTCACCGTCGGAAATCCTGCGTTCGGGTGCGTGGCCATAGGCGTCAGCTCCGCCTGCTTGCAGCGTACGCACGGATTCGGTCGGCAAAGCCTTGAACAGGAAGGACATGGTTAGGTTCTCCGGTTTTCCTGAACCGGAACCTATGTCTTCGGGCCAGTATTCTCCCACCCGAATCCTGCATTGGCCTCAGCGGATGAAATCGTCGAAGCGGCGCAGGGTGACGCGGCGATTGCGCCAGTTCTCGTTCTCGGTCGGCACCAGCAGGAATTCCTCGCCATAGCCAACCGTCTCCAGTGCATAGCCCGGCACGCCGAATTCACGCACCAGCGTGCGCTTCAGCGAAGACGCACGCTGTTCCGACAACGCCTGGTTGGAAGCGAACGAACCGACGGCATCGGTGTGACCTTCGATCAGCACGCGTGCATCAGGATCACGGCGCAGGGTGCGGCGCAGGCCGTCGGCGATGATCTCGACCTTGCGATATTGCGATGGGTCGATCGAAGCCGAACCGAAGGCGAAGTTGATGGACTGGATATCGATCGACGGTGCCATCCGGCGCAGGTCGGGGCGCCGTTTGAATTCGCGAATGGTGACGCGCTCGTTGGGACGCAGCTTCATGCGCGGTGCCGCTTCCAGTTTCCGTTCGATCTGCGCGGCAGATGGTGTCTGCGCCTGCGCAAATGCAAGGCTCGGCAGCGCAATCGAAGCAATCAGCGCAGCGGCGACGGTACGGCGAGAAATCATACTGGGCTCCTGAGATTGGCCGGATCGATGTTGCCAGCACCATGGCAGAGCCAAGCTGAAGCGCGAATGAACGCGCCGTTCAGCAGCCTCCCGAGCAATTCCAGGAAAAATGTCAGCTGTTTTCCGTCCGGAACCGCGTAAAAACAAAAAGCTGGAGCGTTTCCGTGAACAACGGAACGCTCTAGCGCATGACGCTGGCCGACCGCTCGACAAAAGACATCGGCCGCACGACTTCCTTCTTCTGCGCCACCGGTTTGAAGCCGAGCTTCTGGTAGAGCGGCAGCGCCGCCGGATGATCCAGCGTACAGGTTTGCACGGTAATCCGCTTTGGCCCGTGCGACCAGCAAGCCTCGATGGCTGCGCCCAGGAACCAGCGGCCAATGCCCTGCCCCGTCGCATGCTCCATCATGCCGAAATAAGCCAGTTCAGCCTCTCCAGGCAGATGCGGCTTGACGTCGAAGAAACCCGCCGGCGCACCGTCGAGATAGAGCACACGGATATCGCGGTCCTCACGATGCAGGCCGGCTGCCAGTTCATCGTCATCAAGCTTGAGCACATTGACCCATTGCCATTTGCGCCCGACACGATCCTGCAGATAACGGTAGAAATGCAGCGGGATCATCCGCGTCTTCAAAAGCGCGATCTGCCGGTTGTATGGCAGCGGCGGATAGTAGGCTGGCGGCACCTCCATCTCGAGGAAGGTCACCGTCACGTCGATCTGCTCCTGGTCGTCGGCGCTCATTCGCTCAGCGACCCTTGCCTGCTTCCACCGGCGTGTCCGGCAGCCCGCCCCATTCGGTCCAGGAACCGTCATAGAGCCGGTTGTCGGTATGACCGAGCGTTTCCAGCGCCAGCGTGATGACGGCTGCCGTCACACCCGAGCCGCATGACGTGACGACGGGTTTTGACAGATCGATCCCGGCCTGCTCGACAATCTCACGCAGTTTCGACTTCGGCAGCAGCACACCGTTTTCAGACAGCGCGCTGTAGGGCAGATTATGTGCGCCAGGCATATGACCGGGGCGTACACCCGCGCGCGGTTCCGGCTCGGCGCCGGCAAAGCGCTCCGGCGAACGGGCGTCCGCGATCTGACCTTCTCCGCTGGCGACAACACGGCGCATATCCTCGAGTGAGGCTACCCTGGAAGCATCGAAATCGGCATGGAAGATGCCTGGCGCGATCTTGGTGGGCTCGGCTGTCACCGGACGTCCGTCTGCTTTCCAGCGATCGAAGCCGCCATCCAGAATGTAGGTCTGGAACACACCCATGACACGGAACATCCACCATGCACGCGGCGCCGAAAAAAAGCCCCGCCCGTCATAGACGACAATCGTGTCATCTGCCGAAATGCCCATCGTTCCGACATACTGGGCGAAGTCACGTGGCGACGCCAGCGTGTGCGGCAGTGGCGAGTCCCGGTCGGAAACGGCATCCTGATCGAGGAACACAGCTCCTGGAACGTGCGCGGCATCGTATTCGCCGCGCGCATCCCGCTTCTGTGCTGGCAGATACCAGGAGGCGTCGACGATCGACAGGCCGGGCTGACCCAGCCGCTGTTCAAGCCAGTCCGCGTCGACGGTAAAGGGGCTATCCTCGGCCATGCTATACTCCCAAATATCTGATGCCGGGCCGATCAGGCGACCGGCAAAGGCCCGAACCGGATTCGGAAGCGCCGATTCTCGCGGCCCTTCTTTTCGATCTTGCCGATATGAATCTCGCCGACTTCGCCTGTGCGGGCAACATGCGTACCGCCGCAAGGCTGGCTGTCCACCGAAGCGTTTTCGCCAATCAGCACGAGGCGGATACGACCTGTACCGCTGGGCGGGCGGACATTCTTGGACTTCACAAGGCCCGGATTGGCGGCCAGCTGTTCATCAGTGATCCATTCGATGGAAACAGGGTGGTCAGCCCGCACCAGTTCCATCAGCTTTGCCGTCACCTCTTCCTTGGAATAGCCGGTGTCGGGAATATCCAGATCGACGCGGGAATCGTTTTCGGCAACGGCCGCCCCGGTGATGGGAAATGGGCACACCACACTGAGCAGGTGGCAGGCGGCGTGCATGCGCATCAGCAGATAGCGGCGATCCCAGTCGATGACGGCCTTCAGCTTCTCACCGACAGCCGGAACCGGCTGGTCAGGCGCCGGGACATGGATGATCTCGTCCTTGGTCTCGCCAGTCACCGTGGCTGCGATCACAATCCGGCTGCCATCCGCGCGCTCGAAACGACCGGTGTCGCCCGGCTGGCCGCCGGAGGTTGCATAGAAGACGGTGCGGTCGAGAATGATGCCGCCACGATCGTTGATAGCCAGCACGGTCGCTTCCAATTCCTTCAGATAGGAATCGTCGCGGAAAACCGCCTCGGTCTTGAAGGCCATTACGCCACCTGTTCGAAAGGCACGGAAATGGTACTCACCGCCTCCATCCACTCCGGTGTCGGCAGGCTCTTGCTGCGCAGGAATTCCGGATTGAACAGTTTCGACTGGTAGCGCGTGCCGTAGTCGCACAGGATGGTCACGATTGTGTGACCCGGTCCCAGCTCGCGGGCCAGGCGGATGGCGCCGGCTATGTTGATGCCTGTCGAACCACCGACGCAGAGCCCTTCCTCCTGGATGAGGTCGAAAACGATCGGCAGTGCTTCCTCGTCCGGGATCTGGAAGGAGAAGTCCGGAGTGAATCCCTCGAGGTTGGCGGTGATGCGCCCCTGCCCGATACCCTCGGTGATCGAGCTGCCTTCGGCCTTCAGCTCACCGTTGGTGTAGAAGGAGAAAAGTGATGCGCCCAGAGGATCGGCCAACGCGATCTTAACGTCGTTGCTCTTGCCCTTGAGACCCGCCGCCACACCGGCCAGCGTACCGCCTGAACCGACTGCGGAAACAAACCCGTGCACCTTGCCAGCGGTCTGCGCCCATATTTCTTGCGCAGTGGTCTGAACATGACCGTCGCGATTGGCGACATTGTCGAACTGGTTGGCCCAGATCGCGCCGTTCGGCTCGCTTTTCGCCATTTGCTCTGCAAGGCGGCCCGACAGTTTCACGTAGTTGTTGGGGGTTCTTGTAAGCGACCGCGGGAACCTCGATCAGTTCAGCGCCGAGCAGCCGGATGGTATCCTTCTTCTCCTGGCTTTGCGTATCGGGGATGACGATGACCGTGCGATAGCCCAGCGCCTTGGCGACCAGTGTCAGCCCGATACCGGTATTGCCGGCAGTTCCCTCGACGATGACGCCGCCCGGTTTCAAGAGGCCGCGCCGTTCGGCGTCGCGGATGATGAAGAGGCCGGCGCGATCCTTGACCGACTGGCCGGGGTTCATGAACTCTGCCTTGCCCAAAATCTCGCAGCCGGTCTCTTCCGAGGCGCGGTTGAGGCGGATCAGCGGCGTGTTGCCGATAGCGTCGATCACCGAACGGTGCATGAGGAATCCTTCTCGTGTCAGCGAAGAACCCTAGAAACGCTGGGCTGCCGTTTCAAGGCTCGAATTGGCCTGGACCAGTTGCATCCGCTGCTGCAACTTCGCCTGACAATGGAAAACATCAGTCAAAACTAAAATAGCGGGCATCCAAGAACATGCTTTCCTTTCGACTTACGCACGGCTAGATGACCCATTGAAAGAGCTTTCGGGACACTGAATGACACTCTATCGGGCCAGCCCGAAAGACGGCGTTGCCTGGATCACCGGGGGCAGTTCCGGCATCGGCAGGGAACTCGCGAAGGAATTGGCAGCGAAAGGCTTCGTCGTAGCGGTCACCGCACGCGAAGAAGACCATATCGGCATGCTGATTGCAGAAACCGCTTCCCTGCCTGGCCGGATCGTTGCCTTCCCATGCGACGTCACGGATGAACAGGGCATGGCCAACGCCGTCGTCGCCATAGAGACCGATCTCGGCCCCATCGCGCTCGCCGTCTTCAATGCGGGGAGCTACACGCAAGTCGCCGGCGACAATCTGTCGGTGCGCAAGTTCCGCCGCACTTTCGATGTCAACGTGATGGGTATCGTGCACGGGCTGGTGCCGACGGTGAAATTCATGCGCAAGCGGGGCTGCGGCCATATCGTCATGGTTGGATCGATCAGCGCCTATTTCGGCTGGCCGACCACCGCCGCCTACGGTGCCACCAAGGCAGCCATCAATATCATGGCGCAGTCGCTGAAATTCGATCTCGACAAGCTGAACATCCGGGTCCAGGTGATGAACCCTGGTTTCATCGACACGCCGATGACGCAGAAGAATGGTGTTCGTCTGCCAGCGCTCATCTCCTCGGCCTGCGCGGCCGACAGGATGATGCGCGGCATCGAAACAGGCGGTTTCGAGATCACCTTCCCGCGTCGTTTCACGCTATGGCTCAAGGTACTCGGCATGTTGCCGCACCCGCTCCGCCACTGGTTCCTCAACCGGATGACAGGATGGGGCGACAGGCCGTTGAGCTTCGGCCGCAAGCCGCGCCAACCCATCTAGGGACTTGTCCTGGCATCCGGCCCACCCGGTTGCCTGTTGCCAGCCATCACAATAGTTTGCGCCGGTTAGTCTGGAGTTTGTCATGGGGCGCCGTATCACGGTGATGTTCCTGGGTCTGGTCATCCTGATCGTCCTGGCGGCTTTCTTGGGGCCGCGCGTATCGGTCGACACCAAGATCCGTTTCGATCCGGCGAAGATCGGTGACGATCCACAGGCCTACATCATTCGCGAGGAAGCCAAGCTGCCCGACATCCGGGACGGCCTGGAAAAGGAGATCATCTGGGCCAACCCGATGATTCATGCCAGGACGCCGCTGGCGGTCGTCTACATCCACGGTTTCTCCGCCTCCAAGGAAGAAACCCGTCCGCTGGCCGACAAGGTGGCGGAGGAACTTGATGCCAATCTGTTCTATACGCGCCTGACAGGCCACGGTCAGAGTGACGCGGCAATGGCCGAGGGCAACGTCAACGCCTGGATCAACGACTATGAGGAAGCGCTCGCCATCGGCCGGGCAATCGGCGACAAGGTAATCGTCATCGCCACGTCGACGGGCGCTTCGCTTGCAACCTGGTCGGCAAGCCAGCCGGATGCCTCCAGGGACGTCATCGGCATGGCGCTGCTTTCACCGAATTATGGCGTGCAGGCTTCTGGCTCCGAGATGCTGTTGTGGCCATGGGGCAAGCAGCTCGCAGAGCTGATCATCGGCAAGGAGCGCTCGTTTGTGCCGCGCAATGCGCTGCAGGAAAAATACTGGACCTGGCGCTATCCCACCACGGCACTGCTGCCGATGGCTGCTCTGACCCAGCTTGCTTATGGAGCGCCGGTCGGAGACGCCAAGGTGCCCGCGCTTTTCATCTTCTCGAACGACGACAAGGTGGTTCGACCCGAACGAACGCGTGAAATCGCTTCGCGCTGGGGCACGCTGCATGAAGAGGTGCCTATCGACAACAGCGGCGATCCCGACAACCACGTCATCGCCGGCAATGTCCTCTCGCCGGGAACCACCGATTTCATCGCCCAGCGGATTGTCGTCTGGGTGAAGGCATTGATGGACGATGTTCCGCCTGCCATGCATCCGGGTGGAGCGTCGACACCGGCCGACGCTCCAAAGCAGTAAGACGCCGACGCCTCAGATGGCGGCGGTGATGATGATCTCGACCAGATATTGCGGGCCGGCCAGCTTGGCCTCGCCGGTGGCGCGGGCCGGTGTGTTGCCCTGCGGAACCCAGGCGTCCCATTCCTTGTTCATCTCGGCGAAGGTGCTCATGTCGGAGAGCCAGATGATCGCCTGCAGGATCTTGGTCTTGTCGGCACCGGCCTTGGCCAGCAGCGCATCGACGGTCGCCAGGATATCCTTGGTCTGCTCGCCGACGGTCTTGCCTTCGCCGACCTGACCGGCCAGATAGGCGGTATTGCCGTGGATGACCACCTGGCTCATGCGGGGGCCGACATCGATGCGACGAACGCTCATGGATAAGTCCTTTCCTGATTGGAAAGGCTTCTTTAGAGAGCGCCTCGCCCCCCGACAAGGTCACGCCCGCCGAATACCGTCGCAGGCGCAATCAGTCGTGGCCGCTGTCATAGCGCGGCGGCGTTTTCTTGCCTTTCACGAACGCCACAGCTTTTTTCTCGGCCCATGTTGACACATGTAATAACATAACATACGACCTCTTTCGTAAGAGTACGGACCACCATGAGCCAAGCTGCCCTCACCTTTCGCGACCTCACCCTGGGCTATGGCAGCCATCCGGCCGTTCATCACCTGAACGGAACAGTCCGGAAGGGTTCGCTGACCGCGGTCGTCGGTGCCAACGGCTCAGGCAAATCCACGCTCATGAAAGGCATCGTCGGGGCATTGCGGCCAATGGCCGGCGCCGTCGTCAAGATGCCGGGCACCCGCATCGCCTATCTGCCGCAGCAGTCGGAACTCGACCGCAGTTTCCCCGCACGCGTCGTCGACCTGGTCTCCCTTGGGCTTTGGCCGCGCCGCGGATTGCTCGGCCGGCACACCGCCGAAGATCGCGCGTCCGTGAGCAAGGCATTGATGGCAGTCGGCCTCGAGGGCTTTGAACCTCGCGCACTGGACACGCTTTCCGGTGGCCAGTTGCAGCGCGCTCTGTTCGCCCGTGTCCTGGTACAGGATGCCGACCTGATCCTGCTTGATGAACCATTCAACGCCATCGACGCCAAGACGGTTGGCGACCTGATTGCCTTGATCAAGCGCTGGCACGGTGAAGACCGCACGGTGATGGTGGTAGCGCACGACCTCGAACTGGTGCGGCAGAATTTCCCGGAGACGCTGCTTCTTGCCCGCCGCACGGTGGCCTGGGGCGCAACCTCGGCGACGTTGAGCGCGGAAAACATGTTGCGCGCCCGCAGGTTCCACGAAGCTTGGGAAGACGATGCGCCCTGGTGCGAACCGGATGGTCACGACCACGGCGCAGATGAGCATGATCACCCACACCATGACCACGACCATCACGCCCACTCCGCCAAGCGGAGGGTGGCATCGTGAGTTCGCTCTACACCTTCTTCATCGCTCCCTTTGCCGATTTCGCTTTCATGCAGCGGGCTTTGGCGGGCTCGCTGATGCTGTCGCTCGGCGCCTGCCCGGTCGGCGTTTTCCTGATGCTGCGGCGCATGAGCCTTTCCGGCGACGCCATGGCACACGCCATCCTGCCGGGTGCCGCCGCAGGTTTCCTGTTCTACGGGCTGGAGATCCTGCCCATGACAGTCGGCGGACTGATCGCCGGTGTCATTGTCGCGCTCGGGGCCGGTGCGGTTTCGCGCTTCTCCATTCAGCGCGAGGACGCGTCGATGGCGGCGTTCTACCTGATCTCGCTGGCGATCGGCGTGCTGATGGTTTCGATCCGTGGCTCCAGCATCGACCTGATGCATGTGCTGTTCGGCACGGTACTGGCACTCAACAATGAGGCGCTCGTTTTGATCGGCGGCATTGCCGTGGTGACACTGGCCGCGCTTTTCCTGTTCTGGCGGGCGCTCGTCGCCGAATGTCTCGATCCGCTGTTCCTGCGCTCGGTGAGCAGGCTTGGCAGTCCCGTGCATTTCATCTTCCTTGGCCTGGTCGTGCTCAATCTCGTCGGTGGTTTCCAGGCGCTTGGCACCCTTCTCTCAGTCGGCCTGATGATCCTTCCGGCCGCCGCCGCCCGCTTCTGGAGCCAACGCGTCGGACCAATGTGCGTGCTTGCCGTCGCAATCGGCTTCGCCGCCTGCACCTCCGGGTTGCTCCTGTCCTATCATGCAGCGCTGCCGTCCGGGCCGGCGATCATCCTCTCGGCGGGTGCTGCCTACATTGCTTCCCTGCTGGCGGGACCGCGCGGCGTGCTGCGCTCGCGCCTCGTCCACCACCGCCACAGAACCGCCTGACCGTTCAAAGGAGTTGGCTATGCTGAAATCAATCCGTCGCGCCCTGATATTGAGCGTTATAACATTAACAACCCTGACCGCGGGACATGCCTTTGCCGAGCCTTTGAAAGTCGTGGCGAGCTTTTCGATCATCGGTGATTTCGCTAAGAATGTCGGTGGCGATCGGATTGATGTGACGACGTTGGTCGGGCCAGACGGCGACGCCCATGTCTACGAGCCGAGCCCTGCCGACGCCGTCTCCATGGCCTCCGCCAAGCTGGTCCTCGTCAACGGCCTGCATTTCGAAGGCTTCCTGCAGCGCCTTGTCGAGGCAAGCGCCAGCAAGGCAGCGATCGTCGAGTTGACCAAAGGCGTCACACCAATCGACTTCAAGCCGGAGTTTGCCGAGGCCGAAGCAGCCGAAGGTGGGCATGAGGGCCACAATCACGGCTCGACCGACCCGCATGCATTCCAGTCGGTCGTGAACGCCAAGGTCTATGTCAAGAACATAGCCGATGCCTTCTGCAATGCCGACAGCGCCGGTTGCGATGCCTACAAGGCAAACGCTGCCGCCTATACCGAAAAACTCGACGCACTGGACAAGGAGGTGCGTGAGGCGATTGCGGCCATCCCCCAGGAAAAACGCGTCGTCATCACCTCGCACGACGCATTCGGCTATTTCGAGCACGAATACGGCCTGACCTTCCTGGCACCACAGGGACTTTCGACCGAATCCGAGCCGTCGGCCGCCGACGTCGCCAAGCTGGTCGAACAGGTGAAACAGGACAAGGCGGCGGCGATCTTTGTCGAAAACATCACCAATCCGCGACTGATCGAACAGATTTCGGTCGAGACGGACGTCAAGGTGGGCGGCACGCTCTATTCGGACGCCCTGTCGAAGGCGGATGGTCCCGCCTCCACCTACATCGACCTGATGCGCAACAACATCAAGCAGATCAAGGGCGCTATCCTCGGCAGTTGATGCATGATCCGAACGGAACGTTGGCGATGCAACAATCGCCAAGGTTCCGATCGAGATTCCGTCTAAAGAAACAATGGATGGAGCGCAGCGCGATATCCCCTCACCGCATTCCGCTCTGAAACAGCTGCCTTTTCGCCGATCTATCGACCGGCTCGACTTCCCGGCGGAAGGCACTCCCTTCCGCTCATTTTTGGCTCAATTATGTTATTAAATAACATTACAGGAGATTTCCATGAAACGCCTTTTGGCTGCAGCCTCGATCGCCGCGCTTGCTGCGAGTATGGCCACGACCTCATCCTCCGCCGAGGAAAAGACCGCATGGCGCCTGTTTGTCTCGGATCATGCAGAACCGGTCATCAACGTCGTCGATGCCCTCACCGGCAATAAGATCGATGCGTTGCCGCTGAAAGGACCGGCCTCGCTGTATCGCAGCGCCAGCGGCCGCACTGTCTTTGCGGTTCAAGGCAAGGCTGACGCAGTTTCCGCCGTCTCCACCGGCATCACCTTCGAGGACCATGGCGACCATGGTGATATCGAAGTCACCGCTCCCAAACTGACGGGAACCGAGATCACCGGCACGAAGCCGTCGCATTTCGTCGAGCACGACGGCGAGTTCGCTCTCTTCTTCGACGGAGAGGGTATCGCAAGGATAGTTGATGAAAAAACCGTCCTGGACGGCGGGCCAAGTACACGCGAAGTGAAGAGCGAGGCACCGCATCACGGCGTTGCAGCTGTCTATGGTGACTATGTGCTGTTGTCGGAACCCAACAAGGAAAAACCCGACGAACTGCCGGTCGGCATCCGTGTCGTAGACCGCGCCGGCAAGCAGGTCGGCGACATCCATGCCTGCCCGGATCTGCACGGCGAGGCCACATCGGGCAAACTGCTGGCCTTCGCCTGCGCCACCGGTCTCCTGCTGGTTCGCGATGGCGATCAGGGCCCGTCTGTCGAGCACATCCCCTACCCGGCCAACCTGCCGAATGGAAAAGCGACGACGCTGCTCGGCGGCAAGGGCCTGCAGTATTTCCTCGGCAACTACGGCTCCGACCGGCTGCTGCTGATAGATCCATCAACGAAGGAATTGTTCCGGTCGGTCGACCTGCCGACACGCCGCGTACATTTTGCGGTAGACCCCATACGTCCACGTTTCGCTTATGCCTTCACCGAGGATGGCCAACTCCATCAAGTCGACATCGTCGCGGGCAAGATCACACAGTCCGTGAAGCTCACCGAGCCTTACTCGATGGACGGCCACTGGAGCGATCCGCGCCCACGAATCGCCGTTGCAGACGATCGCATCGTCGTCACCGATCCGCTGAAGGGTCAACTTCATCTCGTCGATGCAACGAGCTTTGCAAGGACCGGCGACATCCCGCTTGCCGGCAAGCCTTTTAACATCGTCGCTGTCGGTGGTTCCGGCGAAACACACGTTACCGAATAGCCTCCTCCCAAGGCTAGAGCGTTTCCGTTTTTCACGGAAACGCGGAAACGCTCCAATTCTTTGTTCTTACGCAATTCCGGACGGAAAACCGCTGCACGCTTTTCCTGGAATTGCTCTAGACACCACGCCGCTGCCGCCTGACAAAATCGACAAAGGCGCGCAGCGGCGCGGGCACATGCCTGCGGCCGGCGTAGTAAAGAAACGGGCCGGGAAACGCGGGCAGCCAGTCGTCGAGCACGCTGACGAGCCGGCCAGCCTCGATGTCCGCCCGAACATAGTCCTCGAATGTCGCCCAGAAGCCGACACCATCAAGGCAGGCGCGCAGTTGCGAGGTGATGTTGCTGGACAACAGCCTTGCCTCCGGCTCGATCTTTTCAAGCACGCCATCACGCTCGAATTCCCATGGCAGCTTCATTCCGCTCGGAAATTGCGTGCGAACGCAGGGGCGCCCTAGCAGGTCGCGCGGCTGCAGGATCGGCGGGCCTGCCGCGATGACGGAAGGCGTCGCAACCACGACATAGCGTTGGGATGAACCGAGCGGGACGGCGACCATGTCCTGTGCCAGGCTTTCACCCCAGCGCACGCCTGCATCGAAGCCGGCTGACACGATGTCGATGAAGGCTGTTTCAGCAACAATCTCCATCCGTATGCGGGGAAATGCACCGAGGAATGGGCCGAGAAGCGGCGCCAGGACAAGATCGATCGCCGGCTGTGGAGCGTTGATGCGCAACGTTCCGCCTGGGCTATCACTGTCCGACTGCAGATGATCGACCACCGACGTGATGTCGGCGAGCGCCGGCGCCAGCCGTTCAAGCAGCCGCCTGCCGGCTTCGGTCGGCGCGACACTACGCGTGGTGCGATTGAGCAACCGCAGATCGAGTGCCGCCTCGAGATCGCGCACCTGCTGGCTGAGCGTCGAGGCCGACACCCCACGTTCTACCGCGGCCGCCCGGAAATTACGGCGGCGGGCGACGGCGGCAAAAGCGGCAAGCAGGTTGAGGTCGATCGGCATTGTACGAAAATCCGCACAGTCCATTTTGAAAAGGCTATCTTATCGTACAGTTCAGCATGCGCCATCTTTGCGGGCAAGCCTCGATCATCGGCTCAACGCAAAAGGAATGGCCATGCGCGAACATACTCTTGGAAGAAACGGACCCATCGTGTCCCGCCTGGGACTTGGCTGCATGGGCATGTCGGATCTCTATGGTCCGACGGACCGGGCAGAAAGCCTGGCGACATTGCATGCCGCATTGGATGCCGGCGTCACACTGCTCGACACCGGCGATTTTTACGGTATGGGTCACAACGAAATGCTGATCGCCGAAGCGCTCGCTGCGCGCAGCGGCGGCCAGGTGATGCTCAGCGTCAAATTCGGCGCACAGCGCAGTCCCGACGGAGGCTGGCTTGGCTTCGACACTCGACCAAATGCAGTCAAGACCGCGGCGGCCTACAGCCTCAAGCGACTGGGGGTCGAGGCGATCGACGTCTACCGGCCGGCGCGGCTCGATCCGAATGTGCCGATCGAGGAAACGATCGGCGCCATCGCCGACCTCGTCAAGGCAGGCTATGTCAAGCATATCGGCCTGTCGGAGGTGGGTTCCGAAACCATTCGCCGTGCCGCCGCCGTGCATCCGATTGCCGACCTGCAGATAGAGTATTCGCTGCTGTCGCGTGGCATTGAGGATGGCATTCTCGACACGTGTCGCGAACTCGGCATCGGCATAACCGCTTACGGCGTCCTGTCGCGCGGCCTGATCAGTGGCCACTGGGACAAAGCCAGAGCAACGGCTGGAACCGATTTCCGCAGCCATAGCCCGCGATTCCAGGGCGATAATCTCGATCGCAACCTCAGGCTGGTCGACGCGCTGCGCCGGGTTGCGGAAGCGCGTAATGCCAGTGTCGCGCAGATCGCAATCGCGTGGGTTCTGGCACAGGGAGACGATATCGTGCCGCTGGTCGGCGCCCGTCGGCGGGATCGTCTTGCGGAAGCACTTGGCGCGCTCGACCTTGCTCTTTCCGAGAGCGATGTCGCAGCCATCGAAACCGCAGCGCCCAGGGGTGCCGCGGCCGGCCAGCGCTACGCCGAACATCAGATGGCGATGCTGGACAGCGAAAGGGCAGCCTAGTTCGCCGGGCAGCGCCGGTCGGAAAGATCGCCGCTGCCCCAACAGGCGAAGGTTGCAGCCCAACGCGCGGGATGGCATGACAGGCGCAACATCCCATCCCGCCCCCGGAGCCGCCCCATGAACATCCGCCAGATTTCCGACGCCTACTCCGTCTCACCGCAGATCAGCGTCGAGGACATCGCGGCAATCAAGGCTGCCGGGTTCAAGAGCGTGATCTGCAACCGCCCCGACAATGAAGACCCCGGCCAGCCGAGTGCTGGCGAGATCAAGGCCGCCGTCGAGGCCGCGGGGCTTGAATTCCGCTGGGTACCGGTCATCAGCGGCCAGATGACCGCACAGAATGTCGACGACCAGGCCGAAGTTCTGGACGCCCTGCCCGGACCGGTTTTCGCCTATTGCCGCTCAGGCACGCGCTGCGCCAATCTCTACGCTGCCGTGCAGCAGTCGAGGGGCTGACACCCAAACCAGATGGTCTTGCGGGTCCCAACTCGTGCAAGACGTGGATTTACGGATCCTCTGTCGGGGGCTCCAAGTGCCGCCGAGGGATACGCCCAAAGCGATTGCCTATTCCTGCAGATGTGTACGAGCGTCTTCGCATGTTTGTCAGCAGGCGCGCGACAATGCCCTGTTCATTGCGAACAGCACTCCGACAAAAGTGAAGACTAGAATCGCGAGGGCGATCAGGGGAAAAGCACCTGTACCGGTGCGGTCAAGCATGACGCCCCCAACGACACCGCCAGCCGCAACTGCCGTGTTCCAGCCGGTGGTGTACATGGCCTGGGCCACGTCAACAGAACTGCCGGCGAAGCGAGACAAAGCTGTCTGCGTGATCGTCGCGAAGCCGCCGACGGCCAGCCCCCAGACGATGACGATGGAATAGATCATCTGCGCAACGTCACCCCAGAAGGCGAGCAGCACAGCAGCGACCGCGAAGGTCAGGACACTTGCCAAAGCAAGGGATTGGAGGCGGCGATCCACAAGAGCGCCCACGACCCACAAGCCCACGATGGACCCTAGGCCGAAAATGAACAGGATGACATCCACGTTCGCCGACAGACCGGAGGGTTGAAGCAAGGGTTCGATGTAGATGTAAAGAATGTTGTGGGCGACGACGAAAGTGAAGACCACGAACATGACAGCCCGAATGCCGGTCGTCAGAAACACGCCGATCAATGACTGACGCTGTTCCCTCGTCTGGCCAGCAAAATCCGGCACGACAGCGATCACCCATGCGATCAGCACCAGCGACAGAACGGTCATCAAGCCGAAGGCGCCTTGCCAGCCGATGATCCGGCCGAGCAATGCTGCAAGCGGAACGCCAAGCACCAGCGCAATGGCCGCACCAGCGCCAGAGATCGCAATCGCCCGCCCACTCAAATGGGATGGCGACATGCGGACCGCATAGCCAGCCAGCAACGACCAGACGATACCGCCCATGACGCCCGCGAAGAAACGGGCCACCATTGAAATGGTATAGTCATCGGACAGCGCCGTGACGAGGTTGACGACGGCAAAGCCGGAAATTGCGGCGAGCAGAAGAGGACGACGACGCATCCCCTGCGTCAGAAAGGTAACGGGAATGGCAGCGACAAGCGCGCCCACTGCGTAGGTGGTGATGAACTGACCCGCGAGGCTTTCGGACACGTTCAGACCTTGCGCGATAGAGGAAAGCAGGCCGGCAGGCATGATTTCGGTCAGAAGTGTAATGAAGGCGGCTGTCGCGAGTGCGAGCAGCCCGCCGAGTGGTAGACTTTGCGGCGATGTTGCAGAAGCATCGCGACCGGCTGCGCCAGCATTCGATATCGATGTCATTGAGCAAACTCTTCTGGTGTTGTGCAAGACAGCGCCCACCTCCGCATCCGAACGACACGGGTGAAGCGGCTCGCCTTCTCCTCGTGGCAAGATAGGCGCTTCATGAGTCCGGAAAAATTGGATGCAATTCCTATCACTTATGAATATTTGTCGTGCATGGCGAAGGCGATGGACCAGCTCGGGGCGTTGAGCGCATTTATCGAAGCAGCAGATGCCGGAGGGTTCACCGAGGCCGGTCGCCGTCTCGGCCTTTCTGCCTCTGCTGTCAGCAAAGCGGTGATGCGGCTTGAGGAACGGCTGCGCACGCGGCTTTTTCACCGCTCCACGCGCAGCATCACACTCACCCCCGAAGGACGTCTGTTTCTGGAACGGTGCCGGCGGATCGCGGCGGAGATGGAAGCAGCGGAGCTCGACCTTGCACAGCTTCACGATGCTCCACGCGGCAAGCTGAAGTTCAGCCTACCGTCCGCGGGCATGCCGTTCATGGAGCAACTGGCAGAATTCCAGAAGCGCTATCCCGACATCGAGCTCGACATGGACTGTTCAGATCGGCTGGTGGATGTGATCGACGAGGGGTTCGACGCGGTGCTGCGAACGGGCGATGGTTCAGATTCACGCCTCATGTCGCGTGTCATCGGCACCTACAGGCAGATGATCGTCGGAGCGCCCGACTATCTGGAACGGCGCGGAACTCCCATGACGCCTGACGACCTAAGCGAGCATAGCTGCATCATGTATCGATCGCTGGTCTCGGGGAAACTCCTGTCCTGGCGTGTCGTTTACAATGAAGAATCCGTAGACCTCCCTCTGTCGCCTACAACGGTCGCGAATGCACTGGAGCCGCAACTTGCCTTTGCCCGCCAAGGTGTCGGGCTCGCCTGCCTGCCGGATTTCACCGTGCGGGACGACATCGATAGTGGCAAGCTGGTGACGGTGCTCGATCGCTATCTCACGGGAAGAACGACGTTCCGCGTGCTATGGCCGTCGAGCCGCCATCTGTCCCCGAAAGTTCGCGTCTTCGTGGATTTCGTTGCCGAGAACCTGCTATCGAAGCGATGAAAGTGGGAAGTTTTCGCACTTTTCAGGAATGTAATTGCGCAACTCTTCGCGCTTACCTGCCCGCAGTGCGGCAGAAATTCAACCGGCTCCGGCTCGTCAGTGATCGGCAGAAACACGACAGCCGTTGTCGGGAGAGCCGGCTCGCGGCTTTCCTGGGTCAGATCGGCAACGCGCCGGTCTCCTTCAGCGTTTCCAGCACGATCGCCGTTTTTACATGCTGCACGGATTCGTGCGGCAGCAGCTCGTTGTTGACGAATTCCGAAAGTGACTTCAGGTCCGGCGTGACCACTTTGAGAATGTAGTCCATCTCACCGGTCAGCGCATGCGCCTCCTGCACTTCAGGCAGGCGCTTGACCAGTTCAGCGAAGCGGCGGGCATTGTCGCGGTTGTGGGTGGCAAGCGTCACGGTGATCACATTGACCAGCGAAAATCCCAGTCTGTCGCGGTCAAGCACGGCCTGGTAGTTGCGGATGTAACCTTCCTCCTCCAGCCGTTGCCGTCGGCGCGAGCATTGCGATGCCGAGAGGTTCACGCGCACTGACAGGTCGTTGTTCGTAAGCCGCGCATCACCCTGCAAAAGAGCCAATATCTTGCGGTCAAAATGATCAATACGCGCGATTTCGGCCATATGACCCCCAACTATGCACAAAGCTCGCATATTATGAGCCGCACAGACGCCCGAATGCAAGCACCGTGCGGGTGGTCAGGCATATACTCGGCGTAACTGGAGACGAACCGGAGGATTTGCCATGGGTCCCTTCCCGCACGACGCACCGCCCGCCACCATCAGCGAAGCCAATCCCGCCGGCACCGACGGTTTCGAATTTGTCGAATTCGCCCATCCGGAACCCGAGAAGCTCGCCGAGCTGTTCACCCGCATGGGCTACACGAAAGTCGCCACCCACAAGACCAGGAATATCTCGGTCTGGCGTCAGGGTGACATCAACTACGTCCTCAATGCCGAACCCGGCTCGCACGCCATGAAGTTCGTCGATGAGCACGGCCCATGTGCGCCGTCGATGGCATGGCGCGTGGTCGATGCCAGGCACGCTTTCGACCACGCCGTTTCCAAGGGCGCCACGCCCTATGAAGGTACCGACAAGGCACTCGATGTTCCCGCCATTGTCGGCATCGGTGGTTCGCTGCTTTATTTTGTCGAGAAGTACGGCGCCAGGGGCTCGACCTACGACGCAGAATTCGACTGGGTCGGCGAACGCAATCCAAAGCCGGTCGGCGTCGGTTTCTATTTCCTCGACCACCTCACCCACAACGTCTACCGCGGCAACATGGACAAGTGGTGGGATTTCTACCGCGACCTGTTCGGCTTCAAGCAGATCCACTTCTTCGACATCGACGGCAAGATCACCGGCCTCGTCAGCCGCGCCATCACCTCACCCTGCGGCAAGATCCGCATCCCGCTGAACGAATCCAAGGATGATACCAGCCAGATCGCCGAGTATCTCAAGAAGTACAAGGGCGAAGGCATCCAGCACATCGCGGTCGGCACCGACGACATCTATGCCGGCACCGACAGGTTGGCCGACAACGGGCTGAAATTCATGCCCGGCCCACCCGATACCTACTACGAGATGTCGCATGCCCGGGTGAACGGCCATGACGAGCCGATCGAGAGCATGAAGAAGCACGGCATCCTCATCGACGGCGAAGGCGTGTTGAATGGCGGCATGACCAAGATTTTGCTGCAGATCTTCTCCAAGACCGTGATCGGCCCGATCTTCTTCGAATTCATCCAGCGCAAGGGCGACGAGGGGTTCGGCGAAGGCAACTTCCGCGCCCTCTTCGAATCGATCGAGCAGGATCAGATCAAGCGCGGCGTGCTGAAGGTGCAGGCTGCCGAATAGGCCGGTCGACAAACCGGTTCAAAGGTCGAGCGTCAGAGTCCCAGGCGCTCGACCTCCTTTTTCCTGAGCTTGATGTCGTAGTCGAGCAGGAACTCGTCGAGTTGCGGCGGCTTGACCGACGTGCCGGACAGCATGGCGTGCACCTGCCCACGATGATGGATCTGATGCAGGAACAGGTGCGCCAGCAGATCACCGATACGCTCCGGAATGACGCCGTCGTCGCCCCTGTCGGTTGGTACGCGCCGATCAAGATCGGATCCGGCCAAGTCTTCGCAAAACGACAACAACCGCCGGTCGGTCTCGGCCTGGACTGCGGCCAATCGGTCAGGCGTCTCGAAATCCGTCCAGCCGTCAAAGACGGCGAGGCCGACGCCACCCTCTTCCACCATGTCGAGATAATAGAGATCGACCGACAGCACATGGTTCAGCGTCGCCCTGATCGACGGAAAGAAGCTGGCGCGCTCAGCCCCGAATTCGCCAGGTTTGAGAGCCGTCACGGCCCGATAGAGGCGGTCGTTGGACCAGAGATTGTTGGCGGCCATCCGGCGAAGATGATCGAGTAGCTGCATCGCTCAAATCCGTGCATCTGGAGCCCGGCCGTCAACGTCAGGCTATTTAGCCGACAGCTCGCTGTTCACACGCCGCTGTATCTTCGACTGCATGTCCTGCATCGTCGTGCCGAATCCCGCAAAGTATGCCGCATTGAACGACTTCAGCTTGCCCATGATCGACACCGCTTCGGACGTACTGTTGAACTTGATCAGAGCTTCGAGTTCCGCCACCGTATAAGTCTGGCCCGCGGCCTGGATCATTGCCTTTTCCATCTGCGGCCTGACGGCGGAAATTTCTTCGCTGACAATTTTCGCCAACCGGTCACGTTTGTCCTGCGGCAAGGCATCGCCGCCCATCGCAGCCATCATCGGGTTGACGAAATCCGGTCCAAGGATGGAATCCAGCATGTTCTGCAGCGCCGGCAGCTTCATATAGCGCTCGGCCAGCGCAGCCGTTTCCTGCTGCGCCAGCGCGGGCGTCAGACCGAGAAGCAGGATCGCGACTGCCGGCAAAAACCGATTGCGCATTCCGCTTCCCTTTCTGCCTAGTGCTCGTATTTTTCCACCTTCTGCTCGATGGCGCCGAAGATCGAATGCCCGGTCTTGTCCTTCATCTCGATGCGCACCGTGTCACCGAAACGCAAAAACGGGGTTTTCGCCTCGCCACTCTCGATGGTCTCGATCATACGCTGTTCCGCAATGCAGGAATAGCCGGAGCCGCCTTCAGCGACAGGCTTGCCCGAACCACCGTCCTTCTTGTTGGAAATCGTCCCCGAACCGATGATCGCGCCCGCCGAAAGCGGCCTGGTCTTGGCTGCGTGCACGATAAGGGCCGGGAAATCGAAGGTCATGTCGATGCCGGCATTGGCGCGGCCGAACGGCTTTCCATTGAGATCGACGCAAAGCGGGAGGTGCAGCTTGCCGCCATCCCAGGCATCGCCGAGTTCATCCGGAGTAACCGTCACAGGCGAAAACGCCGAGGAGGGCTTTGACTGGAAGAAACCGAAACCCTTGGCGAGTTCCGGCGCCGTCAGCGCCCGCAGCGTGACGTCGTTGACCAGCATGACCAGCCGGATCGCCTCGCGCGCCTGTTCCTTGTCTGCTCCCATCGGTACGTCGTCGACGATGACGGCGACCTCGGCTTCGAGGTCGATACCCCAGGCCTCGTCAGCCATGTGGATCGGATCGCGCGGCGGGACGAACGCGTCCGACCCGCCTTGGTACATCAATGGGTCGGTCCAGAAGCTTGCCGGCATTTCGGCGTTGCGTGCCTTGCGCACCAGTTCGACGTGATTGACGTAGGCCGAACCGTCGGCCCACTGGTACGCACGCGGCAGCGGCGAATGAGCGTCGTGCTCATGGAAGCGCTCCGAAGGAACCGAACCGTGCTCGAGCGACTCCGCCAGCGCCGCCAGATGCGGAGCGATGCGACGCCAGTTGTCGAGTGCCGCCTGCAGTGTCGGCGCCAGAAACGAAGCATCGGTCAGGCGCGTCAAATCTCGGGACACGACGACAAGCTTTCCGTCGCGTGTCCCGTTCTTCAAGGTGGCAAGCTTCATTCAGTTCCCCTTATCGTTCCATGAAGACTTTGAACCCACCATAGATCAGCCGTCTCATATAGGCAGGCATATTTTGCATGCCCGGCTGCATACGGGGGTCCGCCATCACTTTCCCCATCACCGCGTCGCGATGCTCGCGCGATTTGTAGGTGACGTAGGAAAATACAATTTTGTCTCCCGCTTCCTTCTTCACTGCAAGCGGGAAAGAGGTGATCTCACCATCCGGCACATCATCGGCTTCGGCTTCGACATAGGACAAAGCGCCGTGCTCCATCCAGACGGTCGCGGCGAGATCGACGTTCTTTCGATATTCCTCCCACTCCGCCTGCGGTACCGGCAGAACAAAGCCATCGACATAGGTCATGATCCGTCTCCTGTTGGGTTCTGACGATCATAGGACGCACACTGGGGCCTGTTTCCGACAACAGGAGCAAAAAAGAAGCTCTGAACGGCTCTGATTAATTCCAATCCCCTTCCGGCGTACCGTTGAATCGTTTCTTCAGGTCCTTCCAGCAATCGATATAGTCTTCCTGCAAGGTCGGTAGCTCCGCGCCATAGCGGCTCAGCATCTGCGGGAAGCGCGTCTCGAACATGAATGCCATGGTGTGGTCGAGTTTCACCGGCTTCAGTTCGACCTTGGACGCCTTTTCGAAGCCGGGAGCATCAGGGCCATGCGCCAGCATCATGTTGTGCAGGCTCATGCCTCCCGGAACGAAGCCTTCTTCCTTGGCATCGTACTGGCCATGGATCAGGCCCATGAACTCGCTCATGATGTTGCGATGGTACCAGGGTGGACGAAAGGTGTTCTCGGCCACCAGCCAGCGCGGCGGGAAGATGACGAAGTCGACATTGGCGGTGCCTTCCTCGCCGCTCGGCGCCGTCAGCACCGTGAAGATCGACGGATCCGGATGATCGAACAGGATCGCGCCGACCGGCGAAAACGTAGCGAGATCATACTTATACGGCGCATAGTTGCCATGCCAGGCGACAACGTCGAGCGGCGAATGGCCAAGTTCCGTGACGTGGAATGAACCACACCATTTGACGATCAGCCGGCAGGGTTTCTCCTTTTCCTCGAACCATGCGCAGGGCGTCTTGAAGTCACGCGGGTTGGCCAGGCAGTTGGCGCCGATCGGGCCGCGATCGGGCATGGTGAACTTGGCGCCATAGTTCTCGCAGATATAGCCGCGCACTTCCGGATCGAGCAGCTCGACCTTGAACACCAGCCCACGCGGCAGGACGCAGATCTCACCCGGCCGCATCTCGATGACGCCCATCTCGGTAACGAAATTCAGCCGGCCGACCTGCGGCACCACCAGCATCTCGCCATCGGCATTGAAGAAGTGGTCGTCGACCATCGATCTGTTGGCGACATAGATATGCGCGGCCATGCCGCTTTGGCCGAGCGCATCGCCGGCCGTCGTCATGGTGCGGATGCCGGCGATGAAATCGGTCGGCTCCTTCGGCATCGGTGTCGGATTCCAGCGATATTGGCCAAGCGCCAGTTCATGGTCGCCAACGTTGGGGGCAGTCTTCCAGAACGGATAACTCGCGGCCTTGAAGCGTCCGGTGTGCTTGACGCTCGGCCGGATCCGGTAGAGCCAGGAGCGCTCGTTCGTGCCGCGCGGCGCGGTGAAGGGCGAGCCCGACAACTGCTCGGCATAAAGCCCATAGGCCGGCCGCTGCGGTGAGTTGCGCCCTTGCGGCAGCGAACCCGGCAGCGTCTCGGTTTCGAAATCATTGCCGAAGCCAGGCATGTAGGAAAAGGCCAAGGCATCCTCCCTTGATTGACCAAACTGGTTACATCTGTAACCATTGAAAATGTAACTATCAACGGCACGGCCACCGCCGTTGAAGCTCAACCGGAATGAGCACCATGGCAAGCAAAGAAGACATCCTCGAACTGGAAACTTTCCTGCCCTACCGGCTTTATCATCTGGCCGATCTGGTCAGCCGCGAGTTCGCTCGCATCTACAAGGACCGCCTTGGCCTGACGCGCCCGGAATGGCGCACCCTGTCCGGGCTTGGTCAGCGCGGGTCGATGACTGCCAAGGAACTTGGCGAACAGTCTGCAATGCACAAGACCAAGGTCTCGCGGGCCGTGGCCGAACTGGAGCGACGACGCTGGCTGACCCGCACGCCGGACGAGAAGGACCGGCGCATCGAGCACCTTGCACTGACCAGAGCAGGCCTTGCCGCCTATTGCGACATGGTACCGCTGGCGAAGACGTTCGAACGGGAATTACTGTCGCGGATCAAAGAGCCTGGGCGCGGAGCAATGACTGCGGCGCTGGACGCAATTGAGGCCGCCCTGTCCCTCACTCCACCCGGCGCGGATAATGAAGACGCGGCGGCAGGCGGTGGTGGACCACGCCAAGCCCGACCAGGCTGATCGAACCAATCAGGATCGTGCCGAACAGCGAGGCGCTTTGCAGTGGTGCGGCAAGCGCAATCAATGGCACGGCGCCGGCAGGCGGATGGGTGACGCGCAGCATCGACATCAGGGCGATCGCCAGGCCCACGGCCAAGGCTGCAACCGTCCAGCTTCCCGGGAGCGCCAAGGCAGCCCCGACACCAACGATCGTCGCCAGAAGATAGCCCCCGAACACGTTGGCCGGCTGCGCCAGCGGGCTGGCCGGCTGGCCAAAGATCAACACCGCCGTAGCGCCAAGTGGCGCCAGCAGCAGTGGCAGATCGGTCAGCGCGGCGAGGCCGCCGACCGCGCCGATGCCGATGACGGCACCAATGCCGGACTTGGCGTGCGAGAGCGCATGGCTGGAGGGCTCATGGCGCGCGGTGAAGGAGCGGATGTGGCGGCGCATCGTCGGAATTCCGGCTCTTACACATCACCCCGAGCATCATTCCGATCCTCGGGGCGAGAGCTTGCACAACAAAGTTGCCTGCATTAGCAAATCAGCTTGCGGCACGGCAACAAAACTTATTCGAAAAATATCCACCGGCAAGAAAATTTTTTTCCTACCAGTCCATGACCACCTTGCCGGAATTGCCGCTGCGCATGGCATCGAAGCCTGACTGATAATCGTCGATGCCGATACGGTGCGTGATCAGCCCGCTGACATCAAGCGGCCCCTGCACCAGCGCGATCATCTTGTACCAGGTCTCGAACATCTCACGGCCATAAATGCCCTTGAGATGCAGCATCTTGAAGATGACCTTGTTCCAATCGATCTCGAAGCCGGTCGGAGCGATGCCGAGAATGGCGATCTTGCCACCATTGTTCATGGTGTCGATCATGTCCCGGAAGGCAACGGCCGAACCGGACATCTCAAGCCCGATGTCAAAACCCTCGGTCATGCCTTCGTCGTGCATCACGTCGCGCAGTTTCTCCTTCGACGCATCCACGACATGACGCACGCCCAGCTTCCGGGCCAGCGCCAGTCGGGTCGGGTTGATGTCCGTGATCACGACCTTGCGCGCGCCGACGCATTGCGCCACCAGTGCGCCCATGATGCCGATCGGGCCAGCACCCGTCACCAGCACGTCCTCACCGACCAGATCGAACGACAATGCGGTATGAACCGCATTGCCGAGCGGATCGAAGATCGCCGCGATTTCATCCGGAATGTCGTCGGGGATCGGTACGACATTGTGCTGCGGGATGGCGACATATTCGCCGAACGAGCCAGGCCGGTTGACGCCGACGCCCAGCGTGTTGCGGCACAGATGGCCCCTGCCCGCCCGGCAATTGCGGCAATGGCCACAGACGATGTGGCCTTCGCCCGATACGCGCTGGCCGACCTTGTATTCGGTCACTGCGGAACCGACATCGGCAATGGTGCCGACGAATTCATGTCCCGTCACCATCGGCACCGGCACCGTCTTCTGTGCCCACTGGTCCCAGTTGTAGATATGGACGTCCGTACCGCAGATCGCTGACTTCTTGACCTTGATCAGCACGTCGTTGGGGCCGATCTCGGGAACCGGCACGCGTTCCATCCAGATTCCCGGCTCGGCCTTTGCCTTCACCAGTGCGCGCATCATGTTGGACATTCTGTTCTTCCTCAGGAAATGATGCCGAGTTCCTTGCCGACCGCACCGAAAGCCGCGACCGCGCGATCGATATCGGCCGTGGAATGCGCCGCCGACATCTGCGTGCGGATGCGCGCCTGTCCCTTGGGAACGACGGGGAATGAAAAGCCGATGACGTAGATGCCGCGCTCCAGCATCTTGGCGGCCATCTGCTGTGCCAGCGTCGCATCACCAAGCATCACCGGGATGATCGGATGGTCTGCGCCGGCAAGCGTGAAGCCGAGCTTGCTCATCGAGGAGCGGAAATGCGTCGCATTCGCGTAGAGCTTTTCACGCAGCGCGTCGCCCTGTTCGATGATGTTGAAAACCTTGAGCGAGGCGGCCGCGATCGCCGGCATCAGCGTATTGGAAAACAGATAGGGTCGCGATCGCTGGCGCAGCCAGTCCACCACCTGCCGCCTGCCGGATGTATAGCCGCCGGAAGCGCCGCCCAGTGCCTTGCCAAGCGTGCCGGTGATGATGTCCACACGCCCCTCGACGCCACAGTGCTCGGCCGAGCCGCGGCCATGCTTGCCGACGAAGCCGACGGCATGGCTGTCGTCGACCATCACCATCGCACCATATTTCTCGGCGAGATCGCAGACGCCCTGCAGATTGGCGATGATACCGTCCATGGAGAAGACACCATCGGTGGCGACCAGCTTGAAACGGCTGCCTTCGGCTTTCTTCAGCTCCTCTTCGAGCGCCACCATGTCGTTGTTGGCATAACGGAAACGCTTGGCCTTGGAGAGACGCACGCCGTCGATGATCGAGGCATGGTTCAGCGCATCTGAAATCACCGCGTCTTCCTCACCGAGCAGCGTCTCGAACAAGCCGCCATTCGCGTCAAAGCAGGAGCCGTAGAGGATAGTGTCTTCCAGGCCGAGGAAGGAGGAGATCCTGGCTTCGAGCTGCTTGTGCTCCTCCTGGGTCCCGCAGATGAAACGAACGGAGGCCATGCCGTAGCCGTAACGGTCCAGCGCCTTCTGCGCCGACGCGCGCAACTCCGCATTGTCGGCAAGGCCCAGATAGTTGTTGGCGCAGAAATTCAGCACCTTCTCGCCAGCCACTTCGATCTCGGCTGACTGCATGGACGAGATGACCCGCTCGGACTTGTAGAGCCCTGCCGCCTTCAGGCCGGCCAGTTCAGTGTCGAGATGGGCGAGAAAGCTTTGGGTCATGAACGACGGTCTCCCTGAGGGCCGGCAAGGCATACTGCGACGCGCAGGCCGGAGGCTAGCATAAAAACGACCGGCACAACTGCCGTTTCCTTCGCGGCATACCCCGTTCCAGACCGCTAGCATGGCGGCATAATCGCACCAAACGCGCCAGCGGAGCCCTGCATGACCATCGCCTCGATCACCCTCTACCGGCAATGGCAGCCATTCCGGGACGGTACCTACACCTGCTCGGGCGGGCGCAGCGCCGAAGGGTTCGATTCCACCATCGTCGAGATCGCCAGCCAAGACGGCAGCAAGGGTTATGGCGAAATGGCGCCACTGGGTTCCTTCTACGATCCGGCTTTTGCCGAAGGCGCGCGTGCTGCCATGCGCGAACTGACCCCGCGGCTGATCGGCGAGGATGCGACCGGCATCGAGGCGCTCAACCGCCGCATGGATCTGCTGCTCAAGGGCCATCCCTATGCCAAGGCCGCGATCGACATGGCGCTTTGGGACCTTGCCGGCAAGCAAAGGGGTCTGTCACTGGCAGCGATGGCCGGTGGCGCGGAAGGCAGCGCCATCCCGCTCTATCGTTCGCTGGCGCAGGAAAGCCCTGATGCCATGGCTGCGCGGGCCAGGAAATACATCGCCGAAGGGTACCACCGGCTGCAGGTCAAGGTCGGCCTCGACGTCAATGACGATATCGCGCGTCTCGAGGCCGTGCGCGCCGCCGTGCCGTCCAGCACGGTGCTGTTCTGCGATGCCAATGGCAGTTGGGGAACCGCCGAGACCCGCCGTTTCCTGCAGGCGACACGTGGGCTCGACTACACGCTGGAACAGCCCTGTGCGAGCTATGAGGAAAATCTCGCCATCCGCCCGGCCTGCGACCGGCCACTCGTCCTCGACGAGACCATAGACGGCGCCGATGCCCTGCTGCGCGCCATCGCCGACGGACTGGTTGACGGCATCACCATCAAGCTCGCGCGCGTCGGCGGCCTGACCAAGGCAAAGCTGATCCGCGACATTGCCATCGCCCGGAATCTGAAGATCACCATCGAGGATACCGGCGGCGCGCAGATCGACACCGCCGCCTACTGTGGGCTCCTGCTGTCGACGCCGGAAGCGTTGCGCCAGCACACGGTCGATTTCCATAACTGGGTCACGGTCGCCAACGGCAAGGCTGACTTCATCATAGTTGACGGCAGCGTAACTCCACCGAAAGGCGTCGGCCTTGGCGTTGATGTCGATCCGGCCACGTTCGGCGAGCCGATCTTCCGCAGCTGACTTCGCTCATTCGGCGCTGGCTTGCGCAGCCCCTTGAGGATAGAGCCTGTTTCAAAGGAGCTCCCCCATGACGACAACGGAAAACCTGACCCAGCTCGGCACCAGGGTTGAAACCCCGGACAACCCCGATCATGCGATCCTGGAAACCGTGCCCTTCACACGCGGTGACGGTCCGCCCGCGATCGTGCGCTTCACCTGCCCCGAATTCACCTCGCTCTGTCCCGTGACCGGTCAGCCGGATTTCGCGCATATCGTCATCGATTATGCGCCGGACACGCTCCTGGTCGAATCCAAGTCGCTGAAGCTGTTTCTCACCTCGTTCCGCAACCATGGCGCCTTCCATGAAGACTGCACCGTGATGATCGCGCGACGCGTCGTGGCAGCCACGCGGCCGTTGTGGCTGCGCATCGGCGGCTACTGGTATCCGCGCGGTGGCATTCCGATCGACGTATTCTGGCAGACCGGCGAGCCGCCCAGGGGCGCCTGGCTGCCCGACACCGGTGTCGCCCCCTACCGCGGCAGGGGCTGAGATCATTCACACTGATACTGGCTGAGCGCCCATTCTCCGGTGACCGACAAAAGGTCGGTGATCTTCCAGGCACCGTCGACCTTTTTCAGCTTCCACTCGAGCCGATGCGGCTCGGTGCCTTCGATGAAGGCGACCACGACGCGCGCCTGATCGCCATTGATCGATTCCAGCGACTTGAAGGTCTTTTCAAGCATCGCTCTGTCGTAGGGAACCTCATCGAGCGCCATATTCCGGTCGAGGCAATCGCCCTGGCCGGATTTCTTCAGGATTTCGTTCTTCTCCAGCACCGTCTTCGCCGGGTCAACGAAGCGGTTCCGATCAGCCGAAGCCAGGTCCGCCCCATCTGCATAGAACGGCCTGACCTGGGCGGCAGGAGAATCCGGAGCGGGAGCCGTCGCCAGGTTGGACGCGCTCGGTGCCGCCTCGGCAGCAGGCGCCGTCGCTGTCTTGGCGCCAAGCAGCCCTTCCGCCAAGGCACCGCAGACCGGCCCGATCGCCAGGAAACCAGCTAGCAACAAAGGCAAAAAACGTTGTCCGAACACCATCGGCCTAGTCTGCTTCTTCACCGCCCGAGCAACCGAGTTCGCTGAGCTTCCAGCTGTTGCTCTTCGAGGCAATGTCCGCCACCTTCCATGAGCCGTCGACTTGCCTCAGCTCCCAGACCATTTCACGTTTGGAATCATCGCCTTCGCTGAACAGATTGAAGCTCGCGGTCACCGTCGCCTTGTCACCATCGATCGCCTCGGCAAGCTTCAGACTGTCGGCAACGCTCTTGTCGTCATAATCCTGCGCGTCCAGAGCCGGATCGAAGTCGATGCACGCGACCTCATCCGGGTGCTTCTTGATGGCAGCATCGTTGAGCTGGAACAGCTTGATGACGGGGTCGGTGAAGCGATCCCGAAACTGTGGATCGGCCGCGAATTTGACCGGCGAGTAAAAAAACATCACTGCATCCGAGGCCGGTCCGGCCAAAGCCGAGCCAGGATACGTCAACACGGACAAAGCGAGCAGCAGTCCTGGCTTCATGATTCCCCCAATCGCGCGTGAGAAGCGCGGCTATTCCATAGCACGCATCCGCTATCTCGGCTTTTTTACGACCTGCAATCGAATAGACAGCGGCTGGCGACAACCACGCTCGATTTCATGCCGCTGTCACCAAGCCTGCCTACCCTGCCTTGGAAATTTACAATGCAGAGGCTTTCATGATCACCCGACGCAACCTCCTCAAGATAGGCGGCACCGCCGCTATGTTTGCACCGTTTGGAGGTTTCACCATCGATGCGGCAGCAGCCGAAGGCGCGCCGCTGTTCAAATTCGGTATCGTCGCCGATCCGCAATACGCACCGGTGGTGCCGAACCTCAAGCTCAACCGCTACTATTCGAACAGCCTGTGGAAACTGTCGGAAGCGATAGAAGCCTTCAATCAGGAGGACCTGCGTTTCGTCGCGACGCTGGGCGACATCATCGACCGGCACTGGGAAAGCTACGCGCATATCCTGCCGCTCTACGACAAGCTGAAGCACGAGCGCTTCTTCCTGCTCGGCAATCACGACTATGACGTGGCTGCCGAGTACCTGACCTCAGTCGTGCGCACCGCCGGCATGGAAAAGGCCTATTATGATTTCGCAGGCGGCGGCTACCGTTTCATCGTGCTCGACGGCAACGATGTCAGCCTGTTCGCACCGCCGAAGGACGATCCGCGTCGTGAGATAGCGGCCAGGCGGCTCGAGGACCTGAAGGCAAAGGGCGCAGTCAACGCGCAGACCTGGAACGGCTCGTTGAGCGACGAACAGTTCGACTGGCTCGGCAAGACCATCAAGGCAGCACAGTCGGCGAATGAGAAGGTGATCGTCATGGGTCACTATCCGGTCTATCCGGAGAACGAGCACAATATGTGGGATTCCGAACGCGTCGTGGAACTGCTGACCGGATCCGGCAATGTGGTCGCCTATTTTAACGGCCACAACCACGCCGGCAACTTCGGCGAGCTCAAGGGCAAATACTTCCTCAATTTCAAAGGCATGGTCGACACTCCTGCCACAAGCGCCTATTCGATCGTCGAAGTCTACGGTGATCGGATCGAGATTCGGGGCTTCGGGCGCGAGGACAATCGTTCCTTGAAAATCCAAAGCGCTTAAGTCCGGCGGATCACCTGAAATCGGCGGGAAATCTCCGCCGATTTCACCTGTGGTCTTTGCATCAAATAGCCGGGCACGGTTATTCGCCGCCTTGACGAATCCCGCTATAGTCGGGCGATGCCCATCCGACAACTTTCCGAAACGATGATCAACCAGATCGCCGCTGGCGAGGTCATCGAGCGTCCTGCCAGTGTCGTCAAGGAACTGGTGGAAAATGCGCTCGATGCCGGTGCCGGCCGTGTCGAGATCGTAACGGCTGGAGGCGGGTTGAATTTGATCCGTGTCACCGACGACGGCGCCGGAATGCCCGAACACGAGCTGGCACTGGCAGTCGCCCGCCACTGCACATCCAAGCTTTCAGACGACATCAACGACATCCGCTCGCTCGGCTTCCGCGGCGAAGCATTGCCTTCGATCGGTTCGGTGGCGCGACTGTCGATCCGCTCGCGCACGGCGCAAGGCGATAGTGCCGCCGAGATCAGCATCGAGGGCGGGCGCGTCGCGTCCGTACGGCCCGCAGCAGCCAACCGCGGCACGACGGTGGAGGTGCGCGACCTGTTCTTTGCCACACCTGCCCGGCTGAAATTCATGAAGGGCGAACGCGCGGAAAGCTCGGCGACCAGCGATGTCATCAAGCGCATCGCGATTGCCTTCCCGGCGGTGCGATTCACGCTGGCTGGCGCAGATCGGTCGACGCTGGAGCTGCCGGCAACGGAGGACAGCCCGGAAGGGCAGTTGCGCCGCCTTGCCCAAGTGATGGGCTCCGAGTTCCCGGACAATTCGATTGCCGTCGACGCCATGCGCGAAGGTGTACGGCTGACGGGCCATGTCTCGATTCCGTCCTTCACGCGCGCCAACGCTCTGCAGCAGTACGCCTATGTCAACGGCCGCCCCGTGCGCGACAAGCTGATCGCCGGCGCCATCCGCGGCGCCTATATGGATGTGCTGCCTCGTGACAGGCACGCCGTGGTGGCGCTGTTCCTGATGCTTGATCCTGCAACTGTAGACGTCAACGTCCATCCGGCGAAGGCCGACGTGCGTTTCCGCGATCCTGGTCTGGTGCGCGGACTGATCGTCGGTGCGATCCGTGAAGCATTGACGAGCGCTGGTGTGCGCGCGGCAACCACAGGCGCCGCCGGCATGATGGCCGCCTTCAGGCCTGGTGCCGCAAGCTTCGGCCACGGCGGCCCCGCCAACGGCCATCGTGGCTACGACGCGGCTTATCGCGCCTCCGGGCCGATTGGGTTCGATGCAGCGCATTCGCCGCAACGTCCGCTCGACATGGGCTTCCGTGAAAATGAGCAGACAGCCTTCGATACCGGAGCGACGGTCAGCGTCGATGCCCGCGCCAGCCAGGTCGAGACAACAGAAACCTTGCTCGGCGCTACGCTGGGCGCTGCGCGCGCGCAGGTGCACGAGAACTACATCGTTGCACAGACCCGGGATTCGCTTGTCATCGTCGACCAGCATGCCGCGCATGAGCGGCTTGTCTATGAAGCGTTGAAGAATGCACTGCATTCCCGTCCTGTGCCCGCGCAGATGCTGCTGCTGCCGGAAATCGTCGACCTGCCCGAAGACGACGCCGAACGGCTGTCATCGCATGCCGAGACGCTGAAGCGTTTCGGTCTTGGCGTCGAGCGTTTCGGCCCGGGCGCCATCGCCGTGCGCGAAACACCGTCGATGCTGGGCGAGACCGACGTGCAGCAGCTTGTCCGCGACCTTGCCGACGAAATCGCCGACAACGACACCACCGAAACGCTGACGGAACGCCTCCATCACATCGCCGCCACCATGGCTTGCCATGGTTCGGTGCGCTCTGGCCGCCTGCTCAAGCCTGACGAAATGAACGCCTTGCTGCGCCAGATGGAAGCAACACCCGGATCAGGCACCTGCAACCATGGTCGCCCGACCTATATCGAGCTCAAGCTTGCCGACATCGAGCGGCTGTTCGGCCGGCGATAACCCGGCTTCGGCTTCAGCGTTTCATGTTGACGATGATCACGCCTCCAAGCGCGAGCACGCCGCCGATGATGCCAAGTGTCGTGGGCACCTCGCCGAGCCAGGCGAAGCCGATCGCCGTCGCCACCGGTGAAACCAGATAGAGATAGTTCGAGGCGCGTGCTGCCGGCAGGCGCGACAAGGCCGTCGCCCAGGCCGCATAGGATATGAAACTCGGAATGAGGCCGAGATAGATCACCGCGGTGAGGCCCGCCCTGTCCGCGTGTGAAGCCTGGACGAGACTTTCCGGGAAGAAGGGCGCCAGGCACAAAGCCCCGAGCACCATGTTCCACGCCGAGACCGTCAGCGGATGGTGCCTTGAAAACAACGGCTTCTGCACGATCGTGTTGACCGACGAACACAGCGCCGAGCCGAGGATCAGCAATGCACCGGTGTTGAACGTCAGCCCGTTACCTTCGCCCATGGCGATGACACCAATGCCGGCGAAGGAAACGAAAGTGCCAACCCAGGCCAGCACCGGGAAGCGCTCGCCAAGCACGAACATCGCCATGATCGCCGTGAAGATCGGGCTGACATTGATGATGAAAGCGGCTGAACCAGCAGAAACCGTGGTCTCGCCGATGTTCAGCATCGCCGTGTAAAGCGCGACGAAAATTGCGCCGCCGACGGCGAACCGCCACAGTTCGTTGAGTTTGGGCAATGCGGGGCGCTTGATGGCGAGGAAGATCGCGGCGGGCACGGCGGCGATCGCAAAACGCAGCGCTCCAAGCTCCAGCGGCCCGAAGGCTGCGAGACCGGCGCGGATCGCCGGAAAGGCGGAAGCCCAGCCGACCACGGTGAGCGCCACCGCCAGCATCGCCGTGACATCCGTGCGCTGTTCCGAATTCGCCATGCTCATCTGTGCACTCATCATCCTGTCTCCGCGCCAACTCTTGGCCACGATGGCAGAAAACGCCTTTCCGATGTGATTGACAAACGACGAAATCGAGGATGAGCTGTGAGCATGGATCACAGCTTGGACATACTGCCGCCACTCGAAACCCTGCGGGCCTTTGACGCGGCGGCAAAAACAGGGAGTTTCTCTGGGGCAGCCGACAAGCTCAACCTCACCCATGGCGCGGTCAGCCGTCAGATCGCGCGGCTGGAGGACTGGTTCGGGCTGAAGCTGTTCGAACGTGGAGCACGTGGCGTTTCATTGACCATCGAGGGCAATCGGCTGCATCTGCGCACCAGCGAGGCTTTTGCGCTGATCGCCTCCAATTCCGATCGATGGGTCGAGCCGAGAGGCACGGCGGTGGTGCGACTGGCGACCATTCCTTCGATCAGCGGGCTCTGGTTGATGCCGCGCATGGCAAGGCTGGAAAGCGGCGACCCGAAAATCAGGATCGTACTCGATGTCGATAACCGCCAGATCGACCTCGCCGACGAAGGCATAGACCTTTCCATCCGCTGTGGCCGCGGGCGCGTCCCCGAGCGCATAGCGATGCAGCTTTTCGAGGAACACATGTTTCCGATCGCCTCGCCGGAACTGGCGACAGAGATCGGTACCGGCGATGCCGCGCGGCTGCTGAAATACCCCCTGATCCACGATTCCGATGCCTCGGGTTGGCGCGCGTGGTTCGGTGAGCAAGGCGTCGACTATCGCCCCCGCCCGCAGGATCGACGCTTCGAAGACTACAACCTCGTTCTGGATGCCGCCGCCTATGGGCTCGGCGTCGCCCTGGCCCGGCCGCCTCTCGCCGAAGGCCAGGTCGCAGCCGGACGCGTCGTGGCGGTCGACAAGCGGACAGCCTTGAACCCGGTATCCTATTGGCTCGACCGGCCCGCCGGAAAACCCCGCACAGCGGCTGTGGAACTTGCCCGGCGTATCTCCAATGCAGCCAGCGTGCCCCGTGAACGGCTGCACAGTTTTCTGGACGCGGACCGCTGATAGCAAGTGTGATGGATCGAGACGAGATGCCCCGTCCGCTCTAAAACACCAGGAGAACGATCAGCAACAGCAATGCGAATGCTGCGAGGCCAAAGGCAATCGCGCGAGCGCTGACCACCGTTTCCAACGAGGTCTCTCCCGACCTTCCGCGCGTCGCCGACGCATGGACCGGCCGCCGCTTGCGCGTGCTCGCTTCGTCCCCTTCGATCTGCCGGGCGATTGCCGCAAGAGGCAAGACGGGCACGTAGCCGGGTACCGAGGGGACGCGGGCGCCGGAAAGCGTTCCATCCGGACCTGCCGGCTGGGCCGACGGGGCACGAGCGGCTGTTTCCGCCTCGGTACCGGCTCCCCTCACCCATGATGACCGCTGATTGATCGAGGCTGGCGCGATTTCTTCCAGATCGAGCGCCGCGCGATACGCCTGGATGATCTGCGATGACGCCTCCTTTTGTGCCATGGCAGCCTTCGTCGGCACGACCAGGGGTGGCGCGAGCGACGGCATCGGCTCCGCGCCGAGTGGCACGCGAGGCACCACCAGCGTCCTGATCAACTCTGTTTTGGCTGGATCCGGCTTGGCCGTCGGCAACGGCACATCGCCGGCCGTTGCCTGCTTGAGCAGGGAAGCGAGGCGAGAGATGGCAGCGACCATGATGATCCAAGCGTCATTTCGCCCGACAATAAGCCGTCTGCGTTGTGTGAAGCTGGCCCCTGCTTGACCTTGCCTCTATTTTGTGGCGGAAACGCTCGAGGTCAGGAGCTGTCAACAAGCTTGGCCGTTCGAGCACAGGTCGATCGCGATGATGAACCGTTTCGAGGGTCCCGGTGGCCGGGAAGCCCGCATCCGCTACCTGGACGGCGATTTCCAGGTTACCAGCCCGGGCGCCTTCGTGCGCTGCGCCGTAACCGGCGAGAGCATCGCTCTCGACGAATTGAAGTACTGGAGCGTGGCACGGCAGGAGCCTTATGTCAGCGCCGCCGCTTCCCTGCAGCGCGAAATCGAATCCAACCCGGATTTGCGCAAGCGGAGCTGATAAGGCATCTTTACAGCAGGAGAGAAGAAGCTAGCCGTTGATCCGCCGCCTGCGCCACGCTTCGAGGGTCTCATCGACAATGCGCTGCGGCGTGTGGTCCGGCTCGAACACCGTTTCGATTTCAAGTACGCTGAGCGTTTCCAGGAATCCTGACGGGAGGGCGCCATGGCGCAGGCGCGCGGCGTCCTTGGCCGTGGTGACAAGCCCGAGATCCGCAGCTTTGGCGGTCGAGAGCAATTCGACCAGTTCGTCCTCGGCGTAGACGTGATGATCGGGGAATGAACGGCTGAGCGCCACCTTGCCGCCAGCTTCCGCCACGGTGTCGTAGAATTTCTCCGGATGGCCGATGCCGGCGAAGGCGAGCAGACGTCTCCCGACGAGCATCTTGGCGTCACTCGGCCGGGCACGAGCGGCAAAGATCGGTTTACCGGCACGTGCAGCCTGCCGCACCACGGCGTCGGCAGCGGCACCATCCCCCATTCTGAGCAGCGCATCCGCGTAGAGAAGTTGCGTGAGCACCGGCGCGCGCAGCGGCCCGCCCGGAATGACACGACCATTGCCGATGCCGTAGCGGGCGTCGACCACGACAAGCGCAAAATCGATATGGATGCGCGCGCTCTGGAAGCCGTCGTCCATGATGAGGAAGTCGCAGCCTTCCTTGTCGATCAGCATACGGGCGCCGGCTGCGCGGTTCGGCGACACCGCCACCGGGGCATGCTCGGCCAGAAGCAGCGGCTCGTCGCCGACATGTTTGGCTGCATCGTGATGCGGATCGACGATATGCGGCTCGCCAAAGGAGCCGCCATGGCCGCGAGACAGGAAACCCGGTTTCAGGCCCTGCTGTTTCGCATGCCTTGCGAGCGCAATCGCGACCGGCGTCTTGCCGGAGCCGCCCACCGTGAAATTTCCGACGCAAAGCACTGGTACGTCGATCTTTTCCCGTTTCGCCGAACGCATGCGGCGACCGGCAACCGCGCCGTAAATCCAGGAGACGGGTGAAAGCAGATGGGCGCGCCAGTCCGGTTTTTCCCACCAGAACGGCGGCGCTTCGCTCGCCATGCTCAGCGGCCTCCCGCCACCTTGAGACGGGCCTTGACGACAAGCGGCTGGATATAGGGCTCAAGCGCTCTCTGCGTCGTGGCCAGCGCACCGCGCATCTGCTCGACGGTCGCGGCACCCGCCGCCATCATCTCGCGGCGCGCGCTTTCATTGGAGAGCAGGAAGTTGACGGCACCGGCCAGCATCGGGCGATCCCGCACCAGCTTGGCGGCGCCAGCGTCCAGCAGTCTCTGATAGGAGTCGCGGAAATTCTGCACATTGCGGCCGGCAAGGACTGCTGTCTCCAGCATGGCCGGCTCGAGTGGGTTCTGGCCGCCTTCCGACGTCAGCGAACGGCCGACGAAGGCGATCTCGGTAAGCCTGAGATAAAGCCCCATCTCGCCGATCGTGTCGCCCAGCAGGATGTCGACATCGGGCGTGATCTGGTCGTCCAGGCTGCGCCGAGCAACGGCAAGCCCCATGCCGGCAAATGTTTCGACAAGCGCCTCGGCGCGATCCGGGTGGCGCGGCACGACAATGGTAAGCAGGCCCTGGGTGCCGTGAGGCCAACGTCTTGTGCACCTCTGCGGCAATGATTTCCTCACCATCGTGGGTGGAGATGGCGGCCCATGTCGGGCGCCCGTTGATCTGTCGGCTGAGCAAGGCCAATTCACCCGCGTTCACCGGCGGTGGCGGCGTGTCGACCTTGAGGTTGCCGGAAACCGTTACCGGTCGCGCACCGAGGGCCCGGAAACGCTCGCCATCGACTTCCGATTGAGCGACCACATGGGCAAGGTTCTCGAACAGGGCCTCGGCGATGTTGGAACGTTTCTTCCACGAAGCGAAGGAACGATCGGAAAGCCGCCCGTTGACCAGCACCTGCGGCACGCTGCGCGCGCCGAGCTCCAGGATGGTGTTCGGCCAGATCTCGGACTCGGCGATGATGACGAGGTCGGGATGCCAGTGATTGAGGAAACGGCTCACCGCCGGCCTCAGATCTAGCGGCACATATTGATGGATGACGCGGTCACCCAGCCGCTCCGCCACCAGCTTGGCCGACGTTACGGTGCCGGTCGTCAGCACGACGGTGACGCCGTAGTCGAGGATCGAGCGCACCAGCGGCACCACTGCATTTGTTTCACCGACGCTTGCCGCGTGTACCCAGATCAGCGGCCCGTCCGGTCGTTCCTGGCTGGCAACGCCGTAGCGTTCACGGCTGCGGGCGCGGTCCTCCTTGCCCTTCGAGGCGCGCCAGGCGACATAGGGACCGGCAAGCGGATAAGCGGCCGAACCGGCTGCGCGGTAGAGCGAAAGCATCACCCGGGCCCAGCGCTCGCTCATCGTGGCGCATCCACCATATGGTAGGCCTTGGCGGTCACAGCATTCAGCGCGTCGGTGAGTTCGACACGCTTGCGCTCCATCTCGGCCTCGTCGGCATTGCTCGCCACGAAGATGGGCTCGCCTGCCGCGATCGCCGAACGGCCAAACGGCAGGTTGATGGTGGTCTTGTCCCAGCTCTTCTCCAGCACCTTGCGGCGGCTGGTGGCAAGTGCTGCCGGGATGATCGGGCGGCCCGACAGTTTGGCGAGCAGGATGACGCCGAGTCCGGCATCACGCGGTGTACCGTGTGGAATATCGGCGATCATGCAGACATTCTTGCCGGCCATCAGCGATTTCTTGAGCCCGATCAGCGCTTTGGCGCCACCCTTGTCAACGTGGCGGGCATCCGCCCGGCCACCCGACCCGCGCACGGTCTCGATACCGAAACGTTCAATGACCTCCGCGTTGATCTCGGCATCGGCACTGCGCGACACCATGGCGACCAGTCCACGCTTCGAAGGGTAGAAAGCCGGCATCAGGATGTGCTGGCCGTGCCAGAGCGCGATGATACCCGGCTCGATGCCTTCATATTCCTTGTCGCTGAACCTGGCGGATTGGGCGAGACGCGGATTGGTAAGCCGGATGAAGCGCATCGCCAGCGTGAACAGGCTGACGATCAGGCCTTTGACGAAACGCGACTGGGCAAGCGGCTCACGCACCTTTTTCCACAGCGGTTTCAGCGCGCTGTTGGAGCGTTTCCGTTCGGCCGCGGGCTGGTCGGCCTGCGGTTTCGCCACCTGTTCTTCCATCGTCACGCGCTGGCCTGGCCCTGCGGGTCGAGCAGGCGATGCAGGTGCACGACGAAATAGCGCATATGCGCGTTGTCGACGCTGGCCTGCGCCTTGGACTTCCAGGCGTTCAGCGCCGACTGATAGTCGGGATAGATGCCGACGATGTCGAGTGCGTCGAGATCGCGGAACTCGCTGCCGCCGAGCGCCGTCAGTTCGCCACCGAACACCAGGTGCAAAAGCTGTTTCTTTCCGTCTTCCCCGGTCATGTCCGTCCTTCACATCATGTGATTTGGTGCTTGGTCTAGACCAAAGCCGCCAATTTTGAAACCTATGAAACGCCTCAGCCGGCGTGGCTGGAAATCACGCCCGCCATCATGGCAAGCATTTCGCCGCTTCCTGCGGCCAGCGCGCCGTGGCTGACCTTCTCCTTGCCAAAGGCGGGCGTGGTCCCCTGGCTGTCGATCAGCCGCCCGCCTGCTTCACGCAGGATGAGCTCGGCGGCAGCAATATCCCAATCATGGGCATTCGGCTTGACGAAAGTCGCGTCAAGACTGCCCTTTGCAATCATCGCCAGCCGATACGCCAGGGAAGGGATATAGCTTGTGCGCTTCAGCCTTCCTTGCCAGGGCTCCGGCACCAGGTCCTGCAAGGCTTTTGGCCCACCCAGTTCAGCAATGGCGGGCGTGTTGCGAACCTTGATGCGCTCGCCGTTGAGGAAGGCACCGCCACCGGGTGTCGCCCAATAGGTTTCGTGCGCCGCCGGACATTCGAGTACGCCGGCGATCGGCTTGCCATCTTCGACCACCGCGACGCTGACACACCAGAATTTCAGGCCATCGAGAAAGCCGCGCGTTCCATCGATCGGATCGACGACGAAGACACGGCGCGCCGTCAGTCGCTCCGGACCGTCAGCCGTTTCTTCCGACAGCCAGCCATAGTCCGGCCGGGCCGCCAGCAGCGTGTTGCGCAGATAGGTGTCGGCCGCATAGTCGGCCTCGCTCACCGGAGACGTGCCACCCTTCATCCAGACTTCCGGGTTCTTGCCAAAATAGCGCAGCGCGATCACGCCGGCTTCGCGCGCAGCATCACGCAACAAGGCAAGGTCTTCATCCGCGCCGGCGAGGCTCGCTGCATCAACTTCCGGCAAGGGTTATTCCTTCGATGAGCAACGTCGGCGCAGCAGTGCCGTATTCGCGGTCGAGGTCATTGGCCGGCACGAGCCCGAGGAACATCGTCTTGAGGTTCGAGGCGATCGTCACCTCGGAGACCGGATAGGTGAGTTCGCCGTTCTCGATCCAGAAACCGGAGGCGCCGCGGCTGTATTCGCCGGTCACCATGTTGACGCCCTGGCCGAACACTTCCGTGACATAGAAGCCGGTCTTCAAGGCCCCGATCAATTCCTCGGGCGAGCGATCACCCGGTTCGATGGCGAGGTTGGTGGATGAGGGCGAAACCTGCGACCCGCTGCGCGCGCCGCGGCCATTGGTGGTGAGGCCGAGTTCGCGCGCCGCCGAGGTCGACAGGAACCAGTGATTGAGCACGCCCTTGTCGACCATCAGGAGCTTTTCACCACCGACACCCTCGCCGTCGAAAGGACGCGAAGCCTGACCACGCCGGCGCAACGGCTCGTCAGTCACCGTTATGGCGGCCGAAGCCACCTGCTTGCCCATCATATCGCGCAGGAACGAGGTTTTGCGCGCCACCGAAGCGCCGTTGATGGCACCTGCGAGATGACCGGCGATACCACGCGCTACGCGCGGATCGAACACGACCGTGACGGTGCCGGTCGGAACCTTGCGTGCACCGATGCGCTTGACAGCCCGTTCACCAGCACTGCGGCCGATCGCCTCCGGATCATCGAGGTCGGCAAAATGCAGTCGGGACGAATAATCATAGTCCCGCTCCATGCCGGTACCCTCGCCCGCGATAACGCTGGCGGAGCGAGAAAACCGCGTGGCGGCATACTGGCCAAGAAATCCGTGCGATGTGGCGAGTACCAGTCCGCCCATGCCGGCGCCGGCAGCGCTGCCACCGGAATTGGTCACGCCTTTGACCGCAAGAGCCGCCTCCTCGGCGGCAAGAGCATCCTCGCGCAACCGGTCGGCGGAAATTTGCCTGTTGTCGAAAAGGTCGAGATCGTTCGTTCCGCTCGCGAGCAGCGAGGGATCCGCGAGCCCTTGATACGGGTCTTCGGGAGAGACCTTCGCCATCGCCACCGCTCTTTCGGCCAGCGACTTTGGATCCGAGGCGGCGGTCGCGGAAACGGAGGCGACACGATTGCCGACGAAAACGCGCAACGACACGTCTTCGCTTTCCGACGCGTTGGTGTTTTCCACCTTGCCGAGCCGAACCGAAACACTCGTGGAGCGGCCGAGCACCACGACGGCATCCGCTGCATCGGCGCCAGCCTTCCTTGCGGCGTCAACGAGCGCAGCGACGCGATCGGTCAATTTCGAAGTGTCGAGCGTATCGGCCATGCTGATTTCCTGCTTTTCCGCGACCGCGCCTTTGCGCGGGCGCCGTAGCACCATCTATTGTCCCCGTCGGGTCTGCGCAATGCCGAAAGCCAATCCGCCGCAGCTATGCCTGAGCCTCGGCACGGCCCGGGAACTGTTCACTCCAGCGGCACAAGCCTTCCGCGCCTGCGCAGAGCGCTGCGCCGCTTTCCGTCAGCGAATAGACGACCTTGGCGGGCAATCCCGGATAGGCCTGCCTTTTGACAAGCCCATCGGCCTCCATTTCACGCAATTGCTGTGCCAGCATCTTTTCGCTGATGTCGGGAATGGAATGACGTAGCCGACCGAACCTGCGCGGCGCCGTGGAAAGCGCGCACAGGATATCGATCTTCCACTTCCCTGCGACCAGCTTCATCGCGATCGAGAAGCCATTCTCCACAGGCCTGCTCATCTCCATTCTCCTTACCAGGGCGTAAGCACTTACGTTTCCGTGCGTATTGGCCTTACCGCATCCGCCTCATAGTTCTCGGCCAACGGCAAGAAGCCGTCCGTTTCAGCCGATCGATATGGAGTGTCGTTATGAAGCCTGCAATCACTGTTTTGGGAACCGGACGCATGGGAACCGCGCTCGTCCGTGCACTTTTGAAGGCCGGTCACCGCACGACGGCCTGGAACAGGACCATCGAAAGGACTGCAGCGGTCGCCGTCGCCGGTGCTACCGTTGCAGCGTCTGTGCTGGATGCTGTCGAGGCGAGCGAGATCATCATCGTCAACGTCACCGACTATCCCGCAACCGCTGCATTGCTGCGCGGCGAGGTCGCCCCGGCTCTTCGCGGCAAGCTGGTGATGGAACTGACGTCCGGCACGCCGCACGGCGCACGCGAAGCCGGCGGATGGGCAACAGATCACGGCGTCACCTATCTCGACGGTGCGATCATGGCCACGCCGGATTTCATCGGCACGAAGCACGGCACCATCCTGGTCTCCGGGCCACGACAGGCCTTCGAGCAAAACAGGGACATGCTTCAGGCGTTGGGCGGCAATGTCCAGCATGTCGGCGACGATCTCGGACTGGCAAACGCACTGGACAGCGCATTGCTTGCACTGATGTGGGGATCGCTGTTCGGCGCGCTGCAATCCATGGCGGTGTGCCGAGCCGAAAACATCGAGCTCAGCGAATTGGCACTGCAATGGACAGCAACCGCCCCAGTCGTCGAAGGTCTCGTCACGGACCTTATCAGACGCACCGACGCGGGCCGGCTGGCAGCGGACAGCGAGACGCTTTCGTCGATCTCTCCCCACTACAGCGCGTTCCAGCATCTCGTGGAGTTGATGGAAGTGCGCAAGATCGACCGCACCCTGGTCGATGGTTATGATGCCATCTTCCGGCGGGCGATTGCCGCAGGCCACCTGCATGACGATTTCGCCGCACTGTCGCAGTTCATGGGAAAGGCCGGATAGCAATGTCCCTGACGCATCTCATCGATACATATTGCGCATCCTGGTCGGACCAGGATGCGCAAAGACGCCGCACATTGTTGCTGTCGGTCTGGAATGATGGCGCCACCTATTCGGATCCAACCGTCCATGCGACCGGTGCAGAAGAACTGCTTGCCCATATAGCGGGAATCCAGGCGAGATATCCGGGTGCCCACATCATCCGCACAAGTGACGTGGATGTTCACCATGGCGTTGCGCGTTTCGCCTGGAGGTTCGCTCTGCCGGATGGTTCGTCGTTTCCCGAAGGTCTGGACATCGCCTTCCTCGATCCTGGCCAAAGGCGCATAACCCGTATCATCGGCTTCTTCGGACCGTTGGCGACAGTTTAGCGCGAGCTCGGGTCGGCACGAGAAAAGTCGATGTTTACGACGGGCTCGCGCATGTGGTTGTGTTTGAATCCTCCTGGCCCAGACGCGAAAGATCCAACCATGACACCCTTTCACCTCGCCTTTCCCGTTCGCGATCTGAATGAGACACGGACCTTCTACGGTGAAGTGCTCGGCTGCCGCATCGGACGCTCTTCGGAGACCTGGGTCGACTTCGATCTCTACGGTCACCAGATGTCGGCGCATCTGCGCCCCGGTACGGCTCTCGCGCAACGCGACGGTGCCGTCGAAGGGGTAGCAGTGCCGATTCCGCATTTCGGCGCAGTGCTATTGATGGACGAGTGGGAAAAGCTCGCCGCCCGGCTCGAGGCACGCGACGACATCGACTGGCTCGAGCGACCGATGGTACGCTTCAAGGGCCAGCCGGGCGAACAGGCCACGCTGTTCATCCGCGACCCTTCCGGTAATGCCCTCGAATTCAAGGGCTTCCGTTCGATGGAGCAGGTATTCGCACACTGAACCCGGGCAAAGAGCGACGCTACCCCTGCGAACTCCAGCCGCGACTCCAGCGCGGCTTCGACAGCGCGTTTCACCTCGTCCTTCACCGCCTCCGTTTCCGCCATCACGGCGTCGATCTTCATGAAGTCGAGAACGCGGAAGCGCGAAACCGGCGGGCGGATCAGGATATCGGGGCGGCACTGTGTCAGCTTGTTCGCGATGATCGACTGCATCAGCAGTTGCGTCGCACCAAACATAAGGTCGATGGAAGTCGGTCTCTTGCTGCCCTCTTCCGGGCCGCCGACGACATCGACCGCGATGGTGATGTCGGCAGCCCCTTCGACCAGGTCGAACGGCACGGGATTGTAGATGCCGCCGTCAATCAGCATGCGGCCGTCGCGCATGACTGGCCGGAACACCGCCGGGATCGCCGCCGAGGCGGCGAGTGCCGAATGCAGTTCGCCGCTGTCGAACACCGCCAGTTTGTGACCGAAATAGTCGGTCGCTGTCACCTTGAGCGGAATCTTCAGCTCTTCGAAGCTGGCCGGCACGACTTCCGGGAGGAAAGCCTTGAGGATGCGTTCGACATTGAACTGACCGAAGCGAAAACCGCCTTCCATCGCCTCGGCCAAGGTGCCTGGGCGCGCACGCCACATACGACTCGCCACCTGGGCACGGGTGCCGAGTATGGAGCGCGCATAGTCGTGGATGTCACGGCCGCTCATGCCCGAGGCAAAACCTGCCCCCACCAGCGCGCCGATCGAGGAACCGGCGATCGCCACGGGCTTGATGCCGAGTTCGTCCAGCGCCTCGATGACATGGATATGCGCCAAGCCGCGCGCGCCGCCACCGCCGAATGCGATGGAAAAGGACGGGCTCACCCTTTGCCCCCCGTGGCAAGCGCAGGCCCGACCACCAGGATCGCCGGATCGACCGACAACAGTTTCTTGGCCACGGCCTTCACCTCGTCAAGCGTCACGCCATTGATATAGGCCGCACGACGCTGGATGTAGTCAATGCCCAGCCTGTCGAGTTGCAGTTCCACCAGGGTGTTGGCGATCGAGCTCGATGAATCCAGGTTGTTGATGGCATAGGCGCCTATGAGGTTCTTTTTCACAGCCGCCAGTTCCTGATCGGTCGGTCCGTCCGTCGCCAGGCGCTGCACCACATCCCGCACGATCTTCAAGGTTTCAGAGGCCCGGTCCGAGCGTGTAGCCGTGCCAACGGTCAGCAGCGCCGAATGGCGGCGATCGACCAGCGACGAGGAGACGCCATAGGCGAGCCCCCGCTTCTCCCGCACTTCCTGGTAAAGCCGCGAGGTGTAGGCCTGGCCACCCAGTATCTCATTGAGCAGCGCAGCGGCATAAAAGTCCGGTGCATCGCGGGCAACGCCCGGGAAAGCCCACTGCAACGATGTCTGCGGCTGGTCGTAATTGACTTCGACGGTCTGGCCAAGCTTCAGATCGACATCGACAAGCGGCCGCAATTGCTGCTTTTCCGGAAGACCGCCGAAGATTTCGTCGAGCTTGCGCTTCAATGTTTCAGCATCGATCGCGCCGACGACGGCGACATGCAAACCGTCGCGCCCGAACATCGCCTTGTGGAAAGCGCGCAGGTCGTCCCGGGTGATCGCCGCCACGGTTTCCTTGGTGCCGTTTTCAGGATTGGCATAAGGATGATCGCCATAGAGTGCCTTGCGCCATTTCGCCTGGGCAATGGTTTCGGGATTGCGGGCGTTCGACTCGATGCCGGAAATGATCTGCGCCCGAATGCGCTCCACCGGCGCAGGATCGAAACGCGGCTCTTCGATCGCCAGTTTCAGCAGGCCGAGCGCATCATCCCGCTTCTCTGCCAGCATGCGCATCGTGCCGTAGAAACCGTCACGGGTCTCTTCGAAACTCATTTCCGCGCCGACGTCGTCGAGCTTGATCTGGAAGGCATCGCTGTCGAGATCACCTGCCCCTTCATCGAACAGGCCGGCCATCAGATTGGCCGTCCCCTCCTTGCCGACAGGGTCCTGGCTGGCGCCGCCGTCGAAAACAAAGCGCATGGTCACGATCGGTACGGTGTAGTCCTCGACCAGCCAGGCGGTGATGCCCTTGTCGGACTTCACCTCCTGGATGTTCATGGCAGCCGACGCCGTGAACACCGGCAAGACCAGGAAGATCAACCCAAGCAACAGCCGGATCGTCAAATTAGTCGTGGTGGCATATACCGGCATCAATCAGTTCTCCGCCTTGGGCAGGAGGTAGCCCGTCACAACCTTGTCGAGGACCAGATAGCGCTGAGCTGCCGCCTTGACCTCTTCGGCACCCACCTTGCGGACGCGCTCCGGCCATTCTTCGACATCCTTGACCGTGCCACCCGTGGTCAACACGCTGCCATAGATGTTGGCCATTGAATCCTGCCGGTCACGGGCAAAGATCATCGAGCGGATGAAACGGTTCTTTGCCCGCTCCAGTTCGTCTGCGTTGACGCCTTCGCGCGCGATCTTTTCGATTTCCACGCCAACGGCCTTCTCGACCTCGGTCAGCCTGGCGGTTCCGCGCGGTGTGGCATACGCGGCGAAGACCGTGTCATCCAGAGCCCGGCCCTGGAATCCGGCACCAACACTGGCCGCGATGCCTTGCTTCACGACAAGTTCCTGGTAGAGGCGGCTGCGCGTGCCGCCGCCGAGGATCTCGCCCAGCAGGTCAAGCGCTTCCGCCTCGCCCGGTTTGGCTGTGTTGTAGGACGGCACAACCCATTGCATGGAAAAATTCGGCACGCTGACGCGCGCGTCGGCGAGCGTCACCGAACGAGCCGTCGTCTTCTCCGGCTCCTTGGGGCGGATGCGAGGCGCCAGGTCCGGCCCACGTGGCACCTTGCCGTAATTCTCCTCCGCCAGCTTGCGCACGGCTTCAGGCTCGACATCACCGGCAATGACCAGGACAGCATTGTTCGGCGCGTAGTAGCGGTCATAAAACGCCTTGGCGTCGACACGGTTGAGCTGCTCGATTTCCTGCATCCAGCCGATCACAGGGATACGATAGGGCTGGTTCATATAAAGCGTGGCGTTGACCGCTTCGTCGAGCTGCGCCTGCGGATCATTGTCGATACGCGAGCGGCGCTCTTCCATGATGACGTCGCGCTCCGTGGTCACGGCTTCGTCGCTCAACACGAGGTTGCGCATGCGATCAGCCTCGAAACCCATCATCTGGCCAAGCGCCGATGGCGGCACCGTCTCGTGGAAAGCAGTGAAATCGTAGGACGTGAAGGCGTTGTCGTTGCCGCCTATATCGGCGACGGCCTGGTCGAGCGCACCGGCGGGATGATTGCTGGTGGCCTTGAACATCAAATGTTCGAAGAAGTGCGCGATACCGGACTTTCCCGGCGGTTCGTCGGCACTGCCGATCTTGTACCACACCATGTGGGTCACGATCGGCGCGCGATGATCGGGAATGACCACCACCTGCATGCCGTTGCCCAGCGTGAACTGGCTGATCGTACCTTCGGGAGGCGCCTGCTCAGCCAGTGCCGATGTTGCCGTCAGGACACTCAGAGCAATTCCAGCAAAAATGCGCAGAGCGTTTTCGCGTTTCCGTGAAAAACGGAAACGCTCCGGCGATGCTGCAAGCAGCATGCGGCGCGGCCAATCTTTGCGAATTCCCATCGACCGCTCCGTTTCATCTGCAACCATGCGTCTTCGCCGATTCTCCCAGTATCCTCCTGCCCGTCTTGCTGCAAATATGGGCCGAAGTCAGGCCAGAGCGCGAAAAGGTCCAGTCAGGTGGCCTCGATGAAGCGAATGACGGTTTCGCCGTAGTTGCGTTCGTCGATCACAGAAAACCCTGGCCCCGGCTGGAAAGAGGCTGCGGCCGTCTCCTCGACCACGCAAAGCGCGCCCGGCACCAACCAGCCGCCAGCGCGTGCGGATTGCAGCGCCTGCTCGCCCAGGCCTTTGCCATAAGGCGGATCCGCGAACAGCAGGCCGAACGGCCCCATCGTCCCGGCCTCGCCGAGTTTGGTGGCATCGCGACGGAAAATCTTGGTACGGCCGGTAAGACCGAAGGCCTCGACATTGGAGCGGATCAATCCACGCCCTTCCGCCGATTCCTCGATGAAAACCGCATAAGAGGCACCGCGTGACAGCGCCTCGATACCGAGCGCACCGGTACCGGCGAAGAGGTCGAGAACGCGTGCCCCCTCCAGCTTCTCTCCAAACCGATGCGTCAGTACGTTGAACAATGCCTCCCGCGCGCGATCGGTGGTCGGGCGAATGGACTGGTCACGCGGTGTCGCCAGCGGCCGTCCGCGAAATTCACCGCCGACCACCCGCATCAGCGCGACCGTGGGCCTTTGCCAGGTCCCTTGCCGCGCGGAGCACCGCCCTTGTCGTCAAAGGAGCGACCACGCGAAGCACCCTTGCCAGTACCCGGCTTTTCCGATCGCTCCGCCTTGGCACCCTGCGGTCTCGCGCCAGGTGCCATCCAGACATTGGCGCGGCGCTGGCCGGGCGGATCTATCGGCCGTTGCTCGCGCTCGCCCTTCTTCGGGCCACGCTCGCCGAAGCCTTTGCCGGCGCCACCCTTGGCGAAGCCGCCACGATCGCCGAAGCCTCCACGGTCAGGCTTGGTCGAGAGCTTGCCGAGCGCCTCGTCTCGACTGCCTTCGCGCCGTTTGCGCGCTTTGATCAAGCCACCCTCACCGGCCGGCCGGTGGTCGCCATCACGCAGCGGCCTGGGCCGCGGTTTCTCTTCGGGACGCGGCTCGGTGCGGCGCACCGGCTTGTTCGAGAAAGGCATCGTGATATCGGCGTCGAAGTTGGCGCCGGCTTCCTCGATCAGGGTTTCGCCCAGCTGTTCACGCAGCGTGCGGCCCTTGATCTCCTGCACGTGGCCTTCCGGCAATTCGCCGAGCTGGAACGGACCATAGGAAACGCGGATCAGCCGCGTCACCTCAAGGCCAAGCGCGCCGAGGATGTTCTTGACCTCGCGATTCTTACCTTCGCGCAGGCCGATGGTCAGCCAGGCATTGGTGCCTTGCGTACGCTCCAGGGAAGCCTCAATGGCGCCATAGAAAACACCGTCGACCGCGATGCCGTCCCTGAGATCGGCCAGCGCCTGTTCCTCGACCTTGCCGTGCACGCGCACGCGGTAGCGGCGGAGCCAGCCTGTGGCAGGCAACTCCAGCACGCGCGACAACCCGCCGTCATTGGTAAGCAGCAGCAGGCCCTCGGTGTTGATATCGAGGCGGCCGATGGTCATCAGCCGCGGCAACTCGGCCGGCAGCACATCAAAGACGGTCTTGCGACCTTCCGGATCACGGTTGGTGGTGACCACGCCGGCCGGTTTGTGGAACAGGAACAGGCGAGTGCGCTCGATCGGTGGAATTTCGGTGCCATCGAGATGGATGACGTCGTCCGGCGAAACGTTGAAGGCCGGTGACGTCAGTATCTGGCCGTTGACCCTGACGCGGCCGGCAGCGATCAGCTCCTCGGCGTCACGTCGCGACGCGATGCCGGCGCGCGCAAGCCGCTTGGCTATGCGCTCGCCGTTCTCGACGACTTCGACCGAAGCATGGGAGCGCGCGGCAGCTTCGCGGCGTGGTCCCTTGTCGAAGGGCCGCTTGGATGCGCCCCCTTCGCGCTTCTGGAACGGCTTGCGTTCGCCGTCGAACTCGTGCTTCGGGCGCTCGAAACGGCGTTCTCCCGCTTCCTTGTCGAAGCGACGCTCAGACCGTTCGCCTTCGAATTTGCGCTCACCGCGTTCGAAGCGACCGGGACGTTGATTGCCCGAGCCATCGCGTTTTTCAAAGGGCTTGCGATCTGGACGAAAGCCGCCCTCAGGCCGCGGACCGCGCGGTCGGTCGCCACCAAAGTCGCGCTTAGGGCGCTCGGCATCGGCCGACCTGTCCTCGCGTGGCGCATAGGGTTTGCGCGGGCCGTCGCGCTTGACGAAAGGCTTGCCTTCGCCGCGCGCGCCTTGCTCGAAGGGCCGCTTGCCGTAGGAACCACCGCCTTCGCGCTTCTCGTATGGCTTGCGATCTTGCCGGAAGTCACCTTCCGAGCGCGCGCTGCGAGGACGATCCGCGAAATCGCGCCTCGGCCTCTCGCCTTCCGCTGAACGGTCTTCGCGCAGCGTGTAGGGTTTGCGCGGGCCATCGCGCTTGACGAAAGGCTTGCCTTCGCCACGTGCGCCTTTCTCAAAAGGCCGCTTGCCGCCATCCTCCCGCTTCTGCCACGGCTTGCCGCCGCCCGGCTTGAAGTCGCCACGGGGCCGCTCGCCTGTGGCCTTGTCGCCGTCAAAACGCTTGGTAAACGGCTTCTTGCCAAAGCCAGGCTTTCCACCCTTACCGGGCTCGCGGCCGCGCGGACCGTCTGTTCTGGGACCACGCGAACGCGGCGGCTTGTTGTCTTTGTCGTCCATCTTGCCTTGCTCACCAGAGCTGGAATGCAATCGGCATTCCGCCCTATTCCCTTAATTCGTCGCACGGTCACGGCGTCGCGCGTCGGAAACGACGCGTCAGGACGCTTTGACGCTTCTGTTGTGCGCGTGATCCGGTTCGAAAATCGATATCGGTTTTCGAAGTCGCGCGCTAGATAACAGGATCGCCGCCGGGTGGCGAGGACTATTCTAAGCCCATCAAGGAGCCGAAACAGCGTGAAACGACCGGATTTCATGGCAGTCGCGCTAAAAGAAGCCGAGGCTGCCGCAGCGCGCGGTGAAGTGCCGGTCGGCGCGGTCGTCGTGCAGGGCAATACGATTGTTGCCGCCGCAGGCAATCGCACCCGGGAACTGTCGGACCCGACCGCGCACGCGGAAATCCTGGCAATCCGCGAAGCCTGCCGGAGACTTGCCAGTGAAAGGCTGACAGACCACGATCTCTACGTAACCCTGGAACCTTGCGTCATGTGCGCGGGCGCGATCTCGTTCGCCCGGCTGCGTCGGCTCTATTTCGGCGCTGCCGACGAAAAAGGCGGCGCAATCGTCAATGGACCGCGCTTCTTCTCAGCTCCCACCTGCCATCATGTTCCGGATGTCTACGCAGGGTTCGCCGAAACGCAATCCTCAGCCATGCTCAAAGACTTCTTCCGGGATCGCCGCTAGAGCAACTCCAGGAAAAGCGTGTAGCGGTTTTCCGATCGGAATTACGTAAAAACAAAGAGTTAGAGCGTTTTCGTGAAAAGGGAAACGCTCTAGAAACGCTGCCTCAACGAAAAACGCCGCTGCAAGGCAGCGGCGTCGTGTTTCAAAAGCCTTTCAGCGGCCTAATTCCACCAGTCGAACCAGCCTGACTTGCCGCTCTTGGCCTGGGCTTCCTTTTTCAGGCGCCGTTCCTTCTTGTATTCGTCCTCACCCAGATCGCCCTGCGGAGCGCTATCGGCAGCCGTGCGGTAAACCACCGGCGGATCCGTCAGGAAACGGCGGGTGGTCGGCGTGCTCTGCTGGCTTGCAGCCACGCGCTTCGCCACTTCCGCGCGGCGGGAAACGGCCTGACCGCTGTCGGGAGCTGGCGGGTGGCTTGAACCCGATTCGGCCATCGCCTTGCGCACGGCAACCGGATCGGTCTGAACATCGTCGCCAACGATGCCTGGTTCGTAATTCGGATTGTTTTCGTTGGCAGTCGCCTCAGCCCGCAGGCGCGCCCGGCGCTGTTCCGGCGATTCCGGCCATTCGCCGCTTGCGGTCTGCGTGATGGAGTCCTGCGGTGCCGGCAGCGCTTCCTTCGTACCCGGCTTCGGCTTCACCAGCGTCGCACGCGGTTTATAGTCGATGGCATCGCGCTTTGGCGGCTGCAGCGAGATCGCGTTCGAGACGTCGCCAAGCAACTGTTCGCCCGCCGGCGTGCCTGTACCGTAGGTCGGCGAACCGACGCAGCCAGCCAGCGCAAAGCCGGACACCATGAGCGGCACCAGAACCAGCGCACGCGCGCGGTGTCTTTCGGTCATGCTGATTTTTGTCACTCTCGACCTCTGGCCAGCCCCGGTGGCCCGGAAATGAAAACGCTATGCGCTCATTCAACGGGAATCCGGCGATAGTTTGTCATTGTTGTTCGTCGGAATTTCGCGTCTTTACCTCAACGCCGGGTTAAGGGCAACGCCGGCAGCTGTACTACCACCGGCATTGCAACACCTCCAACACCCTAAAAACGGCCGAGCGCCTTCATTTCCCGCAAGGCTGCCGCGTCACGCGCCGATACGTCCGGATAGGCCGCGTCGGAGCCGACATCGGCAGTGTACCGCCACGAACGCGCGCATTTGACCAGACCGCGATCTTCCGCCTTGGCGATGACGACCGCGACCCCGGGCACTTCACGCAGTGCGAAAGCATCGGCAGGGGCAGCATCATGCGAAATGACGAGGTCAGACGTGATGCTGATCTCGGCCAGGTCGATACCAGCAAGCGCCGCTTCCAGGCTAGCATCGCCGAGATAAACGACCGGCACCGCTTCCAGCGAAGAGCCGATGGTCTTCTTCGCGCGTTCCAGTTCCAGAGCGCCCGTAACAACGCTGCGCACTTGCCGCACCTTGCGCCATTTCTCGGCCAGCGCGTCGTTGCGCCAGGCGGAAGGCACTGCCGGCATCTGCTCCAGATGCAGCGATTCGGCTTGCGGGTTACGGTCCAGCCAGGCCTCTTCCGTGGTGAAGGGCAAAAGCGGCGCCAGCCACTTCACCAGGCAGTCGAACAGATAGCGCACCACCTGCACGGATGCCTTGCGCTTCACGCTGGAAGGCGCGTCGCAGTAGAGCGCGTCCTTGCGGATGTCGAAATAGAAGGCCGAGAGCTCGACAACCATGAAGTCTAGCAGCGCGCGCGTGATGCGCTTGAACTCAAAGGCGTCAAAGCCCGAACGCACCAGTTCGTCGAGTTCGGCCAGCCGGTGCAGCATCAGCCGCTCCAGTTCCGGCATTTCGGCAAGCGGCACTTCAGCGCCGTCATCATGCGCCAGCGTGCCCAGCATCCAGCGGATGGTGTTGCGCAGCTTGCGATAGGCATCGATGTTGGTCTGCAGAATGGTCTTGCCGAGCCGCTGGTCCTCCCAATAATCGGTCGTTGCCACCCACAGGCGCAGGATGTCGGCGCCGGACTGCTTGATGACATCCTGCGGCACAACGGTGTTGCCGAGCGATTTCGACATCTTGCGGCCTTCCTCGTCCATGGTGAAGCCATGGGTGACGACCGTATCGTAGGGCGCCCTGCCCCTCGTGCCGCAGCTTTCCAGCAGCGAGGAATGGAACCAGCCCCGGTGCTGGTCGGAACCTTCAAGATAGACGTCGGCCGGCCATTTCAGGTCGGGACGGTCCTCCAGCGTGAACGTGTGGGTCGAACCGGAATCGAACCAGACGTCCAGGATGTCCATCACCTGCGTCCACGGCTCATTGGCGCGCGAACCCAGGAAGCGCTCGCGTGCGCCTTCGGCGAACCAGGCATCCGCCCCTTCCGTCTCGAAGGCCTCGACGATACGGGCATTGACCGCCTCGTCCTTCAGCACATTGCCGTCGACGTCGGCGAAGACGGCGATCGGCACGCCCCAGGCACGCTGGCGCGACAGCACCCAGTCGGGGCGCTCCTCGATCATGGAACGCAGGCGCGTCTGGCCGGCGGCCGGAACAAAACGCGTGTCATCGATCGCCTTCAGCGCCCGGCTGCGCAGCGTGCTGCCATCGTCGAGTTCCTTGTCCATATAGACGAACCACTGCGGCGTGTTACGGAAGATGATCGGCTTCTTCGAACGCCACGAATGCGGATATTGGTGCTTCAGACGTCCGCGTGCGAACAGCGCATTCACCGCGATCAGCGCCTCAATGACGGCCTTGTTGGCGTCGCCCTTCTTGCCGTTGTCGTCGATAACGCGCGCAGGGCCGCCCTCGCGGTCCGGACCAAAACCCGGCGCGTCCTTGGTGTAGAAGCCGGCGTCATCGACCGGGAACGGGATCGCGACGTCGATGCCTTGCTTGCGCAGCTCCGGCGCAGCATCCATCCAGGCCTCGAAGTCTTCGCGGCCATGGCTGGGGGCCGTGTGCACGAAGCCGGTACCGGCATCGTCGGTGACGTGGTCGCCGGCGACCATCGGCACGACGAAGTCATAGCCGCCGCCCAGCCCCTTCAACGGATGAGAAAGCGTATATTTGCCAAGCTCTTCCGCGGGAACGTTGGCGAGCCGCTTCATGGCCACTTTCGCCTTTGCCGCAGAATCCTCGGCAAGCGCATCGGCAAAGATCAGCTTCTCGCCCGGCTGCGGGCCGAACTCGTTCTCCGCCGCCGTGACCTCGTAGAGACCGTAAGCGACACGCGGCGAATAGGCGACGGCGCGGTTCCCCGGAATCGTCCAGGGCGTGGTTGTCCAGATGACGACTTGCGCACCGGCAAACTCGCCGGCTGCGCCGTTGACCGGGAACTTCACCCAGATCGTGTCGCTCTCATAGTCCTGGTATTCGATCTCGGCTTCGGCCAGCGCAGTGCGTTCCACCACCGACCACATCACAGGCTTGGAGCCGCGATAGAGCTGGTCGCTTGCCGCGAATTTCAGCAATTCGCCGGCGATGCGCGCTTCCGCGTGGTAGGCCATGGTCGTATACGGGTTGTCGAAATCGCCGACCACGCCGAGGCGCTGGAATTCATCGCCCTGCACCTTGATCCACTTTTCGGCATAGGCGCGACATTCCTGGCGGAATGCCACCATCGCAGCCGGCTGTGTCAGATCCGGCTTGGATTTGCCTTTGGAACGGTAATTCTCTTCCTCGATCTTCCATTCGATCGGCAGACCATGGCAGTCCCAGCCCGGCACATAGTTGGAGTCGAAACCGCGCATCTGGAACGAGCGGACGATGATGTCCTTCAGGATCTTGTTCAGCGCATGCCCGATATGGATGTTGCCGTTGGCGTAGGGAGGACCGTCGTGCAGCACATATTTCGGGCGGCCGGCAGCGGTTTCGCGCAGGCGCTTGTAGAGGTCCATGTCCTGCCAGCGCTTGACCAGCACCGGCTCCCTTTCCGGCAAGCCGGCGCGCATCGGGAATTCCGTCTGCGGCAGATAAAGGGTCTTCGAATAGTCGAGGGTTTCAGCTTTGTCGTTCATCGATCTGCCATATGCGTTGCCCGTCGGCACGAGCCTCGAGCGTTGGAACTAGCATGTTCTGGAAAAAGCGCGAGGGTTGCCCGCGCAAAAAGTCCCGGCGGCTCCGACGACCTCAGGCCGTCCGGAACACCGGGCCACTAATTCGTATCGCGATGCCGCGAAGGCGCGAGAAAGCTGTCATGGCCGCGCTTTTAACGGATAAGCGCACAGGAATAAAGCGCTTCGCTGCCGTATTTGGCTAAAGCTTGAAGTCGAAGCGATAGCTGGTCGAAATGCCGAAGGTGAACTGATCCTTCGAGCCATTCTGCCTGACCAGGCTGGAATCGGCCGCCGGACCTGTCAGTCGGCTATACTCACCAAACAGGCTCGCAGTGATGGGATCGGTCACCTTCCAGGTAACGGCACCGCCGACGCCGACCGATTTCAGGCCGCCACCCGGCTTGTATTCGGCAAGGCCGGTGGCCGCGGATTCAGCAGCATTGACGCCATAATAGGCATCGAAATAGCTGGCTGAAGCAAACGACATGCGCGGACCGCCGGAAATACGCACTTCCGGGGTGACGTCATAAAAGGCGTCGGCGGCAAAATCGGCGACGACACCGTGATGCGCACGGAACCCCTGCCGGACCTCACCACGCACGCGCAGCCAATCGAGCGGGTAAAATTCGGCGAACCCGCCGACTTCGCCGCCCCAGCGTACCGGATCCAGCCCTTCCAGCCCCTGCGTGTCGCTGTCGCGGCGCAACAGGAGCTTGCCGTTCAAACCGGCGCGGAAATTGCCGTTGTCGTAGAGGCCGAGCGAAATGTTGTCGTTACGGGACGAAAATTTCGTGTCGCCGCCCGCCTTGCCAAGCGAGATGATCGGCTCGGCACCAAGCAGATATTTCTTGCCGCCTTCGAAGTTCGGAGCGACCAGACCGGTGACGCCGACCTCGAGATACCAGTCACCGCGTATCCAGCCGAAGAAGTCACCTTCGGCGCGCGCGCTGGCCGGCGCAAAAAAAACGACAGCGGCGATAGCCGCCGGGAGGGACTTTGCAGGACTCATCACAACACCATGCACAACTCACCGTTGCGTTGTCTATGCGGGCCTCTTGGTAAAATTTGATTTAAATCCCCGTTTCTCAAACACATTCGGTTTCGGCCCCGTCACTGGACGTCATATTGGCACGGCGTTATCGTCCGCTCTGTGACAGGCACAACCTTGGAGAGGACGGCCATGACCCTGCCCACGGACGAACTGAAGAATGTGATCGGCGAAGCCCGCTCCAAATGGGGATGGTTCGTGGCACTCGGCGTTCTGTTGCTGGTCTTTGGCGGCATCGCCTTCGGCAACCTGTTCATCGCCACCGTAGCATCGGTCTATTTCGTGGGCTGGCTGATGTTGATGGCCGGCGCCATCGAAATCATCCACGCCTTCGGCGTAAAGACGTGGGGGCGCTTCTTCTACTGGCTGCTCAGTGGCCTGCTCTATGCGGTGGCCGGCTTCTTCGCCTTCTACAATCCACTGCTCGCTTCCACCGTCTTCACCCTGCTGCTGGCAATAGCGCTGGTGGCCGCAGGCCTGATCCGCGCCTCGATCGGCTATCAGCATCGAGCCGAGAAGGGTTCGGGCTGGATCATCGCCGGTGGTGTCATCACGGCACTGGCGGGACTTCTGATTGCACTGCAATGGCCAGTCAACAGCCTCTGGGTACTCGGCCTGTTCCTGGCGATCGACCTGGTCTTCCAGGGCTGGACCTACATCGCCTTTGGTTTGGCCCTGAAGAGCAGCAGGACCTAGCCCGATCGACTATCGTCCGTTGCGCGTCCGCAGGGACGCGCAACGTTCTAGAACGCAATCTTGGCGTCAAGGACCGACAGCGGCCTGACACCGGCCAGAAGCGCCCTCGCCTCCGCTTCGTCATGCTTCATCTGGGCAACCAGCGGATCGAGGCCTTCGAACTTCACCTCGCCGCGCAGGTAGGCAAACAGCGAAACCTCGCAGGTTTCACCATAGAGGCTGTCCGAGAAATCGAACAGGAAGGTTTCCAGCAGCGGCGCGCCATCGTCGTCCACTGTCGGGCGGCGGCCGAAACTGGCGACGCCGTCGTGGATCGAACCGTCCTGTCGACGGAACCGGACGGCATAAATGCCTTCCTTCAGAATTGTTTGTGGCGGAAGCCTCATGTTTGCCGTCGGAAAGCCGAGCGTGCGGCCAAGCTGCTGCCCGCCGATCACTTCGCTTTCGACCGTAATGCGGTAGCCAAGCAGGCCCGCCGCCTCTTCAGGCTTGCCTTCCGTGAGCAAGGCGCGGATCCGGCTCGAGGAGATGACCTCCGTGCCTTCATCGCAGAACGCCTCGACCTGCACGACGCCAAAGCCGAGGCTTTGGCCGGCGGCAGCGAGAAAGGCGGGACCGCCCTGGCGGTCCTTGCCGAAATGAAAGTCGAAGCCTGTGACGGCGCAGGAAATGCCGAGATTGCGCTCGAGGATATCGGTGATGAAGGACTCCGCCGAACGATGCGAGAACTCATGCGTGAATTCCTGCTCGATCACCGCATCGAAGCCCAAATCGGACAACAATCTGGCTTTTACCGGCGGCGGCGTCAGCACGAACAAGGGCACGTCCGGCCGAAAGACGGTGCGCGGATGCGGCTCGAAAGTCAGCACCAGCGCCGGCACGCCACGCCGCTGCGCTTCGTCGAGAGCCTGCTGCAGAACGGCCTGATGACCGCGATGAACGCCGTCGAAATTGCCGATTGCGACAACGCCGCCGCGCAGTCGCGACGGCAGCACCGTGTCACCTTCAATGCGTTCGAACGGCCTGTTCATGCCGGCCTTCCTATTTCAGCCGCGGCATGACGGCAACCGGACGATAGCCGTGCTTTTCGAGGAAGGCAGCAAGCTGAACCGGGTCGGGCCGCAGCGGATCGCCATAGTCACGTGCGTGGATGCCGCCGGAGATGTAGAGGACATCGAAGCCATTGTCGGCGCCACCCTTCACATCGGTCATCATGCCGTCGCCAATGGCCAGGGCACGGCTGCGAGGAATTTCGCGGCGGAGCACTTCCGCGGCGGCCTTCATCGCAGCAGCATAGATCGGCGCATGCGGCTTGCCGGCGATCAGCGTGCGGCCGCCCAGTTGCGCATAGTCGCGAGCAAGCGCGCCGGCGCACCAGATCAGCCTTTCGCCGCGCTCAACGATGATGTCGGGATTGGCGCAGATGAATGGCAGGTTGCGGGCGCGCAGCCTGGTCAGCATCTCCGCATAGTCTTCCGGTGTCTCGGCCTCGTCATCGAACATGCCTGTGCAGACGACCACCTGCGCCTCGAATTCCTCGGAGATTTCCACGTCGAGCCCATCATAGATGTTCATGTCGCGGTCGGGACCGAGGTGGAACACCTTGCGCGGTCCCTCGGCGATCAGGTCGCGCGTGACATCGCCGGAACTGACAACACGATCGAAAGCGCCGTCCGGCACGCCGATCAGCCGCATCTGAGTGATCACATCCGCACTGCGGCGCGGCGAGTTGGTGATCAGCACGACCGCAACACCAGCCTTGCGCGCTTCGGCCAAGGCAGCCGCCGCCGCCGGGAAATGCGTCTCGCCATTGTGGACCACCCCCCACACGTCGCACAGCAGCGCATCGTAGCGGCCTGACACAGCGGTCAACGTCTCGATCGTCTCTAAAAGGTCCGTCATGGCATCCCTGGAAAAAGGCCGCGGTCTAGGGTCTCCGGCCATCGGTTTGGGGCACCAGACACGGCCAGGACGGCTCCGAATTAGCCGAAGCGTCCCCGCCTGTCACCAGCTTTTGCCGCGACCCGCCAGTGGCCAAAAGGAGGAACCCGCGCTGGCGCAATCAACCGGCGGGACGCGCCCTTGCGCCGCGCACGGCAAAGATGCAGTTTCCGCCGACGCCGACAGATTGGCGTCTTTCCCTGGGGGACAGCCGTGCCCGATACCGCCAATCACATCGCTTTCGCGTTGATCTGCCTCGGCATGGTGCTGACGCCCGGTCCCAACATGGTCTACCTGATCTCCCGTTCGCTCTCGCAAGGGCCGAAGGCAGGTTTGATTTCGCTGGGCGGCGTTGCCGTCGGCTTCCTGTTTTATGTTTTCTCCGCGGCATTCGGCATCACCGCGCTGCTGCTTGCCGTGCCTTATGCTTATGATGCCTTGCGGCTCGCCGGGGCGCTCTATCTGCTCTATCTTGCCTGGCAGGCCTTGAGGCCTGGCGGTCGCTCGCCCTTCCAGGTGCGCGAGCTTCCACGTGACCGGCCACGCAAGCTGTTCATGATGGGATTGATGACCAACCTTTTGAATCCGAAGGTCGCGGTGCTTTATCTCTCGCTGCTGCCGCAGTTCATTGATCCGGAAAAAGGCCAGGTGCTGTCGCAGCTTCTTGTGCTGGGCGTAACCCAGATCTCGATCAGCCTGTCGGTCAACGCCATCATTGCCGTGACGGCAGGCTCCATCGCGGTGTTCCTGGCTGGCCGTCCGCTGTGGATGCTCATCCAGCGCTGGCTGATGGGGACGGTGCTGGCCGCGCTGGCTGTCCGGATGGCGACCGAAAGCCAGCGCTGAAGGCCGATCAGATCGTTACATCGGGCGCCGGTCAACTCTTGGCTCCGGCTCGACCACCTTGCGATAGAGGTGCCAGGTGGCATGGCCAAGGATCGGCATGACAATGGCGAGGCCGGCGAAGATCGGGATCGAGCCGATCACCAGAAGCACAGCCACGATCAGGCCCCATGCCAGCATCGGCACCGGGTTCATGACGACCGCGCGCACCGAGGTGTCGATGGCGGAGACCACGCCGACATCGCGGTCGAGCAGAAGCGGGAAAGCGATGACCGTCGTGGCCAGCACCACCAGCGCGAAAAGGAAACCGGTGAGGTTACCCCAAAGGATTAGCCCAAGCCCCTGCCCGGTGGTCAGCACATCACGGATGAAGGTACCCATCGCCACCGGCGGCCGTTCGCCGAAATAAGCCGTGTAGATGGACTGCGCGGTGAACAGCCAGAGCAGGAAAATCGCCATCAGCATGATACCGATGACCGCGATGGACGGCAGCGCCGGCGAATGGCGCACATCGAGAGCGCGCTTCCAGGATGTATCCATACCGCGCTCGCGCCGCCGCGACATCTCGTAGAGACCGATAGCCGCAAAAGGGCCGACCAGCGCAAAGCCGGTCATCAGCGGATAGATGAGCTGGATCGCGTTCGTGCCGGACGACCATTCCGTCAGGATCAGGCCGACGATCGGATAGATCAGACCCAGGAAGACATAATGCGACGGCTTGGCCCAGAAATCTTCGGCACCGCGCTTCAGCGCATCGAAAAGATCCGAGATGGTGATGCGGCGCACCGTGGGCAATTCAAGCCCATGCGCACCTGCCATGACGTGAAAACCGGCCATTACCTTCCTCCCGTCGGGTTGGAGGGCGGTCATCGCCAGGATGGCCGCCCGGGGCTGCCACTCAATCAATGAAGGGATCCTAGCAGTTTTCGCCGATATTGTCGCGCTGCCGCCATCACAGATTGTTGAGGCCGGCCACGCTCTGCCTGCTAAAAGCCATGATCACCCTTATGGGAGATTTGATGCTCTCCTCTTTCACCCCTTCATCATCGGCAGATCATATCCCCCGGCTTTCCCGCCGTGCCTTCATGACACTCACCGGCAGCGGACTGCTCGTCGCGCTCGCTGGCTGCGGCACGGTGCGCCCGACCGGCGAAGGCGGCGGCGCTTCATCGTCGGCCTCCGGACTGGTCGGAAAGATCCGCTCCAGCGCGGGACTGCCGGCGATGGCACCGGATTCGCAGCTCGAACATGCTGCCCTGCAGCAGGCGCGCTACATGGCGGCTGCCGGCCGCATGGAGCACACAACCGGCTGGGGCAAGGATTTCGCCTCGCGTGTATCCGACAACGGGATTGAAGGGGCCGCCGCCGAAAACATCGCGCAAGGCCGAATGGACCTCGCCCGCCTGTTCGACATGTGGATGAACTCGCCGCCACACCGGCGCAACATGCTCGACCCACGCTTCACACGCTTCGGCCTCGCCTATGTGGCAGACGCCAAGCGACCGGACTGGCGCTACTGGGCGCTGCTGATGGGGAAGTAGTCGGCAGTCGGAGTGCGGTCGACTATCGCGGCTGCAACAAGTTTCTACCCGACTGCCGATGCCTATTCCCGACTGCCTAGTCCATATGCACCGCCGGTGCACCACCGGCCGGCGCCTGTTTGGGCGATCGCAGCAGCAACAGCAGCGGGATAGCGCATGCCGTGACGAGCGCCATCAGCTTGAAGTCCGAGACGTAGGAGATCATCTGCGCCTGGATGTTGACCAGGCCATCGACCTGCGACAGTGCGGTCCGGTCACCCATCGCCGCGGTGGGGTTGGCAAGCCACAAGTTCGGATTGAATGGGTTGATGAAGGCCGACAATTCGACGTGATTGATCTGCGTGTTCTGCGTCAGCACCGCCGTAAACGCCGAGATGCCGATCGAGGAACCGATATTGCGGACCAGCGTGAACAGCGATGTTGCGTCCGGCAGATTGGCCGGATTGAGCGTCGAAAACGCCATGGTCGAAATCGGCACGAACACCAGACCAAGCCCCAGGCCCTGGACGATACCCGACGTGACGATTGGCCAGGCATCCATCTGCGGCGTGAAGGCTGACATCATGTAGAATGAATAGGCTGTGAGCAGCATGCCGATGAAGATCAGCTTTTTCGGATCGACCATCTTCATCAGGCGTCCGACCGCAAGCATCGAGATCATGGTGCCGACGCCGCGTGGTGCCATCACCATGCCTGTCGTCACCGTCGGATAACCGAAGATTGCCGACAGCATCGGCGGCAGCAGCGCCATGCCGGCGAGCAGGATAACGCCGATGATGAAGATGAACACCAGCGCCGCCGCGAAATTGCGATCGCGGAAGATCTTGGCATCGATGAATGGCCGTTCTGCGGTGACGGTGTGGACGATGAATACCCAGAAGCCGATCAAAGCCAGTCCGGTCTCGATCCAGATCTCGGTCGAGGAAAACCAGTCTGCGTCCGGCCCGCGATCCAGCATCAGCTGCAACGCACCGACACCGAGCGACAACATGGCGAAGCCGAAGAAATCGAAGCCCCGCACGCGCTTCGGGATGCTTGGCAGGAACGCGGCCATGCCGAGGAAGGCGATGATGCCGACCGGCAGGTTGATCAGGAACACCCAGCGCCAGTTGTAGCTGTCGGTCAACCAGCCGCCCAAGGTCGGACCGACCACGGGGCCGACCATGATGCCGGCACCCCAGATCGCCATCGCCTGCCCGCGCCGCTCCTTGGGATTGATGTCCATCAGGAAGAGCTGCGACAAAGGCACGATGGACGCGCCGAACACGCCCTGCATCAGGCGGAACAGCACCATCGTCTCCAGGCTCCAGGCGATACCGCACAGGAGCGAGAAGGCGACGAAGCCGACGACCGAACCAAGGAACAGCTCCTTGCGCCCGAACTTGTCCGACAGCCACCCCGTCATCGGCGTGACGATGGCCGCAGCGACGATGTAGGATGTCAGCACCCAGTTGATGGTATCGGGCGAAGCACCGAGGTCGCCCGACATCGACGGCAACGCAACGTTGGCGATCGTTGTGTCAAGCACCTGCATGACCGTCGCCGCCATGATGGCGACGGTGGCCAATCCGCGGTTCGGGACTTCCCGAAAGGTTTGATCTGCACTCATGGCAATATCGTCCAATGCGGAATGATCAGCGACCTGAAGGCTTTCCGGGCGGCAGGCGACCCAATTCGGGGAAGATGCCAGCCGTTTTGGGGGGTTAACGGTTGGCGCCCAGCTTGTGAGTGCCTGCCGCCCGGAAACTCTTGGCGGGTAGCGACGAAGGATGATCCGTCCTGACGGCACATCCGCACCGCCCCAACCTGCATCACCTGCCGCGCCGGCCCGCCGGCAAACCGATCCTCTTTGTAAAAATGCGTTCCGGCTCTATCGAGCCGTCTTACTTGACCTCGCCCGCGAAAGCCTTGCCGAACAGGCCGCCGAAACCGCGCGAGACCCCGGTGTCAACGGTGACGGAAGCGCTCATGCCGGCGCGCAGCGCGAGCTCGGCATTCTTGTCGTCGAGCTGCAGGCGCACGGGAATGCGCTGCGTGACCTTGACCCAGTTGCCGGTGGCATTCTGTGCCGGCAGCAGCGAGAACTGCGCGCCGGTACCGGCTCCGATGGCCTGGACCGTCGCCTCGAAGGTCTTGTCCGGATAGGTGTCGAGCACAACCTCGGCCTTCTGACCCGGCTTCATGCGTGTCAGCTGCGTTTCCTTGAAGTTGGCATCGATCCAGGTGTCGCCGGTCTCGACAAGCGCGAACAGCGGCGTGCCGACGCCGACATACTGGCCAACGCGGAAGGACGCGGCTTTGTAGGCAACACCATCATCGGGCGCCCTTACCGTCGCCTGGGAAAGGTCGAAAGCAGCCTTGTCGCGTGCAGCAAGCGCTGCAAGCACGGTCGGATGCTGGTCGGTGACAATATCGGGATTGCCGTCAAGAGCTGCCTTGGCGCTGTCGATGCCCTGGACCGCGACGGAGAGATCCTGCTTGGCCTTATCAAGGTCATTGCGGGTCTGGTCGAGGGTGGATTGCGGGTTGATGCCCTTCTTCACCAGATCGACGGCACGATCATATTGCGACTGCGCGTAGGTGACTTCGCTCGACGCCGACAATTCCTTGGCCTGGGCCTGCCTGTAGGCGGAACGCAACTGCTCGACACCGAGCCGTGCATTGGCAACCGCAGCATCGGCCTGTGCAAGTGCTATCTTGTAAGGTTCGGGGTCGACGGCGAACAGCACGTCGCCCTTTTTGACCGGCTTGTTGTCGGCGACATTCACTTCGACGATCCGGCCCGGAACATTGGCAGCGATCGAAAGCGTCGCCTGCTGCAGGTTGGCGTTTTCGGTCTCTTCGTAGCGACCACCGGTCACGTAATAATAGCCGCCGGCCGCAACCAGGATGAGCGGCACCGAAACCATCAGGAAGAAGCGAAGGCTGCGGGACTTCTTCTTCTGCGGCACCGCAAGCGTTTCCACCGGAGGCGGCGCTGCTATGGCCGGCTGGGCAGCCGGGGTCGGCTGTTCCATATCGAGCTTGGCAGCATCTTTCTCATCGATCTTGGACACGGCGTTCATTGGGGTGCACTTTCTAAGGTCTTGGCTTCGGTGCCGTCTTCAACGTCTTGGGAGGACGTTATGTTGTTGTTCAGGTTCTCGATGACCCTCTCGAGCCCCTGCATGATGATCTTCTGGTCGGCCTTCGATATGCCGGCGAAAGCTTCTTCGGTGACTTCACCGACAAAACTCTTCACGTAGACAAAGGCTTCCCGCCCGAGCTCGGTCAGAAAAATCGCACGCACGCGACGATCATTGACATCAGCCCGGCGTTCGACCCAGCCGCCCTGCTCCATGCGATCGAGCATGCGTGAAACGCTGATCGGCTCGATTTCGAGAAACTCGGCAATACGGGCCTGGGTCGTGCCTTCTTCCTTCGCGACCCAGAACAGCAGCCGCCACTGGGCGGCGGAAAGATGCGTATCGATCGCCATCTGCTCCAGCCGCTTGCGCAACAGCCGGCCCACTGTGTGGACCAGAAAGCCAAGCGTATGTTCCGTGTTCGAAGTCATGAGCGTGAGATATAATAAGCATGCTTACTATTCAAGCCGGTCACACAAGACGTGATCAGGCAAATTTGCATGACAGCCATGCGCGTACACGAGAACATCCTGACAGAAGGGCATACGCACGACGGCATGGGAAAAGGGCCGAACCTCGCAGCTCGACCCTGACAAATTCTCAAACTGGACTAAGGCCAGGTAGTTCGCTGGCTGAGCTTAGCGCCTTACTCCGCCGCCACCTGCCGCACCTTCGTGGTGAGCCGCAAATCGACCGGGGTCGGGTTGCGAAGAATATCGAGGACAGGACAATGGCGGTCGACGGTTTCCTTGAGCCGGGCGATATCGGCTTCCGGGGCCGGGCTGTCCAAGTGGACCTCGGCGCTGATGCGCTGATAGCCCGGCCGAACCTCCGGGTCGACATTAAAGAAACCGCGCAGGTCGATATCGCCGCTCAACTGCACCGACACGCTGTCGAGCGGAATGCCAAGTGCGTCAGCGTAAAGGCGGTACGTGATCTCCTGGCATGAACCGAGCGCCGCCAGGATGTACTCGACCGGGTTTGGGGCCGTATCCTGACCGGCCAGCGCAGGCGGTTCGTCGACAGCGACACTGAACTGGCGGATCGCCACATTCGAACGGAACCCGTCGGCAAGCTCGGAACGCGCCTGGAAGGCAACCGTAGCCTGGCTGGCGTCGGCGCCAAGTGCACTTTGCGTGTTGTCGAAAACGTCCTTGAAACGGAAAGCCATCACTCATCTCCAGCCCGACTGCATCGAATGTTCGAAGTGTCGCGCTTCAGCTCGAGCGGGAAAAGCAAAGCGATGCCTCGTACGCGGTCGGCGCGGGTACGGTCATGCGCTTGGCTCCCGCAAGAACGGAACAATGTTGCGAACCGGACCGTACGCACTCGATCCGCCTAGAGCTCCAGGTTCCAGATCTGGCCGACCAGTTCCTTGCCAAAGGACGTGTGGCGCTCCTCCTTGGCCAGCTTGAAGCCTGCGTCCTGATAGATGCGTCGCGCGGCAACAAGAATGTCGTTGGTCCACAAGGTCAGCGTCTTGTAGCCTCGCGAGCGGGCGAATGCGATGCATTCATCCACCAGTCGCCTGCCGATGCCAAGTCCGCGCGCGGATGGCTCGACGTAAAGCAGCCTGAGCTTCGCCACGTCGTCGGATTGGTGCACGGCGAAGATCGACCCAACCACCTCTCCATTGCGCTCCGCGACCCAGGCACGCTCTTTCTTCGGGTCATACGCCCTGACGAAACCGACCAGGATTTCGGCAACCAACGCCTCATAGGTTTCGTCCCAGCCATGCTCCTGCGCGTAAAGCAGGCCTTGCCGGTGGGTGATCCAGCCGACATCACCAGTCTGCAGCGGCCGCAGGATATAGGGCACCTTGGGCTCAGTCTCATCACCCAACAGCCGCATGATCGTCATCATCGCCGTCACCAGCGTCTCGCGACGCTCAGCTGGCAGCCGGTCCAGCATCGTGCTGACTTCATTGCTGGAGGCTTCATCCAGGCCGGCGAATGTCCGCCTGCCCGCATCGGTCAGCGCGATTGCCGATTGCCTGGCATCGTCAGCCTGCGCCTGACGCAGCACCAACCCGCGTTCCTCGAACTTCTTGAGCATGCGGCTGAGATAGCCGGCATCGAGCCCAAGCTCACGTCCGAGCTCTGCGGCGCTCTGGCCGTCGCGCTGGGCCAGGTCGAACAGCACCCGCGCCTCGCTCAGTGAAAACGGGCTCTTCAACAGCACCTCCTCCAGCAGGCCGATCTGACGCGTGTAAAAGCGGTTGAAGGCGCGCACGCAGGCAACCTGCTCGTCATTCGGGCTGGAGAAAGCAGACATGGGAACCTCGATGGCATCAGTGGACTGCGTCAACGGAATTGTTGACTTAGTCAAATATATAAATGCTTGAGGCAACCATCAAGCCCTGTCACGGGACTTTTCATGGCGACGGCGTCAACCCACCGGCAAAACCGGCCATTGTTCGATGACATGTCCTTGCGAAAACACTGCGATGGTGCCGAACTGCTGCAGGACGAATTCGGACTGTGTGGGACGCAGAAAGAAAAAATCGTCCGGCTGGAGCATCGCATCGGCTGGCAGTGCCATGAACTGCTGGTTGGAGGACTGACCGAGTGTAGCCTCCTCCCGTGCTCCTTCGGGAAAGGCCGGCTTCGCCATCCACTTGCCGCCATAGATGTAGCAGCCGCGATGTGGAAAACGGCCAAGCATTTGCAGCGCCCGGCCGACGAAAGCCGGGCCCGGCAGTTGCGCTTCCACCACCTTCAACACCGGCGTCGCGATGAACGCCGCCGGCCGGAAGCCGGCAAGGCCAGCGGTATCGAAGTCGCTCGGCAGCACGAATGCCGAACCGATCGACACTTCGTTCGCCTGCGTCCGCGCCCCATGCAGCAGCGCGGTTTTCGAGCCACCGGTGTTCAGGATCTGCCGCTCGCCGGGCCCGAGACAAGCGACGAAAGCCTGGAATGCGGCGACCGATTGCGCCAACGCTTTTTCCGGCCCACCGAACAGGTTCGGAATATGTGGCGCATGCGCCTCGTAGCCCATGATACCTTCGCAGCGCAGCAAGGGATGCTGGCGTACCCGCTGCAGCGCCAGGGACAGCGCCCCCGGTTCAGCAATGCCGCCGCGATGCAGGCCGATATCAACCTCGAAGGCAATGCGCAGCTCACAGCCCAGCGCCTCGGCCATCACCCTATATTGCTCAAGCCGCGCTTCCGTGTCGATCAGCCAGCAGACGCGCCTCCAGTCATCGTCCTTGCGCGCGAGAGCCTGCCGGGCCGCTTCGATCGGCATCGGCTTGCCGAACAGCAGGTCCGCCTTTGGAAAGGCCTTGAGAACGGCCTCGCTGATCGGGAGGTGGAAGGTCATGAACCGCGATGAGCCCAAGGCATCGGCAACGCGCGAAAGCAGTGGCAGGCAAGCCAGCGACTTGTCGACCAGCCGGAGCGCGAGTTCAGGCGCCAGCTTCTGCCGGGTCAGCGAAACATTGCCGTCGAGCCGATCGCGGTCCAGCACAAGGCTGGGCCTGAACAGGCCGGCTTCGCGCAACGCCGCCGTCATGGTCTGAAAATAGCCATCCATCACGTCAACCCGAACAGGTCTGCCATGTAAGGCGAAACGAAACGACCATGCGGGTCGATGTCGCGGCGCACGTCCATCGCATCGTTCCAGCGCGGATAGAGCGCCTGGAAATCCGCAGCCTTCAGGCCGTGCATCTTTCCCCAATGCGGCCGCCCGCCATATTTGCGGAAAATCGGCTCCGCCGCGTGCATGAAGGGCAGCGGATCGCTGGCTGCATCATGATGGATCGCAATCGAGCAGGTCGGCCGCCTGTAGAAGGGGCTCAGCCAGAATTCATCGGCAGCGACAGAACGGACCTCCATCGGGAAATAGACCTCCGGAAAGTGCTTTTCCGTCAGCTCGATGATTTCGGCCAACGCCTTGGGTCCTTCCTCGAAAGGCAGGTGATATTCCATTTCGTTGAAACGGGTGCGGCGGTCGCTGGCATAGACATTGAGCCAATCCTGCACGTAATCCTCCGCCGGCAACCTGGCCATGACGGAGCGGATGATCAATCCGCGTAGCCACGGTGCCCAACGCAGCGCCGTGCGCAGCTTGCGCAGCGTAGCCAGGCCTTCCTCATCTTCTTCCGGCGGTCTTGGGCTGACCGGCTTGTCTGACAGGTCGCTCGCGATGAACTGCGCATGGCCCGAAAAGGGAACATAGTAGAATTCGGCGGACCGGTGCGCGCCCATCATCGGCTCGAACTGCGCCAGCATTTCCTTGATCGGCAGTACCCATTTGCGCCGGTGCAGTCTGTAGGTCGGGATGTTCTTCAACGCGACTTCCGTCAACACTCCGAAGCTTCCGAGCGCCACACCTGTGGCATGGATCATGTCGCGATCCTTCTCCAGCGTCAGTTCGCGCAACTCGCCTCGCCCGTCGATGAACTGTGTCGCCTGGAGCTGCGTGTGATAGGCACCGAGCATGCGGCCCGATCCGTGCGTCGCGGTGCCGAGCGCACCGCCGATTGCCTGCTTGTCGATGTCGCCCATATTGGGCAGACCCTGGCCGACCTCCTGCAGCTGCTGCATCAGCGAACCGAGCCTGGTACCGGCACGAACGCGCGCGACGGCGGCGGCCTTGTCATGCGAAACCAGCCCTTCGAACTTTTCCAGCGACAGCATTGTGCCGTCGGTACTGGCAAGTGGCGTGAAGGAGTGCCCTGCCCCGACGACGCGGAGCGGACCTGGTGCGGTCTTCACCGCCTCGGCGACGCCGTCGAGGCTCTCTGGGGTCGATATCTGCTGCGGAAAGCCTGCGACAAAGCCCGACCAGTTCATCCAGCGCATCGGCTTGATCATAAGCGATCCCCGCTTCAGGCCGCTGCGCGGCGACGCGACAGAGCGACAAACAGACCAAGCAGAACCACGGAGGCAATGACGCTGGCCGCGGCGAATTCCGGCACGGCACGGAAATCGCCTTCGTCGATGAGCAATGAGGCAGCGACCGGCCCGAGTGCCAGCCCGAACAGTTGCGCTGCCGGAACCAGCAGCGCCGCCGTGCGGGTCTCGTCGGAAGTGATGGCCAACCGTATCTGGTAGGGAACGATGAAGAGCAGGATGAAACCCATGGCCAGCGCGGCTGCCCAGAAGGTGGTCAAGGCCGGACCACTGGCCAGAACCGTGCAGGCAAGCACGGCAACCACCCCGACACTCACGATAGCGAGCCGATAGTCGATGCGCGCCTCGAAGACGGTTGCCGTCATCGCACCGAGTATCTGCGCGGCGAGACTGGCCGAGACGATCAGACCGACCGTGCGGCCGTCGATGCCATATTGTGCGCCGAGCGGCTCCAGGAAGGCCCACACCGAACCGAAGAACATGAAGTAGCAGAAGATGGAAAGCAGCGCGGTGATGGCGCCAGGCGTCAGCACATTCGAGAAACGCTCGTCTTTTGGAAGGTCCGCATAGTCATCCGGCACCGCACGGGCAACCGCGAGTGAGAGCACGCAGACCACAGCCAGCGTGACGAACCCGCCGCCTGCACCAGAGGCCGGGATCACGGCGAGTGCCAGCAACAGCGCCAGAACGCATTGGGCCAGGGTCTGCAGCGACACGAAATAACCGCCGATGCGCTCCGCTCTGCGCGAGCGCGCGATCAGTTCGGTCGCCACCGCCACCAGGCCGCCTTCGGCCAAGCCAGCCAAGGCGCGAGCAGCAATCAGCGTGTTCGCGCTCGCAGCATAGGCTGTCCACACATTGGCCAGCGCCAGGAGCAAGAGCAGGATCGTGCTCTTCCCGCGCATGTTGCGCGCCGGGAGCGCCATTGCCACGACAGCCGAGCCGATACCGATGGTGATCAGCTCCGCGGTTGCCACCAGGGCCAGCTCATCGCCGCTGACATGGCCTTGCGTGAAGAGCGCGCCGAGCAGAACCGGCTGCAGCCCGAGAACAAGCAGGCCAACCGAACCGATCCACAAAGCTGCGGCGAGCTGCCGTTGTGTCGGATTGCCAACGAGCCAGTCTCCGTCTGCAGCATGCGCGGAATTCGTCGAGTCCACAGGCGCCTCCCAACGTCCGTTGCCTCAAGCCAAAAGCTGACAATCAATCAGCATCTTGAAAACTGATACATAATCATCTTTCTTGTCAATGCGGATTTGGTGACGAGGATCCATCAGAGTGTGGACAGCCGGCTCATGAAACAGCCCAAGCCTACAGCCGCCGGGTCGCAGTTGCGGCGCCGGCCGAAGCAGGAGCGCAGCCGCGAGCGCATCGATGCCATCCTGGCCACCGCCAAGCGGCTGATCGGCGAAAAAGGTATCGACGCCGTCACCATGAAAGAAGTCGGCGCGCTGGCGGGCGGCCCGATTGCCACCGTCTATCACTATTTCCCGAACAAATCGGCGATCCTGGCCACGCTTTACGAACGCTTCTCGGAGGTCACGCGCACGCGACAGCGGGATATCGCTGCCGGCATCGACGGGCTGGAAAGCATGATCGCGGCTTCAGACAGGATGCTCGACGACTACTACGAACGCGTCGCTGGCGATCCCGCCATCCTGGATCTGCAGCATGCCATCCAGGCCGACAAGGCACTGCAGAATCTCGACATCGCCGAAACACATCACCAGGCGAACATCTTCTGCGACAAGGTCTTCCATCTGTTGAAAGCACAGCGGCAGGAGGAATTCAGGCGCATGGTGTTCCTGTTCTTCCAGCTCGCCGGTGGCGTCGTGCGATTGGCGCTGACACAGGATGGAATGCAGGGACAACGCACGATCGACGATTACAAATCGATCATTCACGGCCAGTTGCGCGCATTTTTCGACTAGATCAGGCCGTGGCCACGACGATGTGGGCCTGGATCTTGGCGGCAACCTCACCCTGCCCATGCCTTTCCGCAATCACCCTTGCGACATGGTCGGTGGCAGCGTCCAGTTTTCCTGCATCCCTGGCCTCGATTTCCGTGCGCAGCACGGTTCCCTTGCAATAGGCGACGGCGGGAAGCAGCGGCGAGGATGCACGGCTCTGCTCCGCCCTTGTATCGATTTCGACGCGAGAGAACCCCGCGCGCTCCACGTCACGGCGGATCTGTTCCTTGTCGTGATAGCCGTGTGGCGTGCGTGCCAGGAAACGCGGTGGGTCGTCTGGAAAAACTTGGGCGAGAGCGTTCGTCACATCATTCGCAAGAACATTCTCCTCGATGCGATCCCATACGCTGAACAGGAAATGCCCACCGGGCCTCAGCACGCGTTTTGCCTCGCGATAGGCCGCGACGCGGTCTGGGAAGAACATCGCCCCGAATTGACAGCAAACGAGATCGAAGGCGGCATCCGCGAAAGGCAACGCCAGGGCGTCTGCCTGCAGCCAGGTGACACGGCTGTCTGGCCCTTGCCTCGAGGCAGCGTAGTCCAGCATCGGCTGGTTGAGATCGGTCACCACATATCTGGCGTCAGGAGACAATTGTGGCGCCAGCGCGCGGGTGACCGCTCCGGTGCCAGCAGCGATTTCCAAAACAGCGCCGGGCGAGAGGGAAACAATGCGTCGTGCGAGATCCACGGCATATGGCTCAAAAATCAACGGCACCATGTGGCGATCATAGTTTTCCGGTATTGAGCCCGCGAAGACCTGGTCCGCATTAGGCATGGCCATCACCCGCCGTTCATGGATGGCGTGAGATTAGCATATTTTGCTCATGCTGGATCGGTGTGGCCGGCGAGCATGCTGCAGGGACGACTGCAGCCGGGACAAAACACCGATTTCATGCGGCCAGATGCCGCGCCGCACCTTGACTCTCATGATGGGCGGGATTATCTCACCGCCACGTTAGCACTCACCCACAGAGAGTGCTAACCGAAGGTCCGGCAGGGCCGGACGGAGGAAATTCTTTCTCACCTTTCGCACCGAGGAAATCAAATGGCAAAGTCGAAGTTCCGCCCGCTTCATGACCGCGTGGTCGTTCGCCGGGTTGAATCCGAAGAAAAGACGGCTGGCGGGATCATCATCCCCGACACCGCCAAGGAAAAGCCGCAGGAAGGCGAAGTCATCGCCGTCGGCTCGGGCGCTCGTGACGAGGCCGGCAAGCTGGTTCCGCTGGATGTCAAGGCCGGCGACCGCGTCCTGTTCGGAAAGTGGTCGGGCACCGAAGTGAAGCTCAATGGCGAAGACCTTCTGATCATGAAGGAATCCGACATCATGGGCATCATCGGCTGATCACCGGCGTCTCATCCGCACCATCCAATCTTGATTTCGGGCGCTTAAGCCCAGGAGTAAAAAATGGCTGCTAAAGAAGTAAAATTCTCCCGTGATGCCCGCGAGCGCATGCTGCGCGGCGTCAACATCCTCGCCGACGCGGTGAAGGTCACCCTCGGTCCGAAGGGCCGCAACGTCGTCATCGACAAGTCGTTCGGCGCTCCGCGCATCACCAAGGACGGCGTCACCGTCGCCAAGGAAATCGAACTTGAGGACAAGTTCGAGAACATGGGCGCCCAGATGGTCCGCGAAGTCGCTTCGAAGACCAACGACATCGCCGGCGACGGCACCACGACCGCGACCGTTCTCGCCCAGGCGATCGTGCAGGAAGGCGCCAAGTCGGTTGCCGCCGGCATGAACCCGATGGACCTGAAGCGCGGTATCGACCTCGCCGTGGTTGAAGTCGTTGCCGCCCTCGGCAAGGCTTCGAAGAAGATCAAGACCTCCGAGGAAGTCGCGCAGGTCGGCACCATCTCGGCCAACGGCGACGAGTCGGTCGGCAAGATGATCGCCGAAGCGATGCAGAAGGTCGGCAACGAAGGTGTCATCACCGTTGAGGAAGCCAAGACCGCCGAGACCGAGCTGGAAGTCGTCGAAGGCATGCAGTTCGACCGCGGCTACCTGTCGCCGTACTTCATCACCAACCCGGACAAGATGATCGCCGAGCTCGAGGACGCCTACATCCTCCTGCACGAGAAGAAGCTGTCCAACCTTCAGGCCATGCTCCCGGTTCTCGAGGCCGTCGTGCAGACCTCCAAGCCGCTCCTCATCATCTCGGAAGACGTCGAAGGCGAGGCCCTGGCCACGCTGGTCGTCAACAAGCTGCGTGGCGGCCTGAAGATCGCTGCCGTCAAGGCTCCGGGCTTCGGCGATCGCCGCAAGGCCATGCTGGAAGACATCGCCATCCTCACCGGTGGCCAGGTCATCTCGGAAGACCTCGGCATCAAGCTCGAAAGCGTGACGCTCAACATGCTCGGCCGGGCCAAGAAGGTGCGTATCGAGAAGGAGAACACCACGATCGTCGACGGCGCCGGCAAGAAGGCCGAGATCCAGGGCCGCGTTGCCCAGATCAAGCAGCAGATCGAAGAGACCACCTCGGACTACGACCGTGAGAAGCTCCAGGAGCGTCTCGCCAAGCTGGCTGGCGGCGTTGCCGTCATCCGCGTCGGCGGTGCGACCGAAGTGGAAGTGAAGGAAAAGAAGGACCGCGTCGACGACGCCCTGAACGCCACCCGCGCTGCGGTGGAAGAAGGCATCGTTGCGGGCGGCGGCGTCGCCCTGCTGCGCGCCACCCAGGCCATCAAGTCGGCCGGCATCAACGCCGACCAGGCTGCTGGCATCGCGATCGTCCGTCGCGCCCTTCAGGCTCCGATCCGTCAGATCGCCTCGAATGCAGGCGCTGAAGCTTCGATCGTCGCCGGCAAGGTGCTCGAGAACAAGGGCGCGACCTACGGCTACAATGCCCAGACCGGCGAATACGGCGACATGATCGCTTTCGGTATCGTCGATCCGGTCAAGGTTGTCCGCACCGCTCTGCAGGACGCCGCTTCGGTTGCCGGCCTGCTGGTCACCACCGAGGCCATGATCGCCGAAGCTCCGAAGAAGGACGCTCCGGCTCCGGCCATGCCTGGCGGCATGGGCGGCATGGGCGGCATGGATTTCTAAGAAAATCCATAAAGCACGCCCATGAGCTGACAATGCTCAAGCCCGCAAGCGGGCTTGAGTGGCGGCATGGATTTCTAAGAAAATCCATAAAGCACGCCCATGAGCTGACAATACTCAAGCCCGCAAGCGGGCTTGAGTGGCGGCATGGACTTCTAAGCCCAGCCAAACGGCTCAAGCCTACGAAGGGCGGCAGAAATGCCGCCCTTTTTCTTTGAGAAAGTCGTTTTCTGCTGCTGATTGTGGCACTACCGGCATCGGAACAGTTTTCACGATCTGCCGGTAAGTGCCGGCAATGATATGGTTTTTTAACGAAGTCCGTCTACGGCTACCCTTCTCAGGCAATATCCGGGAAAGGGCGGCAGAAATGTCGCCCTTTCTTCTTTTGCGAGGGTCAGCACGCATCGGGGATAGCCATGTCGGACACATCCGAGATCACGGTCGAGATTGATGCGACGCTGGTACGTCGGCTGATCGACGCGCAGTTTCCTCGCTGGGCAAATCTGCCTGTCCGCAAGGTCGAGCCCGGCGGTTGGGACAACCGCACCTTCCTTCTGGGCGATGGGATGAGCGTGCGCCTGCCGAGCGCCGCCGGCTATGCCGCGCAGGTGATCAGGGAACAGCATTGGCTCCCCAGGCTGGCGCCACATCTGCCCTTGCCGATCCCCACACCGCTCGCCCTCGGCGAGCCTGGCGAAGGCTACCCCTGGCCGTGGTCCATATATGGCTGGCTGGAAGGAGAGACGGCGACGGACGGGCGCATCGGCAACGTCGACGAATTTGCCGTCGACCTGGCCGGCTTCCTGACGGCACTTCACCGGATCGATGCCATCGACGGACCGCCAGCCGGACCGCAGAACTATTTCCGGGGTGGCTCACTCACCGTCTATGACGACCAGACGAGAGAGGCCCTTCGCCTGCTTGACGGGCGGATCGACACGAAGACGGCGCGTGCGCTCTGGGAAGAAGCCCTCCCAACGCAATGGAGGCATGCGCCGGTCTGGGTGCATGGCGATATTGCGTGGGGCAACCTGCTGGTAAAGGACGGCAAGCTCTGCGCCGTCATCGACTTCGGCAGTTCAGCGGTTGGCGATCCGGCCTGCGATCTGGCAATCGCCTGGACGCTATTTGATAACGGAAGCCGCAACGCCTTCCGCCAGGCCCTGTCACTCGATACCGACACCTGGGCACGCGGCCGCGCCTGGACCTTGTGGAAGGCGATGATCACGGTCTCAGGTCAGATCAGCCGAAGCGCCGAAGAGATCCGTCTGTCGGAACAGGTCATCGATGCCGTACTGGCGGATCATCGAGCCGGGAGCTGAGCCGCCGGGATCGGGAAGACGACGACCGCGGCAATGCCCGGATTGCGCGGCTGCATCGAAACGCTGGCGCCGTGCAGGTCGGCGATTGCCTTGACCAGGCTCAGCCCCAGGCCGGTTCCAGGTGTCGAGCGACTCTTGTCCAGCCGGTAAAGGCGCCGAAAAACCTTCTCCTGCTCTTCGCTGGGGATGCCAGGGCCATCGTCCCGCACCTCGGCGACAAGGCCATCCGCCCGCCGGCTCGCTGAAATTTCGATCCGCGTTCCATCCGGGGTGTGGCGGATAGCGTTCTCGATCAGGTTGGCGAAAAGCTGCGTCAGCAGCTCACGGTCGCCGGTGATCATATCGCCAGCCTTGCAACTCCCGACGAGCAGCGCCTTGCCGTCGTCCTTGGCGACCTCCGCGTAGATATCCGCAACCGATGCCACCACCTCTGCGAGGTCGAGCTGCATGAAACGCGCCTTGCGTGCGCCGGCCTCGATCTGAGCGATACGCAGCAGCGCATCGAACGTCTCGTTGATCTGTGAACTTTCCGCGCGTGCCTCGGCGAGATCCAGCGAAACATCCGCGCGCCTGCCGGCCTTGTCGGCGGCGCTGTCGAGGATCATGTGCAGGCGATTGAGCGGTGTTTTCAGATCATGGGCGATATCGCTGCTGACCTGCCGCATGCCTTCGACCAGCGACCCGAGGCGATCGAGCGCGGCATTGATCTGGATCGAGACACCATCGATGTCGTCGTCGCGGCCGAGCTGCGGAATACGAGCCTCGAGCTTGCCTTGCGAGACGGCCACCATCGTATCGCCAATCGCATCCAGCCGACGCTGCACGCGCGACGCCAGGAATGCGCCACCGGCAATGGCAAGACCGGCGACAATCGCGGCGGCCCAGACAAAGCTAGCCAGAAGCAGGCTTTCCAGCTCTTCCGTTTCCTTGAAACTCTGTGCAACGGTGAGATTGGTCGAGCCGACCTTGCCCGAATAGGCCCTGTATGGCGCCGTCTCAGGGAAACCGGGAGTGCCTTCCGGCACGATGGCGAACCCCTCGGGCAGGTCGATCGCCGAAAGGTTGCCGGCCAGGCTCTCGCCTTGGGCGCCGGTCAACGAGATCAGCTGGTCATTGCCGGCATTGCCGACGGCGTGGCTGTTCACAGCGATGATGAGGTCGTCGACGTCGCTCTCGGCATAGGTCGTCGCGATCATCGAATAGGCTTGCCGGACGGAATCATCGAGACGCCGATCAAGGTTCGCGCTCATGGTCTGGTAGACGATGCCGCCCGTCAGCAGGAAAGCGAGAATAACGAAGGCCGAGAAGGCCAGTGCCAGCCGGAATGGCGTCGAACGAAGCAGGCTTTCAGCGGGACGCATAGAGGCTGTAGCCGGTGTTCCGGACGGTATGGAGCAGCGGCACCGTGAAGGGGCGGTCGATCTTGGCGCGCAGACGGCTGACATGGGTTTCGACCACGCTGGTCTTGGGATCGAAATGAAAATCCCAGACCCTCTCCAAAAGCATGGTGCGCGTGATCACCCTGCCCTCGCCGCGCATCAGTACCTCCAGGAGCCGGAACTCGCGCGGCTGCAGCTCGATGGGCTGTCCCTGCCGCGCCACATGACGCTTGACCAGGTCCATCTCGAGGTCCGCCACCTTGAGCACGGTCTTCTGCTCCTGCACTGGCGGACGGCGACCAAGCGCCTGCAAGCGCGCCAGAAGCTCCGAAAAGGCGAAGGGTTTGACCAGATAGTCGTCTGCACCCGCTTGCAGTCCCTCGACCCGATCATCCACCCCTCCTACCGAGGTCAGGAAAATCACCGGCGTCATGACGCCCGCGGCGCGCAGCGATTTCACGACGGAAAGCCCGTCGAGCCCCGGCGTCATGCGGTCGACGACGAAGACATCATAGGCTTCGCGGGTTGCCTGAAACAGCGCGTCACGGCCGTCGGCCAGATGGTCACAGATATGCCCGGCCTCGTTCAGCCCCTTGGCGACGAAGGCGGCCGTTTTCTTGTCGTCCTCCAACATAAGGATGCGCATGCGTTCGGATCCGGTTTGCAAAGCCTCGGCTGGTCGCGATCCGGCATGCGAATGAGCCATCACCGCGCAGCCAAAGGCGCGACGATGAGGTGGCAGGGCTTTATGATAAAATGATGGAGCGCTGCGGTCCTTACTATGGCAAGGCAGCCTGCCTGTTTCATTAAAAGCCCCGTGCGCGGCCACTGCTCGCCAGGGAAGCGGGCTGGCTCGGGGAACGGTAGTGGCTGTGCCTCGCCACTGTCTGTCCGTCACCTTACGGATCGGTAAGATTTCGTACTTTCTGCGGCGCGAACGTCATCGCTCCTGATCGGTCGGACGAATCAGGATCTCGTTGACGTTGACGCGAGGCGGCTGCGTCACGGCATAGAGCACGGCTGCGGCAATGTCTTCCGACCGCAACGGCTCCATCGCCGCCCGGCGCTGCTCGAGATTGGCCTTCATGCCGGGATTGGTGATGTGGTCGCCGAGTTCGGTTTCGACCATGCCCGGCTCAATCACCGTTACCCGCACCTTGTCGGCATAGACCTCCCGGCGCAATGCCTCCGAGAAGGCGACGACGCCGAACTTCGTCGCAGCATAGGCCGCAGCCCCCGGATTGGCGATGCGGCCTGCCACTGAGGATACGTTGACGATATGGCCCCTGCTCTCCTTGAGATGTGGCAGCGCCGCACGTGTGAGTTCCATCAGTGCCACCAGATTGACTTCGACCATCTGCCGCCAATCTTCCGGCCTCGCCTCGGACACCGGCGCCAAAAGCATGACGCCGGCATTGTTGACGATGATGTCCAGCCGTTTGCCATGCGCCAGCACGTCGGTGATCAGGCCTTGCGCGCTGTCAGGCCGCGCAACATCCGCCTCGATTGCAAAGACCCTGCCACCGGCCTTCTCGATTCGTTCGGAGAGCGCCTTCAGACGATCGGCGCGACGGGCAACGATCGCCACCACGGCGCCAGCCGTTGCGAGCGCCAGCGCCGTGGCCTCACCGATGCCGGAAGAGGCACCGGTAACCAAAGCCACCTTGCCCGCGAGCGGACGCGCGGAAACCGTAGTCGTCATGTTCTTGCTCCTGGAGATGCCCTCGCATCATCGCGCTATCTAGAGCGCCAGCCTTGGCTGGACAGGGTGGGTGTCAGCTTTTCCAGCAGCGCGCCAACGCGTTTGTGAACACCACATTGCCGGCATCATCGATTGCTTCACCGAGCGCCACGTCCATGCCGGCATCAGTGATCCTCACCAGCGCGAAGCCGCCCATGAAGCTGGCCTTCGGCTTGACGATATCCAGCCCGTCCCGCTGATAGATCATTGGCGTTTCGTGCTGATGACCATGAAAGACCGCCACGACATTGTAGCCATCGAGCACCGCCAGCAATGCTTCACGATCCTCATTGGTCCACCAATGTGGCGCGCCGGGGCCTTCGTCATCGAAGGTGGATCTCTGCGGGTCCCAACGCTCGAGAGAGAAACTGTCCCAGCCATAATGCTGGAATAGCACCACGGGTCGTCTGTCCGCCGCGTTGGCTGCAAGGTTGCGTTTCAGCCATGGCAGGCTGCTTTCGGCGCCAAACGCCTTATCGCCCCCGAAACGATGCAATTGCACCAGATGCAATCCGCCCCAATCCCAGGAATAGCAATCGGAGGCGACGTCATAGTCGGCCACCGGCACCGGTGGCTTGAAGAACACGCCGGCACGATGATTGACCTCGACATAATCGCGCAGTTCGCGCCGGTACCAGTCGGCATGCGGTGGCGGCCCGTTCTGGTCCAGATCGTGATTGCCAAGACCGACATAGACGGGCACGTGCACGCGATCCGGCCCGATCCCCTGCTGGTAGCGCTGGCTGAACTGGAGCAGTTGGGTGCCTTCGCTCGGTTGCGTCACCTGACCGCCGCCATCATCGGTCATGTCGCCACCAACCACGACCCCAAGTGGCGTACCGATCTGGCCGCCGGCGGAGTGCAGAGCAGATGCAACACCATTGATCTCGACTGGCCAAAGCTTGTCGCCGATGCCGTTCAACGCCGCGATATGGCGCAGCAGCGCCGCATCGGTCTTGCCCTCCTGCAGGCAATTGGGGCTCAGTCCGCTCGCCATTCGGCAGGCATGGATGTCGGCGATGAACAGGAACGTGGCATCGACCGGCAGCACTCCGGCAGTCGACTGACCACGGACAGGGCCGGGCGCGATCAGATTTGCACCCGCAGCTCCGATACCGGCAAGCAGTGCGCGTCGCGAAATGAGGAATGGAAACTGACCGGCCATGACGGTCACTTCAGCATGCCGCCCACGCCCTCGTCCAGCTCGGGCACCGGGCTGACCTCACGCCCGGACGACCGCAAGCCCCCGCGCCGCCAGCGGCGCCGTCGCGGTCTCTGGTGTATCCTTCACGACGATCAGCGCCGTGACATCTTCGAGTGGAGCTACAAGGCAAGGCGACACCGCCCCGAGTTTTTCTATTGTCGCCAGGACAACCGTCTCTGCGGCGCGGCCGATCAATGCGCGTTTGATCGCCGCTTCCTCGATATCGCCCGTCGTCAGCCCCTCCTCGGCATGCACGCCGGTGACCCCGAGGAACAGGAGGTCGGCTCGAATGCGCGCGATCGCTTCGATTGCCAGCGCCCCGACGGCGACCATCGAATGCCGGAACAGTTTTCCGCCGATCAGCACGACCTCGGCGTCATGCCCTTCCAATGCGACGGCGATCTCCGGACTATGAGTGACTGCCGTGAAGCGGAGGTCGCGTGGTATGTGGCGAACGATTTCAAGATTGGTGGTGCCTCCGTCGAAAATGACTGTTCGACCGGAACTCGATTCTTTCAGCTGCCTTGCGCCCAAGCATGGTCTTGGCCTCGACGGCCATGCCCCTGCGGATGGGCAGCGCGGCTATTGTCGGCGAAGCCGGCAGTGCGCCGCCATGCACGCGCTGCAACAGGCCTTCAGCCGCGAGTTCGCGCAGGTCGCGCCGGATCGTGTCCTCGGAAATCGCCAGATCCCGGCTCAGGCGTTTGGCCACCACCTCGCCGTCACGCTCCAGAAGCTCGAGGATCAGACGCTTGCGTTGGCTGGTCAGCATTTTCTGCCTATCTGCGTTTCATGATATTGCACGAAATTGCACGAATATGTATGAAAAAACTCTTCATTCGTGCACAATCAGGACTTCTCATGACAGAACGTGGAAAATCAATGCTGATCCTCATTGCCGGCCCTTATCGCTCGGGGACCAACGACGACCCCGACAAGATGGCCGCCAATCTGGATCGCCTGGAAAGCGTCGCGGTACCGCTGTTCCGGGCCGGCCACATCCCGATGATCGGGGAATGGGTGGCGCTGCCGCTCGGAAAACAGGCCGGATCGACCGGTGTCTCCGACCCGATTTATGATGAATTTGCCTATCCCGTCGCCGAACGCCTGCTGCGCCGTTGCGATGCGGTCCTGCGTCTGCCCGGCGCCTCGAAGGGCGCCGACGAAGACGTGCGCCTGGCGCGCGAGCGCGGCCTGCCGGTGTATTTCGATCTCTCCGAAGTGCCCTCCGCCGCTTGAAGCGTCCCGGCAAAACACCGTCGTGGATGCGCGGTTTCGCTTCAACCGATTTGGTTTCAGACACTGCGCATTCTTCGCTTGAAGCGTATTGTGCAACGCGATAGGCCCTTGCCACCACATCAGATTGGAGTGAGGCCGTGAGCGCTGAGAAGACCAGAACCGAAACCGATACGTTCGGCCCGATCGAAGTGGCCGGCGATCGCTACTGGGGCGCGCAGGCGCAGCGTTCGCTCGGCAATTTCAAGATCGGCTGGGAGAAGCAGCCGCTTTCGGTGGTGAGGGCACTCGGCATCGTCAAGCGCGCCGCGGCGGAGGCCAACATGGAGTTGGGTCGCCTCGATCCTGCACTCGGCAAGACCATCATCGAAGCTGCGCAGGAAGTGATCGACGGCAAGCTCAACGATCATTTCCCGCTCGTCGTCTGGCAGACGGGTTCGGGCACGCAGTCCAACATGAACGCCAACGAGGTGATCTCGAACCGGGCGATCGAATTGCTCGGCGGCACGATGGGCTCGAAGAAGCCGGTGCATCCGAACGATCACGTCAATATGAGCCAGTCGTCCAACGACACCTATCCGACGGCCATGCACATCGCTTGCGCCGAACGCATCGTGCACGACCTTCTGCCGGCCCTGAAGCATCTGCACGCCGCGCTCGATGCCAAGGCCAAGGCCTTTGACCACATCGTCAAGATCGGCCGCACCCATACGCAGGACGCCACGCCGCTGACGCTCGGCCAGGAGTTCGGCGGCTACGCCGCGCAGGTCGCCTCCTCCATCAAGCGCATCGAACTGACCCTGCCCGGTCTGCAGGAGCTTGCGCAGGGTGGCACTGCCGTCGGCACCGGCCTCAACGCCCCGATCGGTTTCGCCGAAAAGGTCGCGGCAAACATCGCCAGTATCACCGGCATCGCCTTCACCTCGGCTCCGAACAAGTTCGAGGCACTCGCCGCCCACGATTCCATGGTGTTCTCGCACGGCGCCATCAACGCGACGGCGGCCGCGCTGTTCAAGATCGCCAACGACATCCGTTTCCTCGGGTCGGGCCCGCGCTCGGGTCTGGGCGAACTGTCCTTGCCGGAAAATGAGCCGGGCTCCTCGATCATGCCCGGCAAGGTCAATCCGACCCAGTGTGAAGCGCTGACACAGGTCTGCGTGCAGGTGTTCGGTAACAACGCAGCCCTCACCTTCGCCGGCAGCCAGGGCCACTTCGAGCTGAACGTCTACAATCCGCTGATGGCCTACAACTTCCTGCAGTCGGTGCAGCTGCTGTCCGATGCCGCGGTCTCGTTCACCGACAATTGCGTGATCGGCATCGAGGCGCGCGAGGACAACATCAAGGCCGCACTCGAACGCTCGCTCATGCTGGTCACAGCCCTGGCGCCGACGATCGGCTACGACAATGCCGCCAAGATCGCCAAGACCGCGCACAAGAACGGCACCACGCTGCGCGAAGAGGCCGTCGGCGGCGGCTATGTCAGCGACGCCGACTTCGACCGCCTGGTCAAGCCGGAAGACATGACGCATCCCGGATAGAACAGGCAACGCCGCAAACCTGTGAACGATGTGTTGCCGGACAACCGTCTTTAGTGAACGCTGAAATTGCGTTACGTTGATGGTGTTGCGTTCCTGGGGGGACGCTTGCCACTGGAGGGTACATTGTCCGTCAACTCATCCGCCACTTCCGGCGTTACCTCAAATGCTTCGGCCGTCATTCTCGTCAGCCGTATTTTCCTGTCCATCCTGTTCATCCTGGCCGGTTACGCCAAGCTGACCGATCTGGCCGGCACCGCTGGCTTCTTTGGCAGCCTCGGCCTGCCGGTTCCATCTGTCACCGCCGTCGTGGTCGGTCTGGTGGAACTCGTTGGCGGCCTAGCCGTTCTGGTCGGCTTCCAGACCCGCATCGCGGCGATTGTCCTTGCCATCTTCGTTCTCGGCGCAACGGCAGCCGCGCATCTCGATTTCTCGCAGCCGCTCAATCCACTGATGCTGCAGAAGAACCTCGCCATCACCGGCGGCTTCCTGCTGCTGGCCCTGATTGGCGCAGGCGCCTATTCGATCGACGGCCGCCGCGGCTGATCGACCTGCAAGACGCAAATCGAAGGGCGCGGATGATTTCCGCGCCCTTTTTTCGTTGTTGATGTCTCCACACCCGCAACCGATGTAAACTGCATCGACGGCATCTCTGATGGGAGGCACGACATGCGAGCCGATCTTCTGCTGCTTCTGTCCCGGCTTTTGCTGGCGGCCTTGTTTGTACCTGCCGGCATCCAGACGCTTGGCGACATTGGTGGTGCAACGAATTATTTCACCGGTCTGGGCCTGCCCTCGCCGCAGCTTGCTGCCTGGGGCGTCGGCCTGTTCGAACTGATTGCCGGACTTGCCATCCTGGCCGGTTTCCGGACCCGTATCACCGCCGCGTTGCTCGGCGCGTTCTGTCTGGTCGCCGGTTATCTTGGCCACTATGGCCAGGGTGATGATCCCACACTCGCTTTCCTGCACACACAGATGCTGATGAAGGATATCGCCATTGCAGGCGGCTTCCTGGCACTCGCCGTCGCGGGTGCCGGTGGTTATTCGATGGACGCCCTGAAGCGTTAGACGCGCCTACTTCGCGCTCACGCTCGGGCCGCCATCCACCGCCAGGAAAAGCCGCCGGTTGGTGATCTTTGCGAGTTGTGCCAGGCGCCCCGCCGGACGCTCTCCGTAGAGGCCGGCAAGGTCAGCCGGGATGACCAGCGCGAGCGCGCCATTGCCGCGGCTTTCCCAGCGTAGGCGCGGCATCACGCCAGGCATCGACGCCGTAAGCAGGTAGACGACACGCATCATGCCGGCCAGAATACGGGCCCGCTCCAGGTAGCGTGGCGTTGCCAGTGCTTTGATCTCCGGAGCGATGCTCTCGTTGAACACGCCGTCATGGCGATAGGCATTGGCCAGGGCGAGGAATGCACGGCCTGGATGGTCGACGCCGATGAAGGAAGCGTGTGCAATGATGTTGAGCGATTGACGGCCGCGATATTCCGGGTGCGCGCGCCAGCCGATATCGGCGAGCAGGCAGGCGGCGCGGCGATAGCGGGCCTCATCAGCGGTTTCTTCGATTCCGAACGCCTCGAACGCCTTGCCGGTCCAATCGACCAGCTCATGCGCGTGGGTGACCGAACGCGAACGCAGCCGGGCCAGTTCCTCGGCCGCCGAGATCAGCGGATCTGCCTTGCGCTCACTCTCGTCGAGCAGCGAATAGAGATAGCCTTCGCGCACGCCGATCGCCGACACGACGATCTTGGATGGCTGCATCGCGCCGAGGATTTCCTGCAGCACGACCGCGCCGTAAGGTAGCAGCGACCGGCGGTTCTTCGACACGCCCTCTATGCCTTTGACCTTTTCCACGTCACCCTTGCCGACCTGCTTGAGAAAGGCCAGCGCACTCTCCACGCCGATCTCATAGTGATGCATGACACCGAGCGGATAGTTGTTCATCTCCATGTGGAGACGCGCCAGGTTTCGCCATGTACCGCCAACAGCGTAGAAGGCCCTGCCCTGGCCGACCTTGAGCAGCTTGGCCTTGGCCAGTTGCGTCTTGGCAATGCGGGTCGCTTGCGCCAGAGAGTTCTTGGCCATGTCCTGCAACCGCAGGCCGCCAAGCGGCAGTGTGATGCCGTCGCCGATGACTTCCCCGTTGATGTCGATCAGCTCCAGGCTTCCGCCACCAAGGTCGCCCGCGATGCCATTGGCCGGATGGAAACCGGAAATGACGCCGAGCGCCGAATAGTATGCTTCCTGGCGACCGCTCAGCACATGGATTTCGGTGCCAAGGACCTGTTCGGCGCGATGGATGAAATCGGGTCCGTTGACAGCCTCGCGCGCCGCGGCGGTGGCCAGCACATACATGCGTTCCGCACCGGCCTGTTCGGACAAGGCCCGAAACCGACGGAATTCCTCCATCGAGCGCGTGACCGCTTCAGGATCCAGCTTGCCCGTCGAAACGATGCCACGGCCGAGACCGGCCAGCATCTTCTCGTTGAAAAGCACGGTCGGCGAGCGCGCCAGCCCTTCATAGACGACAAGGCGGATCGAGTTCGAGCCGATATCGATGATCGACAGCGGGCGGCGGTCCTGCAGCCGCCCCTGGGAAGCGGCCATCATCAGCCGGCCATGTCCTTCTTGCGGCGCTTGAACTGCGCGATGCGCTTCGGCGCATGCGATTTCAAGGCATCGCCCCGTCCCGACAGGCTCGGATTGGTCATGAAATATTCCTGTGCGTTGAACGGTTCTTCGCCCTCATCGGGCACAAGGCGCCGCGAGGTACCATCGGCCAATACTTCGAAACTTTGCTGGTTGTCCATGATATTGCCCAGCATGATCTGGCCAAGGATCTGTTCATGCACAGTTGGATTGGTGATCGGCACCATGCATTCGACACGGCGGTCGAGATTGCGCGGCATCAGGTCGGCCGACGAGATGTAGACGACAGCGTCATCGGACGGCAGTCCATGTCCGTTGCCGAAGCAGTAGATGCGGCTGTGCTCGAGGAAGCGGCCGATGATCGACTTCACGCGGATGTTCTCGGAAAGTCCCGGAACCTGTGGCCTCAGGCAACAGATGCCGCGCACGACGAGATCGATTTCCACCCCCGCGCGGCTGGCGTCGTAGAGTGCGTCGATGATGGTCGGGTCGACCAGCGAGTTCATCTTCATCCAGATGCGTGCTGGCTTGCCATTGTGTGCGTGTTCGATCTCTTCCTTGATATGATCCAGGATGCGGCTGCGCAGCGTGTAGGGAGACAGCGCAAGACGCATCTCGCCGGTCGGCTCGGCGTAACCGGTGATGAAGTTGAAGATCTGCGCGACATCGCGGGCAATGCGTGCATCGGTCGTGAAGAAGGACAGATCGGTATAGATGCGCGCCGTGATCGGGTGATAGTTGCCGGTACCGAGATGCACGTAGTTGCGCAGCCGGCCGTCTTCGCGCCGCACCACCAGTGACATCTTGGCATGCGTCTTCAGTTCGAGGAAACCGAACACGACCTGCACGCCGGCCCGCTCGAGATCGCGCGCCCAGCGGATATTGGCCTCCTCGTCGAAACGCGCCTTCAATTCGACCAGCGCGGTCACCGATTTACCCGCTTCGGCGGCATCCGCGAGCGCGCGCACGATCGGGCTGTCATTGGAGGTACGATACAGCGTCTGCTTGATCGCGACGACCTCAGGGTCGGCTGCGGCCTGGCGCAGGAACTGCACGACGACGTCGAATGATTCATACGGGTGATGGACGACGATGTCCTTCTCGCGGATCGCCGCGAAACAGTCGCCACCATGTTCGCGGATACGCTCCGGAAAGCGCGGATTGTAGGGCACGAACTTCAGATCGTCGCGAGCGATGGAGACGATCTCGGATATCTGGCTGAGTGCCAGCGGTCCGGTCAGGACGCTGATCCGACTCGACGAGACGCCGAGTTCACCGGCGACGAACTCACGCAGTTCCTCGGGCATCAGGTTGTCGAACTCGATACGGATCACCGAACCGCGGCGGCGGCGCTTCAACGCCGTCTCGAACAGCCGCACGAGATCCTCGGACTCCTCCTCGACTTCGATATCGCTGTCGCGGATGATGCGGAACGTGCCGGAACCCGTGACCTCATAGCCCGGGAAAAGCTTGCCGATGTAAAGACCGACCACCGCCTCGAGTGGAATGAAGCGCACATGGCCCTTGCGATCCGGCAGGCGGATGTAGCGTTTCAGGGCCTGCGGCAAGCGCAGCAGCGCGCTCATCGTCTCGCCGTTCTTGCGATGCCGCAGCTGCAGGGCGATCGAAAAGCCGAGATTGGGAATGAATGGGAACGGGTGCGCCGGGTCGATCGACAGCGGCGTCAACACCGGGAAGACCTGCTCCTGGAAATGCTCTTCCAGCCAGATACGCTCGTCCTTGGTCAGCACGTCGCCGGCGACCGTCTCGATGCCTTCCTTGTTGAGCAGCGCCATCAGCGCCGAGAGGCTCTTCTGCTGATCCTCCTGCAGGCGCTCCACTTCACGCAGCAATTGCTCAAGCTGCTGCTCCGGCGTGCGCCCGTCCGGGCTTTTCAGCACGATGCCTTCGCGTACCTGCCCCGCAAGGCCGGCGACACGCACCATGAAGAATTCGTCCAGATTGGCGGCGGAGATCGAGAGGAAGCGAACGCGCTCGAGCAGCGGGTGGTGCGCGTTGAGCGATTCCTCCAGCACACGGCGGTTGAATTGCAGCCAGGAGAACTCGCGATTGACGAAGCGATCAGGATTTCCGCCCTCGACGCTTGCCGTTTCGACATTGATGAAGTCGGCCTGGACCGGCTTGAGCTCGTTCATGTCCGCCTTTCTCTCCAGCGAGTCACACCGGTTAACCGGCTCAATTTATCCTGTGACAGGGTTTTGCGACAGTTTCATTTCATCGAACTTGCAAAGAACACAGATATGCTTCAAACGCATGTCGTATGCGCTGAAGGAGACGATGATGGCCGGCGGTTCCATTCCCCATTTCCAGAACGATGCGGGCCATCCGGCGATCGAGATCGGCGTGCGCGAATTCATGTGTGTTGGTGCCAACCCGCCTTTTGATCACCCGCACGTCTTCCTCGATCTTGGCAGCGACGACGAGAAGGTCTGCCCGTATTGCTCGACCCTTTATCGCTATTCGGCCAAGCTGAAAGCGACCGAAACGGTGCCGCCAGGCTGCCTCTACCTCGATCGCGCCGCCTGATCTTTCCGATCGTTCGATCATGACCATGGATGCGCGGTCTCGCCCAGTCGTGATCGCCGGTGGCGGCATTGCCGGACTGACGGCCGCGCTCGCCTTCGCGCAGCGTGGCTTCACAGTCGAGATCTACGAACAGGCACCTCGCCTCGAAACCGTCGGTGCGGGTATTCAGCTTTCCCCGAACGCGACACGAATCCTGGCAAGCCTCGGCGTGCTGGAGCGGCTATTGCCGATGGCAGTCAGGCCGGAGGCCGTTGTGCTCAAGGATGCGGCCAGCCTGAAAGAACGCGCGCGCGTTCCGCTTGGAGCCTTCGCCGAACAGCGCTGGCTGGCGCCTTATCTCACCGCCCATCGCGCCGACGTGCAGGCGGCGCTGGTTGCGCAAGTGGCTGAAACAGCCGGCACTCGGCTGATCACCGGCGCGACGCTAAAGGATATCGGCACCTCCCCGGAAGGCGCTATCGGCACCTTCGAACAGGACGGAACACAGGTTCGGCCAATGGGCTCACTCCTGATCGGCGCGGATGGCGTCTGGTCGAAAGTCAGGGAGCTGCCGGGACTTGCCGGCAAAAGCCGTTTCACCGGCGAGCTCGCCTGGCGTACCACCATCGCCGCTGATAGCCCGGCCGGCAGGACTTTTGCCCTGGTGGGCGCGGCTGGCTGTGTCACCGCTTTCCTGCATTCCGGTTTTCATCTCATTGCCTATCCGGTCAGCGCAGGCACGGCCATCAACCTCGTCGCCTTTACCAGGGGCGAGCGTATCGCCGAGGGCTGGTCCGGCCACGCCGATCCGGCAATCCTGACTGGAGCGCTCAGGGGAGCGGCCCCTGCCTTGGCGAGGCTGATAGCGGAAGCGGGAACATGGCTGGCCTGGCCGCTGCATGCAGTCGACCCAAAACCGTCATGGACACTGCCGCGAGGCGTTGCCCTGATCGGCGATGCAGCACATGCCATGACACCATTTGCGGCACAGGGCGCGGGCATGGCGATCGAGGACGCAGCCACGCTTGCTGCCTGCGTTGCCGGATCTTCGCACAGCATTGCCCAGGCACTGACAAGCTGGGAGCAGCAGCGCAAGCCGCGTGTGGCCAAGGTCGCGCGACGCGGCGCACTCAACCATCTCGCCTGGCACGCGGCAGGTCCGGTAGCGCTGGCGCGAAATCTTGTCCTGAAGTCGCGCTCCGGCGAACGCCTGGCCGCCGATCTTGACTGGCTCTATGGCTGGCGGCTCCCGAATACCAGCCTCACGCATGGCGCCTGACGACGTTGGCCTATTGTCTGTTGTAGAGCTGCATCGACAGGTTTAGCGACCAGGGCAGCGGGTTCCACCAGCCAGTCCGCAGACCAGCCACTCGCAGCGCCCTCGCCGTCCAGGTGTTGCAGCCGACAAGCGCGTTGAAGGCACCTTCGGCTTCGTAAAAGCCGTCGCTGGCGCCGTAGCCGGCACCCGGAATGAATTTTGGCCGATCGGCCTGCCGCGAGAAGCTGGCGGCGATGAAATCGAGCAGCGCTGCGAACCGTTCTTCGCTGACATCATAGCCAACCACGGCGGGATGTGGTTCCGGGATGCGGCCGGCGACATCGACATGCATGACGGCCGCATCCACTGTCAGCGCCCTGAGCACCGGCAGAGGCTTCAGGTCAGACCAGGTCGGCGTCTCGAGATAGAAGGCCCGGCCACCCCAGCCAAAGATGAGATACCGCACGCCTTCCCCATTTGCGGGAATGCCGTCTTCCAAGAGGAACCGGAAACGCTCCAGCACCGCGGCATCGACCGGAATGGCGATGTCCGTATGGATCGGATTGCTGATGACATAGATGCGCCGCGTGGTTCTGCCTTCATCCGCGCCCGTTGACCAGAACGGTCGTGGAACAACCGTGCCCAACACGGCGATGACGGCAACCAGGGCCAGAATACTGAGAACAAAGCGAAAGACCCGTCTCATAGTGATGTCCCACAAAAGCCGTGTGGCGAGGCCTTTTGTCGACCCAAGCAAAAGGCCCCGCCTTGCGACGGGGCCTTTCTGGATTACCGCAGCGAGATCAGTGCAGGATCTGGCTGAGGAAGAGCTTGGTGCGCTCGTGGCGCGGATGATCGAAGAACTCGACCGGCGTGTTCTCTTCCACGATCTGGCCCTGATCCATGAAGATCACGCGGTTGGCCACCTTGCGCGCGAAGCCCATCTCGTGTGTCACGCACAGCATCGTCATGCCCTCTTCGGCAAGGCCGACCATCGTCTCCAGAACTTCCTTGATCATTTCCGGATCCAGCGCCGAGGTCGGCTCATCGAACAGCATGATGCGCGGGTTCATGCACAGTGAACGCGCGATCGCCACGCGCTGCTGCTGGCCACCCGACAGCTGGCCCGGATATTTGTGCGCCTGCTCCGGGATCTTGACGCGCTTGAGGAAGTGCATGGCGGTCTCCTCCGCCTGCTTCTTCGGGATCTTGCGCACCCAGATCGGCGCCAGCGTGCAGTTCTCCAGGATGGTCAGGTGCGGGAACAGGTTGAAGTGCTGGAACACCATGCCGACCTCGCGGCGCACCTCGTCGATCTTCTTCAGATCGTTGGTCAGTTCCTTGCCGTCGACGATGATCTTGCCCTTCTGGTGTTCTTCCAGACGGTTGATGCAACGGATCATCGTCGATTTGCCCGAGCCAGAAGGACCGCAGATGACGATGCGCTCGCCGCGCATCACCTTCAGGTTTATGTCCTTCAGCACATGGAACTCGCCATACCACTTGTGCATGCCGACGATTTCGATCGCCACGTCGGTATCCGACACATGCATCTTCTTGGTGTTGACGCTCAGCTCTTCCGCGCTGACTGCATTCTCAGAGGCCATAAGCCATTTTCCCCTTGTTGATTCTTACGCCGACCGGCTTGCGGTCAGCGCTTGTAACCGGTGTCTAGCCGGCGTTCCATGAACATAGAATAGCGGGACATGCCAAAGCAGAACAGCCAGAATACCGCCGCGGCGAAAATAAGCCCCGACGCAGGTGTCTGCGGCGATGCCCATGAAGCGTCGGAGAAATTCTGGCGCACGATCGCCAGCAGGTCGAACATCGAGATGATGTAGACGAGGCTGGTGTCCTTGAACATGCCGATGAAGGTGTTGACGATACCGGGAATGACCAGCTTCAGCGCCTGTGGCAGCACGATGAAATACATCTTCTGCCAGTAGCTCAGCCCCAGCGAATCGGCACCCTCATATTGTCCCTTCGAGATCGCCTGGAGGCCGCCGCGCACCACTTCCGCCATATAGGCCGCGGCAAACAGCGACACGCCGATCAGAGCGCGCAGGAACTTGTCGAAGGTCACACCGGCCGGCAGGAACAACGGCAGCATGACACTGGCCATGAACAGCACCGTGATCAGCGGGATGCCGCGGATCGTCTCGATGAAGACGACGCATATCATCTTGACGACCGGCATCTTCGAGCGCCGGCCAAGTGCCAGCAGGATGCCCAGCGGCAGGGAGACGACGATGCCGACAAAGGACAGCGTCAGCGTCACCATCAGGCCGCCCCACAATGGCGTCTCGACATGCGGCAGACCGAACATGCCGCCCACCAGCAGGACGAAGGCCACCACCGGCAGGACCAGGAAGAACAGCACCGCATTCAGCCCCTTGTGCGGAACACGCGGGATCAACAGCGGCGCAAGCAGCGCGACAAACAGGATGCCGACCAGGATCGGCCGCCAGCGTTCCTCCAGCGGATAGCGTCCGAACATGAACTGGCCGAACTTGGCATTGACGAAAGCCCAGCAGGCACCGGACCAGCCGTCGGGCTGGATGCCTCCCTGCGCCACGGTCGCGCAGACCGAGCGGTCGGGACCTGTCCATTGCGCCTGCACGAATGCCCAGTCGATGATCGGCGGCAGGATCATGGCGAGCAGCACCAGCCCCAGAAGGGTCAGGATGGTGTCACCAACCGAGGCAAAAAGGTTCTTGCGGACCCAGGCAACCAGCCCCCGCTCTCCCGCAGGCGCAGGCATCGCCTGCGCCATCTCGCTACGAACCCAGGAAAGATCAGTCTGTGTCATGATCTTACCTCTCCACCAATGCCATCTTGGCGTTGACCACGTTCATGATGGCCGACGTCAACAGGCTGAGACCGAGATAGACCGCCATCATGATCATGATGGGTTCAATCGCCTGGCCGGTCTGGTTGAGCACGGTGCCAGCGATGGCTGTCAGATCGGGATAACCGATCGCGATGGCCAGCGACGAATTCTTGGTCAGGTTGAGATACTGGCTGGTCAGCGGCGGAATGACGATGCGCATCGCCTGAGGAACAACGACGAGGCGAAGGATCGGACCTGAGCGCAACCCAAGCGCCCCGGCGGCTTCTGTCTGCCCCCTGCTCACGCCGCGAATGCCGGCCCGCACGATCTCGGCAATGAAGGACGCGGTGTAAAAAGAGAGCGCCAGATAAAGCGACAGGAATTCCGGCTTGACCTGGAAGCCGCCGGTCAAATTGAAGGTCGACTTCTTCGGCAGGTCGAAGGAAAGCGGAAAACCGCTGGCGGCATAGGCGAGCAATGGCAGTCCGACGATCAACGCGACCGAGGTCCAGAACACCGGGAATTGCTGGCCGGTTGCCATCTGTCGCTGGCGCGCCCTGCGCGCAACGAACCACGACATGGCGATGCCAAGTACAAAGGCCAACAGGATCAGCCACGCCCCCTCGCCCCAGACGGCGCGCGGGAAGTAGAATCCGCGACTGTTCACGTAGGAACCGAACGGCAATTCGATGCTGTCGCGCGGCAGTGGCAGCACCGACAGCACGCCGAAATACCAGAAGAAGATGACCAGCAGCGGCGGGATGTTGCGGAACACCTCGACATAGACGGTGCAGATCTTGCGGATCAGCCAGTTGTTGGAGAGCCGGCCGATACCGACCATGAAACCGATGATGGTTGCCGTGATGATCCCGGCAAGCGCGACAATCGCCGTGTTGATCAGGCCAACGAGGATGGCGCGGCCATAGGTGTTGTCCGACGAATAGGCGATGGCGCTGTCGGCGATATCGAATCCTGCGCGGCCTTTCAGAAAAGCGAAGCCGGACGCGATGCGCAAGCGCTGAAGGTTTTCGATGGTGTTGTCGACAATCCACCAGATGAGCAGGATCAACGCCAGGGCGGCTACGACCTGGACAAAGATGCTGCGTACTCTCGGGTCATTGATCAAGGAGCCGCGAGTGGGCTCCTCGCGAAGAACTTCCTGCGATGCCATGGGTCAATCCCCTGAATGAGAAACCGGGAGGCAGCATGCTGCCTCCCGGACGATGTTCTCGATCAGCGGATCGGCGGAGCGTATTGCAGGCCGCCCTTCGTCCAGAGGCCATTGAGGCCCCGCGCAATCTTGAGCGGGCTGCCGGCACCGACATTGCGCTCGAACATTTCGCCGTAGTTGCCGACGGACTTGACGATGTTGACGACCCAGTCGTTGGAGACGCCGAGATCGGTGCCGAGCTTGGTGTCGGCTTCCTGGCCGAGCACGCGCTTCACTTCAGGACCACCCGAAGCCTTCAGCTCGTCGACATTGGCCTGGGTGATGCCGAGCTCTTCTGCCTGCAGCAGCGCGAAATAGGTCCACTTGACGATGTGGTACCACTGGTCGTCACCCTGGCGTACGGCCGGTCCGAGCGGCTCCTTGGAAATGATTTCCGGAAGCACGACATGGTCGCCCGGCGAGGACAGCGTCAGGCGGATGCCGTAGAGGCCGGACTGGTCGGTGGTGTAGGCGTCGCAACGGCCGGAATCATAGGCCGCATTGGCTTCCTCGACCTTCTCGAAGACGACCGGATTGTATTCCATCTTGTTCGCCTTGAAGTAGTCGGCGAGGTTGAGTTCCGTGGTCGTGCCAGACTGCACGCACACCGCGGCGCCCGAGAGCTGGAGAGCGGAATTGACGCCCGGCAGCTTCTTGGCGTTCACCATGAAGCCCTGGCCGTCATAATAGGTGACGCCCGCGAAATTCAGGCCAAGCGCGGTGTCGCGGTTGATCGTCCAGGTTGTGTTGCGCGACAGAAGATCGATTTCGCCCGACTGCAGGGCGGTAAAACGCTCCTTGGCTGACAGCGGCGTAAACTTGACCTTGGTGCCGTCGCCGAAGACGGCAGCTGCAACCGCGCGGCAGAAATCAGCGTCCAGGCCCTTCCATTCGCCCTTGTCGTCCGGCGACGAGAAGCCCGAGAGGCCGGTATTGACGCCGCACTGGACAAAACCCTTGGCCTTGACGGCCTCCAAAGTGCTTGCGGCCGAAGCAGCGGACGCCATCAGACCCATCGTCGCCGCTGCCAGAATGCCGATTGCAATGTGTTTCATAACCCTCAGACCCTTTTTCGGTTGTTTGGGCGCATTGCCCGATTTTTTGTGCGAACCCCACCAGCCATCCCGGCCCACTTCCGGAACGCGGCTCCCTAGCCGACGCACGAGCTGTTCCCGTTCACGAAGAACATCGAAGGCGATAATTCCCGTGAGGTCAAGAAAAATGACCGAACCGTGGCGGCCAACCAGCAAATAATATCGACGCTCGAACAAAGGTTTGCTCATGGCTGCCGCATCATTCGGCAGATCGACGAAATTCAACTTCAAATTGCTCAAAAAACAGGGCGAGTTTCGCGCCGCTGGTCCATTCGAAGCGAGATGCTGGCGACCACCCGGAGGTTGCGCCGCAGGCTTGCCCGCTCTATCCCTTCCCAACCTCAGCAGGCAGCAGGATCATGGCGAAAAACAACGGCAATTGGGGCATCAACACGCGGCTCGCGCATAGCGGCAACGATCCGCGCGACTTCTTCGGCTTCGTCAATCCGCCGGTGGTGCATGCCTCCACGGTGCTCTACCCGGATGCCGCCACCATGAATTCGCGCAGCCAGAAATACACTTACGGCACGCACGGAACGCCCACTTCGGACGCGCTCGCTGCGGCCATCGACGAACTCGAGGGCTCGGCCGGCACCATCATCGTTCCATCCGGCCTGGCGGCTGTAACGGTTCCGCTGCTCGCATTCGCCTCGGCCGGAGACCACGTCCTGGTGGTCGACAGCATCTATCGGCCGACGAGGCATTTCTGCGACACCATGCTGAAGCGCATGGGTGTCGATGTGGAGTATTTCGAGCCGCGCATCGGCGCCGGCATCAAGGCGCTGTTCCGGCCGAACACCAGGATCGTGTTCACCGAGTCGCCGGCCTCAAACACCTATGAGGTGCAGGACATACCGGCGATCTCGAAGGAGGCGCGCGCCATTGGCGCGGTGGTCATGATGGACAACACCTGGGCGACGCCGCTCTATTTGCGTCCGCTCGACCACGGTGTCGACATCTCCATACACGCAGCCACCAAATATCCGGGCGGCCACTCCGACGTGCTTCTGGGCACCGTTTCGGCCAACGAGGCCTGCTGGCCAAAGCTGCTCGCAGGCTTTGATGCATTGGGTTGCTGCGCCGGCCCCAACGACGTCTACCAGGTGCTGCGCGGCCTGCGCACCATGGGTGTGCGACTGGACCATCACGGCAGGAACGCCCTGGATATCGCCACCTGGCTGGAGACGCAGGCCGGCGTGGCGCGCGTTCTCCACCCTGCCTTGCCGAGCCATCCCGACCATGCGTTGTGGAAGCGCGACTTCAGCGGTGCCAGCGGCGTCTTTTCCATTGTGCTCGCCGGTGGCGGCCAGAAGCAGGCACATGCCTTCCTCGATGCGTTGAAGATCTTCGGCCTCGGCTATTCCTGGGGTGGTTATGAAAGCCTGGCGGTGCCGGTCTTCCTCGGCGACCGCACCATAGCCAAGGGCCCTTACGAAGGCCCGCTGATCCGCTTGCAGATCGGGCTCGAGGATGTCGAGGATTTGAAGGCCGATCTGGCAGCAGGCCTGGCAGCAGCGCACAACGCCTGACACCGTCCTGGAAAATCGTGCCGCGGGGCCTCCGCACCGCACTGTTGGAGCGTTTCCGTTTGCTTTCACACAGTCCCGGACGGAAAGCCCCTGCGCACTTTTGCCGGAATTGCTCAGTCGGTTGACCGATTGGGCAGGTTGCCTGCATTCCTGAGTGCTGCGACCAGGAGGCTGGTGTGGCCAAGGATATCGGTCTGTGCCTGCGCCTGCAGGGACAGGCCGTTCCAGTTCTCGAGTGGCTCGATGAAACTTGCCAGCGCACCATTGACCCGGCAGCTGTCCACCGACTGGCCGTTCTTCGTCAGCGCCAGGATGCCGATATCGGCGTCATACCGAATGCCTGCGATACGCTGGAAGCGGTAGTCGCCCTCGACCCGGACATCGAAGGCCAGCAGGCCCGCCGTGCGCGTGGCGATATCCGTAACCTTTTCCGAAAAACTGGTCGGCAGCGCGCTGGCAGCCCGCACCGCCATTTCGAACAGGACTGTATCCAATTCCGCCGCCATGATGGGCCCACTGTGCTGCGGGCGTCGAAACAGGCAATTGGGCCACGCGCGTTTTGCACAGCGTAGCAGCGGACTAAATTAGAACAATGTAAAATTTTTCAACTGGTTAAGATGGTGAGCCGGGAGGGGATCGAACCCTCGACCACATGATTAAAAGTCACGTGCTCTACCGCTGAGCTACCGGCCCATCCTGGCTTTCTGGCCGGAACATCGCCCGGCTTTTGCCGACCGCGTTTCCGAATGCCGGTCCGCCTGAAAAGTGGGCGGAACATAGGGAGAGTGCCCCCCATGGTCAACCGGAAAAAAGCCGATTTCCAAACCACTGCGCACAACCGACTTTTTCGCAGCAATAACAACGCCCATGGGCGCCCAAATCACGTCGTCAGGGTTCGCCTGACGGCATCGTGCCAGCCTTTCAGCTTGGCTGTCCGGATTTTCGCATCCATTTCCGGCTTGAAGCGGCGGTCGAGCGACCAGGCCTTGGCGAAGTCCTTCATCTTCGGCCACACTCCGGCCTTCGAGCCGGCCAGCCAGGCAGCCCCGAGCGCCGTGGTCTCCAGGATGGTCGGGCGATCGACGGGCGCGTCGAGAAGGTCGGCGAGCCGTTGCATGGTCCACGCCGACGCCACCATGCCGCCGTCGACGCGCAGCACCGTCTTGCCGTTTCCGGTCTTCCAGTCCTTCTTCATGGCATCGAGCAGGTCGCGTGTCTGGTAGGCGACTGATTCCAGTGCCGCGCGGGCAAACTCCGCCGGGCCGGAATTGCGCGTCAGCCCGTAGATCGCCCCGCGTGCTTCGGCGTCCCAGTGCGGCGCGCCCAGCCCGACGAAGGCCGGCACCAGATAGACGTTCTGCGCATCGTCTGCCTGGGCGGCAAGTTCACCGCTGTGTTCGGCCTTGCCGATCACCTTGATGCCGTCGCGCAGCCATTGCACCGCCGCACCAGCGACGAAGATCGAGCCCTCCAGCGCATAGGTGGTCTTGCCGTTCAGGCGGTAGGCGATGGTTGTCAACAGCCGGTTCTTCGAGCGCACGATGTCCGCGCCGGTGTTGAGCAGCGCAAAACAGCCGGTGCCGTAGGTGGATTTCATCATGCCCGGCTCGAAGCAGGCCTGGCCGATGGTCGCAGCCTGCTGATCACCGGCGACGCCGAGGATCCTGATCTCGGCGCCGAAGAGATCTTTCTCCGTCACGCCAAAGTCATCGGCGCAATCCTTCACCTGCGGCAGCAGTTGCGCCGGGATGTTCAGGATGCGCAGCAACTCGTCGTCCCACGCATTGGTGGCAATGTTGTAGACCAGCGTGCGAGACGCGTTGGTGGCGTCGGTCGCGTGCACCTTGCCGCCGGTGAGCCGCCAGATCAGGAAGCTGTCGATGGTGCCGGCCAGAAGCTCGCCACGCTCGGCGCGCTTCCTCGCTCCCTTCACCTTGTCCAGCATCCAGGCGATCTTGGTGCCTGAGAAATAGGGGTCGAGCAGCAGACCGGTCTTCCTGGTGAATTTCGGTTCCAGGCCCTGCTGGCGCAATTTGGCGCAGAGTGGCGCGGTACGACGGTCCTGCCAGACGATAGCGTTGTGGATCGGTTTGCCTGTCGCCTTGTCCCAGATGACAACCGTCTCGCGCTGGTTGGTGATGCCTATGGCGGCGACGTCGGAAGCCTTGCAACCCGCCTTTTTCAGCGCAGCCTTGACGGTCTGGACGACGCTTGCCCAGATCTCTTCCGGATCATGTTCGACCCAGCCGGATGCCGGAAAATGCTGGGTGAATTCCTGCTGGCCGACGCCGGCAACCTTCATGGCACCGTCGAACAGGATCGCACGTGAGGATGTCGTGCCCTGGTCTATCGCTAACACGAAACCTGTCATCTCTTCCCCTCATCGCGATACGAGAAGGGAGACGGCATGACGCCGCCTCCCCCGACTTTGGATGCGGGCCGCTGCCCGCACCGTGTTATTTCTGCCAGCTCTTCACCAGCTCGTCATAGTTGATGGTGATCGGCTTGTCCTTCTCGGGCTCGATCTTGAGCTGCGGCGCAAGGTTGCCCTTCGAGACGGCATCCTTGTTCCAGTATTCGAGATCGTGCTCCTCGGCGAGCTTCGGACCGATGTCGCCCTGCACGCCGGCCTTTTCGAGGCGGCCCATCACCTTCTCCTGCTCGGCGCACAGCGAGTCCATCGCTTCCTGCGCGGTCTTGGCGCCGGAGGATGCGTCGCCGATTGCCTGCCACCACAGCTGTGCCAGCTTTGGATAGTCCGGCACGTTGGTGCCCGTCGGCGACCACTGCACGCGGGCCGGTGAGCGATAGAACTCGATCAGACCGCCGAGTTTCGGCGCGCGGTCCGTAAAGCTCTTGTGGTGGATGGTGCTCTCGCGGATGAAGGTGAGACCGACATGGCTCTTCTTCACGTCGACTGTCTTCGAAGTGACGAACTGCGCGTAGAGCCAGGCGGCCTTGGCGCGGTCATCGGGGGTCGACTTCATCAGCGTCCAGGAACCGACGTCCTGGTAGCCGAGTTTCATGCCGTCCTTCCAGTAGACGCCATGCGGGCTCGGAGCCATGCGCCAGTTCGGCGTGCCGTCGGCGTTCACCACCGGCAGACCGTCCTTGACCATGTCGGCGGTGAAGGCGGTGTACCAGAACATCTGCTGGGCGATGTTGCCCTGCGCCGGAACCGGACCGCTTTCGGAGAAGGTCATCCCCTGGGCTTCGGCCGGAGCATAGGCCTTCAGCCAGTCCAGATATTTCTGGATGGCGTAGACGGAAGCCGGGCCGTTGGTGTCGCCGCCGCGCGCGACGCAGGAACCGACGGGCTGCGACTTCTCGTTGACCTTGATGCCCCATTCGTCGACCGGGAGCCCGTTCGGGATGCCCTTGTCGCCATTGCCGGCCATCGACAGCCAGGCGTCGGTGAAGCGCCAGCCCAGCGACGGGTCCTTCTTGCCGTAGTCCATATGGCCGAAGACCTTCTTGCCGTCGATCTCGCGACCGTTGAAGAACTCGGCGATATCTTCGTAGGCTGACCAGTTGACTGGCACGCCGAGATCGTAACCGTACTTCGCCTTGAAGTCGGCCTTGTTCTTTTCGTCGTTGAACCAGTCGTAGCGGAACCAGTACAGGTTCGCGAACTGCTGGTCAGGCAACTGATAGAGTTTCTTGTCCGGTGCCGAGGTGAACGAGGTGCCGATGAAGTCGGCGAGGTCGAGGTTCGGATTGGTGACATCCTTGCCTTCGTTGGCCATCCAGTCGGTCAGGTTGCGCACCTGCTTGTAGCGCCAGTGCGTGCCGATCAGGTCGGAATCGTTGACCCAGCCGTCGTAGAGGTTCTGACCCGTCTGCATCTGGGTCTGGATCTTTTCGACGACGTCGCCTTCCTGGATCAGGTCGTGCGTCAGCTTGATGCCGGTGATAGCCGAAAAGGCCGGCGCCAGCACTTCCGATTCATAGGAGTGCGTGGTGATGGTTTCCGACACCACCTTGATCTCCATGCCGGCGAACGGCTTGGCGGCGTCGATGAACCACTGCATTTCCTTTTCCTGGTCGGCGCGCGAAAGCGTCGATACGTCGCCGATTTCCTTGTCCAGGAAGGCTTTCGCCTCGTCCATGCCTGCGTAGGCGTTGCCCATGCCAGCAAGCAGGGCAAGCGCGGTCGTCGATATCAGAAATTGCCGTCGCATAAGTCTCCTCCTCAATAAGTTTTAACATGCTCCGGATCGGCAGCGGACCGGCTGCCTCCCCGACGGTTTTCTCCCTCTAAACGTAGCGGAACACCGCTACGGCGTAGGCCACGGAGAGAGCGAGAGCCCACCACAGGCCGGCTCCAACGAGACCCAGCCAAGCGAGATGAATGAAGGCGCTGCCAAGCAGCGTGATGAACAGACGGTCGCCGCGCGTCGTCTCGAAACGCAGCACGCCGACGCGCGGATTTCCGCCGGGCGACGCATATTCCCACACCGCCATCAACGAGAGGATGCCGAAGATCGAGAGAAAGAACATGGCGGTCGGAAAGGTCCATGCCATCCAGCCGCCGGCAATCAGAGGCGCCCCCCAGGCGCGCGCGCCGTCCTGAACCGGGACGAATGCGGCCAGCAGCCCGGATGCGCCGAGATAGACGGCGATCACGATGATGAAGGGAACGATCCAGTTCCGGGAAACAGCCATCATACCCTCCCCAGGGCGAAGCCCTTGGCGATGTAATTGCGGACAAACCAGATCACGATCGCGCCGGGGATCAGCGTCAGCACGCCGGCGGCGGCAAGCAGACCCCAGTCCATGCCGGAGGCCGAGACCGTGCGCGTCATGACGGCAGCGATCGGCTTGGCATCGGTGGTGGTCAGCGTGCGGGCGAGCAGCAGTTCCACCCATGAGAACATGAAGCAGAAGAAGGCGGCCACGCCGATGCCGCTCGCGATCAGCGGCATGAAGATCTTGAAGAAGAAGCGCGGGAACGAATAGCCGTCGATATAGGCCGTTTCGTCGATCTCCTTCGGCACCCCGGACATGAAGCCTTCCAGGATCCACACCGCCAGCGGCACGTTGAACAGGCAGTGCGCCAGCGCCACCGCGATGTGCGTGTCGATCAGGCCGAAGGCGGAGTAGAGCTGGAAGAACGGCAGAGCGAACACGGCCGGCGGCGCCATGCGGTTGGTCAGCAGCCAGAAGAACAGGTGCTTGTCGCCAAGGAAGCGATAGCGCGAGAAGGCATAGGCCGCGGGCAAGGCAACGGCGACCGAAATCACCATGTTCATAACGACATAGGTGATGGAGTTGACGTAACCCATATACCAGGACGGATCGGTGAAGATGATGCGGTAGTTCCGCAGTGTCGGCTCGTGCGGATAGAGCGTCAGGCCGGACACGATCTCCGTGTTGGTCTTGAAGCTCATGTTGACCAGCCAATAGATCGGCAGCAGCAGGAACAGGATGTAGAGCGTGGGGATCACCCACCAGAATTTCGATTCCTCACCACGCTTGCGCATGCGCCGCGCGAGTTGTTCCTGCGAGAGACCGCTCTTCAGCGAACCGGCGGCGATTGCCGTATCGGTCGGGTTTGTCCGTTCGTTTGCGTTCGCCATGTCAGCGCTCCGCGTCGTAGTTGGTCATGACGGTGTAGAACACCCATGACAGCAGCAAAATGATCAGGAAGTAGACCAGCGACATTGCCGCCGCCGGGCCGAGGTCGAACTGGCCGAGCGCCATCTTGACCAGATCGATGGACAGGAAAGTGGTCGAGTTGCCGGGGCCGCCGCCGGTGACGACGAACGGTTCGGTGTAGATCATGAAGCTGTCCATGAAGCGCAGCAGAACCGCGATCAGCAGCACGCGCTGCATCTTCGGCAACTGGATGTAGCGGAACACGGCCCAGCGCGAAGCGCCGTCGATCTTGGCGGCCTGATAGAACGCATCCGGAATCGAGACCAGGCCGGCATAGCACAACAGCACGACGAGGCTCGTCCAGTGCCACACATCCATGATGATGACGGTGAACCAGGCGTCGAGCGGGTCTTGCACATAGTTGTAGTTGAAACCCAGCTTGTTCAGGTAATATCCGAACAGGCCGATGTCGCTGCGGCCGAACACCTGCCAGATCGTGCCGACGACGTTCCACGGAACCAGCAGCGGCAGCGCCATCAGCACCAGGCAGACCGGAACACCCCAGCCTTTCTTCGGCATATTGAGCGCGATCAGGATGCCGAGCGGCACTTCGATGGCCAGGATGATCGCAGAGAAGACGAGGTTGCGCCCCATCGCCTGCCAGAAGCGTGACGAACCGAGCAGTTCCTCGAACCATTCGGTGCCGGCCCAGAAGAACTGGTTGTTGCCGAACGTGTCCTGTACCGAATAGTTGACCACCGTCATCAGCGGGATGACGGCGGAGAAAGCCACAAGCACCAGCACCGGCAGGACGAGAAACCAGGCCTTGTTGTTCCAGGTTTTCTCCATGGTCAGGCCCTCATCTCGATGCGCCAGGAATCGGCATAGACATTGATGCCGGCCGGTTCGAAACGCAGCTTCGGTTCAGCGGGAATTTCCTCGTCTTCGCCGACGATCGCCGCGATCTCGCGGCCTTCCAGCCTGGCACGGACAACCTTGTGGCGGCCGACGTCCTCGACCTTGCTGATCGACACGCCGATGCCGACCCGACCCAGGCGCACATATTCGGGTCTGATCCCGAGCTCCATCGAGCCGCCGGTCTTCTCCGGGGCTCCGGGGAGCGTAATCGCCAGGGATCCCAGCTTGGCGGTCTTGCCCTGGACCTCGATCGGCAGCACGTTCATGCCGGGCGAACCGATAAAATAGCCGACGAAGGTGTGCTTGGGCCGTTCGAAAAGTTCGGCCGGCGTGCCGATCTGGACGATGCCGCCGTCATACATCACCACCACCTGGTCGGCGAAGGTGAGCGCTTCGGTCTGGTCGTGCGTGACGTAGACCATGGTGTAGCCGAAGCGGCGATGCAGCTGCTTGAGCTGCGAACGCAGCACCCATTTCATATGCGGATCGATGACGGTCAGCGGTTCATCGAAAAGGATGGCGTTGACATCGGAGCGCACCAGGCCGCGGCCGAGCGAAATCTTCTGCTTCTGGTCGGCGGTCAGGCCTCTCGCCTTGCGCCTGGCCCAGTCGGCGAGATCGATCATGTCGAGCGTCTCGCGCACCTTGCGGTCGATATCTGCCTCCGCAACGCCGCGATTGCGCAGCGGGAAAGCCAGATTATCGTAAACCGTCATGGTGTCGTAGATGACCGGGAACTGGAACACCTGGGCGATGTTGCGCTCCTGCGTCGACAGATTGGTCACATCGTTTCCGTCGAAAAGCAGCTTGCCGTGCGAAGGATGCAGCAGGCCGGAAATGATGTTGAGCAGCGTGGTCTTGCCGCAACCGGACGGGCCGAGCAACGCGTAGGCGCCGCCATCCTGGAAGGTGTGATGCACTTCCTTCAGCGCGAAGTCGGTGTCCTTCTGCGGATTGGGCAGATAGGAATGGCGGATATGATCGAGATCGATGCGTGCCATGCCGCGCTCCTATGCCGCCAACCGCGGCGCGCCGACCGAACGCCCGTCCGCGTCGAAGACCATGATGTGGCGGGGGTCGATGAACACCTCGACCTCGTCGTCGGTGGTGAGGTCGAGAATGCCGTGGGAAAGCATCACCCAGCGCGCATCGGCGAAGTCCAGATGCACGAAGCTCTCCGAACCGGTTATCTCGGTGATCGATACCTTGGCGCGCACCGGCACCGCCTGATCGTTCGGCCGCTGCAGTGAAAGATGATGCGGCTGGAATCCGATCGTGTAGCTGGCATCGGCAACGCCGGTGATATCCGCCGGCACGGGCAGGCTCACGCCGCCATCGAGCAGGAATCTTGCGCCGGATTTGCGCAGGACGATCGTGTTGAGCGGTGGATCGGCGAAGGTGCGGGCCGTGATCAGGTCATACGGTTTGCGGAAGACCTCGATGGTCGGACCGAACTGCGTGACCCTGCCCTCCGACAGCGTCGCCGTGTTGCCGCCGAGCAGCAGTGCTTCATGCGGCTCCGTGGTTGCGTAGACGAAGATGGTGCCGGCCTCGGCGAAAATCCTCGGCAATTCGGCACGCAGTTCCTCGCGCAGCTTGTAGTCGAGGTTGGCCAGCGGCTCGTCGAGCAGCACGAGGCTGGCATTCTTGACGATGGCGCGGGCGAGCGCGGTACGCTGCTGCTGGCCGCCGGACAGATGAAGCGGCGTGCGCTCCAGATAGGGTGTGAGTTTCAGAAGCTCCGCGGCCTGCCGCACCTCGCGATCGATCCTGGCCTTGTCGACACCGGCCACGCGCAGCGGCGAGGCGATGTTTTCATAGACCGTCATCGCCGGATAGTTGATGAACTGCTGGTAGACCATGGCGACGTTGCGCTTCTGCACCGGCACGCCGGTGACATCCTTGCCATCGAACCAGATCGAACCGGTGGTTGGGCGATCAAGACCCGCCATCAGTCGCATCAGGCTTGTCTTGCCAGACAGCGTCGGGCCCAGAAGCACATTCAGGGAGCCGTGCTGCAGCGTCAGCGATACGTCGTCGATGTGCGTTGCAGCACCCACGACCTTCGAGACGTTCCGCAATTCCAGCATTCGGTTTCCTCCCTATGCCGCGCTATTCGGCGGCAGCTATATGCGGCCCGCTGATGCGGTGCAGAAATGCTTCCAGCTTGGCAGTCTGCTCGCGATCGAAATGCAGGCCACGCTTGGTCCTGCGCCAGAGGATGTCCTCGGCAGTCCGTGCCCATTCATGTTCGACGAGATAGCGGACTTCGGCCTCATAGAGCTCGGCACCGAAATCCTGACCGAGGTCGGCAGTCGATTTGGCCAGTCCGAGCAGGATGCGCGCACGCGTCCCGTAGAGTCGTACCAGGCGCCTTGCCATGCGGGTTTCCAAGAACGGATAGGAGCTCTTGAGTTTCGCAACCTCGGCCTCATAGCCGGTTGCGGGAAAGTCGCCACCGGGCAGCGCACCTTTTGCCGTCCAGGGCTCGCCGCGCTTGCCGAGAAAGCTCTCGATCTTCTCCAGCATGGACTCCGCCAGCCGGCGATAGGTGGTGATCTTACCGCCAAACGCATTGATGAGCGGAGCTGCACCCTCCCCACCCTCGGCTTTCAGCACATAATCGCGCGTCGCTTCCTGCGCTTTGGATGCACCATCATCGTAAAGCGGACGGACCGCTGAGTAAGTCCAGACGATGTCGGCGCGTGTCACCGGATCGGCAAAATATTCGCTGGCCGCCGCGCAGAGATAATCGATCTCGTCTTCGCTGATCCTCACATTGTGCGGATCATCGGAATAGTCGCGATCGGTGGTACCGATCAGCGTGAAGTCTTCCTCATAAGGAATGGCGAAGATGATGCGGCCATCCTTGTTCTGGAAGAAATAGGCGCGCGGATCATCGAATTTCTTGCGCACGACGATATGGCTGCCCTGCACCAGACGCACATTGTGCACGTCGTTCTTGCCGACGGTCTTCTCCAAGACATGGTCAACCCAGGGCCCGGCAGCATTGACCAGCAGCCTCGCCTTGACGGTTTCGGTCTTGCGGTCGCGCAGGTCCTCGATCGTGATCGCCCACAGATCACCTTCGCGACGTGCGGCGACAACCTTGGTGCGGGTCCGGATGGTGGCGCCGCGGTCGGCAGCATCGCGAGCGTTCAGCACGACCAGGCGAGCATCGTTGACCCATCCGTCGGAATATTCGAACGCCTTGGAAAACAGCGGCTTCAGCGGCTTACCGGCAGGATCGCGCTGCATGTCCAGCGTTTTCGTGGCCGGCAAGAGCTTACGCCCGCCTATATGATCGTAGAGGAAAAGACCGAGCCGCAGCATCCAGGCCGGACGCGGTCCGCCGGCGAAAAAGGGCAGCACGAAACGCATCGGCCAGATGATGTGCGGCGCGTTGCGCCACAGCACCTCGCGCTCCATCAAAGCTTCACGCACAAGGCGAAACTCGTAGAATTCGAGATAGCGAAGGCCACCATGGATGAGTTTGGTCGAACCGGACGATGTCCCGCTCGCCAGATCGTTCATCTCGGCCAGGAATACCGAATAGCCACGGCCAACCGCGTCGCGCGCAATGCCGCAACCGTTGATGCCACCGCCGATGACAAAAATGTCATGGACCGGAGTTCCGTCCAAAATGCCCTCCCACGATTTCGCATTGCAGCATAGCAAGCCGCATTTCGAAAGCGCTTGGATGTTATTTCGAAAACAGAACGAATGTCAAACGAAATTCAAATCAATCAAAAAAGGCTGTCCGGCATCCCGATCAGGATCGTGACGTCTCGATGAGTTGAACCTCGGAGTCCGCGCAGATCTTGCGCACCGCAGGGATGTCGCATCGATCGGTTATGAAGGTGTTGACCTGCGAGAGGTGACCGATGCGAACGGGTGCGGTGCGCTCGAACTTGGTGCAATCCGAAACCAGGATGACGTGGCGCGCATTGGCAAGGATGGCTTGCGCGACTTTCACTTCGCGAAAATCGAAATCGAGCAGCGCCCCGTCGTGATCGATGGCTGAGGCGCCGATCACTGCGTAGTCGACTTTGAACTGCTTGATGAAATCGACTGCCGCCTCACCGACGATACCACCGTCCGAGCCGCGCACCACACCACCGGCAATCACCACCTCTATCGAAGGATAGACACGCATCCTGTTGGCAACATTGATGTTATTGGTGATCACCATCAGGCCGCTATGATCAAGCAGGGCCTTGCTGACGGCTTCGGTCGTGGTGCCGATATTGATGAATAGCGAGGCATTGTCCGGGATCAGCCGTGCAGCGGCGAGACCAATTGCTTCTTTTTCATCGGCAGCGATCTGCCGTCTCGCCTCATACTCCATGTTCTCGATGCCGGACGGGAACAATGCGCCGCCATGGACGCGTGTCAGAAGCCGCTGGTCACACAGATCGTTGAGATCCTTGCGGATCGTCTGCGGCGTCACTTCGAAATGCGCGGCAAGATCATCCACCAGCACACGACCTGCCTCCTTGGCCATCTGGATGATCTCGGCATGGCGTGGCGACAGATACATTTGGGCAGTTCCCATTTTCGTTTTTTGTTACTCATAGCCAAAAACGAAAATGGAAAAAAAGCAAGAGCCAGCTATGGCGGACAGCGTATACGCCGCATCCTCTTCGGCTACGAGAGGCCGCGAGCGATCTCGACAATCACATCGAAAGCGGCCTCGACATCCTCTCGCGTTGCCTCGAATTGCCCGACCTGGAAACGGATCGCGACCTGATCGTCGACGCGTGTCTGGGTGAGATAGATGCGGCCATCATCGTTGATGGCATTGACCAGCCGCAGATTGTGTTCGTCGCTGTCACCTCCCTCGCCTGCCCGGTGGCGGAATGAGAACAGCGACAGCACCGGCGCAGTCACCAGTTCGAAATCCGGCTCCTTCGAAAGCCGCTCCGCCAGAGCGGCACTCCAGCCCACATGGTTGCGGATCATGGTACGCAGGCCTTCCAATCCATGCGCGCGCATCAGGAACCACAGTTTCAGCGCACGGAACCGCCTGCCCAGCGTCACCGTCCACTCGGAATAATTGACGACGCCGTCATGGCCATGTGTCTTCAGATATTCGGGTTTGATGGCCAGCGTGCGCACATGGCTTTCCGGGTCGCGCACGAACTGGATTGAACAGTCAAAACTGGCGCCCAGCCATTTGTGCGGATTGAAGACGATGGAATCGGCCTTTTCGATCCCGCGCCAGAAGTGACGATATTCCGGGCAGATCATCGCGGCGCCCGCCCATGCTGCATCGACATGCAGGTAGAGATCGTGGCGGCGGGCGATTTCCACGACCGCAGCGATGTCGTCTGTGCCGCCGGTGCTGGTACCTCCGACACAGGCGACGATGCCTGCCGGGAGAAATCCCGCCTCCTTGTCAGCGAGGATCGCAGCCTCCAGCGCGGCTGCATCCATGGAACGCAGCACACCGGTTGTCGGGACACGGACGAGGTTCTCGTCGCCTATGCCAGCGACCCAGATGGCGCGATCGATCGACGTGTGGACCTGGTTGGAACTGTAGATACGCAAGCGCTTCTGTCCGGTCAGGCCATCCTTATTGCCTTTCCAGTTGAGTGCCCGTTCGCGCATGGTGAGTATGGCGGCCAACGTGGCGGAGGAAGCCGAATCCCGGATAACCCCGGAGAACCCTTCCGGCAGGCCGAGCCCCTGGCGCAGCCAATCGATCATTTTTGTTTCGAGTTCGGTTGCGGCAGGCGAGGTTTGCCACAGCATGCATTGCGCCGCCACTGCGGTCACCAGGTATTCGGCGATGACGGAAACACGCGCGGCGTTTGCCGGAAAATAGGCGAAAAAGCGCGGATGCTGCCAATGCGTCATGCCGGGCATGATCTTGGCTTCGAAATCGGCGAAGATCGCTTCCATCGCTTCCGCCTGCTCCGGCGGCGATGCTGCGATCTGCTGCAGGGTCGATCCCGGGGCCACATGCGGCCGTACCGGTCTGTCCCGCACGGTATCCCGGTAATCCGCGCCCCAGTCCGCGGCGCGCCGTGACCACGCGCGGAATTCCTGGCTATCCATACCGCCTTCTCCCTGAGTTCGGCCCGAAATTGATTAACATGTGCATTATGCTGCCAGGCACTGGCGCGCAAGGCAGGTTGGCGGCATTTGCCGTCGCCTTGATGACTACTGTTGCACGACAGTGATCGAAACGGCGAGTTGCTCGCGGCCCTGGCCCAGACGAATGCCGGAAACCGGCATCGCATCGCGATAGTCGCGTCCGCTCGCCACCCGGACATAACGCTCATCCGGCGAGATGCCGTTGGCCGCGTCGAACGACACCCAACCCAATCCGGTGACATGCACCTCGGCCCAGGCGTGGCTCGCCACCTGCTCCGAAATGCCGTCCATCATCAGGTAACCACTGATGTATCGGGCTGATAAACCAAGAAGCCGCGCCGCCGAGATGAAGACATGGCTGTGGTCCTGGCACACACCAGTTCCAAGACTGAGCGCTTCTTCGGCCACCGTTTCGGCGCTGGTGCTGCCTGGCAGGTAGGTGATACGATCGCGCACCAGCCCCATCAGTCTATGCAGCCGTTCGATCTCGGGGCCTTCGCCGAGCCCCGCAACAAGACCACGAATCCCCTCGCCAGCCGTCGTCAGTGGTGTTTCGCGCAGGAACAGCCACAAGGGCGCGAAGCCTTGGTGCGGTCCATACACGCCTGCCTTGTCGATCGTCTCCACTTCGCCGACGGCCTCGATCGCGATGACGTGCGACGCCCCTTCGACGCTGACCAGGCGCGTGTCGTTGGCAAATTGGTCTCGGAAGTGCACCTCTTCCCTGGCGCCTTCGATCTTCAGCGCCCAGGAGCGCACGGTCTGCGTGGGACCCGAACCTGGAACGAGTCGCACGCGTTGCAGCGCGTAGCTGACCGGCGTGTCGTAACTGTATTCGGTCCGGTGCGTGATCTTCAGACGCATGATGGCCAACTGCGACGTTTTGCGTTGATATCAGGACGGGTCGAAATCGCAGGGTTCATCTCAATCCGCCTAGTAGAACCGGTAGTCTTCGGCGATCTGGTCGCCGAGGCGCGTGTTCTCGGCGATGAAATTGCCGAGGAATTCATGCAGGCCCGCATCGAAGACGTCCTTGATGGAGCCAACCTTCAGCATCGCATGAATTCGCTCGGCCGTCGCATGGCTGGCGTGGCGCGCGCCATAGTCGCCGCACAGGAAATTCAGGTGCTCAAGGATGAACCGATAGCAGAAGGTCAGCGAACGCGGCATGCGTGCATTGACGATCAGATAGTCGGCGATGTTCGTCGGCTTGTATTCCGCCTCGTAGACCCAGCGATACGAGCGATGTGCCGACACCGATCGCAGGATCGATTCCCACTGGTAGTTATCGAGGGTAGAGCCGACCCAGGAGATCGACGGCAACAGCACATAGTACTTCACATCGAGGATGCGGGCGGTGTTGTCTGCGCGTTCGAGATACGTGCCGAGCTGCGAGAAATCGAAGATCTCGTTGCGGAGTTGCGTGCCGAACAGCGAGCCGCGGATCAAGGCCGTCTCGCGTTTGACCGCATCGAGCACTGACGGCAGGTCGCGCTGGTCGATCGGCCTGGCCAGCATCCGCTTCAGCGCCATCCAGGCTTCGTTGGTGCTTTCCCAGGTCTCGCGCGTCAGCGCGGTGCGCACCATGCGCGCATTGTTGCGCGCCGTCTCGATCGACGACATGACGCTGGACGGGTTCGATGTGTCGCGCAGCAGGAAATCGGCGACGTTGGCCGCAGTGAACTCCGAATATTTCTGCGCGAACGCGACGTCGGACCCGGCGCTGATCACCACCGAATGCCATTCTTCCGAGGCATCCTGGGTGCGCGTCAGCGCCATGCGCAAACCGGCATCGACCAGCCGCGCCATGTTCTCCGCCCGCTCGATGTAGCGGTTCATCCAGTAAAGGCCGTTGGCGGTGCGTCCGAGCAGCATTAGCGGGACCTCCGGGGGGCAGTCGGCAGTCGGCAGTCGGCAGATCGGAAGAATTTCGGGATGAGCGACATCAACTTGTCCGTTGTAAGCTGCGGATCAACGCACGAAGCATCCGACCAATATCGTCGGTTTGCACTAAGAAGCGCTGCTCTGCTTCAGCATTGAGAAAACCGACACGGGCGGAAATTATGATGTGTGTCTCGAATTCCTTCAGCGAGCCCTGAGCCACGCGAAGCAATTGCACGTAAGAACCTGTATTTTCTCGGTCGTATCCTTCGGCAATATTGGCAGCTATCGAGGCAGCAGAGCGCCTCAACTGCGATGTCAGTCCGTACAGTTCAGACGGCGGAAAAGTTCCGGTGCACTCGTAGCAATCCACGGCCAATTCGATAGCAAGGTTCCATACCCTCAGGTCACGATACGATCCGATCTTGCGATCTACAGAGCCGGCCGGCTGCTCATGATCCGCAACCGACTGCCGACTGCCGACTGCCGACCTGCCGCTAATCATCCAGCACCCATGTATCCTTCGTGCCTCCGCCCTGGGAGGAATTCACCACCAGCGAACCTTCCTTGAGCGCCACGCGCGTCAGGCCACCCGGAACCAGCTGGATACGGTCGGAAACCAGCACATAGGGCCTGAGATCGACGTGGCGCGGCGCCAGACCCTTCTCGGTCATGATCGGACAGGTGGAGAGCGCCAGCGTCGGCTGGGCGATGTAGTTGGCAGGCTTGGCGGCGAGCTTCTTGGCGAACTCTTCGCATTCCTTCTTGGTTGCCGCCGGGCCAACCAGCATGCCATAGCCGCCCGATCCGTGCACTTCCTTGATGACCAGTTCCGAGATGTGTTCCTGCACGTATTTCAGGCTGTCCGGCTCGGAACAGCGCCAGGTCGGAATGTTACCCAGGATCGGCTTGCGACCCGTGTAGAACTCGACGATCTCCGGCATGTAGGAATAGATCGCCTTGTCATCGGAAATCCCGGTGCCCGGCGCATTGGCGATGGTGATGTTGCCCGCGCGGTAGACGTCCATGATGCCGGGCACGCCAAGTGCCGAATCCGGACGGAAGGTCAGCGGATCCAGGAACGCATCATCGACACGGCGATAGAGCACGTCGATCTGCTTGTAACCCTCCGTGGTGCGCATCGCGACATGGCCGTCGACGACACGCAGATCCTGCCCCTCGACGAGTTGCACGCCCATCTGGTCGGCCAGGAAAGCATGCTCGTAATAAGCGGAATTATAGATACCCGGCGTCAACACAGCGATGGTCGGCGTCCCCTCGACGCCCCTTGGCTTCACGGCAGCCAGGGATTGCCTGAGCAGCGCCGGATAATTCTCGACGGGCCGCACCTTGATCTGCTGGAACAGCTCCGGAAAGAGCTGCATCATCGTCTCGCGGTTCTCCAGCATGTACGAGACACCTGATGGCGTACGCGCATTGTCTTCCAGCACGTAGAACTCGTTTTCGCTGATGCGCACGATGTCGACGCCGATGATGTGCGTGTAGACTCCGGCCGGAGGCCGAACACCGATCATCTCCGGCAGGAAGGCTTCGTTGGCCGCGATCAACTGTTTCGGGACGCGCCCTGCCCGCAGGATCTCCTGGCGGTGATAGATGTCGTCCAGGAAGGCGTTGAGCGCCTGCACCCGCTGTTCGATGCCCAATGCCAGGCGGCGCCATTCCTGGCCCGAGATGATGCGCGGCACGATGTCGAAGGGAATGAGGCGCTCCGAAGCCTCCTGCTCGCCGTAAACGGCGAAGGTGATCCCGGTTTTCCGGAAGACACGTTCGGCATCTTCCATCTTCTGGGTAAGTCGACCTGGGTCTTGTTCTTTCAGCCAGCGATCATATGCCGAGTATGGTCTCCTCAGCCCGGTCGTTTCCGGAAGCATCTCATCGAAAGCTGCCAAACGCGTACTCCCCTCTGACACCATTTCAACTGGCGTCGGAGAGGAAATCAAGCGCAATCGGCGATTTGCATCGTTACAGCAGTCTGGCCGTCAAGATTGCACGATAGGCAGGCGGCAAAACAGCTTCCTGGGCAATGCGTGCTTATTCGGCGTGCACTTTACCGCAGCCTAAAATGCCCGAAACGTCACGGTCGTGAAGGTGTCGGAGATACCTGGAATGATCTGCACCTTCTCATTGACGAAATGGCCGATGTCCTGGTCATCGTCGATGTAGAATTTCGCGAGCAGATCGTAGTGACCGGCGGTCGAATAGATCTCGGAGGCGAGTTCAGCGTCGGCAAGCGCGGCAGCCACCTCATAGGCCTTGCCGAGTTCGCACTTGAACTGCACAAAAAACGTCTTCACGGGCCGGCCTTCCTTCTGTTTCGCATCCGTTTTGGCAGACGTGTCCGGTGCATTCAAGCCGGTTTCCGACAGGGACGGCAGGCCCACGCTTGCCGCAGCGGCACATTGACAGGCCCGACGGCCGTAGCGTCAACTTCATCCCAATTCGATCGGAACCCATGCAGTTCCGGCATGGTGGGAGGACTTAATGCGGACTTTCTGGCGCTGGATGCTGCGCGCCCTCCTTCTGCTCATTGCCGTCGCACTGGTCGGCGGCTTCATCTTTCGTCGGAAGATAGAGGAACTGCACGCCGTCTACACTTACGCGAACGCGTTCAAACCGAACGTCATCGATGAGAACTTCCGCTCGCTTTACAAACTCTATCCCGCCGTTCGGGTCGAACATGGTTCGGAGGTAAGCGAACTTCCAAAGGCAGAAAGAGCGCTGCCGGAAACCTATGCCTCCGCAGGCGAGACCCGAAAGCTCGCCGACTGGATCGAAAGGACACAGACCACCGGCCTCATTGTGATCAAGGATGGCAAGATCATCCACGAGGAATACCGACGCGGCAACAATGCTGGAACCCAGTCGATCGCCATGTCGGTCTCGAAGTCGACCATTTCCTTCCTCGTTGGCAATGCAGTCGCCGACGGTCTGATCAGGCTGGAGGATCCCGTCGAGAAATACGCCCCCTTGCTGGCCGCGGGCGGCTATAAGGGCGTTACGGTCAAGAACGTCCTGCAGATGTCGTCCGGCATCGGTTTCAACGAGGACTACGGCGATCTCAATTCCGATATCGTGCGCTATATCATCCAGATCCTCACCGGTTCGGTGAACGATTTCACCGCGCGTCTCAAGAGCGAGCGGCCGCAAGGCACGTTCAACCGCTACGTCTCTGCCGATACCCAGGTGCTCGGCATGGTACTGGAGGGGGCAACCGGCAAACCCCTGCCCGACTATTTCAAGGAGAGACTTTGGTCCAGGCTAGGCTCCGAGGCGGATGCCTATTGGCTGGTCGATCAGAAGAAGGAAGCGCTGGCGGCCGGCGGCCTGAATGCCGTGCTGCGTGACTACGCCCGTTTTGGCCTGCTCTATCTCAACAAGGGGCGTAACTGGAAGGGCGAGCAGATCGTACCGGCCGAATGGGTGCATGCCTCGGTGACGCCGGACGCACCCTATCTGATGCCTGGCCGTGAGGACCCCGCCGCCGGTATTCCATTCGGCTACGGCTACCAATGGTGGATTTCCCGGCAAGCCGCAGGGCGACTTCGCGGCAATCGGCATCTATGGTCAGTTCATCTACGTGAACCCGGCGCGCGGGGTGGTGATTGCCAAGACCTCGGCCTATGCCGACTACAACAACAGCGGCGGTGCGATGGAATACGAAACGATCGATGCATTCCAGGCGATCGCCAACGCGCTATAGCCGGCGGAGAACCCGGATCGTCGTCCGGGAGGGTGCAACGATTGACGCATCGACAGGCACAGTGGTAGCCGCTTCGCCAAATTCCGACAAACCCTGCCACTCCAGAGAAGAAATGTGCGTCATGAAAAACCGAAGCAAGGCTGCGTGTGCGGCTGCTCTGTTGCTTGCGACCGGCTTGATCGGTGCGGCACAGTCGATCGCACCTGTTTCGTCAGCCCAGGCTCAGACCGAATACCTGCCGACCAAGAAGGATTTCATCGGCAAGTGGAAACTGAGCGGGTCGGCCATCCGGCCGCCGCGAGATTTGAAAGGATCGCCCACAGAGCAGGATGAAGCGGCTGCGAATGATTTCCAGCAGACAGTAACCACCTTCTATTCAGCCTTCGACTATCTGGAGATCAAGGCAGACGGTAGCTACAACTTCCATCAGCCTGGCGATCCTGCGTCGGGGCCTTGCGTGTGGTGCGGAACCTGGTCATTCAAGAACGATTCGCTCTGGCTCAAACTGGACACGGCGCCACGGCTCGACATCTACGCCGAGGGCGGCGATATCCAGATGACTTATACGGCAGAGCCGGAAAAAACGTCCAAATACAAATGGCAGGTTTTCGGCTGGTCGAAGCTTGACTGATCAAAGGGGGCTGCCGCAGGGTCATTGGCCGCCCCGCCTTCAACAGGGCGGCAAATCACCCTTCACCCAGCCTTCCGAGATTACAGCGGTACGGGCTTCGAACTGACCGGTTTCGATCGCGTCGCGAATGTCCTGCATCAGCTTCTGATAGTAGGACAGGTTGTTCCAGGTGAGCAGCATGGCGCCGAGCGCCTCCTGCGAGCGGACCAGATGATGAAGATACGCCCTGGAGTAGTCTCGGGCCGCCGGGCAGTCGCTTTCCTCGTCAAGCGGACGCGGATCGTCGGCGTGGCGGGCGTTGCGCAGGTTGATCTTGCCGCGTCTGGTATAGGCAAGCCCATGACGCCCTGCCCGCGTCGGCATCACGCAATCGAACATGTCGATGCCGCGTGCCACCGATTTCACGATGTCATCAGGCGTGCCGACTCCCATCAGATAGCGCGGCTTGTTGGCCGGCAGCTCCGGACAAGTGATGTCGAGCATATCCAGCATCACCGCCTGCGGTTCACCCACCGCAAGGCCACCAACCGCATACCCCTTCAGATCCATCGCCGACAGCGCCTGCGCGGAGCGCACCCGTAGCGGAGCAATGTCGCCGCCCTGCACGATACCGAACATCGCCTTGCCAGGCTGATCGCCGAAGGCTGTCTTGCAGCGCTCGGCCCAGCGCAGCGACAGCTCCATCGCACGCTCGATCTCCCTGGCGTCGGCAGGCAGTGCCGTGCACTCATCGAGCTGCATCTGGATATCGGAATCGAGCAGGCCCTGGATCTCGATCGAACGTTCCGGCGACATCTCGTAGGCCGAGCCGTCGATATGCGAGCGGAAGGTGACGCCCTGCTCGGTCAGTTTCCTGAGCTTCGACAGCGACATCACCTGGAAGCCGCCGGAATCGGTCAGGATCGGATGCGGCCAGCGAGCGAATTCGTGCAGCCCACCCAGCCGCGCCACCCGTTCCGCACCAGGCCGCAGCATCAGGTGATAGGTGTTGCCCAGGATGATGTCTGCACCGACACCACGCACCTGGTCCATGTACATGGCCTTGACCGTACCGCCGGTACCGACCGGCATGAAGGCGGGGGTCCGAATCCTGCCGCGCGGCATGGCGATTTCACCGCGCCGCGCCTTGCCGTCCGTGGCGAGCACGGAAAAGGAAAAATTCTCGATCATGCGCTGCCTTTAACTGTCGCTGCGGCGCAAGACAATCCGGGATGAACCCTTGTCCGGCTCAGTCCCCGCGCCTAGCTTGAGAAACGGCAATCCGTGGAGCGATCCTATGCCGATATTCGAAGGTGCATGCCACTGCGGTGCCGTACGCTGGCGGTTCAACGGGATTCCGGATGGCGCTACGGCTTGCAACTGCACAGCCTGCCGCCGCTATGGCGTGCTGTGGATCTACGGCTACGAGGGTGAGGAAATCGAGGTCTCCGGCGAAGCACGCATCTATGCCCGCAGTGACAGCGATGGCGATCTCACGTTCCATTTCTGCCCCAACTGCGGCAACGTAGCGTGGTGGCGCGGCACGCAACTGGACAGGAACGGTCGCAGACGCATGGCCGTCAACGTACGGCTTGCCGAGCCGGAAACCGTGGCGGCCTTGCCGATCGACCATTTCGACGGTCTGACCACCCACACCGACTTACCGCGCGACGGCCGCAATGTCGTCGACTACTGGTTCTGAGCTGTCGACTGTTATTCGCCGAATTCCTTGTCGTGGACCGGCGCCGTGGCTGCCTGCTCCTCGAGCGACTGCCTGTAGCGGATACAGCCGCGCATGAACTTGGGCCAGGGCGGCACTGCGATCGCCGGGTCGGTTCTTTCCGGCAACAGTTCCCAAAGGTCCGGATGATGCCAGCACAGCTCGTGACCAGTCGAGTCTCGGTGCGTGCGAATGCCTTGCCGTAGCTTCTTCACCTCGGCGACAAGCTGGTCGCGGTTCATGGCTTCGAGATCGTGATCCATCTCTCCTCCTCGACATAAGGTGCGCCTCGCTCCCCGCGCAGGAACACCTTATGTCGAAAGCGTCGAAATGCCGACCTGGGAAGATCGCTATGACCTGAACAGCAGGCTGCCGTCACCGTAGGAATAGAAGCGATACCCGTTCTCGATGGCATGCCGATAGGCCGCGCGCATCGTATCCAGCCCGGCGAAGGCCGAAACCAGCATGAACAGCGTCGAGCGCGGCAGGTGGAAATTGGTCATCAGCACATCGGCGGTCCGGAATTGATAACCAGGCGTGATGAAAATGTCGGTCGCTCCAGACCATTCGCCAAGCCTGCCATCTTCGCGCGCGGCACTTTCCAACAGCCGCAATGACGTCGTACCGACGCAGACGATGCGATTACCACGCGCCTTGGCGGCGTTCAGCGCATCCGCCACCTGACCCGACACGTAACCCGTTTCGGCATGCATCTTGTGGTCGGCGGTGTCGTCTGCCTTTACCGGCAGAAAGGTGCCGGCTCCGACATGCAGGGTCACGAACCGGCGCTCGATACCTTTGGCGTCAAGCGCTGCAAACAGATCGGGTGTGAAATGCAGGCCTGCGGTCGGCGCCGCCACCGCCCCCTCTTCCCGAGCATAGATGGTCTGGTAGTCCGCAAGGTCACGTGCGTCATCGTCACGCTTTGAAGCAATATAAGGCGGCAGCGGGATATGGCCTACGGCGTGCAAAGCCTCATCGAGGAACGCACCGGAAAGATCGAAACTCAGCAACACCTCGCCACCCTCGCGTTTTTCGAGCACCGTGGCGTCGAGTTGGCCGAGGAAACAGGAACTGCCATCGTGGCCGAAATGGATCCGGTCGCCTTCTGCGACACGCTTGCCTGGCCGCATGAAGGCGAGCCAGCGGTCGGCACCGGTGCGCATGTGCAACGTCGCTTCCACCTGGGCAACAGCCTCACCGCGGCAGCGAATGCCGCGCAGTTGCGCGGGAATGACCTTTGTATCGTTGAAGACCAGCACGTCGCCGGGATCGAGTAGGGACGGCAGGTCGCGCACAACCTTGTCGGCAAGTCCCTCGCCCGGTCGCACGACCAGAAATCGCGCCGTGTCGCGCGGTTCGGCGGGCCGAAGCGCTATGCGCTCCTCGGGCAGGTCAAAATCGAAGAGATCCACTTTCATGGCAGCGGCAATAGCGCGATCTCGATCGATCCGCCACCGTGCTTGTTGCCAGGAGCCTGCCCGTCAATAAAGCCGGATCATCAACGCACCGACGAGCAGCAGCGCTGCGCCGACAACACGACCCATCGAGATTTCACGGACGGCGACGCCGAGGAAGCCGATCCGGTCCACCAGCATGCCGGCCAGAAGCTGACCCGCAACAAGGAACGCCATCAGCGCGGCGGCGCCGATCCTCGGCGTAAGAAGCACGGCACTCGTGACATAGACTGCACCGAGCGCTCCACCGGCGACGAAGAGCCAAGGTGCCGGCGCGCGCCAGTCGATGGCGATGCCCTGCGCGCGCGTGGTGAAGAACGTAACGATGCCGAGAACGATTGCGCCGGCCAGGAACGAGATCGCGGCCGCGGCAACGGGCACACCCAGCCCGCGAGCGAGCTGGGCATTGATGGGAGCCTGGATGGCGATGAAGGCGCCCGCAAGGACGCCGAGAAGCGACCAGAGAGCGCCGGCCATCGGATCAGGCCTTCACGTCCGCCGCGACTTTCAGCGACACGATCTTGTCGGGATCCTGCACCGGCTCGCCGCGCTTGATCTTGTCGACATTTTCCATGCCTTCGATGACCTGGCCCCAGACCGTATACTGACGGTTCAGGAAGCCGGCATCCTCGAAGCAGATGAAGAACTGCGAATTTGCCGAATTCGGGTTCTGTGCGCGTGCCATCGAGCAGGTGCCGCGAGCGTGATTGACGTTGGAGAACTCTGCCTTCAGGTCCGGCTTGTCGGAACCGCCCATGCCAGCACGCGACGGATTGAAATCCTTGCCGCCCGACTTGCCGAACTTCACATCGCCAGTCTGGGCCATGAAGCCGTCGATGACACGATGGAAGACGACGCCGTCATAAGCGCCCTCACGCGCCAGTTCCTTGATGCGGCCGACATGACCGGGTGCGAGGTCAGGGAACAATTCGATGACGACCTTGCCTTTGGTCGTTTCCATGATGAGCGCGTTTTCGCGATCCTTGATTTCAGCCATTTTGGATATCCTTTTGATAAAACTCAGTTCTTGTCAGCGGCAATGCGAACCTTGACCATACGGTCCGGATCGGAGACGGAGCCGTTGTCGGCGGCATCGCCCTTCTTGATCTTGTCGACGAATTCCATGCCCTTCTCGACATTGCCGACGATGGTGTACTGGCCGTTCAGCGACGGTGCCGGCGCGAACATGATGAAGAACTGCGAATTCGCCGAATTCGGATCCTGCGATCGCGCCATACCGACAACGCCGCGCGCATATTTTTCCTTGGAGAATTCGGCGGGCAGATCGGGTTCCTTCGAGCCGCCGGTGCCGGCGAGGCTGGCGTCGAAACCTTTCTTCATGTTGCCGTACTGGACGTCACCGGTCTGGGCCATGAAGCCATCGATGACACGGTGGAAGGCAACGTTGTCATAGGCACCTTCACGCACCAGCTTCTTGATCTGGGCGACATGCTTGGGTGCAAGGTCGGGCCGCAGGGCGACAACGACATCGCCGTCCTTCAGCGTGATGACCATGGTGTTTTCAGGGTCTGCCGCGAAGGCCTGCGACGCGCCGCCGAAAAGGCCGGCAAGCACGACGAGGAAGGCGGCGAGCTTTTTGAGCTGCATGGGATGATCTCCGAAATATCTAGGGTCAGGACCTATTTCGCGAATTTGGCTTTGAGCGCGCCGGCGACTGCGACCGGCACAAAGGGACGAATGTCGCCGCCCATCGAGGCTATCTGGCGGACCAATGTGGCGGTAATCGTGCGCACCGAAGGGCTCGCGGGCAGGAAGACTGTCTGCAACTCCGGAGCCATCGTCTCGTTCATGCCGGCCATCTGCATCTCGTAGTCGAGATCGGTGCCGTCACGCAGGCCACGGATCATGATGGATGCGCCGTTCTTGCGGGCCGCGTCAATCACCAGACCGGTGAAGGAGACGACACGAATGCGCTTGGCCTCGCTGCCGAATTCGGCGGCGGCAGCCTTTTCGATCAGTTCGGAACGCTCCTCAAAGGAGAACAGTGGCGTCTTCGACGCCTGGATGCCGATGGCGGCGTAAACCGTATCCGCTATCGCAAGCGAGGCCTTCAGCACATCGAGATGGCCGTTGGTCAGAGGATCGAAAGAGCCAGCATAGAGAGCGATGCGTTCAGTCATGATGCTGCTTCTAGCGGGCACCGGGCCGGAACGCAAATGGCCGGCCGGACTGCGGCGTGAACCCTTCATCAACCATGAACAGCAGATGAACGGCGCGATCACACACGGTTAAAGTCTGTTCACGTACAGATGATCATGCGCGGTGAAACCAATTCACCTTCTGCTCGTTTAGGGAACAGGAGATTAAGCCATGATGATCCTCATGCTCGCCACCGCAATGACCGTAGCCATGCTGATCGCGACCGTTTTCGGCCTGCATCAGGAAGCCGAGCGCGTGCGCCTCGACGACCTCGATCGCCGTCACCGCTTCGGCAAGCGCCGGTAGGGATTCGACTGGAGATTGGCTCTGTCAGCCTTGGCTGGTGAGACGTTTCTCCATATCCACGACAGTCCAGCCCGGTCGCTTTGGGTTGGCCCGCCTGCCGGTTTCCCGATAGCCATAGGCTGAGTACAGCGCGATGTTTCGTTCCATCCGGGCGTTGGTGTAAAGCTTCACCAGATCGACCCCAGCTTCGGCCGCTTTTTCTTCAGCCCAGTCAAGCAGGCGAATGCCGAGCTTCTTTCCCTGAAACTCCGGGGCTATCGCGACGGAAAAAATCAGGATGTGGTCGATATGTCGTTCGAGAACGATCAGTCCAGCGAGCTTGCCTGACAACTCCAGCAACCACACCTGCCCGGCCTCGACACGCGGTCTGTAATCCTCAGTGACAGGAATCGGCGGTGCGCCAAGCAGATGCGTATACGCCGCATAGGCTTGTTCGGTCAGCGCTGCCACGGCCACGACGTCGGACAGGTCTGCCAGGCGCAGAATAGCCTTGGTCTGCTCCATTCGTTTTTCCCGCTTCGTAAGGCACCTGCCCGACACCATAGGCATGATGCACCACAGACCAATGCGCCACTCGGGCGAAGTCGGTTGGGCAAGAATGCGGACAGGCCAATACCCCGCGAGGCTGCGAGGACCTGGGTGAAGACCAGCGCCGGCCAACCCAAAAAGAAAGGGCGGCCTGGAGAGCCGCCCTTTCAGAAACATCATGCACTTCCTGCACTTGGGCCAGATAGCTCACAAGCGTTCCATGTGGTCAGGTCAAGCTTCGTCGCTCGTGTTGCTGTCGCCTTCGGCTGGGCTGTCGCTTCCCTCGGCCACGTCTTCGTCACCGGGCTCATCTTCGCCCTGCGGTTCCGAAATGCGCTCCACCGACACCACCTTCTCGCCCTCGGCGGTGTTGAAGATGGTGACACCCTTGGTGGCGCGGCTGGCGAACCGGATGTCGTGTACCGGTACGCGGATGACCTGACCGCCGTCGGAAACCAGCATGATCTGATCGTCGTTACCGATCGGGAACGCCGCCACCAGTGGACCGATTTCCCCCGCTTTCGATACGTCGGTGGCCCGGATACCCTTGCCGCCACGGCTGGTCAGACGGAAGTCATAGGACGAAGACCGCTTGCCGTAGCCATATTCGGTCACGGTCAGCACGAACTGTTCGTGCTGCTTGAGGAATTCATAGCGCTCGTCGGACAATTGCGCTTCCTCCGAAACCTCCTCGTTGGTCAGCGCGACCTCTTCCTCTTCTCCAGCACCTGCCAGGCGACGCTCGGCGACCGAACGCTTGAGATAGGCCGCGCGCTCCGCCGGATCGGCGTCGACATGCTCGATGATCGCCATCGAAATAGCGCCATCGCCTTCGGCGAGATTGATGCCGCGCACGCCCTGTGACGAGCGCCCTGCGAAGACACGTACGTCCGAAACCGGGAAACGGATACACTGGCCGGTGTTTGCGGTGAGCAGCACATCATCATTGTCCGTGCAGGTCTCGACAGCCAGGATGGCATCACCTTCCTCGTCGAACTTCATCGCGATCTTGCCGTTGCGCTTCACGTCGACGAAATCCGACAGCTTGTTGCGACGCACGGTGCCGCGCGTGGTGGCGAACATCACGTCGAGGTCGCCCCAGCTCGTCTCGTCTTCCGGCAGCGGCATGATGGCCGTGATGCGGTCGCCATTCTCGATCGGCAGCATGTTGATCAAGGCCTTGCCACGAGATTGCGGATTGCCGATCGGCAGGCGCCAGACCTTTTCCTTGTATACGATGCCGCGCGACGAGAAGAACAGGATCGGCGTGTGCGTGTTGGCAACGAACAACCGCGTAACGAAATCCTCGTCCTTGGTCGACATGCCGGAACGGCCCTTGCCACCGCGGCGCTGCGCCCGGTAGAGCGACAAAGGCACACGCTTGATGTAGCCCGAATGCGAGACCGTAACGACCATGTCCTCGCGCGGGATGAGGTCCTCGTCCTCCATGTCCGAGCCGGCGTCGGTAATCTCGGTCCGGCGTGGCCCGCCGAACTCATCGCGCACGGCGATGAGTTCGTCTTTGACGATTTGCTGGATGCGCGCGCGGGATGCCAGAATCTCAAGAAAATCAGCGATTTCGGCGCCGATCTTGTTCAATTCGTCGGCGATCTCGTCGCGGCCCAGCGCGGTCAGGCGCTGCAGCCGCAGCTCGAGAATGGCGCGAGCCTGCTCTTCGGACAGATTGTAGGTGCCGTCCTCGTTGATGCGATGGCGCGGATCGTCGATCAGGCGGATCAGCGCCTCGACATCCTCAGCCGGCCAGCGGCGTGTCATCAACTGGTCGCGCGCCGACTGCGGGTCAGGCGCACCGCGGATCACCTTGATGACCTCGTCGATATTGGCAACCGCGATCGCCAGGCCAACCAGGACGTGCGCGCGGTCTCGCGCCTTGCGCAGCAGAAACTTGGTGCGCCGGCTGATCACATCCTCGCGGAACGCGACGAAGGCGTGCAGCATATCGAGCAGCGTCATCACTTCCGGCTTGCCGCCGTTGAGAGCGACCATATTGGCGCCGAACGACGTCTGCAGCGGCGTGAAGCGATAGAGCTGGTTGAGGATCACCTCGGTATTGGCATCGCGCTTCAGCTCGATCACCACGCGGTAGCCCTGGCGATCGCTCTCGTCGCGGATGTCGGAAATGCCTTCGATGCGCTTTTCGCGCACCAGTTCGGCCATTTTCTCGATCATCGAGGCCTTGTTTACCTGGTAAGGCACCTCGGTGATGACAATGGCTTCGCGATCGCCGCGTATTTCCTCGACATGCACCTTGCCGCGCATGACAACCGAACCACGGCCGGTCGAGTAGGCATTGTAGATGCCGGTGCGGCCAAGGATCAGGCCACCGGTCGGGAAGTCCGGACCGGGGATGATCTCCATCATCTCGGTGAGGTCGATGGCCGGATTTTCCATGACGGCGATGGCGCCGTTGCAGACTTCCACCAGATTATGCGGAGGAATGTTCGTGGCCATGCCGACGGCGATACCGCCAGCACCGTTGACCAGCAGCGCCGGAAAACGCGCAGGCAGAACACGCGGCTCCTGCCCTGATGCGTCGTAGGTATCCTGGAAGTCGACGGTATCCTTGTCGATATCCTCCAGCAACTCATGCGCGACCTTGGTCAGGCGCGATTCCGTGTAGCGCATGGCCGCCGGTGGGTCGCCGTCGATCGAGCCGAAATTGCCCTGCCCGTCGATGAGCGGCACGCTCATCGACCAATCCTGAGCCATGCGTACCAAGGCGTCGTAGATAGAAGCGTCACCGTGCGGGTGGTACTTACCCATCACGTCGGCGACCGGTCGCGCCGACTTCACATACTTGCGGTTCCAGTGATAGCCGCTCTCATGCGAGGCAAACAGGATGCGCCGGTGCACCGGCTTCATGCCGTCGCGCACATCGGGCAGCGCTCGGCTGACGATCACGCTCATGGCGTAATCGAGATAGCTGCGCTGCATCTCCTCGATAATGGAAATCGGTTCGATGCCGGAAGGGCCGTCCGGCCCTTGTGGTGTATTCTGGTCGGTCAAAATAGATCGCAATCAGCTGGGAATCACTGACTTCTTATATAGGAAAGCCGCGCCATTCTCCAATGCGAGGGCGCGGTTTTTCGCCACGCAACCGATGTTTTCCAGTGCTTATTTTTCAAGTTATTTCAAATAGATAGACAGATCGAAGAAACACGGTGCGAATGGCGTCCGGCAGATTGTGGCGGCTGTGTGAAATACGCTGGTCGATTACCGCCGCGTCAACCGCGAAATCTCACCCGCGACAACCTGAGGTCGTGAGGGATTTTGCCTCCGAAGCAGATAGCCGGCGCAATTCCGCACAAGGCTTGCCGGAGAGCCTGTATCGACTTGGCGTTTGCCCCATGACCCTTCGGAAACGGCGATTGAAGGTCGACAGATCGCCGAAACCCGCCTCGAAGGCGATCTCCGAAACAGCGTCTCGGGAGATCCGCAGCCGGACGGCGGCACGATGCAGCCTTGTCCGTAGCAGAAACTGATACGGGGTCATGCCAACGATCGCGCGAAACGAGCGCAGGAAATGGTATGGGCTGGTCGCGGCTCGGTCCGCCAATGCGGACAGCGAGAGATGCTCGTCGCCCCGGCTGTCGATGAGACGGATCGCTTCGGCGACGCGCTTTTCATCACGTTGGTTGGTCTTTGCCGGCCTTCCCGGCAATCCCGTCAGCATGGTCAGCGTGGCACCTGCCAGCCGGAGCGCGACTTCCTCGAGTTCGTCGGCATCGCCTTCACGGCGTGCGACCTCGGTATCCGCGAGGAGCGCGGCAAGCTCCGGGCATGCCGGCAGCTTCGGCGCATCGAATCCGCGATGCTTCGCTCCGGGCACATCGACCAGAACGTCCTCCAGCATCTCGGGCGAAAACTGAAAGGACAGGCAACGATCACCGCTGCTGTGGTCATGCCCGCATTCGAAACATGTCCTCGCATTGCCCAGCAGCAGGGCGCCCGGCGTCATCACCGCCGTTCCTTGCTGCGAGCGATAGCGGAAAGTGCCGCTCGCAACGACTGCGATACAGAACGAGCCGTGCTCTTCCTCGAAAGGCCGTTCGCCAGCCGTCGCAGTGCAGACAATGTCGGCCACGCTCCATCCGGCTTTCCTGGCAAGGATCCGCACCTGCTGGCTCATGACCGCGATTTAGCAATTTTTCCCAAGCCCGGACAGCCGGCAAGCGCTACGCCGGCCATATCTCCTGACAGGTTTGAGGTCGCCATGCATCACCCGAACTCCTTCTCCGAAGCCCTGCAAGCGCCAGGCCCCTTCGCTGCCCACGCAGACAAGCTCGCGCTCTACGGTCGCTTTGTCGGAGCATGGAGCTTCGATGCAAAACGCTGGACCGATGACGGCAAGCTGCTGACTGGCCACGGCGAGATCCATTTCGGCTGGGCACTGGAGGGACGTGCCATCCAGGACGTCTGGATACTGCCTGCGCGCAACGCAGGACCTTCGCCGGAGCTCGGCCCCTGGACGTTCTACGGCACGACGCTGCGGATCTACGACCCCGGTATCGATGCCTGGCACATCCTGTGGAGCGATCCGCGCACGCAATACCACAGCCGACAGACCGGCCGCGCTGAAGGGGCGGACATCGTCCAGATCGGCGGCGATGGCAGCGGAACACGGACACGCTGGCGCTTCACCGAAATCACCGACAACTCATTTCGCTGGCTTGGGGAACGGGCGGACGGCGAAGGAGACTGGAACCTGCAAGTTGAATTCCTGGCACGACGCGCCGCGTGACGTCCTTATCCCATCAATACAAACTCAAACGAGGTTCAAAATGCTCGACCATGTCTCGATCGGCGTCGCCGACCCCTCCCGCTCCAAGACTTTCTATGACGCGGTTCTGTCGCCGCTCGGCTATTCGTGCCTCAGCGAATCCGTGGGGTCGCTAGGTTATGGCGGCGATCAGATCTCACTGTGGATTCTCGAGGTCGCACGACCGGTTCCAGCCGATATGGGATCGGGGCTTCACTTCTGTTTTGCCGCGCCAACTCACGACAGTGTCCGCGCCTTCCACGCGGCAACCCTTGCTCATGGCGGCAACGACAACGGCAAAGCGGGCCTGCGCGCCGACTATGGCGATAGCTATTTCGCGGCCTTCGCCATCGATCCGGACGGCTATCGCATAGAGGCCTGTTGCGGCTCAGGCAGCTGACCGACTGAGCGTTGGCAACTTCCCCATATTCGCGCTACCAATGGCCTGGTTGTCGCGAGAGAGGGGAACGGCATGCCGAGCTACGAAAGCCTGTTCAACGCCTTCGTGACACTGCTCGTGACCATCGACCCGCCGGGACTCGCCCCGCTTTTCCTTGCCGTGACGCGCGGCATGAATCGTGAGCAGCGAAGCCAGGTATCCGTTCGCGCCTCGATCATCGGCTTTCTGGTCATCGCGCTGTTTGCGGTGGCAGGCGCCTCGATCCTTTCGGTGTTCGGCATCACATTGCCTGCTTTCCGCGTAGCCGGCGGCTTCCTGCTGTTCTTCATCGCCTTCGAGATGGTTTTCGAGCGCCGGCAGGACCGCAAGGAAAAAAGCGCGGATGTGGCGATCACCAAGGATCACATCCACAACATCGCGGCTTTCCCGCTGGCGATCCCGCTGATCGCAGGCCCCGGCGCCATTTCGGCCACCGTCCTGCTGTCCAGTTCGTTCCAAGGCCTTGGAGGGCAGCTGGCGCTGCTCGGCATCATCCTCGCCTGCCTGCTCATCACCTATCTGGTGTTCGTGCTGGCGGAGCGCATCGACGGCATTCTCGGCCAGACCGGGCGCTCGATCCTGACCCGGCTGCTCGGCGTGATCCTTGCCGCGCTCGCCGTCCAGTTCGTGGCCGACGGTATCAAGGCTCTGGCAGCGAGCTGACCGACCCAACGTACAATCGCACTGCCTTGCAGGCTGCCTCAGCCGGCAGCGGTATCGACCACCTCGAAATCGTGGGTAACGGTCGCCGTCTTGCCCATCATGATCGAGGCCGAGCAGTATTTTTCCGCCGACAGCTGAACCGCCCGCTTGACCTTGTCGTGTGACAGTCCCTTGCCTTTGACGATGAAGTGCATGTGAATGCGCGTGAACACCTTCGGATCGGTCGCTGCACGATCGGAATCGAGTTCCACGACACAATCCTCGACCTGCTCGCGCCCCTTTTCGAGGATGTGCACAACGTCGATGGCCGAACAGCCGCCCGTACCGATCAAAAGCAGTTCCATGGGGCTCGGGCCGGGTGTCTTGCCGTCATCGCCATGCGTCGTGCCCAGAACCAGCTTGTGGCCACTGCCGGACTCGCCCACGAATGTGCGACCCTCGACCCATTTGATCCGCGCCTTCATCCCTGCTTCCCTGTCTCTTCGTGTCGGTCCTATGGCATCTCGGCCAGCAATGCCTTGACGACATTGGCTGAATTCGTTGACGCCAGTGCCATGAAAGTCGCCATCTGATTGGCGCCTTCTCCACCGCCAGCGAGGTCCGACAGGCTGCGTACCGCTAGGAACGGAACGTGGTTGCTGTAGGTCACATGTGCGACCGCGGCACTTTCCATGTCGAGCACCTTGGCATCGAAGGTCTTGTGCACATAGTCACGAAATTCGGCATTGTCGACGAAAGCCTGGCCGGAAACACCATTGCCGCCGACGATGATCTTCGGCGGGCTGGCAAGGCATTTGTTCTCGGGTGCACAGGCCTGCAGCTCCAGCCTGGCAGCGACCTTGCGGGCAGCGTCGAGCAAGGCCGGATCGGACGGGAACCAGAATTTCGTCTCTTCGGCGGTATCGCCCCGCCTGGTAACCGTCACAGAGCGCGGCACGATCATGCCGTAGCCCGCAAACTGATCCTTCGGGATGAATGGCGGAATTTCGTAACCGTCGCCGACCTTGCGGGCGAAAACCGCTTCCAGATATTCGCCCCACTGATCGGCGACGACGACATCGCCGATGCTGAGGGCCGGGTCGACGCCGCCGGCAATGCCGGAAAACACCACGGATGTCACGACAAACCGGTCGAGCGCCACCTGCATGGTCATGGCCGCATTGACCATGCTGACGCCACTCAGGAACAGCACGACATCCTTGCCGGCCAGCTTGCCGGTGATGAACTGGCGGCCGTTGATCTCGTGTTCGGTTCGATCCGACAGATCGGCCTGCAGCCCCATCCATTCAGGTGGGAAGGCCGACACGACCGCGATGCGCGGCTTGTCATCGAGCCGCTCCGCAGCCGAAACGGCAGCGGACAACATGGTGAAGAACAGCAGGCCGATCGCAATCAGGCGCGCGAATGCACTCATGCCGTAGCTCATCGCCGGATCACCAGGTCAGGTCTGTGGGCTGGGGAATTCCGCCCATCAGCAATCAGAACGGGATTTCATCGTCCAGTTCGCGCGAACCGCCACCGCCGCCACTGCGATTGCCGTTTCCACCGCCAAAGCCGCCACCAGCCGAGCCGCGGCCGCCACCGCCACCGAAGTCGCTCGGGCCGGACTGGCCAAAGCTGTCGCGGTTGCCACCGGAATAACCGACCTGGCCACCTTCGCCCTGCCCGCCACGCGCGTCGAGCATCTGCAATTCGCCCCGGAATTTCTGCAGCACGACTTCGGTCGTATAACGCTCCTGGCCGCTCTGGTCCTGCCATTTACGGGTCTGCAATTGACCCTCGACATAAACCTTCATGCCCTTCTTCAGATACTGCTCGGCCACCTTGGCGAGCTGGTCATTGAAGATGACGACGTTGTGCCACTCGGTCTTTTCCTTGCGTTCGCCCGAGTTCTTGTCGCGCCAGCTTTCCGAGGTGGCGATACGGATGTTGACGACCGGCTCACCCGAGTTCAGCCGGCGGATTTCGGGATCCGCACCCAGATTTCCCACCAGAATGACCTTGTTGACGCTGCCAGCCATCACACTTCTCCGCGCTCGTCCGAAACCAGAATTCTCGCCGCACCATATAGGCTGAGGAACCTGCCCGCCTCCACGGACATGCCTTTCCCACAACGTTTTTTGTTCTATTTCTGTTCTAGTTCCCGCACTGGCTATTTGTCAAGGAATGTCAGCAAAAGTGCCGGCCTGGCTTCATTTCAGGTCCTCGCCCCGAGAAGGCTCTTGCCAAACCAATAAGTATCCACTTATGTTTTGGTATGATCGAATCCGAAATCTTCAAGGCCCTGGCCGACCCGACACGGCGCGCGCTGTTTGAACGGCTGGTCGACGACGAGATGACCGTCTCTGAACTGCGCGCCGGCACGCCGGTGTCCCAACCGGCGGTCTCCCAGCATCTTGCCGTGCTGCGCGGCGCCGGGCTGGTGAGCGAGCGCCGTGTCGGCCGCAATGCCTTTTACCGAGCCGCCCCGGAAGGATTATCGCCGCTGCTCACCTGGATCGAACGCTACCGCACCTTCTGGCCTGATCGCATCGAAAGGCTGAAGACCGTGTTGAAGGAGATGGATCAATGACCTCGCCCAGCCGCGATGACATCGTTGTTGAATGCGATCTGCCGGAAGCGCCCGAAAAAGTTTGGCGCGCACTCACCGAGCCGGAAATCGTCGCGGCCTGGTTGCTGCCGAACGACATCAGGAGCGAAACCGGGCAGCGATTTTCGCTCGGCGCCGAGGGCCGCATCGCCTGCACGGTGCTTGAGGCGGAACCTGGCCGCCTGCTGCGCTATTCCTGGCGCGAAACAGGCGGATCCGGTGCGGGAGAGGGCTTTGACAGTGTCGTCACCTTCGAACTGACACATGCCGCCGACGGCGGCACGCATTTGCGTGTCGTGCATGACGGCTTTGTCTCAACGGCCGCCTGCAACATGTCCGGAGCGGGCTGCAGCGTCGCCGTCGATGCGCCCAAGCCCACCAGAATTTTCACTGCGGCCAACACGCCGCAATGGCGCATGGCCGCCTGAACGGAAGGAACCAACACATGTCCGGTATCGCCAATCTTGTGCCGATGGTGATCGAGCAGTCGAGCCGCGGCGAACGCGCTTTCGACATCTTCTCCCGGCTGCTGCGTGAACGCATCATCTTCGTCAACGGCCAGATAGAGGACAACATGGCCGCCATCATCTGCGCGCAATTGCTGTCGCTGGAGGCGGACAATCCGGACAAGGAGGTGTCGCTCTACATCAACTCACCCGGCGGCGTGGTCAGTTCCGGCTTCGCCATCTACGACACGATGCGTTACATCTCCTGCCCGGTGTCGACAGTCTGCATGGGCTTTGCGGCTTCGATGGGTTCGTTCCTGCTGATGGCTGGAGACCCGGGCAGGCGCATCGCGCTCCCCAACAGCAAGATCGTGCTGCATCAACCGCTGGGCGGCTTCCAGGGCCAGGCCTCGGACATCCAGCGGCACGCCGAGGACATCCTGAAAACCAAGCGGCAGATGATTGACCTCTATGCCCAGCACTGCGGGCGCACGGTCGAGGACGTCGAGAACACGCTCGACCGAGACCACTTCATGAACGCGGAGGAAGCCAGGGCATGGGGCCTGGTCGACCATGTCTACGACACGCGCAAACGGGCGGCCTAGGACAGCCAGATCGTCGTCCATCCAATCCGATGGATCGACGGGCACTGGTCGTCACGGGTCAAGACGCCTATGTTAGCACCATGACCATCGCCCGCCTCTCGCCATCATCGTGTCTGGCTGCCCTTGCAGTTGCCCTTTTTTCGACAGCGACAGGATTTGCCGGGGAAGCCGGCAAGCAGGCTGCAAAGCCCCTGCCCGGCGTCAATGGCGGCTACAGCATCGTCAAACCAGCCACGCCGCAACCGGAGCCGGACGATTATGATCCAGCCTCCGGCCGCCAGTTCAAGGTTGGCGACACGGACGTCCGCATTTCCGGCTCGGTGATCGTGGATGTCGGTGCGGGCAACCTTCCTGCCCCACGCCGGTAGTCTACGCAAAATCCGGCGATCCGTGCCTCCGACAGCCGTGTTGTCGGCGCGACCTGCAGCAAATCGCGGATATCGCCGAGCGCGTATCACCTCAAAAGAACAGCCCCGCCGCTGCGCCTTGGCATGCGGACGGGGCTTTTTAGGGCTTTACCCAGTTTTTCCGGGAGCGTTTTACCGGCTTTGGGTTTCGGGTGCTTCGCGGCTCACGGCCGACGACCCGACTAGTGGTCTCTGATTGTAAGGGGATCGGCAGGTCACGGTTTGCGCGGGAAAAGCTCCGCCTTTCCTGACACCTATGCCCGCCGTGGCTCCAACGACAGATGGAGCCTGAAGGGACTGTCCGGTGGGGTCATGCCTCGCTCCTGTTGCTGGTTGCTCTTGCCGTCTGCCCGAACTCTCACTCGTTTTGGTCTGCGGCGCCTCGCAGACCGCCTTCCGGCTCGAGGATCGCCACTGGGCGATCGGTTCAGGCGACGGCTAACCTTGCGCCTTCACTTCCGCAGCGTCAACCGGCGGCCGGGCCATTACGGAAATTGTGATCGGAACGGTCCGGAACGTCACGTTCTGCTGACATCGCATTGTCAGGAGCACGTTCGGCCTTTGTTCTTTTTTGCTTGCCCGCTCGCGCGAAAGGCGGTTAAACGCTCAAAGTAGCCGGAGAGTCTCGATCTCGCGGTGAAAATACCCATATGAGCGGGCGGCGGCTGGGTTCGCCAATCCGAAACATTGCAAGCTGAGGCGGCGGAGCGGCATGGCCGACCATAAGTACATTTCCATTCGCGGCGCGCGCGAACACAATCTGAAGAACGTCGACCTGGATCTGCCGCGTGACAGTCTCGTGGTGATGACCGGCTTGTCCGGTTCAGGCAAATCGTCTCTCGCCTTCGATACCATTTATGCCGAAGGGCAGCGCCGCTACGTCGAAAGCCTTTCGGCCTATGCCCGCCAGTTCCTGGAGATGATGCAGAAGCCGGACGTCGACCAGATCGATGGTCTGTCGCCCGCCATCTCGATCGAGCAGAAGACGACGTCGCGCAACCCGCGTTCGACCGTCGGCACCGTTACCGAAATCTACGACTACATGCGCCTGCTCTTCGCGCGCGTGGGCGTGCCCTACTCGCCGGCCACCGGCCTGCCGATCGAGAGCCAAACCGTTTCGCAGATGGTCGATCGCGTGCTGACCCTGGAGGAAGGCACCCGCCTCTACATCACGGCGCCAATGGTGCGTGGACGCAAGGGCGAATACAAGAAGGAGTTGCTGGAGCTCCAGAAGAAGGGCTTCCAGCGCGTCAAGGTCGACGGCACTTTCTATGAGATCGCCGATGTCCCGGCGCTCGACAAGAAGTACAAGCACGACATCGACGTCGTTGTCGACCGCATCGTCGTGCGTGCCGATCTCGCCACGCGCCTGGCCGACTCCATGGAAACGGCACTGAAGCTGGCCGAAGGACTCGCCGTTGCGGAATTCGCCGATCGGCCGCTGCCCGCGGAGGCCACGGCAGAAGAATCCGCTTACAAATCCAAGAACGAGACGCACGAACGTATCCTGTTTTCGGAAAAGTTCGCCTGCCCGGTTTCCGGATTCACCATCCCAGAAATCGAGCCGCGGCTGTTCTCCTTCAACAACCCGTTCGGCGCCTGTCCGACCTGCGATGGCCTTGGCAGCCAGCGCGCCATCGACGAAAACCTGGTTGTGCCGGACGACAATGTGACCTTGCGCGACGGCGCGGTGGCACCGTGGGCGAAATCGACCTCGCCCTACTATTCTCAGACGCTGGAAGCGCTGGGCAAGGTCTATGACTTCAAGCTTGGCGACAAATTCAAGGATCTGAGGGAAGACGCCAGGCAGGCCATCCTGCGCGGCACCGGCGAGCGCGAAGTCACTTTCAACTATGACGACGGCCTGCGCTCCTACAAGACCACCAAGACCTTCGAGGGTGTGATACCCAACCTCGAGCGGCGCTGGAAGGAGACGGAATCGGCATGGATGCGCGAAGAAATCGAGCGCTTCATGGCTGCCACGCCGTGCCCTGCCTGCGGCGGCTATCGATTGAAGCCCGAAGCGCTGGCCGTGAAAATCGCCGGCAGACATATTGGTGAAGTGACGGAGCTGTCGATCCGCAAGGCCGACCTGTGGTTCAATGAACTGCCGGCGCAGCTCAACGAAAAACAGAATGAAATCGCCATCCGTATCCTGAAGGAAATCCGCGAGCGGCTGCGTTTCCTCAACGAGGTCGGCCTCGACTACCTGACGCTGTCGCGCAATTCCGGTACGCTCTCCGGCGGTGAAAGCCAGCGTATCCGCCTCGCCTCGCAGATCGGCTCGGGTCTTACCGGCGTGCTTTATGTGCTGGACGAGCCTTCGATCGGCCTGCATCAGCGCGACAATGCACGTCTGCTGGAAACGCTGAAACACCTGCGCGACATCGGCAATACGGTGATCGTCGTCGAACATGACGAGGATGCGATCCTGACTGCCGACTATGTTGTCGACATAGGACCGGCAGCAGGCATCCATGGCGGCCGCATCATCGCCCAGGGCACGCCGCGCGAAGTCATGGCCAACCCGGCCTCCATCACCGGCAAATATCTTTCCGGAGAGCTCGAGGTTGCGACGCCCGCCGAACGACGCCCCGGCAAGAAGGGCAAGCGCGTCAAGGTTGTCGGTGCCCGCGGCAACAATCTGAAGAATGTGACCGCAGAGTTCCCGCTCGGCACCTTCACGGCGGTAACCGGTGTCTCTGGTGGCGGCAAGTCCACCTTCCTGATCGAGACATTGTTCAAGGCCGCCTCGCGCCGCATCATGGGTTCGCGCGAACATCCTGCCGAGCATGACCGCATCGAGGGCCTGGAGTTCCTCGACAAGGTCATCGATATCGACCAGAGCCCGATCGGCCGCACGCCGCGCTCCAATCCGGCGACCTATACCGGCGCCTTCACGCCGATCCGCGACTGGTTCGCCGGACTTCCGGAAGCCAAGGCGCGCGGCTATCAGCCCGGCCGCTTCTCCTTCAACGTCAAGGGTGGCCGCTGTGAGGCATGCCAGGGTGATGGCGTCATCAAGATCGAGATGCACTTCCTGCCGGACGTTTATGTCACCTGCGACGTCTGCCATGGCAAGCGCTACAACCGCGAAACGCTGGACGTCACTTTCAAGGGCAAGTCGATCGCCGATGTGCTCGACATGACCGTTGAGGAAGGCGTCGAGTTCTTTGCGGCGGTGCCTGCTGTGCGCGACAAGCTGATAACGCTCAATCAGGTTGGCCTCGGCTATATCCACATCGGCCAGCAGGCCACCACGCTTTCGGGTGGCGAGGCGCAGCGCATCAAGCTCGCCAAGGAACTGTCCCGCAAGGCGACCGGCAAGACGCTCTACATCCTCGATGAGCCGACCACAGGCTTGCATTTCCACGATGTGAAGAAACTCCTGGAAGTGCTTCATGAGCTGGTCGACCAGGGCAACACGGTGATCGTCATCGAACACAATCTCGAGGTCATCAAGACTGCCGACTGGGTGCTCGACCTCGGCCCTGAGGGCGGTGACGGCGGCGGTGAGCTCGTTGCCTCCGGCACGCCGGAGGATATCGTCGCGGAACCACGCAGCTACACCGGCCAGTTCCTGAAGGAACTGCTGGAACGTCGGCCGAAAGGCAAACGAGAGGCCGCCGAGTGAGCGGCAGCCAGGGCATCGTCTCCGTCGAGAGCCGGTTCGGGGTAACCGAAACGCTCGATCGGCTGGCGGAAACCGTGACCAGGCTGGGTCTCCATGTCTTCGCGCGTATCGACCACATGGCCGGGGCGCAGGATGTGGGTCTGCTGCTTCGCCCGACGCAGCTTTTGATCTTCGGCAACCCGAAGGGCGGCACACCGCTGATGCAGGACAGGCAGATTGCCGGCATCGACTTGCCGGTGAAGGCGCTTGCCTGGGAAGATGAACTGGGCAAGGTCTGGCTTTCATACAACGCCGCTGAATGGATCGCGGTCCGACACGGGCTGGGTGACGCCAGCGTCGCCGCGGTCCAGGCGATTGCCGGCGGTATGGACAAGGTCATCGGACTGGCGGCCGGCCGGGAATAACGCCGCGGCCGCTTGTTGGCGACCCACTGCTGGCCGGCATGACACCCGTGATTGGCAAGGCCCGGGATTGGCAAGCAAGGAACTCGAGACAAAAAAAGAGCAGACTTTCGCCTGCTCTCCCCTAGCATTTGGCAGTAACGCGGCCGTTGGCACCGCGCACCGCCCCCGAGCCAAAGAACCGGGAGAACGGTATTAACGGTCTATCTCATTTTAGCGCATCTTAATCCAAGGTACATACCTCAAATGGGGGAGGCCCAAGGCTTCGGGCCGGATCTCAGGGACCGGGAAAGCGGCATGTTCACGACGCGCCAGCCGATTTCTCCACACCATCTGAACGTCGTGAAATGCTGAACGGAATTGGCAGGATGATCGTCACGGTCGTTGATTTCGGATGGCTTGTGACGCCTTACCGTGGTTGCCTATGCCCATTCGAGACTGAAGCAGATATTGGAGGGATGGAATGAGTACAGCTGGAAAAATCCGGTCGGGCATGGGCGGCTGGACGTTCGAGCCCTGGGACACATCATTCTACCCAGGGACACTGTCGAAGGCCAAACAGCTCAACTATGCCTCACGGCAGGTTCCGACCATCGAGGTCAACGGCACCTACTATTCGACATTCAAGCCGCCAACATTCGCCAAATGGGCAAAGGATGCTCCAGACGATTTTGTGTTTTCGTTGAAGGCGATCCGTTTTGCGACCAACCGCCGGGTGCTGGCTGAGGCAGGCGAATCGGTGCAGCGCTTCCTCGATTCAGGCGTTTCGGAACTCGGCGCCAAGCTCGGGCCTATTCTCTGGCAATTCGCGCCGACCAAGCGCTTCGACGCCGACGACTTCGGCGCGTTCCTGGCACTTTTGCCCGAAAAGCAGGACGGCGTGACATTGCGCCATGCCGTGGAGGTTCGCCACGATTCTTTCATCGTGCCCGAATTCGCAGCACTGGCGCGCAAACACGCTGTCGCGATCGTATATGCCGACCACGCCAAATATCCGGCAATCGCCGACGCAACTGGCGGCTTCGTCTATGCGCGGCTCCAGACCGGCAGCGACGACAATCCCGATTGCTACACCCCCAAGGCGCTCGACCAATGGGCGGAACGTGCAAGGACCTGGGCTGCGGGCAAGGAACCCGGCGACCTGAAGCGCGCTGATCCCGACACCCAGGCAGAGGTGAAGCCGCGCGATGTGTTTGTCTACTTCATCACCGAAGGCAAGGTCCGCGCCCCGTTCGGCGCCATGGCGTTGATGAAACGCGTCGGGTCTTGAAACCAAAGAAGTGAAACCCGCCTCGATGGAGGCGGGTTTCGCTTCTCAGAAGAAACCGGTGAGTTTCGGCGCCGGCGTCAGGAACCTCGCGCAACGCGCTCGATTTCCTCACGCACCAGGCGCTCGACCAGCGTCGGCAGGTTGTTGTCCAGCCAGTCCTGCAGCATCGGGCGCAGCATCTCGGCGGCCATGTCATCGAAGGTCTTCTTGGCCCGACCAGCGAAAGCTTCGGACAATTCCTCGAAGGAAGCCGCAACCTGACGGCTCGTATGTTCGGAGATCAGCGCAGGCCGCAGCGCAGCGCTTTCAATTGCGGGTTCATGCCGGATCGCGAACTCAGCCGGCTCATCTGTCATATCGTTGCCGGGCTGCGTCGTGAAAACGCTATTTTCCTCGCCAGGAATTTCGTCGGCGCGGGTGTCGGAACCAAGCTCCACCTCGCGAGGCCAACCGGTACGAAGCTGACTGACAGCCTCATCCCTTTCGACAACCGGTTGCGGTGCTGCGGCAGCAGGCTGTTCGGACGCTGTCAGCACGCCGATTTCGGCCAGCGTGATCACAGGAGCAGCCGGGCGCTGCTCTGGCGAGGCGGTGGCGAGTTGTGCCTGGACGTCAGCCAGGCTGATGGGCTTGCCCGGCAGTTCGTGATGCAATTCGCTGCGGAAAGCATCAACCTCGGGAACGATGTTGCCGACCGGTTCGGATCGCGTGGTGATCGGTTCGATGTCCGGGCGCGTATCGATCGCCTCCATCGCAGTCTTGCGGCCGGTGTCACTGTCTTCGATGATCCTGCGGATGGAAGCCAGGATCTCTTCCATCGAAGGTTCGCGTTGCGCGCTGCTTGCTGCCGTGGCCATTGTCACATTCGCCGCCCTGGAAACCTGTTGCATTTTCGGCCGGTACCAAGGCCGGCTCGAATCACCGCTCAAGCGTAACCGACCGATTGCAATCAGAGAATCCCCAAACCGGGGACTCGTGCTGTTTCAACAGATTAGAGCAATCCCCGCAAACGCAGGCAGCGGTCTTGCGTCCGGAACTGCTTGAAACCAAAGAGTTCCGGCGCTTCCGCGGTTTCGTCAAAACCGAAACGCGCTTGAAACAAAACAGCCCCGCAAAGCGGGGCTGTCGAATTCATCAGGCCTGGAAGAACTAGCGGCCGTCCGGCGTACGCAGACCGTACCACTTGTCCTTGACGGCCTTGTAGTGTTCGTCCGGATTGTACTTCGCCACCTGAAGTCCGAGGCGCTCGACGGTGAGCCGCCCCATCGCCTGGAGAATGCCGTAGCTGGCAATCACGACGTCGCGTTCGGAAGCGGCCAGATTGATCTGTGCGCTGATGACGACGTTCTGCGCGTTCAACACGTCCAGCGTGGTCTGCTGGCCGACATTGCGCTCCTCGATCACGCCATTCAGCGCCAGTTGCGCGGCGGCGATGGAGGCACGATTGGCGTCGACATTCTCCTTGGCGGCCTGATAGGCGGTCCATGCCGCCACAACGGCGTTGCGGACCTGATCGCGTGCCACATCGACCTCGATGCGAGCCTGGCCGAGCCTTTCCTTCTGCTGGCGAACCGTCGCCGCGGTACGTCCACCGGAGTAGATCGGCACCGTCAGCGTTGCGCCGACGTTGGCCGAAGTCGACGAACCGTCCGGGCTCAGGATGCTTCCGGGCGAAGCATCCCGATAGTTGCGGGAAATACCTGCCGAAGCGCTCAATTGCGGCAACAGCGCACCTTCAGCGGCTTTCACCCCGAACCCCGAGGCATCGACCAGATGCTGGTTGGCCAGGATGGCCGGGTTTTCATTGTTCGCCGCGGCGATGGCGTTTTCGATGTTGGACGGCAGCAGTTTGCCGAGCGGCGACGGCGCCTTCAGTTTGCCCGGCTGGTCACCGATGATCTGACGGTAGACGCCGGCACTGGCCAACGCCTGCGCCTGCGCGGCGCTGACCTGCGCCTGCGCGGTAGAGCGTTGCGCTTCGGCCTGTGCGACGTCGGTGCGGGTACCCTCGCCCACTTCGAAGCGCGAGCGGGCGGCGCGCACCTGCTCGGTCAGGAATTTCAGATTCTGTTCCGTGAGCTTCGCGACCTGGCGATCGTGGATGACATTCATATAGGCCTGGGCTGCAGCGAAGAGCGTCGCATTCTGCTGGTTGTTCAGCCCTTCCACTGAAGCGCGCACCTGCGCTTCCGCCGAGGCCACATTGTTCTTGGTCTGGAAGCCGTCGAACAGGCTCTGGTTGATCTGCACGCCGAAATTGCCGGTGGTCAGACGACCGGCATTGTTTCCGCGCGTGCTCGAATAGTCGATGGATGCCGAACCGGTGATGGTCGGCCGCCAGCCGGATTTGGCGATCGCCACGCCTTCATCGGTCACCCGCACGCCAGCGCGCGACGAATTCAGCGTCGAGTTGTTCTGATAGGCCTTGGACAGTGCGCCGAGTATGGTTTCGGCAGATGCCGCGCCGGGAGCAAGCGCAGTCACCGAAGCAAGCAGAATGGCGAGGAGACTCTTCTTTACAGGATGCACGGCAAATCCTCATTCTTCATTGGAAACCACGCAAGAACGGCCGCCGTCTTCAGGCAACCGTCATTGCGTGTTTGTGTTCCCTGCCGCTAGCCCGTCTCCCCAAAGTCCGAACCGTCGGCAACGATCTGTTAACACAAGCCATCATGCCGCGACGTGAGCCGCAAGAGCGAATCTCTCAGAATTCGAAAACACGCACACGTTCGAATCCCGGTAGTGGCTTTATTGCCGCATTAAATGCACGCCGCCCTGCCGCTATTCCAGTAGTCTTCAAAAACAGACGAGCGACACCGGCATTGCCATGGCCTTCCACGGCAACGAGGCGGCCGCCTTCGGCGAGCTGGTCGAGAAGCGCCTGCGGCACCTCTTCCACGCTGCCGCCAACGAGAATCACATTGTAGGGTGCTTTGGCGGCGTGACCGTCGCGCAACGCACCGTCGACCACCACGACATTGTCGCAGCCCAGCGACGACAGGGTCGCGCGTGCGGTTTCCGCCAGGGTCGAATCGCTTTCCAGCGCAACGACGGATTTCGCAATCCGGGACAGAATCGCCGCCGAATAGCCTGTACCGGCCCCAACATCGAGAACGGTATCGTCGGCGCTGATTCCCGCAAGCTGGAGCAGCTTGGCCAGCGGCGAAGGCTCCATCATGTAGCGCGGCTCCCCGGCCACGCCTGCGAGGCGGATATCCTCGTCGATATAGGCGAGGTCGCTCTGGCTGGCTGCCAGGAAGGCTTCGCGCGGAACAGCCAGGAAAGCATCGAGGACCGCTGCGTTCGTCACATCGGTGGTGCGCAGCTGGCCATCGACCATCTTCACGCGGCGTGCGGAGAAATCAGCGCTCATGTTCCAACCGTCCCGCTTCCGGCGCAACCAAGCGCCTATGGCCAACAGGAACGCCCCTCCGGCACTGGACCGGTTGTCGGGATTGGAGGCCTCGCCCGGAATCGAACCGGGATGCAAGGATTTGCAGTCCTCTGCGTAACCATTCCGCCACGAGGCCTCATTGCTCCCGGCGTTCCACGGCGCTTCAATAGGTTGGGCCGTTTGGGCAGTCAAGGACACAAGCTTTATTCCGCTGACAATTCCCTAACCTATTGTGAATGGCGCCCGAGACCGGGCGTTCATCGCAAAATGGTCAGGCCTGAGCGTGCTTGCACTGCCTAGGTGCGGCGGCGGCGCTCCCACCACACCACAAAACGGCGGCGGTGGCGTCGAATCATCGCGAATTCATAGGACAGGACAAGGAAGCCGACAGGCAGCATCCACAGGCCTAGAACAGGCAGGAACCACAGGACGCCGCCAAACAGGAACGCCACGCCGATGGCAATGCGCAATGCACGCGAACGCGGCAACGCGAATTCGCGCCCGAATGCGGAGATCTTGTGGTTTCGTTTGCGAGGCTCGCTCTCTGCGCCCATGCCTTGCACCGTTCCGTCCATCCTTGTCCTCTGCCTCACCCAGTTTGCAGGCCCCAAACGCCCGGTTTGCCGGCATTGCCGCCTGATATGATGGCGTCAGGCAGCGATTGCGAGAATGCGCCACAGAAAAACCTTTTAAAAAATTCGAATTCCCGCTTTGCAAAGCCGAAAAGGATCGCTATAGCCACCCCCGTTCGCACAAGAGCGCTGTTCCCCGGTAGCTCAGTGGTAGAGCAACCGGCTGTTAACCGGTTGGTCGCTGGTTCGAATCCGGCCCGGGGAGCCAAGTTTTTCAAACACATGACGAAGACGGTGGGGCAGCTTGGTAATACAGGTGGTCGTCCGACACAGATCATGGTCTGCAGCGCGATCCCCTGTTGCTGGATCTTCTAATCGGTTGGCTTACCGACCCTGATCCGTCGGGAGGGCCAACCGCCTACCCCGCCACGACATCCGCCGAGAAACGCAGTTCGCGCATCGGCCGTACCTTGCTGGTCGTTGCCGAATACACCGGATGCGCCTTGTAGGCGGCGAGCGCGGCAGCATCCTCGAACTCGGCATAGACGACGATGTCGATCTTGTCGCACATCGGGTCTACCTTGGAGTTGAGCGTTACTTCGAACAGGCGCGAGTGGGGAATCTGCCCCAGGGCGAGCAGACCGTCGCGGACCTTTTCGACGTCTTCGCCGGGCCGAACGCTGAAGAATACGATGTGCCGGATCAAGCCAGCCTCCCTGCACCTTGCTCGCGCAGCGTTGCCCGGGCGGGATGGTGCGCTCCTTGAGATCAGCAGCTTCTGGGCCAGCCACGGACTGGCGTCAACCGGCAGGTTGTCGCGGCAGGCTGGCCCGATCCGGAGAATCAGCCGGTGACGTAGGCGACCGCGTGTTTGACGCTTTTTGTTCCCGCATCAAGGTAGCGGCCCTGATTGTAGAGGCCGTCCCAGATCAGGAAGAAGGCGATCGCGGCGATGACGATGACGAGGCGCATAGGTGCAGACTAGGCGATTTCGATTACCACAATCATAACTTCGACTGCTCGCCTGCGGCATCAGCCCGGCCCCCTGATTGCCCCAACCGGGTCCCGTTCCTGCCTCTTGCCAGCAGCCACGACACGATAGAAAATCATCAATGGATTCATCATCAAGCGGACGGGCCCAGCCGGGCGCGCCGTTTTGTTGTTTTCGGGAGAGGAAATCCGCGCCGTGCGATGCATGGCGCAGCAGCAGATGGGTCCGATCAGGAGCGGCAGAGGGAGTTGCTTCTGAACAGGAGGGGAAATTATGAACAAGAACCACCGAACTGCGCCCCCGATGACGGACGCCGTCCGTCTCGACGAGCGCAATTTCGCCGAAATCGTCAAAGGACTGCCGGCCAAGGCACGCATGGTTTTCAAGGCCGCGATGGCCATGCCGCGCGGCTCGCTCAAGGTTCGCATGCCCGACGGGCGTGCCGTGCTGGTGGAAGGCAAGGCGCCGGGTCCGAACGCCGAACTGGTGCTGAACAACTGGCGCCTGCCCAACCGCGCCTTTACCGGCGGCACCATAGGCGTCGCTGAATCCTATATCGACGGCGATTGGGAAAGCCCGGACGTGACGAGCTTCCTGGAGCTGTTCGTGGTGAATACGGAAACCGGAGAAACGGTGGCCGGCGGTGCCAGCTGGATCGTCAACACCGTGCAGCGCATCCGTCACTGGCTGAACGAGAACACCCGCACCGGCTCGAAACGCAACATTTCCGCCCATTACGACCTCGGCAATGCCTTCTATCAGAACTGGCTCGATCCGAGCATGACCTATTCGTCGGCGCTTTATTCGACCGGTGCCAACGATCTCGAAAGTGCGCAGGCCGCGAAATACCGTGCACTTGCCAAGGACATCGGCATCGGCACACAGGATCATGTCCTCGAAATCGGCTGCGGCTGGGGCGGCTTTGCCGAATTTGCCGCGCGCGAGATCGGCTGCCGCGTCACCGGCCTCACCATCAGCCGCGAGCAGCATGATTTCGCCAAGGCCCGCATCCAGCGGGCCGGGTTGGCCGACAAGGTCGACATCAAGCTGCAGGACTATCGCGACGAAACCGGCAAGTACGACCGCATCGCTTCGATCGAAATGTTCGAGGCGGTCGGCGAAAAATACTGGCCGACCTTCTTCGGCAAGGTGAAGGAGTGCCTGAAGCCCGGCGGCACCGCCGGCTTCCAGATCATCACCATCAACGAGGCCGCCTACAAGACCTATCGCGCCCGGCCGGATTTCATCCAGCGCTACGTCTTTCCGGGCGGCATGCTGCCCACTCCGGCAATCCTGAAATCACTCGGCGCCGACCATGGTCTCGCCTACCTGGCCGAGCGCGTCTTTGCGCAGGATTACGCTCGCACCCTGGCGGAATGGCGCCAGCGTTTCTGGGCGTCCTGGGAGCGCATCGTTCCACTCGGCTTCGACGATCGTTTCAAGAAGCTCTGGGAATTCTACCTCCACTACTGCGAGGCGGGCTTTCGCTCGAGCTACATCGACGTGCGCCAGGTCATCTACAAGGCCTGAGTTGCGCGGCCACGGCCACCACGGCAATTCCAGGAAAAGTGTGTAACGGTTTTCCGTCCGGAATTGAGTAAAAACAAAAAGCCAGAGCGTTTCCGTGGGAAACGGAAACGCTCTGGCCAAAGCGGCCGTGGATCTGTTCCGAGCATCACAGCAGGATGCGATATCTGGAGAAGCCGTTTTCGCCCTCGCCGGCCGGCTCGATCTTCAACGTCTTGACCTGGCTGATGAAATCCTTCGCCTTGGCCCCTGTTTCGAACACCACGCTGGTCTGCGGCAACGGCACGAACGACCAGTTGCCATCCGCTGACGGGTTGATGGTGCCTTCAGCCACGATGTAGCGCACGATCACGTCGCGATTGGTATCGGGCGCCTCGTAGATCACCTTGCTCTGGTCGATCTCGGGGAAATTGCCGCCGCCACCAGCGCGATAATTGTTTGTGGCGACGACGAATTTCTGCGCCGGATCGATCGCCTTCCCGTCAAATATCAGGTCCTTGATACGGCTGGAGCCGCCATTGATGACATTGCCCTTGGCATCGTATTTCGGTGGCTGCGAGAGGTCGATGCGATAGCTGACCCCATCGATGACATCGAAATTGTAGGACGGAAAATCCGTGTTGATCAGCGGCTGGTCTGCCTTGCCGGGTTCGATGTGCCTGAAGAGGCCTGCCGACATCTCGAGCCATTCCTTCACCTGCGCGCCGGTGATCTCCACGGCGCGCACCGTATTGGGATAGAGATAAAGGTCGGCGACGTTCTTGATGGCAATGTCGCCAGCGGGCACGTCGGTATAATAATCGGCGCCGCCGCGGCCGCCAGCCTTGAAAGGCGCGGCCGCCGAAAGCAGCGGCAGGTCCTTCCATTGCGTGCCCTTGAGGATATCCTTCAGATACCAGCTCTGCGCCTGGCTGACGATCTGCACGGAGGGGTCGTCAGCCACCAGCGCGAAATAGGAATAGAGCGGCGCGGACGTCTTGCCGACCGGGCGGCGCACATAGGCGAGCGTCGCCTCGTGATCCACCTTCAGCGCGTCGACCACGCTCTTCACGTCCTCGACGATCGCCTTGTTCTTGTTGTCCACGCGCTCGAAAATCGGCCGCGCCTCCGACGTCGCCGAAACCACCCGCCATTTGCCGCCGTCGCGTTCGAGCAGCAGGTCGATCAGCCCCATATGCGAGCCCCAGAACCCTGCCATCACGGCTGGCTTACCCTGCAGCGTACCCTTTTCGGCGTCGACGCCGGCAAGTTGCTGGAAATCCTTCCTGCCGGGAAAGACCAGATGCTGGTGACCGGTGAAGACGGCATCGATCCCTTCCACTCCGGCCACGAAGAACGACGCATTCTCCATCATCTCGGCCTGCTTCGTATCGATGCCGGAATGCGAAAGCGCGATGACGATGTCGGCGCCCTCCTCCTTGATCTGCGGCACCCAGGCCCTGGCAGCCTCGACGATGTCGCGTGTAACCACGTTGCCGGCGAGGTTCTTGGCATCCCACACCAGGATCTGCGGCGGCACGAAGCCGATCACGCCGATCTTGATCGGATGTTCGGCGCCCGCCCCGTCCTTCAGCGTCCTGTCCAGGATCAGATATGGCTTGAGGTAGAGCTTGTCGCCGCGTGGATTGGCGGCCTTTTCGGTGCCCCGGATCAGGTTGGCGCAGACAAACGGAAAATTGGCTCCCGCCAGCACCTTGTCGAGGAAGGAAAGCCCGTAGTTGAACTCATGATTGCCCAGTGTCGAGCAGGAGTAGTCCAAGAGGTTCATGCCCTTCATGACGGGGTGGACGTCACCGTCTTTCATGCCGCGCTCATAGGCGACGAAGTCGCCCATCGGGCTGCCCTGCAGCAGATCGCCATTGTCGACCAGCATCGAATTGACCGCCTCCTTGCGCACGGCGTCGATCAGCGACGCGGTGCGGGACAGGCCGAGCGTGTCATTCGCTTTGTCGGCGTAGTAATCGTAGGGTAGCAGGTTCACATGGATGTCGGTCGTCTCCATGATCCTGAGATGGGCCTGGTTGGCAGCGGCCCGCGCCGAAAACGGATGCAGCATGATCAATGCTCCGGTTGCGGCTGCCCCCCGAAGCAGCGCGCGGCGGGATATCGGCAGGAGCGGTTCGGACATGATGGATGATCTCTTCGCTAGCGTTTCTGCTTCCCCGTCGCCCAGCGCCAATCGAGCGCCAGCAAATCTTGCGCCAAAAGCGTCCCAAGTCCAGCAGGCTCGCATGACGCTCATGCGACGAAAGGCCGAGAAATACGACCTTCCCCAATATAGATATGTCGTAATACGACAAACCTGCGTGTACTCTCGGGCATAGGCTTTGTAGGCGAACGATCGACACGGGAAGATCGGCATGAGCGACAATGACGAGACAACACCGGCGCAATACGCCTCGCCACCCTGTTTCATGCACGAACTCGATCCGGCCTTTCAGCAGGCACTGTCCGATTGGAGCGATGTACGGCGTTGGCGCAAGGCCGAGCGCGAAAGGCTGATTGCTGCGCGGCTGGCCATTTCTGCCGATGTCCGCACGACAATGGCCGGGCGCATTGCCGAGGGGCTTGATGGCGCGATCGGCAATGTTGCCGGCAAAATGATCAGTCTTTACTGGCCCTTCCGTGGCGAGCCGGACCTGCGCGGCTGGATGGACAGTGTGAATGAGCGTGGCGGGCGCACCGCATTGCCCATCGTTGTCGACAAAGGTCAACCGTTGATCTTCCGCGCCTACAGGCATGGCGACAGACTGGAGCGTGGCGTCTGGAACATCCCGATCCCGGCTGAAGGCGATCCGGTCGTTCCCGACGTGGTCATCTCGCCGATCGTCGGCATCGATCCCGAAAACTATCGGCTGGGTTACGGCGGCGGCTTCTTCGACCGCACGCTTGCCGCGTTGCCACGCAAGCCATTGGTGATCGGCATTGGCTATGAGCTGCAGCGCATCCCGACCATTTATCCGCAGCCGCACGACATCCCGATGGATGCCGTGGTCACGGAGATTGCGACCCCTGGGTGATAAGCCGGGCGCTCCGCTGGCCGGTTGTATAGATCCATAGCCAGCTCAACGCCACCGCGATCCGGTTTCGCAGGCCGATCAGGAAGAAGATGTGGGCGATGCCCCACAGCCACCAGGCCAGCCATCCCGTCACACTGAACCGACCGAAATCGATGACCGCGGCACGCTTGCCGATCGTCGCGAGATCACCCTGATGTCTGTAGATGAACGGACGTCTTGCATCGTCTCCAGCCAACCTGCTCTTCAGCGTTGCGGCGACATGACGTCCCGCCTGTTTCGCGGCTGGAGCTATGCCGGGCACGGGACGGCCATCGCCGCGCTTTGCCAGCGCAGTGTCGCCGACGACAAAGATCTCGGGATGGCCTGGCACGGTAAGATCGTCTTCGACAACCACCCTGCCCGCTCTGTCGGCTTCCGCGCCCAGCCATTGCGCCGCTGGCGAGGCTGCAACGCCAGCCGCCCATATGATCGTGCGTGCATCCAGCCGCTGATCGCCGAACACCACGCCTTCCGCGTCACAGGCCGAGACTGGACGCCCCAGCTGGACGGTCACGCCGAGTCGCTCCAGTGCGGATTTGGCATAGGCCGACAGATCGGGCCGGAACGCCGGCAGGATGCGTTCGCCAGCCTCGATGAGAACAACCTTTGTGTCGCGGGTATCGATGTTGCGGAATTCTCCGCGCAGCGTGGCGTGCGCCAGCTCCGCGATCGTTCCGGCAAGCTCCACCCCTGTTGGACCACCGCCGATGATGACGAAGGTGAGCAACGCCTGGCGTATCGCCGGGTCGGTTTCGCGTTCGGCCCGCTCGAAGGCGAGCAGCATGCGGCGGCGGATCGTGGTCGCATCCTCCAGCGTCTTAAGCCCAGGGCGCGAATTCTTCCCACTCGTCGTGACCGAAATAGGCGTGCCGCGCTCCCGTCGCCAGCACCAGCGTGTCATAGGCAATGCTGCTGCCATCGGTCAGCAGCACCCGTCTGGCGTCCTTGTCGACGCCGCTGACTGTTGCCAGAAGCGTTGTCACCGCAGGCTCGCGGCGCACAAGATGCCGTACCGGCCAAGCAATCTCCGAGGTCGCCAGCGAGGTCGTCGCGACCTGGTAAAGCAGCGGCTGGAAGAGATGATGATTGCGCTGGTCGATCAGCGTCACCCGCACCGGCGCCCTGCCGGTCGCCCTGACGAATTCCAGACCGCCGAAACCGGCGCCGACCACGACCACATGATGAGGCTCGCTGTTCATCGCAATACCTTCTTGTGCATTGCAGCAAACATGCGGGCGCACACACGGAATTTCAAGCGGTACCGAAATTCAGACCGCCGGCTACGCCATTTCCGGCTTCAGACCCATGGCCGTGCGGTCGACGATTTCGCGCAATGCAAAGGAGGAGTTGATCTTCGTCACATGTGGCATGGCCGACAGCCATTCCTTGTGGATGCGCTCATAGTCGGCCAGATCGCGCGCCGCGATGCGCAGGATATAGTCGTATTCGCCGGACATCAGATGACAGGAAAGCACGTTCGGGCAGCGTTTTATCGCCGTTTCGAAATCCGAAAGCGTCTTCTCGAACTGGCCGGAGAGCGATATATGCACAATGGCCGTCATTTGATGGCCAAGCGCTGCGTTCGACAGGCGTGCATGATAGCCGCGAATGGCGCCGGATTTCTCCAGATTGTCGAGCCGTCGCGAGCAGGCCGACTGCGACAGGCCAACCCTTTCGGCAAGCGCCGCATTCGGTATCCTGCCATCCTTCTGAAGCGTGTCGAGAATAGCGATATCAATCTTGTCGAGCGGCATTCTTCGCGATTCCTGCGAAAAAGTGATGGTTTTGCGCAACGATTAGCGAATTGAGGTCTTGTCGGCAAGCGCATTCGCAAACACATGCAACCCGATTGGTGGTTCACTGTTGCTCTTACAGGGAGAAGGTCCGCCAGGGCCAAGAGGAGATCACTCACTATGCGCGTCGGTTGCCCCAAGGAAATCAAGAACCATGAATATCGGGTCGGCCTGACGCCGGGCTCGGTCCGCGAATATGTCGCGCATGGCCACGAGGTGCTGGTCGAGACCGGTGCAGGTGCCGGCATCGGCGCCGACGACAATGCTTACCGTGCGGCAGGCGCGGCCATCGCCAAGACGGCAGCGGACGTGTTCGCCAAGTCCGACATGATCGTGAAGGTCAAGGAGCCGCAGCCGAATGAGTGGGTGCAGCTGCGCGAAGGCCAGATCCTCTACACCTATCTCCACCTTGCTCCGGATCCGGAACAGACCAAGGGCCTGCTCGCTTCCGGCGTCACCGCGGTCGCCTACGAGACCGTGACGGACGACCGCGGCGGCCTGCCGCTGCTGGCGCCGATGTCCGAGGTCGCCGGCCGCCTGTCGATCCAGGCCGGCGCGACCGCGCTGCAGAAGGCCAATGGCGGCCGTGGCGTGCTGCTCGGCGGCGTGCCGGGCGTGCTGCCGGGCAAGGTCGCCGTCATCGGCGGCGGCGTCGTCGGCCTCCATGCGGCCAAGATGGCGGCCGGCCTTGGCGCCGACGTCACCATCCTCGACCGCTCGATCCCGCGCCTGCGCTACCTCGACGACATCTTCGGTGGCCGCGTGCACACCCGCTACTCCACCGTCGAGGCTCTGGAAGAAGAATGCTTCTCGGCCGATATCATAGTCGGTGCAGTGCTGATCCCGGGCGCGGCTGCCCCTAAGCTTGTCACACGCGAAATGCTGTCGGGCATGAAGAAGGGCGCGGTGCTCGTCGACGTCGCCATCGACCAGGGGGGCTGCTTCGAGACCTCGCACGCGACCACACATGCCGAGCCGACCTATGTGGTTGACGACATCATCCACTATTGCGTGGCCAACATGCCTGGCGCCGTGCCGGTCACTTCGGCGCATGCGCTGAACAACGCCACCCTGCATTACGGCCTGCAACTGGCCGACAAGGGCCTGAAGGCCATTCTTGACGACCACCACCTGCGCAACGGTCTCAACGTCCACAAGGGCAAGATCACCAACAAAGCCGTCGCCGAAGCGCTTGGCTACGAGATGGTCGAGCCGAAGGCCGTCCTCGCCGCCTAGTTACCAACGGCGAACGCTGTTCTGATGTCCTCCCAATGCCGCCGGAGCGTTCTCGTTCCGGCGGTTCTTTTTTGCGCAACGGCAGGCTCGCGCAATCACGTTCCCGTGCAAAGGCTGCCGGGGATGTTTCAAGCCTCGACAAAATCTGTCGCGGAGAGGTGACAATCCGTCGCGGTCGAGCTAAGGATGAGTCGTCTGAGGCTTCGCGAGGGGCCTCACCTGTTTGCGGGAGAGAGCAGCGAAAGCTGCCGCCGAAGGGGAAATCGCCCGAAATCTCTCAGGCAAAAGAACCGTAGACGGGAAAGACACTCTGGAAAGTCGAGGGCACCAAAACCCTCGCGCCGAAGGTGTAAGCGCTTCCGACAGGGTTCCGGGGCGCGAGTTCTCAGGCTTCAGACAGAGGGGCACGGAGCGGTCGCATCCAGCGGCCGATCATTGTGCTGCTCTGGAGAAGACATGACGGGCGAAGACACCAAGACCCTTCCACTCGAAGATCTGCATCAGGCTGCGGGCGCCAAATTCGGTGCCTTTGCCGGCTGGTCCATGCCGCTGACCTATCCGGCCGGCGTCATGAAGGAACATCAGCACACACGCGAGCATGTCGGCCTGTTCGACATCTCGCATATGAAACTGTTTGCAGTAAGCGGCGCCGGGGCCTCTGCCCTGCTCAACCGCGCCTGCCCGATCGACGCCGAGGCGCTTGAGGTCTCGCAGTCCAAGCTCACCTTCTTCCTGAATGACCAGGCAGGCATCCTCGACGATCTGATCGTCACCCGGCTGGGTGCCGACCGCTTCATGGTCGTCGCCAACGCCGGCAATGCGGTTGCCGACGAGGCGCATCTCAAGGCGCTGGCCGGGGATTTCGACGCAAAGGTCGAACCGCTCGACCGTGTCTTCCTCGCCATCCAGGGACCCGAGGCCGAGGCCGTCCTCATGAAAGCAGGGGTCGACGGCAGTTCACTCACCTTCATGCATGGTTTTGAGCCCAGGCCAAACTGGTTCATGAGCCGCTCCGGCTATACAGGTGAGGACGGCTTCGAGATCGGCCTGCCGGAAGCCGACGCGCGCGCATTGGTCGGTCAGTTGCTGGCTGACGAGCGCTCCATGTGGATCGGCCTTGCCGCCCGCGACAGCCTGCGGCTGGAAGCAGGCCTTTGCCTGCACGGCAACGACATCAGCCCGGATACGGATCCGGCAAGCGGCGCCTTGATGTGGGCGGTGCCGAAGGAAATCCGCGCGTCCGGGACCTTCATCGGCGCCGAAGCGCTGCGGGCCATCGTCGAAAAGGGTGCCTCCCGGAAACGCGTCGGCTTGAAGCCCGAGGGCCGCCAGCCAGTACGCGGCGGTGCCGCCTTGTTCGACGCCGACGACAATCCGGCCGGCACCGTCACCTCTGGCGGTTTTGGCCCGTCTGCTGGCCACCCCGTCGCCATGGGTTACGTCTCCACTCCGCTGGCCAAAGCCGGCACCAAGCTGTTCGCCGACGTTCGCGGAACCAGGGTTCCGGTCGAGGTCAGCGCCCTTCCCTTCACGCCTCACCGTTACCGCAAAGGATGATTTGCACATGGCCAAGACCTATTTCACCGAAGATCACGAGTGGCTGAGCGTCGACGGCAACGTCGCTACCGTCGGCATCACCGACTATGCCCAGGAACAGCTCGGCGATCTGGTGTTCGTCGACCTGCCGGAAGTCGGCCGCAAGCTCGCCAAGGGTGACACAGCTGTCGTCGTCGAGTCGGTCAAGGCGGCTTCGGACGTCTACGCACCGCTCGATGGCGAGATCACCGAAGTGAACGGCGCGCTGTCGGGCGACCCGGCACTGGTCAACTCCGCTGCCACCACTGATGGCTGGCTCTGGAAGATGAAGCTCGCCGATGAGGGCCAGCTTGCCGGACTTCTCGATGAAGCCGGTTACAAAGCCCATATCGGCTAAGCAGGACGTGAAACCATGACCGCTGCTCCCTACCCTTTTTCCGCCCGGCATATTGGCCCGAGCGTAACCGATGCCCGCTCCATGCTGGCGACGATCGGCGTACCTTCCGTGGAAACACTGATCTCGCAGGCCGTGCCGAAGTCGATCCGGCTCGACCGCCCGCTCGACCTGCCGGCTGCCGCTTCAGAGGCGGAAGCCCTGGCCGAACTCGCCGAAAAGATGTCGACCAACGTCGTTCTGAAGAGCTTCGTCGGCCTCGGCTATCACGGCACGCACACACCGCCGGTGATCCTGCGCAACCTGTTCGAGAATCCGGCCTGGTACACCGCCTATACGCCTTACCAGGCCGAGATCAGCCAGGGTCGCCTGGAGATGCTGTTCAATTTCCAGACGCTGGTGACGGAGTTGACCGGCCTGCCGGTGGCATCCGCCTCGCTGCTGGATGAGGCGACTGCGCTTGCCGAAGCAGTCGGCATGGCTTTCCGCCATCACCGCGACAAACGCGTCAAGGTAGCCTTCGCCGGCAAGCTGCATCCGCAGACCCGTGATGTCGTTGTCACCCGTGCCGAGCCGCTCGGTATCGAGGTCGACGGCGACACCATCGACGAAAACACTGCAGCGCTCGTCGTCGCCTGGCCGGATACCTACGGCGTCTATGGCGACCATTCGGGCAAGATCGCCGAGGCAAAGGCCGCAGGCGCGGTCGTCATCTTCGTCGCCGACCCGCTGGCTCTGGCCGTCAGCGACACGCCGGCCAGTCTCGGCGCCGACATCGCTGTCGGTTCCATGCAGCGCTTCGGCGTGCCGATCGGCTTCGGCGGTCCGCACGCAGCCTACTGCGCCGTCTCGGACAAACTGACCCGCCTGATGCCTGGCCGCCTGGTCGGTCAGTCGGTCGACACCAAGGGGCGGCCCGGCTTCCGCCTCGCCCTGCAGACACGCGAGCAGCACATCCGCCGCGACAAGGCGACCTCCAACATCTGCACCGCGCAGGCGCTGCTGGCCAACATGGCAACGGCCTATGCGATCTGGCATGGTCCGGAGGGCCTGCAGGCCATTGCCGAGCACGTTCATGGTCTGACGGCGCGACTGGCCGCAGCTCTGAATGCCAAGGGGCACACTGTCCTCGGCAGCAGCCGCTTCGACACGGTGACGGTCGAACTGAAGGGCCAAGCCAAGGCGAAAGCCAAGGAAGCTCAGGCCGATGGACGCCTGCTGCGCATGGTGAACGACGACCTGGTCGGCATCTGCTTTGACGAGACCTCGACCGAAGCAGACCTGCAGGCGATCGCCGCACTGTTCGGTGCCGAGGTTTCCGCAAAGGCGGAGCGCGTCCTGCCTGGCAAGCCTCGCACCGCGAAGGGTTTCCTGTCGCAGCCGGTCTTCCATCAAAACCGCTCCGAGACCGACATGATGCGCTTCCTGCGCAAGCTGGCAGACAAGGATCTGGCGCTGGACCGCACCATGATCCCGCTCGGTTCCTGCACCATGAAGCTCAATGCCGCCGCCGAGATGATCCCGGTCAGCTGGCCGAGCGTCGCCAACATGCATCCGTTCGCGCCGAAGGCCCATTCGAAGGGCTACAAGGCGATGACCGACGATCTTGAACGCTGGCTGGCGGAAATCACCGGTTTCCAGGCGGTTTCGCTGCAGCCGAACGCAGGCAGCCAGGGCGAATATGCCGGCCTGCTGGCCATCCGTCGCTACCACGCCTCACGCGGCGAATCACACCGCAACATCTGCCTCATCCCCTCCTCCGCGCACGGCACCAATCCGGCCAGCGCGGCTATGGCGGGAATGGAAGTTGTGGTGGTGCGCTGCATGGAAAGCGGCGACATCGACATGGAGGACATGCGCGCCAAGGTGGCTGCCCATGCCGCCAACCTTTCCGCCCTGATGATCACCTATCCTTCGACGCATGGCGTGTTCGAGGAAGGGGTGAAGGAATTGTGCCAGCTCATCCACGACAATGGCGGACAGGTCTATCTCGACGGCGCCAACCTCAATGCGCTGGTCGGTCTCGCCCGTCCGGGTGACATCGGCGGCGACGTCTGCCACATGAACCTGCACAAGACCTTCTGCATCCCGCATGGCGGTGGCGGGCCCGGCGTCGGTCCGATCGGCGTCAGGTCGCACCTGGCACCATTCCTGCCCGGCCACATCGACCTTGGCACGGACTACCCGGTCTCTGCAGCGCCTTACGGCAGCGCATCGATCCTGCCGATCACCTGGATGTATATCCGCATGATGGGTGCTCAGGGCCTCAAGCAGGCGACGGAGGCAGCGATCCTGTCGGCCAACTACATCGCCAAGCGGCTCGAGCCGCATTATCCGGTGCTCTACAAGGGTAGCAACGGCCGCGTCGCGCATGAATGCATCCTCGACACCCGCGTACTGAAGGACAGCGCTGGCATCACCGTCGACGACGTCGCCAAGCGCCTCATCGACTACGGCTTCCATGCGCCGACCATGTCGTGGCCGGTGGCGGGCACGTTGATGGTGGAGCCGACCGAATCCGAGCCCAAGCACGAGCTCGACCGGTTCTGCGAAGCAATGATCTCGATCGCCACCGAGGCCGGCAAGGTTGCCAGCGGTGAATGGCCGAAGGAAGACAATCCTCTGGTCAATGCTCCGCACACGGCAACCGAGACGCTTGCCGGCGATTGGGCTCATCCTTATTCGCGGATGGAGGCCGCCTACCCTGCAGCAGATCCGGATACCGCCGCCAAATACTGGCCGCCGGTGTCCCGCATCGACAATGTCGCGGGTGACCGCAACCTGGTCTGCTCATGCCCGCCGCTGTCGGAATATCTCGGCGCTGCCGAATAAGGCACCGCAATCAGACCATCCAAGAACCCCTCGCAACCTTGTTGCGAGGGGTTCTTGGAACAATTCCTGCAAAAGTGTGCAGCGGTTCTGCGTCCGGAATGTGCAACGACCAAAGCTGGAACGTTCCGCGTTCCCAGGAATGAAAACGCTCTAGGCGCGCAACGCCGGCCGGCGCGCCTGCTCTGTAATCCAGCCATCGACGACGACCCTGTTACGGCCGGCGCGTTTGGCCTGGTAAAGAGCACGGTCGGCCCGGGTCAGCATCTCTGTCAATGTCGCCCTCTTCATCGAACCGAACGCGACGCCTGCGCTGACCGTGCAACGCAGCACACCGACTTGCGTATGGATCTCCTGTCCGGCGAGGTCCGCCAGGATGCTGCGTGCCGCAGCCTCGACATAGTTGCCTTCGACACGCGCGATCACCAGCGCGAACTCCTCGCCACCAAGGCGGAATGCGCTGTCTCCGGCTCGCAAGTTCATTCTGATGACATCCGCGAAGCGCTTCAGCACCTCATCCCCGATGGAATGGCCGTAGACATCATTGGTATTCTTGAAATGGTCGAGATCGAACATCACGACCGCCAGGTCTTCGCCGAATGCCCTGTCGGGATAGCCATCCATCAAGGCACGGCGGTTCTGCAGGCCGGTCAGCGGATCGGTCAATGCCTCGCTGCGATGCCGGGCAGCCATCCGCAGATTGTGCATGGTCATCGGAAGCGCACCGAGCGCGGTGAGACAGGCCACCGAAACAATGATGTTGATACGCTCCGCCCAATTGTCGGGAGCCTTGCCCAGCACCCAGCTTCCGTTGAACAGAAGCACCAGGCCGCACAAGGCAAACGAGGCTGCACAGATCGCAAACAGCGCGGTCATCAAGGTAATGAGAGCAGGAAACTCCTCGCGGGCCTGCCAGAAAAGCCAGCCGATCCACACCAGAAGCACCGTGGCGAAGGCATATTCAACCATGAAGGCGAGGCCATCGAGACCTACCATCATCAGGAGCGTCGTGGACAGGACAGAGGCCGCAATCACTGCCAGGACCCTGCGCGCAATACGGAAGTGACCATAGAACTGACCGGCGGCGACAAGGATCAGCGCGAAGCCGCTGGGCAGCAGTGCCATCAGCAATGCGCCGATCCATGGTTGAGGATCGCTGGTGTAGCGCCAGAAGGCGATGACATGCGCGGCAATAACGATCAGACCGACGGCGGCCGTCAGGAAGTAGTGGTTCTGGCGCATCGCGCTCCAGATCACCAGCATGGTTATGCTGAGACATGTGCCGGACAATGCTGCTGCCAGCAGCAAGGACTGATAGTCCAGCATCGTTCGCTTCCCCGCTATCACAACAGCGTACACTGTACGCCATCGTCGCCCATTTTGCGGCAATCTGGCTCGAACGCTCAGGAGAAAGTCACCAGATGGTTTACGAGACGTCTCCATTCGGAGTAGAGCACGCCCAAGCCATGAACGGAACACGAACTGCTGTGATCCAGCCCACAAAACATGGCAGTATCACTCCCTGATTCGTTTTCAAAGCGCATGGACGAAATGGACGATCTTTTCGGCAATCCGGACAAGCAGCCACAACAACCGCCACGCGCCAGTTCGCGCCCTGCGGATCCGCTCGTGCAGGCTGCAAAGCGCACCCAGAGCAGCACCGCCAAGGACGGCAGCGAAGGCTACAGCGCGGCCGATATCGAGGTTCTGGAAGGACTGGAACCGGTAAGACGCCGGCCGGGCATGTACATCGGTGGCACCGATGAGAAAGCGCTGCACCATCTCTTCGCCGAAGTCATCGACAATTCGATGGACGAGGCAGTCGCCGGCCACGCAACCTTCATCGAGGTGGAACTGGGTGCCGACGGCTTCCTCACCGTCACCGACAACGGGCGCGGCATTCCAATCGACCCGCACCCCAAGTTCAAGGACAAGTCGGCACTGGAAGTGATCATGACCACGCTTCATGCCGGCGGAAAGTTCGATTCCAAGGTTTATGAAACCTCGGGCGGCCTGCACGGCGTCGGCGTTTCGGTGGTCAATGCGCTTTCGGACGAGCTTGAGGTCGAGGTCGCCCGCGGACGCAAACTCTACCGCCAGCGCTTTTCGCGCGGCATCCCGCAAGGCGGGCTCGAATTCCTCGGCGACGTCCAGAATCGGCGCGGCACACGGACCCGCTTCCATCCCGATCCCGACATCTTCGGCAAGGGCGCGCATTTCGAACCGGCCCGTATCTACCGGATGGCGCGCTCGAAGGCCTATCTCTTCGGCGGCGTCAACATTCGCTGGTCGTGCGATCCATCCCTGATCAAGGACAAGGATCCGACACCGGCCAAGGCTGAATTCCATTTCCCTGGCGGTCTCGGTGACTATCTGAAAGCTTCGCTCGGCGATGAGATGCAGGTCACGCGCGAAATCTTCACGGGCAAAAGCGAGAAGCAGAGCGGCCACGGCTCCGTGGAATGGGCTGTCACCTGGTACGGCGGCGACGGCTTCCTCAACTCGTACTGCAACACCATCCCGACCGGCGAAGGCGGCACCCATGAAATGGGCTTCCGCAACGTGCTGACGCGCGGCCTGCGCGCCTATGCCGATCTGGTCGGCAACAAGCGCGCGTCCATCGTCACCTCGGAAGACGTGATGATTTCAGCCGCCGGCATGCTCTCGGTTTTCATCCGCGAGCCGGAATTCGTTGGCCAGACCAAGGACAAGCTGGCGACGGTTGAAGCGGTGCGCATCGTCGAAACCGCGCTGCGCGACCCGTTCGACCATTGGCTGGCCGACAATCCGCAGGAAGCCTCGAAACTGCTCGACTGGGTGATCGCCCGCGCCGACGAGCGTGTGCGCCGGCGCCAGGAAAAGGAAGTGTCGCGCAAGAGCGCCGTGCGCAAGCTGCGCCTGCCCGGCAAACTCGCGGACTGCACGCAGAATGCGGCGGCGGGCGCGGAACTGTTCATCGTCGAGGGTGACTCGGCCGGTGGCTCGGCCAAGCAGGCGCGTGACCGAGCCATACAGGCGGTGCTGCCGCTGCGTGGAAAGATCCTGAACGTCGCCAGTGCGGGCAACGACAAGCTCGCCGCCAACCAGCAGATTTCGGATCTCGTCCAGGCGCTCGGTTGCGGCACGCGCTCGAAATACCGCGATGAGGACCTGCGCTACGACCGCGTCATCATCATGACCGACGCCGACGTCGACGGTGCCCACATCGCCTCGCTGCTGATCACCTTCTTCTATCAGGAAATGCCCAACCTTATCCGGGGCGGTCACCTCTTCCTGGCAGTGCCGCCGCTCTATTCGCTGCGTCAGGGCGGCAAGATCGCCTACGCCCGCGACGATGCGCACAAGGACGAATTGCTGCGCACCGAATTCACCGGCCGCGGCAAGGTCGAGCTTGGCCGCTTCAAGGGCCTCGGCGAAATGATGGCGAGCCAGCTCAAGGAAACCACCATGGATCCGAGGAAGCGTACCTTGCTTCGGGTCGACGTGCTGGATGAAGAGACCGTGACCAAGGATGCCGTCGATGCGTTGATGGGTACCAAGCCCGAGGCACGCTTCAGATTCATCCAGGAGCGCGCCGAATTCGCAGCCGCTGACGCCTTGGACATTTGAGAGCATTCGGCCGGCGGTTTTCGCCCCGGGAGCGGAGATGACGTGGTGAGTTGGGCGAAGCTGAAGGAATGGGTCGGCACGACATTCGCCGGCTCGCTTCAGCCAACCCGCTCGGACTGGATTTTCGCGCTGCGCACCACGTCGGCCGGGCTGATCGCGCTTTTGGCGGCCTACGCCCTCAAGCTCGAGCACCCGCAATGGGCAATGATGACCGTGTTCATCGTCGCCCAGCCGGTCGCCGGCATGGTGCTTGCGAAAGGCTTCTACCGGCTGATCGGGACGGTTGTCGGCGCCGTGGCCGCCATGGGGTTCACATTCGCCTTCGGTGGCAACCCCTGGCTCTTTGTCGCGGTTCTTTCGCTCTGGATCGGCCTCTGCACGCTCGTCTCGTCGCTGCTGCGCAACCCGGAAGCCTACGGCGCAGCACTTGCCGGCTACACCGCGATGATCGTCGGCCTGCCAGCCTTCGGCCAGCCGCACCTGATCACGGATCTCGCGGTCGCCCGCTGCGAGGAGATCATCCTCGGCATCGCCTGTGCGGCGATCACCAGCCGGCTGATCCTGCCGCGTCTCGCCGGCTCGGCGATCAAGGCGCGCCTGGAACGCTGCATCCTCGATCTAGCAGCCTATACCCGCGGCGCCTTCGCGGGTGCGGAACCGGCCAAGCTCGACGCCCTTTACCGCAAGCTGGTCGCCGACACGCAGACGCTGGGCGAAATGCGCGCTTATGCCCGGCTGGAAGCGCCAAGCGTGGCGACACGCGCGCACCCGGTGCGGCGGACCATCGGCCATCTGCTCTCCGCTCTGTCTGCCGCGCGAATGCTGCATGCCCATGCTGCCCCGCAGAACGCCGCTCTCCTGCCGGTACGAGGACAGTTGAAGGCGCTTGTCGGAGAGCTCGTCGACACACCGAATTCTCTCGAGAACACAAAGCTTTGGGAGGCAAGGCTCACCACGATTGCCAACGAAGCCCTGCATGCTCCCAATGGCGCCGCAGGCGAAGGCGAAGATCCGGTCGGAACCATCACCCGCCTCACCGTCGCCGGCGAATTTGCGCAATCGCTGCGCGAGGTATTGCGCGGCCTCGATGCCGTGCGACGGCCGACGACGGAAAAAGCCATGCGACAGCGCCGGCAGCCGGCCCTGATCGTGCATCGCGATCATCATGCGGCCTGGCGCAACGCCATCCGTGCCACGGTAGCCACCATGCTTGTAGCCAGTTTCTGGCTGGCCACGCACTGGTCGGAGGCAGCCGGCACATTGATCCTCGTTGCTGTTGTCTCCAGCCTGTTCGCATCCAGGCCGGATCCGGCCCAGGTTTCCTGGGGGTTCTTTAAAGGCACGTTGCTGGCGCTGCCCGTTGCCTTTGTCGTCGGCCAGCTTGCCTTGCCGGCCCTGCCGGGCTTTGGTTGGTTCGTGCTGTTTGTCGTACCCATACTGGTGCCTGCTGCTCTCGCCATGGCCAACCCGCGGCTCGTCGGCGTCGCCACCGCCTTCGCCATAAATTTCCTGGCCTTCCTTAATCCGCATCAGGGCATGAGTTACGATCCCGTCGCCTTCTTCGCCGGCTCGATTTCGGTCCTGGTCGGCATCCTGATCGCCATCGGCGTGTTCATGGTGGTGTTGCCCGTCGACCCGATCGCCACAGCACGCCGCATCGCCGGCGCCATGCGCGAGGATCTGGTACGACTGTGCCTGCATGATCGCATACCGCGCCGCTCGGCCTTCGAAAGCCTTGCCTACGACCGCGTCAATCAGATGATGCCACTGGTACAGCAGGCCGGTCGCAAGAGCGAAGGCCTGTTCGACGGCAGCGTTGCATCCGTGATGGTGGGGTTGGAACTGCTACGCCTGCGTATCGACCAGAAAGCCGGCGGCCTGCCGTCAGCCATGACGCAGAACGTCAGCGATTTTCTAAGGCAATTGGCGCGCAATCTGCTCGTACGCATGCCGAATGAGTCCTGGATTGCCAGCATCGCCGCCATGCGCGCGGACGCGGCTGCGATTGCCGCGACCGGTACGCCGGACGCGTTGCGCGTCGCAGCATCACTACGCGTCGTTGCCGCCGCCGCCGAAGACTATCCGGATTTCTTCCGCAAGGACTAGGATCACCGGCTGTTCGGCTCGAGCTGATCGCGGCATCGGGCGGACCAGGCTATTGCCGGACGCTCCGATGCTCAACGCAATGATCGTAGCGGTAGCCTGCGCCCTGCGCGGACTTGAGAGCACGATCTCGAAGAACGGTGTCACGAGGCGTTGTGGGATCCCCGCAGATATCGGCAAAAGATGCACGAAGATCATCGACATATTCGATGTTGATGACCTGGTCGCCGTAGAACCGCGTGTATGCGGAGCACTCGCCGTAGCGATGGCACTCCTCGGATACCGCGAAGTCGAATCCGATCTGCTTTCGCTCCCTGTCCGAAAGCTGGGGCGTGTTCTTTTGCCCTGCCGCGAGACCCTGCTTGTGCGCGGCACGCACCAGCAATTTTGCGAAGGCCACAGCGTCGTTGTGCTTGAGCGCGCCCTTTGACCTCGTGAAAGAATCCAGATTGTCGAATTCGACGGCGTCGAACCCCGCGCGGGCACAGTCGGCAACGGTGACAGCCAGGCGCTCCAGCACGGCGGTCCGAAGTTTCTCCGATGATATGTCGAACAGATGCTCATCCGGCCAATCCGGATCGACCAGCGGCTTACCCTTGCTGTTCTTGACCAGCAACCGGGGCGGCCACGCTACGCCGGGCTGTGTCTGGAAACCGTTGACGTAACATATGTTGTACAAACCAAGGGCCGGCGCAGCCGTGCTGTCGCGCACGACGACATTGGTTCCCGCCGGAGGATCATAGGCACCGCCAAGCTGGTAGTCGGCCACGGCATCGGAGGGAAGCGGCTTGAGTGTTCGGACCACCCCAGCCTCTTGTTCCGTTGAGTTTGCCGCCCCAGCGCTCTGGATGGAGAGCGTCGCGACCAGAATACAGGTCCATCGATGCATAGTCCTGCGTCACCCTTGGCTGATTCCCACCAGCCAAGGTCTAGGCGGCGGCAATGGCCAATGCATGACCGCGCGCGTTCTGGCGAAGCGCATCCAGATGGATGGACTTTACGAGGGTGGCCAGATCGCCGGCAGCCTGCTGTCCGCCCAACTCCTTGAGCATAAGCCAACTCACTTCCTGCACACCGGCGAGGCGCTTGCCGTTGGCAACCTCGCGCCACACCTTCAGCGCCCTGAGCACGACGCCGTGCATGCCCGACGAGAGCCCTGCCGAGGTGAACAATGCCTGCAGCGCCACATCGTTGCCGCCCGCCAGCAGCGCTCTCACCCGCTGCTCCGATTGACCGGTCAGCGCCACCAGGACCGCACCGAAGAAATCGACCTTGCCATGCGCCACAGTGCGAATGATGAAGGAGGCGGTGAGATCGCCGCGCAGGCGCAGATGCTCGACAAGAGCCGGGTGCTCTCCTGCCTGCGTGCTCTCGATCAAAGTGACGGAGGCCTTCACACAGGCGTCGCGCAGCACCCTCTCGGCGCGCGCCGAGCCCATCAGCGCCAGCACCAGCGGCGAGCCCTTCAGCGCATCGCCGAGCTTGACCAGCAGCATATGGCGGCAGTCCGCAGGCAGCGTATCATGCGCAATCAGCGCTTCGCGCACCGCAGGAACATGGCCATGGCGTTCGGCGATGCGCCGATAACTCATCGACGCGATCGCGGCGCCGGGGTTGCAAAGCAGCGTCACACAGGCTTCTGCCTCGCCGATCTCGGCGATCGCCGCGGCGACCGTCATGGATACGGCCGGACGATCCGCGATCAGTTCCTGCGTCGCTTTCTGGCCGCTGGCGACCCGGTCGATCAGGTCGGCGTCGGTCAGCAGCGGTGAGCGGGCCAGGACAAGGCTGGCGACCTCCGGCTGGTCCGAAGCCAGTGCGGCAATGATCTGCACCGGCGCATGATGGCTCATCGAGAGCGCCTCGGCCATGGCCGAGCGCACCTTGGAGGAGGCATCGTCGAGCAACAGGGTCAGGGCCGCCTCGGCAGCGCACCGATCCTCGAAGGGAAGGTCGCGGTTGACATAAGCTCTGGCCAGTGCGCTGGCCGCTGCCGCGCGCTCCGAAACCCTCGCCGTACCGACCCATTTCAGGAAATGAGGAACAACCATGTTCAAAGCTTCTTACCCCAGCCGGCACACAACCCGGCGAACCCGAAAAAGACGTTAGGCAGAAATGGTTTACGAAGCGTTCACCATAATTCTTAACCAGCTTGCAGCCCCTCGCCGCTCGGCTTATCAAGCGGAAAATGGAGGATCGCCATGCCGCGTCTCTATCTGGAAGAGTTCACCGTCGGCCGCAATTTCCAGCACACGCTGCGCAAAACGGTGACCGAGAGCGACAACATGCTGTTTTCGGTCATGACGCTCAATCCGCAGCCGCTGCACATCGATTTCGACTTCGCTTCCAGGACCGAATGGGGCAGGCCGCTGGTGAATTCGCTGTTCACGCTCGGCTTGATGATCGGCATCGCAGTCAACGACCTCACCGTCGGCACCACGGTCGCCAATCTCGGCATGAAGGAAACGACCTTCCCGCACCCCGTGTTCCATGGCGACACGATCCGCGTGGAGACAACAGTGATCTCTGTACGCGAATCGAAATCGAAGCCCGATCGCGGCATCGTCGAACTCGAACACCGCGCCTACAATCAGGACAACGTGCTTGTGGCCAAATGCCTCCGGCAGGCGATGATGCTGAAGAGGCCGGCCTGATGCGATCGCTGCTGTTTGTCCCCGGCGATTCCGAACGCAAGCTGGAAAAGGGTTTCGCTTCCGAGACCGACGTTGTCATCGTCGACCTTGAGGATTCCGTAGCGGCGCAGAACAAGGCGACGGCCCGTGCAGTCGCAGCCGATTTCATCGCCGGGCACCGCTCCAATACAAGGGCTGCCATCTATGTTCGCGTCAACGACCTGACGACCGGCCTCACCGACGAGGATCTGGCGGCAGTCATCAGCTCGAAGCCAGATGGCATCATGTTGCCGAAATCGAACAGCGGCCAGGACATCCAGCAATTGTCGGCCAAGCTGCGTGTCCAGGAAGCGCGCGCCGGCCTGGCCGATGGAGCGATCCGCATCCTGCCGATCATCACCGAAACGGCGGCGGGCGTTCTGGCCGCTGCGAGTTACGCTGGCGCCAGCAGCCGCGTCTCCGGCCTTACCTGGGGCGCGGAAGACCTGTCGGCGGCGATCGGCGCCCGCACGGCGCGCGACGAGCATGGCCGCTACACCGACGTCTTTCGCTTTGCTCGAACGATGACGCTGCTTGCCGCCTCCAGTGCCGAAGTCGCAGCGGTCGACACCGTCTTCCCGAACTTCAGCGACATGGCCGCTTTCGAAGCCGAATGCGTCGAGGCCGAGCGCGACGGCTTCACCGCCAAGATGGCCATCCATCCGGCGCAGGTCCCTGTCATCAACACGGCCTTCACCCCTTCCAGGGAGGCTGTCGAACGCTCGGCCGCCATCGTCGCGGCCTTCGCCGCAGCCGGCAACCCCGGCGTCGTCGGTATTGAAGGCAAGATGTATGACCGTCCCCATCTGCGCCTGGCCGAGCGCCTGCTGGCGCGGGCAAAGGCAGCAGGCGTCAGCGTTTAGCCTGCCGCTATTCCGCCTTCCAAGGCCCCGCATAGTCGGCATAGAGCGTCGAGACATCCGGCCTTGGGCGTTCCGGCGCGGTACCGGAAAATGAACCGATATGAATGAAGCCAATGACGCGCTCATCGGGTGCAAACCCCAGGATGGCACGCCCTTCCGGCACGTCGGAATACCAGTTGCTGATCATGTTGGTGCCGTAGCCCAGCGCATTGGCCGCGATCATCAGGTTCATCGCTGCCATGCCACCCGACAGGAATTTCTCCCAATCCGGGATCTTCGGATGCGCTTTCGGCACAGACACCACTCCGATCACCAGCGGCGCTCGCGAGAAACGCGCAAGTTCCTGGTCGCGACGGACATCGCTGAGCGGTCCCTCCCGGCTCTCCGCCAGCGCAGCCAGCTTCTTGCCCACCTCGACCCGAGCCTCCCCACGATAGAGAATGAAGCGCCATGGCTCGAGCTTGCCGTGGTCCGGCACGCGGGAAGCCGCCGCGATGATGGTGGCGATTTCGGCGTCCGACGGCGCAGGCGCTTTCAACTCGGGGATTGGCGCGGAATTTCGAGTCAAAAGATAGTCGAGGATGGGTTTTGTCATGGCGCGGTTCTCCTGAATCCATTTGGGCTGAAGCGCGCGATGAACATCGGCTGCTCTGGCGACGGCGCGGGATGCGCCGGAAAAGAGCCATGAGGGCTTCCCGCCAGACTCTTCAGCCTTGAAATTGCCACCGGCTTGGGCTTCAACGCAAGGTATGTTCGTCGGGCTTCGCCGTCTTTCGCTGACCGTCATCGGGGCCACGCTCGGCGTGGCTCTGGCGTTGCCTGCCGGCGCCAAGGATCCCGATTCGCTCGAGAAGCTGAAACTGCCAGGCATTTCGACCTATGCACCCCCGCATTCAGGCACGCAACTTGCCCGCGGCGAAGGCGAAATCACGCTCAGCGCACAACTCACCGAGAAGGGTGAAGAAATCACCCGCGGCCTGGTCTGGCGTGTCTTCCGTCCGGAGCCCGGCGCCGACGGCAAGTTGCCACTGGTCGCATCCGCGCAAGGCGGAACGGCCGCTTTTCAGCTGCAGCCCGGCAGCTATCTCGTGCATGCCTCCTACGGCCGCGCCGGGGCCACCAAACGCATAACCGTCAGCCGCGATGCCAAGCGCGAGAGCATGGTTCTCGACGCCGGCGGGCTGAAACTCGACGCTACATTGGCTGGCGGCATCCGCATCCCGCGCGAAAAGCTGCGTTTTTCGATCTATGAAGCACGTGGCGGCAAGGATGATGAAAAGGCCCTCATCATACCGAACGTCCAGCCCAACAGCGTCGTGCGATTGAATGCCGGCGTCTACAACGTCGTCTCGACCTACGGCTCGGTGAACGCCGTCATTCGTTCCGACATCAGGGTCGAAGCTGGCAAACTGACCGAAGCGACGGTCGAGCATCGCGCCGCCGAAGTCACCTTGAAGCTGGTGCGCGAAGCCGGCGGCGAAGCGCTGGCCGATACCTCCTGGTCGGTGCTCAACGAATCCGGCGATTCGATCAAGGAAGCTGTCGGCGCCTTCGCGCCGATGGTGCTTGCCGAGGGCAACTACACCGTCATCGCCAAGAACCGAGACCGCATCTACCAGAAGGACCTGACCGTCGAAGCCGGCAAGAACGGCGAGGTCGAGGTTGTCGCCTCAGAGGCGACCGCAATCGACCCGGCCGAGGGTGCGGACTAGAGCGTTTCCGTTTTTCACGGAAACGCGGAAACGCTCTAAGTTTTTGTTTTCGTCGCATTTTTGTAACGCCAAGTGATTCCACTTGGCTACAAAATGCTCTAGCGGATCAGGCAGCAGCGCGGCGAGGCCGCCGCAGGAATTTCGAGCGACGAGCCGGTTCTACAGGCGCCAGGTCAAAGACGGCGCGATAGAGCCTTGTCAGCAGAATCTTGCGGTCGCGCAACGGATCGAGTTCTTCCGGCGTCAGCACCTTGCCTATCCTGACCTCGATCGAGCGGCCCGCCAGCCTGGCGAATTCCCGGATCAGCAGCGAAATCCTGAGAGTCAGTGAGGCCTTGCCGACGAAGCGTGCCAGGCGCCCTTCCCGTTCGGCCAGGTTCATCGGCCCGCTGACCAGATGAAACAGCCTCCCGTTCTGGCCGGCGAAATGCATGGGAATGACCGAGGCCCTGGCCTCCTGCACCAGACGTGCCGGAAACATCTTCCACGGCAGATCCTGGGCGCGCCCGAAACCTTTCGGCGCGGTGGCGACACCGCCAGCCGGAAAGACGACGATGGTGACACCTTCCTTCAGCAGCCGCATCGCCTCATGTCGGATCGCCATATTGGCCTTCACCGCCTCCTTGGTCTCGGCAAAATCGACCGGCAGCGAATAGGGCTCCATCTCGCGGATGCGCAGCAGATCCTTGTGGATCATCACCTTGAACGGCCGGCCAAGCTTTTCAGCCAGCGACAGCACGGCAATTCCGTCACCAATGCCAAAGGGGTGGTTTGCGACGATCACCAGCGGTGTTTCCGGCAGATTGACCGGCGGCCATTGGTCGGCGCAACGGACCCGCACATCGATCAGGTCGAGCATGCGCCCGAACACACGGTCGCCCGTCGGCACGATGTTGCGGCGCCACAGATCATAGAGGGCGGCGAAGCGGTCCCGTCCCGACAACCCTTCGACGGAGCGAATGAACCAGCGCGTGAACGCCGGCTGGCCAGCATTGGCGTAAGAAAGTTCCGGGAACGGTCTTTCGCGCGATCTCAGCTTCAGCATGTTTCGTCGTTAATTGAGTTGGATGACGTCAACATGACGCCGATATGAAAACGGCGGTGGCCACGCCACCGCCGTTCACCGGAACACCTGCGATCAGGCCGTTTTCTTGCGCTTCAGATCCGGCGGCGTCGCTTCATCGACCAGGCGCGCGATCGCTTCGGCCAGCGACAGCGATTCCTGGTCGCGCGAGCCGAGGCGACGCACATTGACCGTCTCTTCTTCCGCCTCACGCTTGCCGCAGACGAGAATGACCGGAACCTTGGTCAGCGAATGTTCGCGGACCTTGTAGTTGATCTTCTCGTTGCGCAGGTCCGCCTGCACCGACAACCCGGCAGCCTTCAGCCTGTCGACGACGCTGCGCGCATAGTCGTCGGCTTCCGAGGTGATCGTCGCCACCACCACCTGCAGCGGTGCGAACCACAGCGGGAAATGGCCGGCATGGCTTTCGATGAGAATACCGAGGAAGCGCTCCAGCGAACCAACGATGGCGCGATGCACCATAACCGGCTGCTTCTTCTCCGAATCCGAGTCGATGTAGAAGGCGCCGAAACGCTCGGGCAGATTGAAGTCCACCTGCGTGGTGCCGCACTGCCATTCGCGACCGATGGCGTCCTTCAGCGTGTATTCGAACTTCGGACCATAGAACGTGCCCTCGCCCTCGTTGATGCCGGTCTTGATCCGGCTGTCCTCACGCGCCATGCGGGCCAGCGAGTTCTTCAGGATCTCCTCGGCGTGATCCCACATCGCATCGGTGCCGACGCGCTTCTCGGGCCGCGTGGCGAGCTTCACAACCACCTCTTCGAAGCCGAAATCCTTGTAGACCGACATCATCAGGTCGTTGATCTTGAGGATCTCGGACTCCAACTGTTCTTCCGTGCAGAAGACATGCGCATCGTCCTGCGTGAAACCGCGCACGCGCATCAGCCCGTGCAGTGCGCCGGAGGCCTCATATCGGTGCACGCTGCCGAATTCAGCAAGCCGGATCGGCAGATCCCGATAGGACTTCAGGCCATGCTTGAAGATCTGGACATGGCCCGGACAATTCATCGGCTTGAGCGCGAAGATGCGCTGGTCGGCATCCGGATCTTCCGGATGAGTAAAGGCATGCGCGGATTTCACCGCGAACATGTTCTCCTGGTACCAGCCCCAGTGGCCCGAGGTTTCCCACAGCGACTTGTCTAGGATCTGCGGAGCGTTGACCTCCTGGTAGTCGTCGCCAAGGCGACGCCGCATATAGGCGACCAGATTCTGAAACATCTTCCAGCCCTTGGCGTGCCAGAATACGACGCCCGGACCTTCTTCCTGGAAGTGGAACAGGTCCATCTCGCGACCGAGGCGACGGTGGTCACGCTTCTCGGCCTCTTCCAGCATATGCAGATACTGGTCGAGCTGCGCCTGGTCGGCCCAGGCGGTGCCATAGATGCGCGTCAGCATCGGATTGTTGGCATCGCCGCGCCAGTAGGCTCCGGCAACCTTCATCAGCTTGAAGGCTGTGCCGATCTGGCCGGTGGCGGCCATGTGCGGGCCACGACAGAGATCGAACCAGTCGCCCTGGAAATAGATCTTCAGGTCCTGATCTTCGGGAATGGCATCGATCAGCTCGACCTTGTAGCCTTCGCCCTTGTCGCGGAACACTTTCTTCGCGCGATCACGATCCCAGACCTCCTTGGTGAAGGGCTTGTTGCGCTGGATGATCTCCCGCATCTTCTTTTCGATGACGGGGAAATCCTCCGGAGTGAACGGCTCGTTGCGCGCGAAGTCGTAATAGAAGCCATTCTCGATCACAGGACCGATGGTGACCTGCGTTCCCGGCCACAGCTCCTGCACCGCTTCGGCCAGCACGTGAGCGGTATCATGCCGGATCAGCTCCAGCGCGCGCGGATCGTCGCGCGTGACGATCTCGACCTTGCCGGAAGCCTTCAGCGGATCCGACAGGTCGCGCAAGGTGCCGTCGACGGCATAGGCCACCGCCTTCTTGGCCAGCGACTTGGAGATGGATTCAGCGAGTTCGGTGCCGGTCGTCGCGGCATCGTAGTCGCGTACGGATCCGTCAGGGAATGTGAGGGAAACACTGGCCATGGTCTGCTCCTATCCAGTCCCGCATACGAACGCGGGTGGTTTTGTGCCGGATGATGCCCGGCGGCGAGCGGTCTTTTAGGGGCAGTTGCGGCGGACGTAAAGTGAAACGGCGCCGCGCCAGACAGAGCAACGCCGTTTGCTGGATCAACCCGCCGGTCGCCTTACTTGATCAGCCCAGGCAATTCCTCAAGAAATGCGGCGCGCACCACATGACCCATCAGCTTGTTGCTCTTGCCGCTGTTGATGACGAGCTTGGCAAAGACGACGCGTTTGCCATCCTTCTCGGCCCAGCCGACGAACCAGCCGACAGGCCTGCTGCGGTTGGGGGCACCATCCTTGCCGGCCAGCCAACCGGTTCCAGTCTTGCCCTTGACCTGCCAGCCGCCGGCTTCAAAAGCCGGCATGGCTGCTTCGGTCATCTCGTAGGCCTTTGCGGAGACCGGCAGCGTGCGGCTGGCGACACCGCGCAGAAAGGTGATCTGTTCGTCAGGCGAGATCTTGAGCGAGGAGTTCAGCCAGGCCTGGGTGAGCCCATCGTTCTTTCCGGGATTGCCCGACACATCGCGATTGCCGTAGCTGAACTTCCTGACGTAGTCGCCGAAGCGCGCCGCGCCGAGCTTGCGGGTCAGTTCCTGCGAATACCAGACAACCGAGTCGGCCAGCCATATCGTCGGATCGACCGCGCGTTGGTGACGCTTGATGGCGTTGAATTCCGGCTTGTAGTCCCAACGTGGGTTGTGTGGGTCGGTCAGGATGCCGGAATCGTAACCAATCAGCGCCAGCGGCACCTTGAAGGTAGAGAGGGCGCTCACGCGTTTGTCGCAACTGCCTTGCCGAAGCAGCGCGGCCCCGGTTGCGGCATCGACAACCACGGTGCATTCAGCCGCCGGCTTCGTTTTGGAGGTTTGCGCCGCCGCTGGCCAGCATGCGGCAAGCGACATCGCGACAAAGCCCGCACCGCAAAGGGTGGAGCGAACGGAAACAGACATCAATATTCTCCGGGAAACAGCGCTCAGTTGGTTTTGACCGTTATGCAGTCGAACTTCTGCCGCTTGAGCGCCGCGCAAGTCTTGCTCGCCGCTTTTGCATCCTCGAAGCCATCGAAACGCACACGATAGAGCGTTGTACCGTGTGCCTGTGTCTGCATGATCTGGCCGGCTGCTTCCCCATGGATAGAACGAACGAATTTCTGTGCGTTGCCCAGCAACGCCCTGGCTGCCGTCTGATCGGGCAGCGCGCCGACCTGGATCTGCCAGGCCGACGGAATGAGCGCGACTTCCGTGTCGCCATCGCCCTGCTCGATCGTCGCGGCGTCCATCGTCTCAGATGGCGCGACGGCTTGTTTCGGCCTGCCTGTCGGCACCGGTGCGTTCGAGGCCACCAGGGGCGCGGATGTCGCGGTTCGCCCGGTGCTGAAGCGCTTCAGCAGGGCCTCCATCCGGTCATCGCGGCTGCGGGCCGTCTTGCCGCCGAGAACGACGCCGATCAGATGACCCTTGCCCTGCTCGAGCGACGACACCAGATTGTAGCCTGATACAGCCGTGTACCCAGTCTTCAGGCCGTCGACGCCAGCATAACGGTACATCAGATTGTTGTGTCCTTTCAGCCGTTTGCCATGAAAGACGAAAGACGGTTGAGAGAACAGCCTGAACAGTTTCGGGAAATCCCGTTCCAGTGCCATGCCAAGCACCGCCATGTCGCGGGCGGTCGTCAGCTGGCTGGTCTTGTCGGTCAATCCCGAGGGGTTGGCAAAGATCGTGTTACGCAGCCCGAGCTGCCGCCCGCGCTTGGTCATCAGGCGCGCAAAGGCAGCTTCGGAACCGGACATATGTTCACCGAACGCCGCGGCAGCGTCATTGGCTGAAATCACGATCATGCCGTTGACGGCATCGCGTACACTGATGGTCTCGCCGGGCTTGAGCCAGAGCTTCATCGGAATCTTGGCTGCCGCATTTTTTGAAACGGCGATCTCATCGTCCCAGCCGAGCTTGCCTTGTTCGATCGCCTCGAAAGCAAGGTAGATCGTCATCAGCTTGGCGAGTGAGGCCGGCGCGTGCCGCTTGCCGGCGTTTTCATGGCCCAGGACGCTCCCGGTCTGCGTGTCGAGCACCAGCCAGGACACGTCGGCGATGGCCGTTCCCGCGCTCAGCAAAACCGTGCCCATGGCCAGCGAGGCAGCAAAGACCTTGCGACCGAGCCACATATCGATGACCGGCATATCCGCTCCGTGAATTTAGAGACGTCCCGAGGGAGTATGTATGACTGAAATGCAGACGGGCCACCTGCCGGGAATGCGGCCCGTCACGTGAAATCCACCGCCACTATTGTACGGAATTCATTAACGAAAAGTGGGTGGTTTTTTAACGATTTGGCGAATCCACAGCCTTGCGGCTGATCGACCAGTAACGCCATGGCGCGTACCAGACATAGCGCCTATCGAGCACCGCCGGCACGTTGTCGATGCCGTGCGTACCGCCGGGACCACAGCGCATGACACGGAACAGTCCCATCCAGCCGCCGGCCCAAAGGCCATGCCTGGCGATTGCCTCATAGGCATATTCCGAACAGGTTGGCAGATGCCGGCATGTATTGCCGACAAAGCCCGAAAGGGTGAGCTGGTACAGCCGGACAAGAGCCGTGCCGGCCAGCCTGCCCGGGGTCTTGCGCCAAGGGCCATCCCAGTTGCGGCCACGGGATATGGCAGGCCTTTCGCCGGCATGCCGGTGACCGCAGTCGTGCCCATGTCCGTCCGCTTCGCCGGTCATTGCAGATATCGCGCTCGCGCCGTCATCGGCAGTAGATGGCGTGTCTTGGCGAATTTCGCAACAGCTCCAACGCTTAGGGGGAATGCGCAGCTGTTTTCTGTCCGGGATTGTGGGAACGCCCTAGTGATGGCCACGCCGGAAACCGACAAAGGCTGGCGTGACCGTGACCGGGATACCTTGTTCAATCAGGGTGAGCAGACCCAGCATCACCTCTTCATTCGGCTCGCCATAGACGTCGAGCCGGCGCATGATGCAGCTTTCCATCACGTCGCGAATATAGGGATCCGCCATCTTCCAGTGGACAAGCACGGCTTCGGAGCTTGGCAAGACCTGCAGGCTGTTTGCCCGCATCGACTCCTCGTCGATGAAGGTTTCGACGACAAGTTGCGGACCGTGTGCCTCGGCAAACGCCACCGCATTGCGGATTGCCTGCTTGAACTGCTCAAGCTTGCCGGGACGAATGTCGAAACTGGACAGTTGCACAATGCGTTGCGACATCGCCGGCACCTACTGAACTGCTTCGGCCGGCGTCGTCGCGAGCAATGACGCCTCGGTCACGCGATTGACCTCGCCATAGGGCGAGGATGCGACATAGACCAGTTCCAGGTCTTCGAGGGCGTTGATTGTTCCCGGCGTGCCGGCTGGCAGATAGAGCACCTCGCCCGGTCCTGCCGTCTGCCATTCGTCGCGGCTCGCAACCGTGCAGCGGCCGCGGATGACAATCAGCACCTCATCATAGGCAAATTCGAAATCGCTGGTCGCTCCCCTTGGTGCCCTGAGAAATCCGATTGCCCCGAGTTTCGAGGTTGGAGCTTCGTCCTCGTTGAGCACATCGGCCAGCTTTGTACCGGACCATTGCATCCAGTCCCGCACTTTTCCGGCCACGAACTTCTGGATGTCGGGCGTTTTCATATCCCGGCTGTTCATCGCTCTTTCCTTCTTCGCAGCACACCAAACCGGGGCCTTTGCCCGGCTTGATCACCTGCCTACAAGTTCAAGTAAACTTGAAGTCAAGAGCGACATGTGCGAAAAGGTCAAATGGAAACGACGCTCACCATCAACCAGCTTTCGCGCCGCAGCGGCGTGGCGGCCTCTGCCCTGCGTTATTATGAGGAGCGCGGACTGATCCAGTCCGAGCGCAGAGGCTCAGGCCATCGCCGCTTCACTCGAGCCACTCTGCGACGGCTCGCCTTCATCGTCTTTGCCCAGCGCCTCGGCATGTCGCTTGCCGAAATCGGTGCCGAGCTCGACAAGCTGCCGACCGACCACGTGCCGAAGGGGGCCGATTGGTCGTTGCTTTCCGGCCCCTGGTCGAATCGTATCGACGAGCGCATTGCCGAGCTGGAACGCCTGAAGACAGGCCTCGCGCAGTGCATCAGCTGCGGTTGCCTGTCGCTGGAGTTTTGCCGGCTGGTCAACCCGCACGACAAAGCCGGAGCCCTCGGCCCCGGCCCGCACTACTGGCTTGGCGACCAGTCGTCGAACGACGACTAAAGCAATTCCAGCAAAAGTGCTCAGCGGCTTTACGTCTGGAATTGCGGAAATGCTCAACGTCCCATCTCGAACCGCGCGGACTTGTCGTCGCTAAATTCTCCCGTGCCGATCGGATCGCGGACGCGGATAGCTATCCTGCCGCTGCGGCGTTTTCTTCAAGGTCTGGAAGGTTGCAATCGTCAGCGCATCGAGAAGCGCCTGGATGATCTCGGACATCACATTCACTCCGGTTTCGCGTATCTGTTTCATCACCGGATTCAACGCCTTCTGGCGCCTGTCTTCAAACGAGTATATTTTCGCACTGGGATAACCTGAGATTATGTGAATGAAGCGCAGCCGCCTGCCGCTGACTGCCCTCCGCTCCTTCGAGGCGGCTGGCCGCAATGCCAGTTTCAGCCGGGCTGCCGAGGAGCTGCACGTTTCGCAGGCCGCCGTCAGCCGCCAGATCCGCGAGCTGGAAACCACGCTCTGCACCCCGTTGTTCGAGCGCCTGCACCGCAGGGTCGTGTTGACCGAGCCCGGAAAGGCGCTGCTCAACCAGCTGACCGCCAGTTTCGACGGCATCGAGAGAATGCTGACGGATATCGCCAATCGCGGCCAGACACGTACCGCGCGGGTGAGTTCCGATGCGTCCATCGCCGCCTGCTGGCTGATCCCGCGCCTCGACCGTTTCCGGCGCATGAACCCCGACATCGATGTCGTGCTCGATGTCGATCCGCGCCTGATCGAATTCAGAGCCGACCAGGCCGAGCTTGCCTTGCGATTTTCCTTCCGCAACACCAGCTGGCCGAACACCGAAGCGGAGCGCCTTGCCTACGCGCTCGAAACGCCTGTCCTGGCGCCGTCCCTACTCGCCGGTGGCCCTGCAATCGAAAAGCCAGGCGACCTCCGCCGTTTCACCCTGCTGCACGAAGAAAGCCGCGAGCACTGGAAGAACTGGTTTCGGCTGGCCGGCGAGGAGGAAGCCGAGGTGCGGGCGCCGGGCCCGATGTATGCCGACATGGCGCTGTCCAAACAGGCTGCCCTGCTCGGCCACGGCGTGGCTTTGGTCGATCTCCTCTACATGCAGGACGAGCTCGCCGCCGGCACGCTGGTCCGGCCCTTTGCCACCGGGCTCAATTCAGGCAGCTACTTCCTGGTCGCGCGCAACCTCTCGAAACTCAGCGAGCCCGCCCGTATCTTCGCCGAATGGGTTCGCGCGGAGTTTGCCGCAAGCGTTGCCGCGCTGTCGTCAACCGAAAGTGAACGGTGCGTTCTCGCTGAGTGAATGGGCAACCCAGCCCGCCTCGCCTATCTCATTCACCGAATTGGACAATCCGCCACCAGCTCTGGTGGCCAGTCGAGGCCCGGCAAACTATCCTCAAGGATCACGCCGGCAGCCCAAAATGGGGATGACATGACCGACAAAGTTGAATTCGGACTGGATACGTTTGGCGATGTCACACTGGGCAGTGACGGCAAGTTGCTGCCGCAGGCTCAGGTGATCCGCAATCTCGTCGAGGAAGCCGTTCTGGCCGATGAGATCGGCATCGACTTCATCGGGGTTGGCGAACATCACCGCGATGACTTCGCAGTATCGGCGCCTGAGACCGTGCTTGCTGGCATTGCCACGCGCACCAGCCGCATCAAATTGGGTTCGGCCGTCACGGTGCTGAGCTCGGACGATCCGATCCGCGTCTTCCAGCGCTTCTCCACCGTCGATGCGCTGTCGAACGGTCGTGCGGAAGTGATCCTCGGCCGCGGTTCTTTCACCGAATCGTTTCCGTTGTTCGGTTTCCGGCTCAATGACTACGAAACGCTGTTCACCGAAAAGCTCGACCTGTTCGCGGCGGTCCGCAAGGGCGAGCCGGTCACCTGGCAGGGTTCGATCCGGCCACCGATCGAGGACCAGTCGGTTTACCCGCCGATCGAAAACGGCACCTTGAAGACCTGGATCGGCGTCGGAGGCAGCCCGGAATCAGTGGTGCGTGCAGCGCGCTACAACCTGCCCTTGATGCTTGCCATCATCGGCGGCGATCCCAAGCGCTTCCGTCCCTATGTCGATCTATATCACCAGGCGCTCGATCAGCTCGGCGGAACGAATCTCCCGGTCGGCGTTCATTCGCCCGGCTATGTCGCCGATACCGACGAGCAGGCGCGGGAGGAGTTGTGGCCACATTACAAGCTGATGCGCGACCGCATTGGCGGGGAGCGCGGCTGGCCGCCGGCAACGCGTGCCGATTTCACCTCGGAAGTCGAGCGCGGGTCGCTTTATGTGGGTTCGCCGGAGACGGTGGCGCGCAAGGTCGCGGCAACGGTGAAGGCACTGGGCGCAGCGCGCTTCCAGATGAAGTATTCGTCCGGCCCATTGCCGCATGAGAAGATGATGCGGTCGATCGAGCTCTACGGCACCAAGGTGATCCCGATGGCGCGCGATATTCTGGCGGAAAAGCTGGAGCTTTCCGAAGCCTGACCACCTGCCGAAGGGCAGTAGACTTGCGGAACAAGCCAAAGGCCCGGCGTGGTTTCCCACGCCGGGCCTTTTCACTCAATAAGACGCGTTGGACGCGCTGCTCAGTCTTTGGCGTTCAGATCAGTGCCCAGTGTATCCTTCACGAACAGCGTGCCGATGATCAGCGACATCGCTGCGAAGACGATCGGATACCAGAGACCGTAGTAGATATCACCCTTGGCGGCGCTCAGCGCGAACACCGTTGCCGGCAGCAGGCCACCGAACCAGCCGTTGCCGATGTGATATGGCAGCGACATGCCGGTGTACCGGATGCGGGTCGGGAACATCTCGACCAGGATTGCCGCGATCGGCCCGTACACCATCGTCACATAGAGCACGAGGATGAACAGGATGCCGATCACCATCGGCCAGCTCACCTGCGCCGGATCAGCCACCATGGAGAACGCACCTGCGGCAGGGATGCTGTAGACGGTAACATCCGTGGCGCTGCCCGCCTCTTCCTGCGTCACGATCTTGTCCTTGACCGCCTGGGCGACCGGAACGGTGGTCTTTTCGCCGCCGCGGATGGCCGCGGCATCGAGCTTCAGTTCCGGGTTGGCCGTCACGAAGGCATCGAGCTTCTGATCGGCAACCTTGGCGGCGGCGCGAACCAGTGGATAGCCGCCGTCGTGTAGCGCGATGTTCACCGCCTTGGCAAAGACCGCATCCTTGGACTTGGCCTGGTCACCGGCGGCGACAGCGTCATAGGATTCGATCGTCTCGTTGCCGATCTTCACGGATGCGGCTGTGCCCGGTGCCGCCGTGGTCACGACATCATACGGAACCGAGTTCTTGGTCAGGAATGAAGTCGCGATATCGCACGATGTCGTGAACTTCGCCGTGCCGACCGGATTGAACTGGAACTTACAGTCTCCGGGCGCCGCGGTCACCGTCGCCCGGGTGGTCTGCTGGGCGGTAGCCAGCGCCGGATTGGCTGCCCAGGTCAGCGCCTTGAACAACGGGAAATAGGTGACGATGGCGAGCGCCAAGCCAGCCATGATGATTGGCTTGCGCCCGACCTTGTCGGAGAGCCAGCCGAAAACCACGAAGAAGATGGTGCCGAGCGCCAGTGCGATCGCGATCATGATGTTGACCGAGTAGGCATCGACCTTCAGCACGTTCTGCAGGAAGAACAGTGCGTAGAACTGGCCGGAATACCAAACCACGGCCTGGCCGGCGGTAAGGCCGAACAAGGCGAGAAGCGCGATCTTGGCGTTCTTCCACTGGCCGAAGGCCTCGGTCAACGGTGCCTTGGAACCCTTGCCTTCTTCCTTCATGCGCTGGAAGGTCGGCGATTCACTCAGCGTCAGTCGGATCCAGACGGAGACACCCAGCAGCACGACCGAGAGGAGGAACGGAATCCGCCAGCCCCATGCGGCGAAGGTCTCCTTGCTCATCGAGCCTTGGATGATCAGGATCACGATCAGCGACAGGAACAGGCCGAGCGTCGCCGTGGTCTGGATCCAGGACGTGTAGTAACCGCGACGATCATCGGGGGCATGTTCGGCAACATAGGTCGCCGCGCCACCATACTCACCACCCAGCGCCAGCCCTTGCAGCATGCGCAGGATGATCAGGATGGCGGGTGCCGCGATGCCCCATGACGCCGATCCGGGCAGCAGGCCGACCAGGAAGGTCGACAGGCCCATGATCAGGATGGTGACGAGGAAAGTGTATTTGCGGCCGACGAGATCGCCGATGCGGCCAAACACCAATGCACCGAACGGGCGCACCAGGAAGCCGGCGGCGAAGGCCAGCAACGCGAAAATGTTGCGTGTCGCTTCCGGATAGGAAGCAAAGAAGGTCGCGCCGATGAAAGCAGCCAGCGCGCCATAGAGGTAGAAATCGTACCATTCGAAAACGGTGCCCAGCGAGGAAGCGAAGATGACTTTCTTCTCTTCCCGCGTCATGCCGCGGCCAGTTCTGCCGGCGGTCTGTGCCATTGCCATGAGTGTTCCTCCCAAATGCCCCGATGCCGGCTGCCCATACCCTCCTCCGGATACGGACTCGGACCAGCCATCACGCAGAATCTGGCAGAAAGCGCCGGTCATGAGGACCGAGCAATTGGGATTATGACTTTGGTCTAATATGACCGATGACTATCCATCGAGCGCTTCAAGCAGCGCCACCGCGGCCATCATGTCGCGCTTGCGGAAGGCGCGACGCGCCACCGCTTCCGAATCCTGGCCCCAATGTTCGACCTGCCAGTCTTCGTCGACATGGGCTGCAAGCCAGGCAGTTTCCGCCGCAAGCTCGCCCTGCTCCACGGCCATTGCGAGCAGCGCCGATCCCATGATCGAGGTCATGACATGGAGGGATGCCAGCCGGAATGGATCATTGCGGCGGGCAAGATGCGCACCGAGCACCGCGATGCTCTCCCGGGGCTGCTCGACATGGATAACACCTTCGGCAAGTTCAAAACGCGCGCCAAGCGACGTCTGCACCCAGTCGAGCACCGGATCCCAATGCGTGTTCTGGCGGTCGACCAGTCCCTGTGGACCATCGGCACGATAGCACAACAGGTCGGAGGCGGCGAAACGCAGGATATCCTCCAGAACTGCCTGTGTGTCGGCCGCGACACCGTCGATTGCCGTGTTGACGAGACGCAGCACCGGCATCGTCACCGGATCGATCACCTCTTCCTGCGCTTCGAACTCGGCTGCCACCAGTGCAGCGGCCTTTTCGGTCGGCAGCGCAAGCAACGCCTTGCCCGGCGTGCGGACAGGCTTGCCATCCAGCTGCACGACAAACCCATTGTCCGAAGGCACGACGGAGGCAGCCTTGTAGAAACGCTTCGGCAATGGTGTACGCATCTGGATCTGGGCGCGTCGCGTCGGATCCGGATCGGAAAGCTGCTTCCCCGCCTCGAGATCGCTCAAAATATCGCGCATTGCCGTTATACCCACTATGCCGTTTTTGGCCGTCTCGGCCGATTGACGACGCTCAAGCCGACGGCGATCAGCCCCAACGCCAGGAAGATCTTCCAGGTCAGCGGCTCGCCCAGGATCAACCAGCCGCATATGACACTGAATGCGGGTGACAGGAAGGCGAAACTCGACAATCCTGCCGCCGGATAACGCCGCATCAGCCAGAACCAGACGATATAGGTGATCGTGACGATATAGACAGCCTGGAACAGCAGTGCGCCGGTCGCCAGCGGCGTCACGTCGCGGAGCGCCGGCCCAGCCAGCGGCACCAGCGGGATCGCCATGATCGCTGAAACGACGAGTTGATAGAGCAGCACCTTTTCTGCGCTCGCGGTCTGCAACCTGGAACGCTTGATGGTCAGCGTCGTCAGCGCCCAGAACAGTCCGGCAGCGAGGCTGAGCAGATCCCCGAACAACGTCGACTGCCCGTTGCCACCAAGCCGGTCGGAAAAGATCACGATCACCCCACAGAAGGCCAGGACCAGCCCCAGCAACTTCTGCAACGTCATGCGCTCGCCAAGCCAGAAATGCGCGCCGACGAGCACCCAGAACGGCATTGTGTTCACCAGCAGCGAATTGCGCGCCACGGTCGTGTACTCCAGCGCCACGAACACGAGACTGAACTCGATTCCGAACAGCAGGCCCGCCAGGATACCGCCGAAAAGCGTGCCGTCCCGCTCGAACAGGCGGATGCCGCGGAACTGGCACCACAGGAACACCAGGGCGCAGGCGATGGCCGAGCGCGCAACGTTGAGGAAGATCGGATTGTAGCCGGCATTGGTCAGCTTTGCGGCGACACCGTTCAGGCCCCATGAAAAGGTCAGCACCAGCATGAAGCCCACCGCCGCGGCATCGATGGCGTCACGCCGGTCAAAGCTCTGGCTTGTAGTCATGACGCCCTCCGCAGGTTCTGCCGCCTAACCTCCCTATAGGAGGTCGGCAGCCGCGACATGATCCAAGGCACCGCTAGCGCAACTCCAGGAAAAGTCTGCAGCGGGTTTCCGTCCGGAATTGCGTAAAAACAAACAGCGTTTCCGAAAAATGGAAATGCTCTTGCGATGGTCACTGTGGAACGAAATCAGTCCTCGGCACTTGCCTCATCGAAGCCGAGCAGGTTCCAGCTCTGGCGCATATGCGGCGGCATCGGCGCGGTGACGTCGATCACGCCCTTGTCCGGATGTGGGATGATGATCCGACGAGCATGAAGGTGCAGCCGGTTCTGCATGCCGCCCGGGAAATCCCAATTGGTGTCGGCCTCGAAATATTTCGGATCGCCGATGATCGGGCAACCGATATAGGCCGCATGCACACGCAGCTGATGTGTGCGGCCGGTGTAAGGTTCCATCTCCAGCCATGACAGCGACTGCGCCGCCTGCTCGACGATGCGGTAGTAGGAAACCGAGTGATCGGCCCCCTTCTCGCCATGCTTGGCAACGCGCACGCGATCGCCGTCCGGGGTCGGTTCCTTGACCAGCCAGGTCGATATCTTGTCCTCGCGCTTCGGCGGAACGCCCTTGACCAGGGCCCAATAGGTCTTCTTGGTTTCGCGGGCACGAAACGCTTCCGACAGTTTCATGGCAGCAAGCCGCGTGCGCGCGATGACCAGCACGCCCGACGTGTCGCGATCCAGTCGATGCACCAGGCGCGGCTTCTCGCCCTTCTTGTTGCGCCATGCCTCGAGCATGTCATCGACATTGCGCGTCACGCCCGAGCCGCCCTGCACGGCAAGGCCCGCCGGCTTGTTGAAGACGAAGACCTTGTCGTCTTCGTGCAGCAGCATCTTGGCGAGCACGTCGGCATCGCCCTGGTTGCGGATCGAATGGCCAGTGAGCTGATCGGCGCCACCCTTCTTGTCGACGTCGAGTGGCGGGATACGGATCACCTGCCCTGGTTCGACGCGCGTGTCGGTCTTGGCGCGCGCGCCGTTGACACGCACCTGACCGGAACGCAGCAGCTTCTGCAGCTGTACAAAGCTCAATCCGGGATAGTGGCTCTTGAACCAGCGATCGAGCCGCATGCCTGTTTCGCCGGCTTCCACCGTGATCTGTTCGACGCCTGCCATGGTCCGCCTTTATTGTTCGAAGCGGGCCAATAGCACTATGCGAGCGTTCTTACGAGCCACAGCCCGAGGAACAGCGCCAGAATCGCGCCGACGACGCTTGCCAGCACATAGCCGGCCGCCGGGACGACGTCGCCACGCTCCCACAAGGTGGCGAAATCCAGCGAGAATGCAGAAAAGGTGGTGAAGCCGCCGAGGATACCGGTGGCGACGAACAGGCGCAGCTCCGTCGAAGCGCCACCGTAGCGGCGCGACAGCGTCTCGATGAAGGCGCCCATGATAAACGAGCCGATGATGTTGATCGCCATCGTGCCCCACGGAAAATTGGGACCGACAACCTTCAGCGCGCCGAGATTGAAGAGATGGCGGATGGCAGCGCCTATCGCACCACCAACCGCGACGAGGAGAAGCTGATACATCGACCTCGATCCCGCAGTCGCGACGTCAGGCCTAGGCCTGAGCCTTCTTGCCCTTGCTCGACGAGATCATCTTCCAGTTCTTGTAGAACATGGAGTTGATGCGCTCGACGCTCATCGAAACGACGGTCAACAGTCCGGCGATGACACCAGGAACCGGGGAAGGACGGATGACGTCCATGAACACGCAGTAGCGGCGACCATCATACTCGTTGACCGAGCGATGCAGCAGCGTGTCGTCGAAAATATACATCGGGCTGTCGTGCCAGTAGTTCCTGGCGTCCTGGCATTCGACGAAGATTTCCGCGTTCACCGGGATCAGATTGTACAGCACCCGCAGCGAAAGGCGCAGCGGACCGAAATGCCAGGATGTCGATTCGCGACCCGAAAACACCGACACCGCAATCGTCTTCACATATTTGAAGTCCTTGTTGAACTCCGGCACGTTGTCGATCTTGTGCTTGCCATACCACTGGTAGACGTACATGCCACGCCGGCCGGTACCGAAATTGGCGTCGATGTCGGCGATGATCTCGTTGCGGCGCTCCTTGAAGACGTTGAGCACCTCGTTGACTTCACGCTGGTAGTCAGCCGGAAACTGTTCCAGCTTCCACACACCCCAATTCTTGTAGCTGATCAGATCGATCAGCAGATTGAAGGGCGACAACAGCCATGTGAACATGCCGTTGCCTGTGAAATAGAGGCTGAACAGCCGCTGGTCCTTCTTTTTGTTGCGCAGCACATCGATGAGCCCGCAAACAAGCCAGATCAGCGTGATGATCGGGATGAAATAGAAACCGAGCCCCAGAAGCACGACGGCGATGGCGGCCTTGCGGATTGCCTTGCGTTGATCTTTGGTCATGTGAGCCTGGCGCCTGGCGCCACCCTTGATAAGAGTTTCGCCGCGCCCTCGGCCGCGACGCATTCACCCCAGTGACGGCTGCATAGGCGCAATTGCCGTCGTGCACAAGACGGCACAAAACCCGTACCAGCAAGCATCTCACAAAATTGGAGGATAGCACTCACCTTTTTCACCGCATCGTTGCCGGACGGCATATTCGCGCGACTTAGGATCTATGCGGCCAACATGAAATCTGCGCACCGCCAGGCGATGATGATGCAAGGTGCGTTGGGGTCCCCGCCTGTCAGCGCCGGCTTGACGGATCCTGCGATCCATTACTTTCGCCTTTTCCTCCGGAGGATTGCGTCGCATTGGTAGGTCCGGAGTCGAGTTGCGGAGCCGCTCGAAGGAACATGAAGCCAAACCTGTCCTACCAAGCCATGACGTCGGCCCTGCAGCGCGACCTTGGTCCAATCTCGGCCTGGACCTCCGTGTCGGAGGGCGAGGAATCGCAGGTCTTCGGCATCCGGCTGGCGAATGAAGACTTTATCCTGCGTATCAACCGGCTGGCCGAGAGCTTTCACAAGGATGCATTTTGCTATCGGCACTTCGCTTCCGCCAGCCTGCCGATCCCGCAAATTCTGTCGATCGGCGAGATCGACGGGCATGCTTATTGTGTTTCAAGGCGCGCCGCGGGCAAGACCCTGCAGGACCTTTCGCCAGCGGAACTGCCGGCGATCGTTGCCCGCGTCGACGAAGTCATGGACGCCATCGCGGAGGCGCCTGTGGACGCCACGGCAGGCTTCGGTCGTTTCGATGCCAACGGCGGTGGCGGACACGAAAGTTGGCACGACTTCCTCGCGGCCATCACCGATCCCCGACACCATGACTGGGCAGATCACGAACCGGCAGTCGACCGGAACTGGATCGAGCCGCATCTATGTCTGCTTCACGAACTCATTCCATCGTGCCCGGAGACCAGATGCCTGGTACATGGCGATTTCGGCTCGAACAATGTGCTGACCGATGGCTTTGCCATCACCGGCGTGATCGACTGGAGCGAGGCACTGTTGGGCGATCCGCTTTACGACGTCGCCAATGTCTTGTTCTGGCGCCCATGGCTCGCCTGCATGGAAGCCCAGGCGCGGTACTTCGAAAATCACCGCCTGGATCTGGTGGGCAATGTGCAGGCCCTGCGCTGCTATCAGCTGCGTATCGGGCTGCAGCAGGTCTCCGAGTGCGCCTCGGCCGGAGACATGGCAGACCTGCGCTGGGCGATGGCTCGGTGCGACGAGATAGCCTCAACCCCACCCGTCTAGTCCGCCTTAACCTGGCAGCGCTCAGCCGCTGCCCGGACAATCCGGGGTCGCGAACATCGCTCGCGCGACTGCCTGGCAATCTCACATACGCAACGTATGCGTATTGAAATGCCACGCCGCAATCTTACATACGCCTCGTATGTCAATCGACGCGGCCGTGTCCCGCATCTTCGCATCGGCACGGCGCGAGAAATCTGAGAAGGACAAAACATGGCAAAACGTGAACCGGTTTTCCCGGCTGAGCGGCATGCGCTCTACGAAGCCCACGGCTATTCGGCCGCAATCCGCTCCAGCGATCTCCTGTTCGTTTCAGGTCAGGTCGGCAGCCGCACCGACGGTTCCCCAGAGCCCGATTTCAAGCGCCAGGTCGAACTCGCCTTCGAAAACCTGCAGGCAACTTTGAAGGCCGGCGGCTGTACGTTCGATGACATCGTCGATGTCACCACCTTCCATACGGATCCGGAAAACCAGTTCGAGAACATCATGGCCGTCAAGAACCGGATCTTCGACAAGGCGCCCTACCCGAACTGGACCGCGCTCGGGGTCAACTGGCTTGCCGGTTTCGATTTCGAGATCAAGGTCATCGCGCGCATTCCCGCAAGCGCATAAAGCGAAAGCTGCAGCTCGACTTCGAACAGAATTCGCGCACGTTACAGGCAAACCGCTCCGGTCCACCGGAGCGGTTTTTTTTCAGGTCAAAGCTTCGCCCACAATCCTGACCCGCTTCGCCGCGTCAGGGTTTCTTGTCGTGACCTCGCAAAGATAGCCAAGGCTAAGTTATTGAAAATAATAAATTAAAACCCAAAGCACATTGACGACCGCACAGCCTTTTGATAATCGACGAGCCATCGGGGAGTAGCCACCGGAAACGGGGCCGCATCAACATACTCGCGTTCTCGCGTGGTGCGGCCGGCGCTTTTGGCGCTCGGCAAGACCGTGACGAAAGCTTTTCCTGGACAGGAAAGCCTTGCTCGTCCGGCCAACGTCCTAACTCCGGGATCAGCGATGTCACCCGTTTCTATTGCCGTGCTGGCTATCGGCATGTCTGTCGACGCCTTGATTGCCGCGCTGGGGCGCGGTGCCTCTCCCATTCGCCCGACATTGTCTCAAGCAGTTCGAACCGGACTTGTGTTCGGTGTCGTCGAAATGCTGACGCCCCTCATCGGCTGGGCGTTGGGTGTCGCCGCCAGTCAATACATCCAGGTGGTCGACCATTGGGTTGCTTTCATCCTGCTGGCGGCCGTTGGTGGCAGGATGACAATCCACGCCCTTTCACGAAAAGACGCTGCGCAGGAGGAAACAGGCAGCCCTTCAGCGTTTGGCCTGTTGGCGACCGCCGTGGGAACAAGCCTTGACGCCATGGCCGTCGGCGTCTCTTTGGCCTTTCTAAACGTCAATATCTTCGTGATTGCCGCGGCGATCGGCCTGGCAACCATGGTGATGTCGACAGGCGGCATGCTCGCTGGACGATATCTGGGCGCGCGCTTTGGCAGATATGCCGAAATCGTCGGCGGCGTCGCCCTGATCGGCCTTGGCGCAAAGATACTCTTCGACCATCTGCTGGCCGCGTGACTTGCCCTCACTATCGGGGTAATTGCCGTCTCGCTCGGTTCCACGCGACCTGGACGACCACACCACAGGTGTTGCCTGACTATGCAGTTTTCCTCCTACATCATCTGCGGCACGCCGCGCTCGGGCAGCACCTTGCTTTGCAGCATGCTGGCTGAAACCCGCGTCGCAGGACGCCCTCATTCGTACTTCCGGCAGCAGGATGTTGCGGAATGGGCCGAGGATTGGGGCATCGAGCCGGCATCGTCCCCGGACGACGTGCAATTCGACAAGGACTATGTCGCCGCGATGCGGCGGGTCGGCGCCGACGGTACAGGTACTTTCGGCCTTCGCCTGATGTGGGCGAGCGTCACCGACGCCTCCCGGCGACTGGACAACGTTGCCGGCGGCAAGGCGGACATAACGACCAGGCTGGAAGAAACTTTCGGGCCGTCACTCTACATCCATCTGTCGCGCCTGGATAAGGTTGCACAAGCCGTCTCGCTGATCCGCGCGCAACAGAGCGGTTTGTGGCATCGCAACAGCGATGGCACCGTGCTCGAGGGCGAAGAAACACCCCGGCCCGTCGCCTACGATGGGGACCAGATCGGCGGGGTCGTGCGTGGGCTGGAAGAAGACGACGCGTCCTGGGTCAATTTCTTCAAGCTGCGCGCCATCGAACCGCTGCGGCTGACATATGAGACAATGTCCGCCGACCCGCAGCTTGCCCTGTCGAACGTGCTGTCCGCGCTTGGCAGGGATCCCGAACTTGCCAGGACCATCAGGGCTGGAACAGCCAGGCTGGCAGACGCGACAAGCAGTGAGTGGGTTGCAAGATACGGACGGGAGACGGGACGAACCGCCTAGATTGCTTTTTCGCTTTCAGCCTTCCGCGGAAGGGGCTTATTCTCCCCTCTCCTTCCTCAGCTTCGACCAATACTCCAGGCGCTTCCTGATCTCGCGTTCGAAGCCACGCTCCGGCGGGTCGTAGAATGTCTGCCGCCCCATCTTTTCCGGGAAATAGTCCTGGCCTGAAAAGGCGTCCGGCTCGTCGTGATCATAACGGTAACCGGTGCCGTAGCTTTCTTCCTTCATCAGCTTGGTAGGCGCGTTGAGGATGTGCTTGGGGGGCAGCAGCGAGCCATTTTCCTTCGCCGCCCGCGTCGCCGCCTTGAAAGCGTTGTAGACGGCGTTCGATTTCGGCGCGGTAGCGAGATAGACGCATGCCTGCGCGAACGCCAGTTCACCTTCCGGTGAGCCGAGATAGTCATACGCATCCTTCGCCGCGTTGGCGATGACGAGTGCCTGCGGATCAGCCAGACCGATGTCCTCGACAGCCATGCGCACCAGCCGGCGGCCGAGATACAGCGGATCCTCGCCGGCATCGAACATGCGTGACAGGTAATAGAGCGCGGCATCGGGGTCGGAGCCCCGGACGGATTTGTGCAGCGCCGAGATCAGATTGTAGTGGCCATCCTGGCCCTTGTCGTAGATCGGCGCACGACGCTGCACCACGCCCTGCAGCCCGGCGGCATCGAAAACTTCGCCCGGCTTGGCCGCGCGCCATACTTCCTCGGCGAGCGTCAGCGACGCGCGGCCGTCGCCGTCGGCCATGCGCACAAGCGCCTCCCTCGCCTCCTCATCGAGCGGCAGCGGCTTGCCTTCCGTCTCCTCCGCCCGCTCCAGCAGCTTGGCGATGCTGGCTTCGCCGAGCGACTGGAACACCAGAACGCGCGCGCGGGACAAAAGAGCCGCGTTCAGTTCGAAGGACGGGTTTTCGGTGGTGGCTCCGACCAGAATGACGGTGCCGTCTTCCATCACCGGCAGGAAACTGTCCTGCTGCGCTCGATTGAAGCGGTGGATCTCGTCGACGAAGAGGAGGGTCTGGCGCCCGTTGGAGCGACGCAGGCGGGCGGTCTCGAACACCTTCTTGAGGTCCGCCACGCCGGAGAAGATCGCCGAGATCTGTTCGAATGCCAGGCTGGTTTCGCCGGCGAGCAGCCTGGCCACCGTCGTCTTGCCGGTGCCCGGTGGTCCCCAGAAGATCATCGAGCCCAGCGAGCCCGACGCGATCATGCGCGAGAGCGCGCCGTCCGGCCCGGTCAGGTGCTCCTGACCGACAACTTCGGCAAGCGTCTTCGGACGCAACCGGTCGGCCAATGGCCTGCCGGGTGGCGCCTTTTCAACTTCATCGCTTCCGAACAGGTCGGCCATGTGGCAATTTCAGGCGTGTTTCCACGCTCCCAGAGGGGTCGTTGGGCCTAATAACGTAGGACTTGCCGCAGCGTCTGCCCACCCCGCTCCACCGTAAAGCGCCACCAGCGCGTGCTTTGCAGTGCAGCTTCTTCCAGCCGTTTGGCGGAATCGATGGTGATCCCATTCACCTCACGCACGATGTCGCCCGGCTGGAAACCGAAATCCGAAGCTGGCGAGGCGCTGGCAATGTCGACAAGAACCACGCCCTTGGCATCACTGCGCAAACCAAGCCGCTGTGCGAGGCGCGGCGAAAGATCCGCCACCCTGGCGCCCGCGAACGGGCTACGGCCACGCAGGAGTATCTGCTGCGTGGTGAGACCTTCCGGCGCGCGCTCAAGCGCAATCGCGATCTGCTGCTGCTGGCCCTTGGTGAGAACGCCGAACGTGGCATTCGAGCCGATCGTCAGCGTCGCCATGCGATAGTCGAGCGCCTCGATGCCTTCGATCACTGCGCCATTCAGCGTCTGGACGACGTCGCCGGGCTTCAGGCCGGCCTTGGCGGCCGGACCACCATCGGCGACGGAAGAGACGAGCGCGCCACCCACCTTCTCTATGCCCAGCGATTCAGCAATCTGTGGTGTCACTGCCTCGAACTCCGCGCCGATATAGGGGCGCTCGAAGAAGTCGCTGCCAGCCTTGGCGGCTTCCGCAAAGGCGCGCACCATGTTGGCGGGAATGGCGAAGCCGATGCCGATGGAACCGCCGCTGCGGCTGTAGATGGCTGTGTTGATGCCGACCAGCTGGCCACCCATGTTGATCAGCGCGCCGCCCGAATTGCCGGGATTGATGGCCGCATCGGTCTGGATGAAGTAGCCGGAATCCGAGATGCCGATATGGCTGCGCGCGAGCGCCGAAACGATACCGGACGTCGTGGTCTGGCCAACGCCGAACGGGTTGCCGATGGCCAGCACGAGGTCGCCGACCTCAAGCGCATCGGAATCGCCGATCGGAACGACCGGGAAAGGCTTGTCCGCAGAAATCTTCAGCACCGCGAGATCGAGCGTCTCGTCCTTCAACATCACCTTGGAGGTGAATTCGCGCCCGTCCGAGGTGGCGACCTTGACCTCGTCGGCGTTCTTGATGACATGGAAGTTGGTGACGACGATACCGCTTGGATCAACCAGAACGCCGGAGCCCAGCGAGGACTGCGCACGCGGCACGGAGCGGCCGAAGAACTCTTCGAAGAAGGGATCGCCATCGAACGGCGACCGCACCCTGGCGGTCTGCGAGGCATAGACGTTGACCACGGCGGGCGCGGTCTGCTTGACCAGCGGCGCGAAGGAGAGCTGCACCTCCTCCCGACCGAACGGAACGCGCTTGTCAGGGCCACCGGTCGAATTCTCGCCTTCGACGCCGTGCAGCAGGTCCGTCAGCACATCGGACAGGCCTGGTTCGCTCTTGGCCGGCGGCTGCTGCGCATTCTCCTGCGCCAGCGAGTTGCCATGCCCGAAAGCCAGCGACAGCGCCGTGAAGGCCGAAAACAGAATGAGGGACAGCCTGTTAGGACGCATACCGAATCCTCCGAACGAATTGCGCGCCATTGTCGCGATGAATGTGCAAAATGAAAGGCCGGATCGGTATTTCCGATCTTTTGTCGAATTGGGACCGGCAGAAACTTAGGTCGATCCGTCTGCCGGAAACGATAAACCCGCCGGGCGCGCCTCAAGGGACACCCGGCGGGTTTTGTCTAGCCCGACAATCAGCCGAGATAAGGATAAAGCGGGAAGCGCTCGGTCAGCGATACCACCTTGGCCTTGACCGCAGCCTCGACGGCCGCATTGCCCTCATCGGAATTGGCCACCTTGAGGCCGTCCAGCACTTCGGCGATCAGCTTGCCGATTTCGCGGAATTCTGCCTGGCCGAAACCGCGTGTCGTGCCGGCCGGAGTGCCGAGACGCACACCCGACGTGACGAACGGCTTTTCCGGATCGAACGGGATACCGTTCTTGTTGCAGGTGATGTTGGCGCGGCCAAGGGCAGCCTCGGCGCGTTTGCCGGTAGCATTCTTCGGCCGCAAATCGACCAGCATTAGATGGTTGTCGGTGCCGTTGGAAACGATGTCGAGACCGGTCTCCTTCAGGCTATCGGCCAGCACCTTGGCATTGGCAACGACGTTCTGGGCATAGATCTTGAAGTCCGGCTTCAGCGCCTCGCCGAATGCCACCGCCTTGGCGGCGATGACATGCATCAGCGGGCCACCCTGCAGGCCGGGGAAGACCGCCGAATTGATCTTCTTGGCGATGTCCTCGTCGTTGGTCAGCACCATGCCGCCGCGCGGGCCACGCAGCGACTTGTGGGTGGTGGTGGTCACCACATGCGCATGCGGCAGCGGGCTTGGATGCACGCCGCCGGCGACAAGGCCGGCGATATGAGCCATGTCGACCATCAGGTAGGCGCCGATCGAATCGGCGATCTCGCGGAAACGCTTCCAGTCCCAGACACGGGAATAGGCGGTGCCGCCGGCAAGGATCAGCTTGGGCTTGTGCTGCTGGGCGAGCTTCTCGATCTCTTCCATGTCGAGCAGATGATCGTCCTTGCGCACACCGTAGGAGACGACCTTGAACCACTTGCCGCTCATGTTGACGGGCGAGCCGTGGGTGAGATGACCACCGGAATTGAGGTCGAGGCCCATGAAGGTATCGCCCGGCTGTAGCAGCGCCAGGAACACCGCCTGGTTCATCTGGCTGCCGGAATTCGGCTGGACGTTGGCGAACTTGCAGTCGAACAGCTTCTTGGCACGCTCGATGGCAAGTTCTTCAGCCACATCGACGAACTGGCAGCCGCCGTAATAGCGCTTGCCCGGATAACCCTCGGCATATTTGTTGGTCATGATCGAGCCCTGCGCCTCGAGGACGGCGCGCGAGACGATGTTCTCGGAGGCGATCAGCTCGATCTCATGACGTTGGCGACCAAGCTCGTTGCGGATGGAGCCGAAGATCTCAGGATCGACCTCCGCGAGCGGTGTTCCAAAGAAGGATTCGAGGGAGTTCGAAACGGCCGCTGCTGTTGCCATGGACTGGGATCCTCACTGTCCGGAAAAGTCACGGCGCCATTAACACAGTTGTCCCGGCGCTGCCACGTTTACACTGCGAAATCCTCTGGCCGGATCGCGCCGTTTTCTTGAACCCTCCGGCCGGACAAACCAGGCGGGTCAATCAACACCGGTTCCTCTTGCCATTCGCACGATCTGATTGCAAAATGCAATCAGATCGGAGACAAAGATGGCCACGATGATCTTCGGCATGCTGACATCCCTGGACGGCTACATCACCGGACCGGAAGGAGGCCCGGAGTTGCCGGTGCCGGAAGCGCCGCTGCACCGATACTTCAACCGGCTGATGCACGACACACGGGTCAGCGTCTGCGGCCGCAAACTCTATCAGGCGATGCGCTACTGGGACAGCGATCAGGCCGACTGGCCAGACGAGGCACGGGAGTTCGCGACGGCATGGCAGGCAACACCCAAATTCGTCTGTTCCACGACGCTGCGTGACGTTGGGCCGAATGCAACGCTGATCAACGAAGATGTCGCCGGAACGCTCAAGCACCTCAAGGCTGAAACCGAAGGCATCATTGATGTCGGCGGCGCTGAACTCGCGGCCAGCCTGGATGGACTGGATCTGATCGACGAGTACCACCTTTATGTTAATCCCGTGGTGCTTGGTGGCGGCAAGCCGTTCTTCGCCGGCAAGACGCCGAAACTCCGGTTCATCGGGCAGCGGATCCTGCCGCAGGATGTCGTGCTTCTGCGCTATGCAGCGGCATAATTGGTCCGCAGTCGGCTTGCATCGACATGCAGCCGCGTTTATCTATGCCCTGCAACCGTCGAGAAGAAAGGAGGGCTGCGTGTTCAGACATGATCAACATCGTCAGCGTGGCCCGATCCAGGCCCTGCAAATGCGTTTGCAGGGCTGACCAACGAGACGATCGCACTTAAGCATCTCTATCTGGTCTGCCCCAAGGGGTAGCGCGACATCGGCGACACGCCGACTTGTCCGCTCATCGTTACAATGACGAGCCAACGCAATCCGGCACACTGCCAGGCATCGGACATGCCTGGCATCCGGCGAGGCTCGCGACAGACCAGAGAAAAACAATGGCACTGATCAATCTCAAGGCACTCGGCGTCACGCTCGGCGCACGCCTGTTCTCCAATCTCGACCTTTCCGTGGAAGCTGGCGACCGGATCGGTATCGTCGCGGCGAACGGCAGAGGCAAGTCGACGCTGCTGCGCACCATTGCGGGCACATTCGAATCAACTGACGGCGATATCACCAAAGCGCGTGGCCTCACCATCGGCCACGTCGAACAGGACATGGCCCCCACACTGCTTACCCTGCCTTTCCACGAAGCCGTGCGCCAGGCCTTGCCGTCGGAGCAGGCGGAAAGCGAAAGCTGGCGTGCCGACGTGGTGCTGGAGACCTTCGAGGTGCCTGATGACCTGCGCGGCCGGCCGCTCGGTGCGCTGAGTGGTGGCTGGCAGCGCCTTGCCCTGCTGGCGCGCGTGTGGGTCAATGATCCCGATGCCTTGCTGCTCGACGAGCCCACCAATCACCTCGACCTCGCCCGCATACGCTGGCTGGAAGACTGGCTGAACAGCCTGCCGCAGAGCATCCCGCTGATCGTGGCCAGCCACGACCGTGCCTTCCTCGATGCCGTCACCAACCGCACGCTGTTCCTGCGCGCGGACCAGAGCCAGACCTTTGCCCTGCCCTATTCGAGGGCGCGGGTGGCGCTGGACGAGATCGACGCCTCGCAGGAGCGGCAATATCAGCGGGACATGAAGGCAGCACAGCAACTTCGTCGTCAGGCTGCCAAGTTGAACAACATCGGCATCAATTCCGGCAGCGACCTGCTCGTCATCAAGACCAAGCAGCTGAAGGACCGGGCCGAGCGACTGGAGGATGCGGCACGCCCGGCGCACCAGGAACGCTCGGCCGGCGCCATCCGCCTGGCAAACCGCGGCACCCATGCCAGGCAGTTGGTGACGCTGGACGATGCCGAAGTGACAACGCCCGACGGAACGTTGTTGTTCAGGACCGGCAAGCGCTGGATCTGCCAGGGCGACCGCATCGTGCTGCTTGGCCGCAATGGCTCGGGCAAATCACGACTGGTCGGCATGCTGCGCGACGCTATTTCGGGGAGCGACGGTGGCCAGTCCGGTATTCGTGCCACGCCATCGCTGGCGCTTGGGCATGTCGACCAGGCGCTTGCCGATCTCGGCAATACCGACACGCCCATGGCTGCGATCGGTCGCCGCTTTGAATTCGGCGATCAGCGGCTTCGATCGTTGCTGGCGGGTGCCGGCGTCGGCATCGATATGCAGGAGCGGCCGATCGGCCGGCTTTCCGGGGGGCAGAAAGCCAGGCTGGCGATGCTGGTGCTGAGGTTGACCAATCCCAACTTCTACCTGCTCGACGAACCGACCAACCACCTCGACATAGAGGGCCAGGAGGCGTTGGAAACCGAACTGATGGCGCATGAGGCAAGCTGCCTGCTGGTCTCGCATGACCGCAGCTTCGTGCGCACGGTCGGCAACAGATTCTGGCAGATCGAAAATCGCAAGCTGATCGAAGTCGATGGACCGGAGCATTTCTTCGCAACCGTGTCCGGGGATGACTGAAGCTGATGGCCGGCGCTTTTACTTCCTGGCGCCTGCCTTCCTTGCTGCCGGTTTTTTTGCGTTTGTGCGCTTGTTCACCTGCTTGCGCGAATTCAGCGCCTGGTTGAGCATGACCTCTCCGATCACCGCACGCATGGTCGTGTCGTCGATCTTGCGCGCCCGCAAAAGGCCGAGCAAGGCAGCTTGCTCGGCCGCGAAAGCAGCATCGAGCATCGACTGGAGTGCGGGCTGTATGTCCTTGACGGTCGTATCTTCTTCCTCGCCGGCGACAATGCGTTGCCGATAGGCGGGAATGAGTTGCTGGGCGGCGGCCAGACGTGCCTCATAAAGTGAGGGCGTGGCTTGCGCCTCATCCACCATCTGCTCAATGCGGGCAATCGCCGCTTCGGCTGCGACCTGGCGTGCCATCCGCTCCTCGATGGCGCTCTCCTCTTCCTCGTCCAGCGGAATGCCGCGTGCCACGATCGGCAGCGCCACGCTGGCCAGTACGAGCGAACAGATGATGACGCCAGCGGCGATGAAAACGACGAGATCGCGTGCCGGAAAAGGAGGCCCATTCTCGGAGATGACGAGCGGAAGCGACAGAATGCCGGCAAGAGTGATCGCGCCGCGCACGCCGGCCAGCGTCATGACCACCCGCAACCGCGTGGTGAGCCTGAATGTTTCGCGCCCCCGCCAGCGCTCGATGATGCCTCGAGCCGCCGACCCGAAGACAATCCAGGCAAAACGTATGGCAAGCAGGATGAGCGTCAGCGTCATCACGGCAAGCACCGGCTCCCAGAAGCTGCCGTAGAGCGACAATTCCGGAGGAACATTCCGGATAATCGTCGGCAACTGCAGGCCAAGCAGCAGGAAGATGACACCGTTGAAGGTGAACGAGAGCATCTCGATCAGCGCCATGTTCTGCATGCGCGCGGGAAACGACAGGGAGCCGAACAAACCGGCGCGAGCAATGTAGAGACCGGCCGTCACCGCCGCCAGAATTCCGGAAAGATGAAACTTTTCCGCCAGCAGATAGGCCGCGAAAGGCAGGAGGATCAGGATGACCACTTCCACCTCCGGCCGCACGTCGCCAATCTTGGCCACGATGCGCAGCACCTTGGCCACCGCCCAAAGGGTTGCAAACCCCGCCAATGCGCCGCCCGCTGCGACCAGCACGAAGGTCAAGGCCGTTTCACCGAGCGAGAATTGCCCGGTCAGAGCTGCCGCGACGGCAAATCGCAACACGACAAGGCCGGATGCATCGTTGAGCAGCGACTCGCCTTCGAGGATATGGCGGACACGGGCCGGAACAAGATCGCGACCGACAATGGAAGACACCGCGACGGCATCCGTCGGCGACAGCACGGCAGCAAGCGCGAAGGCAACCGGCAGCGGCACCTGCGGCAGCAGCCAATTCAGTGCGTACCCGAAAACCACGACCGTGAAGAAGACGAGCCCGAAGGCCAGACCGAAGATGCGCGGTGCCAATGCGGCAAACTCGCGCTTCGGCAGCATGATGCCGTCGATGAACAGAAGCGGCGGCACGAAGACGAGAAGAAACAGCTCCGGTTCGAGTTCGACGCGCAAGCCGTCGATCGGCCATGCCAGAAAGACACCCAAACCAATCTGGATGATTGGCAAAGGCAGTGGCAGGAAGCGTACCAGCACGCCGGATGCGGCCACCAGCACCAGAAGCAGCAGGATCAGCGTCGCGACGGCCAAGTATTTCTCCAACAGTGACCCGCCCGACCTAAACCGTTTGGTCTGGCTAGGAAAGCATCGGGAACAGCGACGTCAACCTTTCTCATCCTATCGGCGCGGGTTCAAAACAGTTTTTCCCTTTTTGTCCAATGCCTTGAACCCATATTGTGATTCAAGATTCCAACTCCCGCCGCCGCTGCCTCTCAGGCCTGACCTTTCCTGAAGGTGCGGACATGATCCACCAGCGCCCGCAGCTTCAGCGGCTGACGATGACGCCGGGGGAAATAAAGATGGAAACCGGCAAAAGGCGGGCAATAGCTCTCCAGAAGCGGCACCAGTTCCCCCCTGGCGAAATAGGGTTCGAAGGTCTCCACCATGCCGAAAGTGATGCCTGCCCCAGCGCAGGCCATGCGGATCATCATGCCCATGTCGTTGGTGGTCATGGCCGGATCGACCGCCAGCTCGAAATCGCGGTCGTGTTCGGTGAATTCCCAGCGATATGGTGCCGTGTCCGGCCGCGGTCGCCAGCCGATGCAGACATGATCCGTCAGATCGCGCGGGTAAAGTGGCGTGCCGCGCCTCGAAAGGTAGGTGGGCGAAGCGACCGCGCACTGCCGCTGTTCTGCGGAAACCGGCACGGCGACCATGTCCTGCTCGATCACCTCGCCCAGTCTGACACCAGCATCGTAGCCTTCCGCGACGATATCGAATTCCTCGTCCGTGATGGTGATGTCCAGCTTCACCTCCGGATATTGCGCAAGGAACCCTGCCAGCAAGGGCCCTGATATGAAACGCTCGGCAATCGAGGACACTGTAACCTTCAGCAGGCCGGAAGGGCGTGTCTGCGTTTCACGGACCGCCTGCACTGCCTCGGTTATGTCCTGCGCCGACGGCCGGACCATGTCGTAGAACATCTCGCCGGCTTCCGTCAGGCTGACACTTCGCGTGGTCCGCTGCACCAGTGCGGTGCCGATCCGGTCCTCCAGCCGTTGCAATGCCTGGCTCACGGCTGAGCGGGTAACGCCAAGGCGCTCGCCCGCGAGCCGGAAGTTGCGAGCTTCCGCCACGGCCAGGAACACCGAAATGCCTTCGAAATCGTCCGCCATTGGTTAAAATCACTAACCAACGCGTCTTCGATTGGCAAGTCGATCGTGCCAATCGATGCTCCTATGTTCCCCCTGCCAGCCAAGTCGTACGCAATGCCGCGTGGCGCAAGGCTGGACCGGAGATCGAACAATGACGGTGAGCAGCAAAAGACACGTCCTGCCCTGCCTGATCCTGGCCATGCTTTCGGCAACGCCGGCTCCGGCATCGGAAAGCGTCACCAATTCCAACATCCTCAAGGAGCGGGAGATGACACAGCATCCCTATGTCGGCATGTGGTCGACCGATGACGGCAGGGTCCGCCACGAACTCTTGCCTGATGGCCGCTACGACGAAGCGCGCGGCAGCAGGCAAAACGCCTACCAGGGCCGTTACGAAGTGACCGGCACCCATATCGAATACTGGGACGACACCGGCTTCACCGCCGATGGCGACTTCGTCGACGAAAACACCCTTCACCACGGCGGCATGATCCTGCGCCGCCAATGAATACCGGAGATGCACCCGCTCTCGACTGAAAGGAACTCACCATGACGATGACCAATCCTGTATGGTTCATCACCGGAGCCTCCTCCGGTCTCGGCCAGGCACTTGCCGAAGCCGTTCTGGAACGCGGCTGGCGTGCCGCCATAACATCACGCAATTCCAATGCTTTGAATGCTTTGGCCTCCAAATATGGTGAACGCGCGCTCGCCCTGCAGCTCGACGTCACCGACAACGCTTCCATCGAGCGGGCCGTTTCAGCGGCGGAGGCAGAGTTCGGCGCCATCGACGTGCTCGTCAACAACGCTGGCTACGGCTATCTGGCTGCAATCGAGGAAGGCGACGATCGCGAGATCCGCGATCAATTCGAGACGAATGTCTTCGGTCTCGTCGCCGTCACCAAGCGCGTGTTGCCTGGCATGCGCGCCCGTCGCCGGGGGCATATCTTCAACGTCTCGTCGCTCGGCGGTCTCGTGGCCTTTGCCGCCACCGGCTACTACCACGCCACGAAATTCGCCGTGGAGGCACTTTCGGAATCGCTTTCGCAAGAGGTGAAACCACTCGGCATCACGGTGACAATCATCGAACCGGGCGCCTTCCGTACCGATTGGGCCGGCCGTTCGATGGTCGAATCGGGGACCATCATCGACGACTATGCGGAAACGGCGGGAAAGCGCCGTGAGGCAACCCGCAGGGCATCAGGCCGCCAGCCGGGCGACCCCGCACGGGCAGCCAAGGCGATCATCTCGGCATTTGAAGCCGATGAAGCACCGCTGCGGCTGCTGCTCGGTGCTGCGGCCCTGACCATCGCGCGCCAGCGGCTCGATGCGTTGCGGCAGAACTTCGATGCCTGGGCCGAGACGACGCTCAGCGCTGATTTTCCCGATTGATCCCCGCCACCCGCAAGAATTGCCCAGACCATGGAGATGTCTGCATGAACGGAATTGAAGGAAAGGTCGTCGCCATCACCGGCGCCAGCAGCGGCATCGGCGAGGCAACGGCAAGAGTTCTCGCTGCCGGCGGCGCGCATGTCGTCATTGGCGCGCGCCGGATGGACAGGTTGCAAAACCTCGGCGACGAGATAACCGCTGCCGGTGGTTCCGTCCGCAGCCGCCGGCTCGACGTTACCGAATGTGCCGATGTCGAAGCCTTTGCACGCTATGCGCAAGAGCAATTCGGCAGGCTCGATGTCATCGTCAACAACGCCGGCATCATGCCCTTGTCTCCGCTCGCGGAACTCAAGGTGGACGAGTGGGACAGGATGGTGGACGTCAACATCAAAGGCGTGCTCTACGGCATCGCAGCCGCCCTGCCCTTGATGAACGCGCAGGGCCATGGCCAGATCATCAACCTGTCGTTGATCGGCGGCCACAGCGTTTCGCCGACAGCCGCCGTCTATTGCGCCACGAAATTCGCCGTCGGGGCCATTTCAGATGGGCTGCGGCAGGAAACCGACCGTATCCGCGTCACAGTCATTTCGCCGGGCACCACCACCTCGGAGCTGGCCGACACCATCACGGACGCCAGGGCACGCGAAGCCATGAAAGCCTGGCGTGCCATCACCATCAGTGCCGAAGCCGTCGCCAACGCCATCGCCTATGCGATCAGCCAACCGGCCGACGTCGATGTCAGCGAGATCATCATTCGACCAACGGCAAGTCCGCATTGACTGAAGATGGCGCGCCAGAGAGGTCTCTTCACTGCTCCTGGACCGTTGCCGTGCTCATTGGCCGGCCACGGGTCACAAATGCCACGGCGATCGCAGCCAGGGTCAGCCCTCCCGCCACAGCGAATGTGATCCGCATGCCGGCGGCGATGGTCTCGGGATGCGCGACCGATCCGTCGACCGTGCCCGAGACAAAGGCAAACAAGGCGCCCATGACCGATGCCCCGGTGATCAGCCCGAGATTGCGGGACAGGCTCAACATACCCGAGACGACACCACGCCGATCCGGACCGACGTCCATCATCACGCTGGTATTGTTGGCTGCCTGGAACAGCTGATAGCCGGGGGTCAGAACGGCAATGCCCACGACATAGCCGGCGACACCAAAGCTGGTCGGAATCACGACGAGAACCAGCGCGCCGATCGTCATCAAGGCGAGGCCACCGGTGACCACGACCGAGGCACTCAACCGGTCGACGATCCGGCCGGCCGGAATGCCCGTCAGGGCAGAGATCACAGGACCAACCGACATCACCATACCGACGGCAGCCGCATTCAATCCCAGAGCACGGGCAAGATAGAACGGCCCGACCACGAAGGTGACCATCATGACGGTGGAAACCAGGGCGTTCATCGCCAGGCTCCCGCTCAGGGAGGCATCGCGGAATTCAGACAGTCGGATCAATGGTGAAGCCACCCTCGCCTCGACCATGACGAACAGCCCCGCTCCGAGAACGGCGGCGACGAGCAACGCCATATTCGGCCAGCCCATATGCGCGCCACCCACCGTGGTGGCGAGTGCGTAGGCCGCTAGCGTAAGGCCAAGCAGCAGCGTACCGAGACCATCAAAGCCGCCGCCCTTTCCAGTCGCCTTGGAGGCCGGCAGGAAGCGGCAGGCCAGGAGAAGATTCAGCGCAGCGAGCGGCACCATCACCAGAAAGATCGCCCGCCAGCTAGCAGCGGTCAGCAGAACCCCGCCCAGCGAAGGACCAAGCGCCGTCCCGATTGCCGACATCGTGCCCAGCAATCCCATCGCACTTCCGGTCCTGTCCTTGGCGACCGTATCGCGGACAAAGGCAATGGTGAGTGCCATCAGGACTGCAGCGCCAAGTCCCTGCAAGGCGCGCGCCCCGATCAGCAGCCAGAGCGAAGAAACGACGCCGCACAGGCCTGAGGCGAGCGCAAACAGCGAAATACCGCCAATCAGCATGCGTCGATGTCCTATGAGATCGCCGAGCCGCCCCACCGAGACGATGGTGATCGTCACCGCCAGCAGATAAGCCAGTACAACCCATTGCACGCGCTGGAACGGCGCATCGAACGCCTCCGCCAGTGATGGCAACGCGACATTGGCGATGCTGATGCCAAGCGATGAAAGCAGCATCGACAGCGCCAGGCTGATCAGCGCCCAGCGGCCCGTGCCATCGCGGGCCTGTTCTGTGGTTGCGTCACCTTGGCTGACGTTCGATTGCATGATCTCTGCCTCTGCCGATTGAAACCTGGACAGACAGGTAGCGTCGCCTGAAACATGGCGGAAGGCGCACCATTTGCACTTTATTCGTGCATGTAACGCCTCATCAAAACAGGAAACATGCGCTATGCTCGGCGGATGCGACACCCGGACCTCAACCTGCTGATCACCCTCGACGTGCTGCTTGCGGAAGGCAGCGTTGCCCGCGCCGCCAGAAGGCTGCGGCTCAGCCCTTCCGCGATGAGCCGCGCGCTGGCGCGGTTGCGTGAAACAACGGGCGACCCCCTGCTGGTTCGGGCCGGTCGCGGCCTTGTCCCCACACCGCGCGCGCTTGAACTGCGCCAGCACGTCAGCCGTATCGTCGAGGAAGCCGAAGCTATGCTGCGCCCTGCTGAAAAGCTGGACCTCACCAGGCTCACACGGACATTCACCATGAGGAATTCCGACGGTTTTGTCGAAAACTTCGGGCCGGCCCTGCTTGCACGCATAGTCCAGGAGGCACCCGGTGTGCGGATGCGTTTCGTACCGAAACCGGACAAGGACAGCACACCGCTGCGCGACGGCAGTGTAGATCTGGAAACCGGCGTGATCGGAACCACCACCGGACCGGAGATCCGGGCGCAGACCCTGTTTCGAGACCATTTCGTCGGCGTCGTGCGGGCCGGGCATCCCTTGTGCGAGGGCATCGTCACGCCCGAACGCTATGCCGCAGGACATCATGTTCTCGTCTCGCGTCGAAATCTCGACAAGGGACCGATCGATGACGCGCTGGAAACCCTCGGATTGCAACGACAGATCGCGACAACCGTCAGCGGCTTCCTGGAAGCGTTGGTCTTTGCGCGGGCAACAGGCCTCATCGCCAGCGTTCCTGAACGCTACACCGGCCACCTCAGGGATGGCATGTTCCGCTTCGCGCTCCCCCTTGCCTTGCCGGAAATCACCATCTCGCTCTTATGGCATCCACGGCTCGATGCCGATCCAGCGCATCGCTGGCTGCGCAGTTGCGTGCGCGACGTCTGTGCCGAAAACATCAAAGCCACCGGCGTTGCCGCCGGTGGCTTTGAGGGTATCTGACTTGCCTGCTTCTTAGAGAGAAGAGGTGATCTGCAGTTCGTCGACGCCATCGCGGCGATAGATATCGTCGCGGAACTGTACGACGCCCGGGCCTGTCGACCAGGCCGAAACATAGGTGAAGTAGACGGGAACCGGATTGGTGACCGCGACCGGGGTGTTGTTGCCCGTCTTGATGGTTTCCTCGAAATGCTGGCGGTTCCAGCCCGGGGTATCGCGCAGGATCCAGGTGACAAGGTCGCGCACATTCTGCACGCGCACGCAGCCCGACGAATCAAAGCGCATCAGCTTGCCGAACAGGCTCTGCTGCGGCGTGTCATGCATGTAGACGCCGTCCGGGCTCGGGAAATTGATCTTGACCGAGGCCATTGCGTTGCCGGTGCCCGGATCCTGGCGGAAACGGTACTTGACGGCATCTTCCGTCGACCAGTCGACAGTGGTCGGGTCGACTTCGGTTCCATCCGGAGCCAGCAGGCGGATATGGCTGTCCTTGAGGTAGTTCGGGTTCTTGCGCATCAACGGAATGATGTCCTTGCGGACGATCGACACCGGCGCATTCCAATAGGGATTGACGATGATCTCGTTGATCTTCGAATTGACGATCGGCGTCTGGCGGTCGATCTTGCCGACAATCGCCGTATGGCGCAGCACGACACGGTCTCCCTCTACAGCTTCGATCTGCGCGGCCGGGATGTTGACCATCACGTAGCGGTTGCCAAGGAAGCCGCCCATGGCGCGCAGACGCACCAAGTTGGTTTCGAGCTGACCGAGCCGCACCTGCGCCGAAATGTTCATCGCAGCGAAGGTGTATTTGCCGGTGACCCCGTCGGCCGGCAGGCCATGGCGGGTCTGGAAACGCTTCAACGCGGCATCGACGTAGGAATCGAAGGACTCCGACAGGCCGGCATTCTGCGGCAGGTCGCCGGACACCATCAGCCGCTTGCGCAGCGGCACGACGTCGGCATCGGAAACGCCGAGCTGGAGCTTCTTGGTCGCGGGCACCTGCGGCCAGCCACCCTGAGCGACGATGTCACGATACTGGCCGATGGCCTGCTCGGTGTAGGTCACGGTTTGTGGGCTGAAGATCGGCAGCGTCGAGGCGACCTTGCCACCTTGCGTGGCGCGGGCATCGAAGGTGTCGTCCCAACCACCCTGCCCTGACGCCTTCAGGATACCATCCACGGCGTCCTGGGCACTGGCGGCGCCGGCGGCAAAAGCCACGGCAAGCGCGGAAGCTCCGGTGAGAAACAGGCGGCGGCTGGTGTTCATGGGCGTTCCAGACTTGTTCAACTATTCGACGATCGGCCAGCGGGCCCGGTTGGCGGCCCGCACTCTATGGTTGCCATCCTTAACATTTAGCCAACCATATCTCGCATCTCGCTGCCGGAAAACGCACATTCGCGAGAGCGGACAAGCCAGCCAGATCGACTGCACCGTCCTGTTTCTCGCTTTCACCGGAATATGGCGGCAATTAGGCGCAACACCCGCGCTTTAGACCTACGTCGTACGAAAGAAAGGGCCAGTGCCTTTTCAGCACCGGCCCAGTCCGGAGATTTAGAGCATTTTGTAGCCAAGTGGAAACACTTGGCGTTACAACAATGCGGCCGAAACAAAACTCGGAGCGTTTCCGCGTTTCCGTGAAAAACGGAAACGCTCTAGATCTCCTCCTCCCCGCTCTTCGGCGTGGTATTCCCGCCCGCGACGCAGACGTCGCGGCAGCTCCGCCGGCAGGCCGGCAGCGAGCGCGAACCACCCGCTTACATGCGATAGGCGATTGTGTCGTTCCAGAAGCGGTCGAGGCGCTGCAGGGCGCGGTTCATCTGCTTGAACTCGTCCTGGTTGATGCCGCCGACGTGCTCGATCGAGCCGATATGGCGCTCATAGAGACCGGCAACCACCTCAGCCACCTCATTGCCCTTGTCCGTCAGGCTGACGCGGACCGAACGACGGTCGATGCGCGAACGCTGATGGTTGATGAAGCCAAGGTCGACGAGCTTCTTCAGGTTGTAGGATACGTTCGAGCCGAGATAGTAGCCACGCGAGCGCAGTTCACCGGCGGTCAGCTCTGCATTGCCGATGTTGAACAGCAGCAGAGCCTGGACAGCATTGATGTCAGAACGGCCATTACGGTCGAACTCATCCTTGATTACGTCCAGCAAACGCCGATGAAGACGTTCAACCAGCTGAAGGGATTCCATGTAAAGCGTGCGGATGGACTCGCGGCGTTCATCGATAACATTGGCGGTCTTCGCCACAGGACGCGAATTGATCATTGTCTTTGCCTCTCGTTTGTCGCCCGGTGATTTTTTGTTTTTTGTCACCTTGATCGCGACACTATCGAATACCTATAAAATTCGACTTAAACGCCAGGGCTAACAAGAGCTTACCGGTAAGAGGTTTCGAGAGAGGGTTAATGAAAACCCTGCCGAGGGAAGAAAATTAACCTAAAGATTTAGCGAACAGCCAAAGGGCCTAAAATCAGGCACGCTGGCGGCGGCGCTGCAAATGCACGACTAGCCGCAGCGCTATGTAGATCAAAGCCACGGCGGCATGTGCCGCGACGATCGGCCAGCGCTCACCGAAGAGCTGTGGGAAGCCCACATACATGATCGTTTCGGTCAGGGCACAGATGACCCAGATGACAGGCCCCCAGGAGGCCAGCATCCAAAGCCCTGCGGCGGCAAAGGGAAAGAACACCGCCAGGGTCGCCGCGGCGAGTTGCCAATGCACCGGCATCAGGTCGAAACGCCATAGCGGTCCCGGATAAAAGCCGATGAGGCGGACCCAGTAGAGCACGCCGAACAACAGGCAGTAGACGGCAACGATACGCTGGAACCACTCGAAGATGAGTTCTGTCGTCGAGGGCTCCAGAACCAGGCGGCTTTGTGCGGCGTCGTTCACAGCGCCAGTTCCTGCTCGCCGAGCGACGCGAAATAGGGTTCGACATCACCAGGCGTAACGGCACCCAGCCCTTCTGGTCGCCACTTCGGCTGACGATCCTTGTCAACGATCGCCGCCCGGATGCCTTCGTAGAAGTCGTGGCCCTGCAGCATCCGCACCAGGATGCGGAACTCCATGCGCATGCAGTCATCCATCGACAGGAAGCGACCAGCGCTGATCTGGCGAAAGGCAACATTGAGGCTGGTTGGTGAACGCTGTGCGAGGGTAGCCAGCGTCCTGGAGGCAAATTCGTCGCCGACGGCTTCCAGACTGGCGATGATCTCCGCCAAGCTGCCCTTGGAAAAATGCCGCCTGATCGCCTCGAGCACCGGCTGCGTCGTTTCGGCTGCCGTGCGCACGGTATAGCTGCTTAGCGCCGCGTCGACATCTCCGGTCTCGGTCAGATGCCGGATGATCGCGGCCTGGTCTGCGGCCTTGACCGCATGGGTGGCCAGCCCCGACCACAGTGCGTCGCCATAACGGATGCGTTCTCCCGTCAGCGCGAGATACACCCCGAAACTGCCCTCGAGCCCCGGCAGCAGATGACTGCCACCAACGTCTGGAAAGAAGCCGATGCCGACCTCCGGCATCGCGAATTGAGCGTTTTCGGTGAGCACCCGGTGCGAGCCGTGAAATGAGAGACCGACACCACCGCCCATGACGATGCCATCGATCAGCGATACATAGGGCTTCGAAAAGCGGGGAATACGGGCGTTCAGCCTGTACTCATCGGCAAAGAACTCCACAGGTGGCCTGCCGGCCTTGCCGCCCTCATAGACCGCCATGATGTCGCCACCAGCGGAAAACGCCCTGCCCTCTCCGGTCAGGAGTACGAGATCGATCGACGGATCGGTTTCCCATGCGTCCAGCGCCCGCGAAAGCGCGTTGATCATGCGGTGCGTGATGGCGTTCAGCGCCTGTGGACGGGTCATGGTTACGACGCCGGCCCGGCCCTTCCTTTCGAAGCGGATTTCCTCGCCGCCGCCAAAGTCCATTGCCATAGAATCCTCATCCATATGCACTGGAAGTGCTAAGCGCCCCCCTCCGGCGCGTCAATGCCGGCCGCCTTACTCGACCGACGCTGTCGCAAACCGCGTCGGAACGGGCTGCGACCATCCGCGCAGCTGCTGGCACAACCATGCTGCATTGGTCGCCCCGACCAGCCCGTGCTAAAAACCGGCAATTGGAGTTTTGGCCATGAACAAATTCACCCCCACAAAACCAGCCGGTGCCCGCAACGTCGACGAGATCACCGGCTCGCGCCGCCTGCGTCGCATGCGCAAGGCAGACTGGTCGCGCCGTCTGGTGCAGGAAAACCGCCTGACCGTCGACGACCTGATCTGGCCGATCTTCCTGACCGGCGGAACGAATATACGCGAGCCGATCGATGCGATGCCGGACGTATTTCGCCTCAGCGTCGACCAGGCCGTTCGTGAAGCCGAGCGCGCTGCCAAGCTTGGCATCCCGGCGATTGCGACCTTTCCGAACATCGAGGCAGGACGCAAGGATGAGGCCGGCTCTCACATTCTCGATCCCGACAATCTGATCAATGCCGCGACGCGCGCCATCAAGGCTGCGGTTCCACACATCGGCATCATTACCGACGTCGCGCTCGACCCCTTCACCAGCCATGGCCATGACGGAATCCTGCGCGACGGCATCATCGTCAACGACGAGACGGTCGAGCAGGTTGCTGCCGCAGCCGTGCTGCAGGCCGCAGCCGGCGCCGACATCATCGCCCCGTCCGACATGATGGATGGCCGGATCGGTGCCATCCGTGACGCGCTGGATGCCAATGGCTTCCAGGACATCGCCATCATGTCCTACGCGACCAAATTCGCCTCCGCCTTCTATGGTCCCTATCGCGAGGCGATCGGCACGCAAGGACTGCTGAAAGGCGACAAGAAAACCTATTACATCGATCATGCAAACAGCGACGAAGCCGTACGGGAAGCCGAACAGGATCTTGCCGAAGGCGCAGACATGCTGATGGTCAAGCCTGGCCTGCCCTATCTCGACATCATCCGTCGCCTTAAGGACGAGTTCGCCATGCCGACTTTCGCCTACCAGGTGTCGGGTGAATACGCGATGATCAAGGCAGCCGCCGCCAATGGCTGGATCGACGGCGAAAAGGTGATGCTGGAATCGCTGCTGGCCTTCAAGCGCGCCGGCTGCGACGGCATCCTCACCTATTTCGCGCCACGGGTGGCCGAGATCCTGAAAGGGTGAGCTGAAGCGCATGGTATTGCGGTGGGCAGCCAGGACGATCGACGCCTTCTCGCTGACCGGACTGGCCCTCGCGACGCTGTTCTTCTGTGCCTCGCTCACACCAAGCCTCATTCCGCGTGACAGCATCACCCAAGGCATCCTGTCCGGTCTGAGTTTCTCTTGCGGTTATGGCGTCGGCATCGCGCTGCGTGCACTCTGGACCTACATGGAGTTGCCCCGCACGGATCGACGTCGGCTGGTTTCCGCGTCGCGCGTCATCATTCTCGCCTGCCTGGCTGCTGCTGTCATTTTCCTGATCCAGGCGTCCGGCTGGCAGGATTCCATCCGCATCCTGATGGGCATGGAACCAGCGAACAAGGTCGGCCCCTTCGAGGTTGCGGCGATCGCACTGGCGACCTTCGCGGTCGTCATCCTGGTCGCCCGGCTTCTCGCCCGCGTCTTCCGGACCGTTGCGAAGCGCTTGCGCCCTCATGTGCCACGGCGTGTCGCCGGGGTCATTGGACTGGTCGTCACCGCGCTTCTGTTCTGGTCTCTGGTGGATGGCGTGCTGTTGCGTTTCGCGATCCGCGCAATGGACTCGTCCTATCGGGAACTGGACCAGATCATTGATGCCGAGATCAAGCCGCCAACGGACCCCCGCAAGACCGGCAGTGCGGCATCGCTGATCAATTGGCAGGGGCTTGGCAAGATGGGGCGCAGCTACATCGCGTCCGCGCCGACCGGCAATGAAATTGCCTCCCAGACCAGCCCGGACGCCAAGGAACCCATTCGTGTCTACGCCGGCCTGAATTCCGCCAAAACAGCAAAGGGCCGGGCGAGACTGGCGCTCGACGAACTGGTGCGCGTTGGCGGCTTCGAACGTTCGGCGCTCATCATCATAACGCCAACGGGGACGGGCTGGGTGGATCCTGCCGGAATCGACCCGGTCGAATATCTCCATCATGGCGATATCGCGAGCGTCGCCATCCAGTATTCCTATCTGCCGAGCTGGCTCTCATTGCTTGTCGAGCCGGGTTACGGCTCGGAAGCTTCGCGGGCGCTCTTCACCGAGGTCTATGGATACTGGAAGGAATTGCCGAAAGATCGGCGCCCGAAACTTTATCTTTATGGCCTCAGTCTCGGCGCGATGAACTCCGATCTGTCGAGCGACATCTATGATGTCATCGCCGACCCATACCAGGGCGCGGTGTGGGCAGGTCCTCCCTTCCCCAGCCGGACCTGGAAAACTGTCACCGCAGGCCGCATCGCCGGCTCGCCGGCATGGCTGCCGCGTTTCCGGGACGGCTCGGTCATACGTTTCACCAGCCAGCACGATGCGCTGGGTCTCGATGGCGCGCCTTGGGGGCCGATAAGGGTCGTCTATCTGCAATACGCCAGCGACCCGATCGTGTTTTTCGACCCCCATGCAGCCTACAGCAAACCGGACTGGATGAAGGGTGAACGCGGGCCGGATGTCTCGCTGCGCTTCCGCTGGTTCCCGATCGTCACGCTGCTGCAGCTGACCGTCGACATCGGGCTCGGCACGACCACACCGATGGGCTACGGGCATGTCTACGCGCCTGAGCATTATATCGATGCGTGGATTGCGGTTACTCAGCCGCCCGGATGGACGGCCGAGAAGGTCGAAGCACTGAAAGCCTTCTTTGTCGCTCAGCGCAAGGCTGGATGACCGGCCTCAATATTTCTGCGGCACGTAGAGTTCCGGCGGCAGCACGGTACGTTCGTATTCGGGATTGAAGACACGCTCCGGCAGCGTGATCTCATCGTGCGGAACCTCTTCATAGGGCACCTGCTGCAACAGGTGATCGATGCAGTTCAGTCGGGCACGCTTCTTGTCGTTGCCCTCGACGATAAACCAGGGCGCTTCCTGGATATTGGTGCGCGTCAGCATCTCTTCCTTGGCCTTGGTGTACTGTTCCCAGCGTACGCGCGACTGCAGATCCATTGGCGAGAGCTTCCACTGCTTCATCGGATCGTGGATGCGCATGAGGAAGCGCATCTGCTGCTCCTCATCGGTGATCGAAAACCAGTATTTCACCAGGATGATGCCGGAACGGACCAGCATGCGCTCGAATTCCGGTACGTCGCGGAAGAACTCCTCGACCTGGTCGGGGGTAGCAAAACCCATCACCCGCTCGACGCCGGCGCGATTGTACCAGGAACGATCGAACAGCACGATCTCGCCACCCGCCGGCAGATGCGGCACATAGCGCTGGAAATACCATTGCGAGCGCTCGCGTTCGGTCGGTGCCGGCAACGCCACGACCCGGCAGATACGGGGGTTGAGGCGCTGGGTGATACGCTTGATGACGCCGCCCTTGCCGGCCGAATCGCGTCCTTCGAAAAGCACCACCACCTTGGCCTTGGTGTGGGCCACCCACGACTGCAGCTTGATCAGTTCCGACTGCAGCGTCAGCAGTTCGCGAAAATAGACCTGCCTTTCGACGGACGGCGGATGCGAACGCTTGTAGATCTTGGCGATCTCTTCGGAGAGTGCAGGCTCCGACAGCTCGAGCTCATAATCTTCGTCGAGCGTGTCTGCCAGTTCCGCCTCCAGCCAATCAGCTGCGGGGGAATTGCGTTCCATTTCGGTCATGATGTCGCTCCGCGTTCGCACCGTGAGCCGACCAATATCCGCGGGCAATGACGGTTTTATTGCAACTGCGGAACCAAAAAGGCCTCTACGCTGAAATGAAGCGCCAGACTTTCTCGTCGGGCTCGATCTGCCCGCTCAGCACGAAATATCTGTAGAGCACCAGGAAACACAGCGCCCTTTCGGTCGGCTCGTCCAGAAACTGACGGCAATAGGCCTGCGCCGACGCGATGATGCGCTCCGCCTGTTCGGGATGGCGCTCGAAGAACGCAAACTTGTCGGCGATATCCGAGAAATCGGGGGCGAGCTGCACATAATGCTCATCGGGCTTCAGATGCCCCTCGCAGAACCAGATTTCGTTGGTCGGTTCGGGCATCAGGCAGAGCGAATTCGAACTCATGATCCATTTGAGGTTCGTCGCCACGTCATAGCCTTCAAGCGAGACGATGTAGCGATAACGCTTCTGGTCTTCGACGCTCATGAAGGGCTTGCGGTGACGCTCCGGCGTATGGGTAGCCGGCGACCCGACATCACAGAAAGGCAATCCCTGCGCAGCGTCCAGAAAGACCAGGCGCATAGGATTGTTCATGTCGCCACGCCAGACGACCCTCGGTTGTTTGTCGGCAAACCGCAGCGGATCGTCCTGCATCTGGAAATGCCGCAGCTTGTCCATCTTGAACAGCACGGCATTGGTATTGTCTGCCCCGATCGGACGGTTCTTGACGATCGAGGGTACGCCGGGAAGCCCACGAACGTCGCCGAACTCCAGGTCCAGACGCAGGTTCGGATCGAAGTAGCGAGCGAACTCCTTGAGATCGTAATAATACATCGACGGACGGCGCGGCAGCGTCGCGATCGTCACCGCCGCTGGGCTCGGCGTGAAAGGCTCCCGCAGCTTGTTGTAGTAGTTGAGCCGATCGAGAAGCACGGGACCGCGCCGCAGGGCAGTCGCCAGCGCTTGGTCCAGTCGATGACGGAAAAGCAATTGCGGTGCGCTGTCGCGAACAATGTTGCGCGCGTAATAAAAGACCTTGCCAGTCCTGCGACGAAGATTACGCATCGAAATTCCAACGCAAAAGCCCGCGCAGGCTTTTAGCGTCACGTGTCCCGCTGCGCCAGATAATCCCGAGAGAAAACAGTCAAAGAATGTGACGAAACATTATCAAGAAACAACGCCGATCCACGGCCTCGGCAAACGTCATTTTTTTTAGGCCGCAACGACGGCAAAACCACGGGCGCGCAGGCCGCGGCGCTCGGCGTGCAATGAGCTGACCAAGCGATCGCGGCTGCCGCCGATGTGCCGGATCAGGAGATCCGCAGCCTCGTCTGCCTGCCCCGCCCGCAGCGCAGCCAGGATGGTTCTATGTTCCCGCCAGGCCCGCACCGATGCGGCCTCATCGCGAATTTCCAGCCATCGCGCCCGCGACAGCCGGATCATGGCATCCCGCACGGCACGAAACAGGAACTCATTGCCGGACAGGCGCGCCAGTTCGACATGGAAGTCGGTGCCAACCCGATGCCATTCTTCCCTCGGCGTATCCGCTCCGCAGGAATCAAGCATTGCCTCGATCGCATCGAGGCCGCTTCTGTCTTCCAGCGCAGCCGTCAAGCGCGCGGCAGCAACCTCGACAGCCTGGCGATAGACCGCAATCTGCTCGATTTCAGCAAGGTTGATCGGTGAAACCGTCCAGCCCCGCCCGTCGCGCAGGACAAGTCCTTCCGTTTCCAACCTGAGCAGCGCCGCGCGCACTGGAGTACGCGAAGCCCCGAAACGGCTTTCTATCCAGCGCTCGGTCAGCTTTTCACCGGGACCGATGTCGAGTCCCAGGATCATTTCGCGAAGCTGACGTTCGACCTGCAGCATCTGTGACATCGCGGCCTTCTCCCTTTTGCCGCTGGCCCATTGACTTCGCAATGTCCGCGCCTGATACGAATACCAACTTGGTATCCCAAGACGGGATACAAGACAACGCAGCGAAGAGCAACGCCATGTCGAGTGAAAGCACCAATTCCGGGGAACAAGGCTACAATATCCACTGGCGCCGTAATCTCGTCGTGTGCTTCGTCGGCTCCTTCACGACACTGGTGGCAATGACGCTGCTTTTGCCATTCCTGCCGCTCTATGTGGAAGAGCTGGGCGTCACCGATCATGCAGCAATCGTTCAATGGTCGGGCATCGCCTACGGCGCCACTTTCCTTGCGGCGGCCCTGGTAGCGCCATTGTGGGGCCGGCTGGGCGACCGCTACGGCCGCAAGTCGATGCTGGTACGTGCAAGCTTCGGCATGGCGGTGTGCATGTCGCTGATGGGCATGGTGCAGGATGTCTGGCAGTTGGTGGCCTTGCGCCTCCTGATCGGCCTGGCCGGCGGCTATTCCTCCGGCTCGACCATTCTGGTCGCCATGCAGACGCCGAAGGATCGGTCCGGCTGGGCTCTCGGAACACTTTCAGCCGGCATCATGGCTGGCAATCTGGTCGGACCGTTGATTGGTGGCGCCCTGCCGCCCAGGATCGGCATCCGCGCGACCTTCCTGATCGCCGGCGGCGTTATCTTCCTGGCATTCCTCGCCACGACCTTTCTGATCCGGGAAAATCGTCGCCCCACGGCAACCGAAACAAGGAAGATGCAGGCGGGCAGTTGGTCACGCATCTCCGACAAGCGACCGGTGGTGGCGATGCTGGCCACCGGCATGCTGTTGATGTTCGCCACCATGTCGATAGAACCGATCATCACCGTCTATGTCGCGGAACTGGTGACGGATTCTGCGAAGGTGACACTGGTTGCCGGCTTCGTCATGTCGGCGGCGGCCCTCGGGGCGATCCTGTCGGCCCCGAGGCTCGGCAAGCTCGCCGACCGCGTCGGTCACTGGAGCGTCATAGTCGGCGCGTTGCTGGTCGCAGCGCTGCTGCTCGTTCCGCAGGCCTTTGTCACCGAAAGCTGGCAATTGATCGTGCTGCGCTTTCTGATGGGGCTGGCGCTGGGCGGTCTGCTGCCGTCCGTCACCAGCGTCATTCGCCACAATGTGCCGGACGGCGTCGGCGGCAACGTCCTGGGTTATTCGATCTCGGCGCAATATGTCGGCCAGGTCGCCGGACCGGTTCTCGGCGGTTTTGTCGGCGGTCATTTCGGCATGCGTGCGGTTTTTCTGTTCACCGCGATGCTGCTGGCAATAGGGGCACTCTTCAACTGGATCGTACGCAGCCGCTACGAACAGCCGCAGTCCGCGTAGTGCCCGAACCATGCAATCCTGCCTTGATCTCCAGGCGTTCCGCACTCGGGAATCCGCCCGGTTTCGCAGATTGTCGCCCTTGCCGATGGAACTAGACGATGAGCTCTTCTCGTTTTGCCTTTGAACCTTGCCCGCCTCTTGTGATGGCCGGAGGGCTCTGCGGGGCTGCGGGCGTGGCGCTCTCGGCAGCGGCGGCGCATATCGGCGGCGCCTTTACCGGCACGGTAGCATCGTTCCTGCTTACCCACGCGATCGTGCTGCTGGCGGTCGGGCTGGTTGGTGGCAACAGGGTACTTCGCCTCGGCGGGCTCGTGCTGCTGGTGGGATTGATCCTGTTCTGCGGCGACCTGCTTTCCCGCGACTTCCTCGGCGGACGGCTGCTGCCCTTTGTGGCACCGACCGGCGGCACCCTGCTGATCCTGGGCTGGCTGACGCTCGCAGCTTCGGCATTTGCGAGATCAAGAACCTAAACGCCGGATTTTTCCGCCTTGCCGGCAAGCCGCATGGCGGCGCCATCCAGGATCAGACCGAGCCCCGTTTCGAACAGGGCCGTGTGTCCCCCGTCCCGATAGTGGAGCAGTCCTGCTGACAAGAGCGGGTAATCGCGGGCCGCAAGATCGAGTTCTGTCCCTCGGCCCGGCCCTTCCGGATAGTCGGACTGCTCTTCGATCACGCAACCGAGCGTGTAGCGACCGAGCGCGATAAACAGCATCATCGCCTCGCCAACCTCGAACCCGTGCGCGACCAGAAACGCAGTCTTCATCTCGATATCCAGCAATTCGTCGGGTTCAACCTCGGTGCCCGCATGAACCCTTCCGGCGTCGCGGTAGGCGAGCAGCGCAGCACGAAAGCTCCGCGTATTTTCCGTCAGATACCGCCGCCAGTCGTCGCCCTCTTGGGGAAGCGGATTGGTGTGGCTGCGCTCCAGGATCTCCCTGTTCATGGCATCCAGCAACGCGCGCTTGTTCTTGAAATGCCAGTACAAGGCCGGCTGACGCACTTGCAGCCGTTCGGCAAGAAGCCGCGTCGACAGCGCGTCCATCCCGACTTCGTTCAGCAGTAGCAGCGCCTCGTCGACGATGCGCGCGCGGTCGACCTTCATTGCTGTCTCCTATCAGGATGCCACCGGCATTGCATCCCGAATTTATCAATGATAAGTGAATTTATCACCGATAAATTCTGGACGTGTCATGAACCGCTCCATCGCCATCATCCTGGCAACGGTCGCCCTTACCGCAACCGGCATCGGCCTCACCATGCCGGTCATCCCGGAGCTGCTGCGCGAGGTTGGCCACACTGGCGACCTTGGCTGGCGCTACGGGGCGTTCCTGGCGCTGTACGCAACGATGCAGTTTGTCTTTTCGCCGTTGCTCGGCGCGCTGTCGGACCGTTTTGGGCGCAGGCCATTGCTGCTGATGTCGCTGGCGGGTGCCACGGTGGACTATCTGTTCATGACACTCGCCCCAACGCTGTGGCTGTTGTTCATTGGCCGAGCAATAGCCGGCGTCACCGGCGCCGTATCAGCGGTCGCGTCGGCTTACATTGCCGACGTGACGTCCGAGGATCAGCGCGCAAGGCGCTTTGGGCAACTCGGGGCGGCCTTCGGTGTCGGCTTCATCGCCGGGCCCGCAATCGGCGGTCTGCTCGGTGGCGTCTGGACCCGCGCTCCATTCCTTGCCGCCGCGGTCTTGAATCTGGTCACCTTGCTCATCGCCATGCTGGTCCTGAAAGAGCCAAAGCGCCCGAGCAGCGAAGCCGCGACCGTTTCGCTCAACCCTTTCGCTCCCTTGCGCTGGGCATTCGGCTTTCCGTTGCTGCTGCCGTTGCTTGGCACGGCCATTCTGCTGGCCATGGTCGGCGAAGTCGGTGGCACGATCTGGGTTGTCTACGTCGAGGACAAATTCACCTGGGATCCGTTCACCGTCGGCATTTCGCTGACCTTGTTCGGCCTCTTTCACGCCCTGGCACAGGCGTTTCTGGCCGGGCCACTCAGCGAAAGGCTGGGCGAGAAGAAGGCGCTTGCGATTGCCATCGCTGCCGACAGCACCGCCTACATCCTGATCGGGCTGGCAACGCGCGGCTGGATGGTCTTCGCCCTTCTGCCGATGCTCTGCCTCGGCGGTATCGGTGCGCCGGCACTGCAGTCAATGATGACCGCAGGAGTGGACGCGAACAGTCAGGGCCGACTGCAAGGCGTGATTGCCGGCCTGACCAGCCTTGCGTCCATTGTCGCGCCTCTGGCGATCTCGACCACCTATTTCGCCACGCGATCGACATTTCCCGGACTGGTCTGGATCGCGGGCGCAGCCCTTTATCTCGTCTGCGTCCCGCTGCTGACACTGAAGCCCGGCAACAGGGTCGCCGCCTGAGCGGCGGCCCGATCCTGCAAACAGCGATCTGGCGATCCCGCCCACGAAACGCCGAACGAAGCCTGAATGGTTGGTCCGGGCATCGTTCCGCTCATTTGCGGGCTTGAACGAGATGCCCCAATAATTGCGATAGATGTCTTCAAACAGATAGTCGATCGGACGCATTGCTGCCTCACTTTCTCGATCCGGATCGCTTCGGGATTGAATCGATTCAAGATCAGTGCAAAAATTCTTGGATCGATCCAAATCCTCCTTCTCATTCGACGCAAAGTCAAGGCGAATATGGATCGATCCAACAATTGTGATACAAGGTCGGCAGTCTGGTGATCATCAGGCACCTGAAAACGCTCGGACCTCACTACGTCCACCGATGAGAAGGATGACTGATGGCAAGACAGGCAACCGCGATCAAACCGGTCAGGCTGGCGGATGTCGCCAAGGCTGCCGGGGTCTCGCATGGCACCGCCTCGAATGTCTTCAGTCACCCTGAGATCGTGCGCGAAGAAGTGCGCGAACGCGTCAAGGCAGCAGCGGACGCACTGGGTTACGCCGGCCCCGACCCCAAGGGACGGCTGCTGAGGGCTGGCAAGGTCAACGCCATCGGCGTCGCCACCGCGGAACCCCTCTCCTATTTCTTCGACGACCCTTTCGCTCGCGTGGTCATGTCCGGCATCTCGGAAATTTGCGATGCCACGGGCGCCGGCCTGTCGCTTGTGTCGGCGATCAACGGCGAACATCTCGCTTGGAACATCCAGAGCGCACTGGTCGACGGCTTCATCGTCTTCTGTGTCGAAGGCAACTGGCAGCCGGTGTATCTGACCCGGGAACGAAAGCTCCCCTTCGTCGTGCTCGACTTCGGCTATGATGAAGGCGCGCTTTCAGCCATCGGAATCGACAACAAAGCCGGCGCGAAACTGGCTGCGGATCATCTTCTGGCATTCGGCCACCGCCGTTTTGGCGTTCTGGCGCTGAGTTTCGACGAAGGAAGCAGCGGGCCGGTGACTGCCCGGCGCGCTGAAGGTGCCACCTATTCCGGTACGCGCGACCGCCTCTATGGCTACCTGGAAACGCTCGCCGATGCCGGCATCGACGCAGCCGACGTTCCGATCTACGAAACCGGCAACGATGTGCCGACCGTACATGCAAGCCTAGATTACATGTTCAGCCTGCCAGAACCACCGACGGCGCTGCTCGCCATGTCCGACCGGATTGCCATGATCGCGATCGACTGGCTCAAGGAACGTGGCCTGTCGGTGCCCGGCGATGTTTCCATTGTCGGCTTCGACGGCGTTCCGGAAGCGGCCACATGCAAGCCGCCGCTCACCACGATCGCCCAGCCGATGCGGGAAATGGGCCGCCGCGCCGCCCGCGCCATCCTCGATCCGGGTCAGGCCGAACGCCGGCAGGAGATGCCGATCGAGCTGGTCGTGCGCGAATCGGCCGGCCCAGCTTCGCGCTGAGGTTCATCCCCGTCCCATCCGGTTCCATGCATCCAGGCCGGCAATCTTGTAGGCTTCAGCCAGCGTTGGATAGTTGAAGGTGTTGTTGACGAAAAAATCGATCGTGCCACCCAGGTTGATCACGGCCTGCCCGATATGGATCAGTTCCGTCGCTCCTTCCCCGACAATATGTGCTCCGAGCAGCCGCCGCGTCTCCAGTGAAAAGAGCAGCTTCAGGAAGCCGGAATTGACGCCCATGATGTGCCCGCGGGAGGTCTCGCGGAATCGCGCCACACCAACTTCATAAGCAGTCCCACTGGCGCGGACCTGCTCCTCAGACTGGCCTACGGTGGAGATTTCCGGCACTGCATAGATGCCATAAGGGAAGGTTTCCGGCGGCGGCGGCAGCACGACACCAAAGGCATGACAGGCAGCCACCCGGCCCTGCTCCATCGATGTCGAGGCGAGGCTCGGAAAACCGATCACGTCGCCCGCGGCATAGATGTTCGGGACGGTTGTCTGGAAAGTATGCGGATCTACCTTGACGCGCCCCCTCGCGTCGGCCTCGATGCCGACGGCCTCCAGACCGAGACTCCCGACATTGCCGCTGCGACCAGCGGCGTAGAGCACCATTTCGGAGCGGATGGTGCGACCGTCCGCCAACACCACTTCGGCGAAATCCGGCCCCGACTTCACCTCGCTGACGCTGCTGCCCAGACGGATGATCATGCCGCGGTCGCGCATCTGATGGATGAAATCGTCAACGATCTCGCGGTCGACGAAGTCGAGAATGGTCTGGCGCGGCTCGACAAGCGTGACCGGAACGTCGAGCGCCGAAAATATGGTGGCATATTCCACCCCGATGACACCGGCACCGATCACCGTCAGCGAACGCGGAAGCTGCGACAATTCCAGCATCTCGTCGCTATCGAACACCCGTTTGCCGTCGAATGGCACGTCCGAGGGACGATGCGGCCGCGTACCCACGGCGATCAGAGCGTTGGCGAATCCGATCTCGCTGTAGTCGCCCGTCGCTGTCGTAAGACTTGCTCGGTTGGGTCCGAGAAACCGCACCACCGCCCGGACGCTCCTGACGGCATTGCGCATTAACTGGTGCTGCAGCACCTCGACCTCGTGATCGAGCGTCTTGTGCAGACGCTCGACCAGATCACCGATCGGGATATCCTGCTTGACGCGGTAGCCCCTGCCGTAGAACCCACGCTCGCGCCATCCCGAAAGGTTAAGTACCGTTTCCCTCAACGTCTTGGAGGGAATGGTGCCGGTATGCACCGACACCCCTCCCAGCCGTCGACCCGCATCTGCGACCAGAACCTGCTTTCCCAGCTTGGCCGATTGCACCGCGGCACGCCGGCCCGATGGACCACTGCCGACCACCAGCATGTCATAGTCCATCCCGAAGTCCCCTTGCCCCGCTGGCTGACAGCTTTCGACGCTCCATCACGTCCAGCCAACGCATAGGCTAGCGTTTTAACCGCCATAACTTCAACCGATTTAGAAGACAGCGAAGCACAATTCTCAGGCAGAGCTCCCCGTGGCGGCTAAAGCTGATCCGGTCCTCGTCATGTTACCTGGTAAGACACACTGAGCGCCGGTTCTGCCCGCGGAGCGATCGGCCGCCGCGGTACCTTCGACTTGCTCGCCCATCCGAGCCTGGACAGCCATTCCAGATAGTAGGCGAATGCGAATTGCGCGGCGATACCGGTAGCAATCAGCATGGCGTCATAGGAAAAGCCGCCGGGCCGTACCAGCTTCAGCACCTGCGCCATGATCGCAAGCAAGGTGCCGGCAATGAATACCGGCAGTGACCGCTTGCCAAGGATGGCGAGCGGATGATCGAGCGGCTTGCGAAAGAAGGCTGAAACCACCGGCAGCGCCACGATCAGATAGGCAACGGAAAGCACATGCAGCAGCCGGGACAGCGACAGGAAAGTCTTGTCAAAACCAGCAATCACCGCCGGCAGGCCAAACCGGGTATCCTGGCCCCACCACGGGCCGCGAACCCAGACCATGGCGATGAATACATAGGCAGCAGATGCACCAAGCAGCCAGCCATTCACAGCAATGTTCCCGCCACGGCGCACGTGCAATGTGCTGACGACACCGATGGTGAAAAGAAATTGCCACGAGAGCGGATTAAGGAACCAGAACCCCTGCTCAGGATAGTTCGGCGGCGCGACTTGATAGAGGCCCGCCCACATCCACACGATACCCGAAACCGCTAGCGTCGGCAGCGGCCAGCGCCCGCCAAAAAACAGAAGCACAGGCGCTGCCAGAAGCAACACGGCATAGAGTGGCAGGATGTTGTTATAGCCGATCTGGTGACCAAGCGTGGCAATGCCGAGCAGTACCTCCGGCGTGCGCTCGATCAGGGGGCCGATGTTGATCTGCGTCAGGAAGTCAGGGCGCTTGGCAAGCAATGCAGCCGCGCAGAAGATGGCGATCGACGCGATGGTGGTGACGATATGAGCAGCGTAGAGCACACCGGCACGGCGCCACATCTTGAGTGTCGCCAGCAATCGGTCCCCAGGCTGGAATTTGCGGCCATAGGCCAGCGCAACGGCAATGCCCGATATCAGCACGAACGCTTCGGCAGCGTCAGAGAAGCCGAAGTTCTTGTAGGTGAAGAGCTCGAACGCGGTGCCGGGGACATGATCGATGAAGATCATCAGCAGAGCGAGGGCACGCAGAACGTCGATGCGGGTATCACGTTCGGAAGAGAGCGGCGTGGTCATGATCAGGACTCCGCAACGGTTCACACTGTGTGCGGTTCGCCCCTAGCCTCCGTCACGGAACCGCTCGACATTCCATATCAGCGCAAAAGCGACCAAAAACAGAGCACGTTCAATCACTTTTGGGTCGATCCAAAAATGTTTCGTTTTGAAGCCGGCAAACAGAGATAAAATGGTGGAAAATCAAACGGCTGGAACTGATAGCCGACAAAATTCGGAGATCGCGGCATTACGACGCGACCTGTCCTTCTCCTATCGCCTCCATATCCCGCAGGACGCTGGAAGCGAGACACTCATCCTGCTGCACGGCTCGGCTGCGGACGAGACAACGTTGATGCCTCTGGCAATGGCTGCCGCCCCACGAGCGAGGCTGGTGGCGGTGCGTGGCCGTATCGTACAGGACGGCGATTTGCGCTGGTTCAGACGGATCACGCCGACGCAATTCGACCAGGCCAGCATCCGCGCGGAAACGGATTCCTTTGAACGCTTCATCGACGAGCTGATCGCGCTTCACACCCTGGAACCGGCCTCTGTCGCCTTCATCGGCTATTCCAACGGCGCCAATCTGGTTACCAGCACCATGCTGCTGCACCCTGGCGTCATCCGACGCGCTGTGCTGCTGCGCGCCATGCCGGTACTGGATCGAGTCCCGGATGCCGACTTGTCGGGCGCACATGTGCTGATGATAACCGGAGCCAACGACGTCACCTATGCGCCTTTCGCGCAATCGCTTGCCAGACTGCTGCGACGACATCATGCCGATGTCGATGCGCGCATGGTAGCCGCCGGTCATGAATTCGGCGCAGTGGACGGCAATATCATAAGCGAATGGCTGGATCGGCAGCGATCCGCCGCTTCAACTTGAACGGAAGCAGCGGTCACACCATTTGTTGGGTGAGCAGGTCAGGAACCGGTCAACTATAAGGATATTCAGGAAATGAACGCGCGCGTTCTCGACGGAGAGATCCTCACTTCCAGGCTTGACGACGTCCGTGCCTATGACGGCGTCCGTTCGCGCCGCGTCTTTGCATGCATGCTCGATTATCTGGTGGTCGGCCTGCTGACCATTCCCTTTGCCATCCTGGTGTTCCTGTTCGGCATCATCACGCTCGGGCTGGGCTGGATGCTGTTTTCAGTGCTCGTGCCGGCAGTCGCCGTGGTCTACATCTGGAACACGCTGGGCGGCCGCGATCAGGCTACGCTCGGCATGAAGGCGATGGGCATTCGCCTGGACAGGCTGGACGGCACCCCGATCGATGGCATGACCGCCGTCGTGCATTCGGTGCTGTTCTGGGCAGGCAATGTGATTCTCACTCCCCTGGTGCTTCTGGTGACGCTGTTTTCCGACCGCAAGCGCACGCTGCACGACCTGCTGCTCGGTACTGTCGTCAGCCGTACCGACCGCTGAGGCGGGACTTGTCCACACTGTCCTGCCCAACCGCCGAATATATGGGCCAGAAAGCCCTGCACTACGATTATCCTGTTGAATTTTCTGCCGCGCACGCCAAGCTAGGGCAGTTCGTGGGAGCATTTTTCGACGCGCGATGACGCAGCATCCTACCCAGTCTCCGCAATTCTTCCTGACCGCGCCTTCGCCATGCCCGTATCTGGAAGGTCAGTTCGAGCGGAAGGTGTTCACCCATCTGGTCGGTGACAAGGCTTCGGAGATGAATGACCTCCTGACCCAGGGAGGCTTTCGCCGTTCGCAGAACATCGCCTATCGCCCCGCCTGCGAGAACTGCCGCGCCTGCGTTTCCGTGCGTATCCTTGCGCAGGAATTCGAACCCAGCCGCAACATGCGCCGCGTGACGCAGCACAATGCCGATCTCGTCGGCGTGATGCACGACGCCGAACCGTCGACCGAGCAATACTCCCTCTTCCGCGCCTATCTCGACGCCCGTCACCGCAAGGGCGGCATGTCGGACATGACGGTGCTCGATTACGCTATGATGGTCGAGGACACCCATGTCGACACCAAGATCATAGAATACCGTCGGCGCGGACCGGACACATTCATCACGGGCAAGGGTCAAGGTGCGCTGGTGGCGGTGGCACTGACCGACAAGATGGCCGACGGCCTGTCGATGGTTTATTCCTACTTCGATCCCGACCTGGATGAGCGCTCGCTGGGCACCTTCATGATCCTCGACCACATCCAGCGCGCCAAGGCGATGGGCTTGCCCCATGTCTATCTCGGCTACTGGGTCAACGGTTCACGCAAGATGAATTATAAGATGCGTTTCATGCCGCAAGAACATCTCGGCCCGAAGGGCTGGGAACGCTTCAGCGGCTGAAACTGAACAATCGGCCCGTCCAGCCTCACCAAGGCTCCTAACGCTGCCGTTGCTTTGAGGCGGGGGCTACGCGTGACTGTTTCACACGATCACTCCAGAGGTCTGCTGATTGCCGCGCTGGGCGGCATGGCGCTGACCGTGGACATCCCATTGATCCGCCTAGCCGACGGCGCGCCCTGGACCATCCTGATGCTACGCAGCGGCACCACGCTGCTTGCCGGTCTGATCGTGTGGGCCGTGTGGCGCTGGTGGACGCCCAGCGCGCCGAAACTGATCCCCGGTCGCGCCGGCCTGGCCGTCGCCACACTTTACGGGCTCGGCTCGATCGCCTTCATTACCGCTGTCTTCAACACCACGACAGCCAATCTGGTCTTCATCCTCGCGTTCAACACCATGTTCGCGGCGCTGTTGTCCTGGTTGTTCCTCGGCGAACGGCCACGCCCGGCCACGTTCGCGACGATGGCCGCCATGATCGTCGGCGTCGGCATCATCGTCGGCGGCTCGATCGGTTCCGGCCATTTGTTCGGCGACGTGCTCGCAGCCGCGTCGGCATTCTGTGTCGCGTCCGCCATCACGATCTCGCGCCGCAGCGGCAAGGACATGGGCTTCCCGGCCCTTATCGGCGTCGTGCTGCCTTTCCTGGTGGCCGTCTACATGGTCTGGAACACCGGTTTTCAGGTAAACGCGCCGTGGTGGATCCTGTTCAATGGCGGTGTTGTCATTCCGATCTCGTTTTTCTGCCTGGCTACGGCGCCGAAATACATTTCAGGCCCGGAAGTGGCGATGTTCTACCTTCTGGAGACGGTCCTTGCGCCGGTATGGGTCTGGTTTGTTTTCAACGAGGTGCCGTCACGCGACACCCTCATCGGCGGTGCGATACTGATCGTGGCCCTGATCGCGCATTCGCTGTGGCAACTGCATCTTGGCCGCCAGCGCCGCGCGGCATTGGCGGTGCGTCACCCGGCCTGAACTTTTCTCGGCTCCAGGCCCACCGGTTCCGTTGTCGTCGACGCGATGGCCTCCGGCTCGGCGGAAGGCGTCTCCGGTGGTTGGTTGTCGACCACTTCCACCTCGTGCAGCCATTCGCGCCAGATAGCGACGAGCAGCGCCATCAGCACCGGGCCGATGAACAGGCCGAGGAATCCCATGGTTTTCACGCCGCCGATCAGCCCAAAGAAGGTCGGCAGAAATGGCAGCTTGATCGGACCACCGACCAGCTTGGGACGGATCGTCTTGTCGACAATGAAGAGTTCGACCGAGCCCCAGATGAACAGCACCACGCCCGCTACGGCCGAACCAGAACCGACCAGATAAAGCGAGACCAGTGTGAACGAGAGCGGAGCTCCGCCGGGGATCAGCGCCATCACCCCGGTCAGCGCACCGAGCGTCACGGGGGACGGTACGCCAGCCAGCCAATAGGCAATGCCCAGAACCACCCCCTCGCCGATGGCGATGACGGTCTGGCCGGTAACGGTCGAAGAAATGGTGGCGGGCACCACGCGCGAGATGCGCTCCCAGCGCACCGGCAAGATGCGCTCGCCCAGCGTATCGACCTGGCGCGCGAAGCTCTCGCCGTCGCGATAGGCGAAGAACAGCGCGATCAGCATGAACAGCAGGGTCAAAAGCAGCGAAAACGCGCTGCCGCCGGCAGCAAGCGCAGTCTGGTAGATCGAGCGTATGTTGGCGCCACTCACCAGCTGGATCAGTTGTCCGATACCGCCGGGATGGCCGAGGTTTTTCGTCCACTGCTCGTTCAGCCACTCGCCCACCACGGGCAGGCTGGCGATCCATTGCGGTGTCGGCGCGCCATGGCGATTGGTGCCGATCGCCCAGGTCAGCCATTCACGCACTTCGTTGATCACATAGGTACCGGCGAACGATATCGGGATCACCAGGAAGGCAAGGATGAGCAGTAGCGCGATGGTTGCGGCAATGGTGCGGTTGCCATTCACCGCAACAAGCAGACGCCGGTAAAGCGGCCAACTGGCGAAGGCAATGACGAGTGCGGCCAGAACCGGGACCACAAACCCGTAGAAGAAATAGACACCGGCCGCGACCACGAGGACGAGAAGCCAGCGAGCGGCCGACAATGGCGGAATGACGGCGGCACGCATCGGGGCAGGCACGCCGAAAAGGCGCGGTTCCTTCGGTCTCGTCAGCGGTGATTTCAAACACTTACCCCGAATCGACAGCGGCGCCACAACTGGCAGCACCTCGCGCCACTATGGCGCACGATAGTGCAGCAATCGTGACTATAAGCCAATTGCAAGCAGATTCCTGCGGGCGACTGCCTTAGCGCGTGAAAAACAAAGGTTCAGGCAGCCTTGCCGGTAGGGCGCAGCATGGAGACCATCACCGTGCGCACGACCGTCTCGACCTTGTCCAGCGCAACGCCGTTGGCGGGCAGGTCATTGTTGGCGATGCCCTGAATGATCGACATCATTGCCGGCACCAACGTTTCGAGCTCGAACAGCGGATCGATTTCGCCGCGGTCGAGTGCGGCACCCAGATATTGAAGGAAGATGCCGCGCACCTCGGCGAGATGGTTGCAATAGATCGCGCGCACGCTCTCGCTGCGCGTTGCTTCTGCATGAAACTGTGCAATCAACGCACACGCATCGGTTTCATGCACGAAACGTATGTGTGTCATCGAGCCAAACACCATGCCCTCGACGACATCGCGCTTCGTCAGCATTTCTGCCAGCTTTTCTTCATCATCGCGCCGCGCCGCGGCACAGATCTCCTCGATGATCGCTTCCTTGGAGACAAAATAGCGATAGAGCGCGCCAGGGCTCATGCTTGCCTCGGCGCAGATCTGCTGCATCGAAGCGCCCTGAAAACCTTCGCGGGCGAAGCAGGTCTTGGCGGCGTCGAGAATACGCTGCACCTGCAGCTCGCGACGCTCGGCACGCGACAGCGTCCGCCCTTCGTCAATCTCGGCTTCCAGCAGCATCTCTATATTGCCAAGCGCGGTTTTCATTGCTATTTCCGAAATGCGAATGATCATTCTCAATTTATGCGAGCGATCATTCTCGGTCAATGTTGAGCCAACGCGAAACACTCCTGACAAAGTCAGGCAACGAAAATCGCGCGAACTCGTTCATAGCGCTTATTGGCGCTTATTGCATTCCGTCCATAGCAGCGAGGGACTAGACCGATGTACCCATCCACCGATCAGGCCTCTCACCCGATTGCGAATGGCGATGCCCCCTATCTGAAGCTCATCGAGGCAATGCGCCCGCTCGCCGGCAAATGGAAGATCGAGATCCTCTGGATACTCGCCCAGCGCCGGCATCGCTTCGGCGAACTGCGGCGCAGCCTGCCAGGCATAACCCAGCACATGCTGACATTGCGCCTGCGCGAGATGGAAGCGGATGGATTGATCAGCCGTACCGTCTATCCGGAGAATGTGCTCAGGGTGGAATATGAAGTCAGTGAGGGTGCCCAACACCTGAAGCCGGCCTTCAGGGCACTGGTCGAATGGTCCGAACAATACGGCCCGCTCGCCAAGCAGCGTGAAGCCCATGCGGTCCGTGAAACCGATCCGATCGTTCGAGCATTGCCGGATATCGCGGCCTGAGCACCGCGATATCCATATTGATCTATGGGCTCGTCTTTGTGTCGTAATCGGCGATATGGCCGAAAACGTAGCCCTTGGCACGCAGCCCGGCGACCAGTGCCGTCAGTTTGTCCCTGCCCTGGAATATGTCCTGGAACATCTCGTCATGCATGAGCAGGATGAGCTTGTTCTTGCCGACCGTCCGGCCCGCGGCGAACAAGTGGCCGATCTCGTCGATCAGCCGATCGACCGACTGGACCGGCTTGCCGCTGTCGTCGTGCACCCATTCGAAGTCCCAGCCATAGAGATGAAAGCCCGACGCAGCGACAAACTCGAAGTCGACCTGCTCGCGCTGTGCTTCCTCCAGACTGAGCCCGAAGTCGTCACGGGACATGTAGCGCAACCTGAACACGTCGCGACCCGGCAACCGCGCGGGAATGGGTGGCGGCGCGCTGAGCCCAAGCACCGTGTTTGCTTTCAACATGTCGGCGACGACCCCCTCGGTGTCTGCATAGAAGCGCTCGTAGCGGTTGCTGGCATGACTGAAACTATGATTGCCCAGCGTGACCAGTGGCAGCGACTTGGCGCGCTTGAGCAGTCCCTCGCGTTCCGGGCTCGCCAGAACGTGCTGACCGACCATGAACATCGCGGCAGGCACCTGCTCTGCCTCAAGGACATCGAGCACGTTGGCAGTGCCGTTGAGCGGGCCATCGTCGAAAGTCAGGAAGATGGTGCGCTCGCCGGCGCCAGCCGGCATGCATGCAGCAAGCACCAGGAACAGCGCCGCACGCAGAACTGCCGGCATCGAAACGCTCCACCCTCGAATATGAGCGGACCAAGTTAGAGGCCCGGCCGTGGGCGTCAAGAAGTCGCCCGCCTCTTTGGCACGGTCTTCGAATTTGAGGTGCGCACTGCAGCGCGTACCCGCCGAACGATCGTCAGTCCGAGAGATATTCCCGCACCAGGAGCCGACCGCGATGAAGTTTCGCCTTGGTCGCCTGGCGAGTCTCGCCAAGGCTCTCCGCGATCTCGTCGATCGTCATTTCGCGCAGATCGCGCAACAGCACGACATCGCGATAGTGCGGCGGCAGCGCCTCAATCGCGGCGGCAATATCCAGGGCCAGTTCGGCCTGCGGGCGCGTGCCAAGGGAGCGCTCGAGGTCGAGTTCCGCCAGGGACTGCGGTGCCTGCAACCGCAGAGCGCGTGCCATCCGCGCACATTCCCGCCTCACCACAGTGAAAAGCCAGGCAGAGATTGCTGTCAGCGAACGGATCGTCCCGATCCTGCGCGAGAGCTGCCACAGCGCCTCCTGCGCCGCATCCTCGGCATCGGCCGAACCGCGGCAGCTTGAGCGGGCATAGCGGCGAATGTCAGGTTGAGCGATCTCGAGAACCTTGACGATCGCTTCGCGATCCCCCAGCCGCGCAGCGTCGAAAAGATCCGAAGGAACGCCGTTCATCTGGAACCTACCGCTGCCGCCCCAGTCCCGTCGCGGCGCACATCGGGCAATAGCCGAGCAACCCCGACAGCGCCAAGCCTACACCGGCAACAGCTCCCAGATAGCTGACAGGTGCCGTTAGCCACACCAGCGCAGCAACTGCAGCCACGGCTCCGATGACGACCCGCACCACTTGATGCAGGCTGCCGATGATCTTGCGATAAAAGGCCATCTCTTGTCTCTCCCGTCCGGCACCATCCCGGCTTCGGGAACAAGAGGCGCGAATCCGGAAAAAGGATTCGCGCTCCGCAAGAATTATCCGAACTTTCCGGTACGCGGAAAACCCTTCGGCACCATGCGGCCGGCGGCAGCGCGATTACCGATCCATTCGGCGAGTTCCTCGCGCGGACGGGTGAAGGTGCGGTCGGCGGAGTCCTGCCAGGAAAGGCCGCTTTCCATGACGAATGTCTTCACATCGAGAACACCGCCGTCCTTGTACTTCTGCAGGCGAACGCCCTTGCCGCGCGCCATTTCAGGAATTTCAGACAGCGCGAACACCAACATCTTGCGATTGTCGCCGACGATGGCGACATGATCGCCGACGGCCGGCAGGCACCGCTTGGCTTCATCCGGCGACTTGATGTTCATCACCTGCTTGCCCTTGCGGGTATTGGCGACCACCTCTTCCTCCGAAACCACGAAACCGTTGCCCTGGTGCGACACCAGAAGCAGCTTCCGCTTCGGATCATGAACAAAGGCTGTGACGATGTCCTGATCGTTCTCCATGTCGACGATGATGCGGATCGGTTCGCCATGGCCACGGCCACCCGGCAACCGATCAGCGCCGATGGTGTAGAACTTGCCGCCGGTGGTGAAGACCAGGATCCTGTCGGTGGTCTGGGCGTGGAAGGCGAGCTTCAGCCCATCGCCCTCCTTGAAGCTGAAAAGCGAATGATCGGTCAGATGGCCTTTCATGGCGCGCAGCCAGCCCTTTTCCGACACAACCACCGTCACCGGCTCCTTTTCGATCATCGCATGCGCGATGTCGGTCAGGTCATGCTCCGGCGCGTCGGCGAACTGGGTACGACGCGGGCCGAGTTCCTTGTTTTCCTCGGGCCCGAAATCGCGACGGATCTTCTGGATTTCCCAGGCGATGGTCTTCCACTGCTTTTCCACGGAAGCAAGCAGCGATTCGATCTGCTTCTTCTCCTCCGAAAGGCCGTCGAACTCCTTGCGGATTTCGAATTCCTCAAGCTTGCGCAGGGCACGCAGCCGCATATTCAGGATGGCTTCGGCCTGCACATCGGTCAGCGACCAGCGGGCCATCATCACCTGCTTGGGCTCGTCCTCTTCGCGGATGATGCGGATCACCTCGTCGATGTTGAGGTAGGCAATCAGGTAACCGCCGAGGATCTCCAGGCGCTTTTCGATTTCGCCCAGCCGATGCTTCGAACGGCGCACAAGGACCTCGCGCCGGTGTTCCAGCCATTCCTGAAGCACGCCCTTGAGCGACAGCACGTTCGGCACCTTGCCGCGCGACAGCACATTCATGTTGAGCGGGAAGCGGCTCTCAAGCTCGGTCAGCTTGAACAGCGATTCCATCAAGAGGCCCGGATCGACGGTGCGGCTCTTCGGCACCAGAACGACGCGGATGTCTTCCGCGCTTTCGTCGCGGATATCCTCCAGAAGCGGCAGTTTCCTGGCCATCAGCAGTTCAGCGATCTTCTCGATCAATCGTGACTTCTGGACGCCGTAGGGGATCTCGGTGACCGCGATCACCCAGGTGCCCCTGCCCTGGTCTTCCTGGGTCCATTTCGAACGGACGCGGAAGCCGCCTCTGCCTGTCTCATAGGCATCAAGAATCGATTGGCGGCTGTCGACGATGATGCCGCCGGTCGGGAAATCAGGCCCCTGCACGAACTCGACCAGCTTGGCAACCGGAGCGTCGGGATGATCGATCAGGTGGAGGGCGGCATCGCACAGCTCGGCAACGTTGTGCGGCGGCACCGATGTCGCCATGCCCACCGCGATGCCGGATGAGCCATTGGCAAGCAGGTTCGGGAACGCGCCCGGCAGGACGATCGGTTCCTCGTCCTCTTCATTATAGGTCGGGCGATAGTCGACGGCATCCTCGGTGATCCCGGCGAGCAGTTCCGTCGCGACGTCCGTCATGCGCGCTTCGGTGTAACGCATGGCGGCGGGGTTATCGCCATCTATGTTGCCGAAATTACCCTGCCCGTCGACCAGCGGATAGCGCATCGAGAAATCTTGCGCGAGACGCACCAGCGCATCGTAGATCGACTGGTCGCCATGCGGGTGGAATTTACCCATCACCTCGCCGACGATGCGGGCGCATTTGGCAAACCCCTGGTCGGGGTTGAGACGCAGCAGCCGCATGGCATGCATGATGCGCCGGTGCACCGGCTTCAGCCCGTCGCGCACGTCCGGCAGGGCGCGATTCATGATCGTCGAAAGCGCGTACGAAAGATAACGATCTTCCAGCGCCTTCTTCAGGTCGACCGACTCGATGTTGTCGTGTCCGCCATTGTCAGGCGGCAAAAGGCTCTTTCCCATGGGTTTGGACTAGCCGAGAGGGTGATTCGCGACAAGAGGCGGCGGGTCAAGCCGTGCCGAGACCGGTCTCGCGAAGCGGCAGCCAGGCAAGTAATCCCCATTTCCCCAGCCCGCGGCTGCCATGAAACTGTAACATGAGCCGTTTAAGCGACGGCCCGTCGATGCGGGATGTTGCGTGGACAGCTGCCATGACGTAAGGACCGCGCCTTGCCGCTGCCCGACTTGCCGGATTTGTCTTTTTCCGTGAATGTCGGCCTTTCTTGGCGGGAATGCCTTCTTCCGGCCCAGTTCGTTGCGGACGGGTGAAGGTGCAGATACGAACAGTTTTTCGAGACAGACGCTGTCACTTTTTGGAGCACGCGATGACCATCCACCGCTCAACCTTCCGTAAGTTCGCCTATTCGGCGCTTCTTCTTGCCCTGCCGCTCAATCCGGCTTTCGCTGCCGATACCAAGGCTGTGGCCGAGCGGCTGAAGGCCACTTTCGAGAACCAGGGCGTGACCCTCGCCTGGACTGGCGTTTCCGGTGACACCTCCAACATGGTGCTGGAAGGCGTGACGATCGCCCCTGCCGGCGACAAGGAACCGCTGAAAATCGGCAACGTCACCTTCAAGAACGTCGCTGACGCCAATGGCGGCTACGTCGTTGACACGGTCTCGACCGAGGCCTTCACGCAGGAGAAGGACGGCGCCAAGTTCGAGATTAGCCCCTTTGTCATCACGGGCATGACCATCCCCGGCGAAGGCAACACCGATCCGGTCGCCTCGCTGCTGATGTATAAGTCGGGCCAGCTCGACAGCCTCTCGGTAAAGGTTGGCGACAAGACCGCGTTCTCAGTCAGCAATGCTAAAGTCGACATCGTGCCGCCGGCCGACGGCAAGGCACTGAGCTTCACCGGCGGCGCCGAGAAATTCACCGGTGACCTGTCACTGGTGCAGGACCCGGACTCCAAGGCGATGATCGATGCGCTTGGCTACCAGAACGTTTCCGGCAAGTTCGACATGGCCGGCACCTGGGAGCCGAAGGAAGGCAAGATGGACCTGTCGAAGTACGACATCACCGTCGACAATGCCGGAACGCTCGGCATGGCCTTCTCGCTGGGTGGCTACACCACCGACTTCATCAAGTCGCTGCAGGACCTCCAGAAGAAGATGGCTGCATCACCCGAGGGCGCGGACAAGTCGGCTGAAGGCATGGCAGTGCTCGGCCTGATGCAGCAGTTGACCTTCAACAGCGCCTCGATCCGCTTCGCCGACAATTCGCTGACCAACAAGGTGTTGGAGTTCGTCGCCAAGAAGCAGAACATGCAGGCGAAGGACATTGCCAACCAGGCCAAGGCCATCGTGCCGTTCGGCATGGCGCAGATCAACAACCCCGAACTGACCGCACAGGTCACCAAGGCTGTCAGCGACTATCTCGACAACCCCCAGAACCTGGTGATCGCCGCCAAACCGGCCAGCCCGGTTCCATTCGCACTGATCGCCGCTGGCGCTATGGCTAGCCCCGCGGATCTCACCAAGACGCTCGGCGTGACCGTCACCGCCAACGGCAACTGAGGCATCCGCCGGAAAACAAAAAGGCCGCCCTCGGGCGGCCTTTTTCATATTTGAACCCACTGCCGTGCAGCAGGCAGGGTTGAAAATCCTAAGCCCTGCTCAGGGCAACGTCTGTGTGGGGACGAACCGGCAGGAGCGCCGCCAACAGATCATCGTCGACTGGCTCGAGGTCGATCGTGCCGACCGTCTCGCCGTCCACGAAGTTCAGCGCAGCACGATAGCGCCGTGCCAGCGTCTTCATCGCCTGGTTCTGCGGGTGGGTGGTGACACGCAGCCGCGTATAGCCCAGTCCACGCGCCTGCGCGATCAGGCGCTCGAACAGGTGGCCGCCAATACCGCGGTGCTGCAGCTGACGTTCGACGCTGAAGGCGATCTCGGCGGTCGGCTGGGCGTCCTCCGGCCGCTCATGCAGCTCGGCGGCACCCAGCACCATATCGTCCTCGACATAGCCGATGACCGTGGTGCCGTCCGCAAAGCTGCGCTCGGCATAGGAGGCTATGAAGGCGTCGTCGGTCAGCCCGTTGAAGCGATCTCGCCGGCTTTCGGCGTCCAGCCTCAGCAAATGGTCGCGGAATCGCGGCAATTCGGAGGGTCTGAGCTGGCGGATGGTTCCCGTCAAGGGAACGCTGTTTGTAATCTGTCTTTCCATGTCGCACTCCTCAAGGGTTCCTCCCCGAGTCGGTGCTCGACGCCGCATATATTGTGCAGCGCACCATGGTTTGCAAGATCACCCAACGTAACGTTTACGTCAAGGTAAATACAGCACGTCAATTCCCCGCCCAGACGTCCAGCACGTAGCGGTTTTCTTTGGCCAGGCGTTCGATCCAGGCATCGGCCTCCTGCGGATCGGCATCAGTCTCCTCCGCATACAGACGTGTCAGCGCGCGTTTTACATCCGGTTCCATCCGGCTGCCGTCGCCGCAGACATAGATATGCGCTCCATCCTCGATCAGCCTCCAGACGGCACCCCCATTCTTGCGGATAAGGTCCTGCACGTAGGTCCGTTCGCCATCATGGCGCGAGAAAGCGACATGCAGTTCGACAAGACCGGCCGAAGCCATCGTTTCAAGCTCCTCCCGGTAGAGAAAATCCTGCTCCGGGTGACGACAGCCGAAGAACAGCATCGCCGGCGCCAGTGCCTCGCCGGCCCTTGCCATGACGGCCCGTTCCTGCAGGAAGGCACGGAATGGCGCCAATCCGGTGCCCGGCCCAACCATGATCAGAGGCCGCGCCCGATCATCCGGCAGGCGGAAACCCGCCTTGGTCTCGCGCGTGGTGGCATGAATGACGGCCCCCTCGGCTGCCTGCGCCAGATGGTTGGAACAGGCGCCGCGATAAATGCCGTTGCCCGACCGCGCCGGACCATCGACCACACCAACGGTGATCGAGCAGCGCCCAGCCTGTGAAGACGGCGATGACGAGATGGAATAATAGCGCGGCGCCAGCAGCGGCAGCATTTCAAGATATTGCCCGAAGGAAAGTTCACAGGCCGGGAACTGTTCGAGCAGATCCAGAACGGACCGGCGCCTGGCGAACACTTCGGTCTTGTAGGGATCAACACCGTCCTTGGCTTCGCTGACCAGCGCCTCAAGCTGTGGTTTGGTGAAGGGACAGCGGGTAGCCGCCGCCATCGCCTGGATCTGCTTGCGCGTGGCGACGGCCTGCAATTCCACGTAGTCGGAGAGAATGCGACGTATGGCGACCGGACCGTCGGCCGGAAACGGCGCCTGCCGTCCACCTGTGGTTTTCAGCCGCACCTGTGCATCGGCTGCAAAGCCGAAACGCTTCTCGACCCTTTCGACCAGCGCCGGGTCGTTGACCGGGACCACACAAAGATGATCGCCGGCGCGATAGTCGACACCATGCGGCAGCGCCACCTCGACATGACGGGTAGAACGGCCGGACCCGGACGATTGCAGCTCGCGATTGCCGACAACTGTCATCGCTACCGCGCCAGACTGGTATACGACCGGGTTCACCGGCTGCCCGGAGACGATCTCGACCTGGTAGAGAGGTTCTGCCTCCGCCTGCTCCGAAAAATCGATATCGAGCCCCAGCGCTTCCCCGAGCGACGGAAACAGGCCCTTGAACCAGTCCTGGAATTGGCCATCGAGATCCTCGCGCGCGTCGCCCTCACCGCGCTGTGTGATGCGCTGGGCACCCAGGGCCTCAAGGCGCTCGTCGATACGCCGCGGCGTAGCCTGGAAAGTTGAGGCCCAGTCACGGTTGCCGCAGCCGAACACCAGATAGCTGACGCCCTTGGCCGCGTCCGGCTCTGCTTTTTCCAGCCATTCCATGAATCGCGTCGCGTTGTCCGGTGGGGCACCGTTGTAGGAAGCGCTGGCAATCACCACCGCACCTTGCGTCGGCAGGTTGCCGACCCTGGCGTCGAGTTCATCCATGACGACGTCGAACCCGTTCAGTTCACCGGCCTGGGCAATCGCCCGGGCAAGATCTTCCGTCGTGCCAAGGTTGGAGCCGTAAAGCACGGTCAGCGGCGTCCCGTGTTTCGGTCGTCTGGCAACCTGCGGTGCCGGTTGCGCGGCTTGATCGCCCAACGCGGCACCTGGAATCACCGTCCCGCGCGTTCGACCTGGGCGGGGTTTCACCCTCATGCGGAAGCCATCCGGCTTGATCGACATCGTTTCCTTGATACGCAGCTGGTATTTCTGGTGGTCGAACAACTGGAAACGCTGCAGGATCATGCCGATCACCAGCGTCGCCTCCTGCATGGCGAACTGACGGCCGATGCAGGCGCGCTGACCATTGCCCCATGGTTTGAAGGCATGTGCGGGCCGCGCAGCCTCGGCTTCGCGCGTGAAATGATCGGGATTGAAACGCTCGGGCTCCGCTCCCCAGATCGAAGGGTCGCGGTGCAGCATCAGCGTCAGCAGTGTGGTGAAGGTGTTTTTCTTCACCTTGTACCGACCGCCGAGCATTTCGTCATTGTAGGGATAGAGGCCGATCGCCGGCGCTGTTGGCCACAATCTCAACGCTTCGTTGAGCACCTGCTGCACGTAGGTGAGATGATTGACCTGGCCGATCGTCGGCATGGCACCAATGTCGTTGCCGAGCACACGATCGACCTCTTCATAGGCCTTTTCCAGGACCTCCGGGTTGTTGAGCAGGAAATAGAGCGTGAAGGACATCAGGCCCGACGTCGTCTCGTGACCGGCGATCAGGAAGGTGATGATCTGGTAGCGGATGTTTTCGTCGGACAGGCTTTCACCGGTTGTCTTGTCGACGCCGGCCAGCATGAAGTTGAGGAGGTCCTTCTGCGCCTGGTCACCGCCGCCGCGGCGCCGCTCGCGCACGATGTCGTCGACCAGTTTCGACATGAAGGTCACGTCGGTCTTCAACTGCTCCAGCCGCTTGCGCAAGATCACCTTCTCGAATGGCAGACCGCGCTGCACCATGCACGTCTCGAGCGTGCGCGTCAGGGCGTCGATGAAGGGATGGTAGTCGCGCCGGTAGAAGGAGTTGAAACGATAGTCGAAGCCGCAGACCCCGATGGTGTCGAGGGCCAGCGCCGTCATGTCATGCACCACATCGATGTCGTCATCGACGTTGAGTCGCTCCCACTTCATGCAGAGTTGACCGGCAATGTCCTGCATCAACGGCAGATAGCCGGCCATGGCACGCTGCGCGAAGGTTGGAAGCAGGATGTTGTGGGCCTTCGTCCAGTTGTCCTCCTGCGTGTAGGCCGTGAAAAGTCCGTCGCCGGCGGCGGATCGCACGCGCCGCAGCGAGCCGCGCACTGCCTTGTCGAAGCGACTCTCGTCGCAGATTTCCTCGACCAGCGAAGCTCCCGACACCACCACCATCGGCGTGCCCATCATGTCGAGGCGGAAGATAGGCCCAAGCTCGCGCGCAAGCTGCATCAGGCTTTGGAGAGGCGTCTCGGTATCCACCGTCAGCATATTGCCGACGATCGGCCTTTTGGGCGGACCTGGGATCCTGCCGAATCCGGTGTCCTGCGCCATGCGCGCCCTCCCTCAGACTTGCATCCGGTTCTGTTCCCTAGAGCGTTTCCGTTTTTCGCGGAAACGCGGAAACGCTCCAGCCTTTTGTTTTTGCGCAATTCCGGACGGAAAACCGCCCCACACTTTTCCTGGAATTGCCCTAGCCGGGATAATCGTGAGTTTCAGCTGAAACGCAAGGATGTGGAGCTTCTGGCCTCCCGTTGAACCGGTGACGCTGCGGAAAGGAACGTCGCTCGATATTTTCCTTCAAAAAGTTGACGAAAAATGTCATATATACGGAAGTCCAGTCTAGAATTATTCCAGACTATGCGCCATATTCGCCCTAACACGTGCTTTGCGAAGGAGCGACCATGCGGCTCACGCGTCAAACCAACTATGCCATGCGGATCCTGATGTATTGTGCGGCCAATGACGACCGCCTCAGCCGCATTCCCGAAATAGCCGCCGCCTACACGGTGTCGGAATTGTTCCTGTTCAAGATCCTGCAGCCACTGGTCGAACATGGGCTGGTGGAAACCGTGCGCGGGCGCAACGGTGGCGTCAGGCTCGGCAAACCAGCTGCCGAGATCAGCCTGTTCGATGTCGTGCGCATCACCGAGGAGAATTTCGCCATGGCGGAATGCTTCGAGGCCGACGCAGACTGCCCGCTGATCGACAGCTGCGCGCTGAATTCCGCGCTGCGCGAGGCACTGAACGCGTTCTTCGAGGTACTCGGCCGCTACACCATCGCCGATCTGGTCGCCGCGCGTCCGAATGTGCGCTCGCTGCTCGGCATCGATCTTCTGGAACGCCGCGCCCCTGCCGCCTGAGGCTGGGGCTCGCTCTACATCGCCACCGATTGCGGCAGCACGAACGGCACGTCGCCGGTCGGCAGCACGCCGACGCGCATGCGGCAGTCGAAGACCTTTTCGATCAGGCTGTCGCTGAGCACGGCAGACGGTGTTCCTGCCGCAGCCAGTGAACCGCGATGCATGACGAAGATGCGGTCGGCATACATCGCCGTCAGGTTGAGGTCGTGCAGGATGGTGACGACGCCGCCTCCCCGCTTCGCGAAATCGCGCGCGATGTCCATGATGATGAGCTGGTGCTTGACGTCCAGGCTCGACACCGGCTCGTCGAGGAACAGATAGCGCGGCTTGCTGTCCAGCACCGGCGCCCATACCTGGCAAAGCACGCGGGCCAGTTGCACGCGCTGCTGCTCGCCGCCCGACAGTTCCTGGTAGAAACGTCCCGCGAAGCCATCCAGGTCGACCTTCGCCAGTGCCCGTTCGGGCAGGCGCTCGTTCTCACCGGCCAGCGCCCCGGATCGTCCGCCGATCAGCCCAAGCCGAACGATTTCATGCACGGTGAACGGAAAGGCGAGCGAAGTTGCCTGTGGCAGCACTGCACGCATCCCAGCCGCTTCCACCGGGCGCGTCGCCGATACTTCACGGCCATTGATGGTGATCGAGCCATCGTAGCCGAGGTCCCCTGACAGAGCCTTGAGGAAGGTTGTCTTGCCCGAACCGTTCGGGCCGACTATAGCCGCGATCTCGCCAGGACGAGCCTCGAAATCGATACCGGAGACGATGCGCTTTCCGGCAAGCTTTACTGAGACATCACGGGCTTCGATCATGGCTGATCTCACAGGTCAATGACGCCGCGCTTGCGCAGCAGTATCCACAGGAAGAACGGACCACCAACCGTTGCGGTGATGATGCCGATCGGCAGTTCGGCCGGCGCAACGATGGTACGCGAGACGGTATCGGCCAGAATGAGCAGCGAAGCACCAAGCAACGCCGAGGCCGGCAACAGGTAACGGTTGTCCGGACCGATGGTCAGCCGCAACAGATGCGGCACCACAATGCCGACAAAGCCGATACCGCCGCTGACAGCGACCGATGCGCCAACAGCCGCCGAAACGCCGGCAATGGCGATATATTTCAGCTTTTGCACCTGAATACCGAGATGGTTCGCCGTGGCCTCGCCGAGTGACAGCGCATTCAGCCCGCGCGCAAAGAACGGCATCGCCACCAGTGCGACGAGCATGACGGGGCCGGCGGTGCCGATCTTGGTCCAGGTCGCGCCAGCCAGCGAGCCGAGCTGCCAGAAAGTGAGATCGCGCAACTGGCGATCGTCGGCCATGTAGATCAGCACGCCGGTGAGAGCCATGGCGAGCGCCGACAGCGCGATACCAGCCAAAAGCATGGTTGCAACGGAGGTCCGGCCCTGGCGCGTCGCCACCTGGTAGAGGATCAGTGTCGTGACTAGACCGCCAAGGAAGGCCGCGAGCGGCAGCGCCAACGGCCCCAGGAGCGTGGTGAAGGGCGCAAGCGCCGTGCCACCCAACACGATGACCGAAACCGCACCGAGCCCTGCACCGGCCGAGACGCCGACGATGCCGGGGTCGGCCAGCGGGTTGCGGAACAGACCCTGCATGACGGCACCGGACACCGCTAGTGCCGCACCGATCAGCGCACCGAGGACGACACGCGGCAGGCGGATGTCATAGATGATGATGCGGTCGCGGGCACTCAACACGCGATCGGCCGCGTCCGGACCGGAGAACCAGTCGCGCAGGGCATCGACAGCCGACGCGTCTGAAGCGCCCGCAGTCAGACTGAACAGCGCGACAGCTAACAGCAGCACCGCCAGCAGGACGATGGCGAGGCGCGCACGCGCCGAGCGATCGCCGGCTGCCTTGCGCGCCATCAAGCCGGATGGACCGGCAATGGAATGATCAACCATAGCACACGCCGCTCAATCGGCGATCTTGTTGCCGTAGAAAGCTGCGGCGAGATCATGAATGGCGTAGGCAGTGCGTGGGCCAAAGCCGAGAAGATAGGCGCCGTTCATGCGGATCACCTTCTTCTCCTTGCCGGCCGGCGTCTCGGCGATCGCCGGATTGCCAAACAGCGCCTCGTCCGAAACCGGCGGACCGGCATGTGTCATCATCAGGATGACATCCGGCGCAGCGGTCACCACCGCTTCATCGGCGAGTTGCTTGTAGCCGGGCACTTCGGCGGCCACATTGATGGCACCCGCCATCTTGATGATGCCATCAGCTGCCGTGTTGGATCCCGCAGCAAGGATCTTGCCATTCTGCATCGACAGGACGAACAGCACCCGCTTGCGGTCCTTGACGTCCGCCGTCTGTTTTTCCGCCGCCTTCAGCTTTGTATCGAGGTCTGCGGCAAGTTTCTCGGCCTTGGCGTCGGCGCCGAGCGCCTTGCCGACAATGCGGATTTTTTCCAGCACTCCGGCGTGATCGTAAGTCTCAGGCACTTCGATGAAGGGCACGCTGCTCTTCTTCAGGACATCGATCGCGTCCTTCGGGCCACTGCCCTTGAGCGCCAGGATCCCGGTCGGGCTGACCGAAAGCACGCCTTCCGGCGAAAGCGCACGCATATAGCCGACATCCGGCAGCTTGAGGGCCGCCTCCGGGTAAACGCTGGTGGAATCGCGGGCAACGAGCTTGCCCTCCTCGCCCAGCGCATAGACGATCTCTGTGACAGCCCCACCAACGGCAACGATGCGCTTGGTGTCGGAGAACACGGCGCCGTTCTCACTTGCCACGGCAGCCACAACTGGCATGGCCGCCAGCGCGGTGCCGAAAACGGCCACCCGCACCAGCCTCTTCATGACGGCACGCATCACGCGGCGCTCTGCTCTGCCAGGCGCGGCAGAGCTTCCGCCAGCGAGCGCCAGTCGGCGCGCTCGACTTCGCCTTCGTGGCGTTTTCCAAAGAACTGGATGATCATCTTGCCGTCGGCATCATAGGCCTCCAGCGACGTGACGTGGCCGTCCTTGGTCGGCTTGCGCACCGCCCAGGCCTCGGCGATGTGATCAGCACGCAGATGCAGATGGAAGGTCTCGTCGAAAATATTGATCCATGGCCCCATCGGGCTGACCGACTTGACCGGACCGGAATGGATCTGGATGCAGCCGCGGTTGCCGACGAAGCACATGATCGGCTGGCCGCTTGCGGAAGCGCCCTGGAACATCGCCATCACAGCGGACGGATCGAGTTTCCAGGCATAATCCTGGCCGATCATCCGCACCGCCTGCTGGCGGCTGAGTTTCAGTGTGCGCAGCATACCGAAGAACTGATGCGTGTCCGTCAGCTTGCTCCAGCGCTCGCGCAGGTCTTCGACCGTCTGCGGTGTCAGTTCGCCCGGAGCATCGTCCTCGGCGACAGTGCCGAGAGCAACCGTCGGCTCCTGGTTCGGCGACACAAGCTGGTCGACCAGCTTCTGATAGGCATAGAGGTTGGATGCCGGCCTCAAATGCACCTTGTGCACGGCTTCACCCGCAGCATCGAAGAACTGCAGGCTGCGACGGATGTCATCGCCGTCGCGCTTCTCGACGGCAAAACCGTGCGCCCACACCTTGGGGAAGATGCGAAGGTCGATGTTTTCGCCCAGCGCCATCGCCGTGTGCTCGCCGGTGACAACCTTGTCGTAGACACCGATCTTTTCGTGGACCGCGCTTTCGTTGCGGGTCAGCGCCATGACCTCACCGACCGGCTCCAGGCCAGTCAGCAGGTCATTGACGCGTGGCTCGACGCGCGTCACCCCTTCGCCGCAATGCGCGGCCACCAGTTCGGCTTCCGAAATGCCGAGCTGTGCGGCGAGATCGCGCTCGCGCATTTTGGGGTTTTCCGCTCGCGTCCGCCGAATTTCGTGCGGGGCTGGCTTTACGCGCTGGTCCATTTCCGTCCCTACCCTTGCTACCTTACTTGTTGAGGATGAGCTTACCCTGGCGGGTGATCTTGAGCCGGTAGAGAGCGCCATGGTGCTCGATGCCGATCTCGTGTTCGCCCTGGAAAAGCGAATTGCTGGTGAGCGTCCTGACCGAAAGCGGCATCCGTTCGACACGCAATTGCGCCTGCGCTTCAGGCCGGCGGTAGCGGAAACGGAAGTCGTCAGGGTTGTGCGTGTTCATCGTGGTCCACTCCTGATCTCGCCGGGTCGCGCCCGGCTTCCTGCAAAAGGCCGATTCATTTGTTGACTTGAATACTCATGTTTATTAGTCAGTGCAATACCGGACTAGATGAGTCAACATTTAACATACCGGGCGAACGAAAAAGATGCGAGCCAGCCCCACGGCAAGCCAGCATGCAGACAGGAATTTGGAGTTGGAGATGGGCGTGGGGACGAACGGGCGGCCTGAACAGGCCGAGGATTTTCATGGCGTGGGTGGGACCGTCGCCAAAACGCTTGCAATGCTGACAGCCAGCGCAGCCGTCACGGCGCTGCTGTCGGGTACATCGCTGGCTCAGGAGGCTGCCAAGCCGAAGCCTCAGGCCGCCGCGCAGAACGGCCAGCCGGCGGAAGCGGCCAAGACCGACACCCAGGGCAGCACGCTGCTCGACAAGATCATGCTGATCAGCCGTACCGGCGAGAGCGCGATCAAGGCGCTCGCTTCGGTCAGCCATGTCGATCAGGAGCAGATCGAGCGCCGCATGGCGGCAACCCCCAATGAACTGCTGCGCGGCGTGCCGGGCGTCACCGTGCAGGCCGATGCCCGTCGTACCGCCTCCTCCATCAACATCCGTGGCCTGCAGGATTTCGGCCGCGTTGCGGTCATCGTCGATGGCGCTCGTCAGAACTTCCAGCGCTCCGACCACGGCACCCAATCGACCTTCTACATCGACCCTGAGCTGATCAAGTCGGTCGACGTCATCCGCGGCCCGGTCGCCAACACCTATGGCTCGGGAGCCATCGGCGGCGTCGTCATGTTCGACACCAAGGACGCCGAAGACTTCCTGAAGCCCGGCGAAACCTGGGCGACGTCGTTGTCCGGCCGCTACGAGAGCAATGGCAAGGGCTGGACCACCAGCGCGACCGGGGCCTACAAATTCAACGACAATTTCGACGTACTCGGCAACATCGTCTATCGCGACTACAGCGACTACAAGGACGGCGGCGGCAACAAGGTTGGCGGCAGCGGCTTTGACGTGTTGAGCGGCATGCTGAAGAGCACCGTCCGTCCGACAGAAAACTCGACCTTGAAGCTCGGCTGGATCGGCAACAGCGAGAGCTGGAACGAGATCAGCGGCGGCAAGCCCGCCTACGACCTCGACATGAAGCAGAACACCTTCACCGGCCGCTACAACCTGACCGACGAGGAAAAGAGCTGGCTCGACCTGAACGTCAACCTTTCCTACAACAAGGCCACGCTCGATCAGACCAGCCTGATCCCGCTCGGTGGACGCTTCGATCCGGTAACGGGTCGCCCGGTCACGCTGCCCGCCGGTTCCAAGACCACCTATGATATCGGCACTTTCGGCATCGACGTGTGGAACACCTCGCGCTTCGAGACTTCCGGAATCAACCATGAACTGACCTATGGTGGCGACTGGGTCTCGGATGACGTCAAGACCACCGGCCTTGCTGCGGGTGACGCCTTCTACACACCGGGTGGCAAACGCAACATCGGCGGTGCGCACATCCAGGACAAGCTGACCTGGGAATGGCTCGAAGTCATCGCCGGCCTGCGCTACGACAGCTATAGCCTGAAAGGGTCGAACTCGGAGACCTCGGGTGATCGTGTGTCGCCACGCATCACGGTCGGTGTGTCGCCCTTCGAGGCGCCGGGCCTGAACGGCCTGCAGCTCTACACGACCTATGCCGAAGGCTATCGCTCGCCGTCGCTCACGGAGACCTTCATCAGCGGCCTGCATCCCGCCGGCGTCTCCTTCCCCTTCCTGCCCAATCCGAACCTCAAGCCCGAGACCGGAAAGACCTGGGAAGCAGGCCTGAACTACACGGCGGACGGCGTCTTCCAGCCGGACGACGCGCTGCGCATCAAGGCGGCTTATTTCAACAACGACGTCACCGACTACATCGGTGGCGTGACCCTTTCGGCCTTCGATCCTCGCAGCGGTTGCCGCCGCGGTGGTTCGATCCCGATATGTTACCAGTACCAGAACTTCGCCAAGGCCAAGATCAACGGCTTCGAGTTCGAAAGCGTCTATGACGCGGCCTGGGGCTTCGCTGGTCTTTCAGCCTCGGTCATCGACGGTCACACTGTCTCCTACAAGGGCGTGCGTGCCGATCTGACCACGGTGCCATCAGCGCAGGTGGCCGCGCAGCTCGGCTTCCGCTTCTTCGAAGACAGGCTGACGATAGGCGGCGAGGTCCAGTACAATGGCAAGCCTGAAGGCAACGCCGCAGCCCGCGACTACACGTTGGTCAACGCCTTCGCTTCCTACAAGGCCAACGACAACCTCAAGGTCGATTTCCGCGTCGACAACATCTTCGACGTCAAATACGCCAACCCGCTCAACGCCACGACCACCTCGACGATCTATGAGCCTGGCGTGACTTTCAAGCTTGGCGCAACGATGCGCTTCGGAGGCTGACCATGAAAGCGAAGTTGCTTGCCCTGTTTGCCGCCCTCGCCGCCTTCCCTGCCGGCGCAGGTCCTGCATTTGCACAGCAGGCGGCTTCGCTTTCCCTGGAGCTGAATGGCGCGCAGCCATCCGACAAGGGCTGCCGCCTGACCTTCGTGGTCACAAACAACCTCAGTGCCGATCTCACCAAGGCTGCCTTCGAGATCGCCCTGTTCAACGAAGCCGGCGTCGTCGACCGCATGACCGTGCTCGACTTCAAGGAACTGTCGGCCGGCAAGACGAAGGTGACGCGTTTCGATCTTTCGGGTACGACTTGCTCGAAGATCAGCCGCGTGCTGGTCAACAGCGCTACGGAGTGCGTCGGACAAGGCGTCGAGCCTGCCGCCTGCATGCGCGACCTCAAGACCAGCAGCAAGGCGGGCATCACCTTCGGGGTCTGAGTTTCCGTCATGAACAGGAACTCGTGCCTTGGACCCGCAACCGGCTTTTTTGAACAGGGCATCGTTCGAGCCGCTTGCCGGACCAGAAGCCTCGCAGCCGGAAGATCCAGAGATCGCAATTCCCGTCGGCGTTCTACAGCCGGATCCGCCCGAAGCCGACAGACTTGACGACAAAGCCGATGCAGAAGTCCAGCCAGCGACAGCCGAGCCAGATCATGCGAACGAAGCCGCCGGCTCGACACAAAAGTGGTCGCTGGCTTTCGGTGCTTCGCTTCTCTTCCACGCGACGGTCGCCGCCGTGCTGATCCTCGCGCCTGAGAGCATCCTGCCGCCACGTCCTCTCTCGGAGTCGATGCAAGGCGGTGACGGGCAGGACGCGACCCGGATCGGCAACAGCGAAATGCCCCCGATTTCTGGAAGCCGGCAGCAGCCGGACGTCACCGATGTCACTGTCGTTCCGGAAAATGAGTTGCAGCCCGCCAAAGAAGCTCGGCCGAAGCAGGAACCAGTTTCTCAACCGACCCAGCGTCCCAAGGAAGTGGCCAAACAAACGCAGGAACCTGAGCAGCCAAAACTCGTCGAACCTGCCCCGGAAGTCCTGCACGACCGTCGGGTACAGACCGAAAAAGACGCGGTCGCACCACAGGAAATGGCACCGAAAGCGACATTGGAAATCCTGCGACCGGTGATGCCGGAACCGAGCGAGGCAGAGCGAGAACTCACGGAGCAGCAGGCTACTCCCGCACGGCGACCAGAACGGGCAAAATCCACTCCAGGCGTGAATGGCCAAGCCCAGTTGGACGCCATGCGTGGCGCTAGCGATGGCCACGAAGACGGCAAGGCAACGTCATCTGGCAACCAGCGCCAGCAGACCATGACCGGCAATGCCGTCGCATCCGGGTATGAAGCATTGATCCAAAGGAAATTAGTCCAAGCAAACCGCCAGATTTCCCGGACTATTCAGGCGCAGGCCACACGCAACGCCTGGATCAGCTTCATTATCAATGCAGACGGCAGCGTAACGGATATCAAGTTGGACCGAAGCTCCGGCTCGCAAGCGCTCGACAGCTTCGCCGTTACGATGGTGAAAAAGCTCGCCCCCTTCCCATCGATTCCTCCCGAAACAGGGAGGAGACAATGGCTGCAGGAATTCAGCCTTGGTCCGTTCTGATGCTGTTTCGACCCATCAATTGCGAAAGGAAACAACCATGTACATCGCCATGAATCGCTTCAAGGTGCAGAACGGCTCGGAAGAGGCCTTCGAGGACGTCTGGAAAAACCGCGATTCCTCGCTGTCGGAAATGGCCGGCTTCAAGGAATTCCACCTGCTGCGCGGTCCGCTCAACGAGACCGAAGGCTACACGCTGTTCGCATCGCATACGGTCTGGGCGAGCCACGACGACTTCGTCGCCTGGACCAAATCGGAGAACTTCCGCGCCGCGCACAAGAATGCCGGCGGCAGCAAGGTCCACTATCTCGGCCACCCGCAGTTCGAAGGCTTTTCGGTTGTCGAAGGCGCCTGATCAGCCTTGACTCAAATCAGCAATGGCGGCGCGATACAGCGCCGCCATGTCCTCGTCAAAACAGGCGAAGATAATTTCCGTCAGCGGAGTATCGTGCTGAAGAAAATCAGCCACGGTGCCGACAGCGATCCGTGCAGCGCCCTCCTTGGGATAGCGATAGATACCGGTTGAGATCGCCGGAAAAGCGATTGTCCGGCAATTGTTTGCCACGGCAAGCTCGAGCGACTTGCGATAGCACGATGCAAGCAGGTCCGCTTCGTCCTTGCCACCGCCCTGCCAAACAGGACCGACAGTGTGGATCACATGCCTGGCTCGAAGCCGGTAGCCCTTTGTGATCTTTGCCTGCCCGATCTTGCAGCCATTGAGCATCCGGCACTCCAGTGCCAGTTCCGGGCCAGCCGCCCGATGGATCGCGCCATCAACGCCACCACCGCCAAGCAATGACGTATTGGCGGCATTGACGATCGCATCGACCACCAATTTCGTGATGTCTCCGGTTACCACCTGGAAACACGCGCTCATTGATCGATCCTTGACCGAGTTCCGTAGAGGCAGCCTTTAAAAAATCGATGCACCACCGCTATTTGGAAGCGGCGATGCTGCAGGCGCCTGCAAGCTGGACTTTATATTTTTTCACCGAAGCCTGGCAGGATTTGAGCGCCAGCGCTTCCGCCTTCTTCTGCGATGGGGCATTCAGCACAACGCCGCAGATGAAGTACTCTGCGGTACGGTCCATGACCGTTGATGCATAGGCCGAATGCCCGGCAGCGGCGATGTAGTCGTCATACCCCTTCTGGCAGCCTCCGATGGAACCCCAAGGGATATTCACCGGATAACGCTTGTCGCCGACCTTTCCGGCCAACGACCCCGCAAACACGGGACCACACGCGACAAGCAAAGCCACGCCGAGAATTGTTATCCCGCGCCTCGTTGGAAAATGCACGCTAAGCCCCCGCCACTTTGAAATACAAGCCGATCAACGAACTACTGCTTGTAGCGAGCGTTGACCAGTTGAATCTTCAAGGTTTTTCTTTCAGGCGGCCGCGAGCAAACTGGCATTACCACCGGCGGCGGTGGTATCGACACAGACTGCGCGCTCATGCGTATAGGCCGCCGGATAGATCACTTCGCTGACCAACGGCACGATTGGTCCACCCCTGCCTGCAATGGCCTGACGCAGGATGCGGGTGTCTTCGGGCGCACCGGAAAAGGCGACAACGCCGACGGGCAGCGCATCGATGGCACCAGCATCGATGCGTGCGTCGATGGCGGCGATTGGCAGTCCTTTGCCGGTCAGCACGGACAACACGGCCGGCGCACCAGGCGCCACCGCCAGGACGGCATTGCCGGCAGCCAATGCCTGCACTGCCTGCGCCAGCAGCGTATCGGCATCCGGCCCGAGCGCCAGCACACGCCCGCGCGGCGTCAGCGACAGCGTATTGGCCTCACCCGTCGGTCCGGGCAGATCGACCTGGCCGAATTCGAGCCCGGCAGCAGCACCGATGGCGTCAGCCGCCTTGCCGCGCAGATGCCTGCGCAGGATGGCGATACGGTCCGGCCGTGTCGACCAGCCGCCAAGCGCCGGATCCGGTATATTGTCGGCAAGTTCCCTGGCCGAAGCCGAACGCGCTTCGATCAGGGCCGTGCCAGCCTCCGGGCCCTTGCGGAAACGCCGCAGATAGTGCGGACCGCCCGCCTTTGGCCCGGTCCCCGACAGCCCCTCGCCGCCAAATGGCTGCGAACCGACCACGGCGCCGATCTGGTTGCGGTTGACGTAAATGTTGCCGGCGTGGATGCCGTCGACGAAATGCTGCGCCCGGCCGTCAATGCGGGTGTGAAGGCCGAAGGTCAGCCCATAGCCCTTGCGGTTGATGGCGGCGATCACGGCCTCGATCTCGTTGGCGTCGAAGGTGGCGACGTGCAGTACCGGGCCGAACACCTCGCGTTCCATCTCCTCGATGCCTTTGACACGGAACACCGCGGGTGCCACGAACCGGCCGCCTGCCGGGACGCTGAGTTGCGCGATCGCACGCCCCTCGCCGGCCATCTTGGCGCTGTAGTCCTCGATCGATTTCCGAGCCTCGTCGTCGATGACCGGGCCGACATCGGTCGAGATCTGCCACGGGTCGCCGATGTTGAGGGCATCCATGGCACCCTTCAGCATCTCCAGCATCTTGGCCTCGACATCCTTCTGGACATAGAGCACGCGCAAGGCAGAGCAACGCTGACCGGCACTCTGGAAGGAAGAGGCCAGCACATCGCGGATCGCCTGCTCGGGCAGCGCGGTGGAATCGACGATCATGGCGTTCAGCCCGCCTGTCTCGGCGATCAGCATGGCATCCGGCGCCGCCGTCCTGGCCAATTGCCGCTCGATCAGCTTGGCCACTTCGGTCGAGCCCGTGAAGCAGACGCCCGCAATGCGCGGATCGGCGGTCAGCGGCGCGCCGACATTGGGGCCGTCGCCCGGCAAAAGCTGGATCACATCTTCCGGCACCCCTGCCTCGCGCAGCAGTTCGACCGCGCGGTAAGCAATCAGCGGTGTCTGCTCGGCCGGCTTGGCAATCACCGTATTGCCGGTGACAAGGGCAGCGGCGATCTGGCCGGTGAATATGGCAAGCGGAAAATTCCACGGCGAGATGCAGACGATGGCGCCCCGCGCCTGCGTGCCGGTTTCGGCCTGGGTGGCCTGTGCTGCATAATAACGCAGGAAATCCACGGCTTCGCGCACTTCCGCCACACCATCGGCCAGCGTCTTGCCAGCCTCGCGGGTGGCAAGCGCAAAAAACTCAACTGCATGCTTTTCGTAAAGATCGGCAGCACGGGAAAGGATGGCTGCCCGTTCGCCGACCGGCCGTTTTGACCAGGCCGGCTGCGCCTCGACCGCAAAACGCACGGCTGTCGGCACTTGCTTGGCTGCCGCCTCGACGACCGTGCCGACGATTTCAGATGGCCGCGCAGGATTGATCACCGGCCGTTCCTGACCATAACCGGCCGCGCGGGTGATCGGCTTGGCGGTCCAATGGTTGACACCCGCAAAAGCCATCTTGGCTTTATCGATTTCGGTCAACGTCACGATGTCGGTGATGTCCCAGCCTTTGGCGTTGCGTCTGCCGGCGCCAAAGATCGCGGCGGGTTTCGCGATGTTCGGGTTAGCGGCCGATCCTTGCGTCTCGACGCCTTCAAGCGGATCGCGTGCGATTTCTTCCGGCGCAACGTCCTCATCGGTCAACTGGTGCACGAACGAGGAATTGGCACCGTTTTCGAGCAGACGCCGCACCAGATAGGCAAGCAGGTCCGAATGCGCGCCGACGGGCGCGTAGATGCGGCAGCGTGTCCCTTCGGCCTTGCGGATCGCCTCATGCAGTTGCTCACCCATGCCATGCAGACGCTGGAATTCGAAACTGTCGCGATCCGACGCCATCGACAGGATTGCCGCAGCCGTATGCGCGTTGTGCGTGGCGAACTGCGGATAGATACGATCGGTCATGCCAAGCAGCTTGCGTGCACAGGCGAGATACGAGACGTCAGTGTTCACCTTGCGCGTGAACACCGGGTATCCGCTGAGACCGAGTGTCTGCGCGCGCTTGATCTCGGTGTCCCAATAGGCACCCTTGACCAGCCGCACCATGATCTTGCGATCGAGCTTGGTCGCCAGCGCATGCAGCCAGTCGATGGTGAAAGCAGCACGCGGACCATAGGCCTGCACCACGACACCGAAGCCATTCCAGTCAGCAAGTTCCGGATCGGCGAGAACGCGCTCGATGACATCGAGCGAAAGATCAAGTCGGTCAGCCTCTTCGGCATCGATGTTCAAGCCCATGCGCGCCTTGCGCGCGGCACGCGCCAGCGACAGCAGCCGGTCGGCCATCACCGGCAGCATCGTCTCTTTCTGCGCGACTTCATAGCGTGGATGCAGCGCCGAGAGTTTCACCGAGATGCCGTGGTTCAGACGGATATCGTCGCCCTCGGCACCAGATGCCAGCGAGGCGATGGCGTCGGCATAGGCCTTCAGGTAGCGCAATGCGTCGCGTTCGGTGCGGGCGGCTTCGCCCAGCATGTCGAAGGAATAGAGATACCCCTTCTGCGTCATCGACTTGCCGCGCTTGACCGCCTCGGCGATGGTCCGGCCGAGCACGAACTGCTCGCCCATCTCGCGCATCGCCGCCGCCACGGCCTTGCGGATCACCGGCTCGCCCAGCCGCCGTACCATGGCGCGCAATGTACCTTCGATGCCTCGCTCGCCTTCGTCGAGCACGCGGCCGGTCAGCATCAGCGCCCAGGTCGACGCATTGACGAAGATCGAGGAGGACGAGCCGGAATGCGATGACCAGTCGTGCGAGGCGATCTTGTCGGCGATCAGGTCGTCCATCGTCTCGGCGTCCGGGACGCGCAGCAGCGCTTCCGCCAGGCACATCAGCGCCACGCCTTCCTTGGTCGAGAGCCCGTAAGCCGAGAGGAAAACCTCCATCAGCCGCGGATCGGACGATCCGCGCACCGCACGCACCAGATCGGCGGCGCGGCTTGAGATCGCCTTGCGCTCATCGACGGACAGTCCAGTCGCCGCGGCCAGCCGTTTCACGGCTTCGCCTTCATCTGGAAGATAGTTGGCGCGGATCTGCTGGCGGATGGTGGCGAGCGCGGGCATGGCGGTCCTTTGAAAGCGCAGGTTTGAAGGTCCGCCGAACGGGTCACCGGACCGGATGGCGAAAACTAGCACGACACCGCGTTCCTATCGGTCCAAATAACTGGCAAATGCAGTTCATATGAACTATGGATATAACCATTGTCCACACATTGGGCTATGAAATTGACAACAGAAGACCAATTAGACCGCCTCGACCGCAACATCCTTTCTGCGCTGGCCAGAAGCGGCCGGCAGTCGATGTCGGAACTGGCCGTAAAGGTCGGGCTCTCCAAGACCCCGGTACAGGCCCGCGTCAAACGGCTGGAGAAAGACGGCTTCATCAAAGGCTATGCCGCCATCATCGACCGAGAGCGCATGGGGGAAGGCCATGTCGCCTTCGTTCAGGTGAAGCTGTCGGACACGCGCTCCAGCGCACTGGACGCCTTCAACCGCGCCGTGCAGGCCGTCCCCGAGATCGAACAATGCCACATGATGGCGGCGAGCTTCGATTATCTGCTCAAGGTGCGGACCCGCGATATCGCAGCCTACCGGCGCGTTCTGGGCGAGCGTATCTCCGCGCTGCCGCATGTCGCGCAAACCTCGACCTTCGTGGCGATGGAGACGGTGAAGGACCGCTAGGGTCAGAACTCACTGATCCAAAAGATAAACGCAGCAGCGAGTGAACGACCTTATGTCTTTGACGGCTCTCGTATTTAAAGGAATGCCATCCGTTGAACGTCAAGCCAAGCTGCATGACTTTGACGTCGATAGCTACACCGGAGAGATTATTCCTCACGATTCTTCTATTTCAAATTTTAATTGGCAAGATGCCATCTCAACGAAAGTCCAATTCGGAAACATAAGCAACGTCTATTATATTAAAAGTATAGTTCGAAAAGTTTTAAAAAATAAAACGTCTTTTCTTGAGAGACTTGTTCTATATTCTGGCAGCCACGCCGGAGACAAAATTGAGAGTGATCTTTTCGAGGATATACTCCGGGAAGTTGATGTCCTGGAGAAATCGTCCGTCCCTGAAGCAAAGAGTTTTGCCTCTGACATACGCTGCCTGGTGGAGGCAGCGATAAGAGAAGGCAACCCTATCGTTTTTGTTTGAGGGGGAATTCTTTCCACGCAAGGGGTCAGATTTTGATCGAATAGAAGTGCCCAGGGCGGGCAATTCTGTTCCCCGGGTGGCTAAGCTAGCTGCGCCGGGAGTTCATGGCGAAAGCGTTTTCAGGAACGCCACGAGTGCCGCCCGCTCCCGCCCGGACAGTTGCAGCGGATGTACCTCCGAAACGCCTTCGACGCTGGGCGGCGCCTTGGCATAGTGCGCCACCACCTCCTCGAGCGTGCCCAACTGGCCCGCATGCATGTAAGGCGGCCGGTCCGCGACGGCGCGCAGCGATGGCGTCTTGTAGGCCCTGATCAGTTCCGGCTTGTCGCGTACCATGAACTTCAGTTCGCCACAGGCTTCCGCCCCACCATCCCGGTAGGGACCGAGACAGCTGAACGGATCGGCTTCGACCTGGGCGACCGCGTCGATGCGGCCACGATCCGGCGGCAGGTCCGCCACCGGTGGCACCCCGGTGTTGTGGAAAGCGTGATCGGTGAACAGCGGACCGTTGTGGCAGGTCGAACAGCTCGCTTTGCCGATGAACAGTTTCAGCCCCTGGACTTCTTCAGGCGAAAAGACGGCGTCATCCTTCGGCTCCTGCCCCGCGGCAAGTGCCGCCGCGAAACGGTCGAACCGTGTTTCCTTGGGATTGATGGAACGCTGAAAGGCGGCCAATGCCTTGCCTATATTGGCGAACACCCGGTTGATGCCGTCGCGCTGCCCCTCACCCATTCCGTTCCAGGCCGATTGTTCTGCAGCGGAGCCGAGCGGACTGGCATTGGCAGGCACATTGGCAAAATCGGGCAGCGGCCCGAAAATGCGTTCGTAGCGTTCGCCGAACCGCGCCTTGACGTAGCGTGCATAGGCGGTGCGGTTTCCTGCCTGTTCGAGCGGATTTTCCAGCGGCACCAGCGCCTGTGCCCACAGGCTGTCACGGCGACCGTCCCAGAATAGCCAGGGGCTGTAGGCAACACCGGCAAGCGGCTGGGTGCGCCGGTTGGTGCGTCCGACACCCATGCCCTGAGGTAGACCGTCCTGGAACTGCCGGCCGATCTGGTGGCAGGAGGAACAGGCGACCGTACCGGTCGGGCTCAACGAAAAGTCGAAAAACAGGGTGGCACCCAATGCTGCCGCGCCGGGATCGTCCGCATAGCGGTTCGTGGTGTCGGGTTTCAGCGGCGGCAAGGCGCTGAGCGCCAGGCTGGCAATGGTTCTTTTCTCGGCTTCCGAGAATTGCGGCCTGCCACAACCGGCAACGGCAAGTGCCAGCGACAGGACAAGAGCAATACCCAGAACGTTTCCGTTTTTCCCGGAAACGCGGAAACGTTCCGATCCTTCGTTCTTGTGCGCTTCCGGCCGAAAAACCGCTACGCACCTTTCCCGGAATTGCGCTGGAAAACGCTTCATGCTCACAACACGATGTTGAACACCACGGTATCCGATCCGGCGGGGGCCGAAATGCCCAGCTTCAGCTGCCACCAGCCGCTCATCGAGAACTTCACACCCGAAATCCGATAACGACCTTCGCCCAGATAATCCGTCATCTGCGGGCTCGTCGGCAAGCCATGCGCATGTTGCGGCATGCCGCCGGCAACCTCGATCGTCGCATTCTCGACAGGCTGGCCCGCGGCAGTCTTCAGCGTCAGTATCCAATCCTGTAGCTCGTTCTGCTTGGCCGCCCCGCCTTGCGGCACGAAGGTCGCGACGAACATGCCCTTCTCGCTGCCCCGCGTCTGTCCGGTTTCCGGTGCGGCGGCGGGCGGCGTGCTGGGCGCAGTCATGTAGACCACAGCCAGAACACCGAGCACGACTGCGACCAGCCCTATGCCCGCAACCAGATAACGCCAGAACGGTGCCAATGGAGCCCCACATCATGCCTGTGAACGTCGAAGATTGCGCCTAGCATCCCGCCCGCCTGTGGGAAAGTGTGCCGGCGGCACAAACGCCTTGAAGCAAGGCGTGGCGCGTGCGTCGACAAAAAGCTACAGCGGATCACTCAGGGAGATGAGGTGATGTCAAAAGGTGTCGCCGCGATCGGCGAATGCATGCTGGAATTGTCTGGCCAGAATGGGCCGGACTGGCGGCTGGGTTTCGCCGGCGACACGTTCAACACGCTGTGGGCGCTGGCCGCGCTCACCGGCGGCTCCGCGACCTATGTCTCCGCCTTCGGCGACGATCCCTTCTCCCAGCGCCAGATCGAATTTTTCGCCGAGAACAACATCGGCGTTGGCACAAGCCCTGTCATTCCGGGAGCGCGGCCCGGCCTCTACGCGATCACCCTCGACGGCGCGGAGCGATCCTTCACCTACTGGCGCTCCGATTCGGCAGCCCGTCAGCTGGCATCAGATACAGCTGCTCTGGAGGAAAATCTGGAAAATCAGTCGCTTGTCTACTTTTCCGGAATCACTTTGGCAATTCTGGAGCCGGACGCGCGCAAGGCCTTGCTCCGTGTCATTTCCAGTGCTCGAGCAGCCGGAAGCCGCATCGCCTTCGACCCCAACTATCGGCCACGGCTGTGGTCGGACCGCGAAACTGCGCAGGTAGCGATCGCCGACGCGCTTGCCGTCAGCGATATCGCTTTGCCCACCTTCCCCGACGAACAGATGCTGCATGGCGACCGCACGCCTGCGGAGACCGCCGAGCGGATCGGCCAATCCGTGCGGGAAGTGATTGTGAAGAATGGTGAGTTTCCGGCCCTGGTTTCCGTTGGTACGGAGCGGCAGGAGGTCGCCGCGATCCACGTCGCCAAACCTGTCGACACCACGGGCGCCGGCGATTCCTTCAACGGAGGTTATCTCGCCGCCCGGCTCATTGGCTTGTCGCCTGCCGACGCCGCTCGGCGGGCTCACCGCGTTGCCTCCAGGGTAGTTCAGGTACGCGGCGCACTCGCCCCGTTTGAGGTGTTGCGGGAAGCGTTCGTCGACTAGACCGGAGCCGGGCTTATTACCCCAGACGGAACCGGTATTCCGTCACGTGATGATAGGTTTCGCCAGGCTGAAGGGTCGCCGGCGGGAAGTACGGCCGGTTGGGGGCATCAGGCCAAACCTGCGTCTCCAAGCACAGGCCCGAAAAGCGGCCATAGCCCAGTCCGCCAAGACCCGGCCCCGCAGACGCAATGTATTCCCCGCCGTAAAGCTGCACCCCCGGCTCCGACGTCCACACTTCCATCTCGACACCGGAGGTGGCGCCTTGCACCCAGGCTGCCTGCCGCATTGTTCCCCTTGCCGCAGCCAGACAGAAGTTATGGTCGTAGATGAATTGCTCGCCCTCACTGCGCATTGCCCGCGCCTGGCGGAAATCGAGCGCTGTCCCATCAACTGGCTGCACGATACCGGTTGGGATCATTTCGGCATCGACCGGCAGATAGGCTCCGGCTGGGATCATCACGCGATGATCCAGAACGTCGCCCGCACCGCCATCGTCGAGATTGAAATAGGAGTGCTGGGTCAGATTGCACACAGTGGCCTCGTCGGCCGTTGCGGTGAATTCCACCGAGAGCGTACCGGGGATTTTCAACCGATAGGTACAGGTCACGTCGAGCGCGCCGGGAAAGCCCATCGTGCCCGCAGGATCGTGCAGGCTCAATGTCACGAAGTCGCGCCCGTGCAGCGAAACCTCCCAGGCCCGACCGGCATAGCCGCCCACGCCGCCATGCAGCGTATGCCTGCCCAGGAAATTGCGATCAGTCTGATGACGCTGACCGGCAAGCCTGAAACGGCCGTCGCGGATACGATTGGCAAATCGTCCCACAACCGCGCCGAAATAGAGAGTGTCCTTTTCGTAGGCCTCGAAGCTGTCGAAGCCCAGCACCAGCGGTGCGTCGTGGCCGGCAAGGCGCAGATCCTGGATGACTGCGCCCCAGTTGAGGATGTTGGCCGAAAGCCCACCGCCACGGATGATGAAGCGGCGGATCGCCTCCCCCGCTTGCGTGGTTCCGAAGAGTTCGCCGTCTTTCATGCAGCTAACGCGGGTCGGCCCGTTTTGCCGGACCGACCCGCTTATCGATCAGAGGCCGAGGCCGCCGATGCAGACATATTTGGTGTCGAGATAGTCCTCGATACCCTGATGTCCGCCTTCCTTGCCCAGGCCGGATTCCTTGACGCCGCCAAATGGTGCTTCCGGGGTTGTGATCAGGCCTTCGTTGACGCCGACCATGCCGTATTTCAGTCCTTCCATGACCCGGAAGGCACGACCGAGATCGCCGGTGTAGAAGTAGCAGGCCAGGCCGAATTCGGTGTCATTGGCAAGCGCGACCGCTTCTTCCTCGGTCGTGAACTTGAACACCGGCGCGACAGGGCCGAAGATCTCTTCCTTCATGAACATCATGTCGGGCGTCGCACCGCTGATGACAGTCGGCTCGAAGAACGAGCCACCAAGGGCGTGCGGCTTACCGCCGGTTTCGACCTTGCCGCCCTTGGCCTTCGCGTCGGCCACGAACTCAGCGGTCTTCAGCGCTGCCTTTTCGTCGATCAGCGGCCCCTGCTGCACACCTTCCTCGAGGCCGGAACCGACCTTAAGCTTGGCAGTCGCGGCCGACAGCCTCTCGACGAACTTGTCGTAGATGCCGGCCTGCACGAAGAAACGGTTGGTGCAGACGCAGGTCTGACCGGAATTGCGGAACTTCGCGGTGATCGCGCCTTCGACAGCGCGGTCGAGATCAGCGTCGTCGAATACGATGAAAGGCGCATTGCCGCCGAGTTCCATCGATACCTTCTTGACCGTCTTGGCCGACTTCTCGATCAGCATCTTGCCGACCGGGGTGGAGCCGGTGAAGGTGATCTTCTTGACCAGCGGATTGAAGCAGAGTTCATCGCCGATTTCGCCCGCTGCGCCGGTGACGATGTTGACCACGCCCTTCGGGAAGCCGACTTCCTCGGCCAGCGCGCCCCAGGCCAGCGCCGAGTAGGGGGTCTGCGTGGCGGGCTTGACGACGGCGGTGCATCCTGCGGCCAATGCCGGCCCCAGCTTGCGGGCCAGCATGGACGACGGGAAATTCCAGGGCGTGATGGCGGCAACGACGCCGACCGGCTCCTTGGTCACTATGATGCGGCGGTCAGCCCAGGGCGACGGCACGACATCGCCATAGGTACGACGGCCTTCCTCGGCAAACCACAGTACATAGGCGGCCGACGAGCCAACTTCGCCGCGCGCCTCGAACAGCGACTTGCCCTGCTCGGTGGTCAAGAGCTCGGCCAGCGCATCCTGATTGTCCATGATGGCATCGTGCAGCTTGCGCAGCAGCTTCGAGCGCTCGAGGGCCGACGTCTTGCGCCAGGTGAGGAAGGCAGTGTGTGCTGCCTCGATGGCGCGGCGGGTCTCGGTGGCACCGGCTTTCGGAACCGTGCCGATCTTCAGGCCATTGGCCGGGTTGGTGACGTCGATGGTCTGGCCGGAATCGGCCTGTACCCATTCGCCGTTGATGAGATTGGCCTGCCGCATGAAATGGCTGGTTTTCTGAAGCATGGTCTAGCCTCCCTTCGGCCGCGCGCGGACCGGTCATGAATAGGTCGATGGGTGTTTTCGGCGTCACTGCCGCAACTGGACCACCGCTCTTACTCCAGAGCCGGCCCAACGATCAATCGCCATCACTCAACCTAAGCACTGGGCCAGCACAAATCCAGCCCTAGCCAAACATCATGGCCGTGACCGCCAGCCAGAACGAAGTCGTGACGACGGCGCAGGCAGTGGCGAGGGTCATCTGGTTGGAAGCAAGCCCTTGCCCTGTCTCGAATTGCACGGCAATCAGATAGGAGTTGATGCCTGACGGCAGCGCCGCCACGAGAACAGCGACCTGGGCGGTCAGTGGCGGCAAGCCTGCCAGCCACACCAGAAGCAGTGTGATCGCCGGCATCACGAACAACTTCAGCATCGAAAGGGCACCAGCCGGACCGATATGGCCAGTGATGCCGAAACGATTGAGCCCGAGCCCCATGGCGAACAACGCCACAGGAGCCGCAGTTCCACCCAGCGCCTCGGCCAACCGCGAAACCAGTCCAGGCAGCGGCACCCCGGTCAACCGCCAGGGCGAGTCCCGCAACGATGCCGATGATGAGCGGATTGATCAGCAGCTTGTGCAGGAAACGCCGCAGCACCCGCAATGGATGCAGCCCCGTCGCCTTGCCGTCGCCGAACAGTTCGAACAGCACGATCGAGGCCATCATCATGATCGGCAGGTGCACCGAGACCAGCAGTGACAACACCTCGAAGCCCTGCTTTCCGTAGACGCCAAGGATGAACGGCACACCAAGCAGCACGACATTGGAATAGGCAGCCGAGACGCCGCCGACGATGCCTGTGCGACTGTCCCGGCCGAACAGGCGCGTGGTGACCAGATGGCCGGCGATCCAGGTCAGCGCCACGGCGGAAAAATAGGTTCCCCACAAAACCCACGGTGCGGAGCCGTGAAAATCGGACTTCACCATCGTCTCGAACAACAGCAGCGGCATGGCGACGCCCACTGCGAACTCAGCCACGCCTTCGGCGCTTTGTGCCTTGAGATAGCCTGTGAGCCCAGCGAGATAGCCCAGCGCCACAAGGCCGAAGACGAACAGCACGGTTTCGGTTAGCGGCGACATCATTTCCCTCGTCGGTCGACTGATAGGAGAGCGGTGCCGGTCCTGCAACAGCCAAGCCCGAGACATCTCTGGCGCACATCCACCGCAGCAGCCGGCAAACCTGTGCCTGCTTGCCTTCCTGCGAGCTTTGCGATCCCTATATGCCCCATACCGGCGTCGATGGGACGGCGGAAAAGGTCCGTCATGCTTCGTCTCGCCTTCACCCTTCTGCTGTGCCTGACACCGGTTGCCGCCAACGCGACCGATGCGGGTTGGGCGCTGCTCAGGGCTGGTGGCCATGTCGTCCTGCTGCGTCACGCCATGGTCACCGGCAACGGTGACCCCTCAGGTTTTGACATCGATAAATGCGCGACCCAGCAGAAGCTGTCGGAACGAGGCAAGCAGCAGGCGCGCAAGATCGGCGCGCTGTTTGCGGCGCGCGCTGCCCCCATCGACGAGGTGCTGTCCAGCCGCTTTTGCCGCGCGCTCGACACTGCTGGCATCGCCTTCGAGGACAACAAAGCCGAAAAATTCGAGCCTCTCGACCTGTTGTCAAAGGATCCGACCATGGCCGCGATGCAGAACGCCGCCGTGGTAAAGGAAGTGGCGAGCTTCACGGGTGATGGCAACCTTGTGATGATCACCCATCAGGAGAACATCCAGGCGTTGACCGGCGCTGGTGCCCGCGAGGGAGAAGCGGTGATCGTCGGCGTTGACGGCGAGAAGCTGCGGGTGCTCGGCCGCATCATCTTCTGAAGGCTTGAACAGTAGATACTTTCCAGCAAAGCGGCGTGAGCTTTGCCACAACTGCAACAAGCAATGTCTGCCGTCGCAAGACCAGGTCGACCACCGGGAAGGCTCGTCTTAGGCCTTTCATTTACCTTCAACCTGCTTGCGTTCCCTCGCGACATGCGCGGATGATATGCTTGTGCAAATACGTTTCTTGACATCCGCGTGGCACATTCGCCCTTTTCCTGCCATGCAAAACGGATTAGAGAGCGCGACAACCTCCAACTCTGAATCCGCTCCGCTCGAAGGAATTGCCCGTGTCCACGACATTTGAAAAAGTTGCCAAAATCATTGCCGACACGAGCGAAATCGACATCGACACCATCACGCCTGAGAGCCATACCATCGACGATCTCGGCATCGACAGCCTCGATTTCCTCGATATCGTCTTCGCCATAGACAAGGAATTTGGCATCAAGGTTCCGCTTGAGAAGTGGACCCAGGAAGTCAACGACGGCAAGGCGTCGACCGACGAATACTTCGTCATGAAGAACCTCTGCGCGAAGATCGACGCGCTCGTCGCCGCCAAGAACGCGGCCTGACAATCAGTGGGCCGGCGCGCCGGCCGCCCTTGACGGGCGGCGCGCGCTGACCGACAAACCGCCCATGAAATCCCACGACGTCGTCATCACCGGCATTGGCCTCGTTTCCTCTCTCGGGGAAGGCCCGGATGCGCACTGGCAGCAACTGACGGCCCCGGCCGCCAAGCCGTTGCTCGATGCGGAGCGCTTCGCTCCCTACACCGTCCATCCCCTGCCCGAGATCGACTGGAACCTGCAGATCGCCAAGCGCGGCGACCAGCGTCAGATGGAAACCTGGCAGCGGCTGGGCACCTATGTGGCCGGCCTGGCCCTGGACGATGCCGGCATCAAGACCGACGAAGCTCTGTGTTCCACCATGGATATGGTGGTGGCAGCCGGCGGCGGCGAGCGCGACGTGGCTGTCGACAACGACATCCTGGCTGCATCGGAAAGCAGGAATGACTTCGATATCCTGCTCAACGAGAAGCTGACCACCGAACTCAGGCCGACCCTGTTCCTGGCACAATTGTCCAACCTGCTCGCCGGCAACATTTCGATCGTGCACAAGGTCACCGGTTCTTCGCGCACCTTCATGGGCGAGGAAGGGGCCGGCGTCGCCGCTGTCGAGACGGCCGCCGCGCGCGTGCGGTCCGGTCAGTCGACGCATATGCTGGTGGGCGGCGCCTTCCAGACCGAACACCAGGACATGCTGCTCGGCTACGAACTCGGCGCCTATCTGCACAGGGGGCCCTGGAAGCCGGTCTGGCAGCGTTCCGGCTCTGAAGGCGGAGGCGTGGTTTCCGGCTCGGGTGGCGCGTTCCTCGTTCTGGAAAGCCGCGAACATGCCGAAAAGCGCGGCGCCCGCATCTATGCGGAACTCGGTCCGGTCCGCTCGGGACGGGCGCGGCGCAAGCGCGGCGAACTGGGCTCGACCATCGAAACACTGCTCAAGGCGACCAACCTGCCACAAGGCCAGGTCCTCGCGCTTTCCGGCGCCTCAGGTGGCCATGCCGCGACATCGGCCGAGAAGGCAGCGTTCGATGCGCATGCCGGGCTGACCGCACGCGGCTTCGGCACGCTGACCGGCCACATGAAGGAAGCGCAGTTCCCGTTCGCGGTGGCGCTCGCTGCACTGGCCGTCCACAACAAGGCGCCTTATCCCGTCTTTGATGCGACATCCGAGCGCAATTTCGACGGAATCCCCGAGCAGGTACTGGCAACGGCGGTCGGCTATCACCAATTCGAGGGCCTGGCGCTGGTCAGCGCCGCTTGAGCGGGACCTGCTGGCCGCATGGCCGCTGGTTAGATCGCCGCCACAAGGCAACAATGGTCAAGGATTGAGCCATGGCAAAGCTGAAGGATCATCTGGGCAGGCCGGTCGTCGCGGTCACCGGAATCGGCGTGGTCACGTCGCTGGGCGTCGGCAAGGCCGATAACTGGGCAGCATTGACCGCCGGAAAGTCCGGCATCCATCCGATCACCCGCTTTCCCATCGACCAGTTGAACACCCGCATCTCGGGCATGGTCGATTTCCTGCCTTCGAGCAGCAAGGGCGCAAGCGCCCTCACCTACGAACTGGCCGAAACAGCTGCGCATGAGGCAGTCGCCGAAGCCGGCATCGATCCTGAGAATTTCGGCGGCCCGCTCTTCCTCGCCTCGCCGCCCGTCGAGCTCGACTGGCACGACCGGCTGGCCCTCTATAAGGGTGGCGACCAACCGGATGCTTCCAACCGCATTCTCGAAGTGGCGCGCGGGCTGAATTCATCCGACATGTTCGATTCCGCGCAGTTCGGCACCATCGCCGACCGTCTCTCCGATGCGTTCGGCACCACAGGCCTGCCGATCACCCTATCCACCGCCTGCGCTTCCGGCGCGACCGCCATCCAGCTCGGCGTCGAAGCGATCCGCCGCGGCGAGTGTGATCGGGCATTGTCGGTTGGCGCAGATGGCTCTGCTACGGCCGAAGCGCTGATCCGCTTCTCGCTGCTCTCGGCGCTCTCCACGTCCAACGAAGTTCCGGAAAAGGCCTCGAAGCCCTTCTCCAAGGACCGTGACGGCTTTGTCCTGGCCGAGGGTTCGGCCGCACTCGTGCTGGAATCGCTGGAAAGTGCGCTGGCGCGAGGCGCCACCGTGCTTGGCATCCTGCGCGGCTGTGGCGAAAAAGCCGATGATTTCCACCGCACCCGGTCCAAGCCGGACGGCTCGCCGGCGATTGCCGCGGTCAAGGCTGCACTCGCCGATGCCGGCCTTTCCGAAGATGAGATCGACTACATAAATGCGCACGGCACCTCGACGCCGGAGAACGACAAGATGGAACATCTGTCGTTGTCGACGGTGTTCGGTGAACGTATCAGCCAGATTCCGATCTCGTCCAACAAGTCGATGATCGGCCATACTTTGTCCGCTGCTGGCGCCATCGAGGCTGCCTTCTCGCTGATGACCATGCGCGAAGGCGTCATCCCGCCCACCATCAACTACGACAATCCCGACCCGGCTATTGCGCTCGACGTCGTGCCGAACAGGAAGCGCGAGGCCAAGGTTGGCACGGTTCTGTCGAACTCCTTCGGCTTCGGCGGCCAGAACACCTGCCTTGTCATGGCACGGGAACCCGTTTAAGGCGCCCTGAACGCAGGCCGTAGGGCACCAAGGCAACAGGGCAGTCGCTGCCTTATTGCCCTGTTCTCTTACTGCCCTGCTGCAAAACGAACTGGACGCGAGATCACATGCGCGCACTGCAACTCATCGAGGATCGCCGGCTCGAACTGGTCGACGTCGCTCCGCCTCCGCCGCCAGCCGTCGGCGAAGTGACGCTGCGCATCAAGGCCGTTGCATTGAATCATATCGATGTGTGGGGCTGGCGCGGCATGGCGTTTGCCAAGCGCAAGCTGCCGCTGACCGTTGGCGCGGAGGCTTCCGGAGAAGTCGAAGCGATCGGCCCCGGCGTGTCCGACCTTGTTCCTGGCCAGCTTGTCTCGATCTATGGCGCTCGCACCTGCGGGCTGTGTCGCGCCTGCCGCGAGAAGCGCGACAATCTGTGCGAGCATGTCGGAGGCGTGCACGGGTTCCACCTCGATGGTTTCGCGCAGGAAAAGATCAACCTGCCCGCACGGTTGCTGGTTCCGGCCCCTCCCGGCGTTGATGCCATAGGCGCTGCCGTTGCACCGGTCACCTTCGGCACGGTCGAACACATGCTGTTCGACAATGCCAGGCTGGAACCCGGTGAAACGATCCTGGTCCATGCCGGCGGCTCCGGCATCGGCTCGGCTGCGATCCAGCTTGCCAAGAAAATCGGCTGCACCGTTATCACCACCGTCGGTTCCAACGACAAGATCGAAAAGGCCAAGGCGCTGGGCGCCGATCACGTCATCAACTACCGCGAAGATCGTTTCGAAGGCGCGGTTCGCAAGATCACCAGGAAGAAGGGCGTTGACGTCGTCTTCGAACATGTCGGCAAGGACACCTGGGCCGGCTCGATGTTTTCGCTGAAGCGCGGTGGCCGTCTCGTCACTTGCGGCTCGACCTCTGGCGTTTCCACCGAAGTGAACCTGATGATGCTTTTCCAGCAGCAGTTGAAGCTGCTTGGTTCCTTTGGCTGCCGCATGGAGAACATGGCGAATGCCATGCAGAAGATGGCTGCCGGCCTCGTTTCACCTGTCATCGACACCGAGGTCGATTTCGACGGCATTGATGCTGCGTTGAAGCGCATGGAAGGCCGCGACGTCTTCGGCAAGATCATCCTGCGCGTCGGCTGATGGCCGACGCGCGCGAACCCATGCTGCGCCCCCTCGTCTACAAGACGCTGCGCGGGTTGAAGGTTGCGGAGTACTGGATCACGGCACGCGTCGCGATGGCGATCCTGGCGGTCATGCGCTTGCTGCCGCCGGACCGCGCCCTCAACTTCATCGATCGCGCGGCGCGCACGATCGGCCCGAAGGTCGGACGCCACCGCGTCGCCATTGCCAACCTCAAGAACGCCTATCCCGACAAGAGCGACCCGGAGATCGAAAAGATCGCCTCGGACATGTGGGGCAATATGGGACGGCTGGCAGGGGAATATGTCTTTCTCGAACAGCTTTTCGACTACGACCCCGATGCCGAGACTCCCGGCCGCGTCGAAGTCGTCGGCAAGGAACTGTTCCTGAAAATCCGCGACGAGAAGAGGCCGCACATCTTCTTCACCGCGCATATGGGAAATTTCGAATTGCTGCCGGTGGCGGCTGCCACCTTCGACCTGTCGGTATCGGCGCTGTTTCGAGCCCCGAACAACCCCTATCTTGCCGAATACATCTTTCGGACGCGTGCTGCGACGATGGGAGAGCTGCTCGCCTCCAAGAACGGCGTCTCTTTTGCCATGGCGCAGGTGCTGGAGCGTGGCGGCAATGTCGGCGCCCTCGTCGACCAGAAGTTCACCAACGGCGTGCTGTCCACCTTCTTCGACCAGCAATGTCAGACCAGCCCGCTGGTACCGAAACTGGCGCGCCAGTTCGACTGCGATGTCTATCCCGTCTTTTCGGTGCGCCTGCCCGGCAATCGTTTTCGGCTGACTCTCTGCGACAAACTCGAGCTGCCGCGCAACGCCGCGGGTCAGCTGGACATGGCCGCGATGGTCCAGCTGATGAACGACACTGTCGAGGGCTGGGTGCGACAGGATCCGGGCCAGTGGATGTGGTTCCACAAACGCTGGCAGATCAGGGGCCGCACGCGTTAGAGCAATTCCGCCCGGAATTGCGTAAAAACAAAGAGTTAGAGCGTTTCCGCGTTTCCGTGAAAAACGGAAACGCTTTGGCAGCGAAATCCTCGCGCGAATGTGACGAGTATTTCGGACAGGGATCGCCTAAACTCGCAACTTCTGCCACACTTGATCATTAACTTTTGTAATCGACAGTGCGGTCATAGCAGGGCGGCAGGGCGATGACGGACGAACAGACAAGGAAGAAAGACCCGGCGTTGTGGACGCCGTGGGGCAGCCAGCAACCAGCAAAGCCAGGTGAAAAATTCGCAGCATTGCGACGGCTGGCCAAACGTCTGCGCAGCGTGCGCAAGAAAAAGCTGGCAAAGCCGGCGGTCGCCGGCAGCTGAGCAAACCTGCAGCAGGTCGATTGTTGCAGGCTCGGGTGAATTGCGCGCCTAAACTCTAACCGCCGTAATAGTTCATCACTGTATGACGCGCTTCCGCAAAAAACAGCCACCGTTCGGTCAGCATCCCGACGACGTGGCTGAGCACAGCGACCGCCAGGGCCAGGAGCGCCGCGACACCAGCCTCCGCTCCGGCCACAAGCGCGGCCAGCACCAGGAAGACCAGTGCACCCGGCAGCAATCCGCCTGACAGCAAGGCGAGCTTGCGCAGCTTGGCGGCGTGTTTGCGCACGACACGAAAGCCCATCTCGCTGGTCAGGTAATTCTCGGTGACATGTGGCCGCTCAAACAGGCGAACGCGTCCGATAGCGCCGAGGCCGGTTGCGCTTTCCGGTGTCGACAGGGGTTGAACGCTGTCGAGATGACGCAACCATGTGACCTTCATCACCCAGGCCGCAATCAGCAGAACCAGCGCCAGAAGCAACAGCAGGCTCGCTGATCCACCTCCCGCAACCCCAAAGGCGCTCCCCAGCAATGCCCCTCCAGCCAGGGCGAACAGCAGATAGCAGGTGGTCGTCAGCCGCGTGTGCCAAGCCTGTACCGATTTCAGCGAAGCATAGATCATCGAGGTGCAGAAGACTGTCGCAAGCGACAATACAGACCCGGCAAGGCCAATCGGCGCCAGGTAGCGCCCCTCGATGACACAGAGCCATGCCGACACGGTCAATGGCGCAAAAGCGAGAACCGACAGCACCCCTTCGCGCGAGAGCCAACTCGAGCGCCACTGCGAGAATGCCCGCCAGGCGCGTCGCGGGTTGCCGAGATGCAGTGTCGAGGCCAGCAGCCCGCCTGCGATCAGGCCCAGCGCGGAAAAATGGGCGGCCTTGGTGGCGATTGCTGCCGGGTCGAGCAATCCAAACCCCAGAACCGCGGCCAGTCCGTAGCCGAGACCGGACAGCACGGTGAAGGCGATGATGGAGGCAGCCGGATGCATGGATCAAATCCGGTCCAACATGCCGTCTAGCCAGGCAAAGAAGCCGGTAGCACCGCTGGTGTCCTCGCCTCTTGCCATCTGGCCGGCGCTCGCAGCCAGCGGCTTCCTTGGCCGGGGTGGCAGATATTTGTTCACCGGGCGCGTTCCCTGCTCCGGCATCAGATCGACGCCGCCACGCTGTGCAACCATGACCGAAACGGCGGAGGATGGATCGCCGAGATCGCCGAAATGGCGGGCATTGGCCGGGCAGGTTCGTACGCAGGCCGGCTGCCGGTCCACTTCCTCGATGGTCTCGTTGTAGATGCGGTCGATGCACAGCGTGCATTTCTTCATCACACCGGCGGCCAGATCCATCTCGCGCGCGCCATAGGGACACGACCAGGCGCAGAGACCGCAACCGATGCATTTCTCCTCGTCGACCAGCACGATTCCGTCCTCGGTGCGCTTGTAGGAGGCACCCGTCGGGCACACGGTCACGCAGGGTGCGTCTTCGCAATGCAGGCAGGATTTCGGGAAGTGCACGATGCGCGCCTCACCCGCTTCCCCGACGACCTCGCCGCCTTCCGGCACGATCTCGAAGGAATGCACACGGTTCAGCCAGGCACCTGAAACATCGGCTCCATAGGGCTGTTGGTCCGACAAGGCTGCACCATACCCCCCGGTGTTCCATTCCTTGCAGTTCACCACACAGGCATGGCACCCGACACAGACATCGAGGTCTATGACGAGGCCGAGCTTCTTGGCGGTTGGCAGTGCGGGCAGGCTGGTCATTGCGCCCACTCCTGCCCGTAGCGCAGTTCCTTCGGGCTCGGCTGCTCGCCGTCCGGCTCGGCAATGCCCGGGAAATGCGGTTCGCTGACGGCCCCCTTGTCCGCTTTCTCGATACGAACCCGAAGATCGTACCAGGCGGCCTGGCCGGTGATCGGGTCGGAATTCGACCAGCGCAACCCATCTTGCCTCGGCGGTAGAAGTTCGTGGATCAAGTGATTCATCAGGAAGGATTTTTGCGCCTCCGGAACGTTGCGCTCCAGCCCCCATGCCCCTTCCCGCTTGCCGATGGCGTTCCAGGTCCATACTGTCGAGGAATTCACGGCCTCCATCCGCGCCACCGGCACCTTGATGCGGCTGTGGTGCGAAATCAGCCAGACCCAGTCGCCGTCAACGAGTCCCAACTGCTCGCAGATCGCCCCCGGCACATAGAGTGCGTTGGCGGTGTGGATCTGCCTCAGCCAGGCATTCATCGAACCCCAGGAATGGTACATCGCCGCCGGCCGCTGGGTGATGGCGTGGTAGGGAAATTCTGCGCTGTCGACCATCGCCTCGCCGAGCGGTCGATACCAGTCGGGCAAGGGGTCGAAAAAATCGAGGATACGCTGCCGGTGCGTTTCCGGTGCCAAGGGCTCGCGCAAGCCTTCCGCGGACAGCCGGAACTTCTGCAGCGCTTCCTGGTAAAGCTGGAATGTCACCGGTTGCGGCGTATCGAAAAAGCCCATGCGCACGGCAAAGTCCTGATAGGCTTGGTTGGCGTGTTTGAAGAACTGCGCTTCCAGCGGGATATGCGCTGAGAAGAACGAGCCATTTTCGATATAGCGCTGTAATTGCTCGGGATTTGTCGCACCACGCCCGACACGATCGCCTTTCAGGCCGCGGAATCCGGCCAGAGGACCAATGCCCGGCCGGCGTTCGTGGCGGATGATGTAGTCGGCATAGTCCTTGTAGAGCGGCTTGCCGTGATTGTCGGCAAAGCCAGGCAGGTGCAGCCGCGCGCCGAGATCGATCAGCACGCTCTGGAAACCGCGCACATTGCGGTCCGGCTCGATCACCGGCCAGCGGATGGCATCCTGCACGGCATCGGGTTCCGAAATCGGCCGGTCGAGCAGTGAGATGCAGTCGTGGCGTTCGAGATAGGTGGTGTCGGGCAGGACGAGGTCGGCATAGGCGACCATCTCGGAAGCATAAGCGTCGGAGTAGATGATCTTCGGAATCTTGTATTCGCCGGTCGCAGGGTTCTTGTCCTCCAGCATGCGGATCACGCCTGCCGTGTTCATGGAGGAATTCCAGGCCATGTTGGCCATGTACAGAAACAGCACATCGATCGGGTACGGATCGCCGGCATGGGCGTTGGCGATCACCATGTGCATCAGCCCGTGCACCGAGAACGGCGTATCCCAGGAGAATGCCTTGTCGATGCGCGCCGGTTGTCCCTGCGGGTCGACCAGTAGGTCCTCCGGTCCGCGCGGAAAGCCGAGGTGCGGCCCCGACAGCGGCTTGTTGGATCCGAAATGCTCAGCCCTGCCGTGCGGTGTCGGGTGCGCGCTTACCGGCTTCGGATAAGGCGGCTCGAAACGGAAGCCGCCGGGACAATCGACGGCTCCGATCAGCACCTGCAGCATGTGCAGTGCGCGTGCCGTCTGGAAGCCGTTTGAGTGGGCGGACAGTCCGCGCATGGCATGGAACGACACCGGCCGACCGACAAAGTTCTCGTGCTGCTGCCCGTGCACATCCGTCCACGGCTGCTCGATCGTGATCGCCTCGTCGAAGGCCACGCGCGCGATTTCCGCTGCGAGCCCGCGGATCGTGTCGGCCGCAACGCCCGTTTCCTCCGCCACGGCTTCCGGCGCATATTTCGGGTCAAGGTATTTTTCCGCCAACAGTTGAAAGGACGGCACCGCGAAGCGGCCATCCGCGAGTTGCACGCGGCCGGAAAGGGCGGCCCTTGCTCCTTTGGCGCCGACCGCGACGACCTGTTCGGTCACGGTCTCGAAAACGAGAGGTTTGCCTTCCCCGTCGCGCGCGAACAGGCCGTGCTCCGCAGTGCCGGGAGCGTCGATCACCAGCCATGTCGCATTGGAATAGCGCACCAGGTAGTCGACATCGATCCGCCGCGCCTTGAGCAGTTCATGCACGACGGCGAGGATCAGCAGCCCGTCCGTGCCGGGGCGAATACCGATCCAGTTGTCGGCAACGGCCGAATAGCCGGTGCGCACGGGGTTGACCGAAACGAAGCGGGCACCATTCTGCTTCAACTTGGCTATGCCCATCTTGATCGGGTTGGAATCGTGGTCCTCCGCGACCCCGAACAGCACGAACAGCTTGGTGCGATCCCAGTCCGGTGCACCGAATTCCCAGAAGGCGCCACCGATCGTCATGATGCCGGCAGCGGCCATGTTGACCGAGCAGAAGCCGCCATGCGCGGCATAATTCGGCGTGCCGAACTGCTGTGCCCAGAAACCGGTCAGCGATTGCGATTGATCCCGGCCGGTGAAGAAGGCAAGCTTCTTGGGATCGTCCTGGCGAACGCCATCCAGCCAGTTGGTGGCTATCTCGAGCGCCTCGTCCCAGCTGATCTCCTCGAACTTGCCCGAGCCGCGCGGCCCGACCCGTTTCAAGGGCGCGCGCAGCCTGGCCGGCGCGTAGTGCTGCATGATGCCGGCCGAGCCCTTGGCGCACAGTACCCCCTTGTTGACCGGGTGGTCGCGGTTGCCCTCGATGTAGCGGATCTTGCCGTCCTTGATGTGCACGTTGATGCCGCACCGGCATGCACACATGTAGCAGGTCGTCTTGCGAACCTCGTCCGCCACCGGCTTGGACAGCGCCACCCTGTCGGTGTGATTCATTCGTTGAGGTCCTCCGCTTCGGAACGTACCGGCAGGCGACAGGAAAGGAAATGCGCCAGGGACGTCTCCTACAGCAATTTCGTTCCAGCAGCGGCCGCGCCAGAGCATGCCCTCCCATCATTTTGACAGTTTGAGAAAAACTCGAATGAGCGACCCAGGCGATCTTTCGACCGTTGCGCCAGCTGTCTTGTAAGCATTGCACCATCCCATCCGTCTGCGTTGACTTGCCGCGGCATCGTCCTAGCTTCGATGACGCAGTCGGATGGAACGGGGGGTGCTTCCGGCTGGGGCGGACGCCGCCAATGGCGGCCAGAAAGGACTGAACGTGTTACAGAATCATACACTTAACGGATTGAGCCGGCGCAAGCTGCTCACGCTCATTGGCATGACGGCAGGGTCTGCTGCCATGTACCAGGCCATGACCACGATGGGCCTCGCGGCCGAGTCCGGCTACAAGGGGCGCATCAAGCTGGAAGGCGATCCAAAAGGCGCCACCGTGCTGATCCTCGGCGCCGGCCTTGCGGGCATGACAGCGGCGCTGGAACTGCGCCAGGCTGGCTACAAGGTGAAGATTCTGGAATACAACAACCGTGCCGGCGGCCGTAACTGGACCGTGCGCGGCGGCGACACCTTCAGCGAGCTTGGTGGCGGCAAGCAGACTTGTGAATTCGAAGAAGGTCTGTACGTCAATCTCGGCCCTTGGCGCATCCCCTACCACCACAATGGCCTGCTCGACTATTGCAAGCGTCTGGGCGTAAAGCTGGAGCCATTCCAGCAGATCAACCACAATGCCTTCCTGCACTCCTCGACTGCATTCGGCGGCAAGCCGCAGCGTGTGCGTGACATCAAGACCGACTTCCAGGGTCATACGTCAGAGTTGCTGGCCAAGGTCGTCCAGAAAGGCAAACTGGAAGGCGACGTCACCAAGGAAGACCAGGAGATGCTGCTGGAAGCGCTCAAATCCTGGGGCGCGCTCGATAAGGACTACGCCTATGCCAAGGGCCTGACTTCGGCGGAATATCGCGGCTACGAAAAAGATCCCGGCGGCGGTTTGGGCGCAGCACCGGTCCCCGGCGATTCGATCGGGCTTTCCGACATCCTGAAGTCCAAGCTGTGGGGCAGCCTGGCCAACTTCGCGCTGTATGAATTCCAGACCACCATGTTCCAGCCGGTCGGTGGCATGGGCAAGGTCGGCGAAGCCTTCGCCAAGGAAGTCGGCGACCTTATCACCTTCAACGCCAAGGTGACCAAGATCGATCAGGACGAGAAAGGCGTCACCGTCACCTACGAGGACACGACAAAGCCTGGCGCCATGCAGGCAGCGATCGCGGCCGTGCCCTACGCCTCGTCCGTGAAGGTCGGCTTGCAGTTCAAGCGCCGGTTCTGGGAAGAGGACGACCTCATCTTCGGCGGCGTGTCCTATACCGACCTGCCGATCACGCAGATCTCCTACCCGAGCACCGGCTTCAACACGACCGGCAAGGGCGTGCTGCTCGGATGCTATACTTGGAATGGCCCGAACTCCTACGAATTCACGGCGCTGTCGCCACAGGACCGGGTCAAGCGCGCGGTCGAATACGGCAGCCAGATCCATCCGCAATACAAGAATGAATTCGAGAACGGCGTATCCTGGGCCTGGCATCGCTCTCCCTACACGCTGGGCTGTGCAGGCGACTGGACCGAAGAAGCCCGCCAGGAGCACTACGACAATCTCTGCCAGCTCGATGGACGCATCATGTTGGCCGGAGAGCACGCCTCCTACATCCCTGCCTGGCAGGAAGGAGCGATCCTGTCGGCACTCAACGCCATCGGGCGCCTGCATGAACGCGTTCTACAGGGGTGACGGCTGTACAGCCCATCCCTTCTTCCCTCCAATTTCGCAAGGCACGTCATCATGACTACCAAGACAAACCGGCCATTCGGCCTCGCCGCTGCCGCGGTATTCCTCACGCTTTCGAGCCCCGCCGCCTTTGCCGACTCGGCTGGCGCCACCTTTTCGACCGGCGACAAGTTCTCCCAGAAGACCGGGGAAGACATCTACGCCAACCTTTGCCAGGCCTGTCATATGGAGAAAGGTGAAGGGGCTGTAGGCGCAGGCAAGTATCCAGCCCTTGCCAAAAACACCAACCTGGAATCGGCTGGCTACCCGATCTTTGTCATCCTGCATGGCCAGAAGGGCATGCCGCCCGTCGGCCAGATGCTCGATGACGAACAGGTCGCGGCCGTGGTGAACTATGTCCGCACGCATTTCGGCAACGACTACAAGGACGCCGCAACCGCGCAGGACGTGAAGGACGCCCGCTAACAAACGACAGGAGGTGGGCCCTCCGGGCCCGCTTCATCCGATATTTCCAGCAAGAAGGAGAACACCGGTATGAAAGCATGGACCGGCGCCGCTTTGGTTGCGGCACTGATGGCGATGACCGGCGGCGCGATGGCGCAGGACGTCGTGCGCCACAAGATCCCCAACTCGGACTTCCCGATCTCCCAGGCGGTCGAAGTTCCGGCCGGCAAGACCACCGTCTATGTCAGCGGGGCGGTGCCCTCGGTTGCCGACGAGAAAGCGGAAAAAGGCTCACTCGCCGCCTATGGCGACACCAAGACCCAGACGGTTTCGGTATTGAAGTCGATAGAGAAAACGCTTGCCGGCCTCGATCTCAAAATGGGCGATGTCGTCAAGATGCAGGTCTTCCTGGTCGGTGATCCTGGCAAGGGTGGCAAGATGGACTTTGGCGGCTTCATGGAAGGCTACACGCAGTTCTTCGGCACCAAGGAACAGCCGAACCTGCCGACCCGCTCGGTCTTCCAGGTCGCCGGCCTTGCGGCACCCAGCTTCCTCGTCGAGATCGAGGTGACCGCGGTTCGGCCGTAAGCCCATCGGACCTCAGCAATGGGCTGCCGCAAGGCAGCCCATTTTCTTTGCCGATCACGAACCTCGGCTCCGGAGCGCCTAGTATGTGACGACAATGCGCGTGTCGTTGATGCCGACTTCCCGGACCAGCGAATAGAAGGTCGCGGCGTTGGCGGTGGCGAGGCGCACGCAGCCATGCGAGGCCGGGCGCCCAAGTTGCCGCACAGCATTGGTGCCATGCACGGCATAGCCGCCATTGTAAAAGACGGACCAGGGCATCGGCGAATTGTCGTATTTCTTGGAGTACCACATCCTGTGCAGACGTTTGGGCTTCCAGCTGCCGCTCGGCGTTACGTAACCCTTTCGAGCCGTTGAAACATCCCAGCGATACAGCACTTCGCCATAGCGGCTGACTGTCATCGTCTGCGTCGAGATGTTGACCCTCGCGACGAGGCCGTCGGCATGGCTCTCGGCTGCGCTCGCCAACAAAATCGCCCCTAAAATTCCTCCTAAAAGAACAGACTTCTTCATGAGTCTGGCCCCTCTCCCCACATTGCTTCCCCAGAATTTCGATCACTCACTTTATCTTTCAAAGGTTAAAAGAACAGTGATCTGCATTACACAAGAGACCTAGTGCATTTGACCGGGACGTTGACGCGAATGTGAACCGTTTGCCGGCGCAAGTCCCTTCAGGGAGACAAGGCTCGACTGGATCAACATGCGGGCTCTTGCAAGGCATGGGCTTTCCCTGCTCAACTTCCGATATGATCGACCGACTCCTGCAATGCGTCGAAGCGCGCACCGACGACCTTGTCGCGCTGACCGCCGACCTGATCCGCTTTCCAACCGTGAACCCGCCCGGCGAGGCCTATCGCCCCTGTGCGGAATTCATTGCCGCGCGATTGAAGAAGCGTGGTTTCGGGGTTGAACTGATCCGTGCCGCGGGCACGCCGGGCGACAACGACCGCTATCCGCGTGTCAATGTGGTTGCGCGCTTCGATGGTCGCTCGCCCGGACCCACCGTGCATTTCAACTCGCATATCGATGTGGTCGAAGCTGGAGAAGGCTGGACGGTCGATCCCTTTGCCGGGGTGGTAAAGGATGGCCGCGTCTATGGACGCGGCGCCTGCGATATGAAGGGCGGCCTTGCCGCCTCCGTCATCGCGGTCGAAGCCTTCATGCAAGCCTATCCTGACTTTCCCGGCGCTATTGAGATATCAGGCACGGTGGATGAGGAATCCGGCGGTTTCGGCGGTGTCGCCTACCTGGCCGGCAAGGGCTACTTTTCAAAACCCAAGGTCGATCACGTCATCATCCCTGAGCCGCTCAACAAGGATCGCATCTGCCTTGGCCATCGCGGCGTCTGGTGGGCCGAAATCGAGACTCTGGGCGAGATCGCGCATGGTTCGATGCCTTTCCTCGGCGACAATGCGGTGCGCCACATGGGTGCCGTGCTGGCGGCTTTCGAGGCCGACCTATTCCCCGCGCTCGACCGGAAACAGACTTCGATGCCGGTGGTTCCGGAGGGCGCGCGGCGCTCCACCATGAACATCAATTCGATCCATGGTGGCCAGACCGAAGACTTCAGGCCGGGCCTGCCGTCTCCCAACGTGCCGGATTCCTGTCGGCTTACCATCGACCGCCGCTTCCTGCTCGAAGAGAAACTCGACGAGGTGAAGCGCGAAGTCATCGACATTCTCGATGGGCTGAAACGCGATCGCAGGAAATTCGACTATCGCATCCGCGATGTCATGGAAGTGCAGCCGACCATGACCGAGCGCGACGCACCGGTGGTCAAGGCGGTGGCCGAAGGCATCATGCAGGTGTTCGAGCGTGAGCCGGAATACGTGATTTCACCCGGCACCTATGACCAGAAACATGTTGCCCGTATCGGTCACCTGTTCGATTGCATCGCCTACGGCCCCGGCATCCTCGACCTCGCCCACCGGCCGGACGAATGGGTCGGCATCGACGATATGGTGCAATCGGCCAAGGTGATGGCGATCGGGCTGAACATCCTGCTTCGTGGAAAAGCGGGCGACTAGCGGGATGGGAGCCGGAATAAACATTCTCCGGACAACGGAGAGAGGGAAAGAAACGCGATTTACTCGGTTGGATTTTCACGCTTCTATCCCGGCGAGCTAAACAAGCGGAACAACGAGGGGGACTTTGCGATGAAGCTCTGGAAGACGGTTTTGGCGGCCACCGCCGTGGCGCTTGGCTGTGGCACGGCAGCCTTCGCCGCCCGCACCGACCTGGTGCTTGGCATGGTGCTGGAGCCGCCGCATCTCGATCCGACGGCGGGTGCCGCCGCTGCTATTCGCGAGGTTACCTACGCCAATATCTTCGAAGGCCTCACCCGCATCGGTCCCAATGGCGAGGTCCTGCCCGATCTTGCAGAAAGCTGGACGATTTCCGAAGACGGCAAGGTCTATACGTTCAAGTTGCATAAGGGTGTGAAATTCCACGACGGCACCGATTTCGACGCATCCGACGTCAAATTCTCGCTCGACCGTGCTCGTGCCGAAAACTCGCAGAACGCTCAGAAACAGCTCTTCGCAGCCATCGATACCGTCGACGTCGCCGATCCGGCGACCGTCAAGGTGACGCTGAAGCAGCCGCAGGGTTCTTTTCTCTACAATATGGGCTGGGGCGATGCAGTCATCGTCGCACCCGAAAGCGCGGACACCAACAAGGAAAAGCCTATCGGCACCGGCCCCTTCAAGTTCCAGAACTGGGCGAAGGGGTCATCGGTCACGCTCGTGAAATCAGACAATTACTGGGGCGCGCCGATCTCCCTCGACAAGGCTGAATTCCGCTTCATTCCCGATGCCTCTGCCGCGGTTCCAGCCATGCTGTCCGGAGACGTGCAGGCCTTCCCCAACATGCCAACCAGCGACAGCCTGTCCCAGTTCCAGTCCGATCCGCGCTTCAAGGTCGTGGTCGGCTCCACCGAAGGCGAAACCATTCTCGCCATGAACAACGGCAAGCCGCCCTTCGACCAGCTCAAGGTTCGTCAGGCGATCTCCTACGCGCTCGACCGCAAGGCCATCATCGACGGCGCCTCGGAAGGCCTCGGCCAGCCGATCGGCTCGCACATGTCACCGTCCAGCAAGGACTACGTCGATCTTACCGGGACCTATCCGCACGATCCGGCCAAGGCGAAGGAACTTCTCAAGGAAGCCGGGCTGGCAAGCGGCACCAAGGTGACGCTGAAGCTGCCGCCGCCGCCCTATGCGCGCCTCGGTGGCGAAATCATTGCATCCCAGCTGCGCGACGTCGGCATCGAGACCGAGATCATCCCGGTGGAATGGGCGCAGTGGCTGGACCAGGTCTTCACCAAGAAGGACTACGATCTCACCATCGTTTCCCATGTCGAGCCCAATGACATCGGCATCTATGCGCGCAAGGACTACTACTTCAATTACCAGAATCCCGAGTTCAACAAGATCATCGAGGAACTCGACGTCACTGCTGACGAAGGCAAGCGCAAGGAATTGCTTGGCAAGGCCCAGAAGATCCTTGCCGACGACGCCGTCGTGGGTTTCCTGTTCGAACTGCCGAAGGTCGGTGTCTGGGACGCCAAGATCGAAGGTCTGTGGCAGAACCAGCCGGTGCCGGCCAACGACCTCACCAAGGTGAAGTGGAACGACTGAACAGGGTGACGTGACGACATCGGCATCCGATGACCGCCTATCTCCTCAAGCGCGTCGCCATCGCCTTCGCCACGCTGGTGCTGGCCTCCATTGTCGTCTTTGCGGTGCTGGAAATCCTGCCCGGCGATCCGGCGCGCCTGATGCTCGGCATGAATGCCAGTGCCGAGCAGGTCGAGCAGGTACGCACGCAGATGGGCCTGAATGATCCGCTGCTGCTGCGCTACCTGCACTGGGTCGGCAATCTTGTCGTGCTCGACTTCGGCCGCTCCTACACCTATTCGGTGCCGGTGATCGATCTGGTGCGCGAGCGCGTCGCCGTTTCGCTGCCTCTGGCGCTGATCGCGCTCGCACTGTCGACGCTGATTGCCATTCCGGTCGGCCTGTACGCTGCGTCGCGCCAGGGCCGCTTTGGCGACACCGTCTCGATGGGCATCTCGCAGATCGGCGTCGCCATACCCAATTTCTGGTTCGCGCTGCTTCTGATCTACCTCTTCGCAGTCTGGCTGAAATGGGTGCCTGCGGGTGGTTTTCCCGGCTGGAACGCCGGTGTGTGGCCCGCATTGAAAGCGCTGATCCTGCCCGCCATCGCCCTGGCATTGCCGCAGGCGGCGATCCTCGCCCGCGTGACCCGCCAGGCGCTGATAGAGGTCCTGTCGGAAGACTATATCCGAACCGCCCGCGCCAAGGGCATGCCTTATCGCGCAGTGCTCTGGCGGCACGCGTTGCGCAACGCCATGATCCCGGTGCTGACCATTCTCGGCCTGCAGTTCGCTTTCCTGCTTGCCGGCACCATCATCATCGAAAACGTCTTTTACCTGCCGGGTCTCGGCAGGCTCATCTTCCAGGCCATCACGCAACGCGACCTGATCGTGGTGGAAAGCGTGGTCATGCTGCTGGTCGCGACCGTGATCCTCGTCAATCTCATTGTCGACTTCTCCTATGCGGTGATCGATCCGCGTCTGCGGGGGCGGTCGTGACGCTGCAGACGGAGATCCCACGCGACAACCTGGCTTCGCTGGCCAGCAAGGCCTTGCGCCACAAATCCTTCACCGCCGGTTTCCTGGTCACCTTGCTGGTGGCCGGAATGGCCGCCCTCTCCTTCCTGTGGACGCCTTACGATGTCACCAGGCTGGTGATTTCCGACAAGCTGCAGGCCCCATCTATGCTGCACTGGTTCGGCACCGACCATTTCGGCCGTGACGTGCTGTCGATGATCATGATCGGTGCGCGCAACTCCATTGCCGTTGCCCTGGTTGCCGTCGGCATCGGCCTGGGTCTCGGTGTGCCGCTGGGCTGCTGGGCCGCAGCGCGCGGCGGCCTCGTCGATGAAGCCTTGATGCGGCTGAATGATCTTGTCTTTGCCTTTCCCGCCTTGTTGTCGGCCATCATGATCACCGCGATCTTCGGTCCCGGCGCGATCAATGCCATCATTGCGATCGGCATCTTCAACATCCCGGTTTTTGCCCGCGTCGCCCGCGCCGGCGCGCTCGCCATCTGGCCGCGTGAATACATCCTCGCGGCCCGCGCCGCCGGCAAAAACAAGGTTCTGATCACGCTGGAGCATATCCTGCCCAACATTGCGACCTTGCTTCTGGTGCAGGGCACCATCCAGTTCGCGCTGGGCATCCTGGCCGAAGCCAGCCTTTCTTATGTCGGCCTCGGCGCCCAGCCGCCAATGCCGAGTTGGGGCCGCATGCTGTTCGAGGCGCAAACGCGCATGGCGCAGGCGCCCTGGATGGCGATCTTCCCGGGCATGGCCATCGTCGTCACCGTGCTGGCACTGAACCTGCTGGGCGACGGCGTCGCCGATATCCTCGATCCGAAATCGCGGCGGCGCCGATGAGCCTGCTCGAGATCGAAAAACTGTCGCTCGCCATCGGCAACAGGCCGATCCTGAAGGACATCGACCTTGCGGTCGCGCCCGGAGAGATGATCGGGCTGGTCGGAGAATCCGGCTCCGGAAAATCAATGACCGCGATGACCGTCATGCAGCTTTTGCCTTTCACGGCCAAGGCAACCGGCAGCGTACGCTTTGACGGGATCGATATCCTCTCCGCGACCGAGGACCAGATGTGCGCCCTGCGCGGCGACGACATCGGCATGGTGTTCCAGGAGCCGATGACCGCGCTGAACCCGGTCAAGACCATCGGCGAACAGGTCGCGGAAGGTATCCGCTGGCACACCAAGGCAGGCCGCGCAGAGGCCGAAGACCGCGCCCGCAAGATCCTCGACCGGGTCGGACTGCCGGAAGCCAGGTTTTCCGCTGACGCGCTATCCGCACGAACTTTCCGGCGGTCAGCGGCAGCGTGTCGTCATTGCAATCGCCTGTGCGCTGAAGCCGAAACTGCTCATCGCCGACGAGCCGACCACGGCGCTCGATGTCGTGCTGCAGGCACAGATCCTCGATCTGCTGCGCGATCTTGTACGCGAGAACAACATGGGCCTGCTGCTCATCTCACATGACCTCGCCGTCGTTACCGAGATGTCGGATCGCATCACCATCATGCGCCATGGCGAGGTCATGGAGGCGGGCGAAACTGCGCCGACGTTGTCCGGACAGGCCCATCCTTATACGCGGCAGTTGGCTTTGGCCTCGATGCATGTGCCCAAACGCTCCTCCTCCCGGTCGAGCGACACCGGGGCCGTCCCCCTCGTTTCCGTTGAACGCGTCTCGCGCCTCTATCCGGGACGCCGCACGTCCTTCTTTGGCCGCGGCGCCCCGGTCCACGCCGTCGACGATGTGTCGCTGAGCATCGCGCCGGCGCAATCGGTCGCGCTGGTCGGCCGCTCGGGTTGCGGGAAGTCCACGCTGGCACGGATGATCCTGGCGCTGGACAACCCGAGCTCCGGTGCGATCCGTTTCCGTGGCGAGACAATCTCACACCGCGACGAAGCACTGCTGAAGCGGGCCCGGCGCGACATGCAGGTGGTGTTCCAGGATCCTTACGGTTCCTTCGATCCGCGTCAGAAGGTCGAGAAACTGGTTGCCGAGCCGCTGCACCTGCTGGAGAAGAAGCCAACGCCGGTTGAACGCCGTGAAATGGTGGCACATGCCTTGAATGAAGTGGGACTTGGCCCCGCCGATCTCGACAAATATCCGCACGAATTCTCGGGCGGTCAGCGCCAGCGCCTGTCGATTGCCCGCGCCATCATCACGCGGCCGAAGCTGATCGTCGCCGACGAGCCGGTATCTGCCCTCGATGTATCGATACGAGCCCAGATCCTGGACCTGTTTGCAGACCTGAATGATCGCCTGGGTATCGCTTATCTTTTCATAACGCATGATCTTACCGTGGCTCGGGCGATCACCGACGAGGTGCTGGTCATGCACGAGGGACGGATCGTCGAACGCGGCGCGACAAGGGAAATCCTTGATCATCCGCAATCGGAGGCCGCGCAGGCGCTGGTTGCCGCAGCACCCGACCTGCATCGCGCAATCGCCAGAAAGATGCAGGAACAGGGCTGAACGCCTGCGTCGACGGAGCCTGATAGAGCGTTTCCGTTTTCGCGGAAACCGCGGAAACGCTCCAACTCATTGTTTTACGCAATCCCGGACGGAAAACCGCCACACACTTTTCCTGGAGTTGCTCTAGATCATCTGGAACTCGCCGGTGTTCTTGAACCGGACATAAGCCTCGATGCTGCGTGCCATGTTGGGCAGCAGGTCAGGCAACGCTTCAGGCGCGAACCAGCCGACGGCGCTGCTCTCGTCATCCATGACAGCCGCCTCACCGATGAATGAACGGGCGTAGAAGATCAGCGCGAAGAACTGGGTCCTGTCCCCGTTTGGAAACTCGAAGGTTTCGTGGCGAGGATCGCTGGCGAAAGCGAAAGGTTTGGCATCCCGGACCGTCAGCCCGGTTTCCTCGGCGACCTCGCGAGCGATGATCGTTTCGATGTTCTCGCCTTCTTCCGCATTGCCGCCGGGCAATCCCCAGATGTTGAAGTCGGTTCGCTTGTGCAGAAGGACGCGACCGTCGTCGCGCTCGATGACGATACGCGCGCCGGGCACCAGCACCAGACGATTGCCCACCAATTGCCTCAACCGTCCGAGATAGCTGTCGGCAAAGCTCAAGCAGCAGCCCTCATTGATGCTCGACCTGCCTTACGACTTCACCACGTCGACCGGACTGATGTCGAGCAGTTCAAGTGTGCGGCGCAGGAGCTTTACCTCGTTGTCGGCAAGATGATGATCGGCCTTGGCAATTTCAGCCATATGCTGCGCGAGCAGGCGTCGGCGCTCGATACCGAGGTCGCGGAACATCGCGATCGCCTGCGAACCGTTGGTCTCGTAGCCGTATTCGTTGAGGTATTCGATCACCGCATCGATGCTGTCTTCCGGGATGCCGAAAGAACCGGAACAGATGCGTCGGAACGCTTCCATTTCGCTTTCCGAGACCGAGCCATCGGCGAGGATCATGCGAAACAGCATCAGGAGCTCGGCCGAGAGCACAGGATCGTCCGCTACCTTGCGCACGCCGGGGTCACCTTCGAAGATCGAACGAATCCTGTCCAGCAGCGCAGTCGCCATCGCGGTCCTCCCGAATCGATGTTCATTCCTAGCGCATGACCCCGAAAATCGGAATCGATTTTCGGAAAGGATCATGCGCCAAATCAAAGTGCTGGAGCGACCTTTGCGCGTCCAAAAGCACGCGCGGCGCTCTAGCGTGGTTTGGCCCTTGCGCAAACGGGCCTGCTATGATCGAACGCCGCAGTCCGCCTGATTGTTCCTCTCCCTGGCGTCTTCCCGTCGATGATCGACCTTGCTTTTCAAACCATCGCCATGCTCGGCGTTGCTGCCTTCGTGGCTGGCATCATCGATTCCATCGCCGGCGGCGGCGGACTGATCACCATTCCCGCGCTGCTTCTGGCCGGCTTCTCCCCCATTGAGGCCCTCGGCACCAACAAGCTGCAGGGCCTGTTCGGTTCAGGTTCGGCAACACTGGCCTATGCAGCCAAGGGCCAGGTCGACCCGTTGAAGCAGTGGCCCTCGGCACTGATGTCTCTAGCGGGCAGTGTGCTCGGCGCACTCGCGGCCACCGTCGTGCCGGGCGATATCCTGCGCGCCGCCCTGCCCCTCATCCTCATCGCCATAGCGCTCTATTTCGCGCTGAAGCCGAATATGAACGACGTCGACCGGACCGAACGGCTGTCACCTTTCCTGCTCGGCTTCACCGTCATCCCGGCGATCGGCTTCTATGATGGACTGTTTGGTCCGGGTGCCGGTTCCTTCTTCATGATGGCTTTTGTAGCACTTGCCGGCTACGGTGTGCTGAAGGCCACGGCCCACACCAAGCTGCTCAACTTCGCCTCCAACATCGGCGCCTTCGTGGTTTTCGCCACGGTCGGCGTGATCGTCTGGAAGGTTGGCATCGTGATGGGCATCGCCCAGTTCCTGGGAGCACGGCTCGGAGCAAGCCTCGCGGTCCGTGTTGGCTCCAAGCTGATCAAGCCGTTGCTCGTGCTGACCTGTGTTGCGCTCGCCGCGAAACTCCTGGTCGACCCGGCCAATCCGCTGCGCGTGCTGATTGGGATCTGACGCAACCGCTGATAGAATTGCGCTGCACGAATCATGTGGAGAGGGTCCGGACATGAATCTCAGCGCACCTACCCAAATCGTCTTCATCATCACCGTCGTCATCGCCGTCATCGCTCTTTTGATGGGGCTTGGCGTATTCAGTCTCGGCGCGATCTCGGCCTTCTGGGTCATGACGCTCGCCTATGTCGTCCTCGCGGTCGCCTGCCTGCTGCGCGGAGCCTGACGGGGTTTAGCCACTCCTTCCGGTTTTGGCGGACAACCGTTATGCTTTTGCCATCAGGAGATGGCGATGTCCGCCGAAACCAGGAACAGGGACGAAGAAACGTCGACGCAGCAGTTTGTCGTGCTGCGCCGGTCTCCGGCGTTTGCGCTGCAATCCTTCGTGACCGACATCTGCGGCTATCGTGAGACGGCCGGCGGCCACTATCGGCAGGTCGAATACGCCCCGCTTGCCTTGCCGCTGGTCATCAATTTCGAAGCGCCTTTTGCGATCGCGCTCGGCCGCACGCCGAATGAAGACGACCGCTACGACAGTTTCGCCGCAGGGCTTTATGCCGGTCCCGTATTGATCGATTCCTTCGGTCATTGCTGCTGCCTGCAGGTGAATTTCACGCTTGCTGGCGCGCGTCATTTCTTTCGGATGCCGCTCAGTGAATTGACGGACCGCATGGTGCCGCTGGACGACGTGCTGGGATCGGAAGGGCGTGCCTTGCGTGAAATGCTTGGCAACGAACCCGACTGGGGCCGTCGCTTCGATCTTGTCGAAGCCTTCATCACCTGCAGATTGGCTGCCGCGCCGATCCAGGGACCGCAAGTTGCCTGGGCGGTGGAGCAGGTCCTGGGAAGCGGCGGTCAGGCCCGCATTGGTGCGATTGCCAGTGAACTTGACTGGAGCCGCAAGCACCTCGCTGACCGCTTCCGTGATGCCACGGGCATGACGCCCAAGACACTGGCGCGCATGGTGCGCTTCAACCGTGCTCTCGAACTGTCGCGCCAGGGCGACGACAACTGGGCTGGCATAGCCGCCGATTGCGGTTACGCAGACCAGGCGCATCTGGCACGCGAATTCCGCGACTTCGCAGGCACGACGCCGAGCACGCTTTCGGCCTGATCCGCAGCCTCCCGATGCCTCAGCCCCAACCCAGGTAACATTTGTTCAAGACGCTCCGTTGCGTCCTTGCCAGGATGGCTCATCGACCAATCTGACAGGAGAATGCGATGTCCGTCGAACCACCCCGCCTCTACCCCGTCATGCGCTTTCGTGATGCGCCCGCCATGATCGACTGGCTGGACAAGGCTTTTGGCTTCACCGTGCACGCTCGCTATGGCGAAGGCGTGATCATCCAGCATGCCGAACTCGCGCTCGGTTCGGCCATGATCATGCTCGGTTCCTCGCGCTGCGATCGCTTCGGCGAGATCGTCGGCGAACCCGGCCCCAACGGGCGTTCCATCTACATTGCCGTCGATGATGCGGATGCGGCGTTCCTGCGCGCCGAAGCGGCAGGCGCCGAGATCCTGGAGGGCCTCACGGATCGCGGCTATGGCAGCCGCGAATTCATTTGCCGCGACCCGGAGGGCAATGTCTGGTCGCTCGGCACCTACTGGCCAAAGAGCAGCGACCGGCCGAACTGACACGTCGGCATCTGTTCCCGGAAAGGGCGTGGCGCGCCCGGATTTCGCGCCGGGCAAGCGAATTGCCCGGCGCGAAATCCGCCATGCTATATCGACCTAAAGTGCCAGGTGTTCTACCGCGCCAGCGAAAACAGCGCATCGCAATTGAGATGTGTCTCCAGCGCGGCTGCGATATCGTCCAGTGCCGCTTCGACATTTGCCCTGTAGTCGATGCCGCCACCGGCGATACCGAGGCTTTCCAGAAAGCGAGCACGGAAGGCATCCGCGCCGAACAGTCCGTGGATATAGGTGCCGAACACCTTGCCGTCTGCCGAGATTGCGCCATCCGGAACATTGTTGATGATCGTCGCCGGGCGACGGCAATCCGGTCCCGTGGTGCGACCGAGGTGGATTTCATAGCCTTCCAGCGGCAGGTCGAACACGGTAGAACGCGCATTGCTGGTGCGCACGGTCTTTTCCGGCTCCATCACGGTCTCCACATCGAGCAGGCCCAGCCCCTCGGTTTCGCGCACGCCGCCCTCGATACCTTGCGGATCACGCACGACGCGGCCGAGCATCTGGAACCCGCCACAGATACCCACGACATGACCGCCGCGCCTGACATGGGCGGCAAGGTCGTGATGCCAGCCTTGTTCACGCAGATGCAGGAGATCGCCGATGGTCGACTTCGAACCGGGAATGACGACGAGCCTGGCATCATCCGGCAACGGCTTTCCAGGCGGCACGAACACCACTTCGACCTGCGGTTCGGCCTTCAACGGGTCGAGATCGTCGAAATTGGCAATACGCGACAACATCGGTACGGCGACCTTCAGCGCGCGCTTCTCGCCGGACGCCAGCCGCTCGAGCACCACCGAATCTTCCGACGGCAATCGCGACGCCGCCTGCAGCCAGGGCACCACGCCGAAGCAAGGCCAGCCGGTGAACCCTTCAATGGCCTTGATACCGTCATCGAACAGCGTGACATCGCCGCGGAACTTGTTGATGAGGTAGCCGGCGATCATGCGCCGGTCTTCCTCCGGCAGGATCAGATGCGTGCCCGCCACCGAGGCGATCACCCCACCCCTGTCTATGTCGCCGACCAACACCACTGGCACATTGGCTCGTGTGGCGAAGCCCATATTGGCGATGTCGCGGGGTCTCAGATTGATTTCCGCGGGTGATCCAGCGCCTTCGACGATGACGAGATCCGCGCCGTCGCTCACCTTTTCCCAGGAGCCCAGTACAGCCTCCAGCAGACGGCCTTTCATCGTCTGGTAGTCCCTTGCCCGCGCCTCGCCGAACATCTTGCCCTGCACGATCACCTGCGAACCGATATCGGTCTGCGGTTTCAGCAGCACCGGGTTCATGTGCACGGTGGGTGCGACGCCGCAAGCCAGAGCCTGCAGCCATTGTCCTCGTCCGATTTCGCCGCCGCCGGCTTCGCCTGGGATCTCGGCCACCGCGGCGTTGTTCGACATGTTCTGCGGTTTGAAGGGCCGCACCTTCAGCCCACGCTTGCGCGCCGCGCGGCAAAGCCCGGCGACCAGCACCGTCTTGCCGACATCCGAGCCCGTACCCTGAAGCATGATCGCGCGCGCCATGATCACGCCTCTCCGCTGGTGATGGTCGACTTCGCTGCCAACGGCCCGCCACGCCAGAGATAGAGCGCAAGAAGCGGCTCGACGCCGGTTTTCATGGCGTGGTTGACGTTTGAAGGGTGATGGATCATCTCGCCGGCAGCGCGCAGCTGGAAGGCGCCATCGCCCTTGCGCCAGCCGGTCCCGTCGGTCAATGGAATATAGATCTCCTCGGCTTCATGATGATGGTCTGGATAGATGACCGTCGGCCCGAGGATCAGGAAACCGCCAGCCACCTTGTCATTGGCAAAATGCCCGCGCGTACCGAACAGCTCCACCCAGCCGTAACTGTCGAGAAAATCGCGACCGAAGTCCTCTTGTGTATAGGTCTGGCCCCAACGGAGCAGCTGTCGGTTGTCTGCAAGCAGGCGAACGAGCGGCTGCGCCGTGTCAGGCGCGATTTCGCGAATGCGATCGAGATGACGGATGCACGGCACTGTCTTCAGTTCGAGCCGGCGCGAGGGCATCGTCCAGTCGATGGCGGTTGCCGCGTCACGCGCCAGGGAGGCCTCCTCGCGCCGCAGAAAGCTACGGAACGCCTGCAACAGCTCTTCAAAATTCGTCGTCACCACCCGCTCCGCTCTCGCATATGTGCACAGCCGCTTTGCCTTGTCCCTTCGCTGGATTGATCCCTAAGGTCGGGTTGCGCGGGCGCATCATTGGTCTAGATTGCAGTCCACGCATAGCCAAAAACGACATATTCGGGAGGACGCCATGGATACCGTCACGACGGCGGCCAGCGGCCAGTTCGAACTCAATGAAGACCAGCGCGCCATCCAGACCATGGCGGAAGCCTTTGCCGACGAGCGTGTTGCCCCGAATGCGCTCGAATGGGATCGGGCCAAGCATTTCCCGGCCGATGTGATCCGCGAAACCGGTCCACTCGGACTGGGTGGCATCTATGTCCGAGACGATATCGGCGGCTCTGCTCTTGGCCGACTGGACGCCGTATTGATCTTCGAAGCGCTGTCGCGGGCCTGCCCGGCCTTCTCTTCCTTCATCTCGATCCACAACATGGCGGCATCGATGATCGACCGCTTTGGCAACGATGAGCAGCGCCAGCGCTTCCTGCCGAAACTGACATCGATGGAATGGCTGGCCAGCTATTGCCTGACCGAGCCAGGCTCGGGTTCCGATGCCGCGGCCTTGAAGACCAGGGCAAGCCGTTCGGGCGGCAACGGTTCCGACTATGTCGTCAACGGCACCAAGCAGTTCATTTCGGGCGCGGGTGATTCCGACGTCTATGTCGCCATGGTGCGCACCGGCGAGGACGGCCCCAAGGGTATCTCGACTCTGGTCGTGCCCAAGGACGCCCCTGGCCTTTCCTTCGGCGCCAACGAGCACAAGATGGGTTGGCACATGCAGTCGACCCGTACCGTTATCTTCGAGGACTGCAAGGTGCCCGCGGAAAACCTGCTGTCGGACGAAGGCATGGGGTTCAAGATCGCGATGGCCGGACTAGACGGCGGCAGGCTGAACATCGCCGCGTGCTCGCTCGGCGGCGCGCAATCGGCGCTCGACAAGGCGCTGGCCTATACCGGCGAACGAAAGGCCTTCGGTTCGACCATCAATCAATTCCAGGCGCTGCAGTTCCGGCTGGCCGACATGGAGACGGAATTGCAGGCAGCGCGCGTCTTTCTCTACGCGGCGGCCTCGAAACTGGACGCCAAGGCGCACGATGCCTCGAAATGGTCGGCCATGGCCAAACGCTTCGTCACCGACACCGGCTTCGACGTCGCCAACCAGGCGCTGCAGTTGTTCGGCGGCTATGGCTACCTGCAGGACTACGGCGTCGAGAAGCTGGTGCGTGACCTGCGTGTTCACCAGATCCTCGAAGGCACCAACGAGATCATGCGCGTGATCGTGGCGCGGCATTTGATAGGAAGGCAGTAGGCAATCGGCAGTAGGCAGTCGAAACGGATATCCTCATCCTTCTCGCACTGCCTCGCTCGACGACTGCCGATTGCCTGATCCCAATTCCGGAGGACTCCCACCAATGACCACCATCGCCTTTATCGGCCTCGGCAACATGGGCAACCCCATGGCCGCAAACCTCATCAAGGCCGGCCACAAGGTCATTGGCTTCGACCTCGTGCCAGAAAATCTCGCATTGGCGAAGGAGCACGGCCTGACGATTGCCGAGGATGGCCCGAGCGCGGTCAGGGACGCCGAAATCGTCATCACCATGCTGCCGGCCGGCCGGCACGTGCTGTCGGTCTATGGCGAAATCACGCCCTGGGCGCCGAAGGGCGCCCTGTTCATCGATTCTTCCACCATCGATGTGGAGTCCGCGCGCAAGGCGCATGCGATTGCCCGCGAAAACGGCCTGCTCTCCATCGACGCCCCTGTTTCCGGGGGCACCGGCGGCGCCGCCGCGGGCACGCTGACTTTCATGGCTGGCGGTTCGAAGGAGGCTTTCGACCGCGCCGAACCGGTGTTGCAGCCGATGGCCGGCCGTGTCGTCCATTGTGGCGAGGACGGCGCTGGCCAGGCTGCAAAGATCTGCAACAACATGATCCTCGGCATCTCGATGATCGGTGTGGCCGAAGCCTTCGTGCTGGGTGAAAAACTCGGCCTGTCGCACCAGGCGCTTTTCGATGTTGCCTCGACGTCGTCCGGGCAGTGCTGGTCGCTGACCACTTATTGTCCTGTGCCAGGCCCGGTTCCAGCCTCCCCGGCGAACCGCGACTACAAACCGGGATTTGCGGCAGCCCTGATGCTGAAAGACCTGAAACTCAGCCAGGAAGCCGCCCAGGCCGCAGGTGCCGTGACTCCGCTGGGTGCCGAGGCTGCGCAGCTTTATGCACTCTTCAACGCCCAGGGCGGCGGCGGTGCCGACTTTTCCGGTATCATCAATTTCCTGCGCGGATCAAACGGATAAGCCGTTCTATCCGTTGAGTTTTCTTAAAATGCGCTTCAAAAAAACAGCAAATTTAGATTTGCTTAAGTTCTCGCTAACCACGCGGTAACGATGTGCCTGTAGAACGGAACCCAAGGCGGACGAAACGCTCTGCCCCGCGCTCCGGATCAGGTCTTGCGTACCGGAGCCGTTAGTTTCGCAGGTTCTCTTAGTAGCGAAACGCCATGCGTATCTGGCAAAGCCGCGTTCCCCAAGGGCGCGGTTTTTGCCGTTGAGGTGCCCTGGCTCCAACGCGAAACAATCCCAGGCCTGGAAACCGGGTGGTCATCCCGCCAGTCGCTTGAAATTTGCCTTCACGCGCCGGCTTGCCGGCTTCAGCGCGGCATTCATCGACCGCTCGAGCGCAACACCGTTCAGCATCGAGGGCGCCTGGCCTGTCATCACTTCGGGCCAGAAACGGCTCAACGAGTCGATCATCGACAATTGAGCGGCCGCGACACCCTCGGCAACGGCAGCCATCTTCTCGGAAACCGCACGCACGCTTTCGTCGCGCCAGCCCAGACCGCTTGCTTCCGCAGCCATCACCGGCAGCCGCAGCATCACGACGGCGGGGGCAAGCATCAGGTCGGCAACGGCCTTGGCGCCCGCCGGCTGGCGGGATTTCTTTCGTGCATTGCTTTTCACGGGATGATCCAGATTGAAGGGACTTGCCTGAAATGGCGAATGCAAAAGCCGGCGGATCGTTCCGCCGGCTTCCTGCGACAAACTATCAGCCTTGTCTATGCCTTGCGCAGGTCTTCCTTGGCAAGGTCGAGCGCCTTGCCAAGACGCTCGCAGCACAGATCGATCGTGTCTCGGGTCCAGATCAGCGGCGGCGACAGGATCATCGTATCACCGGTGGCGCGCAGCATCAGGCCGTTGGCGATGGCATGATCGCGAACGGTGACAGCTGCACTTCCAGCTGGCGAGTACCGCTCCTTGGCCGCCTTGTCCTTGACGATTTCAATGCCGCCCATCAGGCCGACCGAGCGGACCTCGCCAACCAGATCGTGGCCGGCGATGCGTTCCTGCAGGGCCTTGGCGAAATAAGGCCCGGTCTCGTTCTTCACCCGCTCGACCAACCCCTCGTTGGCAATGATATCCAGGTTGGCGATCGCCACGGCACAGGCCACCGGATGACCGGAATAGGTGTAACCGTGGTAGAACTCGCCACCTTCGACCAGGGTGGCGGCAATACGATCGCCGACCAGCAGTGCCGACAGTGGCTGGTACCCGGAGGTCAGCGCCTTGGCCGTGGTGATGGTATCCGGCTGGATGCCGTAGTAGTCGGCGGCAAACCACTCGCCGGTGCGACCGTAACCGGTGATCACCTCGTCCAGCATCAGAAGCACGTCATGCTTGCGGCAGATGCGCTGGACTTCCGGCCAATAGCTTGCGGGTGGAATCTTGACGCCACCGGCCCCCATGATCGGCTCGCCGATGAAGGCTGCGACATTCTCGGCACCAGCCTCGAGGATCGCATCCTCGACCGCCTTGGCGGCACGCAGGCCGAAATCGTGGTCGCTCTCACCGGGAAGCGCCAGCTCATAGGCGTAGGGCATCATCACATGGACGATGTTGGGCACCGCACCGCCGAGCTGGCTGTGCATGCCTTCCATGCCACCGAGCGAGGTGCCGGCCACCGTGGAGCCGTGATAGGCATTCTTGCGCGAAATGATGCGGTTCTTTTCCGGCTTGCCCTCCAGCGTCCAGAAGTGGCGCACCAGCCGAAGCGCGGTGTCGTTGGCTTCCGAACCCGACGAGCCGTAGAAGACCTGGCTCACGCCCTTCGGAGCAATTTCTGCCAGCCGCTTGGAAAGCAGCACCGGCGTCGGCGTCGAGCACTTGAAGAAGGAATTGTAATAGGGCAGCTCCTTCATCTGGGCGTAGGCGGCATCGGCCAGTTCGTCGCGACCATAGCCGACATTCACGCACCAGAGGCCGGCCATGCCGTCGAGGATTTCGACGCCTTCGGAATCATAGATGAATGGCCCCTTGGCATGGGTGATGATACGCGAACCGGCGCCACGCAGTTCCTTGTGGTCGGTAAAGGGGTGCAGATGATGCGCGGCATCGATCTGCTGAAGCTGCTTCAGCGAAAAATTCTGATAAGTCATTGGATTAGCCTTTCCTTTTGAATCAACCCGGCAACAGCCGGAGACGGATTCTCAAAGGGTGTAAGGCGGCGAATAACCGATGCGGGCGCACAGTCGCAAAAGCTCGGCATGGCGCGTGCGCGGTGAAGGCGTCACCGCGATATCGAGCTTGCGAGGATGGGCCACTACAGCACGCATGGGCACACTCTAGCCGACCCTGTGACGGCTGTTCAACCCACCGCGCAGGGCCACCAGACTGGCAATCATGAGAACAACGCAGACCACCCCCAGTGTCACCGGCAAACCGGTGCGCCAAACAAGGCCATGGCGGCGCCGGCGAGTGGTGGCATGGCAATACCGCCAACGCCCCACATCAGCGAAAAGGCTGCGTTGCCGGCAATGAGTGCCTGCCCCGTGAAACGCTCGCCGAGTTCGATGATGGTCATGGTGTAGATGCCGTAGGATACCGCCCCTAGAACGAACAGGAACGGCCACACCAAGGGTGTGAGGATCACCAAAGGCAGCAATGCGCAGCCGCAGGCCGTTGCGACGACGCAGCCCAACCGGACAACCTGCGGCGTAAGCCGTTCGGCCAGAAAGCCCAACGGAACCTGCATGGCGATGTTGCCTGCGATCATGAAGGTCAGCAGCGCCGACATGCGCGTCTCGGCGATGCCGAAATGCGTGCCGTAAACCGGCAGAAGCGCCAGCACCGCCTGCTCGAATCCCGCAGCCACGACCACCGCGACAAGCAGGAGCACGGCCAACGGCATGAAACCCAAAACCGAGACATGGTGACCGCCCTGGTCGACCCTCGGCAGTCTCGGCAACACTGCTGCAAGACAGCTGCCGCAGATGATGAAGGCAACGATGCCGACCAGAAATGGCGCCCAGCCCTCGGTGCCGACGAACAGCAGGCACAATGGCCCTGTTGCAAAGCCGGCCGATATCAGGGTGGAGTAGACACCCATGATGCGTCCGCGCCTTGCCGGCGGTGCCAGCGCGATCATCCACATTTCGCTCAGCACATAAAGCGGATTGGTGACGACGCCGATCATGAAGCGCAGCGGAAACCGGGCATAGACATTGTAGGTCATGCCGACGAGCGCCAGTGTCAGCGCCGAAAGCGCAGCGCAAGTCAGCGCTGTACGACCAGCTCCGAAGCGGCGCGCCAGCGACGGGATCAACGGCGACGACATGATGAAGCCAATCGGCGTCATCGCCGCGGAAAGGCCGATCGTGGCCGGCGACACGCCTTGCCGCTGCAGGATGAAGGACAAAAGCGGATAGGTCAGGCCTTGCGCGATGGCGAAGACCGATACGGTCGCGATCACGCCCGCGATCGCCGGCCAGTTGGCCGTCGATTCGTTGTCGCGGTGCGCAGCAGCAGCCATCATTCCTCCCGACCGTGCCTATCTTCGAGGTCAACGGTTTTCGGGTGCTAGCTGTTCATCGCAATAGAGGAAAGGGCCGGATGCGCGGGATCGCTTGCTCCACCTCAAAACCACGGCGACCCTCGCATTTCAGGGGAAGTAGCGCGCCAGCGCCCCCTTCCTGCCCTGCGCGTATGGCTTCAACCAGCTGTCATCGACCCGCAGCCCATCGTCGGCCGATGGTCCTTTGCCCAGTGTGCGCCGCCAGGCCCGGAACTTGTAGTGGTCGAACACGTCCAGGCAATGCACCGCGTAGGCGGCCGCGAAAGTCCTGTCGCCCTCGACGATGACGAGGTTCTCGTCGTTTTCGTAGGAGGCCTTGTAGCCGAGGTTGTGGCTGCCCGTGATCACCGTTGCATTGTCTTCCATCGGGTCGATGATGACGATCTTGTCGTGGACGATGGCATGGCCGATGGTCAGCACCTCGGCCTGGAAATCCGTCGCGATCGAGGCACCGGTCAGGTTTGCCGCGCGCACGATCGAAACATTCGGCATCTCCCATACCTTTTCCGGGAAGACGAAGGGCGATTTGCCGTCATTGTTGGATTTGCGCGTCACCGGATCCCGTGTCGACGGCACGTAGTTCGGCATCGCGGCCTGGTCGCTGATCGCACCCTGCACGATCAGGTCGCGATTTGCCCTGGCGGCAGCGACAGCTTCGGCAACGATCGAGTTGTCGCCACGGCGCGAGGGGTTGAAGACAAGAAACAGCACGGCCTTCCTGGCCGCCCTGATGCGGGCAAAGACGTCCTCCAGATCCACCGGGCGAACCGACAATGTCTTCTTGTTGCGGTCCGGATCGTTCGGCGAGAACCATATGGTCATACCATCGACGGGTGTGCTTTGGCCGTTCAACGGATTGGCGATGTGATTGTCCTTGCGAAACGCGGCGCCCTGCGTCTGGACGGCACGACCCGGTGCATCCTCGCGCTGTGGCGCTGGAAACAGGTCTGCCTTCATCCGTTCCCAGTAGCTGTTGAAAATGCTCGCCATCTCGGGATCGTCGCGGATGAAGACATTGTTGGACTGGCCGCAGATGCCAGTCGTCGTCCAGTTGGTCGAGCCGGTCATCACAGCCTGCGGAACACCATGTTTGTCGCGATAGACCGCAAACTTGTTATGGCCGATATGGTTGTTGTTGAAGAGCCGATCGGTCACAGCCACGCCAGCATCGCGCAGTGCCTTGCGATAGGGTGCATTGCCGAAGTCCCATTTCTTGGTCTGCGTGTCCTTGCCGGAGTTCGACAGGATCACCTCGACGCTGTCCTTGGCCGCGATGATCGCGTCGCGCAGCGCGTCGTCGCCGAGTTCATAGAGTGCAAGTCGCACCGAGCCGCCTTCGGCCTTTGCCCGCGCCAGCAGGCTGGTCAAGACGTCGGGTACATCGCCGTGCAGATAGGCTCGTATCTTGCTGTTGCGGTCCTGCAGCTCTTCCCGGATCTTGTCGCGCTGCCCGACCTTGATGCCTGCTTCGGCCAATGCGCGTGACATCCATTGCGTCGACAGTACGCCGTTGGTGAAGGCCACGCGCGCCTTGCCGAACATCGAACCCAGGAAGATCGTCGGGCTGACGGCGCCCTGCCCCAGATAGCCAAGAGGCAGCGGCGTGCCTGTATAGGTGCGCTTTCCATCGATCTCCGGGGGGCGAACAGGCACCGGTTCCAGGCCTGGTTTCATGGCGCCTACCGGACGCACGCGATAGGCGATCATTTCGCCATCGGGCCGCATGCTCAGGCTGTCGCGTCGCCGCCGCACGGTGAGGTCACGCCAGAAGGTCTTCTGCACCGGCCACACGCCGGTATCCTGGGGGATCCAGTCCTTGTTGCGCTGTCCCTTGAACGGTACCCAGGAAGCCAGGCAGCGCTCTTCACCGGTGTCGGGATAGAGCCGTACGAGCTCGAAACCGAGGCAGCCCGGAATCATGCCGTCGACATCCCAGGCGATGAATGCGACCTCGTTGTTGGTCGCCGCCCGCACCCGCACCACATCGGCCATGACATCCTCCCCAGGCTGGCACCGCAAAAGCAAGCGAAGCGACGGCTTGACCACGCAATCCGTCTGAAAGTCTCCGGCGCACGGGCATTCTAAACCACCCTCATGGCGCGACTGTAACGCCGTTCACACTTGCCTGCGCCGACTTTCGACCGTTTGCCGAGCACTGCCGACACGGCAGACGCCATGTCGCTTTGCTTGCTCTAGTGGTCGCCGCCTCCGCAATGGAGGATCGGCTGGCGGTCCATTATGCGGCGACAAAATCGCATGAGGATTACCATGACCGCCGCGCTGCAACCCGCCGAACCGGCCCTGGCCACCGATCGCGCCCGTCGTGGCGGACGCGCCGGCAAGCGCGCCGCCGGCGCGGCCGCCTTCGATCAGCCAGCCTTCCGACAGCTCAAGATTCCCTTCGCGCCGACCAAGCTGATCTCCGACGACGAGCTGGAATCGATCCACCTCGCCTCGCTGCGCGTGCTCAAGGAAATCGGCGTCGACGTGTTGCATGACGAAGCCCGTCGCATCATGAAAGCGCATGGCGCTGATGTGCGCGATGGCGAATTTCGCGTCCGCTTCGACGCCGACATGATCCTCGAGCTGATCTCCCATGCGCCCAGAGAATTCACCATTCATGCCCGCAATCCGGCGCACAATCTGCGCTTCGGCGGCAACAATACCATCTTCGCGCAGATGGCCTCGGCACCTAACTGTTCCGACCTCGACAGCGGCCGCCGGCCCGGCAACCAGCGCGACTATCGCAATTTCCTCAAGCTCGCGCAGATGCACAACATCCTGCAGATGACCGGCGGCTATCCGGTCGAACCGATCGACGTCCACCCATCGGTCCGGCATCTTGAGTGTATCCGCGACCTCGCAATCATGACCGACAAGGCCTACCACGCCTACTCGCTCGGCAAGGAACGCAATCTCGACGGCATCGAGATCGCCCGCATCGCGCGCGGTATCACGCGCGAGCAGATGATGGAGGAGCCGTCGCTCTACACCATCATCAACACAAACTCGCCGCTGAAGCTCGATGTCCCGATGATGGAAGGCATCATCCAGATGTCGTCAATGGGCCAGATCGTTGTCGTGACGCCCTTCACGCTTTCGGGCGCCATGGCGCCGGTCACGATCGCCGGCGCCCTGGTCCTGCAGAATGCAGAAGCGCTTGCCGGCATTGCCTTCACTCAGATGGTTCGCAAGGGCGCGCCGGTCGGCTATGGCGGTTTCACCTCCAATGTCGACATGAAGTCGGGCGCGCCGGCCTTTGGCACGCCGGAATACATGAAGGCGCAGCTGGTCGGCGGCCAGCTGGCGCGCCGCTATAACCTGCCCTACCGCACCTCCAACACCTGCGCCGCCAACACGGTGGATGCACAGGCTGCCTATGAAAGCGTGTTTTCGCTGTGGGGCGTCATCCAGGGCGGCGGCAATTTCATGATGCACGGCGCCGGTTGGCTGGAAGGTGGCCTGCGCTGCTCCTACGAAAAGATGATCCTCGACATCGACCTGCTGCAGATGGTGGCGGAGTTCCTGACGCCGCTCGACCTGTCCGAGGACGCTCTCGCCATCGATGCCATCCGCGACGTCGGTCCCGGCGGCCATTTCTTCGGCACGCCACATACCCAGTCGCGCTACAAGACCGCCTTCTATTCGCCGATCCTGTCCGACTGGCGTAATTTCGAGACCTGGGCCGAAGCCGGTTCGCCCACCGCCATGGAGAAAGCCAATCGCGTCTGGAAGGAGCGCCTGGCGAGCTACGAGGAACCTTACATGGATCCGGCCATTCGCGAGGAACTCAACGCCTTTGTCGACCGGCGCATCGCCGAGGGCGGCGCCCCGACTGATTTTTGAGCGGGCGAGCCGCTGACTCTTAATCAGCGGGCCAGGCTGCCCCGCAACATGAATCAAACAATCCAGATTGAGAAATAACTCCATGAAATCCCACGTTAAAGCGGTTGTGATCGGCGGCGGCGTCGTCGGCTGTTCGGTCCTCTACCACCTGGCAAAAGCCGGCTGGACCGATGTCATGTTGATCGAGCGGTCGGAGCTCACGTCCGGCTCGTCCTGGCACGCCGCCGGCGGTTTCCACACGCTGAATGGCGATCCCAACGTCGCCAAGCTGCAGGCCTACACCGTGCAGTTGTACAAGGAGCTGGAGGAGCTTTCCGGACAGTCCTGCTCGCTGCACCTGACCGGCGGCATCATGATGGCCGACACGCCGGAGCGGATGGACTTCCTGCGCCTGGCCCACGCCAAGGGCCGCTATCTCGGCATGGACACCGAGCTGATCACCCCTTCGGAAGCCAAGGCTATGTTCCCGCTGATGGACGAGACGAATTTCGTCGGCGCCATGTGGGATCCCGTCGAAGGCCATCTCGATCCGTCTGGCACCACTCACGCCTATGCGAAGGCTGCCAAGAAACTGGGCGCCGAAATCGTGCTGCGCAACCGCGTCATCGAATTGACCCAGGAAGTCGACGGCACCTGGAACGTCGTCACCGAACAGGGCACGGTGAAGGCCGAGCACGTCGTCAACTGCGGTGGTTTGTGGGCACGTGAAGTCGGACGCATGGTTGGCGTCGAGCTGCCCCTGCTTGCCATGGAGCACATGTATCTGCTCACCGAACCCATGAAGGAGGTCGAGGAATTCAACAAGTCGACCGGTCGCGAGATGGTCGGCGTTCTCGACTTCAAGGGTGAGATCTACACTCGCCAGGAGCGCAACGGCATCCTGCTCGGCACCTATGAAAAGGCCTGCAAGCCATGGTCGCCGGTGAACACGCCCTGGGACTTCGGCCACGAGCTGCTGCAGCCTGACATCGACCGCATTGCGCCCTCCCTGGAGATCGGCTTCAAGCATTTCCCGGGCATCGCCAATGCCGGCATCAAGCAGGTCATCAACGGCCCCTTCACCTTCGCGCCCGACGGCAACCCGCTGGTCGGTCCGGTCCAGGGCCTGACCAACTTCTGGTGCGCCTGCGCGGTCATGGCTGGCTTCAGCCAGGGCGGCGGTGTCGGCCTGGCCCTCTCTAACTGGATGGTGAACGGCGATCCCGGTTTCGACGTCTGGGGCATGGATGTCGCCCGCTTCGGCGAGTGGGCGAGCCTGCGCTATACCAATGCCAAGGTGCGCGAAAACTACTCGCGCCGCTTCTCCATCCGCTTTCCGAACGAGGAACTGCCCGCGGCTCGCCCGGCGCAGACGACACCGCTCTACGATACGATGGTGGCCAACAATGCCGTCATGGGTGACAGCTGGGCCTGGAGACCCCGCTCTGGTTCGCACCGAAGGGTACGGAACCAAAGGACGTCGTCTCTTTCCACCGCTCGAACGACTTCCAACATATCGGCAATGAAGTGCGCGCCGTGCGCGAGCGCGTCGGCATCACCGAAATCGCCAATTTCGCCAAATACGAAGTCAGTGGAACGGCTTCCGAGGATTTCCTGAATCGTTTGATGACCAACCGCATGCCGAAGAAGGGCCGCATCGTCTTGACCCCGATGCTGAACGAATTTGGCAAGCTGATCGGGGACTTCACCATCGCCAAGACAGGCGACGACAAGTTCATGATCTGGGGTTCGTCCGCGGCGCAGAAGTACCATATGCGCTGGTTCGAGAAGCATCTGCCGAAGGACGGCTCGGTTCGCATCCACCGCTTCGACCAGACCCTTGTCGGCCTCTCCATTGCCGGGCCGAAAAGCCAGGAGCTGCTGCAGAAGCTGACCGACATCGACGTGTCGTCCAAGGCGTTCCGGTTCATGGATTTCCGCGAGATGGCCGTTGGCGGCGCGCCATGCCTGGTCAACCGCATCACCTACACCGGCGATCTCGGCTACGAAATCTGGATGCAGCCTGCCTATCAGCGGCTTGTCTATGCCGCCATCAAGGACGCGGGCGCGGAATTCGACATCATCGACTTCGGCATGCGTGCGCTGCTTGCCATGCGCCTGGAGAAGAACTTCCCGACATGGTTCCGCGAGCTCAGGCCGATCTATGGCCCGTTCGAGGGGGCGATGGACCGCTTCATCAAGATGGAGAAGAACGACTTCATCGGCCGCGAAGCGGCGGCCGGAGAGCAGGCTGAAATGGCCAACGGCAAGGGCTCCAGGCTGCGTCGCGTCTCCTTCCTCGTGGACGCTGCCGACGCCGATGTGATGGGCGACGAGCCGATCTGGGCCAAGGTTCCCACCGATTATGGCACGGTCGAGAAGCCGCACGGCTACGGTGCGCCACGCTTCGACGAATTCGGCAAGGAAGTGCGCGGTTCAACCGCTGCGCAAGGTGCTTCCGCCGTGCGCGGCATCGTCGATGGCGAATGGCGCGTTGTCGGCTGGATCACGTCGGGCGGCTATGCACACTATGTGCAGAAGTCGATGGCGCAGGGATACGTTCCAGCGGCATTGGCCGAGGACGAGAGCGCCGGCCTGTTCGAAATCGAAATTCTCGGCCACCGCCGTCCGGCCCGCATCAATGTCGAGCCTCCCTTCGATCCGAGCGGCGAAAAGATGCGCGGGTAGCCGAAAAGCTCATGCCCCACGTCGTTTTGCTCGGTGACTCGATTTTCGACAATGGCAGCTACGTCGGCGACGGACCCGACGTGGCGAGCCAATTGCGCAGCATTTTGCTGACGGAATGGCGCACAAGCCTTCACGCAGTCGACGGAAGTCTCACCGGAGATGTAAAGCGGCAGTTGGGTTGGCTCGGGAGCGACGTAACACACCTGGCGCTCAGCGTCGGGGGTAACGATGCGCTCGACCATGGCGGCATCCTTGGTGAACCCGCAGCGTCGGTTGCCGAAGTCCTGGATCGCCTGGCCAGCATTCGCGACAATTTCGCCCACAGCTACAACGCCATGCTCGATGGTGTGATGGCGAGGAACCGCCCTACGGCGGTTTGCACGATATACGACGGGCGCTTTGCGGAACCGATGCAACGCCGTATCGCAAATACGGCTTTGACCGTGTTCAACGACGTGATCACGCGCGCAGCGTTCCTGCGGGGGCTGACACTGATCGACCTGCGATTGATATGCGATCACGACGAAGACCTGGCCAACCCCATTGAGCCATCGGTGAAGGGTGGCCTCAAGATTGCTCGTGCGATCGCTGCATTCTGCCAGGCGCCCGAGGGACCACGCGTCCATTCGGAAGTTTTGGCGCGCTAGGAGCAACCAACCAGTCAGGGTCGAACGACGATGCGGGAGGAACAGGCTAAGGGCAATTTTGGTCGACACCGCAAGATCATGCCATTCGAACCGGATATGGTGGGCAACATCGAGGCACTGCGCGCCGCTCGTGACAAGGCGGCCTCACTCAACCAGCATGTTCTTGGCTATGGTGAAACCGCCGAGCGCGAGTGGGCGGCAGCGGGCATCGCGGCTCCCGATCTGCCGGCGATGCGGAAATATCGTCTCGAGCGCATCCGCGCCGAACTGAAGCGTCGCGGCTACGCCGGTGCGCTGCTCTACGATCCCGTCAACATCCGCTACGCGACCGACAGCACCAACATGCAGCTCTGGGTCGCGCACAACCCGACACGCCATTGCTTCGTGGCGACCGAAGGACCGGTCGTTCTGTTCGACTACTTCTCCTGCGAGCACCTGTCCGACCATTCCGGTGTTGTCGACGAAGTACGACCGGCCGTGTCCTGGATGTATCTCTATGGCGGCGAGCTGACGGAAATGAAGGTACGCCGCTGGGCTGCCGGCATTGCCGAGTTGGTACGCGAACACGGCGGCGGCAACAATCGCATTGCCGTCGATCATCTCGACTTCGAAGGCGTCGAGGCGCTCGCGCGCCTGGGCATCGCGATCGGCAATGGCGAAGCCGTCATGGAGAATGCCCGCCTCATCAAATCGGCCGATGAAATCCTGGCCATGCGCCGCGCCATCGTCGCCTGCGAGGCAGCCATGGGCGAGATGCAGACTGCGCTGAAGCCAGGCGTCTCCGAGAACGAACTGTGGGCGGAACTGCACCGCGGCAACATCGCACGCGGTGGCGAGTGGATCGAGACACGGCTGCTCTCGTCAGGTCCGCGCACCAATCCCCGGTTCCAGGAATGCTCGTCGCGCGTCATCGAGACCGGTGACCTCGTCGCCTTCGACACCGACCTCATCGGCCCGTATGGGTTCTGTGCCGACCTCTCGCGCACCTGGCTGTGCGGCGATGGCCGTCCTGGCGACGAGCAGCGGGATCTTTATCGTGTTGCCGCCGACCAGATCGCCCGCAACATCGAGCTGATGCGGCCGGGAATCTCGTTCAGGGAACTCGTCGAGCGCTCCGCCGTACCACCACCGGATTGTTTCCCAACCCGCTACGGCGTGCTCTATCACGGCGTCGGCCTCGCTGACGAATACCCGACCCTGCCGCATGCAGCCGACTGGACTGCCGATACGCCGGACGGCGTTCTCGAGCCCGGCATGGTGCTGTGCGTGGAAAGCTATATCGGCCGGCTGGGTGGGCGCGAAGGTGTCAAACTCGAAGAGCAGATCCTGATTGCCCGGACCGGTCCCGAAAAGCTGTCGAGCTATCCTCTCGACGAGCGTCTCCTGGCAGAGTGAATTCTGCTCCTCCATTTTGGTGTGGAAAGCGCGAGGCGCGGCATGGCTGCATGCGGCACCGGCGAGGATAGTGGCATCTGTCGCCCATCAACCGCGGAACAAGCCCATGCCATCTCCCCGTCGCCTCGGTCTTGCCAGCACAGCACTGGCTGCAGTCCTTCTTTCGCCGCCTTCTGCGGCCTTCGCACAGCCGATCGCACCGAAGGTCCTCGTCGTCACCATGTTCGGCGGCGAAACGAAACCATGGCTGGAAGGACGCAAGCTCGACACCAGGGTGAACGTGCCAGGCCTGCCGAAGGAGTATCCGGAAGTCGCCTGCGATGCAGCGGGCCTATGCGTGATGACGACGGCAATGGGTTACGCCAATGCTGCCAGTTCGGTGTCGGCCGTGATCTACAGCGGCCTGTTCGACCTTAAGCAGAGCTACGTCCTGATCGCCGGTATTGCCGGCGTCGATCCAGGCGACGGCACGCTGGGCTCCGCCCACTGGGCCCGCTTCGCGGTCGACGCCGGCCTTCGCCACGAGATCGATCCACGCCAGATCCCCGCCGACTGGCCAGACGGCGTGGTCGGGCTCGGCGCCCAGAAACCTGGGGAGAAGCCCAAATGGGGCTCCGGAACTGAAGTCTACAGGCTGAACGAGAAGCTGGTGAACAAGGCGTTCACCCTGACCAGTGGCGTCGAGTTGGCAGACAGCGATGAGGCCAAGGCCTATCGAGCGGCATACAAGACCGCGCCAGGCAACGCGGCACCCGTCGTCAGTATCTGCGACACACTCTCGACGGACACTTACTGGCACGGCTCGAAGACCGCGGAGAGCATGGGCAAATGGGTCTCGCTGCTGACCGACGGCGCCGGCAACTACTGTACCACGCAGATGGAGGACAATGCCTCCCTGACAGCGCTTCAGCGCGGCGCCGATGCCGGCCTGCTGCAATTCGACCGCATCGCGCTTTTGCGCACCGCATCCAACTTCGATCGCGAGCCGGAAGGCAAGACGGCCATTGAATCGCTCAGCGCGGATTCAGGCGGTTTCGGCCCAGCAACCGCCAATGCCTACCGGGTCGGCTCGAAATTCGCCGATGCCGTCATCAACGGATGGGCAGACTGGCAGAAAGGTGTACCGGCTAGATAGGGCCAGCGATCTCGCGTGATGGGGAAACTTCAGCCGGCAATCGACTCGTTTTCGCCGACCAGAGCATCACGCAGTTTTGCCAGCAGTGCCGGCGGGGTGGCGCGCGCGGTGATAAAGGGCAGTCCCTTGCGGCGCGCCGTCCAGCCGACGACGGCAACGTCCTTCGCCTTCGGTTCGAAGCGCTGCGCCAAAGCCCAGCTCTGGCAATCGATCGCCGCGACGTCGGCCCGGCCCTCGGCGACTTCGACAATGGAATTGCGGTGACCGCCACTTTCCAGACGTTCGGCGAAGATATCGAGGCCTTCGCCCATCGCCTCGAGGTCGCGGGTTATGGCGATCATTCCGGACATGGAATCGAGACTGTTGAAGGCCAAACGCTTGCCGCGGATCAGCTCCAGCGGAATGAGCGCCTGACCGTTCTCGGGCGCGGCAACGTGTTTTCCCGGCCGCCGCATCACGATGGCGCTGGAGTAGAAACCATCCCGCCCGCCTTCGATGCCATCGTAGCTCGGCTGGCCGACCACCTGCACATGGCGTTCCAGGCCGAGTTCCATCGGCCCCCAGCAGGTCTGCGTAAACAGCAGTGCCGGATGCAGCCAGACGGCATGGAAATCAAGCTCGTCTGGCGGCAGTCTGGTGGGATCGGCAACGATGACCTGTCCGGAAGCGTCGCGGATATCGCCAGGAACGGCAGGCAGGTCGGCATTGCGCCGCACCACCATTTCAGGTGCATCGACGCCGGCGTGCCGCAATGCGGCACGGATCTTTGCCCACTGGGCATCGACCTCGGCTCGTGCCTCAGGCCAGTCATACATCGGCAGAGCCGCAACAAACTTTCTCATGTCGAAGATATGGCCGCTGCTGGTCGCCGGTTTCAAGCGGGGGAAAAACCTTTGGAGGAACGCCTCATTCCTTCGACGGCTCGGCAGGAACCGGGGCAGTGCCGAGACCGCCGACATTACGAGCTCGCACGCGCGGGGCAAAAGCCCTGCCCTTTTCCGGTACACGCCGCAGCACAGGGTGCACAATCGGCTCCTTCGCCTTGAAAGCATAGGCCTTCAGCAGCGCGAAGTAGTTCGGATAGGAATAGCCATGGTTGGCCTTCAACCACTTTTCGCGCTCATCCCGGAACAGCTTGGGCAGCTTGTACCAGGCAACGGTCGGCTTGCTGTGATGCACGAAGTGCAGGTTGTTGTTGAGGAACAGGAAGGAGAGCGGCGAGCGTTCCACGATCACCGTGCGGCCCTCGGGATGTTCCGACCATTGGTGTTCTGCGTAGGTGCGGATGGCTATCAGCGACTGGCCGAACCACATCGGCACCAGAATATAGAGCCACAGCGGCATGCCGAAACCGAACTGAATCACCAAAAGCACGGCGGCGAGCCCGATGACGTGCAGCAGCCAAGCCTGGCGGATCGCCTTATCCCCGGCAAGCATCTGTTTGGCGTCGTCGATGAAGAAGCCGATCATCGACATCCATGGGCCAAGGAAAAAGCGGCCGACCATGGTATTGTTGATCCGGAGCAGCAACTTCATCACCTGCGGCAACTCGTCATGGTGCCATAGCGCCTTGTAGTAGCTTTCCGGGTCGTCGAGCGGGTCGGTCAGGCGCTCGTCGGCATGATGGCGCAGATGCAGCGTCTTGAAGCGGCGGAATGGCCATATGAGACCTATCGGCAGGAAAACGAAGGCTTCGTTGGCCAACGCATTGCGGGTCGGATGGCCGTGCAGCACTTCATGGATCAGCGACGACTGCAACGCGACCGTCAGTGTGAGCACGAAAAGGGCTACCAGCGGATAGGAGGGCCAGATCAGCAGGCCGGCTGTGAGCCAGATCCCGTAACAACCGATGGCGAGAAAAACGGTTGGCCATTCCACCGCCGGTTTGCTGCTCACTTTCTTACGTTTGTTCGCCATGCGATCGACCACTGCCCTTTCAGTCGCCGGAACCGGTCTGTGATTCCTGACAGCATTGTGTCAGCAGTCATACGCTGTCTCAACGCGACAAAGCGCACAAAATGTTGCGATTGCGCACCTTTGCAAGCATATGATGTGTTCAGTAAACAAACCTGGAGATTCATTTCCGCCTGTTTGCGCGAATGAAGCTGATGTGTAGAACTTTTTGCTAGGTTTCGGAGGAACAACGCAATGGACAAGCGCGACCTCTCCACTGTGTTCCGGGAGCGGCTGAAATTGCTCTTGACACGATCCGACCTCAACCAGTCGGCCTTCGCCTCTGCCGTCGGCATCGATCGTTCAGCGCTGTCTCAGCTGCTTTCCGGTGCATCCGTGCGCCTGCCGCGCGCCGAAACGCTTCTCAACATCGCCGCCGAATTCAAGGTTTCGCTCGATTGGCTGCTTGGCCTTTCTCAGGATGAAGGCGTGACCGGCGAAATCCGGGAAAGCCTGGAAATCGAAGAGGCCTCGGGCGGTTTCGAGCGCACGTTGATTGCCAAATGGCACGCCGAAGCGGTCGGCACCAAGATTCGCTACGTGCCGGCCGGCATCCCCGATCTTCTGCGCACCGAGGCGCTGGTGGACTACGAGGCGGGCATCTCCAACAAGAGCAGGCAGGCGCAGGCCGGTGAAACGCAGTATCGCATCGACTACAGCCGGCGCCCGGAGACGGACATGGAAGTCTGCATGCCGCGCCATACGCTGGAGATATTCGCGCGTGGCCTGGGTGTCTGGGATGCCTTTCCTGCCGAAGAGCGGCGCGAGCAACTGCTTCATATGGCTGCGCTGCTCGACGACCTCTATCCGACGTTCCGCCTCTATCTCTATGACGGGCGGATGCGCTATTCGATCCCCTATACCATCTTCGGGCCTTACCGCGCCGCGATTTACGTTGGCGACATGTATATCGTGCTCAACGCCACCCAGCCGATCCGCACGTTGACCGGTCATTTCGACAATCTGATCCGTGCAGCCGAGATCAACGCGCATGAAGCCGCGGCCTTCGCCCAGCGTCTGGCCGACCTGCCCCTTGCGGTTTCGCGCTCCTGACGCCACCTTCCCGCCGTCATCAGAACAGGAGCCATCCTTGGGTCGTCATATTGTCGTGCCTCCACAATCCGGTCGCGCCTTCCGCATCAGGGAGGGCGAACTCATCCGCATCGTCGACCCGAAGGGCCAGCAGGTGGCCGATCTTTGGGCTTTCGTGACAGGGGATACGCCGGACTGGCTGAGTACCTCGAACACCCGCGATATCATCGAGCGGCTGTTTCCGGCGGTCGGCGAGCATTTCTACGGCACAACCGGAGAGCCGCTGCTGACCCTGGTAGCAAACGATTCCCCCGGACCGCATGATATGCTGTTTCCCGCCTGCAACGCGGCACTCTATCGCCGCGCCGGCTTCGACGAGCATCCAAGCTGCCAGGACAATCTGCACAAAGTGCTCGCGGCCGAGGGGATCACACTTCCCTTCACGCCGGACCCGGTCGACTTCTTCCAGAATTCGCTGCCGACAGCGGACGGCACGCTGCTGGTCGATGCTTCAATCAACCCGCCGGGTGGGTCGGTGACCTTGCGCGCCGAACGCGATCTCCTGATCGTCGTCACCGCTTGCTCGGTCGACCATCACCCCACCAATGGCGATACCTGCACCGAAATCGAGGTCGAGTTGTTTCCCGCAACTTAGTCGACCAGCACGCCTTCTTCTGCCCCGGAGAAGGCGCGCCTCGGTTGACTAGACATAAAGACTTCTTTATATCCTTATTCAAACTCGAGTTTGAAAGCGCGCGCCATGACGACCATCAATCCGATCGATGCCCTGATCGCAGAAAAGGGTGTGCTGCTGGCCGATGGTGCCACCGGCACCAATCTGTTCGCCATGGGCCTGCCGGCTGGCGAAGCTCCGGAAATTCTCAATGAGACCGCGCCCGAAACCATTGCAAAACTGCACCAGGGCTTCGTCGACGCCGGCGCCGACATCATTCTCACCAACTCCTTCGGCGGCACTCGTCACCGGTTGAAGCTGCACCATGCGCAGGATCGCGTCTTCGCGCTGAACAAGAAGGCAGCCGAAATCGCCCGTTCGGTTGCCGACAGTGCCGGCCGAAAGGTCATCGTCGCCGGTTCCGTCGGTCCGACCGGGGAACTTCTCATCCCGCTCGGAGCCCTGAGCTACGAAGATGCCGTCGAAGCCTTTGCCGAGCAGATCGAAGGCCTGAAGGCCGGCGGCGCTGAAGTAGCCTGGATCGAGACCATGTCAGCGCCCGATGAAATCCGCGCAGCTGCCGAAGCCGCCATCCGCGTTGGCCTGCCCTATACCTATACCGGCTCGTTCGACACCGCCGGCCGCACCATGATGGGCTTGCTGCCGAAGGATATCCATGCGGTCGCCGACGGCCTGTCTGAAGCCCCGCTCGGCGTCGGCGCCAATTGCGGTGTCGGCGCCTCCGACATTCTGGCGTCCTTGCTGGACATGACCGAGGCGAAGCCTGAGGCCACCGTCATCGTCAAGGGCAATTGCGGTATCCCGGAATTCCGCGGCACGGAAATTCATTACTCCGGTACGCCGGAACTGATGTCCGACTATGTGCGCCTGGCCGTCGACGCCGGCGCCAAGATTGTTGGTGGCTGTTGCGGTACCTCTTTCGCCCACCTGGCTGCGATGCGCAAAGCTCTGGACGTGCACAAGAAGGACGTGCGCCCGACGGTTGAAACCATCGTCGAGCGCATCGGGCCACTGCGCAACAAGGCGGCCAGTGCCAACGCCAACGAGACCGCTGAAGGCCGCCGCGAGCGTCGTCGTTCGCGGGCCTGACCAGATCGCTCCCGGAGCGTTTCCGTCTTTCTCGGAAGCGCTCCAATTCTTTGTTTTCAGGCAATTCCGGGTGAAAAAGCGCAACGCACTTTTCTTGGAACTGCCGTTGTTTCTGTGAATTGCTCTAGTTGCTGTTATCGGCGTAGCGTGCCTGCGCCGAGCCAAAGTCGGCCGACGGTCCGTCATTGCGCATCAGCGCGATCGTTTCCGAGGCACGTGGATCGCTGAGTTTCTCCAGCGCCGCGCGAAAGCGCTCGTTGGTGAGGGCGGACAGCGCCGTCTTGCGCGCGGTCTCCACATCCCTGCTGATCGTCGTTTGTGATACCCTGCTCGGCTCGGCAACCTGTGTGGTCGCCACCTGAACCGAAGTCGAAATCCCGTCTATGCGCACGTCCAAACCCTTAAAGAGCGTCCCCGCAAGCTTCTTACCCCACGTTACATTGCAGTGCAGTATCGAAACTATTCGGCATTTTAACGATCGGCGACTGAGCAGCCGATCACACTGGCCCGAGACAGAGTGCAATGAGGGTAGCGGGCAAGCCGCAACCCTCGCCGACCGACTCTTCGCCAAGCGGAGAAGCGATCAATTCATCGCAGCAGCCAGCCGCACCAGCGACAGGAACTCCGCCCGGTAGCCGAACGGATCGGCGCCGCGTGCCGCGTTGGCGATCTCCTGAATCCGGTCGTAGCCGAACTTGGCGGTCGCATCCTCGTTGCGCAACTTCTGCCCGAAAGCCGCCACGGCTATCGAGAAACGCTGATCGATACCGGCCGCATCGAAGGATGAGACCTCATTGGCTCCTGTCACCGGAGTGGTGATCAGCTTGGATGTATCTGCGTCCGGCAATTTGTAGCGGATCTTCACGAATGCATATTCATCCGCATTGGAAACCCCGCCATTGTTGGTCGTCGCTTCACCGTAGCGCAGATCGTCGACCTGTTGCGTGGTGCCTTTCGGCGTCAGCTCATAGATCGCCGTCACGGAATGGCCTGCACCGATCTCACCCGCATCGACGCGGTCGTTGTTGAAGTCCTCGCGGTTGAGGGCTCGTGTCTCGTAGCCGATCAGCCGGTATTCCGAAACCTTTGCCGGATTGAACTCGACCTGGATCTTTACATCCTTGGCAATCGGGAACAGCGTCGAGGATGCCCCTTCCACCAGCACCTTTTCCGCCTCGGCCAGCGTGTCGATATAGGCGGCAGTGCCATTGCCGTTCTGGGCGATGGTCTGCATCATCTGGTCATTGAGATTGCCACGGCCGAAACCGAAAACCGAAAGGAAAACACCGGTCTCCCGTTCCTTCTCGATCAGCCGCTTGAGATCGTCGTCATCGGTCTGGCCGACGTTGAAATCACCGTCGGTGGCAAGCATGACCCGGTTGATGCCACCCTTGACGAAGGATCTCTGCGCCAGACGGTAGGCTTCACGGATGCCAGCTTCACCGGCTGTCGAGCCACCCGGCGCTAGATTGTCGATAGCGCGCAGGATCTTGTCCTTCTCACCCGCCCTGGTTGGTTCGAGCACGGTTCCGGCATTGCCCGCATAGGTGACGATGGAAACGGTATCGTCGGCCTTGAGTTTGTTGATGAGCAGGCGGAAAGCGGATTTCAGCAGCGGCAGCTTGTCCGGCTCGTCCATCGAACCGGAGACATCGATCAGGAAGACCAGATTGGCCTTTGGCTGCACCGCTGGCTGCATATCGTAGCCCTTGATGGCGACATGCATCAGTTTGTGTTCGGCATTCCAAGGCGCCGGCATGACACTGACGGTGGTATTGAACGGCGTTTCGGCGGCGTTCGGCCCCTTCCAGTCATACGGGAAGTAGTTGACCATTTCCTCGACGCGCACCGTGTCGGCCTGCGGCAGCGCTCCGTCCTTCAACGAGCGGCGCACAAATGAATAGGACGCGGTATCGACATCGATGGAAAAGGTCGAGACCGGATCTTCCTTCGCCGAGCGGACCGGATTGGTCTTGAAATCCTGGATGCGGTCGCGGTTTTCCTCAGGCGGCTGCATGGTGTCGGCGGGCATCGGGGCCGCTGCGATTGTCGGCTCGGCCATCAGCGTCGTGCTTGCCGGACTGCGTGCCAGCGCATCGGCGGCTTCACTTTCGGCCAGCGGTGCGGCGAGCTTCATCTCGGCGCTTCTCATTCGCGTCAATTCCTTGAGCGGGACAACCTGCACGTTGCCGGCAGGCGCGGCAGCCTCGGTTTTGGCGGTAGAAGCCAAGGGAGCAGCCTTTTGCTTGAGATCCTCTGTCGGAGGTGCCTCAACCATCGGCGGCTGTGCCTGCGCATCCGGTTTTGGCGGCGTCGGCTTGTCGGCGAGCGTTTCGGCGACCGTGCCGCCCGCATCGAGCGCTGGACCGCCATCTCGCATCAGATGAAACGCCGTGTAACCCGCGATCGGCAGTGCGACGAGACCGGCAATAGCCGGTGCGGCGATGAGCTTCTTCTGCATGATCTCTCTCCAGAGCGTGAGTGCTCGGGAAGTGAGACGCGGCCTTGCCGCCGTTCCTTGGGCTGCCACCTCATCTTTTTCATCGAAGGCCATCATGGCGGCAGAAAGCGCGCGGGCGCGCGCCTCGGCATCCGGGCCTGGCAGTGCCGCATCGCGCAACTTTTTCAGTTCGTTGTCATCGACCATGGTCACACTTCCCCGGCTGAACGCATAAGAATTTTCAGCCGTTTCTTCGCTTCATGGATGTGCCATGAAACCGTCGCCTCCGAGATTGCCATCGTTTCGGCCGCTGCCCCGTGGTTGAGCCCTTCGCCATAGACCAGCAGGACGGCTTCGCGCTGCTTGTCGGGAAGGAGACGCACGGCCGCCCAGAGTGCATCCACTGGATCGTCCGGTTCAGCGGCCTGCGCCTGTCCGACGATGAGCATGTGGCCACCATAAGCTTCCGTCTTTGCGCTCTCTCGCGCACTCTTGCGGGCAAGGTCACGCGCGGCGTTGAGGGTCATGGCATAAAGCCAGGTGGTGAAGGCGCCGCCGCCGCGATAGTCGCGGATCGCGCGGCCGAGCCGCACGCACACGTCCTGGGCGACATCTTCGGCATCGGCCTTGCGGCCGCTCCAGCGATAGGCGACGCGGTAGACAAAGTCATAGTGACGCCCGACCAGCTGGCCGAACGCGTTCCTGTCTCCCTGCCTGGCTCGTCCGATCAGCTCGCTGTCGGATGCCTCGTCGTCCAGCATCATCGCCATCATTTGCCTGTTGGACGACGCCTATTGGCCAATCCTTGGGCGGATGGGAAGATTTTTTCCAGATGTGTTCGAGATTGCTGTGGCGGGCTTCGCCGATCAATCAGCGCAATGTCTCGCCGAAGAAGTCGGTCAAGCGCTTCCAATGGCGTTCGGCACCGGCGGTGTCGTAGACGCTGTGGTCGGGAACACACCAGCCATGCTGCATGCCGACATAATTCTCGATGACGTGATCGACCTCCGCTTGCCGCAAGGCCTGTGCCAGCCGGGCCGACTGCTCCGGCGGAAAACTGCCGTCGACACCGGCCGAGCCGATATAGACACGCGCCTTGATCCCGGCCGCATTCGAAGCGGGACTGTCGGGCGCATCCGTCCCAAGCCGACCGCCGTGGAAGCTGGCGGCTGCGGCGATCCTGTCCGGATAAGCTGCCGCCGCATTGAGAGCCCGTCCACCGCCCATGCAATAACCGACGGTGCCCACGGGACCACGCACGCCTTCGGCTTCAAGCGCCGCGATGAACGCGCCGCTGTCGCGCACGGTCATGTCCTGCGTCGTGCCGCCGACCAGCGCCGTCAGCGCCGCCTTGCTTTTTTCTTCGACAAAACCGGTCTTGGCGTCAAACGGTCCATAGGGCGTGTTGCGATAGAACAGATCCGGCAGCAGAACGGCATAGCCATGCCCGGCAAGCCTTGAAGCCATGTCGTAGAGCGCGGGACGAGGACCGAAGGCATCCATGTAGAAGATGACGCCCGCCTTCACCTGCCCGTTGCGGAATAGGGAGGCCCGCGCCACGCCATCCTGGGTCTTGATCGTGATGTCGCGCTTGCTGGCTGATGGCACCATCCGTCTCCATGTTCGGAACAGGAGCGGATAGATAGCGCAGGTATCGCGACAGGCAACCCGGATTATTCACCCCTCAAGGCGTACAGTGCGCGCCCCGACCAGCAGCGCACGACCTGCTCCGAACCCCATCACGGCAACCCCGAGACCGAGAGCCGCGAAGAGGATCGCCGAAGCGGCGAAGCTGCCTGTCCAGCCATGGATCAAGCCGACCAGCAGCGGGCCGATCGCCGCCAGCACATAGCCAACGCCCTGCGCCATGCCGGAAAGATGCGACGCCACGTGCGGGTCGGGTGAGCGCAGGACGATCAGCGTCATGGCGGCGGCGATCAGGCCGCCCTGCCCCAGCCCCTGCACGATGGCCAGCGGCAGCGTCATCGAGGTCGGAGCAAACAGGATGCCGAGCAACGCAATGACCGCCACGGTGACGAGCGCGACATTGACGAGGCTCTGGTTGCGGCAGCGAACCGCAATCGGCGGCACTGCCAGGCACGCGACGACCTGCGCCATCACCGACACCGAGACGATCGCGCCTGCCGCGGTCGCGTCGAAGCCACGCTCGCGCAGGATCGGGGCCAGCCAACCGAAGATACTGTAGGCCAGTGCCGACTGCAGTCCCATGAACAGCGTGACCTGCCAGGCCAGACGGTCGCGCCAGAGCCCCGTGACACGGAAACCGCTATGGCTTGCCCGGTGGCGGCTGGCGAATGCCTGCGGCGCCCATAACAACAGCACGGCGAAGGCCGGCACCGCCCAGGCAGCAAGCGCAGCCGCCCAGGAACCGGCAATATAGTGTTCGACCGGCAGCGTCAGCCCTGATGCAGCGGCCGCGCCGGCGCACAGAGCCATCGTGTAGAGACCAGTCATCAAGGCCATGCTGTCGGGGAAATCGCGTTTGACAAGGCCGGGCAGCAGCACGTTGCCGACCGCGATGGCAGCGCCCGCGATAAAGGTAGCGGCAAACAGGATCGGCACGGACCCGAAGCCGCGCAGCGCCGTACCCAGCGTCACCAAGGCCATGACGCCGAGCAGCGTGCGCTCGGCCCCATAGCGCTGTGCCAGCCTGGGCGCGAACGGGGCAAAGATGCCAAGACAAACCACCGGCAACGTCGTCAGCAGCGAAGCACCAGCGCTGGACAGCCCCGTTGCCTGCATCATCTCCGGCAAAAGCACCGAAAGGCTGGAAAACAACGGGCGCAGGTTGAAGGCGATCAGCACGAGGCTGGCGCCAAGCAGGATGCGCGCGGCTGGGCTTTCAAGCACCGGAGCTTGCGGCGGCGGCAGGCTGTCGGCCTCGGCATCGACAAGCTGATCGTCGATACCCTTCATGACAGCAGCCTGACTATCGCCTTGACGGAAGGTCTGGTTCATTGCGCGAGATGCCGGTCGAGTTGCGAAAGGACGGGCGCCATGAAAGCGCGAACGGCATCGCCGGCGCGGTCCGGATCGCCGGAGGCGATTGCCTCGACGATCTGCGCGTGCATCGGAGTGTCCGGCTCCGGCAGATCGCCGCCCAGGGTCGCTTGGATGGTTTCGGCAATCGCCGCGGTAAAGAAGTCGTAGAGCTCCACCATCGCGCGGTTGCCCGACATCGCCACGATCGCCTTGTGGAAAGCGAGATCGCGGCAGACGAAATTGTGTTGTCCGCCGTCGGCGACCGTACCGCGCTCAGCGAGCAGGCGGTTGAGCCTTTCAATGTCAGTCGGTGCATGCCGCAGCGCCGCCAGCCGTGCCGCCTCCACATCGAGCGCGGTGCGCGCTTCCCACTGATCGCGCAGACAGGCCCGCCTGACCCGCACCAGCGCCGCGGTCGGGTCGACAGCCGAGCGCACATAGGTTCCGGATCCCTGCCGTGTTTCGAGCAGACCCTGCGAAACCAGTGCGCGTACGGCCTCCCGCACCGTACCCCGGCTGACCGAAAGCTGGTCGGACAGGGCAGCCTCGTTGGGAATGCGGGCACCGACCGACCAATGACCACCGAGGATTTCAGCCCGCAAGCTCTCAGTGGCGCTGTCGGTCAGATTTGTGCGGCTGGCTGGTTGCATGCGACTACTCATCAAGTCATCGGATGACATGATGAATAGTCGTGTCTCTGCTCGGGGTCAATCAGGGAATCGCCGGTGAGCGGCCGAAACGGTTGGGCCAGACCGCGCCCTTGAAACGAGCCTGCTACAGGCCAGCAAAGCTTGCCATATGAAAAGCCTGCACCTCGGCGGGATAACGATAGTCTGCCCCATAGGGGCACGCGTTTCGATCCAGGCAACCGCCGCTCCGGCACGCCCCGCCAGCCGCGCCACGGACATGCCCGAGACAGGACTGATAAGCAAAACCTTCGCCTGAATAGGCCTCGACCGGACAGGATTTCAGGCAAGGTTTTCCGACGCATAGGTCACAAAGATGAATCGGATTGCGAGGGCCTTGAATCGGAACCTCACCGGCAAACAGCAACGCCCCGCGATAGGCGTGCCACAGGCCATATTCAGGATGCATGAGAATGCCGAGCGGTGACGGCTTCAATCCTTCCGCCCGCATCGCCCATTGCTGGAACGGCTGGTAAGGCTTGTCGGACGGATAGACGGCCGACGCTCCCAGATGTGCAGCGACCCCGTCGATGATCTCCCGCGACCACGCGTCGAGCGGGTTTGGCAGATCCAGTGGCTGCCGTTGCCGCCATTTCATGAAGTGCGGCCAAGGCGCCGCGCCGGCCTGCCCAATCAGAAGAGCGGACTTCGCCGGCCTGCTTTCCGGACCTACCGGCACCGCCTCTTCGTCGCCAAACACAAAACCGCCGCGCAGGATGAGACCATGCGCGGCGAGTTGGTTCGAAATCGTCTGCAGTTGTCGATTTTTGGCCTGATGACGGTTGCTCACGGCGACCCGACCTTCATTGGCACGCGACAGACATCACTTCTTGTCCGGATCGGAAAATGCGCTCCGCCAGACTTCCTTGTGGATGATGTTGGCCACTTTAGCCCGGCCTGAATCGGGCTCCTTTCAAGTGAAGGCGTCGGGCATCGACTCCTTCTTTTTAGCGATGAAGCCTTGCAGTGCCTCGTCGATGCCCTGGTCGAGATCCGGAGCCTCGTAGCTCTCCAGCCAGCGACGGGCGAGTTCGTTCGCGCGCTGCGGCGCGGTCTTCTCGCCTTCTGCCAGCCACTGCTCGTAGGAATTGTTGTCGGCGATCGACGAACGGTAGAACGCCGTCTGGAAGTTGGCCTGGGTGTGGTCGCAACCAAGATAGTGGCTGCCCGGGCCAACCTGGCGGATGGCATCCATTGCCTGGCCATTCTCCGACAGATCGACGCCCTCGGCAAATTTCTGCTGCATGCCGAGCTGATCGATGTCCATCATGAACTTCTCATAGCAGGAGGCCAATCCGCCCTCGAGCCAGCCGGCCGAATGCAGCACGAAATTGGTGCCGGCAAGGATGGTCGAGTTCAGCGTGTTGGCGCTCTCGTAGGCAGCCTGCGCATCCGGGACCTTGGAAGCGCACAGCGAACCGCCGGTACGGAACGGCAGGCCAAGCCGACGCGCGAGTTGCGCGGCACCGTATGAAACCAGCGACGGCTCGGGTGTACCGAAGGTCGGAGCACCGGATTGCATCGAGATCGACGACGCGAAGGTGCCGAAAAGCACCGGAGCGCCGGGCCGGATCAGCTGGGTGAAAGAAGCTCCCGCGAGGACCTCGGCCAGGACCTGCGTCAGCGTGCCGGCGACGGTCACCGGGCTCATCGCACCGGCCAGGATGAAGGGGGTGACGATGCAAGCCTGGTTGTGGCGTGCATAGACCTTCAGCGCGCCGAGCATCGTCTCGTCGAAGACCATCGGTGAATTGGCGTTGATCAACGAGGTCAGCACCGTGTTGTTTTCGACGAAGTCGTCGCCGAACACCAGCTTGGCCATCGCTACCGTATCTTCCGCGCGCTCCGGCGCGGTCACCGAGCCCATGAACGGCTTGTCCGAATATTTGATATGCGAATAGATCATGTCGAGGTGGCGCTTGTTCACCGGCACGTCGACCGGTTCGCACACCGTCCCGCCGGAATGGTGGATCGAGGGCGCCATATAGGCGAGCTTCACGAAGTTGCGGAAATCCTCGATCGTCGCATAGCGACGGTTGCCATCAAGGTCGCGCACAAAGGGCGGTCCGTAGACCGGTGCGAAAACGGTGGCATTTCCGCCGATCTGCACCGAGCGCTCCGAATTGCGCGCATGCTGGATATACTGCTTTGGCGCGGTCTTGAGCAGTGAGCGGCAGAGCCCGCGCGGGAAGCGAACGCGCTCCCCCTTCACATCGGCGCCGGCCTGCTTCCACAACTGAAGCGCCTCGGCGTCATCGCGGAATTCGATACCGGTCTCTTCCAGAACGGTGTCGGCGTTCTTCTCGATCAGCGCCAGGCCTTCCTCGTCCAGCACCTCATAGACCTTGATCTGGCGCCGGATATAGGTGAGCTGCTGACCGGGTCCGCCGCCGGTGCGCGCAGCCCGTCTCGCAGCAGCACCGCCGCGGTCACCGCGTCCTCGCCTGCCGCCCGCCGCCGCTTCTTGATCGACTGCCGCGTTCTCGCTCATGATCGTTCTTCCTTGAAATCCGTTCGACCGCCTCGCGGCGGCTGCTTCCCCGGATCGTAGTCATGCACCCTATCCGAAACGGCCAGCGAGCGCCAAGCACTGTCGCAAAATCGACAAGAAGAACAACAGATTCCCGGTCGCTTTCCTTTTGCGGAAAGTCGCAAATCAGCTATGGATGCGCGTCGCTGCACGGTAGGTATTGAAGCGACGATTGGGTGCGTTGCGACAGATCGCACGACCGCAGGGAGATGGATCAAAAATGTCCGACGACGAGATCATCCTTTCCGAACTCTCCGACGAGGAACTCGTGCAGCAGATGCACGACGATCTTTATGACGGCCTGAAGGAAGAGATCGAGGAAGGCACCAACATCCTTCTGGAGCGTGGTTGGGCACCTTACACGGTCCTCACCGAGGCGCTGGTCGAAGGCATGCGCATTGTCGGCGAGGACTTCCGCGACGGCATCCTGTTCGTGCCCGAAGTACTGCTTTCCGCCAATGCGATGAAGGCAGGCATGTTCATCCTGCGTCCGCTGCTTGCCGCCACCGGAGCTCCCAAGCAGGGCAAGATGGTGATCGGAACCGTCAAGGGCGACATCCACGACATCGGCAAGAACCTCGTCGGCATGATGATGGAAGGTGCCGGCTTCGACGTCGTTGACCTCGGCATCAACAACCCGGTCGAGAAGTATCTCGAGGCGATCGAACAGCATCAGCCCGACATCATCGGCATGTCGGCGCTGCTCACCACCACCATGCCCTACATGAAGGTCGTCATCGACACGATGAAGGAAAAGGGCATTCGCGACGACTATGTGGTCCTTGTCGGCGGCGCGCCACTCAACGAGGAGTTCGGCAAGGCTGTCGGCGCCGATGCCTATTGCCGCGACGCCGCAGTAGCCGTCGAAACCGCCAAGGACTTCATGAAGCGCAAGCACAACGTGCGCGCTTCTGCCTGATTGCAGAAAGGCCGCGTCTTGCGACGCGGCCTTGTCGTTGCCAATTGTTGGGGGAGCCGGTCAGTTCTTGACCGTCTGTTCGACAGCGCGAGCAGTGCCTTTGACGTCCTTGCCGACGCCACGAACCGTGTTGGCACAGCCGGAAAGTACGAGCGCCACGGCAATGACGGCGAGCGGTGCGACGCGTGACAGTTTCATGGACGGTGTCTCCCTTATGATGATGTAACGATCATCAACGCCAAAGAGATGAACCGGTTCCACGCGATGCAACAGGGCGATGTTGGAGTGATCCACATGGCGACAAGACCGAAGCTAGACCCGACAGCACTCGCCGATGCGGTGGTGATGACGAATGGCGAAGTTCCATCAACTGCCCCTCTCCTCGAGCGCGTACGGGTCATTGCCTGCGGTGCCATTGCCCGAGAGGTACTGGCAGTGTGCAAGGCCAACCATCTTGACCATGTTGATCTGATCTGCCTGCCGGCAATCTGGCATGTCTATCCCGACAAGATTGCGCCTGCGATGCGCGAGGCGATCGCCAGGGCGCGGGCGGAAGGCTACAGCCGTATTTTCATTGGTTATGCCGAATGCGGCACGCGCGGCGAGCTCGACAGGATCTGCGAAGAAGAACATGTCGAACGCATTGGCGGACCACATTGTTACGCCTTCTTCAGCGGCAACGAGGCATTCGCGAAAATCACTGAGGACGAGTTCACCGCCTTCTACCTGACCGATCTGATCACGCGGCAGTTCGAAGCTTTCGTCATCGAGCCCCTGAAGCTCGACAAACACCCCGAACTGAAAGAAATGGTATTCGGCAACTACACCAAGATCGTCTATCTGGCGCAGACCGAGGACAAGGCCCTGCAGGACAAGGCGAAATGGGCCGCAGAGTATCTGGGCCTCGACTATGAATACCGCTTCACCGGCTATGGCGATCTTGCGCCCGCGCTCCTTGCGGCAGCCGAACACTGAACCGGCCCATGGCCGCTCGTTAGATAACATTTCCCGATGGTTGGACTGGTTTTCTGTTGCTCTCACGGGCTATAACGCCGTCGTCGAGACACAGGGGACACGACATGCATCTGCGCGCCTTGCTATTCACGGCTGCCGCCGTCCTGTTCGCTGGAGGTGCCTATGCGGACGGCGTGGTGCAGAAGTTGATCACTCCGGCAGACAAGGTGCGACTTGCCAAATATGACGAAACCCGCAAGGCGGCCTTGGCCGAAGCCAAGGCAGGCCAGCCGAACGAGGTAAAAGACCTCGACATGGTGCTTGCCCGTCCCCTCGTCGCTTTTTCGGACAAGGATCTTACCGGCAACTGGCAATGCCGCACCATCAAGGCTGGCGGACTTGGCCCGCTCGTCATCTATGGCTGGTTCAAGTGCCGTGTCACCGACGATGGCTCCGGCTGGATGCTCGAAAAGACCACCGGTTCCCAGCGTACCAAAGGCCGCTTATATGACGATGGCGAGAAGCGCTCGATCTATCTGGGCTCGGGCTTCGTCGCCGGTGAAAAGGTACAGCGCTACGGTGCCGGCCCGAAAACCGACCAGGTCGGCTATGCTTTCCGCACGGGACCGAATGCCTGGCGCATCGAATTTCCGGCGCCCTACTATGAATCAAAACTCGACATCATCGAATTCAAGCGCTGATCGGCTGTGGTCGATGAGCGGGCGCTGAGATAAAGGATTAACCGGCTCGGCCGAGAGTATTGACTGGGGACTGAACTTGCGACCTGTGCAGCTACCGCACCCGATCAGGTTCTAAGAGGCTGGACTTCCAAGGATGAACGAGGCTGCAGACACGGCACCCATCGTCGTCGTCACTGAAGGCGGCGGCCACATCTGGGCAATCGTCAATGCCATAACCGATCATTTCGCCAGCGTCACCGTCATCCTTGAAACGCCGGTCTCCAAATGGTCGTTGCTGAAGCGCCGCGCGAAGCGCCAGGGCTGGATTTCCGTTTTTGGCCAGATAGGCACAATGGTGCTGGTGCGCCTTGGCAAACGGTTCGGTGCTGTACATGCCGAGGAGATTGTCGCCGAGTACAATCTCAAGACCGAGCCGAAGCCGGGCCAGGATATCGTGCATGTGCCATCGGCCAACGCGCCGGAGACGATCAAAGCGATCGCAGACATCAAACCGGGTGTCGTGCTGCTCGCGGGATGCCGCGTGCTGACGCGTGACACACTCGCCGCAATACCCTGCCCCGTCATCAACTACCATGCCGGCGTCAATCCGAAGTATCGCGGCATGAACGGGGCCTACTGGGCGCTGGTGAACAACGACGCCGAGAATTTTGGCACGACCGTTCATCTCGTCGACGGCGGCGTCGATACCGGCGCCGTCCTGCGCCACACGCGCGGCGCACCCGGTCGCGGCGATACCATCTCTTCCTACCCCCTTCGCCAGGCAGCGATTTCGCGCGACGCCTGCGTCGACGTGATCGAAAAGGTTCTGGCCGGCGGCATAGAACCCTTTGATCCTGGCCTGCCATCGCAGATCTGGTTCCATCCGACGGTCTGGTTCTATGTGTGGACCGGAATCCGTCGTGGCATCTGGTAGGCCAGAAGCCACGTCCCATTTACGGTGCGGCATGCCGGCATTAAGGTTCTCGCATGTCAGAGATCGACCACCGGCAGATCATCGCATCCCTCTCGGTGCAAGACCGACGTGAACTGACCGACAAACAGGATGCGCCCGGAGTGTGGCGACTCGCCATCCACGGCGGATCGATCATGTTGCTCGCAGCCCTCATTCTGCTCAAGGTACCTCTCTGGCCACTGCTGATGCTGCCGCTTGGCATCCTCATCGTCTTCCTCTTCACGCTGCTGCACGAAACGATCCATGAGACAGCATTTCGCACCGAACGTCTGAACCGTCTTGCTGCGGTCGTTTCCGGCTTCCTCATCCTGCTGCCGCCCGCCTGGTTTCGCTATTTCCACTTCGCCCACCATCGTTACACCCACGATCCTGACAACGATCCGGAGTTGATGAGCCCGAAACCCGAAACGATTGCGCAATATCTGCGCTATCTGTCCGGCTGGCCTTATTGGAGCGGCATGGCCAAGGTCGTCATTGTCAACGCTCGCGGTGGCAACAGGGATTCCTTCGTACCGGAAAAGGGCCGCGCCAGGGTGATCACCGAGGCGCGCTGGTTCCTTGTCATTTATGCCCTGCTCGTTGCAGGCTCGGCGCTCCTGCAATCGCCGGCGCTGCTGTGGATCTGGATCGTGCCGGCACTGCTGGGCCAGCCCTTCCTGAGGGCCTATCTTCTGGCGGAACACACGCGTTGCCCGCATGTCGCCAACATGCTTGAAAACACACGCACCACCTTCACTACGGGCGTCGTGCGTTTCGTGGCCTGGAACATGCCTTATCACGCAGAGCATCACTCCTATCCCGCCGTGCCCTTCCATCGGCTGCCGCGATTCCATGAGATCATCGCCGAGCACCTGCGCTCGACGGAACGCGGCTACGTCCGTTTCCATCGCAAGCTGGTGAGCGATCTCGGCAAACACGACGGATAGAACCGGGCGCAGGGGTGCCTTGAACCCGGCGACGCTCTATCGTTTTGCGACATTCGAGCGCGTCGTTTTTGAAGGCGCGCGCGTCGTCTGATGAGAAGCGGGGTATTCCCGCTTCCGGCAATGCTCCAACCATTGAAGGAAGACTGAGAAATGGCCGATCTGATCGTCGTTTACTGGCGCGACATTCCTGCCCAGGTCATCGTGAAAAAGGGCCGGCAGAACGCCAAGCGCGAGCTGCCACTGCGCTTCACCGAAGCCATCGACATGGCTGCGATGCGGTCGGGCGCGGCCGAAACCGACGCCTATCTGGCCGAATGGCGCAAGGCGGACCCCATTCCGGTCGGCGACGACCTCGAGGCGGAAGTGGAAAAGGCGGCGGCGGCCATCGACGCGGACTACAGCCGGGAGCGACTGGTCGCTCTCGCCAAAGCAGGCGGCAAGGAAAATGTCTGAAACCCAGCCGACACCGAATACAGGCTCTGCTCCCACCGCAGCGGGAACCGGCGCCAGCGTGACCCAGGCGACTCTGGTACGCAAGGCGGCAGCCAAAAGCGACTACAAGCCTGCCGATGTTTCACCGCAGCGGCGTGTGCAAAGGTCCTATTCGGTACGGCTCTGGGCGATCCGCCATTCGAAGCTGCTGGAATGGTTCTACCGGCGCTTCGCCGACGCGTTCCTGCTCCTGCATCCGATCTGGAAGGGCCTAGGCTACGGGCGCGTCGAAGCACCCGTCAAATTTGTCGAGAAGCGCGTGAAGGGCTTCATGTTCGACTGCCGCATGTGCGGCCAGTGCATCCTTTCCTCCACCGGCATGTCCTGCCCGATGAACTGCCCCAAGCAGCTGCGCAACGGGCCTTGCGGCGGTGTGCGCGCCAACGGCAACTGCGAGGTTGAACCCGACATGCCTTGCGTCTGGGTCAAGGCGTGGGAAGGGTCGCGCAACATGGTCAATGGCGACGCCATCCTGAATGTGCAGAAACCGGTCGACCAGTCGCTGCGGGAAACCTCCGCCTGGCTGGGTGTCACCGCCCAGGCGGCAGCGGCGCGCGACGCCGCCAACACCGGAGCATCCGCATGAGCCCGCGTCCGCCCCAGCGCGACGAAAATCCGGCCGGCATCCACCTGCCGCTGGAGCCCCTGCCCGGCCATTCCTCGCGCGGCCGTCTGGAACGCGTGCTGCGCCGCGGCGAATTCGCGGTGACCACCGAGCTGAACCCGCCCGACAGTGCTGATCCGGAAGACGTCTACAACCGCGCCAAGGTGTTCGACGGCTGGGTCGATGCGATCAATGCCGTCGACGCGTCCGGCGCCAACTGCCATATGTCCTCCGTCGGCATCTGCGCACTGCTGACCCGCATGGGTTATGCCCCGGTCATGCAGATCGCCTGTCGTGACAAGAACCGCATCGCCATTCAGGGCGACGTTCTGGGTGGTGCCGCAATGGGCGTGGCCAATATCCTTTGCCTCACCGGCGACGGTGTGCAGGCGGGTGATCAGCCAGGAGCCAAGCCGGTGTTCGATCTCGACTCCATGTCGCTGCTCGAAACCGTCCGCATCATGCGTGACAACGGCAAGTTCCTGTCAGGCCGCAAGCTGACGACACCGCCGCAGGTCTTCCTCGGCGCAGCGATCAATCCTTTTGCACCACCCTATGATTTCCGCCCCATCCATCTCGGCAAGAAGATCGCCGCCGGCGCACAGTTCGTGCAGAGCCAGTACTGCTTCGACGTGCCGATGTTCAGGACCTTCATGCAGAAGGCGAGCGACCTCGGCCTGACCGAGAAGGTTTTCGTGCTGGTCGGTGTCGGCCCCTTGGCCTCCGCCAAGACCGCAAAATGGATCCGCTCCAACGTGCCGGGCATCCACATTCCCGATGCCATTATCAAGCGCCTCGAAGGCGCCGAAGATCAGAAAAAGGAAGGCAAGAATTTCTGCATCGATATCATCAACGAAGTGAAGGAAATTCCAGGCGTGTCGGGCGTCCACGTGATGGCCTATCGCCAGGAGGAGTATGTCGCGGAGATCGTCGATGAATCCGGCGTGCTCAAGGGCCGTCGGCCCTGGAAGCGGGAAGTCCGCTCGGACGACGCGCGGGTTGCCGAACGCCTCGGCCACATCCTGCAGGACGACATCACGGAAACACAGGTCGACATGGTGAAGACCGCGCATTGAACAGCCGTGACTGACATCATTGGCTTGATCCACATCAGAAACGATATAAAGAAGTCTTTATATCCGGAGGGAGTTTGAAATGACCCGCACCATCGTCGCCTCGGCGACTCGCGAAATCGTCATCGGTTTCGACCAGCCCTTCTGCGTCATTGGTGAACGCATCAACCCGACCGGCCGCAAGAAGCTGGCCGCGGAGATGCAGGCCGGCAATTTCGAGACCGTCATCAAGGACGCGCTGGAACAGGCCGCCTGCGGCGCCACCATGCTGGATGTCAATGCGGGCGTGACCGCCGTCGACCCCAACGCCACGGAGCCTGGCCTTCTCGTTCAGACCCTGGAGATCGTGCAGGGCCTGGTCGACCTGCCGTTGTCGATCGACTCCTCCGTCACCGCCGCGATCGAGGCCGGCCTCAAGGTCGCCAAGGGGCGCCCGCTGGTGAATTCGGTCACCGGCGAGGAAGAGAAGCTGGAAGCCATCCTGCCGCTGGTGAAGAAGTACAATGTGCCCGTTGTTGCCATCTCCAACGACGAGACCGGCATTTCGATGGACCCGGATGTGCGCTTCGCCGTAGCCAAGAAGATCGTCGAACGCGCCATGGATCATGGCATCAAGCCGGAGGACGTCGTCGTCGATCCGCTGGTCATGCCGATCGGTGCGCTGGGCGATGCCGGCCGCCAGGTCTTCGCCCTGCTGCGCCGCCTGCGCGAAGAGCTGAAGGTGAACACGACCTGCGGCCTTTCCAACATCTCCTTCGGCCTGCCGCACCGCCATGGCATCAACGCCGGCTTCATCCCGATGGTGATCGGTGCCGGCATGACCTCGGCGATCATGAACCCGGTCCGCCCGCAGGAAATGGAAGCAGTCCGTGCCGCCAACGTGCTCAACGGCACCGACAAGGATTGCATGACCTGGATCAAGACCTACAAGGACTACAAGCCGGGCGAGCATGCCGCACCCGCACCGGTGGCCGTCACTGCTCCTGGCGATGCTGCTGCAGGCGGACGTCGCCGCGGCGGCCGCGAAGCCAGAAGAGCAGCCGGTTAAGTCGTGACCTTCCCCGCGCCCACTGGCGTTAGGCGCCTAGTCCTCGGTTCTGGTGCCGCCGAGCACCAGGCTGAAGACGAACACGCCGACGCAGCCGCCCACGATGCCGCAGAGCAGCATCGAGGCAATACTGGCTGCATCCGCAGGGCGAGACGGGAACAGATAAACAATGGTGGCCGTCGAAGCGATGATCGCGGCCGCGAGATAATGCGGATGCCGGGTCCAGCTTCCTTTGCTTATGCGTACCGCAAGCATGCCGGTGGAGATCGCCGACAGAGCGGAGGGAAGCAGGGCAACCAGCGAAAAGTCGGGCTTCATCGGCAAGCGTGTCTTTCTCACAGGCCTTGTCTTTATCGAACTTTCGCCAAGGCAGCGTTAACATTGGTGGTGTCGAAGCGATGAACGCCCCTCTCAACTCCACCGATCCCCTCGTCCTGTTCATGCCGTCCGGCAAGCGCGGGCGCTTCCCGGTCGGCACGCCGGTGCTCGATGCGGCACGCCAGCTCGGCGTCTATGTGGAATCGGTCTGTGGCGGGCGCGCCACCTGCGGGCGCTGCCAGATCGAAGTGCAGGAAGGCAATTTCGCCAAGCACAAGATCGTTTCCTCGCTCGACCACATCTCTCCGAAAGGTCCCAAGGAAGAGCGTTACGAACGCGTCCGCGGACTGCCCGAAGGCAGGCGTCTGTCCTGCTCGGCAACCATCCAGGGCGACCTCGTCATCGACGTGCCGCAGGATACGGTGATCAACGCCCAGGTGGTGCGCAAGGCGGCCACCGACCGCGTCATCGAGCGTAATTCAGCGGTACAGATGTGCTACGTCGAGGTCGAACAGCCCGACATGCACAAACCCACCGGCGACCTGGAGCGCCTCAAGGCGGTGCTGCAGAATGACTGGGGCTGGAAGGACCTGCGCGTAGCGCCGCATCTCATCCCCGAGGTCCAGAAGATCCTGCGCAAGGAGAACTGGGCGGTTACGGCGGCGATCCACAAGGACATGGAATTCTCCCGCGCAACGGTGATCGCGCTTTATCCGGGCCTCAAGAACGAAGCCTACGGCATTGCCTGCGACATCGGCTCGACGACGATTGCCATGCATCTGGTGTCGTTGCTTTCGGGCCGTGTGGTCGCCTCTTCCGGTACGTCGAACCCGCAGATCCGCTTCGGCGAAGATCTGATGAGCCGCGTTTCCTACGTGATGATGAATCCCGATGGTCGCGAAGCCATGACCAAGGCCGTGCGCGAGGCAGTGAACACGCTGATCGGCAAGGTCTGCGAGGAAGGCGGCATCGACCGTCACGACATCTTCGACAGCGTCTTTGTCGCCAATCCGATCATGCACCATCTTTTCCTGGGCATCGATCCGACCGAACTCGGGCAGGCGCCTTTCGCACTCGCCGTTTCCGGAGCGGTGCAGGGCTGGACCAACGACATCGGCATCGATGTCAACCGTGGCGCGCGCTTCTACACGCTGCCTTGTATTGCCGGCCACGTCGGTGCGGATGCGGCCGGCGCTACACTCTCTGAAGGTCCCTACCGGCAGGACAGCATGATGCTGCTGGTCGACGTCGGCACCAATGCCGAGATCGTGCTGGGCAACCGAAATCGCGTTGTTGCCGCCTCCTCGCCAACGGGTCCGGCTTTCGAAGGCGCGGAAATCTCCTCCGGCCAGCGCGCAGCGCCCGGCGCCATCGAGCGCGTGCGCATAGACCCCGAAACGCTGGAGCCACGCTACCGCGTCATCGGCACCGACAAATGGTCGGACGAAGAAGGTTTCGAGGAAGCGTCCTGGACCACCGGCGTCACAGGCATCTGCGGCTCGGCCATCATCGAGGTGGTGGCGGAGATGTATCTCTCCGGCATCATTTCCGAAGACGGCGTCGTCGACGGCTCGCTCGCGGCGAAAAGCCCGCGCATCATCCAGAACGGTCGCACCTTCTCTTATCTGCTGCGCGAAGGTCGCCAGGGCGAACCGCGCATCACCGTCACCCAGAACGACATACGCGCGATCCAGCTCGCCAAGGCCGCCCTTTATGCCGGCGTGAAGCTGCTGATGGAAAAGCAGGGCGTAGAGACCGTCGATACCATCCGTTTTGCCGGTGCTTTCGGCTCCTTCATCGATCCGAAATACGCCATGGTGCTGGGGCTCATCCCCGACTGCGACCTGTCGGAAGTCAAGGCCGTCGGCAACGCCGCGGGCACCGGCGCCTTGATGGCGCTGCTCAACCGCGATCACCGTCGCGAGATTGAGAAACAGGTGGCGAAGATCGAAAAGATCGAAACGGCGCTGGAGCCGAATTTCCAGCAGCTGTTCATCGACGCAATGGCTTTGCCGAACAAGGTCGACCCCTTCCCCAAGCTTTCCGAACAGGTCAAACTGCCGCCACGCAAGATGGCAAGCGACGATGCCGCCGCCGGAGATGCAACGCCCCGCCGCCGCTCTCGTGAGGAGCGTGCCGCCCGGCGCAATCGCGAATAGGTTGCTCTCCAAGCCGGCAACCACAGTGGAGGTGCCGGAATGAGACTGGGCAATGACGGTTGAAGCCCTCATCTTCGATGTTTTTGGCACCTGCGTCGATTGGCGCACCGGCGTGGCCCGTGAGGCGGCGGCGGCGACGGCCGCGAAGGGACTTCAGGTCGACAGCGTCGCTTTCGCCGATGCCTGGCGTGACCTTTACCAGCCAAGGATGGAGGAAATACGCTCCGGAGGCCGATCCTATGTCGACCTGGACGTGCTCCACCGCGAGAACCTCGATGCAACCCTCGATGGTTTCGGCATCGCAGGCCATTTCAACGAGGAAGAGCGCACAGCACTCAACCACGCCTGGGAAAAGCTGCCGCCCTGGCCGGATGTCGTTCCGGGCCTGATACGGTTGAAGGCCAGCCGGATCATCGCGCCATGCTCCAATGGCTCGATCGCATTGATGACACGGTTGGCCAGATATGGCGCCCTGCCCTGGGACTGTATTCTCGGCGCTGGCATTGCGCGCGCCTACAAGCCCGACCCGCGCGCCTATCTCACAAGCTGCGAAGCGCTGAAACTCGAACCTGCGCAGGTCATGCTGGTGGCCGCGCACAACAACGATCTGGCGGCGGCGCGCGCATGCGGACTGAAGACCGCCTTCGTGGCACGCCCGCAGGAGCACGGCATCGGTCAGGTGACTGATCTCAAGGCAAGCAGCCACTGGGATATCGTCGCGGCGGATTTTCCCGCGCTCTCGGCACATCTGGATCTGCGCAATCACGACTAGCGGCTTTGCAAGACCCGGTGTGGCCGTCGCGACACAGGGCGATGTCAAAGCCCCAGCCTCGCGCCCCTGCTTCGCCGCGGGCGCCTTTTTCTCGCCCCGTTCAACAAAGACATGGTCGGCAACCGCCGTTTCGACGCCTGTTCGAACCGCTGAAAAACTCCCAACCGATCCGCGCCTTTCACCAAAGCGTGATTTTGGGTGATTGGAAGCGTTCAGACTTTTCTGCGACGACCGGTCCAAAAGACGCCAACAGATCCAGGTTCAACCATGCCCGTTTCCATCAGCCGCCGTATGTTCGTTCTTGCCTTGCCGTTCGTCGCGGCCGGCTGCACCACGACCCAGAAGGTCAGCGCGATAAAGCCAGGCAAACGGGAAGTCCCGCAATACTATCGCGACATGTACGCGGCCGTCGCCGACGACGCCTTCCCCATTCCCGCGCCCGACCTGACCAAGATCGATCCGCAATATTACCGCCAGGAAGTCGCCTATCAGGGCCCCGAACCGTCGGGCACCATCGTCATCGATACGCCGAAGCGTTTCCTCTATCTGGTACTCGGCGAAGGGCGGGCGCTGCGCTACGGCGTTGGCGTCGGCAAGGCCGGTCTCGCCTTCGAAGGCAGCGGCGTGATCCAGTACAAGCGCGAATGGCCACGCTGGACACCAACCCAGGACATGATCGCGCGCGAACCGGAGCGGTATGGCCCGCTTGCCGGCGGCATGGAACCGGGGCCGACGAACCCGCTCGGTGCCCGCGCCCTTTATCTGTTCAAGAACGGCGTCGACACGCTGTATCGCATCCACGGCACCAATGAGGACTGGTCCATCGGCCGTTCGATCTCGTCAGGCTGCATCCGGCTGCTCAACCAGGACATCATCGACCTGCACCGGCGTGTCCAGAACGGCACGCGTGTTGTCGTGCTGCAGCAGGATAATGTGCCTGCCGCTTGATGACGGCTGTCAGCGGACATAGAACGCGTCCCGTACATCGTTTCTGGTTCTTATCCATACAGAGCCAAGTTCCTGTCGCTCAGCCTCCCATTCGGCCGGCAGATCAGCAATCTCGTCAAGCGACGGATCCATGTCCAGCAACACACCTATGCTGACATGGTATAGTTCATCCGGATCTGAATGGTCTGTTTCACCACACAAGAATTGCCAATCGCCCCCTTGGCGTTCCACAAGTCGCACTGGGCGCTCGCGGCGGAACAGATGCCCGCAACAGTAAACGCCCAAGCGGCGATCGATGAACTGCTCGCCGTTGCTCATGAAGCTCTACCTCAAGTCGACAATGCGGGTGATCCCGATGGCGTGAAAGGTTTTCTCTTCGGACACCGGCTAATTCAAACTCCGATACAATACATATCGGAGTGCCCCAAGGCGCAACATCATCCAACCGACCGCTGGCACAATCGGTGACGCGACGTCATCCTTGACTTTCGTCCCTGCAGACCAAAATTCTGGTTCTTGGGGGCAGTCAGAGCCGGCCAGCCGGCGCAGCATCAGTCCGTTGTGTTCCATGGCCAGCATCCGTAGCCATCTCGTCTCATTTGTTTTGAAGCACACACGTAAGAAGGCGTTCTCCAGCCCGGAGAACATGCACCGCTGGATTCTGCATGCGCGCAGGAAGCAGTGCCACCAGCCACCGCCCTTGGTAACGCAGCGTTTCGACGTCACCACGCGCAGTGTTGCCGGCTTCCCCGTTTACGACATCGCGCCGAAGAACGGCGGCACCAAGCGGATTCTTTACCTGCACGGCGGCGCTTATGTCTTTGAAATCACGACCTATCATTGGGCACTGATCGCCGAGATGGCCGAACGTCTCGGCTTTGGCGTGACCGTGCCGATCTATCCGATCGCGCCCGAACACGACTTCCACGACATGTTTGGCATGGTTGGCTCGGTCTATCGCGGAATGCTCGACGAGACGGCAGCGGAAGACATCATCTTCATGGGCGATTCAGCTGGCGGCAACATGGCCGTGGTGCTGACCATGATGATGGCCGAGGAAGGCCTGCCGGCGCCCGGCAGTCATGTTCTGATCTCTCCGGGCCTGGACATGTCGCTGGCCAATCCCGAAGTGTTCGAAGCCGAGCAGCGCGATCCCTGGCTGGGTATTGCCGGCGGCCTGGAAGCGGTCCGCCTCTATGGCGCAGGCATGGAACGCAGCGACTGGCACATCAGCCCGCTTTACGGCGACCTCACCGTTCTGCCGCCGACCCTGCTGTTCACCGGCTCGCACGATCTCCTGACGCCGGACAACCTGATCTTCGCCGAAAAGGCACGTGCGGCAGGCGTCGAGGTCGAACTGGTTCACGAGGAAGGCATGTTCCATGTCTGGCCGCTGATCAACATGCCTGAGGCACGCCGCGCCCGTGACCGTATCGTGGCGTTCCTGAACAGGCAGGAACGCCGGATCGAGATGCCCCTCGCCGCCGAATAACGGAGGAGACTCAGAACCTTCCCGTTTCCCGGAACACGTCGAAGGTCGCACGGATGTGGTCGGCGACCGCCTTGACCGGAGCACTTGCATCAGGCGTGACGATCATAGCCAGATTGTAATTGCCGATATGCGGCATGCCGTCTTTAGGGCCGAGCTCGACCATGTCGTTGCCGAGGAAGGATTTTGGCAGCGGCGCCACGGCCAGATCAGCCTGGATTGCCGCCCGCTGGCCGGCGGTATGCGCACTCATGTAAGCGACACGATAGTTGCGTCCTTCGCGGCCAAGCGCCTCCAGGGCGCCGGCGCGCCAGACGCAGCCCTCCTCCCAGATCGACACCGGCAGCGGCTCGCGCAGATGCGCGCAGCCACCCTTTGCACCGGCCCAGACGATAGGCTCGGTCAGCAGCACCTCGGCGCCGATCGCGCTGGTCTTGTAGGAATTGGTGAGCAGCGTGAGGTCGAGCGCGCGGTCGTCCATACGACGGCGCAGGTTGATCGACTGATCGATGGTGACATCGACGGCGATCGACGGATGCGACTTTGCAAAACGCTTCAGCACGTGCGGCAGGATGCGTTCGCCATAGTCGTCCGGAGAGCCCAGCCGCACGATGCCGACAATGTCCGGCACGATGAACTTGGATACGGCCTCGCGATTGATGGCGAGCAGCCGGCGCGCATAGCCGAGCAGCATTTCGCCATCGGTGGTCAGCGCCACCGAACGCGCATCGCGCGCGAAGACCGAGCGACCGAGCACATCCTCGAGTTTCTTGATCTGCATGGAAACCGCCGACGGGGTGCGGAAGACAGCTGTGGCCGCCGTGGTGAAGCTGCCCGTCTCGGCAATCGCCACGAAAGTGCGGAGCACATCCAGATCAAGCAGAGGAAGCGGATGGTTGAGTGGCGCATTCATGGCATCACCTTCAAATTTTCTGATGCAAAGCATCATCCCATTTCGTTTGATTGAATATCACGGAAAGTTCATAGTCAACAGCGTCGAGAAGGCCTGATCAGTCACTGCTGACAATCGCTGGAACAGCGGCCGCATCGACTGGCCCATCAGCAGAGTCCAGCCAACCAATGGAAGGAGAAGTGCATGACTATTCTGTCGACCATCGGTCGGATCGCCGCCGAACTCGGCGCGGCCCGTAGCCGCTACCTCACCGAGCGCGCCATCAATTCCCTTCCCGCCGAGGTCCAGAAGGATATCGGCTGGCCGGATGTCAGTTCGAAAGTGATTGCTCCCGGCGTCGGAAGCTGGGCCGGCGCAAAATGAAAGCGCAATATCCCATCTGAAGCCCGCCGCGATCCCTCCGGCGGGCTTTTTCGTGTCGGCCAGCGTCGTTAACCTGCCATGCAATGGCTGCATGACGCATATGAACAAGCCGCATAGCAGAACAAAATCCAGCCAAGCAATTGTAAAATCTTGCAAATATCGACTTTTCAGCGAAATCGCGACAATGACCATGTCGTTTTTTCGTGCGAAACGCTTCGCTTTTGCGATTTTGTTTTCGCTTGGACGAGCCTATATGCACTGCAGCAAACGAGCTGCCCCACTCCATCACGCGAAGGCGACCCGTCTGAGCAACCGATTGGAGAAAACGATGAAGCTCTTCGCCCGCCTGTTCGCCCGCCGCGAAATCAACCTGACCACCGCCCTCGAGCGTCAGCGCCTCGCCAAGACCATGCCCGGCCAGACCGGCGCGGTCGCGGCTGCCCGTCTCGGTTTCGTTGCCTAAGGTTTAGAATTCGCCGCGGCACGACCGCCGCTTTTGCTTAACGCCGCTTCGGCTTTGCCGCAGCGGCGTTTTCGTTGCGGGTACTGATTGACACGCACCCAAGTGCAGCGGTCGTTATTCCGAAGCGCTGTAAGGATCCGCCAGCGCTGCCTCCGGCCTGCTGATCGGGACTTTCGTCAGCGACGTCCTTTTCGACAGGACCTTGTCGCCGCTGGCTGCGAGCAGCTTGCGGAAAGTGGGATGCATGCCGCCATCCGCATAGGCATGGACTGTCGTGCCGGTCATTGTCGACGCCATCGTCTCGGCAGTTGAAAGATCGCGCTCGGTCCGCGCCGCCACCAATGGATCGGCGCCGGATATAGCGGGCGGGCATGCCGCAAGCGGGTCGACCGGATCGCCGCCGGCAAATTCGGTATCGAAGACATAACGTTTGTCGCAATAGGCCACCCTGGGCTGGCGGCGCGTTACCTCGAAGCTGTCGTAGCCTTTCTTCAGATCGGTCCAGAAACCGTAGTTCGGATTGCCGCGATTGCGCGCCATCTTCTGGGCGGTCATGCGAAACGGAAACGCCTGGACCTGAAAGGACGTCTGACCGCCTTTCAAGGCTTCACGCGCCACCGCATAGATCTCCGACACGCCCTCGTCCGTCAGCGCGTAACAGCCTGAGGACGAACAGGCGCCATGCACCATCAAAGCCTCGCCGGAATAACCGAGCGCGGACTCCAGCTTGTTGGGATAACCCAGATTGAAGGAGAGGTAGTATTGCGAATTCGGGTTCAGCCTGTCCGCGCTGACATGATAGAATCCCTCCGGCGCCTGGCGATCACCGATCCTTTTCTTGGGCCCGAGTTGACCGGACCAGCGACACATCGGATAGGTCTTGAGCAAGGCATACTTGCCATTGCCGTCGCGTTTCCAGATTTCGAGCTCGCTCTCTTCCTTGAAGATGCGCACCAGGATGGGCGACGACGGCGTCATCCCCTTGCGCTTCATCTCCGCGACCAGCTTGGCTGCAATAGGCTGAACGCCCTTCGCGCCAACGTCGAGCGCGGACGAAACGCATCCGGCAGCGAGTGCGGCCAGCAGAATTGCGGAACTGAGTTTGGCGAGTTTTGCGAACACGGGCTTATGAGCGGTAGCTGCGGATCAAAGACGCAGTATGTCGGTTAACACGGTTAACGCTTCGTTCCATTCACAAGAATGTCAAGTCGAGAGCGCAACTGGAACGCTCCCCGACAGCAGCGCGATCGGACATAACGTCGAAAGGCTGGCATTTTTGCGGCATCGTCGCGAGCGCCGAGCGGGCATTGGCGGATCCAAAGCGCTTTCGGTAGCCGATTTGCGACCCATGTCGCAAATTTTATTTTTTAGAACCATTCTAGACGATTGACAGAAAATAAGTTTCCTGATGACGCTATGCTGATCGCGACATTCTGTTCGCGTCATGGGAGGAAGAATTTTCGTGAACGCTGTTAAGCATCCGATCAAACGATCGCTGGTCTTTTTCCTGGTTCCTGATTTCACCATGGTCGCATTTGCGACAGCGCTCGAACCGCTGCGCATCGCCAACCGCATGCTTGGTTACGAGGCCTATCGCTGGCGCCTCGCCAGTGCGGACGGCAAGCCGGTGCCTGCCTCCAACGGCGTGCTGTGTGCCGTCAACACCTCCCTCGATGAAGAGCGCCGCAAGATGGCCGGACCTGAGCGCCCTTCGATGGCCATCATCTGCACCGGCATGGACGTCGAGAAGTATCACAACAAGTCGGTCTTTGCCTGGCTGCGGGAGGAGTATAACCGCGGTGTTGCCGTCGGCGGCCTGTGCACCGGCGCCTATGTGCTGGCTGCCGCGGGTCTTCTGTCCAACAAGCGCTGTGCCATCCATTGGGAAAACCTGCCCGGCTTCCAGGAAGCCTTCCCCAAGGCGAACGTCTTTGCCGATCTCTTCGAAGTCGATCAGAACGTCTACACATGTGCCGGCGGCACAGCCGCGCTCGACATGATGCTGAAGCTGATCGGCGACGATTTCGACGAGAACCTCGTCAACCGCGTCTGCGAGCAGGTATTGACCGATCGCGTCAGAAGCCCGACCGACCGTCAGCGCTTGCCTTTGCGGGCACGCCTCGGCGTGCAGAATTCGAAGGTGCTGACCATCATCGAATTGATGGAGGCCAATCTCGCTGAACCGCTGTCGCTGATCGAGATTGCCGATCATGTCGACCTGTCGCGGCGCCAGATCGAGCGTCTGTTCCGGACCGAGATGGGTCGCTCCCCTGCCCGCTACTATCTCGAGATCAGACTGGATCGCGCCCGCCATCTGCTGATCCAGTCTTCGCTGCCGGTCGTCGAAGTCGCGGTGGCTTGTGGCTTCGTGTCGGCTTCGCACTTCTCGAAATGCTACCGCGAACTCTATGCGCGCTCCCCACAGCAGGAGCGGGTCGATCGCAAGCAATTGCTGGCCGCCTGAGCCTGATCTTCTCCCCGCATGGCGGGGAGAGCCATCTCACCGGCTGTCGAACATCAGACTGCGATCACGCCATTTCTTCTCGCCCGCAAGGCAATCGATTGTCGACCCGACCTCGGCGAGCACTATCGGTGGATGTGCCGCCTCCTCGACGGCCCATTGCAGTGAAGCAGCATCTGCCAGCTCCAGCACCAGTTTGCGGCGGACCGCTTCGGGAAACTGTTCCCAGCCGTTGACCGGGATCATGAATGCGCCCGGCCCGCCGATCACGCAATCCCGGTAGTATCGATCGAGATCGCGGATGTCGTAGGATGTCTCCATGCCGCCGTTGGTCATCAGCGGCAGGCCGTTGATGACAATACCCTGCTTGATCACGGCATCACGAACGAGCGGCACGGGAGCGCCCTGGTTGTTCGGTCCGTCGCCCGAAATGTCGATGACGCGTTTGGCCCCTTCGAAACCACTCTCGGCGAACAGATCCGCGCCGAATTCAAGCGCCGCCGAGATCGATGTCCGGCGCGCGCTGTTGGGTGGTCGCGCCGTCAACCTTGCCACCACATGCTCGGCATCTGCCCGATTGGCAACCAGTGTCCACGGAACGACCACGACCTGTGAATTGGTGCCGGCCCATTCGACATAGGTGATCGCGATCTTGCCGTGGATGCCGTCGGCAATGGCCCGCAGCACCGCCTCGTCGGTGAGCGCGGCGGCATAGCCACGTCGCTGGATCTCCAATTCATCCGGGGACATGGAAAGCGAGACGTCGACAGCTAGCACCAGTTCGACATCGACCTGTTCGGCGGCCTGAGCTATCGGCATCAATCCAAATGTCAGCGCCGAGACGGCGCCGGCAAGAAGGAAACTGGCTGCGGATGCCGACATGAAGCGAGGGTAAGCGAGATTCGGCTTCCCACAAAGATAAAGCCCGGCAACTGCCAGGCTTTATCCCTCACGATTTCGCGAGGTTTGTGACAACCCGCCAGAGCAATTCCCGGAAAAGTGCGTAACGGTTTTCCGTCCGGAATTGCGTAAAAACAAAAGTTAGAGCGTTTTCGTGAAAAACGGAAACGCCTAACATCAACTGCGCGGCTTAAGGTTCTCCGGATCGTAGAGCGGCTTGTAGCCGACACCAACCACCTCGACAGGATAGGTTTCGGCAAAATATTCGACCTGCAGTTTCTGCCCCTCCCTGGCGTAAGCCCAGGGCAGATAGGCCAAAGCGATGTTCTTGCCGATCGTCGGACCATAAGCCACCGAGGTGGTGAACGAGCGCCGGCCAAGCTCGTCGACCAGCGTTTCGCCGGTTGTCGGGTTCATCACCGGCATGGCGCCGACCGGATAACGGGCGACACCTTTGGAATCGATGTTGTTGGTCATCACCAGTGTGCACAGCATTGCTGGCTGATGGTCACGCGCCCTGTGCCCCTGATGTTTCGCCTTGCCACGGAAATCGGCTTCCTTGACCTTCGGGCGCTGGAGATCGCTTTCCAGGAGATTGTACTCGGTCAGCAGATCGGCGTTCTGCAGACGCAGGCTCTTTTCCATGCGGCGCGAATTGGCGTAAGTCTCGACCCCGAAAGCCATGACCCCAGTGGCGCGCAATGCATCCCAGACGGCAAGCCCGTCCTCGTAGCGCATGTGCAACTCCCAGCCCTGCTCGCCGACATAGGAGATGCGGAACGCCGTCACGTCCTTGCCTGCGATCCTGATCGGCTTGATCGCGGCGAACGGGAAGTTCTCCTGCGCAAGCCCAGCCGGATCCTCGACCACCTTCTGCAAGGTCGCACGGGCATTTGGTCCCCAGATGCCGATGGTCACGAACTTCTCGGTCACATCGGTGACGGTGACGTTGAAACCTTTGTCTTCGGCAACCCGCTTCACATAATGGAAATCGCGCGGGCCGGCATCGGCTCCGTCGATGACCCGACAGCGATCGGCCATGCGAATGACGGTGAGGTCGGCGCGAACCATGCCTTCGTCATCGAGGAAGTGGGTATAGATACCCTTGCCGATGTTGTTGTCGCCGCCGATCTTGGCCGCGCACAGCCATTCCATCAGCTCGACATGATCAGGCCCCTCCACGTCGAACATGTAGAAATGCGACAGGTTGACGATGCCGCAATCCTCGCTCATGGCGAGATGCTCGGCATTCGACACGCGCCAGAAATGGCGGTTGTCCCATTCGTTCTCGCGCACCGGCACGCGGTTGCCATACTTTTCGAGCAGGTGCTCGTTGGCGGCATAGCCATGCGCACGCTCCCAGCCGCCGAGTTCCATGAAATAGCCGCCGAGTTCCTTCTCGCGCTCATAGAAGGGCGAGTGCTTGACGTTGCGGCCCGTTGCATAGGGCTCACGCGGATGGACGGCCGGCGTGTAGATCTTCTGCGCAGCTTCGCCGCAACGGCCTTCGATGAAGCCTTCTTCGAGCTGATGCGGATAGAAGCGGCTGTAGTCGATCGAAGCATGATCGACATGAGTACGCCCGTCGGTCATCCAGTCGGCAATCAGCTTGCCGTAGCCCGGGCCGTCCTTGACCCAGATGGCGACGGCATACCACAGGCCGCGCACTTTCTGGCTCTCGCCGCAGGATGCGCCGCCGGCAGCGGACACCTGAAGCAGGCCGTTGAAGGAATGACCTTCGTTGTAGCCGATTTCTCCAAGGATCGGCGTCAGCTCGATCGCACGCTCCAGCGGCTCGAGGATCTGTTCCATCTCCAGATCGCGCTGCGACGGCGACAGGCGGGCTTCATGCTTTTCGAGCAACTCGCGCGGGTGACACAGGCGCGGGTTCTTTTCCTCGTAGTAACCCCACTCGATCTGGCCGCCTTCCGTTGTCTTCGGGTCGCCAGTGTCGCGCATATAGGCGGAATTGCCCTGATCGCGCAGCAGCGGCCAGCCGATCTCCTTGCCGGTACCGGCAAACTCATTGTACGGGCCGAAAAAGGTGAGCGGATGGTCGACCGGCATCACCGGAAGGTCCTCACCCGCCATTTCGGCGATCAGCCTGCCCCAGAGACCGGCACAGACGACGACATGGTCGGCCTCGATCGTTCCGCGATCGGTCACCACGCCCTTGATACGGCCATTCTCGATGACCAGCGATTTCGCAGCAGTGTTGGCAAAAGCCTGCAATTTGCCGGCAGCGACACCCTGGTCGACCAGCTTGCCCGCCACCGTCTGCGAACGCGGAATGACGAGGCCGGCATCAGGATCCCACAGGCCGCCCTGAACCAGGCTTTCTTCGATGAGCGGGAATTTCTCCTTGATCTCGGCCGGCTCGACCAACCGCGCACGTGTGCCGAAGGCCTTGGCGGAAGCCACCTTGCGTTTGATCTCGTCCATCCGGGTGTCGTCGCCGACCCGCGCAACTTCGAGACCGCCGATGCGGGCGTAGTGCCCCATCTTCTCATAGAATTCGAGGGAATAGAGCGATGTCCAGCAGGACAGGAAGTCGTGGCTGGTCATGTAGCAGAAGTCGGAGGCGTGCGCGGTCGAGCCAACATCGGTCGGGATCCCCGACTTGTCGATGCCGACAATGTCGTCCCAGCCACGCTCGATCAGATGGTGCGCCACCGACGCCCCGACGATACCCCCCAACCCGATGATGACGACCTTCGCCTTTTTCGGGAACCCTGCCATTGCATGCCACTCCGAGATGATGCTTGCGCGCACACTATAGGCCGCCGCGATGCGATTGCAGCCTGTTTGCGACATTGCAAAAAAGCGGCGCGACGTGCGCAGCGGCCACCCATTCAGCTCTCCTCGATCCGGTAGGCTTAACCGTTACTTTCGGATTTGCTGATAGATGAAAAAGATGATCGGATGTTCTCGTCTGGAGCGCTGCGGAGACCGGAGGTGAACGTGGCGTTCGAACAGGCTTCCAAAGCCGGCAGCCGACATGTGTTGTCGGGTTTGACCAGCCCCCTAGCACTGCTGGCGGCAGCGCTCCTCCTCGTCTTCGTCCTGTTGCTGGTCCCGCTGCGGCTGCCGGTCGGGCCGATGTATTGGGACATCTACATCTATTACGATGCGGCCAACCGCATCTTCGATGGCCAGTTTCCGGTGCGTGACTTTTTCATCCCGGTCGGGCCGCTATGCTACTATCTCTTTGTCGGCTGGCTGACGCTCTTTCCCAACGGACACCCCGTTCTGCTCGCCCACTGGTCGCTTCTGGCCATCACCGCCCCGGCAATGGCAGCCATTGTCTGGCACGTCGACAAGCGCTCGCGCCTCGCGGCGTTTTCTCTGCTCATTCCGTTTCTGGTCTTTGCGCTTCTGCCGTTCGACACGCGCGATATGTATGCCTATCCAGGCTCCGACGGCTTCGGCGTTTATAACCGCCACGTCTGTCAGATACTCTACGTATTGGTCGCCGCCTTCACTTTCGTTCGCGACAGGCGACTGCTTGCAGGCCTCATTGCCGTTTGCATGGGTTCCCTTTTCTTCGTGAAGATAACAGGCTTTCTTGCTGCGGGCCTGATCTGCGCCTGGGCCCTGATTGCCGGACGCGTTGCCTTGCGCGATGCGTTGATCGCCGCGATCGCCTTCATGGCGATCCTTGCCGGCATGGAGATATCGTCAGGATTGGTCAGCAGCTACGTCCACGATATCATCGTGCTGGTCGGCCTGAACAGCAGCACGTTCGAGCCACGCCTCCTGCGGGCCTTATCCCAGAATTTTGGCGTCGTACTCGCAGCGACGGCGCTGATAGCGGTGCTGCTGTGGGTGGAGTGGCGCAAACTTGCTGCCCAACCGGACGAAAGAAGCTCGCTGCTTGGCAGCGACGGCCTGTGGCTGGCAGTGGCGCTGCTGGCTGGCATCCTCTTCGAAACGCAGAATACGGGCAGCCAGGCTTTCCTCTTCCTGTGGCCGATACTGCTGGCAATTCTGCTCAGTACCAGCAGGATCGCCAACCGCCCTGCCTTGGTGCTTGGCATCGGCGCACTGGTCGCTGCGACCGCCCTGCCACTGGCCATGCGCGTCGTGGAACGTGCGGCGCGTACCTATGTCGGTGCCATCAGGAACGTGCCGCTGCAGGAAAACAACCTCAAGACGCTCGGTGCGCTCAACATGCGTCCGGAGGTTCAGACCCGAACCGACAAGATGCTGCGTTTCTATTCCGAGCACGGCAGACTTTACCGGGACCTGGCAGACGCCAACGAATTGCCGAACCCGCTGTTCTATTCAGATTTCGAGTTCCAGATCGCCTATTTGAAAACGGTCGACAGGGCGATCGAAGCCATCCGGGATATCGAGAGCAGGACTGGCGTCCGCTTCGGCACGATCATGTCGCTGAATTTCGTCAATCCGTTTCCCTGGCTGATGGAGCGCTCCGCGCCGTTGCACATCACGATCGGCGCCGATCCCGGTCGTACCGTGCCATTGCCTGGTTCCGCCGAAGAACAGGCCGTTGCCAGCACGGACCTTGTCCTGTTGCCGACCTGTCCACCAACAGCGAACAACAAGATCCTCTACACGCTCTACGAACCGGCTCTGACCAGTCACCGCCGCTTCAAGCTCAACCAATGTTATGACGCGTTTGTCCACCCCAAATTCAATACGGCTCTTGGCCCGGACATCATCGCGCCGAACTGATGGTCGCCCGACAGGCATTGGAGATGTGCGTCCCGGCCCGGCTCTCCACATACGTCAAAGGCCGGACAGGTGTCCGGCCTTGTCGCCTGGCAGCAGTATCCTGCGCTTATTTCACGGTCGCATTGCCACCGGAGATCACGACGGTCTCGGAACCGGTCAGCGCTTCGAGGTCGCCATTCGGCAGCGTCACGAAGCAGCCACTCGCGCAGAATTCGACGGTCTCGCCGCCCGCAAGCGTCAACTCGCTCTTGCCGCCGCCTTCCGTCACGATCAGCGTGCGCGTTTCATTGTCCTTGTTGACCGCGCTGGCCGAATGGCCAACCTCGCTCGCGGCTATGAGAGCGACGGCGGCGATGAGGATCTTCCACATTGCTATTCCGGTGTTTCCACCGCCTCTGTTGCGTTCGCGAGGCATTTTCGCCCTTCGCAATCAAGCTTATAGGACAAACAAGCTGAACCGCAACTGAATGCCTCATTCATGCCGCAATTGGGTAGCCGGCCCGCGCAGCTAGCCCGGATCAGGCCGGCGCGGCTTGCGGCGGCCCTTCGGCTGGTTGCGTTCCGCCTCTTCCTTCGCCGCCGCAGCCTCAGCATGCAACGCTTCGGTCTTGTCGTCGTCGATTGGCCAAGGTTCCCTGTCCGGGTGGGGCATCTGCTGGCGTGGCGCCGACGGAATTTCGATGCCCTCCTTCTCGAAAGCATCCATGATGGCGAAACGGATATCGTTCTGTACCGAACCGCCATTCGTGATATCGGCCAGGAAGATACGGACCTGGAATTCCAGCGCATTCAGGCCGAAATTGGCGAATTGCACGAAGGGTTCCGGGTTCTTCAGCACCAGTTGGTGTCCCCGTGCGATCTCTGTCAGGACTTCATGCACGCGCCGGACATCCGAACCATAGGCAACACCGACATTGATCTCGACACGGCCGAGCTTGTTGCGATGCGTCCAGTTGCCGACCGCGCTGTTGATGAGATTCGAGTTCGGCAGGATCACCGACTGGCGCTGGAATGTCTCGATCTCCGTTGCGCGCACGCTGATCTTTTTCACCGTACCGCTGACGTCGCCCGCAACGATCCAGTCCCCCACCTTGAACGGCCGCTCGGCAAGCAGGATCAGGCCGGAGACAAAGTTGGAGACGACGTTCTGCAAGCCGAAACCAAGCCCCAGCGAAAGACCACCGGCGATGAGCGCAAGGTTCGAAAGATTGATACCTGCCGAAGATATGCCGACGACCGCGGCGAGGGCAAAGCCGGCATAGCCGACCACCAGCCGGATTGAGTTGCGCACGCCGGTATCGACTTTGCCGCGGGCCATGACGGAATCGTCGAGCCAGGACTGGAACCAGCGCGTCAGGAAGTAGCCGAGGATGAAAACGATGACGCCCGTCAAAATGCCGAACAGCGAGATGGTGACGGACCCGACCGTAACGCCCATCGCAATCCTGTAGGCCCAGGCCTGGATATCGGCGAACTGGAAGCCCCACATCAGAAGCAGCATCGGCAGGAACACGACGACGATCAGCAGATTGAGAGCAATGCTCGTCGCAAGGCCCAGCTGATCGAGTGTGCCTTCCTCCAGGCTTGTCCGACCGGCAATCCAGCGTCCCACGGACGTTTCCGCGAAACCACCCTCGGCGCCAATGGCGCGGGCCGACAGGAAACCGATGTAGGCCGTGATCAGCAGCGTGGTGGTCACAACGACCTGGCCTGCCAGGAAAATGGCAAAACCGATGTAGCCAAGCAGCGCCGCAACGATCGTTATGGCTCCGAGCGCATAGGCAAGGAACCGTAGCCAGGCCGGCCATGGCCGCCATTCGCCGGTTTTCGTGCGAAACGGCCGCACAAGGCCCATCATGATCAGGATCAGCCCGACGATAACGGTCGCGACAAAGCTCCGACCGACCGTGAGCGACAGCGGCGACCCCATCTGTTCGTTCACCACGGACAGGAAGCCGTTGACCCCCAACACGACGGCCATGGCGGTGGACAGCGCCACAAGCCAACGTGCAGGACCGGATTCAACCGGGATCAGCCGCCATTTCGGCATGCTGGGAGAGAGAGCGCTATTGGTCAGGCGGTAGACGCAGAACACGATCAGGATCACGCCGATGATCGAGCGCAGGAAGATGCCGATATCGCCTCTCAGCACCCCGTAATAGTCGAAGAAGAAATAGGCCAGGCTCAGGAAAACCCCCAGGCCGAGCGTCGGTAACAAGGTTGACCAGAAAGCGGCCGACAGACGGCTGAGATAGCTCGGGTCCTCAACCGTCGGATCCGGCTCGAAGATGCGACCGAATATTCGCCGCACCACGACGTGCAATACCAGCGCGGCCACCAGCGCCATCAGTGTCGCCACAAATGCAGCCTGGTACTTGAACTTCAGGACGAACGAGAACCAGGACGAAACGGCACTGTAAAGGTTTGAGAATTCCGCGTTCGCATCGACGGCGAGTTTGCTGCTCAGAAGATCATTCAAAGCGTAGCGCTTGGTCAGCGTCTTGCGGAACAGTTCACTGCGCAGGGTGGAGATCTTGTCTCCCATCGCCGCGATGCGGACGGAAAGTGTCTGCGCTCCCGCGATGACAGCGTTGATCTCGGCCTTCTCGTTTGTCAGCGCCTTGCGCTCGGTGGCGACGATGTCCGGCTCAGCCGGTTGGCCTTGCGCTGGCGGTGGTCCCAATTGCTCCAGCCGGACATTGATCTCGGTCAGCCGCGGCCGAAAAACGGTCGCGGTGCCGAGTGCCGCCCTGGAGAGCTCCTCCAGTTGCGTGCGAATCTCGACCAGTGCGCCATCGTCTTCCTGATTGTCGTCGATCTGCTTGGCAAAATTGTCTGTTTTCACCACCAGCGCCTTGAGCGCCTTCTGTTGCTCCGCGACCAGCGCATCGGAAGACTGCGCCTGCACGGGTGCCACCTGCGAGGCCGCCGGCGTAACCTGTGCGGGAGGTTGCGACGGCTGAGCGGAGCCGTTCGGATCAGTCGGCTGCGGCGCGGTCTGCTGAGCCGGTTGCTGAGCGGGAGTGGCCGGCTGGGCGGTTTCCCCGAGGAGCGGCATGTCGACCTGCGCCAACACCAGCGCAGGCATCGCCGCGGTGAGAACCAGGATCAGCAAGAGGCGGACAAATCGAAAAATCATAGACCGGCAACCCGTAAAGCAACCTTCAAGGCTGCGAAATCTTGCCCTTGATAGAGACGGCATTGGGGCGGAGCAAGCTGCTTCCCACCAGAACACGCTGGTCGGTCAGTCGAAAAGCCGTGGCGCAATTCTGGCTTTGGCGCCGAGGCTGGCTCTATAGTCTCCTTCCGAAATGGGCTATCCGAGCCGCATGCGGATTCGGGATGGAGTTGGCATGGCGGAATATTCGGCTCTCTCGCTGCTGCGCAATGCGCTGTCAGGCAACAAGGATTGGAAACCCGCCTGGCGAAAGCCCGACCCCAAGGCTTCCTATGACGTGGTCATCATTGGCGGCGGCGGTCACGGCCTTTCGACCGCCTACTATCTCGCCAAGGAACACGGCATCACCAATGTTGCGGTGGTCGAGAAGGGCTATCTCGGCTCGGGCAATGTCGGCCGCAACACCACAGCCGTGCGCTCCAATTATCTGCTGCCGCCAAACACCCGCTTCTACGAACATTCGATGAAGCTGTGGGAGAACCTTTCCCACGACCTCAACTACAATGTCATGTTCTCGCAACGCGGCGTGCTCAATCTCGCACACACCCCGGCCCAGTTCGACGACTATGCCCGCCGGGGCAACTCAATGCGTCATCAGGGCGTCGATGCCGAGTTGATGTCGGTTGCCGAGATCAAGCGACTGATGCCGGCGATCGATGTTTCGGCCAGCGCGCGTTTTCCGATTATGGGCGGCCTGATGCAGCCGCGTGCCGGTACAGCCCGTCACGACGCCGTCGCCTGGGGGTATGCGCGCGGCGCCGACCGGCGCGGTGTCGACATATTGGAGAACTGCGAAGTCACCGGTTTCCTGCGTGACGGTGATCGCGTGACCGGCGTTGTCACCACGCGTGGCGAGATCCGTGCCAGGAAGGTGGCCCTGGCCGCAGCCGGCAGTACGGGTCGCGTCATGCAGCTCGCTGGCATCGACAGGCTGCCGATCGAAAGTCACGTGCTGCAGGCCTTCGTCTCGGAATCGCTGAAGCCGTTCCTCGACACCGTCGTCACCTTCGGCATGGGCCATTTCTACATGGGCCAGTCCGACAAGGGCGGCCTGATCTACGGCGGCGATCTCGATGGCTACAACTCTTATGCTCAGCGCGGCAACCTGCCGATCGTGGAAGAGGTGATGGCTGAGATGCTGGCGTTGTTCCCGAGCCTTGCCAGCGTGCGCATGCTGCGCTCCTGGGCCGGCGTCTGCGACATGTCGATGGACGGCTCTCCCATCATCACGACGGGGCCGTTGCCCGGCATGTATCTCAATTGCGGCTGGTGCTACGGCGGCTTCAAGGCGACACCGGCCTCGGGCTTCTGCTTTGCCCACACCATCGCACGGGACGAACCTCACGAACTGAACGCCGCCTTCACGCTCGATCGCTTCCACCGTGGCACAATGATCGACGAGAAGGGCCAGGGCGCAACGCCCCGCCTGCATTAGGACTGACCATGCTGCTCACCTGCCCCTATTGCGGTCCGCGAGACGTGTCCGAATTCACCTATCAGGGCGACGGCAATCGCCAGCGCCCTGCCCCCAGTTCGCAGGACCTTCAGGCCTGGAACGAATATGTCTACGACCGGCAAAATCCTGCCGGCGACCATAACGAGATCTGGCAGCACTCCGGCGGCTGCCGCAGCCACATCCGCGTGCTCCGCAACACCATAACCCATGTCGTTTCAAACACCGCGCCGGTGCGCGGCAACGCCCACCATCGCACAACCGAGCGGCGCAAGCCCGGAGCCAAGGCATGAGCCCGCGCCGCAACGAAACCGGCGGTCAGATCGACCGGCTGAGAACCATCCGCTTCACCTTCGACGGCGTGCCTTTCACCGGCCATGCCGGCGATACGCTGGCTTCTGCCTTGCTTGCCGGCGGCGTCACGCTTTTGGGTCGCTCTTTCAAGTACCATCGGCCGCGCGGCGTTTTGAGTGCCGGTGTGGACGAACCTAACGCGCTGGTCACCATCCTGCGCGGCACTGCGCGTGAGCCGAACATCCCGGCAACCACCGTCGAGATCTATGACGGCTTGCGGGCCGAGAGCCAGAACCGGTTTCCGTCGCTGAAGTGGGATGTTGGCGCCATCAACCAGCTCGGAAGCAAGGTCATCGGTGCCGGTTTCTACTACAAGACCTTCATGGGACCGGTGATCGGGCCGCTCAAGGGCACCCGCTTCTGGATGTTCTGCGAGCACTTCATCCGTCGCGCAGCCGGCCTCGGCCGCGCCGGCACGGTAGCCGACGATTCCCGCTATGAACGCATGAATGCCTTCTGCGATGTGCTGGTGGTCGGTTCTGGCCCTGCCGGATTGATGGCCGCCAAGGCTGCCGCCGAAGGCGGCGCACGCGTCATCCTGGCTGAGCTCGATCCGCGTTTTGGCGGATCCGCCAATTGGTCGGGCGAGACCATCGACGGTGCGCGCGCTGCAGACTGGGCAAGCGAAATCGTCAACGGCCTCAAGGGCCGCAACAATGTCCGGCTGCTGCCCCGCACCGCGGTTTGGGGCTACTACGACGGCAACACGCTGGCTGCCCTGGAGCGCGTCTCGGACCATAAGGAAACCGCAGCGCGCGGCGAGCCGCGCCATCGCCATTGGACCATTCGCGCCAAGTCGGTCGTGCTCGCGACCGGTGCTTTGGAGCGCCCCCTGGTTTTCCCGGGCAATGACCGCCCCGGCGTCATGCTCGCCAGCGCAGCGCAGCGCTACACCAACCAGTTCGGCGTGCTTCCAGGCGAAAAGGTCACCCTCTTCACCAACAACGACACGGCCTACCAGGCGGCCGCGAGCCTGAAGAAGGCCGGAGCCAATATCGCCACGATCGTCGACGTCCGCACCGAGATTTCCGATCAGGCACGCGCACTGGCTGCGTCAGCCGGCGCGGAACTGATCGCGGGGCATGCAGTATCGGCAACCGATGGCGGCAAGACATTGAGCGGCATCAGGATCCAGCGGCTGGATGGCGCGAGCGGGACACTGACCGGCGAGCCGCGCGGCATCCAGACCGATTGCCTCCTGATGTCCGGTGGATGGTCGCCAGTGTTGCATCTGGCGAGCCAGGCCGGTGCAAAACCCGAATGGAATGAGAAGCTGCAGGCATTCCTGCCGCCGCAGCCGGCGCAGAATTGGAGCGGAGCCGGCGCCTTCACCGGTCGGCTCGCCACCGCCGATGCGATCGTCGACGGCTACACCGCCGGCCTCACTGCGTCAGGAGAAAAGGCGCGGGTCATCGAACAGCCGGAAATCGAGCCGAGCTCGGTCAATCCCGAACCGGCGCCGGTGTTCGAGATCAAGGCCGGCGGCAAGAGTTTCGTCGACTTCCAGCACGACGTCACCGCGGATGATGTACGACTGGCCCATCGTGAGGGCTTTGTTTCGGTCGAGCATCTGAAGCGCTACACGACGCTCGGCATGGCGACGGACCAAGGCAAGAGCTCGAACGTCCCAGGCCTCGCCATCATGGCCGAGGCGCTTGGCAAGCCTATCCCCGAGGTGGGCACGACCCGCTTTCGCCCGCCTTATACCGCCGTTTCCATCGGTTCGCTGGCCGCGGAACGATATGGCGATCTCAAGCCTGAGCGGCTGACGCCGATGCACGACTGGCACCTCTCCCAAGGCGCCACGATGTATTCCGCAGGCCTGTGGTTCCGTCCAATGATCTATGGTCACGCTGGCGAAACGGTCGAGCAGGCTTACGTGCGTGAAGCCAGGGCCGTGCGTGAGACCGCAGGCATCGTCGACGTCTCGACGCTCGGAAAGATAGCTATTCAAGGTCCGGACGCCGCAGAACTGCTCGACCGCGTCTACACGAACATCTTCTCGAGCCTTCCGGTTGGCAAGGCACGATATGGCTTGATGCTGCGCGAGGATGGGTTGGCCTTTGACGACGGCACCACCTGGCGTCTCGGCCAGGATGACTTCCTGATGACCACCACGACGGCCAATGCCGGCAAGGTGATGCAACATCTCGAATATTTCCTCGATGTGATCTGGCCGGAATTGAAGGTCACCGTCACGTCCGTCACCGACGAATGGGCCGGTGCCGCGATCGGCGGACCCAAGGCGCGGGAAATCCTCGCCGCCTGCGTCGAGGGCACTGCTGTGGACAATGCCGCTCTGCCTTTCATGGGCATCGTCCATGGCGAGATTGCCGGCGTTCCGGTGATGATCTGCCGCCTCTCCTTCTCCGGGGAGATGGCCTACGAGGTCTACTGTGGAGCAGGATACGGCACCCATGTCTGGGAAGCGCTGGTCGAGGCAGGCAAGCCGTTCGACCTTGTGCCTTACGGGCTGGAAGCGCTTGGTACGCTGCGCATCGAGAAGGGCCACGTCACCGGTGCCGAGATAGACGGCCGCACCACCGCGCGCGATCTGCATCTCGACTGGATGCTGTCGAAGAAGAAGCCGTTCATCGGCTCAGCCATGATGGATCGCGAGGGTCTGGCTGCCACCGACCGGCTGCAACTCGTCGGCATTGTCGCTCTCGACAACAGGCCGCTCAACGGTGGCGCGCATATCGTCGAGGAGCTCGACGAGGAAAATCCGCACGGTTCGATCGGCCATATCACGGCCTGTTGTTACGCGCCGGCACTCGGCAAATACATCGCTCTCGCGCTCGTTCAAGGCGGCAAGGGCCGTCGCGGCACGCGCGCCTATGTGTCCGATCCATTGCGCAAGCGCTTCGGCCCTGTCGAAATCGTCAGCCACCACTTCTTCGACCCGGAAGGGAGCCGCATGCATGGTTGAGCGCCTTTCGCCACTGGAACCCGTCTATCGCTCGGGCTCGCACGGCCGCTTCGAGGACGGCGTCGGCGTGATCCTGTCCGAGACACGCCCCGGTTCCATCATCCAGGTTGCAGCCTGGCCGGGTGAGGAGGCGCGCGCCATCGCCGCCATCCGCAAGGTGACCGGCCTTGGCTTGCCGGACGGCGCCGGGGGTGGCGCCGTTGACGGAGAAAAGGCCGCGTTCGGCTTTGCGCCTGGCAAATTCACCATAGTCGACGAAGCGGAAGGCATAGCCACCCTGCTCGCCAAGGCGATCACACCGGCAATTGGCACCGTGACGGATCTGTCACATGGTCGCACCGCCATCCGCATCGAAGGTCCGGAGGCAGAATGGGTCCTGGCGAAGTTCTTCGCCATCGACTTCACCCTGCCCGCCTTTCCCGTCGGTGCGGCACGCTCCACCACCCATCATGACGTCTTCGCACAGATCCAGAGAACGGGCGGCGACCGTTTCGACATCTACGTCTTCCGTTCCTTTGCACGCTCCTTCTGGAAAGCACTCGGGCATGCGGCGGAAGAAGTCGGATACGAGGTCGCCTGAAAACGCCTGCGAGGACGCCACGTCATGGAATTCATCAATTCGCCGGCGGCCAGGGCAGCAAAGCTACCCTTCAGCCAGGCGGTGCGTGTCGGCGACATCCTCTATCTGTCAGGTGCCCTCGGCAACGTGCCAGGCAAACTGGAACTGGTAGCGGGAGGCATCGAGGCCGAGACGCGCCAGACGATGGAAAACATCGGCACCGTTCTGAGAGAAAACGGACTTGGCTTCGCCGACATCTTCAAATGTACGGTCATGCTGGCCGACATGTCGAAATGGGGCGATTTCAACAGGGTTTATCTTGAGTACTTCGACCCGGACCGCTTGCCGGCACGCTCTGCCTTCGGCACGAACGGCCTTGCATTGGGCGCGGAGCTCGAACTCGAATGCTTGGCCTACATGCCGTCTCGCTAGTCGGGGAAGTTCTTTCCGTTGCCGCGCCGTGGCCTTACGAAGAGCGCTTCCTGACGCTAGAGGGAAATAAGCACCGGCTCGATAGTTGACTGAGAGAATCGACGGTTTCGGCCGCCGCCGATTGACCAAGAGGCCGGCACTTCGACTTCGTCACCCATGGATACACAGAATTCCGCGACCATAGCCGGTCGCGTCGAGCCACCGGACAGCGTTTCGCTGCTCATTCCGGTCACTGTCGCCTGCGGCGTCTTCATGACCAGCCTCGACCAGAACGTGGTCGTCACCGCCCTTCCCGGCATCGGTGAGACGCTTGCGCGCCCGCCAAGCCAGCTCGGCCTGCTGGTCACCGCCTATGTCGCCAGCCTGATCATCATGATGCCGCTGGGCGGCTGGGCTGCCGATCGCTTCGGCCTTCGCAACGCCTATTGTTTCGCGCTGATCGTGTTCGGCATCGCATCGGCGCTGTGCGGCATCGCCAACGACATGTGGACACTCGTCGGCGCCCGCGTCCTGCAAGGGTTTGGCGGCGCGTTGATGGGCACGCTCGGCCAGATCGTGGTGCTGCAGAGCTTTCCGCGCAATCGCACGCTGAAAATCAACATGTACATCTCGCTGGCCGGTCAGTCGGGACCTTTGGTCGGCCCGCTCGTCGGCGGCGCGCTGACGACCTACATTTCGTGGCGATGGATCTTCTTCATCAATGTACCACTGGCACTCGCCGCGCTTCTGCTTGCGGCAGCCCTGTTCCCGACAACCAGGAAATCGGTTCGTACTCCGTTTGATTTTCCCGGCTTTGCCCTTGTCGGTGTCGGCATGGTGCTTCTGGTGCTCGGCATGGATTCGCTCGCTGCCAAGGACATGGCAGGAAGCGTGATCGCGGCCCAGGTGACTCTCGCCATCGTTCTGCTCGGCTTCGCCATCTTCTACCTGCTGCGGGCACGCAATCCTGTCCTTGATCTCAGGTTGCTGCGCATCCGCACCTTCCGCGTCGCGTTCCTGACCGGCGGCGGCCTCGACACGATCGGCTTGAGCTCTGTCGTCTTCATACTGCCGCTGATGTTCCAGCTCGGCTTCGGCATGAGTGCCGTTCACGCAGGATCGCTGACCTTCATGGCGGCGGTCGGTTCATTGCTCACGCGCTTTGTGATGCCCGCCATGCTGAGGCGCTACGGCTTTCGCCGAGTTCTGGTCACCAACACGCCTATCGTGGCCGCCCTTGTCGCCGGTTTTGCCCTGATCCAGGCAACGACACCGGTGTGGATCGTGCTGACCTACATCTTCCTGTTTGGAGTGTTCCGCTCGGTGCAATGGGCCTCGACCGGCAATCTTGCCTATGCCGATATCGAGCCTGAGCAACTCGCCCGTTTCAGCGCGCTCTATTACATCCTGTGGCAACTTGGGGTCGCCATCGGCGTCGGCGTTGCCGCAGCGGTTCTGTCGTTCCTGGCGGGACCCTGGAGGACATGCCTCGATCATCGATTTTCAGATATTGTTCGCGATCGAAGCCTTGATCACGCTCTGTGCCCTGATCGCCTATCGCAGACTGACGCCGCAGGACGGTCAGAATGTCAGCGGCAATGTCGCAGTGAGTAGTGAGTAGAGGGATTTAGCTTTGCAGGTCTCACGCCCTACTCACTCACTATTCGCTCCTCACTCCACAAACCTCACCCACTCCTCCAGCGGCGCGCGGTCGGTACGGAATGTGCTTTCCGGCTTTGATGTGTCTTCATGGCCCAGCGCCATGCCGCACACGACGATTTCTTCCTCGGAAATACCGAGCACTGGACGGATCTGCCTGTGGTAGGGCGCAAAGGCCGCTTGCGGGCAGGTATGCAGCCCTCTGGCCCGCGCAGCGATCATGATGTTCTCCAGGAACATGCCGTAATCGATCCATGAGCCCTGGTTCAGGCGCCGGTCGATGGTGAAGATCATGCCGATGGGGGCATCGAAGAAGATGAAGTTGCGGTCGTGCTGCGCACGCATCTTGTCGACTTCGCGCCGGCCAATTCCCAGCGCACCGTAGAGACCGAAGCCGTTGGCACGACGACGCGTAAGGTAAGGCTCGAAGAACTGATCCGGATAGTAGCGATATTCGTCCCATTCAGCCTTCTCAGCGCGAATGCCGGAGTTGAGGATGGCATCGCTCAGCGTCTGCTTCACCTCGCCTTTCACGACATACACCTTCCACGGCTGCATGTTCGTGCCGGACGGCGCGCGCGAAGCGACCGTCAGAATGTCGCGGATCGTTGCATCATCGACCAGGTCGGGCAGGAAGGCGCGCACGGAGCGGCGCGAAATGATCGCTTCGTCCACCACAGTCGTTTCGTCCGACTTCGGGGCTCTGCTTTCCGGTGCCAGCATGGCAATCTCTTCAACGCAGGATTTCAAGGAGCACGTCCCCCCAACGCGCAGTCGCGGGTGCCTTTGCATGAAGCACCAAAGTACCGCAAGCAATTTTGTCTGGCCTACCGGGGCATCTTGGTCTCACCAGAAGCGCAAGGCACCCATTCTGCGGATTTTTTAGACAGGCCCAAGATCGCGCTTGATCTTTTCACGCAGTTGGCGTCTCATGAAATTCTGAATGATTTTTTCACGAGCGGTTGAAAAGTGACATCACCTGCTGCCGAACCGGACGCGCAGACCGGCGAACGTTTTCTCGCCGCAGACATTCGCGCGCTACGCAAGACGCGGGGCCTGACGCTGGCCGAAATCGCCTTGAAACTGGGCCGCTCCGTCGGCTGGGTCAGTCAGGTCGAGCGCGGCCTGTCGGTGCCGTCGCTCGGCGACCTGCGAGCCCTGGCGGACTTGTTCGACGTACCGGTCAGCCTGTTTTTCAGCCATGACGTGCCGGAAGAAAACGAGCGAGGTGTCGTTGTGCGCGCCGGCCGGAGACGCGCGCTGGGTACCAGCGAATCGGGACTGGTGGAAGAGCTTCTGTCACCCGATCTTGGCGGCAGTTTCGAAATGCTGCGCTCGGAATTCGCGCCGGGCGCGGAATTGAAGAAAGCCGCAACAAGGCCGACGGAAGAAGCCGGCTACGTCACGTCCGGCACGTTCGAGATCGAAATCGATGGCGTCTGGCACACACTTGGCGAGGGCGACAGCTTTCGCTTCGCCGGCAAGCCATTCCGCTGGAGGAACCCGGGAGCGGTGCCGGCGGTCGTGATCTGGGTCGTCTCGCCGCCGGTCTACTAGCGGCATGATCCCGAACCGGAGGTCTGCGAAACCGCAGCCTCCTCAGAGATCATGCGCCAAAACAATGAGATAGGGCGGAATGCCGATCTTTCCTGATCGCGTTCGACCCTGGAAATCGGGGAGGACAAAATGGCCGGAATTCCGACGACGGCGCGTGTGGTCATCATTGGCGGCGGCGCGGTGGGCGTCTCGGCCCTCTATCACCTGGCCAAGGCCGGATGGACCGACTGCGTCCTGCTCGAGAAGAATGAACTGACCTCCGGCTCGACCTGGCATGCGGCCGGCAACGTGCCGACATTTTCGTCATCCTGGTCGCTGATGAACATGCAGCGCTATTCGACCGAGCTCTATCGGGGGCTGGCGGATGAAGTCGACTATCCGATGAACTATCACGTCACCGGCTCGATCCGGCTGGCCCACAGCAAGGAGCGCATGCAGGAGTTCCAGCGTGCCAAAGGCATGGGCCGCTATCAGGGCATGGCGATCGAGGTCATCGGCACCGACGAGATCAAGGCGCGCTACCCTTTCACAGAAACGCATGAACTTCAGGGCGCGCTCTATGATCCGAACGACGGCGACATCGACCCCGCCCAGCTTACCCAGGCTCTTGCCAAGGGCGCACGCGACAAGGGCGCCAGGATCATCCGCTTCTGTCCGGTCACCAGCGTACGCCGTGAACGCGACGAATGGGTTGTGGTCACCGAGCAAGGCGAAATCCGTTGCGAATACGTCGTCAACGCAGCCGGCTATCGTGCCGCCGAAGTAGGCAGGATGTTCGGTCGCGAGGTGCCAATGATGGTGATGAGCCATCAGTATATTCTCTTCGACGAAATCCCCGAGCTTGCCGCCTGGTCCAAGGAAGCGGGCCACAAGCTGCCGCTGCTGCGAGATGTCGATTCTTCCTATTATCTGCGCCAGGAGAAGAACGGCATGAATCTTGGCCCCTATGAGCGCAATTGCCACGCGCACTGGGCCACTCCCGGCGACCCTATGCCCGCCGACTTCTCGTTCCAGCTGTTTCCGGACGATCTCGAGCGGCTGGAATGGTACCTCAACGATGCCATCGAGCGGGTCCCGATCCTCGGCACTGCCGGCCTCTCAAAGGTCATCAACGGCCCGATCCCCTACGCGCCGGACGGCAATCCGTTGCTTGGGCCGATGCCGGGCGTACCCAACGCGTTCGAAGCCTGCGTCTTCACCTTCGGCATCGCCCAGGCGGGCGGCGCCGGCAAGGTGCTGGCCGAATGGGTGACGCAAGGCCAGACCGAATGGGACATGTGGTCATGCGATCCGCGCCGCTTCACCGCGTTCGGATCGGCGCAGGACTATGCCGTCGCCAAGGGCATGGAAGTCTATGGCCACGAATACGCCATCCAGTTCCCACGTCATGCCTGGCCTGCGGTGCGCGACCGCAAACTTTCGCCGCTGCATGAACGCCTCAAGGCCATGGGGGCACAGTTCGGCGCCTATAACGGCTGGGAGCGCGCAACCTGGTACGCCAAGCCCGGCGACGACATCTCGGAACGGTCGACACAGACCTTCGCCCGCTCAGGACCTTGGGAGCCACGCATTCGCGAGGAATGCCTGGCCGTGCGCGACGCCGCCGGCATTCTCGATCTGCCCGGCTTCAGCCGTTTCCGTCTTAAAGGTCCCGGTGCCCGCGCCTGGCTGTCCACTTTGATCACGGGTGTGGTGCCAAAGCCCGGCCGCATCGGGCTCGGTTACTTCGCCGATGACAAGGGCCGTATCGTCACCGAGATGTCGATCATGGCACTGGAAGAGGATTCCTTCTTCCTGATCACCGCCGCGGTGGCGCAGTTGCACGATTTCGAGTGGCTGTCGAAGCAATTGCCCGAGAGCACTGACATCACGCTGCAGGACATGACGGAGAGCTTTTCCTGCCAGATCCTGTCCGGCCCGAATTCGCGCGCAATACTGGCCGATGTGACGGACGCTGATCTGAGCCAACCCTGGCTCTCGCATCAATCCTGTCAGATTGGCGGCCGGTGGCTGCAACTGGTGCGCGTTTCCTTCGCCGGCGAACTCGGCTGGGAGCTGCACACCAAGGTCGAGGATACTGCCACCGTGTTCGACGCCGTCTGGGCTGCCGGACAGAGGCATGGCCTGAAACCGTTTGGCATGTTCGCCCTCGACAGCCTGCGTCTCGAAAAGGGCTACCGCGCCTGGAAGGGCGACCTCTCGACTGATTACACCATCCTGCAGGGTGGGCTCGAACGCTTCGTCAAATGGGACAAACCGGATTTCCGTGGCAAGGCAGCACTGCTCAACGAAAAACAGCAGGGTGTGAAGAAACGTTTTGCGACGCTGGTCATCCAGGCACCCGGGGAATGCGACGCACCTTACATGTCCACGCTTTGGCATGACGGGGCGATCGTTGGTGAAACCACTTCGGGAGGCTGGGGCTACAGGGTGGACAAATCCATTGCACTCGGCATGGTGCGCGCCGATCTGGCCGTGCCGGGCACCGAAATCGACATCGAGATTTTCGGCGACCGCTTCAAGGCGACGGTCCAGGAAGACAGACCCTTGTGGGACCCCGAAAATCAAAGGCTACGCGCATAATGACCCTTCCCTTTCCTGATCACGCCTTCGGCGCCTTCCTCTTCGACATGGACGGCACGATCCTGAGTTCGATCGCGGCTGCCGAGCGGGTCTGGGCGGCGTGGGCGCAAAAGCACGGACTTGATGTCGAGACATTTCTGCCCACCATCCACGGCGTGCGGGCGGTGGAAACGATCCGTCGCTTGAACCTCCCGGGCATCGACGTCATGGCCGAGGTCGAAGCGCTGACCCAGGCGGAGTTCGAAGATGTCAAAGGCATCGAGGCTATTCCAGGTGCTGCCGCGTTCCTCAGCGCACTGCCGCCGCAGCGCTGGGCGATCGTCACCTCGTCGCCGCGCCGGCTGGCGATCCGCAGGCTGGAAGCCACCGGCCTGCCCATACCATCGCTGATGATTACCGGAGAAGACGTGACCAACGGCAAGCCCGCGCCCGATTGCTTCCTGCTTGCCGCCGACAGGCTCGGCCTGAAACCGCAGGATTGCCTGGTTTTCGAGGACGCACCGGCAGGCATCCAGGCCGCCGAGGCAGCCGGCACCAAGGTCGTGGTCATCACCGCCACGCACAGGCACGCGGTTGAAACACCGCATCCAACCATTGCCGGATATGGCTCTCTGGTACCCTTGCTCAATGACGGTCGCAGGTTGGTGCTCACCAGATCCGGTTCGACGACCTCTGCAACTGCAGGAACCTGACATGCCGAAACCCTCTTCCCGCATTTCCGGCATCACGCCTTCCGGCAAGGATGGCTGGGAGGTGCATTTCGCCGCCTGGCAACGCCTGGAGGCCGGCCAGGACATCATCATGCTCTCGGTCGGCGACCATGACTTCCACACCCCCACCGAGACGGTTGAAGCCGGAGTTGCCGCGCTGCGGGCCGGCCACCACCACTACACCCAGTTGCCTGGCATTCCGGCACTGCGTGAGGCGATGGCGCGAATCTCCGCGCGATGCACCGGCGTCGCGACGAGCCCCGAACAGGTCATTGCCACACCTGGCGGCCAGGCGTCGCTTTATGCCGCCGTGCAAGGCGTGCTCGACCCGGGCGACCACGCCATTGTCGTGGCGCCCTACTACGCCACCTACCCGGGCACATTCCGCGCTGCCGGCGCCGATTTTACGGTCGTCGAGACCCGCGCCACCGACGGCTTCCAACCAGACCCTAAAACAATCGAGGCCGCAGTCCGGCCAAATACGCGGGCCATGCTGATCAACACGCCCAACAATCCCACGGGCGCGGTCTACTCCAGGAAATCGCTCCAAAGCATCGCCGACATCTGCCGCCACCACGATCTGTGGTTGCTGAGTGATGAGGTGTATTGGACACTCGGCGATAGCGAGCATCTTTCGCCGCGCGCCCTGCCCGGCATGGACGAGCGCACGCTGGTCGTCAATTCGATGTCGAAGAGCCACGGCATGACCGGCTGGCGCCTGGGATGGCTGACCGGGCCCCAGGAACTGATAACACGGCTGATCAGCCTCAATCTTGTCACCACTTACGGCCTGACCGATTTTGTCAGCCGCGCAGCCATCGAAGCGCTGAACAATGACTATGGCGTGGAACAGATCGCCGCGCTGTATGCCGGACGGCGCAAGCTCTTCCTTGACGCGGTGCGCGGCATGAACAACGTGACCGTTCGCGGCTCGGAGGGCGGCATGTATGCCATGCTCGACATCAGCGCCGTCGAGCCGGACGACGAGAAATTCGCCTGGGCTTTCCTTGATCGCGAGAATGTCGGTGTCATGCCGGGATCCTCCTTTGGCGACGCCGCGGCCGGCCATATTCGCATCAGCCTCTGTCAGCCTGAACCCATCCTTCTCGAAGCGGCCGAAAGGCTGCGCCGTTTCGTTTCCACCTATCGACGTGAGGCCGCATGAGCGTTCTGCCCTCCAAAGCCCGCGCCGTCATCATCGGCGGCGGCGTGTCCGGCTGCTCGGTCGCCTACCATCTGGCCAAACTCGGCTGGACCGACATCGTGCTGCTGGAGCGAAAGCAGCTGACGTCAGGCACGACCTGGCACGCCGCTGGCCTGATCGGCCAATTGCGTGCCTCGCAGAACATGACACGGCTGGCCAAGTACTCCGCCGACCTCTACGTCAAGCTCGAAGAAGAAACCGGCGTCGGTACCGGCATGCGCCAGGTCGGCTCCATCACCGTCGCCCTGACCGAAGAACGCAAACACGAGATCTACAGGCAGGCGTCGCTTGCCCGTGCGTTTGACGTCGACGTACGCGAGATTTCTCCCAGCGAAGTCAAGGAGATGTACCCCCATCTCAACGTGTCGGACGTGGTCGGCGCCGTGCATCTGCCGCTCGATGGCCAATGCGACCCTGCCAACATCGCCATGGCTTTGGCAAAGGGTGCACGCCAGCGTGGCGCCAGGATCGTCGAGAACGTCAAGGTCACCAGGGTTCACACCAGAAACGGACGCGTCTCCGGTGTGTCCTGGGCGCAGGGCGAAGATCGGGGGACGATCGAGACCGATGTGGTCATCAACTGCGCCGGCATGTGGGCGCGCGAACTGGGCGCACGAAACGGCGTCACCATTCCACTGCACGCCTGCGAGCATTTCTATCTGGTCACCGAACCGATCGCCGGGCTTACCCGCCTGCCGGTGCTGCGCGTGCCGGACGAATGCGCCTACTACAAGGAGGATGCCGGCAAGATGATGCTCGGCGCCTTCGAACCGAGGGCGAAACCCTGGGGCATGGAAGGCATCCGCGAAGATTTCTGCTTCGACCAGTTGCCCGAGGATTTCGAGCATTTCGAGCCTATCCTCGAAATGGGCGTGAATCGCATGCCGATGCTGGGCACCGCCGGCATCCACACTTTCTTCAACGGCCCGGAGAGCTTCACGCCGGACGATCGCTATTATCTTGGCGAAGCGCCGGAACTCGGCGGCTACTGGGTCGCCGCCGGCTACAACTCGATCGGCATCGTCTCTTCGGGTGGCGCTGGCATGGCGCTGGCACAGTGGATCAACGACGGCGAGGCGCCATTCGACCTCTGGGAGGTCGACATCCGCCGCGCCCAGCCCTTCCAGAAGAACCGTGCCTATCTGAAAGAGCGTGTCTCCGAGACGCTTGGCCTGCTTTATGCGGACCATTTCCCCTACCGGCAGGTGGTCACGTCGCGTGGCGTGCGACGCTCGCCCATTCATGAGCATCTGAAGGCGCGCGGCGCCGTGTTCGGCGAGGTCGCCGGCTGGGAACGCGCCAACTGGTTCGCCAGGGACGGACAGGAACGCGAATACCGCTATTCCTGGAAACGCCAGAACTGGTTCGACAATCAGCGCGAGGAACATCTGTCCGTGCGCAACAATGTCGGCCTGTTCGACATGACCTCATTCGGCAAGATCCGGATCGAAGGACGCGATGCCCTCGCCTTCCTGCAACGGCTCTGCGCCAATGATCTCGATGTCGCGCCGGGCAAGATCGTCTACACGCAGATGCTCAACCGGCGCGGTGGCATCGAGAGCGACCTGACCGTCTCGCGACTTTCCGAGACGGCTTTCTTCTCAGTTGTTCCGGGCGCCACGTTGCAGCGCGATCTCGCCTGGATGCGCAGGCATGTGAAGGATGAGTTCGTCGTCATCACGGATGTGACAGCCGCAGAATCCGTCCTTTGTCTCATGGGGCCGCGTTCACGCGACTTGATTCGAAAGGTGAGCCCGAACGATTTCTCGAACGAAAACAATCCATTCGGCACATTTCAGGAAGTCGAGGTCGGCATGGGGCTCGCCCGTGCCCACCGTGTCACCTATGTCGGCGAGCTTGGCTGGGAACTCTATGTCCCGACCGACCAGGCCGCACATGTGTTCGAGAGGATCGAGGAGGCGGGCAGAGAGCTGGACTTGAAACTCTGCGGCCTCCATACGCTGGATTCCTGCCGCATCGAAAAGGCCTTTCGCCATTTCGGCCATGACATCACCGACGAGGATCATGTGCTGGAGGCCGGCCTCGGTTTTGCGGTGAAGACGGCAAAAGGTGATTTCATCGGCCGCGACGCCGTGCTGGCGAAGAAGGATGCCGGGCTGGAGCGCCGCCTGGCGCAGTTTCGCCTGACCGACCCCGAACCACTGCTGTTCCACAATGAGGCGATCGTGCGCGACGGCAAGATCGTCGGGACCATCACGTCAGGCAACTACGGCCACCATCTCGGCGGTGCCGTCGGCATGGGTTATGTGCCGGCCAAAGGTGAGAGCGAAGCGGATGTCCTCGGCTCCCGCTATGAGATCGAGATTGCAGGAGAACGCTTCAATGCCGAAGCCTCGCTGAAGCCGATGTATGATCCGAAGGCAGAGAGGGTGCGGATTTAGTTCTCTTCTCCCCGTTTACGGGGAGAAGATGCCGGCAGGCAGATGAGGGGCAGTACAAACTGTTCGAGGGGAGTTCTGCCCCTCATCCGGCCCGTTGGGCCACCTTCTCCCCGCAAGCGGGGAGAAGGAAAAGCGCTAGAACGCCTTCAGCTTCTGCCTTACCTGCGCCAGGAAAGCCTCCCGGCTTTGCGGCGTCGAGGCATCCATCAGGTAATGTGCAACAAACAGGGTCTTGCAGCGTTTGGCGCACAAGGCACGGATGCCGCGCAGGATGGTTTTTCGTCCCGGATGGCCCACAATATGCGACCACCAGCGCGGCGCACCGCAGGTGGTGACCACCGCGATTTTCCGGACGTGCCCCATCAGCGGAGTGATCTTCCCACCGGGATCGAGCGCGAAAGCGACATCCTTGGCCCAGACGCGGTCCAGCCAGCCCTTCAGCATTGCTGGCAACCCGTACCACCAGGTCGGATAGACGAAGACGATCGCCTCGGCCCATTTCAGGTGAGCGATATGTTCCACGAGCGCAGGGTCCGCCGGCGCTCGTTCGTTGTATTCACGCCGTTCGCCATCCCGCATCACCGGGTCGAAATTCTCCGCGTAGAGATCGATCAGCCGCGCCTCGCATCCCTTGGCCGCGATGGCGTCGAGCGCGGCATCGCGCACGGCCGCGCAAAAGCTTTCCGGCACCGGGTGGCAATAGACGACCAGCACCCGCATCAGAACGTTTCCATCCTGTGCGCCACTTTTGCCATAAAACGATCCCGTGACTGTGGCGTCGACAAATTCATCGAATAGTGCGCCAGATAGGAGACCGGGGTACCCGGCTTGATGGAAGCGCGCAACAGGCGCTGGACAAGCTTGCGTGGCGGATCGCCAACCAGGAAAGCGCGCAGGCGGGAGCCGCCATAGCTGGTCACCGCCACCACCTTGCGGATGTTGTCGAGCGTGGGACGCACCTTGCCTTCGACCAGCCGGAACGACACACCTGGCAGGAACACGCGGTCAAAGAACCCTTTCAGAATGGCCGGATAACCGTAATTCCAAACCGGAAAACATAGGACCAGCCCCTCCGCCTTGCGCAGTCGTTCTACATAGCCTCGCACTGGCTCGATATTGCCCGGTGCATCGTGATAGGCCATGCGCTCAGCGCGTGTCAGTCGCGGATCGAAGTCCTCGGCATACAGATCACAATCGTCGACTTCATGTCCGTTCGCCGTGAGACGCTCGACGATCATCTTGTGCAGCGCAGCGTTGAAACTTGTTTCGACCGGATGCGCATAAAGAACCAGGACACGCATCGCAGCACTCAACTTGCTTTTGCCAGACCCTTGAACAGGAACGTTCGCCCCGAGCGATAATCGTAGTCTGGATTTTCCCAGGCGATCATCTTGCCGGGATTGAGCAGCCCTTGCGGATCGGCTTCGCGCTTGAAGGCGAGTTGGACGGAATCCGTCTGCTTCATGCCTCCCTCCTCCAGCGTATAACGGTGCGGATTGAAGATCGGGCAGCCATTCGCCTCGAACAGCCGCACGATCTCGTCCAGCCGCTCCTCCGTGGTGAAGCGCACCAGATTCAGGCCGAAGCACGTGATGTTGCCGTCCAGCCGCACGAACTCCAGATGCGAGAACACCTCACCTGGAAACAACGCGTCGATCTTTTCGACCAAGGCCAGATGATCGGGAAACGGATAGAGCGATTGCAGGTATGTGATTGCCGGATCGACGCGCAGCGCCCGCAGCGTCGTGTGGTTCCACGCCAGTTCGAATGCCGGCGGCAGGCCTCTCTTCTCGTCGTCGCTCAGAGCCGCGGCGTTGAGGATCACCTCGCCGCCCTCGCGTCGCGTGAAGGCAAGAAATGCATCGAGCGAATGCGGGGCGACCATGACCGCGCAAATGCTTTGTCCATCACGCAGGAACTTCTGGTGCCGCTTGAAGTAAAGCTGAGGCACGGGAGCCGCGATCGGGGTGATCAGCTTGGTCAGCAAGCCATCCTGGCAGGCCAGTGAATTGCCGTAGCGCGCAGCAGCCATGAAACTGTTGAAACCGACCAGAACGTCCACCCAGTCGTAGGCCGCCGTCAACGGCATCTCGACTTCGGTGATGATGCCGTTTGTCCCATAGGCGTGGGTGACCTTGTGCAGGTCCTCGCCGGTCAGTTCCAGCACTCTCGGCTCGGCTTCCATGGTTACCACGCGCAACCGGATGATGTTGCCGAAGTCGCGCAGACCACCGAAGTTGATCGAGCCGACGCCACCGGAACCCCCAGCGATAAAACCACCGATGGAAGCAGTGTTGTAGGTAGATGGGTGCAGGCGCAGTTCCTGCGCCGAATGCGCACGCGTCGCCCTGTCGATATCGGCCAGGATGGCGCCCGGTTGGCACACCACGCGACCGGGAGAAATCGCAACGATTTCATTCATGTCGGCCAGATTCAGCACCACACCGCCGGAAAGCGGCATCGCCTGCCCGTAATTGCCGGTGCCAGTACCGCGCGGCGTCACCGGTACGCCGTGAGAAAAACAGGCTGCAAGTATGCGCACCACTTCAGCTTCGGATTTCGGCGATACGACGAGGTCTCCCGTGACATGTTCGAGCTGGCGCTTGAGCACCGGGCTGTACCAGTAGAAGTCGCGGCTCTTCTGCTGGACGATCTTTTCGTTGTCCTCGATCTTCAGTCCCTCAATGTCTCGTTTCAGCGCCGCGATATCCATCATGTCCCCATCAATTCATCGAGTTCGGCGTAGTCCGGCAGGCTGGTGTCGATCTGCCTGCCGTCACGAATGACGATGCGATCGGCTTCCGGGCGGGACAACAATTCGGTCCAGTTCCGCCCCTTGCAAACAACCAGGTCGGCTGGTCCGCCCGGCTGCAACACTCCTGTGCCGGTCAATCGCATGACGTCCGCCGGAGTCTGCGCGACCGTGCGTGGCCAATCGCCAACCGGATGATCAAGGTGCAGGATGCGGGTGGCCATCCTGTAAACCTCAAGCATGTCGAGGTCGCCATAGGCATAGAACGGATCACGCGTGTTGTCCGAAGCCACCGCGACGGGAATGCCCCGCGCCTTCATTTCATGCAGCAGTGTCACACCGCGCCAGCGTGGCGTAGTCCCGTCATGCCTGCGGTCCTGCAGATAGAGATTGCACATTGGCAGTGACACGACGGCCATTTTTGCCCGCGCCACCTTGTCCAAGGTATCCAGCACATCACTGTCGGGTTGGCGCGCCAGGGAACAACAGTGACCGACGAGGATGTTTCCCTCGAAACGATGACGAAGCGCTGCTTCGGCTATTTTCCTCAAGGAGATTGCGTCGACAGCATCGGTCTCGTCGGCATGAAAATCCAGATCGAGTTTATGCTCGATGGCGAGGGCGAACATCTGGTCCAGCAAGGCATCAAGATCAGAAACCATATAGGTGACAGCGCCCAGGACGCCTCTCGCCGCTGCCACGCGGCGCGCCAATCCTGCGAACCAGACTTGGTCGCGGGTTTCCTCGATGCCGACAAGGCAAGCGGCCTGCAAGTCGATACGTCCCTGCCATTTTTCCCGCATTTCCTCGAACACCGGCCAGGAAATTCCATCCTGCGGTGCGGCACTGTCGAGATGTGTGCGGATAGCCTTGGTCCCATGCGCGAGAGCCGTACGCAAGGCAAAGTCCATGCGCCGCGAAACGTCTTTCGCGTTCCAGCGCGCGGTCCGGTCAGCGTGCGTTGCGCGCAATGCGCCGGCAAACGAACCGTCCGGATTGGGGCTGCGTGGCCAGATATGGCCCTTGTCGAGATGGGTGTGACAGTCGACGAAACAGGGCAGCACGATGCGCCCCTTGAGATCGATCGCTCCTGACGCGGGCGACGGCCCCAAACGATGTGGAGCGATTGTGATGATGCGGTCACCGTCAACAGCGATATCTGCGCTCACAAAGCCGTCGGCGTCTGCCAAGCCGTCGAAGCCAACGGTCAGAGAAACATGAAGGCTAGCATTTTCGAATACATAGGCTCCAGATGGCGGGATCGGCAGTATATTCAATGCACCTCCGCGTCCGCCACAGCTCGGTCACTCAAGGTGAACGGAATGCAGCCTCGGCAAGTGACTGAAACGGCTGCCATCATGCCTCCTGCTTCAGCGCGCTCTCGTGCCAGCGGCGCAGGATGAGATGCGACAGCAGGGACAGCGCTAGAAAGATGACGATGCCGGTCAGAGAGATCAGGATGAGCGCGGCAAACAGCCGTGGCGCATTCAGTCGATAACCGGCTTCGATGATGCGTGAGGCCAGACCCGACGCCTGGCCCGACGTGCCAGCGACGAACTCGGCCACCACCGCACCGATCAGCGAAAGGCCTCCTGCGATCTTCAGGCCACCCAGGAAGTAGGGCATCGCCGCTGGCAGGCGCAGGTGCCACAGTTCCTGCCAGCGCGTCGCGCCATTCAGCCGAAACAGATCACGCAGATTACGGTCGACGGAATTCAGTCCGAGCGTCGTATTGGAAAGGATCGGAAAGAAAGCGACGATCCAGGCGCACAGCAAAAGCTTGGCAGTCTGGTTGTCGACATAGATGTTGATGAGCGGGAAGATCGCCACGATCGGCGTCACCTGCAGGATGACTGCGAAAGGAAAAAACGACATTTCCACCCATTTCGACTGGGCGAACAAGACGGCCAGCCCCACCCCGCCGAGAATCGCCAGTGCAAGGCTGAGGAACGTGATCTTGAGGGTGACGAGCAACGAGGAAAACAGCAGCGGCGCATCGTCCTGAAGGGTCTGCACGACCACACCTGGCCGCGGCAGGATGTACTTCGGAATGTCGTTCCACACACAGATCCGGTCCCAGAACCAGATGGCCAGTACCATGATGGCAAGCGGCAGCACCCAGGAGCCGACCTTTTCCAGCCGCTGCTGGCGAACGCGGCGCGCTTCTTCCGGGTCGAGCACGACCGACCGGTTTTCGACGGCGCTCATGGTCGCGCCTCCACCTTGGCATCCATGGCCGCGCTCAACGCGTCCGACGTCCGCCGGCACAGCTCCGCATAGGTTGATGACGTACGGAACGCCTCGTCGCGCGGATAAGGTGCATCGACCGTCATGTCGCGGAATACACGTCCCGGCTTGGCGGCCATCACCACGATGCGGCTGGACAGGAAGACGCTTTCAAACACGCTGTGGGTGACGAAGACGGCGGTGAACCGCTCCTGTTGCCAGAGTTCCAGCAGGTCGTTGTTGAGCTTGAAGCGCGTGATCTCGTCCAATGCCGCAAACGGCTCGTCCATCAGCAGCACGCGCGGCTTGGTGACCATGGCGCGTGCGATGGAAACGCGCATCTTCATGCCGCCGGAAAGCTCCCTTGGCACGGCATCGGCGAAATTTTCCAGGTGGACGCGCGCCAGCATCTCCATCACCGCCGGCGTGGCTTTGATGCGCGAGATGCCGCGCAGGCGCAGCGGCAGCCAGACATTGTCGAACACGCTTGCCCAGGGCAGCAGTGTCGGCTCCTGGAAAACGAAGCCGACGCAATCGTCTCCCAGCGCCTTGCGCCACTCCAGATGGCCGGAGGTCGGCGTGGAAAGCCTGGCAATAAGCCTGAGTGCCGTCGACTTGCCGCAACCCGAAGGGCCGAGAAGACTGACGAAATCGCCTTCGCGAATGGCAAGATTGACGTTGTCCAAGGCAGCCACGCCATTGGAGAACACCTTGCCCACGCCTTTGAATGAAAGCAGCGGCGCGGTTCCGCGCTGCCAGCTGTCATCCCTGTCGGCTACCGTCTGCAACATCAGTGCCTTTCCGCGGATAAGCGCCCGTCTCTCCAGCGCCCCTTGAGAGGGCAGGACGGGTCTGCGCCTGCCGCGCGATTTGCCGGAATACCGCTCACTTCTTCAGATCGAGACCGACGCCCTTGTTCACGAACTGCAGCGTGTAGCCCTTCTTGATGTCGATGCCGGCCGGAAGCACCTTTGCCTTGACCATCTTGTCGTAGAAGCTCTGCATGCGCTCATCCGTCATGGCGCCGATGCCAAGCTTCTCGGTGTCCCCGGAATCGACGATGCCGTACTTCTTCATCATCTCGATGGAGAAGGCGATCTGCTCATCGTTGATGTCGGGATTGTCCTTCTTGATCGCTTCGTTGGCGGCCTTGTTGTCACCGTAGAGATAGTTGTACCACCCCTTTGCCGAGCCATCGACGAAGCACTGAACCACCTCCGGCCGCTTGTCGATCGTGGTCTGCATCGCCTCGATCGTAGTGGCGTAGGTGTTGAAGCCGTAGTCGGCGAGCAGGAACAGGTTGGGTTGGAATCCGCCTTCCTTGGCCACGGCATGCGGCTCGGAGGTCACATAACCCTGCTGGATCGACTTCTTGTTGGCGATGAAGGCAGCCGGATTGAAGGTGTACGGCACGCGCTTGGCCGCGTCGAAGCCGAATTCCGACACCATCCAAAGGAAGAAGCTCTGCGCTCCCTCGTCGCCGATGATGTATTGGTCGGCCTTGGGCAGGTCCTCCCATTTGTCCAGGCCCTCGCCCGGATGCGCCATGATGACCTGCGGTTCCTTCTGGAAAGTGGCCGCGACGACGCGCAGCGGAATGCCTTGATGCACGGCATCGAATGCCTGCAGCATGTTGCCACCCATATAGAAATCGATCTTGCCGGCCATCAGGAGTGGCCGTCCGCTGCCCTGTGGGCCGCCCTGCTGGATGGTTACATCCAGTCCGCATGCGGCATAGGAGCCGTCTGCGACAGCCTGGTAGTAGCCGCCGTGCTCGGCCTGGGCGAGCCAGTTGGTGGCAAACGTCACCTTCTCATTGGCCATCGCAGCGGACATCCAGCCGCCGAGCAACGCCGCGGCCGCCACGGTGGCCGTGGTCAAGATCTTCGTCATCGATTTCCTCTCCCCTTCGCTCGCACGCGACACAGCGTCATATCGACCGACAAAGCAAAGGCCGTGCCACAACGCCCGCCGCGCAATTCCGGAAGAGCATTGTGTTGGGTGTTCCCTGCCCTGCAGCTTCAAACGTCATCGTGCCCACTTTCAGGGCAACTGTCCACGAATAGTTCATGGTGAAAGTAATACTGTCACCGCACGAGCAGCGCTTGAATCGTGACTGCATCCCGGCCTAGTTTCCCTGCCTCGAATGGAGATCGCGATGTTCCGATATTTGATGCCGAAATCGATCAAGGCGCCTTTTGCCCGCTACAGCCACGGCGTGGAGGTCCCTGCCGGCAAGCGCCTCGTCCTGTGCGCCGGTCAGGTGGCGATCACCGCCGACGATCATATTCCAGAAGGGGTCGAGGAACAGGCGGAGCTGTGCTTCAAGAATATCGAAGCCGTCCTGGCCGAGGCAGACCTCAGCCTGAAGGATGTCGTGCGCATCAATGCCTATGTCACCGATCGCGCCTATCTCAAGCCTTACATGGCCGTGCGCGACCGCACCTTCACCGACCCGGCGCCAGCCTCCACCCTGATGATCGTCGGCGGCTTCGCCCGACCGGAATTCAAGGTCGAGGTTGAGGTGATTGCGGCAGGGTGAGCTGCCTGCGCCCTTCCCTATGACAGAGTAGCTCGAATGAGTTGCCGACAATCCGGAGACTGATGTGACGACGAAAAGACGCGTGTGGTGGGGCGATTTCCGTACAACGGAATATGCTTCCCTAGACCCCGAAACGACGATCGCGGTGCTTCCAGTGGCCGCGATCGAGCAGCATGGCCCGCATCTGCCGGTGTCGACCGACACCAGCATCATGAACGGCATGCTGGAAACGGTGATCGACCGCCTGCCAGCCGATCTCGACATCCGCATCCTGCCCGTGCAGGCAGTCGGCAAGTCCAACGAGCATATGCATGCGCCAGGGACGCTAACCTTGCCGCCGGCAACACTGATCGACGCCTGGACCGAGCTTGGTCTTTCCATTGCGCGTGCAGGGCTGAAAAAGCTCGTCGTCGTCAATTCCCATGGTGGCAATGAGGAGATCATGGGCATCGTCACACGCGAACTGCGTGTGCGCGAAAACATGCTTGCCGTGAAGACCAGCTGGCAGCGTTTCGGCCGCCCAGCGGGACTGTACACCGAACTCGAAGATCGCCACGGCATCCACGGCGGCGACGTCGAGACATCGCTGATGCTGCATTTCCGACCGGACCTGGTCGACATGGCAAACGCCGAGAACTTCGTCTCCAACGTCGCCAAGGCTGAGAAGGCCTTTTCGCTGATGCGCCAGACTGGCACCCACGCCTACGCCTGGATCGCGCGAGATCTGAACCCGGATGGTGTCGTGGGCGACGCTTCGATAGCCACCGCTGAGAAAGGCCGGCTGACCGCCGAGCATCAGGCCGACGGTTTCATCGCATTGTTGAAGGATGTGCGCGGAGCAAAGTTAAACGACTGGGTGCTTTGAGGCCGAAGCGCGTCCATTCTCGATGGAAAGCGTCCCTCACTCTATCTCGAGCTCGAACGGCACGCCTTCGTATGCGTCGGCACCGCGGCCGATCGAGGCAATAGCCGCAACCATGCGGCCATTGCGGCCAAGGATGTGGTCTGCCACAGCGACAAGACGCGGATTGGGCGTGGCCGAGGACGAAAGCCAGCGCAATGTCCTGGCCAGCTCCATCTCGTCGCGCTTCGGAGCGAGAGCGGACGCGATGATGAAAGCCGAGGCGGTCGAGCGGCTGATGCCGGCATAACAGTTGATCACCAGAGGCCGCGACCGATCCCAGCCCTGTGCGAAACCAAGCAATGCACGCACATGCTCTTCGCCGGGCAGCGTCATGCCCTCCTGAGCCTCGGCGATGTCATGCATGACAAGATGCAGATGGTTTTCGGGCCGGATGGCTGCCGGACGCACCATGTCCGTACCAGCCGCCAGCAGGGACAGCAGCCGCTCGGCACCGACACGATTGACCGTGGTTTCGACCTTGGAGAGCGGGCAGACGATGATCATGCGCGTATCCTGTTTTGTGAACCATCGGTCTTTGCAGCCCAGCCGGCAAGTGCAGCATCCAGCCGTTGCCACTCGTCTTCCGAACCCGGCAGGCCAGAACGCAGCGTGTGCGGTCGTTCAGCGAAATGCCGCAACAGTATGCCCTGTCGGCCGAGCGCCCGGAACAGGCCAGGCGCATCGCCGAAATCGAGATAGCGGAACAACGACGTTCCACCGGCGACCGGCACGCCATGACGCACAAACAACGCATCGAGCCGTGTGGCATCCTCGCTCAATTGCCGCCGCATCGCTTCTTGCCAGGCAATATCGCCTAGCGCGCGAATACCGTACTCCAGCGTCGGCCCTGCCACGGCCCAGGGACCAAGCTGGCTCTCGAGCCGTGCGGCAGTCGCCCGATCCGTCAGCGCAAACCCGAGACGCACGCCGGCAAGTCCAAAGAACTTGCCAAAGGAACGCAGAATCACCAGTCCGCCATGTCCGGCATCGGCGGCGAGACTCGCATCGCACGGGCCGACATCCATGAAGGCTTCGTCGACCACGAGCAGGCCAGCTTTTGCTTTCATGGCATCGGCGAGCTTGAGCAACCGCTCGCGCGGAACGATGCGTCCGTCCGGATTGTTGGGATTGACCAGGATGGCGACATCCGCCTCGGCCAGCGCATCGAAATCAGTGGTTTCGGCAACGACATGGCCGGCGATGGCGGCTGCCCGTGCGTGCTCGGCATAGGTCGGCGACAGCACCAAAACGCGTCCCGCATTCACCAGCGAGGCGACACGCGGCAACAGGATTTGTGTGCCGGGGCCTGCGACGATGTTTGCGGCCGAGGGCGCACCATAGGTCGCTGCTGCAGCCGCCAGCAATTCGGCCAGGCGCGCAGCTTCCGGCAATCGGGTGAACGCTGTGGCGGGCGGATCGAAAAGCGGATAGGAGTGCGGATTGATCCCGGTCGAGAGATCGACAAACGGCTCCGGTGCATCAGGAAACAGCGCCCGGGCCCGGCCAAGGCTTCCGCCGTGATCAACTGCCGCAATTGCCTCGCCTGGAAGCCTCATGTCCGCCCTGACCGCCTTTCTGTCGCTGCTGATCGAAGCTCGGCTCGGCTATCCGGACCGGCTGTTTCGCGCCATCGGACATCCGGTGACGTGGATCGGCGCCCTGATATCCTGTCTCGATCGCAGGCTCAACAGCGCCGCCGACAGCGACGCGGCGCGTCGCATCGCCGGCCTGTTTGCGCTACTGCTCATCGTTGCCGTGCCGGCGATGATCGCTCGGATCGCTGAGTCTGCCCTGCTGGCCCTGCCATTCGGCATTGTCGTCGTTGCGCTGCTGGGAAGCTCGCTGCTGTCGCAGAAAAGCCTCGCCAGCCATGTCGAAGCAGTGGCTGATGCGCTTGACAGCGGCGGCGTTGTCGCAGGGCGAAAAGCAGTGTCGATGATCGTCGGCCGAGATCCGGAAAAGCTCGATGAAGCCGCTGTCGGACGGGCTGCCATAGAGAGCCTGGCAGAGAATTTTTCCGATGGCATTGTTGCCCCCGCCTTCTGGCTTGGCGTCGGCGGCCTGGCCGGCGGCGCTGCCTACAAGGCCGCCAACACCGCGGATTCGATGGTTGGCCACCGTACCGAGCGCCACGAGGCTTTCGGCTGGGCCGCGGCGCGCTTTGACGATCTGGTCAACCTGCCCGCTTCACGCCTGACCGGCCTCCTGATCGTTGCCGCCGCGTTTTTCATCAAGGGTGCCGATCCAGCCGAAGCTTGGCGCGCCATGCGCCGCGATGCACGCCATCACCGTTCGCCCAACGCCGGCTGGCCGGAGGCCGCGATGGCTGGCGCCCTGGGGCTCGCGCTTGCCGGCCCGCGTTCTTATGGCGGTGTTCTGGTGGAAGGCCGCCATATGGGAGAAGGCGGCCGCACCGCCGTTACCAGCGCCGACATCCGCCAGGCGCTAAGACTTTACTGGACCGCCGACATGCTGCTCGTCGCGCTGTTTGGCGTGATTGCACTGGCGCTCTGGTAGGCCTTTAGAATTCAATTCCCTGCTGCGCTTTCACGCCGGCGGAAAAATGATGCTTTGTCGCCCCCATCTCGGTGACGAGATCGGCAGCTTCCGTGAGCGCCGGCTTGGCATTGCGGCCGGTAACGACAACATGCAGGTCTTCCCGCCGCCCCTTCAGGGCAGTCACGACACGATCGACATCCAGATAGTCGTAGCGCAGTGCGATGTTGAGTTCGTCCAGCACCAGCAGGCTGATGGACGGATCGGCCATCAGCTCTTCCACCTTCATCCAGGCAGCTTCTGCGGCGGCAACATCCCGCTTCAGGTCCTGCGTTTCCCAGGTGAAGCCTTCGCCCATCGAATACCAGACCAGCCGATCGCCGAACGCCTTGAAAGCATCCTTCTCACCGGTGTGCCATCTGCCCTTGATGAACTGAACCACACCGACGCGCCGGCCGTAGCCCAGCATGCGCAGTGCCAGCCCGAAGGCAGCCGTGGTCTTGCCTTTGCCGGGACCGGTGTTGACGATGAGCAGGCCCTTCTCGATGGTCTTTTGCGCCACCTCTGCGTCCTGCACCGCCTTGCGCTTGGCCATCTTGGTGCGATGGCGCTCGGCTTCGCTGTCATCGATCTCGACCATGTCATTTCACCTTGAGTGGCAGGCCGGCAACGGTCAGCACCACATCGTCGGCCACCGCCGCAACCTGCTGGTTGAGACGCCCGGCAGCATCTCGGAAGCGACGCGCCAACGCATTGTCCGGCACGATGCCAAGCCCGACTTCATTGGACACCACGAACCACCGACCGCGCGGTTTCGACAGTGTGGCGGTCAGCCTGGCGCATTCGTCCTCGATATCATGCCCGGCCAGCATGTGATTGGTCAGCCAGAGCGTAAGGCAATCCAGCAGTACCGGTCGCCCGGCAGGCAGGCGCACCAGCAATTCGACGAGGTCGAGTGGCGCGTCCGCCGTTTCCCAGCCTTCGCCTCGACGAGCACGATGATGCGCGATGCGTTCGCGCATCTCGTCGTCGTAAGCCTGAGCGGTCGCGATATACGTCCAGGGCGCCGGCAGCGCCGTAACCAGTTTTTCGGCATGCGCGCTCTTGCCGGAGCGCGCACCGCCGATGATGAAGGTCAGGCGATCAGGCAAAGCTGTCGCGAAGGCTCGATGCCTGCCCGGTAAAGCGGCCGCGCACAACGCCAACGACCGCACCCAGCACAACCCAGAACACCAGGTTGGTCAGCGTAACCGCCACCACGAACTGGTGATGCAGGCCTTCCGGGATCGGCGTGTCGTAGCTCTCCGGCTGCGGCGCGCCAACGACGTGAGGCGCGACGATCAGCACGATCGCGAGCACGGTAAGCGGCAAGGATCGGCGGAAGGCGATGAGCGCAAGGCCAATGGCCGTGGCGACGACGGTGGAGATCCACCAGGCTTGCCTTGGCAGCAAATCGGCAGCAGGCATCGCCGGCAATTCCGGCGGCAGGCCAAGGCCTGGCGCAAGCGTAAAGACGGCAAAACCGGCAAGCCCCCAGAACACACCCTGGCGCCAGTTGCCGATGCCGCCGGCGAATTCCGAGAAGGCGACAAGGATCAGCGCGAAGCCGATACCGGTTACGACATTGGAGAGTACGTTGAACGAGAACCGCTCGATGCCGTCGGCGGGTGCCCAACCTTCCTCTTCCTCGGCCGGAGCAGCCGCGGGCGCTGGCGCAGCCGAACTCATTGCGTTGGTCCCGGCATCGGCAGCGGGGGCTGCAGGCGCAGCCGCATGTTCATGGCCGCCGGCGGCCTGTTCATAGACTTCCGCCTTCAGGATCAGGGGAACGGTTGCATAGGCCTGCAAGCAGGCGAGAACGATGCCGGCCAACAGGCCCGCTATCGCCGCGACAAACACGACGTTGCGAAAAACAGACATGGTGGGTTCCCCCTGGGTTAGTGGCAGGGGAACGCCATCGAGTGGCGTGCGTCGTGGGCGGCGTTGTGCACGGCCTCGATATGCGAGAAGCCGGTGAAGCCGATGACGAAGATGCCGAGCAGGCCAGCCATTGCCAGCTGAAGGAAGCGCGACTGCGAAGAGGTCGAAGCGCCGAGAGAAACGGAAGCGGTATTCATGGTCTGTCCTTTCGCCCTCCACCCGAGGGCATTACCGTCATTGCCGTCGCCGGCAGGTCTCCTGGCTTGCGGATCAGCGCCCTTCTCCACCTTCCCGAGACAAGCCTCAGTGGCATTGGAGAGGACTACCGCTCACAGTTGCGGGGGCAGCCACGGCTTCGGATGGTTTCCCCCTCCCCACCGTATTCCCTCTTGGTCCCGAAGGGACCGACGACGGCGGGAACTATAGAAAGAATTCTGGCGCCCGGCAAACCAAATTCCGCCATCGCCAGACGCATCCGCGTCATTGGTGACCGGCTGTCGTCGCTACATCGATTTCGGCAGATATCTCCAGGTAACAATGGCGCAGACGGCAGCAAGGCAACCAAGTGTGGCGAAAACCGATCCCAGGCCGAAGAAGGCCAGCACCAGCGAATAGACCAAGGGTGGTGTCAGCTCCGAGAAATCGAGGTAGGTGCGGTAAACTGCAGCCATCTGCGGCCGCTCGTAGGCGCGCACCGAGCGCATGAAGGCGGTGGAGCCGATCGCATCGAGTGCGATGGTGAACAAGGCGCCGACCAGGAGCAGGCCGGCGGTGGCGAGCGGGATGAGTTCGCCGATGGCGCCGGCAAGCCACAGCGACACCGCCATCCCGGCAAAGGCGAGCGTCATCACGTTGCGTGCACCATAACGCTTGCCTGCCCTGCCCCAGAAAATGGCAGCGAACAGGAGAGCGTTGCCGGCCGAAACCAGCAAGCCCCCGGCAAGTTCACCCTGGCCGGTAATGACCATGAACAGCGGGCCGTAGACAAAGAACGTGGTCCAGTAGCAGGAACGGCCGAAAGCGATAAGCCAGGCCAGCCGCAACCGGGGCTGGCTGACGAAGCGCCCGATATTGGCGAAGGGATTGATGGGGCGGCTCTTGCCCGGCACGATCATCGGATTGTCGCCAAGCCGGTAGTACCAGAACAGCGCAAGCAGGCAGAGTGCAAAAACGGCCACGGCTCCATGCGCAGCATAAATGCCGTAGCGTGTGTAGAGGAAGATGCCGAGCGTCGGGCCGCTCGTCCAGGCGATCATCGACCACGCCATACGCAGGGACTCAGCCTGCATGAGGTCGGTCTTGCGGATATGGTCCATGATGTAGAGGTTGAGCGTGATCGACAGCGCACTCGCGCCCATTACCCGGCAGAGCATGCCGATGATCTGACCAGGCAGCGAATGGGTGACGAAGAACAGCGAACCGATCGCAAGCAGCAGCGCACCGGCTGTGTAGACCCATCTGCGTGCGAAGCGGTGGATCAGCATCGGCATGAACAGCGTGACCGAGAGACCAAGCAACGAGACGATCGTATAGAGGATCGAGACCGTCTGCTCGTTCCTCAGGATCTCATAGGCCTGGATCGGGATAACCGAGGCAACCGTGGCTCGCGCGGCGGATTCGATGGCGTAAAGCGAAGCAAAGGTGCGCGCGTCCGCCGGCGGAACCGCCGGTAGCCAGATCGGATGGCGGACATGCGTGGACATGGATTCCCAAACTAACGACTCGCAACGGGAAATCTGCGTCGCCGATGGCCGGGCCGGTAGCAGGAAACCGACGCGCTAGCGCCGGAATGCGAAGCCGGCCAACCACTTTGCACCGGCTGGCACAACGATAGGCTGCCGCATCAAGCCTGTGAGGATCGATCAGTGCGTTCTTCGTGAGCCTGGATCGACAAAGGCCACGGCAACCGCGGCCGCCAAGGCTATCGCAGAGACGATCAACATCGAGCTCAAAAGCGTATTGACAGTTCCCGACGCGCCGAGGAACTGCCCCGCCACCGCGACGATCAACGCCCCGCCACCGATCGACATTGCTGCTGCCAGTCCCGCTGCGGTGCCTGCCATGCCCTTTTGGATTGTCATGGCCCCCATATTGGCGGCGGGCAGCGTCAACCCATTGCCAAGGCCGATGAACATGCACGGGCCGAAAAACGCCAAGGGATGCGTCATATCGAACGCGGACAGAACCAGGCCAAACAGGAGCCCGACACAGGTCAGCAAACGAGCAGCGATGAGCAATGTGGCCCGAGGCACCCTCAAGCCATAACGGCCGGTCAGAAAACTGCCGCAGACAAAGCCCGCGGGCACCATCCCCATGAAAAGGCCGAGCAGCGCACTCGATCCACCGACCACCAGAGGTGCACCGGCCAGGAAGATGTAAAGTATCCCGGACGATGAGGCCATCACGACTATGTAAGCCCAGAACACAACCGAACTTAGCAGCCGTCCATATGAGCCGAGATAGACCCCGCTTCGCCTGACTGGAGAGAGTGTCTCGCTCAGTTCTCGTTTCGACAGAGAGAGAATAATTGCGCCGAAGGCCGCAAGAACGACAAAGATCGTCCGCCACCCCAAGAGTTCATCCAGCGTTCCTCCTAAGGTAGGACCGAGCATCGGCGCCAAGGCCCATGCCATCGCGGCGTAGCCCACCCTGCTCGTCCCCTCATATTCATTCGATGTCTCTTTGATGGCGACAAGAGCCACGCAAAAGCAGGCGGCAATCGAAGCTTGCATTGCGCGGAACACGAGGAAAACAACAATATCAGGGGCTAGCGCGCAACCGATAGAAGCCAGAATGAAGAGCGAGAGCGAGACCAGCGCCACGGGTCTGCGTCCGTAGCGATCCAACATCGCGCCAGAGATCAGTTCCACGAGCGCGGTCACAATCGCATACCCCGCGACCGCAAGGCTGATCAGCTCGAAGTCCACACCAAATTCCATCGCGATCTTGGGCAGCGACGGCGATATGATGTTGACAGGCAGCACCGAGAGTGCGGACAGCAGGACAAGAATGACAAATCGAGATTTCGAAATGCTGCCCGCAGTCCCCGCACCCGGTATACCCGTGTCCGGGAAATGACGATCTTTCGTCATGATCGCGTCCTTGATTTTGTGGAGGTTGGCGGATCGGACATGGCCGACCCGATCCGACGGCAATAAAAAAGGCTCCATCAGGAGCCTGTTTGCCGCGCATGGGTGCTTTCGCCGGATGGTTACACCACCCCGCCCATGCGCCTTCCTACCACGAATGCGATCATTTCAACGTTCATGATCGCATTGCTAGACGGCGGCGGCGATCCGGTCAACGTTTCAGAATTCCATTGCTCGAGCGGTTGACCGGAAGAAGCGCCGCCAACCATTCTCGCTTGGGCCGTATCCGTGCTAGGCATTGTGCGGTTGCAATTTCGAATCCCGCCGCATGAGCCTCGAACAGCAGACAAATCCCTCCCGTCGCATTACCGTTATCGATGCCCTGCGCGGCATCGCGCTTCTGGCGATGGCCAGCTACCATTTCACCTGGGACCTTGAGTTCTTCGGGTATGCAAGCGCCGGACTGACGGCGCACGGACCCTGGAAGCTCTATGCGCGCTGCATTGCGTCGAGTTTCCTTTTCCTGGTCGGCGTCTCGCTGGTGCTTGCGCACGGCGACCGCATCCGCTGGCCGGGCTTCTGGAAACGGTTCGCCATGGTGGTGGTGGCGGCCGCTGCGATCTCGCTGGTGACGTATTTCGCAACGCCCAGCAGCTTCATCTTCTTCGGCATCCTGCATCAGATCGCCCTGGCCAGCGTGCTCGGCCTCCTGTTCCTGCGCGTGCCGGCGCTGGTGGCATTCGTCGTCGCCGCACTGGTGATAGCAGCTCCATTCTATCTGCGCTCGCCCATTTTCGATCATCCCGCACTCCTGTGGGTCGGCCTCTCGTCGGCCGATCCGCGCTCGAACGACTATGTGCCGCTGTTTCCCTGGTTCGGCGCCGTGCTGGTAGGCATCGGCCTGACCAAGACCGCCAAGGCAGCTGGCTTGTTCGAACGGCTGGCGAACGTCTCGTTCGGCCGGACACTTGAACGCCCGCTCACTTTCATCGGTCGCCACAGCCTGGCCTTCTACCTCATCCACCAGCCGGTGCTGATCGGCTGCGTATGGCTGTTCGCACAGATATGGCCTGCCCCGGCACAGGATCCGAAGCTCGGCTTCACCAATGCCTGCCAGGCATCGTGCCAGGACAGCCGAGACGCCGCGTTCTGTGTGCGCTATTGTGGCTGCATGCTCACCGCGGTCGAGAAGGACGGCCTGCTGACAGGCATCATGAAGGGCGACCAGCCGGCTTCGGCCAGGACGCGCATCAGTGACCTCGCCAGCACATGCACGGTTCAGACCGAGGACGCCATGAGCCCTGGGGAACCGCAATGACCGACGCCCCGCGCCTGCCGTTTCCGTTGCCGCCGATCATCTTCCTGATTGCGCTGATCGTCGGAGTTGGCCTGGGCATTCTCTATCCACTGCCCTGGTTCGGAGACGTCCTCGGCGACATCCTGTTCGGTTTCGGTTGGCTGGCTGCGCTGGGCGCGGTGGCGTTGTGGTTCACCGCCATACGCCTGATGTACAGGGCCAGAACGCCCTTGAACCCGGTCGCCACTCCGGCACACCTGTTGACCAGCGGACCATTCGGCCTCAGCCGCAACCCGATTTATCTGTCTCTGGCAACCCTGGTCATCGGTATCGGGCTGATCATCGGCAACGTCTGGCTCATCCTGCTGGCGTTTGCGGCAGGGTTGGTGACAAGCAGGTTGGTGATCCAGCGCGAGGAAAAGACCCTCGCCGGCAAATTCGGCAAGAAGTATCACGACTACGCTAAACGCGTGCGCCGCTGGATCTGAAGCCTCTCGGCCCTCATCGGATGTCGTTGGACCATTGCGGCATGCGTTCTCAGCCAGCCCGTTCGATGCGGATCACCTGTGCCTTGTCGGTCAAGTGACCGTCCTTTGTGATGGCTTCAACCGCCTTGCGTACCGCCGCTTCCGTGGTCTCATGCGTGACCAGGATGACGGTCTTCTTGTCGACCGCCTCCGGCCCGACGGCGTGCTGGACGATAGATTCCAGTGAAATGTCGTTGTCTGCCATGCGCTTGGCCACGGAAGCGAACACACCGACGCGATCATGCACGGTTAGCCGAATGAAATAGCCCCCCGCATGGCTGCGCATCTGGGCCTTCTTGTAGGGTTTCAGCTCCTTGGCAGGACGGCCGAACACCGGTCCATGCTGGAAACCGGGGCGGCTCTTGGCAATGTCGGCGATGTCGCCGACGACGGCCGAAGCTGTGGCATTGCCACCGGCGCCGGGGCCGGACAGCAGCAGTTCGCCCAGTATGTCGGTCTCGATCGCCACGGCGTTGATGACACCGTGCACCTGCGCAATCACCGAGGCGGTCGGCACCATGGTCGGGTGCACGCGCTGCTCGATGCCGCTTTCGGTGCGCTGGGCAACGCCGAGCAGCTTGATGCGATAGCCGAGTTCGGCTGCGGCACGGATGTCGGCCTGGGTGATGTTGGAAATGCCCTCCAGATAGATGTCGTCGGCAGCGATCTTGTGGCCGAAGGCAAGACTGGTGAGGATAGCGAGCTTGTGCGCCGTGTCGTTGCCTTCGATATCGAAGGTCGGGTCGGCCTCGGCATAGCCAAGACGCTGTGCGTCCTTCAGGCATGCCTCGAAGGACAGGCCTTCGGCCTCCATACGGGTCAGGATATAGTTGCAGGTGCCGTTCAGGATGCCGAAGACGCGATTGACCGAATTGCCGGCCATCGCCTCGCGCATCGTCTTGATGACTGGAATGCCACCGGCCACCGCCGCTTCATAGTTCAGCAGCACGCCTTTCTTCTCGGCAATCTCGGCCAGCGCCACGCCATGCTTGGCAAGCAGTGCCTTGTTGGCGGTCACCACATGACGGCCGGCCTCGAGTGCTGCCCTGACGCTGTCGCGCGCTGGTCCCTCGTCGCCGCCGATCAGTTCGATGAACACGTCGATCTCGTTCGAGCGAGCAAGATCGACCGGGTTTTCGAACCAGGATACCTTGGCAAGGTCAACGCCGCGGTCCTTGTCGCGGCTGCGTGCCGAAACGGCGGTCACCGTAATGGTGCGACCGCACTGGCGGGTGAGTTCGGCAGCCTTTTCGGTGAGCACGCGCACAACCGAGGCACCAACGGTGCCGAGGCCGGCAATTCCAACACGCAAGGATTCAGCCATGATGGACGGCCCCTCTTTCTCGATCATTCAGGATGATTGGCGGCAGCGGTTCAGCGATGCGCCGCCAGCGGCACCACATTGTTGGGTTGCTTGGCGGTAGTCGCCAGGAACTTCTTGATGTTGCGAGCCGCCTGCCGGATGCGGTGCTCGTTCTCGACCAGAGCCAGGCGTACGTAATCGTCGCCATGCTCGCCAAAACCGATGCCCGGCGCCACCGCCACATCGGCGTGCTCGATCAGCAGCTTGGAGAATTCGAGCGAACCGAGATGCTTGAATGGCTCCGGAATAGGTGCCCAGGCAAACATCGTCGCCGCTGGCGCGGGGATGTCCCAGCCGGCACGGGCAAAAGCGTCGACCATCACGTCGCGGCGCTTGTGATAGATATCGCGCACTTCCTCGATGTCCGAGCCGTCTCCATTGAGCGCGGCGGTGGCAGCGACCTGGATCGGTGTGAACGCGCCGTAGTCGAGATAGGACTTCACGCGCGTCAGCGCCGCGATCAGGCGCTCATTGCCGACAGCAAAGCCCATGCGCCAGCCGGGCATGGAAAAGGTCTTCGACATGGAAGTGAATTCGACGGTGACGTCGATCGCACCCGGCACCTGCAGCACGGAGGGGGGCGGGTTGCCGTCGAAATAAATCTCCGAATAAGCCAGGTCCGACAATATGATGATGTCGTTCTTCTTCGCGAAAGCCACGACGTCCTTGTAGAAGTCGAGCGTCGCGACATAGGCCGTCGGATTGGACGGATAGTTGAGGATCAATGCCAGCGGCTTCGGGATCGAGTGGCGCACGCCCCGTTCCAGCGCCGGGATGAAACCGTCATTCGGCTCGGCCTGCAGTGAACGGATGACACCGCCCGACATGATGAAGCCGAACGCGTGGATCGGATAGGTCGGATCCGGACACAGCACCACATCGCCCGGCGCGGTGATTGCCTGCGCCATGTTGGCGAAGCCTTCCTTGGAGCCGAGCGTCGCCACCACCTGGGTATCGGGATTGAGCTTCACGCCAAAACGACGTGCATAATAATTGGCCTGGGCGCGTCGCAGGCCAGGGATGCCGCGCGAGGACGAGTAGCGATGCGTGCGTGGATCGCGCACCACTTCGCAGAGCTTGTCGACGATGGCCTGCGGGGTCGGGAGATCGGGATTGCCCATGCCCAGATCGATGATGTCGGCACCGCGTGACCGCGCGCTGGCCTTCAGGCGATTCACCTGCTCGAAGACGTAGGGTGGAAGACGGCGGACTTTGTGAAACTCTTCCATGTTCGTTCCGATCGAGAGGCGCTTTGGCGGCGCGCTATAGCCTTATTTGCAATTCGGGTCGAGAGCGGGGTCACACTTGGCCCCGATCTGCTTCAGGGCATTCTTGGCGTGGCTGGCCTTGAGCTTGTCGAGCTCGGCGGCATCCGCCGCGGCGGCTGGGTCGCCGGGATGGGCCTGCACATTGGACTTCGCAGCCGCCAGCTGCGCAAGCTTGGCGTTCTTCTCGTCTTCCGTGAACTGCGTAGCCGCATTTCGCGGCTTGATGTTCAGATTGGGGAATGTGCCAGTGTCTTTCGGACCGGTCACCGAACCACCGGACTGTACTGCCATCGAAGGGCCACTGCTCGAACTCGCGCAGCCAGCCATGGCAAGACCACCGGCGACAACGAGCGCCAGCGACAACCGTTCGGCACCGGCAACCAGAAGCTGACCAAAACGAATTGTCATACTACTTTCCCGCAATGGCCATTAAAGCTCACTTTCCCGTCACGGGAGAGCAAAAGCATCTTGGCTCCTATTCGACCTTGCATGATACTATGTCAAGAAATGCCTAGGGAGGAACCGCGCAAACCATGGCCGACAGACCCGATGCAGGCAAGACGGACACCCATGAACCGCCATCCGTCGAGCAGTATCTGGTAAAGGATCCAGAGCGTTTCGCGCTCAATCTCGCGCGCGTGGTTGAGCAGGCGGGCAAAGCTGCCTCGGCCTGGGCTGAACCGCGTGAACGCGGCGAGGTGCGCGACAGCGTTGCCGAGCCGATGGCCGACATGGTCAAGACCTTCTCCAAGCTCACCGAATATTGGCTGGCCGACCCCAAGCGGGCATTGGAGGCGCAAACCAGGCTGTTCGCGGGCTACATGAATGTCTGGGCCAGCGCCATCCACCGCGTTGGCGGCGTCGAGGACGACGCCACCGGCATCAAGCCAGAACGCGGCGACAAGCGCTTCCAGGACCCGGAATGGGGCAAGAACGCCTTCTTCGATTTTCTCAAGCAGGCCTATCTGGTCACCTCGCGCTGGGCATCTGACCTGGTCGAACATGCCGAAGGGCTGGACGAGCACACGCGTCACAAGGCCGGTTTCTACGTAAAGCAGGTGTCAAACGCGATCTCGCCGTCCAACTTCATTCTCACCAACCCGGAATTGTTCCGCGAAACCGTTTCGTCGCATGGGGAAAACCTGGTGCGGGGCATGAAGATGTTCGCCGAGGATATCGCCGCCGGCAAAGGCGACTTGAAACTGCGCCAGGCGGACTATTCGAAATTCGAGATCGGTCGCAACATCGCGGTTACGCCAGGCAAGGTCGTCGGACGCTCCGACGTTGCCGAGATCATCCAGTACAGCCCGGCAACCGAAACTGTCCTGAAACGACCATTGCTGATCTGCCCGCCATGGATCAACAAGTTCTACATCCTCGATCTCAATCCTGAGAAGTCATTCATCCGCTGGGCGGTGGAACAGGGCCACACGGTCTTCGTCATCTCCTGGATCAACCCGGATGAACGCCACGGCACCAAGAACTGGGAAGCATACATCCGTGAAGGGCTGCAATACGGCCTCGACGTCGTCGAGCAGGCGACTGGCGAACGCGGCGTCAACGCCATCGGCTATTGCGTCGGCGGCACGCTGCTGGCTGCGGCGCTCGCTCTCCTGGCACAGGAAGGCGACGATCGCGTCAAATCCGTCACCTTCTTCACCACGCAGGTCGACTTCACCTATGCCGGGGATCTCAAGGTCTTCGTCGATGAGGAACAGATTGCGGCACTCGAAATCGCCATGCGCGGCAAAGGCTTCCTCGACGGCACCAAGATGGCGACCGCCTTCAACATGCTTCGCTCGGGCGACCTGATCTGGCCCTATGTCGTCAACAATTATATGCGCGGCAAGGAGCCCCTTCCCTTCGACCTGCTTTACTGGAACGCCGATTCCACACGCATGGCAGCCGCCAACCATTCCTTCTATCTGCGCAATTGCTATCTCGAGAACAATCTTTCACGCGGCCAGATGGAGCTTGCCGGACACACGGTCTCGCTCTCCGACATCACAATTCCGGTTTACAATCTGGCCTCCAAGGAAGACCACATCGCACCGGCACGTTCGGTCTTTCTCGGCTGCCAGTATTTCGGCGGCGAAGTCGACTATGTGATGGCGGGCTCCGGTCATATCGCCGGTGTCGTCAATCCGCCTGCCCTCGGCAAATACCAGCATTGGACCGGCGGCAAGCCGGTTGGACGATTCGAGGACTGGATTGCCGCTGCGACGGAGAACCCAGGTTCCTGGTGGCCGCACTGGCAACGCTGGATCGAAGCGAAGGATGGCACGCGCGTGCCCCCTCGAATTCCGGGCAAGACCATGGAAACGCTGGGCGATGCCCCAGGCGACTACGTGAAGGTGCGAGTGTAACAATCTGTAATATGCGGTGAGTTGACCTGTCCGCCAAAGCGGGCGAAATGGTCACGTCAATCATCATTTTGACGCAAATCACGCAGGCTCGAACGATTTCAGAAGGAAGCTTGCGGATTTGTCACAGGTCTCGTTTCCGATTGCGGAAACTCGATCATTCGGCGGCGCTTCAGCGCCTGAGATGACGGTTCGTATCGGCTAGCGAGGGGGAATTTGGATTTGAGGGCAAACAGCTCGCGCTTCGCGAAAGGAGAACGCCGCGCCGTCATGGCCGCGTTGTGCGCGTTGCTGCTGGCTTCCTGCACCTCGACCGGTGCCCCTGACCTCGGCGTTGCCGATCCGAATTATGCGGCTTCCCAGGCCGGAACGAATCCAGCCGCGCCCACCGCGCAAAACACCACCGATCCGGCCCTCGCAGGCACGACGACACCTCAGACACTGATGACTGCCGAAGGCGATACCGCCTTGCCCGAGCAGATCGCCTATCTGCCCACGGCAAAGCCCGGCACGCCGGCATTCCCGCTGACGGCTCCTGCCGACGCGCAGGCGATCGCCGGCACCACTCCCCAGCAGTTGGTCGCACCGGAGCAGAGCGCCCAGGAGACGGCGGCTGCAGCTCAGCAGGTTGCGGCCGGAACCACCACCGTCCTGCCGCAGCAAGGCATCGCGGCAAGCCAGCGCGCGGCTGATCCGGCAGCCACGGCAACACAAGCAGCCGGCACGGCAACGCCTGAAATGAATCACCCGGTCTATGTGACCGCGGGCGAAATGCCCGTAGCACCGGCCAAACCTGAAAAGAAAGGCTTCCTCGCCTCGCTGTTCGGCTCATCGCCTGCCAAGGCGACGCCGGTTGCTGAGAAGCCGAAACCGATCGTGCCGACCGAGCAGGCTGAAGCCAGGCAGGCGATCATTCCTGAAGACAAGCCAGCCAAGCCGATCATCACGCTGGCTTCAGCCGAAGCCGGCCAGAAGCAGGCGATGCTCGCCTCCGTGGACGGTTCATCCGCCTTCAACAATCTGCCTGGCGTGCGCAAGACCGCACTCTTCGAGATCACGCGCCGCTCGGGTACCTACGATGACAGCGACGTCGACCTGAACGAGGACGATGACGGCCCCTATCAGGTGGCTTCCGCAGCCGGGATGGCACGCCTTGCTCCCAACGGCCTGCTCAAACAGACCGAAAGCGTGGATGTCGCCTGCCTCAAGCCATCGCTGGTACGCGTGCTGAAGCAGATTGAAGGACATTATCGCAAGAAGCTGATCGTGACTTCCGGCTATCGTGACCAGGCCCGCAATGTGCGTGCGCGCGGCGCCAAGAACTCGCTGCATATGTACTGCGCGGCAGCCGATATCCAGATCGCCGGTGTCAGCAAGTGGGATCTGGCGACTTATGTGCGCTCGCTGCCGGGGCGCGGCGGTGTCGGCACGTACTGCCACACAGAATCCGTGCATGTCGACGTTGGCCCCGAGCGCGACTGGAACTGGCGCTGCCGCCGTCGCGGTTAGGTCGACCTGGCGCGTTTCCGCTGCGCATTCCGGCCGGAACTGCCCTAGAAGAACTTTTTCAGAAACGCTGCCGCACTCTCAGAGAGGCCGACGATCTTGTTCGTCGCCTGGCGGTAGAACTTGAAATTGAGCTCGGTTCCTGGCCGGCCATCCTGCCAGTCTGTCAGATGCCTGAGTTCGCTGCGGCCGAGCGACCGCCTGGCAAGCGCGGTACGCCTGACGGTGATGCTGACGCGCGGCGTCTGTCGCTCGATGTCCGACTGCCTCGCAAGCGCTTCGGCCGACAGCACGATACCGCGCGCAACCAAGCCATTTCCGCCCTCGTTCTCGCTGGCGAACAGAAAAATGGTATCGCCGGCAGCAATGGCCTTGCCGCCATACATCGTCTTCTGCGCACTGAACGCAAAATGCTCTGCTTGCGGGTCGGCAATCTCGGTCTTGATCGCGAACGCCATATCATCCTCTCCCTCTGGAAAGGATAGCACGCTCGCAACGAAACGTTCAGACGCAGGCAATCCGGCGAAATCAGACGCCATCTGCCAAACAGCGCCAGACCTGCGGCCCTGGCCAGCGCGACGGAGGCCACATTGTCGGTCTGGCAGCGATATTGCGGATGGTAGCCCTGTTCATAGATGTACCTGGCAAGAGTGCGCACCGCCTTGCGCGCATGTCCCCGCCCGCGAAATTCGGCGAGGGTCAACACGCCGATATCTGCCAGCCGCGCATCATTCCGGCCATCGGCGCGCCAGGGATAGGCGCTGGCGGCGCTGACCAGTCGATCCTGCTGGAAGGAACCGAACACCGCCCAGTGATCGAGTTCGACAAAGGCGTCATCGAGGTCCTGTTCGGAGGCTGCCGCCCGGAAGTCTGAGAAGACGGCCTCGTCTCGTTGCGACAAGTGCCGAGCAACATCCTCGCTTTCCAGTGCAAGCTCGATCCGTCCCGATTCTCTGAAATAGAAAAGATAGTCGGCGCCGTGCAGACTGATTCCCGCCTTGTCCAGCTTCTGGTGGAAAACCGGCACCGAGAACCGCTGCCCTCGATCAAGGCCAGCCTTGTCGGCCAACGACGGCGTCACCGCCGCCAGGATCTTGCCTGCCGTCGTTTCCAGCACAGTCACTCTCTCATCCTCGTCGAGAGCAGGATTGATCGCGAGCAGAAAGGCGTCGTCGTCATGGAGCACGTCGCAACCTGCGAAAGGAAACCTCCAAAAATCAACAATATCTTGCGAAAACAATGGCATACTCCATATCCAACCGACTGCCGCATCGACCTTTGCCGCACACGCCCTGGCGGATTCGCGTTCGCGCGGAAAGTCACGTTCCCTCGCTGCGTCGGACAAGGCGGCAACAATGCGGCGCCAACCATGCCAGCGCTCCGACCTTTGCTGCGCCAGACCAATTTCGGGGCATCCACGCAGATCGGGGCGTGGAAACCCTGCAAATCCTGCTGTTTCGGGCCTGCTTCGAAAAGGTTGGAAAAAAATGCAAAAACCCGATTTTGACGGGTTGCCCGCCACGCACAACGCCACTATAAGCCGCCTTGGCTGCGCCCATCGTCTAGCGGTCAGGACACCGCCCTTTCACGGCGGTAACAGGGGTTCGATTCCCCTTGGGCGTACCAGTTTCTCCAAAGTACTTAGCGATATATCGCCGGAACACGGCAAGCATCCGTCGAGCAAGCGAATGCGCGCTTCCATCAACCTGATGCGATCGCCGCAAGAGAGCAACTCGAAGGCTTCATTGCGCATTCGAAGCCGCCCCGGATCTCCCGGAGACACCGATGGGCGCGCAATATCCGAAGCCGAGCCATCCCGCTCGATTTGGGTTTCGGAGGGATTGCCATTGGTACCTTCTGGTAACGCATCGGTGTTAGCCTTGGAACGCTGAGTGATGTTGGGGAGTATCACTGTGAGTAATCCAGGACACGAAATTCGGGGGTATGACCCGTCACCTTCACCGTTCTACAAATTTGCTTTGATCGTGTTTTCGGCGGGAGCTGCGGTGACCGCGGCGCTGGAGTGGGTGCTTCCCGCTCTGAATTAGGGCGTCAGAAGAGCCGCGGACAGGTGGCGATATTCAAGCTGCTGGCCGATGACAGGACTGTGTCGACAGCACCCGGCGAAGCTAGCCGAGGCTTCCGAGATTGCCTGCCAGCACGATGAGATCCGCCTGTCGGCTGGCGCCGGTCTTGGCGAAGATCGCACGCAGATGCGCACGTGCCGTTTCGTAGGAGATCGACTTTTGTTCGGCAATCTGCCGCAACCGCAAGCCTTGGCCGAGCAGTGCGGCGACTTCGGCCTCGGTGCGTGTCAGCCCGAAGGTCTGGCGTAAAAGTCGCGGCTCGGCCGTGTTGCGCCGCTCCGGGTCCTCCAGGAGGCAAACCCCGACGGATGGTGAGAAAAAGTCTGGCAGGCTGCCGCCCAACCGCTGGATGCGCATTGCCAGCGGCCGCTTTCCCTCCCTCGCTATCAGGATCGGGCCGTCAGAACCGTCGGGACGCAACCACGATTCGGTGAGTACGGAGCGCATCCGTTCTCGGATAAGCTTCGTCTCTTCGGAACGACGCGAGCGCAGTTCTCCTTTGCTGACCTGCAGCTCGCCCCCCAGCAACCGGCTGGCGGTGTCGTTTGCACTCGTCACCTTACCGAAGCGGTCGAAAAAGATGGCCGCCACATCCGCCATCTCGAAAGCGTCCATCATGCCGGTGATTCGATGCTGCATGGCGCTGCGCATCAGCGTCGATGCCATGGTAAGACGATCACGCATCGCACGCAGCACCGCGACCTCCTCATCGCTGAAGAAGTCGTCGGTGAGTTTGCGATGCAGCGTCATGACCAGCATGTCCTCAGGTCGCGAAAAGGCCACCATGCACGAGCGCCCAATACCGTGCTTGGCGTGGAAGCGGTAATAGGGATGATTTTCAAAATCATCACGCGACGTGTATTCTGGATCGCAGGCGGTGCCTTGCCGCAGAAGGAAGGGCACACCACGCAGCCGCCATTCGTTCGCATACCAGCCGTTGTTGAAATAGTCCTCGAAAGCTCTCCCGAGGCTTTCGGTCGATACGATCAGCCCCGGTGCTCGCTCTGCCACCGGAATGATGTTGACACCATGCGAGCCTGTCGCCTGGGCGATACCATCGACCACCTCCTGCCAAAGCGACGGAATGAGCGTTGCTTCCACAACCTTGTCGAGGGCAAGGTCGAGCCCCTTGAGGTCCATATCCAAATCCCGAGCCCCCCAGCTCGCATAACCCTTAGATCATTGCAGAGACGCTGATGGGAGTACAACGGAAAAGCTTGGCGTCTGTTCCGGGGAGTACCAAAGGATGAGACCCGGCGGGGCTCAGGTGCTGACGCCCAGCTCCACAAGCCGCTCCACGCAGGACTCCTCGGCCTGGTCGAGTTCAGCCAGTGTCTCTTCAAGGTCTCGACGCTTCTGGCGCAGCGAATCCCGCTTTTCCTCGATGCGCTTGATCATCAGCTTGAGCTGCCCGACTTCGCCGGGCGGCTCCTTGTACATCTGGATGATTTCGCGAATCTCGGCGATGGCGAACCCTAGCCGCTTGCCGCGCAGGATCTGACGGATGAGATGGCGGTCGGAGGGGCGAAACAGACGCGTACGCCCGCGCCGCACCGGAGCAACCAGCCCTTCGTCTTCGTAAAATCGCAGCGTGCGCGTCGAAATATCGAATTCGCGCGTCAGTTCGGTGATCGTGTAGTATTCCCGCATAGTCACTCCGGGCGCTTGCGCCGTTGTCCGTCGTGCCACTCCTCGCAGACGAATGATGCGAGAATCGAACAGCATGCGGGTTCCATTGAAGCTTCGCACGGCATTTACGTAAAAGTCAATTGCAGGCAAAAATCCTCAATTGTTTCTGTAACTCAGCGGCTTGAATGCTCTTTGCCCTCGCTCACAGCAGATTGCTGCGAGCGAAGTGCGAGCCAGGCCAGTTCGCTAGCGCCCCGGAATGGCACTCACCCCAGATGCAGCCACCAGCTGGCGAAACTCAGGAAAGCCAGGAAACCGATCACGTCGGTGATCATCGTGGTGAAAATCGATGACGAGATCGCGGGGTCTGCTCCGAACTTGTCGAGAAAAAGCGGGATCAGGATGCCGCCGAGGGATGCGGCCAGCATATTGACGATCATCGCCGCCGCAATGACGAGGCCGAGATCCACATTCTGGAACCAGGTGCCTGCGACCAGCCCAAGCAAGGTCGCGATGATGGCCCCGTTGAGCAGCCCGACCAGCACTTCGCGGCGAATGACGCGACCAGCATTGTAGATGTCGAGATCGCGGGTCGCGAGCGCCCGCACCGTCACAGTCATGGTCTGTGTACCGGCATTGCCACCAAGCGAAGCAACGATGGGCATCAGCGCGGCCAGCGCCACCATCTCCTCGATGGTGGCACCAAACATGCTGATGACCGATGCCGAAAGGAAAGCGGTGCAGAGATTGACCAGCAGCCACGGCACGCGCGAACGCGAGGTCGCCGCCACCGTGTCGGACAGTTCTTCGTCACCGACACCGCCCATGCGCAGAAGATCTTCCTCGGCCTCCTGCTGGATGACATCGACGACATCGTCGATGGTCAGCACGCCGACCAGCCGTTCATTCTCGTCAACGACCGCAGCAGACAGAAGGTCGTATTGTTCGAACTCGCGTGCCGCCTCTTCCTGGTCCATCGTCGCCGGAATGGCGTGGCGGGTCTCGTGCATTATCTCCTCGACCTTGACCGCGCGCTTGGCGCGCAGCACCTGGTCGAGCCCGACAGCGCCGAGCAGCTTGAATGTCGCGTCGATGACGAAGATCTCGGAAAAGCGGTCAGGCAGATCCTTGTCCTCGCGCATGTAGTCGATGGTCTGTCCGACAGTCCAGAACGGCGGTACGGCGACGAACTCGGTCTGCATGCGCCGGCCGGCGCTTTCTTCCGGATAGTCGAGAGCACGCCGCAGCCGAATGCGCTCGGTGAACGGCAGCTGCGACAGGATCTCGTCCTGGTCCTCCTGGTCGAGGTCCTCCAGGATGTAGACGGCGTCGTCTGAATCGAGCTCCTGCACAGCCTGCGCGATCTGCGCGTTGGGCAGGTTGTCGACGATGTCGAGGCGGATCGCCTCGTCGACCTCGGTCAGCGCCGAGAAGTCGAAATCGGAGCCGAGAAGGTCAACGAGAGCCCTGCGTTGTTCGGGCAGCAGCGCTTCCAGCAGATCGCCGACTTCCGATTGGTGCAGATCGCCCACTTCCCGCTTGAGGGCGAGGATGTCGCGGTCGGCGATGGCTGCACCGATATGGGCGACGAAGGGCGCACGGATGACGCCGTCCTCGCCGTATATTTCGGCGTGAACCGGCTCGGCCTCGTTGCGCTCTTCACCTTGCATGATTTCCCCGCGACCGGTTTGAAGGGAAAGGGTCAGTGCCGGTGTAGAACAAGACGCCGCCGGATTGAAGCCGTTTGAACGCCGGAAAAGTGTGCCAATCCAGGCTTCCGCGAGCAGCCAGCTCCGGTTGGCAAAAACTCTTTGCCGGAAGTGCGATTATTGCTTGAGATGGCCTTGTTTCACCGGAAACGATTTGCTACACGCCGCGGGCCGGTCCACTCCGGCTCCTACCACGTGCGGTCGTGGCGGAATTGGTAGACGCGCAGCGTTGAGGTCGCTGTGGGGCAACCCGTGGAAGTTCGAGTCTTCTCGACCGCACCATTCGCCTGACAGGCGATTCTCATTGATTGATTTTCATCTGAAAATCTCAGGTCGCGCCTTTACATACAGTCGGGGACGACGTTTCAGGCAGGCATCGTCGGCGCGAACCTTGTGATATCCGCAGCTCGACCGGACGGCGAATGCCAGCCCCTTTCCCAAACTTGCGAGATTTCCCGGACGGCTGGGACAATCGCCGGAACTGGACGTCGGCGCGGATTGACGCCATATGATGTCCAGCCTTTCCGTGAGCACCATGACCGAACGCAGCCAGATAGCCACGACGTTCCTGCCTTTTGCCGGCTCCGCGCCGGTGGAGTGGCGCATCGAGCCCGGTCTTGTCGACTACACACGCGCGCTCGACGTCATGGAGGCGCGCGCCGAGGCGATTCGCGTGGGCACTGCGGGCGAGATGATCTGGCTGGTCGAACATCCCCCGCTCTACACCGCCGGCACCAGTGCGCAGTCAGGCGACCTGATCGACCCGGAGCGCTTCCCGGTGTTCAAAGCCGGACGTGGTGGCGAATACACCTATCATGGTCCTGGCCAGCGGGTCGCCTATGTGATGCTGGATCTCAAGCGCCGGCGCGAAGACGTACGCGCCTTTGTTGCAGCCCTTGAGCAGTGGATCATCGCAACCCTTGCCGCCTTCAACGTCAAGGGAGAGCGGCGGGAAGACCGCGTCGGCGTCTGGGTGGTGCGACCCGACCGACCAAAATCATTCGACGGCGCCCCGGCTGAAGACAAGATCGCGGCGATCGGCATCCGCCTGCGCAAATGGGTGTCTTTCCACGGCATCGCCATCAATGTCGAACCGGACCTCTCGCATTTCGGTGGCATCGTTCCTTGCGGTGTCACCGATCATGGCGTCACCTCGCTGGTTGATCTTGGCCTGCCGGTGACAATGGCTGATCTCGACGTCGCCCTGAAGGCAGGCTTCGAGACCGTATTCGGGCCTGCTGAGGCACCCGAAGTCGAGTTGCAGCGCAAGGCAGGCTGAAGCCCTGTAGAGTTGGAGATCAAGGCAAAGTCCTGCAAACTCCGCCTCTACGACCTGAGAAGGTTCCCATCGTCGCCCTGGAAGCAGCGAGGTAGGAACAAGCGCGTTGCGATCCCCGCAAGCGTACGAGCGATACACCGCGCCTAGACTTCATGAATGCTGGTTCTGATGGGATTTGCCCAAAGGTCCGTAGCGGGCCAAACTTGCAGTCTGTCTTTTGTGGTCGACTGAAGCGTCGGTGATAGGGCCGCGGCCCGCCGGCCGCGACGATTTCCTCACATCGCGCCGATCCACATTGCCATCGAGACCAGGAAAGCGCTCATGCAGACAAGAGAGGCAACGTCCTGGATCAAATCGGTCATGGCTGGCTCCTGTTGTTAATATGTACGTAATTTGTTCTAATTTTGTTCTAAAGTCAACGGAACAAAGCAGCACCACCGGACGAATCCGGGTGGCGCGTGGAGCCAAGGTTAAAGAAAGGTTGACGAGATCGAAGGGATGCCGGTTATGCCGGCAATTCACAGGCGCCCCGTGCCCGACCCCATGAAAAAGGTCTCAGACGGCGAGACGCCAAGCCGGTGTCAGCCGGTTACCGCGGTACCAGCTGACCTTCAGGCAATATCACACAGTGGTCCATGCCGGCGGCAAGTTCATGGCTATGGCTGGCGCTGATGGTCAGCTTACGTGCCCTCACATGGCGACGCATGGCGCTTAAGCGCTGGCTCGATCATCACTCGTACCTGAGTGCTTCGACGGGATCGAGCCGCGCCGCCCGCCAGGCCGGAAGCAGCGTCGCCAGGAACGAAAGCACAAGTGCCATGACCACGACAGAGAGCGTCTCGCCGGCTTCCATTTTGGCCGGCAACTGGTTGAGGAAATAAAGCTCGGGGTTGAACAGGACCGTGCCTGACAGCCATGAGAAGAACTGACGGATGCGCTCGACATTGAAGCAGATGAGCACGCCGAGCAGGACGCCGGCGACGGTACCGGCCACGCCGATCGCGGCTCCGGTCATCAGGAAGATGCGCAGGACTGCGCCACGCGTCGCGCCCATGGTGCGCAGGATGGCGATATCCTGCCCCTTGTCCTGCACCAGCATGATCAGGCCGGATATGATGTTCAGCGCCGCCACCAGCACGATCATCGTGACGATCATGAACATGACATTGCGCTGGACTTGCAGCGCCGAGAAGAAGGTCTCATTGCGCTGCCGCCAGTCGGTCAGATAGATCTGCCGCTGCGCCGCCTCTTCCACCTTGGGTTTGATCGCTTCGACATCATCGGGATTGTCGAGATAAACCTCGAGGCTCTGCGCCTTGCCTTCCGAATTGAAGTACATCTGCGCTTCCGAGAACGGCATGTAGATGATCGAGGCATCGTATTGCGACATGCCGACCTCGAAGATCGCTGTCACCGGATAGCCTTTCACCCGTGGCGTGGTGCCAAGCGGGCTGACGTCGCCATCCGGCGAGATCAGCGTGATGGTGTCGCCCAGCACAAGGCCGAGATTCTCGGCCATACGGCGGCCGATGGCGACGCCGCCGGCGGTGTCGAAACCGGCGATCGAGCCCTGCTTGATGTTGTCGGCCACCAGCGTGACCTTGCCGAGGTCCTCGCCGCGGATGCCGCGCACCAGCGCACCGCCGCCTGAACCGACATTGCCCTTCGCCAGCACCTGGCCCTCGACCAGCGGAATGGCATATTTGACACCGGGAACGCCGTTGATGCGCTTGGCAAGCTCGGCATAGTCCTCCAGCGGCAGATCGACCGGCGAAACGATAAGATGACCGTTGGTGCCGAGGATGCGTGACAGCAATTCGGCTCGAAAACCATTCATCACCGCCATCACGACGATCAGCGTCGCGACACCCAGCATGATGCCGACGAAAGAGATCGAAGCGATGACCGAGATCACCGTTTCCTTGCGGCGCGAACGCAGATAGCGCCATGCCACCATGCGCTCGAAACCCGAAAAAGGTCCGGCGCCTGCCGGCTTGGCTGCCGCCGTCTGGCTCATGCAGCGACATCCAGGTGTTGCAGAGCGATCAGGCGGGTCGGGTCGATGCCGTAGGAGCCCATGGAAACCAAGTGTCCCTTCCTTACAGCGGTACGACCTTGCCCTCGGCCAGCGTCACACGACGATCCATGCGGGCGGCGAGTTCGTGATTATGGGTGGCGATCATGGCGGCCAACCCAGACTGCCTGACCAGTGCCTCCAGCGCGTCGAAGACATAAGACGCCGTCGCAGGATCCAGATTGCCGGTCGGCTCGTCCGCCAGAAGCACCAACGGGGCATTGGCCACGGCGCGCGCGATTGCGACGCGCTGCTGCTCGCCGCCCGACAGCTCCGCCGGCCGATGCTGCGCGCGTTTGCCGATCTGCATGTAGTCCAGCAATTGCGCCGCACGCTTGGCGGCTTCCGGCTTCGACAGGCCGCGTATCAGTTGCGGCATCATGATGTTTTCGAGCGCCGAGAATTCCGGCAGCAGATGATGGAACTGATAGACGAAGCCGATGTCATTGCGGCGGATTGCCGTACGTTCGTCATCCGATAGCCGTCCACAGGCTCTGCCGGACAGGATGACATCGCCACCATCAGGCCGCTCGAGCAGGCCTGCGGTGTGCAGGAGTGTCGATTTTCCGGTACCCGACGGCGCAACCATCGCCACCATCTCGCCGCGCCGCAACGTGAAGTCGGCGCCATTCAGAATGGTCAGCTTGCGGGGGCCTTGCACATAATGCCGCTCGACGCTTTTCAGTTCCAGCACCGGCTCGGCCATCACTCGTACCTCAGCGCTTCAACAGGATCGAGCCGCGCCGCCCGCCAGGCCGGGAACAGCGTTGCGATGAAGGAGAGCACGAGTGCCATGACGATGACAGAGAGCGTCTCGCCCCCGTCCATCTTGGCCGGCAGCTGGCTGAGGAAATAAAGCTCGGGGTTGAACAGGACCGTACCTGACAGCCATGAGAAGAACTCGCGGATGCGCTCGACATTGAGGCAGATGAGAACGCCGAGCAGGACGCCGGCGACGGTACCGACCACGCCGATCGCGGCTCCGGTCATCAGGAAGATGCGCAGGACAGCGCCACGCGTCGCGCCCATGGTGCGCAGGATGGCGATGTCGTGCCCCTTGTCCTTCACCAGCATGACGAGGCCGGAAATGATGTTCAGCGCCGCCACCAGCACGATCAGCGTGAGGATCATGAACATGACATTGCGCTCGACCTGCAGCGCCGAGAAGAAGGTCTGGTTGCGCTGCCGCCAGTCGGTCAGATAGATCTGCCGCTGCGCCGCCTCTTCCACCTTGGGTTTGATCGCTTCGACATCATCGGGATTGTCGAGATAAACCTCGAGGCTCTGCGCCTTGCCTTCCGAATTGAAGTACATCTGCGCTTCCGAGAACGGCATGTAGACGATCGAGGTGTCGTACTCCGACATGCCGACCTCGAAGATCGCTGTCACCGGATAGCCCTTCAGCCGCGGCGTGGTGCCAAGCGGACTGACGTCGCCATCCGGCGAGATCAGCGTGATGGTGTCGCCCAGCACAAGGCCGAGATTCTCGGCCATGCGGCGGCCGATGGCGACGCCGCCGGCCGTGTCGAAACCGACGATCGAACCCTGCTTGATGTTGTTCGCAACCAGCGTGATCTTGCCCAGGTCCTCGCCGCGGATGCCGCGCACCAGCGCACCTCCACCCGAGCCGACATTGCCCTGCGCCAGGACCTGGCCTTCGACGAGCGGAATGGCATATTTGACACCGGGAACGCCGTTGATGCGCTTGGCAAGCTCGGCATAATCCTCCAGTGGCAGATCGACCGGCGTCACGATGAGATGGCCGTTGATGCCGAGGATGCGCGACAGCAGCTCGGCTCGAAAACCATTCATCACCGCCATCACGACGATCAGTGTCGCGACACCGAGCATGATGCCGAGGAAGGAGATCGAGGCGATCACCGAGATCACCGTTTCCTTGCGGCGCGAACGCAGATAGCGCCATGCCACCATGCGCTCGAAACCCGAAAAAGGTCCGGCGCCTGCCGGCTTGGCTGCCGCCGTCTGGCTCATGCAGCAGCACCCAGGCGCTGTAGAGCGGTCGCCAGCGGCACCGTTTCACGCTCGCCGCTCTTGCGGTTCTTGATCTCGACCTCACCGGCGGCAACGCCGCGGGGGCCGACGATGACCTGCCAGGGCAGACCGATCAGGTCCGCGGTGGCGAACTTGCCCCCGGGACGCTGATCCGTATCGTCGTAGAGCACTTCCTTGCCGGCTGCGGTGAGCGTCGCATAGAGCTCGTCGCAGGTGCGGTCGCAATCGGCATCGCCGGCCTTCATGTTGATCAGCGCGATGTCGAACGGCGCTACGCTCTCCGGCCAGATGATACCGGCGTCATCGTGGCTCGCCTCGATGATCGCAGCGATCAGGCGCGTCGGGCCAATGCCGTAGGAACCCATGGAAACGTTATGTTCCTTGCCGTCCGGCCCCTGCACCTTGGCACCCATCGGCTTCGAGTACTTATCGCCGAAGTGGAAGATGTGGCCGACTTCAATGCCACGTGCGGAGAGACGCTCGCCGCCGGCGATCTTGTCCCAGGCGGCTTCGTCATGCATCTCATCGGTCGCCGCGTAAGGCGTCGTCCACTCCTGAACGATGCCGGCGATTTCGGCATCGTTCTCATAGTTGACGTTTTCGCTGGGCACAGGCAGCGACAGGAAGTCCTTGTGACAGAACACCTGGCTTTCGCCGGTTTCCGCCAGAATGATGAATTCGTGCGAAAGGTCACCGCCGATCGGGCCGGTATCGGCACGCATCGGGATCGCCTTCAGGCCCATGCGGGTGAAAGTGCGCAGATACGACACGAACATGCGGTAATAGGCAGCCTTGGCGCCCTCATAGTTGAGGTCGAACGTGTAGGCGTCCTTCATCAGGAACTCGCGGCCGCGCATGACGCCGAAACGCGGGCGCACCTCGTCCCGGAACTTCCATTGGATATGGTAGAGGTTGAGCGGCAGGTCCTTGTAGGACTTGACGTAGGAACGGAAGACCTCCGTGACCATCTCCTCATTGGTCGGACCGTAGAGCAGTTCACGATCCTGACGGTCCTTGATGCGCAGCATCTCCTTGCCGTACGCATCATAGCGGCCGCTTTCGCGCCACAGCTCTGCCGACTGGATGGTCGGCATCAGGATCTCCAGCGCGCCGGCGCGGTTCTGTTCTTCCCGGATGATGGCGCAGACCTTGTCGAGCACACGTTTGCCCAGTGGCAGCATCGTGAAGGAGCCTTGCCCTTGCTGGCGGATCATGCCGGCGCGCAGCATCAGGCGGTGCGAGACGATCTCGGCCTCGCGGGGGTTCTCTTTCAGGATGGGCAGGAAGTAGCGCGACAAACGCATGGGCTGGTCCGTAAATGAGGAAGGCCGCGCCGGAATCGGCGCTTAGCAGGCTTCAATGCAAGGGCTTCATAGCCATTTCATGGCGGAATGAAAACCCGCGTGTCCGTGGCAAGTGCGCGCCGGTAAAAGCTGTTCTTTCCTTAAGCAAGCCAAGCCGTTTTATTGTGCAATGCAGCACAGGAAAGTACGTTTAGACGTAAAATTTAACGTGACATTTTCATGCGCGCTGTTCTACTGTGACAACATAACCGAGAGGACGGGTTAAAGACCTGTTCTCCTGCGCGGTCAAAGTCTTGGGAGGATGCGATCTAGGCGCGGTAACTCGCAGCCGCCGGAAACGGAAAGCAGATCGGACGCGTTTAAATTGCAAGGCTTCGTGCCTTGCATTTTTTTTGTGCAATCAGCAAATTGACCTCATTCGCTGACGCAATCCGTGAAGCCGGCTCAGGACAGACAGCCGGTATTTGTCTGCTGTTCAGCCCGGATTTTCTTTCCGAATTTACTCAGCTTTTTTGGCCATGCTTGACTGAGTGTTGGTCTCCCTTGCCGCCAATCCCATGGCGACCGCAATGTCACGCAAGTGTCATGGCAGTGTCAAAAATGGCTATGCGAAGCCTCTCATCCACGCCACCGCGATGCTGGTTAAAAAATCATCGGCGAAGATTTCATGCTGCGCCGCAGCAAAGTTACCGGAAGCTGTCCGGCTCAATCGAACTTGGGCAGGATCTGCGGAATGTCATCGACGGTCCAGCCGAGGCCGGCAGTCACTCCGTAGTAAGCACCCAGGACGATGAAGGCCCAGATCGTTGTCCAGATGATAACGTAAAGGAACCGGGGTTTCTTGGGCGCACTGGCCGTGGTGCCCAGCACCACTTCGTTTTCCTCGTCCTGCCGACGGAAGCTGAACGGCAGGATGGCGAACAGCGTGATCCACCATACCACGAAGTAGACTGCGACCATGGAGATCCAGTCCCACGGGGTGATGCTGCCTCCAGTCATGCCTGTTCGAGCTCCACCAACGTGCCGGCGAAGTCCTTCGGATGCAGGAACAGCACCGGCTTGCCATGGGCGCCGATCTTCGGATTGCCGTCACCCAGCACGCGCGCACCTCCGGCCTTGAGCCGGTCGCGGGCCGCAAGGATGTCGTCCACCTCGTAGCAGACGTGGTGCATGCCGCCGGACGGGTTCTTTTCGAGGAAGGCCGCAATCGGCGAGTTCTCGCCGAGCGGTTCGAGCAGCTCGACCTTGGTGTTGCCGAGGTCAATGAAAACGACGGTCACGCCATGTTCCGGCAGCGCCTGCGGCAACGTTACCCTGGCACCCAGCGTGTCGCGATAGACCGCACTGGCCGCGGCCAGATCCGGCACGGCAATCGCAACATGATTCAATCGTCCGAGCATCAAGACTCCAAGCCAGTTCAGCAAACGACATTCAGCCGTCGACTGCCGTTTGCCTATCCCTTTTTCACCTCGTCACAAACACCGTCACCAGCGGCTTCTTGCCCCAGGTCTCGTTGGCGGCGGCGCGCACGGCACGCCGTACAGATTCCTGGACCAGATCGAGGTCTTTCCTGCGCTGGCGGGGGATGGAGTCAACCGCACCAACGGCCGCGTCGAGCATGATGTCTTCCAGAAGCTCGCCGGTAGCGTCGGCCTCGGCCACGCCGATGGCAACAAGGTCGGGATCGCCGGCGAGCTCATACTTGTCGTCCAGCACGACATTGACCGCGACATGGCCGGCAAAGGACAGCTTACGCCGCTCACGGACACCCATCGCCTCGTCGGTGCCGACCAGCTTGCCGTCCTTGTAGACGCGGCCATACGGCACCTGGTCGACGACTTCGGCAGCCCCCGGATAGAGCCTCAGCATATCGCCGTCGCGCACCTGCGCGACCTGGCGGATGCCCGACATCGACATCAGTGATCCCTGCGCCACCAGATGCGCGGCCTCACCGTGCACCGGCACGCCGATTTCAGGCCGCACCCACTCGTACATACGCTTCAGTTCGCTGCGGCGCGGATGGCCGGACACATGAACCAGCGCATCGCCGTCCTCGATGATCTTCATGCCGAGATCGATGAGGCGGTTCTTGATCTCGAGGATCGCCTTCTCGTTGCCGGGAATGGTGCGCGACGAGAAGATGACCGTATCGCCGGCGGTCAGCGCGACCGATTTCATCTCGTCACGTGAGAGCTTGGCAAGAGCCGCCAGCGGCTCGCCCTGGCTGCCGGTACAGATGATGACAAGGTTCTCACGCGGAATAAAGCCGTAGTCTTCCTCGCCGATGAACTCCGGCAACCCATCCATGTAACCCAGTTCGCTCGACACATCGATGACGCGCTTCAATGAACGGCCGAGCACCAGCACCTGTCGGCCCGCATCGCGAGCGGCACGCGCGATCGCCACCACGCGCCCGACGTTGGACGAGAAGGTCGAAATGGCGACACGGCCCTTGGCCTCCTCGATCAGCTTTTTCAGGCTTGCGCCGACTTCCTGCTCGGAAGGCGAATCCCCGTCCCTGAGCGCATTGGTGGAATCGCACACCAGCGCAAGAACGCCCTTGTCGCCATAAGCGCGGAAACGTGCTTCGTCAGTCTTCGGGCCGATCGACGGCGCCGGATCGATTTTCCAGTCGCCGGTATGGATCACAGTGCCGGCCGGAGTTGTGATTGCCAGCGACATCGGCTCGGGAATGGAATGCGCGACCGGGATCGCCTCGATCTCGAAAGGCCCGACGGTGAACTTCTCTCCTGCCCGGTAGACCGTCACAGGGATCTTCGGAGCGTCGGCCTCGCCTTGACGTTTGGCTTCCAGGAGACCGGCGCCAAATGGCGTCATCCAGACCGGCACCTTCAGCTTCGGCCAGATGTCGTGCAAAGCGCCATAATGGTCCTCATGCGCGTGCGTGATGACGATGCCGCGCAGGTTGGCGAGCTTGTCTTCGATGAAGCGGGTGTCCGGCAGGATCAGGTCAACGCCCGGATGGGCCGGGTCCGGAAATGTGACGCCGACATCGATGACGATCCATTCGCGGTTGTTGGCGGGACCGTAGCCATAGAGGGCGAAATTCATGCCGATTTCGCCGACACCGCCCAGCGGCACGAACACGAGTTCGGCGTTATCCGCTTTCGCCATCGAGTCTCTCCTTTCGTTCCATCGTGCGCTTAACTCGCGCCGCGGAAGCTATTGCGCGGCAGTCGAAGCCACCGCGCCAAAATGCACGTCGCCGGCGGCAACTGTTATCATGCGTCCTCCGCTTTCGCGGATCACAAAACGGCAGTCCTCGTCAATGGTCTCGAAGATACCGCGCACGACATCGCCATCGATTCTGACCGCGACCTCGCCGCCAAGCCCCGCCGCTCGCTCGAGCCAACGCTGGCGGACGGCATCAAGCCCCCGCCCCTCAGCCCACAGCCGTGCATTTTCTGCCCAGGCGTCAGACAGCGCCAGGAACAGGGTCTCGGCATCGCAGGTCGCGCCCAGAGCTTTCAGCGACGTGGCTGGATAAGGCAGCCCCTCCGGATGTGTAGCAACATTGACGCCGATGCCGATCGCCACCGCAAACCGGCCGCCATCCAGCAACGCCGATTCCAGCAGGATGCCGGAAAGCTTGGCGCCGGAAGCCAGCACGTCGTTGGGCCATTTCAGTTCGAAACGGTTACGACCGGCACTCGCACCGTCCAGTCCGACAGCGACGCGTCCCTTGGGCACGACTGCATCGAGCGCATCCGCCAGCGACAACCCGGCGACGAAGCCGAGCGTTGCAGCCGTGCGCAATTCGCCTTCCACAACCACGAGCAGCGTAGCGGCGAGATTGCCTTCAAGCGTCGCCCAGGCACGCCCTCGACGCCCGCGTCCGCTTTCCTGTTTTCTGGAAACGACCCAGAGCTTGCCCGGATCGCCGGCACGGGCGTGCTCCAGCGCCAGCGCATTGGTGGAACCGACGCTGTCATGCGCTTCGAGGCGATAGCCCTGGGAAGCCGCAGTCGGCGCCAGCGTGAAGCCCATCAAAAGAACGTCTTCGCCGCGGCTTCTGCGTAAGCGCTGATCGGACCGCCGATCAGCACGTAGAACAGCACGAAGGCACCGGAAACGCCCAGCACCAGCCGCAGTTCGCCGGCCATCGGCTGGAAGCCGCCGACCGGCTCATCGAACCACATGATCTTGATGATGCGCAGGTAGTAGAACGCGCCCACCACCGAAGCCAGCACGCCGATGATCGCCAGTGCATAGAGATTTGCGTTGATGGCTGCCAGGAACACGTACCACTTCCCCCAGAAGCCCGCGAGCGGCGGAATACCGGCCAGCGAGAACATCAGGATGGTGAGGATGGTGGCCATCGCCGGATTGGTGGAAGAGAGGCCGGCGAGATCGCTGATCTTTTCGACATTCTCGTTGTTGCGACGCATGGCCAGGATGAAGGCGAAGGTGCCAAGCGTCATCACCAGATAGATCAGCATATAGATGACGACGCCGCGCACGCCGGCCTGTGAGTTGGCTGCGAGACCGACCAGCGCATAACCCATGTGGCCGATGGAGGAATACGCCATCAGGCGCTTGATGTTGGTCTGGCCGATAGCGGCGAAAGCACCGAGTGCCATCGAGGCGATCGAGATGAAGACGATGATCTGCTGCCAGTCCTTGGCGATCGGCTCGAAAGCTCCCATCGTCACGCGCACGATGAGCGCCATCGCAGCCATCTTCGGCGCGGCGGCCAGGAACGCCGTGATCGGGGTTGGGGCGCCTTCGTAGACGTCGGGCGTCCACATGTGGAACGGCACGGCGGAGATCTTGAAGGCAAGACCGGCAAGCACGAAGACCAGGCCGAAGACCAGGCCGAGTTGACGTTCACCCTGTCCGAGCGCCGAGGCAATCGCCTCGAAGGAGACATTGCCAGTGTAGCCGTAGACCAGGCTGATACCGTAGAGCAGCATGCCAGACGACAGCGCGCCGAGCACGAAATACTTCAGGCCGGCTTCCGTTGAGCGGACATTGTCGCGGTTGATGGCAGCCAGCACGTAGATCGCCAGCGACTGCAGTTCGAGCCCGAGATACAGCGCGATCATGCCGTTGGCCGAGATCATCAGCATCATGCCGAGCGTGCAGAGCAGGATCAGCACAGGATACTCAAACTTGTCGAAACGCTCTGCCTTGGCAAAGCGGACCGACATGATGAGTGTGACCGCGGAGCCGACCAGCGAGAGCAGCTTCATGAAGCGGGCGAACGGGTCCTGTACGAAGGCGCTGCCAAAGGCGTTGCCTTCGCCCGAGACGAACAGCATCCAGCCGCCGGCAACGATCAGGATCGCAACCGCAAGCCCGGTGATGGCTCCGCTCGAAGCTTCGCGCGAATAAGCGCCAACCATCAGGAGGACCAGCGCACCGATGGCGATGATCAGCTCCGGCGTGGTGAGCGAAAGGCTGGAGATAAGATCCGTGGTCATGATGCTCTACTCAGTGCGCCGCCGCGGTCTGCGCGGAGCCGATGGATGCGGTGACGTTGGTGACGAGTGACTTGACCGAGGCGGCCGTGGCGTCGAACACCGGCGCCGGATAGACGCCGAAGAAGATGACCAGGACCACAAGCGGGTAGATCACCACCTTCTCGCGCAGCGACAGGTCCAGCATGCCCTTCAGGCTTTCCTTGGTCAGCGCCCCGAAGATGACGCGGCGATAGAGCCACAGCGCATAGGCAGCCGACAGGATGACGCCGGTGGCGGCGAAGAACGCCACCCAGGTGTTGACCTTGAAGGCGCCGAGCATGGTCAGGAATTCGCCGACGAAGCCGCTGGTGCCCGGCAGGCCGACATTGGCCATGGTGAAGATCAGGAACACCGTGGCGTATTTCGGCATGTTGTTGACCAAGCCGCCATAGGCAGCGATCTCGCGGGTATGCAGGCGGTCGTAGATGACACCGACGCACAGGAACAGTGCGCCCGACACAAGGCCGTGGCTGAGCATCTGGAAGATCGCGCCCTGCACGCCCTCCTGGTTGATCGTGAAGATGCCCATGGTGACGAAGCCCATATGGGCGACCGACGAATAGGCGATCAGCTTCTTGATGTCTTCCTGCATCAGCGCCACCAGCGAGGTGTAGATGATGGCCACCACCGAAAGCGCGAACACCATCGGCGCGAAGAACTCGGAGGCCAGCGGGAACATCGGCAGCGAGAAGCGAAGGAAACCGTAACCGCCCATCTTCAGCAGGATGCCGGCCAGGATGACCGAACCGGCCGTCGGTGCCTCGACGTGCGCATCCGGCAACCAGGTGTGCACCGGCCACATCGGCATCTTCACCGCGAAGGATGCGAAGAAGGCCAGCCATAGCCAGGTTTGCATATTGGCCGGGAAATTGTGCGTCAGCAGCGTCGGGATGTCGGTGGTGCCGGCCTGCCAGAACATCGCCATGATGGCGAGCAGCATCAGCACCGAACCGAGCAGCGTATAGAGGAAGAACTTGAACGAGGCGTAGACGCGTCGCTTGCCGCCCCAGACGCCGATGATGATGAACATCGGGATCAGGCCGGCTTCGAAGAAGACGTAGAACAGCACGATGTCGAGCGCGCAGAACACGCCGATCATCAGCGTCTCCAGGATCAGGAACGCGATCATGTATTCTTTGACGCGCTTCTCCACCGAGTTCCACGACGCCAGGATGCAGAGCGGCATCAGGAAGGTCGTCAGGATGACGAACAGCATCGAGATGCCATCGACGCCCATGTGGTAGGAGATGCCGCTATCCAGCCAGTTCGTCTTCTCGACGAACTGGAAGCCGGCGCTGGAGTTGTCGAAATAGATCCAGATCGGCAGCGACACCAGGAAGGTGATGATGGTCGTCCACAGTGCGATCGCACGCACGTTGCGACGTCCTGCTTCGCTGTCGTCGCGAATGAACAGGATCAGCAGCGCGCCGACGAGCGGCAGGAAGGTGACCGTGGAGAGAATTGGCCAGTCGGTCATCAGAGCATCATCCAGGTGACGAGTGCCGCCACGCCGATCAGCATGGCGAAGGCATAGTGATAGAGATAGCCGGTCTGCAACTTGACCACGCGGTTGGTGACATCGACCACGCGGGCCGAGACGCCGTCAGGTCCGAGGCCGTCGATGACCGCGCCGTCGCCCTTCTTCCACAGGAAGTAGCCGAGACGCTTGGCCGGCCGCACGAACAGGAAGTCGTAGAGCTCGTCGAAATACCACTTGTTGAGCAGGAAGGCGTAGAGGCCGCGATGGCGCTGTGCCAGTGCGACAGGCATGTGCGGCGAGGAGATGTAGAACTTCCACGAGACCAGGAAGCCGACCACCATGGCAACGAACGGCGACAGCTTCACCCACATCGGCACACCATGCATGTCATGCAGGATGTGGTTGTCCGGCAGCGTGAACAGCGAGCCCTTCCAGAATTCGGCATAGGCCTCGCCGATGAAGTAGTCATGGAAGAGGAAGCCCGCGGCAATCGCGCCGACTGCCAGGATGAACAGCGGCACCAGCATCACCGGCGGCGATTCATGCACATGATGCATGACGTCATGGCTTGCACGCGGCTTGCCATGGAAGGTCATGAAGATCAGACGCCAGGAGTAGAACGAGGTGAAGCAGGCTGCGATGACAAGCAGCGTGAAGGCGAAGATCGCAACCGAGTTGTGGCCGACGAAAGCGCTTTCAATGATGGCATCCTTCGAGAAGAACCCGGCGGTACCGATGACCGTTGCCGGGATACCGACGCCGGTCAGCGCCAGCGTGCCGATCACCATCATCCAATATGTGGTCGGGATCAGCTTGCGGATGCCGCCCATGTTGCGCATGTCCTGCTCGTCCGACATCGCGTGGATGACCGAGCCCGAGCCCAGGAACAGCAAGGCCTTGAAGAAAGCGTGCGTGAACAGGTGGAAGATCGCTGCGCCATACGCGCCAACGCCGAGCGCCACGAACATGTAGCCGAGCTGCGAGCAGGTCGAATAGGCGATCACGCGCTTGATGTCGTTCTGCACCAGGCCGACGGTGGCCGCGAAGAAGGCAGTGATGGCGCCGATGAAGGTCACCACGGTGAGTGCCGTGTGCGACAGCTCGAACAGCGGTGACAGACGCGCCAGCATGAACACGCCGGCGGTGACCATGGTCGCTGCGTGGATCAGCGCCGAAACCGGCGTCGGGCCTTCCATGGCGTCCGGCAGCCAGGTGTGCAACGGCACCTGCGCCGACTTGCCCATCGCGCCCATGAACAGGAGCAGGCAGACGACGGTCAGAGCCGCGCCCTTGTCCAGTGCATAGCCGAGGAAGGTCAGCACGGTCTCGCCATGTGCCGTCGCGGCGGCAGCAGCATCATGGCCTGCGGGTGCGAACGAAGCGGCGTTGGCGAAGATCGTCGACAGATTGACCGAACCGAACAGCATATAGACGCCGAAGATGCCCAGCGCGAAGCCGAAGTCACCGACGCGATTGACGACGAAAGCCTTGATGGCAGCGGCGTTGGCGGACGGCTTCTTGTACCAGAAACCGATCAGCAGATAGGACGCCAGACCGACGCCTTCCCAGCCGAAGAACATCTGGATGAGATTGTCCGACGTCACCAGCATCAGCATGGCGAAGGTGAACAGCGACAGATAGGCAAAGAAACGCGGCCGGTTCGGATCGTGGTGCATGTAGCCGATCGAGTAGATGTGCACCAAGGCCGAGACGGTGTTGACCACCACCAGCATGACGGCGGTCAGCGTGTCGATGCGCAGCGCCCACGAGGCGTCGACCGCGCCCGACTGGATCCAGCGCAAAACCGGCACGGTGAAAGCTTCGCCCGAGCCCAGCGCGACCGTGAAGAAGGCCACCCAGGAGAGTGCCGCCGCGATCACCAGGAAACCCGAGGTGATGTATTCCGATGCCTTGGCGCCCAGCGAATTGCCGAACAACCCGACGATCAGAAAGCCGATGAGAGGAAGAAAGACGATTGCCTGATACATGATAGCTTCGCTCAACCCTTCATCATGTTCACGTCTTCGACCGCGATCGAACCGCGGTTGCGGAAGAAGACGACCAGGATGGCAAGACCAATCGCCGCCTCAGCCGCCGCCACTGTCAGCACGAACAGCGCGAAGACCTGGCCGACGAGATCGCCCAGCGCCGCCGAGAAGGCGACGAAATTGATGTTCACCGCAAGCAGGATCAGTTCCACCGACATCAGGATGACGATGACGTTCTTGCGGTTCAGAAAGATGCCGAACACGCCGAGCGTGAACAGGATCGCCGAAAGCGTGAGGTAATGTGCGATGCCGACGGTCATCTCAGATGCCCTTCCCCGTCTCGACTTTCTTGATTTCGATGGCCGTCGCCGGCGTGCGGCCGACCTGCTCGGCGATCGACTGCCGCTTGACGCCCGGCTTATGGCGCAGCGTCAGCACGATCGCGCCGATCATGGCGACCAGAAGCACCAGACCCGATATCTGGAAGTAATAGAGGTAATCCGTATAGAGGATGTCGCCGAGCGCTGCCGTATTGGTGCGGGTGGCAATGTCTGGCGTCTTCTGCGCAACCGTCGTGGCGAGCTGCGGTGCAAAAGTGTAGCCACCGAGCACGACGATGAGCTCGGCTGCCAGGATCAATCCAACCAGCGCGCCGATTGGCGCATATTGCAAGGCGCCGCTCTTCAGTTCCGCGAAGTCGACATCCAGCATCATGACGACGAACAGGAACAGCACCATGACCGCGCCGACATAGACGACGAGCAGGATCATCGCCAGGAATTCGGCGCCGGTAAGCAGGAACAGCCCGGCCGCATTGAAGAAGGTCAGGATCAGGTACAAAACCGAATGCACGGGATTGCGCGACGAGATGACCATGAAGGCCGACGCCACAGCGATAAAGGCGAAGAGGTAGAAGAAAGCCGCCTCTAGTCCGTTCAACATTGGGGTTCCCCCGGGTTCCTGTCGGGCCTGGCTGACGCCCTGCCCCATTCAGTTCGGTCTCGCCCCGCCTCCGGTCGCGAAACCGCGTTGTCCTTAGACGAGCCGTTGCGGCACGTCCACTTTTCAAAACTCACCGGTACGGCGCGTCCAGAGAGATGTTGCGCGCAATCTCGCGCTCCCACCGATCGCCGTTGGCCAGCAGCTTGTCCTTGTCGTAGTAGAGCTCTTCGCGCGTCTCCGTCGCGAATTCGAAATTCGGCCCTTCGACGATCGCGTCCACCGGGCAGGCCTCCTGGCAGAAGCCGCAATAGATGCATTTCACCATGTCGATGTCGTAACGAACGGTGCGGCGCGTACCATCGTTACGGCGCGGACCAGCCTCGATGGTGATGGCCTGCGCCGGGCAGATCGCTTCGCAGAGCTTGCAGGCGATGCAGCGCTCTTCGCCATTCGGATAACGGCGCAATGCATGCTCACCACGAAAGCGCGGGCTGAGCGGCCCCTTCTCGTACGGGTAGTTGATCGTTTCCTTCGGCGCCACGAACTGACGCATCGACAGGAAAAACGCGCCGACGAAGTCTTTCAACAGCAGCGCCTTGGCGGCTTGAGCGAGAGCACCCATCATGCCCATCCCGTAATCTTGAGGAATGCCGCGGTCGCAACGACCATGAACAGCGAGATCGGCAGGAACACTTTCCAGCCCAGCCGCATCAGCTGGTCATAACGGTAACGCGGCACGAATGCCTTCACTATCGAGAAGAAGAAGAAGACCAGGCAGACCTTGAGCACGAACCAGATCACACCCGGCACCCAGGTGAAGGGCGCGAAGTCGAACGGCGGCAGCCATCCACCAAGGAACAGGATGGTGCACAGCGCGCACATCAGCACGATCGCCACATATTCCCCGAGGAAGAACAGCAGGAACGGCGTCGACGAATATTCGACCATGTGACCGGCGACGAGCTCGGATTCTGCCTCGACCAGATCGAAGGGCGGCCTGTTCGTCTCGGCCAGGGCCGAGATGAAGAAGATGATGAACATCGGGAACAGGCTGAGCCAGTGCCAGTCGAGGAAGGTGTTGGGCAGGCCGAGCTTGGTACCCAGGCCGTCCTGCTGCGACAGCACGATGTCGGTGAGGTTCAGCGAACCGACGCAAAGCAGCACGGTGACGATGACGAAGCCGATCGAGACTTCGTAGGACACCATCTGCGCCGCCGAACGCAAGGCGCCGAGGAATGGATATTTCGAATTCGAAGCCCAGCCGCCCATGATCACGCCATAGACTTCCAGCGAGGAGATGGCGAAGACATAGAGAATGCCGACATTGATGTTGGCGATGGCCCAACCGGCATTGACCGGGATGACGGCCCAGGCCGAGATCGCCAGCACCGCCGAAACCAGCGGGGCGAGCAGGAACACGCCCTTGTTGGCGCCGGATGGAATGACCGGCTCCTTGAACACGAACTTCAGCAGATCGGCGAAGGACTGCAGCAGGCCGAAGGGCCCAACCACGTTCGGGCCGCGGCGCAGCTGGACCGCCGCCCAGACCTTGCGATCGGCATAGAGAAGGAAGGCGATGATGACGAGCAGCGGCACGATCAGCGCGAACGACTTCAGCAGAATGATCAGCGCTGGCAGCACGTAGAAGGAGAAGAAGCTGTCCATGGTTTATTCCGCTGCCTGCCTGAAGCCGTTCTTCGCGAGCGCCGAGCATTCGGCCATCACCGCGGAAGCGCGCGCGATCGGGTTCGTCAAATAGAAGTCCGTCACCGCAGACGTGAAGGCCGTCTTGGTGAGGCGTCCACCGAGCTTCGCCGCCTGGGCGACATCACCGGCCTCGCCTGCCGCGATCTGATCGATGCGGGCAAGATGCGGGTACTCGCCGTAGAGCTTCTGCCGCAACTGGGCCAGCGAATCGAAGGGCAGTTTCTTGCCCAGCACATCCGACAGCGCCCGCAGGATCGCCCAGTCCTCGCGGGCATCGCCCGGAGCGAAGCCGGCACGGTTGGTCTGCTGCACGCGGCCTTCGGTGTTTACATAGGTGGCTGATTTTTCCGTATAGGCCGCAGCCGGCAGGATGACATCGGCGCGGTGCGCGCCGGCATCGCCATGCGTGCCGATATAGACGACGAAGCCGGATGCCCTGGCCATGTCGAGTTCATCGGCGCCGAGCAGGAACAGCACTTCGCTGTCGCTCAGGATGCCGGCAGTGTCCTTGCCGCCCTCACCCGGCACGAAACCGATGTCGAGGCCGCCGACGCGGGCAGCGGCGGTATGCAATACCGCGAAGCCGTTCCAGCCGTCCTTCACCGCGCCGACCGCCTGGGCAAGCTTGGCGACCTGGCCGAGCACGGCGGCGCCGTCCGAACGCGACAGCGCGCCCTGGCCGACGATGATCAGCGGATGTTCGGCCTTCTTCAGCGTCTGGAAGAACTTGCCGTTGCCTTCGGCAAGGTCCTTCAGCGTTTCGGGGCCGGCGCCGAGCGCCTCATAATCATAGCGAGTGTCGCCGACCTCGCCGATCACGGCGACCGGCAGATTGCCGACGCGCCAGCGCTTGCGGATGCGGGCATTGAGCACCGATGCCTCGAAACGAGGATTCGCGCCAACGATCAATACGGCGTCGGCCTGCTCAATGCCTTCGATGGTCGGGTTGAAGATGTAGCTGGCACGACCGAGCGACGGATCGAGCGCTGCGCCATCCTGGCGGCAGTCGATGCTGGTCGAGCCGAGCGACTGCGCCAGCAGCTTCAGCGCATACATTTCTTCGACAGCGGCGAGATCACCGGCGATGGCGCCGATCTTCTCTGGCGCCGCCTTGCCGACCGCACCCTTCACGGCTTCGAAGGCTTCCGCCCAGGTAGCCGGAGCCAGCTTGCCATTCTTGCGCACATAAGGCCGGTCGAGGCGCTGCGTGCGCAGGCCGTCCCAGATGTAGCGGGTCTTGTCGGAGATCCACTCCTCGTTCACCGCTTCGTTGACGCGTGGCAGGACGCGCATGACTTCGCGGCCTCTGGAGTCCACGCGGATCGCCGAACCGACCGCGTCCATGACATCGATCGATTCAGTCTTGGTCAGTTCCCACGGACGCGCCGTGAAGGCGAAAGGCTTCGAGGTCAGCGCACCGACCGGGCAGAGATCGACGACGTTGCCTTGCAGTTCCGACGTCATCGCCTGCTCGAGATAGGTGGTGATCTCGGCGTCCTCGCCACGACCGATCAGCCCGAGCTCGGAAATGCCTGCTACTTCGGTCGTGAAACGGACGCAACGCGTGCAGTGGATGCAGCGGTTCATCACCGTCTTCACCAACGGGCCGATATACTTGTCCTCGACCGCACGCTTGTTCTCGTGGAAGCGCGAGGAGTCGACGCCGAAGGCCATCGCCTGATCCTGCAGGTCGCACTCGCCGCCCTGATCGCAAATCGGGCAGTCGAGCGGATGGTTGATGAGCAGGAACTCCATCACGCCTTCGCGCGCCTTCTTGACCATCGGGGAGTTGGTCAGCATTTCCGGCGGTTCACCGTTCGGGCCGGGGCGCAGATCGCGCACGCCCATGGCGCAGGAGGCCTGGGGCTTGGGCGGGCCACCCTTCACCTCGACCAGGCACATACGGCAATTGCCGGCAATCGACAGCCGCTCGTGGAAGCAGAAGCGCGGCACTTCGGCGCCCGCCGCTTCCGCCGCCTGCAACAGCGTGTAGTGGTCGGGTACCTCGATCTCTTTCCCGTCGACCTTGAGCTTTGCCATCAATTGCTCCTGGCGGCCTGAGCCGCTTCGTATGCGTTGCGAACGGCGAGCACATCGCGCGTGTCGTGGACCTGCATCGCCGTCGCCTTTCCTTCGCTCAGTTTTTCGTCTTGGCGGTCAAAGCCGCCGCTTGTCTCAGCCAGCCGTCGCGTTCGACGCGGCCCTTGAAGCCCAGATAGTCGTCCACCCAGGCAACCTCGGCAGGCGTCCAGGCAGCGACCTGCGAATAGGTCCAGACACCGAGGTCGTTCAGGACCTTTTCAAGCTTCGGGCCGACACCGGTGATTGCCTTGAGGTCGTCCGGAGCGGCAGGTTTGTCGATGCTTGCGGGCTTGCGGAAATCTTCCGGCATCAGGGCAGTCACGGCGACTGCAGGCACTTCAATCGTGGCGGTCTCGGTGGACTGGATTTCTTCCATCGTCTCAACGACCGGTTCCGCGATCTTCTCGGCCACGGACTGCACCTCGGCGATCAGCTTTTTTGTTGCAACGCGTGCCCGCGCTGCCGGAGCCTTGGCGGCGGGTGTTTCGTCGCGGTCCGCGAAACTCGTCGCGGAACCAGGGAAATCGTCCAGAACCGGCTGCATCAGGCGCTGCGACATTTCGGCGGCACCGGTCAGCGCGCCGACCCAGACGCCGAAGGCGTGGCTGGCCAAACCGAAGCCGAGTGCCGAGAAAGCGGCGGCGCCTGCAACCGGATGCGCGAACAGGTTGACGGCATTGGCCATCTCCTGCGGCATCATCCTGCGTCAATCCTGGGTCATCTTCTCGAATTCGTTCCTGTCAGGCACTGTGTCGGGTATGGGAAACATCGACATTGGCTCACTCCTAAGCCGTTTCGTTCCTGATGCCCTGCTTTCAGCCGTTTCCTTGAAACCCGGGTTTGTCCCGGTTTCCGTTTTTTGCCTTATCCTTACTCAGCCGCCACCAGCACCGGCTCGGCACGGTGTGCGTTGCGGGTGAACTCATCGATGCGGCGCTCGATCTCCGGGCGGAAGTTGCGGATCAGACCCTGGATGGGCCAAGCAGCCGCGTCGCCCAGCGCGCAGATCGTGTGACCTTCGATCTGCTTCGTGACGTCGAGCAGCATGTCGATCTCGCGCTTCTGCGCCTCGCCTCGCACCAGCCGTTCCATCACGCGCCACATCCAGCCGGTGCCTTCACGGCACGGCGTGCACTGGCCGCAGCTCTCATGCTTGAAGAAATAGGCGAGCCGGGCGATCGCCTTCACGATATCCGTCGACTTGTCCATGACGATGACGGCAGCCGTGCCAAACGAGGATTTCTTCTCGCGCAGGCCATCGAAATCCATCGGGCAGTCGATGATATCCTCAGCCTTCACGACCGGGCAGGAAGCCCCCCCAGGGATGACGGCGAGCAGGTTGTCCCAGCCGCCGCGGATGCCGCCGCCGTGCTTCTCGACGAGTTCGCGGAAGGTGATGCCCATGGCCTCTTCGACCGTGCAGGGCGTGTTCACGTGCCCCACCAGCATGAACAGCTTGGTACCGACATTGTTCGGACGACCGATCGACGAGAACCACGCCGCGCCGCGGCGCAGGATCGTCGGAGCCACGGCGATCGACTCGACATTGTTGACCGTGGTCGGGCAGCCATAAAGGCCGACATTGGCCGGGAACGGCGGCTTGAGGCGTGGCTGGCCCTTCTTGCCTTCGAGGCTCTCCAGCAGCGCGGTTTCTTCGCCGCAGATATAAGCGCCTGCGCCGTGATGGACATAGATGTCGAAATCGTAGCCGTTTTTGTTGCCCTTGCCGATCAGCTTGGCTTCATAAGCTTCATCGATGGCCCGCTGCAGCGCCTCGCGCTCACGAATGAACTCGCCGCGGACATAGATGTAGGCAGCGACGGCCCCCATGGCGAAGCCCGCGAGCAGGCAACCCTCGACCAGCGTGTGAGGATCATGGCGCAGGATATCGCGATCCTTGCAGGTTCCCGGTTCCGATTCATCGGCATTGACGACGAGGTAGCTCGGGCGGCCGTCGCTCTGCTTGGGCATGAAGGACCACTTGAGGCCCGTCGGGAAGCCCGCGCCGCCGCGGCCACGCAAGCCGGACGCCTTCATCTCGTTGATGATCCAGTCACGGCCTTTGTCGATGATGGCTTTGGTGCCATCCCACTGCCCACGCGCCATGGCGCCTTGCAGCGACTGGTCGAAGCGGCCGTAGATATTGGTGAAGATGCGGTCCTTGTCCTGAAGCATTTTTCGTCCCTCAGACCGGTTTCTTGCCGAACACGCGGATGTATTCCTCGACGCCACCCTTGGCGAGCGCCTTGGCCTGTTTCACCCAGTCCTCGCGCTCGATGCGGCCGTGGAAGGAAAGATAGCCATCAACCCACTCGCGCTCGGCTTTCTTCCACGACGCCACCTGGGCATAGGTGAAGATACCGAGTTCATGCAACGTGGCCGCGATCTTGGGGCCTACGCCGGAGATCAGTTCGAGATCATCGACGGCGGCCGGCTTCGAGATACCCTTCGGCCGGTTCTTGTCTTCGAGCGAGGGCTTGGCTGGGGCCGCCTCCTTCTTTGCCGGCGCCTTCTTCGGCGCAGCGGCGATCTCAGCCTTCACCGCGGCTGGCTTGGCTTCAGCCTTTGCCCTAGGAGCCTTGACGCTTGCTGCGTTTTCAGCGGCCGGAGCGGCCTTGACCTTGGATGGCGTCTTCACCGCTGGACTGGTTTCAACGGCATCGGTCTTCGGCTTGGCAGCGTTGGAGGGTGGCACAGCTGCGGCCTTGGCCGGTTCGGCGACAACAGCGGGCGCTTCCTTGGTGGTTCTGGCGGCAGCCTTGCTAGCCTTGTCGCGCGTGCTCTTGAGGATCGCCTTCTCGTCGGCAAGCGAGGAGAAGCCGCTGATCGGCGCTGAGAAATAACGGCCATTCTGCGGGCCTACCGGCACGGAATGTCCCTTGCCCGCCTCGAAATCGTCGATGATCTCGGCAAGCCGCTCGGGAGTCAGATCCTCGTAGGTGTCCTTGAAGATCATGACCATCGGCGCGTTCACGCAGGCGCCGAGGCACTCGACCTCCTCCCATGACAGCGTACCGTCAGCATTGGTATGGAACTGGTCGTGGTGGATCTTGGAGCGGCAGACATCCATCAGCTCTTCGGAGCCACGCAGCATGCAGGGCGTGGTGCCGCACACCTGGACGTGGGCGCGGGTGCCGACCGGCTTCAACTGGTACTGCGTATAGAAGGTGGCGACTTCCAGCCCACGGATATAGGGCATGCCAAGCATTTCGCAGATCGACTCGATCGCCGCCTTGGTGACCCAGCCCTCTTGCTCCTGCGCCAGCATCAAAAGCGGGATGATGGCCGACTGTTCACGGCCCTTCGGATATTTGGCGATCCATTTCCTGGCCGACGCCGCATTCGCCTTGTTGAAGGCGAAGGAAGCTGGCTGGACGCTTGCATCTGCGAGACGACGGACTGACATTTAGCGGTCAACCTCTCCGAACACGATGTCGAGGGAGCCGAGGATGGCGGTGACGTCGGCCAGCATGTGACCGCGGCACAGGAAATCCATGGCCTGCAGGTGCGCGAAACCAGGCGCGCGCAGCTTGCAGCGATAAGGCTTGTTGGTACCGTCCGAGACGCAGGAAGACGCCGAATTCGCCCTTCGGGGCTTCGACGGCCGCGTAGACCTCGCCGGCCGGCACGCGATACCCTTCGGTGTAAAGCTTGAAGTGATGGATGAGCGCTTCCATGGAACGCTTCATCTCGCCACGCTTCGGCGGCACCACCTTGCCGTCGATGTTCGACACCGGCCCAGCGCTCTCCTTGCCAAGCAGGAGATCGACGCACTGGCGCATGATGCGAGCCGACTGGCGCATCTCTTCCATGCGGATGAGATAACGATCGTAGCAGTCGCCGTTCTTGCCGATCGGAATGTCGAATTCCAGCTCGGAATAGCACTCATAGGGCTGCGACTTGCGCAGGTCCCATGCAGCGCCCGAACCACGCACCATCACGCCTGAGAAACCCCAGGCCCAGGCATCGGCCAGCGAGACGACGCCGATGTCGGCGTTGCGCTGCTTGAAGATACGGTTGGGGGTGAGCAGGGCGTCGAGATCGTCGATCGACTTCAGGAACGGATCGATCCACCTGCCGATGTCCTCGATCAGCTGCTTCGGCAGATCCTGATGCACGCCGCCCGGACGGAAATAGGCGGCATGCATGCGCGAGCCGGAAGCCCGCTCGTAGAACACCATCAGCTTTTCGCGCTCGATGAACCCCCACAGCGGCGGGGTCAGCGCGCCAACGTCCATGGCCTGTGTCGTCACATTGAGGATGTGCGACATGATGCGGCCGATCTCGGAATAAAGCACGCGGATCAGCTGACCGCGCTTCGGCACCTCGATGCCAAGCAGCTTTTCCGCGGCCAGGGCGAAAGCATGCTCCTGGTTCATCGGCGCGCAATAGTCGAGCCGGTCGAGATAAGGCACTGCCTGCAGATAGGTCTTGTGCTCGATCAGCTTCTCGGTGCCGCGGTGCAGCAGGCCGATATGCGGATCAACGCGATCAACCACCTCGCCATCCAGCTCCAGCACGAGACGCAGAACGCCGTGCGCGGCCGGATGCTGCGGGCCGAAGTTGATATTGAAGTTGCGAACTGAGGTCTCAGCCATTTGTTTTCACAGACCTTGCTGCCTAGAGCGCCTTCACGAGCTGAGCCACGACATACGCGGTGGCGCCGGCCAGAACCAGCCACAGCACCTTGCGCAAGATCGAGCCGCCAGCCGCTTTGCCGCCGGTCATTGCTTCGCCTTTTCATCCCCTGGCAGCACGTATTCCGTGCCTTCCCAGGGCGAGAGAAAATCAAAACTGCGGAATTCCTGCTTCAGCTCCACCGGCTCGTAGATCACGCGCTTGGCCTCGTCATCGTAACGAACCTCGACGAAGCCGGTGAGCGGGAAGTCCTTGCGCAGCGGATGACCGTCGAAACCATAGTCGGTCAGGATGCGGCGCAGGTCTGGATGGCCGGAGAAAAGCACACCATAGAGATCGTAGGTCTCGCGCTCGAACCAGTCGGCACCCGGCCAGACAGTGGTCACGGACGGAACCACGGTCTCCTCGTCGGCATGGGCCTTGAGGCGGATTCGCAGATTCTGCTTTGGCGACAACAGGTGATAGACCACATCGAAACGCAAAGCCCGCGACGGATAGTCGGCGCCGGAAACGTCGATGATCGAAATGAACTGGCACTTGGCATCGTCGCGCAGGAAGGTTGCCGCCTTGACGACGTCGGCGGCATCGACCAGCACAGTCAGTTCGCCATAGGCAAGAACGCTGTCGATCACCGTGGCGCCGAGCTTGTCCTTGATATGCGCTGCAAGGTCGTTGAGGGCTTCACTCATGATCGCTTACCGTTCGATCGTGCCGGTGCGGCGGATCTTCTTCTGCAGAAGAAGCAGGCCGTAGAGCAGCGCTTCAGCAGTGGGCGGGCAGCCGGGCACATAGATGTCGACCGGCACGACGCGATCGCAGCCGCGAACCACAGAATAGGAATAGTGGTAGTAGCCGCCGCCATTGGCGCAGGATCCCATCGAGATGACGTAGCGCGGCTCCGGCATCTGATCATAGACCTTGCGCAGTGCAGGCGCCATCTTGTTGGTCAGCGTGCCGGCGACGATCATCACGTCCGACTGGCGCGGCGAAGCGCGCGGCGCGATGCCGAAGCGCTCGCTGTCATAGCGCGGCATGGCGCTGTGGATCATCTCCACCGCGCAACAGGCCAGGCCGAAAGTCATGTACATCAGCGAGCCGGTGCGCGCCCAGGTGATCAGCGCCTCGCTCGAGGTGACGAGGAAGCCCTTGTCGGCAAGCTCGTTGTTGATGTCCAGGAAGAACGGATCGTCCGAACCGATCGGCTTGCCGGTGTTCGGATCGAGAATGCCTTTCGGCTTCGGCGCGACGAGCGTGCCGGAACTGTCATTCAATCCCATTCCAGCGCTCCTTTTTTCCATTCATAGGCAAAGCCGATGGTCAGCACGCCGAGGAACACCATCATCGACCAGAAGCCGAGCATGCCGATCTGGCCGAAAGAAACCGCCCACGGGAACAGGAAGGCCACTTCCAGATCGAAGATGATGAAGAGGATCGACACCAGGTAGAAGCGGATGTCGAATTTCATGCGGGCATCGTCGAAGGAGTTGAAACCACACTCGTAGGCCGACAGCTTTTCCGGGTCCGGATTGCGGTAGGCGACCAGGAATGGCGCCACGATAAGGGCAAGGCCGACGACCAGCGCCACACCGATGAAGAGGACGATGGGCAGATACGAACTGAGGAGTGCGTTCATGCTGCGACTTTCCATTGGTGGCTGATCCACCTGATACAGCACATGACCCTGGCGCGGAAGCACGTGGGTTCAACCGCTGAACCGATTTACGGGCCCATGCTGCAATGCGGCGACGGTTAGCGCAGCGCATTCGGCGAAGCAAGTCAAACCTTGTTCAAAATGCGACTGTGGACGCCTCTTCCAGCAAAACTGGTCCGATCGGCTCCCGTTTGATTTCCTTCACTTTTTACTCCACTTTTCTCTCCTGACAGGATCGGCGGCCAAACCCTGCTAGCATGGGTGGAATCGCCGGCAGCTCCGGCTCACTCCAACAGTCAAAATGTCGTCAGGATGAAAGACAGGATCTCGCTCAGAACAGCCCGTCGCATCGCACTTGCAGCACAAGGCTTCGCCGACCCGCGACCAGTTGGCACACCCGACCGCCGTCACCTCGGCCGCGTGCTTTCGCGCACCGGCCTTTTGCAGATCGATTCCGTCAGCGCGGTGGTGCGCGCGCATTACATGCCGCTCTATTCGCGTCTCGGCCCCTACCCGATGTCCATGCTCGACGAGGCGATGGCGCCGGGCCGCAAGCGCCAGTTGTTCGAGTACTGGGCGCATGAGGCTTCGTTGCTGCCGGTCGAGACCTATCCCCTGATGCGCTGGCGCATGGAACGCGCCGGGCGCGGTGAGGAAATGTATCTGGGCCTCGCCAAATGGGGCTGCCAGAACACGTCGATGATCGAGGAGATCTACCGGGAGGTCGAAGCCCGTGGTCCCATCGCCGCTTCCGAGATCGAGGGCCACAAAGGCAATGGTGGCTGGTGGGGCTGGAGCGCCGCCAAGCACGCATTCGAATGGTTGTTCTGGGCCGGGCGCATCACCACGCATTCGCGCCGCGGCTTCGAACGCCTCTACGACCTGCCTGAGCGCGTGCTGCCACAGGCCGTGCGTGACTTGCCTGTCCCCTCTCCCGAGGACGCGCATCGTGAACTGCTGCGCCTGTCGGCGCGTGCACATGGTGTGGCAACGTATTCCTGTCTCCGTGACTACTTCCGGCTCGCACCGCACGACACCAAGGGGCGGCTTGAAGAACTGGTCGAGGACGGCGAACTGATCCCGGTTCGCGTCGAGGGATGGGACAAGCCGGCCTATCTGCACAAGGACGCGCGCCAGCCGCGCAAGGTCGAAGCGCGCGCCCTGCTCGCCCCTTTCGATCCGCTGGTGTTCGAGCGCAGCCGCGCCGAGAACCTGTTCGACTTCCGCTATCGCATCGAGATCTACACGCCGGCCGACAAGCGGCAGTACGGCTATTACGTGCTCCCCTTCCTCTATGACGAGAAGATCGTTGCCCGCATCGACCTCAAGGCCGACCGGCCTGCCAGCGTGCTGCGGGTCCATGCGGCCTATGCCGAACCCAGCGCGCCACCGGAAACCGCGGCCCAACTGTTCGAAGAACTGAAGCTGATGCAAGACTGGCTTGGCCTTGAACGTATCGAGATAACGCCTGCTGGCGATCTCGGCCCGGCGCTCGCCGATATTGCCATGACCGCAAGGGCGGCCTGACAATAAGCAAAGGAGGCGCCGCAGCGCCTCCTCATCTGCCACACTCTATCCGGCCTACTGGAACATGCCCTTGGGTGTCTCGCCCTTCAGGAAGGGTTCGGTGAAGGCGGAGAGCAGCGCCGGCTGGGTAATGACTGCCGTGTGCGACGTTGCCGGCATGACGGCAAGACGCGAAGCGGCAAGCGGCTTGCCCATGTCGCCCATGGCGCCGCCGCCAAGCAGCCGGAACAGCGCAACCGAGTGTTCGAGCGTAGCCACATCCGCGTCACCGCTGATGACCAGCACCGGCATCTTCAGCGCCTTCACGTCGGCCTCCCACGCCATCGGCTCCTTTTCGAGCTGGATCAGCTTGGCAACCAGAGCGGGGAACCCGTCCGGATTGGCGGCAAGCTTCTTGTATTCGGCGGCGAAAGGCATGTTGACGAACATCTCGACGTTCATCTGCGGGACGAAGGCGGTGAATTCGGGCTGCCAGCCCTTGGCATCATAGGCGACGGATGCGGCAACCAGTCTGTTGACCTTTTCAGGATGGCGGATGGCGAGTTGCAGGCCTGCTGCCGCGCCCATCGAGTAGCCGAAGACATCCGCCTTCTTGAGCCCCACCTTGTCCATGAAGCCGGCGACATCGTCGGCGAGATTGGGATAGGTGATCGGCCGGTCGATGTCGGTTGTGCGGCCATGTCCCTGGAACTCCAGCGCATAGACCTTGTGGGTCTTGGCCAGCATCGGGATGATCTCGCCCATCGAGGGGATGTTCATGTAGGCGCCGTGCAGGACGACCAGCGGTTCGCCCGCGCCCGATACTTCGTAATACATCTGCATGCCGTTGACCTCGACACGATCGCCGGCGGGTTCGGTCCCGGCAAAGGCGGGACTGGCGAGAACAAAGGCAGCGGCAACTAGCAATGCGCGGAACATAGGGGTCTCCGTTGGTTGTCTCATGCGTTTTCGGTAACGCTGACAATAAGACGAAGCAGCGTTTCGCATTCCGACATGGCCAGACAAAATTTCTGTCTGGCGGCTGGCGACCAGCAGCGAGGCAGTGTCACTCTCGTCACGTCTCCGAATCTTCGAATGCCCAACGGCCAACCGAAAGACTGCCCCATGCCGCACGAACCTGCTGCGCAATTTCGAGCTGCAACTCCGGCAGACGTGGCTTTGGTCCGCGACATCGTGCGCGCGGCCTACTCGAAATGGATCCCGGTGATCGGCCGCGAACCGAGTCCGATGAAAGCCGACTATGACGAGGCCCTGCAAAAGCACCAGTTCACGCTGCTCTACCTGGGCATCGAGATCGCCGGCTTGATAGAGACCGTCCAGGAAAACGATCATCTCTGGATCGAGAACGTCTGTGTCTTGCCGGCTCAGCAAGGAAAAGGGCTCGGCAAAGTGCTGCTCCATCATGCCGAAGAAATGGCTCGCCAGGCAGGCCACAACGAAACCCGGCTGCTGACCAACGCCGCGTTCGAAGCCAACATCGCACTCTATGAGCGCCTGGGTTACGTCATCACCGAACGGGAGCCATACATGGAAGGCACCACGGTCTATATGCGCAAGCGTCTCGCACTTCATCTCTGAACCGCCAGCCGTTCGAGCACCCGCATGAAACGCGTCTTGATCACCGGCATGTCCGGAACCGGCAAATCGGCCACGATCCGGGAACTGGCTGCACGTGGCCATGCCGCCTACGACCTTGATACGCCGGAGTGGTCACACTGGATCGAAGCCGCTCCTGGCGACACACTGACGCCCGGAGACGGCAAGGATTGGGTGTGGCAGCTCGACAAGGTTCGCGTGCTGCTTTCCCGACCACGTGACGAGGCACTCTTCATCAGCGGCTGTGCCGAGAACATGGACGAGCTTTTCCCGCTGATCGACACGATCGTCCTGCTCTCTGTGCCGATCGATACGGTTATGCAACGCGTGTCCGCGCGAGCGCCGGGCGGATACGGTCATGTCGATGAGGAACGACGCAGGATTGGCGAATTGATCGCAATGATCGAACCGCTGCTTCGGGAGTCGGCCGACCACGAGATTGATTCCAGCGCACCGGTCGAAAAGACCGTCGACCAGATCCTTCAGTTGGTCTGGCGACACCCGAGCCCTTAGGTGGAGCAGGTCACGAGCTCGCACAATCTGTATCAGGCCCGCAGGAGAGCGTCCGTATTGATAGCCGCGAGTTCTTCGAAATATTGCCTCAGCGTACTGGGCTCGCGTCCGAGAATGGCGCGCAGGGTCAGGCTGTTTCCGGCAGAGCCGAACGCCGTATAGGATTCAAATACGCGTGCCAGTTGAGCCAGCGCCTCGCCTTCGAAAGGCGGTTTGGCGGCTGCCGCCCATGCCTCGAAGCTGAGTTCCACCGGTTCGATCGCGCGTCCAAGCAAGGCGCCCATCAAGGCGGCGATCTCGATGCGGTTGTGCATCCCATCGGCTGCAAGCTCGAAAGAGCCATAGGCAAGCTGATCGCCTGTCAACGCCTTGGCCACCACTTCAGCGACGTCGCGGTAATCGACACGCGCCAGCCGCGCCGTGTTCGAAAAGGGTTCCGCGAAGACACCATCACGAACCACGGCCTGCCATGCCGGGGCGATGTTCTGGAACAGCGTCGCCGGGTACAGGATGGTGTAGTCCAGATTGGAACGCAGCAACGCCTCCTCCACCGGCAGTTTGCTGGCATGATTGGCCAGTCCGTTAGCCGGATGGATGACGGACGAAAACACGAACTTGCCAATTCCCGCGCGTTTCGCCGCATCAACCATGGCAATGCCGAGTGCCGGTTCGTCCGCAACAAAGGGCGGGCCGACATGATAGACCCCATGAACCCCCTTGAGCGCGCCGTCGAGACTTTCGGCATCGCGCAGATCGCCATCCACGATTTCCAACGCGCCATTGTCGCGTGCCGCGCGCGCGGCGACCTCGTTGCGCACCAGCGCCCGCACGATGACACCGCGCCGGGCAAGTTCCGCCGCGACATAGCCACCGCTGCGGCCGGAAGCGCCCACCACGAGTACGGTTTTCCTGTTCGGATCAGACATCGATTTTCCTGACATGTTGGAACCACTTGCCGGAACATCGATCTATCGACAGCCGATTGGTAGATGGTCAATTCGTGATATGGTCTCTCGAAAATCGGAGAACCATTATGGATCGGTTTGGTGATGTCGAGGCGTTCCTGGCGATCGTCGAACGCGGCAACCTGTCGGCAGCTGCCCGTCATCTCGGCCGTTCTCTCCAGGCGGTCAGCCGTTCACTGGCAGCCCTTGAAGGAAGTGTGGGCGTCGAACTCGTGCACCGCACGACCCACAAGGCGCAGCCCACCGAGGCGGGATATGACTTCTACCAGCGGGTGAAACCGGCGCTTCTGGAAATTGTCGAAGCCAGGATACAAGCTGGCAACCGCAGCGCAGAGCCAACCGGACTGCTCAGGATTGGCGGACCGGAACTGCTGGGGCCCAGTTATCTCATCCCCATCGTCGCACGTTTCATGGAAATGCACCCCAAGCTCGAAGTAGAACTCAGCCTGTCGAACCGCTTCGTCGACCTAGCCCAGGAAGGGCTCGACCTTGCCATCCGCATTGGCGAACTGGCGGATTCCGACTTGAAGGCGCGCCGGCTCGGCGTCATGCGCCGGGTCGTCTTCGGCGCGCCATCCTATTTCGGCAAACACGGACGGCCACGCCACCCACGCGAACTCGCCGAACATCAATGTATCTTCCGCAACACCGATCGTGATGCCGGCGCCTGGCAATTCCAGGAAGGCGGCAAGCCATTGAGCGTGAAAGTTGGCGGACGGCTGCATCTCGACAACGCGGCCGCCAGCCACGCGGCGGTTGCCATTGGCCTCGGCATCGGCCGCGTGCCACTCTGGCAAATCCAGGATCTCGTCGACAGCAACACCGTCGAGGTGATTCTGGAGGGCTTCGAGCAGCCCGCGATTCCAGTCCACATCGTCTGGCCAGCAGCTCGCCTGCCACTCGCAAAGACACGACTTTTCATCGACTTCCTGGCAGCCAATCTGCACATTCAAAGTCGGGAACGTGATTGCGTCGTGGCGTGATGTCGGCTCGGTGGCCCAACCGCACCATCACGCTTGCGACGCGATCCGCCGTTGCGGCGCGTTGACAGCGCCGCCTGCCCAAGCCTAAATCCGGCAAAGACGGTCTCCTCCCTTCACCGGGAGGAGCGAAGAGGGAATGCGGTGCGAGGCAAAGCTTCAAGTCCGCGGCTGTCCCCGCAACTGTGAGCGACGAGCCAAGGCCGATAGCCACTGGGATTTCCCGGGAAGGCGGCACCGAGGCAGCGACCCGCAAGCCAGGAGACCTGCCGTCAAACCAAGAATCCCAACGCCTGGCGGGTGTCCCGGGCAAGGAGCCTGATTTGGATCGCAGCGATAGTTTCTCGGCCGGGACGACGAGTGTGACGGCGGATGTCGAAACCGCCCCCGTCACCATCATCGTCTGCTCGTCCTGTCGGGACGAGAGCGGTTCGGATGCCCATCCTCGTGCCGGCACGCTGCTGGCCGAAGCCACGAGGACTGCCGCCCGGGGCAACCAGACCATTCAAGTGCGCTCGGTCGAATGCCTGGGTAACTGCAAGCGCCGCCTCTCAGCAGCACTGCTGCGCAACGATTGCTGGAGCTACGTCTTCGGCGACCTGACGGTTGAATCAGGTTCCGACCTCGTGACTGGCGCAGAGCTTTTCGCAACGTCGCAGGATGGTCTCATCCCATGGCGTGGCCGTCCCGATTCCCTCAAGCGCGGCCTCGTCGCGCGTATCCCTCCCCTCGCTGTGTTGAAGGACCAGATATGACCGCTTCCGTTTCCCGCGTACCTTGCACCGTCGTCACCGGCTTCCTCGGCGCTGGCAAAACGACGCTGATCCGCAATATCCTCGAGAACGCAAAGGGCAAGCGGCTGGCCCTCATCGTCAACGAATTCGGTGACGTCGGCGTCGACGGCGAGATCCTCAAGGGCTGCGGCGTTGAAAGCTGCCCGGAGGAGAACATCGTCGAACTCGCCAATGGCTGCATCTGCTGCACGGTCGCCGACGATTTCGTACCGGCGCTCGACCAGATCCTGGCACGCACGCCGAAAGTCGACCACATCCTGATCGAGACGTCCGGCCTCGCGCTGCCGAAGCCACTGGTGCAGGCCTTCCAGTGGCCGACTGTGAAAAACCGCGTGACCGTCGACGGCGTCGTCGCCGTGGTCGACGGCCCGGCTCTGGCTGAAGGTCGCGTCGCCTCGGACATGGACGCGCTCGCCGCGCAGCGTGCCGCCGACGATTCACTCGACCACGACGATCCGGTCGAGGAGGTGTTTGAAGATCAGGTCGCCTGCGCCGACCTGATCATCCTCTCCAAGAACGACCTGCTGGATGCGGCCGGTGCTGCCCGCGCCAATGCCGTTCTCAGCGAGCATGTTGGCCGCGCGGTCAAGGTGGTGCCGACCGCACAGGGCAAGGTCGATCCGTCCGTGCTGCTCGGCCTCGGTCTTGCCGTCGAGGACGATATCGAAAACCGCAAGAGCCACCATGACGGCATGGGCGACCATGAGCATGACGACTTCGACACCTTCGTCGTCGAGATTCCTGCAGTTGCCAACCCGGATGATCTCGCTCGCCGTGTCGCGGAAGCCGCGGACAAGGAGAATGTGCTGCGCGTGAAGGGGTTCGTCGAAGTCGATGCCAAGCCGATGCGGCTCCTGCTGCAGGCGGTTGGACCGCGTGTGAACCACTACTATGATCGCGCCTGGACGGCAGACGACGACCGTCGCTCGCGGCTGGTGGTGATTGGCCTCAAGGGTCTCGACCGCCCGGCCATCGAGAAGATCCTGGTGGGATAAACCTTGCATATCCTGACCACCACCTCCGCCTCGCTCGACGATATCGCCGAGCCGGTAGACTTGCGCCAGCAGCCGGCGGAGATGGTGGCGCTGTCTTTCACCGACAGCGATCTGGCCGGATTGGCGTCCGGCTGGCAGGCGGATGCCGCCGCCCTGCCCTCGATGCGGCTGGCGGCATTGCGCGACCTTCGCCACCCGATGTCCGTCGATCTGTGGATCGACAGCGTTGCGCAGCACGCCAAGGTGATCCTGGTGCGTATCCTGGGCGGCTACGACTGGTGGCGCTACGGCTGCGACCAGCTTGCGGCAACAGCCCGCGCCAGGGGAATCAAGCTGGCGCTGCTGCCCGGCGAATCCCACGACGAGGATGCGCGCCTCACCGAAGCTTCCACCCTGCCCGCGGACGAACTGGAAACCCTGCTTGCCTATTTCCGCCAGGGTGGACCGGCCAACATGTCTGCGCTGGTCAGCCGACTGGCTGGGCTTTGCGGCCACGATCGCGCTGTTCTCCCGCCTGTCGAACTGCCCAAGGCAGGTTTCTATCAACCCGGCGTTGGTGTCGTGGACGCGCTTCCTCCGATCGTCGCCGGCAAACCGGCCGTCCCCATCCTCTTCTATCGTTCGATGCTGCTCGCGGCCGATGCCGCCCCCATCGATGCCCTGGCCGGAGCTCTGGAGGTGCGCGGTATCACGGCCGTACCCATCTTCGTGCCCAGTCTGAAGGACCAGGCCTCGCTGGGTTTCGTGGAAAAGACACTCGGCGCTCTGAACCCGGCAGCCATCGTCACAGCCACCGCATTCGCTTCCGGCGCGGAACCGGGAGCCGAAACCTTGTTCGACCGTGCCGGGGTGCCGGTGTTCCAGGTCATCGTCGCCACGACACGCCGCGACGCCTGGGAGACCAACCAGCGTGGCCTGGCACCGGCCGATCTTGCCATGCATGTGGTGCTGCCGGAGCTGGACGGCCGCATCCTCGCCGGCGCGGTTTCCTTCAAGGCCGAAGTGGCGGCCGATTCGGCGCTTGCCTTCCGACCTTTCGCCAACAGGCCTGAACCCGATCGCGTCGAGCGCGTCGCCGACCGCATTGTGGCTCATATCCGGCTGCAGCAGGCGGAACCCGCTGAGAGACGCGTCGTCATCCTCATCCCCGATTATCCCAGCGCGCCCGGACGCACCGGATACGCTGTTGGCCTCGACGTGCCCTCTTCCGTGCTCTCCATGCTGCACGACCTTAAGGAAGACGGTTACACGGTTGAGAAGATTCCTGAATCCGCGCGCGCTTTGCTCGACCTCCTGGAACAAGGTGGCGAACATCTTGATGCCGAGGACTACGCAACGCTCTCCGAAAATCTGCCGATCGACGCGCGCCAGGCGGTGGTCGATGCATGGGGCAAAGCTTCGTCAACCGATTTTCCTTTCCGCGCCGCCAGCTTCGGTAACGTTACCGTAGCTCTGGCTCCGGATCGTGGCCGCTCCGCCGACCGGCGCGCCGACTATCACGACCCGACGCTGCCACCGCGCCACGAACTGGTCGCCTTCGGCCTGTGGCTGCAGAAATCGCTTGGCGTGCACGCGATCATCCATGTCGGCGCACATGGCACGCTGGAATGGCTGCCCGGCAAGACGGTTGCCCTGGGCTCGAACTGTTTCCCAGAAATCGTCACCGGCGCGTTGCCGGTGATCTATCCTTTCATCGTCTCCAACCCAGGCGAGGCGGCGCAGGCCAAGCGTCGCATCGCGGCAGTCACACTCGGTCATCTGCCACCCCCATTGACCGGCGCAGGCCTGGACGACCACCAGCAGGAACTGGAGCGTCTCGTCGATGAATACGCGCAGGCCGACGGGCTCGACCGCCGCCGGCGCGACCGGCTGGCCAGGCTGATTGTCGAAACCGCGGCTAAAACCGGCCTTGCCTCGGAAGCCGGCGTCGCCAAAACCGATGCGCCCGACGAAGCGCTACGCCGCATCGATGCCTGGCTGTGCGATCTCAAGGATTTCGCGGTCAAGGACGGCCTGCACGTTTATGGTCGTGCTCCGGAGGGCGAAGCAGATCCGCTGCGCCTGCAAAGCGCGGCCAACGAAAAGACGGCGTTGCTCGCGGCGCTCAATGGCCGCCACGTCACTGCGGGCCCAGCGGGCGCGCCTGCTCGTGGCCGCAGCGATGTCCTGCCGACCGGGCGCAACCTGTTCACCGCCGATCCGCGTACCATGCCAACGCCGACCGCATTCGATCTCGGCAAGGCGGCAGCCGACGAAATCGTGGTCAGCTACATGCAAGGTCATGGCGACTGGCCGCGGGCCCTGGTCATCGACCTCTGGGGCTCCGCATCCTTACGCACCGGCGGCGAGGAAATTGCGCAGGGGCTCGCGCTGATGGGTTGCCGGCCGCAATGGGATGCCGCCACTGGTCGCGTTATAGGTATCGAAGTGCTGCCGCCAGCCACGCTTGGGCGGCCGCGTGTCGATGTCACCTGGCGCATATCGGGCCTGTTTCGCGACATGTTCCCCACCCAGATCGCCCTGATCGATGCGGCGGCACGCGCAGTCGCCCAGCGTGACGAGGACGACAGCGAAAACCCGCTTGCGGCGGCAACGCGTGCAGCAGGCCGGGTCGAACCGCGCATTTTCGGCTCCTCGCCGGGCACCTATGGCGCCGGGCTGGAGGCGATGCTTGCCAGCGGCGAATGGGATCGTCGCGAGGAACTTGGCCGCGCCTATCTCGAAGCCGCCTCGCATGCCTATGGCGGGGCTGAAGGTGAAGGCTCCGCCGCGCCCGGCGCCTTTGCGGGGCGCATCGCCGAGGCTGATCTGCTTGTCCACACGGGCGACGATCCGGGTCGCGACATCCTCGAGGGTTCGGCCGACGTCGCTTTCATTGGCGGCTTCTCCGCGGCGCTTGCCGCGCTCGGTAAAAGTGCGGACGTCATCGTTCTCGACACGACCGATCCCGCAAAACCCAAGCCACGCTCGGTATCGGAGGCGGTGACACGCGTGGTGCGGGCCCGCGCCATCAACCGCCGCTTCATCGAGGGCCAGATGCGGCACGGCCCGCGCGGTGCGTCGGAATTCGCCGAGACGGTCGATCGCCTGATCGGCTTCGCCGAGACCACCCATGCCATTGCCGGCAATCTGATCGGTGCCGTGCACGATGCCTACCTCGGCGACGACGAGGTACGGGCATTTCTGCTGGCCGAGAACCCTCGCGCTGTCAAATTCATCGCCGAGCGCTTCCAGTCGGCCCGGCGGCGCGGCCTGTGGCACCCACTGCGCAATTCGGTCGACGACGACCTTGCTGCTTTGATCGCTAAAGCCCAAGGCCATGAGCCAAAGGGAGCGGAGGCGGCGGAATGAACGCCTTCCAGCGCCGCGGTGCCTGCCCCGCCTTGTCGACGCCGATGCAGACCGGCGACGGGCTTTTGGTGCGCCTCAACCCGGTTGCTGGAGGACTTTCTCCCAAGGCCCTGATCGGACTCACGGAATCCGCCGCACGGCACGGCAACGGCATCATGGAAGTCACTGCCCGAGGTTCGATCCAGATCCGCGGCCTGGCCCCTGCGAGCGCCGGCCAGCTGGCTGCGGAAGTAAACGCCTTGGGCATCGCTGTGCGAACCGGCGTTCCTGTCGAAACCGGCCCGCTGGCCGGTTTGGATGCGCAGGAAATTGCCGATCCGCGCCCGCTGGCTGAAGCGATCCGCCAGGCGATCGCAAAAACGGACCTGGCAGGCAGGCTCGGACCGAAGGTCTCCATCGTCGTAGACGGTGGCGGCGCCATCAGCGTGGATGCGATCCTGGCCGACATCCGGCTCGTCGCGGCCAGGGGCATCGGCAACATGAGATGGCATCTAGCGATTGGCGGCACCGCGGCCACCGCGCGGCCGCTGGCTTTGCTGGATGAATCAGACGTATGCGATAGAGTTCTAGCGATCCTCCAGGCCATTGCGGCGATCGGACATGAGGGACGCGCGCGCGACTTGAGCGCCACATTTTTGCCAGCCGACGCCACTGCAGCGACACATCAGCAAAGCCGTCGAGGCGATTCTGCTCTCATCGGAATCCTTGCCCTGGCCGACGATACCCACGCCGTCGGCATCGCCCTGCCCTTCGGTTCGATGCCTGCGGAAAGGATCGCACAACTCTGCCTGGAAGCACACGCACGCGGCGCCGACGAAATCCGCCCGGCACCGCGGCGCACCCTGCTGTTCCGGATACCAGGCGAACAAGACTGTTTCGATTTGCAGCAGGCCGCCCACGGGCTCGGCTTCGTAACAGAAACCGGCGATCCGCGCCTGCATATAGCAGCCTGCCCCGGCGAGCCTGCCTGCGCCTCCGGCCGGATCGCGACACGCGAAATCGCCGAAACGGTTGCGTCCAGCCATGCCGGTTTGCTCGACGGCTCGTTCACCCTGCATGTTTCCGGTTGCGCCAAGGGCTGCGCGCATCCTGCAACGGCAGCGCTCACCCTGGTCGGCGGCGAAAACGGAGCCGGACTTGTCGTGGACGGGACGGCGAAAGCTCTTCCGCCCCGATACAGCCCGCGATATGAAGCCGCGCGCGGCATTGGCCGCGTCGCCGCGCTGGCAGGCAGTGCCAGGCGCGGCAACGAAACCGCCGCCACCTGCCTTGCCCGGTTGGGTGAAGCGGCGATCACCGACGCCTTCGCGAGATTGGGTACGGATTGAGTATGGCCGCCTATGACTACATCCACGACGGCAACGCCATCTATGAGCGTTCCTTTGCCATCATCCGCACTGAGGCCGACCTGTCGCGCTTCTCGGAAGCCGAGGCCGACATTGCCATCCGCATGATCCATGCCTGCGGCCAGGTCGAGGCGGCCAATCATTTCGTCTTCTCGCCGGATTTCGCCACCGCCGCCCGTGATGCGCTCAAGGCAGGCGCGCCCATCCTGTGTGACGCCGAAATGGTGTCGCATGGCGTCACCCGCGCCCGCCTGCCGGCCGGCAATGACGTGATCTGCACTCTGCGCGATCCCCGTACCGCCGACATCGCCAAGGCGATTGGCAACACGCGTTCGGCTGCGGCAATCGACCTCTGGACCGACCGGCTTGCAGGTGCGGTGGTAGCCATCGGCAATGCGCCAACGGCATTGTTCTACCTCCTGGAGAAGCTGCGCGACGGCGCACCCAAACCGGCCGCGATCATCGGCATGCCGGTGGGATTTGTCGGCGCCGCCGAATCCAAGGATGCCCTGGCCGAAAACTCCTATGGCGTGCCCTTCGCCATCGTGCGTGGCCGGCTGGGCGGCAGTGCCATGACCGCTGCCGCGCTGAATTCGCTGGCGAGGCCTGGCCTGTGAGCGCGTCGGCGAAAGGCCGCCTCATCGGCGTCGGCACCGGTCCCGGCGATCCTGAACTGATGACGCTCAAGGCTGTGCGTGCGCTGGCCGAGGCCGATGTCGTCGCGCATTTTTCCAAGCGCGGCGCCAACGGCAATGCCCGCACCATCGTCGGTGCACATTGTCGGGCAGACTGGATCGAACTGCCGCTGGTCTACCCGGTCACCATTGAGATCGACAAGGACAGCGACGACTACAAGGCGGCGATCACCGGTTTTTATGAGGAGTCGACGATGCGGGTCGCCGAGCATCTCGACCAGGGTCGCACGGTCGCCATCCTCTCCGAGGGCGATCCGCTCTTTTATGGCTCCTACATGCATCTGCACGTACGCCTTGCGCATCGTTACCCGACCGAGGTCATTCCCGGCGTGACGGCCATGTCCGGCTGCTGGTCGGCCAACGGCCTGCCGATCGTGCAGGGTGACGATGTGCTGACCGTCCTGCCCGGCACCATGAACGAGTTCGAACTGACCCGGCGGCTTGCCGACACCGACGCTGCGGTCATCATGAAGGTAGGCCGCAACCTGGCGAAAATTCGCCGCGCGCTGGACGCCACCGGCAAGCTCGCACGCGCCGTCTATGTCGAACGCGGCACGATGCCGGGTTCGGTGTCGATGCCATTGCAGGACAAGCCGGACGACAAGGCGCCCTATTTCGCCGTGGTGCTGGTGGCCGGCTGGTCCGGACGCCCGGAGGCAAGCCTGTGAGCGGCCGTCTCTTCGTCATCGGCCTCGGCCCCGGCAATGCCGACCAGGTCACACCGGAAGCAAACCTTGCGGTCGCTGAGGCCGAGTTCTTTTACGGCTACAAACCCTATGTCGACCGGCTCGAGCTGAAGCCGCACCAGACCCGGATCGCTTCCGACAATCGCGAGGAACTGGCGCGCGCCAAGGAGGCGATCGTCAAGGCGGCGCAAGGCCATGCAGTGGCTGTCGTCTCTGGTGGCGATCCTGGCGTCTTTGCCATGGCGGCCGCCGTGTGCGAAGCGATCGAGGATGGCCCTGCCGAATGGCGTGACATCGACCTGCAGATCGTGCCGGGCGTCACCGCCATGCTCGCCGTAGCCGCCCGTGCCGGCGCACCGCTCGGCCATGATTTCTGTGCCATTTCGTTGTCCGACAACCTGAAACCCTGGGATCTGATCGAACTCAGATTGCTGGCGGCAGCCGGTGCCGGCTTGGTGATCGCCCTCTACAACCCGATCAGCAAGGCCCGCCCCTGGCAGCTTGGTCGTGCCTTCGAGGCACTCGCCGCTATTTTGCCGGGTACAACACCGGTGATTTTCGGTCGCGCCGCCGGCCGTCCCGACGAGCGTATCGAAGTTGCTTCGCTCGCCTTCGCCCGGGCAGATATGGCGGATATGGCAACCTGCGTGATCATCGGATCGCCCGAAACCCGTGTCATCAAGCGCAACGGCAAACCAGCGCTGGTCTACACACCGCGCTCGGCGACGGGACGCAGGGAATGATCGACCATCGCAAGCAGTTCCACGATGCCGGCCGCCGAAGGCACCGTCGGCAGAACCGGCCTGCGGATCATAACCACCTCGATACCAAGCGCTCGCGCCGCGGCGATCTTGCCGTAGGTCGCCTCGCCACCGCTGTTCTTGGAAACGATGACGTCGATGCGGTGTTCGATCAGCAGTCGATGCTCATCCGCCTCATCGAAAGGCCCGCGAGCCAGCAGATAGTCGACACCGGGAATACCGAGCGGTGGCTCGACCGGGTCGACGCTGCGCAGGAGATAGTGGTGATGGGCAGCCGCTTCGAAGACGCCAACGTCCTGGCGCCGAGCGCCAGGAAGACACGCCGAGCGGCGGGACCGAGCGCGACGGCGGCATTTGCAGCACCATCCACTTCCGTCCAGCGGTCACCTTCCCGTCGTTCCCAGCCGGGGCGGCGCAACGCCAGGATCGGCACACCGGCAAGTCGCGCGGCTTTGGCCGCATTGGTGGAAATGCGCGCCGCGTAGGGATGCGTCGCGTCGATCAGCAGATCGGTCTGGTTGTCCTTCAGATAGGCGGCGAGGCCGTCGGCGCCGCCGAAACCGCCGGCACGCATCGGCACAGGCTGGGCAACCGGGTTTTCCGTGCGCCCCGCCAGCGAAAGGGTCAACTCAACATCGGGTCTTGCCGCCAATCGACCGGCCAGTTGCCTGGCCTCGGTGGTTCCGCCCAGAATGAGAATACGGTGGGACATCATGCCTGCTGAGAAAGAAACGCGCGCCGTACCAGCCTGGCTCGCCATTGTCGGCATCGGCGAGGACGGTGTAGCGGGTCTGGGCGACGAGGCCAAGCGACTGATCGCGGAGGCCGAGTTCGTTTTCGGCGGCAAGCGCCATTTCGATCTCGCCGGCTCACTTGTCACCGGCGAGATGCACCAGTGGCCGACACCTTTCGATCCGCAAATGGAAGCGGTTCTCGATCGCGCCGGCCGACGCGTCTGTGTGCTTGCTTCCGGCGATCCATTCTTTCACGGCGTCGGTGTGACGCTGGCACGCAAGGTCGCCGCCGCTGACATGGTGGTGGTGCCTGCGCCCTCCTCCATCTCGCTCGCAGCCTCACGACTTGGCTGGGCACTGCAGGAGGTCGAGACGATTTCCCTGCATGGTCGCCCGCACGACCTGATCCGGCCGTTGCTGCAGCCCGGCGCCCGGATCCTGGCATTGACCTCTGACGGGACAGCACCGTCCGGGCTGGCGACGCTGCTTGCCGAGCTTGGCTTCGGCCCGTCCAGGCTGACCGTTCTGGAAGCACTGGGTGGCCCGGACGAGGTCGTCCGCGGCGCGAGAGCCAGCGATTTCAATCTCAAAAACATCAATCCGCTCAATGTGCTGGCGCTCGAAATTGAATCGGAAGCGCAGGCGCGGATCCTGCCACTCGCCTCCGGTCTCTCCGACGATCTCTTCGAAACCGACGGCCAGATCACCAAGCGTGAAGTGCGCGCCATAACGCTGTCCGCGCTGGCGCCACGCCGGGATGAGGTCTTGTGGGACATCGGCGCGGGCTCCGGTTCCATCGCGATTGAATGGATGCTGTCGCATCCCTCGCTGAGCGCCCTTGCCATCGAGGCCAATGCCGAGCGCGCCGAGCGCATTCGGTACAACGCCACGGCTTTTGGAGTACCGGGACTGACGGTGATCGAAGGCGAGGCACCGAAAGCACTGGCTGGCCTGCCGGCACCAAATGTCATCTTCATCGGCGGTGGCGGCACCGATGCCGGTGTCTTCGATGCGGCACTGAAGGCACTGCCGCCTGGTGGTCGCTGCGTGGCCAATGCCGTCACCCTGGAGATGGAAGCGCTGCTGGTCGCCCGTCAGGCGGAGTTGGGCGGCACGCTGACCCGCATCGCCATTTCACGCGCGGCACCCGTCGGCACCATGCAGGCCTGGCGGCCAGCCCTGCCGGTGACGCAATGGAGCTGGATCAAGCCATGATCGTCGCGGGCATCGGCTGTCGCAAGGGCGTGGACGCGGCCGGCGTTCTGGCGGCGGTCGACGCAGCCCTTCTCAGTCATGACCTCGATCGCTCTGCGCTTTCCGCGCTCGCCACCACCACTTTCAAGCGCGATGAGGCTGCCATCTTTGCCGCCGCGGACCTGCTCGGCCTCGAGGTGATCGTCGTTGAGGACGCTGATGCGGGCAACACCCAGGCCGGGCTTACCCGCTCCGATACTTCCCTCGCCATTGCCGGTTCACCATCCGTATCGGAAGGCGCGGCACTCGCGGCGGCGGGCAAAAACGCGCGACTGCTTGGACCGCGCCTCATAACAGGCGCTGTTACCTGCGCCATCGCTGTCAACGGAGCCTCGGCATGACCGTGCATTTCATCGGCGCTGGTCCGGGCGCTGCCGATCTCATCACCTTGCGCGGCGCGAGGCTGCTCGCATCCTGCCCCGTCTGCCTCTATGCCGGCTCCATCGTGGCACCGGAACTGCTGGACCATTGCGCGCCCGGCACGAGACTGGTGGACACCGCTCCGATGTCGCTGGACGAAATCGAGGCCGAGTATGTTGCCGCCGACAAGGCCGGGCAGGACGTGGCGAGGCTGCACTCCGGCGATCTCTCGGTATGGAGCGCCGTCGCCGAGCAGATCCGTCGCCTCGAACGCAACGGCATTGCCTATACGCTGACCCCCGGCGTGCCGTCCTTCGCCGCAGCCGCGGCAGCGCTAAAGCGTGAACTGACCATCCCGGAAGTGGCACAAAGCCTGATACTGACCCGTGTTTCGGGCCGTGCCTCCAAGATGCCGCCGGGTGAAACCTTGTCGGCCTTTGGCCGCACCGGCGCAACGCTGGCGATCCACCTCGCCATCCACGCCATCGAGCAGGTGGTGACGGAGTTGACCCCGCACTATGGCGGCGATTGTCCCGTCGCCATAGTCTTTCGCGCCACATGGCCGGACGAGCGCGTCATCCGCGCGACCTTGGAAACTGTAGCAGCCGCACTGGCCGCCGATCCGATCGAGCGCACCGCGCTGATCTTCGTCGGGCGCTCGCTGGCAGCCGAGGACTTCACCGAAAGCTCGCTCTACGACGCCTACTACCAGCGCCGTTTCAGGAACCGGCTATGATGCTTTCCGCGACGCTCGAAAAGCTCACCGCACACAAGCCAAAGCTCGAGCCCGGCCATGTCTGGCTGGCCGGCTCCGGCCCGGGCGACCCCAGCCTGCTCACCTTGGAAGTGCTCTCCGCACTCAGCCAGGCCGATGCGCTGGTGCATGACGCGCTTGTCTCGCAGGAGATCATCGACGTCGCCGGGCAGGCTGAAAAATTCTATGTCGGCAAGCGCGGCGGCCGGTTGTCCATCCCGCAGGGCGAGATCAACACGCTGCTGGTGAAGCTCGCCAGGGAAGGCCGCAAGGTGGTTCGGCTGAAAGGCGGTCACCCTTATGTTTTCGGACGCGGCGGCGAGGAAACGCTGGCGCTGACCGAAAACGGCATTCCTTATCGTGTCCTGCCGGGCGTGACGTCCGCTTTCGGCGGGCTGACCTCGGCCGGCATTCCGGCGACCATGAGGGGCATCAACGGCGCCATCATCCTGGCGACCGGCTTTGCCGCGGTCTCCGACGACCGCCCGGACTGGCAGGCGCTCGCCCGCACCGGCCAGCCCATCGTCATTTACATGGGCCTGACCCACATGGAAGCGACCGTCGCCGATCTGCTCGCCGGCGGGCTGGCATCCGACACGCCGGCCGCCCTGATCGAGAACGCCACGCTGCCGCAGGAACGCACCGTCGTCGCCACCCTCGGCACGCTGGTGGATGCGGCCGCACGGGAAGCGATCGTTTCACCGGCACTCATCATCGTTGGCGGTATCGTCGCCATGCGCGAAAGATTGGCGGCCAGATCATGAGCGCCATCATCGTCGGCGCCCCGCGTTCCGGCTCGGGCAAGACCAGCGTCACCATCGGCATCCTGCGCGCGCTGGCAAGGCGCGGCGTGCGCGTGCGCGGTGCGAAATCCGGCCCAGACTATATCGATCCCGGCTTCCATGCCGCCGCCACCGGTCTTCCCGGCGTCAATCTGGACAGCTGGGCGATGCCGCCTTCCCTGCTCAACGGCCTTGCGGCACGCGCTGCCGGCGATGCCGAACTGGTGGTGCTGGAAAGCGCCATGGGGCTTTTCGACGGCATTCCGTCGCCAGACGGCCGCACCGGTTCGGCAGCCGACCTTGCTCGACTCTACAGACTGCCGGTGCTTCTGGTGCTCGACGTATCCGGCCAGTCGACGACAGCGGCGGCAATCGCCAAGGGCTTTTCCTGCTACGACCCCAATGTGAGCATCGCCGGCGTCGTGCTCAATCGCCTCGGCAGCGAACGCCACCGCAAGCTTTGCGCCGATGCCATCGAAGCTCTCGGCTTGCCTGTGGTGGGTGCCATCCAGCGCGATTCAGCCCTTGCCTTGCCCGAGCGCCACCTTGGTCTCGTTCAGGCCAGCGAGCATGCGGAGTTGATGTCGCATCTCGACCGGCTGGCCGACATGGCCGAAACCTCGCTCAACCTCGACGCGATCATGGCCCTGGCCGCGCCGCTGCAACCGGCAATCGGTGATTTCAGCGCGGCACTGCCGCCACCTGGCCAGCGCATCGCATTGGCCGAGGATGCTGCCTTCACCTTCGTCTATCCGCACGTGGCAGCACATTGGCGCGACGCCGGCGCTGAGATCGTGCCTTTCTCGCCGCTCGCCGACGAGGCGCCGGATGCAAGCTGCGATGTCTGCTGGCTGCCGGGCGGTTATCCGGAATTGCATGCCGGCAGGCTCGCCGCCGCCGGGAGATTCCGCGGCGGCATGCAGCACTTCGCGGCATCAAAACCGATCCATGGCGAGTGCGGTGGCTTCATGACGCTGGGCACAGCGCTCGAAGACGCCGACAGCGTCACCCACCCGATGCTCGGGCTGCTCGGTCATTCGACATCCTTTGCCAGGCGCAAGATGAATCTCGGCTATCGCGAAGCCCGGCTTAGGAGCGATTGCGCCCTTGGACCAGCCGGCACGGTCGTGCGCGGCCATGAATTCCACTATGCACAGGTGACAGACGCTGGTTCGGATGAACCGCTTGCCGAGCTTGCCGACGGGCTGGGCAATCCGCTTGGCGCTTCCGGTGCGCGGCGCGGCCTTGTCAGCGGCACGTTCTTCCACGCCATTGCGGTGAACCCATGAGCACCAGCCCAACCCCGGCCAGGACCGCCACCGACATCGCGCTGTCGCTGGTCTTCTTCACGCGGCTGCCGTTGCCGGTTCTGGATTTCGGCGACCGCAAGCTGGCCGACGCGATCTGGGCAGCCCCGATCGCCGGCGTGGTGGTGGCGATCGTCGGCGCGGCCACCTTCACGCTGGCGACAAGCTTCGGCGTTGCGTCCGGCCCAGCCGCCGCGCTTGCGCTGGCTGCCATGATGCTGTCGACCGGCTCCCTGCATGAGGACGGGTTTTCCGATGTCGCCGACGGCTTCGGCGGCGGCCGCACGCCGGAGCGCAAGCTGGAGATCATGCATGACAGCCGCATCGGCGCCTATGGCGCCTCCGCGCTCGGCTTGAGCATCCTCATCCGCTGGAGTGCCTTGGCGGAGTTTTCCAGTGGCTGGTCCGCCTTGCTTGCGCTGGTCGCCGCCCATGCCGCTTCGCGCGGCCTGCTCGGGGCTTTCCTGCACTGGCTGCCCTCGACCACCGCCGAAGGTCTCTCTTCCCGCATCGGCACGGTTTCGCTGGGCACCGCGCAGGCGGGCATCATCCTCGGTGCCATCGCGCTGCTGGTGCTGGGCTTTGGTGGCGCACTTGCCGCCGCCGCCCTGCTCGGTTTGGTCTTCCTTTGTTTTCGCAAGCTCTGCCTCAGCCAGATCGGCGGTCATACCGGCGATGCCGCCGGTGCCCTGCAGCAGCTTTGCGAAATCGCCGTACTCATCGTTGCATCCGTCGCACTCACCTGATTCCGTTTCGGAGACAAATCCGTCATGCCCTTCAAATCACTCGATGAACTGCGCGCAGCCTGCCGCGATCTGTCGACCGGCAGCGAGGCGGCCGCGGCTGCGGTCGCCCGCCGCCAGGACACGTTGACGAAGCCGCAAGGCAGCCTGGGCCGCCTGGAAACGATCGCCGCCTGGCTGGCGCGCTGGCAGGGCCGCGACATGCCGAGGCTCGATCGGGTGAAAGTGTTCGTTTTCGCCGGCAACCATGGCGTCACCGCCCAGGGTGTCTCGGCCTACCCTTCCGAAGTCACGGTGCAGATGGTGGCCAATTTCGCCCATGGCGGCGCGGCCATCAACCAGCTTGCCCGGGCGACCGGTGCGGAGCTCGATGTCATCCCACTCGACCTCGATCATGCGACAGGCGACTTTACCCAGGATGTTGCCATGGATGAAGCGGCTTTCCTCGCCGCGGTCTCTGCCGGCTATGATGCCGTGGACGCGGATCTCGATCTGCTCTGCCTGGGCGAAATGGGCATCGGCAACACCACGCCGGCGGCGGCGATCTCTGCTGCCCTGTTCGGCGGCGGCGCCGAGAAATGGACAGGTCGCGGTACCGGTGTCGACGATGCCGGCCTAAGGCGCAAGGTCGTTGCGATCGAAGCTGGACTGGACCGTCATGCCGCGGTGCTTGCCGACCCGCTGAAGGCGGCGGCCGCTCTCGGCGGCCGCGAACTGGCGGCCATCTTCGGCGCCACACTTGCCGCGCGTCACCGCAACGTGCCGGTGCTGCTTGACGGCTTCGTCTGTACCGCGGCAGCGGCCCCCCTGGCCAAGCTGCATGCCGCAGGCCTTGCCCACACCCTTGCTGCCCATGTCTCGGCGGAAGCAGGCCATCGCGGCCTGCTGCAGGCGCTTGGCCTGACACCGCTGCTCGATCTTGGCATGCGGCTTGGTGAGGGGTCCGGCGCCTGCCTCGCCGTCAATCTCGTCCGCTCGGCGCTGGCCTGCCACGCAGGCATGGCAAGCTTCGCGGAAGCAGGTGTTTCGGAAAAATAGCCGGATGGCAGGCAGCGTGTCCTCCGGGCGCCGTGGCAAGCCTCCAGCGCGGCATTGCCAACGCGCGGCTTTTCGGAGAATCTCCAATGCTCAGGAACTTTCGCCCTGGCTGCTGCTTTCTGACCGACGGCATGGAGATTTTCGATGGCGATGAAGCACTTCGCAACCTGCGCACTCATGGCGGTCCTGGCGATTGGCCTGAGCGCGCCAACCTTCGCCGGCGAGAAGAAGCGCCATCACAAAAAGCAGCGTGTTCATCACGAGGAGCGTTACGTGCCGGCCGGACGCACCGTTGTCGAAATGCTGTTCGGCGGCCCGCGCTATTACGACAAACAGATGTTCACGACGGCTGTCGGCCCTTGCGCCTATCACCGCGTCGGTCCTGACGCCAATGCGGTCAATGACATCAACGACCGCTATTGCGGGAAGTAGTTGTGCTTTCGCGATCTGATGAACCGACTCACGAACGCGGCTTTGATGAGCCTGAAGTACAGAAATCTTGCTCCCTCATGGCCACGTTGGCCATCTTGCGCTGCAGCTTCTTCACCCGCTCCGACTGATAAGAGGCGACCGTGACCGACATGCCGAGCTTTTCACCCGTTGCAGGGTGGACGAATTCGACCAACATGCCTTCATCGAATGACTTGGCGAAACCATCAAACTTGGCGAGATCCATTACGGCACCACCGTCGCTGGAACTTCGATGATTCCGGTCGTGATGCCGAGGTTGAAAGTCGTCGTCACGATGCCGTCGCTTTCGCCGAAGTTGTCTCGTGCCGACTGCACCAGGTAGTGAAAATAGAACACGCTGTTGGTGTCATTCGCGTCGAGAGCATCCGCCGCTTCGATCTTGATTGCATAGGCGAATTTGGTTTTCTCGGCAGCCCTCAGAGCCACTTGGCCAGCATCGAGAGGATCGCGGCCGCAGACCAGGGCGAGCACGCCGGCATCGCGGGCGCCCTTAAGGTGGCGAACGCGACCGTCGGACAGCGAGGTGAACGTGACGTCGTTCGACTGGTCGCCGAATTCGCCGAGGTTCTGCACCTCACCGATCGACACATAGGTCAAGGCGGCATAGGCGGCGGCATTCGCCGCGGCGGTTGTCGGGCCGATCGATACCTTCGACCCCGAAGCGGTTGTCACCGTCATCGGTCTTTCCTTCCAGATTGTGGGATTGCCTTGCCGAAGGGCGGTTAGGCGAAGCACTTGTAGGCCAAGTGTGCTGATGGCCGGGAACTGGCTTGCGGTGCTATGAGCAGGCAATGCACCGGCTTCCGTACATCAGCCTGACTTTGCTTGTTGCCGCTCTCTTGGCTGCGTTCTGGGTTGAAGAGGTGACGAGCAGCTACTGCGCCTTTGGCTTCGGCGGGTTCCAGTGCAATGCGCCGTATAGCGGCTGGGGCAGTGCTCTCTTTGTCGCCGACCTGGTTCTACTCGGCGCATCCGCACTTCTGGCATGCGTCACAGCCTGGCAGGTTTTCCAATGGTTGAGAGCCGGAAGAACGGGCTAAGCGATTGCTTCCGGTTTCATGTCAGCCTTGCCGAGGGGCGGATCTGACAGACCGTCAACAAAGCCGCATCACCGTGCACATCGCCCAATGCATCTGAGGTTCCCCAGCGATGGCCAGCGCATATCCAATAGCGAACGCGCCGATCGTACCGCAGAATAGCGCCAGGACGATTCTGCACATGGGTGGGGGCTCCAAATGGCGGAAGACGAAGGCAAGCCTGAGCTTGGCAATACGAAAACAGACTATGCAGTGATGGCGGGCCGCGCGGTATCAGGGCTACTACCGTTCGCCGGCTCGTTCATCACCGAGTTGATCGAGAGCATTGTTCCCAACCAACGGTTCGACAGGCTTGTTGCGTACGTAAAGCTGCTCGACGAGCGCATTGAAGGTTTCACTTTCGAACAGAAGGCCGCAATATCGAAAAGCCCAGAGGCCATTGACCTTTTTGAAGAAGGCGGCTCTCAAGCAGCCAGAGCTCTCTCTCAGGAGCGGCTGAGTTACATCGCATCCCTGGTGTCGTTTGGATTGAAGGGAGACGAAAACGATCGGATAGAGGCAAAGCGTATCTTGGCTCTGCTCCGTTCGATTGATGACGATCAGGTTATCATTCTAGCAAGCAATCTCGACAGGTATTGGCGGGACGCTGCATTCCGCGAGAAGCATAAGGAACTCCTGCACGTCGCGTCTATTCACATGCGCTCGTCTCGAGATGAGATGGACAAGGCGACAGTGAAAGAGCTCGCCCTTTCTGCATTGGTGGGCCTCGGGGTATTGAGGCCACGCTTCAATTCCGTGCGAAAAGGCGACTTGCCAGAATTCGACTCGAACACCGGCATGGTGAAAGCGAACGGTCACGACATTACATCGCTTGGTAGGCTGGTCCTCCGGCGGCTAGGCTTGGCAGAAGAGGGCGATCTCTAGGGAATTGATCAATCCATGCACTCGTAGGCGACCGTCACCGGCACCAGGACGTGCGTGTCATCGTCCATGGGCTGAGCAACGATCGGAGCGGCCGTGATACGCACCGTGACGCCGCCGTAGGTCATCCTGAGATTGGCCGGGAAGTGCGCCGCAACCTTCCCCGCCACCTCAACCGCAACCGCTATGTTCTCGTTTTTCTTGCCGAACACGTCGATTTGGAGCAGCCCGAGACGCTGATGCGGATCAGCCGAGCCGATGAACAGCCGGCGGTTCATATTCGGTACGTGGGTGACGCGCAGATAGCCCGTCGACGGCTTGGTGAAGCTCAGGTTCGGCCAGGCGATTGGCAGCGTTGGCGATAACACAAGCGCTTCCACTCTTGCCTTGAGAGCGAGCCAGATCGATGTTTCGATGGATGGCATTTGCTCTAGCCCAGAAACTGATGGTGTGCTTAGTCCGCAGTATGTCCTGCACATGCTGCGATCAGTTCGAAAACACGGTTCCAATCCGAAGCCCAGCCGCACTCACGGCGGCTATCCGCACTGCACAAGCAGCGATCCACAGCGGTCATTTGGCCCCTGAGGATCGGTCCTTTCTCGACATCGAGCAGAATGGACCGTGGGATGATGTAGTCGACCACCTCTTCCGCTGCACGGCCTGCAGTCAGAGTTTCAGGCTCTCGGCGGAAACATATCATGGCACCGGCGGCATTTGGTCAAAGGTGCCTGACTAAAGCCCCAGTCTGGCTTTCACTTCGGCCGCCTTGGCCTCGACAATCGCGATCCACCGCTGAGCCACCATCGTCACCCACGGCCGCGGAGCATTGCCCCGGGCACCGTAGTGGACGTAGGCCGCATAGTTGGCCGTGTAGCCCAGATAGATCGTGTCACCGAGATCCGCGCCGGCAATGACGAGCACGATGTCGCCGAGATCGGCAGGACCGGCTGCGCCTGGATTCGCCCGTGTCATCTGCGGCATCGCAGTAATCGATGCCATCAAAGAGGCACGAAGGAAGCCCGTGTCCACCGGAGCCAGCTCATTCAACTGGCTGACCAGTTCCTGGGCGCTCTCCTTGAAAACCGCCTCGAGCGCACCCTCGACCTTGGTCGCCCACGATCCGACCTGAGCAGCAAACGAAGCCATGGCATTTCATCCGATCAAAGATCTGGTCAGCCGCGCACGAGGAACACGATGCAAAGGATGACGACCAAAGGCATCAACGCCGCGAGAACCAACGAAGTGTGCATCCGGCTCGCCCAGACATCACCTTGCTTCGCGTGTTCCTTGAGGATCGCAAAGGTGGTGAGCATACTGTTCGGCCCGGCATAAGGTACCGGTTTCACGACGACTTCCGGCTTCTGTCGGGTAAGCCAGATTGAATAGAATTTGGGTGGGAATGCGAGCACAGCCCCGGCAATTATCGCGGTAAGAACCCAATGCAAGCCCACCTCCCCGAGATCAAGCGTTCGCAGCTACGAAGTCGATTTTATACCCCGCGAAACATTTACAACCGAGTTTATGCCGCGCCGGCACTCCCGGAGCATACGGGTAAGGGATCGGCGTTCCGTCAGGTGCGATGAACGGCTGGTCGAACTGCACCGCCTGACCATGCATCGCGGTGTGCTGCAGCCTGGGATGCTCGCTCGGCGACCTCCGCCATGTCTTCGTCACCGCCTGAGCTTGCACCCTGCCCTTGTCGATCTGCTGGCGGAAAGCGATCTCCTTGGCCACCGCCAAAGCCTCGAAGGTCTCATTCAGCGCGATCGTGTCGGCACGCAGCTTCAGCAACCCGTCAGCATAACGTGTCACGATCCTGTCGACTGTCTCGGCCGGGATCGGCTTGCCGTCCTTGAAGGCCTTCAAAACCGATCTGTCGAAGCGCTTATCCCTCCGGCCGCGTTGGAGATAGTTCCGGATGCCATCAGGATCCGCCAGAGCCAATTCCAGGCGCGCGCTGGCGACATGTTGGCTCTGCTGTGCGGTTAAGCCGACGATGCCGCCCTCGCGCTTCCCTGTGACCCTGTTGACCCGTCCCGCAACCTGCAGCGCGGTCTTGGTCGGATTGTCGCCGCGGCTAAGCCCTTGCTCAAGTGCAGACCGGATCGCGACCTTCTGATCTTCGACGATGTTCGTCACCAGCATTGCGCTGTGCTCACGCAGCCATTGCTCTGCAGCTAGGTTCCTTGCGTCCCAGCGCACCACAACTTGATGGCCATCTGGATCACGCAGAGCCGGCATCTGCTCGACTGCTGCAACACCACCGCCGTTGAATGCCTGCCTCAGCGCCTCTTCCAGCGGTCGGAATGCCGCCTCATCGAGGTTCAGAGCCTTGATCGCACCAGCGATGTCGGCGCGCTCCAGCCTTTCCGCAATCCGCCGCAATACGATGTTCGACCGGATGTCGTCGATCGCCTCCATGAAGGCGGCGCGAATGACCGGCTCGAACTGCTGAACCAGGATTTCAAGGCGTTGACGCGATGACAGGCGTTGGAGCATTCTCGCGCCTACCTTCCTCAAAAAGAGCTATGAACAGCAGATTGTGGAAACCAAATACATCTCCGAAGAGGTCTGGCTGGACGGGCTGAACTCGGCTAGGGCGTTGCTTCGCTCGTTAGAAGAACCAAACAATGGAGGCTTTGGATCCCGGGCGCTTGCCAAGGCGAAACACAAAGTCGATCGGATTTACGCGCAAGGCCTGCCAGAATGGCAGGAGCGAGATCGAACCTCTCAATTGCTCTAGCTGTCCGAAGCGCTCGCGTGGTGATAGGCGTTTGAGCATCGGACGGGGGTCTCAGACAGTGCTTCAAAAGTATCCTGACGGTGTTAAGTGGCAGAACAGTCGCGGGCGACGATTGTTCGACCTCACCAAAGCTTTGCTCTTAGAGACGATATGGACGACGCTGGTCATGATCGCTGGTGTGTACGCAGCAAGGCTGTTCGTTAACAGCGCTCAAGACGACAAGCCGTGGATCTACATTGTTGCAGCCGCAGTGGTTGTCTCGTGGAAAGCCATTTCAGGCTCGTTCAATGCGTGGCGTATGCTTTTGTGGTTGGGCCGAACAGTTTTCCGCCCGAAAGGCTCACAGACCTTTCAGATGATTGCGACGTCACTCCTAACAATGGCATGGATTTCGGGCATCATTTCAATCGCCATAAAGTACGCTTTGCCCGTCGTCTCCTTCTTCAAAAGCACCGGACTTTCGTTTTCCTTCTAGGAAGGCGATTAGGCCGCACAGAACACCTTCCAAGCCACCACAGTTCCCGCTCCTGGTATCTTCACCGGATTGGTGATGGCGCACACCCTACCGTCGATAACGAGGCTGTCAGTGATCTTCACGTCCGTGACATCCACGGGTACGGGCGGGTCGACTGGTACGTCATTCTGTATGATCAGCATCGCGGTCACGGCGAACGTGACGACATCGCCGGTCTGCACGATCAGGACCCCGTCCTCATATCGCTGGTGAACACGCCGCACCGCCGCCTTCAGTTCCCACGTCTCGGTCGTTTCTGTCGGCGGGTCCCATTCGTTCGGGCCGGGCGTGGTGGTGACGCGACGGAGTTGGACAGAGCCTTGCTTGAACTCGCCGAGCAGATCGTCGGCAACGCCGCGCATCTCATCGTAGAAATCAGCCATGGAGGCCTTAATCCCAAATCAGTAGTTGGTTGCGTACGATGGCGGCCATCGGTCCAACTATCGGTTGCAGGCCCCAATGAGCGACAAAAACGTAGAGCCGCCACTCTGGCGAATGACGATCGGGGTGATGCTGGATACGCTTACCGCATCCGTCTTGATGGGTTACGTTGCAGGGGCGCTCACTGGTAACCTCAGAGAAGGCCTATTCTGGTTTCAAGGCTGGTCGCTTGCATTCTATATCGGCCTGATCGTGAGCTACTTCATCGTCGGGAATGTGCTCCTCGGCGACAGCCCGTGGAAATGGTTCCTCAAGAGGGGATTTCCGAAGGATGAACAGGGCTGAAAGCCATCAAATCCTAACCAGATCGACGGAAGCGCTGGCTGGCACCAAAATGCACCGCAGCGCGTCCTCCACCGCCCTCAAAAACTGGGCGCATCGCCGTTGGAGAGGCTGAGGCACCCCTCACAAATGCCTCGCTCATCGCGCAACGGAGGACCAACCTCATGCCCGCAGTGCACGAATGCTGTCGTCGAGATAGATCGTGTCTCCTAAATCCGAACTGCGCCAACTACGACGATCGTAGTAGTTGGCGCGCTTGCAGCGATAGATAGTTTCACGGCCGATCGGGGTCGCCTGACAGCAGTTCTCGGCGAGCTCAGGCAACATTGTCGGTCCGGAGGGAGGCGAGCCCGATCACCCTGCCTTCTTTGCTGTGGTTCGACTGACCTCCAGGCCTTCTCAAGCACATCCGCCTTCCACAGCCAGGCCATTTGCCGTCCCAAATTTCATCCCGTCGAGATGACAGTCATCGCGAGACCCGGTAAATGTCCCCTCGAAAAAGAGGGCATCATGAAATCACTGTTCTTGTCTGTCGGTCTTTTGCTGGCCGTGCCGCCATCTGCTGCTTTCGCGCAGCAGATCGAATCCTATGTCGCCAGGTTGAGCGCCGCCGACCATTTCAACTCGAATGGCGAACGCCTCACCAGCGTCGCCGCGATCATCCGCCAGGACAGGGCCAATCTGTATGTCTACGGAAAGGGTGACCCTGAGGACGAGACGGATTCGTTCTTTTCCGACAAGGGCAATCGGGCCAAGCTCGAAAACATGCTGAACCGGGGGACGGCGAGCAAGGCGTCCCGGCAGGCGATTGTGAACGGTACGCCGATGATCAGGGTCAAGGTCCATCCCGACTTCATCGATGTCGAAGTCTATCAGGACTGAGCTGTTTCGGCTCTCGCCTCGCCAGCCGCGACACCACTTCGAAACAAATCGCGCCGAAGCGGAACCGGCGCGATTTCCGCAATACAGAAGCCACCTGTGAAAACAGGCGCTTTCGAAATGCTGTCTAAGTAGTTGAAATGGTGGGTGATGTAGGGATCGAACCTACGACCCGCTGATTAAGAGTCAGCTGCTCTACCAACTGAGCTAATCACCCACGGGGCTGGTGAAAACCAGCTTGGGCGGGCATATAGCCGCCACTCCCCCTCCTGTCCAGCCCCTGTCGCTTCATTTCCCGACAAATCGATACGGTTCTTTTTGCCGCACCTGTCTGGAGCCCGGTTTGCGCCTGCCGGATCAGACGAACAGCTTGCCCTCGCCCACCTTCACCGCCTGGCCGCCGATGCGGGCAGACGCCAGCTTGCCGCCAGCGACGTCGAGCTCAAGACGGATTCGTGATGGACGTCCCATTTCCAGCCCCTGCTCGATCCAGCAGCGTGTCATGCCGTCGCCCGGCTGGTCGAAATGCATGATTGCGCCGGCGAAGGCCGCCGCCGCCGAGCCGGTCGCCGGATCCTCGTAGGACGGATTGCCAGGCACGATCATCCGCACATGGAAGGCGCTCTCCTTGTTCACCGTCTCGCGGCAGTAGACATAGGGGCTGGCAAAAGCCCATTCGCTCTTCTTTGGCGCCAGCTGAGCCCACATGTCGTTGTTGAGACGCGCCTTGGCCGCAGCCGCCAGATTCGCGACCGGGATGGTCACATAGGGCACGCCGGCGCTGAAGAAGGCGACGCGGTGGTTCTCGAAACCGATCTCGTGCGGTCCCAGCCCCAACGCCGCACCGATGGCTTCAGGCTCGGCCGTGAGCTTGAGCTGTTCCGGCAGTTTGGCAAGGTCGAACTCGGCGAAGGTGGCACCCTCACCGCGGCTTACGGCGCACCGCACCGGCCCGATGTTCTCCTCCAGCACGAAGATGGCATCTTCCTTGCCGCTTGCCAGCTCTGTCAGCGCCACGGCGCTGCCAACGGTGGGGTGGCCGGCGAACGGCATCTCGTAGTCCGGCGTGAAAATGCGGATACGGGCGCGGTGCCGCGGGTTCTCCGGCGGCAGCACGAAAACCGATTCGGACAGGTTGAACTCGCGCGCGATCCGCTGCATGGCATCGAGGTCCAGCCCTTCGCAGTCCAGCACCACGGCCAGAGGGTTGCCGGCCAGGCCCTCGTCGGTAAAAACGTCATAAATCAGATAGTTACGTACCGCCATTTGCGAATTCCCGTTCGACTGCCAGCCAACATGACTGAAAATTAATTTGCTATTGCCCGCACAAAACCTGATGTGTCGCAATCAGGGACATTTCGAGCAGCATAGGGGTCCAACGTGGACCAGACTGTCAAGCAGCCAGGGGCGGAGGAGGCTTCCGCCATCAAGGCGTCCCTCAACCTCGATACACCCGGTGCAAGGCGGCAACGCCGGCGTGGCTGGTTCTATGCGGCTTTGGCCGCGCTTGTCATCGCGGCGGCCTTTGGCGGCTGGCGCTGGTATGCAGGCGCACCTGCCCGTATCGACTACACCACGCAAGCCGCCGCGCGTGCGGATCTGACTGTCCAGGTTTCTGCCACCGGCACCTTGCAGCCCCTCACCCAGGTCGACATCTCCTCGGAGCTGTCGGGTATCGTGCGTACCGTTGCCGTCGAGGAAAACCAGCAGGTCAAAAAGGGTGACGTGCTGGCTTCGCTCGACACCACCAAGCTGGAAGTCCAGATCGAACGGGCCACTGCCTCGGCCAAGGCGGCGGCCGCCGCCGTCGAAACGGCGGAGGTGACGCTGCGTGAAAGCGAACAGAGCCTGTCGCGTACCTCCGAATTGACAAAGCGCGGCATGGCTACCCAGCAGGCGCTGGATACCGCGCAGGCAGCGCGCGACCGCGCCAAGGCTGCCCTGGACAGCGCGGAAGCCAGCCTCGCCATCGCCAACGCCGACCTGAAGGCACAGCAGACCGATCTCGCCAAGAGCACCATCTATGCGCCGATCGACGGAATCGTGCTCACCCGTTCGGTCGATCCCGGTCAGACCGTGGCCTCGTCGCTGCAAGCGCCCGTCCTGTTCGTCATTGCCGCCGACCTGAAGAAGATGGAAGTGCAGGCCGCGATCGACGAGGCCGACATCGGCACAGTGCAGCCAGGCCAGAATGCGCGTTTCACCGTGGATGCTTTCCCCGAGCGGCCGTTCAACGCGCAGATCCGTGAAATCGCTTACGCATCGGTCACCACCGACGGCGTCGTCACCTACAAGGCACGCCTTGAGGTGGACAATGGCGAACTGCTGCTGCGCCCCGGCATGACGGCCACCGTCTCGGTGGTGACCAAGCAGTCAAAGGGGGCGTTGACCGTCCCCTCTTCAGCATTCCGCTTCCGCCCGTCCGCGGATGCGCGCAACCGGGAATTCAGCCTGCTGTCGATGTTCACCGGCCGCCCGAACCGCGTCAATGCGGGACCTCGCGACCGTCAGCAGGCTCGCGGTCCGGAAGGCACGCGACGCCTTTTCATCCTGAAGGATGGCCGCCCTCGCCCCGTGGACGTCACGGTGGGTTCGACCAACGGCGACCTGACCGAGGTTCTGTCGGGACTGGACGACGGCGATCTCGTCATCACTGCAGCGCAACAGCGCAGCTGACCATGCGTGCGGCTCCCCTGATAAACTTCGACAAGGTCTGGAAAACCTATGGCGAAGGCGAGGCTCGGGTAAATGCCCTGGCCGGCATAGATCTCGCCATTCCGCGCGGGGAATTCGTCGCCATCATGGGCCCTTCCGGCTCCGGAAAATCCACGGCGATGAACATTGTCGGCTGCCTCGATACGCCGACAGCCGGCACCTACAGCTTCATGGATGTCGATGCCGGCAGGCTCGATCGTGGTCGCCGAGCCACCTTGCGCAACCTGCATATCGGCTTCGTCTTCCAGGGCTACAACCTTCTGCCGCGCACGACGGCCGTCGAGAATGTCGAACTGCCGCTGATCTATCGCGGCGTCGCTCATAACGAGCGCCGCCAGCTTGCCATGCAGGCCCTGGCAGAGGTCGGGCTGACCGGGCGCGAACACCATACGCCGGCCGAGCTCTCCGGCGGCCAGCAGCAGCGTGTGGCGATTGCCCGTGCCATCGTCAGCCGCCCGACCCTTCTGGTGGCCGACGAACCGACCGGCAACCTCGACACTGCCCGCAGCCACGAGATCATGGACCTGCTCACCCGGCTGAACCAGGAACTCGGCCTGACCATCGTCATGGTCACGCACGAGCCCGATATCGCCGCTTATGCCGGCAGGACCATCCGTTTCCTCGATGGCCATATTGCTTCCGACGCGACGACCATGGAGGCGACCCAATGATCTGGGAAACCATTCGTCTGGCGCTGCGCTCGGTGCGCCGCAATGCATTGCGCTCTTTCCTCACCTTGCTCGGCATCGTCATTGGCGTCGCCGCCGTCATCGCCATGCTGACCATCGGCTCCGGCACGACGCAGAAGGTCAAGGCAGACATCTCCAAGCTGGGGTCGAACCTGCTCGTGGTGCGTTCCGGCCGCTTCAATGGCCCCAGAACCTCCGATTCCGTTGCACGACCACTTGAGGAAAAGGATGCTGAGGCGCTGTCCAGGCAATTGTCCGGCGCGCGTGCGATCGCCCCCGCAGCACAGAAGCAGGTTCGCGCCGTCTTCGGCACGGAAAGCCTGGTCACGGCAGTGACCGGAACCGAGAGCGGCTTCCTCGATGCCCGCGACTGGAAACTCGCCTCCGGCCGCACTTTTTCCGAATCAGAGACCCGCTCGGGCACGGGCGTGTGCCTGATCGGCGAGACGGTGCGGCAGCAATTCTTCGGTGCCGGCGACCCGGTCGGCGAGGCAATCCGTGTCAACCAGATGAGCTGCCAGGTGATCGGCCTGCTCGAGGCAAAGGGTTATACCGGTTTCGGCCAGGACCAGGACAACGTCGTGCTGATGCCGCTGCATGCCTTCCAGCGGCGCATTGCCGGCAACCGCAATGTCGACAACATCTATGTCGCCGCCGACGAAGCGACGCCGACATCGGTGCTTCTGCCGCGTGTCGAGGGCATCCTGCGCGATGCGAGGCGTGTGCCGCCGGATGGCGAAAACGACTTCGACATCCGCGACATGACGCAGATCGCTGACACGATGGCGAGCGCCACCGCGACCATGACCGGCATGCTGGGCGCCGTCGCCGGTGTAAGCCTGCTGGTCGGCGGCATCGGCATCATGAACATCATGCTGGTCTCGGTCACCGAACGCACCCGCGAGATCGGCATCCGGCTCGCCATTGGAGCGCATGAGCGTCACATCCTCATCCAGTTCCTGGTCGAGGCCACGGTGCTGTCCCTGCTCGGCGGCATCATCGGCATCCTTATAGGCCTGTCCCTGGCTGGACTGGCAGCCGTGACGATGTCTATCCCCTTCTCGCCGAGCCCTGCGGTCATCCTGCTCGCAGTCGGTTTCTCGGCCTTGATCGGCATGGTGTTCGGTTTTTTCCCGGCCTTGCGCGGCGCGAGGCTGGATCCGATCGAAGCGCTGCGGCACGAATAGCTATTTCCACAGCAGCGTGTTCGCGGTCCCTTCCTCGACCTGGTCGATGACCAGCAGCTTGACCGGATCGGCGCCCAGATTGACGGCCTGATGCGAGGTATCGATCATTTCGACGATGAAATCGCCGGCCTGGTAGGTTTTGCTTTGGCCTGTCTCGACATTGGTCACCTGCAAGGTGCCGCCCTGAACATAGGCGTAGCGGGCCGACGGATGCTTGTGCACCGGTAAGGTAGCGCCGCTCGGAATCTCATAGGCCGAGACCAGAACCTGCACGTTTTTCTGCGGCAGAACGATCGGTTGCCCGCTGGCGGTGGTCGTAGCCGAGGCCAACGGCTTTACGACCACCTTGGCGCCGGTGTTACCGCTGTCGAGAGCGCCCGCAGCACCGCTCAAGGACATTGCTGCCAGCGCGACCATGCTGGACAAAAGGCGCCTTCGAACAATCTGCATGATCATGATCTCCTTCTGGAACAGCCGGGCAAAATCGCCGACGCCAACCAGTGACGTAACGATATCCCGGTAGCAAGGATTGTCTGACGCGCAGTGAACTCAGGTGAAATGCCAGCGTGCGACAGCAGCGAGATGATTGAGCGTTCCTTCGGGCAGATCACGTGCAGAACGGACGATCACCGGACCTTCGATCTCCGGTTCGACCTCAGAGGCGACGAAGGCTCGTATCCGGTCAGCCACGGTTTCGGCAGCCTCGTCGAGATAATAACGGCGAAACAGCATGGTCGAGCCGTTGATCGAATGCAGATGGTAGCCCGGCTCACATGGCGTATGGGTCAAGTCGAGCCCGGTCTCTTCCATAACCTCGCGATGCATGTTGCCCACCGTGTCGGCGCGGCCATCAATAAAATCTTCGGGTTCAAAGGAACCCGCCGCGAAATAGACACGGCCGGCATTGGCCGTGTGCGGCCCCATGCGCACCGCAATCAATGCACCGTCGCCTGCCACCAATGCGGCCTGCGCAAAACAATGTTCAATGTCCGGGCTGCCCTTATTCTTGCGCCAGTAGAGCATCGTTGCGAACCGCGCCACGTGGCAGCGGCCAATCAGTTCACCCCGACTGTTGAGCTTCAACTCCGACGGCAGCGTCAAGGTGCCATCATAAAGACGCGGATTGGCAGCGTGCTCCCGCCGCCAGTTCTCTTCGATGAGCACCATGTTCTCGAGTTCGAACGGATGCGGTTCGGGGTCGAGGCGCACATCCACCGAGGCAACGGGCACAATGGTGCCGCGCGGAATCTCGAAGCGAGCCATTCTCAGACGAGATCCAGCGTGACCGCCACCGGACAATGGTCGGAAGCCTTGGGCCTGTCCCATCCGATGCGTGGAAAACGCTCGATCTCCTGGCCGGGCGGGAATGGCGTGCGCCAGGGCTGTCCGTTGCGGATGATGTCGGGAATGGCCGCATTGCGCGCGGCCATGCCTTTCGACAGCAGGATGTAGTCGAGCTGGCAGAGGTGCCGTTCCTGGGGGCCACGCGTATGGTAGAGCGTCCAGCGATCAATTTCAGGACGTCGCTCGACGATGTTCTCGGCAAAACCATCTGCCAGGAAAACGTTCAGGCAGGATTCGGTCTCCGCCACCGGCTGGAAATTGTAGCCACCATAGGCATCGCCACCGATCAGCACGCGGTGACGATAGTCGTTCATGTCGCCGCAGATCGCCCAGCGCTTGGCAGCGGCATGCTCGGCGCCGAAACGCTGCTCGATGATGCGGCGCACCGCCTGGGCTTCCGCATTGCGCAGCGGCATCGTGGCGGCACGGCCGTCGAGCCCGTTGCGCGGCGGCCCCATCGACTTGAAATGCACCAGATAGAGCGTCAGTGGCACGCCACCGACCGTAACATCGATCTCCAGGCAATCGCGCCGAAAAATGCGCTCATTGGCTTCATAGCCGAGCGCCGCAAGCTCCGGCGTGAACAGGCCGAATTGCTCGAAGGTGACATAGGCATGGCTGGTCATGCGCACGAAGTCGATCGGCTGGCCATGCGCGGTTTCGGTCCGCATCATCACGGCGACATCGATGCCGCGTGAATCGTTGCCATCGGTGGTGTATTTCTGGCGATAGCCCTCACCCACCATCTTGAACAGATAGCCGTATTCGAAGGCTTTCAACGCCTCGATATTGTCCACTTCCTGCAGGCAGATGATGTCAGCCCGTGTCGCGGCGATAGCCAGTGCCGTGAGCTGCCTGGTATCGTCTGAATGGGCGATCACCCGCGCCTGTTCGAGCTGCCGGTACTCGGCCTCGCTGCGGATATCGAAGAGCGCCAGCGTGCGATCCTCGTTGAGCTGATTGCGATAGCCCGAAAAATCGAACCTGTTCATCAGGTTCTCGACATTGAAGGTGGCGAGGCGCAGCGACATGATCCGAGCTTTGCCTGCAAGCCGCACCAAAGACAAGGCTGAACCTGTTCGATAACGGGACGCGACAAGCCGTTTGGAATAGTTGATGAAACCTTTCCATTCATCGCCCGTTCATGGATCGAAGCCCATTGTCGCGTCCTCCCTCGGAATCCAAGGGCGCGGAGGCCTGTGTTTCATTGGAGAGTGTTATGAAACGGCTCATCAACTTTCGTACCGGGCTCGTGACGCTCGGCCTGCTTGTCGGCCTTGCTACGCCGGCCCTTTCCGTTCCGATGCCAGCACCTGCTGTACCCGCAGCAAACGCCGACATCGTAAAAGTTCGCGACAGTTGGGCCGGCGGCAATGATCGCGGCAGTACCAGCTATGAATGGCGACGTGGCTGGCGCGGCGATCGCGCCTGGCGAGGAGATGGCTGGCGCGGCCGCCATTGGCGTGGCGACGGCTGGCGTGGCGACGGCTGGCGTGGTGATCGCGGTTGGCGTCGCGGCTGGCGGGACGACGGTTGGCGCTATCGTCACCACCGTCGCGGCTGGAACAATTCGGGTGTCTACCTGGGCCTCGGCCTTCTCGGCTCCGGGCTGCTCTATGACGACTATTACTATCGGCCGCGCCCGCGCATCTATCGCGCACCTCGCGCATCCGGCCACGTGCAGTGGTGTTATTCGCGCTATCGTTCGTACCGGGCCTGGACAACACCTTCCAGCCCAACTACGGACCGCGCCGGCAGTGCGTATCGCCTTACCGCTACTGAGACGCAGATCGCTCAAATGACCGAGCCGGCGCGGCCCCCCGCCGCGCCGGCTCTCGCACCGCCACCGGAAGCCCCCGCGGGACCGGTCGCATCGGTACGGAACTGTTGGCTTCCCGGTCACCATCCGGGCCTGGCCACCCCGGCACACCCATTTCAGGATCTTGCTGCCGCCAACCAGCGACAAGCGACCTTCATGCCAGGTGGAACCGTGCCGGAATGGCACATGAAAAAGGCCGGCGAAGTGATTCGCCGGCCTGGATTTTTGCGACTGAACATTACTTGAGGATGTCGTCGCGAAGCATCCTGCGCTCCGCACCGGTGCGGAGTGGTCGGTAAGGCCTCAGTTCTTGGCCTTGTCGACCAGCTTGTTCTTCGAGATCCACGGCATCATGCCACGCAGCTTCTCGCCGACCTGTTCGATCGGATGCTCGTCGTTGAGACGACGGGTTGCCTTGAAGCGAGCGAGACCGGAACGATATTCCTGCATCCACTCTGACGTGAACTTGCCGGTCTGGATGTCGGTGAGCACGCGCTTCATCTCAGCCTTAGTCTCGGCGGTGATGATACGCGGACCCGAAACATACTCGCCCCACTCGGCGGTGTTCGAGATCGAGTAGTTCATGTTGGCGATGCCGCCTTCATAGATCAGGTCGACGATCAGCTTCACTTCGTGCAGGCACTCGAAATAAGCCATTTCCGGCGCATAGCCGGCTTCCACCAGCGTCTCGAAACCGGCACGGATCAATTCGACCAGACCGCCGCACAGAACCACCTGCTCGCCGAACAGATCGGTCTCGCATTCCTCACGGAAATTGGTCTCGATGATGCCCGAGCGGCCACCGCCGACGCCGCAGGCGTAGGACAGCGCAAGGTCGAGCGCGTTGCCCGATGGGTCCTGATGGACGGCAACAAGGCATGGCACGCCGCCACCCTTCTGATATTCGCCGCGCACGGTGTGGCCCGGGCCCTTCGGCGCAACCATCAGCACGTCAACGGTTGCCTTCGGCTCGATCAGGCCGAAATGCACGTTAAGGCCGTGCGCGAAAGCAATGGCGGCACCGTCGCGGATGTTCGGAGCGATCTCGTTCTTGTAGATGTCGGCCTGCAGTTCATCAGGCGTTGCCATCATCATCAGGTCGGCCCATTTGGCGGCTTCCGCAACGGTGAGCACCTTGAGACCGTCAGCCTCGACCTTTTTGGCGGTGGGCGAACCAGCCTTGAGACCGATGGCGATTTCCTTGACGCCGGACTCCTTGAGGTTCAGCGCATGGGCACGGCCCTGCGAACCGTAGCCAATGACGGCGACCTTCTTGCCCTTGATCAGGTTCAGATCGGCATCACGATCGTAATAGACACGCATTTGTTCAGTCCTTCCCGTTGAAGTCAGTGGCCTTGCGGCCGGGGTTTTGCCCGTAAAGAGCGAGAAACTGCTGGGTGGCACGCGCCGCGTCGGTTTCGATGGTGGCTTCGGTCAGACGCAGGCCAATCACCGAGCAGGAGACGGATCTGCACGTCGCGCGCGACCAGCCCGAAAAAAGTACGAAAGGCGGTCTCGGCATCCTCGAAAACAAGAAGCCCTGCCCGCCTTCCGGCATCGAGCACCGGCTTCAGACGCTTGGCGAGTGCAAAGCGGCCGTTTTCGAGAACGATGGCGCCAAGGTTATCCTTGCCTGAACCAGCATGACTGACCGCAACGCGGTTCAGCGCGATCGACGTGTCACTGGCAATCACCTTCAGCCAATCCCGTGCGTAGCCTTCCAGGCTTTCCACCAGGGAAATCAGATCGGGATTACCCTGGTCGACCGGAGTGACCCGCACTTTCGACGCCTGCCAGCGCACGGTCGCGGTGAGCAACCCGTCGCGATCGCCGAACCATTTGTAGAGTGTTTCCTTGGAGCAGGAGGCGCGCCGCGCCACCGTCGTCATGGAAAGGTTGTCGCCCTCTTCGACGAGAAGCCGCAAAACGGTGTCCAGCACGTCCTTCTGGCGATCGGTCAGCGCGTCGGGTTGCGCATTCTGCGCCTCCGCTCCGCCCTGATTGGTTTCCGTTTCCATCGCCGACTATTACCGTACCGTACGTTACGGTTCGGCTTTAACAACAGGAACCTGCCCCGTCAATCCCGCTCGAACAAAATTGCGTGCTCCGGATATCGGACCATGGCTCGACGCAAGACCCACCCGTTGACGGATCACCATGCCGGATAGGCACGGTCTGCTGCAATCGCTCGCCGAGAATGGTCCGCCCGAAAGGCCTGAACGAGGTCGGGTTCCGTGGCACGCAGGATTCGCCGCTCGGTAGTCCCGTGTCGGGGACGCCTATCGTATCCTCACCTTCTCGGCGAGGAAATCGAGAAAGGCACGCACGCGTGCCGGCAGCACGCCACCTTGTCCGACATAGACGGCATGGATCGGCTCGACTTCACCGGGGCTATAGTCTTCGAGCAGCGGCACGAGACGACCGGCGGCGAGGTCTTCTTCCATGTGAAAGCGAGCCGTGCGGGCAATGCCGACACCGGCAAGCGCCAGACGCCTCATGGTGTCGCCGTCGCTGACCAGTGCGTTGCCCTGCGGAGTGATGCGTATCACCTGCCTGTTTTCGTCGAGAAACGGCCAGCCTTCGATCAGCCGGGAAAAGCCGAAGCCGAGCAGATTGTGATCGGCGAGATCGGCCGGCGTTTTCGGCGTGCCTGCGCGTTCCAGATAGGCAGGCGAAGCCACCACGATTGCCTTGCTCTCCCCGAGCTTGCGGGCAATCAGGCTGGAATTGGCAAGCGGACCGACGCGGATCGCCACGTCGGCGTGTTCCTGCAGCAGATCCACCACCACGTCGGAAACGACGAGGTCGAGCACGATCTCAGGATAGCGCACCAGGAACTCCGGTACGATCGGAGTAAGCATCCATTGCGAGAAGGCGGTGTTGCAATTGACCCGCAAGCGCCCCCGCGGCACCGCACCCGCGGCGGCCTCGCGTTCGGCGCTGTCGACATCAGCCAGGATGCGCACGCAACGCTCGTAGAAAATGCTGCCTTCGGCAGTCAGCGCCAACTTGCGGGTAGACCGGTTGAACAGGCGGGCACCAAGTCTCACCTCCAGCCGCGCGATCAGCTTGCTGACAGCGGAAGGCGAGAGCCTGAGCGCCCTGGCCGCCGGCGAAAAGCCGCATAAGCCCACCACGCGCACAAACACATCCATTTCGCCGAGGCGGTTGGTGTCGATGCGGGAGGACGCCATCTTTTTGTGAAATCAGTTCATGAATGGTTTGCTTGACGGCAAGCTAGTTCATGACAGCCAACCTGTCCATTTTGCAGTGCCCCAGCATAAACAAGGCCCTGTCACGATCCTGCCTTCGCAGCAGTCAGGCCAAGCCTGGTCCAGTCCTGTTCGGTCAAGCCGATCAACCGGAACGGGTCGACCATCGTTCCGGCCACCATCGAGCCCAGCAGTTGCGGCATGGGCGGCATGCGAGCCGCGATGGCGACCAGCCGGTCGCGCATGAACGGCAGAAACACCGAATCCGACTGGTAGAAGGGCGTGAACATCAGGGAAAGCATCTGGAAGATGCGCACGTGACGCCGCCGTGTGCTGGCATAAGACGCGAGTGCATCCTCGATGTGGCTGCTCGTCTTCAGCGCGTGGTTCAACGCAGCGGCATCGAGCAACGCCATATTGGCGCCCTGACCAAGCTGCGGGCTCGTTGAATGCGCGGCGTCACCGATGACGGCCAACCGCCGCCCAGTTGGGCGCTTAAGGGTATGGTGGCCATACCGAGCGAGCGTCAGCTGGTCGAAACTGTCGATCTGCACGAGGTAGGATGCGCACTCCGGCCACAACGCAAGCACCCGCTCCTTCCATGCCTCCAGCCCTCTCGCTTGTATAACCTCGGCCTCGGCCGGCTTGAGGCTCCAGAAGAAAGCCGCCATCTTCTCGCCGCCAAGGCTTGAGCGACCGATCGGCAACACGCCAATCATGACCGAGGCACGATCATAGCGCTGGGTGAGTGCGTGTTCGTCGAAGCCCTCGCCGCGCCAGCCGAGAGAAGCCCAGAACGCACCATAGGCGAGCGGACGCGGTTCCGCCGGCGTCGCAGCATGGTGCCGCAACTTCGAGCGGGAGCCGGAAGCATCGACAATCAGGTCGAAGGGGCCGATCCTGCGCCCGTTGTCTCCAACCAGGTGGGCCCGCTGATCAATTTCCAGCGTTGCCAGCTCGACGCCGGTCTCGATGCCGATGTTGGCATCGTCCACCGCACGATGGAGCACGCCGAACAGAGCCGCGCGATGCACGGCGAGGCCGAAGCGTCCACCCGGCCGGGCGTTGTAACGCACATCGAGTACCGTGCGGCCGCTCGCGGCGTCGGCGCCGTGCAGGCGTTCAATGCGGTTGCCAAGCGCAAGGATGGCATCCAGCAGGCCGAGATCGGCAAGCACTGTCAGCCCCGTCGGCTGCAGGATCAGGCCGGAGCCGACAGGCGACGGCTCCCTGAAGCGCTCGAAGATGGTGACGCGGTGACCCGCGCGATGAAGATAAAGCGCCGCGGCGAGCCCTGCCGGACCGCTACCGGCGATCGCAATGTCGAGAGGCAAACCCATGCGTGGCTACAGCGTCTTGGAGAACCAGTCGGCGGTCTTGGCAATGACCGGCTCGACGCCGCTGCTGAAGAAGCTGAGCGCATGGTAGATGTGATCTTCGCCCGGCAGCACCAGGGCCTCCTTGGGATTTGCCGCCGAAGACGCCACGAAAGGCTCGACATAGGCTCCAGAAAAATCGGCATCGCCAGCGATGGCGAGATAGGCGCCGCGATAACGGGCAATGGCCGGTGCGAGCGGGAACCGGTCGAGGCTATCGAAGAAATCCTTCTTCAACACCAGTTGGTGATCGCCGAAGTCGATGACGGCGACCCCCCTGCTGGCAGCCTTGTCGAAAGCCGTTTGGCCAACGTCACCCACCATGTCCTTGTGGAAATCGCCGACCGACGACCAGGTCGCCAGCGACTTGACGGTAGCCGGCAGACGGTCCGCGGCCAGGATGGCAATGCCGCCGCCAAGGCTGAATCCGAGCACGCCCAACCGCGCCGCATCGATGCGTTGATTGCCCTTCAGGAAGGCGAGACCGCTCAGTGCATCCTGCAGCTGGCTGTCGACCGTCAGGTCTTCTGCATTGCCGTTGCTTTCGCCGAAGCCGCGGAAATCGACGCGCATCGAGCCGATACCTGTGGCGGCAAGAGCCTCCGCCTCGCGCTTGTATATGGAAGCAACCTCATCGCGGCTGCCGGCAAAGCCGTGCAGCATCAACACCGCAGGCACCCTGCCGGCGCCATCCGGCAGGTTGAGCGTACCCACGATGCCGTTTTCCAAAGTCACCACCGTTTCACCGGCGATGGCGTTGAATGGCCAGACGGCCGTGACGATAACGCCAACCAGAACCGCACAGCGTTTGAACAAGGCGTGCATGGTAACCCTCGTGGAAACACGACCGAGAGTTGTCGCTCCGGCTGCGACTGTCAACGCGGTGATCCGTCGCCCCGATGTCTTAGGCTGGATGATCGACTGCGCCTACTGATCGCGGCCCTGAAGGCCGCGACATCGGTCACGGCCTGACCATCCTTAGATCGTCACCTGCGTACCGACTTCGACGACACGACCTGTCGGGATCTGGAAGTATTCGGTCGCGTCGGCGGCGGTACGCGCCAGGCCGATGAACAGCCTGTCCTGCCACAACGGCATGCCCGAATTTGGCGAAGCCTTCAGCGACCGACGCGACAGGAAGAACGACGTCGTCATGATATCGAACTTCCAGCCCTGCTTGCGGCATATCGCCAGCGCCTTCGGGATGTTGGGCTGCTCCATGTAGCCGAAGGTCAACGAAACCCGCATGAACAGCTCGTTGATGGCCTCCATCTTGACGCGTTCGCTGTCAGGCACGACCGGTTGCGGCGCCGTCACCACAGACAGGATGACGTTCTGCTCGTGCAGCACCTTGTAGTGCTTGAGGCTGTGCATGAGCGCGGTCGGCGCACTCAGCGGATCGCTGGTCAGAAACACGGCCGTACCGGCAACCACCTGCGGCTTTTTCTTCAGCAGATTGCCGGCGAGGAAATCGAGCGGGATCTCGTTGCGGCGCGTCTTTTCGAAGAGATAGCGACTGCCGCGCACCCAGGTCCACATCACCAGCACCACCGAGAATGCAACAGCAAGCGAAGCCCAGCCGCCTTCGAACACCTTGACGATGTTGGAGACGAAGAAGCCGACATCGATGAACGCAAATAGCGCCGTCAGCGCCACGGCGACACCGAGGTGCCATTTCCAGATACGCGTCATGATCACGAACAGCAGTACGGTCGTGACCAGCATGTTGCCGGTCACGGAAATACCATAGGCTGAGGCCAGCGAGCTCGACTGCTGGAAGCCGACAACCAGCAACATGACCACGATCGCCAGGATGAAATTCACGCGCGGCATGTAGATCTGGCCAGACTGTTTCTCGGACGTATGCTGGATCTCAAGACGCGGCAGCATGTTGAGCTGCACGGCCTGGCGGGTCAGCGAAAAAGCACCCGAAATCACCGCCTGGCTGGCGATGACGGTCGCGGCGGTCGCAAGCACCACCATCGGGATCAGCGCCCAGCCTTCGTTCATTTCGAAGAACGGATGGCCAATTTCTCCACCTCGCGCCAGCACATAGGCAGCCTGCCCGGCGTAATTGAGCAGCAGACTGGGAAAGACGACCCAGAGCCAGGCAAGCACAATCGGCTTGCGGCCAAAATGACCGAGGTCGGCATAAAGCGCTTCCGCGCCCGTCACCGCCAGGAAGATCGCACCCACGGTGACGAAGGCAACGCCCGGTGAATTGATGAGGAAATGCACGATGTAATACGGATTGATCGCCAGCAGGACTTCCGGATCATCGATGATGTGGACGATGCCGGAAACACCAATGGCAAGGAACCAGAGTGCGGTGATCGGCCCGAAGATCAGGGCAACGCTGCCGGTGCCGAACCGCTGCACCGAAAACAGGATCGCCAGGATCACCAGCGTCAGCGGCACGACATAGGGATCAAACGCCGGGGTGACCACCTTCATGCCTTCGACGGCCGACAGCACCGAGATTGCCGGCGTGATGACGGCATCGCCGTAGAACAGCGAAGCACCGACCATGCCGATGCCAAGCACGATTGCAGAGCGCTTCTGAAACGTGGCGCGCGCCAGCGCCATCAGCGACAGTGTGCCGCCCTCGCCGCGGTTGTCGGCGCGCAGCACGAACATGATGTATTTGATGGTGACGATGATGGTCAGCGCCCAGATCACCAGTGACAGGACGCCGAGCACATCCTCGCGCTTGGACAGTTCGCTGCCGGATGCAGCGACCAGCGCTTCGCGGAAAGCATAGATCGGGCTCGTACCGATGTCGCCATAGACGACACCGAGAGCGCCCAGCATCAACACCTTGGTGCTGTGCTGCTCAACCCCTGAATGCTCGGGCAGTTCGGTTCCTTCAGCCTCAGCGCCATGGTTGGCAGCGGCCATCGGTGACACTCCGTTTCAAGCGCGCGGTGCTCTACGCTTGCCGCAATGCAATATCAAGTGCCCCGGCGTCATGACGCTGACATTCGCGGGTTCGAACAAATCGCCTCTACCACCCGCACGCCTTCAGGAACCGCCCTATCGTGCCTGCCATGCCATACTCCAGCGCATCGGCTGTCAAGCCATGTCCGATCGAGACTTCCGCCAGCGCCGGGATGCGCTTCACCAAGGGCGGCAAATTGGACACCACCAGATCGTGTCCGGCATTGACCTGGAGCCCGGCAGCCATCGCCGCATCCGCCGTTTTTCCTAGCCTTTCCAATTCCTTGGCCGCTTTTTCCGAATCGGAATGGTAACCGCCGTAGGGGCCGGTATAGAGCTCGATGCGATCAGCACCGATATCACGCGCCACTGTTGCACCGGCGGGATCGGGATCAGAAAACAGGGAAACGCGGAAACCGCCCTTCTTCAGACGTCTGACGATGGGTTCAAGAAAATCAGCCTGCTCGACAAAGTTCCAGCCATGATCCGAGGTCGCCTGTGCAGGATCGTCCGGCACCAAAGTCACCTGCTCGGGCTGGTTCTTTTCCACAAGCTCGAGAAAATCCTCGGTCGGGTAACCTTCGATATTGAACTCGGCCCGGGGGAACTCGTCGTCGATCAGCGCGCGAAGCTCCGGCAAATCGGCATGACGGGTATGACGTTCATCGGGCCGCGGATGCACGGTCAGGCCATGCGCACCGGCTGCAAGCGCAACGCGACCGAGACCCGTCACACTTGGCCAAGGCAGATCACGACGGTTGCGCAGCAACGCGATGGCATTGAGGTTCACGGAAAGCTTGGCGGGCATGGTCGGCCTTGAGGCGGTTGCGGGCGGCAGAACCTATAGCCCAGCGCTGGCGAAACCAACATCCTTTTCGGCTGTTCCAGCCTTCCGCTTTCGATTGCGTGCTCGGGCTGGATAGGCAAGATGAGCAGCATCTCAAGGATTCCCATGCCGACACTGCGCATTCTCGATTCGCTTTCCGATCCCGGCAACGCGGCTCGCCGCAATGAGGATATCGCCGGTGGCAACGCCGCTTGCGCTTTCGTCATCGATGGCGCCACGGGGCTCGGCGGCAAGCCCCTGCTCGACGCCACGTCTGACGCCGCTTGGCTTGCTGTCTTTGCGGCACAGGCTTTCGAAGCGGAAATCCACATGACCAACCCGATCGCCGATGTGGTCCGCAACGTGAACATGCGTGTCCGACAAAGAATCGTCGAAGTCGCCGCCGGGGACACGTTGGAAACCTGGGCTCTGCCGACAGCGAGCTTTCAACTGGTGCGCATGGAAGGCCGGGAATTGGCTGTCTACGGTCTCGGCGATTGCCGGCTGTTCCTGGCTGGCGCGGATGGCACGGCGTTCGAGACCAACGGAGACTACAGCAAGGCGGAAAGCGAAGGTGCGCGCCGCGCCGTGGCACAAGCTGGCGGCCTGGCCGCCTGGCGCTCGCTTGCCGAGGAGCCTGTGGTGCGTGAAGCCCTGCGTCGGTCGCGGGCGCGCCACAACCAGCCCGGCGGCGCAGTGTGGACGCTGGGCAGCGCGCCGGACGCCGCCGCCCATCTTTCCATCCGCCGGTTCGGCCCTGCCCTGCCGGCACGCGGACTTTTGTGCACTGACGGTTTTTCCGCTCTGGCAGACAAATATGGGCGATATGACGGCGCCGGATTGATCCGGACCGCCGGAGAACACGGTCTGCACGAGTTGATGAAAGAGCTGCGCCGCATCGAACGCGACGAGGATCCCGACGGGCAGCAATATCCACGCTTCAAGGTAAGCGACGATGCAACGGCAGTGTTATTCGAAATCGTTGCCTGGCTAGCGTGAGGTGGCCGCACGTCGGTCCTCAGGTCAGCGCACAACCGTCAGTCGCTCTGCAGCACGGGTGATGGCTGTATAAAGCCAGCGCTGACGTGTCTCTTTGAAGGCGAAGCTCTCATCGAACAGCACGACCTCGTTCCACTGCGAACCCTGCGCCTTGTGCACGGTAAGCGCATAACCGAAGTCGAAATCGTCGAAGCGTTTCTTCTGCTGCCAGGAAATCTCCTCTTCCGGATTCTCGAAAGCCGCCTTGAGCAGTTTGATCTTGGCGACTCCGCGATCGGGATCGTCCTCTTCCGGCGAGACCAGCAGGTTGATACCCGGCTTCACCGTCTCGCGCGAAGATGTCATCACCTTCCATAGAGAACCGTTGAGCAGCCCCTTCGCCGGATCGTTGCGCAGGCAGACCAGCTTGTCGCCGGCCTGTGGGTAGTCTGCGGTAAAACCCTTCAGTTCGCGCAGGCGCTGGTTATAGCGCCGCCTGGTCTGATTGCGTCCGACCAGCACCTGATCGGCCTTCAACACCAGATCCTGGTTGACCTCCTCGCGGCCGATGACCTGGGCGGCGCCATAATCACCACGCATGAACTCACGCCCCTCGCGCACGTCGAGTGCCAGTCGGATGATCGGGTTGTCGCGCGCCTGGCGATGGATCTCCGTGAGCAGATAGTCCGGTTCATGCTCGGTGAAGAAGCCGCCACCGGAGATTGGCGGCAGCTGCGCCGGATCGCCCAGCACCAGCACCGGCGTACCGAAGGACAGCAGATCGCGTCCGAGCTGCTCGTCCACCATCGAGCACTCGTCGATGATGACCAGAGCCGCCTTGGCGATCGGGCTCTGGCGGTTGAGCGAAAAGGTCGGGTTTATCGAGGTCTTGCCGGTGGTTTCGTCCTCCACGGCCTCTTCGCCGCGCGGGCGATAGATCAGCGAATGGATGGTGCGGGCATTGACCGCTCCCTTTGAACGGAGCACCTGCGCGGCCTTGCCGGTGAAAGCCGCGAACTGCACCTGGCCATCGACATGCTCGGCAAAATAACGCGCCAGCGTCGTCTTGCCGGTGCCCGCATAGCCGAACAGACGAAAGACCTGCGGCTGGCCGACTTTCAGCCAGCGTGCAACCGCCTTCAGCGCCTCATCCTGTTGGGGTGAAAGTTCCATGGCCGAGACAAAGGAGATTCTGTCGCCGACGGCAAGACCCCATTGGTCACATAGCTGCCACCGGAGACTACTTTGCCAGTCTCTCGAAAGCCTTCACGGTTTCGCGCAGCCCCCGGTCGCGCAGCTTGTCCGTGCGCAGCACCATGGCCAGAGTACGCGAAAGCGGCGGCGACAGCTGCCTGATGCCGAAACGCCTGGCGTCCCGCTCGTTGTCCACGGCCTGTCGGGGAAGGATCGCACAGCCAAGCCCCGCCGCCACCAGTTCCTTGATTGCCTCGACGCTGCCCAGCGACATCGCAGGCTTCATGCGGATACCCGCCGCCGCGAACCAGCCCTCGACGAGACGGTAGGCATTGCCGCCGGTCTCGAACAATACGAGTTGCAAGGCGGAAAGGGTTTCGGGTGTCGTTTCGACCGGTATCGGCGCGCCGGAGGCAAAAACCGCGACGAATTCGTCCTCGACCAGAGGCCTGATGTCGAGCGAACGGCCGGAGACCGGCAAGGTCACGAGTCCGATGTCGATACGGTTTTCCTGCACGGCCTCGACGATCGCCGCCGCATTGCCGGTGTTCACCGTGATCTCCATTGTGGGAAAGCGTTCCCGCAACGCTTTCAACGCCGGTGGCAGCAGATGAATGCTGGCCGTGGCGCCGGTGCCGATGCGAACACGGCCAGGCTGGTTGCTGGCATGACCCGCCATCGCGTCCAGCGCGGCATCTGCCGCGGCACCAATACGTTCGGCGTGCAAGGAAAGCTCGATGCCCGCTGCCGTCGGCTGTGCCTTGCGACCTATGCGCTCGATCAGCCTCACCCCAAGCCGTCTCTCCAGCTCCCGCACTTGCAGGCTGATCGCAGGTTGCGTCAGCCCCTGTTTTCGAGCGGCGGCCGAAAAGCTGCCCAGTTCGACAACATCGAGAAGGGTTTGCAATTGGTCCAGATTTAACCCGCGCATGCAAAGAAATTCTAATGCTTTGTATCAGCTATGCAAGAATTCCTTTGCAGGCTGCATCCCGCGATCATAGCGAACCACACCAGCCGGGATCGCCATGCCAGTCTGCACCATCATCCTCGAACTGCTGCGTTATCTCGCCCAGTCTCCATCGTCGCGGCTACGCCAGCGCGCGGCGCTGCGCGAGCTGGACGCGCATCTGTTGACGGATCTGGCGCTGACGAAGCGACAAGCGAGCGAGGCGCGCCTGTCAGCCGGGCAGCCGACGGGAAAAGCGCCCAACTGTACCGCACCGGGTGACCCGCTATCATACAGACATGCGTGTCTTGATTCTGGGTGGCAGCGGATTGATAGGCTCGGCCGTGACGCTAGCGCTGGCGCGGCGCGGTCACGAACTCGTGGCGATCGGGCGTGATATCGTTGCCCCATCGCGACGCATGCCAGGTGTCGATTGGCGCAAGGCAGACATCGCCCGCCTTTCCAATGCCGAAGCCTGGCTACCCTTGCTCAAGGGAATGGATGCCGTCGTCAATTGCGCAGGCGCTTTGCAAGACGGAGCTCGCGACGATGTAAAGGCATTGCAGGAAACCGCAATGCTCGCCCTTTACGATGCTTCGGTGAGGTCCGGCATCAAACTTGTGGTGCAGATCTCGGCTCGGACCGACGGGATCGCTGCAGCAACAGAATTTCTTGCCACCAAGCGAGAAGCTGACGAAGCACTGACACGGTCCGGTTTACCGTTCGTCATCCTGCGACCCGCGCTCGTCATCGGCCGCAATTGTTACGGCGGTTCATCGCTGCTGCGAGCGTTGGCCGCCTTTCCACTTGTAACACCGCTGGTGAATGCAGACGCACCGATCGAGGTGACTGCGCTGGACGATGTCACTCTCGCCGTGATCCTGGCGCTGGAGAACGGTATTCCTGCCGGCCGCGATCTGCATGTCGCCGCACCGCAGACCTTCACGCTGGCAGAGATCGTAGCGCGACACCGGGCGTGGCTTGGCCTGCCGACTGCATCTGTCCTGGCTGTCCCGATATTTGTTGCATCGGCGGTGTCGCGCCTGGCCGATGGGCTCGGCTGGCTTGGATGGCGCTCGCCCTTGCGATCGACAGCGATGGTCGCCGCGTCTGGTGGGGTGACCAGCACCGGCGACGTGAATTTGCCCTTCATCCCCAAAACGCTCGACGAAACCCTCCACGCCCAGCCCGCTGGAGCTCAGGATCTATGGTTCGCTCGGCTCTATCTCCTGAAGCCGCTGGTCATAGGCACGCTGTCACTGTTCTGGTTCGTCTCGGGCGTGGTGTCACTAACCCTTTTCGATGCCTCCAGCGCTCATCTGACAAAAGTGGGTGTTCCTCTGGCGGGCGCTATGCTGCTCACCCTCGCGACCAGTCTTGCGGATATCGGGCTGGGGCTGGCTGCCGCCGCGCGACGCACGGTTCGCCCGGCTCTGCTTGGCATGATCGGCCTCTCGCTGTGTTATCTCGCGACTGCGTCCATGCTGGCACCTTCGCTCTGGCTCGACCCGCTCGGCGTTCTGGTGAAGGTCATTCCGCAGATCGTTCTGGCGGTTGTCGCGCTCGCCATCATCGAGGAACGCTGAGCAATGGTGGATCTTCTGCGGCTCGCCCATGTGCTTGGCGCCACGGTGCTGTTTGGCACGGGCCTGGGCATCGCATTCTTCATGGTCGTCGCGCACCGCAGCCTCAGGCCGGATTTGATTGCCCATGTCGCAGGCACGGTCGTCATAGCCGATACGATCTTCACGGCAACAGCTGTCATCCTGCAGCCAGTCACCGGCGCCCTTCTGGCCTACCAGCTCGGCTGGTCGCTTTCCGAAGGCTGGATCGTTCTCTCTCTGGTTCTTTATGTCGTCACCGGACTATTCTGGTTACCGGTGGTGGTCATCCAAATTCGCTTGCGCGATCTCGCGCGGGAGGCTGCAGAGGCAGCGAGCCCGCTGCCCGAACGGTATTACCGTCTCTATCGAATCTGGTTCGCTTTCGGCTGGCCGGCCTTCGCCTGCGTTCTCGCCATATTCTGGCTCATGCTGACGAAACCATCGATCGCCTGGTTTTGACCAAGGCAATCCAGCCGAGACAAAAAGGCCGGATCTTTCCTCCGGCCTCTTCTTTTCAGGGAGCCAGCCGCTACTTTTTGGCGTGCAGGGCGATGTGCTGCGCAAACGCCTTGCCGAATGCGATGAGGAAATCCTTGGTGCCCTGGTTGGTCAGATTGCCGGCCTCGTCGAACAAGCTGGCAGCTCCACCGATATAGGCTTCCGGCTGTCCCATCACCGGCATGTTGAGGAAGGCGAGCGACTGGCGCAGGTGATGGTTGGAGCCGAAGCCGCCGATAGCACCGATCGAGGTGGAGATGATCGCCGCCGGCTTGCCGTTCAATGCACCCTGGCCGTAGGGGCGCGAGGCGACGTCGACAGCATTCTTCAACACGCCCGGAACAGAACGGTTGTATTCGGCGGTTGCAAACAGCACGGCATCGGCATCGGCGATGTGTTTGCGGAAGGCCACCCAGTCGGCCGGCGGGTTGGTGTCGAGGTCCTGATTGTAGAAGGAAACGGCGCCGATATCGAGGAAGTCGAATTCAAGACCCGGCGTCAGTGCAGCAAGCGCCTTGGCGATCTTGCGGTTGAAGGAGTCCTTGCGCAGGCTGCCGACGAGTACGGCCACTTTGGTCATGGAAATATCCCTTGAGACAATGGTTAGAGACGCTCCCAACGCCGGAAGCCGCCAGATATCCCTGGTGGCCATGTGATCCCCTCGGCCGGCGCCAAGCGGTCGCCGAATAGTTCATATCACCTGATGCGGCAATTCAATGTTTTGAGAACAGTGCGTCACCTGTTCGGCGGTGACCTGCTGCCCTTTGTCGAAAAGCGACGGATGCGCAGCCCCTCCGAAGCGGAGAGATAGTGAATATTGGGGAAGACTGGAAAGCGGTGACGGTTCCAGACCGCACGCCGGACAAAGGAAAGCCCGTCTGCTACTTTTGTAGGCATATGCCTGCAGACGGGCCCGCCCCCGCACGATGAATCATCCCCGTACGCATAGAGCAAGGAAGACGATATCGCTTTGATCGGGCAAAGGAATTGTACTTTGTGGCAATGCCCTTACGAAAGCGCATGCCGCCAAGCGTAAGCGTTGCGCTACTCTGGCCTTGCCGCCTCGCTCGAAAGGCTGGCCGCCACCCCGCGCAGGCCCGGCATGCCGAGCGCAGCAAGCGCGCATGACGACAGCAAAGCCGAACAGGCGACCAACACGGCGGTCGCACCGAAAGTGTCCAACGCCACCCCGGCAATGAGGGCTGCCACCGGCGCGCCCAGCAGCACAAGGCTCAGCGAGATGCCGATGACGTTGGCGCGCAGGTCCTTCGGCACACTCGATTGCAACAGGGTCGCAAAGACCGGCGACAGCGGGCCGGCGGCAACGCCCAGCATGGCGCCCGAGGCGATCATGATCGGTACCGACCGGCCAAACAGCAGCAGGGCGACGCCAGCGGCGAGCCCGGCAAAGGCGGTAGAAAAGATGCCACGCAGCGACGGTGCCTGGCTGGCGAAGGCCAGGGCGACATTGGAGGCGATCGCGCCGGCGGCGGCCGCAGACAAGAACATGCCGAGCAATGCAGCCGACCTGCCTTCCGTGCGCAGGATCGCCGGCAGGGCAATGCCTTCGACCGCGACGAAGATGCTCGTACCGATGCCAGCCAGGATCAGCGCCGAACGCAGCGTCGGCTGGCCGAAGATGAAGCTGAGCCCAGCTTTCATCTGGCCGAGCGTCGAGCCGGCGATGCGGCGCAGCCGGAAGCGCGGCACACTGACGGCGACCAGAATGGCGGCCAGAAGATTGATGGCAGCGATAACCCACAACAAAACCGTCGTGCTGGCGACGGCGACCAGGAAAGCCGCGATCGCCGGCCCGGCGATCGCCGCGCCGTTGTCGACGAGGTCGTCTATGGCGTTGGCGCGGATCAGGGGCAGACGCGCCAGCCTGGCGATCTCGGGCACACGCGCCTCGATTGCGATGCCGCCCGGCCCGTCGAGAATGGCGCCGAGCAAGGCAAGGCTTGCCAGCAGTCCAATGGTAAGCAGGCCGGCATCATACGCTGCGGCCGCGGCGATGGCGGCAGCAGTCCCCATCGCCACCGAAAGCAGCGCCATCCGGCGGATACCGACCTTCTCGGCGACGATGCCGCCCAAGGCCGAGCCGAAGATGGCCGGAAACAGCGTCAGCGCCGCGATGATGCCCATCCAGCTGGCATTGCCCGAGAGGTCGTAGACCAGCCAGGGATAGACCACCGCGGTGATCGCGTTGGCGAGATTAACGGTGATGCTGGCAAATTGGAGCCCGGTATAAGGCCAGATCGTGCGCGCCAGCCGCAGTGCCTTTTGGTCGTCGGCCATGATGATGAACGTTTATTGTTTGTCCTGTGCGGCGGCGTCATGCTTCGGCGCCTTCTCGGGCACGAAATAGAGCAGCCAGATCAGCCAGGAGAGGTAGATGTATTCCCAGGCGCTGGCCTGCCCGCTGAAGGCCGCCATCACGTCGGGAAGCTTGTAAAGGCCGATGAAGCCGAGAAAACCCAGCCACCAGCGTTTCTGCATCTGCATCGTCGTTTCTTTCCAAAACCGGATGCGACTTGCGGCTTTTCCAATGCCGGAAGCCGCCTTGATCGCCGACTTCAGCTCGTCGGCGCCGCGCCTGGCCGCAGGAAGCGCGTGATCAGGAGTCGCAGCATCGGCCGCTGCTCCAAGGGGTTGAAACCGGGGTCGATGGCAACCCGGCTGAAGACGCCGTCGATGAGTGCCGCGATCCAACGGGCACTGTCGGCAGGGTCAAGCGACGGATCGACCTGGCCCCGGGCGGCAGCATTGCGCAACAGCGTGTTCAGCGCCGTCTGCAATTCGTTGTCGTTCTTGGTGACAAGCTTGCCGATCCCTTCGTCACGCATTGCCTCGGCCGCGATCTCGAGCGCCAGCTTGAGATAGGTCGGGTCGGAAGCGAGCTCGAGCACGATGTCCATGAAGTCGAGCAGTTCGGCAAACAGGTCCGCCGACTGAATGGTGCCCTCGAAATAGTCGGCGGTCTGGCGTCGCTCCTCCTCCACGATGGCGGCGATGATCGCCTGCTTGTTCGGGAAATAATAGAAAAGATTGCCGGGGCTCATGCCGGCTTCGGCGCAGATTTCCGCGGTCGAGGTACGGTGGAATCCCTTGCGCGCGAAACAGGCGACCGCCGCCTGTAAAATCTGCTGGCGCTTCGCTTCATGCCTCTCGGGATCAACCTTGCGCATTCCGCCTCAATTCCGCCTTTTTATTTCTAGACTACTCAGTCTAATAAATAGCGACATGGGCCATGTCAATGCCGAAATTAGCACATTTCGGCGTCTTGACACCCTATAGAGTCGTTTATTAGATCGACTAGTCTAATAAATAAGTGAGCGCGGCGGGGGACGCCGCAGATATAGGCGACAGTACCCATGCGTTACGTTTCTCGCTTTGTTCGGGCAGCGGTGGCATCTCTTTTCATCGGCGCAGCAGGCATCGGATCGCTGCAGGCCGAAGGCGCCGCGGCAGCCACGGCCGATTTCTCACAGCGCACCGTTTCCACCTTCATCGCGGAACGGCAGCCTGCCGAATGGACCTTGACCTTCACCGGGGTGCTGGTGGCGCGCGACGAGATCGCCGTGGGAACCGCCCTGCAGGACCAGCGCATCGCCGCGGTCGAAGTGGAAGTCGGCGAACACGTCAAGGCCGGCCAGGTGCTGGTCAGGCTGGAAACGGCGATGCTGGAAAACAAGCTACGCGAATCGGACGGTCGTGTGGCGCGCAGCAAGGCCTCCCTTGCCCAGCAGGAAGCAACGCTGGCGCAGACCCAGTCGGCACTCGATCGTGCCGAACGGCTGCAAATGACCCGAACCATCTCACAGCAGACTTATGAGGACCGCGCTTCCGCCGTTGCAGTGGCCAAACAGGCTGTTGCCGTGCAGCGGGCGGAGAATGCCGAAGCGCAGGCGCAGCGTGCCGAAGCGGAGCGGCAACTCGAGCGCGCCGTCGTCCGCGCGCCCGCCGACGGCGTGGTCTCCGAGCGCCTGGCGCGTGCCGGTGCGCAGGCCGGTGCTGAACCGTTGATCCGCCTTATCCGCGACGGCGCGGTCGAATTCGCCGCCGAGGTTCCGGAAGCCGATCTGCCGGCGCTCGCCATCGGTCAGCCCGTCAAGGTGAGGCTCGCCGGCCGTACCGGAGAGATCGACGGCAAGGTGCGCATCGTTGCCCCGAAGATAGATCGCGAGACCCGACTGGGATCGGCACAAGTCACGCTCGACACCAGGGAGCCACTGTTTGTAGGCGCCTTCGGCAAGGCCGAAGTGATCTTCGCCAGGCGCGAGGCCATCGTCGTGGCCGACAGTGCGCTGGTCTACGGCCGTGGGACCGACGATTGCGCTGTGTTTGTCGTCAATGACGGCCGCGTGCAGCGCCGACCGGTCGAAACCGGCCTGCGCAAGAGCGGCAAGGTCGAGATCCGCGCCGGTCTTGAGCCCGGCGAACGCATCGTCGCCAAGGCCGGCGCGGCCCTGCGCGAAGGCGACGCCGTCACGGTCGTCGACCTGGTGCAGGCCGGCAGCGTGAAGAAATGACAGGCCCCGAAAATCGGAACCGATTTTCGGAAGGACCACCGAGTATGAAAAATGCACACTAGCAATATCTCTGCCTGGGCGATCCGCAAGCCGGTCCCTACCATCGTCCTGTTCATCGTGCTGACCTTTGCGGGTCTCGCCGCCTTCATGCGGCTGCCGATCAACGCCAATCCCAATGTCAGCTTCCCGATCGTCACAGTGACGGTGACGCAGTCGAGTGCTGCCCCGGCGGAGCTGGAGACGCAGGTCACCCGACGCGTCGAAGGCGCGGCGTCGGGCCTTGCCGGCGTCAACCACATCAAGTCGACCGTCACCACCGGTTCCTCGGTCACCGAGGTCGAGTTCAAGATCGGCGTCGATCCCGACCGCGCCACCAACGATGTGCGCGAGGCAGTCCAGCAGATCCGCTCGGATCTGCCGCAATCGATCCAGGAACCGGTGATCTCGCGCGTCGACGTCGACGGCAGCGCCATCCTCTACTACACGGTCAAGGCGCCGCGCATGACGCCGGTCGAACTGTCCTGGTTCGTCGACGACACCATCAACCGCGAGTTGCTCGCGGTCAGCGGCGTCCAGAAAGTGCAGCGGCTGGGCGGCGTCAACCGTGAGATCCGGGTCTCGCTCGACCCCGACAAGATGCTGGCACTCGGCGTGACCGCCGATCAGGTCAATGCGGCGCTGCGTGACAACAACGCCAATATTCCCGGCGGCCGCGGCACCATCGGCGGGCGCGAGCAATCCATCCGCGCGCTCGGCAGCGTCAAGACGGTGGAAGAGCTGGCGCAGCTCTCCCTGCCGCTGCCAGACAGGCGCTGGGTGAAACTGGCAGACATCGCGACCGTCACCGACGGCGCGGCAGAGCCCCGCTTCTTCGCACGACAGGACGGCGAATCCACCGTCGGCTTCTCGGTCTCGCGCGGCAAGGGCTACAGCGACACCACCGTTGCCGACGCGGCCCGCGCGCGTATCGCCGAAATCCAGGCCCGCTCGCCGGATATCGAGATCAAGGAGCTGATCTCGACCGTGCAATATACGATGGAAAGCTACGACGCCGCCTCGACCGCGCTGGTGGAAGGCGCGGTGCTGACGGTCATCGTGGTGTTCCTTTTCCTGCGCAACTGGCGCGCCACCATGATCTCGGCGCTGGCAATGCCGCTGTCCATCCTGCCCACCTTCGCGGCGATGGACCTGCTCGGCTTCACACTGAACTCGATCAGTCTGCTGGCGCTGACGCTGGTGATCGGCATCCTCGTCGACGACGCCATCGTCGAGATCGAGAACATCGAGCGCCACATCCATATGGGCAAGCGACCCTATCTCGCTTCGATCGAGGCGGCCGACGCCATTGGCCTGGCGGTGGTTGCGACGACATTGACCATCGTTGCAATCTTCGCTCCGGTGAGCTTCATCGGTGGCGCCGTCGGACAGTATTTCAAGCAGTTCGGCCTGACTGTCGCCATTGCCGTGCTGTTCTCGCTGCTGGTCGCCCGCCTGCTGACGCCACTGATGGCCGCCTATCTGATGCAGCCGGCGAAACAGGTCGACCATGACGCGGAACCGTCAAGGATTTCGACCGTCTACACTGCGCTGCTCGCCTGGACGCTCGACCACCGCAAGACCGCGCTGGCGATCGTAGCGGTGATCTTCGCAGGTTCGATCGGACTGCTCACCATGCTGCCGACCGGCTTCCTGCCGACCAGCGACGGCAACCTGTCGCAGGTCAAGGTGACGCTGCCGCCCGGCACCCGGCTCACCGAGACCGAAGGTGTGACCGACGGCATCGTCAAGCAGCTTCTGGCCCGGCCGGAAGTGGAGACGGTGCTGGTCACCTCCGAAAACGTCAACCAGGCCAACTTCCTGATCCGTTTGACACCGCGCAGCGAACGCAACGAAGACCGCAAGGGCTTCGAGGCAGTGGTGCGGCCGATCTTTGCATTGACCCCGGACATCCAGTTCACCTTCCTCTCGGATGGCGGCGGCAAGGAGGTCACGATCAACCTGGTAGGCGAGGACGCGCAGGTGCTGTCGGATGCGGCACGCAAGCTCGAAACTGAGATGCGCGGCCTGCCCCAACTGGCCAACGTGCTGTCGAGCGAGCCGCCGCTGGCACCCGAACTGCTGGTGAAACCGCGGCCGGACGAGGCGGCGCGCCTTGGCGTGTCATCGATGACGCTCGGCACCGTCGCCCGCATCGCCACACTGGGCGAGATCGATTCCGCCTCCGCGCAGTTCAACCTCGGCACCCGCCAGGTGCCGATCCGCGTGCTGCTGGACAGTTCCGCACGAGCCGACCTGGAAGCGCTGCGCAAGCTGCGCGTCGGCACCTCCGGCGGCAAGATGGTTCCGCTCACGTCGGTGGCGGACATCTCCTTCGGCGCCGAGGAAGGCCAGATCGAGCGGCTCGACCGCAGGCGCCAGGTGGCCATCGAAGCCAACCTCGACAACAAGGCCACGCTCGGCACCGCAATGGAGGCGATCAAGCAGTTGCCGGCCTACAAGCAGTTGCCGGCCGGCGTCAGCCTCAAGGAATATGGCGACACCGAAGCCATGACCGAGATGTTCCGCAACTTCGCGCTGGCGGTGCTGGCGGGCGTGCTGATGGTGACCGCGGTGCTGGTTCTGCTGTTCAAGGACTTCCTGCAGCCGGTGACGATCCTGATCGCGCTGCCGCTGTCGCTGGGCGGCGCCGCTCTGGCGCTGATCATCGCGGGTTCGGCGCTCGACCTGTCGTCGGTCATCGGCATCCTGATGCTGATGGGCATCGTCGGCAAGAACTCGATCCTGCTGGTCGACTACGCGATCGAAGCCAGGCGCGAGGGGCTCGACCGGCGCACCGCGCTGATGAAGGCCGGCACCACCCGCGCGCGGCCGATCATCATGACGACGATCGCCATGGTGGCAGGCATGATCCCGGCAGCTATCGGTGTTGGCGCCGATGCCGGCTTCCGCGCGCCGATGGCGATTGCGGTGATCGGCGGCCTCATCACATCGACGCTGCTGTCGCTGGTGTTCGTACCGGTGATGTTCACCGTCATGGACGACCTGAACGGCTGGCTGGCGCGCAGGCTGCGGCCGCTGACTTCCGTCACCGACGCCGATCGCGCCGCCGGAGAACTGCTTGCGGCAAAGCAGGCAGAGATGCCGAACCCCTAAGCTCCAGCTTGGGTTTGGCCGGGCGCGGGGGGGTAATCACCACCCCTGCGCCCCTTTTTGGTTTGCGCACTCTATCCAAGGGAAGCGAAGAGCCGCGATAACCAGGGGATCATAGCTTGCCATAGGCTGTTTTCGCATTGGCAATCAGAGCCGCGATCTCGGGATCTGGCTTTGATGGATCAAAGAACTGATCGCGGATCGGCGGACCGTTGATCTCTCGCCACGTATTCAGATCATCACGCAGCCGCCATTGCGGGCCCTGCAGCGAATATCCGCTCGAAGCACTCGGCATGAAGTCAACGATAACGACCTCCCGCAGATCAACGAAGCGGAGACCAACAAGATCGGCCTTTTCACATTTGGTCCGCACCCCGTCATCGACCAGGAAGCCAAACGGGATAACGTCTGTTGCCTCGAACCAGCGTGGCAGATTCGACTGGAGGACAATGCTCTGCGCACAGGCGACTACTGTCCGGCCCCGCAGCGTCTGGATCCGATTCGGACCTGCCAATTCCGGGTGGATCGCTCCGCCGATATCCATGCAGGACAGGTCACAGGCCGGTCGCCGGTCGCGGATCTGACAGAAACTCATTTTTCGCGTCGAATTCGACTGCCCGTCTTCATGCACCATCTCGACGGGATGAACGCGAAGCCCGCTCGGAATATGATGCTCAAGAAGCCCGATCAATCTGTTTGAGGCGAGGAAGCCATCATAGATCGGATAGAAATCGAGATCGATCCGCCTCTCGCGTGACGTGTACCACAGCGGGCCGTCAAAGACGTAGCGAAACTCAGCCTCGCTCCAATGGTTATCGCGGGGCTCGCCATCGAGATCGGTATAGCGACGAAGCTGCACAGGGGCGAGACGCCCCCGCAGAAACGGCGCAACGCGACGGTCATGATCCGCGCTGTAGGTCAGGATGTGATAAAACATCAGCGTCCATCCACGCTCGCAATGCCGGGGTAGTCAGTACCCCTGCGCTTCCCCTGCAAGCGCGCGGCTGTCGATGGCGCCATTGTAGCGGGCGCCACCGCCCTTACGGATCTCGCCGAGACTGCGACCACCGATCAGGATGCCGGCCGCCTGGCCCGGGTCTTGCCCTCTTCGGCAATGTCGAGCTTGTAGCCCATGCCGGCGAGCAGCTTCTGAGTGTCCGGCGACAGGCCGCTGTGTTCGACATAAAGCGTGTCCGGCAGCCATTGATGATGGATGCGCGGCGCGTCGATCGCTTCCTGGATGTTCATGCCGTGGTCGATGACGTTGAGGATCGCCTGCAGTGTGATGGTGATGATGCGCGAGCCGCCAGGGCTGCCGATGACCATGAACGGTTTGCCGTCCTTGGCGACAACGGTCGGGCTCATCGAGGACAGCGGCGTCTTCTTCGGCGCGATCGCGTTCGCCTCGCCCTGCACCAGCCCGTAGAGATTGGGCACGCCTGGCTTCTGGGTGAAGTCGTCCATCTCGTTGTTGAGCAGGATGCCGGTGCCGTCGGCCACGACGCCGGCGCCGAAAGCGCCATTCAAAGTGTAGGTGACGGCAACGGCATTGCCGTCCTTGTCGATGATCGAATAATGCGTCGTTTCCTTGCTCTCGCCGAAACCTTCCGGCATCAGATCCTTGGAGACACCGGCACGGAACGGATCGATCTTGGCGCGGATGCCCGCCGCATAACCCTTGTCGAGCAGCTTATCGACCGGGTTCTGCACGAAGTCCGGATCGCCCAGCGCCGAGTTGCGATCGACATAGGCATAACGCATCGCCTCGGCCATCAGATGCACCGTGTCGGCAGACCCCGCGCCGAGATAGTCGAGCGGATAACCTTCGAGCACATTGAGGATTTCACAGATGATGACGCCACCGGAGCTTGGCGGCGGCGACGAGATGATCTCGTAGCCGCGATAGTTGCAGGTGATGGGGGCGAGTTCGCGAACCTTGTACTGTTCAAAATCAGCCTTGGCGAGGATGCCGCCCTTGGCGCTGCTGGCCGCGACGATGGCATCGGCGATGCCGCCCTTGTAGAAGGCATCGACGCCCTTGTCCGAAATGGTGGAAAGCGTCGCCGCCAGGTTCGGCTGAACGAGTTTCTCGCCGAGGCCGAACGGCTTCCCGTCCGGTTTCAGGAAGATCGCGGCAGCAGCCGGGTCCTTGCCTAGCCTTTCGGCGCCTGAGGCGAGAATTGTCGCATCGCCCTGCTCCATTGTGAAGCCGTCCCCGGCCAGCCGGATCGCCGCTGCCATCAGGTCGGAGCGCGGCAATGTGCCATATTTCTCGCGCGCCATTTCGAGACCAGCGACCGTGCCCGGCACGCCGACAGCCAGATAGCCGTCCAGGCTCGCGCCCTTGATCGGGTTGCCGTCCTTGTCGAGGTACATGGTCTTGGTGGCGGCCAGCGGCGCACGCTCGCGGAAATCGAGGAAGGTGGTCTTGCCGTCCTTGAAGCGGATGGTCATGAAGCCGCCGCCGCCGATATTGCCGGCGTACGGATAGGTGACGGCGAGCGCATAGCCGACGGCGACGGCCGCATCGACGGCATTGCCGCCCTTCTTCAGCACCTCGACACCGGCCTCGGTACCGAGGCGCTGGGCAGTGACGACCATGCCGTTTTCACCCTTGGCCGGTGCCGGTGAAGCAGCGATGGCGGACGCCAAGGGTGCGAAGGCAAGCGAAACAGCAAGGCTGACGGATATCAGCACATGGCGGATTGGTTGCATGACCATTCTCCAGAGATACCCCCGCCCCAGAGCAGTGATTCACGACGGGACCAATGACTCACCTCAAAACCGCTTCGACGCAAGGCGCCATGTGCAGGAAATAATCGGTACAACGGGCGCAGCAATCACGGTCAAGACCGCGCCATCAATTCGGCAGGTTTTCGAGGAGGAAACGGATTTCGTTGCCGCCCATCGCCTTGCCTGTGTCCTCGTCGCTGAAACCGGCGGCCAGCAGCGCGTCGGTGATCTGCACGAGCCCGGTGGTGTCGAACGGCATCGTGACGGCACCGTCGAAATCCGAGCCGAGCGCGACATGATCGATACCGGCCACATCGACGGTATGCTTGATCGCCCTTGCGACGGCGGTCGCATCCTTGCCGCAGACGGCGGTTTCCCAATAGCCGATGCCGATCAGCCCACCCTTGGCCGCCAGCGCCTTCAGTTGCTCGTCGGACAGGTTGCGGTTGTTGTCGCAGGTGCCTTTCACACCGGTGTGCGAGACGACAACGGGGCGCGTCGAGACGGCGAGCGCGTCATCGATCGTGGCCGACGAGGCATGTGCGAGATCGAGGATCATGCCCTTTTCCTCCATGCGGCGGATCATCTCGCGGCCCTTGTCGGTCAGCCCGCCCTTGTCGACGCCGTGTGCGGATCCGCCCATCTCGCTGTCGAAGAAATGCGCCGGCGACATCATGCGGAAGCCGGCGTCGAACAGCGCGTCGACATTGGCTGGATCGCCTTCCAGCACCTGTGCGCCCTCGATGGCGAGCAGGCCGGCGACAAGGCCGGACTCCACCTTGCGACGATCGAGGAAACGGCGCAGGTCACGCTTCGACCGGATGACGACGAAATGGCCGTCGGAGCGCGCCGCCATGTCGTTGAGCCTGGCGGCCTGGTAGAGCGCCCGCTGCTTGAGGCTGAAGATCGCGGAAATCGGCCAGCGCTGGCCGATGGCAAGCAGCGTGACATTGTCGGTCGAACCGTCATTGTGTTCGATGTTCAGGCCACGCGGCGACTTGCTGACCACGGCAAAGACCTGGAGGGCGACATTGCCCTCGTCCAGGCGCGGAATGTCGACCTGGCCACGGGTGCCACGCAGCAGCAGATCGCGGCCCCAGAGCAGTGGATCGGCGTGCAGATCGGCGACGGTCAGCGTCTCATGCAGCGCCTTGGCTCGGTCGGACGCGACATAGGGCGGCGGATTGATCACGCCGTTCATTGCCTGCTCGACACGTCCCGGCAGCACAAAGAAGAAAAAGCCGAGCCCGGCGGCGAGCAACAGCACCAGCACCACGAGAACAGACTTCCAGAAACGCCGCATCACCCCCCCGCCGCTACAAGCTCGCTGTACACTTTGCCAGGCGTTGCCCAGGCGGCGATCATTTCCCGGCAAAACCGGGAAGTCGAGGTGAAGGTCGGGCGACTGAGCGGTTCTCAACCGGTTTCGTAAAGCGCTTCGACGCCCCTGCCCGCCATGGCCGTAGCCTGTTCTGTTCCAGCCTAGCCCTTGTACAGCAGCCCCTGCGGGTCGATCTCCGGCTTGCGACCGGCGACGACATCGGCCAGGAAGGCACCCGAACCACAGGCCATCGTCCAGCCGACATGGCCGTGTCCGGTGTCCAGATAGAGGTTCTTGTATTTAGCGCGGCCGATGACTGGAACCGAATTCGGCATCATTGGCCTCAGACCCGACCACAGCTCGGCCTTGTTCTCGTCGAAGGCGCCCGGGAACAGATCCTTCGCCGTCCTGAACATGGCCGCGAAATCACGCGGCCGGTAAGAGCGGTCGAAACCGGTGAACTCGGCCGTCGAGGCGATGCGCAGACGGTTGCCGAGCCTCGAATAGGCGATCAGCTGGTCTTCGTCGGCGCCGCCCATAGTCGGCCCCTTGCTCTCGTCTTCCAGCGGCACCGTCGCGGTGTAGCCCTTGACCGGATAGACTGGCAGGTCGATGCCGTAGCGGCGGCCGAGCAGGCCGCTTTCCGGTCCCATCGAAATCACCACGGCGTCGCCGGAAACCGGCCCCTTGGAGGTCATCACATTGCGGACCGTATCGCCTTCGATGTCGAGCCCTTCGACATTCGCACCATAGAGGAACTTCACGCCGAGCCTTTCGACGGCGAAAGCGGCGAGGTTCTCGACGAACTGCCTGGAATCGCCGGTCTGGTCGATCGGCGAATAGACGCCGCCGGCAATCTTGTCCTTGGCGCCGGCAAGGCCGGGTTCGAGTTCGACCAGCCTGTTGCGGTCGACGATCTCGATCGGCAGGCCGTGCTTGGCCAGGAACTCGTAGTTGGACGTTCCGTGCTCAAGGCTTTTCTGGGTGCGGAAGAAATAGAGGATGCCGCGGCGACGCTCATCATAGCTGACACCCGTGAATTGCTGCAGCGCGTTGATGCAGTCACGCGAATAGAGCGCCAGCCGCAGCTTGACCTCGCTGTTGGCGCGCAGGCGTTCCTGCGTGCATTGCCGCAGGAACCGCAGGCTCCAGGCGAAAAAATAGGGATCGAAGCGCAACCGCACCTTGATGCCGAGATCATGATTATAGAGCGCCCGCAGGAAAGTCTTCAGCGCAGCTGGCGAAGCCCAGGCCGTCGCATCGCCAGGCGAGACAAGGCCAGCATTGGAATAGCTGGTGCCCCGCGCCGCCGTCTCGTGGCGCTCCACGACGGTAACCTCGTGGCCATCCCTGGCCAGGTAATAAGCCGCCGCCGTGCCGACAACGCCGGCGCCCAGAACCACAATCTTCAAAATCGTCTCCCCAAAAACCGACCAACGACCCGAAAAGTCTGCAACTTTCGGGTTCATGTCTGAGGCACCCACCTGCCGGCGGTCCTCTTAACGGCAATCGGCCGGCATTTCGAGCCTCGACCTGATGGTCCAGATGTTTGCGGAATTCAACCGCGGGCGGAGTTCTTGGTCGCCAGGATGCGCTCCCACGCGAGCGCATCGCGCACGATCAGCTCGAGATCGTCGCGGCGCGGCGTCCAGCCCAGTTCAGCCCGGGCAAGATCGGCATTGGCGATGACGGACGCAGCATCGCCGGGACGGCGCGCTCCCACGGTAACGGCAAAATCCATGCCGCTGACGCGACGCACGGCCTCGATCACCTCGAGCACCGAGTAGCCATGGCCATAGCCACAATTGGCGACGAGATTGCCCGCCCCCGCGCGCAGCCGCTGCAGGGCCAGCCGGTGCGCAGTGACAAGATCGCTGACATGGACGTAGTCGCGCAGGCAGGTTCCATCCGGGGTCGGATAGTCGTTGCCGAAAACCTCCAGCGACGGTCGCTTGCCGATCACCACCTCGGAAGCAACCTTGATCAGATGCGTCGCACGCGGCGAAGCCTGTCCGGTGCGGCCTTTGGCATCGGCGCCGGCGACGTTGAAATAGCGCAACGCCGAATAACGCAGACCGTAGGCGGCGGCGGCGTCGCGCAACATCCATTCGCTCATCAGCTTGGACAAGCCGTAGGGCGATTCCGGCATGGTGGCGGCGTCTTCCGTCACCGGCTCCAGCCGGCTGCCGCCATAGACCGCCGCAGTCGAGGAGAAAATGAAGTTCTGTACGCCGCCGCGAACCGCCGCCTCGACCAGCGAGCGGGTCTTGGAGGTATTGTTCTCATAATAGGCCAACGGATCGGCCACTGATTCCGGAACGATGATGGAACCCGCGAAATGAATGATGGAATCGATCCCGTGCTCGCGGATGATCCTGGCGACGAGGTCCTTGTCGGCGACATCCCCGACCACAAGCGTGGCTTCAGGTGCTACCGCCCAGTCGAAGCCGGTTGACAGCCGGTCAAGGACGACGACGTCCTCCTTGCCGGCATCGAGCAGTTCCCAGACCATATGGCTGCCGATGTAACCGGCACCCCCCGTCACCAACACGGCCATACGGCCCACTCCCCTCGAGAATCCGCAAACTGTCTCATCTGCTGGATTGTTGCAGACGCTAGCCGGAAAGCCTTAAGAAGCAATGTGACGGTATTGCCATTTTTGCGAAACGGCCTTTGATCCACATCAAGGGAATAGTTCACAGACCGTGTTCGTTAGATTTGGTTCAAGGCGTGGCATTTTGACCAAAGCTGGTCCATGGACGCCGAACGGGCCTATGACTATGATCCGCGCGCAAATTGGGAAGCACAGATGAACTATCAGCGGTTCTTCGAGGAAGCGATCGACCAGCTCCATGCGGAGCGCCGCTACCGGGTATTCGCCGACCTGGAACGCATCGCGGGCAAGTTTCCGCGTGCGATCTGGCGCGCCAATGGCCGCGCCCAGGAAATCACCGTCTGGTGCTCGAACGATTATCTCGGCATGGGGCAGCATCCCGATGTCATCGCCGCAATGCAGGCCGCAGCCGGCGGCATGGGCACGGGTGCAGGCGGCACGCGCAACATTTCCGGTACCAACCACCCGCTGGTCGAGCTTGAGCTCGAACTCGCCGAACTGCACGGTAAGGAGGCTGGGCTGGTCTTCACCTCGGGCTTTGTTTCCAATGAGGCTGGCATCTCGACCATCGCGCGACTGCTGCCGAACTGCCTGATCCTGTCCGACGAACTCAACCATGCCTCGATGATCGAAGGCATCCGCCGCTCGGGTGCCGAGAAGAAGATCTTCCGCCACAACGACGTGGCACACCTGGAAAGCCTGCTGCAGAGTGCCGGGCGTGAACGAGCCAAGCTGATCGTGTTCGAGAGCGTCTACTCCATGGACGGCGACATCGCGCCGATCAAGGCGATCGCCGACCTCGCCGACAAGTACAACGCCATGACCTATATCGACGAGGTCCATGCTGTCGGCATGTATGGCCCGCATGGTGGCGGCATCACCGAGCAGGAAGGCCTGGTCGACCGCATCGACATCATCGAAGGCACGCTCGCCAAGGCGTTCGGCACGCTGGGCGGCTACATCACCGGCCCACGCGCCGTCATCGACGCGGTGCGCTCCTACGCACCCGGCTTTATCTTCACCACGGCACTGCCGCCGGCAATCGCTGCCGCGACCACGACCTCGATCCGCCATCTCAAGGCCTCGCAGGTCGAGCGCGACGGCCAGAAGCGCCAGGCCGACCGCACCAAGCGGGTGCTGGCCGACGCAGGCCTGCCGGTGATGAATTCCGCCACGCATATCGTGCCGGTGCTCGTCGGCGAGCCCGAGCTCTGCAAGATGGCGAGCGACCGCCTGCTCGGCGTGCACGGCATCTACATCCAGCCTATCAACTATCCGACCGTGCCGCGCGGTACCGAGCGGCTGCGCATCACACCGACGCCGTTCCATGACGACGCGCTGATCGACGGCCTGCGCGACGCGCTGGTCGAGACCTGGGATGCGCTCGGCATTCCCTACGGCTCCGCCGGCCGTCCGGCCGTCACCGAAAGCGAGCGCATCATCCCGCTGCTGGTGCCGAAGTCCGGCGGCTGAGCCGCCGGGGCAATTCCAGGAAAACGCGTGCAGCGATCTGCCGCCGGAGCGATGAACGGTTCTGGCGGTCCGGATGAACTGCTTCAGTTGCCGCCAGCGTAACTCCTGTTCGCCGCATTCTGTATGAGGGCGATGGCAAGCGGCGGCAGAAGGAAGCCAGCCACCGCCAGCCAGGGCAACGACACCAAGGTCGCCTCCCCCTTGTCGCGTGCACGATCGTTGAGAAGATCGCCAAGCGTCACCAGCAGAATTGGCAGCCCGAACGGCGCAAGGATCGCAACCAGCGTGGCAGCACGCGGTGTGAGCAGCCGTTGCGAAGCCTGTGCGCCCGCCAGCTCGCCATGGATGTGGTAAACCCAGTAGGCGAGATAGATCACAGCACCTACCGCGGTACAGAACAGCAGAAACGAAAGGATCAGGGCGAGCAGGCCGGCATTGCCGAATGTCGGCACCTGCAGGAAACGGGCGGCAAGTCCCATCAGCAGAAACAGGATCGGCGGTGCCAGCAGGATGGCGGCGACCATGACGGGCGATCGCCGGCGCGGCGGCAGCGGCTCGTGACGATGGCGTGGCGTTTCACCGAAGTCGAGAGGCCGAGCCGGCAGCAGAACCAGCGCTGCCAGGATCATGCAGCCCAGCAGGAGCCAGACGATCAACAAACCGTCTCGATCGAACGCATACAACAGTCCCGTGGCCATTGGGGCAAAGCGCGACACCAGTATGGTCGCCGACATCAGGATGACAACGCAGGCGAAATCGAGTTTTCCCGGCCGCCCACTTACCAGAATGATCGCGACCGCGAGAGGGAGAGCCGCCCGAACCGTTCCCACCACCAATCCAAACAGAAACAGCAACGCGGGCGATCCCCAGGCGACAGGCATCACCAGAAATCCGGCCGTGGCAAGGCCGCAGACGAGGATGGACAAGATCAGGGCCGTCCTGCCCCGGCTCATCGCCGCGATAAGCGCCACCAGGGCACCGACAATCAAGCCGAGGGTGGATCCTATGAAGAATATTCCCACGCCCTGAGGGTCGATTCCGGCTCGCTGCAAGGCCATGGGAAAGAACGTGCTCAGCCCTTCCCCGCCAAAGGCCACGAGAAGCGAGGCAAAAAAGAGTGCCCAATAGCGGTATGTGCTCAGAAAATCCGCCATCGTAAAGCCGGACTTCGCTGAGGCGATAGAGGTGTCGCTCATTGCGTATGAGTCCTTTTTCCAAGGGTTGGCCACCTTCCGGCGACCGGACTTTCGAAGCCGATTTGTTGCTGTTAGGATAACGTCGCAGAAATTCGTAACAGGAAGTTACACACTCTTGCCCGACGACGGCGACAGTACAAGCGACGGTCGACACCGAAGGCAGCTGGTTCCGCGATGCGGAACCAGCTGCCTCTCTCATCATCCACTTCGCTTTGTTTCGACCTCCGGTGATCCCACCGGAGGCTTTCTGCGTTCACGCAACAACCTCTAGGACCAACAATGGAACTCCTCGCGGATCCAGCCATCTGGACCGGCCTCATCACCCTTATCGTCCTCGAAATCGTCCTCGGCATCGACAACCTCGTCTTCATCGCGATCCTGGCCGACAAGCTGCCACCGCATCAGCGCAACAGGGCGCGGGTGATCGGCCTTACGCTGGCGTTGCTGATGCGCATCGCCTTGCTGTTCTCGATCTCCTGGATCGTCACGCTGACGCAGCCGCTGGTCTCGATCGCGACCTTCTCCTTCTCGGGTCGTGACATCATCCTCATCCTCGGCGGCGTGTTCCTCATCGCCAAGGGCACGCTGGAGCTGCACGAACGCCTGGAGGGCGGCCACAAGCCGAAACAGGGCCGGATCGTCCAGGCCGTCTTCTGGCAGGTCATTGTCCAGATCGTCGTGCTCGACGCCGTGTTCTCGCTGGACAGCGTCATCACCGCCGTCGGCATGGTCGACGAACTGTGGGTGATGATCGCGGCCGTCTGCGTGGCCATGGCCGTCATGATCGCCGCCTCCAGACCGCTGATGGCGTTCGTCTCGCGGCATCCGACCGTGGTCATCCTCTGTCTCGGCTTCCTATTGATGATCGGCTTCAGCCTCGTGGTCGAAGGTTTCGGCTTCCACATCCCGAAGGGCTATCTTTATGCCGCGATCGGCTTCTCGGTGCTGATCGAGGCGGCCAACCAGCTCGGCCGCCGCAATCGCGAAAAGATCATCAGCACCGGCGACCTGCGCGAACGGACCTCCGAGGCCGTGCTCCGGCTGCTTGGCGGCCGTGTCGGCGAACAGCCGCTGGGCGCGATCGTCGACGTCATAGCCGAGCAGAGCAGGCAGGGCGACCTGTTCAAACCCGAAGAGACGGAGATGATCCGCGGCGTGCTCGGCCTTGGCGAACGCCCTGTCTCCTCGATCATGTCGCCCCGCAACGAGCTGGAATGGCTGAACCTGAACGAAGACGCCGAGACCTTGCGAGCGGCCATTCGCAGGCTCACGCACGGCCGCGTCATCCTCGCCCGCGACAGCGTCGAGGATTTTGTCGGCGTGGCTGTCGCCAGGGATCTTTCCAACGCTTTGCTGGATGGCGAAATGATCGACTGGGCCCGCATGACCCGACAGCCGCTCATCGTGCACGAAACCACCGACGTGCTCACCGTGATGGAGCAGTTGCGCCGTTCGCCGGTGCAGATGGCCATGGTCGTCGACGAGCACGGATCGCTCGAAGGCATAGCGACCCCGACCGACATACTGGAAGCCATCGCCGGCGAGTTTCCCGACATGGACGAAGAAGCTGCCGCGCTGGAACGCCAGGAGGACGGCTCGTGGCTGGCCGACGGCTTCATCGATGTCCGCCAGCTCAGCAGCACCATCGAGCATGACCTCGTCGACGACGCGAACCGCTACGCCACGCTCGCCGGCTATATCCTGACCGAACTCGGCTACCTGCCGAAGGAAGGTGAGGCGCTCGACGCGGACGGCTTGCGCTTCGAGGTCATTTCGCTCGACAAGCGCCGTATCGGCAAGGTGCGCATCAGCGAAAGGGTCGGCGCGCAGGAACGGGAATGATGCCGTTGCTGGAGGTTTGGTCCACATCGGCCCTTCCTTGCCCGGGATCGATATCCTAGGTTGCCTTCAGGCCCCTTGAACGGAATGCGGAATGCCACCTCACATCAACGACGACCGGTACAGGCGCCTGCGGCTGCTGATCCCACTTGCTGTGGCGCTGGGCAGTCACCTCACGCTGATCGGTGCGGCACAGGCGGGAGAAAGCGTCACCGTTCCCCGCTACCAGCCTGAGATCGGCACCGTACACACCTATCGCATCCAGAAGACGACTGAGAGCGATATGTCGCTGTGGTTCGACAAGCCGGAAGCAACCTCGATGGTGATGCGCGGCGACTTCCGCCAGCAGACGGCAGTGCTGTCACGCGACGACAAGGGGATGCGGATGCGCTGGATGCTCTCGGCCGAACTTCCTCCCGCATCGCTCAGCGGGGCGGATTCCTTCGCGATGAATCCCCAATATGCGAATTCACTTGCAGCCTATGGCGTACAACAGCTGGAGCTGGAGACGGATCTCACGGGCTATCCCACAGCTCTGGTCGGATCCGACCAGATCATCGCCCATATGGCGAGCCTCGTCGCAACTTCGGGAGCTGGTGGTGCCACTGTGCCGACCGACAGCGTAGCCAGCCAGATGCTTCAGGCCGTCAAGGACAATCCGCTAAGGGTTGTCGACGTCTTGATCCCCGAGGTCATCACTCTCAGCCTGGGACAAGCCTCGCAGGAGGGCACCACCGAGATCGGCAGCGCGTGGACCGTGAAAGGCGACGAAAGCGTCGGCGACGCGATCGTTCCCGCGACATCGGACTGGAAATTCGAATCCGCCGACAGTGTCAGGCGCACCGCGACCTTCAGCATGAAGCAGAGTTTCGATGCGGCGGCCCTGCAGTCGGCCGTAAATGCGCGGGTCGAAAAGATGATCGCGGGGTTCGGCGAGCGCGCCAGCCAGCTGACCGACGAACAGATGGCAAGGGTACGAAGCTCCCAGAAATCCCGGGACCTGACGCTCGTCGTCTCGCTGCAGGACGGTTCGACCGTAGAAGCGCTTGACAGCGTGATGGTGAACACCGCCGGCACGAAGCTCACAATCGTCACGCATATCTGGCGCGACGACCAACTGCCTGCCCTGCCCGAACCGCCGGCGTGGAAAGCGAAGACAGTCTCGGCGCAGAGCGTCAGTCCGCTGGGACAGATCACAACGCCGCCTTCCGACCTGAAGGAATTCAGTGGCGAGGCCAAGTCCCACGCACCGGCAAAGCAACAAGCGGCGACAGAGCCACCGAAAGCCATTGCCCCGATCTCACTCAAAATCGCAAAGGCCGGAACCACCAGGGACCCGCTTTATGGCGAAACCGTCGTGAGTGTCGTGCTGACCCCAGAAAGCACCAAGGTCTTCGGCGATTTCACACGCGCCGCAATCGGTCAAAAGACACAGCTTCTGGTCGGGGAGAAAGTGATCCTCGAGCCGATCGTTCGCGAACCCATCCTTCAGGGCATGATCACGATCAACGGCTTCGATGCAGCGACAGCCAAGAGCCTCGCCGAGCAGCTGTCGGCGCCAGACGCAAAGATTGTCGTGCGCCTGTCGCCTTGACTTGTCCGTCTTCGATCAGATGCTGCGCATCCAGCCGTGGTCGTCCTTGACGGTGCCGCGCTGCACGCCGACCAGTTTGGCGCGCAGCTGCGAGGTGACCTCGCCGTCGCCGCTGTTGCCGATCGAGAACGAGCCTTCGCGGAACTTCACCGTACCGATGCCGGCGATGACGGCGGCGGTGCCGCAGGCGAAAGCCTCGCGCAGCTTGCCGCTCTTGGCATCGGCCTGCCACTCGTCGAAGCCGTAGAGGCGCTCCTCGACAGTGTAGCCGGCTTCCGCCGCGAGCTTCATGATCGACGCCCGGGTAATGCCGGGCAGGATGGTGCCGAGCGGCGGGGTGACGATGCGCTTGTCGTCCATGACGAAGAAGACGTTCATGCCGCCGAGTTCCTCGATCCAGCGGCGCTCGGCTGCATCGAGGAAGACGACCTGGTCACAGCCGTTGCGAGCGGCTTCGGCCTGGGCGACCAGGCTGCCGGCATAGTTGCCACCACATTTGGCCGCGCCGGTACCGCCGGGGGCCGCGCGGGTGTAGTCATCCGACACCCAGACGCTCACTGCCTTGTAGCCGCCCTTGAAATAGGCGCCGACCGGTGATGCGATGACGCAGAAGATGTATTCGGTGGCCGGGCGTACGCCGAGGAAGGCTTCGCTGGCGAACATGAAGGGGCGCAGATACAGGCTGCCATCGCCTTCCGGCACCCAGGCGGCGTCGGTGCGCACCAGCGTCTCGACCGCTTCAATGAACAGGTCTTCCGGGATCGAGGGCATCGCCATGCGTTCGGCCGAAAGGTTGAGGCGGCGCGCATTCTCTTCCGGGCGGAAGAGTGCCAGCCCGTCCGGGGTGCGGTAGGCCTTCATGCCTTCGAAGATTTCCTGGGCGTAGTGCAGCACGGCTGCAGCCGGGTCGATGGAAAAGGGAGCGCGGGCGCGAACCTGTGCATCGTGCCAGCCGCGATCGACGCTCCAGGTGATCGTGACCATGTGGTCGGAGAACACCTTGCCGAAGCCGGGATTTGCCATCAGCGCGGCGCGCGCCTCCGGCGACGTCGGCGAGGCATGCGGGATCAGTTCAATGCGCGGCTTTGCAGTCGTCTGGGCGGTCATCTGGCGTACTTTCCTCAAGCCGTCCGTCGGGAGCGGCAAATATCGCCTTCACAGAGGCACGTAATAATATTGCTCGTAACAATCTTGCGCGAAATTACAAGCGCCGCGTCCAGTCCGCGATGCGGGTTGCGGCTTCTTCAAGCTGATCCAGGCGGCGCAGGAAGCACAATCTGAGGAACTTCTCGCCCCCCGCCCCGAAGGCGGTTCCGGGCGCCAAGCCGACATTGGCATGGTCGACGATGTCGAAGGCGGCAGCGCGGGAATCGCTCAGGCCATCGACGGAGAAAAACAGGTAGAAGGCGCCGGCCGGCACCGCGAAACGCACCTTGCCGGTCTGCGCGAGGATGCCGCAGACAAGATCCCGCGCCTGGCGTGCATGGGCAACCTGCCGGGCGACGAAGGCGTCACCTTCGTCAAGAGCGGCTACCGCGCCGCGCTGCATGAACTGCGCCACGCCCGAGGTCGAATACTGGATCAGGTTCTCGAACACCTGCTGCAGCGAAGGATGCGTCTTGATCCAGCCGACGCGCCAGCCGGTCATCGACCAGTTCTTTGAGAAGCTGTTGACGAACAGTATCCGGTCGTCGTCGCGCATGACATCGATGAAGGATGGCGCACGGCCGCCGTCATAGTGGAACAGCGCATAGATCTCGTCGGCGATGACCCAGAGGCCCCTGGCACGCGCTAGCTCCAGGATCGACTGCAAGGTCTCGCGGTCCGCCGTCCAGCCGGTCGGATTCGACGGCGTGTTGACGAAGATCGCCCGCGTGCGCGGCGTGATTGCCGCCGCGATCTTTTCGACATCGCAGGACCAGCCATTGTCGGTAAGGTCAAGCACGACCGGCACTGGGATGGCGCCGCTGATACCGGCGGCCGCGGCAAAATTCGGCCATGCCGGCGACAGGTAGATCACCTCGTCACCCTTGCCGGCAACGGCATCGATCGCGAGCTGGATGGCATGCATGCCCGAGCCGGTGAGGATGAACTCCTCGGATGCGAAGCTCCTGCCGAAATGACGCTCGTAGTAGCGGGCAAGCGCCTGCCGCACTTCCGGGATACCCTTCTGCCAGGTGTAGAAGGTCTCGCCGCCGACAAGCGCATGGCTGGCGGCATTCGCGATGAAATCAGGCGTCGGCTGGTCGCCCTCGCCGGCCCATAGCGGGATCATGCCATCGCGGCCGCGGCCGTGGTTCATGACGGCAACAATGCCGCTTTCAGGCGCAGCACGTGCTTCGGCGCGCAGGGTTTCGACCAGATCCATACGAAAATCCATCCTTTTCAGCCCGGAGTGCTAGCGCGTTTCCCAAGGCCCGAAAACAGCAAAACCCGGCCGCAAGCGACCGGGTTCTTGGTCCAGAGGACAGAAAAGCTACTTCTTGGCGAGCAGGTCGCGGATTTCGGTGAGCAGCGCGACATCGGCGGGCGGCGCGGCCGGAGCGGCAGCTGGCTTTTCCTTCTCAAGACGCCGGCGCATGTTGTTCACCGCCTTGACCATCAGGAAGATGATCCAAGCCAGGATCAGGAAGTTGAGCACCACTGTGATGAAAGAACCATAGGCGAAGACGGCGCCCTGCTTCTTGGCTTCGGCCAGCGTCGTGGCAGTTACGGTCGAGGACAAACCGAAGAAGTAATTGTTGAAATCCAGGCCCCCGAAAATCGCGCCGACGATCGGCATGATGATGTCGTTGACCAGCGAGTCGACGATCTTGCTGAAGGCGGCGCCGATGATGACACCGACCGCCAGATCCATGACATTGCCTTTGGAGATGAACTCCTGAAATTCTTTCAGCATTTTGTCCTCCTTTTTCGTGGCGCCGCGCCACGACCCTCGGCAACCGGCCTCAATGCCGATTCGCAGGAACAATAACAAAAACACATCACAGCACGAGCAAAAACGAAACGCAGGGTTGCGATGCCCATATGACGGATCGCACCCAAGGTCGTAATGGACACATCAACGAAGCTGTGATTGCCTCGAAAAGGGCAATCAGCCAGGGAGGAACATCCGGCGTGCAGGGCTGGTTCATCGTCATCATAGCGCTTGCCTATGTGACGCTGCTGTTCGCGGTGGCCAGCATCGGCGACCGGCGCGCCGCCGTGAGCGGCCCGGGTCGGCCGCGGCCGCTGATCTTTGCCCTCAGCCTTGCCATCTACTGCACCTCCTGGACCTTCTTCGGTTCGGTCGGACTGTCGTCCGAGCGCGGCTGGGAGTTCCTCGGCATCTATATCGGCCCAGTGCTCCTGTTCATGTTCGGCTATCCGCTGCTGTCGCGCATCGTGCGGCTGGCCAAGGCCGAGAAGATCACCTCGGTGGCCGATTTCCTGGGCGCCCGCTACGGCAAGAGCTTCACCGTGGCTGCGATCGCCACGCTGATCGCCACCATCGGCGCGGTGCCTTATATCGCGCTGCAGTTGAAGGCGATCTCCGGCTCGGTCAGCCTCATGGTCGAGCACTATTCCGGTTCGCCGCCCTCCTTCGACCCCTTCGTTTCCGACATCTCGCTGATCGTGGCGATGCTGCTGGCGGTCTTCGCCGTGCTGTTCGGCACGCGCCACGCCGACGCCACCGAACATCAGGACGGGCTGGTGCTGGCGGTAGCGGTGGAATCGGTGGTGAAACTCGCAGCTTTCGTGGCCATCGGCCTGCTCGTCACCTTCCTGGTCTTCGGCGGACCCGGCGACATGTTCGACAAGCTCGGTGCCAATGCCCAGGTGCAGCAGGCGATGACCTACCGGACGTCGCTTGCCACCTGGCTGGTGCTGACGGGCCTGAGCGCCTTCGCCATCGTGATGCTGCCGCGCCAGTTCTACGTGATGATCGTGGAGAACCGCAGCCTGCGCGAACTGCGCACCGCGACCTGGGTGTTTCCGCTCTACCTCATCGCCATCAACCTGTTCGTGCTGCCGATCGCGCTGGCCGGATTGACCGTCGTCGGCGACCGCACCTCGAGCGATCTCTATGTCCTGTCGCTGCCGCTGCTCGGCGGCCATGACGCCCTGGCGATGGCCGCCTTCATCGGCGGGCTTTCGGCGGCCACGGCGATGGTCATCGTCGAGAGCGTGGCGCTCGCCATCATGATCTCCAACGACCTCGTCATCCCACTGTTCGTGCGCCGTGTCCTGAAGAACAGCGCGTCGGAAAACGAGGACTGGTCGACACTGATCCTCAACGTACGGCGCGGCTCGATCTTCATCGTGCTGTTCATCGCCTTCCTCTACTACCGCGCCTCGACCGACAGCGCCCGCCTCTCCTCGATCGGCCTGATGTCGTTCGCGGCGATCGCACAGTTTGCGCCGGCGCTGATCGGCGGGCTGATCTGGCGCCGTGCCAATGGGCGGGGTGCCGCGCTCGGCATGATGGCCGGCATCGCGATCTGGGCTTACACGCTGCTGTTTCCCTCGCTCGCAGCGCCCGACAATTTCATCGTCGTCAACGGCCTGCTCGGCATCGAGGCGCTCAGGCCGCAGGCGCTGTTCGGCACGGTTGCCGAACCGCTCAACCACGGTGTCATGTGGAGCCTGTCGATCAACGCGCTGTTCTTCCTGCTGGGGTCGCTGTCGCGTGTCTCGGTACCGCTGGAGCGCATCCAGGCGGCGATCTTCGTGCCGCGCGACGCCAGCCCGATGCCCAGCCTGCGCCGCTTCCGTACCGCCACGACGGTCAACGATCTCAAGGACACGATCGGTCGCTATCTCGGCGTCGAGCGTACCGAACGGTCGTTCCAGAGCTTCGAGCGCGACAATGGCATCCCGCTCCACGGCAACGAGCAAGCCAGCATGGAGGTGATCCGCTTTTCCGAGCAGTTGCTGGCGAGCGCCGTCGGTTCATCCTCGGCACGGCTGGTGCTGTCGCTTCTGTTCCGTCGCAACGACCGTGAATCCAGGGATGCGTTCCGACTGCTCGATGACGCCACCGAAGCGCTGCAGCACAACAGAGACCTGCTGCAGATCGCACTCGACCAGATGGAGCAAGGCATCACGGTGTTCGACCGCGACTTCCGGCTGATCTGCTGGAACCGGCAATACCGCGCCTTGTTCGACCTGCCGGACGACATGGGTCAGGTCGGCGTGTCGCTCGACCAGATCCTGCGCCATCTCGCCGATCGCGGCGACATCTCGCCGGATACGCGGCTGACCGTGCTCGACCGGCTGGCCGGTTTCGCCGGCCCATGGCAACTCGAATTGAAGAATAGCGGCCGTATCGTGGAACTGCGCTCCAATCCGATGCCGGATGGAGGACTTGTCGCCACCTATGCAGACATCTCGGCGCGTGTGGAATCCGACCTTGCGCTGAAGCGCGCCAATGAATCGCTGGAGCAGCGGGTCAAAAGCCGCACCGCCGAGCTCACCCGCGTCAATGAGGAGCTGGCGCAGGCGCAGATGCTGGCCGAGGAAGCCAATCTCGGCAAGACACGCTTCCTGGCTGCCGCCGGCCACGACATCCTGCAACCGCTCAACGCCGCCCGGCTCTACTGTGCATCGCTGATCGAAAAAGCCGGCAAGGGTGTCGCCGGGCAAGCGGCGATCAACATCGAATCCTCGCTGGAATCAGTCGAAACCATCCTCGGCGCCGTGCTCGACATCTCGCGGCTCGATGCGGGTGCGATGAAACCGGAAGAGACGACATTCCGGCTAGACGGCCTGCTTCGCCAGATCGGCACCGACTTCAAGCCGCTCGCCGCCGAAAAGCAGCTGAAGCTGACCATCGTGCCGTCATCGCTGTCGGTGACCACCGACCGCAACCTGTTGCGCCGGCTGATCCAGAACCTGGTCTCCAACGCCATCAAATATACCCGCAAGGGCCAGATTCTCGTCGGCGTACGGCGGCGCGGGGAACTGGCCGAAGTGCAGGTGATCGACACCGGCATCGGCATCGCCGGCGACAAGCTGAACACGGTGTTCCGCGAGTTCACCCGGCTGGACGAAGGCGCACGCGAGGCGCAGGGCCTCGGCCTCGGCCTTTCCATCGTCGACCGCATCGCCCGCGTGCTGCGGCTCGAGATCAGGCTGTTCTCGAACCAGGGCAAGGGCACCCGTTTCTCGATCGTGCTGCCGGTGGCGGAAACTGCCGCGGCGGCGCCGGAGATCAAACCACGCACGATCACCCGTGCCGGCTCAACGCTCTCCGGCCTGACGGTCGCCTGCGTCGACAATGACTCCCGCATCCTGGAAGGCATGCGGCTGTTGATTGAAGGCTGGGGCTGTACCGTTGCGACCTTCTCCGGCTCCGCCGATTTCCAGGCGCGAGCGGAAAGCGCACCGCAGCCCGACCTCATCCTCGCCGACTACCATCTCGATGGAGAAACCGGGCTGGAGGTCATCATCCGGCTGCGCCGTCACTACCGCGACGCCATACCGGCGGTGCTGGTGACGGCGGACAGGTCGGGCGAAGTGCGCACGGCGGCGGCCGAACTCGATGTTCCGGTCATCAACAAGCCGGTGAAGCCGGCGGCGCTGCGCACCATGATGGCGCGCGTGAAGCCGCTGGCACCGGCAGCGGAATAATCGATCGGTCAGCCGCTCCCCTGCAGTGGATCGGTGCCGATCTTCGACAGCTGGATCACTGCCTGCGTGCGGCTGTCGACGTCGAGCTTCTGCAGGATCGCCGAGACATGCGCCTTGATCGTGGCTTCGGAGACACCGAGCTCATAGGCGATCTGCTTGTTGAGAAGGCCCGCGCCCAGCATGCCGAGCACCCGCGTCTGCTGCGGGGTCAGCGTCTGCAGGCGTTTGATGAGATCTGAGATTTCAGGGTCGCGCTCGACGCCGAGGTCGATGCCGGCAGGGGCGGAGATATCACCGGCAAGCACGGCTTTCACCGCTTCGCGGATCTCCTCCATGCTGGCTGACTTGGAGATGAAACCGGAAGCGCCAAGCTCCAGTGCCCGGCGGATTGTGACCGGGTCGTCATGCGCCGAGACCACGACCATCGGCACCGACGGATGGATGCCACGCAAGGCCACCAGTCCCGAAAGACCGCTGGCACCCGGCATCGACAGATCGAGCAGCAGGAGATCGATATCCTCATTGGCGGTGACCAGCGCCTTGACGCTGTCGAAGTCGCCGGCCTCGTGAATGGCGCCAACGTCGCCGACGCCGGCAAGCGCTGCCTTGAGGGCACCGCGAAACAGTGGGTGATCGTCAGCGATGACGAAGCTGTAGCCTGCCGGCAAATGGTCCTCCCCGATCCCAGAGCGGAACGTGATCGAGATGAATTCCGCCCTGTCTCCTTGCTTCGGAGCATGATCCCGACACGTCTGCAGCGTCTCGGGATCATGCTCCGGTCCTCTTCCCGCAGGATCAAGCGGACCGGATTATGCGGTCACGGCCGGCGTTTTCAAGCGGCAAAGACCACGGTGGCAGTTTTCCAACAGGCATGGCTGTCGCAAATGGCGTAATAGTCCACTCGCCGCCACAGGTCCTGGCTGGACAGGACTGAGCGCCGGGGAACAGAATGATCCTGGACGGAATGGTTGAAACCCCGCGGCTGACGATCCGCCCGTTCGTCCTCTCGGACGCGGCCATCCTGGTGGCTGTCTTCTCCGACCCGGACGTCGCGCGCCATGTCGGGGACGGCGAACCGCTGTCGCTTGAGGCTGCGAGACTGTGGGTGACCAGGTCCGGCGAGAACCTGAAGCGCCACGGCTACGGAACAGGTGCGGTGATCGCCCGCTCGAGCGGGCAACTGATCGGCTGGGCCGGATTTGCTCGACCCAGGGACGGGCCCGAGCAGATCATCTGCGGGCTGACTGTCGCGAACTGGGGACAAGGCCTCGGCAACGAGATCGTCAAGGCGCTGCTCGGCGTCGCCGACGGGCGCGGCATCGCAACCGTCCTGGCAACGGTCGACCGCGCCAATGCGAAATCGATTCGCCTGCTGCAGAAACTCGGCTTCCGCCTTCGCGAGCGCGACCATGGCGGCGACCCGGACGTGCACCTCTACGAACGTGCCCTGACCGATTAGATCAGGTCTTCTGCAGGTTCGGCTTGGCCGGATCGGTTTCCTTGTCCATGTCCTTGACGATGCCCATGAAGCCGCGCACGAAACGCTCCATGTAACCCATCGTCTTGTTGAATTCCTCTTCGGACGGCAGCTTGGATTCCAGCCGCGCCGTCAGCGAATTCTCGAGCTTGGTCACACGCTCCTCCAGCGCCTTGACCGTACCCTGAAGCCGGTCGATGTCGTCCTGGAAAGCGGTGCGTTCGTCGGCGGCGACACGGCAAACCAGCTGGCCGTCGCGCTCGTTGCAGATCGACATAGCGCCGGTCTGCGTGTCCATGCGCACATAACCGTCATTGGTTTTTTCCAGCTTGTAGCGGCTGGCATCCTCGGCGAGCGCAGGAGCCGCCAGCAGTCCGGCCAATGCGGCGGGAACGATCAGCCTTTCGAAACGCATGGTGTTCTCCTTCAGCCGTTTTGCGCAGTGTGGTCGCGCTTTGCGCCAGAATTGCGGAAGCGTGCGGTTCGCACTTTCCCGGTCGCCACAATCGGACTATAGCGCTGCCATGTCACGATTTGTCTACAAGATCGCGCCGCAGTCGCTGTGGCAGGAAGCCGAAGCCCTAGGCCGTTTCACTGGAGCCCCGATCGACCTGACCGACGGCTATATCCACTTCTCGACCGGCGCCCAGGTCAGGGAAACCGCGGCCCGCTATTTCGCCGGCCTGGACGACCTCGTGCTGGTGGCGCTCGATGAAGCCAAGCTCGGGCCGGCGCTGAAATACGAGGTTTCGCGGGGTGGCGACCTGTTCCCGCATCTCTATGCCGAATTCACGCTCGACGTGGTCGCCTGGGTCAAGCCGCTGCCGCTCGGCGCCGACGGCAACCATGTCTTCCCGCCGCTGGAGGCAGAATGAGCCTGATCGACCGCATCGGCCAGCAGGTCCTGTTCAGCTTCGATCCCGAAACAGCGCACGGACTGTCGATCACCGCCCTGCGCTGCGGCATGCCCGTAGCTTCGCGCGCTCCACGTGATTCCCGTCTCGAGGTCAGCCTGTGCGGCCTCGATTTCCCGAACCCGCTCGGCATGGCGGCAGGCTACGACAAGAATGCCGAGGTGCCGGACGCGCTGCTCGGTCTCGGCTTCGGCTTTGCCGAGGTCGGTACGGTGACGCCACTGCCGCAGGCAGGCAATCCGAAACCGCGTATCTTCCGCCTCACCCGCGACGAGGCGGTGATCAACCGGCTGGGCTTCAACAATGAGGGCCATGACGCCGCCGAGAAACGCCTGCTGGCGCGCAAGGGCCGGAGCGGCATTGTCGGCGTCAACATCGGCGCCAACAAGGACAGCACCGACCGCAGCGGCGACTATGAAAAAGGTGTCGCGCGTTTCGCGCCGCTGGCGTCCTATCTCACCGTCAACATCTCCTCGCCCAACACGCCGGGCCTGCGCAACATGCAGGCGCGCGAGCAACTCGGTGAACTGCTGTCGCGCGTCATGGCGGCACGGGCCAAGGCGGCGAAGCAGCCGCCGGTGTTCCTGAAGATCGCGCCCGACCTGGTCGAGGCCGAGCTCGAGGACATCGCCGCCGAAGTCACCGACAAGGCGTTGGACGGCATCATCGTCTCCAACACGACGATTTCGCGTCCGCCACTGAAAAGTGCTGCCCATGCCGGCGAGACCGGTGGGCTTTCCGGCAAGCCGCTGTTCGAACGCTCGACGGCGGTTCTGGCCAGGATGCGCAGGCTGCTCGGTCCAGACCGTGCCATAATAGGCGTCGGCGGCATCGATTCCACGGAAACCGCGCTGGAAAAGATCCGCGCCGGCGCCGACCTCGTCCAGCTCTACACCGGCATGATCTATGCCGGCCCGTCCTTGCCGGGACGCATCGTCACCGGCATGCTGCGGGTGGTGGAGAAGGATGGTCTCAAATCCATCCGCGATTTGCGCGACACAAGGCTCGCCGAGTGGCTGAAGAAGGGATTAGGGGAATAGGGCATTAAGGCAGTGGCGCGCAAATAGCTGGGACGAAAACCCCTACTGCCTTCCTAGAACGCCTCGCGCACCCGCCGCTGCATGATCGAGAACAGGCTGAAGCCGCGCACCAGCAGGAAGACGTGCAGCGAGGCCCACAGGCCGTGATTGCCGAAGGCCGGCGCCAGTGTCAGCAATGCAGCCAGGAAGACGAAGAACGACACCAGCATCATGTTGCGCATGTCGCGCGACCAGGTTGCGCCGATGAAGACGCCATCCATCTGGAAGGCAAGCACGCCGCTGATTGCCGTGAACGCCGCCCAGGGCAGATAGGTGTCGGCAACGTCGCGCACCGCATCCGAGGTGGTGACGACGCCGACAAGCGCCGCGCCACCGAACAGAAGCACCAGGGTTGCCGTACCGGCCAGCCCGTAGCCCCACCACAGCGTCAGGCGCACGGCGCGGCGGAACGAGCTTTCGGCACGGGCGCCGATGGCGCGGCCGGCGAGCTGCTCCGCCGCGGTGGCGAAACCGTCGAGGAAATAGCCCGCGATCAGGAAGAAGTTCATCAGGACGGCATTGGCGGCCAGCGTGACCGTGCCGAACTGTGCGCCCTGGCGGGTGAACAGGGCAAACGCGGCCAGCAGCGAAAAGGAACGGATCATGATGTCGCGATTGAGCGACATCATGTGCTTGTAAGCAGTCCAGTCGAGGATGCGGGCCAGAGGCACGCGCTCGCTGCGTGCAAAGCGCCTCATGACGATCGCCAGCCCGAGCAGCATGGCACAGAATTCGCCGATCACCGTTGCCCAGGCGACGCCTGATACGCCCCAGTTCAGCTCGAGGCCGAGCACGATGCACAAGGCGATGTTGATGCCGTTGAGCACGATCTGCAGGAACAGGCCGAGATTGCCCTCGCCGCGCCCGAGCACGTAGCCGAGGATGGCATAGTTGACGAGCGAAAAGGGGGCCGCCAGCAGGCGGATGCGGACATAGGTGTCCATTGCCTCGCTGACACGCGCCTCGGCGCCCATGAACTTCTGGCCGAGCAGCGACACCATCGGGGCCAGCGCCGCCAGGATGACGCCGGCGACGATGGCGACCAGCACCGCGCGCCAGAACACCGCCTGTTCCTCGGCGCTATCGCCACGCCCGAAGGCCTGGGCGACCAGCCCGGTGGTGCCGGAACGCAGGAAATTGAACGTGGTGAAGACGACATCGAACGCCAGCGCGCCGGCGGCAAGCCCGCCGAGCAGCGCCGCATCCCCAAACTGGCCGACGACAGCGGTATCGACCAGGCCGAGCAGCGGCGTGGTGAGATAGGCAAGCGTCATCGGCACCGCGATGGCAAGCACCGAGCGGTTGGTGACGGAGAACGGCCGGCCCGCGACCGCTGACGACGCCTGATCCAGCTTGCTCTCCCGGAGATGTCTTGAACGTGGCATCGATGTGGCCCAATTTCACCCTGCCATGCAACTGACAATCAGCCCGGGCAATCGAATTGCCGCCCTGGCGCCATCAGGTCCCGAGTACCCGCTTGCCCCTGCAGATCGCCCACCATCCCGACTATGACGCCGGTTTCGCCGTCAACCACCGGTTCCCGATGCGCAAGTATCCGCTTCTGATGCAGGCGTTGATCGCGCGCGGACTGGCGGAGGCGCTGCATCAGCCGGAACCGGCAGCGCCGCAATGGCTGAAGCTTGCGCATGACACGGCCTATGTCGACCAGGTCATCGACTGCGCCGTGCCAGCCAGGATCGAGCGCGAGATCGGCTTTCCGGTCGGTCCGCGGGTGTCGCTGCGCGCGCAGCTCGCGGCAGCCGGAACGGTGCTGGCGGCCAGGCTGGCGCTTGAATACGGCATCGCCTGCAACGCCGCCGGCGGCAGCCATCATGCCAGGCGAACGCAGGGCGCGGGCTTCTGCACCTTCAACGACGTTGCCGTCGCCGCGCTGGCGCTGATCGAGGAAGGCCATGTCGGCAATGTGCTGGTGGTCGATCTCGACGTGCACCAGGGGGACGGCACCGCCGACATCCTGCGCGACGAGCAGCGCGTCTTCACCTTCTCCATGCACGGCGAGCGCAACTATCCGGTGCGCAAGATCGCCTCCGACCTCGACATCGGCCTGCCGGACGGCATGGAGGATCAAGCCTATCTGAAACGGCTGGCCGATGAATTGCCGAGATTGTGCGGCCTGCGGCGCTGGGACCTCGTCTTCTACAATGCCGGCGTTGACGTGCATGCCGAGGACCGGCTCGGCCGGCTGTCGCTGAGCGATGCCGGTATCCGCGCCCGCGACCGGCTGGTCATCGAAACCGTCCGATCGCACGGCATGCCGCTGTGCGGGGTTATCGGCGGCGGCTATTCCACCGACGTGCCGACGCTTGTTGGACGCCACGCCATCCTGTTCGAGGAGGCGGCAGCCGTAGCCTGACCGCCGAGTGGCGCGCTATTTGCGATAACTCGCCAGCCTGAGCAGGATGAAGGCCGGGATGACGATGGCCGCGCCGAGCAGGATGTAGCCGACGAAACGGTCGACGGCGCGGAAGCCGAGATTCCACAGATCGACGAAGAAGTCGCGGATGCCGTAGAGCACGTCGAATGGCGACCAGCCGAACGCGCTCATGACGATGCCGACCAGGAACGACACCACCAGCAGCTTCAGAAACACCTTGAACGGCGAATCGCCGAGGAAGCGGGTCAATGCGGACAAAGGCTCTTCTCCTTCGAAGTTCCTCTGCTGAGATACGCGCTCGCGGCGTCTGCTTCAAGTTGCGGCTTTGTCATTGCCGGACAGCCTGAGGCCATGCTAACGAGGCGACGCGCGGGTATGATGTAATGGTAGCCTGTCAGCTTCCCAAGCTGAACGCGCGGGTTCGATTCCCGCTACCCGCTCCAGCTTATGCCGCAAGGGTTTGCGCCTCATTTAGAAAATGCTGAAAACCGGTGGTTTTACAGGCGGTTTTACCGCGACTGTTCCTATTCAGTTCCGCGTGCAGTGTTGCAGGGCAATCATCCGTCGAATGGGTCAAAAGAGAATTCACTTTGCGCGAGTTGGCGAATCTGGTAATCTACTTTCATCTCACGATGACAAGGGATTTTCGATGTCGGATGAGTTTGAAGCGGAACTGCGAGGCGCCTTCCCTGCAAACACGGACGTCGCTGTTATTCGCACCCTCTCCACGGGTGTGTCTCTCGCCGATGATATGCGGCGAAACACGCCATGGCTAATGACTAACATCGGCGACGATCACAGAGGGCTTTTCCGGCGCGCAGCTGCAATGTGGCAGTTTCGCCAAGATTGCATAGCTGGTAATCTTCCATTCCAGGCAGCTGAGGTGCCCAACACAACTGGCAGCTCGCACCTGCTGAACATCAGCTCGTCGAATTTCGATGCGCACATCGTCCGGACCGATTCCGAAGGAGCGTTTCCTCAGGATGCTCCTATCCGCCAGGACAAGAGCTTAAGCAATGAGCCTGACTTGTTCAATGACGGCAAGATCGTCCCACTCCACCAGATAGCTCCAGACAAGTATTATGCCTGGCTTTCATTTAACGCCGATCAGGCCGGCGAGCTCACCCACGTTTGCTGGTGTATGCCGGAAGCGAAGCGGAAGGTGTTCCTTGGCCGCATAAACATTTTGCGCGGTGTAGCTTTCTCGTCTGTCGACCCGCACGTGCCGCCGCCGCCTGATCCAACCGCGTCGCTGAAGTTCAAGCGCGAAATCATCGAACGACTTATGGACGCGAAACCGGACCACAAGAAGCAGCGATAGCAGGTCTGACCATGTCGAAAATTACACACACGGCCTCGGCCACACCGCCGCGGATCGTGCCAGAGAGGATTCGCGAAGCTCGAGAAGCCAGAGGCCATACGGTCGAAATATTCGCTGAAATGCTCGGTGTAACTCGGCAGGCTGTCGGTCAATATGAAACTGGTCAGATAACCCCTTCTGCCGAAGCTCTTTCAAAGATCATAGCTGTGACCGGACAGCCGCCGGCCTTTTTCACTGCATCGCGTGCGCGCGATGTCGGCAATTTTGGATCGCCTTTCTGGCGTGGCCTTAAGCGTATGAACAGGCCGGACCGACTTAGGATAGCCCGCAGGCTCGAGTGGGCGTCGGACATTGTCAGCTATCTTGAGAGTTTCATCGATCTCCCGAAGGTCAACCTGCCAGCGTTTGATTGGGACTGGGAAACTGGGGATGATTATGCGCTGGAGCGCATCGCAGCTGCAGTGCGTGACTTTTGGCAGTTGGGCCGCGGCCCGATCTTTCACATCTCAAAGGTTTTGGAAGCCAACGGGATTGTGATCATAAAAGAGCCTGTCGAATGCGAAGACATGGATGCAGTCTCGCGTTGGCAGGGCGGACGGCCTTTCATTCTGTGCAGTGCGGACAGAGACGAGTTGCCTAGGTTTAACTTTGACCTGGCGCACGAGCTGGGACATGTCTTGCTTCACAATGGCGTCGAGGTTACGTCGGAGAACATCAACAAGATAGAACGTCAAGCTAACTATTTCGCTGGAGCTTTCTTGCTTCCAAGGGAGCTTTTTTCCCGCGAGGTGGTATCGACTTCAATTCATTATTTTCTCAAGCTGAAGGAGCGGTGGCGCGTTTCGGTCGCAGCTATGGTCTATCGCTGCAAGGAGCTTGGTATCCTGTCGCCAACGCAAGTGAGCTACCTCTATAGGCAACTCTCCGCGAAGGGGATGAGGATACAAGAGCCGCTCGACACAGCCTTCAAGACCGAGGAGCCTTCAATCCTCGTTGCTGCGCTGGAGATGCTTATTGAGCATCGCGTCCGGACCAAGGCTGAGATCGTCGACGACCTCAGTTTGAACGCGCATGACATCGAGATGCTGTGCGGGACTGGGCGTGGCTTCTTTGGAGAGAAGTTGGTGCAACTGCGGCTCAGATCAGACAGATACGGCTGATCATCGCTTCGCCTCACTTCCGCACGAAGGTTCCGGTCTTCTGGATCGCATCGCCTACCGATTGGCGCAGGCTTTGACAGGCCCGATCCATGGCCTCCAAGGTCGGCATCGTGAAGTATCCGGTGACAATGTATCTGGATCGGACCACGACATCGGTCTCTGCCATAACCCTCAGGACTTCGATGTCTTCGTCGTCAAACGTTAGCCTGCAGTCGGAAGCCCGGCTGCTGAGCCGATCAGTTCTGGGGCCGAATTTGCTGCTCGCCAATTCGGTGACAGACAGGCCATGTAGGCGAAGGAAGGCTTTCATAAAGAGTTCGACCGCGGGACAATGCAGGAAGTAGATCGGCGTATCTGGATGGGTCGCTCCGATCTTTATCCCTTTCAGGGCTCGCGCGGCCTCATGATAGGAAACGTCGTAGTGGAAGAGGCCGAGCGGGCTGGTGCGCTGGTTCTTCTTGTCTTCCTCAGCGGGTTTTGAAGGGTCTGACACTAGCGCGCCTTGTCCCTCGCCTCGTTGAGCCTGCGGATCTTCTCCTTGATCGCGGCTCCGCGGCCAACGTAGCGGCGGATAATTCGCTCAACGGCCTTCTCCTCCCAGGCCATGATCTCGGCAATCTCTCGCGCTGTGAAACCTGCAAGGTAGAACTTTGTCGCGGCAGTGCCGCGCAAATCGTGGAAGTGCAGATTGTCGCCTTTCGGCCAGGCCTCCTTCTTGGCCGTGTCGAATGCCTTGGTGAGACTGCCCGGCGCCCATGCACCCTTCTTGCTGTGCGTCAGGATGACAGGAGAGCGCTTCGGTATGCGCACGAGCACGTCATGCAACTCCTGGTAAAGCGGGATGATCGCCTCACGGCGACGGCGACCCGGTGATGCAGTCGATCTATATGCAAGCAAAGGCTGTCATCGAAGAGCAATTGCAGCCTTAGAAACGAAAAAAGCCCGCCCGGCCGAAGCTGAGCGGGCAAATGGCGTGCCTAGTCGGCTTTTATTTGTAGCAACGCATGAACGGATAGCACGGCAGGGGCCTAGATGTGCCCGGCTTGACGTGGACTTCTACGACATCATTGGATGCGGACTGCTTGGAAACAGTCGGCTTGGACGGAACGCCAGCTGACGCCATGCTCGTGACCAGGAACATCGCTGAAATCGTAATCAGAATTTTCATCATCGCTACCTCTCCATCAGAGCGCCTGTTACGCGATACCCTTTATGATCGCGAGGTAAGCGGATGGGCATACGGCAGATGCCGTAGATCGACAGTGGATTCGAGAGGTTGGTTAGCAAACCCTGAACGCAGAAAAGCACCCGCCCAGCCGAAGCTGAACGGGGCCATTGCCTGATTGCGCTTGCCAACTGCCAAGTGCGGGTAGCGGCACTATGTGGCGAGATAAAGAGCCTACGGTCACGCATTCACTGGCGGCTTATTCGCAGTTCCAGTCGGGAAGTGCCGGGAGTATTTTCTTCAGAAGCCGTGTAAGGCCTTCTTACCCTCGGTCACCTGCGCCTAGAGTACTTTTCGGCAGCTGCAGCATTATTGGCGACAAACAGGTCATCCCCGGCGCACCGATTTGCCTCGGCAACATAATTTTCAAGGGCACTTTGCCTTGCTGCTCGTATCTTTATGTAGCATTGGGAGTCACCTGCTTTGGCGCACTGAGCCCATATTGGTTTGCTCACAGCCGGAAAATCATTTTCGATCCGAGATCGTAGCTTGGCCTCGCACGTGGCGATACTGTTACCGCCTGTAGCTAAGTTTCCACCGCCTTCATAAGTCATGCATTTGATTGATGAGAAACTCTTGCGAGTGATGGGCTTGGTGCCGTGGACGCTATCGCTGTCCGAATTCGTCGACTTTAGGATCGTTTGATAGGGAGTTCCATCAAGGTACCATTCGACCTTGGAGCAGGCCGACGCCGTGCTGCTCACGGTGATCTCTGCGCTGAAGCTAGGTTTTGAACCGCTCGTGCTGTCGACAGAAATCGAGCCGATGCACTTGCCAACGGGTTTGTCGAAATTGCACTCGGCCGCATTGGCATTCGCCGTCACAAACGCGAATATTGCGAGCACGGAAGCCGACAGCCTGATCATCGTGGTCTCCTTGAATGAAAGAAGCTTCAGCCGCTTCAAAACTGATCAGGCAGAGTGCAGGAACCAGAGACCCATTCGTCGTAATCACACCAGTGGTAGCGCACCCTGTGCGTTGACGGGGCCGCCGACATCTCCTGGGCACCGGTCTTAGCGGCCCGAGAACCCCGTCTCCGATGAGATCGCTCCAGTATTTGATGATCACCGTGTTGCTGCAGTTATTGTAGAATTTGAAAGCGGTGTTCTCCCTCTCGGCATCGACGCATTGCTGTGCAAAGCTCACGCTACAGGGTATGCAGATCGCTAGGATAAATTCCGCGACTTTCAAGCACCGGATGATAGTCATTGGAATGGCCCCCGCCGATCGATAGACGGACTTTACCAACCTCGATTTCAGGCTTCTTCACCCGATTGGGTGCGAGAATTGGCATCGGCGGAAAGTCTGAACCGCCATCTCAGCCGTCGCTGCCCAGCCGATACAGGAAACCCACGAGCTCGCTTTGTTTGTTCACGCCTGTCTTGCTGAATATCGCCTTCAAATGCGATCGAGCGGTCTCGTATTTCATGCCCAGACGATCTGCCACCTCAACCAGCGCGCCACCTTCGGTGAGACCGAGCGCTATCGAAACCTGAGCTTTCGTGAAGCCATATTTCCTTTGGAGAATTTCCTCACGATCCGGCTTGGCTTCGGGCCTGACAATGATCAGTGCAGCTCTACCAGACATGAACATCGGCAGGATGCGATCAGAATCCCGACCAATCTGGCCAGGAGAAACTGGCAGTAGCGTAATTCGGTACTGCTCTCCACGTCTCTCAACAGCAAAGTCTCGCGCGATATGCCTGCCGGGAGCATCGCTACAGATCGAGAAAACGGAACTTAAGAAGGCTTCGTTTTTCGAGATATCGTAGAGATATGCACGTCCCTCCACATCCGTTCGGATCAAGGAACCTTTGGCCAGCATCTCTTGAGCCATCACGTTCGCTGCTATGACCCGGCCTCTCCGATCCAAAACGAGGGCTGCATCGCAAAGAGCCTGTAGGAGCTGTCCTTCCATAAGCTCGGACATCGCCGCCCGTCCCACTAGCCTGTTGGTGTTGATTGCCTTTCGCATCGGCAATGCGATATCGCGAAACACTGCGGAAATACGTTGGTGAGTTCCCTCGCCTTTCTCACTTGCATAGTTTGCGGTGAAGGTTGCAAACTGATCACTTTCATCGATCAGTTTCAGCCCCGTACCACTGTCGCACTCACCTTCCGGCCGAAGCATATCGGCATAATATTCTGATTTTCTGAGATCGGTATTACTCAGATAGTGTTCACTCCACTCAGCCGTCAGGAACCCCATGTTCAGCCATGCCACACGCCAAGGATTAATCATTCCGAAATGGGCGAGATAATCCCGAATGCGCCCTTCGCTCCATCCGGAATAAATGAACGGGATCGGCCTTTTTGAAAGTCGATCAATAGCCTGGAAAGAAATCTTGGCTTCAGGGAAATGGTGTCGAAACGTACTTACCACGTTGTGCCATTGCCCTGGACGAATGCCAGCCTCCTCAATGAGTTCATTGAGTTCGTTGACGATGGTCCTGTGGTCCACGCTCCTCAAACTGCCCACCTAGCCACGCTAGTGACAACATCCGACGTATGGCTACGACATCCTAGAGCATAGTCCCGACAGCTCGATGGAAACACACCCAATTGGGTGAAGCAGGCATCGAATATCTCTTCACGGTTTGATCGGGCGTGCCGCGGGTAACGCTCCTGCTGGCCACGATAGGATCTCACCCGTCGCTCGTAATCTGAGATCGGATAAGTGCCGATCCAGGCACCTCCTGAGAGAGTGAATGTCCGGCTTCGGGATCGACTGCCGCTTCCATCTAAGCGGTCTATGTGGGTGTGAGTGAGTCGCCAACCGGATTTCTCGCTGCTATCCTCCTCGACGCGCTTCGGCGCTATGGTCGGCTGGAAATTGCCTCCTGGTGTTTTAAGAAACACCAGCCGGCCGCACGGTCCCGAAATGCAAGAAGGCCCGTCCAGCTTCGGCTGGACGGGCGATTACAGGTCATGTTGGGGGGATCGCAGGATGGATACTCGCGTGGTTTTGAGTGTGCTGATTATTACATGCTCTTCGACAGAACTGGTTGCGGAAGATTATCCGGACGACCACGATCAAACGTATTCCTGGAGCGACTTTTCACTGAAACCTTGGCGCGTGATTACAAGCTTTTTCACCCGTCCAAACACAACAGTGTCAAATGAGCGCGAGAAGGCTCAGTACACAGCAGATCAACAACGCCAGGCGGCCAAGCAGAACGAAGTGACTAACAATACCTCGAACACTCCTGAAAAGGTCGACACGCACGGCGACAAGGACAGGTCCACGGACAAAGGTACAAAGCTCGGCATAGACGGCGATGGCACATTCGGCGGCTGGCTAGGCGAACATGGGATTCGGTCGTTTATGCCGATGATTTTCCCAAAGCAAACGACACTTGCACAGCCTGAAACCTCTCCGAGTACGACCTCAACGCCAGGATCAGCATCGCGACGATAGCCGGAATTCGGTTGCGCCACTAGCGTGGGAGAGATGATCTACCGCGGTCTTCGGCGACTGCTTGAAGTGTCGCAGTAAGGGCTGCCACAGTGTTGGACAAACCGACGATGCTGTCTTGCACCCTGTCGAGCCTTGTTAGCGTGGCGTTCTGAAATTTCTCGGAGCTAATCGTCGCCTCGGCCTGCTTGGTTTCGACGGTCGTCAGTCGTTCAGAAAGCTTGATAGCAAGATCCGATGCCTGCTGCGCGGAGCGTTGCGACTGCTCGATCTGCGATTTCATTCCGTCGAACTTGTCATCCTGCCACCCGGTGTAGAGCCAAAATAGAAACGCCAGCGTCGGCATCGCCAGCGTCATCGACAACCGCGCAATCATCGTAATGACCACGCTGTTGACGATCTTTTCGGAGGTGTTGGCCATGTCGCTCACCGTGGTTGCCCCTATTTCCAGCAGCCAGTGTTCTGGCCGTGCTTATTGTGCGAAGCGATGCTCTGCCCCGCCTTTAGATCATTGCCCGCGAGATAGACCGCCGTCGGTGCCAGGACGTCGATCTTCTGCCAGCCTGCGCAACTCGGCGGCGCATTGGTCTGGCAACCCGCCAAGCTCGACACACAGGCGAACAGGATCGAGAGCTTCAACAGCGGCGTTTTCATTGGCGCGGTCCTTGTAGGCTTTGAGGGCTGCAGTGAAGACGGTTTGGCGCTCGTAGCGCCGGCCGGTCTCGTATATTTCGTAGTGGGTCCAGCCGAGGAAGGCGGTGATCGCCAAGCCGCACATGACCGAGACGCCGAGCTTGGACGTTAGGAAGGGCCACATGGTCAGCCCTCGACCGCGCCGCGGATATCCTGAACCGCGCCGATGATCTGCCGGCGAAGCACGATCACGATCAACAACACCACCAGAGCAACACCGCCGATCGCCAGGATGGTCTGCCAGTCGGCACCGAGGAACCCGGCCACACCGACACCACCGCTGCCGAAGATCGTCGTGAGCCAGCCCCAGAGGCCGGTCTTCTTCTTGACCTGCTTGTCGACGGCCTCTGGAACGACCGGCGTTTCGACCGTGACGGGAACCTTCTCGATGACCTTCGGCTGTCCCTCGGCATGCCGGCGCGCGACCTCTGCGAGAGCGGCCTTCACCTGCGAAAGAGAAACGCCGGCGTTCTGGCCGGCGTAATGGCCCTTGCCGTCGACCTTCGGAAACGACGCCCATTCAAGCGCCAGGTTGTCGATCAGCGTGTCGAGCTTCAGCCGGCCGGCGAGCCACTTATCGATGCCGCGCTGGCCGAGCAGATAGCAGGCCAAGCGGTCCTGCATGTCGGCATCGAACTTCTCGCGGCCGGTGAGCTCGAGCTGCTGGCGCATGGTTCTGAGCGTGGTGCGGATGATCTGGTACCGGCCGAGCGCTGACGACTTCAGCTTGTTCTTCCGGTTGGCCAGCATCCTGGTTTGCAGCGTTTCAATCTGGTCGAGCGTCATGCCGACGAGATCCTGGTTGCCACCGGTATAGGCGCCGTAGCCCAGAGTTTCGTTGTAGCTGCGGCCTTTGTCGGTGCCTTCGGACTTGCCGACCAGGTCGAGCATGGGGCGATAGACGTAATAGCGGTCGCCCGCTCCCGAGGGTGCGTTCGTCATACTGATGTGTCCTTTCAAAGATTACAAAGAGATCGGCCGCCAGCGTCCTCGCGTCGGCGGTTTTCGTTTTGGCGGCTGCGAAAGTCCGATGCCGTATCAAGTACTAGGTCACCTCCCTCATTTGGGGGAGGAACAAGCGCAAAGACTTAGTTAAATAGCCTGCTACTCAAAATTGATTCAGAGACCACATGCGACTATTTTCGCAACTTCTAATAGTAGCAATTTACCTTGTATTAGATCCGGCATATGCCATCAGCCGACCGCTCTTCACGATCCCATCGATCCGCAGCGATTGTTATCTAAAGACCATCACACCAAGCGAATTTAGAAGATGTATCGACCAAAAAGTAAGAATCGTCGCGCGCGGCATGAAGGACAACATGACGTGCTCAATGGAGACGTGCCTCGTGTTTCTGCCCTGCGATCGAGACAAGTGGTGCACCGACAAGGACTATTTCGTCCACTTCAAGCCTGCGCGAGATGGCTTCGACATTGATGTCACATTGGCCGAGGGTCAAACTGGAAGATACTTCCAGTGCGGCAACTGCAATCTTTTGGTGCCCAACGCTGACAACGATCTGCCGGTTGAAATCCTCAGAGGAGACAAGGCGGTCATTCTAGAGTTTCCCTCGTCGATGGCGCCGGGACGGAGGTAGCGAAAAGCCGGACGTGCGTTGGCGCAATGTCGCGTAGAAACGCAGACGGTCTTACCAGTAGAGCCTGATCGTTATTGCCTCTGCGCGAGGACAGTCACAGGTTAGGATTTCCACCGTCATCTTGTATCCATTGCCAGCGAACTTGACCCGCGCTATTCTGCGCGCGCTTATTGGACATTCTTCGCGTAATCTCGAAAGCAGTTGCAATGCTCACGCGTCTCTGGGATCAACTGCTTGATGTATTTTCATCTCCGACATGGCAATCTCATTTGCCACAGAAGGACGTCATCGATGTTGGCGGGAATATCCTTCCAAGCGGGTTCTGGTGCTATCGTCGACGCGTACCTGGTGGGTGGCAGTATCGCTATATGAACGATGATGAACAACAAGAATTGGTTTTGTTCCACGCTATCAAATAGCAGAGATGCGGCGGGGCACTGCCCAGATAGAGCCGAGACCTTTGCCCCCGAACCCCGACTACGATACCTCCGTCAGTTCAACGAAACTGCCTGCAAACACATAGGTATTGTCCCCTGTCGCAGCTGTTTGGCTCCAACTGAATGAAAATGGCGCATCAGACGATGTCGGCGTGACTATCAGGTCGAATTCAACCATGAAAAACCCATCGCCACCTGTAATTGGGACAACCTGGCCGCTAGGATAGCCGGCAGAATAGATGAGGTCATTGCGAGTACCTGATGCATCGCGCGTCATATAGTTGCGGGTGCCACCAATGAGCGTTGCAGCGGGACCATCAAGCGCCCATTTGAAATCAGCAGCAGCAGAGGTGCTGCCCCAAATTTTCCCGCGAATATTGTAGGTATAGCCAGACCGTAGAGAAAGTTTGAGTTCCTTGTCAGCAATCGGAATCGCTGTGTTGGTACGCGATTCCGTAATTCGCTTCACGACCGTCTGCCACGGTGTGGCATCGCGCCCCTGGGAGAAGCCAGCAAGAGCCGCTAGCGCTGCAGTTCTTCCGGCGACATCATATCCCTCTGCGGTCATATGGATGCGCGAAGTGGGATCGTCCCAAAGATCGGCAGCCAGATACTTCGTATCGACAAATGTCCGGTAAGGCGGCTCCAAGTCTGCGACGCGTCTAAGTTCGCGATTGAACGACTTCATAAGCGGATCGGGAACATAACGTTCCGAAACGGCCATGATGGCAAATGGGGTTTCGCGAGGAAACCAAACTTCACCGAAGAACTGAAACCACATGGCGCTCCAGCTCTTGACGTAGTTGGCAATCGTGGCGGCACCAGCGAGATAATCGCTTTCACCTTGCCACCACAAAACATAGTCAATGGACGTCTTGCCGAGGTAGGCAAGGCACGCTTCGACAGCGGCCTTGCTGGCGGCATACATATTCGGCGTTGCGCCGGAAGTGACCACCCAATTTGCGATCGGTGTCGAGCCGCGACCAACGTTGATCACCACGACGCGCTTTGTCGGATTGCGTCGCGCGATCTCGGCGCCGAACGAATACCCGACTCCCATAATCGAACCAGGGACGGGTGCCAGAATTGTTCCCGGGTTGGCGGAGTCTGAGTTCCAGAGAAACAGGTTTGGCGGCGGTGTCCAGCTATATGCCAGAATGCGTTCGACATTGGACTGTCCAAAAACGCCGACAACAATGGTGTCAGTACCAAGCTGCGTTACGAGGCGCGCTTCTATACTTTCGGCGTATGTTTCCATCTCGGTGCCCCAAGTTTGGGCTTCGGCCATGCTGGCACCGCGAGGGGCTCCTCCGGCCGTAGTCGGCGCAAAAACAACTACGGCCGGCTTTGTGGGCGTGAACGACATCTAGGGTCTCCAAGTGGGCAATATGTTGAAAAACTTCTCGATGCAGCACTCAAACATCAAGCAACTGTGACGATTGAAGACCCTGGCGAAACGGTGCCGTTCGACGTGTAGGCGAAGGCCTGTAACTGGCATGCTCCAGTCGAAGACCAGGACTTGACCTCGCGAGGACGCACGCTTTGATACGTGTCAAACAGCGCCCATGAGCCGGCCCCGACTTTGCGCCACAACTCCACGCGAGCGACATTGAGGTTACCAGGCGCGGTGACATTGGCTGTCCAGGAACCAGTGACGTTTAGAGTGGGTGCGTCTGGCGCCGTATTTTCGATCACCATCGGATCGATGGACAGTGGTGACGAGTAGTAGGAACCCTCATCATCAGCATTGAAAAACCGGCACTTGAAGTCGACCTTCAAACCAACGCTGTTCAAGCCGGCGTAGCCGAAACGTTCACTTCCAATTCCGTTGTATTCACCCATAGAAGCATAGGGATTTGGGTTTCCGGCCGTGTAGGTTCGATATACCGCTTCCGCAGTCGTTCCGCCGACCACAGCAACAAAGCGAACTCTCGTCTCGAATGATCCATCGGGGTACTGCACAACGGTCGCGTCAGATGGCGCATCTGGCGTCGGCAATTCCGACTCGTACTGAATATCAGGGGCGCTGAGTGGTGCCGGTGCCTCCATGGTGCCGGGGTCCCATGGTTGAGCGATCAAGGTCTGTGGCCAAACGATGTAGGGTATTTCCACCATGCCTGCTTCATCGTCTATGCGCGGCGACGCGATGCGGCAGAGCATCATCTTATCGTCAAGGCTGTCCTCGATCTCGCAATATGTGACGCCCCAAGCGGCAAGGCCGGCCATGTTGGTTTTCAATCCGCCGGCATCGGCCCGGGCTTGCAGGAACAACCGGCGCGCAATGCGTTGGGCCTGAGATGGAGAGGGGCAGAACGGCAACTCGACATCGAATATCTTCTCACCGTATCGAGCGACTTCATCATCAACCCGAGCCCAGGCGATGCCTGTCATGTTGATCTCGCCCATGTCGTAGCCGCGTTCTGGCGAATAATATTTTATGCGGCAGACGTTGGGACGCTCGACAGCCTCGGGGCCTGACTTCCAGTTCAACTCCTGGATATGACGATCGGTAAACGTCAGTTCCTTGACCGGAGCATCATCGATCAAACGAATACGAATAAGGCCGGACTGGCTCAAAACGATCTCTGCGCCGATGGAGTCGAGCACCTGCTGCATCGTGTCAGCGCGCTTGCTCTCTGACGGCCAGATGCCCCAACATCTTGCCCGATGTTCAGGGACGGTCTGTGTGCCCACCAGCACATCCGCACGGCTGGCCTCCGTCTTGATGAATTCCCAATCGAAGTCTTCACTGGTCAAATCGGGGAATGAACGCATGATGTGGGCGGCACACAGGATGCCGTTGTCCGACCATTTCCAGGTTATCCAGTTGGTGACATGCTGCGTTGGATCGCGAGGGTCGTAGATAAGCGAAACGCGGGCTACCACTTCGCAATCGGGCGCACCGCCCTGGTACAACTTCTGGAACTTCTTATTGCCGTCCTCGCTGGAAAAATCCGGAACAACGAAGCGCACCAACGATTGAAAAATTCCCCGACATCGATGCGCCGAAGTCCACAATGAAGGAAAATCCGCCGCAAGTTCGGACCATGCGACCTCGTCTCCATCACCGACTTTGCTTCGGATGTACGCCCATGAGCCGGATGACTTGGCCCAAGGTGGCGAACTGACTTGACCGTCATGCTCGACAGTCACTTCCCTTCCACCGAGGAAATACTGCTCAACCGCGACCATCGGCCCTTTGACATGCCAGATCAGTCTGGAAATGACATTCGCCTTGGTGTTGCCGAAGGCTTTAAGTCCGCCAAGCTTCACCCGTCCCACCGCGTTGAACTCAGAAGTCTCCGCCTCCTGAAAGGTGTTCTTCATCTCTCCGGGGTCGATCTTCTGCTGCTTCGGGCCGAACGCCAGTTGCGCGCCGATTACAGCAGCATAGGCAGCTATCTGGACTCCAGTGTAGATCGCGCCGAAGGAAGCCACGGCGCCGAGCGGCCCGGCGAACAGCGAGAATGCGATCGGCGTGATGATGAAATCCGCCTGCGCATGTGCTGTCATCGCCAGCAGCGACACGCAGCCGGCCAAGGCAAGCTTGATCCATTTCATCAGGAGATAGCCCAGACTTTCAGATAAGTTCGTGGCGCGATCCAGAAGAACCCGCCTTCCTTGCGCCAGCAGCAGACGCTGCCGGCGGCGCAAATGACGCCGATCGGTCCAAGCCGGCGCGTGTCGATAACTGCGATGTCGCCCAGCTGAGGCGCACCGAAGCGTTCCATGACGCCGGTGCCGACAAGGCAATCATCCCACATAGCGACCAGGCCGCCAGCTTTGGCTATGAGCGCGTGCGCCTCGGCCTGGCTGGAATAGGGCGGGAGAGGGGCGGCGATGTCATTTTCGCGCAGCCATGCGTGCGGGCATGCCGAGCAATCGTCCTTGCCCCACACCACCGGCTTGTTTTCATAGCCGGCGAGAAAGGCAGCGAGCTTTTCTCTCATGATGGATTGAAGACCTCTTGCACCTTCACGCCGATGAACTGGCCGCCTTTGTCACCGGGATAACGGCGTTCCTGGTCGGAAGCATTCCAGCGACCACCGAATGGATAGTTCTGGCTCTGCCACAGGCTTTCGATCGTGAAAGCGGCGGCACGAATGCCAATGCCGGCGTGCTGCAACTGCGGCGCGGTGATCTTGCCGGGAAACATCTTCTTCAGGCTGATGGTGTTTTCCGCCGTCTCAGGGTCGAACGCCGCCCAGAACAAGTCGCAACGCCGGCCCTCGATCTGGCGTGCAGTCGCCTTGATCTCTTTCCAGAAGTCGACAGATATCCCGCCAAGTGTGATCTTGACGGCGGCGGCCTGTCCAAAGCGCGGATCCTCGACAGCATCCACTGCGATCAACTGGCTGCCGATTGGATCGGTCACGCCTCGCCACTCGTAACCGCCAACCGTGACACGGCCCACGCCGTTGTGTAGGCGCCTGATGCCTGATGGCAGATCGATCTCGGCGAACCACAGCCGCGCCACATGCGGCCCGGAGAGCCAGTCAAAGTCGGCTTCGGAGAACATTGGCATGGTCAATCCGCAAAGTACTCGCGCACGTCGTAGTCGAACGCCTCGATGAACGTCGCCGTCAGCCCTTGTGCCGCAGGCTGCTCCCGATACACGGTTGCTCCGTCCATCCCGACTAGGCGCAACGCGAGCGTAGGAGAAAGAGTGCAAAACTCGTCGACGCTGATCGTCTTGCGCAGCGGAGGCCAGATGCGGTAGCGCCCCTGTTCGAAAACCTCTGTGATCTCGTACATACCAAAGTGAAAGGGGAAGAACCCAACGAGGTCTCCCATGCCAAGCGCATGGCCCCAAAACACATTATCGAGCGAGACGATTGTGCCACCCCTCGCCGCGCCACTTACGACTGGAACAACGGGATAAGACGGCTTCCACCATTGCCCGTTTGACCATGGCTGGCCGTTCGACCAGCGTTGGGGTTCGTACTCGCCAACGATACCGGCTTCAACAGGCTCCATTCGATCTGCATCGACGTAGTTGAAACGGGTAGCGTTGGCGCCGCCATGGAGCGCGCTAATCCAACCGCGATGCTGTCGCGCAAGCCGATCCTGCATGGGCTGAAATGTGATCTGCAGCGAGATAGATCCGAAGGGGGACGAGTAGGTCTGCTCGCCACCCGCCAGTGATTCAGTGATACCAGAGTTGATGGATCTCGGACCTTTCAGCCGTTCAACACGTATGACCCTGAGATCGACGGGCCAGGAGAGTAGTCGCGCCATTTACGGCCTCGTTCCACGGATTTGCGCAACCTTGTTGCGGCCATCGACCAACTTGGGGAAATCCTTGGCCATCTTCCGATCGCGCTCGTCTAAAATGCGCTTAAATTGCGTGGCGGTATTCTGATCGGCATTGCCTTGGATTACGACAGTGGAGCCCTGGATTGTGACATTGGAAGGACGCGAATTCTGGTTGGCATAGACCGGTGCACCTGCGGCCGAGACGCCAAGACGGCCGCCAGCACCACGGCGAAGAGGCATCACGGCCTCCGGTCCTGCTTCGCCCATCAGGCCCATACCTTTGGCCATCGGGAACACTGTCGGTGTGTTGACCACACCGCCGCGCGCGAATGCCGTCACATTCCCGTTCATGAAAACGCCGCCTCGAGCAAAACCCAGTAGGCCACCAAGCAGGCTTTGGAAGAAGCCGCCGCCGAATATGCCTTTGCCGCCGCCGGCAACGTTCATGTCGTTGAGCAGCTTGAGCACAATCGGGATTGTCTGCTGGAGCGCATCACGCCACGAAACCGTTCCGTCGAGTAGTCCCTTCAGGACGCCACCAAAGCCCTTGCCGGCCTCGTTCCAAGCGTCCTGAACTGCCTTCGCCGCCTTGGTCTGGACCTCTACATGAGCCATCTCGGCCGCGAGCGCGCCAAGTTCTGCCCGTTGCGCTGCAGATAGCGTGATATGCTTCTGCTGTGCCTGGTTGAGCAGGTCTTGCGTGTATTTCAACCGAAGGGCTTCTTCCTCGGTCTGACCAATTGCCGCCTGCTCCGCTTTTAGCGAAGCGATGCGCCTGTTTGCGCCATCAACGATCTCTTTGTAGGGGTCGGCCTTTTCCTTGGCGCCCTTACCCTTCTTGCCTGCGTCGTCGACGGCAGTCAGGTTGCTCGCCAGTTCCTTGAGCTTTGCGGATGCGGCTGAAGCGCCCTTGGCGATAGCCCCGCCAATATCTCCAAGGTAGTCGCGCGACAGGTCCTTCTGGATTTGCCCGAAATGCGTGTTGTTCGCCTTTGACAGTGCATCTGCATAAGGATTGGCGATCTGGCCGAAGTCAACTGTGCCGATCTTCCCGATGTTGAACCCGCCGGGGAGTTTCGCAAGGGCACCATTGACCTTCTCGATGAGGCTATCAAGCATCCCCGAGGCTGCATTAATCATCTGTTGAATGGCGGATATCGCAGCGTTGGCCGCGCCCACCGCAGCGGCACCAACGATGTTCGGAAGCTGGTTCCAGATGAATTGGATATCGTGGAACGACGCAACGAAGCTGCCGATGATGTAGTTCACGCCGGTCTTTGCAGCGCCGACGATATCGACGCCGAAGATTTGAGCGAGTTCATCCCGGAAAATGACTGCGGCCGTCACAGCTGCAGCAATGCCGAGGACAAAAGCCGTTGCCGGATTGGCCATTGCAAAGCCCGCCGCCAGACCGATGAGCCGAGCCGTGATGCCGAGGATCATCTCCGAGAGGAGCGTCAGGCCACCGAGGATCGCAGGAGCATAAAGCAGCGCGAGGCCGGCAGCAGCGGCCACGGCATAGGGTGCGATAGTGGGCAGAATGCTGGCAAGACCATTCAAAGCTGATGCCGCCACGCTCGCCCAGTTCACCAACTGAAGGCCGGCAGCGAGAAGCGATGTCAGGCCAATGACAATCAGGCTTACCGGCGAAAGAACCGAAAGAAACGCAGCGCCGAGGCCACGCACCGGGTTCTCCATGGTGGCCAACACAGCCGCCAACTGAGTGCCCTGCTGCAAGCCGATCTGAAGCGCACCCATGCCCATCTGGGCACTGACAGCGATGTCCTGAAACTGCGCCGCTATATTCGCCGTGTTGAATTTGCTGAGCGACTTCACGTTAGAATTGGCCGCTACGCCGTGGGCACGCATGGCCTGGGCAGCCTTGTTCGCCGCCGCAGCCTCGGCGTTGATAGCAGCAGCAGCGTTCTGGGCGCCATTGGACACACCCGTTGCGGCTACCTGGGCACGCTTCGCCGAGTTCGTGAGCTGATCAAGGGCGCGGGTGCCCTTCTCAACCTGGTCACTTCGGACCTCAAGGCCAAGAGTTGCCACGTCTGCCATGGGCTTTACCTTTGCGGTGTGCCGGCGCTATCTACGTTCGAACGGCTCTTGACGCTCAAGAAGAACGAGGTTTCGCCCTATACCTGCGTGCGCGCCGTGCTCTACGCCGACGGCACCAAGGAAGAGTTTAAGTAGCTTCTCGACTCTGGTCCTGCCCACTGCTTTGATGAAGCGGGCACTAATGGGGAATTCCATGACCGACTTTCCAGACATTCCACCAGCAGAGCGGATTACACAGACGCTCGGCGCCATCATGCTCGTTCAGAGCGCTATCATTGCCGAGCTTATGCGGAAGGGCGTCTTCGATCACGACAGCATCGAAGCAATGAAGACGACCTTCGACACGGACACAGTCGCCGGGAAACTAGCCTTTGATCGGCTTAAGCCATTTGAGAAGAAGGCTGACTGATTGTCCGATCGCCTTAGCCTGCGAATAGGGCGAAGGCTTTTTGTCGGGCTTATTCATTTTCTACTCCTTCTTCTGGGGATCGGAGCGCCGCCGGTCAGCTTGCTCTTTGGCGATCGTGTCGAGATAGGAGGCATCCATGTCGCGGATGATGCCGACCTCCTCGCGCCTTATGATCGTGCCGGTTAGGACCGACCAATTGGCTATCTCGGTCATGGAGAGCGGATTTGGACCGTTGATGCCCTGTGACCGGGCCGAGGCAATATCCCAGAACCATTCCAGCAGGTATTGCAGGTCTGGTGGTAGAGGATCAGGCTCGACGGTCTCAATCCCGAACCGCTCGTTCCGCTGTCGTCGCGTCTCGCCCTTCTCATCTGCGATATTGAGCCGTGTTATCTGAGCGATGTGCTCAGCCAGAACCGGCCCTATTTCAAGAAAAAAGCGGCTTCGTCTCCGAGCGCAGTGTCGACCTGTTTCGCGATCCAGCTGACGGCGAGCAGCTTGCTGACGTTGATCTTCGTCAGTTGCGGGTTCTCGTCACCATCGAGGTTGGGTTGTTCGCCGTAGACCGCCTCCTTCTTGCCAACGGCCGGGGCAAGCAGTGGGCGCTCCCATTTCCAGCCGACAATGGCGGCGGCAAGGATCTCGACCGTATTGTCTTCGATCTTCTCGGCCGTGACGGTGTTGCGGCCGCCACGAAGGGCACGATTCTTTATCTGGCGCTCGACCGCTTTCACACGATCGTCTTCCAGGCTGACGCACTCGATCGTCAGGCCGATCGGGGCTCCGGTGGCCGGATGCTTGATCTCAACCGAGATATTCCCCGGCTGAAGGGAAAGAATGTCCATTGTTCACCTGTCGGAATGTCGGGTGTCGGGGATAGGCCGCCAGCGCCCCGACAGCGCCAGCGGCCCGTTCCTGCGCAGAATGCGGCTAGACGACGGCAGCGGTAGCGGCGGAGGTCGCCGAGGCATTGCCGGCCGGGTTGGTACCGGTGACAGACACGCTGATGCTCTTGGTGGCATCTGCGACCACGAGCGTATAGCTGGCCGAAGTTGCGCCAGCGATGTTCGTCCCGTCCCGCTTCCACTGGTAGGTGAAGGCTGGCTCGCCGGTCCACTTGCCAGGAATGGCTGTCAACGTAGAGCCCTGCGTCAGGACGCCAGCGATCGACGGCAGTTGCGTGTTGGCTGGCGCGACGAGCGATACCGGATCGACGACGATTTCGATCTGGTTGAGGCCGAGCTTGTAGACCTCGAGCACGAAGTCCTCGTTTCGGCCGTTCGGACGGCGGGGACCTGTCACGACTCCGCGGTTATAGTAGACTGAATTGGTGTGGTTCGCATCCGGCGCGTCGTTGTCCTCAGTCTTGAACGCATAGTTGAATTTTGTCTTCGCCGCGGCACGCATGGCTTTCTGGCCATCGTCGGCCGCGTTGCGCGCGACCTCGACGTCAGGATCACCGGCGTTCGAAATGCCCTTCTGCTTCTGGGTGACTTCCGTCGCCAACTCGTCATAGGTCGGAAGGTTGGTGTCCGTGCCGGATTCGCCGATGCTGCCGACGTTCTTCACTTCTAGCCAGTTCAGCGCCTCGTATTGAGCCTGATTGAGGTCTGTCGGCTGCGGCGCCGGCGTGGTGCCACCGGGAGCCGTTACCGCAACGTAGAACTTCCGGCCCTTGTTCGTATTTGCCATGTCTGGGGTCTCCTATGGCATAAGAAAACCCCGCTCGATGGCGGGGCGATTGACCCGATCACGTCGGGAATGAGGATACCTTGCCGAAGGGCGGTTAGGCGAGCGAGCCAGAGGATTTGGCTTGCAATTTCGTATCCTATAGACTACAAATATTCATGGTCGAAGTCGTCACAACCAATGTCTTTGATGAATGGCTGGGCAGGCTTCGCGACCGTCGCGCGAGGTCGCTCATTCAAGCTCGGATCGACCGTGTCGAGGAAGGAAACCTCGGTGATCACAAGTTCTTTTCCGGAATCGGCGAGCTTCGTATCGCCCACGGCCCCGGATACCGCGTCTACTTCGTCAAGCGCGGCGATGTGGTCGTTATCCTTCTGTGCGGCGGCGACAAAGGCAGTCAGGATCGAGACATCAAACGGGCGCTCGAAATTGCAAAGGAGGTCTAGAAATGGCCATCACAACCAAGAAGTGGGACGTAACGGAATACCTCAAGACCGAGGAAGACGTTCTGGCCTATATCGATGCGGCCATGGAGGACGGCGACCTGCCTCTTATCTACAAGGCCCTCGGTAATGCTGCTCGTTCCCATGGCATGACTGAAATCGCCAAGAAGACCGGCATGTCTCGCGAAAGCCTCTACAAGGCCCTCAGCGAGAATGGTAATCCCTCCTTGGCAACCGTTGCCTCTGTCCTTGAGGCGATGGGCCTGCGCCTTTCCATTGCCGCCCGCGAGCCGGCAGAAGCTGCCTAAGCGAAGCATTCGATAGGCACTGTCACCGGCACCTGCAAGAAGACATCACCAGCAATTGCGCCAACTACATGCGGCGCGCTGGTTACGCGACACGTCACGCCACTGTACGTCATCTTCAAATCAGCAGGAAAATGGGCTGCGATCTGTGCCGCGACCTGAGTGGCTTGCTTTCCGGTCCAGGTCTTCTTTGCCATCATGTCAACCTGTAGAAGGCCCAAGCGCTGATGCGGATCGGTTGACCCGATAAACAACCGGCGGGTCACGTTCGGTATCCATGTCGCCCGAATGTAGGGCCTGTCTGCATTTGGCGTGTATGTTGGTCCGTCGGTCCAGACTATGGGATACGTGCCGGCCAATGGCAATGTTGCCACACGATCCTCTATGGCTTCGCGCATCGCTGCTTCAATTGTCGGAACGGACATGCTTCACCCAATGAAATGGGCGGCTCCGCGTTGGAACCGCCCTACTGTTTACCGGCCGTGACACACCGGAGCACGCCAGAGCACGCCTGGACGTGCCTCGCCTGCCCTGCCGTGCCGTGCCTTGCACAGCCTCAACTCGCAATGCCTTGCCTGCCCAAACGAGCCGTGACTAGCCTAACCTCGGGATGCCTTGCCTGCCGTGCCGCGACTAGCCGCAACCCGCCTAGCCAAAACTTACCTAGCCTGCCCTACCTTGATCCTCGCCAGCCGGATGGGCATCCGGCTCCGCGCATTTCACCTGCCTAACCATGGCGCGCCACGGCACACCGAACCCGGACATGCCAGACCCCGCCTGCCTTGAAGCCCTAATGCTTTGCGGCCTTTGGCAGATGCCGATCTACCTCGTCGATGACGGTGATAAGATCAGAAAATTCCTGCAGATGTTTGTAGCGGGACTTCCAAGCTTGGAGCTCTCGCCACGCCTGCTGAAGAACCATCTTTCGTGTCTTCTGCTGACTCATCGCGTGCGATGCTTCTCGATAGTGAGGTGCAGACGGTTCAGCGATATGCACGAACGCCTTCGTCCTCACGGCCGGCTTATCCTCGCTGACATAGATCGCGACGACGCTCCTGATTAACCCTCGCGCTTGCGCGAGCCGGTGCTGATGCGCAGCGGCACTGTCTGACCATTCAAAGTACGGATGCAAAGGTGAGTTGTCGTGCTTCGCGTCCTCCAAGACATCCTCAGGCGTCAACTCGTTCTGGTGCTGCTTCCGTAGCAACTCTAGATGGTCCCCGACCGCCTTCGCTGCCTTCGCATCGTGCGGGGCTCCGGCCTGGAACCGTGCGCCGTCGCTGAATTCGAAGCCGCCGATCCTCATGACAGCTTCTCCAAGTCAGTTTCGGTCGCGACGTGGAAGCAGCCATATTGGCCGTCACGCTCAGGACGCCATTCGCCGCAGCCGACCGCGAAACCGGCGACATTCAGCAAGTTGAGGATTTGGGCCTCGCTCAACACATTGGCGTTGTACTTGACCAAGATGCGAGCATGCCAATCGGGAAACTCGGCACGGTAACGCAGGTCGGCCGTTCCCAAGCCGACCCTGACCATGTCTTCACGCATCTGTGGCGTTCCGTAGATCCTCGCAAGATTGACCCGCGAAACAGAACCTTCGAAAGCTCCACGAATGTCAGCGTCTTCGCCAATCACAGCAAACGCCTGCCGGGCTGCGATTTTCGTCAATCCTCCGACCGAAGTTGCTGCGGTGACAGCGCTCGCTTTGAAAGCCACGGAAGGAAAGCCGTAGCCGCCGTCGCTGAGGCGATACATCGACGCTTCGAAATCTGCACGCGGGTCTTTGGCCTCACGCGCGCCCTTCGGCAATTTCAGTTGCTTCGCCAACATCTCGTTCTTGGCCTTGTGCGACCACGCGTGAACGATAAGCGGGCTATCTCCGATTAGGACCACGTCCATCATTTGGAGGTTGAGCGGAGGCAGTTCGATACCGATTTCCTTCTTGGCTGCTTGTGCCATGTGATGTCTCCTTCGGCATCCCGGCCCTGGCAGGCCCGAGACGCACGGGTTCGCGTTGGCGAAACCGGGAGCCGAAGAAGCTCTCGAATTTCGCGTCTAAACCGCCCTGCCAGAGGCGGAATTCAGTTGTTCAGATGGTCAGGCCTCCAAGGCCTTCATGAACGCGGCCAGCGCACGGTCGCAGTCGAGTTTCGCGTCCCAGAAATCATCGTATTCCGGGGACATAAAGAGCGGCTTGGTACGCTTGGTTTTTCGCAACAAATTGAACACCGCTTCGGCGTCTTTCTGTTTGCGGTGTGCCGCCTGCAGATTGGTCAGCGCCAGAGCCAAGGGCGACGAAATCTCGATCGCCGATGTCGTGGTTGCCATGGCAACCGTAGCGGCACCAACAGCGGCTGATTTGCCGAGGAATAGACGGCGAGTGAGCTTTTCCATCACAGCGCCTCTTTCCTTTGCGAACCCGACGAACGTCTCGTCGGATGGGCTGCTAGAAAGACTTCATCGGCCGCGATAGAAGCTTCGACGTCCTCACGCTTCACAGGCACGCAGCCGGACATACTCCTAAGTTCCTGCCGCTTCCACCGGAGTTCCAATTGGCTGGGGCTCGGGGTGAGGAGTAGCCTTGCCAAGACGTCGCGATACCGATCAACGTAAACTTGCCGCTGAGCAAGCTTCAACCCGGGCACGCGATACGGCTCGGGAGGGTCAAAACTGTAAAGCGAAAAGTTGGAGATCGCCTCGAAATAGCGGAGCTCTTTTAAGATGGCTCGCCATGCGGTGAAGCGCTGCTGACGGAGCATGCTGTTGTATTGAGTGTCCACAAGGCACTCATCAGGCAGCGGCTCCATCACCTTGTGAATAAACGAAGAAAGTTGAGCTTTCGCCGCTTCCTGCTTCGTTTGAGTTGAGCGCGCACGCCGGCGCATGGTACTGCTGTTCGCAGCCATTCGATGATCCTCCAGTGATCGTCGCTTCGGTTAGGACTGGATGGGTGTTGCAAGCGCCCTACCAGTCCGCTATTTATATGCTCATTAATTCAGGGCTGTCAATTAATGAGCACAAAAAATATTCGAGGCCCGGGACGACCATCTGTAGATAGCGATTTACTGCGTTTCCGCGCCGAGCGTGACGTGATCAACAGCATAGACGCTTTCGCAGCCGAGCAAGCCGACACTCTCAACCGGCCAGAAGCCATCCGCCGCATCATCCGCGACTGGCTCATCAGCCACGGCTATCTCAAAGCTTCGGACTGAGTTTCACGTTTTGCTCGAATTTCACGTCCGTTGGTTCGGGTTGACCGTTGTCGTGATCCGACCCGCGCGCCTAATCATACTTCCATATTCCTGCAGCATCGACCCCAGGAACCTTTGAGCGTGGCGATCTGATCGTATCGACTGTTCACCTTGTCGATATCGTTCCGCATATTCAGCGCCGCCGCTAGTCTCTGCCAGATCGATGTTCAAACCGTTTTGGATGATGGAACGGAAGTTTCCGCAAACCTCGTAGAGACTGCCAGCAACCGTATGCTGTCCAAAGGAAGGCGACCGATAATTCGGATGGTCAAAAAACGGAGTTCTATCGAAGAATGTCGAAAGCTCTTCAGGTGATGCGGGATTCGGCGATGTTGAGGATGACGCGGCGTCGAAAATCCCGATCTTTCTCAAATGGAACGCGACAATAAGGGGATAGAGATAGAGAAGCGGAATTGGGACGCGCTTGTCCAATTGCTCAGAAACGCTCCAAAGCACCTCCAAGCATTGGTCGATGTCTCGAAGCGATAGATTCTTCCGTTCAGATATGTATTCGAGACAATCCCATTGATCCGGCTTGGAAATCCCTAGAAACCTCTCTTGCTTGAGACTGAGGGCCTCACACTTGGCTCCGATGAAGGCCCGGGTTGACGGGGCATCGAACTGATACGTTCGATCGAAAAAACGATGGAGATATCGCTCAGCATCAAAACCAATGCCATAGACAGACTTGATCGTATGGGTAAGCTGATCGCTGTTCGTCCCGAAGACAAAGATGACATTGGGGACGTCAAAAAGGTGCTTGATCCGCTCCAATAGCGAGACCGCGTAGGTGGGCCTGCAGCGGTCCAATTCGTCGACTAAGACGAAAAGGGGCTTCTCGCCTTTTACCGCAGCCGCCAACTCGGTGCGGAATTCGTCAATTGCCTTTTGACCGTCTTCGAAGTGCTTCAGAGCCTTGTCAGCGAACTCTCCGATCGTCTCCTCGCCGGCTTCAGTGAGTGCCTTGGCGATATCATCGCCGATTCCGTCGATCTCGTCCTTGGCGATGACAACTGCCGCCGCTCTCTTTACGCCCCCTTTGAGCGCACGTATGGCAATTTTCCCTGCGCTATCGATCAGTGCCTTTCCGACTTTCGCCGTCTTGGTCTTCTTTCCGAGCGCCTTCAGGACGGCTGACATCACCGCGAAGATCGGATCGTCAGCATGGTCATCGCGCCAGGCATTCACCTCGGCTACGCGATAGCTGTCTTGGCGCAATTGCTTAGCCAGCCTAGTCAGAAAGAACGTCTTCCCGGCGCCCCATTGTGCGCTCACGTTGATCGAAGTGCCTTTCTCGCCGGGAGCAAGCGCAAGTTCGTTTCGCTGCAGCAGATAGGCAGTAAGAAACTGCGCATCTTCTTTGCGATTGAGATGATCCCCAGCCCAAATGTCTTCTGTCATGATCCCTACCCCGTGAGGATCATATCCAAGCCGTTTGGACTCCGGCAATTAGGCGGGCCGCGTTATCCTCAGGCTGCCTCATCGGGTGCTTCAATTTCCACGACCCCGGCCAGATACTTGTCGTAGGTTTTTTGGAGGTACCGAAGCGACTTTTCCTTGTCGACATTTGCCTGCAAGTGATCCTGGACGAATTTCATCCGCGACTTGCACTCTGCTAAGACTTCGGACCAGGACTTTACCCAAACCTCTATGTTTCCGTCCTCGGACTGAAACACTTGGCCTTTGGGTTTCCCCATATGTCTTGTCTCTCGACGAGCGAAGGCATCAAGGTCGTTCGATATTACCCAGAAGCTCCACCGTGTCTTCAGATGTCTAAATCGTTCATCGTCTGCGATCGTGAAGGCGTATTTTTTCACCTGAGTGATTTCGTCCGCGCCAACCTTCACAGACGGACGTTTCAATTCGACCACCAGATGCTCTCTCTCATCTGCGTGATTTTGCGGGACCGACCGAGAGAGCATCAAGTCGACAATTCCGACCTTTCCATCAATTCGCTTCACAGGTTGGTCAATGACAATATCTTCGCCAACTAACTTGCGGTGTTTTCTGAGAACTTCAGTCAGCGATTCATCGTCAACCGTGAGATTGAATTCCTCGCCAAAAATCCAGGTATTGTTTTCCGCAATCATTCGATGGAGTTGGCTCCTTTCCTTGAGGAGCTTCCGACTGTCCGGGTCGAAGAGCAGTGTCTCCAGCCCATGCACAAATTTGAGGCGATCCGACACCAATTTTGAAGCGCTGATAACACTTGCTAAGTCAGCCTCTTCCAACAACTTTGAGAGTTCCTGCTGCTTTCGCTCGGGGAGATCGAGAACCTCTGTAAGAATGTGCTGAAGTTCGTCTGGGCCTCGCTCAATGGCCTGTCGGAGCATACGCAACTGAAACGCCTTCGTTTTACGATTGGCGCCCGAAAACTCTGGGAGGTGCCGATTGACGGTGAGCGCGACGATCTCGAAAACCTTGCGCTCTGCCTGCTCTACCGTCGTCCGAGGTTCTTCTCGATAGGGATAAACGCTCTCCGCTTTCCATTGATCGATTTCTGTACGAGCGGCAAGGGCATCTCGTTCTTGGAAGAAGAGCTTTATTTTGCCCCCAGCTTCATCAAGAGCCGACTGCAGCGACATGTTCATTTCGGCAAGGTCCAAAATTCCAAGCTGCTGGAGATGGCTGACAAACGGAGATTTCAGATATGCGGAAAACTGAACGCCCGGCGTATGGAAGTGGGGACTTATCCGATGGAATGGAAATCCTTCGGGCCCGCAGAGGAAAAGCCAACGCTCAGAAGCGGTGGTCCACTCTATCAACTCAACCTCGGCGGGGAAGCTGTTCCCATCCTCTTCAATCGCCGCAAGGGAGATCGTTGACCTGCTTTTGATCCAAGCCGACGGATCGACGCGTTGATAGTCAACGAAAAGCGAGGTGTCCGAGTAATCTGTCAGATACAAAGCGAATATCTGGGCGAGAGAAGAGAGCGATTGCTCGGGTTCGAGTGACCTAAAGGCTCGATCCAATTCAGTGATCTTCACCTCGACGCCAGGCTTTATCGCGGCGTCAATTTCGGTCAGCTCCGAGACGCGAACATCGACTAAGTTGTCACGGATAATCGTGATCGTGTACCCGAACGTCTTGCTTCCTTCGCGGTATGTAATTTGCCACTCAGCGACGCGACCTAGAGCAAGTGCTTTGAAGCGTCCCTTGCCCTCTTTCCCGTGCAACATGCGCGATTTTGTCTTTGAGCGACTTCCGTGGGCCTTCCATGAACCGCCAAGCTTGCCGAAGAGTTTCGGCACTTCCGCATAGGGTATCCCGTGTCCATTATCCCGCACGAAGATACTTTGCATTCCGAGCTCAGACCGATCGAACTCTACGTCTACGCGAGTTGAATCCGCGTCCATCGAATTCCAAACAAGTTCCGCAAGGGCAGGAACGGGCTTGGAACTGGTAAGTTTTCTGATGTGGTCGCTTTCCACCTCAACTTTGTAATGCATCTCTGCCATGGAATTCCCCCCCGAAGAGACCTAAGCATAAGACGCCTCTATGTAGAGTGCCACTGACAGAAACCAATGTTACTGAAAAAGAGACTATCTCATCGCCCCCATCCCCCTCAGCAATCCAGAGACCGCCGCGACATCCTTGAGCAGTTGGGGCTTTCCCAAACGAACCTTCACAGCCCCAGCCTTGCTTTCACTTCGGCCGCCTTCGCCTCGACGATCGCGATCCAGCGCTGCGCCACCATCGTCACCCATGGCCGAGGTGCGCGCCCCTGAGTTCCGAAATGGACCATCGCGGCGTAATTGCTGGTGTAGCCGAGGAACAGCGTGTCGGAGATGTCCGCGCCCGCGATCACTAGAACGATGTCACTCAAGTCCTGCGGCACCGGCACGCCCGGGTTTGCTCGTGTCATCTGGGGCATCGCTGTGGTGGAGGCCATCAGCGACGCACGCAGGAAGCCAGTCGCCACCGGCGCGAGCTCATTCAACTGGCTCACCAGTTCCTGAGCGCTCTCTTTGAACACCGCCTCGAGCGCGCCCTCGACCTTGGTCGCCCACGACCCGACCTGAGCAGCAAACGAAGCCATCAGCGCACCAGTTCAGCTACGAAATCAATTCGATATTCACAGAAGCACTTGCAGCCGATCTTGTGCTTCCCCGGCACGCCGGGAGCATTTGGGTACGGGATCGGCGTTCCATCGGGAGCGATGAACGGCTGATCGAACTGCACCTTCTGCCCGTGCATAGCGACATGTTGAAGCCGAGGGTGTTCGCCCGGCGTATGTCGCCACGTCTTGGTTACGGCCTGAGCCTGCACCCTGCCCTTATCGATCTGCTGGCGGAACGCGATTTCCTTGGCCGTGGCCAGAGCCTCGAACGTCTCGTTCAGCGCTATCGTGTCGGCGCGGAGCTTCAACAGCCCGTCGGCATACCGCGTCACGATCCTATCCACGGTCTCGGCCGGGAGCGGCTTGCTTTCCTTCAGCGCCTTCAAGACCGTTCGGTCGAAGCGCTTATCCCGCCTACCCCGCTGGAGATAGTTCCGGATGCCATCAGGATCGGCCACAGCCAGTTCCTGGCGCGCTTTGGCGACATACTGGCTCTGCTGCGCAGTCAGGCCGACGATTCCGCCCTCGCGCTTCCCTGTGACCCGGTTGACCCTACCCGCGATCTGCAGCGCCGTCTTTGTCGGATTGTCGCCGCGGCTAAGGCCCTCCTCCAGGGCCGACTGGATCGCGACCTTCTGATCCTCGACGATATTCGTCACCAGCGTTGCGCTGTGCTCCCGAAGCCATGCCTCGGCAGCCAGGTTTCGCGCATCCCACCGCACCACGACCTGGTGCCCGTCTGGATCGCGCAGCGCCGGCATCTGCTCGACCGCAGCAACACCGCCGCCATTGAATGCCTGCCTCAGCGCCTCTTCCAACGGCCGGAATGCAGCTTCGTCGAGGTTCAGAGCTCGGATAGCCCCGGCGATGTCAGCGCGCTCGAGGCGCTCCACAATCCGCCGCAAGACAATGTTCGACCGGATGTCGTCTATCGCCTCCATGAAGGCGGCGCGGAGCAACGGTTCCCATGTCGCGACAAGCTGTTCGAAGCGCTCGCGGGGTGATAGGCGTTTAAGCATCGAGGGGGGATCTCAGACAGTGCTTCAGAAGTATCCAGGCGGTGTTAGGTGGCACAACAGTCGTGGGCGACGATTGTTCGACCTCACAAAAGCTTTGCTCTTGGAGACGCTATGGACGACGCTGGTCCTGGTCGCAGGGGTCTACGCGGCAAGATCTTTCGCTGACAGCCCGCAAGACGAAAAGCCGTGGATGTACATCATCGTGGGTGCTGTGGTCGTCTCCTGGAAAGCCATGTCAGGTACTTTCAATGTGTGGCGGATGCTTTTGTGGTTGGGTCGAACAGTTTTCCGTCCAAAAGGCTCGCAGTCTTTTCAGATGGTTCTGACGTCACTCGTAACAGTGGCCTGGATTTCGGGTGTCATTTCGATTGCCATAAGGTACGCTTCGCCAGTCGTCGCCTTCTTCAAAAGTACCGGACTATCGCTTTCTTTCTAGGAAGTGATCAGGCAGCACAGAACACCTTCCACGCCACCACAATGCCGGCTCCTGGTATCTTCACCGGGTTCGTGATGGCGCATACCCTGCCGTCGATGACGAGATAATCGGTGATCGCGGGCTCTACAGGCGGAACTGCGAACGTCACGATGTCTCCCGTCTGCACGATCAGGACGCCATTCTCGTAACGCTGGTGGACACGCCGCACCGCCGCCTTCAGTTCCCATGTCTCGGTCGTTTCCGTCGGCGGGTCCCATTCGTTCGGGCCGGGCGTGGTGGTGACGCGCTTTAGCTGGACGGAGCCTTGCTGGAACTCGGTCAAGAGATCGGTCGCGACCTCCTGCATCTCATCGTAGAAACCCATCAGCCTCGCACCGCTGTTGCCGTATAGGGCTGGGCCATAGCGATGAGCGCGGCGAGGATACCGTCGATAATCGGCGAGATTGGCAGCTGACTTCCAACGCCACCCGCGCCGACTGCATACTCAACTTCGATCTCACCGACCTTGGCGCGCTTCTTTACCTTGCCAGGAGTGACATCGGGATTGAGGCTGCCAGGGCTCGCCAGTTCACGCACGGCCGCTTCGCAGGTAGCGCGGACGACCTCGACCGGCACTTCATCGCCCGTGACCGGAAACCCGTTCATGTCGACAACGCCGACACGCGGCCATTCCAAAGCCTGCAGGCGGAACTTCTTCCGCTGCCCAGGGAAGCGGGTGCGGTAAGTGTTGTCGATATAGGCGGTAGCCCTACGCAGAGCGGCCTCGGCCTTATCTGCTGGCGACGCGGGGAACGTTAGACCGCGATCGGCGGCATACGACGCCGCGTCCGACGCGCTGACGTAGCTTTCGGCATTGGCAAGGCCGGAGCCATCCTCGACGATGAGCATGATTGGTCATTCCTCGTGCCGAATGGTTCGGACTTGGCCGAATGCGCCTGACGCGTGTTCCTTGGCGGCCTCGATGGCTTGTTCTGCCGTCGCGCCGGCGAATAGCGCGCCGTATGCGGTGGGAGAGCCGGCCCCGATTGCAAAATATGGAGCCTCGTAGACCTCGACACCCTTGGCGGTTCGAAGGCGAAGCGGCCCGCTTGGAGGAACGATCAAGGCGATGAATGACGACGCATTGTCAGGCAGAGATTCCGCCCTGGGCTCATCGCCTTCGTATCCGCCTCTCACCCAGTCGAGATATGCGCCGCATTCCGCAGCATTGCCGGCTACGCCATGGAGCGCGCCGTCTTTGCCCTTTGCCAGCTTCACCGCCCAACCGTGAGAGGCATCGCCGATCCAAGAGCCGCTGTCGGCAGCCATCACACCATCGCGGTAGGCAACTGTCGTCACTCGGCTGCCGCCTTGGCGTTCAACTCGTTGAACTGCTCGATCAGCTTGGCACGACCGAGCATGTGGTGCGGCTTCTGGCCGGTAGCGGCCTCAATAGCGCCACGCAGCTGCTCGTCGCTGAATTGCTCGCCGCTGTCGGTACCGAGGTCGATCTTCGCTTCCAGCGCGACCGGTGGCTCGAAAGGCTCGTGAACAGCAGCGTCAAAATCTTCTTCGTTGATCAGCACGTAATCGCCCTGATCCTCGCCCCAAGGCTTCACCTTGATCGTTTTCATGTCATTGATCCTTGATTGAGAGGGAAACGGGCGCACCGAAGCGCGCCCGCCGTGGTGATTGCCAATCAGCCGAGAAGGATAGCCATGTGCTCGGGCTTGATCGCTGCGACGCCCCAGGCCAGCGATACTTCGTACTGCATCTGGCGATACTGGGCGTACTGCGCGATTTCGAACGACAGTCCCGAATCCGGATCGGTCACGATCTGGCGGTCGATAGCACTGTCGCCCTGAGGCGGCAGAGCCGGGGCGCGGGTCGCAAGCGCGATGGCGGAACGCGCGAATGCCATGTTCCGAACCGAAGAAGCAACAACCGTGATCGCCGTTGCAGCAGCCGGGATCGCCTTGCGGAGGCCCGGAGCGGCAAGCGTAACCATGCCACCGTTCGAGACATCGGTGTCGCCTGCGGCCACAATGTACTGGTTGGTGTCACCGGCGAAGGTGATCACGTCACCAGCAACGAGCGTACCAGTGCCGGCCGAAGCAAGCGTGATCGCTGTTGCACCGACCGCGTAACCGGTCGCGTTGGTGGTCGCCGAAGCACCCGTGCCGGCGGTGCTCGTCTTGACCTGAGCAGATTCGCGGATTGCAAAGCCGTGGATATCGAGCAGGACACCTCGACGCAGCAAAGTGGCATCAGCCGCTTCATTGGCTTTGGTGAGCTGCGCAAGGGTGCGCATCTTGGCGCCAGCAGTGGTGTCGATCACCAACTGCATGTCGCCGAGAGGGGAACCATTGTCGGCCAGGATCTTGCGCATGTTCGCCGGCGCGCTGAGATCAGTCGCGAACGGGGTCGTTCCGGCCGTACCGTAGGCACGCGAGGCGAATACATGGAGAGCGGCGATATCCGCCTCGACCTGATTGACCAGCCAACGCATGGACTGGGCAACCTGATCGCGGAAGATGACGTTGAACGAAGCGCCGTTGTTGTCGAGGCCCTTCTTTTCCTCGCCATTCCAGCGGATCGGCGAGCGCTTTGCCTTGGTGATGGTCATCGGCACATTGCCGATGGTCTGATCGCCATCGTTCGGCGGCGTAACGGCCGGGGTGATGTCGGTGCCAGTGGCAGGTGGGGCAACGGGAGACATGACCGTCTGGCCAACAGCGGCACGGTCGAAGGTCATGTCCGACGACACGGACGGGATAAAGCCGACAAGTTCACGCGAGACGACGTCGAGCGCGTTATAGATGGTCGGAATGAGACCGGTGAGCGTGTTGCTCATGGTGATTGCCTTTCAGATTGTGGGATTGAGGTTTGGGGTTGGGCCATCCAGCCCGATCGCCCCTCCCGCATCCGCGTGGGGCAGTCACAACGCCGAGAGGCGTTATTCAGTGAGCGTGTAGCCTTCGCGCATCTTTGCGGACTTGGAAGCCGGATCGAGGGCGTCGAACGCCTGCCGGGTCATGGTCTTGGAACCGCCTTGGCCATTGCCCTGGCTGCCGCGTGATCCATCGCCCTTATGGCCGGTACCCTTTAGGATGCTGTCCTTGTAGGGATAGGCATCGACCAGGATCTCCATTGCCTCGTCGAACTCGGCGACCTCGCCCGGCTTGGCCCGAGAGAAAAGCTTGTTGCCGGCGGCGTCGTAGGCCACGACCTTGCCATCCTCGATCTTGAAGTGATCGCCGAAGACCTTCTGGGCAGCCGGACCAGGCAGGACGAGCTTGTCGCCAACGTACTGAGACCGCGAGAACCTCCCGCCGATCATTTCGCCATTCAGGGCGAGCTCGAGCTTGTCGCCACGAGCTTTCTCGGCGGCCAGCGCTTCAGCGTTTGCCTTGTTGGCAGCAGCGACGGATTCCTCGGCCGCTTTCTTGATACCGGCCTTAAGTTCTTCGACCTTGCCAGCTTCCATCAGCTTGCCAGCATCGAGGTTCTTGACCGTTTCCAGAGCTGCCTTCGCCGCTTCGCCGTCCTCGATGCCCTCGAAAGACTTCAGCTTGATTTCGGCGGCCTCCTTGGCCTCCCGGTGGGTCTTCGCCTCACCATTCAGCCTTGTGATCGTGGCGACGGTGCCGACCGCGTCGAACGCGACCTCCTTGCCGTCGTCATGGACGAAGACGGGCTTGCCGTCTTGCACCTCGGCGTAGGTCTTCCCTTCGACAGTCACGAGTTTCAGTTTCATCTGGTGGTCTTTCTGGGCATCCGCCCGGCTATGGCGCATCCACGCCGAAACACCCGCCAGACATCCGTCGGGCAGGCTAATTGGTTAGATTGTGGTGCTAGGCCGCGTTGGCCGGCTTGCGAGGCGGTGTTGTCGCGCTCTCGATATCTTCCTGGCTGTCGTCGCCTGGGACTTCTTCCAGCAGGCGCTGCTCTTCCACTTCAGGATCGAATTGCGGTCCGAGCGTGCCGCGGCGTTGCATCTCTTCCCAAAGAGTGCGCTGGGACAGATCCCCGTTCTTCCGGGCGTCCAGCAGGTTCTTGGTTTCGTCACCACCGCCGGCATCAATGCCGAAGTCTGTGTGGACCGACACCTCGACCGTGGCAGCGAGCTTCAGCCACATGCACGTGAAGACGAAAGCCTGTTCCAGCACATCCTTCAACCCGTTCGCCCACACCTCGACAGCGCTGTGCGCCTTGGCGGCATCGATCGCCGATACCGTGGCAACCAAATTGCCCGACTTCCTCGTGGCGGGCTGGAGAGCGAGCCGTCTGAAGTGGTCGATCTTGTTGTCGACGCTGTTCGATACCGCCGTGATGTTTGCCGCATCGGGCTGGATGAAATCCCAATCTGCCTGGTTGTTCTCGCTGGGAGGAGCGAAAAGGACAGTCTTGGGCCCCACCGTGATCTGTGCGGCAGGTGTCTCCACCAACCGTTCCCTGCCGTCGACGATGATCGGAGCCGTACTCGGCGCCGGCGGGTTCATCCCCTTCGCCTTCAGCATCGGCGAACCTGCGAAAGTCAGGATTTCATCCTCGCGGCTCAGCGCGCGGTAAATCTCCATCTGCATGACTGCGAGGTCGATCAGCGGCGGCTTTACCCTGTAGATGCCGGAACGCTCGCCAGTGAAGAACAAGACGATCGGGATCAGGTCGAGGGTGATCGTGCCATGCCCGACCGAGTTCCACGTCACATCCTTTGTCGTCGGGTCGATCTGCTTCTCGAACAGTTCCCAAGTCGGAGATTGGCTCGGCGTCGTGATGTCGATGACGCGGACCCGCTCGGTTTCCTTCTCAGCGTAGCCATCGCGCTCGACGTGGCATTCCCGGAGCCGGATATGCTGAACCAGATCGCGCCCGTTCACCTTGACCGTGTAGAGGGCGAGGATGTTCTCAGCCAGGAGCGGCACCCAGTAAGGCCGCGTGCCCGCCTTCTTCTCCTCGGCCACTGTCTTGGCGGGCTCGGCATCGGGATATGTGACGTAGATGCCGACAACACCGGCCGCCACGCCTTCCACGAACTGGGAACGAGCGAAACTGTGCAGGTCGTTGCCCTCCCCGTCGATGTCTTCGGCGATCTCCTTGATCGGATCGGGCACGGTCCCCTGTAGCGCCACGGCCTTAGTGAACGGCTTCGAGCACAGGTTGCGCAGCGCGTCGACGAACTCAGGCCGCCATGGCGTAGCTTCCAGACGCTTCTTGTACGCCGCCACGGCCTCATTCTCATACCGCGGCAGGTACAACTCGCCCTTCTCCTTCACCCGGCGCGCACCCGCCCGGATATCGGCGATCATCTGCCAATCCGGCGCCATAGCCGTATAGTCCGCCGATGGGTTCGACGGATCGTTCTTCGGTTCGAGTGCCATGGCTACCGTGAGGTTTGATACGTTCCGACATAGGCAGTCGGCACAACTTGGGTCAGCATCAGAGCGGTCAGAGCCCACACCGCAGCGTCAAGGCGATCAGGCGACGGCATCCCCGACAGAGGCTCCCAATTCACCATCTGGTCTTCCAGATCAGCCAGACCTTTGACATGGCTGACCTTGCCCTGTTCGTAGAGCGCGGCCACAGGCTCGGCTCGAGCTGCTTTGCCACGCGAAGCATGCACGATGGTGACTGGCACGGTTGCGTCGATCGTGTGGATCGCATGTTTGACCAGATCACCGCCCTGGTTGCCTTCGGCGACGATTCGATCAGCTTTTAAGTCGTGGTAGAGTTTCACCGCTGTTGCCGCCCATTTGCCGGGTGACATGCGGCCCGAGGCGTCCTGAAGGACGTACCCACGATCGTCGCGCCCCAGCCCAGCTGCAATGATGCCACTCTCGGCGCTTTCCTCTTTGGCCGTGATGGCAGGATCGACCGCCACAACGATCCGCTTCATTTCGGGAAGGCTGCCCTTCCACAACGCCGCTTCGACCATGGCGCGGCTCCATAGCGCGCCCTCGGCCTCTTCCATGACCTCGGCTTCAATTTCCTGCCGGCCGAGCCGGGTGCCTTCGTATTTGTCCCTGATCGCCTTCAGGAAGGTCGGCGCGAGATTGGCAGAGTTTGCGAAGGTAGAGCCTCGCGTCACCACCGTGAGCCTGTCCTGCATGATCTCGCGCAGGATCTTCAACGGTTTCGGCGTGGTCGTAATGCACGTCCGCGGCCGATCCCCGAGACGCAGGCCGAACATGGCCATATCCCAGGTCTCGCGCAGATATTTCCACGCCGCTAACTCATCGCACCACATCGCTTCTGCCTGTGGCCCGCGGAGGCGTTCCGGTTCCTCTGCAGAGAAGAGTGTCGCCACCGCCCCATTCGCCCATGTCACGCGGCGCTTGGACGGTTCGTAGGATGGGCGGCCGATAGGCTCACCGGCATACGTCTTGTCGCCAGACCAACAGACGGCGAGAAGACCGCTTTCCCCCTCCACCATGACGTCGCGGGCATCGGATGCCGTCGGCGCGATGAGATGAAGCCGAGTCGCGCCCGCCCTCACCTGCTGTCTCGTCCACTCAGCGCCGGTTCTGGTCTTACCGAATCCACGGCCGGCGAGGATCATCCATGTCTGCCAATCCCCTTCCGGCTCAAGCTGCTCGGGCCTGGCGAGAAATCCCCAGTCGTGCAGGAGTGCCTGACATTCTTTATCCGTCAGCCCCGCCAGGATCGCGTTTCGCTGCAGTTCCGGCAGGCTGGCGAGCGAGGAGAGATTGAAGCTTGGTCCTTGCATCTGTCACCGTGATATCGCCCGACACCTCTGCCTCGATCCGGTCGGTGAACAGCTTGTGATACTTCCCGAGCAGCCCCCAGGCCGACACACGTGCGCCGTGAGACGATCCTTCGCCTTCCCGTGTCGCTTCCTTGTAGAGGCCGTCGATAACGTCCTGAGCGCTCACCTCGGCTCGCTGGATGCGCTTTTGCGCCCCGGCAGCGATCGCATCGGCTATGTCTACATTTGACAGCAGACGGGAGCCCTCGCGATTGGCTGTCTTTGCGGCATATCCGGCGCGTATCGCAGCCTGGGTTGCGTTCAGATCGACGAGGTATTCCGCGACGAAGCGCTGCTGCTTGTCAGTGAGCACCATCTTTGATCTTCTGATGCTGGGTTGGTTGGGACGAGCCGATGCATTCCTCGCAAACAATACGCGGAGAGCCAGTTGGTTTTTGCATTTATTGCGGCCGAACAGGGGTAGATCTCACAGATGAACACATCGTTCCCTATGCACTGGGCGGAAGACACATTCTGCCAGAATGTTGCTGTTCCCAGTGTCAGGAGGGCATCAACAAGTACGCTGAGCAGCCTCTACTTACCCGCAGTCTATTGGCATCGCGGGTGCGGTATGGCTACCCTTCTCGAAAGAATAGAAATCGGAAGGCTTTCGACCGAAACATCTTCCGCATGGTCGATGAAAAGACCGCTGTCAAAATTCATGAAGAAACACCCGTCAAGGGCTTTTCTGGCACCACAATTAGATTGGCTTTCATCGAGCCCCCACGATTGTTAAGTGGAGCGCCAGAGGCGCCTATAGCCACAGATTTACATGTGGACCTCGACCCAACCGAAGGACCAATTGGCATCTTATCGGGTCACGCGTATGGCGAATCAATAGACGCCCTCGCTCGGACTCTGATCAAGATCGGTCACAGCTATGCGTGTTTTTGCGACGTGCCTTTTCAGCACATAGCCCTAGACGCGTTGGCAGGCCAAGATGAGAACATCGACTTGTACGTCGGTGCCCCCTTCGGTGAGACGGAGTCTTACGAAAACAACGAACGCTACCGTCTCGCCCTTCGAATCGAACGGAGGTTTGTCGTTGTCCGAGTGACCTTGTTTGCCAACACCCCGCTACCCCTTGTGCACGACGTTGTCGTTGGCAAACATTTCGAAAGTTGGGACGCGGCACTCGCAGCCTTGAATGGCTAGTGCGTCATTCAAATTCGTTGCCCCTTGCCAGCGCCTGGGCGAAGCTCTCATGACGGACATTGGGGAGAATGGGCATGTTTAGCACTACGGGGTCGGAGCGCCGACGGGATTTCCGGAACATCTCCTGCTTCCTCTCGATAGCCATATTGATTTTGGCGACGCCATCTATCGGCATTTGCGCAGAAGCCAGCCCAGGACCGTCCAAGACTGGCTTCTATGTTGTCGATCTAACCTGCCCGTCGGGAGACGGCGAATTGATTGTCATGCAGATGAACCGACACAACCAGACAAGACGGACAAAGGCCGAAATTCGCCAAGGCAACGCTACACGTGTGACAATTGAAGCTGCCGAGGGGCGGGACGATTTCAAGCTCATATTCCCGAACAAGAATGACTTTACGGAAAGTCAGCGCGTCACAGTCACCGGCAACATTCGAAAGTTTCTGACTTCGATTTATAGCGACGTGTGCCTTGATAGGAGCGGCAACCGAGCCAGCTTCCTTGACCACGTTCGACAGAACAAATCCAACATAAAAGACGCTGCCAACTAAGAGCTGACGCTTCGGGCGAGGTGAAGGAGCGCTGGCGGGCAATTCGTGATCCCTGGAAGACTCGCAGGCGGGATCAGCCGGATCGCCCATCCCGCCCCGCGGTTGTTCTCTCGGGGTTATGCTGTGTTCCTTAATGCACGGCGATCTGCTTCGTGACTTGATTTCTGACACCCGATTTCCCAAACCAAATTCGTTAGTCGGGAAATGAAATGTCCAAGAAAAAGAAGAAAGCGAAATCGGCGGTACAAGAGCGTGATGCCTTCGTCGCGTCCATTGTCGATCAATTCGATCTTCCAGAGGTTAAAGCCCGGGCGATTGTCGCAAGATATGGACCGTCGCTGCAAAAATGCCGTGCAGCAGCCTCTACCTTTCTCGAACTGCAGCGCCTGCTTGATCAGGAATAGCAACGGTGCCAGCCCGATGCGTCTCGTTGCCGTTATGGACGACGCAACGCCTATTTTCCCGCGGGTCCGTCTTTGATGACAACAATCGGCCGACCGTCAGCGCCGATCCGAACGGCGATCTTGCCCTCGACCGGCTCCGGTGCCGATGCGACCGCCGTTGGCTCGATATCGCCCCTTCGGTCGGCAGACAGTAGTTCCCGGCCTTTCGCCGTCTTCAGGCGTTCTTGCTGATCAAACCAGAAAAGGACCATCGGCTTCTCCTTTCAACCCACGACTATAGTCGAAAGGTAAGCGAAGCAAACCCATTGCCCTACTTGACGACCACCCAGGGAGGTTAGCGACAGCCTCACTCTGCTGGAACTCGCGGCAACCATCCACGTTTGAGACCCGCATGAATTGACCACAAGGAGGGCCGCAATGAACTCAGCGACGACAGCGCTTCGCGACAAGCTCGCCAATGACCTGCAGACCTGCGAGGCTCTGATATCCTCACTCCGAAGCCGAACGATGGAAACGTATGAGGTGGACGGCCAGGGTATTCGGACCTACACGAGCCAAACCCGTCTCAGCGAATATGAGCGCATGGCGGAAAATCTCAAAGAGACCATCGCGCTGATCGATGCCACCGATTGAACCTGTGTGGTCAGAACTTTCTCCTAACCCGTTGACGACATTGCGCATTGCGGTAAAACCCAAAGCCGTAGTGAACGTGCATAGGTTACACAAAATGGCAAAGGAAACTCTTAAGGGACCTCAACACCCACTCAACTCGGTGGCCTACGACACAGAGTGCAAGGAAGTTCTGACCAGCTCTATAGACAGGCTCCTCGATGAGGCCGAAGCTGCCGGTTGGGATCGTTCGAAAGCTGCATCTACGCTCATGTATTTGAGTGCGAAGAGGTTCAAACCCACCTCTCCAACCTAGACCATCAGCATCGAGTGTTCTGCTCGCAGATTGTCTTGACGTCTGTCGGGAGCGTTCACATATCGCAAGGGGATTGCTGCCGCTGTCGGTGGCACTCCGCCCCTAACCTTGCTTATCGTTCGATTTGGAGGATCTGATGAACGATCGGATGTTCGACAGCCCTGTTTTCGTCAAGAACGGAAACAGCCTCATCCAGGAGATAGCGTGCCTCGAAGACGCCCTGGAGTTTCTCTACGATTGGCCGAAAGGTCGCCGCACCTCAATCTACCAGACTGCGGTGCGCGCCTGTCAGCAGGCTTTTCAAAGCGACTATCCGCTCTCCTACGCCAAATCTGCCTTTGAAGGCTTCGCGCGCTCCGCGAAGATTTTCGAAGATGTGGCGGTTCCGCTGCCTTGGATGACCGGCCCAAACTCGGGTCGAGGCGGCGGCATGACCACTTAATTGCCATGTGGGGCGGCAAATAACCGCCTCACATTCGCTAGCGACAGCCATCTATTTCGCGACTTCACGAAAATGATGCCAGATTACCCTCCCGGCTGACTGCAGGTGCCGGCTGCCAACCCGGCTTAGGCTTCGCTAGTTCGGGGCTCCGCAGCTTCCCCTGGTATTCAATATCGGCACATCAACTTGTCGGGCGGTGCGATGTATGTTTTTCTTCCCTTGGGTCGTGCGGGAGGGAAAGATGGCAGACGAAATCAAAGCTGGCAGTGTCGTTCAACTGAAGTCGGGTGGACCGAAAATGACGGTCAGTTGGGCGGACGACAACTATGGGGTTTTATCAGCGGCCTGCGACTGGTTCGTCCAAGACAAAGCTCCTTGGAAAAAGGAAAATGCCGTCTTCCCTATCACGTCGCTCAAACTCCTTGAGCCCTAAGCCGCATTCTTCTGGCGCCGCTTGGCCAACCGCTCGGCTACAGCGGCGGCAAGCCTGGCCTCTTCCTCGGCTCGCTTGAGCGCGGCCTTACGCTGCCGCTCCGCTTCTTCGCGGCGTTGCTTGTTCACCTTCTCGATGTGCTGGGCGATCGCGGCCTCACTGCCGGGGGTATGGGTCGGGGTAGCATCATCCGCGCGGTGGTAGAGCTTTGGCTTCACCGGTGCGCGGCTATCCGAGGCTACCTCGAATGACGCGTGTTTTGCCTCATTTTGCGACAAGTAGTCAAACGCCACTGTCAACCGAACTTGGTGCTTTCGGTTGAGTTCGTCCGCAATCCGTTGACAGCAACGGGCTACAGCACGTTCGAAAGTTCGCTTTATCCAGCCGTTTCGCTCGCACCAGACCTTCAGGGTGAGCCCTTTCCGGCTCATGATGAAGCCGTAGTCGTAGACGAGCTTGCGATCCTTCTCCGGCAGGTAGGTGTTGATCCAGGTCCAGGTCTCCTCCATTTCGGCCAAGGCGTGGGCCGTGGGAGCGCTGCGAACGCGTGTAGCCTCGCCTCGGCGGTAGTCGTCCTGGTATTCATCGAAGAGCGCCATACCGATCAGGCGCGGCCCGTAGGACGCCGGGTTCATCAGTAGCGTCTCGGCCGCTTCGATGATCCGCTCGCGCACCATCTCATAGGTCCAGGCTTGGTAGGTCACGTGGATGGTCATCCGCCAAACTCCTCATTCCAGCATTCGAATGCACCCTGCAGGCTCTCGATTGCCGAGTTATAGCCTTCAGTGTAGTCCGGGCTCTTCTCGCGCACCCAGTCGTCCGTTTGCTTGTCGGTCGGTGTGATCTTCCAGTGACCGTCGCACCACTGCACGAACTCCATCATCTTCCGCCGGAACAAGTCTTCCACGTCGGTATGGAGGTCTAGGCTCATGCCGCTCGCCTCCAGTCTTCGGGGAACATCTCCCCCTGCTCTTCGGAATGGAAATGGTCGCAGAGCAGATTGAACATGATCGCCCAGATCTCCTGCTTGTTGGCCCGCCTGATGGCCTTTGCCCGTCGGCGAAGCGCGCCGAGGTCGATCCGGTCGAAGTCATCGAAAAGGTCGAACCCACGCGCCGGCAGCCACGGCATTGCCAGGAGCAATTCGGATATCGCCGTGATCGTCGCCGCCCAAAGTTCGGTAGCGTTGTCCTTGGTCTCCACGATGAGCCGCAGGACGATCGTAAGGTGATCTTCGCCGTTGCGGATGACCTTCTGCAGCGTCGGCATGCAGAAGCAGTGCTTGGGGCGGACAGACGTCGGGCTGTGCAGGCTAGCGTCGAGCACCTTCACGCCCAAAGGGCGCGTGACATTGTAGACGTTGTGGCCGCCCGGCTTGCTCATCGCTTCCGAGCCTTTGCGAGTTGATCCCACTGCGCAGCCGATGCAGCATTCATCCTCCAGCCGCGCGCCCATTCGTTCTCAATGGCGATGCCGATGGCTCTCATCTTCTTGCGCGCATGAGATAGGATTACTTCCACTGCCCGCACGTCCGGCTCATCCGCCTCAGATCTGTAGGCATACAGCGCAGCGTGAAGAACATCCCGTGTCACGAGATTGGGCGATCGGCTCCGTAGCAGGCGCGCGACGATTTCCTCGCTCGGCGTGAGGTCACAGGGCAACGGCTCCCCTCTCCGCTCCAATTCGGCCAAAAGGCTGTCGAGCTTGTGGCGAAGCTCGACGTTCTCGCGATGAAGGTCGCGTTGGTGCATCGTCATACCCGCGCCCTCCTGATCGCGTTGCCGCTGGTGATCATCACGAAGCCGTCCTCGAACTCGACGCGGATTGAGTTCATGACCTTGGCGCGAGCGGTGACTGCGCAGCGCTGGCCTTTGCGGCCCTGGCGGTTCCAGAAGTAGATGTAGGGAAAGGTCACAGTAGAGCCTCCTGCTTCGGCTTTCGCTCAACCGTCGACGGGTTCTTCCATTTCTCGAAATCGGCTTCGATTTGGGGATAGTTGACCGGATGCTGTGCCTTGAAGTCGGGCATGCGGTCGCCCGCTATCCAGCCGCCGTTACCGTCCTGCTTTAGCCAGCGCTCCTGCGTCCATCGCGACATCGAAATCTTGAAGAATGCGAAGTCCTGCCGAGTGACATACCCACGCTTCGCCAATGTAATGACGATCTTGATGGCGAGGATTTTCCAGTCCGTGAGGGCGACTGGTGCGCTACGGCCGGCGCCGACATCTGGAACCCAGTCCGGAAGGACTATGCGCGTGGCCGGGCAGAGCTCTTGCCAGTCATTCCGCCAGCTTCCGTTGTCCGGCTTCGGAAGGTCAGGCAGGAACCCAAAGCTCCTTCGCCATTTCGACGGGGTGTGCATTGCCACCACGGTGATGCCAAGGAGTTCGCACACAGCGGAGAGTTCCATGCTGACGCCTTCAGGGATCAGTACCGCCCGGCAATCGGGGCCGGGCCTGTCGACGTAGTGATACCCCGCATATTCAGCAGCTTGGGTGATCACCTTGGCGTTGAGCCGTAGCTTGGCCTCGACACCGATTTGGAACCCGTCGGCGTTGCGCGAGAGCAGGATGTCAAAGCCGCCTGTCTCCGGATACGCGGTCCATTCCTTCGGCAGCGCTTCAATGAACGCCTTGCAAAGATCGGCCTCAGTGGCGAATTGGGGAGCTTCACGCTTCATGCCCTGGCCCTCCGCCGCTCAATCTTGACCGTCCTTCCGCGAACGATGACAGCTCCAAGAACCGCCTCCTGATCACCTGCAGCTTGCGCCGCCCTCTCCCGTCGCCATTCCTCGACGCCGAGAACGTCTGCGATAGCCTCCGCCTTCTCTGCGCGGATTTCAGGGTTCAGGATCTGCCGCACGCATTCCTTGGCGGCTTCGATGGCTTGGCGGGCTGTATCGACCTCGATGGGCTTCCCATCCCTGCGGACGAAGCGCCAGTTGTCAGTGCTGAGCAGCTTGAACAACGGTCGGTAGCGGCCGTTGGCCGGCATCGAACTGTAGTCGGGCAAGAAATCGGGAGCGTTGGTCATCAGAAACCCATCCCTTCGAATGCTGGCGGAAGGTCATCGACCAGCGATTTGAACATCGTGAACTCGGCATCGAAGCCGATCTGAGGTGATTGCCCTGGTTCCCCGCGCCTGCGCTTGTGGTTGATGATGGCGGCCTTGCCCCGAGACTCCTCCATCTTCCCGATCATGATTTCCTTCTTCGTCCGCTCCCCTTCCTTGACGCGCTCGGGCGGCATCGTGGGGATGAGCTCGCGGTAAAGCGGCTCGGGGCGATAGATCGAAAACCAAACGTCCAGGGATTGCTTGATGGAGCCGCCGCCATAGGCATCGCCCATGACGGGCCGAAGGCTGCCGCCCATCCGCCAGCGGGATTTCCAGTCGTCGTTGCGCTGGATGAGGATTACGATCGCGATGTTCAGCGTCTTCGCCAGAGCCTTCAGGCCGCGGTAAAGCGCATTGATCCGCTCTGCGAACATGTCCTTCGGATTGGGCAGCGTGATCATCTTGGCGTGGTCGATGATGATCAGGTCGAGGCCCTGGCTCTTCGTCATCGCCTCCGCCTTGATCCGGATGTCCGACAGCGAGCATTCGCCGAAGCCGACGATGTAAAATGGCAGATCGTTCGACGCGACGAGCTCGTCCTCGAGGTCGCCAGTCTCTTTGCTGTTCAGGGTGTAGGCATCGAGGCGCGGCAGGCTGATGTGGGACTGTTGTGCCGCCGCCTGCAGCGCGGCTTCTTCGTCGGTTACCTCGATCGAGAAGAACGCGCTTCGGAAGCCCTGCGCAGCCGCGTGACGGCATTGCTGCAGGCTGAATGAGGTTTTGCCCCCGCCCGAATCCGACATCAATCCAATGAGATTGCCGCGACGGATATCGCCGAGCGCCTGGCTGATCTCAGGCAAGAACCAAGGAATGCGCGCCAGAGCGTCGCCCGAGGCTCTGGCGACCTTGCCGATAGCGTTTGGAAGGATGACCCCGTACCTGATCGCCCCTGCCCGCTCGTTCCCTTCCTGGGCGATCTGCGTCAGCCGATCCGTCGTCTCGGTGATGATCTTTTCCGGCGTCATGTCCACCGGCATGTTGCGCGCCAAAGCATCGAGATCCTGAGCGACGCCGATCAGGCGATGACGCGCCCACATTTCGATAATCGCGCGGCCGAGGTCATAGACAGCGCCGGCGGGCATTGCTTCAGCAGCCAGGTTTGCGAGATAGGCCGCCGATGTCGCCTCACCTGTTCCGGCCGGCAGATATGGACGGAGCGTGATCGGGTTCACCGACCTGCCCTCGTTCAGCATCGTCCCGATGGTCCTGTAGATCTCGGCATTGATGGCTTCGAAGAAATGTTCCGCCTTCAGGAAACCAGCGACACGCCAGTAGGCCTCGGAGTTGACGAGGAGTGCGCCGAGCAGACCACGCTCCGCGTCGATCGCGTCGGGAAGTGCTGGCAGGAAGTCTCGGCTATGGGCGTTCATGCAGCAGCCTTCTCCGGTTCTGGATCAAGCCCATAGGTGAGGTACTGGCGATTGATCCACTCGAGCCCCTTACGGGCTGCAGTGCGATGCTTATCCGTGCAGCAGGATGACTGATCGGCCGCCAGCCGGGTCCAACCCTCGTGCAGTTTGTCGAGCGCCACGGCGACGGCATCGCGCACCGTTGGATACCCGTCGTGCTTTGGCCAGACCGGGCTCCCATGGCCGCAATAGCCTTGGAATTGGTCATCGGTGCCGACGCCCCACGTTCCGTCATCCAGCATCACGATGATGACCTGGCCGTAGCTGTGGCCACCCAGATCGACGCGCAGGATGATTGGGCTGTCAGTGGGCGGAGGCGCTATCGTTGCAGCGAAGAGGTCAAGTTGCATCATCTCAACTCTCCCTGCTCTTGACGCTCAAAAAGAGCTTTCACATATTTCCAGAAGGTCGCTGCAAATTGATGGGGCGACCAACCCTCAAACACCTGAAATCGTTCGGAACATTGGAGATTTCGATGAGCGAGAAAACATTTGTCGAACCGGTCTATGTGAAGACCACCGACGGGCTGGTTGAGGAGATCGCGGGGCTGGAAGATGCGCTCGATTTTCTCTACGACTGGCCCGAAACCAACCGGAGCACCATTCACGCCACCGCGGTTGATACCTGCGAGGAAGCCTATGACGAAGGTCGCCCAATCCTGGCGGCGAGGAACGCTTTCGTCGGCTTCGCCAAATCTGTTGGCATTCTCGAAAAAAGTCCAAAGCCCCTGCCGTCGTTGACGCTGACGGCTGTTCCAAGCGGCGGCCTGACGGCGTAGCGATATGCATGGGAGGTTCCGATGCTCTCGCAGCCTTTCAAAGAACCGGTCCGCGTGTGGGTAGGTCTGGGCTTCCCCCGGCAACTCAACTCCGTCGTCGACGCCTATCAGTTCGCGACGGAATATTGCGGCAACAGCCCGGAACAGCGCGCTGCAATACGTGCCTGCAAGGCGGCGTTGACCGGAGAGATCGATCCAGAGACTGCGCGCGGCGTCTTCGTGGCGTTTGCCAAGAAGAAGGGCCTGATTGCCGAGGACTGGATCCCGCCGCCCATCAAAGGCGGACGCAGCAGCCACGTCTGAATTGATCGGGGCGGTCGTAATCATGCGGCCGCCCTCGCCAAGCTCGGCGAGCTCGTGCTACGCATCCGCTCATGGGGGATCATCAGAAAGACGTGGGCTGGGGCCCGCCGGTTATTTTTGCGCTCGTAGCTGTTGCAGCGACGGTCGCTTTTGCGCTGTGGCCGAACTGGCAGAACTACTGCCCTGCTACCGAGGTGCTGGCCGAGTGCTCCAGGCAATGGATCAGTGCCCTGAGCGGTTGGGCAGCAGCTATTGCCGCTGCGATCACGATTTTCGTCCTTTTCAAACAGATCGCTCAAGACGCCAAGTTCAGGAAGGAGGATCGCGTTAGCAAAGCTCGGTCGGTATGCGAAATCGTTGCCCTGGATTTGATCGCAACGGCGAATAGGCTTCGCCTCATGAGTAATGAAGGAGATGGCGGCCCGAGCCTTTCTGAGGTTGCCACCAATCTTATCGCTGACATCGTACCCATTGACCCGGTTATGGCCGTCATGGTTCAGCGGCACAGCCTCGAAGTGGCAAAAGTTGACAACGTTTTTGAACAAGGGCGCCCTGCCGGTTTGCCAGGATTGGCCACGTACTGGACCGGAATTTCCCGGGCCGAAATGCTCGCGATTGCATTTCGTGCCGACGTTCTGGCTCACAGTTTTGCGGAGTGTAGCAAGCAGCTCAAAGAGGCTGGGCAGGTTACTAACATATCTCCGAAAACCACCTCCATTGATGAAGCTTGCGAAAAATACGGTGTCAGCCGTGCACACCTGACGTACTTGATGGCCCTCGGCATAGGCCCCACAACCGAGAACTAGATCGACCGCTCCCATCACGCCGCCCTCGCCATCATCATGCGGTAGGTCTGGGTCCGCTCTCCGGCCATAGCCACCCCGACGGCCTCCGCGGCATCAGCATTCTTCACATCGATCCGCAGTAGCCGGCAGCGATCAACAGCCGCCTTCTTCCACTGTTTCTCCTCGACGGTATCCTCACCCTCCTTCTCGATGAGCTTGATCGGAGGCTTGAAACCGGTGCCGAAGAAGCACTTGCGCCACGTAGATGATGGGATGGTCTCCCAAGGCTTCTTGTAAGCGGTGACGATCACGACGGCCGCGCCAACGAGCCCGTACAGAAGCATCTGGTTTGGATTGACCGTTTGAATGACCCTCGGGCCATACATGGTCTGGATGGTCTTCTTGAACGTCTTGACGTTACGGAGAGGTTCCTCGATCGCAACGAAATCCGGGCGCATCTCCTTGAACATCTCGTGCAGTTGTTTTCCGAGCGAAGCCGCCTTTTCTTCGGGGCTTTCTCCGATCGCCCTAATCAGGCCAGTCTTGATCGAAGCGAGCGACGAGCCGGGCTCGTACCAGGCGAAGCCGGTTGTGGTTGCGATGTCGAGGCCGAGAATGATCATGCCCGCACCTCCAGAGTGTCGAGGGCACTCACTTCCGCCGCTATTGCGAGGCAGGATGATCCATGAGCACAGGAAAGTTCCAAACCCCGGTTGCCGTAGCCGACGTCAATTCGAGGATTTCCCACTTGGTTTCCACCGTGGGGGAAGCGGCGGATTTCCTGTTCGACAACTGGCCCGGCCACGACAGTCAACTCTGGACCGATGCAATGAACCGTTGTGAAGCGGCCAAGTCTGGAACGACAAGCATAGCGCTGGCGCGGGCAGACTTTATCAAGGCCGTCGAGCAGGCCGGTATGACGGTTGGTCTTGCACTTCGCTGGCGATAGCATCAGGCGGCTTCCTCGACGGAGAGCTGCGCGTCGTTTTGAAGGCGACGGTGAGCAACGGCGACAAACTCTGGCTTGTTTTCGATCAGCATGCCCGCCCCTCCGAACGCTCTTTCGCCTCAATGGCGGAATACGGTGAGTGATGACCGCAAAAAGATTTCGCGTTCCGATCGTGATCTACGCTCACAACCCGCGCGGATTTGTCCTCATCAACTCGATGGAAGAAGCGTCGAGGTTCCTGTTCGACAATTGGACAGACAACGACTCCAAGGCGTGGAGCGACGCCATGCACAAGTGCGATGGTGACGGGGAACCTGCTGATGCAAGTGAGGCATTCCTGGCGGCTCTGCAGCAGGCTGGAATAGCGGTCGATAAGTCCCTTCGGCTGTACTGAGGTCATCAGGCGGCCTCCTCACGTGCAGGAACAAGGCCGAGCCTTGCCCTCGCGATCTCTGCGTAATCAGGGTTGAGTTCGATCATGATGCTGTCGCGGCCGTGCTGTTCGGCTACGAGCGAGACCGTGCCAGCACCGCCGAATGGGTCGAGCACCTTGCCCGGCTCACGGCCAAAGACTTCGCAGATCGGTCCGCAGCCGTTGGGCGCACCACAGCAGCCGCAGACTGTCTCGGGCGTGCCGGCAAGGATGCAGCGTTCAGCGAGGGCTGGAGGGAAGGTCGCGAAGTGCGCCTGGCGAAAGGCCTTCGGCGCGATGGTCCAAACATTACGGGAATTGCGTGTTTCCACCAGTTCGGTGGTCGAAGCATGGAAGCTTCCCTTGGCCTTGATGTTTGAATTTTCAGGTGCCGACTTCGGGGTCACGCCCGGTTGGCTTCGGTACTCCGCTGAAGTGCGGCCGCTCCGGTTGATGGTACCGTGCGAGCCCGGCTTAGTATCCCACCCGCCCGGCACCTTGATCCTACCGCGGCCACGAGGATTTCCGGCAACTTCGTCTTGATGCCCCCAGCCGACACCTGTGTCGGTACCCCGAGCTTTTGCGCGGCGATGCGCACCACCTGTAACAGGCTCCCGAATAGCCTCGTGATTGTAGAAATAGTCCTCGCCCTTCGTAAGCAGCCACACCTTCTCATGCGCGACTGTTGGGCGATCGTAGACGCTTTCCGGCATGGGATTGGGCTTATGCCATATGATTTCGCTGCGCACCCACCAGCCGTCCTCCTGCAGGGCGATAGCAAGGCGGTTTGGCAACATGCAGAGATCTTTGGGTTTCAGCACACCGCCTACCGTCGAGAACGGCTTGTCTCGAAATGTCCGGTCGTCGTTCTCGACGTCGGCAGCTGCACGCCCGTTCGGCGCCGAAGCATAGCAATCGCCGTAATTGAGCCAGAGCGTGCCTTGGGGCTTCAGCACGCGTCGGACCTCGCGGAACACTCGGACCATGACGTCGAGATGTTCGCCAATTGTAGGCTCAAGGCCTATCTGGCCCTCAACGCCGTAGTCGCGCAGACCCCAGTATGGAGGCGAGGTGACGACGCAATCGACGCTTTTGGCCGGAATCGAGCCTAGCTGATCAAAGACGTCGCCGATGAGTACCTGAACGGTCACGGCTTACTCCGCCAAAAGCTCGATTGCGCCGAGGTTGTAGGTGACAAGCTTTTCATCACTGGCGATGGCTTCGGCCGCACTCAATTTGGCGTCCGCTTCCTGCTCCGCGATCTGAGCCATCTCCGTTTCGAACCGGCCCTTGGCGATGCGACGGGCCAGTGCCAGGTTGGCCAACTCGGCTTTGAGCGAGCGCTTGCGGTCGGCAATGCGCTGCTTGGCGACGGCAGCCTCGCGCCGGTGGACATCGGCCAATTGCTCGAGCTCGCTCAACACGCGGCGGCCTGGGAAATTGACCACGTTCAACTCTTCGGCCAATTCGTCTTCGATGTTCATGGCAATGGCGTTCATGGTCACACCTTCAGGTGAGTGCCCGCGCAGTGCAGGCGGATGGAAATTCGAGGAAGGTCAGCGCGCCGAAATCGCATGATGATTGCCGCGGCGCGCATGACGCGGGCGATATTCACTCCGCCGCTTCGCGCTGGTCTTCGAATGGATCGTCGCTGTCGTGGCCGGCGATGAGTTCCGCGGCATCGTCCTTCAAGCGAAGCTGCCGGATGGCGAAGATCGCGCGCTGGCCACGGTGCCATGCCTCGGCATAGGCCTGACCCTCCGGGCTCGCTTCGTTGTAGGGATTGGTCAGGCTGTCGCCGCGCATGCCGGCTTCTTCGCCGTCGCGTGATGCCCGCTCGACGCCGTCAGCGCGGTCTGCCAACAGATCCAGTTGGGTTCCGACAGGCATACCGGCGAACGCCATAGCCTGCATCTTGGCGTCGACTTCGGCCTTGAGCTTGGCTTGGCCTTCCGGCGTCTGCGCCAGATCGTAGTCCTTGATCTGCGCAAGGCCGAAGTCGCCGAGATCGGCTTTGATGGTCTTGCCGACCAGCTTCAGCTTGGCATCGGCTGCCTTCTTGGCCGCAAGCGCCTCGTGGTAGTCGGACCTGTTCATGAAGAACAGCACCCGCTTGGTGTCGGTGCTCACTTCACCGCTGTTGTGGCCTTCGCCGGCCGCCATTTCTGCACGCTTTGCCATGTCAGTTTGCTCCTTCGGGATATGCCGCTTGACGGCTGGTGACGAATGCCTCGAAGCCAAGGTTCACTTCGTGCGCGACGTGCTCACCGAAGTCCTTCGCAACCTCGGCGGCGTCGGCCTTGTCGATTTCTGGATCGCTGAGGAAGAGAGCCGACGCGGCGACCAAGGCGCTGTAAGCACCATCGGCGTCGTTATGTTCGAGTAGTAGTCGGGCGATTTGGTTCGCCAGATCTTCGTCTCGCCCCTCTGGGTCTAGGTGCTTGTTGAGCTCAGCCCTTGCGGCCATTTCTCGATCGAAATCGGCTGTTGCGGACATGCGTGTTCTCCTCAAAATGGGATATTTGCGCCTTTCTCGGCGTCGGTCGGGGGACGCTTCACAATGGGGACTGGCTCGACGGGTGCGATCAGGCTGGCGTAGGCGTCGACGCAGGCGAGAACGGTGAAGACGTCTCCGGGATAGTTGCCGGCGAGCCGTTTGGCCTCAGTCTGCGCGGCTTCCTTCGTCCAGTGCGGCACGGTCGGAGCGCGACCGCCGAAGGACCAGACCAACCAGAATTTGGTTTGCTGCTTCGACATCACTCACCCCTCAATTCCGGGGCGATCCACAGCGCCAATGAACGCGCGCATCGCAGCAAGGAACGGGCGATGGAAATTCGGATCCATGTCCGCAAGGAGGTCGGCTGCTGTGTCGATGAGGTCTTGGTTTGCGCGCAGTTCTTCTCGGCCATAGCGGAGTCCCGTCGTTTCTTCGATTTCGCGGATTTCATCGGCGCTAAGCGATATGCGGGGATGTGCGTACCAAGCGTCTCGCGTGCGGTTGGCTCTCCAGCCAAGGCGGCGCGCAGCGATCCGCAGCCTGGCTTTCACTGACCCGATGGACGGGGGCGCGATGTGGTTCCGCAGCGCGTGCTGCGCGAAATCAACGCTGGACATGTTGGATTTCTCCGACGCCTTTTCGGACATTTCCGATTTTCCTTTCGCTATCTCTGTGTCCGTCAGAGACAGCGACTGAGCCGGCGAAAACCGGCGAAAAGTCCAAAGCGGGAATGAAGGCCAATGCGCGATCACAGGAGCCGCCAAGCATCAAGGAAAGCGCATCAACTGATATTGCCGTTCCCCGGTTGGGGACGGCGAAGGGCTGACAACGACGACGATCCCTTCTCATGGCCGCACCTGCCAGTGCGCTGTGAACTCGCAGGGTTCGAGGTCAACAGCGGAACGCAATTCAGCAGCAAGGTCGCGTTTCGCGGCCTGACGCTGAGCGATGCGATTGCGAGAAGCGGCCCTGCCCAAGGCATAGCCGACCATGCCCGTCACGATCGGTAAAAGCGCGAAGATGAGATCGGCAAAGGTCGTGATCATGCTGCGGTCCTCACCACAGTGATCGCCCGAGCATGATGGGGAAGACGGGCGATGAAGCCTCTTTCCTCCAGTCCTTTGACCATTCGAGCGATGCCGGATTTCGATGCCAGGGCGAGCTCTGCCTTCATCTGGTCGTAGGAAGGCGCGACCCCATGCTCTTCAATGTGGCGGCTGATGAACTTGAACAGTTCATGCTGCCGCGGAGTGAGGCCGCCAGGAGCCGAAGACGAAACAGACCAGTTTGCGTTGATGAGCCGCGCAATTTCGCGAGCAAACCTTGGCCGGGATTTGATGAAGGCGCGAGCCTCCTGCTCGAAGCGTGTCATGCCGGCTCTCCCACGTTGACCTTTGAGGGATTGAGCATTTGCGTGAAGCAGCTGATGTCGGTCTGGCGAGGCTGAACCGGGCGGAAGTAACTCGCCTCGTAGCCACGATAGAAATCGTCCGTATCCGGGCTCGGATATTCGACGAGATCGATCATCGTGTAGCCGTCAACCTCGTAGATGAAGCTGACCGTGCAAACCTCGTTCAAAGCTGGGCGCGGTGGACAATCGTCATCAAGCTGTACGCAGACGACCTCCATGCCGACATACCAATCGAGGTGGCTCATGCTGCCGCTCCTTGGATCGATAGCCGGGGCAGCGAGACCCAATGACATTCAGCCTTTTCGGTGAGGGTGCTCGAACCCAAAGCCACCCGGTTCGGAACTCGCATGGCGTATGGCCGGATCGAGTAGGTTTCCGTCAGCGCGATTGGATCGCGTTCTTGGGAACGCTCCTCGGGTTTTTCCCGCACCGACGGCACCACGATGCAACCACGGGCTCGGTCACGATTGAAGTTGACGCGCTCCCGGCGATGCTCCGCATAGACCGGATCGACAGCGCAATGGACTGTGCTGGCAGTGAACCCGAACTTCTCGCCGATCTCCGTGAAGGTCTCTCCCTCATTGCGGAGCCGCTTCATCTCGGCGCGCATGGCTTCGGTCACATGATTGGGCTTCATGCCGCCCTCGCCGCTTGGATCGCTTCTGCCCAAAGCCTGACCTGCTCGTCCCTCGGGCGCTTGGCCCAAGCCATCGTGCAGTCGAAACATTCGTTCCGGCTGTGCACGAGATGACAGGTTTCGGGCTTCTGACAGCGTGGATTGTTGAAAGGGTTGGCCGCAGCGGGCGGGAGGGGAACCGGGGAGGTTTCCGCTGCGGCCGTATCCGCAGGTTTCGCGTCGGCCAACTGATCCGTCGCTACTGGCTGCGAATGGGAATTGGATGCGGTCTCTCCCGCCGTCACACCACTTCCGGCGGCTGCTCGCTCGCGGGTGTCGCTAGGCGTCTCTCCGCCCGTCTCGCCAGATACATGCGGCGTCCCATGCCTGCCCGTTCTCGTGTAGGCAGAACTACGTCCGGTCCTCTCCACATTTACTTCCGTTGCAGGAACCGGCAGCCCGCCCAGAAGCTCGTTTGCCCCATCGGGCGAATTGGTTGCGCCGACTTCCACGGCGCTGCTGGCGCGCTCTACGCTGCGATCTACATCGGAGCCTCCCGCATTGGCGCGGCCGTCTATGTTGATGGACGCAATATCGACGGCGTTGCTGTTGGGCTTGCATGCCTCCGCGCCGTGCGTCCCGGCCTTCGGCTGTTCGAGGAGATCGTTCCAGGCAAGGAAGTGACGGCGAGCGAGCGGCCCTGCCCTGTCCCATGCTGCCTGCAAATCGGAATACTCGCGATCCGCGTCGCCCGTCTCCGGCTTGTCCTTCACGACGCCAGCGGCACGGTGGACATCAGCCTTGGTTGGTGCGCGCCCCTCGGCCAAGGCTTCGGAGATCGCCTGCTCTACCTTCTCCTCACCTGCTTCCGCAACCTTGCGCCATTCGCCTACGCGCTGGCGGGAAACGCCGAGATCGGCCAACGTAGCTCTATTGTCCGAAGCCGGGACATTTGCAGTGCGACCGGGCTTGGCGACTTCACCCGCCGCCTGCCCGCGATCGATCTCGCTCGCCATGCGGATTTCAGCACGGGTGATGATGCGCAGACAGTCAGCGTGGCTTTCGTTCGCAGCCTTAGTCACCTTGGCGTAGTGCAAGGCGAGTTCTGCGGCGGCCTTAGCTTCCAGCACCTCGGCGGAGGTCTTGGCCTCGGCCAGTCGACGGGATGCTCGGTCGATCAGCGATGGAATGCTGTTCGCATCCACTTTCGCCACAGGCACCGCCGCCTCGCCCGACTTGATCGCGCCGTAGGTGATCATGCGGCCACCTGCTGCGAACGGATTGGCTGATGATCAGCGAGACCTGCGAATTTCAGGAGATAGAAAACATGCTCGCCGGCTGGCGTAAGGCGGTAAATCCACTTCACCTTCACACCAGAAGGAAGTCTGGTGCCGATCATGGGATTGTGTTCGACAAGGCCGCGCTTGATCAACGCTTTGACGGTCGGGATGAATGTTCCCCGTCCCGACCTGCTCTGCCATTGCGATGGCTCACCCTTGAAGCCAAGATACACGACCATCGATGCTTGATCGTGGCTAAGCGCAATGTGGAACGCCATTCCGGTCGTGTAGTTCGCGAATGCGTCGGACCAGCTCATGCCGCCTGCTCCGGTGCTGGAGTGGCACGGCGCGTGGCAAGCCATTCGTACGTGATGCCCGGGATACCCTTGGCTTCACTGGCGGCGATGACCTTTGCCCAATGCTCAGGAGCGATGCTCCCGCGGTCCCGCATCTTTCGCGCGGCTTCGTATCCACAATCAACATCGGTGGCGAACTCGGTCAGTTTCGACCAGTTCGCAATCAGCTCAGGGATGGAACCGGGAGTGCTCATGAAATGCATTCGTACATAACGTACGACGGAAGGTCAATACGAAATCGTACACCTTGGACGATTGATTTCGGCCAATCTGTACGAATGAAGGAAGAACCTCGCCTCCGATTGCAGCAAGCAAGAGCCAATGCAGGCTTCGCCAGCCCGACTGACGCCGCGCGCGCTTTCCGAGAAATCAATCAGAACACTATGATCAGCCACGAGAACGGCAACCGACCGATCTCTCGCAAAGCAGCCGAGAAGTATGGTCGCCTATTTGGCGTCGAGCCTGGCTGGATCCTGTTCAACGGCGGCGTGACGTCTGAAGAGGTTGAAGGGATTACGGAAGTCCCGGTCCTCTCGATGGTGAGCGCCGGTAATTTGCGTGACCAGCCCGGTGTGACGGCTTCCGACATCGAGCGCTGGATCAAGGTCGCCGATCTGCCTGCTGGTGACTGGCTGGCCCTGATTGTGGAAGGCGATTCGATGGATCGAATTGCGCCTGACGGATCAACCTTGCTGGTGAACCGCGCCGATGAGCGCCTGATCGACGGACGCTACTACGTCTTCTCGCACGGTGGCGGTGCAGCAACGTTCAAGCGGTACCGTCGTAATCCTGAGCGGCTGCAGCCGTTCTCAACGAACCCAGATCACGTTTCGATCCCGGTCGAGGGCGAGCTTTACGTTTTTGGCCGAGCTCGCAGAGTGTTGGTCGATATATGAACACCGTCCCGGTCAGTCCTAAGATCTATCACATTGTCAATTGGGACCGGCTTAGTTCGATTGTCGCTACAGGCAAGTTGCTGAGCGATTCTGAAATCGTCAAACGGCAATTGCCCGGCACCACAATTGGGATGGGCTCAATTAAGGCGAGGCGGCTGCAGCTTCCTGTCAAGTGCTACTCGAATGCAACCGTCGGGCAATTCGTGCCTTTCTATTTTTGTCCGCGGTCGGTGATGCTCTACGTCATTCATTGCGCCAACAGCCCAGAACTCACGTACAGGGGCGGGCAAGGGCCCATCGTCCATTTGGAATGCGATCTCAACAAAGTGATCCAGGAATTGGACGCCGTCGAGCATAGTTGGGCTATATCTAGTTCAAACGCGGGGGCTGCCTATTCAGGCTTTTGGCGCGACAAGGCGAAGCTTTCCGACCTCAACTGGAATCATATTGCTGCCAATAAGTGGCAGGAAGCTGCCATCAAAGAAGCGAAACAAGCGGAATTCTTAGTGTATAAGAGTTTCCCATGGCGCCTCGTGGATCGAATTGGTGTCCAGAATCAAGCGACATTCAACGCGGCCACGAACGCGATATCGCAAGCCGCGCACAAGCCTGCGGTCGTAATAGAACGCAACTGGTATTACTGAGGAGGGCATGGTGGTCGAATTTCGTACCGGCAACATCCTCGATGCTGACGTGGATGCGTTGGTGAATACAGTAAACTGCGTTGGCGTGATGGGACGCGGTATCGCGCTCCAATTCAAGAACGCCTATCCTGATAATTTCAAAGCGTATGAGGCTGCCTGTAGTCGTAAGGAGGTCCAGCCTGGTCGCATGTTCGTGTTCGAAACCGGAAGGTTCAGTCCTCGCTTCATCATAAACTTTCCGACGAAGCGCCATTGGCGTGGCAACAGCCGAATAGAAGACATCAAGAGCGGGTTGGTCGATTTCGTCGATGTCATTCGGTCGCGCAAGATCAAGTCGGTTGCTATCCCCCCGTTGGGTGCAGGACTCGGCGGTCTGAAATGGACTGAAGTGCGTCCTTTGATTGAGAAGGCAGTTCAAGAACTGCCAGACACCGACGTCATCATCTACGAGCCATCAGGCGCTCCGGATTCTGCGGCGTTAGCAAGGAACCGTCCCGTTCCAGATATGACTCCGGGGCGGGCAGCATTGGTCGTGCTACTTCAGCGCTATCTCAACGGGCTTATGGACCCGTTCGTAACTCTCCTTGAGGCTCATAAGCTTTTGTTCTTCATACAAGAAGCTGGGCAACCACTCCGCCTGCAGTTCAATAAAGGCAACTATGGCCCTTATGCTGAAAACCTACGGCATGTTCTCAATGCAATAGAGGGCCATTTGATCGCCGGCTACGGTGATGGAGGCGACGAGCCGGGTAAGTCTTTGCGACTCGTTCCTGGCGCCTATGAGGAAGCTGACAAATTCATCGCCAACGATGATGCAACGAGGCGGCGGTTCGACCGGGTCGCGCGCCTAGTCGACGGCTTCGAGACGCCTTATGGGTTGGAGCTCCTTGCTACTGTCTACTGGCTCGCCAAGGTCGAAGGTGCGCCAACCCTTAGCAAGGTGAAAGACCTCGTATATCAGTGGAACCATCATAAACGACGCTTCTCGCCTCAAGAGTTGTCGCTGGCATATACGACACTGATTGAACGCGGCTGGCTGGACGCGAAGAAGCCAGCAACCATGACGCCGAAAGACGTCGCCAAGCCCAGCATCGGCACACAATTGCACGCATAGGCCATCTCAGCGGATTTTTGCGGGTTGAGGTGAGATTTCTTCCGACGGTATGCGGTGGCAGCCACGGAATACCAAGATCGGACTATGACTGCGGCTTCCGACACCGAAGCCAGCCGATCGGAACACGGTTTTGCTGAACCAAGGGCCACCCCCGCAGTACGAAAGACGCTGCTCGACCAAGAACATAACGAGTACAAAATGCCTGTGAAAAGCGCCTGAGGCAATGAGCACGCGCGATCATTCGATTGTAGAATACAAGCTCTGGATGGAAACCCGTGGTGTCTGTGACGAAGACGTAGCCACGGGCTTCCGAGTACCAGATGGCGCTATGCCCGCAGGCTGGAGATGGGCTGCAACCCGTCTCCAGTTCGCGCCACCCCAATACTGCGCGCAAGTAGCAATTTCTGCAACTGATGTGCATGTAATGCACACAACATTCACTTCAAGCCACGCGACAAACCAGACAATTGGTGAGGGACGGTCCCAGCCAACGCTGCTCATTTATACGCCTCGGAAATCGTCGGCATAACGATTCCCTTTCCCCATATTGCAGTCCCGGCAGAGCACCTGGAGATTAGATTTCATGAGCCGCAAATCCCAGTGTTTTGAAATCGGCTTAATGTGGTCGACTTCGATCCGACTATCTGCAGCAGTCGCGCCACACAGCTCGCACCGTGCGCCGCGATCCTTCAAGACCTCGTAACGAAGCTGGCGCCACTGCCAGCCAAGCAGAAACGTCTTCGTTCGATCCAGTTTTCGATACTTCTTCGCAACGTGGAATGGCCGTGCGCTGTCATCCTTCACGAAATTTGATGGATCCAGATTGGCCACGTGCTCCGCCAACGCGTTGATCATAGCGGCATGCCACGATTTCCGATCTGGGTTCACATGGTCCGCAATGTCGGGAAAGAACCTTCGAAATCGCCGGCCGAACTGCGCGGGTCGCGCCCACGGAAGCATCTCAACATTATGGTGAGTGAGAAATCTCTCCAGCACTATCTTCTGTTCTGTTTCTTCCATCTTCTCCCCTGCCCTTTTCTCCTTTTTAGGAACTCCAAGGCTTCTCGGAACACGGCGCAGTAACCCCTTGGACCCGGAAACGACCGAGCCAAGGGTGCTACACGGATCAGGACGCTCCTGAGTATTCTGCGGTATCCGTGCATCCCCGCCTGCCCATATGTCGGGCTGGACCACCTGCGGTTCATGGTCGGTTTCTTTTGGCTGGTGAGCCTCACGCGCCGGGGCCGATCTCCCGTTGTCGTTGCGCGCCCTTCTCACCTGATTGCCGGTGAGCCGCTTGCGGTCCCTGCCCTTCGACTTTGCCCACGGACGGACAACCACCGCACCCTACTGCACGAGCACTCCAACCTACGCCGGCATGCTGTGAGGCCATCCCTTTCGAGGTAGGCATTCCGTGGCGTCGGGCAACTCGATACCGACCCGACACGCTCATCCTTAACCGTACAAAAAATACGACGCAACAAGAATCGTACAAAACGTACTTGCTATCATATCGTACATTTGGTACGACACATCATCAGCCACGAAGAAGCGCCCAGCGCCGATCTGGCTAACCGCCGGCACTCAGCGCCTTCGCCGATCTGCCGGAAACGATGAGGACGCAACAGCCATGAAGATCGTCTCCCGCCCTGAGTTGTTCACCGTTGTCGCCGGCTACGACCTGCTGGCGGCGATGGAGGCCGAAACAGATGCAGTTGTCCAAAACCGCAACGGCTACCGCGACAGCGAGCAGGTCTGCGAGTTGCAGCAGAGACAAGCCCGTCGCGGGATCGTCGGTGTCGAGATTGTCGCCAGCAATTACGGGGCATCAGTTCGCTACGACAGCGGCCTGCAGAACTTCGGATTGCTGGCCGGTTCGCGCTCCGGTCAACTCGACGGGACTTTGGAAGATGCGGAGCGCTTTGCTCGCGAATGGGTCTCACACGATCCGGAGCGTCGTTATGCGTGGCGCCGCACACCGCGCCCCGTCGCCAAGGTGGAGGCCTGACCGATGCCACGCCTCACCAAACCCCTCCTGATCGCGATGCTCGCCGCGCTGGACGCCGCCCTTGCTGGCGACGGCTTCGACAATGGCGACTTTGCCGGGATGGATCGCAGGCATTTCGAGCGCGCCAGCCAGTGGGTTGATGAAGAACTCGCTCGTCGCGCCAAGAAAGAGGACTGATCACATGCGCCTCCCCTACGCCCTCACCATTCGCGATGAACTCCTGGATATCGACCTGATCGCCGACTTCGAGTGCGAGCTCGAGGTTTCAGTCGAGCGCGACGGCTTGATCACGATCGACGCCGTGTATGTCGACGGTCGCAGCCTTTCGCAGGGCACGCCATGGGCTCGCTCTATCGCAGGCGAGATCGCAAACGATGCCGAGACCAAGCTGAACACGGTTGGCAATCCGCTTCGTGAGCGGGTGCTTGAGCGGGAGGCAGCGTGATGCAGTTCGTAGCCCTCAAGGTCATCGGACCGTCTGTTCTTGGCGCATCTGGCAGCTACCACATCGCAACTGTCAGCCGGCACATGGACAACCCTGAGGCGTACGCGGCGCTCTTCGCCGCAGCACCGGACCTGCTTTCCGCCCTCAAGGAATGTGCGCTTGAAATCGCACAAATCCGCAATCGCAGGCTGACGTGGGGCGAGCAAGTTGCCCTTGATGCGGCTCGTGACGCCATCGCCAAGGCAGAGGGGCGCTCCTGATGGAGACCCTCCTCAAGGACCTCTGCGCCAAGCACGGGCTGACCTCGATCTCGGCCATGATCTTCATGGAATTCGACCGCTTGCCGATGACCGTCTACGTCCATTGGAACGGCGATGATGGCCGGTGTGAATGCGCCGGCAGAAATGGCAACACCTTCGACGAGGCCTTTGAACTGGCGCTCCACACCATGGCCGAGCGCCGCACGCCGAGGGCTGCGTGATGCGCATCTTCGAATTAACTGGCCGCGCCGCCTCAACAGGCGTACGTTACCGGGAGCAGCATTCCCGAACCTCATGCGGCATTTTGCGGTTCGGAGGGAATGGCCGGGTTGAGCTGCCCCATGCGAGCAGCCCGGTCACCCAATTCCTGTCACGCGCTGACGAAGCGCTTTCCTCCATCTGCAACCTTCTCGCCCTGCATCCACGGATCGCATGCGCCCTGCTTTGCGCGCTGATCCTGCTTGCCGGACAACTGGATTGGTATCTGCCATGAACAACATCAACGACGGTGGGCCGGCCTTTCCGCAGCACGATTTGAGCGGATACGGAATGGGCCCTTCCATGCGCGGGCCGCAGTGGACCGACCCATACAACCCGCCAGAAGATTTGAAGTACACGGTCGAAGGGATGAGCGTGCGCGACTACTTCGCAATCCACGCCGACATTTCCAAGTTCGAATTTCACAACGCGGATGACCTTGCTGATAAGCTTGGAATTGCTCGCATCGACGGCGAAGACGCAAACGACGCCATTCGCTTCGGCTGTGAAGTTAACGCGATCCTCCGATACCGCCTAGCCGACGCCATGCTCGCCGAGCGGGCGAAAGGCGGTGCGTCGTGATCGACCCGCCCGCCTCCAAACCTGTGCTTTGCGCGATTTTTCACAACCGCCTCTGATCACCTGACCATTGAGGAGCAGGCATCATGAACACCCACGTCGACATCGATCACGATCGGTTTCAGTCCATCGGCTCAATCGCGAATGCCCTGGTAGGCAACATCCGCAAGGAACGCGTCTGGGATGGCAAGCCGATCTCGGAGCCGGGGATCTACAGCGGCATTTCGCTCGAAGATTATCACGGCAACCGCGATCTGTTGGACGGTCCTTCGATCTCCAAGAGCATGCTGAAATGGCTGGTGCCAGCCCATGGCGGAAGCCCGAAGGCATTCTGGGGTCGCTGGAAGTGGAACCCGGATCACATCACGCCGGAGACGACAAAGGCGCTCGACTTCGGAAAGGCCGCGCATTGCCTTCTGCTCGGTGACGAAGTCTTCGAGGAGCAGTTCGTCGTCCGTCCCGATACATATCCCGACGAGAAGACCGGCAACTTCAAGCCTTGGCACCCTTCGTCGAATGTTTGCAAGGGATGGCTGGAAGCGAACGCCAAGGGCCGAACTGTCATCAGCCGAGATGACCTGAAACTGATCGAGCGCATGCGCGCCGACGCCGCACAGCATCCCTTGATTCAGGATGGCATCCTCAACGGCCGCATCGAACGGTCCATGTTCTGGAAAGACCCGAAGACCGGTATCTGGCTCAAGGCTCGACCGGACGCGATCCCGCGCGCCGATGGCGTCTTTGCCGACCTGAAAACGGCCTCCAGCTTCGACGAGGAATTCCTTGAGAAGCAGATTTTCGACGCCTGCTATTACCTGCAGGCTGCGATCACCCGCATGGTCTGCCGCGGCCTCGACGTGCCATTCGACACCTTCGCCCTGCTCTACATCCTCAAGGATGACGTGCCGGACACCACACATGCCGAGGTGTCGGTACACGAGATCGACCGAGGCGAGCAGGTTGTCCGCTGGTCGCTCGACAAGATCCGCGAATGTCTCGACAGCGGCGAGTGGCCCGGCGCCCGACCGTTCAACGACGGCACCCGCCATATCCAGATGAAGCCTTGGGCGAAAGAGAAGATCGACCGCTTCCTCGAGCAGGAGGCGGCTTGATGGTCCGCCTCCTCATCATCGTCCTGTACCTGCCAATCATGATCTACGCGATCGCGGCTCGCCTCGTGACTGGAACGCGATCCGCCCTTTGGTTCGCCTGGAACGACTGCCGGATAGAGCACGACGCAATGCGCCGCAGTTGGCGTCTCAACCGCTTAAAAACCGAGGATTTCGAATGAACCAGCTCGTACCTGCTGATCAGACCTCTACGCGCGAAATCGGCATCATGGCTGGTGCTGGCGGGGCTTCTATCGCACCGCAGAACCTTGGCGAGGTTGTCAGGTTCGCTGAAGTGATGTGCCGAGCCGATATCGCCCTGCCCAAGCATCTGCGCGGCAATGCCGGCGCCTGCATGGCCGTGGCGCTCCAGGCCATGGAATGGAACCTCTCTCCATTCGCGGTTGCATCCAAGTCCTATGCGGTCAACGGGGCCATCGCTTACGAGGCCCAGCTCATCGCCGCCGTGGTCAATACACGATCGGGCATTCAAGGCCGCCTGAAATACTTCTTTGAGGGTGAAGGCTCTGAACTGACATGCCGTGTCGTCGGCATCCTCGACGGCGAAGAGTGCGAATACACTTCGCCGACCATTGGATCGATCACGACCAAGAACTCCCCGCTCTGGAAATCCGATCCTCAGCAACAGCTTGGCTATTTCTCGGCCCGGTCATGGGCACGTCGCCACTGCCCGGAAGTCATCCTTGGCGTCTATGACCGGGAAGAGGTCGAGCAGTTCCGCGGATCTGAAAACGCGCGCGACGTAACACCGACTCTGGCCGACAGGTTGAAGCTGGCCAAGATCGAGCAGCACGAGGCCGTACAGGCACAGGAAGGCTTCTCGGCGGCAGGTATGCCCGGCGAGACCGCAGCGCTCACTGGCGAGCCAGCCAGCACCCAATCCGAAGACAATTCCCAATCGTCGGATACCCCCGCCGACGACAACGGCAGCGACGGCTCCCCGTCCCCCGAGCAAACCGTCGCTGCCGGCCAATCAGAACCAGCCGATGAGGCTGATGAGGAGGAAGGCGCACCGGAAACCGACCCGGACAAGCCCGCTGATGGTCAGCAGGCAGCGTCTTCCTCCGAACCTATCTCCGCCATGAAGCGCATGCTCTGCGAGGAGCTTGTCGACAACATGCTCCGCGACGCCTTCAGCGAGCCCGCGATCGAGCGGCCGGCGAAGATCGACAAGCTGCGCAACGTCTTCCTCGAGCCTCAGAACCTGGGCGACGCCCCCGACTTCGTGAACCTGTGTCACGAGACCGCTCGACGCGTGATCGGCAAGCCCGGTGAGCGTGATCGCGCCCATTCCTACCTCATGGCCAAGATCCCGGCGGGAGGTGTGTGATGGGCGGAGTCACCGCAATCTCGTGGTGCGACCACACGTTTAACCCGTGGATTGGCTGCACGAAGGTCTCACCGGCATGTGACGGCTGCTATGCCGAAGCCCTGATGGACAAGCGCTATGGCCGCGTCGCATGGGGCGGCCCTGGCAGAGGCGTTGGAACGCGTGTCCGCACCAGCAAGGGCAACTGGCACCAGCCTATCCGATGGAACAAGAAGGCCGAGGCTGACGGCACGCGTCCGTTCGTGTTCTGCTCCAGCCTTGCCGATGTATTCGACAACCAGGTGCCGACCGCATGGCGCACCGACCTTTTCGAGTTGATCCGTTCGACACCGCATCTTGTTTGGCTGCTCCTGACGAAGCGGCCGCAGAACATCGTGCGGATGTACGGAGCGGCCTTCGATATGCCGTGGCCTCGCAATGCAGCGATCGGAGCGACCGTCGAGGACCAAGAGCGCGCCGACATCAACGTGCCGGCACTGCTCGAAGCCAAGGCCGAATTGAAGCCGGCCTTCGCCTTCCTGTCATGCGAGCCGCTGCTTGGCCCAATCCAGATTGCCGAGTACCTGCCGAACAAGCTTTGGAACGACCTGCCATCGTGGAACCAACCTGAAATCGACTGGGTGATCACCGGCGGCGAGACCGACCAGGGCGGCCACAAAGCGCGCCCAACGCATCCTGACTGGTATCGCAGCCTGCGCGACCAATGTGCCGAAAGTAAAACGGCCTACCACCACAAGCAGAACGGCGAGTGGCTGGCTTGGGGACAGGTTTTCGACGAGGGCGAAGGTCTCGTTCAGAACATGCTCTCGTTCGGCAAAGACCCGGCTCGTTTCCAGAACCTCAACGGCGAGATCGTCAGCAAGATCGGCAAGCACCGCTCTGGTCGGCTTCTCGACGGCGTCGAGCACAACAATCGACCGGATGTGGCGCCATGAGCCGCCCCGTCCCTGAATGGATCGGCAAGCACCACGGCGTGAACATCCCGCCGCGTGTTCGCCAGCGTATCTTCGACCGAGACAACGGCATCTGCCACCTGTGCAAGCTGATGATCAAGCCGGGCGAGACCTGGCAGGCTGATCACGTCATCGCCTTGATCAACGGCGGCGAGCATCGCGAGACGAACCTCGCTCCGGCTCACAGTCATTGCCACGTCGGCAAGTCGGCCCGCGATGTGAAGGAAAAAGCCAAGGTCGCTCGTGTCCGCCAGAAGCACACCGGCGCCGTCCGGCCGCTCGGCAAGATCCAATCGCCCGGCTTCGCCAAATCCCCAAAGCAACCGCGGATCGATAAGTCGGCGCTACCGCCGCTTCCGCTATCGCCATTGATGAGGCTCGCCCGCTCATGACCCAGACACCCAAAACCTGCCAATCCCCTGACATGATTAGCCCCATAGCGGGAACGGATCGTGATGAGACAGCGAACGTCGCGCCGTGCCCATTCTGCGGAGGCGGGCCGACAATAACCGAGAGGGCAGCAACAGAAGCCGAGCGCCATTCTTTCATGTGCTTCATTGCGTGCATGTGCGGTGGCTATAGTGCCCGTGCGCATCAATATGGCGGCGGAGAGACCAAGGCCGAAGCGCGAGAGATCGTCTCCACAGCCTGGAACCGCCGTGCCGCTCCCACCCTCCCGGCAGACGTAAAGCTGCTTGTCCGCGAATTGACCGATAGGGCCGAATGGCGCGCTTTGAATGAAGGCCCTTTCACCAAGGAAAACCTTGTCGAGTTTCGAGCCGCCACCGCCCTTACCGCACAAGCCGCCCTGCTCGATAGAGCAAGGGAGGTGATCAAGCCGTTTGCGGCAATCGCAGCCGAGTACTCGGATCAGGAAGACGACGGATTCCAGGTCTGGACGGACTTCGACGTTCTCGGCGCCACGCTACCGTTGAAGATTTTCCGTGCCGCCTCCCGTCTTCATCATGAAATGGCGGAGGGGTGAGCAGATGGCGCGCGTTCTCATCGGTTGTGAGACCAGCGGTATCGCTCGCCGTGCCTTCGAAGCTCTCGGGCATGATGTGTGGTCGTGCGACATCGAGCCGGCAGAAGACCGGACGAACAGGCACATCATCTGCGATATCCGCGATGGCATCCTAGACGAAGGTTGGGATTTGCTCGTCGTAATGCATCCGCCGTGCACTCGGCTTTGCAGATCGGGCCGCAGGTGGATGAGTGGGCCGGGCCTTTGGACGCCTCCCAAGCAGTTACCAGTAGGCCGGACATGGGATGATCTGAAAGCCGAATTCGAAGAAGGCGTATCGATCTTCACTGCATGCTGGAAGGCGCGGATCAAGCGCAAGGCAGTCGAAAATCCCGAAATGAACGACCTCGCCAGGGCGCGAATGCCGGCGAACCTCCCGGCGCCGCACATCGTCCAGCCCAATTGGTTTGGGCATCCTGAGTTCAAGGCGACCGGCTGGTATCTCGATAATCTGCCGGAACTCCAGCCGACCGACATGCTGGAGCCGCCGGAGCGTGGCACGGAAGAATGGAAGCAGTGGAACCGCGTCCATCGCATGCCGCCCGGCCCTGAGCGCTCCCGCCTGCGAAGCAGATCCTTCCCAGGAATGATGGCCGCAGGCGCTGCCCAATGGGGCGATTTCGCAAACGACGAGCTTATGAGGGAGGCAGCATGATGCCTAACACCGCTGATATAGCCGCACAGGCCCCGTTGACGCCCGAGGAAGTTGCTGACCGAGTTGGCGTAACGCCGACTTCTGACATGCGCCCGTTTGTCGTTGAAGCGGTCAGATTTGCCCGCGCATCTGATGTAGCACTACGCCTAGCAGCGATAGAGCCGCAGGCGGTGGCGATCGAGGTCTGCACTTGGTGCAAAGGCACAGGAGCCGAAGCCGACTATGTTGGCTACGACATGAAGTGCGTTCCTGTTGACTGTTCGAAATGCAACGGCACCGGCAGCGTCCCCGCCTCAGATGAGAGAGCGGTGGAGGCGGAACCAGCCCTCAGCATTGCTCGGGCGGCAGCGAACGAAATGCTTGCGGCCAATACCCAATGGCGGCTTGATCCGAAATACATTCTCACGATCTGCGATGCACTTGAAGCCGCCCTCGCCGCCGTGCCCAAAGCACAGCCAGTGCAGGGCTGGCAGACGATGGACAGCGCGCCGAAGGATGAGGAAGTGCTTATCGCCTACTGGCGTTGGCGCAACAGCGTATCGACCGGATCAATCGTCGTGCAGTCCGCGAGCCAGACACAGTTTCACGGTGATGACATTTGGTCTTGGGTTGTCAGTGACAACAAGCACGGCCCCTTCCCAATACGGGGCTGGTCAGATGGAGACATGATCGGCTGGATGCCGCTCCCCGCCGGCCCTTCCTCGAAGGAGACGGCGAAATGAGCGCAGCTCCTTCCAAATCACAACACGTCTATGTCGAAGTGTCTGGCCTGACGGGCTCCGGCAAATCGGCCGTGATAGGCGAAATCGAGATTGCCCTGCGCGCCATCGGTCTCGAAGTCATCACGGACCGCGATTTTCAAGCCGAAAAGAACATGACGCACGCCGACTGGCAGGATGCGCTTGACCTCTACAAGCCTGTCGTCGTTCTCCGCGAACGCAACATTCCGCGTCCCGCCAAGGAGGATGCGCGCCATGGCTAGGCAGGCCGAAGATCGCACCCAGGCTGAGGCGCTGCGCATTGCTGAAGCGCACCTGAAGTCCAAAGGATGGAAATTCTCACCGGCTGACGTTGGAAAAACGGCGGCAGAGATTGTGACGGCCATGCGCGCCGCTTTGGCGAAAGAGGCACAGCTATGAGCGCTACCAAGTCGAGCGAACACCAGATCACCGAGGAGGACATTGCTGCTATCTGGGGGCAATACGCCCAATGCTATTTGGCCGAATTACTCAACGGGAAATACTCTGTGGAGGAAGTTCGCGCCGATGCACTTGGCCTGATCGGCAGCAAATTCGACCCTCGCCAAGCAGGCCGCGCCGCTCTAGCCAAGGAGGCGCAGCCGTGAGCGGATTGACACAATGGCATCTCGACAACTGGCGAGACTCCGATTTTCGAGAACACATCCCGGCTGTTCGGTCCACAATTGCCGACCTCCAGCGCCAGCTATCCGAAGCCCAGACGCTGGAACTCGAACATCAGGCAACCATCCGTCATTTGAAAGCGGAGAGGGATGAGGCGGTTCGCCGTCAGAAGGAAATGGATCGTGAGAGCTTTGGCCTGCGAAAGTCGTACCGTACCGAACATCGCCGCACCACAGCCGCCGAAGCCGACCGCGACCGCTACAGGCGTGGTCTCGAAACGCTGGCATGCACCTTTTACAAGGATGACCAGTATCAGGATTACGCCAAGCACGTTCTTGATGCTGCCCGCGCCGCTCTCCAGGGAGAGCCAAAGCCATGACCAAGATCGTCCGTTTCACGAAAGCCGAATTGGCCGCGGCCGCAAAGCTCTGCAAGGAGCATGGTGTCGTCGTGAGATTGAACCGGGACGGTGACGTGTTCGTCTTCCCCGATACCCACAAGCCTGACCCCGTTGACATTTCAGCCGACGACGACCTCGATGCTGAGCTTGCGGCATTCGAGGCTAAGCATGGTGACGGTTGATTTGAAGCGGCTGCACATCGTCAGGGCGAAGGGCCGTGAGTATGTGTATGCTTGGCGCGGCGGGCCCAGGATCGAAGGTGTGCGAGGCACACCCGAATTCATGGCCGCCTACAATGAGGCGGTAGCCAACCATCGCATTCCCGACAAGAAGCGCTTCCGCTCAGTCGTGGTTCGCTACAAAGCGAGCCCGGCTTATGAAGGTCTGGCTGCATCAACGAAGCGCAATTGGTCGTCGTGGTTGGAACGGATCGCCGAGTACTTTGGCGACCTCCACACCAAGCAATTTGACCGTCCCGACAAGATCCGCCCCATCATCCGCAAATGGCGCGGCAAGTATGCCCAGACGCCTCGCACCGCCGACTATGGCCTGCAGGTGCTGTCGCGCGTCTTGGCCTACGCGGTCGATCCTCTTGGGGAGCTAGGCGCGAACCCGTGCGAGGGGATCAAGCAGCTATACAGTAACTCCCGGGCGGACATCATTTGGACCGACGACGACATCGCCAGGATCAAGGTGCATTGCTCGGAAGAGGTGCAATGGGCGATCGACTTGGCTGCCCACACAGGCTTGCGCGCCGGCGACTTGGTCAAGGTCTCATGGTCGCATGTGGGGAAGGATGCGATCATCATTCGCACGGGCAAGTCCCGCGGACGCAAAGAGGCTATCATCCCGCTCTACCAGGAACTGCGCGACCTGTTGTCGCGAATCCCGAAGCGATCGGCCGCGATCCTCACCAGCAGCTTGAAGAAGCCGTGGGCCAAGGACGGCCTTGGAAGCCGTTTCGTTGAAGCGAAGACCAAGACATGGCCCGAGGGAACGGACCTTCACTTTAATGACTTCCGGGGCACGGCCGCGACCAAGTTCTATATCGCGGGGTTCAGCATCCGTGAGATCGCCGAGATGATGGCTTGGGAGGAGGAGAGCGTCAGCAAAATCATCCGCCGCTACGTCAGTTTGACGGCAGCGCTACAGGACAAAATCAAACGCCTGGACGAGTTCCGCGAGCGCTGAAAACAGCGATTTTCGATTTTACACACCCCAGCATTCCCAACGGGTTCAGAGTTGCCGATTTGGGCGAGTTTTACAGCAAGGCACTGAAATCTCTCACTTGCCTCTAGCTTCCCAAGCTGAACGCGCGGGTTCGATTCCCGCTACCCGCTCCAGCTTTGATCCGATCGGGCATTTCCGGCGTATAGTCGCCAAATGTCCTCTGCGTCGCCGAATACATCCCACAGACGCCCCGATCGGATCTCGTGAATGGATTTTCGTTCTTTCATGCAACCGCTGCTGCTGATGGGACTGGCTGTGTCTCTGGCCATGCCCGCACATCGTGGCGTCGCCAGCGAGGTCGAGGCGGTGCGGATCGATGTCGGTGGCTACAAGCTGAACAGCGTCCTGCTTCAGCCCGGCGCGCGGGCGGACCTGCCGCCGATCGTGTTCATCCATGGCGCCAGCAGCAGCCTGTATGATCAGCTGCTGTGCTTCCGCGACAGGCTGGAGGGAAGAGCCGCCCTGCTGTTCGTGGACCGCCCGGGCCATGGCGCATCTGACACAGGCGGCGCACGGAACATCCTCCCCTATGGCCAGGCCGATGCGATCTCGGTGCTGATGGAAAGGCGCGGCATCGACAGGGCCGTCATCGTCGGGCATTCGTTCGGCGGGGCGATTGCCGCCGCTTTCGCCGTTCGCCACCCTGAAAAGGTGGTCGGCCTCGTTTTCCTTTCACCAGCCGTCTATCCTTGGTCGACCGGCATCGACTGGTATTACGACATCGCCCGGACCCCGGTCATCGGTCATGTCTTCAGCGCACTGGTGGTCCCGCCGCTCGGTTTCGCGGCGATCGAAGGTGCAGCGGACGCCGTGTTCGCGCCCAACCGCCGTCCCGATGACTATGTCAGGAAAACCCATGCATTGCAGGCGATCAGCCCGGGCCGTTTCCGACACAACGCGCAGGAGATCGCCGCGCTCAGCGACTGGGCCAAGGTCGCCAGCCGCGACTATCCCGACATCAAGGCGCCGACAGTCATCATAACGGGCGATGCCGACAAGATCGTCTCGCCCGAAATCCACTCGCGTCACCTCGCCCGCGACATACGCGGCTCGCAACTGATCGTCGTCCACAATCTGGGCCACAAGCCGGACTACGTCGCCGGCGATCTCGTCGTCGCCGCCATCGAACGGGTCGCCGGCCGCAAGCAGGATCTGGAAGCGATCGCGCGCTCGGTGGAGAAAAGAATAGCCGATGACGGCAAGGACTGAACGTCCACGACTTCAGGTAAATCAATCGATGCTGTTCATTCGGCCGACGTCTTAGACACAGCAAATCTTTCCGTTCTCTTCTCACGGAAAACGAGACTTTCAAAAATCAAGCTGTCTTCCTGGGGGAAATTTGCAGCTATCTCAGCAGCTGGCATGCCAGACCGAATGCAGCAGATAATCTCTATGGCCCTGACGGAACGTCTCGCAATCGCTTCATTCCAAAAATCGGCACTGGACGGATTGGGAAATCTGGGCACGTACGACCCCGCTCCAGATCGAACTCTCTTCGAAAAATCCTCGAACCGTTCGTCGGAGGTCCGAGCAGCCCACCTTATGGCTTCCAACCTTACGCCAAGGTGCAGATCACACAGACAGCTGGCCAACCCAGAAGCAATCGCTTCATCGTAGTCATCGGAATACGTCACGTACTCGACGAAGGCGCGCCGGCAGGCTGATAGCGGATCATCCGCGAGCTTTGTAACGGCTGCTTTCAGCCCGTTCACCGGACCAACTTCGCCGAGATAATATGCTCCGGAACTTCGATCTCGGGATTGTCCGGACTCCAGGAGATCGACGAGAAACTGCAGGTCTTCCCCTTCCCGCCACCTGCCGATGAGAACCCAGGTCGCTTCGTAGCTTACGCCGTCATCACCCTCTTCGTAGTTTGCCTTTTCCATCAGGTCAGACGCGTCGAGCGTCGACAGATGATCCTTCAATTCATTTCTGGACATCGATTTTTGGGCCTGCATTTGACCCACGCTAGCGCAGATATTTTGGTCTTTGGAAACTGCGTTCCCGAACCAATAGCTTCATGACGAACCAGGGATGAGGCGTCAATCGGCATCGACGCGTCGCCGTGTCCAATTCGCCTGCCGCAATCAGCACCTCTCGAAGAGACGGATCCGTTCCCAATCGGTAACGGCTGTCTCGAATGCGCCGAGTTCCCAGCGGCCGCAATGCAGGTAGTGGTCGACGACGCCGTCGCCCAGACCGGTCCGCATCACCTGCGATGTTTCCAGATGCCGCAGCGCGTCGGCCATCGTCCTCGGAACACGTGGCGCCGCAATCGCGCCATAGGCATCGCCGACATGTTCGGCGTCCAGTTCCAGCCTGTTCTCGATGCCCGCCAGCCCGCCGGCGATCAGCGCCGCGAAGGCAAGATAGGGATTGGCGTCGGCGCCCGGAATCCGGCATTCGAAGCGCAGCGACGCGCCGTGCCCGAGCACACGGAAAGCCGTCGTGCGGTTGTCGACCGACCAGGCCAGTCGTGTCGGCGCGAACGTGCCCTCGGTGAAGCGTTTGTAGGAATTGATGTTGGGCGCATAGAAGAAGGTCGCGGCCGGCGCATGTGCGATGGCGCCGGCGAGGAAATGCCGGAACGTAGCCGACATGCCATTGGCAGCGGACGGATCATGAAAGGCCGAGGCGCCGCTGGCGATGTCGCTGAGCGAGATATGGACATGGCATGAGCTGCCGGACAGCTTCTCGTCCAGCTTCGGCATGAAGCTGACGGCCTTGCCCATCCGGTGGGCGATCTCCTTGCAGCCATTCTTGTAGAGGACGAGGCGGTCGCATGTCTCCAGCGCCCCGGCATATTGCAGGTTGATTTCCTGCTGGCCGGGACTGCATTCGGCCTTGGAGCCCTCGACCGGAATGTCCGCCTGCTCCATCAGGATGCGGATCGCGCGGATATAGGGCTCGTCCTTGCTGGTCTGGAAGATATGGCCATCCTCCGGATACCAGCTGGAGAATTTGAGATCCTGGTATTTTCCCGCCCGCGCCTCGTCGAAGGTCTGGTTGAACAGATAGAATTCGAGTTCGGCAGCCATATCCGCGGCAAGCCCGATGTCGGCCAGTCGCTGCAACTGGCGACGCAACATCTGGCGCGGCGAATGATGCAGCGTGACGCCGTCGCGGCTTGTGACATCGGCCAGGACGATCGCCGTCTTTTCCAGCCACGGAATGGCGCGCGTCGTGGACAGGTCGGGCACCAGCGCGAAATCGCCATAACCCTTCTCCCAGGAGGCGCTGTCATACCCGGGCACCAGCGTCATCTCCATGTCGGTGGCCAGGAAGTAGTCGCAGAACAGCTGCCGACCAGCACCGGTCTCCAGAAAGAACCTGCCGGTCAGGCGCTTGCCGATCAGCCTGCCCTGCATGTCGGTCATCGCGACGATCACCGTGTCGATCGCGCCGTCGCTGATCGCCAGGCCGAGCTGCTTCAGCGTCAGCCGCCCGGCGATCGGCGCGTGCGAATGCCCTTCAGGCCGAGGGCGCTCGGAAAATGACGATGGATCGAGACGCGGCACAGGATCGTAGTTCATATGCGATGCTCCAAAGCGGATGAATTGATGTGTCAGATCGCCTGCGGGCCTACTTCGGCGGCGCGGGTCCGGAAGAACGCCGCGCCTCCGCCGAACCTGGCGACCGTCATCATCACGCAGCTGACAATGGCGATCGCGATCAGCGACCAGAATGCCGGCGGCTCGAGCTGGCGAATGGAGACCAGCGCAATGGCCAGCAGCACTCCGCCGCCAAGCACCGGGATCAGGCCGAGGCTGATCAGGTTGCGCGGGCTGGACGTCACGGTGGCGCGGAACGCCCAGGTCACCGTGAAGCCGGTCACCGCGTAGAACAGCGCGAACATGATGCCGACCACGCTGACGACGGTGTCGAAGGCGCCGGCTACCGACGACAGGAAGACGTAGAGCCAGGTCACCACGATCATCGAAATGCCGAAGATGATCGTTGCCTTGGCCGGCGTGCGGTATTTCGGGCTGATCTCGCCGAGAACCTGGGGCAGCAACCTGTCGCGGGCCATGGCGAAGGAAATACGGGCAGCGCCGACCAGGAAGGCCTGGGTGGTGCCGAGGATCGACAGCACGATGGCGAGCGCCATCGCCTTGTCCCACGGCGAGCCGACAAGTTGGTGGGCGATGAAGATCAGCGCCGAATCCCGGTGGGCGCTGATGTCGGCAAGCGAAGCCGCCCCTTGCAGCGTCACCACCAGCACCGTGTAATAGACACCGAGGATCGCCACCGACCACAGGGCCGCCTTGCCGGGATTGACCTCCGGCCTTTCGGTCTCTTCGTTGAGGTAGATCGACGTGTCCCAGCCGGTGAAGAGATAGACGGCGACGATCATGCCGGCGATCAGGCTGCCGGCGCCGCCGACCCCTTTCGGTGACAGCCATTCCCATGTCGGCGTGACCGTGCCAGCGCGTTTCATGATGAAGACGACGTAGACGCCGACGGCGCAGAAGCTGATCAGGATCAGATGCTCGACCAGCGAGATGAATGTCTGGAAGCGCGCCGTCATGTGAATGCCGACGATGGCGTAGATCACCGTGATGCCGCCAAGCAGCGTCGCCGAAATCACTTCACCCCGGCATTGGAGACGTCGGCAAAGCCGAGCAGCGTCAGGATCGCCGGGCCGATCGGCAGGATGTCGCTGACCGTGCCGAGCAGGTATCCGGCCAGCATCAGGCAACCGACAAGATAGCCGAGATAAGGACTGACGGCGCGGCCGACCCAGACATAGGCGCCGCCGGCGTTCTGCTGCCACATGTTGAGCCGGTGATAGGACCAGGCGATGGCCAGCATGGCCGTGGTGGTGGCGATGATGGAGAGGCCGCCCGCATAGGCGGTGGCCGGAATGAGCAAGCCGAGCGACACCGCGGTTGCCTGCCCCGGCGCCGAGGAGGCGATGGAGATAAGGACACTCTCCCAGATGCGGATCGCGCCGGATTGAAGGCCTGGCGATGCACTTTCCGTATGGTCTGTCATCGAAGACTCCCTGGATGGATCGAGGCGTGCCAGCCCTCGGCGGACGGGCGCTCTGGATGGTGAAGGTGAAGCCGGCCCTCAGACGTCGACGACCATGCGTGGCAACGGGCGCGTGAGCACCCGTGTCCGGAACAGCAGATAGAGGCAGCCGACTGCCAGCCAGCCGAGACCGAGTTCGACAGCCAATCCGTCGAGGCTGAAGAACAGCCAGCCGCAGAACACGGCTCCAGCCAGGCCAAGGAGCATGGCGAGGAGGTTGCGGGGTTCGTCGCCCGAGCGCATCACGCTGGCCACGACGCAGAGATTGACGGCGAAGAACGCGGTGAAGGCGCCGAAGTTGATGAACGAGGTCGATGTCGCGATATCGAACCTGGCGGCGCCCAGCATGACCACGCCAACCACCGCGATGTTGACCACCGGCGTCTTGAAGGACGGATGGATGTAACCGAAACCGATGGGCGGCAGGATCGCGTCGCGCCCCATCACATACAGCAGCCGCGAGGCGCTGGCGTGGGCGCACAGGCCGGCGGCGAAGAAGGCGATGGTGACAACGACGGTGAACACGGTCTTGAACGTCTCGCCGCCGATCTGCCCGACGATCTCATACGCCGCGGTATCGATGCTCGCATAGTCGAGCGAGGGATGCACCAGCATCATGAGGTAGGCGGCGGCCAGGAAGATCGCCCCGCCGAGCAACGTGGCCAGCATGATGGCGCGCGGGATGTTGCGTCGCGGATCGACGGTTTCTTCCGAAAGCGTGGAGATCGCGTCGAAACCAAGGAAGGAATAGCAGGCCACCGCCGCACCCGCCATCACCAGGGGCAAGGTGGTAGCCTCGTTGAAGAACGGGCGTGTCGAGACGAGCGTGCCGATCTGCGGCGTGCCGAGAGCGAAGCGGATGCAGAGATAGATCAGGGCCAGAACCATCAGCAGTTGCACGGCCATGATCGCCAGGTTGATGCGGTCGGTCAGCCTGATGCCCAGCGTGTTGACGAGGGTCGACAGCGCCGCGACCGCAACGACCCAGATCCAGAACGGCACGCCAGGTGCCAGGGTCGAGAGGCCGGTGGCCGTCAGCAGGCAGATCACCATCGGGATGAAGAAATAGTCGAGCAGCAGCACCCATCCGACGGCAAAGCCCGCCATCGGACCGAACATGCCGGACGCATAGGTATACGCCGATCCAGCCTTTGGATTGCGTGCCGCCATGTAACCGTAGCTGGCGGCCGTGAGCAGCATGGCGGCGGTGGCGATCACATAAGCCAGTGCGACGGCGCCGCCGGTCTTGACCGCGATCGCCCCCAATGTGGCGATCACCACCATGGGTGACATGTAGGAAAGGCCGAACATCGCGGCCGATGTCGCGCTGAGGCGCCGCTCCAGCGTCGGTTTTGTGTCTGTCATTGGCTTGTTCCCATTGTTTTCAGCCGTTTTCGGCCTGTTCCCGCCCGTTTGCCGGGCTTGGTCTTGGTGTTTGGGCGCGTTCCCTGCGCCTGCTGTCCTGATGTTCCAGCGACGCGCCGTCCCGTAAGGGATCGGAGCGGCGCGCCGCTGGACCACGTCCAGACCGGGCCTGGGGTCTGGACGCGAGAGGTCAGGCCGCCTCCTTGCGGGCCGAGGCGTGGACCAGATCGAGGATTTCTCCCATCGCAGCCACGAGCGACACGATCTCGGCGGCGGTCGAAATGAAGGGCGGCGCCAGCACGACGGAAGAGCCGAGCGGTCGAATGATGAAACCGCGCTCGCGCGCCGCCTTTGCAATCCGTTCGCCGATACGCAAATGGCCGGCGAAGGGGGTCTTGCTTCGCTTGTCGGCAACCATTTCGAGAGCGCCCATCAGCCCGACACCCCTCGCCTCGCCGACCATGGGATGTTCGGCAAGCTGCTCCAGACCGCTCTGGAGCACCGCGCCGACATCGCGAATGTTATCGACGACGCCTTCCTCGGTGATGATGCGGATGGCCTCCAGCGAAACGGCACAGCCGACCGGGTGCCCACCGGTGGTGAACCCGTGCGGAAATTCCTCGAGCGCCTCGGCCGCGGCTTTCGCGCGCCGGTCGATGTCCTCGGACAGCATGACGGCACCCATTGGGAAATATCCGGCCGACATGCTCTTGGAGGCCACCATGATGTCCGGCTGCATCGCCACGGTCTCGGTTCCCCAAAGATTGCCGGTGCGGCCGAATCCGCAGATGACCTCGTCTGCAACCAGCGGAATGCCGTGCCGCCGCAGGACCGGCTGGATGTGCCGGAAATAGTTCTTCGGCGGCACGATGACGCCCCCGGCCCCCATCACCGGCTCGGCAAACATGCCGGCAATGGTTTCCGGATCTTCCGCCTGGATCGTGGCTTCGAGGTTGGCCGCGAGCCGCGCGCAGAACTCGTCGTCGCTCTCGCCGGGCGCGGCATAGCGGTAGGCGTGCGGGCAATCGAGCACCACGATTTCGGGCAGCGGCAAGCCGAACGCCCTGTTGTAGTCCTTGGCCGTCAGCGACGCGGCCATCACTGTCGCACCGTGATAGGCATTCTTGCGGGTCAGGAACTTGCGGCGTCGCGGCTGCGCCTCGAACGCCCACATCATCCACAACAGCTTGACCACCGATTCATTGGCTTCCGAGCCTGAATTGGTGAAGAACGCCCGGCTCATCGGCACCGGCGCCAGCGCCAGCATCCGTTCGGCAAGCGCGATCGACGGCTTGGAGTTGCGGCCGAAGAAGGTGTGATAGCCCGGCAATTCGGCATACTGGCGGGACGCAACGTCGGCCAGGCGCCGCTCGGAAAAACCCAGCGTCATGTTCCACAGGCCCGAATTGCCCTCGAAGTAGCGGCGGCCGCCGGTATCGACGATGTAGGCGCCCTCCCCCCTCTCCACCACCACAGGCCCGTCCTCGCTCAACGAAGGCAGGTCACTGAATGTGTGAAAGAAGCTTTCGCTCTCGCGCCGCTCCCACGACTGGCTTGCTGCGGTCATCTTTTCGTCTCCTCCGAAATCCGATGATTGACCAAACCAGCCAAAATGTGCTTTGTCAATAAATAATGCAATTTTGAAATCCGGCCATTGTGACATCCGGGATATGCATATCGGGCCGATAGCACCCACAAAACGGGCAAAATCCTGCATCCACACCGCACAAGGCTCGAGTCTAAAATGAGCTTTTACGTCGTATAAGGCACTTAAGATGGCGCGATACACCCTCGGAGACGATGACCTGCCGCATGCCGCCGAATTCATGGAAAGTCCGATCGGCTATCACAGCCCGGGTCTTCAGCGTGTTCTCAACCTGATGCGCGGCGGCGCGCTCGACGGCAAATATGTGCTGGTCACGATCGAGCCCTGTCGCCGCTGGGCGCTGGCGCGACTGCCGGGACGCCGCGGCGTTCCTGTCAGCGTCGTCTCCGGCGTCGAATACACCAGTCAGCTCGACGCCGAGCGCGACGTGTTTCGCCGCCGCTGGCACGAGCTGACCGGAAAAGAACTTCCCTTCTGAGGAGCCCTTCATGCTCAAGATCACCGCCTATGCCGACAGGATCAGCTGCTTTCCCGGCGAAACGGTCGACATCAAGGTCAGCGCGACCGGCCTGCCTGCATACGACGCAGAGCTGAGGCGGATCATCCAGGGCGACATCAATCCCGACGGGCCGGGCTACCGCGACGAGCTGATCGCGGTCGATCTCCGCGGGCCGTTTGCGGCACGCGAGCAGACAATCCGCACCGGCTCCCATGGCCTGGTCGAGAAGACGGCCAGGCTCTGCCCGTCCGGCTCCTTCACCCTTGCAGCGCTGATATGGCCGACTTTGCCGGGGCGAGGCAGGCAGGCGATCGTTTCGACCGGCACGGCGCAGAATGGTTGCTGCCTCTTCCTCGACGACGATGCCATGGCCTCGGTGACGCTGACGGGAGACGGCCGCGCGACCACCGCCGCTTCCGGCACGCCTTGCCGGGAACGTGCCTGGTATGTCGTCGTCGCGAGCTACGACATGCAGAGCGGGCGGCTGTCCGTCAGCCAGACGCCGGTGAAGAGCTTCCCGAATATCGACGACCTCGGCTCGTCCAGCGTGCCCGCCCGCGATCATGCCGCGCCGCCGCAGGCTCCCTTTCGCTTCGGCGCGACCGACACGGAAGAAGGTTTTCCCGGCTGTTTTTTCAATGGCAAGATCGAGAATCCACGCATCTATGATGGGGTGCATCCGCACGAAACCATCGTAAAGGCGATACTCGGCAGGACGGCGACGCCGACGCCGGCGGCAGACTGGGATTTCGCCGCCGGCATGCGCGGCGATCGTTTCTCCGATCGCGGCCCGCACCGGCTGCACGGCCGTTTCCTCAACCTGCCGCACCGGGCCGTTTCGGGCTGCGGATGGGGCAGCGGCCTGCACCGCTGGACAGAGGACCCCGCCAGCTATGCCGCGGTCCACTTCCACGACGATGATCTCTACGACGCCAGCTGGCAGACCGATTTCACGGTGACCTTGCCGGCCGACCTCAAGAGCGGTGTCTATGCCGTACGGCTGTTCTCGCACGAGGATGCGCAGGCCGAATATTTCGTCGTGCTTGCCGTTCGGGCAAGGCACAGCAGGAACGATGTCGTCTTCGTCCTGCCAACCGCCAGCTACATGGCCTATGCGAACCATCGTCTCGGCATCGATGTCTCGGAGACCGAGATCGGCGCCGGACAATTGCTGCAGCTCGACCGGCATCATCTGCACCTGCAGGAACATCCCGAATACGGCCTGTCGATGTATGAGGTGCACAATGACGGTTCGGGCGTCTTCTATTCATCGAGGCTGCGCCCCATCCTCGACTTCCAGCCCAGGGTGCAGGGTTTCATCGGCGGCTCCGGCTCGAACATCTGGCAATTCAACGCGGACACACACATTCTCGGCTTCCTCGAGGATCGCGGCATCGCCTATGACGTGCTGACCGACGAGGATCTCGATCGTGAGGGCGTCGCGGCTTTCGACGGCTATCGCGCCGTGCTCACCGGCAGCCATCCCGAATATACAAGCACCCGCATGCTGGACGCCTATCAGGGGTTCCTGGCCAAGGGTGGGCGCGTCGCCTATCTCGGCGGCAATGGTTTCTACTGGCGCATCGCCTACAGCGAGACGTTGCCGGGCGTGATCGAGTGCCGGCGTGCGGAGTCCGGCATTCGCGGCTGGGAGCCGGGCACTGGCAACTACTGGCATCAGTTCACCGACGAACTTGGCGGCCTGTGGCGCCGCATCGGCCGCGCACCGCAGCAGGTGTTCGGCGTCGGCATGACGGCGCAGGGGTTCGATCTGTCGTCGCCCTATCTGCGCAATCCGTCGAGCCACGATCCACGCGCCGCCTTCATCTTTGACGGCATCCAGGGCGATATCCTCGGCGATTTCGGCCTGAATGGTGGCGGCGCCGCCGGCAACGAGATCGACCGTGCCGATTTCAGCCTCGGCACGCCGCCGCACGCGCTGGTGCTGGCATCATCGCGGCTGCACACCGACGTCTACCTGATGACGCCCGAGGACCTGCTCGATCCGACCCCGACATGGTCGGGAACCCAGTGCGACCTCATCCGCGCCGACATGGTGTTTTTCGAGACGCAGGATGGCGGTGCCGTTTTCTCCACCGGCTCGATCGCCTGGGCCGGTGCCCTGGCCTGGAACGGCTACGACAATCACATCGCCGCCATCACCGAGAATGTCATCCGCCGCTTTGCCGACGAGACGCCGTTCGGCTGAGCGTCCCCTTCAACCGTCTTCGCCGCCGATGCGAACGCGGCCGGAGCGCACGGATTCGAGGTCTTCCTCGAGATGGACGAAGGTCTCCTCGCGCGAGGTCTGCAGATGCATGCGCATCAGCGCTGCAGCGACCTGATATTCGGCGGCCCGCAACGCCGCCATGATTCCACGATGCTCGACCATCGACTGACGGATGCGTTCGGCCCGGCCGAAACCGAGATATTCGTTGACCCGGCGGATGTTGTTCTGCCGCGCGATCGCCGCGACAAGGCTGGCGGAGCCGGTGCCCTGGGCAACCATCAGGTGAAACTTGGCATCGAGTTCGAACAGGCGCCGGCTGTCCATGGTCTCCATGGCCTCGATGGCCCGCACATGTTCGGCGTCGAGCGCCTGGAGTGCGGCTTCGTCGACCTGATAGCGGTCGGACAAGATTGCGGCCGGCTCGATGATCTGGCGCAGACGATAACCGTCTTCCAGCGCGGCCGCCCCGACATCGGCAAAAATCCAGCCGCGCCCGGGAGAAGGTTCGGCCAGTTGGTCCCGCATCAGGCGACGCAAGGTGGACGTCAGGGCACCCTGCGTCGCGCCATAGCGCCCGAGAAGCGCGCGCTCGCTGATCACACCATCCAGCAGGCCCAGCGCCATGTCGCGCATCACCTTTTCATCGAGCGACAGCGCACCGGCCTGCTCGGCATCGCGCTGGACCGCCTCGACCAGCCTGAAGCCGCGGTTCGGCTCGTAGCTGACGATGCCTTCGCGCTGCAACTGCATCAATGCCTGGCGTACGGGCGTGCGCGAGACGCCCAGCGCCGAGGCGATCTCTGCCTCGTTGATGCGCTCGCCAACCTGGATGCCGGTGAAAAACTCAGCCTGAAGCTGGTTGCGGATGCGTTCCTGAAGCGGAGAGACTGCGGTCATCCATCGACGCTAGCATTGTGTTTTGCGCACGTATAGTACGCATGGCGCGACTATCGCCGCGCAAATCGAAAGGCCTCGCTCCGATGGTTTTCATTTGTTGCGCCTGATGCGGACGAGAACTGGATAAATTTTCCTGCGAAGGAAGGCGCTTCGTTATCAGAAAGACGATCATTCGCCCGCAAACTGATACACAAACGGAAATATTTTGGTGCAGATCGTTTCGACAGCTTACTTAAGGCATCGTGATAAATTCAAAATTTAATTCACACGATCAATAATCGATGCTCCAACATAGCCTATATCTGTTTACCAACACAAAAAAATTCCAAACACCCAGTACCCCTTTCCGCCAAAGCACGTATGTTCGCCGCGCTTCGACGCTCAAGGTGCACATCGACGGGGAAGCAGCCCGCCTGGTGGCATATCGCCTACAAAAGTGCCAGGCGGGCACCAAATCTCCAGGGTCAGCCGTGCCGCTGGACGCCCCTGCCCAGCAGGACGGTCAGATACACCCCACCCAGCAGCGAGGCGAACAGGCCGACGGGGAGCTGGTAGGGGAAGAAGAGCATCCGCGACAGCCAGTCCGACAGCATCATCAACAGCGCGCCGAGGACGACCGCACCGGCCAGTTGCGGGCGAGGTCGATCCAGGCCGATCATGCGGGCCAGGTGCGGCGCGATCAGGCCGACGAAGCTGAGCGGACCGACGAACTGGGCAGCGACGGCACTGGCGAAGGCAGCGAGCAGGATCAGCGTGTTGCGCGCCAGGCGGACCGAGAGCCCGAGAGCAAGCGCGGTATTGGGCCCGAAAGGCAGGATCGCCAGCCAGCGGGCAGCGAGCAGCAGCGGGGTTGTGATCAGGACAAGACCGAAGACGGCGATCGACGCCTCCACCCCGGTCGCCTGGATGGTGGAGCCGGTCAACCATCCGAGCAGCCTGTAGGACTGCGCGTTGCCGAGCGCGATGACGGCGGCAAGCACGGCGCTGCACAGCGCATTCATGGCGATGCCGGCGAACAGGAGCCGTTCGGGGCCGAGATTGCCGCGCGCAGCGATGACCAGGATCACGGCGAGCGCCAGGAGTGCCCCGGCAGTCGAGCCGGCCAGTTGCCAGCCGAGACCCGCGCCTGCCGTGAACAGCAGGACAGCCGCCAGCCCGGCACCGGCGCCGGCGCCGATGCCCAGCACCTCAGGGCTCGCCAGCGGGTTGGAGGTCACGCGCTGGATGACGACGCCGGCGGCGGCGAGCATGCCGCCGCAGGCCGCTGCGACGACGACGCGCGGCAGGCGCCACGCCACCAGATCGGCCAGCAGGTCACCGCCGGCGAGTGACCATCCGTGCGGCCCCTGGCCGAGCAGCAGCGCAACGGCCAGCGCGATGATGCCAGCCATGCCGAGCATGGCGACGCGGAACCAGGGGCGGACAGCACGGCGGGCCGTGTGCGCGGGCCGATCGAGCGCAGGCCATTCGAAAAGGCGCAGGCGTGGCAACAACCAGAGCAGCAGCGGCCCGCCCAGCAAGGCGGTCGCGGCACCTGTCGGCACCCTTTCGCCACCGGCCCCGGCAGCGAGTTGCACCAGGCCGTCCGTCAGCCAAAGCAGCACGGCGCCGATCAGCGGAGCGGCGATCAGCTTCTGCTTCAGCGAACGGGCGCCGGACAGGGTGGCCAGCACCGGTGCGGCGAGACCGACGAAGCCGATGATGCCGACTTCCGCCACGACGGTTGTCGCCAGCCAGACCGCCAGCGCGATCAGCAGGAAGCGGCTGGCATTGAGCGACAGACCAAGGCCGCGTGCCGCGACATCATCGAGGCCGAGAATGGCAAGTGGCCGCATGAGCAGAACGGCCGCGGCAAGGCCGACGGCAAGCCGCCAGCCGATGGCGATGGCGGGATCCCAGCCCTGCTGGACGAGCGAGCCGCCGCCCCAGATGAACAGCGAAAACAGATAGTCGCCATTGGCCAGGATCAGCGCGGCACCGGCGGCATTGGCTGTCAGTGCCACCATCATGCCGGCCAGCACGACCGAGACAGGTTCAAGCCCGCGCCGCCAGGTCAGGGCAAGGATCATTGCTACGGCGAGCGTACCACCGGCAAAGGCCACCCCGGCGGATGAATGCTCGATCAGGGCGGGCGTGTAGAGCGTTGCCAGCGCCAGGGCCAGCTGCGCGCCGGCCGAAATGCCCAGCGTCGAGGGTTCGGCCAGCGGATTGCGCAGTATGCGCTGCAGCAGCAGGCCTGAAAGCCCGAGCGCCGCGCCGGCAAGCAAAGCGACCGCAGCCCGTGGCAGCAGGCTGTAGAACAGAATGACGCGATCGAGATCCACAGCCTGCCCCGAGTGCAGCCCGGACCACTGCGCCGCGACCTTCCGGCCGAAGAGCGCGCAGGCGAAAAGCCCGAGCCCGCCCCACAGCAGGATCGGTATTGGCACGCGGCTAGCCATGATCCGGCCCCCGTGCCGTGGCATCGGCCAGCAGACGCGCGAAGCGCCGCGCCGATGGCAGGCCGCCAAAATGGTTGACCGGATCGAGCACCGCGACACGCCCTTCGCGGACAGCTGGCAGGGCGTTCCACAGCGCATTGTCGGGCAGACCGCGGCTGACCTCCGCCGGCAGAGGCGCAAGGACGATGATCGAGGCTTCCGGGACGCGGGCAAGCGCCTCGATGCCGACCGGCGCCGCCGCGCTGTAACTGGTGTCATCCTTCCAGGCGTTGCCGATGCCCAGCCGCGCCAGTACGTCGCCCGGCATGGAGTCCGCACCGAAGGCGCGGAAATGGCGGGCATCACCGAGGCTGATCAGAAAGGCGGGACGTGACGCGAAAGACCGCAGGGCCAGGCGCCGCCTCTCCAGTTCCGTGGTCGTCTCGGCGACATAGCGCTCGGCCTGGGGCCTGAGCCCGACGCGTTCGCCGAGTGCCAGTGTCGATAACTGCGCCAGCGGGTAAGGCGGCTTGCCGGCTTCATAGATCGGCAACGCCAGCACCGGAGCGATGCGCTCCAGCGAGGGGCGCTGATATTCATAGAAGCCGGATATCAGGATCAGGTCGGGGGCGATTGCGCGCAGCAGCTCGTAGTTCGGTGAACCCCTCAGGCCGAGATCGACGACGCCTGCCGGCACCGCCGGTTCCACGGCGATGCGGGCAAACTGCTTCAGCTCCGTCGCGGCGGCCGGCACGGCACCGATCGCCAGCGCCGTTTCAAGCAGCCCCCAGTCGATGACGGCGATGCGCGGCTGTGCCGCGGATGCCGGTTGCGGCAGCAGGGCCGAGGTGGCCAGGGCCAGGAAAGCTCGCCTGTCGAGACAGGGCAAAGCTGACACGCCTGCCGATTGGCCATCGCGTCTAGAGGACATAGCTGATCGGCGCACCGGTTTGCGGATGCCTGGTTATGCCCATCGCCAAACCATAGATGCTGTCCAGCATCGCGGGCTCCAGGATCAGCTCGGGCGTGCCGCGTGCGACGATCCGGCCTTCGCACAGTGCGATCAGCTCGTCGCAGAACGATGCCGCCATGTTGATGTCGTGCAACACTGCAACCACGGCGAGACCCTGCCTGCGGCTGAGTTCGCGCACCAGCGCCAGGATCTCGACCTGATGCGCGAGGTCGAGCGCCGAGGTCGGCTCGTCGAGCAGCAGGCAGCGTGTGTCCTGCGCCAGCATCATCGCAAGCCAGGCGCGCTGCCTCTCTCCCCCCGACAGGCTGTCGACCATGCGTCCGGCAAGGGCGGTGAGCGACGTCTGCGCCAGGGCGCGGGTGACCTTGTCCTCGTCATCGGCGCCGAAACGACCGAGTGCGCCATGCCACGGAAACCGGCCGAGGCTGGCCAGTTCACGCACATTCATGCCTTCTGCCGGCGGCGTGAACTGCGGCATGTAGGCGACGCAGCGGGCGAAATCGCGGGTGCCGTAGGTTTCGAGCGGCCTGCCTGAAAGCCGGATCGAGCCGGCGGCCGGATCCTGCTGGCGCGCCAAAAGTTTCAGCAGCGTGCTCTTGCCCGACCCGTTCGGTCCGACCAGGCCGTAGAAACGCCCGGGTTGAAGCGTCATGCTGAGCGGGGACAGGATGGTGCGTCCGCCGGCAGCAAAGGAGACGCCCTCGACATCGTAGAGATGCAGGTCGGCATTGTTTGCTGCATCCATGACGTCATTCCCCATAACGGCGGCAGTCGCCTCCGGCGACTACCAGCTTGTATGCGCCTTCAGCTTGAAGGCGCGGCCCTCGCCGTAGCTGCAGACCAGGGCGCCCTGGCAGCTCGACACGTAGGCCTTGTCGAACACATTGGTCACATTGAGGTCTATACCCCAATTGTCCTTCTCATAGCCGAGCTTCAGATCGACCAGGGTCGCGGCCGGAACCTTCAGCGTGTTCTGGTTGTCGGCCCAGGACGAGCCGACATAACGCAGGCCGCCGCCGACGGAAATGCCGTCATACCAGCCGCCGCGGAAAGTGTAGTCGGCCTTGGCCGAGGCCATCACCTCCGGCACGATGAAAGGCCGCTTGCCGATGATGGTCGCATCCTCGTCCTTGGTGACCTCGATATTGTAAGCGGTCAGCGCCGCGGTGACCTTGAGATCCTCGGTGACATTGACCTTGCCTTCCAGTTCGACGCCACGCGAGCGCACTTCGCCGGTCTGGACATAGGTGAAGGGCGTCAGGTTGGACTGCACGTTGCGCCGGGTCAGGTCGAACACCGACAGCGTGAACAGGCCGTCGACGAAGGTCGGCGCGTATTTGATGCCGGCTTCGTACTGGATGCCGTCTTCCGGCTCGAACAGCTTGCCCGAGGCATTGGTACCGATGAGCGGATTGAAGAAGGTAGCCACGCTGGCATAGGGCGTCAGCCCGTTGTCGAATTCATAGGCGAGACCGGCGCGCCCCGAGAAAGAGCCGTCGCTGCGTTTCTGGGTAGCGTCCAGCGTCGGCGCATAGAAGTTCGGCCGGTCGTGCACGCTCAGCCAGCCGCGGTCGTAGCGGCCGTTCAGGGTGGCGATCCAGCCGCCACCGAAGCGCAGCTGATCCTGCACATAGAGGCCCAGCTGCTGCTGGCTTAGATCCTGGTTGAGATAGCTGACCCTTGGCGTCAGCCCGACGCCGTAGACCGGATTGAAGGCGTCGATGGGCGGCGTCGTGCCGAACAGCGCCGACGATTGCACCTGGTCGATGTTGTAGAATTTGTAGTCGATGCCCGCCAGCAGCCGATGTTCGATACCGCCGGTATCGAACTTGCCCTCGACCTGGTTGTCGAGCAGGAATGAAGTGACATCCGAGTCATGACCGAAATTGATGCGGTCGAGCGTGGTCGGCCCCGCCCATCCATTCGGATAGATGCTGACCTCCTTGACGTTTGCCGCGTTGAAGCGGGCGTTGGAGCGGATCGTCCAGTCGCTGTCGAAGGTATGCTCGAACTCGTAGCCCAGCGCGCCCTGCCGGCGCTGGTAGGTATCGACATCCGGCTCGGTGTAGTTGGCGTCGCGCGGGATGCGGCCATAATTGATCCCGCCGACGATGCGGTCGACGACGGTACCCTGATAGGGCAGGAAGGAGCCGCCATTGTGGGTCTCGTCGATATGGCTGTAGTTGGCCAGGATGGTCAGGCTGGTCTGCTCGTCCGGCTTCCATGTCAGGCTCGGCGAGATGAAGCCGCGCCAGCCGTCCTGGAGATCGGAATAGGTATTGCCGCCGGCAATCTTGCCGAGCACCCGGTAGCTCAGCACACTGTTGGCTGAAATGCCGCCGAGATCGACACCGAGATAGGCGTTGCCGGCATCGTTGATGCCTGTCTCGACATAACGCCGTGTCTCGAAATCGGGACGCTTGCTGACATAGTTGATGACGCCGCCTGGATTCGAGCCGCCGTAGAGCACGGAGGCCGGCCCCTTCAGAACCTCAATGCGCTCGAGGCTGAACGGATCGACATAGAACCCGCCGAAGGCATGGCTGAACAGCTGCAGCCCATCCATGTAGGTTCCGGTCGCCGTGGCCTGGAAGCCGCGGATGAACATCCAGTTGGTGTCGCTGTCCGGCCCGAAGGGCTGCGCGAACACGCCTGCGGTGTAACGCAGCGCCTCGTCGGCCTTCTGCGCGCCCTGCTCGTCGATCTCCTCCCGGCCGATGACGGACACCGACTGCGGGATTTCCTTGATATCGGTGGCAGTCTTTGATCCGGTCGTGGTGGCCTTGGCGACGACGCCCTTGACCTTGCCGACGGCAGCCGAACGGCCCCCTGTCTGTTCGCCGCCCTCGCCCTGGAGCACGATCTTTTCCAGCTGGGTGGATTGCTGGGCAAGAACCGGCCCCGAACGAGGCGACAACCGCCAAACCCGAAGCGCCGAGCAATGTAAGTTGAATACGTGCCATGCAGACCCCCACGCCACCTCGCCTTTCGCACTGGAAAGGGCTTTCAATTCGGTTGAGCTATTAAGTTGAGTTAATAACTCATCTTATCTTGCGGTGGCTTGGACCTTCTTGCGGTGAATTGTCGATTCCTGACTGAAAAACAGGCGGCCTGAACAGCGGTCACTGGTGCGCGGCATTGCGGCGCCATTCGGCCGGCGTCAGACCCACCACCGCCTTGAATACGCGCGTGAAATGGGCCTGGTCGGAAAAACCCGCCGCCAGCGCCACCTCGCTCAAGGTCAGCGATTCGCGACGCAGTTTTTCCTGAACCTTGCGGATACGCGCCTTCATCTGCCAGCGATGCGGCGGCAGCCCGGTCGAGGCCTTGAAAGCGTGACTCAGATGCGTTTCCGACAGTTGCACCAGATCGGCCAGCTCGCTGAGCCGGATCGACCTGAAGCAGTTGTTTTCGATGAACTCGGTGACCAGCCGCAGCTGGCTGCGCGACAGGCCGGACCTGCGCTGCCCCTCCTCGCCCCGGATGTCGAAAAGCAGTGCCAGCAGCGCATTGATCAGGCCGGCACCGAACAGGCCGTGCATCGCGACCGGGTTGGTGCATTCGTCGGCGATGGCCCGGGCCAGCGGCCCCATCCGCGGATCACTGAACTGGAAACGCGGCGTCGACAGGCGCGCCTGGTCGACGGTCCGGCCGAAACGCCGCGTCACGGCGGCTTCCGAAAAATGCAGATCGAGATGCTTGATCCGCCTCAGCCGCTCGCCACGGCCACTCATCGGCATGCCGGCCGGCACGTAGCTCATGGTTTCGGCGGCGTCATGACGACCGGCCGTTCCCGCGCCCGGATGATCGAACACGAAGACGCCTCCGGGGTTCAGATCAAGCATGACGAACAGGCGCGGATCGGGAGAGACATAGTCGCCCTGTGCGTCCTGCGCGCACTGGGCGCGCCAGACATCGGCCACCACGTCGTCCCAGGCGCGCCATTTCAGATTGTCGACCACGGCAAAACCGTGGACCATGGCGTGCATTTTCGGGCGGAAGTTCAAACCTGCCCCCATCCTTCGGCATCAGGGATGAGATTGTCGAAGATTCATGAGTACATTACTCATATTTTAACAGCAAGCGTTGATTGAATTTGCGCGACGCCCGTCTGGCTGCCCTTTCCCGGCAATAGCGGGTGCGGGCTGGACAAGGGCCGCACAAAACGACGACAGTCCTTTTCGTGTTCAAAGGACGCATCACCGAACCACAAGCAGCAGCCAACCACGAGAACCGGGAACTGACGATGCGACTGGCCGGCCAGGCCTCTTTCGAATACGTGCTCACAAGCGCCGACGAAACCTTCCTCTGGCGCAAGGATGACTATCCCTGGGTGCGGAATGTCTGGAACTTCCATCCCGAGATCGAGATCCATCTGATCACCAACGCGTCGGGCCTGCTGCTGGTCGGTGATCACATCGGCGAATTCGGCCCAGGCGAACTGACCGTCGTCGGCAGCAATCTTCCACACGACTGGGTCACGCAGGTGCAGCCGGGCGAGCTCATCGAAGGCCGGGATATCGTCATCCAGTTCCACCCGGACAAGCTGCGCGACGCAGCCACCCTGCTGCCGGAACTGGGAAACTGCGCGGAATTCCTGAAAAGAGCGGAGCGCGGTCTCAGCTTCCATTCCGGCACCCGTGAGCGCGCCACCAGGATGATCCATGACATGGAACCATTGTCGGGCATCGCCAAGCTTTCCGCATTCCTCGGCCTGCTCGACGTGCTGCAACGGTCGCACGAATACCATGTCCTGTCGTCGCAGACGTTCTCGCCCGACCTCGAATACGGTTCGGCCGACACGCTGCAGCGGGTGTTCTCCCACATCCTGGCCAATATCGGCCACGAAATCCGCCTGCCCGACATGGCCGCGCTGGCCGGAATGAGCGAGAGCTCCTTTTCCCGCTTCTTCAAGAGAAACAGCGGCCACACCTTCACCGATCACATCAACAAGCTGCGCATCTGGAAAGCCACCCAGCTGCTGGCGCAGTCGGACATGCCCGTCACCGAGATCTGCTTCGAGGTCGGTTACCTGAACATCTCGAACTTCAATCGGACGTTCTTGCGCCAGCACCACATGACGCCTTCCCAGTACCGCAAGATGGCTTCGCATCGCCTTTCGAAGCGCGACGTGTAACCAGGCGCAAACGGACTTTTGATCCATTGTGCAACGCAAAAACGTCGCAAACGCACGGCCATCTTGCATGAAAGTACAGGAATCATGCAGCAGGAGCGCTAGAGCCCCGGCCAGCAACTGCTAGCATGCATATCGGCGTCACACCCGAATTCGGGGGACGCCAAGTGGAGATGCCATCGAGGGCGGCATCATCCAAATACAATCTGCCTGGGAGGAAAATATGGCTTCGAGAAAGCTCGCTTCGAGCATCGCATACGCTTGTCTTTTTCTGACAGCAACTTCAACTGTGGTCGCCGCGCAGGAGAAATCCTGTGAAAAGCCCATCAAGGTACTGGCGCAGCCACGCGACGGTCTGACCCTTCTTGAGAAATACGAAGACGAATTCAAGAACCTCAGCGGCACCACGTTCCAGATCGACTATCTCAACGAGAACGACCGCCGGGCAAAGTCGCGCGCCGATGCATCCACCGTCGGCAACTACAATGTCTATTACGTCGATGAAGCCAATGTGGCGCTGTTCTCGTCATCCGGCTGGATCGTGCCCCTTACGGACTACTATCCCGCGGACTACGACTATGCCGATTTCGATCCCGGCCGGCAGAAGGTCGCGACCGTTGCCGACAAGATCTGGTTCGCTCCCCTCACCGGCGGCGGCGACCTGATGGTCTATCGCAAGGACCTGCTCGAAGCAGCCGGCGTGCAGCCTCCGAAGACACTCGACGAACTCCTGGCCGCGGTCGAGAAACTGAATGATCCCGACAAGGGTGTCTACGGCATCGCCTTGCGCGGGGCACGCGGCTCGGGCGCCAATGTCTGGCGCTGGATGCCGTATTTCAAGGCATATGGCGGCGCCTGGTTCGACGGCGACAAACCGGTGTTCGATTCCGAGGCGGCGCTGAAGGCCACCGACACCTATCTCAAACTGTTCAAATATTCGCCTCCGGGTACCCAGACCGGCAGCTGGGACGAGTCCACCGGTGCCTTCCTGGCCCGCCAGGTGGCGCTGCTGGTCGAGTCCACCCCGCTGGCTGGCATGGCTACCGATCCGAAGTACTCGCAGGTGATCGGCAAGGTCGGTTTCCTGCCGCCACCATCGCCCCTGCCCGGCGGCGGTTATGGCCACGGCCTCGCCATCGCGGCCAAGGCCAATGCGGACGAGGCTTCCAAGCGGTGCGCCGGATTGTTCATCGCCGCGGGCAACGTCCAAGGAGAACGAGAAACGCCGGCTCGACGAGCATCAGTTCGGCGAGCTCAACCGCACCAGCATCCTCTCCAGCAAGGAGTTCGCCGACATCTATGGCGCCGATCTCGGCAAGGCGATGGCTGACACAGGAAAGGTGACTGCCGTCAACTTCTGGCAGGATCGCCGCTGGCCGGATCTCGGTGATCGCTGGGGCATCCTGCTGGAGGAACTGGTCAACGGCACCCGCACCGACGTCAAGGGCAGCCTCGATGAACTCAAGGCATACGCGGACGAGCTGATCAAGAAATAGCTTGCTCGCGCTTGCGGTGCGGCCCTGGCAACCTCCCCCGCCGGAGGCCGCACCGTGACCTGATCCGATTATCCTGAGGTCGAGTGATGCTGAAGCGATCGTCGCTACCCACCGCATTCCTGGCACCCACCATGGTGATACTGCTCATCCTGGCGATGGTGCCGACCGTCTACGCCATCCTGATTTCCCTGCAGAACCGGGAGCTCAGTTCGACGACGCACAGCTTCGTCTGGTTCGCCAACTTCACGGCGCTGTTTTCAGACGCGCGGTTCCTGAATTCGCTGTGGGTCTCGTTCAAGTGGGAAGTCGTCACCGTGGTGGCCACAATGGTCGTGGCCATCGGGCTTGGCGTGCTGATGTTCGAGAACACATCGGCGCGTACCCGCAACCTGCTGTGCATCCTGTTCATCGTTCCCGTGCTGCTGCCCAGGGTATCGGCGGCGTTCGTCTGGAAATTCGCCTTCCACCCGCTGTACGGCATCGCCACCTATCCCTATCGCGCGCTGACAGGCCGGATCTTCGATCCGCTCTCGGATGCTTCGACGGCGCTGTTTGCCGTGGCTGCCGTCGATGTCTGGCAATGGGGACTGTTCTTCTCGGTCATCGTGCTCAAACTGCTCGAGACCCTGCCTCCCCAACCGCTGGAAGCGGCCCGCCTCGACTATGCGCGGCCGTGGCAGATTCAGGCCTATGTCGCGCTGCCTATGCTCAAGGCACCGCTGATCAGCCTGATGTTCGTCAAGATGATCGAGTCGCTGCGCTCATTCGACCTCATCTATGTGATGACGCGTGGCGGCCCCGGCGTGGCAACCGAAACACTGGATATGTACGCGTTTTCCCAGGGCTTCATCGAGGCCGGCAAGGTGTCCTACGCCTCATCGATGGCGGTGATCATGATGATCGTCACAAGCGTCACCTTCACGGTGCTGTGGAAGCGGGTGCAACGATGAGCCCTGCACGCCTGCTTGCACGGCTGGTGCTGGCGTTCACGGCATTCCTGGCCGTGTTTCCGCTGATATGGACCGGGCTCAACGCGCTCAAGAACAATGTCGACATCATCACCAGGGTGCCGAAACTCCTGTTCACGCCAACCCTGGACAATGTCGCCTACATTCTGGAACGCAACAGCGTGCTGGCCGGGCTGACGAACTCGATCATCGTCTGCGGGAGCGCGGTCGTCGTCGGCCTCGTGCTCGGGTTGCCGGCGGCCTATGCCGTCGCACGCTATCCCAACCGATGGTCGGCCGATATCCAGTTCTTCGTGCTGTCACTGCGCTTCCTGCCGCCGGTGGCAGTGGCGATCCCGCTCATGGTCATCTGGCTGCAGCTCGGCCTCTACGATACGCTGCTTGCGCTGACCATCACCTACTCGCTGCTTACCATCTCGGTCACGATGTGGCTGGCGATCCCGGCATTCCAGCGCATTCCGCCGGAGATCGAGGAGGCGGCCTTTGTCGATGGCTACGGGCCCTATGCGGTGTTCTTCCGCGTGTCCCTGCCGGTTGCCTCCCGCGCGCTCGTCGGCGCGATCGCCTTCAGCTTCGTGCTGGTGTGGAACGAGTTCCTGATCGCGCTGATGCTTTCCAGCGGCAACGCCAAGACCTTGCCGATCGTCGCCTCGGAACTTTCCCAGCAGGGCATGAACGTGCCCTGGGGCATCCTCAATGCGTCCGTCGTGCTGCTTTCCCTGCCCCCGCTGCTGTTCCTAGGCGTGCTCAGCGGGTTCCTGAACTCCGCGTTCCGCAAGAAATCCTGATCTGAAAGCTCTGCCATGAAAGCCCTCGTCCTGGAAAAGATGAACCAGCTCGCACTCCGTGAGATCGACGTGCCTGAGAAACTCGGTCCGCAGGACGTGCGGATCGCAATCCACACCGTCGGCGTCTGCGGCTCGGACGTACACTATTACACCCACGGCCGGATCGGAGACTATGTCGTCCGCGGCCCCATGGTGCTCGGCCACGAAGCCGCCGGTGTCGTCATCGAGATCGGAGCCGAAGTGGCCAACCTGAAAGTCGGGGACCGGGTCTGCATGGAGCCTGGCGTGCCCAACCTTTCATCACGGGCAAGCAAGCTCGGCATCTACAACGTCGATCCCGACGTCACGTTCTGGGCAACGCCTCCCATTCACGGCGTGTTGCGACCGCAGGTCGTCCATCCGGCCGCCTTCACCTACAGGCTGCCCGAGCGGGTCTCGTTCGCGGAAGGCGCGATGGTCGAACCGTTCGCCATCGGCATGCAGGCCGCATCGCGGGCCCGTATCGTTCCCGGCGACATAGCCGCGGTGATCGGTTGCGGACCGATCGGCATTATGGTGGCGCTGGCCGCCCTGGCCGGGGGCTGCAGCAAGGTCTACATCAGCGACTTCAGCGCGCCGAAACTGGAGATCGCCGGTCGCTACCCCGGCATCGTTCCTGTCGACCTGAACCACGCAACGCTCGCCGACATCGTCTCGGCCGAGACGGATGGATGGGGCGTCGACATCGTCTTCGAGGCAAGCGGCAATCCCAAGGCTTTCAGCGACATTTTCCGGCCGGTGCGGCCCGGGGGCGCGATCGTCCTGGTGGGGCTTCCCGTCGATCCCGTCGCGGTCGACGTGCCGGCGGCGATTTCCAAGGAAGTGCGGATCGAGACCGTGTTCCGCTACGCAAACATTTTCGAACGGGCCTTGCAGCTTATCGCCTCCGGCAAGGTCGACCTGAAACCGCTGATAACCGACACGTTCGATTTCGGGCGAAGCATTCTCGCATTCGAACGGGCTGCCCGCGGCCTGCCCGGCGACGTCAAACTGCAGATCCGCATGAACGAAGAGAGGACCTAGCGATGTCGGCCATCGTCTGCTCTCACATTGCCAAGGCATACGGTTCAACTTCCGTCATCCGGGACTTCAACCTGGAGATCAACGACCACGAATTCGTCGTGTTCCTCGGGCCGTCGGGCTGCGGAAAATCGACCCTGCTGCGCATGCTCGCCGGGCTGGAGCAGATCAGCGGCGGCGAGCTCCGCATCGACGGGCGCGTCGTCAACGAGGTGGAGCCACGCGAGCGCGGCATCGCCATGGTCTTCCAGAACTATGCGCTCTATCCGCACATGACCATCTTCGACAACATCGCGTTCGGACTGAGGCGACTGAAGGTGCCCTTCAGCGAGATCGAGCAGCGCGTGGGATCTGTCTCCGCAACGCTGGGCCTCGATCCCTACCTCAATCGCAAACCCTCCGAACTGTCTGGCGGCCAGCAGCAGCGCGTGGCGATAGCCAGGGCGATGATCAAGACCCCTAAGGTGTTCCTGTTCGACGAGCCGCTGTCCAATCTGGATGCCAAGCTGCGCAACCACATGCGCGTGGAAATCGCAAAGCTGCACCAGAGCCTGAAGACGACGACCGTCTATGTAACGCATGACCAGCTTGAGGCCATGACCCTGGCGGACCGCATCGTGCTGATGCGATCCGGACAGATCGAGCAGGTTGCAACCCCGGAAGAGATCTACGAACGTCCGAGAACACAGTTCGTCGCCGGTTTCATCGGCACGCCGGCCATGAACTTCCTGGATGTCACGGCATGGAAAAGCAACAACGGCTGGCGACTGGAAGCTGCAAAGCAGAGCTTCCTGATTTCGGGTCATGCATTCAGGCCACAGGACGGTATGCGGGCCGTGCTTGGGATCCGCCCCGCTGATTTCTCGCTCGGCGGTGGGAAGGACGCCGCGATCGCGCTTTCCGGCAGGGTCGCGCTTGCCGAGTTTCATGGCAATGACGCGTTGATTTCAGTGCCGTTCGGCTCCGGCGAAGTGACAGCGATCGTTCCGTCAGCGGCGCGTATCCGTGTCGGTGACGAAGTCATCCTGACCGCGACGGAAGAGCGCCTGCATCTTTTTGACCAGGCGAGCGGCGAGACCCTGCGCGCCTAGCCGACGATACTAATCGCGCGGCGCTCATCGTGTTGCGGATGCACTTTTGCGCACGACAGCAACCATGAGTTTGGCCAGTGCCGGCCGCTGCTTCCCGCCGGCAACGCCGTTTGACGCCTGCCGTGGTGGGGCATCACGAAAGGTTCGATACTCGACAGGCGCTGGCCAAAGCCCAGTTTCAGGTATGAACTTCGACCCCGCTGGCGCGCACCTTGCCGAGCAGTGGGGTCTGCGGCAGGGAGTCGGTGACCAGGATATCGACATCCCGCAACGAGCCGAGTCTGACCAGCGCGCGCCGGCCGAACTTGCTCGAGTCGACAGCCAGGATCTTGCGCCCGGATTGCGCCAGTGCCGCGGAAACAACCGCCACCTCGGCGTGGTCGTCGTCGCAGATATCGCCGTCGTCATCGATGCCGCTGACCGAAATGATGGCCAGGTCGAACTTGAAGCGGCGAACATAGTCGGCCGTGTCCTCCTGGAACACGCCACCGTCGACAGGGCGGACGAACCCGCCGGGCACGGCGATGGAGAAACTGGAATTTTCGCTCAAGATGGTCGCGACGCGCAGGCTGTAGGTGACGACCCGCAAATCGCGCCGCGACATCAGGGCCTGCGCCACCGCTTCGCAAGTCGTTCCGGTATCGATGAAAACGGCTGCCCCATCGGGAACAAGGTCGGCGACGATCGCTGCCACCTTGGCCTTCTGCGCGGCGTTTTCAGTCCGCCTTTGCCGCAGCGCTATGGGGTCGATCGTCGTTATGGTGGCAGCACCGCCATGCAGCCGCCTGACGCGCCCCATCTGCTCCAGCGCCATGACATCGCGGCGCGCGGTCTGTGTCGTTACCGAAAACAGGCGCGTGATCTCGTCGATCGAGATGTAGTGGTTCTGCTGGATATAGCGCAGAAGGAACGCCTGCCGGCTCTCCTTCTTGCCAATCCCCTCACCCGTTGTCGCCTCAACGCTCATCCGAATCTCGTGCCCCACTCCCCGGCCCATGTTGTGAGCCTCGATCGGAGACAACTCAAGACATCGAAAATTGGAATGTTGTCAAACCCACACGGCTGGTGTGTAATGTTGTCAAACTGACATATCCGGAGACTAATGTTGGAAAAGTAACATTTCAGGCAGAGGGGATCGTCCATGCGCAACAACGCAGGTGCAGGCAACAGAAACGCGATATCACGCCTCGGCCTTGCGGCCAGCGTCGTCACCCTGGCCACCGCGGCGGCGTGGACGCCGGCGTCGGCCCAGACCAACAACCATTCCGTCAAGTTCATGGCGTTCAACATCTGGAATGTCGGGCAAAACTCCAAGATGTGGGACCCGATCCAGAAAGCAGCAGGCAAGTTCGTCTTCGCCGACGCCATGAAAGAGCTGATCCGGAACGTCGCTCCGGACGTGTTCGTCCTTCCCGAACTGAACAACAACAACAAGGTCGCCAACGGCCAAAACCTCGTCGATGCCTTTTCGCAGAACACGATCGATGCGATGAACCTCGTGCCGCGCAAGCAGCCAGGTTTCCTTCCCGCTCAAAAGAACCCCGACGAAGGCGGCAAAGGCAATGGCAGCATCTTCTCCACGGTTCCTTTCACCAATCTGCCTGGCGACGTCGTGCGCATCAGCCCCGGCAACGGCTTTCCCGATACCGTCGTCAACAGCGTCCACATGAACTACTATGACGAGCCCACCAATCGCCTGAAACAGGCAAAGGAACTCAACACCGCCGCTGCCGGAACCGCGATCCCGACCGTGATCCTCGGCGATTTCAACGCCGGCGATGTCTCCGAGCGCGGCCTGCACCGCGCCGAACAGCAGGCGACGCTGTTTGCACGCACGGTGGTCGACCCCAATGCGACCGCACTTTGGAAAACCCTTGCCCAGCAATATGTGCCGCAGGGCCAGGAGGCGGCCTTCACCAACTATTCCAATGACATGCGGACCGTCGAAGGCAACGGCCAGGCAAAGTTCCGGAACGTCATCACCAGCTACTTCAACAGTCATCGATCGGAGTTCCCCGGCATCACCAGCATCTCGCAGATGAGCTGGCGGCAGTGGGAAGAAATCGTCGCCAAGGACATGGCATCGAAGGGGCTGAACTTCGCCGATGAAACCTATCCGGTTGCCGCCAACCTGCCGGTGACGATGAATGTGCTGAAGAAGCAATATCAGCTCTTCCAGCTGGAGCGGAACCGGGAGCAGTTCCAGCCGAGCCGCGTCGGAGACGGGCGCGCGACCTGGACGAGCGACGGCGAGGACAAGACCAACACCTGGGAAAGCTGGGATCGCGTCACCATCGACCACGTGATGATGTCGCGTCCCTTCGCCAAATGGACCGAGATCGCCGACACCGGCGAATATTCGGGCAATCTGGCCAAGAAGGCGCAACTGCCGAACGGCAATTCGTTTTCGGACCATGAGCCGGTCGCGCAGGAACTGCGCTGGGTCGGGCCGCAACTTCAGAGCTATGACGAAGGCGGCACGGCCAAGACCCGGCTTGTATGGGGCTCCGAGGCCTACAACTTCGAGGGGCGCAACAAGGAATTCTACCTGACGCGGAACAACAACCGCAACGACATCTATCTCGGCCAGATCGCCGACGCCGACGGCAATCCGATCCTTACCGGTCTGACGCTCGCCGAGAAGAAGACGCTGCTCGACTGCGGCAGCAAGGATGCCCGCTTCAGCCAGGCGATCAAGGAATACTGCATCGACGACCATTCCTTCATCGGCGAAACGCTGGTGACCGACGGCGGAACCGTCATCGTCGATGAGGACGCCGCCCTCGGCGGCTCGGCGGCCAGGCTTCGACTGGCCAATGGCGGCCTGCGGATAGCCGGCCAGGCGATGAACGACCTCAATCGTTCCGTCGTGCTCGAACAGAACGGCTGGATAGACATTGCCGATGCCGGCAATGCCGTCGCCGTCGACCAGGCAATATCGGGACAAGGCAGCCTGACCAAGCGGGGCGCCGGAACGCTCGTGCTCGCCAGCACCAACAGCTACACAGGCGGAACAGTTGTCGAAGGCGGCGTCCTCAAGGCAGGAACCGCAGGTGCCTTCGTCGGCGACACCGGCTACACCGTCAATGCAGGCAGGCTGGATCTCAACGATTTCAATCTGTCGATGTCATCATTGTCCGGCCGCGGCGGCATACTGGACCTCGGCAGCGCCTCGCTCGGCGTCAATCAGGCCAGCAACAGCTCCTTCGCTGGGACCATCGAAGGCACCGGCGGCCTGGTCAAGACGGGTAAAGGGATCCTGATCCTGAACGGCCAGAACACCTATGCCGGCCCGACACTGGTCAATGGCGGCGGCCTGGTTGTCGGCGACGACGGCCACGCAAACGCGCGTCTGACGGGAAGTGTCTTTGTCGCTGCAAACGCCACTCTTGCCGGCAAAGGCACCGTCGGCGATCTCGTGGTGGCCAACGGGGCCTCAGTCTCTCCCGGCAACTCGATCGGCACGCTTTCCGTGACCGGCAATCTCACCCTCGCCGCCGGCTCGACCTATGAGCTGGAGATCGATCCTTCGGGAACCTCCGACCGGTTGGCCGCAAGCGGAACCGCCTCGATCGCGGGCGCGGCCGTAAATCTGACCAAGGCGCCGGGCAACTATGAACCCGGCCGCCGCTACACCATCCTGACCGCGGATGGTGGTGTCATCGGCTCGTTCGCCTCGCTGTCCCAGGACATGCCCTTCATCGACCTTGGGCTGGCCTACGATCCGAAGAATGTCTATCTGGACATTGCCCGCAACGCGGTGGCGTTTCCGACCGTCGGCACGACAATCAACCAGCAGGCCGCGGCCGCGGCCATCCGGGCACTGGGCGGCGGCAACCCGGTTTATGATGCGGTCGTCTGGCAGACCAGTACGCAGGAGGCACGCGCCGCCTTCGAGCAGCTGTCTGGCGAGGTGCATGCCTCCGGTACGACCGCGCTGATCAATTCGTCGCAATATGTGCGCAACGCAGCCAACGATCGTGTCCGTGCCGCCTTCGGCGATGTCGCCGCAGCCGCCATGCCGGTCATGGCCTATGGTCCCGACGGCAAGGACATCGAAGCCGCAACCACCGCAAGGACTGCCGCCTGGGCCAGGTCTTCGGTGCCTGGAGCAGCATCGACGGCGACGGCAATGCCTCCCGCATGAAGCAGTCGACCGGCGGCTTCGTCACCGGCATCGACACCGAGCTTGCAGAAGCCTGGCGCGTCGGCGTGCTCGCCGGCTACAGCCGCACCTCCTTCGATGCCAAGGATCGCACTTCGTCGGGCGACAGCGACAACTACCATCTCGGCCTCTATGGCGGCACGCGCTGGGGTGCACTGGCCCTGCGCACCGGGCTCTCCTACACCTGGAGCAACATCGAGACCGGCCGCACCGTCTCCTTCCGCGGCTTCAATGACGGCCTGTCGGCCGACTATGATGCCGGTGCCTTCCAGGCCTTCGGTGAGCTGGGCTATCGCCTCGATGCGGCAGGAGCCGCCTTCGAGCCGTTCGTCAACCTCGCCCATGTCAGCCTGCGCACCGACGGCTTCACCGAAAAGGGCGGTGCTGCTGCCCTCAGTGCCGAGGCGCAGACCACCAACACCACCTTCTCGACGCTCGGCCTGCGTGCCTCGACCGACTTCATGCTCGGTTCGGTCGCAGCCTCGGCCAACGGCACGGTCGGCTGGAAGCATGCCTTCGGCGACACCACGCCGTTCACCAAGGTCGGCTTTGCCGGTTCCAGCCTGTTCACGGTGGCCGGTGTGCCGATCGCCAAGAACACCTTCGTGCTGCAGACCGGTCTCGACATGAAGGTGACCGACAATGCCACGCTCGGCATCTCCTACAATGGCGAGTTCGGCTCCGGATCGTCGACCAACGGCGTCGACGCAAGGCTCAGCGTGAAATTCTGACCTTGCTCAATGCCAGGGCCGGATCGATCCGGCCCTGGAGTCACGGAAAAAGAAAGCCGGCAAACCGTCAGTTCGCCTAGCGCTGCCGCACATCGCACAGCGTCGACCGCGTCAGGAAACGCTTCTCGCGTCCATTGTCGAGCGAGAACATCCCGCCGCGTCCAGGCACCACGTCGATGACCAGATCGGTGTGCCTCCACGCGCTGTACTGCGACTCGCTGATATAGACCGGTGTGTCGCCGATGATGCCCAGCAGCACGTCGCGATCGCCGACGATGAAGTCGCCGCGCGGATAACACATGGGTGAGGAGCCATCGCAGCAACCGCCGGACTGGTGGAAAAGCACCGGCCCGTGGTCGGCGATGATCTCGTTGAGCAACTCGATCGCCTCGGGCGTGGCGGTGACCTTGTCCTGCGAAAGCTTTTCCAATGTTCACCCCCGTCGTCGCGAGCGGCGCGGCGAAAAGCGCCGCGCCGCAGACGCAACTCAAAACGGCTCAGAAGAAGCCGAGCTTTTTCGGGCTGTAGCTGACCAGCATGTTCTTGGTCTGCTGGTAATGGTCGAGCATCATCTTGTGGTTCTCGCGGCCGATGCCCGACTGCTTGTAGCCGCCGAACGCCGCATGCGCCGGATAGGCGTGATAGCAGTTGGTCCAGACGCGGCCGGCCTGGATCGCACGGCCGAAGCGATAGGCCCGCGTACCGTCGCGGGTCCACACGCCGGCGCCGAGGCCGTAAAGCGTGTCGTTGGCGATGCTCAGCGCCTCGTCTTCATCCTTGAAGGTGGTGACGGCCACCACCGGCCCGAAGATCTCTTCCTGGAAGATGCGCATCTTGTTGGTGCCCCTGAACACCGTCGGCTTGACGTAGTAGCCGCCGGCCAGATCCCCGGGCAGGTCGTTGCGCTCGCCGCCGGTCAGCACGTCCGCCCCCTCCTTCTTGCCGATATCGAGATAGGACAGGATCTTCTCGAGCTGCTCCGAGGAGGCCTGCGCGCCGATCATGGTCGCCGGGTCGAGCGGGTCGCCCTGCACGATCGCCTCGACGCGCCTGATCGCCTTCTCCATGAACCGGTCATAGATCTTCTCGTGGATCAGCGCACGGCTCGGGCAGGTGCAGACCTCGCCCTGGTTGAGCGCGAACATGACGAAACCCTCGATCGCCTTGTCGAGGAAGTCGTCGTCTTCGGCCGCGACATCCTGGAAGAAGATGTTCGGCGATTTGCCGCCCAGCTCAAGCGTCACCGGGATCAGGTTCTGCGAGGCATACTGCATGATGAGGCGGCCGGTGGTCGTCTCGCCGGTGAAGGCGATCTTGGCGATGCGCGGATTGGATGCCAGCGGCTTGCCGGCTTCGAGGCCGAAACCGCTGACGACATTGACCACGCCCGGCGGCAGGATGTCGGCGATCAGCTCCAAAAGCACATGGACCGATGCAGGCGTCTGCTCGGCGGGCTTCAACACGACGCAATTGCCGGCGGCAAGTGCCGGCGCCAGCTTCCATACCGCCATCAGGATCGGGAAGTTCCATGGGATGATCTGGCCGACGACGCCGAGCGGCTCATGGAAATGGTAGGCGACCGTGTCGTGGTCGATCTCGGAAATCGAACCTTCCTGGGCGCGAACTGCCGCGGCGAAATAGCGGAAGTGATCGATGGCAAGCGGGATATCGGCAGCGGTGGATTCGCGGATGGGCTTGCCGTTGTCCCAGGTCTCGGCGAGCGCCAGGGTGACGAGATTCTCCTCCATCCTGTCGGCAATGCGGTTGAGCAGCAGCGCCCGCTCGGCCACGCTCGTCCTGCCCCAGACATCCTTGGCCTTGTGCGCGGCATCGAGCGCCGCCTCGACATCGGCTGAATCGGAGCGGGCGATCTCGCAGAGCACGCGGCCGTTCACCGGCGACGTGTTTTCGAAATACCTGCCCGATTTCGGCGCCACGTACTGGCCACCGATGAAATTGTCATATTTCTTGGCGAACGGCGCCTTCGCCGAACGGTGAAATTCCACCTTGTTCATGGCATCCTCCCAGATGTGTCGAAACCGCCAGATGCGGCCCAGGGAGAGTGTTGCTGCTGGCCGGATGGTTGTCAGCGCACCGCGGAAAGCGAGCCCTAGGAGGTGTCGCAGAACTGCGACAGGTTCCTGACGCCGAATGCGCTAGCGCGACATTTCCAGCCGGTTGAGCTTCCGATGCAAGGTAGCGCGACTGACACCCAGCAGCCGCGCGGCGGCGGCGACGTTGCCGTCGGACCGCGCAAGTGCACGCTGCAACACCGCCCGCTCGGCCTCCCGCAACGCGCCGCCGCCGAGCTCCCGCTTTCCGAGCAGGTCACCGGCCGGGAGCGGTTTCGCGAGCTGGTCGGATGTCAGGCCGAGCGACATGCGCGCCGCGCGCGTTGCCCCGATCACGAGATCGTCGCGGTCGATCGCCAGCAGGCCGCCGGCATGCTTGTCCTGCGGGGGCGCAAGCAGGATTCGCGCCTCGGGAAACATCTGCCTGAAATGGTCCGCCTCGATGCGGCGCGCGGCATCCGCCACCGCCATCGAAATCAGGCCGGCGAAACCCTCGGTAAGATCCGCCCGACATGACGACACGTCGAGCGCGGCGGCAAGATTGCCCTCATGATCGAAGATTGGCGCGGTTGTGCAGGAAAGCCCGGTGTTGCGATCCAGAAAGTGCTGGTCGGCATGAATGGTCAAGGTCCGCTGCTCCACGATGCAGGTGCCGATGCCGTTGGTACCCTCGGCGTCTTCGCTCCAGACCGTGCCCGTCCACAGGCCCCAGGTCTCGAACGTCCTGTCGTCGCCGGACGCGCCGCGCCGATCCACCGGGATGCCGTTGGTGTCGGCAAGCAGGACGCAGCAGCCGACGCCGCCCACAGCGAGGTAGAGCCGGTCGAGGCTCACCTGGGCGGTTCGTATCAAGGGCTCGATGCGCTGGTGCGCCATTCGCAATTCCGCGCTTGTGAGCCTGAGTGGCGGCTTGTGCTCGGCGGGATCGAGACGATGAAGCGACGCGGAGCGTTGCCAGGACGCCACAAGCGCAGACCTCGCGGCATCGCTGGATTTGATGGCTGCCTGAATCTTGTCGGCATGCCTGGCGTATGCATGCATCGGCTTCTCCAGACGTCGTCTTTCGTGCCTTTGGTAAATGCTCGCTAGCTATACGTGAATATAACGGTCAGAATGGGGACAACACAAGCAAGCTGCCATAGGATGGTAACAAGCACTCATTGCCATTTCGTACAAGATCGCCCACGGTCATGAGAGAACCGGCGGCGATGACCAATCCGCCCCCCTGCTCTTTCTCGTTATGAACGGCTGACCATGAACGACTCCAGCAACATCGCCTTTCTCACCACATCGGAAGGACAGGATTGGCAGGCCAGCCTTGCCGAAGCGGCGGCCAGATGGCGTCAGGCCGGTAGCACGGTCGTCGGCGTGCTTTCTGCTGCTCCCGACGCTCAAGGCTCCTGTCGTGTCGGCTATCTGCGTGACATCGCTACAGGCCGGAAATTCTCCATCCAGATCGACAATCCGCCGGAAGGAGCAAGTTGCCATCTCGACTCAGCCGGCATGGATGCGGCCTGCCAGTTCCTACTTTCCCAGATCAGCACGGCCGATGCCGTCATCCTGAGCAAGTTCGGGAAGACAGAAATCACGCAGCATGGCCTGTGGGCGGCTTTCGTGACGGCCGCCGAAGCCGGCAAGCCGGTCATCACCACGGTCTCGCCCCGGCAACACAATGCCTGGCTGCAGTTTGCGCCCGGAGCTTTCGAGCTGACGCCTGACGAACAGTCGATTGATCGTTGGTGGCAGGCCGCCAGGTCCCGCCTGGCGGCCTGACCCAGGCTACTCGCCGGCAGCCGCCTGCAGTTGCGGGGCTTCGGACTCGAGGCGGTCACCCACCGAAAGCCCATGCGATTTTGCAAAGGCCGCGGCCGAGAGTTTCTGGCCTGCCTCGGTACGGACCTTGCCCAGCTCGATCGTCCCACCTTGGACGGTAACATGCACGGTCTGTTCGCCGATCGCGGCGATCTCGCCCGGCTTGCCCTGGACGTCGCCGAACCGGCGCACCGGATGCTTGCGGCTTTCGAACAGCCTCACCTTCTCGCCAAGAACAGTCGTCCAGGCGCCCGGCGCAGGATCACAGCCCCGGATCAGGTTGTGGATGGCATCCAGATGCGCGTTCCAGCCGATCCTGGCCTCCGCGTCGCGGCACCAGCCTTCATATGAGGCGGCATCTTCGACCTGGACCACCTCGACATGGCGGCCGGCGACAACAAGGTCCGCCGCTTCCAGCATGGCATCGACGCCGAGCGGGAAAAGCCGATCGAAATAGACGGTTCCAAGCGTGTCGTTCTCGCCGATCTCGACGGTTTTCTGCAGGATCACTGGCCCCTCGTCCAACCCGTCGGTCGGCCGGAAAATGGTCAGACCGGTGCGGCTGTCACCCTTGATGATCGGCCAGGTGATCGAGCTGGGGCCACGATAGGCCGGCAGCAGCGACGGATGATACTGGATGGTGCCGTGCCTGGGGATGTTAACGAAGGCCTGCGGGGCGAACTGCAGCACATAGGCCATCACGGCGAGATCGACGTCGAGCGCGCGCAACGCGCCCTCGGCTGCCTGGCTTTTCAGGTTGGGGAGCTGGAAGAGCCTCAAGCCATGCTCTTCCGCCGCGACCCGCAGCGGGTCCGGACGAGCGCCCGGCTTCTCGGGCGCGCAGAAGACGCCGGCCACGTCGTCGCCGCGCGCCAGGAATGCCTCCAGGACACTCTTGCCGAAAGCCTGCTGGCCGATGATTGCGATACGCATGATGCCTCCTCGAATTTGGCAAAGACCGTCCGTGCCCTCGCCTTCAGCGAGAGTCGGTCCTCGACTGTTGGTGGAAAGCCGGCAGCGCGCCGGAGTGGAAAATCAGCGTCCGGTGTTGATCCAGATCACCTTGGGCTCGGTGAAATTGTCGATGGCGGCCTCGCCATGTTCGCGGCCGAAGCCGGAATCGCGCGCACCGCCCCAGGGCAGGCGGATATCGGTCGGTCCATAGGTGTTGACCCAGACGGTGCCGGCCTTCAACCGCTTGGTGAAGCGGTGGGCGCGGCCGATATCGCCGGTCCAGACCCCGGCGGCCAGGCTGTAGACCGTTCCGTTGGCGATCCGCAGCGCGTCCTCGTCGTCCTTGAAGGGGATGACGACCGCCACGGGGCCGAAGATCTCTTCCTGCGAGATGCGCATGTCATGATGCACTCCGGCAAATACGGTCGGCTCCACGAAATAGCCGGCTGATCCGTGCCGTGCGCCACCGGTGATCACGGAAGCACCTTCGTTGCGGCCGATCTCGATGTAGTTCAGCACCCGGTTCATCTGGGCTTCCGACACCAGCGGCCCCATCGCCGTCGATGTTTCGAGCGGGTCGCCGACGCGGATCGATTGCGCCCGCGCAGCCAGCCGCTCCACCACCGCGTCGTGAATGCTCTCATGCACGAGGATGCGCGACCCTGCCGAGCACACCTGGCCGGTGTTGAAGAAGATGCCGGATCCCGCTGCCTTGACCGCGGTATCGACATCGCCGTCCGGGAAAATGATGTTGGCCGACTTGCCGCCGAGCTCCAGCGTCACCCGCTTGAGGTTGCCGGCGGCACCCTGAAGGATCTGCCTGCCGACGACCGGCGAACCGGTGAAGGTGACCTTGTCGACGTCGGGATGGTCGACCAGCGCCTGGCCAGCCACCTTGCCGAAGCCCGGCACCACGTTGAGCACCCCGGCAGGGAAGCCGGCTTCCAGAGCGAGGTCGCCTATCTTGAGAGCCGTGAGCGGTGTCAGTTCGGCAGGCTTGAGCACCACGGTGCAGCCGCAGGCGAGCGCCGGGGCGATCTTCCACATCCCGATCATCAGCGGGAAATTCCAAGGGATGATGGCGCCGACGACCCCTAGTGGCTCGCGGACGGTATAGGTCAGCGCGTCGGGCCGCGCCGGGATCACCTGGCCGTTGATCTTGTCGGCCATGCCGGCATAGTAGGTCAGCGTATCCAGCACGGCCGGCAGATCCTGCCGCGCGATCGCGGAAACCGGCTTGCCGGAATCGAGGCTTTCCAGCCTGGCGAGCTCGGCTTCATCCCGCCGGATGAGTTCCGCCAGCCTGAGCAGCAGCGCGCCGCGTTCGGATGCCTTCATCTGGCCCCACGGTCCTTCGAAGGCGGCGCGCGCCGAACGAACGGCGACGTCGATATCTTCCACGCCGGCCTCGGCAACCCTGGCCAGCACCTGTCCGGTCGCCGGGTTCAGCGTCTCGAAGGTGCGCCCCGAAAGGGCCGCGACGCGACGCCCGTCGATCAGAAGCCTATGCGTATCGCTGTCGATGACCCGGTCCAGCACATTTTCCTCCCAAATATGAATTTGAGTTCATATCTATTGTGCACGACCGCGACCCGATTGGTCGCTATCACCACGACCATGAAACTATTTTCATTGTAATTCTGAGGGAATATGAAATCTTCTGCCGAAAGAGCGGCAGAGATATATGATCGCGAAGACCTATCTTCTGCTGGAAATATATGAACGTTGATTCATATCTTTAAAGCGGCGACCGGTCAGCCATGGAGGAGGCATGATCCAGATCGAGATCGAACCCGTATGGCGTTTCAGCAGACGCGAAGGGAACCGCTCGCTGCAGATCATGCTGGATTTCCTCGCCGAAATTCATGCCACCGGAAAGATCACCGCCGCGGCAGACAAGGCAGAGGTTTCATACCGCCACGCCTGGAACCTGATCGAGAAATGGTCGGACTTCTTCGAGATGCCGCTGGTGGTACGCAAGCAGGGCAGCGGAACCAGGCTGACGCCGTTCGGTGAAAAGCTGGTCTGGGCGGGACAGCGGCTCGAGGCCAGGCTGAGGCCCCTGCTCCAGAACCTGTCGCAGGAACTCGAGACCGAAATCAACCAGATGCTGCCGAATGGCCCGCTGGTGCTGCGTGTCCATGCCAGCCATGGTTTCGCGGTGCCGAAGCTGCGCGAACTGCTCAGCCGCGAGCCGGGGCTCGACGTCGATTTTCGTTATGTCAGCAACCAGAACTCGCTCGTATCATTGTCGCATGGCGGCTGCGATCTTGCTGGCATGCACCTGCCGCAGGGGGACTTGCGGAAGCGGGCGATCGCCGTCAGCAAAGGCTGGCTGAACCCCAGCGTTCACCGTGTCATCGGTTTCGTCACCCGCGAGGTCGGCCTGATCGTGGCGCGTGGCAATCCGCTCGGGATCACGACGGTGGAGCGCCTGCTCGACCCGCAGATCCGTTTCGTCAATCGCGACCCCGATTCCGGCACGCGGCAGCTGTTCGAACTGCTGCTTGCCCAGCACCAGCTCGATGGAACCCGCATCAACGGCTATGAACACGCCGAATTCACTCATGCCGCCGTGGCCGCTTATGTGGCATCGGGAATGGCCGATGTCGCCTTCGGCGTCGAGGCGGCAGCCCGGCAGTTCGACCTCGGTTTCGTTCGCCTGCTGACCGAGGATTATTTCTTCGTCTGCCGCAAGGACATCCTCGAGGTTGACGCCGTCAGGCGTATCCTGAAGGTCATGCAGGGCCGCGACTTCCACAGCGCCATTTCGCTTGTTCCTGGCTACAGCGTCAGGGACCCCGGCGTCATCAAGACGATCGCCGACGTGTTTCGCAAATCGGAGTAGCCGGCGTTGCGACCCGGCTTGGGGTCGCGTCAGGAATAACGCGGCAGCACCAGGTCGCGCGTCAACGGCGCCAGCGCGACCCCGCCGGTATTCTGCGCATCCAGCCAGGCGATCTCTTCGATCTCGGCCGCCGGTCTGGGCTCACCCATGGCGCTGACTTCATACAGATCCGCCACAACCGTGGCGTCCGGCTGATTGGCCGCCTCGGCTGAAAACACACCGAGATATCGAAGCGCATCAGTCTCGAAGGAAAGCCCGAGCTCCTCATTCAATTCACGCAGAAGTGCCGCTTCGGGTTTCTCTCCCGGTTCGATCTTGCCACCCGGCTGCATGAAGGTGGTCGTGCCGCGCTTGCGCACGAGCAGCAGCCTGCCTCGGCTGTCCAGAATGGCCGCAGCCGCGATACGGATCGTCCTGTGTCCCATTGGCGGCGCTCCCGATCCAGCCGCGGATGCGCTGGCCCATCAGGGATGCGCTGAGTCCCACGGTCGTGTCGAGCCTGCGTCCCCGCACGGCTCCAATATGGGGCGCCGCAGGACAGGCACGCAAACCTGCTGCTCGATCCCGGAGAGACGCGCCACGGTGACGTCCACGCCGTAGAGCCTGCTGAGGGCCTCGGGTGTCAGAACCGCATCCGGCGTTCCGGAGGCGACAATCGTGCCCGCGCTCATCAAGGCGACGGTGCCCGCGCAGGCGAAGGCGTGGCTGGGCTCATGCGTGGAGAGCACGACGGCGATGCCCTCGCCCTTAAGAGCCAGTATCTGGCTAAGGATGCGCGCCTGGTTGCCGAAATCGAGACTGGCGGTCGGTTCATCCATGACGATCATGGCGGGGCGCTGCACCAGCGCGCGCGCAACCAGCGTCATCTGGCGCTCGCCGCCGCTGATCTCGGTATAGGGATGATCGCCGAGATGCGCGATGCCGAGCCGGGTGAGCGTCTCGTGCACGATCGCCCTGTCACTGGCCGACGGCCGGTCGAAAGTACCGATCCGGCTGGCGCGCCCCATCAAGGCGACGTCGAAGACACTGAAGGGAAAGTGAGCCGCCGTGGCCTGCGGCACATAGGCGACACGCTGCGCGAAATGCCGGCGCGACAGGCTGGAGACGGGGATGCCATCCAGGTCCAGCCGCCCGCCGAGAGCCGGTAGCAGGCCGAGCACGGTCTTGAAGAGCGTTGTCTTGCCGCAGCCGTTCGGCCCGAGCAGGCAGAACACTTCGCCAGCGGCGACTGAAAAGGTGGCGCCGCTGCCGACACGTCTTCCCGGATAGCCGAAGGCGAGATCGACGGCACTCAGCATCAGGCCCATCCCCTTGCCGACTTCACCAGCAGCCACAGGAAGAACGGTGCGCCGACGGCTGCCGTCAGGATACCAAGCGGGATTTCGATGCTGGCCGCGTTGCGGGCCAGCGTGTCCATGAGCACCAGGTAACCCGCCCCCAGCAGCACGCTGGCCGGCAGCAGCCGCGTGAAATCGGGGCCGACAAGGGCGCGTGCGAGATGCGGAACCAGCAATCCGATCCAGCCGACGATGCCGGAGACGGAGACGGCGGCGGACGTCATCAGCGTCGCGGCAATGATCAGGACGAGCCGGATCCTTCCCGTTTCCACACCCAGCGCCCGCGCCTCCTCATCGTCCAGCGTCATCAGGTTCATGCGCCAGCGCAGCAGCACCATCGGAATGAGACCCATCACCATCACGGGCAGGATCGAGAGGAGGTCACCGCGCGTGACGCTGGCAAGGCTGCCGAGCAGCCAGAAGGTTATGGCCGGCAACTGGTTGTAGGGGTCGGCCAGCACCTTGAGCAGCGAGATGCAGGCGCCCAGCAAGGCCCCGATCGCAATCCCGGCCAGCACGAGCATCAGCATCGGGTCGCGTCCCCGCGCCGCATTGCCGACCAGATAGACAAGTGCCACGGCAGCCAGCCCGCCGGCAAACGACAGGCCCTGGACCGCGAGGACCGGCAGCGAGAAGAAGATGCCACAGATCGCGCCAAGGCTTGAGCCGGCAGAGACCCCCAATATGTCCGGCGAAACCAGCGGATTGCGGAACAGTCCCTGATACACCGCCCCGCTGACGGCAAGCGCAGCCCCGACCAGCAGTCCGCACAGGACACGCGGCAGGCGAACGTTCCACACCACCGTGTCGACGATCGGCGGCTGGCCGCTCTCGCTCCCCGTCAGCCTTGCCGCGACGACGCGGAAAGCCTCCGCCAGGCTGACGCCGTACTGGCCGAATGACAGAGCCGCCACCACCACGAGGACCAGCATCAGACATGCGGCGACCCAGCCCAGCCGGGCTTTCGCCTTGCCGGTCGCCGAGAAAGCTGCCCCTGGTGATTGCGTCATCTTATGGTTTCGGCCGGGCATCCGCGAGCAAGGTGTCCAGCTGCTTGTCCGTCAGCTCGACATGGTAGAACAGCTTGTAGAAGGCGCGCACCGTTGCCGCCAGTTCGCCGGACGATTTTCCCGGATAAAGAACCGAGACCAGCCACGGCACGCCGATGAGCCGGTTGATGCCGGGAGGGGAATCGAACCAGCCGAACGGCAATGTCGGCGTGTGGTAGACACGCCGCTTCTGGACCGCGCCGATGCCCGACCATGACGGATCCTTGAGGATGGCTGCCTGGGCATCCGCGTCGAGCGTCAGGATCACGTCGGGGTTCCAGGCCAGGAGCTGTTCGAGGGAGACATTCGCCAGGCTGCCCTTGCCGGCGGCATCGGCGACACTGTGTGCTCCCACCGCGCCAAGGATTTCCGTGGTGATCGAACCGGCCAGGCCGGTTTCGAGCCCCTTCGGTCCGCGCCCGTAATAAACTTTCGGGCGTTCATTCGCCGGAAGAGTAGCCAGCAGCGAATCCATGTCCTTGAGCGTGGTTGCGGCATAGGCGGCGAGTTCCTCACCGCGCTCCGGCACGCCCAGCAGATCGGCGGTCTTGCGCAGCGTTTCAACGGATTTGGCAAAGGAGCCGTCGATCAGGACGTAGGGAATCCCGGTCTGCTCCTGCACCCGGTCCGCCAATGATGCGTAGGTCGCGTCGACCGTGCCGACATCGATGATGATGTCCGGCTTCAGCGAGAGCACCAGTTCCAGATTGGCGGTATTGCCCTTGCCGGTCAGCCGGCCATAGGCGGGCAGGTCCCTGTAGGGCGCGGCCAGGAATTCCTTTTCCCCGGCGCCCGGCTCGCGCACCCAGCCGACCATCTTGTCGGGCGCCAGCACATACAACAGCGTGGAGGCCGGCGGGCCTGCCGCCAGCACGCGCTCCACACGTTCAGGCAATGTGACGGAACGCCCCGCGGAATCGACGATCGTGCGGCCTGCGGCCTGCGCGGATGCGGCCGCCGCCACGCCAAGGCATAGAAGCAGGAATGCCTGCGAGAGCCGCGCCAGAAATCCCCGTCGATCCATTTTTCGTCCCCTCGCACGCTTCGAAATCAGCACGATTGTTATTTCTGTTCTGACATATCGGTCAAGGAAGGGGATTGCTGGCCTACTGCAATAAACTGTTTAGCGCAGACCACTGCCTTGACGGGATACATGTTCTTTGTATTTGTCCGTATATTACGCTTACAAATTGGGAGGACGCCCTGTCGTCACGTTGGCGGCGGGCAAGTCCGATCGGGGCATTGAGGGGGATTTTCATGAAGCGACTTTCGTCGACGACTTTGCTCGTCCTTTTGACAACCGCTGCCGCACTGCCGGTTGCTCATGCGCAGCAGCAGGGCGGGAACGTCGAAAAGAAAAAGGACGACGCACCTGCTGCGCCCGCCCGTGCGGGCACTTCCCCCGTCTTCGAGCTCGGCGAGATCATCGTCTATGGCGCCGCCGCCGGCACCTCTTCCGACATTGGCGGTCAGTCGGTGTCGCGCAGTGTGGTGACGGCAAAGGACATCCACAAGAGCAACCGCAACACGCTCGACGATGCGCTGGCAGCCACGCCGGGGGTCGAGGTCTCCAACACCGGCGGCAGCCGCAACGAAAGGCTGATCTACGTTCGCGGCTTCGATCGTTTCCAGGTGCCGCTCTATATCGACGGCATCCGTGTCTATCTGCCGGCCGATAACCGTCTCGACTACGGCCGCTTCCTGACGCCGGACCTTTCCGAGATCCAGGTGCAGAAGGGGTATGTCTCGGTGCTGAGCGGGCCTGGCGGCATGGGCGGCGCCATCAACCTCGTCACCAGGAAGCCGACCAAGGAATTCGAAGGCGAACTGCGCACCGGCGTCGACCTCGGCAACACCGGTGATCTTTCCGCGTTCACGACATCCGGCTGGGTCGGAACCAAGCAGGAGAAATTCTATCTCCAGGCCAGCGGTTCATTCCGCAACAGCGACGGCTGGTTCCTGCCGCAGGGCTTCAATCCGGCCCCGGTCGGCATCGGCGGGCCCGTGGAGGATGGCGGCCGCCGCGACTTCTCCAACGTTCGCGACTGGCGTGCCAACTTCAAGCTCGGCTACACGCCGAACGAGACCGACGAATACGTCATCAGCTACACCAAACAGCAGGGTGAGAAGGCCGCGCCCTACAGCATCTACGAGCCGGTGCGGGGTATCACGCGGACACCGCTGCCGGCGGGCGCCGCCTACCAGCGCGACTGGGAATGGCCGCGCTGGGACATCGACTCGCTGGCCTTCTACTCGCATACGCAACTCGGCGATGAGTCCTACGTAAAGACCAAGGCCTACTACAACACCTTCTACAACCTGCTTTCGGCCTATGACGACTCGACCTTCACGAGCCAGAAGCAGGCGCGCGCCTTCAACAGCTACTATGACGACAGCGCCTATGGCGTCAGCGTCGAGGCCGGTACCGAACTCATCCCGATGAACACACTCAAGGGCGCCGTTCACTACCGCCGCGACGACCATACCAACTGGGATCACAACCAGCCAGGCACTTCAGCCTTCGTCGACCCGAAGCAGACGAAGCTGGAGGACACCTGGTCGGTGGCGGTCGAAGACACCTTCCACGCAACCGAGCGCCTGGATTTCGTCGGTGGCATCAGCTACGACAAGAACAAGCTGATCAAGGCTCAGAAATACGACTCCGCCAGCAAGAAGATGTCCGAATATCCGCATGGCGGCAGCTCGGCATTCAACTGGCAGGGAGCGGCGATCTATCGCTACAGCGATGCGTCGGAATTCCACGCCAGCATTTCCTCGCGCACCCGCTTCCCGACACTGTTCGACCGGTTCAGCACCCGCTTCGGCGACGCCCTGCCGAACCCGGATCTCAGCCCCGAGCGCGCCGTGAACTACGAGCTCGGCTGGGCCGGCAAACCGACCGAAACGCTGAAGATCGGCGGCTCGGTGTTCTACAGCGACGTCTCCGACGTGATCCAGTCGGTGAGTGTTGGTGGCGGGAAAGTCCAGAGCCAGAACATCGGCGACGGCCGTTACCATGGTGTCGAAGTCTACGGTGAATGGGACGTGCTTTCCAATCTGACCGTGGGTGCGAGCTACACCTATCTGAAGCGCAAGCTTTCCGATCCGGTCAGGCCCGGCCTCAAGCCCATCGGCACGCCGGAACACAGCGCCTATCTCTATGCCGACTGGGTGCCGTACGAGAATTTCACCGTGTCGCCCAACGTCGCCATCTACAGCTCACGCTGGTCGACGGACCGGCTGGAGACCGCGTTCTTCGAAACCAAGGGCTTCGCGCTGGTCAATCTCAACATGAACTACAAGCTGAACGACAATTTCGAGTTCGACTTCGGCGTCAGGAACATCTTCGACAAGAACTACCAGCTTGCCTACGGCTTCCCGGAACAGGGCCGCACCTTCTACCTGAACTCGGCCATGCGGTTCTAGGGCATGGCCAGGCCGGCGAGATCGCGCGCGCGGAAATCCGCGCGCGGCGCCGGCCCTGCTTCGCCCGTCCCGGCGACCGACGACAAGGCGGCGCCGGAAATTCCGGCGCCGCGACCCGACAGCGATGACGCCGTCCCGAACACCGCAGCACCGGAACCTGAGTCCGGCGAAGAACCGTCAGGCGACCGCAGCGAAGCGCAGCGCTGGCTGCTGGGTGGCGTGGTCTCCGTCGCAGCCCATATCGGCGCCGGGCTCTATCTCGCCGCGTTAACCCTGCCTCCCGCCACCGATACGGGCATCGTCGACTCCATCTCCGTTGAGTGGGTGCCTCCGGACGTATCCGAGGCTGCCCTGAAGGCCGAGCGGCCCGCGGATGCAGTCGACGAACCGGCACGCTCCGTTCCTCGGCCTGACATCGAAAAAGCGCCGGAAAAGCCCTCGTACGACGAACCGAGGCAGGCCGATCCGCTCCCTGAAGACGACAAGCCCCCGACGACCAAACCCGCGCGGCAGCCGCGACAGGAAACAGCGGAAACCAGAACCGAAGCACCGCAGCCGAAGCAGGAAGCCGCCCCTGCACCACAGGTTCTCCGCTCCGCGCAGCAAAACGTGCCAGCCGTGCCGGCCGTCACGAAGGCGCCGGAAAGCAAACCCGCCCGCCCGGTCGAGAAGCCCGGCGCCGCGCGACAGGAAACCCGAAAGGCCGAGAACAACAGCCGCTCTCGCAAACTCGAACGGGCAGAGCCCGCCAGGCCGGTTCGCCAGCAGCGCAAGAGCGCGCCGAAGAGGACCGTGGCAGCCGATGGGTCCGGCTCATCTGAAAAAGCCGTTCGGCCGGCGGCGGTTTCGCCGAAGCAGGCAACCTCCACGGGACCCGCGAAGGCAGCCGGACGCGGCGCGGTATCACCTGCGCAATGGCAGGCCAAGGTCATCGCCCATATCCGCCGCTTCAGGCAATATCCCCCGGGCGCCAGTGGTTCTGCGTCGGTTCGCGTGCAGTTGCGCATCAATGCCCAAGGCGTCGTAAGATCGGCTTCGGTCGCGGGCTCCTCCGGCAATGCGGCCCTTGATCGCGCTGCGATCGAGACCGTGAAGCGAGCCTCCCCTGTACCCGCCCCGCCACCTGAAATAGCCCGCTCCTCGATGACGCTGGCGATCACGATCAGTTTCAAGCGCTGAACCGCCAAAATGCCTTGTCGGCAAATCCGCGACCATCCATACCAGTCGTTGACATCGAGTCGCTGTTCTATACTAGATATCGGAGTCGAGGTTCTCCCGAGTCGTCTGGTTCGGGAGCTAAGAGGGAAGCCGGTGCAAAACCGGTGCTGCCCCCGCAACTGTAAGCAGTGAGCCCGCGTCGAAAAATGCCACTGGTGCCGTAACGCACCGGGAAGGCCGACAAGGGCGACGACCTGTGAGCCAGGAGACCTGCCGCGACGAACGAGAACGAACCTCGGGCGGGGTGTCCCGGCGGTGCGCGTGGCCGGGCGTCGCTGCGTCCCGAATGGCCAATGCGTTCCCCCAAAATCCCCGCCCACAACGCCACGGGGATGACATGGCAACGACTGCAGCGCTCACCACGAACGGAGCTCCCAAGGCCCCACCGATCGGCGAAAGCCATCATTCGCCTCAGGCCGAGCCCGGCTACAAGGTGATACGCCGCAACGGTTCGGTGACGCCGTTCGATGCGACGAAAATCGTGGTGGCGCTGACCAAGGCTTTCCTCGCAGTCGAAGGCTCGAGCGCGGCGGGCTCGCGGCGTGTGCATGACGTTGTCGAGGACCTGGCCGGACAGGTGGTTGCGGCGCTGACGCGCCGCTTCGAAGCCGGACGCACTTTCCATATCGAGGAGATCCAGGATCAGGTCGAACTGGCGCTGATGCGCGGCGAACACCACAAGGTGGCGCGCGCCTATGTGCTTTATCGCGCGGAGCGGGCGCGCGAGCGCCTGGCGGACAAGGCGGATGCGGTCGCGCCGGGCGGATCGCTCAACGTGAAGGGCGAAGACGGTGCCCTTGCACCGCTCGACGAAGCCCGCTTCTCGCGCGTGGTCGAAGAAGCCTGCGCCGGCCTGGAAGCCGTTTCGCCCGAGGCCATCCTCACCGAGGCACGCCGCAATCTCTATGACGGCATCACGCGGGATGAACTGTCGCTGGCGCCGATCCTGGCCGCACGCACGCTGGTCGAGACCGAGCCGAACTATGCCTTCGTTTCGGCCCGCCTGCTGCTCGACCGCCTCCGCCGCGAAGCCCTGAGTTTCGTCACCGGGCGCAGCGAGCAGGCAACCCAGGCCGAGATGGCGGGGCGCTACGCCTCCTATTTCCCGGAATTCATCACGGCCGGCATCGAAGCCGAGTTGATCGATCCGGAACTCGGCCGCTTCGACCTTGCCCGGCTGGGTGCGGCGCTGAAGCCCGAACGCGACCTGCAGTTCCAGTATCTCGGCCTGCAGACACTCTACGACCGCTATTTCCTGCACACGAAGGGCAAGCGTTTCGAGCTGCCGCAGGCCTTCTTCATGCGGGTCGCCATGGGGCTGGCGGTGCGCGAGATCGACCGCGAGGCTCGGGCCGTCGCGTTCTACGACCTCTTGTCCTCCTTCGATTTCATGGCGTCGACGCCGACGCTGTTCAATTCCGGCACGCTGCGGCCGCAGCTGTCGTCATGCTTCCTGACCACCGTCGCCGACGACCTCGACGGCATCTTCAAGGCGGTCAAGGACAATGCGCTGCTCGCCAAATATTCCGGCGGCCTCGGCAATGACTGGACGCCGGTGCGTGGCCTCGGTGCGCACATCAAGGGCACCAATGGCGAGAGCCAGGGCGTGGTGCCGTTCCTGAAGGTGGCCAACGACACCGCCATCGCCGTCAACCAGGGCGGCAAGCGCAAGGGCGCGGTGTGCGCCTATCTCGAGACCTGGCATGTCGACATCGAGGAATTCCTCGACCTGCGCAAGAACACCGGCGACGATCGCCGCCGCACGCATGACATGAACACCGCCAACTGGGTGCCGGACCTGTTCATGGAACGGGTCGAGGCCAATGGCGAATGGACGCTGTTCTCGCCAGACGAGACGGCTGACCTGCACGATCTCTACGGCTCCGCGTTCCGGCAGACCTACGAGGCCTATGAGGCGAAGGCAGCCGCCGGCGGGCTCAAGGTGTTCCGCAAGGTCCGCGCCGTCGACCTCTGGCGCAAGATGCTGACCATGCTGTTCGAGACGGGCCATCCCTGGATCACCTTCAAGGACCCTTGCAACATCCGTTCGCCGCAAGGCCATGTCGGCGTGGTTCACTCCTCCAACCTGTGCACCGAAATCACGCTGAACACGTCGAAGGACGAGGTCGCCGTCTGCAATCTCGGCTCCATCAACCTCGTCAACCATGTCAGCGAAAAGGGGCTCGACCTCGATCGCCTGGCAAGGACCGTCTCCGTCGCCATGCGCATGCTCGACAACGTCGTCGACATCAATTTCTACACCATCCCCGAGGCGCGCCGTTCCAACCTGCGCCACCGGCCGGTGGGGCTGGGCCTGATGGGCTTCCAGGATGCGCTGCAGCTGCTGCGCATCCCCTATGCCTCCGATGAGGCGGTCGCCTTCGCCGACGCCAGCATGGAGGCGATCAGCTACCAGGCCATCTCGGCCTCGGTCGATCTTGCCGCCGAGCGTGGCCGCTATCCGAGCTATGAAGGATCGCTGTGGTCGAAAGGCATCCTGCCGATAGACTCCATTGTCCTCCTGGAAAAGGCGCGGCCCAGCGTGGAGATGGATGCGTCTTCCACGCTCGACTGGGATGCGTTGCGCAAGCGGGTCAAGAAATCCGGCATGCGCAATTCGAACTGCATGGCAATCGCGCCGACCGCCACCATCTCCAACATCTGCGGCGTGTCGCAGTCGATCGAACCCGGCTACCAGAACCTCTTCGTCAAATCGAACATGTCCGGCGATTTCACCGTGGTGAACGCGCAGCTCGTGCATGATCTCAAGGCGCGTGGCCTGTGGGACGAGGTGATGATCTCCGACCTCAAATATTTCGACGGCTCGCTCGGCCAGATCGACAGGGTGCCCGACGACATCAAGGCGCTCTATGCGACCGCCTTCGAGATCGATTCCTCCTGGCTGATCGACGCGGCGTCACGACGGCAGAAGTGGATCGACCAGGCGCAGTCGCTCAACCTCTACATTGCCAATCCCTCCGGCAAGAAGCTCGACGAACTCTATCGTCTTGCCTGGCGCAAAGGCCTGAAGACGACCTACTACCTGCGCTCGCGCTCGGCGACGCATGTCGAGAAATCGACGCTGAAAGGCACCGACGGCAAGCTCAACGCCGTCTCGGCGCTTGCCGCCGCACCCGCCGCCCAGCCGATCGTCATCCATGCCGATGCGGCCTGGGGCAAGGCCTGCGCCATCGACGACCCTGAGTGCGAAGCCTGCCAGTAAGCAGCGAAGAAAAAGAAGGAGAAAAGAAGGTGCTCGACTGGTCCGAACCGAAAGCCCAGCCCAAAACCATCATCGATCTCGACGCGGATATGCCGCCCATTGCCGCCGCCACCGGCCTCGGCGAGATCGACCGCAGCGGTTCCCGCGTTTCCGTCGACGAAAAACGCATGATCAATGCGCGCGCCGACGTGAACCAGCTGCTGCCGCTCAAGTACCGCTGGGCCTGGGAGAAATATCTCTCCGGCTGCAACAACCACTGGATGCCGACCGAAGTGTCGATGCAGGCCGACATCGCGCTTTGGAAATCGAAGGACGGCCTGACCGACGACGAGCGGCGCATGATCAAGCGCAATCTCGGCTTCTTCGCCGCCTCGGAATCGCTCGTCGCCAACAACATCGTGCTGGCCATCTACCGGCATCTCACCAATCCCGAATGCCGGCAGTATCTGCTGCGCCAGGCCTTCGAGGAGGCGATCCACACGCATACCTTCCAGTACATCGTTGAAAGCCTGTCGCTGGACGAAGGCGAGCTGTTCAACATGTATCGCGAGGTGCCGTCGATCACCGACAAGGCGGCGTGGGCGCTGAAGCATACCCAGCATCTCGACGATCCGGACTTCCGCACCGGCACGCTGGAGGCAGACCAGGCCTTCCTGCGTGACCTCGTCGCCTTCTACGTCATTTTCGAAGGCATGTGGTTCTACACCGGCTTCGCGCAGATCCTGTCGCTCGGACGGCGCAACAAGATGGTCGGCATTGCCGAGCAGTACCAGTACATCCTGCGCGATGAGTCCATCCATCTCAATTTCGGCATCGACGTCATCAACCAGATCAAGATCGAAAACCCGCATCTGTGGACGAAAGCGTTCCAGGAAGAGGTGCGCGCCATGATCGCCGACGCGGCGGAACTGGAGGCCTCCTACGGCCGCGACACGATGCCGAGGGGGTTCCTCGGGCTCAACGCGGCGCTGTGCGAGCAGTACATGCACTTCATCGCCAACCGGCGCTGCGCGCAACTCGGCCTGCACCCGGTGTTCGCAGAGGCCGAGAACCCGTTCCCGTGGATGTCGGAAGCGATGGACCTGAAGAAGGAGAAGAACTTCTTCGAGACCCGCGTCATCGAATACCAGAATGGCGGGGCGCTGGCATGGGACTGAACGTCGAAGCACGACACATCGCCGGACAGCCGGCGGCCCCGCAACAGCCGGAAGATGTGTTCCTGTCGTGGCTGCTTGCGCAACCCGCCGGGACGGACCTCGCCGCGGCGGCGACCATCGAGATCGCCAGATTGCAGCGATACCGGGGAGACCATCCCGGACCGCGCCGACTCGCCGAACTCTTCGAAGCGCTGCAGGGGTCGGTCGCCCCGGGATCTGCGATCCGGCAATGAGGCGCAAGGTCCTCATCGTCGGGATCGGTGCCGGCAATCCGGATTTCGTGACGGTGCAGGCAATCAACGTCCGCGGCCATGTGACCCTGTTTTTCATCCCGGATCACGAGGCTGAAGAAGGCACCGACAGACGAATGAAGGACCCTGCCCGCCTTCGTGCGGAGATCGTCGGGCTCTATGTGCGGAACCGGCCGTTCCGCACCACTACCTATAGGGAACCGCACAAGGACGGCGGCGAGGCACTGGCGGGCGACCTTCGACACGCTGGTCTCTCCTTCGAGGAACTGGATGCTTCCGAATGCGGGGCCTTCGCGTCTGGAGCGGGTTCTCGCTGATCGAAACGCTGGGACGCATCCTGCAGCGATTGCGGTCGACCGGAGATTTCGAGCTCGACTATGAGGTGATCCCCGGCAACAGCGGCATTCAGGTGCTGATGACCGCGCACAAGGTGGCGCTGTGCAATGTCGGCCGATCGATCCTGACGGCGACCGGGCGCTCCCTCGCCGGAGATTTCCCCAACAACGCCGACACCATCGTTTTCATGCAGCCCGCCGTCCCGGCACCGGATACCGTCGGCGGGCACAACGACGTGCATTGGACCCTCTATGCCGGCATGCCGGACGACATGCTCCTCTCCGGCAGGCTGCTGGAGATCGTCGGCGGCCTCGAACAGGTTCGCAAAGAAGCGCTCGACGGCAAAGGCTGGATTGTCGAAGCCATGCTTACGCAGAAAGGCGCGCACGGCAGCTAGCCGCAGCGTCCATCAACGTATTTTCGCAAATTCTTATTGCAAACAATTCTCATTTGCATCAAAGGTCGAATGCAAATGAGAATTAGTCGCAACAAGGAGGCGCTTATGCATGATGGGATGAGACGGTCGATCCTGGCCGCAGCGATGGGAATGGCGATCAGCGCCATCCTGGCGATCGCGCCGGCAGCCGCGCAGGAGAAATTCAAGGCCGTGACCACCTTCACGGTGATCGCCGACATGGCCAAGAATGTCGCCGGCGATGCCGCGATCGTGGAATCGATCACCAGGCCGGGCGCCGAGATTCACAACTACGCGCCGACGCCGGGTGACATCCAGCGCGCGCAGGGCGCGAAACTCATCCTGTGGAACGGCCTCAACCTCGAACTGTGGTTCGAGAAATTCTTCCAGAACCTGCATGACGTGCCCGGCGCCGTCGTCTCCGAGGGCGTCGAGCCGATGAGCATCGCCGAGGGGCCATACACCGGCAAGCCCAATCCGCACGCCTGGATGTCGCCCAGGAACGCGCTGATCTACGTCGACAACATCCGTGACGCCTTCATCAGGAACGATCCGGCCAATGCCGGCACCTACCGGGCCAATGCGGAGGCCTACAAGCAGAAGATCGAAGCGACGATCGCGCCGATCCGCCAGAAGCTCGAGGAGATCCCGCAGGACAAGCGCTGGCTGGTGTCGAGCGAAGGCGCCTTCAGCTATCTGGCCCGCGACTTCGGCATGCAGGAGCTCTATCTGTGGCCGATCAATGCGGACCAGCAGGGAACGCCGCAGCAGGTCCGCAAGGTCATCGATGCGGTCAAGGCGAACGGCATCGTCGCGGTCTTTTCCGAAAGCACGGTTTCCGACAAGCCTGCGCGGCAGGTGGCCCGCGAGACAGGCGCGCACTATGGCGGCGTGCTTTACGTCGATTCGCTCAGCGAGGCGGACGGTCCGGTGCCGACCTATATCGACCTGCTTCGCGTCACCTCCGACACGTTGCGGCAGGGCCTCGCCGAGGGCCTCTCGCAATGACGGCAGCATTCAAGATCGTCACCCAGCCGGCTCTGCCGGCTGGCATCTCCGTGCGGGATGCGACCGTCACCTATCGCAATGGCCAGACCGCGATGCACGATGCCAGCTTCGAGGTCCCGACCGGCACGATCACGGCGCTGGTCGGCGTCAACGGTTCGGGCAAATCGACCCTGTTCAAGGCGATCATGGGCTTCGTGCGGCTTGCCAGGGGCAGCATCCAGGTGCTCGGCATGCCCGTCGCCGAGGCGCTGCGCAAGAACCTGGTTGCCTATGTGCCGCAGGCCGAGGAGGTCGACTGGAATTTTCCGGTCCTGGTCGAGGATGTCGTCATGATGGGCCGCTACGGACACATGAACATGATGCGCATTCCGAAAGCCGCCGATCGCGAGGCCGTTTCGGCCGCCCTTGCCCGCGTCGGCATGTCGGAGTTCCGCAGGCGCCAGATCGGCGAACTGTCGGGCGGGCAGAAGAAGCGCGTCTTCCTGGCCCGCGCGCTGGCGCAGGACGGGCGTGTCATCCTGCTCGACGAGCCGTTCACCGGCGTCGACGTCAAGACCGAGGACGCCATCATCGACCTGTTGCGCGCGTTGCGCGACGAAGGGCGCGTCATGCTGGTGTCGACGCACAATCTCGGCAGCGTCCCGGAGTTCTGCGACCGAACCGTGCTCCTGAAGAACACCGTGCTCGCCTCCGGCCCGACCGCCGAGACCTTCACCCAGGCCAATCTGGAGAAGGCCTTCGGCGGGGTGCTGCGCCATTTCGTGCTCGGCGGCGCCGGGCTGCATGCGGACAGCGACCGACGCCGCGTCGCCGTCATCACCGATGACGAGCGGCCGCTGGTCTTCTACGGCGAACCCGGGGCCATGCAGCAGCAATTCAGGGAGGACGGCGAATGAGCGCGCTGCTCCTCGAGCCCTTCGGCTACCAATACATGTTGAACGCAATGTGGGTTTCGGCGCTGGTCGGCGGCGTGTGCGCCTTCCTGTCCTGCTATCTCATGCTGAAAGGCTGGTCGCTGATCGGCGACGCGCTCTCGCATTCGATCGTACCGGGAGTCGCGGGCGCCTACATGCTGGGCCTGCCCTTCTCCATAGGCGCGTTCTTTTCCGGCGGGCTGGCCGCCGCCGCGATGCTTTTCCTCAACCAGCGCACCAAGCTGAAGGAGGACGCCATCATCGGCCTCATCTTCTCCTCCTTCTTCGGGCTCGGCCTCTTCATGGTGTCGCTGTCGCCGACTTCCGTGAACATCCAGACCATCGTGCTCGGCAACATCCTTGCCATCACACCCGAGGACACGCTGCAGCTCGCCATCATCGGCTTCGTCTCACTCGCCATCCTGCTGCTGAAATGGAAAGACCTCATGGTGGTTTTCTTCGACGAAAGCCACGCGCGCTCGATCGGCCTCAACCCGGTCGCGCTCAAGATCATGTTTTTCACGCTGCTGTCGGCATCGACGGTCGCCGCCCTGCAGACGGTCGGCGCCTTCCTGGTGATCTGCATGGTGGTGACCCCGGGCGCCACGGCCTATCTCCTGACCGATCGTTTCCCCCGCCTGCTGGTGATTGCCGTGGTCATCGGTGCTGCCACAAGCTTCGTCGGCGCCTATGCCAGCTACTTCCTCGACGGAGCGACCGGCGGCATCATCGTGGTGCTGCAGACGCTGATCTTCCTGACCGCCTTCGTCTTCGCACCCAGGCACGGCATGCTGGCAGCGCGCCGCCGCGCCGCCCAGGCGCTGGAAAGGACGGCCTGACCATGCTGGATATATTGCTCGCCCCCCTGCGGTTCGACTTCATGATCAACGCGATGGTCATCGCGGTGCTGGTTGCGGTTCCCACCGCCCTGCTCTCCTGCTTCCTCGTGCTCAAGGGCTGGTCGCTGATGGGCGACGCCATCAGCCATGCCGTCTTTCCCGGCGTGGTGCTCGCCTACATCATCGGCCTGCCCTACGCGGTCGGCGCCTTTGCCGCCGGCATGGTCTGTGCGCTCGCCACCGGCTTCCTCAAGGACAACAGCCGCATCAAGCAGGATACGGTGATGGGCATCGTGTTTTCCGGCATGTTCGGGCTTGGGCTGGTGCTCTACGTCAAGATCCAGTCCGAGGTTCATCTCGACCACATCCTGTTCGGCGACATCCTGGGCATCGGACTGCGCGACATCGCCGAAACCGCCGTCATCGCGGCGATAACCGCCGGTATCATCATCTTCAAATGGCGCGATTTTCTGCTGCATGCCTTCGACCCGGCGCAGGCAAGAGCCGTCGGGCTGCGGGTTCAGCTGCTGCACTACGGCCTGCTGTGCCTGATCTCGCTGACGATCGTCGGCGCACTGAAGGCGGTCGGCATCATCCTCGCCATCGCCATGCTGATCGCGCCCGGCGCCATCGCCTTCCTGCTGACCACGCGCTTCAGCGCCATGCTCTGGCTGTCGGTGGTGATCGCGGCCGGGGCCTCGCTGCTGGGCGTCTACCTGTCGTTCTTCATCGACAGCGCCCCAGCGCCGACCATCGTGCTGCTGCTCACCGCACTGTTCGTCGCGGCCTTCCTGTTCGTCACGCTCAAAGCTGTACGGACCCGGTCAACGATAGAGGTGACCGAATGAGCCGGTGACCATCCGCGTCACCTCGCAGCCGTTCGGGTACTATGTCCGGCTCCGCTTCAGGGGCCGCACATAGATCTCGAGCCTGTGGCTGACGATCGCAAAACCATGCTTGCGGGCGATCTCTTCCTGCAGGCGCTCGATCTCCTCGGACTGGAACTCGATCACGCTTCCCGTTTCCACATTGATGAGGTGGTCATGGTGCTCGCGCGGCGTGGTCTCGTAGCGGGCGCGGCCGTCGCCGAACGTATGACGCTCCAGTACCCCCTTCTCGCGCAGCAGGTTGACCGTGCGATAGACGGTGGCAAGCGAAATCGTCGGTTCGATCGCGGTGACGCGGCGGTGCAGTTCGACGACGTCGGGATGATCGCTCGATTCGAACAGGACCTGCATGATGATCCGGCGCGGACCGGTCAGCTTCAGTCCGAACTCCCTGCAGATATCCGCGATGTTTCGTTCCAACCTGTCGGTCTCCCGCCTCACTCCGGTCAAGCATCAAAGCCCTTAGTCCGGACCTTCGGAAGCTTCTAGTCCTATCTCAGTTGCGTCGCATTCACAAAAGCGAGCCACGTCGCCCCGGCCGGGGTTCGACCCAGAAAAGGGAAATCGTATATTGACATAAACATGTCTTTATGTGACTAAGATTGCGACGTCGTTCCTGGAATGAAGAGTGTCGTAATATGTCTTCGGTCGATGAGCTCTTCGGCCCGCTGTCGTCGCGTCCCGACGGCTCGGAAATCCTCGCAGCGCTGAAAGCTGCCGCGCGCGAGCGCATCCTCGTGCTCGACGGCGCGATGGGCACCCAGATCCAGGGTCTCGGCTTCGGCGAGGATCATTTCCGCGGCGACCGCTTCGGCGGCTGCGCCTGCCACCAGCAAGGCAACAACGACCTGCTGATCCTGTCCCAGCCCAAGGCCATCGAGGATATCCACTACGCCTATGCCAGGGCCGGCGCCGACATCGTCGAGACCAACACCTTCTCCTCCACGTCGATCGCGCAGGCCGACTACGGCATGGAGGACATGGTCTATGAGTTGAACCGCGATGGCGCGCGACTGGTGCGGCGCGCCTTGCGCAGGGCCGAGCAGGAAGACGGCCGGCGCCGTTTCGTCGCCGGCGCGCTCGGGCCGACCAACCGCACCGCGTCGATCTCGCCAGACGTCAACAATCCGGGCTATCGCGCCGTCACCTTCGACGACCTGCGCCTCGCCTATGGCGAGCAGTTGCGCGGGCTGATCGACGGCGGCGCCGACATCATCCTGATCGAGACCATCTTCGACACGCTCAACGCCAAGGCCGCGATCTTCGCCTGCGAGGAGATTTATGCCGAAAAAGGCGTCCGGCTGCCGATCATGATCTCCGGCACGATCACCGACCTTTCCGGCCGCACGCTATCCGGCCAGACGCCGACGGCCTTCTGGCATTCCGTGCGGCATGCCCAGCCTTTCACGATCGGCCTGAACTGCGCGCTTGGTGCCGCCGCCATGCGTCCGCACCTTGCAGAACTGTCTTCGGTGGCCGAGACCTTCACCTGCGCCTATCCGAATGCCGGCCTGCCGAACGCATTCGGCCAGTATGACGAGAGCCCCGAATTCATGGCCGGCCAGGTCGAGTACTTCGCGCGCGAAGGGCTGGTCAATGTGGTCGGCGGCTGCTGCGGCTCGACACCGGAACATATCGCGGCGATCGCCGACGCGGTTTCCAGGCACGCCCCGCGCGGGCTGCCGAAACGGTCGCCGCAGATGCGCCTGTCCGGCCTCGAACCCTTCACCCTCACAAGGGACATTCCCTTCGTCAATGTCGGCGAACGCACCAACGTCACCGGCTCGGCCAAGTTCAGGAAGCTGATCACCGCCGGCGACTACGCGGCGGCGCTCGACGTCGCCCGCGACCAGGTCGCCAATGGTGCGCAGGTCATCGACATCAACATGGACGAGGGCCTGATCGATTCGCAGAAGGCGATGGTCGAGTACCTCAACCTAGTCGCCGCGGAACCCGACATCGCGCGCGTGCCGGTGATGATCGATTCCTCGAAATGGGATGTCATCGAAGCCGGCCTGAAATGCGTGCAGGGCAAGGCCATCGTCAATTCGATCTCGATGAAGGAAGGCGAAGCGGCCTTCCTGCATCATGCCAGGCTGTGCCGCATGTATGGCGCCGCCGTCGTGGTGATGGCGTTCGACGAGGTCGGCCAGGCCGACACCCGGGCGCGCAAGGTCGAGATCTGCACACGAGCCTACAAGCTGCTGACGGAACAGGCCGGCTTCGCACCGGAGGACATCATCTTCGATCCGAACGTCTTCGCGGTCGCCACCGGCATCGAGGAGCACGACAATTACGGCGTCGACTTCATCGAGGCGACGGGAGAAATCATCGCAACGCTGCCGCATGTCCATATCTCCGGCGGCATCTCCAACCTGTCCTTCTCGTTCCGCGGCAACGAGCCGGTGCGGGAGGCCATGCATGCGGTGTTCCTCTACCACGCCATCCAGCGCGGCATGGACATGGGTATCGTCAATGCCGGGCAGCTCGCCGTCTATGAATCGATCGATCCCGAGCTGCGCGAGGCCTGCGAGGATGTGGTGCTCAACCGCCAGCCCAAGGCCGGTGGCACCGCGACCGAACGCATGCTCGAGATCGCCGAGCGCTACAAGGGCACGGCCGGCAAGGAAACCAGGGAGAAGGACCTGGCCTGGCGCGAGTGGCCGGTCGAACAGCGGATCTCGCATGCGCTGGTCAACGGCATCACCGAATTCATCGATGCCGACACGGACGAGGCACGGCTGAACGCCGAGCGCCCCCTGCATGTCATCGAAGGCCCGTTGATGGCCGGCATGAATGTCGTCGGGGACCTGTTTGGCGCGGGAAAGATGTTCCTGCCACAGGTGGTTAAGTCGGCCCGCGTGATGAAACAGGCCGTCGCGGGCCTGCTGCCGCACATGGAGGCCGAGAAGCTCGCCAATGCCGCCGCAGGCATCGACAATGGCGAACGCCAGAGCGCCGGCAAGATCCTGATGGCCACTGTGAAAGGCGACGTCCACGACATCGGCAAGAACATCGTCGGCGTGGTCCTCGCCTGCAACAACTACGAGATCATCGATCTCGGCGTCATGGTGCCGGCGGCCAGGATCCTCGAAACCGCGCGCAACGAAAAGGTCGATGTGATCGGCCTTTCCGGCCTGATCACCCCGTCGCTGGACGAGATGGTGCATATGGCCTCGGAAATGGAGCGCGAAGGCTTCGACATCCCGCTGCTGATCGGCGGGGCAACGACGAGCCGCGTCCACACCGCGGTCAAGATCCATCCGCGCTACCAGAAGGGACAGGCCGTCTACGTCACCGACGCCAGCCGCGCGGTCGGCGTCGTCTCCAGCCTGCTCTCGCCCGATATGAAGGCCGGCTATGTCGAGACCATCCAGGCCGAGTATCGCAAGGTGACCGAGGCGCATGAGCGCTCGGAACGGGACAAGCAGCGCCTGCCGCTGGCCAAGGCGCGCGCCAATGCCCACAAGGTCGACTGGGCCGGCTACCAGCCGCCGAAACCTTCATTCCTCGGGACCAGGGTGTTCGAAAGCTGGGACCTGGCCGACTCGCCCGCTACATCGACTGGACGCCGTTCTTCCAGACCTGGGAATTGAAGGGGCGCTATCCCAGGATCCTCGAAGACGAAAAGCAGGGGCCGGCGGCACGGCAACTGTTCGACGACGCGCAGGCGATGCTGAAGAAGATCATCGACGAGAAGTGGTTCGCGCCGAAAGCCGTCCTCGGCTTCTGGCCCGCCAATACCACAGGCGATGATATCAAGCTGTTTGCCGACGAAGCCCGGGACACCGAGCTCGCCACCTTCTTCACGCTGCGCCAGCAACTGACCAAGCGCGACGGCAAGCCGAATGTCGCGCTTTCCGATTTCGTCGCCCCCCGCGAGAGCGGCAGGCCCGACTATATCGGCGGCTTCGTCGTGACGGCCGGCATCGAGGAGGTCGCGATCGCCGAGCGCTTCGAGCGCGCCAATGACGACTACAATTCGATCCTGGTCAAGGCGCTGGCGGATCGCTTCGCCGAAGCCTTCGCGGAGCGTCTGCACGAGAAGGTGCGCAAGGAATATTGGGGCTACGCTGCCGATGAAGACCTCGCGCCAGACGACCTGATCGGCGAGCCCTATCGCGGCATCCGCCCTGCCCCCGGCTATCCAGCCCAGCCCGACCACACCGAGAAGGTGACGCTGTTCAACCTGCTCAAGGCGGAAGAGCGGATTGGCGTGCGCCTGACCGAGAGCATGGCGATGTGGCCCGGCTCGTCGGTATCCGGCCTCTATCTCACCCAGCCCGAAAGCTACTATTTCGGCGTCGCCAAGGTCGAGCGCGATCAGGTCGAGGATTATGCCGCGCGCAAGGACATGGCCGTCGCCGATGTCGAGCGCTGGCTTGGACCGATCCTTAACTATGTGCCCTCGCCGATAGCCGAGGCCGCTGAGTAATTCCGCCCTGTCGTCTTTGCACTGCGCCGATGTCGCTTTCGTCATCGCACCGGCACGGCGTCCGTGATCAGATCACCATGTTCAAGGTGCTCTCCGGCGAACCACGCCGGAGGGATAATTGGGAAGCCGGTTTGATGCCGGCGCTGCCCCCGCAACGGTAGCGAAGCTTCTGTCTCGACGACAGACCACTGGGCGAAGGCCTGGGAAGGTGTCGAGACGGTCCCGCAAGGACAGCTTCGGAGCCCGGAAACCAGCCGTGGACTTTTTGGAACTCGACTGATCGCGGTGGGCGGTCAAGAGGCAGAAAGCCGTGCGCCGGTCCAAGACCGTCAAGTACGGCCATCTACCCTCCATCACCACCAGTTCAGTCCTTTGACGAGGACAGGACATGGACGCACGTCATGAAATGCTGAAGCTCATTCGCGCGAGGCGCGATGGCTTCTCGCTGGAACAGCCCTTCTACACCGATCCGGATTTCTTCAAGCTCGACATGGAGCTGATCTGGTATCGCGACTGGCTGTTCGTCGGGCATGATTGCGAGATCGCCAAGCCCGGCAGTTTCTTCACCGTCCAGATCGGCGCCTATCCGATCGTCCTGGTGCGCGACCGCGAGAACAGGATCCGTGCCTTCCACAATTCCTGCCGCCATCGCGGCAGCCGCGTCTGCACCGCCGACAAAGGCACCTCCGCGCGCCTGGTCTGCCCTTACCATCAGTGGACCTACGACCTCGACGGCAAGCTGCTGTTTGCCCGGCAGATGGCCGAAGGCTTTGATCGCAACGACTACGGCCTGAAGCCGGTCGCCTGCGAAAGCGCCGGCGGCTACATCTTCGTCTGCCTGGCCGACCAGCCGGCGGAGTTTGCGCCCTTCCGCCAGATGATGGAGCCCTACTTCCTGCCGCATCGCCTGGCCGACGCCAAGATCGCCTTCGAGAGCACCATCGTCGAGAAGGGCAACTGGAAGCTGGTCTGGGAAAACAACCGCGAATGCTACCATTGCGCGGGCAACCATCCGGAGCTCTGCAAGACCTTCCCGGAAGCCCCGACCGTCACCGGCGTCAACGGTGTCGAGGATGACCCCGAGCTGCTGGAACACTGGGCACGCTGCGAAGCATCGGGACTGCCGTCGCGTTTCGTCATCGATACGGCCGGTCAATACCGCACGACACGCGCGCCGCTGCTGCCGCACGCGGTGAGCTACACCATGACCGGCCAGCGCGCCGTGCAGCGCAACCTGTCCGACGCCGTTGCCACCGACCGCATCGGCACCCTGATGCTCTACCACTATCCGACGACGTGGAATCACATACTGGGCGACCACGCGGTGACGTTCCGCGTTCTTCCCATCAGCGCCACCGAGACGGCGGTGACAACCAAATGGCTGGTGCACAAGGATGCCGTCGAGGGCATCGACTACGACCTCCAGAACCTGATCCACGTCTGGACGCTGACCAATGACGAGGACCGCCGCATCGTCGAGGAGAATGCCTTCGGCATCAACTCGCCGGCCTATCAGCCGGGACCCTATTCCGAGCTGCATGAAGGCGGCGTGATCCAGTTCGTCGAATGGTATGCGCGCTTCATGGAGCCTCGGCTGACCGAAGGTGAAAGACCCGCGCTGCGCAGCGTCGCTTGAGGCCACTGCGATGAACGCCATGACGGGTGTCCACCTCTATCGCCATCTCGACGAGATGACGCCATGGAACGACCGCCTCCAGGTGCTGGAAGTGGCCGGCATCGTCGACGAAGCGCCGGAGGTGAAGACCTTCACCTTCCGCTCGGACGCGCAGACCTGGTTCCGCTACAAACCGGGCCAGTTCATCACGCTGGAGCTGCCGACGGCCGATGGTCCGCTGATGCGCACCTATACGCTGGCCTCGTCGCCATCGCGGCCGTTCTCGATCTCCATCACCGTCAAGGCGCAGGCCGGCAGCATCGGCACGCGCTGGATGTTCGACAACCTCAAGCGCGGATCGCGCATCAAGGCACGCGGCCCAGCAGGCGATTTCTCGCATCACAACCACGCCGCCGGGAAGTATCTTTTCATTTCGGCGGGCTCCGGCATCACCCCGATGATGTCGATGCTGCGCTGGCTGAACGACTGCGCGCCATGGACGGACATCGCCTTCGTCAACTGCGCCAGGCGGCCCGAAGAGATCATCTTCCGCAAGGAGCTGGAACTTCTCGGCGCCAACATGCCCGGCCTGTCGCTCGGTTTCATGATCGAGGAGCGGTCGAGCCGCGAAAGCTGGTTCGGCCATATGGGGCGGATCGACGCCGTCAGGCTGCCGCTTCTGTCGCCCGACTTCCACGAGCGCGAAGTGTTCTGCTGCGGACCCGATCCATTCATGCGTGCCGTGCGCACCATGCTGGAGGCGACCGGCTTCGACATGGCGCACTACCACCAGGAGAGTTTCGGCGCCCCCCCCGTGGAGGTCCCGCCCCCGGCCACCACCGAGGCAGGAGCAGTTGTGCCCGCTGAGGCGACGGTGCCGGTCCGTTTCGCCAGTTCCAATGTCGATGGCCAATGTGTGCCCGGCCAGACGGTGCTACAGGCGGCACGCGCCAGCGGCGTCCGCATCTCGGCGGCCTGCGAGTTCGGTCTCTGCGGCACCTGCCGCGTCAGGAAGGTCTCAGGCGACGTGGAGATGAACCACAATGGCGGCATCCTCGATGAGGAGATCGCCGAGGGATACATCCTCGCCTGCTGCTCAAAGCCACTCACCGCGTTGGAGATCGAGGCATGACCACCCGCGACGACGCAAGAATTGTCGCGGCGCGACCGCGAAAGGTCGACGGCAGGACGATGGCGGCGATCTCGCCGCTGCCGCCACCGGAAGAAGTCTTCGCCGACTGGCTGATGTCCGTGCCGCCAGGCATCTGCCTCGAGATTGCCGCGCAGCGGCAGATCGAACTGATCGACCGTCGCGGCTCCCTTCATCCCGATGTCGCGGTGCTGCGCAGCCTTCTGGCAACTGTCGCCTGTTCCGACGACTGGCCGAGACCCGTTCCCAATCTTTGAAGATCAGACCCGCGCCAGCCCTCCCAAGCCAACGATGAGTAGCCAGCAATGAGCATCGTGCATCTTCACCAATCAGCCGCCGACGACGCCATAGGCGACCTGATCGCGACGCACCGGCCAGGCCACGGCCTGGCCCGGCCGTTCTACATGGATCCGGCGATCTTCGAGCGCGACATGGAGCGCCTGTTTCGCCGGCACTGGCATTGCCTGGCGCATGCCAGCGTCATCCCCAACCCCGGCGACTTCGAGCTGTTCCGACTCGGCGACGAGCAGATCATCCTGACACGGGTGGCCGATGGCACGATCCACGCCATGCTCAACGTGTGCCGGCATCGCGGCGCCGAGGTCTGCACCAAGCCCAAGGGCAATGCGCGGTTCTTCGTCTGCCCCTACCATGCCTGGACCTACGCCAATGACGGCTCACTGCGCGCCGCGCGGCTGATGCCGAAGGATTTCGACCGCAACGAGCACGGTCTCAAGAAGCTGCATGTTCGTGTCGCGTCGGGACTCGTCTTCATCAGCTTCGCCGAGACGCCGCTCGACTTCGATCCGATCGAGCAGGCGCTGCGGACCAGTTGCGGCCAGTATGGCTGGGGCGAAGCGAAGGTGGCGCATCGCGAACTCTATCCGCTGCAGGCCAACTGGAAGCTGGCCGTCGAAAATTACGTCGAGTGTTATCACTGCGGACCGGCACATCCCGAATATTCCCAGACCCATGCGCTGGAGCAGCCGCTCGAGATGATCGAGAAGCTCAACCAGACGATGGAGGCGCGGACTTGCGCGCTGGGCATCGAGGTCGTCAGCGGCGATCGCTGGCAGAACTCGGCAATGGGGCAGGAGGCGATCCACACCTTCCGCTATGCGCTCTACGACGGCGTCTCCACCGGCAGCCAGGACGGCAAGCCGATTGCGCCGCTGATGGGACGGTTCGCCGAATATGACGGTGGCGTCACCTCGATCCATCTCGGCGGCACCACATTCCTCGTCTGCTACCCCGATCATGGCATGATCTACCGCTTCATTCCGAAGACCGCCGATACATGCGAGATGGAGCTGATCTGGCTCGTGCGCGGCGACGCCGAGGAAGGCCGCGACTACGACCTGGAAAAGCTGACCTGGCTCTGGAAGGTCACCACCGAGGAGGACAAGAAGATCATCGAGCACACCGCGCGTGGCGTGCGCTCGCACTATTTCGTGCCCGGCCCGATCGCGCCGATGGAGCACAACGAGCTTCGCTACATCAACTGGTATCTGGAGGAGATCAGCCGCCCGTAGCGAATGACCAGAGCTTGATCTCGAAAAGTGGGAACCCGTTTTCGGAAAAGATCATGCTCCAGCAAAGAGTTAGATCAGCTTGGCGATTCAATCGAACGCCCTCCTGATCCGACTGGGAAAATCCAACTGGGAGGAAGAGCATGAGCAGGAACAGAGGCGTGGTCTATCTGGGCCCCGGAAAGGTCGAGGTCCAGGACATCGACGATCCCAAATTCGCAGCGCCGGATGGCCGGCGCATCGAACACGCGGTGATCCTCAAGGTGGTTTCCACCAACATCTGCGGATCCGACCAGCATATGGTTCGCGGCCGCACCACGGCGGAAGCCGGCCTGGTGCTCGGCCATGAGATCACCGGCGAGATCATCGAAAAGGGCAGCGACGTCGAAATGCTCGAGGTCGGCGATATCGTCTCGGTGCCGTTCAACGTGGCCTGCGGACGCTGCCGTTGCTGCAAGGGGCAGGACACGGGCGTGTGCCTGACCGTCAACCCGGCTCGCGCCGGGGGCGCCTACGGCTATGTCGACATGGGTGGCTGGATCGGCGGGCAGGCCCGCTACGTCATGGTGCCCTATGCCGATTTCAATCTGCTGAAATTCCCCGATCGCGACCGTGCGATGGAAAAGATCCGCGATCTGACCATGCTGTCCGATATCCTGCCGACCGGCTTCCATGGCGCCGTTCGCGCTGGCGCCGGTGTCGGCTCGATCGTCTATGTCGCCGGTGCCGGACCTGTTGGCCTCGCCGCGGCCGCATCCGCCCGCATCCTCGGTGCTGCCGTCGTCATGGTCGGCGATTTCAACAAGGAACGGCTCGCCCATGCCGCCAAGGTGGGTTTCGAGGCCATCGACCTTTCCAAGAGCGACCGGCTGGGCGACATGATCGCCGAAGTCACCGGCTCCAACGAGGTCGACTGCGCGATCGACGCGGTCGGTTTCGAGGCCCGCGGCCATAGCGGCGGCGAGCAGCCGGCGATCGTGCTGAACCAGATGATGGACATCACCCGTGCTGCCGGCTCCATCGGCATTCCCGGGCTCTATGTGACGGAAGACCCAGGTGCTGTCGACGCGGCTGCCAAGCACGGCAGCCTCTCGCTGCGTCTTGGACTCGGCTGGGCCAAGGCGCAATCCTTCCACACCGGGCAGACGCCGGTGCTCAAATACAATCGGCAATTGATGCAGGCCATCCTGCATGATCGCCTGCCGATCGCCGATATCGTCAACGCCAGGGTGATCTCGCTCGAGGACGCCGCGCGAGGCTACGAGAGCTTCGACCAGGGCGCGGCGGTCAAGTACGTGCTTGACCCGCATGGCGATATTTCGAAAGCTGCCTGATCGGGACGACCCAAAAATGTCGCAGCCGTGGCGCAGGCTTTGGGAGAACCGATGGCCTGCGCCTCTTCCCGATGGGAACGGGAGGCTGCCGGATTGTGTTCGAGCCAGGAGATAGATCCATGAATTCCCCGGCAAAGCTGCGCGTGGGTTTTATCCTCGGCCGCTCTTTCACCCTGTCGGCCTTCGCGCTGTTCATCGACACGCTGCGGCTGGCAAGCGACGAGCTCGACCGGTCGGGCCGCGTCAGTGCGGACTGGCATGTGCTGGCAAGTTCGAAGAACCCCGTGAAATCGAGCTGCGGCGTGCAGGTCGTTCCAACGTCCGGTTTCGTCGACCCGGCTCATTTCAGCCATGTCGTGGTGGTCGGCGGACTGCTCAATGTGGAGGAGCCCGTCGACGCCGAGACCACGCGTTATCTGCGTCGCGTTGCAGCAGCAAACGTACCGCTCATCGGCCTGTGCACCGGCACGTTCATCCTGGCTGATGCCGGAACTCATGAAGAACCACGAGTGCTGTGTCAGTTGGCTCCATGCGCGCGACTTCCAGGACCGGTTTCCCGACCATGTCGTCCGCTCGGACAGGATCTTCCATCTCGATGAGAACCGTGGTTCTTGCGCCGGGGGCAGCAGCGCCGCCGACATGGCGGCGCTCATCGTGCGCAGCCACATCAGCGAGGATGCCGAACGCAACGCGCTGGAAGTCCTCCAGATCGATCACGCTCGCTCCCCCTTCCATCTGCAGGCGAGGCGCACATTTGCCGACGAGGCGGAAGACGTCCGTATCAAGGCGACGCTTCTGGCGATGGAGCAGCATATCAATGACCGTATCCCGATCACGCAGCTGGCGCGGCAGGTAGGGGTGAGCCGCCGCCAGCTCGAGCGCCTTTTCAAGGAGAAGGCGGGAATGTCGCCCGCCAATGCCTACAAGCGCGTGCGGCTGATCCATGCCAAGGCGCTTGTCGCAAACACCGATGCCTCCATGCTTGAGATCGCCCTGGAAGCGGGATTTGAAAGCGCCTCGCACTTTGCCAGGACCTTCAAGAAGTTCCACGGCCAGAGCCCGTCGGAGCTGCGGACGGCGGCTATCCATATCTGACGGGCCATATCTGACGGGAAAGTCCGCGCGAAACCGCAATGGCGGGTTCGCGGGATTTGTTGGCAGACGCGCGAGAGCAGCCTGAACGCCGCCGTGGCATGCTTGGGATATCGGTGATGCCGCCAGGTAGCCCCTCGGAAAGGCTTGCCGATCGACCCGGTCTGCGGAAGGAAACAAATCAATGTTCCTGGACGATACGCGCTTCCCGCTTGTCTTCGCGCGGGAGGAAGGACAGTCGCCTGCTTCGATTCTCGCCGAGCTCGAAGCGCTTCTGAACCGGCAGGCACCGTTCGTCCTGATAACCGACCACTCACCGGACGACCATGACACGGAAACGGCCGAAGAGCGCAGGGAAAAGGCCCTGTTCTTCAAACGGACCCGGGATCGTTTCAGGAAGTACTGCCGCGCCATGATCGTGATCGAGGGGAAAAAACCCACCAGCGCGGCGGTGCGGCTGGCTGCGGCGACCGCGAGCAAGGCGTTCGGCTTTTCCGTTCTTTTCGAGACCGACGAGAGGCGAGCGGCGGCGAGAGGCATGCTTGTGCTGCTCGAGTCGCGTGCCGGATCATAGGCTCCTCCAGGGCCTCGATGACATGCCGCACGGGTTTGGGATACGCTGTCGGTTTGGTTGATCCGGATCAGGAGAAGCGGGTGAATTTTCCGCAAATACAAGGCTTCGGGCAAGTGGATGACGTACCACGCCCCGTTTTCAGCCTGATCACCGAAACGACTTTCGTCGGCGAGACAGAGCCCCACCATCATGACAAGGCGCAGCTGATGTGTGTCATCGGCGGCGTGCTGACGATGCAGGCTGCCGGCGGGCTCTGGACCGTCCCGCCGCATTGCGCCATGTGGATACCGAGCGGTGTTTCCCATGCCGGTCGCGTCGCCGGGCATATCAAGATCCTCAACCTCTACATCGATGCGAATCTGGCCGCTGCGCTCGACCCGGATTGCGGCATCCTGTTCGTCCAGCCGTTCCTGCGCGAGCTCATCCTGCGGCTCGACTGCGCGACGCCGCCGGCGGCGATGGGCCGCGAACGCGAAGCCAGGCTCATCGCCGTGCTGCTCGACGAACTGGCGACCGCAACGCTGGAACCGATCCATCTGCCCATGCCGACCGACAGGAGGCTTCAGCGGCTGACCAGGGCGATGATCGAGCACCCGGACCAGCGCTTCACGATCGACGAATGGGGCGCCCGCGTCAGCGCCAGCAACAGAACGTTGAGCCGGCTGTTCCAACGGGAAACCGGCATGTCGTTCCTTCGCTGGCGACAGCAGCTTCACATCGGCCTGGCGTTGCGGCGTCTTGGGGAGGGCCAGTCGGTCACCAACATCGCCGGCGATCTCGGCTATGACAGCGTCAGCGCGTTCATCTCCATGTTCAAGCGCATGCTGGGAACAACCCCGGCGCGCTATTTCGAGGATGTTGCCACAGGCCTCGCCGAGGGAAACGCGCGAAGGACGCTTGCCCGCGGCGAAGCGGTTGGCCACGGCGCCGCCGAGGCTGGGGCAGCGCCGAACATCATCCCGCTGAAAAAACGGCCGGCGTGACGTGATGCTGCGTGCGCGACAAGCAGGGCCGAACCGGGACAGCGTCGGAGCCGCCATATCCGACGCCGACGCGTGCGATAAAGATATAAACATTTCTTTATGCGCTATTGACTTCATCTGACAATTGCAGGAGGGTGAAGGCGTCTAGGTTCCCCGATCGTTGCGTGCAGCGCGCCGGGGCTAAGAGGGAAGTCGGTGCCCCGTCATATTCGGGAAAGCCGAAGCTGCCCCCGCAACTGTAAGCGGTGAGCTGACGTCCAGAATGTCACTGGGGTGAAACCCTGGGAAGACGGACGGAAGCGATGACCCGCGAGCCAGGAGACCTGCCTTGACGAAAAAACGTCCACGGGCGGGGTGTCCCGGTGTGCCGTAGCGGAGGCCGCGTAGCGGACCGCCTTGCTATGTGTCCGCTGACCCATGCCCCCAATTCATTGGGGTAAGTCGTGTCTCAAACCAGAATTCAAGTCGCCAACCCCCGCCTGTCCCTTGTCGATCGCCGGCAGGTCGCAATGAGTGACGACTTTACGTTTCGCCTCAAGAGTATTCGTTTTGACGAGGAATATAGCCCGTCGGACAACACGCGTATCACGACCAATTTCGCCAATCTGGCCCGAGGGGAGAACCGACAGGAAAACCTGCGCAATGCCCTGAGGATGATCGACAATCGGTTCAACGCCCTGGCGCATTGGGATAACCCCAAGGGCAATCGTTATTCTGTCGAACTCGACATCATTTCGGTTGAGATGATTATAGGCGCCGAAGGCAACAACAATGCCTTCCCGATAATTGAAATATTGAAAACAAACATCGCTGACCGAAAGACGAACGAGCGGATCCAAGGCATCGTGGGGAACAATTTCTCCTCCTACGTGCGAGACTACGACTTCAGCGTATTGCTGCCGGAGCACAACAAAAACCGCCCGGAATTCAGCATGCCGGACAATTTCGGAGATCTGCATGGAAACCTGTTCAGAAATTTCCTGAGCTCAGATGCCTACAAGGAGCATTTTTCCAAGCCTCCGGTCATATGTCTGAGTGCTTCAAGCAGCAAGACATATCACCGCACCGAAAATCGGCATCCTGTATTGGGCGTTGAGTACCGGCAAGATGAATTGTCCTCGACGGACCAATACTTTCAGAAAATGGGAATGCAGGTCCGCTATTTTATGCCATCGAATAGCGTAGCGCCTCTGGCTTTCTATTTTATCGGCGACCTGCTTGCAGACTACACCAATCTTGAGCTGATCGGCACCATCAGTACGATGGAGACTTTTCAGAAGATCTATCGACCCGAGATCTACAACGCCAATTCGTCGGCGGGGGCGTGCTACCAGCCGAGTCTGACGCACCAGGATTATTCATTGACCCGCATCGTCTACGATCGGGAAGAGCGTAGCCGGCTGGCGATCGAGCAGGGAAAGTTCGCCGAGGAGCACTTCATCAAACCATACAAGTCCATCCTCGAGCAGTGGTCCGTCAATCACGTTCGCTGACCAACCAAAAGACAAGGCCGCCTATCATGAAAACACTGTTGCCCACGTCAACCGCCGGCAGCTTGCCAAAACCCTCGTGGCTGGCCCAGCCGGAGAAACTCTGGTCACCCTGGAAACTGCAGGATGAGGAGCTCGTCGAAGGCAAGCAGGACGCTTTGCGTTTGTCACTCGACGATCAAAGACAGGCAGGCATCGATATCGTCAGCGACGGCGAGCAGACACGCCAGCATTTCGTCACGACGTTCATCGAGCACCTGGACGGGGTTGATTTCGAAAAGCGTGAGACCGTCAGAATTCGGGATCGCTATGATGCGAGCGTCCCGACCGTCGTCGGCGCTGTGTCGCGCCAAAAGCCGGTTTTCGTTGAAGACGCCAAGTTCCTGCGCCGGCAGAGCAGGCAGCCTATCAAATGGGCTCTGCCGGGTCCGATGACCATGATCGATACGCTCTTTGACAATCACTATAAGAGCCGCGAAAAACTGGCCTGGGAATTCGCCAAGATCCTCAATCAGGAAAGCCAGGGAACTGGAAGCTGCCGGCGTCGATATCATCCAGTTCGATGAGCCCGCATTCAATGTCTTCTTTGACGAGGTGAATGATTGGGGTGTTGCCACCCTGGAAAAGGCAATCGAAGGGCTCAAGTGCGAAACTGCCGTTCATATCTGCTACGGGTATGGCATCAAGGCCAACACAGACTGGAAGAAGACTCTCGGGCCGGAATGGCGGCAATATGAGGAATCTTTCCCCAAGCTGCAGAAATCCAGCATCGGCATGATCTCCCTGGAATGCCACAACTCTCACGTTCCAATGGATCTCATCGAACTTGTTCGCGGTAAAAAAGTGATGGTCGGGGCCATCGACGTGGCAAGCGATACCATTGAGACGCCGGAGGAAGTGGCCGCTACTCTGCGAAGAGCACTTCAGTTTGTCGATGCCGACAAACTGTGCCCCTGCACCAATTGCGGCATGGCCCCCCTCTCCCGTCGAGTAGCCAGAGGCAAGCTGAATGCCTTGAGTGCAGGCGCGGAAATCGTTCGAAAAGAACTCACAGCCCGGGCCTGACGACCGGGCACGTCCAGACAGCCACGCGATGCGGTCGACTGACTGGACATGCCTTGCCGTTCCCGCCGCAGGGAGACAGGCGGCCTTGCGCGAGCGCCTCGGTTTGCCCGCTCCGAACGCGCCCGAGAGATCAAAATGAATGTGATGCAGCATCGCTTCGGCATTGTGGACAGAGCCACGTTTCGCAACGGGATGTCGCGCCTCGGCACTTCGGTCAATGTCGTCAGCACCAATTCCGGCGGCAAGCGCTACGGCTTTACGGCCTCCGCTGTCTGCAGCGTCAGCGATACCCCGCCGACCCTGCTCGTCTGTATCAATCGTGCGAGCTCATGTTTTCATGCTTTCGAAAACGCACGCTATTTCTGCGTCAACACGTTGATGCCGGGCCACGAGGACCTTTCCGACGCCTTCGGCGGAAAGACACCGGTGGTGAACCGATTTGCGCTTGGCGAATGGACCGAAGGTCTTACGGGTGTTCCCGTCCTGACAGACGCCTCGGTCAGCTTCGAATGCGAACTCAGCAATGCCGTCGATGAGGCAACCCACCGTGTCCTCTTCGGGCGCGTGGTAGACGTCCGCGAGAACGAGGAACAGGCAACGCTGCTCTACTGCATGCGTCGCTATCTCAACGGCTAGCCTGATACGTTGGCTAACCCTATACCAGCGTTCCCGAGTGTCAGTTCCCAAATCGGCCACCGTTTCTTCGCTCTGGAGATGCGTGGGAAAGCTTGCCGAGCAGGCTCGGCGTAACCCATGTCGCAAGGCGGCCCGCAGCCATTGCGAACGAAACGGAAACGATGCTTCATGACCGCATGAACATCGCCATCCGTGATTCGATCGAGGATCCAGCCTATCTGTCCAAGCTGAACGACGGCCAAAGGGCAGCGGTCCTGCACGGCGACGGCGCGGTTTGCGGACCGCTGCTGATCATAGCCGGCGCCGGCTCGGGCAAGACGAATACGCTCGCCCATCGGGTGGCGCATCTCATCCTGCGCGGCGCCGATCCGCGTCGCATCCTCCTGATGACCTTCTCGCGTCGCGCCGCGACCGAGATGACGAGGCGTGTCGAGCGCATCGCCGCCGAGGTGATGAAGGATCGCGCCGCCAGCCTGACGGAAGGCTTGACCTGGGCCGGCACGTTCCATTCGATCGGCGCGCGATTGTTGCGCGACTATGCGCTGGAGATCGGGCTCGAGCCGAGCTTCACCATCCACGACCGCGAGGATTCCGCAGACCTGATGAACCTGGTCCGGCACGATCTCGGCTTCTCGGAGACCGAGAACCGCTTTCCGACCAAGGCGACGTGCCTTGCGATCTACTCGCGCGTGGTCAATGCGCAGGACGTGCTGGAAAAGGTCGTCGCCGACTGTTTCCCCTGGTGCGTCGGCTGGAGCGAGGAGCTGAAACGGCTGTTCGGCGCCTATGTCGAGGCCAAGCAGCGGCAGAATATCCTCGATTACGACGATCTGCTGCTCTACTGGGCGCAGATGGCGGCGGAACCGGACATCGCCGCGCATCTGTCGTCGCGCTTCGACCACATCCTCGTCGACGAATATCAGGACACCAACCGGCTGCAGGCCTCGATCCTGACGGCAATCAAGCCGGACGGGGCCGGCCTGACGGTGGTGGGCGACGATGCCCAGTCGATCTATTCGTTCCGTGCCGCGGAAGTCCGCAACATCCTCGATTTCCCGACCTTGTTTCCGGCGCCCGCCGATGTGGTCACGCTCGATCGCAACTATCGTTCAACCGACGCGATCCTGAATGCGGCGAATGCGGTCATCGGCGAGGCGACCGAACGCTTCACCAAGAACCTGTGGACCGACCGCGCCTCGCACGAAAAGCCGGCCATCGTCACCGTGCGCGACGAAGCCGAACAGGCGAGCTACATCTGCGACGAGGTGCTGAAGGAACGCGAGACCGGAACCCAGCTCAAGCAGCAGGCGGTGCTGTTTCGCGCATCCCACCATTCGGGCCCGCTCGAGGTCGAGCTGACCCGCCGCAACATCCCCTTCGTGAAATTCGGCGGGCTGAAATTCCTCGACGCGGCCCATGTCAAGGACGTGCTGGCCGTGCTGCGCTTCGTGCAGAACCCGCGCGACCGCATTGCCGGCTTCCGTGTCATGCAGCTTCTGCCGGGCATCGGGCCGTCGGCTGCGACGCAAGCCATCGACAGCATGGAGCAGTCGCTCGACCTCGAGATCGGCCTGGCGCGTTTCGCGCCGCCGGCGCGCGCCGCCAGGGACTGGCCGCTGTTCGTCGATCTGTTCTGCGACCTGCGTCGCGGCCCGGGCTGGCCGTCGGAGATGGAGCGGGCAAGGCTGTGGTACGAGCCGCATCTCGAGCGCAAGCACGAGGACGCGACTGTGCGGCGGGCGGACCTCCTGCAGCTCGAGCAGATTGCGTCCGGCTATCCGTCGCGCGACCGCTTCCTGACCGACCTGACGCTCGACCCGCCCAGCGCAACCAGCGACGAAGCCGGCCCGCCGCTTCTCGACGAGGATTATCTGATCCTGTCGACGATCCATTCGGCCAAGGGCCAGGAATGGACCAAGGTGTTCCTGCTCAACGCCGTCGACGGCTGCATCCCGATCGATCTCAGCGCCGGCGAACGCAAGGAACTGGAAGAGGAACGCCGCCTGCTATACGTCGCGATGACGCGGGCGAAGGATTCCCTGCACCTGATCGTGCCCCAGCGTTTCTACCCCTCCAGCCAGGTCGCGCGCGGCGACAGGCATGTCTATGCATCGAAGACGCGCTTCATCCCGTCCCACATCCTGCAGCATTTCCAGCTCACGTCCTGGACAAGCCAGGCGCTGCGCAACGAGCAGTCGGCGCGGCCGAGCACCAGCGTTGACCTTAAGGGCAAGATGCGGTCGATGTGGAAGTAGTCAGCCGGCGCTCACGGCCGCCGGGCGCCCCTGTGATCATTCGGCGGCCTCGACTTGGCCTGCCCCTATGATGGTCCTGATCTCGGAGCGGCAGGAGCCGCAATTGGTGCCGGCGCCGAGTTCCCTGCCGATGGCCTCCAGGCTGCGGCAGCCGGCGGAAACGGCGTCGGCCAGCTGGTTGACGCCGACATTGAAGCAGGAGCAGACGATGCGGCCGGCTGCCGGCGTGGCTGCCGGCGAGCGACCCGACAGCAGGGCCTGGCGGTCAGCCGGGGTGAGCTGCTCCCGGCTGCCAAGCAGCGATACCAGCCAGTCGCGTGCCGGCAGTTGTCCCTTCGAAGCAACCATCAGCGCCTCGGCCAGCGCGCCGGTTTCGTCCACCGCCGCGGCTCGATAGGTCAGGCCCTTGCGATCGCGATATTCGACGAGATGGCCTGGCGTGGCGAGCAGGCCGCGTGCCAGCAGGATGCCCTGGTCCGGCGTCTCGGTGCCGCAGAGTTCGTAGACCCAGCCGCCGGCAACGGCCGACCGGCTCCAGTGAACGAAGCCGGTGGGCCGCAGATTGCGGCGTGTGATCAGAACGCCCGCCCAGGCGATCTCCTCGCGCGTGATGCGCAACGGTACGCTCTTCAGCTCCGGCTGGCCGGAATACGGATCGGTGATCGGCGTCGCCAGTGCCCCTGCCCCGGCATTGGCGGCGAAATGACCACTCCAGTGCATGGGCAGGAACGCCTGGCCGGGCTGCTGCGCGTCGGTGATGCGGACCCTGGCGCGGGCGGAGCCATAGCGTGTCGACAGATGCGCGAGATCGCCGTCGGCCAGCCCGCCGGCTGCAGCATCGAGCGGATTGAGGTCGAGCATCGGTTCCGGCGTGTTCGCCATCAATCGTGGCACGGCACCGGTCCGCGTCATGGTGTGCCACTGATCGCGCAGCCGTCCGGTGTTGAGCGTCAGCGGATGCCCGGCGCTGACTGCCAGCGCCACACCCTCCTGCCGCACGGCGATGAAACGCGCACGGCCGTCAGCGGTCGGAAACCTGCCGTCGCCCAGCAGGCGGCCTGCCCTACGTTCATCACGCGCCGGCCAGAGCCGGGGCTCGAATGTCTCATAGTCCGCGTCCGGCATGCCGGCCAGCGTGCCGAGGTCGAACAGCCGCTCACCCTTGTTCTCGAAAGCGGACAGTGCGGCATGCTCGCGGAAGATCGCGGCTGGACCGGCAAAATCGAAAGCCGCGCTGAAGCCCATGCGGGCAGCAACGTCACAGATGATGCGCCAGTCGGGCCGGACCTCGCCCGGCATGGCCAGGAATGGCCGCTGCCGCGAAAGCCGGCGCTCGGAATTGGTGACCATGCCGTCCTTCTCACCCCAGGCGGCGGCGGGCAGGAGCACCTCGGCGAAACGGGTGGTGTCGGTGCGCGCCACGTCGGAGACGACGACGAAGTCGCAGGCCTTCAGCGCCGTGCGCACGCGGCCGGCATCCGGCATCGACACGGCGGGATTGGTACCCATGATCCAGAGCGCCCTGATCCGGCCATCGCCGACGGCGCGAAACATATCGACCGCTTTCAACCCGGCTTTGGTTGCGATCTCCGGCGCGTTCCAGAAGCGTGCGACACGCTCGACATCTTCCCCACTGTCGAAATTCATGTGGGCGGCGAGCTGGTTGGCGAGCCCTCCCACCTCGCGGCCACCCATCGCGTTCGGCTGTCCGGTCACCGAGAACGGCCCCATGCCGGGCCTGCCGATGCGGCCGGTCGCGAGGTGGCAATTGATGATGGCATTGACCTTGTCGGTGCCATGCGCCGACTGGTTCACGCCCTGGCTGTAGACCGTCACCACCCGTTCTGTGACCGAGAAGAGCTCGAAGAAAAAGCGGACATCGGCCGGCGCCAGGCCGCAACCCTGCGCCACGTGCTCGACGGTGGGCGCATCGGCCACGGCCAGTGCCAAAGCCTGATCTACCCCTGTCGTGCTCGCGGCGATGTAGTCCCTGTCCAGCGTGCCGGCACGCGCCAGTTGCGCGAGCAGGCCGTTGAACAGCAGCACATCCGCACCGGGATCGAGTGCCAGGTGCAGGTCGCATTCGTCGGCCGTGGCGGTGCGGCGCGGGTCGATCACCACGATACGGGTACCGCGGGCTTTGCGGGCGGCCAGCAGGCGCTGATACAGTATGGGATGGCACCAGGCGGTGTTCGACCCGGTGAGCACGACCAGGTCGGCTTCGTCGAAATCCTCATAGACCCCGGGCACGACATCCTCGCCGAAGGCGCGGCGGTGGCCGGCAACCGTCGATGCCATGCAGAGCCTGGAATTGGTGTCGATGTTGGCGGAGCCGATGAACCCCTTCATCAGCTTGTTGGCGACGTAGTAGTCCTCTGTCAGCAATTGCCCGGAAATGTAGAAAGCGACCGAATCCGGCCCGTGCTCGGCAATGGTGTTCTGGAACCGGCTGGCGACGAGGTCGAGCGCCGTGTCCCAGTCGGCGCGTCTGCCTGCGACTTCCGGATGAAGCAATCGCCCGTCGAGGCCGATGGTTTCGCCAAGCGCCGATCCTTTCGAGCACAGCCTGCCGCGATTGGCGGGATGGCCGGGATCGCCACAGACCTCGCCGCCGGGCTTGGCCAGCACGCCGCAACCCACCCCGCAATAGGGGCAGGTGGTTCTCACTTCAGTGCCGCTCATGTGCAGGTTCACTCTGCTGCCTGCAGCATTGCGCCGAGCGCGACCGCGATGCGCCCGTCCTCGACGCGCACCGGGATCGTCTTCACCGCCCCCTCGTCCGCGCCGAGCGCCTTGCCGGTTTCCAGCGAAAACACCCAGTTGTGCAGCGGGCACGTCACCGCCGCACCGTGCACGATGCCCTGGCTCAGCGGCCCGCCCTTGTGCGGGCAATGGTCCTCGATGGCGAACACACGGTCGTCATGGGTGCGGAAGACGCCGATCCTGCCGTTCCGGGTCTTCACGCAGCGCGCGCCGCGCAGCGGAATGTCGTCGAGCACGCCGATATCCAGCCAGTCCATCTTCATCACTCCGCAGCAACCCTGAAATCCGTCTCGGCCATCGGCCGGAACTCGTGCTTGTCCTTGCCCGAGACACGCTCGGACCATGGATCGACCTGCGCGAATTTCTGGCTGAAGACAAAGCGTTCGAAATAGGTCTTGCGCCTGTCGGGATCGGCCATGACCTGGCGGCGGATCTCATCGAGGCCGACACGTTTTGCCCATTTGTAGATGCGCTCGAGATACCGCGCCTGCTCGCGGTACATCTGCACGAGCGCGACGATCGCCTCCAGCGCCTCATCCTCGCTGCGGACCAGGCCGAGGACCTCCGTGCCCTTGATGTCGAGGCCGGCGGCACCGGCGAAATGGATCTCGTAACCGGAGTCCACGCAGATCACGCCGACATCCTTGCAGGTCGCCTCGGCGCAGTTGCGCGGGCAGCCGGAGACCGCCATCTTGACCTTTGCCGGTGTCCACGAACCCCACATGAATTTCTCGATGCGGATGCCGAGGCCGGTCGAATCCTGCGTACCGAAGCGGCACCAGTCGGTGCCGACGCAAGTCTTCACCGTGCGCAAACCCTTGGCATAGGCATGGCCAGAGACGAAGCCGGCCTGGCCGAGATCGGCCCATACCGCGGGCAGGTCTTCTTTCCTGACGCCCAGCATGTCGATGCGCTGGCCGCCGGTGACCTTCACCGTCGGGATGGCGAACTTGTCGACCACGTCGGCAATGGCGCGCAGCTCGGCCGCCGAGGTGACGCCACCCCACATGCGCGGCACCACCGAATAGGTGCCGTCCTTCTGGATGTTGGCGTGGACGCGCTCGTTGATGAAGCGTGACTGATAGTCGTCGGCATAGTCGCCGGGCCAGTCGGCAACGAGATAATAGTTGAGCGCCGGCCGGCATTTGGCGCAGCCGCAGGAGGTCTTCCATTCCAACTCCTGCATCAGCGCCGGGATGGTCTTGAGGCCCTTGGCCCTGATCAGCCGCCGCACCTCGTCATGGCCAAGGTCGGTGCAACTGCACATCGGCTGTATCGCAGCCGGGTTGTAGGTGTCGCCCAGCACCAGCGCCATGACCTTCTCGACGAGGCCGGTGCACGAGCCGCATGACGCCGACGCCTTCGTGTGGGCGCGCACGTCGTCCAGCGAAGCCAGCCCCTTCTCCGTGATCGTGGCAGCGATCCTGCCCTTGCAAACGCCGTTGCAGCCGCAGATTTCCGCATCATCCGCCAGAGCCGCAACGGCCGCCAGAGGGTTCGCGGAAGCGCCCCCCTGGAAGGCCTGCCCGAAGATCAGCGTGTCGCGCATCTGCGAGATGTCGACTTCTTTCTTCTTGAGATCGTTGAACCAGGCACCATCGGCCGTCTCGCCGAACAGCACCGTGCCGATGATCCTGTTGTCCTGCAGGATCACCCGCTTGTAGATGCCGGCTGTGGCGTCGCGCAGGATGATCTCCTCGCGGTCCTCGCCGTCGGCGAAATCGCCGATCGAATAAAGGTCGATGCCGGTGACCTTGAGCTTGGTCGGCGTGTCGGAATGCACGAAGCGTCTTTCTTCGGCACCCGCCAGCTCCGCCGCAACCACCCTGGCCATTTCATAGAGCGGCGCGACGAGGCCATAGACGCGTCCGTCGACCTCGACGCATTCGCCCAGCGCGAAGATGTCCGGATCGGAAGTCTGCATGCGGTCGTCGGTGACGATGCCGCGACTGACCTCCAGCCCCGCCTCCCTGGCGAGGCCGACATTCGGCCGGATGCCGACCGCCATCACCACCAGCGTCGCCGGGATGATCTCGCCGGTGTCGATCTCGACGCCCTGCACCTTGCCGTCGCCGACGATCTGCCGGGTGTTGGCCCTGGTCCTGACCGTGATGCCGCGTGCCTCCAGCTGCTTCTGCAGCAGGTAGCCGGCGGCCGGGTCGAGCTGGCGCTCCATCAGGGTTGGCATGACGTGCAGCACGGTGACGTCCATGCCGCGCTCCTTCAGGCCGGCCGCAGCTTCCAGCCCGAGCAGGCCACCGCCGATGACGACAGCCCTGTCGCGCGACTGGGCGGCGAGCAGCATGGCGCCGACGTCGTCGAGGTCACGGTAGGAGAGAACGCCGGGCAGATCCTTGCCCGGCACCGGGATGATGAAGGGCACCGAGCCGGTGGCGATGACCAGCCTGTCATAGGGTTCGGTCACGCCCTTGTCTGAGGTGACGGTCCTGGCTTCGCGGTCGATGCCGACGATCTTGTGGCCCTTGTAGAGCACGATGCCGTGCTTGATGTACCAGCCATCGCCGTGGATGACGATTTCCTCGTAGTCCTTCTCGCCCGACAGAACCGGCGACAGCATGATGCGGTCGTAGTTCACGCGCGGTTCGGCATTGAAGATGGTGATCTGGTAGCGACCGGGTGCGGCTTCGAGCAGGTGCTCCAGCATGCGCCCCGGGGCCATGCCGTTGCCGATGATGACGAGTTTTTCTGTCATGAACTCCAGGCTCCGCTTGGCTATTCGGCTGGGGAGATGGCGGCCTGCTCGGCCAGCGCGCGGGCCTGCTCCATGCGCAGGATGGCGAGATGCATCCAGGCAAGGCAGGCGGCGACGATGACGAACAGCAGCATGAAGCAGCTCGACCAGACATTGGTCAGGTCGTTGAGCACACCGAAGGCGATGGGCAGGACGAAGCCGCCCAGCCCGCCGATCATGCCGACAAGGCCGCCGACGGCGCCGACATTGTCGGGATAGTAGACCGGGATGTGCTTGTAGACGGCCGCCTTGCCGACAGCCATGAAGAAGCCGAGCACGAAGGCTATTGCGATGAAGGCGATCCAGCCGATCTCGATATGGAAGGAGACCGGGCCGCTGATGCCGCGCACCGTGAAATCGGCCGCCGGCAAAGCCAGCACCGCACAGCACACCGCCGAAACCGCGAAGGTCCAGTAGAGCACCATGCGCGCGCCGATCCTGTCCGACAGCACGCCGCCATAGGCGCGGAAGATGGAACCCGGGATTGAATAGGCGGCCCCCATCATGCCGGCGGTGGCGATGTCGAAGCCGTAGACGCCTATCAGGTAGCGCGGCAGCCAGAGCGCCAGCGCGACGAAGCCGCCGAAGACGAAGAAGTAGTAGAGCCCGAAGCGCCAGACGCGCACGTCCTTCAAGGGCTCGAACTCGGCCCGGAAGTTGCGCGGCGGATTGGCGCCGGTGGCACGCCGCTGCTGGATCACCGGATCATCCTCGGCGCTGAACCAGAAGAAACACGCCATGAGGCCAAGCACGCAGGCCCAGATGATCGCCACATCCTGCCAGCCCAGCGCCAGCATCACGAAGGGAGCCAGGAATTTCGTGACGGCGGCGCCGACATTGCCGACGCCGAAGATGCCAAGCGCGGTTCCCTGCTTTTCGGCGGGATAAAAGCGCGAGACATAGGCGACGCCGACGGCGAAGGAACCACCTGCCAGGCCGACGCCGAGCGCAGCAACCAGCATCTGCGGATAGGTCTGCGCGAACGCCAGCAGGAAGGTGGCGAGTGCTGCCGCCAGCATGGTGGCGGTGTAGACCAGGCGACCGCCGAAGCGGTCGGTCCATACGCCCAGCACGATGCGGGCAAGCGAGCCGGAGAGGATCGGCGTGCCGACCAGCAGGCCGAATTCCGTTTCCGAGAGTCCGAGCTCCTGCTTGATGCGGATGCCGATGATGGAAAAGATCGTCCACACGGCAAAGCACACCGTGAACGACAGCGTGGACAGGGTCAGTGCATGCGTGGCCGCCGGATCGCGGCCTTGTCGGGAAGATACGCTCATTGTTCGCTCCGTATTCGGCAAGCGCCGCCGTGCGGTTGAAAACAAAAAGGCTGCCGGACAGGTCGCCGCGCGTCCGTACATCCGGGATCGCGTGGTGACCTGAACGGCAGCCTTGCCTGATGCGCCCGTCGTTGGACGCGGAAGTCGTGGCCCAACCCTGGGCCTCGACTGTTACAAAGCAGGATGCGTGCCAGTTTTGGCCGGCGGAATTTTATGCAACGGAATCAAAGAAATTCGGCGCCGGGCCCAAATCGGCGTCGTGCAGCGCTGGCAAAACTTCCGGCATACAGGATATCGCAATGCACAAAAATGATGCAGTGCGAAAGATTGCCTGCGCCTTCATCCGGCGGGAAGCTGGCCCCGGATATAGTCCTCGACATGGTCGGGGTCGAAGACGGCTCCGTCGAAGAAACCGTCCGGCCCGAGCACCAGGCTGGCGCCGGCAGAACCGACCGGCGTTTCGGTGACCAGCGCGCCTTCGACCTTGGCGTTGGCCCCTGGCAGCGCCACGCCGAGATCGCGCAGGGCCTGACGGTAGAGGTCGGGACGATAGGTTTCGCGCGCAATGGTTTCGTTTGCCCGGGTCGCCTCGATCTGACCCCACCGGGCCATCTGGCTGTAGAACCAGAGGGCATGGCTCTTCCAGGGAAAGGTTGCAGCCTTGGCCTGCGGCACGAAGAAATCCGCCGTCGAAACCTCGCCGCCATCGCCGGTGCGGATGAGCCCGGCGAGCGCCGGCTTCAGCCATTCGGCGGGACAGTCGACATGGGTTGGCCTTGCCATGAGTTCAGCCAGCTCGCCACGGTTGCCACTGTCGCCGCACCAGACGGCGGCATGATAGAGCGCCCGCAACAGCGCCGAGAGCGCCTCTGGCTGTTCCTCGGCCCATTCGGCCGCGACACCCAGTACCTTTTCCGGGCTGGAGCGCCAGATCCCGGCCTTGGTGGTGACGATGCGTCCGACGCCTTTCGCCACCGCCGCCGTGTTCCAGGGTTCGCCGACACAATAGCCGTCGATGCGCCTGGCGCCGAGCGCGTCGGCCATGAAAGACGGCGGCACGATGACGATCTCGATGTCGCGCTCAGGATCGACGCCGCAGGCGGCGAGCCAATAGCGCAACTCATAGTTGTGACCAGAGTGCGGATGCACGACGCCGAAACGCAGCGGCGCCTCGCCGACTGCCTTTCGGTGCGCCACGGCCGCGGCCAGCGCCTCCCCGGTGGAACGCGGATCGAGATTCGGCGACGCGCCCTGCGCCAGCATCGCCTGCCAGAGCGCACGCGAGACGGTGACCGCATTGCCGCCGAGCCCCAGGGCCATCGGCGCGATGGTGCGCGCGGCGAGCGGTGTCAGGCCGAGGTTGCAGGCAATAGGCATCGGCGCCAGCATATGCGCCACGTTGAAATGACCTACGGCCAGGCGGTCGCGGATGCTCGCCCAGGAATTCTCCCGGGTGAGATGGAGATCGATGCCTTCGCCGGCCGCAAAGCCCAGCTCTCGCGCCACAACCAGCACGGCGCTGTCGAGCAGCGGCAGGAAACCCGCGGATATCTGACAGACCCGGCTCATTGATCATCTCCTGCGCCCAGCAGGCCGGCAGCGGTGACCAGGCTCTGCGCCACATCGCTGATCTTGCGGTTCTGGTTCATCGCGGTCTTGCGCAGCAGCGCATAGGCTTCCTGCTCGGAGAGCCCGCGCGATTTCATCAGGATGCCCTTGGCGCGCTCGACCGTCTTGCGGCTCTGCAATTCGGTGCGCGCTTCCTCGAGTTCGCGTTCCATCCGCGAAAATGCGTTGAAGCGGCTGATCGCCATGTCGAGGATCGGCTTGACCCGCTCCTTCTTCAGGCCATCGACGACATAGGCCGAGACACCGGCATCCACCGCGGCCTCGATCGAAGCGGTGTCGGAACGGTCGACGAACATGGCGATGGGCCGCTTCACGGCGCGCGACAGCTGGAACATGTTTTCCAGCATGTCGCGGTTGGGATTCTCGATATCGATGACGATGACGTCCGGCTGGAGCGTGGCGATGCGGGCGGCGATGCCTGTCACGTCGTCGACAAGCGTGACCTCGGCGTGGCCGGCCTCGCGCAGCCCGGCCTCGATGATCGCCGCGCGGATACGGTTCTCATCGATGACGAGGATGCGGAGTGCACTGCCGAGCATGCGCCACTTTTGCCGCGCATTTGCTGCAATGCAACAAAAATTGAACCCGGTCTCCTGGAAAGCCGGACCGGCGCGCTTCGCGGCGGTGTCGACCTCACCGGCAAAATATGGTCGATGGCGGGGTGGGAGGCGTTGATCGTTGTGGAGGATGGATGATGTTTCGATCGTTGCTGCTGGCTGTTGCGCTCGCGTCGGCCGCTCTTTCAATCCCGAAGACGGCGCTGGCCGGCCAGGCCGCGCAGACGTCGAAGGCCACCATCCAGGCCGACCTTGCCTACCTGCTCTACACGCCTTCGGACTATGAAACCTCCGGCAAGACATATCCGCTCGTCGTCTGGCTGCATGGCGGCGACCAGGGCGGCAGCGACATCGAGAAGGTCCGGCGGAGCGGACTGCCGAAGCTGATCGAGGGCGGCAAGGAATTTCCGTTCCTCGTCTTCTCGCCGCAGAACCCCAGCGAGGAATTGCTCTATCCGATCGAGAAGGTGGACGCCGCGCTCGAAGAAGTTATCGCCAGCCACCGCGTCGACCGCAGCCGGATCTACGTGATCGGCTACAGCCGCGGCGCTTTCGGCGCCTGGGCGCTGGCCGAGCAGTTTCCGCAACGGTTCGCGGCCGTCGTCCCGATCGCCGGCGGCGGCAACCGCCATTATCTCAGCAGGACGAACGAAAAAGCCGCGTTCTGGGTATTCCACGGCACCGATGACGATGTCATTCCGCTGTCGGACGCAGTGGTGCTTTATGAGCGGCTGATAGGTCTCAAGCGCGATGTGCGGCTGAGCGTGCTCGAAGGCGTCGATCACTCGGCCGTCGAGGCGGCGTCGTTGAGCGACAGCAAGCTGTGGGACTGGCTTCTGAACCAGCGCCTGTAGGCATGTCGTACAATCGCGACGCGCATTGGCGCGCCGCGAAACAACAAGCCCCATACCCGGGCGGGAATGGGGCTTGTCGGTAACGTGTGAGCGGGTCTGGGTTATGCGGCCTGGCCTTGCGGACGCGGCGCGAGACCGGCGCCCTGCTCGCAGACCTCGATGTGCTTGGCCAACGCCTGGTTCGACAGCACCGCGCTGATGGTGGTGATGTCGCGGCCCTGGTAGCGCGGCATCTGCTGGAGTTCCTTCAAGCGTTCCAGAAGCGAAATACGGGTCATGGTCTAGCTCCTTTGCTGATATTCCGTGCGATGCCGTAGCCGGCACCGACGCTGTCCGTCCCCCATGCCCCTTAAATACCTGTCGAAGGCAGCTCGTCAGGCCGCCTTCTTCCTGCCGGCTGCCTTGACAGCGTTGAACGGGATCTCGACGTCGACGGCCAGCGTCGAGACCTGCTCGCCGCGCTCCATCTTCACGCTCACCTTGTCCTGGTCGATCTGCATATGCCTGGAGATGACACGCAGGATTTCGTCCTTGAGCTTGGCGACAAGGTCTGAGCCGCCGGCGCTGGCACGCTCATGGGCGAGCAGCACCTGCAGACGCTCGCGCGCCGCCGGCGCAGACTGCGTCTTTGAGAAAAACCGGAACAGGTTCATGCCGCCTTCCTCCCGAAGAGCTTGCCGAAGAAGCCCCGCTTCTCGCCCGGGATGGTGACCGGCAGTGCTTCGCCGCGCAGCCTGCGCACCGCGTCGAAATAGGCCCGCGACGGCGCGCTGTTCTCGTCGGCCAGCGTGACCGGTGAACCGAGGTTGGACGCGCGCAGCACATCCATGCTTTCGGGAATGATGCCGAGCAGCGGGATCGACAGGATCTCCAGCACGTCATCGACCTTCAGCATGTCGCCGCGCTCGGCGCGGTTGGAATCGTAGCGCGTCAGCAGAAGGTGCTTTTCCATGCGCTCGCCGCTTTCGGCCTTCAGCGTCTTGGAATCGAGCAGGCCGATGATGCGGTCGGAATCGCGTACCGAGGAGACTTCCGGATTGGTCACGACGATGGCGATGTCAGCATGGCGCATGGCAAGGGTGGCGCCGCGTTCGATGCCGGCCGGGCTGTCGCAGATGACCCAGTCGAAAGCTTTCTTCAATGACGCGATCACCTTCTCGACGCCCTCCGGCGTCAGATTGTCCTTGTCGCGCGTCTGCGAGGCCGGCAGCAGGTAAAGCGTCTCCACGCGCTTGTCGCGGATCAGCGCCTGGGTCAGTTTCGCTTCGCCCTGGATAACGTTGACGAGGTCGTAGACGACGCGCCGTTCCGCGCCCATGACGAGATCGAGATTGCGCAGGCCGACGTCGAAATCGACGACGACGACCTTGTCGCCGTTCTGCGCCAGAGCGGCGCCCAGCGCGGCCGAGGACGTGGTCTTGCCGACGCCGCCCTTGCCCGATGTCACCACGATAACCTTGCCCATTGACCTCTCCTTTATGGACCTTCGTCGGGTCAGCTTAAAATACCGGTTTTGAGCGCATGGCCTTCCAGCCACACCTGCACTGCCCGCCCCCGCAGATCCGGCTCCATGTCCTCCGCCGTGAGGTAGAAGCCGTCGATCGCCATCATTTCCGCCTCCAGCTTGCGGCAGAAGATGCGCGCCGAACCGTTGCCGGTGGTGCCGGCAAGCGCCCGCCCCCGCAGCGTGCCGTAGACGTGGATCGAGCCGCCGGCCACGACTTCCGCGCCCGAGGCGACCGAACCGACGATGGTGACATCGCCTTCGGGAAAGAAGATCGACTGGCCGGAGCGGACCGGTTCGTTGACGACCAGCGAACCGGTGACCTGAACCGACGGCCCGGCAGCCGCGATCGTTTCCACGGCGGGCGCATCCTGCGTTGCGATCGATTCGCCAGCCCCAGCTGATTCGTCCTCAGCCGCCGGATCGAAATCCGAGGCCGGGCGGCCGTCATTCATGGCCGGCGGCATGTCCGGGCCAAGCAGCGAGTGCCGCGCGCCTTCGAGGCCCATGACGCGGACGTTGCGCTGGCTCAGTTCGTCGACCAGCGTGCGCAGTTCCGCCTTCTTGATATCGAGGCCGGATATGTCGAGCACCACGGGCCGCCTGAGGAAGAACCCGGCGGAACGGGCGGCGAGATCGTCGAGCCCGGCAAGCCAGTCCTCGAACGGCAATTCCGGGGTAAGCGACAGGGCAAGGAAGGAACGCCCCTTGAGGCGGATGGGCCGGGGTTTGGTTAACACGATGGTGATCTTGGTTAATTTTCGGTTTCCAAGGTGTAGGAGCGAAATGGTTAACAAAAGGTTAACGCCCGGCTCGCGCAAGGTGGTTTGACACGTGCAATCGGATAGTCGGCTGGGCATCGGTCGACGGGCCGGAGCGCTTTCGCCCGGCTCTCGTTACGTCCCGGTACACGGGCCGCCTGCCCCGGAGCCGCGTGGCTATGGTTGACATGCGCACGCCAGCCGGATGCTGATGATGAAGAGGCCAATGAGCAAGCCATGCGCAGATATCTCGCCGACACAGTCGCGCAGATCGTGTTTTCGACGATCGTCGGAGCGTTCGTCGAAATCGTCGTCGCGGGGCTGACACCCTGGCAGAGCGCCGGCGTGCGGCTTGCTGCAACACCGGTCATCCTGTTCATCGGCCGCCCATACGGCATATACCGCGACTGGCTGTTCCGCCTGACAGGTGCCCATTCCAGCCAGTTGGGGGCCATTGGCGTCGATACAGTCGCCAATGTCAGTTTCCAGATACCGGTCTACTGCGTGCTTCTTGCCATCAACGGCGCAACCGCCTCGCAGATCGTATCGGCCGCAGGCAGCATCGTGGTCATCTCCGCACTCTGCGGCCGGCCCTATGGCCTGTTCCTGCAATGGTGCCGGAAACTGTTTCGACTTCCCTCCGAGCCGGAGAGCGGACACCCTGAAGCCGTGGAGAAAGACGTGCCGTCGCCCTGATCATCGGGACCGCCTGTTTTCGACGCGCAAGGCAGCACGTTTCCGGCGTTCTGAAGACTCCGCTTGACATTTTTGTTCTCTTTTTGTTCACTGTCTTTCCCGAAGCCGCAGGAGGCTGGAATGTGGACTCTCACGATCAGGATGGATGGCGCGACGAAGGAAGAACTTCGCAACGCGTCGAAAGCAGCGGAAGCCGTCTTCATTCGCGAAAAGATACATCCGCTGGATGGACTGGCAGGACACTCCCTGCTCGAGGGCTGGGACGAGCGTGGCTGCCATGACGATGACCCTGACTATACGGATGATGACGCCAGGAATGCCAACACCTGGATCGGCGCGGAAGAAGCCGCGATCCTTGCCTTGAGCAAGAGCCGTTCCTTTTTTGAAGTTTCGCGTGCGTTCGAAATGACAGTGGTCGAGATCAACGCGCCGGCCAACGCGCTGCCCGTTGCCGCCAACTGCGAAATCGACCTGCTCGTGCGCAAGGCGGCGTAACGCGGTTCGGTTTCTGAAGCGCGAAACCGCCCTGACTTTTGTCTTACGCAAAACCGCCGTGCGCTTTTGCTCGAACTGCTCTGGAGAGTACGACCATGACCGAACCGGCAAGACTACCGGACGACGAAGTGCGGCTGGAAATCGACAGGGCGGCAGATGTCCTTATCGCAGCTTCGGACGGCGATGCGCGCGCTGCCGTTGTCGCCCTGCTGATTGCAAACAAGCTGCAGGAACATGAGCTGCATCTCACCCGCCTGGCCGTGTCGTCCGGCTATTCGCGCCAGCGACACCTGAAGCAAGCGATTGAAGAGGCCTCTCAGGCGTGAGCGGTCCGGCGTTTCATGGTGGCACGATAATGGACAGCCGGATGAGCGGGCGGACAATGTCGGCCGTCAGGAGCCTTGCCGCGGTGCCGGTTTCGGCAATCTGACGAACCGCTGAGTTTCAGCCCGCGACTGGGCCATCCGCAGCAACCGTGCGTAGTGCCGGGTGAATTCGGTTTGCAGCCCTTCGCCTCGCGCTGCGGCGTGACTGTTGAGTGCCAAAAGGAACGGTGTCATTTGCGTGGCCTCCCGAATGGAATGGAAGAAGCCTCGCAAGAATCCAACCGACCTCCCACCCGTTTCCTGCAACATCCATTCGGCGCAAGCTCACGGTGTTTCCAGAATTCGAGCAAGAAACGGGTGGCTGCGCAACGCAGATTTGCTGAACTGGCGCCTGCAATGTCTTGGCAGGAGCGCGCTATGGAAGCCTTTTCCCCGACGGTCGAACAAACCGCACTGCAGCGCCGCAGGTTTCTCGCCCTACGGCGCAAGGAACGCGACGAGCATCGGCTCAATCTCCTGGATGCCTGCATCACGGATTACGAAAAAGCGGCTAGAATCCGCGAATGGGTCGAGTGGGTATCGCCGACACTTCAAGGCGAACCCGACGTCGCTCACCTCGTCGAATGGGCAAAGAGAAACGCCGCACAACTCGAGGCGAAGTCTGCGGCTGCGATGAGCCAGATGGGTCTCAGGGAGCTTTTTCCGGAGGTGGATGATCTTCACGATCCACTCGGCGATCCAGCGCCGAAGCATCCCTGGGGCCTATGATGCAAGGCCCGCCCCGGCAGGCCGGGGCGGAAGTTGCTTCAGTTGTTCTCGGGGCTGGTCTCGGCCTCGTAGCACAGCCAGATAATCCTCCAGATCAGGATCAGCGTTGGAACGGCCAGGATACCGGCCAGGACGAGCTGAGGCAGAAGCGGCAGGTCCAGCAAGGCAGCGATCACCCAATGGATGACGCCAACCGAGATGAGCAGTTTGGCTGACAGGAGCAGCGTCGCGACCGCAACGCCGAACAGCGAATACGGAGTGAGGATACGGTTCATTCGAAATGCCCGTGTTGGCGCAGCTGCCGGGAAGCAGCACGCATGAAATCGGAAATGTGGAGGGTAGCCTTTAAGGCCTAGGCCAACGTCGCCGGCGGGTCGCGAGCCTGCGGGTGCTCGGGTTTCTGCCCGCCGATGTCACGCGCGGCCGATGCGACGGCGCGGGAAGACAGAACCGGCGCATCCAGCGCATCAGGGCCGGGCAGGATCGCATCAAAGGCCGATGCGTGGAATTTCGCGCGGATCGAGCGGGCGCTCTCCAGTGCCAGCGCAGGCGCCTTGTTTGGCAGGCCGAGTTTCAGGTCCGGCTGGGCGACCGAAATGCGCGGCGCGCCGTCGGAGACGATGGCTGCTCCGGGCTGCCCGTACTGCCAGAAGAACAGGACGAGAAGCACGCAGAGAAGTCTCTGCGTCAGGTTCTGTGTCCTGTGCCGGGTTGCGTCCATCGAAGCATCGCTACGGCATCGCGCCCGCACAGGCAAGGCAATCAGCCAAATCCGGCCGGAAACAACTCGCCCACGCTTCAGCTGACCTCGCGCAGGATGAAGTCGTAGAGCATCTTGGCGGCGGGCGAGAGCACGCGCTGCTTCATGGTGATCAGCGAATAGGGCCTGACTTCGATGTCGAAATCCGTCGGCAGCACGTCGATGGCGCCGCCCAATCCTTCCGGCCCCTGGATGAATTTCGCCACCTGCACGGAGACAGGTGCGATCGCATCCGACTGCGCCACCATCACCAAAGTGAGCAGCAGCGAACTGGTATTGAAGATGCGCTCCGGCAAGGTGATGTTGCGGTTGAGGAAATTCGCTTCCATCACCTGCCGCAGCGGCGACGAGCCCGACTGGAACACCCAGTCATAGCCGGCGGTCTCCTCGAGCCGCACCGTCCTGTTCACCATCAGCGGGTGGCCGCGCCGCACGATCAGGCAGGCCTTTTCGATGCCGATGACGCGGCTTTCGAACAGGCGCGGATTGAGGTCGTCCGGCACGCGCGCGATGATGAAATCATGGCGCATGGCGATCAACTCGCGCGCCAGCACGTTGCTGGTCTCGACCTGCATGGTGATCTCGATACGCGGATAGAGCCGGCGGATCTCCCGGATGGCCGGAACCGCCAGTTCGATGGCGGGCGCCGTCACGGCGCCGAGGAACACCGAACCGCCCTTGCCCGCCTTCAGTTCGGCGATCTCGCGGTCGGCCTCGCGCATCTCGATCAGGATAATGCGGGCCCGCCTGGCGAGAGCCTTGCCGTACGGCGTCATGGCGATGCCACGCGGCAGCCGCTCGCACAGCGTCACATCGAGAATGGCCTCCATTTCGGCAATCATGCGCGACGCGGCCGGCTGCGAGATGTTCATCACCTGGGCCGCCGCGCTGACCCGGCCATGATCGTCGAGCGCCACGATCATGCGCATGTGGCGCAGGCTGAGCCCGCTGTGCAGGAGCGCAGCGCCATCCGACTGCCCGATGCCTTCCCGCTGGCTATCCACCTGCCACCTCCGCCTACTGCCGACACATATATACCAATTTCGGTATACCAAACAGCAAAGATCGAATTTGACAGTTATGTCAAAGGGAACCACCCTTCGCGCGCTCGCTGCGGCAGACTTAGCCGGCGTTGAAAGAACGGCCGGAGGCGACAGCGGGCGACTGGGAGGTTAGCAGGGATCGACGGGCCGCCATCCGGCGGCATTGCGCGGGCGCCGGATTTCCGGCGCGGCATTCTTCAACTTAGGGAGAGAGACAGTGAAGCTCATGAAAACGTTGATCGCCACGGTGGCGATCGGTTTCGCAGCCATGACCTTCGGCGCGCACGCCGAAGACAAGGGCCTCGTCGGCATCGCCATGCCCACCAAGTCCTCGCTGCGCTGGATCAGCGACGGCAACGAACTGGTCAAGGCTCTCGAAGCCAAGGGCTACAAGACCGATCTGCAATACGCGGAAGACGATATCCCGAACCAGCTCGCGCAGATCGAGAACATGGTGACCAAGGGTCCGAAGGCGCTGATCGTCGCCTCGATCGACGGCACCACGCTTTCCGACGTGCTCAAGAAGGCGGCCGAGCAGAACGTCAAGGTCATCGCTTATGACCGCCTGATCAAGCAGAGCCCGAACGTCGACTACTACACCACCTTCGACAACTTCCAGGTCGGCGTCCTGCAGGCCAATTCGATCCTCAAGGGCCTCGGCTATCCGGAGAAGAAGGGGCCGTTCAACATCGAACTGTTCGGCGGCTCGCCGGACGACAACAACGCCTTCTTCTTCTATGACGGCGCCATGTCGGTGCTGAAGCCGCTCATCGACAAAGGCGACCTCGTCGTGAAGTCGGGCCAGATGGGCATGGAAAAGGTCGGCACGCTGCGCTGGGATGCAGCGGTCGCACAGGCCCGCATGGACAACATCCTGTCGGCCAACTATTCGGACGGCAGCCGCGTCGACGCGGTTCTGGCACCTTATGACGGCCTGTCGCGCGGCATCATCTCCTCGCTGCGCGGTGTCGGCTACGGCACCGGCGACCAGCCATGGCCGATCATCTCCGGCCAGGACGCCGAAGTGCCTTCGGTCAAGGCGATGATCGCCGGCGAGCAGTATTCCACCGTCTATAAGGACACCCGCGAACTCGCCAAGGTCACCGCCGAGGTGGTCGACCAGGTCATGCAGGGCAAGGAGCCTTCGCAGATCAACGACACCAAGACCTACAACAACGGCGTCAAGGTGGTTCCGTCGGTGCTGCTGAAGCCGGTCGAAGTCGACAAGTCGAACTACGAAGAACTGCTGGTCAAGTCCGGCTACATCAAGGCTGAAGACCTGAAGTAATCAGGCCCGCGCTCCGCGCCGGCAACACGGCGCGGAGCCCCTTTCGCGGCTTTCAACAGCCCCTTTTAGCCTCTTGGGCCGTTCTGTATCATGGGGACCCGGCCTTTCGCGGGCGGGCTCCACAGGCGTCGGGTTTGGCAATGGCAAAAACCATTCTGGAGATGCGCGGCATCACCAAGACGTTTCCCGGGGTGAAAGCCCTGCAGGACGTCAATCTGAGTGTCCAGGAAGGCGAGATCCTCGCCATCGTCGGCGAGAACGGCGCCGGCAAATCGACGCTGATGAAGGTGCTTTCCGGCGTTTATCCGTATGGCAGCTATGAGGGCGAAATCCATTTCGACGGCCAGGAATGCCGTTTCGGCGGCATCCATGACAGCGAGCGCGTCGGCATCGTCATCATCCACCAGGAACTCGCGCTGGTGCCGCTGCTGTCGATCACCGAGAACATCTTCCTCGGCAACGAACAGGCGAAGTTCGGCGTCATCGACTGGCACGTGGCGCGCAGCCGCGCCAAGAAACTGCTGGCGCGCGTCGGCCTCAGCGAAAATCCCGACACGCTGATCACCAATATCGGCGTCGGCAAGCAGCAGCTGGTGGAGATCGCCAAGGCGCTGTCGAAGGAAGTCAGGCTGCTGATCCTGGATGAGCCGACTGCCAGCCTTTCGGAAAAGGACAGCCACGCGCTGCTCGATCTTCTGCTGGAATTCAAGCGCCAGGGCATGACGTCGATCCTGATCTCGCACAAGCTCAACGAAGTGAAGAAGGTGGCCGACCGCGTCACCGTCATCCGCGACGGCCGCACCATCGAGACCATGCACCGCGACGACGTCAGCGAAGACCGCATCATCACCTCGATGGTCGGCCGCACCATGGAAGACCGCTATCCGACGCGCGCACCGAAGATCGGCGAAACCATCTTCGAGGTGAAGGACTGGGTGGTGCACCATCCGCTGCACCCCGAGCGCCAGATCATCAAGGGCATCAACCTTTCAGTGCGCAAGGGCGAGGTCGTCGGCATCGCCGGCCTGATGGGCGCAGGGCGCACCGAGTTCGCCATGAGCGTATTCGGCCGCAGCTACGGCACCAAGATCAGCGGCGAAGTACTGCTGCACGGCAAGCCCGCCGACACCACGACGGTGGAGAAGGCGGTGGCCGCCGGCCTCGCCTACGCCACGGAGGACCGCAAGACCTACGGCCTCAACCTGATCGACCACATCAAGCACAATGTGACGGTCGCCAATCTGCCGGGAGTGTCCTCGAAGGTCGGCGTCATCGACGACATGCGCGAGTTGAAGGTCGCCAAGGATTTCCGCAAGCGCACCAACATCCGCTCCTCCAGCGTCTACCAGGTCACCGGCAACCTTTCGGGCGGCAACCAGCAGAAGGTGGTGCTGTCGAAATGGCTGTTCTCCAATCCCGACGTCCTGATCCTCGACGAGCCGACGCGTGGCATCGACGTCGGCGCCAAATACGAGATCTACACCATCATCAACAAGCTGGCCGATGAGGGCAAAGGCATACTGGTCATCTCGTCGGAGATGCCGGAACTGCTCGGCATCTGCGACCGCATCTACGTGCTGAACGAGGGCCGCATCGTCGGCGAACTCGCCGGGCACGAGGCCAGCCAGGAAAAGATCATGCGGGCGATCGTCCGCGGGGAGGAGAAAGCGGCATCATGACCACCGAAACCGCGACGCCCACCGAAACGACTCCAGCCAGGCAATCCATGCGCGACGCTCTGAAGGAGAACCTGCGCGAATACGGGTTGGTGCTGGCCCTGATCGTCATCATGCTGTTCTTCCAGGTGATGACGAACGGCATCCTGTTCCTGCCGGTCAACCTCACCAATGTGGTGTTGCAGAACTCCTACATCATCGTGATGGCACTCGGCATGCTGCTGGTCATCGTCGCCGGCCATATCGACCTTTCGGTCGGTTCCGTCGCCGGCTTCGTCGGCGCGGTCGCGGCGGTGCTGATGGTGGACTACGGCTGGAATCCGCTGCTTGCCGCGCTGGCCTGCATCGCGGTCGGCGCCGTCATCGGCGGCGCGCAGGGCTATTTCATCGCCTATATGAAAATCCCCTCCTTCATCGTGACGCTGGCCGGCATGCTGGTGTTCAAGGGCCTGCTGCTCGCCTTGCTTGGCGGCCGTTCCGTCGGCCCCTTCCCGACCGAATTCCAGATGCTGTCGGCCGGCTTCATTCCGGACGTCATCGGCCGTTGGACCATCATCGAGCCGGCGCTCAATGCCTCCGGTGCCGCGATCCCGAACACTGGCATCGCGCTGCATTCGACGACAATGCTGATCGGCGGTCTGATCGTGCTGGGCATGTTCTACGCGGCAACGCGGGCACGACGCGCGCAGGAAAGCCACGGCCACGAAACCGAACCGTTCGGCCTGTTCGCGATCAAGAACGCCATCATGGCCGTGATCATCATGTTCCTGATGTACAAGTTCGCCTCCTACCGGGGCCTGCCCAACGTGCTGATCGTGATGGGTATCCTGACGGCGCTGTTCGTGTTCATCACCAAGCGCATGACCTTCGGTCGCCGCATCTTCGCCATGGGCGGCAACATCAAGGCGGCGGCCCTTTCCGGCATCAAGACCGAACGGCTCACCTTCTATGTCTTCGTCATCATGGGCATGCTGGCGGCGTTGGCCGGGCTGATCTATGCCGCCCGCCTCAACCAGGCGACGCCCAAGGCGGGGGCCGGCATGGAACTCGACGTGATCGCGGCGGTGTTCGTGGGCGGCGCCTCGGCCATGGGTGGTGTCGGCGAGGTTGCCGGCGCGGTGATCGGCGCCTTCATCATGGGCGTCATGAACAACGGCATGGGCATCATGGGCATCAACATCGACTGGCAGCAGGTCATCAAGGGCCTGGTGCTGCTCGGCGCTGTCGCCTTCGATCTCTACAACAAGAAGAAGGCCTGACACCCGGAAAGAAGGGACCAGGGCCGCTCGCAGGCCGGTAACCGGCCGTACATTCGGGGCAATGAAGCCCCCGCGGGCAACATCCGAATGAAGCATTTGAACGCGGACCGCCAACCGGGCCGCGCAGGAAGGGTTTTGCCGACTACCGGCGGAAAGAGGACATCATGCTGATCTCCCAGTTCCTCGACGACAGCGATGCCATCCGCGTCGTGGCGCGCAATGGCGGCAAGGCCCGCGTCGTCACCGGCGCCCGCAGCGTCTATTCGCTGGCGACGGAAGCGGCGCGCACCGGCAGCGGGCTGGAAGCGCTGATCGAGAAGAAGGGCCTTGCCGACACGGTCGACCTCGAAGCGCTCTACCGGAAAGGCCGGCTGCTGTCGCCGATCAACCATCCCGACCCGGCGCATCTGCATCTCACCGGCACCGGCCTCACCCATCTCGGCTCCGCGGCAACGCGCGACGCCATGCACAGGAAGCTGAATGCCGAGGGCGAGGAACAGCTGACCGATTCCATGAAGATGTTCCGCATGGGCCTTGACGCCGGCAAGCCGGCGGCGGGACAGGCAGGCGTACAGCCGGAATGGTTCTACAAGGGCAACGGCACCATGGCGGTGGCGCCGGGTGCCGCCCTGCTTTCACCCGCCTTCGCCGAAGACGCCGGCGAGGAACCGGAAATCGCCGGCATCTATGTGATCGGCGACGATCGCCAACCGTTCCGCGTCGGCTTTGCGCTGTCGAACGAGTTTTCCGACCACGTCACCGAGCGGGTCAACTATCTCTACCTCGCCCATTCGAAACTCAGGAACGCCTCATTCGGCCCGGAGATCCTGATCGGCGACCTGCCCGCCGACATCCGCGGCACCTCGCGCATCCTGCGCGACGGCAAGGAGTTGTGGCAGAAGCCGTTCTTGTCAGGCGAAACCAACATGTCGCATTCGATCGGCAATCTCGAACACCACCATTTCAAATATGCGTTGTTTCGCCGGCCTGGCGACGTTCACGTGCATATGTTCGGCACGGCAACGCTGTCCTTCGCCGACGGCGTCCGCACCGAAGATGGCGACGTCTTCGAAATCGAAGCGCCTGAGTTCGGCCTCCCGCTGCGCAATCCGCTCGAGATCGAACAGCCCGAGACCGTGGTGGTGAAGGCGCTCTAGGAAGGCGACAATCCTGAGAGTCGCTCCAGCGCGTCATGTTTGCCAGTCGGGCCTTAGTCCACCGGATGCCAGTCAGATCTGTTGTCGACCATCGGCGCCAGCCAGACCGGCCTAGACCATTGCATCCGCTCGCTCATTTCCCGTTCGAGACGATCCGAGCAGACGGCGCCCTCGGACGGCAGGATATCGATCGATACCCACCTGCGGGCCAGAACCGCGAATGCCAGCGCAACGGCGCCCGGCAGTCTTGCAAGCAGTGGGAGAGCTGTCATGTCAGGCCTCCTGACGCCGCGCATGCGGCATGCAGCTGCGAAGCCCTCACCATAGCATGAACAGACGTCGCTTGCATCGCCAGGCAGGCAATGGCCAAAACCGCGAACAGGACGCTTCGAACAGCCGGCATATCACGACGCATCTTGCGTTGACCTTCCTAAAAGTGGTTCATTGTTCTTCCGGTTTCAGTCAAAAATGAAGGTCCACTTCAGTGGATCGACCCGGACCGCCTTTCGGAGTTTCGAGTGGAAAGAAGTTCACGCCGGCATGAAGGTCCCGCCCATCTGGTGCACGTTGCCCTGGAGCGCCATTCGACCATGCCGATCAGCCGGCAGCTTTACCTTCAGTTGCGCCAGGCCATCGTTTCCGGCCAGATACCAGCGGCGACGCGACTGCCTTCGACGCGCGCCGCGACGAAGCTCTGGTCCGTATCGCGCGGCAGCGTCGTCGAAGCTTACGAAACACTGCTCAACGAAGGTTACGCCTCCGGTCGCGGCGGATCGGGCACCTATGTCGCCGAGGATGTGCCCGAGCGATCGGGCGCGGCCGTGCACGCGGAGACGGAACGCATCGCCGTCTCGCCTCGCCTTTCGCGCGCGGCACTTGCTTCCGTTCAATCGGCGGTGCTGGAACCTCCACCGCAAGTCCCGTTCGTCACCGGCCGCTCCGCTCCCGACGCGAAGACGCGCTCCATCCTGAAACGGCTGGCGTATCGCCATGTCGGCATCCTCTCGGACCACTACCGCGATCCACAGGGGGAACTGCTTCTCAGGGAAACGGTGTCGTCCTATCTCGCTGCGGCGCGCGGCCTGCGTTGTTCGCCCGAACGCATCTTCATCACCGCCGGCTCCCAGCAGGCGATCGATCTCGCCATTCGCACGCTGACCGACCCCGGAGACCAGGTGGCGATCGAGGACCCCGGCTATCCGCCGGCACGGCTGGCCCTGGCCGCGCACGGCACCCGGCAGGTCGCCGTGCCGGTGGACGTGGATGGCCTTCGCGTCGACAGCCTGGCCGAACATGGTGACGCCATTCGGGCAGTCTATGTGACGCCGTCGAACCAGTACCCGACCGGTGCGGTGCTCTCGATGGCCCGCCGGCTGGCGCTTGTCGACTGGGCGGCCGCAAACGGCAGCTGGATCCTGGAAGACGACTACGACAGCGAGTTCCGCTACGATGAACGGCCGCTGGCCGCGCTCCAGGGCATCGACGACCATCAGAGCGTCATCTATATCGGCACCTTCAGCAAGGCGCTGCTGCCAGGGTTGCGCCTCGGCTATCTCGTCGTTCCCGACAAGGTGGTGCCGGCCTTTCGCAGGATGCGCATCCTGCTCGATCGTTTTCCTGCACCGTTCCAGCAGCTGGTGGTGGCCGACTTCCTGCGCGAAGGGCATTTCTCGAGCCATCTGAGACGATTGCGCGAGACCTACCGGATGTCCCGCAACAGCCTGGTGTCGGCGATCGGCGATCGAAAAGCGGCTCCGTTCACGGTGAATACGCCCCACCAGGGCGTCCATATGATTGCGCGGCTGCCTGAAGAAATTGACGATATCGTTTTCGCCGGTGCCGCCCGCCGCGCCGGCGTTACCGTTCTCCCCATTTCACCCATGTGTATCGGCAAAAGCCCGCGCCAGGGTCTCCTGCTCGGCTTCTCCGCATTGACGGATGCGGAGATTGACGTGGGCGTCGCGCGGCTGGGCCATGCGTTTGAGAGTATGAACGCAAAGGTGCAGCGACGTGATCGCGCTGGCCTGTAGATCTGCGCCTCGGAGCTCGGCGGAAAGCTACGTCACTCGCGTGTCCGCGTTGACGCATCGGCGAGGACACGAGCGCCTGCTGCATCACAAGGTACGTATCCCAGCTTCCTGATGGCTGTGGTCACCGCTTCGACCAGATCCGCGTTGCCGCTCGCTAGCGCACCATCCGGCAGATACAGATTGTTCTCGAAGCCTACGCGGATATGGCCGCCGAGCAATGCGGCAGCGGTCACGCAGGCGGCTTCATGCCGCCCGAAGGCGCATACGCTCCAATGGGAAAACCGTGGCGCGCCGGCGCCAGGAACGGCAGGAGATCAGCGGGCCGCGATGTCTGGGAGACGGTGTAGCGGCCAAGCACGTAGAGCACCGGAATGTCCGGCCAAGGCACGAGGCCACGGCTGATCATTGCAGCCAGGCGCAGGGCTTCCGCCGGATCATAGAGGATGACCTGCGGCGAAACATTCTCCCTCTTCATCCAGGCAAGCGCCTCCGCGAAGGCAGGCTCGGCGGTTTCGTCGGGCGCGAGTTCGCGCAGTGCCAGCGAGACGGCTTCCGGCCGCACCGCCTTCAGGACGGCGATCTGTTCGGACGGGACATAGAGGCCGAGTGCTTCCGTCGTGATCTGGATCACCAGACGATCGCCCACCTCCGCGCGGATGGCGTCGATCACTTGCCGGTAGGCATTGGCATCCAGCAGATGACGGCCATCCGGCCGGCGCACGTGGACGTGGATCATCGCCGCGCCCGCATCCAGGCATTCGGCGGCCGTCCGGGCGAGTTCCGACGTGGTCAAAGGTATGCCCGGGTGGTCGACTTCGGTGCGCCGTCCTCCGTTCGGCGCGACTGCTATCACGACCCGCTGCGACTGAAGCTGTTCATTCATGTCCCCTGCACCTCGTTGTCGCAAACAATGATCCATCTCAATCATCATGATACATCTTGAAACAAGTGTTGCAAACATGGAGAGATGGATGTAATTCATTCAGCATGCAAACAGGTCCCCTTGCTGAAACGATCGTCCAGGCTTTCGACACCATGTCGGAGCAACTGCAGACCGCGGCGCGCTACGTGCTGAACCAGCAACATGACGTTGCCCTCCTGTCCATGCGCGAGCAGGCCCGGCAGGCGGGCGTACAGCCTGCCACCATGACACGGCTTGCCAAACATCTCGGTCTTTCCGGCTATGAGGATATCCGGCAGCTATATGCCGATGCCATGCGCAACGATGTGACGGGCTTTGCCGGCCGCGTCGGGATCCAGGCGAAAAGCCAGAAGCTCAAGGGCGATCATGCGCTGGCAGCCGACATGCTGGGCGGCATCGCCGCGCAGATCAGCCAGCTCTCGCAGCCGGGTACGCTTGATACGCTCGTCGACGCAGCTCGCAGGCTCGGCGCAGCTCGGCGCATCTATTGCCTTGGCCTGCGCTCCAGTCATTCGCCAGCCTGGCACCTGCACTACATCCTTTCGCTCGCCGGAAAACACTCGATCATGCTGGATGCCGTCGGCGGGATCGGCGCCGATGCGCTGGGCAACGCGACGGCACAGGACGTCATGGTCGCCGCCAGCGTACTGCCCTACACGCGCCAGACCATCGAAATCGCCGACTATGCCGGCGCATCGGGCGTTCCGCTCGTCGCGATCACCGACAGCCCTGTCGCCCCCCTTGCCCAGCTCGCGGCCTGCACGGTCATCGTGCCGACGGAAAGCCCTTCGTTCCTTCATACCATGTCGCCGGCCTTCGTTGTTGCCGAAGTGCTGGGCGCACTCGTTGCCGGCCAGGCCGGGGACACGGCCAGCGCAGCACTGGCTGGCGTCGACCGCCAGTCTGCCGCTCTCAACACCCATCTCAAGACGAGGACGAAGCGTCCGTGACCCGCATCCTGCATCGCACCATCCATTCCAGTATGCCGGTTGCCGTGGGAGGCAAGGGCATCGAGCTCTTCGACGCCGCAGGCAAGGCCTATATCGACGCCTCTGGTGGTGCTGCCGTCTGGTGCCTGGGCCACGGCCATCCCGCCGTGCTGGCCGCCCTGCACGAACAGCTCGACCGGCTCGCTTATGCCCACACCGGCTTCTTCACGTCCGAGACGGCGGAGGCACTGGCCGATCTGCTTATCGAAGACTCGCCGGCCGGGCTCAGCCACGTCTACCTGGTCAGCGGCGGCTCGGAGGCGGTGGAGGCCGCACTGAAGATGGCGCGGCAATATTTTGTCGAAAAGGGGGAACTGCAGCGCCGCCACATCATCGCGCGCCGGCAGAGCTATCACGGCAATACGCTGGGAGCGCTTGCGGCAGGCGGTAATGAATGGCGCCGCGCGCAATTCAAGCCGCTGCTCATCGAAACCCATCATATCGACCCCTGCTATGCCTATCGCCTGCAGGAACAGGACGAGAGCGACGAGGCCTATGCCGTGCGCGCGGCACAGCAACTCGAGGACAAGATCGTCGAACTCGGGGCCGATCAGGTCATCGCCTTCGTCGCCGAGACGGTGGTGGGGGCAACGGCGGGCGCGGTGCCGCCTGTTGCCGACTACCTGAAACACATCCGCTCAATCTGCGACCGCTACGGCGTGCTGCTCATCCTCGACGAGGTGATGTGTGGCATGGGCCGCACCGGCACGCTGCACGCCTGCGAACAGGACGGCGTCACCCCCGATCTGATGACCATCGCCAAGGGGCTGGGGGGAGGCTACCAGCCGGTCGGCGCCGTGCTTCTTTCGGAAAAGGTCTTCGATGCTTTCTCGAATGGCTCCGGCTTCTTCCAGCATGGCCATACCTATATGGGCCATCCGATGGCCGCGGCTGCCGGCCTTGCCGTGCAGCAGGTGATCCGGCGCGAAAACCTGCTCGCCAACGTCACCGCAATGGGTGCGGAACTGGACCGGCAGCTCACCGAACGCCTCGGCAACCACCACCATGTCGGCGACATTCGCGGGCGCGGCCTGTTCCGCGGCGTCGAGCTGGTCGCCGACCGCGCCAGCAAGCGGCCCTTCGATCCGAAACTCAAATTGAACGGCCTGATCAAGAAGGAAGCCATGGCGCGTGGCCTGATGGTCTATCCGATGGGCGGCACCCTCGACGGGCGGCTCGGCGACCATGTGCTGCTCGCCCCACCCTTCATCGTCGACCGCGATGACATCGGCCGGATCGTCGAACGGCTGGGCGATGCGATCGACGCCGCCACAAGCACTCTCGCAAACACATAACCAAGTAAAAGGGGAACTGTCATGAAGCTGCGTTCTATTCTGTTTGCCGCCTTTGCCACGGCGATCGCCCTTGCCCCCGGCGCCCGCGCCGAAGACCTGGTGGTTGCCACCGACACGGCCTTCGTACCCTTTGAATTCAAGGAGGGCGACAAATACGTCGGCTTCGACATCGACATGTGGGCAGCCATCGCCAAGGAGATCGGTGTCACCTACACGCTTCAGCCGATGGACTTCAACGGCATCATCCCTGCCCTCCAGACCAAGCAGGTGGACGTCGCGCTCGCCGGCATCACCATCAAGGACGAACGCAAGAAGGTCATCGACTTCTCGGATGGCTATTATGACAGCGGTTTCCTGTTGATGGTGCCGGCCGACAGCGCCATCAAGGGCGCAGACGACCTCAAGGGCAAGGTGCTGGCCGTGAAGACCGGCACGTCCGCGACGGACTACGCCAAGGAACACTTCAAGGAAACGGAACTGCGCCAGTTCCCCAACATCGACAACGCCTATCTGGAGCTCCAGACCGGCCGCGTCGACGCCGCCATGCACGACACGCCGAACGTGCTTTATTACGTCAAGACCGCCGGCGGCGGTAAGGTGAAGGCCGTCGGCGAGCAGATGATGGCACACCAGTACGGCATCGGCTTCCCGAAAGGCAGCGACCTGGTGGCAAAGGTCAATGTTGCGCTCGCCAACATGAAGAAGGACGGCCGCTACACCGAAATCTACAAGAAGTGGTTCGGCGCCGAGCCAAAGCTCTAGCGCTTTCTTTAGCCGGGCGTGCCGGCAAGGCCGGCGCGCCCTCCTCACGCTCGGGGAGCCCTTCATGGAATTCGATTGGTCCGTCATTGCCGGGGCCATGCCCGCCTTGCTGAGCGGCGCCCGCCTCACCATCCTCATCACACTGGCCGGGCTTGCCGGCGGCCTTGTCGTGGGGTTCATCGCCGGGCTGATGCGCGCCTACGGCAATGTGGTCCTAAACGCCATCGCCTTTGCCTATGTCGAGCTCATCCGGGGCACGCCGATCGTCGTGCAGGTGATGTTCATCTATTTCGCCCTGCCGATGCTCGCCGATATCCGCGTCAACCCTATGACCGCCGCCGTCACCGCCATCATCGTCAACGCCGGCGCCTATATCGCGGAGATCGTGCGCGGCTCCTTCCTGTCAGTGCACAAAGGATTGAAGGAAGCCGGCCTCGCGCTCGGCCTGCCGATATGGAAGGTGCTGGTCTACATCATCGGCCCGGTCGCCTTCCGGCGCATGATACCGCCGCTCGGCAACCAGTTCATCGTCAGCCTGAAGGACACGTCGCTGTTCATCGTCATCGGTGTCGGCGAACTCACCCGCCAGGGCCAGGAAATCATGGCCGCCAACTTCCGCGCCGTCGAGATCTGGAGCGCGGTGGCAGTGCTCTACCTGCTGATGACCGGGACCATGACGCTGATCCTGCGTATCACTGAAAAGAGGATGCGGATCCTATGAGCATCGTGGAGTTTCGAAAGGTCACCAAGACATTCGGCCCCATCGTGGTGCTGCGCGAAGTCGACCTCAACATCGATGCCGGCGAGGTGGTCGTGCTGATAGGCCCGTCCGGCTCGGGCAAATCGACGCTGCTCCGCTGCATCAACGCGCTCGAAGAGATCAATGGCGGCGACCTCGTCGTCGACAACATCAGCGTGAAAGCCGGTCGTTCGCAGGTGCGCCTGATCCGCCAGGAAGCCGGCATGGTGTTCCAGCAGTTCAACCTGTTTCCGCAGATGACGGCGCTCGAAAACGTCGCCTTTGGTCCTCGCCGCGTGCGCGGCCTCGGCCGGGCGGAGGCGCAGGAACAGGCCAGGACGCTGCTTGCCAAGGTCGGTCTCGCCGACCGTGGCCACCACTATCCTTCCGAGCTTTCGGGAGGACAGCAGCAGCGGGTGGCGATCGCCAGGGCGCTGGCCGTCAAGCCGAAGCTGATGCTGTTCGACGAGCCGACCTCCGCACTCGACCCGGAACTGCGCCATGAGGTGCTGCGCGTCATGCAGGCGCTGGCCGAGGAAGGCATGACCATGATCGTGGTGACGCATGAGATGGCCTTTGCCCGCCAAGTCGGCACGCGGCTCATCTTCATGGAGGACGGCAAGATCTCGGTCGACGGCAATCCGGCTGAACTGCTCGCCCGATCGGAAAACCCACGCCTGCGAGAGTTCCTGCAGCATGTCCATTGACCCTCGGCTGGGCTTCATCGAGATCATCGGCACGCCGGTGGAAGTCGGCCTGCAGCTTGGCCGCTTCGGTCGGGAAATTGCCCATCGCCATCTTATCGTCAGTCATGCCTGGGCCTCCGTCATGGGCTTTCGCGACGATCCCCGTATCGAAGCCATGCGTCGGCTGGTCGAAGCCCGCTTCCCCGCCTACTGGATGGAGCTGCAGGGTCTGGCACTCGGCCTCGACCTGCCCTTTGACAACGTCTTCCTGTGGAATTGTCGCGGCGACGTTTGGGCCTTCGCGCCCGACGGCTGCACCACCGTGCAGATACCAGGCGCGGAGCCGATCCTTGCGCACAACGAGGACGGCGACCCCGGCTTCCACGGCCATTGCGCGCTTGCTCATGTCCGTCCCGAGGAAGGTATCGCCTTCACAAGCTTTGTGTACCCCGCGTCAATTCCGGGCCATACCTTCGCGGTGACCGGGGCCGGCCTCGTGCAGGCCGTCAACAACATTCGCTCGCGCGGCGTCGGCATCGGCCTGCCGCGGATGATCCTGGGCCGCGCCCTGTTCGACTGCCATACGCTCGATGAGGCCGTCGATCTGCTGAGCGGCGCGCCCCGCGCCGGCGCCTTTCACATGACGCTAGCCCAGCAGGGGGATTCCCGGCTGGCAAGTATCGAATTCACGCACACCAATTGCTCGGTCGAAATGCTCGCGCAGCGGCGCTGCCACGCGAACCACCTGATCCATCCGGCCATGGCAAACGAACGGCAGATCATCACCGCATCTTCGCTGTCGAGACAGGATCGCGGAAACGACATCGCCAAAGGCTCAACGGACCCCTTGTCCACCTTGTGGGATCATGGTCAACAGGCATTGCCGATCTACCGGAGACAACCCGACGACCCCGATCATGAGAATACGCTGGCAACGGCTGTCTTCCATGTCGGCGCGGAATCCGTTGACTGGTGCGTTTACGACACGAAGGACGACGCTCCACGGTTCGTCCTGAGGGGAGTTTCTCGGTCTGACGCGATCCGATAATGCTTTGCCTGCGGGCTGCTGACGCAGGCGCTGCTAAGCTGCTAGATGCTCGAACAGCCGCGCCACCGCCTCGGCACCCGGGTCGACATGGCCTTCGAGCTGCCTGGCGCTGATGTAGGCGGCGCGACCGGCCTTGGCGCGGGTGAGCGTGGCGGTGAAGTCCGCGCCCTGTCGTGCCGCCTGCGCCGCGTCGGCCATGCCCCTGCCAAGCGCTTCGAGCGCGGGCGCCAGCGCATCCACCATGGTGCGGTCGCCGATATGGGCGCCGCCGATTTCCTGCATGCGGGCCAGCCCCGCCCGCAACGCCTCGCGCATCGGCAAGCCGCTCGATGCGCCGTCACCGGCAGCGGCAAAGAAGATGGCGAGCAACACGCCGGATGAACCGCCCATGGTCTGGCTGAGCTCCAGGCCGATGGCGCGCAGCAGTTGCGTATGGTCGGACAGCGGCAGGCGGTCGATGGCGTTGATCAATGCGCGGGCCGCCCCGGCCAATGTCGAACCGGTGTCGCCGTCGCCCGATTTGGCGTCGAGGGCATTGAGATCCTGCTCGGCAGCGATCAGCACGTCGCAGCAACTGATCAGGAAGGCGCGTGTCGCCGCATGGTTGGAGGGCATCGGCATGATCGGCGTCAGGCCATCCGGCAAGGCGGCGACGGCAATTGGGCGAACCTCGGAGACGCCCGGCCAGGCGGCGATCGGCACAGGCGTCTTCAGCAGGGCCAGTTCAGCTGCATTGGCGGCAAAGACCGAGATCGAAAAACCCTGCATGTCTAGAGAGGTCATCAGCGGCGCCGGGCCGACCGTGTGGCTGATCCTGTCGCCGACCGACGAGCCGAGCAGATCATGCGCGAGCACCGACATCTCAAGCACCGAGGTGCCGCCGAGATTGTTGATCAGCGCCACGTGCTGCCCATCGCCCATCACGGCAGCGAGCCTTTCGACCATCGTGGCGACCGAGGCCCTGGCGCCGGCGAAATCGATCTGCTCGACACCTGCCTCGCCATGGATGCCGAGGCCGAGTTCGGCCTTGCCTTCGGGAATGCGGTCTTCCTTCGGCGACCCCGGCACCCGGCAGGTGTCAAGCGACATGCCGATGGAGCGGGTGCCGGCGATGACGTGTCTGGCGGCAGTGGTCACGGCGTCGAGATCGGCGCCGCGTTCGGCGAGCGCGCCGGCGATCTTGTGCACGAACAGCGTGCCGGCGACACCACGCGCCTGCGGCAGGTCGGGCAGCGCGATGTCGTCGCCGACGATCACCATGGAAACGTTGAGGCCAAACGCCCGCGCGCGCTCGGCGGCAAGGCCGAAATTCAGCCGGTCGCCGGTGTAGTTCTTGACGATGAGCAGGCAGCCGGCCGGGCCGGTGACGGCGAGGATGCCGGCCAGCACCGCATCGACGCTGGGCGAAGCAAAGACGTCGCCGCAGACCGCGGCCGTCAGCATGCCCTTGCCGACGAAGCCGACATGGGCCGGCTCATGGCCGGAGCCGCCGCCTGAGACGATCGCCACCCTGGACTTGTCCCAGTCGCTGCGCAGCACGACGCGGATGTGCGGATAGCCGTCGAGACGGGTCAATGCGCCGCCGGAGAGCGCGAGCACGCCGTCGATCGCCTCGGTGACAACGTCTTCGCGCTTGTTGATGAACTGCGACATAAAATTTTCTCCTTAAGCCAGGCGCATGCCGGCGGCGTCGAAATAGAGCGGCCGTGAGGGTTGGATGCGGATGGTCTCGCCGCCCCTGAGCGGCGTGTGCGCGTCGGTCACGGTGACGAGGTCGTGTCTCTTCAAGATGAGGTGAAGGCGCGTCTGGTCGCCGAGATGTTCGACCCGCTTGACGAGCGCCTCCTCCCCTTCGCCCTGCGCGATGTGTTCGGGCCGCAGGCCGATGCTCTTCGCGCCCGCCGGCGCGCCGGCAAAAAGGTCAGCCGGCAGCACGTTGATGCGCGGCTGGCCGAGCCGGGTCGCTGCATAGACGCTGACGGGCTGCTCATAGACCTCGCGCGGCGAGCCGAACTGCACCAGCCTGCCTTCGTTGAGCACGCCGACATGGGTCGCCATGGTCATCGCCTCGATCTGGTCGTGGGTGACGTAGAGCAGGGTCGCGCCGAGTTTCGCCTGGATGCGTTTCAGTTCGATGCGCAGGTCGGCCCGCAGCTTGGCGTCGAGCGAACTCAGCGGCTCGTCCATCAGGAATATCTCGGGGTTGCGCACGAGCGCGCGGCCAATGGAGACACGCTGCATCTCGCCACCGGACAACGCGGTTGCCTTGTTGTCCAGCTTGTGCGCGATCTGCAGAACCTCGGCGACCTCCTTCACCTTGCTGTCGATGACATCGCGCGGCGTCCGCAGCAGCGGCGATTTCAGCGGGAATTCCAGGTTCTGGCGAACCGTCAGATGCGGGTAGAGCGAATATTGCTGGAAGACCATGGCGACGTTGCGCTCGGCCGGCGACAGCCCTTTCATCGGCTGGCCACCCAGATAGACCTCGCCGCTATCGGGTTTGTCGAGGCCCGAAACCATGCGCAGCGTCGTCGTCTTGCCGGCGCCCGTCGGTCCGAGCAGCACGACGAAGGCGCCGTCGGGGACCGTCAGCGAGACGTTGTCGAGCGCGACCGTTTCGCCGAAGCGCTTCGTCACATTCTCAAGGACGACATCAGCCATGTCCAAGCACCCCTTCATTGCCTTGCGACAACAGCGCCTTGCCGCTTTCGGCGTCGAACAGCGAGAGCGTACGCTGGTCGAAATCCAGCCCGACCAGCTCATCCTCGCGCACCGGCTGGGCCGAGGAGATGCGCGCCTTCAATTCGCCGTGCCCGGTGGCGAGCGTCACGATCTGGGTCGTGCCGAGATATTCGACGGCACTGACACGGCCGCGATATGGAGCATCGTCGCGGAAGCCGACATGCTCGGGCCGCACGCCGAGGGTGAGGCGGCCGGCACGGCCTTCGCGCGCTGACGGCACCTTGATCCTGACGCCGCCGAAATCGACGCTGTCGCCGTTGATGCCGATCATGCCCTCGAAATCGAGGAAGTTCATCGATGGCGAGCCGATGAACTGGGCAACGAATTTCGTCGCCGGCCAGTCGTAGATCTGCTGCGGACGGCCGAACTGCTCGACGACGCCATGGTTCATGACGACGATCTTGTCGCCCATCTGCATGGCCTCCAGCTGGTCATGCGTGACATAGACGGTGGTGGCGCCCATGCGGTCGTGTAGCGCACGCAGTTCCTCGGCCATGTGCTCGCGGAATTCGGCATCGAGCGCGCCGAGCGGCTCGTCCATGAAGAAAGCCTTCGGGCGCCGCACGATGGCGCGGCCGAGCGCCACGCGCTGGCGGTCGCCGCCGGAAAGCCCGCCGACCGGGTTGTCGAGGATGTGCTCGATCCTGAGGATACGGGCGACCTCCGCCACGCGCGTCCTGACCTCCTCGCGTTTCATGCCCTGGCTGACCAGCGGATAGGAGATGTTCCTGCGCACGTTCATGTGCGGGTAGAGCGCGAACATCTGGAACACGAAGGCGATGTCACGCTGGCTCGCCCGCTTCATGCCGACTTCCTCGCCGTCGATGAAGATCTCGCCGGAGGTCGGCAGCTCGAGGCCCGCCATCATGCGCAGCGTCGTCGTCTTGCCGCAGCCCGAGGGGCCGAGCAGCATGAAGAACTCGCCGTCCTCGATGGTGAAGCTCGACGACTGAACGGCCGTGAACGGGCCGAACTCCTTGCGCACGTTCTGGATTCTGATCTGCGCCATCGGCTTACTCCGGAAAATGGCTGACGATGATGAACATCACCGTGCCGACGAGGGTGACGATGAAGGACCAGGAGTAAAGTGCCAGTACGAAGGGCTGCATGAGCATCACGACACCGGCGGCGATCAGCACCGATGCCAGCATCTCCCAGGCCCCTCGCCTGAGATGAAACAATCCGTCGAAAAAACTGCTCATTTGCGGACGGCTCCGAAAGTGATGCCGCGCAGCAGGTGCTTGCGCAGAAGAATGGTGAAGACCATGACCGGCACCAGGAACAGCGTCGCGCCCGCCGCGACCGCTGGCCAGTCCTGGCCGCTGACACCGATGATGGTCGGGATGAAGGGCGGCGCGGTCTGCGCGTTGCCGGAAGTCAGCAGCACGGCGAAGGCGTACTCGTTCCAGGCAAAGATCAGGCAGAAGATCGCCGTCGACGCGATGCCTGTGGCGGCCTGTGGCAGCACGACCTTGTAGAAGGCCTGGAAGCGCGTGTAGCCGTCGATCAGCGCCGCCTCCTCATATTCGATCGGGATCTCGTCGATGAAGCCCTTGAGCAGCCAGACCGACAGCGACAGGTTGACCGCCGTGTAGAGCAGGATCATGCCGGCATGGGTGTCGCTGAGCCCGAGCGCGCGGAACATCAGGAAGATCGGGATGGCGACCGCGATCGGCGGCATCATGCGCGTCGACAGGATGAAGAAAAGCAGATCGTCCTTCAGCGGCACCTTGAAGCGCGAGAAAGCGTAGGCCGCGGCCGTGCCCAGCACGATGCACAGCACGGTCGAACCGAAGCCGATGATCACCGAATTGGTGAAGCGTTCGGCAAAACGCGACGGTCCGGAAATGACCAGGCCGTCCTTGCGCACCAGCCTGTCGTACCAGGTCTGCGGTTCGCCCACCGCCTGAAGCTGCTCCTCGGTCAGGCGGGTGCGCGTGGTGAAGACGTTGACGTAGCCTTCCACCGTCGGCGTGAAGAAGGTCTTCGGCGGATAGGCGATGGCGTCGGATGGCGTCTTGAAGCTGGTCGCGATAATCCAGACCAGCGGCAGGATAGTGATCAGCGCATAGAGGACTACCAGGACGCCGGCGGACCATTTCTGCCGAAGCGACGGCTCGGTGACGGAATAGCTGCTCATCGCTGTTTCACCTTGTTCAGGGCTTTGACGTAGATCGAGGCCAGGCCGAAGACGGTCACGAAGAGGATGACGGCGTAGGCCGACGCATAGCCGGTGCGCCACTTCTCGAACGCTTCGCGTTTCAGATTGATCGAGGTGAGCTCGGTGACAGAACCCGGCCCGCCGCCGGTGAGCTGCACGACGAGGTCGAACATCTTGAAGTTCTCGATGCCGCGGAACAGCACGGCCAGCATCAGGAAAGGCAGCACCAGGGGGATGGTGATGGTCCAGAACTGCCGCCATTTCGAGGCACGGTCGCATTCGGCAGCCTCGTAGATGCTGGCCGGAATGGATCGCAGGCCGGCGAGACAGATCAGCATCACGAACGGCGTCCACATCCAGGTGTCGACGATGATGATCGCCCACGGTGCCAGCGATACGTCGCCGATCATCGAGAAGGAGGATGGGTCGGCGCCGGTCAGGAAGCCGACCGCATAGTTGAACAGGCCGATCTGCGGTTGGTAGAGGAAGGTCCAGAAATTGCCGACCACCGCCGGGCTCAGCATCATCGGCAGCACGATGATCGTTGTCCAGAGATCGTTGCCGCGGAACTTCTTGTTGATGAGATAGGCGAGCGTGAAGCCGATCAGCACCTGGAGGACGATCGTCCAGATCAGGAAATGGGCCGTCGCCTGCATGGTCAGCCAGATGTCGCGATCGGACAGGATGTTCAGGTAGTTCTTGAGGCCGATGAACTCGACCTCGGCATTGGGCCGGTTGACGCGGAAATTGGTGAAGCTCAGCCGGATCGTCCAGATCAGCGGAAAGATGTTGACGGCCAGCAGAAGCACGATCGACGGCGCGACGAAGAGCCAGGCAAGAGCCCGGTCGGACAGGCCGTGCACGCGTCTGGTTATGGCGCGCGGGGTCGCCTCGGCGACACGGTCCACCGATGATTGCAACATGGGGTCGTTCCCTGCTTTTGCGACTGTTTGACGACGCAGCCGGCACACCGGCTGCGTCCGCATCATGGCCCGCTACGAGGCAGCGGGCCAGAGGCCGGCAATCAGTACTTGCCTTCGTCGTCGAAGACCTGCGTCCAGTCCTTGACGAGGCCGTTCAGCGCGTCCTGAGCGGAACCCTGGCCGGCGACGACATAGTCGTGGAAGCGCTTCTGTGCCGCCTGCAGCAATGAGGCGTAGGACGGCTCGGCCCAGAAGTCCTTCACGATGGCCATGGAATCCAGGAAGGTCTGCGCATAAGGCTGGCTGGTCGCGAAGCCCGGATCCTCGACCACCTTGCGCAGCGCAGAATAGCCGCCCATCTGCCACCATTTCTGCTGGATTTCCGGCTGGGCGAACCACTTGATGTAAGCGAGCGCATCGTCCTTCTTTTCCGAAGCCGAGACCACGGAAATGCCCTGGCCGCCGAGTTGGGCGAAGGCGACACCGTCAGGACCGGCCGGGTTCGGGAAGTAGCCCGACTTGTCGCCGCCGACATTGGCGTCGGCATTGATGCCGGGCCAGGTGAAGGCGAAGTTCATGTGCAGGGCAACCTGGCCCGATTTGTAGGCATCGATGTCCTCGGACATGTAGGCATCGGAATGGCCGGGCGGCGTGCAGCAGTCATAGAGCTGCTTGTAGAATTCTAGCCCCTTCACCGCCTTGGCAGAGTTCACATAGCCTTCGAGATCATAGGGCTTGGCGGGGTTCTCGTACTGGAAGCCATAGCTGTAGAGCACGTCCATGACGCCCATGGTGATGCCTTCGGAGCCGCGTTCCGTGTAGATCGCCGCGCCATAGACCGTCTTGCCGTCGATCTGGCGCTTCTGGAAGAATTCGGCGATGTCCTTGAGTTCGGCGAAAGTCTTCGGCACAGCGAGGTCGCGGCCATATTTCTGCTTGAACTCGGCCTGCAGTTCGGGACGGGCGAACCAGTCCTTGCGGTAGCTCCAGCCGACGACGTCGCCGAAGGCCGGCAGCGCCCAGTAATTCGGAGAGTTCTTCGGCCATTCGGCATAACCGACGACGGTCGCCGGAATGAAGTCGTCCATCTTGATTCCTTCCTTGTCGAAGAAATCGTTGAGCTTGACGTATTGGCCGTTCTCGGCGGCACCGCCGATCCATTGGCTGTCGCCGATCATCAGATCGCACAGCTTGCCGCCGGAATTCAGCTCGTTGAGCATGCGGTCGGCGAAGTTCGGCCACGGCACGAACTCGAACTTCATCTTGATACCGCTCTTGGCCTCGAAGTCCTTGCTGAGTTCGACAAGCGCGTTCGCCGGATCCCAGGCGGCCCAGCACAGCGTCAGGTCCTTTGCGCTAGCGTGGCTCGTGCCGGCGGCGCCGGCAGCAGCGAAGGCCCACAAGGCAGCGAGTGATGTGACATAGCGAGATTTCATTGGCTGGGGCCTCCCGTCCCCTGCTTCCGACCTCCATCGGAAGATTGAAAACGCCCGTTTGCGGGCAAATGACGCGGAACGATCTTCCCGGCGAACCAGGGCTCCTCCACGTCGCCCGTGGCTCGCGCCGATCCTCCCGGCAGCCATGGCGAGAGTCATAATTGAGGTGCGCACCTCAAAGCAAGCAAAATTTGAGGTGCGCACCTCAATTCTTGCTTTTCATCTGCTTTTGTTGGAGAAAACCAGTTCTAGAGTCGTGATCGCGAAGTTCGCTTCGTGCCAGCCGGAATGAGATCGAGAGCGTGCGGCCAACCGCGAAAGACCTGGCAGAAGCCGCGGGCGTGAGCCTCGCTACCATCGACCGCGTGCTCAACGAACGGCCGAATGTCAGCCCGAAGGCGGCAAGAAGGGTGGCCGAGGCGATCGAGCGCATCGGCTTCGTGCGCAATCCCGCGGCGGTGGCGCTGGCGCGCAACAAGACCTATCGTTTCCGCTTCGTGCTGCCGACGTCGGGCGACCAGTATCTCTCAGAGCTCATCGCCCGGGTCGGCGAGGCCCGGGAGGCATCGCGCACCGATGCCACCGAGGTGGAGGTCGCCCGGATCGCGATGAACGACCCGCACCATGTCGCGAAATACCTCACCGGCATCGACCATGACGACCTGGACGGCGTCGCCGTCATGGCGCCGGAATCGCCACAGGTGCGCGACGCCTTGCTGCGGCTGGTGGAGCGCGGCGTCAAGGTGGTGCAGTTCCTGTCGGGCCAGGAGCGGCTGGAAAGCGCCGACTATGTCGGCGTCGACAATTTTGCTGCCGGCGCCACCGCCGGCAAGATCGTCGGCCGTTTCATCGGCGAGCGACGCGGCAGGATCGTGGTCGTCTCTGAAACCATGATGGCGCTGGACAGCATCCAGCGCCGCCTCGGCTTCGACAGCATCATCAATGCCCGCTTCCCGCAACTGCAATGCCTGCCGTCGCTGGAAACCTATGCCGACGAAAGACGCGCCGAGCTCATCATCCAGCGCACCCTGCAGCACAATCCCGACACGGTCGCCGTCTACGTGCTGAGCTCCGAGGCGCGCATCCCGCTGACAGCCGTCTGGAACACGCAGGTGTCCCGCCCGCTGACCATCGTCGCACATGAGCGCACGCCGTTCAGCGAACAGGCCCTGCTCGACGAGCGCATCGATGCCGTGATCGCGCAGGACCCCGGCCATGCGGTGCGCAGCGCGCTGCGCATCATGCGTGCCCGTTCCGACCACCGCGAGCTTCTCGCCTCGCAGGAGCGTATTCGCATCGAGGTCCTGCTCAAGGAGAACCTGCAGTTCGCGTGAGCCGGCGGCCTGCACAGGCCATGAAAATTGCTCACGTGGACGTAAAATCTGATCATTTGCGGGCGCGTTTCTAAATTTCGATAGTCCCCCCGAAACAACTTAAGGGGATCCTAATGAAAAGCCTGCGCCTTCTGTCCGGAACGATCGGCATCGTCCTGCTCCTGTCCGGCACCGCCCTTGCCGACGTGGCCCTCAGCGGCCGCGGCACCACTCCCGAAATGATTGTCCGCGTCGCCAATGGAGAAAACGTCTCTGTCGGCGACGGAAGCCTCGAAAAGGTCAAGCGTGCCTATGCGGTGCTTCTGCAGGGCGCGAAGGAAGGGCAGGAAATCTACGGCCTGACCGTCGGCGTCGGCTGGAACAAGGACCGCAAGATGGTCGATGCCAAGGGCGAGCTGACACCGGAGCTGATGGAGGCTTCGCGGGAATTCAACGAGGGGCTGCTGCGCGCTCACTCCGTCGGTGTCGGTCCCGATACCGCCGTTCCCGTCGTGCGCGCCGCTATGGCGGTCCGCCTGAACAACATCCTGACTGGCGGCCCTGGTGTTCAGCCGCATGTCGCCGAAATGCTCGTCGCATTCCTTAACAACGATATCACGCCGGTGATGCCGTCGCGCGGCTCGGTGGGCCAGGCCGACATGACGCTGCTCAGCCATATCGGACTGGCTATGCTGGGTGAAGGCGAGGTCTACTACAAGGACCAACGCATGCCCGCCAAGGAGGCCTTGGCCGCCGCCGGCATCGAACCGCTGAAGCCGTTCGGCAAGGACGGGCTGGCGATCCTGAGCTCCAACGCCTATGCGGCAGCACTCGCTTCCATCGCCATCCACGATGCCGAACAACTGCTGGAGACCTCGAAGCTGGTCTACGGTCTCAGCCTGGAAGGGCTGAACGGAAATGTCTCGCCGCTCCTGCAGGATGTCGCGGCGCTCAGGCCCTTTCCGAGCTATGTCGATTCGACTTCCGGGCTTCGGGATGTGCTCGCCGGCAGCTATCTCTGGCAGGCGGATGTAAAACGCATCCTGCAGGACCCTCTTAGTTTCCGCACGGCACCCTACCTGCTTGGCAGCTTCGCCGACAGCCTGGCCCGAACCAAGGCGCTGGTGGAAATCCAGATCAACTCGTCAGACGACAATCCCGGCATCGCCATCGACGTCGAGCCGAAATCCGACCTGCCGCAGGCCCGCAAAGGTTACGTCCAGGGCGGCGCTGTGTTGCCGACGGCCAATTTCGAACCGCTGCCATGGGTCATTTCCTTCGAGGAGCTGGGCATCGTGCTGGCGCATCATGCCACGGCGTCGTCCGAGCGCGTGCTGAAGTTGAACAATCCCACCCACACGAAGCTGCCGCGCTACCTCGGCACGGAAAACACCCATCATGCCTTCCTGGTGGTGGAAGCGCCGCTGATGGCAATGGCTGCCGAGGCCCGCTCGCTGGCGCAGCCGACTTCGTTCGACTCACGTCCCATCGCGGGCGGAGTGGAGGATGTCGGCACCAACGCGCCCTACGTTGTCGAGCGCGTACGGCAGCAGATCGACGACAGCTTCACCATCCTGTCGATGGAACTGATGCACGCCGCCCAGGCTGCCGACCTGCGCCTGAAGGAACATCCGGAACGCAAGCTCGCCACCGCGACGGCCAAGCTTCACGACGCTTTCCGCGAAAAGGTTCCCTTCCTCGACCAGGACCGTTCGATGACGCCCGACATCTCCGCGGGAGCGGTGTTTCTCAAGACATATGGCAGCAAGACCCAGTAAGCGGGCTAGCTGCGAACCGATCGCATCATTCGGAAGCCCCCTCGTGGGCTTCCGTCACAGAGACTGGATCCAGTTCTGGAATTTCTGGATCGCCTTCTCGTCGCCGCGGCGCTGAAGATAGGCCAGGTACCATCCGCCCGGCTGCATGATATCGGATTGGACCGGCACGATCAGGCTGCCGCTGGTGAGATCGGCCTCCACCAGGAACTCCGGGACCACCACGATCCCCTGCCCGCTGACGGCAGCCTCGATGGCAAGCAAATTGCTGTCGAACAAGGGCGACGATTTCTGCGAAAGGCCGGAAATGCCGACGCTCTCAGCCCAGATCGAAACGTCCTCGGTTCTGCCGGAAACCGCCAGGAATGGGAAGTGGCGCAGGTCATCGACCGTTTTGATCGCCTTGGCGATGGCGCTCGAGCATACCGCCACCAGCTTCTCTCGCCGCAGCAGCACGTATGTCAGGTTCGGGCGGTTTGGCGTGCGGGTATAGATGAGGCCGACATCGGCCCGGTCGGGATTGAACTCCCAGTCGAGAAGGCTCGCATCGAGGCTGACCGCGATCTCGGGAGAGGTTTCCTTCAGCGTCTGCAGCCGCGGAATCAGCCACCGCACCGCCACCGTGACATAGACCTGGAGCGTCAGCGATGCCGGCGCACTGGATTGCCGGATCAGGTCGGTGGTCAGCGAAATCCGGTCGAGCGCGTCCTGCACGACCGGAAAATACAGGATCCCCTCCTCGCTCAGTTCGACCCGGCCGGGCAGGCGCCGAAACAGCGGCCGACCCAGATTCCGCTCGAGCGATGCGACTTGGTGGCTGATCGCCGATTGCGTGACACGCAACTCTTCGGCAGCGCCCTTGAAGCTGAGCAATCGTGCCGCCGCCTCGAAAGCCCGCAAGGTCGTCAAGGGTGGTAAAGTACGCCGGACCATTTCTCGCAAGCCACATGAATTCTGTTCATGTAGACGTTAATTCTAATCGTTTGCAAGGGAACGGCGGCGTTTTCATAGTCTCCCGATAAGCCCGAAAATGGGGGGAGGATATGAAAACCAATCTCGTGAAAAACACCGCGCTGGCGCTGCTCCTGGGGGCTTGCTCGCTGCCAGCCACAGCCGCTTTTGCGCAGCAAACCTGCATGCGCGTGCTCGGTTACGAATCCGATGGCGAAAAGCAGACCATGGATCCGGCAGCGCTGATCGGCACCGACAGCGTCTATCATATCCGCGCAGTCTACGAGCCGCTCGTCGACCGCAACAACGCGATGCAGCCGATACCGGTGCTTGCCGAATCCTGGGAATCCAACGCCGATGCGACGGAATGGACCTTCCACCTGAGGAAGGGCGTCAAGTTCCATGACGGTTCGGACTTCGACGCCGCCGACGTCGTCTATTCATACCGCCGGCTGCTCGATCCAGCCGTTTCGCCCGGCGGTTTCTCGACCCTTGCCTTCCTTGATGCCGACGGCATCACCGCCGTTGACGACCACACCGTGCGTTTCAAGGTCAAGCGACCTGTCGTCGAGCTGCCGATGCTGATCGCGACGAAATACGCCTTGATGGTTCCAGATGGCGCCAAGGCCGAAGACCTGCGCGTCAAGGGTGACGGGACAGGACCTTTCGTACAGGAGAGCTTCACCATCAACGGCGCCGTCCGCGTTCTGCGCCGCAACGCCAATTATTGGCGCGCCGGCCTGCCGAAGGCCGATTGCCTCGAGATCACGACAAGCCTGGAATCGACCTCGCGGCTGTCCGCGCTGCTGTCGGGTTCGGTGGATCTGTCGCTGACGGTCGATCCGACCAGCCTGATCACACTCAAGGACAATCCGGCCGTCGAGCTCGTCTCTACGCCGGGAGCCACCTCGCTCTATGTCGCCGTGTGGACGGACACGCCGCCCTTCGACAATCCCAAGGTCCGCGAAGCGATGAAGCTCGTCATGGATCGTCAGAAGATCCTCGACACCGTGCTGCTCGGCTATGGCGAGATCGGAAACGACGCGCCCATCCCACCGAGCTCGCCGCTGGGCCTCGGAACGGCTCCCAAGACGGCGGATGTCGAGCGCGCCAAGGCGTTGCTGGCGGAAGCCGGCCATGCCGACGGCATCGAGTTCGATCTCTACACGTCGGACTCCTATCCCGGCATGCTGCTGCTCGCGCAGGTCTACGCCCAGATGGCGGCGCCGGCCGGCATCAAGGTCAACGTCATCCCCTCTCCGGCGGAAGGCTATTGGGACACGATCTGGCTGAAGAAGCCCGCCGTCATCTCCTACACCAGCGCCCGCCCGCCCGCCGAGGCGCTGACGCTGTCGCTCAACAGCAAATCCGAATGGAACGAGACCCACTGGAAGCGTGACGACTTCGATACACTCGTCGTCAAGGCAGGCCAGACCACCAACGACCAGGACCGCATCGGCCTCTATCGTGACGCGCAGCGCATCGTCGCCGACGAGGGTGGCATGATCCTGCCGGTGTTCACGTCCATCGTCGCAGGCCTGCGTAAGGGCTGCACCGGTTTCAAGCCCAATGTCGACGTCAACCGCATCGACTATTCCGAGCTCACCTGCAGCCAATAGCCGGCGCTTCATCACCAAACAAACTGGAGCCGCGGAGCAGACCTGCTCCGCGGAAGAGGATGCTTTTATGAAAGTGCTGACGACCTTCCTGCAGAGCTTCGCGGACGCGCTGGACAGCGACACACTGCCGGTGTCCCGCTCACATGCGGCTCGGCTCCGCGCGCTGCAGGCCAGCCTGCCGCCGGTACGGCCGGTGCCGGCAGCGCGCGTGCCTATCCAGGAAGCCTGCGAAAGCGAACTGGTTTCCCGCCATGGCAGCTCGGAGCTGGCGCGGTCGCTGTCCGAATTGCTGCCGCATCTCCATATCACCCGCAGCAAGACATACCTCGCCAATCCGCCGTCCAGCGAATTCGGCGACAACTATGGCTACGGCATCATCTGCGGCCCGCAGGGCGGTCCGCCTGCACTGATCACCGATCCCGACATCGCATTCGGCCTGATGTTCCTCGGACCGAGGACCCACTACCCGCTTCATCACCATCCGGCAGACGAGCTCTACTATACGGTCACCGGCCCTTCGTTCTGGCGCGCCGGACATGCGGACTGGGCATCGCGCGGTACCGAAGCGATCATCCACCATCCGTCGTGGATGCCGCACGCGACGCTCTCGGCCGAAAGGCCGCTGGTCCTGCTTTACATCTGGGAGGGCGACCTCGATACCGACGCGGCATTCATCCCGGATCATCTGCCGGTGGATGCCGCCCCACCACCAGCCGGACTGGATCTGAAATGAGCATATTGCGCCTCCTCGCCAGCCGGATCCTGCTCTCGGCCCTGACACTCCTGATCGTCTCGGTCCTGATCTTCCTGATCCTCGAAGCCTTGCCGGGTGACATCGCGACCCGCATCCTCGGACGTGATGCGACGGCAAAGGCGCTGGAGGTGCTCCGCAGCCAGTTGCACCTCGACCAGCCACCGCTGACCCGCTACTTCCAGTGGCTCGGCAATCTGCTGCACGGTGATTTCGGCGCCTCGCTCGCAACCGGGCGGCCGATCGCCGACGTGCTCGGGACCCGCATCGTCAACACGCTGCTGCTCTCGCTGTTTGCCTTCGTGCTTTACCTGGTCCTGGCGTTGGTTCCCGCGATCATCCAGGCGACGAACCGGGGCAAGGCCGTCGACAACATCATCTCGGTCATCACGCTGGTGCTGCTGTCGTTGCCCGACTTCCTGCTGGCGACGATCCTGCTGTTCCTGTTTGCGGTCGCCATCCCGATCCTGCCGGCACTGGCAACGGTTTCGGAACACAGCAGCTGGCCGGAGATGCTGCGCGCCATGATCCTGCCGGCGGCGACGCTTGCCATCATGATGGCCGTCTATGCCATCCGCGTGCTGCGCGACAGCCTGATCGAAGTGCTGCGCTCCGACTATGTCAGGTTGGCCGAACTGAAAGGGCTGCGGCCCTCGGCCGTGCTGTGGCGACACGCCTTGCCCAACGCCCTGGTGCCGGCGCTCAATGTGACGGCCCTCAACCTCGGCTTCCTGATCGGCGGCGTGGTCATCGTGGAGCGTGTCTTCTCCTATCCGGGTTTCGGCACCCTGCTCATCGACGCACTGCAGCTGCGCGACATCCCTCTGATCAAGGCAACCGTGATGATCAGCGCTGCGGTCTACGTCGCGGCCAACCTCGTTGCCGACATCTGTGCAGTACTGCTGCAACCACGCCTGAGGACACGCTGATGAGCGCGATCGTATCCCGCCCGGCCAGATCCTTCCAGGGCTGGCATACCGCGCCAGGACCATTCAAGGCCGGCGCAATCATCCTTGCCACCCATCTGCTGTTTGCGATCATCGGCATCTTCTGGACCCCTTTCGGCTATGCCGAGATGGGGGGCGGGACTGCCGCTTTCCGGCGCGTCGTGGCAGCACTCGATGGGACTTGACCAGATCGGCCGTGATGTCTTCAGCCGCTTCATGTACGGCGCCCACATCGTGCTGCTGCTTTCCTTCGCCGGCACGGTGCTTGGAATGGCGACGGGCGCCGCGATCGGTCTTGTCTCGGGTTATGTCGGCGGCTGGCTCGACGACATCCTGCAGCGTGTGGTCGAAGCGATGATCAGCATACCGTTCCTGGCGCTGGCGCTGGTCATGATCATTGCCGCCGGCCCCGCGCTCGCGGGACAACCGGCCCTCATCATCGTCGTGGTTGCCATCGTCTATGCACCCCGCATCACGCGCATTGCGCGTGCGGCGGCGATGGAGGTCGCGACCCGCGAATATGTCGCGGCAGCCGAGCTGCGCGGCGAAGGAACGCTGTCCGTCGTGTTCCGCGAAATCCTGCCCAACACCGCCAATGTGCTGCTCGTCGAATTTTCGCTGCGGCTGAGCTATGCGCCGATCCTGATCGGGGCGCTCGGCTTCCTGGGCTTCGGCATCCGCCCGCCGACGCCGGAATGGGGCCTGATGATCAGCGAAAACCGCAACCTCCTGATCGCCTCGCCGATGACGGTTTTCGGGCCGGGGCTCGGCCTGGCATCCCTCGTCATCGGATTCAACCTTTTCACCGACGGCCTGTCGCGCATGCTCGGCCAGCGGCCCGTGATGGGAGCCTGACGATGAAGACGCTGATCGAAGTCCGCAACCTCGGTATCGCCTATGGCCGCCCCGGCAGCTGGACGAATGTCGTCCAGGGCGTCTCGTTCGACATCGCGCGTGGAGAAGCGTTCGGGCTTGTCGGAGAATCCGGTTGCGGCAAATCCACCGTCGCCTATCGCCTTCTCGGTTACGGTGCCGTCAACAGCCTGGCCCAGACCGGCGAGGTGCTCTTCGACGGCATCGACCTCCTGAAGCTCGACGCCAGGTCGCTGGCGCGCCTGCGCGGCAGACGCATTGCGCTGGTGCCGCAGAACCCGACGACCTCGCTCAGCCCGGGCATGCGGGTCGGAACGCAGATCCGCGAGATGATCGCCACACATAGGGCCCTGCCGGCCGGCATGACCATGGAACGGCGTCTTGCGGAGCTGTTCGCCCTGGTCGGGCTGCCGGATGTCGGCCACCGGTTCCCGCATGAGCTTTCGGGCGGCCAGCAGCAGCGCGTGACCATTGCCATGGCGGTCTCGTGCAATCCCGACCTGCTCGTCCTGGACGAGCCGACAACCGGCCTCGACGTCACGACCCAACGCCAGATCATCCAGCTGTTGAAGGATCTGAGAAGCAGCATCGGCATGGCGATGCTCTACGTCACGCACGACCTGGCCCTGCTCAGCCAGATCGCCGACCGTGTCGGCGTGATGTATGCCGGCCAGCTGGTCGAGGTCGCGCCCTGCGACGCGTTGCTGTCCGCCCCGGTGCACCCCTATTCGCGCGGCCTGATCGCGTCGATCCCGACGATCGACGGAGCAAGCGGCGGCCGGGGCCTGCGCGGAATGCTGAGGCGGGACCAGATCCCCGGCGGTTGCAAATTCGAACCGCGCTGCGACTTCGCCAAGGCGGACTGCAAGAGCATTCCACAGGCACTCGAACCGTCGGGAAAACACCGGGCCGTCGCCTGCATGCGCTGGAAGGAGATCGAACCCGCCACGGCTGCATTGACAAGAGCAGCCCGCTCGCCGCAGCCGGACATCCAGGCCGGACCGGTGCTTAGCGTCGAGGATCTTGCCTTGTCGTACCAATCGCCAAGTGTGCTTCGGAACCTTCTGGGCAAGGCAGACAACATCGTTGCCCGCGATATCGGTTTCGAACTGAAGTCGGGCGAGGTCGTCGCCCTTGTCGGCGAATCCGGCAGCGGCAAGTCGACCATCGCCCGCGCGATCAGCGGACGGCTGGAGCCGCGATCGGGCAAGATCCGCCTCGGCGGCGAGACGCTGGCGCCGGCGTTGCGGCGGCGTTCGGTCGAACAACTGCGGCAGATCCAGTACATCTTCCAGAACCCCGATGCCTCGCTCAATCCACGCAGACGCATCAGGTCGATCCTGGAACGGCCGCTGCGTCATTTCGGCATCAAATCCGACGCCACGACGCTCGAAACCGTGCTGGAGAGCGTCGGCCTGCATGCCGGCTATCTCAACCGCTACCCCGAACAGCTTTCAGGCGGCGAGCGCCAGCGCATCGCCATCGCACGCGCCTTGCTGGTCAGCCCGAAGCTTCTGATCTGCGACGAGATCCTGTCGGCGCTCGACGTGTCGGTCCAGTCGCGCATTGTCGAGCTGCTGCAGTCGCTCAAGAAGCGGCATTCCGTCGCGATGCTGTTCATCTCGCATGATCTTGCCGTCGTGCAGCAGTTGGCCGACAGGGTGGCGGTGCTATACCGGGGCGAGCTCCTGCAGATGGCGGAGACCGCCACACTGCTGGAATCCCCCCTGCACCCCTACACCCAGATGCTGCTCGAGGCCGCACCCGGGCTGCGCAGGGACCAGTATGTCGCAAGCCCCCCGGCCATACCCGGCGAGACGTCGGCAGGCGGACAGGGATGTCCACTCGCGGGCCGCTGCCCGCGACAGATCGGAACGGTCTGCGCCGAAAGCCGCCCGCCGCTCCGCAAGACCGAGACGGGCTTCATCCGTTGCCATATGCCGAGCAGCCAGCTGGCGCGAGGCGACGAACTGGCGGTGGCGTGATCCGGCGAGACAGATGCCGACCTCCAGGGCCGGCTACTCATTGTTGTCGGCTGCGATATCCCACTGAAGAAACCCGGCTATTCTCGCGCATATCTCCTCATAGAAATCTCGCCGGTCAAAATCGGAGCAGACCATTTCGACCCGGTTGAATTGAGCAATGTATGTGCCGTCACTGGCCCAGTCACCAGCCGGCGTCGCGTTCACGATCGTTATGCTGAGCCATGGCCGGCCATCCGCGCCGCCAAAACTGACGGCGCCCGTCTGCCTGAGCTCGGGCTGCCCCTGGAGAAATGCTATCAACGGGCCTGTTTCGGAAAGTGTGTTCCGCGCGTGTGAAGGCAGGATCGAGATGTACCAATAGCTGGAAATGCGCTTGTCCCTCCCGGAAGCCTTCTGAGTATTCCACCAGAGCAATTCCAGCAGAAGTGTACGTGGTTTCGCGTCCGGAGTTTCATAAAAACAAAGAGTTGGAGCGTTTCCGCAAAAAACGGAAGCGCTCCAAGTGTCAGCTGGCGAGCGACGATTCCCGCGCGCTGCGCCGGATCGCCATCGGCGGCTGCCCGAAGGCGCGGATGAAGGCGCGCCGCATGCGTTCGCGATCGGCGAAACCGGTTTCGGCAGCAACGACGTCGATCGGATGCCGGCTCTGCTCCATCATCACGCGCGCCGTCTCGAGCCGCAGGTTCTCCACCGCCTTGGCCGGCGTCTGCCCAGTCTCGGCGCGGAAGGCACGACTGAACTGGCGTGGGCTGAGATGCGCTGCCTCGGCGAGCTCCTCCACCGAGAGCGCCGAGCGCAGGTTCACCCTGGCATAAGCCAGCGCATTCTGGATACGATCCGACTTGGCATCGAGAGCCAGCAATTCGGAATGCTGCGACTGGCCGCCGGCGCGACGGTGATAGAGCACCAGCCGCTGCGCCACCGCCCGCGCCAGATCCGCGCCGAGATCCTTCTCGATCATGCCGAGCGCCATGTCGATGCCGGCACTCATCCCTGCTGACGTCCAGATGGAGCCATCGACGATGAAGATACGATCCTCTTCCATTCGCATCTTTGGATAACGGGCCTGGAGTTTCTGTGCGACGAGCCAGTGCGTGGTCGCCCGCCTGCCGTCGAGAAGGCCTGCCTCCGCGAGGATAGCGGTGCCCATGCAGATCGAGGCGATGCGACGCGTCGACTTGAAGGCCTTGCGCGCGAACGCCACGATGGCGGGAGCAGGATCATCGACCACGATTCCCGTTCCGAAGATCAGCGTGTCATGCCCGGACAGGCGCAGCTTGTGGGTCTCGATCGGAATACCGAGCGAATTGCTCAACAGGCCGCCCGTCTCCGACAGGATCTCCATCTCGTAGACCTTTTCGCCGGCGACCAGATTGGCGAACTCGAACGCCGAAGCGGCGGCCAGGCTCATCATCTGGAAGCCGGGTGTCAGCACGAAACCGATCCTCAGCATCAGCACATTCCCCTTTTAGCCTTGGCGCAATAGGTGGAATATAAGAAAATCAGGTCATCTTCTACAACGATCGCGAAGCCGCCGTGTTTCAGAGCGGCAGGTCCGTGCCGGCCTTTTCCGCCACCATGTGAGCGGCATACCAGTCCGGCCAGTTGAAATCGTGCTGGCCGCCGTTCCGCTTCTCGTGCTCGCCATGTGCTTCCGCCGCCCGACGAAGCGCTGCCGCCAGGTCGCCCACCGAACCATATGTGGTGACGTCTGCTTCGACGCGCCCCGGCAACCGCGCGGTGATCTCCTGGAGAATCCAGCCATTGCCGTCTGGATCGCTGAACGTGGCGAAGGAATTGTAGCTGCGTCCCTCCGGATCGCGTCCGGGAAGCGCCGGCCCACCGACTGCGGCGCGATGGAACGCGTCGCTCACCTCGGCGCCATGCGTCTTGAGGCTCACACGCGCCGCCTCGATGTCGGCCACGATCAGATAGAGCCCCTGCGCGGAGCCAGGCACTGCCGGTGTAAGCCCCTTGCCGAAATGAACGGAGGTGTTCGAACCGGGCGGCGTGAACTGCACGACGCGGAATGCATCGCCGTTGACGAAGTCGGCATCAAGCCGCCAGCCGAGACCGGCATAGAAGGCCTTGGCCCGATCGACATCGGCGACTGGCAGCACGACCACTTCCAGTTTCAAGGCGGAAGACGAGTTTTCGGAACTTTCCTGAAGAGATTGGGACATTGTCGCTTCTTTCAAAGTCGGTTGTCGGCATTGCGGGCAGCATGTCAGGGATCGATGTCAGGCAGCGTAGCGTTTGGCAGGCGTACCCAATGAGAGATTGGGCCGGAGCGCATTGCGTGCCGCCTCGAAGGTCTGCCAATCGGCGATGTCGGGCAGCGAAGGGATGGTGACCAGTTCACCCTGCCGCAGTCCCGCCAGCGCGGCATCGACCATGGCGTCGGCCGACATGACGATTTCGGCGGGCAGATGCTCGACCGGCCTGCCGGAGAGTTCCCAGAAGTCGGTTGCTGTCGCGCCCGGAAGCACGGCCTGAACGCGGACGCCCTTGTCGGCGAGCTCATGATGGAGCGATTGCGAGAAGGCCAGGACAAAGGCTTTGCTACCGCCATAGACGCCATTCAGCGTTTCCGGCGATATGGCGACGATCGAGGCGATGTTGATGATGGTGCCTTTGCCGCGTGCAACAAACCCCGGCGCTACCGCATAGGCCAGCCGCATCGGTGCGGTCACGTTGACGTCGATCATCGACTGCATGGCATCGATGTCGCTGGTAAGCAGCGGCGCGACGGCGCCAATACCCGCATTGTTGACCAGCATGGTGATGCTGGCATCGGTGCGCAGCAGGTTTTCGACCTGCTTCAGATCGGCGCTCTTGCCGAGATCGGCCGGAAGCACTTCGACCGAACGGCCTGTCTCGTCGCTGATCGCGTTTGCAAGGTTGCGCAGCCTCCCGGCGTTGCGCGCCACCAGGATCAGATCGTAGCCCTGTTTCGCCAGACGATCGGCATAGATCGCGCCAATGCCTGACGATGCGCCGGTGACGAGAGCCGTACCTTTGTGTTCGCTTGTCATCTCAATCTCCTTTGGCGCTCCCGTCGATCGGGGCGCCAGCTATAGATAGGACGACCGGTTTTCGTCATGAATGTCGAAGATACCACCTTTTAGGACATTCGGGGTTATGGAACCGGAGTTTGGTGCAGACAACAAAACGGGCGCCTGCGGCGCCCGTAGATCCATCGGTTCTTGATCGGCTTCAGCCGCTCAATAGATGTCGAAGTCGAAATATTTTGCCTGCACCTTCTTGTAGGTGCCGTCGGCCACGATGGCATCGATCGCGGCGTTGAAACGCCCACGCAGCGCGTCCTCGCCCTGGCGGATGGCGATGCCGATCTCGGCCTCCGTGCCCTTGATGTCGCCTATCAGCTTGCAGCAATCCTTGCCGCTGCCGTTTTTGACCCAGTCGACCAGCACGAACTTGTCGGTGATGATGGCGTCGAGCCGGCCGTTGACGAGGTCGGCGACAGCATCCTCATGCGTCGGGTAGAGCTTCACGTCGGCGCCGGCCTTGGCGTAGACATCCTGCGCATAGGTGGCCTGCATGGTCGAGCCCTGCGCGCCCAGCGTCTTGCCGTCGAGCGCCGCCGGCTCGGTGCCGGTCACGGTGGTGTCCTTCAGGCCGGCCAGCGCCAGCGGCGTCGCATAATATTTGTTGGTGAAGGCGACCTGCTTCTTGCGTTCCTCGGTGATGGTCATCGAGGCGATGATGGCGTCGAACTTCCCGGCCTTCAGCGCCGGGATCATGCCGTCCCAGTCCTGCGCGACGATCTCGCATTCGATCTTCATCTGGGTGCACAGCGCATTGGCGATATCGACGTCGAAGCCGGCCAGCTTGCCATCCGCCGTCACCGTGCTGAAAGGCGGCGCAGCACCTTCCGTGGCGATCTTCAGCTTCTCGGCAGCAGCCGGCGCGACCATCAACAGTGTCGCAGCCGCAGCCGAGAGGAGCCATTTCGAAATCTTCATTCTTATTTTCCCTCCATTGAGCCAGAACAGCCAGATCCTGCCAAACATGTGCCGGCAAAGCGAGGAAGCGCCAGCACCGGGCTTCGATTGGTGCTCCATCTGCCAAAGGCAAGACAGGTGCGCTTCTTCCCCGATAACGACCGACTCACGCAAAGGTGACCCGCCTCCGGCCGCATCGGGTTGAAGCGAGCGGTCCGGCTGCTAGCCTGCCTTCGGGGTTATTCTCCGGGGCGCGGAACCGGTCGGCGATGAGCGCTGCCGGGCAAGGCCGTGCCCGCTGACCTTTGGAGTCCCATCAATGGCCAGTTTCACCCTTTCCCGCCGCACCGTCATGGCAAGCGCCGGCGCTCTCGCCACCGCTGCCATCCTCGACCTGCCCGCCGGCATCGCTCCGGCCCGGGCACAAGACGCAGCCGTGAGCCACAACCCCGGCTTCTATCGCTATAAGGTCGGCGACATCACCGTCACCGCCCTCAATGACGGTTTCGGCAAACGCCCGCTCGAAGGGTTCATCCGCAACGCCGAACTGGCCGACGTCGAGAAAGCGCTGGAAGCCGCCTATCTGCCAAGCGACGCACTTTCGATCTCCTACACCACGCTGGCGCTGCAGATCGGCGACAGGCTGGTGCTGATCGACACCGGCAATGGTGATTCCGGCGCGCCGACCTCCGGGGTCTGGATGAACAATTTCAAGGCAGCCGGCTTCACGCCGGAGGATGTCTCGACCGTCATCATCAGCCATTTCCACGGCGACCACATCAACGGCTTCCGCCTCAAGGACGGCACCGCCGTCTTCCCCAACGCCGAGGTGATGGTGCCGGCTGCCGAATGGGCGTTCTGGATGGACGATGCCAAAATGAACGCCGCTCCGGAAGCCGCCAGGAACGCCTTCGCCACCGTGCGCCGTGTCTTCGGCCCCGTCGCCAAGGATGTGAAACAGTTCGAAGCCGACAAGGAACTGGTGCCCGGCGTGACCGCGATAGCCGCTCCGGGCCACACGCCCGGCCACACCGTCTTCGCCATCACCTCCGGCGAAGGCAGGCTGATGGCCCTGTCGGACACCACCAACCATCCCGCGCTCTTCGTACGCAACCCCGACTGGACGGCGATCTTCGACATGGACGGGCCGCAGGCAACGGCCACCCGACGCAAGCTGCTCGACATGGCGGCAGCGGAGAAGATGCAGGTCGCCTTCTACCACGCCCCCTTCCCCGCCACCGGCCACATCGCCAAAGCGGGCAACGGCTTCGAACTGGTGCCGGTGCAGTGGAGCAGCGCTATCTGACCCATGTGACCTGATCGCAATGTCCACATGACAACAAAAGGCCGGGACATGTCCCGGCCTTTCATCAGCTTCGGTGAAGGCTGGCGACCAGCCCCAACTCAATAGATGTCGAAGTCGAAATATTTCGACTGGATCTTCTTGTAGGTGCCGTCGGCAACGATGGCGTCGATGGCGGCATTGAACTTCTCGCGCAATTCGTTGTCCTCCTTGCGGATCGCGATGCCAGCCTCGGTCTCGGTTCCCTTGACGTCGCCGATCATCTTGCAGCAGTCCTTGGCCGAGCCGTTCTTCATCCAGTCGACCAGCACGAACTTGTCGGAAAGGACGGCGTCGAGGCGGCCGTTGACGAGGTCGGTCACCGCCTCTTCCTGCGTCGGATAGAGTTTCACGTCAGCGCCGGCCTTGGCGTAGACGTCCTGCGCATAGTTCGCCTGCGTGGTTGAAGCCTGCGCACCCACGGTCTTGCCCTTGACCGCCTCGCCATCCGTACTAGCCAGCGTGCTGTCCTTCAGTGCGACCAGCGCCAGCGGCGTGGTGTAATATTTGTTGGTGAAGGCCACCTTCTGCTTGCGCTCTTCGGTGATGCTCATCGAGGCGATGATGGCGTCGAATTTCTTGGCCTGCAGCGCCGGGATCATGCCGTCCCAATCCTGCGTGACGATCTCGCATTCGGCCTTCATCTGCGCACACAGAGCATTGGCGATGTCGATGTCGAAACCTTCGAGCTTGCCGTCGGCGGTGAGAGTGTTGAAAGGAGGATAAGCACCCTCCGTGCCGATCTTGATCTTGTCGGCGGCAAGAGCGGCACTGGCGCCTGCCACCAACATCGTGGCGGCCGCGACCGTTGCGAACCATCTGGACATCTTCATCATTTTCCCCCTCGGGTTGGTCTTGTTGTCCGCGAACAGCCAAGCACGCCGCCGAGGGCCAGGCAAGCACAGGATGCGACGTGGACTTGCTGCTTTAGCCGGGTGGCTCTCGGTGAGGCACTAGGGGAATAGGCAATCGTTTTCTGCCCTACTCCCCTATTCCCCTACTCTATCTCGCCGCCCGAAAATGCTTCGACAGCTTCAGCCCCTGCGCCTGGTAATTGGAGCCGAGATCGGTGCCGTAGAGCGCGGTCGGCCGCTTCAGCATATGCTCGAAGACCAGCCGGCCGACGATCTGGCCATGGTCGAGGATGAACGGCACCTCGTGGCTGCGCACTTCGAGCACCGCGCGGCTGCCGGTGCCGCCGGCGGCGGAATGGCCGAAGCCCGGATCGAAGAAGCCGGCGTAGTGCACGCGGAATTCGCCGACCAGCGGATCGAACGGCGTCATCTCCGCAGCATAGAGCGGCGGCACATGCACCGCTTCCTGGCTGACCAGGATATAGAACTCGTCGGGATCGAGCACCAGTTCGCCAGCGCCGCTGCGATAGAGCGGCTCCCAGAAGTCGACGATGTCCTGCGCGGCGCGCTTGTCGACATCGACCAGCCCGGTGTGATGCTTGCCGCGGTAGCCGACCAGCCCGTCCTTGTCGCCGGCCAGGTCGATGGACAGCGCGATACCGCCGTTGGAGATATTGGGCGGATCGATTGCCACCAGTGTCTCGGCGCGGTGCAGCGCGTGCAGTTCGTCTTCCGACAACAGCGCATTGCCGGTGCGGAAACGGATCTGCGACAGGCGCGAGCCGGTGCGGACGACGATCGGGAACGTCCGCGGGCTGACTTCGAGATAAAGCTGGCCGCGATAGCCGGCGGCGATCTTGTCGAATTCCTGGCCATGATCGGTCATGACACGGGTGAAGATGTCGAGCCGGCCGGTGGAGCTCTTCGGATTGGTCGAGGCGGAAATGTCGCCAGGCAATTCCAGGCTTTCCAGCAGCGGCACGATGTAGACGCAGCCCGTCTCCAGCACCGCGCCGTCGGCGAGGTCGATTTCGTGCAGTTTCAGCCGCTCGAGCTTGGCTTCCACCGTGCTGTGGGGGCCGGGCAGGAAACTGGCGCGGACACGGTAGGCCTTTTCGCCAAGGCGAAGGTCGAGGCTGGCCGGCTGGATCTGGTCGCCATCGAGCGGGCGCGGCGACTTCAGGCTGCCTGCCTGGAACAGCGCCGCGATGTCCTGATCGGGAAGAATGCCTGTCTTGCGCAATGACAACTCCACAGGTGGCTCAAGTCAGCCAGTCCTCCATGCTCTTAATGAAGCCGGCAATTGACGCAAGCCGCCCCCGGGTCTAAAGGGTGCTTTATCCCGTGGTGATTTGGCCGGTCGGCTTGCAGCCACGTTAAACAAGTCGCTAAAGGACCGCAGGGCCCGACAAAGGCCGTATGGACCGGTTGCGACTTCGCGGCCGGTTTTTTGTGCCTGCCAGTCATATGGCAGCCAGTTTGTGTCGGAATGGAACCATGACCGAGAAAAAGCGCAATTGGAAACCCGCAACCCAGCTCGTCCACGCTGGCACGCTGCGATCGGGCTTCGGCGAGATGTCGGAAGCGATGTTCCTGACGCAAGGTTATCACTATGACAGCGCCGAGCGCGCCGAGGCCCGCTTCAAGGGCGAAGAGCCCGGTTTCATCTATTCGCGTTATGCCAACCCGACCGTCGACATGTTCGAAAAGCGCATGTGCGCGCTGGAAGGCGCGGAAGATGCCCGCGCCACCGCATCGGGCATGGCCGCGGTGACGGCAGCCGTGCTGTGCGGCCTCAAGGCAGGCGACCACATCGTCGCCGCGCGCGCGCTGTTCGGCTCCTGTCGCTGGGTGGTCGAGACGCTGGCACCGAAGTACGGCATCGAGGCGACACTGGTCGACGGCACCGAAATCGGGAACTGGGAAGCCGCGGTCCGACCCAACACCAGGCTGTTCTTCCTGGAAAGCCCGACCAACCCGACGCTGGAAGTGGTCGACATCGCTGCCGTCGCCAGGCTGGCCAATTCGATCGGCGCCAGACTGGTGGTGGACAATGTCTTCGCCACGCCGTTGATGCAGAAGCCGCTGGAGCTCGGCGCGCACATCGTCGTCTATTCGGCCACCAAGCACATCGATGGCCAGGGCCGCTGCCTCGGCGGCATCGTGCTGTCTGACAAGAAGTGGATCGACGAGAACCTGCACGACTATTTCCGCCATACCGGGCCGAGCCTGTCGCCCTTCAATGCCTGGGTGCTGCTGAAGGGCCTGGAGACGCTGCCGCTGCGCGTGCGCCAGCAGACGGAAGCAGCAAGCAAGATCGCCGACTTCCTGGCCGACCATCCGAAGGTCGGGCGGCTGATCTATCCGGGCCGCGCCGACCATCCGCAGGCCGACATCATCAGGAAGCAGATGACCGGCGGCTCGACGCTGATCTGCTTCGACCTCAAGGGCGGCAAGAAATCGGCCTTCGCCTTCGAGAACGCGCTCGACGTGGTGCTGATCTCCAACAATCTGGGCGACGCCAAGAGCCTGATCACCCATCCGGCAACGACGACGCACAAGAACCTGACCGACGAGGCACGCGCCGAATTGGGCATCGGCGAAGGCACGTTGCGCCTGTCGCTCGGCCTCGAAGACACCGATGACCTGCTCGAAGACATCGAACAGGCGCTCGCCAAGGCGTGACAACTCGAGCGGAATGCAATGGGAAGGAACCCCGCATTCCGCTCCGTTTCCCTGCTAACGCAGCGATTTCGGCGCGACCGAGCGCCAGCTCATCGCCATGGCATGGCGGACGGTTTCCTCGTCCGCCTTTTCCAGCCGGACCCGCGTCCAGCCCTTCTGGCCCCACGAGCCGGGGATCGGCTCGAACTGGCTCGCCGATGTTTCGAGCAGCAGCCGCTGCTCGTCCGGCGCTAGCTTGATGACGGCGCGGCCGTCCTTTGGCCGCAGCGTTGCGAAGATCCTGCCGCGCACGCGGAAATCGGTGACATCGAAATGGCTGCTCTGCTCGGCTTCGGGGAAACCCAGCGCGATCTGGCAATAGCGATCCTCGGACAGCACGGCCAACCTCCCCTGCCTCCGGCAATCATGCCGCAAACCGGCTGGCGGCGATACCGCTGAAAAGGTCAAGCGCCCGACAAAACCTCATCGGCTTCATCGGACTTGGTGGTGATGTTCATGGTGTTGCCGCGCCAGTCGATGGCGCCGCCGAGCCAGCCGCGCAGCCAGATGGCCGGGACCATGATGTCGCGCACCACCATGGCGGCGATCAGCCGCGGCGAGGCGTGCCAGCCCTTGGCCAGCGCCAGCGCGTATTCCGGCAGATAGACGGCAGCCAGCACCAGCAAGGTGGTCGAGAGCATGTCTGCGCCTGAGCCGGCGGCGGCAATCAGCGCGAACAGCAACGGCATGGCCGCGCCGACAAACAGCTCCGGCGCGAAAAACAGAGGGAAAGTGACGCGGCGCAGTCTTGCCCAGCGCGCCTGGCGCGACCACACGGCCTCCACCTTGCGGTGCCCGAGCGGCTGCTCGAACGGCGAAGCCACCAGGTGGACCTTAAGGCCGAGCCCGTTGACCAGTTTGGTCGCTGCAGCGTCCTCGGCGATCTCGGCGGCCAGCGCGTGGATGCCGCCATTGGCATCGAGCAGCGGCTTCGACCACAACATGCTCTTGCCCTGCGCGAAGCCGAGACCGGCGGCAGCCCCGGTATATTGCCAGCGCGCCTGCAGCGTGTTGAGGAAGGCACATTCGACCTCGGCCCAGAAACCGTCTGGACGCGAACCGACCGGCGTCGAGCAGACGAGGCCGCTGTCGGGGCGCCAAGCCTGCATCATGTTCTGGATGTAGTCGCGCGGCATCAGAACGTTGGAGTCGGCCAGGATCACCCAGTCGTGCCGCGCCGCTTCCCAGCCTTTGACGCAGTTGTTCAGCTTGGGATTGCCGCTGATACGATCGTCGCCGAACAGGAGACGCGCCGGTACCTCGGGGAAACGCGCCATGGTGGTGCGGATCGCCAGCGCAACCGGGTCATCGGTGTGGGCAACACAGAAGATCAGTTCGTAGTCCGGCCAGTCGAGCCGGAAGGCGCGCTCAAGCGTCTCGGGCGTAAAGGGCTCGATACCGCGCGCGGGTATGACGATCGAAACCGGCGGTGCATCGCTACGAGGTGCCGGTGCAGTGCGTCGTCGTTCCAGCTGGGACCACGCCAGTCCTATGGAAACGAGATTGGTGAGAAGCAGGGCGGCAGAGAAAGATGCGGCTGCGATTGTCAGGTCCATGAAGTCAGGTCACTCCCGGAAACGCGGCCTGAAAGCCTTGTTAGGCTGCGTCCAGGAATCATCACGGGACCGGACGCGATCGGCGCACACCATCACCGTTTCATGTCGTGCACATGACAGAAGGTTGACCATGACGGTGCACGGGCGGAAACTCGTTGCAGTTTTTGGTACCGAGTCGCATCAGGTTGCCCATGTACAGCGCAGTCACCCGCAACATCGTGGTCGAGGTGGAACCCTTCTACCTCGAAGACCGCTCGGACCCCGACGAGAGCCGTTACGTATGGGGCTACCGGGTGACGATCGACAACCGCTCGGACGAGTTCGTGCAGCTTCTGTCGCGCTACTGGCACATCACCGACGGCATGGGACAAGTGGAGGAAGTACGCGGCCCTGGCGTCGTCGGCGAAAAACCGGAACTGAACCCCGGCGACAGCTACCAATACACGTCGGGCTGCCCGCTTTCGACGCCATCCGGCATCATGGTCGGGCACTACACGATGCGCAATGCGCGCGGCGAGCAGTTCGACATCGCCATCCCGGCCTTCTCGCTCGACCTGCCCGACGCCAGGCGCGTGGTGAACTGAGGGAGGCCCCTTCTCCCAAAGGGAGAAGAGAAGGTGCCATCCCTCACACCGCCGCAGTCCGCCGCCAGATGACCAGGCTGACGACGACCAGCAGCGTTGCCGCGGCCGCGATGACGCCGAAAAAGGCCTGATCGAAGGCCGTACCGGCAAGTGCCGTCAGCACATCGGCTTCGGCCGGCGCCAATTTCTCGGCGATCAGCAAAGCCTCGTCCAGGCTGTCGCCCGCCTGCGCCGCAATGCCCTGCGGCAACACCAGGGCATAGGTGTAGAGCCCTGACATCAGCGAGCCGAGAAAGGCAATGCCGAGCGCGCCGCCAAGCTCGAACGAGACCTCCTCGATCGAAGCCGCCATGCCGGCGCGTTCCTCCGGCGCCGACAGCATGATGACGCTGGACGCCGCCGTCATTGCCGCGCCGAAGCCGAAGCCCATCAGCGACAGCGCGGTGAGCCACAGCCAGGTTTCGCCACGGTAGACGCAGGAGATAGGCGACAAGCATCGCCCCCGCAAGAAACAGTGACGACCACAGCACGCGCGTGGCGCCAATCCGTGGCAACGCCAGGCCGGTCAATGGGCCGGCGACGAAGGCTGCGAGCGGGATCGGCAGGATGATCAGGCCGGCCTGCAGCGGTGAGAGACCGAGCACCAGCTGCAGACGCTGGCTGAACACCAACTCCACGCCGATCAAGGCCGCCGACGCCACCATGGCGGTCGCCACACCCGCCGAGAAGCGCGCATTGGTGAAGAGCGAGAAGTCGATCAGCGGCGTGCGGCTGGCGAGCTGGCGGCGCACGAAGACGACGATGGTGATGAGACCGACTGTGAAGGTGAGCGCGGCTGTCGGCCATGACGGATCGCGCTTGGCGATTTCCTTGATGGCATAGGTCAGTCCCACAAGACCGATCATGACCTGGATCGAGCCGATCAGATCCCAGGGGTGGTCACTGTTGCCTGGTCTGTTGGGCAGCAACGTTGCCCCGGCGAGCAGTGCGACCAGCACCACCGGCACGTTGATCAGGAAGACCGAACCCCACCAGAAATGCTCCAGCAGCGCGCCGCCGACGACCGGCCCGAAGGCGGCACCGCCAGAAGCCACCGCCGCCCAGACGCCGATGGCGAAGGCGCGTTCCTTTTCATCCATGAAGGTCAGCCTGATCAGCGACAGGGTGGCGGGCATCATCATGGCGGCACCAACAGCGAGCAAGGCGCGGGCCGCAATCAGCCAGGCCGGAGCCTGTGAAAACGCGGCTCCCAGCGAGGCCAGGCCGAACACGACGAGGCCGGCCAGGAACATGCGCTTGTGGCCGAGCCGATCGCCCAGCGTGCCGACGCCCGGCAACAAGCCGGCGACCACCAGCGGGTAGGCATTGATGATCCAGAGCTTCTCCGTCGCCGTTGCCCTCAGCTCGTGCGTCAGCGTGGGAAGCGCGGTGTAGAGCACCGTCATGTCTATGACGATCAGGAACAGCGCGCTCGACACGATGGCCAGAACCAGCCAGCGGTTGGACGGGGACATGATGACTTCCTTCAGTGTACTTTTATCCACGGCCTTGAACGGCCACGGACATGCATATAAATACGATCGTATTGAAATGGAAGGGGTCAGATGTCAGGAAGACCGCGCAGCATCGACCGCGACAAGGTCCTCGACGCCGCCGAGACGGTGGTGACCGAGCTCGGAGCGTCGGGGCTAAGCTTCGATGCGGTGGCGAAAGCCGCCGGCATCACCAAGAGCGGCGTGCAATATTGCTTTGGCACCAAGGACAATCTGATCCGCGCGATGATCGCCCGCTGGGCAGATGCCTACGAAGCCAAGGTGAAGCAGGAAGCTGGTCCCGATCCGTCGGCAGTGTCAGTGATCCGGGCGCATCTTTCTGTAACGCGGGACGAGGATGAGGAGGAACACTCGCGATCCGCCGTCATGATGACGGCATTGCTTGAGGCACCGGAGCGCGTCGCCGAAAGCCGGGAATGGTATAATGGCTTTCTGACAAGACTCGACCTGTCCAGGCCGGCGGATCGCCAGATCGCCGTGGCCTTCCTGGCCGGCGAAGGCGCCTTCCTGCTGAAGGCGCTCGGCCTGATCAGCCTGGATGAAGCCGATTGGCACGCCCTGTTCACGGATATGCTGAAGCTGACACGCATCGAATAATGCCGGCGCAGGCTCATCGCATCTGCCAACCGACCGACGGTTACACCGCCAACAGGATCAGGCCATACTGCAAAGTGGGTTCGGCGATAGTGTCCTCACCTATTCCGCGGCGACCTGACGGTCCTTGTTCTCGTCGAACAGCGACGGCTGCGCAGCCCCTTCGACCAGATGGAGATCAGGCTTCCTGCCCTTGCGGACGAGGCTCAGCAGCCATTGCGACAGCCACTCCATGTACAGATAGATCACGGGCGTGACGAACAGGGTGAGCACCTGCGAAACCATCAGTCCGCCGACCACGGCAACGCCGAGCGGCTGACGAAGTTCGGCGCTGGCGCCCTCGCCGATGGCAATCGGCAGCGTGCCCATGATGGCGGCAAGCGTCGTCATCATGATCGGACGGAAACGCATGACGCTGGCCTTGTGGATAGCGTCGCGCGCACTTCGTCCTTCGCGGCGCAACACCAACGCCACGTCGATCATCATGATGCCGTTCTTCTTGACGATGCCTATCAGCATCAGAAGCCCGATGACGGCGATAACCGAGACATCCATTCCAGCAAGCCGTAGCGACAACACCGCACCGAGCAACGCCGAAGGCAGACTGGTTAGAATGGTCAGCGGATGGATGAAGCTCTCATAGAGCATGCCAAGCACGATGTAGATGGTCAGGATCGCGCCGGCGATGAGAAGGCCCTGGTTGGCGAGTGAATCCTGGAACGTCTTGGCCGTACCCGAGAAGGAGGTGGCAATCGTCTTTGGCACGCCGATCTCGGCCTTGAGCGCCTCGATGCGCGTCACCGTATCGCCAAGCGATACGCCTTGCGGCAGGTTGTAGGAAATCGTCACCGCCGGCAGCTGGCCGAGCTGGTTGATGGTGAGCGGTCCAGCCGTCCGGTCGACACGGGCGAAGGCGCCGAGCGGCACCAGCGAGCCACTGGCTGTGCGAAACTGGATCGACAGCATACGCTCGGGCGACCAGTCGATCTTCGGATCGAGTTCGGTGATGACCTGGTAACTGTCAGCGGCACCGAAGATGGTCGTCACCTGGTCGGTACCGAAACCACCGTAGAGGCTGTTGAGCAGCGTGTTGGTGTCGACACCCAGGGTGGCCGCCTTGTCGCGGTCGACAATCAGCGAAGCCTGCAGCGCCGTGTTCTGGAGGTCATTGTTGACATCGGCGAACATCGCATGATCGGCCTGCATCGCCTCCGTCAGTTTCTGCGCCCAATCGTTGGTCTCGTCGGTCTTCAGACCCTGGACGACCAGCTGATAGGCACTGGCTGAAGAGCGTGACCCCAGCCGCAGGTTCTGCACCGGCTGCATGAAGGTGCCGATGCCGGGTACGTCGGCGAGTGGCCGCCTGAGGCTTGCCATCACGTCCGCCATCTCGGGCCGTTCGCTCTTCGGCTTCAGCTCGACGAACAGCGATCCCTCGTTGAGACCGCCCGAACCGAAACCACCGCCAACAGTCGACGAGACGTGCGCTACATAGGGAGACTTCTCGAAAACTTCGGCGACCTGGGCCTGCAGCTTCACCATCGCATCGAACGAGATGTCCTGGCGCGCACGGGTCGAAACGGAGATCTGGCCGATGTCCTCCTGCGGCAGGAAACCCTTGGGCGAGACCGTAAACAGCCAGACCGAGAGTGTGGCGGTGCCAAGGAAGACCAGGAACACGATCACATGGTTTGCAAGGCACCAGGTCAAGACCCGGTCATAGGCACGGGTCAGCCAGCCATGCTGGTGCTCAACCCCCTGCCCTGTCTTGTGGCCTTTCGGCAAGGTCAGGAGGTGCGCCGACAGCATCGGCGTCAATGTCAGCGATACGAACATCGAGGCGAGGATCGCAACCGTCACCACGACCGCGAATTCGTTGAAGATACGGCCGATGACGCCGCCCATCAGCAGAACCGGGATGAACACCGCCACCAGCGAAATCGACATCGACAGAATGGTGAAGCCGATCTCGCGTGAGCCTTTGACGGCGGCCTGAAAGGCCGGCAGCCCATCTTCCTCCATGTGCCGGTAAATGTTCTCCAGCATGACGATGGCGTCGTCGACGACCAGGCCGACCGCGAGCGTCAATCCCATCAGCGAGATGTTGTCGATGGAGAAGCCGAGCAGGAACATCACGCCCAGCGTGGCGATCAGCGAGATCGGCACCGCCACGGCCGGAATGATCGTCGCGGTCACCCGACGCAGGAAGACGAAGATCACCAGCACCACCAGCCCGATGGTCAGCAGCAACGTGAACTGCACGTCATCGACGGCCGCGATGATCGAGGTCGAGCGATCGTTCATCAGCTGAATCGATGCAGCCGCCGGCATCTGGTCTTCGAATGACGGCAGCATCGCCTTGACCCGATCGACCACTTCGACGGTGTTCGCATCAGGCTGGCGCTGCACGGCCAGGATGATGCCGCGCGTCTTGTCGAACCAGGAGGCCGATGTCGTGCTCTGCACGGAATCGATGACACGCGTGACGTCGCCAAGACGGACGGGATTGCCGTTCTTGGTCGCGATGATGATCTTGGAAAAGGCGGCCGCGTCCTGCAGCTGCGTGTTGGTGGTGATGGTGAGCTGCTGCTGGCTGTTCTGCAGCACACCCACGGGCGCGTTGCTGTTTGCCGACTGCACCGCTGCCTGCAGCTGGTCGATGGAGATGCCGCGCGCGGCCAGCGCTGTCGGATCGATCTGGATACGGACAGCGTATTTCTTCGAACCCCAGACCATGACCTGGGCAACACCGTCGATGGTCGACAGCGAAGGCGAAATCACGTTCTGGGCAATGGCGTCGAGGTCGGTCAGCGGCACCGTATCACTGGTCAACGCCATAAGCAGGATCGGCGCGTCGGCCGGATTGACCTTTCTGTAGCTTGGCGGCGACGTCATTTCAGGCGGCAATTGCCGCTGCGTTCGCGCGATTGCCGCCTGCACATCGGCTGCGGCGGCGTCGATATCGCGGTTCAGCGCGAACTGCACGGCGATCGAGGTGGAACCGAGCGAATTGGTGGTCGAAATCGAATCCACGCCGGCAATGGTGGCGATCTGCTTGATGAGCGGAACCGCAACTGATGTCATCATCGCATTGGGCGATGCGCCCGGCAGTGATGCAGAAACATTGACAGTGGGGAATTCCGCGCTCGGAAGTGCAGCAACCGGCAGGAATTTATAGGCAAACAGACCGCCCAGAATGAGCGCGATCGACATCAGCAGTGTCGCGACAGGCCTGCGGATGCAGAATTCGGAGATCATGGTCGGTCAGCCCGCCGTTTCGTTTCCGTTTGCCTTGACGGCAGCCTTGGGAGACGTGCTTCCGCCGGTCCCACTCTTCCCGGCGCCTTCCGCCTCGCGCACGGCGGTACCTGGCTTCAGGCTCAACTGGCCGTCCACCACCACCTTGTCGCCATCCTGCAAGCCGCTGGCGATAGCGCTTTCGTTCTCGTGGCTGATCGCCACCTTGACCGGGCGTGCTTCGACCGTGTTGTCGGCCTTCACGACATAGACAAATGAGCCTTGCTGGCTGGGTTGCACGGCTTGCGTCGGCACCGTGACGACCTGCGGCATGATACCGGCATTGACCGTCACGTTCACATATTGCCCAGGCCATAGCTTGAGGTCGGCATTGGGTACCGTCGCCCGCGCCGTAATGGTGCCAGACGCGGTGTCCACGGTGGAATTTACGAAATCAACCGTACCGGACCCGATCGGCGCCGGGGTGCCATCCTTGTGCAAGGTCACCGAAACCGAACCCGGCTTCGCCACCGCCTGCTGCAGCAGGGAAAGATCGGCCTCCGGCAGATTGAAGGCGACGCGCAGCGGGTCCATTTCGGTGATCGTCACCAGCGGCGTGGCGCCGGTGCCGGTGCTTCCGCCAGCTGTAACGAGATCGCCAACACTGACGCTCACGGCGCCCAGCCGACCTGAAATCGGCGCGGTGATCGTGGTGAAGCCAAGTTGAACCTGGTCGGCATCTATCGCCGCCTGATCGGCAGCCACCGTGGCCTGTGCTGCCTTCTGTGCAGCCAAAGCCTGGTCATAAGCCTGCTGCGTCCCTGTCTGCCTGGCCAGCAGGCTCTTGGCACGATCCAGATCGGCATCAGCGCTCGCCGCCAGAGCCTGATCCTTGGCCAGCGTCGCCATGTCCTTTTCCAATTGCGCCTTCAGCGCGCGATCATCGAGCGTGATGAGAAGATCACCCTGCTTGACCATCTGTCCGTCCTCGACGGCAATGGTCATGACCTGGCTGGCGACGCGTGCATTGATGTTTGCCACCGCCGGTGACGCAAGGAAGCCGATCGCATAACGCTGGATCGGAAAATCGGCGACCTTGGCCGTCGCAGTTGCCACGGTAACGGCACCACGGCCACCACCTTGTGACCGGCTGCCGCCGCTGTTTCCGCCGGTAGCTGCCTCGGCCGCGATTTCCTTTTGCCCGAATGGCAGCATATGCCAGATCTTCGAGGCTTGGGCAGGCAACAGATAGGCACCTGCGGCGACGACAACGACGCCTCCGATAAGCCCGATGAATGTTTTGTTGCGAACCGTCAATGCGCCCTCTCGATCTAAGGTCAGGACCCTTCGTCGGTCCCGGCGCATCCGTATGCACCTCATCGAATGAGGTCGTGCGCGATGAATCCCAGACTAAGATAGCGCAACTTCACGACTGAAAATGGTCAAAACGCCTTCATTACAAAGATTTAATGCACTGCACAAACTCACGGCGGCGTGATCGGCACCTCAGCGCAGCATCGGCCAGAGCGTTGCGGCAAGCGCCAAACCCATGACGATATTGAACCATTTCAGCTTGACGGGATCGGACAGGAAACCACGCAACGCCACGCCGAAGCCGGCCCAGCCCGAAATCGTGGGCAGGTTCACGATGGCGAAGGTGATGGCGATCACCGCAACGGACAGGAATGGGCGATCGGGATTGGTGTAGACTGCCATGGCCGTCACCGCCATCACCCAGGCCTTGGGATTGACCCACTGGAAGGCGGCCGCTTCGAGCAGTGTCATCGGACGTGCTTTCTGCTCGCCACCGTTCCCCATCGAACGTGACATCGCAATCTTCCAGGCGAGATAAAGCAGATACGCGCCGCCGGCGATCTTCAGCGCCGTATGCAACGCCGGAAACGCCGTAAGCGCCGCGCCCAGCCCGAGGCCAACGGCAAGGGCCAGGATCAGAAAGCCAACGCTTATGCCGATCATATGCGGGATGCTGCGGGCAAAGCCGAAATTCACGCCGGAAGCCAGAAGCATGAAGTTGTTCGGCCCCGGCGTAACCGAAGTCACGAAGGCATACACGACGAGAGCCAGAAAAGCGTCAAAGGACATGGTTGGGTATGAGGCCGGCTAGACAGGTCAGCGTAATTGACCTGTCTCCCGGTGCAAGTCACGGAAATTGTTGTATCGGTGACAATGCCGCCGAGGCGGCACGTCACATCCCTTGAGAACCGCGGTTCATCGCCGCCACGCCGGTACGGCAGATCTCGACAAGGCCAAGCGGGCGCATGATGGCGATGAACTGGTCGATCTTCGAGCCCTTCCCGGTGATTTCGAAGATGAAATGCTCGGTGTTGGCATCGATCACGCTGGCGCGGAAGGCATCCGCCAGTCTCAGTGCCTCGACACGGCTGTCGCCGGTTCCCGCCACCTTGACCAGCGCGAGTTCCCGCTCCAGCGGCCGTTCCTGTCCGAGTTCGGTCGATCGGACCGTAAGATCGACCACACGGTGCACGGGCACGATACGCTCGAGCTGGTGCTTGATCTGTTCGAGCACATGCGGCGTGCCACGCGTCACGATGGTGATGCGCGACAGATGCTTCTCGTGCTCGGTCTCCGAGACGGTCAGGCTTTCGATGTTGTAGCCGCGGCCGGAAAACAGACCAATGACCCTGGCGAGCACGCCCGGCTCATTGTCGACCAGCACCGACAAAGTATGGTTTTCCGGCTTTTCCGTCTCCTTGGCGATGAAATACGCAGAGCCGGTGGGTTGAAGGTGCTGTGTCATTGTCTCGTCCTGTATTTGCCGGTTGCTGCCGGTACTATCAATGTTCGAAGAGGATGTAAGCGCTCGTCAAGTCCGCCGGGAAACCGTCTATTTTACCAGCCCAGGCGTCACGCTTGGTTTTGATGAAGGCGTCCGCGTAGCCAAGACCACCTCCCAGGAGGTTTTCGTAGAAGCGCGCCATGAACTGGACCGTCGCCGCATCGCTGACCTTTTCGACCGTCAGCAATGTGCGCCGTGCTCCTGCCACGGAAAGGGCCAGCGGCAGGCCGCGTACCGTGGACGTTACCCCAACATCACCCAGCGCCGTGTCGCAGGCGGAAACGACCACGAGCTGTGACGCCCGGAGATTCCAGTTCAGAAGTTCACGCGCGTAGACGATATTGTCATCGTCACTTTCCTTAGGCGTGTCCAAAAGCCTGGCACCGGACAGCTCGAAACCGGCATTCATCAAGCGAGCAGACAGCCCCTCTCCGTCGATGAAGAAACCGTGTGTCGAAAAATGAAGGATTGTCTTGCCGCCGGCAGCGGCACGCATCGCAGCCTCACTGCCGTCCTTGCCTTCGGCTACCTGCACGACCAGTCCCTTCCCTCGCGCGATCGCGGTGATCTTTTCGACCTCGTCGCGCGAGCCTGGCAGATAGCTGCTACCGTCATCGTTGTAGATGAGACCGCCGGCTAGCAGGATACCATCACCGGCAGCCGGGCGATCTTCCTTCGCCCGGAATTGGTACGCCTGCCGGCTGGTCGCGACATGCACATCGACCAGCTCGCCCAACCGCTTGTCACCCGTTGGGCGCAATTCAGCGAAATCGACCGGATAGAGAAAATCGGTCGGGATGACATAGAACGCCTTCGCGCCTTTCGCAGCGTTACCGACAACTTTCGCCAGCTTCTCGATAAAGCTGTTTGCGGGCTCCGCCTTGCCGCCTTGCGGATCGAAGGCATCTACCTCGACGACTTCCGCGGGCACATCCGCGCGGGAGATCGTTGCGAAAACACGATATTTGCTGGGGCTACCACCCCGGTCCGCCGGCCATTCGCTGATGACGGCGAGATCCACTATGACATCGCCGGGTGCCGGTCTGTCCACGGGTCCAGCTTCCTCGATCTTGCTCTTTATCCATGGCTGTACAGGCGCCTCGCCTCGCTTTTCGAGCGCTGCGTTCAGGGCCTTGCGCGCGTCCTCCATAGCCTCTCGTTCAGGTGCGAGGGCGTCGGTGTAGAGAGTCGCCGTGACGATCTCTCGGAACCGTCCGAAATCGCTGAAATAACCCCTGATCAAATCCCGCAACTGTGGATCGTTGGTCGTTTCGGCCTCGACCCGCAACTGCCGTTCGGTGCTGCGCGTCAGCGTCTTCCAATTGTCGAGCGCCGACGCAAACAGTTCGGCAGCATCGGCTTGGTGCGTCGCGAAGCCGGCAAGTGAACCCAGCATATCGTCGGCAAGAATGCGCACCGCCTGCGCCGCCCGCAGACTGCCTGAGGCAGAAACACTTGAACGCGCCCAGTCGAACATCACGGCATCGAGCATGCGATAGGTACCGACGGCCGCCTTGGCATCCGCTTTCTCCTGCAGCCTTGCCAGCGCGAGTTGCGCCTCGAAAGTCACGGGGTGCGCATCGCCCAGTTGCTCCCGTGCAATGCTGACGGCATGTTCGCGATAAGCCAGGGCGTCCTGGGGAAGGCTCATTTCCTCGGCCTTGTCGCCATAGAGATCGAAGAAGGCCATCGACTGTTCGATATCAGCCCCCTCGGTGAAGCGCGTGGTGTCGCGCGCCTGGATCTCCTTCTTGCTGAATTTGCGTTCCCCCAGACGATATTGCGCATAGGTCTGCCAGCGCTCTGTCTGTCGGCGGTAAGCCGGGTTGAACCCAGGCTGGGCGACAATGCGGCCTATCGCGGACAATGCTGCCTTTGCATCCTTCCAGCGGCCGGCCTCGAACAGGTCGTGCGCCATGTTCATGGCCGAGACCACGGTGTCGTTCGCCCCACCGCCAAACGCCTTGAAGCGTTTGTCATAAGCATATCGATCGAATTCCAGTGCAGCCGCAGGCAGCTTGAGAGAGCGCAAGACGGCAGCACGGTTGTTCATCATGCGCCAAAGATCGGCATTGTCCTCGCCGAGCGACTTCAAACCGTTTTCATAGATGTATTGATAGGCCGCTTCAGCAGAGGCGAGTTGGCCGGCGGCATGCATGCTCTGGGCCAGCCCGTCATAGGCATTCAAAGCTTCCACGCTGCCCATGCCGAAATGATCGGCAAGCACGGTGAGCGCCTGATAGCCGAATTTAATCGCCTCGCCGTAGTTCTTGTCACCACGCAGGAACACGCCGACATTGAACATCAGAAAGCCGCGGCCCGGCCCCGTGTCAGTCTCCATGAACTTGGAGTCGAGGCCACGCTGGAAAACGCGTTGCGCCGCATCGGCGCCGGCAAAGCGCCGGAAATTTTCGCCGGCCTGCCCGGCCGTTTTGAAGAACAGATCCGCGCGACCCGCAACTTCCATGGCATTAAGCGCGGCAAACAGGCGCTTTTCCGCAATCTCAGGCCGCCTGGCCGTCAGTTGCGAATAGGCGGCGTCGACACGCGCATTAAGCGCAGCCTCCGAATCCGGCCCCGAACGCTCTGCAATCGCCTGGACATGCAGGTCGAGCAATTTGTCCTGCTCATCCGTCCTGCCCGTTCGACCGGCTGCATCGGCCAGCAGCAGCGAGAACTCGTCCGCACGCCGCTCATCGAGATTGCGGATGACCGTATCGGCACGTTTGAACAACGTGTCGTAGAGATCTGTCCAATTCTCGGAATACATGTCGCTCTGCGCCAGCAGATAGGCAGCATACGCGGCCGCCTTCGGATCACGCTTCGCAAATTTTCCGTCGATCAGCGCCAAAGCCTTCCGGCGCGCGTCCGCAAAGTCCGATTTGCGGATCGCTGTCTCGACTGCCTGGATTTCTGGCGGCCGCGGGGTTGTCTGCGGCGTTTGACCATCCGGAGACTGCACTGCTTGCTGAGCAGACACGGGCAACCCGAGCGCGACAACCATCGCACCAGCCAACCCCAGGCGTTTCACGCGCCAGAGTACACGCGAAGCCGTGCAAGCCCGCATAGGCGCTAAAGGGAGTGCGGCAAAGGCCACCGTCGCAATGTCCTTTGCCGCGAGCAAGCTTAGACCAGCTCCCTGCCCTTGGCGTCGATGGCGTTTGCAACCGCCTCGTCGGTGGCCTCGTCCGGAAGCAGCATCTCGTTATGCGCCTTGCCCGATGGGATCATCGGGAAACAATTGGCAAGGTTGGCGACACGGCAGTCAAACAGCACCGGCTTCTTGACCGAGATCATCTCCTTGATGGCATCATCGAGATCGCCCGGCTTTTCGCAGCGGATGCCATGGCCACCGTAAGCCTCGGCCAGCTTGACGAAGTCCGGCATGGCTTCCGTGTATGAATGCGACAACCGGTTGCCGTGCAGCAATTGCTGCCACTGGCGCACCATGCCCATGTACTGGTTGTTGAGGATGAAAATCTTGATCGGCGCGTCGTACTGCACCGCAGCGCTCATCTCCTGAATCGTCATCTGAACCGAGGCATCGCCGGCGATGTCGATGACCAGCGCTTCGGGGTGCGCGATCTGCACGCCGAGGGCCGCCGGCAGGCCGTAGCCCATCGTACCGAGCCCGCCGGAGGTCATCCAGTGGTTCGGTTTGTCGAAATGGAAATGCTGTGCCGCCCACATCTGATGCTGGCCGACTTCGGTTGTGATGTAAGTGTCGCGGTCCTTGGTCAGTTCGTAGAGCCGCTCGATCGCATATTGCGGCATGATCACATCGTTGCTCGGCTTGTAGGCAAGCGAGTCACGAGCGCGCCAGCGGGCAATCTGTTCCCACCAGGGATAAAGCGTCTTCTTGTCGGTCTTGGCGGTGGCACGCCACAACCGCACGAGATCTTCCAGAACCCGGCCGACGTCGCCGAGGATGCCGATATCGGCACGCACGTTCTTGTTGATCGAAGACGGGTCGATATCGATATGGATCTTCTTGGAGTTTGGCGAGAATGCGTTGAGGCGGCCGGTGATGCGGTCGTCGAACCGTGCGCCCACGCACAGCATCACATCGCAGTCGTGCATGGCCATGTTGGCTTCATAGGTGCCGTGCATGCCGAGCATGCCGAGCCAGTTCTTGCCGGATGCCGGATACGCACCAAGTCCCATCAGCGTCGAGGTGATCGGGAAGCCGGTCAGATCAACCAGCTCGCGCAGCAGATGGCTTGCTTCGGGCCCTGAATTGACGACACCGCCGCCGGAATAGATGATCGGCTTCTTGGCGCCGGCCAGCATCTCGACCGCCGCCTTGATCTTGTCGAGGTCACCCTGGATCTTCGGCTGATAGGAAGTGCGCGGCGCTGTCTGCGGCGGCGTGTAGATTCCGCGAGCGAACTGCACATCCTTCGGGATGTCGACAACGACCGGCCCCGGACGCCCGGTGGTGGCGACATGGAACGCCTCGTGGATGATGGCGGAGAGTTCGTTGACGTCCTTCACCAGCCAGTTGTGCTTGGTGCAGGGCCGGGTGATACCGACGGTATCGCATTCCTGGAAAGCGTCGGAGCCGATCAGCGACGTCGGCACCTGCCCGGTCAGGCACACCAGCGGAATGGAATCCATCAGCGCATCCTGCAGCGGCGTCACGGCGTTTGTGGCACCTGGACCTGAGGTCACCAGCATGACGCCGGCTTTGCCCGTCGAACGCGCGTATCCCTCCGCAGCATGGCCGGCACCCTGCTCGTGGCGGACCAGGATATGCTGGACGGCGTCCTGCTGGAACAACTCGTCATAGATCGGAAGGACCGCGCCACCCGGATAGCCGAAGAGATGCTTGACGCCGTTGTCGATCAGCGCCTGCACAACCATTTCGGCGCCTGTCATCTCGCGCCGTTCGCTTTGTCCGTTGCTCATGGGGTCCCGTTCCGTCTTTTCCTGCTTTTTCAAGCGCTTGCTGGTATTCTGGTCATATTCTGGATAACAAAAAAGGCCCCCGAGGGAGCCTGTGTGTCTGCGCATGGGAGGACTTCGCCCGGCGGTTACACCGCCTTGCCCACGCGCCGTCCTACGAGAATGAGTACCGTCTTGTTCATCGTGGCGGACAATAGGTGCAAGCATGAAGTGCTGTCAACCGGGATATCACGTCGATTTCAACATCGGTGAGTGTCTGTACTTTCACTCGAACGGGGACGCCGCAATCCGTCGAAACGATTGCGGCGAAAAATTTCTGGCCAACAACGCCAGTCAGCCCTTTGCCTTGCAGTGTGGATCATGTGGATCGCACTTCATTGGCTTGCGTGCCGGTGCTGCTGGCTTGTGAGGCGCAACCTGCGGCCGATGTGGAGCGTTCATACGAGCCATTTGACGTGAAGGTACCGGCCGGGAAGTTGCCGGCCCCTGCTGGGGACGACCGCCACCTTGCATGACCGCGGTATCGGGACGGTGACGCTGCGCAACTGCAGGATTTGATGGCGGCAGCTTCCGTGGTGCGTTGTTCGCACGGACCTGTTGCGGCCCAGCTTTCTTCCTGTCGATATTGGCCATGGCCCTGGGCGCCCCCTTGCCTGCTGTAGGTGGCAGCGGCCTTTTCGACGGTTGTTGCGTTTCTGCGCCGGTGGCTGATAGCGCAGGTTTCGGCGGCTGGGCGGGCTGCGCCGCGGCCGTTGGCTTGCTCGCGGTCGTGTTATTGGATTTGACCGGCCCTGTAGGAGCGGGAGCAACAGGGGCCGCGCCAACCAAAGGTTGGCCGGGCGAGGATGGGAGCTCTCCCGGCTGCAATGACGCAGCCCTGAGCTTGACCTCGCGAGCCTTCGAAACATCGAGCCTGGCCGATGCCAAAGACCCCTTGGGCGGCGGCACGATTTTCGCCGCCCGAACCTTGGCAGCCACAGGCTGCGGCAGACGTGCAAGCGTCGGCCCGGCATTGATCGGGATGGCTCGGTTCTCCACCCGCACGGTCTGACTGTTATAGTTGTTGTAGATGTTGTTCACCACCACACGCTGCTCAATGATGGTGGTGTTGCGCACGATCGTCACATTGTCTTCGACGGGGCGCAGCGCCGGCAGAACTTCGGCAGCGCCGATCGCCACGACCGGCACAAACGACCACCAGACGTCGCGCAACACCACGCGCTCCTCAGGTGGCGGCGCCGGCACCCAGCCGACATAGTCATTGTTGTGGCGCCAGACGACCCAGGCCGGTGCCCATTCATCTCCGGCCACCCAGACCCAGCCGAGATCGTCGTCATAGGCCCAGCGTCCATAATGGAAGACGACGGCTCCGAAGGGTTCACCCGATTCCCAGTACCACCCGTCGTCGGTCCACACCCACCGGCCAACGGTGTACGGGCGCCACGTAACGGCAACGGATGGGACCCAGACCTCACCGTATCGCCGCGAGATCTGCCATACGCCATATCTGGTGAGACGTTCCCGCACCGCCATGGGAACCGGGGCGGCACGCGCCGATTGGACCGCTGGCACTATCAGCGAAACACCGGTCGTTCCGCTAACCGCAAGGATGAAAACCAGGGACGCAGCCTTCAGGCGGCGGCCTGTCATAGAAATACCTTTCGCATTCACGACACCTACTCCAATGCCCGTGCCCTTCTGCGAAACGCGACCGGCGGCCGTCCCTCAACGCGGACCGAGATCTCGCTGAGGACAGGTTTTCAAAGCACCAAGACCGTATTGCGGCAGGCACGATCACGTTCCCGCGAGTACGCGGTGCAGCAAACCGAAACGGCCACAACCCATTGAAATCACCGCAAACTATGGTGGGGCGTGACGAAGGCCGCCGTCTCTGCCGATACTTTCCCTACGCGACCGGGAGGATCGGCACCGCCACAAACGACCATCACGATTCGAAGGGAGGAAACCGCATGCTCGACAAGGCACCCAACGCAAAGCTTTCCAGACTGCTGGCCGATTTCGGTGCCGTCCTCGCCGCCAACGACATCGAAAAGGCGGTCTCCTTCTTCCAGGACGACTGCTATTGGCGCGACCTTGTCGCCTTCACCTGGAACATCAAGACACTGGAAGGCCATGACCAGATACGCGCCATGCTGAAGAGCCAGCTCAGTGCCATCAGGCCATCGAACTTCGCGATCGCCGAAGGCGAAGATGCCACCGAGAGCGATGGATTGCTGGAAGGCTGGATCACATTCGAGACGGAGGCGGCGCGTGGCTACGGTCACATCCGGCTGAAGGATGGCAAGATCTGGACACTGCTCACCACCGCGGCCGAACTTAAGGGACATGAAGAAAAGACGGGTTTCACCCGCCCGCTCGGCGCCAAGCACGGCCAAGGCAAGAACCGGCCGAGCTGGAAGGAGGAGCGTGAGAAAGAACAGGTCGAACTCGGCTTTTCCACCCAGCCGCATACGCTCATCATCGGCGGTGGACAGGGCGGCATAGCGCTCGGCGCACGGCTGCGCCAGCTCGGCGTGCCGACCATCATCGTGGAGCGCAATGAACGTCCGGGCGACTCCTGGCGCAAGCGCTACAAGTCACTCTGCCTGCACGATCCGGTCTGGTACGATCATCTGCCCTATATCGACTTCCCGAAGAACTGGCCGATCTTCTCTCCCAAGGACAAGATCGGCGACTGGCTGGAAATGTACACCAAGGTGATGGAGCTGAATTATTGGTCCTCAACCGAGGCCAGGAGTGCATCCTACGACGACAACAAGAAGGAATGGGCCGTCACGGTGCGGCGCGACGGCAAGGATATCGTTTTGAGGCCCAAGCAGCTTGTGCTTGCCACCGGAATGTCCGGCCGGCCCAATCTGCCGAAATACAAGGGCATGGAGACCTTCAAGGGCGACCAGCACCATTCCTCGAAGCATCCGGGACCTGACAGATACGCGGGCAAGAAGGCGGTTGTCATCGGCTCCAACAACTCCGCCCACGACATCTGCGCCGCCCTCTGGGAAAACGGCGTCGATGTCACCATGGTGCAGCGCTCGACCACGCACATCGTCAAGTCCGACACCCTCATGGAGGTCGGGCTGGGGCCGCTTTATTCGGAACAGGCGGTCCAGAACGGTGTCACCACCGCCAAGGCCGACCTGATCTTCGCCTCCGTGCCATACAAGATCCTGCATGAGTTCCAGATCCCGCTCTACCAGCAGATGAAGGAACGCGACGCCAAGTTTTATGACGGGTTGGAAAAAGCCGGCTTCATGCTCGACTGGGGCGACGACGGCTCCGGTCTGTTCATGAAATATCTGCGCCGCGGTTCCGGCTACTACATCGACATTGGTGCCTCGCAATTGATCATCGACGGTGAGATCAAGCTGCAGCGCGGCCAGGTCAAGGAGATCAAGGAACATTCCGTGCTGCTCGAGGATGGCACCGAATTGCGCGCAGACGTCATCGTTTATGCCACCGGCTACGGCTCGATGAACGGCTGGGCGGCCGAACTGATCAGCCAGGACGTTGCCGACAAGGTCGGCAAGTGCTGGGGCCTCGGCTCCAGCACCACCAAGGATCCCGGCCCCTGGGAAGGCGAGCAACGCAACATGTGGAAGCCGACGCAGCAGGAAGCGCTGTGGTTCCATGGCGGCAACCTGCATCAGTCACGCCACTACTCGCAGTTCCTGTCCCTGCAACTGAAGGCGCGCCATGCAGGCATCCCGACAAAGGTCTATGGACTGCAGGAAGTACACCACAAAGGTTGAAAGTCGCCTCCCTGCAGCGGAATCGCTCCGCTGAAGCCACCATCAGCCCAGACGTTTCTGGATGGCGGACTGCACCATCATGAGGACCGACACGATGACGAGATAATAGACAAGCGCGGCACAATACCACTCGACGAAACGAAAGCTGGCGGCGATGGCGTCATTGACCACCGCCATGATCTCGCGCAACGAGATGACGTAAGCGAGTGAAGTCAGCTTCACCAGATTGATGAACTCATTGACCAGGGACGGCAGCGCAATTCTCAGCGCCTGCGGCAGGATGACGAGCCGGAAGCCCTGGAAGCGTGTCAGGCCAAGAGCCTTGGCGGCGTCGTACTGGCCGGGACCGATGGCACGCAGCGCGCCCTTCATGATCTCGGCCATGTAGGCAGCCGTCACAAGGCTGAACGAGACCGTAGCGGCAAAGAACGGCGTATACCAACTGGCCTTGAGCAGTGCCGGAACAAGTTGCGGCGCCCCGTTCCAGATCAGCAGCAACACCAGCAGCAGCGGTGCGGCGCGAAACACCCAGACATAGACCTGCGCGGCCGCATTGCGGCCGCGCCTCGGGGAATTCAGGCAAAGCGCGATTGGCAGGCAGGCGGCGAACGACACCGCCTGCACCACGACCGACAGGAGCAACGCCACGATCGCCCCCCAAAGCATGGGTGGCGAAGCTAGTGCCCTCAGGAACAGGTCGACATCAAAGATCATCGCCGGCGGCTTCTCGGGCTAGAAACGGTCAGGACTCGTAATCCACATCGAATACCGCCGGGTTCAGCCCGTACTTCTCTGCGAGCCGAGCAAAGAAACCCTCTTCGCGGAGGGTCTTCAGCGCCCCTTTGATGGCCGCCGCGTCACCTTCCTTCCGCGCAACGTAGATGCCGTAGGTAAAATCCGACTGCCAGGTATAGGCGATCTTCAACTGTTCCCTTGCGCTGGCGACGCGGAAGGCGCCCTCCGCTTCCTCGGTCAAGGTAGCGTCCGCGCGGCCGACCAGAACCTGCTGATATGCGCCCTGTTGAGCTGGATAATTCTGGATGACCACTGCCGGCTTGCCAGCGGCGGCAAGTTCCTTGTTGAGCGGATCCAGTCGTTCCTCGCGATAGTAGGTGCCAGCCTCAAGCGCCACCGTTCGACCGCTCAACATGGCGGGCGCGGTAATCTCCCCATTGTCGGCCTTGGTGACCAAGACCGTCGCCGACTTCATGTAACGCACGCCGTCATAGGTCTTGCGGCGCTCCTCGTTGACGTAGATGCCGGAGACGATCATGCCGCAACGGCCTGACCCCAGCGTTGGCAGCAGGCCGGCGAAATCAGTGATGACATAGGACGTTTTGGCGCCCCATATTTTGGCCAGCGCCTCCGCGATCTCGATGTCGATGCCGACAGGAACCGTGTCGCCAGGATCCTTCTTGTAGGACAAGGGCGGAAAAGCCGCCGTGGTACAAATACTTATCGCGCCGTCCGACACGAAACTCGGCGCCCCCGCCAAGGCTGCCTGCGTGCTCAGCAGCACGGCAGCTCCGATGATGAAAGCTCTGGTCATTGCGTTCCCCTTATTGTTTGTTGTTTGTCGTGGCTAACGGACGCGCTCGACGATCCCCCCATACGTCGGAGGATCGAAGGCTGGCATGATCAACGGATCGACATGGCCGTCGCGGCGGGCGGTGAGCACATATTGCATCATCGCTTCGTTGCTCGGCATCTCGAACACCTGCACGAAGTCGTAAGGTCCCATCGTGGCATAGAAGGCGATCGATCGACCGCCGAGTGCGGCCACCCGCTCTTCACTGCGCTTCCGGCGCGCGGCACTGTCCGACAGTTCCGCTAACCCCTTGGCGGTCAGTCGCATCAACGAAATATACCGCTGCGGCTCGGGAGTTTCGTTTGCGCCCAGCGTGACGCGATCGCCGCTCATTCTGCCCTCGCCAGCTTGGCCAGGCCGGCCAGCACGGCATCGGAGTGGGCGATCGTGCCGAAGATGCCATTCTCGACTGTCACCATATGCAGCGCCGCCTCATGCGCATACTGATCGCCGCTGGCGCAGGCGTCCGAGATGGTCAGGCACTGGAAGTTGCGATCGCAGGCTTCGCGCAGTGTCGTGTGCACACAGACATCCGTCGTGCAGCCGCTGAAAAGCAGATGACTTATGCCTTGCGCGCGCAGCACATGCTCGAAGTCGGTATAGGTGAAGGCGCCGTTGCAGGTCTTGTCGACGATGATGTCCTCGTCCCGAACATCGATGTCTGAAACTATCTGGAAGCCGGGGCTCGAACGCAGCAGAACCTCTGTCCCTTCGAGGCCATTGCGCTTGCGCCGCCATTTCTCATAAGGCGTCATATCCGCCATGTCGCCGCGATAGCCCTGGCGCGTATGGACGACCCGCACACCGGCGGCGCGGGCAGCAAGGATCAGCCTGTTGACCGTTGGCAGGATCGCCCGCAGCGGCGATGGATCGTAGCCGCTTTTGGCGAAATAGCCGGTGTTGGAGAGGAAGTCTTCCTGCAGGTCGATCACCACCAGCGCCGTGGCACTGGCAGACAGTTTGCCGTCATAGGGAAAGTCGAACGGCTGGGCCGAAATCATGAAGTCCTCCTCGGATCGGTACCTTCTATTGGTAACAGCCGGAACCGTTTGACAAAAACGATTTATCCTGACCAGAATTGCTTAGGAAAACTAAACAATAGACATACTGCCGAGCTATGTTGCCGATGGTTCGACCTCTAGCCTTTCTGCCATACCTCAAGGCTTTCGAGGCGGTTTCACGGCTCGGAACACTGCGCGGCGCGGCCGACGAGCTTCATCTCAGCCCGAGTGCAATTTCCTTGCAGTTGCGCAAGCTTGGTGATGCCACCGGAATTGTCCTGTTCGAGCGCGACGGCCGCAACGTCGCGCTGACCGAGGCCGGGCGGGACTTCTCGCGCACGGTCTCACAGGCCCTGGCACAGCTTTCGGCCGCCGTCCGCGACTCCGGCCGGCATGACATCCATGGTGCAACACGGTCGCTCGCGGTTTCGCTGCCAACCGCGCTTGGTGTCGCCTGGCTGAGCAGCGCTGTCGTAGAGTTCGCCGAAAGCAGAGGCATCTCCAATCTGACCATCAACGAGGCGATCGTCGCGGACGCCGTCGATTGGGAGCATAGCGACATCGCCGTCGTCTACGACAACCCACCCTTCCCCGGCCGCTCATGGCAATTGCTCTCCGAGGTGCAACTCAGGACCGTGTGTTCGCCGGTTTTGTTTCCTCGCCTGGACCTGCAACATCGCGAACGCCGGCTGAATGGCATCACCTTGCTGCATGAGGACGATGGTCAGGAATGGAACAAATGGGCGATCGCAGCCCGCGTCGATCTGCAGGGCAGCGCCAGAGTGCGTGTCCCTTCCGTAGCCCACGCCGTCTCCTCCGCCGTTCAAGGGCGAGGCATCGCCTTGTTATCCAACGTGCTCACAGGCAGCTATCTGAACGAAGGCCGCCTGATCCAGCCCTTCTCCACAGCCATCACTGCGGCGCGCGCCTATTATTTCGTCTCGGCCGCTGATCGCGCCGACGATCCCTTGCTGAGGGCCTTCATAGCCCGCATGATCGAATTTCTGGAAGCTATGAAAAACTGACCAGTCGCTTTTCCATGAAAACGCTCAATGGATCAGGTCGGTACTCGCCGAATGGCCCGATGCGTACGAAGCCGCTGCGTTCATAAAGGCCAAGAGCCTCGTGATTGGCAATGCCGGTCTCCAGTCGCAACAAGGTGATGCCAGCCGCGCGCGCGCTGGCTTCCAGTTCTGCCAGCACCGCCCTGGACAAGCCTTTGCCCCTGGCAGTCGGCACCACCCACATGCGCTTCAGCTCTGCCCAACCGTCGTTGAGTGCCAATGCCCCCGTGGCGATGGCAACGCCATCAGCATCCCGCGCCACGGCGAAACGGACATTGTCGGCCCGCAATTCGTCGATTGACAGGAAATGGTTGCTCTCAGCGGGATAGAGCGAAGCACCATACCTTTCCCCGTCTTCCAGCAGCGCAACGATCTCGGGTTTGGCCGGATCTTCCAGTGTGATCGCGAATATCATCAGTGCAGGCCTCCGCCAATTTCGCCGGTATCTGTCTGGCCAATCCGTTTCCAGAACAGCAGCGTTCCGCTGAGACCTCCACGAGGTTTCAACGCGTAGTCCGGAATTTCGCCAGCGAGCGTGAAATCGAGCCTCTGATACAGAGACCCCGCACCACCATCGGCTGCGGTGTCGAGGACCAGGAGCGTGCGGCCCTCTCGCACGGCGTATTCTTCCGCAGCCTGCATCAATCTGGTGGCGATACCTCTGCCCCGATGACCATGCCGCGTCATCAGCTTGGCAATTTCGGCTCGATGCGGCTGATTTTGCGGCAGTCCGAGCAGCAATGTCACCGTACCGGCAAGGACATCCCCTTCGAAGGCTCCCAGTACGATCCGGTCACCACGTGCAGCGGCTGCCAGCGACTGGTCCCAGAACGCCCTTGCGGCTTCAGGGGACAGCGGATGCATGAAACTGACCGAGCCGCCGGCAGCGACTGTTTCAATGAGAGTTTCGATCAATGCCGCCAGGGTTTCCGGCGAGTTGCTCAGTGTTCTGATTTCGATTGCAGTCATGGTCATTTCTTCGGGTGAAAAGCTCAGTCGAAATGACTGAAACTGCGTCGCTTGCGCGAGCGCTTGATCTCATCGACACGCGCACCATTATCAGCACTGAGGTGCCGGCCGCGTTCCAGCAACTCCAGCGTATATTCTTCATAGGTCAGCCCGACCGCTTCGGCCTTGGCCAGTCGAAACAGTGCGATATCACGCGATTTGAGTCTCCAGGCAGCCTTGTGAGCGCTTCGCCAGTGGATGAAGCGATGCGGATCCCCCTTGCCCCATGCCGGCCCGCTGTAGTCGTCGAGGGGCGGGCCGCCATTGTGATTTCTCTTCGGCACTCGTGGCATGATCATGTCCTGATGAGCACGGTAAGGTAGTGGGCAGGCTCCGGCCCAGGTGCGTGGAAAACGCAATCGGCCGGCGCACCGAGCGCAAGGCAATCGCCGGGCGCCAGTTTGTGCACCACCTCACCCTCGGTGAAATCGAGCCGCCCCTCCATCACCCAGATCTGCTGGCGGATGAAGGCATAGCTGCTCGCCGGCAGGCTGACGCGTGCCCCCGCGGGGAGTTCAACCTGTACCATTTCCAGCGGCATATCGGTCTGCGGCGAGAGGTGCCGGCGGACGTAGCCCGTCCCCGGGTCGCGCCATTCCGGCTGATCCTTGCGCCTTGCGACACTGCCACCTTGCAGCTCGGCGCGGGCGATCAGGCTGGAAAGCGTCAGCTCGAAAGCGGTAGCAATGCGCACCAGGATCGGCGCTGTCGGGCTCGCCGAGCCCCGTTCGATGGAACTCAGCATCGCCTTCGATACGCCGGACCGGTCGGCAAGCTCTGCCAGCGACCAGTTCCTCGCCATGCGCTCCGCACGGATGCGGGCGGCAATTCTCGTCGAAAGATCATCCGATATATCAGACATTCATCCAAGATATCATATGATCGTTGTCGCGAAAGGGGGCTTCTTGCGGATTGTTCAAATTGTCGCGGGCTTTTTAACCGCCTCTATACCATCCGCTCACACACGACCTTAACCGAGATTGATTAGCATCCGCGAAGGTAGTGGGGACCCCATTCGTTGATGTTTGTCGAACGCGCAGTTTCCGGTGGCGAGCCAATATCGCAAGAGCGGCGGGATGCAGCCCAGACCGACAAGCGCATCCTTGGCCATGTCGTACGCTGCGACGGCGCCCGCGCCACCATCAGCGCTTTCGCCGATGGCGAAGAGGGTCTTGTCACCGGCCACTGGTCCGTCGGCAAGATGATCTCGATCAATCTTGGCAGCACGCGTACGGTCGGCCTGGTCTACTCCATTTCCAAATCGGATCTCGCCTGGAACGACAGCGGTCAGAATCCGATCGAGGTCAATATCGAACTGGTCGGCGAGGTGCGCGACGGCGCGGAAGCGGCCGCAAAACCAGTATTCGACCGCGGCATCACCATCTATCCGCACATCGGCGCGATCGCCCACCGCATCCGCAGCCGCGATCTCGCTGCGGTCTACGACCTCGCCGGGCGTCGCGCCATCACCGTCGGCTGCTTATCGCAGGACGAGGCAATCTCCGCCAACATCGCCATCGACGATACATTGTCCCGACATTTCGCCGTTGTCGGCACCACGGGTGTCGGCAAATCCACCGCCGTCTCCCTGCTCCTGCGCAAGGCGATCGCCGCCAGGCCGGATCTTAGGGTGCTGATCCTCGACCCGCATAACGAGTTCGCGGCGTCACTGCAGGATCAATGCGTCAAGGTCGACGCGACGACACTCGATCTGCCGTTCTGGATGTTCAAGCTGGAGGAATTCGCAGAAGTCGTCTTCCGTGGGCGCGAGGCGCCGCCCGAGGAGGTCGACCTGCTGCGCGATCTGATCCCGGTCGCCAAGAATCTCTACCGCAACGCCGGCGGCACCAGCTTTGTGCGCCGCGGCGCCGACACCATGACCGCCGACACGCCCGTACCCTATCGCATTGCAGATCTCGTCAAGCTGATCGACGAACGCATGGGCTTGCTCGAAAGCAAAGCCGAAAGGCCGACACTGAAGTCGCTGCGCATACGCATCGAATCGGCGGCAGCGGATCCTCGCTATCGTTTCATGTTCAATTCGCGCCTGATCGACGACACCATCCACGAAACGATCGGCAACATCTTCCGCGTACCGCATCACGGCCGTCCGGTGACGTGCTTCGAGATGGCCGGCCTGCCGTCGGAAGTCGTCAACTCGGTCTGCTCGGTGCTGGCCCGTCTTGCCTTCGACCTTGCTCTGTGGAGCGAAGGAAAACTGCGACTGCTGTTCCTCTGCGAAGAGGCGCACCGCTACATGCCCGCCGACCCGCGGCTTGGCTTCGAGCCGACCCGGCATGCGCTGTCGCGTATCGCCAAGGAGGGCCGAAAGTACGGCTGCTATCTCGGCATCGTTACCCAGCGCCCGGGCGAACTCGACCCGACCATCTTGTCGCAATGTTCGACCTTCTTCGCCATGCGCCTCGCCAACGAGCAGGATCAGGCCATCATCCGTTCCGCCATCGCCGATTCTTCGGCCTCGAGCCTCGCGTTCCTGTCCTCCATGGGCCAGCGTGAGGCGATCGCCTTCGGCGAGGGTGTCGCCACCACGATGCGATTGAAATTCGAGAAGATCGACCAGAACCTCATTCCAGGCGCAGCCAAACACGCAATGGAAGCGCCATCCGGAGACGGCCAAGATGTCGATCTTGTCGGCATCGTCGAGCGGCTGCGCAACGTGCCGAAGCCGCAGCCGGCAATGAATTTCTCGGAGGTCGTCGACACGATGCGACAGGCTGGAGATTATGACTATCGCAAGCCTGCGCCGGCACCACGGCCGCAGCCGGATGATGATTTCGACACCCGCTATGGTCTCAAGCCGGCGACATTCGGGCTCAAACCGCAAAACGACTGACAGCGCGTAAGCTGATCGCGGCTGCGATCGACACCTGAAACGACGATGACGTCATGGACGTGGGGTCAGGCTGCACAAACTCGATTACGCCCCTGACGTTTGGCTTCATAGAGCTGCTTGTCGGCCCGGCGGTAAAAAGCCTCGGCGGTCTCGGAATCCTCCCAGACCGCCAGCCCGACGCTGGTGGTGACCTTGAGCCGCACATTGCCGTTCAGGATCGTCAGGTTGGCGACCCCCTTGCGAATCCGCTCCGCGAACTTCCGCAACAGCTCGATATCCATGTTGGGTGTCACCACGGCGAACTCTTCACCACCCAGCCGTGCAACGACGTCGTGGTAGCGGGTCATGCCTTTGAGACAGCCCGCGACGGCCCGCAGGACCTCGTCGCCGACGTCGTGGCCGTGCGTGTCGTTGATCGACTTGAAATGATCGAGGTCGAGGATCATCAACCCGACCGGTTTCCCGATGCGATGGAACTCGGCGATGTATTCACGCAGTGCATCATCAAAAAAGCGTCGGTTCTGCATGCCGGTAAGGCCATCTGTCAGGGCGGCATGCTCCAGCGTCTCCGAGCGTGCACTGAGCGTCGCCGTCATCGCCCTCAGCTTGCCCTCCTCACGCACCTGGTCACGGATCAAAGGGTAGATGAAGAACACGCCAAAGAAAAAAGCGGTCGCCAGAAGAACGCCGACTGCAAACAGCAAGGTGCCAAGGTAGCTGATGTTCTGGCGAGCCTCAGCAACGTCATCGATCTGGGCAGCGGTGGTATCGAGCAAACCATAGGCATGCAGCGTCACCATGCCAGCAGCAAGGATCACGAAGATAAAGACAAAAAAGGCGTGTTCGGCCTTATGAAATCGCATGCCAACCCAGCCCATAGCGACACGAGAGCTTTATGGCACGCACAGGCTTACGTCACAGTTAACTTGTACAATCCTTGCGAGTGCAGAGTTAATACTAAAAAGTCTATTCAATTTCCTTTTTGATCGCCGACCACACCGCGTCCCGCATGGTTTCATTTGGCAACAATCTTTGCCATTCGCCCCCGAACTGGTTACGGAACCATGTGGACTGGCGCTTGGCATATTGCCCTGTCGCGATCTTGGCACGTTCCATAGCTGTGCCGGCGTCCATGCCCCCATCCAGAACTGCCTGCAGTTCACGAACGCCAATCGCCTTCATGGCGGGGAGCGCCGGATCAAGGTCGAGCGCCAGGATCTGGCGGACCTCTTCCAGCGCGCCGTGTTCGATCATCGTATCGAAACGTCGACTGATGCGCTCCCTCAGGATTTCGCGATCCGGCTCGATGACGAAGCAATGCGCGCTGCCACGATCGATCAGCGGCTCGCCGCGCTGGCCTTGCCAGGACAGGATCGAACGGCCCGAGGCATCCAGCACCTCCAACGCACGCGCTATGCGCTGGCCGTCGTTCGGTCGTAGCTGCATGGCCATCGCCGAATCCCGCAACATCAATTCGCGATGCAGACGCGGCGCGCCGCGCTCCACCAACTCGTGGCGCCAGCGCTCGCGTATATGCGGCGGAATCTCCGGCATGTCCGAAATTCCCTCGGCGAGCGCTCTGAAATAGAGGCCGGTACCACCGACGAAAATCGGCCGCCGGTCGGCGAGAGCCTTCTTTTCGATCAGTTCGACCACGTCGCGCAGCCAAGCCCCGGTTGAATACGGGATCGAAGGATGAATGTGGCCATAGAGAAAATGAGGAGCGCGCGCCAGACCCTCAGGCCCAGGGCGTGCCGTCAACACGTCCAGGATCGAATAACCCTGCATGGAATCGGTGTTGACGATGACGCCGCCGGTCCGCTCGGCGATCTCCAGCGCCAACGCCGACTTGCCGCTGGCAGTCGGGCCGGCTATCAGGATCGCGTCCTTAACGCGGCCCTCGTCGGCCGTCTTTTCCTGGGTCTCCTTCATGCCGTTTGTCGCCACGCTCGTCTCCAGTCCAGCCGGCGGCGCACTCACGCCGGCCCTTGCGAATAAGGCCTCTCAGGCAGTCGGTGCAAGCGCAACACGCTGGTTGGGCGAAACGATCGCATGCGATCTCGTGTTGCCGGCGGGCATCGGACATGACGAAGCCATGGCGACCCTGCGTGCGCTTCTGGCTTCCGAGCCCATTGACATCGCCGTTCAGGACGAAACCTTGCGCCGCAAGAAGATCCTGATCGCCGACATGGATTCCACCATGATCGACCAAGAATGCATCGACGAACTGGCCGACGAAGTCGGCTTGAAGGAAAAGGTCGCGGAGATCACCGCGCGCTCCATGAACGGCGAAATCGCTTTCGAGCCGGCGCTGCGTGAGCGTGTCGCGCTGCTCAAGAATCTCGACACGGCCGTGGTCGATCGCATCATCGCCAGCCGCCTGACGCTGGCGTCCGGCGGCCGCGCGCTCGTGCAGACAATGCGTAAGGCCGGCGCCTATACGGCGCTGGTCTCCGGCGGCTTCGATGTTTTCACCAACCGCGTCGCCGCCATGCTCGGCTTTCACGAAAACCGCGCCAACCGACTGCTCGAAGCCAACGGCCGACTGACCGGCGAAGTCGCCGACCCGATTCTGGGCCGTGCTGCCAAGGCGGAAGCGCTCCACGATATTTCGGCCACGCTCGGCCTTACACCTGCGGATGCCATCGCTGTCGGCGACGGCGCCAATGACCTCGACATGATCCGGCTTTCCGGTACGGGTGTTGCGCTTCATGCCAAGCCGTCGGTTGCGGCCGAAGCCAAGGTTCGCATCGACCATGGTGACCTTACCGCCCTGCTCTACCTGCAGGGTTACCGTCGCGAGGACTTCGTCGAATGAAGCCTATCCACACGACAAGACTGATCCTGCGTAACTGGGAAGATCGTGATCGCGAACTGTTCTTCCGCATCAACAGCGACGAACGGGTGATGGAGTTCTTCCCTTTCCGCCGAACCCGCGCCGAGACGGACTTGAAAATCGGCGAGATGCGTGCCGATATCGCGCGCAGGGGCTTCGGCTTCGCTGCGGCAGAGATCGCTGCGACCGCTGAATGCATAGGCTTCGTCGGCCTGACCGGCACGGAACACCTGCCCTTCCTGCCCGCGGGCACCCTCGAGATCGGCTGGCGCCTGGCTCCGGAATTCTGGGGCAAAGGTTATGTCTCTGAAGCAGCCCGGGCGTGGCTGGCGTTCGGCTTCGAAACGCTTGGCCCCGATGAGATCGTTTCCTTTGCGGTTCGCGATAACCGCCGCTCCACGGCAGTGATGGAACGGATCGGCATGACAGCAGATCCTTCGCGCGATTTCGATCATCCGGGTGTCCCCGAAAGCCATCCGCATCTGCGCCCCCACACCTTCTACAGCCTGACGCGCAAGGATTGGGAAGAACAAAAGGGCGGCTGAGTAGCCGCCCTTTTCAATTCTGGATCAGTGACTTCCAGCGATTTCCGGAATCAATCCATCCGCACGGTCACGAAGCGCAATTCGCCGGTTTTGGACGCAAGCATCAACAGCGCGTTCTTGCGACCCTGTTGCTTAAGCGAGGCGATGCGATCGACGACATCCTTGGGAGTCGACACCGATTCCTGTCCGATCTCGGTGATCACCTCGCCCGGCTGGATGCCGCGCTCGGCCGCGGCCGAATCCTTGGCGACCTCCGTGACGACAACGCCGGAAACATCTGCGGCGATGCCGAACTTGCCGCGTGTGTCGTCGTTCAGTTCGCCAATCGACATGCCAAGCACCGTGGCTGCGGCCACCGGTGCAGCCTTGCCGTCCTTGCCGGGCTCGCCCTTGCCTTCGGCGTCAGCCAGCTTTTCGCCGTCCTCAAGGCGGCCGAGCGTGACCTTGACGGTCTGCTCCTTGCCTTTGCGGATGATGATGACATCGACGGCCTTGCCGACCGGGCTCTCTGCGACAACGCGCGGCAGGTCACGCGTTTCCTCGATATCCTTGCCGTCGAACTTGGTGATGACATCACCGGCCTGGATCGAACCATTGTCGACCGGTCCGCCCTTGATGATGCCGGCCACCAGTGCGCCCTTCGGCTCGGCCATGCCAAGGCTCTCGGCGATGTCCTTCGTAACGGGCTGGATGCGCACGCCCAGCCAGCCACGCCGCGTTTCACCGAACTGGCGCAACTGGTCGACAACACCCGCGGCAAGCTGGGACGGGATCGAGAAGCCGATGCCGATCGAACCGCCGGACGGCGAAATGATCGCCGTGTTGATGCCGATGACCTCGCCGTTCATGTTGAACAGCGGACCGCCAGAATTGCCGCGGTTGATGGCCGCGTCGGTCTGGATGAAGTCGTCATAGGGACCGGAATTGATATCGCGGTTGCGTGCCGAAACGATGCCGACCGTTACGGTACCACCAAGGCCGAACGGATTGCCGATCGCCATGACCCAGTCGCCGATGCGCATCTTGTTGGAATCGCCGAATTTCACGGCTGTAAGCTTGTGGCCCTTGGGATCCACCTTCAGCACGGCGATATCGGTCTTGGTGTCGGTGCCGACCAGTTTCGCTTTCAGCGTCACCCCGTCGGAAAAATTCACCTCGATGTCGTCGGCATCCGCTATGACGTGGTTGTTCGTGACCACGATGCCTTCAACGGCATCGACGACGAAGCCGGAACCCAGCGACTGCACCTTCTGCGCGCCGCCGCCCTTCTGGCCGCCGCGATCCTTGAAGAAGTCGTCGAAGAAGTCCTGGAAAGGCGAGCCTTCAGGCAACTGCGGCATCGGCACGGCGCCGGGACCTTCGCTGCCCTTCACCGTCTGCGACGTCGAAATGTTGACGACTGCACCAAGCAATCCTTCGGCAAGATCAGCGACCGAAGCCGGGCCGTTGGCCGCAGGCGCCGCCTGCGTTTTGGCCGGAGCCTGGGTCTGTGCAATGGCGGGTGGAACAGCAGCCGCGCCAAGCATCAGCGCCGCAGTGGCGGCGGCAAGCGTCTTGCTTGCTGCACGCAGGATGGATTGGGACTTCATCAGGGCCTCCCGGCAAGTCAGCAAGAACGCTTTCAACGACATATCGTCAGTGTGGAAAGAAATAAGGCACGTTTGCGGCCCTGACCACCCGGTGACGACAAATCCCCAAGTGGAGCCGCATCCTTCAACCCCGTACCAGCCAGACGATGCCGACACCGGCGGCGATTGCTGCCAGCCCGCCGATCCGCAACACACCTTCCGGCATCGCAAGGACATCGGTTGCAAGTCGCTTGGCCAGACGTGGAAAACCGCCATAGACGAGGCCCTCGACGACGAGGACCAGGCCCATGGCGGCAAAGAAATCCTGCACGGTTTATTGCGCAGGCTTGGGTGCGGTCGGAGCAGCTCCCCCTGCCGGATCCCGGAAGTAGCGGAAGAACTCCGAATTCGGCGACAGCAGCATGGTCGTGCCGGTATTATCCAGCGCCGTGCCATAGGCATTCATCGAGCGGTAAAAATCGAAGAATGCTGTGTCCCGGTTGTAGGCGTTGGCGAAGATCGCGCTGCGCTCCGCATCGCCCTCACCACGCAGGATTTCCGATTCCTTGTTGGCCTCGGCGACGATCTCGACCACTTCGCGATCGGCACGCGCCTTGATGCGTTGCGCGGCTTCGTTACCGCGCGCGCGCAGCCGCTCGGCCTCCGCCAGACGCTCTGCCTTCATGCGGTCGTAGGTCTGCTGCGAGACTTCGGCCGTCAGGTCGGTGCGGCGGATACGCACGTCGTCGATCTCGAGACCGAGCGACGTTGCGTCCGGACGCAGCTGGTCGCGCACTTCGCGCATCATGATGCCGCGCTCTTCGGAAAGTGCGGCTTCAAAAGCACGCTGGCCGTAAACCCGGCGCAGCGCCGCATCGAGACGCGTCTTCAACCGCTGCTCGGCCAATTCGATCTGGCCGGAGACCGCCGAACGGAAAACACGGGGGTTGGAGATGCGATAGGCGATGAAGGCATCGACCTCATAGAATTTGCCACCCGAAACCTGGACACGGATGTTGTCGAGGTCAAAACGCAGAACGCGCTTTTCGATGAGCTGCACAGTATCGGCATCGAAGAACGGGAATGGCGCCTTGAAGTAGATGCCGGGTTCGCTCTTGACGTCGATGATCTCGCCGAAGCGCAGCACGAGCGCCTGCTGGCGGGCGTTGACCACGAAAACCGACGAATAGAGCAGGAACAACAGGACGGCGATGGCGACGATGATCGCGGGAAGACGATTGGCCATTACTGATTACCTCCCGAGGTCTTCGGCTGCAGTGCCGGCAGAGGCAGGTAAGGCACAACACTCTGACCGTTGGCGTTCGGCTCGACGATCACCTTGCTGGAGTCTCTCAGCACTTTCTCCATCGTTTCCAGATACATGCGCCGGCGCGTTACGTCGGGCGCCTTGGCGTATTCGTCGTAGATCGAGATGAAGCGCTGCGCTTCACCCTGCGCCTCCTGCACGACACGGTTCTTGTAGGCGGCCGCTTCTTCGCGAACCTGTGCCGCCTGACCACGAGCCTGACCTAGCTTCTGGTTGGAGTACTGGTTCGCCTCTTCAACGAAACGGTCCTCATCCTGCTCCGCGCGCTGCACTTCGTCGAACGCGTCGGCCACTTCGCGTGGCGGGGCAGCATCTTCGATCGACACCGCATTGACGTTCAGGCCGGCCTTGTAGCTGTCGAGCGTCGCCTGGATGTTCTCACGCACCGCGGTAGCGATGCCTTGACGGTCGTCGCGGAAGATATCCTGCGCCGGACGCCGGCCAACGGCCTCGCGCATCGCACTTTCTGCAACCTGCCGCAACATTTCGTCCGGATCGGCGACGTCGAACAGGAAGGCACGCGGGTCAGCTACCTGATAGGCCACCGAGAACTGCACATTGACGATGTTCTGGTCGCCCGACAGCATCAGCCCGGACGTGTTGCCGCTGCGGGCACCACCGCCGATATTGACCAGTTGCTCGGAAATCTTGGCGGTCTCGACCGTTTCGATCGGCCACCAGTGGAAATGCAGGCCGGGCTCGGAAAGCTGTTCCTTCGGCTTGCCGAAGCGCAGTTCCACTGCCACCTCGTCCGGCTGAACCGTGTAGACGGCCTTGAACAGCCAGCCGGCGATCAGCACGAGTGCGATCAGAAGATAGACAGCCGGGCTGCCGCCTCCGCCAGGAAGCGCGTTGCGCAACCGGTCCTGGCCGCGGCGGATAATGTCTTCGAGATCGGGGGGAGTACCCTGAGGGCCGCTTGGTCCGCGCGGACCTTGCCCCCATGGGCCTTGGTTATTACCGCCGCCTCCCCAGGGGCCGCCTCCTCCGCCACTTTTGTCGTTCCAGGGCATGAATGTCCTTTCGCTGGGATTCCCTCACACGCCGGGAGCCGGCGCAAAATCCTTGTCGTCCTTCTATAGGGATGCCTCAGCGCGCTTTCAACGCGTCCGCCTTTCAATGCGCTGTTCTTAGCAGCAGTTTTGCCGCGACGCTTTGTCTTGGTTAACCCCGAACCGACCTTTCATAGACAACATGACGCGTGGCATGGCTGTCTTTCTCGCCGGCAGGAATGTCTTCGGAACTGATGACACGCCACGTTTCGGGATCGATTGGTGGGAAGGATGTATCGCCATCGATCGAAGCCAGCACATGCGTGACATGCAGCCGATCTGCCAAAGGCAGCGCCTGGGCATAGATCTGACCACCGCCAATAACGCAGATTTCGTCAGCGGCAGCCATGCAACGGCCGCGAAGGCGGGCAAGCGCCAGACCATCCTCAAGGGAGGCCACGACTTCAGCCCCCTCTGCCTTGTAGGAAGGATCACGGGTGACGACTATGTTCAGTCGCTCCGGTAGCGGACGCTTGGGGAAACTCTCCCAGGTCTTGCGGCCCATGACGACCGGTTTGCCCAGCGTATCAGCCTTGAAGCGCTTGAGATCGGTGGACAGCCGCCATGGCAGGCCACCCTCGCGACCGATGATCCCGTTTTCGGCGATCGCGACATGGATTGATACCAGCATCACTTGCCGCTTTCATTTTCGGGTCTGTCGAGCAGCAGGATGTCGATATCGCGCTCCGGCACGAAATCCTCAGCCGTCATCTCGAAGGTCGTTGGCCCGGTCTTCTTCACACCGGTTCCGCAGAAGGAAACAAGAGACCGCGCATCGATCTTGTCGACCGTGAGCTTGAACTTGCCGATGCTGCCGGTTGCCCAGTTGCCGCCGGTGGTCAGGATATAGGCGATTCGGCTCTCATAAAGCTGCGGACTGCTGTCGGTATTGTCCTTCTGCGCCTTGCGCACGGCCGCCTCGAAGGCGTCATCCATGCAGTAGCGGCGTTTGTAATTGTCATACTCTCCTTCGAACTTGCCATCATTGAAGAAGGACAGGCCCGCAGTCGCGCCGACACTCGGCTTGTAACGATGAGAGACATGCACGGGTTTGCCTGCTGGAAAGGCTGCGCGCCACCAGAAAGTCGAGCGCGACTGCCAATAGGGTGAGCGCACGCTTTTCCAGCCCGTGCCGTCATCATATTGATCCATGACGATGACGCCGCGCGACAGCCAGTCATCCGCCACCGGTTGCGGCAGCTTTGCGAGCGCCGTCAGAGCCGCCTTGTCATAGGGATACAGCGGCACGTTCTGCGCTTTCAGTTCAGCGCTGACATCAACGCCGACCGCAAACGCCTTCTGCTCCAGCTCAGGTTTGACGGCAGTGCCATCCACCGTCACTTCGAAACCGAGAAAGTTGTCGCTGTTCTCTTCCGGTATGGAGGGCATCTCATAGGGATTGGCTTCGATTTCCGGCAGCGGGAACGCGACAATGGTGCTCACGTCCGTGTCGGACGTGTTGCGGAAGACGTAGTCGACCGTGACCCTGTCGGGCGAGATGAAAAGATCCTCGCTGTCCATCGAGACGACGTCGTTGCGCGACAGGATGAGCCCACCAGCACCAAGTTCCGCTGTGGAATCATTGGCAAGGGCCGGAGCTGCGACAAGCGCCATGCTGAGCGTCAGCGCGATGCGGACCATCGAAGCGATTCCCCTCTGAAGAAGCACTCAGAGCCTACTTGCTTCGAACGCCGCATCAAAGCCTTTCAATCATCGCCATTGCCGCTCTGGACAGGCCGGCGGGGATCAGGCAGGACAGCGCCATGCGCAAGGTTCTCGTGATCGGCATCGGCGCCGGCAACCCCGAACATGTGACGGTGCAAGCCATCAACGGCCTGAACCGCGCCGACGTGCTGTTCATTCCCGACAAGGGTGCAAGGAAGAGCGAACTTGCAGAACTGCGCCGCGACATCTGCGATCGTTTCGTCACCAATCCCGCATCGCGCCGCGTCGAGTTCGACGTGCCTGTGCGGGCCGAGCCGGCGCCGTCCTATCACGTGACCGTTGACGACTGGCATGAGGAGATTGCCGGCATCTACGAGCGCCTGCTGCTCGAAGAAATCGCCGAGGATGGCTGTGGCGCCTTCCTGATCTGGGGTGATCCGTCGCTCTATGATTCCGCGCTCCGCATCCTGGATCGCGTCAGCCGGCGGGACAATGTCAGCTTCGAACTGGAAGTCATCCCCGGCATCACCGCCATTCAGGCTTTGGCTGCTGGCCACAAGATGGCCTTGAACCGCATTGGCGATCCATTCCTGGTCACCACGGGACGTCGGCTGACGGAACAGGGCTTGCCCGACGACGCCGGCACCACAGTGGTGATGCTCGATGGCAAGTGTTCGTTCCAGTCGGTCGCCGACAAGGACGCCATCATCCACTGGGGCGCCTATCTCGGTACGGCCGACGAAATCCTGATCCATGGCCGCCTGGGCGACGTCGAAGACGAGATCGTCAGGACCCGTGAGGCGGCCCGGCTTCGCAAGGGCTGGATCATGGAGACCTACCTGCTGCGCAAACCGGACTAAGCTGCGCAGGCAGTCATGCCGCGTCGATTTCAGCCTGAAGGGCTTCCATGTGCGCCTGCGCCGCCGCGGTGGCAGCCCGTTCGATGGCCCGGTAGCGGCTGACCACTGCAAGTCCCACCGCCGTCAGTTGAGCGCCGCCACCCTTGCGCCCCCCGGTCTGTGCCGCCACCAGTGGCTTGCCGAAGACGCGGTTCATGTCTTCGACCAGATCCCACGCATGCTTGTAGGACATCTCCATGCCCCGCGCGGCCGCTGAGATCGAGCCGAATGCAGCGATCTGTTCCAGCAATTCTATTTTGCCGGGGCCGATGCGGCCATCCGGGTCGAGATTGATCCGCAGGCTGAGAGAAGGCACGTTTTCCTCCCGCGTTATGTGCTGCTTGTTGTTGCCATCGTTATTCCACGACAGAATAGCGCATGACAAGAGGCTGAGATTTCAGGCGTCGAATTGCCCCTTCGGAGCCGTCGCCGTATTGGCCTGATCGAAACTCACGGTCTTGATGACCGCGAAGACATCGCGACCGGGAGCGAGCGAGAGCGTTTGCTGCGACTGCCGCGTGATGCGCGCCATCACAGCCACCCCGTTGCAATCGATCCTGACCTCCACCGCGGCCCCCTCGCCTGGCTCGATCGCGGCGATGCGACCGGCCAGCACATTGAGTGCACTCAGACCATGCGGCTGCTCGGTCGCTATCATGACGTCGCGCGCACGAACGCGAATCCGCATCGGCTGGCCGACAACGGCCTGCACATAGGGAACACGGATTTCGCCCGCGGGTGAGCCGAGTACTGTCATGCCGAAACGCTCGTCATGATGCAGCACGCGTGTGTCCAGCACAGCACCACCCTCCACCCGCTCGTCATGGGAAAGCAGGTCGAGCCGCTGCATGATCTCGGTGGTCGGACCCGCGGCAGCGACCTTGCCTTGCGCCATCACCACGACATCGCTTGCAAGCCGCGCCACTTCAGCAATCGAATGACTGACATAGACGATCGGGATTTTCGTCTCGTCGCGCAGCCTCTCGATGTAGGGCAGGATTTCAGCCTTGCGGGCTTCATCCAGCGAGGCGAGCGGCTCGTCCATCAGAAGCAGTTTCGGGCTGGCCAACAGTGCGCGGCCGATCGCAACGCGCTGCTTTTCGCCGCCAGAGAGTTTGCCCGGCCGACGGTCGAGCAGATGGCCGATCCCAAGCAACTCGACAACGGCACCCAGATCGCCGTAGCGCTCCCCCGCCGGCGTGAACCAACGGCCGTAGCCCAGATTGGTGGCCACGCTCATGTGTGGGAACAGGCGCGCGTCCTGGAACACCATTCCGATGCGTCGCTTGTGCCTCGGAATGAAAACGCCTTTGCTGGTGTCGACCAACACCTGCCCATCGATGGCGATTCGACCGCGCTCGGGCCGGATCAATCCGGCGATGGCGTTGATCAACGAGGTCTTGCCGGAACCGGAAGGCCCAAACAACGCTGTCAGGCGACCCGAACTTTCAAAGGCCGCCTCGAGCGAAAAGCCGCCTTGTCGGTGGCCAATATCGACCGCGACGCTCATTCGATGTCCATCCGCCGACCGACGCGGCGCGCCAGAACTTCGGAGGCGATCAGGGCAGCCATCGAGATGACGATGCTGATGAGTGTCAGCCTCAACGCCCCTTCATCGCCACCGGGCACCTGCGTGAAGGTGTAGATCGCCGAAGGCAGCGTCTGCGTCTCGTTGGGAATATTGGAAACAAAGGTGATGGTCGCGCCGAATTCACCCATCGCCTTGGCGAAGGAGAGGATGGCGCCGGCGATCATGCCGGGCAGGATCAGTGGAAGCGTGATGGTGGCGAACACCCAGAGCGGACTGGCACCCAGCGTTCCGGCAGCAGCCTCCAGCTTGCGATCCACGGCCTCGATGGAAAGGCGGATCGCTCTCACCATCAGTGGAAACCCCATCACACCGCACGCCAGGGCCGCACCGGTCCAGCGGAACGAAAAGACGAGACCGAAATAGTCGGCAAAAAAGACTCCGGCGGGTCCACGCCGACCGAAGGCGAGCAGCAACAGATAGCCGGTAACAACCGGCGGCAGGATCAGCGGCAGGTGCACGACGCCGTTGAGCAGCGTCTTGCCCCAGAACCTGCCTCGCGCCAGAAGCAGCGCCACGGCGATGCCGAGCGGCAGACTGACCAGCATCGCAACCGTGGCAACCTTGATGGACAGCCGGACCGCATTCCATTCGTCAGGGCTGAGGTCCAGCAGCCAGTTCATGCGCTCTTACAGTACCTTACTGGGTGGGCGCGAGCAGCGTGAAACCCTGCGCCTTGAAAAGCTCGCCTGCCTTAGCAGACCGCAGGCACTTGAGGAATGCCGGCGCATCCTTGTCCTTGGATTCCGCCGTCTGGGCGACCGGATAGACGATGGGAGGATGCGTCTCTTCCGGGAAAACACCGATGACCTTGACGCCCTTTTCGGCATTGGCGTCGGTCTGATAGACGATACCGGCGGCCGCTTCGCCGGTGGCCACCAGCTTGAGCGCGGCGCGGACATTCTCCGCCTGCGCCACCTTGCCTTCGACCGAAGACCACGCGCCGAGCGATTCCAGTGCCGCCTTGCCGTACTTGCCGGCCGGCACCGCCTTGAAGTCGCCCATGGCAAGCTTGCCGTCGCCAATCACCTTGGCGAGGTCAAACCCTTTCTCGATCTTGACCTCGGCTTTGGAGTCCTTGGGCGCCACCAGCACGATCTGGTTGCCGAGCAGCTTCACCTCGGTGTCGGACTTGGTCAGCTTCTTGTCGGAGAGATATTTCATCCAGTCGAGGTCGGCCGAGATGAACACATCCGCCGGCGCTCCTTCCTCGATCTGCTTGGCCAGCGCGGAGCTTGCGGCGTAGGAAATCTTGGCAGTCTCGCCGACATCCTTTTCGCAGGCCTTGTTGACCTCATCGAGCGCATTCTTGAGGCTGGCGGCAGCAAACACGACAACTTGCTCGTCCGCGCGCGCAGCGGGCGCTGCCAGCGTCATCGCCCCGGCAGCCAGCGCCATCAGCACCAAACCATTATGTTTCGTCATCGAAGCTCTCCCTGATTTTGCAAACCCGTCCAGCCAATGGCTTGGGTCGATATATCCATATGAACATAACAAAGGGAAGGCTTCTGCGTATTTTTCAGGAAAAGAGTTTCACTGAAAACACGTTGTAACGGCCGACCATGGCGGGCTACGGTGACCGTCCGCGCAACGACGCGCATCGGACGAAAATCAACAGGAGTCTCCCATGAAAATCAGTGCGCGAAACACGTTGAAGGGCAAGATCGTCGAGATCACCAAGGGCGCGACCACCTCGCATGTGCGCATCGACATCGGCGGCGCAGTGGTCACCTCGTCCATCACCAACGAAGCCGTAGCCGACCTCGGGCTTGCCGTCGGCAAGGATGCCTATGCCGTCATCAAGGCATCCGACGTCATGGTCGGCATCGACTGACTTGGTGCGCGAGAACGAAATCCGCCAAGGCGAGATCGCCGTCGACGCCCCCGCGCCGACGGACGCCGGCCTTGTCTTCATTGGCACGATCCGCACACCATGGGCCTCGCGGCTGATGGCGCCGCGCCAGGGTCGTGCCGACGGCCCGATCTGCCGCATCGAGATTTTTCCGCTGTGGCGGGAGGCGCTAGCCGGCATTGAACAGTTCGAACGCCTCGAAGTGCTCTACTGGCTGCATCTGTCGCGGCGCGATCTGGTCCGTCAAAGCCCGGCCAATGATGGTTCCGCGCGCGACACGTTTGCCCTGCGCTCGCCGGTCAGGCCGAACCCGATTGGCACCTCGATCGTCACATTGATCAGCGTCGAAGCTTCGACCGTCCTGGTACGGGGTTTGGATTGCCTCGATGGAACCCCCCTGCTCGACCTCAAGCCGGACCGCGCACTGTTCAGCCCGATCGCTCCGCCGCAGCCGGGCGATTTCGAAGTGGGTTGAAGTGGCACTAGGCCGTCAGCAGCGAAGAGGCCCGGCATCCTCCTCCTAATTTGCCGAAACCACGACATTGACCGCCGCCGCGACCAGGACAGCATTGAAGAAATACGCGAAAATCGAGTGCACCAGGGCAAATCGCCGGATGGGTCGACTGGAAATGGTAACGTCGGATGTCTGTGCAGCCATGCCGATAACAAAAGCAAAGTAGGCAAAATCCAGAGCATCTGGGTTTGTTTCGCCGGCGAATTCGAGCCCTTGACCGGATCTGCCGTCACTGTCGCGGCGCCAGTAGAGATGCGCGTAGCGAGACGCTGCCATCGCGTGCGTCGTCGCCCAACCCAGCGGTACGGAAAGCAGCGCCAATATCAACCAGGGGGATGACGGCCTGATCTCGGCATTGATGATCATGAAAAGCGAAACGAGCGACGTGGCGACGATCCCCATCGTTATGAGAAACAGCACCCACTCGGGAGCCTCGCTGCGTGCGACAACCTTCTTCAGATGGTCTCCGCTCAGCCGATCCAGATTTCTCAGAGCCTGGATCAGGTAGACAGCAAAGAAACAATTGGCAGCGACGATGACGGCAAGTTTCCAGTTGATCCACCAGGCCAACAGGCCGCCGACCGCGAAGGCTCCCGCTACCAGCAGGAACAGTGATCGTTGAGTTGTACTCATGAATGGCGCTGCCTCCCAGGGACGCATCTTTTGCTTCGATAGATACATGATACCATCAGGAGCACGAACACTGTCGCCTCGGCGGTTCCACGCCTGCCCGGATAGCCCGGTTGGGTTTTAACCAGAACGCCGACAGCCTTTCCCTGGGACCGGTGAAACGCCTCCGAGGCAATAAAGAGCCGGTGGCAAAAGCAGGATTCGTGCACGGCCTGATCAGGATTTCTTAACCAAGATGATACACATCTCGGTAACGACTGAGCCAAACGACCCGCCGTCTGTCCCGAAAGAAATGTCGTGCTTTGCCACGATACCGGACCATTGACGGCAAATCCTGAAGAAGCCGCCGGCCGCCCGAAACGGACAGCAAGTGCAAGGCATGAATGTGATCGATTTCCAGAAAAACGTCCGGTGTTCCTTCCTTGCCTGGATAGGGTTGTCGTCCCTGGTGGCGGCATTGCTGTGCATAAGCGCCGCCAGCGCGTTGGCGGAAACACGCAGCCTGAAACTCCGCCACCTGCATACCGGTGAGACGGCAGAGATCGTCTACAAGCGTAACGGGCGTTACGACCAGGCGGGGTTGAAGAAAATCAACATCATGCTGCGCGACTGGCGCCGCAACGAGCCGACGAGGATGGATCCGCGCCTGCTCGACCTTGTCTGGCAGGTCTATCGCACCAGCGGCTCGACAGCCTATATCAATGTCGTCAGCGGCTACCGCTCGCCCGCGACGAACGCGATGCTACGCAGTCGTTCGAAGGGCGTCGCCCGTGAAAGCCAGCACATGGTTGGCCGGGCAATGGACTTCTTCCTCCCAGACGTGCCGCTGAAGAAATTGCGTGACATAAGCCTCAGGATGCAGGGCGGCGGGGTCGGTTTCTATCCAACCTCCGGCTCGCCTTTCCTTCACATAGATGTCGGCAATATCCGTCACTGGCCAGGCATCAGCCGCCAGGAACTCGCCAGGATATTCCCCGACGGCAAGACGCTGCATCTGCCGAGAGACGGCAAGCCGCTACCCGGCTATGACCAGGCGCTTGTCGCCCATAAATCCCGTCGTGAAGCCGGCGCACCGAAGGTGGAGTTGGCCAGCGTCGGCGACAGTCAACGCAAGCCGCGTGGCCTGCTGGCGTCGCTGCTGGGTGGACGCGGCCAAAGCGAGGCCGAGACTGTTGCCAGCGCCGTGCCGACGCCGCGTAATCCCGCCAGACCCGCTGACGCAACACAAGTCCGGCAGAGTATCGCCATTGTGGCCGCCAAGGACGCTCAGCGTGCGAATATCCAGACCGTACCGGCTGTTCCGGTCGAGGAAGCACCGGCTGAACGAAAGCCGGAAACGCCTGAAACCACCGTCGCGGCGCTGGCGTTGCAATCTGTGCCGTTGCCGGTATTTGCCGAGCGTCGCGATCCGACGCTGAACAGCCCGCGCCCCGAAACCATACCCTTCGCAATCTCTGACGCGGCCGCAGCCCGGACCGCGTTACCCTCCGCCGGGAGCTTAACAGCTGAGAGGGTCGCCCTGAACATTCCCGTGCCCAGTTGGCGACCGGAGAACTTGCAGAGTGCAGCAGCACGGCCGGACACGGTCAGATCTGAAGACGCCATTGCTGCCTTGCTGACCGTCAGGCATCCCGACGAAGGCCCTGCCCTTCCAGCGAGCAAAGTCGACGCGATCCCTCCGACCGAGATGAAGGACCGTATCAAGACCAGTCAAAAAGCCGACCGTTTGCGGTCCGAGCCTCCGGCGGTCGCCATGCAGGCGAGCTACAAGCCCACTGAGAATGACCTCACGATCACCGGCGCAATTGGTTCAGCCGCGCCGCCTCGTGCGGCCGCCGCGTTCATCCGCACAGCGGCGGTGCAGGTCTATATCGACGGTTTTCGTCCCGACAGGGAGCCGTCCGACCATCGCCGTTTTACCGGTTCATCCGTGAAGTTTCTCCCCATCGCCAGCTTCAAATAGCGGATGCGGGACGGATGGCGGACGGTGCTACGACGTCGGAGGGCGTGACCTTCATTTCGTCAATCGGAGTGGTGGCGCCAACATCGTCTGGCTCCGACATGCACCCGACGGAACATCCGTTGAAACGGCCTTGGCCTGTTTGGCGCTGCGGTGCCTTGCCTGCCCGCAACCCAGCTCACAAGCTGCGGCGGAAAGCTGCGCTCAGTCCACCGGCATCACACGGCGATCGGTGCCTTGATCGTCGCATCGGCGACGTAGTTTTCCAGACGGAAATCCTCGAAGCGGAAGGCGAAGAGGTCCCTCACCTCCGGATTGATCCACATCGTCGGCAACGCCTTCGGCTGGCGGCGAAGCTGTTCGCGCGCCTGCTCGAAATGGTTCGAATAGATGTGCGCATCGCCAAGCGTATGCACGAAGTCACCGGGCTTCAGCCCTGTCACCTGGGCCACCATCATGGTCAGCAACGCATAGGAAGCGATGTTGAACGGCACACCGAGGAAGATGTCGGCCGAGCGCTGGTAGAGCTGGCAGGACAGTCGCCCGTCAGAAACATAGAACTGGAACAGGCAATGGCAGGGTGGCAGCGCCATCTGTTCCACTTCAGCGGGGTTCCATGCCGAAACGATGAGCCGACGCGAATAGGGATTGCAGCGGATTTCGCGTAGCAGGTTCTCGATCTGGTCGATCGTACCGCCTTGTGCATCGGGCCAGGAACGCCACTGCTTTCCATAAACCGGACCGAGATCGCCGTTGGCGTCGGCCCATTCGTCCCAGATGGAGACGCCATTGTCATTGAGATATTTGATGTTGGTGTCGCCGGCCAGGAACCACAGCAACTCGTGGATGATCGACTTGAGGTGCAGCTTCTTGGTGGTCAGCACCGGGAAGCCCTGCCCCAGATCGTAGCGCATCTGGTAGCCGAACACCGAGCGTGTTCCCGTACCCGTGCGGTCACCCCGGTCGGTGCCGTTCTCCAGGACATGGTTGAGCAGGTCGAGATATTGGCGCATCGCTATCGCCCTGATTCGCTGTTTTGGCGTTGGCCGCGATCATACCCGGCCAATGCTTGCCAGGCTATTGCCCAGGCAGACCAAACCACAGCATTCCGGCGCGGGAGCGCGCCGGAGGTATCGTCAAACAATGAGGAAGCTGTAAAGCTCAGAGCGAGCCGAGCTTGCCGAGGTCCTTGGCGACCAGATAGTAGAAGGTCACCCGGTTCTTGGTGTTGTCCGCGCTCATCGCCTTGCAGGTCTTCTCGATCGCAGCGTCAGCCTTGGCGGCATCGGCAATGCCGAGCTTCTTGCCGACCCAGCTGTCACGCACGCGCTTCAATTCTTCCGGATCGGTGCAGGACACCAGCGAGGAGTCGCGGTTCCTGAGCGCGATGCCCAGGTGCTTCACGATCTTGTCGACGACATCGGCACTGGCACCGGCGTCATACTTCTTCACGTCTGCAAGATAATCGCTCATCAGGAATTCCCCTCATCGGAGCCACGTCTGTCCGGTGAGACAACGACCGGCCAAAACCGGATTCTCCACACCGGGGCAAACCTTCGGTTGCAGTTTGTCGCAAGTCAAGCCTTGCAGACAGGGTTTGACATAGCATCACGCTGGAATGCTTGCCTTTTTACGTTACGAAAGCTGATTTAAGGACACAAAGACGGCCCAGCTAAATTAGCTGGACCGCCTCCTGCCCCCGCCTCGCTATGAGCGACTGCTTTCGCTCAAAATGGCGAATCCGGGAAATAGAAGTTCTTGGCATTCTCCGGGGTGATCAGCGTCGCATCGAGGATGTAGTTGCCGCTGACCGGCACCTGATCGATCAACGCTGCCGCGGTCAGTTCCATCGCGGTGCCGACCATGGCCGGCGGATAGAGCACATCGACCGGGATCATCTTGTCGCCATCCATGACTTTCTTGATCATGTCCTTCGAGCCGGCGCCGGCAACGACGTACTGGATATCGGTGCGCTTTGCCTGCTCGATGGCCTGCAGCACGCCGACCGCCATGTCGTCGTCCTGGCACCAGACCACATCGATCTTCGGATATTTGGTCAGGTAGTCCTGCATGACCTTGAAGGCGTCGTCGCGGTTCCAGTTGCCGAACTGGCGGTCCAGAACCTTGACCTTCGAGCCGGCGATACCCTTGTCGAAACCGTCCTGGCGCTGCTGGTCGATCGGGATCGGCAGGCCGCGGATGATGACGACTTCTGCCTCCGGCGTCTTTTCGGCAATGTATTTGCCGGCCACTTCACCAAGTGCCGGATTGTTGCCGGCGACATAGAGGTCGCGTACGGAGTTGTCGTTGCTCGATGGAGCGCGGTCGACAAGCGCCACGAACTTGCCCTTGTCTTTCACTTCCTTGATGGCGTTGACCAGCGGATCCGGGTCGGACGGCAGGATCACCAGCGCATCGATGCCCTGTGTCTCCAGATCCTGCACGGCGTTCGCCTGGCTGGCGGCGTCTGGCGAAGTCTTGACGATGACGTTCAGCCCCGGATGCTCTTCCATCAGCTTCTTGGCGACACGTTCGGCATGAAACACCACGCCGGCAGTCCAGCCATGGTCGGCCGCCGGGATCGAGACGCCGATCGTCTTCTTGTCCTGCGCCTGGGCAACGCTCATCAGCGCCACCATGGCGACCGCTGCCACTCCGATTAGTCGTTTTTGCATTGTTTCCTCCCTATGCTTGCAGGTCTGGTCGGTCAGTGGCCGGGCGACCCGAGGACCCGGCCCCGTTTCAGGTTTTCCTCACCAGTGAGCGTTGGACGAGCATGGCGATGATGATAATCGCGCCCTGGATGGCCCCGAGCAGGTATTCGCTGACAAAGTTCGAAAGCAGCATGATGTTGCCGACGATCTCCAGGATGAAGGCGCCGCAGATCGTGCCCCAGATGCGCCCTACCCCGCCGCGCAACGCCGTGCCGCCAACCACCACCGCGGTGATCGCCTGCAGTTCCCACATCAGGCCGGTGGTCGCGGACGTAGAACCAAGGCGGGGAATGTAGATCAGGCAGGCCACAGCCACGCACAGCCCCTGGATCACATAGGTGAGCGTGCGCACGCGGCTCACCGGGATGCCGGAGTAATGCGCCACGTCCTCGTTGGAGCCGACCGCGACAACATGGCGACCATAACGCGTGCGATAGAGTACGAAAGCGCCGACGGCTGCGGTGATGACGATCACATAGATCGGGAACGGCACGCCGAAAATCTCGCCGAAATAGACCGGCCGATAAAGCGACTGCACTTCAGGATTGCGGAGCGTGATGGCCCCGCCTTGCGACAGCCATGTGGTCAGCCCGCGATAAATGCCCATCGTGCCCAGCGTTGCGATGAACGGCTCGATTCGCCCGACCGTGGTGATCAGGCCATTGGCCAGTCCGCAGGCCGCGCCAATCGCAAGCGCAAGCAACGCCGCTGCCACGATCGTCATCATCGGATCGCTGACCGCACCACTGTTCATGAACAGGATGGTAAGGCTCGCCACGAAGGCCACCATCGAACCGACCGACAGGTCCAGCCCGCCCGCCGAGATGACGAAGGTCGCTCCCACTGCGATGATCGCGATGAAGGCGCTGCGTGTCAGCACATTGAGCAGATTGTCGACGCTGATGAAATTCGGATTGGCGAAGGCGCCAAGCACGAGCAGAAGTGCCAATGCCACGAAGGGTGCCACTGCCCGCAGGTCCACGTCCTTCAGGACCGTTTCGCTTTTGCCGTTGCTGCTGCCGTTTCGGTCATTCTTCTCCCGCCCAAAGCATGCCGCGCATCAGGCGGCCTCTCCCGTTTGCACGCCGGTTGCCAGCACGACGATCTCGTTTTCGTTCATGTGATCGCCGGCCACCTCGCCGACGATATGGCCGGTCCGCATCACCAGAATGCGGTCGCACAGGCCGATCAGCTCCGGCATCTCGGATGAAACCACGATGATGGACCGGCCTTCCGCCGCCAGCCCGGCAATGAATTTGTAGATCTGCTGCTTGGTGCCGATGTCGATGCCGCGCGTCGGCTCGTCGATGATGACGATTGACGGGTCCAGCAGCATCATCTTGGCAAGCAGCAGCTTCTGCTGGTTGCCGCCGGACAGTTGCCCGGCGAGCAGATCCTTGCTGCCGGTCCGGATGTCGAATTCGGAAATTGCCTTGTCGAGCGCCTCACGCTCCCATGCACGGTCCACCTGCCCCCAACGCACGAAACGCCCGAGTGAAGCCAGAGTGAGATTGACCCTGAGATCCTTGGCGAGCAACAGGCCCTTGCCCTTGCGGTCTTCGGAAAGGTAGGCAATGCCGGCCTTCAGGCTGTCATGCACATTGGCAAAACTGACCGGCCTTCCGGCAAGGCGAACCATTCCGTGCGCCGGCCGCAAGCCAACCATACCCTCCATCAGCTCCGTGCGCCCGGCACCGACGAGACCGGCAAATCCCAATATCTCGCCTTTACGCAATTGGAAGGAAGCGTGCCCGGCATAGCCCGGCACGGACATATCCTCGACCTCGAGTACGACCTCACGCGCCGCCACGGTCGCCCGATCCGGATAAAGCTTGGCCACGTCGCGCCCGACCATCAGCCTGGCCATGTCGACGGGTTCGACTTCAGCCGCATCGCGCGTCGTGACCAGCCGACCATCGCGCAGCACGGTCACCTTGTTGGCGATTTGCTTCACCTCCGGCAGACGGTGCGAGATGTAGAGGACGGCCGTGCCCTTGGCGCGGATATCGGCAATGACCTTGAGCAGCGCCTCCGTCTCCACCGGTGTCAGAGACGCAGTCGGCTCGTCGAAGATGACGAGACGGTGCGGCACCAGCAGCGAGCGTGCGATCTGCACCAGTTGACGCTGTGCAATCGACAGGCGCCCCACCGTCATGGTCGGGTCGATATCGCCACCGAGTTCGCGGATTGCTTTTCGCGCGCCGTCGTTCATGGCCTTGTCGTCGAGCACGAGGCCTTTGGCGATCTCACGTCCGAGATAAACGTTCTGAGCGACAGTCAGGTCTGGCGCCAGCAGGATTTCCTGGTGGACGAGAACGATGCCGCGGTGCTCGGCATCGACCGGCCCGGAGAACACCACCGGCTGACCGTCGATCCTGATCTCGCCTTCCGTTGGTTGCAGATGGCCGGACAGGATCTTCATCAAGGTCGATTTGCCGGCACCGTTCTCGCCGATAATCGCATGCACCTGACCGACCTCGACGGTGAGATCGATTCCCTTCAGCACCTGCACCGGACCAAAAGACTTCGAGAGTCCTGCAACGGTGAGCAGCGGAGCTGTGCCATCGGCTGGTGCCAGTGAAGATGCCGGGCTCATCCCACCTTCGTCCACACATTGCCGCCTTTCGACGAAGCGACGGCAGCCTCGATGAACTGCATGCCTTTCAGGCCATCCTCGACGGTCGGATAGATCACATCGGCGTCTGGTTTGCCGCCTGCGCGAGCCGCGCGGATGGCGTGTGCAGCTTCGGCATAGATCGTTGCGAAGCCCTCAAGATAGCCTTCGGGATGCCCGCCCGGAACGCGCGTCACCCGCACCGCCTCTGCCCATGCGCCATTGCCGCCACGGGTGAAAAGCTGTTTTGGCTGGCCGAACCGGGTGAACCAGAGATAGTTCGGATCGGCCTGAACCCATTCGAAGCCGCCCTTGGTGCCGTAGACGCGCAGTTTCAGCCCGTTCTCGTGGCCGACGGCGACCTGGCTTGCCCAGAGCATGCCACGCGCGCCGCCCTTGTAGCGGAGCAGGATCTGGACATCGTCGTCGAGCAGCCGGCCAGGCACGAAAGCCGTCAGCTGCGCCAGCAGCTCTTCCGTCTCCAGGCCGGTGACGAAGGCAGCGAGATTATAGGCATGGGTGCCGATGTCGCCGATCGCGCCGCCGGCACCGGAGCGTTTGGGATCGGTGCGCCACTCCGCCTGCTTGGAACCTGCGAGTTCCGCACGCTCGGTCAGCCAGTCCTGCGGGTATTCCACCTGCACCAGCCGGATGTCACCCAGTTCGCCGGCGGCGACCATGGCACGCGCCTGCCTGATCATCGGATAGCCGGTGTAATTGTGGGTCAGCACGAAGACCTTGCCGGTCTTATTGACCAGATCGACCAGTCCCTGCGCCTCGGCGACGGTGGTGGTGATCGGCTTGTCGCAGATCACGTGGATGCCCGCCTCCAGGAACGCTTTCGCGGCCGGTGCATGCATATGGTTCGGCGTAACGATCGAGACTGCTTCGATGCCGTCCGGCCGGGCAGCTTCCGCCTTGGCCATCTCCGCGAATGAACCGTAGGCACGGTCCGCCGCGATGCCCAGATCGAGCGCCGAGGCCTTCGCGCGTGCCGGATCAGAAGAGAGCGCGCCGGCGACGAGATCGAACTGATCATCGATGCGGGCGGCGATGCGATGGACAGCGCCGATGAAAGCGCCCTGCCCACCACCGACCATGCCGAGCCGGATGCGACCGCTCTGCGTCTCCTGTTTGCTGCCTTCGATTGCCATGATCAGCTCCTGTCCAGTCCGAGCATCTTGCGGTTAGCGGCATCGTCAGTGCCGGCCCCGGCAAAGTCGTCGAACGCATGCTCGGTGACGCGGATGATGTGATGCTTGATGAATTCAGCGCCTTCGCGCGCACCATCTTCGGGGTGCTTCAGCGCGCATTCCCATTCCAGCACCGCCCAGGAATCAAAATCATAGGCGGTAAGCTTGGAGAAGATGCCGCCGAAATCGACCTGGCCGTCACCCAGCGAGCGGAAGCGCCCGGCCCGGTCGACCCAGCTCTGGAAGCCGCCATAGACGCCTTGGCGACCGGTTGGGTTGAACTCGGCATCCTTCACATGGAAGGCCTTGATGCGCTCGTGATAGAGGTCGATGTAGTCGAGATAGTCGAGCTGCTGCAGCACGAAATGCGACGGATCGTAGAGCAGGTTGGCGCGGGCATGGTTGTTCACCCGCTCGAGGAACATCTCGTAGCTGACGCCATCATGCAGGTCTTCGCCCGGATGGATCTCGTAACAGAGGTCGACGCCATGCTCGTCAGCATAGTCGAGCAGCGGTCTCCAGCGCTTCGCCAGCTCATCGAAGGCAGCTTCGACCAGGCCGGCTGGACGCTGCGGCCATGGATAGACATAGGGCCAGGCAAGCGCGCCCGAGAATGTTGCGTGTGCTTTCAGGCCAAGATGTTTCGAAGCCCGGATCGCCCGCTTGACCTGATCGACTGCCCATTCCGTTCGCGCACCAGGATTGCCGCGGACTTCCGGCGCGGCGAAACCGTCGAAGGCAGCATCGTAGGCCGGATGGACGGCCACGAGCTGGCCCTGCAGATGCGTGGAGAGTTCCGTGATCTCCAGCCCATGGCTGGCAGCCACGCCCTTCACTTCATCGGCATATCCCCTTGAATCCGACGCTTTCTTCAGGTCGAACAGGCGCGCATCCCAGGTCGGGATCTGTACCCCCTTGTATCCGAGGGAAGCCGCCCATTTGCAGATGGCGTCGAACGAATTGAACGGCGCGGCATCCCCGGCGAACTGCGCCAGGAAAATGGCCGGTCCCTTGATGGTCTTCATCGATCTCCTCCAATTCAGGCAACCGCGTGTGGGCTGCACTTACACATAGCGGTTGACGATATTTTCCAGATATTCCTGCCGCCCCGAGCGCGGCTCCGGTTCGATGCCGTCGGCGACGACCCTGGCAGCGAGATCCTCGAGCGTTGTTCCGCCGGAGAGCACCTTTTTTGCATCGGCGCTTGCCCAGCCGGCGTAACGCTGTTCGAGCGGATCGGACAACGCCTTGTCCTCGATCATGCGCGCTGCGGCCTTCAGGCCACGCGCGCAGCAGTCAATGCCTCCGATGTGAGCGATCAGCAGATCCTGTGGATCGAGCGACTGGCGCCTCAGCTTGGCGTCGAAGTTGGTGCCGCCCGTGGTGAAACCGCCGGCCTTCAGCACCTGATAATAGGCAAGCGCCATCTCGGGCACATTGTTGGGGAACTGGTCCGTGTCCCAGCCCGACTGGTAGTCGTTGCGGTTCATGTCGATGGAGCCGAAGATGCCGAGCGCGTCGGCGAGCGCCAGCTCATGCTCAAAGGAATGACCGGCCAGAATGGCGTGGCCCTGCTCTATGTTGAGCTTGACCTCCTTCTCCAGGCCGAAGTCCTTGAGGAAGCCGTAGACTGTGGCGACGTCGTAGTCGTACTGGTGCTTGGTCGGCTCCTGCGGCTTCGGCTCGATCAGAATAGTGCCTTTGAAGCCAATGCGATGGCTGTAATCGACGACCATCGACAGGAAGCGGCCAGCCTGTTCGCGCTCGCGCTTCATGTCCGTGTTGAGCAGCGTTTCATAGCCCTCTCGGCCACCCCAAAGCACATAATTCTCGCCACCGAGCCGCTTGGTGACGTCGATGCATTTCTTCACCGTGGCGGCGGCGTAGTAGAACACATCCGGATCCGGATTGGTGGCGGCGCCAGCCATATAGCGGCGGTGCGAGAACAGATTGGCCGTGCCCCAGAGCAGCTTGACTCCGGTCTCCTGCTGCTTTGCCGCAAAGATATCCGCCACCGCGTCTAGTCGCGCTGCGCTCTCGGCGAAATTCCCGCCTTCCGGCCGCACATCGGCATCATGGAAGCAATAGTAAGGCACGCCGAGAGTGGAGAACATCTCAAAGGCCACATCGGCTTTCAGCCTGGCCGCCTCCATGGTGTCGCCGAACCAGGGGCGCTCGAAGGTCTGGCCGCCGAAAGGATCGCCGCCCGGCCAGGCGAAAGAGTGCCAATAGGCGACGGCGAAGCGCAGGTGTTCCTCCATGCGCTTGCCCAGAACGACCTCATCCTTGTTGTAGAAACGATAGCCGAGCGGATTGGTCGAATCCGGACCTTCGTACTTCACCTTGCCGATATCGCCGAAAAATCCTGTGCTCACTCTTGAAACTCCTTGTAGGTCGTATGCCCATTCGTCTCGCGAAACCGTGGGAGGACAGCTTCGTTCATCTCGGACTCATGGCAGATTGTCCCGGATGTAGATTTCGATCCGGATGGCTTCCTGGTTGGCGATGACGGGCGTATCGTCGATCCGGGCCTTCAACAGCCGGATCGCGCTGCGCACTTCATGACCGGCGTCCTGATTGATGACCGCGTCGAAGATGCCGTCGCGCAGCGCCTGCTTCGAGTGACCGGTGAGTTCATGCGCAACCACCGTGATCCCGCGATACTCTGTTCTCGACGTCAGCACGTCGATGACGCCGCGGTTGCCGGCGCCAATGCTGTAGAGGCCAACGACATCGTGCTCGCGGTCAAGAAGTTCGGCCAGCAATGTCCGCGTCACTGCGGCATCGTCCCGCCCCTCAAGCACCGGCAGGCATTCAAGCCCCGGAAATGCTTCACCGATCGCCTGTTGGAAGGCGGCGCGACGCTCGGCATGGTCTTTCACCAGCATCGAGCCGGCGACCAATGCCACCTTGCCGGACCGGCGACCACAGAAACGACCGACAAGGCTTGCCGCGGTTCGACCGGCGGCAATGTTGTCGATGCCTACATAGTGGTCCCGATAGACATCGGAGACATCGGAAACGAGAGTGACTACCGGAATGCCAGCCTCTCTTAACCGCGCCAGGGCTCGACGCACACGTTCGGATTCGGTCGCGACCAGGGCGACACCCGACACCTGTGCCGTGTCGATTCTGTCCAGCGCGGCCGCCAGCGCGTCGGCATCGAACGTCTTCACCTTGCGAATATCGAGATGGGTGCGGTCGAGAACCGAATAGAGCTTGGCCTGGCTGAGCTCCTGTTCCAGCCCGAGCATGAAACTGTTCGATCCCTCGGGAACGATGAAAAGCAGGTTGTAGACGCGTTGCTTGGCAAGGTTGGCGGCTGAGATATCGCGTACATAGCCAAGCCTGAGAATGGCTGCATTGACGCGCGCCACCGTCTCGGCGCGCACGCCTGAACGCCTGTTCAGCACGCGGTCGACGGTTGCCAGACTGACACCCGCCTCCCCGGCCACATCATGAACCGTTGGACGCATTCCTCACTCCCGGCGTCGACCTAGCATGGAGTTTTGAGGTACGTAAAGCAGATTCTGATGTACGTATCTCACGATCGATCATCCGTCAGTTCAAAGCCTTCGCTGATCTTCTGTGCAAGGCTCTGTTTTCGTTCCTCTTGCTATTGAAACCCAGCGGGCCGGTCCGTATATTGGAGGTGTCCTGGCAACAGGACTATGGTGCTAAACCGACTGTGCAATAGGCGATCCGGACGCGGTTTCGATACCGCCACCTCCACCATAATCCGTCCCCGCGCGACGGCTTATGATGGGGGTGAAATGGGTTCGACGGGCGTTGAAAGACAGATTGCTGTACCCGGCATTGTACCACCGTTATCGGGCTAAACTTATAGTTGCCAACGACAACTATGCGGAAGCTCGTCTCGCTGCTTAATGCGGCGCGAACGCTTCAAATCAAGCCCTAGCGGTTCGCACCTCTAGGCGGGGTCCGGAGGCACCTGGCAACAGAAGCCTCCACTTCTCCCCCGACATCCATTCGCCTCGCCCAGCCGGTCTCCCGGATCCACGCGACGCGCCCTTCCCAAATCCCAAAACCTGGACGACGGCCCGACCGGGCTCGCCGAAGGCATCCATGGAGACAGCCTTGCAGAACCATACCGACCAATTCTTCGTGCTGACAGGCGGCCCGGGCTCAGGCAAGACCACGCTCATCGAGGCGCTGGCGGCAAAAGGCTACGCCACGGCGCCTGAGGCAGGCCGCAGCATCATCCAGGACCAGATGACGGTCGGAGGATCAGCGTTGCCCTGGAACGACAGGACCCTGTTCGCCGAACTGATGCTGGCCTGGGAACTACGCTCCCACCACACCGCAGCCCGCCTGTCGGGGCCGGTGTTCTTCGACCGCGGCGTACCGGACACGCTCGCCTATCTCAGCCTGAGCGGCCTGCCGGTACCGGCACATATGGAAAAGGCGGCCGGACATTTCCGCTACAACCGCCGTGTTTTCATCGCACCGCCATGGCCCGAGATCTTTACGCAGGATGCCGAACGCAGCCAGGACCTCGATGAGGCTGAGCGCACCTTCGAAGCTCTGGTCGACACCTATCCGCGCTATGGTTACGAACTCATCACATTACCACGGACATCGGTCGAAGAGCGCCTTGCGTTCATCATCGAAGAGCTCGATTCGCAGAACGACCCGCTAGGAAAAGGGCGAGCCCGACCAGCGCCAGACACAGCAGGCTGAAACCTGTGCGCAAGGTGTTCCACCAGGTCCAATCGACAGAATAGGCACGCCAGAGCTTCGCGGCCTCGGCCGCATCGTCCGGCACGGCCGCGATCGCCAGCGCTTCATTCATCGGCACGTTGACGGCGAAGGTCGGCAGGAAGGCGCCAAACAGATAACTTGCGGCGGCAGCCAGCATGGCAAGCGCCGCCGCTCGCCAACCTGCCCCGAGCAGCGCGACCGCGGCCAGCGTGGCGGCAATCGGTGTGCCGAAAAAGGCCGGGGCAAACACCGCATTGCGAACCGTCGCATTGATGCCCTGCATGGCGACCACGGCATGCGCCGGCGCCACCGCATCCAGGCCGCGCATGACGGAACTCGTATAGGCATAGAAAAACCCGGCAATTGCGCCGGCAAGCAGCAACGCGACGCCTGACAGTCCCAGCGCCACAGCCGTAAGCGTTCGATTTTCCCGCATCGTGCTCATGATTTCCCCGTTCAGTTTGAGTACCAATCAGTACTTGCAGCATTCAGTACCGTATGGTACTCAAACATGCAAGCTACGGAGACCTGCAATTTGCCTGCAAAAATGTCCGCCAATCGACGCGACGACATCCTGGATGCCGCGCTGGAACTCCTCGCCACGGGAGGACTTGAGGCGGTCACCACCACGGCCCTCGCCCGCGTCGCCAGATGTTCGAAGGACACGCTTTACGTGCTGTTCGAAAACCGTGACGCCATCCTGGCCGCCCTCGTCGAACGACAGGCTTCGCAGCTGAACACTACCCTGCAGGAAAGCGATGTCGAAGCCTCGCCGCTCGATCGGCTAAAGCTGATCTCCACCCAATTGCTGAAACTGCTGACCTCGCAGGCATCGCTTGCCATCAACCGGGCAGCGCTCAGCGACGCCAGCGGCGATCTGTCCAGGATACTGATAACTGCCGGCAAGGAACGCTCCGCGCCGAAAATCATGGCGGCGATCGAAGCACTCGACCGAAAAGGCGTCATCCGCACCCCCGATCTCCTCGACGCCTACCGGACGCTCTACGGCCTGCTGATCGGCGATCGCCAGATCCTGGCGCTGCACAATGCCTACGAGCCCGCGGAAGACGCCGAAACCATTGCAGTCCGAGCAGTCGAGCGCCTGGTGAGGCTCTATGCATCCGATCCGAGGGAAAGCTGATTGCGTTATCCGACGCCACCGCCACTAGGCTGCGGCCGACAGTTCCTGTCTGTCGGTGACCGTCCGATCACGCCCCGCGTGCTTGGCGGCATAGAGCATCTTGTCGGCGCGAGCGATCGCATCCCAGAGCGGCTCGCCCTGCTGGCATTCAACAATGCCGAAGCTGCAGGTCACCTTGAAGCCAGCTGGCAAGTTTGCCAGTTCACTTCCCGCTATCTCATGCCTCAATTGTTCGGTCAGCACGTAAGCGTCGTCGACCGCGCAGTTTCTGAGCAGGATGACGAACTCCTCGCCGCCGATGCGCGCAACCAGATCCTGCGCCCTCACGCAACGCCTGATCATTCCGGCAACGGCTGAAAGGACAATGTCGCCGGCGGCGTGACCGAAGCGATCATTGATCGATTTGAAGCGGTCGATATCGCAGGCAACCACACTGACGACGCCGTTGGCTGCGCCGGACAGAACCTGTACAGCCCGCGCTTCAAGGCCGCGACGGTTGAGCAGGCTGGTCAAAAGATCACTGTCCCGCTCGGCCTTCAGGCCCAGCACCACATCGGCGCATACCACCACCAGCAGGCCAAGTCCCATTGCCACACCCAACACCGACATGGCGAACTGTGCCCACAACCAGAACGGCGAGTCGAAGAAGGCGGCGACATCATTGATGGGCACCGATCCACCGGTGAGCAGCGTGCGCAACACGAAAGTCAGCGAAAGCCCCGACAGCATCCACAACAGCGCCTTGTCGATGGTGCTGCCGCGCACCAGACGCCGCAGCTTCCAGGCCGCGCTCAGCACGATGCCCGCCATGCAGAGATTGAGCAGGCAGGCGCGTATCTGCAGGTTGTCTTCGACATAGTAGAAATAGCCGAGCAGGCCAACGGTCGACACCATCCAGGCGGCATGTTCGCCAACGGGCATGCGATCGCCCGAGCGCACGAGCACACCTTCCGCCAGGAGCAGCGGGCCAGCGGTGTATAGGACCGCGCAGGCCAGGTTGTTCAGGCCGATGTCCGACGGCCACAGCGCGAACTGCACCACCGTGCCGGCGCTGACCGCGAGAAACGCCAGCGAAAAAAGCAAGAGATGCCGACGACGGCGGTCGAGCAGCCATACGCTGAAGAAGCTGGCTGCAAACAGGAGCAGCAGTGCCGAAGGAATGAATTTCAAGATATTCGCCCGCGCCTGTGACCCGCGTCAAATGCCGGTCGATATCTACAAGACACGGGTAAACAAGAGGATAGCGCGATAGCAAAAAGGTTCCCGCAAGGAGCTGGGGCTAGCCTGCGCGGCGCGCCCAGGCACAGACCTGCGCATGCGCAATGATCTGACCCTGTACCGCCACCGTCGCTTCCCGCAGCCTCGCCTCCAGCGTGTCGATATCGACAGTCGCCTCGGTGGCGAGGCCTAACTGAACCAGCTTGGGCAAAAGGGATCGAATGGTTTCCGCTATCCAGGCGTGGTGTGGTGCATCCGGTCCGCCCGCCACCGGCGTCTCACTGAAGAGAGAGGGGGCAGGCAAGCCGGCCTCCGTGTAGATGCCGAAGAGCTTGTCGGCGGCATCATGGTGCGGCGCCGCCATATGGAACAGTGTGAACAGCCAATCGCCGACCTGTTCCCACAAAGGCACGGCAGGCAACGACGCGAACGGATGCCGGTGGCTGACTTCGTGGAATGCGACGATACCACCAGGGCGGACAAGTTCGGTCACGCGGCGGACAAGCGCCACCGGATCCGTCTGATGGACAAGGACATAGCGGCCGATGACCAGGTCGAAACCGGCCTCGTCGACAAAATCCTCGACCGCTTCGGCCTCGAAAACAGCTTGCGGGTACCCTGCTGCCCGCTGCTGCGCCACCGCAATGGCATCGGCGCTCCGATCTATACCGACCACCAGGCCGGCAGGCCCGACCATCTCGCATGCTAGCATCGCGACGTCGCCGGCGCCGCAACCCACATCGAGAACCCGCATGCCTGGCACGATTCCGGCTTCACGCAGCAGACGTGCAGTGATCGGCTTGAGGATCTCGGCCTGCAGCACGAGGCGGCGGATTTCCGATGCCGAATGGCCGAGAATGTAGGCGGCGGGTGTCGTCTCGTTCATGGAGCAACTTCCTCGAGGCGCCCCGCCACCAGTACATTAGCTCTATCGAATATATGGCGACGATAGAGAACCGCCTGAGAACTGTCCATCCGCGTTGCACGGGCGGCGTCCCGCTTCCTGCCAGCTCCTGAAATCGCTTATTTTCTTATTGAATTCAGATTCTTACCCGATCAAGCTAAATCACCCCCTGATCCAGCCAACATAGATGCAAGAAAGGCCGGGCAAAAAGCCCGGCCTTTCGGCAGCCTTGGGAGAGACTCTTATTCCGCCGGCGCTTCGACGGGCTGGCGGTTGCGGCCGAGCGTGACCTGCGTCAGCGCAAAGGCAATGACGGCGGCCAGCGTGATGCCCGCCACCATTGGCAACGGCGTTCCGTCGAAGAACAACCCTGCAATTCCCATTGCCACTGCGCCGATGGCGAAATGCAGAGTGCCCATCAGCGCCGAGGCCGTACCCGCAATGGTACCATGCTCTTCCATGGCCAGCACCGAGGTGGTCGGTATGACGAGGCCAAGGAACCCGTACCCGACGAAGAGCAGGCTTGCCATCACGTCAAGGCGATCGACACCGGAGGCCATCACCGCAAGCAGCACCACCATCGCGGTGGCATAGCCGACGACAGCCACCTTCACGACACGCTTCAGTCCGAAACGATCGGCCAGCAGCCCTGTCATCTGCGACATGCCGATGAAGGCAACGGCATTGATCGAGAAGAACACGCTGTAGAGCGAAGGCGAAAGGCCATAGTGGTCGATCAGGATGAAGGACGAACTCGCCAGGTAGACGAAGAAAGAGGCGATCCCGAAGCCGCCGATTGCCGTCAGCCCGAGGAAATTGCGGTCATTGAGCAGGAACCAGTAGCCTTTCAGCGCCGAGCCAAAGGAGGAACCGACCCGGTCCTCGACCGGACGCGTTTCCTTCTGCGCCGTGGCGAGAAGCACGATGGCGATCACGGCAGCGCCGGTCAGAACCCAGAACACCGCGCGCCAGCCAAGGGTCTCGATGATCAGGCTGCCGGAAAGCGGCGCCAGGATGGGCGACACCGAAAACACCAGCATCAGCAGCGACATCAGCTTGGCCGCCTCGTTGCCGGTGTGCATGTCGCGCACGACAGCACGTGGAATTGCCATGCCAGCGCTGGCGCCCAGTCCTTGCAGGAAGCGGAACGCGATCAGCCATTCGATGTTTGGCGCCATCGCCGAGCCGACTCCGCCGATGATGAACAACGCAAGCCCGACATAAAGCGGCGGCTTGCGGCCGAACATGTCCGACAATGGGCCAACCACGATCTGGCCGAAACCCATGGACAGGAAGAAGATCAAAAAACTCATCTGCACGGCCGATGTGCCGGCATTGAGATCGGCACCAATCGAAGGCAGCGCCGGCAGATACATGTCGACGGCAAAGGCACCGACGGCGGACATAAGGCCGAGCAGCACCGCGGTGCGGAGAAAATGCGCGTTCATGTTTTAGCTCTTTCAAATCCGGTTGCGGCAGCGATGCGGCGCCGAACCCAAGGACGTTCCATCCCCTGAGATGCCGACATGGAAAATGCGGCATCTCCAAACCTTATAGTCCAGAAAATTAGACACCCTTGTCTAAATTGTCAATCACGGCTATATAGATTTTTATGAGCCAGACGATTGCTGCTGACAATTTCCCGCCGCGCGGCCACGAAGCCAAAAGGGTTGCGATCGTGGATGCTGCCATGTCGGTTTTCTGCCGCGAAGGTTTCGCTGGCGCCAACATCGACCTGATTGCTGCGGAAGCGGGAGTCTCGCGCCAGACCGTCTACAATCACCACGGGGACAAGGAGAAGTTGTTCGTCGCGGTGGTGCACGAACTCACCGAGCGCTGCAATGCCGGCATTTTCGCCACCCTGGCCACCTTCCCCGATCAGCCCAAGGATCTCGAGGCGGATCTGATCGGCTATGCCGTGCGCATGAACCGCAATTGCATCTGCAGCCGCGACGGCAAATTCCTGCGTAAGCTGATCCAGACCGAAGGCGAGCGTTACCCTGAACTGTTTGCCGAGTGGCGCGAGAATGGTCCTGGTACAACCTTGCCTGCGCTTGCCGCGCGTTTTGCGCGTCTCGCTTTCGCTGGTCATCTCGCTATCGACGATCCGGACGTGACCGCCCGTCATTTCGTCGGTCTGATCAATGCCGAGTTGCAGATCGAATTCATGATGGGCATTCAACCAAGCCAGGAAGAAGTTCTGCAGTCGGCTACGCATGGCGTAAGAGCGTTCCTGCGCGCCTATGGCGCTCGCCAGGCGGCTTCACGCCAGCGCGAGGCCGCGCTGGCCTGACGACACGACGTCGCGAAAGCGTCAGCCAAAGACGGCTTTGGTGTTGGCCACCGTGCCGGTGCCGTCTATATGCGGTTTACGAGCCCGCCAAGCTTGATTACAGCTATGCGGACGATTCAACGGAACCGCCCAGGCATATGGCCGACGACCACATTCGCTACGACATCCTGGCCCAGGAGGCTTTGCGCGGCGTCATGCGCAAGGTGCTGGCCGAGGTCGCACGCACCGGCCTTCCGGGCAACCACCACTTCTTCATCACCTTCCTGACCGGCGCGCCGGGCGTGCGCATTTCATCGCGCCTGCGCGAACGGTATCCCGAGCAGATGACCATCGTCATCCAGTTCCAGTACTGGGATCTGAAGGTAACCGAAGCCGGCTTCGAAGTTGGCCTGTCCTTCTCCGACATTCCGGAAAAGCTGGAAATCCCGTTCTCTGCCGTGCGCGGCTTCTACGATCCGTCGGTAAATTTCGAACTCGAATTCGATGTCCGGACCGAGACGGCCGAAGAGGTCGAAGAAAAGCCGTCGGTTGAGCCGGTCGCACTTGCTCCCGAAAAGAAATCCGAATCGAAGAAGAAAGCTGCTGCCGAGCCCGAGAAGCCAGCAGCCGACGAGCCTGCCTCCGGCAAGGGCGCCGAAGTCGTCTCGCTCGACGCTTTCCGCAAGAAGTAGTCCGATCGCCATGGCCGAGATCGTCAATCTCCGCCAGTTCAGGAAGGGCAAGGTGCGCGAACAGCGCGCCGCTGTTGCAGAACAGAACCGTGCCTTGCACGGCCGCAGCAAGAGTGAAAAGCAGCGAGACAGATTGCAGGCGGAAAACGCCGAGCGTCTCATTGACGGGCATCGCCGCGAGACGACCACCGACTTCCCGGCGCCAGACAAGAACTGAGCGCGCGTGAGTCTGGTCGAAAAACGCTCCGTCACCATACGTGGCCACCGCACGTCCTACTCACTGGAGAAGCCCTTCTCCGACGAGCTTGCCGCAATCGCCGAAAACCGCGGGCTCACCCTCGCGGCACTCGTGGCCGAGATCGATGAACAGCGCCCGCGCGAGGCCAACCTGTCCTCGGCGCTACGGCTTTACGTGCTGGATTGGCTGAAGCATGGTTCGGGCGAAAGCGCTCCGTAGAGCGGTCAGCAGAGGCAGCACATCATCATCAGCCGATGCGTTTGGCCATCATAAGTTCATCGATCTCACGGCCCTCATGGATCAATCCGGCAGGCAGGCGGCCGATTTCGATAAAGCCTTCGCGTGCATAGAAGCGTTGCGCTGCCGGGTTCTCGACACTGACCGTCAGTTCCAGTTGCAGGATACCGGCATCCTGCGCATGCCTCGCCAACGCGTCCAGCAAAGCCTTGGCCGTCCCGGTACCGCGCTCGCCCGTCCGCGCGTAGACCATGACGATCGTGGCGCGATGGCGCGTTTTAGCCGATTGCTCGCGCAGCAGTCCCATCAGGCCGACCGGTTCACCATCGCGAAATGCGATGAAGACAGTGCCGCTCATTAGCCGCCGGAGCCACTCTTCGTCCGGCAGCACCTCCCAGTCCTCGACCCGGCTGGCGAAGGCTGCCGGCTCCAGCCGAAGCGCCTCCAGCCGTATGTGCCTGAAGGCAGCGACGTCATCCTTGCCGGCCAATCGCACCGTCGCGGCGCTCTCGTTCATGCCGGATCCCTTCAAGCATCTGCGTCAAACCCTCAAGGTCAGACTGCCCAACAACCTATTGCAGCGTTTTGAGGAAATCCTGGATTGAAAACGGCTGGAGTTTGCCCGCCGGTGCGCTCGGGACAGCAGGCGTCGGCGGCGTTGCCTGGCGTTCGGCATCCAGCTTTGCTTTTTCCTCTTGTGCCGCGCGAATCGCTGCTTCGGCCTTGCGCCGCTCTGCCTCGGCAGCTTCCGCGGCAGCCTTTTCGGTCCTTGCCTTCTCTTCGGCTTCGACTTTGGCCCTCGCTTCCGCGGCAGCCTTGGCCTCGTTTTCCGCCTTCAGCCGCGCCGCTTCCTCCGACTTCCGTTTCTCTTCCTCAATCCGGCGTTTTTCTTCTTCCGCACGATCCCGCTGTTCCTGCAGATCGGCATAGTAGCGGGCCTCGCGCCGCAGCCGTTGCTTTTCCAGCAACACCGCCTGCATGGCTTCGACCCGTTGCTGCTCTTTCTCCAGCGCGCGCTGGGTGAGGAACTGCGCCAGCGGCGCGCTGTCGAAGCTGCGAACCGGAGCGTCGATCGGGCCGTCTACACTGTAGTTCAACGCCGGATCCGAACCGATCAGAGCCTCGTCGCCGGCCTTGTAGGTGACCGTGCCCCGTGCCGCGACCGTGCCTGCCGCCAGGTCAGCGGAAACCTCCGCGGACAGGGAAGACGTCGGCGTCTCGAAATTCATCGGCGGCGCACGCAGCACGCCGGCAGCCAGTGTAAAGGCTATGTCGGCGTCCCGTGCGACAAAGGAGCCCTGCCCGGCGATGCCGGGGGCGAAAGCGGCCGTGCGCGGTGCATCGATGTCCCGACCGACGCCATCGGCTTTCGCCAGCAGTGCGGGCAGCGCATCGGCATTGAGATTGGCAACCGTTACACCTCTCAGCGAAGCCGTACCCGAGCCGGCAAGCGAAGACACCATTGCATCGATGGACTTGCCGCTGGTGGTCGCGCTCGCGATAAAAGTACCTGCACCTGACAGGCCGGATGCGGGCAGAAGCCTGGAGAGGTCCGTGCCGGCCAGCGTCGCCTGACCGCTGAGCAACCCGGTGCCATCATTGTTCTTCAGATCGAACAGACCGGTGATTTCGCCACCGAACACCTTCGCCTTCAGCTTCGAGATGCCCAGCCCCTCATCGACGAGTTTCAGCGACAGCATCGCGTCGTCCGCCGTTATCAGTGGGCCGGCCAGCAGTTTGACCACAGCCAGGTCCAGATCGGCGGTCATCGTCAACATCGGCTTGGCAGCAAACGGCGTCTTTGGCCAATTCGTACCGTCGCCAGACAGCGCATCATTGCCAAACAACATTGCCGCCAGTGGATGGAGGTCGAGTGTGTCCAATGCCAGCTGTCCACTCAGATGCGGCTTGGCGGCATCGAATTCGGCAGCGACATCACCGGACAAAGCAGTGCCGGCTGCACTTCCCTTGAGACCGGAAATAGCGAGCCGGCTGTTGCGATAGTCGGCTTCGGCGGCAAGCGCCACGGGAGCGCCGAACCCCATGCCGGGCAGCGCGACGCCCGTCGTCATCAGCCAGGGTTCGATATCGGCCGTATCGAGTGCCACCTTGCCCTTGGCTGCCAGTCCTTGTGGCGTATCGGTCACCGTACCGTCGAAGCGCGCACGCAGATCGGGACCCCAGAGATTGAAGGCGGTCGCGACACCTTCGACGAGCGTGCCTCTGGCGGTGATGTCGGTTGTCGCCTCACCGACCATCCCGAGCGGCAGCGCGGGCAGACCATACAAGGCGAGAAGTGCGGCGGCATCCGGGTTCTTGGCATCGAAAGTCAGCGAGAATGGCGCTTTTGCCATCTCACCTGGCTGACCATGCGCCGACAGCGAAACCGACAGCGCCGAACCGCCGGTCGTTCCCTTACCCGATAACGCCAGCCCCGTGGTGCCGTCGCCATTGTCAGCAGTGCTCGTCACCACGTCGAGGCGTGTTTCGCGGTACAGACCAGGATAGGCTTTTCCGCGTTCGGAAAGTGTTGTCAGCAGCCGGCTGTCGGGAAAGCGTTTGGCCGCGGCATCGATCAGTGGCGCAAGGTCGGGTGCCAGCAGCGAAGCATCCAGACTGCCGGTCGGTCCTTTCGGAAAATCCTTCATGCGGCCTGTCGCGCTGATCGACGCCCCCTCCAGCCCGCCGATCGACAGCTTGTCGATTTCCAGCATGCCGGTCCGCAGTCGCATGGCCGTATCAAGCGTCTCGGCCGAAAAACCCCAGGCATCGACTGGCCCAGCTTTGATCGCGGCATCGAGATCGGCGTCTGCGAAACGGTTTATTCCCTTGTCCGACATGAAAAGTGCAGCAAAGGCGGTCAACCCTTCGACGTCGAGCGCGCCCCCTTCCAATCTCGTCACCACGGTCGGTTTGCCTTCGGCAGGCTGGGAGGCATCGAGACTGCCGTGAAAACTTGCCTTCCCGAGCACGAGTTCGAGGTCGTCGAATTTCTGCCGGACATCGGTCAGATCGACTTTTGCACTGAAACCTGCGGTCGGCAGCCGCCGGATCGCTTCATCGACATCCTGCGACAGCCACGCCGCGAAACCGGAAGGCTGCGCGACGGCAAGCAACAACGAACCGGTGAAACGCACTTCGCCGTCGACATCGAGCCGTCCGTTGGCTTCCAGCGTGGTGCGACCGGGCAGGGTCGCCGCCAGCGATTTCACCGCCCAACCGCCGGTGGCTGGCTCGGCTGATACAACGACATCGCGGATGGTCGTGTCGCCCGCGACCATTGCCGGCAGCTTCACTTCGACGGAGCCCGGCATTGCCGGCTTCGGCAGCGCCAGGAGCACCCGCTCAAGTGCCGCAATGCGTTGCGGCAATGCCGCCGTCCCTTCCTTGCCAGGCGTTTCCTCGAACTGCACCTGGGCACCGCTGGCCTCGATGGTGAAGCGTGGATCCGCACCAAGGTCGACCAACGCCTTGCCGTCGGCAGTATAGGGATTGTCGAGGGGGCCGGTCTCGAGGCGGAATTCGTCGATCGCGAGCTTACGATGATCGAGTTGGAACTTGCCGTTCAGCCGATAGGTGGGTGGCGCCTTGGCGCCTGTGGGTCCACCATCAGTCTTCGCCGGGCGTGCCTGAGCACCATTGTCGCCCAAAAGCTTGAACTGGCCGGAATAAAGCGCCTGCCCGTTCTCGACGCCGGCGTTGCCGTCGGCTTCTACCGACAGCGGATAGCCATCCGGCTCGGCCTTGATCCGAAGTGCGATCTTGCCGGCGCCGTCGGCTTTTCCGGTTGTCAGCGAAAGACGCGTCGCAATACCGTCAGCCTTCAACGCACCTTCGGCGCGCCAGGGGCCGGCCAGAGATTTCGCCGACACCGTGGCGTTGATGTTCGACAACGTGGTGAGGCGCCCGCTTGCCTCCTGGCGCAGTTCCACCGCTCCGTCGGTCACCGTCAGTTTCTCGATTGCCACTTGGGCCGGATCGAAGGGCGAAGACGGCCTGGCCGTCCAGTCTACCTTGCCGTCCGCTGCAACACTGATGATCGCCTTCGGCCTCACCAGACGCATGTCGAAAATCAGCACTTCGCCACGCAGGAACGGCGCGAGTTCGGCATCCATCGAGAAAGTCTCGACGGTCATCGCAGGTTCACCACCTGCACCGCCAGCCACCGAAACATCGGTAAACGTTACGGACGGAAACGGCAGAAGTCGCGCGGTGGCGCTACCTTTCACCGTCACCTTGCGGCCGAGAATGGTGCTCGCCTCGCGCTCGAAATCGGCCCGATAGCCCGTCCAGTCGACGAATGGCGGCACCACCAGCGCCGCAAGCAGCGCCAGCACGAAAAGGCCACCGAAAATCACAAACAGGCGGGCGAGCATTACCTCGAAACCATTGGATTGAAATGTGCCCGCAATGTAGCGGCAATACTGCGTTGATAAAGTGGCATCTCGCAATCCGTTACATTTGGCGGTGCATTCGTGAATTCCGCCGATCGAAAAATGCCAGAATCCGATTGGGATAATCGCCGCGTCATTACCCTGCGCCACCTTGTACGGCCCAGGACATTTTATAGAATGAACACATACGGAAAAAGAGATCGCGCTGTGATCAAGATAGCTGCCGCTTCCCTGATTGGTTTTGCTGCCCTCATGGGGATTTCCACCTTGCCGGCCAATGCCGGACGCACGGTGACGTGTTCGTCCGACGGTGATCAGTACAATGAATGCCAGGCCGATTTCCGTTCCGCCGTCATCGTGCGGCAGAAATCGGATAGCCCTTGCATCCGCAACCGCACCTGGGGGTATGATCGCGGTTCAGGCACCATCTGGGTTGATGGCGGCTGCCGCGCAGTGTTCGGCGAAGGTTCACCTGGTCGTCGGGTGGTGCGTCGTTATTCCGATGACCCGTTTGGACCACCGGTTGTCGAACCACGTCGCTACGATCCCTACTATGACCGTCGCTACCGCGAGCGCCGTGACGACTGCTTTTTCAACGGCGACTGCTGATTAAGAGGATATATGACGAAAACAGCTGGATATGCGCTCAGGCTCCGCTTGGGCGCATGACAGCGTGATTTGCCGACTGTATGGCCGGCCCGCCCCACACCCAACGGCTTTGAAGAATTGCTCACCCAAACGGCTCGGTCGGACCTTTCGCAGGCCTCGTGAACCATTGAGGGCCGTCCTCGGTCATGTGGATATGGTCCTCCAGCCGAATTCCGAAGCGCTCGGGCACGACGATCATCGGCTCGTTGGAAAAACACATCCCTGAACGAAGCGGTGTTTCGTTGCCGCGAACGATGTAGGGCTCCTCATGGATTTCGAGCCCCAGACCGTGCCCGGCTCTGTGGGGAAGGCCGGGCAGCCGGTAATCCGGGCCTAGGCCGTGGCGCAACAGAACTGCCCGCGCCGCGTCATCGAGATGGTGGCAGGGCGCACCAGGCTGAGCGGCCTCGAACACCGCCTGTTGTGCTTCGCGTTCGGCTTGCCACATACGCGAATACAGGGTGTCCGGTTCGTCGATCATGTAGCTGCGTGTCAGGTCGGAATGATAACCATCGATGCGTGCCCCTGTATCGACGAGGATCGCCTGGCCCTTTTCCAGGATCTGGTCACCATCGGCACCGTGGGGAAGCGAAGTGGCGGGGCCGAACGAAACAATGCAGAAGGTGGAACCGCCGGAGGCGCCCAGTGCCTTATGTTGTTCGTCGATGTAGCGGGCGACCTCGGAGGCACGGATTCCGGGCTTCATGATTGCATGAGCCCGCTTGTGCACCTCAAGCGTCAACTCCATGGCATATTGGATCAACCCGATTTCCGACGCCGATTTGTAAAGCCGCAGCTTGCGTATCAGATGCGCTCCATCGACAAGGCGGTCGACGCCCAGGCTTCTTGCCAAGGCATGATAGATGAAGAGCGGCAAAGCATCGTCGAGCGCGATCTGACCCTTGGGCCCGGCGAGCGAGGCGACCAGTGCGGCCGGGCTTTCCTCTTCGTCCCACGTCGCGATATCTCCTGCCAGGTGCGGCAGCGTTTCGACCCGGCTGCGCTCGAAGGCCGGAACGATGTAGATGAGAGCAGTCGGCGTCACCAGCGCACCAAGCAATCTCTCGCTCTGGTGCCAGACAAGACCGGTGAAATAGCGAAGGCTTTCGCCGGCTCCCAGCAGGACAGCCGATACGCGGTTTATATCCATTTGCCCCCGCAATTTCCGCAGACGCTCATGCCGTTCGGCGTCGGAAATCGAGGTGGGGCGGACGGAGAGAGACATGTCGGCTGGCTCCTATCGTAAGGCAATGACAGTTGCGCCCGTGTCAGAGCGCACGAGATGAGGCGATCGCGACCGCTCGACGATCGGGCATGTCTGTTCGATCAGGAATGGCAGTGTCTGCGCTCGCACCAGCGGCTCCAGAACCGACCTGACATGCGCGTGATAAGCGTCGATCTGGTGGATTTCCACAATGCTCAATTCGTCTAGATTCGCCATCACCAGATCGATCGGCACAAGGGTGAGCGAGGAGAAGCGACAGAAGCCTGCGCCATCGGCGATCACTTCGACCTGGTTCTCGATGCGCATGCCGAAAGCGCCCTCTTTGTAATAGCCTGGTTCGATCGTCATGATGTTGCCAGGCGTCAGGCCATGCAGGTTCGGTTTCTTGTCGAACCGGTGCGGGTACTCGTGCACGAGGAGATTGTGACCGACACCGTGACCCGTGCCGTGATCATAGTCGAGGCCGACGTCCCATAGGGCGCGGCGTGCGAAGGCATCGAGCTGGTGACCTTGCGTGCCAGTTGGAAAACGTGCCGACAGGAGCGACAGAAAGCCCTTCAGCACCGCCGTATAGGCGATGCGCATCTCCGCGCTTGCCGAACCCAGCATCACCGTGCGGGTCAGGTCCGTCGTGCCGGTCCGATACTGCCCGCCCGAATCGATCAGATAAGGCGCCCTGTCGTCGATGACGGCGTTGGTGGCCGGCTGAGCTTTGTAGTGGCACATGGCGGCGTTTGCGCCTGCGGCGGAGATGGTGCGGAAGCTCGGCTCGAGAAAACCGGGGCGTTCGCCGCGGAATGCCAGCAGCTTTGTCTCGGCTTCCAGCTCTGTCAGCGGGTCGGCCGCTCCCAGTCGCTCCGGTGCGTGTGCCGTCAACCAGGCCAGGAAATCGGTCGCGGCGACAGCGTCCTCGATGTGACAGGCGCGATAGCCTTCGAGTTCAGCCGCGGTCTTGTCCGCCTTCGCAGGTGTGATCGGGCTCATGCGGGTAAGGATTTTGCCATCGCCAGCGCGTGCGCGTACGGCATGGGGGGTGAAATCCGCATCGATGACGACAACTTTGCCGGTCGACAGCCTGGCAACCCGCTCAAGAAAGTCCTCGGGACGCGTCAGTCCCACTCCGGTGATCTCGAACGCCTTATGGTCGTTGCCCAGCTTGCGTGCATCAACAAACCATTCGGTCGTCCCGTCCGCGCCAAGGGCAAGGAAGGAATGCGGCACCGGGTTCATTTCGACATCCGAACCGCGCACATTGAGCAACCAGGCGATGTTGTCCGGCTGCGTTTCGATCAGCCAGTCGGCGCCCATTTCACGCAACTTCCCGGCAATGCGCCGGCGTTTCTCGGTCGAACTTTCGCCCGTGGATTCGGTTGGCACGGCGCGGATGCTGCCGAGCGGTGGCAATGGCCGATCGTCCCAAACGGCTTCGAATGGATCTCGTTCAAGCGGCACGAGCAACGCGGATCTTCCGGCGAGCGCTGTTTCCAGCCGATCATACAGCGCCAACGCGACTTTCATGGCGTCAATGCCGATACGCCAGCCTGGTCTGGCCTGCGCCTTCAACCACTGGTCGACCGGATTGTCGCGCAGATGGTGGATTTCGAAGTCGGCCGGATCCACCTCCTGGCGCGCCTGAATCTGATAGCGCCCGTCGACAAAGATCAGCGCCTGATCATTCAGGACAAGCGCCAGTCCCGCCGACCCGGTGAAACCGGAGATGTGGGCAAGACAATCGTCATGTGCCGCCGTGACCTCGCTTTGATGGGCGTCCGCGCGCGGCACGATCAGGCCGTCCAACCCGGCATTGGTCATCCAGGCGCGCAAGCGCGCAAGACCGGTCATCTTCTTCGTGGTCATGCGGTCTTCAATTCCTATGCGGTGGCGAGCGGGCCGCCCTTGTCGCGCACCAATTCGATCAGACGGCGGAACACCGCCCCGCCCTGCCGGATGCCATCGTGTTCGAACTCGTTGGTGATCCAGAAATCCAGATTGCCGACACGAGCCGCAGTCTGCAGAGAAAGCTCGGCATCGACGAACATGTCGTCATGGTAGATGACCGCCGAAACCGGGACGTCATTGTCCGCAAGCCGCACCGTGTTGTAGAGCGCGCTGTGCTGCCGGCGTTGCGCAAGCACGTCTGCACCGGCCTTGAAAGGTCGCAGTCCGGCGATGTCGTCGAACATCCAGGGATAGATCATCTCGCCGGTGAAAAGCAGCGGACGCCTGTCTTCGGCAAATTCCGGGAAGTCCGCACGCAGCCGCTCGGCCGACCAGTTGGTCGATCCCTTGCCCTGGATGTAGGCCGCCTCATGCAGCGCGGCGAAAAGCGGATTGCCCCGAAACGCGGTCAGGTTCATGACGCTGGACAGGAAGACGTCCGTCAGCCTTTTCCTGTCCGAACCTGCAAAGGCCTCGTCGAGCAGCCAGTGGATGTTCTCATATCCAGGCCCCATGCCGAGATCGAGGCCTATGCTCTGCAGCCGCCTGACACTGAGACGGTCGCCGTCCGGCAGGCGAACATCGTTGCCGGAAATGAAGTCGGCGATCGCAGCCAGTTGCGCAACATCGTCCGGATAGCGCCGGAAATACGCAGCGTTCTTGGCGGCGACGCGCGGGTAGGTCCGGCGGTAGACGGCATCGGCCGACGGGTCGAGGCCGGGGAGCCCACCGGCGACGTAGCAGGCCGACAGCCCTTCGGGAGCCTGGCTGAGATAGGTCATGGTGATGAAACCGCCGAAACTCTGCCCAAGCGTCTCCCAGCGTCTGTCACCGAAAAGCGTCTTCCGGATGTGCTCGCAGTCGGCGACGATCGAGTCGGCACGGAAACAGGCGAGGTAGTCGGCTGCCGCTTCGCCATCGACGAAGCCAGTCATGGTGGCAGCTTCCACGGGTGTCGAACGCCCCGTGCCGCGCTGATCCGGCAGCACGATGCGATGTGTCTTCAGTGCTTCGGCCAGCCATGACGGCGAGCCGCGCGTCGGGCGCGGCGACTTACCCCCGGGACCACCCTGCAGGAAACACAGCACAGGCAGGTTTTCCGAACGGCGAACCGGGTCGACGATTTCCCGGGCAAACACTTCGATGGTCGCCCCCTCAGGCCTCGACCAATCGAGCGGAACCGACAGTCGGTGATCGCACACGAGCATTCCGGGAATGGTGTATTCGATGGCAGACATGGCAAAATCTCAGCGGACACGTGGATCAAGAAGAACGTAGAGCAGGTCGACGATGACGTTGGCCACGACAATGAAGACGCCACCCAGCAACACCACGCCGATGATGATGGGGCGGTCCTGATTGTTGACCGCCTGTACCGCAAGGGCGCCCACCCCCTGCAGGCCATAGACCTGTTCGATGACGATGGCGCCACCAAGCAGAAGCGCGATGTCGGCGCCGAGCTGGGTCGCCAGCGGGGTCAGTGCCGCGCGCATGCCGTGCCGCCAGACCACCGCGCGCTCACTGACACCCTTGGCACGGGCTGTACGGATATAGTCCTCGCCCATGACTTCCAGCATCTGGCCGCGCGTCAGTCGCGCATAGATGGCCGCCATGGTCAGCGCGAGCGTCGTCCACGGCAGAACCAGATGCCACGCCCAGATTGCCGCATTTGATGTCAGAGCCTTGTAGCCGCCAGCAGGAAAGAGCGTGAAACCGGATTGCTTGGGCAAGAAATAGAGGAAGTAGAGAGACATCATGCCCAGCACGAAGGTCGGGAAGCTCAGACCCACAAGGATGAAGGCCTGACCAAAGCGGTCACGCAGGCTGCCGACATTGCGGGCCGAGCTGATGCCGATTGGAATACCGATAGCCAGCCAGAGCAGGACAGCACCGGCCACCAGCGACAGCGTCGCCGGGATACGGCGCAGGATGATCTGCGCCACCGGTTGCTGGTTTCGATAGGAAAAGCCGAGGTCGCCGGTCGCAGCCTTGGCGACGAAGCGGCCATACTGCTCGATGATCGGCCGATCGAGACCAAGATTCTTGCGCACCAGCTGAATCTGCGCCTCCGTTGCCTTGTCGCCGGCGATCATGCGTGCTGGATCACCGGGCGCGACAAAAAACAGGAAGAAAACGAAAGCGCTGAGCGCTACCAGAACGCCTGCGCCGAACAGCAGGCGACGAGCCAGAAACCGGATCATCGTTTCTGTCCTCCCCGGCTCTTTCCCGAAAACCGGCGCGCGCTGCGGACACTTTTCGGATCAAGCGCATCGCGCAAGCCGTCCCCCAGAATGTTGAACGCCAGCGTGGTCAGAAGCAGCGCCGTGCCCGGCACGAACACCATCCACCAGGCGATCAGGTAAAGCGAATTGGAGGATGCGTCCGCCAGCATGCCACCCCAACTCGCCGTCGGTGGCACGATACCCATGCCCAGGAAAGACAGAGTCGCCTCGAAGACGATCGAGTTTGGGATCTGCATGGTCGTGTAGACGATGATCGGCACCGACAGATTGGGCAGGATATCGACGGTCATGATGGAGAGTGGGCCGGCGCCGAGCGACCGGCTTGCCTGGACGAAATCCTGACGGCTCAGTGAAATTACCTGACTGCGGATGACACGTGCCATCGGTGCCCAGCTGAAAAAGACGATGACGACGACACTCAGCAACAGGCTTGGTCCGAAAGCCGACACCAGCGCCAGGGCACACAACAGAAAGGGCACGCTCATGACGAGGTCGGTCAGCCGGCTCAGGCACGTGTCGACCCAGCCGCCGAAGTAGCCCGCACTGACGCCGACGATAACGGCGACTGTCGATGCAGCCAGTGAAGCCAGAACACCGACAAGCAGCGAAACGCGCGCACCATAGGCAAGCCGCACCAGCACGTCGCGGCCGAGTTGGTCGCTGCCGAGCCAAAAGTCGGCACCAGGCCCAACTGGAATGCCCATTGGTGTCAGGCCGATGTCGCGGAATTGTTCGATTGGAGAATGGCCGGTCAAGGTGGCGATCGCGGGGGCCAGAACCGCCAGCAGAACCACAGCAATGATAACCGCCAGGGCGATCATGCTCGCGCCGTCGCGCCGCAATCGTCGAAGAGTCAACTCGAGCGAGCCGCGCTGAACGATCTCGTTTTCCGGCGCTGCAATCGTGGATGCCATCTCGCTCGTCATGCAATCGCCCGTGTTTCGAGAAGGCTGCGATCCAGCATGCCTGTGAGCGCCGGCGGAACATGCGAAGCAGCAAGCAGCTTCTGCGTGTAGGGATGCCGGGGATCGGAAAACAGCGTCTCGGCGTCGGCCAACTCCACGATGCGTCCGCCCTGCATGACGGCGATGCGGTCGCAAACATGGCGTACCACCGACAGGTCGTGCGAAATGAACAGATAGGTCAGATCGAGCTCGCTCTGCAGCCGGCGCAGAAGGTTAAGGACCTGCGCCTGCACGGATACATCGAGGGCCGAGACCGGCTCGTCGCAGATGATCAGCGAGGGATTGAGTGCCAACGCCCTGGCGATGCCGATACGCTGCCTTTGGCCGCCGGAGAATTCCGACGGGAACCGGTTGTAGTGTTCGGGATTGAGGCCGACCACCTCCATCAGGTGCCGAACCTTCTGCTTGCGCTCTTCGCCCTGGGCAACGCCATGCAGGCGAAACGGATCGCCGATGATGGCACCGACGCGGCGGCGCGGATTGAGTGAACCGAAAGGGTCCTGAAAGACAAGCTGCACGTGCTTGCGCATCTCGCGCCAGCGGGCCGGGTCCAGGGCGCCGATATCCTGCCCCAGCAGCTTCACCGAACCGCCGGTCGCCCTTGTCAGTCCGGCAACGACTCGCGCGAAGGTCGATTTGCCGCAACCGCTCTCCCCGACCAACCCGACCGTCTCACCTTTGGCAACGGTGAGATCTATGCCTTTGAGCACATCCAATGTCCGGCGCTTACCGAAAAAGCTGCCGACCTGATAGGTCAGATGCACGTCACTGGCCACGACAACTGGCTCCGCGGCTCTGTCGCGGCTGCGGGCGGCGACGGCCGACTGTTCGACCGCAGGTGCACGAGACATCCCCTGCTCTTGCCAGCACAAAGCCTCTATGCCGTCGCTGAAGATACGCAGCGGCGGCCGTTGCGAGGAACATTTCTCCAGAACATCGCTGCAGCGCGGCGCAAAAACGCAGCCTGCGGGCATGGCGAGCAGGCTGGGCGGCCGCCCCTTGATCGGGACCAACTCCGCGCCCGGTGAATAGTTCGCGGGCGACGATCTGAGCAGACCGGCAGTGTAGGGATGCGCGGGAGAGCGGAATACGGCGCTACCCTTGCCATATTCCATGCGATGCCCGGCATACATGACCATGACATCGTCCGCGACGCTCGACAGCAGGCCAAGGTCATGCGTGATCAGGATCACCGTCGTGCCCAGTTCCTTGCGCATGGCATCGAGCAGCGCAACGATCTGGGCCTGAACGGTCACGTCAAGCGCGGTCGTCGGCTCATCCGCGATCACCAGCGAAGGTTTCAGGATCAGCGCCATGGCGATCATGACGCGCTGGCGCATGCCGCCGGAGAACTGATGCGGATAGTCCTCAAGGCGGTCCCCCGGAGAGGGAATGCCAACCTTGCCCAGGATGTCGATGACCCGCCCCCGTGCCTCACGACGCGCGATCTTTTCATGCACATGCAGGGCTTCGGCGATCTGGGCGCCGATCGTGTAATAGGGATGCAGGCTGGAAAGCGGATCCTGGAAGATCATGCCAATGCGTCCGCCGCGCAGGCGGCGCACTTCCTCCTGTGGAAGTCCGATCAGATTGCGCCCCTCGAACAGGGCCTCTCCCGTAATGTCGGCATTGCGCAACAGACCGACGATTGCCTGGGTCAGCACGCTCTTGCCGGAGCCGGACTCACCGGCAATGCCGAAAAGAGAACCTTGTTTGACCGAAAACGAAACGTTGCGGACGGCATGAACGATGCCGTCCTCGGTCGGGATGTCGACCGTCAATCCCCTGGCTTCCAGAAGTGCCACGTTCCACCTTTCAGCGCGCTGGGTAATGCCGGCGCCACAGCAGGCGCCGGCTGTCCTTTCAACGGCTCAGCGTTCGAGCCAGATATTGGTCCAGTCGCCTTCCACGCCGAGTGCGTAAGGCAGGTAGTTCTTCACCGCCTCGCTGCGGTAGCGAGGGTTCTTGTTGGCGATCAGCGGAATGACCGGCACGTCTGCCATCACCAGCTCATCAACCTCCGCCCACAGTTTGCCAGTCTCTTCCGGTGTCGTGGCGTTGATTGCCCGAGCGGCAATCTCGTTGGCTTTGGGGTTGTTGTAGTCGGTATAATTATAGGTCTGGTGCGTGCCGTTGAACGTGAACTGCGGCTGGAACACCGAACGCGCGGCACCTCCGACCCAATCCGGTGTCCAGCCCACGGGCGCAATATCCCATGTACCATCCTTGGTGGTGACGGGGTTGGTCATGAACTTGGAGTAGTAGTCGGCCGCAGTGACGGGGCTGAGCTCCAGCTTGATACCGGCGCGCGCCATGCTGGCCTGGATCGTGGCCGCGGTGGTCGCCTCCATGTCCTTGTTGCGATAGGGCATCTTCAGCGTGATGCCGTCCGGGAAACCGGCTTCGGCGAGCAGTGCCTTTGCCTTCTCGGGATCGCCTTTGGAGTCCGGGGACGGGTAGAGCTCGAACTTGTGATGGCCGAGCACGCCGAGGCCGAAAATACCACCGACCGGTTCAGCAACCGTCGATCCACCCCACTGCTGGGCGATCGCGGCCTTATCGACGGCATAAGCCAGCGCCTGCCGGACCTTCAGGTTCTTCAAGGCGCCATTGTTGTTGCTCGACACCGTATTGATGAACAGGAAGTTGGTGTTGCCGGCCGACATGGCAGTCAGCTTTTCGTCGTTGTTGGCAACAAATGTGGCCAGGATCGCAGTCGGAACATTGATATCATAGGCAAGGTCGGCGTCGCCCGACTGCAACTGCTGCATGATGGCATCGGGCTGCAGGCCCATGGTGATCTCGATCTCGTCGACATAGGCCTTTCGAAGCGGATCGCTTTCGGCATTCCAGGCGGGATTGCGGATCAATCTGAGGCTGGTATCGGGCGTATAGTCGCCGATCGTATAGGGACCGCTGCCGATAAAATGGGTGCGGTAGTCCGGGCTGTCAGGAATATGGTCGAGCGTCTCGATCGGCACAGGAGCCGGCATCGGCAGCGACAGCATGTAGATGAAATCGCCTGCCCGTTCCTTGAGTTTGAAGACGACCGTTTGCTCGTCCGGCGTTTCGATACCGGTGACGTCGTTTTCCTCGATGTATTTCTTCATGGCTTCTGCCGTAGGCTCGACCTTGGCGAAACCATCACAGAATTCGGTGAGACCCGAGATAAGCGCAGTGAAGTAAGTGAGTGTCGCCGCCTGCAGATGCGGGTTGCACAAGCGCTTGAAGCCGCGCTCGACATCCGCCGAGGTGATCTGGCGAGCACCTGACGGCGCGTTCCACTTGGCGCCCTGACGCAGCTTGAAGGTGTAGGTGAGACCATTGTCGGTCGGCTGCGGCACGTCCGTGGCCAGGTCGCCTGCCGGCTTGATCGCGAGGTTCTGATCCGTGGACGCCTCATAGCTGATCAACTGGCGCGAAATGGCACGCATGAGATTGTTGGTCGGAACCATGCCGGCGAGTGCCGGGTCCATGTGATCCGGCTCTCCGGTGGCCAGAATGTGCAGCGTGCCGCCTTTTTGCGGCTCCTGCGCCTGCCCTGCTGAAAGGGCGCCTGCCAACGCCATCACAGCCCAAAGCGGCATCGACCTTCTACGAATGCGCATACGCTCCTCCCATTGAGCACCAGCTATCAATTCCCGCCCGATGTCTGGCACAAAAGTTAAACGCCAGCAAAAGAAATTTAAGCTATTGTGAAATTTTTGTAGTATGAAAGCATGCATGCGAGGCTGAAATGGTCGTGTATGCGCCGAGCCTCAGATCGACTCCACGGAAGGCGTGCCGCATAGTCGCCATCGGCGATCCAAGGGCACGGTGAATTTGAATATGTCTTCGCAACCAAAGGCCAGGCAGACCGAGTTGGACGGCCAGGCCACGCAATCCTCCCTAGGCAAGAAAATCCGCAATCGCCGCCGCGCCATCGACATGACGCTGCAACAGGTGTCGGAGCGTGTCGGGTTGTCGATCGGCTTCCTGTCCCAGATCGAACGCGGCATGTCGACGCCGTCGCTGTCGTCGCTCTGCAACATCGCCGAAGCGCTTGGCACGAGCATCGACACCTTCGTGCCCGCTTCGCGCCAATCCGGCGCCGTCTCCCGTCAGGGTCAGCGCGAAGCCTTCAGCATCGGCGATGTCAGGCGCACCTACGAACTTCTGGGAAGCAGGTTCCCCGGCGCCAAACTGCACCCTTCCCTGGTACGCCGCCCGCCGGGGCACATGTCCGAGTTCATGCACAACGAAGGCGAGGATTTCGTGTATGTGCTGGAAGGAAGCATCCTGCTCGAGGTGGACGGCGAGCGCCATATCCTGAACAAGGGAGACTCGGTGCATTTTCAATCGCACCTCCCGCACCGGTCGGCGACCCTGGGCGACGAGACAACACTGGAGCTCTGGGTCCGCACGCAGCCGTTCTTTCCAGAAGATCGCGACGATGGAACCGACGGCAAGAACTCCAGGTAGATGGCTGCCACGGACGGTGGCCGGCCGACCTCGAAGGACCGCCCGGCTCTTGTCTCGACATGTTGCAGCCGATCGGTCATGCCGAACCCGCTACCTCTTCTTCGGCCAGGTGTCGGCGAGCCTGTAGCCTTCAGGCCACGGATCGTCCGGATCGAGCATGTGCTGGTGCGTGCCGGTGATCCAGGCACGGCCCGAGATTTCAGGCAGCACCGCCGGACGCCCACCCACGGTCGTGGTGCCGACGATACGGCCCGTGAAAGTCGAGCCAATCACGGAAACGGCGGTCAAACGATCTTCCAGCCCCATCTGTCCGCGCGCATGCAACACGGCCATGCGCGCGGACAAGGCAGTTCCTGTCGGTGAACGGTCAACCTTGCCGGGCTGGATCGCCACGGCGGCACCGGCGCGCAAACCTTCAGCAGTGCGCTCGACGGCGCCGGCGAACAGGCAGAATGAGAAGTGTTTCCAGTCCGGATTTTCCGGATGGTTGAAACCGAGAGCGGCGTTGGCCGCGTTGGTGATGCGCACGCCGAGCTGCGCGATATCAAGCGTTTCGTCCGGCTTTAGGGCAAAGCCCATCGCCGCCGCATCCACGATGACGAATGAGTCCCCGCCATAAGCGGTGTCGACCGTGAGCGTCCCGACCCCTTCGACTTCCAGTTTTGCATCCAGGCGATCGGCAAAACTCGGCAGGTTGCGCACGAAGATGCGCTCGGCCTTGCCGTCGCGGCATTCCGCCCGCACACGCACCAGCCCACCAGGCGCCTCCAGTGTGATCTCCGTCACCGGCTCCCGCATCGGCAGAATGCCGCTGTCCAGCAGCACCGTCGAAACGCAGATCGAATTCGAACCCGACATGGGCGGCGTGTCTTCCGGCTCCATGATGATGAAGGCGGCATCCGCCTCCGGATGTTTTGGCGGCACCAGCAGATTGACGTGCCGGAAAACGCCGCCGCGCGGCTCGTTCAGGACGAAATTGCGCAAGGTGTTGTCGCGGGCGATCCAGCGGCTCTGCTCCCAGATCGTGTCGCCCGGCGGCGGTGTGACGCCACCGACGATCACGTCGCCCACCTCGCCTTCGGCATGCGCCGAAATCACGTGGATGGTTTTTGTACTGCGCATCGGGAACTCCTCAGGAAAGCCAGGCGGGCAAGCGCACCGGCACACGCCCGGTAAGTGCTGCGGTCACGCAGTCGGCAAGGCTGCCGAGACGTACTGCACGGCCGGACAGGCCGGGGCCATAGTGGGCGTACTTGCCGGAATTGGTCATCACGGCGCGTGTGTGCGTGGGGAACACCGGCTCCGAGATCGAGCACCAGCACAGGTCTGGCACCACCTGCACGCCGCATTGTTCAAGCCGCTCCAGCGTGCCCTCGGTGCGGGCATCGGCTATGACCGCATTGCCCGCGGTAACGATGACCGCCGCATCCGGATGGCGTTTGCGTCCGTCGAGCACGGCTGCAAGCGCGCGGCATTCCTCCAGCGAGGCGTGCGGGCTGCCGATGGCGACGAGTTCGACCTCTTCCGGTCCCGCATTGAGGTTTTTCCATGCTGCGGCCAGGTCTGCACGCGTGATGACGGCCTGGTCGGCGTCGGCTGCACCAGCACCGTCGGCTTCAGGCGTCACCCCTTCGACATGCAGCATCGGCGCAGCCGAGGTCGTGCCGAAAGCCGCGCACAGGGCCTTGAGATCGTCGCGCGACGGTCGAGCCGCGCCAAGCCCGCGCAGCAGCGGGATCCGATCCGGCGCGGCATGGCCGGCAAGATAGCCGACCAGCGGCCAGAACGCATCATCGACGCCACCCGGGACCTCCACGTCGATGATACGCCGCGCCTTGCGGTGTTCATCGAGATAGACACCGGAAAGCGGGGCACGACCGGTCAGGGCAATGCACAGGTCGAGGAAATCGGGATGCTTTGCCGTGCGGGCACCGAGCACGGAATTGGCGAAGATCACCGCGTTGGACTCTGCCCAGGCGACGGTTTCGCCGCCCTTCGGCGCGCTGTCGAGCAGATAAGGCGAACAGGTGAATGTCGGCCTGCAGCCCATGCGCACATAGGCATCGGCGAGACGCGCGGCGGGATCGCCGAAATCGTGGGGCACGCCCTGTTCCTGCCAGTTGGCGCGGTCCACCGAGATGGCATTCATCGTCGTCGGGACCCGAACCCGAGCGCCGAGCTCCGCCATTTTTTCGGCGAAAGTCAGATTGGCGGGGCTTGCATAGATGCAACCGTCGATATGCGCCTGCGTCACGTCCACCAGGCTTCGCGCGCCCTGCTGCACGGCCATGGCGCAGATGATGCGCGTGGCTTGTTGGACGGCAACGCCACCCTGCCCGACGAGCATAGCACGATCGGCCTCGGTAAGCTCGAGCGCGCCACTGGCCGGAGGATCGACAGGGATCGTCAACCCGTCGGCTTCGATCGATGTATCGCTTATCCGCGCGGTCTTCGCACTGGCCAGCGCGGCAAAGGCCTGCGGTGCCAGACGTAGGACCGGCAGAGGTTTACCGAAAAGCTCCGATGCGATCAGCGCGCCGAGGGTGAGCACGTCCTCGGCTTCCGAAAAGATGAGCGCCGCCGGCGCGCGTCCACTCAGCACCAGGTCCAGCAGTACGCCGGAACCGGTACAGGAACCGCGGCTCGATGGCATCATCAGGATAGCGCCGGTCAGGCAGCTTCCATGAAGCGGATGGTGCACATCGATCACACGCGCCGTGCCCGGATCGACGCCGCCCCAAAAACTCAGCGCTTCCTGTGTCGTGATAACGGGGCCTTGGGCGACGCCGCCAAGGATCGACCGGGCGGGAGAGCTGTCGTTCACTTGACGACGAACCCGTGCGCGAAAGGATCCCGGTCGTCGATGAAAATGGTGTTGATGCCGGTCATGCGTGCCCAGCCCGCGATCGAGGGAATGATCGCGTCGCGATCAGCAACCTTCGTTGCCGCCTCCACCCTGCCGTTGAACAGCGAACCGATGATCGATTCGTGCACGAACTCGTCACCGACCTTCAGCTTGCCCTTGGCCGCAAGCTGCGCCATGCGGGCTGAGGTGCCTGTACCGCAGGGCGAGCGGTCAATCGCCTTCTCGCCATAGAAGACGGCGTTGCGGGCATGCGCGCCATCCTGCGTCGGCTTGCCGGTCCACTGGATGTGGCTGAGGCCTTTGATCTCGGGATGCAGCGGATGCACGAACTCGTACTTCGCATTGAGCGCGGCGCGCAGCTTCGGCGACCAGCCGACAAGTTCGCCTGCCGTATGGTCGGCCATGTCGCGGAAATTCTTCTGCGGCTCGACGATGGCATAGAAATTGCCGCCATAGGCAACGTCGACAACGATCTCGCCCAGCCCTTCGACTTCCGCTGTCAGACCCTCGGCATAGTGGAAGCCAGGGACATTGGTGAGCCGCACTTCCTCGACGAAACGCCCTTCCTGGCGATAGGTGATGTCGACCTTGCCGGCAGGCGCATCGATGGAAAGCTTGCCGGGCTCGCGCGGCATGATCAGGCCGTTTTCGATGCCCATCGTAATGGTGCCGATGGTGCCGTGGCCACACATCGGCAGGCAGCCGGAAGTCTCGATGAACAGCACCGCAACGTCGCAGTCCGGTCGTGTCGGTGGATAAAGGATCGAGCCCGACATCATGTCGTGCCCACGCGGCTCGAACATCAGCCCGGTGCGGATCCAGTCGAATTCGCGCAGGAAATGCGCACGCTTTTCCAACATGTTCGCGCCTTCGAGGCGCGGTCCGCCGCCAGAAACAAGGCGAACCGGGTTTCCGCAGGTGTGTCCGTCGATACAGGAGAATGTGTGGGTTGCCATGGGCGGGACCTTGGTCAAAAGCGTTGCGGCGAGAACGATGTAATGTCGATGGCGGGCCGTTGCCCGGTCAAGAGATCGGCAACGATACGCGCCGTGCCCGCCGACTGGGTCAAGCCAAGATGGCCGTGACCGAAGGCGTGAACGATATGCGGTGTCGCCCGCGCAGCGCCGATCGCTGGCAGGCTGTCCGGCAAGGAGGGGCGAAAGCCCATCCACTGTACCCCACCCTGCGACTTCAGGCCGGGCAGGAACGCCTGTGCCTTCTTCAGCATGGCCTCGGAGCGGCGGAAATTCGGCGGCAGCTTCAGTCCGCCGAGTTCCACCGCACCGCCGACGCGAATGCCGGTGGACAAGCGGGTGACGACGAAGCCGTGACCGCCAAACGTTACCTGGGTGCGAAGGTCGAAGGCATCCTGTGGCAAGGTGGTGTTGTAGCCACGCTCGGTCTCCAGCGGAATGGTTTCGCCGATGGTGGCTGCGATGCGGTGGGAAAATGCGCCGGCTGAAAGCACGACCTTGCGGGCACGCCGTACGCTTCCATCCACGGTCACAACCTCGACCCCGTGCTCGGTCGGACGCAATGCGCTGACTTCAGCGCGTTCTATGATGCCACCCGTGTTGCGGAAAGATTCGGCCAGCGCAAGCGTGTACAGCCGAGGATCGGCGATGGAATACCAGCCGGGCGTGAACGTGCCGTGGGTGAAGCGCGACGCCAGTCCAGGCTGGATCTCCTCGATCTCAGTCTTGCTGAGGTGCAGGAACTCGATGCCGTGTTCTTCCCGTGCCGCCCAGCCGGGCAGCGAAGCCTTGAACTCCGCCTCACCCTCATAGACCTGGAGATTGCCTTCCTTGCGCAGCATGGGCAACGTATCTGTCTGCCTTAGGAAGGGTTCCAGCTCGGCCCTCGACAGATCCATCAGCGCCGTCTGGGCGGCGGTCGAGTGAGCCACGCGCCTGGGCGAACAGGCACGCCAGAAGCGGAACATCCAGGGCGCGATCTGCACGGCGTAGGCCGGCGGCACCGACAACGGCCCGAGTGGATCAAGCAGCCATTTCGGCGCTTTCTTCAGGATACCAGGCGAGGCGAGCGGCAGGATGTCAGTGAAAGCAAAAGCGCCTGCGTTGCCGGCGGAGGCACCGGCGGCTGGGCCCTCGCGGTCCAGCACGGTGACACTCAGTCCGCGCCCCTGTGCGGCGATTGCCGCCGAGAGCCCGACGACCCCTGCCCCTATGACGATGACGTCGACCTGCTTTTCCATTTTACTTTCAATGCGTTGCCGCGAGGAACTTCTTCGTCTCGGCATGCTGCGGCGCGTCGAACAGCTGCTCCGGCGGCGCAATTTCGGCCATGATCCCCTGATGGAAGAAAGCGACGCGATCGGAGACCTCGCGGGCAAACTTCATTTCATGGGTCACGCAGATCATCGTCATGCCTTCGGAAGCGAGCATCCTGAGCGTATCCAGTACTTCGCCCACCAGCATCGGGTCGAGTGCCGACGTCACTTCGTCGAACAACATGTATGTGGGAGACATGGCGAGCGCACGCGCAATCGCCATGCGCTGCTGCTGGCCGCCCGACATGCGGCTTGGATAGACCGAAAGCTTCTCGGCGAGACCGACATGGGTCAATTGCTTCACCGCGATTTCCTCGGCCCGCTCCTTCGACAGGCCAAGCACCTTGCGCGGCGCCAGCATGACGTTTTCCAGCACGGTCAGATGCGGGAACGCATTCCATTGCTGGAAGACGATGCCCACTTTTTGCCGGAGCTTGTTGAGGTCCGTGCTCTTGGCGTGGACATCGGTACCGTCGATGATCACCCTGCCTGATGCAATCGTTTCGAGCCCGTTGATGCAGGTGAGCAGGGTCGACTTGCCCGAACCGGAGCCGCCGATGACGGTGACGACCTCGCCTTTCCGGACTGTCAGGTCGATGCCTTTCAGGACCTCCAGCGTGCCGAAGGATTTGTGGACGTTTTCGATCTCAATCATTGGGTGACCAGCGTTCTTCGAGATACCTGCCAAACCGGGCAATGGGCAGGCTGATGACGAAATAGATAGCGCCGCACAGGAGCAGGATGAACAGCGGCTCCTGCAGGCGGGTTACAAGAATCTGCGAGGCCCGCAGCAGTTCGATGAGGCCGAGCCAGAGCACGAGCGCGGAATCCTTCATCACGCCAAGCGTCAGCCCGATCCACGACGGCAACGATACACGCGTGGCGAGCGGCGCCACGATGTAGCGCATGTCCTGCCACCAGGTCATGCCGAGCGAACGCGCCGCGCGGCGTGTGTTGACCGGCACTGCGTCGATACCGCCGCGAACGATCTCGGTGCAGTAGGCTGCGGTGTAAAGCGACAGCACCACGCAGGACGTGGTGAAGGGTGGCCAGCCCAGCTTCGCGATGGACTGCAAGGCATTGCCCAGCACAAGCTGGATGAGCAGCGGCACCGATCGGAAAATATCCAGGGCAAAGGTGAGTGGCGCCGACCAGTAGGGTCCGAACTGGAAGCGGATGACACCAAACAGGATGCCGAGCACCGTGCCGGCGGCGACAGAAACCGCCGTCACGGCAAGCGTCATGCCGGCGCCCTGGGCCAGGAAGGCGAGATCACTCCAGGTGAGAGCTGTGCTGAACATCCCTACCCCGCCTCAATAACGGAACAAGCGCGCGGCAAGCAGGCGAGCAGCCAGCGTGACCGCCTTGGCGATGAGGTAATAGATCACCGCCGCAAGCGCGAAGAATTCGAAGGTGCGGAACGAACGGGCGTTAAGCTCCTGCGTGACACCGGCGAGATCGGAACTCATGCCGACAGTCACGCCGAGCGACGTCATCAGGATTGCCCAGACCATCTGGTTGGTTGCCGGCAGAAAGGCAATGCGCAGCATCTGCGGCAGCACGATGTAGCGGAACGCCTGCAGCGGGCTCATCCCCAGCGAACGACCTGCGCGCGCCTGTGTGTCGGGTATGGCCTTGAGCGCACCGCGGAAATTCTCGGCCAGATAACCGGCATTGTTGAAGGCGATGCCGGCGAGCAGTGCCGTGAAAGGACTGAGGTGGATACCAAAATTGCCGAGCCCGAAATGCGCCATGTAGATCTGGAACAGTGCCGGCGTGTTGCGAGCCACTTCCACCCAGGCGGTGGCAACTGCGGAAAGGACACGGTTGCCCGAAAGCCGGAACACGGTGAGCGCGATGGCCAGCGCAAGCCCGATCGCCATCGACAGAAGCGCAATTTCCAAGGTGACCAGCGCACCGTCGAGCATTTGCGGCAATGCCCTGAGCGCCTGGTTCCAGTGGAAGGTGTAGCTGAACATCGCCGCTTCGCCTTTCGAAGGGATCGGCGGCGCGAGACTTGCCTCGCGCCGCCCGTGAAACGGTCAGATCAGCGGTAGACGCCGTTCACCGACAGCGACGGCAGATCGCCGCCAACCCACTTCTTGTAAAGCTCCGCATAACGGCCGGTACGGACCTGCTGGTTGATGAACAGGTTCAGGTAGTTGATCAGGCCGTATTCCTCGCGATTGGTGAAAAGCGCGACGTAGTCGATGTCGTACGGCGCCTTGCCGACGACCGAAATGCCGGGGAACTTGCCCGTCTTCACATTGGCCTGCGCAACCGTGGAGGTGGAGACCGTCGCGTCGATCTGGCCCTGGCTCAGCGCCAGGAAAACATCGGCCTGGGTCTGGTACGGGCGGAATTCGCCGGCGCCCCATTCCTTGACCGACTTCTCGAGCGCGATCGCCTCGAACGTGCCGGCGGTGGCGCCGACCGTCTTGCCCTTCATGTCTTCGAACGATTTGACACCCGACTTGTCATTGGCGGTGACGGCCATTTCGAAGGCGAAGTAAGGGATGGTCATGCCCACGGTCTTGGCGCGTTCAAGCGTGTCGGAGGTCGAGGCGACACCGACATCGACGCGGCCGGACATCAGAGCCGGGATGCGCTCCGGGAAAGGAGTTTCCACGATCTCGGCCGTCACGCCGAGCGCCTTGGCGAGATCGTTGCAATAATCGACGTCGAAGCCGATTGGATTGTTGCTCGCATCACGCGCGCCCATGGGCGGGAAGTCGAGCACCACGGCGCAGCGCAACGTGCCGGAAGCGATGATGTCGTCGAGCTTGTCGGCATATGCCTGACCGCCCAGCGCGGTTGCGGCCATGAGCCCGAAGGCGAGGACCGAGATCTTCATGTTCTACTCTCTCCCTGAGTGTTGCCGGTCGGTTGACCGCGCGCACTATTTCGCGTCGTCGCGGACAAATCAATCACAAAATACAAATTGTATGCAGTGATTATACGATTTTAATAATTCTACCTGCCCGCGAACACCCCTCCAGGTCCTCAACCGGTGAACCCCTCGGGCAACAGCGCTTCCGGAACGTTCTGATAGGCAACCGGCCGCAGGAAGCGGCGAATGGACAAGGTGCCGACGCTGGTCGCACCGAAATTGGTAGAGGCGGGGTAAGGTCCGCCATGCACCTGGGCATCGACCACCTCGACGCCGGTCGGAAAGCCGTTGACCAGAACGCGCCCGGCCTTGCGTTCAAGAACAGGCATCAGGCGGCGTGCCGCCTCGGTATCCGCCTCGTCCATGTGAATGGTCGTGGTCAGTTGGCCCTCGAAACCGCGGGCGAGTTCTTCCATCTCGGCCACCGACGCGACCCTCACCACCAGGCCGAGCGGTCCGAAAACCTCTTCGCCCAGCGCATGGTCGGACATGAACTGCGCCCCGGTCGTCTCGAACAGATTGGGGGTCGCGGCACGGCCCGAAGGCTCGGTCACCAGCAGAGGTTTGACCGAATTGCGCTCGGCAAAGCGCGCCTGCCCGTCGCGATAGGCCTTTGCGATGCCGTCTGTCAGCATGGTCTGTGCGCCGACCTTGCTGAGTGCATCGGTCGTAGCCCCGATAAAGCGATCGGCATCGGCGCCGTCGACCACGACGGCAATGCCGGGATTCGTACAGAATTGACCGGCGCCTAGTGTCAAGGAACCTGCCCAGCCCTGCCCCAGCGCCTCGGCACGTGTCTTGAGCGCCTCGGGCAGCAACAGCATCGGATTGACCGAGCCGAGCTCGCCGAAGAACGGGATCGGCTCCGGACGAGCCGCGCAAAGGTTGAACAGCGCCCGGCCGCCAGCGAGCGAGCCGGTGAAGCCGACGGCCTTGATCAGCGGATGCTGCACCAACGCCTCGCCGACCTGACGGTTGCCGCCCTGGATCAGCGAAAAGACGCCTGGGTGCACGCCAGTCCTTGCGATCGCCGCCTCGATGGCCTGGGCGATGATCTCCCCGGTACCGGGATGCGCCGAATGGCCCTTCACCACAACCGGGCAGCCCGCAGCCAGGGCCGCCGCCGTATCACCACCCGCCGTCGAAAAGGCCAGCGGGAAGTTGGAGGCACCGAAGACGGCGACCGGCCCGACCGGGCGCTGGATCAGCCTGATCTCTGGCCGGGGCGCCGGCTGGCGCTCCGGCATGGCCGGATCGACGCGGCGGTCAAGATAGTCGCCCTTTTCGATGTGGTCGGCAAACAGCCGAAGCTGCCCCGTCGTGCGGCCACGCTCCCCCTGGAGCCGCGCTTCAGGCAGACCGGTCTCCTGGCTGCCGATTTCGGTGATCGCCTCTGCGCGCGCCTCGATCTCGTCGGCAATAGCGCGCAGGAACTCGGCCCGTGCCGCACGTGGCGAGTTGGCGTAGCTCCAGAAGGCATCCTCCGCCGCTTCGCAGGCCCGGCTCACCAGATCCACGGTACCAACGGCAAAGGCGTACGCGGGGCCATGCGCCGGAGCACTTTCGAAGGTGCCCGCGCCATCCAGCCACGCGCCGGCGACGAGGTGTTTTCCCTTTGGAGTGAAGGCCATTTGAGGTTCCTGTCCTGGATATGCGGGGAATGGGTCGCGCGAATTGCGATTGTCGCTTAATTGTATACTCTATGTATGCAAGATATCAACCCAATCACTGCCCGTATCGAGAGGAAGACCATGCCTGCAACCACCACCATGCCGACCGTCACGCTTCATGAGCGCGTCGAGGCGATCTTCAAAAAGGCGGGGTTGAACGACATCCAGGCGGGCGCGCTTGCCCGCGTCATCGTCGCGGCGGAACGAGACGCCTGCAAGTCGCATGGCATTTACCGGATCGAGGGCGCGCTGCGCACCGTCAGGGCGCAGAAAGTGGTGCCGGATGCGGTGCCGGAACTGGTCGAGCAGGACGGCTCCGCGATCGTGCGGGTCAACGCCCGGCGCGGCTTTGCCAATCCCGCCTTTGAACTTGGCCTGCCGGTTTTGGTGGAACGCACCCGGGTTCTGGGGCTGGCGGCGCTTGTCATCAACGACTGCACACATTTCTCCGCGCTCTGGCCGGAAGTCGAGGCCTTGACCGCACACGGTCTTGCCGGACTTGCCATGTGCCCGAGCTATTCGACCGTAGCACCAGCCGGTGGCAACAAGCCGCTGCTCGGCACCAACCCGATGGCCTTCGGCTGGCCGCGCCCTGGCAAAACCCCCTATGTGTTCGACTTCGCCACGTCCGTCGCCGCCCGTGGCGAAATCGAGCTGCACCGCCGTGCCGGCAAGCCTTTGCCCGAAGGCTGGGCGATCGATGCCGAAGGACAGCCCACCACCGATCCTGACGCCGCGCTTGCCGGTGCGATGCTGCCCTTCGGCGGCCACAAGGGCTCCGCCATCAGCACCATGATCGAGCTGCTTGCCGGCGTCATGATCGGCGATCTGATCAGCCCGCAGGTGCTCGATTATCTAGGCACCACCACCCTCGCCCCTCCGCATGGCGAACTCATCATCGCCTTTTCTCCCGAGGTTTTTGCGAAAGGCCGCGAGGGCAATCCCCTGGAACGCGCCGAAGCATTGTTCGATGCGATTGCTGGCCAGGGAGCCCGCCTGCCCTCGCGGCGCCGTTATGCAGCTCGCGCCAGGTCAGAAGTCGAAGGCATCACCCTCACCGAAGCCGAAATGGAACAACTCGACAGGCTGTTCGCGCTGGGACTTGAGGCCGTTGCCTGAAAACACTCGCGCGCCCTGAACGGCTTCATGCCAAAACAAAAAGCCCTCCCGCCGGGAGGGCTTTTTTCACATCCGATATTCGAAAGATCAGGCCTTGTTTGCCTGCACGGCGCCGGGCAGCTGGCTCCACGCCGCGTACCAGCTGTTGAACAGTTTGAATTGCGTCTCGCAATAGCCACGCTGGCTGTCGCTCAGCGCATCGGTTTCGTTGAAGTGCAACGTGTATTCCTTGTCACCCTTCAGCACCATCATGTGCTTGAAATAGAGAACGAGATCCGGGCCTTCGTCGAAAGAGGACAGGACACCAAGCGCCTGCTCCAGTTCCTGCGCGCGCTGACGCGCCTCGACGTCGCCCGTCGCCGCAGCCTGCGACAGATTGCAGAGGTGGATCACTTCCTTCGGCAGCACGTTGCCGATACCCGTGATGGCGCCCGTAGCACCGCAGTTGACGAAGCCATGGAAGACAGCAGTGTCGACACCGATCATCAGTGACACACCGTCATCGCGGCTGGTGATGTTTTCGGCCGCGTAACGCAGGTCGGCGTGACCGCCGAACTCCTTGAAGCCGACGAGATTGGAGTGCTCGGCCCGCAATGCGAAGAACAGGTCGGCCCGGGTGGCGAAGCCATAATAGGGGCTGTTGTAGATCACCGCGGGCAGGTCGGGCGCTGCCGCCAGGATCGCCTTGAAATGGGCCTTCTGCGCCGTCAACGACGACCCCCGCGACAGCACGCGCGGGATCACCATCAGGCCCTGGGCGCCGACCTTCTGAGCGTGTGCCGCATGGGCCACGGCCGAGGCGCTGTTGATGGCACCGGTTCCGACGATCACCGGCACGCCGGCCTTGACCAGGCGCTCGACGCCTTCCATGCGCTGCGCATCGGTCAGCAGTGGCCAATCGCCCATCGAACCGCAATAGACGACGGCCGACATGCCGTCGGCGATCAGCTGCTTGCCCTTGGCGACGAGGGCATCGAAATCGGGGCTGCGGTCCGCTTTGCACGGTGTCATCAAAGCCGGAATTACGCCGGAGAAAATCCTCGCCTTCATCTCAAAAGCTCCTGTTGGCCTGTCACTTCGGCAGAAGAAGCCATGGCGCAGCCGTGCGCAATCCCTGCCCTCGACAGCGATTATACTCTTTGGATTTTATTTGTCGACAAGAAATCGACAACGATTCTTACAGCGCGACGTTCAGGTGCCCACCGCGCGTGAAAAGCTTCTGGATCTGGTCGACGATCTGCTCCGCATGGACCTTCGCCAACCGATCGGCCGCCTCGACATCGCGCGCGGCAATCACCGCGATCATGTCCTCATGCTCGTCGACAAAACGCTGCGGCAGCCGATCGTCATAGGACTGATAATAGAGGCGCAGCAACCGCCGTCCTTCATTGAGAAGCCGTCCGAACAGACTGGTGAAATACGGGTTGCGGCCGGCTTCCGCGATTGCCGAGTGCAAAGCCGCGTTGGTGGCGATCATCGCCAGCGCGTCCTGTTCCGCCACGGCCTTCGCGAACTCTGCTTGATGCGCCCGGATAATCCTCAAGTCCTCCGGGCGATGGTGTTCGGCAGCCAGGCGCGTGGTGATGCGATACATCAACACCAATGCATCGAAATACGTATGCATGTTCAGGAAATCGATGTTCGACACCATGGTCGACCGGTTGGGAAGCGTGTCGATCAATCCCTCGCCAGCCAGTCGAACCAGGGCTTCGCGAATGGGCGTACGCGACATCTTGAACCGTTCGGCCAGTTGCACCTCATCGATCGGACTGCCCGGTGGCAGCACGAGATCGAGGATTTCGTCGCGCAGGAGATCGTAAACGACCTTAACACCGGAGCCACGCTTGCGCTCCGGGCGGGACGTCATGTCGGCAGTGGTCATCGCAAAACCCTCATGTCGACAAAATGCATACGTTTCACAGCCGCCCGGATCAAGGTTCGATGGGGGTTATGGTCATGTTCTTGAGGTTGCGCGTAATCGTGCCAGTACATTCAGGCTGAATGGTCGAGCCGTTCCACCTGCTTTCATTCGGCTGCCTTATTTCGGCGCGGGCCGGTGCATCACGACGACTTCACGCGATGTGCCACCCTCGTCCTGCGAACCTCTCGAGACTTCGATGAAACCCAGACGCCTGTAGAAACCGATGGCCCTCACGTTCGCGGCGTAGATCTCCACGTCGAGCGCTCCCTTCAGCGCTGCCGCATGCAACACCAGCGCCTTGCCGAAACCGCCGCCATGCGCTGACGGATCGACAAACAGGCCGCCGATGAAGTTATCGATCAGGCCGATGAAGCCCATTTGCCTGCCGCCGTCCTCGACCACCCAATTCTCACCCTGCCTCAGGTAGACATTTCTCACTTCGGCCTGCTGATCGAGCAGTTCCTTCTCGACGAAGAAGGGATGGCCGACGCGCGAGGCTGCCAGCCAGATATCGGCAAGCCGGTCACGGTCTTGATCGTCGCGATAGGCGCGAACCGTCATGCCCTGTTCAGCGTTCATGGGATTGTCCTGCAGGGAGTGATTTCTAGGCCGGCAATATCTTGCCAGGGTTCATGATGTTGTCGGGATCGAGCGCGCGCTTGATCTGTCGCATTACGTCCAGACCATGGCCGTGCTCCGCCCTGAGGAACCCGACCTTGCCCTGCCCGACGCCATGCTCCCCAGTACAGGTGCCCTCCATGGCAATCGCCCGCATGTTGAGGCGGGCGACGAAACGCTCGACCAGCGCCACCTCTCCGGCGTTCTCGGGATCCATCAGCGCCAGTACATGGAAATTGCCGTCGCCTGCATGACCGACGATCGGTGCGATCAGGCCCATTTCGGCGATATCGACCTCGGTTGCGGCCACGCACTCGGCCAGCCGCGAGATCGGCACGCAGACATCTGTCGATAGCCCCTTGGCGCCGGGCCTGAGCGTCAGCGATGCCCAATAGGCATCGTGACGTGCCTTCCAGAGCTTGCTGCGCTCCTCGGCGACCGCAGTCCACAAGAATGGCCCGCCGCCATTTTCTTCCGCGATCATGCCGAAGGTTTCGGCCTGCTCGGCCACGCCGGCATCACTGCCGTGAAACTCCAGGAAAAGACATGGGCTCTCAGGATAATCCAGTTTGGAATAGATCTTCATCGCCCGCATCTGCAAGGCATTGACGAGTTCGATGCGGGCGACGGGGATGCCCATCTGGATGGTCTGGATCACCGCTTGCGACGCCGCTTCCAGCGTCGGGAACGGACATACGCCCCCCGAAATCGCCTGCGGTATCCCCTGCAGCTTCAGCGTCAGTTCCGTGATGATCCCGAGCGTACCTTCCGAACCGACCAGGAGGCGCGTGAGATCATAACCAGCCGAACTCTTCCTGGCGCGCCCGCCTGTCTTCGCGATTTCGCCGTCCGCCATGACGGCAACCAGCGAAAGAACATTTTCGCGCATTGTGCCGTAACGCACCGCATTGGTACCCGATGCGCGTGTCGCCGCCATGCCGCCGAGCGTAGCGTTGGCGCCCGGATCGATCGGGAAAAACAGGCCGGTGTCGCGCAGATGCTGGTTGAGCTGCTCGCGCGTCACGCCGGGTTCCACCCGGCAATCGAGATCCTCGGCGTTGACGGCCAGAATCCGGTTCATGCGCGAGAGGTCGACGCAAATGCCGCCGCCCGGCGCATTGACGTGGCCTTCCAGCGAAGTGCCGACGCCAAAGGCGATGACCGGCACACGATATTCCGCGCAGGCCCGCATCACCGATTGCACCTCTTCGGTCGTCTCGCAGAAAGCAACGCCGTCCGGTGCCTGGGTCGGAATATAGGTGGTGGTGTGCGCGTGCTGCTGGCGAATCGCCAGCCCGGTCTGGAACCGTTCGCCAAGGTGCTGTTTCAGGATGCGGAGGACGGCAGCGATGCCATCCTCATTGCGTTCGACCGGTACGAGGTCGCTCAGAGCCATGCTTTCCTCCGCGATTGGACCATCGCGGCCCTTGTTCTCGAGTTACAGCTGCATAAGCATGTCGCGCAAAAATGTGCAGCGGTTTTGCGATGACGACATGCGCAAAATAAAGATCTGCTAGCACGCCGTGTCCAGCGCCAGAGGAAACATCGCAATGTCCATAGCAGCCCCCTTCGTCTCCCGCGTCATGGACATCGAGAACGACTGGATCGACTACAATGGTCATCTCAACATGGCCTATTACAACGTGCTGTTCGACCGTTGCTCGGACGACGCCTTCGAGCTGATGGGCATGGGGCCGAATTACGCCCGCGACCGCAAGCTCACCATCTACACGGCCGAGGTGCACGTCTGTTACGTGCAGGAACTGCATCTCGACCACAAGGTGACAGCCACCTTCCAGCTTCTCGACCACGACGAGAAGCGGTTGCGTGTCTATCAGGAAATCCGCCATGTCGACGGCTGGCTTGCAGCAACGTCTGAATCGCTTTCGCTGCATGTCGACATGGCCGGACCGAAGGTGGCCCCCTTCCCGGCGGATGTGCTGGCCAAGGTCGAAGCGATGCGCGAAGCCCATGCCGGTCTGCCCATGCCGGAACGTGCTGGCCGTTCGATCGGCATCCGCCGCAAGACCGGCTGAGGGCAAGACCGTTAACCTTAATCAATTCTGAACGGGGACAACCCCTTTGCCGTCGTTGAGCGAATCGACGGCGCGCCGGAGAAGGCTATCCAGGGTGAACTTGAAAGCCTTGGAGACGGGACGGAGAAAATCTGGCCCAAGCGCGCGCATGAAAATCGATATCGAGGCTCTCTCGGAAAAACTGGCCGCCGACCCGCGCATCAGCGACTACGACTTCTGGCGTTCGCTGAAGAATCTCAACAACGAGATCTTCCAGATCGCAAACTCCAACGAGCCGATCCCCTTCGACATGCTGCGCTGGCGCGCCATCATCAAGCAGGCGCGGTCCAAGCGAGGCTCTGCCTGAGGCCAACCGGACTCCGGTCAGGGGATCGGCGAAACAGTCAACTGCCCGAATGTCCCGCGCCTCGCGACGCGTGACCGCTCAGGCGAGCGCCAGCGTCGACAGAAGCGCGAGCAGGAATGAGGCCGCGACCATGGCCGCATAGGCGCGTGGCAGGTCGAAAAGGATCATGTGGCCGGCGATCCAGGCGGTTCCTGCCGCGCCCAGCGCATAAAGGAAGCCGTTGCGGTGGCCATAGACCAGATTAGCCGCCATCAAGCCGCCGATGATGAGCGCACCGAAAACCACGATCACGGCAATGGCTGCCTTGTCGAAATTGTCGTCCACCGTGGTCGGGGGTTTGGAGTCGAACGGTTCTTGCATAGCCTCGCCTTGAATGGTTGGCGCGGACAGACTTAACCGACCGCACCAAAGGAGCAAAGACTAAACTCGTCCGCCGCGACGATAACAAGGCGCTACTGTGGATTTCAGGAAACGCTTGCCGAAAATATTCGTGCAGCGGCAAACACTGAAGCCGGTGCCTGATCAATCGTCTGCGACGATCTCCATGAAGCGGATGCGGTTGCCGAACGGATCGGTCACCTCGACCTCCAGCCGATCGTCCACCTTCTCCAGCCCCGGCTTCATGTAGCGATAGTTCTTTGCCGCCAACTCACGCTGGAATGCCTCGGCGCCGGCCATGTAGACGACCATGTTGCCGCCTGGACTGGCATCGCCCGAATGCTCGGACAGATGCAGCCTGAGGCCTGCGCGCGATACCTGGGTGTAGAGCGGGAAATTATCGCCGTAGCGATGCTCCCAATCGACGGCGAAGCCAAGGAAGCCGAGATAGAACTCATGCGCCTTGGCGACGTCGAAGATGCGCACGATGGGCACCGCCTGCTCGAAAACGATGTCACCGCCCGCCTTGCCCGCCGTTTCCCTGCCCTCGTTCCGCTGGATCCGGGCCGAAAGGATGTTCCAGGTCTCGACGCCGAACTGGCGAGCGACGATCTCCAGCGCCTCGGAATGGGGAATTTCGATGTTCTTGGCGGCAAGCGCCTCGCGCATGGCCTTTGCCATCGCCTTGGCGTCCAGGAATGTACGCATGGTCTGCGATCCTTCTCGTCGGGACGAAGAGCTTCACCGGGGCCCGCATTGCCAGTGCCTTCGTCCCGGGGACAAGGACCAGACTGGATCGTGACGACGCATTCGCCATACCTGTTCGAGGCGCGGACAGCCGGCTGCGTCGAGCCGTTGCTGGACGCTATCCATGTCGCATCGGGCCGTCAACAGCGGTCAAAGCTGTCGAATCCGGGAACAGTGTGTGAACATTGCTGGCCTTTCTCGCCCGAATCACTACATTCGGAAACGAAATGGCCGGCGATCATGACATGCCCTTCTTCGACGAGGACGACGCTCCGCGTTTCGACGCCGCGCGTGCATCTTCCTCGCAGGCGGCCCCGTCCGGTATTGCGGCTCGCGCCATGGCGGCACGCCAGGGGCACAACAACCCGCCTGAATATCTGAAGGGTCTCAATCCTGAACAACGGCAGGCGGTGGAAACCACCGAAGGTCCGGTGCTCGTTCTGGCCGGCGCAGGCACCGGCAAGACGCGTGTGCTCACCACCCGCATCGCCCATATCCTGGCCACCGGGCGCGCCTTCCCCAGCCAGATCCTCGCCGTCACCTTCACCAACAAGGCCGCCCGCGAGATGAAGCATCGCATAGGCGTGCTCGTCGGCGAGGCGATCGAGGGCATGCCGTGGCTGGGCACTTTCCACTCCATCGGCGTCAAGCTGCTGCGCCGGCATGCCGAACTCGCCGGCTTGCGGTCGGATTTCACCATCCTTGATACGGACGACGTCACGCGCCTGATCAAGCAGTTGATCCAGGCCGAAGGTCTGGACGACAAGCGCTGGGCGCCGCGCACCTTCGCGCAGATGGTCGACACCTGGAAGAACAAGGGTCTCGCACCCGACGAGATTCCGGAAGGCGACGCACGCGCCTTCGCCAATGGCCGCGGCCGCGAACTCTACCGTGCCTATCAGGAACGGCTGACAACGCTGAACGCCTGCGACTTCGGCGACCTGCTGCTGCATCCGATCCGCATCTTCCGCAAGCATCACGACGTGCTGGCGGAATACCATCGCAAATTCAAATACATACTGGTCGACGAATACCAGGACACCAACACGGCGCAGTATATGTGGCTGCGGCTCCTGGCCCAGCGGCCGAAGCAGTCCAGTACCATGCAAACGGCCGAAGGCCGAGCGCGAGACTGGGCGACCGAGCCGTCGCAAGATCTTCGCGGAGCGTCCGCGCCGTCAGGCGCGGAACAGCGCGGGAGCGAAAACAAGGTCAATATCTGCTGCGTCGGCGACGACGACCAGTCGATCTATGGCTGGCGCGGCGCGGAGGTGGACAACATCCTGCGCTTCGAGAAAGACTTTCCGGGCGCTACCGTCATCCGCCTGGAGCGCAACTATCGCTCCACCGCCCATATCCTGGGCGCGGCTGCCCATCTCATTGCCCACAATGAAGGCCGCCTCGGCAAGACGCTGTTCACCGACCGACCCGATCCGGAAGATCCCAGGGTCAATGTGCACGCCGCCTGGGATTCGGACGAGGAAGCGCGTGCCGTCGGCGAAGCCATCGAGGCCTATCAGCGTGGTCGCCACAAGCTGAACGACATGGCGATCCTCGTGCGCGCCTCCTTCCAGATGCGCTCCTTCGAAGACCGCTTCATCGAGATCGGGCTCAATTACCGGGTTATCGGCGGTCCGCGTTTCTACGAGCGCCAGGAAATCCGCGACGCCATGGCCTTCATGCGCGTCGTCGCGAATTCCGGCGACGACCTCGCCTTCGAGCGCATCGTCAACGTGCCGAAACGCGGCCTGGGTGATGCCACCATCCGCCAGATCCACGATACGGCCCGCGCGCTCGGCGTGCCGATGCTGGAGGCTTCCGCCCGGCTTGCCGAAAGCGATGAGCTGAAGCCCAAGCCTCGGGCGGCGTTGCGGGAAGTCGCCGCCAACTTCGCGCGCTGGCAGAGCCTGATCGATTCCACACCGCACACCGAACTCGCCGAGATGATCCTCGAGGAGAGCGGCTACACCGACATGTGGAAGAACGACCGCTCCGCGGAAGCGCCGGGGCGGCTTGAAAACCTCAAGGAGCTCATCCGCTCCATGGAGGAATATGAATCGCTGCGCGCCTTCCTCGAACATGTCGCGCTGGTGATGGACGCCGAGCAGAACGAGGGTCTCGACGCGGTTTCCATCATGACGCTGCATTCTGCCAAGGGCCTGGAGTTCGAAACCGTGTTCCTGCCTGGCTGGGAGGAAGGCCTGTTCCCGCATCAGCGTGCACTCGACGAAGGCGGCCGCTCCGGCCTGGAGGAAGAGCGTCGCCTGGCCTATGTCGGCGTCACCCGCGCCAAGAAGAACCTGCACATCTGGTTCGTCTCCAACCGCCGCATCCATGGGCTGTGGCAATCGACCATTCCCTCGCGTTTCCTCGACGAATTGCCGGAAGCGCATGTCGAGGTGCAGGAAGGCAACGGCTCCAGCTACGGCGGTTATGGCAATCCTTATGGCGGTGGTTCCTTCGCTTCAGGCCGCGGCGGCTTCTCGGCCGGTCGCCAGAACCCGTACGGAGCCTCGCGCTTCGACAGTATCGGCTCGCCTTCGGGTGGCCGCGCGGCGCGCGGCGATCAGGGCGGCTCTTTCTCCAACAGCTACGCCACGCCAGGCTGGCAGCGAGCGCAGCAGAACCGCACCGAGGCGACCGACCGCAACTGGGGTACCCGCAGCGGCCACCAGGTCGAGCGCATCGGTTATGGCGAAGTCGATTCCGGCTATGGCGCCGGCCGCACTTCGGTGAAGGGCCGCACCATCGAAGGCGAACTGGTGGCGAAGTCGGTTGCCGACGCTCCTTCAGCCTTCAAGGTAGGCGACCGTGTGTTCCATCAGAAATTCGGCAACGGCAACATCGCGGCCATCGACGGCAACAAGCTGACCATCGATTTCGACCGCGCCGGGCAAAAGAAAGTGCTGGATGGGTTCGTGAAGGCGGTGTGACCGAACCGGCACCCGCCCAATCGGTCCGTCATTCTACCCGATGAGTTCCGTTCGTCGAAACAGCCGCACCGGCTTCATCGCAGCGCGGCGTATGACACCTTTCGCCTCCAGATCGAGCTGGACGGCCTTCAACCACCAACCCGCCTTGGCCCCGCCAGGCCATAGATCCTCGGGAAGATGCGGCAGCAGCGCATCCTTGGCTTGCCACCGTCAAACCGGGCGGGTCGTTGGGCAGGACGGCAAGCAATGCCTCGCGCATCGCCGTGTATTTGGTGCGGTCCACCTTCTGCCTGTGATGCGGCGAGACGACGTTTTCGATCTCTATCCTGTCGGCAGCGTCAGGCATGGATCTCTCCGTTCACCGCGATCTTTGGGCTGCGGAAGCCCATGGCCGCCCACGCCCGGAACAGACGCCAGTAGAAGGCCAGCGATTGCTGCTTCAGGTTCGGGACGTCGTTCGGCAGCACCGAAGCATCCGGCAGGTCGGCCGTCATCGTCCGCAGCTCGAGCGGCGGCAACGCGCCCTTTGGCCACAAGCCGGCATAGAGGCTTAGCCAATGCCCGCCCTTGAATTCGAGGAAGACCGGCGTGTTGCAGCAGGAAGCCACGACCCGACGCGTTCCAGCCTGCGGCGTGAGACGAAATTCCTTCAGATGATCCGCTCCACTTACGATCCGGACATGATCCTTGCGGTGGAAGACGAAAGGGGTCGCGCCATTTGCATCCACGACCTGCCCGGCACCGGGAAGCTTTTCCAGCCGGACGCCCGCCTCGCGACAACTGTTGCAGCAGCATTCCACGCTCATCATCGGTGTTGAGCCGACCTCCAGTCGGACCTTGCCGCATGCGCAACCAATCATCGTACTCATGATGTCTGTCCCTCCTCCGGACGACCGAAAAGCAGCCTGATGTAGTGATCGAGATGGTCGAGGCTTTCCCGCGCCAGTGCCGGATCATTGCCGGCCTTTGCCAGAACGAAGGCGCCCTGCAGCACGGTCTGCGTGTGTCGCGCCAGACTCCCGGCTGTCCACTTCCCTGACACGCCGTATCTTGTTCGGGCCGCCTCGATATCCGCTTCGAGCGTGGCCGCATGGCCAAAAATGCTGCGCCCGCACGCTTCGCGAATGGCTGGCGATGTCGCATAGACCTCCTGCGCCATCGTGCCGACGAGGCAGCTGAACTGCGCGATCTCGCCCTCGATGATCGACTTGCGGAACGCGACATAGGCGAGCACCCGGTCGAGCGGGTCGTCTGGCACATGATAGGGGGCGGCGGCAAAAAAGGCCGTGGTCCCCGCCGACCAGTCTTCGGCCGCGGCGATACCCAGCGCATCCTTGCTTTTGAAGTGATGGAAATATGCACCTTTGGTCACCTCCGCAGCCTGGCACAGGTCTTCGACGGAGGTTGCGGCAAAGCCCCTGGCGCGAATGGCGTCGCGCGCTGCGTCAAGCAGTCTGTTTCGGGCATCACCACGGTCGGGATTGGTCTTGGTCGGTCTAGGCATTCTCGATACATACCGTACGTACGGTATGTATGCAAGTCTGAACTGCTTGCTGGATTTTTTCGTGCCCGGGGGCGGCCCACACGACCCGCAAGAGCAAAAGTAAACACACGTCCCATCCTTCCCCTGCGTCATTTTTTCTACGCCAGGGGTCGAAAATTCTTGCCAGCAAGCGATTTTGCCGCTTTCTTGCCTTTTTAGGAGGGTTTTTCGCGGCGGGCTCCAATCCAACGAGGGGCGACACAGGGATTGGTTAACCATCTTTGTCCATCCTTTGAGATAATCGGCAAAGGACCGCCACGCGCGACCGGTATTCCGGCGGGCGAATTGGTAAGGCGGGTTCTGCGTGTTGCGCCGATTGAAGGAAGTTCGGTCGGCATGGCGTTCGTGCGTGAAAAATTCCGGGGCAATGGCCCCGCCTCCGGTTTCAGGACAGTGCTGGCCCGCTCCGCAAGGATGGCAGGCTGGGTAGCCATCCCCACGGCAGGCGCAGTGCTGGCGATATGGTCGCTGGCAACCGTTGCCGGCGCCTATTCCGCCGCGACATCGATCCGCGCCAATGCACATTTCCTGCCAACGCGCGTCAGCATCGCCAGCGCCGACTCGCAATCGATGGAAGCGGCCTCCAAACTCAAGCAGGCGCTGGTTGCACATGAATGGGCCAAGCGCCGCCAACAGGCAGCAGCGGCCGAGGCAGCCGACAAGGCTGAAAGGCTGGCAGCCGCCGAGGCCGTCCAGCAGCAATCACCATTGGATGAGCGTTTCGCCCGCGCCCTCGGCACGCCGGATGCCGATCGCTTTGGTCCAGGCATCGGTGAGCCGGAACGTGCGGCGCGTGTCGCCCTCGCGCTGGCCACTCCGTCAAATATGGAATTGGGCTTCGCCGAAGCCACTCCGACACCAGCTTCCGCCGTGCGCGAAGTTCTGGTGGCAAGCCTTGTCCTGCCCAACCAGGAAGACGATGCCGACGATGAGGAACAGGTCGCGCTCGCCGACACCGGCGAAGTAATCGAAGGTCCCGATTTCGCGGCAGTGCCTGAAAACGCACCACTACCGGCCTACCGTCCACGCGCGGAAGAAGGCACCAAGCCGGAAACCCGTCGCCGCGCCGACGCCGAACCCGGGAGCGACGACGAGCCGGTTCGCAAACCGGCAAAACGCATCAGCCAGCCGGCCCAGCCTGTGCTCGCCTACGCCCGGCCGGACAATCCTTCCGAAAGCGGCGGTCTTGGTCAGGCCTTCCGCAATCTGTTCTCCTCGCCCGGCGGATCGAGCGCCAGGGCCGGCAATGGAACCGCCGTCTACGATATCGCATCGGCCACCGTCACCATGCCCGACGGAACCCGGCTGGAAGCCCATTCCGGCATCGGCTCGATGGCCGACAACGTACGTTACGTGAACCAGAAGATGCGCGGCCCTACCCCGCCCGACACATACAAGCTGTCGATGCGCGAATCCCTGTTCCATGGTGTCGAGGCAATCCGCCTCACTCCCGTGGACGGCAAGGTCAAGCATGGTCGCAACGGGCTACTGGCTCATTCCTACCTGCTGCGCGGCGGTCGTGCGGAATCGCATGGTTGCGTTGCCTTCAAGGATTACAAGCGCTTCCTCGCCGCGTTCAAGCAAGGCAAGATCAAGCGACTGGTCGTGGTTGGCGGCGGCTCGCGGTCCAAATCGACGACTGTAGCCGACAACGGCCGCGGCGTCTGAGATCGGCCTTTCCCGATCGAGGACCGCCGCCGCATAGCGGTTCCCGTGTCCGTAACGGTTGCGGATCCTACTTCCGCATCTCTTTCAGCTTGTCAGCAACAGTCGCCGCAAGATCGGCGTAGCGCTCTTCCAGCCGTTCGGCAGCGGCGATCACCGGGAAATCGTGGCCGAATTTCTCCAGTGCCTGGGTGAGCTTCTCTGCAAAATCGGCCTGCTTGTCGAGCGCCGAAAACAGCGCCTGCACCTGCTCGGCACTGATGTCGGGATGCGCAAGCATGTCTGGCACCTCGCGGCCCATGCGTTCGCCGGTTGCCGTTTCATGCTTCAGTATCTCCAGCCAGTCGGTCACGAAAACAGCCTGCGGTATTTTCAATCCGCTCTCTTTTAGCGATTCAGGCCGGATACGCCAACCGCCGGCCGGAAAACCTTCTCTTCTTGAGAAAGAGAACAAAACCACCAGCCTCCGCAAGTTGATGCGACAACCGAGGAGATAGCGAGCAAGAACAGCTCTATTTCTATTACAGTACATATGGAAAAGGTAATATATCCTTATCCATTTTCTGCGAGCCTGATCTTGCAGGCGACCACGCCTGTAACTCCGCCTTGAGCGGTACCTCAAGCCCCTTCCGTCTCGCATGCGCGGCGGAAGGGGTTTAGGGCCCGCCTCCCCTGAGGACCAGGCATGTGGCTCGACATTCCAGCGCCGAAGCAACCGACCGGATTCCGGGATAAATGATGGCCATGGCGCGCGGCGGATTTGTCTTTCTAACCGCCGGCGCAGTGTTCGCCCTCGCTGGTGCGGTGGCGTGGGCCGGCGAGACAGTCGAACCGACCCTCACCACCAGCATCGAGCGCCATTACACGACCAATGCGATGGAGAGCGACCGGCCGATCGCCGACTGGTATTCGCTGCTGCGCAGCACCCTGTTCCGCAAATGGGGCGACAACGACGCCTATATTTCACTGAACGCCGAAGGTCGGGCGACCCGCCACGACTCGGTCACCATCGAGGACGACACCGCCGGCGGCATTCAGGTTCAGGCTTTTCGCCGCTTTGCCGGTGGGCTCGAACTGCGCGGCACGCTTGCCTACAACGCCACCAGGGATGGTGACCACATCGACATCGGCCCCTTCACCATCGGAACACGCACGCTGAAGCAGGTTGCCAGCGGACAGGTCCAGGTCGGCCTGGACCTCGGCAACCAGATGGCGCTCATCGTCGATGCCATGACAAGCATGGAGAAGGTCGGCCTCAGCCGTTTCGAAGACGACATCTTCCTGCCCGCCCGCCTCGATCCCGACAAGCGCAACGTCCAGATCGCCCTCAAGCTCATCCGCACTGTCGGTCAGTTCACCTTTGGAGTTCAGGGCTCGGCGTTACGCATTGCCGTCGAACGCCTGGGCGAGCCACCCGTCGGCGTCTCACTCAACCAGTTCGGCCTGCGCGGCGAGATCACCTACACCGGCACCGGCGGCGCCACCGCTGCGCTGGCAATCGGTGCAGAACTCCTGCACGGCGCCGACGATACCTATTCGCGTATTCGTCCGGCCTGGCAGTTGTCCGTCGTCAAACCGTTGCCGAAGGGTTTTGAGCTGCGTGGTACCTGGTACGGTCGCTACGAGACCGCCGACAGCGACGATCCGCTGGCTTCCTGGGTCAATCGTGGTGAATTCGAGGTCTCCTACAAGCTGCGCGAGAACCTGAAGCTGGCCTCCGGCGTCGCCTGCGAGTTCAAGCGCAACCTGCTTTGGGAAAATGTCGAGCGCAAGCGCGTCTTTTATGCCGAGGCCACCTACGATGCCAGCGCCAGGGCATCAGTGGTGTTGCGCGTGGACGTCAATCGCATCCACAAGACGGTGATCGACATAGACGAGAACACCGTCGACACTTTTATCGGCCTGCGCGCCAAGATCTGACCGCCGCGAGAGCGTTTCTGTTTCTCTCGGAAACGAGGAAAGCTCTGGCGCTTTGTCTCTACGCAATTCCGGACGGAAAACCGCTACGCCCTTTTCCTGGAATTGCTCCATCAAACAAAACAAGGAAAAGCGGAAGGGTCTTCAACCCTCCCGCCCCTTCGGTCGCCTTGTTCAGGCAAACCGCCCCTTCTTGTTAGTGCCGGCCCAGCTTGTAGCTGTTGCCGCCACCCAGAATGCTGTTGGTGACCTTGCTGACACCAGTGCCGACACCGAGGATGCCAACACCCACGCCATTGAGAATGCCACCCACCTGGGTGTTGTTGCCGCTCAAGATCGGCGATCCATTCAGGATGCCAATATCACCGAGTGCGATGCCGGGAGAAATGTTGATGAGTCCACCGCCCGAGTTGTTGTTGTTACCCCGGGAACCAAAACCGCCCGCATAAGAGCTGACAGTCGAGAATGAAACAACTGCGACAGTGAGTACAAGTGCGAATTTCTTCATGACTTCTCTCCTATTTACAACAGTGTTTACTTCCACCTATTCATCAGTACCTCTGGGATTGGATAGTACACATCAATAAAAAGCACACAAGCATGAGCATGTAATAATCTACGAATACACGGCGTTTTCCATTTTTTAACTTTAATCTTTTACGTTAAATAATTTGGTTACCATGATTGGTTAAGATAAGGCCGCCGTTGACTTGCACGAAAACTCGTGACCGAGCCGTCATGGTTAAGATGCTGATCTACGTATCGCCAGACACGGCTGGAGCGCTGCGCTTTAGCGGAAACGCAGATGCAATCCCGAACGCAAAAGCCCGCTGCGCACCTGGCTGGGTTGCTCTAGGCCTGAGCTTCCCACCGGTCGAGAAAGATCTCGATTTCCAGCGCCTGCATGTCGGGGATAGCCCTGGCAAGCTGCTCCGGCGACCAGTCCCACCAGGCCAGTGCTTCAATCCGGGCGGCTATCTCTTCAGAAAACCGCCGGCGCAGCCTTCTGGCCGGCACCCCCGTGACAATCGTGTAGGCGGGAACATCTCTGGTCACCACTGCATTGGCACCGATTACCGCGCCGTTGCCGACTGTCACCCCAGGCAGGATCACCGCACCATGGCCGATCCACACGTCATGGCCGATGCTGACCGGTTTTGAGCGCCGGCGCTCGCGAAAAACGCCGTCCACGCCAAGCCAGCGGAAATACTCATTCGGCCGATAGCTGACTTTATGCGTGGTCACGCGCTCCATCGGATGTTCGAGCGCATTGATGCGCGTGTTGGCGGCGATCGAGCAGAATTTGCCGATGATCGTGTAGATCGCTTCGGCATGGCGCTCGAAATAGGAGAAGTCGCCCACGGTCACCTCGCGCAGCACGACACGCTCGCCGATGGCCGTATAGCGGCCAAGCCGACACGACTTCAGTTCCGCGGTCGGATGAATGCGCGGTTCCGGATCCTTGGGCACGAGGTCGTCGGTACGGTCCATGACGCGGCTTTACGCGCCGCCGGCACGCCCCGCAAGCCGGTCTATTGCGGCTTGCCGTTCTTCCAGGTGACGTTCTGGCCATACAGCGGTACGGTCGAGATCGCCATCTTGGCCGATCCGTCCTGCACCTGGCGCGAATGCGAAAGATAGACCAGCGTGTCGTTGGCCTTGTCGTAGATCCGGTTCACCACCTGTTTCTTCCAGATCAGGCTGATGCCCTGTTTGAACACCTCTTCGCCGCCTTTGCTGAAGTCGATGTCTCCGATGCTGATCGGCCCCGTCTGCTGGCACGAAATCGCCGAGTCCGACGGGTCCTCGAACCAATTGCCCTTTTGCAGCCGATCGATGACGCCACGGTCGAAATAGGAAACGTGGCAGGTCACACCCTCGACCTTCGGATCCTTGATCGCTTCCACGATGATGTCGTTGCCAAGCCAGTCGACGCCGACCTTGCCGACCTGCTGCGCCAGTGCCACCCCTGCGATACCAACAAAACAGGCAACGAGTGCCCCGCCGATCAGTTTTCGTCCGGTCCGAGAGAACAAGAAACCCTCCTTGTGTTGGCCGATTGTGATTTCAGTTGGGATCAGCCGCCCCATCTTGCAAGCTTTTTAGACGACAGGTTGCGGCAATGACGCACTTTGCGCTCATTCCGGCAAGGCGATAAGGTTTCGCCGAACATGCCGCCTGGTGTTCTGCGAAACCAAGCCGGCGGCCTTGAAATGGCTCCTGTCCCGGATCGTTCCCACAATGCGCTCTATTCTCGTTGGTATCCTCGTTCTCATGGCTGTCGGCATCGGCTGGCTGACCTTCAACTGGTATCGCAGCCACTTTGGCGGCGAGCCTTTTGGCGCCCCCTTCGCGCTGACCGATCAGACCGGCAAACCCGTGACCGAGGCTGCTTTCCGCGGGCAGCCGACCGTCGTGTTCTTCGGCTTCACCCACTGCCCCGAAGTCTGTCCGACCACGCTCTTTGAACTGGCCGGCTGGCTGAAGACGCTGGGCGACGAAGGCAAGGACATCAAGGCCTACTTCGTGTCGATCGATCCCGAACGTGACACGCCAGACGTCATCAAAAACTATGTCACCAACTTCTCCGATCGCATTGTCGGCATCACCGGCGAACCCGACAAGGTGCGCGCCATGGCAAAGTCCTTCGGCATCTATTTCAAGCGGGTCGATACTGGCGGAGGTGACTACACCATGGATCACACCGCTTCCGTGTTGATGCTCAACCGCAAGGGCGACTTCTTCGGCACGATCGCCTATGAGGAAAATCCCGATACCGCACTTGCCAAATTGAAGCGGCTGGCCAAAGACGGCTAATCAGCTTTTCAACGCGGCGCATGCCGCAAGACAGGTGCCCATGGGCCAGACGCGCCTCTATCTGACCGCAACCAAGGCCGAGGCCGATCACATCTTCGCCGTCCTCGAAACAGTCTTCGAGGACGACGGCCTGCCACTCGCAGTGCTGGAACTCGACGAGGAGCGCGACCTGCATGAGGTCTCGCTTTACGCAGACGGCGACATAGAGCCGGTCGAGGCGCGGCTGAAGGCAGAACTGACGGCCCTTGGACTGGCCCGACCGGTCGAGCGCGAAGTATTGCCCGACGTCGACTGGGTGGCGCGCTCACTGGAAGGCCTGAAGCCCGTACGCGCTGGCCGCTTCCTGGTGCATGGTGGCCACGATCGGCAGAAGCGCCATGCCGGCGACATCGCCATCGAAATCGAAGCAGGACTGGCTTTCGGCACCGGTCATCATGGCACCACCGCCGGCTGCCTGGCCATGCTGGAACGTGTCGCCATCCGCGAGAAACCACGCAACGCGCTGGATCTTGGCACTGGCAGCGCAGTGCTGGCCATCGCATTGGCCCGTCTCGCCCACATTCCAGTGCTCGCCACCGATATCGACCCTGTCGCCGTCGACGTTGCCGCCGCCAACGCGCGACTGAACCATGTAGCCGGTTTGGTCGAGACCGTGACCGCGCCCGGCTTCCATCATCCCATCTTCGCCGCCCGGGCGCCCTTTGACCTTATCGTCGCCAACATCCTTGCCAAGCCGCTGATGAAACTTGCGCCGGAGATGGCGAAGTACCTGGCGCCCGGCGGCTCCATCGTGCTTTCCGGCATCCTGGATCGCCAGCGCGATGCCGTCGTGGCAGCCTATGCCGGCCAGCAGTTCCGGCACCTGCGCACCACTCACCGCGAGGGCTGGGTGACGATCCATCTGAAGCGCTGAGCTGGACTTGGAGCGTTTCCATTTTTCATGGAAACGCGGAAACGCTCCAACTCTTTGTTCTGACGCAATTCCGAACGGAAACCGCTACGCATTTCCTGGATTGCTCGGGAGCGTTTCCATTTTTCATGGAAACGCGGAAACGCTCCAACTCTTTGTTTTGATGCAATTCCGGACGGAAAACCGTCGCATGCTTCTCCTGCAATTGGTCCAGCGCGCCGATTGTCAGGCGTCGACCACGCGGCTACGGTCCGGCCACACAATCGAACAATGACAGGTTTGCATCGATGTTCCAGACTTTCGATCCCGCCGGCGATCCCACCGTGGGCAAACCGCATGTCGCCAGGCTGCGTGGCTGGCTGAGCGAGAATGGCCTTGACGGTTTCCTGGTGCCCCGCGCCGACGAGCACCAGGGCGAATACGTTCCGGACCGTGCTGCAAGACTACGCTGGCTGACCGGCTTCAGCGGGTCAGCCGGAGTGGCCATCGTGCTGCGCGATCGCGCCTTCATCTTTGTCGACGGCCGCTACACGCTGCAGGTGCGCGCCGAAGTCGATCTCGACATCTTCGCGATCGAAAGCCTGATCGACAATCCGCCCGCCTCCTGGATCCCGGAAAATCTCGGCAAGGGTGCGCGCCTTGGTTTCGATCCATGGCTGCACACGGTTGGCGAGGTGAAGGCACTGAAGGCCGCGGCGGCAAAATCGGGCGCGGAACTGATACCGGTAGCCGAAAACCCGATCGACATCATCTGGGATGATCAGCCCGATGCGCCGATCGCGCCGGTGGAACTGCACCCGCAGGCTTTTGCCGGCGAGCTTGCCAAGGATAAGCTGGCACGGCTCGCTTCCGCGATCGGGAAGGAAGGCGCCACACATGCCGTGCTGACCGACCCCTCTTCGATTGCCTGGGCCTTCAACATTCGCGGCGGCGACGTACCGCACACGCCACTGGCACTCGGCTTCGCCATCCTTGCGGCCGATGGCAAGCATCAGCTGTTCATGGACAGCCGCAAATTCTCGCGCACCGTTGCGGCCTATCTCACCCAACTCTGCGACCCGCACGAGCCGGCAGAGTTCGAAGGGGCAATCGTGGATCTGGCAAAGAACGGCGCCAAAATCGCGCTCGATCCGGTGCTGGCCGCCGACAAGCTGCGCACGCTGGTGGAGGACAATGGCGGCACCGTCGTTTCCGCTGCCGATCCCGCTCGAATCCCTCGCGCCGTCAAAACCAGGCCGAGATCGCCGGCAGCCGGGCTGCGCATCGCCGCGATGGTGCGGCCATAGCCAAGCTGTTGTGCTGGCTCGACCGCCAGAAGCCGGGAACGCTCGACGAAATCACCATCGTCAGGCAGCTGGAGCAGGTGCGCCGCAAGACCGGGGAGGAAACGCAGATGCCGCTGCGCGACGTTTCCTTCGCGACCATTTCCGGCGCCGGCCCCAACGGTGCCATCATGCACTACCGCGTCTCCACGGAGACCAACCGCAAACTCGCCAGGGACGAATTGTTCCTGCTCGATTCTGGCGCGCAATACCAGGACGGCACCACCGATATCACCCGCACGGTTCCGATCGGCAAACCGACGGATGAAATGCGCGAGCGCTTCACCTTGGTGCTGAAAGGCATGATCGGCATTTCGATGCTGCGCTTTCCGGCTGGCACGCGTGGCTCGGAAATCGATGCGGTCGCACGCATGGCCCTATGGCGCCACGGGTGCGACTTCGCGCATGGCACCGGCCACGGCGTCGGCTCCTACCTTGCCGTGCACGAGGGACCACAGCGTATTGCACGCACCGGTACGGAAAAGCTTCTGGCAGGCATGATGCTGTCCAATGAGCCTGGCTACTACAAGGAAGGCCACTACGGCATCCGCATCGAGAACCTGATCATCGTCACCCCGGCCGAAGAGATCGAGGGCGGCGATATTGCCATGCATGGTTTCGAGACGCTCACCCTTGCCCCCATCGATCGCCGGCTGATCCGCACCGATCTTTTGACCAAAGCCGAGCTTGAATGGCTGGATGCGTACCACGCCCGCGTGCTCGCCGAGATCGGCCCGATGGTCGATGGCGAAACGCTGGCCTGGCTGGAAAAGGTGACGGCGCCTCTTTGAGGCGCCTGTTCTGTAAGCAGGTTCTAGGCCATGAACTGTCGTGCCAGGATCAGCACGGCAGCTCCGGCAAGGAACATCGACAGCAGGCCGCCGCGCAGCGAGACCGCGCCTGCGACGATCAGCGCTGCCCATTCGGCAGGGCCGGCACTTAAAACCGCAGGCGCAACCAGCGTCGTCAGCACAGCCGCCGGGACGGCATTCAATCCCGCCTCGACACGCGGATGCACCCGTTCGAAGCGCGAGATGACGAGATGGCCACCAACGCGGGTGAGATAGGTGGCGATCGCAGCCGCAATAATGATCCAGAATGTCGCACTCATGGCTGCTCCTCCCCTTCTATGCCGGGTTTGGTGCCGACGCCGCTGTGATGCGGCGGCAGGATGACGGCGAGCAGGATGCCGGCAACCGCGCCGATCGAGACATGCCAGGGCGAGCCGACCGTCTTGTAGGCGATGATCGATGCGATGGCGCTCACCACCACCACCGGCAGCCACAGCGGGCGTTTGCGGAAACCCATGACCAGGCCGAAGAAGTAGATTGGCAGCAGGAAATCGATACCGAGCGAATGGGTATCGCTGATCAGCCTGCCGAAATAGGCGCCAAGCGCCGTTTCAGCCACCCAGAACACATAGACCGGCAGTCCAAGCCCGAGATACCAGATGAAACTCACCGCCTGGCCGGTTTCCGCCTTGCGTTCGGAAATGGCGTATTGCGGATCGGTGAGGATGAAATAGCCAAGCACCTGCTGCACGATCGGCCAGTGCGAGATGCGCCGCCCGATGCCTGCCGAATAGAGCACATGGCGGAAATTCACGGCGAAGATCGAAAGCACGATCAGCCACGGCGCGACATGCTGGCCGAACAGTTCGATGCCGACCATCTGACTGGCACCGCCATAGACGGCGGCGCTCATCAAGGTCGCCTCGAAAACCGAAAATCCGTTGTCGACGGCGAGCGCCCCGAACAGCATGGCGAATGGCGCGGAAGCCACCACGACCGGCGTGCTGAGCCGCACCCCGTCCCAGAATTCGCCCGCTCTGGACCTCTCGGCGATTGCTTCCGATGACATCGGTCACTCCCTTTAGAGCGCAGCGCATCCGCTCGGACGCGCAAGGAACGCTCCAACACCTTGAATCTGCGTATCGCGCTGGAAGGGTGACATGTAGGTAGCCAGCTGCCGGATGTCACACCAATTCGCTTGAGCCAAACGATCAGCGAAAATGATGCTTTCCAGTGCGCTTCAGCCCTGCGGGATCGGCATGACCGTGCCTTGTATTGCCCTGCCCCAGTCGAGCAATGGCCGGGCGCGAATGACGAAATCGAGCAGGATATCAGCCAATTCCGGCGTGTGGATGGAAGCCTGCTCAACCTCCTGGCGTACGACGAAATGCCGGTTGCGGATCGCGGCTGCAAGGTCGGCATCGGTGACGTGTTCAAAACCACGCGGCATGCGTTTCATGGCGCCCTGCATGCCGAGTTCCAGCTTGCCCTTTTTCAGCACGGCCACCAGCTTGCGGAACTGTTCCGGCTTCGTCTCGATGGCGCGCCGCATTGCCTGCAGCATTGCGGTCTCCGGCTGCCACCATGCAACCGCGGCGAAACTGGCATCGAGTCCCAGATGAAAGAAGAAAACGCCCTGCTCCATCTTGGTGCCATCCGGTGACAGGATCGCAGACACATGCGTGGTGTAGGGGCGCTTGTCCCTTGAGAAACGCACGTCGCGGTTGATACGGAACAGCGACTTCTTGCGGTCGCCGCGCAAGCCGAGCCCCGCGGCGCCGAAGCGCTCCGAAAGCGTCTCGACGAGGTTGCCGAGCGGCTCGCGCAGCTCGCTTTCGAACAGATCGCGGTTTTCCTGAAACCATTCCCTGCTCTGGTGAAAATCCAGCGCCTTCAGGAACGGAAGGGCCTTCTGGCCAAAGCCGGTGAACGTCTCCGCCATCACCCGCTCCGTCCGACCCTCTCGAACCAGGTGTCCTCGTCGATGACCTCGATGCCGAGATCCGTTGCCAGCTTGAGTTTCGAGCCCGCGCCGGGCCCGGCAACGACAAGGTCGGTTTTGGCCGAGACCGATCCCGCAACCTTTGCGCCCAGCCGTTCGGCCATCGCCTTGGCTTCCGAGCGCGACATCTTCTCCAGGGATCCCGTGAACACCACGGTCTTCCCGGCAACCTGGCTGTCGGCCGACACATTGACGACATAGGGCTTTGGGTGGACCTGCTGCAGCAATGCGTCCAGCACATCATCGTTGCGCTCATTGCCGAAAAAGTCGCACAGCGCACCGATCACCGTATCGCCAATGCCGTTGATGGACGGGAAGATGGTCTTTGGATCATTCGCCTTGGACGCTTCCTTGCCAACGCGGATGAACTCTTCCGCCGTCGAGAATGTCTTCGAAAGTGCGGCAGCCGTCGTTTCGCCGATGTGACGGATGCCAAGCGCGAAGATGAAACGATCGAGCTCCGGCTCACGGCGCGCATCTATCGCGTCGAACAGCTTTTCGAGCCCTTCATAGGTACGTTCTTCGGCGGTCAGCACCTTCTTGCGGGTCGCGCCCTTGGCGGCCTCGCGCGCCTGCGCCTGCGCCTCGCGCCTCTCGAAGAGTGCCTGCTGAACCTCCACGCGCCGGTCTTTCAGCCTGAAAATATCGGCTGCGGTCCCGAGAAGACCGGCATTGAAAAACAGGTCGATGTTTTCGGCCCCCAGGCCTTCGATATCCATTGCACCGCGCGACACAAAATGGCGCAACCTTTCGACCGCCTGCGCCGGACAGATCAGTTCGCCGGTACAACGCCGTCGCGAATCCTCCTTACCGGTCTTCTCATTCACCTCGCGCGTCGCTGCCGAACCGCAAACAGGGCACGTGTGCGGAAACTCATAGGGCACGGCATCGGTGGGACGTTTGTCGACCACCACGCTGACGACCTGCGGGATGACATCCCCTGCCCGCTGAATCACCACCGTATCGCCGATGCGGATATCGTTGCCCTCGCGGATGGGCTCGCCGTTGCTGTCGAAGCCCTTGATGTAGTCCTCGTTGTGCAGCGTCACATTGACGACGGTGACACCGCCTACCGTGACCGGATCCAGCCGGGCTACCGGCGCCAGCGTTCCGGTGCGGCCGACCTGGATGTCGATCTTGCGCACGATCGTCGTCGCCTGCTCGGCGGGGAATTTGTGTGCAACCGCCCAGCGCGGCTCGCCTGTGACGAAGCCCCAGCGGCGCTGCAGCTCAAGCTGGTCGACCTTGTAGACGACGCCATCGATATCATAGCCGAGCGAAGACCGCTGCGCCTCGATAAGCTTGTACTGCGCGATGAGTTCATCAACCGATCTGGCGCGCACCATCAGCGGACTGACCTTGAATCCCCAGTCGGCGAATTTCTGCACCGCCTCATATTGCGTCGGCGCTGGATCCTCGGACGTGTACCCCCAGGCATAGGCAAAGAATTTGAGGTTGCGGCTGGCGGTAACGGACGGATCCTTCTGCCGCAACGAGCCGGCCGCCGTGTTGCGCGGATTGACATAATCCTGGCCACCCGCAGCAGCAGAGCGTTCCTTCAAGGCCTGGAATTCGGCATAGGTCATATAGACCTCGCCGCGGATTTCGATAATTTCGGGCCAGCCCGAACCCTTCAGCCTGTGCGGGATGTCGGCGATGGTCTTCAGATTGGCGGTAATGTCCTCGCCAACCGCACCATCCCCACGCGTGGCGCCCTGGACGAAAACACCATTTTCGTAACGAAGCGATGCGGACAGCCCATCAATCTTGGGCTCTGCCGTGAAAGCAATGTCGAAATCCTTGTCGCGCTCGAAGAAACGTTTCGCCCGCTCCAGGAAATCCACCACATCCTGATCGGTGTAGGCCTTGGCGAGGCTGAGCATCGGTACGGCATGACGAACCTTGGCAAAGCCTTCGGCCGGCGCCGCACCGACAGATCCTGTCGGACTGTCGGATCGTACCAGATCTGGAAAGGCCTCTTCGATCGCAGCATTACGCCGCCGCAAGGCGTCATACTCCGCATCCGTGATGATGGGCGCATCCTCGCCATGATAGCGGCGATCATGCTCGCTGATCTCGGCGGCCAGACGCGCGAGTTCTGCCGACGCTTCTTCGGCACTCAAGGCTTCGATGGGCTTGTTCTGTTCAGACATGGCGCGACCACTCCCCAACTGCGGGACCTAGAGCGTTTCCGTTACCTACGGAAACGCGGAAACGCTTCAACTGCGTTTTTCTATGCAATTGCGGACGCAAACCGCCTGCGCTTTTGCTGGAATTGCTCTGAAGTCATCGGCAAATTTCTTTGGAAAGTAAACCGCTTCCGCTGCTCCCGGCCGTCACTCCCGACAGTTCACGACGTGACTTTATTCTCCCGCAGCAGCCTCTCGGCCGCCGCCCTCGCTTCGTCGGTAATGCTGGCACCCGCCAGCATGCGAGCGATCTCTTCCTGTCGCGCACCCCGATCCATCTCTGCGATACCGGTAGCGACACGGTCCGTGCCTGACTTCGAAATCAGGAAATGCGTCGCCGCGCGCGCCGCCACCTGAGGTGCATGGGTGACGGACAGCACCTGCACGCGCGTCGACAGCCTCGCCAGTCTCTGGCCGATCGCGTCGGCCACTGCGCCACCCACGCCAGTGTCGATCTCGTCGAAAACGAGGGTCGGGGCCGAACCACGGTCGGCCAACGCCACCTTGAGTGCAAGCAGGAAGCGCGAAAGTTCGCCACCGGAAGCAACCTTCATCATCGGCCCCGGCCTGGTGCCAGGATTGGTGCGCACCCAGAACTCGATCAGGTCGATGCCCTCTTCCAGCCGATTGGCCGGCTCGCTGGATATCTCGACGATGAACTCGGCCCGCTCCAGCTTCAGTGCAGGAAGTTCGGCCATCACGGCCTTGGCGAGCCCAGTGGCCACGGCATGGCGTAGCCCGGACAGCTCTGACGCCAGCAGATCATAATCCTCACGCGCCACGGCTGCCTGTTTTTCCAGCGCGGCAAGCCTCTCCTCACCGGCGTCCAGATCGGCAAGGTCAGCGGACATCGTGTCGCGCAGCTGGGCAAGATTGTCGACGACGACATTGTGTTTGCGTGCGGCCGCACGCAATGCAAACAGCCGCTCCTCGGCCTTTTCCAGCCGCTGCGGATCATATTCGGTCGCACGCAACGCAGCCTCGACGCCTGACTGTGCCGCATCGAGCGAGATCATCGCTTCGTCCAGCGATTTCACCACATCTTCAAGCAGGCCAGGCGCTTCGCTGGCCTTGCGTTGCAAGCGCCTGAGCAGGCTCGCAAGTTGCGGCAATGGCGATGCGGGGCCGGACAGGACGTCCTGGGCATCATGGATTTCCGCAGCGATCTTTTCAGCCCGCATCATGACCGCGCGAAGCTCGGCCAATTCCGTTTCTTCGCCGGGTTGCGGATCGAGCTTGGCAAGTTCCGCCACGGAAGCGCGAAGATAATCTGCTTCCCGCGCCGCGGCTTCTACCTTGGCACGGTGACGCGCCAGATCCTGTTCGGCCTGCCGCCAATACCGCCAGGCCTCGCCCGTGCGATGCACGACACCGAGATGGCCGCCGAAGGCGTCAAGCAGATCCCGATGCGCGCCGGGGTCGACCAGTGCGCGGTCATCGTGCTGGCCGTGGATCTCCACCAGCGCTCGACCGATATCGCGCATCAGCGTCACTGACGACGGCTGGTCATTGACGAAGACGCGTGTGCGCCCGTCCGCCGTCTGCAAGCGGCGCAGGATGATATCGCCATCATCCTCAATGGCATTCTCTGCGAGGATTTCTCGCGCCGGATGGTTGCGCGGAACGTCGAAGACGGCCGTTACCTGGCCCTGCGCCGCACCATGTCGCACCAGGGAGGCATCGCCACGCGCGCCAAGCGCCAGCGACAGAGCATCGAGCAGGATGGATTTGCCGGCGCCGGTCTCACCGGTCAAAACGGAAAGGCCCGGCGCGAAATCAATGTCGAGCCGTTCGATCAGGACGATATCGCGAATCGATAGCCTGGAGAGCATCGGCGCTCTATAGCATCAAGGATAGCTGCGCGCGCCCCATGAGGCGCGCGGTATGAAAGGATCAGGCGCCGCCGGTAATGAGCTTGCCGGCCTTGGATATCCACGAGCCGGCATTCTCGCGCGGCTGCAAGCCGCCGCTTTGCAGGAGCTTGTAGGAGTCCTTGTACCACTGGCTGTCCGGATAGTTCTGCCCGAGGACGGCTGCTGCGGTCTGCGCTTCGTCGACGAGGCCCAACGCAAAATAGGCTTCGGTCAGACGTGCCAGCGCTTCCTCGATATGGCGGGTGTTGGAATAGTTCTCGACCACATTGCGGAAGCGCTTGATCGACGCCAGGTATTCCTTGCGCTCCAAATAGTAGCGACCGACCTGCATTTCCTTGCCGGCCAGCTGATCGTTGGCGTAACGGATCTTGGTCTTGGCATCCTCGACATATTCAGAATCCGGCCAGCGCGTCACCAGTTCCTGCATGGTCTGGATGGTGAGCTTGGCTTCCTTCTGATCGCGGGTCACGTCCTCGATCTGTTTGTAGTAGCTGAGGCCAATGATGTACTGCGCGTAGGCGGCCTCATCCGTGGAAGGATAAAGTGTCAGATAGCGCTTGGCCGCGCTGATCGCGTCGTCATACTTGCCCTGACGATAATTGGTGAAAGCCCCCATCACCATCGATTTGCGCGCCCACTCCGAATAGGGGTGCTGACGATCGACAGCGGCAAATTTCTTGGCCGCTTCATCGAGGCGGCCGGCATTCATATTGGCGAGGCCCTGATTGTAGAGCACGTCGGCGGGCTCGGTCTGCTCGACATAGGTCGACAGGTCGATATCCTTTTCCGAGGACATGCAGCCCGAAAGCGCCAGAGGAGCAGCGAGCACCGAAAGTGCGAGAAAAGCCGCCGGGAACGGCGATTTCAACGCCGCAAGTGGCGCCTTCAACTGGTCGGCCTGTCTGAAAAACATGATCGAAATTCGCCCTCTCGGCGCCATTGCCCACGTCGGCGAGCAGCCATAAACCAAAAACAGCGCGCGCGGCAACGCTATCACCCCGCAATCGTGCAATTTTGTGGCGCAATCCGCCATGAATTGAGGATCAGGATTTCCCAGCCGAAGTGGTGCGCCCGTGCAACAGGCGCCCTTTCGACCAGGAAGCCGACGAAATTCAGATCGTCCAGGGTGCGTATACCGGCGCGCTGATCGCACTCATCTCGCCGGAACGGCCACGCCGGGTCGTTTCCACCACCTCGAAGGCAGTGCGATCCGACAGCAGACGACGAAGCGCCGCCGCATTCAGCCGATGGCCACCGCGATAGGACCGGAAGCAGCCGATGAAGCGCGCGCCAGCCAGAGCCAGATCACCCATGGCATCCAGCGTCTTGTGCCGCGCGAACTCGTTTGGATAGCGCAAGCCGCCGACATTGATGACGCGATGGTCGTCACCGATCACCAGCGAATTGTCGAGCGACGAGCCAAGGGCGTAACCGGCCGCCCACAGGCGCTCAACGTCTTTCATGAAACCGAAGGTGCGCGCCCGCGCGATTTCACTGCGGAAAGTGTCCGCGGTAAGATCCGTGGCGAAGCTCTGCCGCCCGATTGCCGGGCTCTCGAAATCGATTTCGACTTCAAAGCGGGTCCCCGAATAGGGACGGAACTCCGCCCAGGAAGCACCGCTCTCGATACGGACTGTCTTGAGGATGCGGATGAAGCGGCGCTTCACCGAGAGAATCTCGATACCGGCCTGATCGATAGCCTCGACGAACTCGATCGAGCTGCCGTCCAGGATCGGCACCTCACGCCCGTCAATCTCGATCACCATGTTGTCGATGCCAAGCCCGAGCACGGCGGCCATCAGATGTTCGACCGTGGCAATGTGCTGGCCGGCTGGATCGCCGAGCATGGTGCATAGGTCGGTCGCGCCCACCTCGGAAACCAGCGCACGGAACTCCCGCATCGGCTGCTCACCATCCATCAGGTGAAAAACAATGCCCGTGTCGGCATCGGCAGGCAGGAATTGGATGGTGACGGTATTACCGCTGTGAACGCCAATACCGGTCAATGTCGCGCGTGATTTCAGCGTTGTCTGGTAGTCCTGCAAGCTGATCCCCATGTGCCCTTATGGCGCGGCCAATCGGCTTTTCGGTCGCTGCCTTTGATCTTCCAGCCAGCGGGGCACATCCCCAAAACACCCACTGCCGTTGTTGCCCGCGGAAGATAGTGGCCCCTCAGGCATACTCCAAATCACGCTTTCTTACCCGATGTAACGGCTACGGGAGTATAAAAGCAACGTACAAGTATCTGTTTTTCCACGACTATTAAAGCGAACAGGCAGGCGGTCGCCCGCCTGCCTGTTAACAACTGTTACAATCCGTCAGAAGATCAGTTGGCCTGCCTGCGCAGGAAGGCCGGGATTTCCAGCTGATCGTCCTCATGAGTCGCTCGCTGCTGCGGAGCGAAGCGGCCATGATCGTCGGCCTGACCCCGGCGCGGAGCGTAGAGTTGCGCATCCTGCGGCGCGAGGCGACGCACCTCGGGGGCTGCCTGGCGCAGCTTCGGTTCGCGTGGCTGTGCCGGCTGCAGGCGGGCCGGCTCCTCCTCGCGGCGGGTCAAGCCGTTGGTGAGCCGCTTCAAAAGGCCCATCGGGCCACGTTCCTCGTGGTCGACCGGATGCTGCTTTGCCTCGACTTCGGCGCGCACGACCGGCGGGAAATCTTCCACGCGCGGCATGCGAGGCTGCGCTGCGACCGGCTGCGGCGGAGCCATTTCACGCACAGGCTGCGGAGCCGGCTGCGGCGCAACCTGCTGCATCACGGGGTGAGGCTGTGGCTGGGCCGGTGGTGCCTGGAACAGCTTGCTCTGCGGACGGAAATCATCCTGCGGGGCGGCCTGGGCTACGCGCGGCTGCTGAGCAAACGCAGCTGCATTGGCCTCTGCCTGCTGGATGGCTTCCGCGACCGGATCAGCGGCACGCGTCTCGTGCAGGGCCGGTTGCGGCATCGGAGCAGTGCGCACCTCGGCGGCCTGAGCGGCCGCCGGGCGCGCCGGCACCTTCGGCTGTGCGGCACGGATCGAAATCGGAGCAGCGGCGATCTGCTCGGCCGACTTGTCGATACCGGTCGCAACGACCGAGACGCGAATGACGCCTTCGAGATCCTCGTCGAAAGTCGCACCCAGGATGATGTTGGCATCCTGATCGACTTCTTCGCGGATACGGGTCGCCGCTTCGTCCACTTCGAACAGGGTGAGGTCGCGGCCACCGGTGATCGAAATCAGCAGGCCCTTGGCGCCCTTCATCGAGGTCTCATCGAGCAGCGGGTTGGCGATTGCAGCTTCGGCTGCCGCCATTGCGCGGCCTTCGCCGCTGGCCTCGCCCGTGCCCATCATCGCCTTGCCCATCTCGCGCATCACCGAACGGACGTCGGCGAAGTCGAGGTTGATCAGGCCTTCCTTGACCATCAGATCCGTGATGCAGGCAACGCCCGAATAGAGCACCTGATCAGCCATGGCGAAGGCGTCGGCGAAGGTGGTCTTGTCATTGGCCAGCCGGAACAGGTTCTGGTTCGGGATGACGATCAGGGTATCGACGCACTTCTGCAGTTCCTCGATGCCCATATCGGCCGTCTTCATGCGGCGCTGGCCTTCGAAGTGGAACGGTTTGGTGACCACGCCCACCGTCAGGATGCCCTTCTCGCGAGCGGCACGTGCAACGACAGGAGCTGCGCCCGTGCCGGTGCCGCCACCCATGCCGGCTGTGACGAAGCACATGTGGGTGTTGGACAGATAGTCCGTGATCTCGTCGATGCATTCTTCGGCAGCGGCGCGACCGACTTCAGGCTGCGAACCCGCGCCGAGACCCTCGGTAACATGCGCGCCGAGCTGGATCAGGCGCTCCGACTTCGACATGGTGAGCGCTTGCGCATCGGTATTGGCCACGACGAACTCCACGCCACGCAGGCCCGCCGTGATCATGTTGTTGACCGCATTGCCGCCGCCGCCGCCGACACCGAAGACGGTGATGCGTGGCTTGAGCTCGGTGATGTCCGGCTTTTTCAGATTGATCGTCATAGTCCTCGTCCTTTTGCCTTTACCGCCGCTTCGCCGTCGCGGCCGCTTATGGGGCTGTCCCCGTCAACTCAACTAAAAACTGTCTCTCAACCACTGACCCATGCGGTGAAGTCTTCCCCCTGTTCCAGTCATCTTGAAACGGGAAGCTCCAAAGGCAGGATGGCTCTCGAAGGAAGCAACCTGCGGATAGATCATGAGCCCGACCGCGGTCGAGAAAGCCGGTCCCTTCGCCGCTTCCGGCAACCCCGCAACGCCAAGCGGGCGTCCGACACGCACATTGCGTCCCAGCACACGACGGGCTGCTTCCGGCATGCCGGCAAGCTGGCTGGCACCGCCGGTCAGAACGACCCGCTTGCCCACCACATTGCCGTATCCTGATTTGCTCAGCCGCTCGCGCAACAGCTCCAGGGTTTCCTCGATACGGGCCCGGATGATTCGTGTCATCACCGAACGCGGAATTTGCAGCGGTGCCTCGCCCTCCTCGCCGATCGGCTGGATGGTGACGAGATCGCGATCGTCCGAGCTGCCGGGCAAGGCCGAGCCATGCATCACCTTCAGTCGCTCCGCTGCGTCCAGCGAGGTCGACAGGCCCTTGGCCAGGTCGAGCGTGACGTGGTTGCCCCCGACGGGGATCGAGTCGCCGTAGACGAACTTGCCTTCCGAGAAGACGGAGATCGTGGTGGTGCCACCGCCCATGTCGATACAAGCGGCGCCCATTTCCAGTTCGTCGTCGACAAGCGCCGCGAGGCCCGCGGCATAGGGCGTGGCGATCAGACGCTCGACCGACAGGTGCGAGCGGTTGATCGCGAGTTCCAGATTGCGCAGCGGCGCCGAGTCACCGGTCATGACATGCATGTCGACGCCAAGCGTGTCGCCGACCATGCCGCGCGGATCGCGCACGCCACGCTCGCCATCGAGCGAAAAGCCCACAGGCAAGGCATGCAGGACTTCGCGCTCGGATTTCAGCGCTTGCTTGGCGCCAGCCCCAAGCACCCGCTTGATGTCGTTTTCGTCGACTTCATGACCGCCAAGATTGATGGTGGCATTGAAGCTTTCGCTCTTCAGGCGGCCCGCCGTCATGTTGACGATCAGCGAGTCCACCGTGAGGCCCGCCATGCGTTCCGCTGCATCCACCGCCAGGCGGATGGCGTGTTCAGCGCGATCGAGATCGATGACGACGCCCGACTTCACACCGTGCGATTTCTGGTGGCCGATGCCGATGACCTGGATGCGATGCGAGCGGCCACGCAGCAGGTGGCCCTCCTCGCAGGGCTTGAGTTTCGCCACCACGCAGCAGACTTTACTCGAGCCGACATCAAGAACCGTCAGCACGCCAGACCGACGCGAGGCTCCATCATTGTTGCCGCCGAGCCAACTCATATCTGCTGCCCCGCCTTGCGCTTTGCCATCTTGGCCTGTTCCTTCAGCGCCGCCTCACGCGCGGTCGTCGCTTCTTGCGTCAACTGCACCGTCAAACGATCGGAGAGGCGCATGTCGATCGAAGCGATGTCGCGTGACAGCAACCCCTTCTCGCGATCAAGGCGCACGAGCTCGGCCATCGCCTGATCGACATCGAACTCTGGCAGCTTGATGACGACGCCGTTGTCCAGCTTGATGTCCCAACGCCGGTCACCGACACGGATGTAGCCACGGACCCTGGAGGCAAGCTCAGGGAAACCGGCCACCTTGGCCATCAGTGCCGGCGCATGTTCTGGCGCGCCCTGCCCGACCAGCAGCGGCAGTTTCGACTGATCGCCGCCTGTGTAAGGCGCAATGATACGACCATCCTTCTCGATCACCGACAGTTCCGTGCCTCGCTGCCAGATGGCGAAAGCCTGACGCTCGTCTATGCGCACCTCGAGAAGATGCGGATAAACCTTGCGCACCGCCACCGACTGGATCCAGGGCAGCAGCGCGATGCGCTCGCGCGCACCTTCAGCGCTGAAACCAACCAGCGAGGTCCAGCCGTTCAGATCGAGCTTGTCGAGAATGTCGATTTCCGACGTCTCGCGATTGCCGACCACTTTGATCTGATCGACTGCAAAGCCCGTTCGGGCAGTCACATCCTGCACGAAGCCATCGAGATGCCCGCCGAGATAGGCACCATAGGTCAGGGAGGAGGCAAGAAACACGGTATTGATCACAGTCGCGGCGAAGGGCGGCGCATCGAACTCGCCACGCGTGAGCCGACCGAGCGTGCGCACGGGCTTGCGCAGCATCCTGGGCAGAACGAAACGATCGAGCCACGAGGACGCACCGAAGCGGGCGCGCGGCATCGCACCCTTTCTTCCGCTCTGTCCCCAGTTCAACGCCGACAAGACGCGTCCTCCACCATCCAACTCAACAGCTCGCCGAACGAATGCCCTGCCTGGGCAGCGATCTCCGGCACCAAAGACGTCGGCGTCATACCCGGCTGCGTGTTGATTTCGAGCCAGACAACCTCGCCGTTTTCGGAATGACGGTCGTCGTAACGGAAGTCCGACCGGGAGACGCCCCGGCAACCGATCGCTTGGTGAGCCTTAAGGGCCAGTGTCTGTATTTTTTGGTAAATATTTAGTGAAATTTTAGCGGGGACTTCGTGTTTTGATCCACCTGGAACGTATTTTGAATCATAATCGTAGAAGGAATGGCCGGTCGGAATGATCTCGCAGACACCGAGCGCCACATCACCCATCACGGCGCAGGTCAATTCGCGCCCATGGACGTAACGCTCGACCATGACCTCCTCGCCATAATTCCACTCCGGCGACGAGATCAACTGCGGCGGATGCGACTGATCCTCCTTGACGATAACCACACCAAAGCTGGAGCCCTCATTGACAGGCTTGACCACGTAGGGCGGCCTCATCGGATGCTCACTCTTGATGGTGAAACGGTCGATGACCCGGGATTCAGCAACCGGGATCCCGACAGTCTTCGCCACCTTCTTGGCCTGCTCCTTGTTCATGGCGAGCGCCGAAGCCAGCACGCCGGAATGTGTATAGGGAATCCCAAGGAATTCGAGCACGCCCTGGATGGTACCGTCTTCACCATAGGGACCATGCAAGGCATTGAAGACGACATCCGGCTTCAGCTCAGCCAGGACAGAGGAAACATCGCGCCCGACATCGACCCGAGTAACCTGATAACCCTCCGCCTCAAGCGTATCGGCACAAGCTTTCCCGGAAGACAAGGACACGGGCCGCTCGGACGAAAAACCTCCCAGCAGGACGGCCACATGTTTCTTCTTCATCACCCCGTCATCCCTCTAGCGGCGGGTTCACACTTCCATTTCCAGACATGAATCTCACATGTCCGGAGAATGACTTCCCCAGATGAAACGCGGCCCCACGCGTCGAACGACTCAAATCAGGAAACGCTGTTGCCCCAAAGAATCAGAGAGTTGATTCACTGACAAGCCCCTATGATTCCAGCGGATTCACTTTCTGAAAAAAAGCGCTTCGAAAGCCGGCTTTTGAGTCTTTTCTGCAACGCAGCCGCAGGCTTCCGCGCAACAGGAGCAACAGCAGAAACCAGCCTCTTGCAACTGGCGGAAATCAGCTCGCTCGAGGCTTCAGGAAACCAGCGACCGTTTGCAACGACAAGTCGCAAAGCGCTGCCAGCCGCTCGGCGGAGACACCATCGCGCGCCTGCACGGAAAGGCCGTGCATGACTGCCGTCAGGTAGTCGCCGAGACGCTCCACGTCGGTGTCTTCGACGAACTCGCCGCCGCGGCGCGCCTGCTCCAAGCGCTCGGCAATCGCTGCCGTTTGCCGGCGACGCCGATCCGCCAGCCAGTCCTGCAAGCGGCGGTTTTCGACGGCACAGTTTGTCGCCGCCGTCACCACCATGCAGCCCCAGGGCTTGCCGGGCCGTGTGTAGGTTTCCACGGCTTCGCGCAGGATGCGTTCGATCGCCAGGTGTGCCGTTGGCTCTTCGGCAAGAACCCTGTCCACGAAGCCGCCCTCCCTGGCTTCATAGAGCCCGATCGCCTCGCGGAACAAATCCTCTTTTGAGCCAAAGGCGGCATAGATGCGGGCGGAAGCGATACCCAGTTCCGAAACGAGGTCGGCCATTGAAGTGCCTTCATAGCCACGCGCCCAGAATGCATCGCGCGCCTTCACAAGCGCTTCATCGCGATCAAATTCCCGAGGGCGCGCCATCATCTTCTCCATTCTTGATCGATCAACAAATAATTCGCTTGACATCCCGATGCAAGCTTTCGTTATTTGTCGATCGACAAAGAATCGACACAGGAGATCGTCCCCGATGAGTGCGTCAAACGAAGCCCTGACACACAACTCCACCGCTCGAAGCGGAGCACGGCGCGGTGCGACCCTTGCCCTGCTTGCATTCGCGCAGCTGATTATCGCGCTCGATCTCAACATCGTCTTCGTTGCACTGCCGGAGATCGGCGCCGGCCTCGGCTTTTCCAGCCAGACACTGCAGTGGGTGGTCAGCGTCTACACCGTCTTCACCGGCGGCTTCCTGCTGTTTGGCGGACGCGCAGCCGATTTGATCGGTCAGCGACGCATGTTCATCTTCGCCTTGTGGCTCTACGCACTGTCCTCGCTGATCGGTGCTCTCGCCTGGGCGCCAGAAATCATCATCGCCGCTCGCGCTGTACAGGGCATCGGCGGTGCATTTCTGTTTCCGGCGACGCTCTCACTGGTCAATCGGCTGTTCGAGGAAGGGCCTGAGCGCAACCGTGCGCTTGCGGTCTGGGGTGGCGCCGGTGCCAGTGGCCTGACCATTGGCTCGTTGGCAGGCGGTTTCCTCACCGCCGCCTTCGGCTGGCCGTCGGTCTTCTATGTCAACGTGCTGCTCGCCGGCGTTGCCATCATCGCGGCATTTTTCGTCATTCCGCGTGATCCCAGGCAACACGAACGCCGTAGTTTCGACTTTGCCGGCGCCTTCACTGTTACTGCTGGAGCGACCTTGCTGGTCTTTGCCCTCGTGCAGGGGCCGGAATATGGCTGGCTCTCGCTTTCAATCCTCTGGAGCGCGGGACTCGCGGTCCTCCTTCTCATCGCCTTCGCCACCATCGAAGCGAAAAGCGCAGACCCGCTGATGCCGTTGCGGCTGTTACGCAACCGCAGCCTGGTTGCCGGCATGACGATCACCTTCCTCTACATGGCGACCTTCGGCACGTTGCCCTATTTCCTCACCGTGCTGTTTCAGAATGTGCAGGGTTACTCCGCGTTGGAAACCGGCATCGCCTTCCTCGTCCCGTCGATCGCAATTGCTACCGGCACGCAACTCGGCGCGCGTCTGTCGACCCGCCTCTCGAACCGCTCCAGCCTGATCGGGGGCATGGTGATCGGTGCCATCGGCACCGCACTCATGGTGCCGGCAGTGACACCTGAGGGCACCTACCTTGCCCTTGCGCCTGGTCTGATCGTCTCGGGCATCGGCCAGGGCATCGTCTGGACCGCCATGTGGATTGCTGCGGCGTCCGGCGTGCGCCACGAAGAACAGGGCGTAGCCTCCGGCATGGCATCAACCACTCTCAATGTCGGCAACGCCATTGGCCTTGCCGTGCTGATCGCGGTCGCAAACCGCCATGTCGGCAGCCTGAGCGGCGCCACGCCCCAGCAGGCGACCGCCGCAGGAATGCAATCAGCACTCTGGATCGCGACCGCAGGTATCTCGCTGAGCATCCTCGTTGCGCTGGTCTCGCAAAGAACGACGCCGAAGAGCATTTGAAACCGGAGAACTAGCGGGCGCGGTAGCCCTTGCCGAAATGGCTCTCCAGCCGCGCCTGCACCAGTTCGAACATGATCGACAGGAACCAGTAGATTGCGGCCGCCGTCGTCAGCATTTCGATATAGCGATAGCTGGCCCGGCCATAGGACTGCGCCACGAACATGATTTCGGTGACACCCATCACCGAGATCAGCGAGGAATCCTTCAGCATCGCAATGAACTGCGAACCAGTCGGTGGGATGGCGACACGGATCGCCTGCGGCATCACCACCTTCACCATCAGCTGCCAGGGGTGCAGGCCAAGCGCCAGCCCGGCTTCGCGCTGGCCGGCAGGCACGGATAACAACCCCGCGCGAAATATCTCGCTGAGATAGGCGCCGTAGTTCAGTGAAAGCGCGATGATGCCGGATGGGATCGCCGCCGGCACCGGTCCGATCTGCGGGATGCCGAGATAGATCAGGAAAATCTGCACCAGCAGCGGCGTGCCGCGAAAGAACGAAGTGTAGAAAGTCGAAATTCCGTAGGCGACGGAGCTCTTCGACAGACGCCCCAGCGCCGCCAGCAGCCCCAGAATAACCGACGCGATAATGGAGAAAAAGCAGACATAGAGCGTGAGAACCGCGCCCTGGATGAATCCGGCGCGGCTGAGCGTGAAGCCAGCCAGCGCCGGGAACTTGTCGACGATAAAGGGCAGGTCGAGCCCGAAGGACAGGAAGAAGGCGACGAACAGGGCCAGCAGCACAACCCAGACGATGCCGACACGGACACGAAACGCCCTGTCCACTGCGCCGGCACGTGTCTGGCCGGTTGTTTGCTCTGACGCCACGCCCGACCGCCCCTGCCGTTACTGCTTGGCCGAAATGTCGCGGCCGACCCACTTCTCGGAAATCGTCTTCAGCGTGCCGTCATCATACATCGCCTTGAAGATTTCCTTGATCTTGGCTTCCCATTCAGGATCACCCTTGTCTACGGCCACCCAGAGCGGCTCGGTGAAGAGTGTGTCGTCGACGATCTTGAGCTTGCCCCCCGACTTCTTGACGCGCTCTGCGACCGTCAGGTAACCGGCCACCGCGGCATCGAGACGCTTGCCGTCACCAAGCCCGAGATCCTGGAAGGCAAAGTCCTCGGTGTCATAAGGCTTGACCGTCACGTCACCAAAGGGGAATTCCGGCTTCACCGGCTCCTTCCCCGGTACCTCTATGACAAGTTCCTTCTGCAGGTATTTCTCGTAAGGCGTACCGCCCTGCGTACCGACATTCTTGCCGCCGAGGTCCTTGACGCTCTTGATGGTGGTGTTGTCGGAATTGACGGCAACCACCGCAGGTGCGCCATAATATTCGTTGACGAAAGTCAGGACCTTGGCGCGCTCTGCGGTCGGCGACATCGAGCAGATGCAGACGTCCCAGCGGCCCTTCCAGTTACCGGCCGTGATGATTTCCCAAGATGGCGTTTCGACCTTGAGCTCAACGCCGAGGCGCTTGGCGACCTCGCGCGCGATGTCGACGTCGAAACCGACAACCTCGCCCTTGTCGTCGATGTAGGAGAAAGGCGGGTAGGCCTGATCGGTGACTTCGACCAGAACCTTGTTCTTCATGATCCTGTCCAGCGTCTCGCCGGCATGCGCCGTCGAGATCATGCCGGCCAGAAGGCCACCTAAGACCAGTTTCGTTGCGTTTCTCAATTTCATTGGATGCCTCCCTGCGGCCTCGGCCAACACTAGAGCGTTTCCGTTTTTACGGAAACGTGGAAACGCTCTAACTTTTGTTTCACGCAATTCCGGACACAAAACCACTGCGCACTTTTGCTGGAATTGCCCCCATAAAACGCAGGTCAAAGCACGATTGCGCTTCGACGACACTGGTCCAGCCTCTTTGATTGCTCCCCGGGTCGGCTGGTCCAGCTTGGCTTATGTATAGACGTAAAATGCTTCTTGTCGGACTGCAAGCGCGATCCGCTGTTCAAGGCATCGACATCTGTAGATTGCTGGGGCCTACAGCAACTGTCCCTGAAATTCCTGCACTTCGCGACCGGGCCGGAAGTTGCCGATGCGCTTGATTTCCCAATGCAGACGGATGCCCGAATGCTCCAGCACGCGCTCGCGCACGGTCTCGCCGAGGTTTTCAAGATCATAACCGGTCGCAGTACCGGTGTTGATCATGAAGTTGCAATGCATGGGCGACATCTGCGCGCCGCCCACCATCAGTCCGCGACAGCCCGCCATGTCGATTTCCTTCCATGCCGAGGTGCCTTCCGGATTCTTGAAGGTCGAACCTCCGGTCTTCTCGCGAATTGGCTGCACCGTCTCGCGGTGGTGTTGCACGGCGTCCATCGCTGCCTTGATCGCTGCCTGGTCTTCGGCATAGCCCTCGAACAGCGCCGAGGTAAAGATCAGGCCTGCCGGTGCAGAAGAATGCCGATAGGCGTAGCCCATGTCGGCATTGGACAGCACATGCGCATTGCCCTGGCGGTCAAGAGCGTTCACCTCAACGACGCGCTCGCGCGTTTCGACGCCGTTGGCGCCTGCATTCATGCGCAGCGCACCGCCGATCGCGCCCGGAATGCCATGATAGAAATGAAAACCGCCTATGCCTGCCTCGAGCGCCACGGCCGCGACCCGCTTGTCGGGAATCGCGGCACCAGCGCGGATCCGTGTCGGTGAGACCACTTCAGCCGCACCGAACCCCTTGGCCGAAAGCCGCACCACGAAGCCCTGGATACCGCCGTCACGTACCAGGAGGTTCGAGCCGACGCCGACGATGGTGAGCGGAACCTCTTCCGGCACGGCTCTCAGGAAAGCTGCGAGGTCATCCTCGTCGGCTGGTTGGAAAAGCGCGTCCGCCAGACCACCGGCGCGGAACCAGGTGATCTTGTCCATCTCGGCATCGGGCGTGATGCGACCACGCAGATCCGCCAGCCTGTCGCCGAGTTTCTCCAGCAGCGCCGCGCCGCGTGTCATGATCCAGCTCCGGCGAGTTCCTTCGGCAGCGCGTAGGCCCATTGCGTGATGTTGCCGGCACCGAGAAAGACGACAAAATCGCCTGGCTTTGCCAGCGTGCGTACGATCGGCGCAACGTCGCCTGGCCCTTCGATATAGCGGGCGTCACGATGGCCGCCGGAGCGGATGCGAGACACGAGCGCATCCGAAGACGCTCCGTCGATCGGGTCCTCGCCGGCTGCATAGACCGGCGCCACCATCACAGTATCGGCGTCGTTGAAGCAGGAGGCGAATTCATCGAACAGATCATGCAGGCGGGTGAAACGGTGCGGCTGGGCGATCGCGATCACGCGGCCCTTGGTCGCGTCGCGCGCGGCCCTGAGCACCGCCTTGATCTCGACCGGATGGTGGCCATAGTCGTCGAACACTTCGACACCATTCCATGAACCGGTATGGGTAAAGCGGCGCTTGACGCCACCGAATGCCGACAGCCCCTTCTTGATCGCTTCCGCGGGGATGCCGAGCTCGTTGGCAACCGCGATCGCGGCCGTTGCATTCGAAACATTGTGACGGCCGGGCATCGGCAGCCGCAGGCCGGCAATCGCCGTCTCGCCGCCGCCCTTGCGATTGCGGATGGTCACATCGAAGACCGACGCTGCGCCGTCCATGCGGTGATTGGAGAAACGCACGTCGGCCTGGGTATTCTCGCCATAGGTGATGACGCGACGATCCTCGATGCGCCCGACCAGGGCCTGCACCTCTGGATGGTCGGTGCACATCACGCCGAAACCGTAGAACGGCACGTTCTCGACAAACTGGCGAAACGCCTCGCGCACCTTGTCGAAGGAACCGTAATGGTCGAGATGTTCGGGATCGATGTTGGTCACGACCGCGATATCGGCAGGCAATTTCAGGAAGGTTCCGTCGCTTTCATCGGCCTCCACCACCATCCACTCGCCGTCGCCCATGCGGGCATTGGTGCCATAGGCATTGATGATGCCGCCATTGATGACGGTAGGATCGAGACCACCGGCCTCCAGCAGCGTCGCCACCATCGAAGTCGTCGTCGTCTTACCGTGTGTGCCGCCGATCGCGACGGCCTGGCGGAAACGCATCAGCTCCGCCAGCATTTCGGCACGACGAACAACCGGCAGGTTCCTTTCGCGTGCGGCTCTCAGTTCAGGATTGACCTTCTTGATGGCGGTAGAAACCACCACCACCTCAGCCTCGCCAAGGTTCTCTGCCTTGTGACCGACGAAACACTCGATGCCTTTGTCACGCAGGCGCTGGACATTGGCGCTTTCGGCCTGGTCGGAACCCTGGACACGGTAGCCGAGATTATGCAGAACCTCGGCGATGCCGCTCATACCGATGCCGCCAATGCCAATGAAATGCACAAGGCCGATCGTCTGCGGCATCTTCATGCGCGGGTTTCCTTCCTGAACTCTTCTATCGTCTTGCGCGACGCAATAGCCTCTGCGAGGTCGGCGAGCAACCGCGCAGCGTTCGGACGGCCGACCGACTTCGCGGCCGCGGCCATCGTTTCGAGACGTTCAGGTTCTTCCATTGCCGCGCTTATGAGAACTCGCGACCGTTTCGGGAGTGAGCGTCGACTGCGGATGCACCTCGCCGCCACCGGCGGCCGCAAGGGCCGCAGCATTCGCGGCCTGATCGTGATCAAGGGCATGCGGATAAGGAACCAGCAGGGCCGGCCGCCCGATAACGGCGATCTCGGAAACAGTCGAGGCGCCGGAACGTGAAATCACCAGATGAGCGGCTGCCATGCGCTGCGCCATATCGGTGAAGAAAGGCGAGACCTGCGCGTCGATGCCCAACCTGGCGTAGACATCCTTGACCCGGCCGACATCGTCGGCGCGCGCCTGCTGCGTGACGATGAGCCGTGCACGCTGGGCGTCGGACAGCAGGGCGACCGCGGAGGGAACGGCGTCGGAGAAGAACTGCGCGCCCTGACTACCACCGAACACCAGCAGCCGGAACGGGTCGCTTCCTGCCGAAGCGACGTATGGTGACCTGGCTGCTTCCAGCACAGCCGGCCGCACCGGATTGCCTGTGGTAACGGTTTTGGCGCCCGCGGCGCTTGTGTCCTCGGGCAGGAAGCCGCCGGCTATGGCGTCGACCCGAGGGGCAAGAGCACGGTTGGCGCGGCCCATGACGGCATTCTGCTCGTGGATGATGGTCATAACCTTGCGCCGCGTGGCTGCGTAGAGCGGCGGCAGCGTCGGATAGCCACCGAACCCCATGACGACCGCTGGCTTGATGCGGTGGATGACGCCGGAAGCCTGCCGCACGCCTTGCCAGATGCGCCACATGGCTCCGATCAGCGCGATCGGATTCTTCGATCCGAATGTCGCGGAGCGAATGGTATGCACCTCTTTCGCCGGGAAATGATTGGCGTAGCGCGAGGCGCGGTCATCTGTCGCCAGGTGTACGTCCCAGCCCCGCGCGATCAGCTCGTGCGCCAGGGCCTCAGCGGGAAACAGATGCCCGCCGGTGCCACCGGCCGCCAATAGAATAGTGCCTTTAGCCATTGCGGTGCGTCGATCATTCCGCCGGCATGAAACGCTGGTAGCCCTGCAGGCCGCCAAGTGTCTTGCGCTTCTCTGGCTTCTTGCGGGTTAGCGCCAGCACCATGCCCATCGAGATGGCAATCGCGATCTGTGAGGAACCGCCATAGGAGATGAAAGGCAGCGTCATGCCTTTTGCCGGCATCAGCTGCAGGTTCACCGCCATGTTGATGGTCGACTGCAGGCCGAAAATGGTGACAAGGCCGCCAATGGCATAGCGGGTGAAATCATCATGCTCCTTCAGCGCGGTGTTGAGGCCGCGCAGGACGATGAAGGCGAATATGGTCATGATGAAGAAACACATGATCAACCCGTATTCCTCGCCAGCCACCGAAAAGACGAAGTCGGCGTGACTGTCCGGGATGGCGCGCTTGACCGTGCCCTCGCCCGGCCCAACGCCGAGCCAGCCGCCGTTGATCAGCGCTTCCTTGCCCATGTCGACCTGATAAGTGTCGCCTTCGCCGGTCAGGAAGCGATCGATACGGCCAGCGACGTGCGGCAGTATCGTATAGGCGGCAAACACGCCGGTGATGCCGAGCGCACCGAGCACGACGATCCACAGCCACGACAGACCGGCCATGAAGAACATGATGCCCCAGGTGCCCGTGACGAGCATGGTCTGGCCGAAATCGGGCTGCGCCAGCAGCAAGGCGACGACGAGGCCCAGCATGATCATGGCCAGAACGTTGCCTGGAATATCCGGATGACGTTTGTGTTCGGCAAAGAGCCAGGCACAGAGGATGACAAAAGCCGGCTTGAGGAATTCGGAGGGCTGGATGGAAACACCGGCAAGCGAGATCCAGCGCCGCGCGCCTTTCACCTCGACGCCGACATAGAGCACCGCCACCATCAGCACCAGCATGATACAGAGCATGACGATGGACATGCGCCGGATCTGTCGCGGCTCGAGGAAGGAAACACCCAGCATCACGCACAGCGCCGGCACGGTGAAGATGATCTGGCGCGTCGCGAAATAGAACGGACCGAGGCCGATGCGCTGCGCAACGGCGGGGCTGGCCGCGAAGGAAAGGACGATGCCCAGTCCCATCAACAGCAGGAACGCCGCCAGGAACCATCGATCGATGGTCCACCACCAGGTTGCAACAGGGCTTTTGTCGAGACGACTGGCAGCCATTATCGTGTCCCTCCGATGGGTTTCACGCCTTCAATAGCAGCGACAGCTTGCCTGAAGGCTTCGCCGCGCACTTCGAAATTCTTGAATTGATCGAAGCTGGCGCAGGCCGGCGACAGAAGCACAACAGCCTCGCCGCTCTCATCCCGCGCTGCCTCGGCGGCAGCGCGCTCGACGGCGGCAGCCAATGTACCCGCGATCTCGTAAGGCACCGCCTCGCCGAGCGTTGCCGAAAAGGCCGGCGCCGCTTCGCCGATCAGATAGGCCTTGGCGATGCGCGGAAAGAAGCCACGCAACGGTTCGATGCCACCTTCCTTGGGCAGACCACCGGCGATCCAGTAGATGCGAGAAAAGGCGGAAAGCGCCGGTGCGGCCGCATCGGCGTTGGTCGCCTTGGAATCGTTGATGAACAGCACATGGTCCTTGCGGCCAACCTGCTCCATGCGATGCGCCAGGCCGGGAAAGCTCTCCAACCCCGATTGGATTTCTCCAAGATCCAGCCCGACCTTCAGGCAAGCCGTTACCGCCGCCAGCGCGTTCTGCGCATTGTGCTGCCCGCGCAGCGAGCCGATGCCTTCCAGAAACCCGATGCGGCTGTAACGACCGTGCACGGCCTCCATCAGGTTGGTGCCGTCGGCGAAATAGCCGTCGGTCAGCGGCAGTCGCTTGGAGATACGGATGACATCCTTGCCGGCGCGTTCCAGCCGATCGGCGATCTGCACGCAGAAGCTGTCGTCGACACCAATGATGGCGGTGTCGCTACCGGCCACCAGCCGCTCCTTGATCGAGGCATAATGCTGCATGGTGCCGTGCCGGTCGAGATGATCCGGTGTCAGGTTGAGGAGCACGCCGGCGGTCGGATTGATCGAGGGCGCCAGGTCGATCTGATAGGACGAACACTCGACGACATAGTGGCGACCGGATACCGGCGGGTCGAGCGTCATGACAGCGCGGCCGATATTGCCGCCCATCTGCGTGTCGCGACCGGCCGACTGCAGGATGTGCGCGGTCAGCGCCGTCGTTGTCGACTTACCGTTGGTACCAGTGATGGCGATGAAGGGCGCATCAGCCTGCAGCCTGTTGCGCTCGCGTGCAAACAGCTCGACATCACCGATCACTTCGACACCGGCGGCACGCGCCAGCTCCACCGACCAATGCGGCTTGGGATGGGTCAAAGGCACACCGGGTGAAAGCACGAAAGAGGAAAAGCCAGCCCAATCGGCGCCGCGCAGATCAGCCGTCGCAATCCCCTGCTCGACGGCCTTGGCCACGCTCTCGGGATTGTCGTCCCAGGCCAGAACGTCTGCCCCGCCCTCGATCAGCGCGCGCGCGGTAGCGATCCCCGAGCCACCGAGCCCGAACAGTGAAACCCGTTTGCCCGCAAAGGAAGTTGCCGGGATCATGCAGTTCCTATCGCAGTTTGAGGGTGGAAAGCCCGATCAGCGCCAAGATGACGGCGATGATCCAGAACCGGATGACGACCTGGCTTTCGGTCCAGCCGAGCTTTTCGAAATGGTGATGGATCGGCGCCATCAGGAACACCCGCTTGCCGGTCATCTTGAAGTAGCCGACCTGGATGATGACGGACAGGATCTCGAGCACGAACAGCCCGCCGATGATGGCCATGACGATCTCATGCTTGACCGCAACCGCCACCGTGCCGATGAGACCGCCGAGCGCCAGAGAACCGGTATCACCCATGAAAATGGCTGCCGGCGGCGCATTGAACCACAGGAAGCCAAGGCCGGCACCGATGACCGCGCCGAGGATCACCGCCAGTTCACCCGTGCCAGGCACGAAGTGGATCTGCAGATATTCGGCAAAGACCGCATTGCCGGACAGGTAGGCGATGACACCGAAGGAAGCCGCCGCGATCATGATCGGCACGATCGCAAGCCCGTCCAGGCCGTCGGTCAGGTTCACCGCATTTCCCGCACCCACCACCACGAATGCAGCGAAGGGGATGAAGAAGAAACCGAGGTTGATGATCAGTTCCTTGAAGAATGGAAAGGTCAGCGAGGAGGAGAATGGCGGCTGGCCGCTGCGCATGATGATCCAGGCAGCGATGCCGGCGATGATGAACTCGAGCGCCAGGCGTGCCTTGCCGGAAAAACCGAGATGCGACTGCTTGGTTACTTTCAGGTAGTCGTCATAGAAGCCGATGGCGCCAAAACCCAGTGTCACGAACAGCACCACCCAGACATAGATGCTGGTAAGGTTTGCCCACAGCAGCGACGAACCGATGATGCCGGTGAGGATCATCAGGCCGCCCATGGTCGGCGTGCCTGCCTTCTTGAAATGTGTCTGCGGTCCGTCCGCGCGGATCGGCTGCCCCTTGCCCTGGCGCACCCGCAGCGAATTGATGATCGTCGGTCCGAAGATGAACACGATCAGTGCCGCTGTGATCAACGCGCCGCCGGTGCGGAAGGTGATGTAGCGGAAGACATTGAAGACCGTCACGTGGTCGGCAAAGTCGACGAGAAGCCAGAACATGCGTTTTCGTCCCCCGGACCCTTCAAATTCTCGTTTCGGCGGTGTGCGCCGGGAATGTCTTGATCAGCGTATCGACCAGCTTGGCAAAGCCAATGCCCTTGGATGATTTGACCATCACCACATCGCCCGGCCGCAAGGCGCCGAGCAGCAAGGGCTTCAAAGCCTCGGTCGTCGGCTGGTAGGTAACATTGGTGCCATCTGGAAGCGCATCGGCCAGCGCCTGCATCTCGGGTCCGGCCAGCAGCACCATGTCCGCTCCCGAATCCACGACCAGCTCGGCGAGCCCCGCATGCAGCTTCTGCGACTGTGTTCCAAGTTCGAGCATGTCACCCAGCACAGCGACACGGCGCCCCCCTTCGGCGACCGGTGTATCCCTGAGCAACGTCAGCGCCACCTGCATCGAGGTCGGATTGGCGTTATAACTTTCATCGATCAATGTGAACGGGCCATCCGACAGTGACAGCACGTGGCGTGCGCCACGTCCGGGCTCGGCCGAAAGATCGGCGAGCGCTTCGGCCACCCGCGTTACCTCGGCGCCAACCAGATGAGCAGCGCCGAGCACCGCAAGCGCATTCTGCGCAATGTGGCGACCCGGGGCTCCGACACGCGCAACCAGCTCCTTGCCGGCAATCTTGACGGTGATGATCGAATGGTCGGCCTCAACCACACAGTCGATCATGCGATAGGTCGAGCGCTGTGCTTCACCAAAGCCGAAGACGTGGGCAACGCCCACTTGCCGCGCCAGCTTGGCGAGCAATGTCGAACGCGGATCGTCGCGGTTGAGCAGTGCAGCGCCCTCGGGCTCCAGTCCCTCGAAAATCTCCGCCTTGGCGCGGGCGATCTCATCAAGATTGCGGAAGAAGCCGAGATGGGCAGCAGCAATCACGGTGATGATCGCAACATGAGGGCGCACCATCTTCACCAGCGGACGGATTTCGTCCGGATGGTTCATGCCGATTTCGAACACGCCGTAGTCCGTGTCCTGCGGCATGCGCGCCAAGGTCAGCGGCACTCCCCAGTGGTTGTTGAACGAGGCAGCCGAGGCATGCACCTTGCCAACGGTGGAAAGCACATGGCGCAACGCCTCCTTGGTCGAGGTCTTGCCGACCGAACCGGTCACGGCAATGATCCGCGCCCGGGAACGGGCTCGCGAGGCGATCCCCAGCTTTTCCAAGGCGGCAAGCACGTCGGGTACGACGATCATGGGCGCGGTCAGCCGGCCGAGCGCCGGCAACTTGCCTTCCGCGACCACCAGCACGCCTGCCCCCGCCTTGATGGCGGCCGTGGCAAAGTCGTGCCCGTCCATGGTGTCGCCCTTGATGGCGAAGAAGGCTTCGCCCGGCTGCAGGCTGCGGCTGTCGATGGAGATGCCGCTGATGCCCTCGGGCATGCTGCCGATCGGACGACCGTCAACGGCTGCGACGAGAGCTTCGGCGGTCCAGAGATGATTCATGCGGCGCGCTCCCGGAGCGCGACACGCACTTCTTCATGGTCGGAGAATGGAAGCGTCTGCGAGCCAACCGTCTGCCCTTCTTCGTGGCCCTTGCCAGCCACGATGAGAGTGTCGCCGGCATGGAGCATGCCAACCGCTTCATGAATGGCCTGACGGCGGTCACCAATCTCGATGGCACCGGGCGCCGCGGCAAGAATGGCGGCGCGGATCTCCTCCGGCACTTCCGAGCGCGGGTTGTCATCCGTGACAATGACCACGTCGGCCAGCCGCGTGGCGATCTCGCCCATGATCGGACGCTTGCCGCGGTCACGGTCGCCACCGCAGCCGAACACCACCAGAACGCGACCCGTCGTGAACGGGCGCACGGAAGCCAGCACATTTTCCAGTGCGTCCGGCTTGTGGGCATAGTCGACATAGACCGGAGCACCGGCACCCGTCGTACCGACGAGATCGAGCCGGCCTGGCGCGCCTTTCAATTTCTCCAGTGCAGGCAAAGCCTTGGCGGCAGGTGTTCCAGTGGCAATAGCCAGACCCGCTGAAACCAGGGCATTGTAAATCTGGAAGTCGCCTGCCAACGGCAGGTCGATCTCGTAGATGGCGCCATCGGCCATGATTTCCGCACGCTGGCGATGGCGCTCATGCTCGACGCGCTTGAGTTCAAGGAATTTGCCATGGCGGCCAACGGTCAGCACCGAAAGTCCCGCGGCCTTGGCGGCAACGATGGTCGGCTCCGACCACGGATCGTCGGCGAAGATCACCGCCGGTGAGCCTTTGGGCAGAAGTGAATCGAACAGGCGCAGCTTGGCCTTGTGGTACTCCTCGACCGTAGGATGATAGTCCATGTGGTCGCGACCCAGATTGGTGAAGGCGCCTGCCGATAGCCGGACGCCGTCCAGGCGGCGCTGGTCGAGGCCATGGCTGGAGGCTTCCATCGAGGCATGCGTGACGCCAGCGTCGGCAAGCTCCTTGAGCAGCTTGTGCAGCTCAACCGGATCCGGCGTCGTCAACGAGCCATACTCATTGCGGCCGGGCGCAACCACGCCGGTGGTTCCGATCGATGCCGCGGCGAAGCCGGCATGCTCCCAGATCTGACGCGTGAACGCCGCCACCGAAGTCTTGCCGCTGGTGCCGGTGACGGCGACCATCGTCTCCGGCTGGCGACCGAAGAAGCGCGCCGCTGCGAGCGCTAATGCGTGCCGGGGATCGTCAGCGAAAAATACAGAAACGCCGAGGCCGGCTATGGCCGCGCCTTTTGCGGCGACGATTGCGCTTGCGCCGCGTTTTGCCGCGTCAACGGCATAGGCTGAACCGTCCGCTTTTGTACCGACAAGGGCAAAGAACAGATCGCCCGGCTGCACCTGCCGAGAATCCGAGGTGATGCCGGTCACCGCGATGTCGGAGGAAGCCTCGACAGGCAGGATACCGGCTAAATCTCTAAGCTTCATCGATCCCCAGTCTAACAAAAACGGCGTGCCTTCGCTGGCGCGCTAAAAGAATCACTCAGTAGGACACCAGCGTTGCAGCATTTTCTTGGCCGAAATCTGGCTTCACGCCAAGCATCGGCGCCGCGCGGCGGATGATGTTGGCCACCATCGGCGCAGCGTTGGAGCCGGCGGTGGCACCACGGCCGGGCATTTCCGGTTTTGGTTCATCGATGATGGTCAGCACGATATATTGCGGATCGTCCATTGGGAACGCTGCCACGAAGGCGTTGAAGCGAACGTCCTTGGAATAACGGCCGTTGACGACTTTTTCTGCCGTACCGGTCTTGCCGCCAACGCGGTAGCCGGGCACGCGGGCGTTCTTGCCGGAACCCTTTTCAGCATTGAGCGTGTAGAGGTAGCGCATGCCCTCCACGGTCTTCTCGCTGACGACACGCTTGGCGACCTCCATCGCCTGATCCGCGCTACGGGTCAGGAAGGTCGGCTCGATCAGGAAACCGCCGTTCATCAGCGCCGCGCAGCCAACTGCCGTCTGCAGCGGTGTCGTCGAGACACCGTGGCCGAAGGCAGCGGTGATCGAATGCACCTTCTTCCAGACTTTCGGCTCGGTCGGCTTTGCCACTTCCGGCAGTTCCGTCTTCATCTTCTCCAGCACGCCCAGGCGATGCAGGAACTCACGATGACCCTCGATGCCGACCACATCGGCCTCCTTGGCGGAGCCGATGTTGGAAGAGTAGATGAACACTTCCGGCACGCTCAGCACACGACCCTTGCCGTGGAAGTCACGAATGGTCTGGCGACCAATGGTGATGGGCCGCGAAGCATCGAACTTGGATTCCATCGTCACCTTGCCGGAATCCAGCGCCATGGCGGTGGTGAAGCTCTTGAAGGTCGAACCCATTTCATAGAGACCGGCCGACATGCGGTTCAATCGGTCCTTGTCCTGGGCGTTGTAGGGATTGTTCGGGTCGAAGTCCGGCACCGAGGCCATGGCGACCACTTCGCCCGTCTTGATGTTCAGCACGACGCCGCCAGCGGCAATCGCGTGATATTTCTCCATGGCCTCCGCAACCACGTTGCGCACGATATGCTGCACGCGAAGGTCGATGGACAGCTTGACCGGCTTCAGGTCCTTGGCGACAGCCAGGCCGGACAGCTGCAGGTCAGCCAGTCCCTGGTCGTCGATGTATTTCTCCATGCCGGAGATGCCCTGATTGTCGATATTGGTCAGGCCGACAATGTAGGATGCGGTTTCACCCGCCGGATAGAAACGGCGCTTCTCGGTGCGGAAACCGATGCCCGGAACGCCGAGTTGCATGATCTCCGATTGCTGCTTCGGCGTCAGCTGGCGCTGCAGCCAGACGAAACCGGCACCGCTCTTCAGCTTCTTGTAGGTCTGCTCGTAGTCGATCTCGGGCAGCACGGTCGCCAGCTTCTCGATCGCCTCGTCGGCGTCGACGATGTGACGCGGCTCGGCAAACAGCGAGGAGGTCTTGATGTCGGTCGCCAGCACCTCGCCGTTGCGATCGACGATGTCTGGCCGCGAGGCGGTAACCCGGCTGGGCGGCGGACCGGAATCGGTCGGCCCCTGGAAGCCGAACCACACCAGCCTGCCGGTGATCGCGACATAAATTCCGAGGAACACGGCCATCGTCATGACCACGCGGGTACGGGTCTTGCCGCCGGTTGCCTTGCGGGTACTGTCCAGGATTATCGAACCATCCTCGCCGCGCCGCGCGCGTTTCAGCAGCTTGTTGAGAACGCCGATCATTCGTCAGCCCCATCCTCGATCTGTTCCGCGATCTTGTCCGTGGCGGCAACCCTGGCGTTGCTGGCCAGCTTGTCCTTGGATGCCGGCTTCGGCTTCGCAATCGCCACAACCGCTTTCTTGTCACCTGGCTTCGGCTTGTTTGCAGCTTTCGCCTTGTCGGTCGCTGAGCCCTTGTCCTTGGAGATCGAAGCCGTCTTTTCCTTGTCGACCCCAGGCGCCCCGTTGTCGGCCATGATGTCCTCGATGGTCAGCGGCGGCTTCTCGGGCAATTCATCCAGCCGTACGATCTGACGCGCATCGGCCGTCTGCAAGCCAAGCTGGTCCTTGTAGAGATCGGAGAGCCGCTGCAACCGCGATGGCTGCGTCAGCAGGCTCCAGTCGGCCTTGAGCAGGTCTATCTGGTCTTCTTCGGTACGGATCTGCGCCTGGATCTTGTAGACTGCGGTCTGCTGCACCTCAGCGTCGCGCTTGATCTTGTAGGTCATGGCGGCGGCCGAGACCATCACGGCGATCAGGATGATGTCACTGGTACGGAACACGTGCTCACCTCTCGCCCGGCACGGAAACGCCGGGAAGCTTTGGAAGACCGAACTGGGCAAGATCACCGGCGCGGGCTGGGGCGTCCGTCCGGATCGCGGCTCGCAGCCTGGCGGAACGCGCGCGCGGATTCACGGCAAGTTCCGCATCTCCTGCCGTGACGCCCCCGCCCTGCTTGCGGAAGGTGGCGGTCCGGATCTGCGTCTCGGGCATATGGCGCGAGCCTGCCGCCTGTTCCGAACGGTCGGCGATGAAACGCTTGACGATGCGGTCCTCGAGCGAATGGAAAGTTACCACCACCAGCCGGCCGCCCGGCTTCAGCACGCGTTCGGCCGCCAGCAGCGCTTTCGCCAGTTCCCCCAGCTCATCGTTGACGAAAATCCGCAGCGCCTGGAAGACGCGCGTCGCCGGATGGATCTTGTCGCCCGGCTTGCGACCGATGTGGGTCTCGATGGCATCTGCAAGATCGAGCGTGCGTTCGAACGGCTTCTTGGCTCGCCGCGCTTCGATCATACGCGCGATACGGCCGGAATGCCGCTCTTCGCCGAGGAAGCCGAAAATGCGGGCAAGGTCGTTGGATTTGAAATTGTTGACGACGTCGGCGGCACTGACGCCGGCCTGCGCCATGCGCATGTCGAGCGGACCGTCGAAACGAAAGGAAAAGCCGCGCTCGGCCTGGTCGAGCTGCATGGAAGAGACACCGATGTCGAGCACGACGCCATCGACCGCTTCGGCATGTTCATCCAGCGTCGAGAATGGTGCATGCACCAGCCTCAGCCGTCCGCCCGTTTCCTGCTCCAGCGCCCTGCCCGCGGCGATTGCATCCGGGTCGCGGTCGACACCGATGACGGATGCGCCGTTGTCGAGGATCGCCCTGCTGTAACCGCCAGCGCCGAAAGTGCCGTCGATAATGGTGTCGCCCGGCTGCGGCGCAAGCGTCTCCAGAACCTCGGCGAGGAGGACCGGAATGTGGCGGGCCGGTCCGCCATCGGCGTGGAGATCATCGCCGTGGCCCACCGTCATTCCGGTCGCTCCCCTGGCTTCGTCCCCTGCCGAAGATGCAAGAGCCTGGCTCGTGCCGCCGCACCATAGGCGGCCAGCCGTTCCGGCTCCCAGATCTGGAAAAAACTGCCCCTCCCCACGAAGGCCACTTCGGTTGTTATTCCGGTATGTTCGCGAATGAAATCGGTCAACGTGACGCGCCCATCCTGATCCAGCTTGAGAAACGTGCCATCGCCATGACAGAAGAAGGACATATCGTCCGTCGTCTGCAGGAATGGATCTTCCTGCGCGATGCGCTGCTCGTAGCGGTCGAGCAGATCGAGCCCACCGACATCCATTGCGGCTTGATCCAGGCAGCGCAGTGCATAGAGCTCCGAATAGCCGCGCCTCTGCAGAACCGTTCGGAAATGCGCAGGCACGGAGACGCGCCCTTTGGCGTCGATCCGGTTCACCGCATTTGACAGAAAACGGTCCATGACGCATCGCGGCCGCCTGCGCAGCCGCACCCTCCGACTTCCTCGTAGCCATGCCGCCGCGGCACGATCGTTTCACCAGGCCTTGGGTTTCGAACAGAGCAAAAAACGACGAACGCACAGCCGCCGCGACTGGCCCTTCGGCGCACGCTTCACCCTGACACGAAACGAAGGCTTGATTAGCGAGATGGGATATCATGGGGCATCATGGGCGTCAACGGGAACAGGCTTTCCAAACCCCTTCGAAGGCGAGATTGCGGGCACTGCCGTGTTTATCCTCTATTAAGCCTAACGAAGTGTTTAAGAGCAGCTTGGCTCTTGCCCCGATCAGCCGCTGGACCTAGCCTCGCTGTTGCTCGCAGGAGCATGCTCATTTCAGCCTGCAAGCCTTCCCCCAGCCCATTCCGGGATCCGTTATGTCCGAAACAGCTTCCTCCCGCGCCGCAGGGCTCCTTCACTTGAGACGCGAGGGGCTCTCCAGAGGCGACGCCATCCCGTTGCCGCTGACTATGGCATCGATTTTCCATGCACCGGGAGATTCGACGGGCTTCCACCAGTATGGGCGTTTTTCCAACCCGACCTGGGATGGAACCGAGGAGATGCTGTCGCGCCTGGAAAATGCGCCCGTGCTTGCCTTTCCCTCGGGAATGGCTGCGATCTCCGCGGTATTCTTCGCGCTTCTGAAGGCGGGGGATCGCATCCTGCTGCCTTCCGACGGCTATCACACAACGCGCATCCTGGCCGACCGTTTCCTTGGTGCGTTCGGCGTGCAGTTCCACACCAGGCCAACCGCGTCATTCCTCGATGGCGGCTTCGACGGCTATCGGCTGGTCTTCGTGGAAAGCCCGTCCAATCCGACCTTGGACATCTGCGATATCACGGCCGCCTCCGAAGCGATCCACAGGGTTGGCGGGCTGCTTGTCGTCGACAACACCACGATGACGCCTTTCGGCCAGCGCCCGCTCGACCTCGGTGCAGACATCGTCGTTGCCGCCGACACCAAGGCGCCGAACGGTCATTCCGACGTACTCGCCGGTCATGTCGCCAGCCGCAGCACGGATATCATGGCGGCGATAAGGGAATGGCGTACGACCTCAGGCAGCATTCCAAGCCCGTTCGATGCATGGCTCCTGCATCGCGGCCTGGAAACGCTGGAGGTCCGCTTCGATCGCATGTGCAACACCGCGGAACTTCTTGCGCCACGGATCAAGGCACATCCTGCGGTCAGATCACTTCGTTTCCCTGGCCTTCAGGGCGACCCTTCACACAATCTCGCCAGCACACAGATGGAGCGCTTCGGTTTTCTGATCAGCTTCGTGCTGGATTCCGAAGATGACGCCGAGGCCTTCATCAACGGCTGCGAATTGATGGCGGCCGCCACCTCCTTCGGCGGCGTGCACACCTCGGCTGAACGCCGCACCAAGCGTGGCGACGCAGTGCCGCCAGGCTTCGTACGACTGGCTGTCGGCTGCGAGCCAGCCGAAGAATTGTGGGCCGCGATCAAGGCTTCGCTGGATCGGCTCCATTCCTGACGGGCGACACCAGGCCGGAAACACACGCAACGCGCAAGCGGGTACGCCCCGATCTCTTAAGCAACGCAGCAGCAACCTGAATCAGACTCCACGCTGATGGCGCGAAGCCGCTGAATTCTGGAAGAAAAATGCCAGCCGGCCTGTAAGCCGGGTTCTGTATGGCCCCCGCCCCTTGCGAAGCGGGAACGTGGCGGCCATTCATCTTGGACGCATGTTGCCATACGCCTCACGCAACCTACCCGGGCAGTGGGCCGGAAACAGCCCTGAGGGTTTCCCCTCGTACCGCCCCTATTCGGTTTTGCTCCCGGTGGGGTTTGCCTTGCCGCTTCCGTTACCGGTCGCGCGGTGGGCTCTTACCCCACCCTTTCACCCTTACCGCGGAAACCGCGGCGGTTTGCTTTCTGTGGCACTTTCCCTGGGGTCGCCCCCGCCGGCCGTTAGCCGGCACCGTGTCTCCATGGAGCCCGGACTTTCCTCACCCGCAGCCTTTCGACTCTCGCTGGTGCGGCCGCCCGGCCGGCTGGCAGGGGTATAAAGGCGTTCGCGATCCAAAAGGCAAGAGCACTCGTTCTCGGTTTGCCTTCGAAACGGGTTCGAGTGGTGAGCCGTTGGCTCCCCAATGGCGGCGAAAGCCGGTGGAGCCGTATGCTCAGATCAACCAGCGCTGCCGATCTGCGCCACAACCTTGCGGCAATAGGCTGAAGACGTCGGGTTCATACGCTTGGCGCCATGGCCGGCATTGTATTTGAGAATGGTACCGCAAGTGGTGCCGCCACCGAGCTCACGGGCCATGCCGAGATACTTCATGCCATATTTGATGTTGGTCTCGGGATTGTGCAGTCCCTTGGCCGAGCCGCTGTAACCCATCATGCGCGCGGTGGCAGGCTTGATCTGCATAAGGCCGATCTCGCCGGCGCGGCCAACCATACCCGGCTGATAGTTGCTCTCGACCTTGATCACCGCATGCGCCAGCGACACCGGCACGCCATAGGCGGCGGCATAACGCGACACGATGGTGGAATAACGAGAACCCGCAACGCTGGGCTTGACGGCACCTGGCGTGATCGACGCGGTCGTGAACGTGTCGTAGATCACCTTGGTCTTCGCCTTGGCCGTCTTCACGCTCTTGCCAACCTTTGCATTCGCGGCGGTCTTGGCATCTTTCGAGCAACCAAACAGATACGGGCAAGGCTCGACCGCTGACGTGGCGCTCACGGTCTTTGTGGCTTTGACGGTGGAGGCAACCTTGGGTGCCTTGATAACCTTCGCCCTCTTGCTGGCTTTTACGGTCTTCGTGACTTTGGTCATCTTCTTGGCCGGCGTTGTGGCCGCAACCTGCTTTACGACCGGAGTGCCCTGGTCTGCTCTGAGACTAGCCGCCATGCTGTCCTGCGAAGCAAAGGCAAAAGAAATCACGCCGGCAGCAACAGCTGCCGCTACAATGAACGGTTTGTGCATGTGGTCCTGTTTTTCTTGGCCACGCGAAGAAGTACGCGCAGCATCCTGTAATGAATGCCGGACTAGACTGGCATTTGTCCTGCATCGGTGTGGATTTGCGTTTGAAACCGGATTTGGCGGCAATGAAGGCCGCACAATTCAATTCATGTTACAGAATGTAATATTAAATGGCCGATCGAAATATTCAGCCGAGACTTGCCGTGACGGAAACGACGAGGCGCCGTAGCGTCCTGATTGTCGAGCCGTCCGCAATTCCGTCAACCAGGCGCGGCCGAAAATGGCGCTGGAACGCCTCGACGACGATCCGCGTCGACGAATCAAAAACACCTGTGATTTCAATACCATAACCATAAATCGCAAGCAGGGACTGCAATTCTTCGACGTTGTGCCCCGTATCACCTTCCTGCAAAATCGGTCCCTGTCGGATCGGAGATGCCGGCACGAGATGGCCGACGCCTGCGGCGTGCAGCACCTTCCACGGAAATTTTTCGCCAGGATCGACCTTGCGACCGGGTGCCACATCCGAATGAGCCAGAATCCGCTCGGACACGATATCGTGACGGGCCACAATATCGGCGGTGAGTGCGATCACCGCCTCGATCTGGCGCTTCGGAAATGCCCTGTACCCTAGCGTATGGCCCGGATTGACGATCTCGATGCCGACCGAAGCCGAGTTGAGGTCGGTGTGGCCGCGCCACGAACTTTTGCCGGCGTGCCATGCCCTGTCGCTTTCGCGTACCATCTGCACGACACGGCCGTCCTCGTGCACCAGATAATGCGCAGATACTTCGCTGACCGGATTACACAGCCATGCTTCGGCACCTGCTCCGGTTTTCATGCCGGTGTAGTGCAACACGACCATATCGGGATGGAACGGGCCGCGACGCGGCCCGAAATTCGGCGACACCCTGACCTCGGCTCCTGCGTGATCGGGCGAGAAGCCACTCATGCCGGCGCGAGATCCCGTTCGATCATCTCATACGCCGCGTTGATTGCGGCAACACGCGTCGTGGCGATCTTGATGAACTCCTGCGGCAGGCCGCGTGCAATCACCTTGTCCGGATGGTTCTCCGCAACAAGCTTGCGATAACGCTTCTTCACCTCGTCGAACGGTCGCCCGCGCTCGATACCGAGCACGACATAGGGATCGTCCGCCCCGAGATGCACGTGACGGGCGAGGATCGTCTTGTAGTGCGATTCCTCGATCCGGAAGATTTCAGACACCCGGTGCAGGAACTGGCCTTCCCGCTCGTGCAAGACGCCATCGGCGGTGGCAATGTGGAAGAGACCATCGAGAATGTCTTCCAGCATCATGCAGTTGGCATGACCTGACCCACACAGGTTTGCGAGCTTTTCAGCGTAAGACTCGAAACCGGCGACATCCTGCTTTGCCAGATCATAGAGCCGCGCGACATTGTGCGTCTCTTCCGGCGGCACTTCGAAGATTTCACGAAACGCACGGATCTCGTCCTGCGTAACCACGCCATCGGCCTTGGCCATCTTGGCCGAAAGCGCGATCATCGCGACCGAGAAGGAGACGCGGCGACGCAATTCGGCATCACCGGAGAAGACCGTGCGCACCGCCTCGACCACTTCGGCGATACCGGCCGAGGCGGAGGCTGAAACACGGGCGATGAAATCGCCGATACGATCCCAAATCGACATGTGCCCCTCTTAGAACCAAGCACGTGGCGCTATCAAGGCATGATCGCGCCTATGCGTTGGTGCTGCACCAATCGACAACGCCGATTGGTTCCGTAAGAAACGGGCCGAAGGTCGAAAAGGTTGCGCCCTCAGGCCGGCTGTGCCGCAATGTCGCGCCTGGGTCGGCGCACGGCCCTGAGCTTGCCACTGTTGCCGCCGCCACAGAAGAACGTGTCGGCGCCATCGGATTCGAGGCCGGAGACACCGGTCCCGTCCGGCATGGTCAGTTCCTCCAGCACCTCGCCGGTAAGCGGGTCGATCCGCCGCAATTCGCTTGCGTCACCCTGCCAGGTCCCATGCCACAGTTCACCATCCACCCAGGTGACCCCGGTGACGAAGCGGTTGGAATCGATGGAACGAATTATCCTGCCGGTCTCGGGGTCGATCTGATGGATTTTCTGGGCGCGATACTCACCGACCCAGAGCGACCCTTCGGCCCAGGCCATTCCGGAATCGCCACCGTTACCCGGCGCCGGGATCGTGGAAAGCACCTTGCCGGTCTTCGGATCGATCTTATGGATCTGACTTTCGGCGATCTGATAGATGTTTTGACCATCAAATGCGGTGCCGGCATGGGCGATCATATCAATGGCGCGAACAGATTCGCCGCTTTTGGGATCAAGCACATTGAGCTTGTCACCACTGGCGAACCACACATTCTCGCCATCGAAGGTCACTCCATGCACGTCTCCCGAAAAGGGACCATATTCGCGCAGAATCTCGGCGGGGGTGGGTTTCATGGTTTTCCTTCCCAAGTTGACGTTGACGGCCAGCCGTCGGCTACGGTCATCGGCAACATCCTAGCTGCCTGGCAGCGGCCCGGGGAGTAACAAGGTTGTCGGGAAGCCGGGCACCGACGGCGTCACCCAGCGCAGTGCGCGCCCCTTCCCGAAGGATTGCACCTTACCGCTGGCGGAAAGCTGCTCCAGTGCCCGTTGGACCGTGCGCGGGCTGGCATCCAGCGCAATCGCCAGTGCCGAACTGGACCACGCCTCGCCATCGGCCAGAAAGGCGAGCACCGCAGCATGCTCCTCCTCGACCAGCGGCGCCAGCACCATCACCTCGCCACGCCGACGTGGCACCAGCTTGAAACCTTCGCTCGTGGCGCTGATGTCAGCCAGGCCCCGCAGCTCGGCGCGCAGTCGTCCGATCTCCACCCTCAGCCGTGCCCGATGCGATTCGTCGGCATCTTTGGCTCCAAAGGCACGGGACAGAAGCCGCTCTCGCGAAACGTCTCCCGGCCACGCCTCGGCCAGCGCCCGGGCCAGCGCAAACAACACAGGGCGCGTTGCCAGCGAAACCACAGCATTGCTGGCTCGCACCACATTGCGGCAGGCATCCACAACGAACATTCCCGTCGCGAACAATTCCTCGACCTCTTCGAGCAGCAAGGGTCGTGCCTTGCCTTTCGAAATCAACCGGGCGGCCGGCGTGTCGATCACCAGTGCGGCACTTTCCACTTCCGTCCCCAGCGCAGGAATCCCGGCCTGTTGAGCCGCCTGCCAGGCCCGCATCAGCGCCTTGCGCGCCTCCTTGAGACGCAGACGCCGGATCGCGATACCAGCCGCCGCGAGCTGGAGCGCGCTCCGTAATGGCGGTGGCAGCGGCGCGAGATCGAGGTCGGCAATCAGGCTTTCTGCCTCATCAAGACGACCAATCAGCAACAGGCGCCGTATCTCAAGCGTACGTGCATGCGCGGCATTCGCGTGGTCGCCATGTGTTTCCAGTGTAACACGGGCTGTATCGAGCGCCTTGCCCGGCCAGGCGAGATCCCGCGAGACAAGCGCGATTTCAGCTTCGGCGACGATACAGCGCGCCCGTGCGACCGCTTCCTTCGGGCCGAAGGCCCGCGCCGCGCTCTTCAGAAGCGCCTTGGCGCGGACAAGATCGCCAAGCTGCGCCATGGCGATACCGCGCAGCGCCAGCGCGGCTGCATCATCGCGCAAGGCCACCCGCTTCAATGCACCGAGGGGATCACCCCGTGCAAGCGCCTGCCCTGCAGCCGTGATCAGCGAGTCCATCGGAATCCCGTCACACTTGTCACTCTCGCTCGCAATCCTCCGCGGCTACCTTCTTCATCGATGCCAACCACCCGCCGCACCGGTCATGAGATCGACGGCCTCAAGAAAGGAGCATGCAATGACGACGCGCGATTTCACCACCACGATCCTGGTAGAGCAATCTGCAAAAACTGCCTTCGACGCCATCAATCGCCCACGCGACTGGTGGGGTGAGGAGATAGAGGGCTCTCCCGATGTCCTCGATGGCGAATGGACCTATCGCTACAAGGACATGCATTTCTCCAAGCATATGACGGCAGAACTGGTCCCCGAACGCAAGGTCGTCTGGCACGTCCTCGATTCACGGATGAGTTTCCTCAAGGACAAGGAAGAATGGAAGGGCACCAAGATCGTGTTCGACCTCTCCAGTAAAGGCGACAAGACGGAAATCCGCTTCACTCATGCCGGCCTGGTCCCCGAAGTCGAGTGCTTCGACATCTGCAAGGAGGCCTGGAGCGGCTTGATCCACGATAGTCTTCGGGAACTGATCGAAACCGGCCACGGACAGCCCGACACGGTCGAATGACCGATTTGGCGGTGGGTTGGCGTGACATTCCTGCCGCTTCCACCCAATCCGGCAGCCGTCGAAGGTTCTCGGTCCCATCAACCTGGAAACCGCGCCTCAGTGGCTCACTCGCCCCTCGAATGGATTTCGCCGGGCAAGCAATCACGCGCGCGCCAGAATCAGGGGATTCCCATGTCCACCACCGAAACGCAAAATTCCTATCGCTGGGTGCTCGTCGCCCTTGGCGCGCTGATGACCTGCGTGACCATTGGGGCGATGTTTTCATTGGCTGTCTTCATGCCGCACATCTCGGCCGCCACCGGCTGGACGCGAGCGGGCATTTCCAGTGCGATGACATTCAACTTCCTGATGATGGGTATCTCGAGCTTCGGCTGGGGTATGCTCACGGATCGCATCGGCACCCGCCCCGTGGTGTTGATCGGCTCCATCCTGCTCGGAGTGGTGCTGGTTCTGGCCAGTCGTGCGACGAACCTGCTGCTGTTCCAGCTCACTTACGGTATCGGCGTCGGTCTTGCCGGTGGCGCGTTCTTCGCGCCGATGATGGCCGCTGTCACAGGCTGGTTCGACAAGCATCGCGGCCTCGCCGTTTCCCTGGTTTCCGCCGGCGTCGGTGTCGCGCCTGCGACCGTGTCGCCATTTGCAGCCTGGTTGCTTGCCAGCTACGACTGGCGCACCGCGATGATGACGATCGGGGTGCTCGCAACGGCCATCCTTCTTCCGGCTGCCTTCTTTGTCAGGAACGCCCGGCAGGCGCCGGCAAACGATCCGGCCCCGAAAGGCGCGACTGTCACCATCGGAGCAGCGGACAATCCGTTGTCGAGGGCCTTCCGCTCGCCACAGTTCGTACTGCTTGCCGGCACCTACTTCCTGTGCTGCGCAGCGCATTCCGGCCCGATCTTCCATATCATGAGCTACGCCATCAGCTGCGGTATCTCCTCCATGGCTGCCGTCAGCATCTACAGTGTCGAAGGCATCGCCGGGCTGGGCGGCAGGTTGCTGTTCGGTGTGGCGGCGGATCGCTTCGGCCCAAAGCGGGTTCTCGTCATCGGCCTGCTCATCCAGGCCCTGGTGATTGCCGCCTATCTCTCAGCCGATCAGCTCAGCACCTTCTATGTCCTGGCCATCATCTTCGGCGCAGCCTATGGCGGGGTGATGCCGCTCTACGCATTGCTGGCTCGCGAATATTTCGGCCAGCAGGTGATGGGCTCGGTGCTCGGCGCGCTTGCCATGGCGTCCAGCTTCGGCATGGCTCTGGGGCCTGTCGCCGGCGGCTGGATATTCGATCGCTTCGACGTCTATGACTGGCTGTTCATCGGCTCGTCCATCATCGGCATCGCCGCCTTCCTGATCGCGCTCGCCTTCCCGCCCTTCGCTTCGGCCCGGCGCGAGCAACCGGCAGCGGCCTAGTGCAACGCCAGCAAAATGCGCGGCGGTTTTGCGTCCGGATTTGCGCAAAACAAAGAGTCAGGTGACGCGGTAGTAAAAAAGGCCGGGACACGTCCCGGCCTTTCCGATTCATGGGGCCGACTTTTGCCAGCCCCCGATGCCAGCCGTTTGGCCGACCGTCGCGCTCACTGTGCGGGCGCGGTGGAATTCGGCTGTGCCGGCTTCGAGGCGTCGGCCGGCGGCTGTGCCTCAGGCGTAGCCGGCTTCATCGGCTCGGCTGCGGGCGGCGTGGCTTGCGTCGTGGTGTTGTCGGTACCTCCGGTACCGCCGCCTTTGTTTTCACTGCAGGCGGCAACGCCGAGCAAAAGCAGCGCGGAAACCGAGGCCAGGACGAGCTTATTCATCGCATTTCTCCTTCGCAACTTCACCCCCTGTGAAGGGCGGCACATCAGAAATGCGGGACTCGCGCATCGGTTTCGTCACATTGCGTTTCGTCCTGTAACAGCGTTCGGACTTCGTTGAGCCGTTGCCGGCCTCGGCCTTCGGCACTAACAGGGGTAGGAATGCACCCGAAAGGATGGTCGATGAGCGCGAAATGGGATTTCTGGATCGACCGCGGCGGTACCTTCACCGACGTCATCGGCAAGGCGCCGAACGGCTCATTGATACCACTGAAGTTGCTGTCCGAAAATCCGGAGGCCTATCCGGACGCGGCCATCCACGGCATCCGCACCCTGCTCGGCGCCAAGGCAGGCGAGCCGATCCCGTCTGGATTGATCGGCGAGGTGCGCATGGGCACGACGGTTGCCACCAATGCGCTTCTGGAACGCAAAGGTGATCGGGTTCTGCTCCTGATCACCAAGGGCTTCCGTGACGCGCTTCGCATCGCCTATCAGGCCAGGCCAGACATCTTCGCAAAGGAAATCCTGCTCCCCGAACAGCTCTACGAACGTGTAGTGGAGGTACCCGAGCGTGTGCGCGCCGATGGCTGCGCGGAACGGCTGCTCGACATTGCCGACGTCAAGCCGGCGATCGAACAAGCCAGGGCCGACGGCATCGATGCCGTCGCCATCGTCTTCATGCACGCCTGGAAATATCCGGAGCATGAAAGAGCCGTGGCCAGGGTTTGCCGAAACGCAGGGTTTTCCCAGGTTTCGGTCAGCCACGAGGTTTCGCCGCTGATCAAGCTGGTTGGCCGTGGCGACACCACGGTCGTCGATGCCTATCTCTCGCCGATCCTGTCGCGTTACGTGCAGCGGGTAGCCGCAGAACTCGGCACCGTTGCCACCGACGACCAGTCCGGGAACTCACCCGAAGGCCCGAGACTGATGTTCATGATGTCATCCGGTGGGCTCACGGCAGCGGACAAATTCCAGGGCAAGGATGCGCTTCTCTCCGGCCCGGCCGGCGGCGTCGTCGGCATGGTCGAAACGGCGAAGCTTGCCGGCTTCGACAAGGTCATCGGCTTCGACATGGGTGGTACTTCCACCGATGTCGCCCACAGTGACGGTGACTATGAGCGCGCCTTTGACACGGAGGTAGCCGGCGTGCGGGTGCGCGCGCCGATGATGCGCATCCATACCGTTGCCGCCGGCGGCGGCTCCATACTGCAATTCGAGGCTGGCCGTTTTCGCGTCGGCCCGGATTCGGCCGGCGCCAACCCCGGCCCTGCCTGCTATCGGCGCGGCGGACCGCTTGCCGTGACCGACGCCAACGTCATGCTCGGCAAGCTGCAGCCGGATTTTTTCCCGTCGATCTTCGGCCCCAACGGGACGAACCGCTGGATGTCGCGACAGTGCGCTCGAAATTCGAAGCCCTGGCGGCTGAAACGGGCGATGGGCGTTCCCCGGAAGCCGTGGCAGAGGGTTTCGTCACCATTGCGGTCGAGAACATGGCCAACGCCATCAAGAAGATATCGGTGCAGCGCGGCTACGACGTGACTGGCTATCTGCTGAACTGTTTCGGCGGCGCCGGTGGCCAGCATGCCTGCCTTGTCGCCGATGCGCTCGGCATGGAGGCCGTGCTCATACACCCGTTCTCTGGCCTGCTTTCGGCTTACGGCATCGGACTGGCATCGATCTTCGCGACGCGCCAGCAGGCGCTGCTGGAGCCGTTGGCCGATCAATCCCTGCCCGCGATCGAAGCATTGATCGCAGGTCTTGCCGGGGATGTGGCCGATGAGTTGACCATGCAAGGTGTCGCCGACGAAGACATGGCGATGCGTCCTGTCCTCCATATACGCTACGACGGCACCGATACCACGCTGCCGATCAGCTTCCCCGACCACTCGATCGCCGATGCAAGGGCGGCATTCGAGGCCGCCCACAAGGCGCAATTCGGCTTCATCTACGAAAACAAGCAACTGGTCGTGGAGACCGTCGCGGTGGAAGGCAGCAATGGTGGGGATAGCCACCACCAGGAAGCGCTGGCCCCCTCTGGACCACCGCGCGACATGGCCGACGCGCGGCAAAATCGCCGCATCTTCTCGGAAGGAGAGTGGCACGACGCCGGCATCTGGCGCCGTGAAGCGCTACGCCCATCGGACAGGGTTTCCGGCCCGGCACTGATCATCGAGCCGAACCAGACCATCGTCGTCGAGAATGGCTGGCAGGCCGAGATCACGATGCGCAACCACGTGCTGTTGCGTCGGACCGTCAGGAAACGGCGCAGGGCGGCCTTGGGCACCGAAGCCGACCCAGTCATGCTGGAGGTCTTCAACAACCTGTTCATGTCGATCGCCGAGCAGATGGGCGTAACGCTGCAGAACACCGCCTATTCGGTCAACATCAAGGAACGGCTCGATTTTTCATGTGCGGTCTTCGACAGCGATGGCGCGCTGGTCGCCAACGCCCCCCACATGCCAGTGCACCTCGGCTCGATGGACCGTTCCGTCGAAACCATCATCCGGCTCAACGCGGGTGATGTCCGCCCCGGGGATGTCTTCGCATTGAATGCTCCCTACAATGGCGGTACCCACCTGCCCGATATCACCGTAGTCACGCCGGTGTTCGACGATACGCAGGAAAACATCCTGTTCTGGGTTGCCTCACGCGGCCACCACGCCGATGTCGGCGGCACGGCGCCCGGTTCGATGACGCCGCTCGCCACCACCGTCGACGAGGAAGGCGTGCTGTTCGACAACTTCCGCCTCGTCGAGCGCGGGCGTTTCCGCGAAGCCGAACTGGTGAGCCTGCTTTCCGACCATCCCTACCCTGCCCGAAACCCGGCACAGAACGTCGCCGACCTCAAGGCACAGATTGCCGCCAACAAGAAAGGCGTCGCCGAGTTGCGCAGGATGGTGGCGCATTTCAGCTTGCCCGTGGTCAAAGCCTATATGGGGCACGTCCAGGACAACGCCGCCGAAAGCGTACGCCGCGTGCTCGAACGCCTGCCGGACACCTCGGCCTATGAATATCCGACCGACACGGGTCAGGTGATCAAGGTCAAGATCAGTGTCGACCGGACCGGGCGCGAGGCGACCGTCGACTTCACCGGCACGTCGCCGGTGATGAAGAACAATTTCAATGCGCCGGAACCCGTGGCGCGGGCAGCCGTGCTTTATGCCTTCCGGGTGATGGTCGAGGACAACATCCCCATGAACGCCGGCTGTCTCAGGCCGATCAACATCGTCATCCCCGAAGGATCGATGCTGAAGCCAGCCTATCCGGCTGCCGTCGTCGCCGGCAATGTCGAGACCTCGCAACATGTGACCAACGCACTGTTCGGCGCCATGGGAGCGATGGCCAATGCCCAGGGCACGATGAACAACCTGACCTTCGGCAATGACCGCCACCAATATTACGAGACGATCTGCTCGGGCTCGCCGGCGGGGCGCATGAACGATGGGCGCGGTTTCGCCGGCACCTCGGGCGTGCACACCCACATGACCAATTCGCGCCTGACCGATCCGGAAATCCTCGAACTGCGCTTTCCTGTGCTGCTCGAAGACTTCCGCATCCGCGAGGGCTCAGGTGGCAAGGGACGCTGGCGGGCCGGCGATGGCACACGCCGTTCCATCCGCTTCCTGGAGAAGATGCAATGCGCGATCCTGTCCTCGCATCGCTCGCGCCCGCCGCAAGGCCTCGATGGCGGCGGTGATGGCGAGATGGGCAGCACCAAGGTGCGTCGTCTTGATGGCCGGGTCGACGTGCTGAAGGCCTGTGACCAGACCGTTCTGGAAGCCGGCGAAGCGGTCGTTGTCACCACCCCGACGCCGGGAGGTTTTGGCGAGGCCTAGCCCGTTCATCAACCGCTGCTGTCACCGCATTGTCATGACGCTGCGCTACGCGCTTCGCCCAACGTAAACGGGGAATCGCCTTGCCATGTCGGACGTTTCTGCGGAACTGGTTTTCAGGCGCGGCAAGGAAGTCGGAAAAGCGGTCTACCAGAACCGCGCCCTTTCGAAGGCCGGCATCTCGGAACGCCTGTTTGCCCTGCTCTTTTCCGGTCTCGTCTACCCACAGATCTGGGAAGACCCCGACATCGACATGGAAGCGATGCAGCTGGGCGAAGGCCATCGTGTCGTCACCATCGCATCCGGCGGCTGCAACATCCTGGCTTATCTGACGCGCTCGCCGGCCAGGATCGACGCCGTCGACCTCAACGCCGCTCACATCGCGCTGAATCGCATGAAACTTGCAGCGGTGCGCCATCTGCCCAACCAGACCGATCTGTTTCGTTTCTTCGGTGCGGCCGGCATGGAGCACAATTCAGCCGCCTATGACCGCTTCATCGCCCCCAATCTCGATCCGGTCAGCCGGCACTATTGGGAAAAGCGCAGCTGGCGCGGCCGCCGTCGCATCGAAGTGTTCGATCGCAACTTCTACCGCACAGGCCTGCTTGGCCTGTTCATTGCCGCCGGCCACCGCACGGGCCGCCTTTTTGGCGTTAATCCGACCGGCATCATGGCTGCCAGGGACCTAGCCGAGCAGCGCCGCTTCTTTGACGAGAAACTGGCGCCGGTGTTCGACCGCAAGCTCCTGCGTTGGGCCACGTCGCGCAAGGCCTCGCTGTTCGGGCTGGGCATCCCGCCGGCACAATACGACTCCCTGATCACCTCCGGCGACGGCTCTATGGCCAGCGTGCTGAAGGCTCGTCTCGAGAAACTCGCCTGCGACTTTCCGCTGAGGGACAACTATTTCGCCTGGCAGGCTTTCGCGCGGCGCTATCCCAATCCGGGTGAAGCCGCCCTCCCCGCCTATCTGGAAAAGGACAACCATCCGGTCCTCAAGGCGAATGTCGATCGCGTCACCATCAATCACGCCAACATGATCGAATTCCTCGCCGGCAAGGACGCCGGCACCGTCGACCGTTTCATCCTGCTCGACGCACAGGACTGGATGACCGACGATCAGTTGAACGCGCTGTGGACGGAAATCACCCGTAGCGCCGCGCCGGGTGCCCGGGTCATCTTCCGCACCGCGGCCGAGCCAAGCCTGCTGCCGGGTCGCGTCTCGTCTTCGCTGCTCGACCAGTGGGTCTATGAGGAAGATGCCTCGCGTGACTACTCCGCTCGCGACCGCTCGGCGATCTACGGTGGCTTCCACCTTTATGTGAAGCGCGGCTGATGAGCACCCAGGACCTGCCGGCAAACCATGCCGATCTCATGGATGGTGTCTATCGCTGGCAGCGTCACATCTATGACCTGACCCGCAAATATTACCTGCTCGGCCGCGACAGGCTGATCGCCGGCCTCGATGTTCCAGCCAAGGGCAGCGTGCTGGAACTCGGCTGCGGCACCGGTCGCAACCTGGCGCTGACCGCGCGGCATTATCGCGATGCACGCCTTTATGGCCTCGACATCTCCGCCGAGATGCTTGTCAGCGCCCAGGCAGCGATCGCTCGCGAAGGCATTGCCGACAGGACCCTGCTCGCGCGCGCCGACGCAACCGATTTCGATGCGCAGGCGCTGTTCGGCGTCGCGCGCTTCGACCGTGTCTTCGTTTCCTATTCTCTGTCGATGATCCCCGGCTGGGAAAAGACTGTGGCCGCCGGCCTTGCCGTCCTGGCACCGGGTGGTTCGCTCCACGTCGTCGACTTCGGCCAGCAGGAGCGCCTGCCCGGCTGGTTCCGCTCCCTGCTCAGGTCCTGGCTGAAAAAATTCCACGTCAGCCCGCGTGAATCCCTGCGCGAACTACTTGAATCGGAATCCGCCAAAACCGGAGCAAGCCTTTCATTCGAAAGGCTTTATCGCGGTTATACCTGGCTGGCCGTGATACGGCGCTAGAGCGTTTCCACTTTAACGCAAACGCTACGCGCTTTTGCCGGAATTGCGCTGATCCTGCTATTTCAGCGCCTTTGCCAAGGCAGCGGCCAGATTTTGCGGACGATATCCGAGCTTGAACGGCGTCAGCCCCAGCCGCACGATGACCAGCTTCTGCGAGGGGATGACGGCGACCGTTTGGCCGTCATGGCCTTCCAGCCAATAGGCATCGGCCGGCACCCCAGCCTTTGCCGTGGCGCCGGGTTCGTGTTCATTACCCGGAGCCTCGATCCACAACTGCCCACGCGTATAGACCCTGTCGGACGCCGGTGCAGGTTCGCGCATCCAGGCCACGAAGCCGGCGGGAAGGATTTCCTGTCCGTCCCATGTGCCGTCCTGCAGCAGGAACTGGCCAAAACGCGCCCAGTCGCGCGCGGTGGCGTACAGGTAGGACGAGCCGACGAAAGTGCCGTGTTCGTCGGTCTCCATGATCGCGCTGGTCATGCCGATCGGTCCAAACAGCTTGAGCCGCGGCCAGGCCAGCGCCTGCTTGGGATCGGTGAAGGTGTTCTGCCACAGACGCGACAGCATCACCGCCGTGCCGCTGGAGTAGGAATAGGCTTTGCCGGGTTCGCCCGTCAGCGGCTTGGCCGAGGCGAAAGCCGACATGTCCGGTTCCTGATAGAGCATGCGGGTGACATCGGTGACGTCGCCATAATCCTCGTTGAACTCAAGACCGCTCGACATCGCCATCATGTCGGCCAGCGTGATGGCAGCGCGCTTGTCAGCCTTCCAGTCGGGAAACAGACCCTGATCTGTAATGGCAAGCTTGCCCTCCTTGACCAGGGTACCCACGATGGCGGCATTGACCGACTTGGTCATCGACCAGCCGAGCAGTGGTGTCTTGTCCGAGAAACCGGCTCCGTATCGCTCGCCCACGATGCGGCCATTCTGCGCCACCACGACGGCCCGCATACCGGGGCCGGTCAGTGAAGCGTCATCGAGTATCCTGGTAACTTCCGGGTTCTGGGAGGGTTCGACACGACTGCCCTCCGGCCACAGCGCATCCGGCACCGCCGGCGGGACCGAAACGTCGGTCGAGATCGCCTTGGCCGCGGTCATGTTGCCGTCCGGCACATTGGCGCAGCCGAGCCCAGGCCGCAGCACCGCCGTGCCCTTGCCGAAGACACCCAGCAGACCCGCACTCACCGTGCCCGCATCCTTGTCGACATCGAGCATCATCAGCTTCAGGATCGGATGGCCCGGAGCCTGCACATCCACCGCCAGCACCTGCTGGGCGTCCCGGTCGGCCAGGTAAACGTTCGAGCACACGATCTTGGCGGTGTAGTTGGCGGCAATGCGTATCAGCGCCGGCGGAGCCGTCCACAACCAGATCGCCACGCCGACCACGGCAACAACGATCAGCCCCAGCAGCCATTTCAGGATTTTGCCGACGACGCGCATGCACAGCCTCCCAACCGCATTTCACGAACCCAATCTGCCGCGATTGCCCGCCACGCTGCAACTGGAGATGTTTGGATGCCAACATCTTGGCTTGCATTCACAGAACCGTGAGCCCGCTCTTCCGCAGTTGCCCAACCGGCCAGCCTGGGCCATCACGATCCTTGCGTATTCGCCCGCATCAACCGATTATCAACCATGTTGGGTGATTGAGTGGAGAGGCGTGGCGGCAAGTGGGGGGCACCGCAACCGGCTAACAACCGGACAGAACGACCCATCCGCGACCGGCGGCCACCGGTCTGGACCTGAATTTCGGATGCGTCGTCTCGCGATCCTGCTTTGTTTCACTGCCCTTTCCGCCTGCTCGACCGTCGACGCGCTTGCTCCGGTGTCGCCCGGTCCCAGTGGCTCGTCCGTTGCCTTGCGCGCACCGCGTTTCGCCGATTCCAAACCCCATGAATGGGACAGCGGCGCGCCTTGGAATTACGCCGTGCACGGGACCGACGTATCCAAGTACCAGACCTCGGTGGATTGGCCCAAGGCCAGGGCAAGCGGCGTTTCCTTCGCCTTCATCAAGGCGACCGAGGGCGGCGACCGCGTCGACGACATGTTCGCCGACCACTGGCGTGGCACCAAGGCGGCAGGCGTGCCGCGGGCCGCCTACCATTTCTACTATTTCTGTCGGCCGGCCGCGGAACAGGCCCGCTGGTTCATCGAAAACGTACCGAATGAACGCTCCTCCATGCCGCCGGTGCTCGACATGGAATGGAACCCGCAGTCGCCCACCTGCAAGCTCAGGCCTCCGGCAGAGACAGTGCGTTCGGAAATGCGCATTTTCCTGGAGATGGTCGAGAAGCACTACGGCAAGAAGCCGATCATCTATACATCCGTCGATTTCTTCGACGACAACGACCTATCGACCTTCCGCGGCTATCCTTACTGGCTGCGCTCGGTGGCCGGCCACCCGACTCAGAAATATGGCAGCCACCCCTTCACCTTCTGGCAATACACCGGAACCGGTGTCATTCCCGGCATGAAAGGCGACGCCGACATCAACGTCTTCAACGGCTCCGAGGCCGCCTGGAACAAGTGGCTGCGGCAGAACACCCGTTGACAGGGCGGCCACAGCCTGCTTTTCGGGGCTGACTTTCGCCGGTCTCATGTACCGCGCCACGAAATCAGTCCGAAAGGAAGACCATGCGACTGCGCTCCAGCCTCATCGCGGCGCTGCTGCCGGTAATGGCAGCGACCACCGCCATGGCGCAGCAATCCGCGCCCTCAGACCAATTGCCTGCTCCGACGGCAGGCCAGAAGCTGGATCCGACCGCTGCTCCGTGCGGCGGTGACTTCGAAACCTGGAAGCAGGGCGTCGCCGAGGAGGCCAAGGCGGCAGGTGTTGGTGAAACCGGCCTGGACGCGCTCGAAGACGCGACTTTCGACACCCGGGTACTCGCCCGCGACCGCGCTCAAGGCGTATTCTCACAGACGTTCACCCAGTTTTCCGGTCGCATGATCTCGGCCTACCGGCTGAAGCAGGGCAATGCCATGCTGCAGAAATACGGTTCGGTGTTCGCCCGCGCCCAGCAGGAATTCGGCGTTCAGCCAGCCATCGTCACCGCTTTCTGGGCGCTGGAAACCGACTTCGGCGCGGTCCAGGGCGATTTCAACACCCTCAATGCTCTCGTCACACTTTCGAACGATTGTCGCCGCCCCGCGGTGTTCCGTCGTCAGATCATACCGCTGCTCAAGTTGATCGATCGCGGCGACCTGCCCGCGGACGTCAAGGGTGCGTGGGCCGGCGAGATCGGCCAGACGCAGATGCTGCCGATCGACTACCTGGAAGACAGCGTCGACGGCGACAATGATGGCAAGGTCGACCTGCGCAACAGCGCGCCCGATGTCATCATGACCACCGCCAAGAAACTCGAAATCAAGGGCTGGAAACGCGACCAGCCCTGGGTTCAGGAAGTCCGTGTGCCCGACAGCTTGCCCTGGGAGCAGACCGCGCGCACCAACAAGATGCCGATCAGCCAGTGGAACCAGTGGGGCGTGACCAATCCGGACGGCTCGCCGCTCGCCGATAACGGCCTGAAGGCGGGCCTGGCGCTGCCCATGGGCCGCAAGGGTCCGGCTTTCCTGACCTATGACAATTTCGATGTCTATATCGAGTGGAACCAGTCCTTCACCTATGCGCTCACCGCCGCCGTGATGGCGACCCGTTTTGCCGGCGCGCCGGCCTACGATCCACGCAATGCCGAACCCGGCCTCAGCCTGGAACAGATGAAGGAATTGCAGACCAAGCTGGAAGCCAGGGGTTACGATGTCGGCAAGGTCGACGGCATCCTCGGCACCAACACCCGCGACGCCGTGCGCAAGGAACAGATCCGGCTCGGCATCCCCGCCGACGGCTGGCCAACACCGGAACTGCTTGGGAAGCTTTCGTCTTAACCAGAGCGTTTCCGTTTTTCACGGAAACGCGGAAACGCTCTAAGTTTTAGTTTTCGTTGCATTTTGCAACACCAGGTGATTCCACTTGGTGTTGCAAAATGCTCTACTTGATCTGCTTGCAGGTAACCGGCTTTTGCGGACTTTGCATAAGGTCCGTAAAAGTGGCCTCGTTGCCTTTGGTCCACCATTCATATTGCTGCCCGACATAGCGTGCGCCGGAGCCGCTGATGACGGACACGGCGACGATGGTGGATTTGCCGAGATCCAGCACGGCGAACTGATTGGCGCTGGTGTTGATGTAGGTAACGGCCACTTTCTGGCCCGGGCAGGCATACGCCACGCTGGTCGTCTGCGGTTTCTCCTTCCCGGGCAGCTTGAGCGTCACGATGGTCGCCGAGGCTGTCACGGTCATCGCCAGCAATGCGCTGCCAAGCAATACGGCATCCTTCACGATCGTTCTCCTCAATCGGCCATGGTCTCTAGGCTGGCAAACCCCTGTGGTGCATCGCCTTCGTCGAAAGGCGTCGTCACCTCCACGAAGGTGTCAGGGTAGAAACCGTTGAAGCGGGTCCTGAGCGACAGTGAATAGGCTCCGATGTGGCCGATTTCGATCCAGTCGCCCGTGTCCACCGTTTCCGGCAGCCAGAACGGACGCGACAGGATATCGACGGAATCGCAGGTTGCCCCGCAGACCTTGAACGGCACGATGTTCTTCTCCGAGCCATTGCGCGAACGAATCGCCGGATCGGGAATGAAGCGCGCCGGCAAGGTGATCTTGCCGGTCCATGAATCCGACAACGAAGCCCAGATGCCGTCGTTGATGTAGAGCCGCCTGCCCTTGCGCAGGAGCACACGCACGATCAGCGAGAGGCAGCGCGCCACGACCACACGCCCAGGCTCCGCCACGAGCGGCATCTGGTCGAAGCCGTATTCCTTGAGATCGCCGGAAAGCCTGGACATGATCTGGCCGAGCGACGGCATTTCGACATGCTTGCGATTGGGATCGTGGCCGTACTCGGCCGGGAAACCCCCGCCGACATCGAGGCCTGCAAGATCAAAGGAAAGCCGGTTTCGTACCCAGTCCGCAGAGGCAAGCGCCCGCTCATAGGTGTCGGGATCCTCGATCTGGCTGCCGACATGGAAACACAGTCCGACCTTGTAGCCGGTGCGTGCCAGCCGCTCCGCCAGTTCCACCGCATTGGCCGGGCCGGCGCCGAACTTCTTGGACAGCTCATAGGCAGCATGGCCCTTGGTCTGCACGCGCACGAAAACGGTGATAGCACCGGGATCGATGTCGAGCGCGCGCACCACGCGCGTCAGCTTGGTGATTTCGTCCTCATGATCGACTGCGACGACGCGGATGCCGTATTTTTCCAGCGCCAGTTTGATGTCCGACTGTGCCTTGATCGGATGCATGTATAGCATTTCCGCATCCGACGAGACGGCACGCACGGCGGCGAATTCGCCGGGCGAAGCCACATCGAAGGCGGTGACGCCGGCCTCGGCAAGCGTCTTCAGGACGATCTGCTCCCCGTTGGTCTTCACCGCGTAGGCGGTCTTGCCCGGAAACATGTCCATGAACTGGCGGGCGTCGGCTTTCAGCACCTGCGGGCGGAAGCAGTAGACCGGATCGTCGGGGCGAAGGGCGAGAGCTGCCTCGCGGGCATTTTCGAATCGCTGCATGAGGCGAATCCCTTTCTCGGTATGCGCACTTAAACCTCACTAGCCGGGAAAGAAAACAGGAACGTGTCCATTCGTTTCGCCGGGGAACCGACCGGCGCCGTTGTCAGGAGCTTCTGCGGCACCGGCAGGATTCGGGTGGCGCTCTGCCAGCAAGCGGCTAGTCTCGTGGCGCTGCAAAGCAGCACTCGAGGGGCACGAACGCTATGAGCACCACTACCCAAACCGTCCAGACCGGCCCGATGAGCCTCAAGGATTGGGGCCAGCTACTGCTGCTCGGCGCGATCTGGGGCGGCTCCTTCTTCTTCGCGCGCGTTGCGGTGGCAGAAATGCACCCTCTGGTGCTCGTGCTGTTTCGTGTCGCGATCGCTGCGGCCGCGCTGCATGTTTATCTCCTGCTGCGAGGCCCCTCGTTCAAACTGGCCTTGCCGCATGTCGGCCTGTTCTTTCTGCTGGCGCTCACCAACAACGTCATCCCCTTCTCACTGATTTTCGCCGGCCAGACCGAACTCGGCGCGGGCATTGCATCGGTGCTGAACGCAACGACGCCGTTCTGGACACTGATCGTTGCCAATGCCATGACCACCGACGAGAAACTGTCCTTGAACAAGCTCGCGGGCATCGGCCTCGGTATTGCCGGCACCGCAGTGATGGTTGGTCCGGGCGTGTTTGCCGGCCTCGGCGGGCCGGTATGGCCTAAATTCGCACTGATCGGAGCTTCGCTGTCCTATGCCTTTGCGCTGATGGTCGCCCGAAAGCTGAAGAGTGTACCGCCTCCCGTGCTGGCAACCGGCCAATTGACAGCCTCGACCATCATCATGATCCCGGTCATTCTTCTGACCACCGGCGGTACCGGTCTCTTCTCGGCCGGCATCCCCGTCTGGGCTGCGGTGTTCGGATTGGCGCTGCTCTCGACCGCCTTCGCCTACATACTCTATTTCAACCTGGTCGCCTCAGCCGGCGCTACCAATGCCTCTCTGGTGACGCTGATCGTACCGGTCAGCGCCATCCTGCTTGGGATTGCGTTCCTCGGCGAGCATATCGAGACATTCGAGCTCTTCGGCATGCTCCTGATCGGGTTGGGGCTGGTCACCATCGACGGACGTCTCTTCGCCCGCCGGCGACAGACCGTTTTGAAGAGTTGATGGGACGGGAGGCAGAGTTTCGGCCGACCGGTTTCGCAGTGCAGCGACCTGTCCTCTCCGGCTCGGAATCGTCTCCCTCCAAGCGGTCTTCTGACACCTTTCAGCCACAATTTATACACAGCGGCCACGCCTGCATTTCATCAAGGAATTCAAGGCACAGCGGCAAAATAGAGGTCGAAATTTCTACAGCCCTGTCGCATTGCAGCACATTTTCTCCTTGTGTGTGACCGAAATGCTTCTAGACTCGGTACATAGTTTTCCAAAGAGGAGGCTATGTCATGGGACTAACAAGGCCACTCAATGCACTGATGATTTGTGCTGCATTTGCATTCATAGGCGCCCTCATTGTTGGCGTTCTTCCATAAGGCCGCAGCAGCGGGGGAAGGCAGCACCATATAGTTCAAACCATTGAAAAGGCCGGGGAAACCCGGCCTTTTTCCATTCTGGACTTTTGCATTGGCGTCGCCGCCCCTCTATAGTCGTCTCGGGACCGGGATCAGGATGGCGAGCGATGCGGATCGACGAATCCAGTGTCCGAAACGGCGTACAGACTCTCTCCCTTGCCAGCCGTGGCGAGTGGCGGAACTGGCTTGAGAAAAATGGCGGCACGGTAAACGGCGCACGGCTGGTCATTCACCACAAGACCAGCGAAGCAGCCGGTGTTCATTTCCATGAGGCGATCGAAGACGCGCTCTGCTACGGCTGGGCAGACGGGCGCGCAACCAAGCGTGACGGCGACAGCTTCTACCTCACCTTCCGGCCCCGTTCGGCCAACAGCGTATGGGACCGCATCAACCGGGAGCGCGCCGAGAAACTGATCGACCATGGCCGTATGCGCGACGCAGGCCTGGCTGCTATCCGGCGCGCCAGAAGCGCAGGCACCTGGGAAGCGCCCCTGAGCGCGAGACAGATAGACCTGCCGGCCGATCTGCAGCGGGAATTCGACGAGAACCGCATCGCCTATCGCAATTTCGAGCGACTGCCCTCACCTTCCAGAGCGCTTATCCTGAATTGGATCGACAAGGCAGGACAGCCGGAGGCGCGCCGCCGCCGCATCGAGCAGACGATCGCGCTGGCCGAGAGCAATGCGAGCGTCAGCAGGATGCCTGCGGACGACTAGCCAACCGCTTGCTCATGCTGCCGCCGAACCCGCCTTTGGCTGATTTTCCGGTAGTTCCGGTGCCGTCTGCTGCGCGCGGATACCAATCATGTGGCAGATGGCGAAGACGAGGTCGGCACGGTTCATCGTGTAGAAATGAAAATCGCCAACACCGCGCTCGACGAGATCGAGCACCTGTTCCGCCGCTACTGCCGACGCGACAAGCATGTGCGTCTGCGGATCGTTGTCCAAGCCCTCGAAACGTTCGGCCAGCCAGGCCGGCACATGCGCACCGGCGCGCGAGGCAAAGTTCGCCACCTGACGGAAATTGTGCACCGGCTGGATGCCCGGCACGATCGGAATGTAGATGCCGGCGCGGCGTACCCGCTCGACGTAACGTTCATAGAGGTCGTTGTCGAAGAAGAACTGCGTGATCGCACGCTTCGCGCCGTTGTCCACCTTGCGCTTCAGCATCTCGATATCGGTGGCGAAATCCGGGCTCTCAGGGTGCTTTTCCGGATAGGCGGCAACGGAGATATCGAAGTCGGCGATGGTCTTCAGACCGGCCACCAATTCGGCGCCGTTCTGGTAGCCGCCAGGATGCGGCGTGTAGGCCTGCCCGACACCGGAGGCCGGATCACCGCGCAACGCCACGAAGCGCTTGATGCCGGTGGCGAAATAGTCACGGATTACGGCATCCACTTCCTCGCGCGTCGCCCCCACGCAGGTCAGATGCGCCGCCGCGGGAATGCTCGTTTCATTGAGGATGCGTCGTACGGTGCGCGCCGTGCGCTCGCGCGTGGAGCCACCGGCGCCATAGGTGACGGAAACAAAGTTTGGCCTCAACGGCTCCAGCCGTTTCACCGTCTCCCACAGGCGAGCCTCCATCTCGTCGGTCTTCGGTGGAAAGAACTCGAACGATACCCTGACCTTGTCGCCGATGTCGGGACGGCGGGAAAAACGGAACTGGTTCATCAGGCAACTTCCCGCGCGGGTTGAGTTTCAGGAGCCGGATCGGCGATCAGCAGACGGCGGTCGCGGCCAAGCCACAACTTGACGGTAAGCTTGGCGTCAGAGCCGCCGCGCGGTTCGAAATCCTGGCTTTCCTCAAGATCGAGCCCCACCTCGGCAAACCAGTCGGCGATCTGCCTGTCGGAAAAGCCGAGGCGCTGATGCGCATGTTCGTCGCGCAGGAACTCCAGCGTGTGCGCGGCGAAATCGACGATGATCAGCCGACCGGAGGGACGCAGCAGCCGCGCAGCGGCTCGGATAGCGGGCGCGGGATCGTCGAGATAGTGCAGCACCTGGTGAATGGTGATCAGGTCAAAGGAATCGCGCTCGACCGGCGGCGAGAAGATGTCGCCTTGCCGGACCTGTGCGTGGGCTATACCCGCCTGGTCGAGATTGGCGCGAGCCACCGCCAGCATTTCGCGCGACATGTCGATGCCGACGCCACGCCGATAGAGCGGCGCAAAGATCTCGAGCAGGCGGCCCGTGCCGGTGCCAAGGTCGAGCATGGACTGGAACGGCCGCTTGCCGACCAGCTTGATGAGCGCGGCTTCAACCGCGCGTTCCGGCACATGCAGCGAACGGATCTCGTCCCAGCTTGCCGCATTGGTCGAGAAATACTCGGCAGCGCGGTCCTGACGCTTGCGCTTCACCGTCGCCAGCCGCTCGAGATCGCGCTCGATCTGCGGATCGTCGGCGCGGATGCCGGAAATCAGCCGCAGCACGAAATCGCGCGCATTGTCGAGATCCGCGAGACGGAAGAACGCCCAGGAGCCTTCCTGGTAGCGGCCGATGAGGCCGGCCTCCAGAAGCAGCTTGAGATGGCGCGAAACACGTGGTTGCGACTGGCCGAGGATCTCGGTCAGATCCGAGACCGTCAGGTCGCCCCTCGCCAGCAGCGCAAGAATCCGAAGCCGGCTGGATTCGGCGGCAGCCTTCAATGTATCTACCATCGTGTCGAGCGCGACATGCATGAGCGGCATTCCTCGAAAAGATATAAACATATGTTTATGTCAAATTCGAACGCGGCGCAATTGAGAATGTCGTTCGGCGAACAGAAAATGGCGCAGCCCTTTTGCGCGGAGAAACGATCGATGTTCGAGAGGCGTGGCGGCGAGGAGTTGCTGGAGCAGGATCCGGCCGGACAGCCACCGGATGGCCACGTGGTGTTCATCGGCCGTGTCCTGTCGCCCTGGGTCGAGCGTGAGAACTGCCCCAGGAACATGCGCGCCGCGCGTGAGAGCGGTCAGGCCGCCTCGCTTCTCATCGATGAACCTTACCGCCCGGGCCTGGCAGGACTGGAACGTGTCACCCACATCCACGTGCTGACCTGGATGCATCACGCACCGCGGAATCTGATTGTGCAGAAACCGCGCCATGCAACTGAAGCCAAAGGTGTTTTTGCGTTGCGATCACCTGCCCGGCCGAACCCCGTCGGCCTGCATTCGGCGGGGTTGCTTTCATTCGACATCGAAACCGGGCGGATCGAACTCGATGCAATCGACGCGCTCGATGGCACGCCGATCATCGACATCAAGCCCTATTTCCCGTCGGTCGATGTTCTGGCCGATGCGCTCATGCCGGATCGAAACGACAGATGAACGCACCAACCGCCCGCCGCCGCGCCATCGCCAAGGCGCTCACAGCGCTTCTGCCGCTTGCGCCCTATGCCGACATGGAGCGCATCCGCACCGATGCCGGCGCGGTGCACATGAAAACGCTGCCACCGGGCATAGCGGTATGGCTGGCCACCATCGCCCATGTTCGCCACCAGCACACCGACTACGAAAAGCTGCTGTCGGAAGGATATGATCGCGACTCGGCGCGTTTCTTCGTCGTCGACCAGACCAACGAGGTACTGACACGCTGGCGTGCCACGCGCTTGTTCGATCCTGACGACGACGAAGAGTAGCCGAGTCAGATCGCCGTGAAGGCATTGTCGACGAACAGATGCGCGCCGTTGACGAAGCTCGATTCGTCGCTGGCCAGGAACAGCGCGGCCTTGGCCACCTCCTCCGGTTCGCCGATGCGTCCCTGCTGCGCGGCGATCGCCGCCTCCGAAACGTCGACGCCGTGGCTCTGCAGCTCCGCCACTTCGCGCAAGCCGTGCGGCGTGCGGATAAAGCCCGGGCAAACCGCGTTGCAGCGGATATTTCTGTCGCGAAATTCGACGGCAATCGCCCGCGCGAACATGTGGCAGGCGCCCTTGGTGGTGTCGTAGAGCACCTCCATCGGCGTTGCTGCCACCGCCGAGATCGACGAGGTGCAGACGATCGAACCGCCGCCGGCGGCGATCATGCCCGGCAGCACGGCGCGCGTCATCAGGAACATCGACCGCACGTTGACCGCGTGCAGCCAGTCCCACTCCGTCACCGTGGTTTCCAGGAACGGCTTGATGACGATGGTACCGGCGTGATTGAACAGCACAGTGGCCGGTCCGAAGGTCTCGGCGGCAGCCTTCACGGCCGCCGCGACCTCGGCTTCGTCCGAAACATCGGCAACGAAACAGGCAGCCTTGCCGCCGGCGGCCTCGATTTCGGCAACGGTCGCCGCCGACGCTTCCGCGTTGCGGTCGACGATCGCCACCCTCGCCCCCTCCGCCGCGAACAGCTTCGACGCAGCCCCGCCCATGCCGGTCGCCCCGCCCGAGACGATCGCGACCTTGCCTTGCAATCTTCCAGTCATGCTCTTGTCCTTGCTGTTGTCTTTGTTCACCGGCCTGCCGCGGCTCTCACTCGGCCGGATGACCGCGCATGCCGCCCGATACGGCAAACTCCTCCTCGGGCGACAGCACCAGGCGATGCCGGCGATAGAAGCCGAAATAGGCGAGCCCGATCGCATACCAGACGGCAGCCGCGATGGCCGCCCAGCGATAGAGCGGATCGAAAAACTGATAGCCCAGCGTGATCAGGCAGATCAGGATCGTCGCGTAGGCGCCGAAACGGCCGAACGGGCTGACGAAGGGCCGCTCGATCGCGGCATGGAGCTTGCGCAGCCTCAGGAAGGCAATGCTCTGCATCACATAGGACACCATGCCGGCAAACACGATCATCGAGACCAGGAACCCGCCCATGAAAGCGACATTGTGCCGGCCGCCCAGGAACCACACAAGCAGCAGCATGAACAGCGCGAGCGCCGAGCCGGCGGCAAGCGCGACGTTGGGCGTCTTGGTGCGGGCATTGGTCACCGACAGCGCCGTCGGCAGGTAGCCGGCACGCGACAGCGAATAAATGTTGCGGCCGGAGGCAAAGGAGCCGGCGAAGAAGGAAGCGGCAAGGCCCAGAACCGCGACCGAAGCCAGCAGCTTCGCCCAGCCGTCACCGAAGATGGTCCGGAAGCCGTCGAGCAGCGGTTCGCCGGATGAGCCCATGGCATGAGCACCCTGCGGGATGGAAGCGCTGAAGAACAGCACGCCGAGCGCCAGCGCCGCCAGGGTCAGGATCGACAGGATCAGCGCCCGAGGCATGTCGCGTGTCGGGTTCTTTGCCTCTTCGGCGGTGAGCGGCAGCTGTTCGACGGCGAGGAACATGTAGACCGCGAAAGGCAGGGACAGCATCACGCCGGTGAAGCCGAAGGGCAGCCATTCGCCATTGCCCTCCGGCAGCAGCGTCGCCCCCTGCGGGCCGGCCGCGATGTTCAGGGCATAGCGGGTGAAGTCCAGATGCGGGATTGCCACCACGAAGAAGAACAGAAGCACCACGATCGCCGCGACGGTGATGTAGATGACGACCCGCATCGAAAGCTCGAGACCGCGCAGCGACAGGCCCAGCATCACCACATAGCCGCCGACCCACCACAGCGGCAGGACGCTTTCCGGCGTGCCGAATATGGCGGCGAGATAGGAACTCATGAAAAACATGTTGGCGGCCGGCGCCAACACGAACTCGATGTTCTCGGCGAGACCGGTGGTGAATCCGCCCCACGGCCCCAGCGCCGTGCGCGAAAAGGAATAAGCCCCGCCGGTGTGCGGCAGCGCCGCGCTCATCTCGCCGATGGAGCAGCACAGGCAGATATACATGAAGCCGATGATCAGCGCCGCCAGCAGCAGGCCGCCGAAGCCGCCTTGCGAGAAGCCGATGTTCCAGCCCGAATATTCACCGGCAATGACGGCGCCGACGCCCATCATCCATAGCGAGAACAGACCGGCATGCCGTTGCAGCTGCCGTTGCTCGAAATAGCTCTGGTCTACTCTCTGATATGTGACGCCGGCTGTCCGGCCGGCCGAATTCCTGCTCATCCCTGTCCCCTCCTTCAAAGAGGGTCGCCACCGATCGCTGTCGATCGATGCTGGCCCTCCCATGGTTATCCGGCATAGTTTCAGCGCCGTGCATGCGGCGGAATATCCCCAAAGGGATATGGCTTGAGGGATAGAAGGTGTCGTGATTTCGAAGTTCGTCCGATCGTCGGTAAAGTCACCCCTCGCGACTCGGCTAGCGGTTTGGACAGCGCAACGAACGCATTTCAGACGGGACTGGACGATGCAGGCTCACCATCCGTCACACAGGAAGTGGCAATGAACGATCAGACAGCGCTCGCGGCCTGGCATGCCGCGACGCCGGAACTGGTGGCGCATCTCGGCAAGCCGGGTTTCACCCAGCGGCTGGACGCTGCGTTGCGCGCCGTTGCGCCCTTCGATCTGTCGTGCATCTTCGCCTATCCGGGGCGAGATCGCCCTCACCTGCTCCATGACGGGCTGGGCGAGGTCTCCTCGCAGCAGATCATGCGCAACTATCTCGACGGCACCTACCTGCTCGACGCTGTTTATTCCGCTTGTTTGCGCCGCGCTCCGAACGGCCTGCATCGGCTGGCAGATCTGGCGCCGGACGCCTTCTTCGAAGCCGAATACTACAATTCCCCGGACGTCCATCCATGTATCTCGATGGAGACCGGCTCTCTCAGCGAAGAGATCGTCTTCCTGGCGCCGATGCAGCCCGGTTTCTACCTCGCCTATTCGCTGTTGCGGGCGAATTCCAGCGTCACATTCTCGGCCGCCGACTTCGAACGCTTGCAGCAGACCGCGGCGCTGGTGACGATGCTCATCAGCAGGCATTGGGAACATCTGGCACCGGAGCTAGCGGCCGAACCCAGCCAGCCGCATGATGCCGACGATGTCGAGCGCGCCTTCGCCACCTTCGCGCCGTCGCGGTTGACGCGACGCGAACAGACCATCGTCAGCCTTGTGCTGCGCGGCCATTCATCCATATCGATCGGACGCATCCTCGGCATCGCCGAAGGCACGGTGAAAATCCACCGCAAGAACATCTACGCCAAGCTCGATATCTCCAGCCAGACCGAACTGTTCAACCTGTTCATCAAACACCTGCTGAGCGAGCGCTGAACCGCATTCGGCAACCAGGAAGCAATGGCCAAGGACACACCCCGCATGCCACTGGATGACCTAGATCGACGTATCCTGACCGCACTTCAGGAGGACAACCGCCTGTCCTTCGCGGAACTCGCCCAGCGCGTCGCATCCTCCGCCGCCTCCTGCATGCGCAGGGTGCGACGGCTTAGGGAAGACGGCGTCATCATGGCCGATATCGCCCTGGTCAACCCTGGAGCCATCGGTCGATCGCTGACCGCGGTGGTCAACATCGAACTGGAGACCGAGCGGCTTGACCTGATCGACGCTTTCAAGCGCGAGATGCGCAGCGCCCCCGAGGTGACACAGTGCTACATGGTCACCGGCGACGCCGATTTCGTGGTTGTCGTGATCGTAGACGATGTCGCCGCGTTCGAGACCTTCACCAGGGAGCGGCTCTACGCCAATCCCAACATCCGCAAGTTCCGCTCCATGATCATGCTCGATCGTGTGAAGTTCGAGCCGCGTGTCGCGCTCTAGCCGCGAGATCGCGCCAGTCTGGGCAATCAACCGTTCCGTTGTCTGCGCCACCCCTCCAGACGGCGCGTCATGCGCCGGAAGTGATCGAGCGAGGCCAGCGCCAGATCGGGGTCACCGGGCTCGATATCCCGGGCTGCCTGATGGTTCTTGTCCTGATACATGTAGCAGAGCACAGGTTCCCCTTCAGTTCCCGCAATCTGATAGCGGTAATAGTAGAAGTCACAGGCCTTGCCCGGTCGAGCGGGATCGCCATCCCGCAAACGGTCGAAGCAAAGGCTGATCTCCTGACGGCCGTTGATCAACGAACGCTGGATCATGCACATGCCAAGATCCAGCGATTGGCCATAGCCATGACCGGCAGCCTCGAGTTCGGCGAGCAGCGCTCTGACGTGCTCGATGGTGATCGTGGCGGACAATTGCTGCCAGATCTTGCCCGCCCTGTCGTAACGCTGCAGGAATTGCGGCCAGAAGGCTGCGATCTCTGCTTCGTCGGCGTTCTGGAGTGCATCGGCATCGAGCGAGCCTGTTGTGGAACGGGTGAGCTGGACACGCCGATCGACCTTGCGGCCACCGAGGCGCCCCAGCCATCCGGCCCGCTCCTCGACCTGACCGACCTGCCAGGCGCGGCCGCCCGGTTCTGGTCCGCGTTGCGCTTCGATGTTGACGGGACAAAAGGCATCGCCATTGGCCGGCGCCAGGTAGCGCGTGACAACGAAATGCCAGTCTCGCTCATCTTCCGCTGCCAGGGTGAGAGCGCCATAGCCCGAATTCAACAGCAAGCCATCGTGAATTCCCTGCAGCGTCTCCAGATCAGGAAGCCTGGCTGCATCCGACATCGCTGGCGGCTCCTGCGGGATGAGTGCCTGCCTGCAGCGCTCCGCTTCGGCCTGATCGCCGTGATCCGTCCAGACCGTGGCGAGAAACTCCGCCATGTTTGGGGTCAGGCGATCGGAGGCCAACAGCCTCTCCGTGATGTCACGCAACAGATCGTCGCGCCCCTGGTGTGCGGCTGCCTTTGCCGCCCGCAGCACCAGTCCGATCTGGTTTTCTTCCTCGTCGAACTCGAGCCGGCCTGTCTCGAATGCCCAACACCAGTCGGCGAATTCGTCATAGAGAGCGACTACGTCGCCATGGCGTCCGAGCTGATCATAGGCATAGCCGACGCCATTCAGCCGTTTTTCATATCCCCAATTCGTGCCGAAGGACCGGCGCAGGACGTCATAGGATTCGATCACCCCCGCCCATTGGCGCGCATGGAGCTGGTTTCGCAGCCGATTGCTGTATTGCTCCCAGAACGGCGAAACCGCCCAGCCCTTGTCGTGCCAGGCTATGCCCTCCAGGTAACGTTCCTGGTTGATGCCCCAGGACGAGCCGAGATTGTTGCACAGCATCGCGTAGACGTGCGGATCGGCATCCTCGCTGTTGCCGTCCCCCGTCCTGAAATAATGTTCGAAGCGCTCCGCGCCAAGCTTGTAGACCTCAGCCTCCACCCGACGGGCACGGGCGAAATCGTCGGCGCCGACATATTCCCCCTCTTGCTGTAACTCCTCGATGAATTCCGCGACGTCGCAGCCTGCCGCATAATAATCGCGCGCGCCCGCCTCGGATGTCCGCTTCCACACGATCTGCTCCAGACCATGGGCTCGCCCCATAAGATGGTTGAGCTGCGCCCGCCAGAGCTGTGCCCTGGGGTCGCCACCGAATTCGAGGTAGCGGTCGAGATCGACGGAAGCTCCGTCGAGATCATCCGCCATGGCACGCGCCCTCGCCCTGATGCGCCAGGCCAGGGGCTGGTGCTCGACACGGCGAAACATTGCCTCGATGCGTTCGCGTCTTTGCGCCGGAACGGTCAGCGTTGCCCGCATGCGCGCGAGCCATACCCAGTCATGACTGTGCTCGTCGCCCAGGGCGGTGGTGGTTTTGAGAATTTCGGTGGCCAGGCCCACGTCGGCGTTGCTTCTGAACATGACGTCGTACCAGAGCCGCCCGGCGCCATCGAATTCGCCATCCTCCCAGAACCATCGCGCGGCCGTCATCCAGGCCGTGTGATCGGCGAAGCTGCCGATCCTGGTCACCGCTTCCAGAACCAGCCGACGCGCCTCTTCCCTGCGGCCGAGATCGCGGCAGATCCCTGCCTGCCAATAAAGCGCGAAACCAAGTTCCTGCCAGCGATGCGGGCTTTCAGGCTGCCGGGCAAGGATTGCGGCCTTGTATGGCTCGAATGCAGTCATGGCCTCTTCGCCGCGCCCCATCTGCTCAAGCAGGCGGATGCGCCATTCCAATATCTCCGTATCGCCAGGCTCGCCGGCCAGATGAGCTTCCGCGAGCCGCAATGCTTCCGCCAGCCCGCTCTCCTCACCAGCGAGATCGCGCAGGATCTCGCTCAACGCACGTGAGGATCTGTCGCTCTTCATGATCGGCTTTTCCCATGCTCTTCAATGATCGCGGCTCCGGAGCCGGTCAGGTTCGCTACACAGCTAGAGCGATTCACCGTCCCATGGAAACGGCATCCGCTCCATTTCCGGGTCGTGACGCAATTTTGGACGAAACACACCAGACACTTTTCCTGGAATCGCCCGCGATCACTCGAACTTCTCATGGGCATCCGCACGGCCCATGACCCAATAGCCGGATGCTTTCATCCAGCTGAGCGGATGGCCCCGCTCCTGCACGAGATAGCTGCGGATAGCGCGCGTCACCAGCGCTTCGGCCGCGATCCACACGAACGTTCCCGGCAACAGGCCGATCGTCTTCAGCAGGGCCAGCAGCGTGGTGGGATCGCTGCTGTCCGAAATCGAACGGTGAGCCCACAGCGTGAGCAGATCGGCACGTGTATCAAACACCAGATGTTCCTGCGGTCCAGTCACGGCGACGACACTTGTGATGCGGCTGCCCTCGCGCGCTTCCTCGATGCGGCGGGCGATGGCCGGAAGCGCCGTCTCGTCACCGATCAGAAGCCAGTGCCGGATATCCGGAGAAACGATCGTCGAGCCCTTCGGACCGCCAACCTCAAGCCGGTCGCCTGGCCGCGCGTCGATCGCCCAGTTCGTTGCCGGTCCGGCATCATGGAGCGCGAAATCGATCGCCAGCACGCGCGCCTCGGCATCGTAGTAACGTGGCGTATAGGACCGCGGCACGATTTCGCCTGAAGGTGTCGGCACGAAAATCTTGATGTGATCGTCGGGTGCGAGGCTTGCAAAGTCGTTCAGGTCGTCACCCGAAAAGACGATGCGCAGCATACCGGGCGTCAGGCGGATGCTCCGCTCGACCAGAAGCGAGCGGCGCCTGAGTTCGAAGCGAACACGTTCGATGCGCGGCGCATCCGCTGGAATGTTCGCGGTTGTCTGGATATTCATCTGTGTCCTCTCAAGGCTCCTGCCTCGATCTGCTGGACACAGCCGCGCAGATCGCGGCGGAGAGCCATTCGATCTTGCGCGTTGAGTGACGTTAACGCTTACGGCCAGTGCAACTGGCTGATAGCGTTCAACTAGGTCGCACCCGGTCGCCTGTCAACTCTTGGCGTGGTGTTCCAAGGCTTCGGCCTGAACCCGGTCTACCATCAGGATCCCGTCGAGATGATCCACTTCGTGCTGCACCAGTTCGGCGAGGTCGGGTTCGAGACACTCAAAGCCGTGGATCTGGCCATCGAGATCAAGGCATTCGAATGTGACAGCCCGGCTGCGCATCACCGGCACCTTTCGTCCGGGAATGCTGAAACAGTCATCCAGCACGGAAAAAGTCTCATCCGAACGCCAGGTGATGCGCGGATTGACGGCAACAAAGGTCCCCAAACGACAGTCGAAGGCGATCAACCGCCAGGGCGAACCGATCTGCGGTCCGGCCAGCCCGCGGCCAAAGCCTAGGCGTGCCTTGAGATCGGTCAGCGTATCGGCAAGGTCCATGGCGTCCTGCCGCCAATCGTGTCTGGTCGGATCGACTGCCTGCGCGACCTGCCGCAGCCGTGCGTCACCGATCAGAACGACTTCTCTCACCGCCATGGTCTGCCTCCTCTTCAAAGACGCCAAACATAGGTCACTGGTGAAAACCGAATGCGTCAAAGAAGGCGAAGCGGTGAAACGTGTGCTGCCTGGCAAGGACAGACTTGAAACAGCCGTTGCGCTGATCGTTCCGTTTCAGCAGTCCCGCCGTTTTGATCGCATCGCGCGCACGCAGACGGCCATTCTGAGGAATATGGCTCATCGTGCGCGGGCATTCTGTGTCAAAAGATGAGGAGAGACCATGGACCAGATCGTCAGCGCCCTGCCCGCTCTCGAAAGCCGGCATATCGACCCGCACAGCTATCCAGCCGGCGTCGCCTTCCTGGACGAACAGTATCTGCCGATGTCGCAAGCAGGATTTCGGTACTCGACTGGGGCTTCCTGCATTCGGACGCCACCTACGACACCGTTCACGTCTGGAACGGCCGCTTCTTCCGGCTGGACCTGCATATCGAACGTTTTTTCGGCGGCCTGGAACGGCTGCGCATGTCGATCCCTTTCAAGCGGGAACAGGTAGCGGAAATCCTGCATAATTGTGTGGCGCTCTCCGGCCACCGCGCCGCCTATGTCGAGATGCTGTGCACGCGCGGCGCCTCTCCGACCTTCAGCCGCGATCCGCGCGATGCCATCAACCGTTTCATGGCTTTTGCCGTGCCCTTCGGCTCGGTGGCCAATGCCGAGCAGCGCGAACGCGGGCTGCATGTCGCGATCAGCGACCGTATCCGCATCCCACCCGCGTCAGTCGACCCGGCGATCAAGAACTACCACTGGCTCGATCTCGTGCGCGGCCTCTACGATGCCTATGATCGCAAGGCCGAAACGGCGCTGCTGCTCGACTTCAACGGCAATATCGCCGAAGGCCCGGGTTTCAACGTCTTCGCAGTCGAGGAAGGCAGGCTGGTGACGCCGGCGGTCGGCGTTCTGGCCGGCATAACCCGGCGCACGGTTTTCGAACTCTCAAGCGAACTCGGGCTCGACTGCAAGGCAGTCGACGTGAGCATGATGACACTCAAGGGCGCCGACGAGGTTTTCATCACGTCCACCGCCGGCGGCATCATCCCGGTGACAAGGGTCGACGACAAGCCGATCGCCGACGGCAAGGTCGGGCCGGTCACCAGACGGCTGGAACAGCTCTATTGGCACAGACACGAAGACCCCGCCTGGTCGAGCCCCGTCACCTATCCCAGCTAGAGCATTTTGTAGCCAAGTGGAATCACTTGGCGTTACAAAAATGCGACGAAAACAAAAACTTAGAGCGTTTCCGCGTTTCCGTAAAAAACGGAAACGCTCTAGGCTTGGCATTCACGCCCAACCAGCCAGCCGATCATCGTGCGCAGTTCCGTCGTCTGAAGGGCGGCGTCGAATCCGGCATTGCCGGAGGCCAGGAAGCTGGCATCGAAAAGGTTCTGGACCCAGGCAGCGGCGCGTTCCGGGGGAAACGCAAGTTGCGTGCCGCGATCGGCCATCCGTTCCAGAAGAATTGTAAGCGAACGCCTGGCTCGTTCTTCGTCCTCGCTGAACATCCGCGCAAATGCCTCGTCGCGACCGATTTGCAGCAGCGCCACCGCCATTAACCCCGGCGCCAACGGATTGGCGAGGTCATCGAACAGATATTGCAGGATACGGTGAAACCCTTCCCGCGGATCGTCCTCGACCTCGGCTTCCAGATAGACCGCAGTCATGCGCTCGAAAGCATCGCCGAACAGGCCATGCACGATGTCGAGCTTGGTCGGAAAATAGTGGAACAGCGTGCCGGAACCGATACCCGCGCGCCGGCAGATCGCCGCGGTCGAAGTGCCGTCGACGCCATTGGCGGCAAATTCCTCGGCGGCTGCAACAAGGATGTCGGCGCGCTTGCGGGCATGTTTCTCAGGATCGACGGTGCGCATCAGGCGATCTCGGGCGCTTGACTGTTTTCTGCATCTCGCTCATTAATAGAGCATATACTCCACTATTGGCCAAGAGTTTTCGGATGTCTTCCGCGGTGACGGTCTTGTCGAAGCCAGAGCTTGGTCGGCGCCTGCTGCCGGTGATCGGCCTGTTCCTGCTCTCGCCCATCTCGGCTGAGTATCTGGTCGGTTATGCCGAAAGCACATATCACCCGCTGGAAATGTTGTGGGGCCTGCTGATTCTCGCCCCTCTCTACGGTTCAGTCGCGCTGCTCATCCGCGAGATCGCGCGACGCACCGGACGCGGATGGCCGACCATGCTTCTGCTCGCCGCCGCCTTTGGCCTCATCCAGGCTGGATTGATCGACCAGAGCCTTTTCAACCCTCACTACGGCACCGATCTCAACATCGCCTATTGGGATACTGAAAGGCTGCCGACCTGGATAAGCCCGCTCGGGATCAGCGCCAACCTGACCCTCGACTTCGTCAGCACCCATGTCGTCTGGAGTTTCGCCGCTCCGATCGCAGTGGTGGAATGCTGCGCGCCACGCATTGCCGATCGGCCATGGCTCGGGCGCATAGGCATCCTTTTGATGGTATCGCTCTATCTGGCTGCCGCCGCCCTCGTCTTCGACGACCATCTCAGGGTCACCGGTTTCATGGCAACAAAGGCGCAGGTCGTGGCAACGGTTGCCTGCGCCCTGCTTCTCGGCATCGCCGCCCTCCTCGCGCCGGTCTACATCGGCAAACGCGCCGGCTACGTGCCGGCACCATGGCTGGTTGCCGTCTTTGTTCTGGCCATACTTGCCCTGCACATCTTCTCTTCGCCGGACTGGACCGGCGTTTCGCTCTCGCTGCTCGCTTTCGCCGGCTGCGCGATGCTGATTGCGATATGGTCGGGTCGCACGGCGTGGAAAAGCATCCACGTGCTCAGCACGGCGGCGGCTGCCCTTCTTGCCTACGCGCTGACGTCCTTTGCGGTTCAGCCGGCTGGCGATGCGGCGCTCACCGTGAAATATACGGTCAACGCCGTCATGCTGTTTGGTGTGCTCGTGCTCGCTGCCCTGGCTTACCGACAACTGCGTGCCGCCCGATAGAGCGCTTCCGTTACACGAAAACGCTCCAGGAAGGCGGCTACGGACTTTCCCTGGAATTGCCCTGGAGGCGCTCTCAGGCCTGATAAATCCACTGCTCGGGAACGCGGACCGAAATTGCTTCTCCGGCTTCGATCACACCAGGCTTTTCCACCCAGGCAACCAGGCCGCGCAGGCGTTTCGCCACCTTTGGGAACAGCAGTGAACCGGCATCCTGGTCTTCCATGCGGGCATTTTCAGCGATCGAACGACCGGAAAGACGGCATGGACCGTTCTGCGCGTCGATCTTCAATGTCACCCCACCGGCAAAGAACAGCAGCGTGGCCGAGGGCAGCATCGACAGGTTCGGCAGGCCGTCGATAACGAGATTGGCGCCGATCCATTCGGGCCTTATCTCGGCAAGTCCCATGCGCTCGGCGACCACGGCCAGTTCATCGAAGGCGACGATCGACACCTGCCGTTCATTGCGGATTTCCGTGCCGCGCGGATACCACGGCTCACGCCCGCCCGACCTGCGTGTCTGGCCACCATGGAAGTCTCCCGGTATGCCGTCAAAGCCGAGCTGCAGCCGCTCTACCGCGCTGGTCTGGAAATCATCGGATGGCGCGGCATAGAGGCCGGCGACTTTGGCGCTGAGCTTCTTGCCCGGCACGATCTCGGGCTGTGTATCGAGCATGGTCTACCTGTCACAGTCTGCACATTTGGAGGCGCAACCTGTCGCAATGCCCTCATGCGGTCCAGTCGAAAGCGCTGATGAACCGATGAAGGTTTCTGATGCAGGGCGCCTACTGCATTTTCAAAAGTGCGCCACCAATTGAATAGCCGGCACCGAAGGCACACAGCAGTCCGAAATCACCCGGCTTCATATCGGCATGATTTTCGCTGAGCGCGATGATGGCGCCAGCACCCGCCGTGTTGCCCAGCCGCTCAAGCACCATCGGTGCGCGATCGTGCCCCACTTCGTGGCCAAAGGCCAGCTTCAGGATCATGGCATTCATGCGCGCATTGGCCTGGTGCAGCCAGAACCGGCGGATGCCATCGGGCGTCAAGCCATGCTCGGCCAGGAACTCGACGATGAACTTGTGGCCGGCGACGGTGACTTCCTTGAACACCTTGTTGCCGACCTGCTTGATCATGTTTCCCTCGAGATCGATCATATAGGGATCGTCCTGCGTGGTGCGGGTCAGATAGCCGAGATTGGTGCGTATGTTGGACGACATCTGCGTCCACAGCCTGGTGTCGAGCACTTCGAAACGACCCGGCCTTTGCTTTTCCTCCCCGACTGCTTCCACCACCATCGAGACGGAAGCGTCACCGAAGATGAAATGCGTCTGGCGGTCACGGAAATTGAGATGACCGGTGATGATTTCCGGTGTCGTCACCAACACCTTCTTCTGCGCACCCGAGCGCACAAGATTGACCGCCACATGCAGCGCCGCTGCGGCGGACGAACATCCCAGCCCCATGTCGAAGCCGGCGCCTCTGGTGCCCAGCGCTTCCTGCATTTCGATAGCAATCGCCGGATAGGGCCGCTGCAGATGCGACGACGAGACCATGACCAGGTCGATCTCGCCGGGCTCTGTCCCGGCATGCGCCAACGCCTTGCGCGCGGAAGCGATACCGAATTCGGCTTGCAGCGACAGCGCTTCGTCCGCCCGGGCCGGCAGTCGCGGCGCCATCCGCGTCGGGTCGAGAATGCCGGTACGCTCGACGACGTGACGCTTCTTGATGCCCGAGGCATGCACGATGAAATCGGCGTCGGATTTCTGCAGCGGCTCCGCGCCTGTGATCGCTCGCCTGGCGTTTTCCACATCGACCCAGGCATTGAAGCTTTCGACCAGTTCGTCGTTGCTGATCGATGCTTCCGGGATTTCGACACCGATGCCGCTGATGATGACGCGATGCATGTTCAACTCGTTTTCCTGGCGGTTGGGAGCCGCGCCGGCGCCAGCATCCTGGGAGGTGATGCGGCCGGCTTTTCTATGCGGTTTACGCTACCTTCCGACCCGAAGCGAGCCTTTCCTGATCCCGCTTCGCGCATGGCTGTTGACGCTGCGTCTGCAACGCCGACGGAGATGTCGACCAATCGGCCGCGAGTTTCAGCGCGTGGCGACGATGAACAGCCTCGGGAAGCGCAGCAGCACCCTGCCGTCGACCGTCTGTGGATAAGCCTGCGCGATCTTCGCCGTGTAGTGCTCCAGGAACCGGCTCTTCTCCGCCTCGTCGAGCGGATCCAGAAACGGCTTGAGCCCTGTCGACTTCACCCATTCGACGATCGCGGCAGCATCGGCCAGCGGATGGTTGTAGACCGTGTGCCAGATGTCCAACCTGGCGGCATGCGGCTTCAGCCTGTCGTAGTAGAATGATACCGGAGGCAGCGGCGCACGCGCCGCCTTGGCGAGCTTCTCCGCAAAAGGCATCGCCGCCGCGGTTTCACGCATCAGCCGGTGCGACGGCTCATCCATGTTGTCGGGCATCTGGACGGCGAGCGCGCCGCCGGGGGACAGCAAACCGAGCAAGCGCTGCAACACTGCCGGGTGCTCCGGCAGCCACTGGAACACGGCATTGGCGAAAATGACGTCAACCGGCTCGGCCGGCGCCCAGTTCTCCGCATCGGCGAGCTCGAAGGAAAGTTCCGGCAGCCGCGCCCGCGCCTTCTCGATCATGTCTGGCGATGTGTCGAACCCGGTGACTTGCGCTTCCGGCCAGCGATCGGCCAGGAGTTCCGTGGAATTGCCCGGTCCGCAACCGATGTCGACGACGCGGCCTGGGTTCGCGACCGGCACCTGCGCAAGCAGATCGCGCGCAGGGCGCGTGCGCTCGTCCTCGAATTTAAGATAGAGCGAAGCGGACCAGTCTTTCATCGTACGAACTCCAGTCGAAAATGCTCGAAATGAAAAACGCCCCGCTTTGGGCGGGGCGTCGGTATTCTTATCGCGTCAGTCTCTTGTAGGTCATCCGGTGCGGGTTCACCGCTTCCGGGCCGAGACGACGGATCTTGTCCTTCTCGTAGTCCTCGAAGTTGCCCTCGAACCATTCGACATGGCTGTCGCCTTCGAAGGCCAGGATATGCGTCGCCAGGCGGTCGAGGAACATACGATCATGGCTGATGATCACCGCGCAGCCGGCATAGCTTTCCAGCGCGTCTTCGAGTGCGGCCAGCGTTTCGGTATCGAGGTCGTTGGTCGGTTCGTCGAGCAGCAAAACGTTGCCGCCGGTACGCAGCATCTTGGCCAGGTGCACGCGGTTGCGCTGACCACCGGACAGGTTGCCCACCTTCTGCTGCTGGTCGCCGCCCCGGAAATTGAACGACGAGCAGTAGGCACGGGTATTGGCTTCGAACTTGCCGAGCTTGACCACTTCGGCACCGCCGGAAATCTCTTCCCAGACGGTCTTGTTGGGGTCGAGCGCGTCGCGGCTCTGGTCGACATAACCGAGCTTGACCGTCTCGCCGATACGGATGGTGCCGGCATCCGGCTTTTCCTGGCCGGTGATCATCTTGAACAGCGTGGTCTTGCCGGCGCCGTTCGGGCCGATGATGCCGACGATGCCGCCGGGCGGCAGCTTGAAGGTCAGGTTTTCGATCAGAAGCTGTTCGCCGAAGCCCTTGTCGAGGTCGGCGACTTCGATCACGACATTGCCGAGACGTTCGCCATGCGGGATGACGATCTGCGTATCGGTCGGACGGCGATTGTTGGCCTGTTCGAGCAGATTTTCAAACGCCTGGATACGCGCCTTGGACTTTGTCTGGCGAGCCTTCGGTGAGGACTGGATCCATTCGCGTTCGCGGCCGATGGCGCGCTGACGGGCATCGTCCTCGCGGCCTTCCTGCTTGAGGCGCTTGGCCTTGGCTTCCAGATAGGCGGTGTAGTTGCCTTCGTAAGGAATGCTGCGGCCGCGATCGAGCTCGAGGATCCAGCCGGTGACGTTGTCGAGGAAGTAACGGTCGTGGGTGATGAGCAGTACCGCGCCCTTGTAAGCGCGCAGATGCTTTTCAAGCCAGGCCGTGGTTTCGGCGTCGAGATGGTTGGTCGGTTCGTCGAGCAGCAGAAGGTCCGGCTCGGAAAGCAGCAGCTTGCACAGCGCGACGCGGCGGCGCTCGCCGCCCGAAAGCTTGGTCACGTCAGCGTCCTTGGGTGCGCAGGCCAGCGCTTCCATCGCCATCTCGACCTGCTGCTCCAGGTCCCACAGGTTGAGGCGGTCCATGTCGTCCTGGAGCTTGGCCGATTCATCGGCCGTCTCGTCGGAATAGTTCATCATCAGCTCGTTGTAGCGCTCGATGATGGCCGTCTTCTTGGCGACGCCTTCCATGATGTTCTCGAACACCGTCTTGTTCGGGTCGAGCTGCGGCTCCTGCGCCAGGTAGCCGACGGTCGCGCCTTCAGCCAGCCAGGCTTCGCCGGTGAATTCCTTGTCGAGCCCGGCCATGATCTTGAGGATGGTCGACTTGCCGGCGCCGTTGGGGCCGAGAATGCCGATCTTGGCATCCGGATAGAAGGACAGATGGACATTCTCCAGCACCTTCTTGGTGCCGTAGGCCTTTGAAAGGCCGGACATGTGATAAATGAACTGGCGTGCCACGCGCGCTTTCCTTGGATCGAACGGATTGGAAGCCGAATTGAACGGAGGTTGCGCGCTATTTAGGCGATGGCGACCGAAACGGCAATCGTTTAGGGCACGAAATCGCGCTCGGTCAAATGCATCGCGGACTTCTATTGATCCCCGCTCGATGCAATGGCATACAAAGTACAGGCAGGGGTGCTTCGCCAGAGTTTCCGTTCGCAGCGGAAACCTCAACAGGGAGCATCTTTATGAAGTTGCTGAACTGCACAATTGCTGCTGTTTGCGCGGCGGCGGCGCTAATACCCACCAGTACTTTTGCCGCCACGGCAACCGGCAACCTTAATGTTCGAATCAACATTCAGGGTGAGTGCAAAGTCGTCAGCGCTGCGGATCTGGACTTCGGCACCAAGGGTGTCATCGACGCCAATCTGGATCAGACGACAACGCTCTCAGTCCAATGCACCAACACCACGCCTTATACAGTGGGTCTGAATGCCGGCAACGGCGCGGGTGCGACCGTTGCCGTGCGCAAGATGACCGGACCAGCATCAGCCACCATCAACTACACGATCTACCGGGATGCCGCCCGCACCCAGCTTTGGGGCAATACGGCCGGAACCGATACCGTCGCCGGCACCGGCAACGGTGCTGCCCAGAGCATCACCGCCTATGGTCGCGTGCCGGCCCAGAACACGCCCGCTCCGGGCGTCTACTCCGACGTCGTTGCAATCACCGTAACCTACTGAACGGCGAAGGAGGGAAACGACATGCATCCTTTGCTGAAAGGACTTGGCGGGGTAGTCGCTTTTGTCTTGTCAGGCCTGCCTCTGGCGGAGGCCGCTTCGCTCCGCGTAGCACCGACAACGGTCGAGCTTATCGGGCCCGACAGTGCGGCCACTCTCAACTTACGCAATGAGGCTCGCGGCCCGCTCAACGTGCAGGTCCGTGTTTTCCGATGGACGCAGCAAGGTGGCTCGGAGCAACTCGAGCCCACATCCGAAGTCGTGGCCAGCCCGCCATCGATGAAGCTCAAACCCAACGAGGACTACACGATCCGTGTCGTGCGTGTCGACAAAACGCCGGTCGCAAGCGAGGAAAGCTACCGTGTGGTGGTCGACGAACTTCCTGACCCTTCCCGCAAGAAAGCCGGCACCGTCAATCTGGTGGTTCGACACATGATCCCGGTGTTCTTTCGAAACGCCGACGCCGGCGGCTCGCAAGTGACATGGAAGCTCGCCCGTTCAGGCAGCGGCTTGATGTTGATCGGCGAGAACAAAGGCGGCAGCAGGCTGCGCCTGTCCGATCTGACCTTGACGCAAGGTGGAAAGGCGATCGCCAGCCGCAAGGGTCTTGTCGGCTACGTGCTTGGGGGTTCTGTCATGCAATGGCCGGTGGGGGCAGCCGGACGGCTTGGCACAGGGACGGTGAAGCTCTCCGCACAAAGCGGCGCCGGTCCCATAACGGCAAGTGTCGCGACCAGCCGCTAGGCTGTCATTCTGTGTGCTGGCTTCGGTTTTCGTCTTGTCTTCCGCATCGTCGGAACCACAGGCAACCGACATAACGGATCCGCAGCCGGCAACGACAGCGACACGGGATCTCTACCTGGAGGTCTTCATCAATGATGCGTCGACCAATCTGATCGGCAATTTCAAACAATTGCCTGACGGCCAGCTTGCCGTGGCCCCGCAGGAACTTTCCGAGGTGGGTCTGAAGCCTGTCGACAGTGCAAAGGCGGATGACGGCCTCGTCATCATCGATCGGTTGCCGTCGGTCTCATTTCGCGTCGATGAGGCCAGCCAGCGCATTTTCATCGCGACGTCCGACGATGCGCGGCAAGCGAAGGTGGTTGACGTCGACGCAAGGGAAAAGCGCGACCGCCTTGAGCCGCGTTCCAGCTATGGCGGCGTACTCAACTATTCACTCTTTGCCAGTTCGAACACGCTGTTCGACAAGCAAGCTGATCTCTTTCAAGGTATTTCAGGCAGTTTCGACGCGCGACTGTTCAGCCCATACGGCACGCTGAGTCAGTCCTTCATCGCAGGCTATTCGGACAACGAGTTCGACACGTTTCGCAGGCTCAAGACGACATGGTCCTACTCGGACCCGAAGAGGATGGTGACCTATCGGGCCGGGGATTTCACTTCCGGCGGCCTCGCCTGGACACGGCCGGTCTATCTCGGCGGCATGCAGATCGAGCGCAATTTTGCTTTGCGCCCGGATCTCGTGACCTTGCCGTTGCCTTCCTTTTCCGGCACGGCCGCCGTCCCCTCCACGCTTGAAATCTACACCCAGAACACAAGAAGCTATGCCGGAGAGGTGGCCGCAGGTCCTTTCGAGGTCGTCAACATCCCCGCCTTCACCGGACAAGGCCAGGCGCGGGTCGTGATCAGGGACAGTCTCGGCCGGGAAACAGCAACGACGCTGCCCTATTACTCCTCCAGCATGCTGCTGCGCCGCGGCCTGCTCGATTTCTCCGCCGAGCTTGGTTTCCCCCGACGCAATTTCGGCATCGAATCCAACACCTATGACCAAAGGCTCATGGGCTCGGTCAGTGCCCGCTACGGGCTCACCGACTGGCTGACGCTGGAAGGTCACGCCGAAGGCGGCGCGGATCTCATCAATGGTGGCGCCGGCATCGCCTTTCCCCTCGCGGGTTACGGCGCGGCGTCAATGGCGGTTGCCGGCAGCTATCACGACGGACGTTCGGGCTCGCTGGTAAATGCAACGGTGGAGCTCGGCTATGAAGGATGGACCTTGTATGGACGCATCCAGCGCGTCTTCGGGAATTACCAGGACATCGCCGCCGTTACCGCCGAACCTGCCTTGGGGCGGGACGGCCTGCCGCTCTTCAGCGCCGGAGTGCCGCGCGCAATCGACCAGGCGACACTGAGCATCCCGATGCCGCTCGATCTGTCCAGCCTGACACTTTCCTTCACCAATTTCGAGGATGCCGAGGGGGAGCGCAACCGGATCGTCGGCGTCTCCTACAGTCAACAGATTTTCGAGCGCAGCACCATCTATGCCACCGCCTTCAAGGACATCGAAAACGAGGACAGCTTTGGCATATTTGCAGGTCTCTCCATCCCCTTCGACGACAACATCACCGCCTCCACCGGTGTCGAAAACGGCCCGGACGGAACACGTGGCTTTGCCGATCTCACCAAATCGGAACAGTTTGAAAACGGCAGCGTCGGCTGGCGCCTGAGAACGTCGGAAGGAAAGACGCCGCATCGGTCGGCAGCCGTGAGCTACCGCTCTTCCATCGGGCGAGCCGAAGCCGCCGTCGAGCAATTCGACAAGGATATCCGCGCCACGGCGCAGCTGGAGGGTGCGGTTGCCGTCGCGGGTGGAAGTATCTTCGCGACCAACCGGATCGACGATGCTTTCGCCGTGGTCAACGTCGGCGCACCCGACGTCGAAGTCCAATACCAGAACCGCCCGGTGGGCAAGACGGGCAGGCGCGGCAAGATCATCGTTCCCGACCTGCACTCCTACGAGGACAACACGGTTTCAATCAATCCCGGCAATCTGCCCGTGGATGCCGATATTCCTGCGACGAAAGAGATCGTGGTGCCGGCCGACCGCAGCGGCGTGGTCGTCGACTTCGGCGTTTCCGACAAACCCGCCGCCGCGCTGGTTTCCTTCGTCGACGCCGGCGGCGCTCCCCTGCCTGTCAGTTCCACAGGCACACTGCCGGGCAATCCTGAACCTTTCGTCATCGGCTATGACGGCGAAGCCTATATCCGTGCGCTCAAGAGCGACAACAGCGTCACCATCGATCTCGGCGACGGCAACTCTTGCCAGGCAACGTTCCCGTATCGAGCCAATCCGGGCAAACAGGTGGTGATCAGGAAGGTGGTATGCCAGTGAGGCTTTCTCTTGGGACCCTGGCAGGCCTCTTCCTTGGCATTGCGCTTCCTTCAGCGGCGTCCGCACAAAGCTGCACTTTCGGCATCTCTGCAATGAATTTTGGCCAGGTGGACACGCTGTCCGGCGTGCAGACGAACACCACCGCCAATATGAGCGTGAGCTGCACGGGGACGTCGTTGTCGAGAATATTGATATGCCCCAATCTGGGCGAAGGCTCCGGTGGAGCGACGGCATCCAACAGGCAGATGCTGAACGGCACGAATATCATGAATTTCCAGATCTATTCGGATGCGAGCCGCAGCACCGTCTGGGGTTCCTACCTCTGGCCCTATCCGTCCCGCCCTCCAGTTCTTGCCATGACACTCAGCCTGCTGGGTTCGGGAACCGGCAGTGCCGTGCTCTACGGCGCCGTGCCCGGCGGTCAGGGCACCGTCCCGCCGGGCAGTTATCTGTCCGCCTTTTCCGGCAGCCATGTGGAATTCCGCTACCGGTATTCCGCAACCAGCAACGACTGCACCGTCACCACCGGCGTCGTCGTTGCCCGGCCGTCCTTCAACACCACCGCAACGGTGGCGGCGAACTGCCTGATCTCGACGCAGCCCGTCGACTTCGGCACAACCGGTGTGCTGACCGGCAATGTCGATGCAACCGGACAGGTTGCCGTCAGTTGCACGCCCGGAACGACCTATTCCGTAGGCCTCGGCAATGGCCAGACCGGCACGGGTCCGACCAGCCGCCGCATGGCTCTCGGCACCCAGGGCATAACCTACGGGCTCTACAGGGATACCGCCCGCAGCCTTCCCTGGGGAAACACGATCGGCACCAATACGGTCTCAGGCACAGGCACAGGTGCCGCTCAGGGCATTCCCGTCTATGGGCGTGTGCCGCCGCAGACCACGCCGGCGCCGGGCACCTATACCGACACCGTCGTGGTCACGGTGACGTATTGATCCGCCATAGACCCCACAAGGTATAAGCGCGATCTATCGGTCCCATCCAGCATTCCGATTTCAAGCCTGTCATGGCAGCACATAGCTGAGGTCTATCCGCAACAGAGGACCTCCTTCATGAAACGTCGCTCCCTTCTTGCCGCCACGGCACTTGGCCTGCTTATCGGCACCGCAATACCGACCTTCGCCGAAGGCAACGGCGCGCAAGCGACAGCTTCCTATCTGCAAGCCGCCGACACCTACTCTTTCCCGCTCGGTGACATCGAGATTACGGCCCTGTCGGATGGGACTGTCCCGCAGGATCTGCACAAGCTGCTGACCGGAACGTCGCAATCCGAGGTCGATGGGCTTCTCGACCGCTCCTTCCTGGCCAATCCGGTCGAAGCGTCCATCAACGTCTATCTGCTGCGCACCGGCGATCGGCGCATTCTCGTCGACACCGGCTCCGGCTCGCTGTTCGGACCGGGCTTCGGCGGCAAGCTGCACGACAGTCTCGCCAGTATCGGCGTGAAGCCGGAGGACATCACCGATATCCTGATCACCCACGTCCATACGGATCACACCGGTGGTTTGGTCAAGGACGGGAAACCGGCTTTTGCCAATGCGACGGTGTATGTCGGCACGCCCGACATCGATTTCTTCCTCGACCCGGCCAACGCGCAAAGAACGGGTTATGACCGGCGTTACTTCGACGAGGCTGAAAAGACAGTCGGCGTTCTGGCGAAAGCCGGCAAGGTCAAAACCTTCGCTGACAATGAAACCATCCTGCCCGGCATCGTGGCGAACCTCCACCCCGGACACACTCCCGGTACAGCCTTCTTCACCGTATCGGACAAAGGACAGTCGATCGTCTTCGTTGGCGACATCGTCCATGTGGAATCGGTGCAGTTTCCCAAGCCGGCGATCACCATCGTCTACGACGTGAAGCCGGACCAGGCGGCGGCAGTGCGAAAAGAGGTGTTTCCCGATTTCGCCAAGACGCGCCAGCTCATAGCCGTGCCGCATCTGCAGTTCCCGGGGGTTGGTCATATCCGCGCCGAGGGAAATGGCTCCTACAGCTGGCACCCGGTCGAATACCGAAACCGGACCGGAGCAGCCGGACAATAGGCTGGGCCGGTCAATTCGACATCGACCGGCCTTGCGCCTTGGCGGTCAGGAAAACCTGCTCGCGCAACCAGCTATGGGCGGGATCCTCACTCATACGCTGATGCCAGAACGCTGACAGCTGGAACCGCGCAAGCTCCAGCGGTGGTTCGAACAGATCGAGCGACGACGTGAAACGCTCCAGGAAGCGGCGTGGCAAGGTGCAGATGCAATTGCTGTTCATCAGGACGAGCGTGGCCAGCGCATAGCTCTGCACCGATACCGTCACCCTGCGCTCGCGCCGCAAACCCGCAAGCGCCTCGTCGACCATTCCGGTGAAGTTGCCACCGTCCGCGGAAATCAAGAGATGGTCGAGCGAGCAGAATTCGTCGAGATCGAACGGCCGGTTTCCCCTCGGATGGCCGCGGCGTTGTGCCGTTACGAACTCCTCGTCGAACAGGGCACGGCCGATCAGGCCGTTGGCGACACATTCGGCGAGGCCAAGATAAAGATCGACCTCCCCCTCTTCCAGCGATGCCGCGATGCGCGGCTTGTCCGGCAGGACGAGCGCGACACGGAGGTTCGGCGCCACCGCATTGAGGTGCGGTATCAGGTCCGGGGCCAGGATCGCCGCGGGATTGTCGGTCGCCGTGATGCGAAAAACGCGCTGGCTTGTCGCCGGGTCAAACACCTGCGCGGCATTCGTGAAGTCGCGCAGCCGTTCAATCAGCTTGGTCAGCTCCGGCTGCAGCGCTGCCGCATGAGGCGTCGGCGTCATGCCGCGACCGGACGCTGCCGGCGTCAGCAGCGGATCGCCCAACACGTGCCGGAGCCGCGTCAGCCGCGCGGAAAGCGCCGGCTGTGTGATGCCAAGCCGCGCGGCCGCATGGGTGACGTTGCGATCACGCAGCAAGGCGTCGAGCGCCAGGAGCAGGCTGCCGTCGATTTCGAGCAGACGTTCGTGCAAGCAGATGCGCCTTCCTGAATGAAACGACCGGGTGAAGTCCGCGATCAGCGGTTGCGATCACATAGGCACGGACGGGCGGTGATTTAAGCCTGGAAACCGGCAAGTCCACGAAAGATTGTCTTGAGGCCTTGTTCTTTCGATGGCCTTCCCTAGATTGGCGCAACAACACCATTGGAGTTTCGCTGACATGTGACAGCCCCTCGCTGCCTTCACCGCTTCGGTTACGCAACGAGTGTCCCATGTCTGCATCCATTACGCTTGCCAGCCTTGGCTGGTCCACGCCTGACGGCACCTCCCTTTTTTCCGATATCAACCTGAGTTTCGGGCCTGAGCGCACAGGACTTGTCGGGCGCAACGGCACCGGCAAGACGACGTTGCTGCGCCTGATCACCGCAACACTTCCACCACGAGCGGGTACAGTCCGGATTCACGGCACGTTGGGTTGGATGCAGCAGGAAATTCAGGCGTGCCCCGGCAAAAACGTCGATGATCTGTTCGGCGTTTCATCCGCGCTGGCGGTCCTGGATCGTGCGGCTGCCGGAAAAGCCAGCACGGAAGAACTGGCAGACGCGGACTGGACGCTGCCGATGCGGATCGAGACAGCACTTCTGCGCTGCGGTCTGGAAATCGACCTGAAGACACCCCTCTCCACCTTGTCCGGAGGCCAGCGTACTCGTGCGAGCCTTGCCGCGCTGATCTTTCAGGAGCCGGATTTCCTGTTGCTGGACGAGCCCACCAACAATCTCGACCGCGCCGGACGACGGGCCGTGATCGATCTCCTCAAAGGCTGGCGGGCCGGTGCGATCGTGATCAGCCACGACCGCGAACTGCTTGAGGAGATGGACGCCATCGTTGAGCTCAGCACCCTCGGGGCAACCCGCTACGGTGGAAACTACAGCGCCTATCAGGCGCGCAAGGCCGAGGACCTTCAAGCCGCCGATCGCAAATTGGCGGATGCCGAAAAGCAGCTCACCGCGGCAAAACGCAATGCCCAGCAGGCGCTGGAGCGTAAAGCACGCAAGGATCGCGTGGGACTGAAGTCCCGCGCACGCGGGGACCAGCCGAAGATCATGCTCGACGCAGCAAAGGGACGATCGGAAGCTTCAGGCGGAGCAAACGCACGCTTGCGCGACCTGCGACGTGACAGAGCCCAGGACGCAGTGTCGTCGGCCAGGGCTCAGGCCGAAATCCTTCAGCCGATCCGGATGGATATCCCCTCGACGGGCCTGCCGCAGAACAGGCAGGTTCTCAGGCTGAATACGGTGACGGGAGGACACCATCCGGCACATCCGACAATCCGCGACCTGTCGCTGTCCATCACAGGCCCGGAGCGCGTTGCAATCACCGGGCCCAATGGCTGCGGGAAAAGCACTCTTCTTTCGTTGATCGTCGGCAAACTGGAGCCGCAACACGGCAGCATCGACCTCAACGTTTCTCATGCCTTTTTCGATCAGGGTGTCGAGTTGCTCGACCCAGGCGAGTCGCTGCGGGACAACTTCCTGCGCCTGAATCCCGACGCCAGCGAAAACGAATGCCGGGCAGCCCTGGCACGTTTCAGGTTCCGGGCCGATGACGCTCTCCAGGAAGTTCGTGCACTCAGCGGTGGCCAGAGACTGTGTGCCGGTCTCGCTTGCGTGCTGGGCCGCACCATGCCGCCACAACTCCTGCTTCTGGACGAACCGACCAATCATCTCGACCTGGACGCGACCGACGCCTTGGAGGCTGCTTTGCGGGCCTACGACGGAGCCATTCTGGTGGTCAGCCACGACGAAGTTTTTCTCGATAGCATCATCCTGGATCGGCGACTGGATCTCGGATCCAGTCAACAAGGCTGAACCGTGGTGGTCAGGCCCGCTGGCGGGCGACCTTGATCTGCGGCAGGTCGCGGGTCAACGCGCGAAAGCCGACGCCGTAGTACATGTTGCGGGCAGCAACGTGCGCCGGCGCGCCAAGACAGGCAACCAGCATGTGCCCGGCGCCGACGGCTTTTGCCCGATGCATGCCATGCAATTGCAGGGCAGTACCCAGTCCCCGCCGACGGAAATCCCCATGCGTTCCCACGGGTTCGAATTCAGCAGTCTGTGTCGCCGCGTCCAGCCAGATGATCGCGGTCGCCGCCAGTGTGCCGTCGGGCGCCTCGACCAACACGTGCAGATCAGCTCGATACGGCCAGGTCCCCTGCACGCGCGCGAAAGCTGCCTCGCTCAAGCTCGACGATTGCCAGGCATCGCGATGCGCCTTGACGGCATCAACCCGGGACACATCCTCGGCCGTCAGGAACCGGAAGCCTGCGGGCAGGACTGGCTCCGGCAGATCAGTCAGTTCACGCCTGTTGAATTGTACCCATGATCCATCATCGGCTCCTGCCTCTGTATCGAACACGTAGCCATGCCCGGGGACGATAGCCTGCGCGTTCGTGTCCGCTGACTGTATCGTCAGCAGCCGGTCGACGCCGTCGGCGACCATGTCATACCAGTCCAGGATTTCGTGCAGCAGCTCCGGCTGATCCGGATGTGTCTGCCAAATCAGATTGGCGGCCGTAGCCTGGCGAAAGGTCCCATCTCCGCGCGGAATCCGGTACGGAAGATGAACCCATCCCCACGCAGCCAGCTTGCCACCGACGAGCCACTGCCGCTGCCGCCAGAACGGGCCGAGGACGTCGAAATCCTTCCCCCAGACCCAGGCCAGTTCACCAACGGTTGCATCGGCGTTGAGCAATTCCGGCCGCAGGGCGGTCACCTGCTGGGCCAGACCCTGCATCAGCCGCAGGTCATTCACGCAAAGATTCTCCATGCCGGCAACGTGGCAAAGCCGAGCCAGCGTGTCGAGACATCGGCGGTCCGCATTGCCGGACAGATCGCTGCATCGTCCGGTCGCCGGATATACGTTGGTATAGACGACCGATGCCAAAGCATAACGATCCATCCGACCAAGATACTGGTGCCGGCCTCGCACAAGGCGTAAGCCGTCACCGTCGAGCGAAGGGGCTGCTGCCCTGCCGCGACCCTAGAGGAAGCTGGAACCATGCCTAGCGACAGTAGTCGAGAAAGCACGCCGCTGCGGCCGTCTGGTCGAGACTAGTTCCTGGTCTCGCCTTTGACGCCGTGGTGGCGCGTCAATGAGGTGAGACATGAAAATCATTACTTTTGCCCATCGCTGTCTGCGGGCACTCATCGGCCCGTGGGGCCGGCTTGCCCATCAGTCACACCCGGCGATCGAAACAGCCGTCCCGGTCATCCGCATGCCTCGGCAGGCGGTATCGAAGCCGATCGTGCGCTGGCGGATGAACCCTGTTTCGGGGCGGCTCGAATGCCGCTGGACCGTCACCGGAAATCAGTCCGCCGATGGCATCGAACCTTCGGGCTTCGAACGCCTCGGGGCCATTCTTTCGCTCCGGGAAAACGCGAGGTCATGGAATTAGCCAATGACGCCATCGCTATACATATCCGTCACGCGACGAAATCAGTCCGCCGCCGAGTAATCCGCGGCGGACTTCCCGCAACAGTTTCAACAGCCACCGTGATCGCTGGCTCCAACCAGCTTGCCTGCGCTCTCCCTGCGTGCGGTCGCTGTGCCACGCCCCGATCTCCCGGAACCACCAAGGACCAAGACCATGAACATGATGCTGAAGGGTGCGCCTCCGGCCGCCCGAAGAGAGGACAGGAAACTGTCCATGCGGGCGGTGCGCGAAGCGCAGAACGCCGTCGATACCACGCTCGCCAACTTCAAGGGGCGGCTCGACGGACTGACCGTCGCCGAGGCCTTTGAACGCCTGGCCAAGGACGGCCCCAACGAGGTCGCGCACGACAAGCGTCCTCATGCGATCGTCCAGTTCCTGCTGGCGTTCAAGAACCCCTTCATCCTGGTGTTGATGGTGCTGGCCGCCATCAGCGCCTTCACCGATATCTGGCTGCCGCTGCAGGCCGGCGAGGACGCCGATCCCACCAAGGTCTCCATCATCCTGCTCATGGTGGTGACGAGCGCGGTCATGCGCTTCGTCCAGGAGTATCGCTCCGGCAAGGCGGCCGAGGCTTTGAAGGCGATGGTTCGCACCACCGCCACCGTCCTGCGTCAGGTCAGCCCGAACACCAAACCTGATCTTATCGAAGTGCCGATGGCGCAGGTGGTGGCGGGCGATATCATCCGGCTTTCTGCCGGCGACATGGTCCCCGCCGATATCCGCCTCATTGAATCGCGCGATCTTTTCATCAGTCAGGCAGCGCTGACCGGCGAGGCCTTGCCTGTCGAAAAGTACGATACCCTGGGCGCTGTCGCGCAGAAATCCGCTGGCGCCGTCGCGCATGACCAGATGGATCTCCTCGACCTGCCCAACATCTGCTTCATGGGCACCAATGTGGTCAGCGGTACGGCAACCGCCATTGTGGTCGCCACCGGGCCGAGGACCTATTTCGGCTCGCTTGCCAAGGCCATCTCCGGCTCGCGTGCGCAAACTGCCTTTGATCGCGGCATCAACAGCGTGAGCTGGCTTCTCATCCGCTTCATGATGGTAATGGTGCCGATCGTCTTCCTCATCAATGGCATCATGAAGGGCGACTGGGTCGAGGCCCTGCTCTACGCGCTTGCGGTCGCTGTGGGCCTGACACCCGAAATGCTGCCGATGATCGTCTCCTCCAACCTCGCCAAGGGCGCCGTCGCGATGGCGCGACGCAAGGTCGTGGTGAAACGCCTGAACGCCATCCAGAACTTCGGGGCGATGGACGTGCTGTGCACCGACAAGACCGGCACGCTCACGCAGGACAAGATCATCCTGGAGCACCATGTCGACGTGCACGGCAGGAGCAACGAGGGCGTCCTGCTGCTCGCCTGGCTCAACAGCCATCACCAGAGCGGGGTCAAGAACCTGATGGATCAGGCGGTCATCCGGTTTGCCGAACATGTCCCGGGTATCGTTCAGACAAACTCAACCAACCGGAAGATCGATGAATTGCCGTTCGATTTCGTGCGCCGGAGATTGTCCGTCGTCGTCGAAAACGTCAGCGGCCAGCACCTGCTGATCTGCAAGGGTGCCGTGGAAGAGATGCTGGCGATCTCGACCGCGATCAAGGATGGCAAGGCTGTTCGTCCGCTTGGAGAAGCCGAGCGCAACGCCCTTGTCGACATGGCCCGCGCCTACAACCGTGACGGCTTCCGCGTGCTTGTCGTGGCAACACGCGAGATCACCAACGCCGCCCGCAAGACGCGCTACGAGGTTTCCGACGAGAACGACATGGTCGTCCAGGGCTTCCTCACGTTCCTCGATCCGCCCAAGGAGACCGCGGGCCCTGCGATCAAGGCGCTCGCCGAGCATGGCGTGACGGTGAAGGTCCTGACCGGCGACAACGAGGTGGTCACCGCCAAGATCTGCCGGGAGGTCGGTCTCGAGCCCGGCCAGCCGGTTCTCGGCCGCGAGATCGAGACGCTGGATGACGCGGCTCTCGGCCGCATCGTCGAGGAGCGGACGATTTTCGCCAAGCTGACGCCGCTGCAGAAGTCGCGTGTGCTGATGGCATTGCAGGCCAATGGGCACACCGTCGGCTTCCTCGGCGATGGCATCAACGATGCGCCCGCACTGCGCGACGCCGATGTCGGCATCTCTGTCGACAGCGGCACCGACATCGCCAAGGAATCCGCCGATATCATCCTGCTTGAGAAGAGCCTGATGGTGCTGGAGGAAGGTGTCGTCAAAGGTCGTGAGACGTTCGGCAATATCATGAAGTACCTGAACATGACGGCGAGTTCGAACTTCGGCAACGTGTTCTCGGTACTGGTGGCAAGCGCCTTCATTCCGTTCCTGCCGATGCTCGCCATTCATCTGCTCATCCAGAACCTGATGTACGACATCTCGCAGTTGTCGCTGCCCTGGGACCGGATGGACAAGGAATTCCTCAAGAAGCCGCGAAAGTGGGACGCAAGGAACATCGGCCGTTTCATGCTCTGGATCGGACCGACCTCTTCGATCTTCGACATCACCACTTTCGCCGTGATGTGGCATGTCTTCGGCGCCAACAAGCCGGAACTGCAGTCGCTGTTCCAGTCCGGCTGGTTCATCGAGGGCCTGCTGTCGCAAACGCTGGTGGTGCACATGCTGCGCACCCAGAAGATCCCGTTCATCCAGAGCACGGCCGCCCTGCCCGTGATGCTGATGACCGGACTGGTCTGCGTGCTCGGCATCTACATTCCGTTCTCGCCGCTGGGCGCGATGGTCGGGCTGCAGCCGCTGCCATGGGAGTACTTCCCCTGGCTCGCCGGAACGCTGCTCAGCTACTGCATTGTCGCGCAGACAATGAAGACGATCTACATCCGCCGCTTCGGCCAGTGGTTCTGATCCTGACAAAAGGTTCGGGCGGCCGGTCCGCCCGAACCTGATCTCCACACCGAAAAGTCGATTGCTGCAGGCGCCCGCCCGTTTGCGGGCGCATCGCGGAGGTTCCCATGCGGACTGGAAAAGTGCACTCCGGCTCGAGCTGGCTCCTCGAACTTGCCAACCGCCATCTGTGCTGGGCATTCGCGGCAACCGGTGCCGCGCTCTTTGTGATCACTGTGCGCCTTGCACGCGGCGGCCTGCTCACACGCGCACAATCTGTGTATCTGATGCGCAACGCGATGCATCTTCATGGTCTTGCCATTCGCATGTTGCGGCGGCAACGCTGATCATCGATGGATCACCGTCATCTGCGTGCAAACAGGGCCCTGTATGCGCGCGAGGACAATTGAGACAACGCCATGAAATTCCTGCAGACGTTTGACTTCTATCCTTTCCTGGACACCGTCGTGGCACTTGCCGCGGCCTTCGTGCTTGGAACGCTGATCGGCGCGGAACGCCAGTATCGCCAGCGGACGGCGGGTTTGCGCACCAATGTTCTCGTCGCGGTTGGCGCTGCGGCCTTCGTCGACCTCGCCCAGCGGATCGCCGGCACGACGGAAGCCGTGCGCGTCATTTCCTATGTCGTTTCGGGCATCGGCTTTCTCGGCGCCGGCGTGATCATGAAGGAAGGCATGAATGTGCGCGGCCTCAACACGGCTGCAACGTTGTGGTGCTCGGCCGCGGTTGGCGCCTGCGCCGGGACCGACATGATCGCAGAAGCGGCCCTGCTCACCGTTTTCGTGCTTGCTGGCAACACGCTGCTGAGGCCGCTCGTAAACATGATCAACCGCATCCCCATCGATGACCGAGCCACAGAGGCGACCTACGAAGTCAGCATCCTCTCCAGCCGCGACGCCATGCCGGACATGCGTGACCTCCTGGTCGAACGCCTGGAACAGGCGAACTATCCGGTCAGCGACGTCGAAATTGTCGATCGTGGTGACGATACGGTCGAGATCGTGGCCACTCTTGTCTCCACGGCCGTCAATCCGCATGAGATCGAGGAGGTGACCTCCTATCTCGCCAAACAGGCCGGCGTCTCCAACGCAAGCTGGGACGGCAGCACCAAGGACTGAGGGCCTCGCCTTCTGTGCTCCGCTATTTGCTCTGGCACGGCTTGCATAATGCGGGTTTTGACGGACTATCGCAGCGATGGAAAATAGACGGGGGACCCAGATGCGGCGCAACCAGTTGCTCGTCGCGGCAGCGCTTCTGGTGGCGATCGCGGCCATCTTCGTCGCGGACACCGTGACCGACTATGCGATCGCAGCCGCGGTTTTCTACACGGCCGTCATCCTTTTTGCGACCCGCGTTCTGCCTGCGCGCAGTGTCGTTGTGCTGGCCTGCGTCTGTATCGCGCTGACGCTGTTGAGTGTCGCCCTCACCCATTCCGGTGCCTATGAGGTGGGCGTCGTCAACACCGCCATCAGCATCGTGGCCATCGGCGTGACCACATATCTGTCGCTGAAGCTCGTGAACGCCGAAGCAGCCGCCCATGAGAGCCGCGAACGATTGCTGCGCATGGCACGCGTCACCAGCCTTGGCGAATTGACCGCCTCCATTGCCCATGAGGTCAACCAGCCGCTGGCGGCGGTCGTCACAAGCGCCGGCGCTTGCAAGCGCTGGCTGGCTCAGGATCCACCCAACATCGAAAGCGCCCGCCGAACCGTGGACAGGATTGTCGAGGAGGCAAACCGAGCGAGCGCGGTAATCACGCGCGTGCGTGGGCTGGCAAGCAACAAAGCGTCGGAGAAAACCCCCTTCGACCTCAATGGGCTTGTCCGCGAGATTGTCGGCCTCGCGCATGACCAGATCGACCGCCACGACATCGCGCTCAGGCTCTACCTTCCGGAGAACCTGCCGATGGTGCTGGCCGACCGCGTCCAGATCGGGCAAGTGGTCGGGAATCTGGTGCTCAATGCCGTCGAGGCAATTGCGGCCTCTTCAAGCCAGACCGGGGAGCTGGAGATCACCACCGAAAGCGACAGCCACGACAGGATCCGTTTCTCGGTGGCCGATACCGGCATCGGGCTGCGCGCCGGCGAAGCGGAACATCTCTTCGACGCCTTCTGGACAACGAAGAAGGATGGCATCGGACTGGGGCTGACCATCAGCCGCTCGATCATCGAAGCCAATGGCGGTCGCATCTGGGCAGAACCGAATGAAGGAGGTGGCGCCGTGCTTTTGTTCAGCCTGCCGGTTGCCGGAGGTCCGAAGCAATGAATGGCCATACGTCCGGACATCTTGATGAGGAACCGATCGTCTACATCCTCGATGACGACCGCTCGGTCCGTGAATCGCTTGAGGATTTGCTTGCCTCCGTCGCGCTTCGCGCCCGGTCCTTCGGCTCCGTGCAGGACTTCTTGAACACCGATCTGGCTGAGGCACCGAGTTGCCTGGTGCTCGACGTCCGCATGCCGGGTCAGAGCGGCATGGATTTTCTCTCCCATATGACCGGCCTGGGCCTGCATTTGCCGACAATCATGATCACAGGCCATGGCGACATTGCCATGGGCGTCAGGGCGATGAAGGATGGCGCGATCGAGTTCCTGACCAAGCCGTTTCGTGACCAGGATCTGCTGGATGCCATTCAGCGCGGCATCGAGATCGACAAGATCAGGCGTCTCAAGGATGTGACCGAAGCCGAACTGCAGCAGCGCTGGAAAACCCTGTCTCCGGGAGAACAGGATGTGGCCCGGCTGGTCGTCCAGGGACTGCTCAACAAACAGATCGCAGCGGAACTGAAAGTCAGCGAAATCACCGTCAAGGTGCGTCGCAGCCACCTGATGCGGAAAATGGGGACACGGACGCTCGCCGATCTGGTGCGGATGTTCGACCGTATCCACGCAACCTGACGACACCGCCGGCTGGAAGGCCTGGTGCGTCACGCTGGCTCGGCGATGAAACGCGCGCGATACTCGGTCGGGCTTATGCCCATCTGCCTGCGAAAATGATGCCGCAGCGTATGGGCGCTGCCAAAGCCGACGGTTTCCGCGATGGCATCCATGTTCAGGCGCTGCTGACAGAGAAGCTGCTTGGCCCAGGCGACGCGTTCTTCCGTCAGCCACTCGCCGGGTGACGTTCCGGTCGCCTCTGTAAAACGGCGCAGGAAGGTCCTCAGGCTCATCGAACATTCCAAGGCCATCTCCTCGACCGTCCAGCGCAACTGCAGACTGGCCCGCAACCTGTCGAGCAGCGGTGCGATCTCCGCGCTTTTGCGTTGCGGCACGGGGCGCTCCAGGAATTGCGCCTGCCCACCGGCGCGGTGTGCCGGCATCACCAGCCGCCGCGCGACCGAGTTCGCAGCAGCCGCACCGAAATCCCGCCGCACGATCTCGATCATGAGGTCGATGCCTGCGGCACTGCCCGCGGAGGTGAAGATGCGGCCGTGATCGCGATAAAGCGAGGTGTCATCGACTTCGATTTCCGGATAGCGGCGGCGAAGCTCACCCGCATAACGCCAATGCGTGGTTGCCGTACCGCCATCGAGGAGACCGGTCGCTGCCAGCACAAAGGCTCCTGAACAGATCGAAGCCAGACGCGCACCGCGGGCATGTGCGTCGCGAAGTCTTCGGCAAAGTTGCTCGGGAACCGGAGCCTCGGCGCCTCTCCAGCCAGGCACGACGATGATGTCGGCCTGCTCGATCAAGTCTGGTGCAGCATCGGCCACCAGGGTGAAACCGCCATGAGCACGCAATGGCCCGTCGTCGACCGGGCAACTGGCGAAGCGATACCATCCAGGCCCCATCTCCGGCCGTGCGAGGCCGAAAATCTCCGCGATGATCCCGAACTCGAATGTGCACAGGCCATCGTAGAGCAGCGCAACGACGAGTGGGCCCGAAGTAAGGGAGGCCTTTGGCATGATCTTTACGTATATTGTCATTCACGCCAATTGCAAGGTGATCTCCTGGCACGGGATAAACAGCCATCGCAACAGGAGATCGCCATGCCCACCGCCGTGACAGCAACCAGGCCTGCCGCCAGCGACCGTGCCAGGGAACACTTTGCCAGCGAGTTCGAGTTCGAAACCGATTGCTGGGATGTTCACGAGGCAATGAGCCAGGGCGCGGATTTCGTGCTGCTCGATGTCCGCAGCCCTGCCCTCTACGCCAAAGGCCATGTGCCGGGCGCGATCAACCTGCCACATCGCAAGATCATCGCTTCCAAGATGCAGCAATGGAGCGAAGACACCATCTTCGTCACCTATTGCGCTGGTCCGCATTGCAATGGCGCCGCTCGCGGTGCGCTTCGCCTCGCGGATCTCGACAGGCCGGTCAAGATCATGACTGGCGGACTTGTCGGATGGCTGGACGAAGGTTTCGAAGTAACGACGGTAGAATGATCGCCCGTGACGCCTTCATCAGGCGCTCGACGCAGCGACAAAAACCGCCAGTTGAGCCTCGAAAGCACGCTTGTAGGCCGGACGGGCTTTGCTGCGGGCGACATAGCCGGCAAGGTTCGGATGTTCCTCCACCAGACCTGTTCCATCAAGCCTGCGCAGCACCGTCACCATGATCAGATCGCCTGCGCTGAATTCTCCATCCAGCCAGTCGGCGTCACCAAGCCGTCTCGATAGCTCGCCGAGCCGTATTCTGACACGGTCTTCAAGCATGGGCAGAAGTTCGCCGAGCCAGGGCTTGTCGCCCGCCATATAGGGTGCTTGTTCGAACTCGACGATCGGCGGTTCCATCGTGTTGAGTGCCGCAAACATCCATGTGATCGCGCGGGCCCAGGCATTGGGCTCGTTCGGCAACAGACCAGAACGACGCTGCGCAAGGTGAAGGATGATAGACCCGCTCTCGAACAGGGTAAGATCACCCTCTTCATAGGTCGGGATTTGCCCGAAAGGCTGGAGTGCCAGATGTGCCGGCTGCTTCATCTGCTTGAAAGAAACGAGCCGAACGTCATAAGGCTGCCCCACTTCTTCGAAGGCCCAGCGCAAGCGCATGTCGCGTGCGTGCCCCTGCCCCTCATCAGGTGACATGGCGAACGCCGTAATGGTTGGAATCATTGGAGCTCTTCTCGCGGCGGTTGTTCGTGGTTCGTCCCAAGGACGAACCAACAGCCCTGCTTCCGACAGCTCGCTCCGGTTTTGTTATGATGCGTTTCGATGAAGGCCGACTTTGCGTCTGGCCTTCATCACCGGGTCAAGACGCACAGACCTGGCGCTCCTCCAAGGTCCGCCGCAGGTTGAAGACAACCTGCTAGTTCCGCGTTCCCAGCGCCAGACGAGCCGCCAGTCCGGTAAAGACCGTCGCCAGGAGATATTGGGGAAGCTTGGGAAATCTGCGAAAGCCGAAAAGGGAGCGCTGAATCCTGCTGCCGAGCATCACCACGGCGCCATTCACGAAAAAACCTATGCCGTTCAGCACCGTGGCCAGCACCACCATCTGCAAAAGCAGCGAACCGTGAGCCGGATTCACGAATTGCGGAAACAGCGCCAGCACAAACAATGCCACTTTCGGATTGAGCAGATTGGTAAGCAGCCCTTCCGTGAATATCCGCCTGTCGGAAATTTTCCGGAGCGCAGTGGAAGGCGCAAAGGCAGACCCCTCGCTGCGCAATGTCTTGTAGGCCAGATACAGAAGATAGGCGCAGCCAGCCCAGCGCACGATTTCATAGGCGACAGGCACGGCCACGAACAGCTGCGACAGCCCAAGGCCCGCCGCCAACGCATGACAATAAGTACCAGCTGCAATTCCGGCATAGGTGAGAAAGCCAGCCGAGCGCCCCTGGCTGATACTTCGGGAGGCAATCAGCAGCATGTCAGGGCCAGGCGTCGCAGTCAGCACAAGCGCCGCGCCCGCAAACAGAATGAGAATCGAGAAATCCGGCATGATCAGTTCCTTTTTGGACGTGAGCCGGAATTCTTCTTTAGCAAGTCACCTCGGCCTGGCAAATGGTTTTGATGGTCGCCAGGCAAAGTCGCGGAAGCTTTTGTGCGTTCCCAGCGTGTTACGGTCTACGATATCGGGAAAGACTATTGACGCAGAGGCAAACTTATTTCAGCGATGCCCGCTGGTATTTTTCAGCGGTCGGAGCTAGGAAAGCAGCCATGGCTGACCAGGTGATGGAAAAGGTGCGGACACCACGCGGTGCCGAACGCCTGCGCATCGACAAGTTCACGGCCAGACGCGTGGAACTGGCCGAGGCAGCGCTCGAGACTCTGGCTGAACTTGGCTATGCACGCACCAGCCTGCGCGAGATCGCTCAGAAGTCTGACTTCACGCACGGCGTACTGCACTATTACTTCACCGACAAGGTCGATCTGATCAGTTGCTGCGTTCGCCACTACAAGGCCAAATGCGTCACCCGCTACGATCAGGTCACGGCCACCGCCAAGACACGCGAAGCCCTGCTCGAAGGTTTCCTGCTCAAGCTGGCGGAGACGCTGCGGGAAGAATCCGGCATGCACCGGCTATGGTACGACCTGCGCGCGCAAGCGCTGTTCGAGGACGTCTTCCGTGAGGACGTCACCGAGATCGACCAGAGCCTCGAAGACATGGTGTGGCGGGTCGCCTCGCGTTATGCCGAACTCGGCGGCAAGGAGCCGGTGGTTTCGCCTGCCGCGCTTTATGCCGTTTTCGACGGACTGTTCCAGAAATATCTCCTGAAACATCTGTCAAATGACGAACAGGCTATCCCGGACCTGCTCGTCGAAGTCCGCCGCCTGCTGCCGATGGTGGCTTGAACTGGCGGCATGCCTCCGGCCTGCAACGGAGGCAGGCTTGGATGACCTACTGCAATCCCACCCGATCCACTTCGCCGCGCGGGCAACCGGCATTGTCGGTCGGTGCCGAAGCCAACATCAGATCCTTCAACGAGCTGTTCGGCCCGATCGGCCCTGCAAGGCCCAGCGTCAGTTCGCCGATCATGCGCCGGCCCCGATCATCAGAGCAGGCCACGCGCACACGATCACCGGTGCCTTTGCCGAAAGCGCTGTCGAAGGCATCGCGGATCTGGTTGGCCGTCAGCTCTTCGCCGATATTCTTCTCGAACAACGCGCGCACCGGTGACGCATTGACCTGCCGCATCAGCGCCAGTGCGTCGGCAAAATAGGCCTGTTGGTCCTTGCCATAGCAGCTGCCGTGCTTGATCCATTCATGCCGGTCCAGCTGCGAAGCGGTCCCCGGCATCACCTTGTCGAGTTCGGCGCGTGTCGCTTTGTCGAGATTGACTGCCGGCAGGTCCCGCCAGTTGCCTTTGTCACTGGCACGATCAGCCGAACTTACCCCGCAGTAGAAATTGCCGTTCGGCTGCGGCCACAGGCCATGAAGGGTGAAGTTCGTCGCCGCGAAGCTCGCATCCGTCATGGTACGGCATTCCGTCTTCCTCGATTTGGTCTCGCAGAAGGCCGGCTGCCAGGAGATCGCGAAGACGTATTCAGGCTTGCCGGCAGCCGCCTTCTTCTGCGGTGCGACCGGCTCCACGGGAGCTGCGGGAGCAGTTGGCGCGCCAGTGGCACCCGCAAGGTGACCACAACTCACCTTGACCCAGCGCCGCTCCGGATCAGCCCCAGGCACGCGGATCATATAGTGCGTCGGCTCGTTCTTGTTTCCAGCGATGAGGTCATAGCTCTGCCCGGCTTCGGTGCCGACGTTGCCGGGGTTATTGCCATTCTTGATCGACTGGGTCGCCGGACAGGCTGCGTCCGCCACGAAGGTGCCGTCGAGTTTCGTTTCCGCCTGAGCCACCCCCATCATGACGACAACGCCGAGCATCGCTCCAAGACCAGGCCAAGTCCGCATGCACAAATCCCTCTCGTTAAGTATTGCGCATCTGCCCGACCGACATGTCAGAATTGCGATGCATGTGCTGCCGCTCTTTCCCCAGCGGTATCATGATGGCTGATTGACGCTAAACGGCTGCGGGCGCAAACAAAAGGCTGACGACGTCATGAGCGCGGATTCAACCGCGCCGAGGGGAGGAGAAGACGATGCCGTTCAGCGACCAGCGCGCCCTTGCTTCACCCACCGGCGCATCGCTCAACCTTTATGCGCGCAGTGCTGAAGGCAAGGCACGGGGTGTTGTGCAGATCAGCCACGGTCTCGCCGAACACGCCGCACGTTATGCTGGCTTCGCCGATTTCCTCGCTGCCCGCGGCTATCACACCTATGCGCACGACCATCGTGGCCACGGTTACACCACCACCCCCGATGCTCCACTCGGCAAGTTCGGCGATCCGAACGGCGGCGACAAGGTCGTTGCCGATGTGCTTGCCGTTCACGATCACATCGCAGCGGAACATGTGGGGCTCCCGGTCATCGCTTTTGGTCATTCGATGGGCGGGCTGGTCGCACTCAACTTCGTCCAGAAGCATTCGACGCGCATACAAGGCGCCGCGATCTGGAACGCCAATTTCACCGCCGGTATCAGCGGCCGCGCAGCGCTCGCCATCCTGGCCTGGGAAAGGTTCCGGCTGGGTTCCGACGTGCCATCGCGCTTGTTGCCTCGGCTCACCTTCCAGGCCTGGGGTAAGGCCGTGCCAGAACATCGCACATTGTTCGACTGGCTTTCGCGCGACCCGGCCGAAGTCGACAAATATGTTGCCGATCCTTTGTGTGGCTGGGACGCCTCGGTATCGCTGTGGCGCGACCTGTTCGGCTTCATCTTCAACGGCGCCGACGACAGCCGCTTTGCAGGCATAGCCAGGAGCCTGCCCGTCAATCTCGCCGGAGGTGAAAAGGACCCGGCAACCGGCGGAGGCAAGGCAGTCGAACAACTCGCCGGCCGAATGCGCGGGATGGGCTTTTCGAATCTCGTTTCAAAGGTTTACGCCGAAACGCGGCATGAAAGCCTGAACGAGGTGAATCGAAACATCATCATGGAAGACTTCGTCACCTGGGCGGACAAGGTCACGGTTTCGCACTGAGTTCCTGTCAATTGCTGCGCTGGTCCATCGCAAGAACCGTGACACGAAGCGCACGTATTGCTAGAGCCAGCGCGACCAAACAAACCTGCGGTGTTTCATGGCCAATTCTCCCCTGAACGGCGTGCGTGTCATCGAACTCGCCCGCATCCTCGCCGGCCCCTGGGCGGGACAGATGCTGGCCGATCTCGGTGCAGATGTCATCAAGGTGGAGAGTCCCGAGGGTGACGACACTCGAAAATGGGGTCCGCCCTTCGTCAAAGGCAAGAATGGCGAGAACCTTTCCGCTGCCTACTATCATGCCTGCAACCGCGGCAAACGCTCCATCGCCGTCGACTTCTCGACGCCGGAGGGAGCCGAGACGGTGCGCAAGCTGGTCGCCAAGGCCGATGTGCTGATCGAGAACTTCAAGCTGGGCGGCCTGAAGAAATACGGTCTCGACTATGAGAGCCTGAAGGCGATCAACCCCAGGCTGGTCTATTGCTCGATCACCGGCTTCGGCCAATCGGGGCCATATGCTCCACGCGCCGGATACGACTTCATCGTCCAAGGCATGTCCGGTCTGATGTCCATCACCGGCGCCCCCGACGGCGAGCCGCAGAAAGTCGGCGTCGCCGTCACCGACATATTCACCGGGCTCTATTCGGTCATCGCTATCCAGGCCGCATTGCGTCACGCTGAAGCGACCGGCCAAGGCCAGCATGTCGACATGGCGCTGTTCGATTCGCAGATCTCGGTGCTCGCCAACCAGAACCTCAATTTCCTGGTGTCCGGCACGCCACCCCAGCGCATGGGCAATGCCCATCCCAACATCGCGCCCTATGAGGTGCTGCCGGTTTCAGATGGCCACTTCATCCTTGCGGTCGGCAACGACAGCCAGTTTGCGAAGTTCTGCGCCGTGGCCGGACTGGATGGCCTGCCCGGCGATGCCGATTTCGCCACAAACGCCGCGCGCGTGGCCAACCGCGTCAGGCTGCGCGAATACATGCTGGCCGCACTCGCCAGGTTCACGCGCGACGACCTGCTGGCCAAGCTGGAAGCCACCGGCGTGCCGGCAAGTCCGATCAACGACATCGGCCAGATGTTCGAGGATCCGCAGGCGATCGCCCGCGGCATGCGGCTGGACCTTGACGATGGCCACGGCAACAGCCTGCCATCCGTACGCGCACCGATGGTGATGCCGGTCACGCCGCTCGTCTATGATCGCCCCTCGCCACGCCTGGGCGAACACACCGCTGAAATCCTTGCCGAACTGGAGTGACTGGACCGATGAAGACCGGTGGTAAGCTGATCGTCGAGGCGCTGGAAGCCAACGGCGTCGACCGCATTTTCTGCGTTCCTGGCGAGAGCTACCTCGCCGTGCTCGACGCGCTTTATGACTCCCCGATCCGCACCATCGTCTGCCGCCAGGAAGGTGGCGCAGCGATGATGGCAGACTGCCAGGGCAGACTGACCGGCAAGCCCGGCATCTGCTTCGTCACACGCGGGCCCGGCGCCACCAACGCGTCGGCCGGCGTGCACATCGCCATGCAAGATTCCATTCCGATGATCCTGTTCATCGGCCAGATCGCCGGGCATGCGCGGGAGCGCGAAGCCTTCCAGGAGGTGAATTACAAACGCTTCTTCGGCGACATCGCCAAATGGGTCGTCGAGATCGACCGCGCCGAACGCATCCCCGAACTGGTCACGCGAGCCTTTGCCGTCGCGACTTCAGGGCGGCCCGGCCCGGTCGTCATCTCCCTGCCGGAAGACATGCTGGTCAGCGAGGTCGAAGCGCCGAAAGCCCTGCCGTTCACGCCTGTCCAAACCTATCCGGGCGCGGCTGAACTGGACGCGCTTGAAATGTTGCTCGGCACCGCCAAGCGCCCCTTCGTCATTCTCGGCGGCACCCGCTGGAGCCCGGACGCCGTTGCCGACATGAAGACCATCGCCGAAAACTGGGCGCTACCGGTCGGTTGCTCGTTTCGCCGCCAGATGCTGTTCGACCACCTTCACCCAAGCTATGCAGGCGATGTCGGCATCGGCATCAATCCCAAGCTCGGCAACGCGATCAAGGAAGCCGACGTCGTGCTGCTGATCGGCGGTCGCATGGGCGAAATGCCCTCCTCGGATTACACCATCCTGAAAAGCCCCTACCCCGATCAGGCGCTGGTGCATGTGCATGCAGACGCCAACGAGCTCGGCCGTGTCTATCGCCCGACACTGGCCATCAATGCGTCGCCGGCGGCTTTCGTCGAAGCGTTCGCCAGGCGCCGGCCCAAGGCCGCACCTGCATGGGCGGCGGAGACTGCCAAGCTGCACGACGCCTACCTCGCATGGTCGACGACACCGAAGACAGGCCCGGGTGCCGTGCACATGGGCCCGATCATGGACTATCTCGAAAGCGTGCTTCCCGAGGACGCCATCCTGACCAATGGCGCGGGCAATTACGCCACCTGGGTGCATCGTTTCCATCGTTTCCGCCGTTTCGGCACACAGGCCGCCCCCACCTCCGGTTCGATGGGTTACGGCCTGCCGGCAGCGGTCTCAGCCAAGAGCGTGTTTCCGGAACGGGAAGTCATCTGCTTCGCGGGTGACGGCTGCTTCATGATGCATGGGCAGGAATTCGCCACCGCCGTGCAGTACGACCTGCCGATCATCACGGTGGTGGTGAACAATGGCATCTACGGCACCATCCGCATGCATCAGGAACGCGAATATCCCGGCCGCGTCGAAGGCACCGATCTCAGGAATCCGGATTTCGCAGCACTCGCCCGCGCTTATGGCGGCCATGGCGAGACGGTGGTGAAAACGGAGGAATTTGCCTCTGCATTCGAACGCGCACGCGCCAGCGGCAAGCCGTCCATCATCGAGGTGAAGCTCGACCCCGAAGCTATCACGCCAGCCAGGACGCTGACCGACATCCGCGAACAGCGCTAAGCCTTCTCGAAAAATGAAAGGGGCGTTTCCCGCCCCTTTCGAACTTCTCACAATACAGCGTGCTATTTTATCGCCTTGTCGGTGATCGAGGTTGTGTAGGCGCCCTCAGGCTGCTTGGCGATGATCTTCTGGTCGAGCAGCGCCTTTGCGGTGCGCTCGTAAGCTTCCGGGATCAGCTTGCCATCGGCATTGTCGATGAGCTTGGCCACTTCCTTCATCATGAACTTCTGGTGGTTTTCGTCCTGACCGCCATTTTCCACGACGATGTCGGCGGCTTCGTCGGTGTTTTCCGTCGCGTATTTCCAGCCCTTCATCGAAGCGCGCACGAAACGCACCATCTTGTCCTCGAAGGCAGCATCCTTCAGCTTGTCCTCGAGCGCATAGAGCCCGTCTTCAAGCAGGTCGTTGCCCATCGCGGTATAGTTGAAGACGATGAGGTCCTCCGGCTTGTAGCCGGCGTCGAGAACCTGTCCGTATTCGTTGTAGGTCATGACCGAGATGCAGTCGGCCTGCTTCTGGATCAACGGCTGCACGTCGAAGCTCTGCTTCAGCACCGTCACGCCGTCCGGGCCGCCTTCCGTCTTCAGGCCGATCTTGTTCATCCAGGCATAGAACGGATATTCGTTGCCGAAGAACCAGACACCCAGCGTGCGTCCCTTGAAATCGGCTTCGGTCTTGATCGGCCCGTTCTTCGGGCAGACCAGTTCCATGCCGGCCTTCTTGAAGGGCTGCGCGATGTTGACCAGCCCGACGCCTTTCTCGCGGGCAGCCAGCGCGCCGCCCATCCAGTCGACGATGACGTCGGCGCCACCGCCGGCGATCACCTGCTCCGGCGCGATATCCGGGCCGCCCGGCTTGATTTCGACATCGAGCCCTTCTTCCTTGTAGAAGCCCTTGTCCTTGGCGACATAGTAGCCAGCGAACTGCGCCTGCGTGACCCATTTGAGCTGCAGCGTCACCTTGTCTTCGGCCATCGCCTGGAAGGCGATCAGCGACATGCCGGCCGCCAGCATCGAAATAATCGTTCTTTTCATGTTCTTACCCTCTGAAGTTGAACCCAAACCCTTCTTATTCTTCTCCGCCTAACCTCCCCGGACAGACGGATGCCAGAACGTGGCTGCTCGTTCGATGAGCGCGACCACGCCATAGAAAACCGAACCCGCGAGCGCTGCAACTGCGATTTCGGCCCAGACCATGTCGACATTCATTCTGCCGACCTCGGTCGATATCCTGAAACCCATGCCGACCACCGGCGTACCGAAGAACTCGGCGACGATGGCACCAATCAGCGCCAGCGTGGAGTTGATCTTCAGCGCATTGAAGATGAAAGGCGCTGCCGCCGGCAGCCTGAGCTTGCAAAGTGTCTGCCAGTAATTCGAGGCATAGGTGCGCATCAGGTCGCGCTCCATGTGCCCAGAGGCCGCAAGCCCGGCTACCGTGTTCACCAGCATCGGAAAGAAGGTCATGATGACGACCACGGCCGCCTTCGAGTGCCAGTCGAAACCGAACCACATCACCATGATCGGCGCCACGCCGATGATCGGCAGCGCGGAGACCATGTTGCCGATCGGGATCAGCCCGCGCCGCAGGAAAACGAAGCGGTCGGCGAGAATGGCCGCGATGAAGCCGCTGGCGCAGCCCAGTGCATAGCCGATCAGCACGGAGCGGAAGATCGTCTGGTTCACGTCAGCCCATAAGACCGGCAACGAATTGACGATGCGCGCACCGACTGCACTTGGCGGCGGCAGCAGGATGAACGGAATGCCGGCGCCGCGCGTGATTGCTTCCCACAGGATCAGGATCCAGATGCCGAACAGGGCTGGAACGGCGAGCTTCAATGCCGTCGACAACCAGCGTTGCGACGACTTGATTGATGACAGCACTGCCACGCAACGCCAGCCAAGCAACCAGGTGGCGGCGAGCAAAAGGTAGTACGGCGCGCGCGCCGTACCTTCGAAACCGGTTATGCCGTGCAGCAGCATGAGGGCGGCGACCGTCGAGCCTGCGAACAGGATCAATGCCTGCAGCGCCGGGGCAAACGCAAGCATGGACAGCACCCCAGCGAGAACGACGATGCCATACATCGGGCCTTTGGTGCCCATGTAGGGATAACCGATCGTCGCTGTCGGCTGCGCATTGGCAGCCACTTCCGGCGCACTCATGGCGCCGAGTGCCAACGCCACGAGGCACAGCGCAACCGCGAGCATGGCTTGCCAGGATGGTTTCAACGCGCTCATGCCGGCCTCCCGCCCATGGCGCGATCGACCAGACGCCCGGCCAGCCCCACCAGAGCGACCAGAAGCGCGGCCACCACGGAGCCTGCCACCAGCGCCGACCAGATGTCGATGGTCTGGCTGTAATAGGCGCCGGCGAGCAGCTTGGCGCCTATGCCCGCAACCGCCCCTGTCGGCAATTCGCCGACGATGGCGCCGACGAGGCTCGCCGCCACAGCCACCTTCATCGAGGCGAACAGGAATGGCACGGAGGCCGGCACGCGCAGCTTCCAGAAGGTCTGCGAACGGCTGGCATTGTAGGTGTGCATGAGGTCGAGATGCATGAGTTCGGGCGAACGCAGGCCCTTCACCATGCCGACGGCGACCGGGAAGAACGAAAGATAGGTCGAGATCAGCGCCTTCGGGATCAGGCCGGTGATGCCGACGGCCGCCAGAACCACGATCACCATCGGCGCGATCGCCAGGATCGGGATGGTCTGCGAGGCAATGATCCACGGCATCAGGCTGCGGTCGAGCGTCGTAACATGCACGATGCCGACGGCGATCGCGATCCCAAGTGCCGTGCCGAAGGCGAAACCGAGCAGCGTCGAGGAGAGCGTCACCCAGGCATGGTAGACGAGGCTGCGGTTGCTGGTGATCTTCCGCGCAAACGTGTTCTCGAAGAAATTCTGCGCCACCTGATGCGGCGCCGGCAGCGTCGGCTTGGGTTGCGACAGCGTCTTGCCGATGAATTCCATCGTGCCCGGCGCGACATTGTTGCGGCTGTCCATGTCACGTTGGAACGGCGCGTTCATCCACACCGCACCGGCATACCAGATGGCGACAATGATCAGCAGGATCGTGCTGACCGGGATGATCTTGGAGCGAAATGTATCCATGCCCGGTCAGTCCTCGTAGGAATGACCGGCGCGCAGCCCGTCGCGGACCCGCGCTGCAATGGCCAGGAACTCCGGCGTCTCGCGAATGTCCAATGGGCGCTCGCGGGGCAGCGTCGACTCGATCACATCGGTGACGCGGCCAGGGCGCGGTGACATCACCACGATGCGGGTCGAGAGATAGACTGCCTCCGGGATGGAATGGGTGACGAAGCAGATGGTCTTGTTGGTGGCAGCCCACAACTGCAGCAATTGCTCGTTGAGATGATCGCGCACGATCTCGTCCAGCGCGCCGAACGGCTCGTCCATCAGGAGCAGATCGGCGTCGAAAGCGAGCGCGCGCGCGATCGAGGCGCGTTGCTGCATGCCGCCCGACAATTGCCAGGGATACTTCTTCTCGAACCCGGCCAGATTGACCAGTTCCATCGTGCGCTTGATGCGTTCGGCTTGCTCAGCCTTGGGCAGGCCGATGACTTCCAGCGGCAAGGCGACGTTGCGTTCGATGGTTCGCCACGGAAACAGCGCGGCCGCCTGGAACACATAACCATAGGCCCGCTTTTCGCGGGCCTGTTCAGGGGTCATGCCATTGACGGTGATCGAGCCGGAGGTCGGTTTTTCCAGATCGGCGATGACGCGCAGGAAAGTCGTCTTGCCGCAACCAGAAGGTCCGATGAAGGAGACGAATTCGCCCTTTCCGATGGTGAGATCGACATTGGAAAGCGCCTGGACCGGTCCATCGTTGGTCTGGAAGGTAAGGCCGAGTTTGCTTGCCGCGACGACGGCTGGCTTTACGGCAGTCATTTGCACTGTGACACTTCCCCCATGACGAAGCCGCTATCATCGGTCACGATAAGCTTCTTTTTGTTTTTCGGGCTTGGTTTGAGAACGAAATCCGCCGGCGCCTTGCCCTCTTCGCCTTCGGCCTCGCATTCGGTCTTCAAAAGCAGGGAGCCATCGCTGTTCGCTTTGGTTTCCTTGATGGTGCAGGCGCTGGCGGCCGTCACCAGATCGGTCCTGGTGACCAGCAGCATATCCTCGGCATAGACCTGCTGCCCATTCCTGTTGATGCAGCCCGATTTGTTGCCATAGGGTTTCGCAAGATCGATGCCGGCTCCGAGAGCCGGCGCCGCCACGAGCACGGCTGCAGCCACGAAGAAAAGCCGCCGCAAGCTCACACCCCCGTCGCTGGAATGCCGGTGCGCTCCACCTTGCGCGGCGAAGTGATCTCCTTCCAGGTCGACAGCGCCCGATTGGCCGCGCCGTTGGGTTCCCGTGCAACGAATTCGCCGTGGCCGGCTCTGGTCTTCACCTCGGCTTCCTGGATGGTGAGTTCGCCGCGCGAGAAGACGAAGCGCGGCAGGCCCGTCACCTCGTAGCCCTCGAACACATTATAGTCGATCACCGACTGCTGGCTCTTCGATGAGATCGTCTTCTTGCGTTTCGGATCCCACACAACGATGTCTGCATCCGCGCCTTCAACGATGGCGCCCTTCCTGGGATACATGTTGAGGATCTTGGCGATGTTGGTGGACGTCACCGCCACGAACTCGTTCATGGTCAGCCGGCCCGTGTTCACGCCCGCCGTCCACAGCACCGGCATGCGGTCTTCGAGACCACCGGTTCCGTTCGGGATCTTGGTGAAGTCGCCGACACCGAAACGCTTCTGCTTGCTGGTGAAGGCACAATGGTCGGTCGCCACCACCTGCAGCGAGCCTGCCTGCAGGCCGGCCCACAGCGAATCCTGGTGCAGCCTGTTGCGGAAGGGCGGGCTCATGACGCGACGTGCGGCATGGTCCCAATCCTTGTTGAAATATTCGGTTTCGTCGAGCACAAGGTGCTGGATCAACGGCTCGCCATAGACGCGCATGCCCTTCTGGCGCGCACGCCGGATCGCTTCATGCGCCTGTTCGCAAGAGGTGTGCACGACATACAGCGGCACGCCGGCCATGTCGGCGATCATGATGGCGCGATTGGTGGCCTCGCCTTCGACCTCCGGCGGACGTGAATAGGCGTGCGCCTCCGGCCCGTTGTTGCCCGCCGCCAGCAGTTTTTGCGAAAGTGCTGCAACCACATCGCCGTTTTCGGCATGCACCAGCGGCAGTGCTCCAAGTTCGGCGCAACGCTGGAACGACGCATACATCTCGTCGTCGTCGACCATCAGCGCGCCCTTGTAGGCCATGAAGTGCTTGAACGAGGTGATGCCCTTGTCGACGACAGTCTTCATTTCGTTGAAGACCTGCTCGCCCCACCACGTGACGGCCATGTGGAACGAGAAATCGCAAGCGGCCTTCGAAGTCTTGTTGTCCCACATCTGCAGCGCCTCGAGCAGAGACTGCTGCGGCGCAGGCAGACAGAAATCGACCACCATGGTGGTGCCGCCAGACAAGGCGGCACGCGTGCCGCTTTCGAAGTCGTCGGCCGAATAGGTGCCCATGAACGGCATTTCGAGATGGGTGTGCGGGTCGATGCCGCCCGGCATGACATAGCATCCGGTGGCATCGAACTCGTGGTCACCATGCAGGTTCTGGCCGATCGCCACGATCTTGCCGTGCTGGATCAGCACATCGGCCTTCCACGTCCGATCGGCCGTGACGACGGTGCCGTTCCTGATCACTCTGGTCATGTTCAGTTCCCTCGTTTCGTTCGCGCTTCTTGTGAGCTGCGTTCGGTAAGTGATTCAGATCAGGCGGCTTTGGACAATAAGTGCATCGATCTTGGCCGGAGATCGATGGCTTGTCCTCCAGGTCGCCTTATTCGATGATCTCCGCAGTCTCCGCCACCGCATGGAACAGCACATCGCAACCCGCGGCGGCCCATTCCTTGGAGATGTCCTCGGCTTCGTTGTGGGAAAGCCCGTCGACGCAAGGACACATCACCATTGTGGAAGGCGCAACCCTTGCCGTCCAGCAGGCATCATGGCCCGCGCCGGAAATAACGTTCATGTGCGAATAGCCGAGCTTTTCAGCCGCGGCACGCACCCGGGCAACCAGCGTCGGATCGAAAGTGACAGGGTCGAAATGGCCGACCGCCTCGACGGAGCAGCCAACCCCCAGTTCCTTGGCTATCCTGGGCGCTTCGGCCTCGATCGCGGCGCGCATCCGGTCGAGCTTTGCCTGTTCGGGCGAACGGATGTCGACGGTGAAAACCACAGTGCCTGGAAGCACATTGCGCGAATTGGGCGAAAACTTGACCTGGCCGACGCCGCCAACGGCACCCGGCTGGTTTTCCATCGCCACCTTCTGCACCATCTCGAAGATGCGTGCCATGGCAAGCCCGGCATTGACACGCATGTTCATCGGCGTCGAACCGGTATGCGCTTCCTTGCCGGTCAGCGTGAATTCGAGCCACCACAGACCCTGTCCGTGCGTGACGACACCGATCTGCTTGTTCTCGGCTTCGAGGATCGGCCCCTGCTCGATGTGGTATTCGAAATAGGCGTGCATCTTGCGTGCACCGACCTCTTCGTCACCCAGCCAGCCGATGCGCTTCAACTCGTCGCCGAAGCTCTTGCCGTCGGGATCCTTGCGCGAATAGGCATAGTCAAGCGTATGCACGCCGGCGAAGACGCCTGACGCCAGCATGGCCGGCGCGAAACGCGCCCCCTCTTCGTTTGTCCAGTTGGTGACGACGATCGGATGTTTGGTCTTGATGCCGAGGTCGTTCAGCGTGCGAACGACTTCCAGCCCGCCGAGCACGCCGAGCACACCGTCATATTTACCACCGGTCGGCTGCGTATCGAGATGGGAACCAACATAGACAGGCAGTGCATCGGGATCAGTGCCTTCACGACGGGCGAACATGGTGCCCATCTGGTCGATGCCGGTCTCGAGACCCGCCGCATCGCACCAGCGTTTGAACAGATCCCGCCCTTCCGCGTCCGCGTCGGTCAGTGTCTGGCGATTGTTGCCGCCGGCAACGCCCGGGCCGATCTTGGCCATCTCCATGAGACTGTCCCATAGACGATCGGGATTTATGCGCAGGTTCTCGCCGGGTGCGGCCATTATGGTCCTCTCATTGTCTTTCGACACTGCGGCCGGCGGTTCCCGACGCCAGCCGCAATGTTTGGCTTGCGCCCCTAGGGCGCGCTAGTCGACAGCTCTCAAAACCTCGCGCACATGGTCGATCAGTTCGTTGATCTGGCCCTTGGTGATGATGAGCGGTGGCGACAGCGCGATGATGTCGCCGGTGGTACGGATGAGCGCGCCGCGCTCGAAGGCCTTCACGAAGGCCGAGAACGCACGCTTGGTCGGCTGGCCGGCGATTGGCGCGAGCTCGATGGCGCCGATCAGGCCAATGTTGCGGATATCGATGACGTTCGGCTCCCCCTTGAGCGAATGCAGCGCATCCTCCCAGTAAGGCGCCAGTTCTTCACCGCGGGTCAGCAGCCCCTCTTCCTTGTAGGTGTCCAGCGTGCCAAGCGCCGCGGCGCAGGCGATCGGATTGCCCGAATAGGTGTAGCCATGGAAGAACTCGATCATGTGATCGGGGCCGTTCATGAACGTGTCGTGGATTTCCTTGGTCACGAACACCGCGCCCATCGGGATGACGCCGTTGGAGACGCCCTTGGCTGTGGTGATGATGTCCGGCGTCACGCCGAAATAGTCAGCCGCGAACGGTGCACCGAGACGGCCGAAGCCGGTGATGACTTCGTCGAAAATCAGCAGGATGCCGTGCTTGGTGCAGATCTCGCGCAGGCGCTGCAGATAGCCCTTTGGCGGCAGGATGACGCCGGTGGAGCCTGCAACCGGCTCGACGATGACGGCAGCGACGGTCGAGGCATCATGCAAGGCAACGATGCGTTCCAGTTCGTCGGCGAGCTCGGCGCCATGTTCCGGCACGCCCTTGGTGAAGGCGTTCTTTTCGGGCAGGTGAGTATGCGGCAGATGGTCGACACCGGTCAGCAGCGTACCGAACATCTTGCGGTTGTTTACGATGCCGCCAACCGAGATACCGCCGAAGTTGACGCCGTGGTAGCCACGCTCGCGACCGATCAGACGGAAGCGCGAGCCGTTGCCCTTGGCGCGATGATAGGCGATCGCCATCTTGAGCGCGGTGTCGACCGACTCCGAGCCGGAATTGGTGAAGAAGACATGATCCATGCCCTTGGGCGCGATGTCGACCAGCCGGTTCGCCAGTTCGAACACGATCGGATGGCCCATCTGAAAGGCAGGTGCGTAGTCGAGTTCCGCTGCCTGATTCTGGATCGCCTCGGTGATCTTCGGACGGCAGTGGCCGGCGTTGACGCACCACAGGCCGGCGGTGCCATCGAGGATCTTGCGGCCGTCGGAGGCCGTGTAGTGCATATCCTTGGCTGCGACCAGCATGCGCGGCGCCTGCTTGAACTGCCGGTTCGCCGTAAATGGCATCCAGAATGCACTGAGATCGTTCGGCGTTACCTTGAGCCGATTGGACATGACCAAGCCTTTCCTTTCACTGCTTCGTTTCGGTGCGGCCAACGCTTGGTCTTCGGCGCGTTTTCATGCTACGCAAATTTTTGACCGGATGGACAAACGTTAGCACCGCCATGGTGACGGTCAAGGGATTACTAGCGGAAATGCCGCATTCGAAGCGCGCTCCACAGCCCAGCAAAAACTGGTCCAGACAATTGGTCCAGTTCGGCTTGAACGCCTTGTCTTGCAAAGGGCTTTTGACGACATGAATGCCCCCGCCCCGCGCCGTACCCGTATCCAGCAGGAAAAGCGCGAGCTGATCCTGGAAGCCGCGCTCGAAGTGTTCTCCACCCACGGCTTCCGCGGTGCGACGATCGATCAGATCGCCGAAGCGGCAGGCATGTCGAAGCCGAACCTGCTCTACTATTTCCGCCGCAAGGAAGAAATCCACGAGACGCTGATCCAGCGCCTGCTCGACACCTGGCTGGGACCACTGCGCGAACTCGACGATGTCGGCGACCCGCTGACGGAGCTACGCAGCTACATCCGCCGCAAGCTGGAGATGGCACGAGATTATCCGCGCGAGAGCCGGCTGTTCGCCAACGAGATCCTGCAGGGCGCGCCGCGCATCATGCCTCTGCTGGAAGGCGAGTTGAAAAGCCTCGTCGAGGAGAAGGTCGCCATCATCAAGGGCTGGATGCGTGCCGGCAAGATCGTGCGCACCGACCCCTGGCACCTGATCTTCTCCATCTGGGCCACGACACAGCACTATGCCGATTTCGACGTGCAGGTACGCGCCGTGCTTGGACCAGACCTCGGCGGCGATGGCCGTTTCGAAGATGCCGCGCGCTTCCTCGAACAGCTTTTCCTCGACGGGCTGAAGCCGAAGAACGTCGCCGGCTGATCGCTGCCGTCGTTTCAGTCTCTTGACGCTCCATTCCCCAGCAAGTGGAAACTTGCCTATCCGCCGTTGACCTTGCCGGAAATCGTGCGAACTAATGCGCGTGGGGGCATGGAGGACACTGTATGGAACACGCTGCCACCGCCGGCGATGCCCAACTGATCATTGCCGCACTGGCCGGAATCGCCGCCATCGTCCTCCTGATAAGTTGGCTGAAGCTCCATCCTTTTCTCTCCCTGTCCATCGGCGCGCTCGGCGTCGGCCTCGCCGCCAATCTTGGCGCTGCCGCCTCCGTCGCTTCCTTCACCAAGGGTTTCGGCACCACCATGGCCGGTGTCGGCCTGCTGATGGGGCTGGGTGCGATGTTCGGCAAGCTGCTGGCTGATTCCGGCGGCGCTGACCGCATCGTCGACACGCTGGTGGGACGCTCCAGGCCAGAAATGTTGCCGTGGACGATGGGACTGGTTGGCGCCATCATCGGCCTGCCGATGTTCTTCGAGATCGGCCTTGTGCTGTTGATGCCGGTGATCCTGCTGGTCAGCCAGCGGTCCGGTCAGTCCATCGCCAAGATCGCCATCCCGACACTCGCGGGCCTTTCCGCCATGCATGGCCTCGTGCCGCCGCACCCCGGCCCGCTCGTCGCCGTCAGCACGCTTGGCGCGAATCTCGGCCTGACGCTCGGCCTGGGTGTGCTCATCGCGATCCCGACCGTCATCATCAGCGGGCCGATCTTCGCCAGCATCGCCGACCGCTGGGTCAATGTCCCAACGCCGGAACTGTTCGGACAGGCCGGTGAAAGCCGGTATGAGGCGGCCACGCAACCGAGCTTCGCCACGGCCGTTACCGCGATCCTGCTTCCGGTCGTGCTCATGCTCGCCCGCGCGATATCGGAAATCATTGCGCCCGGCTCGAAGGCTCTGCTTCCGTCCGCCCTGCACGTTCTGGGCGAGCCGCTGATCGCGCTGGGAATTGCCGTGATTGCCGGCGCCTTGATGTTCAGGATGCCCAGGGCAGCCGTGGCTCGCAGTCTTGAAAGTTCCCTCGGGCCTATCGCCGGCATTCTCCTCGTGGTCGGCGCCGGTGGCGGCTTCAAACAGGTGCTGGTTGACACCGGCATCGGCGCGGTCATCGCCAATGCCATCACCGGCAGCGGCCTGCCGGTGATGTTCCTCGCCTGGTTTGTCGCAGTGCTGGTGCGCGTCGCCACCGGCTCGGCAACCGTCGCGACCGTGACAGCGGCCGGTATCCTTGCACCCGTGGCTGCGGGCCTGCCTCCAGCCCAGGGCGCGCTGATGGTTCTTGCCATAGGCTCCGGCTCGCTCTTCCTCTCGCATCTCAACGACGCCGGCTTCTGGCTCGTCAAAGGCTATCTCAACATGGACATCGGCCAGACGCTGAAGACCTGGACGATGATGGAATGCATCATTTCCGTCTGCGGCCTCATCGGTGTCCTCATCCTGGGAGCGTTCCTGTGAGGCCTCTCGTCGTCATCGTCATGGGCGTATCGGGCTGCGGCAAGTCAACCATCGCCGGCCTGGTGGCGGAGCGGCTGCACTGGGACCTGCTTGAGGGAGACGAGTTGCACCCGAAGGCCAATGTCGAGAAGATGAGCCATGGCATCCCGCTCGACGATAACGACCGCCGCCCCTGGCTGGAAGCCATATCGCGCTGGATCGATGGACGCATCCGGTCCGGGCGTCCCGCCCTCGTCACCTGTTCCTCACTCAAGCGATCCTATCGCGACATCCTGCGCGGCGGGAGCGAAAAGGGCGTCGTGGCCTTTGCCCACCTTTCCGGCTCGCGTGAACTGCTCATGGAACGCATGAAGGCCCGCAAGGGCCATTTCATGCCGGCCAGCCTGCTCGATTCCCAGCTCGCGACATTGGAGCCCCTGCAACCGGACGAGACCGGCATCGTCATCGACATCGGCGAGATCCCGGCCGAAGAAGCGGATCAGGTCATCGAAGGCCTGCACCTCGCCTGAGAAAAAAGGCACCTATTGCCTTGAACGCAATCTGTACGCATGCAGAACTAGCGAACGTGCATTGGGGGGAAATGATGCGCCTGAAACTGCTTGCCGCCAGCCTGGCCATTGTCTCTTGCTGGCAGGCTCATGCCGCCGACACGACGGTTCCTATTGCTGCACAGGGCGTCTGGGCCAAAGCCGGCAAATGCAGCGGCAGCACCGTCACCTTCACCGCGGGCACGCTGCAGTACAAAGGACAGAAAGCGCAGGCCGTCATCTTCGCACCAAAGGAGAGCCCGCGCGGTTACGGCGCCATCCACTATAGGCAGGAAGGCAATGTCGATAATTTCGAATATGCCGACGACAAGGACCAGATGCTCTACAATCCCGAAGGTTTCGGCATGGGCAAGTCGGTTCTCTACAAGCGCTGTGCCGGCGCATTTGCGTCATCTGCCTCCGGCGCGAAGACAACGGCCGCGCCGGCCGAAAACCGTTGCGGCTGGCTGGTCAACCCGACACCGGGCAACTGGTGGCTGGTCGACAAGGACGGGATGTGGGTATTCGCAACGCAAGGCAATGCCGAAGGAGCCGGGGCTGCCGGAATGGACAAGCTGCCGGATTTCGATCCGACCCAGTATGTCAATTCCAATGGCAACTATGGCTATGGCTGCGCCTGTGTGAAGCTCATCACCGACCCGGCGACCAAGACGGTAAAGAGCATAACCGGTGGCAAGACCCTGCCGCTCGCCACCTGCAGGAAGGACAAGAGCCTGCCACCCGAAAGCAAATTGTAGGCGTCAGCCAGCGCCGGCAATAACCATCAGTAGACCGCCGGCCAGCGTGATGTTCACGAGAGTGAAATAGAGATGAGGGTCGCGCTCTCGCCCCTCATAGAGAAACAGGTTGTGGTAAAGCGCGGTTGCCAGCACCAGGAAAACGATCAGCGCCAGCGCGGCCGGCACGACCCAGAAACCGATGATGAGCAGCAGGCCTCCGAACAGCTGAACTGCGAAGCCGGCAGCCATGACGGGTGCCGGCAGCAGCCACCCGTAATTGGTGGCGCCGGACCTGCGTTCGCTGAAACGGGCGATGTTGCGGATGCCCGCGATCAGGAAGAACGCGCCAAAGATGCAGCGTCCGGTCAGCATAAAGATTTCCACGCCGTCCATCCCCCTGGAATTCGAAGCAGCACTGTGCACAGTGCCTGGACGTTGAAGCGTTCTCCCGGCGTGCGGTCAAGCCTGCAGCGAATTTGCGATCAGCGCCAGGATGGCGCCAGCCAGCGCGACATTGCCGACGACGCCGTTGATCTTCGCGACACGGTCCGGCCCCGGCTGGTAGTCCCAGAAATTGTGGAACATCGGCGTGGCTGCGATCAGGAACAGCAACAGCAGCCCCGCTGAGGCTGCGGTGCAGACACCCGCGATCAGCAGGACACCAGCAATAACCTGCACCACGATACCGACCCAAAGTACGATAGGCGCCTGCGGCACGCCGCGCGCGCTCATCAGTTGCGCCACGAATGTCCGGTTCTGGATGTTGCGCAAGCCCGCGAAAATGAACGCGCCTCCCAGCAGAAGACGACCAACAAACAGAATCTCTTTGTGAAAATCGACAAGCATCATCTTGTTCCCCAAAAGAAAACAGGGCGCCCCGGCGCGCCCTGCGCAACTTACGATCTTGATATCACGCGGCCTTGGCGGCCGGCATCGGATGAATGGCGTGGAACGTCACGCACAGCCGGTTCCAGGTGTTGATCATGGCAACAGCGACAGTCAGTTTGACCAGCTCTTCCCTGGAGAAATGCTTGAGCCCTTCCTGGAAGAGTTCCTCTGGCACACCGGCGTCGGCGATCCTGGTCACCGTCTCCACCCATTTGAGAGCCATGCGCTCGCGCTCGCTGAACAGCGGCGATTCCTTCCATGCGGCGACGAGATAGAGACGCTGTTCGCTCTCGCCATCCTCACGCGCTTCGCGGCTGTGCATTTCCACACAATAGGAGCAGCCATTGATCTGAGAGGCGCGCAGCTTGACGAGATGCAGGAGACCCTTGTCGAGCCCGCTTTCTTCCACCGCCCTGTTCAGGCTGACGACATATTTCATCAATTGGGGCGCCTCGGCGAAGAAGTCTAACCTGGGTTGCATGCTCGGTCCTTTCCTGGGTTGTACGGTCATGATCGGGAAGCGGGTTTCTGTGACCGGGCGTTGTGCGCGGCAAAGGCGCAGGCAGCGTGGACGACACGTGGATCGGCATCGGCCATGAATTCAGCGATGATGTCGGAGAGCTTCTCCGCGGCAAGTGCCGCGCGGTAGGCACGTTCTGCGCGCAACATTGCGGCATTGATGCCGCAAGGTTGCACATAAGCCGAGGCATCTATCCTGGCAGGACCCTTGCGGCGGATTTCGCCACATCGGAATGCCGGTCGGGGCCCCTCGACAGCCAGCACGATGTCGAGCAGCGAGATCTTTTCGGGCACACGCGCCAGGCGATACCCGCCGGTCGGACCCGGTACGGATTCGAGGATGCGGGCAGCGGTCAAAGCTTGCAGATGTTTCAGCAGATAGCTGGGGGAAAGGCCAAATGCTTCGGCCAGCGCGGAGCCCGGCATGGTTGCTCCGCCCTCGACCGCCGCGAGCATCGCAGCGGAATGGATCGCCGCTTCAACGCCTTCGCTCAGCTTCACTTTAGCCTCTCCTTAATCATGGATATTTCCTATCGTGGATATTTCTTGTCGTCAATAAGAGGAAGAAAAAAGCGGTGCATTGCTGCACCGCCTTTTCGTTGCTCCTCAACGCCTATTCGGCAGCAACCTTGGCCATCGGGTTGTTGGGATGCGTCGTCCAGTTGGCATAGACAGGCTCAACCGTCTTGCCGGTGCGCTGGTCGAGCGTACCAGCGGCCAGCGGCACCATGGTGATGCAGCCATCGACCGGGCAGACGTTGACGCAGAGGTTGCAGCCGACGCACTCGTCTTCCATCACCTCGAAATGGCGAACGCCATCAACCATCGAAGTGATCGCCTGGTGCGAGGTGTCTTCGCAGGCGATGTGGCAGCGGCCGCATTTGATGCAGGCGTCCTGGTCGATATGCGCCTTGGCGATATAGTTGAGGTTGAGATACTGCCAGTCGCTCACATTGGGTGTCGCGCGCCCGATGATGTCGTCGAGTGAGCGGTGCCCCTTCTCGTCCATCCAGTTTTCCAGGCCGGCGATCATTTCCTGCACGATCTTGAAACCATAGGTCATGGCCGCCGTGCAGACCTGCACGTTGCCGGCGCCCAAGGCCAGGAACTCGGCCGCGTCGCGCCAGGTGGTGATGCCACCGATGCCGGAGATCGGCAGGCCATGTGTTTCCGGATCACGCGCGATCTCGGCCACCATGTTGAGCGCGATCGGTTTCACCGCCGGGCCGCAATAGCCGCCATGGCTGCCCTTGCCGTCGATTGAGGGCTCGGGCGAGAAATTGTCGAGATTGACCGAGGTGATCGAGTTGATGGTGTTGATGAGCGACACCGCGTCGGTGCCACCTGATCTGGCTGCGCGCGCCGGCTTGCGGATGTCGGTGATGTTGGGCGTAAGCTTGGTGATCACCGGCATGCGCGTGTACTGCTTGCACCAGCGCACCACCATCTCGATGTATTCCGGCACCTGGCCGACCGCGGCACCCATGCCGCGTTCGCTCATGCCATGCGGACAGCCGAAATTGAGCTCGATGCCGTCCGCTTCGGTTTCTTCCACGAGCGGCAGGATCGCCTTCCAGCTGTCCTCGACGCAAGGCACCATGATCGAGGCGATCAGCGCACGGTCCGGCCAGTTCTTCTTCACCTGCTTCATCTCACGCAGGTTGGTCTGCAGGTCGCGGTCGGTGATCAGTTCGATGTTGTTGAGGCCGAGCAACCGGCGGTCAGCGCCCCAGATCGCGCCATAACGCGGTCCGTTGACGTTGACCACCGGCGGGCCTTCCTCGCCCAATGTCTTCCAGACCACGCCGCCCCAGCCCGCCTTGAAGGCGCGCTCGACATTGTAGGCCTTGTCGGTTGGTGGCGCGGACGCCAGCCAGAACGGATTGGGTGACTTGATGCCGACGAAATTGTTGCGGATGTCCGCCATGGCTTCTTACTCCGCGTTTCGGGAAAAGAATGTTGTGTTGCGATCGACGGCACGGCGCGGATCCGCGCCGGCCTCACGGGCATGCTTGACGAGTTCGGTCCAAAGCGCGTCATCGCTGATCACCTCGGCGCCTTGTTTGCCGAGCTTCGATTTCATCAGATCAAACAGCTGTCCCATTGTAACGAGCTGCTCCGCTTCCGCATTTTCGAACCTGATGGCGAAGGCCCGTTCTATGGCCTCGATCATCTGGATCTCGTCGCCGTCGCCCCACAGATCCAAGGAATTCGCCTTGCGGGGAAACGGCTGGCTCATCGTCAGCCCATCAGGGTCCGGTGGATGCTTTCGGCGGCGTCGCGTCCCGCGGCGACAGCCGAGACGGTAAGGTCCTCCCGGCTGTCGATAACACAGTCGCCGCCCGCCCAGACGTTGGACAGTGAAGTGCGCCCCTCACCATCGACCTTGATGCGGCCATTCTCCAGCGCGATTGCCTGACCGCTGCCGTTCAGCGCCGCCGGCACGAAAGACTGACCGATTGCCTTGAACACCTGATCGGCGGCGAGCCTCAGCGTTTCGCCCGTGCCGACAAGCTTGTCGCCCTTCATCGCGGTGTATTCGAGCTCGATCGCAGTTGCCTTGCCGCCGTCGGCGATGACCTTCTTCGGCTGCAGCCAGTGGCGGATGGTGACCCCGTTTGCGGCGGCCAGATCCTGCTCGAACTCCGAGGCGTTCATGTCTTCCTTGCCGCGGCGGTAGCAGATCGTCACCTCCTCCGCGCCGAGCAGTTTCGACTGCACGGCGGCGTCCACGGCGGTCATGCCGCCGCCGATGACAACAACACGGCGACCAACCGGCAGGCTGCCGAGATCGCTTGCCTGTCGCAGCTCGGCAATGAAGTCGACCGCATTGGCGACACCATCGCTGTCCTCGCCTTCAGCCCGCAACGCGTTGACCCCACCCAGCCCCATGCCGAGGAACACGGCATCATACTGCTTGGTCAGCTCGGAAAGCTGATAGTCGCGGCCCAATGCCTTGCCGTTCTCGATCGTGATGCCACCTATCGCGGTGACGTAGTCGACTTCGGCCTGGGCGAAATTGTCGACGCTCTTGTAGGCGGCAATGCCATATTCATTCAGGCCACCCGATTTCGGCTTCGCCTCGAGCACGGTCACCTCATGGCCGTGGCGCGCAAGCCGGTGTGCGGCTGCAAGCCCGGCTGGCCCGGCACCGACGACAGCGACTTTCCTGCCTGTCGACTTGGCGCGGCTATAGAACTGTTTGCCCTCTTCCATCGCCACATCAGTGGCGTAGCGTTGCAGCCGGCCGATCTGCACCGGCTTGCCCTCGGCGGTCTCGCGCACGCAGACTTCTTCGCACAGCGTCTCCGTTGGGCAGACGCGGGCACACATGCCGCCAAGGATATTCTGGTCGAAGATGGTCTTGGCCGAACCGAGCGCATTGCCGGTCGATATCTGGCGGATGAACATCGGGATGTCGATGGATGTCGGGCAGGCCTGCATGCACGGCGCGTCATAGCAGAAGTAGCAGCGATCGGATTCGACCAGCGCTTCGTGATGATCGAGCGGCGGATGCAGGTCGGAAAAATTGTCGGCATAGACATCGGGCGAGAGCCGGCCACCGGCTATGCCTTCCTTGAAATGACCTGTCGTCATTCCGGTTCCCCATTGTTGTGGTTTTGGAGGAAGGCTAGCACGTTTTATTTTTTTATCAATTGGTCAATTTTCGAGTTAAAGGCCTGAAAAGGCTCGAAAATAACATGACTTTTATTGTCATGATTTATCTCGAATATTTGCTGCGCTGCGAAAAATTTCTTGGCTGCTGTCGAAATTGCGCCCGCGTCTTCGTCTTATGATTGCCGGCAGCAAAATCATGATCCGAAAGCCGGCACAAACAGCCGGGAACGCAAGGGAGAATGACATGCCAGCTTCAGCGAAATCCTTCTTCTGGTACGAACTGATGACGACCGACCTCGACGCGGCGGCGGCCTTCTACACCGCCGTGGTCGGCTGGCGCGCCGAACCGTTCGACAAAGCACCGGAATCGCCGCGTTATATCGTCGTCAATGCAGGTGACCGCGGTGTCGGCGGCCTGATGACATTGCCGGAAGAGGCCGCCAGGATGGGCGTTCCGACAGCCTGGATGGGTTATTTTCCCACCAAGGATATCGATGCCTCGATCGAGGCCTTGAAAGGCGCCGGGGGTGCCATCCATCGCCCTGTCGACGACATCCCAGGCGTCGGTCGTTTTGCCGTGGTCGCCGATCCGCAAGGGGCGGCTTTCATGTTTCTCGAGCCTAACGGCCCCGACGCAGGAGGCCGTTCCGCTCAACACTCCAGGCCATGTCGGCTGGCATGAACTCTATACGAGCGATTGGCAGAAGGCCTTCGACTTCTATTCGAGCCAGTTCGGCTGGGTGAAGGATGAGCCCTTCGACATGGGTCCCATGGGCATCTATCAGCTCTTTTCAGTCGATGGCGAACGCACGGGCGGCATGATGAACAAGCCCGAACAGATTCCCGTTCCGGTCTGGTTGTTCTACTTCAACGTCGATGCCATTGACGCCGCCGCCAAACGCGTGACCGACAACGGCGGCAAAGTGGTCATGAACCCGATGGAAGTGCCCAATGGGCATGGATCGTGCAATGCACGGATCCGCAGGGCGCTTATTTCGCGCTCCTGGCGCCGAAACGCTGAGCGGCAACGCCGGGAGGAGGCGCATCACGCCTGCTGCCGACATGGCTATCCGCGCAGTCGTTCCTGATTGCCGTCGAACAGCGGCACAGGCTGCATGCGTGCGGCATGACGACGGCCCAGATATTCAATCTCGAAGCCGTCGCTTTCGTCCGCGATCTCCTTCGGTACATAGCCCATCGCCACCGACACGCCGGAATGGTGGGCGTAGCCTCCGGAAGTCACCCACCCGCGAACTGCACCGCCATGCCAGATCGGCTCGTCGCCGATCACATCCGCATCGACGGCATCCACGACAAAGCTCCGCAGCCTCAACTTTCCACCGGACGCACGCTCAGCGGCGGCGGCTTTCTTGCCGATGAACTCGGCAGGTTTCGAATAGGCGACGAAGCGGTCGAGCCCAGCCTCCAGAGGTCCATAGATTGGCCGGTACTCACGTGCCCACGATCCATAGTTCTTCTCCAGCCGCAGCGCATTGAGCGCTCGCGAACCAAACAGACCGATGCCGAATTCCTCACCAGCCGACAGCAGCGTTTCAAAAACATGGCGCTGGTATTCGGGCGCCATCCAGATTTCGTAGCCGAGATCGCCGGTGTAACTCACACGACCGACCAGACATGGTGCCATGCCGATATCGATGTGCCTGATGTCCATGAATTTGAAAGCAGCAGACGACACATCGGCGCGGGTAACCTTGGCCAGCACGTCCCGCGCGAATGGTCCGGCGATCGACACGCCGACACGGCTCAATCCGAGAGCTTCGATCCGCACCGAGCCATCACCGGGCAGATGCCGTTCGAACCAGCGCATATGATATTGTTCTGCCACGCCCGATCCAGCGATGAACCATTCTCGATCACCCCCGTGGCCCGCGCCCAGATTGGCGAGTGAAAAATCGCCGATCAGCTTGCCGTCTTCCTTCAGCATCGGCGCAAGCGTGATGCGTCCCGCCGCGGGCAACTTGCAGGCAAGCAGTGTATCGAGCCAGGTTCCAGCTCCCACGCCTGTCACCCGATATTTGGCGAAGGACGAGATCTCGCACAGACCGACGCGCTGGCGCACAGTCCTCACCTCTGCAGCAACATGTACGAAGTCGGTCGAACGCCGCCAGGAGAATTCATCGCGCACGCCCTCCGGCGCGTACCAGAGTGGCACTTCCAGCCCATAGGCAGCGCCGAACTGAGCACCCTGCAAGGCGAGCTGATCGTAGATCGGCGTCGTCTTCAGCCGACGCGCTCCCGGCAATTCCTCATTTGGGAAACGAATGGAGAAGCGGCGCGAATAATTCTCGCGCACCTTGGCGTTCGTATAGGCCATCGAAGCCCAATCGCCATAGCGCGCGACATCCATGGCAAAGATGTCGGCACCAGGGTCGCCATGCATCATCCAGTTCGCGAGGGCCAGGCCGACACCACCACCCTGGCTGAACCCTGCCATGACGCCACAGGCGGCCCAGAAGCCCGGCAATCCGCGCACCGGACCGACAAGTGGATTGCCATCGGGTGCGAAAGTGAATGGGCCGTTGATGATCTGCTTGATTCCGGTGTTCTGGAACGCCGGAAAATGCCGGAACCCCACTTCCAGCGACGGCGCAATACGGTCGATATCGGGCTCCAGCAATTCGTGGCCGAAGTCCCACGGCGTAACCCGTTCCGACGCAGGGCTTGCCAGCCTTCTCATAGGTCCCCATCAGCATGCCGCCCCGTTCCTGGCGCAGGTAGAGTTCGCCGTCGAAATCGACGGCATGCATGATCTCGGTGCCGGTCTTCTTGTTCCAGGCCGCGACCTCGGGCATGTCCTCGGTGATGAGATACATATGCTCCATGGCGAGCACGGGAAGTTCGAGCCCGACCATCCGGCCGACCTCGCGCGCCCACAGGCCACCGGCATTGACGACATGTTCGGTCAACACCTCACCCTTGTTGGTGATGACGCGCCACATGCCGTCCGGCTGGCGCACGATGTCCTCGACCTTGGTGAACCGTTCGATCGCCGCTCCCAGGTTGCGCGCTGCCTTGGCATAGGCGTGAGTGACACCGGAGGGATCGAGATGGCCATCTTCCTTGTTGTGGATGGCGCCCACGAACTGGCCGGGATCGATCAGCGGCATCAGCTCGGCCGCTTCCCGGGGCGAGATCTCCTCAAGCTCGATGCCGAGGTAGCGGCCCTTTGCCACCATGTTGCGCAGCCAGTCCATGCGCGCCTCGGTGGCGGCAAGGAACACGCCGCCGGTGAGATGCACGCCGGTCGCCTGCCCGGACAGTTCCTCGATCTCCTTGTAGAGGCTGATCGTGTATTTCTGCAGCTTGGCGACGTTGGGGTCCCCGTTGATCGTGTGCATGCCACCGGCGGCGTGCCATGTGGAGCCGGACGTCAGCTCGTCGCGTTCGAGAAGCACGATATCGGTCCAGCCGGCCCGTGCCAGATGGAACAGCACCGAGCAGCCGACGACACCGCCGCCGATGACCACGACCCTTGCATGCGACTTCATTGCTCTTCCTGACAATTCAACAGGTTGTAGGGAGTTGGAGAATCTTCGCGGGAGGAAGTTGAATCCGTTCCGGAAGTCGATGCGCGATCACGGTTCTCCGGCTCCGATCCCTTCCTTGCGCTTGGCCATATAGGCCTCCAGAGCCTCGCGCCGGGCGGAATCCATCGGTGGCTGCACATATTCGGCCAGTGCCTTCTTCCACAGCCCGGTCGCACGCTGCGTCGCGTCGAGAGCGCCGGCCTCAGTCCACGCTTCATAGTTCTGCCAGTTGGACAGCAGCGGCTGGTAAAAGGCGGTGGCATAGCGCTCCAGCGTATGCGGCTCGCCAAAGAAATGCCCGCCGGTCGGCACGCCCGCCAGCGCGTCCAGCGCCAGTTCACCATCGTCGACGGCAATGGGCCGAAGAAATTCCATCATATGCTGGATCATCTCGATATCGATGATGAACTTCTCATAGGAAGCAGTCAGGCCGCCCTCCTGCCAGCCCGCAGCGTGGTAGACGAGATTGCCGTGACCCAGCACAGCGCCCCACAATGCCATCAGCGTCTCGTATGCACCCTGCGCATCGGCGGCGTTGGAGGCGGAGCCCGGCGTGGTTCGGTAAGGCAGGTTGTATCGTCGCGCCAACTGTCCTGAAGCGATGTTGGCCTTGGTGTTTTCCGGCGTGCCGAAGGCTGGCGCGCCGGAGCGCATGTCGACATTGGAAGTAAAGGCGCCATACACCACCGGGCAGCCGGGTCGAACCAGTTGCGCAAGTGTGATCCCGAACAGGGCCTCGGCGTTCTGTTGCGCCAACGCTCCGGCCAGCGTCACCGGGCTCATCGCGCCCATCAGGGTGAACGGGGTCACGCAAGCGGATTGGCCGAACTCGGCCATGGTCATCAGCCCTTCCGCCATCATCTCGTCGAAGCGCCGCGGTGAATTGACCGAGATGACGGTACCGACACCGGGATCATCGGCGACCTGCTCGAGAGAGAGCCCGCGCGAGATCGCCATCATGGTGATGCCGTCCAGCGCCCTGCCCCGACCGATGGCCGAGACGTGGAACGGCTTGTCGGTCAGCGTCAGATTGGCGAAGTAGGTATCGAGATGACGCGTGTTCGCCGGCAATTCGATCGGCGCGCAGACCTGGTTGCCCAGCATGTGAATGCAGTTGAAATGTTGAGCAAGGCTGACCAGCTCATGATAGTCGCGCAGATTGCCTGCACGGCGGCCACGCTCGAAGTCATGCACATTGGGCGGCCCGGCCACGAGCGTGAAATTGATGATGTTGCCGCCGAATGTCAGGTCGCGAGCGGGATTGCGCGAAGCCAGCTTGTAGGACGACGGCGCTGTCTTGAGCGCCTCGGCTATCAGACCCCGATCGAGCCGCACCGTCATGGTTTCATGATCGACATCCGCTCCGGCATTTTGAAACACCCCGAGCGCGCGCCGGTTCATGAGCTCGATGCCCAGGTTTTCCAGGATATGCAGCGATGCGTGATGGATCGCTTCGACCTGATCGGCGGAGAGCAGCGCCATCGGTGGATAAGGATTTTCCACACGACGCGTCGGCAATTGCGGGATCGAGGCCCCGGCTCTCGAATGGACGCGTTCGGCGCTGCGTCTGGCGCGAAGTGCAGTCATGCTCTCATCAGAGCGCTATTCGGCGCCCTCCACTATCAATAATACGTCATTTCTGGACGAGATTTTATCTAAAGCGTCATTCATTCCGATCATAATAAAATAAAAACGACATAATTTGGTCGAAAAAATAACAGTACGTTTTTTGCCTTGTATCCGCCCAACAGGTTAAGAAGCGCGGCAAGACTCCTTTTATGATTTGCGACTAATGCTTTCGCCATGCGTGCGTACAGTTTTAGTCGAGTTTTAGCGGTCGGTTTCGTGCTGGTGCTTGGCGCCTGCGCGACGGCACCAAACCGCATCAACGATGTGTGCGCGGTGTTTGACCAGCGTGACGGCTGGTTCAACGATTGGCGCTCCTCCGCAGAACGCACGCAGCGGAAATATGGCATTCCGGTGCATGTGCTGATGGCAACCGTGCGCAAGGAATCCGGCTTCAACGGCAACGCACGCCCGCCTCGCACCAAACTGCTCGGCTTCATCCCCTGGACACGTGTCTCCAGCGCCTATGGCTATTCACAGGCGCTCGACGGCACCTGGAGCCAGTACCGGCGCGAAAGCGGCAACTTCACTGCAAGCCGCACCAATTTCGCCGACGCCGTCGATTTCGTCGGCTGGTACCACACCAAGACAGTCGATACCTATGGCGTGGCGCGCGATGACACCTACAACCTTTACCTCGCCTATTACATGGGCTGGGGTGCCTACAAGCGCGGAGACTGGCGCGGCAACAGCGGCATCCAGCGCTATGCGCGCGACACTGCTGCGATGGCCGACCGCTACCGTGGCCAGTTGCAGAGCTGTCGTTGAGCCTGGCCGCCCGCTAACAGGAGCAGTTATCTGGGCTTCCGGCCAAACACCCGCACATATTCCTCTTCGCCGCCATCGGCGAGCGCCTTGGCCTGCTTGATCCACTCGTCACGTTCGGAGCGGCCCAGCAACATCAGGCGCTTGTCGACCCACTCCCGCTCGGCTTCAGACCAGCCGGCGATCTGCGCAAAGCGATAGACGCCAAAATCATTCAGAACGATCTCGATCTGCGGCCCGATGCCGACGATCAGCTTGAGATCGTCGGGCTCGGCAGGTCGCGCCATGCCGGCCGGTCGGCCGACATCGGCAGGATCGATCGGTTCAGCCGGAGTTTCGACGGGCGCTGATACAACCGACTTGCTTGCGGCTTTTGCCGGCTTGGCTGACCCAGCCTTTGCTTTGGCACTCTTTGCCGGGCTTGCCTTCTTCGGCGTTTCAGTCGCCTTGGTGGCGGCTTTCCTGCTTGCCGGCTTTTTCTCGGCAGTCGGTTCTGCCGGAACGTTGGCGGCCTCCGCCTTCTTCACCGTCGTGGTGGACTTACGAGCAACGGCAGCCTTGCGGACTGGCTTGTTGCCCCTGGCCGCCGCGGCAGCGTCGACACCCCCCACGGCATCGTCCGGGACGCCTTCGAGCGCCGCATGTTCCTTGTCGAAACGGATCACCGGCTCCATGGTTGCCAGGACTTCATCGGACAGCCAGCAGAGGCTCCTGTGCCCATCGCCAAGATCCTTCAACGGCGGCACTTCCTTCTCGCAGCGACCATTGGCCACCAGGTGTTTGTAGCGGCAGCGCGTCTGGAAAGGACACCCGGTTGGCGGGTTCATGGCAGAGGGGATATCGCCCTCCAGCACGATATGTTTTTTCACCACCGAAGTGTCGGCGATGGGAATCGCCGACAGCAGCGCCTCGGTGTAGGGATGATAGGGCGGCGAGAATATCTGGTCGGTCGTGCCCTGCTCGACGATGTGGCCGAGATACATGACGACGACACGGTCGGCGATGTAGCGCACGACAGACAGGTCGTGGCTGATGAACAGCATCGTCGTCTTGTTCTTGCGCTGGATGTCCATCAAAAGTTCGGTGACGGCAGCCTGAACCGAAACGTCGAGCGCGGAGACGGGCTCATCCGCCACCACAACCCTGGCTGAACCGGCAAAGGCACGCGCCACGCCGATGCGCTGTTTCTGTCCGCCGGAAAGCTGTCGCGGCTTGCGCTCGGCGAACGCCCTCGGCAGCTTCACGAGATCGAGCAGTTCGAGCATACGCTGCTTGCGATCGGCGACTGTCTTGCCGACCTTGAACTTCTCCAGCGTGCGGATGATCTGCGAACCGACCGTGTGGCTGGGGTTCAGCGTGTCGAACGGATTCTGGAACACCATCTGGATGGCCGACACCGTGTCGACGTTACGCTTCTCGATGCCGGTGGACTGAATCTCGCTGTTGCCGAGCGTCACCTTGCCGGAGCTTGCCGTCTCCAGGCCGAGCAGGACCTTGGCCAGTGTCGACTTTCCGCAGCCGCTTTCGCCGACGATGGCCACGGTTTCGCTTTCGCGTGCCTCGAAGCTGATCGTCTCGTTGGCCTTGACCGTACGGCCCTCGCCACCACCGAACACACCGCCGGCACCGACGTGATAATACTTCTTGAGGTCGTCTATCTTGAGGACCGGCGCGCCCGGCTTGACCGGCTCCGCGGATTTCTTCGCGCCTGGTGGCAATGCCGCCCAGTCGATCTCGTTGAAGCGCACGCAGCGTGAGAAATGCCCTTCGTGGCCCTCGACATCGATCATCGGGATTTCGGCAGCATTGCACACGCCTTCGACGAAGTGGTGGCAGCGCGGTCCGAAATTGCAGCCCTTCGGGCGTTCGTGCGGCAGCGGCAACTGGCCGGGAATGGCGATGAGCGGCCGTTCATTCTTGTCAGCACCGGGCAGCGGGATCGAACGGAACAACCCTTGCGTATAGGGGTGCCGCATGCGGTCGAACACGTCCTCGATCTTGCCTGTTTCGACCGCTTCACCCGAATACATCACCGTGATCTTGTCGCAGGTTTCCAGGATCAGCCCCAGATTGTGCGAAACGAAGATCATCGAGGTGCCGAACTGCTGCCCGAGTCCCTTCACCAGTTCGACGATGCCTGCCTCCACCGTCACGTCGAGCGCGGTGGTCGGCTCGTCGAGCAAAAGCAGTGCCGGCTTGGACAACAACGCCATGGCGATGACGATGCGCTGCTGCTGGCCGCCGGAAAGCTGGTGCGGATAGGAGCGCATCATGCGTTCCGGGTCGGGCAGCTTGACCGCACGCACCATTTCCAGCGAACGCTTGTAGGCCTCGTCCTTCGACACCTTGTCGTGGATGAGCGGCACTTCCATCAGCTGCTGGCCGATCTTCATGGCCGGGTTCAGCGAGGCCATCGGCTCCTGATAGATCATGGCGATCTTGTTGCCGCGGATGGAGCGAAGCTCCTCCTCGGTCATCTCGCCCATATCCTTGCCCTGGAACTTGATGCGTCCGCCGACGATCCTGCCGACGTTGGACAAGTCCCGCATGATGCCGAGCGACACGGTCGACTTGCCGCAACCGCTCTCACCGACGATGCCCATCGCTTCGCCCGGCATCACCGTGCAGGAAAAATCCATCACCGCCGGTATCTCGCCCTTGCGGGTGAAGAACGAGATCGACAGGTTCTCGATCTCGATGATCGGCTGGGCATTGGCGGTGTTCGTGGCTTTTACGGCTTCGTTCATGGCGTCGCCCTCCACTAGTCTTTCATTGATTGTTCACGCAGCGAGTCGGCGAGCAGGTTCAGTCCCAGCACGAACGACATCAGTGCGATCGTCGGCGGCAGCGCCGGGTGGATGAAGGAGCGCAGCAAACGGCTGGCATCCTTGATCGCCGTTCCCCAGTCCGGGCTTTCCGGCGCGAGACCGAGACCGAAATAACCCAGCGTGCCCAGCAGGATGGTGGTGTAGCCGATACGCAGGCAGGCATCGACGATCAGTGGCCCGCGCGCGTTGGGCAGGATTTCCCACAGCATGATGTACCAGGGGGTCTCGCCGCGTGTCTGCGCCGCCGCCACGTAGTCGCGTGTCTTGATGTCCATGGTCAGGCCGCGCACGATGCGGAACACACCGGGCGAGGACGCGAACACCACCGCCACGAAGATGTTCAACTGGTTCGGCTCGATGTGGACGATCCGCAGCGGGTCGGCGTCGAACACCAGGCCGATATAGATCCAGCCGCCCAGCACCAGAGTGAGCCCCATGAGCCAGTAAAGCCGGTCTGGCCTGTTCTTGTAGCGGGTCCAGAACAGCACGCAGAAGAAGATGATCGGGAATAGGAAGAACAGGCCGGCCATCGCATAGGGGATCGGCGTGTCCATGATGCCCGGCGTGACCAGCAGGTAGAACAGCAGGATCACCGGGAACGCCAGCACCAGATTGGCCAGGAACGACAGCACCGTGTCGATCTTGCCGCCATAATAACCGGCAGGCAGGCCGAGCGTGATGCCGACCATCAAGGCAAAGCCGGTGGCCGCCGGCGCGATGATCAAGACGATCTGGCTGCCATAGACCATGCGCGAGAAGATATCGCGCGCCAGCTTGTCGCCACCGAACAGGTACACGCCCTTGGAGGCCGGCTCGATGGCTCCGGGCAGTGCATCTTTCATCACCGGTATCTGACTGAGCGGGTCGAAAGGCGCCACGGTTGACGCGAAGATCGCCGTGAACAGCCAGAACAGGCAGATGACGACACCGGCTATGCCGACGCTGCTGTCGAAGAGCTGGCCGTAGAGGCCAAGTCGTTTCTTGTAGGTGAAACTCAAACCCAGCACGATGGCCAGTGCCAGCCACACCGGCCAGAACCGCACCAGAACGCCGACAATGATGTTGAAGGCACCGATAAATTCGATCTGCATCGCTCGCCCTCCCTACTGCACGCGGATGCGCGGATTGAGGTACGCATAGCCGACATCGGAGATCAGCTGCGTGATCAGCACGATGAACACCGAGACCAGCGAGCAGCCAAGCAGAAGGTCGATGTCATTGTTGCCGGCGGCTTCCACCAGCGTGTAGCCGAAGCCCTGGTAGCGGAACATCGTCTCGACGATGACGACACCGGTCAAAAGCCATGGAAACTGCAGCATGATGACGGTGAAAGGCGCGATCAGCGCGTTGCGCAGCGCGTGCTTGACGACCACATTGGAGAAGGACAGGCCTTTCAGCCGCGCCGTGCGGATGTACTGTTGCGTCATCACCTCGACCATCGAGGCCCGCGTCATGCGCGCGATGTATCCGATGCCGTAGATCGCAAGCGTGATCACCGGCAGCGTGAAATTGTAGAAGGTGATGCCTTGCGCCGCCGACGCCGCGGAGCCGTTCAACCAGCCGAGCCAGGACGCGAAGATGACGGTGAAAATAACGCCCGAGACATATTCAGGCGTGGCTGTCGTCGCGATGGACGCGACCGACAATATTCGATCTGTGCGCGACCCCTCCCGCATGCCCGCAAGGATGCCTATCAACAGCGACACCGGCACCATCACCACCAGCACCCAGAACATCAGGATGCCTGTTGCGCGCAACGCCGGAAACAGCTTGGCGGCAACCGTGGTCTTGAATTTTGTCGAACAGCCGAAATTGCCTTGCAGCACCCCGGAATAGGCAGGCTCGATCGGATCGTTGCAGAAGGAGAACCGCTGTGAAGCCTTGCCGGTCGCCGGATCGACGATTGGCTCCATCTTCAGGACGCCCAGCCAATGGCCGTAACGGACGAAGAAATTCTGCCGGTAGCCATGATTGACCAGCCAGCTTTCCAGCTGTTCTGGCGGCGTGTGCATCTCGGTCTGGCTGATCGCCAGTTTCTTCAGGTTGGGTTCGAGGTTCACCAGAAAGAAAACGACCAGCGTCAGGCACAGCATGGTCAGAAGAATGGTGCCGATACGTCTGGCTATGAATGAGAGCATTGCGTCCCCCTGCCGGCCGGGTTGGGGTCTAAAGCGATCAACCCTGTGTCAAAAATCTTTTTTTGGATTTAGGGCCGCCACGACAAGGGGCGTCGCGCCGGCGATGCCACGGGCATGGGAGACGCCGTCCCCCATGCCCGCCGAACGATCGATCAAGCCTGCTCGAGCCAGACCTTGCCGAAGTCGTGCTCGTAGGTCGGGTGCATCGAGTGGTTCTTAACCTCGGGTTTGATGTTGATGTAGAGCTTGCGCCAGTAAGGCTGGATAATGATTCCGGAATCCTGCAGCGTCTGCTCGATATCCTTCATCACCACCTTGCGCTTCTCGGCATCGGCGATCGACAGTGCCTCGTTCACCTTCTTGTCGAAATCCGGATTGGCGTAAGCCGTTTCGTTCCAGGCTTCGCCGCTGCGATAGGCGATCGCTATGACCTGGATACCCAGTGGACGCATGTTCCAGTTGGTTTCCGAGAACGGATACTTCGTCCAGTCATTCCAGAAGGTCGAGCTCGGCAGGACCGTACGTTTCACCTTGATGCCCGCCTCGCGCAGCTGTGCTGCGATCGCGTCGGTGGTGTTCTTGTGATAGTCCTCGTCGTTGCTGATCAACTCGTGCTCGAAGTCGAGCGCGCCGGCTTCCTGCAGCATCTGCTTGGCCTTGGCGATGTCGCGCTTGACCTTGGGCAGCTCCACATATTCCGGATGGATCGGCGCAACATGGTGGTTCTCGCCGGGCGTGCCGGCATTGCCGTAGCCAAGCTGCAGCACGGTCGCGTTGTCGACCGCAAGGCACATCGCCTGACGCACCTTCTGGTTGTCATAAGGCTTCGCCTTGACGTTGAAGCGGGAGCACACGGTCGCGGCAGTCACCACTTCCGAAGCCGGCGCGCCGACATCAGCGATGATCTTGATGTAGTCCGCGGTCGTTTCGTGGTTGGTGTGCACTTCACCCGACTCGAACGCCGCAACGGTAGCTGCTGGGTCGGTACCGTAGTCGATGAACTCGACGCCATCGAGCAGCGCCTCGCCACCCCACCACTTGCCGGTTTCGCGGCGCTTGTACACCACTTTCTGGCCAACATCGTAGGAGACCAGCTCGAATGGGCCGGTGCCGATCGGGCAGTTTTTGAAATTGGCGCCCTTCTCGTCGAACGTCTTGTGCACGATGAGCGCAGGGTAGTCGGTCATGTTGGCGATGATGGCGATATCCGGGCTGGTCAGCTTCAGCTTGACCGTCATATCGTCGACCTTTTCGACCGAACCCTCACGCAGCTTCTTGGTCTTTTCATCGACAAGGCTACCGAGGCGACCCGGCATCGAGTTGCCTTCCGCGGCCTTGTCGGCCCAGCGAGTCAGATTGTAGATCACGTCATCGGCGGTGAACTTGTCGCCATTGTTCCACTCGACGCCAGGACGCACATGCAGCGTGTATTCGGTAGCGTCGTCGTTGATTTCCCACTTCTCCAGGAGATAGGGCTCGAAGGTGTATTGTTTGGTGTACTTCACCAGCGGCTCAAGCGCCTGGCGCTCGGCATTGGAGATTTCCGACCAGTCGGCGGTACGCGGATCCTTGGGGTCCTTGACGTTCATCGCCACCTTCAGGACACCGCCCTTCTTCGGCGTTTCCTGAGCCTGGGCGGGTGTTGGTGCAGCGATACCCAGCAGGCCATAGGCCATCGCCGTCGACGCGCCGAAAATGCTGGCCATCGCCAGGAACTCGCGACGATCAATGCCACCTGACTTGACCTGTTCGGCCATCGCCAGGATATGATCCGGAACGCGATCGCCATTGCTTTCATATGTTGTCATGACTAGCTCCCATTATTGGCTTTTCGCCTTTTAACATTCCGCACCTGACCGCCGTTGTCAAAGAACGGCCAGCGTGAGAACTCGCAGCAAGAGTGCAACTTTGAAATGGGAGCAGTTGGCGCGATAGCGACAATCTTGGCGGAAATTTGCTATCGAGGGCAAAAAACAGACGGTCACCGGTTCTGCGTAAACCGCGTGCATTTCTGTCATGATACAATCAGCGCTGCTGTGGCAGCGCCAGTTGCCGCACAATGTCGGTCCACCTGGACTGCCACACCCGAAGCTGCGGCCTAGTATTCTTTCTCGTAGAAAATGCCGCCCTTGGCCTCGCCATCGTCGGAGGCCTCGCCACGCAGCTTGACCCCCTTGCCGACATTGAAGTCGATGCGCGCCTTGCCTGAGCCAGGCTTCTCGCCCTTCTGGATGTTCAGATAGGTGCGATCGTTGAGATATTTGCCGGCCGACACCGCCGTCCCGCCCTGTTCGTCGGTGGTGACGTCGAGATCGTCGACGCCGAGCTTGCCGCGCAGCTTTTCCAGCAGCGACGTCGAGCCGCCGACGCCACTGAGCTGCGCCGCCGCCTCTGCGAGCTGGGCAATCTGCAGCGGCGACAGGTTGGACATCGACCGGCCGAATATCAGACGGGCCAGAACCTCATCCTCGGGCAATGCAGGCACCGAAGAGAACGTGAACTTAGGATTGGTCGCCTCGCCGGAAACGGTGATGTTCACCGTCGCGTCGCCAGCCGTCGATTCCGCCACCATGTTGAGATACGGCACCAGCGAACCCGAGAAGGTCAGCGTGCCTTCGGTGAAGGTCAGCCGTTTGCCGAGGATGGAAAGCCGTCCACGCTGCAGCGTGAACTTGCCGACAGCCTGCGGCGCGGAAGCCGGACCGGTCAGCCGCAGATTGCCGCCGAGCTCGGCATCGAGACCACGTCCCATCACGAAGATCTGGTTGGGGGCGTTGACGGTGACGTCGAGCGTCAGCCCGCCGCTTCCGCTGCCACCGCTGCTGCTGGCACCGGAAGGACGCAGCGCCTTGTCCTGTGCCTTCACAGCCGCAGGCGCATCCTTGCGCTTGATGTTCAGGGTCGACAGCGAGGTCGGCAAGCGTTCCGGCACGGTGACGACGACCTTGCCGAGGTTGATCGTACCCGCAATTGCGGGCGCTGTTGCCAATGGCCCCTTGATGGTGAGATCGCCGCCAAGGTTGGCGGTTACGATGCGGCCATCGGTGTAACGGCCGTCGACCAGCTTGATCGACAGATCCGCCGGGAACCCTCTGGCGGCATCGATGGCGACCGTGCCGCCGGCCGACAGCGTACCACGGGTCGACAATGTACCGGTCAGCCGGTTGATGGTGGCAATGCCATTGGCCATGCCGATATCAAGCGTGATGTCCTTGACCCCAAGCCCCGACTTCGCGTCGAGGAGCCGCGCTCCAGAAGAGCGCACGGAGCCGGCGATCACCGGCTTGGTCGCGGGGCCGCGCACCTGCACCGAAACGTTGGCCCCACCGGTCAGCGAAAGCCCCTGCTCCGCCAGCTTGCGCGACAAGAGCTCAAACGGCACGTTGCCGGCGATGTCGACCGAAAGGTTTGGCGTGCCGGCGGTGGTCACGGAGCCACCGCCCTTAAGCGCCAGTCCGGCACCACCGCCGATATCGGCATTGAAAGTGAGCTTGTTGGCCACGAAGGTACCGCCGGACGCGATGTTGATGGCGCCGATGCCGGCATCGCGGGTTGCCGCCACCCCAAGCCCGCTGGCCTTGATGTTGTAGGTGACCGAGGGCGCGGACGCAGCGCCGGTCACCTTGGCGGTGCCGGAGACGGTGCCGGCAGCGCCAAGTCCCGGCGAGAATGTATTGGCCGCAGCCACCGGCAGGTTGGCGAGGTTTACATCGATGTCGAGAGCCTTCCCCGCCGTACCCGTGATCGTCGCGCGGCCGCTATCGACGCCGACCACCAGTTTCTGGATTGTCGTCGTGCCATTGGCCACCGTGATGGTCGAAAGTTCGGGTATCACGGCCTTGAGACCACGGATCACGGCCTGGCCGGAAGCAAGTTCGAGCGTGGTCACGCCGCCTGTCGATTTCACACGGCCGACCGCCTTGGCGGGAATGTCCTTGACCGTGGCGCCACCGGAAAAGCCGGTCCATTCGCCATCGCGTTTCAGATCGACTGCGATACCGGTAATTGTCGTCGTGCCGGAGGTAACCGCGTCGGCCCGCACCGTGCCGGAAACCGCAGGCGCGGCAGCATAATTGGCCACCAGCGCGTCGATGGCGACATTTTTGGCGATCAGATCACCGCGCTTGATGCCGGCCTTGGCCTGCAAAGCCACTTCAGGCACGCCGTCGCGCTTGGCGAAGCGCACCGTGCCGCGCACATCGCCTTCCGCTTTTTCCAAAGCCAGCGCCGCCAGCGGCCCGATATCCGGCAGATCGATCGTCACTGTACCTTCCGGAAGGAAGGCCTCGTCGAGGACGAGATCGCCGGCCACGCCATTGTTGCCGAGCGCCAGTTTTAGCCCATCGATGCGCCGCTGGCCGTTGTCGGTCTTTAGCACCGCCTTGCCCTGAAGCGGTTGCCCGGCAACCGTGGCGGACAGTGTGACGTCCGCGGCAGGGTTGGCGACATCGGCCCGGCCGGTGGCCGAGAGATTCAATCCGTTGATCGCGCGCCCCGCAACCTCCAGCTTGTCGCCGCTCAGCGACACCGAAACATCGGGAGCGACCATGACACCTTTCGCAGTGACCGAAAGGCCGACCGAGCCCTTGGCCTCTTTCGAAAGCAGCGACAGATCGGCGAGTGCACCCTTGAGTTCGGCCACGATCTGGCCCTCGTGCAGGCTGGCGCTGCCGCTGGCAGACACGGCGCCCGAATCCAGCGCAATGGAATCAGCCGTCACAGTGCCCTTGGAATCGCGTCGGATCGCCGCCGAGAGCACGGCGCGTTCGCCAAGCACCGGGCGTGCGGCGGCAGGCAATGCCGAAGAAGCAGCATCAGCCTTGACGTTCAACTCGATCGATCCGTCGACCAGGGCCATCTTGCCGTTGAAATCGCCTACGAGCGTATCCGAGCGGATCGACCCCTTGTCGACATTGATGGTTTCCTTGGCCAGGCTGCCAGCAACATCGGCCCTGATCTTGCCGGCGATAAGCGGCGCAATGGTAGGGTTGTCCAACCCGATCTTGTCGACGGTCAGTGAACCCGTCATCGGCCCGACCCGGTTGGCAATGTCGAAATTGTTCGAATGGATCATCAGGTCGATGTTCTCGAACTTGGTGACGGTCGTCGTCACTTTCGCCAGTGAGGCGCCGATGTCGAGCGTCGGTGTGCTGCCTTCGCCGAAAGCGCGCAGCGCCGCAGACTTCATCTCGATATCGATCGGACTCTCCTTGCTGCCGAGCGCCAGCGGCAATGTCGGACCGACCGAATTGAACTGCATCGAAAAATCCGTGGAGCCTTTGGGCTCAACGTGGCCAGCAGCCGTGGCACGTAAGGCGTCGCTGTTGATCTGCGCCTGCTCGATTTCCACGCCGCCCGTCTTGGTCGCGGTACCGGTGAAGGCAAAATCCGTTTTGCCGGCGAGCAGCGGTTTGAAGCGGTCCGGCAGGAAACGTGCGAAATCGCCGTCGCCTTTCGCCTCTATGCGGTTGCCCTTTTCGGTCTGCTGGTTTCGACCGGTCAGTTGCGTGACCACCTGGCCGTCGACGCTGAAATTACCCGTGCCATTCCAGTCGGCCAACGAACCTTTTCCAGCCAGCGTGATATCGACCGATGGATCTCCAGGCAGTTGCAAGAGATTGGCGAGGATTCCGCCCGCAGGCTCCGAAGCCTTCACATCCAGGTCGAGCTTGTTGTCGGCCGGCGCGAAATCGACGGTCGCGTCGACGGTACCCTGCTTGCCGTCATTTCGCGCCACGTTGAGCCTGGCTGCCACGGCAAGCGGCGAAGCGTCGGCCTTCACCGACCCTTTGGCCGCCAGTTCCGCGATGCCTGCGCCGGCCAGGGCTTCGCCGAGCGCGATGTTGGGCAGGTCGATCGCCTTGATGTCTAGCGACACCGGCAGGTTGAAACCAGCTTCGGTGTCGCGCTTCGGCTCGCCTTCAGACACCGGCAGCCGCGCCGCCTCGATGCGCCCGACCGCGACGCGATCGGCGCTGAATGTCTTGGTCAGCAACGGAAATGGCGACCAGTCCACCGCGACCTGGCGCAGCACCAGCCACGGACCCTTGCTGTCTTCCAGCACGACATGATCGATCCTCAGCGCGCCCGACCAGATGCCGTCTATGCCGGCAACGGTGACCTTGCTTCCCGGCGTCGAAGCCATCGAGGAGATCAGGCCGGCCAGATTGTCGCGCCCGCGCTCCGTCGTGGTGAAGACGATCAACGCCCCCAGCGCAGCCGCAACGACAACTGCCGCCAGGTAGAAGAAGATCCGCAATGCCCGTTTCAACAACTTCGCCATGCCGTCAGAACGCCTGGCCGATGCCGGCATAGATGCCGAAACGCGGATCGCCGGGCTCGCGGTTGAGCGGCACGGCACCATCGATGCGCAGCGGCCCGAACGGCGTGATGTAACGCAGGCCGACGCCGGCACCCACCTTCACATTGGAGAAGTCGGGAAACTGACTGGTTGAAACCGTGCCGGCATCGACGAAGGGCACGATGCCGATGGTGTCGGTGATGCCTATGCGCATTTCAGCCGAGGTCTCGAAATAGGACAGGCCGCCAGTCGGCTTGCCATTGATATCCTTCGGGCCGATGCCCTGGTAGGCATAGCCGCGCACCGAACCGCCGCCGCCCGAATAGAAGCGCCGATCGGCGGGAACGTCCTGCAGGCCCGCGCCGACGATCGAGCCAAGGGCGACGCGACCAGCAAGCACGAACCGCCCTCCGGTGTCGATTGCCTGGTAGGCGCTGCCCTCGCCGCGCAGTTTCACGAACGTGGCGCCGTTCAGGAGGTCATAACTTGGCTCGGCATAGGCGAGCAGCCTGAACCCGCTCTTCGGGTTCAGTTTGTTGTCGCGATTGTCAAAGACATACTGCAGCGGCACGCTGGCAATCAGATAGTCATGCTTGCCGAAACTGTCGGTTATCTTCGAATAATCGAGCGAAACCTCAGCCGAGACAGTCTGCCGTTTGTCGAGCTCATAGGACAGTCCCACGCCGCCCTTGGTCGAGAAACGGTCATAGGCGTCGGGATGTTCGTAGACCGTCTTCAGGTTGGCGAAGAACTTCGATGCCGGCCCGACCACGCCTGGCTTCTCGAACATGATGCCGGCATTGTAGTTGAGCTCGCCCAAGGCATTGGCGCCGATGCCACTGATCTTGCCTTCAATGCGCAGCTTCTCGGCGCGGCCGAACAGGTTGCGATGCCCCCAATAGCCTTCCAGGCCAAGCCCTTCCGTGTTGGAGAAGGTCCCGCCGACACCGAAATAGCGTGGCTTGCGTTCGCTGACCTCGACACCGATCGGAATGTTCCCATCCACATCGAGTTTTTCGCCTTCCTTCAGCGAGACGCTGTTGAAGACTTCCAGCCCGAGCAGGCGATCACGGGCATCCTCGATCTGTTTCGGCGAATAGCGCTCGCCGCGCTTCAAACCTGTCATGTACTCGGTGAACTCGCGGTCCACCGCCTCGGTGCCTTCGACGGTGGTCTGACCAATGCCCGCGACCGGACCGGCCTCGACAGTCAGCGTCACGTCCAGCCGTCCGTTGTCATGGTCGGCCACGACCTCGCGATCGGTGACCTTGGCCAGCGGCCTGCCCTCGTCCTTCAGTGCCTTGACGAGCCGCGCTTCGGCCTTGAGCACCGCGCCGGAGCCTGCGTCGCCACCGGAGATCAGGCCAAAATCCGCGCTTGCCATCCCCGCGGCGTCGCCCTTCAAACGGATGTCGCCGAGCGTGAATTTCTGGCCAGGTCTTATGGTGATGGTCACCGGAACGGGTTGTTGTCCCTTGAACTCGGCGTCTGGCGGCAGATCGTCAAGCGATTTGCCGGCAATGGCGATATCGACGACGCCTTCGTAGCGGGCATCTTCGTAGAGTGCGGCTACCAGTTGCTCGCGGTCGCCGCGCGCCTTGGTCATCAGGCCGAGCGAACCCGAAACCGGACGCTCCTCGTCATTCTTCAGGCTGGAGACATTCTCCAGTTTTTCCTTCAGGTCGTCGTCTGCGTCCGGCACTTCGATTGTGACCGTATAGTTCAACGGATCGGTGATTGCCTCGTCGGCCTTCTCGTCGGAGCCCCAGAGCTTGATCCCGAACAATTCGAAGGCTGTTGCCCGGTGGCTTTCAGCCACGACGGCAGAGAAACCAAGGACGGACAAAAACAGGGCGCGCGAAAGCGCACGCCAGCACGTGCTTGCTCTCCAACAGCGCCTCTCCTGTACAGGCATCAACTCGCCTTGTCCCTCAATACGCGGACCCTACCTCCCAATGCTCCCTACAGGTAAACTTGGAATGAACATGTGAAGCCCTCGTAAACCAACATTGCGGCTGCATTGCAAATGTCCGAATTGCAACGAATTTTGAATACACACCTTTTGTGCCTTCGCAAAATCACGTGATCTCTGCTTTGGCTAAATTAGCGAGAGGATACAGATAACTTACGCGCATCCTTTTGTGCGTCGTCCTGTCGTTTCACCGGCATTTGGCACGTTGACAAGCCAGGTGGAAGACGGAACATGCCCGGGACGATCAAGTGCCAGGAGGGTGTGATGGCATCGCGCGCGGCTCGTTTCCTGCCGGTTCTGTTCTTTTTCCTGCTAGCTTCGCTCGGCGCCGCACAGGCCGCCGAAACCAAGCGTATCGTGACGACGGACAACACCGATTATTTCGGTTTCGATCTGCGTTCGGAGCAGAATGTCACCCTCGATCAGTGCAAGACGACCTGCCTCGGCGATTCGGCTTGTCGCGCCTTCACCTACAACACCAAGGCGAAGTGGTGCTTCCTCAAGTCCGACTTCAACACGCTGAAGCCGTTTGCAGGCGCGGTCGGCGGCAAGGTCGTCACCATCGACACGGCCCCCGATATCGGCGCACCGGCCGAACTCACCTATTTCCCGGCCTGGATGGCCGATCAGGCGCAGCAATACCGCAATTACCTGACCGGGCCCGGCTACACCAAGCCCAGCGACGGCCTGACGACCCTTGAACAGGAAGCCGAACAGGCGGCATTGTCGGGCGACCATCGCACCGCGATGCAGAAATACGAGGCCGCAGCTTCCGTCATGCCGGACGACGCAGCGCTCTGGCCAAAGCTGGCTCGCGAGATTCTGGGCACGCTTGCGGCTTCCAGCGACAACCAGTCGACACTGCAATCCAACGCCACCTCCGCAGCCTATCTAGGCTACAAGCTGTCCCGCACCGCCGCCGCTCGCGCCGAGACCCTGGCGCTGCTCGCTGCCGGCCTCGACCGCCGAGAACAATATCGCCCGGCATTGCAGGCTTACGAGGCAAGCCTGGCGCTCGAGAATTCGGCGGCGGTCCGCGCCGAATATGAGGACCTCAAGGCGCGCAAGGGTTTCCGGGTCGTCGAACACACGGTCGATGCCGACACTTCCAGCCCGCGCATCTGCGCGCAGTTCTCCGAGGAGCTGGTCAAGACCGGCGTCGACTATGCGCAGTTCGTCACCATCGGCGGCGCAGCACCCAAGGCGGTCGAGGCCAAGGACAAGCAGATCTGCGTCGAAGGTCTCGAGCACGGCCAGCACTACGATGTCGTCTTCCGCGCCGGCATTCCCGCAGCGATCGGCGAAGTAACCGCCGCCCCCGTCACGCTGTCGATCTATGTGCAGGATCGGGCACCGTCCGCCCGCTTCACGGGCGACAGTTTCGTGCTGCCGTCCGGCGTGCGCCGCGGCATTCCGGTCGTCACCGTCAACATGAATGCCGCCGACATGAAGCTCTTCCGCATCGGCGACCGGTCGTTGGCACAGCTTCTCTCCGGCTACCAGTTCCTGCGCCAGCTCGACGGCTATGACCTCTCCAACATCAAGGAGCAGATGGGGCAGCCAATCTGGGAAGGCCGCATGGAGATCGCCGGCGATCTCAACAAGGAGGTGACCACCTCCTTCCCGGTCGACGAAGCGCTGCCGCAGCGCAAGCTCGGCGTCTACATCCTCACTGCACAGCCGGTGGACGACAAGAGCGACGAGTACAATTCGCGTGCCACGCAATGGTTCGTCGTCTCCGACATCGGCCTTTCGACCTATACCGGCCAGGACGGCCTCAACGTCTTCGCCCGTTCACTGGGAAGCGCCAAGCCGATCCAAGGCGCGGAGTTGACCCTGCTTGCCCGCAACAACGAGATCCTCGGAACAGCGACCACGGACGCAGAGGGCCGCGCCGTCTTCAATCCAGGCCTTACACGCGGCGAAGGCGGCATGGTACCGGCAGTGCTGATGGCCAAGCAGGGTGACCAGGACTTCGTCTTCCTCGACATGGCCAAGGCCGGCTTTGATCTTTCGGATCGTGGTGTCGCCGGCCGCGCCGCGCCGGGCGCGCTCGACGTCTATGCCTGGACCGAACGCGGCATCTACCGGGTCGGCGAAGACGTGCATGTGCAGGCGCTTGCCCGTGACGATGCCTCCAAGGCGGTCGAGAACCTGCCGTTGACCTTCATCTTCACGCGCCCGGACGGTGTCGAGGCGCGCCGTATCGTCAGCGATGGTGCCTCTGCCGGCGGCCATGCCGTCGATCTGGCGCTGGAATCCAATGCCATGCGTGGCACCTGGACGGTATCGATCCATACCGACCCCAAGCAGGCGGCGGTGGCGACGCAGATGTTCCTGGTCGAGGACTTCGTGCCCGACCGCATCGAGTTCGACCTCAGCGCTGACAAGACCGAGATCGCCCAGGCCGAGACAGCCAACGTCACCGTCGATGGCCGCTTCCTTTATGGCGCACCGGCTGCCGGCCTGGCGCTCGAAGGCGAGACAACGCTGTCGGTGACCCGCGACTGGGACCGTTTCAAGGGCTTTGCCTTCGGTCTCGCCGATGAACAGGCGGCGCAGCCGACGGTGACACCTTTGGCCGATCTGCCGGTGGTGGGCGACGATGGCAAGGCAACCTTCCCGGTCACGATCGACCAGTTGCCGGCCACCACCAAACTGGTGAACGCCAAGGTGACCGTGCGCATGCGCGAGACCGGCGGCCGCGCCGTCGAGCGTTCCCTCAATCTGGCCGTACGCCCGCAAGGCGATCTGATCGGTATCCGACCCGATTTCGAAAACGACGAAGTGCCGCAGGGAGGTACCGCCAGGTTCAGCCTGATCGCAGTCGATCGTGACGGAAACCGCAAGGCGCTTTCCGGCGCGCAATGGTCGCTGGTCAGGGTCGAGCGCAACTATCAATGGTACCGCAATGGCGGCTCCTGGGCCTATGAAGCGGTGAACCTCACCAAGGCTGTTGCCAATGGCAAGGTCGATATCGCTGCCGACGGCGAAGCGACGGTATCGCTGCCCGTCGATTGGGGACGCTACCGGCTGGAAGTTGAAACGGCCGATCCGGACGGTCCGGCCTCCTCCTACGAGTTCGACGGCGGCTGGTACGTCAGTGCCACCTCGACCGAGACACCGGATGGACTGGAGATCGCTCTCGACAAGGACGATTATGCCGTTGGTGACACCGCCAAGCTGAAAGTCTCGCCGCATTATGCAGGCGAATTGCTGGTGACGATCGGCGCCGACCGCCTGCTGAAGACCTTCAATGTCAGCATTCCCAAGGACGGCGGCACGGTGGACATCCCCGTCGCCGAGGATTGGGGCGCTGGCGCCTATGTCACGGCCACCCTTTACAGGCCAGGCGACGCCGAGCAGAGCCGCATGCCGGCCCGCGCCATCGGCGTGAAATGGCTCAAGATCGATCCGGGCGCGAGGAAACTCGGCGTCGTGCTTGCGCCGCCCGCCAAGATGGAACCGCGGCAGACGCTTTCGGTGCCCGTCTCGGTGACCGGGGTGGCACCTGGCAGCGATGCCTACGTCATGGTGGCCGCCGTCGACGTCGGCATCCTGAACCTGACCAACTACAAGGCGCCGGACCCTGAAGACTGGTTCTTCGGCCAGCGCATGATGGGGCTGGAACTGCGCGACCTCTACGGCCGCCTCATCGACGGCTCGCTCGGCACCACCGGCAAGCTTCGCACCGGTGGCGACGGCAACGCCTTGCAGAGTCAGGGCAGCCCGCCAACCGAAAAGCTGGTCGCCTTCTTCTCAGGCATCGTCAAACTGGACGCCGAGGGCAAGGCAACGGTCAATTTCGACCTGCCGCAGTTCAATGGCACCGCGCGTGTCATGGCCGTGGCCTGGACCAGGGAAGCCGTCGGCCATGCCGTGAGCGACGTGATCGTGCGCGATCCCATCGTCATCACCGCCGGCCTGCCACGCTTCCTGGCACCTGGCGATGCCGCGACCATGCGGCTTGATTTCGCCAACACCGATGCTCCGGCAGGTGACTACGCGCTCGCCATCGAGACCACTGGCGACATCACCATCGGCAGTGAGGCCGTGCCGGCCAAGCTCACCCTGGCTGAAGGCAAGCGACAGACGTTGAGTGTGCCCTTGATCGGCGTTTCACCGAGCGATGCCACCATCACGGTGAAATTGGCCAGGGATGGTGGACCTTCGGCGGAACAGACATTGTTCCTGCCCGTGCGTCCGGCTCAGCTTCCGGTTCCGGTCCGCCTCGTCGTCGACTTGAAGAATGGCGCATCGCTGCGTGTGGATCAGCAACTCCTGGCGGAAAGCACGCTGCAGGGCTCGTCCGTCAGCGTCGGCGTATCGCAGTCGGCCGCGCTTGACGTGCCGTCGTTGATCCTGTCGCTCGATCGCTATCCCTATGGTTGCGCCGAACAGACCACCAGCCGCGCGCTGCCGCTGCTTTACATGAGCGAAATGTCGAAGGGCTACGGCATCCCGGACGATCCCGGCCTGCACGATCGGGTGCAGGAGGCGATCTACCGGGTGCTGAGCTATCAGGCTTCCGGCGGCAGCTTCGGCCTGTGGGGACCGGGCTCGGGCGACCTGTGGCTGGATTCCTACGTCACTGACTTCCTGACGAGAGCGCGTGAGGCCAAATACGAAGTGCCGGCCCAGGCGATCTCGCAGGCATTGAGCAACCTGCAGAATTCGCTCGGCTACGATCAGAGCGTCGAAGACCGTGGCTCGCAGATCGCTTATGCGCTCTATGTCCTGGCCCGCAACAAGAAGGCTTCGGTCGGAGACCTGCGTTATTATGCCGACACCAAGCTGGAGGCTTTCTCCAGTCCGATGGCGGTGGCGCAGCTCGCTGCTGCCCTGGCGCTCTATGGCGATGCGCAGCGATCGGAATCGACGTTCCAGGCCGCACTGACGCTTGCCAGGAGCACCAAGAACTATGACTGGTACCGTTCCGATTATGGCTCGGCGGTCCGTGATGCCTCTGCAATGCTGGCGCTTGCCGCCGAATCCAAACCGACACCCTCGGTGCTGCCGGAACTGATCAGGCAGGTGGAGAGGCAACGCGCAGCGCAGCGATGGACGAGCACCCAGGACAATGCCCGGATGCTGCTGGCAGCGCGTGCGCTGAAGAATGGCAACGACACCATCAAGCTCACCATCAACGGTCAGCCGCACAGCGGTGCCTATTCGACCGAGATGACCGGCGAGACCTTGATCGACAGCCCGTTGACCGTCGCCAATGCCGGCAAGAACGGCCTGCAGGCGGTGGTCACCACCGTTGCCGCACCGGCCCAGCCGCTGCCGGCTGGCGGCGAAGGCTTTACCATCGAGCGCACCTATTACACACTCGACGGCAGTGAGGCGAATGTGAGCGAAGCCAGGCAGAACGAGCGCTATGTCGTCGTCCTGAAGGTGACGGAGCTGAACGACTGGCCACAACGCGTGCTGATCACCGACCTGCTGCCCGCGGGCTTCGAGATCGACAATCCGGGTCTCGTTTCTTCGGCCCAGCTTTCCAACTTCTCCTGGCTGGCGCAGACCAACGCCGCGCATCTCGAATTCCGCAATGACCGTTTCGTCGCTGCTTTCGATCCAGCGGCGGAGGATGGCGACCGTACCAAGACCCTGGCCTATGTGGTGCGGGCGGTGACGCCCGGCGTCTATGCGCATCCGGCGGCCAGCGTCGAGGACATGTACCGGCCGCAATATTCGGCGCGGACCGCCACCGGCATGATGGAGGTGAAGGCGCCGTAAGGCCGGCGCCACAAGGTGGTCATGAGTGACACTCTCACGCCTTCTCCGGCTCGCAAGGGGCTGCGGCGCGTTGCGATGTTCGCCGGCGCGGCGGCCGGTTTTGCGGCAATTGCCGTCGGTGGGTTGTGGATGCTCGACCCGTGCCTTTCCGCCGCCTCTGCCCGACCCGCTGGCCGTATCGGCCGAAGTCCTCGACCGTGACGGCGCATTGCTGCGTGCCTTCGCCACCAGGGATGGCTATTGGCGTCTGCCGGTGAGCCTCGACCAGGTCGACAGGAACTTCGTCGACATGCTGGTCGCCTACGAGGACAAACGCTTCTGGGACCATGAAGGCATCGACCTGCTGGCATTGGGGCGGGCAGCGACACAACTCGCCGGCAACCGCCGCATCGTCTCCGGCGGCTCGACGCTGTCCATGCAGTTGGCCCGCCTGATCGAGCCGCGCGAGAGCCGCTCGGTCGGCTCGAAGCTGAAACAGATGCTGCGCGCACTGCAGATCGAGCGACGACTGACGAAGCGCCAGATCCTGGAACAGTACCTGACGCTTGCGCCCTATGGTGGCAACCTCGAAGGCGTCCGCGCCGCTTCGCTCGCCTATTTCGGCAAGGAACCGCGCCGTCTCACGGTTTCGGAAGCCGCCCTCCTGGTTGCACTGCCGCAATTGCCGGAGCGCCGCCGTCCGGACAAGAGCCCAGCCATTGCGCAGGCAGCGCGCGACCGCGTGCTCAACCGCATGGTCACCGCCGGACTGATTGGCGAACGCGAAGCGCACCGCGCCGCTCTCGACGTCGTCGCCAACCTGCGGCGTCAATTGCCTGCCTTTGCCGCGCACACCGCCAATACGCTGTTGCGCAAGGCGGAAGCCGGCGCTCCGCTCAAACTCACTTTGCGCAAAGGCGTCCAGGAAGGGCTCGAGACCGTTGCACGCGAAGCGGCAACCCGGCTCGGACCAAAACTCTCGGTCGCCATGGTGCTGGCCGATTCCCGTACGGGCGACATTCTGGGCAGCGTCGGCTCGGCATCTTTCTTCGATTCCAGCCGGGCGGGCTGGATCGACATGACCCGTACCGTACGCTCACCGGGTTCGACGCTGAAACCCTTCATCTACGGGCTGGCCTTCGAACAGGGCATGGTCGCGCAGGAAACGATGATAGAGGACAGCCCGGCAGACTTTTCCGGCTACCGGCCGAAGAATTTCGACATGGGATATCAAGGTGACGTCTCGATACGCCAGGCATTGCAGCTTTCCTTGAATGTGCCCGCCATCCGCGTCTTGGATGCGGTCGGGCCGGCTCGCCTGACCGCCCGTTTCCGTCAGGCCGGCGTATCCCCGCTGCTGCCGACCAACCAGCCGCCAGGCCTCGCCATCGGTCTGGGCGGCGTCGGCACCAGCCTGCGCGACCTGGTTCAGCTCTATACGGGCCTGGCCAACGGTGGAAAGGTGCATCCGCTGCGCGACGGCACCGAGGCCGTGCCCGTGACCGGCACCGCCACCACCATTCTGGACGAGCAGGCCAACTGGCAGATCACCGATATCCTCGCCGGCGTACGCCCCCCGGAAGGCGCGCCGCAACGCGGCATCGCCTACAAGACCGGCACATCCTACGGCTACCGTGATGCTTGGGCGATCGGCTTCGACGGCCGCTACGTCCTTGGCGTCTGGGTCGGCCGCGCCGACGCCAGCGCGGTGCCCGGCCTCTCGGGCTACGTGTCGGCAGCCCCCATCCTGTTCGAGGGTTTTGTCCGCTCGGGCCTTGCCGCTGTCGCTTTGCCCAGCCAGCCAGCCGGCGTGCTTCGGCCGAGACGCGAGGACTTGCCGGTCACGCTCGCCCGCTTCGGGACAGGCAATGAACCCCAGTCTGGCGTTGCCGTCACCGAGCCCGCTCCGCGGATCGTTTTCCCGCCAGACGGTGCCCGTGTCGACCTTGGCTTATCAGGGGCCGAGGCGACACCGCTGGTGCTGAAACTGCAGGGCGGCCGGGCGCCGTTCCGCTGGCTCGCCAACGGCAAGCCGCTGGCCGGCATCGACCGTCGCCGCACCGCAACCTGGCTGCCGGATGGGACGGGCTATTCGACGCTGACAGTCATCGACGCCGCCGGTCGCGCCACCAGCGTCAAGGTCTTCGTCGAATAGGCCTGCCGAGCTTGACTCCATTTATGATCGACCTCCCTCCTCGGTGAGGTAGAATTTTCTTGCCTGACCGCCAAATCGCTGGAACTTTTCTTCGCAAGCCCGAAAAAGGCAACTTTCGCCGCACCCAAATTCTACAATTTCGATAGAGTAGAATACAGTTCAACGGAGGCGGAAATGACCAAACCTCACTTCAAGAAACTGCTCGGCATCCTTATCGCCGGCTCTGTCCAGTTCGGTGCGCTCGGTTTCGCATTCGCTGATACGACGATCCTCAACGTGTCGTATGACCCGACGCGCGAACTCTACAAGCAGTTCGACGAGGCCTTTGCCGCCTACTGGAAAAAAGAGAGCGGCGAGACCGTGACCGTACAGCAGTCGCATGGTGGTTCCGGCAAGCAGGCACGTGCTGTCATCGATGGCCTTGAAGCCGACGTGGTCACGCTGGCACTTGAAAGCGACATCAATGCCATTGTCGAGAAATCAAAGAAGATCAATCCCGACTGGCGCACCAAATTCGAGCACAATTCCGCCCCTTATACCTCGACCATTATTTTCCTTGTCCGCAAGGGCAACCCCAAGGGCATCAAGGACTGGAACGACCTGGTGAAGGACGGCGTCCAGGTCATCACGCCGAACCCGAAGACCTCCGGTGGCGCGCGCTGGAACTATCTCGCTGCCTGGGCCTATGCAAACGCGCAGAACGGCGGCGATGAGGCCAAGACCAAGGAATTCATCTCCAATCTTTATTCACACGTTCCGGTGCTCGATACCGGTGCCCGTGGTTCGACTGTGACCTTCGCGCAAAAGGATCTTGGCGATGTGTTGCTTGCCTGGGAAAACGAGGCCTATCTCGCGCTTGACGAATTCGGCGCCGACAAATTCGATGTCGTCTACCCACCCACATCCATCCTCGCCGAGCCGCCAGTCGCCGTCGTCGATGGCAATGTCGACACAAAGGGAACGCGCAAGGTAGCGGAAGCCTATCTGAAGTACCTCTATTCGAAAGAGGGCCAGACGATCATCGCCAAGAACCATTACCGTCCCGCAAAGCCCGAACTCGTCCCGGCAGAGGACCTTGCCAAGCTGCCCGAGATCAAGCTGGTGACGATCGATGATCCGCAATTCGGCGGCTGGAAGAAGGCACAGCCTTATCATTTCGCCGACGGTGGTATATTCGACCAGGTCTACAAGCCGGCGCAGTGAGGGCTGCGGTGACGCCCCGAAATTGTCGGGGCGCAACCGGCTGGTGTGATCTCGAAAAGTTGCGGACTTTTCGGACGGAGATCATGCAACAAACAAGGAGACAGGGCGGATGCCAATGCATTCGCTCCAGGGAACGAGAAGGGACGGGTTAACAACAACATGACCACAGCACCCGCGCAGGCGGGGTGGCGGTTCAAGCAGCCGAGCGTCATTCCGGGTTTCGGACTGACGCTCGGCTTCTCGCTTGTCTACCTCACCCTCATCATTCTCATCCCGCTGGCTGGGCTGGTCTGGCGTTCCGCCTCCCTCGGATGGGTCGATTTCTGGCGCATCGTCACCGCCGATCGTACCTTGAAAGCCCTGGAGATCAGCTTCGGCACCGCACTCATTGCAGCCCTTGTCAATGTCGTGTTCGGCACGATCGTCGCCTGGGTTCTGGTGCGCTACAAGTTTCCCGGTCGGCGCGTGGTCGACGCCATGGTCGACCTTCCCTTCGCCCTGCCGACCGCGGTTGCCGGCATCGCGCTGACCACGCTCTATGCCCCGAACGGCTGGCTGGGCAGCCTGCTGATGCCACTTGGCATCAAGGTCGCCTATACGCCGCTCGGCATCATTGTCGCGCTGGTCTTCGTCAGCCTGCCTTTCGTGGTGCGCACCGTCGAACCGATTATCGAGGAGATCGACAAGGAGGTCGAGGAAGCCGCCGCCACACTCGGCGCCAGCCGCTTCCAGACAATCACCCGCGTGCTTTTTCCGGGATTGGCGCCAGCCATCATCACCGGCTTCGCTCTGGCTTTCGCACGCGGTGTCGGTGAATATGGTTCGGTCATCTTCATTGCCGGCAACCTGCCCAAGGTGACGGAAATCGCCCCGCTGCTCATCGTCATCCGGCTGGAGGAGTTCAACTATGCGGCCGCCACCGCCATTGCCGCGGTGATGCTGGCCATATCTTTCGCCATGCTGCTCGTCATCAATCTCCTGCAGGCATGGAGTCGCAAGCGCTATGGCTGATCCGGAGATCAAGTCCTACGAGCCGGTACACGACAATGTCTCGGCAGCCATCACCGAAAGTCGCTCGGCGCGCGCGACGCTGATGGCGATCGCTTTCGCCTTCCTCGGCATCTTCCTGCTGCTGCCGCTGGTCATCGTCTTCAAGGAAGCCTTCGCCAAAGGCGTCGGCGCCTACCTCACCTCGCTGAACGACCGCGACACGCTGTCGGCCATTCGCCTCACCCTGACGGTGGCGCTGATCGCCGTGCCGCTCAATGTCGTCTTCGGCATTGCTGCCGCCTGGGCGATCGCCAAATTCGAATTCAAGGGCAAGGCCTTTCTCACCACCCTGATCGACCTGCCCTTCTCGGTCTCGCCGGTCATTTCCGGCCTGGTCTATGTGCTGCTGTTCGGCGCCCAGGCAATGCTCGGCCCATGGCTGAAATCGCACGGCATCGAAATCCTCTTCGCCGTGCCGGGCATTGTGCTCGCCACTGTCTTCGTCACCTTTCCTTTCGTCGCGCGCGAACTGATCCCGCTGATGCAGGAACAGGGAACCGGGGACGAGGAGGCCGCACTGTCGCTCGGCGCCAACGGCTGGCAGGTGTTCTGGTATGTCACCCTGCCCAACATCAAATGGGGCCTGCTCTACGGCGTGCTGCTGTGCAACGCCCGCGCCATGGGCGAGTTCGGTGCCGTGTCGGTGGTTTCGGGCCATATCCGCGGCATGACCAACACCATGCCGCTGCATGTCGAGATCCTCTACAATGAATACAATGCCGTCGGCGCTTTTGCCGTGGCCTCGCTTCTGGCCGGCCTCGCGCTGGTCACTCTGATCTTGAAAACCGTTCTCGAGATGCGCTACGGCGCCGAACTCGCCGCGACACGCGGACATTGACAGGGACATTTGAATGGAAGTTCGCGTTGCCAATGTACGCAAGGAATTCGACCGGTTTCCGGCACTTCGGGACGTCTCGCTCGACATCCGCTCCGGCGAGCTGATCGCGCTGCTCGGACCTTCCGGCTCGGGCAAGACCACCTTGCTCAGACTGATCGCCGGACTGGAGCGGCCGACAGCCGGAAAGATCTTCTTCGGCGACGAGGATGCGTCGGGCAAGACCATCCAGGAGCGCAATGTCGGCTTCGTCTTCCAGCATTACGCGCTGTTCCGGCATATGACGGTGGCCGATAATATCGGCTTCGGCCTCAAGGTACGCCCTGGCGCCACCCGCCCGTCGAAGGAAGAAATCCGCGGCCGTGCCTCGGAACTGCTCAATCTTGTCCAGCTTTCCGGGCTGGAGAAGCGTTATCCCGCGCAGCTCTCCGGCGGCCAACGCCAGCGCGTCGCGCTTGCCCGCGCCATGGCGATCGAGCCGAAAGTGCTTCTGCTCGACGAACCTTTCGGCGCACTCGATGCGCAGGTGCGTCGTGAATTGCGCCGCTGGCTGCGCGAGATCCACGATACCACCGGCCATACCACCGTCTTTGTCACGCATGACCAGGAAGAAGCACTCGAACTCGCCGACCGCGTCGTAGTGATGAGCCAGGGCCAGATCGAGCAGATCGGAACCGCCGACGAGGTCTATGACACGCCGAACTCCCCCTTCGTCTTCGGTTTCATCGGCGAATCGAGCTCGCTGCCGGTCAGGATCACCGACGGTCAGGTCTGGATCGCCGATCGGCCGATCGGACTTTCGGCACCGAACCATCCGCCCGGCGATGCCCTGCTCTACTTCCGCCCGCACGATATCGAACTGCTCGACGGCTGCAGCGGCTGCATCGCCGGCACGGTGGTCGCCAGCCGCCGCGTCGCCGGTACCCGCCGTGTTGAACTGGAGATCGGCGGCGAGCGCCAGCGCGTCGAGATCGAACTGCCTGTCGATCATATCGCGACCCAGAAGAGCCGCATCGCTTTCCGGCCGAGCCGTTGGAAGCTGTTTCCCGCAAAAGCAGCAGGAAACTAGGACCGCACAGACGTCTGGCGCGCGACACAGAAAAACCGTTCTGAAAACATCGCTTTCCGGGATGGTTTTTCTATTTACGAATACGGCTACAGACCGGCATTCCTCGTCTTTGTGGTATCAGGTTCTAATGTACGGACTTCCGCAGTAAATTTTTCCAACGGAGTCTTTTCATGAAACGCCTTTTGCTTGCCGGTGTTGCGCTGGCTGGCCTGATCCTCGCAGCAGCGCCCGCCTCTGCCGCCGAGAAGCTGCTCAACGCTTCCTATGACGTTGGCCGCGAACTCTTCGTTCAGGTCAACAAGGCTTTCATCGAAAAACATCCCGGCGTCACCATCGACCAGTCGCATGCCGGCACCTCGAAGCTGGCCCGTTCGATCGTCGAAGGCCTCGGTGCCGACGTGGTGACCTTCAACCAGGTTCCGGACGTCGACTTTCTGGTCAAGCAGGGCTTTGTCTCCGCTGACTGGCAGAAGGATTTCGCCAACAATGCCTCGCCCTTCTATTCCCTGCCCTCCTTCCTGGTGAGAGCCGGCAATCCCAAGAACATCAAGGACTGGGATGATCTCGCCCGCGACGGCGTCCAGGTGATCTTCCCTAATCCAAAGACCTCCGGCAACGCACGCTATACCTATCTGGCAGCCACCGCCTACGCCAACGAGAAGTTCAAGGGTGATCCCGCCCAGGTCAAGGAGTTCGTCTCCAAGATCTTCAACAACGTGCCGGTGTTCGATACCGGCGGCCGCGCTGCAACCACCACTTTTGCCGAACGCGGTATCGGCGACGTGCTGATCACCTTCGAATCCGAGACGCAGGGCATCGCTCGCGAATACGGCACCGACAAATATCAGCAGGTCGTCCCGTCGGTCAGTCTGCTGGCCGAATTCCCGGTCGCCATCGTTGACAAGGTTGCCGATGAGCATGGCACCCGCGAGCTCGCCAAGACCTATCTCGACTTCCTCTATACGCCGGAAGGCCAGAAGATCGAGGCGGAGAACGGCCTGCGCGTGCGCGACGAAAAGGTCGCTGCCGAATTCAAGGACAAGTTCCCCGAAGTCCGGCTTGTCACGGTCGAAGACGCGTTCGGTGGTTGGGAAAAAGTCCAGAAAGATCACTTCGGCGAGGGTGCGCTGCTGGACGAGATCTACGGCAACCGCTGACCTGCCTGGCAGACAATGAAGAAGAAGCCGGCGCCAGCCGGCTTTTTCATTTTCACGAAGGCAAGCGTGCCATTTTTGTAGCACAACGTCGTAGCGTTTTGAAAACGCCCGAAGAATCAACGCTCTTTTCATTGTATATCGACAAACTGGACTCTATTCTCTGTTCGTGCGTCCTGGTCGAGTGTTTTGCCATGATTTGCGCACAAACAGCCGGCAAACGGCTGACGGGATTGCGGCTCAGGCAGTGACAGGCATGCTCACCAAAAAAGGCAAGTACGGGCTCAAGGCCCTTGTGCATCTGTCGCGGATGCCGGCCGGACAACTGGCCTTCGTCAACGACATCGCCGTCGCCAACAATATCCCGAAGAAGTTCCTCGACGCCATCCTTGGCGAGTTGCGCAATGCCGGTTTCGTGCAGAGCCGCAAGGGTAAGGACGGTGGCTATCGCCTCGCCCGGCCGGCAGCAGAGATCAAGATCGGCCATGTGGTGCGTGTGCTCGACGGCCCGCTGGCGCCGATCCCTTGCGCCAGCCGCACGCAATACCAGCGCTGCGAGGACTGCAACGAAGAAACCTGCGAAGTCCGCCACATGATGCTGGAAGTGCGCCAGGCGATCGCCGACGTGCTGGACAACCGCAGCCTGGCGGCGATGCGTGACGCCGACAATGACGACTATCCGCTGGAGATGTCTTCTCAGTCCAACTGAGAACGAGAGGTCTGCTTGGCGCTTGCTTCAGAGGCTATGACACCGCCAACTGCGGCCGCCCCACTCGCCACAGCACCAGCAGCATCACAGCCAGGTTCACCACGTTCCATGCGATACCGTTGAGGAATGCGGCGGCGTAGGAACCGGTAAGATCGTTGATCCAGCCCGAACTCCAGCCCCCCACGGCCATGCCGATGATGGTCGCCATGATGACCAGGCCAACGCGCTGGCCGGCCTCGGCCGCCGGCATATATTCACGCACGATGATCGCGTAGCAGGGCACGATGCCGCCCTGGGAAAGGCCAAACACCAGCGAGACGATGTAAAGCGATGCCAGCCCGTCGAAAGGAATGTAGAACAGCAGTGACAGGCACTGCAGCGCCGATCCGATCAAAAGCGTCTTGATGCCGCCGATCCGATCGGCAACGAAGCCGGAAACCAGCCGGCTGACAACGCCGCCGGCAAGCATGAGCGACAGCATCTCGGCACCGCGCGCCACGCCGTAGCCGAGATCCATGCAATAGGCGACGATGTGCACCTGAGGCATCGCCATCGCCATGCAGCAGCCGAAACCGGCGACGATCAGCAGGCCTTGCAGGGTTGCGGGTGACAGCGCGATCGGCTGCACGCGGCGAGATGTCGAGGAGGACGAGGCCGCGAAAGCTTCGCGTGGCGCGGGCTGCCTCATCATCAGCACCAGCGGGATCATGGTGACGAGGCAGAAGATGCCGATAACCAGATAGGTGAAGCGCCATCCTTCGGCAGCGATCACCGGCGGCATCACCACCGGCCACAACGCGCCAGCCAGGTAGTTGCCGCAGGCAGCGGCTGCGACCGCGACACCGCGGCGACGGTTGAACCAGTGCGAAATGTCGGCGACCAGCGGCCCGAAGATCGCCGCGGTGCCGAAGCCGACGAGAATTCCCTGCGCCAGCGAGAACTGCAGGATCGAACCGGCGAAAGATGCCAGGATCATGCCCGCCGCGAGCGTCAGCGACGACAATAGCGCCGGTATCCAGTAGCCCATGCGGTCGACCGCGCGCCCTACCAGCACATTGCCGGCGGCAAAGCCGATCATCGTGGCGGTATATGGCAACGACGCATCGGCACGGTCGACGCCGAACTCGGCCTGCACGGCGGGCAGCACGACAACCACCGCCCACATACCGACAGCACCAATCGTGCCCAGCACGACGGAAACGGCAAGTCTCAGCCAGGCCTCGCGGCCGTCAATGACGGAGACTTTGTTCCCCGACGGGATGGGGTGCTGGTTCATGTCGGGATGCAGGCTCCATCTTCGGCACCCCACCCTTATCCTTGCCGCCCCACGAGCCGGCAGCACCAAGCTGGATCAAAATTTAAGACCAGCGTGATTGCCTCAAGGCCGTGACACCACGCCGGCCTGGGTAATCATCATGTTGGTCAGGGTGCGCTCGGCATGAGTCAGCCGCCAGTCGAGCATCTTCTGCGCATAACGCAGCACGGTCGATGCCATTTCCGGGCGTTGGGCCAGATTGGTCGTCTCGTATGGATCCTCGACGAGATCGAACAGCAGCGGCGGCAAAGCGGCGAAATGCACGTATTTGTAGCGGTCGTCGCGGATGAGCGCATAGCTGCACTGATCGGAGTTGATCCCGAGCGTCACCTCCGCCTTCTGTGTCGCCACGGTGCGGAAATCATGTTCGAAGAAGATAGCGTTGCGCCAGTCGTCCGGTGTGTCGCCATGCAGCAGCGGCAACAGCGAACGGCCGTCGCAGGCGCGCGGCTTTTCAAGTCCCATCCAGTCGAGAATGGTCGGCATGACGTCGACAGCTTCGGTAAAGGCCTCCACGGTGCTGCCACGCGCAGCATCCGCGTCGGCGCGCGGATCACGGATGACCAGCGGCAGATGGAAAGCGCCGTCGAAATAGACCTCCTTGCCCCATGCGTGATGCTCGCCCAGCATTTCGGCATGATCGCTGGTGACGATGATCAGCGTGCGGTCATATTCGCCGGTTCGCTTCAGGTGCTCGATGATGCGGCCGAGATGATGATCGACTTCGGCGATCAACCCGTAATAGGTCGCCCGCATCTGCCGGATTTCCAGTTCGTTGGCCGAAACCGGATCGAACGGGCTGTGCTCGTCGTAACCGCCGGGCACGCTCACCCGATCCAGTTCGTAGGCAAGCATCGGGTGCTGCAGCTTTTCCTCGGCAAGGCTCACCGCTCGCCCCGGCAAGGTCACGTCCGCCGGGTCGACCAGGGCGTTGTAAGGCTCCGGCGCGATCAGCGGCGGATGCGGCCGCAGAAACACGAAATGCGCGAACCATGGACTGTCGCGCCGCACCGAAAGCCATTTCAGGAACGCATCGGTCAGGAACGCAGCTTCGCTGTGTTCGGCCGGATAGATCGTCGGAATATAGCGGAAGCCACGATCGTCGGGTTTGTCGAAACCCGCCTTGGGGCGGAAGACGTCGGCTCGGCCGCCGGGCAGGTCGTAACCCTTGTCGAGAAGGTCGGCGATCCATTCCTCCATCTCGTCAGGCAGATGCAGCGCCGCCTCGAACCCCGGCATCACGCTTTCATAGGTCTTAAGCGACGGATCGTTGGCGTCGAAATCGCGCGGATCGGCACTGGTGTCCGTGTAACCGAACAAGGCGGGCCGATAGCCTGCCTTGCGCGCCTCCAGGGCTATGTTGGTGTGACGCGCATCGAGCGGCGTGCCGTTGCGGCCGGAGCGATGGTTCATCAGATAGAGCCCGGTCAGCAGGCTGGTGCGCGAGGGACCGCAAGGCGTGCACTGACCGAAATGCTTGCGAAACAGCATCCCATCTGCCGCCAGTGCGTCGAGGTTCGGCGTTCGCACATTGGGATGGCCAAGTGCCGACAGGCAGTCGCCGCGCCACTGGTCTGCGCAGATGAGAAGCACATTCGGGCGTTGTGTCATATCATGAGGCTCATTCAGGTTCGCGTCCCACCACCTTGTCGGTGTTGGCAAGCAGCTTGCGCACCGCGGCGCGCGCTGCATCTGGACGCTGCAGGCGGATGTTCTTCTCGACCAGTTCATGCAGCTTCTGGGCGGTCTCGAGATCGTCACCCTCACGCGTCACATGCACGAACAAATGGTCGAAAGCCTGTTCGATCAGAACACCAAGCGGCACCAGAAGGTCGTTGCCGGACGCGCGCAGTATGGCAAGATGAAAACGCGTGTCGGCACGCGTGCGCTCTTCCAGCGTTGCGGCATTGTTCATGTCGCGGCAGGCGCGGGAAATCTCCTCCATCTGCTCTTCCGTCCGGCGCATGGCGGCGAACGCCGTCGCCTCCGGCTCGATCAGGTGGCGAAACTCCTGCACCGTGCGCAGGAAAGCGCCGCGATCGGGCGACGTTGCGTACCAGCCCAGCACGTCCCGGTCGAGCAGGTTCCAGCGTTCGCGCGGCTCGACCCTGCTGCCGACTTTGGGGCGAGACGCAAGCAGGCTCTTGGCCATCAGCATCTTGATGGCTTCGCGCACTGCAGAACGGCTGACGTTGAAGGTTTCCGCCCATTTCGTTTCGTTGGGGAGGATGCTGCCAGGCGGGTAGTCGCCACGCACGATGGCAAGGCCGATCTCGTTGGCGACATGCGCGTGCACGCTGGAGCCGGCCCGACGCACCGCAGGCATCGGCTTTTCGGCACCGTTGTCGCTTTTTGCCTTCCCCTTGGCCGCGCGCATGCTTTTCCTTGTCGGCACCAGGCCAACAAGCGGGCCCGCATCACCTGCCCAACAAGTCTGGGCTTGGACGGCATGTCAAGGCGTCAACAATGAGAAGAATTTCAGCGCAGCGCCACGTCGAGCGAAACGTAGCGCCGCGGTGAGGAAGCGATAGCCGCGGAAGCCACCGCGACGCCGGCACGCAGTGCATCCTCCAGGGTAGCCTCATCCAGCAGAGCGCCAAGATAACCGGCGTTGAAGGTATCGCCGGCACCGGTGGTATCGATCACCGCGACGGCAGGTGCCGGCACATGTGTCACCTTGCCGTCGTGCCAGGCGGAAGCGCCGTCGCCCCCGCGTTTGACGACGACGATGGCACCGGGCTTGGCGCGGTTCGTGAGCCATCCGGCGGCAGCTTCCACGGTCTGTTCACCGGACAGCGAAAGGCTTTCAATCTCGTTCAGCAGGACATGGTCGCAATGTGCGAGGCAAGCCACGGTGGACGCCTTGATCGCATCGGTCCAGCCGTCCGAAGGCCAGCCGGTATCGAGGGCAACTGCAAAACCTCGCGCCGAGACGGCGCCCAGCATCGTCGCGAAAGCGTCGATCAGGTCGAGATAGAGAAAGGAACCTGTCAGCAGCGCAATGTCACCGGCAGTTGCTTCCTCCGGCAGCATGGCCAGCATGCTCTCCGGGGTCTGCACGGCAAGATTGCCTGCCGTGGTGAGAAACGATCGCTCGCCACCTGGATGCTCGACACCGACCGATAGCGCGGTGGGGGTTGCCACCTGGGGCCAGTTGCGAGCAACCTCACCGAATGTTTCGGTCAGCCAGGCGCCGAACATGTCGTTACCGACGTTGCAGACGATGTGGTGCGGTACACCCAGCGCCTTGAGCGCCAACCCCGTGTTACCCGCTGGCCCACCTGCGCGCAGCTCCGAATGGTCGACGAAGGTCTCGGTTCCGGGACGTGGCCAGGGCGTCACCGGCCCCATGATCAGATCGACCATGACGCCGCCAATGACGTGGATGGATGGCCCGTCGGGCCGGTGTGGGCGTTCATGCTTCATGGTCAATTCCGGTTATCTTAGACGAGCGCACCGGTTCGCCGACGCCCGCAACCTTGCGGCCGGAAACGGCAATGATGAGCTTTTGCAAGGCGGGCAGCATAACTGCGACTGCGGAGAGCCCCTCGCTGCGTGGAAATGCGACGGTCACCCCGCCTTCGATCGGCGCTTCACCGCTGCAATCGAAGATCACCGGTACAGTGCCGGCACCGAGCGCTGCCTTGGCGAGCGTAGCCGTACCCGCGCCGAGCGCACCAGCCCCGCGCAGCAGGAGCACGCCAAGATCAGGCGCCAGTGCCTCGAGCGGGCCGTGACGGAACTGGCCGAATTCGAAGCCGAACGCCGGAATGCGGGCCAGCTCCATCAGCATCAGGCCATTGGCTTCCGCCAGCCCTCGCAATTCGCCGCGCCCGGCGATGATGACCGAATTTTTCCGTGCCAACGCCTCAACGGCTTCATCCAACGCGAACTGAGGCGATGCGGCAAGGGCGGCAGCAAAGCTGCCGATTTCACCGCCTGCCGCCGCCAGGACTGTCGCATGCAGGGCCAGCGTGACGGTGAGGCTGCGCGTCGCAGCGAAGGCCACCTCCTGGCCGCCGATGCCAACGAGACACCGCAAGCTGCGCCCGAGCGTGCTCTGTGGCGCCAGCGTCATGCCAAAAAGGTCTGCGCCACGAGGCAGCAGATCCAGCAACTGCAGGATCTCTCCGGATTCACCGGATTGCGAGATCAACACGATCGTTTGCGGCAGCAGCGGCAATTCCTGCAGCAGCACATCCCCCGCCGTTTCTGCCCGACAATCGACACCGAGCCGGCGCCAGGATGTCTCAACCATGCGATTGGCATAGTGCGACGCGCCCATGCCGATCAGGACCAGCCGGCCGGTACGCCCGATGCTCGCGGCCAGCTCAGCCGCCATTGTTCCATTCGATGACAGCGAGGCGGCCGCATCCGCGCCTTGCCGCGCCATCTCGGCCTGCAGCAGCGCAAGCCCCTTGCCGCTTGTTGCCTCCGTCGCCATGGTCAGCCTTTCACGCTGCCGGCAGAGAGGCCGGAAAGCAGCGATTTTTGCAGGAAGAAGCCGATCATGACCGGCGGCAACGCCGCCAGCAGCCCCACTGCCGAGATCAGTCCGTAGTCGGTGGCGCGACCGGCAGCGAAGTCAGCAATCGCCACCGGCAGGGTCTTGGCGCGCGTATCGCTTGTGTAGAGCAGCGCGTAGAAGAATTCGTCCCAGGCAAGCAGCAGCGCAAACAGTGCGGCGGCGCCTGTCGAGGCGGCCGCGACCGGCAGCGTGATGCGGGTCATGATCTGGAACAGGTTTGCCCCGTCGATCGATGCGGCCTGTTCGATCTCCACCGGCACGCTGTCGAAGCCCGACTTCATCAGCCAGGTCACGAAGGGCAGAAGGATGGTGCAATAGACGATGATCAGCGAGGTGACGTTGTTGAGCAGGCCGAGCGCCGAAAACACCTTGTAGAGCGGCAGGATCAGCGCCACCGGCGGCATCATGTAGGTGACGATCACCGCATAGAGCAGCGGCATGCGACCGGGGAAACGCGAGAAAGAGTAAGCGGCTGGAATGCCGGCAGCGAGCGCGATCGCGGTGGCGCTGAGCGCGACGACAACCGAATTGCGCAGCGCCGACAGGAATGCCAGTCCGGCCGATCCTTCCTCCAGCGAAAACAGCCGCGCGTAGCGCGAGAAATCCGGCTGCTCGGGAATCCAGCGCAACGGAATGGTGGTGAGATCGTTGGCGTCGGAAATGCTCATGATGAACAGCCACGCCACCGGCGCCAGAATGGAGGCCACGAAAACAGCCACGGCGACATAGACTAGGATGGTGGCGGTCAGGCTGCGTCTCACGAGCGTTTCTCCCGCCGTACCAGCATGACGACATAGATCGAAATCATCAGCGCACTCATCGCGGTTACGGTCAGCGCATAGGCGGCACCGCTGCCGGCGCGCAGATAGGTGAAGGATTCCTGGTAGACGAAGAAGGACACCGTCTTGGTGGAATCGGCCGGTCCGCCGCGCGTCATCACATAGAAGATGTCGAACACCTTGAAGGCCTCGATCGCGCGCAGCACCATCGCGACGCTGAGTGAGCCGATGATGCCCGGCAGCGTGATCTTCCAGAACCGCGTCCAGGCATTGGCCCCATCCATGATCGCGGCCTCGTAGAGGTCCTTCGGCACCGTCTGCAGGCCGGCCAATGCGATCAGCGCGATCAGCGGATAGTTCTTCCAGATGTCGGCGAGGATCACCATGTTCATCGCCGTGGCGGGATCGCCCAGCCAGGAACGATAGGCATCGAGCAGGCCAACCTGCGTGAGCAAGGCATTCAGGCTGCCATATTCGGGATTGTAGATGAGGCGCCACATCACGGCATTGACGATGGTGGGCAGCGCCCAGGGCAGGATCAGCAGTGCCCGCACCAGGGTTCGACCCTTGAATTCCTGGTTGAGCAGCAGCGCAACCAGCACGCCGAGCACCACTTCGGCTGAAACCGACAGCACGGTGAAATAGGCGGTGTGACCGACGGCAGCACGAAAGTCGCTGTCATCGAGAATGTAGGCGAAGTTCTCCAGCCCGATCCATTGCCACACATAGCCCTGGCCGGTGAGGCTGGCGTCGGTGAACGCCAGCCACAAGGTGTTGAGGAGCGGAAAGGCCGTCACCAGGACCATGATCGCAATCATGGGCGTCAGCAAAAGCCAAGCCGTACGGTCCTGTTGGGCTGGGGCCATGACGGCTGTGCTCTCCCCTCGAAGCGCCGGTGGCTTAACGCAGCCGTCCGGCGGCCTTGGTCGCCGCCTTCATGGCGTCGTCCGTCGAAGCCTGGCCAAGCAGCACCTGCTGGATGTTCTTCTGCAGGATCGACGACAGTTCCGGATAGGAAGGCGTCATCGGACGAGCGAACATCACGCCGAGTGAGACCTTGGCGGCATCGATCAGCTTTTCCTGCCCTTTCGTCACCGCCGGATCCTCATAGGACGATTTCCAGATCGGCAGGCTGAGTTTGGCGTATTTGTTCTGGGTTTCCTGCGAGGTCATGAAGCTGATGAACTTCCAGGCCTCATCGGGATGCTTGGAGCCGGCGGAGATGCCCAGCCCCATCGAACCGTTGATAGCGGAGGCTTCGGCCTTGCCCTTGAAGCCAGGGGCCGGGACGATACCCACCTTGCCGGCGACCTTGCTCTCCTTAGGGTCGTTGGCCATGTTGAACATATAGGTCCAGTTCATCGCGAACGCGGCTTCCCCTGCCGAGAACACCTTGCGCACGTCCTCTTCCAGATATTCGCGCGAATTCGGGTTGGTGACTCCGTCGTCGAGCGTCTTTTTCATGTAGTTGACGGCTTCGACCGAACCGCCCGTGTCGAAGGACAGCTTGCCGTCCTGGGTGAAGGAACCCTTGGCGCCGCCGACCATCGACGTGTAGTCGCAGATCAGCGCCTCAGCCTGGCTCCAGCTCCAGACGATCGGATATTTGGCGATGCCCTTGTCCTTGATGATCTTGGCCTGCTCGGCCAGTTCCTCGAAGGTCTTGGGCGGAGCGGAAATACCCGCCTGCTTCAGCATCTCCTCATTGTAGAACAGGTACTTGGTGTCGAGGATCCAGGGCATGCCCCAGATCTTGCCGTCATAGTCCACCGTGGTCCACGCGCCGTCGAACACCTTGTCCCTGTCGCCTTTCGGGACGCGGGCGGTGACATCCTGCAGAAAGCCCTTGGTAGCGAATTCCGGCGGCCAGATCACGTCGAACAGGACAACGTCGTAGCCGGAGGAGCCGGCGCCCTGGGCCGCCACGATCTTGTCGTGCAGCGCCTCGTAGGGCACGAACTCCAGATTGACCTTGAGGCCCGGATTGGCCGCCTCGAACGCCTTGGCCATAGCCTTGGTGTCGTCCTCGCTATAAGCGGCCTGCTTCATGAAAATCGCGTTGAGCGTCACGTCCTCGGCGAAAGCCGGAAGCGACTGATGGATCAGCAGCGCAAGCCCGCAGGCCGCGCCCTTGAAGAAGCTGTTCATTGATTCCTCCCGATTGGCGACTGTCCGGCCTGTGCAACCCGACAGCCGCGCCGACTAGACCATGTGAAATTAATTAAATCAAGTTGATTGGCTTATATTTTCCTTCATAATCGATGGAACTCGCGTAGAGAGTTTACATGACCCTGAAGAGACCTGTCGCCGGCACCAATCTCGAACAAGCCAAGTCGCACAATCGCCGCGTTGTCATCGAGGCGATCAGGACCAATGGCGCCCTCTCACGCGCCCAGATCGCACGACTTACCGCCCTGAGTTCACAGACGATTTCCAACATCGTCGACGAATTGGAACGGGCAGGTCTGCTGCGCGCCGAGGCGACGCAGAAGGGCGCGCGAGGGCAGCCAGCAGTGCCCTATTCGATCGACCCCAACGGGGGTTATTCGATCGGCCTGCAGCTCGACCATCAGACGGCGGTCGGCGTCGTCACCGACCTGTCAGGCACGCTACGCGCACGCATCGAGCGCATGGTCGACCGGCCGACACCGGCAGAAGCGATGCCTTTGCTCGCGGCGATGACCGACGAGCTCGTGCGTTCCTTCCGTTTCGACCGCAGCCGCCTGCTTGGCGTCGGCATGGCGATGCCGGGCCCCTTCGATGTCGAGGGCATGACATCGGTCGGCCCGACCGCCCTGCCCGGCTGGCAGGATTTTCCGGTGGCGGCCGAACTGGAACGCCTGACCGGTCTTCCCGTGACCTTCGAGAACGACGCCACCGCCGCTGCCATCGGCGAACGGCTTTATGGCGTCGCCCGGAATCTCAACAGCTTCGTCTATCTCTTCATCGGCACGGGCCTCGGCGCCGGTCTTTTCCTCGACGGCCATCTCTACAAGGGCAGCCGTCACAATGCCGGCGAGATCGGTCACATGATCGTCAAGCCGGGCGGGCTCGCCTGTTTCTGTGGCAAGCATGGCTGCCTGGAACGTTACGTCTCGCTGCGCGCCGCCTATGATTGCCTCGAAATACCGGATCCAGATCACGCTTCCCCTGAGAGGCTCGATGAGTTGCTGGCTGCCGGCGACGAGCGCCTGCTTGCCTGGGCGGACCAGGCAGCCGCCCCATTGAGGCAGGCCATCGATGTCCTCGAGCTCGCCTTTGATCCGGAGACCGTGGTGCTCGGTGGTTTCATGCCGCTTGCCGTCATCGAGCTGCTGGCGAGCCGGCTTGAGCCGCTGCATCTGTCGGTTTCCTCGACGCACGCACGCACCGTGCCACGCGTCCTCATCGGCGCGGCAGGCAAGGACACTTCCGTTCTCGGCGCCGCGGCGCTGCCGATCTTCTCCGAAACCAACCCGCAGTTCGATGTGCTGCAGAAGCCGCTCGATTGAAAGAAGCCGCAGCGGACAGCGGCTGCGCCAGCGATTTCGCACAAGGAGCACTTGATGCAATGCTTGCCGTCCACCAGCATTGCATGCTCGTTGCGTCATCGCAAAAATTCGGCCCACAGAGCAAGCGCGAGGCTATGCAGAGTATCAAAGAGGCATTGCGCGAAAAGTTGATTGCCCGATGACAGATAAAGAAAGACACGACGAAGTCGCTTCCCCGGCGGCCAGCCACCGGCACGAAGCCGGAGAGAGATGGATGTCGTCACCCCTGCTGCGAGGTGTCTACCTCGTTGAATTTATTATCCTGGCAGCGCCCGCTACTATCGTTCTGGGATATCTGGCCATGGTACTCGGCGTTGTCAGCGGCGGGGCTTTCCTGGTTGGCACACCGTCTGCCCTCTTGGCCGGCGGGAAAGAAGACGTGCAGATGGCAGTCTTCGGGGGAATCGGTTTCGGCCTGGCTGTTTTCGGCCTCATGTCATTTTGAATATTCGTAAGTCTCTCGTTTGACTACATGCGAGGAAGGTTGGAGGCATCGCCGCAGGCCCGTCGGAAATACTGGCGTGGAGTCTTCTACGGGGCGATACCGATGGCAATCCTGGGCTCCCTGGCATTCGCGTCGGGCAACTTCGGATCGGACAGTCCGTTTCCTCTCTTTTTCCTCGGCGGTCTTGTTCTGCTGATCCCGGCAATCCATCTGGGCGTCGCGCTTCACGCCGGCGCAAAATCCATCATAGGGTGAACGCCCTCCGCCACGGTCCTCCCGTGGACTGTCTGAAAACTCGAAATGAAAGTTCTCCGTCGGCAACGCCAGTGTTTTTGCGCAACGGCCAGGAAAGGCGCAATCGCGATGCTTGCCGTGCCGGCAGGATTGCATGATCGTTGCCTGTCAAATCGACAGGAGAGGATCATGAAGGCAATGAGCTTTGTGCGGCTCGTCGCGCTTGGTGCGGTGCTTGCCGCAAGCAGCGCCGCATCAGCGGAAGAACCGGCATTCTGGAAATTCTACGAACAATCCCTGAAGTCTGCGAAATACATCGACCTCACCCATGCCTTTGCGCCGGTGCAACCTGTCTGGCCGGGCTTCGGACCAGCCAAATTCAAGCCGGCAGTCGCCGGCGCCGATATCGAAGGTTACGTCAAGAAGGGTGAGGAGTTCACCTATGAGAAGCATGGTTTCGTCGCCAGCGCCTATGACCTGACCACAGACCAGTACGGAACCCAGCTCGACCCGCCCTCGCATTGGAATCCCAAGGGCGCCACCATCAGCGACCTGCCCCCGACATTCGCGGTGAGACCGCTTGTGGTGATCGACATCAGCGGCAAGGCGAAGACCGACGAGGGATATCACCTCAAGGTCGCCGACATCGAGGAATGGGAGAAGAAGCACGGCCGCATCCCCGAAGGCTCCGTGGTATTCGTGCGCTCCGATTGGTACAAGAAATGGAATGAGCCGGAACGCTTCGCCAAGGCGCCGTTTCCAGGCGTAAGTCTCGACGCGCTCAAGTTCCTGCATCTGGAGCGCAAGATCCTGTTTCACGGCCACGAGCCGCTCGACACCGACACCACGCCGACCCTCGAAGGCGAATACTGGCTCATGCACAACAACTTCGTGCAGGCCGAAGGCGTGGCCAACCTCGACAAGGTCCCCGAGGCTGGCGCGCTGGTGACGATCGGCTTCGCCAAGCCGCAAGGCGGTTCGGGTGGCTATGCACGCTACATCGCGATCGCACCCGCCGACTGGCCGCAGGGTGTTTCTGTCAACGACGCGCCCGGCGCCCCGCTACCCGAGCAGACTGCCCCGCTGAAACGTGACAAGGACGGTGTCTTCCGCCCGACACCGTAGCAATCGCAGGATTGCGCAGCCTCCGTCTTCTGGAGAAGATGGAGGCTGGAGCCTTATGTCGCCGCGGTGATGCCGTAGAGAATCGGCATCAAGCCGGCCAGCGCCTTGAAGCGCTCCCATGACTTGCGCTCCGGTTTCGTCCAGCCTGTCTCGGCCAGGGCGGAGATGCGCGGGAAGACCAGCCGGTCGAACACGCCACGATCGGTCATCGGCTCTGACCAGATGCAGCACTGTATGCCGAGGAAGTGCTTCTTCTGTTCCTCGGTCCAGCCCTCAATGGGATCAAATCCATAAAGTGTCTCCGGTTCCGACCAGCCGGCCCAGGCAGCGCCCGGCTCCGACCAGGCCGGGCTGTTGGCCATGTCGAGATAATAGACCTGGCCGGGGCAGACCACGATGTCATAGCCGCGACCGGCAAGGGCGGCCGATATCTCCACTGAACGCCAGCCGTTCAGGAAGCTCTTGTCCTTGTCGATGATATCGCCATGCGCGGCTTCTTCCCAGCCGCCGGTGATGCAGCCCCGCGACGCCAGGAACTTCTGGATGCGCGCAAGGAACTGCGCCTGCAGTACGGCAGCGCCCGAACCATCGATCTCGTCGGCGCCATGATGGTTGGTGACGACATTGACGCGCTTGGCATGAGCGGCTGCGACATCGAGACCAGCGAGTTCGGTAAGTCTTGCCAGTGCTTCGGGCGAACCGGACCAGGCGCCGATCGGCACCTCGTCTGCACCGACATGGATGCGTTTGTACGGGAACAGCGCGATCACCTCATCCAGGATGGTCTCGAGAACCCGGTAGGTTTCCTCGCGTGCCGGGTTGAGGCAGTTGTTGGGGAAACCCTGCACCGAATAGTAGACGCCGTGCTCTGCCGGATCGCGTAGTTCCGGGATCGCCTGCAGCATGGCGTAGCAATGGCCGGGAACGTCGATCTCCGGTATCACCTCGATACCGAGACGGCCCGCCAACGCAACGATTTCACGCACCGAAGCCTTGCTGTAGTAGCCACCTGTGCGCTCAGGCCCGGAACCCAGCAACGGCGGCAGCGGCAGACCGTGGCCACGCCAGGCGCCAATGCGTGTCAGTTCAGGGTAGGCGTCGATCTCCAGGCGCCATGCCTCGTCATCGGACAGGTGCCAGTGGAAACGGTTGAGCTTGTTCCAGGCCAGGACCCTGAGGAAGCGGCTGACCTCTGCCGTGCCATAGAACTGGCGGGCCACGTCGAGATGCGTGCCACGCCAGCCGAGCGACGGCTCGTCCTTGATCTCGCCTTCAAGCGGGAACAGAAAGGTCTCCGGATGATGACGCGCACCGCGCAGGATCTGACCCAGTGTGATCAGCCCGTAAAGCAGACCGGTGCGTGTCGCTGCCGAAATCATCACCCGTCCACCGCCGAAGCGGATCACATAGGCCTCCGGGGCAAAATCATCGGCGAGCACAAGGGAGACCGGTAAGCCGCCCTCTCCTTCCGGCCGCACGATGCCTTCAACCGGAAACAGCCCTTCGACCAATTCGGCAAAGGCGGACGCAGCTGCCTTGGCCTCGTCGCCTTTTGCCTCGATCGACAGGCCTTGCGGCACCGCAGCGCGGCCCGACACGGAAACGCTGTTCGGCCACGGCACGACCGACACCTGCACCGGTGCCACATGCGGCACGGGATAGATTTCAGCGCCACGCTTCAGCGGTGCGTTATCTCCCTTGGCCTGGGTCGGAGCCGCCGATACTGGAACCGTTGTCCCATCGGCGAAAGCGACATAGGCGGTGTTGGCGCCATCCGTCCAATGACGCAGCGGATAGGACAGTCCACGCGCGGTCACTGTCCATGACGCCCCGGGCTCCAGGACGAACCCGTCCGGGGGCGACAGTTCGGAGTGGTTGGAAAGCCGCGCGGTCAGCATGCCTCCCTCGACTGCTGCCGCGGGATCAATGCGGGCAGGACCACTGACGCAAAGCTTGAAACCGGAAACAGGTCGGGCCGAGAGATTGGTCAGCGTCAGCGAATAGGCAAGGCTCTCGCCGTCAGCAGCGGGGGTCCAATGGGTCTGCAGGCGGAGGGCTGATTTCGGCTGGATGGTCATGTCGAACTTTCGTCTGGCAAACGTTGCATTGTAGGTTTCTGGCACTTGCATCCCCCGACCGGCCCCTCCCCTCGAAGAACAGAGGCTTCCGGCACCTGCCTTGCCCGCCCTTCGGCGAGCCGGCGCATCAATCATCAGGCGATGGTGATTTCAACAGCCCGGCATAAATGCCGGGTTCGGAGTTGGGGATCATCGTCGCCCCCACCGTGCGCTCGTAGAATTCCGAAGGGCCGACATCGCCGATGATGGCGTAGCCGTAGCCCATCGTCTTGAGATCGAGCAGCGAAGCAAGCAGCAACGCATGGCCAATACCCAATCCCCTTGCCGCCTCGTCGACGCCCGTCGGGCCGAAGAAGCCGCGTGCGATCGATTCATGGCAGGAAAAACCGATCAACTTCTCTTCGCGTGTTGCCAGGAAGCAGGTCGGCGGCTGGCGCATGATGGCGATGGCTGTCTCGCTCGACCAGCCGGCACCAAAGGTCTTGCGCACCCAGGTGGTGACCAGCTCGAGCTCGGGCGCCAGAGCCCTGCGGATCGTTATCCCGGCCTTCTGCATACGCTCGTCCAGCGCCGGCTCCGGTTTCAAGAGGGAAAGATTGACGAGGTAATCCATATTGTTCTGCCGCTTCAGGAGATTTGGAAGAATGGTTGCATCGATTTTGACCCGGAAGTCTCGCTTAACGTATAGTTGGCCATCGACCGATCGATTGAATCATTCTTTGAAATCTCCTTTTCAAGCGCCGAGTGCGCGGATGAAATGGTTCGGACCAACCTGCTCGACGATGTTGGAAGCCGGTCGGCTGATGCGGCGGACCTCTTCGGCATGCCTGAGGAAGCGCGCGCTGTCGCCCGGTACGAAAGGCCGGTCCGGATCCGGCACCGCCGATAGCAACAGCTTGGTATAGGGATGCCTGGCGTTCCGGATCACTGTCTCGGTATCACCCCACTCCACCATCTGGCCGGCGAACATCACGATCACCTCTTCCGCGACATGCGCCGCAGTCGCAATGTCATGGGTGATGTAGAGTAGCGCAAGCTGTCTTTCGCGCTTGATGTTTGACAGCAGTTCAAGAATTCCCAGCCGGATCGATACGTCGAGCATGGAGGTTGGTTCGTCTGCCACCAGCACGTCCGGCCGCACGGCAAGGGCACGCGCGATGTTGACGCGCTGGCGTTGGCCACCGGAAAGCTCATGCGGAAACTTCGCGGCCGTCACGGCCGGATCCAATCCCACCGAGGCGAGCAGCCTGGCGACGCCTGAAACCTCTTCGGCCTTGCTGCGGGCATGTCCATGCAGCTTCAATGGCCGCGCCAGGTGGTGCTGTATCGAAAATACGGGGTTGAGCGAAGCGAACGGATCCTGGAAAACCATCTGTGCGGCCCGCCTGTAGGCGGCCTCACCCGCCCTGTCGCCTGGATGGGTGATATCGCGACCGCGGAAATACATCTTGCCGGCCGTCGGTTCGTCCATCCGGGCGATGATGCGCGCGCAGGTTGTCTTGCCGCAGCCGGACTCGCCCACCAACGCCAATGCACGCCCCGGCTTCAGCGCCAATGAAATGCCACGCAACGCCTGGACGACGCCAAAACTGCGCTCGATATTCTCGAGCCTCACCACAGGTTCGGTCAGCGCCTCGGCGCCGTCGACGGAAAGGCTCGGCTGCGCATTCATGCCGCCGCTCCATGTCCCGGCAATTGCGGGATCGAACCCCACAGTTTGCGCGTATATTCGTGTGCCGGCGCACGACTGACCTGTCGCACATCGCCAACTTCGACCAATTCGCCTTTCAGCATCACGCCGACCCGGTGACAGAGCTGCGCCATCAGATGCAGGTCGTGGGTGATGAAGAGCACCGAGAAACCGTGGCTGCGCTGCAGGTCGATGACCTGTTCCAGGATCTCGCGCTGCACCACCACATCGAGTGCCGTCGTCGGCTCGTCCATGATGATCAGTTCCGGCCGCAAGGCGAGGCAGATCGCAATGACGATACGCTGCCGCATGCCGCCGGAGAACTGATAGGGGTAGTCGTCCAGCCTTGTTGGCGAAATGCCGACCAGCTTGAACATCTCCTCGGCGCGAGCGCGCGACTGTGCCCCGGTCGCACCGGTATGGCGGGCCAGCACATCATGGAATTGCGCCGCCACCCGCATCAGCGGATTGAGTGAATTCATCGCACTCTGGAAGACCATGCCGATGCGCCGCCAGCGCACCTTCTGCAGCGCCGCCTCCGGCAGTTTCAAGAGGTCCTGATCATCGAGCAGCACCTGGCCGCCCGCCACCCAGGCCGGCGGCTTCGACAGCCTCGTGATGGCGTAGGCAATGGTGCTCTTGCCGCAGCCGGATTCACCGGCAAGCCCGAACAATTCACCACGGCCAATGTCGAAGGACACATTCTTGACGGCGCGGAATGCGCCACCGTCGGTCAGGTAGTCGACGTCGAGGTTCTGGATTCGAAGCAGCGGCGTGTTCATCGGACGGCCCTCAATTCGCGGGCACGCAGCCGGTTGAGCCGCAGCCAGCGGCTCAGCGCCGGACCGGAGCGAAGTTGCGGATTGGCGATCTCGTCGAAGGTGAAGTTCAGCAATGCCAGCCCCAGCCCGACGATGGCGATGCCAAGCGCTGGCGCGCCGATATCCCACCAGGCGCCGACGATGATCGCCGAAGAATTCTGGGCATTGTAGAGCATGGTACCCCAGGTGACATTCAGCGGATCGCCGAAACCGAGATATTCCAGTGTCGTCTGCGCCACGATCGCATAGATGATCGAGCCGACCAGATTGATGCCGATCAACGGCACCAGATTGGGCAGGATTTCGACGAAGACGATGCGCCACCAGGGTTCACCCACCATGCGCGCGGCAACGATGAACTCACGGTTCTTCAGCGACAAGGTCTGCGCCCGCGTCATGCGCGCACCCCAGGGCCAGGACGTCAGCGCGATGATGGCCATGATCGCCATTGGCCCAACGGTGCCGGCGAAGGATGCGAGCAGGATAAGCAGCGGAATGTTGGGGATGACCAGCACCGCATTGGTGGTCAGGTCCAGCACCGCGTCGGTGCGGCCACCGAAATATCCGGCAATCAGGCCAATCGCTGTCCCGATCGCCGTGATCGCCAGCCCCGTCGCGAAGCCGACCGCCAGCGAAGGTCGCGCACCCCAGACGAACTGCGAATAGACGTCGCGGCCCATCTTGGTGGTGCCGAAGACATGCTCTGCTGTCGGTGGCTGATGTGAACGGCCGACGCGCTGGGCTGGATCGCCCGGTGCCAGCACCGGTGCCAGCAGGGCCATCAGGCAGAGGGCTACGATAATGACAAAACCTGCCACGGCCTTCTTCTGGCGCAGGAACAATCTGAGACCCGAGCTCATGTCCGTCCCTCCTGCACCCTGGGATCGACCACGCCGTAGAGGATATCGACCAGCAGGTTGGCGCCAAGCGTGGCCATCGTCATCAGCAGCAGCTGGCCTTGGATGACTGGATAGTCGCGCGCCACGCTTGCTGTGAACAGGGTCAGGCCAAGACCCGGATAGTTGAAGACGATCTCGGTGACGATCGAACCGCCGAACACGGCACCCAGCATGAGTGCCAGATTGGTCATCACCGGCAGCATGGCGTTGCGGGCTGCGTAGCTGAACATGACCGCCGTGTTGCTGAGACCCTTGGCCCGTCCCATGGTGACGTAATCCTCACCCAGTACAGAGATCATCGAGGAGCGCATCGTCGTCTGGAATTCGCCGATCATGTAGGGCGAAAGCGTCAGTACAGGCATGATGGCGTGCCAGAACACCGAACCGAAGAAGGTAAAGTTGATCCCGGGATCGAGGCTGGGGTCATACGCGTAGCCCACGGGGAACCATCTCAACGTCACACCGAAGGTGAACAGCGTGGCGAGCGCGATGATGACCGGCGGTACCGCGATCAGCACGACAGAAAAGGGCGAGACGAACGCATCGAAGCGCCCGCCTCGCCGCCAGGCTGCCACTGCGCCGAGGGAGACGCCGACGCAGAGGGAGAAAATGACGGCCGTAACCACCAGGAATGCGGTCCAGCCGGCCGAACGGGCCAGCACTTCGGTGACGGTCTGCGGATAATATTTGACCGATACGCCGAGATCGAAAGTGGCCAGCCCCTTCAGATAATCGACGAACTGCAGCCATATCGGCTGCTCGACGGCGCCGAAGCGAGCCTTGATCGCTTCGATCGCCGCCGGTGTGGCACGTGGCCCGAGCTGGGCGATCATGCTGTCGACCGGGCTCCCCGGCATCAGCCGGGGAAGCGTGAAGTTGACCACGATGGCAAACAGGAAGGCGGCCAGATAGACCCCGAGCCGTCGAAGAGGTATCCGCATCGCCACTATCCCGTCGCCGATCCCTCCTGATTATTGCACTGGCTTCAACCGCAGCAGATGCACGAGCCGCAGGCGGTTGTTGTCGTGATCCTCCGGGTTCATCACTGGTTCGTCCTTCGTCACCCAGCCGGTGAAGCGCTTGGTCGAATACTGGAACCGGTAGGCCCGTTGAACACCGGTACCACCGGGAATTCCTTGGCCACGATCAACTGCACCTGGTCGAACAGTTTGTGGCGCTCTTCTTCCGAAGTCGCCTTGCGATAGGCGTCGAAGACCTTGTCGAGTTCCGGATTGGAATAGCGCGACGGCGCCGAGGTGATGCGACCGGCGAAAGGCGTCGACAGCGACTGGTAGTAGCCGCGGAACGGCGTCGGCCCATCAGCGCGCGAATTCATGACGGCATCCAGCGTACCGTCGAGAATCTGCTTCTGCCACTGTTCGTATTCCGGGGTCGCCACTGAGGCGTTGACGCCGATCTTGCGCAGCCCCTCGACAGCGATCTGCACGGCATCGATCCAGTCTGTCCAGCCGTTCGGCACTGCGATGGAGAAGGCAATCGGCTGCCCTTTGGGCGTGGCGCGGAAGCCGTCGGCGCCTTTCTTGTAGCCGGCATCGTCGAGTACTTTGTTGGCCTTGTCGACGTCATAGGCCATCCATGCGTCGTGCTCGCCCTCTGCAGCCTTGTTGCGCCAGGATTCGAAACGTGGCGGCAGGCCGGACGCATGCAGGTTCACCACCGGATAACCGAAGCCGGCAATGTCGACCATCGACGTGCGGTCCATGGCCAGCGAGAAGGCATGGCGGAAATTGATGTCGGCGAAGGCCTCGGCATTGCCGGGATTCTTCGTCTTGAAGTTCATCTGGAAAGCCACCGTTTCGGCGGGCGGCTGCCAGTAGCCATTGTTCTTCGGATCGAGCGCGACATAGGTCTTGTCGATCTGCGGAATGAACGAGCCGATCCAGTCCATCGTGCCTTCGGGCAACAGTGCCAGCATCTGGTCGTTGCCGGAGATCTGCGGCAACTTCAGGCAATCCACCTTCAGACTGGCGGCGTCCCAATAATTCGGATTGCGGCACTGTTCATAGACCTGCGGCGTGAAGCGGCGAACTTCGGTCATCGGTCCGGAACCAACCGGCTTTTCGTTCTTGAAGGCGAGCGGATCGTTCACGTCCTTCCAGATGTGCTCCGGCACCACCGGGAAATCGGCCAGTGTCTCGGGGAAATGCGTGTCGACGGCCTTGAGGTTGATCTTGACCTCGGTCGGCGATGGCGTTTCCACGGAGGCGACGGTTTCACCGACGCCGACTGTGTCGACCGCCGGGTTCTTCAACATCATCTCCAGCGTGAATTTCATGTCCGCCGAGGTCAGTGGCTTGCCGTCCGACCATTTCACGCCGTCACGCAGCGTGTAGGTGATCGACTTCAGGTCATCGGAAAACTTGTACGCCGTTGCGAGACGCCAGATCGGCTTGCCCCCGTCATAATCGTTGAAGATGACCAGCGGCTCGTAGATGAAATCCATCGTGCTCTGGCGACGGCCGCCGAGGTCGAACGGATTGAAGTTCTGTACCCAGCTGGTCTGCTCCTCGATATGCATGGAGAGCACCGCTTCCGCGAAGGCGGGCGTCGATTGGGCGGTCAACCCGGCCGCCGCGGACAACGCTGCGAAAGCTGCGCCGGCGAACAGACGCCGCAATGACACAGCCCGGTGGAAAGAAGACGGATTCGTCCTTTTGGCACGCATGGTTTTGGTTCCCCGGTTGGAATCGACCCTTCCGCTCTTGTTGGCGGATAGAATAAATCAATTTGATTTATGGGTATGAGCGAAGTGGCTCTTCGTCAACCGCGAAAAAGGTCGTATCGACGAAAAAATCGTTTTAACATAATGGCTTGCGGGAAATGTGGGCGCGCCCAATGGCCTGGCAATTCGGGCTTTCAAGCCAAAAATCCCAGTATGCAGAATGGCTTAATTTGGGTGGTTTGAGGGTTGCTTCACCCGCGTACAGCGAACGAAAAACCCTTGGGCCGACATCTGAATTCAAATGCCAGGACCGTTCCAGCCGATCCTTGAAGCATCGCCGGGAGAGTGTGGGCCTGCCCGAACGAAGGGCGAAGCGGTACAGGCGCGCCGGCCGTCAGGCCTTCTGCAAGGCCGCCTGATGGATCAGCGAGCTCCAGCTGTTGGTCGATGCGAGATGACAATAAACCAGCGTCAGCGCGCCTGACTTCCTGAGATCGAGAAAAGCCTCGTCACCCAGCTTGTTGAAGGCATCCTCGTCGATGATCTTGAAGTCGGTGAGGTTGAGCACCTCGCCATTCTCCAGTGTCACGGTGCTGCGACGCTCGGCGAAGAGGCCGTGTGCATCGATCTTGTCGACCATCGCGCGCGTGGCGGCAAAGTCCATCTGGTACTGGTTGCAGAAGGCCAGTGCCTGCTTGGTGGCTTCTGTCGCCTCGGTACCTGCGAAGAATGGCAGCACCTTGTCACCGCGCGCGGCCGCCACGACCTGTTCGACCACCCGGTCGCTGGCCCGATCGACGCAGAGCGCCAGCCGCCCGCTGCCCTGCCCGCCGTCATCGGCGAGGATGAACGGATAACGGCGCACATAGGCGGGAACATAATGCGGCTTTGCCCACTGGCCATCCTTGTCCACGAACAGGTTCTCGCCCTGCCGCAGACCGGTGATGACGACCGGCTGGTTGGCCGGGCCGACAAAGACGATCGGGTAGGACCGCATGGCTGCCGGCATCTCGCCCGTCACAACCGGCAGCGCATGCGCGGCACGCGTAAACGAGAAATCAACCCGCGCAGCGAGACCGAGCGAACCATGCCGGTCGGGATTCATGGCCTCGGGGTTCGCGTAGAAGAGCGGTAGCGCATCCGCGGCTTGAGCGGTTGCCTTGCCATTCTCTGCAGTCATGCCTTGTCCCCCGAAACCAGCACATGTCGATGGCGACTTTTGCCTTCGCCGCGCATCTCCGTCCGGCAGCGTCTTACGCCATCGGCCGGGAAAAAGTCCATCCGCAGCATATCGATGAGACCGGAATAGACCCAAGAATGGTCAGGCGCTACCCCTCCTTCTGCCGGGGGAGACGAGGTTATGCGTCGCCGCGAACTGCCCTGCCCGCTTTCTGCAGCAGCTCGAACGCGTGGAACCGGTTTGCGTGCCAACCGGCATGTGCCGCATCGGGCTGGTAGGTTTCGCCAAGTTCCGACATCGCACCCATGGCCGATGCCATATCCGGGAAATGACCTGCGGCAACGGCGCCGAGTATGGCTGAACCAAGCAGGACAGGTTCCGGCGAGGTCGAGGCTGCCACGACCAGCCCGGTCGTGTCGGCCAGAAGTTGGCGCACCAGCGGACTCTGGCCGGCGCCGCCGCTGACCACGATGGTATCCGTCAAAACACCTTTCGCGGCCTGGACACCGACAATCTGGCGCGCACCATATCCGAGGCCACAGACTCCGGCGAGATAAAGGCCGACCAGCCCATCGAGGCTCGTATCCATGCCGATGCCGGCGATCAGGCCAAGCGCCCCTGGATCAGCAAAAGGCGCGCGATTGCCGAGGAATTCCGGCACGACATGCAGCTTGCCGATCAGTTCAGGCGCGCTTCCCGCGCCGCCATGTCTGCCGGCCTCAATCGCCAGCCACTGGCTCAGGCTCATGCCGTCCTTGTCAGCCCGCGCAGCCGCTTCGGCTGACGCCGGATGCATACGCACCAGATGATCGATCGCGGCGCCCGCGGCAGACTGGCCGCCTTCGTTCAACCAGAACCCCGGCACCATGGCCGAGAAATACGGCCCCCATACGCCGTCCACGAATGCCGGGGCGGCGGTGGTCGACATGGTGCAGGCCGATGTGCCGAAGACATAGGCCATGCGCGTCAGCACGCTTCCGGCAGCGCCTCGCGCCCCCACGGTGCCGATACCACCGGCGTGAGCATCGATGAGGCCGGCAGCCACCGGCGTGCCTTCCATGAGACCCAGGTCACGCGCAGCGTCGGCTGTCAGCCCGCTGCCGAGCGCCGTGCCGGCAGGCACGACTTCGGTGCCGATGCGACGGAACTGCTCGTCTGCCAGCGCGCCAAGTCCGATGGCGCGGAAATAATGCTCGTCCCAGCGCTGCTCATGCGCCAGGTAGGTCCACTTGCACGTCACCGTGCAGACGGAACGCGCAAGGCTGCCTGTCGACTTCCAGGTCAGGAAATCGGTCAGGTCCATGAACTGCCATGCGTTGGCGAAAGTCTCCGGCTTGTGCTCGGCCAGCCACAGCAGTTTCGGCGTTTCCATCTCCGGCGAGATCGCGCCGCCGACATAATTCAGCACTGCTTCGCCGGTGCGGTTGATGCGCGCGGCCTGCGCGGTGGCGCGATGATCCATCCACACGATGATGTTGCGATCGGCCTCGCTGGTCGGCCCGACGCCAAGCGGCCGTCCGCCCTCGCCCAGCACGACAAGCGAACAGGTCGCGTCGTAGCCGATGCCGGCGATCGACGCTGCCGGGACGCCTGATTTGGCGACGGCTTCGCGCGTGCTTGCGGCGACCGCCTGCCAGATATCGTTGCTCGATTGCTCGACGATGTCTCCGGCTTCGCGAAACAGCGCGATGTCGCGCCTGGCAGACGCAAGCATGGTTCCATTGGCGTCGAACACGCCCGCACGGGCACTGCCGGTGCCGACATCGATGCCGATAAAATGTTTTGCCGAAATCATGCGATCACCCGCAAAAACGAGAGAGGAAGAACGTCGCCGCCGAGCAAGCCGGCGGCGTTGGAAATCAAAGATCGTTGCTCTGCGGCAGAATCACCAGATCGCGGATGGTGATGTTGCGCGGCCTGGTCAGCATGAACATCACCGCCTCCGCCACCTCAACTGGCTGCATCAGCCCACCCGCGGCGAGTTCATCCTCCAGTTTCTGCTTCGGCCAGTCGCTGATCAGCGCCGTCACCACCGGGCCTGGCGCAACCGCGCCGACACGCAGGCCGTGCCTGACCACCTGACGGCGCAACGTATGCACGAAGGCCTGGATAGCGTGCTTGGAAGCCGTGTAGATCGGCTCCCAAACCACAGGCACAAGACCGGCGATCGAGCTCGTGACGACAATGTCACCGGTCTTGCGCTCGACCATATGCGGCAACACCGCATGGATGGACCGGAACGCCGCATTGATGTTGAGGTTCAGCATACGATCCCAGGCATCCGGATCCCCTTCCACGACCTCGCCGCCGACATAGGAGCCGGCATTGGCGTGGAAGATGTCGAGCTGGCCGGCCTTCTCCAGGATCTGCGGCATCATGCCGGCCACGCTCTTCGGGTCCATCAGGTCGACCACAACGGGGAATGCCTGCGGCCCAAGGTCCTCGCAAACGGCGGTCAGCGCATCCTCGTTGCGATCGACGAGCGCGACCCGTACGCCTGCCGCCACCAGGTGCCTGGCGCATTCCAGGCCGATGCCCGATGCGGCGCCGGTGATCGCCGCGACTTGTCCGGTAAGGTCCTGAGCCATTTCTGCCTCTGCTTTTGCTTGGTATTGCTTGGAAATTCGAGCAATTCCAGGAAAAGTGCGTAGCGGTTTTCCGTCCGGAATTGCGTAAGACAAAGCTGGAGCGTTTCCGCGTTTCCGTGAAAACGGAAACGCTCCAGATCAGGCGCGGCCGTGCGAGACACGCGACCTGCGTGCCAGCGAGTCGACGATCACGGCGATCGCCAGGACGGCACCGGTGATCATGTATCGAAGCGACGACGACAGATCGAGCAACGTCAATCCGCTGGCGATCGACTGGATGACGATGATGCCGAGCAGGGCCGAATAGGCGCTGCCGCGACCGCCGAACAGGCTGGTGCCGCCGATGACCGCCGCCGCGATGGCATTGAGGTTGACGTCACCGGTGCCTGCCTGCTGGCTGGATGAGGCAAGGCGCGACGCAGCCAGGATGCCGCCGGTCGCTGCCAGGGTCGAGCACAGCATGAAGGCAGTGGTGTAGATATAGCGCACGTTGATGCCGGCGCGGCGGGCCGCTTCGCGGTTGCCGCCGACGGCGTGCATCGAACGGCCCCATTTGGTGCGCTTGAGCGCATAGTTCATCGCCACGACAAGGCCGACGAACAGCCCGAACATCCATGGAATACCGCGCGAGCTGTTGAGATAGAAGACGATCGCCTCGAGCACGACGGTGATGACGCCGGCGCGCGCGACGATGCCAGCCACCGACTGTGCCGACAGGCCTGCCTCGCGACGCCGCGACGCTTCGCGGTATCCCGTCCAGAAAAGGGCGATACCGGCAATCGCGGCAAGCCCGTAGGAAACCCAGGCGGGCATCACCATCAACTGACCGAAATTCACCAAAGGCGACTCATAGGGCAGATTGATCGAGCCGGTCGAACCGAGCAGATAAAGCTGGAGGCCGAGCACTGCGAGCAGGCCGGCCAGCGTCGAAACGAAGCTCGGCATGCCGAAACGGTTGAGCAGCAAGGCATAGACCGATCCGATAACCGCGCCTGCCGCCATGGCAGTGACGATGGCGAAACCGACGGGCCAGCCCTGGTTCACCCACAGCACCCCGACCAGCGCCGAAGCAAAACCGCTGACGGAGCCGACCGACAGGTCGATCTCTCCGAGCATCAGGATGCAGACGATGCCGAGTGAGATGACGCCGACCGTCGAACAATCGAACAGAAGATTGACCAGATTGTTCGCCGACAGGAACACCGGGTTCAGGCTCTGGAACACCGTCCAGATGATGGCGAGCCCAACGATGACCGGCAGCGAGCCGAGGTCGCCCGACCGAACGCGGTCGAAAAAGGCACCGATCGTGCCGACAAGTCCCTCGGCATGTTTCACGCGCACGTCGGCGCGATCGAGAAGCTGCGCTTTGGGCGCATTCTGCGTGGCTTTGTCGGTCATGGCTGGCTCTCCTGAGCTTGCGCGCGGCGGCTGGCCCGGCGGGAAACGGAATTGTTCTCGGCACCGGTGATCGCGCTGACCAGTTCCTGGTTGGACGCATCGGGAAGGAAGACGCCGTTGTTCTTGCCGAGCCTCAGCACCACGATCCGGTCGGCGACGGCGCGGACGTCCTCCATGTTGTGACTGATCATGATCACGCCGAGGCCGCGTTCGCGCACACGCTCGATCAGATCGAGCACCTCGGCGGTCTGGGCGACACCCAGGGCCGCCGTCGGCTGATCGAGCATGATCAGTTTCGGGTCGAGCAGCAGCGAGCGGGCGATGGCCACCGTCTGGCGCTGACCGCCCGACAGCGAAGCGATCGGTTCACGCACGCTGGGAATGCGCGCCGAAAGTTCGTTGAGCAGCTTCCAGGCCTTGATCTCCATCGACACTTCGTCCAGCCGCATCGGGCTGAGTTCCTTGCCGAGGAAGATGTTGGCGACGACATCCAGGTTCTCGCACAAAGCCAAATCCTGGAAGACGGTGGCGATGCCGAGGCCGAGGGCTGTCGCCGGATCGGACAATGCCACGGGTTCGCCCTTGAAGGTGATGGTCCCCGACGTCGGCTGATGCACGCCGGCGAGGACCTTGACCAGGGTCGACTTGCCGGCACCGTTGTCGCCGACAAGGGCGACGACTTCGCCGGCATGGACGTCGAGGTCGATATCGGTGAGCGCCGACACGGCGCCGAATTGCTTGGAGATGCCGCGCAGGCTGAGCACAAGCTCACGTGCCGAGGCAGGCCCCTGTGATGTTCCTGTCATGATGCAAGCCTTCCCAAGAATTTCGCCCAGATGGGCAATGCTGCCCCGCCGCACGCGGCGGGGCAGTCGCGATCAGTGGCTTATTGGGTAATGCCGAGCTTCTTGCAGCCCTCGGCATAGCGGTCGACGCAGAGCTGCTCGGCGGTGGCGATCTTCTTGTCGATGATCTCTGCCTTCAGGTTTTCCTGGGTGACGACCACCGGAACGAACAGCTGCGACGGCGTGTTGAACAGCGTCGTCTCGGCCTTCGGCGTTTCACCCTTGACCAGCTGGACGGCGATGTTCGCTGCCGCGGCAGCGACGATCTCGCTTGGCTTGTTGATGGTGTTGTACTGGTCGCCTGCGATGATCAGCTGCAGTGCCGCCAGCGTGGCGTCATTGCCGGTAATCGGCGGAACCGGGTTGAAACCACCGGCCTTGAACGCCGCGATGGCGCCACCGGCGGTACCGTCATTGGCGGCGACGACACCCAGGATGTTCTTGTCGAAGCGGGTGATCTGGCCGCTCGCCCACTGCTGGGCCTTCGGCGGCGCCCATTCCGGCGTGTCGTATTCGGCCAGGATCGGATAGCCGCTGTTGTCGAGGCCGGCATGGATGCCCTTCTTGATCAGGCCGGCCGCAGCATCGGTCGGCGAACCGTTGATCTGCAAGACACCAGTGCCCTCGCCGGCCTTCACGCCCTTGTCCTTCAGATGTTTGACCAGCGAGTCGGCGATCGACTTGCCGATGGCTTCATTGTCGAAGGAAACATAGAAGTCGGCCTTGGCATCGGGGATCGGCCGGTCATAGGCGATGACCTTCACGCCTTGCGCCTGCGCCTGCTTCACCAGCGAGGCGGCAGCGGTGGAATCGACCGGATCGATGACGATAACCTTGGCGCCCTGCGAGATCATCGAGTTGAATTGCTGCTGCTGGCGTGCTGCATCGGCGTCGGCGTTCTGGTAGAGCACCTTGCAGGACGCGCAGAGCTTCTCCATTTCGGCCTTGAAGCCCGGATAGTCGTGCTCCTCGTAGCGGGTCGAAGCCTGGTCCGGCATCAGGAAGGCAACGGTGGCGCCGTCGGCGCTCTGGGCGAGTGCCGAGCCCGAAGCGAGGGACAGGGCCAGCATCGCCAGGCCGGTCGTTTTCCATGAATGTTTCATTGCATCTTCTCCCTTGAACGATATGACAATGAGTGATCTGAAGAGCTGCCCTCCCAGGCAGCGTGGATCCGTCGGGTCCAATCGGGCCTGCGCGGCGATCCCGCCACGGCACCGAAGCTGACCGAAGGACAAGGCTTTCCCCTCGCGAGCGGCAAACGACCGCTCACGTTGTTCATTTCTTCCGCTGGTGTTCCTCCCTGCCCCTCCTTCTTGGGCGGCCTCGGCCGCGTTTGCTCAGGCGGCTTTTGCCGCGTTGATGTGGTCGATCGTCAGCCGCCGGAAGCGTGACGGCGTCATGCCCTTTTCAGCCAGGAACTGGCGGTTGAAATTCGACAGGTTGTTGAAGCCGACCTCGAAGCAGATATCGGTGATCGGCGCCTCTTCGTCGCTGGTCAGGATCTGGCAGGCGAGATTGATGCGCAGCCGCTTCACATATTGCACCAGCGTCATGCCGGTATGGCGGCGGAAGGCGCGCGAAAAGGCCGAGGTCGACTGCCCGGCGATGCCCGCCAGATCCGCCTCGCTGAACGGATTGGTCAGGTTTTCGCGCAGATAGTTGAGTGCCTTGTTGATGCCCGCTGACATATATCCGGACGGATCCGGCAGGTAGTTCGGGCTCGCCAGCATGTGCGCGCCGTGGCCGCGGCTGAGCAGGCCCGCGATTGCCATAAACAACTCGATGCGACGCACGCCTTGCGCCCGCATCAACTCTTCCATCACCGGCGCGACCTGCCGGCTGGTCTCGGCCGAAAACATCACACCACGCCGTGACTGTTCCAGCACGGGTGCCAGGGCAGCGAGTTCCGGCAGCACCCGCATGGTGTCGCCGATGAAGCCTTCATTGAACTGCAGGATGCGGCAACGCAGCGGGATGGTCGATCCGGCAGGAATGTCACTCACCCAGTTGTGCGGCAGGTTGGGACCAGTCAGCACCAGATTGCCGGGTTCGAATTCACCGATGAAATCGCCGACGAAGTATCGCCCGGCGGTGGCGACCACGAGATGAAGTTCGTATTCGGGATGGAAATGCCAGCGCACCGTGTGGAACGGATAGCCGTGCGACCAGGCCTTGAACGACTCGCCTTGGCGAATCTGGACGACTTCCAGGTCCGGACCCATGTTCGTTTCCTCCAGGCACGAGACGGTCTTGCCGCTGCGGCCCTTTCCCAATCGGCTGGATGCGCTCCAGCTCTGACCATCGAAACAAACGCTAGTCCCCACGCCACGACGGCGCCACCACGTTTGGTCATTCGCAATGATACTTTTTTGACCTTTACCGGTAAATATCTGCAGGAGTGGCCAGAACTGTTGCCGATCGCCCACCGCTCACATGGTCCTCAGCAGTCCCGGCATCATTTCATTAAGCATTGATTTACCAACGCAGGCGGCGGCTGTGGTTGTCGAAACGAAACGTTTCGCTTCGGCGCTTCGAGTCGAATAGCCCCGAGATCGGTCGGGCTCATCGCACAAACGGCTCATGGCGGACTCGGGCAACACGGTTGCTCTGGGCCGTGATGGGTCCGATCACCCTCTTCGGGCAATTCGCCGTGATCTCTCCGCCCCTCTTTCATAACGATCCGCATATGAGATCGGCTTCAGATATCATTTTACCACCCCCCCAGGTTGGGCGATGGTGCTGCCTTCCGGCTGGATAGGTCCCCGGCCGCGCCATCGTTTCGAGCACCGGATGCGAACACAGGTCGTCATTGTTGGTTCCGGCCCCTCGGGCCTGCTGCTTGGCCAGCTCCTGACTGGAGCAGGCATAGACAACGTCATTCTCGACCGGGTCGGCAAGGACTACATCCTCGGCCGTGTCCGCGCCGGCGTGCTGGAACAAGGCACAGTCGAGCTGGTGCGCAGAGCCGGCGCCGACGCGCGCCTGCGTGCTGAGAGCATTACGCATGACGGCTTTTCCATCGCTTTCGACGGACGCGACCATCGCATCGATCTTGCTGCCCTCACCAGCAACCATGTCACCGTCTATGGCCAGACCGAAATGACGCGCGACCTGATGGCCGCGCGCGAGGCCTCGGGCCCATCGACCTTCTATGAAGTCGAGAATCTCGCCTTGCAGGATTTCGATACCGACAACCCTTACGTCACCTACGCCAAGGACGGCGTCGCCGAGCGGATCGATTGCGACGTCATCGCTGGCTGCGACGGCTTCCACGGGATCAGCCGCCGTAGCGTCCCGGCGGGCGCCATACGAACCTTCGAACGCGCCTACCCGTTCGGCTGGCTGGGTTTACTTGCCGAGGTGCCGCCGGTAAGCGACGAACTGGTCTATGCCAGCCACGAACGTGGCTTCGCGCTCTGCTCGATGCGCTCGACGACGCGTTCGCGTTATTATGTGCAAGTGCCCGCCGACGAGCAGATCGAAAACTGGAGCGATGATCGCTTCTGGGATGAATTGCGCAGCCGGCTGCCCCGTCACCATGCCGAGGCCGTGACCACTGGGCCATCCTTCGAGAAATCGATCGCGCCGCTGCGCTCCTTCGTGGCGGAGCCGTTGCGCTTCGGTCGTCTCTTTCTCGTCGGTGACGCCGCCCACATCGTCCCGCCAACCGGCGCCAAGGGACTGAACCTTGCAGCCAGCGACGTGCACTACCTGTTCAACGGCCTGCGCGAGTTCTTCCTCGACAGATCCATGGCCGGCATCGATGCTTACTCCGGACGCGCATTGGCCAGGGTATGGAAGGCAGTGCGCTTCTCCTGGTGGATGACCACCCTGCTCCACCGCTTCCCCGGCCGCACTGATTTCGAGCACCGCATCCAGGACGCCGAGCTCGACTACCTGACGCATTCTCATGCTGCGGCGACCGCACTCGCGGAGAACTATGTCGGCTTGCCGTATTGACGGCTGATGCACTGCAGGGGACGGAGCACGGTTATTGTGACAACTCCCTTGCCGCTTCGCGCAGCGTCTGCATCAGCAGGCTCAAAGCCAGCGTCGGTTGCTGGTCCGCGCGGATGGTGAGCCCGACCGGCCCCTTGGTTTCGCTGGTATCGATCGGCAATATTGCCAGCACTCCATCTTCGACATCGGCAGTCACCACCCCTTCGGAAATCACCCAGACAGCATCGTTCGAGCGCACGAAGGCGCGGCCGAAGGCATGTGACACCGTTTCTATCTGGGTCGGCCAACTCGGCACGCCGTTGGCGATCAGCAACCGCTCCACGAAGGGACGGATGATCGAAGTCCGTGTCGGCATCAGTGCTACGTAGCGGGTGAGGTCGGCAAAATCGAAGGCGCCGCGGGCCAAAAGAGGATGGCCGGCACGCACCACGAAACGCACCTCTTCCGAATAGAGATGTTCGAACGAAAAGCCGGTCATCTGCTCCGGCGCCGCCAACCGCCCGACAACGATGTCGAGATCACCGACGCGCAACTGGCCGAGCAGCACGGCGTTCTCGCCGGTGACGATCTTGACGCGGCTGCCGGTGTTTTCACCAAGAAACAGCGCCATGGCGCGTGGCATTATGCGCGTGGAGACCGTCGGCAATGCACCGATCCGCACCGGATCGGCGTTGCCCAGTCCATCCGCTGCGATGGAATCCACGCCCTGCCGCAGCGCCGAGATGGCGGCGCCCGCGTGACGCAGGAACACTTCACCGAGACGCGTGACACGAATGCCGCGACCGTCGCGCTCCAGGACACGCACGCCGAGCGCGTCCTCCAGCTCGCGGATGGTCTTGGTCACCGCAGGTTGGCTGACATGCAGCATTTCGGCAGCCTTCATCACGCTTTTCTGACGTGCGACCTCGACGAATGTCTGCAGATGTCGGAACTTGATGCGTTGATCGATCATGCCGCCCATAACCTACCAGTTAACGAACCGGCGCAATTTATTATTTTACTTAACCAAACGAAAGGGCAACAACAGCAAGGGAGGTGTGCATGCGAGCGACACGGATCAATGATATCGTCCTGCATCACCGCCTGACGGGTGCCCCGTCCGACGACCCGGTCGTCGTATTCATCAATTCGCTCGGCACCGATTTCCGCATCTGGGACGAGACCGTGGCTCGCCTGGCAGGCCAATGCGCCACGCTCGTCTACGACAAGCGCGGCCACGGCCTTTCGGATCTCGGTAACGCCCGGCCAAGCATCGCCACCCATGCCGCGGACCTTGCCACCCTGCTCGACCATCTCGCCATCAAACGCGCGATCATTTGCGGGCTTTCGATCGGCGGCCTCATCACGCTGGAGCTCTATGCCAGTCGTCCTGACCTCGTGCAGGCGGTGATCCTCAGCAACACCGCCCACAAGATCGGCACAGCGCAATCGTGGAACGAACGCATCGGGATCGCCGAAACCAGCGGCATCGCCGCCTTTGCCGACGGCGTGATGGAAAAATGGTTCACCCCGGCCTTCCATAGCGGGCGGGCCGACGAGCTATCCAGCTACCGCAACATGCTGACCCGCCAGCCTGTCACCGGCTATGTCGCTGCCTGCAAGGCACTCGCTGGTGCCGACCTCACCGAGACTGCAAGAAAAATTTCGGTTCCGGCACTGTGCATCGTCGGCGACCAGGACGGTTCGACACCGCCGGCACTCGTGCGATCCCTCGCTGATCTCGTGCCCGGTGCACGCTATGAGGTTATCGAAGGCGCGGGGCACATCCCGTGCGTCGAGCAGCCTGAAACCTTCACCGCACTGATCAGCGCCTTCATCCGCTCGCAAACACCGGGACGCTGACATGGCCAAAACCGAGACGACGTCGGAACGCTACAGGCAGGGGACAAAAACCCGCCGCGCAGTGCTTGGCGATGTCCATGTCGACAGAGCGGAGCGTGCAACCACCGATTTCGATCGCCCCTTTCAGGAACTGATCACCGAAGCAGCGTGGGGCGCGGTGTGGGCGCGCCCCACCTGGACGGCCCGCGAACGTTCCATCGTCACCATCGCGCTGCTGGCGGCCCTTGGACATGACGAGGAAGTGGCCATGCATGTGCGCGCCACCGCCAATACTGGGGCGACACGCGAGGACATAACCGAGGCCATGCTGCATGTCGCGATCTATGCCGGCGTACCGGCGGCCAACCGCGCGATCCGCATCGCCAAACAGGTCTATGAGACGCTCGACGCCGAAAGGGAAGCCAGACCATGACGGACCGCAACCCCGACACTGGCGCCTTCTTCACGCGCGACCGCACCTGGCACCCGCCTGCCTATACGCCCGACTACAAGACTTCGGTGCTGCGTTCGCCGCAGCGGGCACTGCTGGCTCTGGACAACACGCTCTCCGAGATCACCGGCCCGGTCTTCGGCCACGCGATCCTCGGCGATCTGGACAACGACCTCATCCATAATTTCGCCCGCTCTGGCGAAGCCGCGATCGGCGAACGCATCATCGTCCATGGCCGGGTCCTGGACGAAAGCGGACGCGGTGTGCCGGGAGCGCTGATCGAAGTGTGGCAGGCCAATGCCGGAGGTCGCTACCGTCACAAGAAGGAAGGCTATCTGGCGGCGCTCGACCCCAATTTCGGCGGCTGTGGGCGCTGCATCACCGACGAGAATGGCAACTACCGTTTCCGCACGGTGAAGCCTGGCCCCTACCCCTGGCCGAACGGCCCCAACGACTGGCGCCCCGCGCACATCCATTTTTCCGTCTTTGGCCACGGCTTCGGCCAGCGGCTGATCACGCAGATGTATTTCGAGGGCGATCCGCTGATCTGGCGTTGCCCGATCGTGCGCACCATTCCCGATCGACGCGCTGTGGAACTGCTGATCGCGCCGCTCGACATGGCCAACACCATTCCCATGGACGCGCGCGCCTACAAATTCGATATTGTCCTGCGCGGCAGGCGCTCGACGCTTTTTGAAAACCGCCTGGACGGCAATTAGGCGTGAACCATCAAGATCGAGACGACATCGGAAACGGCAACGGGTTCACGACCGCCATGACGCAGGATCTCAGCTATCTGAAGGAGACCGCTTCGCAGACGGCGGGCCCTTATGTGCATATCGGCCTGACACCGAATGCCTCCGGCATCAGCGGCGTATATCCGACCGACCTCGGCGCGGCGATGGTGAACGACCGAACAAAGGGAACCCGGATCACCATCCGTGGCCGCGTCATCGACGGCGCAGGCGCGCCGTTGCGCGATGGCCTGGTCGAGATCTGGCAGGCGGATGCGGCTGGCCTCCACAACAGCCCCGGTGAGCCCCGTGGGCAGGCCGATCCGGATTTCACCGGCTGGGGCCGCTGTGCATGCGACGGCGACGACGGTGAGTTCACCTTCCACACCATCAAGCCTGGCCGAATACCGTTCAAGGATGGTCGGTTGATGGCGCCGCACGTCACCTTCTGGATCGTCGCCCGCGGCATCAATCTTGGCCTGCACACACGCATGTATTTCCCTGAGGAAGAGCAGGCAAATGCGGCGGATCCGCTGCTTCTGCGCCTCGAACACCGCGACCGCGTCAAGACCATGATCGCACAGGCCGAGACCACTGACGGCTATCGGTTTGACATCCATTTGCAAGGCGAGCGGGAGACCGTCTTCCTGGATATCTGAGCCCGATGAGCGTTTGCCCTTTCGATCATCCCATCCTTGGCAGCCTTCTCGGCGACGAAGAGATTGCCGCCTATTTTTCCGTCGAGGCGGAAATGAAGGCGATGCTTGCGTTTGAGGCAGCGCTGGCCTCCATCGAAGCGAAGGCCGGCTTGATACCGGGAGAGTCGGCGGCCGCCATCATCGACGCAATCACCACCTTCGAGCCCGACATTGACCGACTGCGTATTGCGGTCTCGATAGATGGCGTTGTCGTGCCGGAGCTGGTGCGGCAGCTGCGCGAAGCGGTCGGCGGCAAGGCCGCATCCCATGTCCATTTCGGCGCCACCAGCCAGGATGTCGTCGACAGCGTCCTGATGCTGCGCCTGAAACCGGTGCTTGCCATCATCGAACAGCGTCTCGTTATTTTCCTGCGTACGCTCGACAGTCTCGAAAAGCGTGATGGCAAGCGCGTCCTGTTGGCCGCGACGCGCATGCAGCCCGCAATCCCGATCCCGGCGGGCGACCGCATCGAGAGCTGGCACGGACCGGCCGAGCGCAATCTCGAGCGGCTGCGTGCATGGATGGCGGACGGGTTCGCCCTGCAGTTCGGGGGTGCAGCCGGAACGCTCGATAAGCTCGGCGACAGGGCGAGCGAGGTGCGCTCGGCGCTTGCAGGCGAACTCGGGCTGGCCGATCGCCCGCAATGGCACAGCCAGCGCGACCGCATCGCCGACCTGGCTTCCGTTTTGTCATTGATCTCGGGAAGCCTCGGCAAGTTCGGTCAGGACATCAGCCTCATGGCACTCGCGGGGGACGCCATCGAACTCGCCGGTGGCGGCGGCTCTTCGGCCATGCCGCACAAGCAGAACCCGATCTATGCCGAAGTGCTGGTGACATTGGCCCGTTTCAACGCCGCACAGCTTGCTGGCATGCATGCCGCACTGGTGCACGAGCAGGAACGATCGGGAGCCGCCTGGACGCTGGAATGGATGCTGCTGCCGCAGATGATTGTTGCCACCGCAACCGCCACAAGGCTGGCCACCGAGCTCACCGCCAGCATCCGGCGGCTGGGCGGCACGACATAAGTGCTTTCGTTTTGTTGCTCGTCGCTAGGCGTATTTGGTCGCCGATTTGAGCATCGGCGCCGGAAGCGCCGGAAAAAGCGTCTCGATCGAAGCCGCGATCGCCAGCAGCACCCGATCCGTGCCAGGTAGCCCGTCCAGGGCCAGCCCCACAGGCAATCCCCGGTCCGTCAATCCAACCGGCAGGCTGATGCCCGGCAGGCCGGCAACACTGCCGGGATCGGTGTTGCGGATGAAGGTCTGGAAGGTCGGTACGCGCCGGCCGTTGAGTTCGACATCGACATCCTCACCGATCGGACGGGCGGGCAACGGCGTCGTCGGAAACACCAGCGCATCGATGCCGTGCACCCTGAAATGATCGCGATAGGCCTGGATCAGCCGCGGCCGATGGACATCCATCGCCTCCTGATAGACAGCCCTCGGAACCATGGTGGCCGGATCGCTGAGGAGGCGCATGATGCCCTGCACGTCCGGGCTAGCGGCCTTCCCCACGATGTCGTCGAATCGTACCGCCGCGCCGCTTTCCGCCAGATAGGCCACGATGTCTCGACCCGGCTCGTAGAAGGCGATGATGTTGCTGGCGGCGGCATTGAGCGCGGCAAGGTCCGCAACATCGGCCTCCACCAGCGTCACGCCGGCCGCCTTCAGCAATGTCAGCGCCTGCAGGCAGACCCGCTCCGTTTCGGGGTCCAGATCGTCCCAGAAATAGCCGCGCGGCACGCCGAGGCGCAGTCCGTCCAGCGACCGATCGGCAGAAATGTCGGCGCTGCCGGTGACGACCCGGTCCATCAACTCGAGATCGGCGACACAACGCGCCATAGGACCAGGCGTGTCGCGCGTCGACGAAATCGGTACGATGCGGCGTGCTGGCCAGCGCCCGGCGGAGGGGCGCAGAGAAGCGATGCCGCACAGGGCGGCCGGCACCCGCACCGAGCCTCCTGTGTCGGTGCCGATGCCACCTGGGGTTAGGCGTGCCGCACAGGAGGCACCGGCACCGCCCGATGACCCGCCTGGGATCATCAGGGGATCATAGGGATTGCGGATCGCGCCGGAAAAGGCGTTGTTGTTGGTGATGCCGAAGGCCAGCTCATGCATGCCGGTCCGACCCAGAAAAATGGCGCCGGCATTGCGCAGGGCAGCCGCGACCGGAGCATCCTTCTTCGGGCGATGGCCGGCAAGGCTGGGCGTGCCGGCGCAGCATTCCTGGCCGGCAATGTCGATGTTGTCCTTGATGCCGAGCGGCACGCCGGCAAGAGGTCCGAGCGCCTCGCCGCCGCTGCGCACCTGATCCACTGCGCGAGCGGCTTGAAGCGAAGCATCCGCATCAAGTGAAACGAAAGCATTGAGATACGTGTAGGTCGCACCGCGGTCGAGAAATGTCTCGACAAGATGCTCGGTGCTCACCTCGCCGTCGCGAATGGCTTTCGCCGCAGCCGCAACGCCGAGCTCATGCAACTCAGCCATCCAGTCCTCCTCACCCGATCGCGCGAAGCGAATTCTAGAGGCACGAGCTCACCGCGGGTATCAGCAGAAATGCGGATGCGCCCGGCTTAACCGTCCAAGCGGGAAACGGTGGCCGCCAGCTCCGCGCGGTTGGCGCAACCGCGCTTTTCCATGGCATGCGAAAGATGCGTGCGCACCGTGGCGAAGCCGATGCCGAGCAGCCGGGCTATATCGCGATCGGTGCAGCCGCGCGCCACCAGAACGGCAACATCACGTTCACGCGGCGTCAGATCGTCACCGTGCAGCGAAGCCCGCAGCAGTGCACGCCTCAGGAACGGCTCCAGCATGTCGAGCAGCACGACGTCGCGTTCCTCGAATTCAGGCCGCGCCTTGGCGCGCCAGATGCGCAGGTCACCAAGGTCCTTGCCATTGTCGAAGACGAACAAATTGATGCCGTGATGCATGCCATCGCGAGACAGGAAATCGTTGAAGAATTCCGTGTGTTCGAGCCTGCGGTGCGGAATAACGAGTTCGACCGGCGTCGCCCGTTTGCGTGCACGCAACTGTTGCGTCATCGGATCGCGGAACTGAAACCAGTCGTCATAGGCCCTGAGATTGTCCTCGCTCATCCGGTAGGCGCGAGAATACTCGAAAATCCCCTTGCCTTCATTCCAGACATAAGAAGCGCCGAAATCCGAGCGCGTCAGCCGAATGATGTCTGCCAGCATATCGCCGCGGGCGTCGGCGCCCGGACCGACACGTTCGAGGCGTGCGACGATATCGCCATACAGGCGGATTTCGTCGGACGTGATGTCCCTCATCACAACGCCCATGACCCGCTCCTCCCCAGCAACAGGCTCGCGGATGCGGACTATAATTGGCGATCGTGCCCTGTCCATCTCGTCAGTCGACGAAATGAACAGGGCGCGGAAGTTTCCGAAAGCTAACGCCGTTCCTTGATCAAAAGATCGAATGATGCAATCTTCCGGCCAGATCCAATGGCGATCCGAACCGGGGGAATCCGCTTCACCATGACAGTCTCTGCCCAGACCTATCCACCGATCAACCAGACGATCAGTTTCTTTCGCGTCAGCGATCTCCAGCGCACCCGCGCCTTCTACGAAAGGGCTTTCGGCTTGCGCCTTGTCTTTGAGCGCGACGGCAAGGTGCTGATCCTGCAAGCCACGGGAGAGAGCTTCTTCGGTTTCGTCAAAGGCGAACTGCCGGCGGACCAGCCGCGCATGGGCGCCATCACGCTTGTCTCCTCCGATGTCGATGACTGGTCGAAACGCCTCGCCGAACTCGGCATCGAGACGAAGGGGCCGCCGATCTTCAAGCCGGAATTCGGCATCTACATCCTCTATGTCACCGATCCGGACGGCTACACGGTTGAAGTGCTGGAGATGCGGGCCGAAGGCTGGCCGCACAAGGCGCAATGAGGAGCCCGTCGATGGCCGCGGGCGCCTCGCGTCAAGCGGCCACGTCCGGGAGTCTCGATCGCGAACGAGGCAGATCATGCCGGAACTGAGCCAGCGAAGCCCAGCTCTTGTCTCCAGCATCAAGGATGACTACGACAGTTGAAGATTGGAGCGATCCAGTCGCAACCGTCCTTCGAACAAGGGATCATATCGTGGCAGTCGACGTCTTTGCACCGATAGCGTCGCGCAGCACCATCCAGGACGGTGTCTACCGCCAGCTCAGGCACGCCTTGATGACAGGACGGTTCGATCCGGGCCAGACGCTGACGATCGCGTCGCTGTCGGATTCGTTTGGCACCAGTCACATGCCGGTGCGAGAGGCCCTGCGTCGTCTTGCTGCAGAAAATGCGCTTGAGGTGGCGGCGAATGGCTCGGCTCGAATACCTGCCACAAGCCGCGCCAGGCTTGACGATCTCTGCCGTGCACGCATCGCCGTCGAGAGCCTGGCGACCGAACTGGCCGTCCCCAACATCACCGCCCGCGACATTGTTCAGCTCGAGGGGATCATCCACGAGCACGAAACGATCGGGCGTAGCGACAGCGTCTACGCCATGCTCGGCAAGAACCAGGAATTTCACTTCCACCTCTACGCGGCATCGCAATCGGAAGTGCTTATCCAGCTCATCGAGACGTTGTGGCTGCGGTTCGGCCCCTATATGCGGCTGCTGACGCGCCATATCGAACCCCTGCTGAAGTCCGACGACAGCGGCACCTATTCCGTGCATCACCATGAGATGGTTGCGGCGCTCAAGGCCAGGAATGCCGACGCGGCCCGCACTGCCATCATCGCCGACATTGAAGCGACCCGCGACCTGCTGCGTGAATTGACCGCGGAAGACCAATCCTAAGTCAAGGACTGTATGCTCTATCGAACATGCTCGCGATGCAATTTGATCAATTAATCAACGAGAACGAACATGTCTGAAAGACAAGCGATTTCATCCGGGTCGAAATTCGAGGAGCTGGCGGGTTATTCCCGCGCCGTTGTCGACGGTGAATGGATCTTCGTCTCGGCCACGGCGGGGTCGGAAGCCGATGGCAGCTTCTCGCCGGATACCGCCCAACAGGCACGGCGCGCCCTGGCTGTCATTTCAGCGGCGCTCGCTGAAGCCGACGCAAGTGTCGCCGACGTGGTGCGGGTACGCGTCTATCTGGCCGACCGCGCCGACGTGATGACGGTGTCGAAGATCCTGGGTGAGACTTTCACGGCGCCTCGCCCGACCAATACCACCATCATCTGCGGTTTCCCGGCCGAAGAGATCAAGGTCGAGCTGGAGATGACTGCGCTCAGGCGCCGCTGACCCAAACCGAAGATGTTCGACACCGGGCCATATTTGTGAAGGGGAGAGAAAATGAACACGCAGACAAAGACGGGGACGCTGCCGGTCAACGCGCAGGTCACCTTCCTCTACTACAAGGACCTCGCCGCACCTGAGCATTTTTATGGAGGGCAGCTGGGCTTCGAGAAGACCTTCGACAAGGGCTGGGTCAAGTTCTTCCGCATCACCGCCCATTCTTATGTCGGCCTCGTCGACGAAGCGAAGGGACACCATAAGGCATCCGACGCCAAAGCCGTCATGGTCAGCATGGAAACGCCGGAACTCGAAGCCTGGTACGAGCGCATGAAAGGTAGCGGTGCCGAGATCGTCGTTCACTACGATCCGGCCAACGCTGCCGAGCAGATGGTTTCCACCTTCCTGATGCGTGATCCCGGCGGCTACAGCGTCGAGTTCTTCCGCTTCAACAAGCGCGATTGAGCGCTCCAGGGCAATTTCGGGAACGTGCTGCTTCCTTTTGGAATTGCCTCACATCCTTGGCGGCTGCGCGCTGTCATTTCGGTAAGCGCAGCCGTTCTCCGTCGGCCGGGTCGAACAGGCAGACGTCGGCAGGCTTGATCGCCAGCGACACGGGCTGCCCACCGGCAAGCTGCAACCGCTCCGTGGAAAAAAGCTTGAGCTGCTGGCCAGCGATGTTCACATGCACCACCGTGGCTACACCCGTCGGCTCGACAAGTTCGACAGTCGCCGCGACACCGGCTTCGCTGGCCGGCATCAGCCCGATCCGCTCCGGACGAATGCCGGCAATCACCTCGCCATTATCGGGCAGTTTATCGGGAGCCGGCATGGCCAAAAGCTTGGCAGCGCCAATCCGCAGGTCGATTCCATTGTCCTCGCGCACCGCTCGCGCCTTGATGAAGTTCATGGCGGGAGAACCGATGAAACCGGCGACGAAAATGTTCGCCGGGTTGTCGTAGAGTTCCAGTGGTGCGCCGACCTGCTGGATGACGCCGCCGTTCATGGCGACGATACGATCGCTCATGGTCATGGCCTCGATCTGGTCATGCGTGACATAGACCGATGTCGCCCCGATATCGCGATGCAGTTTGCGGATCTCGAAACGCATCTGTTCGCGCAACCGCGCGTCGAGGTTGGACAGCGGCTCATCGAACAGGAATGCCTTCGGATTGCGCACGATCGCCCGTCCCATGGCGACGCGCTGGCGCTGCCCACCTGACAGTGCGCGCGGCCTGCGGTCCTGCAGCGCCTCGAGCCCCAGCTTGTCGCCCGCTCGCTTGACTGCCTCGGCGATACGTTCAGTCGGCGTGCGCTTCAGCTTCAGGCTGTAGCTCATGTTGTCGCGCACACTCATATGCGGATAGAGCGCGTAGGATTGGAACACCATTGCAATATCGCGGTCGCGTGGTGCCAGGTCGTTCACCCGTATGTCGCCGATACGGATTTCACCGGCGCTGAGATCTTCCAGTCCGGCGATGATGCGCAGCAAGGTCGACTTGCCGCAACCGGACGGCCCGACGAGGACGACGAATTCGCCCGAAGAGATCGTCAGATCCACCCCCCTCAGGACCGGGATCGCGCCATAGTCCTTGCGCACGCCATCGATAGCGATCGAAGCCATTTGCCGAACACCCTTTCGTTTCAGCCCTTCACCGCGCCGGCCGTCAGGCCCTGGACGAGATAACGCTGGATCAGGAAGAAGAAGATGCAAACCGGGACAAGGGCCAACACGCCTGCCGCCATCATCGGCCCGTACTCGATCGTCGCGCGGGTCGAATAAAGAAGCAGCCCCACCGGGAACGTGCTGGCCGAAGCCGATGAATTGAGCAGCAATGCGAACAGGATCTCACCCCATGCACCCGTGAAGCAGAAGCCCGCTGTGGCCACGATACCGGGCAGCGTCAGCGGCGCGATGATCTGCACGAACGCCTTGAAGCGCGTAGCGCCGTCAATCATCGCCGCCTCCTCGAGATCCTTCGGGATGCCGTCGAAGAACGACTGCATCAGGAAGGTGGCGAAAGGGATGTTGAACGCGGTGTAGATGATGATCAGGCCGGTCAGGCTGTTGGTCAGCCCCAGCGTGCCGAAAATGCTGAAGATCGGCGTGATCACGATGACGAGCGGGAACATCTGGGTCACCAGCATCAGGCCGACGATCCAGAACTTGCCTTTGAAGGCAAAGCGCGAAAACGCGTAGCCCGACGCCGTGGCAAGCAAGGTCGACACGATCGCGGTGACGCCTGAAACAATGATGGAATTGCGGAAGAACAGCAGGAAGTCGCTTTTGCCGATCACCGTCGCGTAGTGTTCGAAGCTTACCTTGGAAGGCAGCAGATCGGTGCCTTGCTTGTAAAGGATATCGTTGGGCGTGATCGAAACCTTGACGAGCCAGTACAGGGGAAACAGCGCCGCGAGGACATAGATGAGCAGCACGCCGTAGTGTAGCGCCCATTTCGTCGTCCGGATTTGAAAAGAGCCGCGCATGCTGTCACCTTGAGCCCAGCATCATCTGCCGGATCGATATCAGCAGAAGCGCATAGATGAGGAGCAGGACCACAAGTGCCGTCGCGACCGCCGAGGCATAGCCGAAATTCAGCCCCTGATAGGCCTGGGTGAAGACATAGCTGGCGACGATCTGCGAGGAATCGGCCGGGCCGCCCTTTGTCATCACCACGATGAGCTCGGACGAGTTGGCAATCCAGATCGTGCGCAGCATCACCGTGACGACGATGGTCGGCGCCAGGAACGGCAACGTGATCGAGCGGAAGCGTTCGAAACTGCCGGCGCCATCGATCTCCGCGGCTTCATAGATCTCGCTGGGGATCGCTTGCAGCGCGGCGAGCAGCGTGATCGCGAAGAACGGCGTGCCCCACCAGATGCTGGCGATGATAGGCCCAAGCAGCGCATGCTGCGGATCGGAGAGAATGTTGTCTGGCGCGCTCATCAGGCCAAGCGCATAAGCCCAGTGCGGCAGCGGTCCGATCGCCGGATTGAAAAGCCAGGACCAGTTCATGCCGATGAGGAACGTGGGAATAGCCCAGGGCAGGAACACGATGGGCTGGATGATCGACCGGCCTGGGAAAGGCCGGTTGAGCAGCAGCGCCAGGATCAGGCCGAAGACAAACTGGAATGCAACGCAGCTCACCGTCCAGGTGACCGTGTTTTTCAGCGCGCCCCAGAAACTGCTGTCACGCATCAGGTCACGGAAGTTGTCGAGGCCGACAAATCCGCCCGATGTCGGGTCGAGCAACATGACATTGCGGAAGGCGTAGGAGATTCCGATGACGATCGGAACCAGCGTCGTCACTGTAATCAGCAACAGCGCTGGAGCGCTGTAGAGATAAGGCTCAAGCGCAGCCAGACGCCGCCGTCCGGTCGTGGAGAGATAGGGTACGGTCATGCTCGGCCCGGATTGTCATGACGGCAACGATGCGTCCGGCTTCGTTGCCGTCGAGGTAAAGCCAATTACTTCGCCAGGAATTTCTGCTGGGCTTTGGTGAGGATGCCTGCAAATTGCTTGCCGAGGTCCTCGGCCGAGATCTGGCCAAGCAGCGCCTGCTGAGCGAGCTTCACCGCCGTCGAGCCCGCGAAAAGGCTGTATTCCGGCAAATAGCCGGGAGTGACGGTGGGGACGATATCCTTGTCATCAAGGGAGTCGAACCAGGCCCGGTACTTTGGATCCGCATAGGTCGGATCTTTCTCCGCGCTCTTGAAGATGGGCAGTGCGCCCACCGCTTTCGTCCACTGCGGATCGGATTTCGGACCATCGAGCATGGTCAGGAACTTCCAGGCCAGATCCTTGTGCTGGCTCGCCGACATGATCCCCCAGGAACCGTAGCTCAGCACCGGGAATGCCTTGCCGCCCTTGCCCTTCGGCATCGGCACGACACCGAAATCGTCCTGCGCCATGTGCTCTGACGTCGGCGCCAGCACGTCGGCATCCTGGTCGAGCATGGCGCAGGTTCCGGTGTAGAAGCCGGCGACGGTCTCCTTGTAACCCCAATTGACGCTGTCCTTCGGCGCCCAGCCATTCTTGTAGATGTCGATCTGGTTCTGGAAGCCGGCGACCCAGCCGGGTTGATCGAGCGTCGACTTGCCGTCCTTGTCGAAGAACGCGTTATCGCCATTGGTGGCTGCACCCATCATGGCCCGGGCATTGAAGGTGCCTGAGCCGCCGCGAAGGCAGTAGCCATACTTGCCGGGAAGCGCGGATACCTTCTTGGCGGCATCCATGAACTCGTCGATGGTCTTCGGCGGCCCGGCAACGCCAGCCTCAGCAAACAGCTTCTTGTTGTAGTAGAGCGACTTCACGAAAAGACCGTAAGGAAGCACATAGGCCGTGTCCTTGACCTTGCGTGCGAGTTCCAGCGCACGCGGATTCAGGTCGGCCTTGTGCTCCCATGTCTCGAGATAAGGTTCGAGGCTCTCAAGATGCCCGGAATTGGCATAGAGAGCTACCCAGTTGTCGGGCATTTCCGCCACGTCTGGAATGTCGCCCGCGGCAATCATCGTGGCGAATTTCTCGAAGGAATTGTCCCACGGGATCGAGATGAGCTCGACCTTCACGCCGGGGTTTTCCGCTTCGAACGTCTTGATCACCCCGTTGAGGACGGCCAGAGACTCATCGCTCGTATTGGTCTGGACAAACCGTAGCGTCGTCTCGGCAAGCGCAGGTGCGGCAAGCATGACGACAGTCGTCCCCGCCAGAAGCAGTTTCTTGATCACGATATTCCCTCCCCATGGATGCCCCGGCAAATCACCTCGATCTCTGGACAGGAACAGCTCTCCCAGGCTGGCCTATGTCGGATCGATTTGTTGACGATCGCTTGGCACTACGATGGATAGATTACATCATTAGATCTTTTGATCAAGAGATACGAAAAGCTTCTCGGTGACCTCCAGTCCGAACTCGCAAGCCACAACCAAACGGCCCAGGAAACTTCAGCCAGCGTGCGGCAAGGCGCGGTGGACGATATTCAGGAAGTAGCGCATGGCGATCGGCACGACATCGTCATCGAAGACGAAACGATCCCCGTGCAGCCCCTCGCCGGGGCCGACATCGCCTGCGCCGATCCAGGCATAGGCACCGTCGCCAACGTCGCGCAGCAGGAAAGCAAAGTCCTCGCAGCCCATGCTCGGCTGGAAATCGGTGCTGACGTGCTCGGCGCCAACCGTATCCTGCCCGGCAAGAGCCGCTAGCGCGGCGCCGGCTGTGGGATTGACCACCGGCGGATAGCCGCGCTTGTAGTCGAGTTCGGCCGTCACACCATGCATGGCCGCGACCGCTTGCGCGACCCGCTCGATCTCTTGAGCGCAATGGTCCGACAGGGCCGGATCATAAAACCGACAGGTACCCTCGACCCTGGCTTCCGTCGGCACGAAATTGTTGAACCGTCCACCATGGATCTGCGTGACCGAGAGTACGGCTGCGACAAGCGGATCAATGCTGCGGCTGACCACGCGCTGCACCGCGGTGACAAAGCTGGCCGCAGCCAACACCGGATCGTCACCGAGATGCGGCATCGCCGCATGACAGCCGCTGCCGTGGAAGCGGATCTCGAAATCGTCGACAGCAGCCATCTGCGGGCCGCTCAAAACACCGATCTGCCCCTTCGGGAAACCCGGCCAGTTGTGAATGGCAAACACTTTCTCGACCGGGAAGCGCTTCAGCAACCCATCCTCGATCATCTTCTTGCCGCCGCCGACTACCTCTTCAGCCGGCTGGAAGATGAAGACGACCGTGCCGTCGAAACCTCCGGTCTCGGAGAGCAGTTTGGCGGCACCCAGAAGGATTGCGGCGTGGCCGTCATGGCCGCAGGCATGCATGACGCCTTTGTTCTTCGACACATAGTCGACATCTGCCATCTCTTCGATCGGCAGCGCATCGAGCTCGGCGCGCAGCGCAATCGCCCGTTTGCCGCTTCCCTTGGTCAAGGTTGCAACGACGGCGGTCTGGCTGACGTCGGTATGCACGGCAAGGCCGAATGCCGCGAGTTTTGCGGCGATGAAAGCGGCGGTTTCATGCTCGGCAAAGCCGAGCTCGGGATTGGCATGGATGTGCTTGCGCCAGGCGATGACCTCTGGCGCGATTTCGGCAACTCTGTCGTTGGTGGGCATGGATTGTCTCGCAGCTCGCTTTTCTCGTGATGTCGGTGACCCTAAATGCGGGCAGCGGCTCCGTCTTGAACGGGATTGACCGCCGGGCCGGTTTCCGGAAGGCTGCCACTGATGAACGATGCCAATGAATGCGAGGAAGCGCGGTTGACGCGGCATGCGGGGCTTGGCGATCTCGAATTGCTGACCGCCCGTTACCGCAACCACGCCTATGCGCTGCACACGCATGACAGCTACGTATTCGGCGTCGTGGTTGCCGGCGCCGAAAAGCTGCGCATCAACCGCCAGGCCTATCTGGCTCCTGCCGGCTCGATCATCGTCGTCAATCCCGAGGACCCGCATGATGGCGAGAAGGGCTGCGAGGCCGGCTGGGCCTATCGCACCTGCTACCCGCGTGCCGAGCTGATGCGCGAGGTCGCGGAAGATCTCGAGCTTGGCCATTTGCCGATGTTCAGCCAGGGTATTCTCGAGGCCCCGGACCTCGCCGGCGATTTTGTGCAGGCCCACCGCCTTGCCGTCGCCGGCAAATCTATGGAAGCGGAAACAGCGATGCTGACGGCATTGCGCGAACTGACCAGGTGCTTCGCGGACCGTGGCGGCCGCGACCTTCCAGCCAACGACAGCGCGGCAGCAAGGCGATTTCGGCGCTACCGTGATCTCGTCGAAGCTGATCTCACCGGCGCCTTCGAGCTGGGCGACCTCGCCGAGGTGGCGGGCGTAACCCGCTTCCAGGTGATCCGTGACTTCAAACGCGTTGCCGGCATGACGCCCGGCCAATATCTGCGCGACTGCCGCATTCGCGCCGCTTCTGCACTGATGCGAACCAGCAAACCCCTGGCTGAAATCGCCTTCGACACCGGCTTTGCAGACCAGAGCCACCTCACCCGGCAGTTCAAATCCATGCGCGGCGTATCGCCTGGAGCATTTCGCGAAGCGGGTTGAGCCGCCGCGACCACCTTCGGCTGGAGCCGGATATCGCCGATACAGGGCATCTGGATGGCGTGTGATGCCCCAACCAATGCGGTTTCTCACCGAACGATAACGTACCGCTTGGCATCCCTGGAGGCCGGCACAACCAGGCATCTCCGTGCACTGTCGCCCAATGACATCAAAATTGTCGACAAAATAGTTGACAATAATGCCAGCATGCTGAATATCCGATGCCATATTGCGAACGACGGCATCAAAGATCGTCGCTGTGACATCGGGAGGATGTTTCATGATCGACCAGCACGCGCCGGACAATCGGGCAACAATCGTTGAACGTCGACGCCGGAGGCTGCTGAGCCTCTGAAGCGCATTCCGTATTTCCCGCAAAGGTCGGCCCGACGAGGTTCCCCATGCTGGTCTTCACCATAAGCCGTCTCGCCAACGCCATCATGGTCATGCTGGCCGTCGCCATGCTCGCTTTCCTGATCTTCCGCCTCGCCGGCGATCCGGTCGAGATGATGGCCGGCGAGCAGATGACCCAGGAAGATCGCGATGCGCTGCGCGAACGGCTCGGCCTGAACGACGGCACCTTGACGCAATTCGTGCGCTTCGTCGCCAATGCCGCGCGCGGCGACTTCGGCGTTTCCTACCGCAACGGCCAGGATGTGCTGACGCTGATCGGCGAGCGTTTCCCGGCAACGCTCGAACTCGTGCTGGTGGCGACGCTGATTTCACTGATCGTCGGGCTGCCCCTCGGCGTTCTCACCGCCATCAAGCGAGGGCGATGGTATACGGAATCCCTGCAATTCCTGTCGATCATCGGCGTTTCGCTGCCGAGCTTCGTGGTCGGCATCCTGCTCATCCTGCGTCTTTTCGGTCATTCTTGGCTGGTCGCCGTCTTTCGGACGCGGCGAGGTCGTGCAGATCGGCTGGTGGTCGACCGGCCTGCTGACGCCGTCCGGACGCGCGGCGCTCATCCTGCCAGCCATTGCGCTGTCGCTCTACCAGATCACTTTGATCATGCGACTGGTACGCGCCGAAATGCTGGAAGTGCTGCGCTCCGACTATGTGAAATTCGCCCGGGCCCGCGGCATTCCGCGCTGGCGCATCTACTTCCGACATGCCCTGCGCAACTGCCTGATGCCCGTGGTGACGATGACCGCCATGAATGTCGGCTCGCTGATCGCCTTCGCGCTGATCACCGAAACCGTCTTCCAGTGGCCAGGTATGGGCATGCTGTTCATCCAGGCAGTCACCTTCCTCGATATCCCGGTGATGGCAGCGTATCTGTGCATCATCTCCTTCATTTTCGTCGCGCTGAACACGCTGGTCGACATCACCTATGCCGTGATCGATCCGCGCCTGCGCGCCTCGCACTAAGGAGGCCGTTCGATGACGCTCGACACTTCGAAGGCAGCTCCGGCAAAACCTCAATCCGCGCTGCAGCGCTGGCGCGACAGCGATATCTGGTGGTCGTTCACGCATTCGAAAGCCGCCATGCTGGCTGCTGCGATCTTCGCCATCCTGATCGCGACGGCGGTGTTCGCGCCCTTGTTCGCGCCGCAGAACCCTTACGACGCCGCACAGCTCGACATGTGGAAGGCCGAGCTGCCCCCGGTATGGCAGGAAGGCGGCGAATGGCCTTACCTACTGGGCACTGACACGCAGGGTCGCGACATGCTGTCGGCCATCCTCTACGGCACGCGCATCTCGATGGTCATCGGCCTTGCTTCCGTCGCGCTGTCGTTGCTGATCGGCATGACCGCCGGCTTGGTTGCCGGTTTCTTCGGCGGCTTCATCGAGAACATTCTGATGCGCATCGGCGACATCACCCTGTCGATCCCGACGATCCTGATTGCCATCCTCGTCTCGACTGTGGTGCGCCAGCTGCTGCCCTCGGATCTGCGTGAGATCGGAGCATCCGCAGTGCTGGTACTGGCGATCGCACTTTCCTCCTGGGTGCAATATGCACGCACGGTGCGTGCGCAGACCATCGTCGAACGCAGCAAGGAATATGTGCAGGCGGCCCGGCTGCTGAAAGTGCCGGCCCGCCGGATCCTGGCGCACCACATCCTGCCCAACACGCTGACCCCGGTGCTGGTCGCCGCCACGCTGAATTTCGGCATGGCGATCCTGACGGAAGCGACACTCTCCTTCCTCGGCATCGGCATGCCGCCCGGCCAGCCGTCGCTCGGCACGCTGATCCGCATCGGCAACCAGTTCCTGTTCTCCGGCTCGTGGTGGATCGTCCTGTTTCCGGTGATCCAGCTCTGCCTGCTCGTCGTCGTCGTCAATGTGCTGGGAGACTGGCTGCGCGACGTGCTCAATCCGAAACTGAGGTAAGTGCATGACCAATCTGCTGCTCCGCAACGTCCGGCCTTATGGAGGCGCCGTCAGCGATCTGCTGATCCGCGACGGGCGCATTGCCGGGATCGGTCATTTCGAGCCGGAAGCCGGCATGCCTGTCGAGGACGGCGGTGGCGCCATCGCCATTTCGGGCTTGATCGACGCGCACACCCACCTCGACAAGACCACCTGGGGCATGCCCTGGCACGAAAACAACCGGCGCGCGGTGCTGCGCGAGCGCATCGACTTCGAACGCGAAAACCGCCTCGCCATCGGCATCGACCCGCACCGCCAGTCGATGCGTCATGCCATTGGCCTCGCCGCGCATGGCGCGACCCATATCCGCAGCCATGTCGACATCGATCCGACGCACAGGCTTTCGATCGTCGACGGCATCATGGAAACCCGCGAGAAGCTGAAAGACATCATCGACATCGAAATCGTCGCTTTCCCGCAATCGGGCGTCATGGTGATGCCCGGCACTGTGGAACTGCTCGACGAAGCACTGGCGCAAGGCTGCGAAGTTCTTGGCGGCATCGACCCATGCGGCATCGACCGCGATCCCAAGGGCCAGCTCGATGCGATCTTCGCGCTTGCGGTGAAGCACCAGAAACCGATCGACATCCATTTGCATGAGACGGGTGATCTCGGCGCCTTCACCATGGAGCTGATGTTCGAGCGCATCCGCGTCAATGGCATGCAGGGCAAGGTGGCGATCAGCCACGCCTTCGCGCTGGGCATGAACGACTATCTGCGCGTCGGCCAGCTCATCGAACAGATCGCCGAACTCGACGTCGCCATCCTGACCACCGGCGCACCCTCGGCTACGGTGCCGTCGATCATGCGGCTGAAGGAAGCCGGTATCCGGGTCGGCGCCGGCTGTGACGGCATCCGCGACACTTGGGGCCCCTGGGGCCAGCCCGACATGCTCGATCGCGCCAAGGTGGTCGGCATGAAGAACGGCCTGCGCTCCGACAACGACCTGGCACACGTCCTGCACATCGTCTCACAAGGCGGAGCTGACGTCATGCGCATCGAAGGCTACGGCCTGGCAGAGGGCTGCAATGCAGACCTGACGCTCCTGACCGGCGAGACGCTCGCTCATGCGGTGGTCGACGTCGCGCCACGCCCCCTTGTCGTCAAGGGCGGACGCGTCACCGCGCGCAACGGCCAGCCGACGGTGGACATGCCATGACACGACAGATCCTGGGTTCACTCGAACTCGGCAAGCGCCCCGAGGGTCGCACGCTGATCACCGCGGCCTGGGTGCTTGGCAATCGCGACGGCGGACACCGGCTGATCCCGAATGGCGAAGTCGTCATCGACGGCGGAGAAGTCGTTTTCGTCGGTACGACCTTCCCGGGTGAGGCCGCAAGACGCATCGATTTCGGCAATGCGCTGGTCAGCCCGGGTTTCGTCGACCTTGATGCGCTCTCCGATCTCGACACCACAATCCTCGGCATCGACAACCAGCCGGGCTGGGCCAAGGGCCGTGTGTGGCCGCGCTCTTACGTCGAGGCAGGCCCTTATGAGATGTACAGCCAGGAGGAACTGGCGTTTCAGAAGCGCTTTGCCTTCGGGCAATTGCTGCTCAACGGCATCACGACGGCAGCGCCCATCGCCTCGCTGTTTTACCGTGAATGGGGCGAAACAGTCGCCGAGTTTGATGCGGCTGCCGATGCCGCCGGAGACCTTGGCCTCAGGGTCTATCTCAGCCCCGCCTACCGCGCCGGCGGCATGGTGCTGGAAGGCCCCGGCAAGATGGTGCCGGTGTTCGACGAACAATGCGGCCTGGCCGGGCTGCGCGATGCGGTCGATTATATCGGCAGGCAGAACGGCCGCCACGGCGACCTTGTGCGCGGCCTGCTGGCGCCTGACCGCGTCGAAACCTGCACCGAGGAGCTGCTGCGCCAGACCCAGGCGGCGGCAGCCGAGCTCGGCTGCAAGATCCGCCTGCACATGGCGCAGGGCTCGATGGAGGTCGATACCGTTCGCAAATTGCATGGCACGACCGCTCCTGTCTGGCTGGCGCGCGCCGGGCTGCTCAACGACCGGCTGATCGCACCGCATGCCACCAACGCCACCGACGAGGATCTCGACCTCTACGCCGACCATGGCGTCTCGATCGTGCATTGCTCGCTGGTGTCGGCGCGCAGCGGCAGCATCCTGAACTCGTTCTCCAAATGCCGTGAGCGCAGCATCAACATTGCGATGGGAACCGACACTACCCCGGCCGACATGCTGATGAACCTGCTGATCAGCCTGATCACTTGCCGCATCGCCGACAAGGCTTCGGACCGCGTGCGCTCCGCCGACCTGTTCGATGCGGCGACGCTGGGAGGCGCGAAGGCGCTCGGCCGCGACGATCTCGGCCGGCTGATGGCCGGCGCGCGCGCCGACATCGCCGTTTTCGGCCTCGACGATGCTGTCATGGCGCCGTCCGTGGACCCGATCACCACGCTGGTCACAGGCGGTTCGGGCAAGGTCACGCAGGCCGTGTTCGTCGACGGGCGGCTGTCCATGCGTTTCGGTGAGGTGGCCGGCATTGACATGAAGGCGGCGCGCGAGCGTGCTCAGCAGCAATATGACGGCCTGATCGCCAAATATCCGGACCGCAGCTGGGGCCACCCGCCGGTTTCGGATATCTTCCCGCCAAGCTATCCCATCGAGGTAGACGCCAATGGCTGAAACCCAGCAAGCCGTGCTCGAGGTTCGTGGCCTCAAGGTTGAATTCCCCGGCCGCCGCGGCATCGCCACGGCTCTCTCGGATGTGAGCCTTTCAATCCGCCCCGGCGAGATCCTCGGCGTGGTCGGAGAATCCGGTGCCGGCAAGTCGATGACCGGTCTTGCCATCCAGGGGCTGCTCGAACGTCCGGGACACATCGCCGAAGGCGAAATCTGGCTGAAAGATCGACGCATCGACAATCTCGGCGATCGCGAGATGGAGAAGATCCGTGGCCGCGAGATCGGCGCCATCTTCCAGGACCCGCTGACCTCGCTCAACCCGCTGTTCACGGTCGGCGCACAATTGACCGAAACGATCCGGCAGCATCTCGGCATGGGCAAGGCCGAGGCCAAGGCGCGAGCGATTTCGCTGCTGAAAGATGTCGGCATCCCCTCACCCGAAGAACGCGTCAACCAATACCCGCATCAGTTCTCCGGTGGCATGCGCCAGCGCGTCGTGATTGCGCTGGCGCTTGCTGCTTCGCCGAAGCTGATCATCGCCGATGAGCCAACCACGGCGCTCGATGTGTCGATCCAGGCACAGATCACTTCGCTCCTGCGCAAGCTCTGCAAGGAGAAAGGCACGGCGGTGATGCTGGTGACCCACGACATGGGGGTCATTGCCGAAACCGCGGACCGCGTCGCTGTCCTCTATGCCGGCCGCCTCATCGAGGTCGGCCCGGTCGAGCAGGTGCTGCGCGCTCCAAAACACCCCTACACGCGCGGACTGATGGCCTCGATCCCTGCGCTCGGTGCCCGCGTCGAACGGCTCAACCAGATCGACGGCTCGATGCCACGCCTCGACGCCATCCCGCCGGGTTGTGCTTTCAACCCGCGCTGCAAGGAGGCTGGCCCGCGCTGCACGCGGGAGCGGCCAGGTCTGGCGCCAGCTGGTGCCGGCTCCAGCGCATGCTGGCTGAACGCGGGAGGAACCGCATGACCGCGATGACTCAGAAGACGGCCCTCTGCGTCAGCCGGCTGGTCAAGACATTCGATGTCTCCGCGCCCTGGCTCAACCGTGTCGTCGAACGCAAGCCGCAGCAGTTCCTGCAGGCCGTCAGCGACATCAGCTTCGACGTTCCCCTTGGGGGATGCCTGAGCCTTGTCGGCGAAAGCGGTTGCGGCAAGTCCACCGTCGCGCGGCTGGTGACGGGTCTATACAAGCCGAACGGTGGCGAAATGCGTTTCGCACCGGGCCAGGACGGCAAGCCGCTGTCTGCTCAGATGATCTTCCAGGATCCCTATGCCTCGCTGAACCCGCGCTGGCGCGTGAGGAACATCATCGCCGAGCCTATCCGCGAACTGAAACTGCGCGAGACCAAAGCCGAAATCGACGACCGCGTGGTTGAACTGCTGAAGACGGTCGGCCTTTCAGCTTCCGATGGCGACAAGTTCCCACACGAGTTCTCGGGGGGCCAGCGCCAACGCATCTCGATCGCGCGGGCACTCGCCAGCGAGCCCGAATTCGCGTCTGCGACGAGCCGACCTCGGCGCTCGACGTTTCCGTTCAGGCGCAGGTGCTCAACCTGATGCGGCGCCTGCAGGATCAGTTCGGCCTGACCTATCTGTTCATCAGCCATGACATGAGTGTTGTACGGCACATGTCGGACCGCATCGCGGTGATGTATCTCGGCCGCATCGTCGAAGAAGGCGAGACGGAAGCGCTGTTCGCCAGGCCACGACACCCCTACACGCAATTGCTGCTGCAGACGATCCCGAACATCGAAAAGCCGCATCGGGACCGTGTCGTCGCCGGAGGCGAGGTTCCAAGCCCGCTCAAGCCGCCGTCAGGCTGCCCCTTCCATCCAAGATGTCCGATCGCGACGGCGCATTGCTCGTTGGAATTGCCTGAGGTGCGTACGTTCTCAAACGGCACGCGGGTAGCCTGCCATCTTGCGGAGGATGCGTAGAGTTGCGGGTTTAGGCCAGCGCGGCACGCAGATCATGAGACATGTCGCGCACTTCCCTCAGGTCCAATTCGGACTCCACATGCTCCAGATGATGTTCCATCAGCCCAGAAGCCTTCTTGAGGTCGCCCGCGGCGATCGCATCGACGATCTCGGCGTGCTCGTCCGGCCCGCAGTTGAAGCGGGCTGTGTTCCGATACACGGCCGTGATCAGCGAGGTGCGCGAGATCAGGTCGCGCATCATGCCGAAGAGGAAGTCGGAGCCGGAGATCTCGGCAAGCAGAAGATGGAAACCGCCGGACAGCTTGATGATATCGGTGGTCGCGTCGTTGGCGTTGGCGGTCCGCTCCTGGGTGACATGGGCGCGCAGCCGCGCCAGATCGGCCTTCGTCACAGAGGCGCCGATGCGGGCAACGACGCGACTTTCCACGGAGCGGCGAATGGTGAAGACGTCTCTCGCCTCGTCCACCGTCGGCTGGCACACGAAAGCACCGCGATTGGGGATGATGGTCACAAGGCCCTCGCGCTCAAGCGCGGCCAGCGCCTGGCGGATACGCGCGCGGCTGACATCGAAGATCGCGGCCATCTGGCCTTCCTTGAGCTGCACGCCTGGGCGCAACCGGCGCTCAGCGATCGAGAGCCACACCTTTTCGACGATCTGCTGTATCGAAATGCCTGCCTGCTCGGTCATGACTCTCTTTCCCGCTGTCTAACCGACATCCGCCAAGGCTGACAAAAAGTCAATATTTGCATTGGTCCATGAGCTTTTTTTGTAGATAATACATTCAAAAATTGTCTACAATATTCTGCATGGACGGGAGACTCGAATGGAATTCAACTTCACAGAGATGGAGGCGGAGGGGCGTTATCGCCTGCTGACCAATTTTGTCGGCCCGCGCCCGATCGCGCTGGTGACCACGCGCTCTGCAACCGGGCGCAGCAATGCCGCGCCGATGAGTTTCTTCAACGTCTTCTCGCACGAGCCACCCATTGTCGTGCTGGGCATACAGCCGCGTCTGTCCGGCGAAGACAAGGACACTGTCGCCAATATCCGTCGCACCGGCGAGTTTGCGATCAACATGGTCGATATGGCGTTGTCGCAACAGATGCTCGTGTGCGGACTGGCATTCGAGACAGATGTCGATGAACTGGAGATATCCGGACTTCCCACGGCCCCTTGCCGGCAGATTGATGTCGACTTCGCCGCCAGTTCGCCCTGTGCCTTCGAATGCCGGGTGGAACGGCTGATCGAATATCCACGCCGTGTGCTGGTTCTGGGGCAGGTCGTGCACATGCATGTACAGCGCGATTGCCTCGACGAAGCCGGCCGCTACGTGAATCCCGAGACCTATCAGCCGATAGCCCGGTTGCACGCCGACAACTACATCACTTCCGACCGCCAGTTCGTGCTCAAGGCGCCTCCGATCTCTGAAGTCCTCAACACAGCCAAACGCGTGGGCCAGTAAAGTGCATATTCACCTGATCAATCCCAATTCGACGGCTTCCATGACCGCGCAAGCACTGGACAGCGCGCTGAAAGTCGCTAGCGCGGGCACGCGCGTGACCGCAGTCAACCCGGTCGGAACACCGGTGAGCATCGAAGGCTCCGCCGACGAAGCCCTGTCCGTGCCGGCCATGCTGCAGGAAATCCGCAAGGGCGAGACACAAGGCGTCGACGCCTATGTGATTGCCTGCTTCGACGACCCTGGTCTGCACGCTGCCCGTGAAATCGCGAGGGGACCGGTGATCGGCATCTGCCAGGCGGCCGTGCAGGTGGCCATGACGATCAGCCGGCGCTTTTCCGTCGTCACTACCCTGCCCCGCTCGGTCCCGATCATCGAGGACATCGTGCAGGCTTATGGCGCCGGTCATCATTGCCGCGCAGTGCATTCCATCGACCTGCCCGTGCTGGGACTGGAGGAAGATCCCGAAACCGCTGAACGGCTGCTGCTGGAGACGATTGAGCGGGCCAAGATAGAGGATCGCGCGGAGGCGATCATCCTGGGCTGCGCAGGCATGTCGAGCCTGTGCGACCGGCTGTCGGCCGCAACCGGCGTGCCGGTGATCGACGGCGTTACTGCCGCGTTGAAGATCGCCGAAGCCCTCGTCGGCGCGGGTTATGCGACCTCCAAGGTCAGCACCTACAACTACCCGCGTCCAAAAGGGCAATTCGCGGAACGCATGGAAAACGCGCCGATAAGGGCAAGCGTCTAAGGCACCTACCAGCTGAAATCATGCAAACACAAAGCGTTATGGCGCCTTCACGATTCAGCCTCTGAAGTTTCCGGATTGATCGGGAGGCCAGCTGGCGGCCTCCATCGATGAATGAGCGCGTGTCCGGCAAAAGCGAATGGCGCCGTCAGGCGCCAGGATCGGGCAGCACGATCGGTTCGCGGAACGTCCGGCTGATCTGCCCCCAGCCCGGATCATGCATATGCGCCTTGAGGCCGGCGCGATCCACCATCGCCTGCGCTTCGCGTTCGCCGAAATCGAGGGCTTGATCGACATCCACTGTCAACACACGTCCCTCCCTCATCAGGACCTTGCCATCGACGATCACCGTATCGACATCGCTGCCGACAACCTGATGAATGAGCCGGTGCACCACCATCCAGTTCGGCGCGAGATGCGGCTGGCGCATGTTGATGATGGCGACGTCCGCCTTCTTGCCGACTTCCAGCGAACCGATCTCGTGCGCCTTGCCGAGTGCCCTGGCGGCGTCGATCGTGATCATTTCGAGCACCTTGCCCGGTGGCAGCAGGTAGCGGTCGTTGTTGTTGAGCAGATGCTGCGTGAATTGCGCGAGACGCGCGATCTGGAACATGTCGAAATGTCGGCTGGGCGAAACGCCATCCGAAGTGATCGCCACCGGCACGCCTTTCGACATCATGTCCAGCAGCGGCACGGCGCGGCCGGGCGGCGCATGCGTCACATGTGTTCCGGTTGCAGCCAGGATATCAACCTCTTCGTGCGAAATGCCCCAGCAGTGCTGAAGGTGCACATCCGGACCGAGCAGCGCGTTTTCCTTGTCCTGGAAGGCCATGCGGATCTGACCGGCAAAGGCGTCGGAATGAATGCGAACGCCCCATTTGCGTGCGGTTTCACGCACCCTTCGCGCCTGCATGCGATCATCTTCCGTCAGCCTGACCGCAAGATCCGGCGTCGTCGGATTCGATGGGTCGAGAGACGGGACGATCGTGAACGGCGTCACAAACACATCGATGCGCCCGTCGGCACTGCCGTTGAGCGCCTCGATTGTCGCTTCGGTTCCCTCGATCATCTCCTCGAAGGAAACCTGCCGCCCCTGAGGCGCGCCGCTCTCCCACCGAGTGACCGCGTGCGGCCAGGGCAGCCCTGCCGGGCCGACGCAGACCACCTCCCGCAAGCCGATCTCTGAATAGGCCCTGGCGTGGTTGGTGGCGAAGACCGGATCGTCACTGCGCGGCATCGACGAAATGATGCTGACCCCGGTGGTAACGCCGGCCCGCAAGCGCTCCAGTCCGCCCACCAGCCCGTCCGCGTACCAATAGTCGCGGGTTGCATGATGGTAGTAGGTCGGCGTGACGATCCGCATCCACAGCGAATAGGTGTCGGCGGCTATCGAACGGATCAACGCATGACCGGCATGGCCGTGCGCATCAATGATGCCTGGAATGATGAGCTTGCCGCGGCAATCGACGATCTTCTTGTCCAGATGCCGAGGTTCGAGATCCTCCGCGGTCCCGATGTCGACAATCCTGTCGCCCAGGATAGCAACGGCACCATTTTCGATCACACGCCGGTCGGCATCGACGGTGACAATGGTTCCGTGAAGCAACAGCAGTCCGTTCACGTTTTCTCCTCCAAGGCGCTCCCGACCTTAGGTATTTTGCTACCCATTCATGCAATTTACGTCAACAATATTGTTGACAATTTTGTTGATCATGATGATTGTGAAAACCGAGTGAGGAACCTGGGAGGTGAACATGTCCTGCTTGAAAAGCTTGTTGGTCGGCGCAGTGGCCGTGGTGGCCCTGACGGCATCAGCCAATGCGGAAACGCTGCGCTGGGGCAGCCGCGCCGACATCTATTCGCTGGATCCGGACTCGGTGCCCTCGACCGCCAATCTGGCCTTCCTCAACCACATCTACGAAGGGCTGGTCCGCTACGACACCAACTTCAAGATCGAGCCGGCGCTCGCTACGGAATGGAAGCTGATCGACAACAAGACGTGGCGCTTCACCCTGCGCAAGGGCGTGAAGTTCCACGACGGCACCGACTTCACTGCCGACGATGTCATCGCTTCGCTCAAGCGCGTCAGCGACCCGACATCTCCCCTGCGCGGCAACATCCCGCTCTATGTGAACAGCACCAAGGTTGACGACTACACCGTCGATGTCGAGGTTTCGGCGCCGACATCGCTGTTCCTCAACGACATGACCAACATCTTCATGTTCAGCGCGAAATGGCTGAAGGACAACAATACCGAAAAGCCGACCGACGTCGCGACCAAGAGCGAGGGTTATGCTACCCACAACACCAACGGCACCGGCCCGTTCAAGCTGGAGAGCCGCACGCCGGACAGCAAGACCATCCTCGTGGTCAACGACAAGTGGTGGGATCAGAAGAAGCACAACATCGACCGCATCGAGTTCCTGCCGATCGCTTCGCCGGCCACGCGCGTAGCCGCCCTGCTCTCCGGCGAGGTCGATCTGGTCGACTCCGCGCCGATCCAGGATCTGCCTCGCCTCGAATCCTCGCCCGGCATCACCGTGAACAAACGCACCGAATTGCGCACCGTCTTCATCGGCTTCAACCGCAAGGAAAAGCTGGAAGACGGTCGCGAGAACCCCTTCAACGATCTGCGCGTGCGACAGGCTTTTGAAGCAGCCATCGACCGCGACCTGATCAACAAGAAGGTGATGCGAGGGCTGGCGCGCCCTTCGGGCTCTTTGATCGCTCCCGAAATCGCCGGCTACGCCAAGTCGCTCGATACGTACAGCCCAGCCGATCCGGCGCTTGCCAAGAAGCTTCTCGCGGAAGCCGGCAAGGAAGGCCTGAAATTCACCTACATGTGCACGAACGACGAGAGCATCAACGAAGAGGATTTCTGCGCCGGCATCACCAACATGCTGAAGCGCGCCGGCTTTGATCCGACAATCGACATCGCGCCGCGCGCCGTGCAGTCGCCGAAGCGTTCGAACGGCAAGGCCGACGTATTCAATCTGAGCTGGGCAAACGAGCCAACCCTCGATGCCTATTCCCTGCTCGCCCAGGTTCTCGAGACCAAGACCGGCAAGGTCGGCGTCTCCAACTATGGCGGCTGGTCTTATCCCGAACTCGACAAGCTGGTCGAGCAGGCGGTCCAGGAACCGGACAATGCCAAGCGGCTGCAACTCGAGGAGGCCGCGCTCAAGATAGCCAAGGACGACACGATCCTGATCCCCCTTCACCAGCAGCCCATCGCCTGGGCCATGCAGGCCAAGGTCAAGAGTGTCGACTTCCGGGCCGACAACAAACCTCGCCACTGGCTGACGCAGATGGGCAAGTGATCCGGTCCATCAAGAGACCCTAGCTTCAAACTCTTGGCGCTTCACCCCTAGAGCGTTTCCGTTTTTCACGGAAACGCGGAAACGCTCTAAGTTTTTTCGTCGCATTTTTGTAACGCCAAGTGATTCCACTTGGCTACAAAATGCTGGTGAAGCGCCATTTTCTTTTGGCATCCGTAGGTCGCGCTCGGTAGCGGACACGACTGATCAATCCGCGCATCGCTCTTTGAGCCCGGTCGGATCTTGAAGGAGAGCCGGGTCAGCCCTGGATCACCGGCAGGGACTTGGGTGCCAGTTCGCCTATAACGCGGCCGCGCGGATCGAAAAGGCCTGCCCGCGAACAAGCCCAATCCTGCAGCGCCTGCATTTCGCGCAATGCACCCTCATAGTCGATCCCGGTCAACCGGCCCTCATCGACTGTCAACTGCCCGTCGACATAGACACGCCGCACGGCGCGTTCGGCTGCACAGTGGAGCAGGCTGCGCAGCGGGTCGTAGACCGGACGCATAGTCGGCGCATCGAGATCGATCACGACCAGGTCCGCCTTGGCACCGACGCTCAACCTGCCAATGTCAGTGCGGCCCAGCGCGCGAGCACCGGCCAGCGTCGCGGCCTCGAAAACATCGCCAGTCGAGAGATCGAAGACGGTCCCGCCGCCGAGCCGCGAACAGATCAGCGCCTGCCGCATCTCCTCCAGCATGTTGAATGGATAGCTGTCGGTGCCGATGGCGACGTTGACGCCGGCGCGGCGGTAGGAGCCCAGCGTCTCCAGCGCCATGCCGCTGCGCGCGAAGGTGACCGGGCAATGCGCCACACTGGTGCTGCGCTCCGCCAAGGTCACCAGATCGGCACGCGTGCGCTGCCGCGTCCAGGAATGATGGTCGGTGAAGATGCAGTGTCCGATGATGACGTCCGGCCCAAGCACACCGAGCTGGTCGAGATATTGCACGGCGGTCAGGCCGGTGCGGCGCAGCAGTTCCTCGTGCTCGGCCATGGTCTGCGCGGCATGGACAGTGAGCCGCACGCCGCGCTTGCGCGCCCCATCGGCGGCATCGACCAGCAGATCCGGCCGGCAGGTCTCGACCTGCGACGGCGAGACGACGCCATCCAGCCGGCCGCTGGGATGGGCTCTGGCCTGGTCGACGAAGTCCAGCGCCTGCGCAAATGCATCACGGCCAGCCTGGTCATCCCATTCGAAGTCAAGGCGATGGCTGTCGTGGACCACCCAGTCGGCCTGGCGAAAGCCGGGCGCAAGATAGCCACGCACGCCGCTTTGCGCCGCGATATCGAGCCAGGCATCATGGATGCCGGCAATATCGAGCACCGTGGTCGCGCCGGAACGCATCAGATCGCCGAGCATGATGGTCAGGCAGGCCGCACGGGCATCCGCCCCGCCGTCGATCACCGAGGAATATTCGTACATGGCCTGCCCCCACAGGGCGGCGGTGCCGACATCCTCGAAGATGCTCTTCACCATGGGTTCGTCATGCGAATGGCAATGGATATCGATCAGTCCCGGCATGACCATGCGCGCCTTGCCGGATAATTCGGTGGTCGCCTGCCCCTCGAACCGCTCGCCGACGCAGAGCAGACCGGTTTTGTCGAATGCGACGTCGCCACCGTGACGATAGACCTGCCGATCATTGGCCGGGTCATAGGCAATGATGGTGTCGACGTCGCGGATGACCGTGATCTCAGTCATGACCTACCCTGAAGCGTTTTTCGAGAAAGCGGCTGTAAGCGCCCATCAGGGCACTGAAGACGAAGTAGACGACGGCCGCGAAGAGATAACCTTCCAGGACCGCAATGCCTTGCCAGTTGGGATCGCGCAGCGCGGTGCGGACAGTGTTCAGGAAATCCAGCAGGCCGACGATGGTGACAAGCGTCGTGTCCTGGAAGAAGCCGATGAACAGCGAAACCAGCGGAGGGATGACGGTCTTCAGCGCCTGGGGAATGATCACCAGGAAGGTGTATTGCCAATAATGCAGCCCGAGCGCCTGGGCGGCTTCGGTCTGGCCACGCGGCAGCGCCTGAAGCCCGGCGCGCACGATCTCGGCGATATAGGCGGCGGCAAACAGGATGATCGCGACCTGGGCCCGCAGCAGTTTGTCGATTGTCACGCCTTCCGGCATGAACAGAGGCAACATCACCGACGCCATGAACAGGATGCTGATCAGCGGCACGCCGCGCACCAGTTCAATGAAGGTTATCGCCAGAATACGGATGGCCGGCAGATTGGACAGCCGCGCCAGCGCGAGCAGGATACCGAGCGGCAGTGCCAGCACGAGCCCGATGAATGTCAGCATGAAGGAGAGCGGCAGTCCGCCCCATTGCGACGTCGGCACGGACGTCAGCCCGAATGCACCACCCGCCATCAGCACGAACAGCAGCGGCAAAAGCACGATCCAGCCGACGATCAAGGCGCGGCCCCACAGGCGTGGGATGCCGGAAATGGCCATGGCTGCGATGAACAGCAGCGTCGCGGCCAGCGGCCGCCACTGCTCGTCGAACGGATAGATCCCGAAAAGCATGTAGCGCAGCTTGTCGGCGAGATACGGCCAGCAGGCCCCGGCGGCGACCTTGCAGTCCTCCGGCGTGCCGATGAACACCGCATTGACCAGCAGCCAGGTGATCGCAGCCTTGGCGGCCAAGGCGAAGACGGCCAGACAGATCAGTGTCACCGCCGAATTGCCGGGCGTGCCGAAATAGGGCTGCAGCCTGCCGCTTCGGCGGTGCGGAGCGGGCAGATCGCTTGCGGTCATGGATTGCTCGCTCATGACTGACGCTCCTTGAGCGCGACATGTCCGTTGTACCAGTTCATGACGACCGAGGTGATGAGCGAGAGGATCAGATAAGTCAGCATGAACAGGGCAATCGGCTCGATCGCCTGTCCGGTCTGGTTCATGATGGTGTTGGAGACCATCACAAGGTCGGGATAGCCGATCGCGATCGCCAGCGAACTGTTCTTGAAGGTCGTCACGTAGATGTTGGTCAGCGGCGGCACGATGACCCTGAGTGCTTGCGGCAGGATAACGAGCCGCATCGCCTGGCCGTCCGAGAGACCGAGCGACTTGGCCGCCTCGCGCTGCCCCTTGCGGATCGCCAGGATGCCGCTGCGCACGATCTCGGCGACGCTGGCGGAGGCACTGAGCGCGAGGCCGACAAGCAACGCGACGAACTCAGGCTTCAGATGTGCCCCGCCGGTCAGGCGAAATTTGCCCAGCACTGGCCAGTCGACCTCGCCGCTGATGTCGAAAAGCAGTGCGGCAGCAACAACCGGCAGCACCAGCAGCGCGACGGCCACCGGCCAGCCAGGAAGCGCCCTGCCCGTCGTGATGCGCCTGTGGCGCACGACCTTGAACCAGACGATGGCAGCGGCAATGCCGATGGCGAACGCGGCCGCGGCGACCCAGAAACCGGAATTCCAGATAATGGCCGGCACGACCAGGCCGCTGTTCGAGACATAGACGCCGGGCAGCAGCGTGATGGCTTGCCTGACTGGCGGCAGCGTGAAGATGATGACCGAGTACCAGAGGAAAAGATAAAGCAGCAGCGGCACGTTGCGCAGCGCTTCGACGTAAAACAGCATCAGCCGCGACAGAAGCGGGTTGCTGGACAGCCGCGCGATGCCGACCAGCGTACCGATAATGGTGCTGAAGACGATGGCGAGCAGCGCGACCTTGACTGTGTTGAGCAGACCGACGAGCAGCGCTCGCGCATAGCTGTCCGATGGTTCGTAGGTGATCGGTGTTTCGCTGATGACGAAGCCGGCCTCGCGGCTGAGATAGCCGAAACCGGTCGCTATGTCCTGCTTGGCGAGATTGGCGAGCGCATTGCTGAGCAGGTACCAGCCGACGGCAATGACCGCCGCCACGCAGATGACCTGATAAGCGAGCTCACGGACGCGCCGGTTTCGCAGCAGAACAATGGGCGACACGCCGTGTTCCCCTTCGGAAGGTCTGGTTGAGAAGTATGGCGCATGTCGATGGACATGCGCCATGTCAGGTGATCGGCTTACCGGAAGGGCGGCGGATAGAGCAGGCCGCCCTGGTTCCACAACATGTTCGGGCCGCGGCTCAGGCCGAGCGCGGTCTTCTCGCCAAGGTTGCGGTCGAAGACTTCGGCATAGTTGCCGACCTGCTTGATGACATTGTAGCCCCACTTCTTGTCGAGGCCGAGCATCGGGCCAAGGTCGTCTGTTCCGCCCAGCATGCGCTGGATTTCCGGATCCGCACTTTTTGCCTGTTCGTCGACATTGGCCTGCGTGATGCCCTTTTCCTCGGCGGCCATCATCATCCAGATCGACCAGGAGACGATATCGCGCCAGTTTGAATCATTCTGGCGCACGGCCGGTGCCAGCGGCTCCTTCGAGATCGTCTCCGGCAGGATCACGTAATCGCCCGGGCTCTTCGAACCGGCACGGATGGAAGCGAGATCGGACCGGTCCGAAGAGACGGCATCGCAACGGCCGGAGAAGAAGGCGTTGTTGTTTTCGTCCGGGTTCTCGAACACCACCAGTTCGAACTTCTTGCCGGTCGTACGGAAGAAGTCGGCCAGGTTCTGCGCCGTTGTGGTGCCCGGCAAGGTACAGATCGCCGCGCCGTCGAGTTCCTTGGCGCTGTTGATGCCGAGGCTCTTTGCCACCATCAAGCCCTGGCCGTCATAGAACACCGTGGGGCCGAAATCGATGCCGAGCGAGGCTTCGCGTGAGTAGGTCATCGTCGTCTGGCGCGACAGAATGTCGATCTCACCCGACTGCAGCACCTGGAAACGCGTGTTGATGTTGGTCATCACGAAGTCGACCTTGTTCGGATCTCCGAACACGGCGCTCGCCACGGCGCGACACACGTCGACGTCAAAACCCGCAAACTTGCCCTGCGCATCGGCCAACGCAAAGCCGGTCGTACCCATCGAAACGCCGCAGATGAGTTTGCCGCGTGCTTTCACCGTCTCCAGCGTTGACGCAGCCTGTGCTGCGACAACGGAAGTGCCCAAAAGCAGCGCGGCAGCCGCGACGCGGCGTGCCGTCCGAAATAGTGCCATTTTGTCCTCCCAAGCGGTCTGACGGAATCTCCGTCGACCGTCACCTTTTTCAACGCGACGATCCAACCAAATTGCCGACAATTCTTCAACAAAATAATCGACAATAATTGTAATCAATCGCGGAAACCCTGAAACCGGGCTCCAGCCCGGGCGATGGCCAGTTGTTCCTTTAGCTATGCCGCGCAAACTGCCACAATGGTCCGATGACACCCAGCCAACGTCCGATCCTGGAGAGGCCTGCCGCCCTGATCGCCATCTGGTGCCTGCTGCTGTTCATCACAGCCGGAGCACTGGCAGCGTGGCAATATCGGACGCTTGTCGCAGAACTCGAGCAGGAGAGTTTCGCGCTGCACAGGCTCGCATCGCAGCGAGCCGACCAGCACGATGCCCATATGACGGCACTTTCCGCCATCGCGGTCGCATCCGACGGGCGCAGCTTCGACCTGTTCCTCGACGTGGCATCGACCATCGCGCGCTTTTACCCGCGCATCGACGAGATCCAGCTCGTTCCGCTGGACCCGCGGGCCGCGATCGTTGGCACGGCACCGCTCGATCCAGTCACGGCTGAACGCATCCGCGCCGCAGCCAGGACCTCAACCGGCCAGATAATGCTGCTGCCGCACCCTGGTCAGCCCGATCATTACATCATGGTGAAGCGCAGCCCCAACAGTGACGCCGCGCGCTACGGACTGATGCTGGGTATCGACGCCGGCAAGCTGATCGGCGACGAGGCGCCCTTCTGGTCACGGCCCGGCGTGACCATTCAGCTATCCCTGCCCGGTGGTCATGCTCTGGTCGGCCCATCGGCTCAGCCAACCGCCGTCCGTTTCTCCAGGCCACTCGGCAGCGCCTCGCAGCCTCTGACCCTGGAGACGGGCATGGAGATCGGCATCGGCGATCTGCTCCCTCCTCTGCGCACGGGTCTGGTGCTGCTTGTCGTAAGCCTCGCCTGCCTTGCAGCGCTGGCCGGGTTGCGTCAGCGCGCACGCACACGCGCCGCAGTTGAACAGGCGCGTCTTGCCGCCCTGGAATCGCGCCTTTCCCATGCCTCCCGCGTCAATGCGCTCGGCGAAATGGCCAGCGGCATGGCGCATGAGCTGACGCAACCGCTTACCGCGATCCTGGCGCAGGCGCAGGCCGGGCGTCGGCTGGCCGGCCGAGGCGACGCTGCCGCACTTGAGCCGATTCTGGAGGATACCATCACCCAGGCGAAGCGCGCTTCCGCCATCCTGGAGCGCTTTCGCAACTGGTCACGGCCTCAGAAGACCTTGGCGGAAACATTCGATCTGCGCCAGGCTCTGACCAACGTGCAGACATTGTTGGAGCCGGACGCCGCATCGCGCGGTATCCAGCTCGATGTCGATGTCCCCGACAGGCCGGTGGTCGTGCTTGCGGACCCCGTCGAAATGGAACAGGTCGCATTCAATCTCGTACGCAACGCGATGGACGCTCTGGATCAGGAGCGAAGAGATACGGGACGCGTGACGATGCGCTTGAAAGACGACGGTTCCCGAGCCGTCTTTGAAGTCAGCGACAACGGTCCTGGCGTGCCGGAAACAATGCAGTCGAGGCTGTTCACCCCCTTCGCCACGACCCGGGCCGATGGCACCGGCCTGGGCCTGGCGCTCAGCCAACGCCTGGTCGAGCGCGCCAATGGCGAAATTGCGTTGGTCGACAACGGTCCGGGTGCGACTTTCAGGGTCGTGCTGCCGCGCAAAAAGGAAAACGCGGAGGCAGCCCAATGAGCAGTCCCGTCTATCTGGTCGACGACGACGAAGCCGTTCGCAGGGCCCTTGGCCTGCTGCTTTCCACGGTGGGCGTGACCGTTACCGGCTTCGCCGATCCGCAGGCATTCCTGGCACAGGTCGCCCGGCTTGAGCCTGGCTGCCTCATCCTGGATATCCGCATGCCGGTCATCTCTGGGTTGAAGCTGCAGGAAAAACTGACGGAACAGGGTGTGGACTGGCCCACCATCGTCATTTCCGGCCATGGCGACATCGAGGCCTGCCGGCGCGCCTTCCGCAACGGCGCCGTCGATTTCCTGTCGAAACCCATCGACGAGCAGGATCTGATCGACGCGATCCAGAAAGGCCAGCAGGTTCTGGAGCGTACCTTGCGAAGACGTGCCGAAACGGCCGAGACGATCACCTTGCTGGCCGCGCTGACGGCGCGGGAAAGCGAGGTGCTCGACCGTATCGCCTCCGGTTTCACCACCCGGCAGATCGCCGAGGGGCTTGGCCTGTCGCCGCGCACCGTGGAGAGCCATCGCGCAGCGATCGGCGCCAAGCTCGGCACGACATCGCAGGCCGAGATGACCAGGCTGTGGCTGGAAGGGCGTGAAACTCCGTAGAACTACGGAGATCGCCGCAAGCCCTACGAATACCGGCTGCACCGATCGAACGGTATCTTTTCCACATCAACTGGACAGGAGACCAAGATGATCCGCACTCTCGTACTTGCAGCAGCCCTCGTCGCCCCGCTTGCCGCCACCGCGCAGGAACTGCCGACGACCCCTTACCTGCCGCTCAACCTGGCGACCAAGGCCGCTGACGCGGCGCTCAAGGCCTGCGTTGCCGAGGGCCACAATGTCAGCGTCGCCATCGTGGCGCGCGACGGTGCAACCAAGATCCTGCTGAAGGGGGACAATTCCGGCCCGCACACCGGTGCAAGTGCGCAGGGCAAGGCCTTCACGTCGGCAGCACTCGGCCGCGACACGGCAGGGCTGGCGGAATTCATCGCCGGCAAGCCGGCCAATGAAGGCATGCGCGATATGGACAGTCGCATGGTGATCCAGGCTGGCGGCCTGCCGGTCAAGTTCGGCAAGGCCCTGGTCGGCGGCATCGGTGTGGGTGGCGCTCCCTCAGGCGACATCGACGCGAAGTGTGCGGCGGCCGGGCTGAAGGCAATAGGCGCAGCCGAGTAATATCCGGATACCGAAAACACTGCCGGCGGGTCGCCCGCCGGCAGTGACCGTTCAGTTATGACTTCTGGACCTTCGCCTTGTATTCCGAATCCAGCGACAGTGCGTGGAACAGGAAGGGCCGGTTCACATAGTGGAAGCCGAGCGGACAGTGCCTGACGCCGGCCGGGATGTAGATCGAGCCCGACTTGTTGATGATGCGGCGCTCGCCTTCGATGTCGATATAGAGTTCGGCGCCGAGGTCCTGCGGGTTTTCCGGGTCGTTGCCGGTCCATATCAGGACCTCGTCATAGTCATGGACATGCTCCGACACCCAATGCAGGTGGCGGTTGAACGGCGTAATCCAGATATGGGTCATGTGGATCTTCGCGTTGGGCTGCACCAGTGTGCCGACCAGCTCGAAGCCACCCGTATTCGGTGGATTCTCGAGATCGGCGAGTGCTCCCTCGGCGGTAAAGTCTACCTGCAGCAACGGCAGCGTGTCGTTGAGCAGACCGTCAAAATGGCTCATCATCTTCTCCTCTTGATGAACGGAAATCCTCACATTCGCCGCGAGCCGGCTGCGGATTGCTTCGGCGCGATGATGTCGAGATCGGCGGCTTCGGTCGGCAATTGCAGTGTGTTGGCAAGCAGCGATTGAGTGTAGGGATGGCTGGGCGCACTCAGGACCCTGCCAGCCTCACCCTGTTCGACGACGCGACCGGCGCTGAGCACGGCGACGGTGTCGGCGATGTTGCGCACCACCGCCAGGTCATGCGTGACAAAGAGCATGCCGAGACCGTCGGCGAGCAGACTACGCAACAACTCGATCACCGAGGCCTGCACCGATACGTCGAGTGACGACGTCACCTCGTCGCACAGCAGCACGCCGGGATTGGCGACCAGCGCACGGGCAATGGCCACGCGCTGGCGCTGACCGCCCGAAAGCTCGGCCGGATAGCGCATGGCAAGATCGGGCGAGATGCCGACCCGTTCAAGCGCCTCTGCGATTGTAGCGCCAGACCGGTCGCCACCTGCCTCCGGTCTGTTGGCCAACGCGGCCATCAGGCTCTGGCCGATCGTGCGGCGCGGATTGAGCGAAGCGTTCGGGTTCTGGAAAATGTATTGCAGCCGCTGGCGGGCGTGCCGGTCGCGCTCGCCGACAGTGAGCGGCAACGGCTTGCCGTCGAGGCGGAATTCACCTCGGACGTTGCCGTGCAGCCCGATCAGGCAGCGCGACAGGGTCGACTTGCCGCTGCCGGACTCGCCAACCACTGCCAGGCACCGGCCCGGTTCCACCTTGAGGCCGACGTCGAACAGGATCTGGCGATGGCCGTAGAAGGCGTTGACGCCGTCCGCCTGCAGCACCGCCGAGTTGTTCGCAACCTGCTTGTCGGAATGACCAATGCTTGGCGGGCGTATCTCGAATGTCCCAGCCAGGTCGGAGCGAACGCATCGCACCTGAGTGCCGCCAACCAGCCGCAGCGCTGGCCGGATATTGCAGGCCTCGACAACGTGGTCGCAACGGTCCGAAAAGATGCAGCCATCGGGTGCCTCGCCGACCGCCGGCACGCGTCCGCGGATCGGCCGCAACGCCTGGCGCACCTGTAGCGAAGGAACGGCGTCCAGCAAGGCACGCGTGTAAGGATGGCGTGGCGCCGCCAGAACCTCCGTCATCCTGCCCTGTTCGACCACCTGGCCGCCATACATCACCGTGACGTGGTCGGCGACATTGGCGATCACCGCGAGATCGTGGCTGACATAGATCGCGGTCAGGTCATCCGAAATGCAAAGCTGGCGGATCAGGTCCAGCACCTTGGCGCGAGTCGAGACGTCGAGCCCGGTTGTCGGCTCGTCGAGGATGATCAGCCTGGGCTTGGCGATCACCGCCATGGCGATCGCGATGCGCTGCTGCTGCCCACCTGAGAGCTGCCGCGGACGGCGCTGCAGGAAAGCCGCGTCATCGGGCAGGCCGACCTTGCGCAATATCTCCCGCGCACGGATTGTCTTTTCGGCCTTGCTGCCTGCCAACCCCTCGGTCAGCAGCGTGCCGAGCGAAAGCATCGGGTTCAGTGCCGCGCCGGGATCCTGCGCGACATAGGCGACGACCTCGCGCCGCGCCTTGCGCAGGCTTGCTGTGTCGAGTTGCAGCATGTCGGTGTCGGCCACGCGCACCGAACCACCCGAGATGCGCACGCCACGCCGCGCATAGGCAAGCAGCGCCAACGCCAGCGTCGATTTTCCGGAACCGGATTCGCCAACGATGCCCATCACTTCGCCCTGCTCGAGGCTCAGGGAAACGTCCTCGATGATCGGCGCGCCGTCGGTGCGCTCGACGGTCAGCCCCGCGGCTTTCAATACCGTCGTCATGCCTTGCCTTCCGTCCGGGCCATCACCCGCGCAGCGCCTTCGGCGATCAGCCCACCGCCGATCGTGTAAAGGATGATCATCAGGATCGGCGCGAGCACGGCAAAGGGCTGGGTACCGAGGCCGGTGCCGTTTTCACTGACCATCAGCCCCCAGTCGGCCGCCGGTGGCTGGATGCCGTAGCCTATGAAACTCATCGAAGAGAGGATGCCAACCGACCAGCTCAGCCTGAGACCCAGTTCGACCAGCAGCGGCGAAGAAACGTTGGGCAGCAATTCGCGCAGGATGATCACGGAACCCGGCGTGCCAACGGCCTTGGCCCACAGCACATACTCCCGGTCGAGAAGCGGAATGGCAGCACCTCGGATGACGCGGGCAACGCCCGGCATCAGGGTCAGAACCACCAGCCCCACCAGCAGGATAGGCTGCGGCCCGAACACCGAGACGCACAGAAGGGTCAGGAGAATGCCCGGGAAGGCCAGCAGCACATCCAGCGACCGCATCAGCACCAGATCGGTCCAGCCGCGATAATAGGCCGTCACCAGGGCAACGGCAGTGCCGATCACGACACTGAGCAGGGCTGAGACCGGAGCCATCCAGGCGAGGTACACGCCACCCGAAAGCACACGCGACAGCACATCGCGTCCAAGGTTGTCGGTGCCGAGCCAGGCCGCCGCCGAAGGCGCATCATAGGGTTTGCCCACCGGCGCGGCCGGATCGTATGGCGCGACAATGGGGCCGATGACGACCAGCGCGGTCATCGCTGCCAGCAGGATCACACCCCAGCGTACCTGGGCGGATGCCCAAAGCCGCCACCAGCCGCTGGCTGGACGCCGGCGAACCGGTTGATGTGTCGTCAGTGTCATTTCCACGTCGGTACTCACGCCTTGGACTGCCTCTGGCCGGCCGCCTCGTCCCGCTGGGCAAGCGAGTCGGCAATCAGATTGAAGATGAAATAGGCCGAGGCGATCACCAGGACATTGGCCTGGATGACCGGCAGGTCGCGGTTGGTGACGGCGTCGACCAGAGCGCTGCCGACGCCGGGATACGCGAACAGGTATTCCACCACGACAACCCCGCCGACCGTGAAGGCCGCGACAAGACTGGCCGCCGGGATGATCGGCGCCACCGCGTTGGGCAGGGCATGCCGAAACAGGATTCGGCCCGGTGACAGACCTTTCAGCTCGGCAGTCTGGATGTACTCGGTCGCCATCACGTCGATGACCGCAACGCGCACCAGCCTGGCGAGGTACATCACACCCGGAATGATCACCGTCGTCGCCGGCAGCACCAGCGCATCAGGGTAGGAAAACGGCGAATCTCCCGGCGGGATGAACGAAACCGCCGGCAGAACATGCAGTATTGTTGTCGCGAAAAGCGCGACCAGCACCGTGCCGGTGACGAAGTCGGGAACGGCATTGGCAACCATCGACATGCCGAGGAAGAGCTTGTCGACAAAGCCGTCGCGAAACTGAGCGGCTATCACCCCGACCAGCAGCGACAACGGCAGCATGACGGCGAGAGCAACCCCACTCAGGGTCGCCGAATTGCGAACCCCGAGCGCGAGCAGGTCCGCCACCGGCTGCCCGTTGGAGAGGGACGTTCCCCAGTCGCCGCGCAGGATACCGCCCAGCCAGATCAGGTATTGCCACCATAGCGGCTGGTCGAGCCCAAGCTGGACACGAAGCGAATCCAGCTGCTCCTGCGTTGCGCTCTGGCCGAGGATCATGTTGGCGACGTCACCCGGCAAGGCGCGAGCCGCGAGGAAGATCAGCAATGACACCGCAAGCAGCGTCAGCACCCCTTGCAGCAATCGTGCAAGCAATGGCTGCAGCCGGGCAAAAACCCCGATTGTTGCGTTGTCGCTCTGGCTATCGACTGTCATCGAACGCTCTTCCCCGCGCCTTGGACTGATCATGAGTGGCGGAGAACCGTCACTTCTTGACGGTGACCCCGCCGAACAGGATCGCTGTGCGGCCGTAGAGGTCAGGCTTCAGCCCGCTGACCGTATCCCGATAGACGGTGATGTTCTCGGGATAGGCAGCAACGATGTCACCGCTGCGCTTGTATTCGATCGCCTGCAGCTGGGTGACCAGCTTGCATTGCTCGGCCAAATCGCCGGTGCTCTGCAGCTTCTTGGCAAGATCATTGTATTCAGCGTCGTCGAAATGCGTGGCATTCTCGCCCTGCCCCGGCAGAAGCGCTGCAAGGGCAGCGGTTTCATAAGGCCCGCTGGTCAGGCTGATCAGGAACGGCCATTCGCGCCACCGGTTCAGGAAGGTGGCCGGATCGAGCCGGCGCACCTTGATGGATATGCCTGCCTGGGCTGCCTGCTGCGCGTAGAGCTGCGCCATTTCCATCATGCCCGCGAAGGCGCCGTCGGTCACCAGTTCAAGCTTGAGGTTGCTTTTGCCGGCTTCAGCGAGAAGCTGCTTTGCCTTGGCGATATCCTGCACGCGCTGCGGTTCGGATGGTGCCGGGCAGGCCGTGTTGTTGCCGAGATAGTCGTTGGCGATCGCGCCAAAACCGCCGAAAGCGTTGTCGACGATCTGCTGGCGGTCGACCACCAGCTTGAGCGCTTCCAGGACCTTCTGATCATTGAAAGGCGGCGTGTCGACGCGCACGGAGATGATCGGATAGGTCGTCGTGCCGCTGACCACGGTCTTCAGTTTCGGATCCTTGGTCAGTGCCGGCACGTCGGTGTAGGGCACCGAATAAGCAACGTCGATCTGGCCACCGCGCAATGCGTTGGTCACCGCCTGCTGATCACGGAAGCCGATGATGCGTAGCTTGTCGAAGCCGGGCTTCTCACCCCAGTAGTCGTCGAAGCGGCTCAGCCGTGCTTCCTGGCCAGGCGTGAAGGAATCGAGCTTGAACGGCCCGGTTCCGGTCACCGAGCCATCATCCGAAATGGCGCGGATTCTGAAATCCTCGTCGGCGAAGGCGTTGGCAAACAGGCCGAATGGACGCTTGAGAGTGAACTCCATCGTCAGGTCATCGATCTTGCGGATTTTGGCCGGGTCGACGAAGTCGATCTGGCTGGAGACGACGAAGTTGTTCGCCGGGTCAATCATGTGTTTGATGCTGGCTATGACATCGTCGGCCGTGAACGGCTTGCCGTCATGACGCTTGACGTTCGGGCGCAGCTTGACGGCCCAGACGTCCAACGTAGCGTTCGGCGTCATGGACTCGGCGAGTTCCATCACCACCGCGCCCTTGGAATCGTAAGCCGTCAGGCCGTCATAAAGCTGGTTGTACAAGGAGCCAGCGGACGCCGAGCTTGTCGGCGTATAAGGCTGCACCTGATCCTTGCTGTTGCCGATGACGCCGAGTACGAGCTCCTGCGCCTGCGCAAACGTGTGTGTCGCCAGAGCTGTCGTGGCGGTCAGCACCGCGACCGCGATAGCGCGACTGAATTTCACCGGAATCATAGCCGTCGTTTCTCCTCCAGATGTGCCGGCTCGCGCCCCTGCCCCAACCTTCGTGCGGGTTCTTCTTTGGCGACCGTACCGTCACAACCAACACCTGCGGGGTGGCTGTGTCTTGGAGTGAAACGAAATCCGAAACGGACTTGAGCGTAAAATCGATGTCAGGGTTTTGGACGGCCAACGCTTCCGCGCCTTCCCGTCACCTTGAAAAACTTGCATGAAAATCAAGCACGTACGCCATTCCGCAACGGCTCAAGAAGTCGTTCGGCTTGGTCGAAGCAAGCCGTGGCAAAGATATCGGACGGGCGCTAATGCACCCCTTTTCTGTGCGGCGTCGATCTCAGAAGTTCGCTCGGAGCACAGGCGAACAGTTCCTTGAAGCACCGGTTGAAATAGGAGAGATCATTGAAGCCAGCAGAATAGGCCACATCCGCGATGGTCTGCGTGCCGTGCTGATAGTGCAGCTGCTTGATCCTTTCATGCGCGAAACGCAAGCGTTTGTCGCGAATGAAGGTGGTGCAGGTCATGCCCAGGTCGCGGAAATGCAGTTGCAGCACCCGCATCGACACGCCGACGCGCTTCGCCAGCCACTGCGCCGAAAGATATGGGCTGGTCAGGTGCTGGTCGATCAGGACATCGATCATCTGCAATCGCCTCGACGCCAGGTCGCTGAGCGAATCGAACGATAGGGAATTGTGTCCGTCGGAAACGAAAGCCTGCCGGGTCGCATCGAGCATCAACTGGCGCAGGTTCGCCGCGTGGACATCGCTCTCGGGTGTCGACAGCACCTTGGCCAGCAGTGCCCGCAACGTGACGGCCATCGGATCGGCGGCTTCCAGCGTCTGCGCCACGTCGAGCTTGTCGCCACCATGGAAATAGATGAGCTGCCTGGGCAGGTTGAGCGAGAGGTGGTTGCTGAACTTGCCTCCGAAATGGAACGTCGTCGGCTTCGTGGAATCGACCAGGATACAGTCACCCACATTCAAGGCGCTATGCCGGCCATTGTGTTCCACGCCACAGGAGCCTTCGAGCTGAACGAGCAGGAAAAGCTGCTCGATGGCATCCCGCCGGACATCATCCCAATCGTGATCGACACGGTCGAGGTCGTTCGAAATATGCGAAAACTCCATGCCACAGGCATTGATGCGCCGGGCTTCGCCACGAATGTCGAGGCTCGTATCCATGGCACGGGGGCGGAAACTGCCGCAGGTGTAATGGAGATCGTCGACCCAGCGGCTGAAAGGCGTCCGTATCCGGTCCTTGTGAAGCAAACCTACTGAGCTCAACAGTTCCAACGCCGCCTCACGCCGATGCCGACAGATAACTTATCATGTTAAGTAACAGATATTGAAACGCCCAACAAGAACGGACCTTTGCCGGTGCTCGCCCCCAAGCCGCCTCACGTCAGCAAACGCGCCCGCCGCAACAGCGACGTCAAGTTTTCACGAGCGGTGCGCGAAATGCTCGCCAAAAGCGCAAGGCGATCTTAACGGCCAGGTCCGCGAGATGATGGCAAGATCCACATGCGTCCCATCAGCATATGCGGAACCAACATATCCAGGGAAAACCGACCGGCGCCCGCGATTGTAAGCGTGAACATGCCGCCTGCGATGGCGAGATCCTTTTCGAAATGCAGCAATTCATTGTGGTTGGCGAAGTTCGTGTGAAACAACGCCGCCGTGGCGACGCAGAAAAGGCCGAGTGCGACTGCACCGAGGCGTGTGAGGAAACCCAGCCCCAGGGACAAGCCTGCCGCGATCTGAAGCGCGATGGTCGCGACGACGAGCGGAACACCGATCCCGAGCTGCGCCATTGCTTTCACCGTGCCATCGAAATGCAGGGCCAGGGCAACCCCCTCATGCACGAAGATCAGGGCGAGCAGCAGACGGCCTGCCAGCAGAACGAAATCCGACAGATGAACAATCCAGCTGTTTGGTACGACCGGCATGGCCAACTCCATCCAGGATGAAAAGGTCAGGCACTTCCGCGCCTACCTCATTTGGTTACCTTGGTCTGGATCGCCTGCTGCAGGTCTTCCAGTTCCTCGCAGCCAGTCGGACAGAGCTTCTGCAGCGAGGCCAACTGTTCCCTGGCCTTCGCCATGTCACCTGTTTCGACATAGAGTTCGCCAAGATACTCCCGCGCCGCCTTGTGATCAGGCTTCAGTTCGAGCGCCTTGTTGTAATAGGTAAGTGCGGTTGTGTAGTCGCCCGTCTTGCGCAGCGTGAAGCCAAGCAGATTGTAGACGTCAGGCTGCTGCGTGTCCTGGGCGAGATCGCGCAGTTCCGCCAGCGCGCCCTGATAGTCCTTGGCATCAATCTTCGCCCTGACGGCGGTCAGGTCCGGGGCATCCGTCGATTCAATATCGTCGACGGCGTAGGCTGGCGGAAGCATCAGCCCGCTGGCGGCTGCCATCAGGCAGATGGCGCCCAGCATTCCGAGAAACTTGGTCATTGTCTTGCTCTCTTCGGTTTGTGGTCAGCTCTGGACGGTCGGCGTGAAGCCATAGGCGTTGCCGTCCTTGACGAAGGATCCGGTCCCCGGGAACGGGAAATGGGAGCCGCTGATCCTGATCTTGTCGGCTATCACCCGGTCGATGAGCTTGTGGCGGGTGGCGATCGCAGTCGGGCCGTCCTGGTCATAACTGCCTTGCCATTCCGGATGCGGAGCAAGCAGCGCAGGTACGTACATGGTGTCGGCTGAAACAAGGAACTGCTCATCATCCGAGCCAACCAGGAACACCGAATGGCCAGGCGTATGTCCGGGAGCCGCGATCAGTTGTATCCCCGGAGCGACTTCCGCTCCGTCCTCGACCAGCTTCCAGTTCTTCCATTTCGGGAAATTCTCGGCGATGCGCTTCCCGGCGGGCTTGCGACCCGCGGGCAGTTGCTCGACGCGGCCAGGATCCGTCCACCACTTGTATTCCTTGGCATTGACGATCAGCTCGGCATTGGGGAACACCGGGTCATTGCTCCCCTTTTCCATCAGCCCCCAGACATGGTCCGGATGGAAATGCGAGATCATGATGGTATCGATCGCCTTATAGTCGATGCCGGCGGCAGCCATGTTGGCCGGCAGATGGGTGGCATTCGCCTGCCACTGGCCGACGCCCGATCCCGCATCCATCATGATCAGCTTGTCGCCGAACCTGAGCACGACGACGGTGAGCGGGATCGGCATGAAATCGGTCGGCAGGCCGGCTTTTGCCAGTGCCGCCTTGGTATCGTCGACCGATGCATTGGCGATGAAAGCCGGATCGTGCGGCTTGCGCCAGATACCATCATAGATGGCCGTGACCTCAAGCGATCCGACCTTGTAGCGGTAGAAGCCAACAGTCGGCTCTACCGGGGCGGCAGCCGACGCGGGAGCGATGAATTCGAGTTTTCCGGCAACTCCGAAAGCCGCGGCAGCAGCCGCGGATCCGAGCACCATGCGACGTGTCATGTTGAACATCGTGATCTCTCTTGTCTGATGCGACGATTTGAAAGCGGTCGGGCGTTTCATTCACCCTGATGACAAGACCTGCCGCAGTCCGGATTTATTCCCGCCGCCGAAATCTTTTTCGGGCGACCGGCGAAACGCTTGCTCCACTCAAGGGAAGAGTTGTTCGAGGAGCGGAATTTCGATCGCCCCTCGAACGGACGGCGATCAATCAATTGCCCCAGAGATCGTGACCGAAGTCCATCGCGTCGACCTTGGCCTTGCCGGGGGCGCCGGTCTTGATGCTGACGTCGACGTTCTGACGGAGTTTAGGGACCGAAGCAGTCGTCGAGTGATCGACTGCGGTCGTCGGCATGCTGCCGGCGTTGTAGTGGTCGCTGCCCGCAAAGGCAGCGCTTGAGGCAACAACGATGCCAAGCGTGGTGAGAACAACCTTGATCATGTCACTATTCCTTGACCTGATTTTGACGCGGGCCTTCCCGGCGCCGCTACAGACAAGACCTTGATTGCCCTGATCTTATTCCCGCTTTTTGATCACTTTCCTTAGATTGGTGCCCTGTCTCTGGAGTTGCGTGCCGGGCATCAACGCGATCATGCGAAATCGGCCCGAAAGCCGCGGCTCGCACGGCCGTCACCCATGAACGTCATCCCTATTTGCTCAGCTTTGCTGCCGCAGGCGAGCACCGGATCAGATCGCAGCCGCAGCCCGAAAACGGGTGACGAATTCATCGAGCCCGGATCGTTCCATGTCGGTGATTGCCCAATAGGCGAAAGCGCGGTCGCTCCAGCTCACCATTGAAAAACCGTCCGCCGAACGGTCGACAGGGTTGCTCGCCGCGCCACCATTCCGGGGTTGAGCAACAAGCGTGATCAGATGTTCGTTGTGGCGGTAGACCAGCGCAGGAATGGGTTGTCCATCAACAACCTCCACCCGGCCACCAACAAGCGCAAATCCCTCCTTGGCAAGGTCGGGGGCCGGCGGCGACATGCCAAGCCGGCCATCAAGCCATGGTTTGACCGTATGCCGGTCTGACGAGACGACATCGACCGGATTGGCAGCCAGCAGGCTGCGGCGATGACCACTCGCCACGGCTGCGGCAAAATCATCCGAGCCACCTGTCATTGCCCATTGCGTAGCACCGCTCGCCACCACCGCGGTGATGGCGATCGATGCGGCCAGGGCACGCCAGTCGAAAGTCGCGGAACGTGCTGACCATCCCCGATGCCGTCGCTCAGTTCCGGATTGAGACGACTGCGTGCGGAAAGGCAGCACGGATGTCTGCGCCACCTGCTCGGTATCGGCACTTCCGATAGCCTGAATGCGAGCCAGAAAGGCCTGCGTCGGTTGCGTTTTTGGCAGGTTGCCCATCGCCATGCGCAAAGCCGTGATCCGTGCATGCTCCGCGGCAAGTTCAGGGTCGGCAGCGATGCGCCTCTCCATCGCCAGTGCCATGGCCGCATCGAGCTCCCCATCGATCAGCGCGTGGACCATCATCTTCATTTCCGCCTTGTCCTCAGGCAATCCATCTTTGTGCGCAGTCATCGCGCTCTCCCAAGGTCAGACATCAACTGGCCGCGCGCACGCGCCAGCCGAGACATCACGGTGCCGATCGGCACGTCGAGCATGGCGGCAATGTCGCGATAGCTCAGGCCGTTGATGTCACGCAGCACGAGCGTTTCGCGAAACGGTTCCGGCAGGGTCGCAATCGCAATCTCCAGCGCCGCCAGATCGGCTTTGGCGATCAGTTTGGCTTCCGGACTATCATCGTCTGGATACTGCTCCCGATGTCCCGCGCTCATGTCGTCGAGATCGTTCAAGTCGCCAACCGCGACGATGCCACGAGGACGGTTGCGGGCCAGCCATGTGTAGGAGGCGTTGCGCACGATCGTCAAAAGCCAGGCCCTCGCGTTTCCGCCGGCATAACCGCCGATCCCCGCATAGGCCTTCATGCAGGCGTCCTGCACGACATCCTCGGCATCGGCAGCACTGCCCGTGAGCCACCGCGCCAGGGCAAGGGCATCGCCGAGATGGGGCATGACCACCTGGCTGAATCGCGCCTGCGCCTCACCGTTCAACATGGCGACATCACACGCATCCCTCGCGACCTTCCAGCGTTCGCGCAGAAACCATGAAGCGGATCGACGATAATCCTGTTTTGGAAGAAAAGCCCCTGCTATTCGCAACGCCGAAAACGCTGGCGTAAGTCTGATCGAGACGGCTGTGGCACATGAAAACCTTCCTGTCGCGCGGACAATTCGTGCAGAAGACCACGCGACAGGGCAGATTATTCCCGAACCGGGACGCATTTTTCAGACAAGTGGAGTTCGTGGCCGTCCGACTGTCGTGCGCTTTATCCCTCCGTTCGCTCAAAACCCGAGCAGGCGGGGAAGCCACAAAGACAGCATCGGCAAGGAGGCGATGACGACGACGCGGACCAGGTCGGCTCCAATGAACGGCAGGATGCCTCGCCACAGGTCGGCAAGCGCCAGCCCGGGCGAGATCGACTTGATGACGAACAGGTTCATTCCGATTGGCGGCGTGATCAGGCCGATCTCCGCAACCGTCACCAGCACGACGCCGAACCAGATCGGATCGAGACCGAGTTGCGTGATGATCGCATAGACCGGGGTGACGGTGAGCAGTACCATCGACAAGCTGTCCATGAAGCAGCCCAGCACGACATAGAACACGATGATGATCGCCACGATCGCCGGCGCCGGCAGCCCTGATGCACCGATCACGGTAACCAGCATCTCCGGCAGGCGGCTGGCCTCGATAAAAAGATTGAAAAGCGCCGCACCGATCAGGATCAGGAAGATCATGCCGGTCATCTGCGCGGTCTCGGAAATACCGACCGTGAACACCCCGAGCGTCAGCCTGCGCTTCAGCGCGGTGATGGCGACGGCTGCGCCAGCGCCGACGGCCGCTGCTTCGGTCGGTGAAAAGACCTTGCTGTAGATGCCGCCAATGACCAGCAGGATAAGGACCAGGGCGTCCCACATGCCCACGATCGCCTTCAGCCAGTCACGCCGCGACGTGCGCGGCCCGGCCGGCGCGAGGGCCGGGTTGCGCCTCACCTGATACCAGATCGCCGCCATGTAGAGCAGCGTCGCGATGAGGCCCGGAATCATGGCCGCTGCGAACAACGCACCGATCGATTGCTGGGTCAGCAACCCATAGATCACGAGAATGATGGATGGAGGGATGAGCACGCCGAGGGTTCCACCGGCGGCAACGGTCGCCCCGGCAAAGGCCGGCGAATATCCGCGCTTGTCCATTTCCGGCAATGCGACACGCCCGAGCGTGGCGCATGTCGCCAGCGACGAACCACAGATCGCGCCAAACACGGCGCAGGCGCCAACGGTCGCCGCAGCCAGGCCGCCGCGGCGGTGACCAACGAAGGCATTGATGCCGGCATAGAGGTTCTGGGAAAGGCCGGAATAGGAAGCGAAAACGCCCATGAAGACGAACAGCGGAATGACCGATAGCCCATATGGAAACACAGCTTCGAAGGCCAGATTGGACATCAGGAATGCGGAAGGTGCCCACCCCATCAGGGCGATGGAGCCAACTGCGCCGACTATCCCCATCGCAATTGCGATCGGCACGCGCAGGCCGCACAGCAGCAGCACCGCGGCAAAACCGGCAATACCCCAATAACTTGTCATCACTCGCCCCCCTTCGACGTGTGGACTTCGATCATCTCGCGCAGGAATACAGCGGCGACGGCAACAAGGGCCGCCACCAGCCCGGAGAGCAGGAAGCCCCAGTACCAGATCATCGGAATGCCGAGATCTTGCGAAATGTCGCCGTTGTTCCAGGTGTCCATCGCCCGCACCCAGGCGAGCGACAGGATCAGGCCCAGCAAACCGATGCTGAGCAGCGTCGAGACGATTGCGACGAATATCCGCAGTCCAGGCGACTTGTCCGTTGCCAGGAAGTCGACCGCGACGTGGGCCTTTTTGCTGAATGCATAGGGGATCGACCAGAAGGCGGCCGCCATCACGCAAAGCTGGGTGATGTCGATGACCCCGATCACGGATCCACCGAACAGTCGTCGTCGAACGATGTCGATGACGACCAGAGCTATCGCGCCGGCAAGCATGACGATGCCGACGATCGCCATGGCTGCCATAAGGCGTTCTATGCCGTTGACGAGAGCGAGCACCCCGGCCTCGCGGCCACCGGTTTCCCTGGAGAGATCGGACACTGGCAACTCCCGACTATTCGGCCGAATATTTCGCCACGAGGTCCTTTGCTTTCTGGTAGAGCGCCTTGGGATCGGCGACGCCCTCCCCAGCCAGCGTTTCCAGATAGGCATCCGTCATAGGCTGGAGCTGTTTTGCCCAGGCCGCACGCGTCGCATCATCGACCTCGATGATCTCCTGCTTGCGCCGGACAGCATCCTCCTTGCCGCGTGCCTCCCATTTGTCCCACCAGGGGCCGAACTTCGCCACCAGCGCGTCACCGGACATCTCATCGATGACCTTGCGGACATCCTCGGGCAGCGTATCGTACTTCTGCTTGTTCATAACGACATAGAAAGCCGCCGCATAGGAGCGTGCATCGGTATGATACTTCAGCGTCTCGTTGAGCTTGATGGCACTGACGAGATCCCAGGTCGTCACCACTCCATCGAGCACGCCACGTTCGAGGCTTTCATAGATCTGCGCCGGCGGCATGCCGACGGGTGAGGCACCCAATGCTTCCAGCATGGCCGAGACCGCAGGGCTGGGCGTGCGCAGACGCAGCCCCTTCAGGTCATCGAGCGAACGAACCGGACGATTGACCGTGTGAAAAAGACCGCCGTGATGGACGAAAAGCGCCAGCACCTTGAAGTCATCGTACTCCTTGCCGAGCGCGCCTTCCTTGTAGAGTTCCCACAGCGCCCGCGAGCCCGGACCGGCCCTGTCGACCATGAAGGGCAACTCGATGATCGAGGTTGCCGGAAAGCGACCGCGCGGAATGCCGGCAAGTCCCAGCGCGATGTCCACGACACCCGCCTTGACCTGGTCAGACTGTCGCGCCGCCTCGCCATAGGCCGAACCGGCCCCGAAGATCTCTGCCTTGACCTTGCCGCCGGTACGCTCTTCCAGCTCCTTGGTCCACGGCCCGAGGAAATCGGCCTGAAAGCCGTGCGCCGGAGGCAGATAATGGCTGATTTTCAGTGTTATTTCAGCCGCTTGTAGCGAGCAGCACCACAGCAGGCCTGCGGCGAACGCGGCAAGACGGGTCATTTTCCCAAGCATCGAATGTCTCCTCCCTTGATCGCCGGTTTTGCCGGCGTTTCTTCAAACAGCCGCCTCCGGGCTCGCTTTCCTGAATGCGTCCAATGCCTCGCACCGATCCACCACTTCGTTGATCAGCGGGAACGTCGAAAGTGGCACATCGAAACGCCGTGCGTTGAAGACCTGCGGTATCAGGCACACATCGGCCAGCGTGGGCTGCAGGCCCAGGGCGAACGGTCCTTCCCGGCGCCTCAGTCGAAGGATGCGCTCAACGGCGGCAAATCCGTCTTCGACCCAATGCCGGTACCATTGCAGGCGCGCATCCTCCGAGAGCTCCAGCCGATGCCCCAGGTAGCTGAGCACCCGCAGGTTGTTCAGCGGATGGATGTCGCAGGCTACGGCAAGCGCGATCTCGCGCGCCTGCGATGCCTTGAACGGATCAGCCGGAACCAGCCGCGGCAGGTGCGGCGTCAATGCATCGAGCCATTCGATCATGGCGATGGACTGGGTCAGAAACCCGCCCTCCCAGGAGAAGGCCGGAACGAGACCGTGCGGGATCACGTCGCCGAATGCGCCTGCCTTCTGCTCGCCCCGCCTGATGTCGAGGTCGACGGTGCGAGCCGGTACTATCCCCTTGAGATTGAGGGCGATGCGCACTCTGTAGGCCGCCGACGAGCGGAAGTAGTTGTAGAAGGTGAAGTTGGGTAGTTGCCCCGCTTCGAGCTCCTTGTTGTTGCTGGCTGTGTCGAGAGACATGGCTTGGCCGATGCTGTGGAAAGTCAACTGCCGGCAGGCGGAGCGATGGTGATCTCAAGCGGCGGCAGCCCTGCAATCTCACCAAGCAATCGGTTGCCCGGGACGACGGCACCAACGCCTGCCGGCGTTCCCGTGAAAATCAGGTCGCCGGGTGCCAGCCGATAGAAGCGCGAAATGTGGGCGACGATGTCTTCGACCGGCCAGATCAGTTCCGCGAGGTCGGCGTCCTGCTTGGCGATACCGTCGACCGACAGTGTGATCCGCCCCGCCCCGGGATCGAAACCGTTCGCCCTGGATGCATCCTTTGCGACCAGACGTCCCATTGGCGAGGACCGCTCGACATTCTTGCCGGTGTCCCAGGGACGACCGAGATCCCTGGCTTCGAGCTGCAGGTCACGGCGCGTCATGTCGAGCCCGACCGCGTAACCCCAGATCGCCTGCTCCGCCTGTGCGGTGTCGATCCGAAATCCCGCTGCACCGATGGCTACGACCAGTTCGACCTCGAAATGGAAGTTATGCGTTTCGGGCGGATAGGCGATATGGCAGGCATCCTGTGGATCGGCATTGACGACCGTCTCGGCCCATTTGGTGAAGAAGAACGGAGGCTCCCGATCGGGGTCACGTCCCATCTCTCGGGCATGGGCTTCATAGTTGCGGCCAACACAGAAGACACGGCGTACCGGATAGCTGACAGCAGTCGTGGTTTCCAACAGCGTGGGGCGACAGGGTTCGAATGCAACCGGCATGTTCACCCCCGCTGCTCGCGCCAAAGCCCGAGCTTTTCCATGCAGACACGGTCCGAATAGCTGAACAGGACTGCATCCGACGCGCCCGCTTCGATCGCCACCTCACCCCAGGACGGCACAGCCACCACATCGCGCGGGCCGATCTCGAAACGCTTTCCGTCCACTGTCAGCACCGCATGCCCCTCGATACCGACATAGACGGCACTGGCGCTCTGGCGGCGCGGACGCGTCATCGTGCCTGCACGCAGGAGTTGCACGAAAGCCGAGATCGTTCCCATCACCGATGCGCCATCGAGCGGGTTTGCGAACTCCATGACACAACCGAAATGCGGATCCGGATCGCTGGCGGCAGCCGTATCCTCCAGTGCTTTCCGCCACTGGGCATAAGGATAGTGAAACAGTGGATAGTCGCTTGCCGCACGATCTGCCGCAGTGCCGGCTACTGGCTTCAAGGTTGAACCGTAGCGTGTCCTGCTGTCGCCCGCAGGGACGACAGGTGGCGGCGGATTGTTGCCGAGATGCTCCGCGAAACCTCCGGCAAAGGCCGAAACGATGGGGATATCCAGTCCGTCGAGCCAGATGGCTGGTGTCGCCCCGTCATTGCCATGTTCGTGCCAGCGCCAGTTGGGCGTCAGTACCAGGTCGAAATTTGACATCTCGACCCGCTCGCCATCGACCGCGGTCCATGCGCCGTCACTCTCCAGGACGAGACGCAGCGCTGACTGCGTATGGCGGTGTGCCGGCGCGATTTCTCCGGGCAAGACAAGTTGCAGACCGGTGTAGAGCGTATCCGTCGTCCGATGCTGGCCGGGAATGGCAGGGTTCTGGAGGATAAGGACACGCCGTTCGGCCTCACGTGCGGTGATCAGATCCCCTGCCTCGACCAGAAGCGGTCGCAACGTGTCGTAGCGCCATGCCGCGGATGTTGTCCGTGGAGCTGGTCTCGGCGTCACGAGCGCATCCAGCACGTCCCACAAAGGCGACACGCCCTCCTGCCCAAGCCGCCCACGAAAGTCGTCAGGTTGCGAAGCCGCCATCGTTTCCTCCATTGCGATTTTTCGGTTTTTACATTTCGTAATTAATTACGCAATAGTGAATTTGTGATTTTTGCAGGCTGACGATATGAAGCCCTCAGCGAGGTATCGAATGGACGACCAGGAAAACGGGGATGATCGGCGCGGCATCCAGTCGATCGATTTCGTCGGCAAGGTACTGCGCGCTTTGGCGGCCGCCCCAGGACCGCTCAACCTCAAGACATTGAGCATCGACACGGGCGTGCCAGCGGCAAAGCTGCACCGCTATCTCACCAGCCTTATCCGCATCGGCCTGGCCTCGCAGCACGAGAAGGATGGGAAGTACGATCTCGGTCCCCTGGCGATCCGCCTTGGCCTTGCAGCGATGGCGCGCCGCAGTGTCATCGACGAGGCCGAGAAAGTGCTCAACGATCTGCTCGACCGACATGGCCTGACCGGTCATCTCAGTGTCTGGGGGGAACAGGGTCCGGTCATCGTGCGGACCCATCACGGCGGCGTCCCGCTGGTGACAAGCCTGGGCCTCGGCCGCGTCCTGCCCATTACACGCTCTGCCACCGGGCTCGTTTTCATGGCTTTCCTGCCTGAGGTCGCAACGGCGCCGATTGCCCGCCGCGAAGCGAATGCAGCGACGGACAAGGATCTTCTCAACAGGAAGGTCGAAGACACCCGGATCCGAGGCGTCGGTTTCGTCGACGGCACCGTCATTCCGGGACTGGCGGCGCTATCTGTCCCGGTCTTCGACTTCGACGGGTCACTGGCCTGCGCCTTGACCGCGACCGCGCTTGACGGCGCGTTTGGCAAGGACGGCGCCGACAGCGCGATCGCGCACGAACTCGCTGCGGCCGCGAACAGCATCAAAGGCTGACCGCCGCCGGCGTGTGGTTCCCCAGTTACGGCTGCCGCTCCGAGATCACGTCAGATGAATATCTGCGGTTTGCGCTGCCTGTGCAGCCGGCTCCTCGCTGGACATTGCCCGCGGTCGACGACGCTCACAAAATTACAAATAGATAAATTTATTGCCTTATACGTAAATATCTGGCCAAAATCCTTTCGACTTCGCCATCGAAGTCGAAAGGGGAGAAAGCATGTTCTCATCACTCAAACGCCGAAGCGTCGTTTTCGGCGCTGTAGTCAGTCTTACGCTCGGAGCGCCTGCGTCTGCCGCAGACACTCTGTTGGTCAACGGCAGGATATTCACCGCGAATCCGGCGTCACCAGGCGCGGAGGCCGTCGCGTTGCGCGATGGCACGATCCTCGCCGTCGGCAGCCGGGCCGACGTCGAAAAGACACTGGAGCCCGGCTATGCGATCGAAGACCTCGGCGGCAAGATGCTGCTGCCTGGATTGATCGACAGCCACGTGCATGCGGTCTTCGCAGGTTTCACCCTGGTGGCCGCGGAATTGCCCCAGGGTGATGCCTCCGTGGAGCGACTGGCAGGGTTTGCTGCCGATTCGATGAAGAGCGGACGCGGCATGATTGGTGACACGCTGCGCATCGGCAATCTGACCTCGGCCTACTGGGACGATGTCACGGCACTGGACAAGGTGTTCAACGCACCGCCCTTTGCCGACACGCCCGTCATCCTCGCCGGCTCCGATGCTCATACCGGCTGGGCCAACAAGGTCCTGCTGCAGAGAGCCGGGGTAACCCGGGACTTCATCGCCGGCTTGAGTGAAGCCGAACGCAAGTATTTCGGCCACGCGCAGGACTTCACGCCGAATGGCTTCAGTGCCGACACCGGCTGGGACAAGGTGATGGGGGCGGTGCCGCCGGTCTCGCAGCAGACCATGGTCGAGTCGGCGCGCAGCGCAGTGAAGGTGATGAACAGCAACGGCGTCACCGCCTGGCTCGATCCGATATCGAATGGCCGCCCCGCCGCACCGCTTTTCGACATGGTGCCGACCCGGAACGACCTCGGTGTACTGCCGGCCTACAAGGCACTTTCCGATGCTGGTGAATTGACCGCCCATGTCACGGGCATGGTGCTTTTGAACTCCAAGAGCGGCCCGGAGGCGCTGGAAGTCTATGACGCTCTGGCAGCAAAATTCCCCAGGACACCCAACCTGATGGTGGGAGGCATCAAGATCCTAGCCGATGGCGTCATCGAATATCCGGCGCAGACAGCATCGCTCTCCCTGCCCTACAAGAATCTCGGCACACCGGGACCGGAAGTCATTGGAACCGACAAATTCAAGGCACTGGTGGCCGCAGCCGACAGGCGCGGCGCGCTGGTCCATATCCATGCCATCGGTGACCGCGCCACAACTGATGCGCTCGACGCAATCGAGGCGGCCCGCCGGGCCAATGGCGACAGCGGCATCCCTCACACGATCACGCATCTGGAAGTCGTCAAGCCTGAGGACAGATCACGCTTCAAGGCGCTCGGCGTCATCGCCTCCATGCAATTGCTGTGGTCCGGCGCAGACGAATACACCACCGACCTGGTCAAGCCCTACCTGGACGAAAGCCTCTCGAAAACGCTCTACCCGGCTCGTTCGCTGGCAGACGCCGGCGCCATCGTCGCCGGTGCCAGCGATTGGCCCGTCACCTCGCCAAATCCGTTCCTGGCGATGACCGTCGCGATCACTCGGCAAGGCACCAAGGGGGTACTCAACCCTGAAGAAGCGATGACGGCTGAGCAAATGCTTTATGCCTATACGCGCAACGCCGCCCAGGCTGTGCGGCGTGCAGACCGTATCGGCTCGATCGAGCCCGGCAAGGCCGCCGATCTGGTGCTGGTCGATCGCGATCTCCTTGCCGTTGCGCCTGCCGAGATCGCAGACACCAAGGTGCTGTGGACCATGTTCGGCGGAAAGAAAGTATTCCAGGCCGACAAATAGCGGTCTGCTTCCATACGAAGCGCAAACGCCCGCCGAAAGCGATGCTCTTGGCGGGCTTTTGACAAACACAGTGCGCCGGGATCGAGCTTGCATTCCGCTTCAGCGCGAGAACGACGAGCCGTCAGATACCCTGCCTGTTCAACCATTCATTTCGCGCCTCATGCTCGTCGGCGAGTTCGGCTTCGTCCCAGTAGCCGATCAATATTCCAGGCACGATGGCGGGATCGAAATGGCGCAGCTTGTCGTCGTCCCCTGTGAGCCATCGATCTTCCACGGTGATGCGGTTCTTCGGCGTAACCAGCCAGTGGAACAAGGCTCCCCGCAAGGTCGCGACGACATCCGCGAATTCTGTTTTCTGGCCCAGGTCGCTGAGCTCATGCGGATCTTCCGCGCGATCGAACAGCATGGGCGGCACGCCCTCGCCGTGGATCAGCTTGTAGCGCCCGTCCGTGATCATGAAGAGGCGGCAGTCGCTGAGCGGGAGGTTGAGCTTCAACCTCGCCAGGTCGGCGCCATAGTCATATTCGCTGATCGCGTAACGCCGCCAGTTTTTCGGCTTTGGCCCATGCAGCAATGGCGCCAGGGACCTTCCCTCCAGAATGTGGGATTTCTGTCTGCCGCCGAAATGATCGAGGAAGGTCGGCGCCAGGTCGATCATCTCCACCAGCGCTTCAGAGGTCGTGCCGCGGGTGCTGTCGGCCTCCCCGGACGGATCGTAGACAATCATCGGCACTTTGACCGAAACGTCGTGGAACATGTACTTCTCGCCGAGCCAATGGTCGCCGAGATAATCGCCATGATCCGATGTGAAGACGATCATCGTGTTTTCGAACAGGCCGCGCTCCTCCATGAAGGCGAACAAATGACCAAGCTGATCGTCGATCTGCTTGATCAGCGCCATGTAGCAGGGGATTACCTTCTCCCTGACCTCGTCCCGGGAGAAATTTCGAGAATAACGCTCCTGCTGGAATGCCTCATAGACCGGATTTGGCGCGACGCGCTCGGCTTCACTGCGGACCGCAGGTTGCACGTCGCCCTTGTCGTACATGGCATGGTAAGGCGCCGGCACGATATAGGGCCAATGCGGCTTGATGTAGGAGAGATGCGCGCACCATGACTGACCCGCGGCTTCCGCCTCCTCGATGAAACGCATTGCGCGACGCGTCATGTAGGGTGTCTCGGAATGCTCCTCCGGGATGCGTGCGGCCTTGTCCGCATGGACCAGCAGCCAGCCATTGAGGCTCTCGCCCTGCTCGCCTTCGCCGGAATTGGCCCAATGTTCCCATGGGTTCTCGGCATCGAACCCCTGCTCCCGCAGATAGGCGTCATAAGTCGGGTCGGGATCGTAGCTGCTCGACGGATGCAGCCCGTCATCGCGCTCATAGGGCTCGAAGCCGCATTCGGAAAGATGGACGCCGATGATGGAATCGGCACTGATGCCGAGACGCTCCATCCCCTCAAGGTCTGCCGTCATATGTGTCTTGCCGATCAGCGCGCAGCGGACACCGATCTCACGCAGGTGATCGCCAAGTGTCGGCTCGCCCACACGCAGCGGAACGCCGTTCTGGGTCGAACCATGCGAACGCATGTAGCGGCCTGTATAAGCGCTCATGCGTGAGGGACCGCAAACCGTCGACTGCACATAGGCGTTGGTGAAACGCACGCCACGGCTGGCGAGACGGTCGATGTTCGGCGTGGCCAAAGTCTTGTGCCCGGCGCAGCTCAGATAGTCGAAGCGCAGCTGGTCGCACATGATGAACAGGACATTGCGACGCATCGGTCACCTCTCATTGTGCAGGTCTAGGCGGTAGTGCCAAAAGAGCAGACGTCGCTCCAGTCGCTGGACGAGATCGTTGACGATCAGGCCGACGATGGAAATGAAAGCGATGGCCGCCAATCCATTGGCGATCTGGAAATTCTCCTGCTGCCGCTGCAGGAAGACCCCAATGCCGTTGGTGGCAAGCAGCATTTCGGCCGTGACACTGACCAGCAAAGCCGAGGCAACAGCCAGCCGGACACCCGTGGCGATCATCGGCAGCGACGCCGGCAGGTCGATGAACATCATCGTTTCGAGACGACGCAGGCGCAGGGAGCGTGCCACGAGCGTGGCCATCGGGTGCAGTGTCTTGGACGCCTCATAGGTGTTCATGATCAGCGGAATGCCGGCAGCGTAGGCGATGACCGCGATTTTTGCGGCATCGCCGGTTCCGGCAAAGAGCATCACGATCGGGACAACAGCCGGTGGCGGCAATGTCGCCAGCATGTCCAGGATCGGCTCGAGCAAAGACCCAACCGTCTTCAGGCGACCCAGCAGGATGCCCAGAGGGATCATCACGAGCGCAGCGAGCAGGAAGCCTGCTGCGGCGCGCATCAAGGTGTAGCCGATCTGCCCGACGATCTGCGGATAAAGCCGCCAGATGGAGACAGCCACCTGCCAGGGACCGGGAAACAACGGTGTGGATGCACGCCACGCCAGCACCTGCCAGGCAAGCAGCAGAACGACAGGCAGCACGAGAGCACTGTAGCCTTGGCGACTGCGTAGAATGCTCATGCCGCCTGCCCCGTCATGAGCAATTGCCAGCCGGCGAATTTCCAGCGCAATCCGTTGACGACCGTGTTCATGATCAGGCCGTTCGCGGCACAGACAAACATCAGCGCGTAGACTTCAGGGATACGAATGGCGAAGGCCTTGCGGATGAGCAGGAAACCCAGGCCGTCGTGACCGGCGAGCATCTCGGCAACGACAACCGCGATCAAGCTGATGCTCGATGCGTAGCGGATGCCAGCGAATATCTCCGGCATGGCAGCGGGGAGTTTGATTTGCCGCAGGATCTGCCACCGGCTCAGCCCCAGCATCTGGCCGGTACGGATTTGAACATCCGACACGCCAGCGAGCGCTGACACGCCGTTGAAGTAAGGCGGCCAGACCGTGACCAGGACAACGATGAAGGCATAGAGCTTGGGTCCCAGTCCGAGCATGAAGACAGCCATCGGCACGAGGGCTGCGGGTGGAATGGGCTGTACCAGCGCGGCGATGGGCGCGAAGCCGCGACGAAAGGACGGAAACAGGTCGCCCAGAACCGCAAGGCCGATGCCCAATATCGACGCGGCTGCGATGCCGAGCAGGGCACGCGAGAGCGTGCGCAATTCAGCGGAAACAAGCTCGCCCGAGATCATCATGTCGCGAAAGCCGGCGGCGATTGCGACGATGCTGGGAAAGTACTTTTCCGGCACCAAGCCGAGCAAGGCGATGGACTGCCAGATCATGATGATGATCAGGAACGAGATGATGGCGCGAAACCCGGCCAAAATCTCCAGAAGCCGGAAAGACCTCATAGTCAGGCTGCCGTGGCCGCTGCGGCGGTGCGCGATGAGCGGATGCTCGTCATGACGTCGTGGCGTGCTGCAAGAAACCTGTGATCTTCGCGCGTGGTGATCTGGTCGCGCCGCTTGCCGAGGTCGATGGCTATTTCATGGTCGACGACTGTCGGGCGTCGCGTCAGCACCACGACGCGGTCGGCCATGTAGACAGCTTCCTCGACGTCATGCGTCACCAGCAGGCAGGTCTGCTGGAAACGCGCCGCGAGATCGAGGAGGAGGTCCTGCATATCGGCGCGCGTCTGTGCATCGACGGCAGCCAGCGGCTCATCCAGCAACAGGAGTTCGCTTTGCGACGCTAACCCGCGTGCAATGGCAACCCGCTGCTGCATGCCTCCCGACAACTGCCAGGGATATTTGTCTTCAAAGCCCTGCAGGCCGACTGCCTCCAGCATCTCCTGGGCCTTGTCGCGCTTCTGAGCCGCAGACAGGCCATCCACCCGCACCATGCCGAAGGCCACATTGTCACGATTGCTTTTCCAGGGAAAAAGCGAACGCGAATAGTCCTGGAACACCACCGCCACCCCGCGCGGCGGCGCGGTCACGGGCCGCCCATTAAAGGTCACCGTGCCAGAACTCGCCCTCTGCAATCCGGCAAGAGCGAACAACAAGGTCGTCTTGCCGCATCCAGAGGGGCCGACGATCGAGACGAATTCGCCCCTGCCGACAGCGAACGAGATACCGCCCAGCACCTGAAGCGCATCTCTGCCCACGCCGTAAGCTTTCGCCAGTTGCCGAGCTTCCAACATCACGTCCACAGTTCCCTCCCTCGGCAGCAGTTCCCGCTCCCTTCAGGGAGCCATGTTGGAGACCATGTCCTTGACCGGCACCTCCTGCGTGAGCATGCCGGCGCGCTTCATGGCATCGAGCAGGACCTGGACCTCGGCCTCGGAGATGGTCAATTCGGGCTTGACCACGGGCAGTTTGAAATCTCTCGCGGCCTCGGGCGTCAGACCGAGGAACTCGGTTGCCGCGGCTTCCATAGCTCCCCTGTCGGCCAGCAGTTTCTGGCGGGTGTCGAAGATGACCTTGCCAAAGGTCTTCAGCGTCTCCGGGTTCTTGGCAATGAAGTCGTCCGTGGCGAAAACGACATCGTTCAGCACCGGTTCGCGCTCATCGGCAAGCACGCCCTCTGCGAGAATCTTGACGCCGACGGCCTGGTTCTTGGCGATCGAGGAAAAGAAAGGATTGACGGTACATGTCGCGTCGATCGCCCCCTGCTCGAGAGCCGCTTCCTGCTGCGGGAACGGCAGCACGACCAGTTCGACATCCTCCATTTTGAGACCGGCCTTGGCCATATGATCGCTCAGCGTCAGCACGCACAGCGAGCCATTCGCGTTGACGGCGACCTTCTTGCCCTTCAGGCCGGCAAGATCTGCGATGGCCGAAGCCTTCGAAGCCACCAGCCAGGAGAATTTCTTGTCAGGGTCGACCTCGTGCCCCAGCGCCATCACCATCTTGACGTTGATGCCGTTGATACGGGCGTTGATCGGCGGCACCGGCGAAGCGTAACCGACGTCAGCGGAACCGGATGCGATTGCGGCAACCACGGCAGGCCCGCCCTGGACTTCCGTCAGTTCGACATCCAGCCCGGCCTTGGCGAAGTCTCCGTTCTTCTGCGCGACAAGAATGGGCAGGTCGGAATCGGCGAGCAGGTAGGCAAACCTGAGCTTGACGTTTTCCGCACCAGCCACGCCGATGCTCGCGACCAGGGCAGCCCCGGCAACAAGAACGGCCGCAATCCTGCAGCCGAAGCGTCTTCCGAAAAATGTCGGCATGCTGTTTCTCCTCCATGGGTCCCTTCTTGCGGGGAGCCAGTTTTCGTGGCACATTTTTATTTGATAATATCAAGGATAATTACCTGACAATGTCAACTAATAATCTAGAGCGATATGATGATGAAATGGACGCCACGCCGGCGCCATGGGTTTACCCGCGCGATATCCGCGACCTGTTCTCATATCGGCTGGCGCTGTTGACGAAGGTCAACGATCGCCAGGCCCATGCGATGCTGATGAGCGACTACAAACTGACATTGGGCGAGTGGCGAACGCTGGCCGCGGTTCACTATCTGGACAAACCGTCCGTTCGCGCGGTGGCGCACGCGACGCAGCAGGATGAGGCGCAGGTCAGCCGTTACGTAGCCGGCTTGATCAAGCGGGACTTGTTGACAAAGACGACAAGCACCGAAGATCGCCGATCGATCCTTCTGGCGCTCACGACCTCGGCAGAGAAACTCTATGCCGAGGTCATGGATTTTGCCTGGAGATTGAACCGCGACATGTTTGTCGACCTCTCCAAGCGAGAACAGCAGACGCTGATCAAACTCCTCGACAAGCTGTTCCAGTCAATCAATCGCTGAGGGACGCCGACCGGATCTCGTCACCCGGTGGCGCCCCGACAGCGATGTGATCTCAGTCCCGGTTGAAACCCATGCGGGCGAAGCGAGCCGGATCGGCGCGCTGCAGCCGCAAGGCAAGGATGTAGCCCACGATGGCGGCAGCCGGGATCAGCGATGGCAGAATGATGCCGAGCGCGCCACCCGTCGTTCCGGTCAGATCGCCGAAATGCAGAAAGATGTAGACAAACAGTCCGGCCATCACCAGGCCCGACACCAGCGGCAGGATGAATGTGGTCAGGGCGGAGCCCTTGTGACCTGTACGGCGGAAAAAGGCGATCACCGCGACCGAGGTCACGGTCATCATCGCCAGCACGCCCAGCGTGCCCACCTGGCTGATCCAGGTGAACATGTTGAGAACCGGATCCAGCCCCAGCCCGGCAAACAGCGCCAGCACGATCAACGCTCCGGCGGTCTGTACCACCGAACCGACATGCGGGCTCTGATGCGTATCGTGCGTCTGGCCGAACACCGCCGGCAACAGGCCTTCGCGGCCCGCCACATAGCTGTAGCGCGCGATGTAATTGTGGAAGGCGGAGAGTGCCGCAAACAAGCTGGATACCAGCAGGATGCCGGCAATGGTCGCCACCGGGCCGCCGGCATATTGGCCAGCCAGATCGAAGAAGAAGATGGAAGGATCGGGCAAAGCCTGGATCGTCGGAACAAGCTTGTCGGCGCCGACACCGACGATCAGCAGCCATGTCGTGAAGATGAAGAAGATGCCAATCATCAGCACCGACAGATAGGTCGCCCGCGGTATCGTCTTTTCCGGGTCGCGCGCCTCCTCGGCATAGATCGTCGTCGCCTCGAAACCGATGAAGCAGCCCATGCAAAACAGGATCGCCGCCGTCAGCGAACCCGAGAAGATCGCGTTCTGGTCGAAGAAATTCATTGAGAGCCCATTCGCCCCACCCTTGCCCAGGATGGCGAAGTCGACGATCAGCACCACCAGATATTCCAGCGCCACCACGAAGACGAGGACCTTGGCCGACAGGTCCACTTGCCGGTACCCCAGAAAGCCGACCAGCAGAAGGGCAAGAAGGCTCCACCCCCACCAGGGCAGCATCAAGCCGAACTGCCCGAAGATACCGCTGGCAATGCCACCGAACAGACCGATCAGCCCAAACTGCATGGCGTTGTAGGCAACGAGCGCGGTGACCGCCACCGCGCCGGCGACACGCCCGCCCAGCCCACGCGCCGCATAGGCATAGAAGGCGCCTGCATTGGTGACATGACGCGACATGGCGACATAGCCGGCGGCAAAAGCCAGCATCACCAGGGTTACGAAGATGAAGGTCGCTGGAACACCTGTGCCGTTCCCCAGCATGAACGCCAGCGGCATCGCTCCGGCGACACCGGTCAACGGGGCCGCCGCGGAGATCACCATGAAGGTGACTGCAATCAGCCCCAGCGAATTCTTGCGGAGCTGATTGCTCCCTCCGCTGTTGATGTCGATAGCCTCTTCCTGAGCCATGTTACCTCTCCCATTTGTCACCGTTTGCCGGCGTTTGTTGTGATGTTCGTCGAAACGACTGCCTGCACTTCGAAATGAAATCCATCGCCAGCCCGCTCCGGCAGTCCGCGCGCTTTGCAACCGCGACGACGGCGCCTTCCGGGAAATCCTCGTCGAGCGGTATGGCCCGGAGCTCGGTGCCGTCCGACGCGGTTTTGTTCTGAGGTTCCTGCGGAACGATCGAGTAGCCCAGGCCCTGCGCTACCAATCCACGCACCATCGCCAGGGAGGGCGACTGCAGCCGGATCTGCGGCTTCAATTGGCTGCGTTCGAAAAAGGCGGTGACGGCGCTTCGGACGGAAGGATAATCCAACAGGATCATCGGCAGACCGGCGACATCGGCCAGCCGCAGGCTGGTCCTTGTTGCAAGCGGATGATCGGTGTTCAACAGCACGTGAGGCGCCGGAGGACATAGCACTTCGGTTTCAAGTTCCGGCTCGTCGACGGTCCCGAAAGTGATGGCGGCCTCGATCTTGCCGGAGCGCATCTGCTCGACAAGGTCGTCGTGATCCGCCTCCATCAGACTGAGATCGACAGCCGGCGACTGATTGGCAAAGTCCGCGACGAGGGAAGGCACGAACTCCGGGCCAAGCGTGATGAAGAAGCCGACACGCAGCTGGGTCTCGGGGCTGTGCGTCTGGTGATCGTCAGGCGCGATCGGAACGGCGCGGCGATAGCCCCGGTTGGCATAGACAAGCGGCGAGCGTTGCCTGGACAGCTCGATCTGCTCGACCTCGCCGATAAGGATGAAATGCGTGCCCCAGAGCAAGGCGGTCTTCAGTTCGCAGTCCAGCGAGACGATGGCGCCATCGATGATCGGCGCCCCGGTTGCACCTCCATGCCAGGGGATCGCGCTGAACCTGTCATCATTGAGATGCTTGAGACGGCCGGAAAACAGGTCCGAGACAAAACTCTGATTGCCGCTGAGCACATTGGCGCAAAACCGACGGTTCTTTCTGATCGCCTCGCCGGCAGGGCTGAGATGATGGATGCTGACCAAAAGAGATGGCCGTGTCGTGTCTGCCGAGACAGACGTCATCGATGAAACGGTGACGCCGAACCGCCCTGCGTCCCCGTCCGTCGTCACCACGGTGACGGCGGAGGCGACACGGCTCATGCCTTCCAGGAAATGGGCACGCAGGTCCGTATCCATGACGTTCACCCCAGGTCGAAGAAACGTTCCAGCTCCACGTCGGGAATCTTGCGCCGGAACTCGTTGTGCTGGCTTTCGCGCGTCGAGGAAAACGCTTCGACGAAGCGCGTTCCGAACCAGTCCTTGGCAAAGGCGGATCCGCGCAGTCGTTCGATCGCCTCGGGCATGGAGCGTGCAAAATCGCGCGCCGGTTCCTGGCTGTAACCATTGCCAATTGTCTCGGGCTCGGGTTCGATCTTTTCCAGGATACCAGCCACGCCCGCGGCGACGGTTGCGGCAACCGTGAGATACGGATTGGTGTCGGCGCCTGGCAGACGGTTCTCGACCCGGAGCGAACCTGCGTCGTGACCGACGATGCGGAAGCAGGTGGTGCGGTTTTCGTAACCCCAGCTCAGGCCGGGCGGCGCGAACGTGCCCGGAGCAAACCGGCGATAGGAGTTGACCGTCGGCTGGAACAGCAGCGTCATGTCGCCGATGTAGGTCTGCAGGCCGCCCAGGAAATGACGGAAGGTCTGCGACACGGCATTCTTCTGGGACGGGTCGTGCAAGACCGACTTCCCGTCGCGATCCTTCAGTGAGACGTGGACATGGATCGACTGGCTGTCGGCCGCTTCGGTCCAGCGCGGCATGAAGGTAACGCATTTGCCCTGCCGCTGTGCCAGAGCGCGCAGGAAGTTCTTCAGCAGCACCAGCTGGTCCGCCGGCTCAAGCCCCTCGCCCGCAGCGATGCAGGCCTCGAGGAAGCCGCCGCCGATTTCCTCATGCATCTTGGCGAGATCAATGCGCAGCGGCTCGCACATCGCAGCCACTGCTTCGTACCATTCCGTCTGTTCAACCTGGTAGAGCACGAGATCGTGGCTGTTGTGATGCGTCGCGGTCCTGAGATTGCGATAGCCCTTGGCGCGCGCACTCTCCGTCGTCTCGTCGAACAGCGTGTATTCGAGCTCCATGCCGTAGCGGGGCACATATCCGGCATCGCCCACGCGATCGAGAACCCGCTTCAGGATTGAACGCGGGCAGAGCTGCGCTGTTTCGCCGGAGTAATTGGACAATACCAGCAGGTCGTGCCCAGGCTTTGACCAAGGCAAACGGCGCGTCGTCGACGTGTCGAGGACAAGCGGATCGTCGTGGAAATCCGAAGTGCCGTCTGTGACCCCAGGGACGAGCTGGATCACGTCGGTCGGATCGAGCGCCAAGGTGACCGGCGACATGCCCATGCCACTTTTTGCGATGCCTTTCAGGCTGCCGGCAGAAACCATCTGTCCGCGCAGAAGGCCATTTGTATCGACCATCGCAACCGTGGCGAACCGGCTGGTCGGATCGGCCAGATATTCATCAACTGTCATGTTCCACCTGCTGCAGGGAATGGGCGCTTTTGAGCGCTTCTAGTGTGGCGACGTCCTCCGCTGGCCGTGTCGAATAGGCCTTCAGGAAGACGCGCAAACCGTTGTTTATGTAGCGTTCGATTTCGGCCCGGCTCGGCAGACGATCCGGCATATAGAGGGCCTGGTTTCTGGGTGCCGACAGGATCAGGCCCCAGAGATCCTGCGCTGCCAGTTCCGTATCTTCGAAATCGAGCTGGCCGTGCGCGCGACGGCCCTCGAGATATTCCATGATGCCGCGCAGCAGCCGGTCGGGTCCGGACTCCTGGTAGGCGTGACCGATCTCGGGGAAACGGTGCACTTCGCCGATGATGAGGCGGGCAAGCGACAGCAGATCGGGACGCAGGACCGTATCGGCATAATCCCACGCGAAGCCCAGCAGATCGGCCACCATGCCGTCGCCGGACGGATGCTGGAAGAACTCCAGCATCAGGTCGCGCTCGCCCAGCAGCATGGCCGAGAACAGCGCCTCCTTGGATTCAAAATACTGATAGAGCGTCGGCTTCGACAGGCCGGCCTGGACGGCGACCGCATCCATGGTTGCGCCCGAATAACCGGTTTCGGAAAACACCTTCAGGGCAGCATCCAGGATGCGACGCTCGCGAATGATCCGGTTCTGCTGACGACGCGGAAGAATGGTCATTTCGGCAGCTTCCCAAGGAATTCCAGCAGGATGCGGTTGTAAGCCGCCGGCTGCTCCACATTGCAGACGTGCCCGGCGTCCACGATGGTTTCGTAGCGCACGTCGGGTGTCGAGGCCCGAGCCAGGATGCGGTGCGCGACACCGCGGATTTCCGCCGGCGGAGCCAGCCGGTCATGTTCGCCGGTCATCATGAGGACGGGCATGCTCAGGCGCGCTAAATCGAACCGCTCCAGCGGGTTCGTGAAACACATGAGCGCGTCGCGATAGGTCGTGGTCGGTATCGCTGCCATGGACTGCAGCAACTGCATCCTGATCGCGTGCGACGCGTTTGGGCCGGCCAGCACCTTCACCACCGATGGTGCAAAGTCCGCCGGCGTCTGGCCGGCATCGATCGGCACCAGCCGGCTGACGCGAAAAGCTTCCCGTTCCTCCACTCCTGCCTCGGACATGCCGGTACAGCCACCGGAGAGCACCAGGCCGGCCAACAGATCCGGATGACGCATGGCAAAGGATGTAGCGATCCAAGAACCGTAGGAAAGGCCGATCAGCACCAACCTGTCCGCACCCAGCATCTCTCGAATATGCAGGATGTCGGTACAATAATCGTCGACGGTGGATTGGTTTGGCCCGAGCGTGCTGTCGCCATATCCGCGCAAATCAAGTGCTGCCGCCGACATGAGGTTTCCGGCAGCAGACAATTGCGGCAGCCAATTGGTACGTCCGCCGCCAATGCCGTGCAGGAACAGGCAAAGAGGCCCCTGTTTTCTTGGTGTGACCGTCAATGCCAGGCGCGGCGTCTCGCCGAGGCTCAAATTCTCGCCTTCGATCGACGAAAACGTTGCGCTGGCCTCGGTTTCGCTCCGACGCCCGACCTGCTTGAAAAGCGCATCGATCCCAGCTTCGAAAATCGGCTTTGTTCCCAGGCAAACCGAGGCGGCACGCTCGGCGTCCGGTGCTTCCACCTCGGCAACCCACTCGATGGTGCTGCCGCCTTCCTCGGCCGATGAGACCGTGAAGCGGGCATCATAACTGTCAATGCCCGCTATCCCGTCCAGATGGCTGTAGGCAAGCGAACGGTCGCTGTCGCTGAGAAAGGTCAGGCGCTCTCGATAAAGCGTGTCCTCGCCATGTGCCGTGAACGCACGAACCAGCGATCCTCGCGCATCGCGCTCGGCGCGGATCGTTGCAACCCCCGGATGCCAATGGCCGCAGAAATCGCGGGCGACAGTCCACACCGCCTCCGGCGAGGCAGGACTGTGACCGATGACCTGGACCTGATCGCGCGCCATGACAGCTACCGGACCGCGCGGGCACCGCTGCCGCTGTCACCCCGCCACAGCGAGGTTCGGGCGCCGCCCTCGTCGCCGGGAGCATGATCGAGCTCATCCATTTCATAGAGGGACAGTACGCCGAGATAATCCTCCATGATTTCGGAGGTGAACGGCAGCATCAACGCGCCGCAACGGCTGTCGCGATACATGCGCTCCAGCGGCAGCGACTTCAGCATCGACTGGCCACCGCATGTGCGGATCGCCATCGAGGTCATCTCGGCGGCGCCTTCCATCACGTTGTACTGGGCGGCATACATGCGCTGCACTTCCGCCTTGTTGGGGAAGCCCTTCGATTCGCTGAAGGCCTGCCACCACAGCGCGCGCATGTTGGCGAGCCGCGCATACATCTTGCCGACGGCGATGCGCTTGGTGGCATACATGCGGCGGTCGACCGGAGGCTGGCCGGGGATCTTGCCCCTGAGGTAGTCCACCATGAAATCGTAGGCGCCCTGCGCCACGCCCATATAGGTGGGCGAGAGCGTGATCATCATGTGCGGCCAGTTGGGCAGCGTCTTGTTGAAGATGCCGCGTGGCATCAACAGATCGTCGGCGCGAACGAAGACGTCCTTCAGGATCAGGTCACGACTGTTGGTGCCGCGCATGCCGAGCGGATCCCAGTCACCCTTGACTGACAGGCCCGGCGTATCCTTGTGGACGACGAACAGCATGGTGTCCTCGTGCCGTGGCTCCTGGCCTTCGAACACCTCGGTGCAGACGATGGTGTAGTAGTCGCAATAGCCGGCAAGCGAAGCGAATTTCTTGAAGCCGTTGATCATCCAGCCGCCATCCACCTTGCGGCACTGGGTCTGGTTGGGCTTCGAGGTCCAGTTCTGGCCACCTTCGGAGATCGGCTGGGAGAAGATCGCCTTCTCGGCAACGGCGCGGCGGAATTGGCGCTCGCGCAGCGGCGCGAAGATCGCCTTCTCCTCAGCCGTCAGGTTCGGCATTTCGAACATGAAACGCGACCATGCCATGGAGGAATTGTGCATGTTGAAGGTCAATGCGGTGGCGCCGCAATATTTGCCGATCTCGGCGCCGACCATGGCATATTCGAACATCGAAAAGCCCCAGCCGCCAAACTCCTCCGGGATGCACAGCCCGAGGAAGCCTTCTTCGGCGAGGTCCCTGTAGTTTTCGACCGGGAACGAAGCATCGTCGTCCACCCCCTTGGCACGACCGGCGAAGCGCTCGCGGCCCAGCTCGTTGACGCGGTTGAGGACCTTCTGGACCTGCGGCCGGATGCGCGACAGGTCGTAATAGTCGGAAATTTCGCTCATTCTCGGTCTTTCTCCAGCGGCGTCAAAGCGCCAGTTCGCCCTGCAGGACGCCGTGCTTGACGACGACCGTTCCGTCGAGCGTGATCGTGCAGTTGCGCATCGGCAGATCGAAATGGCCGAGCGTATAGCGCCCGGCATATTGGTTGGCCCCCGTCGACCAGAGGAACGACCCCGCCAGAGCACGAAACTCGACCGCCTGCATGTCGCGCTTGTCGTACATCGCAGCCGATACCCAGCGCGCGCGCGGATGCATGCCCCAGCCGACATGGCTCATGCCGTAGGCGTTACGGTCTTCCCAGGCTTCCATGTATTCGCGGAAATGGATGGCATCGATGCCGTCGCCTTTGATGGCCGTCACGAAGTCGTTCTCGACCGTGAAGTCGATGCGGCTGGTCAGCGTGCTCTTGAACGTCAGGTTCATGTCGCCGACGTCCATGACGATGCGGCCGTTGACGCTGTTCTGTCCCGGGAAGGCCAGGCAAAGGCCGCCCGGCCAATGCGCGACATCGCCCGGCCTGGTGCCGAAACCAGGCGTACCGCCGCAAGGCGCACCGCGAAGGTCAATGACGAGATCCGTGCCGGCGGCGGAGGTGACGCGCATCTCCTTCGCCTCGCGCAGCATCTGCACGCCCAGGGCCACCTTCGGGCCGAGCTCGGCCATCGGCTCGGTGCGCTCGAGGATTTCAGGATGTTCGTTGCAGACCACCAGCAGGCGCGTATTGCCGGCTTCCTCGATCTCCGGCCATTCCGGAGCGTGGATCAGCCCCTCCACCGTGCAGTCGACGATGACCTCGACGCGCTTCAGCGCTTCGATGACGGCGCGGTTCTGCTGAATGGCCCAGGACGTGCCGGTTGACTTCACCGGAACCGGCGCCGTCTGGCGCGGAGTCGGCATCTGGATCATGCAGTATTCGGCACCGAGATCATGCAGCGCCAGATCCGACAGATGGATCAGCACCGGACGCGACTGCGTTTCGGACAACACGGCCACCCTGGTGCCCGCGCCGATGGCGTTGAGTGCGAAAACCCGCCGGAAGCAGGCAAGCCACTTCCCTTCGATGCGCTCTTGCAGCATCGCGTCCTTCCCATTGATGTATCGCTGTTTTTGCGATTTTCTTTACTTGTCAGTTAAGTTTTATCGGCACGCGCAATTTGTCAATAGGATTTTCGAAAATTATGGCTTGTCCGACAGAATTCCGGCAAAGGCGGCCTGATGGTCACGCCAGGTCGGGCGCACCAGGCTGAAAGTGTCGCGGCTGCGCACATAGTCGCTGCCGTAGGAGCGGGCCACGAGATCGAGTTTCGGAGTGTCGATATGGGCTCGCTCAGGATCGAGCACGAATTCGTCGGCTATGTGCACGGTTCGTACATGGCCGATGACGACAAGCTGCGTCGGCCCCGTTTCGACGGTCGACAGGGAAACGCACTCGAAGGCGACGGGGCTTTCGGCAATGCGGGGCGGGCCTATTCTGTCCGACGGCAGGGTTTGCAGTTCCGCGAGCTTCAATTCCTCGATCCCCGCCGGCGCATCGATCGAGGTGATGTTCATGGCCCGCACGAGCCGCTCGGGCACAAGGTTCACCACGAACTCGCCAGTATCGAGGATGTTGCGGGCCGTGTCCTTGAAGCCCCGGTCGGGGCTGGCAAGGATGCCGAGCGCTATGGTCGGCGGCGCTGACCCCATGACATTGAAAAAGCTATAGGGCGCGGCATTCACGCGCCCTTCGACATCCTGGGTCACCACCCAGGCGATCGGCCGCGGCATGACGGTAGCCGCAAGCAGCTTGTAGGCGTTCTGCGTGCCGACATCCTCGAGGTCGAAACGCATCAGACCTCGCGGACGGCCGGTTTTGCCCGCGTATCGACGACGAGGCTGAAGACATCCGGTCTCGCATAGTGACCCGTGACATCGAAGTCGAACTTGGCACGCATGACTTCGCCAGGATCGATCTCCGCATAAAGGATCGTCTCGCCGGCGAAATCGGGACCCGCAAGCACCTTGCCCAGCGGGCTGATGATGGCGGAGCCGCCCCGCATCATCACCAGACCCGGATCGTCACCCAAAGCGCTCTCATGATCGGGGCCGAACGCCGCGCGCATGATGTACTGACAGGCAGTGAGCACGAAGGTACGCCCCTCCAGGGCGATATGCTGCATGCTCGGCAGCCAGGTGTCGCGGTCGTCCGCGGTGGGTGCACAATAGAGCGTCACGCCCTGGTGGTACATGTGCATGCGCAAGCCAGGCATGTAGTTTTCCCAGCAGATCACCGCGCCGATGGTGCCGATATCGGTGCGAAACACCGGCATGGTGGAGCCATCGCCGAACCCCCAGATCAATCGCTCTCCAGCCGTCGGCATCAGCTTGCGATGCTTGCCGACAAGCCCTCGCTCGCCGTCGAAATAAAGCACTGTGCAATAGAGTGTGGCGCCGTCGCGTTCGATGACGCCGACCACAGCGAAAGCCCCGGTTTCCGCCGCGGCTTCAGCCAGTATCGCCACCTCCTCTCCATCGAGGTCGATCGCACCGGCGTGGTAGTGGGCAAACGCGGCCCGCCCCTCAGGCTTCCTCATGCCGATGGGTGCGCCGAAGCTTGCTCCCTTGGGATAGCCTCCGACCAGTGCTTCAGGGAAGACGACGAGCTTCGCTCCGTTCGCCGCCGCTTCGCGCAAGCGCCCAGCCGCGGCTTCAGCGGTCGCGCGGGCATTGTCCGGCACGGAGGCCATCTGAACGACAGCCGCTTTGAATGTCTGGGTCATGGACTTCTACTCCGGTGTTGCGTCGACGACGGGATGCCGCAGCGAACCAATGCCTTCCACGCAGGCAACGATGGTGTCACCCGGCCACATCCATTCCTGCGGACTGCGCCCCGCGCCGACACCTTCAGGCGTGCCCGAGGCAATGATATCTCCCGGCTCCAGGGTGATGCCCGAGGATATGTCCGCAATCAGGTCGTCGACTTTGAACAGCATATGGCGCGTGTTCGAGCGCTGTTTCTCCACGCCGTTTACTGTAAGCCAGAGATCGAGTGTCTGGGGATCCGGGATCTCGTCCGCGGTGACGATGCAGGGACCGAAGGGAGCATAGCTGTCCTGGCCCTTGGAGAAGATCCACTGTCCCGCCCGCCGATTGTCGCGAGCCGAAACGTCGATCATCACCGAATAACCGAAGACATGGCGCAGCGCATCCTGCTTGCCGACCCTCCTGGCCGTGGTGCCGATGATCACCGCCAATTCCACCTCCCAGTCGAGCTGCTGGGTGATCTTGCCGTTGTGCTCGATCCCTTCGCCCGGCCCGACGACCGTCGTCGGCGGCTTTGAGAAGATCACCGGCTGCTTGGGCAGATCCTTCGACGTGTCGAGCGACTTGGCGCTTTCAGCGACATGCTCGACATAGTTCAGACCGATGCCGAAGATGTTCTTGCGTGGCCTGGGGATCGGCGCCAGCAGCTTCACATTGGCCAGCGCCACGGCCGTTCCCGTCGGGAAGCGGCCATTGGCGTCGGCAAGGCAATCGCGCAATGTCTCGATACCGGGCCGGCCGGCATCGATCAGCTCCAGCATGCTCGCGGGCAGGTTTTTGCCGGCCGCGTCAGCCAGGGCTGCAACGTCGACCACCAGGTCATCGACGATCACGCCAAGCCGCGCCGCCGCCTCGACTGAAGCGCGATAGGTCACGAGTTTCATCTTGTTTTCCTTAGAGGAGCGGCTGGAAGCCGCCATTGTCACCGAATGCCTGCTCGCGGTAGAGGCCGAGCGCCCGCATCACCGGAAGGTCCGACAGGCAGAACAGGCAGGCGTCCTCCTTGTCTGAACCGTTGATATGCTCGTGCCATGCCCAGGACGGCACGCAGAAGATGTCGTGTTCCTGCCAGTCGTAACGCTTGCCGTTGATGACGGAATGGCCCTCGCCCTTGGCGACGTGATAGAGGCCGCTGCCGGTATGACGGTGGGCCTTTGTGTGCTCGCCCGGGCGCAGCATCTGCATGCTTGCTCCCATGGTCTGCATGACGGGTCCTTGCGTAACCGGGTTCACATATTCCATCAGCACGCCATCGAATGACGAGCCTTCCGTGCAGGCCGAGTATTTCGTCAGCGCTTCGTACGTCGGCGCCCATTCATATTTGAACATCGGGCTGTAGCCCTTGTCCCAGCCCTGCCCCGTCGGCTTCAGCCCAGGATTGCCCCAGGTCTTGGTCATGTCGTCGACTGCAAATCCAACCGCCTGGCGCAGGTCCGGATGCACTTCGTAGAAGTTCGCCTCCATCGCATTGACGAACGGAATGTCCAGCCCGTCCTGCCAGATGCATGGCGAGCCGGTGGCCTCGACACCATGTTCGTGCCAGGTGCCGTTCGGCGTCAGCACGAAGTCATTCGCGCCCAGCGTCATCTTGTGGCCGTCGACGACTGTATAGGCACCGGAACCTTCCATGATGAAACGGATCGCGGAGGCCGAATGGCGATGCGCGCTGGCGACTTCGCCTGGGTTCATCACTTGCAGCCCGGCATAGAGCCAGCCGACGGCCGCCGCGAATTCGGTTCGGCCGGGATTGTTCAGATAGATCACCCTACGGCCCGCTTTTTCCGGCGTGACCAGTTGCACCGAACGCAGGACGTGTTCGCGCAGGTCGCGATAGCGCCAGACGACCGGGACCGATTGCGATTTCGGCTCCCATGGCTCGATCTTGTTCGCCACCGTCCAAAGCGCACCGGCACTGAAACGCCCGAGGTCCCCGTAATACGCCAGCAACTCAGGCGTATCCTCGACATTCGCCCGCCCGACGACATCCTCCCGATGGTTTTCGTGCGATTTCGTCATCGAACCCTCCTGTTCGCAACCCTATCGACTGTCAGCATGGGCGATCACTTTTTCGAAAGCAATAATTATTTTCGAAAATCTTTGGAATTGCCGACAAACAGACCTCTACGCTAGAGTCACAGCAAAGGATCCAGTCATGACTCTTGCCGAGAAGGCCTATGACGCCCTGCGTCACGACATCATTCGCGGCGAACTGACCCCAGGGCGACCGCTGCGCCTTTCCGACCTCAGCGAGCGTTATGACATGGGTTTCTCGCCCCTGCGCGAGGCGCTAAACCGGCTGCACGCCGAGCGCCTGGTGACGGCGGAATCCCTGCGTGGCTTCCGCGTCGCACCGCTCTCGCTCGATGAGTTGCATGATGCCGTGAACGTACGCATCAAGGTCGAATGCGACGCGCTCCGCGCTTCGATGGAGCTTGGCGACGACAACTGGGCGGCAGGCATCGTATCAGCTCTTTACGCGCTCAACCTGCAGGTTGCTCGTGCTGGCCCGGACGCCGATATCTGGGCGCTCGAAGCCCGGCACTATGCCTTCCACCGCGCCCTGCTGGCAGCCTGCAATTCACCCTGGACGCTGGAGTTCTTCGAGCGCCTTTACGCCGCAACCGAGCGTTATCGAATTCCAACGCTGCTGGCAGCGACCCACCCGGCCGGACGCGATGTCCAGGCGGAACACAGTGCATTGGCCGAGGCGACCCTGGCGCGTGACGCCGACAAGGCGACAGCCCTGCTGGAGGCGCATTACCGAAAAACCGCGGACCATCTGAGCAGTGTCTTCAGCACGGATAATCCAAACGGCATGGCAGTTGCAGTCTAACTACCGCTTTTTCCGATTGACCTGCTCCCTGGAGAAGCCGGCCATCGACGCATAGCCGCGCACGATGGCCTCGCGTTCCTGGTAGGTCGCGACCTGCTCGATGTCGTCGAAGCCGTGAGGAGCGCGCGTTTCGATCATATCGATGACGCCCTCGGGTCCACCCTTGCGATTGGCCAGCACGATTTCGCTCGTCGCTGTACGGCGTTCCGTATCGTAGGCACTCAGCCCATCCTGGATCGAGGCGGCACCGCTCAGATGCCTGGCGCAGGCAGATCGCATCGAGAACCGCCTGGCTGGCGCCATTTGAACCGACCGGATACATCGGATGGGCAGCGTCACCGAGCAGGCTTACCCTTCCGAACGACCAGCGCGCCACAGGATCCCGGTCGCAGTTGGGGTATTCATAGAAAGGCCCCGTGGCTTCGATCAGGCTTACTGGGTCGATGAATCCGAGCCGGAACTTGTCGCGCACGAAGGTCAGCGCTTCTTCGAGACGTCCCGGGCGATTCCAGTCACCCCGTCCCGATGGCACTTTGCCCGCATCGGTGCGTGCCATGACAGCCCAGTTGGTCAAGCGCCTGTCCGGTTTCGCGGGATCCGCATGGATCGGATAGAATACGAATTTGGAGGTGTTGCTGCCGGCGATGACCATCGTGCGCCCATCCTGATAGACGGGCCATTCAACCGCTCCTCTCCAGATCATGATACCGCTCCAGACCGGCTGGCCCTGATCGGGATAGAGAGTGGAGCGAACCCTGGAATGGATGCCATCTGCGCCGATCAGCGCGTCACCGTCCGCCTCCATCGATCCGGCCCCCTCGGTCCGTTCGAACCGCGCCGCCACGCGATCGCCGCGTTCCTGGAAGCCAACGAGCTTGTGATCGACATGGATGTGCGCCGGGCCCAGCCGCTCCATTGCGGCCTGGAAAAGCACCTGCAGCAACTTGCCGCGATGGATGCTCAGCTGCGGTGTGTCATAGCCCGCATCCATGCCCCGCAATTCCTGCCAGACTGTCTGGCCAAGGCGATTGGCGTAGATCAGTTCGCGGGTTCTGATGCCCGCTTCATCCAGAGCCGGCAGGAGACCAAGTGTCGCCAACGCCTTGATTGCATGCGGCAGCACATTGATGCCGACACCGAGCTCGCGCACGGACGGAGCCTGTTCGAACACGTCTGCCTCGATACCGGCCGCATGCAGGCAAAGCGCGGTTACGAGCCCGCCTATGCCTCCACCCGCAATCAAGATTTTCATCCGCGCCTCTTCCTGTTCGAGTTCGGCCCCCGGCTTGGTTTGGTGATGATGTTTCCGATTGACCTTTAAGCGCGAGTTTTCCCGCTACCCGGCAGGAACCCGGATGCGGCCAATGCACCGATAACGACCAACAGCGCCCCCGCCGCAACAGTGGTTGACACGGTCCCGACACCGAAAACGGCGAGCAGGACAAGGGAAGCCAACGGCGTCAGATAGGCGATGCCTGAGATCATCGCCGTACAACCCGTCCGGACCGCACGATCCCATAACGCGTTGGAAAGCGTCAGCGGTGCGATGCCGATCCCCGCGATGGCCAGTCCCTGAGGGAGCGAGAGGCTCGCAGATGGCTCGAAGGCCCAATGAAAACCGAGTGCCAGAACCGCAAGCAGCCCCATGGAAGGCCCCACCACATCATGCGTCTCGCGCCCATACGAGCGGACGGCGGCGTAGATGGCAAAGATGAGACCGCTGAAGAAGGCAAGCAGGATACCGGTGGCGTCAAAACCGTTGTCGAAGGCAGGCCCGATCGCAACAGCCGCTCCGATGAAAGCACCCGCAATGCCGAGGCCCTGCACACGTCCAAGCAGCTGCCTCCGAAGCCGTGCCATGATCGCGACGAGCAGCACGGGCCAGAGATAGGAAATCACATTGGCTTCCGCCGGTCCGATCCTGCGTATGGCCAGCAGATAGAGAATGTTGTTGGCCAGCAGGCCGATCGTCACGATGGCGAGTGTTCGAGGTGACGTTGCGAAAAAATCTGCTGTTTTGCCCTGGGCCGTCGAGACGCCGAACGAAATGACGAAGCCGACGGCCGCGGCCAGGCCGAATATAAGGAACGGCGGCGCCGGGTTCGCCACGGTGGCCAGCGTCGGCCATGTTGACCACAACAACACTGCGCCGAGCGCGAGACCGGCGGCCCGCGCCTGCGGACCGAAGGGCGGCAAGCGTTCAAGGAGCGTATCGAGGCCGAGAAGCAGGGACGGCGTGGCAACGTTCATTACCAGAGCCTAACATGGCTGCCCGAACGGTGCGAGCCAAGGCCGGTCATCAGCACAAGCTGCGCATGAACAACGGCTGAGCCGGCCAGCCGTTGCCTGGCCAGAACCCGACGTTCAGATCCGCTCGCACGCCGCGATCGCTGACCTCGGAGCCGATCTCCGGCACAAAACGATGCATCGGGATGCTTCACGCAATCCGTTGCTGAAGCTGTGCCATATCGACAGTGTTGCGCAGGCCGGTCGCAACGACTGAGACCCGGAATTTTCCCGACAAGGCCGGATCGAAGATGGCACCGACGATGATGTCGGCATCGGCATCGACCTCTTCCCGTATCCTTGTCGCCGCCTCATCGACCTCGAACAGCGTCATGTCGGTGCCGCCGCATATGGACACGAGCAGGCCCCTGGCGCCTGTCATCGAGGCCTCGTCGAGGAGCGGATTGGCGATTGCAGCTTCCGCTGCCGCCCTTGAACGCCCTTCTCCGGTGGCTTCGCCTGTCCCCATCATCGCACGCCCCATGTCTTTCATCACCGACCTTACGTCCGCGAAGTCAAGATTGATCAGGCCTTCCTTGACGATGAGATCGGTGATGCACCGGACACCCGCGTTGAGCACGCCGTCAGCCATCACGAATGCGTCGGCAAACGTGGTCTTGGCGTCGGCGATCCTGAACAGGTTCTGGTTCGGGATGACGATCACTGTATCCGCACTCTCTCGAAGGCGCTCTATGCCTTCCTCGGCTGCCTGCATCCTGCGCCGGCCTTCAAAGGTGAAGGGCTTGGTGACGACGGCCACCGTCAAGATGCCGGCATCGCGTGCGGCGCGTGCAATAACTGGCGCCGCACCCGTTCCCGTGCCGCCACCCATCCCGGCCGTGATGAAACACATGTGGGTTCCTGCCAGATGATCCATGACTTCATCGATGGATTCTTCCGCTGCCGCGCCGCCAACCTGGGGGATGGAGCCGGCGCCCAAGCCTTCGGTCACATGCGCGCCCAGCTGGATCAGTCGCGAGGACTTCGACATGGTCAGCGCCTGGGCATCGGTGTTGGCAGCGACGAACTCCACGCCTTGCAAGCCCTCGGCGATCATATTGTTGATGGCATTCCCACCAGCCCCGCCGACCCCGAAGACCGTAATCTTTGGCTTCATCTCCAGTATTTCAGGCTTGGCGGTCATTGTGGTCCCTCTACGAAAAGCACCCGCTACGCCGCGCAAAACCGAGCAACGAGCATACGAATCAGACGATTCCCCCGCTCCTAGGGAATCAGAGGAGACGCCTTGCTACAAGATCGAGCTGAGGCTGGCACTGGCCTTCACGTTCATTTGTGCACCGCCAGGGCGGCTTTAGTGCGACGGGCGCATGGCGCATTGGCCTGAGGCGGTTGTCACCGTCATCGGTCTTTCCTTTCAGTTGCGGGGTTGCCTTTCAGAAGGGCGGTTGGGCGATGATAAGACAGTCGCGCGTTCGGACGCAGAAGTCGGCGATGGCAAAATCGATATGGGAAGTCGGCAACATATTTAGGAACGATATTGATCCCGATCGGCACTGTTACTGCCAGGTCGCCAACGCGACTTTGATCGTATTCTTCGCCGGCACACATCGTGATGAGATCGCACTCGATCGCATTCCCGTGTTGCCGGTCGCGTTCAAGCTTTGGACGATGAAGTACGCACTCACCAAAGGCGGCTGGCGCTATCTCGGAAAGTATGACGTCGCCCCAGAAAACGCTGTTGAGCCATACTTCTTCAAGCAGGACGCCTTCTGCGGTCGTCTGGTGCTGTATCATTCGACTTTCGCGGCGACCAACTATGAAAGGCCAGCGATGCTTTCCGAATGCGAAAGGTTAGAGTGCGCTGCCGTTGGGGACCCGGCACATCGAGGACAGACTTCGTGCTCTCGCTGATGGACGCCCGAACAAGTGGGTCGACAGTTTAGCCATCGCCCCGGCGAAAGTGCCTAGCCAGGCGAGGTGTCCATAAGCCAAGTGCGGATGGCTGAGAACTGGCTTGAGATGCTATGTGCAGGCGATGCGCCGGTTTCCCTACATCAGCCTGATTATCCTCGTTGCTGCTCTAGTGGCGACGTTTTGGGTTGAAGAGGTGACGAGCACCCACTGCGCCTTCGGTTTCGGCGGCTTCCAGTGCAATGAGCCGTATGAAGGCTGGCGTAGCGCGCTCTTTGCCCTCGGTCTGGTTCTAGTCGGCGCATCAGCACTTCTGGTATGCGTCGCAGCCTGGCAGGTCTTCCGATGGTGGCGGGCTGGGAGAGCTCGTTAGGTGATGGACGCCGCCCTCTCGCATTGCTTTCTTGTCGTCGGGCAACACAGCCGTTGCCGGCGCTCCCTCATAGGCATCGCACATGACTGGCCGCAGGCTGCCACCCATTCGCCAGCGGGCTTCTGCGCATGGCCCGCGCAAGGTTGCTGCAACCTTGGCCGCAGATGATGGAGCAAGCGCCGATGGACGAAATGATGGCACAATTCGGCTGGCTCAAAGTCCAGCGGCGGAAGAGTATGTTCGGAAGGCCGACAGAAAATGCCTCGGCGTCAAATAATCAGGCCGTGTGATCGATCAGATGGAGAACATAATATCCCGAAACAAAAACTCAGGTTCGGGGAAAAGCGCCGTAAATTCAAAGGTAAAATAGTATATTGGTGGGCCCGGAGGGACTCGAACCCCCAACCAAGCGGTTATGAGCCGCCGGCTCTAACCATTGAGCTACAGGCCCCACGCGGGCTGGATAGTGTTTTTCGTGGCGCCACACAAGGCTTTACGAGCACACTCGCCAACATCGCCCAAATCAATCCATATTCGGCGCCTAATCGGGCCATCGCCACTGGCGAACAACGGAGTTTTTCGATGACCAGAGCCTTTTTGCCCCTCGCCCTCGCCGCCGCCGTCGCAATGCCTGCGATCGCCAGCGCAGCCGAAACCCCACAGCCGCCACGCATCATCGTGTCCGGCGAAGGCGAAGCCACCGTCGCGCCCGATCTCGCCCTGCTGTCGCTCAGCGTCATGCGCGAAGCCAAGACCGCACGTGAGGCGCTCAACGCCAACAATGACGCCATGGCTGCCGTGATTGCCGCTATGAAGGCAGCCGGCATTGCCGAGCGCGACCTGCAGACGGCCGGCATCCAGATCAACCCGCGCTACAACTACACCAACAAGCCCGACGGCAACCAGGAGGCGGAGCTGATCGCCTACCAGGTCACCAACACGCTGTCGGTGCGTGTGCGTGACATCTCCAAGACTGGTGAAATCCTCGACAAGGCCGTGTCGCTCGGCGTCAATCAGGGTGGCGGCATCTCCTTCACCAACGAGAATCCCGCAGCCGTCGTCACCGAAGCGCGCAAGAAGGCCGTGGCCGATGCAATCGCCAAGGCCAAGACGCTTGCGGAAGCCGCCGGCGTCAGCGTCGGCAAAGTCTTGGAAATCACCGACCAGAGCTACGCGCCTCCGCCGATGCCGATGAACGCCAAGGCCTATGATGCCGCCGGCGCTTCGGTGCCCGTACAGGCCGGCGAGAACGCCTACAAGGTCATGGTCAACGTCACCTTCGAGCTGAAATGATGTGGTAGGACTGGTGCCTGATATCAGGCACCAGTCTGTTGGGTCGTAAAAGAGAAGGCCCCGGAGGATCGCTCCTCCGGGGCCTTCTCTTTGGACTTTGCAGCCCGGCGGTGTCTTAGCGGTAAAGCACTGGGCAGCCGCGCTCGCGGCCGAACACGACCATGGTGCGTTCGCCGTCCTGGCGGCCGGCAACCTTGATGACGCGACGGTTCACGTCCACGATGCGAGCCCGCCAGACACCCATGCGCTCGGCCTTGTTCAGCGCCCATTCCGGCGAGCAGCCGGGACGATCGCGGTCCCAGCCACGGTCGCGGCGATCCCAGCGATCCCCGCGCCAGTCGCGCTGGTCGCGGTCACCGGCGTAGACGCCGAAGCGCGGCTCGCCGCTGCCGAGGTTCAGATAGATGCCGTCGGCCTGCGCGGTGGCAGGAACGGCAGCGAGAGCGCCAAAAGCGACGAAAGCCGAAAGTGCGGCAGCCTTGATCTTGGTCAACATGATCTTCTCCTTGTGGAAGCCTGTTTGCTGTGAACCCTGTTCGCCGAAGCGATAATGTGACCCTAGCGGGACATGGCTGAACCGAACGGGAACCGCTCGTTCATGCAAGGTTCATTTCGCTGATGACCATAGTCGGGCATGGAAAAGGAATGGCGGCGTGGCCGCATACATGCCTGTTCGACGGCTCGCCCTGTTTCAGGGCTCCTCGTCGAGCACATAGTCGAAATAGTCTTCAGGCTCAGCGAGATCCGTCTCGCTGGCGCGTACCCGGCCACGCATCGAGATGCCTGCCTCGTGCACAGTCTCCGCGCTGCCGGAGAGCAGGCGGTGCCACCAGTAGAGATCATGCCCTTCAGCGACGAGCCGATAGGCGCAGGTCGACGGCAGCCAGCTGATGGTGCGGACATTCTGCGGCGTGAGACCGACGCAGTCGGGCACCTTGGCCAGGCGGTTGCTGTAGTCGTGGCAACGGCAGGTGCCGGCGTCGAACAGGCGACAGGCGACGCTCGTCCAGTAGATTTCGCCGGTGTCCTCGTCCTCGAGCTTCGACAGGCAGCATTTGCCGCACCCGTCGCACAGCGATTCCCACTCCGCGGGAGACATCTCCTCCAGCGTCTTGGCCTTCCAGAAGGGTTCGCTTTCCATCCGGCGCATGTGGCGCGCCGCGGCCGCGACGTCAAGCGTATCCGGCCAGCGTCATCAAAACGCCCGTTCGATACCCCTACTCTCACCGCTGCAGCTCTTGCCGGTCGAACCGACCGCGCCTACGGGCCTCGGCAGCGTCCCCGCAAAGGAGATTCGATATGAAACGCCAACAACGGATCCTGACTGGAACCGCTCTCGGGCTGCTGATGGCCTCGTCGCCGCTTGCTGCCCTGCCACTCAAGAACGACCTTGCAGCGGGCACGCCATCCCTGCTGATCCTGGCCCAGGCGGAAGGTGACGGCTCTGCCGAGAACAGCCAGCCGCCGGTGGAGCAGGCCGCTCCCGAACCACAGCCCGAACCGGCTGCTGCGCCTGAACCGGTGGCAGCACCCGAACCTGCACCGGCAATTGAACAGCCCCCTGCTCCGGAACCACAACCGGAACCGGTTGCCGCACCGGAACCCGTGGCGGCACCGGAACCCGCGCCAGCCGTCGAGCAGGCCCCTGCTCCGGAAGCAACTCCGATACAGGCGCAGCAGGAACCAGCGGCAGAACCACCTGCCGAGCCTGAACAGCCGCGCAAGAAACGCAAGCAGAGCGAGGAACAGGCCGAGCCGGCGCCGGCAGAACAACCGGCACCAGCGGAAGCTGCCCCTGTCCAGCAGGAAGCGCCCGCCGCCGAGCCGGAACAGCCACGCAAGAAGCGCAAGCAGAGCGAGGAACAGGCTGAACCCGCTCCGGCAGAACAACCCGCGCCCGCTGAAGCCGCTCCCGCCCAGCAGGAAACTCCAGCCGTGGAGCCGGAGCAGCCACGCAGGAAGCCCAGGAAGGAGCAGGCCGAACCTGCGGCCGAGCAGCCGGCGCCTGTCGAAAAGGCGCCGGACGCGAAACCCGCAGAACCCGAGCAGAAACCGGCTGAACCGGAACAGAAGCCGGCTGAAAGCAAGCCAGCCAAGGAAGAGCCCGCAGCCAAGGAAGAACCAACCCAGGCAAAACCGTCCGATAGGCCGGAAGAGGCGAAGCCTGTCGATAAACCGGTTGAGCCGGAGGCAAAGCCGACTGAGCAGCCAGCGCAAGGCGGCGAAAAACCGGCGACTGGCGAGCAAAAGCCTGCCGGTCAGGGTGACGCGTCCACCAAGCCTGCCGGTGAACCTCAGCCCGGCGAACAGCCGAAACCCGGTGATGCGACGCAGCCGGCACAAGGCGGACAACCGCCGGCTCCGGCCGATGGCGGCCAGCTACCGGCAGCCGGGGAACAAAAGCCAGCGGGGCAGCAGATCGACACGCCGGCCAACCCTAACGCCGCGCCGATCTTCGACAGCCAGAAGGATGCCCAGCCTCCGGTCAGCGGCCAGAAGGGCGACAGCGTCCAGCCGCAGCCTGGCCAGACACCAGCCGGGCAGCCGGTGACACAGCCCGCCCAACCAGTTCAGCAGCCGACGGAAAAGGTGCCGCCCCCCAAGGACGACAAGGCGGCACAGGTGACGATCCAGCCGGAAAAAATCGCCCCGGTGACGGAGGAGAAAGGCACGCGGCTCGAACGCGCACCGGATTTCGACGTACGCCGGCGTCCGCGTCCTGAAGGGGCCGATATCGTCAAGAACTACGGCGATCGCACGATCATCCAGTTCAACAACCAGATCATCGTCGAAAGCAACGACCGTCCCCGCATCACCCGTGACGCGCAGGACGTCTACTACGAGGACCTGCCGCGCGGCCGCACCCGCGAGACCATCGTGCGCGACAATGGCAACCAGATCATCACCATCCGCAATCGCAATGGCGATATCATCAGGCGGTCTCGCATCACGCCGGACGGCCGCGAATATGTGCTGAGCTATGTTGACGAGCGTTATTACGAAGACATCAGCGAGTGGCGCGACCCAGGCGACGAGCTGCCGCCGATCTACATCGACATTCCGCGCCGGGAATACATCCTGGAATCGGAGTACGTCCAAAGCCCCGAAGACTATTATGTCTTCCTGGAACGACCGCCGGTGGAGAAGGTCAAGCGCCTCTATTCGATCGACGAGGTCAAGCGCTCGGCACGCGTGCGCGACATAGCCCGCCGCATCGATCTCGACACGCTGAATTTCGAGTTCGGTTCGGCAACCATTCCCGAAAGCGAGGTCGAGAAGCTGCAAGGCGTGGCCGATGCCATGCAGAAGCTGCTGGCCAAGAACCCTGCCGAGACCTTCCTGATCGAGGGCCACACCGATGCCGTCGGCTCGGACGTCGCCAACCTGGCGCTGTCCGACCGCCGCGCCGAGGCCGTCGCCAATGCGCTGAGCAGCGTCTTCGACGTCCCGCCGGAGAATCTGAGCACGCAGGGCTACGGCGAACGCTACCTGAAGGTGAAAACACAGAAGCCGGAACGCGAGAACCGGCGCGTCGCCATCCGCCGTATCACCCCGCTGGTGGCACCGGTGGCAAGTGCAAAATAGGCGCGACGCCCCCGCTAGGGCATTGATTCGCCACAATGGGAGCCCCAGATATTAACGGGGTTCCCTGCCCCGTCCCGTCCTGAACGGGACGTCAAGAGGCCCGGCCGGCTTACTCCACCGACCGGGTCTTTTGTTAGGATCATTTGGCATCAACGGATCCGGCATGGCGCATTTCGTGTCTTGCCAAGACCGCGCCGCTCACCAGAGCGTTTCCGTTTTTCACGGAAACGCGGAAACGCTCTGACTTTTGCTTTTGCGCAATTCCGGACGAAAAACCGCTACACACTTTTTCTGGAATTGCTCTAGAACGACGCCGACTGGAAGCACGGACGCATCTTATGAAACGCCTCGAACTCGCCATCGAATCCATCATCCTGGCCTCGCGCTGGCTTCTGGTGGTGTTCTATCTCGGGCTTGGCCTGGCGCTTGCCATCTATGCGCTCTCGTTCGCCAAGAAACTCTACGAGTTTGTGAGCACCGTCATGGTGCTGGGCGACACGGATACGATCCTGAAGATTCTCGGCCTCATCGATGCCGCCCTCGTCGCCTCGCTCGTGGTCATGGTCATCATCTCCGGCTACGAGAACTTCGTCAGCCGTTTCGACGAGCATGAAGGCAAGGTGCATTGGCTGGGCACGATCGATGTCGGCTCGCTTAAGGTCAAGGTTGCCTCGACCATCGTCGCGATCTCGTCAATCCATCTGCTGCAGGTGTTCCTGAACTCCTCGTCCTACTCCACCGACCAGTTGATGTGGCTGACCATCATCCACCTCACCTTCGTGCTGTCGGCGCTGATGTTGGCATACATCGACCGTCTGATGGGTCATGGAAAAGGCGACAAGTCGCCGGACTGACCCGCGCAATCAGCCGGGTACCCGCCTCAGAACAGGCCCGTGACCTTGGTGTCCGTCCTGGCGAACACCTCGTCGGGCACGAAGAAATCGCCGGCGAGTGCACCCTTCGCGCCCGGCGCATACTTCGAGAAATCGCTGACCCCTTGGGCGCGCAGCACCTCTTCGTCGATGTAGAAATTGCCGGTCGCCTCGCGCGACGGCCGCGTCAGGATCGCATGTGCCGCATCGGCCATGATCTCGGGCGAACGGCTCATTGACGCAACCGTCTCACCGCCGAGAAGATTGCGGACCGCCGCCGTGTCGATCGCCGTCAACGGCCACAGCGAATTGACCGCAATGCCCGCCGAAGAAAACTCCGCGCTCATGCCCAGCGTGCACATCGACATGCCGAACTTCGCCATCGTGTAGGCGACGTGGCCCTTGAACCATTTGGCTTTCATGTCGAGTGGCGGCGCCAGATTCAAAATATGAGGGTTCGACGCCAACTTCAGGTGCGCAATGCACATTTTGGAAACAAGGAATGTGCCGCGCGTATTGATCTGATGCATCAGATCGTAGCGCTTCATGTCGGTTTCGAGCGTACCGGTGAGCTGGATGGCGCTGGCATTGTTGATGCAGATGTCGATGCCACCGAAACGCTCGACCGTCCTGGCGACGGCTTGTGCAACCTGTGTTTCCTCGCGGATGTCGCACAGAACCGGGAGCCCCTTGCCACCAGCCTTTTCGATCTCTTCTACTGCTGTGTGGATGGTACCGGGCAGCTTGGGATGCGGCGTGTCGGTCTTGGCCGCGATGGTGACGTTGGCGCCATCGCGGGCGGCGCGCAAGGCGATCGCCAGCCCGATGCCGCGCGACCCGCCGGAAATGAACAGTGTTTTTCCCTTGAGCGACATGCATCGGCCTCCTTGCAGCAATCGCCGATCCTTGCCCGGGCAGGACTGGGATGCAAGGTGCGATAGCCCTTGACGATGATGACAGTGCGGAGTGCCCGGTCTTTAGACCAGCACCAGGCCTTGTCGCATAGCGATCGCGATCGCGTCGGTGCGGTTGGCAGCTCCGAGCTTGGTCAGGATCGCCGCGACATGGAACTTGGCGGTATGCACGGAAATGTCGAGTCGGCGGGCGATCACCTTGTTGGGTGCGCCTTCGGCAAGCAGGGCCAGCACCTCTGCCTCACGCGGAGACAGCGATGGCCGCGCCACGACCTCGTGTTCGCCGGGATGATCGCCTGCCTCGGCCGGGAAACCGGCGTCCAGGGCCTCTTCATCGCGCACCGCGTGATATCCCGCCGCTGCCAGTCGCGCCGCGGCGCCGATCAGCCCGTCCTCGGCGTTCGGTGGCAAGACAGCGAAGACACGGCCCGCACTGCCGTTGACGGCGGCAACCGGACGAGGCGACAACAGCACCAGCGGCGCGTCCAGCTGGAGGGTGGCATTGTCGACGATGGCGACGTCGAAGCCTGACACACTGCCCGCCGGAACAGGCGCGAACTCCTCCCCGGCAGCCAGAGATGCCGACAGCCGCTCGGCCCGCCCGGCATCGCCGAGTGCGATCAGCACTGTCAGTCGCCTGCCTGTCATCGATCCTCTCAGTTCAGCGGCTTTTCGCCGATCGTCACGGTAACCTCGCTGCGGCCGCCGCCACGCAGGATGCCGAGTTCGACCTCACTGCCGGCACTGTCCGGCCCCAGCCTGCGCATCAGGCCGCGCGGCCCTTCCACCGGCTCGCCGTTCCAGGCCACGATGATGTCGCCGACATGCAAACCGGCCGCCTTGGCGGGACCGCTTTCGTCCAATCCCATCACCATGGCACCGGCGGTGTCGCCGTCACGGGCGGGATGCAGGGCAGCCCCCAGATAACCGCGCACGACATGGCCCTTTTCCCTCAGGACTGCCACGGTGCGTTCGATGGTTTCGAACGGAATGACCAGCGCGCGGCGGCGTGGCCCGAACAGAAGCATGCCGATCAGCGCGCCTCCGGAATCCAGCACCGGGCCGCCTTCGAAACGGCTGCCGGCGCCGACGGCAAGGTTGATACGACGGTCGATCGTTCCGCCCCGCATCGAACGCCAGGCTGGGCCTGCTTCACCGACCGTTCCAAGCACCGCAAGGGCCGCGCCTTCGCTGTTGCCCGTGGCGATCGCGATGTTGCCTGGCCGCACAGTTGAGGCGCGCGCCAACACCGGCAGATCGATTCGCTCGGTCTTCAGCAACGCGATGCCCGTCGAGGGATCGCGGCCGGTGAGCGTCGCCTTGGCTCGTTCGCCGGAGCCGAGTGTCAATTCGATTTCATCGTCGGCATCGAGAACCTCCTCGGCGGCGACGAAGTAGCCAGCCCCCCAGTGGAAGGCTGAGGTGGTGCGGCCATGGTGCGCGTCGAGACTGGCGACGACAGGTGCCGCGCCTTCCGCGATATCGGCGATGGCGTCCGAGAAGGCGCCAAGATTGAAGTCGCTCATGATGACCTCCGGGATTGTTGGTTCCCCAGATATCGCTGGCTGGCGCCGGCAATGATACTCGCCTGACGGCTAGGAAGACCGGCTGCTGGCCATCTGGTCAGGTCGCGGCGAAAGCTCACGCTCCGCACATATAGGCATCGATCCACGTTTTCACATGGGAAGCCTGCCATGGCGCTGCCAGCTCTCGATCCAGCTCCCCGGGACGACATTCTGCTCGATGCCTATTCCACCACGGTCGCCGACGCCGTCGACCGTATCGGCCCTGCCGTCTGCCGGATAGAGCGGATCGGCGGACGCGGAGGGCACGGTTCGGGTTTCGTCATTTCGCCGGACGGCTTGATCGTCACCAACTTCCACGTCGTCGGCGACGCGCGTGCCGTGCGTGTCGCCATGCCCGACGGCACCGTCGATGAGGGACGTGTGCTCGGTGCCGATCCGGACACCGACATCGCATTGGTGCGCGCTGGCGGCTCCTTCGCCAATGTCGCACCGCTCGGCGATTCCAAACGGCTCAGGCGCGGCCAGATCGCAATCGCCATCGGCAATCCACTGGGATTCGAGTGGACGATCACCACCGGTGTCGTCTCGGCGCTCGGTCGCTCCATGCGTGCCACGACGGGTCGCCTGATCGATGACGTCATCCAGACCGACGCCGCGCTCAATCCAGGCAATTCCGGCGGGCCGCTGGTGTCTTCCGCAGGCGAAGTCATCGGCGTCAACACTGCCATGATCCCCGGTGCGCAAGGCATCGCCTTCGCTGTGGCCTCCAACACGGCCAACTTTGTCATCTCCGAAATCATCCGCTTCGGCCGTGTGCGCCGCGCCTTCATCGGCATTTCCGCCGATACGACCAACCTGCCGCGTCGAGCCGCCCTGCTTTCGCAGGTCACCAGCAGTACCGCAGTGCGGCTGCGCAGCATCGAGCCGGGTGGTCCCGCGGCAAAGGCCGGTTTGAAAGAGGGCGATATCATCGCTGCCATCGACGGGCGGCCGGTGACCGGCGTCGACGATCTGGTCCGGATGCTGGATGCCGAGCGCATCGGCTGCGAGACGGTCTGCACGGTGCTGCGCCGCACCGGCATCAGCCGCATCGCGGTGACGCCGGTGGCAAGAGCCGGCTGAGATTACCAGCCGGCAAGCACGATCTTGCCCAGCGTGGTGCCGGATTCGATCTGGGCGTGGGCGCGCCTCAGGTTCGCCGCCGAGATTTTTCCGTAGTTGTCGGTGATGGTCGAGCTGACCTTGCCGGCATCGACCAGTCCGGCAACCTTGGTCAGAAGCTCGTGCTGCCGGATGACATCCGCTGTCTGGTGTACAGGTCGCGCGAACATCATTTCCCAGTGCAGCGACAGCGCCTTCGATTTGAACAGCATGATGTCGAAGGATTTAGGGTCGTCGATCAGCGCCACCCTGCCCTGCGGCGCGATCAGTTTTGCGATCTCGCCGGCATGGGCATCGCTATGGGTCAGTGAAAACACGAAAGCTGGCGCCCCGATACCAAGTGCGGCCACCTGTTCCGCCATCGCCTTGTTGTGGTCGATCACATGATGCGCGCCGCGCGCCTTCACCCATTCGACCGTTTCGGGTCGCGATGCAGTGGCAATGACCGTCAGATCGGTCAGGGCACGCAGAAGCTGGATGGCGATCGAGCCGACGCCACCTGCGGCGCCGACGATGACGATGGCGTTGGCCGCACCAGCGACGGGCCGGGTCACGTCGAGCCGATCGAACAGCGCCTCATAGGCGGTGATCGTCGTCAGCGGCAGGGCGGCTGCCGCCGCAAAATCCAGGGAGCGCGGCTTCAGCGCCGCGATCCGCTCGTCCACGAGATGGAATTCGGCGTTCGAGCCGGGCCGGTTGATGGCCCCCGCGTAAAAGACCTCGTCGCCGGGCTTGAACAGGCTCGCTTCGGGACCGGTTTCAACAACCACGCCGGCGGCGTCCCAGCCGAGCACCCTGTGCTGGCCTTCAGCCGGCTTCGCAGCGGCACGCACCTTGGTGTCGACGGGATTGACCGAAACGGCCCTCACCTCGACCAGTATGTCCCGGCCAAGAGCCTTTGGGCGCAGCAGCTCTATGTCGACGAGGGATGAAGGGGCCGAAATCGGCTGTGGTTCCAGATACCCAATGGCACGCATGGCATGTCTCCTGTTTTGCGTACATGCCAGATGTGCTCTATGTGCTGTTTCCGCAAGAATGCACATTTATTGTATATAGTGTCGAAAATGATACCGTGGAGTAATCCCGTGGGCCGCATCCGTCATCAAGATCTGCGCAATTCACCCGCATGCCCCGTGGAGGGCACGTTGGAACTCATCGGCGGCAAGTGGAAAGGTGTCATCCTCTACCACCTCATCCAACAGGGTACACTTCGCTTCAACGAATTGCGCCGCAAGATGACGGTCACCCAGCGCATGCTGACCAATCAGTTGCGCGAACTGGAGACGAGCGGCCTGATCGATCGCAAGGTCTATGCGGAGGTGCCGCCCAAGGTCGAATATTCACTGACCGAACGTGGGCGGTCGTTGGAGCCGATCATTCTGGCGCTGAAGCGCTGGGGTGACGACAACATTCTCGCCACGGGTTACGTCGCGCCGGGCAACTGCTAGCGATCTTATGTTCGCGCGGGTGGGTTAGAAGCCGTCAAACACCCTGCGCAGGAAATTCACCAGCCAGACCGCCAGTTCACCGGTCTGATCCAGGTCCGGGTCGAAGATCGTCACATCCATGCCGACGCAACCCGGTCTGGCGACCAGTGCGGCCAGGATGGCAATGAGCTCATCCGGATCGATCCCCGGACTGCCAGGAGAATCGACCGCCGGCATGACAGACTGATCGAGCGCATCGACGTCGAAATGCAGCCAGTGACGGCCGTTGCCCGTCAGCACAGGCTCGCTTTTGGCAAGAACGCCTGCCGCGCCAAGCTCGCGCGCGGCGAATACATCGACCTGTGTGATATCCGTGGCTTCGATGTCACGCCAGGCGTAGTCGGCATCGCGGTTCTCACGCTCGCCGATCTGGATCACCTGATCGTCGCGGAGCAAAGGTCCCGCTATGCCCGGCCAGTCGGTGAGCAGTGTTTCGCCGCGCCCCGTCGCAGCCGCCAGATCCATGCCGGCGGCCGAGCCAAGCGGCAGATTGTCGTCGTCATTGCCTGGATGACGGAAGTCGCTGTGGCCGTCGACATGAACCAGCGACAACGGCCCCGAGCATCGCGCCCCTGCCAGGGCGCCGAGCAGGATCGTGCAGTCGCCGCCGATGACGAGCGGAAACGCCCCTCGCCCGATCGTATCGGCGACCAGATCGGCCAATCGCAGGTTGAAGCTGCGGATCGCCGGGCCATTGCGCAATTTCGTGTCAGGTTGTGGTTCGGTGCTGTACGAAGGGCGTTGCAGATCGATGATCCGCGCCGGCACCAACGCTTCGACCAGTCCAGCCTCCGTCAACGCCTGCGGCGCCCGCCAGGTACCTGGCTCATGGCCGGGCCGGAGTGGACGCAAACCAAGATTGAAGGGAGCTCGGATAAGATTGATGTCACGCATGGAATGGGCCCGGTTCAACGGGCCCAGCATAGGTTGCGTGCAACGTCGGCGCCATCGCGTGCGGGTAGTCTTCCGGTTCACTACCGACAGGTTCTGTCAGTTGACCTGCCTGCTATTTGCCGACTGCCTCGGGCGCGAACTGTGCCAGGAACTCCTCGCTCGGTGGGATCGGCTTGATCACGTCGATCAGAACGCCGTTCGGATCGCGGGTGATGAAATGGCGCTGACCAAATGGCTCGTCGCGCAGCGAACGCAGGATCGGCAATCCAGCCGCCGCGACCCGCTCGTGTACGGCATCGACATCCTTCACCTCGAAGTTGATGAGCAGCCCGGACGCACGGCCTCGTCCCTCTGCCGGGATGGTCTCGTGGTCGCCCTGCACGACGCCCAGATTGACACGTTTGTCCTCGGACGACTGCAGGTGCACATACCAGTCGCTTTCGAACAGCGGCTTGAAGCGGAAATGCTCGACATAGAAGGCAGTGGTGCCGGCGACATCGCCGGTCATCAGCACGGGGTAATAGCTGGTGGTTTTCATGGCTTTCCTTCCTCTCGAAATAAACATACAGTCTGCATGTAGAATGCATTAACATACAGGCTGCATGTATGCAAGAGGCGAATTCGCGCCGGTCCAACCGCGACCGCACCGAGGCCACGCGCGGCGAACTGGTCGCCGCCGCGCGGCGGCTTTTCACCGAGAAATCCTATGCGGAGACCGGCACGCCGGAAATCGTGGCCGCTGCCGGCGTCACGCGCGGCGCGCTCTATCATCACTTCGCCGACAAGCAGGCGCTGTTCCGAGCCGTGGTGGAGGCCGAGGCAGCAGCGGTCGCGAAAACGATCGAACAGGCCGCTCCGCGCACACTTTCAGCGCGAGACGCACTGCTGGCCGGCGGCGAGGCCTATGTCGCGGCCATGGGCCTGCCCGGCCGCACGCGACTGCTGCTGCTCGACGGGCCGGCGGTACTCGGACGGGCCGAGATGGACGACATCGATGGCCGGCATGGCAACCGCACCCTGCGCGAAGGACTGGCAGCGACGATGCGTGCAGGCGACTTGCCCAAGCTGCCGCTGGAAGCGCTGACATCCCTTTTGGGAGCAGCATTCGACCGTGCCGCGCTCGCGGTCGATGCAGGTGCTTCCGCGGACGACTATCGTGTGGTGCTTGCTGCCGTCATCGACGGACTGCTGCGCAAGGATCGTTCCTGACCCTCTTTTCTGCGCGCTTCGTCGGTCATGTGCTCCAGCTTCGAACAGACATTCGGCAGTTCCTGGCTGAACCGTTCGATCAGCCAGGCGCCAGCCGGCCCCGGCGGTGAATCTGCCCTGTAGAAGGCATGCAGAGGGTAAGGCCGCTCTGGATACGGCTCGAGATCGAGCACCTTCAAGCGCCCCAGCCGAACGTCTTCCAGGATCATCCATGTCGGCAGCCCGCCCCAGCCGAGACCGGACAGGATCAGGTCCCTTTTCGTCGACATGTCCGTCATGCGCCAGGTGCGATAGGCAAAAACGCTGAATTCCTTACCCTCGGTGACCTTGCTGACGTCGGAGACGACGAGCTGGATATGCTCGCGCACAAAAGACAGCGGCACCCTGCCTTTGTACATTGCCAGCGGGTGGCCTGGCGCAGCGACCGGCACCATCGAAGCTTCGCCGATACGCACCGACACCAGATCGTCGCCGAGATCACGCGGCGATCCGCCGAAGCTCAGATCGCTGAGCCGCCGCGCAAGCTGCTCCCATATCACGCCGAGCGCGCCGACATTGAGTTTCAGCGATACGGATGGGAATTCGGCCTCGAAAGCCGCCAGCGCCCTGACCAGGGCCGGCGAAGGCACTGTCACATCGACGGCGATCGTCAGTTCAGCCTCCAGCCCGCGTTTCAGCGCATCGGCGCGAGCGCGGATATCCTGCAGCACGCCGACCATGCGACGCGCATCGGCCAGCATCGCCTTGCCTTCCACGGTGAGTATAGGCTCACGTGTGCCTTCGCGGGTGAAGAGCTTGAGTTCGAGCTGCGCCTCCAGATTGGCGATGGCGTAGCTGATCACCGATTGTGCGCGGTTGAGACGGCGCGCTGCACCGGAGAAGCTCCCGGTTTCAGCCACTGCCAGGAACACCTGCAATTGGTCGAGGGTCGGGTTCGCCAGCATGGCTTATCCATTTTATAGATATATTCGATAGACATTTTCCCAATTTTTTAGATCAATGTCGAGCGTTATCTATCTCCCCGAAATCAGGCGGTCGCCCGCCATCACCAACGGAGAGCTGAAATGTCCAACATCCTTCTCGTGACCTCGAGCCCACGTGGCGAGGCTTCGCATTCCACCCGGGTCGCCACCGAGCTGGCCGACAAGCTGCAGGCTGCGCTGCCCGGATCCACGCTGACCAGGCGCGATCTCGTTGCCAACCCGCTGCCGCATATCGAGCCGGATTATGCCAGCGGTATCTTCACGCCGGCGGAGGCACGCACGCCGCGCCAGACCGAGGTCGTCTGTGTTTCCGATGCCGCCGTTGATGAACTGCTTGCAGCCGATCACATCATACTGGCCACCGGCTTCATCAATTTCTCGATTTCCTCGACGCTGAAATCATGGATCGACCACATCATGCGTTCCGGCCGCACGTTCTCCTACGGTGCGAACGGCCCACAAGGTCTGGTTACAGGCAGAAAGGTCTATGTGGTGCTGGCTTCTGGCGGCATCTATTCCGAAGGCCCCGGTGCCGTGATGGACTTCGCCGTCCCCTACTTGAAAAGCGTGCTGGCCTTCAACGGCATGACCGACGTGGAAATCATTCGCGTGGAAGGCGCAGCAAAGGGTGAGGACGCCCTGAATGCCGCGCTCGCCAAGGCCGCAAAACAGGTCGACACGCTTGCCGCCTCGGTAGCCGGATCAGCTCTCCGGGCTGTCGCGGCCTGAGCCAGTCGACCAAAGCAACAGCCGCCGTGTCGTCACGGCGGCTGTTGTGTTTTTGCTTGAAATCAAACGACTTAACCGAAAATACGCTCACCCTGCTCATCAATGAGCTGAACGCCCTTTTTCAGCGTGATGTCGACGGCATCATCAAGCCCGGCAAAACGGTCGGCGCGAATGAAACGATGCTCCTTCATCACGCCGTCGATCTCCTTGGAGATGACACCGCAGGTCTGGTACTGCCCATCCGCCTTGTAAGGCGTGGCGGCGATGGTGAAACCCTTGTGCTCGATTTCCTTGGCTGGTTTGGCTTTGCCGGGTGTTTCCGGTTCGCTGCCGCCACCGCCGCCGAACAGACGTTTAAAAAAGGACATGGGCGACCTCCACCGATTCAGCAACGCAGCGGCTCAGGGGTAGCCAGCGCGATTTCCAACCGTTCAGTAGCCGTCCTGACAGCAAGGGGCAAGCGCGGTGGGCTCCACCGGCCTGCCCCTTGCCTTGTGCTCTTGGCGCTTAGCGCTTGACCAGCGTTTCCAGCGCCTCGGCGGCATCCTTCAGGATGCTGGCCGCTTCAGCCTGCTTGTCGGCAGGCGCTTCGAGTATCTCTGCGAGCGCGGCACGCAGCCGGCGGCGCAGCAGCTTGAGTTCGGGGTTGCGCCGCTCGTCGCGGTCATGCCGCCGCTCGCGATCGTCGTCCCAGCCGAACCATTCGCGCGCCTTGGCCATCTTCTCGCTGACCCGCTCGAGGTGTTCGAGCGCACGCTCGACCATGTCGCGGTTTTCCTCCAGATGCGCCTCGCCGGCCTCCGTGATGGAAAACACCTTCTTGGCGCCTTCGGTGGACGAGACGGCATAGCCCGCCTCTTCCAGGAAAGTCAGCGTCGGATACACCACGCCGGGGCTCGGGCTGTAGATGCCCGAAGACCGTTCCTCGAGCGCCTTGATGATGTCGTAGCCGTGGCGCGGCGCGTCCGACAGCAAGGAAAGAACAATCAGCTTGAGGTCGCCGTCGCCGAACATGCGGCCGGCTCTCAGCATTTCGCCGGGTCCGCCATGACCGCGCCGGCCGTGACCGAAGGGACCCTGACCGCCGCGCCCACCGCCGAAACGGCCGGCCATGTGCCAGAACGCACGCTCGGCACGCTCCCCGAATGAATGATGTCTGTGCATTGATAACTCCTTACGTTATGTCTTACGATATATCTTAATTAGGAGCGCATCTTCGATGAGTCAAGATATATCTTACGATGCATCTTATGCGATTTGAAGCGAATGTTGATTTACCGGCGCGCCGCCGCTATATGAGCGGCGAAGGCAATCGCCTCTCCGTAAGCGTCTGACGTCAAGCAACGCATCCAATCCCGGTTCATCCGGGCTGAGCCCATGAGGCCAAGGATGCCCTGCCATGAACCGGACCTTTTTCGGAAAACTCCCATGACAAGCAATGTCACGCGTCGCAGGAAGCTGCCTGCGCGTTATGCCGCCATCATCAGCCCGCTTGTCCTCTCGCTGCTGATGACCTTCATCGTCTCGCTGATCTCGACGCTGAAGAGCCTCGGCCTCCACCCATCCATGCCCGGCATCTGGATGGTCGCCTGGGGCCTGTCGTGGCTGGTCGCTTTTCCAACCTTGCTCGTCGTGCTGCCGATCGTGCGCCGCGTCGTCGGCATGGTCTGCGAGCCGGCACGTTGAGCGGAGGTGCTTCGGCACCTCCCCTTTTCAGGCCAGATGAAGCAGCACCTCCCGCCGGTGCGGAAGGCTGCGATGCTCGAAAAGATAAATGCCTTGCCATGTGCCGAGCCCGAGACGGCCACCGACGACGGGGATCGATATCGAGACCAGCGTCAGCGCGCTCTTGATGTGCGCAGGCATGTCGTCCGCCCCCTCGAAGCGATGGACAAGGTAGTCCATGGACGGATCATCCGCCGGCGGCACCAGCCTGTGGAAGAAGGCTTCCAGGTCGCGCCTCACATCCGGGTCGGCATTCTCTTGGATGATAAGCGAGCAGGACGTATGCCTTACAAAGGCAGTCAGCAGGCCTGTCTCCACCGAGGTGCCAGCAATCCACCGTGCGACCTGATCGGTGAATTCATAGAGTCCCGCCCCATTGGTCGCGATGACAAGCTGCTTCTGCGTTCCAGCCAGTTTTCCCAGAACCTCTATTGCTGCGTCGTCAAAGCCAGCTTTGCGCTGAGCGCTACGAAGGCGGCGGCAAAGCTGCGCCTCAGCCAAGTCATCACGCGCACGCTGCCGACGATGCGGTCACGCACCGAGGCCGCACACAGGCCATAGATGGCGAAGATGATGAAGGTTGCCGCCATGAATACGCCCGACAACTCCAGCATGCGTGCCAGAACATTGGGTTCGTTGGGCGCGATGAACTGCGGCAGGAAGGCCACGAAGAAGATCGACAGCTTCGGATTGAGCAGGTTGATGAGCACACCGTCGACCAGGACCTGACGGACGCTGCGGGCATCGGGCTTTGTCTCCACCTTCAGTGCGCCATGCTCGCGCAGGCTCTGCCAGGCCATGTAGAGCAGATAGGCGACGCCGGCATATTTCACGATCTCGAAGGCGATGGCGCTGGCATGCAGCAGCGCCGCCAGTCCGGTCAATGCGGCGACCAGATGTGGCACGATGCCCAGCGTGCAGGCGAACGCCGCCAGCACACTCGCCCGTCCGCCGCGCGAAAGCCCCGCGGCAAGCGTGTAGACGACGCCGGTGCCCGGCGAAGCGACGATGATCAAAGTGGTGAGCAGGAATTCGGGCGACATGGGCGTTCTTCACCTGGACTGTTCGATTGAACCCTTTTGACGTACCACACTTGGCGACGCGCCATAAAGACCGCGGAACTGGCGGCCGAAATGCGAGCGCGAGGCATAGCCGGCCGCGCTGACCGCAGCCATGACATTGCCCTCGCCCCTGGCAAGGACATCATGGGCAAGCTTCATGCGCGTGGTGGAAAGCACCGCTCTAAGCGAGGTATCTTCATCGGCCAGTTGCCGCCGCAATGTCGAGGCACCCATGCCAAGCGCCTGACCAAGCATCTCGGCCGTCCAGCGCCGTGCGGGTGCCGAGGCGACCAGCAGGGCAACACGTTCCGGCAGGGAGACTTCGAACAGCCAGGCCGCAGCCGGCACGTTGCGCAGCAGGAGCAGCACTTCAGCCAGTCTGTGCTCGGCCAACAGCGCCGCGTGACCCGATGCAGCGAGTACCGGCGCTGCGTGGGAAAGTGCTGCAACCAGATCTTCCGTCAGCGGCACGCGCAGATCAAGCCCGGCAGCGGGGACTCCGGGCGGCCTGCCAAGGCGACGCACGGATTCCGGGACATGGTCCACTTCGACGATGAGGGACTCATAGATGCCGCTTGTCTCGGCCGGCACATTGACCACGTCGAAGGCCCGACCGTGCGGAAAGACGAACACGTCACCTTCTTCGAAACGCTGCCCGGCGTCGCCCAGCCAGATTTCCTTCGAACCGCTGAGGACGATGCCGATAAGTGGCTTCTCGTTGCTGATGCGGGCAAGCCGCTCGGCCGTAAAGCAGCAATAGCTGAACAGCTGCCGTCCGTGCAGGTGCATTCCAGGTTGTTTTTGCGGCCGGGCCGGGTCGAGCGCGAGTGGCCGCAAAGCCTGCAACAGACGCTCGGCGAGCCGGGACGATTTCGTGTCGTTCATTCACCGAGCTTAGTCTGCCGCAGAGTATCGCGCAACATGATGAGCGTTTCCGGCACATAATTCAAGCGCTTCCGGCACCACTCGCACGACGACAGATCGTAAACCCTGATCCACCGTCAACACAGGATCCAACGACGATGTTCAGAAATTTCATGTTCGCAGCGACCATCGCCGCCAACGCAGGCACCGCAAATGCCGCACCGCAGGTTGAACTCTGGCGCCTCGATTGCGGTCGCATCGCGGTCGGCGATCTCAGCGTCTTTTCCGATACCTTCGCCTATGCCGGTGAAAAAAAGACACTCACCGACAGTTGCTACGTCGTCAGGCACGGCAACGACTACATGCTGTGGGATACCGGCCTGCCCGCTGCCCTGCTCGGCAAGCCGCTGGCGGCCAACGAAGTGCTGGCACCGACGCTCGACCGCACGGTCCAGGATCAGCTCCGGGAGATCGCCGTGAAACCGGAGACCATCGGCCTGATCGGAATCAGCCATTATCACTTCGACCATGTCGGCCAGGCCGCCGGCTTCCCGAAGGCACGCCTGATGATCGGCAAAGCCGATCTGGAAGCGCTGAAGTCGAGGCCGGTGCCGTTCGGTGCGGAACCTTCCTTGCTTGCGCCCTGGCTCGGCGGTGGCGCGCCGGTCGACGCTGTTGAAGGCGACAAGGATGTCTTCGGCGACGGCTCGGTTGTGATGCTGTCCACGCCCGGCCATACACCCGGCAGTCACGCATTGTTGGTACGGCTCGCCGAGAAAGGACCTGTTCTGCTGAGCGGTGACGTCGCTCACTTCGAAAAACAGTTCGAAACAGGCGGTGTCCCACCCTTCAACACCAACCGCGCCGACAGCCTTGCTTCGATGACGCGGCTGCAGTCGATGGCCAGGACGCTTGGTGCGACCCTGATCGTCCAGCACGACCCCGATGATACCGCCAAGCTGCCAACCTTCCCGGCAAGTGCGAGATAAACCAGACCGAAAGGAAAACCCGGCCAATGACTTGGCCGGGTTTTCCGAATCTGTTCCCGAACGCGTTGAATCAGTTTCTCCGATAGGATTGCTGCCGATCAACAGCCCCGCGCTTTGCAAGAGCGTTACTTCCATTCATCACCAAACTGCCGCACTGTTGCCCTTGGGTCTTGGGTGTCGTTGTCCTCGCGTTTTTGACGAAACCCTTCCTTGCGCCCTCCACTTGTCACGATCGAGCCAATCGCTGCCGCAAGAGGCGCTGGTGTTGTGTCCGCCTCGGTGCTTTCAGCGTCACAGGGCGCGAATGCCGATGTACGCCTCAGCGTCGGCGCGTCCTGCCTGCTGCATCTGTTGCTCCTGGCCGGTGTGATGTTGCTGCCCGTCCCGCAAGCACTGCGCCTACCCCCGATCGAAAGCATCAAGGTCGATTTCGTGCCGGCGCCGAAGCCACCGGAACCGGTGCAGCGAGGTGAAGCGGCCTCAACACCCAAAGCGGTGCCAAATGCTCCCGCAGCGCAGCCGGCCTTTCAGGCACCGCTCGCAGCCCCTGCCCGGCAACCGATGGTCAAGGCCGAGAAGCTCTATTCCGCGCAGGTTCTTGCCGATCCGCGCAGCCGCGGCGCGCGCAAGGCTCTGCCGCAACTGGCGCCGCAGGAACGGGTCATCCAGCTCTGCAACATAGAAGCCCTGGCGCAACTGCGCCGACAGGGAACCGGCTTCCAGCCCGACCTGGTCGTTCCATACGCGATAAAGGACGCAAAGGTGACAGGCCGCAGGCTCGAAGCAGGAGGTGCTGCGATGCGCAGCAGGAAGCATTGGTACGGGCTCGCGTTCAATTGCGAGGTGGCACCGGACCTCAAGACCGTCGTCGCCTTCGAATTCCTGCTTGGTGCCGAGATTCCACGAGATCAATGGGCAGACCTCGATCTGCCCCTGGACGACGGCCCTGCCGATTGAACCAACATGCGCCCCGCCTCTGGGCTAACACACAGGCCTACCATACAACCCGTTGAATTCGTGCGTGAAACGGGCCTTACCATGGGCTTTGCACATCTTCGGATATAACTAGACTCTTTTAATCAAGTATAATATCCGAACGCCGTTCAATCGGAATCCAAAAGCCTGTCATGAAATTCCCAAGCCTGTTCGCAGCGGCGCTGATCAGCGGCACCGCCCTCTCAAGCCATGCCTTTTCGCAAGTCCAGCAACCGATCCTGGAAGTCGACGGCAATCTCGCCTACGGCAACGGTACCGGCGGCATCGGCCTGTTCCTGCCCTGGCAACTCGACAACGGCAATGCCGCCTTCTTCGACGTCAGTGGCAGCTTCGTCGAAGGCTCAGCCCGTCAGGGCTCCTTCGGGCTCGGCTATCGCCATCGCGCCGCGAATGACTGGGTCTATGGCGCCTACGGCTATTTCGACAGCTTCAACAGTGAATACGGCCACAACTTCAAGCAGTTGTCCTTCGGCGCGGAGGCACTTGGGCCGCTCTACGAGGCACGCGCCAACGTCTATCTGCCGCTGACCGACGAGAAGGCCATCGCCAGCCTCAGTCGCGTCTTCATCACGGGTGACGAGCTGAAATTCCGTGCCGGTGGCGAAATCGCCCGTGGCGGTTTCGACGCGGAAGCAGGTGTTCGGCTGCCGCTGTTCCCGGAAGACATGGCAGCCCAGATGAAGATCTTCGGCAGCACCTATTGGTATGACGGCAAGGGAGCGATTGACGACACGCTCGGTGTAAAGGCTCGGGCGGAGCTAAGCTTCGCCGGTCTCCCCGGTGTTTCGGGTTCGACACTGGCGCTCGGCGCTTCTGTCTCATACGACAAGCAGGATCGTACCGAGTTCGCCTTCACCGCACGCCTGCGTGTTCCGCTCGGCAGGTCGAACCGGGTCGGCCAGGCTGCCTTCGACCCGATGTATCAGCACGTCGAACGCGCCGATTTCATCCGCACCTATGCCGGCGCAACTGGCGCCGTGGAAGCAGCGGAATTCGTCTCGAATGGTCGCAAGATCGGCAAGGTGGTCAATGTCTCGGCCGCAAGCGACGCCAAGGCCATCAATGCGACGTTGACCGCCGCCGGCAAGGACGCCCTTGTCCTGGCCAGTGGCGATATCACGCTTGGCCAGACACTGCAGCTCGGCGTCGGGCAGTACATGCTTGGCGGCGGCGGCGTCATCGGGGTGCGGGGCACCAGCAGCCGCTTCGAGGCCGCCTTCCGCAACGAGGGCGCTGCAACGCGCCTGAGCGGCTCAAATCCGCTCGCAAACGTCGTTGCCATGGCCTCCGGCAGCACCATCGACCATCTCGTCATCAGCGGCGGCCTGAGTGCCATCGCCAGTAACGGGGCATCCGGGATCACGGTTCGCGACGTCCAGATCAGCAAGACCGCCGGCGACGGTATCCGCCTCGACAATGTCACGGGTGCACTCGTCGAAAAGACCTCGATCCGCGACCTCTACATCTGCAACAACAATTCGGATTGCGAGTTCGCGGTCGGCAACCCGAACCGGGCCCCTCATGCCGCGATCAGCGCGCTTGGCACCAGCGGGCTTACCGTGCGCGACACGACCATCGACAGCGTCACCTACGGCATTTTTGCCGGCAGCCGCATCGACGACACCGACTGGCCGCCGGTCATCACCCATGCGGCGAATGGCATCACGCTCGACAACGTGACAATCAGCAAGTCACGCCGCGAGGGCGTGCTGCTGGTCGCGGCAAAAGACGTGACCATGAACAAGGTGACGGTCGACAATTCCGCGCAAGGCCTCGACATGGACCTCGTCGTGCTGCAGGGCACGTCCAACGTCGCCATCACCAACATGACGCTGAAGGGCGGCATCAATGGCTTGATGCTGGTCACCGCATCGACCCTGCCCGAGGAAGCCAGGACCACCAACGTACGCGTCAACGGGCTGTCGATCGACAGCACCCGCAACGCCGGCATCTTCTTCAACCCGGTCTCCGACATTCATCTCGAGGACGTGGTGATCACCAATGCCGGCACCTATGGCGCCTTCATCTATGGCAGCGACTGGGACTTCCTCGGCGGGCCGGTGAAAAACATCACCTTCAAGAACATGCGCATCGAGAATGCCGCCAAATCCGGCCTCTACTTCATGGGACCGGCCGTCGATGTCGGCGGCGATGTCACGATCAAAGGCACACCGCGCAATTGCCTGGTGTCGAGCTTCGGTTCCTATGTGAACGGTTCGCTGACGCAGTCACCCGGCACGTCGCTGCTGATCAACGGCCGTGAGCTCAACGCCGGCAACTTCAAACCCAGCTGCCTGTGATCCGGGTTGTGGCCCTCGCATCGTCGCGGGGCCACTTTTCAGCCTTTTGGCCTTACGCATTTCTTGTCGCGGAACAGCGCCCATTCCTCGCAGAGGCGGCCATTCGGCATGCGGCAGTAACCGGACTGATTGCCATTGGCGTCAGTGCGGATTTTCAGCTTGCCGCCGATCTTCAAGCAATGAAGCGAAGCTGGGTTGGCCATGCCGATCTTCTTTGCGGCTTGCGCGTCTTCGATCGCCATGAACGGCAGGGCCGCAAGGCAGACGATTGTCATCAGGATGTTACGCATCGGTGACCTCCAGAGCGTTTTCCGCTTTTTGCCGGGAATGAGGAAACGCTTCAACTCTTGCTGGACTTGCTCAAAAGAAGAAGCCCGGGACGTGCCCGGGCTTCTTTGTCTTAGCTGTCGAGGAAGCTTCTCAGCTTGCGGCTGCGGCTTGGATGCTTGAGCTTGCGCAGAGCCTTGGCCTCGATCTGACGGATACGTTCACGCGTCACCGAGAACTGCTGGCCGACTTCTTCCAGCGTATGGTCGGTGTTCATGCCGATGCCGAAGCGCATGCGCAGCACGCGCTCTTCGCGCGGCGTCAGCGAAGCCAGCACCCGCGTGGTGGTCTCGCGCAGGTTTGCCTGGATCGCGGCATCGATCGGCAGGATCGCGCCCTTGTCCTCGATGAAATCGCCGAGATGCGAATCCTCCTCGTCGCCCACCGGCGTCTCGAGCGAGATCGGCTCCTTGGCGATCTTCAGCACCTTGCGCACCTTTTCCAGCGGCATGGCCAGCTTTTCAGCCAGCTCTTCCGGCGTCGGCTCGCGGCCGATCTCGTGCAGCATCTGGCGCGAGGTGCGTACGATCTTGTTGATCGTCTCGATCATGTGCACCGGGATACGGATGGTACGGGCCTGATCGGCGATCGAACGGGTGATCGCCTGCCGGATCCACCAGGTCGCGTAGGTCGAGAACTTGTAGCCGCGACGGTACTCGAACTTGTCGACCGCCTTCATCAGGCCGATATTGCCTTCCTGGATCAGATCCAGGAACTGCAGGCCGCGGTTCGTGTACTTTTTCGCGATCGAGATGACGAGGCGAAGGTTCGCTTCCACCATCTCCTTCTTGGCGATCGCTGCTTCGCGCTCGCCCTTCTGCACCTGGTTCACGATCTTGCGGAATTCCAGGATCGAGATCGCCGTCTCGGTAGCGAGATTCTGGATCTCGGAGCGCAGGTCCTGGATCGCGTTCTGCTCGTTCTTGGTGAACTCCTTCCAACCGCGCGTCGTCAGGTTGGCGATGTTCCGGGTCCAGTTCGGGTCCAGCTCGGAACCCTGGTATTCCTTGAGGAATTCCTCGCGGCGCACGCCATAGCTTTCAGCGAGACGAAGAAGCTTGCCTTCATTCTGCACCAGGCGCTTGTTGATGTCGTAGAGCTGCTCGACCAGAGCCTCGATGCGAGCCTGGTTGAGCGACAGCGACTTCACCGCCGTGATCAGTTCGTCCTTCAGCTCCTTCAGGCGCCGATCCTGGCTCGGCGAAAGCGTGCCCGCGGCAGCGAGACGGTTTTCGACCTGCTGATCCTGCAGCTTGCGCAGCTTCTTGTAGGTGTCGGCGATGACGTCCAGCGTCTCCATCACCTGCGGGCGAAGCTCCGCTTCCATCGCCGCCAGCGACAGGCTCGCCTCGTCCTCGTCCTCTTCGTCCTCCTCGAGGCCGCGGGTATCGCCGCCGACATTGGTGATGTCGTCCTCGTCGTCGCCGCCGCGGCGGCGCCCAGCCTTAGGCTCTTCCTTCGGCTTGGCGTCTTCCTCGACACGCTCGACGACCGGCGCCTGCTTGCCCTCGGGGCCGGCATAGGTGGCTTCGAGGTCGATGATCTCGCGCAGCAGGATCTTGGCTTCGTTGAGCTCGTCACGCCAGATGATGATGGCCTGGAAGGTCAGCGGGCTTTCGCACAGGCCCGCGATCATGGTCTCGCGGCCAGCCTCGATGCGCTTGGCGATGGCGATTTCGCCTTCGCGCGACAGCAACTCCACCGAACCCATCTCGCGCAGATACATGCGCACGGGGTCGTCGGTGCGGTCGGTCGGCTCCTTCTTGGCGACGGTGGCAACGGCAGTGCCGGTCTGTTCGGCAAGCTCGTTGGCGTCATCTTCAGACGAATCGGCGCTCTCGCCCTCGGCGTCGTCGCTCTGTTCGTCATCCTCGACGACGTTGATGCCCATGTCGTTGAGCATCGCATTGATATCTTCGATGCGGTCGGGGTCCGTCTCTTCCGACGGCAGCACCGCATTCAGCTCGTCAAGCGTGACATAGCCGCGTTTCTTCGCGGCCTTGATCATCTTCTTGACAGCATCGTCGGAAAGGTCGAGCAACGGGCCGTCAGTCGTGCCCTCGCGTTCGGTTTCGACCTCTTCCTTTTCCTTAGTCGCCATTCTAAGTCTTCTCCAGGCGGCCGTCCAAGGGGCCGCTTCGCTGCTGACAAATCAGTTGCGCTCGTTCACAAACGCGCCAGTCATGCCAGTACCTGCTTCTCACTTAAGTCCAGATTAACCCTGATATCTGTGGCGGGTTTCCCTTCCCGTCCAGTGCATACATCGTCATTTAGCGCCGATGCCGGGCATGGGTTAACGTTTCGAATCGTTCTGATTCCGTCATTCTGCCAGAAGGTCAAGCGCCTCTCGCATGATTCGCCTTAAAAAAGCGAATCAATTAGGCGCGCCTGATTGGTCGGCTATGCCCTGCCCGCCCGGCCGGAGGATACGCCAAACCCTTCGATCAATGCTTCTGTTGCCTGCACGTCGCGGAACTGCGCCTGGATTTCGACCAGATGCCGGTAATTCTCATCGGTGGGATCACTGGCGAGCGCCGCTTCGGCCTGCTTCAGCTCCCTATGTAATGTGCGTTGGCTGCGGTGCAAGTGCAGCACCTGGTTGAAGGCGTCGCGTGCATCGTCGGTCGCAGCACTTTCCAGCGCCGGCCACTGTCTGGTGCGGCGGATCAGCGCCACTGCCCGCTCCCATATCTCCCGACAGCCAATGCGGTCGATCGCCTCGATGATGGTGTCGCGGTCGCTCGCCTGGTCATGCGCCAGCGCATCCAGCAGCGCGGCATGCAGCCGGCGCAGGTCGCTGTTGGCGAGGTCAAGGAACTCGACATGCTCGAAATTCTCGTCGATCAGTGCCGGGTGGTTGACGAGCGCCACCATGACGGTTGCCTCACGCACCGACATCACGTCACCAGCGCGTTTCACCAGTGCCGAGCGGCCGAGGCTTTCGGTGATCGCATTGCGCCCGGCAGCGCCAGCCCCGCGCGACCATTGCCCGCCCTGCCGGTTGCCCTGGCCTCGTTCGCCACGTTCACCGGTCCGCGGAGGACGTCCTCCGCGTTGCGGCGCAAAGAAGCTTTGTACGCGTTCGCGCATCTCCTGCTGGTAGTGATAGCGGACGCTTTCGTCGCGGATCCGGCTGGTGATCTCGCGCAGCGTCTTTTCGAGTTCGGCGCGGCGCTCCGGTGTCTCGAAGATTTTGCCCCCGGTTTCACGCGTCCAGATCAGGTCCGCCAGCGGCCGTGCTTCTGCAAGCACCGCACGAAAGGCGTCCGGGCCGTCAGCCTTGACCAGGTCGTCGGGGTCCTTGCCTTCGGGCAGAAGCGCGAAACGCGCGGTGCGTCCGGACTGGACCGACGGCAGGATCAGGTCGGCCGCTCGCCAGGCGGCCTTGAGGCCGGCGCCATCGCCGTCGAAACACAAGACCGGCTCAGCCGACATGCGCCAGAGCAACTCCATCTGGTTTTCGGTGAGCGCCGTGCCGAGCGGTGCCACTGCGTTCTCGAAACCGGCCTGCGCCAGTGCGATCACATCCATATAACCTTCGACGGCGATCACCGTGCCGCCGCGCGCCACATCCTTGCGGGCACGCGCAAAATTGTAGAGCACATTGCCCTTGTGGAAGAGCTCGGTCTCGGGAGAGTTCAGGTATTTCGCCGAAACGTCCGCCGACATGGCGCGCCCGCCAAAGGCGATGATGCGCCCGCGCGAATCCGGGATCGGAAACATGATGCGGTCGCGGAAACGATCGTAGGAGACCGGGATATCGTCGCCGAACACCACCAGCCCGCAGGCCTCGATCTGCGCCTTCTCGACCCCCTTCGAGGCCAGGAACTCCTTCAGCGCGTTGCGGCTGTCCGGCGCGAAACCCAACCGGAACGACTGCTGTGTCGCCGGCGTCAGGCCGCGTTCGCGCAGGTAAGCGCGCGCCCTGGCCCCTTCGGAACCCTGCAGCCGCTCCTGGAAGAAGGCAGTCGCCATCTCCATGACATCGGTAAGGCTGGCGCGCTGCTTTTCGCGCTGCTCCGCCTGTTCGTCACGCGCAGGCATCGGCACGCCGGCCATCTCGGCAACGCGCTCGACCGCCTCGGGGAAGCTCATGCCGTCCAGCTCGGTGAGAAAGCGGAAATGGTCGCCCGAAACACCACAGCCGAAACAGTGGTAGCGCCCCTTCTTGTCCTCGCAATGGAACGATGGCGTCTTTTCGCCGTGGAACGGGCAGCACCCCCAATAGTCGCCGCGCGGCGCATTGGTCTTCTTCCTGTCCCAGGCCACGCGCAGGCCGATCAGCGAGGAGATCGGCACGCGGTCGCGTATCTCGTCGAGGAAGGTCGGGGGAAAGCGCATGGCGATCATATAAGCACGACCGCCGGAACTGGCTATCGTAATCGCTGGCAATGCCCGGTTTTCACAGACGGTGACGACAACGAAAAAAGCGGCCCCGATGGACCGCTTTTTTTTCTCGGAAGAATTCCGACTCAGCGCGCGGCAAGTGCGCCGGCGATCAGGCCGGTGGCAATACCGACAAGCAGATATTGATCGCCAACGCGGATCCACTGTTGGCCGGTACCCGGGCGGCGCAGCCCGTAGCGATCATAGTCGCGAATGCCCTGATAGCGCTTCCATTCCCGATAACGCTGGCCAGCTTTCCAGTGCGGCTCACGCACCACTTCCCTGCGGATGATCACGCGCTTTTCGACTGTGCGACGGTCGTAGCGGTTGTCGTAACGCCGGTCGCCATGGCGCCGCTCTTCGTAACGACGATCCTTGCGGATCGGCTCCTGCCACTGGACCTGGGTGACATTCGACTGCGGCACGGAGATCGTCGCGACTGGTGCTGCGAAGCCTTGCAGGGTCGATGCCGCCAGCATCGAAACGGCCATGGCCGAGAGAACAAGACGTTTCATGGGTGTAACTCCTCGTTTGTACACACGACGGAAATAGAGTTCACAACATGAACCAAAACTGAATGGCAGCATTACAATTTTGTAATGAACACTGATGGTTAGAAGACTTTCCGAACCTTCCCGAAGAATAATCCTGTCTCTTTGACCCAGCGCTTTGCAACAGCTGACCCGTCCATGCGTTTCATATCGACCAACGACACGGCATGGCCGTCCATGTCCAAATCCGACACCGGCCGCCGCTCGTCGAAGCATGGCGACATCAACAGCAAATTATTATCCGGCTAATGTAAGAATCGGCTCTTTTGCCCTATATGTAGCTTTCATGATGAACTCTGTTTCAAATCAGGCCGACGCCAGTTTGGCTCCACCGGCCAAGCGTCCAGCCGCAAATCCTGACGGATTGCGGCATGCCGTGCGCTGCGTATCGAGGCTGCGTCCATGAGCGGCTCGGTCGTGCTCCTGCATCTGGCCGGTGCCGTGGCGCTGATGCTGTTTGCCACCCGGATGGTGAAGACCGGTGTCGAGCGCGCCTATGGCGATGTGTTGCGGTTGAAGCTGCGCGGCACCATGAAGAACCCGCTGCTGGCGGTGCTGACGGGAACCGCGCTGGCGATCGCACTGCAGAGTTCGACGGCTGTCACGCTGCTGGTCGGCTCCTTTGCCGGTGCCGGCATTGTCTCCGGCATGGCCGGACAGCTCGCGGTGCGCGGCGCCGAAATCGGCTCGGCGCTGGTCGTCAAGCTGCTCACCTTCGATCTGACGCTGATCGTGCCGATCTGCCTGATCACCGGCACGATCATGTTCATGGCCACCGAACGGCGCGACTGGCGCCAGATCGGCCGCATCCTCATCGGCGTCGGCCTTCTCCTCCTGTCGCTGGAGATGATCGGCCAGGCCTCCGAGCCGCTGCGCGAGAGCCAGTTGCTGCCCGTCATCATCGACTATTTCAAGGGCGACCCCGTTACCGCCTATCTTCTGGCGGCGCTTGCCACCTGGTTGTTCCAGTCGAGCATCGCCGCAGTGCTCCTGATGACCACGCTGGCCGGGCGCGGCTTCATCCCGCCGGATCTCGGTATCGTCCTGGTGCTGGGCGTCAATCTCGGCTCGTCGATCATAGCACCCCTGCTAACCCGCAACGCCGAGCCGGCCGTGCGTGTCGTGCCGCTTGGCAACCTTCTGATGCGCGGGCTCGGCTCGCTGCTGATGCTGACCCTATTCCTTGCCCTCAAACCACCGGTGACGTTCCTCGGCAACACCGGGCCGGACCAGATCGTCAACGCGCATATCCTGTTCAACGTCATCGTCCTGCTGGCAGGCCTGCCTTTGGCCGGGCTCGTCTACAGGGCCTCCCAGAAGATCGTGGCAATGGGCGCCAAGGAAGCTCCGGCGGACCCCTTCCAGGTCACCGAACTGTCGGCACTCAATGAAGCGGCGCTCAACGTGCCGTCGCAGGCGCTCGGCAACGCCACCCGCGAAGTCGTGCGCGTTTGCGAAACCGTCGAGATCATGCTGAAGCGCGTCATCGACCTCTATGAACAGGCCGACGAAGACAAGATCAAGGCGCTCGCAGCCCTTGACGACCGGGTCGACCAGAAGCACGCCGCCATAAAGCTCTACCTCGCCAAGGTGACCAAGAACTCGCTCACCGAGGACGAGGCCTTGCGTTGCCAGGAACTGATCGGTGCCTGCGTCAAGCTCGAACAGGTTGGCGACATCATCGTGCGCAATATGCTGCCCCTGGTGCGCAAGAAGATGGAGCGCGGACTGGAATTCACACCCGAGGGCTGGCGGGAACTCACCGCCTTCCACGCTTCGGTGCTTGCCAACGCAAGGCTGGCCTTCAACGTGCTGGTTTCCAGCGACGCCGAGACCGCTCGTCAGATCGTTGAGGAAAAGGACCGGTTGCGCGACCATGAGAAGCAGACCAGCCAGGCGCATTTCCTGCGTTTGCGCGATGGCTCGCCCAACAGCATCGAAACCAGCAGCATCCATCTCGACACCATTCGCGACCTGAAACAGATCAACTCGCTGCTCGCCTCCATCGCCTATCCGGTGCTGGAAAAGCGTGGCCTGCTCAGCGATTCCCGCCTGCGCGCCAGCTGACCGCAACGGATGGCTATCCAGAAAAACTAAACCGTGGTCCACGATTTCTGGATTGCCTGACAGACGCGATCGTGTTCTGAGGCCGTTTCATAGGCCTTTTGAGCAATATGATGCCGCTTCCCCTGATTGCCCTTTTCCTTGCCGCTTTTGCTTTCGGCACGACCGAGTTCGTCATCGCCGGCGTGCTGCCACAGGTGGCGGAAGGTCTGAGTGTCTCCATTCCGAGCGCCGGCTACCTCGTTTCCGGCTATGCACTCGGCATCGCCATCGGCGGTCCGCTGCTGACGCTCGCCACGTCGAGGGTCTCGCGCAAGACGTTGCTGATTGCCCTTGCCGTTGCCTTCACCATCGGCCAGGTCGCCTGCGCCGTAGCACCCGATTTCCTGTCGATGCTGGCGCTGCGCGTGGCAGTCGCAGTTGCACATGGCGCCTATTTCGGCGTCGCCATGGTGGTTGCCGTCGGCCTGGTTCGCCCCGAACAGCGCGGCATGGCGATCGCGCTGGTCCTGTCCGGCCTGACTGTTTCCAACATCATCGGCGTACCGGTCGGCACCGCGATCGGCAATCTCTGGGGCTGGCGCGCCACTTTCTGGGTGATGAGCCTGCTGGGTGTCGCCTCCCTGCTGGCCATGGCGGTTCTCCTCCCCCGCGCCACCGGAGCCTCCGCGAGACCGGCCGGGCTGGCGCATGAAGTGCGGGCTCTGGGCCGCCAGCAGGTATGGACCTCGCTCATCCTGATGTTGATGCTGATGATGGGCCAGATGACGCTCTATACCTACATCACCCCATTTCTCGAGGAAGTCACAGGGCTGACCAAGGCGCAGGTGCCGTGGGTTCTCCTGCTCAACGGCGTCGGCGCCACGATCGGCGTTTTCGTCGGCGGGCGATTGGCGGACTGGAAGCTGATGCCGTCACTCATCACCATGTTCGCGCTGCAGGCGGTGATGCTGACGATCGTCTATCTGGTCAGTCCTTACCCGCTGCCGATGGTCGTGGCGATCACCCTGTGGGGAGCACTCAACTTCTCCATCGGTGCTCCGATCCAGGCCCGTATCCTGTCCTGGACAGCCGACGCCTCCAACCTTGCCTCGTCGCTGATCCCGTCAGGCTTCAACATCGGCATTGCGCTCGCCTCTTCAGTCGGTGCCATGATCCTCAGCGCCGGCTACGGCTATCGCATCCTGCCCGTGCTCGGCATCGTCGCCATGGTCGTGGCGTTTGCCGTAGCGGTCATCTCCTACGCCGCCGAGCGCCGCAGCGGCCTGCGGCCACCCATGCCGGCGAGTGCAGCTGAGTAATCCCGAAAGCGTGCGCCCTACCAGAGATACGGGATCAGCCGATAGCGCACGCGTTGGCTGTAGTCGCCATAGTCGACGAACTGACGCCGCAGCGCCTTTTCCTCGTTCACGGAACGCCATGCCAAAGCGAGGCTGAGCACCAGCGAACCCCAGAGACCGCTCCACGAACCGAGCAGCAGCGGCATGCCGAAGAACAGAAGCAGCGCGCTCGAATACATCGGGTGGCGCACCAGCGCGTAGGGTCCGGTGTCGATCACCGTCTGGCCTTCCTGGATCTTCACCACGGGCGCCGCGAAGGTGTTCTCGTTGAAGGTCCAGAAGCAACCTGCGTAATTCGCGAGAATCAGAAGGCCGCCGGTGATCTGGAGCCACATGGGCACGGCCATGAAGTTCGACCGTGCCGCATCCCACGGCATGAACGCGAACCACGCAAAGAAGGCGAGCGTGAACAGCGACAGCCAGATCTTGTCCCAGCCCTCCTGGTCCTTCTGGATCGGCGACGCCATCCGTTCCCGCAGCAATTGCGGGCTACGGTGTGCAAGCCAGGCAATCATCGCAATGCCACCGCCACCAAACAGGATGATCATCGTCCATCCGGCTGGATAGGCGAGCGTGCCGGCGGCGAGAAAGGTGATCCCCGCCATGAACAGCATCCAGACAATCAATTGCAGATAATAGCGGATCATGGCCGCCTCGCTTCGACGTGCAGAGATATTCGGCCGCCTCATGGCCCGCGTCAATTTCGCTGGCAGCGCTGCAATGGACTTCATGCTGCGATCAATAAGCGCCGCCCTCGCAACAAGGCTGCTTGAGCTTAGTTCAGCACACGCACCAGCCATAGCGAGAGCACTGGCAACGCCGTCAGCAGCGCCAGCCTGATCACGTCGGCGATGACGAAGGGCATCACTCCGCGATAGGTGCGGGTGATCGGCACATCGCCGGCGATCTTGTTGATGATGAAGACATTGAGACCGATCGGCGGCGCGGCGAGCCCGATGCCGACCACCACCAGCACGAGGATGCCGAACCAGATCGCCACATCCTCCGCGCTCATGCCGAAATCCAGCGCCAGCACGATCGGCACGAAGACCGGCAGGGTAAGCAGGATCATCGCCAGTTCGTCCATGACCGCGCCCAGCACGATATAGACCAGCAGCATGCCGACCAGCACCGCATAGGGAGCCATGCCGGAATTGCCGATCATCTCGGCAACGGTGGAAGGCATGCGCGTCAGTGCCAGGAAAGCACCGAACACTTCCGCGCCAAGCAGGATCAGGAAGATCATGCCCGAGGTCTCGGCCGTCTGCAGCAGCGCCTCGCGCATGTTGCCGACATCGAGCTTGCGCTGCGCGAGCCCGAAGACAAGCATGACGATGACACCGACCGCCGCTCCCTCGGTCGGGGTGAAGACACCGCCATATATGCCGCCCACGACGATGACCGCGACGGCAGCAGCGGGCACCAGCGCGAAATCGGCTACCAGCAGCACCAGCCCGATGATCGCCGCCAGCACCGCGACTGTTATGCTGACCAGCCCGAAGAACCCCGCGCCGATGGCAGCCAATGCAACCAGGCCACCCGCCGGGCGCGCCCACGCCGGTTGTGGCAGGCGTTCGACCTCACGTTCGACAGGCGGGGCCAATTCCGGCCGCCGCCGCACGACGACGGCAATCGCGATGCAGTAGAAGGCAGCAGCCAGCAGGCCGGGAATGAGCGCCGCCTGGAACAGCTTGGCGATGTTCTGCTCGGCGGTGATGGCATAAATGACCAGGATGACCGAGGGCGGGATGAGGATGCCCAGCGTGCCGCCTGCCGCAATCGTGCCCGTGGCGAGGCCGAGGTCGACTTTGGCTCGCCGCAGTTCCGGCATCGCCGCGCGCCCGAATGTCGCGGTGGTCGCAACCGAGGAACCGCAGATGGCGCCAAAACCGGTACAGGCAAGGATGACTGCCATCGGCAGACCGCCGCGTGTCTTGCCCAGCCGCCGCTCCGCTGCCTGGAACAGCGTCGCGGCCATACCGGAACGCTCGGCCAGCGCCCCCATCAGGATGAACAGCGGAATGACCGAAAGCGTATAGGAGGCGAACTGCCGGTAGGTATTGGTCTGCAGGTAGTAGAACAGCGCATTCCAGCCGGAGAGATAGGCATAGCCCCCTGCCCCGACCACCAGCATGGCAAGCGCGATCGGCATGCGGATGGCGATCAGCACCAGCATCGCCGCGAAACCGAGAAGGGCAAGTTGGACGCCGCTCACGTACGGCCTCCGAACTTCAGCACGGCAACCGCCAATGCACCAAGAAAGGCCACGGCAGCAAGGACCGCACAAACGGCGTAGACCGGCCAGATCGGCCAGGAGATCTGAACCATGGTTTCATTGTACTGGAAGGACTCCTGTGCGCCGGAAACCAGCCCCCAGGCGAAAAAGCCGAGGAAGGCGGCGAGCACGAGATCCCAAACCGCATCGATCCTGGCATTCACCCTGGCCGGGAGGCGCTGCGTGAAAGTATCGACCGCTATGTGGCCGTTTCGCATCTGCGTGTAGGGCAGGAAGGCGAAGACTGCTACGCCGATGCCGATCTCGACAAATTCATAGTCGGCCGGGATCGGCTTGCTGAACAGCCAGCGACCGACCACACTTGTGGTAACGAGCCCTGCGACGATCAGGATCAGCAGGCCGCCTGCAATCGCCACGGCGGCCGCTATCTTTTCAGCGACAAGGGCGAAGCGCCCCGGCGATCCCGATTGCGCCTCCATCAGACCTCCCTCATGCGGATCAATGCAAAGGCGCAGCCGACCACGCCAGAGCAATTCCGGAAAAAGTGTGCAACGGTGTTCCGTCCGGAATTGCGCAACAAAGAACCAGAGCGTTTCCGCGTTTCCGTGAAAGACGCTCCAGACATCAAGCCGCGCTGTATTTGGTGATCAGCGTCTTGGCCTGTTCAAGCAGCGCAGCACCATCGAGACCCTTGCCCTTCATGTCCTCGACCCATTTGTCGCGGACGGGCTTCGTCGCCTCGACCCAGCGGGCTTTCTCCTCTTCGCTGATCTCGGAAACAGTATTCTTGCCGCTGGCCTTCACCTTCTCGGCCACTTGCGTGCCGACATCGTCCCACATCCTGCCGGCCAGCTTGGCAAAGGTCATGCCCGAGTTCTTGTCGAGCACCGCCTTCAGATCGTCCGGCAACCCGGCATAACGATCCTTGTTCATGGCCAGGAAGAAGGTGGCCGTATAGAGCGTCGGCGTGCCGGGAACCGAAGTATGGTACTTGGTCAGTTCATCGACCTTGATCGAAGGCACGACTTCCCAGGGGATCACCGCGCCGTCGATCACCTTCTGCGCCAAGGCTTCCGGCGTCTGCGGAACGGGCATCGACACCGAGACCGCGCCGAGCGCCGAAAGCGCCTCGCCGGCCAGCCTGGTCGGGTTCCGCAGCTTGAGGCCGGCAAGATCCTCCATCTTGGCGATCGGTTTGTTGGTGTGGATCAGGCCCTGGTCATGCGCCCAGAATGACAGCAGTTTGACGTCTGCGGTTTCCTTGGCCAGGTTGGCTTCGCCATATTCCTGCGCCGCCGGTGCATTGGCTGTGGCCTTCGACGCCGCGACAAAGGGCAGTTCGAACACTTCGGTCGATGGGAATCGTCCGGGCGTATTGCCAGGCAATGTCCAGACGATATCGACGACGCCGTTGCGCGCCTGGTCATAAAGCTGCGGCGGCTTGCCGCCGAGCTGCATGGCTGGATAGATCTCGATCTTCAGCTTGTCGCCGCTGTCGGCGGCCACCTGCTTCGCCCATGGCTCCAGCAATTTGGAATGCACGTTGGATACGGGCGGCAGGAAGTGATGCAGCTTGAGCGTCACGGTGTCCTGCGCGCGGGCACCCGTACTGCCGAGCAGCGTCGGCGCCGCCAGAAGCGAAGCGGAACCCTGCATGAATTTACGACGCGAAATGGCCATTCCCATCCTCCCTGGAACAGTCGATAGTTAACGCGTTATCTACAATGCGGAACTTGTAGGCTGTGCCGGGCCTTGTCAAGCAAATGCCAGCCAGAAATTTCACAATATGAAATTGGTAGCGTCCTTCATCGCAGAAGCCAATGCCGTGAAGAGCGGTGAACGATCCACCTCCACCGACTTGTGCCGTCAGCCACGCAGGCGCAGTTCCATGACCAATGCCTTGCCGAGCAAGGTTTCCGTCTCGCCAAGCAACTCAAAACCGCAGCGGTGATAGAACCCCTCCGCTTCCAGCGCGGCGACGACCTTAAGCAGTACGGCACCTGAACGCCCGGCACGCCGTCTTGCTTCCTCGACCAACGCCCTGCCGACGCCGTGTCCTGCCATTTCCGGCTCGACGAAGAGACCATCAAGTTCTGATTCTCCGCCTACGACCGGCAGCATGATGGCGAAACCCACCACCTTGCCGTCGATCTCCGCCACGATACCGCCGCCGTCGGAAAGATGCTCTGCGGGCAGATGCACGATGCTTCTATTCTCGAACAGGGCATCGCGATAGGCCGGATGCACCAATGAGGCCCGCCATTGCAGTTCCTCGAGGGAGCGACGCTCGGCTGGATAAGCGTCGCGTAGAACGATGGAGGCTGTTTTCTCTTCCACGACCGTGCTTTTTGATCCTCTCCGCAATGCAGACGCAATGAACATGCCCGAACAAGACGCCAGATGACCACAGTGCCTTGAAGCGAAAATGACCCAGATCAGAAAGACCATTGCCCAAGGCAGGCTTGCCGCAGTGGCCACAGTCCTCACGGGCCTTGCACTGTTTTCCCAATGTGGTCCGGTCGGGTTGCAGGCCGCTGAATCGACCGCGGCGCGAACCGTTGCGATCACCTTTGACGACCTGCCGCATGTGAACGCGGCCAATCCGGAAGCACCGGTGCCGCTGACGCTCGATGCCGTTCGACAAGTGAACCGCGACATTCTCGGCGTGCTGAAGTCACATGCCGTGCCAGCAACCGGCTTCGTCGTCGAAAAGCGCGTGGAGCAGCTTGGCCCGCTCGGCAAGGATGTTCTGAAGGACTGGGGCGACGCCGGGCTCGGTCTCGGCAACCACACCTATTCCCACGCCGACAGCAACGGGCTGGACATCGATGCCATCGAAAAGGAAATCGTCGACGGCGAACGCAGCATCGGCCCATACCTGTTCCGGTCGGCGATCGCGACGCCACGTTTCCTGCGCTTGCCCTACAACCATGTTGGCAACACGCCAGAGAAGCAGCTGGCGATCGCGGCCGTGGCCGCGAAACACGGCTACACCCTTGCCGCTTCCACCATCGACACGTCCGACTACCTTTTCGACCGCGCCTATGAAAAGGCCGTCGCTGCGAAAGATGCGGCCAAGGCCGAGCGGATCACTGCCGCCTATCTCGAGCACACCAGGGAGCAGATCGCCTATTATGCGGATCTCAATCGTCAGGTCCTGGGACATGAACCGCCGGCTATCATGCTTTTGCATGTGAACAGCCTGAATGCCGTTACCCTCGACCGTATCCTGATCCTGTTCGAAGAAGCCGGATATCGCTTCACCACGCTGGAAGCGGCCCAGGCCGATCCCGTCTATCAGAAGCCGCTGACGACTGCGACCAAGTTTGGTCCGATGTGGGGTTACCGGTGGGCGAGGCAATACGACGTCAAGGTCAACGGCAGCGCCGAGAAGGAGCCGCCCGACTGGGTCGTGCAATACGGTCGCTAGAGAGTTTCCGTTTCTTACGGAAACGCGGAAGCACTGTTTGTTTTACGGAATTCCGGACGAAAAGCCGTGGAATTGCGCTAGCTCAGCCGCTATCGATCTCGGCCAGCCGCGCCTCCAGGAAACGGCGCTCGGCCGGCTGCCGCGCCAATTCCAGCGCATGCATGTAGGAACTCCGGGCGGCCCCGGTCTGCCCAAGCCTGCGCAGCATGTCTGCGCGTGCCGCATGCGCCAGATGATAGTCGTCGAGAGCACCCGTACTCAGCACCGCTTCTACCGCCGTCAGTCCTGTCGTCGGCCCATCGCGCATGCCGATGGCCACGGCACGATTGAGCGACACGACCGGCGAAGGGTCGACACGCAGCAGCGTGTCATAGAGGCCAACGATCTGCGTCCAGTCGGTGTCGTCGATGCTGGCAGCTCCCGCATGAACGGACGCGATCGCCGCCTGCAGCAGATAAGGCCCCACGTGCCGCATGGCGAAGCCACGTTCGATAAGGCCAAGGGCTTCCGTGATCAGTTCCCTGCTCCACCGTGAACGGTCCTGGTTCTCCAGCAGCACAAGGTCGCCCGCGGCATCAACGCGTGCTGCCCGCCTGGATTCATGCAACAGCATCAGCGCCAGCAGACCAAGCGCCTCCGGTTCCTCCAGCAGCTCCACCACCAGCCGTCCAAGCCGTATCGCCTCTGCACCCAGGTCGGCCCGGGTCAGTTCCGGTCCGTCGGTGGCGGCATAGCCTTCGTTGAAGACGAGGTAGATCACCTTCAGCACGCTTTCGATGCGGGCCGGCAATTCGGCGCGGTCGGGCACTTCATAGGGGATCGCCTCGTCGCGGATCTTCGCCTTCGCTCGCACGATGCGCTGCGCGATCGTCGGTGCCGGCGCCAGGTAGGCGCGGGCAATTTCTTCCGTGGTCAGCCCGGCGACCTCGCGCAATGTCAGCGCGATGCGCGCGTCCGGTGCCAGCGCGGGGTGGCAGCAGGTGAAGATCAGCCTCAGTTCATCGTCGTGGATTGTCTCTGGCAACACAGTTTCAACAGTCGTGTCGGCCAGGGCGGTCAGAGCCGGTACGGCCGCGGCGAGCCTTGCCTGACGACGCCAGCGATCAACGGTCTTGAAGCGGCCGGTCGAAACCAGCCAGGAGTAAGGATTGGCCGGCACGCCATCGACTGGCCAGCGCTGCGTGGCGGCGGCAAAGGCCTCATGCAAGGCCTCTTCCGCCGCCTCGAATCCGCCGAGCAACCGGATCAGCGTTGCCAGCACGCGCCGCTTTTCGGTGCGGTAAACCGCCTCGACGGCAGCGCGTGCCCCGGCTTCGGTCACTCAGAGATCGGCCAGTGTGGGAGGCGGCGTCGAGAAATCCACCGCAGGCCGCACTTCGATCGAGCCGATGCGGGCCAGCGGGTGGGTGCTGGCAACCCGCGCCGCTTCGTTGAGGTCGTGGGCATCGATGACGATGATGCCGCCCAGCATCTCGCGGGTTTCCATGAAGGGTCCATCGGTGGACGACATCTTGCCGTCGCGCACCTGAACTGTCATGGCGCTGCTTGGCAATTCGAGCGCCTCGCCGGCGACGAAATGGCCGCTTTCCTTAAGCTTCTCATCGTGGTTGGCGCATTCGGCGAGCGCGGCGTTGGATTCGGCGCTGCCGTCGAACAGCTTTCTTGCATCATAGTAGATCAGGCAGATATAGCGCACGGGTTATCTCCTTGCGGTGCGTTGTTGACACCCCTTGTCGAATGGCCCGACATGGATTCGACATCGCTCGAAAAAAATCTTGGAAAAACTTCCAATCCTAGGGAAGGCGGCCGAACCGTCGCCTTCCCTGCCCTGCTCGGCTATTCTAACCCAGCAGGCCCTTCACCACGCCGCTGGCCTTGCCGAAATCCATCTGCCCGGCGAATTTTTCGCGCAACGCAGCCATGACCTTGCCCATGTCCTTGACACCGGCCGAGCCCGTCTCGGCGATGACGGCGCGGATCGCGGCTTCGGTCTCGGCGGCATCCATCTGCTTGGGCAGGAAATCGCGAATGATGTCGATCTCGGCACGTTCATTGGCGGCTAGCTCCGGCCGGCCGCCATCCTCGAAAGCCTTGGCCGATTCCTCGCGCTGCTTCACCATCTTGGCGAGGATCTGCAGGATTTCATCGTCGCTGGCGGCGTCCTTGGCATTGCCTCGGTTGGCGATGTCGCGGTCCTTGATCGCCGACTGGATCAGCCGCAGCGTGGTGAGCCGCGGCTTGTCGCCCGCCTTCATGGCTGCCTTGACCTCTTCGGTGACCTTATCGCGCATCATCCTGCTCCTTGGTTTTGACCTGATAAATGGCATTTCGGTCGAAATCACAAGCTTGCGTCACAAATCCTGCCTCCTCATGCCCCCAACGATTGACCGTGCCCGCCCCTTCACTTAAGGGAGGGCCTTGCAACCAGACTGGTTACATGGATTGGCGCGGGCAAAGCTGCCCGGCGCTTTTTGGCGCGCAGTCTGTGACCGGAACGGTTGCCATTTGTTCGCCTCTTGATGGAGAGCCGCCATGGCCGCCACTGCCCCCTGGACCACTGAAACGCCGACAGCCCTGCTGGTGCTGGCCGATGGCACGGTCATCGAAGGGCGTGGCCTGGGCGCCTCGGGTTCAGCCGTCGCCGAAGTCTGCTTCAACACTGCGCTCACCGGCTACGAGGAAATCCTCACCGACCCATCCTATGCCGGCCAGATCGTCACCTTCACCTTTCCCCATATCGGCAATGTCGGCACCAATGACGAAGACATCGAGGACCTCAACCCGGCCGCGCGTGCCGGCGCGGTCGGCGCCATTTTCAAGGCCGATGTCACCGACCCGTCCAGCTTCCGCGCCGCCGGCCATCTCGACCAGTGGCTGAAGCGTCGCGGTATCGTCGCTTTGTCCGGCATCGACACACGCGCGCTCACCGCGCTGATCCGCGAGAAGGGCATGCCCAATGCCGTCATAGCGCATGCTCCCGACGGCAAGTTCGACATCGACGATCTGAAGCGCCGCGCCGCCGCGTGGTCCGGCCTCGTCGGTCTCGACCTCGCGAAGGAGGTCACATCCGGGCAATCCTCGGTCTGGAAGGAAATGCCCTCGGCCTGGAACGAAGGTTATGGTGAACAGGCAGAACCCACCATGCACGTGGTGGCAATCGACTACGGCGTGAAGCGTAACATCCTGCGCCTGCTCGCGGGCCTTGGCGCAAAGGTCACCGTGGTGCCGGCCAAGACGGGCGCCGACGAGATCCTGGCCATGAAGCCGGACGGCATCTTCCTGTCAAACGGCCCCGGCGATCCGGCTGCAACAGGCGAGTATGCCGTCCCGGTCATCAAGGACCTGCTCAAGACCGATATCCCGGTGTTCGGCATCTGCCTCGGCCACCAGATGCTGGCGCTGGCGCTCGGCGGCAAGACCGAGAAGATGCACCAGGGCCATCACGGTGCCAACCATCCGGTCAAGGATCACACCACCGGCAAGGTCGAGATCGTGTCCATGAACCACGGCTTCGCGGTCGATTCCAAATCGCTTCCGGAAGGCGTCGATGAGACCCACACTTCGTTGTTCGACGGCTCGAACTGCGGCATCACGCTGAAAGGCCGTCCGGTTTTCTCAGTGCAACACCACCCTGAAGCCTCCCCAGGCCCACAGGATTCGCACTATCTGTTCCGCCGCTTTGCCAACCTGATCCGTGCGAGGAAGGGCGAACCGGCACTGCCCGAGCGGGGCTGACGTTTCCAATTCGGTAAATGAAAAAGGCGGCCCTGGCCGCCTTCTTCATGTCAATGACCGCCGGCCGCGCCCTCCTGCGCATGCATATGCTCGACCTCCCTCGGCGTCGGTTTCGCTACCTTGGTGACAAACACAAGTACCGACATGGCCAGGAAAAACGCGGCCAGCAGGTAGGGAGCGCCGCCGAACAAAACGGGTGCGTTGGGCCCGGTGAACCACGAGAAGATCGCTGTGTAGAGCAACGGCGTGATGATGGAGGTGATCGAGAAGATCGAGGTCATCGCTCCCTGCAATTCGCCCTGCGCCGAAGGCGGCACTTTGGCTGCGGCGAGACTGCGTAGCGGCGGGTCCGCGAGCGCCTCCAGGCAGCCCGCCACGATAACGGCGTAGATCATCCAGCCCTGCATGGCGAAAGCATAGCCAACGGCACTGGCCGCGGTGAACGTCAACCCGATCGCTGCCGTGCGCCATTCGCCGAGCGCGGGAATGACACGTGGCAGGACCGTTGCCATGATGATGGCGCCACACAGGCCGAAGGCGCCAAGCGAGAAGCCGATCTGTTGTTCGCTCCAGCCGTAGCGATAGGTGGAAACGAACGACCACACCGCCGGATAGACCATGTGGCCGAGCGTCATCAGGAAGAACACCAGCCCGATCCAGCCAATACCTTCATAGTTGCGCATCTGCATGAGCGTTCCAACCGGGTTGGCACGCTTCCACTCGAAGCGGCGGCGATGTTTCTTCTCCAGCGTTTCGGGCAACAGGAAGTACCCGATGATGAAATTGAGCAGTGCAAGCCCGGCTGCAAAGTAGAAGGGCACGCGTGGCCCGAATGTGCCGAGCAGGCCGCCGAGCACAGGGCCGATGACGAAGCCGACGCCGAAAGCGATGCCGAGCAAACCGAAATTCTTGGCTCGGTTCTCGTCGGTCGAGATATCGGCGATGAAGGCCGAAGTGGTCGAATAACTGGCTCCGGAGATGCCTGCAAGCACCCGCCCGATGAACAGCATCGGGTAGGACCAGGCGATGGCGCAGATCAGATTGTCGATAGAGAAGGTCAGCACCGAGGCAAGCAACACGGGACGACGGCCGAAGCGGTCGCTGAGGCCGCCGATGATCGGCGCGAATACGAACTGCATGGCGGCGTAGACAAAGAACAGCCACCCGCCTTCGATGGCTGCCTCGCTGACACTGACACCGGTCAGCTCCTGCAGATAGGCCGGCAGCACCGGCATGATGATGCCGAAACCGATGATATCGAGCAAAAGCGTGGTGAAGACGAGGATCAGGCCCCGTCTGGCCGTCTTGGCTTCCAACATGGTGGCTCTTCCCTCATCCGCCGGTCTGCGGCGGACGGTTCTTATAGGCGAAGCTTGCCATAGGAACAATGAAAGAACGACCGCCTGAACTTTCTCCTGACAGCAGCCGTCAGGACAGGGCCGGTTTTGCGAGGCAATCTGTCGAACACTGGTCGATCGGCTGACAGACGCTTCATTGCTGCCAAACTATGGCACCGGCCTGCCCTCGCTGGCTTCCAGGATCGCGAACCAGTGCTGGCGGTCGAGCTCGATGTCGAGTGCCTTGGCCAGTTGGGCGAGCCGCTCCGGTTTCATCGTGCCCAATACCGGGATCAGTCTTGCCGGGTGGCGCAACAGCCAGGCGATCGCGACCGCCGAGATGTCGCCTGTGCCATACGCATCCGCTGCCCTGGCCAGCGCCTTCCGCACCCGTTCCTCACGCTCGCCCTCGCCGGTGAACAGTGCCCCGCCACCAAGCGGCGACCAGATCATCGGCGCATAGCTTAGCCGCTGCGCATGGTCGAGCCGCCCATCATACAGCGCGGACGTTTCCAGAACGGAATGCTCGATCTGATTGGTGACGACCGGAACCGGCAGCCGCGAGGCAAGCAGATCGATCTGCGAGGGCGTGAAGTTGGACACCCCCACCGCCCGCACCTTGCCCGAGCGCACCATGTTTTCCAGGCCCCGTGCCGTTTCGTCGGCATGCATCAGCGGGTCCGGTCGATGCAGAAGCAGGAGATCCAGATAGTCGGTGCCGAGATTGGCAAGCGATCGCTCCACCGACGCCGCGATATGCGCTGCGCTGGTGTTGTAGTGCGTGATCCAGTTGTCCGGACGGCTCTGCGAGACCAGCATGATATCGCATTTGGTGACGAGCTGGATGTTCTCGCGCCTGCCCTTCCAGGCAGCGAGGCCAGCACCGAAGGCTGCCTCGACGCCGTGATCGCCATAGATGTCGGCATGGTCGAAACTGGTCAGACCAAGATCGACGGCCGTGCCGACAAGGCGCGCCACGGCCAGTGCATCGGGGCGCTCCGGCGCGTCGAGCAGCCGCCATGCCCCGAAAACCAGCCGCGACAGCGAAAGCTGCGCGTCAAGCGCGATGCGCTTCTCGGTCGCCATGCCGGACAGCCGTCAGATCGGGTTGTTGAAGGTATCGCAGGACGACAGCTTGCCTGAATCGAAGCCAGCCTTGAACCAACGCTGGCGCTGCGCCGAGGTGCCGTGGTTGAAGCTTTCCGGCACGACATAGCCCTGCATCTTCTTCTGCAGCGTGTCGTCGCCGATCTGCTTGGCCGCGTTCAGCGCTTCTTCCAGATCGCCCTGCTCCAGAATACCCTTCTGTGCAGTGAAGCGGCCCCAGACCCCGGCGAAGCAGTCGGCCTGCAGTTCGACCCGCATCGACATCTGGTTGGCGTCGGCCTCGCTCATGCGCTGCCGCATCTGGTTGAACTTGGGCAGGACGCCGGTGAGGTTCTGCACATGGTGACCGACTTCGTGCGCGATCACATAGGCCTCGGCGAAATCGCCCGAGGCACCGAACTGCCGCGACAGTTGGTCGAAGAAGGCCGTGTCCAGATAGACCTTGTGATCGCTCGGGCAGTAGAACGGCCCTGATGCGGAACTGGCAAAACCGCAGGCAGAGCGGATCTGGCCGGAGAACAGCACCAGCTTCGGCTGTTCATAAGTCAGGCCATTGGCCTGAAAGATACCGGTCCAGACGTCTTCCGTTTCGGCAAGGATTGTCGCGACGAACTGCTTCATCTCGTCATTGGCCTGCGCACTATTCTGGCTCGGCTGGCCGGACTGGCTGATCTGCGTGTCGTCGCCGGGCAGTAACCCGCCGCCACCGCCGCCCAGGACCTGCATCGGATCGATGCCGAGGAACTTCAGCCCGAAATAGAGCACCACCAGGATGATGATGGTCGACAGCCCACCACCGCCGGCGCGGCCACCGATAGGGATGCGGAACTGGCCGGGACCGCCACCGAGACCACCCGGCAAACCACCACCGCCGTCGGTGCGGTTGTCCTCGATGTTGTCACTCTGCCGGCGACCCTTCCAGAGCATGGCAACTCCTCGCATAATTCGCTTCGGCCGCAAGGCCGAACGATAGCAGTGTTATCGCAACGGTTGCGGCAAGTCACAGGATTTTTCGTTCCGCGAGCATGCCCGCCGGACTGCAAATCAGCACCGACCAATCACCGAGGGTGCCGGACGTCGCTTGCTGAGCAAGACCAGGATTGTCCATGCCAGCGCCGAGCATACGGCCGTCAATGCGAGCACCGCGTTGCCGTTGAAGTGGCTGAGAAGCGCCGCCAGGATCGGCGGAGATGACGCCGAAAGCAGATTGAGCGGCAGCGCGATGCGTGATGCCGCCCGTGCGTAATCCGCCTTGTCGTAGAAGGCCAGCGGAATGGTCGCGCGTGCCACCGCAAGCGCGCCGCTGGCAAGACCATAGACGATGATGAAGACAAGGACACTTGCATAGCCGTTGCCGCCAAGGATCAGCAGCATCAGCGCCAGCGGCAGAGCCGCGCCGGCAACAATGGCGGTGGTAATTCCGTCCCAGCGCCCACCACCCAGGAAGTCGAGGCCGCGCGCCGCGACCTGGACGATGCCCAGCATCGATGCCAGGCCCACAGCTTCCGTCAACGGAAGCCCCCGCGCCTTGAGGAGCTCTATCAGGACGGCCGACAGGCCGTAGGTGACGAAGGCATTCAACGCGATCGCCGACGCGATCAGGTAGAAAGTTCGGCCTCCGACAGCAGTACGCCCGCGGCCTGGCGCCGTCGGCGCCAAGGCAAGGTGTGCGGGAGGTCGAGCCGGAAGGCCGAGTCCGTACAGCGGCAGGCAGACGAAAACCATGACACAGGCGAAGATAAGGCAGCTCGAACGCCAGCCGAGGTGCTCGACCAGAAACGCCGTCAGCGGCCAGAAGATACTGCTGGACAAGCCGGTCATGAGCATCAGGGCGCTGATCGCGCCTTTGGCTTCCCGGCCGAGCACTTCGTTGAGATAGATGTAGGCTGCTGTCGACAGCATCCCGGCTCCCGCTATGCCAAGGATCGCCCAGGCAGCGAAATAGGAAACCGGCCCTTGCGAAACGGCAAGCAGGCCAAAGCCCGGCGCAGCAAGCATCGAGCCCGAAATCATCACCTTGCGCGCGCCGCAGCGCGTGAAAACAGGAGCAAGCGCGGGTCCACAAAGTCCCATCGACGCGTACAGCACCGAGGTCCCGGCAAAAATGGTCGGCAAACTCAGCTGAAGTTCGGCGGCTATTTTCGAGCCGGTCACCGCCAGCAATCCGACAGTGCCCCAGCCGGCTATCTGTGCGATCGCCAGTACAGCAAGGAGCCGAATGTTGTGTCCTGGGAGGCGAAAGAAAGGCATGGGGCAATTTCGACGATCAAGCCCCTCGCTTAGCCGCCTTCGATTTCAGATCGATGACGGCCGCGGCCATCGGTGGAAACGATCTACAGGCCCTTCGCCATGGCACGCTGGATTGCTTCCAGCGTTTCCGCGCTGACATGGTGCTCGATGCCTTCCGCATCGATGCGCGCGGTTTCGGCGCTGACGCCGAGCGCGCGCAGGAAAGCTTCCACCGTCTGGTGGCGGATACGGCTTTCGTCGGCCACCTTGCGCCCAGCTTCCGTCAGGAACACGCCACGATAGGGCTTCCGCGACACCAGCCCGTCGGCGCAAAGCCTGGTCAGCATCTTCGCGACCGTCGGCTGGGCCACACCGAGCCGGGCAGCAATATCGACCTGGCGCGCCTCGTTGCCATCCTCGATCAGGTCGGCAATCAACTCGACATAGTCCTCCACCAGCGCGCTGCGGCGTGCTTCGCGGGTATGCCGGAAGCCTTCCGAATGCACTTCGGCATCCGGCAGCGGCTCATCGCGCGGGACGGATCTCGGTCTCGACGCCAATCGTTTCTCCTCGATGTTTTGCTGCCGGTTTGATCCGGCCTTTCGCATTTATAGCACAGGCTCTGATTTTTCAGGACCTTTTATGTTTTCGGCTCCCAAGGCCGGGAACCCTGTAGTTCCGGTGCGCGGCAGGCGATTCAATCGGGTACATTACATCGCCTTTAGGCGAAAACCGGCGTGCAATCAAAAAGCCGAGACAATGAAATATAGCATATTGCATAATGTTGAGCAGCGGCATAGATTCAGGGGGTAAACCCTCCAGACTCCAGCAGGACTTCGCATGCAAGACGCGGGCGCCACCGAAACGATGCCTTCCCAACGGGCCTTCTTCCGGCCGATGGGCGATGGGCGACCGAGCCTCCCGGAAGTCAATTCCTCCATCGCCGTCCCCACAACCGGCACATGGTTCCGACGTCTGTTTGCCTTCATGGGACCGGGCTACATGGTCTCGGTCGGTTATATGGACCCCGGCAACTGGGCGACCGATCTCGCCGGCGGCGCGCAATTCGGCTACACGCTGCTCTTCGTCATCATGCTGTCCAACCTGATGGCGATCCTCCTGCAGGCACTGGCCGCCCGCCTCGGCATCGCCACCAGCCGCGATCTCGCCCAGGCCTGTCGCGCTTACTACCCAAAGCCGGTCGCCTACGCCCTGTGGGTGGCCTGCGAACTCGCCATCATCGCCTGTGATCTTGCCGAAGTTATCGGCACGGCCATCGCCCTCAATCTTCTGTTCGGCATCCCGCTCATTGGCGGCGCGCTGATTACCGCGCTCGACGCCTTCCTGGTGCTTCTGTTGATGAACAAGGGCTTCCGCTATCTCGAAGCCTTCGTTGTCGCCTTGCTCATCATCATCTTCGGTTGCTTTGCCATCCAGATCTTCGCGGCAGCGCCCGAGCCCGGCTCGATCCTGCACGGCCTGTTCGTGCCGTCGTCCGAGATCGTCACCAACCCGGCCATGCTCTACATCGCCATGGGCATCATCGGCGCGACGGTGATGCCGCATAACCTCTATCTGCACTCATCGATCGTGCAGACCCGCGCCTATCCACGCACGGAGTCCGGCAAGCGCGACGCCATCAAGTGGGCGACGCTGGACTCCACCATCGCGCTGATGCTGGCACTGTTCGTCAACGCCGCCATCCTCATCGTTTCGGCCGTTGCGTTCCACGGCAGCGGCAACCAGAATGTCGCCGAGATCGGCCAGGCCTACGAACTTCTCTCGCCGCTGCTTGGCCTCGGCATTGCCTCGACACTGTTCGCCATTGCCCTGCTCGCCTCGGGCCTCAACTCGACGGTGACGGCGACGCTGGCCGGCCAGATCGTGATGGAGGGCTTCCTGCACCTTCGCATCCCGCACTGGGCACGTCGTCTGCTCACCCGCGGTCTCGCCATCATCCCGGTCGTGTTCGTCACCGCGCTGTATGGTGAAAAGGGCACGGCCGAACTCCTGGTGCTCAGCCAGGTGATCCTGTCGATGCAGCTTCCCTTTGCCGTGGTCCCTCTTGTCCAATTCGTATCGGACCGCAACAAGATGGGTTCATTTGCGATCTCCAGATGGGTCGCAGTGCTGGCCTGGATCGTCGCCGCGCTGATCCTCTCGCTCAACTTCAAGCTGCTCTACGACATCTTCACTGGCGTCGCTTGAAGCGGCAGCGGATACGCCGACTTCAAAAATAGGCTATGCTTGCGGCTGTGCGGATATCGTGTCCACACCGCCGCAAGGTTTTCAAAAGACCCATGACCCGTGTCGCCGAAGCCCGTTGCTTCTATGCCCGGCTGCTTGCCGCGAATGCCGGCGCGCAGGATCCGCGCCTGGAAGAGGCCCTTGCCACCGTCCCACGCGAGGATTTTCTCGGTCCAGGTCCCTGGACGGTGATCGTCATTCCCTGGACATCCGGCCGTCGTGCCATCGAAACACCGAGCGCCGATCCGGTCCATCTCTACCAGAACCATCTTGTGGCGCTGGACCGCGACAAGGGCATCAACAACGGCGAACCGTTGCTGCACACCATGTGGATGACAAAGATAGCGCCGAAGCCTGGCGAGCACATTACCCATATCGGCGCCGGCACCGGCTACTACAGCGCGATCCTGTCCAGGCTCGTGGCTCCCGGCGGCAAGGTGACAGCCTATGAGTATGAGGCGCATCTCGCCGCCCGTGCGACCGCCAATCTCACGGCCTATGATCATGTGAGCGTGGTACACGGCGACGCCGTGCATGCCGAACTGCAACCGTCGGACGTCATCTATGTCAATGCCGGCGCCATTGCTCCGCCCGCTTCCTGGCTGCAGGCGTTGAAACCCGGAGGACGGCTTGTCTTTCCCTGGCGCCCGGCGGAAAAGATCGGCCTTGCCGTCATGGTGACGCGACAGGAAAAAGGTTTTGCCTGCCAGCCCTTCATGCGTTCGTGGTTCATCCCTTGCGTCGGTGCCTCAGCCCTTGGACCGGACGGTGCGTCCATCAAGATACCGACTTCAGATGAGGCAAAACACAGCCGTTCCGTCTTCATCACGAAAGACAGGGCTCCCGACGCAACCGCCACCGCCATCTTCGGCGATGTCTGGTTCTCGTCGAAGAGCCCTGATGGCCGACGGCCTGTCTGAGCCTATTCGGCGGGCATCGCCGTCAGCCTTGCGACGCGCAGGCTGAGCAGCAGCAAGACGAGCCCGACGAGCGGGAACAGGGCCGCGGCGATACCGAGATCGACCGTGCTGCCATATTGCAGCACTACGCCACCGACCACCGCTCCCAGCGCGACGCCGAGATAAAGCGCCGATGCATTGAGCGAGAGCACGATCGGCGCGGCATCCGGCGCCAGCTTCACGATGCGGCTGGCCTGCGCCGGCGGGAAAGCCCAGCCGATCAGGCCCCAGGCAGCGATCAGCGCGAACAGCGCAGGCCCCGCGAACGGACGCGGCAGGACCGGGACGGCCGAGATCAGCGCCAGAACGATGGTGACCAGTCCGAACGACCACGCAACGGTGCGCGTGGCACCAAAGCGATCCGCCATCTGCCCGCCTGTGATGTTGCCGAGAACCGCACCGATGCCAAAGGCGAGCAGCAGGCCCGGCAAGGCGAGTTCGTTTAGACCTGCCCCTTCGATTGCGAGCGGTGCGATGTAGGAGAAGACCGTGAAGGCACCGGTCAGGATCAGCAGGGTCTGGACAAGGATCGGCAGAATGCCAGGGCGCAGTGCCGCGCGCAGCCGCTCACTGAGTGGCAGCCGGGTACCAACCAGCCCGCGCGGCAGGCGCCAGGCCAGGACAAGCCCCGCCAGCGTTCCAAGCGCCGCCACCGCAAAGAAGGTGCCGCGCCAGCCGGCGAAGGTTCCCAAAAGCGCCCCGAGCGGTGCTCCCACCGCCACCGCCACGGTCGTCCCGCCGACCACCACGGAGATGGCGCGCGCACGGTGATGCGCGTCGACCAGCGCGACTGCCGTTGCCTGGGCGGTGGCGGCAAAGAGACCCGACGCCAGCGCCATGACGATGCGCGCTGCAAGCAGCACCGCGAAGGAAGACGAAAGTCCGGCCACGATGTTGCCGAGCACGAAGAAAGCCAGCGTCCACAGAATGATGCGGCGACGATCCCAGTCGCCAGTCAGTGTCGCCAGCACCGGCGCACCGACGGCATAGGCCAGCGCGAAAGCGGTGATCAGAACCCCCGCCACAGGCACCGAGATGCCGGCATCTGCTGCGATCTCCGGCAGCAGGGCGGAAATGACAAAGCCCTCGGTCGAAATGGTGAACGAGCCGAGCGCGAGCCAGTAGAGGCGCTTGTCCATGGGATGTCCTTAGTTCAAAGATTATTGAACAATTGAACCTGCCCTGGCGATTTGTCAATCGTCCGCAACGAGGCCTTTGTTCAAAAAACATTGAATATTTGAACAAGGCTTGGCGGTTTTTCAATTCCATGGCACAACACTCCTGCCAGCATCATGTCAGCGGACCGTCCAGGCGCGCGGTTTGCCGGCGCATTGAATCAGGCCGAAAACGGCCCTACCTTTGAACGCATGTCGATGACCCTGCCCCACCCGACCCCCGATCAGATCAGCCTGCCGCTGGTGCTTTCCGTGCTGGGTGATCCGACAAGGCTGGCCATCGTCGCCCACCTCGCCCGCCGCGAAGGCGGCAAGGGGCGGATGAGCTGCAGCCGCTTCCTGGCGTTGGGATCGAAGACCAATCTCAGCTACCATCTGGCCAAGCTGCGCGAAGCGGGCGTCACCCGCACCGAAGCGGTCGGCACGCAGCGCTTTCTCACGCTGCGCCGGGACGATCTCGACCAGCGCTTCCCCGGCCTGCTCGACAGCATCGTTGCCGGGGCCGAACACGCGGGGCTCCCCAAGCTCGAGGACACGCTCGAAGTGGCATAGGTCCGTCGGCCATGGCAACGGAATCGACACGGTCCGAGACCCTGTTGGACCGTGACCGATGCCGAGCAATAAACTCGATCGCCCGTGCAGAACACAGAGGTCCCGTCAGCGCAAGATTCGGTATCCTCTATGGCATCGCGTCTGACCTTGTCCGTTTAGCGCGAAGCCTGCGCGTATTGGATTGTCAGGACGAAAGGTTGATCTCCTCAACCTCGGGAGCGATGGGAAACGGATTGACCGAGTAAGAATTGGACGTCAGGCCGCTGCCGGTGCGGATGATGATGCGCTCTTCCTTGAACCGCTCGAAAGTGGCGCGGGAAATGCGCATGGATTTGCCCTTTGCATCGGCCGCTGCGACTTTGTTCGACCAGGGGAAATGGGTGATGGTCGCGACACGCTTCAGGAAGCGTTTTTCCTTGTCGCTCAGCTCGATCGAAATGCCCGCTCCACCCATATCGCGACAATACGAACAAGCGGGAATTTGTCCAGCCGGACACGTCCTACCTGGCAACAGCCAGCACGATGGCAATCACCACAAGCAGCGGGCCCATCCACTTGAAATGTCCGATGAGATGTTCCAACCACCCCGGCTGCCCGGGATTGGCCTGGATGGGAAAAGCAAGCAGCCCAAATCCTACGCCGGACATCCAGAGCCCCGCGCAGAACATGATGAACTGATCAATGTAGTCGGCGATCATCTTTGCACTCCTGCTCTCCGTCAAACGATCGGAGCGGGACAGCCACGGAAGCTTTCGACAGGCTCGTCCTGTCGCGTCACGTGTGTTCACCGCCCTCACGCAGACTGCGTAAGAAGTTCCTTCAACCGCGCTCTTTCGTCATCATTCAGTTTCTCCACACAAGACACAAAGAGTGCATCACCCAGCTGGTTTCCGGCGGCTTTGCTTCGTGCTGCCCAATAGCTGGCCATAACGGGGTCGCGTTCCACGACAATACCCAAATCATAGGATACAGCCACTATCGCCGCCGCCCCTGCGTGTCCCTGATCCGCCGCAGCGCGGAACCAGCGATAAGCCGATTCCGGATCTCGTTTTACTCCCAATCCCTCATGGTAGGCGGTGGCCAGCATCGTTTGCGCGACAGCGTCTCCTTGTTCCGCCTGAGAAACGAGTTCGGGCGTAAAGCGAAAGGGTTCATCGGCTTCGTCTATGGGTGGCGAAGCCCGCAACCATGAGATCAGCTTGCCTATACTTGCCAGTAACTTGAACATCTTTCCTCGCGAGGGCGGCGGGTATCAGATGATGCAGGCTGAAGACGAACTGGACGAAAGATTGCGTTCAGTTCGCCTTGACCAGAACCACGCGTCGGTTCTTGGCGCGGCCCTCGTCATTGTCGTTGGAAGCGATGGGCGCCATCATGCCGGCTCCCGCTGCCGTAAGCCGCTTCTCGTCGATTTCATACTTTGACGCCAATGCCGCCTTGACCGCCTGCGCGCGGCGCGACGAAAGGTCGATGTTGTGATCGAAGCTGCCTTCGCTGTCCGTATGACCAACCACGAGCACGGCCATTTTCGGGTCGTTCTTCAGCAGGGTTGCAATCTCTTTCAGCGTGGGGTCGGACTCCGGCTTTATGTCGGCCTTGTCGGTATCGAAATAGATGCCGTAGAGTGAAATCGACCCTGTGGCCGAAAGCGATTCATTCATCTTTGCGGCTTCGACGACGACCATTTTCTTGTCTCGCGCCTTGGGCTCCAGGACCTGGACAACCGCCACCGTGCGGCCGTTCAGTTCCTTGCAATAGAGGTCGTCGATCATGGTGTAGGTCTGCACCGCGACATAGGCGTCACCACCATCCTCTGGCACTTTGGCCGTGAAATAGCGTTGGTCCGTGATCGTCGACGTCAGCGCGCATTTGCCGTTGCTGAAGTCGGCGTCCTTGAGATCGCTGTCGTGGAAGAAGAACATCGTCAGACTCATGTCGTTGCCGCCACCGCTGGAGGAGCGATCGGCGGCCCCGCCGCATTCCTCCTTCCTGCACTCGAACAACACCTCGCCGCTCTTCTGGGCGATCACATCCTGGTAGTTGCGCAGCACTTCGAGCGGCGAGCGATCCGGCGGCAGGACGTAGGCTATACGCGTGAGGGCGCCTTCAGCCTCGACCTTTTTCTCAGGCGCGAACTTCCGGTTGTTGTTCTTGTCACGGGCGTCCGGGTCCTCGCTGGGCTTCAGCGCCGAGAGCGGTAGGGTGAAATCCGTGTAGGCGAGCTTCTCGTAGGAGACGATGAAGGAGCCGTCATATCTTTTGACCAGTGCATTGTCTGAAGCGCCGTCGATATCGGCCGTTGGATTGGTGGCGTCGGCGAGGCCTGAAGTGGCGGTGACGACGAGAGCCGAGACCACGGCAACGGAAAGAGCGGCAATGCGGGTGAAAATCCGGGTGTTCATGCTTCCCCCAAAACGATGAAAACGGACCGGGGGCAGGAAATCACACCGCGCGCTAACCGACAAGCAGCCCGCTGCGTCTCCATCATCCACAGGCGAACCCTGGTTGCCCGCTAATACTGGGCGATGTTCTTGAGCATAGGCACCAAGAAGATCGACACCGCAGCCAGCCCGAACAGCCACAGGGCAACAGGCCCGAAGAACGCAACCGGCAGGAGAATGGCCCACGGTGCGTGACGTATGATTTTCTTGCGCAGGGCATAGGCTGACAGGATCAGGCTGTATGCACCTCCGATCGTGGTTGTAAGGGCCACGAACGTAACGATTGCCGCCAACAGTTTTGCCAGGACCCCATACTCCAATATTTCCGGGCTCCACGCAAAGACCGTTACAGCCGCGCAGAGCGCCGTCCAGGTGAAGACGGTCAAGGCGGTTCTCAGGAAGTCCAGGTAATCTTTCGCCACTTCATCCTTGGTCATGTGTCGGCTCGCCGTTTTCGAACGTTTGCATGGCCACCTGATGCCGAAACAGCGCACCGCCCGCAAGGAAAAGCACGAAATGCGTGAGAAGCGCCCAAGGGTAACTGTATCGGCCGGTAGACCCGTACAGATTGTCGAATCTGCTCCGCACTGTCCCTGTCCACCCCGGCAGAGCCTCCCCTAGACAGCAACGCATGAGCACGATTGACATGTCCCCCATCCGGATCGGCGTCCTGGCTCCGCTGACACCGCCGGGCTGGGTTCAGGCAGGCCGGCACCTGCTCGCCGGGCTTCAGTTGGGCGTAAGCGAGGTCAACGACATCGGTGGCATCGCCGGAAGGCCGCTTCAGCTCGTGGTCCGGGACACCGCCGCTGATCCTCGAAAGGCCGAGGCGGCAGTGGAAGAGCTCGCAAGCCTCGGCGTCGCCGTCCTGGCGGGTGAATATCACAGCGTCGTTGCCTGCGCTGCCGCGGCCAGGGCTGACGCCCTTCGCCTGCCGTTCCTCTGCTCGTCGGCGGTGATCGACATGCTCACCGAGCAGCCAACGCAATGGGTAGCGCGGCTTGCTCCGGCGCAGTCCCGCGGCTGGCGTGTCTATGCGGACTTCCTGCGGGCCGTCGGCCACAGCCGCATTGCTCTGGCGCTCGACCAGAGCGTCTATTGGACATCCGGCGCCCGCATTCTGCGGGACTGTGTCGGCCGGCATGGTGGTGCCGTCATCGAGCTTGATGCGCGCGCCCCAAGCCCAGAAGCGCTGTGCGACGAGCTCGTCAGCAATCGCGCGACAGCACTGCTGCTTCTGGCCGGCTACCCGGAACCGGCATTATCCCTTGTCAAAGCCGTCCGCAGGCGCCTGCCCGGGATCCTGATCGGCGCACCGGCGGGGCAACCGGAATTTGCTGAATTCGCGGCAATGCCGGGAGGTGCCGCCATCCCATTCCTGCGCTACCTGCCCGAACACCTCAGCGCCCTTGGCGCACGCGTCGAGGCGGACCTTCGCGACAGGCTGTCGGAGACGCCATCCTTCGTCGCCTTCGAAGGGTACGACACGATCGCCGTCCTCGCACAGATACTGCATTCTTGCGGTGCGGATCGGGATCGCATCGCCCGAGCCTGGCCGACCATCGCCGTCGAGGGTACCCGAGGGCAAATCCGGTTCTCCCGCGCGCCGGGGATCAGCGTCTGGCAATGGAGCTGGCCGCCAATCCAGGTCGCGGAACGGCACCCGGCAGACCCCGACCGCCTTCGGGTTCTCCATATCGGCTGAGCCGGCCCGTCTCATCGAACGTTACAGGCTGCATCATGATGTGCTCGGCCGCGCACAATCCCGCCCCTCCTTCGCCTGAAACTGGCCCTACGTGACGATTCCATGACTGTTTTGCGACAGCGAGGTGTTGTGGCGAGAGATCTCCGGGGCGGTCACTCCGCCAACATCGATCTTCCCAGCGGGACGGATCGGTTCGGGCTCCTGATGGGAGCGTTTCTGGTTGTCGGCGTCGTGACCGTGGCGGCGGCCTTCGTCGCCGTCGAGGCGCCGGATCTTCGGCCCTTGCTTCTGCAGGAAGACGGTATCGTCGAAATGGCCACCGCGGTCTTCTTCGCATTGGCGGCGTTCGGTGCCGCCGCTTCCCTGACAATGTGGGGGATGCAGCTCCCGCTGCTGCTGGCGGGACTGGTCGGCTTCGCCGAGCTGATGGACGAAACCAGTTTCGGTTCGCGCCTGCTCGGCTTCCAGCCGCCACCGCTTTATGGTGGCGGGCAGCTGGATGGCTTCCACGACCTGCTCGTCGTCGTCTTTCGCCTGGCGCGTGATCTGAGCCCGCTTCTGTCCTGGCTCCTGGTGGGTTTGCTGCTTGCCAGCTCCATCGCAGTCGCGGGTTTTGTCGCGACGCAGCTGCTGAAGGGATTCCGAGGCGATCTGAAACATCTCTCGGGCCACACGCTGTTTTTCGCACATGTTGCCTGCATCGGATTGGCTCAAGTCATCGACATCTCGGCATCGTCCTCGCATGCCCTTTCGGCGATGGAGGAAGTCTTCGAGCTTGACGCGGCGATCCTGCTTGCTTTCTACGTGTTGCAGCAGGCCCGCGAGGCATCGACCATCAACCGGGCGCGTCTGTAGCCCATGAGCCTTCACAAGGTAATGCGGGAACCACAATGCATTCGAATGTCGCTCGTCTGATTGTTCTGGCCGTCAACGCCGGCCTGGCAGGTCTGCTCCCGCTCTCGACGGGAGCGGCCAACGCAGCCGAAAGCGTCGAGACCATCGTCCTGATCCGTCATGGCGAAAAGCCGCCGCAAGGGCTCGGCCAGCTCAACTGCCAGGGCCTCAACCGGTCCTTGCGGCTGCCCAGCGTGATCAAGGCCCGTTTCGGGGTTCCCGCCGCCATCTTTGCCCCCAATCCGGCAGACCAGAAGACAGACAAGGGCACAGCCTATGATTATGTCCGGCCGCTTGCCACGGTCGAGCCGATGGCCGTCAGCTTCGGGCTGCCTGTCAACGCCGGCATCGGCGTCGAGGACATTTCCAGGCTCAAGGACAGGCTGGAAGACAAGGCGTATGCAAATGCGCTTGTTGTCGTCGCCTGGGAGCATAAGCAACTGGTCAAGCTGGCGCGCAAGATGATGAAGGACCACGAAGGCGATCCCGACGCCGTGCCCAAATGGCAAGGCGATGATTTCGACGGCATCTATGTCGTGCGGCTCACCCGCAAGGACGGCGAAACCACCGCGACGTTCCAGACCGCGAAGCAAGGTCTGAACGGCCTGCCGGAGACCTGCCCCGACCGCTAGGTCGGATAGGTCGGGTCGGCTGCTTCCGGCAAAAACCCCGCACCGACGGTGAAACGGTTCACATCCGGCTTTCTGGCCTTGCTGTACACAAAGCATGCCCTGGCGGGGCGTGGACCGTGTTCATGCATGAAACACCGCCGGCTGGGGTCGGGATGGGATAGGTCACGGAGGCGGGCCATGGAACCAATGTTCTGGATAGCGGGAACCGTGATCCTTCTCATCCCGTTTGTCGGTACGCTGGCGATGCGGAACTGGCTGACCAGCTTGCTCGCTGTCGCCGTTCTGGCCTTTGTCATCTCATGTTTCTGGGTCTGGCAAGAGTACCGCTACGGCGGCAACGACGCCGCGCAGGCTCTCGCCCGCATCGTCACCGGCATCTGGCTTGCCGGCCTCACTGCCGGTTTTGCACTCAACATCGGCCTGCTCTGGCTGCAGCACCGCCGGCGAACAGCCCGCCTGATCCGCGCCCGCTAGAGACATCGATCGAACGGCTACGGCTGCGCGGCGATCCGTCAACCGATCACCAGGCCACCACCATCACCGTCGCAAGGCTCATGCCGACCACCAGGCAACTCGTGTAGATTGTCCAGTAGAGTTTGACGGACATTGTCATGTTCCCCTTATGAGAACGGTGAACGGCGAATGCAGACAGCCGTTCCAAGAAACTGCGTCCCGCCATGTCTTTCGAAGGCTCGTTTCAGGCGTCGGACAGCACTTCCTCCACCTCCGGCGTGACGGGAGCGTTGATCGGTTTGTAGGTGTTGGAGGTGAGGCCGCTGGAAGAGCGGATGAGGATGCCGTCATCGCGCAGCCGCTCGAATGTCGCCCGCGACAACCGCATCGCCTTGCCGTAGCCGTCCACGGCTTTCACCTTGTTCGTCCAGGGGAAGTGGGTGACCTTGTGCACGCGCTTGAGGAAGCGCTGTTCCTTCTCCGTCAATTCGATCATGAGCGTGTCTCCATCGCACCAGGGCGATTGACACCATCAGCGCGGCCAGGGCGCGCGCCAGAGCGTTTCCGCTTCAGCGGAAACGCGGAAACCTCTATCTCCGTGTTTCTACGCAATTCCGGGCGCAAAACCGCTACGCACTTTTCCTGGAATTGCTCTGGCGCAACGCGCTGCCCGCCGGATCGTCCGCCAGGATGCGATTGTTATGGGCAAAGCGCTGGAACGCCTGCCGGGCTTCCTTGCCGGTGCGTTGCCCCTTCAGTGCCTTGCGGCAGACCGCGATGGCGCCGGTATGATCAAGGTCCGGGATGCCTTGCCAGTGGATCAGGACTTCATAGGCGTCCCGTGCGGTCTGCACATCGCGCGGATCATCGATGCGGATGGGCACGGGACGGTCGAATTCCGGGTTCGCCATTTTGCATGTGCTCCTCAAGTGGGCTTTCATTCCACTATGAGAAACGGGCGAGAACTGGTTTGCCGTCGTCACAAATGAAGAACCGGCATCAGAGTTCGTGAGAAGGCAACCCTGAAAAATCGCGACAAGCGTCAGGCGCGGTCCAGTTCATAGACGGTATATCCATTCTCCTTGCCCTTTTCCCGGAAACCGAGGACCCGGAACCATTTGGCGATCTCGGGGCGATCGGACCAGCTGAACGAATCGATCGGCAGATTGCCGCAGAGCGCCTGGATGCGCCGGATATGCGCCTTGCAGAATCGGACGCTGCCACGCGCGAAAAAGCTCTCATGCGCAGCGAACGCCGTCTGCGCGGCATCGCCGGTTTCCCGCCAGGCGATGATCGCAACAGGGTTTCCGCTATCCAGCAACGTGTGGGCCCGCCCCTCCTTCAAACTCATCAGGAATTCGTCCTTGGCGTCTGCGATGTTGAGCCCGGCTGCGGTGTACTGGTCAGCCATGCGCAGGGAGAGATTGCGAAAGATCTCGGCAAGATCGGCAGGGGTCGCTGTTCGATAATCCATTGCTCACTCCTTCTGGGAGCGGCGACGCTACCCGCCAGGGTGCCGCCGGGCAACTCACAATTGGCCGCAGCAGGGATAGTCGGCGGATGCCGACAGATTGGTCCACCTGACCAGCTCAGGCGGATTTTTTCTCATACGGCTTCAGCGTCGTCGAGAAGATGCGCGTGAGCGCCGTTACCGCCTCCTGGCGCGGCAGGCGGCCTGTCGCGGCATCCTGGGCCAGGGCTTCAGCGGCTCCGAGCAGGCCTTTGTAAAGCGCGCCGGCCATTGCGGAATCGAGATCGATCAGCCTGCCGAAGGCCCGGCGGTAACGTTCGACATAGCCGTCACGCAGCGCCTGGCGGAAGGCTGCCGTCTCCTCCGTCGCGGCAAGAGCGGCAAAGGTGGCGCCCATTTCAGGCCCCATGTCGAGCACGCAGCCGACATAGGTCGAGGCGAATATCTGCGCCACCGCTTCGACGGAATCGCCACCGGCGTCGAGTACCCTGGCCTGTGCCGCGAGCTGCCGGTCATTGTACTCGTCGCACAGCGCGATCAGCAGGCCCGCGCGCGTGCCGAAGTGCTCGTAGGCGATCGGTTTGGAAACACCGGCCTGCTCAGCCAGATGGCCAAGCGTCAGCGCCTCGGTGCCTTCGTTACCGATGACGTGGCGCGCCGTCTCCAGCAATTGCTGGCGCCGGTCTGCCTTGGCAAGCCTTTTCGTCTGGTTCATTTCTGCACCGAATTCTTTTCGCGACCTGCTTGAACGGCATATCCGGCCACTTATGTTACCAACAGTAAGTTACGATAGGTAGCTTACTGTTGGTAATATAGGAGAGACACGATGTCTGTTGTAGCCCAGGAAATTCTCTTGAACAGCCGTCCCACCGGTGCCCCTACCCTCGATACGTTCCGTTCAGCCACGCGTCCCCTGCCTGCCACCGGCGATGGCCAGTTGCTTGTGCGGACACTGTGGATGTCAGTCGACCCCTATATGCGTGGCCGCATGCGCGATCAGCCGAGCTACATCGCACCTTTCCAGGTCGGCGAGGCACTCGAGGGGGCTGCCGTCGGCGTCGTCGAGGAATCACGGACCGAGGGCTTCGCCAAGGGTGATGTGGTGAGCCATTTCTCTGGCTGGCGTGACCATGCGCTGATCGACGCCCAGACTGCCACCAAAGTCGATCTCGCCGCCGCACCCGCAGAGGCCTGGCTCGGACCGCTCGGCGTTCCTGTTTCACCGCCTTTGTCGGCCTCGAACGCTTCGGCGCGCTCAAGGCAGGGGAAACCGTCTTCATCTCGGCCGCGGCCGGCGCGGTCGGCTCGATGGCAGTCCAGATCGCCAAGGCCAAGGGCGCTCGCGTCATCGCCTCCGCGGGCAGCGACGACAAGGTCGCCTGGGTTCGCCAACTCGGCGCCGATGAAGTCATCAACTACAAGACAACCCAGGATCTGACTGCCGCGCTGCGCAAGGCCGCCCCGGAGGGCATCGACGTCTATTTCGACAATGTCGGCGGCAGCCATCTGGACGCGGCCCTCGCGGCCGCCAAGGACTCCGCCCGCATCGTTATCTGCGGCATGATCGCGGGCTACAATGACGAGCAGCCCTCCGAGACCATGCACCACCTGTCCGCCATCATCATCAAGCGGCTGTCGGTGCGCGGCTTCATCGTGCTCGACCACTACGATCTCTATCCGGAATTCTCCGCCGCGATGATCGGCTGGCTGAAAGACGGCAAGGTTCAGTCGCGCGACACCGTCTATGACGGCCTCGACAATGCGCCGAAGGCATTCCTTGGCCTGTTCAGCGGCGACAACACGGGCAAGATGCTGGTCAAGCTCGCCGATCGATAGGGTCTGTCAGCCTGCCGTCCGGCCTCGTTGGCCGGGCGGCCCTCCAATCATTCATCGGCGATTTTTTCCGCTTCCATGTAGGAGCGCCATCTGCCCATCCGTCCTAGGGCCGACTTCGGAATTGGCCGAGGAAAAGATCCTGGAGACCATCATGAGAAAGATCATCGTCGCCACCTTCGTCAGCCTCGACGGCGTCATGCAGGCGCCGGGCGGCCCGCAGGAAGACCCGACTGGCGGCTTCAAATTCGGCGGCTGGGTCGCCTCGCATTTCGACGAGGAGTTGGGAGCGGCGCTGGGTGAAATCTTCGGCCGGCCCTATGATCTTTTGCTCGGCCGCAAGACCTACGACATCTTCGCCGCGCACTGGCCTTTCATGAAGGACGGCCCGGACCAGGCGATCGCCGACAGCTTCAACAGCATCACCAAATATGTCGCCTCGCGCTCGACGCCAAAGCTTGCCTGGCAGAGAAGCCAGTTGCTCGGTTCCGATGTCGTCGCGGCGCTGAGGAAACTCAAGGCCGAAGACGGCCCCGACCTTTTGGTGCAAGGCTCCGGCGATTTCCTGCAGACCTTGTGGAAGCATGGCCTGGTCGACGAGCTCAGCGTCCTGACCTTCCCGGTCCTGCTTGGCAAGGGCAAGAGACTGTTCGGCGACAGCGTCGCTCCATCCGGCCTCAAGCTGGTGAAGGCGAAGTCCTATCCGAGCGGCGTGATCGTGGCCAACTACGTGCCGGACGGCGACGTCAAGACGGGCGATTTTTCGCTGGGTGAGCCGTCCGAGGCCGAGCTGGAGCGCCGCAGAAACCTGGGTTGAAGTCGGACTGCCTTGCCTCCAGGCCGGCAATCCGCTCGGGCATCCTCCCAAAACGCAGCGTTTCCATTGGAAGCGCTGCGTTTGCGCGATGTACTAGGTCATCGTCAGGATCGCTTTCGGCTTGATTTCACGAGCCTCTCCGTGCCTGCTGACGGATGCGGGAGGAGCGTTCGCCGATCGATGGGAGATCGCGACAATGAGATGGCCAGGTCTGGCGCTTCTGGCGCTGGCACTCTTCGCATCCTCTGCCCTTGCGCAGCAGGCTGACCTCGACAGCCAGCTCGAACAGGAGAACATGCGTCTCCGCCTCGACCCCAACGATGTCGTTGCTCATCAAAGACGCGCTTCGATCTGGTTCAGCAAGGGTGACAACAAGAAGGCGATCACCGATCTCGACGAGGTGATCCGGCTGCTGCCGCAACACGCCCAGAGTTACAACAATCGTGCCACCGCCTATCTGCGCATGGATGAGCTCGACAAGGCGGTCGCGGACTACAGCCGTTCGATCGAACTTGGCTACGTCCGTGCCTACAGCGGTCGCGGAGCTGCCTATACGCGGATGAACAGATACGAACTTGCCTTCGCTGACCTCGACAAGGCGCTGCAGGCCAACCCCAACGATGCAGACGCGATCGGCAACCGCGCCATGGCCTTTGCGCGGCAAGGGCAATTCGGCCGCGCCTTCCCGGACTACGACAAGGCCATAAAGCTCGCCCCGAACAACCCTGTCTTCTATGAAGGAAGGGGCGACGCCTGGTTCCGGGTGAATCAGCCCGACAAGGCTGTAGCCGATCTCGGCAAGGCAGTGGCTCTCGACCCGGCAAACATCCAGGCCCTTTTCACCCGCGGCAAGGCCTACGCACAGCTCAACCGCCAGGATGAAGCCATCGCCGATTTCAACCAGGCTATCGAACGGATCGGCGGCCAGCGGGTGAAGGGTCACGCGATCATCTATGTCGCGCGAGGCAACGCCTACGCTTTTTCCGGTCACTCCGAGGCCGCGATCGCCGACTTCGACAAGGCGATCGAGATCGATCCGAGTATCGCCATGGCCTTCGGCGGTCGCGGCGCCATCTATGCGGCGCTCAAGCAGTTCGACCGCGCTCTGGCCGACATGGACAAAGCGATCTTCCTCGATCCCGGCGATGCCGACATCTACAATTCCCGCGGAACGGTGCTGTTTCTGCTTGGGCAGTCCGACAAGGCGATCGCCGACCTGGACAAAGCCATCGACCTCAATCCGAAACAGTTCAAGGCCCACGTCAACCGCGGCGCGATATACGCCACGAAGGGACGTCTCGCCGAAGCGATCGCCGACTACAACGAGGCGGAGAAGCTGCGGTCCACGGATCCCGAGGTCTTCTATCGTCGCGGTGTGGCCTACAAGCAGAAGGGCGAGACTGCCAAAGCGAGGGCGGACCTGAAGAAGGCGCTGCACCTGATGCCGCACTTCAGCGAGGCAAAACAGGAGCTGGAGGGGTTGAAAAGCGGCAACAAGAAGTAAGGCTCCTCCCGGCCTGTCATACCGTCTCGGCACAAGGACGACGGTGTTCGCAAGATAGCAGACCTGCCTACTTCCGCGTCGGGCCGAACGGCGCGATGCGCGGGTTGGAAAACGGACCCTGCACCGCCCCGTTGCCGGTGTCAGCGGTCGGGCGTTCCCTGATGGCGGTTTCGTGGACCTGCACGGCATAGAGCCCCTTTTGCGGATCGAGCACGACCACGCCGAACCCCTTGTCCATCTCGGCGGCAGGCACGCCGAGCAGTTCGGCGGCCCGATCGAGACCGGGCTCGCCTTCGGGACAGGCAATGGTCATGAGCACCATGTCACGGGACATTCCGTCTTCATCTCTCGTCTGCCGGCCGATCTTCGCCCGAAGAGCCTGCAATTATGCCTTGCAGACCATTGGGTTCGCGGATCACGCACCGGCGCCGGCCTACAGCCCGAAATGCTCGGCCACCGACAACGGATCGATGATCCCTGCACCGTAATCGTTGTTCCATCCGGACTTCGGCCAGGGCTGCTTCCGCGCCTCTGCCTTTATACGGTCAAATAGGTCGCGCGGCGAGACTTTGCCACGCGACAGGCCGCTGCGGATCGCCGCGACGCAGCCCGCCGCGACCGGGCTCGCCGTCGACGTGCCGGTATCCGGCGAGCCTTCGCCGAAGGCCTGCGAACCCAGGAAATGGCTGTAGCTCGTGAGATCGGGTTTTTCGCGCGCCATGCCGGGAATGGCCGGCCCCTGGCTGGAATAGCCGAGGCGCGTGCCATCGATGTCGCAGGCGGCAAGGGTGAGCACGTCGGGATGCGCGTTGGCACCGCTGATCGAGTGGCGCGTCACGCCCTGGCAGCGGCCGCTCGGGCAATCGGCGCCGCAGTTGCCCGCGGCGAACAGCACGTCGGCACCTGCCCGCGCGATCGTGCCGACCATGATGTTGAACGGGTGGTTCGGATTGTCGGCGTAGCGGCCGGGATGGCCGGGCGGGAAATCCCAGCTCGGATGATACATGCCCCAGCTGTTGTTGATGACCAGCGCCTTGTATTTCCAGTCCGGACCGGTGAACTGCTGGTGCAGGTAGGAGAAGGCCAGCAGCGCATCGCTCAGGAAACCGGCCATGACGCTGCCGCCCGGCGTCTCCGACTGCAGGATCGGGAAATCGAGCAGGCTGCAGGCAGGTGCCGCGATCAGCGCGTCATAGGCACACATCGTGCCGTGGTCGACCGCATAGTCGCCGGGCGTGTTCCTGATGTTGGACGGTGCCCAGGAGATCTTCCTGTCGAGCTTCGGCGCCAGTCCCTGCGCCTTCAGGTGCCTGATGTTGATGCCGGTGTCCATGATGGCGAGCGCGACATCCTTGCCCTGCAGCCCCTTGTCCTTGAGCTTGTCGAGCCTGAGCAGCCGGGCGACGTCTTCACGCGTGCCGACGGCATCCACGCCGCAATAAGGGTCCTTGAACATGCCGATCTGCGGGTCGGCGAAGATCTGTACGCCGCGGCCGGAGCTGCGCACATCGTCGATGCGGTTGGCCTCGATCGTGCCGCGCACGGCAAAGACCGGCGCCTTCTCGATATGCGAGGCCGCCAGCCGCACCTTGCCCGGCGTGCGCGCCGCGATCGGCAGCGGTGGAAAGCCGGGATCGACCAGCAACCCGCCCTTCCCGTCGGGGCAGCGATCGGGTCGTAGCGTTCCCTTGAGAAAGCTAGCTGGCTGCTCTCCCGCACGAACGCCTTGGCCGGAATGGTGACGATGACGGACACGCGCATGACATGGGCCTCCTCGTTGTACCGACCCTAACACAGGCCAATGGGGCGTGGAGTAAACTTGGGCTCACATGCTGACACATGCCTGCCGTCGAGGCGTGGTGCGACACCTCCTGCAACGGCACCAAAGGCCGGCGTTTTGTGGCCATCCGGCAAACAAGCGGATCGGCGCGGCAAAACGGCAACGGTATCGTGCATTTTCGGGGTTACATCGGCGAAAACTCTCCCCTATAAGGCCCGCCTAGCCTGATACAAGAATCCATCCTGCGCACCCTGGCCGGGCCTCTGCGACGCATCGTCATGCGAAACGGAGAATCCCCCGCCCCGGGTCTTCCGCGCAGGCTAGAATGAACGGACCGAACCCATGCCAAGACGCACCGACATCAAGTCCATCCTGATCATCGGTGCCGGCCCCATCGTCATCGGCCAGGCCTGCGAGTTCGACTACTCCGGCACCCAGGCGTGCAAGGCGCTCAGGCAGGAAGGCTACCGCGTCATCCTGGTCAACTCCAACCCGGCCACGATCATGACCGATCCGGAGCTGGCGGACGCCACCTACATCGAGCCGATCACGCCGGAAGTGGTGGCCAAGATCATCGCCAAGGAGCGGCCGGACGCGCTGCTGCCGACCATGGGCGGCCAGACCGCGCTGAACACGGCCCTTTCGCTGCGCCGCATGGGCGTGCTCGAGCGCTACAATGTCGAAATGATCGGCGCGGATGCGCATGCCATCGACAAGGCCGAGGATCGTTCGCTGTTTCGCGAGGCCATGGCCAAGATCGGCCTGGAGACGCCGCGTTCGATGCTGGCCAATGCGTCGGCCGTCAAGGACGAGGATCGCAAGAAGCATGAGGCCGAGCGCGCCGCGCTGAAGGCCTCGGGTGCCGACAATCTCGACGCCGCGCTCGATGCGCTCGAAACCCAGTGGAACCTCGGCGAAGGCGACCGCAAGCAGCGCTACATCAACCACGCCATGGCGATCGCCGCCCAGGCACTCGACCATGTCGGCCTGCCGGCCATCATCCGTCCGTCCTTCACCATGGGCGGCACCGGCGGCGGCATTGCCTACAACCGCACCGAGTTCTTCGAGATCGTCGGCTCCGGCCTCGACGCCTCCCCGACCACCGAAGTGCTGATCGAGGAATCGGTGCTTGGCTGGAAGGAATACGAGATGGAAGTCGTGCGCGACCGCGCCGACAACTGCATCATCGTCTGCTCGATCGAGAACATCGACCCGATGGGCGTGCACACCGGTGACTCCATCACCGTCGCCCCGGCGCTGACCTTGACCGACAAGGAATACCAGATCATGCGCAACGCCTCGATCGCGGTGCTGCGCGAGATCGGCGTCGAAACCGGCGGCTCCAACGTGCAGTTCGCCGTCAACCCGGCCGATGGCCGCCTCGTCGTCATCGAGATGAACCCGCGCGTCTCGCGCTCCTCGGCGCTCGCCTCCAAGGCGACCGGCTTCCCGATCGCCAAGATCGCCGCCAAGCTGGCCGTCGGCTATACGCTGGACGAGCTGGAGAACGACATCACCGGCGGCGCCACTCCGGCTTCGTTCGAGCCGTCGATCGACTATGTCGTCACCAAGATCCCGCGCTTCGCCTTCGAGAAATTCCCCGGCGCCTCGCCGGTGCTGACCACCGCCATGAAATCGGTCGGCGAAGTGATGGCCATCGGCCGCACCTTCCAGGAATCGCTGCAGAAGGCGCTGCGCGGCCTGGAAACCGGCCTCACCGGCCTCGACGAGATCGAGATCCCCGGCCTCGGCGGCAATGGCGGCGCCGACGACAAGAACGCCATCCGTGCGGCGCTCGGCACGCCGACGCCGGACCGGCTGCGCATGGTGGCGCAGGCAATCCGCATGGGCACCTCGCTGGAGGAAGTGCACGCCATCTCCAAGATCGACCCGTGGTTTCTCGAGCAGATCGGCGCCATCATCGCCATGGAAGCGCGCGTGCGCGAGCATGGCCTGCCGCAGGACGCCGCCAACCTGCGCATGCTGAAGTCGATGGGCTTCTCCGACGCCCGCCTGGCATCGCTGACGGGCCAGGACAGCGATGCGGTCGCCAAGCGCCGCACGGCGCTCGGCGTGCATCCGGTCTACAAGCGCATCGACACCTGTGCCGCCGAATTCGCCTCGCCGACGGCCTATATGTATTCGACCTACGAGACGCCTTTCGCAGGCAGCCTCGCCGACGAGGCCAAGGTTTCGTCGGCCAGGAAGGTCGTCATCCTCGGCGGCGGCCCCAACCGCATCGGCCAGGGCATCGAGTTCGACTATTGCTGCGTGCACGCCGCCTATGCGCTGCGCGAGGCAGGTTATGAATCGATCATGATCAACTGCAACCCGGAGACGGTCTCGACCGACTACGACACCTCCGACCGCCTCTATTTCGAACCGCTGACCGCCGAAGACGTGCTGGAGATCCTGCGCGCCGAACAGGCAGCCGGTACCTTGCACGGCGTCATCGTGCAGTTCGGCGGCCAGACCCCGCTGAAGCTCGCGGACGCGCTGGAACGCGCCGGCATCCCGATCCTCGGCACCTCGCCCGACGCCATCGACCTTGCCGAGGACCGCGACCGCTTCCAGAAGCTCTTGCACAAGCTCGACCTGAAGCAGCCGAAGAACGGCATCGCCTATTCGGTCGAGCAGGCCCGCACCGTCGCCGGCGAGCTCGGTTTTCCGCTGGTCGTGCGCCCGTCCTATGTGCTCGGCGGCCGCGCCATGCAGATCATCCACGACGAAGGCATGCTGCAGACCTACCTGCTCGACACGGTGCCGGGTCTCGTGCCCGAGGACATCAAGCAGAAATACCCCAACGACAAGACCGGCCAGATCAACACGCTGCTCGGCAAGAACCCGCTTCTGTTCGACACCTATCTGTCGGGCGCGATCGAGGTCGACGTCGACTGTCTGTGCGACGGCAAGGCAACCTTCGTCTCCGGCATCATGGAGCACATCGAGGAGGCCGGCATCCATTCGGGCGACTCGGCCTGCTCGCTGCCGGTCTATTCGCTGCCGACCGAACTGGTCGACGAGCTGGAGCGGCAGACGTCGGCGCTGGCCAGGGCGCTCAATGTCGGCGGCCTGATGAACGTGCAATACGCCATCAAGGATGGCGTCATCTACGTGCTGGAAGTCAACCCGCGCGCCTCGCGTACCGTGCCGTTCGTCGCCAAGACCGTCGGCAAGCCGATCGCCAAGATCGCGGCACGCATCATGTCCGGCGAAAACCTCGACGGCGCCTTTGCCCATTACGGCGACAAGCCGGACCCGCGCCGGCCCGGCCATGTCGCGGTCAAGGAAGCCGTGTTCCCCTTCTCCCGCTTCCCCGGCGTCGACATCCTGCTCGGGCCGGAAATGAAGTCGACCGGCGAGGTCATGGGCCTCGACCGCGACTTCGCCATGGCCTTCGCCAAGAGCCAGCTTGGCGCCGGCGTCGACCTGCCACGCTCGGGCACGCTGTTCATTTCGGTGCGCGACGAGGACAAGGCCGGCGCGCTGCCGGCGGTGAAGCGCCTGGCTGGCCAGGGCTTCAAGGTGCTGGCAACCTCCGGCACCGCACGCTACCTCAGGGAAAACGGCGTCGAGGCCGAGAAGATCAACAAGGTGCTGGAAGGCCGCCCGCACATCGAGGACGCCATCCGCAATCGTCAGGTGCAGATCGTCTTCAACACCACCGATGGCCAGAAGGCGGTCTCGGACTCCAAGTCGCTGCGCCGCGCCACGCTGATGCAGAAGGTGCCTTATTACACCACGCTGGCCGGCATGGGCGCGGTGGCCGAAGCGATCGCGGCACTACGCGCGGGCTCGCTGGAAGTCAGGCCGCTGCAGGAGTATTTTTGAGGACTTGAGAGGAGCGGTCGTTGGGGCGCTCGAGCGAGCCACTAGCGCCTCGCCCTTCACCTCCGTTCCCTGAACTCCGCCATCAGCCCCTCATAATCCTCCATCGGCGGAAGGGCGGCGTAACTCTTCACCGCTCCGGTTTCGGCGAAAGGCAGCTTTTCGCCGATCCATGTCTCGATATAGGGCGCGAAGTCGCCGGCCCCTTCCAGCAGCGTCGGGCGCACATTGACGAACCAGTCCATGCCCTCGGCCCTGGTGAACATCCACGTCATGCAGTGCGGGCAGAAATAATGGTGCGCGTCGGGCCCGTGCAGGCCGCCGATCACCGGCTCGCCTTCGGTCACCGCAAAACCTTCGGCCGGGACGGCGGCCGAGAGCGAATAGGCGGAAGAGCTCATCTTCTGGCAGCCGGTGCAGTGGCAGGCCATGGTCACCAGAGGTGCCGCGCGTACTTCGATCCTCACGCGCCCGCAGCGGCACGCACCCTGTCTCGGCAGTTTCCAGTCCATCGCCTTCTCCTGTGCTTGTCACAGGATAAGCGGACGATGGCGGCAGGCAAGCGTGGCAGCTCGCCGCGCTGGCCAAAGCAATTGCTTATGGCGCCAAAGATCCCCTCTCCGTCGCCGCTGCGTGGCAACTCCAGAAAACCGGATGCGTTCTTGCCTTTGCGAAAAAGACCGAAACGCTCCGGTTTTAACCCTTCCAGATCGAATATTCGATCTTGCCCTTCAGCTCCGGATAGGCGTCCGGATCGAAGCGTGGCACGCCGGTCTTCTTCTGGTCGAAATAGTCTTTCGTCAGCTTCGCTACCGTGCCGGACAGCAGCATGATCGCGACGAGATTGACCGAGGCCATCAGGCCCATGGTGGCATCGGCCGCATTGAACACCACAGCCACCGACGTATAGGCGCCCCAGACCACCATCAACAGCACGCCGACACGCAGCGCGCTCAACGTGCCCTTGTTGTCAACCTTCAGGAACACCAAGGCATTTTCTGAATAGGCGTAGTTGCCGATGATGGACGTGAAAGCGAAGAAGAAGATCGCAACGGCGATGAAATAGCGCCCGGCCTCGCCGATATGGGCGACCATCGCCTCCTGGGTCAAAGGCGTTCCGGTCAGTTCCGAACCTGGCGTCATCACGCCGGACAACAGGATCATGATGCCCGTGGCGGTACAGATCAGCAGCGTGTCGATGAACACGCCCAGCGCCTGCACGAAACCCTGGCTGGCCGGATGATGCGGCGACGGCGTCGCCACGGCGGCGATGTTGGGCGCCGAGCCCATGCCGGCTTCGTTCGAGAAGAGCCCGCGCTTGACCCCGTTCAGCATGGCGCCGGCGACGCCGCCGGCCGCCTGCTCGATGCCGAACGCGCTCTTGACGATCAGCGCCAGCACGCCGGGCACTGCCGTGATGTTGGCAAGCACCACATAGAGCGCCATGCCGAGATAGGCGATCGCCATGAACGGCACGACATACTCGGCCACCTGCGCGATCTGGCGGATGCCGCCGAAAATCACCACCGCCGTCAGCGCCGCCAGCGCGAAGCCGACCCACAGCTTGTCGACGCCGAAGGCGCCCTGCATGGCATCGGCGATCGAGTTCGCCTGCACGGCATTGAAGACCAGACCGAAGACGACGATCAGGCAGATGGAGAAGAGCACGCCCGCCCAGGGCGCGTTCAGCCCTTTCGAGATGTAGAAGGCCGGCCCGCCGCGGTACTGGCCGTTGTGGTCGGTGATCTTGTAGAGCTGGGCGAGCGCGCTTTCCGAATAGGCCGTGGCCATGCCGACAGCGGCCACCACCCACATCCAGAACAGCGCGCCCGGTCCGCCGAGATAGAGCGCGACGGCGACGCCGGCGAGATTGCCGGTGCCGACGCGCGAGGCCAGGCTGGTGCACAACGCCTGGAACGGCGTGATGCCGCTGGTGTCGTTCTGCGGTACCCGCATCACCGAGCGGAACAGTTCCGGAAAATGCCTGATCTGGATGAAGCGGAGCCGCAGCGTGAAATAGATGCCGACCGCGATCAGGCCATAGATCAGCACATAGCCCCAGAAGATCGTGTTCAGGAAATCGATGACTGCGTTCAACGCGCTCATGCAGGTTCCCCTCGTTCCAGCCGGGCCGCCTCAGCCGTTCCAGTCGACCTCGACCATGCCGTGACGCCTGTAGAGGCGGATGGCATTGGCGTTTTCGACCACCTTGGTCTTGAGATCGACACGGCTGGCGCCACGTGCCTTGAACACCGCGAACACATGCAGCAGCAGGGCTTCCGCCAGTCCGTTGCGCCGCGCGCTCGGATGCACGGCGAGATATTTGAGGTAATCGCTGGTCCAGCACAGTGCCACCGCGACCAGTTGGCCCTCGGCATCCTCCACCACGAACCACAGCGCGGGGTCGTATTCGGCATCGTCGGAATGCTGCGCCCACCAGAGGTCGAAGTTCTTCTCTTCCTTCTGCAGGGTCTGGGTGAGCAGCTTGTGCACGGCGCGTGCGTCGGCGGGCTGGAACGTCCGCATCGTGAAACCGTCGGCCCAGACGGGAGCCGGCAGGTCGCCGGCAAGCGAACGTCGCAGACGGATGCTGATATCGTCGGCCGATCCGGCCTCGGTCTGCGTCATCGGTGTCCCCCTGCGTCAGGCCGCGCCCGGCTCAGGCGTCGGGAGCCGATTTGCGCTTGCGATCGCGGCCGAGCCCGGTTTCCTCGAGCAGACCCTTGCGCTTGGCGTCGTAATAATAACCGGTCTGGTAGAGGCGGTCGGCGCGCTTGTAGTCGCCATTGGCCACCAGGAAGGCGCCGCGCAGATATTTCACCGCGTATTTCAGGTTGGTCTCGGCATCGAACAGCCCCTTGGGCGAACCGCCATAACCCATGCCGCGCGCGGTGGCATGCTTGATCTGCATCAGGCCCCAATGGCCGTTGTTGTAGGCGAGCGGATTGAAGGTCGACTCGCGCTTGACCACCGAGCGCACCAGTTCCACCGGCACTTCGTAAAGCGTGGCATATTTGGCGATCAGGCGATCGACCTCGCCGCGGCCGGCGCTGACCGGTCCTGGCCTCTCGGCCTCCGGTTCGGGGATCATCAGATAGGTCGGCACCGGGCCGGAATAGGCGATGGGCTGAACGCCGGGCAGCGATGCGATCGCCTTCGGAGCGGCGGGAGCTGCCGGGAACACCAGGCTGGTGGCGGCGGAAGCAACGACCACCGGTTTCGGCTTCGGCGTCGGCAGGTCACCGCCCATGCGGGCCGACAGGGTGCTGACGCGCGCGCCGGTCTGGGTGGTTGTGGCGGCCTGCGGCTGAGCTACGGCTGCCTGAGCCGTCGCAGCCTGGGCAGTGGCGGCTTGCGCGGTTTGCTGGCCCTGGGCCACCGGCTGTACCGTTGCCGCTTTGCCGTTGGCCGCAACAGTTGCCGGAGCAACGGTCGCACCACCCGGCTGCACTGGTGCGGGCGCGACAAAGGACGAGTTGTTGGCGAGCCGCGCGCTGGTGCCTGGCGTCGTCGCCAGTGTGGCAGGGTTCTCGGCATGCTGTTGCGGGGTCGCGCCGGCAAAGGCATTGCCGGCGGCTTCAGCCGGAAGTGCCGCGAACTGGACGGGTGCCAGGCCGGACGACTCCGGCAGCACCGAGACAGCCTCGGGCAGCGCCAGGGCAAAGCCGGCATCAGACTCGCTCACCGTGGTCGTGGCGGGAGCCAGGGACGGCTTGACGGCAGTCGTTGAGGTGCAACCGGAAACACCGGCCGCAGCCAGAAGAATGCCGATCGACAGGGTGTGGGTTGTTGTTCGCAAGCCGCGCTCTGTTCGTGCAAATCGTTAAATGCTCCTTACACCACCACTTTTGGTCGGGCAACATGGCCGATTATCGGTTTTCGGGTGGCGAAACGCCGCAAAACATGCAGAATCGTTCATGATTTGTACTTGAAGACACCGTTGGCTTTGCTGGAAACCGGTGTCGGAATGGAAGGAGCCTGACCATGCAGACCGCCATTGAAAAAAATGACGAAAAAAATCTCGGCGTCGTGCCGGGCCACACCATTTTCTCCACGGCGCTCGGCTTCATGGGCATCGCCTGGAACGAGCGCGGGCTGATCCGCCTGTGCCTGCCGCAATCGAGCGCCGAGAGCCTGGAGCGGCGCCTGCTTCGGCTGGAGAGCGTACCCGGCAAACGTTTCGAGGACGGCACCGCCCCCGGCTGGGTGGGTGAACTGGTCGCGGCGATCAAGGCCTATACCGCCGGTGAAACCGTCGACTTCTCCACCGTGCCGGTCGACCTCGACGGCGTCGACGATTTTCGACTCGCCATTTATGACGCCGCGCGCAAGCTGGCCTTCGGCGAAACCACCACCTATGGCGAACTCGCCAGACGTGCGGGCCACACCGGGCTTGCGCGCGAGACGGGTGCGGCCCTCGGCGCCAATCCGGTACCGCTGGTCATTCCCTGCCACCGCATCACCGCGGTCGGCGGCAAGATAGGCGGCTTCTCGGCGCCCGGCGGCTCGGCGACCAAGGAAAAGATGCTGGCGATGGAAGGCGTTCGGGTCGGCCCACCTCCCTCGAAGCAGGCTTCGTTCGGATTCTGAGCGACCGGCGCGGTTGCGTCGGTGCAACCGATGCACCGTTCAGTCGAATGGCAGGATGAAGCGTCGGCGATCGAAATCGGGGCGCTTGCATCTGTACACAGGGCATGAGCCGGTGTCGGCGCTCGGTACCGATGCGCGGCTGCGCAATTCGCCCATGTCGCAGAATTCAACACTGGCGACATAGCGGTCATAAAGCGTGAGGCGTGGATTGCGCGGCGACCGATAGCGCAGGATCACGGCGCCTTCGCGGTCGACCAGCCTCTGCACGCGTTCGCAGCTCATACGTGTCGGATCATAGCGCGAAATTGCCTGCGCTTCGGCCGCGACAAGCGAAAGGCATGCGGCAAGCAGGATCGTCTTTCTCATGGCTTCCTCCAGCGCGAAGCATCCTTTGATCATAGATTACGCCGACGCCCCGCACCTTGCCAGCCGTGCAGTGTCTCGCGTCAGGATCAAACAACACCAGCTTGTTTTTAGTGAAAAAGTCGCCTATATGCGTTGCGTTGATATTTGGGCCGATTGACCCCACGCCTCGCGATCTTCGCGTTTGCTCCGTCTTTCTCCAAAATCTCGATACCAAAGGCCGGATAGGGTCCGGTCTGAAGAAAACGCAAGTGAATGTGAAGGAACATTGATATGGCAACTGGAACGGTCAAGTGGTTCAACGCCACCAAGGGCTTCGGTTTCATCCAGCCTGACGCCGGCGGCGCGGACGTTTTCGTCCACATCTCCGCTGTGCAGCGCGCTGGTCTCACCACCCTGGCTGATGGCCAGAAGATCAGCTACGAGATCGAGCAGGACCGCCGCACTGGCAAGTCGTCGGCTGGATCTCTGTCGGCAGCCTGATTTGGCGCAAGGCGCGCGCCGGGCATCTACCTGGGGCGCGCGGCAAGTCACGGATGTACTGACGGTCGCGCGAGAAGCGCGCCGGAGCGGAAACGGAAGGACCGCCGAAGTGGCAGATTGCCACCGGCACCACCAGAGACGCTCCGGGTCAGGCTAGCAGACTTAACGAAAGGCGGGATTTTTCCCGCCTTTTTGTTTTTCTTCCTTTGCCTTGGGATGGCTCGACGTCCCTGCTCAAGCGGGCGCCACGAACTCCTGCGCGATGAGCTTGAAGACCGGCAACGCTTCCAGCTTCGCGGCATGTTGGGCGATGGCCGGAAACCCGGACATATCGACCAGCCCGGGATGCGCGTCGTTGAGGAAGCGCAGTGCCGCAGCCACGGCGATGTCGGCATGACCGATCCGATCTCCGAACCAGAATTCGCTCACCTGTCCGGCACGGTCTTTCTCCAGCACATCCAGCACCGTGGCGATCTGCGTCCGGCATCGATCGGCCCACATATCGGACATTTTGCTGTGCAGGCGCTGCTCGTAGAACAGGCTCACCGCCTTGTCGGCCATGCCGGTGGCCAGCGCGGCAACCTTCAACGCCTTGTGTCGCAAGGGCTCGGCGCGCGGGAACATCGCCTGCCCGGCCGGAACCAGGCTGTCGAGATAGTCGAGCATGAGATGGCTCTCGATCAGCACCTCGCCGTCATCCAGCACCAGCGTCGGCACACGGGTCAGTGGATTGTAGGGGCGGATCCTGTCGGCATCGCCAAAGGTCGACCAGGGCTTCTGTTCGAAGGAAATCCCGTAAAGCGTCAGCGCTATGCCGACTCGCCTGACAAAGGGTGAATCATATTGCCCGATGAGGATCATGCGTCATCCTTGTGACCAGTTTCCGCAACTGTCTGTGATCCGGATCACGGCAGCCATTCGATCGGCACGTGACCGGGGTCCGTCTCCACCCGCTTCAACCACGCACCGATGGCCGGGAAGGCCTTGAGATCGAAGCCACCGAACTCTGCGGTGTGCGTATAGGCGTAGAGCGCGATGTCGGCGATGCTGTAGCTATCTCCCGCGAAGAACGGGCTCTGCACGAGCCTGTGCTCCATGACGCCGAGCGCCTTGTTGCCGCGCTCCAGCGTCGTTGCGAGGCGTTCCGGCGTGGCATCCCTGGCTCTTTCGGGAAAGGTCAGCAGCGCCTTGCGCACGGCAATGTTCGGTTCGTGGCTGTATTGCTCGAAGAAAAGCCACTGATAGACCAGACCGCGCTGATAGCGGTCGGCAGGCAGGAAGCGTGTACCCTCGGCAAGATAGAGCAGGATGGCGTTGGATTCGGCGATGCGACGGCCATCGTCCAGTTCCAGCATGGGCACCATGGCGTTCGGGTTCTTGGCCACATATTCCGGAGTGCGCGTTGCCCCGTTGTGGGAAGACACCTCGACATTGGTGAAGGACTGACCGAGCTTGGCCATCAGCAGCCGCGGCTTGTAGCAGTTGCCGCTGTCGATCATGCTGTAGAGAATGGTCATGCTGGCTCCTCCCTTGAAGCGTCCGTTTGCCCGAGCAGCCCCCAGGCATCCAGCGATTTCTTTTTGTGAGTACCGATAAACGCCGTTGATAGGTCCATGCCGCTCCGATGGGCGCGTTCGGTCATCGACAGCATGCCCGCGACGATGCGGCCACCCGAATCCGGACAAACGAAGAGCTGGAGCGACGGGCTGGCCGCTCCGTCACGCCCTCACTGGACGATCCGTTTTCCGAAAGTCCTCGCCGGGCGGCTCGAGTGCTGGGCGGAGATGCCGCTGCCAAGATCTTGACCGGCCTGCGGCCCCGGTTCGGGCATATGCACGGCCCTGGCATAACTGCGGAAACTGGTCGGCGCGATCTCGGGCCTGGCCAGAACGTAGCCCTGCACCATGGACGCACCGGATTTTTCGGCGAGATCGAGCTGCCAGCTCTCCTCTATGCCTTCGAAAACCGTCCGGATGCCCCGTCCCTCGAAGGCCGCCACCATTGTCATCAGCAAGGCGAAACCGGCACCGGACTCCATCAGCTGGGTGATCCAGTGGGCGTCGAACTTCACGATGTCCGGCTTCAGCTCCTTGATCCGGTTGATGTCGGACTCATCGGCACCGTAGTCATCGACCGCGATCCGGAACCCGTTTGCCCTCAGCGCCTCGACGAAATCGCTGAGTGCAGCCTTGGAGGCCGAGCGTTGTTCCGTCACTTCGCAGACTACCCGCTTCGGATCGATGCCAGCCTCGTGCAGCACCAGGCGCATTTCGCGCAATGCATTGTCCGACACGGCCCGGTCGATGAAGACGGACGGATCGAAATTGATGAAGATGCTGGCGTCCTCCGGCAGGCAGGCGCCTGCATTGAGCAGATGCAGCGTTCGCGTCAGCGCCTCGATATGCAATCTGTCGGCCGGCGGACAGGTGGCGAAGAACTGGCCCGGCGGTTGCGGTTCGCCATCGCGAAACGGCCGGATCAGTCCCTCGAAAGCCGCAATGGAGAGCTTGCCGTCCTGAAAGGCGAAGATCGGCTGAAACGCGCTCTTCAGCGTGTACAGGCCCCACACCCCGGTCGAGGTGCCATCATCGTGACGGATGATATGGGCGAGCCCGATGCTGCGCGACACTGTCCCTCGCTTCGTCGCGTGCTAAACCAGGCAAATCTATCGGCCAAGGTTTTACCGCGCGTTAATGATCCGATTGGCCCTGCGGAGCCAAAACCGAGCCACTGGCTCAGCAAACGAAGCTTGCGCTTGTTTTGCCGATACGACAATAGAGACGCCGCTGCCGGGTTTGGCAGCTGCCTCTATGGAGATTTGTCATGGCCTTCCTCGCCGACGCCCTTTCCCGCGTAAAGCCTTCCGCGACCATCGCGGTCACGCAGAAAGCGCGCGAGCTGAAAAATGCCGGCCGTGACATCATCGGCCTCGGCGCCGGCGAGCCGGATTTCGATACGCCGGACAATGTCAAGAACGCGGCCATCGAAGCGATCCGTCGCGGCGAAACCAAGTATCCGCCCGTCTCCGGCATCGCCCCGCTGCGCGACGCCATCGCCAAAAAATTCAAGCGCGAGAACAATCTCGACTACAAGCCGGAGCAGACCATCGTCGGCACCGGCGGCAAGCAGATCCTGTTCAACGCCTTCATGGCAACGCTGAACCCCGGCGACGAAGTCGTCATCCCCCGCCCCTATTGGGTGAGCTACCCGGAGATGGTGGCGATCTGCGGCGGCACGGCGACCTTTGCCGAGACCAGCATCGACAATGGCTTCAAGCTGACGGCGGAAGGCCTGGAGAAAGTCATCACGCCGAAGACCAAATGGCTGGTGATGAACTCGCCGTCCAACCCGTCCGGCGCCGCTTATACGGAGGCCGAGCTCAAGGCGCTGGCCGAGGTGCTGCTGAAACACCCCCAGGTCTGGATCCTGACCGACGACATGTATGAACACCTCACCTATGGCGACTTCGTCTTCAGGACGATCGCCGAGGTTGAGCCGCGCCTCTATGAGCGCACGCTCACCATGAACGGCGTGTCCAAGGCCTATGCCATGACCGGCTGGCGCATCGGCTATGCCGCCGGCCCGCTGCCGCTGATCAAGGCCATGGACATGATCCAGGGCCAGCAGACCTCCGGCGCCTGCACGATCGCGCAATGGGCATCGGTGGAAGCGCTGAACGGCCCGCAGGACTTCGTGAAGAAGAACAAGGCGATCTTCCAGGCCCGCCGCGACCTCGTCGTATCGATGCTGAACCAGGCGCGCGGTATCACCTGCCCGTCGCCCGAGGGCGCCTTCTATGTCTATCCGTCCTGCGCCCAGCTGATCGGAAAGAAGACGCAGGGCGGCAAGGTGATCGATTCCGACGAGACCTTCTGCTCCGAACTGCTCGAAGCCGAAGGCGTGGCGGTGGTGTTCGGTTCGGCTTTTGGCCTCGGCCCGAACTTCCGCATTTCCTACGCGACGTCCGAGAAGCTTCTGGAGGAAGCCTGCACCCGCATCCAGCGCTTCACGGGAAGTCTCAGCTGATCCGCAGAGAATCTCGCACAAAAAAGCCCGGTCGAGACCGGGCTTTTTTCGTCGGAAGGCGGCTCCGTTCATCCCTGATACTGTTCGTCGCTGACCGGCTCCAGCCAGTCGACGGGCGAACCGTTGAGCGCCTCCTGCATGGCGATATGGGTCATCGCCGTCTTTTGGGCAGCACCATGCCAGTGCTTTTCGTCGGGCTCGAACCAGACGGTGTCCCCGGCCCTGATCTCCTGGATCGGTCCGCCCCAGCTCTGCGCCAGCCCGGCGCCCGAGACGACATGGATCGTCTGGCCGAGCGGATGTGTATGCCAATGCGTACGCGCGCCCGCCTCGAAGCTTACCGAAGTGGCTCTCAGCCGTGCCGGCGACTCCGCCTCGATGATCGGGTTCTGCGTCACCCGTCCGGTGAAATAGGCGTCCGAGGCGATGATGGTCGGCACGCTGCCGCAGGCGATGATCTTCATCGAATTCTCCTTCCGTTTCTGCAAATCGAGCCCTTTGTCGACCAAGCTTTGGCGCTCGTCATCTATTTTCCTTGCCCTGCTTTCGAACCCATGTTTCGATGTTTCCGGGTTGCTGGCAAACGCTTTCGACCCGCGACGGCCGAACAGGCCGGCCGCCGCTCTCAGCGGAATGCCTGAGTGGAGGTCAGCATGGGTAATCGCGCCGGAGGACGACGCTCGGGACCGAAATGCATTGCCATAGTCGGTCCCTTCGCAAGCGGTAAGACGACACTTCTCGAAGCCATTCTCGCCCGGACGGGCGCCATTCCTCGACAAAACCCGGTTTCGTCCGGCAACACCGTATCGGACCATTCCGCGGAAGCCCGCGCCCACGCCATGAGCGTGGAAGCAACCATTGCCACTACCGAATTCATGGGTGACGAATTCACCTTCATCGATTGTCCCGGCTCCATCGAATTCGCCTTCGAGGCGGAACCTGTCCTGGCGGGTTGCGACATGGCCGTCGTGGTGGCGGAGGCGGATGAGAAGAAGATTCCCGCGCTGCAGCTGATCATGCGCAAGCTGGACGATCTCGGCGTGCCGCGCATCCTGTTTCTCAACAAGGTCGACAAGGCAATCGCCGGTGTGCGTGAGACACTGAAGATGTTGCAGCCGACCAGCTCCGTGCCGCTGCTGCTGCGCCAGATCCCGCTGCGCAAGGATGGCGTCGTCATCGGCTCGATCGACCTCGCGCTCGAGCGCGCCTACATCTACCGCGAATACGCCGAGAGCGAAGTCGCCGAAATACCGGGCGACGACAAGGCGCGCGAGATCGAGGCACGGTTCTCGATGCTGGAAACTCTTGCCGATCATGACGACCAGCTCATGGAACAGTTGCTGGAGGAGATCGAGCCGCCGAAGGACGCCATCTTCGACGACCTTGCGGCTGACCTGCGTGCCGGCACGGTGACGCCGGTGCTCATCGGCACGGCCGAGAAAGGCAACGGCGTACTCCGTCTCCTGAAGACGATCCGCCACGATGCACCCGACATTGAAGCCACGCGCAAGCGCCTAGGTGCACCAGCTGGCTCGACCACCGTCGTGCAGGTGATGAAGACCATCCACACGCCGCATGGCGGCAAGCTTTCGGTTTCCCGCATTCTTTCAGGCCAGATCAACGACGGCACCGAGCTGTTCCTGCCCGACGGCAACAGCGCGAAGGTGTCCGGCATCTACCGCATGCTCGGCAAGGACCAGTCGAAGCTCGCCACGGCAAAGGTCGGTGAGACCGTCGCGCTCGGCAAGCTGGACGAGGTCCGCACCGGCCAGACCCTGACGTCGGCAAAAGGAGGCATCGAGCCACTCGCCGATCTCGCTCCGCCGCAACCGGTGTTCGCTTTTGCCTTGCGGCCGAAAGAACGCAAGGACGACGTCAAGATGTCGGCAGCCATCCAGCGCCTTGCCGAGGAGGATCCTTCGCTCAGCCTCAAGCACAACCAGGACTCGGCCGAGACCGTGCTGTCGGGTCACGGCGAGATGCATCTGCGCGTGGTACGCGAGCGGCTGGAGGGCAAGAACCAGATCCCGGTGGAAGGACATGCGCCAGCGGTGCCCTATCGCGAGACCATCCGCAAATCGGTGCAGCAACGCGGCCGCCACAAGAAACAGTCCGGCGGTCACGGCCAGTTCGGCGACGTCGTTCTGGAGATCAAGCCGCTGCCACGCGGCACCGGCTTCCAGTTCACCGACACCATCACCGGCGGCGTCGTGCCAAAGACCTATATCCAGTCGGTGGAGACAGGCGCTCGGGATTATCTGAAATGCGGCCCGCTCGGCTTCCCCGTCGTCGACGTCGCCGTCAATCTGTCAGACGGCTCCTACCATTCGGTCGATTCATCCGACATGGCGTTCCAGATGGCGGCCAAGCTCGCCATGAAGGAAGGCATGGCAACCTGTTCGCCGGTACTTCTGGAGCCGGTGATGAAGGTCGAGATCGTCACCCCGTCCGACGCGACCGCCAGGATCATCGCGCTCATTCCACAAAGGCGCGGACAGATCCTTGGTTATGACGCCCGCACCGATTGGCCGGGTTGGGACGTCGTCGAGGCAACCATGCCGCAAGCCGAGATCAGCGACCTGATCATCGAGCTGCGGTCGGCGACGGCGGGTGTTGCCAGCTACCGGGCAAGTTTCGATCACATGGCGGAATTGACCGGCCGTCTCGCCGACGACGTGATGAACGCCAATGGCAAGGCTGCCTGACGGCTGATGGCAAAAAGCAAAACGGCGTCCGGTTCACCGGACGCCGTTTTCGCGGACCGCTTTCTTGGGAGAAAAGAGCTCAGGTCCGCCGCATGTATCCAATCCAGGTGTCGTCACCTCAACCGGAAGAATAAGGCTGGACGCGGTCGTTGCCAGAGCCCGATCGAGCGTGAGATGCCCCCATCCCTCGAACGATTCTGACCGCGTCCTGATCAAATGCATACGCGCTAATTCGGGCGTTCTGCATGTTACTTAGGGTTACACGTGACCGTTACATGATGGAAAGCTAACGTTCGACGGTACGGACGGTGGCGTCACGAACACCCATTTTCAGACAGATGGCCCACGGTTCCGAATGATCTCTCAAGCCACCCGGCCGCCTCACGAAAAGGCAACAAAAAAGCCGGATCAAGAAGACCCGGCTAAGTTGAATGGAAGTGCCCGTTAGGGCTAAACCTCCAGAGGGGAACACTCGAGGGCGCTAATGGGAGGAGAACGCGCCCAGGAGATGACTGATATATGGGCGCATCCTGCCCAACAAACAAGCACCTATTTTGCAACGCACACATGCAAAAAGGCATAGGCTGTGGTCCAACGTACATTTCTTGGCCATAGGGCCAGAAAAGCAGGCATATTGCCCCGGAGCCGGCATGCTGCACCGCAAATCGATGCATTCATAGGCGGACGAAGGATCAAGGCCTGCCGACAAACAAGGCAAGGGGCGGCACCCATTTTCTTCAACGGGACGATTGAGGGATCGCCATGAAGACCAGGACCTCGGCAATTCTCGGCAGCGCGGTTTTCTTCCTGATGGCACCCTGCGTCGTCGCGGGCCTGCTGCCCTGGCTGATCCTGGATCGTTACCGTCTCCCCCTCTCGATGTCTTTGGCGTGTATCGTGATCGGCTGCATCCTGATCGCGGTGGCGGTCCTGGTTCTCCTGCATTCCTTTGCCCGCTTCGCGCTCGAGGGACTGGGCACTCCGGCACCGGTTGCACCCACCGAGAAGCTTGTGGTGGGCGGCATCTATCGCCATGTCCGCAACCCGATGTATGTCGCGGTGCTTTCGATCATCGCCGGCCAGGCGCTGCTGTTCGCGAGCTGGGCGGTACTTCTCTACGGGGTGGTAATGGGCGTCGCCATGGCAGCGTTCGTACACTTCTACGAAGAGCCGACGCTCGTGCGGCGCTATGGCGTCGAGTATGAAACCTATCGGCGCGCCGTGCCGGGCTGGCTGCCGCGGCTGACGCCATGGCACGGCGCATAGCCGCAGCACGCGATCACGGTTGGGAACGAGCGCCGTGCCAGCTCCGTGAGCGCAAGGGTCAATATGACCAGTTGCGAGCCTTGGCGATGATGAAGTCGCGGAAGACGTGCAGCTTCGCCTGGTTCTTCATTGCGTCGGGATAAGCGAAGTAGGTGTCGAAGGACGGTACCTCGGTTTCCGGCAGAAGCTGCACCAGGCCGGCATCCTTGCCGACGACATAGTCGGGCAGCATGGCGATGCCGGCGCCCCCCTGAACTGCGCGCTTGATCGACAGGATGTCATTGATCTGCAGGGTCGGCACGCGCTGCCCGCTTTCGAAATCGCCAACCGTCTCCAGCCAGTTGAGCTCCGACAGATGCGTCGGTACCGGCACGCCGAACGTCACGATGCGATGGTTCTTCAGTTCAGCCACCGTCGCCGGCTTGCCGAACTTGTTCACATAGGCGGGCGACGCATAGAGGTGGAAGTGCACCGTGAACAGACGACGCTGGATCAGATCCGGCTGTTGCGGCTGCCTCAACCGGATCGCGCAGTCGGCCTGGCGCATGGTGAGGTCCAGTTCCTCATTGGCGAGGATGAGCTGCAGATGGATTTCAGGATAGAGGTCGATGAACTCCTGTACCCGATCGGTCAGCCAGCCAGCGCCAAGGCCCACCGTGGTCGTCACGCGCAGGATGCCCGACGGCCGATCCTTGGATTCGGCCAGCCGCGTCTTGATCGACTCCAGTTTCATCAGCACGTCATGCGCCGTGCGAAACAGCATCTCGCCCTGTTCGGTCAGAACCAACCCGCGCGCATGGCGATGAAACAGTGGCACGCCGACATCATGCTCCAGCGCGCTGACCTGTCTCGAAATAGCCGACTGCGAAAGATGCAGTGTCTCGGCCGCATGCGTGAACGACCCAGCCTCGGCGGCTGCGTGAAACACGCGAAGTTTGTCCCAATCCAGCGCCATGATTCCCCTCGTTTCGTTTTGGCGTCTGAAGAAAGATTTCGGAGATTTTGCGGCTTACTCAGCCGCTTCCCGATGCACCTCTATCCCAGCGAGATATTTTTCCGCTTCGAGCGCCGCCATGCAGCCCATGCCAGCCGCCGTCACCGCCTGGCGATAGATATCGTCCGTCACGTCACCAGCGGCGAACACGCCAGGCACATCGGTGCGCGTCGAATCCGGCGCGGTCCACAGATAGCCGTTCGACTTCTGCTTGAGCTTACCGGCAAACAACTCCACTGCCGGCGCATGGCCGATCGCCACGAACACGCCGTCGATCTTCAGCTGGCTTTCCTGTCCGGTCGCCACATTGCGCAACGTCAGCCCTTCGACCGAAGGCGGCAGCGGGGTCTTGCCCGGACGCCCGGTGATCTCTTCGACCACCGTATCCCAGATGACGCGGACATTGTCCTTCTTCATCAACCGCTCACGCAGGATGCGCTCCGACCTGAATTCACTACGGCGGTGGATGACAGTAACCGTCTTGGCCAGATTGGAAAGATAGAGCGCCTCCTCGACCGCCGAGTTGCCGCCACCGATCACCGCGACATCCTTGCCACGATAGAAGAACCCGTCGCAGGTGGCGCAGGCCGAAACACCGAAGCCCATGAAAGTCTGCTCCGAAGGGATGCCCAGCCATTTCGCCTGCGCACCGGTGGCGATGATCAGCGCATCGGCCGTATAGGTCGTGCCGGAATCGCCCTTGGCCACAAATGGGCGAACATCGAGGTCAACCTCGGTGATGATGTCGTTGATGATTTCCGTGCCCACATGTTCGGCCTGCTTCAGCATCTCGCTCATCAGCCACGGACCCTGCACCGGGTCGGCAAAACCGGGATAGTTCTCGACGTCCGTGGTGATCATCAGCTGGCCACCCTGCTGGAGACCGGCGACCAGCACGGGCTTCAGCATGGCACGAGCGGCATAGATGGCCGCGGTATAACCGGCCGGGCCGGAGCCGATGATAAGGACGGGCGCGTGCTTGACGGTCATGGAACGGCCTTTTGCGAAAGACGGCCGCGTCAAGCGGCCCGAAACGAGCGGCAACTGTTGCGCGCAATGTAAGTGCTGCCCAGTCCGCCAGCAAGGACGTGCGACAAGTGTCCCCACAATGCTTGTGTGGCCGCGGGAAACCGACACCTCATGGTTAATCCGGGATGAATGCCGAAAATTCCGGGTGTGCGGGGATGGCGCGGCCCGCAAACTCGTTTAATGACGTGTTTGCGAAAGATTCTTGCGCGACAGGCGGACAACCATGCCGATTAAGGCCGATCTCGACGCCATTGACTGGAAGATCCTGCGGGAATTGCAACGCGACGGACGCATGACCAATGTCGAGCTTTCGCGTCGCGTCGGCATTTCCGCGCCCCCCTGCCTGCGCCGCGTCAAACGACTCGAGGAAACCGGTATCATCCGGGGGTATCGCGCCCTGCTTAATGCGCCGGCACTTGGCATGGACGTGGTGGCGTTCTGCCTGATCGGCCTGCATCATCAGGCCGACGCGGAATTGAAAGCCTTCGCCGAGCGTACCCGCAGTTGGCCAATCGTGCGTGATGCCTGGATGGTATCGGGCGAGTCCGATTTCCTGCTGCATTGCGTGACCGGGGATCTGGCGACGTTCCAGGGCTTCGTCATCGAAGAACTGACTTCCACCCCGAACGTCGATACGGTGCGCACCGCATTGACCATCCGCCAGGTGAAAGATGAAGGCCTAGTCGAAATCAACGCCTTGAACCAAACGCAGTAAAGGCGCATGGCTGGACACAGCCTGTCCCGCTCCTAATTTTCCCCTCATGTCTCAGTTCAACACGCCCGTCTCCGCACTGATCATCTGCAGGAACGAAGTCGACATGATTGCCGACTGCCTGGAGAGCGTCGACTTCTGCGCCGAGATCGTCGTGGTGGATTCGGGCTCGACGGACGGCACCCTGGAGTGCGTCCAGCAATTCATCGCCAGAGGCTATCCAATCCGCCTCATGCACAATGACTGGCCGGGTTTCGCCAGGCAGCGGCTTTTTGCGCTGGAACGAGCCTCCCAGCCCTGGTGCCTCTGCATCGAGGCCGACGAGCGCGCCGATGCCGAATTGAAGCAGTCCATCGTCGAAATCACGCGTTCCGGCAAAACCGATATCGACGGCTGGTACGTCCGCCGCCGCGATTATCTGAAAGGCTATGGTTATGCCCACCGCTGGGTGGCACACAACCGTATCTTCCGCCTTTTCCGCCGCGACAAAGCGACGATGGACGTTGCTCAGCGTGTGCATGAATCGTTCAGGGTACCTGGCAAGACCGCGATCATCGAGAAAGGCATGTTGCTGCACCGGCGCGCGACATCGTTGACCGACGAAATGAACCGCACGAATTCCTATTCGTCGCTCAAGGTCGAAGCGCAGGTTGAGCAAGGCGCGAAGCCGAGCATGTCGCGGCTCATGTTCTCGCCCTGGATCAATTTCCTCAAATTCTACGTCGGCAAGCGCTATTTCCTGTGCGGCCGCCACGGCTACGTCCACTCGGCGATGGTTTTCCTCTACTCCTACGTGACCGAGGCGAAGCTGTTCGAGGCACGCGATGAACGCCGCGCCGATCGAGCGAACCTCAAAGCCGGGAAATAGCCTGGATCTCGGCGATCGCCGCCTGCTCCGCTGCGGTATTCGCCTCTCGTGCCAGAAACAAACGCGACAGCCCTGCCCGGCGTCCGGCCTGGATATCGGCATCCTTGTCGCCGATCAGGACCGAGCCCCCGGGGTCGGCTCTCAACATCGCGGCTGCCTTCAGCAGCATGCCGGGATTGGGTTTGCGCATCGGATGATCGCCCATGCCGAGCACGCCCTTTCCTGCTTCGTGGTAGGCGCAGGCGAGCACCATGTCGACAAAACAATCCTTCTCACTCAGCAGTGCCAGGATACGGCCATTGACCGCGGCGAAAACATCCCATCCAAAATACCCGCGCGCGATACCGGACTGATTGGTGACAATCACCACCGGCCAGCCGGCACGATTGGCCGCCTGGATGACCGGGAGGATTTCATCGCGCAGCGCCACTTGCGCTGGATCGCTCGGATAGCCGGTGTCGACATTGATGGTGCCGTCCCGATCAAGGAACAGCGCCGGACTTCCATCTGGAAAGGCCTTATCGCCGACCCGCTCCACCCAAAGCCCCGGCTCCTCGAGCGGGTACGGAGGCTTTGATCCGAACATCAGGCCGTCGGGCCGTTGCTCAGCCGGTTTTCCACCTCTTCACAGAGATAGTGATAGAGGCAGATATGGCCCTGCTGGATGATCGGTGTGGAACCGGACGGTACATTGAGCAGGACATCGCACAACGGCTTCAGCTTGCCGCCGGTATCGCCGGTCATGCCGATCACCGTCATGCCCATGGCGCGTGCCTGTTCCGCAGCCGCCAGGATCGACGGGGAATTGCCGCTGGTCGAGATGGCCAGCAGCACCGCGCCCTCGGCGCCATGCGCTTCCACCTGCCGTGAAAACACGGTGTCGAAGCCATAGTCGTTGCCCCAGGCTGTCAGCACGGCCGCATTGGCGGGCAAGGCAATGACGTTGTAGGCCTTGCGTTCCTTCAGGAAGCGGCCAACCAGTTCGCCGGCGATGTGGATCGCATCGCTCGCCGATCCGCCATTGCCACAGATCAGGAAGGCTTTACCTGCAGACAATGCCGTTACAACCGCGTCGGTCGCACGCTGCATTTCGGCCGTCAGGTCGCGTTCGACCATGGCTGTGATCGCGGCCGCCGAGCGGACAAGATAGTCATTCAGGTTGGACATGGGGTTTTCAGGTTCCGCTACGGGCGCGCAATTTGCTTATGGTGCCGGTGGTGCTTTTGCCGGCAACGAGATCGATGAGAACCACACGGCCGCCGGCTTTTTGCACCACGTCGGCGCCCACGACCTGATCGACGGTATAGTCCGCGCCCTTGACCAGGATATCGGGCTGCAGAGCCTCGATCAGTTTCAGCGGAGTATCGTCTTCGAAGACCACCACGGCATCGATGGAAGCCAGCGCCGCCAGCACGCAGGCACGGTCATGCTGGTCATTTACGGGTCGGTCGGGGCCTTTCAGCCGCCGCACAGAGGCATCGCTGTTCAGCCCAAGCACCAACCTGTCGCATTGGCCGCGTGCGGCATTGAGCAGGCTGACATGACCGGCATGCAGGATGTCGAAGCAGCCGTTGGTGAAGCCGACCGTCAGGCCTTCTTCCTTCCACGTTGCAACCAGCCGCTGCGCGGCGGTTATGTCGAGCACGGCATCCTTGTGGACCGCGCCATGCGAACGGAACAACGCGCCGGTCAACTCATCCGCCGTCAGGCGCGCCGTTCCACGCTTGCCGACCACGACCCCGGCGGCGGCATTGGCAATGGCTGCGGCGGCCGCACGGTCAGCGCCTGCAGCGTGGGCAAGTGCGAATGAGGCAATCACGGTATCGCCGGCACCGGAAACGTCGAACACCTCACGCGCCTGCGTCGCGATGTGGCGCGCCGATTGCGCATCGACCACGCTCATGCCCTTCTCGCTGCGGGTCGCCAGGACGAAGTCGAAACCATTCGCCGCGATCAGTGCGCGCGCGGCGGCAACGATATCGTCGTCGGCGAAGACCGAGCGCCCAACCGCCTCGCCCAGTTCCTTGCGGTTGGGTGTCACCGCGGTCGCACCGCGGTAGCATGCATAATCACGCCCCTTCGGATCGACGAGAACCGCCTTGCCAGCCTCGCGGCAGATCGCGATCAATTCGGCGGCAACGCCATCAAGCAGGATGCCCTTGCCATAGTCGGACAGGATGACGATGTCGGCCCCGGCAAGTGCTGCCCGGAAATCCGTGAGCAGTCTTGCCCGCTCCGCGGCATCCAGCGCCCGGATTTCCTCTTCGTCGAACCGCAGAACCTGCTGGTTGAGCGCGCTGAAACGGCTCTTCGATGACGTCATGCGATCGCGCGTCTGTCCGATGCCATCCGTATCGACACCCAGTTCCGCGAACATGCGCAGGATGTTGCCGGCGGCGGCATCGTCGCCGAGTGCCGAGATCGGGATTGCCTTGCCACCCAGCGAGACGATGTTGGAAACGACGTTACCGGCGCCGCCGACCGCCTGCGTTTCACCACGTCCATGCAGGACCGGGATCGGCGCTTCCGGCGAGATACGTTCGATCACGCCGTTGACGAAGCGGTCGAGGATCAGGTCACCGACCACCAGCACGGTGATATCGGCGAACCGGGCGATCGCGCGGTGAAGGATTTCGGGAGAAGACAGGTGCAACTCGCTCATGCGCAAGCGGATATACCGCAAAGCTGGGCAGCGCAACTGCGGCGACGTTCCTTGCCTGTCATGCGATGCACCCTTGTCGACACGCTCCCTTGCCTCTCCTATAAGGACCGCGATCCGCTCAACAATTCGAGGTCCCGATGATCATCGTAACCGGCGGCGCCGGCATGATCGGCTCCAACATCGTCGCCGCGCTCAATGCCGAAGGCCATGACGACATCCTTGTCGTCGACGATCTGACCGACGGCCACAAGATCATCAACCTGGCCGATCTCAGGATCGCCGACTATCTCGACAAGGACGAATTCCCGGCCGCATTCGAGGCCGGCAAGCTCGGTCGGATCGAAGCGGTTTTCCATCAGGGCGCCTGCTCGACCACCACCGAATGGAACGGCAAATTCATGATGGAGGTGAATTTCGCCTATTCGAAGCGCCTGCTGCATGCCTGCCTCGAACAGCGTGTCCCGTTCCTTTACGCATCCTCGGCCTCCGTCTACGGCGGCGGTTCGGTGTTCCGGGAAGAGCAGGACTTCGAGCTGCCGCTCAACGTCTACGCCTGGTCGAAGAAACTCTTCGACGACTATGTCCGCCGCGTGGTCGGCCCCGGCCATTCGCAGGTCGCCGGCTTGCGCTATTTCAACGTCTATGGCCCGCGCGAACAGCACAAGGGCACCATGGCCTCGGTCGCCTTCCATCTGTTCAATCAGGTCGGTCGCGGCGAAAACCCGAAGCTGTTCGGCGCCTATGACGGATTCGGCCCGGGCGAGCAGAGCCGCGACTTCATCCATGTCGGCGATGTCGCCGACGTCAATCTCTGGCTCTGGAAGCGCGGAGCCAGCGGCATCTTCAACTGCGGCACCGGCCGTGCCCAACCGTTCCGTGCCATCGCCGAGACCGTCATCGCATCGCTCGGCAAGGGCAGCATCGAATATATCGACTTCCCCGACCATCTGAAGGGCAGCTACCAGAGCTTCACCCAAGCTGATATGTCCCGCCTGCGTGCTGCCGGTTACAACGGACAGTTCCGCGACGTGGAAACCGGTGTGAAAGACTATGTCGAATGGCTGAAAGCCCGACGATCCTCGTGATCGGCCCCCGCTGGGTGGGCGACATGGTCATGGCGCAATGCCTGTTTTCGGCATTGAAAGAGCTCTATCCGAATGCCGGAATCGACGTCATGGCGCCAGCATGGGCGGCCCCGCTGGTCGGGCGCATGCCGGAAGTCCGCCAGCAGATCGAAATGCCGGTGCCGTCGGGCAAGCTGGAGCTTGGCGTTCGGCGCAGATACGGCCGCATGCTCAAGGGCCGCTATGACATGGCCTATGTGCTGCCAGGCAGCCTGAAATCGGCCCTGATCCCGTTCTTTGCCCGGATTCCGAAACGCGTCGGCCATCTGCGCGAAATGCGCTACGGCCTGCTCACCGACATCGTCGGGCAACCCAAGAAGGAAAAGCGGCGTACCGCCTACGGCTTCTTTTCCCTGGCGCGTGGCGGCACGTTCCAGCCCCCCAAACTGACCGTGGACGCGACGAACCAGTCCGAACTGCTTGCGCGCAACGATCTCCAGCCGGGCAGGTTCGTGGCGATGATGCCGGGAGCGGAATTCGGCCCGGCCAAGCGCTGGCCAAGCGCATCCTATGCCGGCTTTGCCCGCGCGATGATGGTGCAGGGTCTGAAGGTCGTGCTCTTCGGCTCGAAGAACGACAGCGCGGTGACGGCGGAGATCGCGGCACTGGCACCTGGCTGCGTCGACCTTGCCGGCAAGACCCGCCTGGAAGACGCCATCGACGTCATCGCCGCGGCGAAGCTGGCAGTGTCCAACGACAGCGGCCTGATGCATGTCGCCGCGGCCGTCGGCACGCCGATAGTCGCCGTCTACGGCTCGACGTCGCCGGAAAACACGCCGCCGCTCGCTGAAAAACGCGAACTGGTATGGCTGCAGCTTTCCTGCTCACCCTGCCACAAGAAGGTCTGTCCGCTCGGCCACATGAATTGCCTCAACACGCTTGATGTCGAACGTGTCGTCCAGGCGGCGGATCGGCTGATGGAACAAGCGACGGCGGCATGAAAGTCCTCATCGTCAAGACCTCGTCGATGGGCGATGTCATCCACACCTTTCCGGCCGTTCAGGACGCCCTGCGTGCCCGGGCCAACATCAGCTTCGACTGGTGCGTGGAAGAAGCGTTCGCCGGCATCGTGGCGTTGCATCCAGCAATCGGCACGATCCACAAGGTAGCGCTGCGACGCTGGCGCAGGCAGATCTTGTCGCCTGACACCTGGCGCGAAGGAGCCGCCTTGCGCAAGACCTTGCGCGCCGCTCGCTACGACCTGGTGCTTGACGCGCAGGGGTTGCTGAAATCGGCCTTCGTCGCGAGATTCGCCGGTGCGCCGATTGCCGGCTTCGACAAGGCAAGCGCGCGCGAACCTTCCGCCGCCCTTTTCTACGATCAGCGCTACGGCGTCCCGCGCGATCTGCACGCCATCGAGCGCACGCGACGCCTGTTTGCGCTGGCTCTTGGCTACGAGCCCGACCTGTCGATACTCGATTCCGGCATCGCCGTGCCCTCGGGCAATACGCCGATCCCGACCGGACAGGTGGCGACCCTGCTGCACGGCACCAGCCGCGAGGACAAGAAGTGGCCGGTTCAGGAGTGGATCACCACTGCCGGGCTGCTGGTCGGGCAGGGATTTACGCCGGTCACGACCTGGTCGAACGAAAAGGAACGAGCTGTGGCCGAGGCGATCGGCAAGGCCGTGCCGGCAACGCTGGTGCTGCCGAAATCGCCCTTGTCGGAGGTCGCCGGGCTGATCGGCCGCTCCACGCTCGTCATCGGCGCTGATACCGGCCTCACCCATCTGGCAGCGGCATTCGGCTTGCCCACAGTTGCGATTTTCCTGACGACGGAGCCGGGCCTCACCGGCCCGCGCGGGCAATATGCCTCGACCCTTGTCGCTCATGGCGACCAGCCTGTGACACCACAGGCAGCGGTCGCCGAGGCGATGGCTTTGCTGAGGCTGCAGGGCAGATAGCCAAAGGAGAGGCTGTGCCTGGACGACGGCCCGGCCTCGAATATCGACCGGGCCTAGACGAACTGGACCTTCACGATCTCATAGCCGCGGGCACCACCTGGCGCGTTGACTTCGATGGCGTCGCCGACCCCCTTGCCGATGAGGGCGCGAGCGATCGGCGAGGAGATCGAAATCCTGCCCGCCTTCACGTCTGCTTCCTGGTCGCCGACGATCTGGTAGGTCTTCTTCTCTTCGGTGTCTTCATCGACGAGGACGACGGTGGCACCAAATTTGATGGTGCTGCCGGAGAGCTTGGAGACGTCGATGACTTCAGCACGCGCCACCAGATCCTCGAGTTCGCTGACGCGGCCTTCATTGAGGCTCTGCTGCTCCTTGGCGGCGTGATATTCGGCGTTTTCCGAAAGGTCGCCATGCGAACGTGCCTCGGAGATCGCTTCGATGATGCGCGGCCGCTCTTCCTGCTGGCGCCAGCGCAGCTCTTCCTTGAGAGTCTCGAAACCTCCGCCTGTCATCGGCACTTTGTTCATCATCTCACCTTTTCCTGCCGGCCCCTGAAGCGGGACCAACCCTGTCGCTGGGTACAAAAAGAAAACGGTCCGGCAGCTTCTGGCTGACGGAACCGTCTCACCTCAGATTCCCGTAATATAGCAATCTCTAGCCGATTTTCATCTCAAAAAAGCAGGGCGCAAGCTCCCGTATCGGCAGGTTCCGCCGACCGCGACGTCTGGCCTCGTTCTCCTGATTCCGCCAGGCCGGCACTCAGCTTCTGTCGTAGTGGTCGATCTGCTCGGACAGCATGCCGTATTCGCGCGACTGCTTGCCCGTACGCTTTTCGATCTCGCCCAGCTGTTCGCGCGCACCGGCGACATCGCCCATCTGCAGGCGTGCTTCGCCCAGATATTCGCGCACCAGCGTATAGTCAGGATTCTGCCGCAGCGCCTCTTCATAATAGCCGAGCCCGACGACGATACGACCGGACTTGCGATGCGAGTACCCGAGATAATTGAGGATGCGCGGATCCTTCTTGTTCGAGGCTAGCGTCAGGACCGCGATCGCCTCGTCATAGCGACCGGCCATAGCCAGATCGTGCCCTGCCTCGTAGATGTTGTCGTCGTCCAGCATGCCTTGCTTGGGCGGCGCGCACTTCTTTGACTTGGTGTCGTAGACCTCGCCCTTCTTGCATTTGGTCACCGTCGGGCTGGGCGTATCGCTACCACCGCCACCACCGGCAGCCTGGACCTGGACGGTGACAAACGGCATGGCGACAAGAACGGCCGCCGCGTGGATCAGAAGTCGCTTGTGCATTGGGGGAACTCCTCCTGGCCTATCAATGACAGGATAACGCCGAAGGAGTTCGATTTCATCCCGCCATGTCCATAATCTATCCCTTGAAAATGAACGCTGCTCCACCGGCGATCAGCGCAAAGCCGACGGCATGGTTCCAGGTCAGCGTTTCCTTGAGATAGAGCACGGAGAACACCGCAAAGACGGTCAGCGTGATCACCTCCTGCATCGTCTTGAGTTCGGCAGCCGAATAAACCTGGTTGCCGATGCGGTTCGCTGGCACGGCCAGCCAGTATTCGAAGAAGGCGATCAGCCAGCTGCCCATGACGGCAATCCAGATCGGCGAGCTTTTGAATTTCAGATGCCCGTACCAGGCGAACGTCATGAAGACATTCGAAGCGATGAGCATGAGGATCGGCAGGACGCGAGGCGAAAGTATCAGCGACATCGGGGAAATCCAGAGACAAGGAGGGATGCCCATTTCAAGCCACCCGCCGCACCAGTCAACTGCCTTTGTCCATTGCGGCAGCGAGCCTTCTGCAACAATGCCGTAACCCATTGTGAACGAAGAGTTCTCGGCACCAGGCAACCAAAGGGAGCAGTCGTCGTTTGCGTTTCATGACGCTGTTGAAACGGCCGCTGGCGGCAATCGGAATCACGCTTCTGGGTACCGTCGCCTCGTTCGACGGCTCCCTGGCCTCGGCAAGATCTCCGAAACTGCCCGCAACGGCGCCAATCCCGGAAGCCCATCGCAGGGACATGGACGAAATCGCGCCTATCTCTCCTGAGACCCCTGCCCCCTCTGACGTGCCACTGCCACAGGCGCGCCCCGACAAGGCTCCGGACAAGGCTGCAAATGAGCAGGAAGGTCGCAAACCGTTTCAGGGGCCCGAACTACCATCGGACTGGAAAAGACCCGTAGCCACGAAGCCGTTGCCCGATCCTCGCTCGAACATCGCACCCGCTGAAAGGATGCCTGCTGAGGAAACCGCATGTCGTGAACGGCTGAAAACGCTTGGTGCGGAATTCGACGAGGCAAAGGCAAAGCACGACGATGCGCTTGGCTGCTCGCTGCCTTATCCTCTGATGCTGAAGAAACTGGGACAGTCGGTCGAAGTCACACCGGATGTCGAACTCGACTGCGCCATGGCCGAAACCATGTCCCGCTTCGTCAAGGATGTGGTTGCACCTGCTGCAAAAGCCGAACTCGGCCAGGAGTTGAAATCCATCTCGCAGGCGTCCGGCTATGTCTGTCGCCCTCGCAACGGCAGTTCCAAGCTTTCAGAGCATGCTTTCGGCAACGCCCTGGACATTGCTGCGTTCACATTCAAGGACGGCACCACCGTCGAGGTCGGCAAGACCTCATCGGCGCCGCAGGCGAAGCTGATCGACCGGATCCGCAAGGCAGCCTGTGGACCGTTCAAGACGGTGCTTGGCCCCGGCAGCGACGCCGACCATGCCCTTCATCTGCATCTCGATCTCGCCCCGCGCAAGAATGGCGGCACCTTCTGCCAATAGCCCCTCCGCCGCATTTCGACCACAGCCGTAAACCGCTCCGCTGAGCTTTCCTTTACCGTTCAGGCGTAAAACAGCCTTGGCTCGAGGGGCTTGCCCGAGGGACGGGAAGAACGATGGCCGGAGTAACTTTCATCGCCGGGCGACCCAGGCGCGAACCGTGGACCGCGGTAAGGCGACTTGCCGCGCTGAGCATTCTGGCGACGGTCGCCGCCTGCACGACCGGCGATGTCTTCGAACTGAAGCCTGCAGTCGATGTCGGCTCGACGACCTCTGCAGTGCCAAGGATGGCACCTGCCGCACCGGAATTGTCAGGCATGCAAACCCTGGTACCGTCCAACCCTTACATGACGGCGGCCTATCCGCGCATGGACGAGCCCATGTCGCCCGTGGAGCAACTGTCCTCGGAAGAGATCGACTGCCGCAGCGAACTGAAGCGGCTCGACGTCGCCTACACCGATCTCTCTCCGATCCGCGAAGGACAATGCGGCATCGCACATCCGGTCAAGGTGACGGCGATCGGCAGCGTCCAGATGAAGCCGGCAGCGACGCTGACCTGCAATATGGCCGCGACCTTTGCCGCATGGACCAAGCGCGAACTGGTGCCGACCGCACGCTGGCGTTATCTGTCAGGCGTCAAAACCATCCGCCAGGGGTCAAGCTATTCCTGTCGCAGGATCGCCGGGGAAGGCGTGCTGTCGGAACATGGCAAGGGCAACGCGCTCGACGTGATGAGCATCGAACTCAACAATGGGGAGGACATCGACGTGCGCAAGCCCGGCTGGTTCGCCTTCCGCACCAGCGGCTTCCTCGATTCGGTGCGTTCCGACGGCTGCGACTACTTCACCACCGTGCTCGGCCCGGGCTACAATTACGATCACCGCAACCACTTCCATTTCGACATCAAGAACCGCAGGAACGGCTATCGCGCCTGTCGCTAAAGCAACTCCAGGAACAGTGTGAAAACGGTTTTCAGTCTGGAATTGCGTGAAACAAGGCGTTGGAGTGTTTCCGCGTTTCCGTGAAAACGGAAACGCTCCAGGGCAGCGCACTCAATCAAAGTTCAATGCGCTTTGGACAAAACGCCTGCCACCGCTTTTCGAAGTGGCAGGCGGGATGCTATTGAGCGCGCATGCTTTACGCTGAAATCGCTATCGTGGTCGCTCTCATCTGCGTGAACGGCCTTTTGGCAATGTCCGAACTCGCCATCGTCTCTGCCCGTCCGGCAAGGCTCAAGGCGATGATCGATCGCCATGTCAGCGGTGCGGCGCGCGCGCTGGAGCTCGGCGCCAATCCTGGCAAATTCCTGTCTTCCGTCCAGATCGGCATCACGCTGGTCGGTATTCTGTCGGGTGCTTTTTCAGGCGCCACGCTCGGCGAGCGGCTCGCCGATTTCCTGGCCGATTCCGGTGTCGGCCCGCGTTTTGCCAATCCGGTCGGCGTCGGTATCGTCGTGGCGATCATCACCTATGCTTCTCTGATCGTCGGCGAACTGGTGCCGAAGCAGATTGCGTTGCGGGATCCTGAGCGTGTCGCCTCCCGTGCGGCGCCCTTCATGGCGGTGCTCGCCAAGATCGCGGCGCCGATCGTTTTCGTGCTCGACATCTCCGGCCGCGCCGTTCTGTGGCTGCTCGGCTTTCGCGGCGAAAGCGAGGAAAAGGTCACCGACGAAGAGATCAAGATGCTGGTAGCCGAAGCCGAACACCACGGCACGATCGAGTCGGACGAGCGCCGCATGATTGCCGGCGTCATGCGCCTGGGCGACCGCGCCGTGCGCGCCGTGATGACGCCGCGTACGGACGTTGACTGGATCAACCTTCAGGCCGACGACACGGCGATCCGCAAACTTCTGATGGAGACGCAGCACTCGCGCCTGCCTGCTGGCGAAAGCGTCGACGCCATGATCGGCGTCGTACAGACGAGAGACGTCCTGGCTGCTTTGCTCGCAGGCCGCACGCTCGATCCGCGCAAGCACGTCAAGACCGCGCCGATCGTGCACGATCAGGCCGACGCGCTGGACGTACTCGCAACCCTGCGTGAATCCGAAGTGCCGATGGCGCTCGTCCATGACGAATACGGCCATTTCGAAGGCATTGTCACACCGGCCGACATCCTGGAAGCGATCACCGGTGTGTTCCGATCCGATCTCGATGCCGGCGACGACGAGGAAAGCGCCGTCCAGCGCGAGGATGGCTCCTGGCTGCTCGCCGGCTATATGCCGGCCGACGAGATGGCCGACCTGCTCGGTTTCGACCTGCCGGAAGATCGCGACTACGAGACCGTTGCCGGCTATCTCCTGTCGCACCTTGCCCACCTGCCGACCACGGGTGAGACTGTCGACGCCCAGGGCTGGCGCTTTGAAGTCGTCGACCTCGACGGCCGCCGCATCGACAAGGTCATCGCAGCGCGGCTGGCCGGCGGGCAGCAAGGCGCGACGCGCTAAATCCAAAGCAAAGGCGGCAAGCCGCCTTTGCTTGAAGGAACAACCTCAGGCGGCTTCGACGTCAGCCGTCGCCAGATCGGCATCGCGAGCCGCCTTCAGCGCACGCGTGTACCAGGACAGCTGGTTCAGCATGTCTTCCGCGGCCTGGTTGACATGTTCGAGCTCCGACAACTTGGTGCCGCCCTTCACGGCCATGTAGTCCGCCCAGACGATATGGACCGCGGTGCGCACGGGCACCATCTGCAGCTCAATCGCGTGAAGGCGCAGCTGTTCGATCGAGCGGGCGCCACCGACGCCGCCATATCCTACGAAACCGACCGGCTTCTTGTTCCATTCGGTATAGGCATAATCGAGCGCATTCTTGAGCACGGCACTCGGCCCATGCGTATATTCGCTGGCCGTGAAGATGAAACCGTCGAACTCATCGACTTTCTTCTGCCAGCGTTGCGCGACCTCGTTCCTGGATGGCGCCCAAAGCGAGGATGCCGGTTCGTCGAAAAACGGCATCGGATAATCACGCAGATCGACAAGCTCTACGTCCCATTCACTGTGCCTGGCGGCAAGTTTGGTAATCCATTCAGCCGGCACGTCAGCGAAGCGGGTTGCGCGCGTCGAACCAATCACGACGGCGATCTTGGGTTTTGACATCGGAGACTCCTTGCAGGGACGAATTGGGAGTATCATTTGGATACCGACGCTATATCTGATACTGTCAACTCGATTGGCAAGGAGGCACTTTTTTGAAACCGAGGCACCCGCATGTCACCGGCGACTGCCTGGCAGTCAGCGATATTCTGCAGCGCATCGGCGACAAATGGTCGTTGCTGGTTGTCCAGAATCTGGGTGGAGGCCCGCAGCGCTTCAACGAATTGAAGCATTGTATCGGCAACATCTCCCAGAAGATGCTGACGACGACACTGCGCAGTCTGGAGCGCGACGGCTTTGTCACACGCACGGTCTTTCCGACCATTCCACCACGGGTCGACTATGAGTTGACTGACCTTGGCCGCGAGCTGCTGATACCGGTCAAGGGCCTCGCCGAATGGGCCATCGCCAATGCAGGTCGCGTCAGCGCAGCCCGCGCCCGTTTCGACGGCGTCAAGGCTGCGGCCTGACGCCCGAAAGGATCATTCGGCAGGTATGGGTTTCGGCTTGCCTTCGCCGTCAAGCGCAACCATGACGAAGTCGGCATGTGTCACCATCTCCATGAGATCGGAGAGGTAGCGTTGCGCCCAGGCTTCGACCTTCAGCGTCATGGAGGTGCGGCCGACGCGTTCCACGACGGTGTAGATGCAGAGCGTGTCGCCGATCTTCATCGGCTTGGCGAAGGACATCTCTTTCACCGCTGCGGTCACCACCCTGCCCTTGGCACGCTCGGCAGCCCGGATACCGCAGGCCAGATCCATCTGCGCCATCACCCAGCCGCCGAAAATATCTCCGGCTGCATTGGCATCCGAAGGCATGGCCAGTGTCCGTAGCGTCAGGTCGCCGTTCGGTTTTCCGTCTGCGTAGTGCACCATGCGAAATCCCTCGTGCCGAATGTCATGATGCCGTAGCGGCGCGACGGGAAAGCGTCAACGCCGGCAGGCAGGAACACCGCCCTTGCGGGAAATGAACAGCTCGGTTGTTTCGGTCGTTTTTCTCACACCGCATGCCGGAAGTGCCGGTGATAGCGACGAATGCGACAGCTAGTCTGGCAAAAAAGCAGACCGGGCACCGCCATTCGCCATGCAGACTTATGATTTTATCGTCGTCGGTTCCGGCTCGGCCGGCTCGGTTGTGGCGGAGAGGCTTTCGGCATCGGGACGTTTTTCCGTACTCATCCTCGAAGCCGGCGGCAGCGACAGGCGTTTCTTCGTGCAGATGCCGCTGGGTTACGGCAAGACCTTCTTCGACCCCGCGGTGAACTGGAACTACAAGACCGAGCCCGATCCGGGCCTTGCCGGCAATGCCGATCATTGGCCGCGTGGCAAGATCCGGGCGGATCGAGCTCCATCAACGCCATGGTCTGGATCCGCGGTGCCCGCGAGGATTTCGACGCCTGGGCGGCCGCCGGAAATCCCGGCTGGGGCTATGACGATGTTCTCCCCGTCTTCAAGGCCATCGAAGACAACGAGGCCGGCGCGGACCAGTGGCGCGGTCGCGGCGGCCCGATCCACGTCACCGACAATCGCGCCCGTGTCCACCGGCTGACGATCCGCTACTTGAAGGCCGCCGAACAGGCCGGGCTGCCCGCCAATGACGACTTCAACGGTGCCGGCCAGGAGGGCGCAGGCATCTACCAGATCACGACCAGGAATGGGCGCCGCATGTCGACGGCCCGGGGCTTCCTCCGCCCTGCCATGAAGCGCGCCAATGTGCGCGTCGAAACACATGCGCTGGCGACGAAGATCCTGTTCGAAGGCAGGCGCGCGGTCGGCATCGAATATATGCAGAACGGCGAAACCAGAACCGTGCGCGCCGGCCGCGAAGTGATCTTGTCCGGCGGCTCGATCAATTCGCCCCAGCTTCTCCAGCTCTCCGGCGTGGGTCCAGCCGATCTGCTGTCCAGCCTTGGCATTGCGCCCGTACAGCAGTCGGAAAATGTCGGTCGGAATCTCCAGGACCACCAGGGTGTCAACTACACCTGGAAGGCCAAATGGCCCACCCTCAACCAGGTCCTGCGGCCGTGGTGGGGCAAGCTGCTGGTCGGCCTGCACTATCTTGTATTGCGCTCCGGCCCACTGTCGATGTCGATGAACCAGGGCGGCGGTTTCTTCCGCACCGATCCCGACCAGCCTCGTCCAAACATGCAGCTGTACTTCCAGGCCTTTTCCACCGTGCTGCCGAAACCAGGCGAACGGCCGATCCTCTCGCCGGATCCGTGGCCTGGCTTTTCCATCGGCCTTTCCAACTGCCGTCCATCCAGCCGCGGCGAGATCATGATCCGTTCGAAGAATCCACAGGACCATCCGAGGATCACCCCCAACGCTTTCTCGACCAACGAAGACGTGTCGGAAATGCTCGACGCCGTGAAGTTCCTGCGCCGGATCGCAGCGCAACCGGCGCTCGCCGACATCATCGCGGAGGAGGTTTTACCTGGACCTTCAATCACTTCCGATGCCGACCTGATTCAGGATTTCAGGAAGCGTTCCGGTACCGTCTATCACCCCGTATCGACTTGCCGCATGGGCCCGGACCCTGCCCGTGCCGTGGTCGATCCACGCCTGAAGGTCCATGGCCTGAGCGGCCTGCGCGTCATCGACGCGTCGATCTTTCCTGACAACATCGCCGGCAACACCAACGCCGCCTCGATCATGACGGGGTGGAAAGGCGCTGAAATGGTTCTGGAGGACAATCGATGAAAGTCACAGACGTAAAGACCTGGGTTGTCGGCAACCCGCCGCCCGGCATCGGCGGCAAATATTTCATCTTCGTCAAGCTGACGACCGATTCCAATATCGTCGGCTATGGCGAAGCCTACAACGCCACCTTCTCCGGACACGTCACCGCCCGCATGATCGAAGACATGGCCGAACGCTACTTGATCGGCCGTGACCCGCATGATGTCGAAAGTTTCTTCCGCCGCTGCTATTCGTCAGGCTTCACCCAACGCCCGGACGTGTCGGGCATGGGCTGTTTCTCCGCGCTCGAAATGGCTTGCTGGGACATCATCGGTAAGGAGGCGGGCAAGCCGGTCTACAAGCTGCTCGGTGGCCAGGTGCACGAAAAGCTGCGCTCCTACACCTACCTTTATCCGCACGAGGGCAGCGTCCATTCCGAGGATGCACAAGGTCGGAACGTCTACAACGATCCCGATCTCGCCGCCGAATGTGCGGCACTTTACGTCGATCAGGGCTTTAACGCCGTGAAGCTCGACCCCGCCGGTCCGTATACAGCCTTCGACGGCCATCAGCCGCGCCTCCTCGACATCGACCTCTCGGCCCGCATGATCAAGGCGATCCGCGAGGCGGTCGGCACCCGAGCGGATATCCTGTTCGGCACCCACGGCCAGTTCACGGCTTCCGGTGCGCTTCGCATGGCCCGCGCCATCGAACCCTACGACCCACTCTGGTTCGAGGAACCAGTGCCGCCGGATATGCCGGAAGTGATGGCGCAAGTGGCACGCGGCACCTCGATCCCGATCGCCACGGGCGAGCGGCTGACCACCAAGTTTGAGTTCGCTCGCGTCATCGAAAACCGCGCTGCCACGATCCTGCAGCCAGACCTCGGCCGTTCCGGTGGCATTCTCGAGACCAAGAAGATCGCGGCAATGGCCGAGGCCTATCACATCCAGATCGCACCGCATTGCTATTGCGGCCCGATCGTGGGCGCCGCAAACATCCAGGTCGCGGCAACGTTGCCGAACTTCCTTATCCTGGAATCCCTGAAGCAGTGGGATGGTTTCCACGCCACTCTGCTCAAGAAGAAGATCGAATGGCAGGACGGCTGGGTCATTCCATCAAAGGAACCCGGCCTCGGCGTTGAACTCGACGAAGCGGTCTGCGAGGCCCATCCATGGAATGGCAAGCAACTGCATCTGGAAATGGCGCCGGACCCGCTATTTCCCTGAGATCGCGAGAGAGAAGTCGAAAACTCGAACTCTTTCAGCAACTTGCTGAAATCTCCGGAATCAGTTCGACAGGAAGCTGATTCAAGATGCGAAGCGCTTGAATCAGCACCTCAACTTCAGGGCACGGGGCATGACCTCGAACTCTGCAGGGACACGGCCCGGCGCTTCCCCATCGATATCGACCAAAGCACTGTTGTCGAAAGCACCGCTTGCTGGCTCGACCAGGACCTTCCTGCCGCGAAGGATGGTAACCGCCGGATGGTTGCGGTGCTGTCCGGTGTAGAGCAGGCGGATGTCCCGCATGAGCGCGACCTTGCCCCCAGCGCGCAGGATGACGATGTCGAACTGTCCGTCGTCCAGCGAGGCGTCGGGCGCGATCATCATGCCGCCACCGAAGAAGGGGCCGTTGGCAATGGCCACCAGGGCGACACGCCCCGCGATCGGTTCCCCGTCGTCGATCGTGACGATCACATCGTCGAAATGGTAATTGAAGAATTCCGTGACCGTCCGCCACAGAAACAAGGCCTTTGCCGGGATCCGTCCTTTGCGCCTGTCCGCGTTCACCGCGCGATCGACATGACCGGACAGGCCGAGGCTGGCAATGTTGATGAAATGCCGGCTGGCCAAGGCGCCGTGATCGTCGATGTAGGAGATGCGCCCGACATCGATCATCCGTATTTGGCAAGCGGCAATCCGCTCGAGCACCGCGTCGACATCGTCCGGCAAGCCGAGCCCGCGCGCGAAATCCGATCCTGTACCGCACGCAAGCAGGCCGAGCGCCGCGCTGTCATACCCCTCCCTTGCCGCCTGAAGCAGGCCATCCGCGGTTTCGGAGGCTGTACCATCACCACCGGCGGCAATGACCAATTCGTATCCCTCGGCTGCGAATTCGATCGCCAGGCGCTCTGCATCTCCTTCCGCCAGTGTCTCGCGCATCTCGAAGCGGCCGAGGTGGCGTTCGAGCGCGCCGGCGACGTCGACCCAGTCGCGCTTCAGCCGACCATCACCGGCAATGGGATTGAGAATGATGCCGACCTTCAACCGCGTCTCCCCTTGCGGTGGCCCTACCCGTATGAAAACGTCTCACTCAGAACTCGGCAAGGGCGGCGGCGGTTGCACGCAAGTTGGCGGCTTGGGCAAAACCGTCCCGTTTACCCGAAAAAACTCCTTTTACCACACGTTATTCCCGATAACCCCAGTATTCACAGGCCGTCCGTGGTTCCGCATCCCGGTGATCGGGCGTATGGTTAAATCATCTCAGGCGGCCACGGATTGAACGGTCGAAAGACAACGGCAACCGCGCGGAACTCCTGAGGCCTGCACCGCGCAGATCAGCAACGGGCTTGCTCGTTGCGAAATCAAGAGCCGCGATGTGCGGGGCCGCGGAAAGCGTGCGAACGCCAACGGCGGACCGATGCGAGCCATGAAGGCCGGGCAAGACCTTCGATGGCACGTCGACCGAAGCCCGCAAGGGTAGAGACCGGCGTGATCCGGATGAACGCAGCCCTTCGGGGAGGCCGACGGACGGGTCGTCAAAATCAAGGCCGGCAGGTGCAATGTCCTTCGGAAATTGCCGCCGCTGACTGGTCCTGGTCTGACAGGGAGGCGCTGGGAGAGATCCCGGCGCCAACTGTTTTTGGGGCCCGCTTCACAATGGCGATTTCCAGATGCTCCGGTCGCCGGCACGGCCACTGCGGGACCCAACGCGCCACGGCTGCACACAGGAACGGAATCGGCTATCGTCCCCTTGTCATTCGAGGAGAGAGGGACTTTCCATGACGCTGATCCAGAAACTCGCCCTGGCTTATGCCGTGCTTTTCTTCGCCGTCGTGGCGATCGGTTATGTTCCCGCCTTCAACGATGCCAACGGCTACCTCTTCGGCCTGTTTTCCTTACAGTGGTACGATGATCTGCTGCATGCCTTCTCAGGTGTCTGGGCTGCGGTCGCCGCTTTCGTCTCGCACCGGCAGTCGGTGTTTTACTTCAAGCTGTTCGGCTCGGTTTATCTTTTCGACGGCGTGCTCGGCCTCATCACCGGCTCCGGCTGCCTTGACGGAGGCATCTTCATAAACGGCTTCCGTTCCTTCAGCGACATAGAGTTCCCGACACGCTTCTTCGCCAACCTGCCGCATATCCTGATCGGAGGCATTGCCGTCTACATCGGCTTCCGGCTGGCCAAACGTGTACACGACCACTTCGCGACGGCTTGAACCATGTTCGTGCTGCGTTGGCTGAAACGCATCCTGAAGACGATCGTCTGGCTGGCCGTCATCGTCCTGCTCATCCCGATCCTGGGCCTTGCCTATGGTTGGCTCACCACCTCACCCCTCGATACCGCCCCCCTGCCCGGCATTGCCGAAGGCGCACCACCGAAGGAACTGGCAGACAAGGTGCGCGCCGAGATTCCCGGCTACCAGCGGCCGGAAGAATCGACCTTCCTCACCTATCCGGAATGGGCCATCGTCTATGCCGCGCGCGAATATGCCGGCTATGTGAAAGACAATCCGCCGAGCGGCTTTCCCTACTGGTCCTACATCGGTCGCTTCTGGCAGGACTATGCGATGGTTATCCGTGCCAGTTCCGCATACCCGTTCAACTGGCAGAACCATCAGATGCTGGCGGTCATCGGCACTAGCCATACGATCGAGCACGTCATCCAATGGGCCTATGAGAACACGGTCGGCCGCGTCACGGAAGCGATCGGTGGCCATCGCACGACCGCAGATGTCTACCAGGCCAGGGTGGCGGCAGACTATGCCGCCTTCCTCGACCAGGTACCGTGGTATCAATTCCCTTATGCCGAAAAGCGCGCAGGTCTGTTTGCGGTCGAGCCCGCGGCAAGTGACGGCGCGGTGCGCCCAAATGAACGCAAGCTCGCCTTCGGCCTCGCTGACACGATCAAGCAGGGCTACGCGGATCTGATCAAACAGGCGCTCGCCGCCACCTCCGACCCCGCACTGCTCGACATCCATGTCTGGGCCAAGGGACCGGTCGGTGAGGCGACGCGCGGCGAGCCTGACACCTTGCTGGAACGCGATCATGGTGCAGATGGCGCCGTCTTCGTCACCAAGCGCTACCAGGTCTTCACGGAGATGATCCCGCGTTTGATCGGGAAAGGCGTTTCCTTCGTCGAGATCGGCGGCAATGACGAGATCATGGCCACGGTTCTGTCCAATGCCCCGGTTGCTGTTCCCGAAGGCGCTCGCGAGTTGTTCTCCTATCCGCTGCCGGCCGACCACGCATTGCGTCGCACCGGCCTCGTCGTCGCCGTGCGCAAGCTCCATACCGTCGTCCGCACTTTGATCGAGAGTGGGGCAAGACTGGAGCACCTCTACGATTATTGACCCTTTCCGCCACGCTGATTTCACAATCGCAGCGAAATCCCGCCGTGTTGCTGAGCGATCCTGTTTCTGATTTCGAGGGGCTCAGCCGTGATCAAGACCGCACTTGTCGCCATGACCATCGTGGGATGCGACTGCGACGCAAAGCTGTGTGAATATATCGGCGAAACACCGGCCAAATGGTCGACGGTCGCCGACTGTGAAGCTGCGATGAAAAACCAGATGCTGCAGCACCGCAAAGGATTCAGCTATCCGGTGGTCTCCGGCATATGCCGCACCGTCCAGCCGCAAACGGCTATGACCGTCTCAGCCGCTCTGCCAAAAGTCGCGTCGGCTCCGCTCGATGACGAGATCGCTGCACTTGGCCTGCATCGACCGGAAAATCCGGTCGGCCCACGTCCCGCAGCGGCAATCAAAATCAGGACGGAGGCCCGCGAACCCGATGTCGACGGCAGTGACGCAACCCTCTATCGGACAGAGAGTGGTTACACGCTGGTCAGGACCAGGCTGGACCGGACCGTCTCGAACACCGCCATGATCCTGAAACGCTCCGCCGGCTGGCTTTCGGCGCAACTGCAGGGCGGATGGTGATCACCGTCTACTTGCCCATGTGGAGTTTCAGGCTCTGCCAGAACTTGTCGATCATCGGCAGGTCGGCTGCTGTGTTATCATCATCCAGGCTGGTGATCACCACCACACCCTGGTCTGCGGTTCCGTAGCTCATTACCTCGTAAGCAACCTGGTCGGTGCGGGACTTCACCGTAGCCGTCAGCCCCTGCAGCACCTTGCCGTCGGCAAGCTTGCGTGAGCCGGCTTTCTGCGTGAGCTTTCCACCCGCTCGTACCGATTCCTTGGTGATTTCCTGCAGCATGAGCTGGTTGAGCATGACCGGGTTCATATCGGAATATTCCTGGATTATGACCATCGAGCCGACCGCCGAGGCCATCAGATGCTGGTCGATTCCCTTGGACAGACTGGTCTTCGTCACCGTCACCGTGCTCGGGTGCACGAAAGAGAAGCTGTTGCTGCTGAAGGTCGCGAATGCATTGCGTTCCAACCTGATCCGCGCATCCTTGCCGTTCGGCAGGGTCACGGTCGCGTCCTCGCCGGGATCGATGTCGATTGAAACGCCGTCGATGGTAAGTTTGTAAGCCTTGAGATCTTCCGAAACCGCTGGGGCAGAGACAAGCATGACAGCAATGACACCTGCCATCGTCGCTCCGTATCGCATCCCAATTCTCCGCTGCGTCAGGTTGTGGGGCTGAGTGCCTTCAAGGCCCGATAAAAGGTCGAGGAGAACAGCTCGTCGGGGTCGTAGCTGCGCTTGCGTACCAGGAAGAGCGGCAGTTCCGGATAGGATGCCAGCAATTGCGCGCCGGTGTAGTGCAACTGGTAGGGCAAGAAGAAACGACCGCCATATTGGATGGTCACGTCGATCAGTGCGCGCGTCAATTGCCGCATCTGCGCACTGCCTTCTTCGGATGTTGGCTGGTTGATGTAGAGCACCAGCGAGAAGGCGGGCTGCGGCGCATAGTTCAGCGCAATGTCCTCCTTGTGCACCACTCGCACCGAGGCGTTCAGCACCGGCAAGGGCTGGTTGCGCAGTATCGTGCGCACCTCGGCGACATAGGCATTGTAGGCAGCGCGCGGCACGAAATATTCGTGCAGGATATCGGTTTCACCCGCCAGATCGTTGAACAGATACGGCACGGAATCGTGCATGGGGTTGTTGCGGGTCACGAGACAGGCCTCCCCCTCGCCCATCGCCGCGGTGCGCGCCACCGTGCAGCTTTCAAAGCGCGGCTCCAGAGTCTTTTCGGTGAACCATTTCACTTCCTGGAACGGCGCACCCCATTTCGCCAGGTTCATGATCAGGCGCTTGACACCGACCGCACCGGGCTCGCCGATCGGTGGTTGATCGCCGGGCGGTTGCTCGGCCACTTTTTCGTAGCGATAGACGATCATGTCTTCGAGGAAGTTTCCCGGTGCCGTCGACAGATGGCCGTAGAACAGGCCGATCTCGCGGTTTGGTTCCAGGACCTCGCTGAAGAACCGCGGAAACTCCTCGGATTTTATGATTTCGCGGCTGGTCCGGTAGACAGCATTGTCGACGATGTCGAGCGTTGCTTCCAGCACCACGCCGAACAGGCCATAGCCGCCGACGACATGGCGAAACAGGTCGGCATTTTCTGACGCCGAACACCTCAGCACCGAGCCGTCGGCAAGCATGACGCGCAGCGACCGGATCGAACCGGCAACCGAGCCGGCCTGATGGTCCATGCCGTGCGCATTGACCGACAGCGAGCCGCCGACGGAAAAGATATCGGTCGACTGCATCGCCTTCACCGCAAAACGCGGATGCAGGATGTTCTGGATGTCGTGCCAGGTGGCACCGGGCTGCACCGTCATCGTCTTGGCAGTCGCGTCGACCGAGACGGCGTTGAAGTTGCGCATATCGAGGACGACGGCATTGTCGTCGAAGGCATGACCACCCATCGAATGGCGTACCGCCGCCATCGAGACCTTCAGGCCATTGGCGCGCGCAAACGAAAGCGCTTCCGCGACATCCTTTTCGCTGCCCACCTCGACCATGCCGTAGATGGGTGTGCGCGAAAGCCCGCTGGCATCATTCACGGTCCCGCCCTTGGTCAGCCAGGTCAGACCCGCATCATGGCTCGGCGCATTTTCCAGTGGCTGGAGAGGCAAGGCGTGACCATCCACGTCGGCGATACGTCCGGCGTCCTTCGCTGAGGAAGGGCTGCGCATCAGTCGGGCTATGGTGTTTCCGCCCCACAAAACGGCACCGCCGACCACCGCCGCACCGAGCAACAGTCGTCGGGTAGGTCGCCAGCCGCTTTGACGGTTCCCCATGCGTTGCACGGCCATGTTGCCCTCGTTTTCCAACCGATAGCGCGGGCCTTTTGCAAAGGCCATACCGCGACGGTGCGATCGGCAGCCGCGAGACACAAGAAAGCCGACCTGTCGGCCGGCTTTCTCCGAACAGCATACAGATTGGGAAGAAACGCCTTCGCGTCGGACTCAGGATGATTTGACGATCGAGGTGACAATGCCTGTCTTGTCGTCGACGGTCACCGCCACCTTGATGCCGACCTTAAGCTTGTCGACCGTCGACTCCGCCGGAAGCTGATAGATCTTGCCGTCATCGAGGGTGAACGACTTGGTATCCGGGTCGATCGATTTTATCGTGCCTTGCACTGTCGCGGCATAGCCGGCCGATACAGACAGCGCGACGAAAGCGGTCGCAGCAAGCATCTTGATTTTATTCATGGTCAGAGCTCCGTTTTTTGGGATCGGAAGCGCCCCGTCAGCTTCACACAATCACCTGCGGCGCTGCGAAAACGACGGGACATCAGAAACTAAGGAGCCCAAGGCGCCGGGACCAAATCACATTGAATAACTTTGCCAAACGAAATCATAGACTTAAAGCCATGCAACTCGGCGGGAAACGCTGTTTTTCGTTCTCCTTCAGCTGGTTAGGGCAAAAATCACACACCCAGGACATTTTTACCTCGATGCCCCTCGATGAGCCCAATTCTTCTTTGGTCCAGTTCGCACCTCTCTTCCCAAGAATCGCGCATTCTGGCATATTGGACCGGTTCAATCGGCGCTCCCGGCCGATCTTCTGAAAGTTTACGTCTTGCACCCCTCGATCGAAATTATCGGCGCGGTCGCTGCTTTCATCACGACGGTCGGATGGATTCCGCAAGTCGCCAAGATCGCCCGCGAGCGTCGCGCAGGCGACATCTCGCTTGTCACCACCGGCGTCCTCGCCTTCGGCATCCTGCTGTGGGCGCTGTATGGCATCCTGATCGGCTCCTGGCCGGTCATTCTCGCCAACGGCTTCACCTTCATGCTGGTCGGCGCCATCGTCGCCATGAAACTGCGCTACGGCTGAGCTGCCCCCAGAACCCGAGCCAGCCTCTCGTCGACACGTGCACGCAAAGTTCCGCCAAGATCCGTCGCCGGCACCAGTCGTTCGCGGCCGCTGTCCCTCAGCCGTACAAACGGATGCATCCGATATCCTGCGACCTTGCCGAGACTCTCCGGTTCAGCGCTTATGTCGACAGTGAAGATCCCGCCGATACGCCCCGGCCAGGGTTGCCGTGCCAGTGCTGTGCCCAGGAAGTCGCCCAACCCATAAGCAACAGGTGCCTGTCCGATCAGGTCCACCGGCTGCAGGACATGCGCATGATGTCCGACAACCAGGCCGAAGCCGTATTCGGTCAGCCGCCGCGCCAGCACCAACGTTTCCGCTTGCGGAAAATGCCGGAATTCCCAGCCCCAATGCGGCACCGCACATAAGAGATCCGCATTCCCTAGGCTGCCCGTGGGCCAGCGCTCGGGGTTGGATTCTGTTGATACGCGGCCAGAAAACAATGCCTCGGCAGCGTTTCGCCAAAGCGTGAAGGCAGCAAAACCTATGGTGAGACCGCCCGCGTTGACCGGCAGCATTGGGCCACCGTGTGCCGTCCCGATCATACGGATGCCGAGCCGCTGCAATGCACCGACCGTCTCCTCGAAGCCCTCGATACCCTGGTCGAGCATGTGGTTGTTGGCGAGCGACAGCACCAGCCGTTCATGACGGATACCGACCGCGGCCATCGCCTCAATGAAGAAAGCCTCCTTCATGGCGTGGTGTGTACCGAGCCACGTGCCAAACCTCGCCCGCACGCACTCGACGATCGGACTTTCACAATTGCCGATTACCAGATCGGCGGAGCCCAGCAACTCCTTCAGCCTTGGATCACAAATCGGCGCCTGGCTGGAAGCGACAGCCGAGATATCACCGACAAAAGCCAGTCGCACAGTCCTGGCTGGCCGAGGCACCAAAAGGTCCGCCGCTGCCGGTCCGAAATCCTCCGCATCGCTGTGCAGCGACGGTTTCAGGAAACGCGGCAGCCAGGAGAGCTTGTAGGAAAGCGGATAGTTCGACACGCGCGACCCAGGATTTTTCACCCCGGTTTATACACTCCGCCGCAAGCGGTGAAGTGGTACATTACGAGGACGAAGCGCTACGCTGCCCGGCCGAAGAACTCCCGCCTTGCGCCATCGTCAACCAGCCGAAGCTTGCCCATGTTGCGCAGCAGGCGCCGTGGCCGTTTCAGGGCTTCCCAGCTCAGGAAATATTTGACCAGCAGGCTGGGCGCCTTGCTGTGCGAGCCGGCATGGCCGACACGGTAGACAGCGCCACGGAACGGCAGTGGCGCCAACGGCGTACCATTTTTGGCCAGGATGTCGGCGATGCGGACATGGCTGCCCAGCATCGACTTGATCCAGTCCAGCGACGCATCTTCGAAACGCTCGGGCAGGCCATAGAGCGCGGCCCGAATGATGAGCGATGTTCCGCACAGATGGCTGAAGTCGTCATACCCGAGCAGGATCTTGCCACCGTCGTCCCAGATGTAACCCTTGTCGATCGTCCAGCCATTGGTGTTTTGATTTTCCGCCACATGTTCGACGATGCGGGCGCTGACGAAATCGTCATCGTCCACGATCATGAAGAAGCTACTGTCGCGCGCGGCCAGCATGCCCATCAGCACGCGCCGCCCCTTGTCCGCGCGGAAAGCGTCGTAGACGTCTTCGACATTGGCCTTGTCGATCTCATGCAGGACATTGGGCGGGAAGGTCACGCGCACGACGCTGAAGCCTGCCGGCAGGTCCGGGAGATCCGCGCCTTCATTGGCCACGATGATGCCTTGCCAATCGCCGTTGGTCTGGTTCGAAATCGACGCAACTGTCTGGGTAAGGTTCGCCTTGAGCAGCCCCCAGTCGCGGGCGTTGTCCTGATGACGAACAGGGATGATGAAGGTAACGAGACTCATCGCAGCTTGCCTCCGTGTTTCTTCGACATCTGCGACCTCATGCGGCGATCCTCTGTCGGGCCTGGCCGCGCGCCCAGTTTATGCCATCGTCCAGCGACGTTGCCTTGTAGGAGAGATCGGTTCCGCCCGAGAAGGCATTCATGAAACGCCGCACCTTGCCATAGCTGTTGTCCAGCACGGCGTGTGGACGCCCGATCAGCAGCGAGCAGATATGGACATGCAGCCGGTCGGTGACGATGGCTTGCCCGCGCGATATCTGGCGAATGCCACGCTGGAAGCGGTTGTGCGCCGCTGCATCGAGTTTGCGCAGCCGCACCTCGCCCGGCTTCAGCGACAGCAAGCCGGATGCAGCGCCGATCGCCTTGGAAACGCGTACGCTTCGCGCGGATTCGCTCGTCCAGTCTTCGACCGGAATATCGCCATAAGCGGACAGATCGGCATCACCCGCTTTTTCCTTGTCTGACCGCAGCATGGCGAGAACCGGAAACTCTGCCGCCGCCGGCTTGATGGCGCCAATGGCGAAGGCCATGTCCGGACAGAGGCGTACCTGGCAATCGAAGTGCTTCTCGGCGAACGCCATCGATTCCTCGTCGCGCACCAGCAACACGAAGTTCTTGTGCCGTGCGATGGCGCGTGCGCTTTCTTGGATGCGTTCGGCCGACGCGTAGTGGATCGACTGCGGGAACTGGATGATCTGGCGGTTCGGAAAACGCTCGAGAATCCGTTCACGGAAATCCTGATGCGCAACCCAGATGTCGCCGAAATTGCCGCCGCCATGGATGAAGATCGGCCCACTCGGCATCACCTGTTCCAGCTCTTCCGCCGAAAAATCATCGATGCGCGAGACGTAGGCTGGCCGCTTGCCGAAGCGATCCTTCAGATAGGCCATCTCACCCAGCCAGATCGCGGAATCACCGCAGTTGCGGATGTCCGGAAAATCGAGGATGGCCATAGGCTCCTCGACCGACAGATAGTCCTTGAGGCAGTCATGGATCCTGTCCTGCAATTCCTTGATCAGGACCTGATTTGATTTCGGCGTCATGAATGTCTCCATCTGGCATGTTGGACGGCCGCGCGTGGTCGTCGTGTATCGTCAGGCGGGGCGTACTTTCGAATAGATCTTGCCCAGGATTTTCTGGATTTCCGTTTCCGGCCCCTCGGGCCGTCCCATCAAAATCCAGAGCATGAGGGTGGAAGCGCAGTACAAAAAGCCTCCAAGGCTCACCAGAACCACCAGTTGCTTGGCGAGTTCGACCTTGTCGGTTGTGTAGTCCAGATAATGTGACGCCACCGCGACGCCGGCGGCCATCAGCGCGATGCTGGCAAGCGCGCGTACATTCGCCCAAAGCTGCTTCGACACGCTGACGCCGATGAAACGCCGCACCAGGATCATGTTGACCAGCGAACTGAACAGGCCGGTGAAGACACGACCGATGATCACACCCGGCAGGCCAGCCATGACCAGTCCGATCACCATCACCGGCACACGCACCAGCAGCATCTGGGTGTCACGGATGAACAAAAGCCGCGTCTCGCCTTTGGCCATGCCGAGTGGCTGCACCAGCGATCCCAGCGTCTGCAAGGCGAAGACCGAGGCCAGCGCCTGGATGATGAAGATCACCGGCGCCCATTTCTCGCCGAGCGTCAGCCGGACCAGCGGATCGGCGATCACCGCGACACCGATGCCGGCCGGCAGCGCTATCGCCGCGACCAGCGCCTGGACGCGCTGATAGGCAGCAGCGAGACGAGCCGGATCTTGGCGGATGCTGGCGAAGCCCGGATAGATCGTCTGCGTCAGCGGCATGGTCGCCTCACGCGTCGGCATCATCGCCAGATTGCTGCCCAGCGAGTAGTAGCCGAGCGCTGAACCACCGAGCATCTTCCCGACCAGCAGATAGTCGAAGCGCCAGTTGAGCGTATTGACGATCTGGCCGGCCGTAAGCCAGGCCGAAAAGGAGAAGAACTCCTTCATGTGCTGGAACGTGACCCTCGGCCGGAACGGCAGCACCATGTAGGAGACCACCACATTGGTGGCCTGGCTTACCAACGTGCCGATCACCAGTGCCCAGTAGCTGTGATAGATCATGGCGATCGCCACTGCCGCGACGAAACCCGTGAGCTTCTGCGAGACCGCGAGCACGAATTCCTGCCAGAAGATCAGGTCACGCTGCAGCATGATCCGGCGCGGATTGATCAGACCGCCCAAGAGGATGCTGACGCCAAGCGCCAGCATGACGCCGGTAAGCCGTGGCTCGTTGAACAGGAGCGCCGCCGGATAGGCGAAAACCGCGAACAACAGGCCGAGCAGCAACCCGCGCGAGGCGTTCAGCGTCCAGGCGGCGCTGAAATGCGATTCATCCGGAGCCTTGTGGCGGATCAGCGCTTCGGAAAGCGAAATCTGGGTGACCGTGTCGACGATCAGCAACATCGTCGTGGCCAGTGCCACAAGGCCGAAATCGGCAGGTGTCAGATACCAGGCCAGGATAAAGGTCGAGAGCGTCGCCAAAGCATTGACGATCGCCCTGGACAGGCTGAGCCACATGCTTCCCTTGACGAGGCGTCCGGTGATGCTGCTCATGCGACGACGCCCGCTCCATCAGATGGAACGATGTGCGCCGCCAGAAGGCGAGTGGTTCTTCCGGGCATTTCGAGCGCCGCCAGAGCGCTTCCGTTTTTCACGGAAACGCAGAAACTCTCCAACTCTTCATTTTTACGCAATTCCAGACGCAAAACCGCTGCGTACTTTTGCTGGAATTGCTCTAGAGCGATGTCCGCCGGTACCAAGCCGTACTCCAATCGGAACCGGTCACGGCGACAATCCTTATGGGATTTCCGCACGCGCCTGTCTTCGTTCGCCCCTGCCGCTTACCAAGACGGCCGCAAATTAGAGTCCGCTATGTTGCACCGCAATAGGAACCTGATCACGGTTCATTTCAGGCTTTCGTTATATAACCGCGACAGCGGTTTAGCCTTGCCTGACAGCCGTCTGATCCGCCCAGATATAGGCCGGAAATGTGTCAGCATTGGAGCTTTCGACAGGGAGACTCGGCTGGACTGCTTGCCTCCTCGCCTCACGCACTGATCGGCGGGCGTTTGTCTTTCCAGGGCATTGCCTGCTCGAGTTGGCTTGAGACAGCAAGCACCACGGCCTCGTCGCCGTAGCGGCCAACCAACTGCACGCCGATCGGAATGCCCTCATCCGACCAGCCGAGCGGCAGCGAGATCGCCGGCAGGCCGGAAATGTTGAACGGATAGGCAAAGCCGGCATCCGCCCATCTTGCGTTGTAGCGGTCGAGATCGCTCATCGACATGTCGTAATGCCCCATCGGGCGCGGCAATTGCGTCAATGTCGGCGTGACATAGATGTCGTAAGAAAAAAGATCCTGCGCGATAGCACGGCTGAGCCGGCGCAGTTTTTCAACATCACGCACATGCTCGACACCGCTGATCGACCGGCCGCGCTCGATCACGGCCCAGGTGATCGGCTCGACGTCGTCGCGCGTGACGGGTCGGCCGACGGCCTCGCCCAGGTTTTCGAACATCGCTGCCGTTTCGACCGGTCCCATGTGGCAGTAGGTGCTCCACGCATCATTGCCGTCGAGCGCCATATCGTGCTCCTCGACATCATACCCAAGGCCCTCCAGTGCCTTGGCGGTGGCCAGGACCGTCGCCCTCACCTGCGGGTCGACAGGCGTGCCATTGTTCGAGGTCACGGTGTAACCAACGCGCAGCCGCTTCGGCGCGCGCCGTGACAGATCGAGCCAGCTTTCGGCAGGTCTCGGCGGAACATAGGCATCGCCCGGCAATGCGCCTGCCACGGCGTCGAGATAGGCTGCGGTGTCGCGCACCGTGCGCGAATGGCACAGGAAATAGGCGCCGCCATACCAGAAGTCGCCATCGGGAGCGAGCGTGACTCGACCGCGCGAGGGTTTCAGGCCAACGATGCCGCAACACGAAGCCGGAATACGGATGGAACCGGCGCCGTCGCTCGCCTCGCTGACCTGCACCATGCGGGACGCGACCGCCGCAGCCGTGCCACCGCTGGAGCCGCCGGCCGTTATGCCTTCTTTCCATGGATTGATGGTGGCGCCGTAGAGTTTCGGCTCGGTCGAAATCGACCAACCGTTTTCCGGCGCGTTCGACTTGCCGACCAGCACGAACCCCGCCGCCTTGACCCTGCGCACGGTCTCGGAATCCGCCTGGGCGACGAGATCCTTCATGTAGGACGACGAATTGGTCAGCGGCGCGCCCTGCCATGAACTGCCGAGTTCCTTGGCAAGGAACGGAACCCCGGCGAACGTCGCCTTACGGTCGACCTCGGCTGCGGTCGCTCGCCCCATCTCATAGAGTTCGATGGACGACCGCGTTGAGCCGGGGATTGAGTTGCTCGATCAGCGTGATCGCGGTCTCGACCACCTCCAGCGGCGAGACTTCGCCACGCTGCACCAGTTCCGCAACCCCGAGCGCATCGGATTGGACATAGACATCCTGCAGGTTTGTCACGATGTTTCTCCTCCCAGAGAATGCGGCTGACCGATCGCCAGCCGAATACGATCCCGGTCCGGCCCCTCGCCCGTCCCCAACATGAAACAAGATAGGGTTGCTCAACGCGTGCTGAATGGAGCAGATCGACCATCTGTGCCGGGCCAGCACGATCCGGCCTGAAAGGTGACCGCCATTGAGGCAGCATGGACTGCGATCCCGAATCCGCTCCTGACAACCTCATGTCAGGAGCCCAGCTGACATTGCAGTCGTGAGGTCGTTCCTAACCTTTCGGCTCTTCCCATTTCAGCGGACTCCTCCCATATTCGGAGCATGGCCAAATCCCCTGAAAAGAACCCGCCTCGCCCGGAGGATCGTTCCGCACCGCGCAAGCGCGGCAACGGAGTCACCGATTACCTCGACGCTTCGGAACCGTTGCATCGGGGCGGCGGCTTCGAGGAGGCACAGCAGGCTGAATTCACCGGCACGCCGTTGAGCGGTTCGATCTCGGGCTGGGCCGAGCAGATCGCCAAGGAAGCTGAGAAGGCCCCGCCAAAACCCAAGAAAGTGCCGGAGAAGAGCGCCGCTCCGACCCGTACGGCGCGTGGTACCTCGATGGGCGGCGCAGCTTCCGCCAAGGAGCGGGCAGCTGCAGGCCTCAACCCGGTCGCCGGTCTCGACATCAGCCTGGAAGACGCAGCCTTCCTATCCAATTCGGGCGTCACCGCGACAGTTCAGGCGTTGGCCGACCTGATCGAGAGCGGCAACCCATTGCACAAGAACGGCGTGCTGTGGACACCGCACCGCCCCGAGCGTCCGGAAAAGTCCGAAGGCGGCATCACCATCAAGATGGAGACCGAGTTCACGCCGTCCGGCGATCAGCCGACGGCGATCAAGGATCTGGTCGAAGGCGTCGCCAATGAGGACCGCACCCAGGTGCTGCTCGGCGTTACCGGTTCGGGCAAGACCTTCACCATGGCCAAGGTCATCGAGGAGACGCAGCGCCCCGCCCTGATCCTCGCGCCGAACAAGACGCTGGCCGCGCAGCTCTATGCCGAGTTCAAGAAGTTCTTCCCCGACAACGCGGTCGAGTACTTCGTCTCCTACTACGACTACTACCAGCCGGAAGCCTATGTTCCGCGAACCGACACCTTTATCGAGAAGGAAAGCTCGATCAACGAGCAGATCGACCGCATGCGCCACTCGGCGACGCGCTCGCTGCTCGAACGTGACGACGTCATCATCGTGGCGTCGGTGTCCTGCATCTACGGTATCGGTTCGGTCGAAACCTATACGGCGATGACCTTCCAAATGACGATCGGCGACCGCCTCGACCAGCGGCAGTTGCTCGCCGACCTCGTCGCGCAACAGTACAAGCGTCAGGACGCCAACTTCGTGCGTGGCTCGTTCCGCGTGCGAGGCGATACGATCGAGATCTTCCCGGCCCACCTCGAGGACCGCGCCTGGCGAATCTCGATGTTCGGCGACGAGATCGAGTCGATCACTGAATTCGATCCGTTGACCGGCACCAAGACCGGTGACCTGAAGAGCGTGAAGATCTACGCCAACTCGCATTATGTGACGCCGCGGCCGACACTCAACCAGGCCATCAAGTCGATCAAGGAAGAGTTGCAGCATCGCCTTGTCGAGCTCGAAAAAGCCGGACGCCTGCTGGAAGCGCAGCGGCTGGAACAGCGCACGCGCTTCGACCTCGAAATGCTCGAGGCAACCGGCTCCTGCGCCGGCATCGAGAACTATTCACGCTACCTCACCGGTCGCAACCCCGGCGATCCGCCACCGACGCTGTTCGAATACATCCCGGACAACGCCCTGGTGTTCATCGATGAAAGCCACGTCACCGTACCGCAGATCGGCGGCATGTACCGGGGCGACTTTCGGCGCAAGGCGACGCTGGCGGAATATGGCTTCCGCCTGCCGTCCTGCATGGATAACCGGCCGCTGCGCTTCGAGGAATGGGATGCCATGCGCCCGCTCACCGTCGGCGTCTCGGCCACGCCGGGCAGCTGGGAGCTGGAGCAGTCGGGCGGCGTCTTCGCCGAACAGGTCATCCGCCCCACCGGCCTTATCGACCCGCCAGTCGAGGTCCGTCCAGCCAAGAGCCAGGTCGACGATGTCGTCGGCGAAATCCGTGAAACCACCGCCAAGGGCTACCGGACGCTGGTGACGGTGCTGACCAAGCGCATGGCCGAGGATCTGACCGAATATCTGCACGAGAATGGCATTCGCGTGCGCTACATGCACTCCGACATCGATACGCTGGAACGCATCGAGATCCTGCGCGACCTGCGCCTCGGCGCATTCGACGTGCTGGTTGGCATCAACCTGCTGCGCGAGGGCCTCGACATTCCCGAATGCGGTTTCGTCGCCATCCTCGATGCCGACAAGGAAGGCTTCCTGCGTTCGGAAACTTCGCTGATCCAGACCATTGGCCGCGCCGCGCGCAATGTCGACGGCAAGGTCATCCTCTATGCCGATACCGTCACCGGCTCGATGGAACGCGCGATGGCGGAGACCAATCGCCGCCGCGAAAAGCAGATGGAATACAACACCGCCAACGGCATCACCCCGGAAAGCGTGAAGTCGCGCATCGCGGACATCCTGGATTCGGTCTACGAAAAGGATCACGTCCGCGCCGACATCTCGCAGTTTACCGACAATGCCGGCGCGATGATGGGCAACAACCTCAAGGCCCATCTGGAAGCGCTCGACAAGCAGATGCGCGATGCCGCCGCCAATCTCGATTTCGAAAAGGCCGCCCGCGTACGCGACGAGATCAAGCGGTTGCGCGAGATGGAACTCGCCATTTCCGACGACCCGCTGGCGCGTGAAGTCGAAGGGCAGAGTCCCGCCTCTGGTCGTGAGAAGGGCAAGCACAACAAGGGTGTCGCCAGACATCGTACCGCCGAAGAACAGGAGCGTTTCCGCAAGCTCGACGAAGCGCGTGCCGCCGAAGAAGCCACCAAGGCTGCCCGGCCCAACCTGTTCCGCAAACCGCACCTCGACGAGATGGGCGCCGATGGCGCGGTTCCGGTGAAGAAACCGCTGTTCCAGAAACCCTCCATCGACGACATGGGCCCAGGAACCGATCAGGAGACACCGGCCGGCGCAATCTCACGTTCGCTGTTCAAGAAGCAGACGGCTGCCGAAGCGCATGGCTCGGATTACGGCACGCCGGATGACGGCAAGTCGCTGTTCCGCAAGAACTCGCTCGACGAGATGACGGTGCGGCGCACCGAAAAGCCCGTCGAAGGCACGCTTCCTGTCAAACCCGAGGACGTCAAGCCGATCGTGCGTGAGCGCGCTGGCATCGGCTCCTACGAGGATCCGGGGGACAAGGCCAGGCAGAAGCGGCGCCCGGGCAAGACAGGCCGGCCAGGACACTGACATCCTCGGTAACCACACTTGCCGGGAAGGGCAGTGCCGGTTTCAGAAAGAGGTAATGGTTGCGCTTTATTCTCGGCGAAACGGGCTCTCAACCGGGGCGGCGTTTCCAATGAAGCCAGACAGAAGAACTGACATCTCATCGGATGGTTCTGACGGCCGCGGCGCTGCAGCACTCCTCGCTGCCGGGCTGACACTGGCCGTAGTCGTCTGTTCATATTTCTTCGAAAGCGCTCTTGGCCAAGGTGGCTATCTGCTTATGACGGTTCCGTTTTCACCGGTGCTGTTCGGTATCCTTTACTACATGCTGAGGCGCAGCGTTTAACCGGCACATTTCGGCCAGTCATCCCGCCATCGCGTTCGCCAGTAAGCCTGTTGCGAAAAAAATCTCGCCCCCGCTGTCGGGAAGCAGTCGCACCATTCGTTCCTTGGATGTCGGCACAATGATGTCGCCGCCAACAAGGGAGAATGCACCATGTCGATCCTGTCATCCATTGGTCGCATCGCGACCGAATATTCGGCGGCACGCACCCGCGCCCGGACCGAGCGCGTGCTTCGTTCGCTGCCGATCGAACTGCGCAAGGATATCGGTTGGCCCGAGACAGCCGATGGCTGGGCGAACCGGCCGTTCGGGCTGATCGCCCGTGCGAATTCGCTGAACCCGTAAGCTGCCCCAACAAACGAGAGGAGCCCCCTATGAACGACACGACAGCACAGACCGAATACCCCCGCCCGAAAGTGCTTGGTGGATTGATCGCCTATCTGCAGGTGGATGGCGCCGTGAAGGCCGCTGAATTCTACAAGCATGCCTTCGGCGCCGAGGAAGTGTTTTCCTATCCGCCGGATGAACAGGGTCGCACCATGCACATCCATCTCTATGTCAATGGTTCATCGCTGATGCTAAGCGATGCCTTCCCCGAGCATGGCCATCCGCACAAACCGGCTCAAGGCTATACGATGCAGCTCATCCTTCAGGCCGACAATATCGACGGCTGGTGGAAGCGCGCGGTGGAAGCCGGTTGCGAGATCGAGAATCCGCTGGGCGACATGTTCTGGGGCGACCGCTGGGGCAGCCTGCGCGATCCGTTCGGCATCAACTGGGCAATGAACGCCCCCAAGTAGCCAGAGGCCGACCTCACGTCAGGCTGGCTTCCAGCCGCCGGGTCATATCCCCAGATGATCCGGCGGTTTGTCCTTCAACGAGCGCTACTTCAGCCGCTCGATCAGCGGATTGAGCCGCTCGCCGTAGCGTTTCCAGAGATCGACGGAGCCCTTGTACATAGGCTGGCGCACCTGAGCGGCCGAGGCCGTGCGCACCTGCCGCTCATTCTCGTGGAACGACAGCACCGCTTCACTCCACGGCAGGCCGAGATAGTCGATCAGCGCCCGGCTCTGACCTTCTTGATCGGCGACGAAATCCTCATAACGCACATCATGCACGACACCCGGCAGAACCGCGTGCCAATGTGCCATCATATCCACATAGAGATTGTGGAAGTCGGCCAGCTCGGTGAGATCGTAGCCATAGAGATGGCCATCGCCACGGAAATGCGACTTGAAGATCGACAGGCATGTCGCCACCGCATTGCGGCTGCAATGCACGATCCTGGCCTTCGGCAACATCAAATGCAGGAAGCCGACCAGCAGGAAATTGCCCGGCATCTTGTCGGTGATGTGTTTGAACCCTGGATAGCGGGCATGCAGCATGTCGAGATAGTCGTGCCCCGCGTCGGCAAAGGCCTTGCCCGGCATGTCGGCGATGCCCGCCGGGAAGCCGCCCTTCATGTCGAGTGGAAAACCCTTGCCGACGGCCGTCTTCAGGATGGTCAACTCGCCTGCGCCGAACACCTGCGGATGGCTGGCGATGATCTGTTCGACCAGCGTCGTACCCGAACGCGGCATGCCGACGATGAAGATGGGTGCATCGTCCTCGATGGTGCTCGGCTTGTGTATTTCGAAGAACTCGTTGGTGAAGGTCGCCTTCATCGCCTCGAATTCTGCGCGCGTCCTTGCGCCGTCATAGGAGATGCCCTTGCGGCGGATCGCGTTGCCCTCGGCGAAATAGTCGAAAGCCTTGTCATAGATCTTGAGATCGTCATGCAGTTTGCCGAGACCGAAGGATAGCTGCATGCGTGCCAGACTGTCGGCCGGCGCCTTGGCGTGTTGTGCTTCCATGGCGGCAAGTTCGTTGTCAGGCTCGCGTTGTGGCTTCACCTGCGAAAGCATCATCCAGGATTTTGCCTGAGCCGGTTCCGCCGCCAGCGCGGTGCGGAAATGGTTGGCCGCCTCGGCCAGGCGCCCTTTCTCCATCAGCCCGACGCCGTAGCCATGGTTGAGGTCGGCATCCTTTGGACGGATGGTCAGCGCCTCGCGGAACGTGGCGAGCGCGTCGTCCAGCTGGCCAGCCTCCTGCTGTGTTTCGGCGAGCGCGGCCCTTGCGCGCATATGGAAGGGATTGCGACCGATCGTGGCCCGGAAAACTTCCTCGGCGGCATCGAAATGGCCGATCTGGCGCAGTGTGGAACCGAGGTTTTCGCGCGCTGCAGCGTGATCGGCCTTTGCGGCAACCGCTTTACGGAACTGGTCGGCAGCAGCAACCGTGCGGCCGGCATCGCGCAGCACGGTGCCATAGTTGTTGAGAAAATCGGGGTTGCGAGGTTCAGCACGCAGCGACTGTTCAAGCAAGACAAGTCCTTCGGTGCTGCGACCAGTCTGGTGGAGCAAGAGCCCGAGGAAATGCGCCGCAGCCGAATGACCGGCCTTGGCGGCAAGAACTTGCCGATAAAGGCTTTCCGCTTCTTGCAGCCGCCCCGTCTGGTGCAGTTGCAACGCCTCGGGCGACGGCCCGATCAAGATCGCCCCCCCGTGGAGGCTGCCCGGAGCCGCCTGCCCCGCCCTTTGCGCCTTCGCGCCGTCTCAACGCCCGGTTGATGGGACACCTGCCTTGTTCGTATGAGCCTGTTGCGACCTAGAGCGTTTCCGTTTTTAACGGAAACGCGGAAACGCTCTAACTCTTTGTTTTTACGCAATTCCAGACGCAAAACCGCTGCGCACTTTTGCTGGAATTGCTCTAGGCCATCCGGCAGGCGCTTTCAAGCGCGGCGTGCTAAGGGGCGCCCACCGCCATCGGCAATGGGCGCTTGCAGGTTGATCAGCACGGCCCGTCGTCGACGACGCGCCAGCCTGCGGCACGCGCTTCACAGCCATTCGGGAAGGTCTGCAATTGTCCGTACCGGCGTGCACAGACCGGGGCATATTCGCGGGTGCAGAACTGCGGGCGGTCATCGCCGTCATCCCAGCCGCCGCCGCGGCACTGGCCGTCACCGATGACGCGATATCCGGAACGCCGTGCCATGCAGGCGTTGGCGAAGGTTTGCCTGTCGCCGCCACGCCGCGCACAGACGGGTTCGTATTCGCGCGTGCAGAATTGCGGCCCCGGGCCTGGATAGGGCGGACGCGGCCGAAGTCCCGGCCCCTCATCCACCACAACGGTACAAGCCGCCAGAACGATCGCCAGAACCGCCAGTGCGAGGCTTTGCGGCCGCAGGAAGAATTTCAGAAATGTCATGGCCCTCTCTCCATCACCCCCAAACCGGCGCATGCGCCGGTAATACAACGCCGCGACCGCGGCGCTGTATTATTCCCGATTGAATAGACGTTGCGGAAGCTTACGCAAGCGCCACGTCCTGCCGTGGTGAACGGCCCGGCTTGGGCTCTGCACCTATCTTTGCCGGTCTGTGGCAGATGACCTCGGCTTGCCTAAGGTCTAGTGCGAGCGCAGGCTGGGAGCCAAGCAACCTGCTCCAGCTTGCAACGATCACATTTCCGTGCGATAGATTCCGTGTTCGGGCATTTGCGACCCGGAGACTGGAACGTTTGAACGACCCTTTCCCCGATAATGTGAATCTCTGACAGCCCCGTTTTTCGGCGGGGGGTTTTGTCATGCGCAAATGCATGAGCGCCGAAAAAACCACCGGGAACTGCCCATCGGCGCAGGACGAGGGCGGAACCCATCCTTGAACGGGTGAGGAGTTATTCCAATGGCCCAGACCGGTACCGTAAAGTTCTTCAACTCCACCAAAGGCTTCGGCTTCATCACGCCCGACAACGGCGACAAGGATGTCTTCGTTCATATTTCAGCAGTCGAGGCCTCCGGCCTGCGCACGCTGCTGGACGGACAGAAAGTCAGCTTCGAAGTTGAGCCTGATCGCAAGGGCAAGGGACCGAAGGCGGTCAATCTGACCGCAGCTTAAGACAGCGCCCGATCAGCGCGCGGCAACAAATCCGAAAGGCGTGGCGGTTTTCGCCGCGCCTTTTGTCTGACCGCCCAAGCATTCGCCGGTCGACGGCTAACCAACGGCAAAAGTTTTTCTTGCCGATACCGTCAAAATAAACGACAAATTTCCACTCTGGGTCACCATGTGCCCGGAGACTGGACTGATGGGGTTCACAAGGAGTTTCCCATGCCGCAGACCGGCACTGTCAAATTCTTCAATCATGCCAAGGGCTTCGGCTTCATTACGCCGGACGACGGAGCAAAGGACGTTTTCGTTCATATTTCCGCGGTGCAGGCATCCGGGCTTCCTGCTCTTGAAGATGGACAGAAAGTGACTTTCGACACCGAGCCGGACAAGCGCGGCAAGGGTCCCAAGGCGGTCAATCTGACGGTCGGTTGAGCCGATCCGTTACGGACGACCTCGATCGACTGAGCATTGCCCATCGCAAAATGGCGCGGTGGGGCATCTTTGACAGATTTTCGCGGCAGCGATTTCGTTCAGCCTCCGTTCAGCCACGACCGCCTATTACTGGCTGCAAGACCGGACGACGCCTCCGAAAGAAGCGGGCGAACCGGAACGAAGGAGACCGTCATGAACCGATTTGTCAAAGCCGCCATCCTGTCCGTTGCCGTCGGCGCGACGACCCTGGCAACCTTTTCCCCTGCGAGTGCAGATGATTGGCGCTGGCGCCGTCATCACCGTGATCGCGGTGGCGATGCCCTGGCAGCCGGTGTTGTCGGCCTCGCGGCCGGCGCGATCATCGCAGGCGCCCTGTCTCAGCCGCGCTATCGCGAACCCGCCTATTACGACGACTACGATCCGTATTACGAGCCACGGCCCCGCTATGTCGTGCGCCCGCGGCCCGTCGTGCGGCAATACTATTCCTACGCCGGCGTCGAGCCGTGGAGCCCGGAATGGTACAGCTATTGTTCGAACCGCTACCGTTCGTTCAACGCGCGTTCAGGCACGTTTACAGGATATGACGGCCTGCAGCATTTCTGCACCGCCAACTGACGAACACAGACTTTCAAGTCCGCTGTCCGATCCCAAAAGCGCCGCCTCCCCAGCGGCGCTTTTTTCACGCACTCGTCAGGGAATCGGGGCTCTGGATGTCAGACGAGGAAAGGGTTGGAGCGGCGCTCGTCCCCGAAGCGACTGCCGGGACCATGCCCGCACAGGAAGCCGATATCGTCCCCCAGCGGCAGCAGCTTTTCCTTGATCATGCGGATCAGGGTCTCGTGATTGCCGCCGGGAAGATCGGTACGTCCAATCGAGCCGTGGAAAAGCACATCGCCGACATGCGCAAAACGCGCCGCGCGATTGAAGAAGACGACGTGTCCCGGCGCATGCCCCGGACAATGCAGCACCTCGAAGCTGTGGTCACCGAACGACACCGTCTCACCCTCGGTCAGGAAACGGTCCGGCACGCAGTTGCGGATGGTGTCGGTTATGCCGAAACGGCGAGCCTGGTTCTCGAGATTGTCGAGCAGTGACCGGTCGTCCTCATGCGGACCGATGATCTCAACGCCGAGCGCGTCCTTGAGGTCCATCGCACCACCGGCATGATCGATATGGCCGTGCGTGATCCAGATCGCCTCGACCGAAAGGGCATTGTCACGCACTGCCGCCAGGATGCGTTCGACATCGCCGCCAGGATCGATGATCACCCCAGCCTTGCTGTCGCCGTCGAATAGAATGGTGCAATTCTGCTGGAACGGTGTGACCGGCACGATACCGGCATTGAGCTGACCCATGATGGCTCCTTGATCACTTCCCTTCAACTAGAGGGCGAAGGCGTTCGCGTCCAGTTCGTCGACACAAGGGGCGGTCAGGGATCGGCAAATGCAATGGGCGGCCGAAGCCGCCCATTTTTGAAAACTTGAAGTGACTGCGCTTACTTTTTCATCGCGTTCATGACCAAGCCGATGATGCCCGTCAGGATTGCGCCACCGCCGGCGCCGCCGACGATGTTGTTAAGGTTAAGCGCGCTGCCCAGACCACCGACAGCTGCCGTAGCCGCAGCCGGGTCAACCGCGCCGCCGCCGAGCAGGCTGCCGAGGATGGCCGCGCCGCCAACACCACCAATGGCACCGCCGAGGATCTTGGGAAGCTGGGACATTGCCGCCTGCTGCAGCGCTGCACCCACCGCCTGACCGCCGATGATGCCGGTGACCACCTGGACGATGATCGGGAGAAGTGTTTCCATTCTTTAGTCCCTCCTTGGATGCCTGCCGCCGCAGGCAGACTACCGAAGTGAGACCGCGAATCGGCTGAAAGTCAAATGGCAGAAAAACGTGCGAACAAAAAAGCAGCGCATAACTGCCCTTTGAGCACAAACCGCCAAATTTCTTAGGCAGCGACGACTGCTTTTGCGGGTTGAACAGCGTTTGCATAGGCTTGCACGAGTGTTCTGCTCATGGCGCCCACGGCGAATCGATATTGGCCAACCTCGCTCACCGGTGTGACCTCCGCAGCAGAGCCTGTCAGGAAGCACTCCTCGAAGCTCGCGAGTTCTTCCGGCAGAATGGCGCGTTCGACGACCTCGATACCACGCTGACGCGCCAGATCCATCACGGTGCGCCGCGTGATGCCGTCGAGGAAGCAATCAGCGGTCGGCGTGTGCAGCTTGCCTTCCTTGATGAAGAACACATTGGCGCCGGTCGCCTCGGCCACCTGCCCGCGCCAGTCGAGCATCAGGGCGTCCGCATAGCCTTTGGCCTCGGCGAAGTGTTTCGACATGGTACAGATCATATAGAGACCCGACGCCTTTGATTTCGAGGGCGCCGTACGCGGGTCCGGCCGGCGATACTCCGCCCAGTCGAGTCTCAATCCGCGCATTTTCAGCTCCGGATCGAAATAGCTCGGCCATTGCCAGATGGCGACCGCGCAATGAATGCGGTTGTTCTGTGCGCCCACCGAAGTCTGCTCGCTGCCGCGCCAGGCGATCGGTCTGACATAGGCATCCTGAAAGCCCTGCATCTTCAGGAGGGCGCGGCACGCCTCGTCGATCTCAGCCACTGAATAGGGAATGGTGTAGCCGAGGATGCGCGCAGATTCATGCAGCCGTTCGCTGTGTTCGGTCAGCTTGAAGATCTCGCCGCCGTAAGCCCGCTCGCCTTCGAAGACGGCGCCACCATAGTGCAGACTGTGGGTCAGTACATGAACTTTCGCATCGGCCCATTGGATGAACCGGCCGTTCATCCAGATGGATCCATCCAGTTGGTCGAAGGGAACAGTCGTCATGGAATCCTCCCGGGCGCAGGCAGGCCTGCGCAGCGTTGTCACGTTGCGTTGCTGTCGATTCGGCTTGAGGGCGATCCGCGCGATGCTTGCGCAGGGGTCGGAGGCACATCGATGAAAAATGCGGGAAAGGCGTTGCCGCCTTGCCTTTTCGTGCGCAATCAGCCCTAAAGCTTATCGAAAATTACCACTGCCCGAAAAATACGTCAATAATGCTGACATATTTTTCGGCTAAACACAGGACCATCATGGCTAACCGCAAGACCGTTCGAGGAGCGCCGATCAAAACGCCGGTAGGCGGGCAGGACGGCATTGATTTCAGCCTCATCGAGCTGTTCTTTTTTGCCTATCGCGACTTTACCTCCGATCCCGACGAGATACTGGCCGACTACGGTTTCGGTCGCGCACACCATCGCGTGCTGCATTTTGTCAACCGCAGGCCCGGCCTCACCGTTGCGGAACTGCTGGAAGTGCTCAAGATCACCAAGCAATCCTTGGCGCGTGTGCTCAAGCAGCTCATCGACACCGATCATATCGTGCAATTGCCGGGTCCACGCGACCGCCGACAGCGCGAACTTTATCCGACCGAAAAGGGCCGTGCGCTGGCATTGGCGCTGGCGCGGCCACAGTCACGCCGCATCCATACTGCATTGGGAGATTCCGGTTTAGGGAACCGCACTTCGATTGAGTTGTTCCTAAAGGCGATGGTCAATCCGGAATTGAGGGCGCAGATTGATATCTTGCCCGCGAACCCTACCCAGCAACGATCAGGGGACGATGATGGAGAACATTGAGAGGACCGACAGGCCGCCCGCTCCGAATGACGATGCGCCGCATCTCCTGGTGGTCGACGATGATACCCGCATTCGCAACCTGCTGAAACAGTATCTCACCGAGAACGGCTTCCGTATCACCGTGGCTGGCAACGCCGACGAGGCAAGGCGCAAGCTGATCGGTCTCGATTTCGACCTTCTGGTGCTCGACATCATGATGCCCGGCGAAAGTGGTGTCGATCTGACCCGCTCGCTGCGGACCGACAAGAACGTGCCTATCCTGATGCTGACGGCGCTATCGGAAACCGACAACCGCATCAGCGGGCTCGAGGCCGGTGCAGACGACTACCTGCCGAAGCCATTCGACCCGCGCGAACTTATCCTGCGCATCAACAACATCCTGCGCCGCGGCGGCCCGGCCACCACACCGAAGGTCGAGCAGCTGGTGTTTGGCCCTTATACGTTCCAGATCGCCAAGCGCGAACTGAAGAAGGGTGGCGAGGCATTGAAGCTGACTGATCGCGAACAGGAGATCCTGGCGATCTTCGCTGCCCGCGCCGGCGAGACGATCCCGCGACATGAACTTGTCGGCGACGATTCGGAGGTGGGCGAGCGCACCATCGATGTCCAGATCAACCGTCTGCGCCGCAAGATCGAGCGCGATCCGGCCAATCCAGTCTGGCTGCAGACCGTTCGCGGTATTGGGTATCGGTTGAGCGTGGAATAGAATGCAGCGTCGCCGCTTCGGCAGCGGCATCGCGCAAACCGGTAGGTGAATGGCGACTTCGGAATTGCAGGGACCGCAACCGCAGGACGGACGCATCGCGCGCACGTTGGGTGCGTTGCCGCGCGGCTGGCGTAAATTCTGGCGCCTGGTTTCTTTCTATATGCCGAAGCGGCTCTATGCCCGCTCGCTGATCATCGTCATCGCACCGATGATCCTGCTGCAGTCGGTTGTTGCCTACGTTTTCCTCGAACGGCACTGGCAGCAGATGACCCAGCGCCTGTCGCAGGCGGTGGTGCGCGATATCGCCGCCGTCGTCGACCTGATGGAAACCTATCCGCGCGAAGCCGACTACGCCAACATCATCCGCATGGCGCAGGACCGCATGCAACTGAAGGTCGACCTTTTGCCCCCCGACCCACTGCCGCCGCCAGGACCGCGACCTTTCTTCTCCATCCTGGACGACGTGCTTCCAGCCGAAATCACGCGCCAGATCAATCGCCCCTTCTGGATCGATACCGTCGGCAACTCCAACGTCATCGAGGTGCGCATCCAGCTCGAAGACAAGGTTCTGCGTGTTTTCGTACGACGCAGCCAGGCCTATGCCTCCAACACCATCGTCTTCCTGATCTGGATGGTCGGCGCCTCGCTCGTGCTCCTGATGATCGCCATCCCTTTCCTGCGCAACCAGATCCGGCCGATCCTGGCGCTCACCGAAGCTGCGGAGAGTTTTGGCAAGGGCCGGCCGATGCCGCGCGATTTCCGGCCGCGCGGCGCCGAGGAAGTGCGGCGCGCCGGCTTTGCCTTCATCCAGATGCGCGAACGCATCGAGCGGCAGATGGAACAACGCACGGCAATGCTGACCGGCGTCAGCCATGACCTGCGCACCGTACTCACCCGCTTCAAACTGCAACTGGCATTGATCGGCGGCAAGCGCACCGACACCGAGGCGCTCAACCAGGACATCAGGACATGCAGTCGATGCTCGAAGGGTATCTCGCCTTCGCGCGCGGCGAAGCCTCGGAGGACCAGGGCGATTTCGACCTCGAAACCTATTTCCAGAAGCTGCGCGACGAAGCCGCTCTGCGCAAGCGCAAGCTGACCACCACGGTCAGCGGACCCAAGCTCGTGCATGTGCGGCCGAATGCCTTCGAGCGACTGCTGTCGAATGTCGCCGGCAATGCCTTCCGTTATGGCAAGACGGTCGAGATCAAGGCCGTCAACAGCCGCGGCGCGCTGGTGGTGACCATCGATGACGATGGTCCCGGCATCCCGGAGGACAAGCGCGAAGAAGTCTTCAAACCCTTCGTGCGGCTGGACGAAGCCCGCAACCTCGATGCCAGCGGCACCGGCCTCGGCCTTTCCATTGCGCGCGACATCGCACGGACCCACGGCGGCGACATTGCGCTCGAAGACAGTCCGCTCGGTGGCTTGCGCGCCATCATCAGAGTGCCGTCCTAGAGCAGTTCCAGCAAAGTACGGTTTCGCATCCGGAAAGCGGGAATGCTTTAGGCTCCGGAGCTTCGAGGCCGCCCCGCTCCAATTCATCGCCACGTCATGAAAACATGGTCAACAGCGCCCATGAAACGCGCGGTAGTCCATGATTCGATCTGGCGCCTGGATCCCGGCGTCCTGCCCGCCAGGCCGGACTGGCGCGAGGAATGGCTGTTGACTGGCCTTCCTTTCCGAACGCGCGCGCACAAAACCCACGGCATTGCGGCGAGGTCCCATGCGCATCCTGATGGTCACTGACGCCTGGCGCCCGCAAGTCAATGGCGTCGTTCACACACTGGAGCGGCTGACGGAAACCCTGAAGGCGCAAGGCGTCGAAACCCAGTTCCTGACCCCCAACACCTTCCGCACTCTGCCCCTCCCGACCTACCCCGACATCCGGCTGGCGCTGACCACGCCGCGCCATGTCGCCCGGCTGATTGCGGATTCGAACGCGGATCACATCCACATCGTCACCGAGGGCCCGCTGGGCATCATGGCGCGACGTTACTGCCGGGCAAACGGCCGCCCCTTCACCACCAGCTATCATACGCGCTTTCCTGAATATCTCAGCGCCCGCCTGCCGGTACCGGAACGCTGGGCCTATAACTGGCTGCGCGATTTCCACAATTCCGGCCAGGGCACGCTGGTCGCCACCCAGTCGCTGGCCGACGATCTGACCTCGCGCGGCTTCAACAAGCTGAAGCCCTGGACGCGCGGTGTCGATATCGAGCATTTCCGCCCCGACAAGCGCGGCGAGCTGCCCTTCCCACGCCCGATCTTCCTGTCGGTCGGCCGCGTTGCCATCGAAAAGAATCTGCCGGCTTTCCTCGATCTCGACCTGCCCGGCAGCAAGGTCATCGTCGGCGACGGACCGGAACGCACCAAGCTGTCGGCACGCTATCCCAACGCACATTTCCTCGGCCATCGCCCGAGCGGGGAACTCGCAGAAATCTACGCTTCGGCGGACGTTTTCGTGTTTCCCAGCCGCACGGACACGTTCGGCAACGTCATTATCGAGGCGCTGGCCAGCGGCACACCCGTCGCCGCCTATCCGGTGACGGGACCGATAGACATCGTCGGCGACGGCATCGGCGGCAAGGTCTCCGACGACCTGCGCCAGGCCTGCCTCGACGCCCTGACCGTGAGCCGGGCTGAAGCGCGCGAACGCGCAATGCGCTACACGTGGAAGGCCTGCGCTGACATGTTCATGGATACCGTCCACGAAGCGCTCGGCAGACGCGAGAAACTAGCGGCCTGATGCCGCCGAATTTCCAAGACGGACTTGGAGCGGTTCCCCGTCCGGAATTGCGTAAAACAAAGGGCTGGAGTGTTTTCGTTAAAAACAGAAACGCTCTAGAAGAGCCGGCCACCGTCAGGCACCTTGCGCTCGATCGCGCCAAGCACGACGTCGCCATCGCCATCGGGAAAACCGAGTGTCAGGACTTCCGACATGAACTTGCCGATCTGGCGCGGCGGGAAATTCACCACCGCGAAGACCTGCCGACCGACGACGCTGTCCGGCGAATAATATTTGGTGATCTGCGCCGAGGACTTCTTCACGCCGATCTCCGGCCCGAAATCGATCTTCAGCTTGATCGCCGGCTTGCGCGCTTCAGGAAAGGGCTCGGCCTCGACGATCGTGCCGGCACGGATGTCGACACGGTCGAAATCGGCAAAGGTGATCTCGGGTTTACGCTCGGTACTGGCAGTCATTTTTCTCGGCGATCAGGCATTGCCATAGGTTTCAAACAGCACGCTCGACAGTGCGTCCTTGGCCGAGGTGCCGGACCAGACGACGAACTGGAACGCCTGGAAGTAGCATTCGCACGCTTCCAATGCCGAGGACAACAGCACTTCCACCTGCTGGCTCGATGGCTCGACACCGCCGGCAAGCAGCAGCGACTGGCGGAACATGATCGCGCCTTCCTGCTCCCAAAGGTCGAAATGGCCGAACAGCATCTGTTCGTTGATCAGCGACAGCAGCCGCATCACCTCGAGCGTGCGGTTCTCGGGAACCTTGATGTCGAAAGCACAGGCGAGATGGAGCGCCTCGAAATCCTCCATCCAGGAAAATGACACGTGATAATCGGTCCAGGTTCCGGTCACCGAGATCGAGATTTCGTCGTCACCGGCCCGCTCGAAGGACCAGTCGTTGTTGTGCGCCACCTGCTCGATCACATCGACTGGATGGATCTCGCGGGAAAATTCGAGTTCGAGAAGTTCCATGGAATGCTTCCTGTCGTTCTGGGAGCGCCACCGCACGCTCCGCGGGGGAGGCACGCACAACGAACAAATGTTCTAGAACTCGGACGGCCTGGACTGCTCGACGCAACACCCCATGACCGGACCCCACCGCCCGGCGCATGACCCCGTTCCGAATCATGCAGCAAATTCAGTCTATTGATCGGGAGTCGCGTGACCAGCCCAATTTTTTGGGGCGGGCCATTCGCATGTGGAAAGCGGAGTCACAAAGAGTCACACGTCGCTGTTAAGCGATTCACGACAAAGCGCTTTTTCAGACGGCGGGTTGTGGAAAGATTTAACGAATTATTTTTTTGCGCGTGGCTTCGCGGTGGTGGCTGAAGCGGGTTTCTCGGTCTTGGCGGCGGCCGAGCCGCCAAGCTGCGCTTCCAGTGCTTCGACACGCGCCGCCAGCCTGGCGTTTTCCTCGCGTGCTTTGGTCGCCATCTCGCGCACCGCCTCGAATTCCTCGCGCTGCACGATCTCCATGGAGTTCAGCAACCGCTCGGCCTGCGCGCGGAAGGCGGTTTCCACCTCGCGGCGCACGCCTTGCGCGGCTCCCGCTGCATCGGTCACCAGCTTGGCGAATTCATCGAGGATGCGGTTCGGTCCGGTCGACATGGCAAAACCCCTGTTAGCTGATTTGACCTAATGAGCCGCATGCCAGAATGCAAGGTTGCTCCGCCTTGACCCCGCCAAAAGCCTGGCCCATGGTCCGCGCCTCAAAGCATGATGCCGAAAAGTTGCCGACTTTTCGAATAAGATCGTGCGGCAAAACAAAGAGATAGAGCGGAACGGCGATACAACGTCGCATTCCGCTTTAACACGATCCGCATGGGAGATTTCCTTGAGCGACCTGCTGCCGCTGGCTGCCCTTTCTTTTCCGAACATCGATCCGGTCATCTTCCAGATCGGCCCGTTCTTCGGTTTCGGACCCTTGAAAGTGCATTGGTACGGCGTCGCCTATGTCGTCGGCATCCTGTTTGCCTGGTGGTATGCCAAGCGCCTCATCACCAACACCAGGCTGTGGCCGGACGGCAAGCTGCCGATGAAGCCCATCGACATCGACGACTTTGTCGTCTGGGCCGCAGTCGGCATCGTCGCCGGCGGCCGGCTTGGTTATGTGCTCTTCTACAATTTCCCGCGCTACTTCAACAATCCGATCGAGATCTTCTACCTCCAGGACGGCGGCATGTCCTTCCACGGCGGCATCACCGGCACCATACTGGCGATGTATTTCTTCGCCCGCTCGCGCGGCATCCATGTCTGGTCGCTGTTCGACGTGGTGGCCGCGGGCGTGCCTGTCGGCCTGGGCCTCGGCCGGCTTGCCAATTTCATCAACTCCGAGCTTTGGGGACGGCTTACCACAGTGCCCTGGGCGGTCGAGTTTCCGAACGGCGGCCCCTTCGCCCGCCATCCCAGCCAGATCTACGAGGCGTTGCTCGAAGGCCTCGTGCTCTTTCTGGTGCTGCGCTTCCTGACCCATTCGCGACTGAAACTGATGACGCCGCGTTTCGTCTCGGGCGCTTTCGTCGCCGGCTATGGCCTGTCGCGCATATTCGTCGAATTCTTCCGTGAGCCCGACCAGCAGCTCGGCTATCTTTTCGGCGGCTGGCTCACCATGGGCATGGTGCTGTCAGCGCCGATGGTTCTCATCGGCCTCTGGTGCATGGCGTCAGCCAGGCCGGTCACGCATACGCAGCCGGCATGAGCGGCCTGAAACGCCGCATCATCGAGGTGATCACGACGGTCGGGCCTATCCCTGCCAGCGAATACATGGCGCTTTGCCTGTTCGATCCCGAGGCGGGTTATTATACGACGCGCGAACCCTTCGGCAGAGGCGGTGACTTCATCACCGCACCGGAGGTCAGCCAGATGTTCGGCGAACTGGTGGCGGTCTGGTGCTACGAGGCCTGGCGCGCCATCGGCTCGCCAATGCCCGTTACGTTGGCCGAAATCGGACCGGGCCGCGGCACCTTGATGAAGGACATGCTGCGCACGCTGCAGCGCCTCGATCCGGTTTTTGCCACGGGGGCCTCGATCGCCCTCATCGAGACCAGCCCACGCCTGCGCGAAGTCCAGAAGAACACGCTGAACGGAATGGCCGCCGGTGTCGAATGGCATGAAACGACTGCGACCTTGCTCGATCAGCCGCTCTTGATCGTCGGCAACGAGTTGTTCGACGCCGTTCCGGTACGGCAATTCGTGCGAACCGCCGATGGCTGGCGCGAACGCATGGTTGGGCTGGACGCCACCGGTGAGCTCGCTTTTTTTGCCGGTGCGGCCTCACTTGATCCCGCGCTGTTGCCACGCGATGCCGAGGGTGCGCTCAACGGTGCCATTGTTGAACTCGCCCCGGCACGTTCAGCCTTGATGCAGGCGATCGCCGACCGCGTCGCAGCACATGGCGGCGCAGGCCTTTTCTTCGACTATGGTCATCTGAAGCCCGGCGTCGGCGACACCTTGCAGGCTTTGCGCAACCACCAATACGAGGATGTGCTTGCCAGCCCCGGTGACGCCGATCTCACCGCGCATGTCGATTTCGCTGCCCTTGCTGCCTCGGCCCGGACTGCCGGCCTGCGCGCCGATTGCAGGACACAGGGCTCGTTCCTGCTTGCCATGGGGCTGCTCGAACGCGCGGGGCACCTCGGCGCCAACGCAGACGAGGCGACCCGCGAGCGCCTGGCCGGCGAAGTCGAGCGCCTTGCCGGACCACGGGCGATGGGCGAGCTGTTCAAGGTACTGGCCATCGCTCCAGAGCAGATCGTGCTGCCGGTGTTCCGCGACCGCGACGGCTAAGGGGCATGGGCAAGATGCAGACGATGCAGGAAACCGAACTCGACGCATTGAAGGCGATCATCCTTGCGCGTTTCCCAGACCTGACCGCATCGCGCTTCAGCCTGCTCACCCAGGGCTGGGATTCAATCGCGGTCGATGTCGACGACCGGTTGATCTTCAAATTCCCGCGCAACGAGATCGCGGAAAAGTCGCTGATCAGGGAAATCAGCCTTCTCGACGTGATCCGCCCTGCCGTCACCATGCCGGTTCCCGACATCCGGCTGGTCGATGCTCCCCGGACCTTCTCGTGCCATCAGAAGTTGAAAGGCAGCTACCTGGAGACACCTCACTATGCCCGCCTGCCCGACGAAGCGCGCGCGGACCTGGCGCAGCGTCTGGCGCGTTTCTACGTCGACCTGCACGGCCTCGACATGGATATGATGCGTGCGGCCGGCGCCGGCCCGGTCGAAACCTGGTCGCAACCCGACGAAGTCCGCGACAAGGCGCTGCCATTTCTGTCGGGTGAATTGAAAACGCAGGCCGAGCGGATCATCGCATCCTGGGCCGATCTACCGCCGGATCCCTACGGCGAGACCTATGGCTTCTTCGACGGCCACGGCTGGAACATGGCTTTCGATCACGAGAACAACCGCCTGAGCGGTGTCTATGATTTCGCCGATTCCGGCTTCGGACCGCTGCACCGGGACTTCATCTATTCGAACTTCATTTCCACCGACCTGACCGAACGCATCATCTCCAGCTACGAAGCGCTTTCGGGTTGCCAACTCGAGCGAAAGCGTGTCGAGGTGCTGACCGGTGCGCATCGTCTGTGGGAATTGGCGGAGGCTGTGGATGACGCAGCACGGGTTCCCTTCATGATCGACCATTTCGCGCACTGGGCAGCCGCATTGCGCTGACCTGTCAGCCAAGCATGCCTCCAATCCCGATTGACTTCAGGCCCCGCCCTGTCCCACTGTCCGCGCTCCGAACCGTCGGCGCGGCGCCCAGACGAATCCAGACCTGACGAAGACAAGACAGACATGTTGAACGAGACGAAGCCGGAGCCGATCCGCTCTCCGATGCTCGAAAAGGCGGCGGCGCAAGGCATCCGCCATGGCTATTTCACCCGCGTCGGCGGTGTCTCCAGCGGTATCTATCGCGGTCTCAACATCGGCGCGGGCTCGCAGGACGACCCCGAACTGGTGCGCGAGAATCGTCGCCGTGTCGCCGACTGGATGGGCGTATCCGCCACGCATCTCCTGAGCGCCCACCAGATCCACTCGCCCGACGTCGTCGTTGCGCGCGCGCCCTTCGACGGAGAGCGGCCCAAGGTTGACGCCATCGTTACCGACCGGCCCGGCATCGCCATTGCCGCGACGACCGCGGATTGCGGACCGGTGCTGTTCGCCGATTCCAGCGCCCGCGTCGTCGGCGCCGCCCATGCCGGCTGGAAAGGCGCCTTCACTGGTGTTCTCGAAAATACCATCGCTGCCATGGAGGGCCTGGGCGCCAGGCGCGAAAACATCGTCGCCGTGCTCGGCCCTTCGATCAGCCCGCGCAATTATGAGGTTGGGCCGGAGTTCGTTGCCCGCTTCGTCGAGGCAGATGCCGGCAACGAGCGTTATTTCGTGCCGTCGGGCAAGGCCGGCCACGCGATGTTCGACCTCAACCGCTATACGACAGACCGGTTGAGACAGGCTGGCGTTATCGCCGATGCACTCGACCGCTGCACTTATGCGGAAGAAGACCTTTTCTTTTCCTATCGCCGCACCGTCCACCGCAACGAGGCGGATTACGGGCGCCAGTTGTCGGCGATCGTGCTGGAGGACAATGGCTGATGGCACTGCATTTCGAACGCTCCGAATTCGACGCCCGCCGCGACCGGCTGATGATTGAGATGGCCGAGAAGAAGCTCGACGCCATCCTGCTGTTCGCACAGGAAAGCATGTACTGGCTGACCGGATACGACACGTTCGGCTTCTGCTTCTTCCAGTGCCTGGTGGTAAAGGCCGACGGCTCGATGGTGCTGCTGACCCGCTCAGCCGACCTGCGGCAGGCCCGTCATACCTCGACCATCGACAACATCGTGGTCTGGATGGATCGGGCCGACGCCAATCCGGCAATCGACCTGCGCAATCTTTTGAACGATCTCGACCTGCTCGGCGCACGCATCGGCGTCGAATACGATACCCACGGCCTCACCGCCTACAACGGTCGTCGGCTGGATGAGCAATTGCAGACCTTCGGCCAGATCGCGGATGCTTCCGGCATCGTCGGCCGTCTGCGCCTGTTCAAGAGTCCGGCCGAGATCGCCAAGGCCGAAAAGGCTGCCGCATTGAGCGACGACGCCCTGGACGCGGCCTTGCCGCTGATCAAGCAAGGCGGCGACGAGGCCCAGGTCCTGGCTGCCATGCAAGGCGCTGTCTTTGCTGGTGGCGGCGACTATCCCGCCAACGAATTCATCATCGGCTCAGGCGCCGACGCACTTCTGTGCCGCTACAAGGCGGGCCGCCGCAAGCTCACCAAGAACGACCAGCTCACACTGGAATGGGCCGGCGTCTTCCATCACTATCATGCGCCGATGATGCGCACGGTCCTTACCGGCAAGGTCTCCAAGCGCCACCAGGAACTGTTCGATGCCTCCCGCGCCGCACTGCTGGCGGTCGAAAAGGCGATGACGCCCGGCAGCAGCTTCGGCGATGTCTTCGACGCCCATGCCCGCACCCTGGAAACGCACGGGCTGACCCGTCACAGGCTCAATGCCTGCGGTTATTCGGTTGGCGCCCGCTTTACCCCGTCCTGGATGGACATGCCGATGTTCTACCAGGGCAATCCCGAGCCGATCGCTCCCAACATGACGTTGTTTGCGCACATGATCATCATGGATTCCGAAACGGAGACCGCGATGACGCTCGGACGCACCTATCTCACCACCGAATCGCAGCCGAAGCCGCTCTCGCGCCATGATCTCGACTTGATCGTGCGCTGAATCGATGCCGGGAAGGGCATTTGTTCGTCGCCGAGGAGTTCGTCAGTCGATGAGGCGATCATGCCTGACCATCGCGCCATTGCTTGTTGCCGTGGCGCTGTCGGCCTGCAACAGGGCCAGTGACGCCCTGCAGCCTGCCCCCACCGCGCAAGCGACGACGCAACCTGCACCGGGCTCACCCACCGCAGCGGCCTCCGCGCAAGCTGGCACGCCCGCGAACCCGATCGCCGGGGCGGCAGTGCCCGCCGCTGCCGGAGTGACCACGCCTGCACCAACGCCGGCACAGGCCGCCGCCATCCTCGGCAAGGCCCGGCTGCAGATTGCCCCGATCGTCGGAGCCTCGGTGGAAGCGGCCACGCCCCTCACCCAGCGCCTCGCCGCACGCGCCAAGGAAAGCGGCATCACGCTCGCCGGCAGCACCGGCCAGGGTGCCACCCACGTGCTGAAGGGCTATTTTTCAACCATTTCCGAGGGCAAGGACACCACCGTCATCTACGTCTGGGACGTCTATGACCCAGCGGGCACCCGTCTGCATCGCATCAACGGCCAACAGAAAGCACCGACCGTCGGCGGCGCAGAAGGCTGGGCGGCCGTGCCGCCAGCCACCATGCAGGCGATTGCCGACCAGACCATCGCCCAATTGACCAACTGGCTGGCTGGCCGCCCCGCCGGCTGATCCTGGAGCGTTTCCGTTTTTCTTGGAAACGCTCTGATTTTTTGTTGAGGCAAGTCCAGGCGCAAACCACTACGCACATTTGCTGCTATTGCTCCGGGAATCTAGCCGGCTAGAGCGCTGACAACCCTTCCCCTGGGTTAAACCTTTGTTGGGATTCAGCTGCGGATTCGTCAATACGGTGCTTGCAATACCAGCACGGCTGGTTAAAAGCCCCCTTAAACTCCACCACCAGGTACGGTGCATGAAACTCTTCGCGGGCAATTCCAACAGGGTGCTGGCCGAAGCGGTCGCCCGCTATCTCAACATCCCGTTGGGCAAGGCTAGTGTCCGGCGCTTCGCCGACCAGGAGATCTTCGTCGAGATCCAGGAAAATGTGCGCGGCGAGGATGTCTTCATCCTGCAGTCGACTTCCTATCCGACCAACGATCATCTGATGGAACTGCTCATCATGATCGACGCCTTCATGCGCTCGTCGGCAAGGCGCATCACGGCGGTCATCCCCTATTTCGGCTATGCCCGGCAGGATCGTCGTGCCTCCGGCCGCACGCCGATCTCAGCCAAGCTGGTCGCCAACATGATCGCCCGCGCCGGGGCTGATCGAGTGCTCACGCTCGACCTGCATGCCGGCCAGATCCAGGGTTTCTTCGACATCCCGACCGACAACCTCTTCGCGGTGCCGGTGATGGCGCGCGACGTGAAGGCAAAATACAAGCAGCTCGGCAATGTCATGGTCGTTTCGCCGGACGTCGGCGGCGTCGTACGCGCCCGTGCACTTGCCAAGCGCATCGATGCCCAGCTCGCCATCGTCGACAAGCGCCGCGAACGGCCGGGTGAATCGGAAGTGATGAACGTCATCGGCGACGTGCGCGGCAAGGACTGCCTGCTGATCGACGATATCGTCGATTCCGGCGGCACGCTGTGCAATGCGGCCGATGCCCTGCTCGCCAACGGCGCCACCAGCGTCACGGCATATATCACCCACGGCGTGCTTTCGGGCGGCGCGGTGGCCCGCATCACCGGCTCCAAGCTGCAGGAACTGGTCATCACAGACTCGATCCAGCCGACCCAGGCCGTCATCGACGCACACAATGTCCGCGTCATCTCGATCGGCGACCTGATGGGCGAAGCCATCTCGCGCACCGCCACGGAAGAGTCGGTTTCGAGCTTGTTCGACTAGCTTTCAGACGCTCTGCTTATCGCAACAGCCCGTCCAGCAACGGCAAACTGATCAGCGCCGAAAGCGCGATCAGGCCGAAACACAGCCTGCGGAAGGTCTGCTCGCTGGCAATGCCGAACATATGCGCGCCGAGCCACAGCCCAAGTCCATAGGCAGGTGCCGCGACGATAGCCAATGCAACGATCGGTGCGGTGATCAGGCCACCCCAGAGATAGCTGACGGCGGTGATCGCTGAGGAAACGGCGAAATAGAAGATGATATTGGCCCGGACCGTGTTGCTGGCAAAGCCGCCGCCCAGCCAATAGGCCACCACTGGCGGCCCGCCAACCTGCGCCGCGCCGGAGAAAATGCCTGATATCGCCCCAACCGCGATGGTGAGATAGGCCTTGGGGCGACCGTGATAGCGCCAGCCCGACATCAGAAGCAGCAGAAGCGCAACGACGACGACGATGATCGACCAGCGGATCGTCAGCGGGTCGAGGTTTGCCAGCGCATAGGTGCCGAGCGGTACGCCGACCACCGCTCCAAGCGCCATGACCAGGACATTGGTCTTGTCGGCCAGCCGCCATGCTCCTGGCACAAAACCGGCGGCCATCACGCCGTCCACCACCAGCAACAGCGGCGCCGCAATCTTGGGACCAACTACGGAACTCGCCAGCGGCACGAAGATGAGCGCCGCACCGAAGCCGGAAAAGCCACGCGCCAGTCCCGCGATCAACGCGATCGCGACGATGGCGAACAGAGCCTGGTTCGAAGTGCCGGCGAGGAGGGAAGCGGACATTTTGAGCGAAAATACGAAGATGGTTGCCTGATCTTCGTATCCTCCCCTTTCGCCGATGGATAGGACCCAGAACATTGCAGCCTATGGCGCACCGCAAGCGGGACGTCTGATGATGACTGCTCGCCTTACCCAGCCTCGCGCGCACCTCTCAGATACCCGCGCGGCGAGATGCCCAGCATGCGCTTGAACATGGTGGTGAAGGCCGGCACGCTGTCATAACCGAGATCGAGCGCAACGCGCGTCACCGGCTCGCCGTCGGTGAGGCGCGGCAAGGCAGCGAGCAGCAGCGCCTGCTGGCGCCAGGTCGACAGCGACAATCCCGTCTCGCGGTGGAACACGCGGGTGAAGGTGCGTCGGCTCATGCCGACGGTCTCGGCCCAGTCGTCGATGATGGCGTGCGGCGACGGCTCGGCGACAAAGCGCCGACACAATGCCGCGATGCGTGGATCATGCGGGAACGGCAGACCGAGCGGCCGCTCCTCCATGGCTGGTATCTCATGCAGAAGCAGTGCCATCAGAAGAGCGGCGCGCTCGCTTGGCGGCTCGTCGGTCGGCAGCGTAACCGCCTCGATGATCAGGCTGCGCATCAGGTCGCTGACGCCGACGACGCGCAGGTTCGTCGGCAGGCCGGCAACCGAGTCGGGCGCGACATAGACCGAGCGCATCGAGACGTTGCCTTGCATCTCCACCGCATGCTTGATCCCGGCCGGGATCCACATGGCATGGTCGGGCGGAACCATCCAGCGGCCGAAATGCGTCTTCACCAGAACCACCCCGGTCAGGGCATGCAGAAGCTGGCTGCGGTTGTGACGATGGTCAGGGACGGTGTAGCCGTCCGGATATTCCGACGGCAGCGCAATCACAAGGTCCCTGGCGTGGTCCAGCCATTCCAGCCGCTCGCGGTGGCGGCGATGCAGATCGGTGACCGGCATTTCCAGATAGGAGACACTCGTCGGCATGGTTTGGCCCACTTGCGTAATAAATGGACCAAACCACGAAAGAAGCAGCGCAGCAACAGGATTATAAGCGCCTCCGCGGCGGCAAATTGCCGTCAGCGACAAGGGTGCGGCTCGATTCAAGCCAGGACGCGCCGGAGATGGTTGGCTTTCACGGCCGCGACGCGGCAGCACGCGTTTGAGCACGCGAGCACCGGAAGCGCGGAAAGCAGCCATTCGCAGGCCGGCCTCGCTCGAATATCAGCGCGCCGTAGCAAGGAGCATGATCTTGACCGATACCGCAGCGACAGCCGGTCGCGCGACGACCGCGGCGACCACCACAGCTTTCACCGTCATCCTGGCGGTAAGCTTCGGCCACTTCATCAACGACATTATGCAGTCGCTGCTTTCGGCCATCTACCCGCTCCTCAAGGACAACTACAGCCTCGATTTCTGGCAGATCGGCCTTCTGACCTTTACCTTCCAGGTCACCGCCTCGCTATTGCAGCCGGTGGTCGGCATCATCACCGACAAGCGACCGATGCCGTTCTCCCTGCCCTGGGGCATGGCCTCCTCGCTGCTCGGCCTGATCGTCCTCGCCTATGCCGGCCATTATTGGCTGCTTTTGCTCGGCGCTTCGCTGATCGGCATCGGCTCGTCGATCTTCCATCCTGAATCCTCGCGCATCGCCAGGCTGGCGTCCGGCGGCAAGCATGGACTTGCCCAGTCGCTGTTCCAGGTGGGCGGCAATTTCGGCCAGGCAATGGGCCCGCTTGCCGCGGCCTTCATCGTCGTGCCGTTCGGCCAGACCAGCATCTCCTGTTTGCCATCGGCTCGCTGATCGGCATCATCGTGCTCTGGCAGGTCGGCAACTGGTACATCCGCTACCGCAAGGCGACCGGCAACCGGCCGGCGGCGGTGCATGTCTCGCCCTTCTCGCGTGGCCGGGTTACCCGGTCGCTGGTGATCCTGACGGTGCTGGTGCTCTCCAAGAACGCCTACATTGCCAGCCTGTCCAGCTACTACACCTTCTACACCATCGAGAAGTTCGGCGTTTCCGTGCAGATGTCACAGGTGCTGCTGTTCGCCTTCCTCGGCTCGTCCGCGCTCGGCATCCTGCTCGGCGGACCGTTCGGTGACCGTTACGGCCAGAAGGCGATGATCTGGTTCTCGATTGTCGGCGTGCTGCCATTCACCCTGATCCTGCCCTACGCCAACCTGGAATGGACGGTGATCCTCACCATCCTGATCGGCCTGATCCTGTCGTCGGCCTTCTCCAACATTGTCGTGTTCGCACAGGAACTGGTGCCGGGCCGCGTCGGCATGATCGCCGGCATCTTCTTCGGCTTCGCCTTCGGCATGGGCGGCATCGCCGCCGCCATCCTCGGCGTGGTGGCGGATGCCAAGGGCATCGACTTCGTCTACCAGATCTGTTCGTACCTGCCCCTGCTCGGGCTGCTCACCATCTTCCTGCCCAACATGAAGGAAGCGAAGAAGGCCGCCAAGGCGGCATAAGCCGGGAGCAAACCAGCGAAGGCGGCCAAGCTTGCGCGTTTGGCCGCCTTCCGCTATAGAGCCGCCACCCGCGTAGACACCCTTGGAGGCAACGCGGACGAGGGCCGCGGATTTCGCGGCTTTCGACATTTTCGGAACCCGGCTTGCCGGAGACCGGGAATGCTCCAGCAACGCGAAAGGAAATACCATGAGCCACGATACTTACGAGCTCAAGGCCGAGTCGCGCGAACAGGTCGGTAAGGGGTCCGCCCGTGCAGTTCGCCGCGAAGGCAAAGTGCCTGCAGTTATCTATGGCGACAAGCAGCCCCCTCTGGCTATCGCCCTGTCCTACAAGGACGTCTTCTACAAGATCCATGGCGGTGGTTTCCTGACCACGGTCGCCACGATCGACGTCGACGGCAAGAAGATCCAGGTCCTGCCGAAGGACTATCAGCTTGATCCGGTCAAGGACTTCCCGATGCATGTCGACTTCCTGCGGGTCGGCAAGAACACCGAAGTCAACGTCGAGGTTCCGGTTCACTTCATCAATGAAGAGAAGTCGCCCGGCATCAAGCGCGGCGGCGTGCTCAACATCGTTCGCCACGAGGTGGAATTCCACTGCCCGGCCAACGCGATCCCGGAATTCATCGAGGTCGATCTGGCTGGCGCCAACATCGGCGACTCGATCCACATTTCGGCGGTCAAGCTGCCGGCTGGCGTTAAGCCGGTCATTTCCGACCGCGACTTCACCATCGCCACCATCGCCGGCTCGGCCGCGATGAAGCCGGAGACCGAGGAAGCGGAAGCTGCCCCGGCCGCTGCGGAAGCCGGCGAAGAGAAGTAATTTTCGCAGCCCGGGAGGGCCGTCACCATGCTTCTGTTTGCTGGTCTCGGCAATCCCGGCGCGAAATATGCCAACAACCGGCACAATGTCGGTTTCATGGCGGCGGACGCTATCGCCCGCCGCCATTCCTTTTCGCCCTGGTCGAAGAAATTCCAGGCCGAGATCGCCGAAGGCAGGATCGGTGGCGAAAAGATACTGCTCATCAAGCCGCTGACCTTCATGAACCTTTCCGGCCAGGCTGTCGGCGAGGCGCTGCGCTTCTATAAGCTCGACGCTACGGCAGTGACCGTGTTCTACGACGAGATCGAGCTGCCGGCCGGCAAGATACGGGTCAAGATCGGCGGCGGCTCCGCCGGCCATAACGGCATCCGCTCGCTCGACCAGCATATCGGCAACAACTACCGGCGCGTGCGCATCGGCGTCGGTCATCCAGGCGCCAAGGAAATGGTGCACGGTCACGTGCTGGGCGACTTCTCTAAGGCCGACCAGGAGTGGCTGGACGTGTTGCTGGACAGCATGGCCGATAGCGCCGACCTGATCGCCAGAGGCGACGACAACTCCTTCATGAACCGGGTGACGCTGGCTCTGCGCGACAAGTTGCAGCCGACCGGCCCGGACGACACGCCTCCGGCCAAGGCGCCCAAACAGGCGACCCCACCCAAGGCGCAAAGCCACATCCGCCAGGCGAGGCCGCAGCAGCCCGCCGTCAAGGTCCCTGAAAACGGACCGATGGCGGCGATGCTGAAGAAGCTGCTCGGCAACAAGGATTGAGCATCCGCCAAGACATCGGCGGCGCTTCATGCGATGAAGGGCATGCACTGTCCTAGGCAACCGCGAGGCGCCTGCCATGCAAACCCGAACCGCAACTTGTTCCTGCGGGCAGCTGAGCATCAAGGTCAACAATCCGCCGCTCGGCGCCGGTATCTGCCACTGCTTCGCTTGCCAGCGCCGTACCGGCAGCGTCTTCGCCGCGCTTGCCGCCTTTGCCCCGCCCTACAGGACAACTGGCACCGCTACGGAATATCTACGCGTCGGCGACGGGGGTTCGCACTATCTGTTCAGGTTCTGCCCGGTCTGCGGCACCAGCCTGTTCCACACAGAGAAGGGCGCCGAAGCCATGTACGTGGCCGTGGCGATCGGCTGTTTCGCCGATCCGGATTTCCCGCCGCCGGAGGACTCCGTCTACGACTGCCGGCGCCATTCGTGGGTCGCCCTGCCCGAGGGAACCAAGGCCTACGAAAAGAATCCCGACTGACGGCAGCAGCAATGCCGCTTGCGACGCCGAAAGACTTGACGATCCAAGGCCGTTTCGCCCATAGCCCTGAACAAAATTCGCACTCCCGATAGGACCACATCATCATGGGTTTCAAATGCGGCATCGTTGGGCTGCCCAACGTCGGCAAGTCCACGCTGTTCAACGCGCTGACACGCACCGCGGCGGCCCAGGCGGCCAACTATCCTTTCTGCACGATCGAGCCGAACACCGGCGAAGTGGCGGTGCCGGATCCGCGCCTGAAGAAGATCGCGGAGATTGCCAAGTCGAAAGAGATCATCCCGACCCGCATTTCCTTCGTCGACATCGCCGGCCTGGTGCGCGGTGCCTCGAAGGGCGAGGGCCTCGGCAACCAGTTCCTCGCCAACATCCGCGAGGTCGACGCCATCGTGCATGTGCTGCGCTGCTTCGAGGATGACGACATTACGCACGTCGAAGGCCGCATCAACCCGGTGGCGGATGCCGACACGGTCGAGACCGAACTGATGCTGTCCGATCTGGAGAGCCTGGAGCGCCGCATCGTCAATGTGCGCAAGCGCGCCCAGGCCAAGGACAAGGAATCGATGACCGTCCTGCCGGTGATGGAACAGGCGCTGGCGCTGCTGCAGGATGGCAAGCCCTGCCGCGTCCTGCTGAAGGGCATCGCTGCCGAGGACCTGAAGATCCTGCAGGATCTCAACCTGCTCACCGCCCATCCGGTTCTCTATGTCTGCAACGTTGCCGAGGCAGAGGCTGCGACCGGAAACGAGCACACCAGGGCGGTCGAAGCGATGGCGGCGTCCCAGGGCGCCTCCACCGTCATCATCTCGGCCGCCATCGAGGCCGAGGTCGCCCAGCTCCCCGACGGCGAGCAGAAGGAGTTCCTGGAAGCGATGGGGCTGCACGAGCCAGGTCTCGACCGGCTGATCCGCGCCGGCTACGAGCTTTTGCACCTGATCACCTATTTCACCGCCGGTCCCAAGGAGACGCGTGCCTGGACAATCGAGCGCGGCACCAAGGCACCAGGCGCTGCCGGCGTCATCCACACCGATTTTGAGCGTGGTTTCATCCGCGCGCAGACCATCGCCTATGATGATTTCGTATCGCTGGGCGGCGAAGTGGCGGCGAAGGAAGCCGGCAAGGCACGCGACGAAGGCAAGGAATATGTCGTGCAGGACGGCGACGTCATGCTGTTCAAATTCAACACCTGATCGTCCGGGTGACATGAACCCGACGGGGCAACGCAGTAGGTGAGCGATGATTTCGGCGGTAACCCGACATATGCGCATCCTGCAGCCGGCCCCCGACGTGTATGCTTTCTACGATGGGCGCGTCGAGGGCCAGCGATTTGCCGACCACCCGAACTGGGTGGACGACGGGGCGCTTTCGCTCGGCGTCGCCAGCTATGCACTGGTCAGCGATGACGAAGCGCTGGTCTACGACACGCATGTCTCGCTCGACCATGCGGCGTTGATCCGCTCCACCCTTGAAGCCAAGGGGGTGAAAAGATTCACCGTCGTGCTCAGCCACTGGCATCTCGATCATGTTGCCGGCACCGGCGTTTTTGATGACTGCGCCGTCATCGCCAATCGGCGCACCGCAGCTCATCTCGAGCGACAGAAGGGTGACATCGAGGCCGGGACGCTCGAAGGCCCGCCCGCGATTTCACCGCTGGTGCTGCCGACCACCTTATTCGACGGCGAGATGACGCTTACGATCGGCAGACACGAAGTCAGGCTGATCGAACTCAACATACACAGCGATGACGCGACGGTGCTGTGGCTGCCGCAGACGCGGTTGCTTCTTGCCGGCGACACGCTTGAAGACACCGTCACCTATGTCGGCGAACCGCAGCATTTCGCGCAGCATCTTGTCGATCTGGAGCGACTTCGTTTGCTGCATCCCGCAGCGATACTGCCCAATCACGGCGCTCCCGAAGTGATTGCCGCCGGCGGCTATCCCGATACGTTGATCGATGCCACGGCTGCCTACGTCAAAGGCCTTTTGCGCTGCGTCGAGGCCCCCCGCCTGCGTTCGTTGAGCCTGCGCGAATTCATCGCGCCGGAACTGGAAGCGGGCTGGGTTCACTATTTCGAGCCCTACGAAGCCGTCCACGAGAAAAACATCGCGACAACGCTGGCACTCGCCGCGTCTTCGACAGGCTCGTGAAACATCTCCGGTCAAGAGCGTGAACATGAACGCCCTCCCCTTGTCATTGCCATTTCCGGAGCTCATCCGTGACTACCGCGCGCGCCAACAGACCATCGGCCTCTCTGATGCCGGTGTCTTCAAGCTGCAGGCGGCAGGTAAGCCAGACCTGTTCCTCAAGTGCGACGAGATCGGTCAATTCGCCGAAGTACCGGCCGAAGCAGAGCGCCTGCGCTGGCTTGCGGCTCAGGGGATATCTTGCCCCAAGGTTCTGGCATTTGAGGCGCATGCCGACCGCAACTGGCTTTTGATGAGCGCCATGCCAGGCAAAGATCTGGAATCGGCCGGCCCCCTGCCCGCCGAAAAGACCATCACTGTAATGGCCAATGCCCTGCGGACCCTGCATGCGCTCGATGTTCGCTTCTGCCCGTTCGACCACAGCCTAGATCGACGCATTGCCGACGCCAGGGCGCGTGTGGAGGCCGGGCTGATCGACGAAGAGGATTTCGACGGCGAACGTCTGGGCCGCTCCGCACCGGATGTATTCGCGGACCTCATCGCTTTACGCCCTGCAAGCGAGGAATTTGTCGTCACCCACGGCGATGCCTGCCTGCCGAATTTCATGGTCGATAGCGGCCGCTTCTCCGGTTTCATAGATTGTGGCCGGCTCGGCATTGCCGACCGCTGTCAGGATCTTGCGCTGGCCTGCCGAAGCATCCGCGACGATTTCGGCGAGGAATGGATCGCGCCTTTTCTCGCCTTGTATGGGAAACCAGACGCCGATCCGGCGAAACTTTCGTACTACCAGCTGCTCGACGAGTTTTTCTGAACCGATTGCATGGGTGACGGCAACACATTCGCGGCATCGCCCAGACCTCTCTCCATTTGCAACTTGACGCCGCCCGGCCCCGGGTCTATCGCGCCTTTGCGCCGGCTGGATTTCTCCCCTCGGCGCCGCCATGAGCCTGTGCCCTTGGGGCCTCATATCGTTTCCAGCATGGAGACCACGCGATGATCAAAGCCTTCGTCGTGGACAATGACCGCCTGCGCCTCGCCGACGACCTCGAGCAGAACCGCGACGCGATCGTCTGGGTCGATCTGCTCAATCCCACCAAGGAAGAAGAAGCTGTCATCGAGGCGGTGTTCGCCATCGCCGTGCCGACGCGCGAGGAGATGGAGGAGATCGAGATTTCCAGCCGCCTCTATGTCGAGGACGGCGGATATTTCATGACCGCCAACCTGCCCTCCCAGACTGAAGGCGAGAAGCCGGAAATGTCGCCGGTAACCTTCGTTCTGGCGGCGAAGCGTCTGATCACGGTGCGGTATCATGAGCCGCGCGCTTTCAAGACCTTTCCGCTGCGTGCCGAAAAGGTGGCCACCGGCTGCACCAGCGCGGACACCATCCTGATCGGCTTGCTCGAGGCGATCGTCGACCGCCTCGCTGACATCCTGGAGAAGGCCGGCCGCGACATCGAGACGATCTCGCGCGACATCTTCGAAGCGACGGCGACCAAAGCCTCGCGCCGCGACCGCGACTTCCAGGAGCTGCTGAAGAGCATCGGTCGCAAGGAGGATCTTGCGTCCAGCGTGCGCGACAGCCTGACCTCGCTGCAGCGGGTGGCGGGTTTCCTCACCCATGCCGCCACGCAGACCAAGATGGGCAAGGACACCCGTGCCCGCATCAAGACGCTGGCGCGCGATGTTCTGTCGCTCGCCGACCATGCTACGTTTCTGTCGCAGAAGATCAGCTTCCTGCTTGATGCCACGCTCGGCATGATCTCGATCGAGCAGAACGCCATCATCAAGATCTTCTCGGTCGCAGCCGTCATTTTCCTGCCGCCGACGCTGGTGGCCTCCATCTATGGCATGAATTTCGAACTCATGCCGGAGTTGAAATGGGCGGTCGGCTATCCGTTCGCAATCGGCCTCATGATCGTCTCGGCGATCTTGCCCTATCTCTACTTCCGCCGGCGCGGTTGGCTTTAAATGGGTAAAGCGCTGAACCAGGACGGGTGCTGGTCTTGCGGGAAAGCACCGCCACGGTCAAAATAATCGTACAAGTTTGAACGAGGTTGCATGATGACCGCCAAGAAATGGGCCTATGAGGATTTCGAGGAAGGCGCCATCCTTGATCTCGGCACCAAGAAGGTGACGGCAGCGGAGATCATCGAATTCGCGTCCGAATTCGACTTCCAGCCCATGCATCTCGACGAGGAAGCTGGCAAGGCCAGCCTGCTTGGCGGCCTCTCCGCTTCCGGCTGGCACACCTGCTGCATGTTCATGCGCATGCTGTGCGACGCCTTCCTGCTGGAATCAACTTCGCAGGGAGCGCCAGGCGTCGACCAGGTCAATGGAAGAAGCCGGTGCTTGCCGGCGATACGCTGACCGGCCGCACCACGGTGCTTGCCAAGCGCCTGTCCAAGTCGAAACCAAGGCTCGGTTTCGTCAGCATGCGCGCGGAGCTGTTCAACCAGCGCAACGAGGCGGTTTTCGAACTGGAAAACACCGGCATGTTCCTGACCCGCGCGGGAGGCGAAGCATGACGCTCGACGAGTATTTCGGCATCGGAGTCACCGTAACGCTTGGCTCTCACACGTTCGAACCGGAGGCGATCAAAGCCTTCGCCCGCAAGTTCGACCCGCAGGTCTTCCATGTCGATGAAGAGGCCGCCAGGAAAAGCCTGCTCGGCGGTTTGTGCGCTTCAGGATGGCACACGGCCTCGACCTGGATGAAATACAATCTGAAGACGCCGAAGCGGCCCGATATCGCCTGGGATGGCCCCGGTCCGGAACCGGAATACGGCCCCTCGCCCGGTTTCCGCAATCTCAAATGGCTGAAACCGGTATTCGCGGGCGAAACGGTCACCTTCACACGCACCGGCCTTGCTCACCGCGCATTGGCCTCGCGACCAGGCTGGCGGTTGCTGACCATCTTGTGCGAGGCCTTCGATTCCACCGGCGACAAGGTGATCGAGTTCGAAAGCTCCGTACTGGTGAAGGCGGAATAAGCCTTACAAAACCCGAGCATTGCCATCGATCCTGACAGCAGGGTGTCAGGATCGCTGCGCTATTGGGTCGGCCCTCGATAGGGAGCGAGGTTCGCCGTAGCGGCGGATCCGGTTTGGGAGATACGGCCGATGGATGCCAGCGCCTTGTGGCTCTACTTCGTTCTGTTGGTCGGCATCATCGTCGTGCCCGGCATGGACATGCTGTTTGTGTTGGCCAATGCGCTCACCGGGGGACGGCAGGCAGGTGTTGCAGCAACCGCCGGCATCATGATTGGCGGCATCTGCCACACCATCTTCGGCACGATCTTCGTGACCGGCCTGTCCACGTTGCTGCCGGTGGTGGCGCCAGCGATGATGGTGGCCGGCTCGCTCTACATGATGTGGATCGGCTTCACGCTGTCCCGCAGCGCGATTTCTGTCGACAGGGTCGAGGCAGCAGCGGTCCGTCCGCTCGGTACCATCCTTGCTCAGGGCGTGCTTACCTGCGTGCTCAACCCCAAGGCCTGGTTGTTCGTGCTGGCTGTCTACCCGCAATTCATGAAACCGATCTACGGCCCGATCTGGCTGCAGGCGCTGATCATGGGCACCATGACCATCACCGTGCAGATGGCCGTCTATGGCGGGCTGGCGCTCGCTGCCTTGCGCGGCCGCGATGCACTGACTGAAAATCACGCGGCAACCGTTTGGATCGGCCGCGGCGCCGGTCTGCTGCTGATCGCCGTCGCTGCCTTCACGCTGTTTCGAGCAATCAAGGGGATGTGAAATCCGCCTTTGCCGGGCAAGACAGCGCCTGCGGGAAAGTGGGCCTCTCAATGCCCGTCGAAGGCGATCAGCGTGCGCACCGGCACGTCGAGTGCTTCGAGCTTCTTGCGCCCGCCGAGATCCGGCAGATCGATAACAAAGCAGGCCGCTACAATGTCGGCCCCGATCTGGCGCAGCAGCTTCACCGCCGCTTCCGCCGTGCCCCCCGTGGCAATCAGATCGTCGACCAGGATCACCTTCTCGCCTGGCGCAACACCGTCCTTGTGCATCTCCATCTCGTCGAGCCCATATTCCAGGCTGTACGCGACGCGCACGGTCTCGTGCGGTAGCTTGCCCTTCTTGCGGATCGGCACGAAGCCGGCCGAGAGCTGGTGCGCGATGGCACCGCCCAGGATGAAGCCGCGTGCCTCGATGCCGGCGATCTTCTCTACCTTCTGGCCGGCATAGGGATGAACCAGCTCATCGATGGCCCGCCGAAAGGCGCGCGCATTGCCAAGCAGCGTGGTGATGTCGCGAAACAGGACGCCTGGTTTCGGGTAGTCCGGGATGGTGCGGATGGCGGAAAGCAGCGTCTCTTCGATCGATGACATCAAGAATCCATTCCCTGTTCCGCCAATCGATAGAGCAATTCCAGCAAAAGTGTGTAGCGGTTTTGCGTCGGGAACTGCGTAAAAAATTGGAGCGTTTCAGCCTTCCGTGAAAACGGAAACGCTCTAGAGCAATTCCAGGAAAAGTGTGAAACGGTTTTCCGTCTGGAATTGCGCAAAAACAAAGAGGTAGAGCGCTTCCGCGTTTCCGTGAAAAACGGAAACGCTCTAGCGGCTGCGGCAGGCAAAGAAAAGCCGGAAACCGACATAGATGCGACTTCCGGCGCACGACTGCAGGCGTCTACGCCGGCAACGTATCGGTCTCGGCCACCCGCTCATCGTCCGGTTCCGGCGCCGCCTTGAGCAGGATGGCAACGATGCCGGCGGCGATCATGAAGGTACCAACCACCCATAGTCCCGCTTTCGGATTGCCCGTCAGGTCGGTGAGCCAGCCGGTCACATAAGGACCGACGAACCCGGCGAGGTTGCCGAGTGAATTGATGAGGGCGATGCCACCGGCTGCTGCGGCTCCCGTCAGGAACCGTGTTGGAAGCGCCCAGAAGGTCGGCAGTGCCGAACAGATGCCTATGGCGCAGATCGTCACCGCGATCATCGTGGTGAAAGGCGACTGCATGTAGAGCGCGACCGGAATGGCTATGCCGCCAACGATGGCCGGAATGGCCACGTGCCACACCCGCTCGCCGGTGCTGTCGCCGTGGCGTGCCCACAGATACATGGCGATCGCGCCAAACGCATAAGGGATCGCGACGATGAAGCCCTGTTCGATGATCGAATACTCGGTGTTGAACGCCTGCTTGAAGCCGGCGATGATCGTCGGCAGGAAGAAGCCGACCGCATAGAGCCCGTAGACGACGCCGAAATAGACGAAGGCCAGCGCCAGGATACGAGGCTGCGTCAGCGCCTTTCTGAGCGGATAGTGGTAGCGCTGGCTCGTCTGCGCATGCTCCGTGTCCATCTCGTTCTGCAGCCAGTTGCGTTCTTCCGCCGTCAGCCAGGCGGCGTCCTGCGGCTTGTCGGTGAGATAGAACCAGCAAAGTACGCCGATCAGGATGGCCGGCAGACCTTCGACCAGGAACATGAAGCGCCAGCCATCGAGCCCGAACACCAGTCCGTGACCGACCGAGATCAGCCATGCGGACAACGGTGAGCCGATCACCGACGACACCGGTATCGCAATCATGAACAGTGCGACCGCTCGCGCGCGCTCCCGCTTGGGAAACCAGAACGTCAGATAAAGAATGATGCCGGGAAAGAAGCCGGCTTCGGCGATGCCGAGCAGGAAACGCAGGCCATACATGGACAGCGCATTTGGCACGAAGGCCATCAGCGAGGCGACGATGCCCCAGCTCACCATGATTCGCGCGATCCAGCGCCGCGCCCCCACCTTGTGCAGGATAAGATTGCTGGGCACTTCAAGCAGCAGATAGCCGATGAAGAAGATGCCTGAGGCAAGCCCGAAGGCAGCCTTGTCGAAGCCCAGCGCATCGTTCATGCCGTGCGGTGCGGCAAAGCCGATATTGGTGCGATCAAGATAATTGATGAAATAAAGCAGGCCGAGAAACGGCATCAACCGCCAGGCAACTTTTCGAACGACGCGCTCGCGCATGCCGGAATCAGCGGCAGTCGAGTGAGATGGACCAGCCACGGCTTTCCTCCCTAACGACGCCCCCCGGCCGCAACGTAAACATGCGCATGTGGAGGTGTCTATCAGGCAGGCGACTTATCCAGAAAAGCCGAAGGGGACAGCACAGGCCCCCCTCCTCCATCTCGTTCCCGCAGCGATGTCAGCCCGTCTCACATGCCCAGGTCGGACCGCAATTCGGCCTTGGCTGCAGCATATTCGGTCTCGAATTCCGCATTGTGCTGCAGGTTGGAGGCAATCACCGCGCCAGAGATCCGCCCCATCTCGATATCGGAAGGATAGTGAATCCCGGCGACGACCCGATTGTGACCATACTCCCAAGCCCGTGCCATGATCTCGGTACGCTTCTCAGGAACCATGTCCGAAAGGACGATCCCCATCATGGTACCAAGGGTCGTGTGGCCTGATGGCCAGGAACCCGAGGTCGACGGCTTGACGATAGGCTTGACCAGATCGCTCAGCATGTGCGGACGGGGGCGTTTCCAGACATCCTTGGCTGGATCGACGACGGCACCTTCGGTCGCCACGACCCGTTCAAAGAAAGCATCGAGCTTCGGCAACGCTTCCTTGGTGAACTTCGGCCCCATGACGTCGGTAAAACGCCAGACATTTTCTTCGGCGTCAGCCTTGGCCCGCGCTTCCATTTCGGGAGTACGCGTGAGCTGCAGCGTCAAGACCTCGGCGAGCTCCGCCTTGGTTGCGGCGGAATCGTTGGCCGGTGGCGGCGGCAGAATCGCGGTCAGATCGACATCGGCATTGGTGATGAAAGGCTTGGCGTCCTCAGCCTGACCGGTAGTGGTCAGGACAAGAAGGAGAAAGCCGGCGAGGAAGCTCGTTTTGCGCATGGGGACCATCCTGTCGAGTGGGATGGTGGAGCTTCTTCCCATGCGGTGACAGGCATGTGACGCAACTCGCAAACAAAAGGGCCGGCCTGAACGAACAGGCCGACCCTTTTTGAACAGCGTATGACGTCGCTTAGTGCGCGACGTTCGACCAGACCTTGCGCTTGGTCAGATACATCAGCACCGCAAACAGCAGCAGGAAGACGATGACACGGAAGCCGGTCTTCTTGCGATCTTCCAGCTTCGGCTCGGCCGCCCACATCAGGAACGCGGTGACGTCTTCCGAGTACTGCTCGACTGTCTGCGCCGTACCGTCGTCATAAGTCACCTGGTCGGACGAAATCGGCTTCGGCATCTTCAGCGACACACCCGCATTGAAATACGGATTGTAGTGGGTGCCTTCCGGTATCTTCATGCCCGCCGGCGGCTGCTCGTCATAGCCGTTGAGCAGCGCATGGATATAGTCCGGCCCGCTTTCGGCATATTGTGTGAAGATGTCGATGACGAACTGCGGGAACCCGCGCGTCAGACCGCGCGCCTTGGCGAGCAGCGACATGTCCGGCGGAACCGCACCGCCATTGGCTGCCGCGGCGGCCTGGTCGTTCGGATAGGGCGAAGGGAAATGGTCGGACGGCAGACCGGGACGCTCGAACATCTCGCCGGCGTCGTTCGGGCCATCCTGCACGGTGTAGCTGGCGGCCAGTGCCTTCACCTGCGCCTCGGAATAACCGAGGTCCGAAAGCGTGCGGAAAGCCACCAGCTTCATCGAATGGCAGGCCGAGCACACTTCCTTGTAGACCTTGAGGCCACGTTGCAGCTGTGCCTTGTCGTAGGTACCGAACGGCCCTGCGAAGGTCCACTTCATTTCCTTCGGTTCATGGATCGGGAAATGGGTCGGGTTGGCCGCGTGCGAGGCCTCACCTGCCTTACCGGCTTCCTCGGCGTAGGCGGCCGCGCCGACGAGCAGTGCGGAAACCGCAGCCAGCGAAATGAGAATCTTCTTCATACCAATATCCCCTCGATTCTCTTGTCGCTCAGCCCTTGGTTTCCGGCGCGGCAGTCGCACCAGCGGGATGTCCCGAACCCGCCTTGTTCTTTTCCAGCACCGCTTCGGTGATGGAATTGGGCAGGCGGCGCGGGGTCTCGATCAGGCCGAGCACCGGCAGGACGACCAGGAAGAAGGCGAAGTAGAACAGCGTCGAGCCCTGCATGGCCGGAATATACCAGCCTTCCGCCGGCTTCGAACCGAGCCAGCCGAGGAAGATGGCATTTGCGGTGAAGAGCCAGAAGAACAGCTTGTACCAAGGGCGATAGACCGCCGAGCGCACTTTCGAGGTATCCAGCCATGGCAGGATGAACAGCATCGCGATTGCACCGAACATGGCAAGCACGCCGCCAAGTTTCGAATCGATCGGCCCGATGTTGAAGGTGATGGCGCGCAGGATCGCGTAGAACGGCAGGAAGTACCATTCCGGAACGATGTGGGCCGGCGTCTTCAGCGGGTCGGCAACCGTGTAGTTGTCCGGATGGCCGAGATAGTTCGGCATGTAGAAGATGAAGTAGGCGAACACCAGCAGGAACACCACCATGCCCAGCGCATCCTTGACGGTCGCGTAAGGCGTGAAGGCAACGGTGTCGGTTTTCGACTTCACCTCGATGCCGGTCGGGTTGTTCTGTCCGGTGACATGCAGCGCCCAGACGTGCAGCACGACGACGCCGGCGATCATGAACGGCAGCAGGTAATGCAGTGCAAAGAAGCGGTTCAGCGTCGGATTGTCGACCGCGAAGCCGCCGAGAAGAAGCTGCTGAATCCAGTCTCCGATCAACGGAATGGCGGTGAAGAAGCCGGTGATGACGGTGGCGCCCCAGAAGGACATCTGACCCCACGGCAGCACATACCCCATGAAACCGGTCGCCATCATCAGCAGATAGATGATGCAGCCCAGCACCCACAGCAATTCGCGCGGGGCCTTGTAGGAGCCGTAGTACAGACCGCGGAAGATGTGGAGATAGACAGCGATGAAGAAGAACGACGCACCGTTGGAGTGCATGTAGCGCAGGAGCCAGCCGCTGTTGACGTCGCGCATGATCTTTTCGACCGAACCGAAGGCGAGGCTCGTGTCGGAGACATAATGCATCGCCAGCACGATGCCGGTGATGATCTGCGACACCAGCATGATCGACAGAATGCCACCGAACGTCCACATGTAGTTCAGGTTGCGGGGCACCGGATAGGCGATGAAGGAATCATAGACAAGCCGCGGCAGCGGCATGCGTGCGTCGAACCAGCGTCCAAGACCGGTCGTTGGCGTATAGGTCGAGTGTCCCTCGCTCATGGAAATGTCCCCCCTGCCTCAGCCGACGCGGATCTTGGTATCGGAGATGAATGAAAAGACCGGAACGGCCATGTTCTCGGGTGCCGGTCCCTGGCGGATGCGACCCGCCGTGTCGTAGACCGAGCCGTGGCACGGACAGAACCAGCCACCATATTCACCCTGCTGGCCAAGTGGAATACAGCCGAGATGGGTGCACACGCCGATCATCACCAGCCAGTTCTCCTTGCCCTTGCCGGCGGAGCGGTCAATGTCATTGGCTGTGGCATCCGAGGGAAGGTTGGCGTTGCGAGCAAGCGGATCCTTCAGCTGTTCGAGCTTGACCTCCTGCGCGGCCTGCACTTCTTCCGGCGTGCGATTGCGAATGAAGACGGGCTTGCCACGCCACTTCACCGTCAGGGACATGCCGGGCGTCAGCGAGGACACATCCACCTCGACCGAAGCCAGTGCCAGCGTGGAAGCATCGGGACGCATCTGATCGATGAACGGCCATGCGACCGAGGCCGCGCCAACCACGCCGGCCATGCCGGTGGCTATGTAAAGAAAATCACGGCGATTGGGATCATGGGTTTCGTCGGTTGCGCTCACGGCTGCCTGGTCCTTTCGCCTCTTCCGTACCGAAAGGCGAGCCCCTGTCCCGCTTGAGCATCCCCGCTCAATCCGCACCCGCCCGACAGCGCATGGCAACAGGCTAGCGAATTCCTCCGGCATTTGGATTTCGGTTTATGCGTGCGGCCCGTTTTTGTCCAGTCGGGTGAAGACTACAGGGCAGATTGTCGCGGGGAGAAATGCCGCGCCGGAAAATGATCCTATGCCGCCCCCAGCCTGACGAGCACTTCGCGTGGTATCTGAAGATCTCGGATCACCGCGTCATGGCGCCGGAAACCGCACAATTCACGCTGGATGAACCAGGCATAGACCAAACCGGCCGTCTCCTTGAGCAACTTTGCCCTGTCTGCCTCGTTGCCGGCATGGTTTTTAAGCTGCAACAGTGCTTTTTCGGCACGTTCACCCGCTCGGCCGAGCGCTGCAGCCTTCTCCGCCAGCACCTCGTGCCCCAGCGCATCGAACATCGCCTCGGCCAATGAACCGCTGGAGGAGCCCGAGTAACCCGAAGGAGGCCTAAGCGTCATGATTCACCCTTTCACGTGTCGCCCGATACCTGCCGGATGCCATGACAACTCACTCCGCTGCGCTTGCGGCGTCCAGTGAGTCGTCGCCGCTGAACAGGAAACCGCCAGACTGCCGCTTCCATAGCCGCGAATAAAGGCCGTCGGCGGCGACCAGTTCCTCATGGGTTCCCTCTTCGACGATTCGGCCCTTGTCCATGACCACCAGGCGATCGAGGGCAGCTATGGTGGACAGCCGGTGCGCGATCGCTATCACGGTCTTGCCCTCCATCAGCTGATAGAGATTGTCCTGGATCGCCGCCTCGACCTCCGAATCGAGCGCCGAGGTCGCCTCGTCGAGGATGAGGATCGGCGCATCCTTCAACATCATGCGGGCGATCGCCACGCGCTGCCGCTGTCCGCCGGAAAGCTTGACACCGCGTTCGCCGACCTGCGCCTCGTACCCCTTGCGGCCGCGCGGGTCCTCGACATCCACGATGAAGTCATGCGCGGCAGCACGCATGGCCGCCTCCACGATCTCCGCTTCGGAAGCACCCTCGCGGCCATAGCCGATGTTGTCGCGGATCGAGCGATGCATCAGCATCGCTTCCTGCTGACCACGCCGAACTGCGCGCGCAGCGAAGCCTGGGTCAGGTCGCGGATATCGCGACCGTCGATCAGGATACGGCCCTTTTCGACATCGAACAGCCGCAGCATCAGGTTGACGATCGTCGTCTTGCCGGCCCCCGAAGGTCCGACGATCGCCACGCGCTCGCCGGGACGGATATGCAGGCTCAGATTGTCGATGACGCCGCCTTCCTTGCCATAGTGGAAAGAGACATCTTCGAAACGGATGTCGCCGCTGGCACGCGGCAGCACCGCGGCATCCTCGGCATCGCGGATCGCCGGCGTCACCGAGATCGTGCGCGTGGCATCCTGCACGGTGGCGTAGTTGCGCACCAGCCCGTTGATGTTGAACATCATCCAGCCCGACATCTGATTCAGCCGGAAGACGAGACCGAGTGCTGCGGCGATCGCGCCGGTCGAGATGTGGCCCGACGTCCAGTTCATGACAGCGATGATGGCGATCAGGCTCATCATGATGCCGTTGAGGACGGCGACCGAAGAACGGACGGTGGTGATCGCCCGCGTCAGCCGCACCACCGCAGTCAGGAAGCCTTCCAGCCCGTCGCGGATATAGGCGTGCTCGCGCTTGCCGCTGTCGAACAGCTTGACCGCCACGATGTTGGTGAAGGCGTCGACAAGGCGCCCGTTGAAGACCGAGCGCTGGTCGGCGGTCTCGCGGCCGGCGCGCCGCATTTCCGGCAGCAGGAACCAGACGATGGCGGCATAGCCCGCGAACCACAACGCCACGACGACGCCCATCAGGGGATCCAGCGACATCAGGATGGTGATTGCCAGGATCAGGAAAGTCAGGAACGACCACATCGTCTGCAGCACGTTGATGATGAAATCCCCGACGGCTTCGCCGCCCTGCATGATCTTGGTCGCAATGCGGCCGGCGAAATCGTTCTGATAGAAACCGTAGGGCTGCTGGATCACACGCCGGAATGCCTGCCAGCGCACCATCGAGTAGAAGCCGGGCACCACCACCTGCTGTTCGACCACCGCCGAAGCAATCATGATGACCGCGCGTACGACCAGGATCAGCAACAGCAGCCCGACCAGCGCCGGCCAGTGATCGGCAAGCAGGGTGGCGGGTGAAGACTTGTCGAGCAGGTCGATCAGCCAGCCGACCGACCAGTACATGGCCGCATCCACCGCACCGGCCAGGCCACCGGTGATCAGCAGCAGCACAAAGGCGCCCTTGGCCTGATTGGCAAAGTAGAGAATGAACCGCCAGGCGTCCGCCGGCAGCACTTCACGATCCGTATCGCTGAACGGGTCGATGGCACCTTCGACGGAGCGCCAGATGCGGTCACGGAAACGTCCGCTGGTCACGTATCGGTGTCCTCACTCTTGGCATCAGGAACCTGAATCAAGGCATCAATTGCCACGCGCATCCTTTTGTTCCGATTCACGTCTTCGCGAGAGCGACCTTCGGCGCGGATCGGAGCGACGGATGTGCCGTCTCCTGTCGCATACAGTCGCCTGGCGCCCTAGAGCATTTTGTAGCCAAGTGGAATCACTTGGCGTTACAAAACGCGACGAAAACAAAAACTTGGAGCGTTTCCGCGTTTCCGTGAAAAACGGAAACGCCCTATGTCATCGCTCCGCCGCCTCTTCGACCACCCCCGCATTCGTGACGGCGACAGGCTCCTGTGCAGGATCGTCGCGCAGCAGGAAGCCGCCCGACTGGCGCTGCCAGAGTTGGGCATAGATGCCACCCCTGGCGACCAGTTCGTCATGGGAGCCTTGCTCGATGATACGGCCTTGATCCATCACCACCAACCGGTCCATCGCCGCGATGGTCGAGAGTCGGTGAGCAATGGCAATCACCGTCTTGCCCTCCATCAGACGATACAGGTTCTCCTGGATCGCCGCCTCGACTTCCGAATCCAGTGCCGAGGTTGCTTCGTCCAGGATCAGGATCGGTGCGTCCTTCAGAACCACCCGCGCGATCGCGATGCGCTGGCGCTGCCCGCCGGAAAGCTTCACCCCACGCTCGCCGACATGGGCATCGAAGCCGTATCGTCCCTCGCGGTCCACCAGTCCGGCGACGACATCGGCCACCTGGGCTGCATCCACAACCCGCGCGATGTCGGCGTCCGTCGCATCCTGGCGTCCGTATTTCAGGTTCTCGCGCACGGAGCGATGCAGCAGCGAGGTGTCCTGGCTGACGAATCCGATCGCGGCGCGGACACTCTCCTGCGTCACGTCACGCACATCCTGTCCATCGATCAGGACGCGGCCATCCTGAACGTCGTAGAGGCGCAGCAACAGGTTCACCAATGTCGATTTGCCGGCGCCCGATCGCCCGACGATCCCGACCCTCTCGCCCGGCGCGATTTTCAGCGACAGGTTTTCGATAAGCCCGCCCTTTCCGTCCTTGCGCCCGTAATTGAAGTTGACACGATCGAGTTCGATCGCGCCCCTGGTCACCTGCAAGGCTTCGGCGTTGGGCCTGTCGAACATTCTGATCGGCCTGGCAATCGTCGTCATCGAGTTGGCAGCCGTACCGATCTGGCGGAAGATGTTGCCGCCCGCATCCAGTATCCGGTAGGAGATGCCCGCAATCTGCAGCGCGAAGGGAATGGCGGTGGCCACTGCCGCAGCACTCATTCCGCCCGCGCTCCAGCGCGCCAGCGCCAGCCAGCTGATGGCAACGAGCAGGCTGGCATTCATGACGAACAGGGCCGACCACATGCCGGTGAACACCCGCATCAGCCGGTAGAAGGTCTGGGCGTGTTTCACCACCGCTTGTGAAACATACCTGTCCTCATGTTCGCCGGTCGAGAACGTCTTCAGCGTCAGGATGTTGGTATAGCTGTCGACAATGCGGCCGCTCATGACAGACCATTCCTCCGAAAGGTCCGTCGAGCGCCGCGCGATCAGCGGCATGCAGTATCTGAGCAGCACACCATAAAGCACCAGCCAGACGGCGATCGCCGCGACGAGCGTCACGTCGAACTGCGCCAGCACGGTGATGGCCACGACGACGAACACCACCGCATACCAGACGGTATCGATGGTCAGGTTGACGGCGATCTCGATGGAATCGCCGCTCTGCATGACCTTGGTGCCGATGCGGCCGGCAAAATCGTTCTGGAAGAACGTCCAGTCCTGCCGCGTGACATGCCAATGGCTCTGCCAGCGGATGAGATCGATGAAGTTGGGGGCGATCGCGTGGTTGCGCACAAGCGCGTCCAGCACGATGGTGAGCGGTCGCAGGAAGACGACGCCTGCCATGACGGCCAGCGTCGTTCCATGCTCCAGGAAGAAGCTGCGCGGATCCGAACTCGCCAGCATGCCGACAATGATGCCGACGAAGATCGGCAGCATCGCGTCCACGATCGCGCCGGCGGCGACGAACAGCATGCGCATCGCGAAACCGGCACGGAACTGCATGATGAAATAGCGGAAAAAGTTCCACAGCCCCATTGGCGGCTGACGCTCTTCAGCCAGCGCGATGGGCGAGTAGCGGGTCTCAAACCACTCGAAAACTTTGGCGAACATCTTCTTCACTCATGCGGGCTTGAGTCCCTGGGGATTACAGGCCCCAGGGACTCTGATAGTTTCGTTTTCCGTTCCGGACCTCGCCCAGCATCGTCTTTCGGACAGCCCAGGATACCCATCCGTTCCGGCTGGAGCGGAGACGCGGTCTATTCCGCCGCCTCGTCCGTCACCTCGAGCTTCATCTTGGCTGCGGGTTCGTGGCCGGGGTCGTCATGGAGCAGGAACCCACCCGACTGGCGCTGCCAGAGCTGGGCATAGAGTCCGCCCCTGGCGACCAGCTCGTCATGCGAACCTTCCTCGATGATGCGGCCCTGGTCCATGACCACCAGCCGATCCATCGCTGCGATGGTCGACAGGCGATGCGCGATGGCAATCACCGTCTTGCCCTGCATCAACTTGTACAGGTTCTCCTGGATCGCCGCCTCGACTTCCGAATCGAGCGCGGAGGTCGCCTCGTCCAGGATGAGGATCGGCGCGTCCTTCAACATGACGCGTGCAATCGCGATACGCTGGCGCTGTCCGCCGGAGAGCTTCACGCCGCGCTCGCCGACATGCGCGTCAAAGCCCTTGCGGCCCTTCGCATCCGACAGCCCGCCGACGAAGCCGAGTGCCTCGGCACGTCGCGCGGCCTCGAGCATTGCCTCTTCTCCAGCCTCGGGACGACCATAGAGTATGTTGTCGCGCACGGAACGGTGCAGCAGCGATGTGTCCTGCGTGACCATGCCTATATGGGCGCGCAGCGAATCCTGCGTGACATCGGCGATGTTGTCGCCGTCGATCAGGATGCGGCCGCCCTCCAGGTCGTAGAAGCGCAGCAACAGGTTGACGAGCGTCGACTTGCCGGCGCCCGAACGACCGACAATGCCCACCTTCTCGCCCGGCTTCACCGTCAGCGACAGGTTTTCGATGACACCCTTCTGCTTGCCATAGTGGAAACGGATGTCGTCGAAACGGATCTCGCCCTTGCTGACCTCGAGGTCACCGGCGCGCGGCTTGTCTTCGACCAGCCGAGGCATCGAGATCGAGCTTATGCCATCCTGCACGGTTCCGATGTTCTCGAACAGGCCTGACACCTCCCACATGATCCATTGCGACATGCCGTAGAGGCGCAGCACCAGGCCCACCACCACCGCCACGGCACCCACGGTCACGATCTCGTGCAGCCAGAAGCCGATCGCCATCGCGCCGACAGCCAGCAGCAGCAGCGAGTTCAGCAGGTACACCACGATGTAGAACTTGCTGATCAGCCTGCCCTGCGCGTAGGCGGTGTCGAGGAACTCGGTCATGCCTTCACGCGCGTAGTCGGACTCGCGCCGTCCATGCGAGAACAGCTTCACGGTCTGGATGTTGGTGTAGCTGTCGACAATGCGGCCGGTCATGACCGAACGCGCGTCGGCCTGCGCTTCCGACACCTTGCCGAGGCGCGGAACGAAATAACGCAAGGCAACAAGATAGGCGAGTAGCCACAACACGATCGGTGCCGCGAGGCGCCAATCTGCCGAACCGACGATGAACAGCATGCCGAGGAAATAGACGACGACGTAGTTCAGGACCTCGGCGAATTTCAGCACGGTTTCGCGCACGGCAAGCGCCGTCTGCATCAGCTTGGTGGCGATGCGTCCGGCGAATTCGTCCTGGTAGAAGGCCATCGACTGCTTGAGCAGATAGCGGTGCACCTGCCAGCGGATGCGCATCGGATAGTTGCCGAACAGCGTCTGGTAGGTGTTGAAGGACGAAAGCGTCACTGCCGCCGGCAGCAGGATCGCGATCACCAGTGCCATGCCCGCCAGCTTCCACCATTCGGTCTGCAGGAACGTTTCCCGGTTCTGAGCCGACAGCCAGTCGACGATGTGACCAAGGAAGCCGAACATCCAGACTTCCAGGAAGGCGATCAGCGCCATCAGCACCGTTGCCAGCAGCACGAACGGCCATGCCGGTTTGGTGAAATACCAGCAGAAAGCCCACAACGTATTCGGCGGCTCGACCGGCTCTGCAGCCGGAAACGGGTTCAGTTTCTTTTCAAACCAGCGGAACATGGTTTCGTACTCTAATAAGGAATGGGATCGCGCGCAGCCTTATGCTGCGCGCGATAGGGTCATGATTTCGCGATCGTCTTCGGCTCGTGGCATTGCCGAACCGGCACTACGGGCGCCATCGATATGTGCACCGGAATGCTCGGTTCCGCTACGCTCACCCTCCTGGAAAGCTGCAGCAGGAGATTCCGTCTTTACCAGACGAGGTCGCAGCAGCCGGATGAAACGACGCACCAGCGACGGCCGGCCCGGAACCGGAACAGCGCGCGAGAAGTCGACGTCCGGCAGCATGCCGCGATGCGGCCTGCGACGCATTTCGGCGTGGACCGCCGAGGAACGGGTTTCACCGACCAGCAACGCCCAGGTCGCCAGTTTGCGGTCGTGCAGGCTGCGGGAGCCCGGTATCTTAAAGGGATCGAACATGGGTCCGTCCTCCATTGAAAAGAACAGGTCGAAAGATGGATTGCGCGCGCCGGCGGAATGCGAACCGGGAGCGCCAAACGGTTGAGACTGGTTAAACTCGGACGGGACCGGAGGTCCCTTGGACAGATGAGAAAACATCGCAGGATTCCCTTGGTTGCCGGAAGGAAGGTCCGGCTGGAATCGGTGCGATTGGGCCTAAAGAGTTAGGAGAAACGTCGAACCGAGCCAGCCGTCGGGCATACGCCCCAGGCGAGAAAGCGTGCATTACGCATGGTCATCATTTCCATGAACGCCTCCGTCGGCTCGTGTTGACAATGCCGGCCTGATACACGCATTCGCAGAAAATGACCAGACGCCAGTCCAGCAATCGCCGAAACCACGGGACGCCTGTGGCCGATCTGCCACGCACTTTGCGATCAGGACCTGCGGCAGAACTTGAGAACACACGGAAATGAAGCACGGTCTGCGCGTCGCGCTCTACCAGCCGGATATCGCCGGCAACACCGGGACAATCCTCCGCTTCGCAGCCTGCATGGGCCTTGCTGTCGATATCATCGAACCGGCCGGCTTCGACCTCTCCGACCGCAATCTCAGGCGCGCCGGCATGGATTATCTCGAAATGGCGGCGCTGACCCGCCATGTCGACTGGGCGGGCTTCGAGGATTGGCGACGAAGCGAAGCGCGCCGGCTGGTGCTGCTGTCGACCAAGGCGGCAGTGCCCTATACCGATTTCATTTTCGACAGGAACGACGTCGTGCTGTTCGGGCGCGAATCGGCCGGCGTGCCCGAGGCCGTTCACGACACCTCCGATGCCCGCCTGCTTATCCCGATGCAGGCCGGCGCTCGCAGCCTCAATGTCGCGCTTTCGGTGGCCATGGTTGCCGGCGAAGCGCTGCGGCAGCTTGGATGATGCGTCACCGACCGCCTTGGCGACCGCTTTCAATCCTCCTGGTTCGGTAAGTTGCTGCCGTCGGCTTGTTCCCGGATGACTCTGCGACAGAGCCCAGCCTGTTTTACACATCGCTCCAACCTTCGTTCCCGAAGGTCATTGTTCTAAAAGTTCAAGTTAACTTGAAGTCAAGCGACGAATTCAGTGGGGTTTATCGGCACGGCGCTCTGATCATCTGTTTTGAAGGACCTTCACCCGGATATTGGCACGCCAACGGCGCTCAATCCGCTGCCGGCAGCCTGCGGATGGTGAACTCGATCACATCACCAGGGCGCTCGAACCAGCTTTCAATGCTGGTCCAATAGGCCTGTTTCGGCCAGCGCTCGAACCATTCCTTGGCCTTCAGCCTGGCATCGGTGCGCGGCAGGACGAAGGTCTCACGCAGGAAGCCATCACGCGGCGTTGCCTCGGCGCGGGCCCGATCCAGCCTCTTTTTGAGGCCATCCAGCGGTGGTCTTGATGGAGTACGCATGAAAGAACTCCTTGACCCAACGTCTCAAGAGATTAGGGATCGCGCCCGAAAAAGACGAGTCATTTGTCGGGCAACCATGCCCGCGAGCGGAGATGGCAGTTGGAAAGACCCGAAATACCGGTCGGCTTGCCGGCAGACATCCAGGACAGGAAGGAACGCGCGCGGACATGGTTCGAGGAATTGCGCGATCGCATCTGCACCGCCTTCGAGGCGATCGAGGACGAACTGACCGGCCCGCAGTCTTCCTGGGCGCCGGGACGCTTCGAGCGCACTCCCTGGCAACGCGAAGAAGGCCGAGGCGGTGGCGGCGTCATGTCGATCATGCACGGACGCGTCTTCGAAAAAGTCGGCGTGCACGCCTCGACTGTCCACGGTGAATTCTCGCCGGAGTTTCGCAAGCAGATACCGGGTGCCGAGGAGGATCCGAGCTTCTGGGCAAGCGGTATTTCGCTGATCGCACACCCCTGGAACCCGAATGTGCCCGCCGTGCATATGAACACGCGCATGGTCGTCACCTCCCGGCACTGGTTCGGTGGCGGCGCCGACCTGACGCCGGTGCTCGAGCGCCGCCGCACCCAGGATGACCCCGACACGCTCCGCTTTCACCGGGCCATGCAGTTCGCCTGCGAGAAACACCTCACCGTCGCGGATTATGCGAGGTTCAAGGACTGGTGCGACGAATATTTCTTCCTGCCGCACCGCAACGAAGCGCGTGGCGTCGGCGGCATCTTCTTCGACTGGTTGCACTCGACTGAGGAAAAGGGCGGGTGGGAGGCGGACTTCCGCTTTGTGCAGGATGTCGGCCGTGCCTTCCTGGTCGTCTATCAGCACCTCTTGCGCGGCAATTTCAATGAGAACTGGACCGATGGCGACCGCGACGAGCAGTTGGTGCGGCGCGGCCGCTACGCTGAATTCAATCTGCTTTACGACCGTGGTACGCTGTTTGGGCTGAAGACGGGCGGCAACGTCAATTCCATCCTGTCCAGCCTGCCGCCACAGGTGAAATGGCCCTAGAGCACTTCCAGGAAAAGTGCGTAGCGGTTTCCGTCCACAATTGCGAAACACAAGAAGTTAGAGCGTTTCCGCGTTTCCGTGAAAAGCGGAAACGCTCTAGGCTGCCGCATCCCGGCAATCACAATGTCCCTGCTCCGCCGTTTTCGAAGCAACCAAAATGGCCGGCGCGTGTTATGCTGGACGTTCCAGATGACGAGATAGGAGGACTCCGATGAAGGAATTCCATTGCGGCTCGCTGGTCCCCGGTTGCGAATGGCACACCCGCGCCGAGGAAGAAGCCGAAGTCATGCGCCGGGCCGTCGAGCACATGCGCGAGACCCATGGCGAGACCATCATCCGTGAAACCATGATCGAAGCGATCCGCTCGCGCATCGACAAGGTCCGCGACGCGGCCTGACCAGGCGCGTCGAACGTCCCTAGAGCGTTTCCGTTATGAAACGCTCTAGCTTTTTTGTTTTACGCAATTCCGGACGGAAAACCGCTACGCACTTTTCCTGGAATTGCTCTAATCCGCAAGCATCTCGGCGGCGCGTTCGAGCAGCGCGCCGCGGTCGGGCTGGAAGCCCTTGCCGATCCATTCGCCTTCCAGATTTTTGAGCAGGGTTCCGAATTTCGGTCCCGGCGGCACGCCGAGGGCGGAAATATCCGCGCCTTTGATCGGAAACACCGGCTTTTCCCACTTTTCCGCAAAGCCAAGCAGGCGCGCGTAGCCGCCGACGTCGGTCAATGCCGCACTGTCATGCGCCGCAACGCGCGCACGCGCCGAAGCAAGCGACAACTTCAACCGGTCCACGACAGACTGGCGATCGCCAAGATAAAGTGTCTTGGCCAATGTGCCTTCCGTCATCTTCACCTCGATCGCCGGTGCGAGCGCCCAGCGCTGCAGCCGGTTCCCCTCATCGGTCGAAAAGCGCAACCGCTCGGCAAGGGTTTTCATGCGCGCGGCGTCCGGCGGCACGATCGCCTCCAGCCTGAGCAGCGCCTCTGCGGGCCAGCCGAGATCGCGCTCGGCGGCGACCAGCCCGTGAATGGCGTCGATGCCCCATTTCTCGCTTTCCGGCAGCACACGCGACAGCACTCCGGCCTGGCGCATCCACAGCAGCGCCCGCGAAGGGTCCGGCGCCGACAATAGCTTCTTGAGCTCTGTCCAGACGCGTTCGGCGGAGAGTTGGTCGAGTCCTTCCTTCAGCCGGGCACACGCCTTCAGACCTTCCGCATCCGGACGCCCTGCCCCATACCAGGCGAAGAAGCGGAAGAAGCGCAGAATGCGCAGGTAATCTTCGCGGATGCGCTTTTCGGCATCGCCGATGAAACGCAACCGACGGGCTTCGATGTCGGCGATGCCGCCAATCAGGTCGATGACCGTACCGTCGGCCGCGGCATACAAAGCGTTGATGGTGAAGTCGCGCCGTTCCGCATCCGCTTTCCAGTCGCGGCCGAACGACACCTTGGCGTGACGGCCGTCAGTCTCGACATCAGCGCGCAGCGTCGTCACCTCATAGCCCTTACCCGATGCAACGACGGTGATCGTGCCGTGATCGATGCCGGTCGGCACTGCCTTGAATCCGGCAGCCCTGGCACGCCGCATCGTTTCGTCGGGCAATGTGGTGGTGGCGACATCGATGTCGGCCACGGGCTCGCCGATCAGCGCATTGCGAACCGCACCGCCGGCGACGCGCGCTTCCTCGCCATCGCTCGAGAGTGTTTCGAGCAACCGCTTGAGATGCTTGTCGTTGAGCCAATCGGCCTTGTCTGCGATGGAGACCTGGCTCATCAGGCATACAGCCTTTCATAAAGGGTGCGGATGATCCCGGCCGTGACACCCCAGATCCGCTGCCCGTCATAGGGCATTTCATAGAAGAACCATTCGAGATCGTTCCAGAAGCGGCTGTCACGGCGATGGTTGGCCGGGTCCATCAGGAAGCCGAGCGGCACCTCGAAGGCGGCATCGACCTCGTCGCTGTTCAAGGTCAGGGAAAAACCCGGCCGCACGATCGAAAGCACCGGCGCGATGCGGTAGCCGCTGCCCGAGACATAGTCGGGCATGCGCCCGATGACCTCGATGAACTCGCGTCCGAGCCCGACCTCCTCGTCGGTCTCGCGCAATGCCGCGAATTCGGCTGAGCGGTCGCCACTGTCGATACGGCCGCCTGGAAAGGCGACCTGCCCGGTGTGGCTGCGCAATGTCTCGGCACGTTTGGTAAGCAGGACAGTCGCCTGCGCGCCCCGGTCGACCACCGGGATCAGCACCGCCGCGTCGCGCAGCGGTTCGCTGCGCTTCAGGCGGGGATGTCCTGGATTGAAACGATGGTCGCCATCCTCGTCCGGATGGACGATGAAATTGTCCTCGCGTGCCGCCCTCGCCCGAAAATCGGCAGCCGAAAACAACGAAGGAACCGGCTGATCCATCAGCTGCTCAACTCCGCAAGCCGCGCCATCGGCATGATCGGGTAGGTCTGTTGGTTCGAGCGCACCGCGAACATGGCAACGCCATCGACATCGATCTCTTCGCCGTGCCCGACCAGTTCATACATCACGGCACGCGACACCAGCGCCTCCAGCCGACCGCGCACCAGGACGTAGGGCTTCAGCCCGCCGGTCTCGGCTTCGTCCACGAAACGCAGCGGATTGGACGGTCCGACCTCGACGACATCGCCGACATTGGTGCGGAAGGTGATGACCTGGCCGTCTCCGGTGCCGGAGACATTGACCTCGACCGCGACAAAGGGAGCGTCGATCACCCGGATACCGACCCTTTCGACGGGCGTGACCAGATAGGTCCTGCCGTCGTCATCCTTGCGCAGCACGGTCGAGAACAACTGCACCAGCGGCATCCGGCCGATGGGGGTGCCCAGATAGAACCAGGTACCGTCCGACCGGATCTCCATGTCGATATCGCCGCAGAAAGGCGGATTCCACCGCTCCACCGGCGGCAGCCCCTTGCCGGCGCGGGTCGCGCGGGCGACCAGCGCTTCCAGTCCGCGCGCGTCGGCGACGGCGGTCAGGCTGTCAGGCGTTTGTCCGGAAGCTTCGGTCATCGTCACGAAATAGTCACTGTTGTTGCGCTTGTCAGCCTTACACGGTCAAATAAGCTCGGGGCCAGAGCCCGGCGACGGCCGAATCGCGGCATAATAAGCGCTGAGATGATGCGGGGCCCATGTTTACGACAACACGGGTGTCCCCAACGACAAGGATCGATGCCTCATGAGCGTGATGGTCAAGGAAAGCCCGATCGACGAAAAGCAGATGATCGCCGAAGCAGAAAAGGCGCTTTCCGATATCTCGCGCATCCGTGATGGCGTCGGCAAGGTTATCTTCGGCCAGGAAAGTGTCATCGAACGCACATTGGTCGCGATCCTGGCCGGTGGCCATGCGTTGCTGGTTGGCGTGCCGGGCCTCGCCAAGACCAAGCTGGTGGAGACACTGGGTGTCGTGCTGGGTCTCGACGCCCGCCGCATCCAGTTCACGCCGGACCTGATGCCTTCCGACATACTGGGTTCCGAAGTGATGGAGCAGGATGACATCGGCAAGCGCTCCTTCCGCTTCATTCGTGGCCCGATCTTCGCGCAACTGCTGATGGCGGACGAGATCAACCGTGCCTCGCCGCGCACGCAGTCGGCGCTGCTGCAGTCGATGCAGGAATACCATGTCACCATCGCGGGTGCGCGACACGACCTGCCCGCTCCCTTCCATGTGCTCGCAACGCAGAACCCGCTGGAACAGGAAGGCACATACCCGCTGCCCGAGGCACAGCTCGACCGTTTCCTGATGCAGGTCGACATCCTCTATCCCGAAATCGAAGCCGAACGGCGCATTCTGCTTGAGACAACCGGCGTCGACGAAGCGAAGCCCGGGAATGTGCTCGACCCGGCAAGGCTGCGTGACATCCAGACGTTGATCCGCCGCATGCCGGTGCCCGAGAGCGTTGTCGAAGCGATCCTCAAACTGGTGCGGTCCGCCCGTCCAGGCCAGGGCGACGCCGAGACCGACAAGAACATCGCCTGGGGCCCGGGTCCGCGCGCCAGCCAGGCATTGACCCTGTGCGCCCGCGCCCGCGCGCTTTATGACGGGCGCCTTGCGCCATCCGTCGACGACGTCAGGGCCCTGGCGGAGCCCGTATTACAGCACCGCATGGCGCTGACCTTTGCGGCACGCGCGGAAGGCATGAGCGTGCGCGACGTGGTGGCCAAGCTGACCAAGGGACTTTAGCGGCCTGATGGCAAGGATAGGCGAGGCACAGGCACCAGCAGCCGCGCGGGATGCGCTGGCCAGGGGACGCCTGCGTGCTTCGCTAGTGCCGGATCTGCTGATCGAGGCACGCCGCATCGTCAACACCGTGATCGCCGGCTGGCACGGTCGCCGCAAACGCGGCATCGGCGAGGATTTCTGGCAGTTCCGGCCTTATGTCGAAGGCGAAGCGATTGCCAGCATCGACTGGCGCCGCTCGGCACGCGACGACCACATCTACGTGCGCGACCGCGAATGGGAAGCGGCCCATACCGTGTGGCTGTGGGCCGATCCGTCTTCGTCAATGCTCTACAGATCGGCGGGAGCCAAGGTTTCCAAGCAATCGCGCGCACTCGTGCTGACGCTCGCCATGGCTGAACTGCTGTCGCGCAGCGGCGAGCGTATCGCCTGGCCCGGTCTCATCGACCCGTTCATCAATCGCAACGGTGCCGAGCGCATCGCGTCGCGCCTGGCGCAGGCCAGTATTTTGCCCGCAAAGCCGGATTTCTCTGGCATCCGTCGCTTTTCCGACGTCGTTCTGGTTAGCGACTTTCTCGATCCGGCCGAAGAGACGCTCGAATGGCTCGATGGTCTGGCGCGGCGTGGCGCTCGCGCGCATCTGGTCGAAGTGGTGGACCCTGCCGAAGAGACCTTCCCCTATGCCGGCCGGACGGAATTCACCGATCCTGAAACCGGCGACAAGCTGACCGCGGGTCGCGCCGAGATCCTGGCGGACGAGTATCGTAATCTCTATATCGCCCGCCGCGAGACGGTCGCCACCTGGGCGAAACGCCCGCGGCTGGAGCTACACCGTCAACCATACCGACCGCCTGGCCTCGGAAGCGCTGGTCGGCCTGCATATGGCCTTGAGCTCCGACGACAGCCATCTCGGAAGGGTCGGCGCATGAGCTGGCTTCCGCTCTCATTCGGCGCGCCGATGGTGTTGTGGGGCCTGATCGTCCTGCCGATCATCTGGTGGCTGCTGCGTTTCACGCCGCCAAAGCCGCAAACGGAAGTGTTTCCACCGCTCAGGATCCTGGCCAGGGTCCTCAAATCCGATGACACGCCGAACCGCAGCCCGTGGTGGCTGACGCTGCTGCGGCTGGTCATGGCCGCCCTCGTCATCTTCGCGATCGCCGAACCCGTATGGAATCCGCGTGAACGCATCCCGGTCGGCGGCAACCTGCTCGCGCTTGTCATCGACAATGGCTGGGCGAGCGCGCCGGACTGGGACAAGCGTGTCGCGACCGCCGGCCGCCTGATCAACGACGCCGAAAAGAAGGAAATGCCGATCATCCTGGCCTTCACATCGGAGAAGGCCAATCAGGACATCGGCCCCTACGGCGCCGGTGAAGCACGCAGTCGCCTCAATGCGGTCCGGCCGCGCCCGGTGCCAGTCGATCGGGAAGGCGTCTTTCTCGCGGTCGCCAACACGATCGGCGACAAGGCCGGTGTAACTCTGGCTCTGCTGACCGATGGCCTTGCCGCGAAAGACGATGCGAAGGCCTTCGCACCACTGCTCGAACGCAAGCTTGCCAACATTGTCTGGGCCACGCCGGATCGCCTCGACATGGTCGGGCTCACAACGGCCGACAACGGCCTCGATCGTTTCAGCGTCACGGCGGTGCGCGCGCCGTCAGGTGCAACTCCCCGCTTCGTGACTGCCGGTGCTTTCGACGAGAAGGGCCGCCGCATCGGCGACGCTGCAATCACTTTCCGGCCAGGCGAAACATCGGCGTCCGGCGAGATCGTCGTTCCCTTCGAATTGCGCAACGATTTCGCGTCCATTGCACTCGACGGCGAAAATCAGGCGGCTGGCGTGAGGTTGCTGGACGGCACGGCAAAACGGCGCCGTGTCGGCTTGCTCTCCCAGGCGCCGACAGACGACACAAGACAGCTCCTCTCCCCGCTCTATTACATCCGCCGGGCGCTGGAGCCTTCGGCGGATATCATCGAGCCGAAGAGTCCGGACCTGCTGCAGGCCATTCCCGAACTGCTCGAGCAGAAGCCTGCCGTCATTGTCATGGGCGACGTCGGCACGGTGCCGGAAGCCACGCGCGAACCGTTGATCAAATGGATGCAGAACGGCGGCACATTGGTCCGGTTTGCCAGCACGCGCCTGCTCACCGCCGGCAACGACGAAGACTTGCTGCCGGTGAAACTGCGGCTGGGCGAACGTCAGCTCGGCGGCACCTTGTCCTGGACCGAACCGCAGAAGGTGACCGAATTCCCGCCAAACGGCCCCTTCGCGAAACTCGCTCCACCACAGGATGTCACGGTGACCCGCCAGATCCTGGCAGAACCGACCCCAACGCTTGCCGAACGCACCTGGGCCACGCTGGCTGACGGTACACCGCTGGTGACGGCGGATCGCCGCGGCAAGGGCATCGTCGTGCTTTTCCACATCACGCCAGCGGCAACCTGGTCGAACCTGCCGATCTCCGGAAGCTTCGTGGAAATGCTGCGGGCGATCGTCCAGCTCTCTCGCAATCAGGGTGCAACCGGAACAGCGGAAAGTGGAACGGCTGCTTCTTTGCCGCCATACCGGATGATCGCCGCCGACGGGCAGATCGAACCTCCCAATGGTGATGCAAAACCGCTGCAGACCGGCAAAGGACCGCTTGCCGTGACGATCGAGAACCCGCCTGGTCTTTACGGTACGGAAGACAGCGTGTTCGCGCACAACCTGCTCACTGCCGACGCCACGCTGACGCCGATCGCCAGGCCGGCGACATCGGTGCCGATTGTCGCCGAGAGCTACGCGGTCGACGAGTCACGCGATATGAAAGGCCCGCTCTTGTTCGCTGCGCTCGCTTTGCTGATCCTCGATGGCCTCATTGTGCTGTGGCTTGCCGGCCTCTGGCGCCGGAACGCTAGGCGCATCACCACGGCGGCCCTCGCACTGATCATTCTTCCTGCGCTGTTCCTGCCGGTCCCGCCAGCGTCGGCGAACGACGCCAAGCCGGACGACCAGCAGGCAATCGAGGCCACCTCGGTCACCCGTCTTGCCTATGTCTTGACCGGCAACTCCAGCATCGATTCCGTCAGCCGGGCCGGTATGGCAGGATTGACCCGGTTCCTGCGCGAAAAGACTGCCCTGGAACCTGGAGAAGCAACCGGTGTCAACGTTGAGAGCGATGACCTGGCCTTTTATCCGCTCATCTACTGGCCGGTCGACGCTAATGTTCCGGTACCGTCACAAGCGGCGATCGCCCGTATCGACGAATACATGAAGAATGGCGGGACGATCCTGTTCGACACGCGCGACCAGTACGCGGCGTCGATCGAAACCTCGACCAGTCCGGCAACCCTGCGCCTGCGCGAAATCCTCGGCAATCTCAACGTGCCGCCATTGGAACCGGTACCGTCCGATCACGTCCTGACCAAATCATTCTATATCCTCAACGATTTCCCGGGTCGTTTCGCGGGCAGCCCGCTGTGGGTGGAGGCTTCCCTGGAAGCGACAAATCCCGACAACCGGCCGGTGCGAACGGGCGACGGCGTCACCCCGATCATGATCACCGCCAACGATTTCGCCGGCGCCTGGGCGGAAGATGCCAGCGGCAGCCCGCTCTTGCCGACCGTGCCGTCCGACCCGATGCAGCGCGAACTGGCATTCCGCTCGGGCGTCAACATCATGATGTACATGCTGACGGGCAACTACAAATCCGATCAGGTCCACGTACCGGATCTGCTGCAAAGACTTGGGCAGTGACATGAACTGGTCGGTGGCGTTAGAACCCCTGCTCTCCTGGCCGCTTCTGGCGGCGATCCTGGCACCGCTGGCGCTTATCGCAGGTGCGGGTCTGTGGTTCCGGCAGCGCGGCGCTCTTCTGCGCCTTGCAGCGCTCGCCGCCTTTGCGCTTGCTCTCCTGAACCCTGTTCTGCTCGATGAAGAACGGGAAGCCTTGAAAAGCGTCGTGGCGGTCGTCGTCGACCGCAGCCAGAGCCAGGATATCGGCGATCGCAAGGCACAGACGGACGCAGCCCTTGCCGGCCTGAAGGAACGGATTGCCCGTTTCAAGCAATTCGACGTGCGTGTTGTCGAAGCGGGCAAGAGTGGAGCAGCCGAAGAGCGTACCGAAACACGACTGTTCTCCGCCTTGAACGGCGCCCTGCGCGACGTGCCGCCGTCGCGTGTTGCCGGTGCGGTCATGATCACCGATGGCGAAGTGCACGACGTACCGGCCGGACGTTCGGAACTCAACGCGCCGCTGCATGCGCTGATCACCGGCCAGGAGGGTGAAAAGGACCGCCGCGTGCGCTTCGACAAGGCGCCCCGCTTCGGACTTGTCGGCAAGCCGCTCGACATGACCTACCGCGTCATCGCCACCGACGGCCAGACCGGTCCGGTCGAAGTGCGCGTTTCCGTCAACGGCCAGCAGGTGGCCGTCGAACGCGCCTTCGTCGGCCAGGAAATGCCGCTGCAGATCACGGTCCCGACCGCGGGCCGCAACATCGTCGAGCTTGCCATTCCCAAGGAAGACGGCGAACTCACCGACGTCAACAACCGCACGATCGCGCTGGTGGACGGCATCCGCGAGAATCTGCGCGTGCTGCTCGTTTCCGGAGAGCCGCATGCCGGCGAGCGCACCTGGCGCAACCTGCTGAAATCCGACGCTTCGGTGGATCTGGTTCACTTCACCATCCTGAGGCCGCCGGAAAAGCAGGATGGAACGCCGATCAACGAGCTGTCGCTGATCGCTTTTCCTGTCCGCGAGTTGTTCGTCGAAAAGATCAACGAGTTCGATCTGATCATTTTCGATCGCTATCAGCACCGCGATGTGCTGCCGACCCTCTACTACGACTACATCACGGAATATGTCGAAAAGGGCGGCGCCCTGCTCATCGCCGCCGGTCCGGAATATGGCGGCCAGGCAACCATCGCACGCACCCCCCTGATGGGAGCCTTGCCGGGCATGCCAACGGGTGAAGTAATCGACAAGGCTTTCTACCCGCGCTTGACCGATCTCGGCCAACGGCACCCCGTTACGCGCGGCCTCGAGGGCTCCGAGCTCAACCCACCACGCTGGGGGCGCTGGTTCCGTACCATCGGTATCGACCGACCCGAAGGCGAGGTTGTCATGAAGGGCGCCGACGATCGCCCATTGCTGGTGCTTGACCGCAAGGGCGAGGGCCGCGTCGGCATGCTGCTGTCCGATCAGGGCTGGTTGTGGGCACGCGGTTTCGAAGGCGGCGGCCCCTATGTGCAACTCTACCGCCGGATCGCGCATTGGCTGATGAAGGAGCCGGAACTCGAAGAGGAACGCCTGACGACGGAAGGTCGAGGCATGACGCTCGAAGTCCGTCGCCAGACCATGAGCGAGGATCCCGGCAGCGCGCGGATCATCACCCCATCCGGCAAGGCGCTGACGATCAAGTTGCAGAAGTCGGAACCCGGCATCTTCAGCGGCAGCATCGAAGTGAGCGAGATCGGCCTCTATCAGGTCGCCAGCGGCGAGCTCACCGCACTGGCACATGTCGGTCCCGTCAACGCACCGGAATTCGGCGACGTGGTTTCGACGCAGAACATCCTGAAACCCGCAGCCGAGGCCACCGGCGGCAGCGTGCGGCGCGTGGCCGCCGGGACCGGCGCTGATGTTGCCTTGCCCTCGATCGTACCGATCAGGGACCAGGCTGAAGCGGCAGGTCGTGACTGGATCGGGCTGAGGACCACCAATGACAGCGTGCTGAAAGCAGTCTCGCGTGTCCCGCTTTTCGGCGGCTTCCTTGGGTTGGGTCTGCTGCTCCTGGCGATGGGTAGCATGTGGTATCGCGAAGGCCGGTAGGACGAGAGCAAGCAGTCTCTCGCGGTTGGGCAGCCGAAACAACAACGCGCATCGGCCATCGATAAAAGGAAGGCCGCTCGCCGGATACCGGAGGCGGCCTTTCTCTTTTGCCGTCGACGCTGAGGCTCAAGCCTTTTTTGCGGCCATATGGACATGGTGCCGACGGGCATGATGCCGATGATGCTTACGGGCGTGATGCCTGCTTGCGTGATGCCTCTTGGGCGCGACGCTGTGATGACGGTGATGCTTCTTGTGCACGACATGCTTGGCGACTTCGGCTGCATTTGCCGTACCAGTCCCGAGGGCAGGAACCGCGAAGGCAAGCGCCATAGCAAGGCCGAGAGCTGAAAGGATGGACTTCTTCATGGGAGTTGTTCCTTGTTGCGCGGGCCTGTCCGGAGGCACGGCCGAGGGCCGACTGCCAGCGGTCTTCAAGAACCCTGGTGCTGGGGCGGAACAGCGGGCGGCCAATCGGGCGTGACCCGTTCTGCGCGTCGAAGCGCCTTTCCGCAGGGGCCCGCATGGCCACGGCGGGTTTTAGAACAATCCCAGGAAAAGTGCGTAGCGGTTTTCCGTCTGGAATTGCTTAGAAACAAAGGGTTAGAGCGTTTCCGCATTTCCGTGAAAAACGGAAACGCTCTGGATTGCAAGGCCGCCTTCGTGAGGGGGTTCGAAGACGGCCTCGAGGTCGCCAGGACGAATTACATCGTCTTCTTGGCTTCGGCCTTCTTGGCAGCCTTCTTGTGCTTCTTCACCTTCTTGACCGCCATCTTCTCGACCGGCTTCTTGGCAGTCGTGGTGGCGGTAGCCGCCGGGGCAGCCGCAGGGGCGGTCGTCGTGGTCGTCGCGGTCGCCGAAGCGGCGTTGGCGGCGGAGGTGCCGAGAACCGGCATCGAGAAGGCGAGAGCGACGGCGAGGCCGAGAGCGGAGAGAAGGGTCTTTTTCATGATCAACTTTCCTTTGTTCGCAGGCTGGATTTCGAGCTTCACTGGCTGGAATCGTCCGGTGTCACTCCGAGGAGCTTCAATGCGTTGGCGAAGGTCCGGATACCCTGCGCCTGCTTGTGGTCGGCACAATATCGGGTCGCCTTTTTCTGAAGCGCCTTTGCCTGGGCGACCTGCACCGCCTGGGCGTGGTTTTCGATGGCCTCGTCGAGCTGTTGACTTAGCCGGTTGCAACGTTCGCTTCGGGTGATCGCCGCTTCCGCATTCGAATGTCCGGCACCGACCATGGCGAGCGAAATGCCGAACAGCGCTCCCATCCATCGATACGAACTTCTGGGCATGGCGGGGTCCTGATCTCCCTGTTGCGAGGCGCCGCGACCGGTGTTCTGGCCGCTGCGGTTATCGTTATGCCATTGATTTTTTTCAGGAGTTTTTCTGGTTTGTTGAATTTTGTTTCTGGATTGTTTCTGCGGACATTTTGTCGATCCGCTGGCCAAGACACCTGAGCGGCCCTATCCTATATGACGCAAATCACGACCACGTGGCCGGCTGAGCGACCAGTCCAGAAGACAGGTATTGAGTGAAAACCGATCCGCATATTCTCATCGTCGACGACGACAGGGGCATCCGCGATCTGCTGCAGGAATTCTTCGAGAAACGCGGCCTGCGCACCTCGGTGGCTCGGGACGGCACCGAGATGGAAACCATCATGCGGCGTGGTCATTTCGACCTGGTCGTCCTCGACGTGATGCTGCCGGGCAAAAGCGGCCTCGAACTCTGCCGCGAACTGCGCAGTGCCAATCAGGACATCCCGATCATCATGCTGACAGCGGTCAACGAGACGACCGACCGCGTCGTCGGCCTTGAGATGGGCGCCGATGACTATCTGCCGAAACCGTTCGACCCGCGCGAATTGCTGGCGCGGATCCGGGCCGTGCTGAGGCGCAACAGCGGAGCTGTCGAAGCAAAGCGTCTGCCGCCTCGGCAGATCTACCGTTTTGCCGGCTGGACCATGGACTGTTCGCGCCGCAGCCTGGTGGCGCCCGGCGATGTGCGGGTGGAACTGACCGCCGCCGAGTTCAATCTGCTGCATACGTTCGTCAAGAGTGCTCAGCGCGTGCTGACGCGAGATCAGCTCATCGAGCTTTCGGGCGGCGATGGCGCCATCGCCTATGACCGCAGCGTCGACATCCTGGTCAGCCGGTTGCGTCGCAAGATGGAAGACGATCCGAAGACGCCGCAGCTGATCCAGACGGTACGCAGCGGCGGCTATCAGTTCATTCCCGAGACCGTCAGCGAATGAAGCGATTCCTGCCTCAGACCCTGCCGGCCTGGGTCCTGTTGGTGGTGATCGCCAGCCTGCTCGTCAGCCAGGTTGCAACCCTCTACATCGTTGCGCGCGACCGCGCCGCGGCATCCGACGTCGTCGACTACTATCGGCTCAACGATCGGGCCTTCGCCGTCGTGCAGCTGCTCTATTCGGCCACACCCGTGGACCGCAAGCGCATGGCTTCGGGGGTGGCAAGCACCAGCTATGCGCTGACGGTTTCGGACACGCCGGTCGTCGCTTCGTCGATCGCCCAGGACGATCAACTGGCGGAACTGGAAGACATCCTGGTCAGCCGCCTGTCGCGCTTCGGCGTCATCGAAGCGAGGGTGCGGCGTGACGCAGCCACCGAGTCCGAAAAGCCGCCGCGCAGGCCAGGCACCGACATCGGTCAGGTGGAAAAGGATCTGCTCACGCTCTCCGCCGGGTTTGCGCACAGCGACAAGCTGACCGCCTCGATCCAGTTCTCCGACGGTCAATGGCTGAACTTCACCGAGCCGATCATCCCGCCGGGACCGGTGCTGAGCCCGGAAAGCCTGCCGCTCTACGGCATCATGGCCGGACTGGTGGTGGTGATGTCGGTCTGGTCCATCCGCCGCCTGACCGCACCTTACAGGATCATGGAAACGGCGGTGAAGCGCATCAGCAAGGATCTGAAAAGTCCTGCGATATCCGAAGCCGGCAGTCGTGAGATCAGGACCGCGGCGCGCGCCATCAATGTGATGCAGTCGCGGCTGCGCGAATATGTCGAGGACCGCGAACAGCTGGCGGCTGCGCTGGCGCACGACCTGCGCACCCCGCTCACGCGCATGCGCCTGCGGCTTGCGCTGCTGCGCAAGTCAAAGCTGCGCGAAGACCTTGCCAGGGACCTCGGCGATATCGAGGACATCGCCCGCTCGGTCATCGACTTCGCCACCTTCGAGGTGGCTGAAGAGAAAAGCGAGCGCATCGATTTCGTATCCCTTGTGGAGTCGATTGCCGATGGCTTCCCGGAAGTGACGTTGGATGACAACGGACTGCCTTCGCGTGAGTTGATCTGCAGGGCGAGACCTGTCGCACTCAGGCGATGCGTCACCAACCTCGTCCAGAATGCGGTGACCTATGGTCAGCGGGCGCAGCTCAGTCTGCACCATTCGGACAACCAGATTGCCCTGGTCATCCGGGACGAAGGCCCCGGCATACCGCAGGCCAAGCTTGATGCCGTGTTCAGCCCGTTCATCCGGCTGGAGAAATCGCGCAATCGCGAGACGGGTGGCCTCGGCCTGGGGCTGACGATCGCCCGCAACATTGCACGCGCCGCGGGCGGCGAGATCTATCTGTCAAACCATCCCCAGGGTGGACTTCAGACAGAACTTCGCCTGCCACTCGCCACATAAGGCCGAGGGTAAAAAGCTTGGCTGTCGGTTGTCGGTCAACAAGCGGATATTCGACGCTTACAAAGTTCGTGTTGCCGGCAGGCGGCGGAAATACGCACTGGCGTCGCTGCGGTAGGCGAGGATGACGCCACCCCAGACAGCCACGAGATGCAGGACGCGGCTGATGATCATCGACCACATCGCCAGCCCGGCATCACTGAGGAAGTTCAGTGCGTCGCCTCCATCCGCGCCCCACATGATCGGTTCCAGTACCAGGGAAAGCGTACCGAGGCCGCCATAGATCAGCGCCAGCAGGTGACGCGCGACATTCGAGCCGCGCCGCATGAAAGTCGCCAGCGAAAACAGCAGCACATAGGCACAGGTGCGGACTGCAAGCTCGGTGCCGCTCTCGGAAAGCGCCTGCATCGGTCCGCGTGGATCACTCAGGAAACGCGCCGCCAGTTCGGTCAGCGCTGTGATGATCGCGACAATCCAGAACCAGTACGCCATACGGACTGAAGCGGGAGCATTCCGGGTACTCATCTCATTCCCTCCCAGGAGACCGGACGAGCGATATGGGTCACATTCCAAAGCCAGCAAGCCTCCCCTGCCCCGATGGACCACCGGGTCAGGAAGCCTGGCACAATATGCTTATATTCGAAAATACCGGCGGAACCCGCCCGCAACGAATTTCAGAAACGATACGGCCTGCCCGACGTTCCTTTCGTTTTCACGGAAGCGGGGAATTGCTCTAGCGTCGCAGGACAGCCGAGAGCACGTCGCGGATACCGATGGCGCCGACGAACCGCGACTGGTCGTCGAACAGCGCCACCGGCGCTGTCTGCGAACGATGCATCGCAAGCATCACCGTCTTGAGCGAAGTTCCAGGTGTCGCCCAGAATACCTGCGATGCCTCGTCGGGCTGGCGCTCCACGTCCGCACAGGAAATCCACACCGCCGGCTTGCCGTCACGCTCCGCGGCAGCCACCAGTCCGTGGCTGTCGATCTTGAACCGGGTCGTCTTGCGCCGGTCGAGCCAAATCCAGCCATCATCGGTGGTTTCCAGGTCCCGGCGATCGCGCATGACGTTCCAGGCGGTGAGCACGGAAAGCGGATTCACGTTGGAAATGAATTCGCGCACATAGTCGTTGGCCGGCTTCAGCACGATGTCTTCCGGCGGGCCGGATTGCACGATGCGGCCGCCTTCCATGATGGTGATCGTGCTGCCGATCTTGAGAGCTTCCTCGAGATCGTGGCTGACGAAGATGATGGTCTTCTTCAGCGTCTTCTGCAGTTGCAGCAACTCGTCCTGCAGCTTGGTGCGGATCAGCGGATCGAGTGCCGAGAACGGCTCGTCCATCAACAGGATCGGTGCTTCGGTGGCAAAGGCGCGTGCCAGGCCGACACGCTGCTGCATGCCGCCGGACAGCTCGTGTGCGTACTTTTTCGCCCATGGATCGAGGTTGACCAGCTTGAGCTGCTTTTCCACACGCGTCTTGCGTTCGGCTTCCGGCACACCGGCAAGCTCGAGGCCCAGACCGACATTCTCCTCCACCGTGCGCCAGGGCAGAAGGCCGAATTGCTGGAACACCATGGCCACCTGGTGCTGGCGCAACTGGCGCAATGTCGCCTCGTCGCAGGAGACGACATCGACCATGCCGTCACCGTTCTTCACCATCACCTGGCCGCGGCTGACGATGTTGAGCCGGTTGACGGCGCGCAGCAGCGTCGACTTGCCGGAGCCCGACAGCCCCATCAACACGGAGATTTCGCCCTCGTTGACGGTGAGGTTGGCTCCGGCACAGCCCAGCACATTGCCGGTCTGCTCCAGGATCTCGGCGCGGGTCGCTCCCTTGTCGACCATCGCCAGCGCATCGCGCGTATCCGGGCCGAAGACGATGTCGACGTTCTTGAAATCGACGGCGATGGTCATTTCTTGCCTCCCACGCCGATACGCGTCATGCGGTCGAGCACGATTGCCAGCACCACGATGGCAAGACCGGCTTCAAGTCCGAGGTCGATCTTGCGCGAACCGAGCGCGCGGTTGATTTCTGTTCCGAGACCTCCGGCACCGATCAGCGCTGCGAACACCACCATCGACAGCGACAGCATGATGCACTGGGTCAGCCCGGCCATGATGGTCGGCAACGCCGCCGGCAGTTCGACTTTCCACAGAAGCTGGCGCTTGGTGGCGCCGAAGGCTTCGCCAGCTTCGATGATCGCTTTCGGCACCGAAGTGACACCGAGATGGGTAAGGCGAACCGCAGTCGGAATGACGAAGATGATGGTGACGATAAGGCCCGGCGCGTTGCCAAGTCCAAACAGCGTAAGCACCGGGATCAGGTAGACGAAGGTCGGCAGCGTCTGCATCAGGTCGAGTACCGGCAGCATGACCCTGTAGACCTTTGGCTTGTGCGCGGCCCAGATGCCGAGCGGCACGCCGATTGCCATCGAGGCGGCAGCGGCAGCCACCACCAGCACGAGTGTTTGTACGGTCTGCTTCCACAGGCCTTGGTTGATGATGAAAAGCAGGCTCAGCAGAACGCCGATCGCCAGCGCCTTCGAGCGCTGCAGCCACCATGCGAGCAGCGCGATCAGCAGGACGACGACCACCGGCGGCATCATCAACAGCAGATTGACGATACCATCGAGCAGCGTGTTCAGCCCGTTCGAGAAACCGCGAAAGATGGTGTTGAAGTTGTCGGTTAGGAACGTGAAGAACGCTTTTCCCCACAAGCCGACCGGTATTTTCCAAGCGACGCAGGAAATTCGAAACGGGATCCATCTGCCCTCCCTCGTCATGCCTCCGTCCCACCCTCGGGGCATTGTTATCTTGTCACAGCCTGCAAAAAAGGGCAGCCCCCGACGGGCGGCCGCCCTATCACGTCGCCCGCTAGAGCGATTTCGGTCAGCCGCCGATCGCGCTCTTCACGGCAGCAGCAGCATCGCCACCATCAAAGGTCGTCACGCCGGCAAGCCAGGGTGTTACGGCGTCCGGGTTCTTTTTCAGCCAGTCCTTTGCGACGTCGTTGGCGTTGCCGCCCTTGAGGATTCCGTCCATCATCTGGCCTTCCATATCCAGATTGAACTTCAGGTTCTTGATGAAGGCGCCCGCATTCGGGCATTCCTGCAGATAGCCCTTGCGAACATTGGTCGAGACGGTCGCCGCGCCGAAGCCCGAGTCACCCATGCCATCGAGATAGGTGATCTTCATGGCACCCATCACCGGATGCGGCGTCCAGCCGAGGAAAGCGATCCATTTGTTGTCCTTCATCGACTGCTCGGCCTGCGTCAGCATGCCGGCTTCCGAGGATTCGACCAGTTCGAAGCCCTGCAGGTTGTCGGCCGGATTCTTGATCATGTCGAGGATGATGCGATTGCCGTCATTGCCGGCCTCGATGCCGTAGATCTTGCCCTCGAACTTGTCCTTGAATTTGCCGAGGTCGGTCAGCGTCTTCACGCCGCCTTCGGCAACATAGGTCGGCACGACGATGCCGTAGCCTGCACCCGAAAGGTTCTCCGAAATGGTCTCGACCGAACCGTCAGCGGTATAGTCCTTGATGTCGTTGGTCATCGACGGCATCCAGTTGCCGAGGAAGACGTCGAGGTCCTTGTTTTTCAGCGAGGCATAGGTGACCGGCACCGAGAGCTGGATCACCTCCGGCTCGTAGCCGAGCGCAGTGAGCAGCACGGATGCAACCCCCGTGGTAGCCTGGATATCGGTCCAGCCGACATCCGACAGGCGTACTTTCTTGCAGCTTGCGGCGTCGCCGGCAAATGCCGCGCTGGTGGACAGCAAGGCAGCCAGGCCGAATCCTGCGACGATAGACTTCATGCGCAACATGAACTTTCTCCCATTGTGTTTGTTTGGCGAAGCGGATTCCTGCGCCTGGCCTTGTTGTGTCAGCCAAACACCATTCTTGTGTTGTTTCAAGCACCAGGAGATACGATTGACGGCGCGCATTGGCCGATCAGCGACACGGCCAAGCTTTTTTGGTGGAAGGTCCGAAAGCACCTCTCCCCGCCGCCCTCAACTTCTGCATAAAGGGTCATGGCCAAGCTCTACTTCAATTACGCAACCATGAACGCCGGCAAGACCACCATGCTCTTGCAGGCTTCCTACAACTATCGCGAAAGCGGCATGACGACGATGCTGTTCGTGGCCGGCCACTATCGCAAGGGCGACACGGGTTTCATTTCCTCGCGCATCGGCCTGGAAGCCGAGGCGGAGATGTTCCGTGGCGGCGACGACCTCTACGCCCGCATCGCCGAGCACCACGAGCACACCACCGTGCATTGCGTCTTCATCGACGAGGCACAGTTCCTGGAGGAAGATCAGGTCTGGCAACTCGCCCGTGTTGCCGACCGGCTCGGCATTCCGGTGATGTGTTACGGATTGCGCACCGATTTCCAGGGCAATCTGTTCACCGGTTCGCGTGCGCTTCTGGCCATCGCCGACGACCTGCGCGAGGTGCGCACCATCTGTCGCTGCGGCCGCAAGGCGACGATGGTCGTGCGCCTCGGCCCCGACGGCAAGGTTGCCCGGCAGGGCGAGCAGGTGGCGATCGGCAAGGACATCTATGTTTCGCTTTGCCGTCGTCACTGGGAAGAAGAGATGGGCCGCGCGCAACCCGACGATTTCATCGGCTTTTCGCGTCCCTGAGACGCATGTTTGCGACTTGGGCTACAAGCTGCGGCCAAGAGTACTATGGCCGTTCGCCGGCAGCTGCTGATACGCTGACGGCGTCACTGTCCATCCGAGGAACGATCATGAAATGCCAGGCACTCGGCCCAGCCATCGCCATTCTCACCACGCTTTTTGCCCTGCCCGCGCTCGCCGACGGTGATGCGGTCGCTGGCAAGAAGGTGTTCAACAAGTGCATGGCCTGCCATGACGCCACATCGGAAAAGGACAGGCTCGGGCCGCATCTGATGGGCGTCTTTGGGCGGACCGCCGGCACCGCACCAAGCTATCTCGCCAAATATTCGCAAGCCATGAAGGACGCCGGCGCAGCGGGCCTGGTCTGGAACGACACCTCGCTGGCCGAATATCTGCGCAGCCCGAAACAGAAGGTTCCAGGCAACAAGATGGCTTACATGGGCCTGAAGGACGATGCCGAGATCGCCAATGTCATCGCCTATCTGAAAGCCGATCCAAAGCCTTAGCCCAAAGGCAATTGTCGTGTGCATCGCTGCCGGCAACGATCACCTCCGCAGCGAAAGCAACGCATGTGTCTTTCAATCGCCAATCGCCCCACATATATTCGCCGCAGGCTGCCACGCGCAGTTTTGGGTTTGCCACCGCTAGGGGGATCTGATGGCGACATTGCAGAACTTCGACACCGAAATCGCCAAGACCAGGCAGGTCGTCGAGGACATGCGTTCAAAGATCGAGCAGTCCGGTACGGTGCTCGACACGCTCGCCAAGGCCGATCAAAAGATCGGTGACGCCAATTTCGACATTGAGAACGCCCGCATCCAGGACGTTCTCAAGCAGCAAAAGACGATGGAAGCCAACATCGCCGATCTCATTATCGGCCTTGAAGACGCGACCAATGTCTTCGGCTCCGAATTCGAAAGCATGAAGAACTACACCGGCTGGGAGAGCTTCGTCGGCATCTTTTCAGCGCAGAAGAAGCAGCGCATGCGTACCGACCGCGTACGCAACATGTCGCTCGCCGGCAACCTGCAGGAGCTTCTGGCCAAGTCCGACACGATCGTCGGCATCCTGAAAGCGCAGAAGGAAGTGCTCGACCAGCGCTACAAGACCTCCGAGACCAGCCTTTCGCAGGTGATCGAACGTCGCAAGGCGACCATGGCCGAACTCGAGGCCGTCCAGAAGCGTATCCAGGAGCTGAACCCGCTGCTGCTGGACATCGAAAACAAGATCGCCGCCTCGACCAGCCAGAAGGAGCGCACCGCGCTGGAGAGCGACCGCACCAAGCTCGCCACGGAATACAACGAGCGTCAGGCCAAGGAACAGGAATTGCTCGCGGCCAGCCAGACGCTGGAACGCTATACGTCGATGTTCCAGACCTTCGTGGACTCGCTGAACAATCAGATTGCCGCACAGTCGACGTTGATCAACAAGCTGACCATCGATACCGAACAGCGCATCGTACTCTACAAGGCGCTGGAGGATTCGTTGAAGACGGCCGCCCAGCAGGATGTCGCGCACAAGATCAACACGCTGGGCTCGCAGGTGGACACCACCGCTGAAGAGACGATGGCCGGGATTGGCGCCGCCGCCCAGAAACACATTGGCGACCTGCTCGAAATGCACGAGAAGAACATGGTCGCAACCGCCGACATCCAGCGCCGCAAGAAGCTGGCCGACGATGCCTTTGCCCGCCGCTTCGACGAAGTCATGAAGAAGCACAATTCAGCGAACTATGTTCAGTCCTGACCTTAGAGCGTTTCCGTTTTTCAAGGAAACGCGGAAACGCTCTAACTCTTTGTTTTTGCGCAATTCCGAACGGAAAACCGTGCACACTTTTCCTGGAATTGCGCTAGCCCGGCAGGACAGTTCACCTTCATCCATGCCTTTTTGTAACCCCACCAATTGTTTGGCTCCCCTGATACGGAAGGGAGCCAAGGCATGAGCATCGAAACCGATGCGGCCGAGCGCTATTTCTCGGCTATAACGGCCGCCTTGTCCGGTCTCGAGATCTTCATGCGCGACGATCGCTCGCCGCTTTACCGGCATGGCATCGTCGCCAAGATCGTGGCCGAGTACATAAGCCGTCTCGACAAGTCCTTCACCTGCTGGCGCAACCGTCTCGGCTTCATGGAGACTTTCAAGATCTCCCGCGCCGAAAGCGGCTATCCGGTCTTTCAGAACCTGCTTGAGCTGGAGAACGACCGACGCCAGGCCGACAGCAGGCTGGCCACCATTCCGTCGGCGCGCGAACTGCGCGCCGAAATGGCCGACTTCATCCTGCGCCACAAGGAATTTCCGACGACGCTGCAGAAGTCGATGGCGGAGCGGCTTTACCTGGAAGACATCAAGAGCGGCGAGACCTTTGGTCCCTTTACGCTGGCACAGACCGCCAAGGTCTCGGTCAATCCGAAGTCCGGCCTGCCCTATTATCTGGTGCATTGGGCAAGTTTCGACGGCACCGCCAACCTGCCGCTGGTCTATATGGTGACAGTGGAGGATTCTTCTGATGACGTCGTGCGCCAGTTGGTCGGCAAGGATGGTCGACTCAATGAAAAGGTCGAGATCCCGCTGCCCGTGGACGGCTTGCTGAACCCTGATCTCGCACGGCGCTTTGACGACTTCACCGAAAAGAACTCGTCCTATTCGCTGTCTCCGCTGACGATCGCCGTCAATCTCGACAAGGATTTCGAGCCGCTGCATCCCAAGCAGTTGCGGCGCGTGGTTCTTGGCCCCTTTTATTCCGCCGGCATCACCGACAACAACTCGACGGTGACCGAGGTGCTGGCCAAGGTGCGCAAGCCGGAAAACGCCTGGCTGCTCACCTGGACGATCCAGGAGGTCTATTCGAAAGGCGAAAAGCCCGGCCGCCGCGGCCTTTTCTCCAGCGAGAAGACCACTCAGGAATTCTTCATCAACACCGACGACCTGGAAGCGACGCGTCAGGGCGTTTCCAGTTTCGAAAACCATGCGCTCGTGCCGCATGAAGCCTATCAGGCGCTCTATGCGGCCGGCGAAGCCCAGAAGATATTCAACGGCTACAAGGTGCACATCCTGTCTGGCGGGCGGGTGATTTCGGACGTCTAAGCAAGCCCAGGCTTTTCAGAACTGGATCATGCGACGACAACAACGAGCCTGACCGAGACTACGTAACGAGGGATCGAATGGACACCGGGCTTACCACCATTCCCGAGGCCGACATCGAGAAGCACCGCGCGACCGCGCAGAGCTTCATCAACCGCATCGTCGTACTGGAGGATTCGTCCGGCGAATCCGGCACTGCGCTTGCCGGCACGGGTCGCCGCTTCGTCTCCACGGTTTCGACCGGATCGCTGCGCAAGACGCGCGAGGTCGAATTGCAGAAGACAGTGGCCTCCATCCGGCCGGACGACCAGTTGATGTCGATCCCGCAACACACGCTGCTCTACCGTGCTCGACGCGGCATTGCCGTGGCATTGGCGGTTTCGGACATCTTTGCGCGCTCGACCGACCTTGAAGGCCTGCAGGCACAGAACGCGCGTTCGCCGCTCGAGGGTGACCCAGCCACGCAATTCAAGAAGCTGCTTTCCGCTTCCGCCTATGTCGCCGCTTTCGCTTTTGCTTCCTATCTGGCTCAGCTCATCGACAGCGATGGTGAGGCGCCGAACGACATTGCCGAACCCGACTTTCTGTTCGACACGCCGCAGGATGCGGTGAAATCTCTTGTTGCAGGCCTCGACAGGGCGCTCGCCGGCACCAGGGACGACGCCGATCTCTTGACCCGTGCGAAGAGTTTCGCGCGCGTCGCCATCGATGGCCTGCTTGCACGCAAGGCCCGCTTCGACGGGCTTGGGGCCTTCGAGAACACACATCTTCGCATCGACACCGACGACTTCACCATCGACGGCTTCGATGTCGCGCCCGGCAAGAAGTCGAAACCGCTTGTCATGACCTTCAAGAAGCCCGAAGAGGTCGTCGGCAATCACATCGCCAAATACCAGTCGGTGAAGCTGGCCAAGATGCTGATGGCCTACGACTTCGACCGGGAGCTGAACCCGTTTGTCGAACTCGGCGGCTTCCTTTTCACCTTCATCGGCGACGGAGCACCGGGCACCGGCAAGACCACGCTGATCCAGATGATCGCCGGCCTGGTCAACGACTACTGCAAGGTCGCCGGTTATGCTTTCGCCTACGAGAATTTCGGCGTCGACCAGATCTCGTCCTACCAGGGCAAGTCCGGCCAGAACTGCCGGCAATTCATCAACAATGTGCTCAATCCGCGTGCGATCGGCTTCGGCACCATCGACGATATCGACCAGGTGGCGGCCAAGCGTTCCGACGACCGTGCTTCCGCCGGCCAGCAGGAAATCACCGGCGTCCTGATGGACGCCTTTGCCGGCGCAGGGACAGTGGTGCGCGGCAACTGCGCCTTCGGCATGTTTTCCAACTATCCCGAAAATGTCGACGACGCATTGCGCCAGCGCGCCGGCGCCCGCTGGCTGGTCGACGGCCCGCAGACCCGCGACGACTATATCGACATCTTCGTGCTGCTTGCCGGCAAGAACCACAAGGTTCCGCTCGGCGACCACAAGCTTTATGCCGCCCAGGAGATCCAGCGCGCCGTGGCGGAGGCCTATGAGGGCCATGACAAGCCGCACGAGGACGGGCTGCTGAAAGTCTATGACCGCTTCATCAAGGAAAGCGGCGAACCGAAGACGCTGGAAGATGTCGGCAGCTACCTGCACCTGATCAAGCAGGCCGAGCCGCGCTTTACCGGCCGCGCCATCAAGAACGTCACCGACGCCATCAAGATGCGTGCCATGGACATCGAATTGCCTGACGAGTGGTTCGAAAAGCCGGAAGCCTTCATGCACAAGAGCTACGACGACAAGAAGGCGATGATCGAGGAGTTGCGCCGTCCATTCGACATGGACGTTATCATGCAGGAGATCAACCGCTACGCCGATTCCGAATTCCGCTACGCCGACAAGTCCGATGATGCCGCAGTCGACAGGCTGCTGCGCGACGCCCGCCTGCGCGAACGGGCAGCCAGGGAAATGGAGGAATTGAAGAAGAAGGGGCTGTGGAACGCGTAATGGACCTCCTGCGCGACAACGAACTCATCTACGGCCGGCTGCTGCCGGTCGACGAGCCGCATCTCATCGACCGTTACAACAAGGCGCTGAAGGCGTTCGGCTTCAAGCCGACCAGGCTGAAGAGCTTTCACGTCGACCGCACCGGCTTCTCGCCCGAGATCGCCGAGGAATGCGGCGACTATGACTATCTCGATCCCAACGGTATCAATCGCCGGTTCATCATCCTGACCCCGTCGCAGATCGACTTGCCGGTGGTGCACACGGCTTTCTCGAACACCTCGCAGCTGATGTTCGAGTTCATGTCGAAGAACAGCCGCGCCATCGATGCGCTGACCATCAAGGACGTCATCTATGGTGAGATAGAGGATTCGGTCTCGACGGTGAACGACATCGAGGACCTGCTTTCCATCAACCAGGTGGAATTCCGTGTCCTTTCGGCCGAGGACGTTCTCGGCAAGGCTTCGGAACTGGGCACGCTGGTCGACCGACTGAAGCAGGAACCCGACGCCTGGCGTGACAACAAGATGCTGGAGCGCATGGTGGAACTGGCCAAGGTCACCGGCGACATCCGCGAAAACGCGCTGGTGCCCGACCAGGTCATTTTCCGCCACAACGCCTATTGGACAAGCCATTTCGGCGGGCTCTACGTTTTCGTCGACCCAGATGTGACCACCGTCATCGGCGACCCTGCCGCACCGGGATTCCGGCGCTCCCGGCCATGGCAGGTGAGCTACCTGTCGATCAAGGATCCTGACGCCGTCTTCCGTTTCCTCGCTTCCAGCGGTCGTATCGAGCTGCCGCGCGCCTCGTGGATCGAAAGCTCAGGCTATCTCGAGCACCGCGCCGAAATGGTGGTGCGCAACCTGATCTGGCAGTCCGATCCGGATCGCAATCTGTCCAGTGTCGACAAGGTCTGGTTGCAGACGTGGATCCACAACAATGCTTCAACGATCAACCGTGACGGCGATTTCCCCTTCCTGAATGCCGCCAAGCGCGAGATCGGCCAGCTCGGCCAGCTCAGGATCGAGGATGTGCAACCTCGGCAGCGCTTCCTCGTCGTGCGCGCAAGACCAAGGCATGCCGATGCCTGGCTGACCAACCGGTTGATCTCGGATTTCGTACCGTCGGATTTCGTTGCCCGGTACGTCTTCAACAAGCAAGGTTTCTACAAGGACTATGAAGGCTTCAGCGAGGCCTGGCGGTCCCATGTTGTCGACGTCCTGAAAACCACATATCTCAGGGACAAGGAGACGTTCAGAAACCGTCTCTACGGCCTGACCGACTAGGGGGTGCCACGGCATGCTAGATCCGATCGTGAATTTCATCACCCGGATATTCCAGTGGATCGGCCGAGGCATTGGCCTGCTGATCGGTATCATCCTGTGGCCGTTCATGTGGGTGGGCCGTTGGTATTTTCGGCGCGGCTGGATCCTGAAGACGCTGGTGGGCGTCGGCCTGCTCATCCTCCTCGCCCTCTATGCCAACTTCTTCTACGCGACGCAGTGGTGGAACAATTTCGACCCGAACTACGTCGACAAGTACAAATTCGAGAGCCGCAACGTATCGGCCGGTGAACAGGTGACCGCCGGTGGCGGCACCGACACGACCAAATCATGCGGGCGCTCTGCGATTGCGGGCGTCGCGGCCGACCTGACCGATTTCAACGTGAACCAGAACGCCTGGATCTCGTCGATGATCCTCTACAAGGTCGGCCTGTTCGGCTATGATTGGGACAAGACGCCGTTCATGGACAACAAGGCCTCGTTCCAGCGCGGCATCAACCAGGCGGTGCGGCGCACCGCCACCGAACTCGCCGACAATATGGGCCGCGTGCGCACCACCTCGCAGATCGACGGCGACCTGCAGGATGCACGCGGTAATCTGCAGTTCGACGAATATACTTGGTATTTCGGCTTGAGCCCGTTCGGCCCCAAGACGCCGACGCCGAGCTATTACCGTGATGCCATCAAGAAGCTGCGTGCTTTCAATGCCAGGCTCGGCGCCTGCCAGGCGGTCTTCGACGCCCGCGCCGACAATCTCAAGCAGTATCTCGACCGCATCGCATCCGACATCGGCTCGACCTCGGCAATCCTCAAGGACCGGGCGGAGAACTACAATTACGGTTTCTTCGATCCGCGTGCGGATGATCGTTTCTGGTTCGCCTACGGCCAGCTCTATGCCTATTACGGATTGATGATGGCGGCACAGGCCGACTACGAGGACGTGCTCAAGCAGAAGAATCTCAAGAGCCTGTGGGACACGATGGATGCCCAGTTCGTCTCCGCCCTGCGCATTCAGCCATGGCTGATCGCCAACAGCGACGAAACAGGCATCTTCGCCACGCATCTGACGACGATGGGCTTCTATGTCCTGCGCGTCCGCTCGAACCTGGTCGAAATCAGCAACGTGCTGGCGCAATAGCGAATAGCGAATAGCGAATAGCGAATAGCGAATAGCGAATAGCGAATAGCGAATGAAGTTAGCCGGTTGTGGTTATGTCGCAAGCTGGCTGGCTGAGATCGTCATGCTTTCCTCTATTCGCCACTCGCTATTCACTATTCGCTCCCGACAGACCTGTCGCATTTCGCGTATTGCGCGGCTGTTTTGAGACGGCGGGAACGCCCCACACTCGGCTTCTATGCCGCGCGACACCGACGGCGAATGCCTCGCCTGATGATTTGGGAGATCACCGGATATGGCCGATTACAAGAGTGACATCGAGATCGCGCGAGGCGCGAAGAAGCAGGCGATCCAGGCGATCGGCGAGAAGATCGGCATTCCGAGCGAGCATTTGTTGCCCTACGGCCATGACAAGGCGAAGGTCTCGGCCGAGTTCATCAAGTCGGTCAAAGGCAACAAGGACGGCAAGCTGATCCTGGTCACCGCCATCAACCCGACACCGGCCGGCGAAGGCAAGACCACCACCACGGTCGGCCTGGGCGATGGCCTGAACCGCATCGGCAAGAAGGCGGTGGTCTGTATTCGCGAGGCTTCGCTCGGACCCAATTTCGGCGTCAAGGGTGGTGCCGCCGGCGGCGGTTACGCCCAGGTCGTGCCGATGGAAGACATGAACCTGCACTTCACCGGCGACTTCCACGCCATCACCACCGCCCACAACCTTCTCTCCGCCCTCATCGACAACCACATCTACTGGGGCAATGAACTGGGCATCGACATCCGTCGTGTCGCCTGGCGCCGGGTCATGGACATGAACGACCGGGCGCTGCGCCAGATCATCGTCTCATTGGGGGGTGTCGCCAACGGTTTCCCACGCGAGGCCGGCTTCGACATCACTGTCGCCTCCGAAGTCATGGCCATCCTGTGCCTGGCCACCGACCTGAAGGATCTGGAAAAGCGCCTCGGCGACATCATCGTCGCCTATCGCCGCGACAAGACCCCGGTCTATGCCCGTGATCTCAAGGCCGATGGCGCCATGGCGGTGCTGCTCAAGGATGCCATCCAGCCCAACCTCGTGCAGACGCTGGAGAACAACCCGGCCTTCGTGCATGGCGGTCCCTTCGCCAACATCGCCCATGGCTGCAACTCGGTGGTTGCCACCACCACCGCCTTGAAGCTTGCCGACTATGTGGTGACCGAGGCAGGCTTCGGCGCCGATCTCGGTGCCGAGAAGTTCTTCGACATCAAGTGCCGCAAGGCGGGCCTGAAGCCTGCCGCCGCCGTCATCGTCGCCACCGTGCGCGCCATGAAGATGAATGGCGGGGTCAAGAAGGAAGACCTTGGCCAGGAGAACATCGAGGCGGTGAAGAAGGGCTGCGCCAATCTTGGCCGCCACATCGAGAACGTGAAGCAGTTCGGCGTGCCGGCGGTGGTGGCCATCAACCACTTCGTCTCCGACACCGATGCCGAGATCGAGGCGATGAAGGAGTTCGTGGCGGCGCAAGGTGCCGAGGCGATCCTGTGCAAGCACTGGGCGCAGGGCTCTGCCGGCATCGAGGAGCTTGCCCACAAGGTGGTGGAGATCGCCGAGAGCGGCGCCTCGCAGTTCTCGCCGCTTTATCCCGACGACATGCCGTTGTTCGAGAAGATCAACACCATCGTCAAGCGCATCTATCGTGGTGACGAGGCGATTGCCGACAAGTCGATCCGCGACCAGCTGCACCAGTGGGAACAGGCCGGCTACGGCAACCTGCCGGTATGCATGGCCAAGACGCAGTATTCCTTCTCGACGGATCCGAACCTGCGTGGTGCTCCGACCGGCCACACGGTTCCGGTGCGCGAGGTTCGCCTGGCTGCCGGTGCCGGCTTCGTCGTCATCATCTGCGGCGAAGTCATGACCATGCCCGGCCTGCCCTCCAAGCCATCGTCGGAGAAGATCTTCCTCAACGACCAGGGACAGATCGAGGGACTGTTCTAACGGGAAAGGCAGTAGGGCAGTAAGGCATTAGGGCAGTATCAGCCCAAACCTCACTGCCCTACTCCCCTTATGCCTTACTCCCCCGCTTAAGCTGCGATCAGTTCACGCGCCTTGAGGATCTCGACACAGGCATGGGCCGCTTCGCTGCCCTTGACCGTGAAATGCTCGAAGAAGAAGCGGTGGTGCTCGGCGCCGTCGTGGAAATTGTGTGGCGTCAGCACCGCTGAGAGCACGGGAACGCCGGTCGCGAGCTGCACGTTCATCATGCCGTCCAGCACGGCCTGCGCCACGAATTCGTGGCGATAAATGCCACCATTCACGACGAAGGCAACGCCAAGCACCGCAGCATGGCGGCCTGCCTGGGCAAGCGTCTTGGCATGCAGCGGAATTTCATAGGCACCCGGCACATCGAAGACGTCGACGACCAGATTACCTCCGCTCAACGCTTCGATTTCCCTGGTAAAGCTTTCGACGCATTGGTCGACGATATCGGCATGCCAACGTGCACGAATGACGGCGACGCGACGGGTTTCGAACTGTTTCTGGGATTGCTGATTCATGGGTCCTTCCTTCCGTTTCGAACCAGAATCAGGACGCACGACACGGAAAAGCGGCAGCTTGCGCCACCGTTGATCCGCTCGTTCTCTTCCATCCGGACTATAACCGTCGGCTCCGGAATCGCACCGGATCTGCTGACCTTTCCGGCAAGCCGGAAAGCGCTCGCGGGCTTGAGCCGAAGCTCTTACCGCCGGTGGGGACTTTCACCCCGCCCTGAGAACATTAACGACGCCAGTAACGCGACCCACGGCTTGCCTGTCAACCCGCAGGAACAATGATTTCAGCGAACTGGCCGAGCAGGATTGCCAACGACGGTGGCTCCGGCGGGCACGTCCCGGGTCACCACTGAACCGGCACCGACGATGGCGTTGTCGCCGATCGTCAGGCCACCCAGGATGATGGCTCCGCCGCCGATCCAGGCGTTCTCGCCGATCGTAACCGGGCGGCCGATTTCCAGGCCGGCGCGCCGTTCTGCAGCCCCCTTGTGATGTTCAGGGCAATAGATCTGCACATGCGGACCAAGCATGGTCGCGCTGCCGATGCGCACCGGCGCGGTATCGAGAATGGTGCAGGAAGCATTCAGGAAGACGCCATCGCCGAGGAAGATGTTGAAACCATAGGCGCAATGAAACGGCGCTTCGATGCGCGCGCGCTCACCTGCCAGTCCCAAAAGCGCACGCAGAGCCGGCGCAATGTCGCCGCGCTGCCGAGGCGGCAGCGAATTGTGCTCGAAAATCGCTTCGCTGGCTGCGAGACGCAATACATCAAGCTCCGGGTCGACACAGTTGTACCACTCACCGGAGGCCATCTTCTGCAATTCACTTTTCATCATTGCCGGTCTCCGGAATGCTCGCCGCATCGCGATCAGCGCGGTTGCGAACGCGTTCGTCCGATACCGCAGCCATGGTCAAATACCAGTCATATGCTAGGTTGCTCATGTGGCCACTGCTGGTCAATCGAGGGGGTTAAGATGCTTTTTCTGCTTGCTCTGCTGATCGGCGTCGTCGCCGGCCTGAGAACCATGATGGCGCCCGCCGCGGTCGCCTGGGGCGCCTATCTTGGCTGGCTGCCGGTGGCCGGCACCTGGGCAAGCTTCACGGGCCACTGGATCACGGTCGCCATTTTCTCAGTCCTCGCCGTTGTCGAGCTGATCGCCGACCAGCTTCCGTCCACGCCAAGCCGCAAGGTGCCGCAGCAATTCGGTGCACGACTGGTTGGTGGCGCTTTCGCGGGTGCCGTCATTGGGACGACCGGAGGAGCACTGATTGGTGGACTGATCGCTGGTGCCATCGGCGCCGTCATCGGGACGTATGGCGGCGCCGCACTGCGCGCTAAAATGGCCGCAGCCTTCGGACGCGACCTCCCGGCCGCCCTGGTCGAGGATGTGATTGCCATCGTTGGCGCGCTACTGATCGTGATGGCCGTCGCATGAGCACCACGGCCAGGACATTCGATGCCATCATCATCGGCTGTGGCCAGGCTGGCCCCTCCCTGGCGGGCCGCCTGAGCGCAGCCGGCATGACGGTCGCCCTGGTCGAGCGCAAGCTGGTTGGTGGCACCTGCGTCAACACCGGTTGCATGCCGACCAAGACGATGGTCGCCAGCGCCTATGCCGCGCACCTCGCACGTCGCGCCGCCGACTATGGCGTAACGCTTTCCGGTCCTGTCGGCGTCGATATGAAGGCGATCAAGGCACGCAAGGACAAGGTGTCCAGCGACGCCCGCAAGGGATTGGAAGATTGGATCGCAGCCATGCCCGGCTGCACGCTGTTCCGTGGCCATGCCCGCTTCGAGGATCAACACACCGTTCGCGTCGGCGATGACCTGCTCACGGCAGACAGGATCTTCCTCAATGTCGGCGGCCGCGCCTCGGTGCCGGACCTGCCTGGCATCGCCGACATCTCATTCCTCACCAACTCCTCGATCATGGACCTCGACGTGCTGCCCAGGCATCTCGTGGTCGTCGGCGGCAGCTACATCTCGCTGGAATTCGCGCAGATGTTCCGCCGCTTCGGCTCCGAGGTAACGGTCATTGAAAGAGCCCCTCGCCTGATTGGCCGGGAAGACGAGGATGTTTCCAGCACGATCCTGTCCATGTTCGAGAAGGAAAGGATCACCGTACATCTCGGCGCGGAGGACATCTCGTTCGCAAGCCAGGGCGACCAGACTGCCATCACCTTTGCGCAGGGCAAGCCGCCAGTGGTCGCTTCGCATGTGCTGCTGGCGCTTGGCCGTGTTCCAAACACCGACGACCTTGGTCTCGACAAGGCCGGCGTGACGGTCGACAAGCGCGGCTTCGTCGAGGTCGATGACCAGCTGCATACCAGCGTGCCTCACATCTGGGCGATGGGCGACTGCAACGGCAAGGGTGCCTTCACGCATACTTCCTACAACGACTACGAAATCGTTGCCGCAAACCTGCTCGACAACGATCAACGCAAGGTCAGCGACCGGATCGAGGCCTATGCGCTCTATACCGACCCGCCACTCGGCCGCGCCGGCATGACCGAAACGGCCGTTCGGAAATCCGGTCGCCGCGCTCTGGTTGGCCAGCGCCCGATGACCAGGGTCGGCCGGGCAGTGGAAAAGGGCGAGACGCAAGGGTTCATGAAAATCCTCGTCGATGCCGACAGCGGTGAAATCCTTGGCTGCTCCGTGCTGGGGCCAGGCGGCGACGAAGCCGTGCATTGCGTGCTCGACCTGATGTACGCCAGAGCCCCGGTGAAGACGCTGCAACGGGCCGTGCACATCCATCCCAACGTCTCCGAACTGCTGCCGACGATTGCGCAGGAACTCAAGCCGCTCGTCTGATCTGCGACGTCGGCTCATCCCTGCGCTCATTGTCCGCAACGCTGGACCACTCGACACACGCCCGCTTGCACGGCAGAACGGCATTCACCAGAGCGTCTCCGTTTTTCTTGGAAACGTCGAAACGCTCCGATTTTTGTTTTGATGCGATTCCGGACGCGCACTTTTTGCTGGAATTGCTCCAGGCGGAGAAGAGCATGGAAAAGACGACAGAGCGGCTGGCCGGCGACAGCGAAGGCGTTGCCTATGAGTTTCCGGTCTACCGTTTCAAGGGAAGCGACCCCAAAGCGCCAACCGCCTATCTGCAGGCGGCGTTGCATGCCGGCGAGCTGCCCGGCATGGTTGCCATCGACGCGTTGATGCCGTTGCTCGCCAAAGCTGAGGTTGAAGGACGCATCAAGGGCTCACTCACTGTCGTGCCATGGGCCAATCCGGTCGGTCGCGCCCAGTATGTCTTCGGTGAATTGGAAGGCCGTTTCCACCTGCCGAACCGCGTCAATTTCAACCGCGACTTCCCCCTGATCGACAGGCCCGATGTCTCGCTGCTGCCGCAGGAAGAAGACTTGCCGACGATCGACCAGCGCCTGAAGGCGCGGCTGCTGAAGCTGTCGGTCGGGCACGACATCGTGCTCGACCTGCATTGCGACGACGAAAGCACTGCCTATCTCTACGTGCCTGCGGTGTTGTGGCCGGCGATGCAGGACTGCGCTGCTGCCATGGGCGTCGAAGCCGTACTTCTGTGGGAAGGTGAAAGCGGTGCCGCGTTTGAGGAAGCGTCTCTGCAACCGCACCTTGCAAGCGGCAAGGAAAGGCTCGGGAGCCTCGTCGTCACCACCGTCGAGTATCGCGGCGTTTCCGACGTCGACGGGGCAACGGCCGAGGCCGACGCCGCGGGCCTCTACAGGCTGCTCGTCGCACGCGGCGTCGTTGCCGACACTACTGTGCCGAAGCCCGGCCACTTCGAAGGCGTTGTCGCGCCGCTCGAGAACATCGACATGATGCCCGCTCCCAGGGCCGGCGCTGTGCTCTATGACGTGAAGCCCGGCGACTGGGTCAAGAAGGGTGACAAGCTGGCCACCATCGTGCACACGCCAGGCGAAGCCGGCGGCCGCACCGAGATCTTCGCACCGCAGGATGGCTATATCCTGACCCGCCGCTCGCACCGCGTCACGCGCAAGGGAGATGATCTCGTCAAGCTGGTGGGCAGCAAGCGCAGCGACGATGCCCGCGCCGGAGCGCTTGAAGCATGACCGCAATGTCCGGCCTGTGCTGCAGGCTCAGGCCAGGTGGTGTTGCGGCTTGAATTCCGTCATGTCGTTGAAGGTGCAGAACGCCGGCACCTCGAGTTCAAGCACCTCTACTTCCGTCAGGAGGTTTCGCGTCAGTTCAGCCAACACCGGCGGATAGGTGGCTTCAGCCCCTGTCGGCAGCCATGCCTTCAGATAGGCCAGCGTGATGTGGAAGGTATAGCTGTCGTGATCGGGATGGCTGTAGCCGAAAGGCACGGTCAGCCGGTCACGCAATGCGCGAATGCTCTGTTCGTCAGCGAGCGTGGCGCCGGTCACGACCACTCCAAGCGGAGTGACCTCGACGGGCCGCATGCGAAATTCCGATGCTTTGGGAAAGGCTTTCAGCCGGTCAAGAAAGAAGGCCGTGGTCTCGTCGATCGGAGCCTCGCAAGAGAGCTCCTGCGGCCAGTAGGCCAGCTTGCGCCGGCCTTCGATCGTGCCTTGGAAGACGGTCATGTGCAGGCTTGAAACCGGCGTATAGGCAAAGCGGTCGCCGTAGGGCAGTGCCTTCAGCGCCTCGCGCACACGCACCAATGCTTGCTGTGTTGCCGAACCATCGACGACATGGCTGACGATGGTGTTTCCCGGCTGCGGCAAGAATATGCCATCCGCATCGAAGCGACGGTTGAGATAGTGAGGAGGCTCGCTCCTGCCTATTTCGGTGAATGTCTCGGCAAAGGCATCGTTTCGTTCGTAAGCCACGGCTGCTCCAGGGGAAGGATGTTGCAGCAGCTCTGTAGGTTTCCGGCTTGAAGGCAGTGTGACACCAGGCCGTCAGCAGGCTATTCGGCGGGAGAGATGGATGCCACCCGTCCCGGAAAACGCCACCCCAGACGCACACCCAATGTCGCTGACGCGATCATCACCATGCCGACCGCCTGTGGTAGCCCGATCGGATGATCATAGATCGCCCAGTCGATGAGAATGGCGACCACGGGATAGATGAAGGTCAGCACGCCGATGACCGGCGTCGAAAGGCGCGGATAGGCCGAAAACATCATCACATAGGCGATTCCGGTGTGCAGCACGCCAATGCCGATCAACCATGCCCAGGACGCGACCTGGATGTTCTCCGAGAAATTCGCCAGGGGAGCCAGCATGAGGGCTCCTACCACGGTCTGGCACAACACCGTCACCTCCGGACGCTGTTCGCCGAGCCCCTTGGCGAGAACCGTCACGACCGCGTAGAGCAGCGCGCCGCCGAGCGCCATGAGGATACCTACGGCCCAGCTCGCGGTGATCACCGTGTTCGAAGCGACAAGACCGCTCGCCAGCACGACACCGACAAAGGCCAGAACCATCCAGACGATCTGGTCGGCGCTGACCCGCTCCTTGAGGAAAACGACACCGATCAGCACCACGAAGAATGGCTGGATATGATAGATGATCGTCATGACGGCGATCGAGGTCCGGGCAAAGCCCGCAAAGAAGACGACCCAGCTCAGCACCATGCAGACGCCGCAGATCGCCGCGCGCAGCAGGCGCGCCCTTGAGAGGCGAGGATCCGGCAGATAGCCGCGCAGCAGGCACCATGCACCCAGGAACAGGGTGGCGAAAACGCAGCGCCAGAACACGGTGGTTATGGGATCGACCCCAGCCTCCGTGACAAAGGCGCCGACCGTGCCGGCGATCATCATCGCAACCGCCAGGCTCAAGGCAGGAAATCGACTCGTCGGCATGTCGGTCATGTGGATTGGTCCGCATCGAATGGACGAGCAGCAAGCCATTGCATTTGTATTCATGCAAACGAATAGATTTGGTGAAAGCTATTCGTTATGCTGATAGCATTATGGCTCTGCCCCTCGACCTCGATCTGCTGAAAACCTTCGTCGCCATTGCCGAGAGCGGTAGCTTCTCCAATGCCGCCCCGCGTGTCGGACGCAGCCAGTCCGCTGTCAGCATGCAGATGCAGCGGCTCGAGCAGACGATTGGAAAGCCGCTGCTGATCCGTACTCCGCGCGCGGTCACGCCGAATGCCGCCGGTGAGGAATTCCTGGTCTATGCCAGGCGGTTGCTGAAGCTCTCGGATGAAGCCCTGGCCAGCGTCACCCGTCCGGAGGAAGCGGGCAGTGTCCGTCTCGGCGTCCCGGACGACTATGCCGCCTATCTGCTGCCACCGGTTCTGTCACGGTTCTCCGCCGCCCATCCGCTGGTGACGGTGGAGCTTGTCTGCGAGCAATCGACAGCTTTGGTGAAGACGCTGGAGGAAGGTCGTCTGGATCTCGCAATCATCACCCGGCTGCCGGACCAGGCGCTCGAGGTGCTGCGGCTGGAGCGCTGTGTCTGGGTTGCTTCGCCAAATCACGTCGCCTGGGAAAAGGATCCTTTGCCGGTTGCCCTGTTCGAGCCCGGTTGTGCTGCCCGTGTGAACATGTTGCAGGTGCTGTCCAGCATAGACCGCACCTTTCACTGCACCTATTCCAGCGCCAGCCTGCTCGGCCTCGTCGCTGTCGTTCAGGCCGGTTTGGCCGTTGCCGGACTGGCACAATTGAGTGTGCCGCCTTCCCTGCGCATCATCGGTGAGAACGAGGGCCTGCCGCCGCTTCCCGACCTGGAAGTCGGCATCATGCGCAATCCGATGTCGACCACGCCCGCGGTCGAACGGCTGAACGAATTCCTCCGCCGCGACCTGACAGAGAAACCTCAGCCCGGTTGAACCTTTGCTTTTGCGATAGATCGCCTCTGTCCTGCTGCCGCTGACAGATGTTGCCCGCGCACCACATGGCAAAACAATCTGCTCTGCGGCGTCCACGGGCCATATCGTGGTCATGTTGAGATGAAGAAGAAGAAAGCGCGGCTTTCAGCCCACATTCAATATCCATAAAAGGCAACAAACCAGAAATGACTATCCTATCGATGCTTCGGCGGTGCTTGCCGGGCATTGCGGTTCTGCCGCTCATGATCGCTGCCGGATGCTCACAGACCGTCCAGGCCAATACGAAGACCGCCGCTGTCTTTCCACCGATACCGGCCGTTGCTGCGGCTCCAGCCTTGGCTCCGGCACAAATCGAGCCCGCATCCTATCAGGGCAAGGACGCCGGGAGGTATGCTGCCATCGACGACGGCGGCTACAGCCTGCCGGCCATCGACACGGGAAAGGTCGATCCCAAGTTCCTGCGCCAGCTTGTCGATGATCCGACGGGAGAACCAGCCGGATCGATCGTTGTCGATACGCGACAGAACTTCCTCTATCTGGTCCAGCCCAACGGCAAGGCCATGCGCTATGGCGTCGGACTCGGCAAGCAAGGTCACGCCTGGAAAGGGCGCGCGATCGTGCAATGGAAGCGCAAATGGCCAACCTGGACACCGCCGGCGTCCATGATCCGCCGTGACCAGAAGCTGGAAAAATGGCGGCAGGGAATGCAGCCTGGTGTGACCAACCCGCTGGGCGCGCGTGCGCTGTACATTTTCAAGGACGGCAAGGACACGCTCTACCGCATCCACGGATCGCCACAGTGGCGCTCCATCGGCAAGTCGGCTTCCGCAGGCTGCGTGCGCATGTTCAACCAGGACGTTATCGATCTTTACGACCGCGTTTCCGGGAAAGCTCCGCTGCTCGTCATGTGAACCTGGGTCCCTTGCCAGGATCGCCGTCCGCTAGCGGACGAACGCTTTCCCGACCTTGGCGAACAATTCCAGATCGGCGACCGAATCCTTCAGCGTGGTCTTGGCGGCAGCGCCATTGGCCACGCAGTCATGGAAGGCGTCGAGTTCGATGCGGAATGGATCTTCGTAGCTTGGACCGAACGTTTCGGTACGCGTTTCCGTGTCGGTGGAATCGATGATCTCGAGACGCGATGGCAGGTTGCGGATATAGGGCGTGTCGTAGTTGACACGGTACTGCTGCCGGTCGGTCATAATGTCGATTCCCGCGTCGAAGCGGGCCACATTGTGGATCAGCGCCTCGTAGACGGCCGTGAAATGCCCGTAGTCGAACAGGACCGAAATCGCCTCGCCACGATGCTGGCGTGCCGCATGGACCCCCTTCGGTGCCCCGAGCAATTCGCGCATGGCCGAAAAGCTGTGCGACGACAGTCCAGTCAGCACCTGGTAGGCCCGCAGTTGCTCGCGCGAGGCCTCATCTCCCATGACCGAGCGCAACAGGCGCTCGGTCTCGACACGTCCTTCATCGATGATCGTCTGCGGCACGTCCTTCGGATAAAAGACGTTGTGTGTCTGGCGGATGAAGAATGGCCCTTCGCAGATGATGTCGCGCACGCGGGCATGCAGCACACTGTCCACCGACGGCATGCGCTTCTTCAGTTCCAGGAAAGGCCGTGAAAAGCGGCGCATGTAACCAACGAAGATCGTTTTCCTGTACGCTTCGGCACGCGGCAGCAGCGGCGTCAGTTCATCGGCTGTCAGGCAGACCGGCTTCTCGATGAAGACATGCTTGTCGGCGTCCATCGCCTGGGCAAGCAGGCGGCCATGGATATGATCGGGCGTCAGGATGAAGACAGCGTCCAGATTGGTATCCGCCAACAGGTCTTCGGCATTCAGGTAACGCCGCGGGACGCCATAGCGTTCGCCAATGTGTTCGACGAGTGATGGCGCGACATCCATCACCGCTTCGATGCGATAGCGACGGTCGTCCGCCAGAAGCGGCAGGTGCATGAGCTGGGCGACTTCGCCGAGACCTATAAGGCCGACGCGGATGTCCATGATGGTCTCCAAAAATGCTAGGGACGACTAGCGATTCCCGTGCTAGATGACATGTCCCTTTGATTTATTCAACTGAGTGGATTTAGGTGAATACGTGAAACTCCGGAATGCCGGGCTTGGCAAGAACAGCGAGTTCACCAAGCGTCTCAACCGACAGATGGTGCTGGATCTGCTGCGTCGTGAACCCACGCAAAGCCGGGCCGATCTGGCGCGACTGACGCGGCTCAGCCCGCAATCGCTTTCCAACATGATCGACGATCTGCAACGGGCTGGCCTGATCGAAGCATCGGGCAAGATCTACGGCGGCAAGGGACAACCGCCGACCAACTACCGCATCGCGGCCGACCGCGGTTACGGCATCGGCCTGCACGTTGACCGCGACTTCATACGCGCTGCCCTGGTAGACTTCGATTTCGTTCAACGGTTCGGCATGCGTCGGCCTTTGACCGCTCGCAGCGTCGACGGCGTAAAAGATATCCTGACCGATATGATCAATGAATTGATCGCAGCAGCTGCGGTTCCGGTCGATCGCATCTGGGGGATCGGCATCGCCTCCCCGCGACTTCGCGATGCCCATGTACTGGACGCTCCAAGCCTCGAAGGGTCGTTCTGGAGCGAACTGCACAGCTATGAGATCGATCGGCGCCTTGCCGAAGAGAGGGACATGGCCGTCATCGTCGAGAACGACGCCAACGCCGGCGCCTTGGCTGAATTGACCTTTGGCAAAGGTCGCTCCGTCCGCAACTTCTGCTACCTGCTGCTCGGCCACGGCCTCGGTGCCGGTCTTGTGCATGACGGAAGACTGTTTCGTGGCGGCTGGTCCAACGCCGGTGAAATCGGTCGCATCCTCGTCCCGCACAAAGGCAAGACGGTCTATCTGGAGCAGATCGTCTCGGTGGAATATCTGCTCGACGTGATCGGTGCCAGCGGCAGTACTCGCGATAGCGAGACAGGATTTGCCCGTCTGGTTGAAGCGGGCAACGCGAAGATCGAGACGTGGCTCGCCGAAGCCGCGCCACACTTGCGCTGGCTGGTCGGCACCTTGGAGAACATGCTTGATCCTGAAACGATCATCCTGGGCAGCGATTTGCCGGAATGGCTGCTCGACAGGCTCCTGGAAAAAGTCGCTCCTCTGGCCCATACCATCGCGTCGCGTGACGACCGTGGCGCGCCGAGGTTGCAGAAAGGGCTGCTCGACCGCGACATGATCGCGCTTGGCGCCGCGACGATGCCGTTGCTGGCGACGCTGGAGGCGCAGCCCGCCGCGAAATGGAACATCGCCGGCGAAATCGTCGACGTGTTCCACGAACTTGATTGATCCTGGCTGCTTCATCCCTTGACGGCGCCGGCTGTCAGTCCGCTGACGATGCGGCGCTGGAAGATCAGCACCAGGACAAGTAGCGGCAAGGTGACGATGATCGACGCAGCCATCACCGGGCCGAACGGATATTCATAGCGGCTGTTGCCGGAGATCAGGCCGATCGCCACCGGCACGGTGCGGTTCTCGTCGCTGAGGATGAAGGTGAGAGCGAAAAGGAACTCGTTCCAGGCCAGGATGAAGGCGAGCAGTCCGGTGCTCGCCAGCGCGGGCCCCATCAGCGGCAGCAGGATCCTGGTCAGGATACGCCAGTGCGAACACCCATCCATGATCGCGGCCTCTTCAAGTTCACGCGGAAACTCCCGAATGAAGGACGTGAGCACCCACACGGTGAACGGAACCGTGAAGATCAGGTAGGCGAGGACCAGCGAACCGACCCGGTTATAGAGGCCGAACCAGCGGACCAGCTCGAACATGCCCGACATCACCGCGATCTGCGGAAAGATCGAGACCACCAGGATCGCCATCAGCATGGCCTGCCGGCCCGTGAAATTGAGCCGGCCAAGCGCATACGCAGCCGCCACCGCGAGCACCAGAGAGATGATCGTTGTCGAGCCCGCGACGATCAGCGAATTGATGATCGAGCCGACAAAGACCGGATCGACAAGCAAGGCCTTGTAGTGGACCAGGTCGAAGTTCGGCACCAGGCTGGAGCTCAGAAGCTGCGAGCCCGAGCGGAAGGACGAAACGATCGCCCAATAGTAAGGGAACAGTGTGTAGGCGAGCACGAACAGGCTCAGCAGGACGAGACCGGCCGAGCGTGCACGCCGTTGCCAGCGATAGCGGAAGGAAGCGGATCGGCGTCGCCCGGCGGCAACTGTGTTGACCATGACTATCTCCCTGCCGCGCGATCTAGCCGCAGCGCGCCGATGATAAGAATCGCGACCAGCGCGATAACAAAGAACACCCAGGTGGAAGCGGCCGAACCCAGCCCCGTTTCCTGGAAGGAGATCAGCTGATTGCGTGCATAGATCGAGATCGTTTGTGTGCGCTCGCCATTGCCGGCCAGAATATAGGCCAGGTCGAACATGCGCATGGCGTCGAGCGCGCGGAACAGCACCGCCACGCCGATAGCCGGTTTCAGCAGCGGCAAGGTGATTGACCAGAAGCGCTTCCACCAAGGAACACCGTCAACCAGCGCCGCTTCCCGCACCTCTTCCGGTATGACCTGAAGTCCCGCCAGGATCAGGAGTACCATGAAGGGCGTGGTGATCCAGACGTCGACGAAGATGACGACGCCCATCACCAGGGACGGCGTTGCCGTCCATGCAACGCCATGATCGATGAAACCGAGACCGATCAGCAGGTTGTTGAGGATGCCGAACTGATCATGCAGCATCCATTCCCATATCTTGGCCGACACGACCACCGGGATCGACCAGGGGATCAGGATGGCGGCCCGCAAGACACCACGTCCGGGCAATGCCTCGTTGAGCAGCAGCGCGATACCCAAACCGAGCAGCGTCTCCAGCGTCACCGACACGACCGAGAAAACAAGCGTGTTCGCGACCGCTCGCCACCACTGCTCGTCGGTAGCGATATCGATGAAATTCTGCAGACCGACGAAACCGTAGACCGATGGATCGTCGAGCGTGGCGTCGGTGAAGGAAAAAAACAGCGTCCGCGCGAGCGGCCAGAAGGCGACAAGCGCGAGCGCGGCAAGCGCAGGCGCCAGGAACATCCAGGCCGCGCGCGTCTCTCCCCGCTGCAGGAGGTTTGGACGGCTCATGCTGCAACCTGCACGGCGTGTTCCACTTCAAGCCGTCGTCCCTCGGCATCGAACACAAAAAGCGCATTGTCTGGCCAGGTAAGCCCGATCCTGTCACCGCGCGCGAGGTCGGCATGGCCGGCCAAACGTACGGTCCAGATCACATCATCGGCGATGCGCACATAGGCGAGATGTTCATGGCCAAGGTCTTCGACACGCAGCAATTCACCTGAAATCCGGGCAACCTGACCGCCATCCGCAACTGCCAGGGCCTCCGGCCTGCAGCCGATCGAAGCCGGCGTCGACGCCCCCAGCGGAATAGTGAGATCCAGCCCGCCCACGCCGTTCAGACGCCAGCCATTATCCGTCTTCGTCGCCCCCACCTGCAGGAAGTTCATGCGCGGCGAGCCTATGAAGCCGGCGACAAAACGGTTCGCCGGCCGACGATAGAGTTCGTGCGGCGTACCGACCTGTTCGATGCGTCCTTCATTCAGCACGACAATCCTGTCGGCCAGCGTCATCGCCTCGACCTGATCATGGGTCACATAGACCATCGTGGTCTTGATATCCTCGTGCAGCCGGGCGATCTCGACACGCATCTCCGCGCGCAGGTCGGTGTCCAGATTGGACAGCGGTTCGTCGAACAGGAACACTTTCGGCTGCCGCACGAGGGCTCGACCGATGGCAACGCGCTGCCGCTGGCCGCCCGAGAGTTCGCGCGGCAGCCTTTCCAGCAGGTGACCGATCTTGAGCACGGCAGCCACCTGTTCGACCTTGGCACGGATCGCCACCCGCCCGATCCCGCTGGTCTCGAGCGCGAAACCGATGTTGCGGGCAATCGTCATATGTGGATAGAGCGCGTAGGACTGGAAGACGAACGCTATGCCACGCTTGGAGGCCGGCACTTCGGTCATGTCCTCGCCATCGATATCGATATCGCCGCCGGATACAGGCACGAGCCCCGCGATCAACCGCAACAGGGTGGATTTGCCGCAGCCCGAAGGACCCACAAAAACGACGAATTCACCCTCCGCGATTTCCAGATCGACATTGCGGATGATATCGACCGCCCCGAAGCTCTTGGATACGGATCTGAGGCTGATGGACGACATTGTTCAATCTCTCTCCAACTTCTCGCGCGCATGCAGCGCGGCTGCGCCAATCACCCCCGCGGCAGACCCGAGCGCACTGGCGAGCACCGGCAAGTCTCGACATTGTTTGGCCCAGACATAGGCAGGGACTTTCGATCGCAACCGGTCGAAATAAGGTTGCGCGGTCCCCAGCCCGCCTCCGACGACAACGCCATGCGGATCGATCATGTTGATCATCTGGCCAAGATAGCTGGCCAGTGTCGTCGTTGCTTCGTCGAGCAGTTGCGCGCCTTGCGCACCAGCCCGTCCCTCAACGATATCGCGTGCCGTCGCACTTCCGCAGGTTCGCGCCTTGTAGACGCGCGCCATGCCCAGGCCGGATGCGAAGGACTCCAGGAGGAAATCTGTCCGCTTGCCGGAAACTTCGTCGAAGGCCACCAATTCGCTCGAGGCGAAATGGATGGCAAAGCCATTGGCGCCACGCTGGATACGTCCATCGCTGCACCCGGCGAAACTCAGGCCCGTTCCGACCGAAACAAAGACGAAGCTCGGCAGTGTTTTGCCATGGCCGAAGTGGAGTTCCGCGAGCGCCGCGACCCGCACGTCGCTGTCGACGGCGATCGGACCGTAGCTTGAAAGAGCACCAGCGATGTCGCTCCGGCTCCAATCCGCGATCCAGCCGCTGGCGGGAGCACCGTTGAGATCGACCAATTCCGGCAGACCAAGTCCCAGGCCAACAGTCGCGATGCCCTTGGCCAGAGCGGAACGATGCATCCGGCCAGCAATGTCATTGGCCGCTGCCAGGATCGCGTCGGCGCCTAGCCCGCGCGGCGTCGGGAGTTCGGCCTGGTCGATCAAAGCGCCAACGGCCAGATCGACCAGGCCGCCGGCGATCTTGGTGCCGCCTATGTCAATACCGATAGCTGCTTGCATCAGGCTCTGGCCGCCACCTTGTCTGCCAGGATCTCGCCTCCGCGGCAGGAGGCGATCACCGTAGCCGGCCAGTCGGCATCGTATTCCTCGGCACGAACCAGATGGCCGAAGGCAAGATGCTTGCCTTCCCCCCATACGATCATCACCGCGGACTTCGAGAGCCGTTCGATGGTGTCGATACCAACCGTGACACCGAAACTGGGTACCTCGTCGAGCGACCGAAAATCCGGGAAGGTCTTCATGTTGTCGTGACGTGTCTCCTCGGCCAGGGACACGATACGCGTGCGGCTCGTGCGCTTGCTGCCGCGCGGATTGAACGCGACATGGCCGTCGCTGGCACCCGATGCCAGGATGAAAAGATCGATGCCGCCTGCCGCGGCAATCCTGTCGTCATAGGCGGCAGGATCCCTCGGATCCGGGAACCAGACCTGAGTGGACGGGATGCGGAAAGCTTTCGGCAAGCCGCCATTCAGCACCCCGATGATTTCCTCGTCCGCAAAGCGCCGGCAGGAGAAATGGCTGTCGCGGGGAACATGGTCCAGACCCCATGCCGTCTCGACGAGATAATCATCCATCATGACGATGGTGACATGGCTGATATCCTGGGGCTTTTCGCCCAGCAGCCGTCCCATCGCCAGATAGGCCGGGCGGGGCGAGCGTCCGCCTGGACAACCAAGCAGGAAATGACGGTCCGCGGAGCGTGCTTCGGCGATCATGCCCAGCAATCGACGGGCGAAGACTTCGCCAAGCGTTTCGGCGTCGTCAAAGATCTGAGGCTCTATCGCGCTCATGCCAGCAACTCCTCAAGGTAGATACGATTGCGGGCGGCGAGCGCCTCGGGTGTTTCGGCGGCGTTTTCGCTTGGATCCTGTTCGACAATGCAAGGACCCGAGTACCTTTGCTTCTTGAGCAAGGCGATCACGGCTGCGATGTCGACCACGCCGTCCGGCAAGGGGCACATGACGCCGGCGGCGAAGGATTCGTTGGGCCCGAGTTCACCGGCCAGCACACGCGCCCGTACCTTCGCGTCGACGTTCTTGAGGTGCATGAAGCCGATCCGGCTCCAGACCTTGCGCATATACGCGACGGGATCCTGATCCCAGAATGCGTGATGGCCCGTGTCGAAACACAGATCGACATCCGTTTCATCGAGCAGGCGATCGATCTGCGCTTCGCGCTCAACGCAGGTCCCGACATGCGGGTGAAACGTGAGCTTGACGCCATAGGTCCCGCCCAGGTGACGCTGGGCGTCGCGAACATGCGCGATCATGGTTCGCCAGCCGGCCTCATCGACGACGCCCGGCTTGTCGGCCGGATACCATTCGCTTTCATCCATCAGGATCAGATTGGGTGCATCCAGTCTGGACAGGATTGAGCCGATGCCGTCGAGCGCTTCTCTCAATGCTGGCCACGAGCCTGGCTCGGCCAGCACGTGCACATGCGCCGCACCGGCGAGCGTCAGGCTACGGGCCGCCAGCGCGTCCCCCAGTTGCCCAGGATCGGTCGGCATGAAGCCGAGCGGACCAAGTTCGGTTGCGCGATAGCCGGCGCGGGCCACCGCGTCGAGATATTCGTCAGCGGTAATGCTGTTGCCGGTGGGATAGAAGACGCCCCATGAACAGGGCGCGTTGCCGATTTGCATGCTGGTCTCTTGCTGGTTGGAAAAGGTTTGCCGGCGCGCAGGGAGGAGCGCGCCGGCTTCACGCGGCCTGTGTCACCACTTGCCGCGTTTCTTGATGGTCTCGAGATCGGCGGCCAGCGCCTTCAGCGCGACCTCCGGCTGCTCCTCTCCGGCAAGCACGCCATGCACCGCCTTGTAGAAGGCCTGCGAAACGCGGTTATAGCCTGAGCCGGTCACTGCCGATGGTCGGGCGACACTGTCGGCGAAAGCCGTCTGCGCATCCTTGAGGAAAGGTAGCGCCTTCAGCACGTCGGAATCGTCGTAGAGTGAGGCGATGGTCGGGTTGTACGCCCCCTCTATGGCCCGGCGCTTCTGTTCGGCTTTGCCCGCCATGAAACGCAGGAGGCTGACCGCCGCGTCCTTGTGCTGCGTGTACTTTGAGATGCCGAGATGGGCGGTGCCCATGCAGCCGCTCGACTTCGCGCCGTCCTTGCCCACAGGCAGAGCCGTTACGCCGACCTTGCCGACCAGCGGCTGGTCCTTGCCTTGCGACGTTCCCCACACATACGCCCAGTTGCGCAGGAACACGGCATTGCCGGCCTCGAAGACGCCACGCGAGGATTCTTCGTCATAGTTCAGGACACCTTGCGGGCTGATCGTGTTGACCCAGCCATGCGCCTGCTTCAGCGCGGCTGCGGCATCGGCGTTGTCGATGGTTATGTTGCCCTTGTCGTCGACGATGCTGCCGCCGCCGAAGCTGCCGACCCATTCGATGGCGTCACAGGTCAGCCCCTCGTAGGATTTGCCCTGCCAGGCGAAGCCCCACATGTCCTTGTTGCCGGCGGCACGCTCGCCATCCTGCACGGCCTTGGCTGTTGCGGTCAGCTCAGCCCAGGTCTTCGGTACCGGCTTCTTGTATTTCTCCAGCAGATCCTTGCGATAGAACATCAGTCCGGTATCGGTGTACCAGGGCTGAGCCACGAACTTGCCATTGACCGTGCCGGCAGCGACCGTCGAAGGGAAATTGGCCGCGATGTCTTCCTTGGGCAGCGCTTCCGACAGATCGAGCAAGTGGTTCTGCAGCAGGCCGACCCAGACGACATCGAGCAGCAGCACGTCGGCATCCTGTGACTGCGCCGAAAGCAACTGCTGGTAGAGCGGCAACGCCTCGTCCCAGGCGGCCGGCATCTTGTTGATCTTGACCTCGTTGCCGGTCTGCTTGGCCCAGTCCTCCGCCCCCTTCTTGCACAGCTCGTATTCGGCACCCGATGACGAACAGAACAGCGACACCGTCTCTGCCCAGGCGGGCGCGGTGGCAAACAGCGAAACCGCGAGCGTAGCGGCACTCCAAAGACGCTTCATGAACATTCTCCTCCCAACCCCTTCTGGCGACCGTCCTCTCACGGCAGGTCGACAGTAAATCCAGTCAATTGATTTATCAAGGCTTAATCCACTGACTGGATTTAAATGGCTGTTGGCAGAAAATGGCGCACCTTGTGCGCCATCACGTCCATCTCCAGGGAAGACTCCGTGAAAACCCCGGCAAACCCCAGATTCCCGGCGTTGTTATTGACGGTTCGCCCAGGCTCGCATCGCCGCCGGCAGCCAGGCACCGAAGCCTTTTGCAAGCGCTTCGTAGCGGGCAAGGAAGTCGGCATGCGCCTCATAGAGGTCAGCCAGCTTCGCATAGGCGTCCGGCCCGCAAGGCTTGTCCCATGCCCCGGCAACCCAGTTGCGATGCCGCTCGATCAACGGATCGAGCGCGCGTGCTTGCGGAGGCATGCCTCCCCGCATGGCTTCGACCAATGCGTCTTCGATCGGCTTGAGGTCTTGCATCACGCCGGCCATGTCGGAAGACGATATCGACTCTGCCTCGACTTTGCTCGCTTCGATCTCGGCCCGAACGCACTCGCCATAGCGCTCAACCAGCCAGACCTCGTATTCAGCCTGTTTTTGCGGCGAAACCACACCGCTGTAGAGGTCCCTATCCTTCATCGCCTTTTCTCCTTTCAGCTTGGCGATGGTGCGATCGATGGTTTTCAGCATCCGCCGGTAGCGTCTCGCTTCGATTTCCAGCCTGTCGCGCTGCTTGACGAGCGTTTCAAGCCTGTCGAAAGCAGGATCATCGAGCACGGCGCCGATTTCGCCGAGCGACAAGCCAAGCTCGCGATGGATGAGTATCTGCTGCAGCCGCAGCAACTCCTCCTCGCCATAGTAGCGATAGCGATTGTCACCGACGCGCGAGGGCTTGAGCAGCCCGATCTCATCGTAATGATGCAATGCGCGTACCGAAATGCCTGCAAGTTCCGCCAGTTCGCTAACCGTGTAGGTTTTCATCGACCACACCTCGTGACCCGGCTCAGATACGCTCTTACGTCGCGTGAGGGTCAAGCGCGCAAATCCGGTTGCGCAGAGGATAGCACCGGGCAGCAATGCTCCGGCCGAGGAGAGTTCGCGGATCGAGATCGGCCCAAGGAGCTACGGATGCGTCTCGTCGAGGTTGACTCGGCCTCTCCGGACATGTTCCCGCAACCCGACCCTCACAGCCGGGCACATGCGTGATAGCTGCCGGGCTTATGTATCCCCCGACTTGTCGCTCCGTTCGAACCTGACCGCATCCCAAGCCTTGATCCGGTCCCGCGTCGCATCCCAGTCCCGCTCGGAAATGCTTGCAACCATGGCATCAACAACCGCCAATGCGCCGGCATAGCTGTCCCATGCCGTCCTGTTTTCCGTCGGCAGGGCCACGACCTCGGCGGCATAGGCTGCGGCAGGCGACATCCACTTGTCCGTCACCAGTATGACGCTGGCCCCTGCCGACCGACGCACCTTGTCCGCCAGTTCGACCAGACGCTGCTGATAACGCCGGAAGTCGAAGATGACCAGCAGGTCGCGTGCGCGCATGCGCAGGATGTATTCAGGCCAGATTTCCGTGTCGGGCGGCAGGTGGAAAACATTGCGCCTGACCTGGCGCAGATGCCGCGAGAAATGCTGGGCGATGGCATCGCTGATACGGCCGCCGACGATGTAGACGGCGCGCTTGTCGTCTGCCACGAGATCGCAAATGCGCTCGAACTGGCTCTGTGTCAGGGTTTCACCCACGGCTCGCACGGCTTCCGCGGTCAGATCCAGAAAGGACTGCAGGAAATCCGCGCCGCCGCTGGTCATGCGTTCATGCAGATCGACCGGAGAACGGTGCCCTTCCTTCAATTCACCGATCAGCCGACGCTGGAAATCCTGGTAACCGTGACACCCGAGTTTCGTGACAAAGCGTGTGATCGAGGGAGCCGATACGCCGGTCTGCTCGGCCAATGTCTGGATCGTCTGCAACCCGGCGAACGGATAGTCGGACAGCAATGCCGCGGACAGCTTCCGCTCGGCAGGCGTGAGCGTTTCAGCAAGGCTGTCGATCTGTTGGCGTAGCTCCATGCCGCACCCTTCCATGTAGAAATTTTTTAGTCAATCGTGATTTCTTTATTGACATTGATGGAATTTTTTCATCATCCTTTGGAAAAAAGAATGGGAACTGAAATTGGAATTCAACTTGCCATCAGCACTGCGCGTATCGCGTGTTGAGGTCCCTTCGCCTAAGGGGATCGACAGCGCGGCGCAGTGTCTTCTTTTTGCTGGCGACAAGCACAACCTCCCGGGCTTTGCGGCCAACCATCGCCACCCCTCCTGCCCCGGCAGCCAACGTTCGGCATCAGGCTGCTCAAGGCGTCGGCACGGAAAATCGCGCACAGACGCAGCCCTTTCGACACTACCCCATCCGCATGCATGCGCCATCGTTCTCGCGCATGAATTGAACACCGTTCACAGCGCGGCCAAGCCGGAGACATTCCTATGACGCTAACCCGCGACGTGGCGCTGGTGCCCGAGCAGTCCGCCGTGATTTTCATCGATGTCCAGAACTTCTCGGCCCATCGCAAGGGTGCCGAGTTCGCCGATCTGAACGACGCCGAATTCGAGCGGCAGTATGGCTGGTTTTTCGGCGAGCTGCGCAATCGCATTGTTCCCAGCATGCAGCGTCTGCAAGAGGCATTCCGGAACCACGGCATCGAGGTGATGTACACCACCATCGAGAGCCTGACCAAGGACGGGCGTGACCGCAGCCTCGACTACAAGATCACCGGCTTCAACGTGCCCAGGGGCTCGTGGGACGGCAAGGTCATCGACGAGCTTGCTCCCGGCGACGACGAAATCTGCCTGCCCAAGTCGTCATCATCGGTCTTCGTCTCCACCCATATCGACTACATCCTGCGCAACCTCGGCGTCCGGCAGCTGGTCATCAGCGGCATCCTCACCGACCAATGTGTCGAAAGCGCTATCCGCGATGCCTGCGACCTCGGCTACCTGGTAACCCAGGTGACCGACGCATGCGCCACCTACACCAGCGAGCGGCACTCCAATTCGCTGAACACAATCAAGGGTTATTGCCGCCAGATAACGACCGACGCGCTGATTGCCGAATTGGAAGGAACGAGCCGATGAGCGATGCAGCCAACGAAGTCTGGAGCCGGATCGACTCTGATCGGGACTATGTCGTCAGTCTGGCCCGGGACCTGGTCAGGATCCCTTCCGTCAATCCGAAGTTCCAGGTCGAGCAAGGCATCAATCGCGAAGCCGATGTCCAGCGTCTCCTCGACGGTCACCTCAAGGACCTCGGTTTCGAAACGCGGAGCTGGGATGTCTTCCCCGAGCGGCCGAACCTGATCGGTGAATGGGACGGCTCCGACGACAAGAGCCTGATCCTGTGCGGACACATCGACGTTGTCCCGGTCGGCGACACAAGCCGCTGGGCGCGCGATCCTTTTGGCGGAGAGATCGCCGAAGGCAAGCTCTGGGGGCGTGGCGCCGTTGACATGAAAGCTGGCGTCGCAGCCTGCGTGGCGGCGGCACGCGCGGTGAAACAGGCCGGCATCAAGCTGGAAGGCCGGCTGGCTATCCACAGCGTCGTCGATGAAGAAGCCGGCGGCTTCGGCGCCATGGATCTGGTGAAGCGTGAAAAGCGGCTCGCCCGGCGTGCGATCGTCGCCGAGCCGACATGGGGCAATATCGTTCCGGCCGAAGGCGGCCTGACCTGGGTAAGGGTCACCATTTTCGGCAAACAGGCTCATGCCGGCTGGCGCTTCAATTCGATGTGGCCGCAACCGCATGTCCAGGGTCGTCTCGAGCCTGGCGTCAATGCCATTGAGCTCGGGACGCGTTTCCTCATGGCCTTGCGCGACTTCGAGCAATCCCGCTGCCGCGACAACTGGCATCCGTTGACGCCGGCTGGCCTTGCCACGATCAATCCCGGTGTCATCCGCGGTGGCGCCGGCCTCGGGCCCGATGGCACGCCGCAGATCATGACCAATGCAGCGATCATTCCAGACGTCGTCACCATCGACCTCGACTACAAATTCATGCCTCAGGAGCGGTTTGAAGACGTGAAGGCGGAATTCGAGAATTTCGTCAGCCATTTCGCCCAGACGGACGCCTGGATGCGCGATCATCCCCCGGCGATCGAATGGGATCTGTTCGGGCTGAACTTCCCGCCGATGAACACACCCGTCGATCACCCTCTGGTCTCTTCGCTCGCCGAACGGGCCCGGCATGTACAGCGCAAGGCGCCCGAAATCAGAGGCTTCGAAGCCGTCACCGATGCCGCCCACTATGCCGGTGCGGGTGTGGTGCCGGTGATCTACGGGCCGGCCGGCGACGGCTTCCATGGCGACAATGAATGCGTGGAGATCGAAAGCCTGATCGAAACGACGAAGGTGATCGCCGCAGCGATCATCGACAATTGCGGAACACGCTAGAGCAAATCCGGCGGAAAGGGCGCAGCGTTTGGCGTCCGGAATTGCGCAAAAACAAAGAGTTAAACCTCTCCGCGGTTCCGTGAAAAACGGAACCGCTCCAGACATAAAAACGGCAAGGGGAACGACATGCTGACAAGACGAATTTTCATGGGCGCGGTCTCCGCGCTCGCACTGGCTGCCTCAACCGCTTTCGCCAGCGCCGACGTGATCAAGCTGGGCATTCTTGCTCCCCTCACCGGGCCTGCTGCCGCGGACGGCCAGGAAGTGGCCAACGGCGTCAAACTCGCCGTGGAAGACCTCAACAAGGCTGGCGGCATCGCCGGCCACACTTTCGAAGCTGTCGTTGCCGATGTCGGCGACGCCAGCGCCGACAAGGTCGCCACAGCGGCCGAACGCCTGCTCGGAGACCAGGCGACGGGCGCCATCTTCACGGGCTACGCATCCACCAGCAACTTTGAAATCGACATGATGGCCGAGCAGGACATGATCTATCTTGTCTCCGGCAACTCGCAGCAGACCAAGGACATCGTCTCGCCCGACCCTTCCCGTTTCACCACGGTGTGGTCACTGACGCCGTCCTACGATGCCTACAACACCGAGATCGTGCCGGTCATCGACGAACTCGCCACGAGCGGCAAGCTGAAGCTGCCGAACAAGAAGGTGGCGCTGGTGGCATCCGACAATCCCTATTCGAAGGGTATCGCCAACGGCATGGCCGAGGCCTTCAAGGCCGCCGGCTGGGAAGTGACGCAGAATGACCTGCTGCCCTTCGGCGAGATCAATGACTGGCGGGGGTTCCTGGCCAAGGTGCGGCAGGATCCGCCGGCTCTGCTGATCAACACCGACTACGTCTCCGCGAACGCCGCGACCTTCATGCGGCAGTTCATGGAAAATCCCACCAACAGCCTCGTCTTCATCCAGTATGCACCGTCGGTGCCGGAATTCCTGGAGCTGACCAAGGAGAAATCCTCGGGCATCGTCTACAACGCCCTCGGCGGCCCGGTGCGCGCAGCCAGCAACCCGCGCGCCGACGAAGTCATCGGCAAATACAAGGCCGCATACAATGTCGAGCCCGGCTCCTATGGCGTCATGCTCTACGAGCAGGTGATGCTCTATGCCGACGCCCTGGCCAAGGTCGGCGATCCTGCCAAGCGCAAGGAAATCGGTGCCGAGATCGGCAAGGCCGACAAGCAGACAGCCATGGGGCGCACACGATTTGACCCGGCCACGCACCTCGCGGTCCAGGGCAAGGACGGAATGCCGATCCAGTTCTATCAGATCCAGGACGGCAAGCGCGTGCTGTTCTATCCGAAGGAATATGCGAGCGGCGAGTTCAAGCAGCCGGTCTGGATGAAGTGATCCAGCAGGGCCGCGCTCAGAAAAACAAAGGGTTGGAGCGTTTCCGTGAACGACGGAAACGCTCCAGGCGCGGCACTCTCTCCATCGAGCGACACGCATGAGCGAAAACATTCTCGAGATCGCCGGAGCCTGCAAATTCTTCGGCGGGTTGAAAGCAGTCAACGACGTCAGCTTCACCGTCGCGCGCGGCGAAATCCTCGGCATTGCCGGCCCCAATGGATCCGGCAAGAGCACCTTGTTCAACCTGATCACCGGCGTCCCGTTCGGACCGACGGCAGGCGAAGTGCGTTTCATGGGCGAGCGCATCGATCGCTGGCCGGCGCATCGCATCTCGCGGGCCGGCCTCGTCCGCACATTCCAGAAGGATGCCGAGTTCCCGGCACTGTCCGCGGATGAAACCTTGCTGGTCAGTGCCACCTACAATGGCCGGCTGTCCCGCGCCCAGGCCGAAGCCCGCATCGACGATGCCCTGCGCTCGGTGGATTTCGGTCAGACGCGCCGCTCGATGCCGTCGCGCGAATTGTCCGTCTATGAAAAGAAGCAGCTCATGATCGCCTCGGCCCTGATATCCAAGCCGGCCCTGCTGATGCTGGACGAGCCCGCTTCGGGACTGACGAAACCTGAGATCCAGCGGCTCGACGATCTGCTGATGGCCGTGAACAGAAGCGGCGTGACCGTACTCCTCATCGAACATGTGCTCAGCCTGCTGCTGTCGGTCTCGCAGCGTCTGATCGTGCTCAACCAGGGCAGCGTCCTGGCCGCCGGCGACCCGCACGATGTCGTCAGGAACCCGCAGGTGATCGAAGCCTATCTTGGGGGACGCAGCTGATGCGGCGACTTCTCGACATCACCGGCCTGGAAGCAGGATATGGCGCCGCCCGCGTCCTGAACGGACTGTCGGTCCACATCGACGAAGGCGAGTCGATCGGCCTGTTTGGACCGAACGGCCACGGCAAGTCGACGTTGCTCAGGACCATTTCCGGGCTGTTGCGCCCGACTGCAGGTTCCATAACCTTCGAAGGCAACGACATCACCAGCCAACGCCCGCCGGCAATCGTGGCGGCAGGCCTCATCCATGCACCGCAAGGCAACACTCTGTTCGGCACCATGCGCATCGCTGAAACACTGGAGCTTGCAGCCTTCAGCAAACGCGCCAGGGCGGAAGCCGCCCGGCATATCGATGAGGTCTATGCGCTGTTTCCACGTCTTGCCGAGCGCAAGCAGCAGTCTGCCCGCACACTGTCGGGCGGCGAGCGCCAGATGCTGTCGATCGGCTGCGCATTGATGTGCGCGCCGCGCCTGCTGATGCTTGACGAGCCGACGCTGGGGCTTTCCCCGCGCCTCAAGGAAGAGCTGGCTGGTGCCATAGCCAAGATCTCCAAGACCGGCGTGCCGCTGATCGTCGTCGAGCAGGACGTCGAGTTCCTGCTGTCGCTGACCGATCGCCTCTATATGGTCGAGCATGGCGAGGTCGTGCGCGAGATCAGCAGCGCGAATGCACCCGACCACGAAGAGGTGATGCGCCTCTATTTTGGTGCGGAGGGAGCACACTGATGGAAGCTCTTCTCGCAACGCTCGTCTCCGGTCTCGTGCTTGGCTCGCTCTATGCCTTGATGTCGAGTGGCCTCAGCCTCGTCTGGACCACGCTGGGCGTCTTCAACTTCTCCCATGGCGCACTGATGATGGTCGGGGCGTTCATCGCCTGGACTGTCAGCGAAGTCCTCGGCCTGGGGCCGATCGTCGGCATCCTGTCGGGGACGCTTGCCGCCGGACTTATCGGTGTCATCATCGAACGCCTGCTGGTCCGGCCGTTCTACAGCAACCGCAACATGCTCCTGATCACCGCCATGACCACGCTTGCCGCCATGGTCATCCTCGAACGCGGCGCGCAGATGATCTGGGGCGCACGGTTGAAGCAACTGCCGCGCCTGATCCCTGGCGAAGTGCAGATCCTGGGCACCACCATCTCGGCGCATGAAGCCCTGCTGATCGTGCTGGCACCGCTTATCCTGGTCGCCTTGTGGCGCTTCACGGTGATGACCAATCGCGGGCGCAGCCTGCGAGCAGTCGGCCAGAACGGCGATTCGGCGGCGCTTCTCGGCATCGACGTGCCCGTAGCCTTCGCGTTGGCGTTCGGCATCTCGGCCGCGCTGGCGGGGCTCACCGGCGCCTTGCTCGGCTCGATTCGCTTCATCACGCCGACGATGGGCAGCGAGCCGCTGACCAAGGCGATGATCGTCGTCATCTTCGGCGGGCTGGGCAATCTCGGCGCGACCGCTGGAGCGGCCTATCTCATCGGCTTCATCGAGGCATTTCTGATCTTGGGACTGGGCCTCTACTGGACGCCCTTCGTGCTGTTCCTCTTGATGATCCTGGTCCTGCTGTTCAGGCCGAACGGCGTGTTCGGAGGCAAATGATGGTCAGCAAACCTCAACTCCTCGCCATCCTGGCCCTGTTTGCAGCGCTTGCCGTCGTGCCGCTGTTCGTCACGGACAGCTATGTCAGGCACCTGTTCATCATCGCTTTCGTCTACGCCGTCATCGCCTCGAACTGGAACCTCAGCCTCGGCCATTGCGGCGTCTTCAATTTCGGACACCTCACCTTCTTCGGTATCGGTGTCTACACCGCCGCGATCGCCAGCAAGACGTTTGGCGTCAATCCCTGGGTTGCCATGCTGCTCGGCGGCGGCACGGCCGCCCTCTCGGCGCTGCTGCTGGCGGCGCCGGTTGCGCGACTGAAGGGCATTTATGTCGTGCTGGTCACCTTCGCCTTCACGCAACTCGTGCTGCAGCTGGTGCTCAGCCAATCCCAGATCACCGGGGGCGCGGAGGGCATGGTCCGCCTGCCCTTCCTGGAACTGGGCAGCTACAGTTTCCTGAAGGATTTCAAGTTCGGCTATTACTATGTCGGCCTGGCGCTGCTGGCGTTTTCCTGTCTCTTCCTGGCGCTCGTCAGCAACTCCTCCTTCGGCAAATCACTCAAGGCAGTCCGCGATGCCGAGGATTATGCCGCGGCACGCGGCATCTCCGTTGCCCGCCAGCGCATCCTGGCCCTGACGCTGAGCGCCATCTTCACCGGCATCGCCGGCGGCTTCTACGCGATATACCTGCGTGTTGCCTCGCCGGAAGTCTTCGGCTTCGGAACGCTGTCGCTTGCCCTGTCGATGGTCCTGATCGGCGGCGTCAACACCGTCTTCGGACCGGTGCTTGCCGCGCTGGTGCTCACCTTCGCCACCGAGGCGATGGCTGGTTTGCAGGGTTTCGAGGATGCCCGCTTCATCGTTATCGCCGTGGCAATGATCCTGGTCCTCAGGCTGGCGCCCGAGGGGCTGGTGGAGCTTCTGGGCAAGCTGCGGTTATCGACGCGCGGCGCACGGACATGATCGCAGCCCGGACGGAATAGTTGGAGGAGACGAAAGATGACCAGATCGCCGATCGACAACAGCCTTGTTGAGGAGGCTACGGCCTGGCGCCGTCACCTCCATGCCCATCCCGAGACAGCCTTCGAGGAAAAGGCAACGGCCGATTTCGTCGCGGCGAAACTGGAGGAATTCGGCATCGAGGTACACCGGGGTCTTGGTGGAACAGGCGTGGTCGGCACGCTGAAGCGCGGCACCAGTCCCGCCACGGTTGGCCTTCGCGCCGACATGGATGCGCTCTTCATCCAGGAAGAAAACACCTTCGAGCACCGCTCGACGATTGACGGCAAGATGCACGCCTGTGGACACGATGGCCACACCGCCATGCTGCTGGCAGCGGCCAGCCATCTCGCCAGGAACGGCGATTTCGACGGTACCGTGCGCTTCATTTTCCAGCCCGCCGAGGAAACGGGCGACCAGCATTGCGGCGGCAATGCCATGGTCAAGGATGGCCTGTTTGAGAAATTCCCCGTCGACGCGATCTTTGGCATGCATAATTTTCCTAATGTCCCGGCCGGCCGCTTCATGATGCGAACCGGACCGATGCTCGCATCGATCGACACCTTCGAATTTCATGTGCTGAGCCGCATCGCGCATCCTGCGACGCAATTCGCCGTCGCGGATCCTCTGCTGACAGCTGCCGCGATCGTGCAGGAAATGCACATGTTCAAGGCGCGTTACCTGAACCCGGCCGAACCCGTGGTGCTGTCGATCACGCAATTCCGCAGCGGCGACCCGAACCACCGTCAGGGCGTCCACGTCACGCCGGACGAAGCGGTCGTTCGCGGCACTCTGTACACGCTCAACGACAGCGTTCGCGACGCCTTCGAGGCAGGGCTGGAGAAGATCGTGCGCAACGCCACCGAAGCGGTCGGCGCAGGGCACAAGTTCATTTTCGAGCGCGGTTATCCCGTTCTTCGCAACACCCGGACAGAAACGCAGTTTGCCGCCTCGGTCGCGGAAGAGGTGGTTGGCGAAAAACTCGTCGATGACGAGATGCAGCCGATCATGGGTGCGGAGGATTTCGCCTTCATGCTTGGCGGCGTACCCGGCAGCTATGTGTTCCTCGGCTCAGCTCGCGAAGGCGAGGCGGCGCCGCGTCCTCTGCACACCGCCGAATACGACTTCAACGACGACATCATAGCGACCGGAGTGCGTTACTGGACAACGCTGGCGGAACGCTATCTGGCCGAAACGCCAGGGCGGCACTAGAGCAATTCCAGGAAAAGTGTGTAGCGGTTTTCCATCCGGAATTGCGTTAAAATAAAGAGTTAGAGCGTTTCCGCGTTTCCGTGAAAAACGGAAACGCTCTAGACCGAATTCAACCGGCAGAGCGTGTCTTCAGGCGGCGCCCTTGGCGCCGCCTTGCTTCTTGTCCGCCCTGAGCAGCATGCCGAAGAGGTCGCGCGGTTCGTCGGGATCGGCGAGCAGGTCGAGTTCCTCATAGAGGCCGGTGGCCTGCAGCTGGTCGCGCACATAGCGCAGCGCCGAAAAATCCTCGGTGGCGAAGCCGACCGAATCGAACAGCGTGATCTGCTTGTCGCTGGTGCGCCCGGCTGCCTTGCCCGCCATCACCTGCCACAGCTCGATCACCGGATGATCGCCATCCAGCTGCTGGATCTCGCCCTCGATGCGCGTCTGCGGCGGGAACTCCACGAAGATGTCGGAGCGCAGCAGGATGTCGCGATGCAGCTCGGTCTTGCCAGGGCAGTCGCCGCCGACCGCGTTGATGTGCACGCCCGAGCCCACCATGTTGTCGGTCAGGATCGTCGCATACTGCTTGTCGGCCGTCACCGTGGTGATGACGTCCGCTCCCTCCACCGCCTCCTGGCCGGAGGCGCAGATGGTGATGTCGAAGCCCATGCCGGCGAGGTTCTTCGCACAGCGCTTCGAGGCCGACGGATCGATGTCGTAGAGCCGCAGCCTGTCGATGCCGGTGATGGCCTTGAAGGCGATGGCCTGGAATTCCGACTGCGCCCCATTGCCGATGATGGTCATGGTGCGGGCACCCTTCGGCGCCAGGTACCTCGCGACCAGCGCCGAGGTGGCTGCTGTGCGCAGCGCCGTCAGGATGGTCATTTCGGTCAGCAGCATCGGATAGCCCGAGCCGACATCGGCGAGCACACCAAAAGCGGTCACCGTCTGCAGGCCCTCGCGCGTGTTCTTCGGATGACCGTTGACATATTTGAAGCCGTAGAGCCGGCCGTCGCTGGTCGGCATCAGCTCGATGACGCCGTCATGGCTGTGCGAGGCGACGCGCGGCGTCTTGTCGAACAGTTCCCAGCGACGGAAGTCCTCTTCGATATAGCTGGCCAGTTCGGTCAGGAAGCGCTCGACCCCGATGGCCAGCACCAGCTTCATCATGGAATCAACGCTCACGAACGGAACGATGTTCAGCTTCGCTGCGGTCATGCCGCGGTCTCCTTGTTTTTGCGCGTGAACCGCGGCGTCAACTGCGATGGGAATTGTGTTTCCGCATCATGGCGGCGAGTGCGGGATTGGCCTTGTCGAGCGCTTCGATGGCAGCTGCGGTGTCGTAAAGCCGCTCGTCCTGTCCCATCTTGAATTTGGCTTCCAGTCGCGTGATCGGCATCTCGAAGCCGACCACGTGCGGCAGACGCCGCTCCATGCCGCCCGGGCCAAGTTCGCGCATCCGCCAGCGGTCGGGTCGGTCCTTCTCCAGAACCTCCACCAGTTCCAGAAGATGGCGTGCGGTCGTCGCCGTGTCGATCGGCACCGGCCTGCCGTGGCAATGAACGACCGCGAAGTTCCAGGTCGGAGCACTGTCGCGAACCGGATTGTGCGGGTACCAGGACGACGAGATGTAATCGTGCGGCCCATTGAAAACGGCAACGGTTTCGTGCCCCTGGATCAGCGAGGCCGCATGCGGATTGGCGGCAGCCAGATGCGACACCAGCGTCCCGTTCTCTCCCCTTCCCGGCTGCAGCACGAAGGGCAGATGGGAAACCATCAGCCCTTCGGGGGCAGCGGTCACGATCGTGGCAAAGACCACCGCCTCGATCAGACCAAACACCTCGCCTCGAGACAGCGGTGCGAATTCCGGCTTGGTGTACACGATGCCAGTGGACCTCAGCTTCTCTGGACGCGCACGGCCGGAATGAGACCCTGGGGCCGGATCAGCAGCACCGCAATGACACCGGACAGCACGATGGCATCCCTGTAGGGCGCGATGGCTGCCGGCAGCGTCGCCTGCAGCAGGACCTCGGTCACGCCGAGCAGAAAGCCGCCGGCCACCGCTCCCGGCAGGCTGCCCAGCCCGCCGACGACGGCGGCTATGAAAGCCTTGAGCACGGGAGTGAACCCCATCAGCGGATCGACCGAGGCACGGCTCGCTACCCACAGCATCGCCGCCAGCCCGGCAAGCAGGCCGGACAGGAGGAATGCCGTGGCGATGATGCGGTTGGCGGGAATGCCCATCAGCCGCACGACGTCGAAATCCTCCGCTGCCGCGCGCATCGCCGTACCGGTCACGGTGCGCCTCAGGAAGAACTCCAGCGCGATCAGCGCCAGGATGGAGACGACGATTGAAATCGTCGGACCGACGCCGATGGTGAAGTCACCGATCGAGAAAGCGCCGGTCATCCAGCTGGGTATGGCGACAGCCTGCGGGCGCGCCGACACGCCATTCTGGAAGATGACCTTGAGCAGGCCCGAGACGGCGAAACTGGTCAGCAGAAGACTGGTGACGCTGGCGCCACGCATCGGCCGGAAGGCAACACGTTCCATCGCCACCGCGGCGACAGCCGCGCAGATGACGGCAAGCAGCACGGCTGCTGGAAATGGCACGCCGGCGATGAGGGCTGCCAGAAGCGCATAACCCGTCAACGTCATCAGCTCGCCATGGGCGAAATTGATCAGACCGACGATGGAGAAGACGATGGCCAGTCCGAGTGCCAGCAGCGCATAGACGCCGCCGAGGCTCACTGCATTGATGATCTGTTGCGCGATCATGGTCAGGCTCCGAGATAGGCTTGGCGCACGAGATCGGAACTGGCGAGTTCAGCGGCCGTGCCTGTCAATACGACTTCACCATTGGCGAGCACCGTGGCACGGTCGGCGATTTCGAGCGCGAGCGCGACGTTCTGCTCGACCAGAAGCACCGTCAGCCCATTGCTGCGGAGCTGCGCGATAAGGTCGAACACGGTGTCGATGATTTGAGGGGCGAGCCCGAGCGACGGTTCGTCGAGCAGGATAAGCTTGGGCCGCGCCATGAGGGCGCGCGCGATCGCCAGCATCTGCTGCTCGCCGCCGGAAAGGTTGCCACCCTTGACCTGATGGTAGCGGCGCAGGATCGGGAAGAGCTCGAGCATCTCCTCCTCTCGCGCCTTCGCCTCAACGGCGGTCTGATGTACCGCGCCACCGAGGCGCAGATTCTCGGCCACGGTCAGGCTGGCGAAGATGCGCCGCCCCTCCGGCACCAGTGCCACGCCGCGACGTGCGATCGCCTCGGCTGGCATATTGGTGATGTCCTTGCCCTCGAGCAGCACCCTGCCGCCGGCTGCCGGCACCAGCCCGGCGACGGCACCGAGCGTCGAACTTTTACCGGCACCATTGGCACCGACCAGTGCGACGATTTCACCGGCGCCAACCGAGAGGTCGACGCGGCGCACCGCCTCGACCTCTCCGTATCGAATTCTGAGGGCTTCGACGCTCAGCATGGTGTCACGGTGCCGGAACGTCGGCCGCAGCCGGCACGACGGTTTCGACATATTTCGGCTCGCCGCCTTCGTAGCGCATCAGCACAACCGGTCGCAGCGGCATGCGGTCGGTGCCGGCATAGGTGATCTTGCCGGTGATGCCCTCGAAGTCCTTGAGATTGGCGATGGCATCGCGGATCGCCTTGGGATCGTCCGACCCGGCGGTCTTCACGGCCTGGTCGAGGATCAGGCCGATCTCGTAGCCATTGACCTCATAGGTGGATTCCGGCGCATGGCCGGCGTGTTTGGTGAAGGCAGCATTGAAGGCCTCCAGCTTGCTGCCGGCTTGCGGATAGCCGGCAGCGGTGTAGACAACACCGTCGACCAGCTTGCCGAGCGCCTTGATGGTCGGGGTTCCGATCGCGTCGGCACCATAGACCGGAATGTTGATGCCGGCACCGCGCAATTGCTGGATGAAGGCCGGGAAATCCGGCTCATAGGCCGCCGTCATGATCAGGTCGGGCTGCTCGGCAAGACCCTTGATGTTGGTGATCTCGGCGGAGAAGTCCGGCTGGTTCATCGTGAAGGTGCCGCGGCCGACGATCTTGCCGCCCTTCTTCTCGAACACCTTGCCGAAATACTCCGGCAGGTTGGCGACATAGGTCGCGTCGGGCGATGTCAGCAGGAAGACCTTGCGCTTGCCTTCGGCAATGGCGAAGTCCGCGACGGCGGTCGCCTGCAGATTGTCGGCCGGATAGGTGCCGAACATCACGTCTCCGACCGCCTGGGTCAGCACCGGTGCCGAGCCACAAAGCGTCAGCGAGGGGATACCGAGCGGCTGGGTAAGCTGGCCGGCCGAGATCGACGGGTCGGCATCGCACGGCGTGATCATGATCTTGGCGCCGGCGTCGATCAGTTCCTGCGTGACGGTGGCCGTCTGCGCGGTGTCGCTGCGCGTGTCCTTGATGATCAGGTTGACCTTGTATTTGCCGGCAAGCCCGCCCTTGGCATTCAGCTCGTCGATCGCCATGCGCAGACCAGCCAGCGCCGGCTGGTCGTAGGGTGCAAGCCCGCCTGTCTGGGCGGTCGCCGCGCCGATGATGATCTCCTCCGCGAAGGCGGGGGCGGCCGTCATCACGGCGATGGAGGATATGGCTGCCAGTAATGCTGTGCTCTTCCGAGTAAGCCTCATGTGAGTTCTCCCATTGGATGTCCGGTTGTTCTTGTTCATTGGACGTCGTTCCCCTGGCGGGCGCGTGCCGTGCGGCTGCCGAGATAGGCGGCCACGACCGCAGGGTTGTTCTGCACTTCCGAAGGTGTGCCATCGGCGATCACGCGACCGCGATCGACCACGACGATGCGCTCGCACAGGTTCATCACCAGCCGCATGTCGTGTTCGATGAGGATCACACCGATATGCCGTTCGCTGCGCACAGCCGCGAGGATCGACACGAGCTCCGCCGTTTCCACTGCGTTCATGCCGGCTGCAGGCTCGTCGAGCAGCAGGAAGCGCGGCTTGAGCGCCAGCGCGCGCGCCACCTCCAGCCGACGGCGCTGGCCGTAGGCGAGAGAGGCGGCCGGCCGGTCCGCGAAAGCCTCCAGCCCCATGCGCGCGAGTTCGTGTCGGGCGGCGGCCTCGGCGGCGGCGAGACCCGGTTCCACTTCGCGTGCGGCCACGACGACGTTCTCAAGCACTGTCATGCGCGGGAAGACGCGGATGTTCTGGAAGGTGCGGGCGATGCCGGCACGGGCGAAACGGAACGCGCTTGCCCGCCGCGCCGGTACCCCGACCGAAACGCTGCCGGAACTCGGCGTGACATCACCGGCGATCATGTTGAGCAGAGTCGTCTTGCCCGCGCCATTGGGCCCGATGATGCCTGTGATGCTGTCGGGCTGGAACGCAAGCGTCACGTCATCGACGGCCACGACGCCGGCATAGCGGCGCGACAGGTGTTCGACGGAGATCGGCCCGCCTGTAGCACGCACTGGATCGACGGCCGCCGCCGAACTGACGGGATTCGCCTTCGGGCCGGGGCGGCGCAGCAGGTTGAGTTCGTGGTCACCGAACAGCCCGGTCGGTCGCCGCCAGATGACGAGGATCATGGCCACCGCCAGCACCCCTTGCGTGAGGCCGAACAACACCGGCATCTGCAGGCCGAGCACCTCGCCACCGCCTTCGAAACGGCGAACCACCTCGACCACGAGTACCGTGACGACAACGCCGGCGAAGGCGCCGAGCGAGGACGTCATGCCGCCGACGATCAGCATGGCCAGCATGGTGAAACCGAAGTCGAAATAGAAATCCTTGGGCGAGAATGCGCCAAGGAATTGCGCCATCATGGCACCGGCTGCTGCGGCGGCCACGGCACCCATTACCCAGGCGGCCAGCCGCGCGATGCGGTGGTCAACTCCGACGGCGGCGGCGCCGCGTTCGTCGTCGGCGGCCGCGCGCGCGGCAAGACCGAAGGAGGTCTCCCGGAACAGCCGTGCCGCCACGATCGCCATGGCCGCGATCACGACAGCCGTCCACAAACCCACTTCGCGCGGCACGCCATAGAAGGGCTGGCTGCCTCGCGTGATCTCGCGGCCCGCGACCAGCAAAGTGTAGACGATGATGAGCAGGGCAAGCGTGGCGATCGAAGCACTGGATCCCGAAAGCCTCAGCAAAGGCGTACCCGTGATCAGGCCGACCAGCATCGCCAGCACCAGCACCACCACCAGCGCCGCGAAAAAGGACATTTCATATCCGGCCAGGAACTGCGGCAGGTCGCGCAGGGCGGTGCGCTGCAAGGCGGCCGGCAAGGTCAGGATGCCCGTGGCATAAGCGCCAAGTCCGACAAAGGCGGCATGGCCGAAAGAAACGATGCCGGTGTTGCCGGAGAATATCTGGAGGCCGAGCACCGCCGTCAGCATGATTGCCGCATAGGTGACCACACGCTGCATGGCGGCATTGCCGAAAAGGTAGATCGCCAGCGCCGCCAGTATCAGCGCGGCGATCATCGCCAGCGCATCGACGCCGGCATTGCGGAATGCCGCCGGCAGGACCGAACGGGACGTGCTCTGCTCCATTGTCATGACCGCCATCACACGGCTCCGAAACGGGTCGGGGAAAACGGCGCCAGAATAGGCTGGGCATCATGCAGCGCCAGCTTGCCGACCGCCTCGCCGACAGCCGGCCCGGTCTTGAAGCCGTGCCCGGACGAGCCCGCCGAAACGAGCAGCCCTTCGACCCCCGGCATGGCGCCGATCACCGGCAGATCGTCCGGACTCATGTCGTAGAGGCCGGCATAGCCGGGCCTGATCCCAAGCTCCATCATCGCCGGGACGCGGGAGGCAAAGGTCTCGAGAATATCGACGGACTCGGCCTCCTCGACCCCCTCCATGTAATTGTCCGGGTCCTCTACCAACCTCGGGCGGATGGTCTCCTCGTGCCGCACCCCGGTGCCACCGCCGGCCCATGTGCCGGCGAGGATCACGCCATCATTGTCGGGTCTCGCATAGTTGCGGGAAATGTCATCGCACCAGGCCCAGGGCATGACCTGGCGCGCCTTGCCGTCGGCATTCAACACCGCCATCGGATGGCGTTCGACATGCAAAGGCAGGTCGAGCGAGGCCGTTGCCAGCAGGCGGCGTGTCCACGGTCCGGCGGCGAGGATGACCCTGTCGGCCTCAAGCACGGTTCCGTCGGCAAGCGTTACGCCGGTGATCCGGTCGCCCGCGCGCAGCAGCCTGGCAACCGGGGTGTTCTGCAGGATCCGGGCACCGCGTGCGCGCGCTGCCCGGGCTATCGCATTGGTGGCGCCGAAGGCGTCGGCATAGCCATATTCCGGCTCCCAGATCGCAAGTGCCACGCCCTCGGAGGCAAAGCCGGGGGCTTCGGCAGCGAATTCGGCAGGAGTTAGCGTTTCCATGCGGGCACCCTCGCCGCGGATACGCTCCGCGGCCGCGGACCAGCTTGCGGCATTCTCCTCGCCGCAAACCCACATCATGCCCACCTGCGTGACGAAGGATCCTTCCTGCGCGATCTCCGGAAGGTCGACCAGGATCTCCCGCCCACGGATCGCGAGCTGCGACAGTTCCGGCATCAGGTAGAAGGCATGCAGAAGCGCCGACGACTTGCCCGAAGGCCCGCCTGCGGGATGCGTCTGCTCGATGAGTGTTACCCGGGCGCCTTCGCCGGCGAGGTACATCGCGGCGCTCGATCCTACGATCCCGGCGCCCACGATGATGATGTCATCGCCATTCTTCATTCGTCGTTCCCCACAGTCTGTCGCTGCTTTACGGCCAGCTAAGACGACATCGAGAGCGATGTCAATATTTCTTCATTCTTGACCGATAATTCCGTTTCTGTAATAAACTCTGCAACGATAAAAAGAACGGCCAGGGGAGGCAGATGGCGATACGCGATGTTCTGATGCGGCAGGATCTGGCGCTTACTCCTTCCGAGGAGAAGATCGTGCGCCTGCTGCTCACGGACTATCCGGGCGCCGGTCTCGGCAGCGCCTCAAACCTCGCCCGCCGCGCCGGGGTGAGCGATCCCACCGTGGTGCGGCTGGCTGTCAAGCTCGGCTACGAGGGCTATCCGGACCTCCAGGCAAAGCTGCTGGCGGAAGTCGAAGCGAGACTGCATTCGCCGCTGCTGATGATGGAAGCCAAGCGTCCATCAGGCTCGGAAGACAACCCTATCCTCGCCTATCTGGCCTCGGTGGACGAGGCGATGGGAAAGGCCGCGAGCATCACGCCGCTGACCACCTACGACCGCACTGCCCGCCTGATCATGGAAGCCAAGGGCGAGATCGTGCTGGTCGGCGGGCGCTTCAGCCGCCACGTGGCGGGCATGTTCGCCGGATACCTGCTGCAATTCCGGCCGAATGTTCGCGACATCGGCGTCCTTTCCAGCCAGTCCCTGGACATCATCGCCGACCTCGGGCGCAAGGACGTACTCGTCGTTTTCGACTATCGCCGCTACCAGCTCGACGTCGTCTCGTTTGCCCGACAGGCGGCCGCACGCGATGTGCGCGTGGTGCTGTTCACCGACCAATGGCTGTCGCCGGTCGCGGAATTCGCGGAGACGACCATCGTCAGCCCGCTTGAGGTCGCCTCTCCCTACGACACGCTGGCGCCGGCCATCGCCCAGATGGAAGCGCTCACAGCCCATATTCTCTCGACCCTGGGAGACGAGGGCCGCGCGCGCATCGAGCGTCTGGAGGAAGTACGGCACGCCAACGCCGTCACCCTCGACGAGCCGTCGCAGGATGGTGCCAGGACAACCCCCGGACCGAAATCACCAAGGCAGGACCGCAAGCAATGACCCAACCCCTTCCCAGGCGCGACGAACCCTTTCGGCGCGGCGAAACCGCGCTCCTGCTCGTCGACATGCAGCGGATATGGCTGGAGCCCGGTGCAGACCCCGACCATCCGGAACTTGGCCCGGATCACTACTTCTATCGCCAGACGGCGACCGAGACGATCCCCAACCAGGAGCGGTTGCTGAAAGCGGCACGCGCCAACGGCGTCGAGGTATTGCACACCATCATCCAGAGCCTGACCGAGGACGGCCGCGACCGCTCGCTCGACCACAAGCTCACGCCTATCCATATCCCGCCAAGCCTGCCGGAAGGGCTGCCGATCGCACCGCTCGCTCCTCTCGGTGACGAGATCATGCTGCCCAAGACCTCGTCCGGCATCTTCAATTCGACCAATGTCGACTATCTGCTGAAGAACCTCGGCATTCGCTATCTCATCGTCGTCGGTGTCCTCACCGACCAGTGCGTCGACATGACCGTGCGCGACGCCGCCGACCGCGGCTATCTCGTCACCTGCGTGTCCGACGCCTGCGCCACCCGCACGCAGGAACGCCATGACATCGCGCTCAAGGCGTTCGGAGGGTACTGCTGGGTTACCGATACCGACACCGCCGTGGCCCGCATCGAAGCGATGGGGAAGGCCGCATGACGACGCCTGTCGAACCCCTCGTCGCCGTCGTCACGACGGATCTCGCAGCGATCACGCGCGGCCGCTCGGTGGCCGAAAGCCGGCTGGACAAGGTCGCCGCCACCGGTGTCGGCTGGCTGCAGGCCAACCTGTCGCTGACGCCGTTCAACTCCATCGTCTTACCCAATCCCTGGGGCTCGTCGGGCGACCTGCGCCTCGTTCCCGATCTCAAGGCGCGCTTCCGCACTGCGCTGACCGGCTCGGCCACGCCATTCGACATGGTGGCCGGCAACATCGTCGAACTCGACGGCTCGCCATGGCTGGGTTGCACCCGCACCATGCTGATCGATGCGCTGTCCGAGCTGAAGGCCGCGACCGGCCTCAGCCTCACGGGCGCCTTCGAGCAGGAGTTCCAGATTTCCGGTGCCGATTTCGCGCCTGCCCATTCTCTGTCTTTCGCGGCGCTGCGGCGCGCCGACCCCTTCGCGCCGACGCTGATGGCTGCACTGGAGGAAGCCGGCGTTGCACCGGAGGTGATCATCGCGGAATTCGGCGATGAGCAGTTCGAGGTCACGCACGCCCCGGCCGACGCGCTTGTCGCCGCCGATCGCGCGGTGGCGATCCGCGAGATCACCCGCGAACTTGCCCGCAACAACGGCTGGCACGCGACCTTCGCGCCGAAATCGGTGCCGGATGGCGTCGGCAACGGCGTGCATATCCACTTCAGCTTCACCGACGCCGCCGGCAAACCGGTGACCTATGACGCTGCCAAGCCGGGCGGCCTGTCGGATATTGCCGGTGCCTTCTGCGCGGGTGTCCTGAAGCATCTGCCGGCAATCACCGCGCTCACGGCGTCGAGCGTGCCTTCCTTCTACCGGCTGAAGCCGCACAGCTGGAGTTCGTCCTACACCTGGCTGGCCGACCGCGATCGCGAAGCTTCGCTGCGCATCTGCCCGACGGTGACGATTGGCGGACGCGATCCGTCGCGCCAGTACAACATCGAATATCGCGCCGCCGATGCCACCGCCAACCCGTATCTGTCCATGGCAGCCATCGTGCGCGCCGGGCTGGAAGGCATCAAGGCCAGGCTCGTCACGCCGCCGTTGGTGACTGGCGATCCAGAACAGATGACCGAGGCGGAAAAAGCGAAGCTTGGCCTGAAGCGGCTGCCGGAAAACCTTCCCGCGGCACTGGATGCCCTGCTCGCTGACGAGACAGTCACCGGGTGGTTCGCGCCGGTTTTCATCGAGACCTTTGTCGGTGTCAAACGCCATGAATCCGAACGTCTCGCCGGGCTCGACCCAATCGGCGTGTGTGATCTGTACCGAAAGCTTTACTGATTATGGATGCCGAACCCGAACACGACTGGCCACAGGCCGTCGAGGTGCTCAACGCGGACGGTCGTTCTGGTATCGTGCTGCTGTGCGAACATGCGTCCAACCACATGCCGGCCCGCTACCACGGCCGGGCCTGGACGCACCGCATCTGCAGCGCCATATCGCCTGGGACATCGGTGCGGCGGAGGTGACACGACGTCTGTCGGAGCGGCTCGATGCGCCCGCTTTCCTCGGCAACTATTCGCGCCTGCTGATCGACCTCAACCGGCCGATCGGCTCGGAGGGCAGCATGCCGACGCGCTCCGAGGATACCGACATTCCGGGCAATGCCGGCGTGGATGACACTGAAAGGGCACGGCGTGCGGCAATCATGTTCACGCCGTTCCACGACGAGGTTGCGCGTCATCTCGATGCCCGCCAGGCCGCCGGGCGGCCGACGCGTATCGTCACGATCCATTCCTTCACACCGGTTTTTCTCGGCGAAAGCCGTCCATGGCACGCCGGCGTGCTTTATGACCGTGCCGCGGCGCTGGGCGAGGCTATTCTCGACGGCCTGCGTGTCGACCCGTCGCTCAATGTCGCGGCCAATGTTCCTTACGTCATCAGCGAAGACGCCGACTATGCTGTTCCGATCCATGGCGACCAGCGTGGCATCGAGGCTGCTCTGGTCGAGATACGACAGGATCTGCTGGCCGACGAAACCGGTATCGAGGAATGGGCCGGAAGGATGTCCGCGGCGATCGCACACATGCAGGAGGCTTTGGGATGAGCAATCTCGGCCTGCGCGAGCGTGACGCACGGGCGATTGCCGAAATAGGGCGGCTGCGTTTCTCGCCACTTTCGCTCGTTGGCGGCCGTGGCAACCGGCTGATCGAGGAAGGCGGCCGCGAAGTGCTAGACCTGTCTGGCTCGGCAGGCCCCGCGCTGCTCGGCTACGGTCATCCCGCGATCGTCGAGGCGGTGGAGAAATCCATTCGCAACATGGCTGGCGCCAGCCTGCTGCTCTACCCGAATGAACCGGCTGTGTCCCTGGCGGAGAAGCTGCTGGCGGTCACGCCGGGCGAAGGCGAGCGCCGCGTCTGGTTCGGCCATTCCGGGTCCGACGCCAACGATTGCGCCTTGCGCGTGCTGGCTGCCGCCACCGGCAGGCCACGGTTCATCTCCTTCATCGGTTCCTACCATGGCAATCTCTCCGGCTCGATGGGCATCAGCGGCCACACCGCCATGACCCACACGCTGCCGAGGCCCGGCGTGCTGTTGCTGCCCTATCCCGACCCTTACCGGCCACGCTTCAGTGCCGAGGCCGTGCTGTCCATACTCGACTACCAGTTCGAGACCACCTGTCCGCCGGATCAGGTCGCGGCTGTCTTCATCGAGCCGCTGATGTCGGACGGTGGCCTGATCGTGCCGCCACCGGGGTTTCTCAAGGCGCTGCAGGAGCGGTGCCGCCGGCATGGCATCAAAATCGTCGTCGACGAGGTCAAGGTCGGCCTGGCCCGAAGCGGCCTTATGCACTGCTTCGAGCATGAGGGCCTGACGCCCGACATGGTGGTGTTCGGCAAGGCGCTGGGTGGCGGCCTGCCATTGTCGGCGGTGATCGGGCCGAAAGAGATCATGGATCACGCGCCGGCTTTCGCCCTGCTGACCACCGCCGGCAACCCCGTCGCGACGGCGGCCGGCGGCGCGGTGCTCAAGGCAATCGAGGACGAGCATCTGGCGGAACGCTCTGCACGCATCGGCAAGCTCTTCGCCTATGGTCTGCGCAAACTGGCCGACCGGCACGAGATCATCGGCGAAGTCCGCGGCCGCGGCCTCGCCATCGGTGTCGATCTCGTCGTCGACCGCGACACACGCGAACCGGTGCCTGCGACCACAACGGCCAAGATCATCTACCGCAGCTACGAACTGGGCGCGGCCCTGACCTATGTCGGCCTGAAAGCCAACGTGCTGGAATTCATGCCGCCGCTGACCCTGACCGAGGACGAAGCCGCCGAGGGCGTTGCCATCGTCGACCAGGCCATCAGCGACGTCATCGCCGGCAAGGTCGCCGATGCCGACGTCGCTTCCTTCATGATGTGGTGAGGAGAGAGCCATGGGACTTGGTTGGCGCACGATCCCCGACGACATGCGAGCCTTCATCGAGGAGCAGAAACTGTTCTTCGTCGCGACGGCGCCGCAGGACGGCCGTGTGAACCTGTCGCCGAAAGGGCTGGACACGCTGCGTGTGCTGGACGAGCGCACCGTGACCTATCTCGACCTGACCGGCTCGGGCAACGAGACCGCTGCCCACGTCACCGAGAACGGACGCATGACGATGATGTTCTGCGCCTTTTCCGGCAAGGCCATGACCTTGCGCCTCTACGGCAAGGCCGACTTGATCCGGCCCGACCATCCCGAATGGCCGGCCCTGCGTGCGCCCTATCCTGAGCTGCCTGGCGTGCGCCAGCTCTTCCGGTTGCATGTCGAGAGCGTGGCGACCTCCTGCGGCTGGAGCATCCCCGTCGTCAGCGACATGCAGGAGCGCGACGAACTGGTGAAATGGGCCGGAGCCCAGAGCGAGGACCAGATCGAAGCCTATCGTCTCGCCAACAACGTCGTCAGCATCGACGGGCTTTCAACCGGCTACGTGTCCGACGATTTCTGATGGAAAACCAGTATCACATCCACCTCACCTTCTCCGATGGCGAGGTGATGCACTTCCCGCCGATCGACGGCCAGTCCATCCTCGCTTCCGCCGAAAAGGCCGGCAACGTGCTCGCCAGCAATTGCCGCGAAGGCACATGCCGCACCTGCATGGCGCGCGACGCAGACGGCAACGAGGTCCTGCTCTGCATCACGTCAGCCCAGCCAGGCGCGGCTTTGAACCTGCCCTACCAGCGCACCGACGTGACGCCCCCATCCCTGCGGCGCGCCAAGGTCAACGCGTTTTCGCGCGCATCCCGTTCGGTCTGGGAAATCCGCTACCGGCTGCAGTTTCCGTTGCCCTTCCTGCCCGGCCAGTATGTCGAGGTGCATTTTCCCGGCATGGCTAGCCCGCGCCGCTTTTCGATGGCGAACCCGCCTTCCGGCAAGGAACAGGTGCTGCATGTGCGTGACCTGCCGGGCGGCGCCATGTCCACCTATCTGAATGAAAGGGCGAAGCCTGAGGATGCCTTCACCGTGCGCGGTCCGTTCGGCGTCTTCTACCTGCGCGCGACGGCGCGGCCCAAGCTGTTCATCGCCGGTGGCACCGGCCTGGCGCCGATCGTTTCGATGCTGTCCAGCATCGACCCCGCCACCACGCCGCCGCTGGCGCTGATTGCCGGTTTCGCCGATGCCGACGACGCCTATGCGCTCGAAGCCCTGCGCGCGCTCGCTGAAACGCTGCCCCTGGAGGTGGTTCTGGCCGCAGACAGGGCCACGGAAGCTTGGGAAGGCTTCGTCGGCAATCCGATCGCCGCGCTGGGTGAGATCCGCACCATTCCGCTCGACAGCGGAACCGAGGCCTATCTTTGCGGACCACCCGGTATGGTGAACGCGGCGCGCAACGCGCTTCTGGCGCGCGAACTTGCGGCCACGGCCATCTTCAACGAAGAGTTTGTTCACTCGGCGTAACAGCTTAACCTCGTGGCTCCATATTCCAAATTCGGACCGAAAGTATTTGGCTTCTGACTTCCGCCATCAATCAGTTTAGTCGCTCTAAAGTATTTCCGCTTACCAATAGCCGGCGTGCGGGAAAGGGCTTGGAATGTCGGCAATCCGGACGGTTCGTCAGTCTCTTCCAATCGTAGCTGTCTGGCTGGCGCTTAGCTCGGTATTGAGCCTGCTGCTTTTCCTAGGAAAAATGCCCAATGCCGACGTCGACGATCTCCTGAAACTGCATGAAATCAGGTATCTCTTGACGACTGGAGACCCGTTCGACAGAACGTTGACAGGTATCGCGCAGCCCGAACCGTTAACATCGCATTGGCCATGGATAGTCGACGCACCTTACGCGCTCATGGCGGCTGCGACCGCACCTTTTTTGGGGATGGAAGCCGCAGTCTCGGCCGCGGCATTCATTGTGCCGCTGTTTTTTCTCCTGATCGCAGTGACTTTGCTTTCCCTGGTGATCCGCGAATTTGAATTTGAGCATCCCGGCGTTGTGCTGGCTGTTGCGGCTCTTGCAGGACTGCCTTCATTTTCAGAATTTCAGCCTTGGCGCATCGATTACCACAACCTGCAGATGTGTATCCTTTTAGCGGTAACTCTGTTGACAATGCGCGGCGGAGAACTCGCAGCCGGACTTACCGGCGCCTTGACGGCGTTGTCTGCGGCAATAAGCGCCGAAATGGTGCCATTCCTGGCCCTGCCAGTCGGCTTTTACGCATTCGCGTTCATTGCTCGAAAAGAGGGCGCAGAAAAGAATCTCAGGACATACGGGCTATCGCTCGCGGCCGCCGGGGTTGCTGCATTCTTTCTCGTGGTTGGCCCTCAAGTCTACACCAGCGTCACATGTGACCGTTATTCGCTTTTGCACCTCGCTGCACTTGTGACCAGATCCGCAGCAGATGTGAAGAAATTTATTACCGATATCGGCGCGTCATTGTTAGGAAAATTATCTCTCAGATACTCATCTCTCCACTGAATAAAGGTATTCAGAGAAATATCAATCATCTCGCCCTCCCCTTGTTCCTGCTACCAGATATACGAGCGAGGCAAAGGCTAATATCATTGCCACTCTGAATTCGAATTCAGCCATAACGCTTACAATAAGTATACAAAAAAAAGCATATATCAAATTGATTGCAACATTGTATAATAAACTTCTTCTCTTCCAAGAAATCAAAATCCCTATCAAAATGACAAGGCAAGGAAATATCAATAAAATACCGTATCTCAATCTTCCCTCGCCGTCACAACGAAATTACTTTCTGGATCGCTCGTATACATATTTCTAGGCCAGAATCTCTGCATCACAAGGAAACACCCATTCTAACAGAGTTACTACGACAGTTTTACAAAATCATACCATCCGTATACTTGACACAAAGCACACAGATATCAAAAATATTATTGGTAACGTTTTCATGAATTTATTCACACCCGCACTTCGAAATAACATCTCACAAAATTCCACAACCAAGATAAAAACCGACAAGATGGGTAATTTCAAGTAATCATTGCGAAAGAATTTCCTATCCCCGGATAGATACACTGCGTATATTTTCGATCACCAACTTTTCCGTGTATAGCGAAATCTTCCTCAGTGGGGTAAGGACGACGGCTATCGATTCATCAAGAAACCCCAATTTAAAATCCAGTATATGTATCGCCTCGTTCTTATTTCTTAAGCACTTCATCGGCGATCGCAGAGGTCACTACCTTGATCGATCATGGCAAGCTGCGGCACGGCCACAGTATATGCACCGTATAAGACGGAAAGGAAGCCGTGCACTCGTAGTGAGCGAAAATGTAGGCATAACAGCATGAAAATCGCCATCCACCATCGCGTTCTTCTGTTGGCTTGACCGGCTCTTTGCTCCAATCCCACCACGCAAATCCGGTTGCATGAGCCCTCATTCGCCGCTAAGGAATTCGCCATGAACATGCTTTCGATCAAGACCGTTTGGTGGTGGGCCAGCTAGGAGCGGCCTGTCGAAACGCGTGTGCGTGAAGAGACCAGAATGGCCGCAGGAGAAGTCCGGCGGCCTTTTGTTTTCCAGAAATGCCTCCAGACCTCGCCGCGGCGGAACAGGGAGATGGCAATGACGGTGGAAATCCTGGAAAACGGCGCGGAGCGGTTCGTGACCGCCGGCGGCATCGCGATCACGCGACAACGGCACGACACACCCTATCAGGGCGCGATCGAATCCTATCTCGATGGCTTGAACGCGCGGCGCGGCGCGGTCTTCTCGTCCAACTACGAATATCCAGGTCGCTACACACGCTGGGACACCGCCATCATTGATCCGCCGCTGGTCATCTCCTCGCGCGGCCGCATCATGAAGATCGAAGCGCTGAACGCGCGTGGCGAAGTGCTTCTGCCCACACTCAACGGCGTGTTGGCCGGTCTTGCGGAAATCACCATCAGTGAGAGCACCAAGACGCTGACGAGGCTGGAGATTGCGAAACCCGGGCGGGTGTTCACCGAAGAAGAACGCAGCCGGATGCCCTCGGTGTTCACCGTTCTGCGCGCCATCACCGGCCTGTTCAAGAGCCCCGAGGACAGCAATCTCGGCCTCTACGGCGCCTTCGGCTACGATCTCGCCTTCCAGTTCGATCCCGTGGACTTGAAACTCGAGCGCAAGGAGAGCCAGCGCGACCTCGTGCTGTTCCTGCCGGACGAGATCCTGGTCGTCGACCACTATTCCGCCAAGGCCTGGACCGACCGCTACGACTATGCCGGCAACGGCTTTTCGACCGAGGGCCTGCCGCGCGAACCCGTGGCCGAACCCTTCAAGCCGGCCGACCGCATCCCGCCACGCGGCGACCACGAGCCCGGCGAATATGCCAGGCTGGTGCGCCGGGCGATGGACAGCTTCAAGCGCGGCGACCTGTTCGAGGTCGTGCCCGGCCAAATGTTCTACGAACGCTGCGAAACGGCTCCTTCGGAAATCTCGCGCCGCCTCAAGACCATCAACCCTTCGCCCTACTCCTTTTTCATCAATCTCGGCGAAGGCGAATATCTGATCGGCGCCTCGCCGGAGATGTTCGTGCGCGTCAACGGCCGCCGCGTCGAGACCTGCCCGATCTCCGGCACCATCAAGCGCGGCGATGACGCCATCTCGGACTCGGAGCAGATCCTCAAGCTGCTCAACTCGAAGAAGGATGAGTCCGAGCTCACCATGTGCTCGGATGTCGACCGCAACGACAAGTCCAGGGTCTGCGAGCCGGGCTCGGTGCGTGTCATCGGCCGTCGCCAGATCGAGATGTATTCGCGCCTGATCCACACGGTCGATCACATCGAAGGCCGCCTGCGCGAAGGTATGGACGCCTTTGACGCCTTCCTGTCCCATGCCTGGGCAGTGACGGTCACCGGTGCACCGAAACTCTGGGCCATGCGCTTCATCGAGCAGAACGAAAAGAGCCCGCGCGCCTGGTATGGCGGCGCCATCGGCATGGTGCATTTCAATGGCGACATGAACACCGGCCTGACGCTGCGCACCATACGCATCAAGGACGGCATCGCCGAAGTGCGTGCCGGCGCCACGCTGCTGTTCGATTCCATTCCCGAGGAAGAAGAAGCAGAAACCGAACTGAAGGCCTCCGCCATGCTCTCCGCCATCCGCGACGCCAAGGCCGGCAATTCCGCCGGTGTCGAACGCGCCACCGCCCGCGTCGGCGAAGGTGTCCGAATCCTGCTCGTCGACCACGAAGACAGCTTCGTCCACACGCTGGCGAACTACTTCCGCCAGACCGGCGCCGATGTGTCCACTGTACGCACGCCGGTGCCGGAGGAAGTGTTCGACAGCTTCAAGCCGGATCTCGTCGTGCTTTCGCCCGGCCCCGGCACACCGAAGGATTTCGACTGCGCCGCCACCATCAAGAAGGCGCGGAAACGCGAACTGCCGATCTTCGGTGTCTGCCTCGGCCTGCAGGCGCTGGCCGAAGCCTATGGCGGCGAGTTGCGGCAGCTTGCCATCCCCATGCACGGCAAGCCGTCGCGCATCCGGGTCTCGAAACCTGGCGTTGTCTTCTCCGGCCTGCCGAAGGAAGTGACGGTCGGCCGCTATCATTCGATCTTTGCCGACCCGGTCCGCCTGCCCGATGATTTCATCGTCACCGCCGAGACGGAGGATGGCGTCATCATGGCCTTCGAACACAAGAAGGAACCGATTGCAGCGGTGCAATTCCATCCCGAATCGATCATGACCCTCGGTCACAACGCCGGCATGCGCATGATCGAGAATGTCGTCGCGCATCTGCCGCGCAAGGCAAAGGAAAAGGCAGCCTAGACGGAAATGACAGCAGTTACGGCCAAGGACGCTTCCAAGCAGAAAGTCGCCACGCTCGCCTTCTGGTCGATCGTGGTGGCCTTCGTCGTGCTCGGCCTCAAGCTGCTCGCCTGGCTGATCACCGGCTCGGTCGCGCTCTATTCGGACGCGCTGGAATCAATCGTCAACGTGATTGCCTCGGCTGCCGCCTTCTGGGCGATCCGCATCAGCCACAAGCCTGCCGACCAGGACCACCCTTTCGGCCATCACAAGGCGGAGTATCTTTCGGCGGTTCTGGAAGGCGTGCTGATCGTCGTCGCCGCAATGCTGATCCTCAACGAGGTCTGGCGTACCTGGCAGAACCCGGCCCCGCTCGAACAGCCATGGATGGGCCTGGCCGTCAACGGCCTGGCGACCTTGCTCAACGCCGTCTGGGCCTGGACCTTGATCCGCATCGGACGGTCCGAGCGCTCCCCTGCTCTTGTCGCCGACGGCAAGCATATCCTGACCGACGTCGTTACCTCGATCGGCGTCTTCTTGGGCCTCGTCGGCGCGGTCTACACCGGCTGGCGCTTCCTCGATCCGGCGCTGGCCGTCATCGTCGCGCTGAACATCCTGTGGCAGGGCTGGCATGTCATCGGTTCATCGATGAGCGGTCTGATGGACCGTGCCGTCGAGATGGACGAGCACATGCGCATCCGCGACATCATCTCGGCCAATTCGAAGGGCGCTCTGGAGGTCCATGACCTGAGGACCCGCATCGCCGGCCGCGCCACCTTCATCGAATTCCACATGGTGGTCGATGCGGATATGTCGGTTGGCGACAGCCACGTCATCTGCGACCGCATTGAAGACGCGTTGAAGGCCGAAATCCCCTCCGTGCGCGTCACCATCCATGTCGAGCCGGATGACGAAGCCAAGCTGCCGAAGGGAACCGTCGCCGTTCCTTTCGCCTGAAAGCCCAGGGTTCTTACTGCGAACAGGCTGACTGCGGCATCGCCTCCAGGCGGAAAACCCTGTCGTCCGATTTTGTATTGCCGCCCGCCTGGCACAGGTCGGCGAGCGGCAGGCTTTCCTTTGGATTGGCCAGCATCATGGTGCCATTGGCACCGCGGCGCAGGTAGATTTCCCTCTCCGACAGATCGCAGGACGCCCCACCGGTAGCTACAGTCGCCACGCAGCGCCACTGATCCGCCTCACCCTGGCAGGAATAGCTTTGCGTGGCCTTCGTACCGCCCTTGCGCGTGGTCATGGCAACCACAAGATCGGCGCCATTCGGCCAATCCGCAGCCTTTCCCTGGGCGGCAAAGCTTGCGATTTCCGTTGCCCCACGAAAGACGCGGATGGTCTGCGTCACCTGCTCAGGATGGGAGGCAAGATGCGCGGCTGAATAGTCGCGCCCGAAGCAGAAGGGCTGGTCAGGTTTCAAGCGTATGCGCAGCGGATCGCCCAGCGCCGGATTGGCGGGAGCAATGCGTGCGAATTCTGACTTGCAATCCGCCACCGGCCTTCGTTCCAGCAGGAAGCCGTTGTCGTCCGTGCCCAGGGCCTGCCTTTCATATTCGGCCTTGCCGAGTTCGTCTTCCGCGCCGGCGTCCAGGTAGATGTCGCGATCGAAGGCATCGACCTTGAGGCGTCCCTTGGCATCCAGGCTGACGTCGGCCATGGTCCGATCACATTCCATGCCGCAATGAATCGCGGCTTTCTCGCCTGAAGTATTGCACCAGCCGCCGACCCATTCGGGCTTCGAGGCGCCTCGTACCGTCGTCGCCATGAAGCCGTTGTAGCCAGCGGTACCCAGGCCATCCGTCGGATCTTCGCTCGGTTGGCTGACGGGATCAGGACCATGATAGAAGAATATCCGCGCAACCTTCTGATGCGGGTGGGCTTTCAGATGGCTCGCATCATAAACCCGGCTGAAGCAGGCGCCACCGCCATCCGGGCTCAGCTCTTTCAGGATCCTTGGTTCGTCAGCGCGAACCGTTCCTGCCAGGGCAAGCGCCCCGACGATTGCGATCGCAGTCGCTGCGATCTTCCTCGACGTGGTCATCGAGCCCTCCCACCAAGATCCGCTCGAACGGATTCTATGCTAGGAACCTGCCGAAGGCCACGCGCATTATGCTGGTAGGAACGGGGTGGTTTTCATGCTTCGCAGGGATATCTTCCGCGGATTTCTGGCCTCGACCGCAACGGTCCTGGGGTTCAAAGCCGCGACGGCTGCGCCGGTATCGTATCCGAGACAGAAGGTTGCCTATCACCTCGACGATCTCGACAAGGTCGCCTTCGTGCTTGGCAACATCAAGAACCATTTTGATGGCACCGGCGGTGAGGTCGACATCGTCCTGGTCGTCCACGGTCCGGCGCTGGCTGCTTTCAAGCGCGACGGCGCTTCAGCGGCGGTCTCCAGCCGTTTCGCCGGCTTGGTGAAAAAGGGGATGACGCCACAAGCCTGCGCCAACACCATGCACGGCATGGACATAACACTGCCGGATCTGTTCGAAGGCTTTGTCAGCGCCGATGCTGGCGGGGTCGTGAAATTGGCCGAGCTGCAGGCTGCGGGTTATGCTTATCTAAGGCCTTGATACTGGCCCCGATTTCATCGGATGATCGGTCCAGCGCATCGGCCCGAAAATCGAAATCGATTTTCGGAAAGCACGATGCGCAGATTCAAAGTGCTGGAGCGTCCTTTGCGCATTCGAATGGATGCGCGGCGCTCTAGGGGGTGGCGATCGAAGGGAGTGCCTGATGTATGGCCTGATCGGAAAGATGCGTGCAACTCCCGGCAAGCGCGAGGAGCTCCTGCAGCTCCTGCTCGAAGCCACCGATTCCATGCCTGGCTGCCTGAATTACATCGTCGCCCGAGACCCCGCCGACACCACGGCGATCTGGGTCACCGAAGTCTGGGTCGATGCCGCGAGCCACAAGGCATCGCTGCAGCTTCCGCATGTGCAGGAAGCAATCGCCAGGGCCCGCCCGATGGTGTCTGGTTTCGATTTTCAGTTCGAAACCGAGCCAGCGGGCGGATATGGACTGAACCAGCTCGCTGATGCGGATGCGCAGGACTAGAGCATTTTGTAGCCAAGCGGCATCACTTGGCGTTACAAAAATGCGATGAAAACAAAAGCTTAGAGCGTTTCCGTAAGAAACGGAAACGCTCTAATGCCCCGCGCAACCGGATCTGGGAAGCCCGTCACTCGACCTGAATTTTGGCCTGCTTGACGATCGGCTCCCATTTGGCGAGTTCCGCCTTGACGTGAGAGCCAAGCTCTTCGGGGGTCGAGCCGACGATGGTGGCGCTGAAATCGCCCATCTTGGCAATCACTGCCGGATCTTTCATCGCCTTGTTAGCCGATGCGTTGAGGCGGTCGACGACTTCCTTCGGCGTGCCGGGCGGTGCAAACAGCGCATTCCAGGTGTAGGTTTCATAGCCCGGCACGCCGGATTCGGCGATGGTCGGCAGGTCGGGGAACGACGGCACACGCTTGGCCGTCGTCACGCCGAGTGCCTTCAGCGTACCGCCCTTGATGTGCGAAGATGACGACGGCAGGTTGTCGAACATGATCGGCACCTGGTTGGCGATCACGTCATTGAGTGCCGGACCAGCACCCTTGTAGGGAATGTGCTGCATTTCGACGCCCGCCATGATCTTGAACAGCTCGCCCGAGAGGTGCAGCGGCGTGCCGATGCCTGACGAGGCATAGGAGTATTTGTCCGGTTCAGCCTTCAGCAGCGCAACCAGCTCCTGCACGTTCTTGGCCGGCAATTCCGGATTGACCACCAGCACGTTGGGCACGATCACCAGCAGGGAGACCGGCGAAAAGTCCTTCTCGGGGTCGTAGGGTTTGGTTTTCAGGATCAACGGGTTGAGCGCATGGGTGGCAACGGTGCCCATCAGGATGGTGTAGCCATCCGGATCGGCGCGCGCGACTCGATCGGCGCCGATGTTGCCACCTGCACCGGCAACGTTCTCGACGATCACCTGCTGGCCAAGATCATCCGACATCTTCTGCGCGATGATGCGTGCGACGAGGTCGGTCGAGCCGCCGGCGGCGAACGGCACCACCAGCGTCACCGTACGGTTGGGGAATTCCTGCGCCACCGACTGAGCCACCATGCCGGCCAGCGGCAGTATCGACAGGCCGAGCGCTAGGACGGCGCGACGTGTGAATTTAGAAAATGCCATGCTGTTCCTCCTCATCCCTCACCCTTTGAATTGGTTACGACAATCGAAAGGGGCAGACAACAAGGAGAAAGGTAGCGTCAATCCAGCCGGTGCTTCAGATCCTCATCCAGCCAGCGGCTGAAAAAATAGGGGAGCTGCTTGTGCCACCATGGCCAGTCGTGGTCGACATCGCCGCCCCAATAGTCGACCCAGGCCGGAATCGCCTTGTCGCGCAGCACTCGCTCCAGCGCGTGCGTCTCCGCCAGCATCTGTTCTTCCCAGGCCCCCTGCCCGCAGCAGAAGATCAGTCGCAACGAACGTAACCGCGACAGCAGGACTTCGTCGGAAACGCCAGGCAGATAATCGAGCGGAGAGTTGTAGTAGATATCGCCTGCCAGGCCGTCTCCCAGGAAACCTCGGGTCGAATAGACACCAGAGAGGGAAATCACGCCGGCGGCCATATCCGGATAGCGAAACACGAAATTCGATGAGTGATAGCCGCCCATCGAACAGCCGGAGAACAGTGGCTTCAGTGAGCGGCCGCCATTGGCTTCCGAAGCGATGGCCGCGAACTCAGGCAAGGCCTCTTCGCGCAGATAGCGGAAATAGGCTTCATGCCGGGCGATCCGCTGTGCGGGAGCACCGTGCTTGTCGAAGAAGCTCTCGCTGTCGATGCCGTCGACCGTGAATATCTGGATGCGGCCGGTATCGATGAACTCGGCCAGGGAACCAACCCCGCCAGCATCTTCGAATTGGTAGAAGCGCCCTTGCGAGGTCGGAAAGACAATGACGGGACGGCCGGCATAGCCATAGCGCTTGTATTCCATGTCGCGCCCGAGTCTGCCGCTCCAGCGCTTGTGATAGGAGATGTCCATCGCTTACGCCTCCTCGGCATGGATGTAATCGACCGCCGCGCGCAATGCCTGGCGGTCGCGCGAGCGCAACTGATAGGCGTAGTTTCCCATGGCGCGGCTGAACACCTCTTCGATGTCCTGATGATGGACGATCTTGTCGGCGTGGGCGGCTAACACATCGGCATGGCTGTGGCGATAGCGGATGTGTTTCTTGCGGCTGGCGTACACGGTGAAATACTTGCCCTCGAACGGCCCGCCGACTTCGTTCCTGACCACCATGTTGGCCCATTCGGCATAGATATCGATATCGAAGCTGTAGTTGATCGCATCCGGCATCCAGGCGCCTGGGGGACGGATGTTGACCTCCAGCGCAATGATCCGGGCCTGCTTCGTCTCGAACAGCTCGATGTGGAAGAAACGTTCCTTGAGATCGAACGCCTTGACGATCTTGCGGCCAGCCTCTTCCACCTCGGCCGGAATTTCGGGCCGGCAGGTGTAGCTCATGTGCTTGTTCTTGTTGACGACGTCCATGATGGAGTCGTCGTATTTCGTGCTCGCGGCAAAGACGATCTTGCCATCCCGATTGACCAGGCCGTCATAGGTCACGACCAACCCATCGATGAATTCCTCCATCACGAAGCTCATGCCTTCCGGCTTGATCCGGAAGAATTCGTCCAGTTCGGCAACGTTGGATATCTTGTAGGTGTGGGCGGCGCCCGCACCCGAATCCGGTTTCACCACCACGGGATAACCGACCTTGCGCAGGAAGGTCATGGCACCGGCGCGATCGGATGTCTTGCGTTGAGCAATGACATTCACGCCGGCCTTGCGGAAGGACGCCCGCATGCGGCTCTTGCGTTTGATGTTCTTCACATAATCGAGCTTGATGCCCTCTATGTTGAAGTCGGTGCGGATGCCGGCTTCCAGATCGAGCCAGTGCTCGTTGAGTGACTCGAACCGGTCGATACGCCCCCATTTGTGGATGAAGTGCCCCATCGCCCGATAGGTCTGATCGTAGTCTTCCATGTCGGTGATGCGGTAATATTCGCTGAGAGCACCTTTGAGCCTGGGCACCAAAGCTTCGTAAGGTGCATCGCCAATGCCGAGCACCGTTGCGCCGGCCTTTTTCAGCCGATCGCAGAATTCGGCGCCATTGGCCGGAAAATGCGGCGAGAAGAACACGAAATTCACGGCCAGTCCTCCTCGCGCATGACCCCGAAAATCGGAATCGATTTTCGGAAAGGGGGGCGGCCTGCGCCACCTGTCATGCGCCAAATCAAAGTGCCAGAGCGACCTTTGCGCGCCCGAAAGGACGTGCGGCGCTCTGGTCGCTGCGCGATCGCCAAAGTCTGCCGCATTTGCGTGAAACCGCAAAGGAAAACCGTTCCGGGCACTCTGTTCACAGGCGGCCATGACGTCCGGCTTGCCTCGAACGGATCGCTCCTGTAAGAGAGCGACCATGAAGACGCGCCCAGCAGAATCTGCTTTCCGTCCGACCAGCCTGGCTGGCGAGACCGTGCGCGCGCTTTCCTCGACCCTACTTCTTCTCGGCCTTATCGGCGATCGCCGGGTCCGCTGAAGGAGCGCCCGGCGGTCGTTGCCGCCCAGGGCTTATTCCCAGGCAAAGCTCCTCAAGTCACCAAACCGATTGACTTAGCCCAAAGGCGCTGCTTGTGCTTCGGCGATGCCGGCCAAGCAGCCGGGAGACTGAAAGATGAACATCACGCAACGAACGAGCGTCGAGGTCGACATGCCCCAGCTTTTGCCCCCAAAGGTATGCCGAGTGCCGCGCGCAAATATGAACCTTATCCGTTGGTCGGCCTCACCGACCGAACCTGGCCGAACAGGAAGATCGAAAAAGCACCGATCTGGTGCTCCGTCGACCTGCGCGACGGCAACCAGGCACTGATCGATCCGATGGGTCACGAGCGCAAGGCACGCATGTTCCAGTTGCTGCTCGACATGGGCTTCAAGGAAATCGAGGTCGGCTTCCCATCCGCATCGCAGACCGACTTCGATTTCGCCCGCTGGTGCATCGAGGAAAGCGGCGTACCCGACAATGTCGACCTGCAGGTGCTGGTGCAGTGCCGGCCGGAATTGATCACGCGCACCTTCGAAGCACTCCAGGGCGCCAAGACGCCGATCGTTCATTTCTACAACTCGACCAGTGAGTTGCAGCGCCGTGTCGTTTTCCAGAAGGACGTGGCCGGCATCAAGCAGATCGCCACCGACGCCGCCAAGATGATCACCGACATGGCCGCCAAGGCCGGTGGCGGCTATCGTTTCCAGTACTCGCCGGAAAGCTTTACCGGCACCGAACTGGAGGTCGCGCTGGAGATCTGCAACGCAGTCACCGAAATCGTGAAGCCGACACCCGACAACAAGCTGATCATCAACCTGCCGTCGACGGTCGAAATGTCGACGCCCAATGTCTATGCCGACCGCATCGAATGGATGATCCGCCATCTCGACAACCGCGACAGCCTGATCATCTCGCTGCATCCGCACAATGACCGCGGCACCGGTATCGCCACGACCGAGCTCGGCCTGATGGCCGGTGCCGACCGCGTCGAAGGCACGCTGTTCGGCAATGGTGAGCGCACCGGCAATGTCGACGTCGTCACGCTGGCCCTGAACATGTTCACGCAAGGTGTCGACCCGGATCTGGATTGTTCCGACATCAACCGCATGAAGGATGTCTATGAGTATTCCAACCAGCTCAAGATCCCCGAACGCCACCCCTATGTCGGGGAGCTGGTCTACACGGCCTTCTCCGGTTCGCATCAGGACGCCATCAACAAAGGCATGAAAGCGATCCAGACCGCCAACAAGGAGGTCTGGGAAGTGCCCTACCTGCCGATCGACCCGCAGGATGTCGGCCGCTCCTACGAAGCGATCATCCGCATCAATTCGCAGTCCGGCAAGGGTGGTATCGCCTATGTGCTGCAGGCCGATTACGGCATCAACCTGCCGCGTAACCTGCAGATCGAGTTCAGCCAGGACATCCAGGCCATCACCGACGCCGAGGGCAAGGAGGTGCCGGCAAAGCGGATCTATGATCGCTTTATCGACAGATATGTCGAACAGCCTCACGGCCGGTTGAAATTTGTCGATCACCAGACCTTCCCCGATCCTGCGGTGAAAGGCCGGCGCGTTGTCGAGGCCGTTATTCTCGACAAGGGCAAGGAAACCCTTATCAAGGGCACCGGCACGGGTCCGATCGACGGTTTCGTTGACGCGCTTTCGCGGCATGTCGGCATCCCGATGTCGGTGCTCGACTATTCGGAACATTCCCTGCAGCGTGGTTCGAACGCCTCTGCCGTCTCCTACGTCGAAATGGAGCATCCCGGCGGCAAGGTCTTCGGCGCCGGTATCAACACCAATATCGTTGCTGCATCCCTTGAAGCGGTTGTATCCGCGGCAAATCGCATTATCGGCCTCAAAGGCCACTGATTTCCACGCTTTGCGAAAAACCCCGGCTGGATTTTTCCAGCCGGGGTTGTAATGATTCAACCGGGCTTGGGACGATATTGGCGCGGAGGTGCGAGTATCGCGGGTAATGTCGTACGACCTGTGCCGGCTTGAGAGGTTCGACACTTGCAGCATTCCACGCCTGCCGCCCCCGCAGTGCGCGAAACGCTTGATAGACTGCTAGCGAGCCAGACATTTGGACGCTCAGAACGCGCGCGCGAATTGCTGCGCTATCTTGTTGAACGCGAACAGTCCGGCGAGGCCGACAAGCTCAAGGGCTTTTCCATTGCAATCGATGTCTTTGGAAAGGATTCGGGATTCGACCCGTCGACTGACGCCGTGGTGCGTGTGCAGGCAGGCAGGCTGAGGGAACTGCTCGAGCAGTATTTCAGCGGAGAAGGTGCCGGCGAGCCAATTCGCATCGTCATCCCACGCGGCAGCTATATTCCAAGTTATGAACCGAACGGAGTTGGAATCCCGTTTCAGCCGCATACGCAGCGGATGGTCCCGGTCATTCAAGGGCAGACAGCCGCATTCGCGCCGGCAGAGGCAGACTCCATTCCGAGCGCCGGTACACAGACCCTTCCGGGTTCGGCGGTTTTCCTGTTCAGGCATCTGCATGCCTTCTGGATCGCCATGGCGATCTTTTTCATTGTCGTTATCACTCTCATCGTGCTGATGCTGCGCCAGGCCTACGGGCCGGACCTCATTCCGGGCAATCCGGCGAAGGGCGGCAGGCCGGCCCTGGGGACGGCGACGGCATTGGAGAAGCTGCCCGCCGTCTATCTGATCACTGCTCAGGAAAGTCCGCAGATCCAGCGCGTCGAGACGATATTGCGGGCTGGTCTCTCCAATATGGAAACGATCCAGTTCATCGATCGAAGCCCCGGCGAGGATCCGCTGCGCTCTGACGATCCGACAAATTTTGCCTTCACGCTCGGCTCGGGCGCAACGCTCGGCAGCGTGGCAATTGAAGTAAAGAACCTGAAGACAGGTCGCATCCTGACTTCAGAGACGCTGACTGCGTTTGAAACCACGGCTTCGCAGGTGACCGATCATGTCGCGAAGATCCTCGGCAGCGTCACTGGTCCGTTCGGGTCCATCTATGGCTACATCGAACAGAACCGCCTGCAAAACGACCTGACAACCTGTGTCATTCTCTCGAAAAGCTATCCATCAAACCAGAGCGCCGAGGGCCACGAAGCTGCCTACCGCTGTCTGGAAAATCTGGTCGCGCGTGGCGAGACGTCGGCCATGATCTACGCAACGCTGGCTGGCCAGCAGCTGGACGCCATCGTCTGGGGTTATCCTTACCCGCCCAATCCGAGCGTGCAGCAGGCCATGGCCTACGTAAACAAGGCCATCCAGATCGATCCGAGCAGTTCGCGTGCCTATCGCATGGCTGCCTATGCCGAAGGGGTCATTGGAAACCAGAAGGAAAGGGTCCGCTGGGCAAAGAAGGCCTATGATGCCGCCCCCTATGATCTGAGAGCCGTCTATCACTACGGCTGGGCGCTTGTGATGGTCGCCGACTATCGGGAAGGCACAGCCCTGCTGGCTCGTAGCCTCAACCTGGCAAACCCGCACAGCAAATGGCTCGACTACGCCCTTTTCCAAGGGGCCTTCATGCTGGACGATCTCGAATTGCAGAAGCGTGCCGCGCAAGCACTGTCGACAGTCGAACCCCAGCCCGAATATCTCGTTGCGCAGCTCATCGTAGCGACCCAGGACGGCAATTCGGATCAGATGACACGCCTGTTGGCGGATCTGCATTCCAGGTTTTCCGGATTTTGCGGCAAATCCACGCGCCACCTTCGCCAAGAATCACTATCCGCCAGATATGACGGAGAAACTGCTGCAGGCCCTTCAGAATGCCGGGCTGAAGCATGCAACCGGCATTGCGGCGAGCGCTCCACAGCCTTCACCAGCGACAGTGGCGATGCCCAATTCGGAAGATCTGCCGATCGTGTATCTCTCTGCAAAAGGAACCGGCGCCGCCATGGAGCGTGTGGTTGCCGCACTACGTGCAGGTCTTTCCCATTTCGAAACCATCAATTTTATCGGTCGCGATCCCGCCCAGGACCGCAACAGGGCAGCGGACGCGACCAGTTTCGTTTTCAACGTCCAGCCAGGTCCTTCGGCAGGAACGGTGGCCGTCGAGATCCAGAATTTGCAAAACGGAACCGTTGTCTTGTCCCGCAATTTGACGGAATTCGACACCACACCAGCACAAGTTGGCCCCCAGGTCGGGAAAATCCTGGGTGATACGGCGCCAGTATCCGGCGCCATCTATACGTCCCTGGCGCGAAGCGGTTTGGCCAAGGGCCTCGTTGACTGCCTGATCCAGGAAAACGCGTTCGAACTCGAGGCCAACGCCAAGGTCCATGAAAAGGCCTACCGTTGTTTCGAGACGCTGGCCGGCGGCGATGCCAAGTCATCACTGGTCTATTCGAGCCTGTCGACTTTGACGACGACCGGATTGATCTGGCGCTATGCCTACCCCGCCGACGCCTCGCTGGAAAAGGCTGCGGAATTCGCGCAGCGCGCCGTACAGGCAGACCCTTCAAGCCCCCGCGCCTACAATGCCAAGGCCTATATCTCCAATCGGCTGGGTATTTGGACAGACACTCTCCAGTGGACATCCAAGGCGTACGACACGAACCCTTACGACCCCCAGACGATCGCCTCCTACGCCTATGCATTGACCTTCAGCGGCGACTATGCGCGGGGCGTCACCGTGATGAGCCAGGCGATCGAAGCCGCAAACGGTGCTCACGCCGCATGGTGGGACTATGGTCTCTTTGCAAGTGCCTACATGCAGGGCGACAAGGCGCTGGCAGCCAGGGCCGTTGCTCCTCTTGCAACCGTCGCTCCCAATCCGCTGTTCCTGACGGGCCGATTGATCGTCGCATCCGAGAGCGGCAATCAGCGCCTGGTCAAGGACATCATCGATCTGCTGGAAGCCAACTTCCCGACATATGTCGCCAACCCGCGCGCAACCCTTCTCAAGCGCAACTATCCGAGCGATATGGTAGAAAAATTCATCGGAGCCCTTCGAACGGCGGGACTGAGTGGCGCGACTTGATGGCTTACCTCTTCACCCATGAACAAGGAACCGGACCGACAGTTGTGCTCCTGCACGGCTTCGGTGGTTCCCATCACGTCTGGGCAGAGATCGCATCTCAATTTGTCCACGAGGCGCGGATCCTCGCCTATGACTTGCCCGGCCATGGCGCTTCACTGGAGGCCGAGGGAGCGCGCTCGCCCAAGCGGATGGCTGAAGCCGTTCTTGCTGACCTGGTGGAACGCGACGCCAACCACATCCATCTGGTCGGTCATTCGATGGGTGGGGCTGTCGCGACCCTGATCGCGCTTTCAGCTCCCGAGCGTATCGCCTCGCTGACGCTGCTGGCGCCAGGAGGCTATGGCGAGGAGATCGACGCGACACTGCTGCGCCGATTTGCCAGGGCTGCTCAGACTGATGAAATCCGGGCGTGCCTTGCCGCCATGTCAGGCCCGGGACACCTCGTTTCAGAACGAGCCGTTGCCGACGAAATGGCCATACGCAGCCGGTCGGGCCAGATGGAGAAGCTTGCCGAGATCGTCATGGCCATCACGCGTGGCGGGCGGCAAGGGGTCATCCCGTCAGAGCTGGTCGCGGGTCTTGCCATGCCAGTCGCCGTCGTCTGGGGCGTTTTGGACACCATCTTGCCCGTCAGCCAGGCCGACAACCTGCCTGCCCATTTCGACCTGCACCTCGTGCCCGTCGCCGGACATATGCTGATCGATGAGGCCCCGGGACTTGTCGTCGAATTGTTACGCGGCATCTTGCGCAATCAGGCGAATGAACCGGTCTCGACATCCCCCTGATAAAAGCCAGTCGCTCAATTCGTCTCCGAGATCATTCCGACACAATCGCGATGGATGAAATCCGTCCCGGTTCGTGTTAACCGGTGGTTTACCAAACCGCGAGGCAAGGCAATGCCGGAAGCAGGCGAGACCGTTACCCCGATCAATCAGGCACGCAGCAAGCTGTCGGAAGCCGTTCGCGACGTTAAGAACGCGCTGGCCGACCGCGACGACGTCGTCGTCGACATGCGCGAAGCCCATCGCATGCGCCTGGAGCTGCTGGCGTCGGAGCTGTCGCCGGTCTTTGCGGATGTGCCCTCCGATATCGATTTTTTCGATTTCGCGCTGTCTTCGGGACTGCAGCCGCGACTGTGGATTGACGCCGTCAGCCATGTCGCGATGGGTCGCGATCGTCGAACCTATCGTTTCGTCAAGGATACGCGTCTAGGCCGTGTCGTTCTGGCCGAATCCCAGGATATGAAAGTCGTTGGCGACGGTCACCCGCTATGTCGCCGAGCGTCTGGTCGAACGGCAGCGCCTTATGGAAGGCGGCATCGAACCGATGGAACGGCCAACGCCTCAAGCCGGTCCGGAAACAGAGGCCGAACCCAAGGCAGAAGCCCGGACACATGGGCGCACGATCCTTGGCTGGCTTGGCCTTGTGCTGGTCGGCGTGCTCGCGGGCCTCGCAGTCTCGGCCGCGCTGTTTTGGGACCGCCTGCTGCCATTGATCGAGACCCTCAGACCGTAGATCTTTCCGGTTCGACACCAAGCTCCAGCGTCTGAAGATCGGCGATCACGAGCGTGGGTCCGGTGATGCCGCGACGTGTCAATCCGATGCGCCAGCCATTCGCGGTTTTCTCGATCTCGATCAGATTGTATTGCGCAGCAGGGTGCCGTCCTCCCGGCCCCTGCCCCGCAGCGGCAACGCCCACAACCGGCAACCGCTGGCCCCGCCCGACCCAGAACAGTGTCGGATCATGCGAATGGCCGTGCAGCACCAGTTCGGCGCCATGCCGCTTGACGATGTTCTGAAACCGGCGGATGCCGAGAAGCCGCTTGGTTTGGGCCACCGCTCCGCGGATTGGCGGATGATGGATGAGGATCACCCTGCAGAGGCCCTGCTTGCCGGTTTGGTCCAGAAGCTGCGCCAGACGCTCAGCCTGCTTTTCTTCGAAGAAGCCGTTCGCCATGAAAGGTGCGGTCGCACGCGCGGTCGATACGCCGATCAGTGCTATGTCACCGCGACGTCTCAGATAGGGAAAACTGTGGCGATCGACGTGGATGTTGGCGCCGTCACCGCTCATCCACGGCGCCCATGCACGGCAAGCCTTGTCGAAGGCGCCGGGTACATAGGCGTCGTGATTGCCGGGAACCACGGAAACGTCGCCTGGCGATCCGAGCATTTCCAGCCACAAGCGGGCCATTTCGATTTCGCTGTCGAGCGCCAGGTTGACCAGATCGCCGGTCACGGCAATGTGGTCGGCACCATTTGCCTTGAGATCCGCCACCAGCGTGTCGATGACGGCATCGTGCATGGTACGGCGGCGGTTGCGTTGCCAGTTGACATAGCCCAGCACGCGCTTGGAGGCGAGATCGCGATACGATACACCGGGCAACGGACCGAGATGGGCGTCGGAGAGATGCGCAAGCCTGAACATGAAACCTTCATAAGCGACCGATCGCCCGCAATCCACCTGTGGTTCACCTGAAATGACCGGCACCGATCCCGAACAATCCTTCCGTCAGACTGGCTGGCCCCGCCTCAGAGCGAAACTCTTCCACACCTTGTTCGTGCTGAAGCGACCAATGACCCTTGGCGTGCGCGGCCTGGTTCACGACCGCGATCGCAATGCGATCTTTCTCATCCGCCACACCTATGTCCCGGGCTGGCAGTTGCCGGGAGGCGGCGTAGAGAAGGGAGAGACCATGGGAGAAGCGCTCGTCCGGGAACTCGAGGAAGAAGGCAATATCGCGATCTCGGCACCACTGGCACTGAAGTCGATCCACTTCAACAGGACGGCGAGCCCGCGTGACCATGTCGGGTTCTATCTTATCGAAGCTTTTCACCAGACCGAGCCGAAGCGGCCTGATCATGAGATCGCCGAGGCAGGCTTCTTCCCGCTCGACCAGCTGCCGGAAGGCACCACGCCAGCGACGCTCAGGCGTATTGCCGAGACATTCCAGGATACGGCGGTTTCCCCCTACTGGTAGATCAGGCGGCCTTTCTCAACCGGGTGCGGTCGTGTGGGGCCAGGTGATCAAATTGAGGTCCGAGCGGAATGATGCCGGTCGGATTGATGTTCCGATGACTGGCGTAGTAGTGCGCCTTGATGTGCCGCATGTCGACGGTCTGCGCCACGCCCGGGACCTGGTAGAGATCGCGCAGGTAGTTCGACAGGTTCGGATAGTCGGCAATGCGGCGCAGGTTGCATTTGAAGTGGCCGACATAGACCGGATCGAAACGAACGAGTGTGGTGAAGAGACGCCAGTCCGCTTCGGTGATGTGATCGCCGACAAGATATCGCTGGCGCGACAATCTCGCCTCCAGACCGTCGAGCGCCGCAAACAGCTCTCCGAAAGCCTCTTCATAGGCAGCCTGGTTGGTCGCGAAACCCGCCTTGTAGACGCCGTTGTTCACAGCGCCGTAGACCTGCCCGTTGACCGCCTCGATCTCGGTCCGCAATGCAGGCGGATAGAAGTCTGCCGCCGCATCTCCCCATTCGTCGAATGCCGAGTTCAACATCCGGATGATCTCGGAAGACTCGTTGGAGACGATTGTCTGTTCCTTCTTGTCCCACAGCACCGGCACGGTAACCCGGCCTGAATAGGTCGGATCAGCCCTCGTATAGATCTGATGCAGGAAGTCGAGACCATAGAGGGTGTCGCCAGTCGCACCGTCTTCGGTCTGGAAGGTCCAGCCGTTTTCGAGCATCAGATGATGGACCACCGAGACGGTGATCACCGTTTCGAGCTTCTTGAGCACCCTGAAGATGAGCGTGCGATGCGCCCAGGGACAGGCGAGTGAAACATAGAGGTGATAGCGATCAGGCTCTGCTTTGAACCCCCGCGAGCGACCTTCCGCCGGCATGCCGTCGACGGTTATCCAGTCGCGCCATTGCGATTGGGAGCGTTCGAACCTGCCGCCGCTGCTGTTGGTATCGTACCAGCGATCCTGCCATTTGCCATCGACCAGCAATCCCATCGACCATTCCTCCTGTCTTGCGACTGCAATCTAGGGGGCATGCCGGACCTGGGGAATGCGTTTTGGCTGAACACACTGTCAAACGCTGGCGCAACGCCGCTCAAAACACCGATTGCGATCCTGAAAATTTGATGCTAGCGGACAATCCGCATGTTCGATTTTGCAGGAATCCGGTTCGACCGACGACGAAAGATCGCCCGCGCTTGAAGCGCTGACTGGCGAACGCTGCCGCTTGCAGCAACCTTTCCTTGCATACCGGAACGCAAAGACCATGAGCCTTGCCGACGTGACCTACCTGCCGGAAACCCCGGCGCACGACCCCGAAATCGAATTGATCAACGAAGAAGCTTTCGGGCCCGGACGTTTTGCCCGTGCGGCCTACAAGATTCGCGAAGGCGGCCCTCACGAACGCGATCTTTCCTTCGTCGCCATGAATGGCGGCACGGTGATTGCATCGGTGCGCATGACCCGGATCAAGGCAGGCTCCGGCAAGGCAATGCTTCTTGGCCCCCTTGCCGTGCGACCGGCATTCAAGAACCTCGGCATCGGTCGCAAGCTGGTGGCCATGGCGCTGGAAGCCGCCGCACAGGTTGGTTCGCCCTGCGTCATCCTGGTTGGCGATGAGCCTTATTACGGCCCGCTTGGCTTCAAGCGGATCCCGCGCGGACAGATCGCCATGCCAAGGCCGGTCGACCTCGACCGTCTTCTGGCGCATGAAATCGAACCGGGCGCCGCGGCCAGACTGACAGGCATGGTTCATCACGCCGACCAGGTCGGTGTCGGCGAACCAGCGTAACGCCAGGTCACCACCACCTGATGCCTTGCCTGTTGCAGCGTTTGCTGCGCCCCCCTAGCATATCCCGACAAGCAAGGAGAACAGCGCATGAACCCACACGGCCATATCGCAATCGTGACCGGGGGCGGCTCAGGCCTTGGTGAGGCGACCGCGCGCGCGCTTGCGGCCAAAGGTGCCAAGGTCGCCCTTTTCGATGTCGGCATCGACCGCGCCGACAAGGTGGCGGCAGACATCGGCGGCATCGCGGTCAAGTGCGATGTCTCCAGTGCCGAGAACGGAGCAGCGGCGGTGGCCGAGGTTGCAAAGTCGCTTGGAGAGCCACGCATCCTGGTGAATTGCGCCGGCATAGCGATCGGTGTGAAGACGGTTGGCAAGGATGGTCCGCATCCTCTCGATCAGTATCGCAGGGTGATCGAGGTCAACCTGATCGGCAGCTTCAACATGATCCGGCTGGTTGCAGACCGCGCCGCCAAGCTCGAACCTCTGGCCGGCGGCGAACGCGGTGTCATCATCAACACCGCCTCGGTCGCGGCTTTCGACGGACAGATCGGGCAAGCCGCCTACTCCGCCTCCAAAGGCGGCGTTGTCGGCATGACATTGCCCGTGGCTCGCGACCTTGCCCGCTCGGGCATCCGCGTCTGCACGATCGCCCCAGGCATCTTCAAGACCCCGATGATGGCCGGCATGCCGCAAGATGTTCAGGACTCGCTCGGTGCCGCCGTACCCTTTCCTTCCCGGCTTGGCGAACCGTCTGAATATGCAGCGCTGGCATTGCACATCGTCGAAAACCAGATGTTGAACGGCGAAACCATCCGACTGGACGGTGCCATCCGCATGGCACCGAAATAGGCCATGGCGGAAGCCCCGCCGCAGGAAACCAAACGTGGGCCGCTGGCTGGACTTGCCGTGATCGAGATGGCGGGACTGGGTCCTGTCCCGCTCGCCGCTCTCATGCTTTCCGAGATGGGAGCGACGGTACTGCGGATCGAGCGCGGCAACGCCGGCCGGCAATTCCTGCAGCTGCCGGCCGAATATGATATCGACCGGCATGGCCGCGATGTCCTTGTCGTGGACCTGAAACGCCCTGAGTGCACGGACCTGGTGCTGCGGCTCGCCGCGAAAGCCGATATCCTGATCGAAGGTTTTCGGCCGGGGGTGATGGAAAGGCTTGGTCTTGGGCCTGACGCGGCCCTGGCGCGCAATCCGGCGCTGATCTACGGACGCATGACGGGTTTCGGGCAGGATGGTCCCCTTGCCGACCGTGCCGGCCACGACATCACCTATCTCGCCTACTCAGGCATCCTGCATGCCATCGGCCATGACGGCGAAAGGCCGGTTCCCCCGATCAACCTGGTTGGCGACTATGGTGGCGGAACCATGATGCTGATGACAGGCTTGCTTGCGGCGCTGTTCCAACGCTCTCGTGGCGGCAAAGGGCAGGTTGTCGACGCGGCCATGGTCGAGGGAGCTTCGATGCTGACCCTTCCCATCCAGGCCGCGATGGCCACCGGTCTCTGGAATGATCGGCGAGGCGTCAACCTCCTCGATTCCGGTTGCCCTTTTTACGATACCTACGAAACTGCCGATGGTCGCCATATCGCCATTGGATGCCTCGAGCCACAGTTTTTCGCGGAATTCGCTCGTCTGCTACCGCTTGGCCAACAACTCGCGGCAGGTCAGTATGATCAGAAACTCTGGCCCCGGATGCGTCAGGCCATAGCCGTCCGGGTGCAGGAAAAATCCCGCGACGAATGGGATCGGTTGTTTGCCGGGACCGATGCCTGCGTAGCGCCGGTATTGTCTTTCGCCGAAGCACGGCAGCATCCGCACAATCGTGCACGCGGCGCCTTTGTTGATGTCGGCCGCTTTACCAGGCCGGCACCCGCTCCTCGTTTTTCGGCGACCCCCTCCGCGGCAAGCGAACCGCCTGCCGAAAACGAACGCCCGGTCGCCCAGATCCTGGCGCGCTTCGGTTTTCAGGAAGCCGAGACCGAAGCCCTTGTCAAAGCCGGTATCATCGGCTGATAAGTGGATCATGATGTTCAGCTTATGATGGTGACTGCCGTGGAACAGCCGACGAAAGACGTCATCCGGGAAACCGACGCCCAGTCGATCCAGCTGGCTAAAACTCTGCTTCGCACCGCCCGCTACGGCGCGCTTGCCGTCATCGACCCGGCTTCCGGTTCGCCGCTTGCCAGCCGTGTTGGCGTCGCAACCGATATCGATGGCACGCCGCTGATCCTGATCTCCATGCTCGCCCCCCACACGGGTGCGTTGCTCGCCGATCCACGCTGTTCCCTGCTGGTCGGCGAACCAGGCAAGGGAGACGCTCTCGCCCATCCGCGCATGAGCCTGGTTTGCCGTGCCACCCGACTGGAGCGGGGGGCGAACGAGCAGTTACGAGCAGAACGCCGCTATCTCAACCGCAATCCCAAAGCCAGGCTTTACGTCGGCCTCGGGGATTTTTCCTTCTTCCGACTCGACGTCGAACGCGCCTCGCTCAACGGCGGTTTCGGCAAGGCTTATCTGCTGGATCGTTCGGATCTGATTGTGACTGGTGCCATAAATGGCGAACTCGCTGAAAGCGAGCAATCAGCCCTTGATCACATGAACAGCGAACATCTCGACGCCGTGATGGTTTATGCCCACCACTATGCCAAGGCAGAAGGCGAAGGCTGGACACTGGCCGGGTTCGACGCAGATGGAATGGATCTGGTCAGCGGTAACCGGGTGGAGCGTGTCTTCTTTCCCAAACCACTGGAAACACAGCAGGATCTGCGCAAGACACTGGTCGAGATGGCGAAGGCTGGCCGCGCTGCGGCAGCGCACGAGACCGTCAGCTCTTGAGCAAACGGCAGACGAACAACCACAGAGTTGTGACTTAAGGTTGCATCCACACTTGCATCACTTAATAAAATTAGTGTATGAGTGAATCATAACGCCATTGCCCCCATGGCTTCCGTGATGAACAAAGGTGGGCATCTGATGCTTCCAGAAAACCAGGTCTCCGATACCGAAACCGCAGCTGCGTTCCTCACACTCATGGGAAACGAAAAGCGGCTCGCCATCATGAATCATCTCATTGATGATGAGCTGACGGTGGGCACGATCGCCGAAAAGGTGGATCTCAGCCAATCTGCTCTTTCGCAGCATCTGGCAAAACTGCGGGCCTTTGGTCTGGTCCAGACGCGCCGCGACCGGCAGATGATCTATTATTCTTGCCGCTCGGATGCCGTTCGCCAGCTGCTCCGTACCTTAGGCTCGATTTTCGGAGGCAGCTCCGAGCCCCAGCAGCATTCGCGATTTCTCGGTACCGGCAAATAAACACGACAGATCGCTCCGGTTGTATTGGCGGTCCACCAAAGCAGGTTGGACCGGCAGCGCCGAGTTGCTGCGAAGTGCTGCGAGCGAGAATGGCTTCCGAAATGAGGCTCATCCGGCTATAGCCCCGGCGAAGCGTCTTATCTGCGATCTGTCGGCGAAGACGTAAACTCTCGTCACGGGCGCCGATGGAAACCATTCGTATTGATGATCCGGAAGATCCCAGGGTCGCTCCATATCTCGACATTCGCGAGCGTGATGTCGTCGGCAGGCAGGGACGCTTCATTGCCGAAGGCAAAGTTGTCCTGAATGTGCTTTTGAACGGCAGTCGCTTCCTGGCTGAATCCGTGCTCGTTCTGGAAAATCGCCTCGCGGGTCTCGAGGAAGTTTTCGAAAGGGCGCCGGTACGAGTGCCTGTCTACGTGACCGGTCGCGAGGTCATGGATCGCATAGCCGGTTTTCCCATTCACCGCGGTATACTGGCCGTAGGAGAAAAGGGCACACCGTTACAGATTGACGACATCCTCCGCACGCTTCCGCAAAAGGCTTTGATTGTCGTCGCCGTTGGCATCGCCAATCATGACAATCTGGGCGCAATCTTCCGCAACGCAGCTGCATTCGGCGCCGATGCCGTGTTCATCGACCCGACGTGCTGCGATCCTCTTTATCGCAAGGCAATCCGGGTTTCGGTTGGCGCTGCGTTGAAGGTGCCGTTTGCTGCCGTTCCGGATCCCGCCGTCCTGGCGGCCGACCTCGTGACCCGCGGCTTCGAGAGTTTTGCGCTCTCGCCGAGTGGCGCAACGGATATTCGTGGCGTCAAACCCGGTAAGAAGACGGCTCTTTATCTTGGCACGGAAGGAGAAGGACTGCCGCCACCTCTGCTGGCGCGAATGCGAACGTTGCGCATCAACATGGCTGAAGGCTTCGACAGCGTGAATGTCGCGGCGGCCTCGGCCATCGCCTTGCACCACTTCTCAGCAAACGCTCGTTAAGCCTCGGCGTCCCCCGGCACGACCGAGAAGTCGCGGGTGCGATAGGTCAGCCCGGCGAAGTGGTCTTCTGCAGCGCCCGCACGCGTTCGGCGATGCTGCGGATTGCCGCGCGGTCCTTGGCGGCACTTGCGCTGGCCTCCGGAGCGGCAAGCGCCTTGGCGACTTCCGAATTCGGCCCCTCCAGCGCAGCGGTCAGCGTTATGATCTCGGCAGCGAGATCCTGCATCTGCTCACGCAGAAGCGTACCCTCGCGCAGCTCTCTCGCCCCGCCGTCGAGCTGGCCGTTCTCGAAGGAAGCGGCCCCTCGCAGCTTCTTGTTCTCGCGAACAAGCGTCGTCAGCCTGGCCTCCAGCCGTTCGCGGTCGTTGTTGAGCTTGGCGACCGCCTTTTCGGTGTCGCCGCCGGCAGCGCCCGACAGCAAGGGAGAAAGCTGCATCGCCGCGCGGTCACCCTGCAGGCGCTGCCCGTCATTGACCGCAGTAGCTTGCCCGTTTGCAGGAGTTTCGGCCTGCAGCCCCTTCTTCTTCATCTCTTCCTTCAGCCTTGCCAGTTCTCGCTCACGTCGCTCCAGCGTTTCGTCGCGGTCCGCCAATGTCGAGAGAAGACGTTCGAGTTTCTGTTCCCGGTCCGCCAGCTTCTTCTTCTCGTTTGCCAGCGCATCGATGGCGGCCTTGCCTTCAGTCACGATATCCTGATGACGCTTGTCCGCTTCCTTGCGTTGAGCACGCAGAACAGAGATGTCGTTGTTCAGTTTCTCGATCTCGGATTCGCGCGCCACCAGTTCGATCTGCCTGTTGGACGACGAGAAGCTGGCCTCCTCGTAGAGCTGATCGAGTTTCTCGATCTCCTCTTCTTTTTCGCCGCATCCACTTCGAATTTGGCGAGTTTTTCCGACATGCGCTCGATTTCAGCCGCGCGCTGCGCCAGTTGCGCTTTCAACTCCGTGCCAGCAGTCTCCAGCGCTGCGATCGTCTCCGCTTTGCGGGCTGCTTCGCTCGCCGCCAGCTTCAGCTCTTCGCGAACGCGATTGACCTCGACGAAACGATCGTTGGCCATCTCTTTCGAGGTCTTGGCGTCCATCTCCAGGCGGCGTGCCGTCACCGCAAACTCGGCACGCAAGCGATCTTTGTCCGCGGTGATTTCCGTGGCGGTGAGCGGCATTGCCGCCTGAATTCGCTTTTTCGTCAGGGCAACCGCCCGTCGCCAGGCGGCAGGCGCGATCAGGACGACCAAAAATCCCGCACAGAGGAAACCGAGGAGGAAGAAGAGGATCGACTGAACCAAGATGGTCTATCCGTTGAGTTCGGCCACTTGTGCCAAGCAGACGAAACTTTGCATGGTCTGACAGGCAAAATCCAGTATTCGCATGCGTATTTCTGCGGATTGGAGAGTTCTTTCACAACCCGCAGATCAATGTCACCTGGCTGGATCAGAAAGGGTTCCAGGTCGGCTGCTGCGTGAGCTTCAGGTAACCCAGGTTAACGCCAAGCCTGGCGCCGACGCCGGTGCGGATCGGCACAAGAAGCACGTTGCCCGACTTGAGAACATTGAAGCCAAGGCCCGCGATGACGTAGGCAGAGCCTGCGACACCGGCAAAGCGATTGTAAAGGTTGCTGACATCGTCGAGATTATAGACCAGCACCATGACCCGAGACCCCTGCCCGCCGAAATCCCAGCCCAGGGACGGGCCCTGCCAGTAGACTTTGTGGTCGCCGGCATTCTTGGTGTAGAGTTTGCCTTCGCCATAGGTGAGACCGCCTACGAAAGCGCCCGAGCCTTCCTCCCCCAGCACGTAGCCATTGGGCAAACCGTAGGTGGAGAAGATTTTCTCGACGACAGTGGCAAGCCCGCCTGAGGTTTCACCGAAGAACTTGTGGCCTGAGTCGACGATTTCCTGGGACGTGTATTGCTGGGCGTACGAAGCCTGGAGCGAAAGGGTGAAAAAGCCCAACAGGGCGAATGTCAGGGCGAGAGCGCGGGGAATGCGCCAATCGCGAAATCGGGAATGCATGCTTCCAATCTCCGTCTGGGAGCACCTTCGCCGACGCCTCGCACCCGCGACTCTCAATCGGCCGCTTCCGGTGCCATCCCTTGGCAAACTATGCCGTAATTCTTTTTCAACCATTAAGCTCTCACATGATGATGGCGGTTCGAAGGCTGGTCGGCATGTTTTCTTCCGACCGGTCGGCGCGATGCGCCCAGGGACGATCCCGGATTGGTTGCTCCACCCGAACGCGCCGTATATCCAGACGGAACTGGGAAGAGCGTGATTCGCGCGGTCGGTGCGATGGACGAATGTCCGGGCACTATTGCATCTTTTCGAGGTTTCCATGGCTGACCTTTTCACCCTTACCCCCTCCGAGCTCGCCGCACTGCTTTGCAGCAAGGTCTGCCACGACATCATCTCGCCGGTCGGCGCGATCAACAACGGCCTGGAACTGCTGGACGAAGGTGGCGCCGATGAGGATGCCATGAACCTTATTCGCCAGAGCGCCCGCAATGCGTCGGCCCGGCTGCAGTTCGCACGGATAGCCTATGGTGCTGCCGGTTCCGCTGGCATGCTCATCGATACAGGTGACGCAGAGGCAGTCACGGTTGCCTATCTGAAGAATGAAAAACCGGAACTGACATGGACAGGCGGCCGCGCCCTGCTGCCGAAGAACAAGGTCAAGTTGCTGCTGAACCTGGTCCTGATCGCCAATGCAGCCATTCCACGAGGCGGGAGGCTCTCCATAACACTGGAAGAGCTGGAAACCGAACCACGTTTCACCCTTGCCGCAAGCGGTCCGATGCTGCGTGTTCCACCGAAATTTCTCGAACTTCACTCTGGCGGCAAGCCTGAAGAGCCGATCGACGCCCATTCGGTACAGCCCTATTACACGCTGCTGCTGGCGCGGGATGCCGGCATGACGATTACGATCCGCGCCACTGCAGATGAGATCGTTCTCCTGGCCACCTAATCACTGGCGAGACGGCGCGCATCGCCGGATTTTGTTCCCTGACGGGGCCTTATTTGCATGAGACGGGACGTCTGGTGCAAATTTTATGCATTGCCTTTTCCGCTTTTTAAACGCCCTTCGCTAATATTGCGGCGAAGGGCAGGACCCGCACTTGAGGCGGGAAAGAGGGATCGGCATGAAACGCTGCATGTTCGTCGACAAGTCAAGCGTGATCCGCAAGGTCGCCAAACGCATCCTGACCAGCGAAAGCATGCTGGTCATAGAGGCCACGGCCGGCAGGGAGGCAATCGACCTCTGCGCCGCGGAAATGCCGGACATCATTGTTTTTGATGTGACGCTGCCGGACATGCAACTCACCGAATTCATCGGCCATATCCGTTCGCTCGGCAGCCCTATCGCTCCACAGATCGTCGCTCTTCTGGTCGAGCTCGATCTTGGCACCATCATGCGTGCCAAACGCGCCGGCGCACACGGTTACCTGCTGAAGCCCTTCAACCGTGTCCAGCTGCTGGATCGTTTTCGCGCGCTGCAGGCAAGCCGTGACACGACACGCGCCCGGGCGCCGGCTCCAACAACAAAAAACCCGGCACAGGCCGGGTCCTTTGATGTTCGATTGTAGCTTCGATCAGGCGCTTTCGCGGATCTCTTCGGGTTCGCGCAGCACATAGCCGCGCCCCCATACGGTTTCGATATAGTTCTGACCACCGGAGGCCGCGTCGAGCTTCTTGCGCAGCTTGCAGATGAAGACGTCGATGATCTTCAACTCCGGCTCGTCCATGCCACCATAAAGGTGGTTGAGGAACATTTCCTTGGTCAGCGTGGTGCCCTTGCGCAGCGAGAGCAGCTCCAGCATCTGATATTCCTTGCCCGTCAGATGTACGCGCTGGCCGCTGACTTCCACGGTTTTGGCGTCGAGATTGACGATCAGTTCGCCGGTCGCGATGACCGACTGGGCATGGCCCTTGGAACGGCGCACGATGGCGTGGATGCGGGCAACCAGTTCGTCCTTGTGGAACGGCTTGGTCATATAGTCATCGGCGCCGAAACCGAGACCGCGCACCTTGTCCTCGATGCCGGCCATGCCTGACAGGATCAGGATCGGCGTCTTGACCTTGGAGAGGCGCAGCGTGCGCAGCACTTCGTAGCCCGACATATCCGGGAGGTTCAGATCCAGGAGAATGATGTCGTAGTCGTAAAGCTTGCCGAGATCGACGCCCTCCTCACCGAGATCGGTGGTGTAGACGTTGAAACTCTCGGATTTGAGCATCAGTTCGATGCTCTGGGCGGTTGCACTGTCGTCTTCTATCAGCAGAACGCGCATTTTATTCCCCTTTCTGCTGCCGAACCTGACCCGTCCGGGACCGGAGCAGTGATTGCCTGAGCCGAAGCTGCCACTGAATGGTTAACAAATCCTAATTTCGCGTTCGAAGCGATACCAGAAATTTTAACCTCTTTCCACACACACTTGAATCCAAAGACGATTCATCACGTCAAATTTTGATTCGGCACATTAAGAAAGCACCGTAACCGACTCAACGGACTCATCTCTTACGTCCCGCGGCCGGGTCGAAATTTTTACCCGGCCTTAAGCCCTGACCCGTATGATTAACAATGCCCGTAAACGAATGGTTACCGTTCGGAAAAAATCTTAGGACTTTGTTTTCCATAGAGTTCCGAAAATCGGGGGGAACACGGGCAACACGGAAGCCTCGCAAGGCCAGCGGGGCGATAGTGCAAGTATGCGTTGGCAGGAGTACCGAATCATGAAGTCACGCGAGAACCTCGTTCGACTGAAGCAATTTCAGGTGAATGAGAAACGCCGGCAGCTTCTGCAGCTGGACATGATGATCGCCGAATTCGAGCGCATGGCCGGAGAACTGGAGTTCCAGATCACCGCCGAAGAAAAGAAAGCCGGCATCACCGACATCAACCACTTCGCCTATCCGACCTTCGCCAAGGCCGCGCGACTGCGGCGCGACAATCTCCGCAACTCGCAGGCGGACCTCGCTCAGCAGCGCAGCGCGGCTGAAGCACTGCTTAATGAAGCCGAAGCCGAATTGGCGAAAGCGGAACTGCTGGAATCACGTGATTCGCGGGTACGTGAGCCGGAAACCGGCGGTCGGAGTGCAATGATCGGCTAGCCCGAGCTCTCCGCAAAACTTCCTTCACCTCAGGCCGACTTCACAGGCCAGCCTCTGCTGTATTAGCGGGCCGGGGCTTGCGCGCTGATTTCCTCCGCCGCGAGGCGCGCGCGTCTGATATCGGGCACATGCACTTCGGACCAGGAACGAATCTGGTCGAGCAGACCGGCAAGGTCATGCCCCAGCGCGGTCAGCTCATATTCCACCCGCGGTGGAATGACCGGGAAAATCTCCCGTCGAACCAGCCCATCGCGTTCCAGCGTACGCAGCGTCTGGGTCAGCATCTTGGGCGTGATGCCTTCCATCTTCCGAGCCAGCTCACCATGACGCATGCGGCCACGCCGCAACGCACCCACCGTCAGATAGACCCATTTGCTCGACAGCATCTCCAGTACGGCATGCGACGGGCAGGTCCGCCGGAACGCGTCATAACCATAGGGTTCGCAATCATCGCTATACATGAGGTACCTATATATCAAAATGGTACGTACTGGACAATGGATAGATACTATCTTTTCTATAGTGTCATTCGAAACGGGAGACACCCATGCGTGCCATTGTCCAGACCAGCGTCGGCGGGCCTGAAGTATTGACCATCGGAGATCACCCTACCCCGGAGCCAACCAAAGGAGAGGTACTCGTGCGGGTTCATGCGGCAGGCATCAACCCGGTGGATACTGCCGTCCGCAGCGGGGCCTATCCGCTGCTCGGCGAACCACCTTTCACAGTCGGCTGGGATATCGCCGGCGTCGTCGAGAAGCTTGGTCCGGACGCGACCGGTTTTGCGGTCGGAGACGAAGTCTTCGGTATGCCGCTGTTTCCCAGGGAAGCCGCGGCCTACGCCGAGTTCGTCGCGGCCCCAGCCAATGAGCTCGTCCTGAAACCCAAGGCGATCGACCATATTCATGCCGGCGCCCTGCCCCTCGCCGGATTGACCGCATGGCAGGGATTGGTCGGAGCGGCGCAAATCGGGGCCGGTCAGCGAGTCCTCGTTCAAGCCGCCGCCGGCGGCGTCGGACACCTTGCTGTTCAGATCGCCAAGGCGCGCGGTGCCTATGTCGTGGCGACGACGAGTTCGTCAAAGCTCGATTTTGTTCGCCGTCTCGGCGCCGACGAAGTCGTCGACTACACGGCGAGGCGTTTTTCCGATGTGGTGTCGGCCATCGACACCGTCCTGGAGCCGATCGGCGGCGAAAACGCGGAGCAAGCGCTCAAGGTCTTGAAGGACGGCGGTACGCTGGTTTCACTGCTCGCCATTTCCGACAAGGCCAAGGCCGAAGCCAGGACACGCGGCATCCGCCATGAGCATATTTCAGTTGTTCCGGATCAGGCAGGTCTGGGCGAGCTGGCCAAACTCATCGATGCGGGAAAACTCATCGTCCATGTCTCCAGGACATTCCCGCTGGAACAGGCCGGGGAGGCTCATGCATTTCTGGCGACCAAGCCCACGGGAAAGATAGCGCTCAGGATATGAAGCGCGGCATCAAACGAAAAGGCGCGGAATCCGCGCCTTTTTCATTGTCGAAACCAGACCCGTCAGTGCCGATATTGCTGAATACGCGTCGTGCGCAGCCCAGCCAGGCCATATTCGTCGATGGAGGCCTGCCAGGAAAGAAATTCTTCCGTCGTGAGTTTGTAGCGCTGACAGGCTTCATCGAGGCTGAGCAATCCGCCCCGCACCGCAGCAACCACCTCCGCCTTGCGTCGAATTACCCAACGGCGGGTGTTCGTCGGCGGCAGATCGGCAATCGTAAGAGGGCTGCCGTCAGGCCCTATAACATATTTGACTCGCGGTCTAACCAGATCGGTCATCGTACTCTCTACTGAAAACTCACAGAACCAATCCCTGCCACAGTACCGCCACAGCTTTAAAAATTGCCTAAGCGGTTGCTCATGGATAAGTAATGTTCGTGAACGTCACGTTAGGCTTTCCGTAAGCTTTTGAGACAATTGCCCGACATTGCGCCAAAACATGCCGGATCCTGGCCGATATCCGCATCCTGAAGGGATCAGGGGCCCGAGCAAATGTCGGAAATCAAAGCAACGGCTGGCACGCCTGCTTATGCTGGCGCCTGCGTGACCTATGCCCTATATAGTCTGGGCCGCTTGTTTGCGGCCTGAATTCGGAATTGACATGATGAACAGCCTGGACCTTCCCGGACGCCCAGAAGACACGCGCGTCGTCGTTGCCATGTCTGGCGGCGTCGATTCCTCGGTCGTTGCCGGCCTCCTCAAACGCGAAGGCTATGATGTCGTCGGCGTTACCCTGCAGCTCTACGATCATGGCGCAGCCACCCATCGCGCAGGCTCTTGCTGCGCTGGCCAGGATATCGAGGACGCGCGCCGGGTTTCGGAAACCCTTGGCATCCCTCACTACGTGCTCGATTACGAGGAACGCTTCCGCAAGGCTGTGATCAACCCGTTCGCCGAAAGCTACGTCGCCGGCGAGACACCGATCCCGTGCGTGTCTTGCAATCAGACCGTCAAGTTCGCCGACCTTCTGGCAACGGCCCAGGATCTGGGCGCCGACGCTCTGGCGACCGGCCATTATATCCGTTCAGGGGCCAACGGCGCCCATCGTGCCCTGTACCGCCCGGTCGATGCCGATCGTGACCAGAGCTACTTCCTGTTTGCCACCACCCAGGCACAGATCGACTATCTGCGCTTTCCGCTTGGCGGTTTGCCCAAGCCGGAAGTGCGGGCCATGGCTGAACAGATGGGCCTCGTTGTGGCCGCCAAGCAGGACAGTCAGGACATCTGCTTCGTGCCGCAGGGCAAATATTCCGACGTCATCGCCAAGTTGAAGCCGACAGCCGCCAATCCGGGCGACATCGTACACATCGACGGCCGGGTGCTTGGCAGGCATGACGGGATCCTGCGCTACACCATCGGCCAGCGCCGTGGCATCGGTGTCGCCTCCGGTGAACCGCTTTATGTCGTTCACCTCGACGCTGACCGTTCGAGGGTCATCGTCGGGCCGCGCGAGGCGCTGGAAACGCACAAGATTTACCTGCGCTCCATGAACTGGCTGGGCGACGGCGCCCTTGCGGCCATTCCGCCCGGCGGCCTTGAACTGTTCGCCAAGGTGCGCTCGACACGCCCGCCACGGCCTGCCGTTCTGCATCATCGCGACGGCCGCACCTGGGTCGAGCTGGTGGACGGCGAGTCCGGCATCGCGCCGGGTCAGGCCTGCGTGCTCTATTCCGACGATGGCAACGAGGCCCGGGTCTTCGGCGGCGGCTTCATAGAGCGGTCGGAACGCGGCGCAGAGGCGGAAGCCATGCTGAGCCGCCTGACCGGAAAGTCTTCGGCTATCGCCGCGGAGTAATACCGATTTCGAATGACCTGGAGCGCGCAACCGCGCGCCCGACCAGCGATCCTGCCTTAAGTGTCAGCCGGCGATGCGGCCGTGGGTGACCGTGCCCGCGGTCAGGATGCGCAGCACCCTGATCGCTTCTTCCCCGTCCGTACGTGGCTCGGCGCGTGTTTCAATGCACTCGAGAAAGTGCTGCAGCTCGCGGGTCAACGGCATTCCCTGCTCGACCGCGACATAGGTCGGCTCGTTGCTGGTGGCGGCCCACTGGCCGCTGTCTTGCCAAACGGCGTGATGGTAGACCGCAAGCTTCTTTTCCCAGGGTTCGACGTCGTCGAAGACCGCCATCGCCTTGTCGCCGACCACCGTCAGCCGACGTTCGCGATAGGGGTTGAGCCGCGAAGCAAAGAGATGGCTTCTAAGATTGTTCGGGAAGCGCATATGCAGATGCGCGAAATCGCTGAGATGGTCGAGCAGTGCCGCCCCTTCGCCCCGTACTTCCAGCGGCTCGGTGCCTGTAAGAGCCAGGATCATCGAAAGGTCGTGCGGCGCCAGATCCCATAACGCATCGTTCTCGGTGTGGAACTTGCCGAGACCGAGACGATGCGAATGGATGTAGCGGATTTCGCCAAGCTCGCCGGCGTCGACCAGTGCCTTCAGCTTCTCGAAGGCGGGATGGAAACGAAGAACGTGACCAACCATGAAAACGCGGTGATTGTCCTTTGCCGCCTGAACCGAGCGCTCGGCATCCGGGACTGTCAGCGCGATCGGCTTCTCGACCAGCACATCCTTGCCGCTCTCGACGGCACGGATCGAGAGATCGGCATGGAATTGCGGCGGCAGTGCCATGACGATGGCGTCGACATCCTCGCGCTTGAAGAGGTCGTCCGGCGCGATGGCAAGGCAGTCCTGTTCGCTGGCAAAACCTTCAGCGCGCGCAAGATTGGCATCTGAAACCGCATGGAGTGCGCCCAGCCCTTTCAGCGTCCGGATATGGTTGCTGCCCCAGTACCCGCATCCGAGGACTGCTATACGCGGTTTCATCAAATAGGAACTCAAGCATTTCGCGCAAAAATCGTGGTTGAGACATAGCGGTGCCCTTCGCCGAACTCAACCCCGTCACCTTCGCCTGTTGGGCTGGCCGATTGCCGATGCACCATTTTTCGATGAGCCGGCCGTTCAATCATCGGCTGGGTCGGGGTCGTTGGCGCCAACCGCGCCCCAATGCCGGCCGCCCCCAGAAACACCCTGCATTGCCTCTGCCCCGACCGTCCGGCAGAACCTCGCGAACATATGTGAGTTTCTCTGATTTCTGCCCTGTCTCCGTGCTTGACAGGATTACCACCACCCCCTTATATCCGCGCGACCTTGGCGCCGACCTTTTGGCCCACTTCTAGAAGTGGCTTCCATGGATTGGTGCCTCCCTGATGGCGGGGTAGCTCAGTTGGTTAGAGCACGGGAATCATAATCCTGGGGTCGGGGGTTCAAGTCCCTCTCCCGCTACCATCGTACCCGACGCAGTTGTTCGCATGTTTGGGTAGACCTCTGGAGCTTCCATCCGGAGCGCCAATTTGCCTTGCAATTCGAGCTAACCTGTTACGTCTGAAATCCTGGCGCGCAGCATAGGTACGAACCCCGCGGTGTTCCGGCGCACCATGGCGGGCCTCAGGAATGCAGGTACGTGCATTCTGGCAAAGGGCATGGTGGAGGGTGGCCCCTCGCTCGCCTCCTCAGCCGCATCAGCCTTTTAGATGTGCATACCGCGCTCGGCTGAAATTATTCAGCCGGATGCTGCAGCATGCTGAGCCCGCCATCCACGACCAGGCACGCAGCGTTCATGAACGGGCATTCGTCGGAAATCATGAAAACGGCTGCCTTGGCGATTTCGCCCGGCGTCGCAATGCGCCTGCCTGGATGCATGGCAAGCGTCCTTGCCTGGGCGGCCTCAGGATTGGGAAACGAATTCCAGTACTCGATCGCCTTTTGTGTCTCGACATAACCTGGGGCCAAAGCATTTACGCGCACGGCTTGGGCCGCATATTCGAGCGCCAGCGCCTTGGTCATGCCAAGCAGCGCATGCTTTGCGAGAGGATAGGGAAACGTGTGCGGGATAATGGTGAACGCATGGGTGGAGGCTATATTGAGAACGGCGCCTCCGCCATTTGCGATCATGCCAGGCAAGATTGCCCGGCAACAATTCCATGCTCCCTTAAGGTTGATATCGAAACAGCGATCCCACTCGGCGTCACTGGTTTCGAGCGGCGCGTGAAAGACATTGACGCCGGCATTGTTGATCAGCGCGTTCACGGGACCGATGGTTTCCGCGGCTTCGGCCACGGCGGCTTCGATGGCGCGAGCATCGGTGATGTCAGCAGCAGCAAAACCCAATGCGTCAGGCGGTGTTCCGAAGGTATCGACAGTGCGAGCAAGCAAGTCGCTATCCCGGTCGACGAGGAAAAGGCACGCGCCTTCCGCCAGGCACTGCCTCGCAATGGCCTCCCCTATGCCTTGCGCAGCCCCGGTAATGAAAATGCGTTTGCCAGCGAGCCGCTCACCCATTCCTGTTCATCCCAGCTTGACCATGGAAGTGACTGACATCTCAGGCGTCATTCGATTGCTTTCAGGACAGGCGTCTCCACCCGCGCCTACCGGCGTCCAAGCGCAGTGGAACGCAGATTGTCGAGCAGAACGGCGATAAGCAGGATCACGCCACGTACGATATATTGGTAGAAGGCCGGGATATTGAGCAGGTTCATGACGTTTTCGGCAATGCCCATGATGAGTACACCGACGATGACACCCGACATGGTTGCCCTGCCGCCGGCCAGTGAAACGCCACCCAGCACGCATGCGGAAATCACCGAAAGCTCCAGCCCGACCGCCGCGTTGGGCTGACCCGAGGTGATGCGGGAAGCCAGCAATATTCCAGCTACTGCACAGGTGAGGCCCTGGAGGGTGAATATCCAGATACGCGTCATGTCGACGTTGACGCCAGCGAGCCGTGATGCCTCGGGATTGCCACCTACAGCCAGTGTATTCTTTCCGAAAACAGTACGGTTGAGCACGAAGCCGAACGCGACGAACAGCAGGACCAGTACCCAGATCGGTGTCGGCACACCCATGAGTTTCGACAGCGCGAGCTGGTAGAAATTGGGATCGTTGATGCCGACGGCTCGACCGTCGGATGCGATAAGCGCCAGCCCGCGCACGATCTGCATGGTCGCCAATGTGGTGATCAGCGCATTGATGCGAAACTTGGCGATGACCACTCCGTTGATAGCACCGACGATCGCGCCGCAAACCAGGGCAGCCAGCAGCCCCAGCAGGATGGATCCCGTTGCATTCGAGGCCATGACTGCGACCATGCCGGCGAATGCCACGTTGGAACCGACCGACAGGTCGAAATCCCGCGCCGCCAGACAGAACATCATCGTGCAGGCGACGATGCCGACCGTGACCACCGATTGCAGCAGGCCCAGCATGTTGCGTTCCGTCAGGAAGTTTGGAACAAGCAGTGAAACCAGCACGAATGCCAGCACGAAGATGACCACCAAGCCTTGCTCGCCGAGGAGGATCTTCTTGAGCGATGTTTGCATGGACAAGCTCCTCAGGATGCGATCGCTGCCGGCACGCTCTTGTCCGGTAAGGCAGCGGCCAGTATTTCGCGTTCGTTGAAACGGTCGCGCGTCAATTCAGCCCTTATGCGTCCCTCGCACATGACGTGGATGCGGTCACAGATACCCATGATCTCGGGCAGTTCGCTTGAGATGACGACGATCGCCATGCCACTTTCGGCAAGCCGATAAAGGATCTCATAAATCTCGGACTTTGCGCCGACGTCGATGCCGCGGGTGGGCTCGTCGACGATCAGCGTGCCGATCCCCTGTTCGGAAAGCCAGCGCGCGAGAATGACCTTCTGCTGGTTGCCGCCGGACAGATTGACGACATCCTGCCTGCGCGAGGGTGTGCGGATCTTGAGCTTCTGGATGAACGTTTCGGCCGTGTCCGCTTCCAGCTTCCTGTCGAGCAGCCCCAGGCGCGCATTGTGACGCCGTGAGGAGATGTTGATGTTTTCTTCGATCGAACGGCCCTGGATGATGCCGTCATATTTGCGATCTTCCGAACAGAGCACGACACCCGAGCGTATGGCATGATGTGGATCGGAGGCCGTAACGGCCTTGCCATCGACGTGAACTGTGCCGGCCCAGCGCGGATCAGCGCCGAAGACCAGACGCATCAGCTCGGATCGGCCGGCGCCGATCAGGCCGAAGAACCCCAGAACCTCGCCCGAACGCGCCACGAAATCGGCCGGCTGCCGCAGCTTTTCGCCCGCGACCCCGTCGACCTTGAGGCGAACCTCGCCGACCGGCCGGCCGCGCCAGCCCCAGACATTGGAAATCTCGCGTCCGACCATTTCGGCAACGACCTGGTCGCGTGTCACCCCCGCCAGACGCGGGTGATGGGCTGCAAGCTTGCCGTCGCGCAGGACAGTCAGGCTGTCGCAAAGACGGAAGACTTCGTCCATGCGATGGGAAATGTAGAGGATGACTTTGCCCTCGGCCCGCAGGCGATCGATCAGCGAGAAAAGGATCTCGCTTTCGCGGGACGAAAGTGAGGATGTCGGCTCATCCAGCGCGATTACCCGCGCATCCAGCATCACGGCCTTCGCGATTTCGACCATCTGGCGTTCGCCGATGGAGAGTGTCTTGATCTTGCGCCGGGGATCGATATCGATGCCGGACGCCTTCAGCTTGCCGCTGACATCAGCGAACATCTGGTTGGTCTGGATTATGCCGCCATTGTTCGGGAAACGTCCCAGGTACAGATTTTCCGCGACCGTCAGTTCCGGGACAAGTTGCAGTTCCTGGTGGATGACAATCACGCCTGCATGGAAGGCATCGCGTGTCGAATGATAGTGCTGGGCATGGCCATCGATCCTGACCTCGCCGGTATCCGCAGCCTGGTCACCGGAAAGAATGCGGATCAGCGTCGACTTGCCGGCACCGTTTTCTCCCATCAGGCCGTGTACCGCACCCTTCCCGACGCCGAACGACACCCCCGAGAGTGCCTTGACGCCCGGATAGGATTTGGAGATTTCGGAAAATTCGAGAAACGACATCAGCTGTGCCCCGGAGCGGCGGCGGACAGGAGCCCGCCGCCATCAGGTTGATCTGCCCGAACCTATTCGAGACCAAGATCCTTGCGGACCTTCTGGTAGTCGTCCCGCTTTGCAAGGGAGCCGGAAGTCAGGATCAGCTTTTCCGGATCCTTGTTGTCGGCGATCCAGCTGTACATGTTGAGCGACGTCTCGTAGCCATGGCGCTTCGGTGAGATGATGACGCTGCCGACGAAACCGGTTGGCTGCGGCTTCTTGAATTCGTTGATTGCCGAATCCGCCCCGCCGATGCCGACGCCGATAACGTTGGCAGCCGGAATGCCCACGCTCTCGGAAGCCCGAACCGCGCCAAGCGCCGCCTCGTCGTTGAGACCGAAGGCGACCCATTTCTTGATATCCGGATGGGCGTTGAGCACGACGGTCGCGGCATTCAGCGCGGCTTCCGTATCGGTCTTGGCCTGCGGCGCGTCGAAGATATTGGAGGTCTTGAAGCCGTTACTTTTCAGAACCGAAATGGCACCTTCGACCCGGTCCACTGCGGTTGGCAGTTGATCGTAGGAAACGCGGATTGCCCCGACTTCGTCGGCATTCCAGCCACGTGCCTTCATCTCATCGACGATCGCCTGCCCCACAGCTTCACCGATCTTGGTGGCCGAGATGCCCATATGCGGCACGTCTTCCAGGGGCTTGCCGTCGGCGCCGACCAGACGGTCATCGACGGTCATCAGCTTGAGATTGTTCGCTGCCGCTTTGGCGACGATGCCAGGCCCCAGCTTGACGTCGGGTGTACAGACAACAAAGCCCTGGACACCTTGCGCGCCCAGATTGTCGATCGCAGACATCAGCTTCTCGCCGTCTTCCGCGCCGATCTTCACCAGCGTGAAGCCTTTTTCCTTCGCAGCCTGGTCAGCGAATTTCCATTCGTCCTGGAACCAGGGCTCCTCAGGCTGTTTGACGACGAAACCGATCTTTACGTCCGCAGCATAGGCCGGCGCACCCATGACAATGGCGGTAACGGCAAATGCGCTGGCGACGAGCGCCTTTTTCAGAAATCGCATGGTTTCCTCCCAGAACGCGACTTGGGCTGCGAGCCCTCCCGGATCAGTATTTCATTTTATCATACCAGTCAATTGCCTTGGTATGATAAATGGGGTAACAGAATGGGAGTTGGGAAGATTGCGATAGCCGCTGTCCCCAGTAGTCTCGGCCAGGGAATCAGGAGATCGCCCGCGAGGGAGGAACACATGGCTGACGCGTCGCAGGGATTGTCGGACAAAAAATCAAAGATGCTGCGCCCCCGTGTCATGACGGACATCACACGCGTGATCGCGTCTGACATATTTTCGGGCCGCTACAAGCAAGGCAGCTTCCTGCCGACCGAAAACGACCTGGGTGCCGAACACGGCGTCAGCAGAACCGTGATACGCGAGGCTTTGAAGGTTTTGGCCGCTAAGGGACTGGTGCTGAGCCGTCCCCGCGTGGGCACGATCGTCTGTGACGAGGACAACTGGAACATCATTGATTCCCAGGTGCTTGCCTGGCACGCGCCGCATGCGCTGGACGACAAGCTGTTCGACGCCATTCTCGAAACACGTCGGGCGATCGAGCCGCTTGTGGCGGAACTTGCCGCGACGCGAGCGACCTTGCGTGAAATAGCTGACCTGGAGATGGCGTGGGACGGAATGGCAAACGCAGCCGAGGACATCGTCAAGTTCTCGCGATCGGACATCGCCTTTCACCAGATCCTCTATCGGGCAAGCCACAATCCCATCTTCAGGCAGATCGGCGGGATGATCGACACGGCGCTGAGGTTTTCACTCGAGGCCACCGCCGTGATCTCGCTTGATCGACGCGCCGAGGCGGTGGAAGCCCACCGCGAAGTGGTGGAGGCGCTGCGGCTACGCGACGGTGACGCGGCGAGGAAGGCGGCCGACCACATCCTCGATCTCGCGGCCCGCGACCTGGTGAGCGCCAAGCAAATCAAGAACAGCTGATCCGGACCCGACAAGATGAAGATCACCACCCTCACCACCTATATCGTGCCACCGCGCTGGCTGTTCCTGAAGATCGAAACCGACGAAGGCATCAGTGGCTGGGGTGAGCCAGTCGTCGAGGGGCGCGCGCTTACTGTCGAAGCCGCCGTGAAGGAGCTGGCGGACTATCTCGTTGGCAAGGATCCACGCCTGATCGAGGATCATTGGTCCGTGATGCATCGCGGCGGTTTCTATCGCGGCGGCCCCATCCTGATGAGCGCCATCGCCGGCATCGACCAGGCGCTCTGGGACATCAAAGGCAAGGCACTCGGTGTGCCGGTGCATGAGCTCCTGGGCGGGCGCTGCCGCGACAGCATCAAGGTCTATTCCTGGATAGGCGGCGACCGGCCTTCGGAGGTCGCGGATGGCGCCAGACAGGTCGTCTCCAGTGGGTTCACCGCACTCAAGATGAACGGCACGGAAGAATTGCAGATCGTCGACAGCCACGACCGCATCGACGCCGCGGTTGAACGCGTGGCGACGGTGCGCGAAGCCGTCGGGCCGCATGTCGGCATCGCTGTCGATTTCCATGGTCGCGTGCATCGACCCATGGCCAAGGCACTTGTCAGGGAATTGGAGCCCTATCGGCTGATGTTCATCGAAGAGCCCGTGTTGAGCGAGAACCGCGAGGCTCTGAAAGAAATCGCCGCCATGTCGTCTGCCCCGATCGCACTCGGCGAGCGCCTCTACAGTCGCTGGGACTTCAAGCATGTGTTCGAGGAAGGCGCCGTAGACATCATCCAGCCGGACCTGTCACACGCAGGCGGCATCACTGAATGCCGCAAGATCGCCGCCATGGCCGAAGCCTACGATATCGCGGTGGCTCCGCATTGTCCGCTTGGGCCGATTGCGCTGGCCGCCTGCCTGCAACTCGACGCGGTGAGCTACAACTGCTTCATCCAGGAACAGAGCCTCGGCATCCATTACAACAAGGCCAACGACCTGCTCGACTACGCCAAGAACAAGGACGTCTTTCGCTACGACAAAGGCTTCGTCGCCATTCCCGATGGCCCCGGACTGGGCGTCGAAATCGATGAGGACTATGTCAGGGAACGCGCCCGGGAAGGCCATCGCTGGCGCAATCCGGTCTGGCGCCATGCCGATGGATCCTTCGCCGAGTGGTGATGAGCGGAGCGCTTCTCGACAGGCGCTAGACCCGAGCCTCGTGGATCAGGCCGGCAGCCTTGTGAGCGATCGCCATGGCCGGCGCATTGGTGTTTCCACTGACGATTGTCGGCATCACCGAGCAATCAATCGCGTACAGTCCCCTCACCCCATGGACAGCCATGGACGCCGGGTCGACGACTGCCGAGGAATCGTCCTCGGCTCCCATCCGGCAGGTTCCGACCGGATGGTAATTTGTCTTGACCATTCGTTTGGCATGGGCACGCAAAAGCGGATCTTCGGCGGCCCCGCTACCCGGAACGATTTCTTGCTCTAGCAGGCCGGTCAACGGCTCCTGGCGTGCAAAGGACCGCGCCACCCTCAACCCCTTGATCATCGTTTCCATGTCGCGGGGATCGCGCAGGAAACCACCATCGATTAGCGGCATGGCGTCTGGTTTGTTCGAGCGCAACGTGACGGTCCCGCGCGAATGCGGTCGCAGGAGACAACAGGTCATTGTCAGGCCATCGCAAGGCTCGACGCCGGAGATATCGCGATCGACGTAGACAGTTGGAACGCAGTAGATCTTGAGTGTTGCATCGGCTTCAGCATCGTCGGGATTGACGAAGGCGCAGGCTTCGACACCGATCGACGCGACCGGGCCGGAACCGAACAACAGATACTGCAGTCCGTTGCGGATCATCGGCCAGCCACGATCTTCGCCGAAATAGCCGTAGCGGCCGTTGCTCCTGAAGATGAGGGGTACCTCGCAATGGTCCTGCAGGTTTCTTCCGACACCGGGCAGGTCACAGATTGGCTTGATTTCAAGCGAGCGCAGATGATCGGCCGCGCCGACCCCTGACAGCATCAACAGCTTTGGCGTGTTGAATGCACCAGCAGCCATGATGACGCCGCGATCGGCATGAACGCGTTCGACCTGACCATCGCGACGGAACTCGACACCCGTTGCCCTCCCGGCTTCGACAAGCACACGGTCGACCCTGATTTGCGTGCGCACCTCCAACTTGGAATCTTGCAGAACACGCGACAGAAAAGCATCCGCTGCGCTGCAGCGGCGACGATCCGGTCCGATCGTCGACTGCATGTATCCGACACCACGCTGCCGGCCGCCGTTGAAATCGGGGGTGAAAGGCTCACCGGCATTCTGAACCGCGGCGACAAAAGCGTCCGTCATCGCGCAGTGATGGAACGGTGCCGATACGCTGAGCGGACCGGAATTGCCGTGAGCGGGAGCGCCGAGATGGTCGTTGTTTTCGAGCGCCTTGAAATGATTGAGCATGTCGGCCCACGACCAGTCGTGGCCCGTGCCCAGCATGTCAGCCCAGTTGTCGTAGTCGGCCGCCTGTCCGCGCATGTATACCATGGCGTTCACTGAAGAGCCGCCGCCGAGAACCCTCGCTTGCGGTACGATCGTGCTTCTTCCATCGAGTTGCGGTTGCGGTACCATATGGTACATGTCGAGATAGGTGTCGCGCCCCAGATACTTCATGTAGCCGGCAGGCATGTGCATCAGTGGGCTCATGCGCCGTATCCCGGCCTCCAGAAGCAGCACGCTGGCACCGAATTCTTCCACCAGGCGCCAGGCCGCGACGCAGCCGGAACTGCCACCACCGACGATGATGTAGTCGTAGCGCTTCATGGCCATGGCTCAACTCGGACGCAGCCGCTTTCCATCTGCAGTGTCGAAGAAAAAGATCCGGTCGCGTCCCAGCGTCAGGAAGACCGTCTCGCCGATCTTCACTTTCCGATTGGCGTCAGCCACCGCACAGAAGAGACTGTCGCCCGCCTTGATCGAAACCAGGGTATTCTGGCCAAAGAATTCGGTCGCGAATACCGTTGCAACCATGTCGGCGCCATCCGAACTGCCGACGAGCGCAACATCGTCCGGGCGAATGCCCATCGTGACATCTCCACCAACCGATGCCGGCAGCGCGACTATTTCGAATCCTGCACTGCGGAATTTTCCATCCGACATCGTTCCGCGCAGCAGGTTCATCGGTGGTGAACCGATGAATGCGGCGACGAACAATTCCGAAGGATCGTTGTAGATGTTTTCAGGCGTATCGAGCTGGACGATGCGGCCACCCTGCATGACGGCGACGCGTGTTGCCAGCGTCATCGCCTCGATCTGGTCATGCGTGACGTAAATCGTCGTCGTTCTCATTTCGTGATGCAGATGCTTGAGTTCCGCGCGCATCGAAACACGCAGCTTCGCATCGAGATTGGACAGCGGCTCATCGAGCATGAACAGACGCGGGGTGCGCACGATCGCGCGCGCCAGTGCGACGCGCTGGCGCTGCCCGCCAGACAAGGCACGCGGCTTACGCTCGAGCAGTTCCTCGAGATGGACCCTGCGCGCGGCCGACCTGACGCGCTCCTGGCGCTCATCGGGCCGGATTTTGCGCAGCCGCAGCGGATAGCCGATGTTGTCGGCCACGCTCATATGCGGATAGAGCCCATAATTCTGGAACACCATGGCAATGTCGCGCTCACGCGCCAGCTTGCCCACGACTGACTGGCCACCAATGCGGATGTCACCAGAGGTCACATCCTCAAGACCCGCGATCATGCGCATGGTCGTGGTCTTTCCGCAGCCGGAGGGACCGAGCAACACAAGGAATTCCTCGTCCTTCACGTGAAGATCGAGATGGCGGATGACCTGCACCGCGCCCCAGCTTTTTCCCACATTGGACAGTTCGACGTCGACCAAATGTCCTCTCCTTCATTCCGTCTTGACCATTAATAACTCCGATAATATGAGTATTCAAGACATGAGTTGATCTTGTTGTCGGCATGGCGCCGGCCCACTGGGAGGATGTGATGGACAAGATGAAAATGCCGACGGGAGGACTGCACCTCGCGGTGGACCGTCGCTCGTTCCTGCGCGCGAGTTCGATATTGGCCGCGGGCGGTGTGATCGCTCTACGCTCGGGGCTTCCGGTCCATGCCCAGGAAAACACCGCCGAACTGCTCAAGCTCTATGCTGGCGCGAAGGTGGACTGGCAGAAATACAAAGGCCAGACGATCGTGTTGGGTGGCCTGGAGCATGTTTGGATGCATGCGATCGTGCCCCTGATCCCGCTCTTCACGCAACTGACCGGGATCGAAGTCAAAGTCGAGAAACAATCGGAAACGGAATTCGCTGCCTCCATGCCGGTGAAGCTGGGCGGCGGCAGCGGCACACCAGACGTCTTCATGATCTGGGCCCTTGGCCAGGCCATCTCGGCGAAATGGCTGCAGCCTCTCGATGCATTCAGAGGCGATGCCTCCCTCTTCGATGCGGCCTGGTACGATGAGCCAGACATCTTCTCGTCAGCCCGCAGCTTCGAAAAATGGAGTGACGACGCGTCCTACGGCCTCGCCATCACCGCCGAGGCGCAAACCCTGTTCATGAACAAGTCCATGCTGGATGCGAAAGCTCTTGCCGCACCCGCCTCGATGGACGATCTGCTCAAGCTTGCTGTCACGTTGAAAAGTGAAGATGTGGCAGGCATAGCCATGCGGGCAAAGCCGACGGGCGACGCGGCGCCCTGGACGCTGGCGGGTTTCGTTTTCTCCTATGGCGGCGCCTATGTGACAAAGGACGGCAAGTCCGGCCTCACGATGCCTGAATCGATCGCCGGACTCGAGATGTATGGCAAACTGCTCCGCGAAGCAGGACCGGTCGGCATCGCCAGCTACCATTGGATGGAATGCCTGAACGACTTCATGCAGGGTGCCGTGGCGATCGGCTGCGATTCCTCGAACTTCGCCACCGATATCGAAGACAAGTCGAAAAGCACCGTCTCCGGAAACACGCTGTTCGGCGTCTTGCCGGCCCCTGCCGGCAAAGCCGCCAAACCGAACATGTGGCACTGGATGGCCGGCATCAACGCGAAATCCGCCAACAAGGATGCGGCCTGGCTGTTCCTCATGTGGGCAACGTCGAAGCCCACATCGACCCTGACCGCGGCTGCGGGTCTGGCAACACCGCGCAGCTCAGCCTGGCAGACATCGGCTTTTCGTGACCGCTTCGGCGCTCAAGCCGCAGATGCCGCATTGAAGAACCTGCAGGCCGCCGACGGCGATTTGTTCAAGGCCGCCTGGTTCCACCCGAAAGCTCCTGAAATTCTCGATGCCGTCGGCATCGCCGTCAACGAGGTCGTGACCGGCAGCAAGGATGCCGCCAAAGCCTTTGGCGATGCCGACGGCAAGGTTCGCCAGGCGCTGGGACTATGAGGCCAACAACTGGCGCGAGAAATCGATTGAGACGAGTTGCGCCTGTGACATGGCGCAACTGCCAAAACAGGACGTGATCTAGAAATGGGCGCGCGTACGCGTTTCATCATCCTCATGCTGACGCCGACGACAGTGCTGCTGCTCGGCCTCACCATCTTTCCCTTCATCGCGTCCGTCGCCATGAGCCTCAGCAACTATTCGCTGGTGACACCGGATTCGCTGGCGTTTGCCGGGTTACAGAACTATTTCAAACTCCTGCAGGCGGAAGAATTCTGGACGGCATTGCGCGCAACGGCATTGTTCACCGTGCTTGCAGTCGCCATCCAGCTCACGCTCGGCGTAGCGATAGCCACGTTCCTGCATCACGAAACCAGAGCCGTTCCTCTGCTGCGGGCGATCTATCTTCTGCCCATGGCCATCACCCCCGTTGCCGCCGTCTTCACGTTCCGCATGATGTTCAACCCGTCGCTGGGCGTGTTCAACTATCTGCTGAAGCTAACTGGCCTGCCGGCTCAGGACTGGCTCGGCACGCCGGCGATGGCGATGACATCGCTGTTGATCGTCGATACCTGGCAATGGGCGCCGTTCATGCTGCTGATCGCGGCAGGCGGGCTCGCGGCGATGGACGAAGAACCTCTGCAGGCCGCCAGGATCGATGGCGCGACCGAGACCCAGGTGTTCTTCCATCATACCCTGCCGGCGCTTCTCCCCTATCTCGGCGTCGCCATCGTCTTTCGCGCCATCGACGCCTTCAAGACCTTCGACATCATCTTCGTGCTGACGGGCGGGGGGCCGGGCGTTGCAACCAGGACGCTGAACCTGCTGGCGTACAAACAGGGCATCGAGTTTCTCTCCATGGGTTATGCCGCCGCCATCGCGATCGTCATGCTGGCCATAACCATCGTTGCCGCGCAGGTTTTCCTCCGTCGCATGCGTATGTTCGTGCCGAGGGCAGCGTTATGAAAGCGACGCGTTCCTTGACACCTTTCGCGCGCCGCCTGGTGTTGTCGGCCTTCGCCCTTTGGTGCCTGTTCCCCATCTACTGGCTGGCGATGATGTCCCTGAAGACAGAAGTCGATGCCATGGCGCGGCGGCCCAAATTCCTGTTCGCTCCGATCCTCGACAACTACATCACGGTTCTGTCCGATCCTGCAATCTGGACATACTTTGCCAACAGCGCCATCGTAGCGCTCGTCTCGACGGCACTTGCCTTGCTGATCGGGCTTCCGGCAGCCTATGTGCTGGCACGGTATCGGTTTCGCGCCAACGCCGACTATGGCTTCTGGATCCTGACCACCCGCATGACGCCGCCGGTCGCGGTGCTGATCCCATTCTTCGTGATGTATGTGAAGACGGGGCTTATCGGCACGCATGCCGGCCTCATAGTCGCTCATGTGGCGATCAACCTTTCCATCGTCGTCTGGCTGATGAAGGGTTTCTTCGAGGACCTGCCAGATGAACTGGAGGAGGCGGCAGCCGTCGACGGCGCGACATATTTCCAGGCCTTCTCCCATATCTGCCTTCCCGTCGTCCTCCCCGGAATTGCTGCCGTGGCGATCCTGGCATTCCTGTTTTCCTGGAACGAGTTCCTCTTTGCACTGGTTCTCGGCGGCAACGACGTTCGGACAGTGCCTCTGGGTCTTTATGCCTTCGTCGGCTACCAGCAGGTCCGCTGGGGCGAATTGTCCGCCGCTTCGATCGTGTTGCTGGTTCCCGTACTGGTGTTCGTTCTGGTCTTCCAGAAACAGCTGATCCGCGGCCTGACCATGGGGGCCGTCAAGTGAGCTCCGATCGCATGCAGACAAGATTGGAGTTCGCAAAATGACGAAACTGCGCTCGCAGCATTGGTTTGGAGGCCTTGGCAAGGATGCTTTCATCCATCGCAGCTGGATGAAGAACAATGGCCTGCCAGACGATGCGTTCGACGGCCGGCCCGTGATCGGGATCTGCAATACCTTCTCCGAATTCACCCCTTGCAACGCGCATTTCCGCGGGCTTGTCGAACACATCAAGGCAGGCGTGCTCGAAGCGGGCGGCCTGCCGTTGGAGTTTCCCGTGTTCTCCTGCGGGGAATCCAACCTGCGCCCAACCGCCATGCTGTTCCGCAATCTCGCCTCCATGGACGTCGAGGAGGCGATCCGCGGCAATCCGATGGATGGGGTGGTGCTGATGGCCGGCTGCGACAAGACCACGCCGTCCCTCATCATGGGTGCTGCCTCCTGCGACCTGCCCTCCATCGTCGTCTCCGGAGGGCCGATGCTCAACGGTCGCTTCCGCGGTCGGGAGATCGGTTCTGGCACGGATGTGTGGAAGTTTTCCGAAGACGTGCGCGCCGGCATCATGAGCGAGCGCGAGTTTGCCCAGGCCGAAAGTGCGATGTCGCGCTCCCCCGGTCACTGCATGACCATGGGCACGGCCTCGACCATGGCCTCGATTGTCGAAGCACTCGGCATAGCCTTGCCAGGCAACGCCGCCTACCCCGCCGTGGATGCCCATCGAGCCCGGCTGGCGCGGATGAGTGGCCGCCGCATCGTCGAAATGGTGGAGGAGGATTTGCAACTGTCGCAGGTCCTGACGAAGAAAGCCTTCGAGAACGCGATCCGGGTCAACGGCGCTATCGGCGGCTCGACCAATGCCGTCGTTCATCTTCTTGCAATCGCCGGACGTGTCGGCGTGGACGTCACGCTTGACGATTGGGACAGACTGGGCCGCGACGTGCCAACCATCGTCGATCTTATGCCTTCGGGACGCTTCCTGATGGAGGATTTCTGCTACGCCGGCGGCGTCCCCGCCGTGATGAAAGAGATTGCCGATCTCCTTCATGTCGACGCGCTGACGATAACCGGCAGAACTTTGCGCGATGAGCTCACCGAGGCGAAGAACTATAACCCCCAGGTCATCCGGCCGAAGCATCAAGCCCTGACACAACATGGTGGAATCGCTGTTCTGCGTGGCAACCTGGCTCCCGATGGGGCGATCATCAAGCCTTCCGCTGCTTCGCCGGAACTGATGCGACACCGGGGTCGGGCAGTCGTGTTCGAAGACATCGACCACTACAAGGCCACCATCGACGACCCGACACTCGACATCGACGAGAGCTGCATCATGGTGCTGAAGAATTGCGGCCCGAAAGGCTATCCGGGCATGGCCGAAGTCGGAAATATGGCATTGCCACGGAAGCTTCTGCAAAAAGGCGTACGCGACATGGTGCGCATCTCGGATGCGCGCATGTCCGGCACCGCCTTTGGCACGGTGGTGCTGCATACAACGCCGGAAGCAGCCATCGGGGGGCCCTTGGCGCTGGTACAAAGTGGTGACGTCATCGAGCTTGACGTGGAAGCACGCAGGCTTCACCTCGACGTTTCGGACGAAGAACTGCAGCGGCGGCGCGCGGAATGGGAAGCACCCATTCCCGCCATGTCGAGTGGCTATCAGGGTCTTTATGTCGAGCACGTCTTGCAGGCGGATCGCGGCGCGGATCTCGATTTCCTGGTTGGTTGTCGCGGTCACGCCGTCCCACGCGAAAGCCATTGAGGCACCAGATGCGCAAACTCGATGCCGACAATTTCCAAGGCATTCATGCCATCGTCTACGCGTTGTTCGATGGCGAGGAGCGGTTGGACCGAACCGCGATAAGCAGGCAGGTGGAACTTTGCCTTGGGGCCGGGGCACACGGCATGGCGGCGCTGGGGCTCGCCACGGAAGTCTCGAAACTCACGGAGGCGGAACGCCGTACATTGATGGACTGGGTCGCAGAGGACACCGGCGCAAGAGTGCCGCTCGCCTTCACCATCTTCGGCGCCTCGGTTGGCGAGCAGATCGCCCAGATCCGCCATGCCGAAGGCGTCGGCGCGGATTGGGTCATCCTCCAGCCGCCGCCGGTGGGCAACTATGGTGCGGCCGAATACATCCGCTTCTTTGGACGCGTCGCACAAGCAACCGATCTACCGGTGGCCATTCAAAATGCCCCGGCTTTCTTCGGACGCGGACTGACCGCTGACGAAATCCGCGACCTCGTGAGGCAGCACCCCAACATCAGTCTGGTCAAGGGCGAAGGGCCAGTCGTCGACATAGCCAGCCTGATCTCGCGCACAGAGGGCCGCGTCCCGGTGTTCAACGGCCGGGGCGGACTGGAGTTGACCGACAATTTCCGCGCCGGCTGCCGGGGCATGATCCTTGCCCCGGACTGCATCGACTACGCAGTGCGTGCATATGAAGCCTTTCGTAGCGGCGACGAGGACAATGCGGAGACACAGTATCGAGCGATGTTGCCGGCGGCGGTTTTTGTCATGCAAGGCATCGAGAACCTCATCTGCTATGGCAAGCGCCTGTTCGGTGCTCGTGCCGGCATCCCGATCCACGATCGGGCCCCAGCCCTTCGTCCCGACAAGATCGGGCTTGAGATGGTGGAGCGTTTCGCGGCACAACTCGGCCCGCTGCCAGGTGGATAGCGGGTAACGGAAGGGGACAGCCGACATGGCATTGGCGAGCGACATGATGGAACCTGTTCCGGCTTCCGGGCGAGGTTTGCCGGCGCAGATTGCCGCCCGCATGGGACGCAGCATTTTGCGCGGAGAATTGCGACCGGGCGACAAGTTGCCCAAGGAAACAGACCTGCTGGACCAGCTCCAGGTCAGCCGCACGACGCTGCGCGAAGCGCTCACGATCCTGACCAGCAAGGGGTTCATCGAGGCCAAGCAGCGCATCGGCACCAGCGTTCGTGCACAGGAATTCTGGAACACGCTCGATCCCACGGTCATGTCATGGCATGGCGAACAGAACGAAAAGGCGCTGGCCGAAGAACTGTTCGAAATCAGATCGGCGATCGAACCGCTCGCCGCCGGATTGGCGTCGAGGCGCGCTACCGAGAGCGACCTTGCCCAACTTCGCGCGGCACTAGCGACAATGGCGCAGGATCATTCCAATCCCAAACTTGCCATCGAAGCCGACATCACCTTCCACCTGGGTATCATCCAGGCTGCGCACAACCGATTCCTCACGCCTGTCGGTTCAGTCATCCGTGCGGCACTGACGATCAGTGTCCCGAAGACCTTCACCAGATTCGGTGGTATGGGCCATGCGCTCGGCATGCACGAGGCAATCGTGAAAGCTATCGAGCAGCGAGATCCCGTCAAAGCGACCAAGGCGGCTGAAAAGCTAATTTCCGATACCTATGAGCGGAACTTCGGACAAATGGCAAAAGACCAAACTTGAGTATCTCCGAGACGTGCCCGTCGCGGAAACAACAGCTGCGAAAACAGACATGCATTGACGGTACACGAGATAAGCAGTCCGCCAATTCATGTTGTGCCTGCCAATCACAGCTTCGAAAGACGATCTCCCCGCCGGTTTGCTGAGAAGGACAGGTCAAATGCAGAGGTTGGATGCGCTCGAACCGGACTTTGCGGATGGAAAGTGACCATCAGGAATCGAATGGGCAATGTCGTTGCTCCAACGATTTTTTGGTGCACTTCTGAAGTACAGGTCAAGCTGTCGCCCGGTGTCAATCGAAACCGCCGCCGACCAAGCCTGCAGGTGAAGCCACCTTCCAGGGCATAGATGAACCGCACTCCTTTTTGAGAGAGTGTGAAAAACTCATCCAAAGGATCGGCCAGCTCAACCAACATCGCTTCCGCTGCGTGTGCACGTTCGCTTTGACAGAATGTCGCGAAGTTTTGATTGCCATCAGGTAGCCCTTTCGAGAAGAGCACTCCGGGGTTTTCATCATAGCTTTCGAAAAAGCCTGACAACGGCATAGCAAGTGCAGCAGCGAGCGCGCGTAACGTTTGCAAGGATGGCGAAACAGTCGCATTTTCGATGCGCGAGAGCATTCCGATCGATACTCCCGCCGTGGTGGCGAGTTCCTGCTTGCTGAGTTCCTGCCGCCTTCGATGGTCTCGCACGGCACGACCAATTGCGTGATGTAACAAATCGCGCCGAAGTTTCGGATCCGTTCGAATGTTCTGCTCGCGATCGGCCGTCTCGCCCTTGCGGAAACCGAAGGGGATCGCAACTTCACCGGCTAAGGGTGTTTCGTCGCGCTGCGCGGGGGACATCTTCTTTCCTGGTCTTCGATGATCAAAAACTGAACAAGTCTTCGTAACCTGTAAGCACGCTGCCAAACGCTATGACGGAGATGAAGCTGCGGGGGCACAAGCCACATGGAGGCCCCGACCGTTGACGCGCCGCAACGGGACCCATCCGCGGGGCAGCGTATCCCCAAGCAGGTCGTGTTCGGCAGCGAAGTTAACTATCGCTCGATCGTTCTGCGCTAGGAGACCAATTGTCCCCTTGCATAGCTCTCGTCGCAGACCGCGTTGCCCCCCAAAACTGCGCTTTCCGGGACGCGCGGTAAATCCTATCCAAGGACGCAAGCCCGTGGCGAGGCAGGATTGAATTTGATCCCGACTAAACCACCGACACCGAGGCGGGATGTTTCGACAGCATTGGGATTTTTGGCCCAGACTTCGTGTTTTGCGCCAGCTCGAACGTATGCGACTTTGACCTGGTACTCTGGGCTCCATTCGCCAATGAGACGCAACTCAACCACACGTGCCGGGATCGAAGGCCATGATTGAGATAGGCGCTGCAAGTGTGAAATCTGATAGGATACCAGGCTCATAACAACCACAATTCCAGTGGTGGCGAAAAACACCAGCGTCATTTCCTCAAGGCTCATTTTGGATCTCCAGATATGCGCTCTTCACTTCAGATTATCGCGGGATGTTACCGACGCTCCTCCCTCAAATATGGCTGCCCCAACGCACCGGGTTGGTCGAAGGTGTTTTTGGCTTTGAGAGACGACCACACCATGACTGCCAGGGTTGCGAGGTAGGGTGTCATCAACAGGAAGTACTGTGGAGCATGGATTCCCACCGCCGCGATGCGGGGGATGAGGGCTTCGATTCCTCCGAACAGGAGAGCTCCAAGAAGCACCCGCCAGGGTTGCCACCGCGCAAATACGACAAGTGCGATCGCTATCCAGCCGCGTCCGCCGGACATGCCGTCCACCCAGATTTTCGCAACTCCCACTGAAAGATATCCGCCGGCGAGCCCCATCAGCATGGCGCCAGCCAAGATCGCACCGCAGCGATACGCCGTGACATTGACGCCTGCGGCATCCGCCGCATCAGGTCCGTCTCCCACGGCCCGAAGCCGCAGGCCGATCATGGTTCGGGAGAGAACATAGACGACTGCGGCGAAGATCGGCACCACGAGGTAGACGATGAGGTCGTGCTGGAAAAACAACCTGCCTACCACCGGAATGTGGGCCAACGGGCCGAAATCGAGCTTTCCAAGCCCGGAGACAGGCTGATTGGTCCAGCCAAACTTCACGGCAAGCAGCCCCGTCAGACCTTGGGAAAGAAAGACGATCGCCAGGCCGGCTATGACCTGGTTGACCCTGAAAGTCATCGTCATCATCGCAAAGACCAGCGAAAGTAGCGATGCCGCGACAGCGGAAGCCAGCAAACCGAGATAGGGATTTCCGGTCAGCAAGGTGGCTCCTGCCGCCGCCATTGCTCCCATCAGCATGAAACCTTCCGCGCCAAGCGAAAGCACACCTGACTTTTCGGTAACGATGAGGCCAAGGGCCGCCAGCGCGAAGGGTATTGCGAAGACCGGAACGTTGACCAGCCAATTCAGCACGAAGTCCATGTCTTCACCTCGGCCAGCGCAGACGATAACGAACAAAAAACTCCGCTGACGCGACGGTGATCACGATCACCGCCTGGATCAGTTGCACCATCGATCCCGGGATCTGGTAGAAAACTTGCAGGCTTTGTCCCGCAACGAACAGTATCGCCACGAAAACGGACACCAACGCAGTCCCAAGCGGACTGTTTCGTCCCAGAAAGGCGATCAGAATTCCAGAAAATCCGTAACCAAGGAAGAAACCCTGCGTCATGCGGTATTCGACGCCCGCACTGATGACAAATCCTGTCATTCCAGCGAGCGCGCCTGAAAGAAGGGCTCCAGCCCCCACTATGCCGACGACCGAAAGCCCCATCGCCGCGGCCATTTTGGCGTTGGCATGCACAAAGGCGGTATAGAAGCCGAAGCGACTGACGTTGAAGAGCCACCAGCAAAGGCCGGCCAGCAAGAGTGCCAGCAACAGGCTGTAGCTCAGCGTCTGCCAACCGATGAGAGGTATCCGCTCGACGAGATCGAATTCCGCCGAATTCGGAAATCCGCTCTTTGGATCTTTCCAGGGACCGTAGAGGAGATGCAGCAGAAGGTTGAACGCAACATAGTTCAACAGCAGCGTCGAGATGATTTCGTTCACACCAAGCCGCAGCCGCAGAAAAGCGGGCAATACGATCCAAGCCATGCCACCGATTGCAGCGGCCAGCATCATGAGCCAAATGCGTGTTGAGGGCGGGCCGATATCAAAGATCGCAACGCCCGTCGCCAGGATAGCGCCAGCAATCATCTGGCCCTCGATGCCGATGTTCCAGAACCGAACCCTGAACGCGACCGTTGCAGCCAGTCCCGCGATCATCAGCGGTGCCGTTTGCGTCAGCACGGCCGCGAGACTTGTGAGATTGGTGAAAATGGAAACGACGAACTCGTTGGCGAGATCGAAGAGGCTGATACCCGACGCCACCAAGATCAGCGTGGCGACGATGAGGCCTGCGAGCAGGCCCAATCCAAGTACGCGAGCTTGAAGGCCTAGCGATGCATATTGCCGGACCTCGATTGCCGGGAGCACAAAAAAACGATGCTTGGTTTGTCGTTCGGTGCCGATCGCCATCCGGGCTCGCTCGTGTCCAATTTCAGTCATGGCCAACCATCGCAGCCCCGATAGCCTGGCGGTTCGCCGGCGCTGGAAACTCCCTGACTATGCGTCCGGAATTGATCACCCCGACGCGGTCCGACAGCAGCAGTATCTCGTCGAGATCCTCGCTGATGAGCAGAACCCCCGCGCCGGCATCTCTCGCCTCGCGCAACCTACGGTGAACTTCGCTTGTTGCCCGGGCATCCAGGCCACGGCTGGGACTGGCAGCAACCACGATACGGGGCTTCGTCTCGAACTCGCGCGAAATCACAAGTTTCTGGGCATTGCCGCCGGAGAGCAGGGATACTTTTTGGCGCAGGCTGCGTACGCCCTGTACGTCAAAGGTCTCGACAGCGACACGCGCCTGTTTTTGTGCGCCACTTTTGTCGACGCGCATCCATCCGCCAAGCCTGCCCGACCTCACTGCCTGTATGCAATAATTGTCGACTATGGAAAGTTCCCCAGCCAGCCCGTAGGACTGGCGATCTGCGGGGATGGTTGCAAAACCTCGTTCACGGCGCTTGCCCGCCCCGTCGCCGGTGACGTCACCTTCACCGTCAAGTTCGATGGTGCCAGCGGTCGGCTTCAACACCCCCATCAAGACCTCGCCCAGCTCGGCCTGACCGTTGCCGCCAACACCGGCGATGCCGTAAATTTCACCTCTGCGCAGCGTCAAACTGCCGTCGGACAAGGCCTGATGACCGTCGGATCGACTGGCACTTACGCCCGACAGTTTGAGAATGGGATCTCCTGCCACAACGGTCGGGTGATAGGCTTCCACTTCGAGTTGACCAACCACCATTGCCGTCAATTCGTCGACCGAATGAACCTGCGGGTCGGCTGTCGTGATCGTCCTGCCGCCGCGCATGACGGTCACGAAGTCGGCGTAGCGTTTGACCTCTGCCAGTTTGTGCGTGACCAAAACAACCGCAGTACCCTGCGCAGCAATTTGGCGCATCGTGTCGAGAAGCGCCGCAGCTTCTCTATCTGTCAGAACGGCACTTGGTTCGTCGAGGATGACGATTTGCGCTCCGCCAAGCAGCACCTTGAAAATTTCGACACGTTGCTGCTCGGCAACCGACAATGCACCGACCGGCTGGTCCAGATCGATCTCAAAGCCCAGCGAGGCCGCGCGATCACGTATTCTGCACGACAACTCCGCATCGTTGCGATCACCGATCGCGAGACGGATGTTTTCGAGAGCACTGAACGCCTTTACCAGTTTATAATGCTGGTGAACCATGCCGATGCCAAGGCGGCGCGCAGCGGCAGGCCCGTCGATTGTCACCTCTCGGCCGAAGACGCTGACCCTGCCGCTATCGGGCCGATAGAGCCCGGCAGCAACGTTCATCAGTGATGATTTTCCCGCCCCATTTTCTCCCAGCAGAGCGTGAACCTCCCCCCGGCCAAGTCGCAAGGATGCGGACGAAAGCGCCTGAAATCCGTCAAAAGACTTGGAGATGTTAGACAATTCCAACGCAATCATCGGGTCACCCTGCGTCTGGCTTTGCACGGTCCAATCGGCTATTTTTGACTTGAGACGCCGGTTACATACCAGTCCATGTTCCACAGGTCGGCATCACCCAGCACCGCGCCTGCTGCGATCCGTTCCTTGCCATCACGATCTTTCAGGGGACCTGCATAAACCTGCAGCTTGCCATCGATGATCTCCTGACGGGCTGTCTTGATCTTGTCCGCAACGTCCTTGGGAACGGCCGCTCCGCAACAGGCGATATCCGTGCCGCCTTCCTTGATGGACAGGAAGGCGCCATATGGCCCCGGATTCCAGGTTCCAGCCTCGATTTTCTTGATTTCAGGGATGAGGAAACGATCCCACACCCACATGGAAGAACAGATGGTCGCCTTCGGCGCAAACTCGGCGAGATCGCGATGATGCCCCGTCGCGTAGACGCCTTTCTCTTGCGCCACCACTTGTGGCGTCGGCGTATCCACATGCTGGCCAATGACATCCGCACCCTGCTCGATCAGTGCCTCTGTGGCCGCACGCTCCTTGACCGGATCATTCCAGGCCCCGGTGAAGACCGCGGTAACGGTCGCGTTGGGATTGATCTGCTTGGCGCCGAGTTCATAGGCGTTCACGGTCCAGTTCACCAAGCCGAACGGGTTTGCAGCCACGAAACCAAGCTTGCCGGTCTTGGATGCCCCCGCAGCTGCCATGCCGCATAGATACTGGCTTTCATAGGTGCGGCCGTAGAAGCTTTCCAGGTTGGGGCCATTTGTCGTGCCCGCCGGATTAAGAAACGCCACATTGGGATATTTGGCGGCCAGTTCCTTGAACGTGTCGGAATAGCCGAAGGCCGAGCCGATGATGACATTGAAGCCGCGCTGGATCAGCAGTTCGACAGCCGGCCGGATGGCGGTCGCGTTCTCGGGAACATTCTCCACCACGGGAATTTTGACGTTCAATTCCTTTTCCATGCGCTGGCGCGCCTCGTCCAGCGCCTGCGACCAACCGCCATCGTTCTTCTGGGAAAAGATGACCAATGCAATCTTGGTCGGACCATTCAATTTGAATGCTGCGTGCGCCGGCTGAACGGTCCAAATGGCGGTCACGAGCGCCAGGCTCACCGAAGTCGCTTTTCCCAATTGCATGACATCTTCCCCTTTTTGTTTTATCTGCTGACCTTGACGGCGGAACGTCGCCGCAGCTTCGTCGTGAGTGGGTTCCAGCGGAGCCTTCTGTCACCACGGCTTCAGGAATAGGTTCAACCGAGAGGCGGTCCTGCATCCCGCACTGATCAACGACGACATCAGATCAGCGGCAGAGCCAGCCTCTCGGATTGCTCCATCGATTGCATCGCCTCATCGTTCGATGAGGATAGGCTTCATTCAATTTGCTCCATTCAAAGCGGCGTGGATCATGCTCGGTGTAAGCGGCACCTCATGGAAACGCCCGGCTCCCAGCGGGCGCAAAGCGTCTTCCACCCCGGACGCGATGACCGCGCCGACGGCAATGCATCCGGCCTCGCCAACGCCTTTCACCCCGAGTGGATTGAGCGGCGTCGGCGTCTCGAGATGCAGGATCTCGACCTGCGGAACTTCCGTGGCGTAGGGCATCAGGAAGTCTACAAAGTTCGCGTTGATGAGGTTGCCGTCGGCGTCGTACTCGATGCGTTCGTACATCGCACCGCCTATGCCTTGCGCGAGACCGCCCATCACCTGCCCTTCGACAATCATCGGGTTGATCATGTTGCCGCAGTCGTGGACGCAGACATACTGATCGACCTTGACCGAGCAGAGTTCCGTATCGACCTCGATGATTGCGCCGTGGACACCATATGCCCAAGTCGAGCATGGTGGACTGTAATAGTCGGTCGCCTCCAGACCCGGATGCTGGCCCTCGCCTAGTGGCGGGCCATCATGACGGCTTGCTGGAGCAAACTGTGTCGCTGCCTTGGCCGCCTCGTTAAAGGCGTAACGCAGGGGATTGGTAGCCGTCGCCACCGCAGCCAGAGAAACCGAACGGTCAGTGCCAGCAACCCAGGCAGCACCGTCGCGCAGTTCGATATCCTCGATGTTGGCCTCGAGCATGTTCGCGGCGGCCTCGAGCGTCTTCTTGCGAACAATGAGCGCGGACTTGTGGATGGCGTTGCCAGACACCACCGCTGCCCGACTTGCGAAAGTTGCGACTCCCCAATCGAAGGCTTTGGTATCGCCCTCGGTTAATATGACATCTTCGACCTTGACCCCGATCTGGTCGGCGACGATCTGCGCGAACACCGTGTCGTGCCCTTGCCCCTGGGAGGTGAGACCGGTGTTGACGTAAACCTTGCCGGTGATCGGATGGATCTTGATGTGGCCGCCTTCGTAAGGTCCGAGCCCCGTGCCTTCGACATAAAAGGCCATGCCGAGGCCGATCTGCTTGCCACGTGCCGCCGCCGCCTTTTGTCGCTCGGCGAAATTCGCGACATCAAGCCGCTCCATGAGCAGCGAGAGCGCCTTGTGGTATTGCCCGCTGTCGAGGCTGACCGGCAACCCGTCAGCGAACAACAGACCTTCGCGTAGTTTGGGGAATTCGTCATCGCGAACGAGATTGCGACGGCGAATCTCAAAACGATCAAGCCCCAGTTCGTCGGCAAGCTGATCCATCGCCCGCTCGATCGCGAAACAGGCATGCGGCCTGCCGCAACCGCGATAGGGGGTAATCGGCACCGTCGGTGTGTAGACCGCCTTGAATTCCACCCAGATGTTGGGGATGCGATATGGTCCTGCGATCGACGTAGAGGCTACCTGCGCGACAGCGATGCCGTAAGGAATAAACGCGCCGGTATCGTGCAGAAAGCTGTCACGCAAGGCGATAACCTCGCCATCTTTCTTGGCATAGAGCTCGATCTCGTGGATCTGCGTCCGCTCCTGAGTCGAGCCGATGAAGGTCTCGCGCCGGTCCTCGATGAACTTGACGGGATGTCCCAACTGCATGGCGGCATAAGGCACCAGCAACTCGTCCGGATAGAAGAAGAGAATCTTCTGTCCGAAGCCTCCGCCAACGTTCGGTGCAATCACGCGCACCTTGTCTTCATCAAGCTTGAGAATTGATGCCAGACCGCCCCTAACCGAGATTGGCGCCTGGGTTCCGTCCCATACCGTCAGTTCTCCGGTAACGCGATCAAAGACCGCAGCCACCGCTCTGCCCTCCATGGAGGCCGACGTCGAACGCTCCACCCGAACTCTCAGCTTGGTGACATGTTCGGCCTCGGCAAACGCGATGTCGGGCTTGCCACTCACCTGGACGAAGTGCGCCGCGATATTGTTCGCATGGGTGGGATGAACGAGCGGAGCGCCATCGAGAATAGACCTCTCGAGATCGATCTCGACATCCAGCGGCTCGTAGTCAACATCGACGAGCGCCGCGGCGTCTTCGGCGGTATAGCGATCGACCGCGACGATCATCGCTACGGTCTGACCGACATGGTAGACGTCGCCACGTGCCAAGGGACGCTGCGTACGCCCGTCCTGAATGCTGGGGTGAGGAATAAGAAGGGGCAGCTCGACATCCAGATCCCCGATATTGTCGCACGTGTAGACTGCCATTACGCCGGGATATTCAAGCGCCGCCGAGGTATCGATCTTGCCAACTTTGGCCCGCGCGAACGGGCTTCGGACGAAAGCTGCGTGCAGCGGGTTGGAAAGCGGGATGTCGTCGACAAAGGCCCCCTCGCCCCGCAGCAGTATTGGATCAATGTTCCTCTGCACGCGAGCGCCGAACGATCTCGTAGACATGATCGCGCTCCTCAGCTCTTGCCCATTGCGGCAGCGGCCTGCCGCACCGCAGAAACGATATTCTGATATCCGGTGCACCGACACAGATTGCCGGAAAGCATGTCTCGAATACCCTCTTCAGAGAGATCCATCGGACGGTCGGATTCGAGATTGTTGAGGATGTTCATGATCATGCCGGGGGTGCAGTAACCGCATTGCAGCGCGTGACAGTCGCGAAACGCCTGCTGCAGTGGATGAAGGGCACCATCTTCCTCGGCGACCGACTCGATGGTCCGGATCTCGCAACCCTGCGCTTGCACGGCAAAAGTCAGGCAGGAACGACCAGCCACACCGTCTATGATCACTGTACAAGCGCCACACACGCCGTGTTCGCACCCAACATGCGTCCCGGTGAGACCCAACTCGTGACGCAGGAAGTCCGATAGCAGCATCCGAACGCTGACCGCGGCGGACACGGCCTGGCCATTGACAACGAGAGATACAGGCACCTTAGGGTCGGACGACGTCGCTGAAATCCTGAGCGGTTTGCGCATTGTTTTCCTCACCGAGCCCGCGAGATCGCCCTGCGAACCGCCCGCCGCACCAGCGCGGCAAGAAGATCGCGCCGGTACGCGTTGGTTGCATGCATGTCGTCGGGTGCCGTCACTTCATCTTTTACGCTCTCCGCGGCAGCGGTGATGGCGGCTTCCGAATAGTTCCCCTCGACGAGAAGCATCTCTGCTGCGTGTAACCTTACGGGCCGGGAGCCGATCCCACACGCAGCCAGTGAAACCCGGTTGCCAACGCGGTCAACGATCGCGGCAACGGCAGCAATCGCATAGTCGCCGTGACGGCGCGTGAATTCCTCGAAGGCCCAGCCGGCCCCTTCCGGCAATGAGGAGAAACGCGCGTCCACGATAATTTCGTCGGCTTGCCGGGTCGTCGTCATATGAAACTGAAAGAAGTCGGCCGCAGGTATTTCGCGCACCCCGGACGGCCCAGCGGCAGTTACCGTCCCGTCCGTGGCGAGAAGAACCATCGGCATCTCCGCGGCTGCGTCGGCATGACAGATACTGCCTACTGTCGTGCCGCGGTTTCTGATCGGCACATGGGCGACGTGGGCCATCGCCTCGCGGATAAGCGGATTGGCATTGCAGACAGCATCATTCAGTTCGAGTTCGCGATGCCGTGTCATGGCTTTGACGATGATTTGCCCCGCCTGGATGTCGATGCCCTTCAGTCCCTCGACATGCTGAATGTCGATGAGACGTGCGGGACTCGCGAGACGCATGTTCATCGCTGGAACCAGGGACTGGCCGCCGGCCAACACCATGGCGCCCGTAGTTTCCACCAACGCATCGATGGCGCGCTCAAGCGATCGCGGTGCGCAGTACTCGAAAACGGCAGGCTTCATCCACCCTCCCGTGCCTGTGAAGCAACACAAGCGCAGCTATGTCTTCGTTCCCAGGCCGGCTCTTATCGCCAGCTCATTCTTGTCCAGCGCCCAATACGGTTCAGAATGAATACCGTATCCGAAATCTGGATACGGCATCCTAAATAGCGATATGACGAAATGTCAACGTGTTTCCTCACAAACTTGTCGGGGAACTCATTTGCGTCGCGCTGTACCTGCGCCGACCGTTCTGTTCACGAGCAGGACGCCGATGACGATCAGGCCGAGTGCCAGCCAACTCCAGCGCGACAACTGTTCCGAAAAGAGCGCCACGGCAAAGCCTAGCCCCACTGCGGTGTTTACATAGCTCAACTGGCTCACGAAAACGGGACCACCCACCTGCTGCAACCGGAAGAAGAATGCATAGCCCAGACCTGTGGCGATGCCTTGGCCAGCCATGATGATGAAGGCTTCCATGGTGATGCCGCCCGACCATGTGAAAGCGCCGGCGCCAATCAGGGCCAGGGAACACAAGGCGATCCCGAGCGTCGCGGCAAGCAACGACCAAGCGGCCAGCACGAGCGGGGTCTGGCCCGACGGCCAATTGGTTGTTCGAAAGACATTGCCGATAGCCAACACTATGGGTGCTATGAGTGCTGCACCATACCAGACAGCAGATGCCGGCTGCATCGCACCGCTTGAGCGTGACAGAAGAATGATCAGAGCCCCGGCGAGGCCAAGCGCCAGACCGATCAACCGAACTGGATTCGGCCGCTCCAGACGCAGCACATACACCAGCATCAGCGTGAAAATGGGCGCGGTCGACTGGATGATTGCCGGAATACCCGAACCGAGATGAGCAATTGTCCAAACCACTGCCGACCATGGGATCGCGAATGTCAGTTGGCCAGCTACCAATGCATAGCGGATTGTCGCCGCAGTCGGTCTCAGACAATGGCCCGCGACTGCCGACACCAGCATCAGAACAAGGGTGGCGCCGAACGCTGCGGCCCCGACATAGACAAGCGGGGCCACCCCCTGCGCTGTCGCCAACTTACCGAGCGGGAAGATGGAGCCTATGCATAGACCTGCGGCAAACAGGAGCAGCACCGGCTCAAGACGAGCCCCAGCGACCGTTCTCATAGCGAGGGCTCCACCGGCGTCGCAAGCGCGCAACCAAGGACCGCCTCGCACCAGGCGGCGGCGGAGAGCAGGTCGCGTTCCCCATAGGGTCTGCCAATCAGCTGAATGCCAATTGGTAGACCGTTTTCGCTCAACCCGCACGGAATGGATATCGCTGGACAGCCACAGATCGTGACGGCGTAACCGAGTGCCAGCCAATCCAGATAAGTCGGAAGCTCGCAGCCGTCGATCGAAGACACATAGCGCTCCTCGACCGGGAACGGTTCAACGGGTGCGGTCGGGGTGATCAGAAACTCATGCTCGGTGAGAAATTGGATCATGCAACCACGCAGGATGCTTCGTTCCGCCTCTGCCCCCGCAAGAGTTGCCGCGTCGAGCTCCAGCCCCTCCTCGATGTTCCAAACAACCTCCGGCTTCAGCCTGGCACGGTGTTTGTCGAATGTATCCCTGTGCAATGCCGCAAACTGGAATGCCCGCAAGGTTTTGAAAGCGCTATGGCTGGCAAGCAAATCGGGTTCTGCCTGCTCGATCCGCAGCCCTTCACAAGCCAGTCGCTGTACTGCAGCGAGGACCACTTTGCGCACAACCCTGTCAACCGGTGAAAGGCCCAGATCCATACTGAAGGCCACCCGCGATGGTCGTTGCGGAGCCTGAGCCGCCCGCAAATATGTCGGCGACGATATCCGCGACAGCGGATCACGCAGATCGAACCTCGCCATGCCGTCCATTGCCAGCCCCACATCGGCGACATTGCGTGCTAACGGTCCGGCCACCGACAAGGTTTGGAACGGTAGCGGTGTGGGACCCATTGGAATAAGGCCTGGACTTGGGCGCAGCCCAACCACATTGCAGAATGCCGCAGGATAACGCAGGGAACATGCGAAGTCGGAACCTTGCGCGACAAATGCCATGCCTGTCGCGACTGCCACCGCCGCTCCGCCGGACGAACCGCCAGCCGAGCGCTTGAGGTCGAAGGGGTTGAGGGTACGACCGAAAACGTCATTGAACGTGTTCGCGCCAGCTTCAAATTCCGGTGTATTCGACTTAGCAAAAACCACACCATCTTCGGCTTCGATCGCTTCTACCAGATAATCCGAGTAGCGAGGAATGTGGTCGGAGAAGGCCGTGGAACCATATGTGGTTCGTACACCATCCACGGCGGCGGAATCCTTTATCGGCCAAGGGAGCCCCTTGAATCTCCCCCGTTTCCCCAGCGCTTTGTTTTGAAGCTCGGCCGCCTTCGCCTCCGCACGGTCGAAGCATGTTGTTGGCAGTGCATTCACCTGACAGTTGACGGCATCGACGCGTGCCCTGACGCTGGAGAGGAGCTCGCTCGCAGAAATTTCGCCCTTCGACAGACGTGCAACGGCCGTCGTGGCCGCCCAACTCCATGGATCATCGGCCAAGAGGGCCTCCATTTGTGAGTTTCACCACCTGCTCAATATTCTGTCCATTGAGTGGACACGACTTCTCGCCTATCAATGAGCGAGTTCTTGTGCAGGATCCGACGCTTTGAAAACCACTGGAAAAGCTGGCAACCAAGCCGCAACGAAATCGGCCGGGGCAAAGGGTGGCGACGAAACCACCGATGGCTCGGAAGATGCTCTGCGCGGTATGGCGCGCTCGTTTGCTGTCCTGGAACTGCTGGCCTCTTCGCCTGGACGTGTCGTGGATGTCACGCGGCAACTCAACTTGCCTTGGGCGACCGTTCACCGCACGATCGTCCAGCTTGAGCAGGCCCGTTTCCTGCGCCGCGATCCAGCCAGCAATCGATATGAAATCGGGCCGCGCATGTGGTTTTTGGGCTCCGCCTATCTTGCCAACCACCGCGTATTGCGCACCGCGATGCCCTATCTGGCGCGCCTTGAAGGCGAAGAAGGCATTGCCATGCAGATTGTGGAACGCATCGGCTACCAGTCCGTAGCGATCTATTCGCATCAGCGGGTCGATGAAGACATCACCAAGGCCCACTACGGCTATCATTTTCCGCTCCATTGCGGCTCGAAAGGCCAGGTCCTCCTGGCCCATGAGAGCCCCTCATTCATCGACGAATATCTTGGTCGCGATCTTGAACGGCTGACACCGGACACCATCACGGACCCGGCCCAGCTTCGGGATATCCTCGAGACCATACGCCATGACGGTTTTTCGCTGACAGTGGCTGACGTGCAGCCTTTCACCGGATCCTTGGCTGCGCCGATCAGGGATGCGGACGGAACCGTCATCTCCACCCTGTGCTTCGTATTCCGCAAGGCGCTTGCCAAGAACACAGCGCGACGCGAGGATCTGACCGACAAGCTTCTGCAGGCTTCACAGTCCATCAGCATCGATCTCGGCTGGCGCCCTGGCCAATAATCGTCACCTGCGATCTTCGTATGATCCCTGCAATTTCTTGAAGGTTTCCGCGAGCGCGGCAACGACCGTTTCGATGAACACCGTGCCGGCCTCCGCGGACGCCATGGTTGGATCGCCGAAGATCGCGGCGTGGCCGGCCTGCGGCCGTGGACGACGTCCGTAGGTGCGCGTCGGGTTTGTCGGGGCGACGAGATCCCAGCCCACCGGCCCATAATGAGCACCCTTCAGTCGCTCCATCTTGACCAGTCCGGGACGCGTCGCGAGCTGAAACGAAGCTTCGAACTCGCAACCATGCCCCATGCCGCCGACAACCGATTTGCGTTGCGCATTGATCTTCTCCGCCGCGGGCTCCCAATAGCTGACCGCTGAAACCTTAAATTCATGCGCCGCGTCCAACTCGTCGACGATATGGCGCGCAACCGCATCGTTAGCGGTGCCGTTCGGGCGATTTCCATTGAGGATAATCAGGTGTTCGAACCCCTGCCGTATCAATGCGGCGCCGATTTCAAAAAGCATCGTCTGGTAGGTGGGGATGCTGAGCGAGATCGTTCCGGGGAAGAACTCGAAAGTCTTCGATATCCCATAGGCGACTGGCGGCGCAACGAGGGCGTCGAGCCTCTGTGCGAGCAGCCAGGCGATGTGATCCGCCTGATGCGTGTCGGTATCAGTCGGCATATGCGGCCCGTGGGCCTCGGTAGCCCCCGTGGGCAAGATAACAGCCTTCTTCGCCGCAATCGCTTCAGCGACTTCCATCTGCGTCATATGGGACATCCGATGCTCGGACGATGCCTGGACACTCATGACTTGCGCCTCCTCCTTGACTCTGTCATATTCATTATATGGATATCGTATCTACTATTGAAGCATTAGTTCTTCGGCATAGCAACCGTCTTTGATATGAAATCGGCCAAGGGAAACGACATCGTGTCGGGGTTATCCATGCGCATGTTCGACTATCGCGGCGTTCAAATTGCCGACTACTACCGCGCCATCGCCGAGCATGGTCGCGCACTATTCCGGCGCCCCATGGCGGAAGCGACGGGAGCAAGAATCGAGCAGGTCGCCGACAAGCTTCTGTCCAATCGAGGCGAAGCATCGGGCGTCGCGCTCGCCGCCAAGCTTGTGGAGATCTGGAACACGCTCGATGCCGAACGCAGGCTTCAGTGGTTCACGATCATGGCCAGACAATTCGGCCCGGATGAAAGGAAACTGGACGCCGCTGTGGAGGACTGGCAGCGAACTCGTTCCCCTGAATCAGCCGCTCGGCTGGCGATCGCCTCGGAGCCACGACGTCAGGAATTGATGCGACGGATCAACCTCGCGCCGCGCGGCACCGCGGCATTGGTTTCCATGCGCGCGGAGCTTCTTACCTTCCTGAAGCAACAGCCCGAGCTCGGTGTCGTCGACCAGGATTTCGTTCATTTGCTGAGCTCCTGGTTCAACCGCGGGTTCCTATTGATGAGCCCCATCGACTGGTCGTCACCGGCAGCCACGCTGGAAAAAATCATACGCTATGAAGCTGTCCACGAGATCAAGGGCTGGGATGACTTGCGGCGGAGGCTCCAGCCGCAGGATCGTCGTTGCTTCGCCTTCTTTCACCCGCAGATGCCCGATGAACCATTGATCTTTGTAGAAGTCGCGCTGGCCGAAGGCATCCCCAACCAGATCGATGGTCTGTTGCGCGACAGGGCCAACTCCATCTCGCCGACCGCCGCCGATAGTGCTGTCTTCTATTCGATTTCCAACACGCAGGCCGGCCTCAAAGGCATCTCTTTCGGCAACTTCCTGATCAAGCAGGTGGTGGAAGACCTGCTGCGCGAACTCCCAAATCTGAAGACTTTTGTCACGCTGTCGCCGTTGCCGGGCTTTTCCAGATGGCTGCATGGCCGCTCAGGCGGCGACAAACAGACTGCAGCACGGATCCAGACGCTCGCTAAGCCGAACTGGGCTGAAGAGGACAGCGATGGGGCATTGTCGACATGGCTCGCCGGCGCTGCCGCCGAATATCTGGTGCAGGCGCGCGACGACGCCGGCAGACCCCTCGACCCGGTCGCGCGTTTCCATCTCGGGAATGGCGCGCGCCTCGAACAGATCAATGTCAACGCCGACCATTCGGAACGGGGACAACAGCAGTCATTCGGCGTGATGGTGAACTATCTCTACGACCTCAACACGATCGAAGACAACCACGAGGCATATGCGAACCGGGGAAGCATGGTGTGTTCCCGCCCGGTCCAGCGCCTGCTCGCGGCGCGATAGCCTGGACACGGTCGAAATCATCAAGCCAGAACTGATAGGGCACGACGGCATGGTATGGCGTTATCGAGAAGACGAGACTGTTCACTCCTTCCCCGAATTGGTCAGCAGTCGTATTGCCGGCCTCGACAAAGTGTTCGTCCGAAATGGCGACGGGCGTGATTTCACTTTTGCTGCCCTCTGGAAGCTGTCGGGCCAGATCGCGCAGGTTTTGGTGCGTCACGGCGTCGGCAAGGGAGACCGGGTAGCAGCCCAGATCGATAAAAGTCCCGAGGTGCTCGCTTTATTCCTCGCCTGCGCACGGGCAGGCGCCGCGCTGTTACCGCTTAACACCGCATACACAAGCGCCGAGCTCGATTATTTCATCGGCGATGCCGAACCGAAAATACTGGTGTCTACGCCAAACCAAGTCGGCACCCTGGAAGAACTCGCCACGCGCCACGGTGCAAGGCTGCTGACGCTCGGCGTCGGCGGCGACGGGACCTTGGCCGAAGCAGCCCATGTCGAGGACGGCGGCTTCATCGATATCCCCACCTCGTGGGATGATCTCATTGCCATCCTGTACACATCGGGCACCACAGGAAGATCCAAAGGTGCCATACTTACACATGGAAATCTGGCATCGAATGCCCTGACCCTGGTTGACGCCTGGCGCTTCACCAGCATGGATACGCTCTACCATGCCCTGCCCGTCTATCACACGCATGGTCTTTTCACGGCATCGAACACGCTGTTGCTTTGTGGGGGGACGATGCTGTTTCAATCCCGCTTCGATGCCGATGAAGCGTTGCGCCTGTTGCAGCAGGCAACAACGATGATGGGGGTGCCGACCTTCTACACGCGGCTCCTTGCCCAGCCGGGCCTGACGCGGCAGGCGATGGCCCATATGCGCCTGTTCATATCTGGATCGGCACCGCTTCTTGCCGAAACGCATGCCGAATTCGCGGCGAGAACAGGACACGCGATTCTCGAACGCTATGGCATGACCGAAACCAATATGAATACGTCAAACCCCTATGATGGCGACCGGATCGCAGGGACAGTCGGCAAACCATTGCCTGGCATCGACATTCGCGTGACAGATCCATCCAAGGGTAACCAGCTGGCGACCGGCAAGGTTGGCATGATCGAAGTGCGCGGGCCGAATGTCTTTAAGGGATATTGGCGAATGCCCCAGAAGACGGCCGAGGAACTAAAGGCCGACGGCTTCTTCATCACCGGCGATCTCGGCAGGATCGACGACCGGGGCTATGTCGCAATCGTCGGGCGCGGGAAAGATCTCATCATTACCGGCGGCTTCAATGTTTATCCAAAGGAAGTGGAAGCCGAGATAGATCAGATTGAAGGCGTCAAGGAGTCCGCTGTCATCGGGTTGCCCCATAAGGATTTCGGCGAAGGCGTGACTGCGATCGTCGTTCGGGCGGATGTTGGCGTGACGGAGGAAGCGATCATGTCCCGCCTCCAGTCGCGCCTTGCGAAGTTCAAGTTGCCAAAGAAAATCATCTTCGTCGACGATCTGTCGCGAAACGCAATGGGCAAGGTGCAAAAGGCGCTGATGCGGCAGACCTACGCGGAGCTCTACAAATAGAAGAACGCGCCGCCAGGTTGATCGTCCGGCGGCGCGCTAGTTGACTGAACCTGGCAGCCTGTCAGTTTCTTTTCAGGTAGGATTTCATGACCATACCGGCAACCTTGATGGCGCTGATCTGGCCATTGGATTGCGCGGCCTGAACCGATCCATCCGGCGACAGCAGCGCTTCAACATTGCCGGCAAATTGCTTGATAAGCACATTTGCCGTTTCCGTTATGATACCGACGCGGCCAAACTGCGCGATAGGCCCCGCGAGCTGGATGTCCGCGTCGATGTCGACGCGCGTGCCCGTGGGCGTCTCCTGCAGACGGTAGTCCATCTCCAGTTTGGAGCGGCTGCCACCTTTCTTGTCGACTCCTCGTCCCTCCGCGCGCCCTGAGTGGGATGAGGGATCGGCCGAAACCCGCGCCTCTCCCTCGAACGAAGCGCCGAAGGGCCCCAGTTTGATGCCAACGCGTCCCCCGTAGAGGCCGTCGCCCTTGTCCTCGGTAAGCTCAGCGCCCGGCATGCACGATGCCACGGTGCCGATATCCTGAAACAGGTTCCACACAGCCGATAGCGGCCTTGCAACCTCGAAGGATTGTGTGATTTTCATGATCTCCTCCCCTCGTTCCTCAAGCGACGGGTCTGGCGCTCCAGCCCAAATCCGGATCGGGCCAGCCCTCCGGACGGTTCACGCGGCCTGACTTGCGAAGCTCCTCGAAATACCTGCCTCTGTCGAACATGCCCGGCACGCCACGCTTCTTGGCGATCTTTGACCGGTTGTCCGCCGTTTCCTGTTCGTTGACCGACCATTTGCGCCCGGTCTTGGTCAAAACGACGCCGTAGTCTTCCAACGCTGACTCGGGCGACACCAAGCCACACTGCACGTCTTCGATCACCTTGGCCACCGGTCGGGCAAGTGGATCGCCCCAGCCACCGCCACCCGTGGTGACGATGTTGATCGTGGAACCCGCCTTGACATGCACGGTATCGCACATGCCCGGATGCCCGATCTCCTGGCCGACAGGGTCGGTGACCTTGACTTCGTAGTTCGCACCGGCCTTGCCACCGTTAACGCCGTAGCATCCAAGGAGGGATCGATCCGCATTGGAGATCAACCGGCAGTCGCCAAGCATCCGGATACGCTTGTCGTAGCCGAAGCCGCCACGATGATAGCCGGGCCCACCCGAACCTTGCTTGAGGCCGAGTTGCTCCACCAGGATCGGATAACGTGTTTCCGAGAATTCGGCAGGGAGGTTCTTCGAATTCGGAACGATGTGCACCACATCCGAACCATCCGCCCAGGGGCGGCCGGGACTACCCCCGCCGAGCACCTCGCGAAACAGGTAGAAATCCTCCTGGCGATTGCCGCCGGTGACCCCCCAAATGCGGATCGTTTCGTGATCGGCCGGCATTTTGCCATCCGTTGCTTTGGACAGGCAGGCCGCGAACGCACCAAGCGTACGCAGCATCAGGAAGAAGCGCATGCCGGTGGGCTTACCGAAGGTGGGGGTGATCAAGGTCCCTTTTGGCGGGAAGATAACTTCAATGATGTCAAGCACGCCTTCGTTGGAATCGATCTCGGCAGCACGCTCCGGCGAAGCCGCCAGCGACCGCAAGGTGGGCGCGAGCCATTTGCGAAAGTAACGGCCTTCCATCTCGTCAAGCGACCAGTTGATGGGCCCATTGGCCTCTGGGTCCGTGCCGTTGAAATCGAGAACGATCTTCTCGGGCGTCTTGATCATCTTGACACGGAGGGCGTGGAGCCGTTGCGCGTCGACACCATCCGCCTCGATGTAATCTTCGAAATGATACTCGCCATCCTTGATGCGCGGCAGGATCTCGCGGCGGAAAATCTCCGCAGTGTTCAACAAGATCTGATCGAAGGCAGCTTCCAGGGTGTCAACGCCATAACGATCCGCCAAGGCGATGATGCGCCTGGATCCCAGCTTCGCGGCACCGATCTCGGCATCGAGGTCACCGGCAAGATGCTCCGAAAGGCGCGAGTTGCGAACAATGATCTTGAATGCCGCTTCGTTTAGCTTGCCGCGCTCGTAAAGCTTGATCGGAGGAATGAGCACTCCTTCCATCCAGCTATCCGTGGCATGGACCGGAAGACTGCCAGGCACCGAACCGCCGATATCGTCGTGATGTCCGAATACCTGGCTGAAGCCGATCAGCCGCTCGCCCTGGAAGATCGGGACCGTGGTGCACAGGTCCGGCACGTGACCGATACCGCCGCAGGAATTGTACGGATCATTCCAGAAGAAGACATCGCCCGGGAAAATGTTGTCCGCCCCGAAATATTCGAACACCGGCTCCACGATTGCCGAATAGGAACGACCGGTGAGCTTGCGCCCCTTTGCATCGAACAAAGCAACGCGGTAGTCGTGCTGGTCTCGGATCATTGGCGAGCGTGCGGTTCGCTCGACAGCCGCTTCGATTTCCAGTTCGGCGGCCCGGATCGTGCCGTGGATCACTTCAAGTTCGATCGGCCCTAGCGTCGTGCGCTTCGTTTTTTCCAGCATGTCGACCTCCCCTCAGCCTTTCTTGGTCAAAATCAGGTTTCCATAAGCATCTGCGCTGACGCTCCATGATTTCGGCACCACCACGGTGGAGCCGTACTCCTCGACAATCGCTGGTCCAGCCAAAACCTGATCGACAGCCAGTTCGGACCGGTTGTAGAGCGGGCAATCGACCCAACCGGTGGCCCGCCAGAACGCCTTGCGGCTGCCAAACGGACCGGCAGCGGAGCGCTTCGATCCGTCGGGAACCAGCGACGGTCGATGCTGGATGCCAATTGCCTGGACGCGCAGGTTCACGAGTTCCACATCCTGCTCGCCCTCGTAGTGGAAACCGAAGGTCTGGTCGTGGACGCGATGGAAATCCCGGAACATGTGCAGCACCGCGGCCTCGCCCTCGAGGTCGGCCGGGATTTCAACCTGCACTTCATGTCCTTCGCCAAAGTAGCGGACATCCGCCACGCGCCGGACATCGATCTTGTCCTTGTCGATACCTTCGGCAGCGATATCGGCGATGCCATTGCCGACCAATTCGTCCCAGGCGTCCAGGATCTCGGAAGCATTTGCCGTCGACTGCCGGCGCACAAGGGTGCGGATGTAGTCGCGCCGCACATCGGAGACATGCAGCCCGAACGCGCAAAGGTTGCCCGGATTGGGTGGAGACACGATGGTGCGAATATCAAGCAGATCAGCCACTTCGGTCGCAAACAGACCGCCGGCGCCGCCAAACGCAACCATCGCGTAAGCGCCCGGGTCGCGCCCTCTTGTCGTGGTTACCTGGCGGATGCCGAAGACCTGGTTGACTGCCGCGATTTCGAGCGCGCCGGCGGCGACTTCTTCCGCCGTCATGCCAAGCTCGGCGCCCAGCTCCTCATACGCCTGGCTGGCCGCCGCTGCATCCAGCTTGATCGCGCCGCCAATTAACTGCGCCGGCAACCGGCCGAGCGAAATCGCGGCGTCCGTCACGGTCGGTTTGGTGCCGCCCTTGCCATAGCAGATGGGCCCCGGATCGGCGCCGGCGCTCTTCGGCCCGACCTTCAATTGGCCATAAGGGTCGATCCGGGCGATAGAACCTCCACCCGCCCCCACCGTGACGATGTCGAGCATCGGCGTCTTGACGGGATAGTTCTCGATCATCGAGGCTGACGTATACATCGGCGTGTAGTTTTCGATGATGGCCACGTCGGTCGACGTCCCGCCGACATCAATGGTGAGAATGTCTTTGTAGCCAGCCAGGCGCGCCATGTGGATGGAACCGAGTATCCCCGCCGCCGGCCCCGAGAGCAGCATGGTGACCGGCTTTTCACCGGCCGTCGAATGCTTCACCACGCCGCCATTCGACTGCATGATCAGAAAAGGTATGTCCCCGGACTGTTTGCGTATCTGATCGGCGGCATTCTGCAGGTAGGTCTTGCAGTACGGCTTGACGAGCACATCGATCAAGGTCGTCATCGCTCGTTCGTATTCGCGATACTCCGGCAAAACGACAGACGAGAGTGAGACGAAGACGTCCGGGAAATGCTCTTTGATCAGAGCTCCTATACGCTGTTCGTGCGCATCGTTTGCGTAGGCATGCAACAGACATACAGCGACGCACCGGACACCGTCCTCCACGAGTTCGCGCACAGCTTCGATCGTTGCCGTCTCGTCGAGGGGCTCCAGCTGTTCGCCGGCATGGTTCATGCGGCCGCCAACCTCACGAACCAGATGCAGTGGGACGAGCCGCGGCGGCTTCACCCAGAAGAATGAATTGCCGTAACCATCTGGAACTGACTGACGCGCGATTTCGATGATGTGGCGGAAGCCGCGCGTGACCACCAGGCCAAGGCCGCCGAACTTATGCTCAAGCACGGCGTTTGTAGCGACGGTGGAGCCGTGCAGCAGCATCCCCACATCCACCTCCTGAGCTCCGACCTCGCTCAGCACGCGGGCGACACCGTTGAGGAGACCAACACTGGGATCGGAAGGGGTCGAAGGTGTTTTAACCGCTGTGATCGTGCCGGAGCTCTCATCAATGGCAACCACGTCGGTGAAAGTCCCGCCGGTATCGATCGCTATTCGTATTCCCATTCGCTCTCTCCCGTATCCAAATAATGGATGCTGCATTCATATGTTGCACACGCGAGCCGGTTGAGCAAGCAGGAAAATGCCCGTCCGCTGCGGGCGTTCGCCTTGGGAATTGCCGTATCAAGGAGACGAAACGACGAACGGAACTGCCGGCCAAGACAAAGATGATCGTCGACAAAGGTAGGAATGCTTGCGATTACGGCCCGGCCTTGAACTGACTATGGCCGGCTACCTCGCTGCCAAATTTGGCTCGCACCTCATAGTCACCGGCCGGTGGTGCGAGACTTTGACGGATTAGCAAGAGCGACATCGAAATTGAGGTTGATTTTGCTGACACCTATTGGTGCTGAGTCGAACGAAAGATCTGAATACGCTCCAATTCGAGAGAGAATTCAGGTCTCCCGCTACCATCGTCCCCGACGCAGTTGTTCGCATGTTTGGGTAGACCTTTGGAGCTTCCATCCGGAGCGCCAATCTCCCAGGCAATTCGGGCATGAAGCCGTCGCTTCGAAACCTGGCCCCAATCGCGCGCCAAGCGGATCGTCTACTACCTCTTTTGGAGTAACCCAACGGGGCTGGAGATCAGGCCGACGAATGGCTATCCTGTTGTTCTTACATCGCCCCAGATGTACGTGGGCCTCATTCAAAACGAGGCAGTTCATCCGGCCTGGGTTGGACGCAAATGGCAACATTTGTCAGAGGTGGGGTGCGTTGGGCCCCATTCGTCCAGTCACATTGTTTGGGTCGGCAGGGGCAACTCGTGATGAATATAAAGATTGGACCGGCAAAGCGACCGGGACTCGAGAAGACAATTCTTGAACAGCCACTTAACCTGATCGAGGTGGACGTCGACGGTGATGACGTCCAGTTGCGCTTCTGCGCCGGCTGTCTTTACGACAATAAATCACTCTACCGCTACACAATGCGATTTTCGCGCAGCGAGATGCTGGATTTGCTCGCGGACGGCCCGACGTCCTGATCCGAGCTGGTGGCTGAATCGGTCCCCAGTCTGCCCGCGTTGATCGCCGCGGCTGCCACTGGCGCGGTCGCCGTCCATTGTCCAATGCCGTTCATTCGGGAGAACCGTCTTGTCCTGCTTGTCGACGAATGCAACCGAACCATCCAATAAGCTTAATGCCGACCTGTTCTTTTTGGCGATCCTCCTCCCCCGCAGTTCCGTTGACAGGAAAACCAACCAATCGATAGGCTTTTGGCGTTCAGACGACGATTTCCCGATACAGTTGGGTATTGGATGAAAGCCGTCGACGGTCCGAGAACTGCAATCGGGTGAACGGTTTGCTGGATAGCGAAAGACGGCAAAGTCCTCCGGCAAGAGCACGACCGGGTCGTTCGGATCTGTTCGCGGCTTCAGCCGCTGAACGTCCGCTTTTTGAAAATTCGTTGTCAATATTGAACAGAACTGGGGCCTGGCATATCGCCAGGGACCTTTGTCAGGAGTTCGTGCCGCAACACGCGCAGGTTCGGTACTGGCGACTTGGTTCCAGGGCTCCCGAAGGCTTGGCCCGCAAGATCGCCGCCCGGTTGATGATGATGGAAATCAACTGGCTTGGAGACAGTCGGCGATGCTTGATTGGCTCCAAGGCCAACAAGGAAAGCACGCGAATCTTCCTCGATCCACTTTTTGTACTGAGATCGGAGCTGACCGAAAAGGATATCGTCCTTTGCCATGACGTCGGCCCATTGAGCCACAGCTACCTTTACGATGCGAAGACCGTCGAGAATTATCGTGCCGCATACGAGAAAATTAGCAGGCATAGGCCGGCCATTGTTTTTGTCAGTGACTGGTCGCGCAACGGTTTCAGTTCAATCCATGGAGTGAACTTCCGGTTCTTGACCACGATCCCGCTGTACGTGCGCGCGGGACTGTTTGAGGGGCCCGTTGAAGCGCTTCCCGGGCTCGATGGCGTTTTCTTCCTGACGGTTGGCGCCTTCGAAACCCGCAAGAACCAGATCGCCGCGCTTGAGGCATTTCGGGATGGCGGTTTCCACCAGCATGGCGTCAGATACGTGTTGTGCGGTTCGCGCGGCGAAGGCCGCGACAAGATCATCGAGTTTGCGAAATCGGTGCCTGGCGTTGTGATGCCGGGATATGTGCCGGATAGCCAGTTGCGCTGGCTCTACGCGCACGCAGAAGCGTTCGTTCTGCCAAGCCTGCTTGAAGGGTTTGGCATGCCGGCGTTGGAGGCTGCCTATATGGGCCTGTTGCCCATTGTCTCCGAACAGAGTGCATTGGTGGAAGCAGTTGAGGGTGCTTGCTTGCAAGTGCCGCCCAAGGACAGGGCTGCAATCGGACGAGCTATGCGGCACGCCCTTTCACGGACACCGGCCGAAAAGGCGGAGACAAGCCTCCGACTGCGCGAGGTTGCCGCACGCGCGTCGAAAGAGCGCTTCTTGGAGAAGTGGCGAGAGCTTCTGACAGGTGAGTGACTGCTCGCGGGACACACGTTTGGCTGTCGCTCTGCCTCGCCCCTACATATCAATCTCAGGGCGGACAGAGATGCTGGCGGAGCATGTTGTCGCGCTTCTCGACGGACCGATCGTCAGCTTGCAGCTCCAGAAACGGATTGAGCCGTTGCGGGCGATGCCTCGATGCTGGTCCCATACAGTGTGAGTCTGCGAAGACCTGGAAATGAACTCAGGCCTCGAAAGCGGGGGTGGATTGTACCGTTCGATACCTGCCGTACCGCTCAAAGTCAGCCGCCGTGCGCAGGGCCTTGACCCTTGTGGCGGCGACAACGGCGATTGCAATGAAAAACAGGGCGCCGGGATCGGCGCTACCGCCCGAGATCGAGCTCGCAATCATGCCGGCAAAGGAAGCATTCCTGATGCTCAATACGACAGCCACCGTCTCAGGTGCCACCCAGTCCTGCACGCCGCTCAATCCCCGAACCAGGACGCCGAGCAGCATCGCCATCATCAACGATCCAAAGAGGCCAAGCTGAGACAGTACTGCGATCGGCCAACTTGATGCCCTCGAACTGCCGAAACCGACTCCAAGGCCGCCTGTGTCAACAAAGGACTGCAGGCTTTTGACGTTCCAATAGGCACGCTCCTGTCCCGAGGCGGAATCGGCCTTGTTGATGATGGTGCTGTTGATAAGCCTGACAAAAGGATCGAGCGCGTCAGCGCGGTAAAGGCTGATGCCCAGGATGCTAATCACCCCCAGCACCATGAAGAGGGCAATCAATATCTCCTCGCGCTCGACCCTACCCCGGAAGATTGATGCCGACATTGAAAGTACCACTGGAATGCACAGCAAAGCGAGGCCGACATAGGCAGTCGAAGAAGTGGACAGGATGGTCAAGAAAAGCAGGATGACCGACAACCACTGCGAAAGACGCGACTTGGTCCGTCTCCAGTAGGTATAGGAGAATGCGAGGCAGGTCAGGGAGGCGCCGGCGAACGAAGAAGCCTCGGAAAAAGCTCCGGTGATGCGCGCGAAACCAGCCTCATAAGCATTGCTTATTATCGCATAGTTGGCGGTTCTGATCGGAGCGAGGATATCTCCTATCCCTGCATTCTTGCCGATAAAATCGACTATCCCCATGCCAGCGTGCAGGCCGCACCATAAGAAGAACCCACGGCGTATCTGGTCGATCCTTTCGGCGTGCAACAGCAGGGTGCAAAGCACAATGGTCGTAAGCCCGCCGAGAATGAAATAACCCGTCTGGGAGATATTGCCCGAGATAGGGGTCAAGGACGCTTCCACGACGGTGCCCCGGATTTTCGACTGGACAAAGACCGCCGTCTGCCCCGCAAAGAACCGCGGAAACAGCCACGCTCCGATCATGGCGTAAACCATGACGCTTGCCAGAACCCAGAGGGGGCGAATGCTTCCAAACACGCTTCCGAGGTCGAGCCAGATGCGGCGCCTCGCAGCGACGGCGGCGATAAGCAGCGTCTCGAACAGGGTGTAGATCAGGGGAGACGACCCTCCCAGGAAGGTGAGGGTCACGACGGCCGTCGCTCCAAATGCCTGGGACGCGATCAGTCCGACCATCAACATGCCTCGGGCATAATAGGCAATGGCCAGAATCACCACGCACACCAGCAGACCCGGCAAAGACACCTGCATTGCTGGTTGAGCCTCCCGCTCGGCTGATCCCGATGCTGTTGACGTAAGGCGCTTCTCGATGACGCATTTTCGACACGCCTGCGCCCCCGGCAAGGGAGTCAAACGGCGTAGCCCTGCGTCCACAAGAAGCCGTAGCGCAGATCATTCCATCAGCGCCGCGTTCCGCGTGCCCGTCGAGAGTTCGGGTCGTAGGCCATTCGGGTGAACCGGCGCAGGACCCCGTGTAGAACGGAGATCGAGCGTTCGCCCGCCCAATAGTTACGATGAACCGAATAGCGGTTTTTCGGACCCTGGCCCCGGCCCATCCTGCAAACGGCTGATACCAGACTCGCGCGGGCGCAGACTAAAGAACGCCTCGACGGCGAGAAGTGTCACGCTTATACAGCCGTTGCAGGCAGGTTTTTGTCTACAATCGTTGATGTCGTTTAATTGGAGACTGATCGAGTTCTGGGTATGGGCTGGGTTCTCCAGACTCCGACATGAGGAGTTTAAACGAAATGACCACCCAAGTTGCGCATCGCGCATTTGGCCCCAAGCAGGTCGAGCAAATCAGAGAGATTTACGAACGGGCACGAGCCGTGACCGCGCAGTATCCCGACTCCCACGTTGCGAACAAAGCCGCCAGGAAGTTGATCGATGCCTTCGAAGCTCCAACTCGCAGTGAAGAAACAAGCGAGTACCGGCTAAGTGAGATCGACCCTCAGGGAAACGCCTGACATCCTTGCAAATTCTGTCAACGTCTAGCTGCGTGACGGCCATGCCGCAGGCGGCTTTCCGTTCGATCTGGTCACGCCCAGGCGATAGGGGAGCCACTGGGGGCTGGGCGGGTGGCCCCCCTATCCTGTCTCGAATTATCCGTAGACAGACCCCGTCACCCGGGCAGACGCAGGCACACTGATGTTCGTCTCGGGCCGCGTATGCCGTCAACGAAGCCTTTGGGCTAAGACCCCACAAGGACGCTTGGCTCGTCATCCACCCTTCGGATGAACGTGAAGGCTCACTTTGGGTGCCGGCCTGCAAACGGACCCCTCTCAACTTGCCACCAGCAGCAGTTTTGACATGGCCAAGATGGTCTAAAGTTTTTTTTTTTAGAAAATTAACTTAGGTTAGCGACCGTTTGTTAAGCATAAACTATTCAATTCTAGGTGGCGTGGGAAGAAATGGGCGGGCACTACAGGCTGCAGAAGTCCGGCTGCATCTTCACGAATCACTTACAAAATATCCAGTTTTTTCAGTGGGTTATACTGAGGCGTCGCGAGGGCGCCTCGTATGGGCGAAAATGGGGTGTTAGTATGGGTTCTGCAATCGGACTGCGTAATTCGGCCTCGACAAATCAATCACAAATCTCGTCGAGAGTTACTGAAGGAGGCAATGAACAGGAGTGCCTCCTTATTCTGGATGGAAGGGCTTTGGACCGAGAGTGCCTGGCTGGTGCCCTCGAAGACCATGACCTTGGCATGACAGTTGCTGCCATGGGTACAATCGAAGACTGGCGCACAAGGCAAGATGAATACCCTCCACTAACCGCCATTCTCTTCAACCTTGGCGGGCGCAAAATCACCGAACAAAGCATTGCGAATGAGATCAAGTTGATCTCATCGGAGTTCAACTCGGTGCCGGTGATAATACTGGCTGACACGGAAGACCTGGCGCAAATACTAACGGCCCTCGAATGCGGTGCGCGCGGCTATATTCCGACGTCGGTTGGCATTGATGTTTGTGTCGAAGCCGTCAATCTTGCAGCGGCCGGAGGCATCTTCGTACCAGCCTGCAGTGTGCTGCCGATGCGGCATCTGCTTGCCTCGGGCAGCCGCGACACGCGTTCGCTGACGACGATGTTCACGCACCGCCAAGCTGAAGTGGCTCAGGCACTTCGGCGTGGCAAGGCGAACAAGATCATCGCTCACGAACTGAACCTGCGCGAAAGCACTGTGAAGGTTCATATTCGAAACATCATGAAGAAACTGAAGGCCACCAACAGGACAGAAGTTGCCTATAAGGTGAACGACCTTTTCGGTGAAGGCGCGCCGGCGCAGGAGTGATGATGTTTCACAGTGGTCCGCCGAGGGCTTGCCTCGACGGACCTTTTTGATTTCTCTCTGCCATTTGACTGCCGCGCCAGGACATAGATGGCGCATGAATTCGCGGTCACCTCGTCGAGGTCGACATTGGCCAGGCCCTCAGGGTAGCCAGCCAGCACCCTCCTCATTCCTGACGTACTCCCTGACAGCCGACCGGTTTCGGTATGCTGTCGAAACAGTCCCGGATGCGGGTATCGCGGCGGCGAGAAGCACGCCTTTCACCCAGGAAACTCCGATGGATCGATCACCGTCAGGAAAGGAGTCGACACGACGAATTTCGCGCCCCAGCCGGCGACGTGATGCATCTGCTTGATGATCTCGTCCTTCAGGTTCCAGGAAAGGATCAAGATGTAATCCGGCTTCGTATGATCGATCGCATCGACCGGTTTGATCGGGATGTGCATGCCCGGCGTAAAACACCCATGTTTGTAGGGATTTCGGTCGACCGTGAAATCAAGGAAATCGGGACCGACCCCGCAGTAGTTGAGCATCGTGTTGCCCTTGCCGGGCGCACCATAGCCACAAATCTTCTTGCCCTCGTTCTTGGCCGAAACCAGAAACGCAAGGAGATCTCGCTTGGCGCGCCGCGCTTTTTCACCGAAGGAGGCGTAGGTCGCCATTTCGGTCATTCCATGCCGTTTCTCTCGATCAAGGAGTTGGCCAACACTGTCGCTTGCGGTCCAGGTGCTTTCCTTGTTGGCGAGGTAGACGCGAAGCGATCCCCCGCGCGTGGACAGCTCCTCGACGTCGATCAGGCGCATTCTGTGACGTTTCGCCAGCAGATCGACGGTCAGCAACGAAAAGTAGGAAAGATGCTCGTGGTAGATGGTGTCAAACTGGTTTTCGGCCATCAAACGCTCGATGTGCGGGAACTCGAGAGTGACCACGCCTTGCGGTGTCAGAAGGATCCTCATTCCAGCGACAAAGTCGTTGAGATCCGACACTCGAGCCAGAACGTTGTTACCTATGATGAGGTCAGCACGAAGGCCTTCGGCGACCATCTGGTGAGCCAGGCGAACGCCGAAAAAATCGACCCTGGTCGGCACGCCTTTGCCCACCGCGGCGTGCGCAACGTTGGCGGCTGGTTCGATGCCAAGAACCGGGACGCCGAGTGGCAGGAAGTGCTGGAGCAGGTAGCCATCGTTGCTGGCGAGTTCCACCGCCAGGCTGTCGGCGCCGAGGCCAAGGCGTTTCGTGACCGCTTCACAATAGACCTTCGCATGGGCGACGCTGCTGGTCGAGAAGGAAGAAAAACACGCATACTCGCTGAAGAGGGTTTCAGGGCTTATGTACTCCCTCATCTGCACCAGATAGCAGGTGTCGCAGACAAGGACGTTCAGCGGATAGTAGAGTTCCATCTGATCGAGTTGGTCGGCCCGCAGGAAACTCTCGCAAGGCGGTGACATGCCAAGATCGACCAGTGTGTGCTGCAGGCGCGAACCGCAAAGCCTGCAGCCGGTTTTCTGGCTTCTCGCGGTGTGATCGCGAACAACATCAACCGCCTGGATGTTCATTGTCTGCTCCATTCCATCTGCTTGGAAAACGAGCCGCAGGGCCTTGTGTGTGATGCCCCGGGTCCTCCGTGAAATGTATTGGGAGGCTAAGGTGGGACGCCTGTGAGGTCGATTTGCCTATGTGTCGGGCGCTTTAGTCTTTAAAGGGAATCGAGTGAGGCGAGGGCGACATCTGGCAAGCTCGAACGGTTAAGGCCGTTGACCCGACATACCGCTATAGAAATAGCCACCTAAGGCTTTGGATAGCTATTCCACCTTGCCGGCGATGTCAGAAATCCCCGGTCTTTGCTTGAGCAAGCTGGGTGATACGCAGCCATCGTCCGAACGAGCCGCTAAATGGCCAGATCTGCCAACCGCCTCTGACTTAACCGGGCGCCGGCATATCTGTAGTCTCCCGCATGGCAGCATGCCGAGACCTGAATTCGCTTGAATTGATGATGCCCAGGGCCACCGCGTCTCGCGTCATCGATCCTTTCCGCAACTGGCGGGAATAGGTCTCCAGCCCATAATTGTCCGCCGGGCGATCCAGCAGCAACAGGTAAAGAAAGCTCACATAGGCGCGGTCCGTGAGGCCGATGGTGGCGTATTTGGTCTCGAATTCCTTGGAGCGGATCATGTCCATGACCACGTCGACAACCCCGGCATCGCCATTCTCGAGCGCTTGAGACCAACGGTTCAAGCTGGCGGCATCGCCGTCTTGGCCGAGGACGAGGCAATAGGCAAAACTCGCCTGGCGGTCATGGTTGGAGCCATCGGCAGACCTGGCATCGGCATCGCAGTAGCGCTGCGGCTTGGGCAGCGGTTGCGGGCCCCGCGTGATGTCTCGAACAGCCATGTAGGCAGGTTTCGGTTCGCCGGTGGTCCATTTACCGCGGTTGTTGGCGGCAAGTCTGACCAGCCCCATGTTGGCTTCGAAGCTCGGGGCCCAATAGGTCTCATCCAGCAACTCATAGATGTGAGCTGCTTCGACTTTGTATTTGTCCTGGAGTTCGGCAAGCCGCGTCATTGTTTGCTTGATGCCCTCAGCCTGCTGCCGCTCGCTGCGCTGACTTCCGTTGGGATTGTTGAATTCGGTGACCCAGATGGGCTTGCCGTATGAGGAAATCTCGCGGAAAGCCCATTCCGGATCTTCCCCATACATATGCCAGACCGAGATATCCCAGGCGATCCCGTCCTGCTTCATACGGGCAAAGGCGCCGGTATGCCCCCATCCAGCCGTTCCCATCGCCTTTCTTATGGTCGGGTCGATCGCCGTCATTCCGTCGGACAGACCTTTGAGGACGGCGCTCACCTTCACCCAGCGCGGACCATAGTAGTCGAGCACTCCCCGCCCAGCCGCAGGCCCCCACGTACAAGGATATTGCGATCCGTCATCGCGTTTCTCGCAGGGCTTTATCAGGGCGTAGATCTCCATCTCGTTGCCGAGCTCCCAAACGCGGATATCGCTCTTGAACCTGGAGCCAAGGACGGACGCCAATTTCCGCGCTTCGCCATAGAGTTGATCCGGACTGTTCTGCTCCAGATCCAATCCGGGGGTGATCACGGGCAGGATATCGATGCCTCTTTCTTTCCCGGCCGTCACAACGCTGGCAAGCTTATCCGCCTCATCTGCGGAGGTAACATTGACCCGATATGATTTGAGGCCGAGGTTTTTGACGAAGTCGAGTTGTTTCTCGATTGGAACGTCCGGGTAGGAAATCACCGGATGGCCATTCACTCCCCAGAGCAAATCGGCGAACGCGGGCGCGGCTGTTGTCAGCAACGCAGCAGCGGCAACTGCAAAACGAAACGACATGGCGATCATGCCTCCCTGCACGACACTCGAGATTTGGAATAGTCGGAACTGCGGGAGCCGGAAGCAATTTGCCTATATGGGCATATGAAATCTTGGCCTACCTCTTTTGAAGGCGGAGACTTGGCCATCAGACGGCATGACCTTTTGATCGCGATTGCCTTGATTTGGTACCCGATGAGCCGGACTGCCCAAGACCAAGCGAATTGATGAGGGCCCTGTCACAGGGCAACTGAACCGCGCAGGCGATTATTCGTGGAATTCCCCGAAATCCGCATCGACCTGGATCATAAGCTCGAGATAGCTCCATGCTATCCAGCGCCAGGAATAACTGCTCGCCCTCGCATGCCCCTTGTCAATCATTCGTTTGCGCAGATCAGGATCGGTTGCCAGCCGGCGAACGTTTTCGAGCCATGAACAGACGTCGTCAGGACCCGCATAGAGGGCAGAATCTCCGCAGATTTCAGGCAGACAGGGCGAAGTCGAGACTATCACCGGGCAACCCGAGGCCATCGCCTCAACTGCTGGCAATCCGAAACCTTCGATCCGTGATGGAAGCAGGAAGCAAAGGGCGCTTTCGAGCGCCTTTTTGAAGTCGTCATCGGTTACGCGCCCAAGAAGGATGATGTTCTCCGGCATTTCCGGGACGTGCCGCAGGATGGCGGTCTCGTCGACATCGCCCGGCATCCAGAGGTCGAGACCCATTTCATCCAGTAGCGGGGCAAGGCGGGCGACAAGCCCCATGTTCTTATATTCCTGCCCCCCTCGGCCCAGGCAAACGACATAGGGTCTGCCCCGATTGACAGCCAAGGAAGACTTTGTTGAGTCCCACCGCTTCGCATGATCGCTGCCGTTGTAGGTAACGAAGATGTTTTCCTCGCGTGCGATCCCGAACTCGACCAGATGCCTGCGTGAGAGCTGCGAAACCGTCGTGATCCTTGCGGCCCGCCTGCCAAGCAGCGGCAGGACGATGCGATGCGCCCAACGGAATCCCCGCGCGTAGCTCGAGGGCATCAGTCTTGTATGCATGTCATGGATGCATGCAATCTGACGTCTGAACACGACCGGTGCGAGATTGCAAAAGCTCAGCAGGCCTCCAGGCACATGCCAGGGCAGCTGTGCCTGAACCCAGAACTGAGGTATTCGTGGCCTGCTGAACTCGGGAACGACCCGCACCGGTATCGCCTTCAGCGGGAGAGGCTCAGCCAGCGGACGTGGCACCACGACATCAATTTCCAGGTCATGGCTGAGAGGATGCCCCTCCGAGATGAGGGCATCGAGTGCCATCGTCACCTCACATGCGTAACGCGCTATCCCATTACGCGGAAGGAGGGTGAAGTCTCCGTTGATCGTCCAGCGCCGTCTGGGCGGCTCGATATCCATTGATGTTCGATCGGGATGGCCCGGCAGATGTCGCGAGACACCCGGAAGCGACCGTGCCGCTGCTGCGGCTACGCCGTTTCCGTTCAAATGCCCATCTTGTCCAACCGGCGCCGAATAAAGTTCAGATCTGGCCATCGCCCTGCTCCACCTTGGAGGACCGGCGGCAAGACTAACACTCAGCGAAACGCAGCGACCCTCGAACGTTTGAGGTACTCCCCCCTCTGTTCTCGCCTGGCTGGATGATCCTTGACGCAACCAGATGACCCAATGGCCGTAGTGACCGCTCGCGATTGCGGCTTCAAACTAACGACATCGCGAGGCTGACATGGCACGGCACTGGACGATCAACGGGCGTTTTCTTTCCCAACCGACAACCGGCGTTCAGCGGTATGCAAGAGAAATCGTCCGCTCGCTGGACACTTTGATCGCCGAGCGGGCCCTCCTCACCCGTGGGCTTGAGCTCAGGCTTCACTGCCCGCCGGATAGCTTGGATTTCCCGCTCGATTCCATCGAATGTTGCAAGATCGGCAGCACGGGTGGACATCTCTGGGAACAGACCAAGCTGGCCGCCTCGTTGCAAGGCGGTGGGCTGCTCAGCCTGTGCAATACGGGGCCACTCCTGTCGCGCAAGCACATTGTCTGCATTCACGATGCAAACGTCTGGAATGCCCCTCACAGCTATTCACTCGGCTTCAGGGCCTCCTACAAGGCGCTGCTCCCATGCCTTGGCAAAACCGCATGCAATATTTCGACAGTTTCCAATTTTTCGCTGAACGAGCTGGTTCGGCGCAACATTGTCCCTCCGTGTCGGGCCTTCGTTGCCCCGAACGGTCATGAACACGCCTTGATGTGGAAACCTGAACACTCGGTAGCGACAAGGTTGGTCGCCTCACGCGATACCGTCGTCATGATCGGCAGCGCCGCGCCCCACAAGAACGCAGGCCTCATTCTTGGGCTGGCCGACCGCCTTGGAAAGGCAGGGCTGAAGATCGCGGTTGTCGGAATGTCGGATCCGCGTGTTTTCAACACAGGATCAGCCAGGGCTGACGCACGAAACATTCATTGGCTCGGACGCATTCGCGACAGCGAATTGGCCGCGTTGCTGCACGACTCGCTTTGCCTGGCGTTTCCTTCGCTGACCGAAGGCTTTGGTTTGCCGGTTGTCGAGGCGATGGCCCTCGGCTGCCCGGTTGTGGTGTCGGATCGCGCCAGCCTACCGGAGGTCTGCGGAAATGCGGCACTGTATGCTGCAGCCGACAGCCCGCATGCATGGTTCGACCGTTTCATGAGCCTTCGCAATTCAGGACCCTACGCCTGCAGCTGACGGCCAAGGGAAAGGCCAGAGCCTTGGCCTTCAGCTGGAGGGTAAGCGCTTTGCGCTACCTGGAGGCGATGGCTGCAGCTGACGGCATCGATACCGAAACCGGGGGCGAGCGGTTAGGTGAGTTCATGTGATACCGTGAAGTGCCTGGACGGCTCCGATCGACTCCAGCACAGCCCGATCGAAATTCTCTTCCGAGAAGCGCTGTGCATTCCTGGCGCACGCTTGCGGCGTGATGAGGTGACTATTTTCCTCGAACCGCAGGATGGCTTCCTTCACATCCTCAATGGTTTGGGTCTTGAACAGCACGCCCGTCGGCTCGTGATCTGTCCCCAGGCGCCGGACAATATCGACCGCGCCGCCTCGACCGAAGGCGATCAGCGGCGTACCACAGGCCTGCGCCTCAGCGAGCGCTATGCCGAAGTCCTCGCAACCCGCAAAGACCATCGCCTTCGCCCGAGCAAGCGTATCCACGTATTCCTTGCGGGGCAGGAAACCTGAAAAAGAGATATTCGGACCGGCCAGTGACCTGAGAGTGGCTGACTGCTGCCCTTCTCCGACTATGACCAGCCGTCGCGACGGCATCTCATTGAAGGCCTTGATCACCAGGTCGGTGCGCTTGTAGGGGGCGAGGAAAGACGCAGAGACGTAATAATCACCCTTGTCCTCGACGCAGGGTAGTTCGTTCAGGCAGACGGGCGGAAAGACAACACGCGCGTCACGCCCATAGATATGCTGGATCCGGGAACGCACGTAGTTTGAATTCGCCAGCATCAGGTCCGGCCCGTGAGCGGTTCTCGTGTCCCACGTCCTCAGACGATGCAGCATATAGCGGTAGAGCATTCCCTTCGGCCCGAAACCCAGTCTGCCCTGCTGAAGATAAGAGAACTGCTCGTCCCAGGCATAACGCACGGGGCTGTGCACATAGCACAGATGTGGCTGATCGGGTCTTGTGATCACCCCTCGAGAAAATGCGGCCGAGGAAGAGATAACCGCGTCATAGCCTGTTACGTCGAACTGCTCGATGAGGAAGGGGCAAAGGAAAAAGAGGGACCGGTAGAATTTCTCGATCATTGGAATCCGATTGGCGGCAGAGGTGTGGAATTCCACGTCGCGGAAATACTGCTCCTTCACCTCGGCCGGGAGGAAATCGAAAAGCGTGAACACCTCGGCATTGGGAAACAGCTTGCAGATTTGCGCCAAAACACGCTCGCCACCCCGGAAATTTGGACACCAGTCGTGAACAACCGCTATCCGGCCATGTCTGTCGACACCTTTTGCCGGAGTAGCCGGAAACTCCTCAATGGGCATTTCGACCTTGGCGGCCGTCGCCAGGTCGGAAGAGCGTTCATGGAGCATGATTCTCCCCTTCTTCCGCGAGGCTCCAGTCTCCGTTTCGTCCCACGCCCACCGCAAGTTGTCCGATCGGTCAGAGATTGCGCCCCTCGAACGCCTGCCTACTGCTAATGGTTGTGGGCCGCACGCAGGAGATACGTCGACAGAATGCGATCGGAGGTAGGTGGAGCCCGTCAGACCCACTTTTATGCAGGCTGTTTGAACACGCTCGTCGTCATAGGCTGGAAGGAGCCACGCTTGGATGAGCAATGAAACTTGCGGTGATTATCCCAACCCTCGGCCGCAGCGGGCAGGTTGCTCGCCTGCTGGAATATCTGGGTGGGCAGACGAGACTTCCTGACGAGGTCATACTGTCGGCACCCGACGCCACACATGTCGAACTCCCGGATAACTGCCCGTTCCCGCTGTCGCGTGTTCTCGGTCCCATAGGATCGGCTGCCCAGCGCAACACGGCTCTCGGACCGTCGCTGGATCGTTTCGACATCATCACATTCTTCGACGACGATTTCGTTCCATCCGCGCAATACCTGGAGCAGATCGAGCAGGCTTTTGCTGGAAACGACGGATGGGCGGTTGTGATGGGCAGGGTCGTCAGGGATGGCGCCAACAATGCCGGTCTCACCTGGGACGATGCGGAAGCTGCGTTGAGAGATGCCGACGGACGAAAACCGAGTGGGCCGCCGGTAGTCGACCATGTCGGAGCCTATGGATGCAACATGTCGGTGCGCGCTTCGCTGGTTGGCGATTTGCGCTTCGACGAGCGCCTCGTCCTCTACGGCTGGCAGGAAGACATCGACTTCACAAGTCAACTGAGATCCAGAGGTCGCGTTGTATGCGTGACGTCGATCACAGGCGTTCATCTTGGCATCAAAGCGGGGCGCGTCAGTGGAAAGCGGTTCGGCTATTCGCAGGTCGCCAATGCGATTTACTTGATAAGGAAAGGCACTGTTCCAGCCTCATTCGCGCTTCCTCTGATGTTCAGGAACATCACAGCCAACCTCCTGAAGAGCTTTTGGTCGGAGCCATATGTCGACAGGAGAGGCCGGCTCAGCGGCAACGCGCTCGCGATCCTGCATGTCGCCATGGGTCGGATCGAACCCGAATACATCCTAAGAATGTGAGATTTCGAGACAATGCGGAACTGGCTTTCAGCAATTGTAGGCGTCTCGTTGGCGGCGACGGCTGTTTGGCCGCTGCCGGCCTCCGCCACAGAATATCTCCTTGGACCGCAGGACAAAGTCAGGCTCAAGGTTTACGAGTGGCGCGCGTCACGAGACGTGATCTTTGAATGGACTGCTCTCAACGACAGTTTCGTGATTGCAGCCGACGGCACGCTCTTCCTGCCGTTTGTTGGGCAGATTCGTGCTCAGGGCACCGCGCCCGGGGACCTCGCCCGCGCCATAGGGCGCCGACTGATGCAGCAGATGGGGCTCGGCCGCGAGCCAGATGTGGCTGTCGAGATTGCCCAGTACAGGCCGTTCTATATTGTCGGCAACGTCAGGCAACCTGGCGAATTTCCTTATAGACCCGGCCTTACGGTGCTGCAGGCTCTGGGTATCGCCGGCGGATTGCCGATACGTGAAGACAATATGTCTCGGCTTGAACGAGAGGTCATCTCGGGCCAAGGCGATGTAGGACTTCTTGCTCTGAACAGCGTTAGCCTGATTGCCCGCAAAGCACGGTTGCAGTCGGAGCTCGCCGGCAGTGACGACATCACCTTTCCTCCCGAGCTGACGGGCCGGATATCGAACGAAACCGTTGCACTGGCAATGGAACAGGAGCGCAAGATATTCGCTATCCGAAAGGATGCGCTCGCAACTCAGCTTCGTTCGCTGCGAGAACTCAAGGATTTCCTGGAAAAAGAACTGGCCTCGCTCGAGCAGCAGCTGACTTTCCATAACAAACAGATCGAACTCATCCAAAAGGAACTCACGGGCGTCTCGAGCCTCGTGCAGAAAGGCCTCGCCGTTGCGCCACGCGAATTTGCTCTGGAGGGTGCCGTCGCCCGGATGCAGAGCGACAGACTGGCGGCCGAGACGTCCATGCTGCGGGTCAGGCAGGAAATGAGCAAGACCGACATTGAAATCCTCAACCTCGGCAACCAGCGCTCCAGCGAGATCGCCGAGAGCTTGCGTGAGACGCAGCGGCAGCTCAACGAAGTCACCAGCAAATCCGATACCGCAGCGCAGCTGCTGCAGGAAACGCAGGTTTCGGCCCCCGCTCTGCTGGCTCTCAGGGAAAGCGCTCAAAGGGCCGAGCCGATCTTCAAGATCGTAAGGCCGAAAGACAGCGGCATGGAAGAGCTCGCCGCCGAGGAAACAACACTTGTCGAGCCGGGCGATACCGTGAAGGTCGAAATTCCACTGCCGCAGGCGGGCCTGGAGGGTTTACCCCCGGCAAATGCGAACATTCGGGCGGAGACGGGCGCTGTTCGGAATACGAACTGACCTGATCCCCCAAATCGTTGCGGTGCCCGATTGACGCAGTCACGCATGGTGATGCCGTCAACCATGGCTGGAAAACATCGGCTCGACAAATCTGGTATCGATTTTCGAACGGCATTCCAAGCAGTGTTTCCAGCGCTTGCCATGCCCTCCGAGGCCGCATAACAGTTGGCGCACGCGAAGTTTGACGGGCTCTCTGCTGCAGCAGGCCGCTTGGTTCTGCGGGCGTCACTGGAGACATCGGTGTTAACGAGCATACTGGCCGTGTCGGTGGCAGGCATACTCATCGGCTTACGGTTCAAGGCCGCAGCGTTGCTGGCGGCGACCGCGGTGCTTCTCGTTGGTATCCTAGCCTGGAACAGCCTGGGATTACCGGGCCATGTGACCGTGGGCAAATCCCTGATCCTGATGTTTTTTTCGGCCTGCGGCTACCTCGTGGGCCTGTCTCTGTCGCTTTACCGCAAGCGAAACGAAGAGTGATACGGCTTCAGGAAGCCCTGTCGACCCTCATGACCGCAACGATGGTCCTGAGCAAGATAGCGAAATCGAGCCAGATCGACCAGTTCCGCACATACTGGCTGTCCAGAGCGACGCGTTTTTCGTAGTCTAGGCTGCTTCTTCCGCTCACCTGCCAAAGGCCAGTGAGTCCCGGCCTCGTTCCAAGGTACTCTGCCTGGTGCTCGCCATAGCGGCTGAGTTCGTCCGCGACGATCGGTCTTGGACCGACGCAGCTCATGTCACCGCGCAGTATGTTGATGAGCTGGGGGAGCTCATCCAAGCTGGACTTGCGCAGCATTCGTCCAAAGAACGTAACGCGGGGATCGTTCCTGATCTTGTGGCACTCTCCCCACTCCTTGAGTGCCTCGGGGTTTGCATCGAGGTGTGATTTCAGAACTTCGTCCGAATTCGCGACCATCGAGCGAAACTTGTAGCAATCGAACGGCTTTCCGCCGAAACCAACTCGACTATGCGAGAATATTGCCGGGCCTCCGGCCGTAATCTTGATGATCAAGCCCACGAGGATCATGACAGGCGCAGCCAGGATGAGCGCTGGGCAGGCTATGACAATATCCATAATCCGTTTGAGGAGGCCTCCAACGGGAGGGTTTGTAATCTCCGTGTCGATGACACTGGATGGGCCATGCAAAATTGTTCCGGTATTGGCATAGCCGCCCGGGGCGACGATATGCAGGACCACCCTGCTCTCTATCGCAGCCGACACAACTGGCTGGCCCCAGATCGCCTCCCCCCGGTGCGAATGCTTTTCAAAGGCGTTTGTCATGTGACGGTCGCCGTTTCCAGATTTTTCACTCTGACAGTTTTCCAAGGACGGAACGCGGCGGCAAGGAATGCAAAGGAGGTAGCGCGATACTCCCGAGGGTACCCCCTAATCCCGACGCATGATTGCCCTGTATGCATTGGCGATTTGCGGAAACGCCGCGCCTAGCTGCGCCCACCGGTGCCTGGACGGTACTACCCGTGCCTTTGCTAGAAGCACGCCAAGTATCGGCGTCCTGGAGGCTTGCAGTGTCCTGACAAGTTCCTGCAGGGTGTCGATGTGCGTCTTTCCCCACTCCGCAAGGATGACGACGCCGTCGAGGACGGATCCAACGGCCAGGTCGTCGGCCCCTGATTCAAGGGTCGGCAGGTCGATGATGATTTTGTCGTAGGCAGCCGCACCTTCGGCATTCAGTTCGGAGAGAAGTGCCTGCATATTGCTTGGCACGAGCAGTTTTCTCGCGTCCACCACGGAGCTCGAAAGCACGTCGAACCGCCAAGGAGTGCGAATGATATTGAGCCGAAGGAGGTCCTCGCACTCCCTACCCGGCATACCCGAATGGTCGGGCAGCCTTGTGGTGATCGTCGGTTTCCGAAGATCGGCATCTATGACCAGCGTCTTGAGGCCTGACATGGAGTAAAGCGTGGCAAGATTGGTCGCGACGATACTCTTCAGGCTGTTGTTTGAAGCAGCGGTCAGTCCAAGGACCCGCACCGGGTGGTTCGTTTCAGCAAGGCTGATTTCGGTTCGCGCCTTCCTCAGGCTCTGGCTGTATCGAGACCAAGGATGTCTTGCCGCTTCATCGACGTATCCGAATCCACTCCGGTTGCTGGGTGGCGGCAGTTCTCCCACACACACCATTCCCAGATTGTCGCGGATATGACGTGGCGACCGAATGCTCCAATCGAGCGAATGCCGCGCGAAAGAAATGCCAATGCCGAGAATGAGGCCTGCGATAGTCGCGAAAGCCAACACCAGCTTCGGCTTCGGAGCGCTCGGAGAAAGCGGCGCCGTTGCAGCGGTAATCACCCTGGCATCGGCAACTGGATAGGATTGCTGGCTTACTGAATTTGTATAGGCCTGCAGAAAGCTCTCATACATTTTCCGATAGGTATCCGCGGTCACCTCAAGCTCTTCGAGCGTAGGTTCCAGACTGACGCTCCCGTCGGCATCCCGACCCACGCTGTAGTCGTGCCTGGAGCGGAAGCCCTGAGCCTTCGCCATCGCCTCGTTCATCTGGGTGCGCAGTTGTTGCAGGCGTTTTTCCAACCATGCTCCGCCTTCCCTCGCTGCATCGGCCTTGGTTTCGACCTGTTCGTGCACGAAGGCGTCGGCGGTGGCATTCGCAATCTTTGCTGCGGCGTCGGGATCGGCCGTGGTGAAAGATATGTCGATTGCGTAGGAAACACCTACCCTTCGCACATCCAGGCCGTTGCGAAAAATCAGCATGCTGAGGCGGGACTTCTGGTAATCGGTCAGTTTGGCCATCGCCTCTACGGCCCAGTTGCTTTTCTGGTACCCTAGCGCCTCATCCAGGTTGTCCTTTATTTTCCTGAACCTCTCGACCAATATCGGCGCCTGGGGACGGTTGAAATTCGTGTTTTGAATCAATTTCAATCGGTCGATGACCATGGAAGCAATCTTTTCAGACTGCATTACAGCGATCTGGCTTTCCACTTGCGCGGTATCCAACGATAGATTTACTTCCGCGCCTTCCTGCAAATGTTGTGGCAGCCTCGGCTCAATGAGTATCTGCGCCTTGGCCGTAAAAACCGGGTCTGTGGTCGAATTGTAAAACCATGCCACCAAAAGCGCCGCGGCAAGACAGGCCGCAATTGTTCCGACATAATGTTTCAGAAATCCGGTTATGTCCGAGAGGCTGATGAAATCCTGCTCGGCACCGATCTGCTGATTGGTTACCAAAGGCCACTGGCTGGCGAACGAGCGATTCATCTAACGTCTCCGGCAGGTACGAAGGGCCCGCCCTCGTACACTCAGGTCTGGCACAGGCGTGCACGCAGGCCGGACACAGGAGTTCCATGACATCCAATTGATGTTCTGATGTGCGCCCAAGGCCCCGCGATCCCAAGCATCTGCGAGAAACACTATTCCGGCACAGGGGAAGGTAAACGCCTCCAATTGACGTAAGCCTACCCCCTATGGGAGCGAAGAAGGCGCGGCGGACTGCCGCCAGGATATCCGACATCGCCGACAGGTGCTGCTTTTCTCCCTGCGCCGGATCGAGGGGAAATTACCGCACGGTCTACCCTGCTGCATGACACATCGAAGTGGCGCTGGACGCAGATGTTCCTCCGCCATCGCCGATTGCCATACCTTGGCAAAACATCCTTTCGATCACCGACCGGCATCACCTATTGGATGAAGACGGCCGAACCGAGGAGTAAGGCTACCCGAATTCATGAAGGGGTCTGAGGCTGCCGGCATGTTAGAAATACTGCCGCAATATCGGAGCGGTAGCTGTGCCCCTAAAGATAGTCGACCAGGCCAAGCCGAATACTTTCGCATTCGAAAACAATGCACTCATCAAAACCACCGGCTTCCGTGAATATGATGCGCGCTGGTGGTTCGGCCACCCGGACTCGGAAAAAGAACCTGAACTCAACCTGATGGGCGCCCAGGCATTGGGCATGGGGCTTGGCACGCTGATCCGCCGGGAGGGCGTGGGTCCTGAAATCGTCACCGGTCACGACTTTCGCAGCTATTCCATGTCCATCAAGATGGCTTTGGTGTCAGGGCTCATGGCAGTGGGCGCACATGTGAAGGACATTGGCCTGGCGCTTTCCCCAACCGCCTATTTCGCCCAATTTGCACTCAACGCTCCGTCTGTTGCCATGGTCACGGCCTCCCACAATGAGAACGGTTGGACCGGAGTGAAAATGGGTGCCCAAAGACCGCTGACATTCGGGCCCGATCAGATGAGCGCTCTGAAAACGCTTGTGCTGAACGGCGACTTCGATCTTGTCGGTGGCGGGAGCTATGAATTCGTAGCCGACCTTCGCGAGAAGTACGTCGAAGATTTGATTGCCGGAAAGCGCATTCGCCGAAAGCCGCGCGTCGTTGTTGCCTGCGGCAACGGCACGGCGGGTGCCTTTGCGCCGCAGGTGCTGGAGAGCATCGGCTGTGTCGTGATCCCTCTCGACGTGGAGCTCGATCACTCGTTTCCGCACTACAATCCGAATCCTGAAGACATGCAGATGCTGCACGCGATCCGCGACAAGGTTCTGCAGACCGGTGCGGATCTGGGACTGGGCTTCGACGGTGACGGTGACCGCTGTGGCGTGGTCGACAACGAAGGCAACGAGATCTTCGCAGACAAGGTCGGTGTCATGTTGGCGCGAGACATCTCCAGCCGGCATGCAGCATGCACTTTCGTCGTGGACGTGAAATCGACTGGCCTGTTCATGACCGATCCCATTCTGGCGCAAAATGGTGCAAACACCGACTACTGGAAGACAGGGCACTCCTACATCAAGCGCCGCGTTGCCGAACTCGACGCAATCGCTGGCTTCGAGAAGTCGGGGCACTTCTTCTTCAACCCACCGATCGGACGTGGTTATGACGACGGCCTCGTCACGGCGATCGCCATCTGCGAGATGCTCGACCGGAATCCCGGAAAGACGATGGCCGAGCTGTACCGTGCCCTGCCCTTGACCTTCGGCACCCCGACGATGTCGCCCCACTGTCCCGACGAGGCCAAGTACGGCGTGGTCGACAAGGTTGTCGATGACTTCATGAAAATGAAAGGGGACGGGATCGAGTTTGCGGGGCAGCCGCTGGCTGACCTGGTCACAGTCAATGGGGTGCGTGTCGTGGCTCAGGACGGCACCTGGGGATTGGTCAGAGCGTCATCGAACAAGCCCGAAATTGTCGTCGTCGTCGAAAGCCCTGTCTCCTCGGAGCGGCGGCGACAGATGTTCGAGGCACTCGACTCCGTCCTGCGCCGTAATCCTGAGGTTGGAGCCTACAACCAGACATTCTGAGGGAGCTGAAGCATGGCACGCCGGATCATCAGTTTTGTCATGAGCGGTGGCGTCGGGTCACGGCTGTGGCCACTCTCGCGGGAAGACAACCCCAAGCAATTCCACGATCTCTCCGGGGACGGCTCGATGCTCGCGAAAACGGTCCGGCGCCTCAAGGCGTGGCCGCACGCCGAAACGCCGATCTATCTGATTGCATCCGCGAGACACGCTGAACGCGTCATCTCGGATATCAGTCCGCTTGGTTTGAATGGAGGAAAGCCGATCTTCGAGCCGCTGGGTCGAAATACGGCCGCGGCAGTCGCCATCGCCACGCTGCAGACCATCGCCGAACACGGCAGCGACGCGCTTGTACTTGTCGTTCCCTCCGACCATGAGATTTCGACGAACACACAGTTTTGGGAGACTGTTGAGGCGGGCATGCCCGCGGCCGACTCCGGAAGCATAGTCGTGTTCGGCATCCCGCCCACTCATCCGGAAACCGGATATGGGTACATTGAGGTCGCTGCCAATGGCGACGGTGCGGCCGCGGTTTCACGCTTCGTCGAAAAGCCGAACATCGAGACCGCCCAAACCTATTTGTCGTCAGGAAGATTCTATTGGAATGCGGGCATCTTCCTGTTTCGCGCCGACACCATGCGCACGGCCTTGCTCGAATTTCAGCCGCAGATCTGGGACACGGCAGAACGAGCCTTTAACACCGCCAGGGCCGATGTCTCGGGTCTCTACCTGCCCCAGGGCCTCTACTCGGAGATCCCCTCCACGTCGATTGACTATGCCGTGATGGAGCAGGCGCGCGGCATAGCAATGGTGACGGCCTCCTTCCGTTGGAACGACCTTGGATCGTGGCAGTCGCTGCTCGAAGCCAGCCCGACCGACAGCAACGGCAATGTGGTGAAGGGTGATGTGGTCGCGATGAATTGCGACGGCTCCTACCTGAGAAGCCAGGGCAGGCTGCTGACCGTCGTCGGAATGAACGGCGTCGCGGTGGTGGCGACGCCGGATGCAATATTCGTCGCTCCCGTCAGCCACAGCCAGAACGTGAAAAAGGTTGTTGAACAGCTTGAGAAAAGCGGTCGCCTCGAGACGAAAATCACGGCATCGGAAGACAGGATCATCATCAGCGGATCGTGGCGCAAGCGCGTGAAGCACTGGCTTTTCGAGGAAACTCTGCCGCTTTGGTCCACTACGGGCATCGACGATGTGCATGGTGGCTTCCACGAGGCTCTCGGTTTCGATGCAAGACCGTTGGGTAAGCCTAAGCGGATGCGAACGATGGCTCGCCAGATTTATGCTTTCGCGGTGGCGAAGGAACGCGGCTGGACCGGGCCGGCTGACAGGCTCATCGACCACGGCATCGACTTCATCGCACGACACGGCCGTACCGACCGCGGCAGCTGGGTGCGAACGCTGAATGCAAATGGCAGTGTGGCTGATCCGACGGAGGACACATACGACCATTCCTGTGTGCTTCTGGCGTTTGCGCATGCCCATCGATGCGGTCACCCGGCAGCACTGCAGCTCGCACAGGAGACATTCGGCTTCATCGACTCGTACCTGGAGGACGGCTGTCTGAATGGTTTTGTGGAAACCCCTGGCTGGAACGGAGTGCGCTCCTCGAATCCGCACATGCACATGCTTGAATCCTTCCTGGCCTGGTATGACGTTACCGGCGACCGCGCTTACCTTCGTCGGGCGGCTCGCATAATCGATCTCTTCCGGTGCCATTTCTTTGACCAGGAGAGTTGGACGCTTGGGGAATATTTCGACGCCGATTGGCTTCCGATGCCCGGAGAAAAGGGGCAATGGACCGAGCCGGGGCATCATTTCGAATGGGCTTCGCTTCTCGTGGATTTTGCCAGGGCCAGCGGGCAGAAAGATCTGGCTGCATATGCGAGAAAACTCTATTCGTCGGCAATCGCCAGCGGATTGAACCGGGCCACAGGTCTGGCTTACGCAGCTGTATCGCGACAGGGAATGCCCTTCGACAGGCTTTCACGCAGTTGGCCGCAATGCGAGGCCATCAAGGCGGCAATTGCCCTGGACGACATTGGCGGGCCCGATCTCAAACCCGAGATCGAAGCGCGCGTCGCGCGCCTCTTCAGATGGCATGTCGATCCCGCGCCACTCGGGCTCTGGGTGGACAGGATTGACGAGCGTGGACGGTCACTGGCAACCGAAGTTCCAGCCAGCATATTCTACCATCTCGTGACTGCGTTGATGCAGTATCTCGACAAGACCGAAGGACAGATCGAACCGTTCCCGCGGCAAGTCGGCTACGAGGACAGGCTTGCTCCGAGGCAGAATTACGGTTGAACAAACCACTGCCCCATCGAATGCGCACCAACACCAGAGTGGTATCGGCGCCGCTATAAATACAAGACTATCTTCGACGTTTGCGGATAATGCATCTATATTAGCACAGTCTAATATAGATGCATTATCCGTTCATCACTTATTCGTCATCGCTTCACGCCAGCATCATCACAGCAAACGTGGAAATTTCCAATTAAACTTAAAGAGGAAAGCCAAATAACCCGGCGCATGCTAGGCTTCATGAAATCGCTGAGACGCCGAGTTTTGGGAAACCCCTGCAGGACTATGGCAAAAGAAACACGCACGAGCATGGCGGTGATCTCATCGAACCGTTGGCTACAAGATCACTAGCAGCTGCGTTTGGTGCGTTGCACTTAAGTGAATTGGTTCGCATCGAATTCGGTGCCTCAGTGTTGTTATCGCCAACGGAGACTAGGGAATTGTTGAAGGACGCGTCACAATTAATTCACGCGGGCGGTAAGGATGGCGGATGCTTCACGTTCTCGTTTGAGGTGGGATAGGTCCCTTTCGTCGTACGTTGGACGTAACGGTGACGCGGCGCTTATCAAGACCCTGGGATTCACATCGAAGCGATATCCGGCCAACGCGATCATCTTCAGTCAGGGCGACAACAACGATCGCATATACATCGTCGAAGCTGGTTGGGGTTGCATTTCTCATGAGCTTCCAACCGGCCAGCGCCAAATTCTGGATTTTGCCCTGACTGGCGATGTCGTTCTGCCTCAATCATATGGCGGTGGAGCGCTTGAAACTTTCCTGGCTCAAACTGAACTTTCGTTGCTGGTGGCACCGACCAAGACTTTTACTGTCGCTGCCATGAAATCACCTCACCTCTTCTCCTTCATTGTCGAGGCTCTGACGCACAACGGCGCGGTGATCGCTCAGCACCTGGCAAACATAGGACGGCGCAACGCTCTGGAGCGGACGGCCTATTTGTTGCTTGAACTGACAGCGCGTTTACAAAGAGTTGGCGCAGTTACCTGTAACGGCTTTGAATGCCCGCTGACCCAGTACGACCTGGCCGACGCCCTGGGCCTTACCCCAATCCATGTAAACCGAATGCTGCGGGAACTGCGCGAGCGGAAATTCCTCGAGTTTCGCCAAGGCTATGTCCGCCTGCTCGATCATGCGGGTCTGATGAAGCTCGCGGGTTTCGACGGCGACTACATCGAAAATTGAGCACAACTTCCCTGCCTTCTCTTCAACTTCATCGCGGTATCGATCTCGCGCCTCTCCCGAGGCGGCGATGCGCAACAGCGTGCTTGCTTGCTGCCGCGACACACGACCTTCTGCAGGACAGCGACCGCCGTTATCGCCCCCGCCGACGCCGCCAGCCTCAGGCTAAGGTGACCTGCCCGCTGACCGAAAGCGGTATCCGTATCGCCGGCCACCCCCAACATTCCACATTAGGACAAGGTGAGCGACCGGCTCCATCGTGATACGACAATCGGAATTTCCGGCGCCCAGGTCGAACTTTCGTTCCGCTGAGGACCCTGCCATGATTCCGATCATCAAGCCCACGATGGATGAGGCCGAGGCCGAAGCGGCGCGCCGCGTCATCCTGTCCGGCTGGGTTACGCAGGGCCCAGAGGTCGCGGCCTTCGAGACGGAATTCGCAGCCTTCACGGGCGCACCGTACGCCACGGCCGTCTCGAATTGCACAACGGCCCTGCATCTGGCCTTGCTGGCGGCCGGGGTGAAGCCTGGCGACGAAGTGGTCACGGTCAGCCACTCCTACATCGCCACGGCCAATTCGGTGGTCTACTGCGGCGCGATCCCGGTTTTCGTCGACATCGACCCGGCCACCTACAACATTGACCCGGCCCTGATCCGGCAGGCGCTTTCAGCCAGGACCAGCGCGATCCTGGTCGTCCACCAGATGGGCCTGCCCTGCGACATGGCCGCGGTGATGGACATCGCCAAAGCCAAAGGCTTGCCCGTGATCGAGGATGCGGCCTGCGCCAGCGGCAGCGAGATTCTTTGGGACGGGCAATGGGAGAAGATCGGCAAGGTGCACGGCGACGTGGCGTGTTTCTCGTTCCATCCGCGCAAGATCATGAGCACCGGCGACGGGGGTATGTTGACCACCAGGCACGCCGACTGGGCCGGTAAATTCAAGCTGCTGCGCCAGCACGGTATGAGCGTGCCCGATACAGTCCGCCATGGCTCGGCCCAGGTGATTTTCGAGACCCACCCGGTTCTAGGCTACAACTATCGGATGACGGACATCCAGGCCGCTGTCGGCCGCGAGCAACTCAAGCGTCTGCCCGGCATCGTGGCCAAGCGCCGCTCGCTCGCCGTCCGCTACGCCGAATTGCTTGGCGGGGCACAATGGCTGGACCTGGTTCAGGAACCGTCCTATGCGCGCACCAATTGGCAGAGCTTCTGCGTCCGCCTGCCGGATCACGCCGACCAGCGCACCATGATGCAGGCCATGCTCGATGCCGGTATCGCCACCCGGCGCGGTATCATGTGCGCCCACCGCGAGGACGCTTATGCTTCCCATCCCTTGCGCCTGCCTCTGCCGGAGTCCGAGGCAGCCCAGGATCATGCGATCGTCCTTCCGCTCTACCCCCAGATGACGGACGGAGATCAACAGAAGGTCGCCTCTACCCTGATCGAGGTCACACGGCCCAAAATCCGAAGCTCAAAGCTCCCGCTCTGGAATTCGGGGCGGGATGTGGTGACGGTCCCGCAGTGGGGCCAACCCCGTCGAATGTGAGCGATCGCGATGGCGAGCGTTCGGCGAGCGGTGGTCGCGGTCTATTTCGAGAAATACGCTACTCTCGTCCTCAATTTCGTGACCCTCTACGTTTCGTCGCGGCTTTTGACCCCCGACGAAATCGGAGCCGCGTTCCTTGGCGCCAGCCTTGTCGCTCTCGCCGAGGGTCTGCGCGACTTTGGCGTCACCAACTACATCGTCAGCGCCGAAAAGCTCTCGAAGGAGGAAATTCACACCTCCTTCACCATGATGCTGCTGGTCGCCATCATCCTAACGACCGCCTTCGTCGCGACAGCGGGCCTCTATGCCGACTTCGCACACGAACCGCGCCTGGAGAACTTCGTCCGCACCGTCGCGTTTGGCTATCTGTTCGCCAGCATCGGTTCGCCGATTGTTGCTCTGCTTCGACGCGACCTGGAGTTCTGGAACATCGCGGCCATCAACCTGGGCTCGGCCCTGGTCGGCAACATCACCACCACCGGCCTCGTGATGATGGGCTTTGGCTATATGAGCTTCGCCTGGGGCGCGTTGAGCTATCCGCTCTCCACCTTCGTCTTCGCCATCCTCATACGCCCGGATCTGTCCATCTTCCGGATCGAATTCACCAAATGGCGCGAGATCCTGGCCTTCGGCGGCCTCAACACCGCGACAGGCATCCTAACTTCCCTTGGGAGCGTCATTCCGACCTTCATGCTGGGGCGGGCCAGCGGCAGCACCGATGTCGGTCTCTACAGCCGGGGCCAACAGGTCACCGAAATGCCCAGTCGTTTGGTCATATCGGCCATCTCGGCCGTAGCCCTGCCGGGTTTCGCCGCCCATGCCCGCACGGGTCGTCCTCTCAAAGACCCCTATCTCAAAGTTGTCGCCAATCTCACCGCATTCCACTGGCCGGGCCTGGCGATGGTCATCCTCTTCGCCCATCCCCTGGTGCACACCATGCTGGGACCGCAATGGGACACCTCCATCCCGCTGGTGCAGGTGATGGCGGCGGCCACCATGCTCTATTTTCCCGTCCCCTTGATGTTCCCAGCCCTGGTGGCCGCCGGCGGAATCCGCGATACGGCCAAGGCCTGGATTATCTCCTTGCCGATCACCAGCCTGATCATGATCCTCGCGGCCCAGCATGGCCCGCTCGTCCTGGCGCTCTCGATCTTTGCCACCACACCGATCCAGGTAGGCGTTGGCCTCTACTTTCTGATGCGCCGGCTGAAACTGAGCGTCTCCGAGTATTTGCGCGCGCTGGTACCCAGCGCGGCCGTCACCCTGGCCACAGCGCTAGGCCCGCTTGTCGTCATTGGGCTGAACAGCTTCGACATGGACATCTCGATCTTGCAGGCGCTCCTGGGTGGCGGGCTTGGCGGAACGTTCTGGTTCCTGGCCATAGGTTGGACCCGCCATCCCTTCGCGGCCGAACTGGCCTATCTGCTGGGTAGAGCACAGGCCCGCGCGCCTGCGCGCCTGCATGCCCTCCTTGCCGCCATCCGACGCTTCCTCGGCGAGGCCTCCGAACTGGCGCCCGTGCCAGGCGATGCGGACAGCGAAATCAATATCACGGGTCGCCGGGATGGCACGCAACCCGTTTGGTCGGTGGTCAAAGGGCGGTTCGGCCGCCTCTTCGAACGATCGCCTGGTTGGCCGACGGGCGGGGAAGGCAGGGAGAACCTGTGATGAGTCATGCGATAGGTTCGCCCAACGCCGCCGGCACGAGCTTCAAGCATGCGCTGGGCCATGTCACCGCGCGTAGCGTGATCTCCACTGCCCGCATCGTTACCCGCTTGACGACACGGGGTGTCGATATTGCCTGGTTCGATGCCTGGAACACGACCCTCGACCAGGCCCTGGACGCCCTGCCTGCCATTCCCGGTTGCGACCGCGATCTCTACCGTGAACTCACCCAGCCCACGAGCGTCCGCAAGCGGCACGCCCTTGCAACGGAGAACGGCCAGCCGACCGCGCTCATCTCCCTGCGCCACCGCCGCCGATATTGGGAGCCCGTCGCCTATCAATCGCTTTCTGGTGTGATCGCGCCTGCGTCCTCTCAAGCCGCCCTTGGTCGGGCGCTGCATGCCTTGGGCGTCGAGGTGCGGGTCGAGGCGGGGCTCGACAAGGCCGTCGTGGAGCTCAATCCGCGATGCTATTGGTCCCCGGACAACTACCGCATCGACCTGCGGTGCGATTATGAGGCGCGCTGGAGCCGCAATCATCGCAGCAATGTGCGTAGGGCCCGCAAACGTTGCGATGAATTCATGCGACTTCGTATCGACGACGTGGGCGATCTGGAATGGTGCTGCGCCCAGTGGGGACGCATGTGGGAAGGCGCAGACGCTGGGGAGACGGTTGCCGTTGAGGATCGACTGCGGTTTTGGCCTGCCTTCTTAAGACAGCAGAGCGCCGACAGCCCGATCCAATTCCACACCCTGCACCTGCTCGATGGTAGTCGTCGCGCGGCCGGGCTCGTCCTAATGTCAAAGGACGACATTGCGCTTGGCCAATGCATCGTCCGCGATCCCGAGTACGACCGCTTTTGGGTTGGTGTCCGCATGATGGAGGCGTCGATCAAATGGGCGGCAAGCGCTGGGCATCGTCAATTCGATCTCGGCTCCGGGCAAGACTACAAGCAGAGTTGGGGTGAGCCCGTGGCAGGGCGTTATGGCGCGATCTTTCGCCCACGCGCCGTCAGTGCGCTTTATCGGCTCGGACTTCTATGACTGCGCTGCATCAAACTGTCCGACATGAGGAACATCAGCTCGAGTATTGATCCATGGCAACGGTTGATCAAAATGCCATCTTCGTAGCCCAGCCCACCAAGACGGTCGCCCGGCCGGCGGAGGATCGTATAGCCGGCTTCGATGGCGTGCGCGCTATCGCCGTGCTGATGGTCTTCATCAGCCACAAGACAACCCTGCCGCATCACGATTCCTATGGCTCTGTCGGCGTCTGGGTCTTTTTCGTGCTCAGCGGCATGCTCATTTCCTCGATCCTGTCGGAGATGCGCGGAAAGGTCGAAGCCGGAAGCCAGTCGAGCTGGCGGTCGATGGGGGACTTCTATCTGCGTCGCAGCCTGCGTATCTTCCCGCTTTATTACGCATGTCTCGCCGTTTTCGCGCTGGGTTCGCTGTTTACCTCATTCGTCGGCTTCTCGCGCATGGAAGCGACGATCTACGCCCTCTATGGCACCAACATCTATATCGGGATGACGCCAACCGCGGACCACGGCCATTTCGGTCACCTCTGGTCTCTGTCGGCGGAGGAACAGTTCTACCTGCTCTTCGCACCGGTCCTGCTGTTCATCCCGCGCAGATATCTGGCTTGGATCTGCATCTGTTTCATGATCGCCGGCGCGGCCATGCTGGCTTGGCTGGTGTCGGTGAAGGCCCACCCGAACGCCATCCACGTCGATCCGCTGATCGCCTTCGGCATGCTCAGTGTCGGCGGCTTCGTCGCCTCATTGAAAAACCTGAAGTCGCCCGCGTGGCTGGTGAGTGCGCAAGCCCAGGCGGCGGCTGGCCTGGCGCTGATCGCGATCCCGCTGGTCTTCGGATACTTCCGCGACACATGGAACATCTGGGGACCGCTGACATGCACGGTCGCCGGCCTCTTCCTGTTCCAGATCGCCCGGAACCAGCAGACGCCGGTCGTGGCTTTCCTCAACCTGTGGCCGCTGCGCTCGCTCGGCCGGGTGAGCTACGCCTTCTATGTCCTGCATCAGTTCGTCCATTTCTACGACGTCCAGGCGGTGTTCCATAGGCTGCACATGGACATCGACCCGCCGGTGATCGTGCAATTGGCCTTCGAGTTTTCCGTCACCGTCGCGCTGGCGACGCTCTCCTGGCGCTTCTTCGAGCGACCACTCCTGCGGCTTGGCGCCAGATTGACCGCGCGGGAAGGCGTCGAGGCCAGCAGCGCAACCGCCGCCTTGTCTCCGGGCTGGCAAACGGCCCCGCGATAGAGGCGGGCAAGAACGATGCGCCTCGACGACGAACGCCGCATCAAGGGTTTCGACGGCCTGCGTGCGATCGCCTTCATCTTCGTATTCGTCAGCCACAAGTTCCATCAGGGGACATACGCATCCCTCGGCGGCGACGGGGTAATGCTCTTCTTCGCACTCAGCGGCCTGTTGATCACCCGTATCCTGGCTCGCACGCGGATGGCAATCGAGGCGGGCGAGACGACGACGGTCGCAGGTCTGGGGCGCTTCTATCTTCGGCGCTCAGCCAGGATATTCCCCATCTACTACGCGACGATAGGCTTCTTCCTGGTTGCCTCGCTGTTCGTTCACTTCGATGGTTTCGAAGGCGGCGCGCCCCTGGCCATGCTGCTCTACGCCACAAACATCTATGTGTTCACGACCGGCCACTGGGTGGGCCATTTCAACCACTTCTGGACGCTGGCGATCGAAGAGCAATTCTATCTGTTGTTTGCCCCCTTGCTGCTGTTCATCCCCAGCAAGGCCGCCAGACACATCTGCGTTGCGTTCGTGGTTCTGGGTCTCGTCACTCAGGCGGGCCTCGAATGGGCCGGAGTATCGGCCAAGGTCGTCGGCCTGAATCCCATGACCGGCTTTGGTTATCTCGCCTTGGGAGGTCTGGCGGGACTGAGCCTCGACCGGCGGGTGCCGGCATGGCTGGTTTCCACGCCGGCCCAGGCCATCGCCGCGCTCGCCCTTCTCATCGTGCCCCTCACCGTCCTCAAGGACGAGATCGTCTGGCGCGTCTACGCGCCGGCAATCTCGGCGACAGCCGCGCTCCTGGTCCTTCAGATCGCGGGCAACCAGGCCTCACGCTTCGTCGCCTTTCTGGAGACGTGGCCCCTGCGCAGCCTGGGGCGCATAAGCTATGGCTGTTACATCTTCCACGAGTTCGTGCACTTCTATGACGTCGAGGCGGCAGTCCGGAAGTTTGGCATCACGCTCGCACCGCCGGATTGGATCTCAGCCCCCATAGAGCTTGTCGCGACCGTGGGCCTCGCGACCGTGTCCTGGCGGTTCTTCGAACGACCGATCATGGCCTGGGCTCACCAGATGACGCAGAAAGCCGCGCCGGCCGTCGCCTGAGACCACTCAGCCTGCGGAGGCGAACAACTTTCGCAGCAGGCCAAGATTGTGGTTGAGGCGCAGGTAATATTCGTGTTCGGGCCGGTCGAGCATCTGGAACGCGGCCAGCATCGGGATGGCGACGAGCATCTTGATCGCGCGCGCGATCTTCTGGCCTCGCGTCTTCATGCCCCTCAGCTCCACCTCGCCTTCCTTGCGGGCACGTTCCGTGAGCCATGCGCGCGTCAGGCGGCCAGCATGGACCTTGTGGTCTACAACGAAGGCGTCCGAGTACCAGCAGCGATAGCCGGCCCCAATCAGGTCGGCCATCATCTGGGCCTCTTCCCCGCTGGCCAGGTTCGAGCCGACCCGACCGGTCGTGACGTCGAACCCACCATGTTCCTCGAGCACGCTGCGGCGGAACAACATGTTGGCGCCGACCCCGATGGGATGATCGGTCGTGTCCCGGAAGCCGTCCTCATCGACCACCGACAACAACAGGCGCGCGCGCGGGCCGAGCTGGCTCGGGGGTATTTCAAGGCTGCCGGCGGCATCTGGCCAGCGGGGGATCACCCGTCCGGCCAGGATGGCGGTCCGGGCGTCACAGCGGCTCGCATGGGCAATCGCCGCCTCGACCCAACCGGGGCGCGGCACGGCATCATCGTCCAACAGTGCAATCCACTCGCCCCTGCCGGACTTGAAACCCGCATTGCGGGCCAGGGCAACGCCAGGCTCATCGAGCCGGATGAAGCCAAGCCCCCCGCGCGCGCTCAGGGTCTCCAGCACCGCGGCATGCGCAGGCACCGAGGCGCTGTCGATGACGATGACCTCCACAGGTTGGCCGGCGCATTGCGGCAGCAGGGCATCGACATTTTCCAGAACGTCGCGGCTGCGGTTGTGCGTGGCGATGACGACGCTGATAACCGGAGCATCGCTGTTGGTCTTCAACACAAACCTGGCATCCTGCATGCCCATTTGATCCAGGCCCATTCAGTCCAGCGCCGCGTTCTCGGTGGCCGGCGGACGGGCGCCCAGGCCGATCGACCAGAAGAAGGCGGCGCGCAAGGGCGTCGGCGTCACGAGCTGCCTTAGTGCCCGAAACGGAAACACCAGCAGCGCATGCCACACCGCGAACCGGACACCCTTCGCATCTCCCTTGGCCGCCCGCTCCACCGCCGCATCGGCGAAATAGATGTAGAATCCCAAGAGCGCAGCGAAATAGGAGTGCAGCCACTCTTTCGGAGAGTGCCATTTGCGCCAGGCGGGCATGGCATGCCGCATGAACACCTTGCGCGTGTAAGGAATCCGGCTCAAGACCAAGGCATCATAGGATCCCGACGGACGCTGGCGAAACAAGACGCAGGGTACGGCCGAATGCTCCATGTGCCCCCCGCCGGCGACACGCAACTGCCAGTCCCAGTCCTGGTCGGCCAGCAGGGTCTCGTCAAAATAACCGTAGGCGTCGCGTACCGCGATACGCGCAATCGTTGCGCCGATCTGTGGGAAATACCCGTCCAGCATCATCTTCAGATGGTCGCCGTCGGAACGAACGTCGTCAGGAATGGGAAGAGCGATCGGCCGCAGATCGGGGTCGGTCATTACCACCTGACCGAAGACTGCCTCGACCTCCGGATGACGATCGAAGAGCAACAGGTGCGGCCGGACATGTTGCCCAGTCCAGACGTCATCGTCGTCCAGGAAGGCAAGGAACTCCCCCGTGGCCGCCCGCATCGACGCGTTGCGCGCGGCGCCGGCGCCCGCAGTCGTCACGATCAGGTGTCGTGCGCCGTGAGCCTGCGTCACCACGCCGGTGGCATCGTGGTCAGAGCCATTGTCGCCAACCAGGATCTCGAAGCTCAGGTCTGGGCCTTCCAGCGCGCGGATGCTCGCCAGCGCCTGGTCCAGGTACTGCGGACGGTCGCGTGTCGGGACGATGACCGAAACGATGCGCGCCTGTCTCATCCCCACTCCTCCCACCGATCGAAGACGCCCGACAGGGCTGCTGAGAACACCCGCTTGTTGTCGAAGCGCGTGATGAAGGTGCGAGCGACCGTTCCAGCCGAACGCGTCTCTTCGGCCTGGGCGTAGACCAGATCATAGCCCGCCGCCTTGGCCTCCCGCATGGCGACTGGCGTCCAGTTGGCCGACTGACCGAGCGGGATCGCGAACGACGTCGGCGCGAAGCCGAGCCGGGCCTCGATCATAGCGCGCGAGCGGTCCAGTTCTTCGCGGGCAGCGGGGCCGTCCAGCCGTCCAAAATCAGGATGGGTCGCTGAGTGGCTGCCGATTTCGACGCCGTCGGCGGCAAGGCGCTCCAGATCGCGCCAGCCCAGGACCTCGTCGGTCGTCCAGGGCGAGGCGCCTTCGCTCCAGTCAGTGACTACGAAAAGGCTCCACGGCGCCGCGAAGTCCTTCAGGATCGGCGCGGCCTCGCTCATCACGCTGCGCAGGCCGTCGTCGAAGGTAATGGCGAGGTCCATCGGGTCGCCTCCCGTCCGCGCAATCTCCGACGCCGGGACGAACCGGTAGCCTTGCCTCGCGGCCCACTCCATCTGGCGACGGAACAGCTTTGGCGGCACGTCATTGTGATCCATCAGCGGCTGGCCGACCGAGTGATAGGCCAGGATCCGACCTCCCGAACGGCGCGCGCGTCTGCCAAGGACGGACATGCTTTCACGTTCGACGACCATGCGTGGGCTGATCAGATGATGCCTTTCGACACCGAACGCGCGGACAGCTCGTTTCAGAAGCTGCGGTGCTCGCCCAAGCGTACCCACTTTCGCCCTCTGATCTTTTTCCCGGTATCGAACAAGTAAGCTCATACCAGCTGTGACATCCGGCACCAACGCCACCATATCGAACCTGACGGTCCCGTAGCCTTATCCTTTCGAACACGGTCGCTCGTCGGGAGTAAGGCTCCAGATCAAAAGTATAAATCGCGATGACTGCGGGAGCAGGCAGCCGCTTCAGGCTATAGGGGTAGCCGAAGAGGTGGCGTCGTACTTGAGATCAATCGACCGCGGACGCGGCTGACGATGTGCCAGCCGGGAAAACCATCCACGGAACCTGATATCTAGCCGCCGTCCCTCAGCCGGCTCACGAACCGGGGCAGCCACTCGGGCAGCAGGTTGCGGACCGCATCGCGCGGTCCGTCGAAAGTCCCGGTCCGTGCCAGGTTTTGCCAAACCCGAAGCCGTTCCGGCAACGACATCAGGCGCAGGGAACGCTTCAGGATGGTCTCTACATTGTCGAACTCGCCGAACACGTCGTTGAGCAGAATGTCGGGATAGCCGTCGTAGAACGCCTCGTCTGCGGGTGCTCCTGTCTCGCGCAGCGGCGTGACCGGCGCGATCACCAGCGCCTTGGTATAGAGCGCTTCCAGGCTTTCCAGCCAATTCGGAGTGGTGTGCAGCCGCCTGACGTTGGCCGCCGTCTCATCGCCCCGGCGACGCATGGCCTCAGGATCGGACAGCCAATCCGCCAGAATGCGGTTGTAGTCCCCCATCGAGGTGGCGAAGCCAATGGTCGGTGCCAAGCCGGGCATATCGGTGCTCATGACGTTCGCATCCGACGGATAGGGAAACAGCGTTAGGCAGGGCGTGCCCAGGCCGCCGGCTTCCAGCATCGAGGTAATCGATACGAACGGGTAGGAATCGAGATAGACGTCCGCCGCCTCGAAGGCGAGTGAGGGATCGGGCGTCTCCGGCCGCCCCAGGATCCGCCCGCCGGTCGCCGCTATGGCCTCTTGCCAGTCGGCCGGCTCTCCCGGTCCTACGACCAGCAATCGAGCATCGGGGTGGGCCAGGAGCGCCTCGACATGCATGTCGGCGAACGAGACCCCGCCCATCGAGCGGTATTTCACGCCACGGGCTACCGAGACCAGAAGCGGCCCGCCAGCCGGGAGGCCGAGTTTCGCTCGCGCCTCGGCCCGGCTGTGTCTGCGCATCGGCGGATCGATCTGGATCGGCAGGGTGACGTGACGCTGCGCCGGGATCCCCCGCCGCTCCACCACCAGCCGCTCGCCCGACACACGCGAGCTGGCGATCAGGTCGCATACGGAGAGCCCGATCCAGAAGGCATGGTCGGCGTGGTTGACCAGCACCACGGGCGGCCGGTTGCGCTCGTCGGCGAAGGCCATGCTCGGCGTCGGATCCTCGTTGCTGACGTGCAAGACGACCAGGTCGAAATCAAGCGACAACTTCCGGAGCGCACTGGCCCATTCCACCGGTCCGCCGCGCGTCGCGCCAATCATGTGGATCTGGCCGCCGCGAGCCGCCACAGCCTGGCGCACCGACGATGGCGGCGCCCCGGGATGCCGCAACAGGGCCAGCGAGTGATGGCGCCCCTCGTCGGCGGCGATCCAGCGGCGCATCATCCGTGTCAGGCCACCAACCTCGTTCAGAACGGTGGCTACATGCAGCACGCGGTCGATCTTCGTCCGCGCCGGTCGCGCGGCTTCGACCTTCGCGGCAAGCGTCCGTCGCGCGATCTCGGTCAGTATCTGCTCAAGAGGTTCGGACCGATAGAAGCCGCAGTGCCGCTTGCGCGCAAGCGTGACTGCCGCCTCAACATATGCCGCAGCGGAGTTGAGGTCGCCAGCCCTCAGGCAGCGCTCGGCCTCACTTCGAAGGCTTCGAAATTCCTGGTAGTTGTGACGCAACCGCGCCACCTCAGATCGCATCGTCTCTGGCCCCCACGGTTCGCAGTCTGCCCTAGAATTTGCCATCTTGGATGGCCCCAACTTGCCAAGCGACAAGGCAGGTTACATAAAAACCATCATCGACCGCCAGACAGCTCCAGGGGGAAGCGATGCCTATTTCGGATAGTGTGGTGTTGCGTGGCGAGGTCGTCATCCACCATCCTGATCTGGTGAACCTCTACGGCTGCGAGGTCGGTGACGGCTCGCGCATTGGCGCCTTCGTTGAGATTCAGAAGAATTCCTATATCGGCGAGCGCTGCAAGATCTCGTCGCACACTTTCATCTGCGAGGGTGTTACCATCGAAGACGAGGTCTTCATCGGCCACGGCGTGATGTTCACCAATGACCGCCTTCCTCGAGCCACCAACCTGGACGGGAGCGCTCAAAGTGAAGCCGACTGGAAGGTCGAGCCGACTCTGGTCAAGAAGGGCGCCTCCATCGGCTCCAACGTGACGATCACCCCGGGTGTGACCATCGGCGAGCGAGCATTGATCGGCGCCGGCGCTGTCGTCACCCGTGACATCCCCGACTTCGCAATCGCTACCGGCGTACCGGCCCGCGTGGTCGCAGACGCAAGGACCGTAAAGGCTGGCTGAATCCCTGCCGGCATGGTTTCCTACGCCGAATTGCAATCCTTGGGGTAGATCGTTTGAGGTAGTTCCAACCCCTGCCCTCGTCTGCCTGGATGACCCTTGTTGGGTCCCGATGACCCAACGGCCATGATGACTTCGCGGCTTCAAACCAACAATTTGAAGAGGTCGAGATGGCTTGAAGAGGTCGAGATGGCACGACATTGGACGATCCACGGGCACTTCCCCTCTCAGCCGACGACAGGCATCCAGCGAGACCTCCAGGACTCCAGCGAGCGGGGAGCGGATGAGGGGCAGGCCAAAATCATCAATATCGGCATCATCGGTTACGGCTACTGGGGACCGAACCTCCTGCGCAACTTCGTGGAGCTTCCCCATGCCCGGGTCCGCATAGTCGCGGACCTGGACTCCAAGAAGCGCGAGTTGGTGGAGCGCCGCTATCCGGGTGTCCAGACCACTGGCGACGTTCAGGCCGTGTTCCAGGATCCCGAGATCGACGCCATTGCCGTTGCGACGCCGGTCAATAGCCACTTCGAACTCGGCATGTCGGCGCTGAAGGCCGGCAAGCATCTCTGGCTCGAAAAGCCGATGACCGAAACCTCGTTACAGGCCAGGATGCTGGTCAATGAGGCCGACAAGCGCGGATTGACCCTGATTGTCGATCATACCTTCATCTATACCGGCGCAGTCCGGAAGATGCGCGAGATCGTCGCTGCCGGCGACCTCGGCCAGATTTATTATTACGACGCCACCCGGGTAAACCTGGGTCTCTTCCAGAAAGACGTGAACGTCATCTCCGACCTGGCGGTCCACGACTTTGCGATCATCGACCGTCTGTTCGAAGAGCATCCGAACGCGGTCTCGGCCAGCGGTATCAACCATTTCCCCGGCACACCGGAAAATCTGGCCTACATCTCGCTGTTTTACGACTCCGGCATGATTGCGCACATCAACGTGAGCTGGCTGGCACCGGTGAAGGTGCGCAACATCCTGGTCGGTGGCTCCAACAAGATGATCACCTACGACGATCTGGAGCCCTCCGAGAAGGTCAAGGTCTACGACAAGGGCGTCTCGTTCACCGACGACCCGGCCAAGATCCACGAGATGCGCGTTGGCTACCGGACGGGCGACATGTGGGCACCCAAGCTCGACTCTACCGAGGCCCTGCGTATCGCCGGCCAGGAGTGGATCGACTGCATCATCGAAAAGAAGGTTCCGACCGCCGACGGCCAGCTCGGCCTGCGGGTGGTGGAGATCATCGAAGCCGCCACAAGCTCCATGCGCGGGCGTGGCGAAACCATTCATCTGCGACGAAAAGGGGCTGCGTGACATGATCCCGTTCGTTGACCTGAAAACCCAGTACGCCTCGATCAAACCCGAAATAGACGCAGCCATTCAGCGCACCCTGGAGACCTGTCTGTTTACGCTGGGTACAGAAGTCGCCGAATTCGAAAAGGAGTTCGCCGCGTATTCGCAAGCGACCTTCGGCGTCGGCGTCAACACCGGCACCAGCGCCCTGCACCTGGGTCTGCTGGCCGCGGGAATTGGGCCGGGCGACGAGGTGATCACCTCCCCCTTCACCTTCGTGGCGACGGTGGCGGCCATCTACTACACGGGCGCGACCCCGGTGCTCGTCGACATAGATCCTGCGACCTACACCATCGACCCAGCCCAGATCGAAGCCGCGGTCACGCCGGCTACCAGGGCGATCATCCCGATCCACCTCTACGGCCAGCCTGCCGACATGGACCCGATCATGGCCATCGCCAGGAAGTACGGCCTCGTGGTGCTGGAAGATGCCTGCCAGGCGCACGGTGCGGAATACAAGGGCAAGCGCGTCGGCGCCATCGGCGACATGGCTGCTTTCAGCTTCTATCCCGGCAAGAACCTCGGCGCCTATGGCGAAGGCGGGATGCTGATCACAGACAATGCCGGCCACAACCGCACGGTCCGCATGCTGCGCGACTGGGGCGCCGAGCGCAGATACCATCACGAACTCAAGGGCTATAACTACCGCCTGGAAGGCCTTCAGGGCTCCGTCCTGCGCGTGAAGCTCAGGTACCTGGACCGGTGGACCGAGCAACGCCGCGCCATAGCTGCCCGCTATGATGCCATGTTCGCTGACAGCGACCTGCCGACCCCCTTCGTCCGCGACGACGTGCGCCACGTCTACCATATCTACGCCGTGCGCACGCCCGACCGCGCCCGTTGGCAGGAGGCACTGACCGCACAGGGGATCCAATCGGGCATCCACTATCCCATCCCGGTGCACCTGCTGCCCGCCTATGCAGACCTCGGCTACAGGCGAGGCCAGTTCCCGCATGCTGAAAAAGCCGCCGACGAGGTCCTGTCTCTACCCATGTTCCCGGAGTTCACGGAACGGCAGCAGGACGTGGTGGTGGCCGCGATCAAGGAATTGCAAGCAGGCGTTCGACGGGCGGACACCCATTCGATCCGAAAATGGGCCTGACGTGGCCACCTCCAACCGATGACAGGAAAAGACGATGAAACTTGAGGGCTCTCGCATCCTGGTGACCGGTGGCTGCGGTCTGATCGGCTCGACCACCATCGACCTTCTGCTGAAGGATCACGCGCCGGAAAAGATCGTGATCCTCGACAACCTGGTCCGCGGCAGCCTGCACAACGTCAAGGACGCCCTGCAGGATCCGCGTGTCGAACTTGTCGAAGGCGATATTCGCGACGTGGAGGCTGTCCACAAAGCCACAGACGGCATGGACGCCGTGATCCACATGGCAACCCTGAGGGTCATCGCCTGCGCCGCTGAGCCTCGCGAAGCCCTCGGCGTAATGTGCGACGGGAGCTACAACGTCCTTGAGGCCGCCCAGGCCAAGGGCGTGAGGAAGATCTGCGCGGCTTCCTCAGCCTCGGTCTACGGCCTGGCCGAGCACTTCCCGACCGACGAGGGCCACCACCCGTATAACAACCGCACCTGGTACGGCGCCAGCAAGGTCATGCTGGAAGGTCTGTTGCGCTCATTCAACGACATGTACGGCCTACCTTACGTGGCCCTGCGCTATTTCAACGTGTACGGCCCGCGCATGGACGTGCATGGCAAGTATACCGAGGTCTTGATCCGCTGGATGGAACGTATCGCCGCCGGCCAGCCGCCGCTGATCCTCGGCGACGGGTCGACCACCATGGACTTCGTCTATATCGAGGATATCGCCAGAGCCAACATCCTGTCGCTCCTGTCGGACGTGGAGGACGACGTGTTCAACGTCGCCAGCGGCGTGGAGACCAGCCTGAACGACCTGGCCGCCTCGCTGCTGCGCGTGATGGGCTCCAGTCTCCAGCCGGAATACGGGCCAGAGCGCAAGGTGAACCCCGTCTCGCGGCGCCTCGCGGACACGTCCAAGGCAGAGAAGATGCTGGGCTTCAAAGCAACCATCGACCTCGACGAGGGTCTCGCCCGCCTGGTCGAATGGTGGCGTGCCAATCGTGAGCAGGTGACCGCAGGACCCGCCCGGGCGGCGGCGTAGCACTCCTGCCAGGCCTCGCGCGCAGTCTGAACGCGGGTTGGCGCGTAAGATCGATCGGATACCGATGCGCCGACGATGCTGTGCATTTCGCGCAGCTTTGCACACCGGTATAAGCCACTCGAACGAATGATTGCGAAGCGCATCGGCTGGATCGGCGGCAGCGGTCTCCCGCTACCAGCGTAGTCTCAGACACTGCATTCCTCATCTGGGCTAGTGATCGAACCGCCAGCGTTTTCGCTGAGCCCTTTCGCGCACGCATCCTAGATTTTGAGGTGCGCAAGAATACGTGCACGCGCCTCACTGTCCATTTCGCCGGAGTCATCGATACGGCCGAGTTTCAACACGGCCCAGCGATTGGCGATGCCAAGCACCAGGTCGAGATTTTGTTCGACCATCAACACGGTGGTGTTGCTAGCTCGACATTCCTCGACAAGCACCCGTCCAATCCGCTCGACCACAGAGGGCTGGAGACCCTCCGAAATCTCGTCGATCAGCAGGAGCTTCGGCTGAAGCATCAAGGCGCGGCCGAGGATCAGCATCTTCTGCTCCCCACCCGAGAGCGTTCCCGCCTTCTGGTTCACTCTCTCCCGGAGAAAAGGAAAGTGCTGACAGACCCGTTCGATCCCCTGCTTCAACTCCTTGTCCGTGTGCAGGGCCAGACGAAGATTGTCGCGGATCGTCAGGTCCTGGAACAGCGCGTGTTCCTGCGGAGCATAGGCGACGCCGGAAGCAATCAGCGACGCAGGCGATGCGCCGGCTATGGGTTGCCCATCGAGATCGATGCTGCCCGATCGCATCACCACAAAGCCGAGGATCGTCTTCAGCAGCGTCGTCTTGCCCATGCCGTTCTTGCCCATCAAGGCAAATATCTGACCGTGCGGGACAGTCATCGACAACGTGTCGATGATGTTGATGGCGCCGTATCCGCTGGAGACCGCGGTGACAGACAGTTTTGGAACGGGCGCGGCTGCCTCAGTCATGTGCGCCTCCTGAATAGATTGCCTTGACGAGTTCGGAATTGACGACATCCTGCACGGTTCCATCGAGCACCAGCTGGCCCTGATGCAGCACCACGATGCGGCTCGATATGTCCCGGACAAAGTCGAGGTCGTGTTCGACCAGAATGGCCGCCAATCCCAATTCACCTGTCAATTTCTTGAGGATCGTCCCGATGGTCATCCGCTCCGTCTTGGTCAAGCCTGCCGTCGGCTCGTCGAGCAGGATCAGTTGTGGCTCCAGCGCTACGACCATCGTCAGTTCAAGGCTTTGTTTCAGGCCATGCGACAGAGCGGAAACCGGTCGATCAAGCATTCCGTCGAGTGCCGTCAGTTTCAGTATCTCCACCGCGGCCGGAGGCAAATCCAGTTCCTGCGAGCCGTGTACAAGGCTGGGAGCGTGTCGTGCCGCGCGAGCCATGCGCAGGCATTCGGCAACAGTCAGGCTGTCGAACACGCTGGCGACCTGGAATTTGCGACCGACACCCAAGGCTACGATGGCGTCTGGAGCCAGACCCGCAATGTTGGCGCCACGCACTGACACCGACCCGCCGATCGTTTCAGTGCCATCGGAGAGGCAACGCATCAGCGTCGTCTTGCCTGCCCCGTTGGGTCCGACGAGGCTGACCAGTTCGCCTGGCTGCACCGTCAGGTTGATGCCTCGCAGGACGTTCAGACTGCCGTAGGATTTCCCCAGATCGCGGATCGTCAAAAGCGATGGCTTGTCGACGACGTCCTGCCGTACCTGCATGGCTTGCGCCAGGCGCAACGGATTGCTCCCTTTCCGAAGGGCTTTGCTGCGCGGCAGAATTTTCCCGATCAAGCCGGCCAGGCCGTTCGGCAACAGGATGATCATCGCCACGAAGAGGGCGCCGACGACAAGCTTCCACAGGAATGGCAACTGGCCCGAAAGGCTCGCCGAAAGATAGTCGATGCCGATGGTGCCGAGCACCGGGCCCAAAATGGTGCCTCGACCACCGAGTGCCGTCCAGATGACCAGTTCGGTGCCAAACACGAAACCGGTGTTTTCGGGAGCAACGACACCGGACGCGTTGGCAAAGAGAAAGCCCGCCAAACCCGTCACGCCAGCCAGAATGGCGGTAAGAGCGATCTTGATGCGGCCGGCGTTGAGACCAAGATAGGCGCAGCGCGCCTCGTTGTCGCGGATCGCGACAAGCACCTTGCCTGCGTCTGAACGCACAAAAATCCAGGCTGCAGCGGCAACGGCGAGAAGACAGAAGCCTGTAAGCCGGAAGTACCCCGCCAGGCTTAGCGGCAGGGTGGCGTACCCCACCAGTCCACTGCTGGATCCCGTCCACTGCCCTCCGGAGAACGCGACCTGCGTGACGACGATCGGCAGAACGAGCGAGATCACGGTGGCGTAGAGTGGCGTGGTGCCATAGCCGAATGAAAGCCAGCCGACCACGACACCCAGGGCAAGCGGAACCAGTATGGCGAGCACGAAAGCCAGCAGCATCAGTTCGGGACTGTTGCCCAGATGGGTCAGAACCATGGCGGTTGCGTAAGCGCCGATGCCGAAGAAAGCGGCTTGGCCGAAGGTCAGGACACCCGTGTACCCCCACAGCAGATCGACGGTCACCGCCAGCATGGCGTAGATCATCGAACGGCTGAGCACGTTGAGGGCAAAGCGGTCGAGAAATGCCGGGCCGAATGCAATCATGAGCAGCGAAGCGACGACGAGCGCTCCGAGCAGCCAAACCCGGATATTGGGCAATCTGGATTCAGGCACGTGCGAATCCTTTCGGGCTGATACGCAGCACGAGCGCGCAAAGGACGGCGACTGTGATGCCGCCAAGAACCGGGCTGACGAATGTGCTGACCAGCGTCTGCGCTCCGCCAAAAACCAGACACGCCACGGCCAGGGCACCAAATGAGGAACCGGCCACCATGACCAGCATGAAGGCGCCGATGAGCCAGGCCAGGCCCATGTCGGGATCCACGCTGGTTAGCGGCGTCAGGAGCACTCCAGCCAGCGCTGTCAGTCCCGTGCCGATCATGAAGGTGGTCAAACGCACTTTCGCCGTGTCGATGCCCAGGGCGCGTGCCAGCGTTTCGTTCATGATGACGGCGCGGGCGGAGAGGCCAAGACGGGTTCCCTCGAGCAGGATTGCGAAACCAAGGCCGACCACCAGGGCCGCCAGGACCATGAAGAGCCGATAGAACGAGTAATCGATACCAAACACATTGATCGTTCCCGAGAGCAGGTTCGGCGTGAATTGCACGTCACGGCCAAACCAGAGTGTGATCAATTGACCGATCACGATACCGAGCCCCCAGGTGGCGAGGATGGCATCGAGCGGCCGCCGGTAGAGTGGCCGCACCACGAGCACTTCGGTGATGCCACCGAGAGCGGAGCCGACGGCGAACGCGACCGGAAGCGCCAGCCATGGATTGAGACCCATCCCGGCAGTGGCGACCGCGCAGTAGCCGCCAACCGTCAGCCAGGCGCCGTGGGCGAAATTGATGATCTTGAGCACGCCAAAGATGGCCAGAAGTCCGGCCGCGACGACAAACAGGATGGCTGCGGTCGTGATAACGTCGAGCAGAATGGTCATGATCTCTCCCAGTGTCGAAAGGAGCGGAGCCAGAGCGTTTCCGTTTTACGGAAACGCGGAAACGCTCTAACCCTTTGTTTTTGTGCAATTCCGGACGGAAAACCGTTCCACACTTTTCCTGGAATTGCTCTCGCCCCCCTTTCGATCAGCTCGATGTCAGAGGTTGGGACACTGGGTACCAGGATCGACGTTCGGGAATGTCTCGACCACTTTTACCGAGCCGTCTTCCTGAACCTGACCAAGATACATCGTCAGCGGTGCATGATGCTGCTTGTTCATCGAAACCGTACCACGGGGGCCGGCAAAGGAAACTTCGCCCAGGGCCGAAAGCACGGCGGACGTATCGGTTGAGCCCGCCTTTTCGACAGCTGCCTTGTAGAGATAAACGCCTTCGTATTGCGGTACGGAAAGGTCGTTGGGTGTACGCAGTTCACCGCTGAACTTCTTCTGCATGGCCTCGAGGAACTTCTTGTTCGCCGGGCTGTCGATGGAAGTCACGTAGGAGGCCGCGATGTAGATGCCTGCAGCGTCAGGCCCCATGCTCTTGGCCGTTCCCTCGTCGACGGCGAGATTGCCATAAGCCAGCTTCACGCCCGCGCCTCGCAGCTGTTTGGTGAGCGTGACGTTCGGAGCGCCTCCCGCAGTCGATGTGATCAGGGCATCGGCACCGGAACTTTTGAGCTTGGAAATGATGGCCGTCCAGTCGGTGCCTTCGATAGGCAGATACTCCTCGCCCACGACCTGCGCGCCAGCCTTCTCAAGATATGTCCGGGCGAATTCAAGCATGCCCCGGCCGAAGGCATAGTCGCTGCCCACCAGGAAGAATTTCTTGGCGCCTTCCTTCTTGACGAAATAGTCGACGACAGGTGGCACCTGCTGTTCGGGCACCCAGCCGTTCACATAGAGGTTAGGGCTGCAGGAACGCCCTTCGTAGAAGGACGTGTAGATAAAGGGAACCTCGCCCTTTGCGACGATGGGCAGGCCGGCATTTCGGGCCGCGCTGGTCTCCATCGAGATGATGGCGTTGACTTCCTTCTGGAAAACGAGCGAGTCGAACGCCTTCTGCGCGCCTGCCGCGCCCGAGGCATCGTCGGCGATCTCAAGCTGGAGCTTGCGCCCCAGCACGCCGCCCGCCGCATTGATCTCTTCGACCGCCAGCTCGGCCGATTGCACCACCGACGGCGCGACAACGCTGTTGGCGCCTGACAGACCAACCGGTATGCCGATCTTGATCGGCTCCTCGGCCCATGCCACCGTTGCCAGCAACGCGCCGGCCATCGCGAAAAGCAGCTTTCCTGTTGTTCTATCCATGTTGGTTCCCCTTTTTTTCATGGTTGTCGTTGTTGGACTCGCGTCGGTCAGCCGTAGACATCCGGCCGTCGATCATTGATCACATCGTTGCGCTCGCTGACGATGCGGCTTTGCACTGCGATGCCAGGCGAAACGGTAGCCATGAGAATGGCGTCGCCGGTTCGGCTGGCGGGGCCTGCCAACAGCCTGCCATTCGGCCCCACGATGATGCTGCTGCCGATAAACGGCTGTCCGCGCTCCGTTCCGATGCGGTCGGCGCAGGCGATATATATGGCGTTCGAATGAGCCGCTGCCTGATGAAGGATATTGGCCATCGGCATGTCTCCCCCGTCATGACCGGTGATGGGAACCCAGTTGGTCGGCACGCAGACGAGTTCGACCCCCTTCAGCCCGAGTTGGCGGAATGTCTCCGGGAACCAGCCGTCGTAACAGATTGCCAGTCCAATCGGTCCTAGAGCCGTATCAAACACCGGCAGACCGAGGTCGCCGGGCTCGAAGAACAGCTTCTCGCGGTTCCACAGGTGGAGCTTGCGAAACTTGCCGATATAGCCGGATGGGCCGCAAAGGATGGCAGAGTTGTAGAACAGGTCGCCATCTCTCTCAGCGAGTCCGCAGACGATGTGGACGCCGAGTTCTTGAGCCAATGCGATCAGACGCTGCGCGGACAACCCGTCCGGAATTGGCGCGGCCAGGCGCGCAAGTTCCTCGCGGCTTTCAAAGACGTAGCCCGTATCGGCCAGTTCGGGCAGCACAGCCAGGCTGGCACCATTGGCGTGGGCCTCCCGGATGCGGGCCTCCATGGCGGCCAGATTGGCGTCGACCCTGCCGATGACCGGCTCGTACTGGATGCAGGCGATGTTGAAATCGGGGCGAAGCGCTTCCGTCGGTATGCTCAAGTCTATCTCCAAACGCAAAAAACCCCTGGCGCGGAACTCAATCCGCTAGCCAAGGGCTGCACAGCCAAATTTTCGCGGCTATCCAGCCGCCGAGCAAACCTGCTCTCTCGCTGAAGCAAACACAGTTTGGCGGAAGTCGTCAAGCGGCAAAAAAAGCAGGCACCGCAGGATCAGCGTAGGCATGCGTATTCGAAGCCAACAGCCGTCAGACTTTCAACGGCCCCGATACGGTGAGGCCAAAAGCCCGCATCGCCTCGCTTGCCGAGATAATGCTATCGGCGACGGCGACGATCGCAATCCGCTTGGAGGTCGCCTGATCTCGGATGAGCTTGTAGGCAGCATCTTCCTCGATGCCATTCAGCTCGGTGAGGATCTTGACGGCCTTCTCGATCGCCCGGCGGCCTTTCAGCGTATCCTCCAGCTTGCGAACCTTGTTGGCCAGCCGACTTTCGTAACCGACACGATAGCGCGCCAGGGCAAACTGGGTCAGCACGCCAAGCTGACGGAGCGGCTTCGTCAGGACGCCATGCGCATTGAGATCGACAATCGCTTTCAGCGACGTCGGGCTCTCGTAGGTGACAATTGCTATGACCGCGGCCTTGCTGCCCTCAAGCAGCGCGACCAGGGGATCGATCGCCGTATCGCCGACTTGCAGGAAAACGGCGTCGAGATCGGCCGACAGCGTGGCCGGTGGCGGCCACATCGCCTTGACGTCGCAACCCAACCGCTTGAGATGATCGACCAATGCCGATCCGTCCTCGTCCCGCGGGTGCAAAACCAGAACCCGCGCCTGGCGTAGATCGTCGAGGATCCGTTTCAATGTCGACACCGTATCAACTCTGCAGCAAAGGCTCCTCGAAACGAATGGAGGCGAGATAGGGGTCGGGTCGTATCTGTACCTGGGATTTCCAGGCGATATCGAATTGCCCCCTCGCATTCGCCACCCCGATGCGGGGTGTGGACCAGACATGCCGGTTTTCCGGATCAAAGTGCAAGCGACCCTCCGGCGACATGTAGTCGACCGCCAGCGCCGCCTGCCCCAGCCGGTGGGTATCGAGGGTTTCCGCAAGTTCCAAAGCTCGCGCAAACAGGTGAATCTGGGCATAGGCGGTCTGTGACCACATCGTCGCCATGGCATTGCCATCGAACCGGGCCGTCAGGGCTCGGATGAAGCGGTGGTTTTCGTCATTTTCGACCGTGGCAAGATAAGGAGCAGACAGGACGTGGCCGGTGCATCGCTCGGGACCGATGACGCGGATTTCACTTTCGGCGAGTGTCAGGCTCGCGATTGGACGCTTTTCCCGATCGATACCGGCATCGGCATACATGCCGTAGAGTTTCTGGGCGCTGCGCCCGATGACGGTCGAAAACACTGCATCCGCCTCGGCTTTCTCGATCTCCTTCATGAGCCGGCGCATCGTGCGCTCGTCAGCATCCAGAGGCACATACTGTTCGCCGACGATCTCGCCGCCTTTGCACTCCAGCAGATCGCGCATGACCCGATTGGACTCGTGCGGATAGATGTAGTCGGAACCGGCCATGAAGATGCGCGGCCCATAGTTCTGCATGATGAAGTCGGCGAGCGCGAACGTATTCTGGTTGAGGGTGGCGCCCGTATAAAGGACGTTTTCGGAATATTCGAAACCTTCATAGATCGACGGGTACCAGAGCAGGCCGTTATGTCGTTCAACGATCGGCAAAGCAGCCTTTCGGCTTCCCGACATCGAACATCCGAAGATCACGTTGACGTCGTCTTCGGTGAGCAGTTTGCGGGCCAGGGAACGATACCCCTCGGGGTCACCGGCCGGATCATAGGCTATCGGCTCGATCTGGCGTCCCAGGACGCCACCGCCGGCGTTGATCTCCTCGATGGCCAGTGCCGTTCCGAAGAAATGCTCGGATTCCGTGACCGCAGTGATGCCACTGCGAGAAAACAGAATGCCAATACGCCACGTCGCTGACATCTTCCGAGCCCTTTATCCAACCATGGCGTAGTTTACTTCGCCGATTGATGCAATCAGCCGAGCCAGGCACCCTCGGCGAGAACGATCAGCGCGTTTCGCAGGCGACATCTTGCGCCGGCGCGCCAGCGCTGACCTTCTCCCGCAGATTTCCGGGCTCAACCCGTTCGCGGCGGCCGGAAAAGCGCCCGAACCGGCTATCAAACGCCTCCGAAGGGTCGGATCGGAGAACCATCCTCGAACCTTGAGTGCCTGAATGGAGACGGATCGACAATCGGCTCCTGGCCGAGCGCCAGATCCGCAAGAAGGCGCCCTGCCCCCGGCCCAATTCCAAAGCCATGACCGGAAAAGCCGGTGCCGACGATCAGGCCGGGAACCGCATCGACGGGCGAGATGACCGGGATCGTGTCTGGCATGGCGTCTATCATACCACCCCATTTCTGCACGATCCCGGCCTCGCTGAACCGGGGAAAGACGCGCGTCAAGGCTCGATAAGCCTTGTCGAGTGTCGTTTCGACAGGGTCAGGGTCCAGGGTACGAATGTGCTCGAATGGCGAAACATCATCGAGAGCCCATGGGCGCTCCAATCGCCATCGGTCGAAAAAGGCGCGACCGAATCTCAATTGGAGGTGTCGCCCCTCGATTTTGAGAAGGGGCAGGAAATCCATGAAATAGCGAAAGCTGTCCGGGGTTATTTCGGCGCGGTTTTCAGAACCATTTGCGATTGTGTAGCCGCCGTCGAGACGCTTTCGATAAGCGAACTGCGATGACCAGGCAGCTCCGGGAGGTCCGTCAAGGGGGCTGGTCCGCAGAACGGAGGCCCTTACGCCAAGCTGCGGCAGACGAATACCCAGGGAGCGGCAGAAAAGCGTGCTCCAGATCCCACCGGCGAGAACCACTGTCTTGCATGCGATCGGACCGCGCTCGGTCACCACGGACGTCACCTGGCCGGCTGTGGTTTCGACGCCACGCACGGCACATTGCTGCAGGATAATGGCACCATGTCGCTGTGCTGCGCGCGCGATCGCGGGAGCCGCCTTCTGTGGTTCGGCGCGTCCATCACTTGGCGTGTAAAGACCACTTCGCCACGGCTTCGCCGCACCCGGCATCAGCTCAGCGACCGCCGGCCCCCGCATCATGTGTGTGTCCAGGCTGTAGGATCCTGCCGCCTTCAGCCAGGCCTCCCGTTGCGCCTCATCTCCGGCATTTTCACAGGCGTACAGGATACCGGTTTGCCGGAAGCCAACGTCCTCACCAAGCATCTGGGAAAGGCCTTCCCAGATCTTGATCGCTTCAACGATCAGCGGAAGTTCACGCGGGTCACGTCCCATTCTGCGGACCCAGCCCCAGTTGCGGCTGGATTGTTCGCCAGCGATTTCGCCCTTTTCACACAGGACGACCGGAACCCCTGCCATCGCCAGAAACAGGGCCGTACTGACACCGATGATGCCACCGCCGATGACCACGACTTCTGCCTGGCGCGGAACGATCTCGTTGGAAGTGACTGTTTCTGTCGGGGGTTGCATCCCTGCCGATGCCCTTTGTCCTGCTGCGCATTCGCGGCTGCGTGCCGCACGATTGCGGTAAGCCGCTGTAGAAAGGGACGCTAATTATGCCCGCGGCAATGATCGCCGTCATTTTTCTTGTTGGACCAGGCGCACCCACCTGCCCGACACCATCATCGTCTTCAGCCGCCTTGGAATGTCGGTCCGCTCCGGAGACATCGACCAGCGCGCGAATTGAGGAAGCCGCCTCTGACGGTCAACGCCGCTAACTCGGCAAGCCAAGTTGCACGAGTATGCGGTTGATGTCCTGGCGAGCACGAAGATAGACGTCGCTGGCATTGTTGACCAGGTAGGATCTGATGGTTGTCACCTGATCAGCCATCGCCAGTTGTGATCGCATTCGCCCGAGGCAAACGAACGCCCGATGCATGCCCGGCAAATCAATCCCGGAGGAACGAAGTCGGAATATTAGAACAATCTAAATCATTGATTCTATTCAAGTTCGTATGCCATTTTCCCAAACTTAGAACAAGGTCAGATGCCAAAGGGAAAGTTCGCCGGCAAGGTCGTTCGATAAAATTTATGTCTGCTTGAGAATCCACCAAATAAAGTCTTTTACAAGCCTACTTATTCGTCTTATCGTTATACTTCGTGTCTATGTAGAATTGAAGCCATACCCAAGTTCTCATCCGCCGGATGCAGGGCATGGAGTGGTTTGCTCTGGCCTCTGGGGGATGGGTATGATCGCTTTCAAACGCGACGCAAGTGGCGTTTACCTAGCCGATACCCCCGCGAATGCCCGAGTAGCTTTCCTGTTTCAGGATGCGACACGCACTGACCCGACATTCGATCTGACGGCGGAGAGCTGGACCGATCCGGCGCAGCTTGGGTACGTTGCCTTTTTCACGCCTTCGGCCACACGCGACTGGAAGGCTTTCGAAGCTGGCGTCCGCGATGCCTTTGCTTCCAATACCGGAACACAGATCGGCTGGTTCCCGGAACCGTTGACCGTCGCGCCGATCCTGGTCGCGGTGATGGGACAAGGCACTTCCTCGCCCACGGTCTCGCAATCCTTCTCGCTGGCGTTCAGGCAAAGCGTGACGTTCCAGGTACAGCCGGATCTGTTCGGGTTGTCGACGACGGTCCTGTTCGACGACGCCTCCAACAGCCTGCAGATCGCCAACAGTCAGCCACCGGCCGCTTTGCTTTTGACGGCGACGCCGCCTGCCGGTGCCACGGTAACCTTCTACTCGCAGGCGCCGCATGCCAGCCTGGCACTCACAGGGCCCTATGCCGGCACGGTGAATGCGGCATTCGAACTGGCTGCGACGGACCTTGTTCAGTTCGAGGCCGGCCTGATGTATTTCAGCCCGCCAACTGGCGGCGGGCTGGTCGGCGCATTGAATTATCCAGTCTTCCGCGGCGCCGGTGGAGCGACGACGCCGTTCGGCTTCAACGTCACACTGGACGTGCTTGGGCCACTCGACGCATCGCGCAGCTTCTTCCAGTTCACCGATCCGCTGCTTGGCTCGACTTTCGTCACCGCCAACGGCAAGGCGTTTACCCTCAGCACCGTCAATACAGGCGATATCAGCACGGCGAGCCGGCTCGTCTTTGCCGGCCGGCCGCAGCAATCACCCGGTGAAGAGCGCTATTATTATCTGACGCCGGCGGGCCAATTCGGGCTGGCGCTCGAAACCGGCAGCAACCAGGCCGCGCCTACAGCCACTGAAACCGTACAGATGCTGTGCGGTGTCACCGGCACGGAATTCCTGAGCGTTACCGTGGGCGCAACGCCCGACAAATTGCAGTTCGTGCCGGCACAGCCGGCCTACCGCATCCCGCCAGCGCAGGATTCGTCAACCAGCCCGGCTTTTCTCGATGCCACCGCCACGACCTCGTGGGTGCAGTTGATCGTCCAGCAAGGCAGCTACGTCTCTCAGCCCGAACGCGCACCGCTGTATAAACAGGCGACCGACTCAGTTGCCCTGCTCGGAGATGCGGCGCCCGCCTCCGGCCTGGAGGTCTATGTGCTCGACTACTTCCCGGTCGAGTCCTGGAGCGCGCAGGGAAATGCCCCTTTGGTGCCTCTGGTGCCTTATGCGGGGCTCGATTTCTCGACCGATCCAAACCTGGACGCGGCCAAATACCTGGATATGGAGTCGCGCGCACTCAATCCGAGACGGGCGGGCGGTTTCATCCCCGCGCCAGCACCAAAAGCGGCGACAAAGGCGGCATACACAGCTGCCGCGACGCTCGCCATGACGCCGCAAGGCATGCTGGCCGAGCTCGCCGGCATGCCGCTGGCATGGACGGGATTGCAGATGGCGACCAGCGCCGCCGGCATCCTCGAATTCGCCGACATGGGCCCTTCGATCTGCAAGGCAGTCCAGCAGAACCAGATCTTCACGGTGATCAGCGAGAATCCGGCCAGCGCCGACCCCCTCGGCAAGGGACAGGCCCTGTTCGATTTCTCCGCCGACAAGCTCGAAATCGGCGACTGGACCTTCGATCTCTCATCGGGTGGGTTGGCCGCGCCGGATGGTACGCCGCCGATCTTCATGATGAAGTTCTATCCGGGCGAAACGATCGAGCAGCTCGTCGCCGACACGCGGCTGTGGTCGCAACCCGACACCTTCAACAAGACCTTCACCGCGGCCGCCACACAGGCCTATCTGCAGAAGCTGATCGCTGATGCCAAGGCCAGCGTATTCCCCGAAGGGGGCGGCCAGCCGGACACGACCTCGCTCTACTGGAATTTCTATCAGACCGTTACCAATCCTGCTTTCAACGGCATCCTCGCCGTCAACTGCAACATGCAGCTTGATGAACTGCCGACCGCGGTGCGCGCTGTGCTCGGCGGCATGCAGGATCCGGGCATTGCCGGCTTTCGCGTCCACCATGTCGGCATCGAAATCAACAACACCGATCCATCGCAATCCCTGCCGACGCTGGCCCAGAGCGCAACCTTCGCACTGGTCGACTATGAAAAGGCGGCGAGCAGCGCCGTGCCGGCGGTCGACATCGATTTCGGCTTCGAGGTCGAATATCTGCGCGCGCTGTTCACCAATTCCGAGCTGCGCAGTTTCGCCTGCGAGATCAATCTCACCATCAACAAGCTGTTCAAGGTCGGCGTGAGCCTGCCCCCCAGCCAGAACACGGCTGCCGGGGACGAAACCAATGTCATCGCCATCATGGGCTCCTACCAGGCGCACGCGACCAGCGGCGACGACAGCAGCTCCGGACAAGGGGTCTACTCCTTTGTCGCCCAGGGCGATTTCGTCTTCGACTTTGCCGACAACAAGTTCCTCAAGCAGATCACGCTGAACAAGCTGCAGTTCTCGTTCGACGAGGAGACGCCGGCAGCTTCGCCGAGCAACGGCACCACCACCCATATCAAGGCGCATTTCGGCATATGGGGCGACATCGAATTCAACGAACTGCAGGTGCTGGACCTGTTCTCGTTCGAAAAACTGGTTTTCTCCAATCTCGGCATCGACGTCGGCTTCGACCTGACCATCTACAATCCTTCGGTGCAGCAGCAGCCGTCGACCGACAACCTGTCGCTTTCCTTCGCACCAGGCGACTTGCGACTGGATCTTGGCTCCACTGAAAAGCGCAGCGGCGCCGACAGCCTGCTCGATATGATCCCGTTCAAGCTGCAGTCATTCCTCTATTCGGGCGATGCCGACGAGACGATCGAGAGCCTGAACTATTATTCGCTCGGTTCGCTGCCCGGGCTCGCCGAAAACGGCATCACACTGCAGGACAATTTCAACTACGCGCTGATCTTCGACCTCGATCTCGGTTCGATGGGCGGGTTGGTCGGCTCGCTGTCGGCCTTCAAGTTCAGCGTGCTGATCGGCTGGCTGAGCCCGGAGGACGGCGGCGGACTTGCCTTCGGCATCCAGCTGCCGCAGGTCGACGGCAAGCTCGAAATCAAGATCGAGGGCGTGCTGACCATCTCGATCGAGCAGTTCAACCTCGAATACGCCGCCAACGCCGATCCCAAGATGCTGGTGCTCGGCATGCACAACTGTTTCATCGAGGTTCTGGGCAACCGGCTGCCACCGGACGGCACGATCAGCATCGGCCTGTTCGCACCGACCGAGGGCGCTGACCAGATCGGCTGGATCGGCGCCTACAACCAGGGCAAGGACGGCGGTGGTGGCGGCGACACACAGGAGCTGCTTGCGCCAGGACGAGCGCTCGTCAGGGCCGAGGCGGCGAGCGATGTCCTGGATCTGGTCTATCTCGGGGTCGGCCAGCGGGTCGGTCCCGATCCGACCAATCCGCCTGCGAATTTCGACGCTTTCCTGAAATTCATGCAGGACGATTTCTGGGATGCCCTGCAGAACAAGAAATACTCCGACATCTACCATCCCGACGGCAAGTGGATCATCGTCACCGACTTCAACCTGCTGAAAGTGATCCAGATCGGCTTCGTCTTCTACGACGTGACGCCATTCTACGCCTTGCTGCTGCGGCTGACCGGCGGCGCCGGCAAAGGCGCGGAGATCGAGGTCGTCTACACCAAGATATCCGACACGATCGGCAAGTTCGCAACGGTCTTCAGTCTGCCCGACAGCCTGCGCACCTTCCAGATCGGTGCAGCCTCATTGACGCTGCCGACGTTAAGCGTCGATGTCTACACCAATGGCGACTGGAAGGTCGACCTTGGCTTCCCGGACGGCGACAACTGGAGTGTGTGCTTCCAGGTGCAGGCGCAGGCAGGCCCAATTCCGGTCACCGGATCGGGTGGCTTCTACATCGCCAGCCTGAGCTCGGCCACCGACCCCGACGTCTTCAGGGGCACCTACCAGAGCATCCTTGCCTTCGGCTTCGCCGCACGGCTTGGCGTCGGAAAGGACTTCACCGCCGGACCACTGAAGGCCGGCGTGAGCGTCACCTTCTTCGGCATCATCCAAGGTGCCGCCGGTTATCTTACCAGCGGCGGCGGTGACCTCGCCAAGAAACCCGACGCGCTTTCGTTGCAGGGCCAGTTCGGCATCATCGGCGAGCTTTACGGCTCGATCGATTTCGTCATCATCAAGGCCAGCGTCAATGTCCGCCTGCAGGCTTCGATCGGCATCATCCTGGCGCTCGAACCGCCCAGTGTGCCTGGCGGCGGCAGTGGCTCGATCCTGCTCTACATCGAGGCCAGTGTCAGCGTCAGCGTGACGGTCAAGATCAATCTCTTCCTGTTCTCCATTTCGATCAGCTTCAGCTTCAATGCCTCTTTCCGTTTCGAGTGGCAGTTGGCCGGCTCGTCACCGCAGGCCAGGATCGAGACTTTCGCAGGACTGAGACAGAGACTTCTTGCCAGTGCCGCGCCAAACGTCGGGCTGCTGCCCAATCTGCCGAAGATTCTGCCGATCCTGCTCCTGCCGGAATTGACGGTGGTGTTCCCTGACGCAACGAGCAACGGCGCGCCTTGGCTCGTCACCTCGCTCGGCGTGCAGTATGACGACAACCCGCCGCAGAACCCGACCTATGCCGACTTCAAGCCGTTCGAGGCCGTGACGACGCAGCTCGCCACCTTCGCCGTCATGCACGCACTGAATCTCGCCGCCTATAACTCCGAAGTCCTGCTCGAATTCGATCCGGCCAGCGGCACGCTCGGGTTGAAGGATATCGACAGCGACCCGGCTGCGCTGACCGGCTGGATCGACTATCCGACATTGCTTGGCCAGCTGGCCAATTTCAACGCCACGATCGCCACCCCGACCGCCGGCGCCAAGGCAACGGTGTTTCCGATGCCGCCATTCCTCAACATCGCCACCAGCGGGCGTACGGACGGCAACGGCAACGCGCAGGACCTCTCCTACCAGTTCCAGTCGCAGAACCCGGTCTCGCAGAGCTATCTGCAGACGGTCGATGCCTATTTCAGCCAGCTCTTCGTCAACCAGACATCAAATCCGCCTCAAGCCGATGCGGACAGCGGCACGACGCCGCTGTCGCAGGAGATATTCCTCGATTATTTCAAGGGCCTGATCCGCGGCGCGGTCCACGAGCTTCTGGTGACGATGCAGAATGCCGGGCTGACTTCGTCGCCGCTCGACAAGCTTTTCATCGCAGCGGTTGCCGCGCCCACGCCGGGCGCGCAGACGCGTTTCCAAGGCCTGGCGGGACAGATGTCGAGCGCGCTGCGCGGCGGCGTGCGCCTGCCCTACACCGCCGGCCTCACTGTGCCCGGCGGAGCGGCTTCGACCATCACCAATCCGCTATATGCGCTATTGTGGCAGGAATTCCCCGCAGGTGGTTTCGCCAAGAATGACAGCTACAGCATCACGCTGAGCAATCCCGACAAGACGCAAGGCTGGCTCACCACCAGCGCTTCTTTCTCGCTCACCAAGAACGTCCTTGCCCAGTATCAGGGCCTCACCGAAGCATCCGTTACGGCACCTGGCACCCCGACGCCGATCGCACTCAGTTCGACGGGCCCACAATCCTTCGCACTGGAGAATGCCATCGTCTGGACGCCATCGGGCGCCAGTGCCCTCAGCCTGCGGCCGTTCGCGCCCAGCCTGGCGAAACTGCAGACAAACGAAGGCACCGCCGCCATTCCCGCGCTGATCAAATCGCGCCAGGCGCAAGGCGCCTACATGCCGGACGGCACGCCACTGCCTGCCGGCAACATCACCTTCGCCACCAGAATCACTTTGACGGTCAAGCAGATCCCAGGCGCCACGCAAGGCAGCATGCTGCCGGATGTGTACGCACTCTCCGGCGCCAGCCAGTCGGATGAGGCTCTGCTCGGCCGCATCCTCGACGACCTCCGGGCCGGCGACCGGCCGGTCGACGCGATCCAGATCCTCTATCAGACAGCAGCTGGCACCCCCGGCCTGGTCTCAGCCACGGTCGACGCAGATGCCGTGTTCGCACTGCGCACCAACGCCACGACGGTATCGCAGCCGCCGCAGGGACTGATGGGTTTCGCGTTCGACCTGCCGGCAGGTGTCTCCGTTGGAGCCAGCACCGATGTCACCGATGACGGCGGTTACGGGTTCCTGCAGATCATCCAGCAGGCAACCGTCACCAACGCGCCAGGCTATTACCTGCGCTTCATCGACAAGAGCAGCAACTCGTTGCCGACCGCGCTCTTCGTCAAGGGCGTGGCGCAGCTCACCATGCTGGTCACCTACAAACCCGGCAGCGGCAGCAACCAGAACGGTTCGCCACTGGCAATCCAGCCCTATTACAACGCGGTCGTGCTGGCCGGGACGCAGAACGGCCTCGTCTATTATGCCGAGACCGCCGATCCGGCGCTGGAGACGCGCTATGTCAAGGTCGCGGCCGGCACCTTTGGTGTCGAGCTGACTCGCCCGGAAAGCGTCATGCAACTCAAGACGCCGCCCCGCCTGGCAAAGAGCAAGCAGCTCGGCGCGGCAAGCCACCATGAACGCGATGATGTCATCGAGGCGTTGCGCCTGTCGGGCGTCACCGACGAGACCGAGTTGCATGAAGCACTCGCCGCAGCGGGCGCCGCGCCAGCAGCGCTGAATTCCCTCTACAGCCTGATCACCTACCAGATCCAGGCGACGACAGGCTTCATCCTGAGCAATCTGTCCGCGCCCATCCAGCCGCAGAAGCCCGATCCGTCAGCGACCACCAGCACATACCGCGTCTTCGCGCCGCTCTACAATGTGGCGACCGCCAATATCGGTTCGTCGACGCCCGATCGCTACGCCTCGATCGACGACAAATTCGCGCTGTCGTTCTTCGTCAACGATGCTTTCGGCAACCAGTTGCCGACACCCGCCAGCTACACCGACACCAATCTCTATTTTGATCCGATCGTGCCTGTGGACCAATGGCCAGGCATCCTGTCGACCTACGGCTTCGACGCCTCGAAGGCGAACACGATCGAGATCATGCTGACGCCGAGCCAGGCCGCCTTCAGCGGCATGTCGGCCGACCAGAAGGCTGCCGCGCTCGCCAGTTTCCGCACCATCGAAGACCAGATCAATGGCCCCGGCGTCTCGTTCTATGTCGAGACCAGCCTCGCGCTTCAGGCAGACGGCAGCAGCTTCGCCAACTTCACTGTCTCGGCCGCGGATACCAGCAAGATCGCCACCATGGTCGCGGACCTGATCAACTGGCTGGCCGGCATCAGCACGAATTTCCCGGGCGCTGTGACCATCTCGATGCCGGTGAGCAGCGTTGGCGCGCTGCCGCCACTCTTCGAGATCGTCGTGCTGTTCGGCATCACGCGAAACGCCAACCTGATCTCGCCTTATCTGAAGGACCAGTTCGACACGATCCTGGTGCCGTCGGCCCAGAACGTCGCGACGGGATTTGTTCCGGCTATCGCCGGCGCCAGCAGCATGTCGCAATTCGCTGCCGCCTTTACCGCAGCCTTCCCAGCCCAGAAACTCGCGGTGGGCATGAACGGCACCAATGCCACGTCCGGACAAAAACTGTCGAGCACGGGGCTGGCACGCAAGCGGCTCAAAGCCCTGAAGCTCGCGCAGGACGGAACCGGTGGCGCGCAACAGGGCTCGCAATCGTTGTGGGCCGCAGCAGCATCGCTGCTCGACATCACGATCGGTGCGGCCGGCGCTGGTCCGCGCTTCCTTTCGCCCAAGCCACTCGACAATGTCCTCAACAGCGCCACTGTGCCGCTGCCGACGCTATCGGCGAAGCTGCCTGCACTACCGGCACAGCAGCTGTTCATCGATACCGATCTCGACCAGCTCAACCGGACTTTCTTCCGCGCGGTCGACGACGTCTTGTCTCCAGCTTCGGCGGCGAAAGCCTTCGAGCTTGCGCCGGGCGCCTACGATACGATCGCCATCGGCCGGGAAACGCTGGCGCAGAGATATGCGCAATACGAGGTGGATTGGCTGTTCGGTCCGCAATCGCCGTTCACCGGCACAACGGCGGCGCTGGCGGTAGCTCAGGACGTGTTCGAGCAGCAGATGCGCGCAGCCCTGATGACGGCCTACTCCGTCGATACGATCGTGCAGTACGACGTGACCTGGAACCAGTCCGTGTCGGCCGCCGCCGACGGCAACATCGAGCTTTTCGGCCAGATCGAGGCGGTGCTTTCCGGAAGCTACAGCTGGAGCGGGGCGACACTATCGGCGACGACCAGCAATCCGCATGGCCTGACCGATGGCAGCCGTGTGCTGGTGGTGTTCCAGGCAGGTTCCGGCCAGTTGCCGGCAAACGGTGTCTACGATGTAGACGTCACCGGGGACACGACTTTTACCATCACCATGGCGACCAGCGGCTCCGGCGCCGGCACATTCTCAGCCACACGGCAAAACTCCGGCCTTTCGACCGCGCATGTCGGCATCAGCAGCACAGGCGCCAGTCCGCTGACCTTCCTCTATGGCGATCCCGACGCCGCGGCCGCAGCGGTGGTACCGTTCGACCTGCGCTTCGCTGTAACCAACCTGCAGTATTTCCTGGCTCCGGCGGGTGCGCCGGGCGAAGCACGTCCTTCGATCTGGCTGCAATTGATCGATCCCTACCCCAAGGGTGTGCCGCACATCGGCCCGGCCGATACGCTGACGAGCATACCGGTGGTATATCGCCAATATCCGACACCGCCGACAATGATCAGCCAGACATGGTCGCAGTACACACCGGCATCGGGCTCCGGCAATCCGATCGCCGACGGCGCGGACTGGAGCTACCTCTATACCTATCAGGCGTTCCTCGTTGCCCAGGACCAGATCAACACCGCGATCACCTACAACACCAATCTCAGCGCGGCGTCAGACAACGTACCCAACCGCGTCGGCGAGCTTCCTGGCACCGATGGTCCTTACGACCTGTTCACCGCGCTGGCACGTACGTCGACGGTCTATGGCGCAATCGGTCCGCTGCTGCGCAACCCTGCCGATCCGGCCTGGGCCGATGCCGTCACCGCTTTCGCTACCGCCGTTGGCGAAGTGACCGCCAACAAGGACTGGAATCCCGGCCAGATCCTGGCCGGCGCGCAACGCCTCGCCAACGTCACCGACAGCTACGTCGTCACCGACGCGCTGCAGCCGGACGGAACCACCCGGCTGATCGAGTTGCAGTGGCCGGCCGCACAGGGCGAATCGAGTTTTGCCAATGTTGCGTTGACCGTCACCGCACTCGATCCGTCAAACCTGACGCCATATCCGAAACAGCATGCGGTCCAGCCATCACCCCCGGACGGCCTGCTGTTCGAGGTGGACGATGCGGCGCCTGGTAATTTCGGCGTGGCACATACGATCGAGGTCGATGCACTCAACGTGCTCGCTGCCGAGAACGCACTGGCATCCGTGCAAATCGAGCGCAACCTGATCACACTCGAGGCCGCCGACAAGTCGGCATGGCAAGTGGTGTCGGAGTTTGTCTACAAAACCCCGCAGGTGCGGCCGAGTCAGCCTGTCACGCCGTTCATCGACAACGCGACGCCAATCGACGTGACGACATTGCCGGGCCAAGGGGCCGGCAGTACCTGCCCATCGTCGCCATCGAGCCTGTGCCAGCGTATCTACACCATCATGGCCGACCTTCTGGCCGACCCGACACAGGCAAAGTCGTTGCTCGGCGCGCATGCGGCTGCCAATCTCGCGGATGCGACGACAAGACGAGTGAAGGTGGGCTGTTCCTACCAGTTCCCGCTCCCTGCCGTTGCTGGTGGCGCCTTCGACAGCGCGTCGATCAGCCCGCTGGTTCCGATCGTGCTGGCGCGCTCCTTCGAGATCGATGGCCAGCAACCGGCGCAGCTTGGCGATTTCGCGGCGCTGTTCGCCGAAGCGATAGCCAGCTGGGCTTCCGGCAACAGCATCGTCTTCGGCGCCAACGCAGAGCCGGCCGGGTCGAGGCTGGTGTTCGACATCACGCTTTATGCTGCGCTGAGCGGCGTCAACACGCCAGTGCTGCGCTTCAGCAACCTGCAACTCAAACTGACGGACGTCGACGCCAACTGATCGCCTTTGGCGGCATTTGCGACGGCGTCGCGGAACATGACTGGAAGGAGGGCCGACGTTTTCGAAACCTGATTGCACCGGATCGCCAGCAGGAGAATTGGCTGGGCCTCCGATGACGAGACAAGCGACAGAGCGACGGCAAAATCCGCCGCTCGGCAACTGGCAGGACCAAATAGTCTTAAACCGCAAACCGCGAGGCAAATCGATGGCAACGACCGCGAAATACAACATCCTTGGTGCTAACGCATCCACCACCAACTGGGACGGCTCGCCGCTGACGCTGGCCTACCGCGAAAGCGCGGCGATGCCGCAGACGACCAATGGCTCGATGGTCTTCGCCTATCAGAACACCGCTTCGCTGAACAATGCCGGCAAGCTGGCGCTGACCTCGGGCGGTTCGCAGCCATCATTCCTCAACGCGCCGGCGCTGCTCTCGCAGCCGAGCATCCTCGTCAACAACTGGCAGGCGAACAACCTCAACATCACCAATGTCAGTGTCGCCGCCGCGACGCCGATCTGGATCGAAGCCTTCGGCCCCGGCCTTCCGGGCCAGAAGCCCGTATCCCTTGCCATCAACACCGCGCTGACCATGAAGCCCGGTACGGTTGCGCAAGGCACCTCGACCCCGAACTGGATGCAGCTGACGCTCGGAACCAACACAGGCCAGCTGATCGTCGTTGCCGTCGTCGGCGGCCCGCAGGATGCGTCGGGCAACAACGCCTACGCCATCGCGCTGAACTCGCCCTCCGGCAATACAGGCCCCGGCACGGGGACACCCGCTCCGCAGGGCTACTACGCGACGACAGGCGGCAACAACTACTCGTTCGAATTCAACTGGGGCTCCTCGGTTGTCTACGTGGCGAACATGTCACCGTCGACCGCCTCGTCCCTGACGGCGGAGCTTCTGTCTCTGTGATCGAAACGCGGGAGTCGGCGGCACACGCCGGCTCCCGCAGCAACGCCGGCAAAAGAGGACTTCCGACATGCGCGACATCGTCCCGCAAGGCACCGTCAATGCGGCCTGGAACGGCCTGCCTCAGACGCTCGCCGTGCGCGGCAGCGTGACGATGCCGCAGACGCCGAACGGTTCACTCGTCGTCGGTTATTTCAACCAGTCGCAGCAGAACAATGCCGGAAAGCTCGCCATCACCTCGGGTGGCAGCGATCCGACGATCCTACCGGTTCCGGCACTGGCCCGGATGATCAGCGTCTTGACTGCAAACTGGCAGGCCAACAACCTCACGCTCACGAACATCAGCGTCAATGCCGCGACCCCGATCCTGGTTCAGGCTTTTGGTCCCGGCATTCCCGGCATGCAACCCGGGCCGCTGACGATCGGCACGCCGGTCCAGTTGGCCATGCGTCAGGCCGTGCAAGGGATAACGACACCGAACTGGATGCAACTCGGGTTCAGTTCGAGCACGAGCAATCTCGAGGTTGTCGCCGTCGTGGGCGGTCCCCAGGATCAGTCCGGCAACAACGCCTATGTGATTGCCCTCAATGCACCGGGTGGCGACACCGGCCCGCCACCCCTGCCGGCTCCGCCAGCCGGCTTCTTTGCAACCGCCGCCGGCAACAAATACGCACTGCCTTTCAACTGGGGAGCGGCATCTGTCTATGTGGTCAATCTGTCGCCGCAGACGGCAACTCCTGTGACAGCCCTGCTGCAATCCTTGTAGATTGAGCCTTTGATCATTTTGCAGATGCGCCTCGGCTCGAACGGAAACCATGCCGCCTTCGGAATTCAACATATTCGATCAACCACCGGCGGCGACGGATTGGAATGGCTTGCCAGTGACCTTGGCGGTGCGTCAGGGCGCAACGATGACGCAGACGCCGGCCGGGTCGATGATCCTGGCTTTCCAGAACAGCTCCCCGATGAACAATGCCGGCAAGCTGGCGCTGACCAGTGGCGGCGGCCAGCCGCAGTTCCTGCTGGCACCAGCGCTTGCGCTGCAGCCGACAATCCTGATCAGCAACTGGCAGGCCAACAATCTGAATGTGACCAACATCAGCGCGAACAACAACACGCCGATCTGGATCGCCGCGTATGGCCCCGGCATCGGGGCACTGCCCGTGACGCTGCCGACCACGGGCGAACCCATTCCAGTTCCCGTCAACGGTACACTGCAGGCGATCACCGAGCCGCAATACATGCAGCTTGGCTTCCAGGCCAATTCGGCCAACCTGTGCCTGTTCGCCATTATTGGCGGACCTCAGGATACAAGTGGCAACAATGCTTATGCCATCGCGCTGAACTCGCAGTATGGCGATACCGGCCCCGGCCACCCCACGCCGGCCCCCGCCGGCTACTACGCAACGGCCGGAGGCAACAGCTATTCATTCGACTTCAACTGGGGAGCGTCGATCCTGTTCGTCGCTTTTTTTGGCAGCGGATCGATTGCAAACCAGCCATCAAAGCTGATGACGGCGCCGCCGACGATAAGTTTGGAGGCATTATAGAGCCGTTGACGGCAAGCTGGCGGCTTCACTTCGCCGACAAGCAATCGCTGAAATCCGACGGAGTATTCCGTCTTGTCTTCGGGAAAACTACACCAAAACTTTGGTATGCTTCGATAAAATACGATGTCGGAAAGCCGGTGCGCACGTTATTCTCGAAAAGGCTTGCACAAAGCACATGACTTGCGCTTTGAGAACGATCCGATGGGGCGGATAAATCATGGAAATCGTAGCACTCAGTCATTTCACCGGCTGTGTCGGCAGCGCGTTCGACATCGAGCTTGGAGAGAGTTCGGTAGCGCTTACCTTGGCGGAGGCTCGCCCGTTGCCGGAAACCGGCTTTCCCGGAATGCGACGATCTCCCTTTTCGCTGATATTCCGGAGCGGTTCGCAGGTGGTGCTGCCGCAAAAACTCTACAAGCTGAAAAACACCACCCTCGGCCAGATGGAGATCTTCCTCGTTCCCATCGCCAGGGATAAGGACGGTATCGTCTATCAGGCGATCTTCAACTAGCGGGTCCTGCTGTCGCGGCGGAAGCCCGGGACGCCGCCCACTGCATCTGGATATGTGTATCGCCAGCTTCGGTCTCACAAAAATGCAGGCTGCGATAAAGCGCCTGAGCCCTGGCATTGTGACGCTCGACGTGCAGCAGGATGCCGGACGCCGAACAGGCTCTGGCCCGATGCTGGATCGCTTTCAGCAACGCTTGCCCATTGCCGAGATTGCGCCACTGCGGCAAGAACCCGATATCGATGATGTGCCAGCGCTCGACGCTGGCATCCACATAGAGCCTGCCAATCGGCTCGGTTCCGTGCAGCAACACCAGGAAATCAGCCTCTGCGAACCGCGCCACATAGTGGCGATGCTGCAGGTCGAACTGTCGATCGATGAATGCCCGTTTCATTTCCTGCGGCCAGGAAACCGGTTCCATTTCCTCCATGCGAAAAGACCAGTAGAGCTGGCGCAGGAACACGGTGTCCTCAAGCGTGGCGGCGCGAGATATGCCACGCGGCAATTTGAGCCGGGAATTCTCGCCTGACGGGAACACCGGCAATTGCTCGGTGCCGATAGACGTCATCACCCAAAGGCCGGGAACACGCCCGCCATCGCTATGCAGTAGTTCAGCGCAATATAGGGTTGTCGGTTCTCGTGCGGCTGGCTGCTCCCTGTCATGCCGATCATGTTGGGCGAAAATTGCGCGTTTGCCGTCGTGGTTTTGACGAATGGAGTGCTTTGCCCCGGCAGGGCGAGTGAGTTGCCCGCACTGGGTGATGGTGCCAACTTGGACGTCGTTCCCTGATTATAGATCGTGAACTGATGGATGTGCGCCGGCATCTCGGCCGCCGTCAAAGTTACGCTGCTTTCGCCAAACGTATCGCCGGCGGCACGCCGCGTCGTGCCTGGTCCAGCGCCCTGGTTGCAGCCGGCCCGATTGACGAAATTGGGCAACTGGAAAGTCGTCGTGCCATTGCCGCCGTAGAGGGTGCCGATCAATGCATACAGCGCCGAATTCTGCTGGACCGCGACAGTGGCCCCGGTGCAGAACGCCCAGCCGCGTGGAGGGAAGTTGAAGCCGAAAAGCTGTATCTCGCCGAGAAAGGGCTCGGTCATTGCAGTATCCTTTCAAACTATGTGGCGGACCGGTTCCATGAATTGTTGAAGCGCGTAATTCAGCCCTGGGAAGGATAGATCCCCGCATAGGCGATGCAGAATTGCACGGTCAGTGTTGGCATCATGTTGTCGTGCGGGTTGCTTGCCCCAGCTTGCTGGGTTGAAGCCACGGAGGAGATCAACGGAGTCGCACCACTGATATCGGTCGCATACATGTTGTCGCCCGTAAGCGCGCCGAGCTCGACCGTCTGCCCGACGGTTTTGGCATCGGCGTTCGAAGTGGTCGCGCTCATCGGGTGCGTATGCTGCGGCATCTGCAGCGAAAGCAGAGTGACATTTTCGCTCCCGCTCATCTGCCCGATGACATAAGTCGAGAGCCCTGTGCCCCTGCCCTGGTGTATGGGCACCCGACCGGAAAGCTGGGGGACGGCGAAGGTAGCCTGACCGTCCCCGCCGTAAGTGGTGCCGATCAACTGATACAGCACTTCATACTCGGCAATGGAATACAGCCCCCCGCTGCAAGGCAGCCATCCAACCGGTACGCGCGGAAAACCGAACATGCGGATCTCTCCGACATAGGGCGTGCTCATTGGCAAATCTCCGTGCAGGGATCTGGTGCTGTAGGGCAGGCGTCAGTTGCGCGACGGGAATATCCCGGTCATCGCGATGTTGAAGTTGATGGTTTCGTAGGGCTGCAGATTGGAATGCGCCTGGTTGCCGCCGACAGGGATGACGGTTTGAGGCGACAAAGGCACCAGCCGGCCATTCGGCACCGCATAGATGGCGTTCGTGTTGGTACCGTAGAGGGCACCGTCGGCACTTCGCTGTCCCCCGCTCGAAGTTGTTCCCTGCCCGACATGAAGATGCATCGGCAGGTGCTGGCTGAGCAGCGTGACGTTTTCAACACCGCCTGTCTCGCCCAAATTGTAAGGCGACGGCTGCCAGCTTGAATCCGAAGACGTTCCAAAGCCCGCCGGCGTGCGGCTCTGCAGGTTCGGCAGAGCAAAGGTCGTCACGCCATTGCCGCCATAGACTGTACCCAGCAGCGAAAACAGCGCCTGGTTCTGTGCGATGGCCACGATGGCACCGTTACAGAAAGCAAAGCCCTTTGGAGGGTAAGGGAAGCCGGTCATCATTATCTGACCCAGGAAAAACTCCGCCATTTACTTTCCCCAGTTTTTATTGCCCCAGATCATTATCTTTGCGCACAGAATAGGGATTCTGCAAGGCCGTTTTTCCATCTCATGTAGACATGACCAAGACTGTATGGTTTACTTTTGCCATAGACCATTTCTGGGGTGATTCAGCTATTCTTGTGTAATATCTGAGCTTATTATGCTAAGATATTATGCCGATTAAACAACTCGTGGCGATCGGTAAGCATGGGGGCGTGCATTGCACTGGGGTTTCAAGTTTCGCGCGCTCTTGTCTTTCAGAACGTGCCGCGAGTTATTTTACCGACTGAATTTTCTGGCAATCCTGTTTGTTGCCTTGAGTTGGGCCGCTCCCGCATGGGCAGTCTGCGGCTCCTCGCAAAGCTTTGCGGTCGCGTCAGGTGCCACCTTCGTCATCACATGTGGTGACTTCGGCTTTCGCGAAGTAAGGCCCGGCCCACTTGCGACGACGCACGGCCTGGTCACCCAGAACGGCGTCAACAACAACTGGGTCAACTACACCAACAATGGCGACGGCGCGCTGTCCGACACCTTCGTCATGACCCAGGACGACGGCACCCCGACGACTTTCACCGTCACCGTCGGAGCCGCCTCTTCCCTTATCGTCACCCCGGCAAACCTGCCCACGCCCGCGGTGGGGGTTCCTTACACGCAGACGCTGTCGACGTCCGGCGGCGTTGCGCCTTACACCTATTCGTCGTCCGGCACGCCACCGCCGGGCATCACTGTCTCTTCCGGCGGTGTTGTTTCCGGCACGTCGACGGGATCAGGCCCTTACACATTCACGGTTGGCGTGACGGATTCGACGCCAGGGACACCGCTTACGGTCAACAAATCCTATAGCGTCACCATTCCTGGACCGACATTGGTCGTCTCGCCGTCGAGCCCGGCCGCGGGCGCTCAAGGCATCCCGTACAGCCAGCAGTTCACAACAAGTGGAGGCACCGCACCCTATACCTATGCTTATGAATCGGGCACCCTGCCGCCTGGATTGAATATATCCGCCACCGGCCTGCTCTCCGGCACACCGACGACCCTCGGCAGCTTCACCTTCACGATAAAATCGCAGGACAGCACCACGATCTCGACCGGCGGCGTCTGGCTGAAACTTCACACCGTAACGGTCGTCATCAATGCCGCACCGACCATCGTCGTATCCCCGACGACACTGCCCGGTGGCGCGGCTGTCGGGTCAGCTTATAGCACCACCATCACCGCCAGCGGCGGCACTTCCCCTTACACATTCGCCGTCAGCGCCGGAGCGCTACCGGCCGGGCTGACATTGTCTCCCGGAGGCGGGCTGTCCGGTACACCTACCGCGGGCGGGACTTTCAACTTCACCGTCAGGGCCACGGACGCCAGTGGCGCGCCGGGGCCATTCAGTGGAACCCAGGCCTATACCCTGTCGGTCGCTGCGCCGACGATCACGCTTCCCGCCACGGCGTTGGCCAACGGCACGATGGGCGCGACCTATTCGGCTACGCTCAATCCAGCGAGCGGCGGAACCTCGCCCTATACCTATGCAGTCACCGGCGGCGCCCTCCCGCCCGGTCTTGCCCTATCACCGTCAACCGGCACTTTGTCCGGCACACCGAGCGCTGCCGGCAATTTCAATTTCTCGGTCACCGCGACCGACAGCAGCACTGGCAGCGGCCCATATTCCAGTGCGCCGCGCAGCTACGCTCTGACGATCGTCAACATTCCGCCGGTCGCCAACTCGGTTTCCGCCACCGTTGCCTACAACAGCGGCGTCAACCCGATCACACTCAACATCACGGGCGGCGTTCCGGCTTCCGTCGCCATCGGGACCGCGCCCGCCAACGGTACGGCCATCGCGAGCGGAACATCGATCACCTATCAACCGAATCCGGGCTTCCGCGGGTCGGATTCGTTCACCTATACGGCGACCAATTCCGCAGGCACTTCTGCTGCGGCCACCGTGACCGTTACCGTCAGCAACCCAACGATCACCGTCGTTGCTTCCGGCCCTCTCACGACGCAGATCGGCGTTGCCTATACCCAAACCTTCACCGCCTCCGGCGGTGCGGCGCCATATACCCTGGCGGTAAGCGGCTTTCCGGCCGGACTGTCCACCACTGGAACGACCTCCAGCAGCGTCACCATATCCGGAACACCGACCGCGGCCGGCAGTTTCAATCTCGCGGTCACGGGTGCCGACAGCAGCACCGGGACCGGCCCTGTTGCGATTTCCCAGACCTTCAACTTATCCGTCAGCGCGCCAACGCTTGGCTTGACGCCGGCAGCGGGAACACTCGCGGCGACCTACGCCGCGGCGTACAGCCAGCAATATACGGCGTCCGGCGGCACAGCACCTTACACCTACACTGTCAGCGCCGGGGCGCTGCCGGCAGGTCTGGCACTGAACTCTGCATCCGGCGAACTCGCCGGGACACCGACAGTCACAGGACTGTTCACCTTTTCGGTGCGAGCCACGGATAGCAGCATGGGGACCGGCGCGCCGTTTGCACGGACCCAGAACTACGTGATGCAGGTGGCTGCGCCCACCATCGTGGTTTCACCGACGACGCTAACAAACGCCACGGCAGCGTCGAGCTACTCGGCCACCTTCACCGCATCCGGTGGCGTTGGTCCCTATACGTTCTCCACTCCGGCCGCGCTCCCGACCGGCCTGTCGCTGGCCTCGGACGGCCAGCTTACAGGTACACCGACACAATCCGGCGCTTTCGCGTTCACGGTGACAGCGACCGACGCTCACGGCCAGACCGGGTCGCGGCCCTACAATCTGACAGTTGGCCTGCCCAACCTGACGGTATTGCCCCCCAGCCTTCCGGACGGCGGGGTCGCGAGCGGCTACAACCAGACGCTGTCGGCGAGCGGCGGCAATGCGCCCTACACCTTTGCGATCACCTCAGGCACGCAGCCCACCGGCCTGACATTGTCTCCGACGGGCGCACTCACCGGCACCCCGACCGCTCCCGGCACTTTCAACTTTACCGTGACGGCCACGGACAGCACCGCAGGCACCGCTGCCACAGGCAGTACGGCCTACACGGTCCAGATCATCGACATTCCACCGGTCGCCAATCCGGTTTCGGCCAGTGTTGGCTATGACAGCAATGCAAATTCGGTCACGCTGAACATAACCGGCGGGACTGCGTTGTCCGTCGCCATTGCCACTGCAGCCGACCACGGCACCGCCACTGCCACTGGCATCTCGATCAGCTACACTCCCAATCCCGGATACCGTGGCCCCGACACGTTCACCTACACGGCGACAAACAGCGGTGGAACGTCCGCTCCGGCGACGGTCAGTGTCACCGTGGGCGATCCGACGATCGTCGTCAGTGCGTCCAATCCGCTGACGGCTGCGGTCGGAGCTGCCTACACACAGACCTTCACGGCGTCCGGCGGCACGGCCCCCTACACACTGGCGGTGAATGGCCTGCCAGCCGGACTTTCCGCCACCGCAACAACATCCAACAGCGTAACCATCTCAGGGACACCGACAGCGGCGGGCAGCTTCAACCTGAACGTCACCGGCACCGACAGCAGCACCGGCACCGGCCCGGTTTCGATATCCCAGCCGTTCACGCTCATCGTTGGAGCCCCGACGCTTGCGCTGACGCCACCGTCGGGCAATCTTGCCGTGCCGTATGGCGCGCCGTTCAGTCAGCAGTTCTCGGCATCCGGCGGTACGACGCCATACAGCTACACCGTTTCGGCTGGCACACCTCCCGCAGGCCTGACCCTCGACACAAGCGGACTTCTTTCGGGAACCGCCACCGCACCCGGCTCCTATAATATCACGGTCACAGCCACGGATGGCAGCACCGGGACCGGGGCGCCCTTCTCGACCTCCAACAACTACACCCTGCAGGTCGCGGCCCCGACCGTCGTTGTCGATCCGACAACGCTGCCGAACGCGACAGCGGGTTTGGCCTATTCGGACACCATTACGGCGACAGGCGCGGTGGCTCCCTACAGTTTCTCGGTGACCGCAGGTGCGCTGCCGGCGGGCCTGTCGCTTGCTCCCACCGGTGCATTGTCCGGCACGCCGACTGCATCCGGCAATTTCTCATTCACGGTCACGGCAAGCGATGCCAACAGCCAGACAGGCTCGCGTCCCTATACCTTGACTGTCGATGTCCCCACCCTGACCGTTTCTCCGACCACTATCCCGTCCGGGACGGCTGGAACCGCCTACAGCCAGGCGCTGTCGGCAAGCGGTGGCAACGCGCCCTACAGCTTTGCGGTGACCGCGGGCGCGCTGCCCGCCGGCCTGATGCTCTCCGCAGCAGGCGCGCTCTCAGGCACGCCAACCGTCAGCGGAAACTTCAACTTCACCGTGACTGCGACTGACAGCACGACAGGGACTCCCGGCAGCGCAAGCATGGCCTACACGCTGACGATCGCCGCGCCGACCATCACACTGGCCCCAGCCACTCTCCCGGCCGGCCAGTATGGCATCCCTTACACCCAGGCACTGGCGGCAAGCGGTGGCACCAGCCCCTACAACTTCGCGGTGACAGCCGGCGCTCTGCCACCCGGACTGTCGCTCTCATCGACCGGCGCTTTCTCGGGCACCCCGACGGTTGTCGGTTCGTCCAGCTTCACGGTGACTGCAACGGACAACCTCGGCTTCACCGGTTCGGCAGCCTATACGCTGGTGATCGCCAACAACCCTCCGATCGCAAACCCCGATACAGCCGAGACGCTTGATGGCCAGCCCGTTACCATCAACGTCCTCGCCAACGATACCGGGACGATCACCTCGATCGTGATCGCCAGCGCGCCGGCGCACGGCACCGCCACAGTGAGCGGCACCGACATCGTCTATACGCCTGCAGCATCCTTCGTTGGCTCGGACAGCCTGCAGTATACGGCGACCGGTCCGGGCGGAACCACGGCACCGGCCCTGGTCACCATCAATGTCAGACCGCATCCGGTTGCTGTCGCGCAGAATGTCACCACGGTGTCGGGCAAAGCCGTGGTCGTCGATCTGACCAAGGACGCCAGCGGCGGCCCCTTCACCAGCGCAAATCTGGTTTCGGTGCCTCCATCGTCATCAGGCGCGACATCGCTCAATGGCTACCAGATGACCTTCACGCCGGCGGCGACATTCGAAGGTACCGCGACAGTGACGTTCACGCTGAGCAACGCCTATGCAACGTCGACGGTGACGGCCATCACGATCAATGTCCAGGCCCGCCCCGATCCGACGCGAGACAGCGAAGTCATGGGCATCCTCAATGCCCAGACAGCTGCAACGCGCCGTTTCGCGAATTCCCAGATCGGCAATTTCCAGCAGCGGCTGGAGGGTCTGCATGACAGTGACGACGGCCAGGAACCCACCGACACCCTGGCCTTTGTCCAGGGCATCGTGCTGTCCTTCGACAGCACCTGCGGCAAGGACGATCTGGTTCCGCATGGCGAATCCTGCGGCAGCCACCAGGCCAAGGCTGATAAGGACTCGCCATTCAAATCATATCTGGACGACAACACCACGGCGAGCACGCCCGGCGGCTTCGGTACCGGCAGCTTCGGCCACAGCAAGGTGACGATCTGGACAGGCGGTTCCATCAATGTCGGCGACCGCGAAGGCAATGACGGCTACAAATTCGAGACGACAGGGCTCAGCGGCGGCATCGATTACCGTTTCAACCGCGCCTTCGCACTTGGGCTGGGCGTGGGTTATGGCCGCGATGTCAGCGATATCGGCGACAACGGCAGCCGGAGCACCGGCAAAGCCTATACGGCAGGTCTCTATGCCAGCTATCACCCGGGCCAGAACTTCTTCATCGATGGGCTGCTTGGCTATCAATGGCTGTCATTCGACTCGAAGCGCTATCTGACATCGGGCGGTGGCTTCGTCACCGGCGAGCGTGATGGCGGCCAATGGTTCGCCTCGGTATCGGCAGGCGCCAAATATCAGGTCGAAAGCTGGCTGATTTCGCCTTATGCACGCCTGGACGTGGCACGCGCCACACTGGATGCCTTCACCGAAAAAGGCGACCCGTCACTGGCGCTGCACTATGGCGAGCAGGACATCGACACCGTTACCGGAAACCTTGGCCTCAGGCTGGCCTACAAGCTCCCTGTCAGCTTTGGCGTGATCACGCCGCAGCTCAGGCTGGAGTATCAGCATGATTTCCAAGGCGACAGCGCAATCACGATGAACTACGCGGACATGTTCGGCGGACCATTCTATCACACGTCCATCGATGGATCGGCAAAGGACCGTTTCATGCTCGGTCTGGGAATGAACATCCAGACGACACAGGATTTTGCAGTCCGGCTCGAATATCGCGGCCTGTTCGGCAGCGATGGCGGCACCGACAACGGCTTCCTGATCAACCTGGGCAAGAAGTTCTGACCAGCGGGGCCAGGGTCCTGGCCTCGCCGTTTCTCTTCTCGCTGGCGGGCCGCGACGATGAGAGCCGGTATCGTGAAGAGCTGGACCAGTGCGGGATCTGCCGCCTTGGCGGATAAGTATCCACCTAAACTTGTTACAAATAGAACGAAATTCAAACCCAACTGATTATGAGCCGTATAAGCGCGCTCTTCAAAATCGGAACCAAGTCTTCGACCAAGTAAAATTTCAATTTCTACAACGCATGAAGCTGGACATACCAAAAGTTCCAGCGCAGTATGTTAGCAGATAATAATATATCAGACATGAGGGGACCTCCATGCTGCATGGTGGATCGATGGCGCGTGCGTGGTTTTTCGCGGGTGTTTTGATCAGCGGCATGGGGCCTCTCACGGCCCTGCCGGCGACCGCAGAGATCATCAATCCCCCGGTACTGCAGGACGTGCGAGAACCGGTCGCCAAGCCGATGTTGAAGGAGCTTGCACCGGCTGCACCACTTCCCGGCAACACGGCGCCGGTGCGCGGGGATCGCCTGCTCGATCTCAAGATCCAGTATATCGACAACCAGATCTACAATCCTTCAACGGGCGGATACGACCCCGTGCATCTGCGCGGCTACACCGGCAAGGGTGTCGATCCCAAAGCGCCTTACGTCTCACCCACGATCGAGGCGATACCCGGCGACACTGTGCGCATCACGCTCGACAACCAGTTGCCGGCAGGTCCCCAGCCCGGCGACCCCGGATGCCTGCATGGAGGGCAAATGCCCGACACCCCACACTGCTTCAACGGTACCAACCTGCACACACACGGTCTCTGGGTCAGCCCATCCGGCAACAGCGACAACGTGCTTTTGTCGATCAATCCGCAGACCAAATTCACCTACGAATACAACATCCCTTCTGACCACCCTTCCGGCACTTTCTGGTACCATACGCACCGCCACGGTTCGACCGCCTTGCAGGTGTCGAGCGGCATGGCCGGCGCACTGATCATTCGTGGTAACCGTCCGCCGACGCCTTCCGCGCATGGCGACCTCGATACGCTGATCCCGACCTCGGCCGTTCCCGAACGTTTGCTGGTGATGCAGCAGATCCAGTATGCTTGCCGTGGTCCCGCGGCAAAGCCCGGCGAACTCGGCCCGATCAAACAGGACATCAACGGCCGCTACATCTGCGATGCCGGCGATGTCGGCGGCATCGAAGGCTATGATCAGTTCGGACCCGGCACCTGGCCGGCCTCGGGGCGCTACACTTCGCTCAACGGCAGGGTGTTCGATCCCAACAATCCGCTGACCGCGAAACAGGGGCAGATCGAACGCTGGCGCATGATCCACGCGGGTGTGCGCGATACCATCAGCCTCCAGTTCTTCAAGGTCCGCGATGACAAGCTGAAGCCCGGCACCAGGACACTGCTGAGGGCTGGCGCCGCCGCGGCCTTCATCAAGGATACATGCGACACGAAGCCTGTGCCCTACATGCTGGTCGCCGCGGACGGCCTGACAATGGCAGCGGGGCAGATGACCCGGGTCGCAACCTTCCAGCCAGGCTACCGCTTCGATGCGCTCGTCGTATTTCCGGAAGCCGGGCGCTACTGCGTGATCGACGCGTCGGCGCCGAAGTCGGGGGTCGTCAACGGGCTCAATGTCGAACCCCAGCTGCTGTCGATCGTGGATGTCGCGGCAGGGACGCCGGTCGACAATGTCGAAAGCTACCTCAACAGCAAGCTGGTCGCACTTGCAGAGGCCAACATGCCGGCCGACGTCAAGGCGGCCGTGGTCACCGACCTCAAGTCGGGAACAAGGCTGACGCGCTTCACGCCGCACCCCGATGTCACCGACGAGGAGGTCAAGGGCAATGGCACGCAGGAGCTGACTTTCTTCATCGATACGACCGGACCGGACGTCAAGTTCGAAGTCGGCAACACGCTCAAGACAGCCGATGTAAGGCCTTATGACCCAACCCGCATCGACCGCCAGTTGCCGCTTGGCAAGGCGCAGGAATGGGTGCTGCAGTCTCATTTCGTCAGCCATCCGTTCCACATTCACGTCAATCCGTTCCAGATCGTCTCGATCATCGATCCCAACGGCAAGGACGTCAGCGCGGCGGGTGCGATCGACGATGCCGGCGGCGAGCCCTACGATCCGCAGTATCCCGGGCTGAAGGGGGTCTGGAAGGATACGCTGTGGATCAAGAGCCTGATCCCGCAATCGCTGCCGGCCGGTTTCTCCGGCATCTATACGATCACACTGCGCACGCGCTACGAACGCTATATCGGCGAATATGTACTGCACTGCCATATCCTCGACCACGAGGACCAGGGCATGATGCAGAACGTCGCGGTTGTGCTGCCCGATCAGGTGGCTGGTCCGCAGGGCAGCGCCATGTCGATGCAGATGGACGGCCAGATAGGTGGTCACGATGGCCACAAGTAGCGCGCCCCAATCTGAACCGACAACACCATTCACCTGGAGTGATGTCGAGGCAATCCTTCTCGCAGCTGGCGGCGCCGATGGCCCCGGCAGCCTGACGGGGCTGGCCCTGCCGGAGTTCCTGGGACTGCAACTGCATGGCATGCCGCTCATCGCGCCGCTCACAACCACGTGCTGCGGCACGAGCGATGCGAGCGGCCGCGGCGCGCGCTCGGCGCTGATCCGCGGCTTGCGCGGCCTGCCGCCTTTCGATGGCAAGCAATTCCCTCGCCTGCCCTGGGGCGGTTCACCAGTCCCTGACGAGGATATCGACCGCATCGAGAACTGGATCGAGGAAGGCTGTCCCGGCGATCTTATCGAAACCGTTGCGCTTGCCGGTGAGGTCAGTGTCGCGGCCGAAGCCCGCGTCGAGGTGAAGGGCCTCCCCGGTCCGGTTTTCGGCCCCGCGTCGGATCCGGCCGCATGGCGCTACGCCAAGGGCGAATTGCGGCAGCGCATGGATGTCGACGTCCTGAGCGAACCGCAGAAGGAGCGGCTGCGCCATGCCTTCCGCGAACTCTACAAGCTGAACAAATGGGTCGGCGACAAGCGCTCCTACAACAATCTGGCTCTCATCCATCAAAACCACTGCCAGCATGGTTGGGAGCGATTCCTGCCATGGCATCGCGTCTATCTCTATGAATTCGAACAGGCGCTGCAGGACTTCTGCCCGGACGTGACGATGCCGTGGTGGGATTTCCCGGCGCAGCGCTACAAGCCGCAGGACCCGGCCAACGGCGCGATCCTTCCCGACGCCTTCAAGGGCTTCCTGATAGAGACATCCGCGCGCTTCCTGCGCGACCACGGTTTCCCGGCCAGCATCGATACACTGGTCGGCCAGTTCTGGGCCAACCCGACACAAATCTACGATGCCGTCAGCTTGGCGTGCGGCAAGGAGTACGTAACAGGCGAAAACCGCAAACGCCTGATCGACGCGCTGCTCGACGCCAATTCGCTCTGGTATCCGCTGCGCTATTCCGGCCAGTTCGGCAAGGGCACGATCAACACCGTCATCCACTATCACTACCCGGCGCAGGAGGATATCGATGAGATCCTTTCGCTGCGCACCTTCCGCGACTTCGGTGGCGGTAGCCTCTACGTCGACAGCTTCGGTTTCCTCGACCAGAACCCGCACAACACGATGCACATCTGGACCGGCGGCATGAACCCGGCATTCAAGACGGACGCGCCTGCCGACCGCAACAGCGCGGTGCGCGTCGCCGGCCGCAAATTCCACCAGAGAGACGATCTCTATTCCGAGCCGCAGTTCGGCGACATGTTCTCGAACCTGACGGCGTCGTATGATCCGATCTTCTGGCCCGTGCACGCCAGCATAGACCGGCTGTGGTGGCGTTGGCAGCAGGATCATCCGGATGGGTTGCCGGCCGATCTCGATTCAGCGCTGACGCCGTGGAGCTATGCGGTGCGCGACACGCTCGACATGAGCCGCTTCGGTTATGAGTATGTGCGTGGCGGATGCCTCATGTCTGTCGGATTGACCAGTCCGGTCGGGCGCTTCGTCTCCGCACCGATCACAGTGCCTGACGCGAGCAAGAGTTTCCGTTCGGCCGAAGTCCGGTTGCACCGGGTGCCGCAGCTGCCACGTTCCTGCTTCATCCGCGTGTTCCTGAACACCCCGGATGCCGACGCCACGACACCGCTCGACGTGCCAGGCTATGGCGGCTACGCCGCCGTGTTCGGACATGGCGAATGTTACGGCGGGCCTGGCCATTGCGAAATTCCGCCGGCCGAGAACCGCAAGTTCGACCTGCGCGAGCGCAGCATGAACACACCCCGCAACCATCGCATCGACGTGAGCCGGGCTGCGCGGCGCCTGATCGCCACCGGCGCCAAAAGCCTGACAGTGAGCCTGGTCGTGATCGGCGCTTCCTATGAAGAGGACCGCGAGCTTTTGAGGCTTGATGGCGTCTCACTCAACTTTCTCGACTGAACACGATGCGGCCGGCACAGGCGCAGGGGGACATCAATGGCCGAGCCAAAAACCTATCGCATTCATCCGGCGGTCGGCATCGCCCGGCTTGGCGATAGCCCGGAAGCCTTCTGCATCACCCCGGAAAAGCCGGCGCAGATGCCGATCGAATGCGACGCCAACGGCAACGCCGCCAAGGGCGACGCACCGATCAAACATTTCAAGGACAGCAAGGGCCGTATCAAGCGCCAGGCCGCGCGTTTCCAGATCTTTGCCTATGACGAGGCCAACCCTGACGGCATTGCGCTCAGGATTGGCGACCATGTCGAGGGCGGCGGCAATCGCGGCAAGCTGGTCGATATCCAATGGCGCGTCCAACTGGCCAACAAGAAGGCGGCATGGTTCACCTTTGACGGCCTGCGTGGCGAGGCCGGTTACCCTGATGGCACACCGCTGCGCAATGCCGCCATCACCGATCCGGTCGAGCGGCAGAAACTGATCATCGACGCCGGCCCGCAAGCCATCGACTGCACCTCGCGCCGCAAGGCAAGCTTTGGCCGTGACACCAATCCGGCCTATGCCGTCACCTTCCCTCCCGCGGGAATGGCGCCCAACGAAATCGACACGCTTGGCGACATGATGACGGATGACGACGGCCGGCTGCTGGTGCTTGGCGGCCACGGCAACAGCGGTTCGTTCCTGAGTGGGTTCGGCCATCCCCGCATCGAGACTTACGCCAACAGCGATGGCTGGTTCGACGATATCTCCGACGGGCCGGTGATGGCGCGGCTGGTGATGATGGAGGAGCGCGTCCAGGCACTGCGCTACATCGATGTCGAATATCCCGCCTGGGTGCTGGTTGGCTACCCACGCTACGCGCCGGAAATCCTCGACATGATCACGCTCGAAGACGTGGTCGAGGATATGTCCATCCGCGAATTCGCTTACCGCACCGACATGTACGGCACCGCCGGAACCTTCGATGCACCCCAGAAAATCGACCCGACCGACACGGCCGCCCTGCTGCATTGGAAGGCGGGCCCCATCGAGTGGAACCCTGCCTATCGTCCCTGGTTCTGGCGCGATATCTGGCCGATCATCTTCCGCGCCGACGAATTCTCCTATTTCGCCAACATCCTTCAGCAGTCGAATTTCCCGCACAACCAGACCAGCCGTGGCACGTTCGACCCTTATCGCCTGTGCATTCCGCCACGGATCGCGCCGCGCGCGCTGGCGCAGAAGGAAGCGCGCGCGCAGGCCGATCATGTTGGTGGCCGTCTGCTCGAGAGCGCGGTTGAACCGAGCCTGATGCTGCTCGACGCGACCCAGGCACCGGGCGCGGCAAATGACGCAGTGGTGGGCGATGCAGGTGCGACGCTCAAGGCGGCCGCAGCTGCTTTCACTGCTGCCGTATGTGCCCCGGCGGATGGCGAAACACCGCGCGCCTATGTCATGCGCTGGCATCGGACATTCAGCGAGAACGACACTACGGCGGACGACGCCTATGCGACAGCGCGCGATGCTTGTGACGCGGCAGTGACCGATGTCATCGAACGCATTGCCGCTGCCGCAGCGCCGCCCCGGAAGCGGCTGCTGGCGGTCGCCCGTCCCTCGTCGCGGCAGGAGCCAGCCACGCCGGACCGCACGACGGACCCCTACGAGCCGATCGCCGCCGCGCTGCGCCGATTGGCATTCGAGTATCGATCCGGACAGCTGCTTGAACGCGCGCTTGTCGCGGCAAACAAGGATGCCACCACCGACCCTGGCCGCCCTGCCCGGCAGTATCTCTTCAATCTGTTGCGCAAACCCGGCGAGGAAAACCTGTTCCGGCTGGAAGCCAATCCGGCGACGCGGACCTATCACCTGCCGTTGATGCCTTTGCTCGCCGGCGACAATCCGATCACCAACAAGACGGTGAGCAAATTCCTGCGGCTGACCGACACGCAACTGTTCCTGCTGCGGCAATGGGCGGACGGCATCTTCATCGACGAGGTGGAGGCGGGCTTCGCTCCGGCGATCGACCCGTGGCAGCCCTATGCGGACTGGAATATGCCCGGCGGTCGCGGCCTGGACCGCGGCGTTCTGTCGAATGGCCTCGGCGGCGCGTTCTGCCCAGGCGGCGAAGTGACGTGGATCATCCGCAATCCAGCGATCTGGCGCGAGCCCTATAGGATCAAGGCCGACCCTGAATGGTACAGCTTCGCGCTGACCGCGGCGCAAGAGAATGCCAACCGCTGGGGAGCGGGAGTGAGTGAGGAAGGCTATATCGCCTATGCATCCGACCCGCTGTCGCTTGGCAGCGGCTTCGATGTCGGCCTGCAGCCGGGCGACCTTACCAAACTCAGCGGCCTGCCCTGGCAAGCCGATTTCAACGAATGTTCCACCCAGACCATCGACGTCACCTATGAGGAGTGGAACGTGCTCTATCCCGACAGCGTCGGCGACACGCTGCTCGAACGTGAAAGACGGGTATGGGAGACGCTGTGGTGGCCGGCACATCGGCCAATGCAGACCTACTATCCCACAAACGATGGCCTGCAGTTCCGCAACTGGGCGCGTGGCATTCCGCAGACGCTTGCCGGCGACCTCAAGATGGTGACCGAGTGGTCCAAGCTCGGCTTCATCGTTCGCAATCCCGCTGGCGGGCTAGACCAGCCTTCGCCCGCGGAAAAATACATCTGCGTCGAAGACTCCGGAGAGTGAGGATGAGCAATCCCTTTGTCGGCAACTGGACCTATCGCAGTTTCCTCAACGACCCCGATATTAGCAAGGCAGCCAACGACCTCCTGTTTGGCGAAGGCACGCTGGCCATCGTGGAGAAATCCGAAACGGAGCTTGCCGGGACTATCGGCGGGCCGGGATGGTCGCTCGATCTGCGCGGCAGCTTCGGTTACGGCTCACCCATGCAGGTTCGCTTCCAGGGAAAGGGCGTGGTCGGCGGGGAGGAGTGGATCTACGACTATATCGGCTGGCTCGTGCCTGTCTGGCCAAACAGCACCGATCGCCTGGAAGTGCCTGCCATTGTCGGCTCGGTAGTGCGCACCATTCCGCATTCGGGCGACGGCGGCAGCACCAATCCAGCCGGAGTCGTGGCGTCTTTTTATGCCGTCAGAGCAAGCTGATTTCGTCGTCATCGGCGGTGGCCCGGCCGGGGCAGCGGCTGCACTGATGCTACGCCGTCACGTGCCCGGGCGGCGCGTGATACTGCTCGAGGCAGGGCGGCACGATCGACCAAAACCTGGGGAAGTGCTGCCAGCGGTGGCGCGAGGCCTGTTGCGTCAGCTTGGCGCCTGGGCGCTTTTTGCGGAAGCGGGCTTCGTTGAAAATCGCACGCTGGTTTCTGCCTGGACCAAGGAACAGCTCAGCGAAAAGCACAGTATCTTCTCTGCCCACGGCGCGGGCTGGCATCTCGACAGGGCACGCTTCGACCGGCTGATGCTGCAGGCAGCAGAAACGGTCGGCAGCGAGGTACGGCTTGGATCGGCGGTGTGCTCGGCAACGCGCGAAAATCGCGGCTGGCGGCTCAAACTGGCCGATGCAGACATCACCGCACAGGCGGTGATCTGGGCGGCCGGCCGCAGCTGGGGGCTGGCGCGGCACTTCGGCGCGAAGGTTATCGTGCATGGACATCTTGCCGCCTATGCCCGCTTCTTCGATCGCTCCCCCGGCGACTGCCGGATGATCGTCGAGGCTCGTCCCGAAGGCTGGTGGTACAGCGCCGATCTGCCGGACCATCGCCGTGTGGTGGCGTGCCTTACCGATCCCGATCTGGGCGGCGGACTCCGCAAAGCCGACCACTGGTACCGCGCCCTGGCGAAAACGCAATTCATCGCGCGACTCCTGCCGGCCGAAGCGCGCGAAACCGTAAGCCTGGTCAAGCCTGCCGGAACTGCGTCGGTCGATCCGGCCGCAGGCGAGCGTTGGGTCGCGGCAGGGGACTGTCTGTTTGCCGCCGACCCGCTGTCGTCGCGCGGAATCGTGCACGCACTGCGCTCGGGTATTCTGGCTGCCTACGCCGCGTCGGACATGCTGGAGGGGCGCGAAGACCTTGCCCGTGCACGGTATTCGATGATCGCAACGCAAGGCTTCAACGATTACGTCCCCGCGCTCGCAGCTCATTATGCGGCAGCAGCACGATGGGACACCCCTTTCTGGCAGCGCCGCCTTCCTTTGAAGGAAACCGCGACGGCAAGGGCAGGTCATTCGCATTTCGGGCGGAGAGGATGGGTCACATGAAACTCGGCATACCGGTCTACGAAGGCGTCAACCTGCTTGATGTGGCTGGCCCCCTGGAGATGTTCTCCTGGGTCGACAAGAAAAAGGGATTGGAGACTGTTCTCCTGTCGATCGACGGCAACCCCGTCACCTCGCTGAACGGCGTGCGCTTCGACGCCCAGGCCAGCTTTGCAGCGACGCCAAGGCTGGACATCCTGTGGGTGCCGGGCGGAGCTCCGGATGCACTCGGAGCAATCATGAGTGACCCGGCATCACCCTATCTCGCTTACCTGCGACAGATCGCGGTCAATGCGAAATGGGTCTGCTCCGTCTGCGAAGGTGCGCTGCTGCTGGCTCGAGCCGGGCTGCTGGACGGCCACAAGGCCACCACACATTGGGCGTTTGTCGACTGCCTGCGCCGCTTTCCTGCAATCAAGGTAGCCAGGGGCCATCCACGCTTCGTCGAGTCGGGCAACCGGCTTACCGGCGGCGGCATATCTTCGGGCCTCGACGAGGCGCTGCATCTCATCGCGCGGCTTTTCAACGACAAGACCGCAACCGAAGTCCAGGTGACGACCCAGTACTTTCCGGTGCCTCCGGTTGGGGGCAAGATTCCCAGAACGCCCGCATGCATGGTCCATTGGTGATGGCGATCGTCACCGTTCACCTTGGCAATGCCAAACACGTTTCAAGTTGAACAAGCTCCGGCAAAAGGTGGTGGTCGCAGACGGCTGCCGCTGATCCTGTGCGCGATGCGTCGCCGGTTGGATCCTTCCAAAACCACAGGGAGACCAGGATAGGATGCCCTGGCAATTTTCTTCCCAACGCTCTCAGGTTTTTCCTGAAGGAGGCCATGTGAGATGGCCATGCACATCGATATTTAGTTCCAAAGAAACCTGTGGGTTCTGCTACGCAAGTCGGGTGAAGGGTGTTTCGCAGCGCTGCTGATTGTAAGTTCATAAAAAGGTAGGATTCGGTCGTCGTCTTGGGGGGCGACCTCTCATGAAACCATGGATGACGCAGGCTCTCGATTTCTTCGACTGGTGGTCCGAAGAAATCCGGGACCTTGTATCGCGCAACAGGCCCCGAATGCCAGACCGCGCGCCGGACTGGACTGTCGACCTTGCTGAAGACGGCATTCGTGTTCACGGACGAGACGAGGCAGAGTTCCAGTCCCTGCCGCTGGACCTCAAGGCTTCGGCGCGAGAGATCGCCGAAAAACTCGGAACACCATCGGCGAAAGCCCGTTCGTGCGACATCCGCCTCGACGGCGCGATCTGCCTGAAGCGATCGCTTGCCCCCTATCGGCTGCCACGAAGACAGGCGCGGGCCATGGCCGAGTTGGATGTCATGGCCACGACACCGATAGACATTGCCCAGGTGCATCTGTTTTTCGCCACCCCGGCCGGCAGCGACAGCACTTATTACCTGGTTAAAAAAGGGACGCTGGGCCCAGTTGTCGAAGCGGTCGCGACGCACGGCATATCCATTCGCACAATCCGCATTGGCGGTCGCGAAGCAGCCGTGCCCATAGATCGCTTGAGCATGGCTGAAGTTGCAGAGCCTGGCGCAGTTGGGGAGGTTCTTCGCAAAACGGCTTTGACGATGGCCTGCCTCACCGCTGTTGTCGTGCTTGCCACCTATGGCCACGTCCAATGGCGCTATTGGCAGGCGTCATCGGAGCTCGACGAAAAGATCGCATCGGTCGAGACCGAGGCCAGGGCTGCGCGGACCATGCTTCGGCAGCGGCAGACGCAACTCGATCAGGTCGAAAAGATCCGCAAGGAAAAAAGCGGCTCGGTGTCCGTCGTCAAGCTTCTGGCGGAGGTGACCCATGTCTTGCCGGACAGCGCCTGGGTGACCGACTTTTCCTCGAAAGGCAATACGCTGACCATTACCGGCTATGCAGCCTCGGCGTCCGAACTGATCGCTCCGCTCGAAGGCTCTCCTTTGCTCACTTCTCCCGAATTCTCGGCGCCGGTGACAAAGGTACCGGGGCAATCCGGCGAACGCTTCACCATCTCCGCGACGACCGGCGACGTCTGATGTTGTCCGTTCGGCTCCTTAACGCTCCTCTCCTCGTCCGACGTGGTGCGGCGATTGTCTTTGGGCTGATCTTGCTCGCAGTGGCCTGCGCGATCGTGGCCGGGCTCTATGGCTCCGTCATGTCTGCCAGGAGCGAAGTGTATGAAAAGCGTGTGGAACTTGGTCGTCTGCTTTCAATCGTCGCTCTCGAAAAATCGATCAAGACTACAGACACTGCCGAGAAGGCGTCCCAGGCTGAATTCCTGCCGGGGGAAAATGAAGCGGCGGCCAGAAGCGGCCTGCAGAAAAGATTGAGCGAGGCGGCAAGTGCCGCGAACGTGACTGTTCTTTCGGCCGGCAATGCTCCCACCCTCAACGAACAGGGTGTCGTCTATGTCGGGCTGCGCGCCAACATCTCGGGCGCCTTGGAAAACATCCACGGGCTTCTGCGTAATCTTGAAACCACCATGCCGGTGCTCTTTATCCGCGAGGCGACGTTGACCGCGACTGGAGGCAATCCTGATATGCCTCAGGCCAATGCGAACGAAATATCGGCTCAACTGCTGTTTTACGGCGTGCTGCAGACAGGCGCGCCGACGAACAACGCCGAGAGCAAGCCATGAACAAGTTCGCGCTCACCCTTTTGTTCGGCACGGTCCTGGTGACATTGGGAGCGGTCAACTTCAGTCTCTATGAGCGCCCCGCCGGAACCAGTCCCATCGCGACAGATGACCGGTCGGATCCGGGCAAGCCACGGACGGGCGACAAGGCGCAGCCTGTATCGCTCTCCAGCCTCGATGGCTTTTCTGAAACCTTCGAGCGGCCGCTGTTCAATTCGACACGGCGAAAACCAGTCCCCGTCGCAACCGATGAACAGCCACCACTGGCCGAGCCGCTCGCGGCTCCCGCGGAAGCTGTTCCGTCACAATCGCCGCCACCGCAGTTGCTGGGCGTCAGCGTGACACAGACAATTCCGAAAGCGCTGCTTCTTGCCTCAGGAAAGCAGGATGCTAGCTGGTTCCGGAACGGCGAAGCCATCGATGATTGGACGATAGCCGCCATCACCAGGGATGAGGTCACCTTGCAGCGCGGCGAGCAGTCGATCCGCCTTTCCCTCTATCCGCCGAGCACGAATGCGCCCTTCCCGGAGACAGGCAGCAATGCTCGATAGGACCAGCTCGGGCAAAAGCGGCAGTGCGGGATTTGCACTGCTCGTGGTACTGGCATTCCTGCTGATCGTCTCAGCCATCATCACTCCTTTCGCCATCACCGCACGAACACGCCTGATGATCGCCCGCAACGAAACCGAGCATCAGAGGCTGTCACTGCTCGCTGACGGACTTTCAAATGTCCTGGCCGCTGAGTTGACCGGCGAAAAGCCGCCGCCCGCGCTGAAGATCAATTCCGAGCCGGCGCAATGCCGCATCGGCCCGTTCAATTTCGAAATCGTCGTCCAGGACCACGCCGGCCTGATCGACCTCAATGCGGCCGACGACGAAACGCTCTCGCTCGGGTTCCGCTCGCTTGGTTTCGATGAGGCCAAAGCTAAGTTGCTGGCGACATCTGTCGCGAGTTATCGCGGCGCATCTACAAGTGTATTTTCCGAAGAGGCCATCGCCGGGGTCGGTCCAGCAACTTCCAAGCACGCCGCCTTCGAGTCGGTGTCCGAGCTGCAGGATTTTCGGGCTTTGGCGCGGCTCGATCTGCGCGACCTGCTGAGTGTTTTCACGATCAAATCCTTTCGTGGCATTCCCGCACCGGAGCGTGCGCCGGTTCGCCTTCGCGCGGCTTTTGGGGGAAGGTCTCTCGTCGACACCGCCGTCTATGAGGGTGCGAGGATTTCCGTCTATACCATTGAGGTCACGGTCGGTCGTGACGGATCGGGAACCGCTGGCCATGCCGGCTATGTCGTCGAAGCCACGCCTTCGCAGCCTGGAGGTTTCAGGCGCTTGTCCCAGGTGTTGCAGCGGCAATCCGGCATTATCCCGCCGCGACAGCCGATCGCGCAGGACTGCGACGTGTTTTTCGGCACACCGGTCTCGAACATGATCAGGAAATGGGGCGATGAATAGTCTGCCTCGCGTCGAGGAATTCCTCGCCTTCCTTGAACGGAACGGCATCCTGACCGTTCACGCCTCCCAACGCGCGCTCAGCGCGTCGAAAACCTCCGCCCATCCGTTCGACACCGTGATGACGGAACTCGGTCTCCTGGGGGAGCAGGAACTGGCCGTCCAGCTGTCGCAGTTTCTTGATGTGCCCCAGGTGAGCGAAGTGCCGGAACTGGTCGGCAAGGACATATTCTCGGCCATGACACCGGGCTACCTGCACGAACATGCGCTCCTCCCGCTCGAGATCGACCAGCAACGGGTCCTGCTTGCCGTGGCGGATCCGTTCGCCGCTGCCACGATCGCCGCTGTCGGTTTCCATTTCGACAAACCGGTGGTCCTGAGGATCCTGCCGCGCCGCACGATCGGCCTCCACATCGAACGCTTGCAGGCAAGCATCGAAGAGAGTGTGGAACAGGATCCCGGCAACGGATACAGCCTCGACGTGGGCATGGACGACCTGGAGCGCTTGAAGGATTTCGCGCGAGAGGCACCGATCGTGCGCTTCGTGGCGGAAACCATACACCAGGCGGTCGACACCAACGCGACAGACATCCACATCGAACCGCTGGAAGACCATGTCCAGATAAGGTTCCGTCGCGATGGCATCCTGTCTGTCGTCGGCACGACGGCCGCCTCGATGCTGGCAGGCATCACCACGCGCGTGAAGATCCTGGCACGGCTCAACATCGCCGAGCGACGGCTGCCGCAGGACGGCCGCATGCGGCTTGCCGTGCGCGGGCGCGACATCGACCTGCGTGTCTCGATCGTTCCGTCCATCTACGGCGAAACCATCGTGCTTCGAATTCTCGACCGCAGCGGTGTGGAACTCAAGCTGGATCGCCTGGGATTCAACGATCGCGCACAGGCGCAGATACGCAGCCTCTCGCAGGCACCCAACGGCATCATTCTGGTCACCGGCCCGACGGGCAGCGGCAAGACGACGACGCTTTATTCCATTCTCGCGGAATGCTCGCGAGCCGACGTCAAGATCTTCACCGTAGAGGATCCCGTCGAGTATCGCATGGCCGGGATCACCCAGCTTCAGGTCAATCCGGCGATCGACCTCGATTTCGCCACTGCGCTGCGATCGATCCTGCGCCAGGACCCGGACATCATCCTGGTCGGTGAAATCCGGGATCGCGAAACCGCCCAGATTGCCATCCAGGCGGCGTTGACGGGGCATCTGGTGTTTTCGACCCTTCACACCAACAGCGCAGCCGGCGCCTTGACGCGCCTGCGCGACATGGGGCTCGACGGCTATCTGCTCGGCGCCACCATCCGGGGCGTCGTCGCGCAGCGGTTGCTGAGACGGGTCTGCAAGGCATGCACGCATGATGAGACAGCCGCCAAATCCTGCCCGCATTGCAACGGAACCGGATATCGCGGTCGAACCGTTGCCCATGAAATCCTGCGCGTCTCACAGGAGATCGCGGCGCTGATCGAGACTGAGGGCAGCGAACTCGACATCCAGAACCTGGCGGTCGAGCAGGGGCTGGTTCCCATGCGTAGCCATGCACAGGCCCTCGTGGAAGGCGGCATCACCACCGAGGAGGAAATTCGGCGCGTCATCGATCTTCGTGGAGACAGTTGATGCCGGCATTTGCCTACCGGGCCTATTTCGCCAACGGAAAGCACGACGCCGGAACACTGGACGCCGGCACCGCGCAGGAGGCGGCACGCGAACTGGCGCGGCGAGGTCTGAGGCCCTACCAACTGACGGCAGTCGGCGACAGGCAGACGCTCGGACGGTCATCTTCCAAGTCGCTCTTCTCGCGCCCCGTCGACCTCGGCAAGCTCTTTTCCGACCTGTCGGTCCTGCTCAATGCCGGTTTCACCATTGACCGGGCCATCGCGGCGATCATCGCCAGTGAAACCAACGTTTCGCGGCGCAGGAGCCTGCAAGGCATCCTCGATCTGACGACAGCGGGACGATCGGTTGCCGAAGCATTCTCCAGCCTGGACAATGCGCCGGCCGACGTGATCGCGTTGCTGGCGAGCGGCGAACGCAGCGGCAAGCTGCCTGTGGTCTGCGAGCGGCTGGCCGAGATCCATGAAGCAAGGGCAAAACGGCGTTCGGCGATTGTCAGCGCCCTTGCCTACCCGATCTTCCTGCTGATGGTGATGGCAGGGGCCGTGCTTGTCCTGGCTTTCGTTCTCGTGCCGGCGCTTGAACCGATCTTCGAAGGAGCTTCGACGCCGCCGCCCCTGACCATGCGCCTGCTGGCCGGGCTTGGCGCGGTCGTCAGCGACTATCCGTTCATCTTTCCTCTGATCGCGATCATTGTCCTGCTGACAATTCTCGCCGCAAGCCGCTCGGCCAATCTCAAGAAAAGGCTGTTTGGCTGGTATGTGGGTATTCCGTGGATCGGCCCTCTGCTCAAGGAAGCCACCACCGCGCGTTATCTGGAGGCGCTGGCGCTGCTACTGGCCAATGGCGTCGCCATGACCGAAGCGCTGCGCCTTTCAACCGGAACCGTTGGCAACAGCCCGCTGGCGCCGGACCTTGCCCGTTTGGAAAACGATGTCGGCAACGGCGCCCGCCTCAACGAGGCCCTGGGCAGGTCGAAGATGTTCCGTGACGCGGTCGTTTCCCTGGTGGCGCTCGGCGAAGATGCCAACGCGCTGCCCCTGATGCTGGAGCGCGCTGCCCGAATGCAGCAGGCTGAAGTTTCCAAACGTATCGAGACGCTCCTGAAGCTCCTGACGCCAACCCTGACCATCGTTCTCGGCATGCTCGTCGGCAGCCTTGTCATCTCGGTGATGACGACGATCCTTTCCATCAACGACCTGGCGCTCAAATGACCAACGCCATGTGTGCAGAACATGGCCGGCAGGACGGCTTCAGCCTGATCGAGCTCATGGTCGTGCTGGCGATCATTGCATTGATGGCGGTCATTGCCGTACCGGCGCTGTCGCGGCGGTCAAACGAGCCGGATCTGCACCATCTGTCGAAGGAACTGGCCGCTCGCTTGCGGGTCGCGCATACCCTGGCGATCGCCGCCGGCAAGCCGCAGCGGATCGACTTCAACCCGCAAACACGCATCATCCGTTTTCTGGACGGTGACAGGCGTATTCTGCCTGCCGGAACCAGGATGACACTGACGACTGGCCTGGAGACCACGACATCGGAGCAAGGCGCGACGCTGACCTTCCTTCCGAACGGAAGTTCATCGGGCATGGTGATCGATCTAGAACTGACGGGCAAGAAATCCGAGGGTTGAAGTCAACTGGCTGACCGGCACCACCAGCCTCGTGGAAGCGCCATGACCAGGGATGGCGAAGCCGGCTTCACCGTGCTGGAGACGCTTGTCGCCATGACCATACTTGCCCTGACCCTGGCGATCGCAAGCCAGTCGATCGTGCTGGCGGCGCGCAGCCTCGCTGCCGCCCGAAACCAGACCAACGCGATGCTGCGAATAAGAGGACAACTGACCGGCCTCGAGACGTCTGGCCCCCTGGCGTCGGCGCAGTCCGGCGAAGGCTGGAGCCTGCAGGAGATCGATGTCGGCGGCAAGAAGCTGGCGGCGGTCCGGATCGCCGGGAGCGGCGCTTCGTTCCTGACCTTCATCCCGTCGCGGAATGACCATCGTGAGTGAGGCCTGCGCCACCGCCACGCCCGACCCGCGTCACGAAACGGCAACGGCGGGATTCACGCTCGTCGAGGTGCTGGTCGCGCTGATCCTCGTCGCGGTGATGTCGTCGCTGATGGTCGTTTTCATCGGTCAGGCCGGCGCCCTCGTGCGGATCGACAGCGCATCGGAGGCCGAAACGGAAGTGAATGCCGCCGTCCGCTTTCTCGAAACAACGATCGCAAACGCGGAACCCCTGCCGTTGCTGCCATCCAATCCGGACCAGGTCCATTATCTTCAGGGCGCTGTGTCCGAGATTCAGCTCAACGCCATCCAACCCGTCGGCTTCGGCACCAACGCATTGCGCCAGATCGCCATCGGCCTGCGAAAACCCGTGAACACCGCAACGGGCACGCGCTATGATCTCGTGCTTGCGAACAGAACGAGACGCGTCCAGGCCGAGGATCCGAAGAAGGAGGTCCTGCTCCTGGCCGACGTCACCGGCCTGTCATTCGAATATCTGGAAAACACCCCTGACGGGCTGAACTGGCTGCCGACCTGGCAGAGCCTCCGGCGTCTGCCCCTTGCCGTCCGGATCAGGCTGGAAATCCTGCGTGGCGGCAAGGCCTATTCGTCCAATGGACTGGTACGCCTCGACCTGGCCACGACGGACCCGCAGCGTTCGGAAAACTCAGGCTCATCGCCCGAACTGTAGAGTGTTCCGGTTGTTTCGGAAACGCTCCGGCTCCTCTTGCGCAATTCTGGACACAAGTCGCGGCACGGTTGTCCGGCATCGCGCCAGCCGGATCAGTTGCCGATATCCTGGTCTTCGCCGGTCCCGTCCGGCTTGCCGTCGCGCCCCAGCGATTTGATGCTGATGCCGCTGCCATCCTGTTTCAAGGCATAGAGATAGGGGCGGCCCCAGGGGTCCTTCAGTCCGGTACTGCCCTTGAGATAAGGCCCATTCCAGCGGGTTGCACCTTGCGGGGCCGCAACCAGCGCCCCCAGGCCCTCTTCGTCGCTGGGGTACCGACTGTTGTCGAGGTAATAGAGTTCCATCGCGCTTTCGAGATTGCGGATTTGTGCTTTCGAGGCGCTGGTCCGGGCAGAACCGAGATATTTGAGCACCTGCGGCGCCGCCAGCGTTGCAATCAGCGCGATGATGGCGAGCACCACCAGCAGTTCGACGAGTGTGAAACCGGCTTCGGCGCGTGTTCCCTTTGAAAACCGCCCCATCCACGACGTCACGCGCTTTCGATCCGTTCTCATGATCCGATCTCTATTGCGGAAAACTGTTCATATGCCCATGTGCAGGCCAGGCCAAGGGCGATGAAGGGGCCAAACGGGATGCGCCTGTTGCGGTCCGTTGTGAATCCCGCGACGGCCTGGCAACCGACGACGACCAATGCAGCCGCGCTTGCGATGAACAGCAGCATCGGCAGCAGCATCGGCCCGATCCAGCATGCGGCGGCCGACATCATCTTCACGTCGCCCAGCCCTAGCCCGATCCGACCGGTCATTCGGCCGTGCGCGTAGCGAATGCCGTAGATCAGGGCGAAGACCAGAACGGCACAGGCAAGCTGTCCGCTCACGGCGACGAACCCGTTCGGCAGGTGGAAGGCGATGCCGGTCAAGGCGAGAGCAAGATTGAGCGCATCCGGGATGATCATGTGGCGCGCGTCGACCACCGCGATCGCCGCGAGCAGCACGGCAAGGACAAGCCCCTGGGCAAGCAGTGCGGGCGACAGCAAAGCCATCAGTAGGCGAGCCTCTTCAGGTCCTGCTCGACCTTGGTTTTTCCGCCGCGCCTTTTCTGGATCGGGGTCTGCAGGCTGATCTTGCCGCGGAACTCCTCGGTGACATCGCGGGCTTCCTTGATATCGCGAACGACGCGAGGCCTGATGAAGATGATCAGTTCCGTGCGCTTGATGCCGTCGGTCTTGTTCTTGAAGGCGTTGCCCAGGAGTGGAATATCCCCGAGTAACGGAACCTGCGCGCGTTTGATGGAATTGGTTTCCTGTATCAGGCCACCGAGCGCGAGGCTCTCACCATCATTGACCAGCACCCTGGTCTGGATTTTCCGCTGCTGGATCGTCGGCGAGTCGATGCCGGATGACGTTGTTTCAACCGCATTGCTGACTTCCTGGCCAATATCCAACTGGACCCGGCCGGCGTTGTTGATGCGTGGTGTCACCGTCAGGATAACGCCGGTATCCTTCATCTCGACCGAATTGATGATCGGTGCGTTGCCTCCCGCAGTTCCGGTAGACTGCTGAGTGACGATCGGCACCTGGTCGCCGACCTGCAGGATGGCTTTCTGGTTGTTGAGCGCCATGACCGTCGGCGCCGAAACGATGTTCACGTCGGTGATGCTGGCCAGTGCATTGAGGGTCACCTGGATATTGTTGCTGGCATAGGTCCAGGCAAAACCTGGGAACGATGCGCCGGCGAAGCCACTGGCGACGTCGGAAAGTGAAATCTTCATGCCGTTGTTCTCGAAAGAACCAGCGCAGGCCGAACTTCAGTTCATCATTCAGCGTCACTTCCGCGATCACCGCCTCGAGCATGACCTGCGTCGGCAGCACGTCGACCTTGGCCAGGATCTGCTCGATGCGATGATATTCACGCGCGGTGGTTTGGATGAGCAGCGCATTGTTGTCGGTATCGGCGACGACCTTGATGCGCCCGCCCGCGGAACCTTCCTCCGCGACCAGTTGCGGCACCGGTTCGCTGCCTCCGGTCAACGGCGCCGGGGTGATGCCGTCCGAGGACATGGCGATGGGCGCCATCTCGGGAGATACGTTGTCGGCCGCAGCCTTGCGAGCCCCGCCATTCTGCGCACCGAGGATCGAACTCAGCACCTCGGCAAGCTCCTTCGCCGGCCTGTTCTGGATCTGGTAGACGAAAAGCTGCTCTTCATTGGTCTCGGCCAGCGTGTCGAGCTTGGCGATCCAGCTCGCCGCGCGGGCGAGATAGGCCGGTCGCGAGGTGATGACCAGGACCGAGTTCAGCCGGTTGTTCGGTATGAACTGGATGACCTTCCCGCCGGCACCGCCCTTGGTTCCGAAGATCGATTCCAGCTCGGACGCGACGGCGTCGGGCTTGGAAGCCTTCAGCGGATGCAGCGCGACCGACATGCCCCTCATCCAGTCGACGTCGAACACCGAGACGGCCTCGCGGATTGCTTCGAGATCGGAATTGTTGCCGGCAACGGTGATGAGGTTGCGCGTGCTGTCGACCCGCAGCACAGTGCCTTGCCGGGTGATCGGCTCCAGGATCGTCTTCATTTCGTCGGCGGCGATGTATTGCAGCTGCAGGACCTGGACCTTGACCCCCGGCCCCGAAGGCGTGACCGATGGCACGCTGACCGACGGCGTGCTGGCCAGCGTCTCGGCCATCGGCATGATCTGGTAGGAATTGGCCCGCTTGACGATGCCGGCCCCGTTCACCGCAAGCGCCGATTCCAGGATATCGACCAGGGCGTCACGCGAGACGGGCTTGGATGTCTGCAAGGTGACGGTGCCCTGTACCCTCGGGTCGACGACGTAGTTCACCTGCAGCGCATCGCCGAGCACGGCCTTGGCTGCCTGTGTGATCGGCGCATTGACGAGGTTGAGCTCGAACTGCCCACTGCCGTCACCCGTTACCTTGGCAACCGGCGCGCCATAGGAAACGAAATTGCCGGATCCCTGGTACTGGGCGCCCGAAAAGCGCTTGCCCGAGCCGATGGACGACGCCAGCCGCTGGCTGCCGCCTCCTGCCGGACGCAAGGGAGAATCCTTTGCATGAAGACTTTCAACCGTCTCGGCAAAGAAGTCGCCACCGGTCGGCGACGTACAGCCCGCGGCAAACAGCGCCACGCATAAAACGATCCGGCTGCCCCATGCCATTCGCTTACCCGATTCCCCTATTGGACCATGCTATCCCTTCTTGTCGATGGGCGCTGAATTGAGGGGGGAAGGAAGGCGCTTTCCACAGGGAATGTGGAAAATGGCAGATGGTACGAGAAGACTGCGCGATCGAAGGCAGTCGGGGATTGTTTGGCAAATCCGACTTCGCCGGCGTTCATTTGCAAACCACTGCAGGAGCCTGGAGGTTTCCTTAACACGAGCCCGAATACGCTTATCAAGCCGACCCATGAAAAGGCTCTGCCGGTCATCATCACCACGCAGGAAGAAGCCTGCGTCTAGACGAACGCGCCGTGGTCGGAAGCCAAGGGGCTACAGAAGACGGCGGCCGATGATGCATTGATCATCGTCGACAAGCCTGCGACCCAGATCAAATACCCGCAGGCAGCGGCGCAAGGGTCGCTCTTCTAGGAGGTTCGCGATGGACCGGATCGTTCACCTCGATGCACGGCAGGAAGCGGAGCTGCAGCGTGTGGCTGAAAGGTTTGTGGCCGTGCACGATGGCGACGTGATGAAGGTACCAGGGAGATGATCGCGCTCAACGGTGAAATTTAGAAGAGGAATGACGTATCTACGGGTAAAGGAAACGATCAATGACATTGTAGTAGTCATTTCCGGCATCTTCAGAAATTTGCCTGGAAACAAAGAGACCCCTACCGCTAAAAGTTTCTTTCTTGCCTTTTTTCTTCAGCATGCTTGATATTTTTTTATAGAGCCCGACCAACGCAGGATGCGGCCTCAAATTCTCTCCATTTTCCTTTGCGTAAAATGAACTATAGCCCAGAAAAACAAGATACCAGTCGAGGCTTTCGTGTTTTATTCGACGAATTTCAACCTTTAAGTGCCCATCCCCTTCCAGTTCATGAAATTGAAACCAAGAGACGCCCCCGCTGTTGTAGCGGATTACAGTCGGCTCATCCGAAGCGAATGACACATGCTTGACAGCAGCTTGAACCGAATCCCCGGCCAAGAGGTCAGGAATGGCATTTGGAACCAAATATAATATGCGGCCGTCTGCATCTAGGTCATACGCCACCCTGCCGCCCTGACGCAGAAGCCATTCCAAAGCTTCATCACACTCGGCTCTCGTCAAAATATACTCTGAGTAAGCCACCATGTCTCCGGTTAACTGGATGCCAAGCAAGATAGGTTCGACAACCTATTGAGAGGCCTTTTTCGATTCACCCCCCTTCTTGCCGTCCGACTTACCTTTACCTTCGCCTATTCCGACGCCGTGCGTTTCGTTTTCTATACCATTCTGATCATATTGCGCTTCGCGCTTTTTGTTTCTGCTTCCATTCGGGTTTCGTTCAGCCTCGAAAACCTTCCGCGTTTTGCCGGTCTCGTCCAAAATTTGGACGTCTGGGATGCGTGTTACGTCCTTATATCCTACTATAGCTCTTTCTTGAACGACCTTTGAACCTGGGGGATGGAGTCCTGCAGCAATCTCCGCTTGAGCCTTCGCAGCCAAGTCTTTCACCTTGGCCTGATGATCAGGTTTCCCCAATCTGCCATAGGGATTGGTCACCTTTTTTGTTGATTGGTCTACGGCTTTCGGTGCGGACGGAGCTTTTGCGGCTTTTGCCACAGACGGATCCGTACCAAGCGCCTCATATGCTTGTGCCCGAAGCGCAGCCGCCGCTTCAGGTTTGCCAGCTGCATCCAACTTGGAAGCCTGGTCAAGCAGCGTTGTACCTATTGCCGTTCTCTCACCGGCTCCAATCCCGTACGGATCGTCATCAAAAGTTTGGTGTCCATTAGGATCTGACTTGTTGATCGGATCATTCTTCGCATAAGCATATCTGTTGGTGCCCACCCCTGGCAGCGTCGGATCCCAGTCGTCAGGCGAGATGAACCGCCCCAGCACCGGGTCCATGTAGCGGGCGTTGAGATAGAGCAGCCCGGTCTCGGGATCGAAACGCTCGCCTATGTAGCCCTTCTGCGTCTGGAAGCCCGAGTTCAGGCGCTCGCCATAGGCGGCATAGCCGGTGCTTTCGACAACCGCACCAGCGGCATCGGTGACAATGCGCACGGAAGCCAGATGATCGCGATGCAGGAAGAACTTGGCGCCGTTCACCACCTTGATGTCGGGATGCGGATAGCGGGTGTACTTTTCCGCTCCGGGCGTTGCCGGATCGATCTCGACATCGGCGCTCGGGTAGAGCGTGGTGCCGAAGGCGGACGCCTTCTTCACCCGCGCGCCGTCTGGACCGTAGGCAAAGCTCGTGATGGCAGAGCCCTGCGTGACCGTCTTCAGCCGATTGGCTTCGTCCCAGGCCAGCGTGCGGGTGCCATCCGAGATGGTGTTGCCGTTGGCGTCATAGGCGAAGCCACGCGAACCGATCGTCAGCGGCGCGTGCGGGCGCGGAGCTGCAGGGTCGGGGTAGACATAGTTGCCCGAAACCCGGCTGCGCGAGAGCATGTTGCCGCTGGTGCTGTAGGCAAACGTCTCGCCGAGGCTGACATAACCGACGTTAGTGGCCGTCATCAGCCAGTCGAGGTTGTTGTAGGTGTAGGTCCAATCCTCGATGGTGCCTGCGGGATCGAGCGCCGTCGGCGCGCCGTTGATGGCGATGATGCGCCCCGCAAGGTCACGCGTATAGGTGTTGTCCATCAACACCGAACCGCTTGGCCCGGTCGTCACCACCCTGGTCAGCCAGCGTCGTGTCGGCGAATAGCTGAAGTTCGTCTTCACGCCGTTGGCGTAGACGATCTGCCGCGTCTGGTTGTCGGCCTCGTAGCTGATCGAATTGATGTAGCCGGGAGCCGAATACAACAGGTTGCCGCCGGTGTAGCCGAGACGATCGGCATTGGTTCCGAAATCCATCGGAGAAGGCGAATAGTTCTGGAAGACGACAAGACCGGACCGGTCGCGCGCCATGTAGGTGGAATGGCTCAACCCATCGATGCTGGTGGTCTGCCACCGTATCTTGCCGAAACCATCATAGTTGTAGGCTTGTGTCGCGGCACCATTCACTGATCGGGTCAGTTGGCCGATGTTGTAGTAATCGGGCTCGACCTGGTCGTAGCTGTTCTGCGTGAGCGTGGCAGGTGCGCCGCCCGCGGCGGTTGCGGTTTTGGTCAGCAGTCGTCCCATTTGGTCGTAAGACAAAGTGGTGGCTGCACCGCGCGCATCAGTCTGTTCGACCAGGCGATTGGCAGCATCGTATCTGTAGGTCCAGGAGCCGAGATCGGGATCAGAGGCTGTCAGCCGGTTGCCGACCATGTCGTAGCTGTAGGTCCAGGTAGCGAGGCTGTCATCGACAAGCCTGGTCAGCCGGTGCAAGGCGTCATAGTTGCGATGCTCGGAGATATAGGAACCATCGGCCATGACATTTGTCAGGCGGATCGTATCGCCACGGCTGTTCGTAAAATTGTGGCTCAGGCGCCCGAGCTCGTCTTTCTGGATGACGAGGCCGTAGGTAACATTCGTCGAATGGACCAGCGGCGAATAGTATAGATAGTAGGTGTAGCTCCGCTCGGAGTTGTCAGGATTGACGATCGATGTCGGCCGATCCGCCCAGTCGTAGCGCGTGGTTGTCCATTGATCGGTTTCGTTCGAACAACGCGGCAATGACTTGCGCGCCACGTTGGAACGCTGGTCGTATTCCGTATTGACCATTGTCCAGACGCCCGGCGCATCACATCCCGGCATGTCTTCGTGCCAGACGCGGCCAAGTCCGTCGTAAAAGGCCTGCCTGTAATATTCACCTGAGGCATTGGGCAGCGGCGAATACGTGACGAGATGCTGACCCGATGGATTGCCCTCGTTGATGTAGCGGACCCTGTCATAGTAGCCGGTGGCCGTGTTGCGGATTTCCGAGGGCCGGCAATAGGCATCATAGCTGTAGGTTGTGACGATGCCGTTCCAGTCCGTTTTGCTCGCCGGCAAGCCGCAGACAGGATTGTAGGTGGCCGTCGAGACGAAACGCGTGTCGGCAGCCAACGCGCCGTTGGCAAAGTATTTCGGCGCCCGCTCTGCCACCGGATAGAGGCGATATGCCGTATCGTAATCCCATTCCGTGCGGTTGGCGACACCGTCGAGGTGCGATGCCTTGTTGCCGTAGCTGTCGTAGGTGAAGGTCTCGGTGGTCTGGTAGAGTGGCTGATTGGAATCGGCCCGCACCCGATGGATGATCGACGTCAGGTCGCCCTTGGTCGGCTGCGCCAGATTGTCTGTCGAACCATCGTAGTAGAACAGGTCGTATTTGATCGGGAACGCGTTGGGATCAAAAGAATCCCGGATCGCCTCATAGCGCGACTTGGAGACGATGTAGGAGCTAAGTGTCGGCGCGTAGGCATAGACCGTCCACGCCTCGTCCCCGCTGACATCGTTACGACCGTAGTCCTTGATCTCTGTGATGTTGCCCCACGCGTCGAAAATGCGATCGAGCGTGCGGGTCAACGCGATGGGACCATCCGTTTCGGTGGTCGTCGTGCCGGTGTTCTGCACCCAGTAGGGTTTGGTTACGGCGTTGACAGTGTAGGCCTCTGTGACACGTTTACGCTCGACGCCGGAACCGTCCTTGTAGACGGCCAGCGACGGCAGGCCATAGCTGGCCAGATCCTGGCGGTAGGTCGTCTCGACGGTCGGGCGGTTGATCTCGCCATTACCCGCCGGCCTGGTTTCGATCACGCTGGCGAAGCCGAGGAAGCGCCGCGCGACAGGATCGTATCTGCCGCCGGAATAGGCATAGTCCGTTTCCGCCACCTGCCCGCGGCCGTCGTAAACCTTCAGCTTGGTCACCGCATGAACGACCTGCGGCAGGTAGTCGTTCTGCCACTGCGTCGACGGCGCGAAATTCGCGATTACAGTGCCGCCTAGCTCTGTGGTGACGGTGCGCAACAGATTGGGTGTACCGGCACCCGCGCTGGAAAGATAGACGAGATCGACAAAACCACCGGCGCCATTGCGATTGACGAAGTCGGGCAAGCCATCGCCATTGAGATCGCCGATCAGTGTCGTACCAGTAAGCGAAAACGAATTGAACGGCGTCGGATAGTACGCTCCGCCGCCTGGCTGCAGCGAGAACACTCGCATCTGACCGTTGGAGAGGACCGGCCCAGTCGGAGGCGCCACCGGCGTCTCGACAGTGATCAGGTCCATGCGTCCGTCATTGTCGAAGTCGCGCAGGACCGCAGAGCGGCCAGCCGCGGAATTGACACTGAAGGATTTGAAGCCATTGCCGGTCGACAGCAGAATTTGAATGGCGCCAGTGTTGCCGTTGTAGCCAAGGATATCTGTTGCGCCGTCGCCATTGATGTCACCCAGCACGCAGGTTCCAGCCCCCGCATAGGGCGTGGAAGAGCATGACACTGGAATTGTGTCTCCGACTTGCCAGGTGCCGCCCGACAGCACGCCCTTGCGCGTTGTGACGCCAGCTATGAAGAGCGGCGCCTGTCTGCCGTTACCCAGGAAGTCACCTACGCCCAAAACAGGAAGACTGGTTTCCTGGCTATAGAGTGTATCGACGCCATCTCCGTCATGGTCGGCGACGAAATTGTAGGGAGCCGATGCATTGTTCATGGCACCCTGAGGAAGAGTTCCGCAAGTTGCCTCGTAGCCTGTCGGCATTGGCACCGGAGGCAGCGCGTTGCCACAAGCGATTTTGACTAGATTGAGCTGTGCATCTGTCTGCAGGATCGATCGCGCGGCTGAATAGCTGGTGCGCCCGGAATGACCATCGGTGTAGTACTGCATGACCGCATCGGCAAAATCCATCGTTGCCTTGCCGGGGATGAAACGACCGGCTTCCGAGTTATAGCCAGGCACCGGAATTCCCGAACCGGATCCCGGCTGCGAAACGGAACCCAGGTCCAGTGACTTTGTCGCTGCAAGCGAACCATCCGTAGCGAACTGATGGATGATCTTGGTACGGTCGTGATAGGTGGTGGTACTGCCTTCATGTCCCCCACTATTTACGGTTCTCGATGTGATGCTATCGCCGAAAATTTCATCACGGCCGTCGAAATTGAGATCGCCGACCTGGGTCGGGATTGAAACGCCGGAAACGGCATTGCCGAACAGGGCAATGTTGCGCGTGTTGAACTCAGCTCCCGCATCCTGGTAGTTCATGATAGCAATGGGCTTGGAAGCACCTCCAGATATGGTGCCGGAGCTGTCGATACTGGCATCCGAACCATGACGGGTGACGCGTACCAGTCGCGAAGCGATGGAAAACGGCGCTTGATCATAAGCCAGCGCATAGGCGCCACGTAGCTGTCCGGATACCCGCACCGCGATCGATTTGATGCGAGTGTTTGTCTCCGAAATGCCCTCGCCACTACCCATCAGGATGGGGTCGGGTCGTGCCTCGCGGTAAAACGTGACTGTAGTGCCGTTGTAGGAAATGGCATTGAGATAGCAGACTGGTGAATCTGGACAGCTGTAGCTGTAGTTGACCGTGTTTCCGTGGACATCTCGAACCGAGGTCAACAGCCAGCGATACGCATAGCCAAGGTTGTTGGTTGGAGCGCTGCCCCATACGGCGACAACCGAACTGAAGGTCGAGACCGTGCCATCACGATCGGTGATCTCCCAATATCTGGAGTATTCCGAGCCAAGCTGCTTGATGCGTCGATAGGATTCATTCTCGGTGGCATGAGTGCCGCCGGCCGTACACGAAGGCGACGACACGCCGGAGCCACAGGGCACCAGCGGCATGCCATTGAGCAGGAATACGTCGGAGCTGTCGAACACCGGCATGCCGTAGCCGGGGCTCGCCCGCTCAATGACATCGATGCCGTCCAGCCCCCAGCCATAACCAAGCCAGCCCTGGTAGAGCCCGCCAAGCTTCGTCTTGCGCGAGGAATCGTAGGTCAGCGACAGCTTCGGCTCGAGGCCACGGAAGGCCGGGACGTCGATGTCAACGGAATAGCCAAGACTGCCATTCGAGGCCCTGCTCGGCAGATCAACCTTGGCCGGCGCGCCGATCGCCTCCGGATCCTTGCCGATCGTACCGCTACCCGAGGTAGCCGCGGCCATCGCCGCTGCCTCAGGAGCCGCCTTCTGTTCCGCCTTGGCCTTGGCTGCATCCTTGTTTTCGGCTTTGTCCTTGTCGGCGGTCTTACTGGTGCCATTGCCGATCTTGGCCGCTGCATCAGGATCGCGATCCTGAGCGGTGGCACCCCTGGCATCACCCTGGCTGTTTGGCTTCGCTATGCCGCTGCTCTCATCCTTGGCGGATGTCGAAGCCGCACCATTCGGCTTGCTGTCTTGAGACTTGCCGCCTGCTCCAATGCCGGCACCACCATTGCTGAAGCCGGTGCTGCCCGGCGTCGTGGAGCCACCGCCCGCTGTTCCAGCCAGAGTGGATTGCGCAAAGGCCTGTCCGCTATCGGACCAGCCCGGAAAGCCAGGATTGCACGCACCGAGAACCCCCGCGACTACAAACGTCGCGCCAAGCAGCAACCGACTCATCAGCCCCTCCGTGTCCGGTTGAGCCGACGCTAGCCAGAATCACCAATGCGCAAATGACGGTGGTGTTGAGCGAGTAAACATATCCACAGGATTGATCAGAGGGAATTGAATGCCGATTTGGATCAGGAAGCCCTCTTCACGACTGAACTAGCAGACCGCCAAACAAAACCTCCACGCTGCAACCGCAGGCAATCTCTGGCTCTTATCTCGCCCGCCAGACCTGCGTCCGCGACAGCAGGAAGCGCGACACAGCCGCGTGGATCAGACGAGCGGCGATGTTGGTGTAGAAGATCATCATGCCCATGGCGGCAGCCGGCGCGACGTCGCCAGCATCGTCCATGTTGAGCACGGCCACCGAGGCAAGCTGCGTCTGCGTCGAATAGAGGAACACCACAGCCGAAACCGTCGTCATGGCGTTGACGAACAGATAGATCGAGATGTCGAGGATCGCCGGCAGGCAAACGGGCAGCGTGACGCGGAAAAACAGTTTGTGGAACGGCTGCTTCAGCGAAGCCGCCACCGGCTCGAACTCGCGGTCCATCTGTTTCAGCGCCGTCAGCGCGGTGAGATGCGAGACGGTGTAGAAATGGGTGATCGTGCAGATCACCAGAATGGTCATCGACCCATAGATGGCGTGCAGCGGGTTGGCCGGGTTGTTGAAGAAGAAGATGTAGGCAAGGCCGAGCACCATGCCGGGCACCGCCATCGGCAGCATGGCTAGGAACTGGAACAGCGAACGCCCGGCTCGGAAGCCGTCACTTTTTTCCACCATGTAGGCGCCGATGAAGACAATGATGGTACCGAAGAAGGCGGTCAGCAGCGCCATCTTGATGGAATTGTGGTAGGCGGCCCAGCCCCCGCCATCCATCAGGTCGAAGCGGAAGTTCTTCAGGCTCGGCGTCAGGTCATAAGGCCAGAACTTCACCATCGCCGCCAGCTGGCACACGCCGATCATCGTCAGGATGAATGCCCCGATCAGCGCGCAATAGGCAAAGCAGCCCCAGTCGAAGCCGCGATTCGGTTTCGGCTCGTAAGGCACAGAGCGGGCCGACAGCAGCGCCACCTGTTTCTTCTGGATGGTGCGGTCGACAAAGAAGGCGGCAATAGCCGGAATGATGAGCAGCACGGATACCACCGCGCCCATCTCGAAATTCTGCTGGCCGATGACCTGTTTGTAGATGTCGACGGCGAGCATGTTGTACTGGCCGCCAATGACCTTGGGCAGGCCGAAATCGGTGATAACCATGGTGAATACCACGAAGGCGGCCGATACGATGCCGTAGCGCGCGCCGGGTACAGTCACCGTCCAGAAGGTGCGCCATCTGGTGGCGCGCAAAGCCGCCGCTGCCTCGTAGTGGCGCGCATCGGCGACGCTGAGCGACGTCGAGATGATCAGCAGCGCATGCGGCAACGTGAAGAAGACGGAGCCGATGACGATGCCGATCGGTCCATAGATCGAGTTGCCCATCATCCAGCTTTTGAGCAGGCCCTGATTGCCGAACAGATAGACCAGCGCGATGCCGGGCAACAGCGACGGCACCAGGATCGGCACGGTCATGATGAGCCGGAACAAGCCCTTTAAGCGCATGCGGCTGCGATTGAGCGCATAGGCAAGGCCGAAAGCGATGCCGATGACCAGCACGGTACTGATGACCCCCATCAAGACCGAGTTCCAGATCGCCTGCGCCAGCGAGGGCGTCGAGACATAGGCGACGAAATTGTCGAAGCCGACGGTGCGGGCCGGGCGGAGCATCACGCGGCGGAAAGTGTTGGAATCGACCTCCACCCAGTCGGTGCCGCGCTTCAGGTCCGAACCGACCAGGAAGGCGGACTGCCCGGTGGTGCCGCGGATGCGGTATTTGAGCGGGCTGCGGAAACTGAAGTCCTTGAACAGGCCGGTGACCGACAGCCTCCCGTCAGAACCGGTGGCAAGCTGCGCCTCGGTGATCGCCTTGGCATCGGCGTTGAGCGCGGCGACCGTGCGCGCCGGACCGAAGGCGGTGCCGCTGTCGTCGCTGCGTGCAATCTCGAAGACGTCGAGGTCGAAACGGTAGGTCGACATCGACTTCGACAACAGCACATAGAGTGGGGCGGCCAGCGCCAGTACCAGATAGAGCGCGATGACCAGCATCAGGCCACGCTTGACGATATCGTCGGACGACAACAACAGGCGCGGCGTGCTGCCGGCGGGAAGGTCGAGGGCTGCCGCGCTCATCTCAGCTCGCCTTCGGAAAAACGAGCACGCGGTTCTGCGGCAGCTCGACACGCATGGCGCGGCCTGTCTCGATGCCAAGACGGCGGACCGCATTGATCGAGAAGTCGGCGACCAGCACACGCTCGCCGAAGCGCGGCGACGACAGGCGGCAGCGCCAGAAGGCACCGAGGAATTCCATCTCCAGCACCGTGACATCGATCAGATTCTGCGGGGTCTTGATGTCTTCGCGCCCGTCGAGCGAATGGGGAATGATATCGACCGGGCGGATCACCGCGGTCACATCGCTGCCCGGGGTTACTTCGCAGGATGCGCAAACGAGTTCCGTCCCGACGAGCCCGACCGTCTCACTGTCGATCATCCGGGCCGGGAACTGGTTCGTCTCGCCGATGAAGTCGGCGACGAACAAGGTGTTGGGATGGCGATAGACCTCGCTCGGCGTTCCGACCTGTTCGATAACGCCGTGGTTCATCACAACGATGCGGTCGGCCATCGACAGCGCTTCCTCCTGGTCGTGGGTGACCATGATGGTGGTGACGCCGAGCTTGCGCTGCAATTCCTTGATCTCGTGGCGCAGATGGACACGCACCTTGGCGTCGAGCGCCGACAGCGGCTCGTCGAGCAAAAGCAAGCCCGGCGAAACCGCCATGGCACGGGCCAGAGCGATGCGTTGCTGCTGGCCGCCGGAGAGCTGGGCTGGGTATTTTTTCGCCTGTTCGGACAGGCCGACCAGGGCAAGCAGTTCTGCAACGCGCGCCCGGATCTCCGCTTTCGGCCGTCGGGCATTTTCCAGGCCGAAGGCGATGTTCTTCTCGATCGTCAGGTTCGGGAACAGCGCATAGGACTGGAACACGATGCCGTAGTCGCGCTTCGACGGCGGCAGGTTGGAGATGTCCCTGCCCGCCTGGTGGATCGAGCCACGCGTCTGCAGGTCGAGTCCGGCGATAGCGCGCAGCAAGGTTGTCTTGCCGCAGCCGGAGGGCCCGAGGAAGCAGACGAACTCACCCTCCCTGATATCCAGCGACACGCCCTTCAGCGCGACGAAGTCTCCGAACGTCTTCCAGACCTGGCCGATGACCAGATAGCTGGAACCGGCAGACGCCTGTGGCTCAAGGCGCAGCGGAGCGGCACCCGCTCCGGTGACGGTCTCGTGTTTCATCTCGTGGCCCATCTTTGGTGCAAGCGGAAACGACTGGTGTTCAAGCAGAACGGGCGCCGCTTTCGGCGGCGCCCGGCTGGATTGCTCAGCTTTTCGGCTCGGACTTGGCGTCGTAGCGCTTGGCCCACTCCGCCAGGATCGCCTTGCGGTTGTTGGCCGCCCACTCGAAATCGTTCTTGATCATGTGGTCGGCGACATTGGCAGGCAAATGTTCGACCGGCTTGGCAATGCCCGGGAAGGCCAGCACGGCATAACCTTCATTGTACATCTCGTTGGCCTCTTTCGAGACCGAGAAGTCGACCAGTTTCTTGGCCGCTTCGAGGTTGGCGGTGCCCGCAACGATGGCCGTGGCTTCGGCCTCCCAGCCGGAACCTTCCTCGGGGAAGATGATGTCGATCGGCGCGCCGGCGGACTTGGCCTTGGCACCGGGGAACTCGAACGAAACGCCGATCACCGTCTCGCCGGCGCCGGCCATCTTGCAGGGCTTGGAGCCGGAATGGGTATAGGCGGAGATGTTCTGATGCAGGCCATCCATGAAGGTCCAGGCATCCTTCTCGCCGAACATCTGCAGCCAGGCCGAGACATCGAGGAAGCCGGTGCCCGAGGAGTTCGGGTTCGGCATCACGACATGGCCCTTGTATTCGGGCTTGGTCAGGTCCTTCCAGCTTTTCGGCGCGGCAATGCCGAGCTTCTTGGCCTCAACGGTGTTGAAGCAGATGGCGGCGACATAAGCATCCATGCCGGTCCAGGACGGCGGATTGGCGCTGTCGACAAAACGCTTGTCGAGCTTGTCGAGGCCGGCCGGCGCATAGGGCTCCAGCATGCCCTCGCTTTTCAACAGCAGCAGCGAGGTGGCGGCAAGGCCCCAGACGACATCGGCCTGCGGATTGTCTTTCTCGGCAAGCAGCTTCGCCGTCATCACACCGGTGGAATCGCGCACCCAGTTGATCTTGATATCGGGATAGGCCTTTTCGAAAGTCGCCTTGTAGCGGTCGAGGTCGACGGCCTCGATCGCGGTGTAGACCGTCAGATTGGTCTCGGCGATCGCTGCCGAAGCGGCAAAGGTTGCAGCAAGCGCTGCAAGCACGGATGTTATGCGCAATTTCATGGCTAGGTTCCCCGTCTGGTGACACATTCTTCGATGTATTGGGACGCCGGTCTGGCATCTGTGCCGGCCCAGAGATGCCGGCACGCGACGTCCATGAGCCACATTAGATTAGGGTCGTACGATAAGGAAAATCTATTTATTCTATGGTGGAATAGGTTTAGCTGATGTTTGTCATGAGGTTGTCATGGAGGGTTTGGGGGTCTGAAGCGCAGCGTCTCTATGTCCCCCTTTCGGGGGCGAAAGCGATTTCAGCATCTTAGACGAGCACGCCCTTTAGGGCGGCGCAGGCTAAGTGCTAGCAATCGCAAGAGAGGGGATTTTCAGCCGCAACGTCGACAAGGACTGCTCCAAGCAGCCCTTCATTTGAAAGCCGGGATCAGTTTGACCGTAACGATGACTGCGAGAGGTCTCAGCTGAATATCCCCTCTCTTGGATTTCTTCCCCGCAAGGGGGAGATACCAGCGCCTCGCCTTCGCAAGGGCGGGTCCGACACCCGGCTTCAATCAAACAACTCCGCCACCGTCTCCTCGCCCAGCGCGAAGCCGGTGCTGGCACCGGTGCCGGAGGTGACCATGACCAGCCTTATGTCCTCGTGCGGGGCATCGCGAAATGCTGCGTGGCGGGCGGAGGAATAGGTTCCGGTCCAGCGTGCGGTCACGGTCGGTTGGGCGGCCGGAAACAGCCGGACGAATTCGCCCAATATGAGCCGGTCGACCTCTTCCGAGCCGAATGGATCGGGCGTGGTGCCGTAGTGGTGGGAATCGCCGATCACCAGCGAGCCGTCGGCACTCTGAGTGACGATGAGATGGACACCATTGGCAAGTTCACCGGCTTGCTCGCTTTCGAGACGCTGCCGCAATGCCGCAGCCTCCGGCAGCCCCGCATAGCCTTCATAACGCAGCAGGCTGAGATCCGAGACCAGCGCCGAATCCAGCCGGAAACCAGGATCGGCGAGCCGCAGCATCTGCAGCTTGCAGCGGCGCACGCCATATTGACCGATGCGCTCGGGAAAGAGGCTGGTCAGGTCGTCGCCCGGGCACACCGCTACCTTGGCGGCATGGACAGTTCCAGCACTGGTCACGACCAGGCCTTTTTCGATCGCGGTGACAGCGACGCCGAAGCGGAATTCGACGCCCAGCTGTTCGGCGAGATAAGCGGTCAGCTTCGGCAGCACCTCGCGCGATTCCACGCGCAATTCAAACGGGCTGTGGAGGCCCCCGGCAATCTTGGCGCCGCGCAGGGCCGGCAAGCGGCCGATGACATCGGCCGGCGACAGCAGCGTGCATTCAGCGCCGTCCGGGGTTGCGGCGAAGGCCTGCAACACGGCAAGCGCCTCCGGCCTGCGCGCGACGACAAGCTTACCGCGATGCAGGACATCGAGCTCCGCCTCTGCGGCAAGATCCAGCCAGATGGCGCGTGTGCGTTCGGCGCGTGAACGCGAAATTCCGGGCTCCTGCCCACTGACCACGACCAGCCCGAAATTGCGGATCGAGGCGCCGTTGGCCTGGGCATCGCGGTCGATGACAACCACGCGCAGGCCACGCCGTGCAGCGGCGAGCGCATGGGCGAGCCCCACGATACCAGCCCCGACCACCGCCAAGTCATACTGTGTCACAGTCGTCTCCCACTTTCCTGCTTTTTTGTTCGCGAGCCGACCGGGTCATCCAGCCATCACGGCATCTTCGACGATGGCAAGCGCCCGTTCGAGATCTGCCTTGCCGATGACCAGCGGCGGCGACAGGGTCAGCACGTTGCCGGCGCTGATCTTGAAGCTCAGGCCTTCTTCCAGGCAGCGGTAATAGACACGTTCCGCCAGCTCCCGCGCGGGCCGATAGCCGGCGCGGTCCTCGACCAGTTCGACTCCCATCATCAGGCCACGGCCTCGCACCTCTCCGACATGTGCGGAACGGCCGATCAGCTCGGAAAGCCTCCCCATGGCATAGGCGCCGAGTTCGGCAGCACGCTCGGCCAGCCCCTCCTCCTCGATGATGGCGATGGTGGTGAGCGCGGCGCGCGCCGTTACCGGGTTCTTCTCGTGGGTGTAGTGGCCGATCGCGAAATCGCCTGCGACGTCGAGCGCGCGCCGGGCAATGACCGAGGCGATCGGCAGCACGCCGCCACCCAGCGCCTTGCCCAGCACCAGGATGTCTGGCGTGACGTCGTCATGCTGGTGCGAGAAGAACTTGCCGGTCTTGGCCAACCCCGTCGGGATTTCGTCGAAGATCAACAGTGTGCCGTGCCGGTTGCAGGCTTCGCGCACCGCCTTCCAGAAACCTGGCGCAGGCGCCAGCGGCGTCGCCCGCATCGGTTCGGCGATGACGGCGGCGAAGTCGCCCTCGCGGCCGAGCACATAGGAGATCATGTTGGCGCAAGCCCTGGCCGAAGCCTCGAGGCTGTCATGACCATAGGCGCAGTTGCGGCTTGCCCAGGGCGCGACATGCTCGGCGCCCGTCATCAACGGTCCGGCGATCTGCGAACGGAACGTCGCCTCGCCGCCGACAGAAGCCGCGCCGAAACCGGCGCCATGGAAAGCGTCCCAGAAGGACAGCGTCTTGAAACGCCCGGTGGCGGCACGGGCGATCTTCAGCGCCACTTCGATGGCGTCAGAGCCACCGGTGGTGAACAGCACTTTCGACAGGTCGGCCGGCGCCAGCTGACCGAGCTTTTCCGCAAGTTCGACAGCCGGCTCGTTGGCGAAACGGCGCGGCGCGAAGGAGAGTTCGTCGAGCTGCTGCTTGATCGTGGCGATGAGGCGTGGATGCGCATAGCCGATATGGTGGACGCTGTTGCCATGGAAATCCATGTAGCGCCGGCCGGCCAGGTCCTCGATCCAGATGCCCTCGGCTTTGGCAATGGTCGACACGCAGGGGCTGGACAGCGACTGGTGCAGGAAGGCATCGGCGTCGCGCCGCAGTAGCGCGCGCGACGGTGCATGGTCCTGGCGCGCGTCCCAGTCCTTGCGGGCGGGTGCTTTGTTGGACTCCCCTTCGGTGTGCACGATCGCCATGGCAGCTTTCTTCGATTGCATGTGGAGCAGCGGCCCGTGCCCCTGCCCCGATTGTTGCTACCAGGGCAGCGAGAAGGTCTTGACGTTGGTGAAGGACTTCATCGCCTCGATGACGCCTTCCTTGTAGCCATTGCCGGAATCCTTGATGCCGCCGAACGGACTCATCTCGATGCGGTAGCCCGGAACTTCCCAGATGTTGACGGTGCCGACCTGAAGGCCGGAAATGTATTTCTGCATGCGGCGGAAATCATTGGTGCACACGCCCGACGACAGGCCGAAGGCAGTAGAGTTGGACAGCGCGATCAGGGCATCGTCATCGTCCGGTGCGCGGATGATCGGCACGATCGGGCCGAAGGTTTCTTCCATCACCAGTTCGGAGGCATGCGGCACGTGGTCGACGACGATCGGCGGTAACAGCGCGCCCTTGCGCCCTGGATTGTAGAGCACTTCCGCACCCTGCTCGGCCGCCATATGGACCCGGCGCTCGAACAGCGCGGCTGCCTTGTCATGCACGACCGTGCCGAGTTGAGTCGCAAGATCCATCGGATCGCCGAAGACGATCTTTTTGGCGCGTTCCAGCACCATGGGCACGAAACGGTCGGCCACTTTTTCCTGTACCAGGATGCGCTTCACTGCCGTGCAGCGCTGGCCGGAATTCTTGGTGGCGCCAGCGACGGCAAGGTCGGCCGCTTTGGCGAGATCGTCGTCGGAGAGATCGTTGAGGATGATCAGCGGATCGTTGCCGCCGAGCTCCAGCACCTGGCGCCGGTAGCCCGCCTTGGAGGCGATCAGCTTGCCGACCGGCACACCGCCAGTGAAGGTGATCAGCTCAATGTTGGGATTGGTGATCATCTCGTCGCCGATATCCTTCGGCCAGCCAGTGACGACCGACAGCATCTGCGGCGGCAGGCCGGCCTCGTAGAGTATGTCGGCCAGTACCAGCGCCGTCATCGGCGTGAGCTCGGTCGGCTTGACGACGACACAGTTGTTGGTGGCGATCGCCGGCGCCACCTTGTGCGCCACCATGTTGAGCGGGTGGTTGAACGGTGTGATCGCCGAGATCGCCTTGAGCGGCTCGCGCAGCGTGAAGATCTTGCGCTGCTTGCCGTGCGGGGTGAGATCGCAGGAGAAGATCTGGCCGTCATCCTGGATCGCCATCTGGCCGGCCAGCGTGAACACGTCATAGGCGCGGCCGACCTCATAGAGAGAGTCCTGCTTGGAAATGCCGAGCTCCAGCGTGACGAGATCGGAAATCTCGTCCTTGCGGACGTCAAGCAATTCGGCTGTCTTCAAGAGGATCTTCTGGCGTTCGTATCGCGTCAGTTTTGACTGGTATTCGGCCGCGATCTGGAAGGCTTCCCTGGCATGCGCCGCGCCACCGGCCGGCACCGTGCCGGCCACCGTATCGTCCCATGGGTAGCGCACTTCGATGACGTCGTCGGCATCGACCTTGCGGCCTGCGATGCGCATCGGCTCGTGGCGGACCTTGATGGAGGTTTCTGCCTTGGTCATGGCATTGTCCTCACTGCGCCGGCTGCCATCACCGCATAATAGAAGGCATCGAAATTCCGCAGCGCCGGCGCTTCGGGCTGGTTGGGCAGCACCCGGTTTGTGATGAAAGGCACGGCCTGCTCGGTAAGGCCGCCATGCGAACGCAGCGGCTCGTCGAGTGCTGCCAGATCATGGCGGTGTGCGCTGGTGCCGATGGTCTTGTTCTCGCCGGAGACCATGATGATATCGCCCATGCGGTCCTCGGGCAGTTCGAAACGGGCGCAGCCTTCCTCGCGGCCGAGCACGACGGTGATGCCTTCCACCTTGGCGAGCCTGGCCATGATGTCGGCGCGGTCGGCGCCCTTCGGCAGATAGGCGGTGGCGAAGGAGCCGAGCGCGCCATGATGCACGACATACGGGTCGGTGATCGGCAGGATAACGCGGGCGGCATCCTTGCCCAGCCATTCGTCTAGCAGGTCCTGGACATAGACGACGTTGGGCGTGCCGTCGGGATGATGCTTCGGTTTCATGCCGTGGTCGGCGGTGACGACGATGGCGGCACCCAGCGCATCGAGCTCGGCGAGATAGCGGTCGAACATGGCGTAGAAATCATTCGCCTGCTTCACCCCCGGCGCATATTTGTGCTGCACGTAGTCGGTGGTGGTCAGGTACATGACGTCCGGCCGGAATTCTCTGAGCAGTTTGACGCCGGCCGCGAAGACGAATTCGGAAAGTTCGGCGGAATAGACTTCCGGCACCGGCCGGCCGAGCCAGGCCGACGCATTGTCGATGCCGTTGGCGGCCTTCGTCGTGGTGTCCGACTTCTCGGAGGAGAAGCAGATCGCGCGGTTGTCGTCATAGGCCAGGCCGTGGCCGAGCAGCGCGCGCAGCTTGTCCTTCGCCGTCACCACCGCAACCTTTGCCCCGGCGTCGTAGAAGGCCTTGAACACGGTCGGCGCACGCAGGAACTTCGGATCGTTCATCATCACCTCCTCGCCCGTTTCCGGGTTGTAGAGATAATTGCCGCAGATGCCGTGCACGGCCGGCGGGCGACCGGTGGCGATGGAGAGGTTGTTGGGGTTGGTGAAGCTCGGGATCACCGAATGCGCGGTGCGCACGGTGCCTCGCTGCTTGATGCGCTCCAGCGCCGGCATCAGCCCGGCCTTGATGGCTTCATCGAGATAGGCGGGCTCGCAGCCGTCCAGGCAGATGGCGATGGCCGGCACCCGCGGCCAGGCATAGTCGCGCCCATTGGCGGAGACGGTGACGGGGGACATCTGGTTCATTGGGAGGGGTCCTTGGGTTTTTGCTGTTTCGATCAGGCGGCAAGCTTGGCGCGTTCGGCCAAGGCGGCCTGAGGTGGTGCGGCACTGGCGACGCCCATTTCCGCCAGCGACTGGCGGGCGGCCTCGACAACGCGGCGCATGACGTTTTCATCCATCCGGCCGATACAGCCGACCCGGAAGGAATCGACCACCGTCAGCTTGCCCGGATAGATGATGAAGCCCTTGTCCTTCATCAGCTCGTAGAAGCGCTCGAAGACGAAATTGCCGTCAGCCGGGCAGAAGAAGGTGACGATGATCGGCGACAGCCAGCGATCGGACAGCAGGGTTTCGAAGCCGAGTCCGCGCATGCCCTCGACCATGACGTCACGGTTCTTCCTGTAGCGCGCGCCGCGGGCGGCAACCCCGCCTTCCGCCTCATGCATGCGCAAGGCTTCGAGGAAAGCCGCCACCACATGCGTGGGCGGGGTAAACCGCCACTGGCCGGTCTTTTCCATCGCCGCCCATTGCGCATGGATATCGAGCGACAACGAGTGGCTGTTACCCTTGGCGTTTTCCAATTCGCTCTTTTTGGCGATGACGAAACCGAAGCCCGGCACGCCCTCGATGCATTTGTTGGCCGAGGAGACCATCGCCTCGTAGCGGATCCTGCCGACTTCTAGCGGGATGGCGCCGAACGCGCTCATGGAATCGATCAGCAGCTTGCGGCCCCTGGCATAGACGACTTCGGAAATCTCGGCGACCGGGTTGAGGATACCGGAACTCGTCTCGCAATGGATGGCGAGAACATGGGTAATGGCGGGATCGGCATCGAGGGCAGCACCCACCTCGTCGCCGCGTGGTGGCAGATAGTCGCCCTTGTCGATCAAGGTGCAGGCGCGGCCGAGATACTGCATGGTCTGCGCGGCGCGCAGCCCATAGGCACCATTGGCGAGAACCAGGACCTTGCCATCCTTCGGCACGAAGGAGCCAAGCATCGCCTCGACGCAGAAGGAACCAGAACCCTGGATCGGCACGCAGTCATATTCGCCCCTGCCATCACCGATCAGCGCAAGCAGGCGTCGGCGCAGATCCGCGGTCATCGCCCGGAAATCGCCGTCCCAGGAACCCCAGTCGCGCAGCATCGCCTGCTTGACGGCATAGGATGTCGTCAGCGGACCCGGCGTCAGCAGGTAGGGCTCACCCAGGGCCGGTGGATCGAAACCTTCTACAGGCGAAAATTCGGCTCGCATCGACTGTCCTCCACCGCGCTACGATATGGCGCTTCGATGTGAGGATTGTTGCAGAGAAGCAGATATCTGAAAAATCGTTATTTTGTATCCGAAGATAATCTAGGCTTATGATCAACCTGTATGCACGAGACGGCTACTGGCGAGGTCGCCGGTACGGGTCAGCAGTGGATAGGCCGTCGCCACCAGCAGCGAATTGATCTCCTTGAAGGCACGCACGGCTTCCAGATGGATGTCGCTGGTCTCGATACTCTCGATCTTGCCCGACTGGAGCCGACGCAGGTGACGCTCATGGCTCTCGCGCTGCATGGCGCGGATACGCTCCTTCTCGGCGACCAGCTGGCGCGCGGAGGCGACATCGCTGGAAATCAGCACATTCAGAGCGAGCTGCGTGTTCTCGACAACGCGGGCGTGCAGCTCGTCGAGCTCGCGCCAGCCTTCGGTGGAAAACTGCAGCCCCTTCTCGGCTCGCTCGGATGCCAGCAACAGAAGGTTCTTGGCGACGATATCGCCGGCATATTCGAAATTGATGGCAACGTCGGTGAGCTCGATGCCACGCCGCGCTTCGTCCGCCGTCAGCTCACCACGATTGACCTCGGCGATGTAGAGCTTGATGCCGGTATGCGTGTCGTTGATCTCATCGTCGATGCCGCGCAGCCGGGCGATCTGTTCGGGTGTTCCTGAGCGGAACATGTCCATGACCGGCCGAAACATCTGCTCGACCAGTTCGCCCATGCGCAGCAGTTCGCGTGTCGCGCTGGCCAGCGCCAAGGTCGGACTGCTGATCACCAAGCGGTCGAGCGCGCTGAGCCGCTGCCGGGCGGTGTCCGCCTCCCCTTCGCCCCCCGGTTCCTGCGTCACGCGCGCCGCCAGTCGAGCGACCAGCTTGACAAAGGGCAGGCACGACAGAGCGAGCACGGCGTTGAAGGCAAGATGGAAATCAACCAGGGCCGTTGCGGGATCCAGCGCGCGCAGGACTGCAGGCACGCCGAAGGTCTCCACTGCCACAAGCATGATCGCGGCAGCAGCTGCGCGAAACAGCAGATTGCCCAGCGGCAGCCGCTGCGCCACCCTGTCCATACCGCGTGACAGCCAGAAGGCGATCAGCCCGCTGCCCAGATTGGCGCCAAGGATCAGCGGCAGGCCGGCTTCGAGCGGAATAACGCCCTGGGCGGCAAAGGCGGAGATCATGAGAATTGCCGCGATGCTTGAGTGGATCAGCCAGGTGAACAGCGCGCCGAGCAGCACGGCCATCACGGCGTCGTCGGCAAGGTAGCCGGAGATCACCGGCAGCAATTCAGCATGGCGCAGCGGCCCGGTCGCTTCGCCGATGAACCTCAACGACAACAGGATGAAGCCGATGCCGAGCACCATGCGCCCGGTTTCACGCAGCCTCTCAGCGGAGAGTTTCAAATGCATGATGCCGCCCATAAGGAGGCAGACCGGAACCAGCCAGCCAAGGTCAAAGGACAGGATGCGCACGACCAGCGCCGAGCCGAAATCGGCGCCGAGCAGCAGCGCCAGTCCAACCGGCACGGCGAGCAGGCCGCTGGCAACGAAGCCGCAGGCGATCATCGCCACAGCGGTCGAGCTCTGCAGCATCACCGCCATCGCGGCACCACCGGCGGCCGCGCGGATGGTGCCGCCTTTCGCCTCGCCGAACAGCCGGCGCAGCAGTCCGGCATAGGCGCGCTCCATGCCCGTGCGCACCATGTGCACGGCATAGAGCAGCAACAGCGTCGCTCCCGCGAGATGGAGCAGGAGAAGGGAAAAATGCATGGCCGGCATCCTCTCGTCGAAAAAACATCGGCGCGGCCTTTACATAAGTCAATTCGTTAGTTTCTATGGTTGCATCGTCTCTATTTATGGAATGATGCCATGCGGTACGTGCAGTTGCGGGCCTTTCACCATGTCGCCGTCTGCGGCGGTTTCTCGCGCGCGGCCGAGGCCCTGTTCCTGACCCAGCCGGCGATTTCAGACCAGGTACGCAAGCTGGAGGAAGAGTATGACGTACTGCTCTTCAACCGCCACAAGAAGCAGGTCACGCTGACTGCCCAGGGCGAACGGCTGCTCGAGATCACACACCGCATGTTCGACAACGAGCAGCAGGCCAATGACCTGCTGTCGGAGTCGCGCGCCCTGCGTGCCGGCACGCTGCGCATCATCGCCGACGCCGCGCACCATCTGCTGCACGTGTTGGCCGCGTTCCGGGCGAAATATCCCGGCGTCCAGGTGTCGCTGCGCGCTGGCAACACCGAGACCGTGATCGCCGGGCTCTACGCCTATGAAGCCGATATGGGCGTGCTGGGCGAAATCCCGGAGAGTTCCGACTTCCAGATCCTGAAGCTCAATTCATCGCCGATCATCGCCTTCGTCGCTCACAATCATCCGTTGGCCAGCGCGAAAAAGCTCGCGCTGGCCGACATCGTCTCACACCCACTCGTGCTGCGCGAACGCGGTTCGAAGACCCGCTTCAAGCTGGAAGCGCTGGCTGCCGAAATGCGCGTCGACCTGAAGCCCGCGATCGAAGCCGAAGGCCGCGAGGCCGTGCGCGAGATCGTAGCCTCGGGTGCCGGCGTCGGCTTCGTCACCCGGGCCGAGTTCGGCTATGACGGCAGGCTGAAACCGATCCAGATCGACGCACCGGAAGTGCTGATGGATGAAGCCCTGATCTGCCTGCGCGAACGCGCCAGCGGCAAGCTGGTCAAGGCCTTCTGGGACCTGGCAATGAGCCTGCCGAGTTGACGTCCGCCAGTCTGGCACGGGGATCAGTCGGCAAGCCAGAGCGCTGACTCTGGCTTGAAGCCGATCGTGGTCTCGCTGCCGGGTTCGAGCAGAGAACCACCTGAATGGAACGGCACATCGATAAGCACCGTCGCGCTTCCGACCTGGACACCGTAACGGACCGTAGCCCCGAGGAATTCGCGATGCGCGATCCTGCCAGACAGCGATACGGAACCCGGTTCATCGACGCCAAGGGTGGCGTATTGTGGACGCAAAACCAGCTTGGCACCCTCAGGCACATCCGTGTGCGCGGGGATCGGAATTGACCCCGCGCCGGAGACGTCGAAACGCCGTGAGTTCCCCTCACCTGTCACTCTTCCGGAAAGGATATTCGCCGTGCCGAGGAAATTGGCGACGAACAGATTGGCCGGCTTCTCATACAACCCCATTGGCGTGCCAACCTGCTGGATGCGGCCTTCATTGAATACGGCGATGCGGTCGCACACCGTGTTCGCCTCTTCCTGATCGTGGGTGACAAAGATGGTCGTCAGGTGCAGTCGCTGCTGCAGTTCCCTGAGTTCGCGTCGAACCTCCACGCGCATCTTGGCATCGAGATTGGAGAGCGGCTCATCGAGCAAAAGCACCCTGGGCTCGATCGCGATGGTCCTTGCCAGCGCCACGCGCTGTTGCTGGCCGCCCGAGAGTTGTGCCGGACGACGCTCCGCCAGGTGCTTGAGCCCCACCAGATCGAGCGCGGTGTTCACCCGACGCTCGACTTCGGCCTTGCGCAGGCGCCGTTCTTCCAGGCCAAAGGCGACATTCTGCGCCACCGTCATATGTGGCCAGAGCGCATAGGACTGGAACACCATGCCGATCTCCCGCCTCCACGGCGGCATATCGAGGATATCGTCACCGCCGATCGCCACCTTTCCCTGACGGGCATGATTGAAACCTGCGATCAGCCTGAGCAAAGTCGTCTTTCCGCAGCCGGAGGGGCCTAGAAAAGCGAAGAACTCGCCAGGCTTGATCTCGAGGTTGATGTCTTTCAGCACATGTTGCTCGCCGTAGTAGAGATTGACATCGCTGATGCGGACGGCCCTGGCGACTCCACGAGAGCCCGCATCATTCCGGATTTCCATGTTCATTATTCGCTCCCTGGAATTCTTATTTGTGCATCCCGAGCGTCTTCTGGCGACGCTCGACCACGTAATGGGACAGCAGCGTGCAGACCGCGACCATGATGACGGCGATCACGCCGAGCGCCGCCCCTGGCCCGCGTCCCGCCGGCGACTGCATGAAGACGTAGAGCCCGTAGGCTATGGGCGCGTCGGAATTGCTCTGGATCAGCATCAGTGTCGCCGAAAGCTCGACGGCCGCTGTCGAGAAGGAGGTGACGAAACCCGCCAGCAGGCCACCGGTCATGAGCGGCAGCACGATGCGCCGGATGGTCCGCTGTTTGGTGGCACCGAGGTTTTCCGCCGCTTCCTCGAGCGACTGCGACACTTGCTGCAGCGCCGCGTAGCAGGCCCGCAGCGCATAAGGCAGGCGGCGAATGGCAAGCGCCAGCACGACCATCACCCAGAGTGTTGCAAGCGGGGTCCCGTCGGGCAGAGTGACGCCGTAGAAGGTGCGGAGATAACCGATGCCGAGTACCACGCCGGGGATTGCCAGGGCAGCGGTGGCCGCCCAGTCGAGCCAATGCCGACCGATCACCTTGGTGCGCAACACCAGATAGGCGATGGCGCCACCGACGATGACGTCGATGAGACCGGCCAGGCTGGCATAGATCAGCGTGTTCTTGATGTAGAGCGAACTCTCGCCGAAGACGCGGCTGTAGTGGGCGACGGTAAAGCCATCCGGCAGTGGACTGAACGACCACACAGTGGCCAGCGACAACAGCAAGAGGCCGATGTGCGGAGACAGCACGAGAAGCAGGATCAGCCCCACCACACAATACGCCACCACCGCCTCGCCGCGACCGAGCGGACGCTTGGAAAGCCCGCCGCCGCCGCGCTGGACGGTCGAATAGTCCTTGCCGCGCATCGCCACCGCCGACAACCACATGGCAAAGATCGAGACCACGATCAGGATGACCGAGATGACATAGCCCATCGGGTCGGTGAGGCCGACCGAGGTGACGCGCAGGTAGGCCTGCGGCGCCAGCATATCCTTGACATTGAGCAGGAGCGGCGTGGCCAGGTCATCGAAAACCTTGACGAAAACCAGCGAGGCTCCCGCGAGATACCCAGGCATCGCCAGTGGAAAGACGATGCGGCGGAACAGGCGAAAACCGGAGGAGCCAAGATTTCTGGGCCGCCTCTTCCATCGATCGGTCGATGTTGCGCAGACTGGTCGACAGATTGATCAGGATGAACGGAAAATAGTGCAGGGACTGCACGAAGATGACGCCGTTCAGACCCTCCATGAAAGGGATGCGGAACCCGAGCCAATCATTGAGCAGGAGGTTGATGGTGCCGTTGCGGCCAAAGAGCAGTTGCATCGCCACCGCACCGACGAAGGGCGGCATGATCAAGGGAATGAACCCCAGCGTCTGGATCAGGAGCGAGCCGCGGAATTCGAAACGTGTGGTGAGCACAGCCAGCGGCAGGGCGATCAGCGTACCCCAGACCACCGACATGGCGGAAACGTAGACCGAATTGACGAAGGACTGCCGGAACAGCTTGGTGCGAAAGAAGTCCAGGAAATTGACAACGGTGAGCGCGCCGGTGCCTTTCTCCGTAAAGGCCGTATAGATCACGGTTCCTGCCGGGATCACCAGGAAGACCGCGAGGAACAGGGCTATCAAGGCAACCGCGGCGATCTGGCCGGGCTTGGCCGAAATACGGTTTATCGGGATTGCGGCAGCAAATGCCATGGCTGGCTCCGGATGGGTTCATCGTGCCAGGCCTGATCAGGCCGGTACGGAAGACATGGATGATCGGAAATGGCCGTCTGCTCGCGCAGACGGCCAACACGCCGGTTCGCTCAGTCGATGAGGTCCAGCGCGGCTTCCGCCTTGCTCTGGGCAGCCGCGTATTTATCGGCAGCGAATGCCGCCCACTGCTGCTCGAGTTCAGCCTGGCGAGCGGTCTTCTGTTCGCCGCCGGTAAACACATCCCGGATTTCCTGGCTTGCAGCCTGCTCGGCGGTGATCGGCATCGCCGCGATCAGCGAACGCGCCTCCTCGAGCAATCCGCGCGCTTCCGCATTGTCACTTTTTGCCAATGCCTCCTCGGTGGCATGGATTGCCTTGGTCGCTCCCTTCAGCTTGTCGAGTTGGAACGAGACCAGTTGATCGAACAAGGTGTCGACGACATCGGTGCGTTTCTTCGAGACTTCGGCATCGAAGGTGATCATCGACTGGAAACGCGGATCCTTGAACGGGTTCGGGAAACCCTCGGGAGCCTTCTCATAAAGTGCCGGATTGATCGGCAGTCGCCGGATCGTGGGTTCGAGCAGGACCGTCTGGCCTTTTTCCGAAAGCAGATAATTGACGAAGGCTTCCGCGCCCTTCTGGTTCGGAGCATTGGCGATGATGCCGATGTTGGCCGGAACCACCGTTGTCACCGATGGATAAGCGAAACTGACCGGGAAGCCGCTCGCCTGCGCCGAAAAGGCGAAGAAGTCTATGACGATGCCGATGCCGGTCTGGCCGGAATTCACGGCATCCGGCACGCCGAACGAACGCTCGGTGACCTGCTGCAGATTGCCGCCGATGCCCTTGAGCGTAGCCCAGCCCTTGTCCCAACCTTCCCCCTGGAGGATCGTCTCGATGGTCAGGTGCGTGGTGCCGGAGCGCGAGGGAGCCGCGATCGCGACATGGTCGTAGTATTGCGGCTTCGTCAGGTCACTCCATTCGGACGGCTTGGGGATGTTGTTGGCCTCGAGATAACGGTCGTTGGACATGATGCCATAACCGGACGCCGCAAAGCCGAAATAGAACCCGTCCGGGTCATTGACCGGATAGGACCCGACTTTCTCGGGCAGTCCGGTTACGGACGGCGCGAACCTGGTCAAAAGCTTTCGGCTCTTCAGGCTGTCGAAGGCATCCGGTGCGGAAGCCCAGAACAGATCGGTCTGGTTGTTGCCCTTGGTTTCGTCGACATATTTGACGCCGGAACTGGTGCTCTTGTTTTGGACATCGAGCGTGTAGCCGGGATTGGCCGCCTCGAAACCGGCTTTGAATGGATCGGTCACATCCTTGGAAAAGGACGTGACGATGGTCACCTTGCCGCCTTCTTCAGCATGGGCGGCAACGATGGCGGCAGCCGAGATCAGCATCGCCGCGGCAATGGTCTTCAACATAAGATATTTCCTCCCAATCACCGCCAGGCTTTGGCGGCTGACCAGGGATGGAGCAAGCCGCGTGCCAGTTGCAGGAATCCCGCAATTCCGGGCTTCTTCGGCAGAGATCGGGTAAAAATGGTAACATTACCCAGCTACGGCATGGGTAATTCAGGTAACATCGCCATCCTCGCCGCGCGTGGCGATGCCGTGCTTGCGCATCTTGAGGTAGAGCGTCTTGCGCGAGATGCCGAGGGCGTCGGCGGTGGCACCGACACGCCCTTCCTGCGCGGACAGGCCGTCAAGGATGATGCTGCGCTCGACGCGATCGATTTGTTCCTCCAGCGTCAACAATCCGTCGGCGTCCCCGTGCTCCCCGACATCCTCCAGGCCAAGCACGAAGCGTTCGGCGACATTCCGCAGTTCACGCACATTGCCTGGCCATGGCCTGCGGTCGAGGCCGGTCAGGAATGCCACGTCCACCCTGGGCGGGATTCGTCCCTGACGCTTGGCGGCAAGCGCCAGGAAATGCCGAAACAGCAGCCCGACATCACCCTTGCGGGCGCTGAGCGGGGGCAGTTCTATCCGCGCGATATCAAGCCGATAGGCAAGGTCTTCCCGAAACTGCCCCTGTCTGGCCAATAGATGCAGGTCAGCCTTCGTGGCAGCCACCACCTGCAGATCTACAGGTCGTTCCGTATTCGACCCAAGTCGTTCGATGACACGTTCCTGCAGGACCCGCAGCAGGCGAACCTGGGCAGCCATCGGCATGGATTCGATCTCATCGAGGAACAAGGTGCCGCCATCGGCGTATTCGATCTTGCCGATGCGTTTTTCGCGTGCCCCGGTAAAGGCGCCGGCTTCATGGCCGAAGAGTTCGGATTCCAGCATGGTTTCTGGAATGGCGCCACAATTGACGGCGACGAAATTGCCCTTGCGATTGCTGAAATCGTGCAAGGCGCGTGCCGCGACCTCCTTGCCGGTTCCGGTCTCGCCTATGACAAGGATGTCGGTGGCAATGCCCACGATGCGCTTCAATTTCTCGCGCAGCGCTACAACCGGAGCCGAATGACCGATGAGCCGCGTTTCCCAACCATCGGCGTCAGCCGACAAACGCAGACGGCGGTTCTCCAACTGAAGCTGCCGATGCGCCCGCGCTCTCTTGACCGTCTCGATGAGGTGCAGCGGATCGGCCGGCTTTTCGACAAAGTCCCACGCGCCCTCACGCATGGCGCGCAAAGCCATCGGAATATCACCATGACCGGATATCAGCACGATCGGGATATCGGAATCGATGCCGCGCACCATGGCGATGAGATCAAAGCCGTCGTGCCTGGGCATCCGCACATCCGAGACGATAACGGCTCCGGTATCGACCCTGAGATCCGCAACGGCTGTTGCCACGGAGCCGTAGGCGGCGACTTCGAGGCCTTCGAGCTCCAGCACCTCGCGATAGCCGTCCAGCACATTGGCATCGTCGTCGACGAGGATGACATCGGTCATCTTTCTGGTCCTTTCAGCAGGACCTGGAAGCGTGTGCCTTGCGGCCCGCTCTCGAGCACCGTGATGTCGGCGCCGAAGTCCTTGACGATGTTGTAGGAGATGGAAAGCCCGAGACCGAGACCGGATCCCGCCGGCTTCGTGGTGAAGAACGGATCGAACACGGCCTGCAAATCCCCGGCCGCGATCCCGGATCCGCTGTCGGCAACGATCAGGCGCACGCCATCTGTCGTCGGCTCGGCCGTCACACGCACGGTGCGCCGCGTCGTCTCCTTCACGGCATCAAGCGCGTTGGCCACCAGATTGACGATAACCTGCTCCAGTCTGATCGGCTCGGCCATCACTGACATCGCTTCGTCGGCAAGGTCCAGTTGAAGCGCCGTCTGTTCCTCTTCGAAGCGATGTTCAAGCAGGCTGAGGGCATCCCCAACCGCAACCTTGAGGTCGACCGGCCGCAATTGGGCATCCGGGCGTCGGGCAAAGCGGCGAATGTGGCTGATCTGGTCGGCCATGCGCGCCGTAAGGCCCTTGATCTTTTCCAGGTTAACCAAAGCCTGCTCGCTGTTGCCGCGACCGATAAGCGTCGAGCCACTGTGAATATGAGCTCGGATCGCCGCCAGCGGCTGGTTGAGCTCGTGCCCGATTCCCGCGGCCATCTGGCCAAGGGCCGCCAGCTTGGCTGATTGGATGAGCTCATCACGCGTCTGCCGAAACAGCGCCAGCGCGTGCGCAAGATCGCCGAGCTCGTCCGGTTCAACGGGAGGAAGCACGACCGAATGCCGTCCTTCACCGATGCTGCTGGCTGCAGCGGCCAACTGACGGATACGCGCCAGCACATTGCGGTGCACGTAGAGATAGCCGATGGCCATTGCCAGAGTGACCGATAGCAATGCGATAGCGGCCAGCAATTTGCGGCCGATGTCGATGGCCTGGGCAGCGCGCAGGCTGGCAGCGTTGGCGCTTGCCTGAATGGCGGTGACTTCGGCCTCGATGTTACGGCCCAGGGTTTCCACAAGCCGAGCGTTCTCCTGCGCCAATTCGCTCAGTTTGACGGCCTGCGCCATTTCGGAATTCTTTCGGTTCGGAATTCCCGTGCGCACATTCGCTTGCTCGAGTATCCGACGGGCGAGCTGGCGCAGCGTGATGCTGTCGGGCCATCCGGAAAGCGTATCCAGCCGCGTGGCCAGTTCGTCGACGCTGTCGCCTAGAAATGCGTTGGTCTCCTGAATCTCCGCCACAGTAGTGGCGTTGACCAGCCGGCCGATCAGCCCAATGGCAAGGTTCGCTTGGGAAAGCGCGGTCAAAAGCGCCTCGCTCTTGCGCTGTTCGCCAAGCGCATTCGAACCGCCCGGCTTTCGTGCCTCGGCCTCGATGTTGAACCGGATATCGTCGACAAGCGGATCTGCTTCCTCGATCAGATCAGCCTGCAACCATCGCAGTTCATCGGTGTCGGCACGCATTGCTTCGAGCAGTGTGAAACGCTTGCCGGCGGCGATATCGATCCGGTTCAGATTCTCACCGATGGCACCGGCCACTGGACCGATCTGGGCGACGTCGCGCGCGGCGTCAGGTTGAATGAGCAGATCCTGCAAAGCCTTCAGGCGCTGCGCGTAGACGCCACGCACGTCGTCATATTCCGCCCGCGTACCGGCTCCGGTCAGGACAGCCGTCACCGAGCCGATGTCCGCGCCAGCTTTCGACAGACGCGAAGCGAAGGCAAGGCGCGGCATCTGGGCTTCGACAATTGCCGAAAGCTCCCCCGAAAGCCGGGCGTAGGAAAGCCAGCCAACGACGCAGGCCCCGACCGCCAGTCCGACGATGGCCACGAAGGCCGCGAACAGGCGACCGCCGATGCCCATCCGCCAGCGCTGTCCCCCCGACAGATCATGAACTGGGATCGTATCGGTTATGGCCGCCATCGGGATCCCTGATCGTCGGAAACTTCAGCGATCATGGCCTCCGCATCAGCCAGCTTGCGCTCGATGTTGCCGCGCAGACGAGCGGCAAATTCGATCTGCGACGGCGACCACGCGATGCGCCGCGGCCATTCGGCTTTCAAATCACTGTCGAGCCGGCCTGCCTCAGCCTCCGAAATGGGGGGCGCCTCGAGGCTGTGTCGCGCACGCGACAACAAGGCCTGCGTTCTCGGCGACACGATGTTCATCGCCTCAAATTCCGCAAGGCGTTTCCAAAGACGTGCCAGAACCGCGCGGCGGCGGACGACATAGTCGTCGAACATCAGGTTGACGAGGCCGTAGCGTTCGGCCGAAAGGCCGGCGTCGAAGGTTGTATCCTTGAGCAGCCCGGCATTGTTGCCTGGCACCAGCCCGCGGTTGAGGGACGGCCTGACTGGAATGCGTCCAACTGCCGGAGTGAGCAGTATGCGCTGGCCTTCCTCCGACAATATGAAATCGATGAAGCGTTCCGCGGCTTCGACGTTTCGAGCACGCGACAGGATGCCAATGCTGGCAGGTACGAAGACCGTGTCGGACGGCATGACAAAAACCGCGTCATTCGCACCTATGCTCGGTGTCCGAGCGAGAAAGTCGATCGTGATGCCGATGCCGAACCGGCGCTGCGCCACGCCGGACGCAACACCAAAACTGCGTGCGGTAACGGTGGAAAGATTACCGCCCAGGTTCGAGAGCATCGCCCAACCCTTTTCCCAGCCGTAGGTCTGCAACAGCGCTTCCACCATCAAATGCGTCGTGCCGGAACGTGAGGGCGTCGTGATGCCGATATGACCCGAATAGGCGGGCTCGAGCAGTTGTTGCCATTCGCGCGGCGGTGCCAGGCCATACTGCGCCAGATAGGCTCCGTTGTAGACGATGCCGTAGCCCGACAAGGCAAAACCGAGATAGTAGCCATCCGGATCATTCAACGGATAGCCGAGCACCTTTTCTGGCGCACCGGTGACGCGGGAACGGACCTTTCTCAGACTACCGTGCCGTTTGAGTAGTTCGAAGGCATCGGCAGCCGAGGCCCAGAACATGTCGGCCGGCTGCTCATGCTTTTCGATGATGAAGCGACTGGCGCTTGCAGTGTTTCGCTGGATTATCGTGATGGTCACATCACGATTTTTCGTCTCGAACGCCTTCTGGAAGGGCTCGAAAAACGCAGCTGGATAGGATGTGACGATCGTAAGCTTGCTCGGCTCCGCGGCCCGCGCGCTGGCGGCGAACCACAGCGGAATGAGAAGAAAAACCAGCAGTCGAAACGATCGCAATGCCGAACCGTGCAACTGTCGCCCTCGACCTGAGATTTACGTCCCTGCGACCTTGCGCAAAGCCTCAATTCGTTTTTGGCCCTATGCGACCCGTTTTTCCAGTCGTTTTTATCGCGAGTTGGCTCGCCCTGCCTGCCCCCATGAGGATGTTCAGTCAGGCTTTGTCCGCCTGTCCCGAAGTCTGCAACACACTACGCCGCAACCCTTTACCTCAGCGTCCGGGCAACCAGACGCGAGATACTGGGACCGGCCAGCAGCACCACGAGGAACCGGGCTGCCTGCAGCGCCATCACGAAGGAAAGATCAACCGTGTCCGACGCCGCTGCGATGATGGCCACCGAATCCATGCCGCCCGGGCTGGTCGCCAGATAGGCGGTGAGCGGATCGACATCGAACATCATGACGATCAGCCATGCCATCAGGCCACAAAAAGCCATCAGCACGAGAATGGCGGCAACGATCTGCGGTAGAGCCCTGGCAGCATGCCGTACGGTATGGATGGTGAAGTTCAGCCCGATGGTCCAACCGATGGCGACATAGCTCAGCGCCAGCAGCCATTCCGGAATCTGCATCGTCTGCCCGAATGCCAGATGGACGATGCTGCCCAGAATGAAGGCGCCAAGGAAAAATGGCGACGGCAAACGCACAGTCCGGCCCAGGAAACCGCCAACCGCAGCAACGACCAGGGTCAGGCCGAAGGCCAGCCAGTCGAGCGGCGGGAACCAGATGATCGCCGGTTCGGCCACGCCCGACTTGTCCACCCACAGCCGTGCCACGGCGGCGGCTGCAATGGTGACGATCACCACGCGCAGATATTGCATGAAGGCGACCAGACGCTGGTCCGCCCCGAACGCGCCCGCCATCAGCACCATTGCGGTGGACGCACCTGGAGCTGCACCCCACACGCCGGTCGTCCCCGGCAGAATGTCGAGACGGCTGATCAGCCAGCCGAGAAGGCTGGACGCTGTCAGCGTCGCCAGCACGACACCCAGCACGAGTACCCATCCCTCGGCCAGGGTCGAAAAGATGCTGAGGGAGATCGATCCCGCGATCAGGCAACCGATGATCGCCTGTGCCGACGCGAATGCCATGTGCGGTACCCGCACGGTTGCTCCATTGACGCCCGCCACGATCCCCGCGACCAACGAGCCGATCAACAGCGCCGCCGGCAGGTGGACCAATTCCAGCAGCGTGATCAGCACCAGCGTCAATGGAAGCAGCACCAGCCACTGCGATGAGTGGGCAAGGACGGCAAGGCGGGAGGGCGACTCGGTATCGATGGTCATGCAAGGCCTATAATACCGCCAATCACCATACAGCAGTAACATTCCGAACCTGTCGGCGATCAACCGTTCGGCCGCGGCCCGGGCTTATGGACGTCACCTTCCGTCTGCGCTGCCGCTTCTCGGATAGAAGTCGCCCTCAAAAAGATGATAAAAACATTCAAGTTTTTGTTTTCATCATCACCATCACACGATAGAGTTGTGCTCATTCCTCAGGAATCCTGACTGCGGGCCAGCCGCAGCGATGCACAGAAGCGCGACGCAGCGAACAGCCACGCCAGCGATCCCTTCAAACGACAATGCAGAGAGTCAACGCGTGTCACAAATCGAAGTAGAAAATCGCCATGCCGACGCCGAGGCGCATATCCGCACCACTGTGATGAACGAGATTTGCGAGGTAATGCACCGTGCGGGGTTGCCGCCCATGGCGGTGATGCGGCTGGTGGCACGGTCGATCGGCACCATCTATCGGGAAATGGCGGACGCACACTCCGGTGTCGATCCTTGTCCCTGCGGCTGGCGACCGAACACCAAAACCGATATGGAGGTCCTGAGTTCCGCCCTGTTGGCAGCCTGTGAACGCCGTCGCACGGCAGATCTGCGGCTGATGCCGATAGCTGGCCGAGCTTAGACATTCTGCCGGGCATCGGTCAAAATCGAATTGTGGAGCCCCCATGTCGAAAGTCACGCGCCGCGCCATTCTCAAGGCGTCGGCTGGGGTTGCCTGTGGTTTCGGGCTGGGCTGGACAGGCAATTCCATTCGCTCCGCGCTGGCTGCACCGGAACCACGGATCCTCAAGCCCCGGAAAATTGAGGCGAAGCTGACGGGCACCGACCTGACCCGGGACGTGCTCACCTACGACGATGCAGGAGTGCCGCCGGTGTTGCGCATGAGGAAGGGCGAGGCCTTCGCGGCGCGGTTGGTCAACGGCATCGATGAACCGACCACCATCCACTGGCACGGCATCCGCGTCCCCAACAAGATGGATGGGGTGCCGTTCCTCGTCCAGCCCTATGTCTACACCGGCGACCAGTTCGATTATGTCTTCACCCCGCCGGATGCGGGCACATTCTGGTACCATCCGCACTGCAACACCTTGATCCAGATGGGGCACGGCCTGACTGGCGTGATCGTCGTCGAGAACCCCGCCGATCCTGAATTCGACGCGGAAGTGGTGCTCAATCTGCGCGACTGGCGTCTCGGTGGCGACGGGCAGTTCATCGAGCAGTATCGGCCTCGCGACGCCGCACGTTCAGGAACCTTCGGCACGGTGCGCACCGCCAACTGGATCGAACAGCCGCAATACGATGCGCCGTCCGGTGGGCTGGTGCGCCTGCGCGTGGCGATCACGGACGTCACACGAATCTATTCGTTTCGCGTTCAGGGCGCAGGCGCGACCGTCATTGCCATCGACGGCAATCCCGTTCCACAGGCGTTCCCCCTCGACCTGCTTCAACTTGGCCCCGGCCAGCGCCTGGAACTGGCGATACGCATGCCCGACAATGAGGGGGCGCTTGTCAGCCTCGAGGATATTCGCGGGACGAAGTCGGCGGTACTGGCAACGCTGCGCTCCGTCGGAGCTTCACTGCGGCGCGACGCGCGTGATCTGGCGCCGCTCGAACCCAATCCGATCGACCAGGTCGATGTCGCCTCCGCCCAGCACATCCGGCTGGCGCTCAGCGCAACGGCGGAGAACGTCTCGACGGACAGTATCTGCGGTTCGCTTGGCTACAGTTTCTGGGCGATAAACAAGGTGCCGTGGCCGGGCGATACGCCCGATCCAACCGCGCCGCTGGCCGAATTGAAGTTGGGAAAGAGCTACGTCATCGACATGGAGAACCTGACGCCGCAGGTTCATCCCATCCATCTGCATGGCATGAGCTTCAAGGTCCTGTCCTCATCGAAGCGACAGATCCAGCCGCAGATAACAGATACCTACCTCATCCAGGCCGACGAGAAGGTGCAGCTCGGCTTCGTGGCCGACAACCCTGGCGACTGGCTGCTGCATTGCCACATCATTGAACATCAGAAGACAGGCATGACCAGTTATCTCCGTGTCGTTTGAGACACGGACCCGTGAAGCGTCGCGCGGGTGATGGATGGCATTTACCGGGAGGCTGGTCTGAAAGACGGGCGTCGCCGGCCGATTCCGGCAACGCCTGTCCGAGAGCATTTTGTAGCCAAGTGAAATCGCTTGGCGTTACAAAATTGCGGCGAAAACAAAACTTAGAGCGTTTCCGCGTTTCCGTGAAAAACGGAAACGCTCTAGTTCAAAAGCGGTCGATCAATTCGCGGTCGCCAAAGCCCTGATCGTCGCCGTGATGACCGCTTCCGCCGTCGCCCGTTCTTCTCCAATCACAGGCAAGCGCGGAGCCCGGACATGTTCCGGGGCACCATAGACAAGATGCTCGGCCAGCTTGATGTACTGGACGAGCTTCACGTCCGTATCGAGGTGGAAGGCCGGTGTCAGCAGGCGGTATAACGGCAACGCCGAAGCGAAGTCGCCGCGTTTGGCCGTTTCGAACAACCTCACGCATTCGGCGGGCCACGCATTGGTCATACCCGACACCCAGCCAACGACGCCGAGCGCCACGCTTTCCAGGATAAGGTCGTCGACACCGCAGAAGATGTCGAAACGATCGCCAAACGCATTGAACAGGTCGGTTACGCGGCGGATGTCGCCGGTCTCTTCCTTGATCGCCACGACGCCCCGAACATCGGCCAGCATCTTCAGCGTCTCGATGTCGACATCGACCTTATAGGCGAGCGGATTGTTGTAGATCATGATCGGCAGATCGCTCGCTTCGGCAACCGCCTTGTACCAGGCCGCCGTCTCGCGCCGGTCCGTGCGATAGGCGAGGCTCGGGAACGTCATCAGGCCTTCCGCACCAAGCCGCTGGTAGTTGCGGGCCGCGGCAACAGCATTGTCGGTGGACAGTTCCGCCAGTCCTGAAAGAAGCGGCACACGCCCCGCGACGGCTTCCTTGGCTGCCCGCACCACGGCGTCGCGCTCGGCCTGCGTCAGCGACGCATTTTCGCCGAGCATCGGCAGCACGATGACACCCGACACACCTTTGGTGATGAGACGATCGACACTCGCCTGGGTCGCGGCGAGATCGATCACGCCGGAAGCATCCATCTTGGTCGTTACGGCAGGAAAGACACCACTCCAGGTCATATTCGGCTCCCATTCATTGATCTTGTCGGACTGAGGGACAGCTGCTCCACGCAGGCTGCCCGTCAAGATGGCATCAGGGCTTCTTCGGCCACGACCACCAGATCGCTGTGCCCGATCAGGCTGGTGACCGGCCAGGCCGGATCCTCACGCCCGGCCAGCAGTGCTGCCATGGCTTCGCGTTTGCTCTCGCCGGCACACAGCAGCAGCACTTTCCCGGCCGAGCGCAGCGTGTTGATGCCCATGGTCACCCCTGTTTTCGGCACGCTGGCATCGTCGGGAAAGTTGGGACGGTGCGCCTGCCGCGTCCTCTCGTCCAGCGAAACCACGTGCGTATCGAGATCCCAGGAGACACCCGGCTCGTTAAAAGCGATATGTCCGTTGGCGCCCAATCCCAGCACGGCAAGGTCTATCCCACCAGCAGCCTCGATCGCACGATCGAAGGCGCGGCATTGTTCATCGGCATCGGGAGCATCCCCACGCAGGAGATGCACCTGATCCTCGGGGGCGTCGATGCGGTCGATGAGATGACGCCGCATGAAGGCATGATAGCTGCGTGGATTTTCGGGCGACATGCCGACATATTCGTCGAGATTGAACAGTTTGGTTGCGCCGAAACTGATTTCGCCACGCCGGCAGCGTTGCGACAGCTCCTCATACATGCCGATCGGCGTATCGCCGGTAGGCAAGGCGAGGCTTGTCGCGGATCCATCGAGCAGCGTCGCGCTGACTTGGTTCGCGGCAAGCTCCGCCATGGCAGCGCGATCCGCCGCCCAGGTCACGTTCAATTTCGTCATCTCAGTCTGAAGCCTCGGCAATCGTAGGAAAGAGCGCTGAGTAGCGCCGGTAGATCTTTTCGTAGTTCGTGGAGATGGCGGAAGGCGCGACCACATCCGTCTGTGATGCTGTCGGCGCGGGACGTTCACTTTGAGGAACAGCCAGCAATGCCGCCCCGATCGCCGCTGGAGACGAGTGATGGTAGCTCACCACGGGACGTCCCAATATGTCGGCCAGCATCTGCCGGGTCGAGAAATGCGACACCGCGTGGCCGGCAAGCACGACACGTTCGATCTTCGAGGTCTCCGCCAGGATGTCGATGCAACGCCTGATTTCGAACTGCACGCCTTCCAGATAGGCACGGGCGATGTCCTGCGCCTTGTGCTGTACCGTCAGGCCATGCAGGACGCCGCGCAGGTTCGGATTCCACAAGGCGCCCTGTTCGCCCCCCGCCAAATAGGGCGAGAACATCAGGCCATTGGCGCCGGCCTGCGATGCCGCTGCGGCGGCATCGATCCTGCCATTGTCCCAACCGAGCAGGTCGTTCAGCCAGCGATAGCTCGTGCCGGTCGAAAGCAGATCCATTTCGCGCCCGAATACGCCGTCAACCGCGTGAGGGGTCAGCAGGTATCGACGCTTTGGATCGCGCAACGGATCGCTCAGACTGTCCATGATGATCGTGCTGGAACCGGTGGTGACGCACACCGTGCCACTGCCGAGCCCCGCCATGGCATAGACGCTGGCAACCGAGTCCGCGCAGCCGACGGCCACGGGCACACCAGTCGGCAAACCAAGGCGCGTCGCCACATCGCCTCGAAGCGGGCTCGTGGCCTCGGCCGGTCGGATCGCCGGCAGCAATGGCTTCTCGACCCCCCATACGCCGCAAAGCTCCGGCGCCCAGGATTTGCTGTCAAGATCATAGAGCCCGTACCCCGCCGCCGTAGACGGGTCGGTCGTCAACTCTCCCGTCAGCGCGAAATGCAGGAAATCCTTGGCAGAAAGGATCGTGGTCACGCCTTTGCCGAAACAGTCGAGATGATGGCGGAACATCGGCGCCAGGTAACGCCCGTCGATGGGCATGCCCGTCCGCTCATAGATCATCTGCCGCGTCGGCTCATCGAGGAAACCTGATGCCCAGGCATCGGCACGGCTATCCATCCAGGTGATCGCTGACGGCAACGGCCGACCATCTTGCAGGCAGACCAGGGTGGGCAACTGGCCGGTGAGGCCGACGGCAGAGACCTGTTTCGCAACCTCTCCGTCCAGCTGCTTGACCGCAGCCTCCAGGGCAGCCAGCCAGTCGAGCGGATTTTGCTCGGCCTGGCCGGGCAACTCCCTCGTCACCGGAAACGCCGCCTCGGTTGTCGCCACAACGCGACCCGACACCGACATCGCCACGCATTTGATGGCCGAAGTGCCGAGATCGATGCCGAGGATGACGTTGTCGTTCTTCATTGCTGTCCTTGAGAGAGAAGGCGCCCGAGCTTTGCAGGCTTCAGCCTGCATGCAAAGGCGCCTTTCCGGAAGTTTAGTGCTTTGCCTTGACCGCGCGCATCGCCTCGCCGGCGATGGCGACCGTTTGTGCGATGTCGTCCTCGGTGTGGGCGAAGGAAATGAACAGGTTCTCGAACGCGCCGGGGTGGAACAGGACACCACGGTCGAGCATCTCTTCCCACCACGTCCGGAAAACATCGTGACGCGCATAACGGGCAGCGTCGCGATAGTTGCGGATCGGCTTGTCGGCGAACCAGAGCTGCATGACAGGTCCGACACCGGTGACATAGGCCGGGATGTCGTTGTCAGCGATCACCTTGGCCAAACCGTCGAACAGCTTCTGGCAACGCTGGTAGAGCGTGTCGTAGAGGCCCGGCGTCGCCAACTGGTCGAGCGTCGCATTGGCTGCCGTCACCGCGATGCCGTTGGCCGCATAGGTACCCGCCATCGAGACGGTGCCGTCCGCGACAAGCGCCATGATGTCCTTGCGCCCGCCGAGTGCCGCGACCGGGAAACCGCCACCAAGGCCCTTGGCAAAGGTGGAGAGGTCAGGCTGGAGGCCGTAATAACCCTGCGCACCGCCGAGGCTGAGACGGAAGCCGGTGATGACTTCGTCGCAGATCAGGATGATGCCGGCCTTGGCCGTCAATTCGCGCATCGCTTCGAGATAACCCGGCTCCGGCAGGATACAGCCGGTGTTGCACATCACCGCCTCGGTGATGACGGCAGCAATGTTCTGCCCTTCGCGGGCGATCGCGTCGCGCAGCGCCTCGACATCATTCCACGGCAGAATGATCAGGGAATCGTCGAGGCCAGCCGGCATGCCGGGGCCTTGCGGAATGGCCTTCGGGGTCTTGTCGGGACCTGCCGTTTCCAGCGTCGGATGCTTGCTCCAGTAAACGCCGTCGGAGAAGCCGTGATACATGCCTTCGAAGCGGATGAGCTTTTTGCGGCCAGTGAAGGCGCGGGCGAGACGGACAGCATAGAGAACCGCCTCGGTTCCGGTGTTGCACAGGCGGACCTGCTCGATTGCCGGCACCGCAGCGATGATCTTTTCCGACAGCGTGATTTCTTCGGCTGCAGGCATGGCGAAAACAGTGCCGCGGTTCTGGATGAAATCCACGACCGCATCGGTGATCTTCTTCGGACGATGACCGAGGATCATCGGCCCAAGGCCGAGCAGATAGTCGATGTACTCATTGCCGTCGACGTCGAAGAGGCGCGAACCCGTGCCATGGTCGACAAACAGCGGATAGGGATCCCAGCCTGACCAGACGGCACGCGCCGTGCTGTTGACACCACTCGGGATGATTTCGCTGGAGCGGGCAAAATAGTCTCGGCTCCGGGTGGAGCGCGAGGGTGTCTTGTATGCAGGCATTAAATCTCTCCTCGGAGAACAAGTTTGCATACTTATTATAATGAGTATGATGACATGTCAACGACTGCGAACGGAATAATGAGACCGTCTTTCAGTCCGTGAAGGTCCGCGAATAGCGATTGCCGTCCCGGGTCACCGAGATGACCTTGTCGTTGACGACCGGGCCGAGAACCAGGCGCTCCGGCGCGTGGGTCTCGGCTCCCACCCTGAAGACACCGGGCTCCAGCTCCACCAGTTCCAGATCGTCACCAGGCGCCTCGACGCCGCCGGGCGCGATCAGGAACAGTCGCTCGCCGCGCGCTACGATGCGGAAATTCGTGTACCAGGGTGAGTGCGAGCGATAGTGGCCGACGCAGGTCTTGGAAACCTTGCCGCCGTCTACCGAAGAAGCCGGTTTTCGGCGCAGTTCGAGCGGACCGTGGTTCCAGCCCCCCTCCCCATCGTCCGCTCCCGGTTCGAATGTGAGGTGAAACACCGCAAAGGCCGGATGATCGGTCACGTAGCGCGACGACCATGTCTTGAAGACACGCCCTCGAACACCATCGCTCGAAAGCTCCACCTTGCCCTCATTGTCCGTGGCGAAAGAGACCGCAACCATCTTGCCGGCAGCATCGAGTGCGGAAAAATCGCCCAGCATTGCGGGTTGGAAAGCAGCCGGATCGAGCACGTCAAGGTCAAGCTTGATCGGTGGCAGCTCCATCTCGTTGCCGGTCAGCCAGGCATGTGCCGCGCGGGCAATCACCTGCGCGCCCGGACAATCGCCATTGGCATTGGTCAGGACCACGATCCCGACATCACGGGACAGATCGGCCAGAACGAAAGTGGCGTAGCCCACCATGCCACCGCCGTGGGTAAGGCAGTGGCTGCCTCGGACGGTTTCGACATTGATGCCGAGGCCGTAGACACTCCGTTCGACGCCCGCATCCGTCACGAACTCGACGATCGGCTCCCCGTACGGCGCCAGCAGGCCGGTCAGTCGTTCGAATGCCTTCGTGCTGACAACGGTCTTTCCATCCAATCGCCCCGATCCCAGCAACACACGAACGAAGCGGGCGAGATCCGGACCGGTGGCGGCGATATTGCCGTCGGAAGTGTTGGTTTCGAACCATGTCGCCGGTGCCAGTGCTTCGCCCGGCAACCATGGGCGATCGTCGGCGGCAGGCGCATAACCGACCGCGAAGCGATGCCGATCCTTGTTGGAGATACAAGGTGTGCTGGACGTCATTCCGAACGGCTCGAGCAGCCGTTCCCTGCAAGCCTCGACCGTCGGCTGCCCGGTGACGGCGGACACCACCAGGCCGAGCAGGATATAGCCTATGTTGGAGTAGTGGAACGCACTGCCGGGTGCAAAGCCCGTCGAAAGCTCCCTCAGCCACCAGCCCTGCCCGATTTCGTCCGGCAAGGAGTCGGTGCCGGCCGGCAATCCGGCGGAATGGTTGAGCAGGTGACGCAGCGTGAACATCGGATAGTCCGAGCCTACGCTGAACCAGGGCAGATAGGTTGTGACGGGGGCGTCGAGATCGACTCTCCCTTCCTCGGCGAGCTGGAGCAGGGTCAGGCCGACAAAAGCCTTGCTGATCGAGCCGATGGCAAACAGGTGATCGCGCGTGACCGGCTGACGCGCATCGACATTGGCAAAGCCAAAAGGAAGTTCGAGCAAGGTCTCCTCGCGCGAAACGGCGATGACGATGCCTCCGGGAATTGGCCAATGCTGCGTGAATTCATCAGCCAGTGCGCGCAGCCGCTGCACCACGATTTCGATCGATGTCATGACGTCGGAACCTATTCACCAGCCCGGTTGAGCAGCAATTGCAGCAGCGCCCTGACGGGTGAACCCGTCGCACCTACGGACCATGGTTCAAAGCCTTGATCGAGGTAGGCACTCGACCCGTTGTCGACATGCGCCCAGGCGGCATTGCCGGCAAATGTGCGCAGATAGGTGGCGGCCAGCTGACCGCTGTCCGGCACCGACAAGGGCGCGTTGGCGATGTCGGCGACCTTTGATTCGATCAGGCGCTCATATTCGGCCCTGAGTGGCAATCGCCAGCCTGGCTCGCCGGCAAGTTCGCCGGCGTCACAGAGCGCATCGGCGAGCGCGGTCGATGTCGACCAGCATCCCCACAGCAAAGGGCCAACGCCACCGCCATCGGTGAGCGTGCCGACATCGACGATCTCTCCAACGCCATTCCTGGCGAGGTGGGCAATCGCATCCGCCAGGACCAGGCGGCCCTCGCAATCGGTATCGACAACTTCTGTCTTGCGGCCGTCGGGATGGCCAACGACATCGCCGGGACGCAACGCGTGGCCGCCCGGCATGTTTTCCGCCATCGGCAGCACAGCGGTGACATCGGGATCAAGACCGAGTTCGACGGCCGCGAAAATGGCGCCGGCTACCGCCGCCGCAGCAGCCATGTCAGCCTTCATCCAGGCAATCTCCTGCGCGTTGCGCTTGAGATTGATACCGCCGGAATCGAAGGTGATGCCCTTGCCGGCAAGGCCCAGCCCGGCCTTCTGTCGATCTGGATAAAGCCGCACGACGCGCGGTTTGTTGGCGCTGCCGCGACCGACAGCCTGCGTCGCCCCGAAACCGTGCTTCACGAGCTCGGCTTCGTCCCAGACTTCGACGGCAATATCCAACTGGCGCGCACGCTCGGCAACCACCTGCGCCAGACGCTCAGGCACAAGATCGCCACCCGGGGTCTCGACAAGATCGCGTACCCAGTTGACCGCCTTGCCGGCAGCCGTCCCGACCTCGAAAGCTCGTTTCAGTTTCGAGGCTTCAGCGATCAGAAGCTCGATCATCGTTTCCGTCTCGTCAGAACGGAAATGAGCACCGATCAGGCAAGCCTCGGCAGCCGCACGCACGACCAGCCCCGGATCGATGCCAAATCCGTTCAAGGCGATGACGGACGAACCTCTTTTGTGCAGGAAATGCGCTGCAGGCATGAGGGCATCGCGCAAAGTGTTTGCGGAAAAAGCGTCGCGTGCTCCGACACCGACCAGAAGCACCGCCGGTTCGTTCGAAGCCGGCACCAGGAGCGCCGAAAGCTGTCCGACCTTGCCCTGGAAAGATGGATCAAGGCGCAGCACATGACGGGCAAATTGCCCGCCATGTGCCGCCTTCCCCGCCAACTCGGCATCGGCAACTTCAAAACCATGGGCTCCCGCAAAAGCAGGCATCACCAGAATGTCTGCCTTGGCCAGAACGGACGGCTCGCTGCCGAAGCGTAGGGTGGTCATGCTACTTCACCTTGTGGACGTTCATCAGCGTTTCGGTCGACAGATTGTTGACCGAACCGACGAGAGGCGAAAGCACGAACCCTTCCCATTTCGGGCTATGGGCCTCGATGACGTTGGGATAGTTGAGCACGATGTAGGGGCGAGCCTCGAAGATGTGCTTCTGCATCGCGGAAATCTCGGCCCGGCGCTCCTTGCTGTCGAGCAGCGTGCCCTGTTTCAGGTACATCTTGTCGTAGTCCGCATTGCAGTAGCCGCTGTCGCTGTTGCCGCCGCGAGCGGCGCAGGCGACAATACTCAGCATGAAGTCCGGCTCCACCGGCGGCACCCAGCTCCACATCGCGAAATCATAGTCGAGATATTTGGCCTCGGGAGCCTGGATGGCTTCGGTCGCGGCACCCGGATCCATCTTGCGCTGGGTGATCTCGATGCCGATCTTCTTGAAGCCGGCCTGGATGATCTGGAAGGCACGATCGCCGGTGCCGTTCTCTTCCGTCGGGAAAATCACTTCATAGGCCATGCGCCTGCCATCGACGACGCGAATGCCATCGCCGCCCTTCTTGTAACCCTTCTCGTCCAATATCTGGTTTGCCTTGTCGGTATCGTAGGGCAGCGGCTTGATGGCCTCGTCATGGTAGCCGCTTGCCGGTGCCACGATGGTTGAACCGGGCGTCGAGAAGCCAAGCCAGACGATCTTGTCGATCGTTTCCCGGTCGATGGCGTACTCCAGGGCCTCGCGCACCTTCGGGTCGAGCAACTCACGGTTCTTCGGCTTGTCTGCACTCGTGTTGATGATCAGCGTCTTCATGCCGACACCCGGTCCGCTCAAAACGGTCATCCCGGCCTTCTTCAGGGTCTCGACGGATGTCGGTGGCGTCTGCTCGCCGATCATGTCGAGCTTGTCGGTGACAAGCGCGGTGATCATGGCATCGTCATTGGCAAAGAACTGCAGGCCGAAACCGTCGATCACCGGCTTCTTCTCGCCCCACCAGTTCGGATTGCGGGCGAAAAGCGCGATCTGCTCATTTTCGTGTTTGGTCAGCATGAAAGGACCGCCCGCGACCACGGGAGCCGCATTCGGGAAGGTCGAGATCTGCTCGCCATTGCCCTCCGTCAGTGGCTCCCAGATGTGCTGCGGCAGAACCGGCAGCGCCTGCAGTTGCGTCAGCACATTGGCGACCGGCAAGGCGTAGGTCAGCACCAGCGTGTTGTCGTCCGCGGCCTTGGCATCCTCCATATGAGCGACCCAGCCGGCCAGCTTGCCGGTGGCACCGCTTTGGAACTTGCGGATCAGATTGAAGGTGAAGGCCGCATCCTTCGCCGTGAGCGGCTCGCCGTCGGACCATTTTGCGTTCGGAACGGTATGGAAAGTCCAGACCTTGCCGTCTGCAGACGTCTCCCATTTGGTCGCGAAGGACGGCACGATCTCGAGCTTGGCATCATATTCAGTCAGGTGTGGGTACACATACTGATAAAACACTGAGCTGTAATCGGAGTCCGAGACAAACGGATTGAGCGAGTCGATCGGTTGTGTCGCACCGATACGCAGGATCTCAGCCGCTGAAGCTGAAGGTATGGCGGGCGCCTGAAAAATGGCTGTTGCCGCGACTGCTGCGGCGATCGCCAGGGCGCGGATATTCCAACTCTGGTGAGGTTTCTTTTTCATTGTGGTCTCCCGAGACGCAAGATTCTCCAAAATGGGGACTTGCCTCATATTCAGGCTACTGAGTATGATGAGTACATGTCAAGTCGCTTGGGAGGAGCAGAGGCGTTGCGGGGATCGGCCTATATCTGGAAGCGGATAGTTTTCGCTGTCGTCACGGTTTTTGTGGCCCTGACGCTCAATTTCATTCTGTTCCGCGTGCTTCCCGGAGGGCCGGTCAGCCAGATCTCGCGCGTCCCGAACGCCTCGCCTGCCTTGAAGCAGGCTCTTACCGCGCAGTTCGGCCTCGACAAGCCGCTGTGGGAACAATACCTGCTTTATCTCCAGCAGACGCTGCAGGGCAATTTCGGCGTTTCCTACATGAACCGGCAGCCGGTGTTCGACAACCTTGTCGAGGCATTTGGCAACACCATTCCCATGGTTGCGACGGGCACGATCCTTGCCCTGACACTCGGCGTGATTGTCGGCGTCATTTCAGCGGTACGCCGCGGCAGCATGACCGATCATCTCAGCACCAACATCGCCGTCCTGTTCTACGCCTTCCCCACGCAGTTCCTCGGCATGATGCTGCTCATCATATTCGCCGGTGTCCTGCCCTCGGCCGGCATGAACGACCCGTTCGCCATGGGCGGTTCGGGATGGGATACCTTCCTCGACACGCTGAAGCACATGGTGCTGCCGGTCACGACATTGGCCCTGACGCTCTATGCGGAGAACGCGTTGATCGTGCGTTCCGCGATGCTGGAAACGCTCGGCGAGGATTACATCCTGACGGCAAAGGCCAAGGGTGTGCCGCGGCGCAGGCTGATCCGCGCACACGCCTTGCGCAACGCCATGCTGCCGATCGTCACCATGGTGGCGATGTCGCTTGGCGCGGTCGTCACCGGCTCCATCCTCATCGAGGTCATCTTCTCCTGGCCGGGCATCGGTCGGGCTCTCTACACGGCCGTGCTCAAGCGCGACTACCCGATGCTTCAGGGTGGGTTCCTGGCCATCACCGTGGTGGTGATCACCTTCAACCTCATCGCCGACCTCATCTACTACAAGCTCGATCCCCGGATAACGACATGACCCTTTCCTTGCCTGGGCCAGCCGCCCCGGAAGCCGAGACCCGGCTCGGCTTCTGGCCGATGTTGAACGACGTGCTGCACCAGCGCGCCGCGCTTGCCGGCCTTGCCATCGTCGGCATCTTCGTCCTGCTCGGACTTATCTCGCCGCTGATCGAGCCCTACAGCGTGCATGAAGCCACCTGCGCGGTGTTCGAACCACCATCCCGGCAACATTGGTTCGGTTGCGACGACGGCGGCATTGACGTGTTCAGCCTTGTGCTGCGCGGAGGCCGCATCTCGATGATCGTCGGCGCGACCGCAACCCTCATCGCCATAGGCATCGGCGCGACCGTCGGCATCCTGTCGGGCTATTTCGGCGGCTGGGTGGATACGGTGCTGATGCGCATCACCGACTATTTCCTGGTCATCCCGCAGATCGTGCTGATGATCGTGATCGCGGCGGTCTGGGGCCCGAGCCTCTCCCATGTCATCATCGTCATCGGCGCGCTGATGTGGACGAGCACCGCGCGCCTCATCCGCGCCCAGGTCAAGAGCCTGCGCGAGCGGGTCTACGTGAAACGCGTCGAGGCCCTCGGCGCCAGCCACTTCCACATCATCATTCGCCATATCCTGCCGCAGATCGGACCACTGCTGGTCGCCAACACCGTGCTGGCCATTACCGTCGCCATCTTCAACGAGACCGCGCTGGCATTCCTCGGGCTATCCGATCCGACCGCGATCACCTGGGGCACCATCATGGAACACGCGTTCGACCGCGCCGCCGTCAGCAGCGGGGCCTGGTGGGCGATCGTCCCCGCCGGCGTTGCCGTCGCCGTGCTGATCATGGGCTGCTACATGCTGGGCCGCTCGATCGAGGACGGGCTCAATCCACGCCTCAAGGTCTCATATCTCTCACTGCATGGCTGGAAGCTGCGCCCGCTTGTCGGGCGTGGGCCGGATGCTATCTGACAAGGAATTCCAGCTTGAGCAGCGCCTTCGCTATCCAAGACCTGAACATCTGGTTCGGCGCCAACACCGGTAACGGCCGCGCCGAATTCCACGTGGTCAAGAACGTCAACCTGGAACTCGCCCCCGGCGAGCGTCTCGGACTCGTCGGCGAATCCGGATCCGGCAAGACCACCACCATTCTGGCAGCGATGGGACTGCTGCCGGCAAATGCGGAAGTCTCCGGGCGTATCCTGCTGAACGGAACCGATATGCTGCGCAGCGGAGAAACCAGCGTCGCACCTCACCGCTGGAAAGACATCGCCATGGTCTTCCAGGGCGCCATGAGCGCCTTCAATCCGGTACGGACCATCGGCTGGCAGATCGCTGAAGCCATGCAGATGCATGGCGTTGCGCGCGGCGTCGCCATGACCCGCAGGATCGGTGAATTGCTGGAACTGGTCGGCATCCCCGCCGACCATGCTACACGCTTCCCGCATCAGTTGTCCGGCGGCATGCGCCAACGCGCCATGATCGCCATGGCCCTGGCATGTGAGCCGAAGGTGCTGCTTGCCGATGAGCCGACAACGGCCCTCGACGTCATGGTGCAGGACCAGGTGATGAAGCTGCTGGTGCGCTTGAGCAAGGAGTTGAACCTCGCGCTCGTGCTCGTCACGCATGACCTCGCCATCGTTGCGCAAAGCTGCCACCGAGCAGCAGTCATGCTGAAAGGCGAGGTCGTCGAACAGGGAGAGGTCGGCGACCTCTATCATCGCCCAAAGCATGAGTACACGCGCAAGCTTTTCGAGGCGACGCCGGATGTGTTCAGCACGCCGGAGGCTCCCGTAAGAACCTCCCCGGCATCAACGAAAACGGAGTCCGCATCGCCGCTGCTCGAAGTGCGAGACATCAGCGTATCCTATCCGCGCGTCCGCAGCTTCCGCGATGTGATGCGCGGGGTTGAACCCCAAGCGCCTTCCGCCGTCGAGAACGTCTCGCTGCGCGTCGAGCGCGGCGAAATGGTCGCATTGGTCGGACAGTCCGGCAGCGGCAAGACCACGACGCTGCAGGCCATCCTCGGCATGGTCAAGGCGCGCTCCGGATCCATCCATCTCAATGGCCGCGACGTCACCAGCCTGACCAGCGGGCAGTGGCGACCGCTGCGCCGCCAGGTGCAGATGATCTATCAGGACCCGTACGAATCCCTCGACCTGCGCTACCGCGTGCGTTCCACGGTCGAGGAGCCATTGCGTGTCCACGGCATCGGCCTCACGGCCAGGGAACGCGATGACCTGATCCATGCGGCTCTCGAACGCGTCGGCCTGACCCCGGTCGAACGCTATCTCAACCGCTTTCCGCATGAACTGTCGGGTGGCCAGCGCCAGCGCGTGGCGATCGCCTCCGCGATCGTACTCAAGCCTGAACTGCTTCTTGCGGACGAACCGGTGTCCATGCTGGACGTGTCGGTGCGTGCCGGGGTGCTAGAACTTCTCGACGAATTGCGCACCGACGCCAGGATGGGCATCCTGATGATCACGCATGATCTCTCGACTGCGGCGCATTATGCGGACCGCATTGCCGTCATGCATCAAGGCAGGATCGTGGAAGAAGGTGCCGCTTCAGCGGTGGTCCGTTCGCCGAGGGCCGACTACACGCGGGCGCTGCTCGCCAGCATCCCCCACCCGGATCCGAACCGCTCCACCCTGGCCGACCTATCGACCTGAACGGCCAGCCGCCTTAATCGGAGACGCCGGTTTGCCGCCGTGGAGCGGCAGCACCACCCATTGTTTCATGTCGTTCGGCTGCAAGAGATGCCGGCTTCCGGAGCCCGAGGTGTAGAATACAAAATCCGAGGCCTTATAGGTTTGCTGGTAGCAGTCGAAAGCCTTGCCGTCGGCGGTGAAGGAAACCCCCCTGATCCGCACGACCTGGTCACGCGGCCCAAGGTCCAGCGCCTCTCGCTCGGCAGCGGTCGGCTTGTCCACTTCCAGCGATTGTTCGGCGTAGTCGTCGCGCAGTCCGTAACGCTCGGCAAGCAGCGTGTAGAGCGAGTCGCCTGCCTGGAGATCACTCTCGTTGATGGCCGGGACAAGGCTTAGCGGCAGCACCGCCTGTTCCAGGATCGCCGGCGTTGTCCGGAGGCTGCGTCGCCGCACGATCTCCCAAACGGGCTGGCCGACCTCGATCGACAGCGCCTTGGCGATTTCCGGCCCGGGCAAGCCGACGTTGATGGCGAGCACTTCCGTGGCGAGTTCCGGCCCGCCGGATGGCGAGAGCGTTTCCAGAAGACGCCCGGTTCTGCTCGGCTCGCTGACGATGCGATCCTTGGCGACGAAGGTGCCTATCCCCTGGTGGCGATGGATCTTGCCGGCATGCTCCAGCTTGTCGAGGGCGTGTCGCACCGAAATCAGGCTGACGCCGGTCAGCCTGGCGAGTTCGGTCGAACTCGGCAGCTTGTCACCGCCGGTCAGATTGTTCCTGGCGATGAAATCGAGGATCCAGTCATAGACATGCAGGTAGCGGAGTTTCCGCTCCTCGCTCTCCTGGGATGCGATCTGTCTTTGCCTTTGAGCCAAAGCCACTACCTCGGCATGTTGGTGGACAAATTGGTGTCTGCTCCCGGTTGGACAACAGCCTTCGGTCAACAGTGTATAGCTGTCATACTGAGAACGACAAGCTGATGCTAGAGCGTTTCCGTTCTTGACGGAAACACGAAAACGCTCCGGCTCTTTGTTTTTTACGCAGGTCCGCACGGAAAACCGCTACGCACTTTTCCTGGAATTGCTCTGGTGAGCGCATATCCATCAGGAAAAGTTCAAGCCAGAGCAAGCAATTGTCGGTCGGCTTGAGTACGATTTGGCCGCGCTCAGACCCTTTCGAGTGCGATGGCGATGCCCTGTCCGACACCGATGCACATGGTGGCGAGCGCGAGGCGGGCGTTGCGTTCCTTCAACTCCAGCGCCGCCGTGCCGGTGATGCGGGCTCCGCTCATGCCGAGCGGATGGCCGAGCGCGATGGCACCGCCATTCGGGTTGATGTGGCCGGCGTCGTCCGGCAGCCCGAGTTCGCGCAGCACCGCGAGACCCTGCGCCGCGAACGCCTCGTTGAGCTCGACCACGTCGAAGTCCCGTGGTGTCAGGTTGAGCCGGGCGCAGAGCTTCTTCGTCGCCGGCACCGGTCCGATGCCCATGATGCGCGGTTCGACACCGGCCGTGGCCGCGCCCAGCACGCGGGCGATCGGAGTGAGGCCATATTTGGCGATGGCTGCTTCCGAAGCCACGATCAGCGCCGCAGCGCCATCATTGACGCCAGATGCATTGCCCGCCGTCACCGTGCCGCCTTCCTTGCGGAATGGGGTTCCAAGCCTGGCCAGGGTCTCGACGGTGGTGCCGGCACGCGGATGCTCGTCCTGTGCCACCACGATCGCATCACCCTTTCGCTGCGGGATGGTGACGGGAACGATTTCCCTGGCCAGCCGGCCATTGGCCTGTGCCGCCACCGCCTTGTCCTGGCTGCGCACCGCAAAGGCATCCTGGTCGGCCCGGCTGACGGAGAACTGCTCGGCGACGTTCTCAGCCGTCTCCGGCATGGAATCGATGCCGTACTGCTTCTTCATCAGCGGATTGACGAAGCGCCAGCCGATGGTGGTGTCGTGGATCTCGGCATGGCGTGAGAAGGCGGTCTCGGCCTTGGGCATGACGAAGGGGGCACGGCTCATCGATTCCACGCCGCCGGCGATCATCAGTTCGGCCTCGCCGGCCTTGATGGCGCGGGCGGCGATGGCCACCACATCCATGCCAGAGCCGCACAGCCTGTTGACGGTCGAACCCGGCACCGAGACCGGCAGGCCGGCCAGGAGCGCTGCCATGCGGGCGACGTTGCGGTTGTCCTCGCCGGCCTGGTTGGCGCAGCCATAATAGACGTCGTCGACCGCTGCCCAGTCGATCCCGGCATTGCGCGCCACCAGTGCCCTGATCGGCTCGGCACCGAGATCATCCGCACGAACTGAGGCAAGAACCCCGCCGAACCGGCCGATCGGCGTGCGAACATAATCGCAGATATACGCTTCGCTCATGTTAGACCTCCGGAACGTTCAGCATGCCGATGTCACCCTCGACCAGCAGTTCCGCACCGGTGAGTGCCTGCAATTCATCGAAGCTGAAGGCAGGTAGTTTTTCCCGCAGGACGAAGCGGGAATTCACGATGTCGATGACGGCAAGGCTGGTGTAGACACGCGTCACGCAGCCCACCCCGGTCAGCGGCAGGCTGCAGCGCTTGACCAGCTTGGGCTTGCCATCCTTGGTCACGTGATCCGTTATGACGGCAACGCGCTTGGCGCCATGCACCAGATCCATGGCGCCGCCAACCGCCGGCACTCCTTTCGGACCTGTGCTCCAGTTGGCGAGATCGCCTGTTTCGGCAACCTCATAGGCCCCCAGGATCGCCACATCGAGATGGCCGCCGCGCACCATGGCGAAGCTGTCGGCGTGATGGAAGAAGGAGGCACCGGGCTTCAACGTCACCGCCTTCTTGCCGGCATTGATCAGATCCCAATCCTCCTCCCCCGCCGCCGGCGCTTCGCCGAAGTTGAGAATGCCGTTCTCCGTGTGGAAGATCGCCGCGTGTCCGGATGGCTGGAACTGCGCCACCATCTCGGGAAAGCCTATGCCGAGATTGACATAGGCACCGTCTTCGATGTCCTGCGCCGCCCGCCAGGCGATTTGGGCGTTGGTGAGTTTCATGCGTATTCCACTCCCTGCCTGATCAGCGCCTCTTCCTGTGCGGCGTCGGTGACCCTGACGACGTGATCAACGAAGATCCCGGGCGTCACCACATGCTCGGGATCGACGCCACCGGGCTCGACGATGGCATGTGCCTGCACCACGGTCGTGCGTGCCGCCATCGCCATCAATGGCGAGAAGTTGCGCGCCGCCTTGCGGTAAGTGAGATTGCCATGGCGGTCGGCCAAATCGGCCTTGATCAACGCCACATCGGCCTTCAGCCAACGCTCCTGCACATAGCTGCGGCCTTCGAATTCGGCGACCGGCTTGCCGGCGGCAAGTTCGGTGCCATAGCTCGTAGGCGTATAGAATGCCGGAATGCCGGCACCGCCGGCGCGAATGCGCTCGGCGAGTGTGCCTTGCGGCACAAGTTCCAGCTCTATTTCGCCCGCAAGGTATTTTTCGGTGAAGGCGCGCGGGTCGGACGAGCGCGGGAACGAACACACCATCTTCGCCACCATGCCTTCATCGATCATGGCGGCGATGCCGATACGACCGTTGCCGGCATTGTTGTTGATCACAGTCAGCCGTCCGGGGCTTCTTGTCGCCCGGAAACGATCGATGAGCGCATGGATAAGCTCGATCGGCGCACCCGCGCCGCCGAAGCCGCCGATCATTACGGTCGCGCCATCCTCGACAACGGCTACCGCCTCGGCCAGATCGGCCACTATCTTGTCCATGCTGTCCTCTCAATAGGGTGGCCGCAGTATGCGACAATCGGGAGTTCCTTCAACGCGATTTGTGCGATATCGTGTTTTTGTTGACTATTCGCACAAATGAGTATGCGTGGAAGTGAAGCGATGCCTCTCCCGGAACGCGACATCATGGGCGGACTGGCCAAAGGCCTGTCCGTCATCGAGACCTTCACGGCCGAACGTCCGCGGCAGTCGATATCGGAGGTTTCCGTCGCATCGGGGCTTGACCGAGCTACCGCGCGACGCTGCCTGCTGACGCTCGCCCATCTCGGCTACGCCGACTATGACGGCAAGTTTTTCACCCTGACGCCTCGGGTGCTGCGGCTGGGCACCGCCTGCCTTGCCACCATGCCGCTTCCACAACTGGTGCAGCCCCTGCTCGACAGCCTGTCCGAACAGCTCGGCGAGAGTTCCTCTGTCTCGATCCTCGACGGGACCGATATCGTCTATGTGGCGCGCGCGGCCCAAAAGAAAGTAATGTCTATCGGCCTCATGCCGGGCTCCCGCCTGCCCGCCTATTGTACTTCTATGGGCCGGGTGCTGCTTGCAGCCCTACCCGAAGCTGCAGCCGGAGAAATCCTCTCCCGGGCGCCACTGACGGCTCGGACCAGCCATACCCTTACCGATCCGGAAGCGCTCGTTGCAGAATTCGCGCGGGTCAGGCTGCAAGGTCACGCGATCGTCGATCAGGAAGTTGAGCTTGGGCTGCGCTCGATCGCCGTCCCACTCTACAATTCGCGCGGCCAGACGGTCGCGGCGATGAATGTCGGCGTCGCGGCTTCGCGGACGGAAGCCAGCGAGATGGCGCGCCTCTATCTTCCCGCGATGACCGGCGTCCAGGCGGAATTGCGCGGGCTGATGCGCTGACAGAACCTCGCGACGGGCCAAGCGGCCCGCCACGGTCTTTTGCAGGTCTGGAGATAACCCGCAAAAAAGAACAGCCCTATTTCGGCAGGTCGTGTACCCATTTCGAAATGGCTTCGGCAACAGCAGCCGGCTGTTCGGGGATCAGCGCATGCGAGGCATTGGGCACGGTGACCGTGGTCACGCGCTCGCCCAACTGCTTGCGCAATTCGTCCCAACGGTCACGCGGCTTGAACGGATCTTCCTCGGGAATGATCTCGAGGATGGGCGCGGTGCCGGCGGCCCACCACACTTTCCTCGGCACCGGCTTTTCCGACTGCATCGCGGTGACTTCCGGATACCAGCCTTTCAGCCAGCCGCTCGCGTCGTGGCCCTTGGCAAAGAAGGCACCCTTCAACGCGGCCAGACGCTGCTCGTCCGGCAGGCTGAGATTGCCGGCAAAATCGGGCGCCCACCAGACAAGCGGGTTGCGTTCAGCCGTATCGCTGGCCGACCCCGCCGCAACGACGACACCGCGCACCTTTTCGGGATAGCGGGTCGCAGTCATGCGGGCAACGAAATGGCCATAGGCATGGCCGGCGACGACGGCGCGTCCATCGCCCAGGGCATCGATGACATTGGCAACGTCCTGCGCGAAATCATAGAGATCCACGCCCTTCATCGGACCGACCGACCTGCCAATTCCACGCGGCTGGGGCCGGAGAACCTTGAAGCCATCGGCAGCCAGTGTCTTCGAGAGCTGGTCATAGTCGCCATAACTGTCCCTGCCTTGCGACGGCAGCAGGACGACAGCCGGTCCCTTGCCTTGGACTAGCACCTCGATGGCGACATTTTTGTTGGTGACGATTTCCGTTTGTGCCGGTCCGCTTTCCTCTGCCATGAGGACAGCCGGCATGGCGGACAGCAACATGGCCGATAAGGCTAAGGAAAGAAAACCAGTTCGCGACATTCCCCTCATCTGCTTTCTCCTGGTCTGTTTGAGATTGTAAACATGACAGCGTGCCCGCGTTGCCGAATGGTCATCGCCGGGCAACAGCTGCCCTTCGACCGAACAGAGCCGTTCGTGACCCCATTCGCGTCAGAAGCACGCGCTTGCTTGTTTGCTGAAAACTCCAGCTCCGTTGCAATATTTTAGTTGATAATGTGAACTACATCGTTCACATTATCAACTAAATGTCAACTGCCGCGGCAGTGGCCACGCAACCCGAAGCATCTCAGTCATGTCACGCACCCAACCCATCGCGCGAAGGCAACTTGCGCTCCAGACTCTCGCGAGCACCTCCCAAGTCCTCGGCTTGACATCCAGCAAATCGGGAGTCATTCAAACGGGTGCTAGGAGACTTCCTGGCGCCGCGCCCGAAAAGGCGGCGGTGCGATTTTCAAGGATTTCAGACCGGCGGATGTCATGGCGCTTAGCCACGACAGCCGCCGGTTTTTCGTTTTGGAGGACTGGTCAGTGACCCAGACGCAGAACCGGCAACCGTCCGGCTCTCCCGACATCGCGCCCACCATTTGCGCAGCGCTCGATCGCGCGGCAGCACTCCGACCAACGACCGAAGCTCTGGTCGGCAATGGCGACCGGATTGCGTTCGACCGACTGCGGAGCGAAAGCCTGAAGGTGGCCCGTGGTCTTGTCGCCTCGGGCATCCGCCATGGCGACCATGTCGCGATCTGCGCCGGCAACAGCGTCGAATGGGCAATCCTGTTCCACGGCATCGTGCGGGTCGGCGCGGTTTGCGTGCCAGTCAACACGCGCCTGACGCCAGGCGAGATCCGCACGCAACTCGAACGCGCCGATGCGCGGATGTTGCTGACGGTCGATAGCCTGCTGAAGATCGACTTCACAGCAATGTTGCGCGAGATCTGCCCGACGATCGATGCGGCGCTGCCGTCTCCCGAGCTGCCGCTTCTGTCGGACATTGTCGTCATCGGCGATACGGCACCGGCAACCTGCCGGCTCTATGCCGAATTCCTCGTCAGTGGTGAGGGCATCGAGCTCCCGCCCCTGCCCGATCCGGACGATGTCGCGCTGATCCAGTTCACATCCGGCTCGACCTCCTTCCCGAAGGCGGTGCTGCTTACCCATGCCAACATGGTGACCGATGCCCATTTCCTCGGCAAACGTATGGGTGCTCGCGAAGGGGACCGTTATCTGTCGGCCCGTCCCTTCTTCCACGTTGCCGGTTCGACGCTCGCGGTCGTGCTTTCCGCCGTGCATGCGATCACGCTCGTGACCATGCACCGCTTCACCGGCGAGGAAGCGCTTCGTCTGATCCGCGAAGAAGCCTGTACCCTCACCTCGGGCAACGACACCATGTATCTGATGATGCTGGGCAGCCCGGACTTCGAACCGCTCTCCTACACGCTTCGTGGCGGATGGGCGGCGATAAGCCCGGCGATCATGCGGCGCGCGGTCGAGGAATTCGGCGCAGGCCAGACCGTCACCGGCTATGGCCTGTCCGAGGCATCGCCCAACATCATGGCCTCCGATCACACCGATCCTGTGGAAGAGCGCATCGCCGGCTGGATGCGCCCGCACTCCGGCCTGGAAGTCCGCATCTGTGAACCGGAGAGCGGTGCCGAACTGGCTCACGGTCAGAAGGGCGAAATCCGCGTGCGCGGCTGGTGCGTGATGAAAGGCTACTACCGCGACGAACAGGCGACGCGCGAGACGATGACAGCCGACGGTTTCCTCAAGACCGGCGACATGGGCGTCATGCGCGAAGACGGTCGCGTCACCTTTGTCGGGCGTCTCAAGGAGATCATTCGTGTCGGCGGCGAAAATGTCGCGCCGGCCGATATCGAGGACGTGCTGATCGGCCATCCCAAGATCCGCCAGGCGCAGGTTTTTGCGCTGCCCGATCCACGGCTTATCGAGGTGCCCGGCGCCTATGTCGTGCCGCGCGAAGGCGAGACGGTGACCGCCGACGAGGTTCTGGCCTGGGTCAAGCCGAGGCTCGCCGGCTTCAAGCTGCCGAAATATCTCGCTGTCATCGAAAGCTTCGACATCGTCGGCCTCACCGCGAGCTCGAAGGTGCCCAAACGCCTGCTGATCGAGCATGCCAGACGTCATTTCGGCCTCGACGAAAGGGAGAAGGCTTCGTGAGCACCCGTTTCACCAGGACATTCGGCGTCGCCCAGCCCATCGTGCAGGCAGGGATGAGCTGGGCTTCGTCCAATCCCGCACTGCCCGCCGCCGTCTCCAACGCTGGCGGACTCGGCGTGCTTGCAGCCGGCCCGATGTTTATCGAGGACTTTCGCAAGGCGCTGAGAACCCTGAAGGCAGCAACCGACAAGCCCTTCGCAGTCAACGTGCCACTTTACCGGCCGCAGGCCGACGAAATCCTCGACATCCTCATCGAGGAAGAAGCGCCGATCCTTATCGCATCGCAGGGTGGCCCGAAGAAATACCTATCCCGTTTCCAGACCGCCGGCATCAAGTGCATCCACGTCGTCGCTTCGGAGGCCCACGCGCTCAAAGCGCTCGAGGCCGGTGTCGATGCCATCGTCGCCGTCGGCGGCGAAGCCGGCGGTCATCCACCGCCCGACCAGGTCTCGACACTGGTGCTGGTCCGCGCGATCGCCAAGGCAGCACCGGAAGCAGTCCTGATTGCAGGCGGCGGCGTCGCCGATGGCGCGGGCATTGTTGCCATGCTCGCGCTCGGGGCGGACGCGGTGCAGCTCGGCACGCGCTATCTCGCGACCAAGGAGGCGAGCGTGCACGAGGCCTACAAGCAAAAAGTCCTCGCGGCAGGGATAGCCGACACGGCATTGGTTGGCAGCGGCATGAGCCCGATCCGCATGGTCCGCAACGATTTCTCCGCGCGGTTCCTCGAGGCCGAAGCCGCCGGTGCCGGTATCGAGGCACGCCGGGCGATGTTTGCCACCAGCTCGCTCAAGCTCGCGGCCCTCGACGGTGATGTCACCAACGGCAAGATCGAGGCCGGCCAGAGTGCCGGGCTCATCGACGACCTCCCCGGAGCGGAAGAACTGACGCTGCGCCTGATCGCGGAATACCGCTCAGCCCTTGCCCGCCTGACGGGCCTCGACATAGCGCTGGAAAGCCGCCTGGAGCGCCGTCTGCAGGGAGTTCTTTGACGGCGTATGGATACGGTTTTCTATCATCGCGATGAGCCCTTCGAGCCCGTCGGTCAGGCGATAGCCCAGCACCGTGCGGCGGAAGAAGTCACGCGCCAGGTCGGTTACGAATGTCGCGTCGGCCGCGACGATCTCGTGGGTCTTCAAGTCGATCTCCAGCACGACACCGATCCAGGTCATGGTTTCCGACATGCCGGTACCACGCGGCGCCTGAGCGTAGCCGCTGACGAGTACGGTGCGGTTCTCGCTCATGTCATCTCCCTCCCGGTTCGTTTGTCGCGAAAAGAAACAATCACATCCGGCATGTCAACGCATTCGCCAGCGTCGCGAAATGCCGCGGACGCAGCAGCCGCATGAACGACTTCCGCGCCACATCAGGAGCTTGAACATGCTGGAAAGCAGGTCACGACAATCTGCAGAACGCAGCGCCGAAACCGGCAACATCCTGACAGCCCGTGTTCCCCGGCTTTCCCCGGATGAAATCACACGTCTGCTCGGTGTCTACGGGTTGTCCGGCACGCCCAGGCCCCTGCCTGGCGAGCGCGATCAGAACCTGAAGGTGACGGCCGCGGACGGCCGCCAATATGTGCTGAAGATCGCCAACGCAGCAGAACCCGCGCAGGCGCTCGCCTTCCAGAATGCCGCGCTCGATCATGTCGCAACGGCCGATCCGTCGCTGCCGGTACCACGCACGGTCACCTCACTGGAAGGAGCGACGATCGTGCCTGTGCACCACGACGGCACGGTATTCATGGCCCGGCTCGTCACCCATCTGCCTGGCGAACCGGCGCTCGACTTTCGCGCTACACCCGGCTTCCGCCGCGACGCCGGACGGATCGCGGGTCAGCTCGATCGCGCCCTCTCCGGCTTCCGGCATTCCGGTGGTCCGGCCGACATGATCTGGGATCTGCGCCATGCCGCGGCGCTGGAAGATCGCATCCATCTCGTCGCCGATCCCAAGCGCCGTGCGATCGCCGAAACTGTCATGGCCAGTTTCAAGGTCCGTGTCGTACCGACCTTTGCCAGCCTGCGCAGGCAGGTGATCCACAACGACATCCACCAGAACAACATCATGCGCGACCCGCGTTCCGGTGCGATCACCGGCATCATCGACTTCGGCGACATGGTGGAGACCAGCCTTGTCAACGAGGCGGCAATCGCGATCGCTCATCAGCTCTACCGTGAGCCGGATCTTCTCGGCGTCGCTTCCGAATTCCTGTCCGCCTATGCCGCCGCGATGCCCCTCGAATGCGCCGAAATCGCCGTTCTCTTCGACCTCGTGAAGATGCGGCTTCTGTCCCGCGAGATCATTGCTGCCTGGCGCAGCGCCACATCAGGCGGACCATCGCCCTATCGGGCCGACATTTCCGAATTGGGATGGGAGGCGCTGTCGCGCGCCCTCTCGATCAGTCCCGCACACGCCACAGAACACCTGGAGAAAGCCATGACCGCGCTCGCAACCGCACCACGTTCAACCTCGACTGATCAAGCCTATGAAGACCTGATGGCGCGGCGAAGGAAGGCCATGGGGCCGATGTACAAGGAATTCTACCAGCAGCCTTTCATGCCGGTGAAAGGCGAAGGCGTTTGGGTGATCGACGCGCATGGAAAGCGTTATCTTGATGCCTACAACAACGTGCCGCATGTCGGCCACTGTCACCCGCATGTCGCCGACGCGGTGGCAAGGCAGGTGCGGGTCTTTAATTCCAACACCCGCTATCCGAGCGAGTTGATCGTCGAATATGCCGAGCGGCTGACGGCCACCATGCCGGACCATCTCGACACGGCTATGTTCGTCTGTTCGGGCACCGAAGCCAACGAGCTTGCCTGGCGTATCGCCACGGCGAATACTGGGGGCACGGGCGCCCTTGTCACCGACGCAGCCTTCCATGGCAATTCAACGATCATCGGCGCGCTAGACACGGCAACGCTTCCGCATGACAAGCTCGAGCCCTGGATCGGCACTGTGACCGCGCCGCGCTTCTCGGGTGCTGTCGAAGGCAACGGCAAGGCACTGTCTTCAAACGACTACGCCGCCACCTATGCAGAAAGCATTGCAAGGCTGGAAAAGCGTGGGCATCTCCCGGCCGCCTTCTTCGTCTGCCCGGTCTTCGCATCTGACGGCCTCTATTCGGTGCCAACCGGCTATCTCGATCCGGCCATTGCCGAGATCCGCCGCGCCGGTGGCCTCGTCATCGCCGATGAGGTGCAGACCGCGCTCGGCCGCACTGGCACCCGTTTCTGGGGCTTCCAGCATGCCGGCCTCGTTCCCGACATCGTCACCATGGGCAAGCCGATGGGCAACGGTGTTCCACTAGGCGTCGTTGTCGCGCGCCGCTCGCTGGTCGAGGGTTTCCTGCAAACCCAGCGCTACTTCAATACCTTCGGCGGCAATCAGGTCGCGGCTTCGGCAGGTCTGGCCGTGCTCGACGTGATCGAGCAGGAAAAGCTGCAGGAAAACGCACTTAACGTCGGTACCTATCTGCGAGAGAGCCTTGCCGGCCTGGTGGGCCGTCACGCTGCGATCGGCGATGTGCGTGGAACCGGCCTTTTCGCCGGCGTGGAAATTGTCGAGGCGGACAAGCCCTCGCCTACGAAAGCACGAGCCGTGATCGAAGACCTGCTTGCACGCGGCGTGCTGGTCGGTCTTACCGGCGCCGGCAAGAACCTCCTGAAGATCCGGCCGCCCATGGTGTTCTCCCGCGAGAATGCCGACATGCTCGTCGACGCACTCGACAAATCTCTGACCAAGATCGGCCGAAGGCAGATTGGACAGTCCCGGGCGCACCCGGGACTGGGAAAGAGCAAATGAGAACCCCGCCGGACGGACTCCGGCGGGGTTTTTTCCGTGCAGCAGTCGAGATCAGGCTTGCCGAATTCAGGCGGCGTAGACTTCCCTGCCTTCGAAGAAGGTCTTCAGCACTTTCGTGCCCGCGACGGCACGCGGCTCCACGGCGTAGAGATCGCGGTCGAGCACGATGAAGTCGGCCGAGAACCCTGGGGCCGAACTGACCCGTCCGGTCACCGAGGCCCATGCCTTGCGCGCCGTTGCGCGTCATCAACGGCAACGCCTCATCGAGCGTGATTGCCTCATGCGGCGAATGTACACCTGGCAACCGGCCGGAGGGATCTGCACGGGTGAGAAGCCCTGCAAGGGATTGCCAGGGATCCAGCTCCGGGAAGACCGTCATCCAGTCGGACCCGACCGCCATCGTCACACCCGCCTCCAGCATGGTGCGGATCGGCCAGACCGTGGCGTAGCGTTCCTTGCCGACGACGCGTTCATGCGCGAGGCTTGCATGGTTGACGAACCACATCGGCGGATTGAGGTCGGCAATGACCCGCAGCCGCTTCATGCGCGGAATGTCCTCATGCGGGATGTACTGGCCATGGGCAATGTGATGCCATGGGCCATTGTCGCCGTTTTCGGCACGGACCCTTTCGACGGCGTCGAGCACCCGGCATATGGCGGCGTCGCCGACAGCATGGACCTTCACACCGATGCCTCGCCGGTCGTGCGCGGCGATCTCGGCGAAGAGTTCGTCGGGCGACAGGTACATTTCGCCGTGTTCGTTCGTGCCGGGATAGGCCGTGATCATTGCCGCGGTCTTCAGGGATGGCACACCGTCGAGGAATATCTTGGCGTTGCTGGCCACCATATGCGGGCCACAGGCGGCTTCGTGGCGGCTCAGGAACTCCTCCGCTTCCTTGGACCAGGTCGAACAGGTCCGGCTGGCGGACAGGTGAAAGCCGGCCCATGTAGAAAGGTCGCCTGCATCATCGAGGGTGCGGAAAGCAGCGATCATTTCCGGCGTCGACTGCGCGTCGGAAAAGCCGGTGACGCCGACCGAGTTGAAATAACCGACGGCCGCGCGTGCCACGTCGACGATCTCGCCGTCCCCGAGCGCCGGGACGGCGCCATCGACGATCCACATCGCGCTTTCCTCGAGCAGGCCCGTCGCCTCGCCGTCGACGCGCACAATACGGCCGCCGGCAGGGTCTGCAGTCGAGGCTTCGACTGCCGCGGCGGCAAGCGCCGCACCGTTGGCGAAGGCACCGTGCAAGCTGCCATGGGTAAGAAGCACCGGACGGCCGCCGCTCGCCTCGTCAAGCAGCCGCTTTGCCTCGATGCCGAGTTTCTCGATATCGGCCAGTGCCGTCGCACCGTAGGCGCTACCGGTCAGCCAGGCGCCCTCCGGCTTGCCTTCGGCGGCCTTTCGCACGCGCGTCAGCACCGCCTCGAAATCGTCGCCGGCGTCGATGGCGAAGGAGCGCAGCCGTGTCGTCATGCCGGATATGACATGCATGTGGAAGTCGACGATGCCCGGCATGGCGAAGCGTCCGCCAAGATCGACGACCGAGGTGTCGGGGCCGGCAAGGTCCCGAAGCTCGGCTGTCGTGCCGATGGCAGCAATGCGACCCGAGATATCGATAGCGAGCGCCTCGGCTGTCGGACAAGCCGGATCCATTGTCCGGATCGCGCCATTGATGAAAAGCGTGGTGATGTTCATCTGCTCTGGCCGATCGATCAAGCTACGGCCTTGGCGTTGGCCCATGCGAGCGTCTGATCGAGCGCTTCGCGGAATGTGTCGACGATGATGTCGATTTCCTTGGGCGTTACGATCAAGGGCGGTGAAAACGACATGGTCTCGCCGAGATTGCGGGTGACGAGGCCACGCTCCAGCGCAAAGCGCGAGCAAGCCGCGGCCGCGCCGATCGAGGCATCGAACGGCGCCTTGGCTTTCTTGTCGCTGACCAGCTCTACGCCAGCCATCAAGCCGATGCCCCGCACCTCGCCGACGATCGGATGATCCTTCAGCTCGGCAAGCCGTTTCTGGAAGTAGGCCCCGGTCTCGCGCGCGTTGCGAGTGGTGTCGAGTTCCTCGTAGCGGTTGAGCGAAGCGAGTGCGGCAGCAGCGCAGACTGGGTGGCCACCATAGGTGTAGCCGTGACCGAAGACGCCGACCTTGTCGGATTGTTCGCGCATGGCATCAACGATCTTTTCCGAGACGATGACGGCGGAGATCGGCAGATAGGCGGAAGACAGCGCCTTGGCGCAAGTGATCATGTCGGGCTTGTAGCCGACCGCTTCCGCCCCCCAATAGGCGCCGGTGCGTCCGAAGCCGCAGATGACTTCATCGGAAACCGTCAGCACCTCATATTTGTCAAGCACTGCCTGGATGGCTTCGAAATAGCCCTCTGGCGGCATGACGACACCACCGGTCCCCATAACCGGCTCGGCGAAGAAGCCGCCGACGGTTTCCGGTCCTTCGGCCAGGATCAGTTGCTCGAGTTCGTCCGCCATCCGCTTGACGAAATCGGCTTCACTCTCGCCGGGCTTGCCCTCGCGGTAGTAGTGCGGGCAGGTCACATGCAGGAAGCGGTCGATCGGCAGATCGAACTCGCGATGGATGTTCGGCAGGAAAGTAAGGCTGCCGGAAGCGATGCCTGTGCCGTGATAGGCGCGCTTGCGGGCGATGATCTTCTTCTTTTCGGGCCGGCCGAGCGCATTCCAGTAATACCAGATCAGCTTGACGGCCGTGTCGTTCGCTTCCGAGCCCGAGCATTGGAAAACGACACGGGACATGCCCGGTGAATTCTGGATAAGTTTTTCGGCAAGATCGATCGACGGATTGTTGGAGCGGTGCGCAAACAGGTGGAAGTAAGGCAGTTCGTCGATCTGAGCCTTTACGGCTTCCTTGATCGACGTGTCGGAATAACCCAGTGCCACGCACCACAAGCCTGACATGGCATCCAGGTACCGGTTGCCGTTGTCGTCATAGATATAGGCGCCTTCGCCACGCGTGATGATCATCGGACCATCCTTCTCGTGCTGGCGGATATTGGTTTGCGGGTGCACCTGGTAGCGAATATCGCGAGCGGCAGCGGAATTGGCGGTCATGGTCAGTCTCCCAAAAGCATGTCCCGAACCGGGCGGCTGCGAAGATCATGCGACAAACAAAATGGTCTCTTTCAGCCAGCGTCGACGCTGCCGTTGCCGACATTCTGCAGGAAGCGGTCGACGCCGTTCTTCCAGCCATTGTCTGCAAGCACGCGTTCGATTGCGGCGAGTTCAATGCGGATGCCTGAATCGAGATCCGTCCGCGAACCGAGATCGACGGACTGCTTGGTCAGCGCGATCGAAAGCGGCGGCGCTTCGGCGATCTTGAGCGCGATCGTCGTGCCCTCTTCCGCTAGCTTCGATGGCTCTGTCAGTCGGGCCACCATGCCGAGCGCATAAGCTTCCTGGGCTGGCATCTCACGTCCGGTGTAGAGCAGTTCCTTGGCGCGTGACACGCCGACGACGCGCTGCAGCCGCTGCGTGGCGCCGACCGTGCCCCAATGCGCCTCCGGAAAACGGAAGCTCGCATCGATCGCCGCGACGATGAAATCGCAGCTCATGGCGATCTCGCCGCCCGAACCGACTGTTGGTCCCTGCACAAGCGCGATCACCGGCCGGGTGCAGCGCTCGATCATCGAATAGGCTTCGAAGGATGCAAGCCGGCGCTGCCGGATCCAGGCCGCGTCACGCCCCTTGCGTTCCTTGAGATCGGCGCCGGCACAGAACACCGGCCCTTCCCCCTCGACGAGGATGACGCGGATATCGTGATCGCGGTCGATTGCCCTGAAAGCCTCGGTCAAGCCAAGGCACATCGGCAGGTTGAGGGCGTTTCGCGCCTCGGATCGCGAAAGAACGACGCGGGCGATTGCTCCTTCGCGCTTGACCTTGACCGGTCCCGACATCAGATCACTCCTTCGCCACGCAATCTGTCTATTTCCTCGGCCTGCAGGCCAAGCATCTCGGCGAGCACATCTTCCGTGTCGGCACCGAGAACCGGCGGCACGCCAATCGAAATCTCGTCGTAGCCGGACAGCCTGACCGGCGTGCGCAGCGCACCAACCTTGCCGGCCTTGGGGTGTTCGAATGCGGCGACCATGCCGCGAGCACCGACATGGGCGTCTGCCAGGATCTCGGCAACGCTGTTGACTTCACCTGCCGGCACATTGGCGGCACGCAGCGCTTCGGCGAGATCGTCGCGACCACGTCCGGCGATCGCCACCGTCATCGCGGCCATGACCCGCTCGCGCTGGACGACGCGCTCGGAATTGCGATCCAGTACCGGGTCCGCCGCGAGTTCGTCGAGGCCAAGCACCGAGCAGATCGCCTTCCAATGCTGGTCGGAGCCCGAGATATGCAGCCAGCGTCCATCCGCGCATTCGAAAGCCGCAGAAGGAACCCGGCCAGGATGTTCGGTGCCGGTACGCCTGGGGTCCTCGCCGAGCAGGAACCAGCGTGCGGCGGCGATGGTCAGCATAGACACCTGCACATCGAGCATAGACAGGTCGACATGAGTGCCCCGACCAGACCGCGCGCGCCCTGCAACGCCTGCCAGGACGGAGATGGCAATCCACAGGCCGGAAGAGAGATCTGCAAAAGGCACGCCAACTTTCGCAGGCGCTCCATCCGGATGGCCCGTCAATGCCATGACGCCCGAAAGGGCCTGGAAGATGGTGTCATAGCCGTTGCGCTCGCTGTAGGGACCGGTCTGGCCGAAGCCGGTGCAAGAGACGTAGACGAGCTTGGGGTTGTCGGCTGAAAGTTGTTCATAGCCGAGTCCGAAGCGTGCCATTTCTCCCGGCAGGAAATTCTCCACGACGACATCCGCCTTCAACGCGAGCGAACGCGCGATCGACTGAGCATGTGGGGACTTGAGATTGAGCGTCACCGATTTCTTGCCCCGGTTGAAAGCGAAGAAATAGCCGCTGTCACCGCTGGCCACGCGCGGCTCGAACGAACGTGTCTCGTCTCCGCTGCCCGGCCGCTCGATCTTGATCACCTCGGCGCCAAGTTCCGCCAGGATCTGCGTTGCCATTGGCCCCGCGAGCACGCGGCTGAAATCCAGGATGCGGATGCCGTCGAGCGGTTTCACTTGTCCGTCCTCCGGAAGCCGCGCATCAGCGCGTTGACGTCGCGTCCAGCGGCCATGGCGGCGTCGAAAGGTAGATCGGCGACGCGATAGAACAGCGCCTTGGCGGCGGCCATCGCCATCGGATTTGCCTTTGCCCACTGGTTCGCGATCTCGAGCGCGGTGTCGATCACGGCATCCACCGCGACAACGCGGTTGGCGAGGCCGAGCGCCTGCGCTTCGTCGGCCCCGATCAGCCGTCCAAGGCTCACCATCTCGAAGGCGGCCTTGCGTCCGAGCTGCCGCTGCAGTCCGGTCATGACGAGAGCCGGCACGATATCGTGCTTGAGTTCGGGATAGCCGAATTTGAGGTCGGCCCCGGCCACCATCATGTCGCAGCCGATGGCCAGGCCGGCGCCTCCGCCCACCGCAGCCCCTTGCACCGCCGAGACGACAGGCTTCTTCATCTCCTGTAACCTGGATTGGAGCCGGCAGGTCAGGTCGGCACGGGTTAGCACGCGATGCTGCTGGTCCGGCGTCAGGTCCTTGAATTCGGAGAGATCGGCGCCGGCGCAGAACCCCTTGCCTTCACCGGCAAGGACGACCGCACGGATCGTGTCGTCACCATCTGCCGCGTTCAATGCATCGAGCAACCCTTGAGTCAGCTCCGTATTGAGGGCATTGAGCTTGTCGGGCCGGTTCATGCGGATGATCCGCACGGCATCCCGATCCTCGACAACAACGCATTCTGGCATGGTGGTCCTTTCAAGCATTCTCACGGGCCTCGGCAAACGATGTCGCGAATCCGGCTCGCGCCACCTTGCTGTCGAGCTGGCGCCCGAGCACCTGCTCGCAGAGGCGCGAGGCAACCATCACCCTGTCGAGATCGAGCCCGGTCGAGATCCCTTCCATCTCGAACAGATTGACCAGGTCTTCAGTGGCCACATTGCCCGCTCGACCCGAGCCGTAGCGGATCTTCGTCGGATGGCCGCCGACGCCACCGAAAGATGAATCGAAATAGCGGCAGCCGGCTTCGTAGGCCGCAGCGCAGTTGGCGATACCGATGCCGCGCGTGTCGTGAAAATGACCGACGCAGGTCACGGCCGGGGCGGCCTCACCCAACAGACGGAAGAGTTGCGCGACCTTGGTCGGCGTGCCGAGCCCGGTGGTGTCGCCGATCGTCACGATCCCGACGCCATGCCTAGCGAAGCGCAGCACATCCTCGACGACACGCTCCGGCGGAACCTCTCCCTCGAACGGACAGCCAAGCGCGACCGAGATGACGCCGACGAGCCGGAACCGGTCACCTGCTGCCTCGACCATCTCGGCGATGCGCCTCCATTGGCCTTCGCGCGATGTGCCGAGGTTGCGCTGCGTATGGGCTTCGGTGGCGGAGGCAAGCAGGCTCACCTCGTTGGCGCCGTGCCCGGCAGCAAGATCGGCCACCGCCCGCTCGACACCGGTCAGGTTCGGCGCCGTTGCCTTGTAGAAGACGCCAGAGCGTCGCGTGATGCCGGCAAGTAGGTCGCCAGCATCGCCAAACGCCGGCACCTTGCCGGGATGCGAATAGCTGGTCGCTTCGATGCGCGGGAAGCCCGCCTCAGTGAACGCGTCGATCAGCGCGATCTTGTCGGCGGTCGCGACAAAGGCCGGTTCGTGCTGCAGCCCGTCGCGCGCGAAGCATTCGCAGATGACGACGTCGGCGGTCATTTGCGATCCTCCCGGCCACGCAGCAATTGCGAGCCGACAAGCAGGATGATCGAGAGCCCGATCAGCAGCGAGGAGATCGCCGCGACGGTGGGGTCGATCTGGTCGCGGATGTTGGCGAACATCAGCCGGGTCAGTGTCGCGTTCTCCCCACCAGAGATGAACAATGCGATCACCACCTCGTCGAAGGAGGTGACGAAGGCGAAAAGCGCTCCCGACATTACCGACAGACGGATCTGCGGCAGCGTAACGGTGAGGAAGGCCCAGGGACGGGAGGCACCGAGGCTTTGCGCTACTCGCTCCTGGTTCATGTCATAGCTGGCCAAACCACTCAGCACCGCGATGACAACGAAGGGCAATGCCAGCACGGTGTGCGCCATCACCAAGCCGGTCGTCGTGCCGTTCAGGCCGATCTTGGCGTAGACGAAGAAGCAGCCGATGGCGACGAGGATCAGCGGAACCAGCATCGGCAGCATGAACACGCCGCGGGCCACGGAAGAGGCCGCACCATACGCCCGCGAGATACCGTACGCGGCAAGTGTGCCGAAAGTAGTTGCAAAGACCGTTGTCAGCAGTGCCGCGCGCAGCGAAACGAAAGTTGCAGCGCGCCATTCGGGCGATCCCAGATAGGCCCCGTACCACTGCAGGCTCCAGCTCCTGGGCGGGAACTCCAGATATTTGCTGCCCGAGAACGACATCGGGATGACGATAAGGCAGGGAATGATCAGGAAAGCGAAGACCAGCGCTACCAGCATATATAGCCAGAGCCTCTGGAAATGCGTGATCTGGGTTTCGGTCGCGGGACGGTTCAGCATCAGCGTACGCCCTCAAAACTGTTGACCCTGAAGAGCCGCTTGAAGACGTAGAGGATGAAGGCGGTGACCACGAGGAGCACGACGCCGAGCGCACTCGCCGCACCCCAGTTGCCATAGACGGAAATGTTGTTGGCGATCTGCATCGCCCACATCGCGACGCGGCCGCCGCCAAGCAATGCCGGCGTGACGAAGAAGCCAAGGCAGAGCACGAAGACAAGGGCCACGCCGGCTGCGAGCCCGGGCAGCGACATCGGCAGGAATACCTGGCGGAAAGCCTGTGACGGCGTGGCACCGCAATTGGCGGCTGCGCGCATGTAGACAGGGTCGATGGCCCGCATCGAGGCGTAGAGCGGCAGGATCAGGAACGGCAGCATAACATGCACCATGCCGATCACGGTGCCGAGCATGTTGTGGACCAGCGGCAGCGGCGCGGAGATCAGACCAGCGTCGATCAGCCACGTGTTGACCAGTCCGGTACGCTGCAGAAGCACGAGCCAGGCATAGGTACGCACCAGAACCGAAGTCCAGAACGGCAGCACCACGAAGATCATCAGCAGCCCGGCTGTGCGCTCGGAAAGCTGCGACAGCAGATAGGCGACGGGGTAGCCGAGAAGCACGCAGACCAGCGTCACCAGGCCCGCCACCTCGAAAGTCGAGATAAAGGTACGCACGTAGATCGGTTTCAGCATGCGCGTGTAGTTTTCCAGCGTCGGCTCGCCGGAGGGTCCGAAGAAGGAAAGCCAGAACAGCCAGCCGATCGGCAGGATCAGGACAAGGAAGATCAGGATCGCGCCCGGCAGCGTCAATGAAGCGAGCGCCCGTCGTTCGCGGCTGCCCTGGCGCTTCAGGACATCGGCGTTGTGGTCGGCATCCGCGATGTCCGGGTGATTGAGCACCATCGTCATGACTTGTCCGCCACCAGGATCGTGTGTTCCCGATCGAGCCACAGCTGGATCGGCTGCCCGCGTTCCGGCAGGTCCTTGCCGCCGAGATCCGGACCACGGCGCAGATCGAGTTCGATGCCATCGGGCATGCGCACCGTGATCAGATAGCTGTCACCCTGGTAGATGACGTCGGTCGCCTCCGCCTCGATCCGGTTCGCGGTTTCGGTTTCGTCACCCTTCCAGCGCAGCCGCTCCGGGCGGATGACGAGCCACGGCTTGTCGCTGCCCTTCCAGTCGTCGCGCGTCCTGAGCGGACGGCCATAAAGGAGCGCGCCGGTGGCTCCCGTCTCGACCGGCAGGAACCGGGTCTCGCCGATGAAATCCGCAACGAATTTGTTCTTCGGCCGATCATAGATCTCGTCAGGCGTTCCGAGCTGCACGATCTTCCCGCCGTTCACGACGGCGATGCGATCCGAAAGCGTCAATGCCTCGCGCTGGTCATGCGTGACATAGACGGTGGTCGTTCCCAGCCGGTCGTGCAGCCGCTTCAGCTCGAGCTGCATATGCTCGCGCAGCTTCTTGTCGAGCGCTGAAAGCGGCTCGTCCATCAGCAGGATCGACGGTTCGAAGACGATGGCGCGCGCCAGCGCAACGCGCTGTCGTTGACCGCCCGAAAGCGCGTTGACGCCACGGTCGGCAAGATGCGCCATCTGGACCAGCCCAAGCGCTTCCTCGACCCGGCGGTCGAGTTCGGCGCCGGATACGCCGCGCAGGCGCAGCGGATAGCCGACATTGCGGCGCACGCTCATGTGGGGGAACAGCGCGTAATTCTGGAATACCATGCCGAGATTGCGCTTATGCGGCGGCAACATCAGGAATTCGGCATCGTCTATGGTGATCGAGCCGGAATCCGGACGCACAAAGCCGGCAAGCACGTTAAGCAGCGTCGTCTTGCCGGATCCCGACGGTCCGAGCAGGGTCAGAAACTCGCCCGGTGCAATATCTAGCGACACGTCATCGAGCGCGAGAAAGCTGCCATAGGCTTTTTTGATGTTTCGGATTTCGACCCTGCCGGGCATCGCGGCCTCCTTGTAAACGGTCGGCATTGGCTATGCACTCAAGCGTGAATGCAGCCAGGACGCATCTTGCGACCGACGACAGGACGCGTCGAGCACTTCGGCGAGGCTCGGCGTTTGACCGGTTTTCTCCACAAAGGGCGTTGGCAACATCATTCACAATCCACCGGTACAAAGACGTGTCAGAGATCGCTGTACCAGTCTGCGAGCCGGGACAGGCGCGCGGCACACGGTGCAACGTCGAGATCTGGGTGGAAGGTGGACGCCACGATCCACCTTCCGAAGTCCAGGAATGCGGGGGCTACTGGACGATCAGGTTCTTGAAATCTTCCTGGACGTCCTGGATGTTCTCAGACCACCAGATCGGCTGCATGGTGACCTGTTTTGCCGCGTTTTCCGGCGAGGCGTTCGACTGTTCGAGCACGTCGGCGGAAAACTGCTTTGCCTCGAAGGCTTTCTTGTTCGATGGGCCGTAATAGCCCATCATCGTCGGGATGCGCGCCTGGATCTCAGGCGAGACGATGTTGGCGACAAATTTCTGTGCGGCCGCTACGTTCTTCGAACCTTTCAGGATCGCGACACAGCCAAAGCCGATGACACCGTCCTGATAGGTGAATTTGACCGGCGCGCCGTCGGCGATGACGCCGGCGATGCGGCTGCCCCAGATGGCTTCCATGTCGACTTCGCCGTCCTTGAGAAGTTGCGCCGACTGCGCACCCGAAGTCCACCAGACCGAGACGCTGGGCTTGATCTTGGCAATGGCAGCCAGTGAACGCTTGGTGTCGAGCGGATAGACCTTGTCGCGTTCGACGCCGTCACCGAGCAGCGCGATCTCCATCATCTCCTGCGGATAGACGCTGAGCGCGCGGCGACCAGGGAACTTCTCGACATCCCAGAAGTCCTTCCAGTCCTTCGGCGGGTTGTCGCCATATTTGTCGGTGCGCCAGGCGAGAACGACGGAATAGGTGTTCGTGGCGATCCAGTTCTTGGCCCGTACGCCTTCCGGAATGCCGTCACCATTGACGACCGAATAATCGATCGGTTCGAACAGGCCTTCGGCTGCGCCAATGGCGCAGTCCTCCGCGCCGAGATGCGCGACATCCCAGCCCGGTGCGCCGGACTGTACCTGGACACGCACGGCGGCGATGCCGTCATGCGATTCCGTGCGAAGTTCGGCGCCGATCTTTTCCGCCGACGGCTTGAAAAGTGTTGCGGTCAGGTCCTCCTGAACCTTGCCGCCGAGGCCGGCGAGCGTCAGCGTATCCGCGGCCATGGCCGTGGTCGACAATACGGCCCAGGCCGCTGCTGTGATAAGTCCGTGTTTGACAGACTTGTGCATCTTCATCTCTCCCATTGATGACACACAATTGACGTTGATCGGCGGTCACGTCTTTCTGTTTGAAGCTCAGGCCGCCGCGTCCTTGAGCCCCAGTTCACTGATGAACTTCGTCTGGAAGAAGGCTTCGAGGCCCTCAGTCCCGCCTTCGCTGCCATAGCCACTCTCCTTGACGCCGCCGAACGGCGTCTCGGGTGCGGCAATGCCGAAGTGATTGATCGAGACCATGCCGGACTCCAGCTGTTCGCCGAGCAGCGTCGAGGTGCGCTCCGAGCGGGTGAAGGCGAAGGCGGCAAGACCGTAGGGAAGGCTGTTCGAACGTGCGATCGCATCATCCAGGCTGGAGAAGGGTGCGATTGGCGCCAGCGGGCCGAACGGCTCATCGACCATCAGCCGCGCATCATCGGGCGTGTCGACAAGCACTGTCGGCGCGAAGAAATTGCCCTGGTTGCCGATGCGCTTGCCGCCAGCAAGAACCTTGGCGCCGCGGCTCTCGGCATCCGCGACGAAGGCCTGCATGGCATCAAGGCGACGGGAATTGGCCAGCGGCCCCATCTGCACGCCCGTTTCAGTACCCGGGCCGACCTTGAGGCTTTCCGAACCGGCGACGAAGGCATCGACAAACCGTTTGTAATGCCGCTCGTGCACATAATAGCGGGACGGTGCGGCGCAGACCTGCCCGGCGTTGCGATACTTCAGGAACAGGCCGAGCCTGACCGCCTCCTCGGGATCGGCGTCCTCGCAGACGATGAAAGGCGAGTGCCCGCCGAGCTCAAGCGTCGCGCGCTTGACATGGGCAGCAGCCAGTTGACCAAGGTGCTTGCCGACCGGAATGGATCCGGTGAACGAGATCTTGCGGATCTGCGGGGCAGGAATGAGATATTCCGAGATCTCCGCCGGCACCCCGAAGACGAGGTTGACGGCACCGGCCGGAACGCCCGCATCCTCAAAGCAGCGAATCAGTTCGATCGCGGAGAACGGCGTCTCTTCCGGACATTTGATGATGATGGTGCAGCCAGCGGCGAGAGCACCGGCAATCTTGCGCACCGCCTGGCTGACAGGAAAATTCCACGGCGAGAAACCGGCGACAGGACCAACCGGCTCCTTGACCACGATCTGGCGCACACCGGGCGCACGCGCTGGAATAAGCCGGCCATAGGCACGGCGTCCCTCTTCGGCATACCAGTCGATGTGGTCGGCTGAGCCGATCGTCTCGCCGAGCGCCTCGGCCAGCGGCTTGCCCTGCTCGCGCGTCATCAGCGCAGCAATGTCCGGCGCACGCTCACGCAACAGGTTCGCCGCCTTGCGCAACAGCTTCGAACGTTCATAAGGCGAAACCAGCCGCCATTCGAGGAAGGCGCGCCGGGCTGCGGACAGCGCCCGGTCGAGGTCGGCCTGGGTGGCATGCGTCACCGAGGCAAAAGCCTCGCCGGTTGCCGGGTCGATCACCTTGCCGGAGCGCCCGCCACTGCCCTCGCACCACACGCCATCAATGAACAGCTTTGCCAGTTCCATCCGGTCGTATTCCTCAATCTCAATTTAGTTGATTTCGTAAACTATGTAGTTCACATCGTCAACTATATTGAGTGAAAATATCTCAACCCCGCCGCAAATTTTTCGAGGCTGCGATCAAGCCGGTGATTTGTCTGGAGACTTGGCGAAGCGTCGCCGCGGTCTGCGACCGAGACTACTCTTCCTCGCCGAGATCGCCGCCGGCGGCAACGACCTCGCGGCGAAGCTGATCATAATAGGTGATCGAACTCTTGAAGACGGCCTGCATCGACTTCTGAAGCTGCGACCGCTCTTCCAACGAGAGGTTCGACAGCATCATCTCGTTGCGATGTTCGGAATCGGCGAGGATCTTCGCCACGATTTCCCTGCCCTCTCCGGTGAGGCGCAACAGGATGCTGCGGCCATCCTCGGGATTTTCCGAGCGGCTGATCAGGCCCCGATCGACGAGGCCGGACACGACACGGCTCATCTGGCTTTTTAAAAGACCGCTGTGGTTGGCCAGGAGCTGCAGCGGCGCTTCCTTGAGATAATCGAGCACGGCAAGCGCACGCCATTCCCGGACTGTCAGCCTGTAGCGAGGGCTGATCGACAGGAAAGCGATGCGGCTCGAAAGCGATGCGAGGCGCTGCAGCTGGAAGGAAAACAGATCGCGCGCGTCATGCGCTTCGATCAGATGCGCCATGTTCTCGGCATCATCGACGCCGCTGTCCGGTCCACTCATTCCCTCGTCCCCTGCAGGCGCCCTTCCGCATTCGCCAAAACGGGAAGCGCGATTTCACCTCAACCCGAAACGTCATCGGAAATCCACTCCTTTGTCATGTTACGCGCAACATGATTTGGTTGACAAAGTGAACTATACAGTTCATTCCGGCAACCAGTCTATCGCCTGGAATATTTCGGGCTTTGCCGCGCGACACGCCGAATTGCAGACATTCAAGGGAGGATGAAATGACCAACAGCAACAAATTGCACAATCCGGCGACCATCGCGCCGCCTGCCCGCAACCTCTATGCGCATGCTGTCGAGGTGCCTGCTGCCAGCCGCCATCTCTATGTCGCTGGCCAGGTTGGCGTGCGGCCGGACGGTACCGTCCCGGAAAGCCTGGAGGAGCAGACCGAGCAGATGATGGAAAACATCCATGCCATCCTCGCTTCCGCAGGCATGACCTTTGCCGATATCGTCAAGTTCAACGCCTATTGCATGTCGGCCGAGGACATCATCACCTATGCCGGCATCCGCAACCGCTTCTTTGCCGGTGTCCAGACCGCGACGACAGCCGTTGTGGTGACAGGCCTCGCCAACCCGGCCTGGAAAGTCGAAGCGGATCTTGTCGCGGCACGACAGGACTGACGTTGATGTTCTACCGTCCATCCGATGGCCACGGCCTGCCTCACGACCCGTTCAAGGCGATCGTGTCGCCGCGGCCGATCGGCTGGATTTCAACCTGCAGCACATCGGGTGCCACCAACCTTGCGCCCTACTCCTTCTTCAACGCGCTCTCGGTCGATCCTTATCTCGTCTGGTTCTCTGCCGACGCGGAGAAAGACAGCGTCGTCTTCGCCCGGGAAACAGGCGAGTTCGCCGTCAATCTGGTTGGTGAGAAATTCGCCCGCCAGATGAACGCGACCTCCGTCGATGCGCCACGCGGGATCAGCGAGTTTGGCTATGCCGGGCTGGAAGCAGCAAATTCGAGGCTCATCGCCGCACCACACGTTGCCGGCGCTCCCGCCGTGCTCGAATGCCGCTTGACCGAGATCATCGAACCCAAGGGCCTCGACGGTCGCTGGGCCGGGGTCTTCGTGGTCATGGGCGAAGTCGTCGGCATCCACATCGACGACGCCATGCTGACCGACGGGCTCTTTGACCAGAAGAAAGCCGGCAATGTCGCCCGGCTCGGCTACATGGATTACCTGTCGACAAGCGAAACGTTCCAGATGCGCCGGCCACGCTGGACGGACGAGAGTACCCGGTCCTGAGTCCCAGGCGCTCCTCGCATCACCCCTTCTGCGACATTGCCTCTGCCAATGGGCGTTTTGCCCTTGCCCGGCCCGCGAACATCGGCTTGCGTTGATAAGGCGGCGTCAACCATCGCTCGACCATGCGCAGAAGGAAGATCAGCATCATGTTGATGATCAGGTAAATCAGCGCCACCATGCAGAACACCTCGATGACGGCGAAGGTCTGGCTCATCAAATCCTTGGCGACCCCGGTCAGTTCCATCACGGTGATCGTGCAGGCAAGCGAGGTCGACTTCAGCGTGACGACGATCTCGTTGCTGTAGGCCGGAAGCGCGCGCCGTATCGCGATCGGCATGGTCACCAGCAGGAAGGTCTTGAACCTCGAAAGGCCAAGGGCCCGGGCCGCTTCGATCGCGCCCTGAGGCACGGCAGCAAGCCCACCACGCATCACTTCCGCCGTGTAGGCGCCGGCGCAGACGCTCATCGCGATCACCGCACAGGCAAACGGATCCTTGAGCACGATCCAAACCGGGCTGGCACGCAGCCAGGCGAACTGGCTGAGGCCATAATAGAGAACGAAGATCTGCACGAGCAGCGGGATGGAGCGGAATGCCAGGACATAGGCCGACGCAACGCCTCTGAGAGAGCGATAGCTCGAGCGCCTTGCCCAGGTGGCAAGACCGGCAAAGATCAAGCCCAGCGGAAGGGTCACGGCGGCAAGCGCCAGGGTGACCCAGATCGCGCCTGCAAGTTCACCTGCCACATGGAGAGCGGTTTCGATATCCATGGTCAGGCCCAGCGCATTCTGGTTTCGAGGACATGGAATGCACGAGAAGAAATCGCCACCAGCACGAGATAGACGAGCGCCGCCACGCCATAGAAGATGAAGGGCTGACCAGTGGTACGTCCCGCGACGCCGACAACCCGCATCAGTTCGGCGAGCGAAATCACCGACAGCAATGTCGTCTCCTTGATCGCCATGATCCAGACGTTACCGAGACCCGGCAGCGCCAGCCGCAACATCTGCGGGATGACAACGGTCCAGAGCCCCGCGAGAGGGCGCAGGCCTAGCGCCGTATAGGCCTCGAACTGCCCGATCGGGATCGCGGCATGCGCGCCGCGAAACACTTCCGAACTGTAGGCTGCCGAAACGAACGCCACAGCCATCACACCGACGGTGAAGGCGTCCACCTCGATGTAGCCGGCATAACCGAAACCGCGCGCCACCCACATCAGCGCGCCATTCGTGCCAAAGAAAAGCAGGAAAATCACCAGCAATGGCGGCACGCCACGCAACAGCGTCGTGTAGAGCGTCGCCACCGCGGCAAGCCACCTGCTGTGGCTCAGCTTCGCAAATGCCACGGCAAGCCCGAGGATCACGCCCAGGACGTAGCCGATGCATGCACATGCCATCGTCACACCGAGGCCGATCAGCAGCGGCCTGGTCCAGCCGTCCCCGCCCCAGGCGAACAGGTCAATGACGGAACCGCTCGAGCCCATAAAGGATCAGGCTCCGCACAGCTTGGTGTCCGGCTTCGTCGAAACGTCGAAGCCGAACCACTTCTCCGAGATCTTCTTCAATTCGCCCGACGCCTTCAGATCGCACAAGGCTGCATCCCATGCCTTGCGCAGATCCTCCTCATCCTTGCGCATCAACCCGCCCACACCGACACCGAGATAGTTGAATTGCTCGAAGTCGATATCCGGGGACAGGATCTCGATCGGTTCGCCGTGCTGCGTCCGCGTCAAGGCGATCCAGGGAGAGCGTCCTGCGACGGCAGCATCGATCCTGCCGGCCAGTAGATCGAGGTTGAGGCTGTCCTGGTTGTCGTAGAGCCGAACCGTCACCTCCCCCTTCAGCTCGTTGTCCACGAACTTCTGGCTTTGAGTGCCGGACTGCACGCCGATGGTCTTGCCGGCAAGGGCGGCCTTCAATTCCTGCCAGCTCACCTTGCCGTTCAGGCCGGACGTTTTCGCCGCGGCAAAATTGATCGGCAGGTTGGCGTAGCTCTGCGTGAAAGCCAGCCGCTTCTGCCGCTCCGGCGTGATGGCGATCCCACCAACGAGGATGTCGTACTTGCCCTGTTCGAGCGCCGGGATCTGTCCTTCCCACGGCTGGGCAGTGAAACGGCAGCTGCGCTTCATGCGGTCGCAGACCTGCTTGGCAAGGTCGATCTCGAAACCGGTCAGTTCGCCCGATGGCGTCGTCGACGTCCATGGCAGGTAACCGCCATCGGTGCCGATGCGCACTTCCGCCTGACCTTGCGCGATCGCGGGTCCGCACAGCATTACGCCGAGCGCGAGAACCGACAACAGGCCCCTGACTGTCTTCCCTATCATTGAATTCCTCCCCTATTTTTCGTTGATCAGAGACGCTCGGGTCGTCCCTCGGCTCCAAGGTCCCAGAACAGTCCGGCCATGATGGCGAGCCCTTCTTCGACAAGAGGCTGCAGCAGGTGCTCATCCGGCGCGTGCTGCGAGCACCCCGAATAGGAATGCGGCACCCAGATCGTCGGCATGCCGAGGATGTCGGCGAAACAGTCGTTCGGCAGCGAACCGCCGGCATTCGGCAGGATGGTCGGCTCGATCCCGGTCGTCTTTTCGACCGAGGCCGCGGCCCAGCGCATCAGCGGATGTTCCGGATCGAGGCGAGTCGCACCCCATTCCGATTCCTGCGCCATAGGCTCGATGGTCACATTGTGGAAGCCGTTTTCATCCAGGAAAGCGCGAATGGCCGGGAAGAAGGCCGCGGGATCGACATCGACCGTATAGCGGATCTGCATGCGGGCGCGGGCATGCGGCGGGATCGCATTGATCGGCTGCTCAGGCCTCCCCGACGTCATTGCCAGGACTTCAAGCGCAGTCCAGCCAAAAACCCGCTCGGACGGCGTCAAGCCGGGCTCGCCCCACCACGGATTGAGCTCGGGGCCATTCTCTTCAGTCTCAAGCTCGATCCTGGCGAGCGCGGTCCGCACACTCTGCGGGATTTCGCTGGGCAGGATGCCGCGGACATTGATGCGGCCGTTTGCGGAAACAAGCGCCGCGATCGCATTGGCGAGGATCACCGCCGGATTGGCGATCAGGCCACCCCAATTGCCGGAGTGATGCGCACCCGGCCGCAGGTCGCAGACCAGATCGAAATCGGCGGTTCCACGCGTTCCGCCGTCGAGCGTCGGACGATGCTGCGCAAGGCGTGGACCATCGGATGCAATGAGCCAATCGGCCCGCAGTTTGGAGCGATGCACTGCGCAGATTTCGCGAAGTCCCGCCGAACCCGTCTCCTCAGATGTCTCGATCAAGGCGACCGTGTTGAAACCGAGAGCGCCGCGCGTTGCCAGAACCGCCTCCAGCGCGAGCATGACGATGGTATGCTGACCCTTGTTGTCCGCTGTTCCACGGCCGTAGATGCGCTCGCCCTCGACCTTCACTTGCCAGGGGTCGCGACCATTCGACCAGGAGCCTTCCATGCCCGCGACCACGTCGCCATGACCGTAGACGAGAAGTGTCGGCAACTCATCGGATTCGATGCGCCGCGCAATCAGCAGTGGGCCGCCGGCAGGGTCGGGATTTTCGACCACTTCGCCGGTAAAACCGAGCTGTCCGAAATCGGCGTTGATTTCATCTAGATAGCGATAGCATTCAAGACGCCGCTCGGGCTTCTGGCTTTCCGTGGCGATGGCAACGCGACGCTGCAGGTCGGACAGGAAACGGCCGTCGGAGGCAAATGACGTGGCAAGGGCGATGGTTTGATTCCGAGACATAATCCTGCTCATTCGAATTCTTGACAGAACGATGTCACGCCAAAGAATATGCGAGCAAACCAAAAGTTTTCTCGGTTAGCCTCAACAGGATTAAGCCTGAGCCATGTCACGACATCTGCCACCGCTGCCCGCGCTGCGTGCGTTCGAGGCCGCGGCGCGCCATTTGAGCTTTGCCCGCGCGGGTGGAGAGCTCGGCGTCACGCCGGGCGCCATCAGCCATCAGATGAAGCAGCTGGAGGACTGGGTCGGCGATCCACTGTTCGAACGACGCGCGAATGGCGTTCGGCTCACCGAGACGGGACGCGTCTTTGCGACCCGTCTCGGCGCGATCTTCGACCAGATCACGTCCGCCGCGGTCGCGGCCCGCGCGCCAGGCGGGACGAGCAGCGTGACCGTACGCTGCCAGTTCTCTCTCGCCTCGAAATGGCTGGCGCCGCGCATTGGAAGGTTTCGCGCACTGCATCCCGATATCCAGATCGCCGTGCAGGCCCTGCCACACCGCTGGAATGCCAATGAACGCGATCCTGATCTCGCGATCTACCACGGCCGCGGCACCATCCCCGGCGTCCGGCAGGACACGCTGATCGGCGGACGATTGGTCGTCGTCGCCTCTCCCGGTCTCGTCGCGACCCTGCCGCCGGCGCCAACGCCCGCCGACCTGCTGTCGCGGCCATTGATCAAGGTGGATTTTGCCGAACCGGGCTGGCACGACGAAGGATGGGAAGCCTGGTTTGCCGCCACCGGATTCGGCCATCTCGAATTGCGCTCGACACTATCCTTCAATCTGGTGCATCTGGCGATCGAGGCCTGCAGCGCCGGCGCAGGCTTCGCTCTTGTGCCGGATTTCATGGTCGAGCAGGAGCTGGAAAGCGGGCGTCTCATCGACGCCTTCGGCATCTCACTGCCGATCCGCCAGCCCTATGTGATGATGACTCCGGAAGCCAGCCTGGCGCGGCCGGAAGTGGCCATGCTGCGAAGCTGGCTGCTGGACGAAGGGATCAAATCTGCCGCATAAGAAACTGATATTCTGGATGGGCCATACGAAGAGGACGCGAGGATGCACACGGAACAGGGCGTTCTCCGGATCTCGATCATCGTCACCTTCGTGCTTGCCGTGATCGGCATCGTGTTCGGCCTTTTGTCGGGCTCCTTCGCTATCGTCTTCGACGGCGTCTATGCGCTGACCGATGCGACCATGACCATCGTTGCCCTGCTCGTTGCCAATCTGATCGCTTCTTCGACCGCGGTCGGATCGGCCAAGAGCAAACTGGTGAAACACTTCACCATGGGTTTCTGGCATCTCGAGCCGATGGTGCTCGGCCTCAACGGCATCATGCTCTCCGGTGCGGCCGTCTATGCCTTGATCAACGCCATCGGCAGCATCATGTCGGGTGGACGCGAACTGAATTTCGATCAGGCCATCATCTATGCGGTGGTGACCCTTGCCGTGACAATCGGTATGGCGATCTACGGCCACCGAGCGAACCGGACCATCCAGTCGGATTTTGTCGCGCTCGATGCCAAGGCGTGGGTCATGTCGGCCTCCCTGACGGCAGCGTTGTTCCTCGCCTTCGTCTTCGGTTACCTGGTGCAAGGCACCAGCCTGGAATGGACATCGCCCTATGTCGATCCGGTCGTGCTCGCCGTGGTCTGCGTGATCATCATCCCGATCCCCCTTGGCACGATCAAGCAGGCGCTGGCGGACATCCTTCTGGTTACCCCGGCAGACCTCAAGCGGCATGTCGATCATGTCGCCGAGGAAACCGTCAAGCGTCATGGCTTCCTGGACTATCGTGCCTACGTCGCCAGGGTTGGCCGTGGCAGACAGATCGAACTGTTCTTCATCGTGCCCTCGGATTGGCCAGCGAAAAGACTGCAGGAATGGGATCTCATTCGCGATGAGGTCGGTGAGGCCCTCGGTGACGAAGGGCCGGACCGCTGGCTCACCATCGCCTTCACCACCGATCCGGAATGGGCCAACTAGAACGGGTGCCGCTAGAGCAATTCCAGGAAAGGCGTGTAACGGTCTTCCGCCCGGAATTGCGTAATAACAAAGAGTTGGAGAGTATCCGCGTTTCCGTAAAAATGGAAACGCTCTAGTCTAGCGCACCAGCGGCGCGACAGCGTTTTCGACAAGGCGCACCAGACTGAGCGCGGTCATTTCCGAGGATTTCGGATTGGTGGCCAGCGGCTCGTTTTCGAGCATCAGATCGAGCCTGCCAAAGTCGCCCTGAGCCTCGACCCGATGTGTGTTGCGGCGTGCTGCCGGATCGGCCACCAGCACCACCCTCGTCCTGTCGAGGCCGATGCCCGACAGCGCCGAAATCACCGCGACATTGGCATTCTGAGGAAAGCGGGCGGCGGCCTCGCGTGCGCTGCCGTCAAAGAACGACGAAGCGACCGCAAGCGTGTCCAGGTCGAGCATGGTTTCCGCCGGCGTCCCGCGCCAGGCACGCGGCGGCTTCACAATGCTATGGACAACCTCCTGCAGCGGCAGGACGCTGGCGGCAGCCAGCGCACCGAGATCGCCCAGGGCACCCGAGGGAACAACGATGCGGCTGCCCGTCTCCTTTGCCACCGAGACGAGCCGCTCCAGCAATGCATTGTCGCAGAACGCGCTGGTCGAGGAGACGATGAAACTGGCGGCGCGGCGCAAGGCCGCCTCTCCCCAGACCGCGACAGCGTCACGGCCAGCGGCCTCGATCACCATATCGAGATCAAGCCCGGCCAGTTCGGCGGGTTCTGAGATGAGCTGGACGCCAGCAGGGAGATCGTCACGACGACGATGATGATCGCGCACGGCCACCGCGACGATGGTGATACCTTGCGGATGACGCTCGGCAAGCAGCTCGCCGACGCGCCGGGCGATCGCACCCCAGCCGACAAAGCACAGGTTGAGGCGTTGCCGGTCAGAGCCCGACATAACCGTGCACCAGTTCGGCATCGCGCGTCAGGTCCGAGCTGTTGCCGGACCAGACCGTGCGGCCTTTTTCGAGAATGTAGTGGCGATCGGCCAGCCGCTTGAGGACGTGCAGGTTCTTGTCGATCAGCAGGATCGATTGCCCTTCCGCCTTCAAGGCTTCGATGCAACTCCAGATCTCGGCCCGGATCACCGGCGCCAGCCCCTCTGTCGCCTCGTCGAGAATGAGCAGCTTCGGGTTGGTCATCAGCGCACGGCCGACCACCAGCATCTGCTGCTCGCCGCCTGACAGGGTGCCCGCAGACTGACCGGCCCGTTCGCGCAGGCGAGGAAACAGCGCGTAGATGCGCTCCAGCGTCCACGGGTTCTTGCGCGCGAGCCGATTGGCCGCCGTTGCGACGAGGTTCTCGCGAACGGTCAGCGTCGGGAAAGTGTGGCGCCCTTCCGGCACCAGCCCGACACCAAGCCGCGCCACGCGTTCCGGTGCGGCGCCCAGCACGTTTTGCCCACTGAAATGCAGTTCTCCGGAAAGCGGCTTCAACAGCCCCATGATGGACTTCACGGTCGTGGTCTTGCCCATGCCGTTGCGGCCGAGCAGCGTGACGACCTCGCCGTCGCCGATCTCCAAAGCCACGTCGAACAGGACCTGGCTCGGCCCATAGGCCGACTGCAGCTTTGCGACCTTCAGCACAACTCGTCCCCCTCTCCCAGATAGGCCGTGCGCACTTCCGCATTCTGCCGGATTTCATCGACGCTGCCGCTGGCGATGACGCGCCCATAGACCAGAACCGATATCCGGTCCGCGAGCGCGAAAACGGCGTCCATGTCATGCTCGACGAGCAGCATCGAGACCTGGTTCTTCAGGCCACGCAGGGTTTCGATCATCTGCTGGCTTTCGGCGTGGCCGAGACCCGCCATCGGCTCGTCGAGCAGCAGGAGACGGGGCTGCGTCGCCAGCGCCACGGCAAGTTCCAGCTGCTTCTGCTCGCCATGCGAAAGATTGGCGACCAGCTCATTCGCGCGCGGCTCCAGGCCGGTGCCGGACAGAAAGGTGGCAGCCTCATCCCGCAGCGAATGATCGGCGCGAACATTCTTCCAGAAACGGAAGGAATGTCCCTGCCGCACCTGCACCGCCAGCGCGACATTGTCGATCACCGTGTAGTCGGGCAGCAGGCAGGTGATCTGGAACGTGCGGGCCAAGCCCAGGCCGACGCGCTGTGCGGTGGGCAAGGCATCCAGCGACTGTCCGGCCAGCTCGACGGTCCCCTCATTGGGCCTCAGCTCACCCATCAGCTGGGAAATCAGCGTCGTCTTGCCGGCGCCGTTCGGTCCGATCAACGCATGGATTTCGCCCGGCTGGACCGTCAGGTCGACATGATCGGTCGCAAGCAATCCGCCGAAGCGCTTCACCAGCCCGCGCACATTGAGGATCGGCTGGGTCATCAGCGTTTCCCTGTCAGGCGCAGCACGAGTGCCTGCACACCGCCATGCGTATAGAGCACCACGAACAGCAGGATGAAGCCGAGGGCCAGCTGCCAGTTTTCCGTCCACGAGGCCAGAGAGGTTTCCAGGACGATGAAGACGGCGGCGCCGATCAATGGGCCGAACAAGGTACCGACTCCGCCAAGGATGACCATGACCATCAGTTCGCCCGACTTGGTCCAGTGCATCATGTCCGGGCTGGCAAAACGCAGGAAGTTGGCCATCAGCGCACCGGCAAGTCCGCAGCCCATGCCGGAAACAACGAACGCCATCAGCCTGTAGCGGTAGGCCGGCAGGCCGATCGCCGCCATGCGTTTCTCGCTTTGCCGAAGGCCGACCAGCACATTGCCGAAGCGCGAGTTCACGATGCGCCATAGCAGCGCAAAGAAGGCCACCGTGATGAACAGGCAGACATAATAGACCGTCTGCTTGTCGCGCATGTTCAGACCCGGCAGTTCGTTAGTCCGGCGAATGATCAGGCCGTCATCACCGCCGTAGGTCTTCAGCGACACGAACAGGAAGAAGAGCATCTGCGCGAAGGCCAGCGTGATCATGATGAACTGCACGCCGCCGGTGCGCAGCGACAGCGCACCGATTGCAGCAGCAGCAAGACCGGAGACCAGGATTGCCGCCGGCAGCGTGATCAGCATCTGGTTGGTGCCGGGAATGAAGCCGAACAGAGGCTCTTCCAGTGAATAGTGCTGGTAGAGGATGCCGACGACATAGCCGCCGATACCGAAGAAGGCAGCATGACCGAAGCTGACCAGCCCGCCGTAGCCGAGCACCAGATTGAGGCTGGCTGCTGCGATGCCATAGATCAGGATGCGCGTCGCAAGCGAAGTCATTGCCGAATAACCGGTCGCGTCCGCGATCAGCGGCAGGGCGATCAGCAAGATCAGTACGGCTGCGAGCAGTACCGGGCGCTTGAAGGAAGTTTCGCTGTTCACAATCAAGCCCAATCAGGAATTGCGGATGAACAGGCCCTTGGGCCGGATCAACAGGACGATGGCCATCAGCAGATAGATGCCCATGGAGGAAATGCCGGCGCCCAGGGCATCGGCTTCCGGGCCGACCATCACCTGCCTGAGCAGCCCCGGCAGATAGGCACGCAGGCCGGTGTCGACGATGCCGAGGATCAGGCTGGCGAAGAAGGCGCCGCGGATCGAGCCGACACCGCCGATCACCACGACCACGAAGGTGGTGATCAGGATCTGTTCGCCCATGCCGATCTGCACGGCCAGGATCGGCCCGGCCATGAAGCCGGCGAGCCCGGCAAGCAAGGCGCCGAGGCCGAACACCAGCGTGTAGAGCAGCCGCACGTCGACGCCGAGCGCCCGCACCATCTCACGGTTGGTGGAGCCCGCGCGCACCAGCATGCCGATGCGCGTGCGGTTGATCAGCAGATAGAGGCCGAACGCAACCAGCAACCCGACCAGAATGATGGCGAGGCGATAGATCGGGTAGGACAGGCCCGGCAGCAGCTCGACCGATCCATCCAGAATGGACGGCATCTGCACGAACAGCGGCTGGCGGCCGAACAGCATGGTGACCGCCTGGTTGAAGATCAGGATGAGGCCGAAAGTGGCAAGCACCTGGTCGAGATGATCGCGCCCGTAAAGCCGGCGCACGACCAGGAATTCGATCGCCACGCCGGCAAGCGCAGCAGCGGCAAGCGCAGCCGGAATGCCCAGCCAGAACGAACCGGTCTCCGCCGCCACGAACGTGCCTGCATAGGCACCGATCATGTAGATGGAGCCATGCGCCAGGTTGATGACGCCCATGATGCCGAAGATCAGGGTCAGGCCTGCGGCCATCAGGAACAGCATCACGCCGAACTGCACGCCGTTCAGCAATTGTTCGAGGAAGAGCGTCATTGCGCGGTCACTTCAGGCAAACAGGAAAGCATGGAGAGACGGCGCATGGCCGCCTCCCCTCTCACTTCGGCAATGATGCGGCTACATCTTGCAGTCGGCCGAATAGGCGTCGCCGTGATCCTTGAACACCTCTCCGACGGTCTTGATGACCGGCTTGCCGTCTGCCCCCTTCTCGACCTTCAGCGCGTACCAGTCCTGGATAGGATGCTGGTTCGGGCCGAAAGCGAACTTGCCGCGCACCGACTGGAAATCGGCCTTGCGCAGGGCATCGCGGAAGGAATCGTCCAGCTTGCCGCCGGAAGCCTTCAGCGCCGAGGCGATCAGCTGGCCTGTGTCGTAGCCTTGGCTTGAATAATAGGTGGCCGGACGGTTGTAGGCCTTGTTCCAGGCTTCCATGAACTTCTTGTTGGCGGGATTGTCGAAGTCCGTGTTCCAGTGCGCCGAGACGTTGACGCCAACGGCGGCCTCGCCAACGGCTGCCAGCGTCACGCCGTCCATTGACGGCTCTGCAAGCACCATCGGGATTTCCTTGCCGAGACCGGCCTGCTCATACTGGCGGAGGAAGGTGATGCCGAGGCCGCCCGGATGGAACTGGAAGACGACATCCGGCTTCGCCGCGCGGATCTGCGCGAGCTCGGCGGCAAAATCGGTCTGGTCGAGGCGGGTATACACCTCACCGGCGATCTCGCCCTTGAAGAAGCGTTTGAAGCCGGCGAGCGCATCCTTGCCGGCCTGGTAGTTGGGCGCCAGGATGAACGCTTTCTTGTAGCCGAGATTGGTGGCGAGCTGGCCGGCGCTCTCATGCAGGCTGTCGTTCTGCCATGAGACGACGAAGTAGTTTTCGTTGCAGCCCTTGCCGGCAAGATTGGACGGACCCGCATTGGGGCTGATGTAGAAGGCGCCGCCATCGACGATGTCGGGCACGGTCGCGCCGGCGACGTTGGAGAAGACGATGCCGGTGAAAAGCTTGACGCCGCTTTCGCTCAGGAAGCGCTCCGCGATCTGCTTGCCCTGCCCCGGCTTCAGGCCGTCATCCTCGACCAGCAATTCGACCGGGACACCGCCCAGCTTGTTGTCTTCCATGGCGAGCTTGAAGCCGTCGCGCACGTCCTGGCCGAGATAGCCGGCAGGGCCTGACAGCGTCGTGATCATGCCGATCTTGACCGGATCCTCTGCCAGTGCGCCGAATGTCGTAGCGATCAGCGCCGAGGCGGCAAGCAGTGTCTTTCGCATAAGCATTGGTTCTCCTCCGTTTGTCGCCGTCTCGGCGTTTTTCTTGGCCGGCAGGTTAGACAGGACCTACTCGCATGTGAATAGGTCCTCATGCTTCATCCCCGTCAGAGCTTCACCCAGCCTTCCGGCGGTGTCTTGCCGGGATGCATCGATCCGCAGTTCGGACAGGTGCGCGCCTTCTCGTCGGCATAGAAAGCCTGGTAAATGGGCGGCAGATCGCGCACGATGCTCTTGAGCGAAACCTCGACCCGCTTGACCAGCGCGTTGCACTCGAAGCAGTACCATTCAAAGGCATCGAGAAGGCCGTCATTGCGCTTCGGCTCGACGACGAGACCGATCGATCCTTCCTGGGGACGCTGCGGCGAGTGGCGCACATGCGGCGGCAGCAGGAAGATTTCGCCTTCGCGGATCGGCACGTCGTAGAAATTGCCGTTGTCGACGACCTTGAGCATCATGTCGCCCTTGAGCTGGTAGAAGAATTCTTCGACCGGGTCGTCATGATAGTCGGTGCGCTTGTTCGGGCCGCCGACGACCGTCACCATCAGGTCGGCATCCTCCCATATCTGCTGGTTGCCGACCGGAGGCTTGAGAAGATGGGCGTGCTCGTCGATCCATTTCGAGAAGTTGAAAGCAGACAGGCGTCTGGTCATGGTTTCCTCCCAGTAGTGTCCAGTCAGTTGGTGGTCTTCAAACCGCATGCTTCGAAAGCGGCGCGGGTTGCGCGTTTCTCTTCCTCGGTGAGTTCGAGCAGCGGCGGCCGAACCCGCCCGCCGGTCTGCCCGAGCAGGTCCTGCCAGTATTTCTGATGCGAATGCGGCTTCTCCGCCGGCCGCGTGTTCTTGAGCGCAGCGCGGACCGGATCCAGGCTGTCACGCACCGCACGCGCCTTCTCGATCTCGCCGCCGAAGGCAAGGTCGGTGTACTGACGCATCCGCGTGTCGTGTTTGGTCTGGATGAGATAGGGCGGTGAGGAGCAGAGATAGAGCTGCCAGCCGAGTTCGACGATGTTGTCCAGCCACTCTTCCTCGGAAGCGGTGCTGACCAGTATCCTGTCGCCTGCAAGGCGGGTCAGATCCTTGTACATCGGGCGGGGCACGCTGTACTTGATGGCGACGACGTTCTCGATGTCGGCCAGCTGGCTGCACAGCTGCGGGCTCATCAGATAGCCGCTGTCGGGATGACTCCACAGCGCGATGCCGATATCCACCTTGTCGGCGATGGTACGGTAGTAGTTGAGCAGCGTTTCGTCCTGCGCCTTGAAGAAATGCAGCACCGGCGCATGCACGACGATGTAGTCGGCGCCAACTTTCTGCGCGTGTTTCGCCAGTTCGATCACCACATCCATGTTCTGGTCCGAACAGGACATGATGGTCTGGGCGCGGCCGGCACAGGCATCGACCGCCAGTTCGAAGCTGCGCTTGCGCTCCTCCAGTGACATCGAGAAGAATTCGCCCTGCTTGCCGGCGATGAAGAAGCCATCGATCTTCAGGTCGTCGATCCAGTGATCGACATTGCGGCGAAAACCGCTTTCGTCGATCGACAGGTCATCCTTGAACGGCATCAGCGCCGCGGCCCAGATGCCTTTCATCGTCGCCCGTGAATGGGCCTTGGCGGTCTTCTTGTCGTATTTCATCGGCTCGTTGATCCCTTAGACCGCCATGCGGTGCGAGACAGTTTTCACCACCATGTAATGCATGATGCCTTCCGCCCCGCCCTCGCGCCCGAAACCGCTCTCCTTGACGCCGCCGAACGGCGTTTCGGCGACCGAGGCCTCGAGCGTGTTGATGGAGACGTTGCCGGCTTCCAGATCATCGGTGATCTGGTCGACATTGGCAGCCGAGTTGGTGAAAGCGTAGGCGGCAAGTCCAAAGGGCACGCCATTCGCCTGCTCGATCGCGTTTTCCAGCGACGGCACCGGATTGATCACCGCGAGCGGTCCGAATGGTTCCTCGCGCATCACCCGGGCATTGGCCGGTACGTCCGCAAGGACGGTCGGCGGATAGAAGTAGCCGCGATTGGCCGGACGCTCCCCGCCAGTCAGCAGCTTCGCGCCTTTCGACACCGCATCGGCCACCAGCGCCTCCAGGGCTTCGACCCGGCGGTGGTTCGCCACGGGGCCCATTTCCGTCCCCTCGTCGAGACCATTGCCGGTCTTCACCTGGCGAGCACGCTCGACGAACGCGTCGGTGAACGGCCTGTAGAGTTTCTCATGAACGAAGAAGCGCGTTGGCGACGTGCAGACCTGGCCGGCATTGCGCACCTTGCGGATGGCAGAGGCAATACCTGCTTTCACCGGATCAGCGTCGTCACAGACGATGACCGGGGCATGGCCGCCGAGTTCCATCAGAGCGGGCTTCACATATTGCGCGGCAAGGCCGGTCAGCCGCTTTCCGACGGCGGTTGAGCCGGTGAAAGCAATCAGACGCACCTGCTCGTGCGGAATGAGGTATTCGGAGATCTGCGCTGGAACGCCGAAGACGAGGTTGAGCACGCCGGCCGGAAGACCGGCGTCGTGGAAAGCGCGGGCGATGTGCAGGCAACCTGCCGGTGTCTCTTCCGAAGCCTTGATGATGATGGAGCAGCCGGCGGCGAGCGCGCCGGCGATCTTGCGGGCCGGCTGGCTGAGCGGAAAATTCCAGGGCGAGAAGGCAGCCACCGTGCCGATCGGCTGGTGATGCACGACGTAGCGGATGCCTGGCTCGCTGGGGATGACCCGTCCATAGGTGCGCTGCGCTTCGCCGGCATCCCACTCGAAGAACTCCGCGCCGCGGATGACTTCGAGGCGCGCCTGCTGGAACGGCTTGCCGTGCTCGCGGGTGATGTCGAGGGCGATTTCATCGATGCGCTCGCGCAGCAGCGAGGCGGTCTTGCGGATGATCTCGGCGCGGCGCGCGGGCGATGTTTTGCGCCAGACAGCAAAGCCGCGCTCGGCCGCCTCGAGTGCCGCGTCGAGGTCGCTTGTCGACGCCACCGGCACCGCGCCGATCACGGTTTCATCGGCAGGATTGATGACCGGCAGCGTATCCGCCGTCTTGCGCCATGCGCCTCCGATATAGAGCTGAAGATCGGGGTAGTTCGACATAGAGGCGTCTCAGCTCCGTACTGGCATGAATTATGGGAAGCCGTCGCGCAGCTCGGACCGGCAACCTCCGCCCGCCAAGATCGATGGATTTCAATATATCGACAAGACGGATTTATCCGATAAATTAATATGGATTCTTATATGAATTGACTTCCTTCGAAAGCTGCAGACATCCGGAGATCGGAACCTCCACGCGTGAAGATCACCATCAAGCAGATCCAGCAGTTCCTGGCGGTCGCCGAACTCGGCAATTTCTCGCGCGCCTCGAAACGCCTTGGCACGGCACAGCCGGCGCTCTCGCAGGCGATCCGCGACCTCGAGGACGAACTGTCGGTGCGGCTGTTCGACCGCACCACCCGCCGCGTCGAGCTGACCGATGCCGGTCGGGAGTTCCAGAACTCCACGACGAAGGTGATGGAAGAACTGGAACATGCCGTGGAGGGCGTTCACATGCTGGCAGAGCGCAGGCGTGGCCGCCTGCGCATCGCGGCACCACCCTTGCTGGCTTCCGTCGTGCTGCCGCAGGCGATCGCCGAGTTCCAGCAGAGTTATCCTGTATCGCCGTGCAGCTCGCCGACGTCGGCACCGAGCAGATTGTCGAGGCCGTGCGCAGCGGCAAGGCCGATTGCGGGCTCGGAACCTTCTCTCCCGCCGAAGACGGTATCGAGCGGGTCGCCCTGGTGCGCGACAGCCTGATGCTGTTTTGTGATGACCGCTCCATGTTTGCGAATGCAGCCACCGCCAGATGGCGCGATCTGGCGGATCAGCCGCTGATCACGCTGACGCGTGACAGTGGTATTCGCCTGCTGGTCGAAATCGGTTTCGAAACAAGCGAGATACCGCTGAAACCGGCTTTCGAGGTCAGCCAGGTGACAACCGCCCTGGCGCTCGTCGAGGCGGGATTGGGGGTGGCCGTGCTTCCCGCCTATGCCTTGGCGGCGGCGCGTCATCGCAAGGTGGTGGGCAAGCCGCTGGTCGAGCCGAACATCGCGCGCGAGGTGGCGATGATCCACGCTACGGGACGTTCCGTCTCGCCGGCCACACAGGCATTCGTCGCGGTCGTCAGGCGCTATGCGCAGCGCCTGATCCCGCGCGAGAACGGTTGACGGAACTACAGGTCGCCATTGATCAGGCGCAGCAAGGCTTTGGAGAGCGCTGTTTGGTCATCCGCCAGATCAAGAACGACGTCAAAATGATTGCGGTTGTCGATTTCCATTATTGTGGAAGGAAAACCCTCTTCCCGCCATAACCGGTGATATTCCGCCGACTGCCGCTTGAACCCGTCAGGCTCGCCTGCCGCATAGGCCGTCACGATGGGGCAGCCGGCATGCGGCAGGTTTTCAGCAGGGCTCAACTGCATGACCGATTGATCGTCGAGCCTGATCCAGTCCTGTACGAACGATCTTGAAATGGGCGCCAGATGGAACAGGCCGCTGATCGGCATGGCCCCCTTGATGACATCCTCCGGCACGTCGAAAGCCCCGTGCCATCCGCCGGACAGAACCGCCCCGGTCAGATGGCCGCCGGCCGAACTGCCTCCGACGAAGATACGCTTGGAATCGATGCCGAAACGCGATCCGTCGCGCCACAGGAAGCTGACTGCAGCGCGGACCTCGCGCACGATCTCGGCCAGATCGACCTCGGGTGCCAGCCTGTAATCCACCACGGCCGTGGCGATGCCGTGTTTTGCAAGCATCGCGGCCATGAACGCGGAATCGTGCTTTGAAAGCATCCGCCAGTAACCGCCATGGATGAACACGAAAACCGGCCGCGGCTCCGTGCCGGCGCCGTAGATATCAATGGTTTGACTGCTGCGGGCATCGTAGACGACATCCAGATGCGAAGCGACGTTCTGCGCCGCCTCGGACTGGCTTCGATAGTTTCGCATCTCGGCCTCGAACACTTCGGCCGAAACCGAAGCGCGGGCGCTGTAGTCGCGATCCAGAATTTCGCGCGGCCAATCGGCTTCGGCAGCCAGTCCGGTCATGCAAAGCAACTCCTAGCCAACGAAAGCCCGAATGGTTTCAGCAACCACCTTGGGCTGCTCGAGCGTCGGGAAATGAGTCCGGCCGGGCAGTTTGTTTGGCTTGTACCAGGGATGTCCGGCGGCGAAATCGAGTTGCGCCTGTGCATATTCGGGCTCGAACGGCTGCGAGTAGATATGCGTGATCGGCCGGTGTTCCGCCATCGCCGCCATGCGCTGCATCGGGTTGCCCCATTTGCGATAGGCCCTGGCGATCTCGCGGCCGGAGCGGGCCCACATCTCGAAACTGTATTTGGCCATCTCTTCGTTGACGTGATCGATGATGTCCCGGTTCTCGGTATCGCCGATCCAGTAGTTGAAGAAATCGCCGCGGCCATTCTCCCAGTTGGTGCGATCCTGGATATGGTCGATCATCGAAAAGAAGGATTCGTTGGGTGTGGTCTGGATCCAGTCGATGACGACCGAGCGTGGCACGCGCGCGCTGCCCAGGCGATCGGTCACTTCCATATTCGCCCAACCGCCATGGGAGGTCGAAACCGGCACCACCTTGTCGATCTTCATCCGGTCGAGAAAGGCGATGACGTCGGAAGCCTGGTCATCGGTGACAAAATCGCCATCGTGATCACGATGCAGGCCGTGACCGCGCCAGTCCAGCCTGATGACACGATGGCTGCGCGCAAATTCTGGTGCCAGGGTCTTGAACAGACGATGGTCCTGGCACCAGCCCGACAAAAGCAGGAGGACATCCCCCTCTCCTGCTTCGTCGTAGGACAGCGTGTTGGCTCCAATCTGGATGGATTGCATGCAAGAAACTCCGAAATGCGGGACGACAGGTGAAAAGCCCATCGATGAACAACGATCAGGCGAAGGCTTCCGTCGCCGTCGGGATATGGCGCGCGGTCCTCATGCGCACCGCGCCGATCTCGGCGGATCTTCCGGTGATCTTCAGGACCTGCGAGCGGATGTCGTCCGGCCAGAGGTTCATATCCCCCAGCCTCTCGGCGGTGTCCTGCGTATGCTCGGTAAGCGGACGCTCCCGCGCCTCCCATTCCCCTAGCGCCGCCACGACGTCGGGAGCATCGGTGACGGCGGCGGCGAGTGCCAGCCCATTCATCAGCGCACAGCCCCCGCCCTGTCCAAGATATGGCGGCATCGCATGAGCGGCATCGCCAAGGATAGCGACCCTCCCCTTGCTCCATTGCTTGAGCTTCACCACCTCGAAGGCATCCCAACGGCCGGCATCGCCGAAACGAGCGACAAGATTGGCAAGGTGCGGGAAGGACCCCGTCCATAGCTTGCGGTCGGCCGGCACCTTCAGCGCCTCGGCATCGTCGGCCGCGCAGCACAAGGCGACATACAGGTCGGAAGCGCTGGCCGGCGTATAGAGAATACGGCGCGATCCGGTGAAATATTCAATGTAGCGATCGCGATCCTCGGACGGCACATCGTTGTCGTCGCGCGGGATCAGCATCCGGATCGCACCATAGCCGAGATGCTTGCGGTACATCATCAGGTCGAGCGAATCCCGCACATTGGAGTTGATGCCGTCGGCACCGACCACGAGATCGGCCTTGCGCCGCTCGCCCCCTTCCAGCAGCAGTTCACCTTCCGGCGTCGCGCCGATGGCTGCCGAGCCAGTCAATATTTCGACGCCGGCTTTGCGGCAGGTATCGACCAGCGTGTTGATCAGCTGTTCGCGCAGGATGGTGATGAGCCGCGCATCGCCCGGCCCGTTTATGGGGATTTCCTCCATCGTGGTGTCGTTATGGTCCCGGGTATGGAACTGCGGGCCGATATGCGCGCCAACGACTGCCTGCTCGTAAGCGCCGAGCGCCTTGAGCACGCGCAACCCGTTGCTCCAGATATAGATGCCGGCACCGAAGGTACGCAGGTTCGGAGCGCGCTCGTGCACGCTCACAGACCAGCCGCGCTGTGCCAGAGCGGCTGCCGCCGTTAAACCACCAATTCCCGCGCCCGCAATCTCGGCGCGGCGCCCGGCACCGGTACGCTGCATCATCGTTGACTTCCTCCCACCGGTGCTGAACGCACCTGTTCTTTGACTGGCCAGCCACGGCGTGCCGGGCCAAATGTCTCGCGACCGGCAACGTCACCGTCCGGCCGGTTGGCGAGACCTTCCCAACGATTGGCAATTCACACAAATGAATTCTGTGGAATTTTCTATGAAGCTTTGGAATATCAGAATGGAAACAACCATCGAACCGGCAACGCGCTCATGAAACTCGTCACCAGCCGCCTCACCATCCGCCATTTGCGAATGGTCGTTGCCATCGTCGAGGAAGGCAACCTCGTGCGCGCGGCGAAACGGCTTAACATGACGCAATCGGCCGTCACCAAGGCACTTCAGGAAGTGGAAGCGCTGACCAAGGCCCGCCTTTTCGACCGCAACAACCGCGGCGTGGTGCCGACCATGTTCGGAGAAACGCTTGCCGAACATGCCCGCCTCGTCATCACCCAACTCGCTCATGCCGAAGAGCATCTCGCCGACTTGCGCGACGGCACCGGCGGCCGTGTCGCCATCGGCACGCTTCTGTCCGCCGCCGCCGAGCTGTTGCCGACGGCAATCGCCCGCCTGCGCAAGGATCGCCCGAAGCTGGTGGTGAAGATCGTCGAAGGCACCAATGACGTGCTGATCCCGGCGCTGCGCGCCGGCGAACTGGACATGGTGGTCGGGCGGCTCTCGGAACTCCGGGACAGGCTCAATGTCGTACAGGAAGTGCTGATGGACGACATCGCCTGCGTCGTCGCGCGCCGCGGTCATCCGCTCGCCGAGCGGCATGACCTGGGTCTTGCCGACCTCATCGGCTGGGAGTGGATCCTGCCGCCACAGGAAACCAGCCTGAGGCGACAGATTGACATTGCTTTTCGTGAGGAAGGCCTGGAACCGCCGGTGCACGCGGTCGAACTCCGTCTCCCTGCTCACCAACCGCGCCCTGCTCGTCGACGCCGACTATCTTGGCGTCTTCCCGGCCCAGGTCGCGCGCAGGGAGGCCGCCGCGGGCGCGATCACCATACTGCCCGTCACGCTGCGCGCGACAGCCATACCGATCGGGATCACCACGCGCACCAACGCCAGGCTCTCTCCGGCAGCCGAATTGCTGGCACAAACGCTGAGGAGAACGGCCCTGGATCTGACGGCCTGATCCTCGGTTATCGAAACCATTGCTATTCCCTGCCTTCATAGCTGGGAGATGAGTTTTCCATTTACCGCAAGACTGATTGGCCCAAGCTTGGCCGTGTGGACGACCTGCCGGCAACGGCGGGGCGATTGCATGCAGGGACAAGGAACAAAACCGCGACCCGGGATCGCGGACGCCCTCCCTGCATTTGAAGACACGAACGGGAGGGACTCCATGACTTGCAAGGGAATACTGGCGGCTGCCACCTTGGCGCTGCTGGCGGGTACGGCTCATGCCGCCGATCCGCTCAAGATAGGCATGATCACCACGCTATCCGGCCCGGCGGGCTATCTGGGCCAGGACATTCGCGACGGCTTCCAGCTCGCGGTCGACCAGAACAAGGGCAAGCTCGGCGGCGCGCCGGTAGAACTGGTGGTGGAAGACGACAGCCTGAAACCTGGCAACGCCCGCCAGATCGCCGACAAGATGCTTTCCGAACAGGGCATCAAGGTTTTCACCGGCATGGTCTTCGCCAACGTCGCCTTTGCCGCTGTCCCCGAGATCCTCGACAATGACGCGCTTTATGTCAGCGCCAACACGGCGTCGGCCACGTTCGCCGGAAAGGATTGCCATCCCAATTATTTCGTCAGCTCCTGGCAGGACGACAGCCAGGGCGAAAGCGCCGGCGCGCTCGCACAGTCGCTGGGTTACAAGAAGGCATTCCTGATCGCGCCGAACTACCAGGCCGGCAAGGAGACCATGGGCGCCTTCAAGCGCTTTTACAAAGGCGAGGTGGTGGGGGAGACCTACACCAGCCTTGACCAGACCGATTTCGCCAGCGAGATGGCGCAGATCCGCGCCGCGAAACCCGACGTCGTTTACGAATTCGAGCCAGGCGGGCTCGGCATCGCTTTCATGCGCCAGTACCAGCAATCCGGCCTGCTCAAGGAAATCCCGATGGTGGTGCACCCGGCCTCGCTCGACCAGGTCATCGTCCAGGCCGTCGGTGACGCCGCCTCCGGCGTCAAGGTAACCAGCCATTGGAATGACGACTTCGACAATGCCGTCAACAAGGCTTTCGTCGCCGCATGGCGTGCGAAGTATGGCGATCGCCCGATCACCTACTATGCGGCGCAAGGCTATGACGCCGCTTTGCTGATCGGTGCCGGCCTCGAGAAGGATCCTGCCGGAGCCAGCGACGTCGCGGCACTGCGCAAGGGCCTGCTCAGCGCGGAAATTCCCTCTGTACGCGGCGCCTTCAAGTTCGGACCCAATCAGCATCCGGTCCAGGACTGGTATTCGCTCAAGGCCGAAAAAGGGGCCGACGGCAAGATGGTGCTGAAGACCGACAGCAAGGTGCTGACCGCGCACAGCGACAGCTACGCCGCCGACTGCAAGATGCCAGCCGAATAGCAGCGCAGCGGTCCGACAAACAAAAAAGAAAAGCCCGGCGCGAGCCGGGCTTTTCTTTTAAAGATCTCAGCCGGCACCCGGATTTTCGGGGCCTGGGCAATGGATCAGTGATCCATCGCCTTGACGATTTCCTCGGTCATCTTCTTGGCGTCGCCGAGCAGCATCATCGTGCCGTCCTTGTAGAACAGCGTGTTGTCGATGCCGGCATAGCCCGAGCCCAGCGAGCGCTTGACGAACAGGCAGGTACGCGCCTTGTCGACGTCGAGGATCGGCATGCCGTAGATCGGCGAGGACTTGTCGTCGCGCGCCGACGGGTTGGTGACGTCGTTGGCACCGATGACATAAGCAACGTCGGCCTGCGCGAATTCGGAGTTGATGTCCTCCAGTTCGAACACTTCGTCATAAGGCACGTTGGCTTCCGCCAGCAGCACGTTCATGTGGCCGGGCATGCGACCGGCGACCGGATGGATGGCGTATTTCACCTCGACGCCATTGGCCTTCAGCTTGTCGGCCATTTCGCGCAGCGCATGCTGGGCCTGGGCAACCGCCATGCCGTAGCCCGGCACGATGATGACCTTCTGTGCGTTCATCATGAGATAGGCAGCATCGTCGGCAGCACCGGTCTTCACGGTGCGCTGGATGCCGTCATCCGCCGCTGCAGCAGTCTCGCCGCCGAACCCACCAAGGATGACGGAGATGAAGGAGCGGTTCATGCCCTTGCACATGATGTAGGACAGGATCGCACCCGACGAACCGACCAGAGCGCCGGTGATGATCAGCGCGAGATTGCCGAGAGTGAAACCCAACGCGGCGGCAGCCCAGCCCGAATAGGAATTGAGCATCGACACCACGACCGGCATGTCGGCGCCGCCGATCGGGACGATGAGCAGAACACCCAATGCCAACGATGCGAGGACGATCAGCCAGAACACGGCGTAGCTCTGGGTAATGACGAGCAGGATGATCAGGATGACGAGGGCTGCGCCAAGCACGATGTTGATGAGATGGCGTGCCGGCAGCATGATCGGCTTGCCGGACATGCGCCCATCCAGCTTCAGGAAAGCGATCACCGAACCGGTGAAGGTGATGGCGCCGATCGCCACGCCCAGGCTCATTTCCACCAGCGCCTGGCCGTGGATGGCGCCCACTTCGCCGATGCCGAAGGATGCCGGCGCATACATGGCCGCTGCCGCCACCATCACCGCGGCCATACCGACCAGCGAGTGGAAGGCCGCCACCAGTTGCGGCATCGAGGTCATGGCGATGCGGCGGGCCGTATAGGCGCCGACACCACCGCCAATGGCCAGTCCGACCACGATCAACGCAAAGCCGCCAAAGGAAGGCTTGGCCAGCAACAGCGTGGTGACGATGGCGATCGCCATGCCGATCATGCCGTAGAAATTGCCCTGCCGGCTGGTGGTCGGATGCGACAGGCCTCGCAACGCCAGGATGAAAAGGATGCCCGAGACGAGATACAGGAATGAGGCGAGATTGACGGACATCATGGCTTCTTCAACGCCTCCATCGAGCCGGCTGGAAATTCCACCTCGGCGAATTCAGGGTAAACCTGGCGCATGACCGTCACCTGCTGGTCTTCATTGACACGCAGCAGGTACCAGGCACCACCGTCGAGCAGCGCCAGTGTCTGGGACTTCGCCAGGATCTTGTCGGCGCCACCCGCGTCCATCACGACTTCGGTCGGGATCAGCGCATAGGGCTCGCCGTTCGGCAATTCCTTGTATTCCACCTTCGACACATCCATGGCGAAGGATTCGATTTTCACGGTGGCCAGCGCCGCCTGCATCTGTTCGATGACAATGCCGCGCAGCGCATCGACGGTCATGCCGGAGGTCTTGGCCATATGCTCGAGCACACGCGGAGGGATGGTCTTGACGACCGTCGCATAATCGTTGCCGCGCATGGCAGCATCGAAATCCGTCACAGCCTGAATCAGCGCCTTGCTCTCGGCCTCCGTCGCCGGACGGGCCAGTGTATGGCTGGCCAGGACCGACATAAATGCTGCGGCGAGGAAAAGCTTGACGAGCTTCATCACCGGCCCGCGCTATCCTTCTTCTTGTACATCGCCAGCATGCGCTGGGTGACAAGGAAGCCGCCGAAGATATTGACCGAAACCAGAACCAGCGCAATGAAGCCGAAGCCGGTCGCTGCCCCGGCTGCGGAAACGCCCACGGCCAGCAACGCACCGACGACGATCACCGACGAAATGGCGTTGGTGACGGCCATCAGCGGCGTGTGCAAGGCCGGCGTTACCGACCAGACCACGTAATAACCGACGAAGATCGCCAGCACGAAAATGGCGAAGCGGAACACGAACGGGTCGATCGCGCCGCCAGAGAGCGCATGCGCGGCCCCCCCTGCTGCATCAGCAACGCCAGGCTGATTGGCCGCGTCCTGCAGCGCGAGGCGGACGGCCGCGCTCGCCTGGTCGAGTTGGTCGAGTGCTTTCTGCAAGGCTTCCATCAGGCAGTCCCCTTCGACTTGGTCGCAGTGGGCTTCTTGGCTGCGGCGGTTTTCTTGGCAGCCGTCGGTTTGGCGGATTTGGCCGCCGGTTCAGCTGAAGCAATCATCGTTGCCGGCTTGTCTGCGAAATTGGGATGGACGACCTTGCCGCCATCCGTCAGCAGCGTCGCCTTCACCAGTTCGTCGTCGCGGTTGATGGCCAGCGCCTTGGTATCCTTGCTGACCAGCGTCTCCAGGAACGCGAACAGGTTCTTGGCATAAAGCAGGGATGCGGAAGCGGCGACGCGACCCGGCACATTGAGGTGGCCGACGATCTTGACGCCGTTTTCGGTGGTGACGGTCTTGCCTGCTTCGGCGCCGGCAACGTTGCCGCCTCGCTCCACTGCGAGATCGATCAGAACCGAGCCCGGACGCATCGAAGCAACCATCTCGGCGGAGACCAGCCGCGGGGCAGGACGCCCCGGGATCAATGCCGTCGTGATGACAATGTCCTGCTTGGCGATATGCTCGGCGGTCAGCGCAGCCTGCTTCGCCTGATATTCCTTGGACATTTCCTTGGCGTAACCGCCGGCCGTCTCGGCCTGCTTGAACTCGTCATCCTCGACCGCGATGAACTTGGCGCCCAGCGACTGAACCTGTTCCTTGACAGCGGGACGCACGTCGGTGGCGGTGACCACCGCACCAAGGCGGCGTGCTGTCGCGATTGCCTGCAGTCCTGCGACACCCACGCCCATGATGAAGACCTTGGCGGCCGGCACCGTGCCGGCGGCCGTCATCATCATCGGCAGGGCGCGATCATACTCGGCGGCCGCATCGATCACGGCCTGGTATCCGGCCAGGTTTGCCTGCGACGACAGCACGTCCATGACCTGCGCACGGGTAATACGCGGCATGAACTCCATGGCGAAGGCGGTCACGCCAGCCTTGGCGAGCGCGTGAACCCCGGCATCGTTGCCATAGGGATCCATGATGGCGAGAACGGCTGCACTCTTTTTGTAGTTTTTCAGCTCGGCTTCGGTCGGACGGCGAACTTTGAGCACGACATCGGCCTTGGCGACGTCCGCTGCCTTGCCGATCGTGGCTCCTGCCTTGGCAAACTCGGCATCTGGAATGCGCGAGGCGATGCCCGCTCCGGCCTCGACGACAACATCGAAGCCAAGGGCAGTTATACGTTTCACCGTATCGGGCGACGCAGCAACGCGCCCCTCGTTCGCATCAATCTCGCGAGGTATGAATACGACTTGTCCCACCGCATGATCCTTTCGGCTGGAACTCTGTTCTTTTACGAACACCGGCCGAACGGCCGGTGCCGTCCCATGCGAAATGGGAAGATCTTATCGGAGAATGAAGCCGCCAACCGCCAGGAGGATCACGAACAGGATCGTTCCCGAGAAGAACCCGCCGGCAAAGAAACCGAAGGCCATGGCGATGAGCAGCGCGACGCAGAAAAGCGAGCCGTATTTGGCGAGCGCGACGAAGCCAGCGTAAGTTCGCTCATGCTCTGCATAGTCCATCTGGGCACCCAGTTCGACAGGACCAGTCGGCGCGTGATCAGCCATCAGTATTCCCCTCCGGAAACGTCTCAAGGGCACATAGCGAAAAGCGCCGCCGAGGGCAATGGCACTGTTGCCGCATGATGGGCGAGAACAGCGTCAAGATAATGTTGAAAGCCGGCGGTCATCGACGGCAGCCGTCATGCGCTGTGCTGGCGATCTGGCGGGCAGCTCAGCCAGCCAGATTCGGAAACAGGCCAAGCAGTCCAGCGACGATCAGATAGAGGGCGATGATATAGTTCAACAGCCTTGGCATGATCAGGATGAGCACGCCGGCAATCAGCGAGATCAGCGGCGTCAACGTTATGGCAGAAATGGTCACGGTCGGTCTCCCATCTGTCGCAGCATTCAGGATCTGGTGTCTTCGTGTCGGCGGTGAGGCGGACGACAAATTTAGCTCAGGCGGCGTCGCGGAAATACTTGGCCGTCGGCAGGATTGTCAGCGGCGCGAGTTCGCCGGGCTCGGGCGGCGCGAAAAGCATGCGCCGTTCAGCGGCTGTCGACCGGAAGAACGGGAACCGCGCATAATAGCGCTCCCGGTTGGCGTAGGCATCGGTACGGAACAACACCACGCGCCGTTGAATGCCAGGATATGTGCGCAGTTCGCTGATCTGCTCCGAATAATAGACCCGCCTGTAGAATCCCGCGTGATCCTCGCGCACGGTCGAAAGTCCATAGGGAGCCTCGAAATAGAAGCAGGCCATCCCCGCCAGGCGCAATGTCACATAGGCGAGCTGTGGATAGACGCGGGTCCAATCCGGATCCGAGGCGAAGCGGCTCATGCAGACGAATGTGTCGCCAGCCTCGAGCATGGGGTAGATGATGTCGCCAAATGCCTTGGTCGAAGGAGACAGCGGGGTCTCGAGCGTGACATGATGAATACGCATCGTGCTGACGAGGCGCTGCTCGACGTAGATGCCGAAGCGATAGACGTTGGGCACCTCGTCGAGCTCATCACTGATCGTGTGGCTGATGTTGTCCGAAACCATGTCACTGGATCGGAACGCTTTGTATCGAAGACGATAGATGTCCTCGAGGTCTTCACCCTTGTCGCAGCGGCGGTATTCGGACCTGTTGAGGAGTTCGAACACCTTCTCGCTTAAAGTCGCGCCGCTAAAGGCAACAGTCTTCGACCCCCCGGCACCGCCGCCCGGTTCGTCTTGCGTATTCATAACAATTCCCCGTACACCACCGCGGTCGGGAGCCTATGCAACAGCGCCAGCATGTAAAGTTCAAAATGCGCTGAATTAGCTTTACCTTTTGTTAACCTTAACGCCCCGTTTCGTCTTCCACGGGTGTTGCTGCCATCCGGCAAAACCTCAGTTTGCGCCGACCTTCGGGCGGGCGTTCAAACGAACTGGATCCACATTCGCCCGCCTGGGCGGCGGAGCGATATCGTCGACAAAGGGCCAGATCGTGCTCGACATCGTCTCGATGCCCGACGCACTCAATGCGGACCCGAACAGGAAGCCCTGCACGAGATCTGGCTCGATCTGCTGCGACAGGATCTTGAGCTGCTCGAAGGTCTCGACGCCTTCGATGGTCACGCTCAATCCGAGCGACCGCGAAAGACTGACAATGCCCTTGAGCAGTTCCAGTGAACGCGGGCTCTGAACCACGTCGATCAGGAACGATCGGTCGATCTTGACCTTGTCGAGCGGCAGCTTGTGCAGATAGCTCAGGCTCGAATAACCGGTGCCGAAATCGTCGAGGGCAATACGCACGCCGAGCTTTTTGATCTCCTGGATCAATTCGCGTGTCTGTGCCTTGTCGTCGAGAAGCGCGGTTTCGGTGACCTCGATCTCAAGACGATTCGGCGCCAGCTTGGCGGCTTCGAGCGCGACCTTCACCTTCTCAACGACATCGCTGTCGCGGAAGTCCTTGGCCGAGAGATTGACCGACACCGAAATCTGATTCGGCCATTTCGCGCATTCGGCACAGGCTGCCCGCAGCACCAGCTCGCTGATCTGTGAAATGATGCCCATCTCTTCCGCCAGAGGAATGAAGATGGCCGGCGAAATCGGACCAAGGTCCGGATGGTCCCAACGGCAAAGGGCCTCGCAGCTCACGATGCGCATGGTCTCCATGGCGACAATCGGCTGATAGACGATGCGCAGCCCGTCGGCCTCGACCGCCGAGCGCAGATCCGCCTTCATCAGCTGCCGGTTGCGGAATGCCGCATCCATCGAGGCTTCGAACAGCCGCCAGCCGTTTTTGCCGAGTTCCTTCGCCTTGTAGAGCGCAAGGTCGGATTTGACGATCATCTCATCGACGGTGGTGCTGTCGACGCGCGACAGAACGGCGCCCGCGCTGGCCTGGATGCGCAGCGCATGTCCAGCCACGTCGACCTCGCCCTGCAGTCCCGCGAAAATACGTTCGAGCAGCCCGGACAGATGGCTCTCGTCCTCGACCCGGTCGAAATACAGCATGAACTCGTCACCGCCGAAGCGGCTGATGGTAGTACCCGGCGCGGAGAACACCGAAAGCCGCTCGGCGGCGGCATAGATCAAGCCATCGCCAACCGGATGGCCGAGCGTGTCGTTGATGCTCTTGAAGTCGTCGAGATCGATCACCACCAGCCCGCATTGGCGGCTGCGATCGCCTCCCGACATCGCCTCGCTGACAAGCTCGTGGAAGTAGGCACGGTTCATCAGCCCCGTCAGGCTGTCGTATCTCGCCATGAAACGGATGCGTTCCTCAGCGGCGACACGCTGGGTGACGTCTTCGAAGGTGATGACCCCAAGCTCCTGCGAGCCTTCGCGCGCCGAAAATTCATAGTGCTGGCCGTTGGTCAGCGAGACCAGTACTTTTCGGTCGCGCCCCTCCCGCAAGGCACGGGTGAGCTGCGCTTCGACATAGCGGCAATCCTTGGCGGCAAGCAGACCGCCCGCCACGCCCCTCATCAGCAGGGAATGGATCGACCGGCCAAGAAGCTGATCCGGAGATTTGAGCGACATGAGATGCGCCGCTTCGGCATTGGCGACCACCACTTTTCCAGCCGCGTCGAGCATGACCAGGCCATGCGACATCGTATTGAGCGCGCGACCAAACCGCTGGAACAGGCGGGTCGCCTTTTTCTCCTCGGTTATCGCGGTGAACAGGATGGCGCGCATCGCGCGCGCCAGCTTGCTGATGGCGAACATGAACGGCACGATGAAGAGGCCGAGGACAATGTTGTAGAAGTCCCCTTTCATGATCAGGCCGATCGCGATCGGCGCCACGATAGAAAGGGTCAGGATCGCCACCATCTTGATCGAACCAAAGTTTCGACCGGCGATGGTAACGGTGGTGGCCAACACCATCGAGATGGCTGCGATCTCGCCGAACATATCCGGCACGACATGGACGCTGACAAACGCGAACAACCCGATGGCAAGCCCGTGCGCCGTGCCCGCGATCAGATAATAGCGTTCCCATGCAAGCGCGGAACGGTAAGTCTCGATCCTGCTCGGATCGACCCTGTTGATGGCCATGTAGCGGCCAAGGCTGACCCCGGTCATCAGGAAGGCAAGCGCGATGTAGATCGGGGCGCCGGTCTTCAGATAGACCAGGAGAGCAACCGCGCCTTGCGTGAAGGCGCCAACGATCAGCAGGCTTGCGTCGTGAAAAAGCGAACGAACAAAGCCAACATAGACGTCTTCAGAGATGTCGTCGGGTCGATCTACATTCATGGCCTGGGCGCCGCACCAGCCAATCTCATCCCACAACCGGCTTAAGAAAGGCTTAGAATAGCTAAAATTAGCTACGTCCTGACCGGCATGCAAATGCCGTTCTTCCATTCCTGACCCGATCGCGGGTTCTTGCGCGATCGTGCCATCTCATTCGGCGGCTTGCAACCGGACTTCTTCTGCGCCCGTCAGTCGCTCGATCAGCCTTGCCCGTTCACCCTTTGCCTTCTCCATTGCGGCATGTTTGACGTGGCCGTAGCCGCGCACCAGCTGCGGCACCGAAGCAAGTGCCGTAGCTGCCTCGATCCTGCCGGGTGTGAGCGAACGCGAAATCAGGTCGAGATCATCTTCGAACTGCTTCAGCAGCTGGCGCTCGCGACGGCGCTCGGCGGTATAGCCGAAGACGTCCAAAGCTGTGCCTCTCAGGCCTCTGAGGGCCGCCAGGAGACCAAATCCCTTCATCATCCAGGGACCGAAGCTGGACTTCCTCGGCTTGCCGTCGGCATCGCGGCGACCAAGGATCGGCGGCGCGAGATGAAACTCCAACCCATCATGGCTCTCGAACTGCTGGGACAGCGAGCGCATGAAGGATCCGTCCGTGTAGAGCCGTGCGACCTCGTATTCGTCCTTGATAGCCATCACCTTGAAGAGGTTGCGCGCAGCCGCTTCCGTCACCACGGTCGAACCTGGAACCAACTTGTTCTCATGCGCCCGGAATACGGCGATACGATCCGAGTAACGTTTGCCGTAGGCGGCGTTCTGATAGGTCGCGAGGAAGGCCGCGCGCCGCGCAATGATCTCATCCAGCGTTTCAGCAGCCGGTTGAATGGCCCGGCCCTGCCGCTCGACCTGGCCGCGCACGAATTCGGGATCGTGCGCCGCGCGCCGGCCCCAGCGGAAGGCCGCCACGTTCATGGCTACCGCCTCGCCGTTCAGTTCGATCGCCTTTTCGACCGCCTCGGCCGACAGCGGCAATCCGCCGTACTGAAAGGCAAAACCGAGCATGAACATGTTGGCGCCGAGCGAATTGCCGAACAGCGCCGTCGCCGTCCGGGTCGCGTCGAAGAAATGCGCCCTGTCTTCGCCGGCGGCCTGGCGGATCGCCTTTTTCAGCCGCTCGGTCGGAAGTGAGAAATCGGCCGCGCGCGCAAATTCGCCCGGCATGATCTCGGCGGTATTGGCAACGAAGATCGTATGCCCCTCGCGCGCAGAAGCCAGCACCTTCTTGGCGCCGGAGACGACCAGATCGCACCCCAGGATGAGATCCGCCTTGCCGGCCGAAACGCGGATGGCGTGGATGTCCTCCGGCGTACGGGCGACCCGCACATGCGTGAAGACCGAACCACCCTTCTGGGCAAGTCCGGCCATGTCGATCATACCGCAGCCCTTGCCCTCCAGATGTGCCGCCATGCCGAGAATCGCACCGACGGTGACGACGCCTGTTCCGCCGACGCCATCGATAATGGCCGCCCAGCCATCCTTGCCCAGTTCGAAATTCGGCGGCAGAGGCACGCCGTCGAGAGGATCCGCCTTGCCGGCAACGCCAACCGCCTTGCGGATCTTTGCGCCATGCACGGTGACAAAGGACGGGCAGAAGCCGTTCACGCAGGAAAAGTCCTTGTTGCACGACGACTGATCGATCTTGCGCTTGCGGCCGAATTCAGTCTCGACAGGCTGGATCGAAACGCAGTTGGACTGCACCCCGCAATCGCCACAGCCCTCGCAGACGAGTTCATTGATGAAGACGCGTTTGTCCGGGTCCGGAAATGTGCCGCGCTTGCGGCGGCGCCGCTTCTCGGCAGCGCAGGTCTGATCGTAGAGCAGGACCGATACTCCCTTCACCGATCGCAGCTCGCGCTGGATGCGATCGAGGTCGTCCCGGTGATCGATCGTCACCCCCACAGGAAACTCTGCGTGGCCGGCATACTTGCCGGGTTCGTCGGTGACGACGGCAATCCGGTCGACACCTTCGGCGCGGACCTGGCGCGCGATCATGTCAACGGTCAGCCCACCTTCGTGCGGCTGACCGCCGGTCATCGCCACCGCGTCGTTGTAGAGGATCTTGTAGGTGATGTTGGTGCCGGCGGACAAAGCGAAACGCAGCGCCAGCGTTCCCGAATGATTGTAGGTGCCGTCGCCGAGATTCTGGAAGATGTGCTCCCGTTTGGAGAACGGCGCCTGGCCGACCCACTGCGCGCCCTCCCCGCCCATCGCGGTGAAGCCGATCGTGGAGCGGTCCATCCACAAGGCCATGAAATGGCAGCCGATCCCGGCAGCCGCGATCGACCCCTCCGGAACTTTGGTCGATGAATTGTGCGGACAGCCAGAACAGAAGAACGGGGTGCGTGAACCGATATCCTTGGTATCGGCCAGCATCGCCTGGAACTGCTTCAGTTTTGAGACGCGCTGGGTGATTTCTTCGGATGGGCCGATGGTCCGGATGATGCGCTCGCCCAGCGCGATGGCGATTTCATTCGGGTCGAGCGCCCCCTTGGCCGGAAACAGCCAGTCGCCGCGCTCATCCTTCTTGCCAACGATGACCGGCTGGTTGGCGGTACCATAGAGGTTCTCGCGCAGTTGGACTTCGATCAGCGAGCGCTTTTCCTCGACGACGACAACCGTTTCCAGCCCGCGCGCAAACTCGGCGACGTGCTCCAAATCGAGCGGCCACGGACAGCCTACCTTGAACAGGCGAATGCCGATGCGGTTCGCCACGGCCTCGTCGATGCCGATGTCGTCCAGCGCCTGGCGCACATCGAGATAGCTCTTGCCGACGGTGACGATGCCCAGTTTCGCCTTTCGCCCGCCGGAATAGATGATGCGGTTCAGTCCGTTCTCGCGGATGAAGGCGGCCATGGCGCCGCGTTTGCCTTCATGCAGCCGCGCCTCCTGTCCAAGCTGGTCAAGCTCGTTGCGGATGTTGAGACCACCGGGCGGCATATCGAATTCGGGCAGGACGATGTTCAGGCGCGCCGGCGACGCATCGACCGATGCCGTCGATTCGATGTTGTCCTTAACGCACTTGATCGCCGTCCAGGTCCCGGAGAAGCGTGACATGGCAAAGCCGAGCAGGCCGTAGTCGATCAGTTCCTGCACGCCTGCCGGATTGAGGACCGGGATCATGGCATCGACGAAGGCAAACTCCGTGGCATGCGCATTGGTCGACGATTCGGCGTTGTGGTCGTCGCCCATCAAGGCAAGAACGCCGCCGTGCCTGGACGAACCCGCCAGATTGGCATGGCGGAAGACGTCACCGGAACGGTCGACCCCCGGGCCTTTGCCGTACCAGACCGAAAAGACCCCGTCATATTTGCCTTCGCCAAGCAGTTCGGCCTGCTGCGATCCCCAGCATGCCGTGGCCGCAAGCTCCTCGTTGAGGCCCGACTGGAAAACGATGTCGGCATGCGAAAGCTGATTTTTTGCCCGCCAGAGCTGCAGGTCCAGCCCGCCGAGCGGAGAGCCGCGGTAGCCGGAGACGAAACCTGCCGTGTTGAGGCCGGCCAACCGGTCCCGTTCGCGCTGCATCAGGAGCATGCGCACGACGGCCTGGGCACCCGAGAGAAAAACACGTTCCTTGGAAAGATCGAATTTATCGTCGAGCGAGACGTCGTGCAGCGTCATGGTACCTTCCCGTGCGAAACCGTCCGGATTCGCCACAGCGACTGGATCGGGCGCAGTCTTTCCACCTCGGCATGTAACGTCAATTCAATTCGGCTGCATCAGGGCGAACTTCGACGTCCACCATGACATCGTCAATCGCAAGCAGCGGTGCTACCAGCCGGCAAAGCGCTGCGGCCTGAGCCAGGATTGCTGTGGATTGCCATCTGCGGAAAGCACCGCATCGATCAGCCAGCGTGCGGTCGCAGGCGCCGCATGCATGCCGATGGATCCCATGCCGCCATGCACATAAAGGCCGTCGACTGGCGTACGCCCGGCCACGGGCAATCCATCAGACAACATCGGCCGGTTGCCCGGATAGACATTCTTCACCACAGGCGACCCAAGTCCCGGGATCATCCTGAGAGCCCGGGCGGCGATACGGCTGGGCATATCGGTGTTGCGCAGCAGATCCCGGAAGGCCGGCTGAACAGATGCGCCCAGACGTGCGTCGCCCTCTCGCATCGGATTGAGACAGATCGCCTCGACGCCAGGCCTGTCGTCGTTCCGGGCTGCAACGTCCGCCAGGCCTGCCAGCGACAGGCGGCCCAACTCGTCCTGATCGGGCCAGGTCAATTCCTCCACGATCCAGGGCAGTTCAAAGTCCAGCTTGCCGAGCTGGATCAGCCAGCCACGCCCCGCGGTGAACGGAAGGCCTGGCAGTGGGCCGTCTCCGACCGTCCGGCGCAGCATGTCGGACATCCACAGACCATTGGCGATGAAGACCATATCGGCGGCAACGACACCATCGTCGGTGAGCACGCCTTGCACCCTGCCGCCGCGGGAGATGATCTGCGCGACACGCAGGCCGGTCCGGAAACGCCCTCCGGCGAGACGGGCCGCATGGGCAAAGGCGTGGGTGGCTCCCATCGGCTCAAGCGTCCACGCCCGTTCGACAAAATAGCCACCGGCAACCCTGAAGCCGAGCCGGGGATAGTCGCTCGCCAACTCCGCGCCCTTCACCTTCTCCATGCCGACACCGGCATCACGATAGCGCTGCGCAATGGCACCGGCCTCCTCGAGGCTGGCATCGTCTTCCGAGATCAGCAGGTGGCCGATCCGGCCGAACTCGAACGGAACCGCACCGTCGGCAAGCTCGCCATAGACTTCGACACTCTTGTCGAGCATCTCGACCACACAGCGCTGTGGTCCCGACAGCAGCGTGCCGGTGTTTCGTCCGGATGACTCCGCGGCGATCGGCCCCTGCTCGATCACCGTGACGCCAATTCCCCGCCGGGCCAATTCATACGCCAGCGTGCAGCCGGCGATGCCGCCACCAATGACAACCGCTTCCGTCGTTCGCTTTGTCAACTTCTCCTCCATTCGTATTCTCGTATACGAGTATACAGATTCGATTTGACGAACAAGAGGCTTTGCGGCACGACACTGGCTTCACACTTCCGGGACAGTTGCATGGACAGACAGGGCAAGATTGGCGAGGGCAGGAGCGTCAGGCCGCAAACGGCCGCGGATGGCGTGACGGCAATCCTGCGTGAGGCCATTGCCACCGGCACCTTGGCGCCAGGCGCCGCGTTGCGGCAGGATGAGCTCGCCAGGGAATTCGGCGTCAGCCGGATGCCGGTTCGCGATGCGCTGCGCTACCTCGAAGCCGAAGGTCTTGTCGCCATTCATCCGACACGGGGCGCCGTGGTCGCGGCCATGAATGCGACCGATATCAGCGAGCTTTACGCGCTGCGTGAGCTGCTCGAAGGGGAAGCGCTAAAGCTCTCGATGCAAAGGCAGAATCCCGACAGCCTGCGCCATGCGGCCAGTGTGATCGAACAGCTTGACCGGGAAACCGATGTCGGCCGCTGGGGACAACTCAACCGGGAATTCCATCTGGCGCTCTACCGCGACTGCGGCAACCGGCGCCTGCTGGACCTGATTGAAGCGCAACATACCGCCTCCGACCGCTACGTTCGCATCGTGCTGTCCAATCTGGACTATCGCGAGCGGTCCCAGGACGAGCACCGCGCCATGCTGTTCGCATGCATGCAAGGAGACAGACAGGCGGCGGTGGGTCACCTGACCCGGCATTTCCGCGACGCCTGCGCAGCGCTGCTTGACTACATGGCTTCTCGCGAGCGCTAGAGACTAGGCTTTTGGGCAGACCGGTTTTTCCGCACCGGGAAGCCTGCCGTCCGGATGATCCTTCAATTCCGGGTTCAGCTCATAGACTGGTCCGGTCACCAGAGGCCGGTCCGGCAGCACGCTCTGGTCCTCGCTCGAGATGAGCGTGGTCTGCAATGCCTGCAAAAGCTTGCCGTTCGGATCCTCGATCCGGATGGAGACACCATAAGGTTTGTCTTTCACCACACATGTCAGCGCCGGACTGGTCAGCGTGATGTGCCGCATCTTCGGCCAGACAGGCTGCTTCACCACAAAGGGGGCGCCGCCGGCAGGGTTCTCGAAACTTGCAACCGCGACCTGTCCGTCTTCCATTGGGCGCAGCGGGTTGAGTGTCACGACGTAGGTGGCGCGCGCCAGCCGATAGTTGAATTCGAAAAGGCGTCCGGACACTTCGAAATACTGTCCCTCTTCAGACTGGCGGCAGGCGCCGAGCATCATCGCAGCCAGAAGGCCTGTGCCCAGGGCAAGTGTGCGCCAGTCGGCTACGTTTCCTCTAGCCACGACCGATCTCCCGCGCTTCCTTGCGACGCCGGTAATGGCGGCTGGCCTTGCGACGATTTCCGCACACCGCCATGTCGCACCAGAGCCGGCTGGAATTGCGGCTGCGGTCCACGAACAGCCAGCGGCAATTGGCGCAGATCCGAAGACGGCGCGTCGTGTCGCCGCCCAGTAGCGACAAGGCGGAGACGGCCAGAGCGGCTTCGAAGGCGATTGGTGTTTCGGGATCGCCAAATGGCCGTAATGGATCTCCAATCTTCCCCTGCACAGCAGCAACACCTTTGGAACAGGCCTTCAGAAAATCGGACAGATGGCTGCTTTCATAGGTGCCATCCTGGACGACTTCGCGGAACAGGCGATCGGTTGTCTCGCGGATCTCCAGCACCAGCGGTGCGATCCGCGCCGGCTCACCGGCCTCCAGACGTCGTCCGCCCAATTCCGCGACCCGGAACGCACTGGCTGCATCCGCGAACCGTGCGATCTCGGACCAGTTTTCAAATCGATCGAAACCGTGATCGGGATCGCCGCGCAGAACAACCGTGTTGGCCGTATCGAGCGCAAGCACGCCACCCGCAAAGCGATGCTGGATCCAGGAAACCGTCATGCCACAAATCTAACCAGTAATATGCATTTGACAAGTTAGAATCAGAAAGGCAGCCTGCCGATATCCTGGATTGTCCCTGGCCGGTGGCTGGCATGCTCTACTTCCTCCAGCAGGTCCTGAACGGACTGCACTCGGGCGCGCTCTATGCGCTCCTTGCCTTCGGTTACGCGCTGACCAACGGCATCCTGCACCGGACCAACCTCGCTTATGGCGCACTCTTTGCATTCTGCGGACAGACGATGATCCTCGCCGCAGTCTTCGGCTATCAGATCCTGTGGCTGACCTTGCCGGCCACCATCCTGTTCGCGGCAGCTTTGACGTTCGCCTATGCCGCAGCCGCCAGCCATCTGCTGGCGCGATCGCTGTTCGAGCCACTTGCGGAAAGCTCGCCCAACACGATCGCGGCTGCGACGCTGGGGGTGGCCCTGGTCATGACCGAGCTTGCCCGCATCGCGGCCAACACACATGACGTGTGGCTGCCGCCGATGCTGGGCACGCCCGTCGTCTTCGCCGAAGCCGGGAGCTTCAAGGCGACGCTGACGGTCATCCAGCTTTTGAACTGCACTCTCGTTGTGCTCGTCTTGATTGCGGGATCGTTCGTCCTTGGCCGATCGCGCTACGGCCGGTTGTGGCGCGCCGTCTCCGACGATCCGCATGCCGCTGCCATGTGCGGAGCCGATGTCCGCAGGGTTTTCCGCACTGCGGTCGTGGCTGGCGGGCTTTGCGCGGCACTGGCCGGGATACTCGCGGCCCTCTACTACGGCAATCTCGGCTTCGGTGCCGGCCTGATCTACGGCCTGAAGGTCCTCTTCATCACCGCTGTGGGTGGCTACCTCTCCCCCACCAGAGCCGCGACAGGCGCCGCGGCCTATGGTTTGGCCGAATCGTTGTGGACCGGATACTTCACGGTCGAATGGCGCGACGCCTGGATGTTTCTCTTCCTGGTTGCAGTCCTGGTCCTCGTCGGAGCCGGACGCGACAACCGCCGGACCGTCTGATTTCATTAAACTTTCGTCGCATGTTTCGGCTTGCGGCTTGCGAAAGTTGGGGGCTGGAATAATTCCAGCCCTCCGACGCTTCTGGGCTGTGTTGACCCACGGACCAGACGCAGCATACCGTTGGTCCAAGCAGGCGCGGCGCAAAAATGGGGAGCGGCACGCCCTGCCCGTCAGGGAGGTTTTGTATGGAAGGGCTTCTGGCTCTGTCCCGGGGCATTGATCGCCTCAACGAATTCATCGGAAAATGGGTTTCATGGCTGATCCTGGTGTCGATCCTGGTCAGCGCCGGCAACGCCATCATCCGTAAGCTTTTCGACGTGTCGTCGAATGCCTGGCTCGAGTTACAATGGTATCTGTTCGGCGCGGCCTTCATGCTGGCAGCCGCCTATACGCTCAAGCAGAACGAACACATCCGCATCGACATCGTCTACGGCATGTGGTCACGCCGTGTGCAGCACTGGATCGACCTGATCGGCCATCTCTTCTTCCTGATGCCGTTCGTGCTTCTGATGGTCTACATGTTCGTGCCCTATACCCTCCACTCCTTCCAGTCAGGTGAGGGTTCCACGAATTCCGGCGGCCTCATCGTCTGGCCAGCCAAGGCCATCCTGCTGGTCGGATTCACCCTCCTGGCGCTGCAGGGCATTTCGGAAATCATCAAGAAGATCGCCATTATGCGCGGCGACATGGAAGACCCCAACCCATTCGTCTCCGCGCACGAACAGGCGGAACTCGAGGGCAAGGCGCTGGCCGACGAGGTGCGCTCGTGATCGCCTTCATCGCACAGAACATGGCGCCGATCATGTTCGCCTCACTGATCGTCTTTCTGCTGTTCGGCTACCCTGTTGCCTTTTCGCTGGCGGCAAGTGGCCTTCTCTTCTTCGCCATCGGCGTGGAACTGGCGCCGTTCTCCGGTGGTTCGATCAACCTGTCCTGGCCACTGCTCTGGGCATTGCCCGAGAATTTCTACGGCAACCGGGTGATGTCGAACGATGTGCTGCTGGCCATCCCGTTCTTCACCTTCATGGGCATCGTGCTGGAACGTTCCGGCATGGCGGAGGATCTGCTCGACACGGTCGGACAACTGTTCGGTCCGATCCGTGGCGGCCTGGCCTACGCCGTCATCTTTGTCGGCGCCCTGCTCGCAGCCACCACCGGTGTGGTGGCAGCCTCGGTCATCGCGATGGGCCTGATCTCGCTGCCGATCATGCTGCGCTATGGTTACGACCGGCGCGTCGCATCCGGTGTCATCGCCGCATCCGGCACGCTGGCGCAGATCATTCCACCTTCGCTGGTGCTGATCGTGCTGGCCGACCAGCTCGGCCGTTCGGTAGGCGACATGTATGCCGGCGCGCTAATCCCCGGTCTCGTGCTGACCGGGCTCTACATGCTCTACATCCTGGTGATGTCGATCATCCGGCCGAATTCGATGCCGGCGCTGCCTGAGGAGGCACGCACGCTCGGCAAAGGTGTGCTGTCCCTGGTCGTCGCGCTGCTGGCAGCTGGCATCATCGGCTATGCTGCCTACCGTTACCTCGAACCAACCCACGGCGCCAACGCGGATATTCTTGGCGCCACCATCGCGGTTGTCGTGATCTATGTTGTAGCCGTTGCCGACAAGGCACTGAGCCTCAATGTGATGTCCAGGCTGGCGCAGCAGGTGGTGATCGTGCTGATCCCACCGCTGGCGCTTATTTTCCTGGTGTTAGGCACCATCTTCCTCGGCATCGCCACGCCGACGGAAGGCGGCGCAATGGGCGCTGTCGGCGCGCTGGTCATGGCCGGCTTCAAGAGGCGACTGACCCTGGATGTCATCAAACAAGCGCTCGCATCGACAACCAGGCTGTCATCCTTCGTGCTGTTCATCCTCATCGGTGCCCGCGTCTTCTCGCTGACCTTCTATGGCGTGAACGGCCATCTGTGGGTCGAACACCTGCTGGTCTCGCTACCCGGCGGTGAGCTCGGCTTCCTGATCGTCGTCAACGTTCTTGTCTTCGTGCTGGCCTTCTTCCTCGACTTCTTCGAGCTGGCCTTCATCATCGTGCCGTTGCTGGCACCCGCGGCAGACAAGCTCGGCATCGACCTCGTCTGGTTCGGTGTGCTGCTCGGCGTCAACATGCAGACGTCCTTCATGCATCCACCTTTCGGTTTCGCGCTGTTCTACCTGCGCTCGGTGGCGGCTCGTGTGCCCTATCTCGACCGTATTACCGGCAAGCAGATTGCGCCGGTCACGACCGGCCAGATCTATTGGGGTGCGGTTCCATTCGTCTGTATCCAGGTGCTGATGATCGCCCTCACCATCGCCTTCCCGCAGATGGTCATGCACTACAAGGGCAAAACCGTCGATCCGAGCACGATCGAGATCCAGGTCCCCGAACTGCCTGGCATGGGCCTGCCCCCGCTCGGCGCGCCAGGCGGGGATCAACACCGGCACAACCTGCCGCCCCGGGCACGGACCTGTCACAGCCGCCGAGCTTCGGCGGCGACCAGCCAGCGCAGCCGGCACCTTCGGCACCGGATCTTTCGAAGCCTCCCAGCTTCAACTGATCCAGCGACCAACTGAACACCAACAAAAAAGCCCGAAGCGTCGCTCCGGGCTTTTTTACTAAGGTTGCGCTGATCAGAGCTTGTTGCCGCGCTGCTGTATCATCATGAAGGTGTCGTAGTTGTATTCAGCGACCTGCGCCCAGAGATAATGCTCCTTCCGGAAGCCCTTGATCGATTCCCAGATCTTCTTGAAATCAGCGTTGCCGGCTTCGATCTCGGCATAGACCTCGTTGGCCTTCTCGAAACAGGCCGCCAGGATTTCCTGGCTGAACGGCCGCAGCTTGGCGCCGGATGCGACCAGCGACTTCACGGCGCCGGGATTCACATAGTCGTACTTCTGCAGCATGTTGGCGTCGGCCGCCTGCGCTGCCGTATGAACAAGCGACTTGTAGTTTGCCGGCAGTTCCTCGAACTTCGCCTTGTTGAACAGCAGATGGACGGTCGGGCCGCCCTCCCACCAGCCGGGATAATAATAATAGGGCGCCACTTTCTGGAAGCCGAGCTTCTCGTCATCGTAGGGGCCGACCCATTCGGCCGCATCGATGGTGCCCTTCTCAAGCGCCGGGTAGATGTCGCCGCCGGCGATCTGCTGCGGCACGACGCCCAGCTTCTCGACCACCTTGCCGGCAAAGCCGCCGATGCGCATCTTCAGGCCCTTCAGGTCGGCAACCGTGTTGATCTCCTTGCGGAACCAGCCACCCATCTGGACGCCGGTGTTGCCGCCTGGCAGGCCATAGAGGCCTTGCTTGCCAAGGAACTCGTTGAACAGCGCGATGCCGCCGCCATGGTAATGCCAGGCATTCATGCCGCGCGCGTTGAGCGCGAACGGCACGGCCGCTCCCAGCGCCCAGGTCGGGTTCTTGCCCCAGTAATAATAAGCCACGGTATGGGCGGCTTCGACGGTTCCAGCCGCAGCAGCGTCCGCAGCCTGAAGTCCGGGAACCAGTTCGCCCGAAGCAAAGACCTGTACGGTGAAATTGCCGTCGGTCGCCTCCGAAACCATCTTGGAAAACACTTCGGCACCGCCGTAGATCGTATCCAGCGACTTCGGGAAGGACGAGGTCAGGCGCCAGGTCACTTTCGGATTGGATTGGGCGATAGCCGGAGCCGCGAGCGTCGTGGCGACGGCCGCCGCTCCCGCACCGGTAACACCGGCTTTGCGGATGAACGAACGACGATCCATGAAGTTCCTCCCTTTTTTGGATCAACGGGCAATATGAAAATAAAGAAGATTTCCCCGATTTCGGCGGGTTGTACCGGGCAAGACAATACACGCCGTTCCCATCGTGTCCAGCGAGCGGCAGGGGCTGTGGAGCAGCCTTTTCCAAGCTCTGCGACTATAGTCTAACGAGCGGATCGTGCATGGCTTGCATGTCTTGGTGAAGCCATAAACTTGTCGTGGAAAAGCGCCTCAGCATCGCCTATTTTATAGGCATTCCAGTCTTGGACCCTAACGGAACCCGTAGCCAAAATGCAGCAGCCGCTCGTCGCAGTCTCGACCGATGTCCGCCAGTTCGACAACTACACCTGGCATGCAGCACCCCGGCAATATCTGGAAGCGGCTATCGCCGGCGCCGGTGTGTTTCCGGTCCTGGTTCCTTCCTTCGGCGATCGGCTCGATCTCGACGAGCTGCTGTCGTCGGTCGACGGTGTGATGATGACCGGCTCCAAGTCGAACGTGCACCCCTCGCTCTATGGCGGCGACGCCAGCGAAGCCAACGGCCCCTATGACCCCGACCGCGATGCGACGACTTTGCCGCTTATCCGCAAGGCGATCGAACGTGGCGTGCCGCTGCTGGCCATCTGCCGCGGCATCCAGGAAATGAACGTCGCGCTCGGCGGCTCGCTCGCAACCGAAATCCAGGAGCGTGAAGGTTCGCTCGATCATCGGGCACCCGTTTCGGACAATCAGGACGAACGCTTCGCCATCCGCCAGAGCGTCAGCATCAAGCCGGGTTCGTGCCTGGCCGGTGTCTTCGGCGCCGGCGACGTCATGGTGAATTCCGTGCATCGCCAGGCTGTCGATCGGCTCGGAACGAAGCTCCAGGTCGAGGCGGTGGCAACCGATGGCACCGTCGAGGCCGTGTCCGTGCGTGATTCCCGCTCGTTTGCCGTAGGCGTGCAGTGGCATCCGGAATATTGGGTGAAAAGCGATAGCGTCTCACAGCGCGTCTTCAAGGCCTTCGGCGATGCCGTGCGTGCGCATGCGGCCGCCCGGGCTGCGACGCGTGCCGCTGCCGAATAGCTTTCCGGATTACCGGCCGCACCAGCCTTACGGGTGCCGTGTTTAGGTGGTTACCCCGCGACCAGATCAGCCTCAGCGCCTCTCGGCTAGAATGCGATTTCCATCGCATTCTATTTTTCGGTTCGCTAAAGTAGAACCGGGGTTGAGGGTGACTGGTGGCATTCAACGCGAAAGAAATTGCCGGACATCCGGCCCTGCATCGTATTGTTCGCAGCCAGGCGAAAGCACTGTTGGCTGCCTATCAAAGTTCACCCCGGCTCTCTTCGGTGTTCGCCACGCAGCAGCGCTGGCTGATGGCGCATGCTGGACTGGCTCTCTACTTTCGCCAGGGCGCGATAACGACCGCGCGTTTCCTTCAACTGATCGAACTGCATTCCGTAGCAAGCAAGAATACGGCCGATGCCTTCATGAAGGAAATGCAGCAATACAACTACGTCGAATCTCTTCCGGACAATACCGACCGCCGATCGAATCCGCTGCGTCCAACCCCCCAGGCATTGGAAACACTGGCTGCCTGGGCGATGGTCCATCTCACAACGTTGGATGGCTTTGACGGTGGCCGGCGGCTGGCAACTTTTGCCGCCAGACCAGACGCGCTCGCCCGTCTGGAACCTCTGATCGCCGATGGTTTGCTCACATCGGAGCCGGTGCGTACTCCCGAAAAGACCTTTTCGCTGTTCACCTGGCTGAACAATGGCGGCGTGGTCATGGAATGGTTGATTTCGAGTGTCGATCCAGCCCTCTCCAGCCAGGACCACATTCCGACCGGCGTTTTCTCGGTTAGCGAATTCGCCAATCTGTTGAAGCTCTCCCGCACCCATCTGGCGCGCAAGCTGCGCGAGGCTGAAGCCCTTGGCAGCATTGGCTGGCTAGGGAAGCGTGGCAACTCCACAATGTGGGTATCGCGCGACTTCTATCGTGAATACATGGACGCACAGGCCGTGAAGCTGGCCATTATCGACCAGGCCTATGAAGACAGCCTGACCGACATTGCATGATCGCGCGAGGCCTAGCTGGCCAGCCTCGCCGCATGCCACTTCAAATGATCATCCATGAAGGTCGAGATGAAGTTGTAGGAATGGTCGTAGCCATCCTGCATGCGCAGTTCCAGCAGAACTCCGGCCTTCTTGCAGGCATCCTCCAGCAACCAGGGCCGCAGGCCTTCGTCGAGAAAACCGTCAGCCGTACCCTGGTCGACCAGGAATTCCGGAAACCGCTCACCATCCTTGAGCAACAGCGTGGCATCATAGGCACGCCAGGCGTTCTCGTCGGCCCCGAGATACTTCTCCAGCGCCGGCTTCGACCAGCCGGCGGTCGTCGGTTGCACGATCGGTGCGAAAGCCGAGCAACTTCGGAAGCGATCGGCGTTCCTGAGCGCAATGGTCAGCGCGCCGTGGCCGCCCATCGAGTGGCCGAAGATTCCCTGCCGCGCCATGTCTGCCGGGAAGTTCTGCGCGATCAACGCCGGCAATTCTTCAGCGACATAGGAATACATGCGATAATTCCTGGCAAAGGGCTCCTGCGTGGCATCGACATAGAAGCCGGCACCCAGGCCGAACTGCCAGTTGTCTTTCTCGTCTGGCACGCCCTCGCCGCGCGGGCTGGTGTCCGGGCAAACGATCATCAATCCGAGTTCGGCCGCCATCCGCCGATATTCGCCCTTGTCCATGACGTTTGCATGGGTGCAGGTGAGACCCGACAGATACCAGAGCACCGGAACAGGGCGATCCTTCGCCCGCGGCGGAACGAACACGGCAAAGGTCATGTCGCACGCGCAAGCGTCCGAGGCATGCGAATAGACGCCCTGGATACCACCATGCGACTTTGACGTGGAAACGGTCTTCATCGGCCCTGTCTCAATCAACGTATCTGGAAATATGCGTGAAGGGCGCCCGACATAATGCCGAGCGACCCGATGTGATGATGCCGAAGCGATCAGTAGACGACCACGCTGCGGATGCTCTTGCCTTCATGCATGAGATCAAAGCCCTTATTGATCTCCTCGAGCTTCAGCGTGTGGGTGATCATCGGATCGATCTCGATCTTGCCGTCCATGTACCAGTCAACGATCTTCGGCACGTCGGTGCGGCCACGAGCCCCGCCGAAGGCCGTGCCCATCCAGGTGCGCCCCGTCACCAGCTGGAACGGACGGGTCGAAATCTCCTGGCCTGCACCGGCGACGCCGATGACGACAGACTTGCCCCAGCCGCGGTGCGCTGCCTCCAGCGCCTGGCGCATCACCTTCACGCTGCCCGTGCAGTCGAAGGTGTAGTCGGCGCCGCCGATCTGGTCGGCGCCACGCTTGGTCAGGTTGACCAGGTAAGGCACGATGTCGCCGTCGATCTCTTTCGGATTGACGAAATGCGTCATGCCGAAACGCTCGCCCCAGGCCTTCTTGTCGTTGTTCAGATCGACACCGATGATCATGTCGGCGCCAGCCAGCTTCAGGCCCTGGATGACATTGAGCCCGATGCCACCAAGCCCGAAGACGACCGCGGTCGCGCCCTCCTCCACCTTGGCGGTGTTGATGACGGCGCCGATGCCGGTGGTCACGCCGCAGCCGATGTAGCAGATCTTGTCGAACGGTGCGTTCGGATTGACCTTGGCCAGCGCGATCTCGGGCAGCACGGTGAAATTGGAGAAGGTCGAGCAGCCCATGTAGTGGAAGATCTTGTCCTTGCCGATCGAGAAGCGCGAAGTGCCGTCCGGCATCAGACCCTGACCCTGGGTCGCGCGGATCGCGGTGCACAGATTGGTCTTGCGCGACAGGCATGACGGACAGGAGCGGCATTCCGGCGTATACAGCGGAATGACGTGGTCGCCCTTCTTCAGGCTGGTCACCCCCTTGCCAACATCGACGACGACGCCCGCGCCTTCATGGCCGAGGATCGCCGGAAAGATGCCTTCCGGGTCGGCGCCGGAGAGCGTGAATTCGTCAGTGTGGCAGATGCCGGTGGCCTTCACCTCTACCAGCACCTCGCCTTCGCGCGGCCCTTCCAGGTCCACCTCCATGATCTCAAGCGGCTTGCCTGCGGCAACTGCAACGGCGGCGCGGGTTTTCATGCTTCTTCTCTCCAACAGGCTTTTGGCCGGACTTGCGTCCGACGGACTCGGTCGCACCGGACGACATTGCGAACCAGGGCTCAAGCTAAGGTCCTCGCGCACCGGAAGCGGTCGTATCAGCGACGCATCATCCCACGGATACGAAGACCGATCCGCCAGACGTGCACTGTTGATTGTTAGCGGAGCATGGATGACAGGGCCAGCCCGTCAGACACAGCCTGCATAGACAATTGGTGGGAGCCTCCCACCAATTGTCTGGCTGCCCGGATTACACGCGGGCCGTTGCCAGCGGTGCGCGGAAGCGCTTTAGTCGCAGCGCATTGCTCAGCACGAAGACACTGGACAAAGCCATGGCCCCGGCAGCCAGCATCGGCGACAGCAAGGTCCCGTTCACGGGATAAAGCAGCCCCGCCGCCACCGGCACCAGCGCAGCGTTGTATCCAAATGCCCAGAACAGGTTCTGGCGGATGTTGCGAATGGTCGCCTTGGACAGGGCAAGGGCATTGGCAACACCGACGAGGTCGCCCGACATCAGCACGACATCCGCACTTTCAATGGCGATGTCCGTGCCGGTGCCGATGGCGATACCGACATCGGCGGCAGCCAGCGCCGGCGCATCATTGATGCCGTCACCCACGAAGGCAACTCGGACACCACCACAGGCTAGCCGTCGTATCGCCTCGACCTTGCCATCTGGCAGCACCTCGGCAACCACCTCATCGATGCCGATCTGCCGGGCGATCGCCTTGGCCGTGTGACGGTTGTCGCCGGTCACCATCACGACTTTCAAGCCGAGTGCCTGCAGCGCCTGGATAGCCGCCGGTGTCGACGGCTTGATGGGATCGGCGACTGCGATGATCGCGGCAAGCTCATCGTCGATGGCAGCATAGAGCGGGCTCTTGCCCTCTCCCGCCAACCGTTCGACCACCGGCGCGAAAGCCGAGACGTCGAGGCCAAGCCGCGCCATCAGCCGATCGGCACCAACTTCCACCTGCCGAGTTCCGATCCAGGCCCGCGCCCCGAAACCGGGAATGGCTTCGAAGTCGTTGGCTGCCGCAAGCGTCAGGCCCCGTTTTTCGGCGGCCCTCACGATCGCCTCGGCAACCGGATGTTCCGAGCGGGTTTCGACTGCGGCAACGAGGGCAAGCACCTCGGCCTCCTCGAAACCATCCGCGACGATGAAGTCAGTGAGTTCAGGCCGGCCTTCGGTCAAGGTGCCGGTCTTGTCCAATGCGATGACCGACGCATCACGCAATGTCTGCAGCGCATCGCCCTTGCGGAAAAGCACGCCCATCTCCGCCGCGCGGCCGGTGCCGACCATGATCGAGGTCGGAGTCGCCAGCCCCATGGCGCATGGGCAGGCAATGATCAGCACCGCGACCGCATTGACCAGTGCGAACGACAATGCCGGATCCGGCCCGAAGAAATACCAGACGCCGAAGGTAGCGAGCGCGGCAGCCATCACTGCCGGCACGAACCAGGCCGTCACCTTGTCGACCAGCGCCTGGATCGGCAGCTTGGCGCCCTGCGCGGTCTCGACCATGCGGATGATCTGCGCCAGCAGCGTTTCGGAACCCACCTTGGTGGCGCGGAACGAGAAACTGCCGGTCTTGTTGATGGTGCCTCCCACCACCTCGGCGCCGATGCCCTTGGACACTGGTACCGGCTCGCCGGTGATCATGGCTTCGTCGACAAAGGAAGAGCCTTCGACGATCTCGCCGTCGACGGCGATCTTTTCGCCAGGGCGTACCACCACGATGTCGCCGGCGCGTACATCCTGCAGCGGCACCTCGACGGCAGCACCATTCCGCATCACGCGCGCCGTCTTGGCCTGCAGCCCAACCAGTTTCTTGATCGCTTCGCCCGTTCGCCCCTTCGCGCGAGCCTCGAGAAACCGGCCGAGCAGGATCAGCGTCACGATGACGGCTGCGGCCTCGTAATAGACATTGGCTGTGCCTGTCGGCAGTATTCGCGGCAGAAAGGTTGCGACCACCGAATAGGCCCAGGCGGCACCGGCCCCCAGCGCCACCAGCGCATTCATGTCGGGCGCCCCCCTGAGCAAGGCCGGCACGCCCTTGGCGAAGAAACGCAAACCAGGTCCGAACAGCACCAGCGTGGTCAGGACGAACTGCAACCGCCAGTTCCAGACACCGAACGTGCCCATCACCCAGTGATGAAAGGCAGGTACCAGATGCGAACCCATTTCCAGCACGAAGATCGGCAGTGTGAAGACGAGCGCCACAGCCAAGGCCCGTTGCAGGGAAGCGATTTCCGAGGCGCGACGGTCGACCTCCCGACCGTCGGCTGCTTCGGAGACAACAAGCCGCGCTTCGTAGCCCGCTGCATGCACTGCCGCTTCAACGGCGGATATCGCCGCCGCGCCGGCGACGATCGTCACCGTCGCCCGTTCGGTCGCAAGGTTGACGCTGGCATTGGTAACACCGGACACCGCCTTCAGCGCACGCTCGATGCGTGCCACGCAGGAGGCACATGTCATGCCTTTGATCGTGAACTCGATCGTCTCGCTACGTGCCTGATAGCCAGCTCCTGTCACCGCGGCCAGAACCGGAGCGAGATCCGGTTTGCCCGAAAAAGCCACCTCGGCACGTTCCGTCGCCAGATTGACGCTGGCGGATGCAACGCCAGGTGCGGCCGCAATGGCTTTTTCCACGCGCCCGACACAGGAGGCGCAGGTCATGCCTTCGATACCGAGTTGAAAGATTGTGCCGGCCTTCGGCGTGGCGGCAGGGAACATTTTCGGGGCAACGGCGTTCATGGCTGCAACTCTCTTCTTGAGTGGTTGCCCAGGGAGATAAAGCTTCCAGTCATGGGAAGGTCAAGGGGCTTCGCGACCGATGACATCGCAGAAGCAATGGCCTTTGTCGCCTGCAAAAAAGCGCTTGACCTTACGATGACGGGAAGGTGCAGATCGTAAAGCCTGAGTTTGATGAGCACGCCAAAGCCACTGCTGCAGCGCAGTTGCAGCAAGACTATTGGCCAGAAGGAACAAGGGCGATATGGCCGACGAACACAGCCGGATTTCGGTATCGCAGCACGGCCTCGGTCCCTTGCAACGCGCCTGGATGTCGCAGGAAGAAGCGACCGCTGACCGATCAGGCCTTGTCGCCGAGACCACCCACGGTGGCGATGACTTCCTCGGCCATGCGCTTGAAACGAGCGCTGGGGCCTTCCTGCCCTTCGCTCTGGCGGCTGATCCGCGCACCTTCCAGCAGCAACCCCAGCATATCGGCGGCCAGTTCGGGCTGATCGAGTCCGGCACGGGCACAGAGCTTGGCCAGATAGTTGCGGTGGTTCTTCTTGACCTCTTCGATCACCCGTTTGGCCGGATGATTGTCATCGGCCAGCTCGACGGCCGTGTTGGCCATCTCGCAACCGCGCCAGTCGTCGCTGATGCATCCGGCGGCATTCTGGATCCAGGCGTGCAGCTGCGCCTTCGGATCACCGGGATGCTGGTGCTCCAGCTCATCCCACTTCAGATAGGATTCCTTGGCGGCGCGCTGCAGACATTCGACGATGAGATCGTCCTTGGAAGCAAAATGACGATACAGCGTCATCTTGTTGGTGCCGGCAGCCTCGGTGATCGCTTCAATACCCACGCCGCGTACGCCGTGCTGGTGAAACATCTCCCGCGCGGTGGTCACGATGCGCTCCCGTGGGCGCGCACTCACACGATCGTTATGATCACTATTGTCAGCAGTCTGAAAAATTTGATCGCTCATGGCTTGACGTCGGTGTTACCGGTCAGTAACTATCTGGCTGTTACCGAGCGGTAACATTTCATAATACCCCCGTCAAGGTCGACCATAGGCCAAGCCGGACAAGAATGATGGAACAGGGTGAAGGCCGCAAACACGGTCTTCGCCGAGCGCTTTTTTATTGCCTGGATCAGCCGGGAGACGAAATGATGGCATCCTATTCGAAGGCCCTGACCATTGATCAACTGCTGAACGACCCGATGACGCTTGCCGTCATGCGGGCTGATCGCGTCGATCCAGCTTCGTTGAAAGCCCTGCTTGTCCTCACCGCCGCGCGTCTGCGCGACGCCGACGACCACCCCAATTTGCCAAGAACCGATCCCGCATTCCTCCCAAGGGATCCCCTTGCCACTACTCGAAAAGCCGTTTGAACATGGTCAATTTCTTTCTCCAGAGACCGATCTTCGCCTCGGCGATCGCCATCATCATGGTGCTCGCCGGGCTGATCGCCTATTATCTTTTGCCGGTTGCGCAGTTCCCCAACATCGCGCCTCCCCAGGTCGTCGTCAGTGCCGTTTATCCCGGCGCGAGCTCCCAGGTTGTCGCCGATACGGTGACGACCCCGCTCGAACAGTCGATCAACGGCGTCGAAGGCATGACCTACATGTCCTCGGCAAGCTCGAATGACGGCTCCGCGCGCATCACCGTCACCTTCGACGTCGGCTATCCGCTCGATATCGCTGCAATGGACGTCCAGAACCGTGTTTCGCAGGCAGCTTCCTCCCTGCCGGCCATCGTCAACCAAGCCGGTGTCACCGTCAAGAAACAGAATCCGAGCTTCGTGCTGATCGTGAACCTGACCTCGCCAGACGGCTCGGTCGATCCGGTAGCACTGAGCAACTATGCCTACCTGCAGGTCGCGGATCCGCTGAAACGCGTTCCCGGCGTCGGCGATGTGCAGATCTTCGGCGAGCGCCGCTATTCGATGCGCGTCTGGCTCGACCCGGACAAGCTGGCCAATCTCGGCATCACCGCCGTCGACGTGCAGAACGCCGTCGCCGAGCAGAACGTGCAGGTTGCAGCCGGCAAGATCGGCCAGTCGCCGGCGCCGGCAGGCACTGCTTTCGAAATGCAGGTCAACGCCACCGGCCGTCTCTCCGACCCCAAGGAATTCGGCAACATCGTCGTACGGGCCAATTCGACCAGCGGCTCGCTGGTGCGCCTGAAGGACGTCGCGCGCATCGAACTTGGGTCGCTGCTCTACAATTCCTCGACCTATGCCAACGACAAACCGACCGTGGTTATCGCGACCTTCCAGATGCCGGGCTCCAATGCGCTGGAGCTGAAGAAGAACATCGAAGCCAAGATGAAGGAACTGTCGGCTCGCTTCCCGAAGGGCATCGAGTACACGATCTTCTACGATACGACCAAGTTCGTGTCGGCTGCCATGGAAGACGTGGTCAAGACCTTGCTCGAAGCGCTGGTCCTGGTCGTGGCCGTCGTCTTCATCTTCCTGCAGAACTGGCGCACCACACTCATCCCGATCATCGCCATCCCGGTCTCCCTGATCGCGACCATGGTGGTGATGCTGGCGCTGGGTTTCTCGCTCAACATGCTTTCGCTTCTCGGCATGGTGCTCGCCATCGGCCTCGTGGTCGATGACGCCATCGTCGTGGTCGAAAACGTCGAACGCCAGCTCGAAGCCGGCCATCCCCCGCTTGAAGCAGCCCGACTGGCAATGAAGGAAGTCACCGGCCCGATCATTGCGACCACAGCAGTGCTGATGGCTGTGTTCATTCCTGTCGCCTTTATTCCGGGCGTTACCGGCCAGCTCTACAACCAGTTCGCCTTGACTGTCGCGATCTCTGTCGGCATCTCGGCGTTCAACTCGCTGACGCTGTCACCTGCCCTGTCGGCAGCCTTCCTGCGCCATCGGCCGCCATCGACGTTTTTCCTCTATCGCTGGTTCAACGACGGCTTCACCTGGCTGTCGCACGCCTATTCGGAAGCAGTGCGTGGTTTCATCAAGTTGCGCTGGCTGATGATGGGCGTGTTTGTCGCGCTGATTGCCGCAACGTATCTCGTCTCGACACGCATTCCGTCGGCCTTCCTGCCGGTGGAGGACCAGGGCTATTTCTTCAACATTGTGCAACTGCCTGACGGCGCTTCACTGGAGCGCACCGACGCAGTTGCCAAGAAAGTTCGCGACACGGTGCTGGCCACACCCGGCGTCGAGTATGCCATCACGATTGCAGGCTTCAATTTCCTGACCTTTGCCAACCAGTCGAACTCGGCAGCGGTGTTTGCGATCCTCAAACCTTGGGAGGAACGCAAGGGACCGGGCTTGAGCGCAACGGAGATCGTCAATTCCGTACGTCCGAAGTTGTTCGGCATGCCCGATGGACTGGCGCTGGCATTTGAACCGCCTTCCATCCAGGGTCTCGGCACGACCGGAGGCTTTGAATTTCAGGTCGAAGATCTGGCTGGCCATGGTGCCAATGCCGTCAACGACGCGACCCAGGCATTGCTCGCAGAAGCCCGCAAGCAGCCGGAACTCAACCCGCAGACGCTGTTCAGCACATTCTCGACATCGACGCCGCAGTTCAACTTCGACCTCGATCGCAACAAGGCAAAGCTGCTTGGCCTTGCCCTGCCGGATGTGTTCAACACACTGCAGATCTACCTCGGCTCGCTCTATGTGAATGACTTCAACATGTTCGGCCGTACCTTCCGTGTCACCATGCAGGCGGACAAGGCGGCACGCGCCGAAGCTGCCGATCTGAGCAAACTTTATGTGCGCAACAACACCGGTCAGATGGTGCCATTGTCGACGCTCGGCACGATGAAATCCATTGTCGGGCCGGAGACGGTGACACACTACAACAACTACGGTTCCGCCCTCATCAACGGCAACGCAGCGCCCGGTTTCTCTTCGGGTCAGGCGATCGAGGCGATGCAAAGGGCGGCCGCGACCGCACTTCCGAACGACTTCGGCTTTGAATGGACCGGCATCACCTTCCAGGAATTGAAGGCAGGTTCTGTTGCGATCTTCGTCTTCGCGCTCGCCATCGTCTTCGTGTTCCTGATCCTGGCGGCGCAGTATGAGAGCTGGTCGATGCCGTTCATGGTCATCCTGTCGGTGCCGACCGCCTTGTTCGGAGCGTTGCTGGCGATCTGGCTGCGCGGCATGCAGATGGACGTCTATTCGCAGATCGGCTTCGTCATGCTGATCGGCCTGGCCGCCAAGAACGCGATCCTGATCGTCGAGTTCGCCAAGCATCTGCGCGAACAGGGCATGAGCATCGTCGAAGCAGCCATGGAAGCCGGCCGCCTGCGCCTGCGCCCGATCCTGATGACCGCCTTTGCCTTCATCCTCGGCGTCGTACCGCTGATGCTGGCGACGGGTGCCGGTGCTGCCAGCCGTCAGTCGCTGGGGACCGCCGTATTCGGCGGCATGCTGGCGGCCACCATCCTGACGCTCGCCTTCGTTCCCGTCTTCTACGCCATCATCGAACAGTGGCGGGAAGGCAAGGCCGGCGCGAAAGCCGAACATACCGAAACATCCCATGCGCCGCATGGTGGCGAGCAACCCTCGCCGACCCATGTCCCGGCGGCAGAATAACGGAGCCAGTCCATGCGTATCTGGAAAATCACCACAGCCGTCGCCGTCATCGCCGCGGCGGCAGCCTATGTCCACTTCAACGGCGAGCCCACCTTTCTGAACGGCCTTATCAGCAAGCCGGCCGACGCGGCAGCTCCCGCACAAGCCATGCAGGCGATGCCGGTGCCAGTAGCCACGGTCGTGAAGAAGACCTTGCCGGTCTATCTCGACTACACCGCGCGCGCCGAGGCCATCCGCAGCGTCGCGCTGCAGGCCAAGGTCTCCGGCTACATCCTCGAGCAGGCAGCGGAAGACGGCGCCGACGTCAAGAAAGGCGATACCCTCTACCGCATCGATCCGCGTGACTATCAGGTGGCGCTCGATCAGGTGAAGGCTCAGGCCCAGCGCAACCAGGCATCACTCAGCTATACCAAGGCGAGCCTGACCCGCGGCAACGACCTGATCAAGACCGGTTTCCTGTCCAAGGACGGTTTCGATCAGCGCAGCAGCACCATGCAGCAGGGCGAAGCAACTGTGGCCGCAGACAACGCGGCGATCCAGGCGGCCGAAATCAATCTCGGCTACACCACGATCAAGGCTCCCTTTGACGGTCGCCTCGGCCGCAACCAGGCACCTGTCGGTACCCTCGTCAATGTCGGCGGCACCTCGCTGAACACGCTGGTCCAGGTCAGCCCGATCTACGTCACCTTTACGCCGAGCGAGGGCGATCTGGCGCTCATCCAGAAGGCAAAGGCCAGCGGACCGATCGTTACCGAGGTGACCATCCCCGGCGACAAGACGCCGCCGCGCAAGGGCGAGCTCACCTTCATCGACAACAGGATCGATGCCGCGACTGGAACCATTGTGGCGCGTGCCACCATCGGCAATGACGACCGATCGCTGCTGCCGGGTCAGTATGTGAACATCCGCCTGCAGATCGGCGAAACCCCGAACACCTTGCTTGTGCCGCAGATCGCGCTCGGTTCCAACCAACTCGGCAAGTTTGTCTATGTCATCGACGAAGGCAACAAGGTTGGAATGCGGCTGGTCGAACTCGGTCAGACCGAAGGCGAACTGATCGCCATCACCAAGGGCATCACTGAAAACGACAAGATCATCAGTGGCAATCTTCAGAAGATCGGGCCGGGCATGCCGGTAAACCCCCAAACGGCAAGCCCGACTCCGCCCCCGGCGTCCTGACCATCAGGGCACCGGAATGGTCCAGCCGGTCACTGCGGTGACCGGCTGGACTTTTTTTGTTGGCGCGAAACGCGGGCGGGATTCTATCGTCCCGGACGTTCCTCAGATGACGAAAAACCAGTTGGCGACCAGCACGACAGCCAATCCGGCAATGAGTGTCAGATAAGGCAGGATACCGGCCTTGCGAACCTTGAGGTCGTCCTGGAGATGCCGAGATCGTCGAGCATATGTTCCGGGAACTTGCCACCGTCCTGGATGTAGTGGCGGAAGCAGAATACCGGAATGATCAAGGCGGCGGCGATGAAACCGGCCCACAATGCCCATGGGTTCCAGACCTTGGCGCCGGCGCCCATGAAGATGGCATTGACGTAGGAAAGCAGGCCGCCGACCGCGATCAGCAGGGTCGGCGCCCGCCACGGCCGATGGATATGGCCATTGTCGATGCGATGGATCCAGCCCGAATTCAGGTTCAGGAAGTTGAAGATGATGTAGCCGCAGTTCGACACGGCCAGCACGAAGAAGAAGCTGGTTGCATCGGCGGCGGCAACGGCCAACAGGAAGACGTTGAAGATCAGGTCGGTCCACATCGCCCGCGTCGGCGCGCCATGTTCATTGGTGTGGTTAAGGTAGCGCGGCAGCCAGCCGTCGACCGAACCCTGGTAAAGCGTGCGCGATGAGCCTGCCATGGCCGTCATGATCGACAGCATCAGCGCCAGGATCATCAACATCACCATGATCGAGGTGACGAACCCTGCCCCGCCGACCATCTGGGCCATTGCCTCCGCGACACCTGAGCCGTCGACGATTGGCGTCGCCAGCATGCCGTTGAGCCCCAGGACGCCCTGGAAGGTGAACGGCACCAGCGTGTAGAGCGCGAGGCACAGCAGGCCCGAATAGAAGATCGCCCGCACGGTGTCGCGGCCCGGATTCTTGAATTCGCTGGTGTAGCAGATCGCAGTCTCGAAGGCATATGCCGACCAGGCGGCGATGAACATTCCGCCCAGCACCAGCGTCCAGCCGGCGACGTTCCACGAGCCCGGCTCCGGTGCATAGGCGGCGGCCAGCGGCACCAGTGGCGAGTAGTTCGCCCAGTTGATCTGACCGGTGATGATCGGCACGACACCGACGATCAGCATCGGAATGATGACCACGAGGCCGATGAACTTCTGGACGCTGGCAGTGCCCAGAATGCCGCGATGCTGGATCGCGAAGGTCACCAGCATCAGGATGACGCCGATGAAGAAGACGGAGTTGAGCGAGAAGCTCACCGGTCCGAGCGTGCCGTGGAACAGCGTCCAGCTGCGGATGGCGGGAGTCCCTGCAGCCGTCAGAGCGGCAATGGCGTCGGCCGCGACTTTGCCGGCATTGGCCGGGTCCGCCAGCCATGCCACCACTTCCGGCGAAGTATCGCTGAAGCCGGGGATCGGCGCCAGGGCGTTGAGAATATAGGCCGCAGCGATCGAACAGCCGAGCGAGAGCACCGGCGTCCAGGCAAGCCAGTTGCACCAAACCGACAGCGGCGCGATGAATTTCGAGTAGCGCAGCCATGCCGTGGCGCCATACACCGAAGCACCGCCCGACTTCGAAGGGAACAGGCCGGCGATCTCGGCATAGGTGAAGGACTGGATCAGGCCGAGAATGATGGACGCCGTCCAGATCAGATAGGCCGGCGTGCCCACGGTGCCGGCAATGCCACCGATTGAAAACAGCACCAGCGCTGGCACGCCGCTGGCCACCCAGAAGGCGCCACGCCAGTCGATGGTGCGATGAAGTTGGCCGTCTCCGGCGTGAGTTGGAGCAGCAGCAGTTGTTATCGTCATTGTTCAGCTTCCCCTCGGGCTCTGTCGAGCACTTCCCCTGGCTCTCGTGGAGAATCCCGCACGGCCGTCTCAGCCGCGCGGGATCGGCGGTCGGTCCGTGGTCAGAACACGAAGTACCAGTTGGCGATCAGCACCACGATCAGCCCGGCGATCAGGGTGAGGTAAGGCAGGATGCCGGCCTTGCGCTCGCGCAGATTGCTCTCGGTCATGCCGAGATCGTCCAGCATGTGATCCGGGAATTTGCCGCCGTCCTGGATGTAGTGACGGAAGCAGAACACCGGGATGATGAGGGCGACGGTGGCAAGCCCCGCCCACAGCGCCATCGGGTTCCACACCTTGGCGCCGGCGCCCATGAACACGGCATTGACGAAGGCGAAGATGGTGCCTGCCGCCAGCAGCCAGGTCGGCGCGCGCCATGGCCGCTTGATGTGGCCGTTGTCGATACGGTGGATCCAGCCGGCGTTCAGGTTGAGGAAGTTGAAGATGATGTAGCCGCAATTGGCGACGGCCAGGATGAAGAAGAAGCTCGTCGCATCAGCCGAGGCTATTGCCAGAACGCCGAGGTTGACGATCAGGTCCGTCCACATCGCCCGCGTCGGCGCGCCATGTTCGTTGACATGGCTGAGATAGCGCGGCAGCCAGCCGTCGACGGCACCCTGATAGAGCGTGCGCGAGGTACCCGCCATTGCGGTCATGATCGACAGCAGCAGGGCCAGGATCATCAGCATGATCAGCAGCGTCTTGATGAGGCCGCCGCCGCCGACCATCGAGGCCAGCGCGTCCGCGACACCGGAGCCGTCGACGATCGGCGTCGCCAGCATTCCGTTCAGGCCGAGGACACCCTGGAACGTGAACGGCACCAGGATGAACAGCAGGATGCAGAGCAGGCCCGAATAGAAGATCGCCTTGAACGTATCCGTTTCCGGGTTCTTGAACTCGCGTGTGTAGCAGACGGCGGTTTCGAAGCCATAGGTCGACCAGGCCGCGATGAACATGCCGCCCAGCACCAGGGTCCAGCCGGCGACGTTCCATGAGCCCGGTTCGGGCGCATAGGCTGCGGCCAGCGGCACGAAGGGCGAATAATTGGCCCAGTTCACCTGGCCGGTCAGGATCGGCGCGATGCCGACGATCAGCAACGGAATGATGACCAGCAGGCCGATGACCTTCTGCACATTGGCCGTGCTGAGGATGCCGCGATGCTGGATTGCGAATGTGCACAGCATCAGCACGGCACCGATCCAGAACGTCGCGTTGAGGGAGAACGATACCGGGCCAAGGGAGTGGGTGTAGAGGGTCCAGGTGCGGATCGTCGGCGTCGCCGCGGCGGTCACGGCCGCGATCGCGTCGGCAACACTGGTTCCCGCGTTCGCGGCCAGATAGGCGATCACCTCGGGCGAGGTTTCGGTGAAACCCGGGATCGGCGCCAGAGCATTGAGGATATAGGCTGCCGCGATCGAGCAACCGAGCGACAGCACCGGGGTCCAGGCAAACCAGTTGCACCATACCGACAGCGGCGCGATGAACTTCGAGTAGCGCAGCCAGGCAGTGGCGCCGTAGACCGACGCGCCGCCCGACTTGTTGGGGGAACAGGCCGGCGATTTCGGCATAGGTGAAAGACTGGATGAAGCCCATCAGGATGGACACCGTCCAGATGGCGAAGGCGATGTTGCCGCCGACGCCGGCAATGCCGCCGATCGAAAACAGCACCAGAGGCGGCACACCGCTGGCAACCCAGAATGCGCCGCGCCAGTCGATGGTTCGATGCAGGTTCCCACTGGCTTCGGCCACGTAGGTTTCATCCATGGCACTCATGGCTTGGTTCCCCATTGTTGACAGTCTCGTCACCGATATCGGGACGATAAAACAGGCACTGCGGTTTTCCGCTTAGTCTTATTTGTTTCCCAATAGTGAAGATCATCGGAATCCCGATCCTCGTCAAGCGATTTTCGATAAACCGGCAAAACGGCTGTGTTTTCGCGCCGGAGCGCAGGTCAGGCTCCGGAAATTCGCTCTTTCGGCCAATCCGGACACCACCCGAACGGGCGAGGAATCTACCCGTCCAGGCGTTTTCAGCGCCGGCGAAAGGAATATGCTGGTTCGACGCACTAGTATGAAAAAAACATTCATGCTAGGAAATAAGCCGCAATGTTTGTTGAGGAGGCAACGGACATTCTCAGTCTCGCGAAAATTGATGCAGGCTCGCTTGTCCCCCCGGTCGCGATCGTCAGGGACGCGAGGCCGTTCGACGCCCGCAGCGACGTCCACGAGCTGCTTTTCCAGCTGCTCGTTTCGGTGGTCAGGGAACGCGAACCTGAAATCGCCGAGATCCTGGTCGGTCGTGGTTCGCTCGATAGCCTGGCTGAGGAACTGCGCATCCCTGCCCTGCAGGCAACCGGTATCTGGTTTCAGCTGATTGCGATCGCCAGCGAACTTCAGGCCATGCGTACCAGGCGCGAGACCGAGCAGACGGAAAGCCCCGAAGAGGTCATCGGCTCCTTCGCCAACGTCATTGGAGAGATCGCCGCGCGCGGTTATTCCGCCGAGGCTGTCCAGGAGGCAATGAACAGTCTCATGGTCGGCCCGACCATGACCGCCCACCCGACCGAGGCCAAGCGTGTCACCGTGCTCGAAATCCACCGCCGCGTCTATCGCAAGCTGACGGAAATCGGGCAGTTGCGCTGGGCTCCCCGGGAGCGGGAAACGCTGGTCTGTGATCTCAGAAGCGAAATCGAACTTTTGTGGATGACGGGGGAACTCAGGCTGGAGCGCCCGACGGTCGAGCGCGAGATCGCCTGGGGACTTCACTTCTTTCGGGAAGTCCTGTTCGAGGCCACGCCACAGCTCTACGACCTCGTCGACGGCGCGCTGAAGCGCCATTTCCCCAACTATGCCCTCACCGTCCCCTCCTTCATGCGTTTTGCGTCCTGGATCGGCGGCGACCGCGATGGCAACCCGAATGTTACTGCCAGCACGACGGCTTACGCGCTTGCCGAAAACCGCGACGTGGCCATCCGCCTGTATCTCACCCAGGTGCGCCGCCTGGTTACCCTGCTCAGCGTCAGCACCAATGTCGTCGACATGCCAAGCGATTTCGGACCGGCCCTGGCGAAGGTGCTGCAGGCGAGTGGCTGCGGCGATGCAATCACAGGCCGCAACGTCGACGAGCCTTTGCGGCAGTTCTCCTCCGCGATGTTATGCCGGCTGGAGGCCATGACCGGCAAGGGCAGCGGCGTGCCCTACCCCAACACTGAAGCATTCCGATCGGATCTGGACAGCCTGGCTGACGTGCTCCATCTCATCGGAGGCAGGACGATGACGCAACGCCTCGTCAAGCCGTTGCAGCAACAGCTCGAGAGTTTCGGCTTCCACACCGTCGCGCTGGACATTCGCCAGAATTCGACCGTGGTGAACCGGGTTCTGGCCGAACTGTTTGTCGCCATGGACCCGCAGAACGAGCCGGTCACACCGGGCTCGCCACAATGGTCCGTTCGTATCCGTGACGTCATCCGCAAGGGTGAGTGCATCACCCTCGACCCGGCCGAACTCTCCGACGAGGCCCGCGAACTGCTTGATCTGTTCGGGGTGATCCGCGAAGCGTCAGCTGAAAAGAGCGGAGCCATCGGCGCGTTTATCCTGTCGATGACGCAATCGGCCGACGACATCCTGGCTGTCTATCTGCTCGGACAGCTCTGCGGGCTGGCAACGGCGTCGGATGGCTCGGGAACAATCAATCTCAGAGTGGTGCCGCTGTTCGAGACTATCGCCGACCTGCGCGCCGCGCCTGCCATCCTGGAACAGCTTCTTGGTCTTTCCATAGTGCGCCGGTCGATCCGCGACTTCGGCAATCGCCAGGAAATCATGCTGGGCTATTCCGACTCCAACAAGGACGGCGGCTTCCTGCAGCGAACTGGGAGCTCAGCAAGGCGCAGAAACAGCTGACGAAGCTGGGCCGCAAGCACAAGGTGCGGATTTCCTTCTTCCACGGGCGCGGCGGTTCGGTGAGCCGTGGCGGCGCACCCACCGGCCGCGCCATTGCCGCGCAGCCGGCCGGCACGGTTGACGGCTCCATGCGCGTGACCGAACAGGGCGAAGTCGTCTCGTCGAAATTCGCCAATCGCGGCACCGGTCTGCACCAGCTCGAGATCCTTTCAGCAAGCGTCTTCGCGCACAGCGTGAAATCGCCCAACGAAGCCGAACTGCGGGACATTCCCGAATTCGACGAGGCGCTGGAAGCCCTTACCGGCATGTCGCTGGCCGCCTATGCCAGCCTGATCGGCGAGCCGGGTTTCATCGACTATTTCAACCAGGCGAGCCCTGTCGAAGAACTCGCCTTGCTGAAGATCGGCTCACGGCCTGCGCGCCGCTTCGGCGCCCGCGATATCGCCGATCTGCGCGCCATACCGTGGGTTTTCGCGTGGAGTCAGAACCGCCACCTGCTCACCGGCTGGTACGGCATCGGCAGCGCCATCAATTCTTTCGTCACGGTGCGCGGCGATGCCGGTCGCGACCTGCTGCGACAGATGTTCGAGCGTTCGCGTTTCTTCCGGCTCATCATCGATGAGGTCGACAAAACGCTCTACCAGGCCGACATGGAGATCGGCCGGCTTTATGCAGGCCTCGTTGCCGACAGCAACGTCGGTGAACGCATCTTCCGCAAGATCGAGACCGAATACGACCTGACCAGCACCATGGTGCGGTCGATCGTGGGGGACACCGACTTTGCCGCGCGTTTCCCTGCATTCAAGCGCAATTTCGACCGTTTGCGGCCAGAAATGGACAGCATCCACGCGCTCCAGGTGAAATTGTTGCAGGAAGTCCGTGACCAGGCCGCGAATGCTTCACCGTCTAAGCGGCCGGTCAACGCGCTCCTGCTTTCGATCAACTGCATATCCTCCGGTCTCGGCTGGACAGGTTGAAGACAGGATCGGCGCCAGGCGCCAGAAAGGATTGGACACATGAACATCCCGGCACGACCTGGCCTCGGCGGTCTCAGCCAGTTCTTCCATGGCGGCGTTGCCAAGACCGATCCGGCCGTCAGCGCCGCCATGGCACGGGAGCTCGGCAGGCAGCGTGACGAGATCGAACTGATCGCCTCGGAAAACATTGTCTCCAGGGCAGTCCTCGAAGCGCAAGGTTCGGTGCTGACCAACAAATACGCCGAAGGCTATCCCGGACGCCGCTACTATGGCGGCTGCCGGTATGTCGACGAAATCGAGGAACTGGCACGCGAGCGTGCCCGGCAATTGTTCGGTTGCACCTTCGTCAACGTGCAGCCACACTCCGGCAGCCAGGCCAACCAGTCGGTGTTCATGGCGCTTATGCAGCCGGGCGAGACCTTCATGGGATTGAACCTGGCGGCAGGCGGCCACCTCACCCATGGCTCGCCCGTCAACCAGTCCGGCAAATGGTTCAACGTCGTTTCTTATGGTGTGCGCCAGCAGGACCAGCGCATCGACCTCGACGAGGTGCGCGACCTTGCCCGCCAGCACCGGCCGAAAGTGCTTCTGGCTGGCGGCTCGGCCTATCCGCGCTTTATCGATTTCAAGGCGTTTCGCGAGATCGCCGACGAGGTCGGCGCGAAGCTGTTCGTCGACATGGCGCATTTCGCCGGCCTGGTCGCCGGTGGTGTGCATCCCAATCCGCTCGAACATGCCCATGTTGTGACGACCACCACGCACAAGACATTGCGCGGACCGCGCGGCGGCATGGTGCTGTCGAACGACGACGAGATCGGCAAGAAGATCAACTCTACCGTCTTCCCGGGGTTGCAGGGCGGGCCGCTGATGCATGTCATCGCCGCCAAGGCCGTGGCCTTCGGCGAAGCGCTGACGCCCGAATTCAGAACCTATGCCGCCCGCGTTGTCGAGAACGCCAAGGTGCTCGCCGAAACGCTTGCCTCCGGCGGCGTCGACATCGTCTCCGGCGGTACCGACACCCATCTGATGCTGGTCGATCTCAGGCGCAAAGGCCTTACCGGAAAGGCAGTCGAAGCCGCCCTCGGACGTGCTCACATAACCTGCAACAAGAATGGTATCCCGTTCGACCCTCAGGGGCCGGCGATCACCTCCGGCGTTCGGCTCGGTACTCCAGCCTGTACGACGCGCGGCTTCCGTACCGAGGAGTTTCGCCTTGTCGGTCGGCTGACCATGGAGGTGGTCGACGGGCTTTCCGCAAATGGCGAGGACGCCAACAGCCGGATCGAGAATGAGGTGCGAGAGGAAGTCGAGGCTTTGGTGCGCCGCTTCCCGATCTACGACTAATTCAGGTCGCGCTGGAGCCTGTGTGAAGCCGATGACCGCAGTATGGAAAGTTCAGCATCCGGGTTGGGAGACCGATGTCACGCCCATGACGGGAGAGAAGAAATTCAGGGTCCTGATCGCGGAACGCAATCCGCTGGTCGTCGCCGCACTCGGTGACATGATCCACCGCGACAGCCGCTTCGACATGGTCGGCTCCGTGCAGGCAGGCGAAGCATTTCTCGAAGCAGTCTCCCAGGGAGAACCCGGCTTCGATCTTGCCGTGCTTGGCTGGAAACTTGCCGACATGGACGGAAGCGGCGTGCTCTCCGAATTGCAGCGCCGCAACCTGCATGCCCGCGTCGTCATCTTCTCCAACGACCACGACATCGCCATCCTCAAGCAATGCGTGCGTCTCGGTGTGCAGGGCTTCTGCTATCAGTTCGATGATCCCGCCATCCTGTTCGACACGCTGATCGCGGTCGCCCACGGACGCATCTGCATTCCCTATGTCGATGTTTCGCGCATCAACGATACACCGCTGTCGCGGCTCACGCCGCGAGAGCGCGAATTGCTGGCGGTGCTGGCCGATGGCTGGACCAACCTGCAGATCGCCACGCGCACCGGCATCTCGGAGAACACGGTGAAATATCACCTCAAGAATCTCTACGACAAGCTGGACGTGCGCAACCGTGCCATGGCGGTGGCGCTGTTTGCCAGCGAGCGCAACAGAGGCCCGCATCTGGGTCCGCAATAGGCCCCAACCGATCCTGTCAACGCCTTCCCGACGATTGCAAGCACTGCCTTTCGCAGCGCAGCAGCGAACTGATGCGGCGCAACATGCGCTTTTCCTTGACAGTTTGTCGCAGTTTCTAAATATTCCCCTTGGGCAAATAGTTTTCTGCAAAATCAACAACGATGCCCCGCAGTCGCGCAGCCTCATGGGAGGGGAACATGGATGCGACATCTGGCCAGCACGCTGGCTCGACTACCCTTGACGAAAGAATAGACCGGATGCACGGGCGCGACCGCCTTGGCGCGATAGCGTTCGTGGCAGCCATCTGGCTGACCATCCTGTTCGCCCTTTTCACCGTCTGGCCCTACATCGAAGTGCCTGGAATCCGCGTGATCCTGGCGGTCGCCGCAATCCTCGTTCTCGGCCTGAACACCGCCGCCATCGTTGCGATGCTGCGCCACTACAGCGACGACAAGCACTTCATCTACGGGCTCGACCTGAAGCATCTCGACGAGATGCGCAGACGCCGGACTTGAGGGGACACCTATGGCCTACAAACCTCCGAAACAGAGCCTTGCAGGGCAGATCTTCGACGTCTTCGTGCTTCTCGTCCTGACGGTCGGTGCACTCTACATCCCGCTCTATATGGGACTGGCGGGAGCGGCCAAGACGCCGCAGCCGATCGCCAACCCGACCTGGGAAGCGCTCGGCCAGAACGCCACCGAGCAGCAGCAATGGGCAGCGCTCGGCATCACCGACCCTGCCGCCGCGAGCGACATCATCACCGCCCGCTTCGACTATTCCTTCAGCTGGGTCGCATTGATCGTCATGGCCGTCTTTGTCATCGGCTATTTCGTCATGGTCGTGCGCCTGTCCGACAAGGAATATCGCGAAGTCATCGAAGAACGCTTCGGCCCGAAACGATAGGAGCGCGCGATGGATATCTGGAACATCCTCGAATACGCCGCCTGGGCTCTATCCGCCCTGTTCGGCGCCTTGATGCTGATCGACCTGATCAAAATCGACACCACCTACGACAACGACCTGCTGACCTCTTCGCGTGAAGGCGAGATCGAGGCCACGGCCGAGCGTCACACGATCTAGGGAAAACGGCGATGGCAAATGTGACTTCGACAGCCGCGCCCGAGCGGCTCCAGCTTCTGCGCGTTCTTGGCCCGGCCCATGTCTGGGCGCTGGGCGTCGGCATCGTGCTGGTCGGCGAATATATGGGCTGGAACTTCTCGGTCGGCAAAGGCGGCATGATCGCCGGTCTCGTCGCCTGCTGGGTGGCCGGCCTGCTCTATACCTGCGTCGCCATGATCGATTCCGAGGTGACCTCCACGGTCGCCGCGGCCGGCGGTCAATACGCCCAGGCCAAGCACATTGTCGGGCCGTTGATGGCCTTCAATGTCGGCCTCTTCCTCGTCATGGCCTACACCATGCTGGAGGCCGCCAACGCTATCACCGTCGGCTTCCTGCTCGACACGGTCGCCGGCATGCTCGGCCATTCCGGCCTCAACCAGAAGCCCTTCATCATCCTTGCCGTCATGTTCCTGCGCCTGGCTGAACTACCGCGGCGTGCTGGCAACGCTGACCTTCAACCTTGTCATCACGGCGATCGCTTTCGTATCGATCATCGTGCTGTTCTTCTCCGTGCAGTTCGGCGGTTCCGCCGTGCCACTCGACTTCTCCGCCATCACCAGCGACCCGTTGCCCTATGGCTGGGTCGGCATCGTTGCAGCCCTGCATTTCGGGCTCTGGTACTACCTCGGCATCGAAGGCACCTGCCAGGCGGCCGAAGAAGTGCGCTCGCCTGCCCGCTCGCTGCCTTACGGCACGATGGCCGGCATCATGACGCTGCTGATTGCCGCCACCCTGACCTGGTATGTCTGCTCGGGCCTGATCCCATGGGAATATCTCGGCCAGGCCGGCACGCCGCTGTTCGATGCCGCCCGTGTCACCGGTTCCACCGGCTTGATGATGCTGCTCTTCGTCGGCACCACCTTCGCCACGCTGGCTTCGGCCAATGGCTGCATCAACGATGCCTCGCGCGCCTGGTTCTCGATGGGCCGCGATCGCTATCTGCCAAGCTGGTTTGGCGCCGTGCACCCGACCTACCGCACGCCATACCGGTCGATTGTCTTCCTGGTGCCGATCGCACTCATCTTCGCGCTCGGCGCTCCGCTCGACCAGGTGGTGACTTTCTCGATCCTGTCCGGACTGCTCGGCTACACCTTCATGACCTTCAACATGGTGATGTTCCGTAAGAAATGGCCGCTGGAAACGATCAAGCGCGGCTATGTGCATCCGTTCCACCCGATCCCGGCACTGCTGCTCCTGGTGCTTTGCGCCACCGCCTATGTCGCGGTCTTCCTCGGCTACGGCACGCAGCTCATCGCCATGATGTGCTTCTACATCATCGCCTCGTTGTGGTTCCATTTCTGGCGCTATCGCTTCGTCAAGCGTGGCGACCAGTTCACCATGCCCTGGCCACGCCCGAACGGCTATTGAGACAAGGACGCCGCGTGCCGGCCAGACCGGTGCGCGGCGTTGGGTCATCATGATGATCACCAACCTCGCCCTTGCCCTCTTTGCCGCAGTTGCCGTTGCGGCCCTGGCGGCGGTCGCCATACGTGACCAGCGCAAGTTGGCCGAACAGCGCCGCAGCCTTCTCGATGCCGTGGCCGGCATTCTCGAGAACAGCCGGATCCGCCTGGCAGGTGATGGATTCCCCACGCTCGACGGAAATCTCTCGGATGGCCGGAGACTTCGCGTCGAGCTGGTCGCCGATACGCTCGTCTGCCGCCGGCTGCCGCAACTCTGGCTGAAGCTCACGCTGACCGAACATTCACCCCAGAACCGGCCTTCGATCGGTGCGCTGTCGCGGCCGACCGGTGCCGAATTCTACTCGCTGGTCCACGATCTGCCGGATTGGCTGCCGCCACCGCAGACGGATACGTCGATGCTGATGCGCGGCGATGGCACCGCCACGGTGACCGAGATCGAGCGAAGCGGCTCCATCTTTTCGGCACTGTTCCGCAATCCCGCCGTCAAGGAAGCCGTCATCACGGCGAAAGGTGTGCGTCTCATCCGGCAGGCGGCCGAAGGCGATCGAGGCGCGCACCTGTTGCTGCGCCAGGTCCGTTTTCCCGTCGAGGCAATTTCTCCCGATCTCCTGCGCACTGCCATTGCCGAAGCACGGTTGCTGTCGGAAGCCCTTGCGGACACCAATGCGAAAACGAGAACTCCGGAACCCATGGAAGCTGGAGAATGATCAAGCGGATCAACCCCTATATGGTTCTGGCTTTGGCGATCGTCTTGCCCGGCGCCGGCCACGTCGCCATTCGAGAGGCACCGCGCGGGCTCGTGTTCGCATTCTTCGTACTGTTCTTTTCGGTGCTGACCTACATGACGACGACGCCTGACCAATCTTTCATCGGACGCCACGCCGGCGGCCTGTTTGTCTGGGCGCTTTCCATTCCCGACGCCTATCGCCGGGCACGCATGAGATCTGCGATGGCCGATCGAATTGCGGGAACATCTGCCAACCGATAGAGCAACGGAATTACCGATCGAAAAGGCCGGCTGCGATACCGCAGCCGGCCTTTTCTTTCATTGTGCTGCACGGCTGGCCATGCAGGCGAAGGTATCGATCGGCCAACTCACTCCGCGGCGACAGGCGAAGCGCTGCGCAGATAGGATTCCAGGGAATCGTCGAGAGCGTCCTTCCATGGCGTATGATGCGCCGGCGCCATCGTGCCGGTGATGACCGAGCGGTAGGAATGGTTGCGGAATTCCATGATGCCGTGCTTCTTGTGTTCCTTCCACTCGAAGAAGGCCTGGTTGGCGCCGTCGACGTCGAAGCTCGGGTAATCGGTTTCCGCGATCAGTTCCTTGACGTAGTCGCCCTGGTATTCGATCGCATCGTGAGCATCCTTGCCGGCATCTTCGCGCGCCACGCGGTCCTCGACGTCGGCAATCATCTCCTGCTTGCCCGAAGGCAGCTTGATGCGGCCAAGGATGACGTCACGTGTCCACCAGGCTTGAGCATCGAACATGTTGAAGGTGAACCACTGGTCCTGCATGCCGATGTAGAACAGCGCCGGATTGTGGATATAGGCCACGCCCTTGTAGAGATCGGCGGTCGCCAGCCGATTGGCGGTCCTCAGGCGCAGGTCGTCGGGCAGGAACGGGAAGTGGTGCTTGTAGCCGGTGCACAGGATGATCGTATCGATGCGCTTGGTCGATCCGTCCTTGAAGGTGACCGTGTTGATATCGACCTTTTCCAGCAGCGGCTTCTCTTCCCAGTTGTCCGGCCAGTCGAAGCCCATCGGCGCCGTGCGGTAGCAGTTGGTGATCGACTTGGCGCCGTATTTCCAGCACTGTGAGCCGATGTCTTCAGCCGAATAGCTGGTGCCGACGATCAGGATGTCCTTGCCGGTGAATTCGCGGGCGTCACGAAAATCGTGGGCATGCAGGATGCGGCCGTTGAAGCGATCGAAGCCTGGAAATTCGGGGACATTCGGCGTCGAGAAGTGGCCCGAGGCGACGATGACATTGTCGAATTCCTCGGAATAGCAATGGTCTTTCGGCAGATCCTGCACGGTAACAGTGAATTTCCTGGTCTCTTCGTTCCACGTGACCAGGCGCACGACCGTCTCGAAGCGGATCCATTTGCGAACCCCGGCCTTCTTCACCCGGCCCTGGATATAGTCGAAGAGCACGGCGCGCGGCGGATAGGAGGCGATCTGCTTGCCGAAATGTTCCTCGAAGGAATAGTCGGCGAACTCCAGCCCCTCCTTGGGGCCGTTCGACCACAGGTAGCGGTACATCGAACCATGGACAGGCTCGCCATATTGGTCGAGGCCGGTTCGCCAGGTGTAGTTCCACAAACCACCCCAGTTGGCCTGCTTCTCGAAGCAGACAATTTCCGGAATGTCGGCGCCTTTCTCTGCGGCGGATTGAAATGCTCTCAGCTGTGCGAGGCCCGATGGGCCGGCTCCAATCACGGCGACGCGCGCTTTCATACGGAAACACCTCCCAGTTCATTTCCATAGCGAAAAAATTTTCACTGGGATGATAATAACGCGATTTCACCCCTGTCAATAAGCTTCATGCTGAACGACGCCGGCAAAGCTTGCCGCGCCTGGCTTCCGTGGCCAGGAGTGGACGAAAGGAGGAGACCCCAAATCCCGTGGATCGCCCGCGCCGTCGAAAACCGAGACTTGCGTGGAAGGAGGAAACAGGTATTCTCTACATTGAAATTATTTTACACACGGGCAAATTCGTGTGAGGTGGTCATGCAGCAGACAGCCTATCCCACCGTGGTCGCCGGGCCACCCCGGCCGAGCCTGATCTTCCAGCCCGGACTGCTTCTGCCGGGCTTCGAGCGCTATCATGTGCCGGGCGGCAGCGCCATCGTCATCGACATCGAGGTGGGCGACAGGATCACCATCAGCAATGCCGAGGGCGGCCAGCCCTGCGAGTTGCTTGCTTTCGATTCATCCGGCCGCGCCGACACCGGCATCATCGGTGCCAAGAGCAACAGCAACGCCGCCGGCCTCAAGGTCCTGCTGGTTGGCGGTGATGACCGCCTGCGTGGCTTGCGCAACGGGCTGGAACGCCGGAAGCTGCAGCTGGCCAATGCCGAGGCGCTACGCATCTTTTCCAGCGTGACGCCGGCGGGCACCGAGGAAAGCTTCACCGCGACACGCGACGGCTCGCTTGTCATCGCGGCGCCCGGTGGCCCGATGGCCGTGGACGAACATGATACGGCAACGCCGCTGGTTGTGATGGTGCGGCGCGCGACGATCCGCAGCAAGCGGAAGTCTGAGCTGCCCGATCCGCTCGCCGACCCGGTGCTCGATCTCCGGGTGAAGTCGCGCACGGCGGAAGCCTACTTCGTCAAGGCCGGCGACTACATCCAGATCATCGACGTCGACGGCCGCCAGTGCACCGACTTCCAGTGCTTCTCGGCACGCAAGCTCGACAAGGGTCGCGACCTCGCGCTCGACGTCACCGCAACGCGCTCGCTGATGGGCCATGCCTATCCGATGCCGGGTCTGCATGCGAAATACTTCGACCAGGATTTCGAACCGCTGGTCGAGGTCGTGCAGGATACCTGCGGCCGCCATGATGCCTTCGCACTGGCCTGCTATGCCAAATATTACGACGACATCGGCTATCCGGGTCACATCAACTGCTCGGAGAACTTCAACGGCGCCTTGGCTCCGCATGGCGTGACGGCCCGCGGCGGCTGGATGGCAGTGAACTTCTTCTTCAACACCGGGATCGACGCGCACGGCGTCATGTTCTCCGACGAGCCGTGGTCGCGGCCGGGCGACTATGTGCTGCTGCGTGCACTGACCGACATCGTCTGCGTGTCTTCCGCCTGTCCGGACGACACCACGCCGGCCAATGGCTGGAACCTCACCGACATCCATGTCCGGACCTATTCCGGACAGCACAAATTCTCCCGTGCGATTGCCAGACGAGTGACCCCGGACGCAGAGCCAAAGATGACCCGCGAAACCGCCTTCCATTCCAGCTTCGCCAAGCACACCCGCAATTTCATCGAATACAAGGGTTATTGGCTCGCCAATTCCTTCGCCAAGGAAGGTCCCTTGCAGGAATATCGGGCCTGCCGCGAAAAGGCCGTGGTGATGGACCTTTCCGCACTGCGCAAGTTCGAGGTCACCGGCCCGGATTCCGAAGCGCTGCTGCAATACACGCTCACCCGTGACGTGAAGAAACTCGGCATCGGCCAGGTCGTCTATACCGCCATGTGCTACGAACACGGCGGCATGATCGACGACGGCACCTTGTTGCGGCTCGGCAAGGACAATTTCCGCTGGATCGGCGGCGATGACTATTCCGGCCAATGGCTGCGCGACAAAGCCGAGGAACTTGGCCTGAAGGTTCTGGTCCGTTCCTCGACCGACCAGATGCACAACATCGCCGTGCAGGGGCCGAAGAGCCGCGACATCCTCAAGGAGATTGTCTGGACCCCACCGCACCAGCCGGCGCTGGCCGAGGTCGAATGGTTCCGCTTCACCATCGGCCGTATCGGTGATTCCCAAGGCGTGCCGATCGTCGTCTCGCGCACGGGCTACACCGGTGAACTCGGATACGAGATCTGGTGCCATCCGCGCGATGCCGAGAAGGTTTTCGACGCGGTCTGGGAGGCCGGCCAGCCGCACGGGCTGGTGCCGATGGGCATGGCGGCGCTCGACATGGTGCGCATCGAGGCAGGCCTGATTTTTGCTGGCTATGAATTCTCCGACCAGACCGACCCGTTCGAGGCCGGCATTGCGTTCACGGTGCCGCTGAAGTCGAAGACAGACGACTTCATCGGCCGCGAAGCTCTGATCCGACGCAAGGAGAACCCGATCCACAAGCTCGTCGGCCTGGAAATCGACAGCAATGTCGATGTCGGCCATGGCGACTGCGTCCATATCGGCCGGGCACAGATCGGCGTGATCACCTCCTCCATGCGCTCGCCGATCCTCGGCAAGAACATCGCTCTGGCAAGGGTGGACGTCACGCATTCCGAGGTCGGAACCGAAGTCGAGATCGGCAAGCTCGACGGCCACCAGAAGCGCCTTCCTGCCCGCGTCGTTCCTTTTGCCCACTACGACCCGCAGAAGACCAGACCACGCTCCTAGAGCGCCGCGCGTCCTTTTGGACGCGCAAAGGTCGCTCTAGCACTTTGGCGCATGACCCTTTCCGAAAATCGATTCCGATTTTCGGGGTCATGCGCTGAGGTCGTTTCCAGGCGGATCGTTTCACTCCCTGGGCGATCCGCTTTTTTTCTTTCCGGCGGCGCGGACCGCCCTGTTTCCAGACATCGTTTTCATGGTCGAAAGGCGGACAATTTCCGCCGAAACACGCCTTGCCTGCCTTTTCCTTATGTGCAAATATCTTTCCCAAGATGCAAGGATCGATGTTTGACATTCATCCCCCGGGCGTCACGAAAGCTGACACGAGACGATGAGGCAGCCGTGCCGAAAGTTTTGCATGACCTTCACCAGGGCCACGCCCCGATCACCCTCCACCAGGCCTTCCAGGACGCCATGGATGCGATCGAGGGAGACGGTGGCACACAAGAGCCTGCGGTATTCGTCGAAGGCTGCACGATCCCGGTGACCGCCGTCTTCGGCGCCATGCTGGAATGCACGGACCTCATGCCTTTTCGCATTCGCGAATCCGTCAATGTCGTGCTTTCCGCGGCGCGTGAAGGCGCGCTGGTCGACAGTGGTGACATCTACGCGCGTGGCGCGCGGCTGATGCTTTCTTATTGCCGTCAGCGGTTCGGACATATCCCCTCGCCCGGCTGTCTCGATACCGGCGATCTCCCCCAGCTCGCATCGAATTGACAGAGGATTTTCCATGAGCACGATCATCGACGGCAAGGCTGTCGCCGAAGAACTGGTCGCCGGCATCAAGACGGCGACGCAGGAGCTGATGGCAAGAACCGGAACACAGCCAGGCATCGCGGTCGTCATCGTCGGCGAAGATCCTGCCAGTCAGGTCTACGTTGCCTCCAAGGGAAGGAAAGCCAAGGAGTGTGGCTTCCACTCGGTCCAGCACACGCTGCCCGACAACACATCCGAAGAAGAGCTCGTCGCGCTGATCGAACGGCTTAATGCCGACGACACCATTCATGGCATCCTCGTGCAGTTGCCGCTGCCGAAACAGATCGATGCCGGCCGCATCATCCAGACTATCTCCCCGGACAAGGACGTCGACGGTTTCCATTTCATCAATGTCGGCAAGCTCGGTGCCGGCGAACTGGAAACCGCCTTTGTGCCTTGCACGCCCGCCGGATCGATGCTGCTGATCGAGCGTTCGCTTGGCCGCGACCTTTCCGGCCTCAATGCGGTTGTGGTCGGCCGTTCCAACATCGTCGGCAAGCCGATAGCCAACCTGCTGCTCGCCGCCAACGCCACCGTGACCGTCGCGCATTCGAAGACGAAGAACCTGCCCGACCTCTGCCGTACCGCTGACATCCTGGTCGCAGCTGTAGGTCGCCCGGAAATGGTCAAGGGCGACTGGGTCAAACCCGGTGCAATCGTCATCGATGTCGGCATCAACCGGCTGCCCGCCGGCGAAAACGGCAAGGCACGCCTGGTGGGCGACGTCGCCTATGACGAGGTCTTGCCTGCCGCCGGCGCCATCACCCCTGTGCCGGGTGGCGTTGGACCGATGACGATCGCGCTTCTCATGTCGAACACGCTGACATCGGCCAGCCGTGCCGCTGGTAGCCGGGCTTAGGTCGAGACCAACCCGCCCGCGACGCAGGATTTTGACAAAAGCCCGACGCTGGAGTTCGGGAAGCTGGAACAGACAGAGACAAGGGAGGAGAGCCCTCATGGCCGATTACAAGAGTGACATCGAGATCGCGCGCGGCGCGAAGAAGCAGGCGATCCAGGCGATCGGCGAGAAGATCGGCATTCCGAGCGAGCATTTGTTACCCTACGGCCATGACAAGGCGAAGGTCTCGGCCGAGTTCATCAAGTCGGTCAAAGGCAACAAGGACGGCAAGCTGATCCTGGTCACCGCCATCAACCCGACACCGGCCGGCGAAGGCAAGACCACCACCACGGTCGGCCTGGGCGATGGCCTGAACCGCATCGGCAAGAAGGCGGTGGTCTGTATTCGCGAGGCTTCGCTCGGACCCAATTTCGGCGTCAAGGGTGGTGCCGCCGGCGGCGGTTACGCCCAGGTCGTGCCGATGGAAGACATGAACCTGCACTTCACCGGCGACTTCCACGCCATCACCACCGCCCACAACCTTCTCTCCGCCCTCATCGACAACCACATCTACTGGGGCAATGAACTGGGCATCGACATCCGTCGTGTCGCCTGGCGCCGGGTCATGGATATGAACGACCGGGCGCTGCGCCAGATCATCGTCTCATTGGGTGGTGTCGCCAACGGTTTTCCACGCGAGGCCGGCTTCGACATCACCGTTGCCTCCGAAGTCATGGCCATCCTGTGCCTGGCCACCGACCTGAAGGATCTGGAAAAGCGCCTCGGCGACATCATCGTCGCCTATCGCCGCGACAAGACCCCGGTCTATGCCCGTGATCTCAAGGCCGATGGCGCCATGGCGGTGCTGCTCAAGGATGCCATCCAGCCCAACCTCGTGCAGACGCTGGAGAACAACCCGGCCTTCGTGCATGGCGGTCCCTTCGCCAACATCGCCCATGGCTGCAACTCGGTGGTTGCCACCACCACCGCCTTGAAGCTTGCCGACTATGTGGTCACCGAGGCAGGCTTCGGCGCCGATCTCGGTGCCGAGAAGTTCTTCGACATCAAATGCCGCAAGGCAGGCCTGAAGCCTGCCGCCGCCGTCATCGTCGCCACCGTGCGTGCCATGAAGATGAATGGCGGGGTCAAGAAGGAAGACCTTGGCCAGGAGAACATCGAGGCGGTGAAGAAGGGCTGCGCCAATCTTGGCCGCCACATCGAGAACGTGAAGCAGTTCGGCGTGCCGGCGGTGGTGGCCATCAACCACTTCGTCTCCGACACCGATGCCGAGATCCAGGCGATGAAGGAGTTCGTGGCGGCGCAAGGGGCCGAGGCGATCCTGTGCAAGCACTGGGCGCAGGGCTCTGCCGGTATCGAGGAGCTTGCCCACAAGGTGGTGGAGATCGCCGAGAGCGGCGCCTCGCAGTTCTCGCCGCTTTATCCCGACGACATGCCGCTGTTCGAGAAGATCAACACCATCGTCAAGCGCATCTACCGCGGTGACGAGGCGATTGCCGACAAGTCGATCCGCGACCAGCTGCACCAGTGGGAACAGGCCGGCTACGGCAACCTGCCGGTATGCATGGCCAAGACGCAGTATTCCTTCTCGACGGATCCGAACCTGCGTGGTGCTCCGACCGGCCACACGGTTCCGGTGCGCGAGGTTCGCCTGGCTGCCGGTGCCGGCTTCGTCGTCATCATCTGCGGCGAGGTCATGACCATGCCCGGCCTGCCCTCCAAGCCATCCTCGGAGAAGATCTTCCTCAACGACCAGGGACAGATCGAGGGACTGTTCTGACGGGAAAGGCAGTAGGGCGGTAAGGCATTAGGGCAGTATCAGCCCAAACCTCACTGCCCTACTGCCTGTTCAAGGAGCTTCGGCCAGATGATTTCGCCGGAGAAACTCTCACTCTACGAAGCCATCGGCGGCGATGATGGCCTGGAGCGGCTGGTCCAGGCTTTCTACGACATCATCGAGCAGGACGAGGATGCGCAGGAACTGCACTTGCTCCACCGTCGCGGCCACGGAGTCGCCCATTCCCGCATCGAACAGTTCGACTACCTCTCCGGCTTTCTCGGTGGCCCGCAACACTATGTGCGAAGGCACGGTCATTCGCGGCTGCGCGAGATTCACGAGCACGTCCCGATCGGTCCCGAGATGCGCGACCTCTGGCTCAAATGCATGACCAAGGCTGTTGCCGCTGCTGCCATCGCCGAACCGACAGCCAGCCAGCTCATGCAGCATCTGGTGCGGGCAGCAGAGATCGCCCGCAACCAGAACTAGATATTCGGTGCCGACGTCATGCAACGATCATCGACATGCATCTCCACTTACGAACACGTTTCGATGCTGATACGCTTTGCCGATGCAAGCAGGCCGGCTCCTAACCGTTGAAGAGTTTAAGGCGTGCTTCGCCGAACCAATGCGAAATGTAACGGAAAACGCTGAGCCGGTGCTCGACATCTGGCCTTACGTTGACAACCTCGACCTTGACGCTCTGCGCTTACCCAGCCTCAATGACGTGCATTATGTTTATCGAGACGCTCAAGAGCGCTTCGATCAGGTTCTGATTGGCACCGGACGCTTCAATACGCTGTTGGTCGTCGTTGTGGATCGACGCCTGAAAGCCGTGCTGGGCCATCACTTGCTGGATCTGAACGAAATATATGGCAGCGACGGCGGTCATCTCAGGCTTGTACGCTAGCTACCTCACCATTCCGAATGTGTAGGTACAAGCCCAGCTCTCAACCGGAAATCGCGGCGCGCGCCTGCTCTTCCAGCCACGCCACCATCTTGCGGTACGGCACCGGACCATGGCTGATGCGGGCGACACCGAGTTCCGCCAGTTTCTGGCGCGGAGGCACATGCGCCAGCGCGATGATGTTGACCGGCAGCGCAACCGCCTTGCACAGCTTTTCGATCAGCGCGGGGTCGCCGAGACCGGGCGCGAAGAAACCGTGCGCGCCGGCCTTCTCATAGGCTGCAGCGCGTGCAATCGCCTGTTCGACCAGTGCTTCGCTGTGCTCTTCAGGCTTGGCTTTCAGGAAGATGTCGGTGCGGGCATTGATGAAGGCCGGCACGCCGCCTGCCTTGACCGCGTCCACGGCCGCCTTGATCCGGTCGACCTGCACTGCGATCTCGTAAAGGCCACCCCCACCGACGATCTGGTCCTCGAAATTGAAACCGACCGCGCCGGCCTCGATTGCCTGCGTCACGGTGGCCGCAACCGTCGCTGGCGCCGGCCCATAGCCGCTTTCGAGATCCATCGTTGCCGGCAATTCCACCGAGGCGGCTATGCGACGGAAATTGTCCAGCGCCACCGCCAGCGGAATCTTCTCGCCGTCCGGATAGCCGAACGCTGCAGCAACCGGCCAGCTGCCGGTCGCCAGAGCCTTGGCGCCAGCCTTCACGACAGCCTGGGCGCTGCCGGGTCCCAGACGTTGAAAAGCACCACGGGGTCGCCCTTGACATGAAGGGCATGGAAAGCACGCGCGCGTTCGATCTGGTCGCTCATGGATCTACCTTGTGCAGGATGTCGGACTGCGGCGACCCTAACGCGCACCTCGCAGCCACGCCATGGCACAGATCGACAATGCTGACATGTCCAACCGTCTACGGCGGCGAGACCGCCACGGATCAGGACAACGGCACACGGGAAGCTTGTATGCCGTATTCAGCCGCGGCATCGGCAAGCGTGTGCCAGAGGCTGTCGGCGAAACTGGTGAAGACGAGCAGGCTGTAGACCGGACTGCCGTCGGCAGCGTCGGATTCACGCCAGAGATTGACCCCGGTGTGGTCGATCGAGGTGGCAGCGGCCGCTCCGACCAGAAACACGGCGTCATGCAGATCGATCGACGATACCTTGGCGAGTGCATCGCGCACCCTGGCGCCCGACAATCGGATCAGGCAGCGCCCGCCGGACTGATCGCTGAGAGATGCCATCCCGTCGAAGACAGCCGCCAGCGGCGGAACAGGATCGGGCACGTTTCCGGCACTCAACACAAAGAACTGATCCGGACCGGTCCATATCAGCGTAACGCCCTTGCCGGCGACAGCTCCAGGTTTTTCCGGTGGCAACACCCCCCAGACCCTCTTGGCTGCCTTCGCCACGTTGGCGACCTGGCCACGTCGCGCCATCACCTGCACCAGGCTGAAGCCACCGATCTCCGCCATGGCGATACCGGCATCGCCGGAGGCCAGGCCGATGCGCCCCGGCGCAAACGCCTTGCGCAGCGTTGACTGCGCCTCCCAGGAATACTTAGCCACGCTGGCGCCCTCCCTCCGGATCGTAGAAGACCGGACTGGTGATCTCGACTTCCATGTCCTCGCCCCGCAACGGATCGTAGGCCCGCACGATCTCGCCATGGCGCTCGCGTCCACGCTCGACCAGTGCCAGCGCGATCCAGTGGCCGAGCATCGGCGAATAGCAGACCGAAGTGAGGTAGCCCTGGTCCGTATCGGGACCGGGAGCCGCGCCCTTCGGGATGACATGCGCGCCCGAACGCAGCCTGCTGGCCTTGTTGACCGGCTTGATGCCGACCACCACCTGCCGGTCCGGCGCGATCAGCGCCTCGCGCCCGGCCATGGCGCGGCCGACATAGTCCTTTTTCTTCGACATCATCTTGCCGAGGCCGAGATCATCGGCCGTCGTGGTGCCGCTGAGCTCGGGGCCGGCGACATGGCCCTTTTCAATGCGCATCACGCCGAGCGCTTCCGTGCCGTAGGGCGTCACCCCGAATTCGGCGCCTGCCCGCATGAGGTTTTCGGCCATGGCCTCGCCATAGCGCGCCGGCACGCCGATCTCGAACGCCATCTCGCCCGAGAACGAGATGCGGTAGAGCCTGGCCCGCATGCCGCCGCGCAGCGACACCTCACGCACGCCCATGAAGGGGAAACCTTCATTGGAGAGATCTTCCGCCGGGTCGCACAGGTTCTTCAGAAGATCGCGCGTGTTGGGGCCGGCGATCGAGAATTGCGCCCACTGGTCGGTGACCGAGGTCAACTGCACGTCGAGTTCGGGCCACAGCACCTGCCGGCAATATTCGAGATGCTGCATGGCCGGCCCGGCCTTGGCGGTCGTGGTGGTGAGGAAATAATGATCCTCGGCCAAACGCGACGTCGTGCCGTCGTCATAGACCAGCCCGTCCTCGCGCAGCATCAGCCCGTAGCGGGCCTTGCCGACGGCAAGATTGGAGAAGGTGTTGATGTAGAGGCGGTCGAGGAAGGTGCCGGCGTCCGGACCACGCACATCGACCTTGCCGAGCGTCGAGACATCGCAGAAGCCGACGCCGTTGCGCACGGCCCGCACCTCACGCGTCACCGATTCCAGCCAGTCCTTCTCGCCGGCGATCGGGTACCATTGCGCGCGCTTCCACAGGCCGGTGTCGACGAACACCGCGCCCCGGGCAGCAGCCCAGTGATGTGACGGCGTCAGGCGCCATGCGTGGAAATTTTCGTCACGGTGGTGTCCGGCCAGGGCCCCGATCGCCACCGGCGCATAAGGCGGCCGGTAGATCGTGGTGCCGGTATCGGCGATGTCGCGCCCCGTCGCCTCGGCCATCAAGGCAAGGCCGTTGACGTTGGACAACTTGCCCTGATCTGTCGCCATGCCCAGCGTGGTGTAGCGTTTCAGGTGCTCGACACTCTCGAACCCTTCACGCTGCGCGAGCTTCACATCGGAAGCGGTCACGTCGTGCTGAAAGTCGACAAAGGCCTTGCCGCCGTCGACATGCCACAGCGGCTTGATGGCAAAACCTTCGTCGTCGCCCTGCGCAACAGTGCCGGCCTTGCCCTTGGCGCCGCAGTCTTTCGCGGCAGCAGCACCGGCCGCATGGCCTTCACGCAGACAGGCGGCGAGCGAGAAGTCTCCTCCTGCCGCTCCCACCATGACCATGCCCGGCGGACATTGGCCGGGCACAAAGGCCGCGATGTCATCGCGCCAGACCGGCCTGCCGCGCTGGAACGACGACAGCGCCACATTGGGGTTCCAGCCACCCGACATGGCCAGGCAATCTGCCTCGATCTGCTGTGTCCGGCCGCTGGCGTCGCGCACGACGATGCTGCGCACACCGTCGACGCCACCATTCACCGCGCTCACGACACCACCGAGCTGCCGCAGATTGAGCCCGCGATAGCCTGCGGGAACCACGCCGCGACTGTCGATCACCGCAGCGACGGACGCTCCGGCGCGCTGCACGGCCTCGGCCGTGCGCCAGCCGTCGTCATTGTTGGTGAACAGCGCGACCTGCCGGCCAGGCATCGCCGCGAAACGGTTGATGTAGCTGCGCACGGCGGACGCCATCATCACGCCCGGCCTGTCGTTGCCGGGGAAGACGAGCGGACGCTCGATAGCACCGGCCGCAACGACGGCGCGCCTGGCAACGATGCGCCAGAGCCGCTGGCGCGGCTGGTGTGCAGGCGGCACGGCGACGTGATCATTGACACGCTCGAGCGCGCCATAGGTGCCGCCGTCATAGACACCGAAGACGGCGGTGCGAGCCATGATGCGGACGTTCGCCAGACCTGCAATTTCGTGCAGTGCACCTGCCAGCCATTCCGCCACCGGCTTGCCATCGATCTCGCCGTTCTCGGAGAGCAGCCGTCCGCCGAGACGACTATCCTCGTCCGCCAGGATAACGCGCGCGCCAGCGCGGCCGGCGGCGAGTGCGGCGGCGAGACCGGCCGGGCCACTGCCGACCACCAGCACGTCGCAGTGCGCCCAGGCTTTCTCGTAGTGATCCGGGTCGGCTTCGCCCGACGCCTTGCCAAGGCCGGCAGCGCGCCGGATGGCCGGCTCGTAGAGCTTTTCCCAAAGTTTCGCCGGCCACATGAAGGTCTTGTAGTAGAAGCCGGCGACAAAGATCGGCGAGAACAGCGAGTTCACCGCCATGACGTCGTGGCGCAGCGAAGGCCAGCGGTTCTGGCTCTCCGCCGCGAGCCCGTCGTAGAGCTCGGCGGTCGTCGCACGCGTGTTGGGCTCGCGCCTTGCACCACTGCGCAGTTCGACCAGCGCGTTCGGTTCTTCCGCGCCGGCGGTCAGGATACCGCGCGGGCGATGATATTTGAACGAGCGGCCCACCAGCCTGACGCCGTTGGCCACCAGTGCCGAAGCCAGCGTATCGCCGGCGAAACCGACCATCTTCTTGCCGTCGAAGGTGAAGCCGAGCGGCTGCTTGCGATCGATCTGGCCACCGCTCGACAGGCGGTGAGATTGCGTGCCTGCGGAGACAAAACGCGGCGGCCGTGAATCGGCTGAGGCCTTATCATTGAAGGCGAGCGGGGCTGCATCGCCGGAAATCTGGCTGGTCCTGCTCATGATGTCGTGCCTGCCTTGGCCGGCTTCTGCGCACCGGCGCCCGGTGCCGCGCGGACGGCCTTGATTTCATGTGTTGTCGTGCTGCGGGTGACGGTCAGCCAGGAACGGCAGCCGCCACCATGATACCAGCGTTCGTCCATGTCGCCGGCGACATTGTCGCGCAGATAGACGTAGTCGAAGAACAGGTCCTGCGCGTCCGGCTGTTCGGCCCCGTCAGCTGCGAAAGCCGTCGGCCGCTTCGGTGCCGCGTCGCCGAGATAGGTGAACTCGCCGAGCTCGCGTTCTCCGCAGAATGGGCATGCTATGCGCATGGCGCCTTACTCGCTTTCAATGCAGGTTGGGTTGGGCGCCCTGGCCCTTCTCATCGATCATCGCGCCGCGCCGGAAACGGTCGAGCCGGAAGCGTTTCGCTTCCTCGTGCGGCTCGTCGCGGGCGAGCAGATGGGCAAAGACCAGGCCGGAGGCCGGTGTCGCCTTGAAGCCGCCGTAGCACCAGCCGGCATTGAGATAGAGCCCGTCGATCGGCGTCCTGTCGATGATCGGCGTGCCGTCCATCGACATGTCCATGATGCCGCCCCACTGGCGCAGCAGGCGCACGCGTCCGATCATCGGCATCAGTGCCATGCCGCCTTCGCAGACGTCCTCCATCACCGGCATGTTGCCGCGCTGGGCATAGGAGTTGTAGCCGTCGAGATCGCCGCCAAAGACAAGCCCGCCCTTGTCGGATTGGCTGACGTAGAAATGGCCGGCACCGAAGGTAATGACGCCGGGGATGAGCGGCTTGATCGCCTCGGACACGAAAGCCTGCAGCACATGGCTTTCGATCGGCAGGCGCATGCCGGCCATCGCCGCGACGCGCGAGGTGCTGCCGGCCACCGCCATGCCGACCTTGCCGGCTCCGATCGTGCCGCGCGCCGTTTCGACGCCAGTGATCCTGCCGTTCTGGTCGCGTGCAAAGCCGGTCACTTCGCAGTTCTGGATGATATCGACACCGAAGGAGTCGGCGGCACGCGCATAGCCCCACACGACCGCATCATGGCGAGCCGTACCGGCTCGTGGCTGCCACAGGCCGCCCATCACCGGGAAGCGGGCGTTGTTGTAGTTCAGGAACGGCAGCACCTTGCGGATCTGCTCAGCATCGAGCAGTTCGGCGTCGATGCCGTTGATGCGCATGACGTTGCCGCGCCGGGCGAAGGCATCGCGCTGCGCATCGGAATGATAGAGGTTGATGATGCCGCGCTGGCTCACCATGGTGTTGTAGTTGAGGTCCTGCTCCTGCCGCTCCCACAGCTTCATCGACAGCTCGTAGAAACCGGTGTTGCCCGGCAGCATGTAGTTGGAGCGGATGATGGTGGTGTTGCGCCCGGCGTTGCCGGAGCCGATCCAGCCCTTCTCCAGCACCGCGACGTTGCGGATGCCGTATTCCTTTGCGAGGTAATAAGCGGTGGCCAGTCCATGACCGCCGCCGCCGATGATCACCACGTCATAGTGTCTCTTCGGCTGGGGATCGCGCCAGGCCCGCGTCCAGCCCTTGTGGCCCGAAAGCGCCGCCTTGGCGAGCGAGAAGATCGAGTACCGCATTTCAGTCTGTTCTGGCCTCTATCCTGGAGCGTTTCCGTTTTTGCGGAAACGCCCGGAATTGCTCTGGCGGCTACACGTCGAGCGTGTGGTCGCGCTCCCACTGGGTGAAATGCGAGGCATAGGAATTCCACTCCTGCTGCTTCAGCCGGATGAAGGCAGCCGAGAACTCCTCGCCCATCGCCGCTTTCAGCGACGTGTCCTTGTCATACTCGCGCAGTGCATCGAGCAGGTTGAGCGGCAGCTTGGCACCGTGGGTCACGGTGTGGCCGTCCTTGTACATGTCGATGTCGCTGCGCGGGCCCGGATCGGCCTTGCTCTTCATGCCGTCGAGGCCGGCCGCGATGATCACCGCCTGCATCAGATAGGGATTGGCGGCGCCATCCGGCAGGCGAAGCTCGAAGCGGCCCGGCCCCGGCACACGCACCATGTGCGTGCGGTTGTTGCCGGTCCAGGTCACGGTGTTCGGCGCCCAGGTTGCACCCGAGATCGTGCGTGGCGCATTGATGCGCTTGTAAGAATTGACGGTCGGGTTGCAGATCGCGGCCAGCGCCGAGGCATGTTTCATGATGCCGCCGAGGAAGTGGCGACCCTGCTCGGAAAGCCCGAGCTCCATGTTCTTGTCGGCGAAGGCGTTGGTCTTGCCACCGAGATCCCAGACCGAGATATGCGCATGACAGCCGTTGCCGGTCAGGCCCTGGAAAGGCTTCGGCATGAAGGTAGCGCGCAGGCCATGCTTCTCGGCGATCGACTTGACCATGAACTTGAAGAAGGAGTGCTTGTCGGCTGTCGCCAGCACATCGTCATACGCCCAGTTCATCTCGAACTGGCCGTTCGCGTCCTCATGGTCGTTCTGGTAGGGCTCCCAGTTCAGCGACAGCATCGCATCGCAGATTTCGGCGATCACGTCGTAGCGGCGCATGACGGCCTGCTGGTCGTAGCAGGACTTGGCGGCGGTATCGTGCTCGTCGGAAATCTGCTTGCCATCGGGCGTCGTCAGGAAAAACTCGGGCTCGACGCCGGTCTTCACACGGATGCCGAATTCGGCGGCTTCCGAAACCGGGCGCTTCAGCGTGTTGCGCGGCGCCTGCGCCACGCTCTTGCCTTCCATCAGACAGTCCGAAGCCAACCAGGCGACCTCCGGCTTCCATGGCAGCTGGATGACTGAATCCGGATCCGGCACCGCCAGCATGTCCGGATGCGCCGGTGTCAGGTCCAGCCAAGTGGCAAAGCCGGCAAAGCCGGCTCCATCCTTCTGCATGTCCGAAATCGCCTGTGCCGGCACCAGCTTGGCACGCTGGCCGCCGAACAGGTCGGTGTAGGAGATCATGAAATATTTGACGTTACGCGCCCGGGCGAAATCCTTCAGCTCTGCGGTAACTGCCGTGCCGGCCTCGAAATTGGTTCCCATTGTTTTTCCCCTGGGTTGTTCTTCTTCTTGTTGTTTTGATTGAATGAAGAGATCGCCTAGAAGCTGCCCTTTCCAGGTATCCAGCCGGTGCCGGCAAGCGGAACGCCAGCCATGGCCGCGGATTCGATTGTCAGGGCGCAGAGGTCCTCCGGTTCCAGGTTGTGCACGTGATTTTTGCCGCAGGCACGAGCGATCGTCTGTGCTTCCAGCGTCATCACTTTGAGATAATTCGCCAGACGCCGGCCGGCGGCGATCGGATCGACGCGTTTCATCAGCTCGGGGTCCTGGGTGGTGATGCCGGCCGGATCCTTGCCCTCGTGCCAGTCGTCATAGGCACCAGCCGTCGTACCAAGTTTCTGATACTCGTCTTCCCAGCGTGGGTCGTTGTCGCCGAGGGCGATCAGCGCGGCCGTACCGATCGACACCGCATCGGCGCCCAGCGCCAGCGCCTTGGCGACGTCAGCACCATTGCGGATACCGCCGGAGACGATGAGCTGCACCTTACGATGCATGCCGAGATCCTGCAGCGCCTTCACCGCTGGCCGAATACAGGCGAGAGTCGGCTGACCGACATGCTCGATGAACACTTCCTGCGTTGCGGCGGTACCGCCCTGCATGCCGTCGAGCACCACCACATCGGCCCCTGCCTTCACGGCAAGAGCCGTGTCGTAGTAAGGCCGCGCGCCGCCGACCTTGACGTAGATCGGCTTCTCCCAGTCGGTGATTTCACGCAGTTCGAGGATCTTGATCTCGAGATCGTCCGGGCCAGTCCAGTCGGGATGACGGCAGGCCGAGCGCTGGTCGATGCCCTTGGGCAGCGTGCGCATCTCGGCGACGCGATCGGAGATCTTCTGGCCGAGCAGCATGCCACCGCCGCCTGGCTTGGCGCCCTGGCCGACAACGATCTCGATTGCATCGGCACGGCGCAGGTCACGCGGATTCATGCCATAGCGTGACGGCAGATACTGATAGACGAGCGTCTGGGAGTGGCCGCGCTCTTCCTCCGTCATGCCACCGTCGCCGGTGGTAGTCGAGGTGCCGGCAATCGTCGCGCCGCGGCCGAGAGCTTCCTTGGCCGGCCCCGACAACGAGCCGAAGCTCATGCCGGCAATGGTGATCGGGATTTTCAACTGGATCGGCTTTTTCGCGTGACGGGCGCCGAGGGTGACGCTGGTATCACAACGCTCGCGGTAGCCTTCCAACGGATAGCGCGAGATCGAGGCGCCGAGGAACAGCAGGTCGTCGAAATGCGGCAACTTGCGTTTCGCGCCGGAGCCGCGGATGTCGTAGATCCCGGTCGCCGCGGCGCGGCGGATTTCCGACATCGTGTAGTCATCGAACGTTGCCGACCGGCGAGGCGTCGTCGGAGGATTGTGATAGGTCATTTAGGCATCCCCTCAGTACGCGTCGGCGTTGTCGATATTGAAGTTGTAGAGCGTACGGGCCGACCCGTAGCGTGTGAACTCTTCCGGCTTGACGTCGGTGATGCCGGCGCGGTCGAGCAGCTCCTTGAGCTTGGCGATATGCTCCGGCCGCATTTCCTTCTGGATGCAGTCGGCGCCGAGGCTTTTCACCGTGCCACGCACGAACAGGCGCGCTTCGTAGATGGAGTCGCCCAGCGCATCGCCGGCGTCTCCCAGCACCACGAGATTGCCCGATTGCGCCATGAAGGCCGACATATGTCCGACATTGCCGCGTACGACGATGTCGATGCCCTTCATCGAGATGCCGCAACGCGACGAGGCATTGCCCTCGATGACCAGCAGGCCACCACGTCCAGTCGCGCCGGCATACTGACTGGCGTCGCCCTTCACGGTGATCTGGCCTGACATCATGTTTTCGCCAACGCCCGGCCCAGCTGAACCATGCACGGTGATGCTGGCCTTGTCGTTCATGCCGCCGCAGTAGTAACCGACGCTACCACGCACCTCGACGGCAATGGGCTGCGCAACGCCGGCAGCCACAGCGTGGCTGCCCTTCGGGTTGATCACTTCCCAGCTTGGTTCGTCGGCCGCGTCCGTCACCTGATGCAGAGCGAGGTTGAGTTCGCGCAGCGGTGCCGCATCGAGATCAAAGACGCGTGGCACATAATTGACTTCGCGCTGAGGCGACTTGGCGAGAGTGGTCACGTTCATCGGCTCAGTGCTCCCAGAAATAGACGGTTGACGGCTCCGGTTCCCACACCTTGGCGTCTTCGATGCCGGGCAATTTGGTCAGCGCGCGGTATTCCGAGCCGAAGGCGACATAGCGGTCGGTCTCGGCAAGCACGGCCGGCTTGCAGGCAATGGCATCGCGCACCACGCCGAAACCATTCTTGGTACCGACGACGAAGGTGAAGAAGCCGTCGAGGTCATTGACACTGCTTTCCAGTGCCTGGCCGAGGTTCTGGCCATGCGCGATCTTCGATGACAGGTAGGCTGCCGCCACCTCGGTGTCGTTCTCGGTCTCGAACTTCATGCCCTCGCGGATCAGCTCGCGCCGCAGATTGTTGTGATTGGACAGCGAGCCATTGTGGACCAGGCATTCGTCCGGGCCGGTCGAAAAGGGATGCGCGCCCAGCGTGGTAACGGCGGATTCGGTTGCCATGCGGGTGTGGCCGATGCCATGGGTGCCGGTCATCTTGCTGACATCGAAGCGCTTGACGACATCGACGGGCAGGCCGACTTCCTTGTAGATCTCGATGGCATCGCCCGCGCCCATGATGCGCACGGACGGACGAAGTTCGGCGATCGCCTCGCGCGCCGCCTCGACCTTGCCGGCTGGCACATCGATGACCGCATGGGTGGACTTGGCCAGCAGCGTCACCTTCGCGCCGATTTTCTTTCCGAGCTCGGCTTCCAGGCCAGCAAAATCCGTCGCCGGCGACGGCGACTGGATCGTAACCTTGGCCTTGCCTTTGGTGGTCGCGCCGTAAACCGCGATGCCCGCGCTGTCGGGGCCACGGTCGGTCAGCATCACCAGCATTTCAGAGAGCATGGCGCCGAGTTGCGGCTCCAATGTCTTGTCCTTCAAGAACAGTCCCACAATTCCGCACACGACGTTACCTCCAATGGCAGCGGTCCGATGATCAAACGCTAGCAGCTTTGAAAATCCAATTCAACTGCTATGAATGTTTTTTTCCTTACAGAAAAGTCCCGCATTGTACCTCGCCGCGGAACCGAGGCCTCCTGGGAGGACTAAAGTCGGAACCGGGGAAAGTTGCCTATCAGTAATATTTCTTGCACAAAGATATTGCCCCGACGACGGAATTCGAGTCAATATGCGTCTGGCGAAAGAGCAGGCTGATAAGAAAAGAATGGCCGCTTTTCGAAGGTACCCTTGAGGAGAAGGACACCCGCATGACAGCTTCCTGGCGTTTCTCGACTTTGGCCGACCGCCATCGCGCCCTGGGCTCCAAGCTTGAAGACTGGAGCGGCATGGGCACGGCCTGGACCTATGATAAGGACGCCGACGAAGAATATGTCGCCATCCGCACCAAGGCCGGCCTGATGGATGTCTCGGGCCTTAAGAAGGTCCACATCACCGGCCCGCATGCCTCGCACCTGATCGACCTGTGCACGACACGCGATGTCGAGAAGATCTATCCCGGCAAGTCGGTCTACGCCTGCATGCTCAACGAAGCCGGGAAATTCACCGACGACTGCGTCGTCTACCGCATCAGCACCAATTCCTGGATGGTCGTGCATGGCTCCGGCACCGGTCATGAGGAATTGACCCGTGCCTCCATTGGGCGCGACGTATCGGTTCGCTTCGACGACAACCTGCACGACCTGTCGCTGCAGGGCCCGACCGCTGTCGACTATCTCGCCAGGCATGTGCCCGGCATCCGCGACCTCAACTACTTCCACCATATGCAGACCCAGTTGTTCGGCCTGCCGGTGATGATCTCGCGCACCGGCTACACCGGCGAGCGCGGTTATGAAATCTTCTGCCGTGGCCAGGATGCCGGCACGATCTGGGACCGCATCCTCGATGAAGGCAAGAGCGAGGGTATCATTCCGTGCCGCTTCACCACGCTCGACATGCTGCGCGTGGAGAGCTACCTGCTCTTTTATCCCTACGACAATTCGCAGAAATATCCCTTCGACAACGAAGGGCCTGGCGACACGCTGTGGGAACTGGGGCTGGATTTCACCGTCAGCCCCGGCAAGACCGGCTTCCGCGGTGCCGAGGAACACTACCGCCTCAAGGGCAAGGAACGCTTCAAGATTTTCGGCGTCCTGCTGGAGGGCACCAAGCCCGCTGACGAAGGCGCACCGATCTATCGCAATGGCAAGAAGGTCGGCGTCGTCACCTGCGCGATGTATTCACCGCTGGTGAAGAAATCGATGGGCATCGCCCGCCTCGACGTCGACTGTGCTGTGGTCGGCACCGAACTCGAGGTCCGCAACGCGTCGGGATCGGTCAAGGCGACGGCGCAGGCGTTACCATTCGATGATCCCAAGAAGCTGAAGCGCACGGCAAAGGGCTGATCCATTGGACGGGATGCCGGCAAAGACGATCCTCAGTCGCCCGGTCTACGGAACCCTGTCGCCCCAGACCGGCAAGAACCATCTCTTCGTCGCGGATGCCGAAGGCGCATCCGCGATCCTCGACCTGGCGAAGAAGGCTCCGGACGGTTTCTTCGCCAGCACGCACATCATGTTCATCCCCGAGACGACCAGGAGCCAGTTTCAAACGTCGCTGAAGGCCTTGAAGCCCGCCCAATTCTATGAAGGTCCTTCGATCGCCGCTGCCCTGCCCCGTCTCAGGCAGACGCTCGCCAACGCCCATATGGGCCTTAGGCTCTACCTCGCAGGCACCGAAGGGTTGATCGGCCAGGCCATGCAGGTGGCGCTGGAAGCCGGGATCGATCATTCCTCGATCCAGACCGAACATCGCGGTTCCTGGGCGCGCCGGGTGCAGTGCGTCCACTGCAAGGGCGTCACCGAGAACGTCACGACGCAGCCGGCCACCTGCTCGCATTGCGGCCTGCTGCTTCTCGTACGCGACCATTATTCGCGCCGCCTTGCTGCCTTCCAGGGCGTGTGCATCAACGCCGAGGATCCGAGCGAGATCCCTCAGAAAGAGGAGATTTTCCGGTGAGCGCGGGAACAACGAAACTGAACGTCACCGTGACCGACGTGGTTGCGGTCAATGAGCTGGTGAAGCGCTTCCATTTCGAGCGCACCGACGGCGGCGACCTGCCGACCTTTTCCGGCGGTGCCCATGTCGTGGTGGAAATGCGCGACGGCGACAAGTCCAGGCTGAACCCCTATTCGCTGATGAGTTCGCCGCACAACACGCGCGACTATACGATCAGTGTGCGCCGTGACGATGCAGGACGTGGCGGCTCGCTGTTCATGCACAACCGCGTCAAGCGCGGCATGGAAATGGTGATCTCCTATCCGGTCAACCTGTTCTCACTCGACCTGAGGGCCAGGAAACATCTGCTGCTGGCGGGCGGCATCGGCATCACGCCGTTCATGGCGCAGACTGCCCAGCTTGCTGGCGAAGGCGGCAATTTCGAACTGCACTACACCTGCCGCACGCCGGCCCTTGGCACCTATGCCGACGTACTGCGTGATCGCTACGGCAAGCGGATCAACATCTATTATGACGACACCAACGAGCGCCTGCCGCTTGAGCGCCTGCTGACTTCGCAGCCGCTCGGCACGCATCTTTACGTCTGCGGCCCGGCAGGCATGATCCGCTGGGTACGCGAAACGGCGGCGGCGCATGGCTGGCCGGATGAAACCGTGCACTACGAACATTTCGCCGCCCCGCAGCCGGGCCTGCCCTTCGACGTCACGCTGGCACTCAGCAAGATGCAGATCAGTGTCGGCGAAGAACAGAGCCTGCTCGAGGCGATGGAAGCCGCCGGTATCGACCCGCCCTATCTGTGCCGTGGCGGCGTCTGCGGCCAGTGCGAGACCAATGTCATCTCCTACGACGGCGCATTCAGACACAATGACCACTGGCTGACCGAGGCCGAGCATTGTTCGGGCAAGAAGATCATGCCGTGCGTCTCACGCTTCGAGGGCAAGTCCCTCGTGCTGGAGCGCTAGCCTAGGGCGCTTCCGGCGATTTGCGTCCGGACTTGCGTAGAAACAAAGAGTTGGAACCACGGGGAGGAACCTATGGGTATCAATTTCAGGCAGGAAACATTCCGGGACGATTTCACCTTCAGGAACAGCCCGGAATTCATCCGGCGCTTTCCCTTCCCGTTCCACGAAGACGCTTACATGTATGCGGTCAACATCGAGCCGCATGTACCAGGTCCAAACGGCACCGTGCTTGAAAACCTCATCGACGTCGACGAGCACTATGTTTCCGAGATGCAGGATCGTGCCAAGGTGCTCGCCGAGGATCCGTTGCGTTGCCAGTCGCTGCCCCACATGACGCTGGCCGGCTGGGACCTGCTCGAGCTCCTGATGACCGAGCAGGCCAAGGGTTATCCCGAGCATTTCACGCTCACCCGCGACGGCGATCGCTGGCGCTGGATCAACCGACCGCTCGGCATCGACGACAGCTTCACCTTCGGCGACCTTTCCACCCTGCCTTATGGGCCGATGGAATACATCACGCGCCAGAGCCAGGGCGACTTCTGCATCCTCGACCAGCGCGACGGCAATCTGTGGATGGATGCCGGAATGGTCACCACCCAGGCCGACTGGTCGCTGGACTTCGACATCGGCATGAACTTCTTCGAGTGGCACGCGCCGGTGCCGCTGGCGCACGAAAAAGGCATCTTCACCCGGGCACTGAAATTCCTCACCAACATCCAGCAGGGCAAGCCGGCACGGCGGCTGAACTGGACGATGACCATCAACCCGCGCCTCGACACCAGCCCCGAGAACTATCACAAATGGGGACCGGACCGGACCACCGTCACGCCCGACAATGTCGGCGACAAGGTCCATCTGCGTGTCGAGCTGCAGAGCTTCTGGCGCCTGCCACGCTCCAACGCGCTGGTCTTCCCGATCCGCTGCTATCTGATCAAGATGGAGGAACTGGTGACCGTGCCGAAATGGGCGCGCCGCTTCCACCGCGTCCTGCGCGACCTGCCGAACGAACTGGTCGAATACAAGGGCCTCACCCGCTATCGGCCGACCACCCTCGAATGGCTGTCGAAATATGACGACGGAACCCCCACCTCGCCGGGTTTCCTCCCGGACTGAAACGGGGCGATAACCCTCTACCCGGTGAGACAATAGCGCGCCGAAAGGCGCGCTATTCGTTTCCGGAGCCCTGCCTGTAGGAGATGATCGAGAGATAGCGGATCGGCAGCGTCGTCAGTTCGTCCGGCCCATGCGGTGCATCGGCATCGAAGAACAGGCTGTCGCCGGGCAGCATCCGGTACAGATTGCTGCCGTGGCGATAAACCACCTCGCCTTCCAGCATGTAGAGGAATTCCATGCCATCGTGCTGAAACGCCGGAAACACATCGGAATTTTCGGTCAGCGTGATGAGATAGGGTTCGACGGTCACACCCGCTGTGTTTGAACTGATATAACCAAGCAGGTTGTATTGATGGCCCGCGCGGGTGCCTCGCCTTTCAACGTCAACACCTTCGCCTGCCTTCACGAAGACAGCATTGCGGTCTTCCTCGAACCGCCGGAAGAAAGAACTGAGCGGTACGCCAAGAGCGCGCGACAGAGCCTGCAAGGTTGTCAACGAAGGTGATGTAATACCATTCTCGATCTTGGACAGCATACCAAGCGAAATATTCGTGGTAGCGGCAAGGTCGGCGACGGTTATGCCGAGCTTCTTGCGGAAGGCGCGCACTTCATGGCCGATGGCAACTTCGAGAACCTTTTCCCGCGTATCACGGACGGCGTGCGGATCCTGGTGCAGCGGCGCCGCCTTGAGCTGTGCTGAAGCCAGGCCCTTCTTGGATGAGTTGGTCGCCTGGGCAGCAGCGCTGGCGCCTTTACCATCCTTGACCGACTTGTCCATTATATACCCTCGGAACTTCGCGTGTTCACCATAGGTAAACATATTCACACTTTGGTTCAAGTCCAAAGGCTCAATGCGGCGAAGTGTGCGAGGATCGGAGAAAACCGATCCGCTTGGGGTCAACGGCTCAGCAAGGGATTTGCGCTTTCAGCCTCCTCAGCGAGAGATCGCTATCAGACGACGCGATCTGGAATCGGCTCGCCGGCAAAGAAGGCAGTGATGTTGTCGACCACCTTCATGCCCATCGCGACACGGGTCTCTTCAGTGGCGCTGCCGAGATGCGGCAACAGCACGGTGTTCTCCAACCCGACCAGCCGTTCCGGAACGTGTGGCTCCTGAGCGAAGACGTCGAGCCCGGCACCGGCGATCACGCCGCTCTCCAGTGCATCGGCCAGCGCGGTCTCGTCGACCACGTCGCCACGCGCCGTGTTGATCAGGAAGGCGCTCTTCTTCATGCGGGCGAGCCGCTCGGCATTGATCAGGTTGCGGTTCTCCGCGCCGCCGGGGCAATGCAGCGACACGAAATCGGCCTGCCCCAATACCGCTTCGATCGAGGGCAGTTGCGTAGCCCCCATCGCGCGCGTCTCTTCGTCGTCCACACGCGAACGGTTGAAGAAAACCACCTTCATGCCGAAGCCGAAATGCGCACGACGGGCCATCGCCTTGCCGATGCGGCCCATACCGATGATGCCGATCGTCTTGCCCGTCACCTTGGCGCCGATCATGTGGGTCGGACACCAGCCCTTCCACTCGCCGGCACGCAGCTGGCGCTCGCCTTCGCCGGTGCGGCGCGCAACCGCCAGCAGCAGGCTCATCGCGATATCGGCCGTGCAGTCAGTCAACACGCCTGGCGTGTTGGTCACCACGATGCCGCGCTGCTTCGCTGCCTCGACATCTATATGGCTGAAGCCAACACCGAAATTGCCGATGATCCTGGCCCGTGGCTGTTCCTCAGGGAAGATTTCAGCTGGCAGCTTGTCGCTGACTGTCGGCAGCACGGCATCGAAATTCAGCAGGGCAGCTTTGAGCTGCGTCGCCGTGAACGGAATGTCGCCCGCGTTGAGGGTGGTGTCGAAGCGCTCGGCAAGCACCTGCTCGACAGCCGCCGGCCACTTCCTGGTCACGATCACGCGTGGCTTCATCATCTGCTCCTGCATGGCATGGTTGAGGCGGCGCCTGGACCCGGCGCCGCCCCTCAAGACGATTGTCCTAGCCCTGTTTAGGCTGCTTTACGCTGCTCGGCCAGTACACCCGCAACGGTCGGACCGAATGAGGCCGGGGTCTGAACGATGGTGACGCCAGCATCGCGCAGGATCTCGACTTTCTCCTGCGCGGACTCGCCGAATGCCGAGATGATGGCACCGGCATGCCCCATGCGCTTGCCCTTCGGAGCTGACAGACCGGCGATGTAGGCGATCAGCGGCTTCTTCATGTTCGTCTTCGCCCACTCGGCGGCTTCCGCCTCCTGCGGACCGCCGATCTCGCCGATCATCACCACCGCGTCGGTCTCGTCATCCTTCTCGAACAGTTCGAGGATATCCTTGAACGACGATCCGTTGATCGGGTCACCACCAATGCCGACGCTGGTCGACACACCGATGCCGAGCGCCTTCATCTGCGAAGCCGCTTCATATCCGAGCGTACCCGAGCGGCCGACGATGCCGACGCGGCCGGGCAGGTAGATCGAACCCGGCATGATGCCCATCAGCGCCTGCCCCGGCGTGATGACGCCGGCACAGTTCGGACCGATCAGCGTCATGCGGTCTTCGCGGCGATAGCGCAGCATGTAGCGTTTCACCCGCATCATGTCCTGCGAAGGGATGCCGTCGGTGATGCAGACGCAGAGCTTGATGCCGGCATCCGCCGCTTCCATGATCGAGTCCGCAGCGAAGGGCGGCGGCACGAACACGATGCTGGCCTCGGCGCCGGTCTCGCGCACCGCGCCCTTGACCGTGTTGAACACCGGGATTCCCTGCTGTGACTGGCCGCCTTTGCCCGGTGTCACGCCGCCGACGACATTGGTACCGTAGCGCTTCATGTCCTCGGCGTGGAAGGAGCCGATCTTGCCGGTGAGGCCCTGGACGATGACCCTGGTATTGCGATTGAGCAGAACTGACATTTCGTCCTCCCTCAGCTGGCTTTCTTGAGTGTCGACTGGCGCATCGCCGCAACCGCCTTCTCGGCGGCTTCGGCAAGCGTGTCGGCAACGATGATCGACTGACCCGAAGCACTCAGGATGCGACGGCCCTCCTCGACATTCGTACCCGCCAGCCGCACCACCAGGGGCACGTTGACGCCAACCTCGTGGATCGCCTTCAGCACGCCTTCCGCCACCCAGTCGCAGCGGTTGATGCCGGCGAAGATGTTGACCAGAATCGTCTCGACATTTTTGTCGGCGAGCACGGCGCGGAAGGCCTTGGCGACACGTTCGGGCGACGCGCCGCCGCCGATGTCCAGGAAGTTGGCCGGCTCCCCACCGGCGATCTTGATCATGTCCATCGTCGCCATGGCGAGCCCGGCACCGTTGATGATGCAGCCGATGTTGCCCTCCAGCCCGACATAGGAGAGGCCACGGTCGCTGGCGAAGGTTTCGCGCGGATCTTCCTGCGACTTGTCGCGCAGTTCCGAGATCTCCGGGCGACGGAACAGCGCGTTTTCATCGAACGACATCTTGGCGTCGAGCGCCATCAGATTGCCTTCGCGCGTCACCACCAGCGGATTGATCTCCAGCATCGAGGCGTCATAGTCGCGGAACACCTGGTAACAGCCCATGATGGTGTCGGTCGCCTTGCCGATCAGGCTGTTTTCCAGTCCGAGCCCGAACGCGATCTCGCGCGCCTGGAACTGCTGCATGCCGACGCCGGGATCGACGGTGGCACGGATGATCGAATCCGGCTGGCGTTCGGCGATCTCCTCGATCTCCATGCCACCCGAGGCGGAGGCCACGATCATCACGCGTTCCGCTTTGCGGTCGAGCACGAAGCCGAGATAGATCTCCTGGCGGATGTCGACGGTTTCCTCGATGTAGAGGCGCGAGACCAGCTTGCCGCGCGGCCCGGTCTGATGCGTCACCAGCTTGCGGCCGAGCATCGCTTCCGCCGCATCGGACACTTCCTTGTCGGACTTGCAGATGCGAATGCCGCCGGCCTTGCCGCGCGCACCGGAATGGATCTGGGCCTTTACCACCCATTTGTCGCCGCCGATCTCACGTGTACGATAGGCCGCCTGTTCGGGGCTGTAGGCAAGTCCGCCGCGCGGAATGTGCACCGAATGGCGCGAAAGCAATTCCTTGGCCTGGTATTCATGAATATCCATGTCGAACTCCTCCTCAGTTCGGTAATGCTTGGCGCGAACGCGCCGACTGCTCGATGGCGTCGTGGGTCACGAGGACGTTGCGGGCCATGCGCTCGGAGGCGGCATCGATCATCTTGCCATCCAGCGCAGCAGCACCCCTGCCCTGTTCTTCCGCTTCCTTCAGCACCTCGATGATGCGCCTGGCGCGGGTGACTTCCTTCTCCGGCGGCGAGAACACCGCATTGGCGAGTTCGATCTGCGAAGGGTGGATGGCCCACTTGCCTTCGATGCCGAGTGCCGCGGCACGGCGGGCAGCGGCCATGTAGCCTTCCGGATCCGAGAAATCGCCGAACGGGCCATCGATGGCACGCAGGCCATAGGCACGGCAGGCGACGGTCATGCGCGACAGCGCGAAATGCCACTGGTCGCCCGGATAGTCGGGATTGAGGCCGCCGATGTTGACGGTGCGCGCCTTGCAGCTTGCGGCATAGTCCGCGACACCGAAATGCAGGGCCTCCAGCCGTCCGCCGAAGGCGGCGATCGCCTCGACGTTGGCCATGCCGAGCGCCGTTTCGATCAAGGCTTCCAGCCCAACGCGGGTCTTGTAGCCCTTGGCCATCTCGATCTGGTTGACCATCGCCTCGACCATATAGAGGTCGGCCGGAACGCCGACCTTGGGCACCAGGATCGTATCCAGCCGGTCGCCGGCCTGTTCCATGATGTCGACGACGTCGCGATACATGTAGTGCGTGTCGAGGCCATTGATGCGCACTGATACCGTCTTGCCCCTGGCGCGCCAGTCGATGTCGTTCAGCGCCTCGATGATGTTGCGGCGCGCCCGCTCCTTGTCGGGCGGCGCCACCGCGTCCTCTATGTCGAGGAAGATGAAGTCGGCCGCACTCGCCGCCGCCTTGCTGATCATCTCCGGGTTGGAACCCGGAACCGCAAGCTCGGAGCGCTGCAGCCGCAGCTTGCGCAGATGGTTGATGGTATGGCTCATCGTGGGTCTCCTCCCTCCGGCGCGTCAGGCGGCCTTTGCAACCGCGGCTGGTTCGGCCAGGCGGAAGTGTTCGAGCGCGGCTCCGACACCTGAGCCCGGTGCCACCTTCACGCCGCAGTCGCGCAATGCCATTTCAGCGGCCGACAGCGCTCCGCACACCATCACCTCGTTCAGCCAGCCGAGATGACCGATGCGGAACACCCTGCCGGCGACCTTGTTCAGGCCGACGCCGAGCGAGGTCTGGTATTTGTGGTAGGCGCGCTTCACGACTTCGGCGCTGTCGATGCCTTCAGGCACATAGACCGCGCTCACCGTGTCCGAGTGCCACTTGCGTTCCCTGGCACAGAGCTTGAGGCCCCAGGCGTCGACGGCCTTACGCACGCCTTCGGCCAGATGGTGATGGCGGGCGAAGATTGTTTCCAGCCCTTCCGTCTCGATCAGGTCCAGCGAAACGCGCAGGCCACGCAGCAACTGGGTTGCCGGGGTGTAGGGAAAGAAGCCAGTGTCGTTGGCGCGGATCATGTCCTCGAAGGAGAAGTAGCAGCGTCGGCCTTTCGCCGTCTTCGCGGCGGCAAGTGCTTTCTGGCTGACCGACAGGAAGCCGAGCCCCGCCGGCAGCATGAAACCCTTTTGCGAACCGCTGACCGCGCAGTCGACACCCCACTCCTCCTGGCGGAAGTCGATCGAGCCGATCGATGAGACGCCGTCAACGAACAGCAATGCCGGATGACCGGAGGCATCCAGCGCCTTGCGTACGCCGGCAACATCGCTGGTGACGCCCGTGGCCGTCTCGTTGTGCGTGCAGAACACCGCCTTGATGCGGTGTTCCTTGTCGGCGGCGAGCCGCTCGGCGTAAATCTCGACCGGCACGCCGGTGCCCCATTCCACATCGACGACATCGACATCGAGCTCCAGTCGCTCGGCCATGTCGACCCAAAGATGCGAGAACTGGCCGAAGCGCGACATCAGCACGCGGTCGCCGGGGCTCAGCGTGTTGGTGATGCCCGATTCCCAAGCGCCGGTTCCAGACGATGGATAGATGAAGACGCGGCCGGTCTCGTTCTTGAACACCCTCTTCAGGCCTTCGAACAGGCCGAGCGTCAGCTGCGGAAAGGTCGAAGCGCGCATGTCTTCCATCGGCAGGTTCATCGCCTGCCGGACGGCTTCCGGCACGTTGGTCGGCCCAGGGACGAAGAGATGCGTGAAACCAGCCATGATGATCCTCCCGATCTGTCTGCGCCGGCTTCAAGGGACCGGCAGGCATTCGGCGGGCTCCGCCGTGGGAAGAATAATGTTTTCCTGGCCAGATCCTCACAACACCTGCCAAGGTGGAACCTTCCGCCATCAAGCGTCGGGCCGAACCTGCCTGCCGGGTAGGCGAAACCCCACCCCGGACGGGTGCAGGGCCACCCGGAACGCAAGTGTTGCGAAGACCAAGAAAAAACGGCGGACCGAGGCCCGCCGTTCGTCAGAGATCAAATGTGGAAAGGTGCTCAGTCGATGTCGAAGGAGACGCCCTGGGCGAGCGGCAGCGCCTTGGAGTAGTTCACGGTGTTGGTGGCGCGGCGCATATAGGCCTTCCACGCATCCGAACCGCTCTCGCGACCACCGCCGGTCTCCTTCTCGCCTCCGAACGCACCGCCGATCTCGGCACCCGACGTGCCGATGTTGACGTTGGCGATGCCGCAGTCCGAACCGTCAGCAGCGAGGAACCGCTCCGATTCCTGCAGGTCGCGCGTGAAGATCGACGACGACAGCCCGGCTCCAACCGCATTGTGCAGGTCGAGCACGCTGTCGAAGTCGGAGTACTTCATCACATAGAGGATCGGCGCGAAGGTCTCCTCCAGCACCGGACCGGCCTGCTTCGGCATCTCCACCAGCGCCGGACGCACATAATAGGCATCCGCATGACCGTTCTCGACACGCGCACCGCCGGTGACCGTGCCGCCATGCTCGCCGGCCTGCTTCAGCGCCTTCTGCATATTGTCGAAGGCTGCCTTGTCGATCAGCGGCCCGACCAGCGAAGCGGTCTCCAGCGGATTGCCGACCGAGACGCTCTCATAGGCCTTCTTCAGACGCGGCACGAGCTGGTCATAGACGCTCTCATGCACGAACAGGCGACGCAGCGTGGTGCAGCGCTGGCCGGCCGTGCCCATGGCACCGAAGGCGATGGCGCGCAGCGCCATGTCGAGATCGGCGCTCGGGCAGACGATGCCGGCATTGTTGCCGCCGAGCTCCAGCACGGCACGGGCGAAACGTTTGGCCAGCCGCGGACCGACCTCGCGACCCATGCGGGTCGAGCCGGTGGCCGAGACCAGCGGCACTTTCGCATGATCGACCAGAACCTCGCCGATCCCACGCTCGCCGATCAGCACCGGCGCCAGATTGGCAGGCGCATCCGCGCCGAAGCGCTTGACGGCACGCGCGAAGATCGCCTCGCAGGCCAATGCCGTCAGCGGCGTCTTCTCGGACGGTTTCCACACCACGGCATCGCCGCAGACCAGCGCCAGCGCCGCATTCCACGACCATACCGCAACGGGGAAGTTGAAGGCCGAGATGACACCGACGACACCGAGTGGATGCCAGGTTTCCATCATGCGATGGCCGGGACGCTCGGTGGCGATGGTCAGGCCATACAGCTGACGCGACAGGCCGACGGCGAAATCGCAGATGTCGATCATCTCCTGGACTTCGCCCAGCCCTTCGGACGGGATCTTGCCGACCTCGATCGACACCAGGCGGCCGAGCTCGGCCTTGTGGGCACGCAGTTCCTCGCCCAGCAGGCGCACCAGTTCGCCACGCCTGGGACCCGGCACCAGGCGCCAGGCCTTGAAGGCTTCATGGGCGGCATCGATCGTCTTGCCGGCCTCGGCTGCCGAGACAGTCTTCAGCGCCGCCAGCTGCTCACCCGTCACCGGGCTGCGCACAACAAGATCACCGCCCGAAAGCACGTCCCGCGCAACACCAAGCTTCCCAAGCAACTCCGCAGTTTCTTTCGAGAGCGTCATCGTCTTCCCTTTCGAATTTGTGCTGATATGGCGACAGCCATGGCCATCCGCCACCCCGCCGCTCATCGGGCAGGCCTTTGGCGTGGCATTACCCGTTTCGCGTCAAATCCGCCACCCCGGCATGGTCCAAGCCGGCAATGCTCGACATTGATCCAGTGAGAAGGAAAGCGATGCGCGGGGGGTCGCCTAGCCCGCTTTTTCGGACTTGCCCTGTGCGGCCTCTGCCTTGAGCCGGTCGATGTGCATGCGAATATGTGCTGCCTCGGCAGCCGTGTTGGCGAGCGCGATCGCTCTGTCGAAGGCAACGCGCGCCTCGTCGTTGCGGCCGAGTTTCATCAGGAGACCGCCCTTCAGGCCATGGAAATGGAAGTAGCCGGAAAGCCGCTCGGCCAGCGGTTCGATCATGGCGAGCGCCTCCTCCGGCCCCTTTACCTTGGAGACCGCCACCGCACGGTTCAGCGTCACCACCGGCGACGGCTGCATGCGTTCAAGCAGGCTGTAGAGCAGGTCGATCTCCTGCCAGTCCGTGTCTTCGGCCTTGGCTGCGCGGGCATGCAGCGCCGCGACCGCCGCCTGCACCTGGTAGGGGCCGGGCTTGCGATGGCGCAAAGCCTTGTCGACGAGCGCCAGCCCCTCCTCGATCATCTTGCCGCTCCACAGCGCCCTGTTCTGCTCTTCGAGCAGCACGATTTCGCCATTGCCGTCGAACCGGGCCGGCGCGCGGGCATGCTGCAACAGCATCAGGGCCAGCAACCCCATGACTTCCGCTTCCGTCTGGAACAGCCTGAGCAACAGCCGGCCGAGCCGGATCGCCTCCTCGCACAAGGGTTCCCGCGCCTGCGCTTCGCCGCTGTTGGTGGAATAGCCTTCGTTGAAGACCAGATAGACCATCGCCATGACGGCGGCCAGCCGTTCCGACCGCTCGACCGCTCCCGGCGTCTCGAAAGGCACGCCGGCGTCCGCGATGCGTGCCTTGGCCCGGGTGATGCGCTGCTCCATGGCGCTTTCACCCACCAGGAAGGCGCGGGCGATCTGCTTGACCGAAAGGCCGGAAACGATGCGCAGCGCCACCGCGATCTGCTGCGTCGGCGGCAGGTCAGGATGACAGCAGATGAACAGCAGCCGCAGGATGTCGTCGCGATAATGCGCGCCATCCAGCCGCTCGGCGATGTCGGACTCGGCATCCTCCAGGTCCGACACCTGGTCTTCGTCCGGCATCGCCGTCTGTTTGCTTCTCTTGCGCACAGCGTCGATGCCGCTGTTGCGGCCGACGAAGATCAGCCAAGCGGCGGGATCGCGCGGCGGCCCGTTTTGCGGCCAGTTCTTCAAGGCGCGCAGGCATGCGTCCTGGAATGCTTCTTCCGCCGTGTCGAGATCACGGAAGTAGCGCAGCAACGCTCCCATGGCCTGCGGCCGCGCGGCGCTGATGACATTGCTGATCCAGGACAGGTCGCTCATGATTTTACCGTTGCAGGACTGAATATGGAAACAGGTCGGATCTCGTAGGAACCGCCGCTTGGATTGACCTCTGAAAGTTCGCGCGCGAACTGCAGGGCTTCATCGAGATTTTCGACGTCGATGGTGTAGAAGCCGAGGAATTGCTCCTTTGTCTCGGCGAACGGACCGTCGATGACAAGGGATTCGCCCTTAACCTTGCGCAGCGTCGTTGCTGCCGTGGTCGGCAGAAGACGGGCCACCGGGCCAAGTTTGCCGGCATTCGCATATCTTTGCTGGACGTCGAGCAGTTTGCCCATGACGGCATCGTCCTGTTCCTTGGTCCAGGAACCGACGACGTCTTCAGAAGCGTAACAAAGAACGGCGTAAAGCATGGAAGGCCCTTTCTGTCTCCCGGAGCGTTTCCGTCCTGGACGGAAACGCGGTACGCAATACCGGACGGAAAGCCGCTACGCATCTTTCCTGGAATTGCTTCAAGGACGAAAGAGTTAGGCGCTTCCCGACATCGCGTCGATAAAAAATCTGCTATTTCTCTGGATGTCCGCAGCGACGGCTCAGCCCACGGGAATAACGTCCACCGCCTGTGCGCCGGCCTGCCCGCCGGCGGTCTTGAGCACGCCCACGATCGGCGCCACATCGCCGTAATCGCGGCCATAACCGACCGTGATATGGTCGTTGGAGGCGCGCATGCCATTGGTCGGATCGAATTCCTGCCAGCCGGCCTCGCGTCCGCACCATACCCGAACCCACGCGTGCATGGCATCCGCACCTTCCAGCCGTTCCTGTCCAGCGGGCGGGATGGTGCGCAGGAAGCCGCTGACATAGCCGGCAGGAATGCCCAGCCCGCGCAGGCCGGAAATCATAACATGCGAGAAGTCCTGGCAGACGCCGCGCTTCAGCGCAAACGCATCGGAAGCACGCGTCTGCACGTCGGTCGCAGCGCCATCATAGGTGAAATCGCGCCGGATGCGATTGCAGATCTCCGTCGCTATCGCCGCCACCGAACCGTCGCCGCCCTGACAGGCATAGGCGGTAATGGTGGGATCGAGATCCGCAAAATCGGTGGGGGCGAGAAAATGATGCGGTGAATCAGGCTGGAGCGATCGCACGGCGGCGATTTCGCGGGCAAGCCCGACGATGTCAGGCGACACGTCGAGCCCGATTTCCGGCCGCGCGACGGAAACGCGTGCACTCATGCGTACGTCGAGTGTCCGGTGTGCCTCGCGAAACGCGATCGAGGTCACGTTCGAACCGAAGAAATCATGGAAATCCGACCGTTCGCCCGGCGTGGGCGCGAAGGACAGCGATGCCGCCACGACACGCTGCCCACCGCCAAGATTGGCCGGCAGCACCCGCACTAGGTGGCGTCCGCCGCCAACGGCGGTCTCATAGTCGTAGTGCAGGTTGAGGCGGATGTCGTAGAGCATGGGGCGCCTCAGCTGAAATAAGCCTTGGCAAGGCTGCTGTAGAGCCCGCCAATCTCATCCGCCAGGGCATTGAGCGCCGTGGCTGTCATGTCCGACGGCTCCTTGACCGCAAGCGCCGTATTGAGCTTGAGGATATCCTTGGCAGCCGGCGAGAGATGTCCGCTGCCGTTTTCACCGGGCAGCAGCCCTATTTCCGTCTTGAGCCGCTCGACCTGGAAAAAGATCGATCGTGGATTGAGCGGATCCAGCACCAGCAGATCGACAACCGTGCTGCGTCCCGCCTGCACCGGATATTGTCTGCGATGGGTCATCACGCTGTCGCCGATCTCCAGCATCATGTCGAGCGCGCCCTCCGGCGCATCAGCGCGCGTCAGCCGCGCCAGCATGCGCGCAGTCTGGATACCGCGCTCCAGGCGCCGCCCGATCTCCAGGAAACGCCAGCCCGTGAAGCGGTACATATTCTCGTGCAGAAGACCCGAAAAGCCAGCCAGTTTGCGCAGGATCACCGTCATGGCGCGCGTGGCATCGTCGCCGCGTGACACCGTCGTTTCGAACAGATGCAGCGTCTTGGACAAATCCTTCAACGCCAGCCAGCCGTCTGGCGAGAACCGGTCGCGTACCTGGCCCGCGCTGTAGACGGCGCTATCCATCATGTCGAGCAGACCCGGTGGCACCGGATCGGTGAGGTCGATGCCAAGCGGATCGAGATAGGCACGCAGCTCCGATAGCAGCGGCATGGCCGGATCCGAGGTCTCGGCCAATCGCACATGATAGGCGCGCAGGATGCGGGCGGTATCTTCGGCGCGCTCTATATAGCGTCCGAGCCACATCAGGTTTTCCGCCGCCCGGCTTGGCAGGCTGCCCGGCACGGTGCGGTCGAAGCCTTCGCTGTCGCGCGGGAACAGTGTCTCGCGCTCCACCGGCCTGTCGCTGACCACCCAGACATCGGCCGCCTGGCCACCTCGTTGCATGGCAATCGCCGTCGGATCGAGTGAGAAGCCGACACGCGCGAACCCGCCGGGCATCACCGTCCAGCCGTCCGTTGTGCGCGCCAGATAGACACGAAGGCTGGCCGGTCGCGGCTCCAGCCGCCCGTCGACAAAGACCGGGGTCGTCGACAGCGTCACCGCTTCCTGCCCGACAAACGCGCTGCCGTCGGTCTCGATGCGCGCGACCAGATCCGCCCGCGCCTCTGCAGACAGCGAAGCACCCAGAACGCTCGCCCCATCGTCCTCGAACGTCAGGCGGGTCGACAGCGCCGGCCCCACGATCGTTCGGTCGAGATTGGCCAGCACATGCTTGCGTTCGGCTTCCTGCCCGCACCACCAGGTCGCGACACTGGGCAACAGCAGGTCTTCCCGGCACAATTCCTGGCTGATGCGCGGCAGGAAAGCAAGCAGCGCGCGCGTCTCAAGCAATCCCGACCCCAGACCGTTGACTGAAGTGACGGCACCCTGGCGAACCACCTCGACCAGCCCCGGCGTACCGATCTGGGAATCCGTCCGCAATTCCAGAGGATCGGCAAAGGCGGCGTCGAGGCGACGCCACAGCACCGAGATCGGCACCAGGCCGGCCACGGTGCGAACCATCAGGCGCCCCTTGGCGACGACGAGATCCTCGCCCTCGAGAAGCATGATGCCGAGATAGCGCGCGATATAGGCGTGTTCGTAATAGGTTTCGTTGAGCGGTCCCGGCGTGAGGATGGCTACACGGCCACGCGAGGCTGCTGCCGACGAATTCAGGGCATCTCGGAAGCGACGGAAGAATCCGGCCAGCCGATGCACATGCAGCTCGCCGTAAAGTTCAGACAATGCACGTGTGGTGGCAACACGGTTTTCCAGCGCGAAGCCGGCGCCAGACGGCGCCTGCATGCGATCGCCCAGCACCCACCAGCGTCCATCCGGCCCACGTCCGAGTTCGAAAGCGCAGAAATGCAGGAAATGTCCCCCGGCCGGCGACGTTCCTGCCAATGGCCGCAGATACTCCGGGCTGCCTGCGATCAGGCCGGGCGGCAGCAATCCAGCGTCCACCAGCCGGTTGGGCCCATAGATATCGGCAGCGATCCGCTCGAACAGATCCGCCCGCTGGATCAGGCCGGCGCTGATGGCCGACCACTCCTTCTCATCGATCAGCAGCGGCACGTGCGCCAGCGGCCAGGCGCGCTCATTGGCGCCGGCATTGTCATAGACACGGTAGTAGACGCCGGCATCGCGCAGATACTGGTCTGCCCGGGCGAAGCGCTGTGTCAGTTTTTCGGGGCCGAGCGCCTGCAATGAGGCGATAAACTGTTTCCACAGTGGACGAGGCTTGCCCGAGGCATCGACCATCTCGTCGACGACGCCGTCGATCGGCCGATAGTGCTCAAGCAGGCTTTGCACCTGCCCGGTTTCCCCCGCTCGCTGTTGATTCCCGCTCGCCATAAGTGATCTAGAACGTTGCTTGGGGCATGAGGTCAAGCCTCGCAGCCACCAGAACCTCACGTGCATTTTTGCTCATCAAGCCAGGCTGGCCCCAACGATGCGGCAACTGTCGCCTTTCATTTGCCCGTCTCCTTGTGTAAAGCGGTGCCAGCAAACTCCCAAGATGGGCTAAAGCCATGGACAAGTTCACCAAGCTCACCGGCGTCGCCGCTCCCCTGCCGATCGTCAATGTCGATACCGACATGATCATCCCGAAGGATTATCTCAAGACGATCAAGCGCACCGGACTTGGCAAGGGACTTTTTGCCGAGATGCGCTTCAACGAGGATGGTTCCGAGAACCCGGATTTCGTGCTGAACAAGCCGGCTTACCGCAAGGCCCAGATCCTGGTCGCCGGTGACAATTTCGGCTGTGGCTCCAGCCGCGAGCATGCTCCCTGGGCACTTCTCGACTTCGGCATCCGCTGCGTGATCTCGACCTCTTTCGCCGACATCTTCTACAACAACTGCTTCAAGAACGGCATTCTGCCGATCACCGTCAGCCAGGAAGATCTCGACAAGCTGATGGACGATGCCGAGCGCGGCGCCAACGCCACGCTCTCGGTCGACCTCGAAGCCAAGGAAATCCGTGGCCCGGATGGCGGCGTCGTCACCTTCGACCTCGACGATTTCAAGCGTCACTGCCTGCTCAACGGCCTCGATGACATCGGCCTGACGATGGAAAAATCCAACGCCATCGCCAGTTTCGAAAAGCGCAACGCCGAACAGCGTCCCTGGGCCTGAGGCCCCACCCATAACGGCGCCCCGGCGTCCTCGCCGGGGCCTTTCGCCTCGGAAAGGCATGTTTGGCCGACCCGGCAGGTACGACAGCGGAATGGCCGCTGTCGTGACAAGGGGAGAGCCGCAATGGCACAGTTTTCACGCCTTCTGATGGCGGGCCTTCTGTCCGTCGGTCTGGCCGGAATGGCCCGTGCGCAGGAACAGACCCCTGCCGCGCAGGATGCGCCTGCCGCGACTGTTCCCGACAGCAATGCGCCTGCAGCAACCGATGGCGACGAAAAGCCGGCACCGGTGCCTTTCGCCGGCGGAACTTTCACCATCACCGAGCAGCCGGAGATGGACAAGATTCTGGCCTTTGACGGCAAGGAGATCGCCCGCGACTACGACGTCTTCTTCGACAAGATCGTGAAAGTTGCCGGCATCGACGTCGCGCTGTTCGCCGTCGGCCCCGGCGGCAATCAGTGTGGCCCCTCGGCTTTGATCACCTGGAAGCCGGAAGGCAGCTCCACGCTGCAGAGCGTGCGCGTCGACCAGGACGATTGCGGCGCGCCGCCGACGGCCGTTGCCGACAATGCCATCTATTTCGTGCCGTATCTCATGCCGGGCGACTCCAAGGATGCCCTGCAATGGTCGCCGCAGGACGGCCTGCAGATCGCGGGCCAACTGACGTACAAGCCGGAACTCAACACCGGCTGGAACGACGTCGATCCGTCGAAATACCAGAACATCATCGACGCCTTCCACAACGAGGCCGTCTACAAGGCAGCCGAGAAGCTGCTCGGTGACCAGATGGGCAATGTCGCAACCAGCCTGCTGGTTGGTGGCGGCACGGAAAAGACCCCGTCCGGCGCCTTCTACGCCAGCGGCTGCGTGCCGCATGCCTGCGGAGGCAGCGACGGTTTCATGGCGGTCGACGTCAAGAACAAGGCGCTCTATTTCGCCCAGCAGACCGACAAGCCGGAGCCGAATGCCTGGCCGGCGCTGAAGGAATGGCCCGAGGAGATCAAGGACGCCCTCAAGAAAGCATTCCAGCAACCGCAATAGCGCCTGTCGTGGCGCGCCCGGAGGACTATCGATGCGCAGACTGATCTCGACGGGCTCGCCTTTCGAAAAGACGGCGGGCTATTCGCGCGCTGTGGTTCAGGGCGACTGGTGCTTCGTCGCTGGCACCACCGGTTATGACTACACCACCATGACCATGCCGGACAGCGTCGAAGCGCAGGCTCGCAACTGCATGGAGACCATCACCAAGGCGCTGAAGGAAGGCGGCTTCGAACTGGCCGACGTCGTGCGCGCCAATTACTACATCACTGACCAGAACGACGTGGACAGGGTCTTCCCCATCCTCGGCGAATTTTTCGGCGACATCCGCCCGGCCGCGACCATGATCACCTGCCTGCTCAACAAGCCGGAAATGAAGATCGAGATCGAGGTCACTGCTTTGCGCCGGGGCGCAACAGGCCTGTGACCGTCAAACGCATCGTCGCCAACGTCGCCACGACCGATGTCGCGGCAGCCAGGCATTTCTACGGCGACGTGCTCGGTCTCGACATCCTGATGGACCATGGCTGGATCGCCACCTACGGCAACAGCGAACGCATGACAGTGCAAGTGTCGTTCGCCGAGCAGGGTGGCAACGAAACGCCGGTGCCTGACCTCTCCATCGAGGTCGACGATGTCGACGCGGTACTTGCCGGCATGAGGAAAGCCGGCTTCGCCATCGAATATGGCCCGTCCGACGAGCCCTGGGGTGTACGCCGTTTCTTCGTGCGCGACCCTTTCGGCAAGCTGGTCAATATCCTCCAGCACGACTAGACTGGCCTCAATGCCGGCTTGACCGACCAGCCGAGTTCATCAGAACGGGTAGGGCTGGCTCGGATCTTCGATCGTCAGCCAGCGCAGGTCGGTGAATTCGGCGATCGATGCCTTGCCACCGAACCGTCCGTAACCCGACCCCTTCATGCCGCCGAATGGCATCTGCGCCTCGTCGCCTACGGTAGGTCCATTGATATGGCAGATACCGGCCTGGATGCGCGCTGCGACGGCCATGGCACGAGACACGTCACGGCTGAAGACAGCCGATGAAAGTCCGTATTCGGTGTCGTTGGCGACGCGCACAGCGTCGTCCTCGCCTTTGACGCGGATAACCGGCTTCACGGGGCCGAAGGACTCTTCCGAATAGACGCGCATGGCTGGGGTGACGTGGTCAAGCAGCGTCGCCTCCATGACAGTCCCCATCCGCTTGCCGCCAGCAGCCAGCGTAGCGCCTTTGGCAACAGCGTCGGCAACCAGTTCTTCCATCTTGTCGGCCGCCTGACTGCTGATCAAGGAGCCCAGCACGACATGACCGCGAGGATCTCCGGCCGGCAGCTTCGAGGCGCGGGCAGCGAGCTTGGCAACGAATTCGTCCGCAATCTTTTCGTCGACGACCAGGCGTTCGGTGGACATGCAGATCTGGCCCTGATGCATGAACGCGCCGAAAGTTGCTGCGTTCACCGCCGCATCGACGTCAGCGTCCTCCAGCACGACGAGCGGCGCCTTGCCACCGAGTTCGAGCAACGCCGGCTTGAGGTGCCGAGCGGAGAGCTCGGCGATAATCCGGCCGACCTTGGTCGAACCGGTGAAGTTGACCCGCTTCACCGCCGGATGCGCTATCACCGCCTTGACGATTGCCGCCGCGTCCTTCGGGTCATTGGTGACGACATTGACGACGCCCCTGGGCAGGCCGGCCTCGACCAGCACCTGGCCGATCAGCCGGTGTGTACCGGGGCACATTTCCGAGGCTTTCAGCACCACTGTGTTACCGCAGGCGAGCGGCATGGCCAGCGCACGCGTGCCTAGGATGACCGGCGCATTCCATGGCGCGATACCGAGGCACACGCCGGCCGGTTGGCGGATCGCCATGGCGAACGTGCCTGGCTTGTCCGAGGGAATGACCTCGCCGGATATCTGCGTCGTCATCGCTGCCGCTTCGCGCAGCATGTTCGCGGCTAGCATGACGTTGAACTTCGCCCAGGCACCGGTCGCGCCCGTCTCCTCCGTCATCAGCCTGGTGAACTCACCGGCCTTGGAGGTCATGATATCGGCCGCCTTTACAAGCAAGGCGCGGCGGTCGCCGGGGCCGATCCGCGACCAGGCCGGGAAAGCAGCAGCGGCGGCCTCGACGGCGGCGTTGGCGTCAGCGACGCTTGCGGCAGCGGCTCGGGTCGCCAACTTGCCAGTGAATGGATCGAAACGCTCAAAGGACGCCTTTTCCGCCGCCGCCCGTTCATCACCATCGATCAGAAGTCCGATATCCATAATTGTCTCCTCGCTCGCGGTAAGCGCTGCAAAGTCAGAAGCCGAGCAGCTCGGCGTTGATTGACGCTTCAAGGCCGCCGTCGACCGGCACATTCGCACCGTTGATCCAGCGAGCGCCGTCCGAGCACAGGAACAGCACAACCGGCGCGATGTCGCTGGACGTGCCAGCGCGGCCGACCCTCGAAATATCGCTGTCGACGCGGGCGTCGCCGAGCACGGTGCGGAATTGTTTCAGGATCGGTGTCTCGACTGGACCGGGGCTCACCGCATTGACCCGGATATCGCGGCTCTTGAACAATTCCTGATGCGCGGCACGAAAGGTCCAGAGCAACAACAGCTCCTTCGAGACCGGATAGCCTTCCTCATTCTTCACCGCGTGATCGGCGATCACTTTGACCACGTCCGGGAAGCCTTCCACGCTTACCATCGAGGCTGTCCGATTGAGGTTGGCTCGCCAGCCGAAGCCCGCGATCGAGGCGACGTTGACGATAGCGCCGCCTTCGCGAATTCTTGGCGCCAGCGCTTCGGAAAGCGCACGCAGGCCATAGAAATTGACTGCAAGCGTCGGCGCAGCGCCGGTGTTTCCGGAGAGACCCGCGACATTGCAGAGCGCGTCGATGCGCTGCGGCAGCCGTGCGACGAGATCATCGATACCGGCCTTGGACGAGATATCAGCCTGGACGAAGACGCCTTTGGGTCCGGTGGGCTCGTGCCGATCTACGCCGATCACGTCGGCACCGAGTTGGCCGGCCAGTTCCGCCGTTCGAGCGCCGATGCCCGAGGCGATGCCGGTGATCAGGATCGTTTTGCCAAACAGCATGCTCACGCTTTCTCCCGATGTGTCGTTGGCGGTGCCGGAGCGGCGGTCCCGCCAGCCGACTTCCTTGAGCAGGCTGATGCCTGACGCGGTAACCGACAGAAAGCAGGCGCCAGCCAAAGCGCTCTTCCAGCGTTTCCCCAAGGCCGCCCGGCAGGAAAAGCGAGAAGACAAGCGCGGCGGCGCCAAGCCTGGCCAGGTACCAGACGCCGATGCCGCCGAACCAAATTGGCTTCGATCCTCATCGGTCACATTGCATGACGTTTTGGTGCGGTAAAAATAATATTTTGCGGTGTTTCATTAACCTATGGGTTAAGGAAGGTCGGCCGCACGGCGTCGATCGTCAGGTGTGGTGATGTTAGCGCCGGGCTGTCTTCCGCCAGGCACGAAGGACTTCGCCATGGCACCGGGCTTGCACCACAACGGCCTTGCCGTTAGCAAGGCTGCAATTCTCCGAACCCGTGGAAGGTCCTTTAGATGGCAACGAAAAAACTTCTCCTGCTCGCCGGCGACGGCATCGGCCCAGAGGCCATGGCCGAGGTCAAGAAACTGATCGCGGCGATGAACGAGAAGGGAGCCGGCTTTGCGTTCGATGAGGGCCTGGTCGGCGGCAGTGCCTACGACGCACATGGGCAGGCGATCTCCGAAGAGGACATGAGCAAGGCGCTGGCTGCCGACGCCGTGCTGTTCGGTGCCGTCGGCGGCCCGAAGTGGGACAGCGTGCCTTACGAAGTCCGCCCGGAAGCCGGCCTGCTGCGCCTGCGCAAGGACATGGAGCTGTTTGCCAATCTGCGCCCGGCGATCTGTTATCCGGCGCTTGCCGCTTCTTCCTCGCTCAAGCAGGAAGTGGTCGAGGGGCTCGACATCCTGATCGTGCGCGAACTGACCGGCGGCGTCTATTTCGGCGAACCCAAGCAGATCATCGATCTCGGCAATGGCCAGAAACGCGGCATCGACACACAGGTTTACGATACCTTCGAAATCGAACGCATCTCCGGCGTCGCCTTCGAGCTCGCCCGCACCCGTAATAACCACGTGACGTCGATGGAAAAGCGCAACGTCATGAAGTCGGGCGTTCTGTGGAACGAGGTCGTCAGTGCGACCCACAAGGCGAAGTATGCCGACGTCAAGCTTGACCACATGCTGGCGGACGCCGGTGGCATGCAACTCGTGCGGTGGCCCAAGCAGTTCGACGTCATCGTCACCGACAATCTTTTCGGCGACATGCTGTCGGACGTGGCGGCGATGCTGACGGGCTCGCTCGGCATGCTGCCGTCGGCCTCGCTCGGTGCACCGGATGCCAAGACCGGCAAACGCAAGGCGCTCTACGAGCCGGTACACGGCTCAGCACCCGACATCGCGGGCCGCGGCATCGCCAACCCGATCGCCATGATCGCTTCCTTCGCCATGTGCCTGCGCTATTCCTTCAACATGGTGGCCGAAGCCGATCGGCTCGAAGCGGCGATCGCTGCTGTGCTGGACGACGGCCTGCGCACCAAGGACATCATGTCCGAGGGCAAGATCGAGGTCGGCACCGTTGCCATGGGCAACGCCATCATTGCCAAGTTCCTCGCCTGACCAACATCCGGCCGGCCCGACAGGGCCGGCCATTCTCATGTTCGATTGTCTCTTGCAGTAGCCAGCGTTCATGCTGTAATTGAACCGATCCAATGAAATCGATCGTGGGAGATGCGGCATGCCGATCAGAGCACTGGTGTGGGGCGAGAACGTGCATGAACAGGAGAGTGCAGTCGTTGCCGGAATCTATCCGCTTGGCATGCATGGCACCATCGCGGCAGCCCTCAATCACGACAAGGACATCACGGCGGAAACGGTCGTGCTGCAGGACCCCGAACACGGCCTGACCAACGAACGCCTGGCAAAGACCGACGTGCTCGTCTGGTGGGGCCATGCCGCTCACGGCAAGGTCGACGATGCCATCGTCGAACGCGTGCAGCAGCGCGTCTGGGAAGGCATGGGCCTGATCGTCCTGCACTCCGGCCATTTCTCGAAGATCTTCAAAAGGCTCATGGGCACGCCCTGCTCGCTGAAATGGCGCGAGGCCGGCGAACGCGAACGCATCTGGGTCGTCAACCGCAACCACCCTATCGCCAGGGGTCTCGGCGAATGCATCGAACTGCCCAATGAGGAAATGTACGGCGAACCCTTCACCGTGCCGGAACCGATGGAAACCGTCTTCGTCTCCTGGTTCGAGGGTGGCGAGGTGTTCCGATCCGGCTTGACCTATCAGCGTGGCGCCGGCCGCATCTTCTATTTCCGCCCGGGTCACGAGGTGTACCCGACCTATCACCATCCAGACGTCCACACAGTGCTGCGCAATGCAGTTCATTGGGCACTGAATCCTGCACCAGCGTGGACGGAAGTGACCGAAGGACCAAATGTGCCGATTTCTGCCGCGAGGGAGCCGCTGGTCGAAAAAGGCCCCAGGCTGCACAAGGACGGCGACGAGGGCCTGCGCTGATGAAACGGCTGCTTCTGCTCGGCACCGGCGGCATCGCCGGCCAGCACATGGAGGAATTCGGCAAGGTACCGGAGTGCCGGATCGTTGCCTGCGCTGACGCCTTGCCCGGCCGCGCCGCAGCCTATGCGGAAAAGAACGGCATCGCCCATGCCTTCGACGGCCTGGAAGCCGCACTCGCCTGGGGCGACTTCGATGCGGCCATCAATGCCACCCCCGATGGCGTGCACAAGGAAACCACGCTCATGCTGCTTGCTGCCGGCAAGCATGTGTTCTGCGAAAAGCCGCTGGCTCCCAACCATACCGATGCGCTGGAGATGACGGAGGCTGCAGAGCGTGCAGGCCTGGTCAACATGGTCAACCTGACTTATCGCAACTCACCCGCCTTGCAACGTGCCCGGCAAATGGTCGAAGCCGGCGATCTCGGTGAACTGCGCCATGTCGAAGCAAGTTACCGGCAGAGTTGGCTGGTCGGAAAGGCCTGGGGCGACTGGCGCACCGCGGATCAATGGCTTTGGCGGTTATCGAGCGACCATGGCTCGACCGGCGTTCTGGGCGATGTCGGCATCCACATTCTCGACTTCGCGACCTATGGCGCCGCCGACGACATCACCAGCCTCAACGCCGAACTGGTCACCTTCCCCAAGGCTCCCGGCGATCAGATCGGGAAGTATCGGTTGGATGCCAATGACAGTGTGGCGATGACCGCGCGTTTCGCGTCCGGCGCACTGGCCACAATTCTCGCCACCCGCTACGCGACTGGCCATCTCAATGATCTGGAACTGAAGCTGCATGGCACCAAGGGTGCGCTCTGGGTGCAGACCAATGGCCGAACCTCGTCCCTGAAGGGTTGTTTCGGCAAGGACATCGATACTGTTGCCTGGAGCGATATCGCGCTGCCGGAGATCAAGCGCAATGCGCGCCGTTTTGTTGACGCCCTGCTCTCGGGCATCAATGGCGACCCGTCGTTCCGTCGCGCCACCGACATGCAGAAACTGATCGACGCCGCCTTTCTCAGCAGCAACGACAAACACCCGATCGCCATCGCTTAGCATCACGGCGCAGATGCCTTCTCCCCGGCGGCCGGAGAGAAGGCAGGGTGTCGCCTCAGAAGAACGCCTGCAGGCCGGTCTGGGCGCGGCCAAGAATGAGAGCGTGCACGTCGTGGGCGCCCTCATAGGTGTTGACCGTTTCGAGGTTCTGCGCATGGCGCATGACGTGGTAGCCGATCTGGATGCCGTTGCCTCCATGCATGTCGCGCGCCATGCGGGCGATGTCGAGCGCCTTGCCGCAATTGTTGCGCTTGACGATGGAGATCATCTCCGGCGCCATCTTGCCTTCATCCATCAGTCGGCCGACGCGCAATGAACCCTGCAGGCCAAGCGCAATATCCGTCTGCATGTCGGCGAGTTTCTTCTGATAGAGCTGCATGCCTGCCAGCGGCTTGCCGAACTGCTTGCGGTCGAGGCCATACTGACGGGCACGGTGCCAGCAATCTTCCGCAGCACCCAAGGCACCCCAGGAGATGCCGTAGCGTGCACGGTTCAAGCAGCCGAACGGACCCTTGAGGCCGGAGACGTTAGGCAACAGCGCATCTTCGCCAACCTCAACGCCTTCCATGACGATCTCGCCGGTGATCGAGGCACGCAGGGAAAGCTTGCCGCCGATCTTTGGTGCCGACAGGCCCTTCATGCCCTTTTCCAGCACGAAGCCACGGATCTGGTTGTCATGCGCGACGGATTTCGCCCACACCACGAACACGTCGGCGATCGGCGCGTTGGAGATCCACATCTTCGAACCGGAGATGCGGTAGCCGTCCGCCGTCTTTTCGGCGCGGGTCTTCATGCCGCCCGGATCGGAGCCGGCATCCGGCTCGGTCAGGCCGAAGCAGCCGATCCATTCGCCGGAGGCGAGCTTCGGCAGATATTTCTTGCGCTGTTCTTCCGAGCCGTAGGCGTGGATCGGATACATGACCAGCGACGACTGCACGCTCATCATCGAGCGGTAGCCACTGTCGATGCGCTCCACTTCGCGGGCGACAAGGCCATAAGTGACGTAGTTGGCGCCAAGCCCACCATACTCTTCCGGAACGGTGATGCCGAGCAGGCCGGCTTCGCCCATCTCACGGAAGATCGCCGGATCGGTCTTTTCTTCCATGTAGGCGTCTTCGATGCGCGGCGCGAGCTTGTCGGCCGCGAACGCCGCCGCGCCATCGCGGATCATGCGCTCGTCTTCCGAAAGCTGGTCCTCGATGAGGAACGGATCGTCCCAGACGAAGGCGTTCTTTTCGGCAGCCATGCATATTTCTCCCAGAATGCGCGGAATTCCGGGCTTATCGACCCCCGCCCCGAAAAAAGCAAATGAAATTGCCTCAGAGATCAATGACGATTAGTAATGAATCATGAGTGTGCAACGCCGCCTTTTGCCAACCACTGGAGCGCTTGCCGCCTTTGAGGCGGTGGCCCGGCTCGGCTCCTTCACCGCGGCGGCCCAGGAGCTCGCGCTGACGCAAGGTGCCATCAGCAGGCAGATCAAGCTGTTGGAGGATCAGTTCGGCAAGCGGTTGATCGAGCGCGATAGCCGCAATGTCCACCTCTCCCCCGAGGGTGAGATCTACGCCGAAACAGTGCGGTCAGCACTCGGCCAGCTTCGCGAGGCAGCGCTTGGATTGATGAGCAATCGGCATGGTGGTGTTCTCAACCTCGCTATCCTGCCAACCTTTGGCACCAGATGGCTGATGCCGCTGATCCCGGAATTCGTCGAGCAGAACCCCGACATCACCATCAACTTCGCCACCCGCATTGGCCGTTTCGATTTCGGCCGCGAACGGATGGACGCCGCCATTCATGTCGGTCAGCCGGACTGGCCGGGCGCGACATCGACCCTGCTGATGCGCGAGGAAGTGGCGCCGGTCGCCGCTCCCGAGTTCCTGACTGCAAATGCAGTGACCGAACCGCGTGACCTTGGCCGACTGCCGCTGCTGCACATGGCCTCGCGTCCCGGCGGCTGGGCCGAGTGGTTCGAACACCAGGGGCTGGCCACCCCCACGGGCCCCGGCATGCAGTTCGAGCAGTTCTCGACCGCTGCCCAGGCCTGCATCGCGGGTCTGGGCATTGCACTGTTGCCGCTGTTCCTGATCACGGGCGAGTTGCAGCGCGGCCAGTTGGTACCCGCCCCCGGCCGCGCCATGCAGAGCCGAAGCGCCTATTACCTGGTTGTGCCCAACGAGAAGCGCCTTTACCCGCCGGTCGCAGGCTTCCGCAACTGGCTGCTTACCAAACTTCCGCAGAGCACGGCGACTGAGCGATGACGGGCGAGATCATCCTCGGCATGGACGATTTGCGCGCAGTCACTGCCTTCGCCGCCGGAAGTGCCGCCGAGGTGCTGGAAATCTATGAGGCGTCACACCCTTCGGACCACCGTCCCCGCGATGCCATCGAGGCAGCCAGGGCATTCGCAGGCGGAGACCGACGCGGCAAGGCACTGCGCGATGCGGCCTGGGCGGCACTCAGGGCGGCACAAGAAACCGAAGAGGCAGCCGTCGACCAGGCCGCGCGGGCTGCGATGTGCGCCGCCTCGGCGGCCTATCTTCACCCGCTGGCACGCTCCACGCAGGTCAGACACATTCTTGGCGCCGCCGCCCATGCAGCACACGCAACCGAGCTTGTGGCCGGAAATGCAGCGGATGCGGCAGCCGGGCATCTCAGGCACGCCGTCGACCATGCGAGCCCCACGGTCATCGCGGTTCTGCGCCGCTATCCTTCGGCGCCACCCGGTGGAGGACGCGTGGGGGAACTGCTCCGCATCCTCGACCAGGCACTCCGAGCCGAAACACAGATCGGCCCGGCAACCGGCAGCTGAGAAGCGCGTCACACCATCCTTGCGAGCGCTTCGAAGAACTCGACATTGTCATGATCAAGCGGATCGTCGACCGGCGTCGGCTGTGACGACATCTTGACGATGACCACCTCGCTTGCCGGATCGACGAACAACCATTGGCCATGGATGCCGATGCCGCAATAGGAACCCTTGCCGCTCTGGTACCACTTGTTGCGATAACGCCCTTCGGCAAACAGATGTGCGAAGTCGCCGCGCTTCCAGGCCTCGAGGCTGCCTGCGGTCGTCGTATCACGAACCCAGGCTTCCGACACGACACGCTTGCCATTGGCGACGCCACCCTGGCGCATCATCTCGCCGACACGGGCAAGGTCGCGCGGTGTCATCGAGACGCCGCCGGCGGTCCTTGCCGTACCCACCCGATCGACCGTGATGGCGCCTTCACCACAGGCGCCAAGAGGCCCCCACAGTTTTTCGGCGAACAGCTCCGGCACGCGCTTGCCGGAAGCGCGCTGGACAAGAACGCCGAGCAGATCGGAATTCGGCGAACGGTAGCGGAACACCTCGCCATGCGGTTCGGGCCTGCGCTTGATCGACAACAGGAACTCTTCCAGCCCTTCATCGCCGCCGCCCGGATTCCACAACGTCGCCCGCCGATAGCGGGCGAAGGAACTTTCAGGATCAAGATAGGCTTCCTCGAAATCGAGGCTCACCGTCATGTCAAGCACGTGGCGCACAGTGGCATCGCCATAGGCCGAACCGGTCGCCTCCGGAATATAGGCCGTCACCGGTGCTTCCGGATCGAAGTGCCCCTCGCCTTCCAGGATGCCAGCCAGGATTGCGGTCAGCGACTTGCTGATCGAAAAGATGATATGGCGATTGCCGGGCTGCATATGCGGCGCGAACCAGTCGCCGATAAACCTTCCGCCCTTCATCACGGTCAGCGCATCGGCACTGGAGCGGTCGAGGAATGCCGCGACGGTTTCGGTTCCCCTGGAAAGCGAAAGCCTTTCACCCAGCAGACCGCTGAAATCGGCCGTGACCGGTTCTGTGCCCGCTGAACCTTCGATGCGCGCACTTGGCACCAATTCGCCGACATTCTGGAACGACCAGCGATTGAATGGCGCTGTGCGCCAGCTAGCGAGGGCGACATCACTGCGACGGAAGCCGTATGCTTCCTCGAATTTTGTCGGATTGGTCATGTCTTGTCCTTCCTGGCTGGCACGCATGGCACAGATGGATCCGCGATCGTCGGTGCCATTTTCTGTATTGGTTGATCTATCGAGCGGAGGAGCCCAGTTCCGCCGCAATTGCCGCGATCGCCTTCAGCGTCGCCACGGCATAAGGCGTGTTCGAGAAGTCCGGGAACGAGGACAGCTTCACCGTCACCATCCGGCTGTTCCAGTCCACATGGATGAGCTGACCAAAAACGCCGCGGCACATGAGCGCGCGCGAGCGCGGATCCTCGATCCAGAACTGGTTGCGATAACTGCCTTCCGGCAGGCTCTCGGAGAAGTTGTCGCCATGCACACCATTCCTGGTCGCCTCGATCCAGTCAGCGGGAACGATGCCGGCACCATTGTCGAGGATCATCTGGCCGAAACGCGCATAGTCGCGAAGCGTCGCGTTGAACCCGCCATCGGCCAGCGCGTAGCCGGCGCTGTCCACGGTGAAGCACGCGCTCTCTTCCGCACCCAGCTTCTGCCACAGCTCTTCCGAAACGAGCTCAGCCAGCCTGCGCCCGCTCACGCGCTCTATGACAAAGGCCAGCACATCCGTCTCGATGGAGCGGTATTCGAAAGCGGCACCGTGCGGCCGCAAGGTCTCCTTGAAGCGCAGGATGAGTTCCCACACATGCGTCGGCCACGGAAAAGCTGGATCGCTGCCCGGCGGCACCGGTTTCCAGCCGGAAGCGACATCCACCTGGCCAATGTCGGAATAGCGATCGGTATAGGCTTCCGAGAACTTCACGCCGGTCGTCATATCGAGCACGTGCTGGACAGTCGCGCCCGCCCAGCCGGTTTCCGCCAATTCGGGAAGATAGTCTGTCACTGGCTTTTTCGGATCGATCTGGCCACGGCCGACCAGGATGCCGCAGACTACCGCCGTAACCGACTTGGCCATCGACTGCGACAGATGCAGCGACCGCGGCGTCATGCCATTGAAGTAACGCTCATAGGCAATTGCGCCGTCCTTCAAGAGCAGGAAGCCGTCGGTATAGGTCTCGTCAAGCAGACCGGCGAGCGTCGAGGCGCCGCCAAGGCTGTCAGTCACCGGCAGACTGTCGAGATCTGTCTCGGCGTATGGTAATTCGCTCACGGGACCATGGCCGCGCCAGACCTCAACGGTCGGCACGATCTGGCGCATGTTCTGGAAAGCCCAGCGGTTCCACGGCGCCCTGTCCCAGTCGAGCCGGGGCGGCACCAGCACTGGCGGCGAGCCTTGCATGATCAATGGATGGGGATCGCTGTTGCGGTAGGGCTGCATGGGAAGCGCCTCCTGCGACATTTTCCGAACTTTTGGGACTACTGGCATGCCGGCAGTCGTCGCTAGCTACCGGACGTTTGGAACGTTCCCGTTTCTCACGGAAACGCTCCAATTCGTGTTTTCAAGCAATTCCGGACGGGAAAGCGCTTTTCCCGGAATTGTTCCAGGACCGCTTACTTGCGCAGTTCGGTCCAGATCTTCTTGTAAAGCGCGTCAGCCTCTTCCGAACACATCAACGCCATGGTGCCATGCGGTTTGGCTTCTTCCGGGACGACGATCTCGGGCGCATCGCGCATTTCGGCCGGCATGAATTTTTCCGAACCCGCAACACCGTTGGCATAGCGGTGGTAGGCGGAAAGTCCGGCCGCGACTTCAGGATCCATGATGAAGTTCTGGAACAGCTTCGCATTCTCGGTGTTCTTGGCATCCTTCAGAACCACGACATTGTCGGACCAGTAAGTGAAGCCTTCCTTCGGATAGCCGTAATGGACCTGCGGATGCGCGAGACGGATGCGCAGACCGGCGCCGTTCCAGGTGGACGAGGCCTTGAAATCGCCGGCGCCCATCTTGTCGACGGCGCCATATTCCATGGCGATCCAGTTCGGCTTGGCAGCCGTCAGCAGGTCGCGCACCTTCTTCAGCACTTCCTTGTCGGCCGTGCATTGCTCGCCGCCGACATAGCGGATGGCGGCGGTCATCACATCCTTCATCTCGGGAACGACATTGACCTTGCCCTTCAGCTCGTCCGGCGTCTTGAAGAGGATGTCCCAGGTGTTGATATCGCCCTTGTAGACATCTGTGTTGACGACAACGCCGACCGTGCCCCAGGCCCATGGCACCGAATATTTGCGACCGGGGTCGAAGTCGGGATTAGCCCATTCGGGCGCGATGTTCTTGAAGTTCTCCATGCCGCCTGGATTGGTCTCAAGCAGCAGGCCTTCCTGGATCCAGATCGGCAGGTGCGTTTGTGACGGCACCACGATGTCGAAGCCGGAGCCGCCCTGGCGGACCTTGGCCAGAGCCGTGTCGTTGGAATCGTAGTCGGTGATGGTGACCTTCACCTTGTACTTGTCCTCGAACTTCTTGATCACATCCGGGTTGGTGTAGTTGCCCCAGTTGTAGATGTTGAGCTCACCTTCTGCGCGGGCCAGGCCCGTCGCTGCAAGCAGCGCCAGCGCCGCAGTGGCGGCAAACAATCTCGAGTTCATGACAAGGGCTCCTTCTTCCAATCTGCGATGTTCCTGCCTGCTTCAGGCAAAAAGCTTGTAGCGGCCGGGGCCGATTTGTCGGCCCCGGCTTCGTCCTGTCGGATTTTGCGGCTGCTTACTTCTGCAGCTCGGTCCAGATCTTGCTGTAGATCTCCTGGATTTCCGGTGAGCACAGGCGCTGCAGTTCGCCGAGCGACTTGACGTCGGCCGGGATGTTCACTTCCGGCGCATCCTTCATGTCGGCAGGCATGAACTTCTCCGAACCCGCGATGCCGTTGGCGTAGCGGTGGAAGGCCGAGTTCAGCGCGGCGTTTTCCGGATCCATCATGAAGTTCTGGAACAGCTTGGCGTTCTCGACGTTCTTGGCTTCCTTGAGCACGACGACATTGTCGCTCCAGAGGCCATAACCTTCCTTCGGGTAGTTGTAGTGAATGGCCGGATTGGCCAGCCGCTGGCGCAGCGCCGAACCGTTCCAGTCGCTTGTCGCCTTGAAGTCGCCGGCGCCCATCTTCTCGATGGTGTTGTATTCCATCGCGATCCAGTTCGGCTTGGCCGCGACCAGCGTGTCGCGCACCTTCTTCAGCACCGCCTTGTCGTCAGTGCACTGCTGGCCGCCGACATATTTGATGGCAGCAAAGATCACGTCGTTCATCTCTGGAACGACATTGACCTTGCCCTTCAGCTCGTCAGGGGTGTTGAAGATGATGCCCCAGCTGTTGGCCGGCCCCTTGTAGGTGTCGGTGTTGACGACGACGCCGATCGTGCCCCAGGCCCATGGCACAGTGTATTTGCGGCCAGGGTCGAAATCGGGATTGGCCCATTCCGGCGAGACGTTCTTGAAGTTCTCCATCTTGCCCGGATTGGTCTCCTGGATGAGACCTTCCTTGATCCAGACCGGAATGAAGGTCTGCGACGGGATGGCGATGTCGAAGCCGGTGCCGCCCTGGCGCACCTTGGCGAGCGCAGTGTCGTTGGAATCGTAGTCGGTGACGGTGACCTTGACGCTATATTTCTGCTCGAACTTCTTGATCATGTCGGGGCTGATGTAGTTGCCCCAGTTGTAGATGTTGAGCGCGCCCTCGGCACGGGCGAAGCCCGACGAGGCGAGCAGCGCCAGCCCTACGGCTGTGGCGGTGGTCTTCCAGTTCATTGTGTTCTCCCATTATTGCTTTGGTTTTGACCTGGGTTTGGCGTCAGTCGCGTTTCTTGCTGACAAAGAAAAACAACGTGACGATGACGACCGACAGCAGCAGGAACGCCGTCGATATCGCGTTGATCTCGGGCGTGATGCCGCGGCGGATCTGGCCGAGCATGTAGGTGGGCAGCGTGTCCTGTCCACCGGACTTGACGAACTCGGTGATGACGACGTCGTCCAGCGAAATCACGAAGGCCAGCATCAGCCCGGCGAGGATGCCGGGCCACAGCAGCGGCAGCGTCACCCGCCGGAACGCCTGCCACGGCGTGGCGTAGAGATCCGCCGCCGCACGCTCCAGCGACAGGTCCATGTTTTCAAGTCGTGCCCGGATCGGCAGATAAGCGAAGGGGATGCAGAAAGCCGTGTGCGCAGCGATCAGGTAACCCAGGCCCGAATAGCCGGTGAAGATCTTGATGCGCGAGAAGAAGATCAGCAGCGCCACGCCCGTGACGATTTCCGGCACCATCAGCGGCTGGTTGATCATCGCGTATTTGAAGGTCAATCCCGGATAGGGTGGCGTGCGTGTCGTCGCGAGCGCCGCCATCGTGGCCGCGATCGTGGCCAGCGTCGCCGCGATCGCTGCGATCTGGAAGGAGCGCAGTGTGGCGTCGATGACCTGCGCATTCTGCGAGGCGGACTGGAACCATTTCAGCGAGAAGCCGCCCCACTCCGACGTCGATGGCGCCTCGTTGAAGGCATAGACGACCAGCACGATGATCGGCATGTAGAGCGCGACGAAGCAAACGGCGGCGATCGTCGTGAAGCCTGGCTGATGACGGATCGAGAAGCTTTTAGCCATGCCGCGCCTCCTGCGAACCGGCGTTGCGCACATAGACAAGCAACGCCACCATGACGATGAGCATGACGGTGATCGACAGCGCCGAGCCGAGCGGCCAGTTGCGGCCCTGGCCGAACTGCAGCTCAATCAGGTTGGACAGCATCATGTTCTTGCCGCCGCCAAGCACGCTGGGCGTCACATAGGCGCCGATGGCCGGGATGAAGACCAGGATCGAGCCGGCGATGACACCAGGCTTGACCAGCGGGAAGATAATGCGGCGCAGCACCTGCCAGCGCGAGGCGTAGAGATCATAGCCGGCCTCGACCAGTCGGAAGTCGAGCTTTTCCATCGAGGCATAGACCGGCAGCACCATCAGCGGCAGGTAGACATAGGCCATGCCGATCAGGATCGCGACGTCGGTGTACAGGATCTGGATCGGCGCGGAGACGATGCCGAGCTTCATCAGCACTGTATTGACGATGCCTTCGTTGCGGATGATCTGCAGCACCGCGAAGGTGCGGATGAGCAGGTTCGTCCAGAACGGAATGGTGATCAGGAATAGCCACAGGTCGCGCGTCTTTTCGCTGCGCGTCGCCATGAAGTAGGCGGTCGGAAAGCCAATCGCCAGGGTGATGATCGTCGTGACGATCGCAAGTTTCACCGAGCGCCAGAAGATGCTCATATGGGCACCGGCGAGCGACAGCGTGTCGTCGAAGATGTCGCGCTCGAACAGCACCGAGACCCAGGCCTCGGGCGAGAACTGCCACTTCACGTCGCCATAAGAACCGGGCGTCAGGAAGGAATAGACGAGCACGATCGCCAGCGGACCGACCGCGGCGAAGAAGATGGTGAGCATGGCGGGCGCGGAGAGATACCAGCGGTTGCGAATGTCGCGCCGGTCGGCCGCCCTGGCGATTTCCTCGGCGGTGGCCATCAGTCCCTCAACACCTGTGCAGCGTCATTGCTGATCGCGATTCCAGCCTTGTCACCCGTTTCAAAACCGCAGTCCGCGTTGCGCGCATTCTGCTGGCGCACGATGAAGAGGTCATTGCCGCCGTCGAGCCGCACGTGGATATGCGTGTCGGTGCCGAAATAGACGACGTTCTCGACCGTGCCCGAGAGCTCCGCCTTGCCCTTGACCAGCTTGGCGTGTTCGGGTCGAACAACCACGGTGGCTTCTCCCTTCGGCTGGAAACCGTCGGCGACGCTGGCAGTGATGGTGGCGCCCGATTTCAGCGTCGCGCGTGCCTTGCCATTCTCGACACCGGCGATGGAGGCGGTCAGGAAATTCGTCTCGCCGATGAAGTCGGCGACGAAACGGTCGGCCGGCTTGTCATAGATGTCCCATGGGCTACCGACCTGCAGGATCTTGCCTGACGACATCACCGCGATGCGGTCGGACATGGTCAGCGCTTCTTCCTGGTCGTGCGTGACGAAGATGAAGGTGATGCCGGTCTGGTTCTGCAGCCGCTTCAATTCGATCTGCATCTCCTTGCGCAGCTTGTAGTCGAGCGCCGACAGCGGCTCGTCGAGCAGGAGCACTTTCGGCTGCGGCGCCAGAGCGCGAGCCAGCGCAACGCGCTGTTGCTGGCCACCGGAAATCTGGCTGGTGCGCCGCGAGGCCAGATGCTCCATGCGCACCAGCTTCAACATCTCGGCGACACGGGCCTTGATCTCGGTCTTGGGCTTGCGCAGCATCTCCAGACCGAAGCCGATGTTCTCGGCCACCGTCATGTGCGGAAACAGCGCATAGCTCTGGAAAACCGTGTTGACCGGTCGCTTGAACGGCGGCAGCAACGCGATATCGTCACCGTAGAGCAGGATCTCGCCCGCACTCGGATAGTCGAAGCCGGCAATCAGCCGAAGCAGTGTCGTCTTCCCGCAGCCGGAAGGTCCCAGCAGCGTGAAGAACTCGTTCTCCCGGATCGAAACCGAGACCGTGTCCAATGCGGCAACCGCCGCGTCCCCAGTACCGAAGACCTTCCGCACACCGCGGACTTCGATCGCGTTCTTACCCGGTTGTTCCGGCACTCAAGCCCCTCTTTTTTTCTTGGCCCGTCCTCGAAAACAGGCCTTTTCTTCTGGTTTAGATTGTCACCACAAGCCGCCACGCTTGGCAACAATCGGATCGAATATCAGTTCATCGGGCGAAACGAATGTTCACCATCAGGACTGATAGGTAACCTTGCCACCGCAGATGGTCGTGACAGGGCGCACCTCATGCAGCCGTCGCAGTTCAATCGCCTCAACATCCTGCGACAGCACGACGAGATCGGCCATGAACCCTGGCTTCAGCTTGCCCTTGCGCTGTTCCATGAACTCGACATACGCACCTTCCACCGTATAGGCCGCAAGCGACTCCCTCAGCGATAAGCTCTGGTCGGGATCGCCCTCCGCCCATGGCTTGCGCAGCACCGCCGCCTGGACACCACGGATCGGATCGATCGGCGAGACCGGCCAGTCGGACGCAAAGACGACGTGTGCGCCCGCATCCTTCAGGGTGCGCCAGGCATAGCTCAGGGGCCAACGCTCCTTGCCGATACGCGACACGGTCGGCTCCAGCGGAAAATCCATCGCACCCGGCGGATGCGGAGGCTGCATCGAGGCAATCACCCCAAGTTCGGCAAATCGCGGAACATCGGAAGCCGCGACCACCTCGATATGCTCGATGCGGTGGCGGCTCTCGCGCTTGCCATTGGCTTTCGCTGCCGCCTCGTAGCCGTTGAGCACAGCCTGCACGGCGCCGTCACCAATGGAATGCACCGCGATCTGCAGGCCGCGCGCATCGATGGCAACCGCAAGAGCCTTGAACTCCTCCGGCGTGAACAGCGGCTCGCCAACCCAGTCCGGGCGATCGGCATAAGGCTCGATCATCACGGCCGTCCACGAGTCCAGCACACCATCGTAGAAAACCTTGACGATGCCTGACGAAAGCCATTCGCTGTCGTAGCGCTCGGCCATCGCCGAGGCCTTCTCCAGAATGTCGAGTTTCATGAAATTCTTGAAGTGGAAGGGTATCTGCACGCGGCAGGAAAGCCCTTCCTCGGCTTCGATCTCGGCCAGCAGTTCGAGCTGGTAGAGATTGCCATCCATGTTCTGGATCGACGTGATGCCATGCTGGGCACACCACGCCAGGCCGCGCCGCATGATATCGCGGTCGGCGGCTCGCTGCTCAGGCGTCGGTGCGGGATCCGGCTCGCCGCCGGTCGACAAGCCGAGCCGCACGCGCTCCTCGCCGGCCAATGCCAGCACAGGCCCAAACGCCTCCCCTTCCCGCAATTCGCCTTCGGCCAGTCCGTCTTCACCCATGACGATCTCATTGCCCGGACCAAGCGCCCGGCCATGCAGAATTCCGGCGGCTTCGAGCGCCCTGGTGTTGGCCCACATCGTATGATGATCGGGAGCGGCCATGCAGAACGGTCGGTCAGGCAGGATCGCATCGAGATGATGCCGTGTCACCCGCTCCTCGCCGAGGATGGTGTAGTCGGCGCTCTGCGCGACCAGCATCGGCGCATCCGGCCGGGACGCGGCATAGGCAAGGACCGCCTCCTTGAGCGCGTCGAAGCCGTGAACGCCGGCAAGCTGCAGATGCGCCAGTTCGGCCGCACCAGAGAAGAGATGCATATGTGCTTCGATGAAGCCGGGAAGCACCGAACCGCCCTTGGCATCGATGATTTTGGTGGCAGGGCCCTTCAGGGCTTCGACAACAGAACGGCTTCCGACCGCGAGGATGGACCCGTTCTTGACGGCAACGGCTTCTGCGACGGGACTGTCGTCATCCATGGTCAGCACACGGCCGTTTACGACGATCAGATCGGCTTGATGAACCGCACCAGTGACAGACATCGCGACTCCGCGCTTTTGACTGACCAAGACCGCCTCGACTCTGCACTTCACACATGGCCATCCCGCAGGGACGGCGTGATCGGACAGAAATTGATGCCAGTCCGCCGCCTCCGGAATTCCCCTTAGTTTCCCTAAAGACAGCGTGGAGAAAAAATGCGACTATTTATTCGCGTTTGTCAATATGTGGATTCTGCGATGCCTTGTGGACAGCACCCCACGCGTATGCTGAGAGCGGATGGGAAACGAGGAATTCAAGCGGTGAAGCGCGAGCTCAAACGCAAAACCAGGATAGCGCTGGAGCCGCGCAAGCAACCGAGGCAGGAACGGTCGAGCAAGGTCGTCGACCGGATTCTCGATGCCGCCCTGATACTGACGCGGGAGCAGGGAACAGGGACACCGACAACGCTCGCCATTGCGCAGCGCGCAGGCCTGTCTGTCGGCTCGGTCTATCAATATTACCCCAACAAGGAAGCCATTCTTCTCGACCTCGCCCGGCGTTGGCTGGGGGCATTCCCCGAAGTGATCGAAAAGCGCACCAAAGTTCCGCGCCCGACGACCCGCGATGCGTTTCAGCGTGAAGTGCGGGAACTCTTCATCGACACATCGAGACTTTATCTCGAAAATGCCAGCCTGATGCCGGTCATCGAAGCCATTACGGGCAACCCGGATCTGAGACCGATCCAGAACGAATATGACGAGCAGATTATCGCACTCTATGCGGCCTGGCTGCGCCATGTGAATCCGGCCCTGCAGGAAGAGGTCGCCAACCGGCTAGGCGTTGTGATGATGGAGGTCGGGCACGTCTGCCGCCTTGTCGGTCTCAAGAAAGATCGCAGGACCTTTGATCTGCTTGAGGACGACGTCGAGACCATGTGGATCGCTCTCGTCACCCCTTATCTCGACCTCGACTAACCATTCCAGGGAAGGAACTTTATGAAGACTGTCTATTCGCCGCTTCATGCCGGCCATGCCGGCACGATGGAGCTGATGTCGGGAGCGATCGTACCCGGCTTCGAAAAGCCGTCGCGCGCCGAAATCATCAAGGCGCGCGTCGAAAGCGAAAAGCTCGGCCCGATCATGGCGCCGGAGCTGCATGACCTCGCCGCAGCCAAGCGCATCCACAAGGCCGACTACATCGACTTCCTGCCGACAGTCTATCCAGAATGGGAAAAACTTGGCCGCTCCGGTTCGGCCATTCCCTACACCTGGCCGACCCGCGGCCTGCGTGGCGATGTCGTGCCCGATACCATCGACGCCAGGCTGGGTTATTATTCCTTCGATGCCGGCGCGCCTTTCGTCAAAGGTACATGGGAAGCGATCAAGTCGTCCTATGATGTCGCCCTCACCGCCGCCAAACTGGTCAAGAATGGCGAACCAGCAGCCTTCGCGCTTTGCCGTCCGCCTGGACACCACGCCGGCGCGGGCTTCATGGGCGGCTACTGCTACATCAACAACGCTGCTGTCGCCGCACAGTGGTTCCGCGACCAGGGCGCCAGGCGCGTCGCGATCCTCGACGTCGACTATCACCACGGCAACGGCACGCAGGAGATTTTCTACTCCCGGGCCGACGTGCAGGTGCTGAACCTGCACGGCGATCCGATGGTCGAGTATCCCTACTTCCTCGGCCATGCCGACGAGCACGGAGAAGGTGCCGGCGAAGGTTACAACGTCAACTACCCTCTCCCCTTCGGAACAAGCTGGGAAGCCTGGAATGCCGCTCTGGACGATGCCTGCTCAAAACTCACGGCTTACGGTCCAGACGTCGTCGTCGTTTCGCTCGGCGTCGACACCTTCGAGAAGGATCCGATCAGCCAGTTCAAACTCAAGAGCAGCGACTATCCCAAGATCGGCGCCCGGATAGCCAGGCTGAACCTGCCCACGCTGTTCGTCATGGAAGGCGGCTATGCCGTCGACGAAATCGGCGTGAACGCGGTCGGCGTTCTGACCGGTTTCGAGGGACGTTAAGACCTCCTTCGGCTCGCCGGCAGGGGCAATTCCAGGAAAGTGTGTGACGGTTTTCCGTGCGGAATTGCGTAGGAACAACGGGTAGGGCGTTTCCGTGAAAAACGGAAACGCTCTACGACTGGCAAGGTATTTTTCGAGCCCCGAAATGCCGCAAATGCAAGGCCTGAGTCGGGTTTGCGAGTCCCCTGAATCGTAATCTGTCAATTCCTGTTTGAAGTCAGATTCATCAACCGCTAAATTAAACCCGAATCAGCCGTTCCACGGGGGCACGGCAAACCTTCTAAAGTCCTGTTGTACCGGAGTTTTCCGGCGCAAGACGCGATGGGTTTCGCGTTCCCTGCCGGATTCGGCCGATAGGCGCCGTTGTGCGCCAAGAGTGTGTTTTAGGTGAATGTGACGCGTACCGGCGTCCGGCGCTGCTGAACCAGCACCGGGCATAAGAAGTGATTCTGGCCTGAAGACTATGACAGCCTTTGCAGCGCCTATAGCTTCCGACATGATCGGAACACGTCTGGCCACTCGCGCGGACCTGACAGGGTTTCTCACCCAACTCTCCGACGAGATCGGTGCCGACAGCTACATGCTGGTGGCGATCATCCATGACGAGGAACGCAACGATGCCCGTATCGTCGCGTCCAACTGGTTGTATGACGCGATCGAATTGATCGGCAAACACCTGATCGCCGCGCTGGCTCATGGTCCGCTCACCTCCCCCCCAGGCAATCGGCCGCGCGCACTCGTTGCATCTCATGCAGAGACCGCGGCGGGGCTGCTCAGTGGCGAGGAAGCCAAGCTGCTCGATGTGCTGGGGCATGCGGAACTCTATTCGCTACGCCTCGACATCGGCCGGCAGCGCCTTTTCCTGCTGTTTTCCGCGTCCGAGGCCGGCTCCATTCAGCAGGATGTCCTCAACCGGGCTCAACTGAAGTGCTGCTACGCACTTTCGCAAGTGCCACAGCTTCTCGCCACCGCAGCGTTGCAGGACCCACTTTCGGACCGTGAGCGCGAATGCCTGTTCTGGGTTTCGGAAGGCAAGACGACCGAGGAGGTTGCTGTCATCCTCGGCGTCTCCGCCAACACGGTCAACAGTTACATCACCCACGCCATCCAGAAGTTCTCCGCTTCCAACCGGGCAATGGCAATTGCGACCGCGATCAGGAGCGGCATCATTTGACACACGCTCGCGCACACGAGATCAGCGAGGATCCATTCTTCGCACATCGCAATCCGTTCGGCGCTGCCGCAGCGAACTCCGACCTCTTCACCGTCACCATTCCTGATGCCGTGCGGCGCTGTCGTTGGATCGCCATGGACATCAATGCCAGCGCATTCGGACTGTATTTCGTCTCGCCATCGGCTGACCGGCCGCGGTTGGTGCCGTGTTTCGATTCCGACTATCCAGGCATGGCCGGAGCAGCGCGCAACATCTCCACAGCGGCCGGCGAAGACATCATTCAGCATGTGCGCCATTCCACCGGTCCGCGATTCTGGTCGACCGAAAACGACCTGAGCCCCGAAGCCGCGAGCACTTTCCCCTGGATCGAACGCACGGCTGCTCTCGTTCCCGACACGACCGGAATAGCCTTTCCGGTTCACGCAGAGCGCGGCCAGAGCGGCTTGGTGGTTTTCTTCGGCGCAAACGTCACGCCTCGGCTAGGCGATACCATCTACGACATCCACGCTCGCTGCTTCACCTTGTTCGATGCCGTGTCCCGGATCCGACCTGGAGACACCGGCCGGGCAAAAGCCATGTCGAAACGCGAACTGGAATGCCTGAAGCTCACCGCCAATGGCTATACCAGCGAGGAAATCGCACGGCTTTTGAAACTGTCCGTCCACACCGCCAACCAGTATCTCACCCAGTCGGCGCAAAAACTGGATGCGGTGAACCGTACGCAGGCCGTTGCGAAGGCCTTGCGTTTGGGCCTTATCGACTGAACCTGTCTTATCCTATCGGCTCGGAACGCCGGATACGGGCGCCTTCCAGCATGGCCTCCAGCAACTCGGTGTTGCGGGTCGGATCTTCGTCCGGTTTCTCGAACGAGATGTAGTTCAAGACCACCGAAGCTTCGTTTTCCGTCAGCGTGAGCTGGAAATAGACCGTCACGCCGCGCGGCCTCAGTTCGAGGTCGAGCACGATGCGCGGCGAACCGCTCCAGTCAACATGTGCCTCGCCGCCATTGCCAAGCCGCAGGGTGCCCGGCACGAAGAACAGTTCGGATGCTGAATCCACCAGGTCCGACAGGCAGGCGAAATGCTCGAGCCGGATGAAGGCGATGTAGTCGGCGACATCGATGAGCCTGAGTTCGGCCACCACCTGTTCGATGGCACGGGCTACGATGACTTCGCGCGAAAGTGTGTGCGGCTGTCGATTCATGAGGTCCGTCGGCGCTCTGCCTTTTTCGAGTAAACGATGCGTACCAGCTCGGCCACTGCTTGGTAAAATTGTGACGGGATGACGCTATCAACCGAAACTTGCTTGTACATGGAGCGAGCAAGCGCGACGTCCTCGAAAACGGGAATATTGTGCTCGCGCGCGATTTCGCGAATACGCAACGCCACCAGGTCCTGTCCCTTGGCAAGCACCACCGGCGCCGCATCCTGATCGCGGACATAGCGCAGTGCGATCGAGAAATGGGTTGGGTTGGCAATCACGAGTGTGGCGTTGGGCACCGCAGTCATCATGCGCCGCCTTGCCCTGTCGCGCGCCAGAGAGCGCAACCGCGACTTGACGATCGGATCGCCTTCCGACTGCTTCAACTCGTCCTTCACTTCCTGCTTGCTCATCCTCAGGTCGCGTCGCCAATGGAACCGCGACCAGACAAAGTCGGCGGCGGCGATGACCGTCATGACGAAAACGATTGCCACAAGGATCTGGATGGCGATCGAGCGTATGACCAGGCCGAACTCGACGGGACCGGTGATCATGCCGTTGAGCAGCCTGCGATGATCCTGCGACAGGGTGAAAATGAGTACCGCGACGACGAAGCCGAGCTTGGCCAGCGATTTCAGGAACTCGACGAAACCCTGCAGGCCGAACAGCCGCTTCCAGCCCTGGGCGAGCGAAATGCGTGACCATTGCGGCCGGATCCGCTCGCCGACGAACTGTGGAACATTTTGGAATACCGAGGCAGCGACGCCTGCAATCACCAGCAGCACCAGCAGTGCGACCACCGCGCGGCCGATTTCGGCCATCACCATTCCATAAAGATGGATCACGTCGGTCTCGGTATCGATCGACCAGGATTCCGGCCTCTCGAGAAACGATGCCAGGAAGACGCTGAGGTTTACCGTAGCCTCGCGAGCGTAAAAGACCGCGAAGACAAGGATGGCCACAAAGGAGGTTAACAGCGCCGCCTCTTTGGAGTGAGGCAGCTTGCCCTTCTCCATCGTGTCGCGGATCTTCTTCTCTGTCGGTTCCTCTGTTTTGGAATCCTTGTCGTCGGCTTCCGCCATGCCGCGCCCGCCGGACTAGCGCTGGTCAGGCTGCATCGGCAGCGCTCTGCGCCGCCGGCAGTTCGAACGCGCCTTCTCGTGCAAGGCGCACCGTCGAAGCCGCAACATTCTTGCGCGCCGCCATGATGTCGGCCAGCGGAACGCCTTCCGACCCCTGGCTGAGTTCCGCTTCGATCATGCGGCGCGAGCGCTGGCCGATCGAGGACAGTACGGCTTCGGTGAGCGCCGGCGTGGCGCCACGCAGGGCGAGCGTGACCACCTCGCTCGACAAGCCGTCGAAAACAAGAACGCGTGCTTTCTGCGTAAGCAGGGGCAGATCGTCGAAGTTGAAGATACGCGCGCGTACGCCGTCGAGATCGGGCGTGCCGGCCGCCTCCAGATCCTGCATCGTCTCGTCGAGCTGGGTCTTGTCCATTTCATTGAGCAGGCTGGCAACGCGGATCTGGCCTGCCGTCGTATCCTTCGATGATGTTTCGGCCAACACACGTGCACGAAGCTGGCTCTCAACGATCTTCGTCGCCGTTTCCGGGATCACGGTCATCGTCACCATGCGCCGCAGGATCTCGCTGCGCAGTTGTTTGTCCAGGGTGAGCAGCACTGCCGACGCCGGCTGAGGCGCCAGCATTGAAAGGACCGCCGCTGAAGTCTGCGGATGTTCTCCAGCAAGGAAGCTGCCCAACCGCTGCGGTTCCAGCCTCTCCAGTTGCGGCCATATCGACGGGGGGCCGGCCGGCTCCGCTTCCGCCTTCTTGCCGCTCATGATGGCGTCGACTTCCTCAGGCGACAGCGACTCGTTGAGAATCGTGTCCATCTTGTCCGCGGAATCGAGCAAGCCTGCCCCTTCCGTGAATTCCGCCTCGAATTCTGCGACGACGCGTTCCAGGTCGGCTTGCGGAATGGTTCGCAGCAGGCGCGCCGCCTCGATCAGCGCCTTGAGTTCTTCCTGCTTGAAGAACTTCAGCAGCTTGCTCGCTGAAGGCTTTCCCATCGCAACCAGGATTGCGGCAGCCTTCTGTGCACGGGTCAGCGTCAGCGGCGTGCTCATCCCCTCATCCTCGCTGCTTGCCTGCCAGGTCGCATGGTCAACCGTTCTTTTTGGCCGCGACGATTTCGGTCAGGCGAATGCCAAACCGCGACGGATCGTTTTCAAGGACCGTGATTTCACCGCGCGCAATGCGACGACCGTTGACGACAACGTCGACCGGTTCGCCGATGCGACGGTTCAGCGCCACCGTCGATCCCTTCTGCAGACCCATCAGGTCGGATACCTGCATCTCGGCGCTGCCAAGCACGATCTGGACGTCAACCGGGATGTTGAGGATGACACCAGGATTGGTCGCGGTTGCGTCGCGTGCCGGCGTGCCGGCACGCTGCTCTTCCTCCTGCAGCACACCGCGCAATTCCTCGATCGCACGGTTGAGCTGATCGTCCGAGGCTTCGAGGTCGGCTTCCGGGTTGGTCTTGCTCATGCGTCGTCTCCAAATAGTCCCGGCATCAGCCGGGCATCAACCCGTCGATGAAGTCCTGGCCCGCATCAAAGGGTTGCTTGATACGAACCGTATAGTTCTGGCCGAGTTTGCCGAACTCGCAGACAAACAGCGTCTTGTTGCGCGCGGACAGCTGCGCCTGTCCCTGCGCATTTTCCTCGATATCGAGGACCTGCCCGACGTGCAGCCGCGCGAGATCGCCCAAGGTCATCCTTGCCAGCGGCATCGTCGCTTCGAGAGTGACAGCCGAACGCATCACCTCTTCGGAAAAGCGTTCGTGCCACTCGGTCTGCGACGACGTCTCCTCTTCAGTCCCGCCATTGCGCTGCACCAGAAGCACGCGCTGCGGGATCATCACCGTGATCGTGCCGCTCTCCGTCGGCGTCGACAGACCGAAGACAAGACGCACGGCCGCGCCGTCACGCAAGACACGACGTCTGGCTTCCTGGCCAGACATGGCGCGTGGAACCGGGAAACGCAGATCGAGTGAACGCTTGCCCGATCCGTTCAGCGCCTGCGCGATCTCTTCGAAAACCAGGGTAGCCACTTCGGCTTCCAACGGCGACAGGTCGCGCTCGATCGGCGAGATCGCGGCTTCCGGATCTCCACCGAAGAGAGCAGAGACCATCACGGCGACGGCCTGTGCATCCATCACCATCGTCAGCGCGTCGGACGAAACGGTCGAGGGCGCGACTGTCATGGCGAAATTGTCACCGGCATGCGACCGCGCCTGGGTGGTACGGGAAACCTCGACTGCACGCAGGTCGATTGTCACCTGTGCGCCGATCTCGCCGGAAAGACGCTTCTGCAATGGGGAGACAATGCGTTCGCCCATCGAGCGGCCGGCACCGATCACATGCGACGCTTCCCCGCTGTCGCCGACCAGACGCTCGATTACCAGCGCACGGCTGTCATCCATCGTGGCAAGGCCGCTCATGACGCCATCACATCGTTGCTCTTACAGGCCATGCTTACGCCGCCTTCTTGTCCGCGGCACCGGTGCTCAGCGTGCTCTGTTCAACGGCGTCGATGGACGGGCGATCATAAGACGAGATCGTCTTGCGGCCAAACTCGATGGCAACCTGGGGCAGCGACCCGTTCATGTAGGCAAGCAGCGTCTGCTTTACGATGATGTAAAGCCGGTTCTTCTTCTCGCGCACCATCTTGATCTTGGTGGCGATCGGGCCAACCACGGCATAGGAGAGGAAGATGCCCAGGAAGGTGCCGACAAGCGCCGCACCGATGAGCCCCCCAGGATTTCAGGCGACTGGTCGAGTGCACCCATCGCCTTCACCACGCCCAGCACCGCCGCGACGATGCCGAGTGCCGGCAGGCCGTCACCAACGGCAACCATCGCGTGATAGGGCTTCAGCTTGTCGGCCTTGATGGTCTGGATCTCTTCATCCATCAGCGCCTCGATCTCGAACGGACGCGCATTGCCGATGATGATGATGCGGCAATAGTCGCAGATGAAATGCGTGAGATCGTGGTTCTTGAGGACCGTCGGAAATGCCTGGAAGATCGGCGACTCTTCCGGATTGTCGATATGGGCTTCGACCTCGGAACGAGACTTGGAGCGCAGTTCGCGCATCAGCGAGTGCAGGACACCCAGTGTCTCGAGATAGTCCTGCTCCTTCGGTACCGACTGTTTGAAGGCTTCCAGGATGGCTTTGCCCGTATCCTTAACCGTCTTCATCGGGTTGGCGACGAGGAAGCACCCCAACGCCGCGCCGCAGATGATGACGGCTTCCCATGGCTGGATCAGCACCTGCACGTGCCCGCCCATGGCCATGAAGCCGCCGAGGACGCAACCGAGCGTCACCACCAAGCCGATCAAAATGCCCACTGCCGGTCCTTCCGAGATTCAACTGTAGACGGAATAGACGTCGTGCCTTGTGTGAGGCTTGAATCCTGGAGCCGCATCCGCCTCGCTTTTGACAGATGCGATTCAGCCTCGCGCAAGGAAGTTGACCTACTTTAGCATGAACTGCTGCAGCGGGAGGCGTGCGTGAGCACCTATCTGGACTATCAGTTGATCACCAGGGACCTTACCCGGTCGCTTGACCGGACCAGCAAGCAGGTCACGGTCTCGCGCGATACGAAGTACTATCTCGACAACATCGGCAAGGTGAAGTCGATCGATGAATTCCTGAAAAATGACCGCCTTTTCAAATATGCCATGAAGGCCTTCGGCCTCGAAGACATGGCATATGCCAAGGCCTTCATGAAGAAGGCACTCACAGAGGGCATCGACAAGCCGGACTCATTCGCCAACAAGCTGACCGACAAGCGCTACGCCGAGTTCGTCAAGGCCTTCAACTTCGCACGCTATGGCGAGTTGGCCACCACCTACAATGGCGCGCAGCATGACGTGCCGAAGAATTTCTCCCTGCAGGTCGGCATCACTTATACGCAGCAAGGCAGCAGCTTTCTCGAAGGCGAAATCCGTAATTACATCGGCAAGATTTCGAGCGTGAAGTCGATCGACGACCTGATGGGCGATTCCAGGTTGCTGACCATCGCCCTTGGCGCCTTCGGAATCGATGCCAAGAAAGAGACGCCAGAGCGTATCCGCGAAATGCTGGAGGGCGGGGTCAGCAATCCCGACAGCCCGGCCAACAAGCTCGCCGCGGCAGGTGACAAGCGCTACGCCAATTTCGTTACCGCCTTTGATTTCACCCAATTCGGCGCCGACACCACGTCCAAGGACGCTGTTCAGTTTGCCGTGCCCAAGCAGTACATCGCAAACGCCGGGTTTTCCACGATCCTGCAACGGCCGGAATACACCAAGGCCGAAAGCGAGTATTACAAACTCAATATCGGCAAGGTGACGTCGGCCTACGATCTGGTCAATGACAAGCGCCTGCTGAGGGTCGCCATGTCCGCTTTCGGGCTGGACATGGATGCGGAAGATCCGACAGCCATCCGCAAGATGCTGGATGGCGGCATCACCGATCCGAAAAGCCCGGCCAATGTGGCAGGCAAAGCCTATGTCGACTTTGTCACGGCCTTCAATTTTGCCGAGCATGGTCGGGACACGACCACCCGCGATGCCGTCCAGAAGGACACGCTCAAACTATACACCACGAAAAGCCAGATCGGCCTGATCAAGCCCGGCGCCGATTACATCGCCGCCGAAACAGCCTACTACAACGCCAATGTCGTCAAGCTGCGCTCCGTGGACGGCTTGCTGGCCGACAAGCGTCTGTTGAACTACGCGCTGACGGCTTATGGCCTCGACCCCTCCAAGGAAACGCCGGCGCGCATCCGCCAGATGCTTGAAGGCGGCATCACCGATCCGAACAGTCCGGCCAACAAGTCGGGCAGCAAGAACTATATCGCCTTCGTCACCGCCTTCAATTTCGCCCAGTATGGCGAGAAGGCCGTGACCCGTTCGCTGGCGCAACAGCCGGCGACCGACAAGTATGTGCGTCAGACACTCGAAGAAGATGCCGGCAAGACCAATGAAGGCGTGCGGCTGGCACTCTATTTCCAGCGCAAGGCGCCGTCGCTGACCAACTGGTACGAAGTCCTGGCCGACAAGGCGCTTTCGCAGGTGGTGCGCACGGCGTTCGGCCTGCCGGAAGCCTTTGCCAAGGCCGACATCGACAAGCAGGTGAAGCTGTTCGAAAGCAAGTTCAACATCAAGGATTTCGCCGATCCCGTGAAACTCGGCAAGTTCATCACCCGCTACACCACCATGTACGAGCTCGACAATCCGTCATCGCCGCAGATGTCGGCGGCCACGATCCTGTTTGCCCAGCCGACCGCCGCCGGCGTTTCCACCGATCTCCTCTTTGCCATGCAGCGGCTGAAGAAATTCTAGGACCATCATGCAAGATAGCCTTTACGTCTCCCTGTCCTCCCAGATCGCGCTGGAGAAGCGCCTCAACACGATCGCCGACAACGTCGCAAACGCCTCGACCATCGGCTTTCGCGCAACGGGTGTGAAATTCGAGGACGTCGTCTCCGGAACGGGCCAGCGGTCTGTCGCCTTTGCATCCACCGGCGATACTTTCCTTTCCGGTGCCAACGGCGGCATGCAGGAGACAGGCAATCCGTTCGATTTTGCCGTGAAAGGAAACGCCTGGTTCGGCATCCAGACACCGTCGGGCACCATCATGACGCGCGACGGCCGCTTCTCCATGAACCAGAATGGCGAGTTGCTTTCGATCGAAGGGCATCCCGTACTCGACGCAGGCGGCGCCCCGATCCAGCTCGATCCACGCGGTGGACCGCCCAAGGTCGGTGCTGACGGTGCCTTGCGTCAGGGCGACCGCCAGGTCGGCGCCATTGGCCTGTTCACCTTCGACCCTGGCGTGAATTTCACCCGCTACGGCAATTCCGGCATCGTGCCCCCGCGGGCGCCGGAGCCGGTCACCGACCGCTCCGACGTCGGCGTGGCACAAGGTTTCCTCGAAAACTCCAACGTCAATCCGGTCATGGAAATGATGCGACTGATCCAGGTGCAGCGCGCCTTCGAGAATGTCGCGGCGATGGTCCGGCAGGCGGGCAGTTCGACCGACGAGGCGATCAAGACACTCGGTTCGAAGTAATCCACGATGGCTGCCGCCGACCGGTCCCTGATCCGCACCATTGAACGCGATGCAAGGCCTGAGAACCGACTCGCGGTGCTGGAGCATGTCTGGCGTCGTTTCGACAATGACGATGCGATGCTGAAGCGTGGTGGCCTTGTCGCCGAAGTATCGGCGACACACTACAAGGTGCGTGGACTCTCGGATATCGCAAGGCTGGGTGACATTGTCGAACACCGGAGCCGCAGTGGCAATCGCCGCGGCGAAATCGTCCATATCGGCCGCGACGACATTGTTGTCGCGCCCTTCGAACGCAGCCCGGATGCGGGCATAGGCGATACGGTTTTCCGGCGCGGTCCGCTTGCGGTGACGCCGCATGCCTCATGGCGTGGCCGCACCATCGACGCACTCGCGCGTGCCATCGACGGTGGCCCGCCGCTGCTGCGCAAGTCCGAGATCGAATTTCCACACGATGCCACTCCCGGCGCCTTGGCACGTCAACGCGTCGGCACATCCTTCATGACCGGTGTTCGCGTCATCGACATCTTCACCCCGCTCTGCTTCGGCCAGCGCATGGGAGTCTTCGCCGGCTCGGGCGTCGGCAAATCGACGCTGCTCGCGATGCTCGCCGGCGCCGATGCCTTTGATACGGTGGTCGTGGCGCTCGTCGGTGAACGTGGTCGCGAGGTGCGCGAGTTCCTCGAGGACACGATCGGCGCGACGGCAATGGCAAAGACCGTAGCCGTGGTCGCAACCAGCGACGAAAGCGCCATGATGCGGCGGCGCGCCCCCGATACCGCCATGCGCGTCGCCGAACACTTCCGCGACCAGGGCCATCGCGTCCTGCTGGTCCTGAACTCGATCACGCGTTTCGCACATGCCTTGCGTGAAGTGGCGACAGGTACCGGCGAGCCTCCGGTGGCACGCGGCTATCCGGCATCGGTGTTCACCGATCTGCCCAAACTGCTTGAGCGTGCCGGTCCCGGGCTTGAAGGAACCGGCTCGATCACCGCCATCATCTCGGTGCTCGTCGACGGCGATGATCACAACGACCCCGTCGCCGATTCCGTGCGCGGCATTCTCGACGGTCACGTCGTGCTTGATCGTTCGATCGCCGAACAGGGCCGTTATCCACCGGTCAATCCGCTTGCCTCCATTTCGCGTCTCGCCTCGAAAGCCTGGACGCCTGATCAACAAACATTGGTGACAAGGCTGAAGGCGATGATCTCGCGGTTCGAAGACACCCGCGACATCCGCCTGCTCGGTGCCTATCAGGGCGGAGCAGACCCTGAACTCGACATGGCGGTGCGTCAGGTGCCGCTTATTTACGAAGCCCTGACGCAATCACCGAAGGACGGCGCCTCGGCCGATCCCTTCTCGGATCTCGCCCATCATCTGAGAGGCAGGCACAATGCCGATCCGACAGACTGACCTGGAACAGACCGAGGCGCTGCTGCACGAGATGCTTGCGCAGGCAACGGCAGCGGAGAACCGCGCGCGCCCGCGAAACCGCCTGCTGTCCAGGCTGATGAGCCCGCTTTCAAGGCAGGAACGCAAGCGGGCTTCGACGGGCAGATCGAAAAAGACAGTGAAGGCAGAACAGGTAGGCAGCGGCGACGCCCTGGCCGAACTGTTTGCGCCGCCGGATATTACGCCGGAACCCAAGGCTCATTTACCAAATCTAAGCCGACGACCCGCTAGAACCTCCAGAACCGATTTCCCTGATCGGCCCCTGCAATCGAGCGAGCCGTTCCAGAGGATGAAGAAAGATACCCGGCGCAGCGACTTCATCATGGCCGCTTCGGGCGTCATGCTCGGTCTCGTTTGCGCGCTGTTCCCCTGGTACATCTTCTTCAATCCGGAACAGTTTGGCGTACAAGGCATCAAGTTCGGCGGCCGCGGCCAGAACGCTGGACGCATGGTGGTAACGCCGGACGGTAGCGGAACCAATCCGATGCAGGGTCAAGTCGAGGCGCTGGAACCGAACCTCGACATGTCCTTCACCGCCACGCTGCAAAGCCGCCCCCTGGCGCCGGAACAAGTGCCAGGCGTTGAGGAACAGCCTTATCCGGTGGAGGCCGTGGCTTTCCGGCTGGTTCACATAGCCAACGGCCGCGCGATGATTGAGGACAATTCGGGACTGTGGGTCGTGCAAACCGGTTCGACACTGCCGGATTCTTCGCGCGTGAAATCGATTGAACAGCGCGCAGGCAAGTGGGTTCTGGTTACCAACACCGACCGCGTACTCGAAATCTCCAACTAGCGTACCTTCGGGCCTTGCCGCCACGCGCAAGGCCCGCGCAAGACTGGTGTCCTAATTTCCGGTTAACGATCCGGAGATTCCCATGGAGCCCGTCAACCTTTTCAACCTTGCAACCAGACAGTCGCAATGGCTGTCGGTTCGCCAGTCGTCCGTCGCCGGCAACATCGCCAACGCGAATACGCCAGGCTACACCGCCAAAGACGTCGAACCCTTCGAAAAGGTTCTCGACCGCACGGCCGTTCGCCTGAGCGCCACGCAGAGCGGCCATCTTGGCGGTGTCACGGAAGCAGCCTTCGCCGTCAAGCCGCAGGAGCCCACAGGCCCGGCGATGCCGTCCAAGAACACGGTGGTGATGGAAAATGAGCTCATGAAGGCTGGCGAAATTCGCCGTTCGTTCGAGCTCAACACCGCCATCGTGAAAGCCTTCCACACCATGATGATGACCACGATAAAGGGCTGACGCGATGGACGCTCTCACCGCCGCTCTCAAGGTTGCAGCTTCAGGCCTTGGCGCCCAGTCCGAACGCATGCGCGTCGTTTCCGAAAATCTCGCCAACGCACAGTCGACGGGAACCACGCCGGGTGCCGATCCCTATCGTCGCAAGACGATCTCCTTCGTCTCGGAACTTGACCGCGCCTCCGGCGGCTCGACGGTGGAGATCAATTCCATCGCTCAGGACCCATCCGATTTTCCGGTCGAGTTCCAGCCCGGCAACCAGGCTGCTGACGCAAAGGGCTACGTGAAGATGCCCAACGTCAATGTGCTGATTGAAATGGCCGACATGACCGAGGCGAACCGCTCCTACGAAGCGAACCTGCAGGTCGTGAAACAGGCCCGCGATCTTATCTCGATGACCATTGACCTTATGAGGAACCAGTCATGATTGGCGGTATCGGCGCAGTCCAGTTGAAACCCGCCAACGGCGGCTCGGAGACCTCGACAGATCTGTTCGGCGCAACGAGCGCCGCGCCCACCGGCACGCAAGTCGCGTCCACCTTCGCCGAAGCGCTTAACCAGGCGGCGACGAAGACGGTCAACACGCTGCAGAACGCTGAACAGGTTTCCATCCAGGCGCTGAAGGGCGACGTCGATACCCGGCAGGTCGTCGACGCCGTCATGGGTGCGCAGCAGGCGCTCCAGACGACCATCGCCATCCGCGACAAGATCGTCACGGCCTATCTCGAAGTCAGCCGCATGAGCATTTGAGGACGCGCCCGTGAAAGCCCTTGCCATCGCCGCCACCGGCATGAACGCCCAGCAGACCAACCTGGAAGTCATCGCCAACAACATCGCCAACATCAACACGACCGGCTACAAGCGCGCCCGTGCCGAGTTCTCCGACCTGCTTTACCAGGTCGACCGCACGCAGGGCGTACCCGATCGCGGCAACACGTCGATCGTGCCGGAAGGCGTATCGGTCGGCCTCGGCGTGAAGACGAGTGCGGTGCGCAACGTCCACATCCAGGGCAGCTTCACCAACACCGGCAACTCCTATGACCTCGCTCTCGACGGCAAGGGCTGGTTCCAGATTGAAGGTGCTGACGGCCAGACGTTCTACACCCGCGCCGGTACCTTCAACACCAACGCCACCGGGCAGATGGTGACGGTCGACGGCGCGCCGATCGTTCCCGCGATCACCGTGCCGCTCGACACCAAGGAACTCATCATCAACAAGTCGGGTCAGGTCTTTGCCCGGGTCGATGGCCAGCTGGAACTGCAGAACCTGGGCCAGTTGACCATCGCGACCTTCGCCAACGAGGCCGGCCTGGCGCCGCTGGGCGACAACCTGTTCCAGGAAACCGAAGCATCGGGTCCAGCCAATGTCGGCGTTCCGGGCGATCCTGGTTTCGCGACCATCCGCCAGAACTATGTCGAAAACTCCAACGTCGACCCGGTCAAGGAAATCACCGACCTGATTTCCGCGCAGCGCGCCTACGAAATGAATTCCAAGGTCATTCAGGCGGCTGACGAGATGGCCGCGGTTGTCTCCAAGAACATCCGGTAACGAAGATGATCCGGCACGCCCTCCGTTCCGCCGCATACGGTCTGACACTCGCCCTGGCCGTGGCCATCGGCGCGCTGCCGGCGTTCGCCGACGAGGTCGTGCTCATCCCCAACCGGGTCATCTACCCGGGCGAGACGATCGGTCTCCCCGCCCTGAAGGAAGTCACCCTCGCGCCGGGGCGTCGTAAACCGGCCGGCATGATCACAATCGCCTCCGAACTCGACGGCAAGGTTGCCAAACGCACATTGCTGCCCGGCCGCTACATCCCGGCCAACTCGGTTCGCGAAGCCTGGCTGGTCGAACAGGGAGCGACGGTACAGGTCTTCTTCACCGCCGGCGTGCTCACCATCTCGGCCTCCGCGGTGTCCTTGCAGCCGGGCTCGGCCGGCGACCTGATCAAGGTCCGCAATGTCGACAGCGGCAAGGTGCTTTCAGGGACAGTGATGGCCGATGGCTCCATCCAGGTTTTCCGCTACATGAAGCGTGCATTTTCCATCGTTCTTGCGTCACTGCTCTGTGCACAGCCCGTTCTGGCCGATGGCCTGAACGCCAAGGCCAAGCGCGAGCTTGCTGCCAAGGCCTCGCGTGAGGGTGGCCAGTTCGACGACCCCAATTACGATGCGGATACTGCCAGTCGCATGTTCCAGGTTTCGCCGGGCCCCAGTTCGCTGCCGCCCGGTCAGGTTGCCTCGCGCATCAAGGATGTCGCGCGTTTGCAAAGCGCGCGCGACAACCAGTTGGTCGGCTATGGTCTCGTCATCGGCCTGCAAGGCACGGGCGACTCCTTGCGCAACTCGCCGTTCACCGAGCAGTCTATCCGCGCCATGCTGGAGAACCTCGGCATCGCTTCACAGGGCACCAATGCACGCGCCAAGAATGTCGCGGCTGTCATCGTCACCGCCAACATGCCACCCTTCGTGCAATCCGGCGCCCGCATCGACATCAGCGTGTCGTCGATGGGCGATGCCACCTCGCTGCAAGGCGGCACTCTCATCATGACCCCGCTGAAAGCCGCTGACGGCGAAATCTACGCAGTCGGCCAGGGTTCGGTCGTGGTTTCCGGCTTCACCGCGCAAGGACAGGCACAGCAGGTGACACAGGGCGTCCCGACAGCCGGCCGCGTGCCGAACGGCGCCATCGTCGAACGCGCGGTTCAGGCCGAATTCGGCGATCAGTCGATGCTGACGCTGCAGCTCTACAATGCGGATTTTTCGACGGCTGTCCGTATCGCGGACGCCGTCAACGACTATACGCGCCAGCGTTTCGGCGTGCGTGTCGCCGCAGAGCGTGACAGCCGGACCGTTTCCATCAAGAAGCCGAAGGGCATAGCGGCAGCACGCTTCTACGCGGAAATCGAAAATCTCGTCATCGAGACCGATACTCCTGCCCGCGTCGTCATCGACGAACGCACCGGCACGATCGTCATCGGCAACAAGGTCAAGATCTCGCGTGTTGCCATCAGCCACGGCACACTCACCGTTCGCATCACCGAAGCGCCGACCGTCGTGCAGCCGGAACCATTCTCGCGCGGCGTGACAGCGGTCGAGCCGAACACCGCCATCGATATCAGCCAGCCCAATGCCCGTGTCGCTGTTCTCGATGGCCCGGATCTGCAGACGCTGGTCTCCGGTCTTAACCGCCTCGGCGTCAAGCCCGACGGCATCATCGCCATTCTGCAAGGCATCAAGTCTGCCGGCGCGCTGCAAGCCGACCTCGTGCTCCAATAGGCTGTTCGATGAAAAGCACACGCCGCATCCACGCATCGACCATCAAGGCAGGCGCACTGATCGCCTTTCTGGGCACGCTTGGATACGCCCATGCCGAAGAAGTACGGCAGGTGCTGCCCGGCGGACAGGGTGCGGTCGCCGCGCAAAACCTGACCCGCGAAGCGCCAAGAACCGAGCTGGCCGAACCAGCCCCGCATCTGGCAGCACAGGAAGGCACCGTTGCCCTCACCACGGGAACAATCGCCCCGCCAAGCGATGAAAGCGAGGTCCAGCGCTTCTGCTCCAACATCGCCGATGCCGCGCGCGATCGTCGCTATTCGCTTCAGGCGGCCGAACTCAAGCAGTTGCAGACCGAGGTCGACAAACGCATCGGTGCGCTCGAGGAAAAGCGCGCCGAATACGAGGAGTGGCTGAAACGGCGTGAGGTCTTCCTTGCCCGCGCGGAGGACAGCCTGGTCAAGATCTATTCCGGCATGAAACCCGACGCAGCCGCCGAGCGGTTGGCCGGCACCAATGTCGAACTCGCCGCCGCCATCCTGATGAAACTCGATGCGCGCAAGGCAAGCGTCATACTCAACGAAATGGACACCAAGGCGGCTGCCGCGCTCACCGGCATCATGGGCAGTGCCGCCCGCAGGGTAGACCCGACATGATCCGCAAGGCATTGATCCTCATCGCCACCGCCAGCCTCGCCGGCTGCGCTTCTGACCTCCGCGATGTCAACAAGGAGCCGCGAATGTCGCCGGTTGGCTCGGGTATCCGCAGCCAGGCAGAACCGGTCTATCAGTATCCTGAACCACCGGCGACGCAACGGCGCCGTTTCTCGCTGTGGGATGACCGCCAGAGCCGACTGTTTACCGATCCACGCGCCCTGCGCGCCGGTGACATCCTCACCGTCATGATCAAGATCAACGATCGGGCCAAGTTCAAGAACCAGAATGATCGCAGCCGTACGGCAAGCCGTTCACTGGGTTTGAAGGCCGATGCCGAATGGGACAGCGCCAGCACCGGCGGCAAGCTGGATGGCAGCATGGAATCGAAGACCAAGACCAATGCCGACGGTGCCATCGAACGTTCGGAAACCATCGAGCTCAATGTCGCCGCCGTTGTCACCAACGTGCTGCCGAATGGCAATCTCATGATCACCGGCTCGCAGGAAGTGCGCGTCAACTACGAAATGCGCGTCCTGACCATCGCTGGCATCGTGCGCCCTGCCGATATCGGGCCACAAAACACCATCGCCTATGATCGCATCGCCGAGGCACGCATTTCTTATGGCGGCCGTGGCCGCGTCTCCGAGGTCCAGCAGCCCGGATACGGCCAGCAGGTTCTCGACCAGGTACTGCCGTTCTAGCGGATAGAAGAGCGTGGCCAACACCGAGCAAATAGCACCGCCGAAAGGCCCCTCTCTCATCATCCAGATAGCGATGCTGCTTGCCATGACCGGCGCGGCATTGGGTGTCGGCTGGTTCGCCGGCACTTACCTCAAGAACTCCGAGAAACCGGCTCCGCCGGCCAAGGAAAGCCACGAGAAAAAAGCGACCCACGAGGCCAAGAAGGAAGGCGACGCAGGTCCAGCCCTGGTTGATCTCGCACCGATGACCACCAATCTGGCGGCGCCCGCCGAGATCTGGGCTCGTGTGCAGCTTTCCCTGGTTTTCGACGGACCGCCGCCGGCCGGCATGGCCGAAGATGTGCATCAGGATCTGCTTGCCTTCCTGCGCACCGTGAAGATGCATCAGGTCGAAGGCGCCAGCGGCTATCAGCACCTGCGTGCGGATCTGCAGGAACGCGCCGCCATCCGCAGCGGTGGCAAGGTCAAGGAAGTACTGGTCAGGACGCTGTTGTTCGAATGAAAAAACTTCTCGTCCTCCTGACCGTTTTCGCCGCAACGGTAACGGCCGCAAGCGCCCAGCAGATCGATCTCGGCGGCATCGGCCAGGCAAGCGGTACCACGGTTGCGACCATCATCCAGATGTTCGGCCTGCTCACCGTGCTGTCGGTGGCGCCGGGCCTGCTCATCATGGTGACGAGCTTCACCCGCTTCATCATTGCTTTTTCTATTCTGCGTGCCGGCATCGGCCTGCAGTCCACCCCAGCCAACCTGATCCTGATCTCGCTGTCGCTGTTCATGACCTTCTATGTCATGGCGCCAACCTTTGACCGTGCCTGGGCCAACGGCGTGAAGCCGCTCATGGACAACCAGATCAGCCAGCAGGTGGCGCTGGAGCGCATTTCCGACCCGTTCCGCACCTTCATGCTGAACAATGTGCGCGACAAGGATTTCGACCTGTTTGCCGACCTCGCCCGCGAGCGCGGCCAGACGGTGGAAAGAGGCACGGTCGACCTGCGTATCCTGGTGCCGGCATTCATGATCTCCGAAATCCGCCGAGGCTTCGAGATCGGCTTCCTGATCGTGCTGCCTTTCCTGGTCATAGATCTGATCGTGGCCACCATCACCATGGCGATGGGCATGATGATGCTGCCGCCCACGGTGGTGTCGCTGCCGTTCAAGATCATGTTCTTCGTGCTGATCGACGGCTGGAACCTGCTTGTCGGCAGCCTGGTGCGCTCGTTCACCTAGCGAACGCGCCGGATCGCAACTCCGGCCGTCGGCCGCGGGCCGAACTGCGCCAGGTTACTCGCGAACCCTACGCACCATCGAATTGTTGGGCGGTATCATGAGTTGATACCCAAACGAATAAAGCCCACCGCAAGGCAGGCTTCATTCGTTTGGTTTTGTCTCCAGCCAATATCTGCGGGCAGCGCTCTCAGGCTGCCCCGGGAAACGACAGCCGCCAGTCGATCTGCCGACCAGAGACGCTCGCCTGCTCGGCCCAGCCGGCGATGTTGTTCCAGTCAAAAAGAATCGACCTCGGTACACCGATCGGCTCGTCCGGATCCAACGACACGAACCGGGTTGCCGGGTGCCACGGCACATCATCCGTCCCGAGCTGAGTCTGGGAATGCTTGAGCCCAAACAAAACGGTGGGAATACCAAGCCCCGCACACAGTTCCGCAGTGGCGGTGCCGGCCGAGATAACGATGTCGCAGGCGCCGGCAAGATAGGCGGCCGACACGAGATCGTTCATCTGGTCTATCGCGGGGAAATCATAGAGAGGCAGGCCTAGCTCACGCATGACGCCAACCTCCTCGCTGCACTCATCGTACTGAAGACAGATGAACTTGGCCGCGCCAAGCATCTTCAACGGTGAAAGATATTCCCCTTTCACGTAGTGCTGGTTTCGCTCCACATTCTGGTTGGAAGATCGCCAGGCCAGGCCAATGACAGGCTGGTGTGGTGCCGCGCCGATGTCAGAACGCACCTGCGCTTCGATCTCGGGATCGCGCTTGAGCCATGGTCGGCACTTGGACCGCATATCCGCAACGGTTGGTCGAAAGTACCGCGCCAGCGAGCCGACCGGCACCTCGAAATCGAACCCCTTGTAGTCGTCGCGCTTGCGTGCCTCGGCGGGCTGCTCGGGCCGGACCGTAACCTCAGGGAAGGACTTTTGAAACAGCGGTGCGAGCTTGCGGGCACTTTCGAAAGTTATGCTGGCCCCGGCGGCAATGAGGTCCGGCAACACACCGGCAAAACGAATTTCGTCACCCACGCCCTGTTCGCGCCAGACGAGAACCTTCTTTCCTTCAAGGCTCTCACCCATCCAGCGCGGTATCTCGAAGGTGCGGTGCTCTGACGGAAAATCTTTCCAGTCCCATCGGGCCTCGTAATTGTCGAACGCCTCCGGCAGTTCTCCCGCTTCCAGCTGATGGATTGAAAGGTTCCAGCGTGCGAGCACATCCGACGGCTCTCTGGCGAGAATTTCCTTCTGTATGGCAATCGCCTTGCCGAGATTGCCCAGCCGGCCGTGAATCACCCCGAGGGTGGTCTTCATCGCGCTCCAGGCAAGAGTATTGCGGACAGCAAGGGAATCGAGTTCACGCAATGCTTCTCCATAGAAGCCCGCTGAAATAAGGCAGTCGATCCATGACCGCTCGACGACGACAATTTCGTCCTCACTCGTAACCATGTCTCGGATACGCTGATAGTTTTCGACAACGTATTCATAGTTGGATGCCTTGGATGCTGCGACGAGGCGATGGCACCACAATACGGAAGGCGGATTGTCCAGAAGCGCGATTGCTTCATCAAGCAGTATCTCCGCTCTCCTGGAACCGCGTTCCTCAAGAGCCTTGTGAGCCTGCTTCACAAGTTTCGCGGCTTTTTTCGCGTTTTTCCGGTCCCGCTCTGAAACGCCTGTGGAACGATTGGCCAAGGCCGGTCCAATTCCAACGCCGTTGGCCGCGCAGATGAGTGTCGCCGCACCGCGGACATTGCTTCCGATCGGCAATCGAATGTCGTCCGAAGCTTCAGTGGTGCGCAGATTTTTTGCTGACGACATTCGACCTTCCCCGCCGCGGTTTCACATGCTGCTCTTGGCAGCTCGCGCCGTCATTCTTGCAAATGTAGATTGTGCGAAACTTTCCCCGCACCCGTATTGATTCGGCAAGTGCAGCCAACGCACCGTTCGAACGACATTTGGCGAATTGCACGCTGGACGTTAGCGGTTTGGTAGGACCTATCCGCCATAAAGGCGGCCTAGAGAGCGGGTGGCAGGAATGGCCACAGGCATGATGCCGCTCCGCTCTGGCCGATACTTCACGGCATGTTCCTTAGTAGAGTTTAGTAAAAGGAACAGGACTTATGTCCAGCATTCTGACCAACGCCGCCGCCTTGACCGCTCTCCAGAGCCTCAACGCAACCAACAAAAACCTCCAGGTAACCCAGGGCCGCATCGCCACCGGCATGCGCGTTGCTGAAGCTTCCGACAACGCCGCCTACTGGTCGATCGCCACCACCATGCGTTCGGACAACAAGGCCAACTCGGTTGTTCAGGACGCGCTCGGCCTCGGCGCCGGCAAGGTCGACACCGCCTACACCGCCATGAACAAGGCGATCGACGTCGTCGACCAGATCAAGCAGAAGGTACTGCTGGCCAAGACCTCGAGCGGTGCCGACCGCGAACGCATCCAGACGGAAATCGGCAACCTGCAGTCCCAGCTCAAGGACAACATCGCTGGTGCCAACTATGCCGGCTCGAACCTGCTGCAGACCAGCGGCAATGCCGCGGCGACCGACACCAAGTTGACGGTCATGACGTCCTACAACCGCGATTCCGCGGGCAAGGTCACGACTGGTACCATCGACGTCGACTTCAAGAACACCCGACTGATCGATTCGGACGCCTCCGCTGCGGCTTCCGCCAAGACCGGCATCCTGGACAAGCAGTTCGGCGCGACAGGCGCGGAAACCACTATCCTGGACCTGAAGGTGTCAGGCACGGGTGGTGCAAGCACCGCCGGTGACTTCGACGCACTGCTGACCGGCATCGAATCGGCCTTGAAGGGCATGGCCACCGGCGCTGCCGAACTCGGTGCTGCCAAGGCTCGTATCGACATGCAGAAGGACTTCGTTTCGAAGCTCTCCGACTCGATCGATCGTGGCGTCGGCCAGCTCGTTGACGCCGACATGAACAAGGAATCGACCCGCCTGCAGGCCCTTCAGGTCCAGCAGCAGCTCGGTATCCAGGCTCTGTCGATCGCCAACGGCTCGTCGCAGCAGATCCTGTCGCTCTTCCGCGGCTGATCCCGAACCTTCTCAGGCAACACGACCAATCGTCAGGCCGCGCCAAAAGCGCGGCCTGATTTTTATTTTCTTAACGTTCACGACTTGTATTAGAGTCCTCTTTAATGACCTGTTAACCATGACTGGTTAGCTATTGTTAACCACGTTGCTCCGCCGTCCGTTTCCAGGAAGCCAACGCTGGCGGTCAGTCATCGCGCGGGGAATGCGCGGCCATTTGAAGGGGAGTTATCTTGGCGAGCATCATGACAAACGCCTCGGCGCTGACCGCGCTGCAGAGCCTGAACGCCACCAACAAGGCGCTCGAACAGACCCAGTCGCGCATTTCGACCGGCTACCGCGTCTCGACCGCTTCCGACAATGCCGCCTACTGGTCGATCGCCACCACCATGCGCTCCGACAACAAGGCGAATTCCGTTGTCCAGGACGCGCTCGGCCTCGGAGCCGGCAAGGTCGACACGGCCTACACCGCCATGAACAAGGCGATCGAAGTCGTCGATGCCATCAAGCAGAAGATCCTGCTCGCAAAGGCGTCCGGCCCTGAGCAGCGCAGCAAGATCCAGGGCGACATTGATTCCCTGCAGAAGCAGTTGAAGGACAACATTGCCGGGGCCAGCTACGCTGGCACGAACATGCTGAAGACCGACTCAGGCGTCACGAACGCCAGCCTCGGCATCATCTCTTCCTACAATCGTGATTCCGCCGGCAATGTCACCACCGGCATGATCGACATTCCGTTGAACAATGTCCGCCTGATCGATGCGAGTGCCGCCGCCAAGGCTGGTATCCTGGATTCGACAGGAAGCGCCTCCACCAAAGCGCTGCTGGACATATCGGTCTCCGATCTCACAGGTGTCGCCGGCACGGGCGAAACAGCACAGTTCGACAACCTGCTCACCGACGTCGAAAAGGTGCTTGCCAAGATGGCCAGCGCAGCGTCCGAGCTCGGTGCCGCGAAGTCCCGCGTCGATATGCAGAAGGATTTCGTCTCCAAGCTTTCCGATTCGATTGATCGAGGGGTCGGGCAACTTGTCGATGCCGATATGGATCGAGAATCAACAAGGCTTCAGGCGCTGCAGGTGCAGCAGCAACTCGGCATCCAGGCTTTGTCGATTGCCAACTCCAGCGCCCAGAACATCCTGTCCCTCTTCAAGAGCTGACCGGCCGCGGGTTCTGCTCGCCTGAATTTTGTTCCTTATCCATCGGGCCGCGCCACAAGCGCGGCCCGATACCATTTTCGCACAAGCTTCGACGTCTAGTGTTCCAGCGGGCAATCATGCAGGGACCCTCGACCCGTGCCGGAACAACTTAGAAGCATCGTCATCAATCTTCAGGATTTTGGCACCAAGCGGCTGGCCATTATGGCCGGCATCGCGCTTTTGACGCTTGCCGTCATCGGTATCGGCTCGGTTTACCTGAACCGCCCTTCCTACGAGACGCTCTATGTCGGCCTCGAACGTTCCGACGTGAACCAGATCGGCATGGTGCTTTCCGAAGCCGGCTTCAATTTCGACGTCGGTTCGGACGGCACCAGCGTGTCGGTACCTGTGGGCACCACCGCCAAGGCGCGCATGCTGTTGGCCGAAAAGGGCCTGCCGACCAGCGCCAACGCCGGCTACGAGTTGTTCGACAAGGTCGGTTCGCTCGGCCTTACCTCTTTCATGCAGCAGGTCACTCGCGTGCGTGCGCTGGAAGGAGAGATCGCTCGTACCATCCAGTCTCTGGCCGGCGTCAAGGCCGCTCGCGTTCACATCGTGATGTCCGAGCGCGCCAATTTCCGCCGCGAGGAGCAGCAGCCGTCCGCATCCGTGGTCATCCGTTATGCCGGTATCGACGGTGGCAAGGCTGCCATGTCGATCCGCCATCTGGTCGCCGCAGCCGTGCCCGGCCTGTCGGCGGAAAAAGTGACGGTGCTTGATTCGGCCGGCAACCTGCTGGCTGCCGGCGACGACCCATCCAACACCAGCGCAGCCCGTTCGCTTGGCGTCGAACGCACCGTCGAAAGCCAGATCGAGGACAATATCCGTCGCGCGCTGACTCCCTATCTCGGTCCGGACAACTTCCGCGCCAGCGTCAAGGCCGACGTCAACACCGACACACGCCAGACGGAAGAAACCATCTTCGATCCGGAATCGCGGGTTGAGCGCTCCGTCCAGACAGTCAAGGCAAACGAGAACAGCAATCAGCGCCAGGCGGCAACGCCTGCCACGGTCGAACAGAACCTGCCGGAGACGCAGACGGCCGCAACGGACGGTCCGCAGTCGAGCTCGCAGAACGACCGCAAGGAAGAGATCACCAACTACGAGATCAATTCCAAGAAGATCGCCACGGTTTCCAACGGCTACACGGTCACCAAGATGTCGATCGCCGTCGTCGTCAATCAGCAGCGATTGCTGTCGGTCCTGGGCAAGGACGCCAAGCCGGAGCAGGTCGCCCAGCGCGTCGCCGACATCAAGAAGATGGTTGCATCGGCTACCGGCCTTGATGAAAAGCGTGGCGACATCATCGATGTCTCGGCTGTCGAATTCATCGACGGGCTGGATGGCCAGGAACTTGCTTCGCCCGGTATCCTCGACGCAGTCGCGAGTTATACCGGCAGCTTGATCAATGCCGCTGCCTTCATCGTTGTCGTATTCCTCGTCGCCTTCTTCGGGCTGCGTCCGATGGCTGCCGCCCTGACCAACAAGCCGGCAGCACTGGCCGGTCCGAGCTTCGATGACGTACAGCGCTCGTTACCCAATCCGGGCGCAGGCTCCGAAGTGGAAACACCCACTCCCGCCCTGGCCGACAACAGTCGCCCGGCGCCTCTCGACGACCTGCGCAGGAAGCTGCGGCCGGCGCCACAGGACAGGCTCGCCCGCATGGTCGACATCAATGAAGAGCGTACGGCCAACATCCTGCGCAAATGGACGGCCCAGGAAGCCGTGGGCTGATGCGACAGGCATCCCTTTCCGACCTGCTGCCGGATTTCGGCACGCCGGCCCACCATGGCGGCGTGCCGGCTCATACACCCGTTGAGCCGCCCCCCCTTTGGCGACGGCCCCCCTGCTATCGATGTCGACAAGCTGATCGCAATGGCGGTCGCCAAGGCCGAGGACGCGCTCGAGGCCAGGTTGACGGCAGCCTTCAACGAACAGCTCGAGACAGAGCGCCATGCCGCTGCCGAGCAGGCCAAGGCGCTGGTCGACGGCCTGGGCGGTGATGTCGGAAAGGCGATCGCTCAACGAACGGAGCAACTGGAACACCATCTGCATGATCTGATGGGCGATACGGTCGCCCGTATCATTGGCGGCATGTTGAGTGATGAGTTGCAGAAACGCTCGCTCGTCGCGCTGGAAAAGGTCATTCGCGATACACTCGCCGACAGCGAATCCGTTCGCGTTTCTGTCCGCGGCCCGCTCTCCCTGTACGAGCCATTGAAGGCCGCTCTCGGCAAACGGGCAGCGAGCCTGGATTTCACCGAAGCGTCCGCGCTCGACTTGACCCTCGTCGTCAATGACACCGTCGTCGAAACACGCATGTCGGAATGGTCGACAGCTCTGTCTGAGGTCCTTTCATGAGTACGACTGAAGGCGCTGATCACAGGCAGGAAATCATCATCGTCCGTCGCAATCACGACGACCATGATGACGGTCATCATGGTGGTGTCTGGAAAATCGCCTTCGCGGATTTCATGACCGCGATGATGTGCTTTTTCCTTGTCATGTGGCTGATCAACGCAGCGAATGAACAGACCAGGGCGGCCGTAGCATCTTACTTCAACCCGGTTCCGCTGATCGATCGCAGTGCCAGCCGCAAGGGCTTGCAGGATATCGGCGACGGACCCGACGAACCGGGCTACACCTCCAACGACCCCGTGGAAGGCGCCGCCAAGCAGGGTCACAACGGCAAAGGCAATCCCGGCAGCGCGCAGGAACAACAGAGCGGCCAGAACGCCAAGCAGGACAAAGCCGAAGAGGCGAAGAACGCTGACGAGAAATTGTTCGCCGATCCTTACGCCGTTCTCGCCGAAATCGCTGCCGAGACCGGTACGAGACAGAACGTCAGCACCAAGGGTGAAGGTGGGGCGCAGATTGCTGGCCCAGCCACCGGCGCATCGGGCGGTGATTCCTATCGCGATCCGTTCGCTCCGGATTTCTGGTCACAGCAGATATCAACTCCTCTGCCCGAGGCCAGCGCCGAAGCGGCCAAGCCTGAAGAGCAGTCACAACAGCTGACAAAGACAGCGGCCAAGGATCAGCAAGCCGTCGCGTCGCAAGCCAAGGGACAGCCTGTCGGCAAAGATCAACAGGCGCGCACGGATCAGAGCGCAGCAAAAGATCCTTCCATGGCCAGGCCGGAGGCTGCCAAGGAAAACGCCGAGGCAGCCAAGCAGGACAAGGCTCCGACGCCCGCAACGGAAAAAGCGGCCGAAGACGTGAAGAAGAAGATCGCCGAGGCCTTCAAGCCAGGTGAGGCAATTGCCGATGGCGTCAGCGTCGAGGCCACCGACAAAGGTGTCGTCATCTCGGTCACCGACAGCTTCAACTTCGGCATGTTCGAAATCGGCTCGGCAGTGCCGCGTCGCGACCTCGTGCTTGCGATGGAAAAGATCGGTCGCATCGTCAAGGACCAGAAGGGCACGGTTGCCATCCAGGGCCATACCGACGCCCGTCCCTTCAAGGGCGGTTATGACAACTGGCGGCTTTCCACCGCCCGTGCGCATTCGGCCTACTACATGCTGGTGCGTGGTGGCCTGGACGAAAGCCGCATCAAGGAAGTCGCCGGTTTCGCCGATCGCGAGCCGAAGAACAAGGCGGACCCTCTCGCCGCCGTGAACCGACGCATCGAAATCCTGCTGGAGACGGGGGGATGACCCGCGCGGCGCGCATCCTTGGGTTCGCTCTGCTTGGGTTGGGCGTAACCACGCCCGCCCTCGCCCAGGATCCGTTGCAGCCCTATCAGATGGTGCGCTCGCTCCAGCTCGTGCAGGACAGGCTGGCGTCGGGCGATCACGCCGCGCTGCCAATGCAGAACAAGCTGCTCGAAATGGCCGACGCCCGTTTTCGTGCGTCGAAACCCGACGATTTCAAGGAACCCAAGAACCTGCGCGCGTTGCTCGTCTACGGCATGAGCGGCGGCAACCCGGCAACGGTCAGAGGTGCAGCCGGTCGCATCCAGCTCGATGAGACCAACCAGGCGATCGTCGATGGCATTCTGCACTACCTGGGCGGCCAGCCGGGGCCAGCCATTGCGGCATTGCAGCCGATCGATCCGATGACACTGTCGCCGGATGTCGGTGCGTTCGTCGCCCTCATCAAGGGTTCTCTGTTGGCGATCGACGATCCTGTTCAGGCGCTGAAGCTGCTCGATCAAGCCAGGTTGCTCAGTCCCGGCACGCTGGTGGAAGAAGCCGCATTGCGCCGTTCGGTGGCGATTGCCACGACCAACGGCGACGCGGCCCGGTTTGCACAAGCTTCCACCCAATATGTCGAACGCTACCTGCTCTCTCCCTATGCCAGCCAGTTCGCCGACAGTTTTGTCGCCGGCGTGGTGACACTGCATATGGCGCTGAGCCAGGACAAGCTGGCTGACATCACCTCGATGATGGACACGGAGCGAGAGCGGGTCATCTATCTGCGTATCGCGCGCCGCGCTGCCATCGACGGATTGAATGAACTGTCTGCCTTCGCATCCACGAAGGCCATCCCCGAGGACAAGGGCGCGACGCAAGCGGATGATCCGCGCGCCGAACTCTATGCCAGCCTGTCCAGCATCACCTCGGCGACGGTCGATGACATTCGCGCCAAGCTGAAGACGATCGACCGCAGTCGATTGTCACCGAGTGACCGTTCGCTGCTCGATGCGGCTCAGCAGATTACCCAGGAGGTCGTTGCGCCACCAATACCGGCGGTCTTCGATCCGCCGCCTTCCGCGACCGCCAGGTCGCAGCCGAAGCCTAACGTCGCTGCACAGGAAAAGTCTGGGGCAGCAAGCGATCAGGCCGGCAAAGCGCAGGCAGAAGCCGCTCCAGACGACGGTTCCGATCTTCCTGCGGTCGAGGACGCCATATCGGAGCGGCCTGCAACCGAAACGGCAGCAAAACCGCCGAAGACGCCCGCTTCTGCAACTCAGGATGCAGCGATCCAGTCGCCACCCGCAACCATTCTGCCTGCATCCGCGAATGGTGGCTCGGACACGACCGATGCCGCCATCGCGGATACCAAACGCAAACTCGACAAGATCGATCTTCTACTGGGAGCCTCGCCTCAATGACTGCTAGTGTAGGCCAGAATTTCCCGGGCATCGCGTTGCCGCGGTCAGGCAACCAGCAGTCGGCTGGCAAGACCGGCGAAGATGGTCCTGCCTTCGACGATCTGGTCGCTCATCGCGAGCCGACAGGCAAAGAAAAGGTGATCCAGCGCGGATCAGACAGCTCGCATCGGGAAAACATCCGCGGCGATTTCAAGTTCAATAGCCGCGATCGTATCGCTGCGCCCGGAGACGATCCCGCAGCGGAGATCGACGACGAAGCTGGCAACGAAGAGCCAGGCGACGACACGTCGTCCAACACCCAGGAGCAGGCGGCAGGCACCCGCATACCGTTGTTCCTGAGCCTTCACAGTCTGGGCCGACAGCAATCGGACAATTCGGAGAAGCGGTCCGAACCGGACACAGCCGATGCCGAAGCCGATCTCCTGTCAGCGGACAAGGCAAAGCGCCCGGCGATTCTGCAGGGAACACGAGACACCGGAACAAGTCTTGGCGATGACAAGCCATCGCCGAAGATCCACATCGACCAATCGGCTGCAACTCGCGCTGCAAGCGGGGCGACGGCGCCGGCCAATACGCCAAGCGTTGTCGCGGGAACGTCCGCCCAGGACGCAGCCATATCGCTCGGCTCTACGACCGAGGAAGCCGTGTCGGGGGACAGTTCGGCTATCTCGGCCGAACCGTCGAAAAGCGAGAGCAACGGTAGGGCTTCGAACGATGTTCTGAAGCAGTCCGGAGCCTCACGCGCGACAGTCTCGGCCGAGCAGAATTTTCCGGCACCGGCTCTTCAAAACGTCAGCCAGGCTGCGCGCGACGTCATCGATGCGATTGCCAGCAACGCCGCACCAGCAAGGGCCGCGCCAGCGACCGCAACAGGCATTCAAAACGGCTCGGCTGTTGCAGTTCCAACACACGTATTGAAGATCGAATTGCACCCTGCGGAGCTAGGGACAGTCACCGCCAATCTTCGCCTCGCTGGCGAGCAACTGTCGATTGAGTTGAAGCCCGATACCTACGAAGCACATCGTCGATTGAGCTCCGATAGCGAGGCGATTGTGAAGTCGCTGAAGTCGCTCGGATTCGACATCGACAAGGTGACCATCCTGCAACCTTCGATAGCATCGACACCGGCCGCGCGGGCGGATGCACCACAAACGGCAACGTCACCCGGACGCGATCAATCGTCCTTCCAGCCAGGCAATTCCAGCGGGAACGGCGATGGCACAAACGGACAGTCAGGAAGGAACCGTGGTGATGACAGGCAACCGGACCAGCGCTCAGCGCCGCCTTCTCAGGACCGTCCTGGCCGCGGCCTGTTTATCTAGCGCGCCCGTCGCCCAGACGGCGGCGGCAGCGACCAATCCCTGCGAAGCCGAGATCCTGCGCGCCGCGGACCGCTATCGGATACCTGCCGGCATTCTCTATGCGGTCGGATTGACGGAGACCGGAAACAAGGGCAGCCTTCAACCCAACGCTTTGAATATAGAAGGAAAAGCTGTCTTCCCGCGCTCCCGTTCGGAGGCGCTGCTTGCCTTCGAGTCTGCACGGCGCGAAGGCAAGTCCCTGATCGATCTCGGCTGCATGCAGATCAATCATCGCTATCATGGCGACCAGTTCCGCAGCGTCGAGGACATGCTCGATCCGCGTCGCAACGTAGACTACGCTGCGCGCTTCCTCACGCAACTGCACGCGAGGCACGAGACCTGGTCCATGGCCGTCGCGCGCTACCACGCCGGCCCCAACAATGACCCCGCCCAGAAGCGTTATGTCTGTCGGGTGATCACCAACATGGTCGCCGTCGGCTTTGGCAAGTGGACGGCCAACGCTCGCAGTTTCTGCACACCATAGGTTGTAGCCAGAACAGGACACCGGCCACACTCTTGCAGTGCGGACGTACGCCGTTTTCGTCACTGAATTCGGCCTGCATCACCGCCAGATTGTACACGGTACAACCATCGCGATTCCCGACTCCCAAGAATGCAGTCACAAGAAATGACGGTTGGTCAGGATTCGTGACGGGGACTACGCCTTTCCGCACGGGGCAGATGAACTGATTCGGGGGCTGGGCGATGATCGTAATCGTGGACGAACGCGAACTTGTAACTGACGGTTACAGCTCGATGTTCGATCGGGAAGGTGTGGCGAGCGCCGGTTTTGCGCCGAGCGAATTCGACGCCTGGGTTTCCAGCGCCGCCGACGACGACCTGAAATCGGTTCGAGCCTTTCTGATCGGTGATTGCCGCGAGGGCGCCGTCTCTCCCCGACAGATCAGGGACCGCACCGGCGCTCCCGTCATCGCGCTGAGCGACCACAACTCCCTCGAAAACACCCTGCGCCTTTTCGAATCCGGCGTCGATGACGTCGTACGCAAGCCGGTCCACATCCGCGAGATCCTGGCGCGCATCACCGCGATCCGCCGCCGCGCCCATGAAGACGCCTCCTTCACCGAGATCGGCGCGATGCGCATCTTCATGGATGGCCGCGATCCGGAAATCGATGGCCAACCCATGCCGTTGCCGCGTCGCGAGCGGCGTATCCTTGAATACCTGGCCAGCAATCGGGGTCGACGGGTCACCAAGACCCAGGTCTTCAACGCCATCTACGGCATCTTCGACGAAGAGGTCGAGGAGAACGTCGTGGAGAGCCACATTTCCAAACTGCGCAAGAAGCTGCGCGAGCGGCTCGGCCATGACCCGATCGATTCGAAACGCTTCCTCGGCTACCGGCTGGTCGCCTGATGCGCCCGGTCCGCGCCAGCCTCGCGCAAGACAACATGTTTAGTTTGGCCGGCGACACCATGCGCATAACGGAGACGTTGCGATGAGCCTTTATGGAATGATGCGGACCGGCGTTTCCGGCATGAACGCCCAGGCAAACCGCCTGTCCACCGTCGCCGACAACATCGCCAATTCCGACACCACCGGCTACAAGCGCTCGTCGATCGAGTTCTCCAGCCTGGTGATGCCGACCACCGGCGGTGCCTACAACTCCGGCGGCGTCAATTCGACGATCCGCACGGCCATTTCCGATCGCGGCGACCTCAAGGGCACCACGTCGGTTTCCGACCTCGCCATCCGCGGTGACGGCTTCTTCGTGGTGCAGGACTCGTCGGGCACGCCTTACATGACCCGCGCCGGTTCCTTTGTACCCGACGCGCAAGGCAGGCTGGTCAACGCCGCAGGCTACCAGTTGATGGCCTACAGCTACGCCAATGGCGTGCCGGCCGCTACGGTCAACGGTTTCCAGGGTCTGGTGCCAGTCCAGATTTCCGACGGGAAGATGACGGCAACACCTTCGAGCTCAGGCACTTTCAGCGGCAACCTGCCCTCCGGCGCCACGGCCATCGCACTGCCCGCGACACCGCCGTCTGGCAATGCGGCAACGGCTCAATACACCAACAAGTCCTCGATGGTCGTTTATGACAACCTCGGCAACAAGGTGATGGTCGACATCTACTTCACCAAGACCGCCGCGGGCACCTGGGATGTTGCCGTTTTCGATCAATCGAAGGCGGCAGCCGGCGGACCATTCCCTTACGGCGCGGGCGGCCTGTTGGCGAACACCTCGATCTCCTTCGACGGCACCGGCAAGCTGACGGGCGCGACCGACAGCATCACCTTCACTCCTCCGGGCGGCGTGCCACTGAAACTCGACCTCAAGGGCCTCAGCCAGATCGGCACCGGCTACACCGTCACCGGCCAGGTCAACGGCAACGGACCGAGCAACATCGAGAAGGTGACGATCGGCAAGGACGGCACCATCTATGCGCAGTATCAGGACGGCTCGACCAAGCCGCTCTACAAGATTCCGCTGGCGCAGGTGCCGAGCCCCGACCGGCTGATCCAGCAGTCCGGCAACGTCTTCACGCAGAGCCCGGATTCAGGCGACGTCCAGATCGGTTTTGCGAGCGAAGGCAAGCGCGGCGAGATCATCTCCGGCGCACTCGAAAACTCCAACGTCGATATCGCCGAAGAGCTCACCAACATGATCTCCTCGCAGCGCAGCTATACGGCCAACTCGAAGGTGTTCCAGACCGGTTCCGAACTGATGGACATCCTCGTCAACCTGAAGAGATGAGGCGCGGCTCCGCGGCCCGGTCGATGGTCGACCGGGCCGCGGCCGCATCACTGCCTGAAAGACCCGCATGTCGTTGTCATCCGCACTCAGCATCGCCCAGTCATCACTCAAGGCAACGTCGCGGCAGACAAGCATCGTCTCGCGCAACGTCGCGGATGCCTCCAATCCGGACTATTCCCGCCGCATCGCGGTCCTTTCCTATACCGATCCCGGCGTCAGCGCGGTCAAGATCCATCGCGCGGCCAATGACCTTCTGTTTCGACAGAACCTGAGCGCTCTTTCGTCGTGGAGCGGACAGGCGACCCTTGCCCAGGGCATGGACCGGCTCGAGCTGCAGGTGAACGGCGTCGACAACGCCGCGTCGGCTTCCTCCGCAATCGGCGCCCTGCAGAAGGCGCTCCAGCTCTATGCCACAACGCCGTCGAACCAGAACCTCGGCACCAGCCTGATCGAGTCGGCGCGCCAGGTTATCCGTTCCCTGAACGACGGCACCAAGGCCATCCAGGACTTCCGCACCAAGACCGACGGCGAGATTTCGACCGCCGTCAACGACATGAACGACCTGCTCAAGCAGTTCGAAGTCGCCAACCAGGCTGTCATCAATGGCACGCGCTCCGGAGAGGACGTCTCCGATGCGCTCGACCAGCGCAATGCGGTACTGAAGAAGCTTTCGGAATTTGTTCCGATCTCCACCTACACCCGTGGCGACAATGACATGGTCATTACCACCGGTGACGGGACCACGCTGTTCGAAACCATTCCGCGCTCCGTGACCTTCACGCCTTCGCCCGGCTACGCACCCGGTGCGGTCGGTGGTCAGATCTACATCGACAAGGTCCCGTTGAAGGTTTCCGGCACGGCCGAAGCATCCGGCAAACTGGCCGGCATGCTCCAGTTGCGCGACAATGTCACTGTCACCATGCAGCGTCAATTGGATGAGACAGCGCGAGGCCTCATCACCGCCTTTGCAGAGACGGCCCCCGGCCAGCCTGATGCCGTCGGCCTCTTCACATGGCCAGGCGCGCCAGGAATCCCACCGGCCGGCACGCTGATCGACGGGCTGGCGGGAACGATCAAGATCAATGCCGCGGTCGATCCGGCGACCGGTGGCAACCCGGTCCTGTTGCGTGATGGCGGCATCAACGGTGCGGTCTATCGCACCAACCCCGCTGCAGCCGGCGGTGGCGCGTCTTATGCGGACAGGCTGATCGCCTATGGTGAAAAACTCACCAAGCCGATGGCTTTCGATCCGGGTGCGGGCATCACCGCCAACTCCAGCGTCGTCTCCTATGCCGCCAGCTCCATCGGCTGGTTCGAAGGGGTGCGCCAGCAGGCCTCCAACCTCGCCGACACAAAGGAAGCGCTTGCACAGCGCACGGGTGAGGCGCTGTCGAATGCCACCGGCGTCAATGTCGACAACGAGATGTCGCTGATGCTGGATCTCGAACACACCTATCAGGCCTCAGCCCGCATCCTGACCACCGTCAACCAGATGCTCGATGCCCTCCTCGCAGCGGTGAAATAAGTCATGAAGACCACCTCCGTTTCATCCTCGGCCATGTCCAATGCGATGCGTTATTCGCAGTCGCGCATGCAGGTCGAACTGATAAAGCGTCAGAAGGAAATGGACACGCTGCGCGTCGCCGACCTCGGCCTGGCGCTCGGCGCGCGCACCTCGCAGTCGGTCACTTTCGCACGCGACCTCGAACGGCTGAACACGATCGTCGATTCCAACAAGCTGATTTCGTCCCGGCTCTCGACCACGCAGGACGCACTCGGCAAGCTCGGCGATGCGGCACAGAAGCTGCTCACCGCCGTCAGCACCGCCATCAGCGGCGATCCGGGCTCGAATGTCACGCGCGATGCCGGCAAGGCTGCCCTGCAGTCGATGACATCGATCCTCAATTCGAGCATCAATGGCGAATATCTGTTCGCCGGCACCAACACCGACGTGAAGCCGATCAACGACTTCACCGCAGCTGGCTCGCCTGCCAAGGCAGCGCTCGACGCCGCCTTCGTCACGCGTTTCGGCTTCGCTTCAACGGACCCCGCGGCAGCCAACCTGACCGCCGCGCAACTGGACAACTTCATCACCACGGACGTGATGCCCCAGTTCTTCGGACCAGCCTGGAAGACGAACTGGTCCAATGCCACCGATCAGCAGATCGTCAGCCGCATCTCGTTGAACGAAACCACGGAGTCTTCGGTCAGCGCCAACACCGACGGCGTGAAGAAATTCGCAATGGCGGCAGCCATCGTGACAACGCTGTTCTCCGGCAACCTGAATGCGGATGCCAAGAAGGCCGTTGCCCAGAAGGCGTTAACCCTGACAGGCGAAGCCCTCGGCAGCATCGCGCAAACACAATCGCAAGCTGGTATCATCGAACAGCGCGTGAGCGATGCGAGCGACCGCATGAAAGCGCAGATCAACCTGTTCGAAAAGCATGTGATCGACCTGGAAGGCGTCGACGAGTACGAAGCCGCCAATCGCGTCAATGACCTGATGTCCCATATCCAGACCTCATTCGCGCTCACCGCGCGCCTTCAGCAGCTCAGCCTGATAAACTTCCTGAAGTAACCGGCGATCGGACAAGCGATGTATCAATTCTCCTACGCCGACATCCAGACGGACTCGGTAGCCGACGCCAAGGAACGCGAGCGACACCTGCTGACGCGTTCGATCGATCTGCTGGTCGAAGCAGCCAACGCCGGCACTCAATCCATGCAGGCGGTGGAAGCCTTGCACTTCACCAACCGTGTCTGGACAGCGCTGCTCGAGGATCTCTCCTCGGATGAAAATGCCCTGCCGAAGGAACTGCGCGCCAACCTGATCTCGATCGGCTTGTGGCTGCTGCGCGAAACCGAGGATATCCGCCAGGGTCGTTCGAACAACTTCGACGGGTTGATCGAAGTCTCGCAGATCATCCGGGACGGCATTCAATGACACCATCCAAGAGCACGCTGAAGCTCTCGCTGAAGCCCGGCGAGCGCATCTATCTCAATGGCGCGGTCATCCGCGTTGACCGCAAGGTCACGCTGGAACTGCTGAACGACGTGCAGTTCCTGCTGGAAGGCCATGTCCTTCAGGCCGAGGATGCGTCGACGCCGCTCCGGCAACTCTATTTCGTGGCGCAGATCATGCTGATCAATCCACAGGGTGCTGAAGAAGCACGCGAGATGTTCCGTCATTCACTGCCGCTGATGCTCGCCTCCTTCGACAACGAGCGTATCCGCTCGACATTGAAGGACGTCGATCGCATGGTTTCGGAAGGCCACGTCTATGAAGCGCTGAGAGCCATCCGCTCGCTCTATCCGCTGGAAAAGCTGGCGCTCGACGCAAACGAGAATGAACTCCAGGACGCTCCGCGTCCGCTGGCAATGGGAGCACGCTGATCATGGCTGTCGACATGAACGTCAACAACAACGTCGGCAATGGCACGCCGCAGACACAGCAGAAATCCAAGACCTCGGTCGACTACCAGTCCTTCCTGAAGCTGTTGATGGCGCAGATGAAGAACCAGGACCCGACCAAGCCGATGGATTCCACCCAGTACGTCGCGCAGCTCGCACAGTTCTCCCAGGTCGAGCAGTCGGTGCAGATGAACACCAAGCTGGAGTACATTCTCCAGTCCTCGGCACTGTCGCAGGCGGATTCCCTGATCGGCCGGCAACTGACCTCGGCGGACGGCAAGACCACGGGTGTGGTGAAGGAAGTACGCCTGGCCAGCGACGGCCTTATTGCGGTGCTCAATGACGGCAAGGAAGTGCCGGTTCTCCCCGGCGTCGTCGTCAAGCAGGCCCCAGCGGCAGCCTGAGGCACGAACGATGAATGAGGCCGACGCACTTGATATCGTCCAGTTCGCCGTCTGGACGGTACTGACAGCCTCGGCCCCCGTCGTGCTGGTTGCCATGGTCGTCGGCATCGGTATCGCACTTATCCAGGCCCTGACGCAGATCCAGGAAATCACGCTGACCTTCGTGCCGAAGATCGTTGCCATCATGCTGGTGGTGGCGCTGACGGGACCATTTGTCGGCGGTCAGATCTCGGCCTTCACCAACGTCGTCTTCGAGCGTATCCAACACGGCTTCTGATCCCGCGGACGACGAATTCGGCCGATGGCGGAGTCTAGCGCGTTTCTCCCGGAAACGCGCAAACGCGCCGGTTCTTTGTTTTAAAGCAATTCCGGACGGAAAACCGTCGCACCCCTTTCCTGGAATTGCCCTATCTTCCGACTGGACCAGTCGGATCACGAAAACTCGTTCGCCTTTTCCGCAGTCTCGTCTAACTTTGTCGGCAAACGCCGCCAGCAGAGCAGCGATTCACGAGACGAGATATGCCCCAAGACAGCGGTCCGGCTATCGAGGACGAGCCGAACAGTCAGCGTGTTTCCGCGCTGGCACCCTTCCAGCATGGCATCTTCCGCGCAGTCTGGAGCGCCAGCCTGGTCTCCAATCTCGGCGGCCTGATCCAGGGCGTTGGCGCTGCCTGGATGATGACGCAGATCGCCACCTCTCCATACCAGGTGGCGCTGGTGCAGGCCTCGACGACATTGCCGATCATGCTGTTCGCGCTGGTCGCCGGCGCGATCGCCGACAGCTACAACCGTCGCAAGGTGATGCTGATTGCGCAGAGCTTCATGCTCGTGGTGTCGTTGCTGCTGATGGTTTTCACCCAACTGGACCTGCTCACGCCGTGGCTGCTTCTGGCCTTTACTTTCCTGATCGACTGCGGCACCGCACTGAACAGCCCGTCCTGGCAGGCTTCCGTCGGCGATATGGTTCCGCGCAACAAGGTGCCTGCGGCGGTGGCGCTGAACTCGATGGGCTTCAACCTGACCCGCAGCGTCGGGCCGGCGCTCGGCGGCATCATCGTCGCCACGCTCGGTGCAGCGGCCGCCTTCGCCGCCAACGCCTTCAGCTATGTCGGGCTGATGATCGTCTTGGCGCGATGGAAGCCGAACCTGCCGACATCCAACCTGCCACGTGAATCGCTCGGCGCGGCGATGGGTGCCGGCCTGCGCTACGTCGCGATGTCGCCCAATATCGGCAAGGTACTGGTGCGCGGCTTCACCTTCGGCTTCAGCGCCGGTGCCGTGCTGGCCCTGCTGCCACTGGTGACGCGCGATCTCGTCAAGGGTGGTGCCCTGACCTATGGTATCATGCTGGGCGCCTTCGGCATCGGCGCTGTCATCGGCGCACTGACCAGCGCACGATTGAGGCAGGTCCTGCCCAGCGAGACCATGGTGCGCTCGGCTTTCCTCGGCTTTGCGCTTTGCGCGACCGTCGCCGCCATCAGCCCCCATGCCTGGCAGGTGGCGCTTGGCCTGCTTGTCGGAGGCGCATGCTGGGTCACGGCACTTTCGCATTTCAACATCACCGTACAGATGTCCACCCCGCGCTGGGTGGTTGGACGGGTGCTTTCCATCTACCAGATGGCGACCTTCGGCGGCATCGCCCTGGGCAGCTGGATCTGGGGCGTGACCGCCGACAACCATGGTGCCAGCGTGGCTCTGCTGGCGGCTGCGGCGACAATGTTGGTCGGCGCAGCAATCGGCTTCATACTCCCGCTGCCGCAGCACATTGCGCCCAATCTCGATCCGCTCGACCGCTGGCGCGAGCCCATGCTCGCGCTCGACCTCAGACCCCGTTCGGGGCCGATCGAGATCACCATCGAATATGTCATCAGGGAAGAGGATGTGCCGGAGTTCCTGAAAGTGATGACTGATCGGGCGCGCGTGCGCCGACGCGACGGGGCACGCAACTGGGTGCTTGCTCGCGACCTCGAACATCCCGAAATCTGGATGGAAAGTTATCACACGCCGACCTGGCTGGATTACATCCGCCACAACACGCGCGCCACGCATGCCGATGCGGAAATCACCGAGCGCATACGAGCGCTGCATTCCGGCATCGAACGACCCAGGGTACGGCGAATGATCGAGCGCCCGACCAATCCAGTCGGCTACTACGGCACTCCCAAGCCGCATGAAGAACACTGACCCGCGAACCGTGACCGGACGCGCACGTCAGCCTTCGCCGGAAAGATCGCGCCGCGCCTTGTCGAGTTCCTCGGCGTAGCGGCGCAACAGATGCCCCTCGGTGAGCAGGCCGACGACCTTGCGGCTCTCGAAGTCTTCGACCACCGCCAGTTCCTCGGCCCCGGCGCGATGGAAGGTCTCCGCCGCCGATTGCACATTCATCGACGGCACCAGCACGGAGTCACCAAAGCGTGTGAGGGTCAGAACCGTGCTAGCGGGATCGGGCTGGTCGCCATAGGCGTCCGACACGATGATCATGCCGATGTAACGCTGCTCGCCATCCACCGCGATGACACGCTGTGCCGATCCGAGCGGGACCTGCTGGCGGAACTCGGTGATGGTCGTCATGGCTGCAATGGTGCGGACATCCTTGCGCATCATCAGGCCGACCGTAAGGCTGCGCATCCAGCCGACATCCTGCGCCGAACGGATGGTTTCGCCGCGCAGGTGGAAGCGCCAGGTCGAGAACGAGTAACCAAAGGTCTCGCGCACCAGGATCGAGGTGATGATCGCAGCAGCGAGCACCACACCCGTCAATGTCAGGTCGCCCGTCGACTCCAGTGCCAGGAAAGCCATGGTCAGCGGCCCGCCAATGATGCCGACCGCCATTGAACTCATGCCGACGACGGCCGCAACGGCCGGGTCGATACCTGCCGCAGGCGCGATCGCCAGCATGATCGCCGCAAAGATCTTGCCCAGCAGCGCACCAAGCAGCAGTGAAGCGAAGAACAGGCCGCCGCGGAAACCGGAGCCGAGCGAAATCACGGAAGCTGCTATCTTGAGCAGGAACACCGTGACGATCACGGTGAGACCGTAGTTCATCGCGAATTCACGGTGCAACGCACCGTGCCCGCTGGACAGCACCTGCGGTGTGACCAACCCGAGCAGCCCGACAGCGCAACCGCCCAGGAATGGCCGGAGCGAAGAATCGATCGACAGCCGCGTCAGACCGCGTTCGACGGCTGCGACCATATACATGATCGCGACCGAAATGCCGCCGGCGATCAATCCGAGCGCCAGGAACGGCAGATATTGGCTTGCGGTCAGCTGCGGCACCGCGCCGAGCTCCAGCGGAAACGGCGCCCCACCCAGCCAGCCCGTCACCAGCGTGGCACAGATCGCCGCCGTCATGACCGGGGCGACATTGGCGATGGAATAGATGCCGATGATCAGCTCGAAGCCATAGAAGGCACCGGTCAAAGGCGCATCGAAGGCGGCGGCGATGGCACCGGCCGCACCAGCCCCGACAAGGATGCGGACGTCATTGCGCTTCATGCGGAAGAACCGCGCCAGACGCGAACCGAAGCCGCCACCGACCTGCGTGTACCCTGCCTCGAGACCGACCGATGCGCCAAAACCGGAAGACAGCATCGTCTGGCCGGCGATGATGAAGGTGTCGGTCAGCGACATGCGCCCGCCATAGAGTGCATTCGCCTCGATCGGATCGACCGGGGTGCGGAATTTGCGCTTGCGCAGCCAGATGATGGAGAGGCCGAGCAGCAACCCGCCGACCGCCGGCATCGCCGCCTGCAACGGATGGCTGAGTGAAAACATCGACGACAGCCTGCCGCCTTCCGGCACATCGAACAGCAGCCAATGCATGCCTTGAACGAAGGCGCTCATCGCGGTCACCGCCACGCCTGAAAACGCACCGACCACTGCCGCGATCAGCACGATGATGATGCCGCGCGCCTCCAGCATGGGAACCGAACGGACCAGAAGGGCTCGCACGCGACGGGCATGGACGGACAGGGAGTGGGTCGAAGACAACGAACGGCTCGCGAATGTCTTTATGGGCAATGCCCTTGATCGCCTGATACGCCCCACACTGTGTCATGGCAACCGCGCAGGCCGACGCATCCCGGCTGCAGTGCTGCAATTCTCGCAATTGCATCCTTCGAGGCTCGCGCAAGCTTGGCCGGTTACGGTGCATGGCCCGGACTGCCGTTTCAGGACCGGCGAGCACTGGATTCGAGGTAGACATGGCCATCAGCGAGAGCATTTCGGCGGAAACGACGCCGCGCAACAGTCGCGATGTCTTCTTCGCGCTGGGCATTGTCGTCATCCTGGCTGTGCTGTTCCTGCCGATTCCGGCCTTCCTGATCGACGTTGGCCTTGCCTTCTCCATCGCGCTTTCGGTGCTGATCCTCATGGTCGCATTGTGGATTCCGCGACCGCTCGACTTTTCGTCATTTCCGACCGTTCTGCTCATCGCCACAATGCTGCGCCTGTCGCTGAACATCGCGACGACACGCATGATCCTGTCGCATGGCAATGAGGGCACCCACGCCGCCGGTTATGTGATTTCCGGTTTTTCGAAGCTGGTCATGTCGAGTGACTTCGTCATCGGTCTGATCGTGTTCCTGATCCTGATCGTGGTGAACTTCATCGTCATCACCAAGGGCGCCACCCGTATCGCCGAAGTCGGCGCCCGCTTCACGCTGGACGCAATCCCCGGAAAACAGATGTCGATTGATGCCGACCTTTCTGCCGGCATGATCGACGAAAAGACCGCGCAGTTGCGCCGCCGTGAACTGGAAGAGGAATCCTCCTTCTTCGGCTCCATGGACGGTGCTTCGAAATTCGTGCGTGGCGACGCCATCGCCGGCCTGATCATCACGGCCATCAACATCGTCGGCGGCATCGCCATCGGCTACCTGCGCCACAACATGGGCCTGGGTGAAGCTGCCGATGTCTTCATCAAGCTTTCGGTCGGCGATGGCCTCGTCACCCAGATACCCGCCCTCATCGTCTCGCTGGCCGCCGGCCTGCTCGTCTCCAAGGGCGGCACGCGCGGTTCCGCCGAAAAGGCGGTGTTCGGCCAGCTCGGCGCGCATCCGCGCGCGCTTTATGTTGCGGCCGCCCTGCTTGGTCTGCTTGCCCTGATGCCTGGCCTGCCGATGTTCCCCTTCGTGACGCTTGCAGCCGCCATGGCCGGGATGGGCTACGTCATTCCGCTGCGCCAGAACCGCCGGATGGCCGAGCAGGAAGAGGCACGCAGCCGCGAGGCCGCCGCCAAGGTCGAGGAAGAGAAGAACTCGGTGAAATCGTCGCTGGCGACAGCCGAGATCGAATTGCTGATCGGCAAGCAGCTTTCGACCAAGCTTCTCACCTCGCATCAGGAACTCGCGTTCCGCATGGGCAAGATGCGCAAGAAGTTCGCCACGCAATACGGCTTCGTCGTACCCGAGGTGAAACTCACCGACGATTTCGGCATCCCGCCGAAAAGCTACCAGATCAAGATTCACGGCACCGTCGTGGCCGAGCACCAGATGCGGGTTGGTGAGCTCATGGTGCTGCTTGGTACCCGCGACCTGCCGGATATCCCGGGTGAGGAAGTGCGCGAGCCGGCTTTCGGCATGCGCGCCTACTCGGTGATGGAAGCTTTCGCCGAAGACCTGAAGCGCGAACAGTACACCTTCGCCGACAACATGTCTGTGTTGCTCACCCATCTCTCCGAGGTGATCCGCAACAACCTGCCGCAGTTGCTGTCCTACAAGGACATGAAGGCGCTGCTGGACAGCCAGGATCCGGAATATCGCAAGCTGGCCGACGAAGTCTGCTCCTCGCATATTTCCTATCCAGGCTTGCAGGCAGTTCTCAAGCTGCTGCTCGCCGAGCGTGTCTCGATCCGCAACCTGCACCTCATCATCGAGGCGATCGCCGAGATCGCCCCGCATGTGCGGCGCACGGAGCAGATCGTCGAGCACGTACGCATCCGCATGGCGCAGCAGATTTGCGGCGACCTGTCCGAGGGCGGCGTGCTCAAGGTGCTTAGACTCGGCAACCGCTGGGACCTCGCCTTCCATCAAAGCCTCAAACGCGACGCCAAAGGTGAGATCCGCGAATTCGACATCGACCCGCGTCAGCTGGAAGAGTTCGGCCAGGAAGCATCGAAGGCTGTGCGCCAGCATATGGAGGCCGGCGAACGCTTCGTACTGGTCACCGCACCGGATGCCCGCCCCTATGTGCGCATGATCATCGAACGGCTGTTCACCACCTTGCCGGTGCTCAGCCATGTCGAGATCGCCAAGGGGGTCGAGATCAGGGTGCTCGGGACCATTTCCTGACCATGGATCTGACGACGGTCACGCAAGGCTTCGTGCTGGCGGCGTTCCTCGCCTTCTGTCGGGTCGGCGCCTGTTTCATGCTGATGCCGGGCCTGTCCTCGATTCGCCTGCCGCTGCAGATCCGCCTGTTCACGGCTGTCGCCGCCACAGTCGGATTGCTCGCCTTCATGTGGGACAAGATCTATCCCTATGTCGACACCAGGCCCGCCATCTTCGTGCCGATGATCGTTTCGGAGCTGCTGGTGGGTGGCCTGATCGGCGCCCTGACGCGGCTCTACATGGAGGCACTGCGCTTCATCGGCGCCGGGATCGCCATGCTGATCGGCTACGGCGGCGCCGGGGGACCAGCCATCGAAGAGCCCGAGCCACAGGCGGCGATTGCCGCGCTGATCTCGTTTTCGGCATTGATGCTGCTCTTTGCACTCAATTTCCACCACGAGGTCATCCGCGCACTGATCGCATCATACAACGTGGCGCCGGTGAACGTCTTCTTCAGCGCACAGGCGTCGCTGGTCAATGTCACCGACACGCTCTCGGAATCGTTCCTTCTGGTGCTCAGGCTGGGCAGCCCGTTCGTTGCCTATGCCATCCTGATCAACCTGGCGATCGGCTTCGTCAACAAGCTGACCCCGCAGATCCCGATCTACTTCATCTCCCTTCCGTTCGTCATCGCCGGCGGCTTGATCCTGTTCTATTTTGCCATTCCGACGCTGCTGTCGCTGTTCGGCGACGGCTTCATCGAAACCACGCTGGCCAGGTGAGCGATGACAAACCGCAAGGATCGCCTGAAGAAGCTCGTCGAGGTGCAGGAGCAGTTGAAGGCGCTGCATGAGATGCGCCGGGCCGGCTATCTGGCCAAGGCCGTTGCCGCCGAGCAGGAAGCAGCGGAAATCGCCGCGCGTTTCGATGCGCCGGATTCCCTGTCTTCGCTGTTTCCGGAGATCTACCAGCAGCGGATCGCCGCCGCACGCGCCGAACGTGACCGCAACCTCGATAATGCGCGTCGCGAAGCAGGCAGCCTCGCCACCGCGACGGCACGCACCAACATGGTCGAGCGCGCCTATCGTGATGCGCGCCGCGACGATGAACGCCAGCGCTCCGATCGCGAGCGGCTCGACCTGATCGAGCAGAAGCGCGGTGTTGAAAAGTGACGATGACAAGGAGACGACAACCAGCGTAGCTCCCGCAAGCCTGCGGCAAGCTTGTTCGGCCATCATCACTCAACGCAGAATAGAAAAGAAGGTACAGCTTTTTGGCGATCTCCCCTCCCAGCGACATCGTCCTGGACGTGGCCCGCGCCGCCGAGCCGATGGACGTCGAGGCCGCCCGCGCAGCGCTCACCAAGCGCGCAGGCGGTGCCTCGGTCGCTTTTGCGGTCGATGCCGACATGGGATCGCGTCCAGCGGGACCGCCGGCCGGAACGGATCGCGGTCAGGAATTCAAGCGCTTTGAAGCCATGGTGCTGCAGACCTTCATCCAGAACATGCTGCCGAAGGACACGGAAAGCGTCTACGGCAAGGGTCTGGCGGGAGACATGTGGAAGTCGCAGCTTGCCGAGCACATGGCCGACGTGATGGCCGAGCGCGGCGGCATCGGCATCGCCCGCTCGATGCTGGCCGACCGCTATCGCGACGGCGAACGCACAGTGCCTGTCGGCCCCGTCGCGGGCGGACCAGAGAAAGCGACAATCGACGAGCAGAACCGACTGTCGGATTCGCTCGTGCAGGAAATTCAGCGCCGGATGGTACGCTCGCTGGACGGCGATGCGGCGCCGATTGAAACGAAGACGAGGGTTTAGGAACGACCATGGATCAGTTGGAGCACAATTCGGGCCTCGTGGCGCATTCCGACCTCACCATCTCGCGGGTGGGCAGCCTGACCGCCATCATCAATCGCATAGAGGAAGCGGTCGAGACGGAGACGGCAGCCATCCGCACCGACATGAACTTCGATCTCAGGGCTTCAAACGCGCGCAAAAGCCGCTGCCTCTATGAGCTCAACCGCGCCATCAAGAACATCACCGCCGAAGATCTCGTCGATGAGCACAAGGAAGGCCTTCTGCGTCTGCGCGGCAAGCTGGAACGCAACGAAGCCGCACTGCTCGCCCATCTCAGCGCCGTCAGCGAAGTGGCGAACCTGATGAAGAACGCGATCCAGCACGCAGAGGCTGACGGAACCTATTCCGCCGGCGAATTCGGCTGGGCCAAGTCGTAACAAGGCCATGATCAAGTTCATCGTCGCAGCGCTTTGGATCGTCGCCGCCACCGTCGGTGCAACGTTCTATGCCTTTCAGGCAGCAGGCGCGCGCGGCGATGACCCGGCGCCGAAGCCATTGCTCGGCGGGCTTGACTATGTCTCGACCGAGATCATCTCGGTGCCGATCATCCGCGGCTCCGCAGTGCAAGGTTATTTCCTGACCAAGCTGGTCTACACGGTAGAGCCAAAGGAAATGGCCAAGCTGTCGGTGCCCGCGATGGCGCTGATCACCGACCAGGTCTATTCCTACCTCTACGCCAATCCCCAGATCGATTTCTCCAAGCAGGATACGGTCGACCTCGACAAGTTCCGCAACTCGATCCGCGAGAGCGTCAATGCCCGCGTCGGCATCGAGCTGATCCACGATGTGCTGGTCAACCAGGTCAACTATCTCAGCAAGGACGATATCCGCGACAACGCCATCAAGCGGCGCGGCAACGGGCTGATGGAACCGATCATGAAGCCGCTGCAACCGAAGGCGGAAGCACCTGCCGAGCCGGCCGCTCATTAGAGCGTTTCCGTTTTTCACGGAAACGCGGAGACGCTCTAAGTTTTGTTTTCGCCGCATTTTTGTAACGCCAAAGGCGCAATCGCGCAGACGATGTTCCCCAAGTCCGCGGCTGACAGGCGGCTGCTCACAGGCAGGTTTCACCACTCAGATATGAAGCCGCCGTCGCAAGGAACCGGACGACTGCCGGCCGCGTCGGCTCTCCGGCCGTTGCGATCGACGTGTGCAGTTTCACGTCGAGATCCTCGATCGGCCTGAAGACCAGCTGGGGATGGGTGCCGGCAAGCGAAGCAGGCACGAACGCCACGCCAAGCCCCGAAGCGGCTTGGTCAAGCATGGAATGCCACCTGAACATTTCTTCGCGCAGCCTGGGTTGGAAGCCCGCTTTCCCGCAAGCCGCCAGTATCGAATTGTACATGATCGGGCCGAGCTCTTCGGCGCAGACGATCAAGCGCTCCGACATCAGTTGCGCCAGTTTGAGGACAGGCTGCGCGGCCAAGGCATGGTCGGCGCGCAGCGCCGCCACGATCCATTCCTCGCCGGCCGGCCGCATCATCAGTTGCGGCGCGTTCAGGGGTGGATGAAGGAAGGCCACATCGATCGATCCGGCCGTCAAGGCATCAGCCTGCTCGATGGTCGGCAGGTTCAACAGGGTGACGTCAACCCCGGGATACAACTCCGTGTAACGACGGATGATGGCTGTCATGTTCCCCGCCTCGGGCAGCTCGCAATAGCCGATCGCCAATGCGCCGGCGTCGCCGCGGGCCGCGTCCTGGGCCATCTGCACGGCCCGGTTGACGTGGCTCAACGCAACGCTCAGTTCCCGGGCCAAAACAATGCCGGCTTCGGTGAGGATGACCTTGTGTGGCGACCGTCGCAGCAGCGCGCAGCCGACCTGTTCTTCGAGCTTCTTGATCTGATAGGTCAGCGCCGGTTGGGTCAGATGCAGGCGCGCCGCAGCTTTGCTGTAGTGCAGTTCCTCGGCCAGGAGACAGAAGCTTTGAGCGTATTTAAGCACGCTTTACAATAAAATTTTTCGATCAATTCGCGCAACAAAATAAATTTCCCATTCGCCATCGAGCGACCTAACCTGTCCATTCGCGCTTGCTCGAGGGCGAAATTTCTGCCGTGCCAATCCGCTGCCGGCCGGCCGCTCTACCCAAGGAGATGGCATTTGCCTGAACTCATGAAACACCGAAACGACGGGGTGAGGCGCTTGCCGGACGAAAACAGTTCCACACGTCGGCGGCCGGGAACGTCAATTCCAATGGCCGGCATTGCATCGCTCTTTCTGGGGTGGGCTTTCACGCTATGCCTTCCAGTGCCGGATGCCATCTCTGCAGATGCGAACACCAAGATGTCCACGAACGCTGCAAAATCGTATCGAAAGACGAACGACATCCCGCCACGGCACCAGTGGGAGGCCAACTACGGTTATTGCGGTGAAGTCTCCCTGATCAGTGCAGGTCTCTATTACGGGCAGTACGTGTCCCAATACGATGCCCGAGCGATCGCCAGCAGGAATACCGACCAATCGAAGGAAAGCAGCCAGCTGCTGCTGGGCGTGAACGACTCCTACGCGGCAGCGCAGATGCACCTGAAGGCGACGCAATGGAAAGGCGCCGCCAACCCAGAGAGCTTCCTCAGCTGGGTCAAGGAAAAGGTCGCTTCCGGCTATCCCGTCGTCATCGGCGTCTATTACAATCAGCGCTCTTTCGAAGCGTCCAACGACCCGGATGCAGGCGACAATGAGTACGACCATATCGTCCCGGTCATCGGCGTTTCGTCGAAACATCCTTTCATGCCGTCCGCCTATCATGGCGATGACGTGATAACGTTCAGCGATAACGGGCTATGGTCCCCCGACGGCGAGCCGGATTTTATCTACAAGTCGTCGTTCGAATCCTTCCAGGCCAACCGCAGGCAAGCAAACTCCAACCTCCATCCGATATACTCCCTGCCCAGGGACGCCAGAAATTATGGCGTGGCGATAACCGGCATCATCGATCGGGATGGTCAGGCGCTGCCAGTTCGTCTGTCGACGAATGTGAACCATGAAAAACCCATCATGAAAGAAGGGGCGAATGACCGGCCAGCCTCCCAGGATCTGACCCTGACGGTCACGGTATCCGGACTCACGCCCGGCGTGTCCTATAATCTTTATCGCTATGACGACTTTCGGTCGGTTCCGGATGCGGGCTTCAATGCGGCAGCTGAAAAAGCTGAAAAGAAGTGGGCAATAAACATCAAGTCCGGATCATCGTTCTCCGCGACGGAAAAGATCAAATCGGATCAGACTGTCGTTTACCGGGCCGTTCCGGCGACCGCTCCGTGACTGGAACCGCCGATCAAATCCCAGTGGTTCGACCGCCGGATCGATCGACGCCCTGTGCCCCGACTTGCGACACGATCCAGCGATAGAGCTCATTGGCGACGGGATGATCGAGTTTGCTGTTCGGCATGACGAAATGATACCCGTTCTCCGTCGGCAGTGGCAGGTCGATCACCACCCGTAGCCGAGCCCCGGCAAGTTCCTGTTCGATCAGGTAGAGCGGCAGCAGTGCCACGCCGAGGCCGGCATGCGCGGCCTGGATCACCATGGTGAACTGGTCGAAACGATGTCCCTGGAAGGCCGCCTGCGTTTCCACGCCGGCCTGATGGAACCAGTCGACCCAAGCCTTTGGTCTTGTCGCGAGATGCAGCAGCGGCAGGAGGGTGAGTTCGTCAGGCGTGCGCGGTGGCTCGGTCCCAACCAGTTCCGGACTTGCCACCGGCACGATCACCTCCTGGCAGATGTAGCGGCAGGTGGCATTCGCCCAGATCGGCTGGCCATAATGGATCGCCGCATCGAAACCCTGGTCCTCGAGGTCGAACGGCGCCGAGCGCGAGGCGATGTCGAGCGCCACGCCCTGATGTGCCCGCAGGAAGTCCGGCAGTCGCGGGACCAGCCAGCGCGAGCCAAAGGTCGGCAAGGTGGCGAGGCGCAAGAGCGCGGCCTTTGAGCCCGCCATGGCACGCAACATCGCCGCTTCGCCTTGCTCCAGCAGCTTGCGCGCATCAGGCAGGAATTTTCGGCCCGCTTCCGACAGCACCACGCGCTGACGCACCCGCTCGAAAAGCGCGATGCCGAGCTGGGCTTCCAATTCACGGATCTGGCGGCTGACCGTGCTCTGGGTAAGATTCAGTTCCCGTCCCGCCTGCGTGACGCTGCCATGGCGCGCGGCACTCTCGAAGGCCTGCAGCCTGCCGAGGTCAGGGATCAGGCTACGGGATAACGTCATGCAATTTTCGCATCAAGTCAGATTGATTCAGACTGTTTCAGGCTTTCCAGCTCGCGATATAACACCGATTGCGCATCAAGTCGCCATTTCATCGAACTTTTGTCCTTGCAATGATTGGAAAGCCGCATGCCAGTCTCGCCCGTCCTATCAAGCGATGCTATCCGTGCCGCCTTCTCGGCTGCCATGTCTGCCATGTACCGGAATGAAGTCCCCGCCTATGGCACGCTGATGGAACTGGTCGCCGACATCAACGCGGCGACCCTCGAGCAGCAGCCTGGATTGCGGGCCAGCCTTGAGACCACAGAGACGCTGGACCGTATCTCGGAGGAGCGTCACGGCGCCATCCGCCTCGGCACCGAAGCCGAGCTCGCCATGATGCGGCGCGTGTTTGCCGTCATGGGCATGTTTCCCGTCGGCTACTATGATCTCAGCGAGGCCGGTGTGCCGGTCCACTCCACGGCCTTCCGCCCGGTCGGCGAGGAAGCACTCAAGGCCAATCCGTTCCGCGTGTTCACCTCGCTGCTTCGGCTCGATCTCATCACCGACCCGGAACTACGCGAAGCCGCTCGGGAAATCCTTGAGCGCCGCCGCATCTTCTCGGAAGGTGCCGTTGCGCTGGTGGAAAAGGCCGAACGCGATGGCGGCCTTTCGCCGGAAGATGGCGAGCGCTTTGTCGCCGAGGTGCTTGGCACTTTCCGCTGGCACGAGCAGGCCAGTGTCGACCATGCGCTTTACGAACGCCTGCACGCCGCCCATCGCCTGATCGCCGACGTGGTCTCCTTCAAGGGACCGCATATCAACCACCTCACGCCACGCACGCTCGACATCGACGCTGTGCAGGATCAGATGCCGCGACGCGGCATCGCACCCAAGGCCGTGATCGAGGGACCACCCAGCCGCGCCTGTCCGATCCTGCTTCGACAGACCTCGTTCAAGGCTATCGAGGAGCGTGTCCTGTTCCCCGACGCAGGTGGCAATCTTGCAGGGGGCTCACACACAGCCCGTTTCGGCGAGATCGAACAGCGTGGCGTGGCCCTGACACCGAAGGGTCGCGGCCTCTACGACCGGCTGCTCAACGAAGCGCGCGCCAACGTGCGCCCCGCCGCCGACGGCTCGAATGCGCAAGACTATGTCACCGCGCTGCAGGAAAGCTTCTCCACCTTCCCGGACGACTGGAACGCCATCCGCAGGGCGGGACTTGGCTACTTCCTCTATTCGGTGGTGCCGGGAGCCGATCTCTCCGGTCACGCAGGCGCCGGCATCGAGCACCTGATTGAGGCCGGCTTGGTGCGTTTCGACCCGATCGTCTATGAAGACTTCCTGCCGGTATCGGCAGCCGGCATCTTCCAGTCCAATCTGGGCGACGATGCCGTCCAGGATTTCGCGGCCAGTCCGAACCAGAAATTGTTCGAGACCGCCCTGGGGGCGAGCGTGCTCAACGAGTTCGAACACTATGCCGGCATCGAGCGCGCCTCGTCCGAACAGTGCCTGGCCGCTGTCCGGACCCTGTCGGCGGCCGCCTGATGCTGCTTGCTGCCGATCACCTAGACCGGCTCGGCGCCATTCTCGGTCCGCAGGGCCTGCTCACCTTGCCGAGCGATATGGTGTCCTACGAAAACGCTGCCCGCTATGCGGGTGGTCGTGCTGCCTTCGTCGCACGCCCGGCCTCGACCGAGGTTGTATCGCAAGTGGTCGGTTATTGTGTCCGTCACGACATCCCGCTGGTGCCGCAGTCCGGCAACACCGGCCTGGTCGGCGGCTCAACCCCGGACGACAGCGGCAAGCAGGGTGTTCTCAGCCTCGAGCGTCTGCACTCGACCTTCGAGCTCGACATCGACAACCGCAGCCTGCGCGTCGACGCGGGTTTCCGGCTGTCGGAACTCAACGCGCGGCTCGAACCGCACGGCCTTTTCTTTCCCATCGATCTCGGTGCCGATCCCATGGCGGGCGGCATGGTCGCCGCCAACACGGGCGGCGCACGCTTTCTGCGCTTCGGCGACGTACGCCGCAACACGCTGGGATTGAAGCTGGTGCTGGCCGACGGAGACGGTACGATCCTCCACTGCGGCAAGGGTCTGCGTAAGGACAACACCGGCCCCGACTGGAAACAGCTTTTCATCGGCACGGGCGGCGCCTTCGGAATCGTCACCGAATGCACCTTCAATCTGGAGCGGCTGCCCAGACAGACCGCCACAGCCTATCTCGTGCCGGCCACGGATGCAGCCGCGCTCACCTTGCTCAACGAACTGGAAGAGCGCGCCGGCACCTTGCTCAGCGCCTTCGAGGGCATGTCGGGCGCAGCGATCGGCCACGCGCTCGCCCACGTGCCGTCACTGCGCAATCCGTTTCCCGGCGGTACGACGCCCGCCTACGTCATCCTCGTCGAGCTGTCGCGTTCCTGGGCCCCGCGCGCCGGCGAACAGACGCTGGACGCCATGCTCGAAGAGATCCTGGCCGAAATCTGGGAACTGCCCGGCGGCCCGCTGGCCGATGCCTTCATCGGCGCGCCCGCTGAGATGTGGTCGCTACGGCACACCCTGTCGGAAGGCACAAAAGCCGCAGGCTATGTCGTCGGGCTCGACCTCTCCTTCCGGCGCGGCGAGGTCATGCGCTTTCGCGAGCGCATGACGGGACTGCTGGCGCAGGAGTTCCCGCAAGTCCAAATCTGCGATTTCGGCCATATCGGCGACGGCGGCGTGCATTTCAATCTGGTGCTGCCGCGCGACCGCAATGGCGCTGCGGACATGACTGCGGCGGCACGCCTGCGCAGCTTCGTAACGGAGGTCGCGGTCGAAGAGCATGGCGGCAGCTTCAGCGCCGAACACGGGCTTGGCCGCAGCAACCAGCATTTCTACGACCGCTATACGCCCGAGAAACTGAAACGGATCGCTGCGCAGCTGCGGCAGGCGACGTCGCCGGGCGTCACCGGCGTGGTGCGGCTTTGAACAACGGGCGATGCCCTGCAAAATGGAAAGGTGAATGTCATGACGCTGTCGAATGAAACTGCGGGGTTGCTTGGGAAGCTTGGTGTTGCGCGGGACGTGCTTTCGGGCGGTGACCTTGTTGTGCGCAGCCCGGTGACGGGTGAGCAGCTGGCGGCGCTGAAGACGGTGTCGGCGGCCGAGGCCGGCAAGACGATCGATGCCGCCCATGAAGCCTTCAAGGCCTGGCGCCTGGTGCCGGGTCCCAGGCGTGGCGAACTGGTGCGCCTGCTGGGCGAGGAACTGCGTGCCCACAAGGCCGAGCTCGGCCGCCTGGTGTCGATCGAGGTCGGCAAGATCCCGTCCGAAGGGCTGGGCGAAGTCCAGGAGATGATCGACATCTGCGATTTCGCCGTCGGCCTGTCGCGTCAGCTGTATGGCCTGACCATCGCCACCGAGCGTCCCGGCCATCGCATGATGGAAACCTGGCATCCACTCGGTGTCGTCGGTGTCATCTCGGCCTTCAACTTCCCCGTTGCGGTATGGTCGTGGAATGCGGCGCTGGCGCTGGTCTGCGGCGATGCCGTGGTGTGGAAACCGTCCGAGAAGACGCCGCTGACGGCATTGGCCTGCGAGGCGATCTTCGCGCGTGCCGTCAAGCGCTTCGGCGCGGATGCGCCTGCCAATCTGGCGCCGGTGCTGATCGGCGAGCGTGGGATCGGCGAGGTTCTGGTCGATCATGCGAAAGTGCCGCTGGTCTCGGCCACCGGCTCGACCCGCATGGGTCGCGAGGTCGGTCCGCGGCTGGCCAAACGTTTCGCCCGTGCCGTGCTGGAGCTCGGCGGCAACAATGCCGGCATCGTCTGCCCGAGCGCCGATCTCGACATGGCGCTGCGCGCCATCGCCTTCGGTGCCATGGGCACGGCCGGCCAGCGCTGCACCACGCTGCGTCGCCTGTTCGTGCATGAGAGCGTCTATGACCAGCTCGTGCCGCGTCTGAAGAAGGCCTATGAGAGCGTCTCGGTCGGCAATCCGCTGGAGACCGCTTCGCTGGTCGGGCCGCTGATCGACAAGGCAGCCTTCGACAATATGCAGAAGGCGCTGAAGCAGGCCGGCGAGCATGGCGGCACGGTCACCGGCGGTGCGCGTGTCGAGAACGGTCATGCGGATGCCTATTATGTGCGTCCGGCGCTGGTGGAGATGCCGAAGCAGGCCGGTCCGGTGCTGGAGGAGACCTTCGCGCCGATCCTCTATGTGATGAAGTACTCCGACTTCGACAGCGTGCTCGACCTGCACAATGCGGTTGGAGCCGGGCTGTCGTCGTCGATCTTCACGCGCGACCTGCAGGAATCGGAGCGGTTCCTCGCTGCTGACGGTTCGGACTGCGGCATCGCCAACGTCAACATCGGCACGTCGGGTGCCGAGATCGGCGGTGCGTTCGGAGGCGAGAAGGAGACCGGCGGTGGTCGCGAGAGCGGTTCGGATGCGTGGAAGGCCTATATGCGCCGCGCCACCAACACCGTGAACTACTCCAAGGCGCTGCCGCTCGCCCAGGGCGTCTCCTTCGACATCGACTGAGCACCTTTCCACATTTGATCTCTGACGAACGGCGGGCCTCGGTCCGCCGTTTTTTCTTGTCGGCTCAAGACAGGTGCCCTGCGGCCCGGCCTGTCAGGGGTATCGTGGCCGCAGGCGCACCCAGCTACACCATGCAATAAAAACGTTTTTATTTTTCTTGAAATCGTTTTTATCGCCTGATAGCCTCTTACAAGGAGAGAGGAGCAAGCGGCGATCATGGCCAAAGCCAAGTCTGCAGCGGGCAGCACTTTGCCGACCATCAAGACACTGGCCGCGCACACCGGCTATTCGATCGGCACCATCTCGAAAGCCTTGCGCGGCTCACCGGTCGTCACCGACGCCACCCGCGAGGAGATCCTCACCGCCGCCCGTGAACTCGGCTATCAGGCGAACGCCCGGGGCATGGCGCTACGCACGGGCAAGACCTACCAGGCTGCGGTGCTGATGCCGATCACCTCGGCTGCCGGTTATGAGTGGGACGGCGTCGAATACACACAGATCCTCAGCGGCATCTCGCAAGTGCTGGATGGCAGCGACTACCAGCTTTCCGTCTACGGCTACCGAAACTTCGACGATGCCTGCATCATCGCGCGCCGCATCGCCGATCAGCGGCTTGCCGACGGAATGATCTTCTCCGGCGTCCTGGCGCACGATCCGCGTATTGCCATGCTGGTCGAAGCCGGCTTTCCCTTCGTGGCGCTTGGCCGCTGCCGGCAGTCGCTCACCTATGCCCATGTCGACGTCGACAATGAATGGGCCGCCTATGCGGCCACCGCCCGGTTGATCGCCGGCGGACACCGCCGCATCGCGCTCATCAATGCCGAGCCGCGCCTGTCCTATGCGCTGGACAGGATCGATGGCTTCAGCCGTGCTTTCAAGGAGGCAGGGCATCGACCCTCGCTGGATCTCGTGAATGGCGGCGACCTCACCGCACGTTTCGGTCGCGACACGACCTTGGGCCTCTTCAAGCAGCCCTCGCCGCCGACGGCACTGGTGTGCGTGAACGAAGCCACAACCTTGGGCGTGCTTTCGGCGCTGGGCAGCCTCGGCCTCCGTGTCGGGGAAGATGTCGACGTCATCGCCTATGACGATATCAACGTCAGCGCCTATTTCAGTCCGCCGATCACCACCCTCTACCAGCCAATCGAGCTGCTCGGACGCCGGCTCGGCGAGTTCCTGCTGCTGCGCATGGTGGATGAAGGCGCGGCAAAACTCGCCGAGGTCTTCCGGCCCGAACTCATCGGCCGGCAGCCCGACAATCTGGGCGGTCGCATCGGCCGCACCTGATCCGATCATCAAGCTCAAAAAACGGGAGGAAGAGCATGAAGAGAATCCTGACCGGACTTGTATTCGCGCTGCTGATGTCTGGTACGGCCCACGCGGCTGATCTCGGTGGCAAATTGCTGAAGGTGGGATCCGACACCACCTCCCCGCCGATGGAGAGCGTCGACGCGGCGACCGGCCAGATCGTCGGCTTCGATGTCGATGTCGTCAACGCCATTTGCGCCAAGATCAACTGCAAGGCGGAGTTCGTCACCACCGGCTGGGACGGCATCTTCGCCGCACTCGACCAGGGCAACTTCGATCTCGTCGCGTCCGGTGTCTCCATCACCGACGAACGCAAGAAGGCGATGGACTTTTCCGAGCCGTACATCGTCAACAGCCAGGCAATCCTGATGCGGGTCGAGGATGAAGGGCTGACCGCGGAAGATTTCAAGACAAAGGGCAAGAAGCTCTCCGCCCAGGCCAACACAACCGACGCCCAGGTGGCCGAAAGCGTCGCCGGCAAGGACAACGTGACGGCCTATGACAGCTTCGCGGCCTCCCTCATCGCACTCAAGAACAAGGACGTCGACGGCGTCGTCATCAACGGCGCCAACGCCGCCGCCTATGAGAAGGAATTTGCCGGCGAGCTGGTGGTACCCATCCGCAACCTGCAATCCGATCCGCTCGGCCTCGTCTTCCGCAAGGGTGACGAGAACATCGCAGCCTTCAATGAAGGCATCGCAGCGATCAAGGCGGACGGCACGCTGGACACGCTGATCGCCAAGTACTGGGGCACCAAGTAGCGACGTCGCTTCAACAAGCTCCGGCGTGACGCCGCGCCGGAGCTTTTTTCCGAAGGAGGGCGGACAGAGATGCGCTACCTCATGCGCCTGCGACCCAGCAATCTGATCATCGCAGCCGCCCTGCCCTTTATCGTCTACCTGTTCGCGAGTTCGCCGGACTATCAGCGTTCCTTACGTGCCATCGTGGGTGTCGAGCACGGTTCCTCGGTCTTTGTTCCAGGCTTCCTGCTCCTGGTCATGGCTTTTGCAGCGGGTATCGGAAGCGTCGTGTTTTCACGCATATCGGCACCAAGACCGCATCTTGCCAACGCATGCGCCGTGGTGAACCTGCTGGCAGCCACCGCTGTCGCCAGCACCGGAATCGTCCGCCCTTACGTGGCGTCGGTCGTTGCCAATGCGGTCGATCCCTTCACCTCGAAACTGGTGATGCAGGGCGTCACTCCGCGCCAGCTCACCGATACTGCGGATGCGATGGTGCAGGGTTACGCGTCAGGGCTTTTCTGGGGCTATCTGGCAGTCTCTGTCGCCGCACTCGCGCTTTTCTTTTTCAGCCAAAAAGAACCACGTGCGACGAAAGCCGGCCGGGCTATCCTGCTTGCGCTCAACGGCATCGGCCTGGTCGTCGTCCTCTTCCTGGCGCCCATGGCCTTCGCCGCCGGTGTTGCCACGACCATCCGTGCAGCAGTCGCCGCCTACATACTGGCGGCACTGCTCGGTCTGGTCTGGGTCGGCCTGCTCAAACTCGACTACAGTCGGCGCGCAAATCTCATCTTCGTTGGACTGACTGCTCTGCTCGCCTGTGCGGCGGCGTGGTTCCTCCTGCAACCGAGCCAGGACTATGTGCTGGTCGGCAGCCTGGACGGCAAGGTCGCCGTCGTGTCCGGCACGCCGTCCGGCACGATCGGCGCTGTTCGCTACGGTCAGTTTCCCGGAGCGCCGGGTGACGAAGTACCGCTGCGCACTTTCAAAGGACCGGCGGAAGCCGTCGCCGCGCTCCAAAAGAAGGCCGATGTCAGCGCCGCGCTGTTGCCCGCGGCTGGCGCGCCAGCCGACCTGCCGGTGCTTTGGCGCACTGCCGCCCTCAGGGATTCCGACAAGGCCTCAGGCATCACCCTTGCGGTGCTCGCCATCGTCACCGGCCTGCTCACCTTCGGCGGCCATATCCATCGCCGCCATCCGCTTTCGATCGGCTCGGAATTCATCGTCGACACGATTCGCGGCATCCCCATGCTGGTGATCGTGCTCTATGTCGGCTTGCCGCTGGCCGGCGCGCTGAAAGATGCCACCCAAGGCGTATTCGACCCGCCCAATCTCGCCCGCGGCATCGCAGCCATGGCGCTTGCCTATTCCGCCTACCTGGCCGAGATCTTCCGCTCCGGCATCAACGCCATCCCACGCGGCCAGATCGAGGCTGCACGCAGCCTCGGCCTCAACGGCTGGCAGACGGCACGTCTCGTCATCCTGCCGCAGGCCTTCCGCATCATCATCCCGCCGCTCGGCAATGAACTCATCGCCATCCTCAAGGACACCTCGCTGCTGTCGATCCTGTCCATCCGCGACATCACCCAGCGCATGCGCGAATTCCAGTCGGCAAGCTTCCTGCCTTTCGCACCCTACAACTCCGCCGCCATCTTCTACATCCTGCTGACACTGGCGGCGGCCAGCCTGATCAGCACAGTCGAGAGAAAATATGACATCAAGCATCGATAACAGGCGCACCCTGGACACCCGTGCAGCCTCGCTCGTTCTGCCACAGGGCTTCGTCTTCGGCGCCGCCACGGCCGCCTACCAGATCGAAGGCGCGCCGGCGGCCGACGGAAAAGGCGAGAGCATCTGGGACCGCTTCTGCAAGGTGCCCGGCGTCATCATCGACGGCTCCAGCGGCGACATTGCCTGCGACAGCTACCATCGCTGGAAAGACGATATCGCCGTCCTGAAGACGCTCGGGCTTGGCGCCTACCGCTTCTCTTTCGCCTGGACGCGGCTGCTGCCCGAGGGACGCGGCACCGTCAACACCAAGGGAGCAGCCTTCTACGACCGGCTGATCGACGATCTCCTGGCTGCCGGCATCGAACCTTATGCGACCCTCTACCACTGGGACCTGCCGCAGGCATTGCAGGACGAAGGCGGCTGGTACAATCGCGCCACCGCCGACGCACTGGCCGACTATGCCGGGCTGGCCGCCCGCAGCTTTGGCGATCGCGTCAAGAAATGGACGACGCTGAACGAGCCATGGACCTTCTGCTGGTCGGGCCATGCCTCGGGCGAAGACGCCCCGGGCCTGCGCGACGGCACCAGGGGTGGCGTAACGGCGAGCCATCACGCGCTGCTCGGTCACGGCAAGGCGGTTCCGATCATCCGCGCCGAGATACCGGACGCCTCCGTCGGCATCGTCTTCGACCTCAATGTGGCGGAACCCGCCAGCGCCGACCCACGTGATATTGCCGCCGCGCGACGCTTCGACGGCGCACAGAACCGCTGGTTCCTCGATGCTGTCTTCAAGGGCAGCTATCCAAAGGACATGCTTGACCTCTATGGAGATCTGCTTCCAGCTATCCATGCCGACGACAACGCCATCATCGCCGCGCCCGTCGACTATCTCGGCGTCAACATCTACCGCCGCTCGGTCATCGCCGAAGGCACGGAACTGGCGCCGTTGAACTATCGGCGCGTCCAGCCGGAAGGCCTCTACTCCGCCGTCGGCTACGAGATCTGGCCGCGCTGCATGTACGATGTACTGCGTTATGTGAATGATAACTACGCGCCGAAGGAGATCTACATTTCCGAAAACGGCGTGGCCACGCGGCCTGAGACGGTGGGCACGGACGGCCATGTCTGGGACGAATTGCGGGCCGCCTACTATGTCGAACATCTGGAACAGATCGCCAGGGCGGCAGACGAAGGCATGCCTGTGCGCGGTTACTTCGCCTGGACGCTGATGGACAATTTCGAATGGGCCTATGGCTACACCACGCCGTTCGGCATCACTCATGTCGACTACGAGACACAGAAACGCACGGTAAAGTTTTCCGGCGAAATCTATGCCGCGATCGCGCGTCAGGAAGCAGCCGTCAGGCCGCGGAGCGCCGCAAGTGGCGGCTAAGACCGTCCTTGTCACCGGTGCCGGACGCGGACTTGGACGCGAACTGGCACGGCAGTATGCGGCAAGCGGCTGGCAGGTCATCGGCTGCAGCCGCAGCCGGCCTGCCGACGGCTTTGAGGCCGGCATCGAGTACCAGCCGCTCGATGTTGCCGATCCGGCATCGATTTCAATGCTGGAGTCGCGGCTCGTCGGCCAGCCGCTCGACGTGCTCGTCAACAATGCAGGGGTGCGCAGCCCATTCCCCGGCCTGGATCGCCTGAAACCGGACGAATTCCTGGACGTTCTGCGCATCAACACGCTTGGCCCGCTCCTGTTGACACGGGCCTTGCGAGCGAACATGCGCCTTGCCACCGATCCAGTCGTCGCCAACGTCGGCTCGCGGGCCGGGTCGATGGCGGAAGGCCTGCTCGACGACGATGACGACGATTACGCCTATCGCTGCTCGAAGGCCGCGCTCAACATGGCGACCGTCCAGCTTGCGCGGGATTTGCAGCCCGACGGCATCACCCTGCTGTCGCTGCATCCCGGATGGGTGAAGACCGACATGGGTGGTGCGGAAGCCGTCCTGCCGGCGGAAGAAAGCGCAAGAGCGTTGCGATCGATCATTGCCGCGGCAAAACCGGAACACAGCGGGGCCTTCCTGGCATTCGACGGTCGGCTGGTAAGCTGGTAGCGCCCGCGGCATCTGCTGGCAGTGCCGGTTGACCCGGTTCAGGCTGCTGAATGCTGTCCGTTACCGGTATCCGGCTGTCACGGTCGATATCGACACCCGGTCCCTGCCTTTCGCCTTTGCCTCGTACAAGGCAGCATCGGCCAACATGAGAAGCTCACGAAAATCCGTGGCGTTCATTGGGCATGTTGCGATGCCGATGCTGACAGTCACTGATCGGTTCAGTTCGGGATGGACCGTGTTAGCGACTGCCGCCCTCATGCGTTCGGCAAGCATGAATGCTCCCGCCGACGCTTCCGGGCAAAGCAGCGCGAACTCTTCACCGCCGTAACGAAAGAGTTCGTCACCCTCCCGCTTGGCGTTCAAAAGAGCGTCGGCAACTGCCTGAAGAATCCTGTCGCCCTCGGCATGTCCATGGTTGTCATTGACGGCTTTGAAATGATCGATGTCGATCATCATCAGGCTCAGCGGAAGTGCCGACTTGAGCGCTTCCGTCAGCATGACCGGACCTTTTTCATCGAGCTGGCCACGATCCTGCAGGCCTGTCAGCGGGTCTTTTCCGATCCGCCCGACGAGCTTCTCGTAACGGTGCCTGTAAGTTAGCCTGTCGAATACGTCGGTGGCGCGTCTGACGCCGACCGGAAGCGGGCTCTTTTCGACGAATCGCAGATAAAGCGCCAGCATCGCGCTGAAGAAGAGCGCTGAGCCGATCTTGGCGATCCACCCACCGTAGAAGGCAGACAAGGGAGCCCCGGTTACGAGATAGAGGCCCAGATAGAAAAACAGTTGGTCGAAGCTGAGGACGATCGCCAGGCTGATGAACATGCGACCCAGGATGGTGTTTGTGACGATTGTTCCGAGCCGCTCGAAGAGCAGCACCATGCCGATCAGGTCTATGAAAAGCAGAGCAGTCCCCCAGACCATCAGGAAACCGATCTGGTTGATGAAATCCATCTCCGGCTGGCGCCAGGCGAGTTGCGCCGGATCACTGTAGTAATTCAGCGGCAGGGCCAGCACCACCATCAGCAGATTGCCGATCAGCAGGCCGTAGGTGGGCTGCCGCATGCTCTCGGCATCTTCCTTGATGTAGAGCAGCAGGAAGAAGGCGAGCTTGCCGGCGAACATCACGGTCGAGCCGGGCGAGATCAGCCCGAACGGCAGCTGGATGAAATAAACAGCCGCGAGATAGGTCTCCAGGAAGTGCATCGCTCCGAGCGTGCAGAAAAAGACGCCCATGCCGAGGCTTGTCCTGACGCGGAACACAAACGCCATCGCCGCGAAATAGACAGAGGCCTGCGTCAGCAGAACCAGGAAACCTGACATGTTGCGATTACCCCCAAGCGGATCAAGCCCCGATGCTTGATGACGCTTCCGGCCGCGCCTTGCGGCCTGATGCGCCGTTGCATTGAGACATGCCGCTGCCGGCTGGCCATCTAAGGTATTCCGCAAGAAGCCGCAACACCCGTAACCAGCCCGCGCGGCAATGTGATCGACGATGCTGGGAATAGGGGGCGGGCATCACTATATGCCCCTTTGGCCGATCAAGCCTGTGACCGACCGGAGCTTCATGACCCGCCGTAGACATGTGAGACAGTCGAACCTGACACTGTTGTCGGCCGCGATGCTGCTCCTGGCTGCGATCTTTGCGTTCGGTCAATTGCCATTTTCCGCTTCGTCGTCTCCAGGCTCCCCACAGCCGAAGAATACGGAACTGGCCCTGGCACGCCAGACGAACCACAAACGCATAGCCATCTCGACGGTAAGGGCCGATCGTCCGCTCTGCCTGAAGGACAGCGGACGTGATGCGGCCGCAATCCCGCCCGAACTCCCCACATTGGCCCTGCCCATGGCGATCGCTTCGGGTGCAACGCCTACAAGACACTGTGCGTCCACCGATCTGGCTCGCGCCTATGATGCCTGTGCGCCTCCGATAGTCTGATCCATACCAGATCGGGCCGTTGCAGCCATCCGCATGCGCACGCCTTTGGGCGAATCCGCACGATCCTCCTCACCGGTTTGCCCAGCCCAGTCCGAGCACCCAGCGATGGGCGGCCAGCAATTGGGAGCTTCGCCATACTGATGGCGTTCAGGGCCATGGTGGCGACTGCCCTTCCCCGAAACGAAATCGAGGCGGGAGCCTTATGATGGACGGAATTCTTCAGACGACAGAGACATTCTTGCGCGAACATCAGATGTGGGCGGGCGTGACAGTCGGCCTTGTCGCCTTCGGCGAATCCCCGGTTCTTGTCGGACTTCTCATTCCTGCGACAGCGCTCATGATGCTGATCGGAGGGCTTGTGGGCGCGGGCGTGATCGATCCGGTTCCCGTGGTCCTGGGTGCAGTCATCGGGGCGGTCCTGGGCGACATCGTCTCGTATGTTCTGGGTCGCTGGACGGGACCGGGCATCGTGCATCGATGGCCGCTCAGACGATACCGGAGCGGCGTGGCGCAGGCACGCCTGTTCTTCAGGAAATATGGCTTCGCAGCAATATTCTTCGGGCGCTTCTTCGGTCCTCTTCGCTCCACCGTGCCGCTTGTCGCAGGCATGATGGCGATGGATCAGAAGCGGTTTCAGCTGGCAAACATCGGGTCGGCGCTGGTCTGGGCGCCGCTTATGCTCGCACCCGGCTGGCTGGCGGCAAAAGGCGCTTCGTGGTTTGGCGAACTCAATGAATTCCAATGGCTCGGACTGGGCATAGGCCTGACGGCCCTGACCTTTTTAGGCGCCGTCTTGATCGCCTGGATCCTCCGAAAGATCACACCTCAACGCCGAAGGGCCGGCCAGTTGCAGTGAAATGCGAAGATCCTTTCACGCCACGAGGGATTAAATGCCGAACAGGCACCGTATACCTCGCATGAAGACCAGACGGTCATCCTTTGACGTATTTGCTCAGCTCGGCTCGCTGCGTCGCTACGCGCGCTCCCTGACGCGCAACGACGCGGACGCGGAGGACCTCGTCCACGACGCGCTGGTGCGCGCATATGAGCGCCGCTCGGGCTTCCGCTCCGGCGGCAATCTGCGCGGCTGGCTGCTTTCGATCCTCCACAACACCTTCATCGATCGCATGCGCTCGGCACGCGCCGAGCAGCGGCGGATGGCTGCTGCAGCAGAGCTCACCGACACTTCCATGGAAGCGCCACAGGAACATTCGGCTCGTCTTGCCCAGGTGCGGGAGAACTTCCTCGCACTGCCCGAGGAACAGCGTGCCGCCATCCATCTCGTGGCGATCGAGGGCCTTTCCTACCAGGAAGCTGCCGACGCGCTCGGCATTCCGGTCGGCACGTTGATGTCGAGGCTGGGACGCGCCCGTGCGGCGCTGCGTGAAATGGAAGAGAACCCTTCGTCCCGGCCCGGACATCTCAGGATTGTAGGAGGAACATCGTGACGGACCCGGTGACGGACACCGATATCCTCAGCTATGTCGACGATCAGCTCGACACGTCGCGTCGGATCGACGTCGAGGCCTACCTGGCCGCACGCCCCGAAGAAGCTGCCCGCGTGATGGCGGACCTGCGGCTGCATGATGAACTTCGCCTGGCTCTTTCCGCGCCATCACGTGCGGTTCGGTCAAGCACGACGGAGGCAGCCCGGCAGCTCCAGCGCGGTCTTCTCCGGGGTCGGATTTTCGCCGTTCTCCAGCGCGCAGCGACAGTCGCGATGTTCGTCGGTGCCGGCTGGATCGCTCATGAAGCGATAGGACCGTTCGGCGTCAGCCAGTCGATCGCTTCGGTTCCACCGCCGGCCTATGTCGAGGAGGCCGTCCGCGCCCATGGCACCAGCCTGCTGCGTGCATCCATGACGTCGCAGCCGAAAGTCCGCGACTATGATCCAGCCGAGATCCTGTCGGCGACCGCGATCACCATGCCTGCGCTGCCCAGGGACTGGAGCGTCCGGGACGTCCAGATCTATCCATCCCGCTTCGGTCCGAGCGTCGAACTGGCGGTCCATTCGGATTCGATCGGCGACGCGTCGCTGTTCGCGGTTCGACCGGGGACTTTCGACGTCGTCAAACCCAAGCAGACAGATATCGGCGGCACCGCATCAAGCTACTTCCAGATCGGCGAAGTCGCCTACGCGCTGGTTGGACGCGGCAATCCGAGGGAACTCGGCACCTCGGCCAAGAAGCTTGCCGACAGCCTTTATTGATCATCCACCCAAGGAGACACTGACATGAACTCGCCCGACTATCGTCAACACGCAGGCTTCGGCCAGCCCAGCGCCGTCCTCTTCGACGAGGGCCTGCGCCAGCACATGCTGCGCGTCTACAACTACATGGCGCTCGGACTCGTCCTGACCGGCGTCGTCGCCTTCACCGTAAGCTCGATTCCCGCGCTCTACGTGCCGATCTTCTCCAGCCCGTTGAAATGGGTGGTGATGCTCGCACCGCTTGCTTTCGTGCTGCTCTTCTCGTTCCGCATCCAGACCATGTCGGCTGCCGGCGCCCAGGCCATGTTCTGGGCCTTCTGCGCGGTCATGGGACTGTCGCTCGCGTCAGTCTTCCTCGTTTTCACCGGTACCTCGATCGCGCGCACCTTCTTCATCGCCGCCTCGATGTTCGGCGCGATGAGCCTCTACGGGTACACGACGAAGACCGACATGACGAAGTTCTCGTCCTTCCTGATCATGGGGTTGATCGGCGTCGTCATCGCCAGCATCGTCAACATCTTCCTTGGTTCGTCAGCCCTGCAGTTCGCGATCTCGGTCATCGGCATCGTCGTCTTCCTCGGTCTGACCGCCTGGGACACGCAGAATATCAAGGAACAGTACGCCGAGAACTTCGACAGCGAATCGCGCCAGAAAATGGCCGTCTGGGGTGCCTTCTCGCTGTACCTGAACTTCGTCAACATCTTCCAGCTGCTGCTGAATTTCACGGGCGAGCGCGAATAAACGCGCTCGACAACCGGCACAATTGAGGAGACCAGCATGGACCGCAACGACAGCCAGGCGATCGATCAGCTGTTCGGCAAGCTAGCCCTTGTCGAGCAGCAGTCGCCGCCGCGCGACAACGAAGCCGAGGCCTTCATCCGCGACAAGATCGCATCCCAGCCCGGCGCACCGTACTACATGGCGCAGACCATCGTGGTGCAGGAACAGGCCTTGCAATCCGCCCAGGCCCACATCGAACAGCTTGAAGCCGAAGCTTCTCGCTCGTCCAATGGTGGCCTTTTCGGTGGGCTGTTCGGCGGTAGCCGGCAGCCGCGTCGCACATCCGTCCCGCAGGTCGGAACGAACGCCGCATATGCTTCTGGGATGGGGCAACAGCCTTACCAACAAGGCGGCGGCTTCGGCCAGCAACGCGCCGGCGGCGGCTTCCTTGCCGGCGCGGCACAAACCGCGATGGGTGTCGCCGGCGGCATGCTGTTGGCAAACGCTGTCGGCAGCATGTTTGGCGCGGGTGAAGCCCAGGCGGCTGAACAGCCCGCGAAGGAGCCTGCCGCCGAGGATGCGGGGTTCGACGGCGGCGGCATGGAAGATATGGAGTTCTAGTCGACCTTCAGTCCATCGGAGAACGACCTACTGTCGTCTCTGTTGGGCTGCTTTCCGCACGATTCCCGTCAGCCTGCGCAATGGCGTGCGCAGGCTTTTTTCTTGCCACGATCCATCCGCAGATGCAGAAATCACGTTGACGTAAACGTCAACTGAAGGCTATAGAACGGCTTCGGCGCCGAGGCCTCCTTGAACGCGTTCGCGCGAGGCTTGAACGCCGCAGTGCCCGGCAAAGCCGGATGGAAACGAACACGCGCGACGCGCAAAAGACTGGGAGATAATCATGGGCGTTCAGGAAATCGCGGCAAGCCTCAAGTCCAAGGTCGAAAGCGCCGGCTTCGACAAGTCGGTGAAGTTCGATACCGGTGCCGACGGTGTCATCGTCATCGATGGCGCATCGATCTCCACCACCGATGCCCCGACCGACTGCACCATCAAGCTTTCGCTCGACAATCTGGAATCGCTGCTGGCCGGCGACCTCAACCCGACCATGGCCTTCATGACCGGCAAGCTGAAGGTCGAGGGCGACATGTCGGTCGCCATGGCACTCAGCCAACTGATCGGCTGACCCGAAGACCATCGCCAGGATACGCTACGGCTTGTCCTGGCATATATCGGTTAGAAATCAATAATACGGCGGCAGACCGAGCCTGAAGCTGCCTGCCGCCGTCCGGCCCCCGCCGTCTCAGGCTGCTGCGATCCGCATCGCCGCGCGCTCGCCTGCCTTGCGCCCCGAAGCCTTCAAAGTGCCCCTGGCACCATCCAACCCACCCGGCACCAGTTCCAGCGCCAGGAAGCGGTCGCGTTCATAAGGACCGGGCATGGCCAGTCGGCCGGTCTTTTCGGCCGAGAAGCCGAAGCGCGCATAATAGGGAGCATCGCCGACAAGCAGGATGACCCGGTGACCAAGTCGCCCTGCTTCAGCAACGGCGTGATGCATCAAGGCCGAACCGATGCCGGCACTCTTGGCGGTCGGATCGACGGCGAGCGGGCCAAGCAGCAGCGCTGCGGCGCCATGGTCGCCCAAGCGCACATCCCACAACCGGACGGTACCGACGACGGCGCCGCCCTCGTTGCGTGCAACAAAAGCCAGTCCCTCGGACGGACGGCGGCCGCGCCGCAGTTTCTCCGACGACTTGCGCTTGCGTCCCGCGCCCATGGCGCGGTCGAGCAGCGCCTCACGGGCACCGATGTCCGCCGCAGTTTCGGCAGTGATGAGAATGGCAGGCAAAGCTGCCGGCAGGGTTTTGGCAATGTCCATTTCCGCGATCCTTCACGAGCGGAGAACTGTTCCACAAGCGAACCCACCGCCGGCACCAGAAGGCACCGGCGAGCGGGGTGATCTGACGCGCTGTCCGCCCGTCAGATCACGTAGGATCGGAGGGGCTCGAAGCCGTTGAACGCGACCGCCGAATAGGTGGTCGTGTAGGCGCCGGTGCCCTCGATCAGCACTTCGTCACCGATGGTGAGCGAAAGCGGCAGCGGATAGGGTGCCTTTTCGTACATGACGTCGGCCGAATCGCAGGTCGGGCCGGCGAGCACGCAGAGCGCCTTCTCGTCCTCGTCGCGCGCGGTCACGATCGGATAGCGGATCGCCTCGTCCATCGTCTCGGCGAGACCGCCGAACTTGCCGATGTCGAGATAGACCCAGCGCACGTTGTCGTTGTCGGCTTTTTTCGAGATCAGCACGACTTCCGACTTGATCACGCCGGCATTACCCACCATGCCGCGACCCGGCTCGATAATGGTTTCCGGAATGTCGTTGCCGAAGTGCTTGCGCAGCGCGCCGAAGATCGCCTGGCCATAGGCCTGCGCCGCCGGCACGTCCTTCAGGTAACGGGTCGGGAAACCGCCGCCCATGTTGACCATCTTGAGTACGATGCCTTCCTCGGCCAATGTCGCGAACACGCGCTTGGCGTCGGCCAGGGCACGGTCCCAGGCGGTAAGGTCGGTCTGCTGCGAGCCGACATGGAACGACACGCCATAGGCATCGAGGCCGAGCTTCCTGGCGTGACGCAGAACGTCGACGGCCATCGCCGGCACGCAGCCGAACTTGCGCGACAGCGGCCATTCTGCGCCCTCGCCATCGGTCAGCACACGGCAGAACACGCGGGCACCCGGGGCGGCGCGCGAAACCTTCTCGACCTCTTCGACGCTGTCGACGGCATAGAGACGGATGCCGAGCGCATAGGCCCTGGCGATGTCGCGCTCCTTCTTGATGGTGTTGCCGAAGGAGATGCGGTCGGCGGTTGCACCCGCGTCCAGCGCCATCTCGACCTCGGCAACCGACGCGGTGTCGAAGGACGAACCCATCGCAGCAAGCAGGCGCAGGATTTCCGGCGCCGGGTTTGCCTTCACCGCGTAATAGATCTTGGAATCGGGCAGCGCCTTCTCGAAGGCGCGGAAATTGTCACGCACGACGTCGAGGTCAACGACAAGGCAGGGGCCTTCCGGACGTCGGGTGGCGAGGAAATCGAGAACACGTTGCGTAGCCATAGGACTCTCCATCGCGCCTTGCGGCACGTGCAAAGGTGCGGGACGCGGGCTTCGGCCTCGCGAACACGCGGTCAAACAAAGGCGGGACGAAAATCCGATAGCACCAGCCGGTGGAGACCCCGGAGCCATCGAAAGCCGTCTCGCGGCGATGGACCTAGCCTTGCCCGGCTATGGTCCGCTTTGTCTGCCTTGGCTTGGATGGGAGTTCCCAACCGCACTGCCGGCAATGAGGGTGTGCCTCTTCAGTAACCCCGGTCTATGGACAACCGGAAAACACCAGAAAGGCCCGCACCGTCGTTGCTTCAAGACGTCCTCGGATCGGCGGTTGGCCGCTGAACCGACCGGGCTCGTTACTTCCCGGGTACCGTCCCGATATCCTCGCCATTCGAGGGTCGGGGGACGCCCACAGGCACGTGCGACTTTGGGCAAGCGCGATATAGGCGCGCATGTTTTCACAATCAATTAAAATCGAACCTCGGCTTGAAAAAAATCCGCTGTCGAACGACTGTGGACGCACCGTATCCAGATATTGAACGATGTCCAAGCAGAACGACCGCTTCAACGCCTTCCTCGATCTCAGCCAAGCCCCTGTTTCCCATGCACAATCCGGACCATTGGCTGGACTGACGCTGGCGGTGAAGGATATTTTCGACGTTGCTGGCTATGTCACCGGCTGCGGCAATCCGGACAAGGGGGAAACCGGCAAACCGGCGCCATCGACAGCACCCGCGGTGCAAAGGCTGCTCGACGCGGGCGCGCGATTCGTCGGCAAGACGCAGACCGACGAGCTCGCCTTTTCGCTGATGGGCCAGAACGCTCACTATCCACGCCCGGTGAATCCCGCTGCGCCTGACCGTGTCACCGGGGGTTCTTCGTCCGGCTCGGCGGCTGCGGTTGCGGGCAGGCTCGCCGACATTGCCACCGGCTCCGATACCGGCGGTTCGATCCGCGCACCGGCCAGCTTCTGCGGCCTGATCGGCCTGCGCGCCACGCATGGCGTGGTTTCCCTGCAAGGCACCATGCCACTGGCACCCAGCTTCGACACCTTCGGCTGGTTCGGCAGGGACATCGATGTGTACGAGAAAGTGGCGCGGCGGCTGCTCGGCGAAAGCGACGCGGTGCTGCCGGCGCGCGCGTTCCGTATGGCTCCCGTTGACGCCCTCCTGCTGGGCGAAGCGGAGAGGCATGCATACCAGGCCATGATCAAGACGATCGCGCCGGTCCTTGGTGAACCGCGGGATGGCCCTGCCCTCACCCATGATCTCGACGATCTCTATTGGTGTTTCCGCAGGCTGCAGGCACGCGAGGCCTGGGAATCGCACGGAACCTGGATTTCGGAGAAAGACCGCCGCCTCGGCCCGGGTGTGAAGGAGCGTTTCGCCTATGGCGCCACCATCGACGCAAAAGCCGCAAAGGTCGAGACCGCACGGCGCGATGCCTTCCGCGCCGAACTGGCCGACCGCCTCGCCAAGGACGGCATCCTCGTTTTGCCGACTGTCCCTGGCGCAGCACCACTCGCGGCTTCGAGTTTCGAGGACACCCAGATCTATCGCGAGCGCGCCCTGCATCTGCTCTGCCTGTCCGGCCTCTCCGGCTTTCCGCAACTGACCTTGCCGCTGGGTATGGTCGATGGCGCGCCTTTCGGCCTCTCCCTGCTTGGCCCCGTCGGGAGCGATCTCGCCTTGATCGGGCTTGGACGACGCATTCTCGAAACGATCGGAAAGGCCTGACGCCATGGACACGCTAACCCGGATGCGCGCCTTCATCGACGTGGTCGAGGCGGAAGGCTTCTCGGCGGCCGGCCGCAAGATCGGCCGCTCCAAGGCGCTGCTTTCCAAATATGTGCGCGAGCTGGAAGACGAACTCGGTGCGCTGCTGCTCAACCGCACCACACGCCAGTTCTCGCTGACGGAAGCGGGTCACACCTATTACCGCCGCGCTTCCGAGATCGTGCGTGAGATCGACAGCCTGTCCGACGCGGTGCGCGACAGCGCCGGCGACGTGCGCGGCAGGATCAAGCTGACCGCGCCACGTACCATGGCCGACGCGGCGGTCGGTCAATCCATGATCGACTTCGCCAAGCAATATCCGGATGTCTCGCTGGAGGTGCATCTCGACGACCGTTTCGTCGATCTTGTCGAAGAAGGTTTCGATCTGGCCATCCGCATCACCCGGCTGGAAAACTCCTCGCTGATCGCACGCAAGCTGGCCCCGTTCTCGCTCAAGCTGTGCGGTTCGCAGGAACTGATCGCCAAATATGGCAAGCCGACCCGACCGCAGGATCTCGCGCATATGCCCTGCGTGGTCGACACCAATGGCCGCTGGGCTTCGAACTGGCCGTTCCGCGACGATGACGGCGATATCACCAGCATCCCGATCAGCGGTCCGATGATGGTCAACAGCCCGATCACCACCCGCATGGCCGCGCTGGACGGGCTTGGCTTTGCACTGCTGCCTGATTTTATCGCAGCACCCGAAATCAAGAGCGGCCGGCTGGTGTCCTTGCTGGAAGACCGCATCGACTTCAACGGCGGCATCTTCGCCGTCTACCCGCACCGCCGCTACCTGCCCGCCAAGGTGCGTGTCTTCGTCGACTTCATGGTGCAGTGGTTCAAGACGCATGAAACGTCATAACATTTTCGTTAGCTAGGTCCCATTTTCGCCCGGTTTCTGGTAACCCTCAGGCCACACTGACACTGGGGAATCGCCGCCGGCCATGCAGCTTCAGGCATCAAAAGCCACCATGGCCGTTACCTTCGGCCTGCTTCTCGCAGGCACGACGCCGGCTCTTGTCCACCCGCACGTCTTTGCCGAGGCCCGCCTGGACGTCGTGCTTTCTCCCGACCACAAGTCGATCGCCGCGCTGCGCCACCTGTGGCGTTTCGACGAGCTGTTTTCCTCGACCGTGCTGATGGAATTCGACAAGAATTCCGACCTCAAGCTGGACGACGCCGAGCTGAAGGAAGTGGCGAACACCATCAAGGCATCACTTGCCGAATACAATTATTTCCAGGTGGTCACGCTCGACGGCAAGGACATCAAGATGAAGGCGCCGCCCGAAATCGTTGCCTCCTTCGACAACAACCAGCTGATCGTGCTGTTCGAAGATCAGCCGCAGGAGCCGATCAAGCTGAAGGGCAAGATCGATCTCGGCGTCTATGACCCGACCTTCTACACCGCCATCGATTTCACCGACGATGCCAACCTGTCCGTGAAGGATCTGCCGGCCTCATGCGCACGCGCGGTGGTACGGCCCGATCCGGACACGGCGATCGCCCAGAACCAGAAAACGCTCACCGAGGCCTTCTTCAATGACCCGACGGGCACCGACATGAGCAAGATCTTCGCCACCAAGCTCGAGCTGAACTGCCGCACGGAAGGGTGACCTCGATGAACAGGATGACCGTCCGCCTGATCTTCTGCCTGCTCGGTGTGGCCTTCATCACCGCGGCCGGCCACGCCTATGCGCAGAGTTCGCTCGGCATCGGCACGAATGATGCCATGACGCCGACGACGGGTCTGTTTGCGGGCTTTTTGAACTGGGTCAACCTGCACCAGCAGCGCTTTTACCACGCACTCGCCGAGGCCATCAAAGCGATGCGCCAGGACGGCTCGAAGCTGTGGCTGCTGATTGGCCTGTCGTTCCTCTACGGTATCTTCCACGCTGCCGGCCCCGGTCACGGCAAAGCCGTGATCTCCTCCTACATGCTGGCCAACGAGGTCGCGCTGCGGCGTGGCATCCTGCTCTCGTTCATCTCCGCCTTCCTGCAGGCCGTGACGGCGATTGTGGTGATGCTGCTCGCTTATTTCGTCTTGCGCGGTACCTCGGTCTCCATGACCGACACGGCATGGTTCCTGGAGATTGCCTCCTATGCGTTCGTCACCGCATTCGGTGCCTGGTTGCTGTGGCGAAAGCTCGGTCCGTCGCTGACGCGGCTGTTCGGAACAGCACCAGCTTATAGCCTGTCAGCCGCGCATGCCGGCCACGCCAGCCACGCTCACGCCGCCCACACGCATGATCCCGCCGCGCATGATCATGACCATCACGATCACCATGGCCATGAGCATCATGCGCATGACCACCACGACCATGGCGGCCACCATCACGATCACCATCATGGGCCGGGCGAGGTCTGTAAGACCTGCGGGCATTCGCATGCACCGGACCCGACCCTGCTTTCCGGCGATCGCTTCGACTGGCGCACCGCCTGGACGGCCGTCGCCGCCGTCGGCATCCGACCGTGCTCCGGTGCCCTGATCGTACTGTCCTTTGCTTTCCTCAACGGGCTTTGGGCCGGCGGCATCCTGTCGGTGCTGGCGATGGCCGTCGGTACGGCGATCACCGTTTCCATCCTGGCGACGCTGGCCGTCACGGCAAAAGATTGGGCGGTGGCGCTTGCAGGCGACGGCCGCCTCGGCAACCGCGTCCATTCGGCCATCGAAATCGGCGGCGCGGCCCTGGTCTTCCTGTTCGGCGTGATCCTGTTGACCGCCAGCCTCGGCGCCTGATCTTCTCTTCGTTCAGAAGGAGACGGTGGCCCGCCGATCCATCAATTCATCTCGTCCTCGATATGAGCGCGGATGATGTCATCGAAACTGGTTTCGGCGACAAAACCGAGTTCCCGTGCCCGGCGCGCTTCAAAACGGGTCGGCCAGTTCTTCACGATCGCCCAGACAGTCTCGTCGGGCTCCTCGCGGATCAGCGCTACCGCCTTGCTGCCGACAACGCGCCCGAGAGCATCGATCTGCTCTGCGACGCTGACGCCGACGCCGGGCATGTTGAGCGCGCGCCGCGGCCCGACCGCCGCACCATCGATCTCGGCAGCACGGATCAGGAAGCCTACCGCCGATCGAGGGCTGGCATGGGTGTGCACGACCGTACGCGGGACCGGCAGCACTGCGCTTTCGCCCTTCAGCGGTTCGCGGATGATACCGGAGAAGAAACCGGATGCGGCCTTGTTCGGTTTACCGGGCCGCACGCAGATGGTCGGCAACCGGATCGCGACGCCATCGAACAGACCGCGCCGCGAATAATCGCACAGCAGGGCTTCCCCCGTCAGCTTCTGGGTACCGTAGGAGGTTAGTGGCGTCGCGTGAAAATCGTCCGGGATGACTTCCGGAAAGGGCGCTCCGAATACGGCGATCGAGGACGTGAACACCAGGCGCGGATTGTAGGCGGCAAGGCGAACCGCATCGAACAAGGCGCGGGTGCCGTCGAGATTGACACGATAACCGAGGTCGAAATTGGCTTCCGCTTCGCCCGAAACGACTCCCGCCAGATGGAAGATAACATCCGGCTTTTTCGCAACCAGCGTGGCGGCGGCTCCCGAAACCGAGAGATCGCCGGTATGGCTATTGATGACGACATCGGCGCTGCCGGTCGCCTCGGGCACTACGATATCATGCAGGTCGAGTTGACTGATCTTACGGCCACGCAGTGTTCCGTCCTCGAGCAACCGCGCAACGAGCTTGCGACCGATCATGCCAGCCGCGCCGGTGATCAGTACGCGCATTCTCAATCCCTCCCTTGCGTGCGGCTTCGCCCGCGCAGCCAGAACACCAGGAAGAAGGCGGCCACGAACAGAACCGCGAAAGCGCCGGCCAGCACCGTCGAGAAATGGCCGATCGCCAGCATGATGGTCGGCAGATAATAAGCGGTCACGCCGAACAGCAGCATGATCGACAGCGCAGCGATCGCGGCGCTCTTGTTTTCAGGGCTCATCATCACTCCGGACCACCTGCACTTCCTGACAGGATGGTTAGCACAGACGACGCTTCAATGCAGGTGCCTGGGCTGCGATGTGACGCCACGGACCTGGTCGCGCGCGCGGCCGTCTTCGGCACGGCGGTCGTAGTCGATCTCAACGGTTGCGTGGCTGATGCCATGCTGGGTGAACAGGCGCTGTTTTATGGCATCCACGGCAATATGCGCGTCCAGCCCATCCATCAGGCTTGCATGCAGCGTCGCCATGTTGCTGGCGCCGTCGATCGACCACAGATGGACATGATGGATTTCACGGACGCCTTTGATGGAAGCCTGCAGATCCTGGGTGATCATGTCGCGATCGAGGCCCGCGGGCGAGCCTTCCAGAAGCACATGCGCGGCTGCGCGCATCAGGCTCCAGCCAGTTGACAGGATCAGCACCGCGACCAGCACCGACAGGATCGGGTCGATCGGCGTCCAGCCGGTGGCCATGATGACCAGCGCTGCAACGATTGCGGCCAGCGAGCCCAGAAGATCGCCCAGAACATGTATGATGGCACCACGCATGTTGAGGCTTTCGCGGCTTCCACCATGCAGGATGACGAAGCCTGCGATGTTCACCACGAGCCCGAGCAGCGCGACCATGAGCATTGGCCCGCCCAGCACCGGCGGAGGTGCCTGGAACCGCCGCCAGGCCTCGTAGCAGATCCACACCGCAACGAAAAAAATCGCCAGCCCGTTGGTGTAGGCGACAAGGGTCTTGACCCTGCCATAGCCATAGGTGTGCCGGCCTATCGCTGGCTTATCGGCGAGATGGAAGGCATACCACGCCAGCGCCAGCGCGATGGCGTCGGTGAACATGTGGCCGGCATCGGCAAGCAGTGCCAAAGAACCCGTGAGCATCCCGCCGATTATTTCGGCAACCATGAATCCACCGGTCAGTATTGCAGCAATCAGCACGCGCTTCTTGTCTGAAGTTTCGTGCTGATGTCCTGCACCACCGTGATCGTGGTCACCGTCTGTGTGGGATTGATATTCACGACCCATCGGTCACCCCTCTTTGGGCGCCGAACTTAATTCAATCCATTTGGATATTAAAGTATCCGATGAGGGTCATGCACCGAAGCATGAAAAAAATTTCCCGGCTAACAAAGACACATTAGGAAGCCTAAATATATTTAGGCCTGGAAATCCTCCAGACGGCGCTTTTGCTGGCCTTGGTCGTCGAAATTGCTCGGATCAAGCCAGGCTTCATACGCCTTTTTCAGCTCCGGCCACTCCTTATCGATGATGGAATACCACGCTGTATCGCGATTCTCACCCTTGATGACGAGGTTCTGGCGAAAAATACCCTCGAACTCAAAACCGAATCGCTCCGCCGCTCGTTTTGAGGGCGCGTTGTTGTTGTTGCATTTCCATTCGTAGCGCCGATAGCCCAGATCGTCGAAAGCGTATTGCGCGAACAGGAACTGTGCCTCCGTCGCTGCCGGTTTGCGCGCGACCAGTGGCCCCCAATAGATATGGCCGATTTCGATGACGCCATGGGCAGGTTCGATACGCATCAGTGTCTGACGTCCGGCGACCCTGCCGCTCGCCCTGTCGATCACCGCAAAATAGAGTGGGTCCACGCTGGCTTCCGCCTTCTCCAGCCATGGCTGAAAGTCCTCTCGTTTCTCAGGTGCGAATTCCGACAACCAGCGAAAACGGGCGTCGGCGTCGCTCACGGAAGACGCTTCGAAAAGTCCGTCGCCGTGGCGAGCGGCATCGAGAGGTTCAAGGCGTACATAGCGACCTTCGAGCACCTTGCGTTCGGGACGCGGACGCGGCTGCCAGTTTTTCAGGTCCTCGGTCACCATCAGCTCCATATTAGGCGATTTCGAAGAATTATTGCATCTATAGGTGGTCACAAACCATCTGCAGATGCGACCTTTGGTCTAAGATCGATGCAATAATTCTTCGAAATCGCCTTATTTGACAGGGCCTCTCCACCCTTCCAAAAAACATCAGCCCGCAACTAGCGCCAGTTGGACCAACAAAATGATCCACACGATCCCTGCCTTCGACCGCCTCGGCGAGGAAAACGCATTCGCCGTGCTCGCCCGCGCCACCGCGCTTGCCCAGCAGGGCCGCGACATCGTCAATCTCGGCATTGGTCAGCCGGATTTCCGCACGCCGGGGCACATTGTCGAGGCGGCGATCAAGGCTCTGCGCGACGGCCATCATGGCTACACGCCCGCCACCGGTCTTCTGCCCACGCGTGAAGCCGTCGCGCGTCGCACATTGACGACCACCGGCATCGAGATTTCACCGGACAATGTGATGATCCTGCCGGGCGGCAAGCCGACCATGTTCGCCGCCATCCTGATGTTCGGAGAGCCAGGCACGGATATTCTTTATCCGGACCCCGGTTTCCCGATCTACCGGTCGATGATCGAATTCACCGGCGCGCGGCCCGTGCCGGTGCCGATCCGTGAGGAAAACGGCTTTGCTTTCTCGGCCGAGGAGACACTGGCGTTGATCACGCCGGCCACCCGGCTGCTCATTCTCAATTCACCGGCCAATCCGACTGGCGGCGTTACCCCGCGCGCCGAGATCGAGAAACTGGTGAAGGGACTGGAGAAGCATCCGCACGTCGCCATCCTCTCCGACGAGATCTATGACGTGATGACCTATGACGGCGAGGCACACACGTCCCTGCTCCAGTTTCCGGCAATCCGCGACAGGCTGATCGTGCTCAACGGCTGGTCGAAGACCTGGGCCATGACAGGCTGGCGTATGGGTTGGTCGATCTGGCCGAACGGGGAGCGGGGTGCGCATCTCTACGACAAGGTGCGCAAGCTTGCGGTCAACTGCTGGTCCTGCGTGAATGCGCCAAGCCAATATGCCGGCATCGCCGCCATAGATGGACCTCAGGATGAGGTCGCGACCATGATGCGAGCCTTCGACCGTCGTCGCAAGCTGGTGGTCGAAGGCCTGAACACGCTGCCGGGTATTTCGTGTATCGCGCCAAAAGGAGCCTTCTACGCGTTCCCCAACATCTCGGGCACCGGTTGGGAGGCCAAGAAGCTGGCCACGGCGCTGCTGGAGCAAGCCGGCGTGGCGTTGATCGGAGGACCGGATTTCGGCGTGCTCGGCGAAGGCTATATGCGGCTGTCCTATGCCAATTCGGAAGAGAACATTCTTCGCGCGCTGGAGCGCATCGGTAGCTTCCTCGCAGCGAACGCCAAGCCCGAGGAGGCCACGACATGAGACGCATCGTCGCCATCGGGTTTGCGGCTTTCGCCTTGCTTGGCGCGACCATCCTTCCCAGCCTTGCCGACGAGCCGGTCAGGGCCTGCGGCGGCATAAGGGGTCTCACCTGCGATGCCGGCCAGTTCTGCGAATTTCCTGCCGAAACCCAATGCGGCCACGCCGACCGCATGGGGATCTGCATGCCCAGACCTGAGGTTTGCACGGAGGAATATCGGCCGGTCTGCGGATGCGACGGCAAGACCTATGGCAATGACTGCGCACGCCGCGCGGCAGGGACCGCCAGGCTCAAGGATGGGGAATGCTGACCGTTCACCCTCATGAGCGAGGACGGAGAGTGCCTAACCCCGTCCCACCAGTGGCATCTTGGTTGCCATCACCGTCATGAACAGCACGTTGGCATCGAGCGGCAGGCCGGCCATATAGACAACCGCTTCCGCCACGCGCTCGACATCCATCACCGCTTCCGCGGCAATCGTACCATTGGCTTGCGGCACCCCTACCGTCATCGGCACGGCCATGTCGGTCAGTGCATTGCCGATATCGATCTGCCCACAGGCGATGTCGAAGGGGCGGCCATCGAGCGCCAGTGTTTTGGTGAGGCCGCTGATCGCATGTTTCGTGGCCGTGTATGGCACGGAACCCGGTCGTGGCGCCTGCGCCGAAACCGAGCCGTTGTTGATGATGCGGCCGCCCATCGGTGCTTGCCGGCGCATGGCGGCAAAGGCCGCGCGAGCGCACAGGAATGAGCCGGTCAGATTGACCGCCACGACATCATTCCAGACCTCGACCGGAATTTCATCGATCGGCGTCGACTTGTATCCCATGCCCGCATTGTTGAAGAGCAGGTCAACACGCCCGAAGGTTGCGACGGCTTCCCCGAACAGGGCTTCGACCTGGTCTGGTTGGGTGATATCGCACGCCACCGCCAGTGCACGAGCCTCGGTTTTGCCGGCACCCGCGATCGCCTCATCCAGCAGTGCCTTGCGACGACCGCAGAACACCGTGTTCCAGCCCTCCTTCAGCAGCGCTGTTGCCACGCTCCTGCCGATGCCGGTGCCAGCGCCCGTGACGATTGCAGTGCCTCTGATTGCCATGTCGACCTCCTGGAAAGAAAGAGGCATGGCAAACGACGCCTTCGATGACAAGCGCCAGCAGAGCCGGAATAATTGGGGAGCAACAAAAAAGGGCGGTCATTGGCGACCGCCCCGATCTGAACCAGCTTGGGAGGAGGAAAGCCGATCCGACTAGTTAAAATGATGCGCCTGACTGGTTAACGAAAGGTTAGCAGCAACGCCGTCCCGGTCGTGGCAACGCCTACCACTTGGTATTGGCGCCGGATGCCGGCACGGGTTCCTTCGCTGCCGAAACAGTCGCCTCGATATGGTCGACCAGCTTGTCGTCCAGGCCGAGCCGTCCAGCCAGCATGTCGAGATAGCCACGCTCGGCACGCGTGTCCGGCTCGATGGCCAGGCGCGAGGCCGTGTAAAGCTCGATCTTCTGCGCCTCGTTCCTGGCAGCCGAGGCGAGTGCATCAACGTCGGCTGGCGCGGCCAAGGCTTCCTTCAAGAACTCCGTCGCCTCGGCGCCGAGACCGGAAAGGCTGACCTTGTTGATGATCTTGCCGCGCTCTTCCTCATCGATGCGTCCGTCGGCCTTGGCGGCGGCGATCATGGCGCGCACGATGGTGAGCGCGAACTCACCCTCGCCTTGCGGCGCCTGCGCCGGATCGAAGCTGTCACCGGCCGGCGGCGGCAGCAGTTCCGGCTGCTTCGCGGCTTCGGCCGGCTGCTGGCCGGCCTTGTAGTTCTGGTAGGCCTTGTAGGCGAGACCGCCAATGGCAGCGAGACCGCCGAGCTTCACTGCGGTACCGGTAACCTGACGCCCGGCGCCGGTGCCGAGCAGCACGGCGGCAAGCGCACCAGCGGCAAGCGGATTGTCCTTGGCCATCTGCACGGCCTGGCCCGCCTTGTCGCGCACCGTTCCGGTAGTTCCAGGAACCTGTGAACTCAGGAGATCGTCGAGCAGTTTCTTGGGGTCGAACATCAATGGCTCCAGCTAGAGCAATTCCAACAAAAGCGTTGGTTGGAATTGCGTAAAAACAAAAGTTAGAGCGTTTCCGCGTTCCCGTGAAAAAACGGAAGCGCTCTAGGCTCGGCGGTTGATCCCCGCAGAGGTAGGCGCGCAAAGGCAACATTACAATGACGTTCTAAAACCCGACCCCGCCAGGCAGGCGATAAAAGCCCTTCTAGCTGCCGATGTGCCGGCGCTCGCCGCGCTGGTCCGCCAGTTCCACCTGGCGATGACGTTCGGCATAGCGGGCGCGATCCTCATCGCTGCGCGCTTCATAGCAATGCGGGCAGGAGACACCTGGCTGATACTGCTGCGATATCCGCTCCTCAGGGGTCAGTGGATGCCGGCAAGCCCGGCACAACTCCGCCTCCCCTTCTTCGAGCCCATGCGAGACCGAGACACGTTCGTCGAAGACGAAACACTCGCCCTTCCAGAGGCTCTCTTCCTGCGGCACATCCTCCAGATACTTCAGGATGCCGCCCTTGAGATGGAACACATCGTCAAAGCCGAGCGACTTAACATAGGCCGTCGCCTTCTCGCAGCGTATGCCGCCAGTGCAGAACATGGCGATCTTCTTGCCTTCGAGTTCCGCACTGTGTTCGCGCGCCCATTGCGGAAACTCGCGAAAACTCTTGGTGTGAGGGTCGATGGCGTTCTTGAATGTGCCCAGTGTCACCTCGTAGTCGTTGCGCGTGTCGATGACGACTGTATCAGGATCGGAGATCAAGGCGTTCCAGTCGGCCGCGTCGACATAGCTGCCAGCGGCGCGAAGCGGATCGATGTCCTCCACGCCCATGGTGACGATTTCTCGCTTCAGCCGCACCTTCATGCGATGGAACGGCATTTCGGCGGCTGCGGAATATTTGACCTCCAGGCCGGCGAATTCAGGCATCGCCTCCAGATGCGTGATGAGTTCCGCAATGGCTTCTTCGCTGCCGGCGACGGTGCCATTGATGCCTTCGCGTGCCAGAAGCAGCGTGCCCTTGATGTCACGTCCGCAACAGAAAGCGGCCAGCGGCTGACGCAGCGCCTCGTAGCCATCGAGACGTACAAAACGATAAAGCGCTGCGACGCGGAAAGGAGAAACGGACAGGTTCATGTCCGTTGCCGTACCGCCTTGCCCGATGATTTTCAATGTAGGCCGGAAAGGTCAAGGATTACAGGCGCATCACCTGCTCCAAGCGATGGTCCGATTACGCAAATGTTCATCCGCGGCCGCTAGGGTCGTTTGAATGGCTCCCGTCTCGGGGAGTGAGGGTCGCATGTTCAGCAAGCATACAGCGGACGAAATTGAAAAGGCAGCGCGGGAGTTCGGGCTGGAGCCCAAGGCGCTGCTTGCCATTGCCGAGATTGAAAGTGCCGGCCAGGTTTTTGCCAGGATCGACGGACGCAACGAACCTTTGATCCGTTTTGAGGGACATTATTTCGATCGCCGGCTTGCTGAGGACAGACGGGAAACGGCGCGAGCCGCGGGTCTTGCCTCTCCCGTTGCAGGCGAGATAGCCAATCCGCGCAGCCAGGCTGCGCGCTGGCAGCTCATCGAACGGGCAGCGGAGATCGACCGGCAGGCGGCCTACGAATCAACTTCCTGGGGGTTGGGCCAGGTCATGGGTGCGCACTGGCAATGGCTGGGCTTCGATACGGTCGACGGCCTCGTCGAAGAAGCACGCTCCGGAGCCGCCGGCCAGGCCCGGCTGATGGCGCGCTATATCGACAGATCGGGACTTGCCACGGCACTCAACGCCCATGATTGGGAAGCCGTTGGCCATGGCTACAACGGCCCCGGCTTCGCCAAGAACGGCTACCACCTGAAACTGGCGGAAGCCTACAGGCAGCAGGTGGAGGGACCCGCGCCTGGCGACCGGCTGATGAAGATCGGCTCACGGGGTGAACTGGTCACCGAATTGCAGGAAGCTCTGGTTGCCCTGGACTACGTCGTCGACACGGATGGCATCTATGGTCCCGGCACGGCCAGCGCTGTGCGCAGATTTCAGCAAGAACATGGTCTCGCCGCCGACGGCATTGCCGGTCGGGCTACCCAGGCAGCAATCGGCCATGCATTGCGGGCAGCCAAGGGCCGGTCCTCCTTCTGGAACTGGCTTGCGCGACTTGTCAGCACGATTTTCAGGTCGCACCGAGCCTGACCTGCTGATGCCAACCGCTCCAACACAGTGTCATCATGACACCGTAGACTCAAAAAACACCGTCTGTTAAATCGATTGAAAACAGCAAGGAAGCGCGACGTCATGACCAGCAAAACCCAGAAACTTCTTTCGCTGCTCGATGGCCAGCCAGTCATCCCCGTAATCAAGATTGCCGACGCCAGGGACGCGGTGCCGTTGGCACGCGCGCTGGCGCGCGGCGGTCTCAGGGCGATCGAAATCACCCTGCGCACCGACGCCGCGCTTGAGGCAATCCATCGCGCGGCGGCAGAGGTCGAAGAAGCGATCGTCGGTGCCGGCACCATCTTGAATGCGCGGCAGTTCGAGGAGGCATCCAAGGCCGGCTCGCAATTCATCGTCAGCCCCGGCATCACAAGCCAGTTGCTGTCCGCCGCCGCTGACAGCCCGGTGCCGCTGCTGCCGGGGGCGATCACGCCCGGCGAAATCATGGCCGCGCGGGAGGCCGGGCTCGACTTCCTGAAGTTCTTCCCTGCAGAGCAGGCAGGTGGGGCAGCCTTTCTAAAGGCATTGGCCTCGCCGATTGCCGATGTGAAATTCTGCCCCACCGGCGGCATCGGCGCCAAGAACGCAACCGATTATCTCAGCCTTCCCAACGTGATCTGCGTCGGCGGCTCCTGGGTTGCACCCGACGAGATGGTCAAGGCCGGGGATTGGGCTGGTATCGAGGCTCTGGCACGCGAAGCCAGCAAGCTGCGCAAATCCTAACTCTTTGTTATTACGCAATTCCAGGAAAACCGTTGCACGCTTTTCCTGGAATTGCTGTAGAGCCAGCCCGTCTGCAGCATGCTAAAAACGAAAACCGCGCCATATGGCGCGGTTTTCGCATTTCAGAACCCTACGATCTATTTGGTCGGGAAGCGTGCGACCGACATGAACTTCACCGCGGTCCCGGTGAAGCGGTTCGAATCCGCCATTTCGTTGGCGGTCTGGAAGCCGGCCGTATAGACCTCGCTCGGCGCCGTGCGAACCACGTTGTAAGCCATGCGCGGCGCCGTGGTGGAATCGGTCACCTTGGCGATCTGCTCATTGCCCTGGAGGGCCCAGCGCGCCACTTTTGGCGCCGCCGGAACAACCACCGACTTGTGATCGGGCTTGGCGTCCTGCGCATTGGCACGCGCTGCCTTGCGTGTCGTCTTCACATTGCCGCCCATCGCCGCAGCCGGGTCGGATCCGGCCGGACGGCTTGCCACGACAGCGCGCGGGGTTGCCGCATCGACACCGGAGGGGTCGTTGAAAGCCGAACGCGAGGTCGGCAGAGCCGCAACCTGATAAGTGTCGGTCGACGCTTGCTCCAGGACCGCCTTGACCTCGTCAGGACGTTGGGTTGGCAGCATGGCCAACGCGTCGGTCGCCGTCTGTTGCCCGTCACGCTTGGCGGTATCGGCCAGCGCGAGCAGCACCGATTCCTGGTTGGGCTCAGCTGCGCCAGGCGTCTTGGGACGGCGTGTCGGCAACGGAACATTGCCGGCAACAGCCTGCACGCCAGCAACCGACGTGGTTTCGGCAATCGGTGCAGGCGCATTGGGATCAGCCATGCCGAAAGGCACGTTTTCCGGTGGAACCGGCGCGGCAGCCGCCACGACGACAGGCTGTTCTGCCTGCTCGACGGCAGAAGCGTCGGCGACACCGAACGGAACGGTTTCAGGTGTCGGCGCTGCTGCAATGCCCACATCCGCCTTCGGACGCGGCGCGGCACCCGGCACTGGCACCGAACGCGCCGGCAATGCGGCAAGGATCGTTTCCGGTGTCTGCTTCGGCTCTTCAGCCATCTGCGGCTCTTCCGGCTCGGTAGCGGCCGGCATGTCGATGCGCTGTGCGTTCTCGGGCGAGACGATGGCGATGCCCGGCAGGCTGCTCTTGGCCGATGCGGCTGGCTTCATCGCGGCCTTCGGCTTGGGCGCCGGCGCCATGGCGACATCGGCCGAATCGTCTTCCTCGTCCTCGCCACCGCCAAAGAAAGCGGCAAGGAACCCGCCCGACTTGTGGGTCGAGCCGCCAGCGCTGGCGAGTTCGATGTTGGGCGTACCATTGGATTTGCGCGCCTTGTAGGAAGCCATCGCCTGCTCATAACCAGGCAACGGCCGGCCGTCGCTCGGCACGTGCAGCGTCTTGCCGTTCGGGAACAGGCGCGCCAGTTCCTGGCGGCTGATACCCGGCCAGTGGCGCACATTGCCGACGTCCATATGCACGAAAGGCGAGCCGGAAGTCGGATAATAGCCGACGCCGCCGCCCTGCATCTTGAGGCCGATGTCGCGCAGCTTCTTCAGCGGCACGCCTTCGATGTAGAAATCCATCGCCTTGCCGAGGATATGCTGGCTTTTCTCGGCAACGCCGCTGCGGCGGCTGCGCGATTTCAGCATGGCATTGGTGGAGGGCGCGCGATAGCCGCAGATCACCTGGATGTAGCCACGCGAACCGCTCTGCCGATAGGCTTCCCACACCAGATCCATCAGGCGCGGATCCATCTTCGTCGGCTCGTTGCGACGCCAGTCGCGCAGGAAGAAATTCAGTTTCTTGAGGCCAGCCTGGTCGTAGCGGCCGTTCCGCTTGAAGACGATCTCGTCAACCTCGCCGGTGTGCAGGTTGCGCAGCTTCAGCGCGCGAACCTCGGCGCTGGCGGTTCCTGCCGAGACGGCCAGCAGCCCCGCAGCCATAACCGCGCCGGTCAGCCACTTCTGCCAGACGCTCAACGAGGATGGACGCCTGTTCTGGTGTCGTTCGATTCTGCTCAAATCAAATGGCCTTGCAGACTGCCGTTTGTCCCCGGATTTGATCAAACGGATGCGGTTGGATTCACACCCGATAATCGATCCTAATGGTTAATCGACGCTTATTGAAGCTGAAATGCGGTAACACCATGGCGATATCCCGCCCAAAATGCTGCGCCTCAACTCGTGGTAAACCACTGGTTTAAACCAGGAAACTCACCCGAAGCTTGCGCGGGATTCAGGAAGCCATTTTTTCCGCGCGCCCGGTTTCCGGGTCAATGCCGTACTCCTTGAGTTTTCTGTACAGTGTAGAGCGGCCAATGCCAAGCCGTCTGGCCACCTCGCTCATCTGGCCATTGTAGTGATCGATGGCGAGCCGGATCATCTCCAGTTCGACCGCGGCAAGCGAACGGACATTGCCGCGCTCGTCCAGCGCGGTCAGCGTGCCGAACCTTGGTTCAACCCTCGGCATACGATCGCTGACGACCTCCCCGGCAATGGGTCGCTCACGAGGCAGTGCTGGTTCGATCTCATCGGGCAGATCGGGCACAACCGACGGCGCCGCGGCTTCGAGCACCACCGTGCCTTCCACCTGGGCACGGATCTGCGGAAACTCCTCCGGGGTCAGCACCTCGCCCTCAACGAGCACGGATGCCCGATAGATGGCATTTTCCAGCTGGCGGATATTGCCCGGCCAATCATAGGCCTGGAGCATGGCAAGGGCGGCGTCCGATAGGGTGAGGCGACGGCGCGGAGCGACGGGCGACACCTTGTCCATGAAATGCCGGGCAAGAAAGGGGATGTCTTCCTTGCGACGACGCAAAGGCGGCACCAGGATCGGGAAGACGTTGAGCCGATAGAACAAATCCTCGCGGAAACGGCTGTCCTTCACCTGCTGCAGCAGATCGCGATGAGTAGCCGAGATAAGGCGGATATCGACCTTGACGGTAGCGCGGGCGCCGACCGGGTCGACTTCGCCTTCCTGCACCGCACGCAGGAGCTTCACCTGTACATCGAGGGGCAGGTCACCGATTTCGTCCAGGAACAGCGTCCCGGTATGCGCCTCGACGAACTTGCCGGTGTGCTTTTCGGTGGCGCCCGTGAAAGAGCCTTTCTCATGACCGAACAGGATTGATTCGACGAGATTGTCGGGAATGGCACCGCAATTGACGGTGACGAACGGTTTTGACTTGCGATCGCTGCTGCCCTGGATGGCTCGGGCCACCATTTCCTTGCCGACGCCGGACTCGCCTTCGATCAGGATCGGGATCGACGACCCCGCCGCTTTCTGGCCAAGCCGGATCACTCGCTCCATCGACGAGCTGCGCGTGGCGAGGTCCTTGAAAGTGAGCGTCTGGCCAAGACGGCGCGACGATCGCTTCACCGCGACCTCGACCTCCTCCACCTTGAGCGCACTGGTGATCGCCGCGTTCAGGCGCTCCGGCGAGGCCGGCTTGACGACAAAATCGAAGGCGCCATGACGCATTGCGTTCACCACGGTCTCGATGCCGCCTTGCGCGGTCTGCACGATGACAGGGATATGGATGTCGCGGTCGCGCATGGCCTGCAGGACCGCAATGCCGTCCATGCCGGGCATGGCAAGGTCGAGCACCACGACAGAAACCTCGCGTGCATCGGGCCCGTCCATGACGGCAAGGCCGGCTTCGCCGTTTTCAGCAGTGAGTGCTGAATGGCCGAAACGACCGACCGCAGCCTCCACAAGCCTGCGCTGAACCGGGTCGTCATCGACGATGAGGATCGAACCTGTCATGAGTGTTGCGAATTCGCCCCTGCTCCGCGCCTTATCCTATGGATCATCTTGGCACAGGGTTCTAAATAAGCTTTCAAAAAAGCCGGTGAACGAATTGCTTAGAAATTGATCGGCTTCGCGCGACATTTCCGGAAGGTATTGAAATGCATACTTTTTTCGGCCGGCTGCATGCACCGGCCCAGTCCGGTCGCAAGGCTCTGGAGCTCGGCAACCTGCCTGAGTGGAATCTTGCCGACCTCTATCCCGGCATGGATGCCCCGGAACTGCGGCGCGACATCGACAAGGCCGGTGCCGATGCGATCGCCTTTGAGAGCCGCTGGAAGGGCACGCTGGCAGCGGAGGCGGCACGCGGCGCCGAGGGCAAGCTCGGCGAGGCGCTGAAGGCTTATGAGGCTCTGGAGGAGCTTGTCGGCAAGATCGTCTCCTATGCCGGCCTTGTCTATGCTGGCGACACCTCCGACCCGCAGCGTGCGAAGCTTTACGGCGACGTGCAGGAAAAGATGACGGACGCATCTTCGCATCTGCTGTTCTTCGGCCTGGAATTGAACCTCGTCGAGGACCGGGCGATCGAACAGGCGCTCGATGCCGACCCGGCTTTCGGCCACTACCGGCCCTGGGTCCTGGATCTGAGGAAGGACAAACCCTTCCAGCTGGAAGACCGCATCGAGCAGTTGTTCCACGAAAAGTCGGTCACCGGCCGCGGGGCCTGGAACCGCCTGTTCGACGAGACGATGACGGAACTGCGTTTCGACATTGATGGCGAAAAGCTCACTCTGGAACCGACGCTGAACAGGCTGCAGGATGCGGATGGCGCGGTCCGCCGTCAGGCTTCGGAAGCACTGGCTGCCACCTTCGCCAAGAACCTGCGCACGTTCACGCTGATCACCAACACCCTGGCCAAGGACAAGGAGATTTCCGACCGCTGGCGTGGTTTCGAGGATATCGCGGACTCGCGGCATCTCGCCAACCGCGTCGAGCGCAGCGTCGTGGATGCGCTGGCGAGCGCCGTTCGCGATGCGTATCCGCGCCTTTCGCACCGCTATTATCGCATGAAGGCGCGCTGGCTCGGCATGGACGAGATGAACCACTGGGACCGCAACGCGCCGTTGCCCGAAACGCCTCAAGCGACCATACCGTGGGACGAAGCCAGGAACACCGTTCTGTCAGCCTATCACCGCTTCTCCCCGGAGATGGCGGACATTGCGCGCCACTTTTTCGACCGCAACTGGATCGACGCGCCGGTACGGCCCGGCAAATCGCCCGGCGCCTTCGCGCATCCCACGGTGCCGTCCGCGCATCCTTATGTGCTGCTGAACTACATGGGCAAGCCGCGCGACGTGATGACGCTCGCGCACGAACTCGGCCATGGCGTGCATCAGGTTCTGGCCGGCGGTCAGGGTGCCTTGATGGCCTCCACACCGCTCACCCTGGCGGAAACCGCCTCGGTGTTTGGCGAAATGCTGACCTTCCGTTCCTTGCTCGACAAGACCGAGGACCGGCGCGAGCGCAAAGCCATGCTTGCCCAGAAGGTGGAGGACATGATCAACACGGTCGTGCGCCAGATCGCCTTCTACGAATTCGAGCGCAAGGTGCACACCGAGCGCAAGAACGGCGAACTGACCTCCGACCAGCTCGGCAAGTTCTGGCTGGAAGTGCAGGCCGAGAGCCTGGGGCCGGCGATCAAGCTGCGCGAGGGCTACGAGACCTTCTGGACCTATATCCCGCACTTCATTCATTCGCCGTTCTACGTCTACGCCTACGCCTTCGGCGACTGCCTGGTGAACTCGCTCTATGCGGTCTACCAGAACGCCGAACGCGGCTTCCAGGAGAAGTATTTCGACATGCTGCGCGCCGGCGGCACCAAGCACCATTCCGAGCTTCTGAAGCCGTTCGGCCTGGATGCCAGCGACCCGGCGTTCTGGCAGATCGGGCTCGGCGTCATCTCCAACCTGATCGACGAATTGGAAGCACTGGACTAACGCATTTCCGCTTTTCTCCCAAAAGCGGGAATGCTCCAACTCTTTGTTTTTACGCAATTCCGGACGAAAACCCGCTAAACACTTTTTCTGGAATTGCTCGAAGGCGCCCGCGTTCGGCTTCATGCACGAACCTGAAAGTCGGAAGCGATTTTCGGGATCAGGCGCAAGATGGCGGAGCGTGACAGGGTTGGGGGTACACGGTAAATTGACGGCAGCCCCTTTCGCACTTTTCCGCGACGACCCGGCTGGTCGCGACGTGCTGTTCGAAGAGCCTTCGGCACTGATCGTTGCCGATAGCCCGCAGGATTTCGAACATGCGCTGGAACAGGCAGAGACCGCACGCCGCCACGGCAAATGGCTGGCCGGCTATTTTTCCTATGAGGCCGGTTATCTGCTCGAGTCCAAGTTGAAGCCGCTGCTGCCCGAGGGCCGACGTGCACCGCTGGTCGCACTCGGCGTCTTCGACGGACCGTCCGATCGCATCCAGCCGTCGGTCGAGCCCGCCACCAACGGCCCGATCTTCGACGCCAGGGCGCAATGGTCTTATGAAGACTATGAAAAGCGCTTTGCACGGCTGCATCTGCATCTGCGCAAGGGCGATTGTTACCAGGGCAACCTCACCTTTCCCGTCAAGGCGCAATGGTCGGGGGATCCGCTCGACGCCTTCAACGCGCTGATTGCGCGCCAGCCGGTGAAATATGGCGCGCTCGTTTCCCTGGCGGGTCCGACGGTGCTGTCGCGCTCGCCGGAACTGTTCTTCCAGGTGGACGGCGACGGCTGGATCGAGACGCATCCGATGAAGGGCACAGCGCCGCGCGGCAACACGCCGGAGGAGGATGCCGCCCTCAAGGAATTCCTGCGCAACGACGAGAAGAACCAGGCGGAAAACCGCATGATCGTCGACCTGTTGCGCAACGATATCTCGTTGATTTCCGAAGTCGGCACGCTCGATGTGCCGGACCTGTTCCGCATCGAGAGCTATCCGACCGTGCATCAATTGGTCTCGACGGTGCGGGCCCGGCTGCTGCCCGATCTTACCATCCGGGACATTTTTGCCGCCCTCTTTCCCTGCGGCTCGATCACCGGAGCGCCAAAGATCCGCGCCATGGAAATCCTGTGCGAACTGGAACAGACCCCACGCGACGCCTATTGCGGCGCCATCGGCTGGATAGCGCCAAACGGGACGATGCGGTTTTCGGTCGCCATCCGGACCATCTCGCTCTTTGCCAATGGCGAGGCCGTCTACAATGTCGGTGGCGGCGTTGTGTTCGATTCCACGGCGGAGGAGGAGTATGAAGAGTGCCTGCTGAAAGCCCGCTTCGCGACGGGAACGCTCCCGGCATCTCGCTGATCGAGACACTGCGCTGGGAGCCTGGAACCGGCTTCCTGCGTCTCGACCGCCATCTTGCCCGACTGGGAGCCTCGGCAGAAGCCCTCGGTTTCCGCCACGACGCCAACGCCGCAAACACCGCATTGCTGAGTGCTGTCAAAGACGCGTCGGCGGCGCAACGCGTGCGCCTTACCCTCGCCGCAAGCGGCAGTGTGGAAGCAACAGCGCAGCCGTTCCAGTTCTTGTCTGTCGGCACCGTCTGGACCTTGCAACTGGCGCAGGCGCAACTCTCCTCCCAGGACACACTGCTGCGCCACAAGACCAGCCGTCGCGACATCTACCAGCAGGCGCGTACAGAATATGCCGCGGCGGACGTCGACGAGGTGTTGCTGGCCAATGAACGCGGTGAAATCTGCGAAGGCACCATCACCAATCTTTTCATCGATTCCGACGATGACAGCCCACTGCTCACGCCTGCGGTTGCCTGTGGTCTGCTGCCAGGCATATTGCGCGGCGAATTGCTGGACCAAGGCAGGGCGCATGAAGCGGTTCTAACCTTGCACGATCTTGTCGCTGCAAAGCGGCTTTACGTTGGGAACTCGCTGCGCGGACTGATCGCGGCAAAACTGCGTCGATAGCCTCCACGCCAACGAGAGGAATACCAATGCCGATATGGCCGTCGGGCCCATCACGAGCCTGTGCGCTGGCCATCCTGATTTCCACGGCACTGGCACTCGGCTTACCCTCGCCGGCGGGAGCACAGCCGGACGTCGGATTGACACCCGACCAGATGCGCGAGGATCTTGTCGTGCTGCGCGACGCGTGGTTGCCGCGCGACAAAAGCTTCAACGACGCCAAGAGACGCGATTTCGACCGCGTGGTCGACGCGGCTTTCGCCGATGCCGGCTCCATGTCTGCTGCGGATTTTGCCCTTGCGGTGCAAAAGGCGGCCGCAACATCCCGCAATGGCCACACCACGGCGGCGATCGGCACGGAATTGCGCCCGCTTCCCGTCCGCGCATGGTGGTTTGCCGATGGCCTCTATGTCGTCAGCACTGACGAAGCCCACAAGGATCTGCTCGGGGCCCGGATAGAGAAGTTCGGCACCTTGTCCAGCGAAGAGGCGCTGATGCGTGTCACGCCCTTCATTTCTGGTACCGGCATGCGGGTGCGCTATCTGAGTGCCGCCTTCCTCACCAGCCCGGACGTGCTGAAAGCAATAGGGGTCAGCCCTGACGACGAGGTGACGCTGACAGTTTCAAAAGACGGCGAGATCAGCGAGAGGACGCTCGCACCGGCTCCAAGTCGCGCTCCTGGCGACGAGCAACAACCGACCAAACGTGTCTATTCGATACTGGTACCGGATGCGCAGGATAGTCCGAAACGCTGGCCGCATGTTCTGGACACCGCAGCAACACATTCACCGGCATACGCCGCCCGCACCGACGTCGAACAGCGTTGGCTCGACCAAGATCAGCACGTGCTCTACATCCGGAGCAATTCGATCAACAGCCTGGGGAAAACGCCTCTTCAACTGAAGTTGGGGGACATCCTCGCCAGATCGGTCGTGGCAAAGCGACCGCATACCGTCATCGTTGACCTGCGCTTCAACAATGGCGGAGACTTCTTCAACACCATCCTCTTTTCTCAGGCGTTACCCAAGCTCATGCCGCGCGGCGGTCAGATCATGGTGCTGGTTGGTCGCGCGACATTTTCGGCAGCGCTCGTCACGGCCGCGATGTTGAAGGGTGCGTCTCAGGACAACGTCATCCTCGTCGGCGAACCGATGGGCGACGATGGCCGCTTCTGGGCTGAAGGCGATGACATCAAGCTTCCGAACTCCGGTATCGAAGTCCACTACAGCGACACTTTCGAAGACTACGAAAATGGCTGCCTCGATCCGGCCGAATGCTATTGGCCAACGGTGGCGTTTGGCCCGCGCAGCATTTCACTGAAGCCCGATGTCCTGGTCGACCCGACATTCGCAGACTACGCGGCCGGCCGCGATCCCGTACTTGAGAAAGCACTCGACCTTGCGAAATGAACACATCCCGGATCAGCTGGGCGCAGACGGTACGGCGAAACCATCCGCGTTGGCCTGAATTCACCCACTTCGCTTATTGACTGGAGAAGCCATGTTTGTCGTCAACCTCACCTATACGGCGCCGCTTGCCGAGATCGACCGGCTGCGCGACGCGCATATGGAATGGGTCAAGGCCGGTTACGCCGACGGCGTCTTCATCGCATCCGGCGCCAAGCGGCCGCGGACCGGCGGCGTCATCCTCGCCCGCGGCACGCGCGAAGCGCTCGATGCACGGCTGGCCGAAGATCCTTTCACCAGGGCCGAGGTCGCCGACTACGAGGTGATCGACTTTGCCGCGACCAGCACCGCTGCCGGGCTGGAGGCGCTGAAAGACTGATGACCCTGCAGCGTCCCCTGCCCCCGCACACGCCCTATGACGGCTCATCGAAAGCCTTTGCCATCGGTCTGAAACCTTTGGAACTCGAGCGCTGGCTGGAGGTCGACGGCTATTTTGGTGCCCAGCTGGCCGAGAAGCATCGCCTCTATGCCGAGCTGCCGGACAAGGTTTTTGTCGAACAAGCCGATACGCGCGACGCACAGCGCGAGGTGCTCGAGCTCATTGAAACGAGCATGCACCAATACCATGCGCAGGCGCTGGCCGAAGCACGGGCACTGGGCGCCCCGGAACCCGGCGCGCTGGCCGATTCACCGCTGGTGGCGGCTTCGTTGATGACGCAGGATGATCTCATCCTGATGCGCCGCGGCGACGATGGCTGGCGCCTCGCCGCAGGCTCCCTGTGCTTCCCGTCGTCCTGGTCGCTGACGGAAAAATTCGGCAAGCCGCTGCACCATATCCACGATCCCGTCCCGGGGTTCGGCACCGGCACGCGCCCGGCCGACATCATCAGCCGCATGTTCGACAACCTTCAGGGCCAGGCTGTTGAGCGCTTCAACTGGTCTATCCAGGCCAATGACGCGCTTTATCATCCGCTTTCGGATCGCCAGCGCATCGCCCGCTCCGCCGAGCGGCAATCGACCTTCCCGGATGGAGACATCAACGCGCACGCCTTCATCCGCGTCGAACGGCAGACCCTGCGCAAGCTGCCTGTGTCGCGCGACATTCTCTTCACCATCCGCATCTATCTCGACCCGCTGGCGATGCTGATCCGTCATCCCGACCGCGCCCGTGTCGCCGCCGGTTTCGCGACGCAGCTCGGCGAACTCGATGAGGCACAACTCGACTACAAGGGCCTGATTGCCGATCGTGACCGGCTGGTCGCGTATCTTGAGGGAATGACGACAAGCTGACGGCCGGCGGCTCCGCCGTTAACGCCAGCGGCCGGATTCGCTTTATTGTGACAAGCATGTATGGTTTAGCAGTTGCAGCCGGGCGCATCCGCGCCCGGCTTTTCTGTGAGGTCTTACGACAAAGAAGGAGTGCCGCAAAAAATGGCGAATGAAAAATGGCCCGTCTATGGTGAGATCACCGGCCCGATCGTGATGATTGGTTTCGGTTCGATCGGCCGTGGCTCGCTTCCGCTCATCGAGCGCCATTTCAAATTCGACAAGTCCCGCATGGTGATCATCGATCCCAGCGAGGAGAACCGCAAACTGGCGGATGAACGCGGCATCACCTTCATCAAGCAGGCCATCACCAAGGACAATTACAAGGAAGTGCTGACCCCGTTGCTGACCAACGGCGGCGGCCAGGGCTTCTGCGTCAACCTGTCGGTCGACACCGGCTCGGTCGACCTCATGCGGCTCACCCGCAAGCTCGGTGCGCTTTACGTCGATACGGTCGTCGAACCCTGGCTCGGCTTCTATTTCGACACCGAAGCCAGCAACGCCTCGCGCACCAACTATGCGCTTCGCGAAGGCCTCCTGGCCGAAAAGCGCAAGCATCCGGCCGGCCCGACGGCCGTCTCCACTTGCGGCGCCAATCCCGGCATGGTGTCCTGGTTCGTCAAGCAGGCGCTGATCGAGCTCGCCAGGGAACTCGGTCTTGAGGTCGAGACGCCCGCGCAGCATGACCGCGAAGGCTGGGCCAAGCTGATGAAGAAGGTAGGCGTCAAGGGCGTGCATATCGCCGAGCGCGACACCCAGCGCAGCAAGAAGCCGAAGCCGCTGAACGTGTTCTGGAACACCTGGTCGGTCGAAGGTTTCATTTCGGAAGGTCTGCAGCCGGCCGAGCTCGGCTGGGGCACTCACGAGAAGTGGATGCCCAAGAACGCCAAGAAACACAAGAAGGGCTCGAAGGCGGCGATCTACCTGGAGCAGCCGGGGGCCAACACGCGTGTGCGCACCTGGGTGCCGACCCCCGGTCCGCAATACGGCTTCCTGGTCACCCACAACGAGGCGATCTCGATCTCCGACTTCTTCACCGTGCGCGACAAGCATGGCGAGGTGACCTATCGCCCGACCTGCCACTATGCCTACCATCCGAGCAACGACGCGGTGCTGTCGCTGCACGAGATGTTCGGCGCAGCCGGCAAGGCGCAGCCGGTGCACCACGTGCTCGAGGAAAACGAGCTGGTCGATGGTTCCGATGAACTCGGCGTCCTGCTCTACGGCCACAAGAAGAATGCCTATTGGTATGGTTCGCAGCTGACGCTGGAGGAAGCCCGCAAGCTTGCGCCGCATCAGAACGCCACCGGCCTGCAGGTGTCGTCAGCAGTGCTTGCCGGCATGGTCTGGGCACTCGAAAACCCGGAAGCCGGCATCGTCGAGACCGACGAGATGGACTTCGCCCGCTGCCTGGAAGTGCAGAAGCCCTATCTCGGCCCGGTCAAGGGATACTACACCGACTGGACGCCGCTGGACGGCCGGCCCGGCCTGTTCAAGGAAGACATCGACGAGAAGGATCCCTGGCAGTTCCGCAACATCCTGGTGCGTTGACAAGCACGTGAATCAAGAAAGGGCGCCGATTGGCGCCCTTTTTCATTCTGGGGGTCGAAACGGTCGCAGGGTTGCAGCGACCGATGCTACTTCCTCAATTCGGCCTCGATATCATCCAGCGCCTTGTCCTTGCCGATACCGGTGAGGAAGGCCAGCCCCTTGACGATGGGCACAGTCACCGAAGCCGAGATCGGTGTGGTCGAGACGATCAGGTCGACGCCATCCGCCAGACTGGCCACCTCGGTCGCCTTGCATTGCATCGCGTTGAAAGTCAGCCCGCGCGCCTTCATGGCTTCCGTCACCGTGGCGTTGACCGCCGTGGACGTAGCGACACCAGTGCCGCAGGCGAAAAGAATGGTCTTCTGCTTGGCCATATTGGATGTCCCTTACCGCTGGCTCAGTACTGCTCTGACGTCGTCCACGCTCATGGCCTGTTTCAGGCTTGCCAGCGCTTCGGGGCTCTGGATCGTGCCCATGATCTCCTGCAGCATCTCTATCTGCTTGTCCTTGTCGTTGATGGCAAGCAGGAAGACGATGCCGACAGACACCGCCTCGTCCGGTTCTTCCATATTGGCGAAGTCGACCGGCTTCGACAGCACTGCCAGCCCAACGCCGGCCTTGTTGACATGGACGGGATCCGTGTGGGGCACAGCGACATTTTCGGCGAGCCCGAGCGGCAAGCCTGTCGGCATGGTCTGCTCGCGCTTCACCACCGCATCCGCATAGCTTGGCTTGACATAACCCAGTGCTTCCAGCCGCGATGCCAGTTGACGGATCACGGCCTCATTGCTGTCGGCACTAACGCCAAGCAGGATCGCTTCGGGGTCGATATGGTCGATCAAGGCTTGCGCCATGCTTTTCTTCTCCAAGTTTGGGGCCGGCGACGATCTCGCGCCGCCGGCCCCATGTTTCATTTCAGGCGGGTGCAACCCGCCTCCGGCGGACGGAGACCCGTCCTATGCGGCATCAGGCCGCTTCGTCCTCGGCGCCGGCCGCCCGTTCCCAGCCCAGCGTGTTGCGGCGGTAGAGCACGAAGGCACCTGCAATCACCAGCGCCAGCACGGCAAGGCCGGCAACGCCAAGGCCCTGGATCGCCTCGATGATCACGTAGGGAATCCACAGGAAGCCGTCCACCACCGAAGTGATCTGCACTGCATGCTCAGGCATCTTGAAGCCGGACGCGACGGCGGCACTGGTGAACAGCGGTGCCAGCGCATTGGCAACGTAAAAGCCGAGAGCGAGCGTGATCGTGCCCACCACCACCATGCGGAAGACGTTACCCTTGAGCAGTGGCGCGGTCATGGCCACGATGAACGGGATGACGGCAAGGTCGGCGAACAGGATGACGCGGTTGCCCGGCAGGATCACCGACAGGATGATGGCGATCGGAACCAGGATCAGCGAGGACGAGATCGCGGCCGGATGCCCGATCAGGATCGCCGAGTCGAGACCGACCAGCAGTTCGCGGTCGCCAGTGCGCTTGCGCACGAATTCCTGCGCGGCATCCGACACCGGCAGCAGGCCCTCCATCAGCACCTTCACCATGCGCGGCAGGAGCAGCATGACCGCGGCAAGCGTCATGCCGGTGGAAAGCACCTTCGAGAGCACAGTGCCGAAATCGCCGGCGTTGTAGTAGGCTATCAGACCGAGCACGAGGCCGATGATCAGGCCGAGCACCACAGGTTCGCCGAACACGCCGAAGCGCCTTTCGATCGTCTCGGTGCTGATGTTGATCTTGTTGATGCCGGGGATGCGGTCCATCACCCAGTTGAGCACGATCGCGATCGGCAGGATCTGGGCGGATGCCAGATGCGGCACCGATACGCCCGGAATGCCGTAGAACTGCTGCACGGCACGCGCTGACCAATCGGCGAACAGGAGAGCCAGGGCCGCCACCAGAGCCGCGACGATCAGGCCATAGGCAAGGCTGTTGGTGGCAGCCGTGGCCAGCGAGCCGACGAAGGCGAAATGCCAGAAATTCCACACGTCGACATTGAGTGTCCGCGTGAGGCGCAGGAGCAGGAGCGCCACGTTGACGGCAATACCGATCGGGATAACCCAGAGACCGACGGAAGAACCGAAGGCGATGGCCGCGGCAGAGGGCCAGCCGACGTCAACGATGTCACGCTGAATACCGGTGTTGGTGACGATGGCCTTGGCCACGTCGCCGATCGAGGTGAGCATCAGCCCGAGCACCAGGTTGATACCGATGAAGGCGACGCCGATGGTGACAGCGGCGCGAAATGCCCTCCCCACCTTGGCACCCAGCACCACGGCGATGATGAAAATGACGATGGGCAACAGAACCGTCGCGCCAAGCGTATCCACGGCCGATTTCAGGCCGGTCAAAAACGTATCCATTTTTCCTCCCCAGGACGCCCGGTTGTTTCCGGCGCGCCTCTCCAAGAACATTTGTGTTCTTCGATATACGAAAGTTGCAGCCTTTCAAGAGGCTGTCAATCAGCTCTCCCCGACAAAACGGTGGACCGTGGCGCCCCCAAAACTGTTGCCGGCAGGCCACGCTTCACGCATCGCATCTATTAGCGAGCCTTGTTTTCATCATCAATTCGAGCGATGGAAGAGGCGCGGACCGAGGAGAGGTTTTACGACATGATGACAGCGCGCAAACTTGTTTCGGCCAGCCTAGCCGTAGCCGCGACCGTGGCACTGGCCGCCTGCCAGACCGGGGGTGGCCCCGGCGAACCGCCACCTGCTGCCGCGCCGAAGGGTGTGGAGGGCTCCTGGATCGATGCGCAGGGGACCGGGCTTTCGACCATTTCGGCCGGCAAATTCCAGACGGTTGCCACCGACACCGGCCAGAAGCTTGCCGACGGCAGCTATCGCATGACCAGCCAGACTTCGATCGAGATCAACGGCACGTCGCTGATCCGCCAGTCGCCGATCGCCTTCAACTGCCTTCTCGTCTCGATCAACCAGCTCAACTGTACCAGCCAGGCCGGCCAGAATTTCGTGCTGACGCGCCGCAGCTGACCAAAGCCGGCACAACGAGCGCCAACGACCGGTATTCCTTGAATGGCTGAATGGCCGCATCCAAGCGATGCGGCCATTCTCGTTTGCGCGAGACGTTTCGCCGGCAAAACCGCGGCCGCGAATCCGCTTGCAACGGCGGAAAGGCAATGGGAACATGCCCGCAAGGGCGTGTAAAACTCCAGTCAAGCAGGGCGCCTACAACACCACGGCAGGCCATTCGCATCGCTCCGGGTTCGACACGATCATTGCCCAGGGCGAGACCGCACGAACGCAACGGGAGAGCAGGAATGAAGAAGATCGCTGTCGCCACGGCACTTTCGGCCTCGGCACTCGGCATGAGTACTGGCATGTCCTTTGCCGACTACACGCTGAACATCCTGCATATCAATGACTGGCACAGCCGCATCGAAAGCAACAACAAGTACGAATCCACCTGTTCCGCCGAGGAAGAAACCAAAGGTGAGTGTTTTGGTGGCGCCGCACGTCTCGTCACGGCGATTGCCGCCGAGCGCAAGAAGCTGGAAGGCCAGAACGTGCTGCTGCTTAATGGCGGCGACAACTTCCAGGGCTCGCTCTTCTATACGACCTACAAAGGCCGGACCGAGGCCGAATTCCTGAACCAGATGAAGTTCGACGCCATGACCGTCGGCAATCATGAATTCGACGATGGTGAAGATGCCTTGGCACCGTTCCTCGACGTCATCAGGTTCCCGGTGCTTTCGGCCAATGTGAAGGCAAGTGCCGCCGCCAAGGTTGGCGACCGCATCAAACCGTCCGTCGTCATTGAACTCGGCGGCCAGAAGATCGGCATCATCGGTGCCGTCACCAACGACACACCCGATCTCGCCACCCCTGGTCCCAACATCACCATCGAGGACGACGTCAAGACCATCACCGCCGAAGTCGAGAAGCTGAAAGGCCAGGGCGTCAACAAGATCATCGCACTGACCCATGTCGGCTACCCGCGCGACAAGGAGATGATTGCCAGGATCCCCGGCATCGACGTGGTGGTCGGCGGACATTCGCATTCGCTGCTGTCCAACACCGATCCGAAGGCCGAGGGTCCCTACCCGACGATGATCGACAACCCGGACGGCTACAAGGTACCGGTGACGCAGGCCGCCTCCTATTCCAAGCTTCTCGGCGAATTCAAGGTCGTGTTCGACGACAATGGCGTGGTCAAGGAAGCAAGTGGCAACCCGATCCCGCTCGACAAGTCGGTGACGCCGGACCCGCAGGTGCTCGCACGCATCAAGGAACTCGGTGCGCCCATCGAGGAGTTGAAGGCCAAGCAGGTCGGCGAAACCACCGCCGCCATCGACGGCAGCCGCGAAAGCTGCCGGACGCGCGAATGCGCCATGGGCAACCTCGTTTCAGACGCGGTGCTCGACCGCGTGAAGGGCCAGGGCGTCGAGATCGTCTTCACCAACGGTGGCGGCCTGCGCGCCTCGATCGACCAAGGCAAGGTCTCGATGGGAGAAGTGCTGACGGTGCTGCCGTTCCAGAACACCGTCGCCACCTTCAAGATTCTTGGCAAGACCGTGGTCGGCGCGCTGGAGCATGGCGTTTCGGGGGTTGAAGAAGGCAAGGGCCAGTTCCCGCAAGTGGCCGGTCTCAAATATTCCTTCGACAGGTCTGCGCCGGCCAACGCGGGCCGCATCAAATCGGTCGAGGTCATGGAAGGCGGCCAGTGGAAGCCTATCGATCTGGCCAAGGAATACATCGTCGCCACCAACAACTATGTCCGCCAGGGCGGCGACGGCTATAAGCTGTTCATCGACGGCAAGGATGCCTACGACTACGGCCCGAGCCTGGAACAGGTTGTAGCCGACTATGTTGGCGCCCATAGTCCGTACACGCCGAAGCTGGAAGGCCGCATCACAGAGGTGGGTGCGACACAGCCGGCAAAACCGGCGGACGCGGCGCAAGGCGGTACCTCGGCACCCGAGGCTGCGCCAGCCGTGCCGGCTCCGCCTGCCGCGTCCAACGACATTGCCAACACGCCACCAGCGGTCGAAGCACCGGCGGCAAAACCAGGCGAAGCTGCTCCAGCGGAAGCTGCCAAGCCCGCTGACGCCGCAACGCCAGTCCGGGCCGGTGGCACCCACACCATCGTCAAGGGCGACACCTATTGGGATATCGCCGTAAAAGCCTATGGTGACGGCACCAAATGGCGGCGCATAGCACACGCCAATCCCGGCCAGGAACCGCATCGGCTGCTGGTGGGAAGCGAGCTGAAGATACCGGCGAAGTGAACGCCTTGCTGGTCCGTCTGGGCCAGCGAGATGTTCCAGGGTGCGGCCAGACGCGGCATTGAAACCGCGTCCGGCACTGTTAATTAGATGCCCATGACATTCGCTACCGAAATCGAGGCTCCCGTGGCCGCTGGCAGCCTGAAAAATAACAGTCTCGAAAAAGTGGGACTGATGCTGATCAATCTCGGCACGCCTGACGGCACCGAATATGGGCCGATGTGGCGCTATCTACGAGAATTCCTCTCCGATCCGCGCGTTATCGAGCTGCCGCGCCTGCTCTGGTATCCGATCCTCTACGGCCTTGTCCTGACGACGCGGCCAAGGAAGTCCGGCGCCAATTACGCCAAGATCTGGAATCGCGAGAAGGACGAGTCGCCGCTGCGCACCTACACGCGCGGCCAAGGTGAGAAGCTGGTGCAACGCCTAGGCGATCTTGCCAATGTCAGCGTGGACTGGGCTATGCGTTACGGCAATCCGTCGACACGCTCGGTGGTAGAAAAGCTGGTCACTCAAGGCTGCGACCGCATTCTCACTTTTCCGCTCTATCCGCAATATTCGGCAACGACGACAGCCACCGCCAACGATCAGTTGTTCCGCGCGCTGATGACGATGCGGCGTGCACCGGCTGTGCGTTCCGTTCCGCCCTACTATGCCGAGCCGGTCTATATCGATGCCCTCGCCCGCTCGATCGAAAAACATCTCGCCACCTTGGACTTCGAACCGGAAGTGGTGGTCGCCTCCTATCACGGCATCCCGAAGCCTTATGCCGACAAGGGCGATCCCTACCAGCAGCATTGCCTGGAAACGACGCGACTGCTGCGTGAAAAACTCGGCTGGAGTGAAGCGAAGCTGATCTCCACCTTCCAGTCGCGTTTCGGCGCACAGGAATGGCTGCAGCCATACACCGACAAGACGATGCAGCGACTTGGCAAGGAAGGCGTCAGGCGTATCGCCGTCGTCAATCCAGGCTTCTCGTCGGACTGCATCGAGACGCTGGAAGAGATCGCGCAGGAAGCACAGGAGATTTTCCTGCATGCCGGCGGCGAGAGATTCGCTCACATTCCCTGCCTGAATGACAGCCCGGAAGGCATGGACGTGATCGAGACCCTGGCACGGCGGGAGCTGGCAGGCTGGATCTGATCGCCGGCGAAGAGTATTCGAACAAGACAAAGCTGCGTTCCCTCCTCGATTGTAGCTGCCCCGGATTGTAACGACACTGAAACACACTTAAGTGTTTCGTGAGGTTCAGCCTCGCAACTCTGTCGGCAATTGAGGGAGAGCCGAATGGATTTCAGCGGTTTCACCGGTTTCGATATCGCGATCGTCGTTCTGGTCGCGCTGGTTCTCATCCTGCTCTTCAAAGGCATTCGCACGGTGCCGCAGGGCTTCAACCATACGGTCGAGCGTTTCGGCCGCTACACCAAGACGCTGACGCCCGGCCTCAACATCATCAATCCCATCTTCGAGCGCATCGGCGCCAAGCTGAACATGATGGAGCAGGTGCTTGATGTTCCGACCCAGGAGATAATCACCCGCGACAACGCCATAGTCGGTGTCGACGGCATCGCTTTCTACCAGATCCTGAACGCCGCACAGGCTGCCTATCAGGTCTCGGGGCTGGAGAACGCCATCCTCAACCTGACCATGACCAACATCCGCACCGTGATGGGCTCGATGGACCTGGACGAATTGCTCTCGAACCGCGATGCCATCAACGAGCGCCTGCTGCGCGTGGTCGACGAGGCCGCTCACCCGTGGGGCGTCAAGATCACCCGCGTCGAGATCAAGGACATCAACCCGCCGGCCAATCTGGTCGATTCCATGGCCCGCCAGATGATGGCGGAGCGTGACAAGCGTGCGCAGATTCTGGCTGCCGAAGGCCTGAAGCAGTCACAGATCCTCGAAGCCGAAGGCCGCCGCGAAGCCGCCTTCCGCGACGCCGAAGCGCGCGAGCGCTCCGCCGAAGCCGAGGCACGTGCCACCCAGGTGGTCTCGGAAGCCATCGCCAAGGGCGACGTGCAGGCGATCAACTATTTCGTGGCGCAGAAATACACCGAGGCGCTGGCCAAGATCGGCACGGCTGGCAATTCCAAGATCGTGCTGATGCCTATGGAAGCGTCGTCGCTGATCGGTACGCTGGGCGGCATCGGTGAGATTGCCAAGGAGGTGTTCAAGGGCGACGGTCCGGGTGCGCAGCGGCAGGCGGCACGCCCGCCGCTGGTACGGCCAAACGAGAGCTGATTGCGGAGCCCAGCCCATGCTGCAGCGTCTTCTCCTCGAACTCGGCCCCTGGAACTGGATGGTTCTCGGCTTCGCGCTGCTGGTGGCCGAAATCCTCGCCCCCGGCGTCTTCCTCTTGTGGATCGGCATAGCCGCGCTGCTGATCGGCGCGGCCTCGCTGGTGCTTTGGGATACCACCTTGTGGACCTGGCAGGCGCAGGTGCTGTCATTCCTCGTGCTGGCATTGTTGTCTGCCTATGCCGGCAAGCGTTTCTTCAGCAGCAAACGCGAGAGCAGCGACCAACCGCTGCTCAACCGGCGCGGCGAGCAGATGGTTGGCCGGACTGCGACATTGGCCGAGCCGATCCGCGAAGGTCGCGGCCGCATCCAGCTCGGCGACACGCTGTGGCGGGTCTCTGGACCTGATCTGCCGGCCGGTGTGCGTGTGCGGGTGACGGGCGCGTCGGAAACGGACCCTGGAATTGACCGTCGAAAAGATCTGAGGTTCCTGACGGGCAGCGCTACGACGCGTTGCCTCCCTGCCTGGAACGACGTTTCAGATCAGGCTGCGCCGATGCGCAGCAGATCGTGGAAATGCACCACGCCCACCGGCATTCCGCCTTCCACCACAACAAGCGCACTGATGTTGTGCTTGTTGAGCAAGGCAATGGCCGCGCCGGCGAACATTTGCGGTTCGACCGTTTTCGGCGTGCGGGTCATGACTTCGTCGACCGTCGTCTCACCGAGATTGCGATGCAGATTGCGGGCGAGGTCGCCGTCGGTGACGATACCGGCCAATTTGCCGTCGCCATCGATGACACACACGCAGCCGACTTTCTTCTGCGCCAGGGTCATCACCGCTTCCGGCATCCTGGTGCCGAGCGAGACAAGCGGAATCTGGTCACCGGTGCGCATGATCTCGGAAATCAACGTCAGATTGGCGCCGAGCTGGCCACCCGGATGGAAAGTGCGGAAATGATCCGGCGTGAAACCACGCGCTTCCAGCAGCGCGATCGCCAGGGCATCACCCATCACCAGTTGCAGCAGCGTCGAAGTGGTCGGAGCCAAGCCATGCGGGCAGGCCTCCTGAGCCTTGGGCAGCGCCAGAACCACATCAGCCGCGCGCCCCAGTGCCGATTTTTCGCCGGATGTCAGCCCGATCAGAGGGATCGAAAAACGCCGTGAGTAATCGATAATGCCTTTCAGCTCGAGACTCTCACCCGACCACGACAGCGCGATGATCGCGTCGTCCGGCGCGATCATGCCGAGATCACCGTGATTGGCCTCGACGGGGTGCACGAAGAAGGCCGGAGTACCGGTGGAAGCCAGCGTGGCGGCGATCTTGGAACCGATATGACCGCTCTTGCCGACGCCAGTGACGATGACGCGACCGGTAATGCGCGACAGGATGTCGACAGCCCGTGCAAACGGTTCGGCCAGGCCGTTCTCCAGCGCCGTGCTGAGCGCGGCCAGTCCGGCCTGTTCGGTGGCCACGGTCCTGAGCGCCGAAGCAATGGCGGCCTGACGATCCGCCGGCCTCTTTTTCAAGCTTGCAGCATGCATGGACGAAGCGATTATCCTTTCCCGCTCGATCTGTCCATTTCATTCGTTTGCCGGCCATACGGCGTCCAAACCTAACACTCCATTAACCATCCCAATTTACGGTTCGGTAAGCATGGCGCCAGGGGTGTGCGCCACAAACGTGTGGTAACGATGTCGCGGGCCCAGCCTGACAGAAGCAGCCAAGGAAAGACGGCCGCCGGCGCTTTGCTGCTGGCCGCAACGGCTTTGCCTTTGCTGCTGGCGTCATCTGCCTTTGCCCAGCAATTTGATTTGCGCGGCCCCCTCAACGAGCAGGTCGGCACGCAGAACCAGCCTGGCGGCCTGCCGCCGGCAGGACAGCTCGGCGCCAACGGCCTGCCGCCGCTCAACCGCACACCGGGTGCTTTGCCACCAGCGATCAGGCCTGCGGAGGGAATCCCGAATCCGGCATATCAGCCTGCCAGCCCAGGCGCTTTGCCGGATGACCCCAATGCACTGGGCGGCACGCCTCCTGCCGGTCCTGGCCAACTGAACGCGACCAATCCCGCTCAGCCTGGAGCAGACGATCCAAATGGCCCTGGGGCCGCGCAAGCAGCCGACCCTTTCGCGGATCAGGCTGCCCCAGCACCACGTCGCCAGCCTGGGACCACCGCGGCAAGACAGCCCGCCGGTACCAATCTTCAGGGCACCGCCAGACAGCGCAGCCGCAACGGAGCGACAACCACGCAAGACGGTGACCAGGCCAATCGAGCAACAACCAGGCGCAACGCGCCTCGTCGCCCTGGAACCGCTGCTGCAGCGGCAGAGGCGGATCAGGAAGTCGACCGCATCGTTCGCACCGGAACAATCGATTCGGCGGACCGCGCTCCCCTCGACCCGCGCGCAGCACGCACCGAAGCAATCGAGGGCGGCGCCATGCGACGGGACGACACGCCCTATGCTCCGCTCGGCATCAAGGTCGGCAGCTTCACGCTGAGGCCTTCCTTGGAGCAAGGCGTGCTTGCTACTTCGAACGCCAACAACAGCGCCTCCGGCCGCTCAGCTACGATTTCGCAAAGCACCTTGCGCCTCAATGCGGTCTCTGACTGGGCAACCAATTCGGCCACCATCGACGGCAATTTCAATTACCAAAAAAGCCTTTCTGGTCAGGACCTCAAGGAATGGCGCGGTAACCTCCAGGGCACGCTCAATGTCGATCTCGATCACGACTGGCGTGCCATCGGCAGGCTTGGGTTTGATACGGCACCGGAAGGCGCGACCTCGCCCGAGGGCGTGCCGGGTGCGATCACGCAGCCGCAGCGCAAAACCTTCGAAGGCAGTCTTGCCCTGCAGAAGGACGTCGGCAAGCTGCGCCTCGGTCTGACCGGAGCGGCCGAGCGTAGCATCTTTGGCGACGCGACGCTTGGCGATGGCACGATCCAGTCTCAGGAAACCCGTAACTCGACGCTCTACACCACCACCTTGCGGGGCGGCTATCAGATCTCACCGGCACTAACCCCCTTTGCCGAGGTCGAAATTGGCCGCCGCGCGTTTGACGAAACGGTTGACCTCAACGGCTACGAACGCTCGTCCAAGCGTCTCGGCCTGCGCGGCGGCGTGGAGCTCAACCTGGGCGAGAAGCTGAACGGCGAGATGTCGGTCGGCTGGCTGCGCCAGACTTTCGACGACAGTCGCCTGCTTCCGGTGTCGGGTGCGACGGTGGCAGCGGATCTGCGCTGGTCGCCGGTACGGGGCACCATCGTCGGGTTCAATGGCCAAACCGTGCTGGAAGATACCACCACGCCCGGCCAGAGCGGTTCGGTGCTCTACAATTCAACCATCACTCTCCAGCGCGAAATGCGCGCCAATCTCACCGGAAACGCCGCCTTGGGCCTGTCCTATCGTGACTACAAGGGCACCGGCGATCATGATCTGATCTACAGCGCGCAGGTCGGCGCGACATGGTGGCTAAACCGCTATCTCGGCCTGACCTCTTATGTGCGTCATGAGCGGCTGACCAGCAGCATCGACGGTCGTGATAGCAAGACCAACAGCGTCTATCTCGGCCTGACCGTGCAGCGGTAAGACGACAATGGGCGTTGCCGCTCGCCTCGAAGGGCATCTGGCCGGGCTAGAGCATTTTGTAGCCAAGTGGAATCACTTGGCGTTACAAAAATGCTACGAAAACAAAAACTTAGAGCGTTTCCGCATTTCCGTGAAAAACGGAAACGCTCTAAGAAAACCCGGCCGACAACTCTCAGACGGCGGAAGTCTTGATCCCGGCGCCCTCGAATTCGTCCAGCAGCCCACGGATGACGCCGGCCATGCTGCTGTCAGTGCCCTCGCGCCATAGTGCGAAGGCGACATTGGCCTCGACGAATCCTTCCGGCGAGCCGCAATCGAAAGTGCGACCACGATAGTGGTAGCCGTAGAACGACTGCCTGTTCATCAGCTTCAGCATGCCGTCGGTCAGCTGGATCTCGTTGCCGGCACCGCGCTCCTGGTTTTCCAGGATCTGGAAAATCTCTGGCTGCAGGATGTAGCGGCCGTTGATGTAGAAATTCGACGGGGCCGTGCCCCTCTTCGGCTTCTCCACCATCTCGGTGATGCGGAAACCGGTATGGGTGTCCTCACCACGACCGACAATGCCATACTTGTGCGCCTCGGCCGGGTCGCATTCCTGCACAGCGATGATGTTGTTGCCGGTCTCCTCGTAAAGTTCGACCATGTCTTTCATGCAGCTCTTCTGCGACTGCATGATCATGTCTGGCAGCAACAGGGCGAAAGGTTCGTCGCCGACAAGTTCGCGCGCGCACCAGACGGCGTGGCCAAGGCCCAGCGGCACCTGCTGGCGGGTAAACGAGGTCTGCCCCGGTGCAGGCTGCAGGCGCTGCAGGCGTTCCAGCACCTGATCCTTGCCGCGCTGGGCGAGCGTGTCATAAAGCTCGAACTGCACGTCGAAGTGGTCTTCGATCACCGCCTTGTTGCGGCCGGTGACGAAAATGAAATGTTCGATGCCGGCTTCCCGTGCTTCATCGACCACATATTGGATGACAGGCCTGTCGACGACGGTCAGCATTTCCTTCGGAATGGCCTTGGTTGCGGGAAGAAAGCGCGTGCCGAGGCCTGCGACCGGGAAAACTGCCTTTCTGACTTTTCTCATAGATCCATCATCCGTTGCGGGGACAACCCTTTTGCCGGGACATTTCATGCCGGAATTGAAGACTAGAGCAATTCCAGCAAAAGTGTGCAACGGTTTTGCGTCTGGAATTGCGCAAAAACAAAGAGTTAGAGTGCTTCCGTATTTCCGCTGACGCGGAAGCACTCTAATGAACGGCCGAAGGCTTCCTGTCAAAATTTCTGTCGGTCGTGTTTTTGCAGACCGGCCGCTCTATGGTAAACCAAATCCTAACCGGGTTCGGTCATGAATGCTCTTCCTGCGATGAAAATGGAGGACATGATGCCCTTTCGCACCGCCGCTAGAGCGTTTCCGTTCTTTAAGGAAACGCGGGAACGCTCCAGCTCCTCGGTTTTGTACGATTCCGGACGCAAAACCGCTGCGCACTTTTACCGGAATGGCTCCAAGCGCCTTGCCAGTCTTGCGATGGCGACGGCGCTATCGATTGCCCTGTTGATCCCGACCGGGCCTGCGCAAGCCGACGCCGGCTTCCGCAACTGGGTCGCCTCGTTCCGTGCCACCGCCGTGCAATCGGGCGTGTCGGGTGCGATCTACGATGAAGCGTTCCGCAACATCAGAGACCCCGATCTGGAAGTGCTTGAAAAGGCGCGTTTCCAGCCCGAATTCACTGCCCCTGCCTGGGATTACTTCGACAACCGCGTCCACGAGCAGTCGATCGCCAATGGACAGGCAATGGCGCGCAAGTGGAAACCATGGCTCGACAAGATCGAGGCCCGCTTCGGCGTCGACCGCTACATCCTGCTCGCAATCTGGTCGATGGAATCCAACTACGGCGAGATGCTCAAGCGCACCGATGTCATGCGCAACGTCATCCGTTCGCTGGCGACACTCGGCTATGGCGACAAGAAACGCTCCAAATTCGCCCGCACGCAGTTGATCGCGGCACTCAAGATCCTGCAGACCGGCGATATCGATGAAAGCCATCTGCAAGGTTCGTGGGCCGGTGCGATGGGTCACACCCAGTTCATTCCGACCAGCTACCAGAGCTATGCGGTGGACTTCGATGGCAACGGCCGTCGCGACATCTGGAATTCGGTGCCCGATGCGCTGGCAACCGCAGCCAATCTCCTGAAGAAGAACGGCTGGCAATCAGGCAAGACCTGGGGTTACGAGGTGGCCCTGCCGGATGGCAAGATGCCGGGCGGCTCCATGTCGCTCGCCAAATGGCAGTCGCTCGGTGTTGCCCGCGCCAGCGGCAAGCCCTTCAGGAACGGCGCCGACAAGGCCGAGCTGAAGCTGCCGGGCGGTCGCGAAGGCCCGGCCTTCCTGGTCACCCGCAATTTCCAGGTGATCAAGCGCTACAACAACGCCGACAAGTACGCCTTCGCCGTTGGCCTGCTGGCCGACCAGATTGCCGGCTACGGCACGCTGGTGAATGACTGGAGCCGGCCGTTCACCAAGCTGAGCTTTGCGGAGAAGCAGGAATTGCAGCAGCGCCTGGCCGACAACGGCTACTACAGCGGCAATTTCGACGGCAAGATTGGCCAGGCCTCCAAGGATGCCATCATGGCCTATCAGTCCAAGGTCGGCTTGACCCCGGACGGCAATCCCAGCATGGAAGTGCTGAAGACGCTGCGGCGGCGCTAGGCGCCGCCAGACATTGAAAGAATGGGGTGGGCCGGCTGATCGGATCGCCCGTATCGGAAACGGAGAGGCAGCTTGGCGGCGGCAACGCGCTTGATGGCAAGACTACGCCGGCTGCCGCTCCTCATCGTCGCAGCGGTCCTGCTGTTGGTCGGTACCGCCGCTGTGATCCACGTCCCCGCCTTCGGCCAGGAAGAAGAAGCGCGGCCATGGTCGTTGCGCGACCTCTTCTTCCCGCGCCGAAGCGAGCGTGTAGCGCCGCTGCCGGAAGACCGCTTCCCGGCGCGTCCGAAAAAGAAGAAGCCTGTCGTGCGCAAACCGGCCGAGCCAGAGGTGCCGGTAGTCGAGAAGACAACCGATGCCCGCACCATCCTCGTTATCGGCGACTTCATCGCGAGCGGCCTCGCCGAAGGGCTGAATGAGGTCTTCGCCAACAATCCCGCCATCCGCGTTGCGGACAAGGCCAAGGGCTCCTCCGGTTTCGTACGCGACGACGTTTACAACTGGCCGCAGGAGATTTCGGCGTTGCTGGCGGCCGAGAAGCCTGCCGTCGTCATCGTCATGATGGGGTCAAACGATCGCCAGCAGATGAAGGTGGGGGAAGAACGCGAGCAGCCGCGCACGGAAGTCTGGACCAAGGCCTATGAACTGCGCACCGAGGCGCTTGCAAAGGCTTTGGCGGCTTCCAAGATCCCTTATCTCTGGGTCGGCATGCCGGCCTTCAAGACACAAAAAATGACCGCCGACATGCTGGCCTTCAACGGTATCTATCGCGCGGCGGCGGAGACCTATAATGGCGAGTTCGTCGACATCTGGGACGGCTTCGTCGACGAGAACGGCGCTTTTGTCTCGACCGGCCCTGACGTCAATGGCCAGCCGGTGCGCCTGCGCGCCGACGATGGCATCAACCTGACCCGCGGCGGCAAGCGCAAGCTGGCCTTTTATGCCGAAAAGCCCCTGATGAAGATACTCGGTCTGTCGGCTCCAACAGCACCGGTATCCCTGCCTGTTGGCCCTCTGCCGGCAGGTCAGCCGCTGACACCGGCGGCGCCGATGCCGGTGGATCGCACCGAACCGATCGCACTTGGCGATCCGGCGCTCGATGGGGGAACGGAGTTGCTTGGAGCAACGCAGCCCTCAAAGCCCGCCCTCATACTTCCAGGCGAAAAGCTGGCCGTCCAAGGTATTGCCCCAGCCGCGTCGCCCGGCCGCGCCGATGACTTTGGCGGGTCTGCAAAACCGGCGCCAGCTGCTTCAGGCACGCCGGTTGCTCCAGACAAGACCGGCGCCTTGCGGCCATAGCAAGCAGCGGCCTTCGAACCTGTCCGAAGACAGCACGCCTCTTCCATGAAAATGGCAAACGTCCGCGGGTTCGTCTTCCAGGCTCACCCGCGGAGCAGATCAGCGCGGCAGCACGCTCGCGCCGGTCAGCGCCTCATCGATCGCACGCGCCGCCTGACGGCCCTCCCGGATCGCCCACACCACCAGCGACTGGCCCCGGCGGATATCGCCGGCTGTATAGAGCCGGTCGATATTGGTGCGATAATCCTGGTCGTTGGCCGCGACATTCTTCGAACGGCGCACGTCGGTGATGATCTCGAGCTTGCCGTCCAGCTCAGCCGTCACGGCGCCGTCGATCGGGCCGGCAAAACCGATGGCGATGAAGGCAAGATCGGCGCGGATGACGAATTCGGTGCCGGGGATCGGCTTGCGCTTCTCGTCCACTTCGCAGCACTTCACGCCGGTGAGCTGGCCTTCCTCGCCGATGAATTCCAGCGTCGCCACCTGGAACTCGCGTTCGGCCCCTTCCGCCTGACTGGAAGAGGTTCGCATCTTGGTTGCCCAATAGGGCCAGACCGAAAGCTTGTCTTCCTTCTCGGGCGGCTGCGGACGGATATCGAGCTGGGTGACACGCACCGCACCCTGGCGGAACGCTGTGCCGACGCAGTCGGAAGCCGTGTCGCCCCCACCGACGACCACGACATGCTGGCCGGATGCCACGATCGGCTGCGACGCCCAGGCGACCGACTGGATGTCCTCGCCACCGACACGCTTGTTCTGTTGAACGAGGTACGGCATCGCGTCATGCACGCCTTCGAGATCGTCGCCAGGAATACCGGCCGGACGCGGCGTTTCCGAGCCGCCACAGTAAAGCACGGCATCATATTCGGCGAGCAATTCCTCGACCTTCTTGTCGACGCCGACATTGACGCCGCAATGGAATGTCACGCCCTCGCCGGCCATCTGTTCGACGCGGCGGTCGATGTAATGCTTTTCCATCTTGAAGTCTGGAATGCCGAACCGCAGCAGGCCGCCGGGACGGCTCTCGCGCTCGAAGACATGCACGTCATGGCCGGCTCTGCCAAGCTGCTGCGCCGCGGCCATGCCAGCCGGGCCCGACCCGATGACGGCAACCTTCTTGCCGGTCTTCTTTTCCGGCGGATAAGGGCGAACGAAGCCGGTCTCGTAGGCCTTGTCGGCCAGCGCCTGCTCCACCGTCTTGATGGCGACCGGAATGTCTTCCAGGTTCAGCGTGCAGGCTTCCTCGCACGGCGCCGGGCAGATGCGGCCGGTGAATTCCGGGAAATTGTTGGTCGAATGCAGGTTGCGGATCGCAGCATCCCAGTCGCCATTGTAGACGAGGTCGTTCCAGTCAGGGATCTGGTTGTGGATCGGACAGCCCGTCGGGCCGTGGCAGAAGGGAATGCCGCAGTCCATGCAGCGCGCGGCCTGCTTCTCGACCTCGGGCTGCGACATCGGCAGCGTGAATTCGCGAAAATGCCGGATACGGTCGGATGCCGGCTGGTACTTGTGCACCTGCCGATCGATCTCGAGAAAACCTGTTACCTTGCCCATGTCTCGGTTCCTGTAGAGCACGTGGCGGGGTTACCGCCGCACCCGTTATCCTCATCCGGCCGCAAGCGCAACCGCGGGATCGGGTCAATGATTGGCTGTATCGTGTGACGGGCGCCGGGAAGCGCCTGCTCCCCGGCTCACCGGATGCCTATTCGGCCGCCACGCTCATGCGGGCGCGCTCCATCTCCTGCAGCGCGCGACGATATTCGACCGGCATGACCTTCCGGAATTTCGGCCGGAAGCTCGCCCAGTTGTCGAGTATCTCCTTGCCCCGCGTCGAACCCGTGAAGTGCACATGGTTCGAGATCAGCTGATAGAGGCGCTCCTCGTCGTGGCTGGTCATGTCGCCGGACACGTCGACGCGGCCCTTGTGATCGATGTCGCCGCCGTGATGGAGCAGTTTTTCCATCAGGTCGTCCTCTTCCGGGACCGGCTCGAGCTCGACCATGGCCATGTTGCAGCGAAGCGCGAAATCGCCCTCTTCATCCAGCACATAGGCGACGCCACCCGACATGCCGGCCGCGAAATTGCGACCGGTCTTGCCGATGACGACGACGACGCCGCCGGTCATGTATTCGCAACCGTGATCGCCCACGCCTTCGACGACTGTTACCGCGCCGGAGTTGCGCACGGCGAAACGTTCGCCGGCCACGCCACGGAAGTAGCATTCACCCTCGATGGCGCCGTAGAGCACGGTGTTGCCGACGATGATCGAATCCTCGGCGACGATCTTGGCGTCTTCCGGCGGACGGATGACGATGCGGCCGCCAGACAGGCCCTTGGCGACATAGTCGTTGCCGGCGCCGATCAGTTCGAACGACACGCCGCGCGCCAGGAAGGCGCCGAAGGACTGGCCGGCGGTGCCGGTCAGCGTCACCTTGATGGTGTCCTCGCGCAGGCCCTTGTGCCTGAAACGCTTGGCGACCTCGCCCGACAGCATGGCGCCGGCGGAGCGGTCGACATTGCGGATCGGCAGCGCGATCTCGACGGGCTGGCGTGCCTCGAGAGCGGGCTTGGCCTGTTCGATCATCTGGCGGTCGAGCACGTCGTCGATCGGGTGTTTCTGGCGCTCGGTCCAGTGCACGGCCTCGCGCGGCGCCTCGGGCTTGTAGAACATCTTCGAGAAGTCCAGGCCACGTGCCTTCCAGTGATTGATGACCTCACGCTTTTCCAGAAGATCGGTGTCGCCGATGATCTGGTCGAGATGGGTGTAACCCATTTCAGCCAGCAGCTCGCGCACCTCTTCCGCCACGTAGAAGAAGTAGTTGATGACGTGTTCGGGCGTGCCCTTGAAGCGCTTGCGCAGCACCGGATCCTGGGTGGCGACGCCAACCGGGCAGGTGTTGAGGTGGCATTTGCGCATCATGATGCAGCCGGCAGCGATCAGCGGTGCGGTCGAGAAGCCGAATTCGTCGGCGCCAAGCAGCGCGCCGACGATGACGTCGCGACCGGTGCGAAGGCCACCATCGACCTGCAGCGCCACCCTCGAACGCAGGCCGTTCAGCACCAGTGTCTGGTGCGTCTCGGCCAGCCCCATTTCCCAGGGCGAACCCGCGTGCTTGAGCGAGGTCAGCGGCGAGGCCCCGGTACCACCGTCATAGCCGGAGATGGTGATGTGGTCGGCGCGTGCCTTGGCGACGCCCGCGGCAACCGTACCGACACCCACCTCCGACACCAGCTTCACCGACACGTCAGCGGCCGGGTTGACGTTCTTCAGGTCGTAGATCAGCTGTGCCAGGTCTTCGATCGAATAGATGTCGTGATGCGGTGGCGGCGAGATCAGGCCGACGCCCGGCGTCGAATGGCGAACCTTGGCGATGGTGGCGTCAACCTTATGGCCGGGCAGCTGGCCACCTTCGCCGGGCTTGGCGCCCTGCGCCACCTTGATCTGCATCATATCGGCGTTGACGAGATATTCGGCGCTCACGCCGAAGCGGCCCGACGCCACCTGCTTGATGGCCGAACGTTCGAGATTGCGGCCGCCACCCGGCAACGGCAGATAGCGGTCCGGCTCCTCGCCGCCCTCACCCGTGTTCGACTTGCCACCGATCGTGTTCATGGCGATTGCCAGCGTGGTGTGGGCTTCCCTCGAGATCGAGCCGAAAGACATCGCGCCCGTCGAGAAACGCTTCACGATCTCGGCCGCCGGCATCACCTCTTCCAGGGCAACCTTCTTGCGGCCGGTCTCTTCAGCGAGCTTGACGCGGAAAAGGCCACGGATCTGCTGAGCACGTGCCGTCTCGCTGTCGATCTGCTGCGAGAATTCCTTGAAGGTCGACCATGAGCCCTTGCGTACGGCATGCTGCAGCGTGGCCACGGCGTCAGGCGTCCACATGTGGGCCTCGCCGCGCATGCGGTACATGTACTCGCCACCAACCTGCAGGGTGGTGCGCAGCACGGGATCATCGCCGAAGGCATCACCATGGCGTGCCACCGTCTCTTCCGAAACTTCGTCGAGCCCGACGCCTTCGATAAGGGTCGCTGTACCGGTGAAGTACTTCTCGATGAAATCGCCCTTCAGGCCGACGGCGTCGAAGATCTGCGCGCCGCAATAGGACTGGTAGGTCGATATGCCCATCTTGGACATCACCTTGAGGATGCCCTTGCCGATCGACTTGATGTAGCGCGACACGACTTCCGAGGCATCGACCTCTTCCGGCATCTCGCCCTTCTTGTGCATGTCGAGCAATGTATCGAAGGCGAGATACGGGTTGATCGCTTCGGCGCCGTAGCCGGCGAGACAGCAGAAGTGGTGCACTTCGCGCGGCTCGCCCGATTCCACGACCAGACCGACCGAGGTACGCAGCCCCTTGCGGATCAGGTGATGGTGCACGGCGGCCGTCGCCAGCAGCGCCGGAATGGCGATGCGATCCGGGCCGACCTGGCGGTCGGACAGGATGATGATGTTGTAGCCACCGGCAACCGCCGCTTCGGCGCGATCACACAGGCGCTCGACCGCGCCCGCCATGCCCGCGGCTCCTTCGGTGATCGAATAGGTGACGTCGATGGTCTTGGTGTCGAAACGGTCCTCGGTATGGCCGATGGAACGAATCTTCTCCAGATCGCCGTTGGTCAGGATCGGCTGGCGTACTTCCAGCCGCTTCTTGCGGGAGGAACCGACCAGGTCGAAAATGTTCGGCCGCGGTCCGATGAAGGACACCAGGCTCATCACCAGTTCCTCGCGGATCGGGTCGATCGGCGGATTGGTGACTTGGGCGAAGTTCTGCTTGAAATAGGTGTAGAGCAGCTTCGACTTGTCCGACATCGCCGAAATCGGCGTGTCGGTGCCCATCGAGCCAACCGCTTCCTGGCCGGTGACGGCCATCGGCGCCATCAGCAGCTTCAGGTCTTCCTGGCTGTAGCCGAAGGATTGCTGGCGATCGAGCAGGGTCACGTCCTTGCGCAGCGCGCGCGGCTCCACCGGATTCAGATCTTCCAGCACCAGTTGGGTGCGCTTCAGCCAATCCTTGTAGGGATGCTGTGCGGCGATCTCCTTCTTGATCTCCTCATCCGAGATGATGCGGCCCTCGACCAGGTCGATGAGCAGCATCTTGCCGGGCTGCAGGCGCCACTTGCGCACGATGTGCTTTTCCTCGACCGGCAGCACGCCGGCCTCGGAGGCCAGGATGACACGGTCGTCGTCGGTGACGATGTAGCGCGCCGGCCTCAGGCCGTTGCGGTCCAGCGTCGCGCCGATCTGGCGTCCGTCGGTGAAGCAGACGGCGGCGGGGCCATCCCACGGCTCCATCAGCGCCGCATGATATTCGTAGAAAGCCTTGCGGTCGGCATCCATCGACTTGTTGCCGGCCCAGGCTTCCGGGATCAGCATCATCATCGAATGCGCCAGCGTGTAGCCACCCTGGAACAGGAACTCGAGCGCGTTGTCGAAACAGGCCGTGTCCGACTGTCCTTCATAGGAGATCGGCCACAGCTTGGAGATGTTGTTGCCGAACAGTTCGGAATCGACCGAGGCCTGGCGCGCCGCCATCCAGTTGTTGTTGCCGCGCACTGTGTTGATCTCGCCGTTGTGGGCGACCATGCGGTAAGGATGCGCCAGCTTCCACGACGGGAAAGTGTTGGTCGAAAAGCGCTGGTGGACCAGGATCAACGCGGTCTCGAAGCGCGGATCGGACAGATCCTTGTAGTAGGCGCCGACCTGGTAGGCCAGGAACATGCCCTTGTAGACGATGGTGCGCGCCGACAGCGACACGCAGTACGAGCCGATGTCCTTGTTGTTGTGCTCGGCATAGATGCGGCCCGAAATCACCTTGCGCAGGAGATAGAGGCGCGCTTCGTATTCCTCGTCATTGTCGATGTCCGGCGTGCGGCCGATGAACACCTGGCGATGGAACGGCTCGGCGGCCGCGATATCGGGCGCCTTGGACAAGGAGGAATTGTCGACCGGAACGTCGCGGAAGCCGATGAGCGGCAGGCCTTCCGACTGCGCCGACTCGGTGATGATCGCGTCGACATGGGCGCGCAGTTCGGGGTCTCGCGGCATGAACCAGTGGCCAACGCCATACTGGCCGGCCGGCGGCAGTTCGATGTCCTGCTTGGCCATCTCCTCGCGGAAGAAACGGTCGGGGATCTGCACGAGAACGCCGGCACCATCGCCCATCAACGGATCCGCCCCCACCGCGCCGCGATGGGTGAGGTTCTCCAGCATGAACAGGCCGTCCTTGACGATCTGGTGCGACTTCACGCCCTTCATCTGGGCGATGAAGCCGACGCCGCAGGCGTCATGCTCGTTGCGCGGATCATACATGCCCTGGGCCGAGGGCGATCGGTCGAACAGTCCGGCAGTCGGATTGGTGGTGGTTCGCAGAGCGGTTTTGACGGTGGCCGCTTTCGTCTGTGCAACCGGGGCAAATACCGTCGTCACAGATGGCGTCACTTCCGTCATCGTCCTATCCTCTGTTCTGCGCCACTCGGGCGCTGCTTCTCCATGGGAAGCTTGACACTTCCCTCTCCACACTTCTCGCACCTGTCGCGAAATCCTGGCGAACCATGCCGGGTATCGTCCGGCCGCGGTTCGGCCTGTCATCGCACGCCACTCGTGGCGGCAGCCGGACAGGCGCTTATCTTACGCCAATCCAGCCTGGTTGGTACCGGTAAATAAGACAGCAATGCTGTCCTAAATTTCTATGACAGAAATCCCGGCACCACACAAGACCGATTCGGAAATTTTTCAGCCGATTAGCGAAAGAAAATTACGCGCGATCCGCCGCCACAGAAACTTTCTGGCCGGACAGCGTAGCCTATCACCCCGAAACTCGAAATCGGTTTTCAGAAAGGATCATACGCCCGATCAAAGTGTTAGAGCGCGCGTCCAGGAGGACGCTCGGCGCTCCAATGAGCTCTGGCTCCAAACATCCGGCCAGTGCTGGACCTTGCAGAGTGGCTCGGAATGCCGTCATGGTTCGCGCCTTCCCCGAATTGCCAGGAAATAGGCCTCGAAGCATGTTTTTTGCCTCCGACAACTGGGCCGGTGCCCATCCCAAGGTCGCCGCCGCACTCAATGCGCACAACACCGGCTTTGCTGCGGCCTATGGCGACAGCGATCTCGACAAGGCAGTCGCTCAGCGCTTCAGCGAGATTTTCGAACGCGAAGTCGCGGTCTTCTTCGTGGCCACCGGCACCGCCGCCAACTCGCTTTCGCTCACCGCCTACAACAAACCCGGCGGCATCACCTTCTGCCATCGCGAATCGCACATCGTGGAAGACGAATGCGGTGCGCCGGAATACTTCACCGGCGGCTCGCGGTTGCGGCCTGTCGACGGTGCGCTTGGCCGCATCGACCCAGTGGCCCTGGAGCGGGCGATCCAGCGTTTTGCCGGAGAAAACGTTCATGCCGGCATGCCGATGGCGATCTCCATCACGCAGTCGACCGAAACAGGTACGGTCTACGGACTGGAGGATATCGAGGCCATTTCCAGGATCGCCAGCCGCTACGGCCTGCCGCTGCATATGGACGGCGCCCGTTTTGCCAACGCGCTCGCTTCGCTGGAGGCGAGCCCCGCCGAAATGACCTGGAAGCGCGGCATCGACATCCTGTCCTTCGGCGGAACCAAGAATGGCTGCTGGTGTGCGGAAGCGATCGTGCTGTTCGATCTCGATCGCGCCAAGGAGCTCGCTTTCCTGCGCAAGCGTGCTGCGCAGCTGTTCTCGAAATCGCGCTTCATCGCCGCCCAGTTCGATGCCTATTTCAAGGACGGACTGTGGATGGAAACCGCGCACCACGCCAACGCCATGGCCGGGCGCCTGGCAGCGGCGATCGAGGATGACGAAAACTCCAAGCTGGCCTGGCTGCCGCAGGCCAACGAGGTCTTCGCGATTCTCGACAAGAAGAAGGCCGCGCGGCTTCTGGCTTCAGGAGCTGCGTTCTACGACTGGCACAAACCGCATGGGTTCGACGGTCATATCGCCGAGAATGAAGCGCTCTACCGGTTCGTGACCAGCTTCGCCACCACCGAAAAGGATGTCGACCGCTTCGCCGAACAACTCAAGGCTTGAAACGCAGTGAAAGCAACTGCCATGACGGTGATGTATCAGGTCGACGCTTTCTCGGATCGGATCTTCGGTGGCAATCCGGCCGCCGTGCTTGTTCTCGACGACTGGCTGGCAACAGAGACCATGCAGTCCATCGCTGCCGAGAACAATCTGGCCGAAACCGCTTTTGCCCGACCGAACGGCAAGGGCTGGGACCTGCGCTGGTTCACGCCGGTGCATGAGGTCGAGTTCTGTGGGCATGCCACGCTGGCGACCGCGCATGTACTTGCCGCGCATCACGAGGTGGCCGGCGAAATGATCTTTTCGACGCGCGTCGGCGAGCTGCGTGTTGCCTGCGTCGACGGCGCCTACCGTATGGATCTGCCGAGCTTTCCTCCGGAGACACTGCCGGACCTGCCAGCGCCGATCGACGGGCTGTTCGTCGATATCGACCACAAGGCCTTTCGCAATTTCGAGAACATCTTCGTCGAACTGCCGGATGAAGCCGCTGTCCGCGCCTTCGTCCCGGACCTGACGAGAATCGCGACCCTGAAACAGCAGGGCCTGGTCATCACCGGCAAGGGCAGCACCCACGACTTCGTTTCGCGCTATTTCGCGCCAGGCGTCGGTATCCCGGAAGACCCCGTGACCGGCTCGATCCACGCGACACTTGTTCCTCACTGGGCAGGCAAGCTTGGCAAGACTCGTTTGTCGGCGTTCCAGGCTTCGGCACGCGGCGGCCATCTCCTGTGTGAACTCGCTGGCGATCGTGTGCTGATCACCGGCAGGGCCGTGACCTTCATGAAGGCGGAAATTCATCTGCCATGATGGGCCCGGGCAGAGTTTTGTGTAAAACATCGGTCAGCTGACGGCTTCAGAGAAAAACCCATGCCCTCCACCGAGCTCCTCATCGCCTTTTTCATCACGACGTCGGTTTTCGCCTATATCCCAGGCCCTGCCATGCTGTACGCGACGGCGCAGACCATCGCGCGCGGTCGCTGGTCGGGTTTCATGGCAGCAGCCGGCATCCATCTTGGCTGCACGGTGCATGTGGTCGCCGCAGCCGCAGGGCTCTCGGTGCTCTTTCACGCTGTCCCCGTTCTTTATCTGCTGGTGAAGCTCGCAGGTGCTGCCTATCTGGTCTGGCTTGGCATCTCGATGTTTCGCGCAAAGTCGGACGGCGGTGAAATCAACCCCCATGCCATTGGTGCGAAATCGGGCCGCCGCGCTTTCGTGGAGAGCATCACCGTCGAGGTGCTTAACCCGAAAACGGCGTTGTTCTTCCTGGCCTTTCTGCCACAGTTCATCGATCCCTCGGCATCGTTCCCGGTCTGGGCGCAATTCCTGATCCTCGGCAGCCTCGCCAACCTGATCTTTTCCTCCGCCGACATCGTCTGCGTCCTGCTCGCCGGCGTCATCGTCACGCGTCTGAAACGCTCCAGCGGCGCCCAGCGGCTGATGCGCCGCGCCGGCGGTGCGCTGCTGGTCGGGCTAGGCGCGCACCTCGCGCTGCAAAGGACCTGACCCTCGCTTCATAACTTCCCGGCAGGAACTGAAACCGGTCTGGCAGAATTCGCTCGAGGCCTCTTGACTTCAAGTTCACTTGAACTTGTAGAACCCCTGCCCGATCGGTCCGGATGGCCACAGCACGGCGTTCCGGACACGCCATAGGGAAGCAACCGCTCGCCATGAAGGACGGGGTGCCAGCCCAGGAGCATGGAGACGAGGCATGACAATGGTGCAATCGATAGTCACGGCGCCGGGCGCGCGATCGGTTATTGGCCGCAAGATAACGCTGCTCACGGTCGCGACCCTGACGATCATGGCTGGCACCACGATCTCACCCTCGTTGCCGGCCCTCGAGGCGCACTTTGCCGATGTCGATGGTGTCAAGCTGCTCAGCCGCATGGTGCTGACGCTGCCGGCCCTGTTCGTTGCCTTCTGCGCGCCGCTGATCGGCGGCCTCGCTGATCGTTACGGAAGGCTGCGCCTGCTGATCGGCTCGATCCTGCTCTATGGACTCTCCGGTATCTCGGGCCTGTTCGTCGACAGCCTGCCAGCGCTGCTTGCCGGTCGCGCCGCGCTCGGCATCGCGATTGGCGGCATCATGACGCTGACCACCGCGCTCGTCGGCGACTATTTCAGCGGCAGCGAGCGCGAGCGTTATCTGGGATTGCAGCAGGCCTTCACCGGCATAGGCGGTGTTGTTTTCGTCGCCGCGGGCGGTCTTCTCGCCGATTATCACTGGCGTGCCCCTTTCGCGATCTATGCCGTGGCTTTCGCCATCATCCCCGCCGCAATCGCTTTCCTGACGGAACCAGGGAGGTCGACGCCCGACGGTCGACAGGCCATCGGCACTCCCTCCGAACACGCGGTTCGCTGGCTGCCGGTCGCGGCCCTGTGCGTGCTCGCCTTCCTCGTCAACATGATCTTCTATTTCATCCCGTCGCAGTTGCCTTTCTACCTGCGCACGATCGGTATCGGTGCCGCAAGCAATGCCGGCTTTGCGCTCGGTCTGCACAATCTGGTCATGGCGGGTTCCGCACTTGCCTACGGCCGACTGCGCGCCAGGCTTTCCGTGCCGGCGATTTTCGTCATCGGCCTTTGCCTGATGACCCTGGGATTTGTGTTGGTGGCCTTCTCAACGACGATGCCGTCGGTGCTGTTTGCGATGGCGATTGCCGGCGCGGGTCTCGGTCTCACCATACCCAACCTGATGTCCGGCATCATCACGCAGGCCAGTTCGGCCACTCGCGGGCGCCTGGCCGGCATGGTGACAGCGTCGATGTTCATCGGCCACTTCACCTCGCCACTCGTCAGCCAGCCTCTGATCGAGGCCGTCGGCTTTCAGGAGAGCTATCTCGCTGCTGCCTGCGGGCTTGCCACGCTCGCCATCATTTGCGGGGCCATCGCGCTCAATCGTAAAAGCGGTATGTAGGCTCCTGGGCATCCCAGATCACAACAAAAAGCGGCGCCGCAAGGCGCCGCTTTCATCTCGGGAGGGAGATTCGCCGAAACCGGCGACTTAGTTGGCCGCTTTGGCTTCGATCTGCTTGGTCTTGGCCGGCGCCGCCGAAATCGCAATCTTGCGGGGCTTCAGCTCTTCGGGGATGTTGCGCTTCAGGTCGATGTGAAGCAGGCCGTTCTTGAGCGCAGCACCGACGACGTCGACATGGTCGGCCAGCTGGAAGCGGCGCTCGAAGGCGCGAGCGGCAATGCCGCGATAAAGCACTTCCGAGCCTTCGCCATCGGCTTCGTCCTTGCGCTCACCCTTGATGGTCAGCACATTGCGGTGGGCCTCGATCGAAATCTCGTCATCCGAGAAACCGGCGACGGCCATGGAAATCCGGTAGGAATCCTCGCCGGTGCGCTCGATGTTGTAGGGCGGATAGCTCTGGCCGCCTTCAGGCTGAGCCAGTGAATCCAGCATCGTGAACAGACGGTCAAAACCGACGGTCGAGCGATAAAGCGGGGAAAAATCGACATGACGCATGGTGTGTTCTCCTGTTGAGCAACATGGTTTGCGTGATGGTTCAGGCGAAACCCTGGAGGCGTTTCCAATGAACCAGCGACCCCGACATCGGCGGCCGCAACGGACATCTGGGGGTGCCGGAAAGCGGTTTCAAGGCATTCGACCAAGGTTCCAGGCGCTAGTTTGAGATGAACGGCAGATGAACCACCTCTTCTGCCGCCGTTCAGACGGCCGACGCTACCTTCATTCCAACATCGAAATCAGCGGCGAAATAGCGCCGCGACGAAGCCGAGCCGGGTGCAACGTCCCTTCCTCCCGGATCGACAGGAGCCGGAAGCGCTGCGTCACGCGCTTCCGGCTTCAGACGTTTTGGCGGTCTGGCGCGTCACCGGATTTGCTTTGCATTTTAGCGGATAGCCTCTATCACCTGCTGGTTGGCCCGCCCGCGGGCGCGAACACTCGAAGCGCCCGATGACGGATCTCTTCTACGAACTTGACGGCAATCCCGTCCCGGAAAACGCCTTTTCCGGCTTCCTCACCACGCGCGACCGCAAGCAGATCCGCTTCGCCAGGTTTGCCGCCACCGGCAGACCACTGAAGGGCACGGTGGTGGTCCTGCCCGGCCGCAACGAATGCATCGAGAAGTATTTCGAGACCGTGCGGAACCTGACCGAGCGCGGTTTCGGGGTGGCAATGCTCGACTGGCGCGGCCAGGGCGCTTCCGACCGGCTGCTTAAGAACCCGCAGCGCGGCTATGTGAAAAGCTTTCAGGACTATGCCAGGGATCTGGAGCAACTGTTCACGGAAGTGGTCCTGCCCGACTGCCGCGGACCGTATTACATCCTCGCGCATTCTGCCGGCGCTCTCGTGGCGTTGCTTGCCAGCGCCAACATGGTCAACCGTGTGCAGCGCATGGTGTTGATCGCGCCATTTCTCGATCTGCCCGATCAGCGGGTTTCGATGACGACCGTGCGCCGCCTCGGCAGTGTCCTGACTTGTCTGGGCCTTGGCCGGCTCTACGCCGCCTGGGGACCACGCAAGGCCTTGCCGACGCCATTCGAACGCAATCTGCTGACCAGCGATCCCGAGCGCTATCGTCGCAACACCGGGCTGTATCAGGCCTATCCGCAGCTGGCGCTGGGCGGTCCCACGGTTCGCTGGCTGCGCGCCGCCGCAGCCGCCGCGGAGACCGTGCGCGACCCTGAATTCATGGCAGCGATGAAGATCCCGACTTTGATCATCGGCGCCGGCAGTGATCGCGTCGTCTCGACCCGCGCGGTCGAGCATTTCGCCCGCCACGTCCGGCTCGGTTCCTTCGTTATGATCGACGGCGCCAAGCACGAAATCCTGCAAGAGAAGGATTATTACCGCGAGCAGTTCCTGGCGGCTTTCGACGCCTTCATACCGGGCAGCGCGACGCAGACAGAGGCAGCGTCGGGTTGAAACACGGAACACGAGACAGGACGAAGATGACCCGCACCCTGCAGTTTATCGTGTTGACTGGCTCGCTGTTCGCCGGTGCGTTGGCAGCCCCAGCGCAGGCCGATGAACCGGAACGCGTGGTGCGGGAATGGTATCGACGTCTCTCGGAATCCGACGTTGCCGGTCTTGCCGGCCTGATTGCGCCAAACGCGGTCTTTCACACGGAGGCCTCAGGCAAGTCGCAGAGCCGTGAGGAATTCATCGCCTATATGGAGCAGTCTCAGGATGTCCTGGCCAACGCCGAGATTCGCCACAGGCTGCAGGAAAAAGACGAAACCTCGATCACGATGATCGTCTGCTATGATTTCCAGCCAGGCCTCACACTCAACCAGGAAACCTACCGCATCGCCGACGGCAAGATCGTCAACGCGCGCCAGAAGCGCCTGGCCGAGGATTGCGACGGCTTCTGATCAACTGCGCAGGCCCTCGGCTGTCAATTGGAGGCTTTTGAAAGTCCGTCAGACCTTCGAAAACCGCGACGAATCCGTCGCTCAGCCCCGCAGCGCCGCCATGGCAGCCTCATGCAGTTCGGGCGTCGCTGCCGCAAGGATATCGCCGCCATTCTCGGCCGGTCGCCCGTCGAAAGTAGTGATGACGCCGCCTGCTTTCTCGATGATCGGGATCAGGGCGACGATGTCATAGGGCTTCAGTCCCGGATCGGCGACGATGTCGACCGTACCCGCTGCCACCATCGCGAAGGCGTAGCAGTCGGTACCGTAACGCGACAACTGCACCTTGGTCTCGAAATGGTCGAAACGGCTGCGCGCTTCGCCCTTGAAAAGCGCCGGGGTGGTGGTGAACAGTGTCGCGTCTTCCAGTTTCGTCGTCTTGCGCGCCGCCAGCTTGCGCGGACCGCCGGGCCCTTCATAGAAAGCGCCATCGGCATTGGCGTAGAACAATTCGCCGGTGAAAGGCTGCGACATCAGCCCGGCCACCGCGTCACCGTCGACCGTCAGCCCCACCAGCGTGCCCCATACAGGAAGGCCGGAAATGAAAGCGCGGGTACCGTCGATCGGATCGATCACCCATACATGCCGGCTGGCAAGGTTCTCGCTGCCGTGTTCCTCACCCAGGATGCCGTGATCCGGAAACTCTGCGCCGATCAGCGCGCGGATCGCTCGTTCCGCCTCCCGATCAGCCTCTGTGACAGGATCGAAGCCGCCGGAGAGCTTGTTGACCACGGCGCCCTGACTGCGAAAGCGCGGTAAGGTCTCGACCGCGGCTGCGCCGGCGATCCGCCGCATGAAGTCGGGGGAAATGTTCAAAGTGCCTCTCCTGCAATTGCCGGGCCGGATCATGTGCCTGGCGCGTACTTAACAAAAGCGTTGCGGGAATGTCACGCGCACGGGGCGGCGATCCTTTCCTATTTCATTTTGAATTAATTATCAGATTGACTTTTGTGCAATGCACAATAACCTCGAAGGCGGACAGGTTCTCCTGTCCATGCCCATCTTGGGCGTTTCCTCCCTAGACTTCGACCGCGTCGTGTCAACGATGCGGTCCTTTTTTATGGGGTGGTGAGGTCGTGGGCAGCGAAATGGCGAGCGGTGGCAGGACTGTGTCGTCACACCATTCACCATCTCACTACCGATACATCACTATTCCTATTCAGCCGCTTCCGGCAGATCAAGGAAGTGGTGATCCGGTACCGCCATCAGGTCCGCCGCGAAGCGCGCCAGATCCTGCGCCAGAGGATCGAACCCAACGGATTTCTGGAAGGTGCGTTCATTCATGTAGAGTCCGCGGTTCACCTCGATCTGCAGCGCATGCAGGTTGCGCACCGGCCGGCCATAATGCTCGGTGATGAAGCCGCCAGCATAAGGTTTGTTGTAGGCGACCGTGTAACCCATGCCGCTGAGAAGCGAGATCGCCTCGTGCGTCAGCATCGCCGAAGCGGACGTGCCGAAACGGTCGCCGATGATGAAATCGGGGCGCACGCCCTGGTCGCTGGTGCGCACGCTGGCCGGCATCGAATGGCAATCGATCAGCACCGCGTAGCCAAAACGGGCATGCGTGCCGGCAATCAACCGTTTCAGCGCCTCGTGATAGGGCTTGTAGATCAGCTCGATGCGCTGGAAGGCCTCGGCGATCGGCAACCGCGCGGCATAGATGTCCAGCCCCTCCCCCACCAGCCGCGGCACGGTGCCGAGCCCGCCAGCCACGCGTGCCGAGCGGATGTTGCAATAAGGCGGCACCGGTTCGACGAACATGCGTGGGTCGAGTTCCCACGGCTCTCGGTTCACATCGAGATAGGCTCGCGGGAAATTGGCGGCCAGCATCGGTGCGCCGAGCATGATCGCCGCACCGAACAGTTCATCCACATAACAATCCTCGGAACGGCGGATGGTGCTTCGGTCGAGCTTGGCCATCGCCAGGAACCGATCGGGATAGTGGCGGCCGCTGTGCGGGGAATTAAAGACGAAAGGAACGCGCTGCTCTGCGCCCGAGCGGACTTCGAAGGGCGGGACGGCCGCAAAATCCTCGACTGGCGACGTCAAATTTCAGGAACCCATCGCAACGCGTCTCTCATGGCCCCACCGTGCCACCGTGTTTGGGCCGTGTCCAGCGTTTCGGCGGCTTAACGCAAGGGATAGACACCCATCATTCACTTGATGTTTACCCTCGCGATTCCATATACGTGATGGTTAACGGGATTGTTCCTCCACAATCTCGGGGGATGATTCGGACGGGACGAGAATGGCACGCATTCTGCTGGCGGAAGACGACGACGATATGCGCCGGTTCCTGGTCAAGGCGCTTGAGCGCGCGGGCTACCAGGTCAGTGATTTCGACAATGGCGCCAGCGCCTATGAGCGGCTGCGTGAAGAGCCGTTCTCGCTGCTGTTGACCGACATCGTCATGCCCGAGATGGACGGCATCGAACTCGCCCGTCGGGCTACGGAAATCGATCCGGATCTCAAGGTGATGTTCATCACAGGATTCGCCGCTGTTGCGCTGAACCCCGATTCGAAGGCGCCGCGCGACGCCAAGGTGCTGTCAAAGCCATTCCACTTGCGCGACCTCGTCAACGAAGTCGAGAAGATGCTGCACGCCGCCTGAGCGGCCGGCACGACCGCAACGCACATCGCGGCCATTTTGGAGGCGCAAGTCTGTGTGCGCCTGTGCATGACTGTGGTCGATTCGGCTCCAGTCCGGTTGGGATTGTCTCCCCCATCACCCTGCCAACGAAGGAATTCGACCGCCAGGGCAGCCGATATTCTGTCTAGGGATCAGTGCCATCGCGACATTTTGGATGTCGGCTTTCTTTCGGTGTTTCTCGCTATTGACGCGCCGAAACAAAAGTGGTGTATGCGCGGCGTCGGATGGGCGTGTAGCTCAGCGGGAGAGCACTACGTTGACATCGTAGGGGTCACAGGTTCAATCCCTGTCACGCCCACCATCCGAACCCTTCCTTTCCAAGGCTTTCAGTTTCAAGCCTTCCCTCCCACAACCACCTTGAAGTCGCGACTTGCAGTCAAACAGGGCGCGTTTGGTGTGTTTTTGCAGTTCTGCAACGACCTTTCGGTCGCTTGCATGCAGTCTGCCAGGTGTTCCGGATCCAATGCTTCATAGGCATTGGCCGTGCGCTTCTCGTCGTGGCCGAGCCACACGTCGCGCTGCTCCTTGTCGACCGGCGGTTTCTGCCGGCAGACCATCATCGCCATTAAATGCGACATCCATGCGCAATACGATAAGCTCGAGATGCTGGAGGTAGGCGGCGATCGTCCGTTGTCGGTCCTGCTTACTGAGATTGTCCGGCGCAAGGGCTGCGCGCTGAAGGAACGAGTCCCGGCCTACGACAAATGCGGCGCGCCATCTATTCCAATCTACTTGCCGATAAGCCGTCAGCGGCGCCGAACGCCTACGCCAAGGCCAAGGGCGGCTAGTTCGACGATATCTGCTTGTGGTATTTCGGCGATCAGTCTGGGCGGGGGAAAGAAATGCGGATCAAGATTCAGTTCTTGGCGGTACTAGGGGCGACAGTAGTCGCGGGGTGCACAAGCGTGCAGCAAGCGCAACAAGCGATCGATGGTCGTACTCGCCTAGGCTACATGCCTCATACGGTAGCGTGCCGGCCGTCTCCTCTGTCGCAAATAGACGTCGACCTTACGAATTGGAGAAAAGCTCCAAACGGCACCGCTCCTGAATGGAAACTGATCGTCGGTTCCACTGGAAAGGTGGAAGAACATCGACAAAAAGCGAAAGCTGAGGGCTTCAGTCGACTCATATCCGGATCGCGATCCAAGACTACAGTTAGCGCGGTTTTCATCTATTGCGAGATCTGGGCTCGTTGACTAGCTGATCAACTGAAGCAGTCCCCACACCCATTCGTCGGCCTTCCATAGGCCGAAAGCTGCCAAATAGACCAGCCCAGCGCGCCTCTTAGTAATCTTTCGACTTCAATTCCACTGACAATCCAACTCCCATGGAGAACATGGCATGCCTATGGTTGCGAGTGTTTCCACCCTTACTGATTTGCAGGCGCTTAGTCCGGCAACATATACTTCCGCGATAGTGACGGGGGCAGGCGCTCGAAACGGCACGTTTGTGTGGAATTCTTCGAACCAATCTGCTTCCGTGTCTCAAGACACCATGCAAGGTATCTTCGTTCCACCTTCGACGGACACCACCGGAACAAGTGGCGCGTGGATTCGCCAATTTCACGACGAGATTTTTGCGGCCTGGTTTGGCGCTATCGGCGACGATGTCACCAACGACACCGCAGCTTGGCAGTGCGCCCTCAAATTCGCAGCGGGCAGAACACTTTGTGGAGAGCAGGGTAAGACATACAACCTAACCGCCGAGTTAGAGTTGCCAGACGGATGCACGTTGGCCCTGTGCAAGTCGCGGTTGAATTTCCGTATTTCGGGATCGGTGCGATGCGTTGTTCCTGGAAACAACTGCCGCGTCTACAATGGCACCATCAAGAATTTTGGAACGACACCGGGCATCCCGGGCGACTTTCAGTGCCCGATTGCGATCGGCAAGTTCACCGCGAACGTCTCGGTTGCAAACGTCCATGTCTTCAACATGACGATTGAGAGTGACTGGGTTGAAGGCAACGGCATCATCATCACCGCTGCGTCGAACAATATCCTGATCGAGAACATCAAATTCCCAAACAGCCCAATGTTCTGCCCGGTGCTAGCTCACTGGGGAGGAACGGCCGCGGGTACCGGACACCCGCATGACGTCATCATCAGGAACATAACTTGCGGCAACATAAACCAGGCGGGATATCTGATTTCTCTCGCGGCTGCTTACAACGTGCTCGTGGAGAACGTGAAGGGTGGCACCTGTTACTATGGCTTCCACAACTATGCCGGCGATTTCACCAACATGTATGCGTCGGCTGATGTTAAACCTCTTGTCGGCAAGAGCATCGTCGCACGTAATATCGTAGCAATGGATGTGCAAAACGCAGGAATTTGGGTCGACGGGCAGAGCTTCAATCCCAACCTGACTAGCCCGCCAACTGTTCCTCTGGAAATGGATGGCATCATTGAAAGCTGTCGTTTCTATGGGGCAGGGGCGGTGACCCAGTCACCTGAACCAACGGCAGTCTGGGGCGCTAAACTTGCGAACTGCAGAGATCTCGAAATTAGGAACAACCATTTCGAGTGGTTCCAATATGGGGTTGTCCCTGCTGGACCTACTGAGCGCGTCTACCTCATCGGCAACCTCATCCGATCATGTAAGTCAAACGGTATTGCAGTCGGCCATTCGACCTATCCACCTGTCGACTGGGTGATCGAGAGGAACGCTCTGCAAGGAAACAACCGCGCTGGCTACACAACTGACGATGGCGCAGCCATTTTGGTTACGTCCTCTTACAACACCAAAATCCTGGGCAACCGGATCGGCTTTGCCGGCTCCGAGTTTTCGTATTTTGGAATTAGGGTCGCTGCCTCAGCTGTATCGCCAGTGCTTTGCGATAACTGGGTCAACAAGCTGGCTGCAAACGGCGTTGCCTATTCTATCGGGGTGTTGACGTCTTACGATATCAACGCGAGCGGCAGCAACAACAGAGCCGCCGCAGGTATCGCACTCTGGGGAGGTACAACATTGTTCAACAGCCTTGCGGGCCCTAGAGAAGGGGTTGCCGTTCAAGGAGCCGAGCCGACAGCCGGCAGTTGGAACGCTGGAGACAGGCTCTATAGCCGGACGCCGACATCCACTGTAATTGGGTATGTTTGCACAACAGGAGGCTCGCCCGGCACTTGGCGATCATTTGGCAGCTGAGCCAATCTTCGTCGATTGGCGAAACACCTTGAGATTGAAGGCCAGCTAGAACAGGCTCCAAGCCATTCGCCAGCCTTCCATAGGCCGTACCCCCGCCAAACAGACCGGCCCAGCACCTACGATGAGTTCGTACGGCCATTGCTGGCAGAGCGCCAGCTACCAAGAGAATGAATAGCCACACACCGAGCGGCCTGCTCCGTGCCCGCACCATTGCACAATCGCGCCAGCATGAGAGGGCGTCAATCCATGCTACGTGGAGGGGGCACAGGTTCAATCCCTGTCACGCCCATCATCCGGACTTCCGGTCGTGAATGATCGTCACCCGAAAAATCGTCGGGTCCAATTCTTCCACCATTCGCAGCATCGAAAAACGCAACTTGCAAGCAGTCTGCAAGACCTGTCACACGCTCAGGCTTGATCGCCTGGCTTGGCTCTCGCCTTGCTAGTTGCGCAACCGATCCTTTGCTTCCATCAGAGCAAAGCCAAGAAGGTTCTGGCCTTGCCACAGCATCGGATTCTTGGCGCGGTCGTCATCCGCTGCCAGTCCGATGCCCCAGACCCGATCAACCGGACTTGCTTCGACAAGAACCTTTTCACCTGTCGTTAGCAGAAAGGCCGTCAGCTCCGGATTCTGCCTGAATTTTTCAAAGCTGCCTTCCGCAACGATGCGCTCCTTGTTGTTGTCCCAGCACGGCCCATCAAAGTTGCGCACTTCACGGCCAAACTGCTTTACCTGCTTGGGACTGAAAGCTCCGATGATCTTCAACCTCGTCTCATTGTCTCCGAAAAGCCTGGCCTTTTCGGCCATCATCCAATGTTCCGCGGTGCGATACTGTATACCGGCAACTTCAAAGGGAGACGGCCACCATTGGCTGAAGCAGGATACGGTGAGGCGACCATCGCTGGATGGCTGGTGCCCCCAGAAAAACAAGAACTCCAGCGCAGCGCCCGAACGAAAAACATCTTGAAGCTGATCAATGCGCATGTGTGCGTCCATCATCCCTAATTCGAAGAGGCACCGCTCTTTTCAACGCGCTCGGCCACGGCCAAGCGGATGGGCAAATCTCTCTTTATGGACAAGAGGTAGCATCGCAGCAAGGATTGCTGCAAATCGATTGGAGATTCCAACAATGACCACAGAACGCCAGGGCGGCTGTGCGTGTGGCAAGGTTCGCTATCGGGTATCGGGCGATCCGTTGCGCGTGGGCCTCTGCCATTGCACCGACTGCAGGCGCACCAGCGGGTCGGCATTCACTTTCTACGGAATCTGGCCGCTGGCAGCATTCAAGTGCGAAGGACAGACCTCGGCTTACAAAGACCGCAGCTTCTGCCCGACCTGTGGTAGCCAGGTGTTCGCGCTCAGCGACACCGAGGCGGAGATCATGGCCGGTACGCTCGATGAGGCGCCGTCCGGTCTTGTCCCGCAATACGAGCTTTGGATTCCGCGCCGCGAGCCCTGGCTGCATGCCCTGCCCGGAACCGACCAGTTCCCGGGCAACCGCTGACCCCCGACGCCGGCTGCGGACATTCAGTCCGGAAGACCGGCCTTGCGAAAACCCTCGACGAAATGCTGCAGCATCGCGGTGTCGCGAAATGGCTCCGTCGCAGCCCAGTGGCTGGTCGTGAAATGGGGGTTGCCGACAAGAAACAGTTCAACCTCGGCGCGAGCCTCATCGAGGTGACCGAGCTGTGCAAGGCTTGCCGCCAGGAAACGGCGCGAGCTTGTGCGATACGTCTCGTCGCTGCGCAGCGTCTCGACAGCGGCCACATAGTCCCTGGAGGCATATTGCGCCTGGCCGAGCGTCGAATAATACCAGCTGGCCGGGTAGGGGTTCAGCCGGAACGCCTTGCGGATGTGCTCGAGCCCTTCATCGATCCACCCGGCCAGGACGGCGACGTCGGACAATGCCGCCCAGGCATCGGCCTCGTTGGGATCGAGCTCGATCGCCCTGGCGAATTCCGCGTCCGCTTCCGCGAAACTGCGTTCATAGGTCAACAGATAGGCCAGCACCCAGCGGCAGCCGGCATCGTTCGGATCGATCGCCACGGCCTTGCGCGCCAGTTCCAGGGCAATGGTGCGATCCTCTTCGGTCGGTCCGCCCCAATGCACCCATCCCATCCAGCGGTTCATGGCAAGCCAGCGGTAGGGTTCGGCATAATCGGGATCGAGCGAAACCGCCCGCGTCAGCATCAGATGCGCTTCCCGTGCCGTCTGTGGCGAATCGTCCATCAACCTGCGGGCCCTGACGCAGAGGTCGTAAGCTTCGAGATTCCTGGGTCGATTGCGCGGCGTCGAGGCGCGTAGCCGCCCCAGCAGCGCTTCGACGATCTTGGCTGTCACCTCGTCCTGAACGGCGAAGATATCCTCGAGCCCCCGATCGAAGCGTTCGGCCCAGAGATGCTCGCCGCTCACGGCGTCGACCAATTGGGCGTTGATGCGGACATGCCCGGCAGCGCGGCGCGCGCTTCCCTCCAGCAGGTAACGCACACCAAGGTCCTGTGCGATGGTGCGCTCGTCCATTGCCTTCCCCTTGTAGGCAAAGGCCGAATTGCGCGCGATGACGAACAGCCCGGGAATCCTGGAAAGGTCGGTGATCAGGTCCTCGGTCAACCCATCCGCGAAGGATTCCTGCTCGGCATCATTGCTGACATTGACAAAGGGCAGCACCGCGATGGAGGGCTTTGCTGGCAACGGCAAGGGTTTCCGCTGCACGCTGTCGAGTTTTTCGACGCTGCTTGAGAAGCGATAACCGATGCGTGGCACAGTGGCGATCCATTCACCGCTGCCATCACCATCTGGACCAAGCAGCTTCCTGAGTTGCGCAATCTGCACCGTCAGATTGCCTTCCTCGACGGCCATGCCCGGCCAGGCTGCATCCATCAGTTCGGTCTTGCTGAGGATTTCGCCAGCCCGCCCGACAAGAGCCGCAAGCAACCTCACTCCACGATAGCCCATGGACACAGGGGCATCGTTCCGGGTCAGCGTTCCCGCATCCGGATCGAGTACGAAAGGGCCAAAGGCAAAGCGCGATGCTGGCATGGCGCATCCTTAGAGCCTTTCCGGCTCTGAGGAAACCGGGACACCGGAGGCCGGTCGATCCAGCACCCCGGGGCCAACTCGCCCAATGGAAAACCCCTGTCGACGCAAGGCAGCCCGGTGTAATTGGTGCTGGACGGACAATGGCGGCGATCTTCAGACGATCTCTGCCTGAAGATCGAGGTATTGCCATGGTTTTCTGGGCTGCGAACATCGTCGTGTTGGCGGCGGCTTATCTTCTCGGCTCCATACCCTCGGGCTATCTGGCCGGCAGATGGCTGAAAGGCATCGACATCCGGGAGCACGGCTCCCGATCAACCGGGGCAACCAATGTCCTTAGAACGCTCGGAAAAGGCCCGGCCCTGGCGGTTCTGCTGGTCGATGTCCTGAAAGGCGTGGCGGCAGTCGTCCTTGCGCGCTGGTTTTCCCCCTGGTTCTCTTCAATGCTCCAGGATGCGGTGCCCGCGGCTGACCTGCACATGTTGGAACCCTGGCTTGTCTGCCTCGCCGGGCTCGCTGCGCTGCTGGGGCATGGCCGGTCGATCTGGCTGAATTTCACAGGAGGCAAGTCGGCCGCGACAGGGCTCGGCGTGCTGCTGGCGATGTCCTGGCCGGTGGGTTTGGGCGCGGCAGCGGTCTTTGGCATTTCGCTGGCCGTATCGAGAATTGTTTCGCTGAGCTCGATGCTCGCGGCCGTGACCGCCATCGCGCTCGTCTGCTTCCTGGATCAGCCTCTGGCCTATCGGTTGCTGGTGCTTGCGGGTGGCGTCTACGTGATCATGCGCCACCGCGCCAACATTCGCCGGCTGCTGTCAGGGACGGAGCCCCGCCTTGGGCAGAAATCCTGACCGGCGGCGGTCGACTGGCCGGATCACGCTTGCCTGACAATGGCACCGATCGCATTCACGAGAAGGCGTGACGCGGTCTGCGCCGTCAGGCCATCGATGTCGGCCGGAGGATAGAACTCGACGAGATCGAACCCGACGATCCTGGCCCGGTCGCCGACGCCCGCGATCAGATCGATCACCTGCGTGTAGGTCAGTCCGCCAGGCGTGCGTGCCGCGACACCCGGCATGATGCCGGGATCGAGGCCATCGCAGTCGAGGGTAACGACCACCCTTGCACCCTCTGGAATATGCCGAAGAGCAGCTTCGACGCCCTTGGCATGCACGTCGCGGGCGGTGACAAAGCGGCTGCCATAGTGTTGCGCCGCTTCGATTTCAGACCGCCCTGCGCTGCCGACGCTGCGCAGGCCGACCTGCACCATGCCTGCGACGTGCGGCATCTCGCTCGCCCGGCGCATCGGGCTCGAATAGCCGTAGCGTTCGCCATGCACTTCGTCACGCCAGTCGATATGGGCGTCGATCTGCAGGATCCAGACCGGCCCATGCTCCGCAAAACCGGCGAGGAACGGGATGACCACGGAATCGTCACCCCCGAGCAGGATCGGCACGGCCTGCAGCGCCAGGACCTCGCGGGTCTTCGCTTCGATCCCCGCCCGGTTGCCGGCATTGTCGTGCATGGTCGTCGCAATGTCGCCGACATCGGTACAGGAGGCTGGTCCGCCACCGAACAGCGGACCGCCAAGATCGAAGTCCCAGTGTCCGACAAGCCCTGCATCGTCCTGGCTGGCCGCGCGGATCGCATTGGCAGCCGAGACGTAACCGCTGCTGTCCTCGCCGGGATAGGTGCTGCCATACCCAGCTCCGAAGATGACCGCACGTGGCATGCGACCATCGGCGAGGTGACTGGAAAAGCCGAGAAAGGATGGTGAAGTGGGCATCTCTTGACCGCTGCGATGAGGGTTTCACTGAATTCAGGAGTGGGCTGGCTCGCTTGCCGATATCCCGTCCGAAGGTCTTCGGAACCACAAACCTAGCTCATTTGGAAGTTTTGAGAACTATTTGGACGGCCTTAATTACGACGCTGGCTGCGTCCGGCAGAATTCAACCTCATTTCCCAGGCGAGGGCCTAGCCCCTCGAGCCGATAGGAGGTTGCCATGAACGACTCCCTTTGCGTCAGCCCTTCACCATCAGGGCGAACAGGACCATCAGCCAGGCGGGCGCCGCACCCACGCCACCGTCTGTTGAACCTGTTCGACAGCATTGCGGCCTGGCAGGAACGCACACGCTTTCGGTGGGAACTCAAACGGCTGGCAAGAGATAATCCTCACCTGATCGATGATCTGGGTCTCACCAGGGAACAGGTCGAGGACGAGATCGCCAAGCTACCCTTCTGGCAGCGATAGCTCTGCTGCTAACCCGTCCTGGCTCGCGATATCGTCGCCGACAGCCGCTGGTCTGCACCGGCTGTGACCTGCCGGTAAAGCCAATGCAGAACCGGGACAAGAACCAGCGTCATAGCCAGCGGTTTGAACCAGGGATTCAGGGCGAGGTGAAGGCTGCGGTCGATCCCGGTCCATCCGCACATGAAGACCACGGCTCCCAGGACCAGTGGCAGGTTCCAGCCCTCATCCCGGGTTCTCATCAGGGAAATGGCAAGCGCGGCCGGCGCGACGAGCATGACATAGGTGTTGGATTCGACCCTTGGGTTGAAAACCGTCATGTAATACGCCGCCAGCAGAAAAATGGCGAAGGCGCTCAACTGGCGATCGTTTTTCCTGTCCAGCCAGAGCGAGGCAAGCAGCACGGCGGCAGCCACGGCCAAACGCAGGACGATGGTCACGCCGGCTGGAACGGAAATATCCAGAGCAGCGAAAAGCCCCGTAAAATCAGCCGCTTCGAAGGTTCCAGACCGATTTGCCCCCATTGATGTGAGCAGCCGGAAGAATTCGGCATGCTGGGCATTCACATAGTCTGCCGGCGCAAACGCATAGGGGATGGCGAAAACCAGACCGATCGCGAGGAGCAGGAAAGGGAGCAGCCGCAGTCTCATGGCTCCAACCAGCAGGATCATGACGATCGCTGTCGGCTTGGCAATCAAGGCGACAGACGCCCACAGCATCGTTTCGGCGCGACGATTGTCCAGGGCGGACAAGGTCAACAGCCAGCAGGCCGCCGTCAGCAGCACCGTTGCCTGACCGTTGCGGATGGCACCGAGCGACAGCGGGATGGCCAGGAAAAAAGCCAGTGATGCAATGTGCTCCGCCTTGACCTTGTCGAAGACGCGAGCCTGCTTGACGATCGCAAAGGTGAGCAGACCTACGCCGAGAAGCCGCCACAGGATTCCGCCCAGTTCGGACCCGAGCCAGGCGAACGGGCTGTAGAGCGCGGCGAAGGCGGGCGTATACAGATAGCCCATCGCGCTGTTGAGGTCGTAGAGCGGACGTCCCGCGTGGAACATCGCGGTGCCGAATTCATAGGCTGGCAGCACCGAATGTGACAGCGGTTTAAGGGCCGCCAGGCAGACCGCGGTTACGACGGTCAGAAACCACAGCACGAACCCGCTGCGCTCATAGAGCGCTTTCAACGAATGCACGATAACCCCCAAAACCCCAAGCGCACAAAATATGCGCAACACCCAATGCACCGCGACATTGGCGGCTTTGGGGCGTCCGGCGTTCCCTTGTTGGTGCAGATTGGGAAATCGCCTTTCAGCATCATACCCATCTGCAGGAACGCTTCCGCGAAGCGCTCCTACACCATGTTTTGTGGGGTTTTGTGACAGGTCACGCAGGCGCTCTGCGGCGCCTTACCCTTCCAGCCACACCTTCTCGAAATGCTGCTCAAGCGCCTGGTGTTGCTCACAATTGTGCACGCCGCTGCGGAAGCTGCGGAAGACCGAGCGCCAATATGGCTGAATGATGATGCCGGCATCACGCAGATTCCGCTCGATCTTGCCCATGACCTCCTGTCGCTGCCTGGCCTCTGGCATCGCCAGCGCCCTGTCGAGCAGTTCGTCGAATTCCTTGCTGGAGTAAGCGCTTTCATTCCAGGCGGCGCCGGAGCGGTAGGCGAGCGCAAGCACCTGCACTCCCAGCGGCCGCCCCAGCCATTCCGTGCAGGAAAAGGGATACTTGCTCCAGTCGTTCCAGAAGGTGGCGGCTGGCAGTACCGTTCGCTTCACCTTCAACCCAGCCTCGCGCATCTGCGCCGCGATCGCGTCGCCTGACGACTTCTGCCATTCCACATCGACGGAGATCAGGTCGAACTCGTGATCGGCCTTGCCGGCTTCCTTGAGCAGAGCCTTGGCCTCATCAACCTTGCGCATCGCGGGACCGACATCGGCATATTCGGGATGCATCGGCCCGACATGATGGTTGTCGGCTGGCTTGCCGCGATCATCGAGCGCGATCTTGAGCACCGCGCTGTTGTCCACTGCGAGCTGTGCCGCGCGCCTTACCCTGACGTCCTCATAAGGAGCATTGTTGACGTTGAAACGCGCCACGATCGTCGAGCCGGTCGCGATCTCGGATTGACCGAGCCCGATCGCCTCGGTCTGCGACAGGATATCGGCCGACGTCTCATGGTTGGTGTCGATCTCGCCGGATTCAAAGGCCGACAGCATCGGGCTCGGATCGGAGCCATAGTCGATCCACTTGATCCCATCGAGATGGACTTCGCCCTTCCACCATTTCTCCTTGCGCTTGACCTCGGCGCCGGTTTCGGCATCCCAGTTCACCAGTTCGAATGGGCCAGTGGTGATGGCCAGCGCCTTTTTCGGATCGCCGTCGCCCTGATAGGAGCGGTGCATGATCAGCGCCGGGTAGTCGGCCATGCCGGCAATCAGCGAGATGTCCGGTTTCGGCATGTTGACACGGATGGTGTGGTCGTCCACGCGCTCGATGCCGCCCGCCACAGCCTTCTTGGAATTGCCATCGACCAACGCCCCCATCCGCGCGGCCAGCGAATTGCCGGCGACATCGGCCTCGCACCAACGGGTCAGGTTGTGGACGACATCGTCGGCATTGAAGGCGTCGCCATTCGACCAGGTGATGCCCTTGCGCACCTTCAGCGTCAGCGTCCTGGCATCGTCACTCATCTCCCAGGCTTCCAGCAGCCAGGGCTCAAAGCTGAAGTCGCGGTTCCAGCGCACCAGATATTCGTTGCAGTGCCGTGCGACATTCGACATCTCGACGCCGTCGAAAGTACGCGGATCCTTGAAACCCTTGACGTTCATGGCGACTTTGAGCACGCCGCCCTTCTTCGGCTCCTCGGCGCGGGCAGGTGTCGGCGCGATCCCGCCAAGCGCAAAAGCGCCGGCTGCACTCACTCCGAGCGCGGCCATCGCGGCGAGATATTCTCGCCTGTTCATCCCGCCTTTCCTGAAGTCATGCGCCATCGGTTCGGCGCGCGGGTGCAGCGGCCGGTCGGTCAACATCAGCTTGATCATGGCTCTCCCCTGCCTGACCCCGGCTTGTTCACGGCTTGGCAATTGCCGGGCGTTCTCGGTAGAGCGAAGGATAAGTCCGGAGCGGAACCGGAAATGTTCCGTTTCCCGTAAATCTTGTGCGCTGTTCCGCGCCTGTTGGCTGGAAAGCGCGACGCCCGTGCAAAACGACAGACGCCAGGCAACGCAGCCGATCAATACGGCCAGCGGCCCTCACCCAGCGCCGTGATCGCCGCGACGATATCTGTCATTGCCTCGCCCGCTCGCGGTGCGCGCTTGCGAGCCCGCAGGAAGCTATGCGTCAGCCGTCTTTCGTTGAGCCATGCCGCTCTTCCCCCGGCGGCGAGGATGCGGTCGCGATAGGTTTCGCCGTCCGACGACAACGGATCACATTGGGCTGTCACGATCACCGTCGGTGGCAATCCGGCAAAGTCGGCGTCCAACAGCGGTTCCAGTGTCGCGTCGCCCGGTCCAGCCGCCTGGCCGGTGCGTACCTGCTTGTAGAAAGCGAGATCGGCCGTTGACAGCAACGGCGCTTCGGCATGCTCGACATAGGATCCCGCCGAAGGATCGCCGCCAAGGCTCGGATAGATCAGGACCTGACCGACTGCCGGTCTTGGCCGCTCACGCGTGGCATGGGCCACGGCGGCGGCCAGATTGCCGCCGGCACTCTCTCCGCACAACACGATCGGAAGTTCGGTTCCGGCCACAAGCCAGTCGAAAGCGGCGACAGCATCTTCAAAGGCGGCAGGATGCAAATGTTCGGGAGCCAGACGGTAATCTATGGAGATCACGGCAAAGCCGGTTTCGTCACAGACGTCGGCGCAGATGTCGTCGTGGCTGTCCAATCCGCCGAAGACAAAACCGCCGCCGTGAAAATAGAGGATGGCCGCCCGCGGCGGGCGGCCATCCAGCCGGTAACGGCGAAATGGGATGGTGCGATCCGCCAACGGGATCGCGCCATCCTCGGTTTCGACACCGGCAGGGCGGCCGGCATGAAAGGCGGCCGCCATCTCGTCATAAAATGCACGCTCCTGGTCGACAGGCATGTCGACGACGGCCGGGAGATGCCTTGCGGTCACCGCGTCGATGTAGGTCCAGTACTCCGGATCGAGCAGTGCCGCGTATCTTCCGCGATCGATCATCCCTCAACTCCGGCCGGGCGTTCCGGTGATCCCGGCATTCAAAGCGACTGATAGAGTTCCGCCGCGTTTTCATAGGTGAAGCGCATCGGCACGGAGCCTTCCACCTGCCAGGCGGTAACCACCTCGCCCGCCATCAGCCGGCATGCCGTGCCCGTATCGGCCACGGCGCCGCCGTAGAGACGGTTGGCAAGATTGAGGATCGCCGTCTGATGCATGGCGGCACTGCCGCTGCCACAGGCATCCTTGACCAGCAGCACGCGAAAGCCGGCGGTCACCGCGTCGCGCACCGTCGCGTCGATGCAGGCCTCGGTCCAGACCCCGGCAACGATCAGCCACTCGATGCCGTCAGCCTTGAGAAGCTCGATCGCTTCCGCTGTGTGGAAGGCGCTCGCATGCGCCTTGATCAGCAGCGTTTCGCCGGCTGCCGGTGCCACTTCAGCGCAGATTGCCGTCAGCGGATCGTCCTTGCTGGAGAAGGCCGATTTGCCATTTCCATCGAGAGGGTGAAACGGCCGCTCCTGCGTGTCGAGATCGACGATGTAGGCCCAATGATAGAGCGGCACGCCGTTCACCCGCGCCGCGGCCTGCAGCCGCTGCACATTGGCAAGCAGGCCGGAAAAGCCTTCGACCAGATAACGGCTGTCCTTGCGGTGCTCTTCCTGCAGGTCGATGAAAACGGCGGCAGCGGTGCCGCGCCGGATCGAAACAGGCGCCTTCATCAGGCATGGCCTTCGAGGAACTCATCCTCGTAGGGAAAGCGCGACAGCAATTCCGTCCCCGTTTCGGTGATCAGCATTTCGTCCTCCAGCTTGACGCCCTCGCGTCCGCCTTTCTCGCCGATGTAGCTTTCGACGGAAACCACCATGCCGGGCTGCATGATGCCGTCGCGTCCATAGGTTTCATAATCCATGGAGTGCGCGATGAAAGGCGTTTCGCCGTGCATGCCGACCCCGTGCATGACGGAGGTGTAGCGCTGGTCGACGAAACGGTCCGGGATCTTCCAGGCTTTCTCGGCGATCTCACGAAACGCCATCCCCGGCTTCACGATCGAAATGTTGTGCTGCACCTGGTCATGGGCCATGCGGTAAAGCATCTTCTGGTAGTCGCTCGGCCTGCCCGGTCCACAACGGAAGGTGCGGGAGAAATCCGAATAATAGCCATAGCAGCCGATCGTATCGGTATCGAGCGCCACCAGCTCTCCAGGCCGTACCTTGCGGCCGCTCGCCTCGTTGAACGGGATTGGTGCGCTGGCCAGAGGTCAGGAGCCGTGTCTCGATGAACTCGCCGCCCTGCCGGATGACTTCGTGATACATGATGGCGAAGAGCTCGTTTTCGGCGACGCCGGGTTTGATCGCTTCGCGCACGGCGGCAACCGCGGCCTCTGCGCCGGCCATCGAGGCGACGAGGCATTTCACCTCCTGCGGTGTCTTGATCGCCCGCACGGCCAGGATCTCACCCTGGCAGTCCTTCACCTCGCAGCCACGCTTCTGCAGCGCCAATGCCTGCAGGTGGCTGCAGCGGTCCAGCCCAAGCTTCATCGAGCCGCCGCCATGCGTCTTCAGCAGATCGGCGATCTCGTCGGCGAAAGGCCCGGCCGTCTCGTCGTCACGGCCGGAAACCGAGGACCACACCAGTTTCGAAGGCCTGGCCTCGTCCACCGTGTCGAGCACCATGGAGACATGGTAGCTCTGCGGATATTCGAACAGCACGATCGGCCCTTCGGTCGGGATGAAGAAGTAGCGTGTCGAATTGCGCAGGAAATAGCCGAACATGTTGCGCGAGCCGGTGGCGTAGCGCTGGTTGTAGGGATCGAACAGCACCACGGCGCCATAACCTGCCTCACGCATCCAGCCGCGCAGCCGCTCGAGCCGTTCCTTCCTCAGCGCCGCCGCGTCGATGAAAGAAGGCTCCGTGTCGGAAAGCCACATGCCACCGGCGGGATCTGCTGTCGCCGGGTGACGCATGCGATCCTTGAAGTCGACGTCGTCGGTGCTGTCGGGGTCGAAAACCACAATGCTCATGCCTGCCTCCTGGGGCTTTGGACAATGGGGCAAATGGCCGATCGGAATTGTGCTGAAAGCCGCAAGGATCGTGCGGTGATCCGCGTCGCTAGTTTCGTCGCGCCGCCTTTGGCGTATGGCCGTACTGTTCGCGAAAGGCACGGGCAAAGCTCGACATCGAGGCAAAGCCGCAGGCCAGCGAAACCTCCCGCACTGCGAGTGTCGAATGCGCCAGCAGATCGGCGGCGCGCTTCAATCGCAGCCGGCGATAATAACTGTTCGGCGACGTGGAAAGTTCAGCGCGGAAACTGCGTTCCAACCGGTCCGGCGAAACGCCAAGGCGCTCTGCCAGGTCCCCCATGGCGAGCCGTTCCTCGACCGCGTCTTCCATGATGGCGATGGCCGACAGCACCAATTCATTGCGCACGCCGGTACGCAGCCGCAACGGCATCAGCTTGCGATCGACGCTTGAGCGCAGCGGACTGTGTACGAACCATTCGGCGACACCAGCGGCGAGTTCGGCGCCATAGTCGCCGGCAACGATTTCCAACATCATGTCCAGGCTGCCGACCCCGCCCGCAGACGTGAAACGCCGACGATCGATGACGTAGAGATCGCGGCGAAGGTCGATCTCGGGAAATGCCTCGGTGAAGGCTGCCTGGCTTGTCCAATGCAGGGTGCAGGCGTGCCCGTCGAGCAGGCCGGCCCGTGCAAGGAAGAAGGCCGCATCGGCCACCGCGCCGAGATGCGCGCCGCCGCGCAGGCTCTTGCGAATCCAGCTGACGGCGTCTGTCGCGACCAGATGATCGGCATTGCCGCCGGAACAGACGACGATGCGGTCCGCTTTCGGATTGGCCGCTGCCGCGAAGCCCGGCTGGATAACGACACCATTTGATGCTTCGACCACCCCGCTGTCGGCCCCGACGATGATCCAGCGGTAGCATTCCTTTTTTGCCAGCGTATTGGCTGCGCGCAGCGGTTCGATGATCGAACTGAACGCCATCATTGGAAACTGTGGAAAGATCAGCGCGGCAAAAGTTATGGGCCCGCCGCCTGCGCCAACCGAAGGGCTTTCAGATGGCGATTTGGATGCCACGACGCGCTCGCTCCTGCAGCCGATGGTGGATATGAGAACACTCACGATAGTCCCGGGGGACCCGCCCGCGAAGCCGGCTTTGCGCTCTGCGGGAACTGGATTGCGACTCCTCGGGAACAAAGCGGGAAAAAAGAACCCGTCCGGAAGACCGAGACGGGCAAGGGTAGCTTGAACCCGAAGGTTCAGCTTATTTGCATTCCTTAAGTTCCTTCAGCGCCTTCTCGGCATTGCCCTTGGTTGCGTAGGCCTTCGTGCCAACATCCATCAGCTTGGTGCCGTCCGGTTTCTTGTCGACGATCTCACACTTCTTGGTGGCGGCGGATTTCGCCACCCAGTACTCGGTTGCGGCGAAAGCGGGCATGCCGAACACGGCTATCGCCGCGGTTGCTAGAACAACCTTACGAAGCATTTCATCCTCCATGGATCTTCTGACAGAATTCCCCTCGCCCTTTTGCTCCGCCCGGATTTGGGCGGGATAAAGGCGCCTTTCAGCAGCGGATATCCGGTAACGAAACTGTGTTCGACGCACCGCGTGGCTTTTCGAAGCTGGCTAAGCCTGTCTCCGGCGAGAATGATCAAACGCTGCTCTTGCCAGGCATTTCGGAATTGATCATACTCCATGAATAATTCCGACCGATGCTCGCGATCGATTGGATTCACGAAGTTCCAGACATCCTAACGCGATCAGGGAGGGCGCATCGGGATGGCCGGCCGGCCCAGTCGCGGGCCGAGGAATTACACCGGGAAAGACATTCAGGTTTCATCACGGTCCGCGCATCCCTGGTGCTCGAACCGAGTTGGGAGGTAGCCGGCGACAGCCGGTCATGTGACTGCAACAAGGGAGGAAGTTCATGTTGCGCAAACTGCTTATCGGAACGATGCTCGGCTCGGCACTCACCGCCGGCTATGCTGCATCGACCTATGCCGCTGGTGGCTCGGTCGAAGTGCTGCATTGGTGGACCTCTGGTGGCGAGGCGGCCGCGCTCGACGTTCTGAAGAAAAAGCTCGAAAGCCAGGGCGTGACCTGGAAGGACATGCCGGTGGCCGGTGGCGGCGGTGAAGCGGCGATGACTGCACTGCGCGCCCGCGTCACCGCCGGTGATCCGCCGACCGCAGTGCAGGCTCTCGGCTTCGACATCACCGACTGGGCCAAGCAGGGCGTCGTCGGCGATCTCGGCGAAGTGGCCGACAAGGAAGGCTGGGACAAGGTGGTCCCGACCGCGCTGCAGAATTTCGCCAAGCATGACGGCAAGTGGATCGCGGCACCGGTGAACGTGCACTCGACCAACTGGGTCTGGATCTCCAAGAAGGCACTCGATGCCGCTGGCGGCAAGGTTCCCGAGAACTGGGACGAGCTGATCGCCGTGCTCGACAAGATGAAGGCAAACGGCATCACGCCGCTAGCCCATGGCGGCCAGGCCTGGCAGGACGCCACCATCTTCGACGCCGTCGTGCTTTCGCTTGGCACCGACTTCTACAAGGCCTCGATGATCGACAACGATCCCGCCGCCCTCGGTGGCGAGAAGATGGTCGAAGCCTTCGACCGCATGGCCAAGCTCAAGAGCTATGTCGACAAGGACTTCTCCGGCCGCGACTGGAACCTGGCCTCGGCCATGGTCATCGAAGGCAAGGCCGGCATGCAGATGATGGGCGACTGGGCCAAGGGCGAATTCCTCAAGGCCGGCCAGAAGCCGGGCTCGGACTTCGTCTGCATCCGCTTCCCAGGCACTCAAGGGTCCGTCACCTTCAACTCCGACATGTTCATGATGTTCAAGGTCGGCGACGACAAGAAGGCGGCACAGCTCACCATGGCCTCCGATATCGAGAGCCCCGACTTCCAGTCGTCGTTCAACGTGGTGAAGGGTTCGGTGCCGGCACGCACCGACGTGCCGGACACCGCTTTCGACGACTGCGGCAAGAAGGGCATCAAGGATCTCGCCGAAGCCAATTCGTCCGGCAAGTTGTTCGGCTCGATGGCCCATGGCTATGCCGTACCGGCAGCGGTCAAGAACGCCATGTATGACGTGATCACCCGTCACTTCAACGGCGAGCTGGACTCCAAGGCTGCCGCCGCCGCACTGGCCGAAGCCGTTGCCGCCGCCAAGGGCTGACAAGGTCTGAACTTCCGTGCCCCGGCTTCGGCCGGGGCACCCATTCTTTTTCGAACCGAGGCGACCCATGGCCGACGCCACCATGACCGGGCGAAATGCCCTAGCAAATCCGCGCGCCACCCTGCAGGACCTGTTGCCGAAGATCGTGCTGGCCCCGAGCTTCGCGGTGATCCTGATCTTCGTCTACGGCTTCATCGCGTTTACGGCCGTGCTGTCCTTCTCGGGCTCGAAGCTGCTGCCGGATTTCTCGACCTGGGTCGGTTTCGGCAACTATGTGCGCCTGTTCAATCATCCGAACTGGATGGTCGCGCTGAAGAACCTCGCGATCTTCTCGATCCTCTACATCGTCATCTGTTCGGTGATAGGGCTCGCACTGGCCATCTTCCTTGACCAGAAGATCCGCGGCGAAGGCGTGCTGCGTCCGATCTACCTCTACCCGATGGCGCTGTCGTTCATCGTCACCGGCGTCGCATGGAAATGGTTCCTCGACCCCGGCATCGGTCTCGAGCATGTCATGCAGTCGATCGGCTGGGAAAGCTTCTCGTTCCGCTGGATCAAGGACGGCAAGATGGCGATCTACACCATCGTCATCGCCGCGGTCTGGCAGTCGTCGGGTTTTGTCATGGCGATGTTCCTCGCCGGACTGCGCGGCGTCGACAACGAGATCATCAAGGCCGCCCAGATCGATGGCGCCTCCACCTTTGTCATCTACCGCCGCATCATCATCCCGCTGATGCGCCCGGTCTTCCTGTCCGCCTTCGTCGTGCTCGCCCACCTTGCCATCAAATCCTATGACCTGGTGGTGGCCATGACCGATGGCGGCCCGGGAACCGCGACCTGGACGCCGGCGCTGTTCATGCAGAAATTCACCTTCGGCCGCAACGAGATGGGCATGGGTGCTGCGTCCGCGATCATCATGATGATGATGATCTTCGCCATCATCGTTCCCTATCTCTACTCCGAACTCGGGGGGAAGAAGAAATGAGCGCCCCCTCGCAAGACGTCGCCACGCGCAACGGCGTTGTCGTCCGTGCGCTGATCTATGCGCTGCTGATCCTGTTCGCGGTCTACTACCTGCTGCCGCTCTACGTGATGGTGGTGAACTCGCTGAAGCCCCTCGACGAAATCCGTCAGGGCAACATGCTGGCCCTGCCGCAGCAATGGACTGTCGCACCCTGGCTGTCGGCCTGGTCGACAGCGCAGATCGGTGTCTCGCCGACCGGCCTGAAGCCCTATTTCCTGAATTCGGTGCTGATGGTGGTGCCAGCGGTGGCGATCTCGACGATACTCGGGGCGCTGAACGGATATGTGCTGACCAAGTGGCGCTTCAAGGGCGACAACATCGTCTTCGGCATGATGCTGCTCGCCTGTTTCATCCCCTTCCAGATCGTGCTGATCCCTTCGGCACGCATCCTCGGCCTGCTTGGATTGGCCGGCACGGTGCCAGGCCTGGTCCTGATCCACGCCATCTATGGCCTCGGCTTCACGACGCTGTTCTTCCGCAACTATTATGAAGCCTTCCCGACCGAGCTGGTCAAAGCAGCGCAGATCGACGGCGCCTCCTTCTTCCAGATCTTCCGGCGAATCCTCCTGCCCTCGTCGGGCCCGATCATCGTGGTGACCGTGATCTGGCAGTTCACCAATATCTGGAACGACTTCCTGTTCGGATCGTCCTTCTCCAGCGTCGATTCCATTCCCATCACGGTGGCGCTGAACAATCTGGTCAACTCCTCGACCGGCGTGAAGGAATACAATGTCCACTTCGCCGGCGCGATCCTGGCGGCCCTTCCCACCCTTATCGTCTACATCGTCTCCGGACGTTATTTCGTGCGCGGCCTGATGGCCGGCGCCGTGAAAGGCTAAGGCACCATGTCCTTTCTTGAGATCGACAATCTCGAAAAATCCTTCGGCACGACCAGGATCCTGAAGGGCGTCACGCTCGGCATCGAGGAAGGCGGCTTCCTTGTGCTGGTCGGCCCCTCCGGCTGCGGCAAGTCGACATTGCTCAACACCATCGCCGGGCTGGAACAGATCACCAGCGGCGAGATCCGCATCGCCGGCAAACGTGTCAACGAACTGCACCCCTCGAAGCGCGACATCGCCATGGTGTTCCAGTCCTATGCGCTTTATCCCAACATGACCGTCGGCGAAAACATCGGCTTCGGCATGGAGATCCGCGGTGTCGCCAAGCCCGAGCGCGACAAGGCGATCGCCGAAGTGGCGCAGCTCCTGCAGATCAGCCACCTGCTCGACCGCAAACCCAGCCAGCTTTCCGGCGGCCAGCGCCAGCGCGTCGCCATGGGCCGTGCCCTGGTGCGCAAGCCACAGGTCTTCCTGTTCGACGAGCCGCTGTCCAATCTCGACGCCAAGCTGCGCATCGACATGCGCACGGAGATCAAGCGCCTGCACCAGCGCATGAAGACGACCATCGTCTACGTCACCCACGATCAGATCGAGGCGATGACGCTGGCGACGAAGATCGCGGTGTTGAAGGACGGCATCCTGCAGCAGTTCGGCACGCCGGCGGAAATCTACAACAATCCGGTCAACATGTTCGTCGCCGATTTCATGGGCTCGCCGGCCATGAACCTCGTGCCTGCAACCATCGGCCAGAGCGGCAGCGAAGCCACCGTCGAGCTCGCCCGTGCCGGAGCCGCCCCCGTCTCGCTCGCGCTCAATGGCGCGTCAAACGCCCTGTCGGCCTATCGTGGCAAGGAAGTGGTGTTCGGTATCCGCCCCGAAGCCCTGACCGATCCCGATGGCGCCGACCGCAACGCGAAACATCTGGTGACGACCGATTGCCACATAGAAGTCGTCGAACCTGCCGGCTCCGACACCTTCGCGGTCACCAATCTCGGCGGCAAGGGCGTGGTGGCTCGCCTGCGCGCCGATGCACGCATCAAGCCCGGCGCCACCGCCCCGCTTACCTTCAACCTGACCAAGGCGGTGTTTTTCGATCCGGCGACGCAGGAAAGGATCGCGTAGGAACGCCATGATCCGCCACTGTGTTTTCGTGAAGTTCCGCGATGATGTTCCCGCGGCGGAGAGATCGGCAATTCATGCAGACCTCTCCGCACTTCGCACTGTGATCGACGGCATGGGCGCTGTGCATTTCAACCGCAACATCAGCCCCGAACCCTTCGCTCGCGGTTTCACGCATGGCTTCACCATCGACTTCACTGATGCCGTCGCCCGTGATGCCTATCTGGTTCACGAAGCGCACAGACTAGCCGGCGGACGCCTTGTCGCCGCGCTTGATGGCGGCACGGACGGCCTGATGGTCTTCGATCTGCAGATCAGCGAGGACTGATGCGGCGGAATGCGATCTGCATTCCCTTCTCAGATCCGCGGCTTTTGCGCTCAGCCCAGTCTCAAGGCGACGACGCCGGCGACAATGCCGAGTGCGGCCGCCGAGCGCCACACCGTCATCTTTTCGCCGAGCGCGACGACCGAGATCAGCATCGCAAACAGGATCGAACTCTCGCGCAGCGAGGCCACGGATGCGATCGGCGCCTTGGTCATTGCCCACATGACGATCCAGTAGGCTGCACCACTCAGGCCGCCTGTTACGACACCGACCTTCCAGTCGCGTGCCATCGCGGGCAATGACTGCGGCCCACGCACCAGAAGGCACAGGATCAACGACCAGATGCCGTCGGCCAGGAACAGGTAGACGGCGTAACTCGAAGCGCTGGCGGCAAGGCGCGCGCCGCTGCCGTCGGACAACGTATAGCTGGCGATGAAAACGGAGGTGGCGAGCGCATAGCCCACAGCGTGCGGATTGAGCTTCTCAAGATCACTGCCGCCGCGAAAAGACATGACCAGCGTGCCGGCGCACAGGAGCAGGATGCCGATGATCGACAGCGGCCCAGGCACTTCCGAAACGACGAAGATGCCACCTATGGCAGCAAGCAAAGGCGCGGTGCCACGTGCCAGCGGATAGGTCTGGGCAAGATCGCCGGCCTTGTAGGCACCGATCAGGCAAAGCTTGTAGCCCATGTGGAACATGGTCGAAGCCAGGATCCACGGCCAGACTTCACTCCTGGGGAATTCGACAAAGGGCAGAGCCAGCAGCGCCATCGAAGCCATGCCCAGCGTCAGCACGGTGACCGAGAGGAAGCGGTCGGGGTGTACCTTGACCATCGCATTCCAGCTTGCGTGCATGGCGGCAGCAGCCAGCACGGCGAGGAAGACGGCAAGGCTCATGCGTATCCGGTCCCTTCAGGCGGCGCGCCCTCGGACGCACAGCCATTCGCCGGATACATCATCAACTCGAGAATTCGTTATCCGGCTCATCTCTTGTGCCGGAATACGCCTTTGCGCGGCACGCCGCAATGGACAGCCGGCAGGCGAGACTTTGGACCAGATGAGCGGGTACCGCGCGCCTCAACCGGAGATGCGCGGCAGCCCAGCGGGCGGCGAAACGATCTTAATGCAGGACCAGCACGTCGCCTGAGGAGAAGGAAATCTCCGCCTTGTCGCCGACATTCGGCGGTGGGGTCGAGGAGTTGTTGAAGGTGTCGAGCGAAATCTTTGAAGCGCCGATGCCGACCCTGACGCGGATCACCGACCCCAGGAAATGCACGTCGGCGATCTCGCCGGACAATGTGGCGTCGTGGCCCGGGCGCGGTCCAAGCGCGATCGCTTCGGGTCGCAGCGCCAGCGAAAGCGTGTCGCCGGTCTTGGAGCCGTTCAGCTTGCCCTTGAGGCCGATCTCTTCGGCATTGATGCGTACGCGGCCCGAACCGGCATCGCTGACCACGCCTTCCAGCACGTTGAGGGTGCCGACGAAATTGGCGACGAATTTTGTGGCCGGGCGGTTGTAGATTTCGAATGGTGCGCCGACCTGTTCGGCCCTGCCGCCATACATCACCGCGATGCGATCCGAGATCGACAGCGCCTCTTCCTGGTCGTGCGTCACGAAGATGGTGGTGATGCCCAGCTCCTTCTGGATGGAACGGATTTCATCACGCAACGACACGCGCACCTTGGCGTCCAGCGCCGACAGCGGCTCATCGAGCAGGAGCAGCTTCGGCTTTGGCGCCAGCGCGCGGGCCAGGGCGACGCGCTGCTGCTGGCCGCCGGAAAGCTGGTAGGGGTAACGATCGCCCAGTTGCGGCAGCTTGATCAGTTCCAGCATCTCGGCGACGCGGCGGTCACTCTCGGCCTTGGCGACGCCGGCGACCTTGAGGCCGAAGGCGACATTCTGCGCCACGGTGAGATTCGGGAACAGTGCGTAGGCCTGGAACACCATGCCGACATTGCGCTGGTTGGGCTTCAGCCGGGTCACATCCTTGCCGCCGACGATGATCGATCCGGCGGTCGGTTCCTCGAAGCCGGCGACCATGCGCAGCACCGTCGTCTTGCCGCAGCCCGACGGGCCGAGGAAGGAAACGAACTCGCCGCGTTCGATATCGAGGTTGAAATCCTCGACCACGGTGGTGGGACCGAAGGTTTTCTTCACATGCTGGATCGAGAGGAATGGATCGGCCATGGGCTGGACTTTCTCGGGGCTCAATTCGGGCGGTTCGCCGATTTCGGCGCGAAACGGGAGAGTACCTGGATCACGGACATGCAACCCCAGGTGATGGCGAAGGCGATGATGGCAAGTGCCGCCGGCTCATAGGCACGGTTGGCGCCGATGTTCTGCAGATAAGGACCAAAGGCGGGGCGATTGAGCAAACTGGCTATGGTGAATTCGCCGATGACGATGGCGAAGGTCAGGAAGGCGCCAGAAAGCACGGCGATCAGCACGTTGGGCAGGATGACGCGGCTGATGATCGTCGTCCAGCCCGCGCCGAGGATTTGCGCGGCTTCGGTCAGGGTGCGCACGTCGATGGTCCGCAAGCCGGTGTCGACCGCGCGATACATGTAAGGCAGCGCCAGCGTCGCGTAGCCGATGACCAGCAGCGCATTGGTACCCATATCGCTCGACAGGAACGGCAGCGGCGAATTCGAGCCGTACATGCGGATGTAGCCGAAGACGATGACGATCGCCGGGATGACCAGCGGCAGCAGCGTCACGAATTCGACCACCGGCCGGAGCTGCGGCAGGCGCAGCCTGATCCAATAAGCGGTAGGCACCACCAGCAGAACGCCAAGGATGATGGTGAAGACGGCGGCCACCACCGAGAAGGTGAAGCTTTCCTGGAAGCGCGCATCGCCGAGCACCACCCTGTAGGCTTCGAACGAATACTCTCCACGCTTCATGCGCATGGAGAATTCCATCGTCGCGATCAGCGGAACAAAGAAATAGGCAGCGCCAAGGATAAAGGTGACCCAGGCCCAGAACTTGCCCGACTTCATTTCAGCCACCTTTCCGAACGGGTCCGGAACCAGATGTAGAAGACATTGGCGAGTCCGGTGATGAAGATCATGCCGAAGGCGATGGCATAGCCCAGATTGGCATTGTGCAGCACGTCGCCGCGGATCTGCGCGTAGAGCACGATCGGCACGATGTTGAGCGATGAGCCGGTCAGCGCATAGGCGGTTGCGATGGCCCCGAAAGCATTGGCGAAGAGCAGGATGACCGTACCGAGGAAACTCGGCCAGATCACCGGGATGACGACCATGCGCCAGTATTGCCATTGGGTGGCGCCAAGCGTGGCGGCGGCCTCTCCCCATTCCCTCCGGATACCGTCTATGGCCGGCGTGATGATCACGACCATCAGCGGAATCTGGAAATAGAGATAGGTGAGCGTCAAGCCCCAGAAGGAGAGCACGTTGAAGCCGTGCTGGTAGAGATCGAAACCGACCGAACGCAGAAGCACGGTGACGAGGCCCAAACGGCCCAGCGTCGCGAGAAAGGCGAAAGCCAGCGGCACGCCGGCGAATTGCGAGGCGACACCGGAGAAGGTGAGCGTCGCGGAGCGGGTCCAGTTGGGCAGCCCGCCACGCACGATCGCGATGGCGATGGCCAGACCGATGAACGCGCCAAGAAGCGACGACGCGACGGAAACCTTGATCGAGATCCAGTAGGCGGCAATAATCGTCGGCTGCGAGAGCTCGACAATGTTTTCCAGCGTAAAGGCGCCATCCACGTTCTGGAATGCGCCGACAATCAGATACAGCGTCGGCAGGATCAGGAACATCAGCGAGAAGATGATGAACGGCGCCACGCCCAGCCATTGCGTCGGCAGCCGCATCGTGCGCGCCTGCGCCGGCGGTAGGGTCTTCCCGGCGGCGGCCGGTCCTGAAAGGCTGATATCAGTCATGCCGGCCTGTCCCTACCCAAGAAGAATCCGGGCGGCAGGGAGCCGCCCGGACTGTCATCAGCAAATTACTTGACGTTGGCGCCGACCGCCGAATCCCAGTTCTTGGTGATCGCTTCCTTGGCGGCACCCTGCTCGTCCAGCGTCGGGAACACGGCCTTTTCATAGGCAGCGGCCGGCGGCAGCTTGTCGAGCAGCTCCTGCGGGATCTTGCCGTTCTTGGCGAGATCGTTGAAGCGGATCGGGTGGCAATAGCCCTTCAGCCAGCCGATCTGGCCCTCGTCGGAATAGAGGTGCTCCATCCAGAGCTTGGCAGCGTTCGGATGCGGCGCGTAGGCGCTGATCGCCTGCACGTAGACACCGGCGACAACGCCCTTGGCCGGGATGACGATCTCGGTCGGCGGATTGCCGTTCAGCGTGTCACGGCCCGACAGGTTGTTGTAGTCCCAGTTGATCAGGATCGGCGTCTGGCCCTGGGCCAGCGTCGCCGGCTTACCGATGACCGGAACGAAGTTGCCGGCAGCGTTGAGCTTCTTGAAGAACTCGAGGCCAGCTTCGCCCGCGGCCTTGCCAGCGGCGGCGCCGGAGGCGAGACCGGCGGCGTGAACAGCCTGGATCGCCTGGTTGGACGCGCGCGGATCACCGGCCAGCGCAACCGAGTTGGCGTATTCCGGCTTCAGCAGGTCGTCCCAGTCGGCGGGGATGTTCTTGACCAGGTCCTTGTTCACCATGAAGGACAGCACGCCGTAGTAGTCGCCGTACCAGAAGCCTTCGGCATCCTTGGCGCTGTCGGGGATCGAGTCCCAGGTCGAGACCTTGTAAGGCTGGATCAGGCCGTCCTTCTTGGCGGACGGGCCGAAGGAGAGGCCGACGTCGATGACGTCAGGCGCCTGCGGGCCCTTGTTGTCCTTGTTGGCCTTGATCGCCTCGATCTCATCGCCCGAACCAGCGTCGGGGTTGAGTTCGTTGACCTTGATTTCCGGATATTTAGCCTTGAAGGCGTCGATGACGGCGCCGTAACCGCACCAGTCGTGCGGCAGCGCGATCGTGGTGAGCTGACCTTCGGCCTTGGCCGCGGCAACGAGCTCAGCTGAAGGCTCGGCCGACGAGATCGCCGTCGTGACCATCAGGGCCACTGCCGTAAGGGAAAGCACTTTTCCCGTGAATCTGAACATTTGTCTCTCCGTTGAACTGCGCCGTGGGACGCCAGCAACTGGCTGGTATCCTCGATATATGACAGTCCGATGAAGGCGGACCGCCCCCGCGCCCCGAAGGGCAGGAAAAAGTTAACTACAACTGCCGGACACCCGCAATCGGGTGCCCAATCATTTTCCGGCTAAACTTTTTGGCGCCTCCTCCCAGCTCTTTCGTTCCCCTTGCTTTTTTTATTTTTCGCAAGCTTGCGAAAGACAGTCGCACCTGTCTCGCGCGTCTCTTATACCGTTCCCGACAAAGAGTTTTCCAGCAGCGACAACGCCGCCTTCTTAGTCAGCTTAACAGGATTGCCGCCGGCGGTCGGGTCGACGATCGCCATGTCGGCGATCAGCGCCTTGCGCTTCTTGTCCATGTCCAGCCCCTTGATCAGGCCGCCGAGCGTGTGGGGAACCTTGAGTTCCTTGCGCAGCTTGATGATGGCCTTGGCGAAGCCGTCGAAGCCGCCCTTGATCCCGCAATAGGCAGCCAGGCGTTCGATCTTGCCCTCGACGGCATCGCGGTTGAAGGCAAGCACGTAGGGCATGAAGACGGCATTGGTCATGCCGTGATGGGTGTCATAGAGCGCACCGATCGGATGCGACAGCGAGTGGATCGCCCCCAGACCTTTCTGGAAAGCGGTGGCGCCCATGGCAGCCGCGCTCATCATATGCGCGCGCGCAGTCAGGTCCTTGCCGTCGGCGTAGGCCTTGGGCAGGTTCTCGAACACCAGCCGCACGCCTTCGACGGCGATGCCGTCGGCCATCGGATGATAGCCCGGTGCGCAATAGGCCTCCAGGCAATGGGCGAGCGCGTCCATGCCGGTTCCGGCGGTGATGAAGGCCGGCATGCCGACCGACAGCGCAGGATCGGCGAGGACGATGCCCGGCAGCATCTTCGGGTGGAAGATCACCTTCTTGGTGTGGCTCTCCTCATGCGTGATGACGCCGGCGCGACCGACTTCCGAGCCTGTGCCGGCAGTGGTCGGCACGGCAACGATCGGCACGATGGCGTCGGAGTTCGCGCGCGTCCACCAGTCGCCGATGTCCTCGAAATCCCAGACCGGACGGGTCTGGCCAGCCTGGAAGGCGATCAGCTTGCCGAGATCGAGTGCCGAGCCACCTCCGAAGGCGATGACGCCGTCATGCTTGCCCTTCTTGAAGGCCGCGATGCCGGCAGTGAGGTTGGACTCGATCGGATTCGGCTTCACTTCCGAAAAGACGGCGTAGGGAACTTTCGCCTCGTCGAGGATCTTGAGCGTGGAAGCGACCACCGGCAGCTTGGCAAGGCCCGGATCGGTGACGAACAGCGGCTTCTTGATACCGGTCGCGGCCAGCGCATCCGGCAATTCCGAAATGCGGCCGGCGCCGAAACGCACGGTGGTGGGGTAATTCCATTTCGAGACGAGTTTGGACATGTGTTGTTTGCCTATTGGATGAATTCAATTGGTGAATGTGTTGGCGACGCGTCGCGAGAGCCTCATGTACGGTATCCAGATCACCGAAAAGACCACGCTACGGAGGAGTTCTGTTATCGTCTGCTCATCCAGCAGCGTCTGATCGGTTGCCTCCAGGAGATCCCCGAAAAGGACCTGCGTTCCGATCAGATCGAGGACGATGAAGGCCAGGCCTCCGGCAGCCCATATGACGAACAGGCGCTGAAAGGAGGCGCTCCGCCGAAACAGCAGCACCAGCAGGATAACGGGCAGCACAATCAGGACAATGATGTTGCCGACAAACTCCAGTACCAGGAAGGCCGACAGACTGCCCGGCAGGCGCTGCATCGACGCAAGCAACTCTCCGTAGCCTGCCAGATGAAATACGCCGCGCAGCGGTGTTACCAGCAGTCCGATGATCGGCAGGACCAGCCAACCGCCCAGACCGACGGGGCCGTCCGGAAACGGATGGTTCACATCCGTCCGGAGGTTCCCGGCGATCGGGTTGGGATTTGGCCTTTCCTGGCTCATACCTTCTCGCGCAAGTGGTAGCTCTTCGGCCGGGTCAGATTGTCGTAGCCGATCTGCGACAGCGCTGCGCCCTTGCCGGTGTCCTTGACGCCGGTCCACACCAGCGCCGGGTCGAGGTAGTCGCAACGGTTCATGAACACGGTGCCGGTCTCGACGCGATCGCCGATGGCGACGGCACGGTCGGTGTCGGCCGTCCAGATCGAGGCCGTCAGCCCGTATGGGCTGTCGTTCATCAGCGCGATCGCCTCCTCGTCGTTGCGCACCTTCATGATGCCGACGATCGGGCCGAAGCTCTCCTCGCGCATCACGCTCATCTGGTGATCAACGTTGGTAAGGACCTCGGCCGGCAGATAGGGAGACCCGGCCTTGTCCGCGGCGTCCCTGGTGTTCATGTGCGCGGTTGCACCCTTGCGCAGGGCCTCGGCCTTCTGCTCGCGGATGAAGTCGGCAAAACGCGCCTGCGCCATCGGCCCCATCGTGGTTGCCTGATCGAGCGGATTGCCCAGCGCATAGCTTTTGGTTTCCGCGATGAAGCCCTCGACGAAATCATCATAGACCTTCTCGTGCACGTAGACGCGTTCGATGCCGCAGCAGCACTGGCCCGAATTGAAGAAGGCGCCTTCGACGAGATTGGCGACCGCATGATCGAGCTTGGCGTCCGGCAGCACATAGGCCGGGTCCTTGCCGCCGAGTTCGAGACCAAGCGTCATGAAGGTGCCCGCCGCCGCCTTCTCGATGGCGCGCCCGCCGGCGACCGAGCCGGTGAAGTTGACATGGTCGATCTTGCCGGAGCCCAGCAGCTTCTCGGTCTGCGCATGGTTGAGCACGATGTTCTGGAAGACATGTTTCGGCAGTCCGGCAGCCTCGAAAGCCTTGGCGAAACGCTCGCCGACAAGCAAGGTCTGCGCGGCGTGCTTGAGGATGACGGTGGAACCGGCGATCAGCGCCGGCACGATGGTGTTGACGGATGTAAGATAGGGATAGTTCCACGGCGCGATCACCATGACAACGCCGAGCGGATCCTTCTTCACATAGCGACGGAACCCGTCCTTCGGATTGGAGGCTGGCACCGGCGCCAGAGCACGCTCGGCAATCTCGACCATGTACTGCGTGCGTTCCTTGACGCCGCCGAACTCGCCGCCATAGCGTACCGGCCGACCCATCTGCCAGGCCAGCTCCGGCACGATCTCGTCGGCCATGCCGACGAGCGCCTCCAGCATCTTCAGCATGTATTTGGCACGCTCCGCCACCGGCAGCCGCGCCCAGTCTGCCTGGGCGGTACGAGCGCGCTCCACCGCGGCGTTGATGGCCTGGTCCGTCGCGACCGGTCGCTCGACATAGATCGAGCCGTCGATGGGAGATGTGAGCTTGACCGTTTCGGTCATATCGATGTCCTTCATATCAAAAAAGGTGGTTCGCCGCTTCTTTTTCAAAGAGCCCGCGAACGGGATAAGCCGAACAGCAGCGTCTATACGAAATGCATTTCGTCAAACAGCCCTGTCCGGCTCCATGCGGATGGCGTTTCCGCGAAAGCGGAAACGCTCTGGCGATCAATACCGCTCGAAGCCGCGGTGCAGCTCCCAATCGGTGATGCGGCGGTCGTATTCGAACTGTTCCCAGCGGGCGGTGTGCACATAGTGCTCGATCACGTCCTCACCGAAAGCTGCCTTCAGCATCTTCGACTTGGCCATGGTCTCGGTCGCCTCGCGCAGGGTCTTCGGGATCTCCGGCAGGCGCGAGGCCTGGTAGGCATCGCCGACGAATGGCTTCTGCAGTTCCAGCTTCTCATCGATACCGGCAAGGCCTGCCGCGATCAGCGCCGCGAAAGCGAGGTAGGGATTGAGGTCGGCGCCACCGATGCGGCACTCCATGCGGATGCCCTTGGTGCCTTCGCCGCACAGGCGGAAGCCGGCAGTGCGGTTGTCTTCCGACCACATGATCTTGGTCGGTGCGAACGTGCCGGACTGGAAGCGCTTGTAGGAATTGATGTCAGGCGCCAGGAACCAGGTGAACTCCTTGGCGTATTTCAGCTGTCCGGCCGACCAGGCCTGACCGAGCGCCGACAGCGTCCACGGGCCTTGTCTGTCGTAGAACAGCGGCGTCTTGCCGTCCGCGCTCCACAGCGAATTGTGGATGTGGCTGGAATTTCCCGCCAGGCCGTAATTGTACTTGGCCATGAAGGTGATCGCCTTGCCTTCGGAGTCGGCGATTTCCTTGGCGCCGTTCTTGAGGATGACATGGCGATCGGCCATCTCCAGCGCCTCGGCATAGCGCACGTTGATCTCTTCCTGGCCGGGACCCCACTCACCCTTGGAGTTCTCGATCGGAATGCCGGCAGCCTGCATCTCGTTGCGCAGGCGGCGCATGATGCCTTCTTCCTTGGTGGTGATGCCGATCTGGTAGTCGCCGATATAGGGCGACGCCGTGTCGATACCCTGCCAATGCTTCTTGCGGGCAGCGTCATAGCTCTCGCTGAACAGGTAGAATTCGAGCTCGGATGCGAAATAGCCGATATAGCCGCGTTCGGTCAGCCGCTTCACCTGCTTGCGCAGGATGGCGCGCGGTGAATGGGCAAGATCCTCGTGGCTGTGATGGTCGAGCAGGTCGCACAACACCAGCGCCGTCTTCTCGAGCCAGGGTATCTGCCTGAGCGTCGCCAGGTCGGGCTTCATGACGAAGTCGCCATATCCCTTCGACCAGCTCGCAGCCTTGTAGCCGGGCACAGGCTCCATATCGATGTCGTCCGCCAGCAGATAGTTGCAGCCATGCGTTTCGTCATGCGCGGAATCGACGAAATACTGCGCCAGGAAACGCTTGCCGACGAGTCGGCCCTGCATGTCGACAGCACAGGCGAGAACGGTATCGATCTCCCCGGCCTGGACCGCCTTCTTCAACTGATCGAACGAAAGGTTGCCTGCCATTCTTAGAGCACTCCGGCTTCAATTTTTCTGGAACATATTTTGCGGAAGGCGACCGTGGCCGGAGACGGCCACGGTCGTAGCTGCTGGGCCTCAGTGAGCCCCACCGGTCTCGCCGACCGCACGTTCGGCGGCAGCGATTTCGGCGGCGCGCTTGGCCACCTCGTCACCGATGGGAGGTCCCTGGAAACGACGGGCCTCGAAGCCGAACCAGACAATGGCGGTAACGACCAGGAAGCCGACGGTGATGTACAGCGCCCAGTCGTTGGGCGGCTGCACGCCGATGACGAAGATCAGGATCATGGCGATGATCGAGAGCACGGCGAACAGTTTGAAGACGCCTTCGCCGAGATTCCACGGCCCCATCACGTTCCACTTCGACGTACCCCAGGCGAAGAGGCCGAGCGCGATCGGGATGGTGAAGGAGAAGAACAGGAAGATGACGGTGCAGGCCACGACGATGGTGTAGACCGGCGTGTCGCCGATCGAGACCAGCGACGAGAACCAGACGAACAGCACCGCCAGGATCGATCCGGTCCAGATGGCGGCCACCGGCGTGCGGTAGGTCGGGCTGACCTTGGACAAGGCCTTGGAACCGGGCAGGCCGCCGTCGCGCGAGAAGGCGAAGATCATCCGCGATACCGAGGTGACCGTCGCCAGGCCACACAGCCACTGCGCCAGCAGAATGGCGAGGTAGAGGATGTCCTTGACCACCGGATTGACGCGTTCGTTCATCGCCCAGAAGAACACGTTCCAGCCCTGCTTCGCCGCATCTTCCATGTTCGGCAGCATCAGCACGAAGGAACAGAGCATGATGTAGCCGAACGCCGCGGACCACAGCACCGAGCTGACCATGGCGCGTGGCACCGAATGGGCCGCCTTCAGCGTCTCTTCCGATGTATGCGCCGACGCATCGTAGCCGGTGATGGTATAGATCGGCAGCAGAAGGCCGAGCAGAAAGACCCACATTGTCGAGTTCTGCGGCCAGACATTGCCGCCGATCTCGCCCGAATAATTGGCGAAGGTGAACAGACGGGCGATGTCATAGCTGGGCGCAGCCGCCAGACAGACGATGGACAGCGCGATCGCCGTGGCAAAGATCAGGTAACCCGAGAAATCGGTGAGTCTGGCCGTGAGGCCAATGCCCATGTGGTTCACCAGCGCCTGCGCGCCCGTGATGATCGCAAGGAAGATGATGCGTGTTGTGGTCGTGTCCTCGAGGCCGAAATAGGGCGTGCCGAAAGAACCCATGAAGAAATAATAGGTGCCGACGTTGATGGCCCCCAGCACGGTGACCAGGCCGAGCAGGTTGAACCAGGCGGTCAACCAACCGGTGAAGCGGTTGCCCAGGATCGAACCCCAGTGATAGAGGCCGCCGGCCGTCGGATAGGCCGAGCTGATCTGCGCCATCGCCACCGCGAACACCAGCGACACGAAACAGCCGAGCGGCCAGCCGATGCCGATGGCGGCGCCGCCGGCGCCGGACGTCGCCTGCGCCAGCGAGTTGATGCCGCCGGACAGGATGCAGATGATCGAGAAAGAAACGGCGAAGTTGGAGAACTGACTCATTCTCCTTTCCAGTTCCTGGGCGTAGCCCATGGAATGGAGGACTTTGACGTCCTCGCTCTTGTCGTGTTCAGAGTAACCAGGCGCTGCCATAAGAGTGTTCCCTTATTTATACTTTCAGATGGTGCCTTCGATCGTTTGTAGCGTTTTCAATGGCGGCGGCTTTGGCAGCCGCGCCGGTTCGAGGCCGGTGAAGATGCCCGCCAGCCGTTCTCCCCATTTTTTCTGTCCGGCTTGATCCCGGATCTCATCGTTGCGGATTTCGATCATCGCGCACAACAGGCCACGCGAGCGCGCGTGAAGCTCCAGCGTGAAGTAGACGCGATCCGCCGGCGAATAGGGCTGGTTGGCGCCGACGGTGAAACCGCCTTCCCGCTCCAGCGCGGCAATCAGCGGCGCCGACAGCCGCGTGTCCTCGTCGTGGATGATGCCGATATGCCAGGGACGATCGATGCCTTTGTAGACCGGCGTGAAGGAATGCACCGACACAAGTCGTGTCTCCAGCCCACGCGCCGTCCGCGCCTCGATCAGGTCTTCGATCGTTTGGTGAAAAGGCTTCCAGCAACGATCGATGCGCGCCTGGCGCGCTTCGGATGACAGGTTCTCATTGCCGGGAATGACCGTCGTTTCGCTGACCGGTGGCACCAGATCCGGTGCATCAAGGGGCCGATTGCAGTCCAGCACCAGTCGCGAGACACAGGTTTCGACCAGAGGCGCATCGAGCCGCTCGCTCAATATCTGCGCCACCGGCAACGCGCCGGGGTCCCATGCAATGTGGCGGGCAAGGTCGGAAACCGGAAGACCAAGCGTGCCGAATTCGGCAGGAAGGAAATTTGAAGCGTGGTCGCAGGTGAAGACAAAGGCACCCGCGCCGCCAGGGTTCGTCACCCTTACGGAATCCGCATCCGGATGCCTGTTGTGGCTTGTCCTCTCCATCCGATCCGCCGTCCCCGGGAACGTATCGTATGTTACGTATTTTGTTTCATTGCGCTCCCATGAATGATTTCATACACTTTGTCCGTCTTTGTCAAACGCCTTTTCCGAAATGCGTGGGGGATACCGGGTTGGGAACGCAGACGACAACCACATCCATCGCAGAGCTCATCGCGGACCGTATCGATGCCATGCCGGCAGGCGAACGCCGAGCTGCCCAGACGCTGGTTGCCAACTACCCCGTCATCGGCCTGAAAACGGTGGCCGACTTCTCCCAGCAGGCCGGGGTATCCTCGCCGACGATCCTGCGTTTCGTCGCCCGGCTTGGCTTCCAGAACTACCCGGAATTTCAATCCGCTCTCCAGGACGAGCTCGCCGCGCAGTTGCAGTCGCCGGCCTCGCGCACGACCACGGCTCCCAGCCGAAGCGACGCAGCATCGCCGATGATCGAGGCCACCCTCGACAATCTGCGCGAGACCTTCCGCCACCTTTCGGACAAGCAGCTGAACGAGATCGCGGAAAAGATGGCCGACCATCGCGGCCACATGTTCCTGATCGGCGGGCGTTTCACCGACCCGCTGGCGCGCTACATGGCCGCCCACCTTGCCATCATCCGTCCCAACGTCTTCCACCTTGTCGGTCAGGAAAGCATGTGGCGGGATCGGCTGATCGACATGGGCAAGCGCGACGTGCTGGTGATCTTCGACATCCGCCGCTATCAGGACAGCCTGATCCGCTTCGCCGAGAAAGCCCATCAACGCGGTGTGCAGATCGTTTTGTTCACCGACCAGTGGCTATCGCCCATTGCCCGCTTCGCCCGCCACGTCATTGCCGGACGCACGGCCGTTCCTTCGCCCTGGGACTCGTCCGCCGCACTCTTCGTGGTCGCCGAGACATTGATCGGTGCGGTTACCCGCCAGATGGAACCGGACAGCGCGCGGCGCATCCGCGAAATGGAAGGTCTGCGTTGATCGATACAGCCTAGAGCGTTTCCGTTTTTCACGGAAACGCGGAAACGCTCTAAGTTTTTGTTTTCGTCGCATTTTTGTAACGCCAACTGATTCCACTTGGCTACAAAATGCTCTAGCGAAGCAACCGCCCCTCGATCGACCAGCGCGCGGCGAGGAAATTCAGCACCGCCGCCGCAATGACGCCGGCGATCTTGGCTGGCCAGACACCGATCCATCCGGACAGTCCGACGATGAAGGCGCTGGAAACGCCAAGCGAGATCAGCGCGCCCAGCGAGACGAAACGGAAGACGGAATGGCTGAGCGGGATCGAGCGGTCGCGCTCGAACGACCAGAAACGGTTGGCCACGAAAGAGAACGCGACGGCGACGAGCCAGGCGCCGACATTGGCGGCCAGCGGCGAAACGGCTAGCCACAGCAATACGGTGAAGGCGACGAGATCGATTGCCGTATTCGCGACACCGACAACAGCGAAACGGATCATCTTGTTGCCGAGCGAACGGCCTGGCTCGCTGCTCACGACAGGCCACTCCGCACGCCGGCATCATTCGCTGTAAGAAACGAACCGAACGCGTCCGAGGCCAGGAAGGCATATTCGACCTCGCGCACCTTCTGCATCGGGTCGCGCGACACGAGCTCGGCATCGACATGGCCCGGGTGACACATGAAAACCCCGTCTTCGCGCAAAGTCGAAACAGCGGCGCGCAAGGTCGGCTCGAAATCATCTGGCCGCTTCCAGTCGTAGATGCCGGCAAGCGGCTTCATGACCACGAACCCGGCAGCCTCCATGCTCCGGTCGAAGCCACGCGCCAGCGCCGCAATCACTGCCGTCTTGATGGCGGTGGCGCCGACCTGAAGCGGCACCCTGGGTGCGCCGCGCAGCATCGGCTTTCCGGAACCGGCAAAGCGCGCCTTCAGCCAGTCTCGGACAGCAGGCAGGAAATGCACATGCTGGTGCCCGTCGATGAAATCCGGCATGCGGCCAAGCGCGTCGACAAAGCGGGCAAGCTGCGCATCGAGTTCGGCGTGAACGTCGCCTGTGTTGATACGTCTCTGCCTCAACGGCGCCGCCAGCCTGGAGAGCGGCGGCAACCGCCCTTCAGACACCAGGCTGGAACCGGCTGTCAAAGCAGGCTGATCGGTCAGGGTGAGGTGCAGTCCGACCGGAACCTCGCCGATGAAGGGTCTGATATGCGCCGCTGCCTGCTGCCATTCCGGAAATCCGGTCATGCAGCCGGTGCCGGTGAGGCGTCCCCTTTGCAGCAGGTCGAGGATGGCGTCCGATACCCCAGGCGCCAGCCCGTAGTCGTCGGCTATCAGGCGGATCTGCCGTGTCACGGCTCTTTGCCGTCCTTTGCGTCGCTCACCACATCGCGCACGATATAGACCGGACGGTCCTTGCTTTCGCTCAATGCCACCCAGACATATTCGCCGATGAGGCCGAGCAGTGCGAGGTTGAAGCCACCCAAGACCACGACGGCGATCAGCAGGCTCGGGAAGCCTGGCACGGCGATGCCGTAGAAAAACACCTCAAAGAATATCTTCAGGCCATAGACGCCCCCGGCCAGGGCCGCGGCAAGTCCGCTCAGGGTGAGGATGCGCAACGGCACCACGGAGAAGGAGGCAATGCCTTCGAGTGAAAAGGCAAGCAGGTTGCCCCGGCTCCATTTGCTGGTGCCGCCGGCGCGATCCGCCGGCGTGTAGATGAGCGCCTTGTGTCGGAAACCAGCCCAGGCGTAGAGGCCTTTGTTGAAGCGCCGCTTGTCACGCAGCAGGGTGAACGCTTTTGCCACCGGCGCGCGCATGACACGAAAGTCGCCGGCATTTTCAGGGATATCGAAACGCTGGCTGGAGTTGATCAGGCTGTAGAACAATTTGGCCAGCTGGCTGCGTTTCCAGCTCGCGCCCTCGCGATTGGTACGGGCATAGACAACGTCGATGTCGGGGTTTTCGACCAGTTCGGTGATGAGCTTCAGACTGACATCCAGCGAATGCTGCAGATCGGCATCCATGATCAGCACCAGGTCGCCCCGCGTCCTGTCGAGACCGGCAAGAACGGCCACCTCCTTGCCGAAGTTACGGCTGAGCCGCACGATTTCCCAGTCACCCGTCAGTGCCTTGCCGAAAAGCCCGGCGCTGTCGTCGGTGCTGCCGTCGTCCACCAGGATCTTGCGTGTCTTGAGACCGAAACGTTGCTGGACTTCTGCCTCGAGTTCCGCGAGCAGCCGCGCAAAGCCCGGCACGGAAGCCGCCTCGTTCAGAAAAGGCGCAACGATGTCGAGCGTCGGCTTGGGTTCAGACATGAGCCATCGTCCCCTGGCGCTTGAACTTGCCCTGCGCCACCGACCAGAACCACCACAGGATGGGGAGTGTGATCGCCGTCATCGCAACAGGGCGGAACCAGAGGCGCAAGGCCTCCTGAGATGCGGGTTGATGCCGCTGAGACCCGTGGCGAACAAGGCCAAGGCCAGAATGCCGCGCAGAGTGCCACCTTCTTCATTGTCCCAGATTACGGCCAGGGCGACACCGGCCGGCATCGCCAGCAAGGCGAAGGTGTTGTATTCGACCCGGGGGTTGAGCACGCTCATGTAGAAAGCCGCGGTCAGGAAAACCGCCAGACCAGCAAGCCGGCGGTCGAGATGACGATCGTACCACAGCACCAGAAGCAGCGTCGGCACAGCAGCAACGATCCGCACCACGGTGGCGGCCTGGGTGGAGACAGTCAGGCCGAGAGCGGTGAAGGGAGCCGTGAAGTCAGCCATCTCGAAGGCACTCGACTTGTCGACCGACATCGATGTCATCAGCGTGGCGAAGTCGCGATAGAGCTGGTTGATATAGGCTACTGGCGCAAAGGCGTAGGGAAGCGCCAGCACGAACAGCAGCGACAGGGCAAGGACTGGGACAAGCCGCAGCCGAAGAGCTCCGACCAGCAGAAAAACGATGAGGGCGGTCGGCTTGGCGATCACCGCGATCGTTGCCCACAGGAATGTCTCCGCACGCCGCCCTTCGAGTGCCGAAAGTACCAGCAGCCAGCAGGCGCCCGTCAGCAGGATGGTGGCCTGGCCATTGCGCAGCGCGCCGGCCGTGATCGGCACGGCCAGGAACAGCGCATATGAAAACATCCAGAGCCGGTTTTCGGGCTCGATCGTTCGAACCTGCCGCCAGACCGCATAAGTCAGTACCGCAAAACCCAGGATGCGCCACAGGCTATCGCCGATGACCGGTCCGAGTTTCATGAACGGCACATACAGTGCCGCGAAGGCAGGTGAGTAGAGATAGCCCATGGCGACGTCGAGATCGTAGAGCGGCTTGCCGGCAAGAAACATGTCGCTGGCAATGCGGTAGGCGCGCATCACCGAGCGGTGATCGGGTGCCATGCCGGCCATCACGAGAATGACGACAAAGCCGCCCGTCCACAGGGCAAGACCACCCCAGTCCCAAGACTGCCTGACTTTTGCCATCGCCCAACATTGCCCAATGCCGGCGGCTTCTCGCAACCGGAAGCCACCTCGAACTCGGCGCGGGCATATCATGGCCTGGGCTGTGCGGTACAGTCCACGCGCCGATGTCCCGCGCCGGCGAGTCCAGAAGCAGCCTGTCTAGGCGGCCAACATTGCCGCAGGATTGCGATCAGGGCCGGATGAAGACCTTGCCATTGGGTTTGGCAAGTTCGGCCGGAACGCGCTCCATCGCCTCCGCCAGCGGCACCACGGCAGTCACGTCGGTGGACCAGCGCCCGTCGGAAAAACGCCGCTGCACCTCAAGCGCCGCCGGGCCGCGGCGATCCTTGTGCCTGCGCATCCAATCGGTCAGCCAGAAGCCTTCCACCTGCTTCTGCTGGAAGATCAGCTGGCCAGGTTCGCGGATCAGCGTATCCGACGGATCGAGCCGCCCATAGATGATCCAGCGCGAACGTTTCGGCATGGCGTCGAACACCAGCGAGGCGAGCGGGCCGGTGACGGCGTCGAGGAAGATGCGGGGTTGCTCGGCTTTCATCACCTCGCGCAACGTGCCGGCAAAGCCCGGCGCCTTCTCGTTGAGCACATGTGCCGCACCCAGTTCCTTCAGCGGCGCGATCTGGTCGTCGCGACGAACCGTCACGATCGGATGGTAGCCGTCCTCCTTTGCGAGCCCGATGATCAGCTTGCAGAGCTGGCTGGCGCCGGCGGTCATGACGAAGGCCTTGTGCCCTTCATCCTTGACGATGCCGTACATGGCGATTGCCGTCAGCGGATTGACGATCATCGCCGCTGCATCCTCATCGCGAACACTGTCGATCAGCGGGATGCAGGCCAGCGCTTCGGCCAGCGCGTAGTCGGCCCAGGCGCCCCAGTTGGTGAGACCGGTGGCAAAGGCAATACGCTTGCCGACGAGGCTCTGCGCATAGCTGTCCTCGCCTGCAGCGACAACGGTGCCGACGCCCTCGAAACCGGCGGGCTGGCCTTGCACCCGAGGCTGGCCGTAGAGCCCTTTCACGAACATCACGTCGGAAGGATTGATCGAAGCCAGGCTCACCTTGATGAGCACCTGTGTCGCCCCAGGCACCGGCACGCCGATGGTGCCCGATCGCACATAGGGTGCCATCGCTTCCAGCACACTGCCGCTCGGCTCGCGCGCATAGCCGTCACCGACCAGAAGAAGTGCCTGCATTTCGGAGGGAATGGTCATGGCTGCATTCCTTGCCTGAGGTTATGGTTTGAGGATCAGCTTGCCGGAGGCGCCACGCCCCAGCACACGCTTCAGGACACTGGCCGCATCGGCCAATGGATAGATGCCTTCGATCACCGGTTTGACCTTGCCGGCAAGATACCAGCCGACCAGCTCGCGCATGTTGTCGGCATAGGCCAGCGGTTCCTTGATGGTGAAATCGCCCCAATAGACGCCGACGACGGAGAACCCCTTCACCAATGTCAGGTTGACCGCGAGCCTGGGAATGGTTCCGGAGGCAAAGCCGATGACCAGCAACCGCCCGTTCCAGCCCATGGCGCGCGCCAGCGCTTCGAACGCGTCCCCGCCGACGGGATCGAAGCCGACATCGACACCCTTGCCGCCAGTGATCTCCTTGAGGGCATCCTTCAGGTTCTCGTAGCCGATCGCGATGTCGGCACCGGCCTGAAGGGCAATACGCTGCTTTTCGGGCGAGGAGGTCACGCCGATGACCTTGGCGCCAAGGGCCTTGCCGATCTGCACGGCAGCAATGCCGGTGGCGCCCGCCGCACCCAGCACGCAGAGCGTTTCGCCGGGCATGAGTTGGCCGCGCTGCTTCAAGGCATGATGCGACGTACCATAGCCGCAGATGAGCGCGCAGGCATCCGCGGCGTCCATCGCATCGGGCAGCTTCATGGTCACGGCTTCGGAAACGGCCACCTTTTCGGCATAGCCGCTGATGACGGTGAGTGCGGCGACCCTGTCGCCGACCTTCAGACCCGTCACCTTCGGACCGATGGCGGCGATCCGGCCTGCCACCTCCATGCCAGGCACGAACGGTGTCGGCGGCTTCATCTGGTAGAGACCCTGGACCAGCAGTCCGTCGGGATAATTGACGCCGATCGCCTCGGCTTCGATGACCACGGCATCACCCTTCGCCTCGGGTTCCGGCCAATCGCCATAGGTGAGCTGTTCGAGCGGCGCGAAGGCACGGGCAATGATGGCTTTCATGCTCTTCTCCCCACTTGCACGCTGAACCAACCCTAGAACTTTTCCTGCGTATATTTCCTGAGTTCTTCGCGTGCGACCTGGCGACGGTGCACGGCATCGGGTCCGTCGGCCAGCCGCAATGTACGAAGATGCGTCCAGCTACGCGCCAAGGGGGTGTCCTGGCTGATGCCTTGCGCACCATGCATCTGCACCGCCTCGTCGACCACCTTCAGCGCGACCCGCGGCGCGATCACCTTGATCTGGCTGATCCAGGGCGCGGCGGCGCGTGCATCACCCTGATCGATCATCCAGGCTGCCTTGAGGCAGAGCAGCCTCGCCATTTCGATCTCCATCCGGCATTCGGCGATGATATCGAAATTGGCGCCGAGCCTGGCCAGCGGCTGGCCGAACGCCTCGCGACGCATCGAGCGCCTGGACAGAAGCTCGAGTGCCATTTCGGCCTGGCCGATGGCGCGCATGCAGTGATGGATGCGGCCAGGCCCAGCCGGCCCTGGGCGATCTCGAAGCCCCTGCCCTCGCCGAGGATCATGTTGGCGGCCGGCACCCGAACATTGTCGAAGCGCAGATGCATGTGCCCATGCGGGGCATCGTCGTCGCCATAGACCTGCATGGCGCGCACCCTGGCGACACCCGTGCTGTCCGCAGGCACCAGGATCATTGAATGCTGCTTGTGCCTGGGCTCGCCGTCGCCCCCGGTCTTCACCATGACGATGTAGATGGCGCAGCGCGGATCACCGGCACCGGAAGCCCACCATTTCTCACCGTTCAGCAGATAATCGTCGCCGTCGCGTTCGCAACGCATGGAAATGTTGGTGGCATCGGAGGACGCCACGTCCGGTTCCGTCATCAGATAGGCGGAGCGAATCTTGCCGTCGAGCAACGGAGCCAGCCACTTGTCCTTCTGCGCCTGCGAACCATAGCGCTCCAGCACCTCCATATTGCCGGTGTCGGGTGCCGAGCAATTGAAGGTCTCGGCACCGAGATGCGCCTTGCCCATCTCTTCGGCGAGATAGGCGTATTCAACCGTGGTGAGCCCGTAGCCGCGTTCAGAACCGGTCAGCCAGAAATTCCACAGGCCGCGCTCGCGCGCCCTGGATTTCAGCCCTTCGAGGATCTCGGTCTGGCGTCTGGTATAGGCCCAGCGATCGCCGGCCTTGCCGACTTCGGCCAGGAACTCCTCGTCGAGCGGCGTCACCTCGTCACGCACCATCGCGGCGACCTGGGCATGGATCGGCTTCAGCCGTTCGGTCATGCCGAGATTCATGTCAGCCATCATGGGCTCCCTTCCCTGGAGCGTTTCCGCTTTTTACGGAAACTGCAATTTTCGCGGTCATGCGCTGATACCCAACCCGCGCGCAGTGTAGTCGACAACCTGTGCCACGATCGCCTCTATGTCGTGCTCGCTTTCGCCGGGACGCGGCGTGTACCAGAACAGCGGCGAATTCAGCGAGACGAACATCAGCTGTTCGGTGATGCGCGGATCGTCGAAACGCATGTCGCCAGCCTCGCGCGCGGCGACGATCACCTGCCGGAAGATCGCGCCATAGTCGTTGCGGTATTGCATGAGCCGCGCGAATTCCTCGCGCTGTTCCGGCGTGGTCGCGCCACGCAGGTAAAGCTCGACACCTTCCCAGACGACGCGCTGGTAGGACCTGGTCACGATCATCTGGCGCGTGTGCACCGCCGCCATGCGCCGCCAGCGTGCCACCGCCGGTCCGGCAGTGTCGCGCACCGGTTCGATCGCGGCGTAGTTCATGTCCATTCCGGCGCGAAAGACATCGGCGAAGAGGTCTCCCTTCGACGGATAGTGGTGATAGATGCGCCCCTTGGTCGATCCGAGGCTGCGCGCGACATCATCAATGGAACTGGCCGCATAACCTTTGGCCATGAAACAGGCGGCAGCGGCATCGAGGATCGCGGTACGGGAGCCGTCGGCGGCGGTGGCGCCGCCGACGGCCCTGGCCTCCTCTTCCCGCTCCGCCAAGTGCGGTCCCGCTGCCATTGCCCCTCGATTTTTGCCGGCTTTACAAGGGTCGAAGTTCAACATACTACTCGGTATGTTGTCAATCCGAGGACGTGCAAACTCCGATCGGACCGAAGCAGCGGGAGGACCGATGAGCTATCTCGATGAACTGTTCTCGGTGGCGGGCAAGACCGCGCTGGTGACGGGAGCCGCAACCGGTATCGGCCGCATGGCCGCAACCGCTCTGGTACGCGGCGGCGCAACGGTCATGATCGCGTCCCGCAAAGGCGAGGACTGCGTCAAAGTCGCCGATGACTTGAATGCGCTTGGCGCATCCGGCAGGGCGGAAGGCTTCGGCGGCGACGTCTCTTCCGAAGCCGGAATCGCGGCATTGGTTGAAGCCGTGAAGGCACGAACCGACCGGCTGCACATCCTCATCAACAATGCCGGCGTTTCCTGGGGCGCACCACTGGAGAGCTTCCCGTATCACGCCTGGGCAAAGGTATTCGGCGTCAACGTCACCGCCGTCTTCCACCTGACACGTGAACTGCTGCCGCTGATGGAAAAGGCGGCTTCCGATGCCGACCCGGCCCGTGTCATCAATCTGGGTTCGGTGATGGGAACACAACCGCTGGCAGACGATGCCTATTCCTATACGGCCTCCAAGGCCGCGGTTCACCACCTGACCCGAACGCTCGCCATGGAACTTGCCGCCCGACGCATCACCGTCAACGCCTTTGCCCCCGGGCCTTTCCAGAGCCGCATGACAGCCTTTGCCACCGGCACGGAGGAACAAGCCAGGCATGTCGGCGGCCATGTTCCCATCGGCCGCATCGGGCAGCCGGATGACATTGGCGGCGCCACGCTCTATTTGTGCAGCCGGGCTGGCAGCTATGTCACCGGCGCGATCCTGCCGATCGATGGCGGACAATCGGTGCAGCACGGCCTGACCCTGTTCAAGGAATGAAGCCGCGACGGCGCCAGGAGATATCCGTGCAACCCATCAGCCTCGAAATATTGCTCGCCAGTGTCGGCAAGGAAGTCGGCCTATCGCCCTGGCGTGTGGTCACTCAAACCATGATCGACCAGTTCGCCGACGCAACCGACGATCATCAATTCATTCATTGCGATCCGGAGCGCGCCGCGGCGGAAGCGCCGTTCGGCGGCACGATCGCACACGGGTTCCTCACCCTGTCGCTGCTTTCGGCCATGACGTTCGAAACCCTGCCGCCGCTTGCCAAGGGCAAGATGGGTGTCAATCACGGCTTCGACGAAGTCCGGTTCCTGGCTCCGGTCAAAACCGGCGCCCGTATTCGCACCCGTTTCGTGCTGGCCGACGTCAAGGCACGGCCATCCGGCTGGGTACAGACGGCCCATGACGTGACCATCGAGATCGAAGGCTCGTTGAAACCCGCGCTCACCGCGCGCTGGCTGACACTGACCTTCGTCGAACCCGAAGCGCAGGACGCATGACCGACCCGAACACGCTCGATCCGACACTGCTTGCTCCTTACCTGGAGCAGAAAATTCATGGCTTCTCCAAGCTGCGGTCGATCGAGAAGTTCAAGTCGGGCCAGTCCAACCCGACCTATCTGCTGACCGCGGCAAGCGGTCGTTATGTGCTGCGCGCCAAGCCGCCCGGGCAGCTGCTGAAATCGGCTCACCAGGTCGATCGCGAGTTCCGTGTCATGCGGGCACTGGCCGAAACCGACGTGCCGGTGCCACGCATGCTGCATCTGTCCGAAGAGGATTCGCCGATCGGACGCATGTTCTACGTCATGGCCTTTGTCGAAGGCCGCATATTCTGGGATCCGGCCCTGCCCGAGGCCTCGAGCGGACCGGAACGGGCGGCGATCTATGACGCGATGAACGCAACGCTGGCGGCACTCCACAATGTCGACATCAACTCGGTCGGCCTCGCCGACTACGGCAAGCCCGGCAATTATTTCGAACGCCAGCTCGGACGTTGGGCGAGCCAGTATCGCGCCTCCGAAACCGAGCCCAATGCCGAGATGGAGACCCTGATCACCTGGCTGGAGGCGAACAAGCCTGCCGACGACGGGCAACTCGCCCTCGTGCATGGCGACTACCGGCTGGACAATATGATGTTTGCGCAGGCGGGTGCCGATGTCATTGCCGTGCTCGACTGGGAACTGTCGACACTCGGCCATCCCTTTGCCGACATCGCGTATCAGTGCATGCAATGGCGCCTGCCGCATCAATCCGGCTTCAAGGGACTCGGCGGCATCGATCGCGCAACAGCCGGACTGCCGTCGGAACAAGACTATGTCGCTTCCTATTGCCGCCGCCGCGGACTGGACGGCATCGACAACTGGACCTTCCTGCTTGCCTTCTCCTTCTTCCGGCTCGCGGCGATCTGCCAGGGCGTCTACAAACGCTCCCTGGACGGCAACGCTTCCAACCCCGCCAAGGCGAAGACCTATGCCGACGCGGTCAAGCTGCTCGCCCACCTTTCCGTACAACTGATCGAAAAAGGAAAATGACCATGGGCCGTTTCGACGGAGCGACGGTGCTCATCACGGGCGCCACGGGCGGCCTCGGTCAGGGTGCGGCCAAAGGCTTCGCCGCCGAGGGCGCCCGGCTGGTCCTCTCCGATATCGACGGCGATGCACTGCAGCACTTTGCAGCGACCCTCGACACTGAAACGGCAACGCTGGCCGGCAACATCGCCGACGAAACGCTCTCGCAAGCATTGGTCGGGCTTGCTGTCGAACGGTTCGGCAGGCTCGACGTCGCCGTCAACAATGCCGGCATCGCGCAGAGTTTCGTGCGTCTGCCGCAGGTTGCTTCCGATGAGGCGCGCCGCATCCTGGAAATCGACCTGCTCGGCGTTTTCTACGCGATGAAACACCAGATCCCGCAGATGGAACGGCAATTCAAGGCGGGTGGCAAAGGCGGCGCGGTCGTCAACGTCGCCTCCGTGGCGGGACTGGTCGGCGCGCCGAAGCTTTCGGTCTATGCCGCGGCAAAGCACGGCGTCGTCGGCCTCACGAAATCAGCGGCCGCCGAATATGCCACCAAGGGGGTCAGGGTGAATGCCATATGTCCGGCGCATACGCGCACGAAAATGGTCGACGACTTCATAAAACTATCGGGCGCTCCCGAAACATTGGCCCTGTCGGAACTGACGCGCGGCGTGCCTATGAAACGTGTTGGTGAAGTGCCGGAGATCATCGAAGCGATGCTTTTCGCAGCAGATCCCAGAAACACCTTCATGACTGGCCATTCCCTTGCCGTCGATGGTGGCATTGGAGCCATTTGAGTAAGGTCCTGGAAGGCAATTTCCCCAACGATATCTTGCGGATGACTGTACTGAGTATATACTGTCAGCCTGAGGGGAATGGGAGCAAAACAAAAAAGAAAGGCAACAAGATTGCCCCAGAATGCGCAAACACGCCGTGAACAACAAAAGGCGGCATTGCGATCGGAACTCGTGGCCGCGGCTCACAAGCTGGTACAGGAGGAAGGCTACGAAGGTTTGACCATCCGAAAGCTGGCCAAGATGGTCGGCTATGCGCCGATGTCGGTTTATTCCTACTTCGCCGACAAGCAGGACATCCTGTTTGCCCTGGCCGAAGACGCCTTCCAGATACTGGCCAGGCGCATCGAGCAGAATGCTCCCGATGATCCGATCGATGCGCTGCGCGCGGTCATGACCGAGTATGCGGCATTCGGCCTTGGCAATCCGAATGAATACCGCACCGTGTTCATGACCGAGAAGACAAAGCTGCCCGAAGGCCGCTCATTCGAAAAGCTCGACGAGGAAAACCCGGCGATGAAACTGCTCATCGACCGCGTCGAAGCCTGCGTCGCTGCCGGCAAGCTGAAGGGTGATCCCCACGCCATCGCCACCATGTTGTGGGCGACCGGGCACGGTACGATCTCACTGCTGATCACTTTCCCCTTCTACCATTTCGGCGACCAGCAGGCTTTCGTGAAGCGGATGTGCGAGTTCGGGCTGGCGGCCCTGCAAGGCCAGGATATTCCTGCGCTTGGGGATCAGCCTCCCAAGAAGTGCTGAGACGCTCGAGCAATCTCAAGTGTTTCCGCGGTTCCGTAAAAAGCGGAAACGCTCAAGCGGAACAGTCGATATCGCAATGAGCCCGAAGGCTGCGGCCAACTGCGCCGCCGGTATTTCTGGCTTCATATGCAGTGCCAAAGCCAGTCCCGGCACCTGCGACAAACCGCGCCAACCCCCACTCCCCAGGTAGTTTCACCCAGTCTTTTCAATGGCCTGGCGTGGACACACACGCCGCGTCAACGGCGGCATCTACACATTCTCAAAGAAATTTTTCGTACGCGTACAATTTTCTCTTGAACTTTCAGCCTGGCAGGCATACATGTGCGATGCAGCGTACACGTACGGAAATTGAATTCAGATCTTGAACCGGAGAAAGTCGATGAAAACGACAGCTCTTGCCCTCGCCGCCCTGGTTGCCCTTTCGGGCGCCGCCTTCGCTGGCGAAACCGTGAAGACCCATGCCCCCGCCACTCACGCCCAGACCACCGGTAATGTCGACTATTCGTCGACCGGCTCGATTGAACAGGGCAAGACCACCAACGGCCCGCGCCTCGGCGTTGAGGGCAGCCCTTGGACCATGCCGTCAATCCGGTAAGGCATCCCCCCTCCCTTACAAGCTGACGGCAAAAAGGGCGGCTGGTTGACCAGCCGCCCTTTTTCCTTGGATGTGGATCAGCGACGGATGATCGGCCGAAGCAACCTATCGCTTTGGTTTGCCCGGCTTTGCCGGCGCTCCCGAGATGGATGTGTTCGTTACCGCGACCGGATCGCTGGCCGGGAACGTATCTTCCAGCCCCTCTTCCAGTTCTTCTTCGGCATCATGCCCGCTGCGCCGTACATGTTCGAACGAGCGCACCGCATCCGTCTTTGTCGGTTTCGGCGATGCGGCGGATTTGGGTGCACTGGCCATGGATCTTCCCTCTGTTCGGGCAGGAAACGGCACGGCCAGCCTTTTGGTTCCTCGCCTTGCGCGTTCAGACGAACGCGCGGCTCTATGCTGCCGCGTCGCGTGCTGCCTCGGAAAGGAAAGTAAAGACATAGTCCGAGAAGGAGCGCCAGCATTCGACGCGGAAAGCGTCTTCCGCCGTGCGATGGATCACGATCTCGACCTTGCCGAAGATGGTGCGCGAACAGGCCCCGACGGGGAAGACAGCCAATGACAGGTCCTGCGGGCAGCCGGCGCTGAGCGTCGCTTCCGCACCCGGGCCGGTCACCCCGATCGCCACGTTCCTGTGCGAGACGCCGACCGCCGAATGCAACTGCTTGACCTTGGCGCAATCGGCCAGCGGGTCGCCGCCGGCATCATCGATGACCAGCCATTCGTCCGGCCCGAGCCAAAGCGCAAGGCGGCCGCCCTTCGAGGCCGAGCTCTTCGGCTTCTTGGGCAGGGTCAGCCCGAGAGCCTTGGACAAGGCCGCAAGCGAAGCCTCGGGGGCGCGCAGCGAAACACGTTCAGCCGGTTCGAACGCGGTCAGCGTCACATGGGCAGCCGAGGCATTGCGCCCCGCAAGTGCGGGATGGCGCTCCGCCTGGACGATACCGGTTTTCTGGGCAGCCTTAGCCATTGAGGCGCTCTCCCTTTTCGTCGAAGAACACCATGCCGGTGACTTCCACTTCAATCACCTTGTCCGGCATCGGCACATAGAGCGTTTCGCCCATGCGGTCACGTCCGCCGGCAACCAGCCCCAGCGCGATCGAGCGTCCGCAGTTCTCCGACCAGTAGCTCGACGTGACATGGCCGATCATCTTCATCGGGATCGGCTGGTTCGGGTTGTCGACGACCTGTGCGCCTTCCTCCAGAACGATCTTCGGGTCCTTGGTCCTGAGACCGACGAGCTGCTTGCGACCCTTGGCAACGAGGTCAGGCCGCGTCAGGCCACGGATGCCGACGAAGTCGGTCTTCTTCTTGCCGACCGCCCAGTCGAGACCGGCGTCATTCGGCGTGACGGTACCGTCCGTATCCTGGCCGACGATGATGTAACCTTTCTCGGCGCGCAGCACATGCATGGCCTCGGTGCCATAGGCCGCGGCGCCATGCTTCTGCCCCTCGGCCCAAAGGGCCTCCCAGACGGCCTGACCGTAGTCGGCCGGCACATTGACCTCGAAGCCGCGATCGCCGGTGAACGACATGCGGAAAAGTCGGGTCGGAACGCCGCAGATCCTGCCTTCGCGCACCGACATATGCGGCATCGCCTCGTCGGACATGTCGATGCCCTCGACCAGCGGCGCGATGATGTCGCGCGACTTCGGTCCCTGCACCGCGATCACCGCCCATTGTTCGGAAATCGAGGTCAGCCAGACATCGAGATGCGGGAATTCGGTCTGGAGATAGTCTTCCATATGGTTCATGACGCGGGCCGCACCACCGGTCGTCGTCGTCACGTGGAAGCGGTCGGCGGCGAGGCGGCCGACCACGCCATCGTCATAGATGAAGCCGTCCTCACGCAGCATGATGCCATAGCGACAGCGGCCGACTTCCAGCTTCTCCCACGGATTGGTGTAGAGCAGTTCCATGAATTTGGCGGCATCGGGCCCGACCACTTCGATCTTGCCGAGCGTGGAAGCGTCGAAAAGGCCCGCCGTCTTGCGCACCGCGACACATTCGCGGTTGACGGCCGCGTGCATGTCTTCCCCGGCGCGCGGGAAATACCAGGCGCGTTTCCATTGCCCGACATCCTCGAACACCGCGCCATGCTTTTCGGCCCAGCCATACATCGGCGTGCGGCGTGTCGGATCGAACAGCGGCCCGCGTGCGTGCGAGATGATGGCGCCGAAGGTGACCGGCGTGTAGGGCGCACGGAACGTGGTGAGGCCTACTTCCGGAATGGCCTTGCCCAGCATGTCGGCAGCGATCGCCAGGCCGTGCATGTTGGAGGTCTTGCCCTGGTCGGTAGCCATGCCGTTGGTGGTGAAGCGCTTGACATGTTCGATCGAACGCATGCCTTCGCGCACCGCCTGGCGGATATCCTTGGCGGTGACGTCGTTCTGGAAATCGACGAAGGCCTTCACCGTGGTATCCGGGCCTGCGCCCGGAGCGGAGCCCAGCATGCCGCGCGACCAGATTTCGTCGGCATCGACCTTCGGTTTGCCCGCCTTGGCGGCCTTGCCCCCGGTCTCCTTCGCGGCCTTGGCGCCTGCAGCGTAGGCCTCGTCGATCGAAGCCGCGAGGCCGTCGGTGCCGTTGCAGGCGCCGACCGACACGCAATCCTGCGCATAGGTGCCGGGCACGAAACGCTTGTCTTCGTTGAAGGCGACCTTGCCGCGCGATTGCGAGAACAGATGCACCGACGGCGTCCAGCCCGCCGACATCAGCAACGCGTCGATGGCAATCGTGCGCTCGCCGCCACCATTCTTCGGCTGCACGGTCATGGACGAGACGCGCAACTTGCCGCCGACGCGCGTGACCGCGCGGCCGTCATGGATCTCGATGCCGGCGGCGCGCGCCTGGTCGATCAGCGCACCGGAAGGATTGTCGCGCAGATCGACGATGGCCGCGATATTGACGCCGGCCTTCTTCAGGTCGATCGCCGCGGCATAGGCGGAATCGTTCGCCGTATAGACGCCGACATTGCGGCCGACCGCGACACCATAATGGTTGAGATAGGTTCGCGCAGCGGATGCCAGCATCACGCCCGGACGATCATTGTCGGCGAACACCATGTGGCGCTCGATCGCGCCGGTGGCAAGCACCACCCGCTTGGCGCGCACCTGCCACAGCCGCTCACGCGGCACGTCGTGACCGGGATCCGCCTGATGGTCGCTGACGCGCTCCACCAGTCCGATGAAGTTCTGCGCATAATAGCCGAAAGCCGTCGTGCGCGGCAGCACCCGCACATTGCCCATGCCTTTCAGCCTGGCCACGACACCCTGTGCCCAGTCCCAGCCACCCTGGCCTTCGATGCGTGCACCGCTTTCGAAGCGCAACGCGCCGCCGAATTCGGACTGCTCGTCGGCGACGATCACACGCACGCCGGTTTCCGCCGCCGCGAGCGCGGCAGCAAGCCCGGCAGCGCCGCCGCCCAGCACCAGCACGTCGCAATGCGCGAAGCGGGACGAATAGTGGTCGGGGTCCGGCTGGTCCGGCGCCACGCCGAGGCCGGCGGCCGAGCGGATGTTCGGTTCGTAGAGGTTCTTCCACGCCGATTTCGGCCACATGAAGGTCTTGTAGTAGAAGCCCGCCGAAAAGAACGGCGAAGCAACGTCGTTGACCGCACCCACATCGAAGGACAGCGATGGCCAGCGGTTCTGCGACCTGGCCGACAGCCCGTCATAGAGCTCCTGCACCGTGGCACGCACGTTGGGCGTCTTGCGGGCGCCGTCGCGTGCGATTTCCACCAGCGCGTTCGGCTCCTCCGCTCCTGCGGACAGGAAACCGCGCGGCCGGTGGTATTTGAACGAGCGGCCGACCAGATGCACGCCATTGGCCAGCAGCGCGGAAGCCAGCGTGTCGCCCTCGACACCGGTATAGGCCTTGCCATCGAAGGTGAAGCGGGCGGTCCTGGCGGGTGTCAACCGGCCGGCATTGCTGATGCGAAAGGCACCGCTCATTTGGAAACTCCGGGCAGCTTGGAAGGCTTCGGCTCGCCGGCCTTGTAGGTCATCACGAACTTGTCGCTGACGGTGTCGCGCACCGCGTTGAAGAAACGGGCGCAGCCATGCACGTGCCGCCAGCGCTCGTAGATGATCCCCTTGGGGTTTGCGCGGATGAAGAAGAACTTTTCGAAATCGTCGTCGCTGACGGCGGCGATATCGGTCGGGCGCGCGATGTGCGCCTCGCCGGCGTTGCGGAATTCGAGTTCCGGACGCTCTTCCTCGCAATAGGGGCAGCGGATGAGAAGCATTGTCTTGATCCTAGAGTTCGCCGTCGCCGATGCGCGCGCCTTGCGGCTGGTCGCAAAGTTTCTCGCCGAGTGTTTCGAAAGGCGCGACGCGTTTGATCAGCGTCTCCACCGAGTCCGCCGGTGCAAAAAGGTCGCGATTGGCCATGTTGAGCAAGGTGAGCTGGAACGGGTCGGTCGTAACGATGACGACCCGTGGATCCTTTGCGTTGCCTTCGCCGGGCGATACGAGTTTCTCGACAAAGGAAACCGTCCTGTGGCCGGCACTCCATACGCAACCGAGGTAGCCGGACGGGACCGAAAAAGGCCAATCGTCCTCATGGGCGGCCCGGCTGACTTCCTGCAGCCGGACTTCGCTTGCGTCGGGCAGATGGAACATGCCCTTCTCGCCGGTCAGCACGAAGGGTGCAGCAAGAGCCATGGTTGCCGCCAGCGTCTGCATCAGTGCGCCACGGCAGCAGCTGCCGCCTCGTCGATCAGACGCCCATTGCGGAAACGCTCGATCGTGAAGGGCGCGTTGATCGGATGCGGTTCATCGCGTGCGATCGTGTGGGCAAAGACATGGCCCGAACCCGGCGTCGCCTTGAAGCCTCCCGTGCCCCAGCCGCAATTGACATAGAGCCCCTTGACCGGGGTCTTGGCCAGGATCGGCGAACGATCCGGCGTCACGTCGACGATGCCGCCCCACGAGCGCAGCATCTTCATGCGCGTGAACATCGGGAACATCTCGCAGATCGCATCCAGCGTGTGGGTGAGAATATGCAATCCACCGGTCTGCGAATAGGAAACGTACTGGTCGGTACCGGCGCCGATCACCAGTTCGCCCTTGTCGGACTGGGAGATGTAGGCATGCACCGTGTTGGACATGACCACGCAGGGGAACACCGGCTTCACCGGCTCCGAGACAAGGGCCTGCAGCGGATAGCTTTCCAGCGGCATGCGCACATCGGCCATCTGCATGATCACCGAGGAGTGGCCGGCTGCGACCACGCCGACCTTGCGTGCGCCGATGAAACCCTTCGAGGTCTCGACACCGGTCACCGCACCGCTGGCGTCGCGCCGGATGCCGGTGACCTCGCAATTCTGGATGATGTCGACGCCGCGCGCCGCCGCTCCACGGGCATAACCCCAGGCAACCGCGTCATGACGGGCAGTGCCACCGCGCCGCTGCAGCGTGGCGCCCACCACCGGATAGCGTGCGTTGCGCGAGATGTTGAGCGGCGGGCAGTAGGCCTTGGCTTCTTCCGGCGTCAGCCATTCATTGTCGATGCCGTTGAGGCGGTTGGCATGGACATGGCGCTTCAGCACCTGGATGTCGTGTACGTTGTGCGCCAGCATCATCACGCCGCGCGCCGAGTACATGACGTTGTAGTTGAGATCCTGCGAAAGCCCATCCCACAGCTTCACCGCGTGGTCGTAGATGCCCGCGCTCTCGTCGTAGAGATAATTGGAGCGGATGATGGTGGTGTTGCGGCCGGTGTTGCCGCCGCCGAGCCAGCCCTTCTCGATCACGCCGACATTGGTGATGCCGTGTTCCTTGGCCAGATAGTAGGCTGTCGCCAGGCCGTGCCCGCCGGCGCCGACGATAATGACGTCGTAGCTCTTCTTCGGCTCCGGCGAAGGCCATTGCTCTTCCCAGCCCTTGTGGCCACGCATGGCCTCGCGGGCGATGGCGAATACTGAATATTTCTTCACGTTACCTAGCCTCGCGGATGGCAGTCGGGGGTCCGATGCGCGAGGAGTATCACTAGCGAAACCTTGCAGCCATCCTTGCACCATTTGCGACGGCAATTGCCGTTTTGCGCCGTGTCGTTCCCCGATCCGCCAAGCGGGTTTCGGGTGGTTCGCCTTTCGCCGATCTGCGAGCAAGCGCCATCCACTTATCGGAAAGGAACAAAACCATGCTCGCACTGACCAACAAGGTCGCCATCGTCACCGGCGCCTCCTCCGGCATCGGTCGTGCCACCGCGCTGCTTTTCGCCAGGGAAGGCGCCAGGATCGTTGCCGCCGCGCGCCGCGAGGCTGAACTTGATGCCCTGGTCACCGAGATCGCCGAGGAAGGTGGCGAGGCAGTCGCTCTTGCCGGCGACGTCAACGACGAAGCCTATGCCAGGACCCTGGTGGAGCTGGCGCAGGGCCGCTTCGGCGGACTGGACATCGCCTTCAACAATGCCGGTGCCGTCGGCCCGATGGGACCGGTGCCGGAAATGCCGCGCCAGACCTGGGAGAACGTGCTCGACACCAATCTGACCAGCGCCTTCCTCGCCGCCAAGCATCAGATCCCCGCGCTTCTGGCACGCGGCAACGGTTCGCTGATCTTCACATCGAGCTTCGTCGGCGTCACCGCCGGCATGCCCGGCATGGCCGCCTATGCCGCCGCCAAGGCCGGCCTGGTGGGACTCACCCAGGTCCTTGCCGCCGAATATGGCCGCGAAGGCATCCGCGTGAACGCGCTGCTGCCCGGCGGCACCGATACACCCGCTGCAACCTTCAAGACCGCCGACGAACGCGCCTTCGTTGAAGGCCTGCATGCCCTGAAACGCATCGCGCGGCCGGAGGAAATCGCCCGCTCGGCTCTCTATCTGGCTTCGGATGCCTCTTCCTTCACCACCGGCACGGCGCTGTTCGCCGATGGTGGCGTCTCGATCAACCGCACCTGAACAGGGAGCGACGAGGAGCGACGAAACGCCCGGATGCAATCGCGACTGTTTGAATTGACGGCTGCACCCGGGCGCTTCATTCTGGCTGTATTGGCGGCAATGAAAGGCGCGACGCGGCAAAAACCGCGAAAGCCCGACAAGCAACTGTGGACATTCAGTCCTGATTCTGCTATCAGCCGCCGGAATTCGTGGTGGAAGCCGCCGCGGAGGCTTGTGGCTATTGCCGCTTGCCTATTGATTTCAAAGTGAAAGACAGGATCGCCCGTGCAGGTACTCGTCCGCGACAACAACGTTGATCAGGCGCTTCGCGCGCTCAAGAAGAAAATGCAGCGCGAAGGCATCTTCCGTGAAATGAAGATGCGCGGTCACTACGAGAAGCCGTCCGAGAAGCGTGCGCGTGAAAAGGCCGAGGCCGTGCGCCGCGCCCGCAAGCTGGCTCGCAAGCGCGCCCAGCGCGAAGGCCTGCTGCCCTCGACCCCGCGCCCGGCTCCGACCGGCGCCGGTGCAGCGCGCGCTCCGCGCTAAACCTGCCTTCACCCATCCTTTTCGAAGGATCGCCAAGGTGGCGCGATGTAAATCGCCGCCACCTTTTTGTTTGACGCAAGCGGATATTTGTATAACGCAGGACGGCGGGACAGGGGCCGGAGCGATCGCCTGCGATGCCGGGCGTCGATGTTGAGGATGCGGCAGCCGATGCATGTTTTGACCACGGAGCGCAAAAACTCCTTGAATGGTTTTGTCTTGAGCGCCGCCCTGATGGCGGGCCTGGCGCTGGCCGGCTGCCAGTCGACCCCGACAGGCGAACTCAATGCGATCGACAAGGCCCAGGGATCGAGCCAGAACATCTCTTCGCTGTCTTCGGTCGTTGACCGCAACCCACGCGATCCGGAAGCCTACAACGTGCGCGGTTCGGCCTACGGTCGCGGCGGCAACTACCAGGCTGCGCTGAAGGATTTCGACACCGCGATCCAGTTGAAGCCCGATTTCTACCAGGCCTATTCGAACCGCGCGCTGATCTACCGTTTCATCGGTGACCAGCAGAAGGCACTGGCCGACTACAATCGTTCCATCCAGATCAACGCGAATTACGATGCTGCCTATATCGGTCGCGGCAACCTGTACCGCAAAGCCGGCCGCACCCAGGATGCCTTCAACGACTTCCAGAAGGCGATCCAGCTCGATACGACCGATGCCCGCGCCTATCACAACCGCGGCCTGATCTATCAGAGCCAGGGCCAGCATACTTTCGCCATCGAGGATTTCTCGACCGCGATCTCGCTGTCGCCGGAAGCTTCCGAGCCCTACAACGGCCGCGGCCTGTCCTATCTGGCGCTCAACCAGGACGACAACGCCTTCGCGGATTTCAACATGGCCATCAAGCTTGACGGCAAGAATGCCGAAGCCTGGACAAACCAGGGGCTCATCTACGAGCGCAAGGGCGAAAAGGCCAAGGCAATCAAATCCTACAAGGAAGCGGCCCGACTGGCGCCAACCTATCAGCCGGCGCGTGACGGCCTGTCGCGCGTGGGCGGGGTCTAAGCCACAAAATTCATCCATTTGTGCCGGCGCGCGTCTGAACGGACGCGTTTGAACCGTGGCCAATCGGCAACGGCAGGTAGCGCATCTTAACCACGCGACAACTCGACCACGATTGCGCCACCATCGCGCCACGGTTTTGAGGGAACGGTCTTGGCATTAGGCCGTTGTCCGGCATGAACTACAGAAGGATCGCCACCATGAAGAAACTTGCTTGTTTAGCCGCCCTGGCCATGACGACTGTTGCCGCGCCGGCGAGCGCCGGCAAGGTCGAACTTGGCGTTCTCGACTGCGTCATCGACGGCGGCCAGTCTTATATCGTCGCCTCCAACAAGGGCGTCACCTGCACCTACCGTCCTTACAACAGCCGCAAGTCCGAGCTCTATACCGGGGTCATCTCCAAGCTCGGCGTCGACCTCGGCATGACCCACCAGGGTCAACTGTCCTGGGCGGTCCTGGCCGCCTCGAGCAGCTATGATTCCGGCGCCCTTGCCGGCAAGTATTTCGGCGTCAACGCCGAGGCCAGCGTGGTGACCGGCGGCGGCCTCAACGTACTGGTCGGCGGTTTCGACAATTCCTATGCGCTGCAGCCACTCTCGGTGCAGGCACAGACCGGCCTCAATGTCGCGGCCGCGGTGACGTCACTGGAATTGCAGCATTCGTTGAAATAGGCTGGGTTTCGGTCCCGGAGCGTTTCCGTTTTTCACGGAAACGCTCTAACTCTTTGTTTTCACGCAATTCCGGACGGGAAACCGTTACGCACGCTTCCTGGAATTGCTTTGGCGCGGGGCGTCTTGCGCCCCGCCAAGACGAATATCAGAACGCCCGCACCCGATCGCCCAGCACCCGGCGCGCTTCTTCATACTTCGCACGAGCATCGACAATATCCTTGTCCAATTGCTCCAGCGCTCGTTCCTGATCCAGCATCTTCTGCGCATAAAGGCGCGCGAGATCCGATCCTTCGGGCGCGGCGCCGATATTCTCACGAATGCGTTCCTGATCGGCGGTGATTCCGTCACGGCGCTCCTGCCGGCTCGCCAATGCCAGACTTGCCTCGTCGCTCGCCTTGGCCGCTTCCGCAATCGCGGCAAGTCGTGCCTTGCTTTCGGCATCAAGCTCCGTGCTGGCGATCAGCGCGAGGATGCGCTCGGCGGTCAGTTCCTGAATGGCGACGGTCTCGACGACAGGCCGCTCCATCACCACCGGAAATTCCCTGGTCTTGCCAGGCTCAACCTCAAAACGCATCCGGTAGGCGGAACCGGCCAGCGTCGCTTCCTCGGCTTTCGGCTGCACCAGACGCCAGTCCTGGGCGCGCGGCTGCTCGATCACCATGCGCCTCGCCTCGGCGGCGATGTTCTTGACGCGGTAGAGCGTTGTCTCGCGCAGCTTGCTTTCGATCTGCAATGCGCCATCGACCGACTTGACCTTGGTAACGGACGAGGCCGTCCGGTTTTCGCGGTCGACAAGGATCTTCTGCTCCGCACCGAAACCGACAAGGCGGGAATCGCCCGCCGGCAGAAGCGGAAATTGCGCTTCACCCGAAAACAGCGGACCCGCGTCGGTCGCCTCGTAGATGGTGGCCGATCCGGCGGGCAGCGACGTCGTTCCATCATTCTTGAGGGTCATCCCCTGCCAGGGATTGCGCCCGCCGCCCTGATACCAGGACACGGCTTCCGCCGGCACTTTCTGATCGACAAACGGTATGGTCAGGCTTTCACCGGATCCGACGCTGACCGGAATCGACAGCGTGAAGCTGGCGCCGGCAGCGTTCTCTTCCGTCGATGCCGGCGGCGCGGTCTCGGACTGCTGGACCATCTCGTCCTGAACAGCTTCTATTTTCCTGCTGCGCATTATCTGCTTCTGTTCCGGCGCTGCGGGTACAGCCATTTCGGCATAGCCGGCCCCACCGAGCGCGACCTGCCCCTGATCGGTTCGCGGCAAGGCAGCCTGACTCACCGGCGGCGCGATGGTCTGGCGCGAAACATAATAGGGATCGTAGAGCGCCTGGCGGAAAGTGACAGGCGCGGCCGACGACAGTGTCACCGCAACATCCTTCCAGGCATCGCCGGTCATGTTCTCCAGCACCACCCAACCTTGCAGTTGTGCCTTGTCTTCACCGGCTTTCGGCAGGGTCAGACGGTACGCGGTTTTCCAGACAGGCGCTTCAGCAACATAGCCGATGCGCACGGTGCGTTGCGCACCGTCCGCCAGATGGATGGAGATGTCGCGCCCGGAGCGATCCTGTGCGCTGCGCAGCGCGGTCAGCGCGCCGGAAACCTGCTCGCCCAGACGCGCATCGGCAAACTCAAGACCTTGCGCATCTTCAAGAACAAACTGATCCATCGAAGCGCCGGAAAACACCCAGACGCGTGTCCGCGTGATTGTCCGGCCGTCCTTGTCGATGACCTGCTCCGGCTGGATGCTGGCAATACGGCCGGCAATGCTGCGCGGCGCCGCGACCTTGATCTCCGCACCCTTAAGCGCCGTCATCAGGGATGGCATGCTGTCCAGATCCGATCGGGAGAATGGCAGCGCGTTGAAGGCTTCGTCGGCACCGGCCTTGCCCGGCAGCGTGGCCGAACCCGTGCCGGCGGGATCGAGGATGATCATGCTCTTGAGAATATCGTCGACCTGGTCGAGCCGCGATCGCAGAGTGAGCGTCTCCTTGCCGGTGACCGTCGCTTCATATTCGAAATAACCGACGCCCCCGGTGCCGAGGACCGCCCGTTTGAGCACAAGATCGGCGGAATGAGCAGGGGCAGTCATCGCGGTTGCTCCAAGCAGAATGAGGGTGAAAAGACGCATCGAGGACCTCGTTTCATCAGATTCGGCGACGCTGCAGACTATTCGTGGCGATGTGATGAACGAAAGACAGATCTCCGGCAACAGGCAGGGTGCGGTCGGGACTCCGCTGGCGAACTGCAAAAATAACGCTTGCATTCAACCGCGCTTGAGGTTTTACAAGTAACTACTTGGAAAATTAAAACGCCGGTCGTAGCTGGCGATTTCGGACGAAAGCGCATGGCACAGGACAAGGCGAACCGGGTGGATTGGCGTGCATTGTGGGCCAGCGGAGACCTCGCGCGCTTCTGCTTCATTTCGCTGGGCATCCTGCTGCACGCCACCAACGAGACGATGGTGGCGACCATCATGCCTGCGATGGTGGGCGATCTGTCCGGCGTGCAACTGGTCGGCTGGTCGCTGGCGATCTACGAGCTCGGCGCCATCGTTGCAGGCGCAGCAGCGGGCCGCATGGTCAGCTATGTCGCGCTGCGCAGCAATGTCATGGTCGCCGCCCTGTTCTATTCGACTGGCGCGCTGATCTGTGCGACCGCGCCATCCATGCAGGCCTTCCTCGCCGGCCGCCTCATCGAAGGCCTCGGCGGCGGTGCACTGGTTTCGCTTGCCTTTGTCTCGGTCGAGCGGTTGTTTCCGCGCGCGATCTGGCCGCAACTCTTCGGCCTGATGTCGGCGATCTGGGGCGTCGCGGCCTTCAGCGGCCCTATGATCGGTGCATTGATGGCCGAATTGCTTTCCTGGCGCTGGGCCTTTGGTGTTTTTGTCATTGGTGGCGTGGTGATGGCCACGGCGAGCCTTGTTGTGCTGAACACACCGGAAGCACGACGCACGCAAAGCGGCGACACAGCGCTACCGCCCTTTCCGGCCTTGCCGCTGGCCTGCCTGGCGGTCAGCGTGATCCTGATCGCTTCGGCCGGGATCGATGTCGCGCTGCTGCGCTCCAGCCTGCTGCTCGGCCTGGGACTTGGCGGGCTGGCCTTGTTTTTCCGGATCGATGCGCTGAAGCCGCAATCCAGGCTGTTTCCGGCAAACCTGTTCTCATGGCGCACGCCGGTCGGCAGCGGCATGACGATGATCGCTGCGTTCTCGGTGGCCACCTGCTCCTTCACGGTCTACGGACCATTGATCCTGACCAATCTGCACGGCATCCCGATGCTGACCACGGGCTACATCATCGCCGCGGAATCGATCGCCTGGTCGATCCTGTCGATCCTCGTAGCCAACGCACCACCTGAGCGCGAGCGGACCATCATCGTCTGCGGCGCATCGATGATCGCCGCCGGCATTGCCGGCTTCGCCTATGCGGTCCCGCACGGCTCGATCCCGCTCATCCTGTTCTGCGCGTTGCTGCAAGGCGGCGGCTTCGGCATCGCCTGGCCTTTCGTGACGCGAATGATCGTCGCTTCCGCGCCCGCCAGCGAACAGACCATCGCATCGTCGGCGGTGCCGACCATGCAGCGCATCGGCTATGCGGTGGGTGCCGCAAGTGCCGGCATTGTCGCCAACGCCAGCGGCTTTTCGGAAGGTCTCAACCGGGCAGCGGCAGCAAATGCGGGGATCTGGCTGTTCCTGGCCTTCGTGCCGCTCGGCCTGCTCGGCGCCATCGCGGCATACAGACTCTTCTCGGTACCGGGACGGCCGCGACAGCCACAGGAAGCCTGAGACCGGTCAGACTGCCTTGAGGCGTTCTGCGATCAGCTCCGCCAGACGCGAGGCGACCTCCGCCTTGGTGAGTTCGGGCCATTCCTCGACGCCGCCCCTGGAAACGATACGGACGCGGTTGCGGTCACCGCCCATCACACCGGCAGGGCCGACACCGCTGTCGTGCGAGACATCGTTGGCGACAATGAAGTCGGCGCCTTTCCTGCTCAGCTTGGCCTCGGCGTTCTTCTGGATATCCTGGGTCTCGGCGGCAAAGCCGACCACCAGCCGGGGCCGCTTCGCATGGTGCCCGACACCGGCCAGGATATCGGGATTCTCCACCATCTGCAGCGCGGGTGGTCCCTCGCCCGCCACTTTCTTGATCTTCTCGCCGGCGGAATTCGCCGTCCGCCAATCGGCAACAGCCGCCACGAACACCGCCGCGTCAGCCGGTAGCAGCTGTTCGACGGCGGCCTGCATCTGACGCGCCGTCTCCACATGTATCGTCGCCACACCGGCAGGATCGGCGACCGTCACCGGACCGGAGACCAGATGGACATCGGCCCCGAGCTTTGCGAGCGCGCCGGCCAGCGCATGACCTTGTTTGCCCGACGAGCGGTTGGCAATGTAGCGCACGGGATCGATCGGCTCATGCGTCGGACCGGACGTTATGATGATCTTCCTGCCGGCCAGCGGTTTCGGCAGATCGTCGAACCGTGCCTCGATCGCCGCGACGATCTCCAGCGGCTCGGCCATGCGGCCCTCACCGGCTTCACCGCTTTCGGCCATCTCGCCCCTGGCCGGGCCGACAAATGCCACGCCGTCCTTGATAAGCGTGGCATGATTGCGCCGCGTCGCCGGATGCGCCCACATCCTGGGGTTCATCGCCGGCGCCATCAGCACCTGCTTGTCGGTGGCAAGCAGCACCGTCGAAGCAAGGTCGTTGGCGTGGCCGTTGGCGAGCTTGGCCATCAGATCGGCCGTGGCCGGCGCCACGACGATCAAATCGGCCTCACGCGAAAGCCTGATGTGGCCGACATCGTGCTCGTCCTGCCGGTCGAACAGATCGGTGAAGACATGATCCGCCGAAAGCGCACCGACGGAAAGCTGGGTGACGAATTCCTGCGCTGCCGAAGTCATCACGCAACGCACGGCAGCGCCGCGCTCGCGCAGGCGGCGGATCAGATCAAGCGACTTGTAGGCCGCGATACCGCCGCCGATGACAAGAAGGATACGCTTTCCGGAAAGGGTCATGCTTTGCTCTCAACAGCAGTGCTGTCAGATTAGCTTCCAGGCAATGAAGATCAAGGTCAGCGCGATCACCCACAGCGCCACGCGCCCGGAGCGCGTGTGACGCGCCTCGGCCTTGCCGATCGCCTTTGCGGTGGCGTCGTCGAAGCGCAGGCCGTGTTCGGCCATCAGGTCGATCTCGCGCGACAGCCGCTCCGCGCGCGCAGCAAGATCCGGCGCCTGCCGGGCCAGCGAAACCAGCGCGCCGACGCCCTCGCGCGCATCGTCCAGCATGCCGCGCGGACCGAGATTGGAGCGGATCCAGTCGCCCACCACCGGCTCGGCCGTCTTCCACATGTTGAACGCCGGGTCGAGCGTGCGGGCGACGCCTTCCACCACCACCATCGTCTTCTGCAGCAAAACCAGTTCCGGCCGCGTCTGCATGTCGAACAGTTCCGTCACCTCGAACAGCAGCGTCAGCAGCTTGGCCATCGAAATGGTCTCCGCCGGCTGGCCATGGATCGGCTCGCCGATGGCACGGATCGCCTGCGCGAAGGCGGCGACATCATGTTTGTGCGGCACATAGCCGGCCTCGAAATGCACCTCTGCCACGCGCAGGTAGTTTCGGGTGATGAAGCCGTACAGGATCTCGGCCAGGAAGCGCCGCTCCTTCTTGCCGAGACGGCCTGCAATGCCGAGATCGACCGCGACGATGGTGCCGTCGGCTTCCACGAACAGATTGCCCGGATGCATGTCGGCATGGAAGAAGCCGTCGCGCAGCGTGTGGCGCAGGAAGGACTGGATCAGGTTGGCGGCGATCGCCTTGAGATCGTGGCCGGCCTCGGCGAGACCGGCGATATCGTTCATCTTGATGCCGTCGACCCACTCCATGGTAAGCACGTCGCGGCCGGTACGCTCCCAGTCGACGGCCGGCACGCGGAAGCCGGGATCGGCCTTGGTGTTTTCGCCAAGTTCCGAAAGGGCCGCCCCCTCGAGCCGCAGGTCCATTTCGATCTTGGTGGTCTGGGCAAGCGTTTCGGTGACTTCGACCGGACGCAGGCGCCGCGACGACGGGATGTATTTTTCCTGCAGGCGCGCGGCCAGGAAATAGCTTTCGAGATCGTGATGGAAGCGCTTGCGCACGCCCGGCCGGATCACCTTGACCGCAACCTTGGTCGGAATGCCGTCGCGCAGCACTTCGGCCTCGTGCACCTGCGCGATCGAGGCCGCGGCAACCGGCTCCTCCAGGCGGGCATACAGGTCGGATACCCGCCGGCCGAGCGAGGACTCGATCGCCGCCACGGCCTGCGATTGAGGGAACGTGCCCATCTTGTCCTGCAGCAGGGCGAGATCGAGCGCGATGTCGTTGCCGACCACGTCCGGCCGCGTCGCCAGGAACTGGCCGAGCTTGACGTAGGACGGGCCCAGCCGCGCCACGGCATGCGCCATGCGATCGCTTCGGCCTTCGCGCAAGGCCCGACGGCGCGTGAACAGCCTGGCCATCCGCCAGCCGAACTTCGGCATTCCAGTCAGCTGGTCGCCAGGGATTGCCGCGACGACACCCTCGCGCACCAGCACCCAGCCGGCCCGAACGAGCCGGAACGCCGCTCCGACGGAACTCATGAACGCACCCGCTTCAAAGCTTCCAGCCCGAATGGGCGGCGGCGATACCACCAGTATAGTTGCGGAAGCTGACGCGCCCGAAGCCGGCCTTGCCGATCATCGCCGCGAAATTCTGCTGGTTCGGGAATTTGGCGATGGATTCGACCAGGTAGGCATAGGGTTCGCCATCGCCGGTCACCGCCTTGCCGATCTTCGGAATGGCGTTGAACGACCAGGCTTCATAGACCTTGTCGAGCAGCGGCATCTCCACTTCGGAGAATTCAAGGCACAGGAAGCGTCCGCCGGGCTTGAGCACCCGGAAGGCTTCGCTCAGGGCCACTTCGATGCGCGGCACATTGCGGATGCCGAAGGCGATCGTGTAGGCGTCGAAGGAACTGTCGGCGAAAGGCAGGTCCTCGGCATTGGCCTCGACGAAATCGATGTTCGCGGCCAATCCGCGCTTTTCCGCGCGCTCGCGGCCGACGCCCAGCATCGAACCGTTGATGTCGAGTACGGTCGCCTGGGCCTGGCCGTGGCTGGCATCGATGATTCGAAAAGCGATGTCGCCGGTGCCGCCGGCCACGTCCAGCACCCTCCAGTCCGATCGCTTCGGCGGGTTGAGCCAGGCAACCATGGCATCCTTCCACAGGCGGTGCATGCCGGCCGACATCAGGTCGTTCATCAGGTCGTAGCGTTTGGCGACCTTGTGGAACACTTCGTTGACCAGCGGCTGCTTCTCGCCGCTTCCGACCTGCCGGAAGCCGTAGGAGGTCTCCATGCCTCCGGTCGCGGTGGTTCTCTCAACAGACATCTTTTTCATCCGCCATAAAATCGGCCGGACCATAGCCGATCGCAGTAGGCGACGCTATTGTCAAAGGCGCGGTGTTCGGCCGCGCCGGACGGCCCCGTTCACAGGAATGCCTCATGGTCTTGAAAGCCGAATTGCACTGCCACATCGAAGGCGCGGCAGCCCCGGAGCTCGTTGTGCGGCAGGCACGGAAATACGGCAAGGACCCATCTCCCTTCATCCGTGACGGTTCCTTCGTCTGGCACGATTTCACCTCCTTTCTCGCCGCCTACGACTTTTCCGCCGACCTTTTCCGCACGGAAGAGGACTATGCGCTGCTGGCCGAGCACTATCTGACCAGCCTGGCGCGCGACGGCGCCATCTATTCGGAAGTCTTCACCTCCCCGGACCATGCCGTACGCGCCGGCCTGTCGCCCAAGGCCTATACCGACGCACTCGGGGAAGGCATGACGCGCGCCAGGGCCAAGACCGGCATCGAAGGGCGCATGATCGTCACCGGCGTGCGGCATGTCGGCGTCGAGTCGATCGAGAAGGCCGCCCGCTTCGCCGCCCGATGCGGACATCCGCTGGTCACCGGCTTCGGTGTTGCCGGCGACGAGCGCATGGGTGATTTCGAGGATTATGTCCGCGCCTTCGAGATCGCGCGCGAAGCCGGTCTCGGCATCACCATCCATGCCGGCGAACTGATGGGCTGGGAAAGCGTGCAGGCCGCACTCGACCACATCCGCCCCACCCGCATCGGCCACGGCGTCCGCGCGATCGAGAACCCGGACCTCGTGCGCCGCATCGCCGATGAAGGCGTGGTGCTGGAATGCTGCCCCGGATCCAACATCGCACTCAAGGTGTTCGAGAGCTTTGCCGACCATCCCTTCCCGGCGCTGAAGGCGGCCGGCTGCAAGGTGACGCTGAATTCCGACGATCCGCCCTATTTCTGGACGTCGCTGAAACGCGAATACGATATCGCAGCCGAACAGTTCGGCCTGAACGACAAGGCGCTGACGGCAGTGACGCGCGCGGCGATCGAGGCGGCTTTCGTCGACAAGAAGACTCGGGCTGGTCTCCTGGCAAGACTCGGGAAATCATAGAGGCCGCATCGAGCCCCCCGGATAGCCATGGAACAATTTCAGAAACTCTATACCGCGATGGAGAAATTTGATCCGTCGAACGGTGCCGTATGGCATAATTACATAGAATGGTCAGGCTTGCCTCAACTCACGGAAGTCGTCGGCCTGGATGGAATGCTGAATGAAATTGTACTTGCGGAGGTAAAGGACATTTATTGGGAAAAAATCGTGAACGAAGACTTTATGTTACATTTTTTCACCGATCCGGACTTCATGCTCTCCCAAATAGATGACGTTCGAAACCTGAATATCATTGGCACCATTAAAGCACCGGCGGAAGATGTGAGCAGCTTTGCGTGGGACGGTTTCACATTCTGCGGCTATGAATTGCTCGACCAGGATCACGACATCAGTGCCTTGACCAACTGCGGCGGTTTCCCGGACGTTTTTCGGAATGACGAACTCTCAAGCCAGGGACTTATCCTGGATTTCGAGCGCGCAACCCAAATTCAACACGACTTGAAACGACTGCACCCTGAAGAACATCATGCGGACTGCAACATCTGGGCGATCTTCAGAAAGCTGGGCTAGCTGCACGAAAATCGGCCATCGGTCGTCAATGACCCGAGTTCCGGGGAACTATCCCCGGCAAATGTTCGTCAGATGACTCCACAAGGCCAACGACGTTCACTATTCATTGGGAAGCTTGTCCTGTGCCGGAGTTGTTCATGAAGGGCGTAACCGTCGTCGACCATCCGCTTGTCCAGCACAAGCTGACCATCATGCGCAACAAGGAGACGTCGACGGCGTCGTTCCGGCGGCTGCTGCGCGAGATCTCGCTGCTGCTCGGCTACGAGGTCACACGCAACCTGGAACTCACCAAGACCACCATCGAGACGCCGATGGAGACGATGGAAGCCCCCACGCTCGAAGGCAAGAAGCTGGTCTTCGCCTCCGTGCTGCGCGCCGGAAACGGTTTGCTGGAAGGCCTGCTCGACCTCGTACCTGCCGCCCGCGTCGCCCATATCGGCCTCTACCGCGATCACGACACGCTGGAAGCAGTGGAATATTTCTTCAAGGCACCGAGCGATCTTGCCGACCGTCTGATCATCGTGGTGGACCCGATGCTGGCCACCGCCAATTCGGCAATCGCGGCGATCGACAAGCTGAAGGAACGCGGTGCGACCAACATCCTTTTCCTGTGCCTGCTCGCCGCTCCTGAAGGCATCGAACGTTTCACCGCAGCTCACCCGGACGTGCCGGTCTACACCGCCTCCATCGACCGCGCGCTCAACGAGAAGGGCTATATATTGCCTGGCCTGGGTGATGCCGGCGATCGCATGTTCGGCACGAAATAGGCTTTTAACCTTTTGTTTACGCATTCGCGTGGTTTCAGGGCCAATAAGGCCCGAAATTAAAGTGCCGGATACCAAGGCTGCCTAGGATCACCCCGAGTGGGGGCGTTCTGATGCTGCGTAAACTGGTCATTCTGGGCGTTTTTGCCGGCGGCACGGCGGCAATCCCTTCCGTTTTCCAATCGAACCCCGATCTGCTCAACACCCTATTCGGCAGGGGCGGCGACGTATCTGCCACGGCAGTGAACCTGCCGGGCAGTTCAGGCACGGCCGGACAGGCCGCTCAGCAACCGCTCGGCCGCAAGGTGCTGATCAAGGCCGATGCCACCGGTCATTTCCGCTCACCCTTCAAGATCAACGGCAGGCAGGTTGACGCACTCATCGATACGGGTGCGACGCTGGTGGCGCTGAACACCTCGACGGCGCGGCGTGTCGGGCTTTCGATCAGCCCGTCCGATTTCACCCAGCAGGTCTCGACGGCGAATGGCCCGGTCAAGGTAGCGGTGGTGCGGCTTGCGAGTCTCCAGGTCGGCAAGATCGCGCTGGACAACATAGACGCCGTCGTCATCGACGACAGGGCACTCAGCACCAACCTGATCGGCATGAGCTTCCTGAGCCGCCTCGGCAAATACGCGGTCGAGGATGGCGAACTGCTGATGGTGCAATGATACCGCCGACAGTCTAGCCGCGTGGACCAACGCGACGCAGGATCGCCTTCTCGGTGGCTGGCTTGGCCGGACCAACCGAATAGGCAGCCGAAACGGCAGCCGCCGCCTGCTCGGCATCCCCCGGCGAGCGCGCATGGACGAGCGCGATGGCTTCACCCGGACGCACTTCCGCGCCAACCGGCAAAAGGTGGGTCAGCCCGACCGCATGGTCGACCTTGTCTTCCGGCCGCGTCCGACCGCCGCCAAGGGCCACGACGGCAAGCCCGATTGCGCGTGTCGCGATCCCGGTGACAAATCCCCTGCGATCCGCTTTCACCTCAAGCCGCACGGGCGCTTGCGGAAGGTATTTCGCGGCCTTCTCGACAAAGTCCGCCGGGCCACCCAGCACCGAAACCATGCGGCCGAATACCGCCGCGGCTCGACCGCTGGTCAGTGCCTCCATGGCGCGCTGCAGCCCGTCCTGATTGGAGGCAACGAGGCCGGCCGATTGCAGCATTTCAGCGGCCAGGGCCAGCGTTACCGTCTGCAGGCGCCTGTCGCGGCTGCGCCCGGTGAGGAAATCAACCGCATTCTGCACCTCGACGGCATTGCCGGCAGCCGAGGCGAGCGGCTCGTTCATACCCGTCACCAGCGCGCTGGTCTTCAACCCGGCGCCGTTGGCGACCTCGACCAGGCTGGTCGCAAGCGCGGTGGCGTCGCGCGACTTTTCCATGAAGGCGCCGTTGCCGAGCTTCACATCCAGAACCAGGGACTGCAGCCCGGCCGCGAGTTTTTTCGACAGGATCGAGGCCGTGATCAAAGGCACCGATTCCACCGTCGCGGTGACGTCGCGGATGGCGTAGAGCCGCCTGTCGGCCGGAGCCAGGTCGCCGGTCTGGCCGATGATCGCGGCGCCTGCCTCCAGCACGGCCCGGCGCAGCAAGGCGAGATCGGGCTGGCTGACATAGCCGGGGATCGAATCCATCTTGTCCAGCGTGCCGCCGGTATGACCGAGGCCACGGCCGGAAATCATCGGCACATAGGCGCCGCAGGCCGCGACGATCGGCGCCAGCATCAGCGAGACATTGTCGCCGACGCCGCCGGTGGAGTGCTTGTCGGTCACGGGACCGGGCAGGTCCGACCAGTCGAGCACATCACCGGAATCGCGCATGGCCGTGGTCAGGGCCACCGCCTCGTCGCGGTTCATGCCGTTGAAGAAGACAGCCATGGCGAAGGAAGCCACCTGCCCTTCCGTGACCGTGCCGGAGGTCATGCCGGAAACGAAAGCCGCGATCTCTTCGGCCGACAGTTTCAGCCCGTCACGTTTCCTGCGGATGATTTCCTGAGGCAGCATCAGGCCGCGTCCAGCAGTCCGTCCTGGAACGCCCTCTTCAGCACCTTGGCGAGCTTGGCACCGCCGATCGGCGCCATGTCCTTGGTCTCGGTGTGCGAGAGTTCGGCGCCGGTCATGCCTGCGGCGAGATTGGTGATGACGGAACAGGCCGCCACGCTGAGCCCGAAGAAGCGAGCCAGGATCACCTCCGGCACGGTCGACATGCCGACCGCGGTGGCACCCATGATGCGCGCCATGCGGATTTCCGCCGGGGTCTCGAAGGAAGGACCCGAGAACCACATGTAGACTCCCTGGTGCAGCTTGGTATTGGCCGCTTTCGCGGCCCGCTCGATCGCCGCGCGCATGCCGGGGTCATAGGCTTCCGTCAGGCCGACAAAGCGGCGGTCGGTCGGCTCGCCGAACAGCGGATTGGAACCCGAGAAATTGATGTGGTCGTTGATCAGCATCACCGATCCCGGCGGCATGTCGGGATCGACGGAGCCTGCGGCGTTGGTGAGGATCAGCTTGGTTATGCCGATGCCGGCCAGCGCCTCGATCACCGGGCGCATGACGGCCGCATCGCCGTGCTCGTAATAGTGGGAACGGCCGGCCAGCATCAGCACCGGCTTGCCGGCGAAATGCCCCGCGACCACCGCACCGGCATGACCGGTCACGCCGCTCTTCGGAAAACCCGGCAATTCCGCGTAAGGAATGCGCACGGCATTCTCGATCTCGTCGACGAGACCGCCGAGACCCGAGCCCAGCACCAGCGCGACACTCGGCACGAGGCCATCCAGCCGTTCGACGAGGCGATCGATTGCGTCCTTCATTTGAGGATGTCGCCCCTGAAGCCATAAGGCAGCATGTCGCCCATGGTGACGGTTTCGGCCACGCCTGTCTCGTCGCAGAGATAGAGCTTGGTGTCGGGCCGGGTGAATTCGGCCAGCCGCTGGCGGCAGCCGCCGCAGGGTGAGCACTTCGCCATGCGTTCGGCGATGACGGCGATTTCCACGATCTTGCCGCCGCCGCCCATGATGTAGTGCCCGAGCGCAGTCGTCTCCGCGCACCAGCCTTCTGGATAGGAGGCCACCTCGATATTGGCCCCGGCAAAGACCCGACCGTCCTCGGTGCGAAGCGCCGCCCCCACCGGGAACTTCGAATAGGGCGCGTAGGCCTTGGCCATGGCCGCCTTGGCGGCGAGGTAGAGGTCATGCGACATGGATCAGCGTTCTTTCACATAGGGCACGCCACCGGCGCGCGGCGGGATCGCTTTGCCGATGAAACCGGCCAGCAGGATCACGGTGAGGATGTAAGGCAGCGCCTGCATGAGCTGCACCGGCACCTTGCCGATGATCGGCAGGGGGGCGCCTTGCAGGCGGATCGCCAGCGCGTCGAGGAAACCAAACAGCAGGCAGGCGAACATCGCGTTGACCGGCCGCCACTTGGCGAAGATCAGCGCGGCCAGCGCGATGTAACCCTTGCCTGCCGTCATGTCCTTCACGAAACCGCCGCTCTGCACCATGGAAAGATAGGCGCCGGCGATTGCCGTCAGGACGCCGGTGCAGATCACGGCACGGTAGCGCAGCCAGGCGACGGAAATACCGGCCGTATCGACCGCGGCAGGGTTCTCGCCGACGGCGCGCAGCCTGAGGCCGAAGCGTGTGCGGAACAGCACCCACCAGGTGAACGGCACGGCGAGGAAGGCGACATAGACCAGCAGCGAGTGGCCTGAGATCAGCTCCGCATAGATCGGGCCGATGATCGGCACGTCGCGTATCGCGTCTGCACCAGGAAGCGTGATCGCCTCGAACCGTTCGTTCGGCGCCAGCGCCGGCGTACGACCGCCTTGCTGGAACCAGGCCTGGCCGAGAATGATGGTGGAGCCGGCGGCGATGAAGTTGATGGCAAGTCCGGAAACGATCTGGTTGCCGCGATGCGTGATCGAAGCAAAGCCGTGCACCAGGGCAAGCGACACCGAGACCAGGATGGCGACGCCGAGGCCGATCCAGGCCGAATGGAACACAGAAGCGGCTGCGGCGCCCGCGAAGGCGGCTGCCAGCATCTTGCCTTCCAGGCCGATGTCGAAGATGCCCGACCGCTCGGAATAGAGACCTGCAAGGCAGGCCAGGAGCAGCGGTACCGACAGGCGGATTGTGGAGTCCAGCGTCTGGATGATGACGTCGAAGAAACTCATCTCAGGCCCCCTCGCCCTTCACGGCGGCCAAGCCGACAGACTTCGGGCTGATCGAAGCAAACAGCGTCTGGATGTACGGCCGGAACATGTGCTCGAGCGCGCCCGCGAACAGGATCACCAGCCCCTGGATGATGACGATCATGTCGCGGCTGATCGCCGGCATCTCGAAGGAGAGTTCTGCGCCGCCCTGATAGAGCATGCCGAACAGGATCGAGGCGAGGATGATGCCGACCGGGTGCGCGCGCCCCATCAGCGCGACCGCGATGCCGATGAAGCCGGCGCCGCCGGCGAGATCCACATAAACGCTGTGCTGGTCGCCCATGATCGCGTTGATCGACATCATGCCGGCGAGCGCGCCTGAGATCAGCATGGCGATGATGGTGACGCGCACTTCCGAAATGCCGGCATAACGCGCCGCTTTCTGGCTGAAACCGAACGTGCGTATCTCGTAACCGAGCTTGGTGCGCCAGATCAGCAGCCAGACCAGATAGGCCATCACCAGCGCCAGTAGGAAGGACACGTTGAAGGGCGCGGAACGGATCTTGGCTGTCCCGAACATCTCGATGATCCAGTTCAGCCGTGGCAGTTGTGCGCCCGCCTCCAGCATGCGCGTCTTCACCTCCTGCATCGCCTCGGGCTTCAGGATGTCGCGCAGCACATAGATCATCAGGCTTGCCGCGATCATGTTGAACATGATGGTGGTGATGACGATGTGCGAGCCGCGCTTGGCCTGCAGATAGGCGGGAAGAAACGCCCATGCCGCGCCGAAGAGCGCCGCGCCGGCAATCGCGAAGGGAAAAGTGACGTACCAGGGCACGACCCTGTCGAGTGCCAGGCAGACCAGGCCCACGCCGAGGCCGGCGACATAGGCCTGGCCCTCGCCGCCGATGTTGAACAGCCCGGCATGCATGGCGACGGCAACGGCAAGGCCGGTGAAGATGAAATTCGTCGCGTAGAACAGCGTGTAGGCAATGCCCTGGCCGCGGCCAAAGGCTCCTTCCACGAGGATGACCGCGGCCCGGAACGGATTTTCGCCGACCAGCAGCACGACGAGGCCCGCGACGATGAAGGCCACTGCCAGATTGATCAGCGGGATCAGCCCGTAATCGGCCCAGGCCGGCAGCTTGGCATAAGGCGTGCTCATTCGGCGGCTTCCTTCTGCTCGACGCCGGCCATCAGCAGGCCCAGTTCGCCTTCGCTGGCCTCGGGCCCACGTTCGCCGACGACACGCCCCGCAAACATCACCAGGATCCGATCGGACAGCGAGCGGATCTCGTCGAGTTCGACCGAGACCAGCAACACCGCCTTGCCCTGGTCGCGCATGGCGATCAGCCGCTTGTGGATGAACTCGATGGCGCCGACATCAACGCCGCGTGTCGGCTGGCCGACGATCAATACGCCAGGGTCCTGCTCGATTTCGCGCGCCAGCACGATCTTCTGCTGGTTGCCGCCCGAGAAATTGGCGGTCTTCAACCGCGGATTGGCGGGACGGATGTCGTATTTGGCGATCTTGTCCTTGGCGTCGGCCATGATGGCATCGACGTCGAGAAATGGTCCCTTGAGATACCGCTTGTCATTGTGATAGCCGAGGATCGAGTTCTCGTTTTCCTCGAAAGCCAGCACGAGGCCGACATGGTGCCGGTCTTCCGGCACATGCGCCAGCCCGCGCTGGCGCAGTTCGCCGGGGTCAGCGGCGCCGGTCAGGTCGATCGGCTTGCCGTCCAGCGTCACGCTGCCCGAAACCGCCTTGCGGATGCCCGAGATCGCCTCCAGCAGCTCCGATTGACCGTTGCCTGCGACGCCGGCGATGCCGACAATCTCCCCGGCACGCACGTCGAGCGAAACATCGTCGACCATGGTGACGCCGCGCTGGTCCCTGACGACCAGGTTCTTGACCGAAAGCTTGACCTCGCCCGCCTTGGCTTCGCCCTTCTCGACCCGCAGCAGCACGCGCCTGCCGACCATCAGCTCGGCCAGTTCCTCGACGGTCGTCTTCCTGGTTTCGCGCGTCGCCACCATCGTTCCCTGGCGCATGACGGAGACGGAGTCGGTGATCGCCATGATCTCGCGCAGCTTGTGCGTGATCAGCACGATCGTCTTGCCCTGATCCTTGAGCTGCTTGAGGATCCGGAACAGGTGATCGGCCTCGGCCGGTGTCAGAACGCCGGTAGGCTCGTCCAGGATCAGGATCTCGGCGCCACGATAAAGCGCCTTGAGGATTTCGACGCGCTGCTGCAGTCCGACAGGCAGCTCCTCGATGATGGCGTCGGGGTCCACCTCCAGCCCGTATTCGCGCTCCAGCCGTTCGAGTTCCGAACGCGCCTTGGCGATGGAGGATTTGAGCAGTGCATCGCTCTCGGCGCCGAGGATGATGTTCTCAAGCACGGTGAAATTGTCGACCAGCATGAAATGCTGGTGCACCATGCCGATGCCGGTGGCGATGGCATCATTGGATGTCTTGATCGAGGCCGGCTTGCCGTTGACGCGGATCTCGCCGCTGTCAGCCTGGTAGAAGCCGTAGAGGATCGACATCAGCGTCGACTTGCCGGCACCGTTTTCCCCGACGATGCCGTGGATCGTCCCACGAGCGATCTCGAGGTTGATGTCGCGATTGGCACGCACCGCGCCAAAACTCTTGTTGATGCCGACCAGCTCGATTGCGGCTTCCGCCATGCGATCGTTCCCACAATTTTTTTATCGTTTGGTCAAATTGACTAGCACGGCGCCCGTCCCCTGCCAATTGGCCGGCTATGGCATCCACTCTCGACAAATCCCGGCATGCTTGTCAATTTCGAACACACGGGGCATGCGCCATTGGCAGCCGCTGTACCGCAACTCAAGCCCGCCAAAGCAGGGTCCCCAGGGAAATTCACATGTCAGAAGAACGACTGACGACGTTGGAAATCCACGTCGCCGAACAAGACAAGACCATCGAGGACTTGTCCGGCCAGATCGCCGAACAGTGGAAGACGATCGAGCGCCTGCAGAAAAAGCTCGATGCGTTGACCAACCGCTTCCTGGCCCTGGAAGAGCAGACCGCACCGGACGTTCCGGTGACCAAGCCGCCACACTGGTAAAGGCATCCGATTGGCAAGGAGAGCACAGCGATGACCGGGGAGAGCGATCGTATCGCGCGCGCCAGCGACTATGTGCTCGGTCTTATGAATGAACGCGACCGCGAACGGGCCGAACGCGATCTCGAGATCGATCCCGCCTTCCGCAACGCGGTGATCCAGTTGGCCGAACGCATGCATCTGTTCGACCGCGGCGCCACGGACGAGACCAACCGTCCCTGGCAGGAAGTCGCCGCACGCATTGCCGAATTGCCGCAGATGTCGCCGCTGGCCAATGCAAAGGCAGGCAACCGGACCATCAGCGCGCCGCTTCCGCCGGTCGGCATCGGCCTGCATGCCCTGCCGGGGCGGCTCGCCATCGCGGTGGCCGCGGGATTGATCATCGCCTTCGCCTTTGGTTATCTCGCCGGGCGTCTGAGCCTGGGTTGAAACAAGGCTCAGGGGTTGTCGGCTTCTTCCGTCATCGGTGCGGCGTCCGCCGACGGCTCCCACAATTCGATCGGATTGCCTTCCGGATCGTGGATACGGGCAAAGCGGCCGACTTCCGAATCCCACTCTTCGCGCGTTTCGACCGCAATGCCCGCGGCCTTCAGGCTGGCGATCATGTCGTCCAGATCATCGACACGGAAATTGATCAGCCACTGCTGTTCCGCACGACCAAAATATTCGGTGTCCTCGGCGAATGGCGTGAATATGGTGAGTCCCGCGTCCTGACGCCAAACCGTCCTGGCGATGTCGTCGATGCCGAGATGACGTTCGTACCATTCGGCCAGCAGCTTCGGGTCGCGGGCACGGAAGAACATGCCGCCGATACCGGTTACCTTTGCCATGCCGTCTCTCCCTTGCAGCACCGCCCCTGCAACGACTTTAGCATGTAAGGGAGTGCTTAGAGACGCCTCGACAGCCGGCTTCTCGAAGCGTGCTAAAATTTCCGTTGCATCAGCACCAGCGGTTCCCCGTCGACGACCATCCGCTCGACGGCGATCCAGCCGAGCCTGGCGTAAAGTGCCACCGCGGCATCGGTATAGAGATAGAGTTCCCTGCAGTTAGCTGATCGGGCATGCGTTTCGACAGCTTCGATCAGCATGCGGCCAAGCCCGCGCCCGCGATGGTGTTCCGCGACGACCAGTCCCGCAAGCCATGGCGAAACATCATGCAACGGCTCGATCTCCTCGCGCACGAACAGGCATGAGCCGGCCAGCTCGCCGTCAACCTCTGCAACAAACCCTGCCTCGAAGCCGTCGCCCTCGACCAGCCGGGCCAGCGCGAGGACATCCGCTTCCCGCGCATGCTTGCCATCGGCGAAGAAGGCGACATGGCGCAATGCCGCCAGCGATGCGAGATCGGAATGCCGCATGATGCGGATGATGATGGACATGGACGTCTCCCGAACGAGAGCAGCCACCTGCCTGCGCTCTTGCAAGCCGACAAGCCCCAATCGCACAGCGTCGATGGACCACGTTCGCCGGCAAAAAAGAACCGCCGGGCTTTCGCCCGGCGGTCTTCATTCCCTGTTCAATGGCAGATCAATAAGGGCACTTGTTGTCGCTGGAATAGTCGTGCACTTCGATCTTGCCGGCGATGATCTCTTCCTTGGCCTTGTCGGCGGCCGCCTTCATGTCGGCGGTGATGAGATCCTTGTTGTTGTCGTCCATGGCGTAGTCGACGCCGCCTTCCTTCAGGCCGAGATTGTTGATGCCGCCGGTGAACTTGCCATCCTTGGCATCCATGAACGCGCTGTAAACGGCTACGTCGACGCGCTTCAGCATCGAAGTCAGCACCTTGCCCGGCTGCAGGCCGTTCTGGTTGGAATCGACGCCGATGCCGAGCTTGCCGGCATCCGCGGCCGCCTGCAGCACGCCGACGCCGGTGCCACCGGCCGCGGCGTAGATCACGTCGGCGCCCTGGTCCATCTGGGTCTTGGCGATCTCACCGCCCTTGGCCGGATCGTTCCAGGCAGCCGGCGTGTCACCGGTCATGTTGTAGATCACGTCGGTCGCGCCGCTGGCCTTGGCGCCGCCGACATAACCGCAGCCGAACTTGCGGATCAGCGGAATATCCATGCCGCCGATGAAGCCGACCTTCTTGCTCTTGGAGGCCATCGCGCCCAGCAGGCCGACGATGTAGGAACCTTCCTGCTCCTTGAACTTCAGCGAACGCACGTTCGGCAGGTCGACCTGATCGTCGATGATGGCGAACTTCAGCTCCGGATATTCCTTGGCAACCTTGGTCAGGGAATCGACCCAGGAGAAGCCGGCCATGACGATCGGGCTGCGGCCGTCTTCGGCGAAGCGGCGCAGAGCCTGTTCGCGCTGCGAGGCGTTCGAGACTTCGAACTCGACATAGGAGACGCCGCTCTCCTTCTTGAATTTCTCGGCGCCGTTGTAGGCGGCCTCGTTGAAGGATTTGTCGAACTTGCCGCCGAGATCGTAAAGCAGCGCCGGTTTGATGTCTTCGGCCATTGCCGGGAAGGCCAGCGCGGTTGCGGCCAGAAGGCCGAGAACGATACGTTTCATAGGATCCACACCCCTGAGGTTTATTTTTCCAGTCTGCCGCAGGTCCGGGTTCCGGCCCGGCTTGCGACGTCCGGCAGGAGCTGTTCCCTCCCGCTCAAGCTTTATCTTGCACGGCTAGGGACAAAATTCACGTGGAATTTTGACCCTTTGGAAAAAGCATGGCGCCGAAGCGGCGCCATGGAAAATCGTTTCTGAATAGGGTGCTAGCGGCAACGAGGGGGCAGACCCTGCTGCCCCGCCGGCTGTCGTCAGGCCGTCGCGGCGGGAGTTGGAATGGCGCAGCTCACGCCCGTGCCCTTCAACCCGCAATAACCGTAGGGGTTCTTCGCCAGGTACTGCTGGTGATCCTCCTCGGCGAAGTAGAACTCCGGCGCCGGCGCGATCTCGGTCGTGATCCTGTCGCGACCGGCAGCACGCAATGAGGCCTGATAGGCATCGCGCGAGGCGATCGCGGCCTGCTGCTGGGCGTCCGAGAACGTGTAGATGGCGGAACGATAGGTCGTGCCGACATCATTGCCCTGACGCATGCCTTGCGTGGGGTCATGCGCTTCCCAGAATATCTTCAGCAGTTCCGCGTAGGAGACGACCTTCGGGTCGAACACCACCAGCACGACCTCGGCGTGACCGGTGAGCCCGGTGCAGGTTTCCTGGTAGGTCGGGTTGGGGGTGATGCCACCGGCATAGCCGACGGCCGTTACCCAGACGCCGTCCGTCTGCCAGAACAGCCGTTCCGCGCCCCAGAAGCAGCCCAGGCCAAACAGGGCCGTTTCCAGCCCATCGGGATAAGGGCCCTTCAGCGGCCGTTTCGAGACATAGTGTTTCGAGGCGGTCGGGATCGGCCGCTCGCGGCCGGGCAATGCCTCTTCGGGTTTTGGTAGATTGATCTTCTTGTTCAGCATGTCACTGAGGAAAAACATGAGCTGTCTCCCTGTTTCTTCGACTTCTAGTTCGTCGCAGACACCGGAATGTTACGCATTGACCGCGAAGTTTCCCGCACGCCGCTGCCTGCGGTAGCCGATCGCATAGAGCAGGAAGGCCAGCGCCGCGAACAGCACGAAGCCCGGCAGGTCGAGCGCCTTGTCGATCACCGAATCCCAGGCGACGGCACCCGCCTTCTCGCGCACGAACGCTTCCGTCCTGGCCAGGGTGTCAGGCGAAACCGCGCTCCAGCTGACCTTGAGCGGGGTCATCACCAGATGCGAGGCAGCAACCATGCGAGTGGCGTCGAGCACGGCCATGATGACCGCGATCGCCAGTGCCACCATGGCGGCAAGTCGGAACAGGAAACGAAACATGCAGACCTTTCCAGCGTCTGTTTCGCCTTTACAGATATGGCGTGACGCCGGCCCACGCAATCGGCGTGCAGCCGATAAAAGCAATGTTCGCATCCATCGACGCGCTCTCTGGATGCCTGGCGGTGACGTTTCATCCGGAACGGTGCCCTTCCTGCGGTCACATGCCGGGATGGCGAAGAGCGGATCTCAAAAAGAAAGCATGAAGAAGCGCCCGGAATACCGCCGATATGACTTGGCATTCGCTGCCGGATCGACTAGATGAGCCCCGCACCCGAAGCTTCGACGGCTCAGGGCGCAGGAACGGATTGGCCATCGGTCGAGGCAATCCCACGCGAACCACGGTTCGGTTCCAGCAAGGGACGCGCTCCCGAAGACCGGCGCGGCGAAACCGGCCGCGACAGCGCAAACGACGGAGAGGTGGCCGAGTGGTTGAAGGCGCACGCCTGGAAAGTGTGTGTACGGGAAACCGTACCGCGGGTTCGAATCCCGCTCTCTCCGCCAGAACTATTCAGATGCTACAATGCTCCTCAAGAACTTAGCCTGACGGCAGGCGCCCCCTCCTTGACATCCCGTCGGTGGGGAATCCGCTGTGGGATCAGCTGGTAATGAGAGCGCTCACCAGTCGGGCCGTACGGGGAGCGAGGGTCAATCCTATATGGCCATGACCAAAAGCAAGAATGACGTCTCGCCCTCCCCTGGATGGACGGATCACCGGGACAGAATCGGGCATTGAAGGCCGGAACCCGAGCCAGGTCCGGCTCGGCTCACCGAGGTTCGGAAAAATCCCGCGCGCATTCGCTGTCAGCTTCTGAACAAGCCGCGGGGTGGCGGGCGCTGTCAGGCCCCCGAGTTCCACCAGGCCTGCAACGCGCAACCGGCCGTGCATGGGGCAGAAATAGAAGCCGCGTTCCGTTGGACAGACAGGCCGTTCGATTGGAGGCTCGTCCATATCGAACTCGAGATGATAACCGCGTTCCGTATCGAGCCGGACCCGGTCGCCGATCTGAGCAGCCAGCTTCTGCGAGCGGGCACCGGCAGAGATGACGGCAGTACGGGCACGGACTTCGAACGGTGCGGCGATGATTCGGGTTCCTCCCGGTTGGCGCACGATCCTCTGTGCGGAAGCCTGGATGAGTGTCACGCCCGCCTGGTGAACCTTCGCGGACAGACGGCGCATCGTCTCGCCCGGATCGATGAGATTGATCGCGCCGGGAAAGAACAGGCCACCGCCCTCGACAGGCGGCAGCCGGGGTTCCAGTCGCAGCACCTCGTCGGGGGAAAGCAGCTGCTGGGCAACGCCGTAGCTGCGGCGCAGCGCGATATCGGTCGCGGCCACCCGGAAAGCCTTTTGCGTCTTGTAGAGATAGAGGCAACCTCTCGTCGAGAGCAGGTCCGATGCGCCGATTTCCGCAGCGAACTCACGCCATGCCGCCGGGGCGTCGGACAGGAGCTCGGCAATCCGGCGGGTATTGTCACGATAGCGGTGCGGCAGCGACTCCCACGCGAAGCGCGCCAGCCAGGGAAACAGAGTGGGCAAGGCGGAAGTTCGGATCGACAGGGGACTGTCGGCATCGAGCAGCAGCGGCAAGAGGTTGCGCAGGACCGCTGGCGTTCCTACCGGCAGGACCGCATAGTCGGCGATGGTACCGGCATTGCCGTAGGAGGCGCCGCTGCCGGGTTCGTTTGGCTCGATCACCACGACCTCGCGACCGTCGGCGCGAAGCCGAAGCGCGATCGCCAGACCGATGACGCCGCCGCCGATCACGGCGACGTCGGTCGAAATCCTGCTCATCGAATCCATACCAGTTGGGAGGAGGACGGCGGCAACGCCGGGGGTGCCGCCGCGCGATGGTTTGACGCCGGCATTCAGCCGGATGCAGCGTATTTCGCGACATAGGCACGCGTGCGCGCCTCGCGTGGCCGGTCGAGCACATCCGCCGCAGCACCTTGCTCGATGATCTTGCCGCCATCGATGAAGACGACCCAGTCCGACACTTCCCGGGCAAAGGGCAGTTCATGGGTGACCAGGATCATCGTCATGCCGTCATTGGCGAGTTCGCGCATGACCCGCAGCACCTCGCCGGTCGATTCCGGATCGAGGGCCGAGGTCGGCTCATCGAACAGCAGCACGGTAGGCCCAAGCGCCAGCGCCCGGGCAATCGCCACGCGCTGCTGCTCACCACCCGACATGCGCTCCGGATAGGCTGTCGCCCGATGCGCCAGACCGACGCGGGTGAGCAGCCGCACGGCGCGCTCGACCGCTTCGCGCTCGCCGATCCCCGCAGCGTGCATCTGCGCGAGCACGACATTCTCGACCGCGGTCAGATGCGGGAACAGGTTGAAGCGCTGGAACACCATGCCGACACGCTGGCGCAGCCTGGCGAGATCCTTGCATGTCACCGCTCCACTGGCGCAGATCGCCTCGCCATTGACCTCGATGACGCCGTCGTCAGGCTGTTCGAGCAGGTTGACACAGCGCATCAGCGTCGTCTTGCCGCCGCCGCTCTGGCCGATGATGCTGACGATGCGGCCGCCCGGCACATCGAGATCGATGCCGCCGAGCACCTGCCTGCCATCGAAGGATTTCCGGAGGCCGCGGATGGTGACGGCCGGTTTGGTGGCCGCCATCGCGACGCCTTGCGTCATGCTGACTGGATGCTGGGTCATGCAGTTCCTCCCGCGAGCAGGATCTTCGCCAGCCGCAGCCGCCGACGCCGGCCGCGCGACAACGGCACACCGGCCTGGATCGTGCGCTCCAGCCAGAGCAGGCTTTGCGAGACCGGATAGCAGACCGCGAAATAGATGGCGGCAATGACGAGGTAGACCTCCAGCGCTCGGAACGTCTCGGAGGCGATCAGTTGCGCCTGGGTCATCAGTTCGGCAGCCGAGATCGTCACCAGCAGCGAGGTCGATTTGAGCAGGTCGACGAACATGGTGTTGGTGCCGGGCAGCGCCAGACGCAGCGCCTGCGGCAGCACGACATTGCCGAAGGTGGCGCCACGGCCGAGACCCAGCGCCTGTGCTGCCTCGTTCTGGCCGGAATGGATACCGGCGATGGCCGCGCGGAAGATCTCGGACAGATAGGCCGCGTAGAACAGCACGAGACTGAGCACGCCGGCAGCGAACACGCTGAGCTTCACCCCCACCGACGGCAGGCCGAAATAGGTGACGAAGATGATGGCGAGCAGCGGGACGTTCTTGAAGACCTCCGTGTAGAGCGCGGCCGGCAGCCGCACCAGACGCAGGCGGTTGAGGCGCATCAGCGCGAGCACAAGGCCGAGAAGTGCCGCGCCGGCGAAGCTGGCTATGGTGTAGGCTAGGGTCCTCAACAGACCCCAGCCGATATTGCCCATGTAGTCGCCCCAGGGAACCTGGAGGAACCCGCTGAAGACGTCGGAAGGGGACATTGTCCGGCCCTCCGCCCGTCAAGGCGCGATCGAGGGCGGCGACCAGTCCGCGGGACGATCGACGCCACGGCGCTGCGCCGCCATCTCCGGCGACGGAACCAGGAACTGTTTGGGGTCGCCGCCCCATTTGGTGATAAGCGCGGCAAGCGAGCCATCCTTGTACATGGCATCGATCTGGTCGGAGACCGCGTTGGCCAGCTTGGGCGCTTCCTTGGGCAGGTAGAAGCCGGTCATGTAGGGCTGGAAATACTGGTAGTCGGGATACTCCTTGACCTCGTCGGCAGTCGGCGGCGTCAGGTATTCGACGCGGAACTTCATGTCCGGCCGCTGCTTCTGCTGGTAGACGATCAGCAACGGATCGAGGAAACCCACATTGAGCCGGCCCGACGCAAGGTCCTGGAACACACTGTCGGCCGAAGGATAGGTATGCGGCGTGGCATTCGGCACCTGGGCGATCGATTTCGCCCAGACATAGCCGGTGACCGTGCCGAGATCCTTGCCTTCCAGGCTCTTGACGTCCGGATATGTGTCGGAGCCTGCGACAGCCATGGCCGGGGGCGAATAATAGGGCGGATCGGTGAACAGGCCGACCTTCTGGCGCGCATCCGACCAGGCGATGCCGCCGATCGTGATGTCGGCGCGTCGCGACTGCACCGAGGCGAGCATGCCGGGAAAATCGGTGACGTTGACTTCAATCTTGAGGCCGAGCTTGTTGGCAACCGTGGCGAGGATATCGCTGTCCAGCCCGACCAGCTTATCATCCTTCATCGCCGTATAGGGCATGTAGGGCTGGATGGTGACCTGCAGCACACCCGGCTTCAGCGTCTCCAGATCCTCCGCCGAGGCAGGCGGAAACACGCCAAGCAATCCCATGCCGAAGCCGAGCACAGCGGCGAAACCTCCCTTAAGCGACGACGACGAAAAATTCCTTTTTTTCATGACCGATACCTCCCTGCAATCTGATCAATATATTTGTAATATATCGATCAGTATATTATACATATCCATTGTCAAGCGATTCCCGGCGATCGGGCGCCGGCGCAGCGGAGACAGGGCGATGGACGCGTGGATGCATGAGGAAGACGAGGCCGGCGCGACGCTGGCCGAGCGCACCTATCTGCAGCTGCGGGAAGACATCATCACGGTGAAGCTGGCGCCGGGCACGCTGCTGCGCGAGAGCGAATTGATGCAGCGGCTCGACGTCGGCCGCACACCGGTGCGCGAGGCGCTGCTGCGGCTGCAACGCGACGGCTTCGTCGATGTCAACGGCCGCCGCGGCACGTCCGTCAGCAAGATCGACATCAGCGACCTATCGGCGATTTACGAAGCGCGCGCCACCATCGAGTCCTGGGCGACACGGCTGGCGGCGGAGCGCCTGCGCGAACCGGAACGGCGCGAAGCGCGCAAACTGCTGGAAGAACTCGCGGCTTTTTCGAACCCGCCCGAAGCCGAGCCGCTGCTGGCGCTCGACCGCCGCATCCACCGCTTCATCTACCGCGCCGCCAAGAACCCCTATCTGTTCGACACGCTCGACCACTACCACAACCTGTCGCTGCGCATCCTGCATGTGGCGACACGGCGCTTCCCCGAGCTGATGTCTGGCCTGGATAAGGTGCTGCACGAGCAGACCCAGATGCTCGAAGCGGTCTGCCGCGGCGACGGCGAAACCGCCGAACGCATCGCGCTACATCATGTCCTGAGTTTTGAAGAGGATGTGCGGAAGGTTATCTAGATGCCGGCTGCGCTGGGCAATCCTTGGGCAATCCGCGGCCAACCTTGCCATCCCGGTCTTTTGGGTGAAAGAACTGCGGGTTCTGCCGCTCAGCCAATCGATGCCAGCGCATCGATGTAGAGCCATTGCCCGTGGATGCAGAGCGCGAAGAAGGCACCGCTGCCGGTCTGATATCATTTGTTGTGATAGCGGCCGTCCGGGAGCCATGACACGGAAGCGCTTTCGGCCGCCGGTGACGGTCTCATGCACCCAGTTCTGCGAGAGGATCCGGTTCCACTGGCGGTGCCGCCATCTGCCATCAGGATGCGTGGCCGGATGACAGAACGCCAGGACGACCTGCACGTCTTCCCCACCACCCTTCATCCCTTCCTGCGTGAATGCAGGGTGTAAAGGCGTTGATGGTAAGTCTCAGACTTGGGCGAAGTCGTCGATTGCTGCTCAGCCAAACAAGCAGTGTTTGACAGCAGGGATCAGATCTAGACCGCAGCGGCCGAGCTGGCGCGTCTCTGCAATTCGCATTGAACAGCGGACTGCAGGCCAAGGATCTCCGTTCGGATCGCGTCATCAGTGACACCGTCGGCGCGCAACCCGGCGACGATACCAGCGATGCGCTCTCGCCAGAACGCGTTGGCGCTCGGACCATGAACGACCTCCAAATCATCGGAGATCGAGCGGACCAGGGTTGCACGAGAATGAAGAGGGAAGGGAATCAATTCAGCCATGTCCGGACGATCGGCCATGGATGGTTTACCAACAGTGAACCGACCCCCTTATTCAGGCTCCTTCAGACCTGGTTTGCTTCCTCTCCAAAACGCCCTCGGCGCTCCACAAAAACTCCACACAATATCGACACATCCTGAACGCAGCGCGGTCAAGCGCCCGTCTAGGCGGGCTGCGACATGAGCGCTCTTGAAATTTTGCCGCCCAACCATCGCCAGACGACGGAACACCGGGCGACAGTACGCCGGAAGACAACTTGCCGATGATGATGGAAAACGCACTTGTGCTGATCGTCGAGGACGAGCCCGAAATCGTCGACATTCTCGAAACCTATTTCGGCCGGGAAGGCTTTCGGACCGTCAGCGCGAATGACGGCCCGACTGGACTGGCGCACCATCTGCGCCTTCGGCCCGACATCATCATTCTCGATGTGAAGATGCCGGGACAGGACGGTTATGAGGTGCTTGCCGCCCTGCGTCGACGAGGCGACACGCCCGTTATCATGGTCACGGCGCTTGCCGAAGACCTGGACAAGCTGCAGGCTCTCCGCATCGGCGCCGACGACTATGTCGTCAAGCCGTTCAACCCCCTCGAGGTTGTCGCTCGCGCAAAGGCCGTGCTGCGGCGAACCCGGAGGAGAGATGCGGGAAACGCGATCAGGGTCGGACCGCTGACGGTTGATCCCGACGCATACATGGCATCGGTGGAAACCGTGAAGGGTCAGGTCTCGCTGGAGCTGACCCGGACCGAGTTTCGCCTTCTGGCCCACATGGCCAGTTCACCGAACCGGGTCTTCGAGCGTAGCGAGTTGGTCGATGCGTGCCTCCCTGAAGGAGAGGCACTGGAGCGCACGGTGGACAGCCATGTTAGCAATCTGAGACGCAAGCTTGCCGCGGCTGGAGCCGATGGTCTCATGACCGGAGTGCGCGGGGTAGGCTACAAGCTGGTCACCAGCTATCGCTAGGACGCCAGATGTGCGCCATATCCGCTGCGAAGCCGAACAATTGACCGGACGTCGATGAAAAAAGGGACCCTCAGCAGTCAGGTCATGCTGTCGATCAGTGCCGTGACGCTGCTGGCGCTCGCGGTCATGTTCTTCGGCGGGATTTTCTACTACTACAACTATGAATGGCTCGTCCCCGTTTCGATCCAGGGTGAGGAGAGCGATTGGGTATTCACCGATTTCGTCGCGCTTGCCATTTTCGTCGCGATCAGCCTGGTTGCAGCAGGGATCGTCGGATGGAGACTGGCGCGTCGAATTCTACGCCCCCTCGAAACCGTTGCCAAAGCGCTTCGCTCCATCACCAGCGGGGACTTCAGCGCCCGCGCCGAAGTGGTGCAGAATGGCTTTGGAGAGGCCGAAACGCTGATCAGCGATTTCAACGCGATGGCCTGGCGCCTGGAGACCGCCGAATCCGAATTGCGGTTCTCGAACTCCGCCATCGCACACGAACTGCGCACGCCGCTGACGATCCTCCGCGGGCGTTTACAAGGATTGGCCGACGGTGTCTTTCCGCCGACCAGAGAGCTGTACGGCAATCTCATCGCGCATGTCGACGGTTTGACATATCTCGTCGAAGACTTGCGGACCCTTGGCCTAGCCAGCGCCGGCCATCTCGAGCTGAAGCTGGAAACGGTCGATCTGGCGCGTGAGGTCGAGGCTATTGCCGGTGCCATGGAACCGGAGATGGCGGCGGCTGACATAAAGCTGGAACGGCACCTGCAGTCCGTTCCGTGCAAAATTGACCGCAATCGCGTGCGCCAGGCGTTGTTGGCCGTGCTCGACAATGCGCGCCGTTACGCTCCGCACAGCACGGTACACATGCAGACCTTCGTCTCCGGCTCGGTCGGCATCATTCGCTGCTCCGACTCCGGTCCGGGTGTACCTCCTGGTAGCCATGAAAAAATGTTCGAGCGATTTTGGCGTGCGGACGAATCCCGCTCTCGCAAGAGTGGCGGCAGCGGACTGGGATTGGCCATTGTGAGAGCCGTCCTGCGCGCGCATGGCGGAGATGCCGTGGCCAGATCGTCGCCAAGCGGCGGTCTGGTCATCGAGGTTTCGCTGCCGCTTTCCCCTGCCCCTGGCATGGATGGGAAATCGGTTTCTGCCTGACACAAGATCAGCCGGCTCACAATCGCTTGCTTGTCGGCGCTTGCCCGCTTGCATGAGAGGATCGTTCGTCGGCATCCATGTGACGTCAAAAGGCCTTTCCTCCACGGAACCTCCACGAACCATTCACGGAATCGCGACCTTTGCAGCCTGGAGTGGAAGATGCACTTCCAATGCCGCGACGTCTTTTCGATTGGACATTGGAGCAAGGGAAGTCGGGAGGGGTCAGCAGGACTGCCCGAAGAATATGAGTGCATTTGGAATAAAGGCGGTTCGATTTGAATAGCGCGCGTCGGGACTTGGTATCGGAATTGGTTCGCGCTGACAGATGCTGGCGTTCCCACGCAGAGCGGAAATTCATGCGCCACGACATTTCCGAAGCCCGTGCAATGCCCTTGATTTGGGTTTCAAGACTGGGAAATGGCGTCTGGCAATCCGAGGTAGCGAACAGTATCGGCATCCGCGCAGCGACGCTTGCCGACATGATTACCCAGCTTGAGGCTGCCAAATTGATTGAACGTCGCGAAGATCCGAAGGATCAACGCGCAAAAGCCCTTTGGCTTACTGAAGAAGGCACCGCCCTGGCTGCCAAGCTCGAAGACGTGCTTTGCGAACTGCATGAAGACATCTTGTCCGATTTCGATGTTTCGGAGCTGGAAATCGCCACCAAGATCCTTCGCCGCATTTCGATGCGACAACCGAAATCCAATCGTTTTTTCGCCAACAGGCGAGAAAGATCGTCGCATCCGGGCCAGGATCGAGCGCGCGAAAGCAACACGAAATTCTGATTAGCAAAATTTTGCGTTCCTTTCGCCATCGGGCGCGGGACGACAAACCTATCCAGAAAAACTTCATCTAGTCGGCGAACAATACTCCGATTTGGTCAGCATTTTATTAGACGGTAGCTCCGCATCGATTGCAGGGGATACATCGATGCGGAACCACCCCATCGACTGGAGGTCGATGTGGTTTTTATATATTACGAAGACGAGCAAATGACGACTCTTATAAATACAAGTCGTAAAATAAATTTAATTAGATTCCTGACTTTAAATATGAATATGGTTAGATTCCGAAATAAATAGTGTCATTGTGACAACATTTGAAGAAACTATACGAGAAATAATCAGAAAAAACTGAAATCAATTTGCCGAAGACCGAATTCGATGCGAAGGCTTCGCTCGAAAAGGAAAAAGATTCTGCCTTTTCGAGGACACTTTTCCAAAGACAGGAGTTTGAAAATGAACGTTAAGAGCCTTCTCCTCGGCTCGGCTGCGGCTTTGCTCGCGGTTTCCGGTGCGCGCGCCGCCGACGCTGTCGTCGTCGCCGAACCGGAGCCGGCGGAATACGTCAAGATCTGCGACGTCTACGGCGCCGGCTACTTCTATATCCCGGGCACCGAAACCTGCCTGCGCGTCGGTGGTTACGTACGCTATGACGTCGGTCTCGGCGATTTTGGCGGCGTCAAGACGACAGACCGACTGAATGGCCGCGAGCGTGATACCTATGCCAAGAACGCCCGCTTCACGCTGAAGACCTGGACCGGCCAGGAAACCGAATACGGCACCTTGAAGACCTATACCGAAACCCGCTTCAATTTCGGCAACAGCGGCGACAACGCCAATGCCCGCAACAAGGATGTGACGCTGAATTTCGCGTGGATCCAGCTTGGCGGCCTGCGTGTCGGTAAGGATGAATCGGCCTTCAACACCTTCTCGGGTTATGCCGGTAACGTCATCAACGACGATTTCATCCCCTTCGGCGAGTACGACACCAACCTGATCAGCTACACCTTCGATGCCGGCAACGGCTTCTCGGCGATCGTCTCGCTGGAACAGGGATCGGGCAGCTACAATACCCGTGTCAAGAATGAAGCCGGCCTGTGGGTCGCCAGGGCTGCAAACCAGACCATCGACAGCTACGTTCCGCACGTGGTCGCAGGCGCTAAATACACCCAGGGCTGGGGATCCATCTCCGGCGTTGCAGCCTACAACAGCGCTTATGAAGAATGGGCCGGCAAGGTCCGCCTGGACGTGAAGGCAACCGATCAGATTTCGCTGTTCGTGCTCGGCGGCTACGGCACCGAGAAGAACTCACTGCGCAATTTCTACAAGACATGGGATGGCAAGTGGGCCATCTGGGGTGGCGGTACCTACAAGTTCAACGAGAAGACCGCGTTCAACATCCAGGCCTCCTATGACCAGGGCAAGACCTTCGCCCTGGCGGCAAACATCGCGCATCAGCTGGTTCCGGGGTTCACGATCACCGGCGAAGTGGACTATTTCAACAAGTCTGCCAGCAAGTACCACGCCAAGAGCGACGGGGTCGGCGGCGTGCTTCGTTTCCAGCGCGATTTCTAAAATGTCGTCCTGAATTGGATCTCGGAACCCGGCCCAATGGCCGGGTTCCAGCTTTTGGCTGGCGGACAAAGTCAGCACCTCACTCGTGCTGAATTCGATCCCGGCGCTGCTGTTCGCGCCAAAGCTCCCAGCGGCGACGCAACTCGCCTTTGCGCAGGCCATTGGCATCCGAAAGAACGGTGGCCTGTATCACCCGGTCGGTGCGGAAATGTCGGAACCCCTGCCGCAACTCGCACCAGGCGACGATCAGCCGTGTCGCCTCATCGTAGCCCAGGATAACCGGCCAGACGATGCGGTCCGTCTCCACGCCATTTTCGGACCGATAACGCAAACGCAGCTTCCTGCCTTCGCGGATCGCCGTCCGCAGTTCCGTCGTGTCGACCGGGTCCGGCGACATGGTTCTTCCCGGCTTGGCACCGACACTCGGTGCGACGATGAACTGCCGCAGGCGTTCGGGGACGACTGCCGCGATCTTGGCCACGACATCATTGGCCGCGGCTGAGAGAACCTTGTCGCCACGTGCCGCAACCCATTGCGATCCCAACACGACGGCCTCGAGCTCGTCGGGCGTCAGCATCAGCGGTGGCATGTCATATTCTGGAGCAAGCAGATAGCCGAGACCAGCCTCCCCCACGATAGGAACCCTCTGGCCGATGAGGTCGGCGATGTCGCGGTACACAGTGCGCTTGGATACCTCTATTTCCGCGGCCAGGGCCGCGGCGGTCACCGGGCGGGTCGACCGCCGCAGGATTTGGATGATCTGAAACAATCGATCGGCACGACGCATGCGATGCTGACTCCTGCTGCCATTATGGTGGCAACAGGCGTGTGCCACAAGCTTGTCGCGACGTCATATCCGTCGCGCCAAATGAAGGATCACAAACGATGAAATTTGCATCCATTCGCCTGATCGCCTCCAACGTGGAAGGCATGGTCGGCTTTTACGAAACGGTGACCGGCCAACACGCCGAGTGGCTGGCCCCTGTCTTTGCCGAGATCGTCATGCCATCGGCCACGCTTGCGATCGGCAGTGCGGAGACGGTAGCCCTGTTCAAGGAAGGCAGCGCCGAGCCATCCGCCAACCGCACGGCGATCATCGAATTCATAGTCGACAACGTCGATGCCGAGTTTGACCGGCTGAGGGGCAAGGTCGAGCTGGTGCACGAACCCAAGATGATGCCTTGGGGGAACCGCTCGATGCAGTTCCGCGACCCCGAAGGCACGATCGTCGCATTGTTCATGCCTGCCACCGATGCCGCCAGGAAACGGTTCGGAGTGCTGTGACCGTACCCGGTAGCCGCGCCTCTGTGGCATTTACCGATTGAGCACAGCATTCTGCCAAATACGTTACAGACAGACACGTAATTGTCACGGCTGATGCCCCAAATGGAGTAAGCGCCTTCATCTTGGTCCGTTTAGATGTAGACTGCCTTGATGGTGCGGGGGGGGCAGACACTGCAAGGCAAGCCGTCTGGATATCCTGTCGACTCGACGGCTTTTCGGGTGAGTAACGCAGAAGGGAAACCTGCGCCATGTTCAGTATGAAAGAAAACCACTTTGGCCATAAGGCCAAAACAGCGCGCTCGATCGTCAAGTTTTTCGATCCCTGGGAGCGCAAACTGGCCTTCGATACCGACCATAATGATCGGATGGCACCGAGCATCTCGAGCGAAGACCAGGAGCGTGTCGACGTTGACGAGCGCTGACGCCGCCCAGACGGTATCTTGAACGCCGCCGACTCGCGCAAATTGTCAGGCTGAAGCAGGTGCCGACTTTGTTTCGGCAATCTTTTCCGCCCATCCGAAAACCGGCGCGATGTGCTCCACCACGTCGGACAGGATTTGCTCGTAGTCCTCGTGCCGGAAACTGTAAGGCAGTTCGAGGCGCAATTCCTCCACTTCGGCGAACACGGGATCGCTGAGCAACGCCTCCACGATGGCCTGTGATGGGCCTACCAGATCGCGCGCGAACAATGTGCGCCGCTCGCCATGTGGTTTGCCTGTCCTATCGTCCCGGCCCTCGCCATAGGCGCGATAGCGCTGGCGCGTCACTGCGTCGGCACCATCGAAAGGGACGATGACACGGCCGAGCGCGACACGACCGTGGCCGGCCTGAGCCTTGAAAACTTCCAGTTGCCGAACCTGGGCTTCGAAGAAATTGTCTGTACCCTCACCCGAAGTCACATTGCCAATCAAGAGATTGAGACCGCTGCGCCCTGCCCATTCGGCGGATCGTAGCGAGCCGCCGCCATACCAGATCCGCTCCGAAAGGCCAGCCGCATAGGGCTGGAGCCTCGGCGTGACGCGACCGCCCGGAAATTCGACGATCGCGCCGGGCGCGCCGATTGGCTCGCCCTTGAGGTTGCGGACGAAACGCAGCACCCGCTCATATGAAAAATCGAAACCGCGCCAGTCGCCATCGAACACCAGCGGCCCCAGCGTCTCGGCGTGCGGTGGCGTGCCGGCACTCAATCCCACATTGAGCCGCCCGCGCGCCAGGACATCGACGGTCGAAAGATCTTCCGCCAGCCGATAAGGGCTTTCATATCCGATCGGGATGACCGCAGTGCCGAGTTCGATCCTGCGGGTACGCTGGCTTGCCGCCGCCAGAAAGGCAGCGGCCGACGAGATCCCGGGTTCCAGATGACGCTGCCTGACCCAGGCGCCATCGAAACCGATGTCCTCGCCGAATTCGAACAGCTGCAGCGTCCTCTCGAAGCCGGCGGCTGGATCGTTGTCCGGATAATTGCCCGGCGTGAGGAAAGCGAGACGTCGAATGATGGGCTTCGTCATCGATTGTACTCGCGCCAGGCTGGACGTTTCCGCATCGGGTTGGAGATCAGTATTTCGGCAGGCCGGGTGGATTGGTCCTCGACTGATCGATCGCTTCGGGCCCAAGGTTCCATTTATCGAGAACCTGTTTGTATTTGCCGTCCTTGATCGTTTCGTTGAGCGCCGCCGTGACGACATCGGCGATACCGCTGCCACGACGCGTTACCACGCCGACATCCGTGGTCAGCGGCCAGCCGGCATTGACGGTGCCCACCAGCCGCGCGTCGCCGGTCACCGCAGCCTGATAGGATTGCACCGCATTGACGCTGAAGACGGCATCGGCTCGCCCCGACCGCAGCGCCAGGTTCGACGCCGCCTCGTCGTCGAACAGGATGATCTCGGCCGGGTTCAGCCCGGCCTCACGGTTGCGCCGATCCCATTCGACAATGATCTTCTCCTGGATGGTGCCGGGATCGGTGACGATCTTCAGCCCGGCAATGTCCTTCGGCTCGGCGATCTTCTGGATTGGGCTGTCCTTGCGGACATAGAAGCCGTGCAGGCCCTGCCGGTAGCTGGAGAAATCATATTTGAGCTTGCGTTCCTCGGTCACGCCGACATTGGAAATGACGGCATCGAATTTGCCGGAGACAATGCCGAGCGGCCAGTCCTCCCAGGCGACGGCCACCAGCTTCAGTGGCCGGCCGAGCTTGTCGGCGACAAGCTGGGCGATATCCGGGTCGGCACCGATGACGGTCGCGGCATCCGTGGCGTAGCTGGCGATCGGCGGCACACCGGACGGAGCCACCGCCACCGTGAACACGCTTTCGTCGACGAAATGGAAATCTTTCGGAATGGTCTTGACCAGCACGTCGTCCTTGTCGGCGCGCACACGGCCACTCTGCTCCGGACTGAGATCGAACTGGGCGGTGGCGGCAGCACCCGCAGCCACAAGCAATGTAGCCAGGAAAACGGGAGCAAGAAGGCGTGTTCTGGAAAGCATGGCGTGACTCTTTCTGAAGATAAACCGCGGACTGGACCGCAGGCGTGCGAGACGCCCGCGGCTTTCAGCCCCTACTCAGCTGTTGGGTTTCGGCAGGCCGAGGGGATTGGTGGCCGACTTGTCGATCGCCTCCTCGGTCAGGCTCCACTTCTTCAAGACCTCGCCATACTTGCCGCTGGCGATCAGTTCGTTGACAGCAACCGTAAACGGGTCAGCCAACCCGCTGCCCTTGCGGGTGGCCACCGCGATTTCGGCGGTACGCGGCCAGCCGCCGCTGACGACGCCCACCAGCTTGGTTCCGCCGTTCACTGCCGCGCCATAGGCCAGGGTAGCATTCGGATTGAATTCAGCGTCCGCCCTGCCCGACTGGATCGCCAGCTGACTCGCAGCGCGGTCATCATAATATTGCACCTCAACCGGCTTCAGGCCCGCAGCAACATTCTCGCGGTCCCATTCCAGCAGGATCTTCTCCTGGTTGGTGCCGGCCCCCGTGATGACCTTCAGCCCGGCAACGTCCTTCGGCTCCTTGATCGACGTGATTGCGCTGTCCTTCTTCACATAGAAGCCCAGCACATCCTGCCGGTAGGTGGAGAAGTCGAACTTCTCCTTGCGCTCCTCCGTCACCGTCACATTGCTGATGACGGCATCGAACTTGCCGGAGGACAGGCCGAGCGGCCAGTCTTCCCACGCAACGGCGACAAGGTTGAGCTTGAGACCCAGCGTTTCGGCAAGCAGAACCGCCAGGTCCGGGTCGGTGCCGACGACGGCCTTGGCGTCGGTTGCATAGGTGGCGACCGGTGGATCCCACGGATTGATGCCGATGGTCAGGACGCCGGGCTCGACGAACTTGTAGTCCTTAGGGATCGCCGCGATCGCCTTTTCGCTCTTCTCGGCATGAATGCGCGTTGGCTGTTCCGGGCTGAGATCGAACTCGGCCGCCATGGATGTCGTCGCCCACAGCCCAAGGCTGGCGAGCCCCGCTGCTACGAAGGAAAACCGACTGCGATGGAATGTCATGTGCCTGCTCCTGTTTCGAGACGTACGATACCTTGCCCGTCACGAAAGGACGGGCGCGCCGGTGCTCCGGACATGTGACTGGCGAAGGAAAGAATGCGGGCTAGAGAACCTTGGCCAGGAAGGCGCGGGTGCGCGGATGGGCCGGTTCGCTGAAGAGTTTGGCCGGCGGCGCCACCTCGACCACCTTGCCGCTTTCCATGAAGACGACGGTGTCGGCGATCTCGCGGGCGAAGCCGATTTCGTGGGTGACGATCACCAGGGTCGTGCCGGAATCCGCCAGTTCCTTGATGACGTCGAGGACTTCGCCGACCAGCTCCGGATCGAGCGCCGAGGTCGGCTCGTCGAACAACAGGACCTTCGGCCTCAGTGCAAGTGCCCGGGCGATGGCCACACGCTGCTGCTGGCCGCCCGACAGATGGCGCGGATAGGCATTGGCCTTATCGGAGAGCCCGATCCGGGCCAGAAGGTCGAGAGCGGTTTCGATCGCTTCGGCACGCGGAATCCCATGCACGGAAACGGGTGCCTCGATGATGTTCTCGACCACCGTCAGATGCGGGAACAGGTTGAAATTCTGGAACACCATGCCGACGGCCGAACGGCGGCGGCGGATGGCGCCTTCCTTCAGTTCGTAGAGCACGTTGCCGTCGCGCGCATAGCCGATCAACTCGTCATCGATCGAAATGAAGCCTTCATCCGTGCGTTCAAGATGGTTGATCGTGCGAAGCAGCGTCGACTTGCCGGCGCCCGACGGGCCGATAATGGCCGTGACCGTTCCCGGTGCCAAAGTGAGACTGACCTGGTCGAGTACGGTCAGGGTACCGAAGCGCTTGCTGACATCGCGGATCTCGATGCGGCCGGCACCACGATCGCCCAGATTGACGGCAGCCAGGGGCTTGCGGACGACGGCCTGCTTCGTCTCCACCGCAATCTGCTTCCCGACCAAAACCGGTCCGAAGGGCAGCCCCGACAGGAATGCGGCAATGCGCCTGAACACGGGGCCTGGCGCCTTGCGGGTGGCACCCTTGGAGTAATACTGCTCGATCGCGATCTGGATGAGCGAGAGCACGCTCATGATGACCAGGTACCATACCGTGGCCACCATCAGCAGCGGGATGACTTCCAGGTTGCGGCGGTAGATGACCTGAACTGTGTAGAACAGCTCCGGCAGGGCGAGCACATAGACCATCGAGGTTGATTTCGCGAGGCCGATGATCTCGTTGAAGCCACTGGGCAGGATCGCGCGCATCGCTTGCGGCAGCACGATGTTGAGCGCCTGCCGCCGCCGTGACAGTCCGAGCGCGGCAGCGGCCTCATGCTGTCCGTGATCGACCGACAGGATGCCACCACGAATGATCTCGGCCGAAAAAGCGGCCTGGTTGAGGCTGAGGCCGATCAGCGCCACCGCAAACGGGCTGAGTACCTCGACGGTGTTGTATTGCGCAAACAGGATGCTGGTGAACGGCACGCCGACATCGACGGTCGGATAGAGGTAGCCGAGATTGTTCAGAACCAGCAGCAGCACGATCAGCGGGATCGAGCGCAGGAACCAGATATAGGCCCAGGATACGCCCGACAGCAGCGGTGAGGTCGACACACGCGCAAAGGCCAGCACCGTACCGAGCAGGAAGCCGAGCGCGGAAGCGAGCACCGTCAGAAGCAAGGTGCGGCCGAGGCCAACCAGCACCGGTTCGGAGAAGAAGAACTTCGCAAAGACATCCCAGCCCCAGCGTGGATTGGTCAGGACGGAATGCAGTGTGGCCGCGATCACCAGAACCGCGACGATCGTGCCGACCGTGCGCCAGTGATGCTTGGCCGGCACGACCTTATAGCCGGTGTGGCTTTCGATGGATCGTGATCGCCCGGCAGCGGAAATGTCGCCAACATCCGTAACTGTTGTCATTTCGATTCCGCCTCTCCAGAAAAAGTATGTATATCGCCAGATTTTCTCGGTTTTATGATTTTATATTCAGAATTATTTTCTCTCGGTCACGGCAAGTTTTTTCAAGTTTTCACTTCGAATTGACATTGCCATCCAAATTCCATGCATTATTACAGAACCTCTTCGTGAAATATGTACTCACCCTGCCTTGCGAATGGGCTCAGCCACGCCTGTCACCAGTGCGCTGAGGTCCTTCTCAAAGGGAAGCGAGCCGTGGATCTCCGGATCGACTGTCGTGTCGAACAGCGCGGTGTAACCATTGTTGAGATAGAGACCCGCAGCCTCTGGCTGGCGAAAGCCGGTCGTCAGGTAGATCCTGCTGTAGCCTTGCCGCACGGCTTGCGTTTCGAGTTCCGCCAGCACGATACGCGCCAGTCCTTGCCGGCGCAGATCGACATGTGTCCAGACGCGCTTGAGCTCGGCGGTGCGCTCGTCGTAGCGCTTGAAGGCGCCTCCGGCGATGGCCGTGCCGCCGCGCATCAGCAGGACGAAAGCGCCGTGCGGTGGCGCGAACAGCTCGGCAGGATAGCGAGCCATTTCTGCACCGGCCGGTTCACCCCAGTAGTTGCCGTAGCGTGTCTCATATTCCCAGGTAAGGGCCTCGATCAGCGGCTGCGCGCGCGGATCGAGTGGCGTGGTATAAAGAAAGCCGTCGGTCATGGCACCTCGGTTCCTTCAGGAGTTGGATGGCTGCCGTTGCGATCGGCCAGATAGTCCTGCACCAGATGCACCCAGTAGCCGGCGGCATCGATCAGGATCTCGTCGTTGAAGTCGTAGCGCGGGCTGTGCAGGTCGGCGCTGTCGCCGTTGCCGATGAAGAGGTAGCTGCCTGGCCGCTCCTGCAGCATGAAGGCGAAATCCTCGCTGGCGGTGATCGGCCGGAAATCCGTCTCCAGCCGGCGCTCACCGAAATGCCGGGAAGCAACCCGTCGCGCGAATGCCGTCTCTCGCTCGTGATTGACCAGCGTGGAATAACCGCGCGGATAGCTGATCTCGACACGCGCGCCGTAGCTTGCAGCCTGCGCTTCCGCCAAGGCGATGATGCGGGCCTTGATCTGCTCTCGCACCGCTTCGTTGAAGGTGCGAACCGTCAGTTTCAGCTCGACGCTGTCGGGAATGACATTGGCGGCAATGCCGCCATTGATGGTGCCGACGGTCACCACGGCGGTCTCGAGCGGATCTACGTTGCGCGAGACGACCGTCTGCAGCGCCAGCACCAGCGAGGCCGCTGCAACAACCGGATCGACCGCCTGCGCCGGCTTTGCACCGTGGCCGCCCCTGCCGATGACACGGATGATGACAAGGTCGACCGAAGCCATCGTCGGGCCGGAGCGGAAACCGAACTGGCCGGCCGGCACGCCAGGCCAGTTGTGCAGCCCGAAAACCGTGTCGACGGGAAACCGGTCGAACAGGCCGTCGGCGATCATGGCGCGGGCACCGGCGCCACCCTCTTCCGAAGGCTGGAAGATCGCCCGGAACGTCCCGGAGAATTTCCGCGTCTCGGCAAGGTATCGCGCGGCTGCCAGTAGGATCGTCGTATGACCATCATGGCCGCAGGCATGCATGGTGCCTGATGTCGTGCTGGCATAGGCCAGGCCCGTCGCCTCCAGGATCGGCAGAGCATCCATGTCGGCCCTGATGCCGATCGAGGCATCGCCAGCGCCATTGCGCAACGTGCCGACGACGCCGGTCTTGCCGACGCCGCGGGTTACGTCGTAGCCCCAGGATTCCAGCAGTTCCGCGATCAGCGCCGAGGTCTTCACCTCGCGAAAACCCATTTCCGGCTCGCTATGCAGCCTGTGCCGCAGAGCGACGAATTCGTCACGATAGGCAAGCAGCGTCGACGCGACGTCATCCTTGAGCGGAGCGGCTTGATGAATGGTCATCAGGCCGCGCGCTCCGCTGCGGATTTGGCTTCCTCGGCGGACTGGTTGTAGCGGCTCTGCTTGAAGGGCAGGTCGAGATGATCGCGCAGCGTCGCGCCAGCGAGCTGATTGCTGTGTCGGCCGCGCGCCTCGAGCAGTGGCAGGACGTGTTCGGCAAAGTCATCGAGACCTTCGGTGATCACCTGGAACGAAAGAACGAAACCGTCGGCAGCTCCACCATCGACCCAGCGGATGATCTCGTCCGCCACCTTTTCCGGTGTCCCGATGAAGCGCGTACGCGGCGTGGCAACCTCCAGGGCGACCTCCCGAAGCGTCTGCCCCCGCTCTCTTGCGGTCCGCTTGATACGATCGGTGGTCGAACGGAAATTGTTCTGGCCGATATCGCCCAGATCGGGGAACGGCTCATCGAGCGGATAGGCCGCGAAATCGTGATGATCGAAGAAGCGGCCGAGATAGCGCAGCGCTTCCGGCACGCTGACGAGATCGCGGATCAACTGATATTTGCGCTCCGCCTCTGCCTCGGTCGCTCCGACGATCGGTGCAATGCCCGGGAATATCTTGATGTCGTCGGCACCGCGCCCATGCGCCACGGCAGCATCTTTGAGCCGCCGGGAAAGCGCCTGGTTTTCCTCGAAGGAGTCGGCGCCGGCGAAGACGGCGTCGGCATGACGGCCGCCCAACGACACACCGTCCTCGGAGGCGCCGGCCTGAAACAGCACCGGCTGTCCCTGGGCGGAGCGGCCCAGATTGAGCGGCCCTTCCGCCGAGTGGAACCGCCCCTTGTAGTTCAGACGATGCATCCTGGAGAAATCGGCATATTGGCCAGTCTCGCGATCGCGCACGAAGGCATCGTCGTCCCAGGAATCCCACAGGCCTTTGACGATCTCGATATGCTCGGCGGCGATCTGATAGCGCAGCGCATGCTCGGGATGCTTGTCCCGGCCATAGTTCCTGGCCGACCCCTCGAGAGGGGAGGTAACGGCGTTCCAGCCGGCGCGGCCGCCGCTGACCAGATCCACCGAACCGAACTGCCGTGCGACGGTAAACGGGTCGCTGTAGGATGTGGAAAGCGTTCCGACCAGGCCGATGCGATCCGTCGCCGCGGCCAATGCCGACAGGAGCACGATCGGCTCGAACCGGTTGAGAAAATGCGGGATCGACTGTTCGTTGACGTAGAGCCCATCGGCGACGAACGCGAAAGCGATACCAGCGGCTTCGGCCTGCCTGGCAGTCCTGACATAGTAGTCGAAGTTGGTGCTGGCGTCGGCCGGCACGCTGGGGTGCCGCCAGGCATTCATATGCCCCCCGGGGCCTTGCAGCATGATGCCGAATGGAATGCGTTTTTCACTCATGCGCGAAATCCTTCTTCCTGGTCGGGTTGCGCCTTACGCGGCGACAGCCGAGCGTCGACGCGCCAGGAGCTCCAGCGTGGCGAGACGCCACGAGCCGTTGACGGCCGGTTCGACGATGAATTCGGCGATGCCGTAACGATCTGCCAGGCGATCGAATTCGGACCACACCTGATCGGGCGTGCCGGCGATCACGCTCGATTGCTTCGGTTCGATGCGATACTCGGCGGCGCCCACCTGACGGGCATATTCCTCGGCCTGCTCCGCGCTGCCGACCGTTACGCTCTGGGCACCCGGCACATGCACCTTGAACAGCTTGGTGTTTTCCGCCTCGGCAATGGCCTCGCCGGCATATTCCGAAACGATCGCCGATACGGCGACGATCGGCGCCTTACCGGCAATGCTGCGATAGGTCGACGCGACCGCATCGAGCAGGGCATCGTCACCGTTGAGGTGGCGGGCAAAAACAAACTCCCAGCCATGTGCCGCGGCAAGTTCGGCGCTCTCGACACTGGCGCCGAGCAGGAAACGCTGCGGCGCAATCGTCGGCAAGGGCGTTGCGGCCAACCCTTCCACCGGCCCTTGCCTGTCAAGATAGGCACCCAATTCCGCGATCTGCTGCGCAAAGTCAGACTTGCGGGACGGATCGCGATCTGCCTGCAGTGCACGGGTCGACAGCGGCAGGCCGCCTGGCGCTTTGCCGACACCAAGGTCAACGCGGCCTGGCGCCAGCGACGCGAGCAGGTTGAAGTTCTCCGCCACCTTGTAGGCGCTGTAGTGCTGCAGCATGACACCGCCCGAACCGATCCTGATACGGTTGGTGTGGGCGAGCAGATGGGAGATCAGGATTTCCGGCGAGGAGCTGGCAAGGTCGGGAACATTGTGATGCTCGGCCACCCAGAAGCGATGGTAGCCCAGGCGCTCCGCCAGCTGTGCCAATGCGATGGTGCGCTTCAGGGCATCCGTCGGACTGTCCTGGCCGGCAAGCGGGCTCTTATCCAGTGCACTCAGGACGTAGGACATGTCATCCCCTTTCTGATCGCGTATTCCCGGGATTTTAGTCGATTAATTCTATAGACTTTATAGTCTATTTGGCGAAATTGACCGCTTATGGAGAAAAGCCTTTCAGCGGATGAGCGAAATTCGGAATGCCCCGCTCACTTCGCTGAAAGGCTCCCACCCGACCTCTAGGGATGAGGCGGCGGGATGAGTTCGCGCTCCACAAGAGCTGCGATGATCGGTTCGGCACCAGCAACGAACTGCCTGCCACCGGCTTCACCTGAAGCCTGTCCCGATGTTTCACCGGACCGGAGTATGAGAACAGGCAATGCCCGGTTCGCCTCTCCGACCAGGGCAACAACCTCTGCACGCGGCCGTTTGAAATCGATCCGTCGGATATCCAGCAGATCCTCAAGTACCGGAAACGAAGCAATGACCCCTTCGACCAGCGCCGAATGGCGACAAAAGAAGCGCTGCTCAGGATATGCCGCATCCTCAAAATTGGGAGAAAGCAGAAAAAGGCGCGGTTTTTGCTGGTCGGTTGTTGTCAAGGCAATATCCCGTTCTCCGGAAGACCGTACTTCTCCCGGGCAATGAAACCGGAAGGGGCCGTCGCCATTCAATGTTCGATATCGATAATCGTTACGGAAATTGAGTTCATGGGAAAGAAAAACGCCTCTTTCCATGCCATCGATATCGAATGTTTTTTGCGCGGACCCCGTCGGCCAGAGTTTCGGAACGGCGCCTGTGAATGTTTCTTTGCACGGCAATGACCGCCTCACCGAGGCACGGTAAGCGATCCATCATCCGAGCAGGGCGGACGGAGGCTTCTTCCAACGTCCACACTCTTCGATTGTTTCGCGCTGCGATTATTTTTTACTGTCGGGCGAGGGAGAGCGACGCTAGAAGGCCCCGGCAATCAAGACGGTGCCGCTGTAGCAGTACGGAACCGTCGCCCACTTCCACGCAAGTCGTTAAGAACAGGCTCCGCGAAAGCTGTGCATTTGCAGCGTTGTTTCCACGGTGTCTTAAGCGACTCGGTGTATCTCTTGGTTGCATACGTGCATGCCCCAACCAATGAGGAATGACAGGATGGCTTCGATTTCGAAGGCTGCCCCCTCCCGGGCCGGCAGTAAGCTTCACACGGTTCCGCTGCTTTGTGCCGCGATCGTGGCAATGGCCCTATCGGGCTGCAACTCCATTACCGACAGCAATGTAAGATCCGTGTCCGTTACCACGCAGACGAGCCATGCCTTCACGGCGGAGGTCATCAAGCCTAAAAGCAGGATCGCGACGGTCAGCCGCCGCGCTGCGGTGGCCAAGAGCACGCAGAACATTTCCGATAACGTGCGATTCTATGGTCGCGCGCCGCATATCTGCTCGCCAAGCGGCTTCGGGCAGACCTCGCACTGTTTCCTCAGAACCTGACGCCAGATGTCCTCAAGAGGGAACCGGCAGCTGCTCGAACAGCTGCCGGACTGGAGCGTTTCCGTTTTTCACGGAAACACGGGAACGCTCAGGCTCTTTGTTTGTACGCAATTCCGGACGGAAAACCGTTACACACTTTTCCTGGAATTGCTCGGGTCAGCGCCCGAGTGTCAGTTTGTCCTCGACCTTGCCCAGTTTCGCGACGACATAGTCGCCCCGACGCAGCTTGGTGATTTCATCACCCTTCCGGACCGGCGCGTTTGCAAAGACGTACCAATCGCCCTTGGGCTCACGCCTCTGGTAGATGACGTTGCCCTTCCTGCGGTGGCTGAAGCAGGTGAGGGCTGGCGCGGCGCCGCTCTTGGCGTACCAGTCGGCTCTGAAACAAAGCCGGCCTGCATCGGCAATGAACCAGCTTCCCACCCCATACGAAGCGTCCTTGCCCTTCCCAGTCCATGCCGAAAAACGGCGCTGCGGCACGGCAAAATACCCGGCGCCGTCTTTCCATATCCACGACCGCTGGCTGTAGAGCCGATAGAGATCTTCGTTGCTGAGCGGTTCGGCCTGTCTGATCGTGGCAGCGCTTGGCGCGGCCGAAGCGGCAACCGTCGCGGCCCCCGCCGCGCCGACCAATGCCGCAACCATGATCAGTCTCTGTGCAATGGTCATCTCTTTTCTCCCGCCCTGGTTCTCATCAGTTGGATGCTTCGCGCGTCTGCACGACACGCCAGTTGGGCAGGCCATATCCCTTCGGCCACGGATAGACCTCGCGGTCATCGAAATAGACGATCGCCTTCAGCTCGGGAAATTCGGGATAGGACTTGGCGACAGTCTGCGCCCAATCCTTGACGTATCCGGCATCCCCTTCATAACCGAGCTCTGCAACCACGATCGGTTTGCCGAAGCCTTTGACGCGGGCGTACTTCTCCCGCATCTGCTCGACGAAACTCGTTTCGTGACCGACGACACCCTGGTCGTAGGGTTGATAGCCGAACACCGACAGGCCGACGATGTCGACGAAATTCGTGCCCGGATAAAATGCTTCCAGCCCTGCGTTCCCCAATGGAGACCACATGTATTTGGCGGTCTTGTTGTGCTCACGGCACACGGTCACCATGCGCTGGTAGGCTTTCGCATAGTCAGCTGGATTCCAGTGCGCCCAGGTGAACTGGTTGTTGGTCTCGTCCATTTCCTGTGCCCAGCGGATGGTGACATCGCTCTTCAACTTGGCCGCTTCAGAGCAGACCGCGGCCATGTAGCCGTCGCGTTCACCGCTCAGGATGCTGTGCAACAGTTGCGATGAAGACAGCCGCCAGTTGGGCGACCACGACCATGGTTCGACGGTGACCAGCAGCGACCGCCCGCGTTTCTGCGCGTAGTCGTCCGCCAGTGCGAGGGTGCGAAGGTCGACGTCCTCCCAAGGCAGGAACAGATGCTCGATCTTCGAGTTGGCGTCGGTGCCGAAATCACCATGGGGGTCATAAGCCCCAAAGCCGACAGAGGTCGGGGTGATCACTGGACGCTTGTCGGAAGGCATGGTTGCCGTCGCCGAGTTTTCATTGGGGATTCCAAGTGGACGTTTGTTGGCCGCCAGGCTTACCCCAGTCAGCATCAGTCCCGCGCACGAGAGCGCGATAGCTGCAAGTTTCCTCTTCATTGTCGTTCTCCACTGTCAAAACGCACCGACCGGCGCCCGCGTCGGCAATGGTGCGAATTTTGGGGTTTCTGTCGCTTGCGCCACCGGCCGGTAGGCCATCACCTTGGCGCTCACTGTGTCTTGCTTGACGAGCTTTCCGTACTCGTCGTCCTTGTCCGGCGCCGTGTGCCTGAACACGTACCAGCCTCCGGACGGTTCCTTCTTTTGATAGACCGTGCCGTCATGAACCATGTGGCGGAAGCAGGTCTTGTTGGGGGAGCTGCCGCTGGAGCCGTGCCACACAGCCCGCAGGCACAACTGCCCGTCATTGGTCAGGGTCCAACGTCCCTCTGCCCAACTGGCATTGGCTCCGTTGCCAGACCAGGCCCGGAAAATGCGACCTTCTTCCTGGAAGCGTCCCGCGCCATCGCTCCACTGCCAGGTCTTGTCCCGGTAGAGGTCATAGAGTTCGAGGGCGGTCATGGCTCTCGCTTGGGCAGGCAGCGCGCCTGGCTCGGCGGCAGAGGTCGCCGTTCCACAACACAGCGCGAGGCCGAAAGCCGCGACCGTCAACAGCCATGCGCCAGGTGCAACACCACCGCGCCGCAGGCAATCGATGTGATGACTGTTCATCCGCGCCTCACTTTCCACGCAGCATCCGCGGCAAGCCGGAAGCTGTCTTTTCGAAATCCGGTTCGTCCGTTGTGGGTGTCGCCCATTCCGCGTGCTCGGAGCATTGCCCGACCACCGAAACGTGGAATCCTGCGGCGGACGCCGCGCCCGGTTCCAGCGCATTGCGCAGGTCGACGAGCACCGGCGTCCGCACCAGCCGCCTGAGACGGCCTAGGTCGATGCGGCGGATGCTGTCCCATTCGGTAAGCACCACCACCGCATCCGAATTGCGAGCACATTCGTAGGGATCGTCCAGAAAGGTGACGTCCTCCAGCATACGTGCAGCGTTCTCCAGTCCGACCGGATCATAGGCACGGACGATGGCCCCATAACGCTGCAGTGTCTCGATGAGCGGCACCGAAGGCGCTTCGCGCATGTCGTCGGTGTCCGGCTTGAAGGTCAATCCGAGCACAGCAATCGTCAGCCCCTCGACGTCACCACCGACAGCCTCGATGACCTTGAGCGCCATCTTGCGTTTACGGGCCTCGTTGGCGACGATCGTTTCCTCCACGATGCGCAGAACCACGCCGTAGTCCTGAGCGGTCCTCAGCAGCGCCAGCGTATCCTTCGGGAAGCAGGATCCGCCGTAACCTGGGCCGGCATTGAGGAAGCTGGTGCCGATGCGCCGATCGAGCCCGATACCCAGCGCCAGTTCGCCCACGTTGCTGCCGACCTTCTCGCAGAGGTCCGCCAGCTCGTTGATGAATGTGATCTTGGTGGCCAGAAAGGCGTTGGCGGCATATTTGATGAGCTCCGACGTGCGCCTGTCCGTGAAGACGAGCGGAATATCGCCCAGCGCCCCCTGATAGAGGGCTGCCATCACAGCCCGCGCGCGACCGTCCTCGACGCCGATGACCACGCGGTCCGGCTTCATGAAATCACCGATCGCCGCGCCTTCGCGCAGGAATTCCGGGTTGGAGGCTACCGAAAACGACCCATACGGACGCGCACGGGCGATAATCTTTTCCACCGCATCGCCCGTACTGACAGGGACCGTCGATTTGACCGCGACCACTGCGCCTTCGGCCAGGAACGGCGCCATCTCGCGCGCCGCCATGTAGACAAACGAAAGATCGGCATCGCCCTGCCCTGCCCGCGAAGGCGTGCCGACCGCAATGAACACGACCTGTGCATTCGTCACCGCCGCGGCAAGATCACAGGTAAAGGCAAGTCGTCCCGCCGCCTGGTTGCGTGCAACCATCTTGTCGAGGTCCGGCTCGTAAATCGGCAATCGCCCTTTGAGGAGACCCGAGATTTTGTCGACATTCTTGTCGACGCAGATCACCTCGTGACCCCATTCAGCAAAGCATGTCCCACTGACGAGGCCGACATAACCGGTTCCAATGACTGCGATTTTCATGGCACCCAACGCCTTGCGGCGCCCCCGTTTCAAGTTTCAGTACTCACTCCGTCGTATCCTCGACGGCCCAGCGCCAATGTGGCCTGAACACCGTCTTGCGCAGTTCCGTGCGGCCGATCCCGGCACCGGCAGCCGAATAGCGCTCCTCGAACAACTGCAGGTGTTGCGCGCCCCAGGCGAGAACTTCGACGCTCTCACGGCCGTGCAGGACAGCAGCAAAAGCAGGCAGCGCGATCATCGAAAGAACGCCCGCGGTCACGGCAGGGCGATAAAACCGGCTGACCACCTTCATGCGATTTTCGCGACCGTGCCTGGCCAGGATGACCACCGTCAGCATGGCGTAGAAAGCGCTGTTTATGATTGCGAAGAGATAGAAACCGCGGCCTGCGCCCGCGTCTTCGATCAACAAGGCCGGCAAGGCGGAGCCAACGGCGATCGCCACGTATGGCGCATACACTTTGAAGGGCAACGGATCGACTTCCGAAGCTCCCTTGGGAGTAACACGAAACTCGACGAAGGTTCCCGTCATCCAGTCGCGCACGGCAGCGACACTGCCAGCCAGGGCCCACGGCCAGCGGGCCAGCAGGAAGAATGCGCTTTCCCAGCTCCAGATCTTGGCATCGACCGGCCTGAAGCAGCCTGCGGCACGCCAACGGAAACACAGCGCTATGAGGATCAGCCATTGCGGCAGGAAATGCGCCAGGAAGTCCGGATAGGTGACAGCCACGAAATTTTCGTCGCGCAGCAGCGCAATGACCGGCGTCGCCACCATCAAAGCCATCAGCGAAGAAAAAAGCGGGTACCAAAGTTGGGAAAACAGGAACTGGAACTGCAAGCGCCGCGGCAGGCGAGGCACATAGACCGGCGAATATTGCAAAAGCAGCGTCACCAGGCTGCGGGACCACTGGAATTCCTGGGTAACGAGGTCGCCAAAAGTACTGGGCCCGTCGCCATGTGCGATTGCGTTCACCGCATGAATGCCACGCCAGCCGTGTGCATTCATCATCAGGGTCGTGGAATGGTCCTCGGCCAGTTCCGGCCCCAGGCCGCCTATTTCCTTGAGCGCAGCCGTGCGCACCGCATAGTGTGATCCGAAACAGAGTGGAGCGAGCCCGGCGTTGTGGCCAACCTGCATCGCCCCATGCAGGCTTGCCTCTGCATAAAGCCGCCCCCGAGCCGACCAGCTTCGGTCAGCATTGCGATCGCAGATGCTCGGCGCGGAAACATAGCCGATCGACGGGTCGGCGAAAGGCCGCAGCATGTTCCATAGATAGTCGGGTTCCGGGATATGATCGGCGTCCAGCTGCGAAACGAAATCGTAGCGGTCGTAACCGTAGTGATCGTAGAAGAAGGCGAGATTGCCTTCCTTGCAGCGCGTGCGCCGTGGCCATGCGGGGCGATGATAGTCAGGTCGGCCGCGACGGGTCGAAATGAAGACGCCATACCAACGGCACCAATCAATTGTGTCGGGCGAAGGATCTTCATCGGCAAGCCACGTATCATGCGGAACGGTCTGCGCCAGCATCGCGCGCAAGGTCTCGGCAACGACCGAAAACGGCTCCGAGGGTGCCTTGGTCACCACCATGGCGACGCGACTGCCTGCAGGTATCCGCAAGGAACCGGTGGGATGGCGGGCACGCGCGAAGACAACGATCAGATAGACCGGCATCAGTGTGATCCAGGCAAGTTCGTAGGTGGTCAGAGCACTTCCGAACAGGCTGAAGTGATGGGACGGCTGGAGCCACCAGACCCAGAAATAAAGCAGCGCCATGAACCAGAGCGCGACGCCTACGAAATACTCCGCACGGCGATGACCAGTGAGGACCGGAGCCATCAACGGCTTCTGAGCCGGTCGGGCACAGCGGTTTTCGATGATGGAGGATCTCATCATGGCTGCACCTCCAGACCGAAAAAAGGCGCTGCCGTACGTACGATGGTGTCGAGATCCGAATATTGCGGCGAGAAGCCAAGCGTCGAGCGGGCAAGACTCGGATCTGCGTAGAGCACGGGGGGATCACCGGCGCGGCGCGGCTGGATGGCGATCGGGACGCTGTGCCCGGTGACGCGATCGATGGTTTCGAGGATTTCGAGGATGGAGGCACCGTGCCCGGTGCCGAGATCCACGGCGAGATTGCCGCCACCCCGCGCCAGATGCTCATAGGCCAGTACATGTGCCCAGGCGAGATCACTGACGTGAATGTAGTCGCGTATGCAGGTGCCGTCGGCGGTGTCATAGTCGTCGCCGAACACTTCGAGCCTTTCGATGCGGCCGGCGGCAGCCAGCAACGCCCGTGGAATGAGATGCGTTTCGGGATCATGCCACTCGCCAAGCTCACCTTCGGGATCGGCTCCACAGGCGTTGAAATAGCGCAGCGCCACATAGTGCAGGCCAAACGCCGTGGCATAGTCGGCCAGCATATGTTCCGCGATCAGCTTTGTCTTGCCATAGGGATTGATCGGAACCTGCGGCATGTTCTCGGCGATCGGAAGACTGGCGGGCACGCCATAGGTCGCGCAACTGGATGAGAAGATGACCTTTTCCAGCCCGGCCTGCCGGGCGGCGTCGAGCAGCGACAGCATCCCCGCGACGTTGTTGTGGTAATATTTTGAAGGATCCTCGACGGATTCGCCGACATAGGCGGAAGCGGCGAAATGAATGGCCGCCGTCGGCTGAAAACGCTCCATCGTGCGCGTCAGATGAACGGTATCCAGCACATCGCCGTGCACGAACGGCCCCCAGCGTACCGCCGAACGGTTTCCAGTTGCCAGATTGTCATAGACCACCGGCTCCATGCCTCTCGACCGCAACAGCTTGGCTGTGTGGCTTCCGATATAGCCGGCGCCACCGGTAACGAGGATACGCCGGCTGCCCATCATGCCACCTCCGTAAGCTCGCGCCCTTCGGCGGCGAGGACGGCTTGGAAATGAGCAATGGTTTTTTTCAACCCCTCGGCCAGCACCACCCTGGGCTGCCAACCCAGTTCGCGCATCGCCAGCGAAATATCGGGACGCCGCTGACGGGGATCGTCTGTCGGTAACGGGCGATGAACAACGCGCGATCGCGACCCGGTCAGGGCAAGCACCTGCTCGGCGAGTTCGCCGACTGTGAACTCGACCGGATTGCCCAGATTAATTGGCCCCGTCAGCGACGGCGGCGACGCCATCATGCGCAGGAAACCGTCAATCAGGTCATCGACAAAGCAGAAGGAACGCGTCTGCGAACCGTCGCCATGAATGGTGATATCCCTGTCCTGGAGAGCCTGGACTATGAAATTGGAGATAACGCGGCCATCGTCGGGCCGCATGCGCGGTCCGTAGGTATTGAAGATGCGGACAATCTTGATCTCGACGCCACGCATTCTGCTGAAGTCGTGAAACAGTGTCTCGGCGCAACGCTTGCCTTCATCATAGCAGGAGCGCGGCCCGAACGGATTGACGTTTCCCCAGTAGCTCTCGACTTGCGGATGAACGTTCGGATCGCCATACACTTCTGAAGTCGAGGCCTGAAGGATGCGGGCGTTGTAGCGGGCAGCATTTTCCAGCAGGTTCAGCGCACCAAGCACGCTGGTCTTGGTGGTGTGGATCGGATCGGCCTGATAGTGCGGCGGCGAAGCCGGGCAAGCGAGATTGTAGATCTCGTCGACCTTCAGATCGATCGGATCAACGACATCGTGGCGAAGCAATGTGAAGGCCCCCGACGACCTCAGATGCCGGACGTTTTCCGGCCTGCCCGTGGAGAAATTGTCGATACAGACGACCCGATGTCCTTTGCGGATCAAGAGCTCGCACAGATGCGAGCCCAGAAATCCCGCACCACCGGCAACGAGAATTGTCCTGGAAGATTTGGGACGCGGTGTCCGCAAAATGTCGTTCCAAGTCGGCTCAATATTTGCCGGCTCGGAACGAAATAAATAGTTGGTTACTCTACTCAACAACGCCTCCAACGATTTTACGCAAACTCAGTTTTTTTGCTTATTTGTTTCGCAATTCGAATTCTTTCCAAATATTATTTGTTATACTCCATCTACCTGCCAATATTTAACGATGTTAATTGGTAATTAGGCATTAAATATTTAGAGCATATGTTCTTGGAGCTGTCGTTATCCTTGAATCCGAGATGTTATCCCGGTGTACATTTCTCTCAGCCAAGTCTGGCGACGACGCGTGCGTGAAATGCGGGCCAGTCCGGACGGTTCCGCAGCCACAAATTGTCGCCATGAATCTAAGGCACGTAGAAGAAACCGGCTTTTGCTCTGCAACTTTTTGAAAGGTTGCAGCGTTTGTTCGGCAAGATGGTCCGGGTTGGAGGTCCTGAGTGAGCGATCGTTCAGACCAGCCTGATAGGGTGAACGCGTCGGCCGACCCGGAAGGGACGCCCCGCGTGGAGCGGCGACGTTGGCCACGCGAACCCGATCAGGCGAACGGTGCGGCTTTTTCCGCGCCGCCGGCCCTCACGCCGCTGCGTTTTTCAACAGCGCCACTCGAACCGGCAGAACAATTCTCCATCTGGCGTTCTCACCTGGAGCCCATAGTCGAAGTCAACCTGCCTGACGGGGTGACTCCGCAGAATGGCTTTGCCGCCGAACATACGGCCTGGAATCTTGGCAAGATGCTGCTCGTGCGGCAGCGCACCGATGCGTATCGCTACGCACGGTCGGCTGAAAAACTTCGTTCGAGCTCCATAGACCATTGGTACATCGGCATTCCACACAGAGGAAATGCCTGGACCGAGGTCGATGGCCATGTCGTGGAAAGCCGCCGCGACACGGTCACATTTCGCTCGCTCGGCCACCCCTATCGCGGAAGGGCCACCGAAAGCGAGGTGACCCTGCTCTATATGCCGTACGACCTGTTCGCCGGTCACGCCGGTATGCTGGTCGCAGCCAACAATTCAGTCTTCACGGGCAACTACGCGACCCTTTTGATCGACTATATCGGCAGCGTCGAAACAAGACTGCCGACACTTGTGGCCAGCGACCTTGTGAAGATCGTCTACACAATACGAGACATGCTTGTGACTTGCCTTGCGGAGGCAGCGGCCAGTCGCCAAAACGGCGTCAACCCGTTGACATTGAGCGCGATGGAGCGGGTGCACCACTACATTCACAGCAACCTCGGCTCGCAGGATCTCAATCCCGACAGCATCTCTCGTGCGATGGGTATCTCCCGCACTCGCCTCTACCAGTTGTTCGAGGCAAGCGGTGGGGTTCTCAACTATATACGCAGGAGGCGCCTGCAGGATGCTTATGCGGCGCTCAGCGATCCGGCCAACAACCAGCGCGTGCTGGACATTGCCGAGGAAGCAGGTTTCGACGTTGCAGCGAATTTCACGCGCGCGTTCATCCACGAATTCAGGCTAAGCCCAAGCGATGTCCGGAAGGCGGCTGCCGGCCAGGTGCCTGCGGTTACCCACATCGATCAATCGGCGACGCCAACTTTCGAGAAATGGCTGCGAGAACTCGGTCGCTGACATTCAAATCGATATGGCTACACTGTTGTCGCTTCGGCCGATGCCATGGGACTTGTCATCGATCGCCTCCATGCATGGCCTGTCCAGCCAACCAATCCCATACCCCCTGAACATCGACATCCCTGAGCCGGTCCCGCGTGGACAGGGCATACCATGCGCGGCCGGTTTCGAGGGCGTAGCCGTAAGGGTGCACGAGCGCCCGCGTTGCCAGGGCAACCTCGACCAGCGGCAGGCTGCCCAGCGCCACGCCCTGGCCGTGTTCGGCCGCAGCAAGTGCAAGATCGCAATCACTGAAGTTGCTACCGTGCCAACTGCCATTCGCCTCGACGCCAGCGCCCCTCAGCCAATCTGCCCAGCCAAGCGGCCGCTCGTCATGGATGAGCGGGACCCGAAGCAGGTCGGACGGTTCGTCCAGTGTTCCCGCCAGCGTCGGAGATGCAACCGGTGACAGGATGTCCTTTGCGATAAGCAGGTTCTCGTACCCCTCAGGCGGCGCTTCGGCGTGGATGATCGCCAGGTCTATCTCCATCGTCTGGAAATCGATCGCAGTGCCGCTGGTATCGAGCCAGGGCTCGCAGGCAGGGACAGCCGCCTGCAAGGAGGGCAAGCGATGAAGCAGCCATCGCCGGCTGAAATCCCGCGGCGCATAGATGACGACGCTGCCGGGCTTTCGATAGGGCTCCAGGCGCCGGTAGCCCTCCTCCATCAATTCGAGGCAGCGGCGTACCGTGCGTTGATACTCGCGCCCCGCATCCGTCAGCCGAACCTCACGGCCGATGCGCAGGAACAGCGGCTGTCCGACATGGCCCTCGAGCAGGCGCATCTGATGACTGATTGCCGACTGGGTAAGGCCGAGTTCCTCGGCGGCACGGCTGAAGCTTTCGAGCCGCGAAGCTGCTTCGAACCCCTTCAGGAACTGAGTGGGAGGAATATGTCGAAACCGCACCATTCATGAATTCCATTCAATAATAGCAGGAATCCTTCTCAGTTGTATGGGATCACCATCGGCATAACAATGAGCTCCACACATGAATGGAGAGTTTTCATGAATGCCATTGAGTGGCCCGCGCAACAGCTGAAATTTCGTCGACCGGCGGAATTCGAGCCCCACGCGAAGACGTGGATGGCGTGGCCTCATCGTCAGGACCTGTACGGTGCCGGTCTATCGGCAATGCAGCGGGCGTACGCCGATGTCGCACAGGCCATTGCCCGGTTCGAACCCGTCAGCATGGTGGTTCATCCCGATCATGCCGGTGGTGCCCTCGCCATGCTTGGAAGCGGCATCACCGTCGTCGAGATCCCGATCGACGATTGCTGGATCCGCGATTCAGGCCCGACCTTCCTGAAACTCGCCGATGGCAGCCTCGGCGGCGTATCCTGGCGCTTCAACGCCGCGGGCCGCAAGCATGAGCCTTATGACCAGGACAATGCGCTGGCCGAACGCATCCTGGCTCGAGAGAATGCCCTTGCCCTTCGTTCCTTCCTCTATTGCGAAGGCGGCTCACTGACCACCGACGGTGAAGGAACGCTGATCGCGACCGAAACCAGCCTGCTGCATTCCAATCGCAATCCCGGCCTGTCGAAGGCATGGGTGGAGAAGGAACTCATTCGCATGCTCGGTCTCGAAAAAGTCGTTTGGCTGCCAGGCGACCCGCTGGATCTCGAAACGGACGGCCATGTCGATGGCATGTGCTGCTTCGTGCGTCCCGGCGTGGTGATGTTCGAGTACAATCCCGACCCAGCAGATCTGCACGGGCGCATACTTGCCGACAATCTTGCGGCTTTGCGCAGTCAGACCGACGCACGTGGACGCAGCTTCGAAGTCATCCCCATCCCCGAGGCCTACGATGTCGAAGCGACCAGCGACGTTTTCGCACGTTCCTACATCAATTTTGCCATCGCCAATGGCGGCATCGTCATGCCGACCTTCGGCCGTCCTTCGGGCGAAGAGGCCATGGCAGCGGTCGCACGCGCCTTTCCGGATCGAAGCATCGTCACCGTCGATGTCGGGGCTGTCGTGCCTGCCGGAGGCGCCATCCACTGCATCACCCAGGAACAACCACTGTAATGGACCAACCAAGGAAGCCATCATGGACACGTCGTCACGTCATCATGGCAACAGCAGGATTGGCGCTCATGCCTGAGATCGCGATCAAGCCGGCGAACGCGGAGAACCGGAAGGTGACAGTTCCCTCGGAAGCAGAACCACATGCCAGAACCTGGATGGCATGGCCAAGCACGCCGGCCGTTTACGGTGGGCCAGGGGCTTATTACGAAAGTGTCCAGGAGACGCTCGGTCGACTGGCGGCGGCGATCGCCGAGAACGAGCCGGTGACGATGGCCGCGGCAGCGGAACATCACGCCCTTGCGGCAGAGCTGTGCGGTCCCAAGGTCGGGCTCGTCGACATCGCGACCGACGACATGTGGATGCGCGATTCCGGACCGGTATTCGTGCGCGCTTCAGGCGGCACGATTGCCGCGGTCGATTTCCGCTTCAACGGCTGGGGCAATAAGCAGGCGCATCCGCGCGATGCCGAAATAGCTTCCAGTGTCGCCAAATCCGCCGGCGTCGATCGTCGGGTCTTTCCGGTCAGAGGCGAAGGTGGCGGCATCGAATATGACGGCGACGGCACCCTGTTGCTGACCGAGAGCTGCTGGGTCAACGACAACCGGAACCCCGGACTCAGTCGTGCCGAGATCGAACAGCACCTCAAGCAGGCGCTCGGCGTCGAGGTCGTGATCTGGGTCCCTGGCGTTCGCGGCAAGGACATCACCGACGGGCATATCGACGGTTCGATCCGCTTCGTGAAACCCGGGCTGCTCGTCGCCAGCGGTTGGCCAGGCGATACGTCCGAATGGGGTCGGGCTCACGAGGAGGCGCTCGCCATCCTGGCCAACGCTGCAGACGCGCGGGGACGCGGTTTCGAAGTGATCTCGATTCCCTCCGCAACGAATCCGCGTTCCGCGAGCGAGGACTTCCTGACCAGCTATGCGAACTACTATGTCGGCAACGGCGCGCTCTACACGCCGCAATTCGGCGACAGGAAAGCCGATGCCATGGCCCGCGAAACACTCGGCCGGCTGCATCCGGAACGCCGCATCGTCCAGCTCGACATGGACCGCATCTATGAGAATGGTGGCGGCATTCATTGCGTCACCCAGCAGCAACCTTTGTGAGGTGAACCATGCGTCAGCTGATTGCGGCCGCCGTCCAGATTTCCTGCACAGACGATGTCGAGGCCAATCTCGACAAGCTCGGGCACCATGTACGCGAAGCATCCAGGCGCGGCGCGAAGCTTGTCGTACTGCAGGAACTGTTCGAAGGCGTCTATTTCTGCATGGACGAGGACAGGCGCCACAATGTCCGTGCCCGCCCGCTCGATGGCCATCCGACCATCGCCCGCATGGCTGAACTGGCACGCGAGACGGGCACCGTCCTGCCGGTATCGCTGTTCGAGCGTGATGGTTCGAGATTGTTCAACACGCTGGTGATGATCGACGCCGACGGCAAGGTGCTCGGCCACTATCGCAAGAGCCACATCCCGGACAGCCCCGGCTATTCCGAAAAACTCTACTTCGCCGATGGCGACACCGGCTTCAGGGTCTTCGAAACCGCCGCCGGCAAGATTGGCGCCGGCGTCTGCTGGGACCAGTGGTTTCCCGAGGCCGCCCGCGCCATGGTGCTGATGGGCGCCGAGGTGTTGATCTACCCCACTGCCATTGGTTCGGAGCCTTCTTATCCCGGCTGGGACTCGAGGGATCATTGGCAACGTGTCATGCAAGGACACGCCGGCGCCAATCTTACCCCGGTCATCGCCGCGAACCGTATCGGCGTCGAAAAGGGTGAGACCAACGAGGTGGTGTTCTACGGCTCCTCCTTCATCACCGACCACACCGGCGCCAAGCTTGCCGAAGCCGACCGCGTCTCCGAGAGCGTGATCACAGCCGCTCTCGATCTCGATGAGATCGCGGCTGCCCGGCGCAGCTGGGGGGTGTTCCGCGATCGACGTCCCGATCTGTATCAGACGCTTCTCGAAACAACACCGGAGCGGCTGCTCGCCAGGGATGCGGCCTGATGGCAAGCGGCGTCCAGCCCGCTCCGATGAAGACCATCGGAGCGTCCGCAAGGCCTGCGCGACGCTCTGATTGAATGGCTCCGGCAACGAACCGGAGTACAATACCAAGGGAGGAAATGATGAAATTTTGGCCCGCGCTTGCCGCGGCATGCTTTTTTGCGACCTCGGCTCTGGCCGAAGAAAAGGTGCTGCACCTCTATTCCTGGGAATCCTATTTCGGCCCCGACACCATCTCCAAATTCGAGAAGGAAACCGGCATCAAGGTCTCCTATGACCTGTTCGATTCCAACGATATGGTCGAGACCAAGATCCTCACCGGCGGATCCGGCTACGACGCCATCACTATCAACCTGTCGCCACACCTGCAGCGTGAATTGCCTGTGGGCGTTTGGGCCACGCTCGACAAGGGCCGGCTTTCCAACCTTGGCAATCTCGACCCGGCGGTGGTTGCGCGTGTCGACGAGATCGACAAGGGCGGCGCGCATGGCGTGCCATGGATGTGGGGCACGACCGGTGTCGGCTACAACATCGACAAGATCAAAGCCATCATGCCCGACGCGCCGGTCGACTCGCTGCGCATGCTCTTCGACCCGGAAATCGTCAGCAAATTCGCCCCATGCGGCGTCACCATGCTCGACGATTCCGAACAGGTCCTGGGCCTCGCGCTGATCTATCTCGGCCTCGACCCGGACACCACCAATCCCGACGAGTTGCAGAAAGCGGTGGATGTCGTCACCAGGGTCCGCCCCTATGTGCGCAAGTTCCACAGTTCCAGCTACATCAATGATCTTGCCGAGGGAGATGCCTGCGTGGCGCTCGGCTTTTCCGGCGACATGCACATCGCCGACATCCGCGCCAAGGAAGCAAAACGGCCGTTTTCGATCACCTACCGGCTGTCGAACGAGGGCAATCTGATGTGGGCGGACGTGCTGGCCGTGCCAAGCGACGCCCCCCACCCGGAGGCCGCGCACGCTTTCATCGATTTCGTGATGCGGCCCGAGATTGCCGCGTCGGCCGCCCGGGACACCGGCTTTTCGACCGCGAACAAGGCCGCGCTTGCCTTGCTCGACGAAAAGCTGCGCACCGATCCGGATCTCTATCCGTCAGCGGAAGCCCAGAAGCGCTTTCATCTGCCCAAGGCGCTCGATCAGAAGGCGTTGAAGATGTGGTCCAAGGCATGGAACCGGGCCAAGGGCCTGGAATGAAAGGCCAAGGCGACGTTGTCGTCGTCAGGCATTCTATTCGTTGATCAGCCCTTCCAGCCGTTCGATCCAGAACGGACTGCGCGTGGCAACGATATCGTAGCCGAAACGCCGCGATTTCTTGATATCCGCCAGTTGCTCCGGCGCCGTGATCTCGCGGCGCCGGCCATGCCCCAGCCAGAAGACGCGCAATTTCAGCACATCCAGCGCATGACGCGTGGTGGCGTGGTCGATATCCGACCCGTGGTCCTCATAGACAAAAACGCTATCGCCTCCGAGCAACATCGTTGCGCCGGAGAATGCGGCAATCTCCACCCCCTCGACGTCGAGCTTGACGATAAATTTGTCGAGCCCGGCAAAAAGCGGCAGTGCAGCAAGATCGTCGACGCTGATCGTGTCGCATTCGAGAATGGGGCGTGAGCCGTCGGCAGGATCGACGGTGGTGCGCGCCTCATGCTTGACGCCGAAGATCCGCACGTGCTCACCGCTCGCCGCGCCGATAGCCCGGTTCAGGGCACTGTACCGTCCGCCGTTGAGCGAACGATTATCTTCCAACACGCGGAATGTATCCGCCGCCGCCTCGATCGCCACGGTCGGCTTGTTGCCGGCTTCAGGACCACTCGCCAGGATCGACCAGTAGCCGTAGTTCGCGCCGCCATCGATGAATCCGTATTCGACGTCACGCGCAGCGTCGAGCAGCGTCAGCATCGAGCGCTCGTAGGAGTAGTCGGGCAAAAGCAGGATCGACCAGTACGGATCGCAATAAGGAACACGCATCGACGCACCAGGCGTCAATGCAAAGACCATCGACCGCTTGCTTGGCAGCAAGGCACGAACGCCGCGCGCCACATAAGAGAACCCGAACTGGCGCAGCGGCAGCAGAACACGCATCGCCAACCGCAGTGTCCGCAAGGCGACAGCCTCATGCAGGCTCGCGCCTTCTATGCGACCGCTGCGCGCATCGATCCCGATATCTCTTGCCGTGGGCTTCAGCATGCGCGCTTCAATATCCGAGATCGTCTCCAAATACGATGCCACCAGCATACCCCAAGATCGTTTCCCCCCAATGAGGCTTTTAGCCTCGACCGCCCTTACATCACGTTTGTTGCGCTTCTGCCGGGAAACCAACTGTTAACCTTACCATCAGGCCGGCAAGGCAGGGGTTCTTGGGCTCATCCTCGACAATCCATGTTGGAAATCTCGTGATGGTCCCGCACCACTCACGAAAAACGAAAGATGTGCTCGCCTCCCGTCATCGGGGACGCTCCGCTTGACAAAGCTGTTTCCCTTCTTATTTTACCAATTAGCTAATTAGCCGATCGGAAAAATAATGGACCAGCTCAGCCTCACCTTTCATGCGCTTGCCGATCCGACCCGTCGCGCCATCCTGATGCGGCTGGCTGAGAGCGACGCCACCGTCAACGAACTGGCGGAGCCATTCGACCTCCGTCTTCCCACTATCTCGAAGCACCTCAAGGTGCTGCAGGAAGCGTCCCTCGTTTCCCAGACCCGCGAAGCACAGCGACGGCACTGCCATCTCGAAGCCAAAGCCCTGAAGGAGGTGGCCGACTGGGTCTGGAATTACCGCACGCACTGGGAGGAAAGCTTCGATCGGCTCGATGCCTTTCTGAGCGATATCGCAGCAGCAGGAAAAGCCACCAAGAACTAGCCGAACACCCCGTTACCTCAACCCAACCAATTGTTTTGTTTAGAATGGAGTAGTTTTCATGTCCAAGACCACCTTTACCGCCGAAACGGGCAAATACGAGATCGTCATGACGCGGACGTTCGATGCGCCGCGTGAACAGGTCTTCGCCGTCTACACCGATCCCAAGGCAATCCCGAACTGGTGGGGCCCAAGCTGGCTGACGACGACGATTGACAAGTTCGAGCCAAGGCAAGGTGGTGTCTGGCGCTTCGTGCAGCGCGACAAGGCGGGCAACGAATATGGCTTCCATGGCGTTCACCATGAAATCACAGCCCCTGCCCGCATGGTGCGAACCTTTGAATTCGAAGGCATGCCCGGCCATGTCCTGCTCGAAACCGTCACCTTCGAAGACGTAGGCGGCAAGACCAGGATCGTCGCGCAATCCGTGTTCCAGTCCATCGAAGCGCGTGACGGCATGGTGCAGTCGGGCGCTGAGTCCGGAGCAGTCGAGAGCTGGGATCGCTTGAACGCTCTGCTCTCCGCCTGAGTATTCGCAAACGAAGCTGAAGCCGCCGACCCTGCCGGCGGCTTTTCGTTTGCAAGAACAGTTACTTCTTCCCGTTCAAGGGGCTGCGTTGATCAAGGACATTGGAAATGATCACATCATTTGCCCTGCTGGATATCCTTGACAGCTTTGTTGAAAGTCTGCGATGAAACGTTTCATCGCGTTCGGGAGGAAAGGACGCGATGGCAAATCGTGGAGGAAGAAATGAAGTTCGGAAAGATTATCGCCGCCGGCATCCTGGCGGCTTCGCTGACCGTGCCTGCTGTCGCTTTCGCCGCCGACAAACCTGTTGTCGGTCTGGTTATGAAGTCGCTCGCCAACGAGTTCTTCAAGAACATGCTGGAAGGCGCCAAAGCGCATGAAGCCAAGCGCGGTGACTACACGCTGAAAGCCGTCGGCATGCAGTCCGAGACTGATATCGAAACCCAGATCAACGCTGTCGAAAGTTTCATCACCGAAAAGGTCGACGCAATCGTCGTGGCGCCGGCAGATTCCCGCGCGCTGGTGCCACCGCTGAAGCGCGCCATGGAAGCCGGCATCGTCGTCGTCAATTTCGACGTGGCGCTGGACGAGAAGGCCAAGCAGGAAGCCGGCGTCGAACTCGCCTTCGTCGGACCTGACAACCGCGCCGGCGCCAAATTGGCTGGCGACGCGCTCGCCAAGAAGCTCGGCGAAGGCGCCAAGGTCGTCATCATCGAGGGCAACCCCGGTGCCGACAACGCCGCGCAGCGCAAGCTCGGCTTCGAGGATGCCATCAAGGACGGCAAGCTCAGCCTGATCGATTCCCGCACCGCTCACTGGGAAACCGAGGAAGCCAATTCGGTCTTCGCCAACATGCTGACCGCCAATCCTGACATCAAGGGTGTGATGGCCGCTAACGACTCCATGGCCGTCGGCGTCGTCAAGGCCATCGAGGCTGCAGGCAAGACCGGGCAGATCGAGGTTGTCGGCTTCGACAACATCCCGGCCGTGCAGCCTCTGCTCAAGGAAAAGAAGATGCTGGCGACCGTCGACCAGTTCGGCCAGCAGATGGCGGCCGATGCCATCGACAAGGCACTTGGCGTGCTTAAGGGGGGCGCACCGCTCAAGGGCTGGGTCAAGACCGACATCAAGCTCGTCACCTCGGACGACGTGAAGTAATCTCCTAGACCTGCTGCCGCACCCTTCAGCAGAGCGGTTCCGTTTCTACGGAAACACGAAAACGCTCTAACCCTTTGTTTTTAAGCAATTCCAGACAGAAAACTGTTACACATTTTTCGTCTGGAATTGCGCTGGGCGCGGCAGCGGAAGGCGGAACAACCCATGGCAAATCCAATGCAAAGTGCTGCCGTCCTGACAGCCTCCACTGAGGCGCGCCCGGTGCTCGAACTGTCGGATGTGCGCAAGCGTTTTGGTGGCGTCATCGCGCTTAACGGCGTCTCCTTCTCGCTGCGGGCCGGCGAAGTGCACGCGCTGGTCGGCGAAAATGGTGCCGGCAAGTCGACGCTCATCAAGATCCTGTGCGGTATCGTCAAGCCGGACGACGGCCACATCGCACTCGACGGAATCGCCTATGCACCCCACTCCCCGGCCGACGCCAAGGCACATGGCATCCAGGGTCGTGCACCAGGAATTCAATCTGCTGCCCTATCTGTCGGTGGCGGAGAACATCTGTTTCGAAGACATCCCGCGCAAACGCTTCGGCATCGTCGACTACGGGGCCGTCCACGACAAGGCCCGTCAGGCACTCGCTCGCATCGGGCTCGACGACATCGACGTCCGGCGACCGGTCGAAACGCTCGGCGTCGCGCATCGCCAACTGGTCGAAATTGCCCGCGCGCTGATGGGCGAAAGCCGCATCCTGATCCTCGACGAGCCCACGGCGACGTTGACGGCGCGCGAGACCGAACGGCTCTTCGCCATCATCGATGGTCTGCGCGCCAAGGGCGTCGCCATCGTTTTCGTGTCGCACCATCTCAACGAAGTTTTCGCCAATTGCGATCGCGTCACGGTGTTGCGCAACGGCGAATCCGTGATGACAGCCGACATCGCCGATATGACGCAGGAGAAACTGGTCGCTTCAATGGTCGGCCGCCAGCTTGCCGCCCAGATGGCCGAGACGCGCAACCTCGACGCCAGCAGCCGCATCGCATTGTCGCTGAAGAACCTTCGGCATCCGGCATCGCCGCACGCCGAAGGTGTTTCACTCGACGTACGCTACGGCGAAATCCTCGGCATTGCCGGCCTTGTCGGCGCCGGCCGCACCGAACTGCTGCGTGCGATCTTTGCCGCCGACCTGCCACTGTCAGGCACGCTGGAGCGCGACGGCCAGCCACGCCGCTATACAAGTCCCAAGGCGGCGATCCGCGACGGCATCGGCTTCCTGACCGAAGACCGCAAGGAGGAGGGCCTGATCCTCGCCATGTCCATCGCCGCCAATGTCAGCCTGGCCAATCTTGGCAAGGTCTCGCGCGCCGGGCTGCTGGACGCCGATGCGGAGAGCCGGCTTACCGAGAAACTCGGCAAGGAGATCAAGCTGAAATACGGCAGGACCGCCGATGCGGCTTCGACGCTCTCGGGCGGCAACCAGCAGAAGGTGGTCCTGGCCAAATGGCTTGCCAACGATCCGAAGATCCTGCTGCTTGACGAACCGACACGCGGCGTCGACGTCGGTGCCAAGGCGGAGATCTACGCGCTGCTGCGCGGTCTCGCCGACAAGGGCCTGGCCTTGCTTGTCGTGTCATCGGAACTGCCTGAACTGATCACGCTCTGCGACCGCATCCTGGTGATGTCGAAACACCGCATCGCCGGCGAGGTCGCACGCGAGGACTTCTCCGAAGAGCGTATCCTTTCCCTCGCCTACAAGGACGAGAACAATCATGGACGCCACTGAACACAACGGCCCTTCGACCGGCTCGCTCGGCACCACCGCCAAGACCGTGCTGCGGGAGGCCGGCATCGGCATTGCGCTGATCGTGCTGATCATTGTCTTTTCCCTGACGACCCAGCACTTCCTGACTTCGTCGAACATCACCAACATCCTGACCCAGGTGACGATCAACCTCGTGCTTTCGATCGGCATGACCTTCGTCATCCTGATCGGCGGCATCGACCTGTCCGTCGGCTCGGTTCTGGCCTTTGCCGCCGTCGTCGCCGGCACGGTGATGACGCTTCCGGGTCTCGATCCGACGGTTGCCGTCATGCTGGCAACGATAAGCGCCGTTGCGGCAGGTATCCTGTTCGGTCTGTTGAATGGCCTGGTCAGCGCCTGGTGGGGCATCCCTTCCTTCATCGTCACGCTGGGAACGCTGAACATCGCCCGCGGTGCCGCGCTCCAGGTCACCGGCGCGTCGACCATCTATTCCTTCCCGGCGGCCTTCAACGCCTTCGGCTCACAGACGATCTACGGCGTGCCGGTGCTGTTCCTGATTGCGCTGCTGCTTGTGGCAATCGGCTGGTTCGTGCTGACCCGCACAGTGTTCGGGCGCGTGCTCTACGGCATCGGCAACAACGAAGAAGCGACCCGGCTCGCCGGCCACAACGTGTTCTTCTACAAGGTTGCGGCCTTCACCATCTGCGGTGCGGCGGTGGGCATCGGCGCCATCATCTATATGGCGCGCCTCAACATCGCGAGCCCGATCATCGGCATCGGCTTCGAGCTCAACGCCATCGCTGCCGTCATCATCGGCGGCACCAGCCTGAGCGGCGGCCGTGGTTCGATCGTCGGCACATTGCTTGGCGCCTGCATCATCGGCGTGCTGGCCAACGGCCTTATCCTGCTCGGCCTCAGCGACTTCATGCGCCAGATGATCACCGGCTTCGTCATCATCCTCGCCGTCATTCTTGACAAATATCGCGAAAGGCTAACGAAAGCCTAGCGCATGACCCTGAAAATCGGAATCGATTTTCGGAAAGGATCATGCGCCAGATGAAAATGTTAGAGCGACCTTTGCGCGTCCGAAGAGACGCGCGGCGCTCTAATGTGGCACAATCGCCACGACATTCGGGTGGAACCAGCGTGATCAACATCAAGGACGTTGCCCGGCAGGCGGGGGTTTCGATCGGAACGGTATCGCGCGTTCTGGCCAAGAACGAAACCGTGGGCGCCGCGCTGCGCGAAAGGGTCGAGGCGACGATCCGCGAACTCGACTTCAAGCCGAACCATGTGGCGCGCGGCCTGCGCCGCCGCCGCACCGACATGATCGGCCTGGTGATCCCCGACATCACCAATCCGTTTTTTGCCGAGCTTGCCAAGCATGTCGAGGCCATCGCCTTCCGCTCCGGCCTGTCGGTGCTTCTGTCGATCACCAACGACGATCCCGAGATCGAGGTGGCGCAGATCGAAAGTCTGTTGAAGAGCCGCCCCACGGGCTTGATCGTGGTGCCGATCCAATCCGGCCAGTCGCGGGGCTGGAAAGGCGATACGGCGACCGTCGTTGTCGATCGTCGCCTGGCTGGCCATGGCCTGCTGTCCGTCGATCACCATGGTGGCGCCGCACTTGCGGCAGACCATCTGATCGGGCTCGGCCATCGCACCATTGCCTACATTGCGGGCCCTGCCGACGCACCGGTTTCCCGAGCGCGCCGAGCAGGTTTTGTCGATCATCTCAACGCCGCGGGCATAAAGCCGGAGATCATCGAAGGCCATTTCGACTACGTCTCCGGCGAAGCGCTCGGTCGCCGGTTGCTCGATCGCGCTCGGGCCGAGCGCCCGACTGCGATCGCGACCGCCAACGACCAGCAGGCCATCGGCCTTCTGCGCGCGGCCGACGATCTCGGCATCAAGGTGCCCGATGAGCTTTCCGTGATCGGCTTCGACGACATTCCGCTCGCCGGGCTGATAACACCCAGGCTCACAACCATCGGCCAGCCTGTCGAGGAGATCGCCAAACGCGCGGTCGCGGCGGCGATCGATGGGAGCGGAGCAGCTGCCGGAAACGACGATCTGCTTTCCGGAGCGCTTGTCATACGCAACTCCACGGCGCCGGCCGACAGGAAAAGCGACGGCTAGCTTCCGCGAAGAGCCCTGCGCAAAAAAGCCTTGTAACCGCGCTTGACCCTCCACCTGGTGGAGACGTTAGGACGATTCCATGAGCGAGAAAATGCACACGATCGGCGACCTTTCACGGCTGAGCGGCATCTCGGTGCGGCGGATCCGTTTCTATTCCGACAAGGGACTGCTGCCTCCGGCAACCCGGACATTCAGCAACTACCGGGTCTACTCCGATGCCGATGTCGCCCGCCTGGACTTGATCCGTGCGTTGCGGGAAGCCGGCATCAGCCTGGCCGCCATCAGCAAGATCCTGTGCCGGCGTCTTTCGCTGAAAGAGGTCCTGGCGATGCGGCTCGATACACTGGAAACCGAGATTGCATCCCGCCGCCGCATCGCCTCCGTGCTGCGCACCACGCTCAGGATCGACCAGCCAACCGAAACCGACTTGAGGAGACTTTGGACGATGACAACCCTGTCCCAGACGCAGATGCGAAGCATGATGGAACGGTTCTACGACAAGGTGGCCGTGCACGCCGACATGGGCGAAGACTGGAAACGGCAGATGATCGACGCTTCCATGCCGGAGTTGCCGGACGATCCGACGGCACGCCAGATCGATGCCTGGAACGAGATCACCGCAATGATCACCGACGAGAGCTTCCTGGTAGAAATGCAGGCAGACACAGCCACGATGTGGAACGGTGAATTCGACCCGGAGTCTTACGCGGAAGCGGCGAATTCAACCCTGGCCAGGGTCAGGGCCGCGATCGACGAAGGCAAGGACCCGCTCTCGCCGACAGGTGCGGCCATCGCCCGCGAGTGGCTGGAGAAATCGGCGAAAGCGATGCGCCGGGAACCTGACCGCGCCTTCCTCGACTGGCATCTCGGCCAATACAGAAAACATCACGCCCGTTCGGCGCACTACCAGGAAATGCTTGCCATTCTGCGCGGCGAGCAGGCGGGCCAGAAACCCGGCAACGAGTGGCAATGGATCAACGAGGCAATGATGCCGCTGCTGGTTTCGCCCAGTCACTGATCTGCTTGGTCTGAGCACCCGGCGCAGCCAACCCGCGCCGGGTTTGTCGTCCGTGCTGTGGGAGGCCTACTGCGCCGTCCAGCCGCCATCGACCGGCAGCGTCGTGCCGGTGATCTGTTTCGCGGCATCCGAGCAGAGGAACACCGAAAGCGCCGCGATTTCTTCCACCGTCACGAATTCCTTGGTCGGCTGGGCCGCCAGCAGCACATCATGCTTGACCTGTTCTTCCGTCATGTTGCGTGCCTTCATCGTGTCGGGAATCTGCTTTTCGACCAGCGGCGTCCACACATATCCCGGTGCAATCGCGTTGACGGTCACGCCATCCTGCGCAGCTTCGAGCGCCACCGTCTTGGTGAGGCCGGCGATGCCATGCTTGGCAGAGACATAGGCCGACTTGAAAGGTGAAGCGACCAATGCATGCGCGGATGCCGTGTTGATGATGCGGCCCCATTTGCGCGTCTTCATGCCGGGCAGTGCCGCCTTGATCGCATAGAACGCCGCAAGCAGGTTGATGCGGATGATCGCTTCCCATTTGTCGTCGGGAAACTCCTCGATCGGCGCGACAAACTGGATGCCGGCGTTGTTGACCAGGATGTCGACGCTGCCGAAGGCCTTTTCGGCCTCCTGCACCATCGTGGTCACTTCCTCGCCCTTCAGCATGTTGGCGCCGGAATAGCGGCACTGGACGCCGAAATCCGCTTCGATCGCCACGCGTTCCTTCTCGATGTCGGCGGGATCGCCCAACCCGTTGATGGTGATGTTGGCGCCTTCGGCGGCAAAGGCTCGGGCAATGGCGAGACCGATGCCGCTGGTCGAGCCGGTGACGAGTGCGTTCTTTGAAGTCAGGGAACCCATGATGATCTCTCGGCTGGCGGTTGAAGTGACATTCTAACTAGGTGCATTGCAGCAAGTTTCCATCACAAACATGTGTCGATTTCATCCGGGAACCGACAAACGACTGGAATCGTTCATCGACCCGACACAAACCCGTCATGCTGCCATGCAACATGACATTCGTTATTTCTGATGTGACATCCTTCAGTCCCGAGGTGACAGCTTGGAAATCGCCGACGTCGTGAAGCGCGCTTACGCCATGCCGCTGACCAATCCCTCTTTCCCGCCGGGCCCCTATCGTTTCTTCGACCGCGAATATGTCATCATCACCTACCGCACCACGCGTGAAGCGCTGGAAGCGGTGGTGCCGGCGCCGCTGGAAATAGATGGCGAACCGCTGGTGAAATACGAATTCATCCGCATGCCGGACTCCACAGGTTTCGGCGACTACACCGAAAGCGGCCAGGTCATTCCCGTACGCTTCAATGGCGAGCACGGCGTCTACGTCCATTCCATGTATCTGGACGACGATGCTCCGATCGCCGGCGGCCGCGAATTGTGGGGCTTCCCGAAGAAGCTGGCCAATCCGAAGATCGTCAATGAAGGCGAGGTCGTCGTCGGCACCTTGCACTATGGTTCCGTGCTCTGTGCTACCGGCACGATGGGCTACAAGCACCGCGAAGCCGACCGCGAACAGGTGATGGCCGCGCTGACCGCGCCGAACTTCCTGGTCAAGATCATTCCGCATGTCGACGGCACGCCGCGCATCTGCGAGCTCGTGCGCTACCACCTGACGGACATCACGTTGAAAGAGGCCTGGACCGCCCCTGCGGCACTCGACCTGCGCCCGCATGTCATGGCCGACGTGGCACGCCTGCCGGTGCTCGAAGTCGTTTCGGCACTGCATTTCACTGCCGACCTCACCCTCTGCCTCGGCGAAGTCGTCCACGACTACCTCGCCGGCGCGCGCTGACCGTTCCCATCATCTGCCGGAGTTGACCGTGCTGGACCGCAACAAAACGAAGGCGAACAACGCCACCATCCAGGAAATCGCTTCGCAGTATGATCGGGTCGCGCTCGTGCTGCAGGGCGGCGGTGCGCTCGGCGCCTATCAGGCCGGCGTCTACCAGGCCTTGTCCGATGCCGGTTGCGAGCCGACATGGCTTTCGGGGGTTTCGATCGGAGCCATCAATGCCTCGATCATCGCCGGAAACGAGCCGAGCCGACGCCTGCAGCGGCTCGAACAGTTCTGGCAGACGATTTCCGGCCGCAAGATCTGGGCCTATACGCCGGAAGGCGACATCTATCGCGACATCCGCAACCGCACCAGTTCCTGGATGACAATGACGATGGGACAACCTGGCTTCTTCAAGCCACGTTTCCCCAACCCATGGCTGGAGCAGTCTGGGGCCGAGGGCGCAACCAGTTTTTATGACACGGCGGAATTGAAAGACACCCTTGAGCAACTGATCGACTTCGATGTGCTCAACGATGGCCGCAAACGCCTGAGCGTCGGTGCGGTCAACGTTCGTACCGGCAACTTCGTCTATTTCGATACCGACAAGGTGCGTATCGGGCCAGAGCATATCATGGCTTCCGGTGCCTTGCCGCCGGCCTTTCCCGCGATCCGCATCGAAGGCGAATACTATTGGGACGGCGGTATCGTCTCGAACACGCCTCTGCAATATCTGCTCGACCAGGAAGAGGACCGCAGCTCGCTGGTTTTCCAGGTCGATCTGTTCAGCGCTCGCGGTGTGCTGCCGCGCGGCATGCCGGATGTGCTGTCGCGCCACAAGGACATCATGTATTCCAGCCGCACGCGCCAGAACACCGACAACTTCAAGCGCATCCATGGCCTCAAGATGCAGCTTCTCGACGCGCTGAAGCGCGTGCCGGCGGAGATGCGCACTCCCGAGGAAGAGGCACTGATCGCGGACTATTCCGACGCCGGAATCGTCAACATCATCCACCTCATCTACCAGCACAAGGGCTATGAGGGGCACGCGAAGGATTACGAATTCTCCGGCACTTCGATGCGCGAGCACTGGGACATGGGGCTGGAAGATACACAGCGGACCCTGCGCCACCATCAATGGCTGACGCCGCCGACGAATGTGGAAGGCGTGGCCATTCACGACCTGCATCGCGAGGATCCGACCTGAAGGTCGGATCCTGAAATCAGAAGCGCAGGCTGACACCGGCGCGACGCAGAAGCCAATAAAACAGCGCGGTCGCGCCGACGCCGAGCCCTACCGCCCACAGGAAGCCGGTCTCGCTGTGCGTGAACGGCAACCCTGCGGTGTTCATGCCGAAAATTCCGACCACCAGCGTACCCGGCAGAAGCAGTGCGCTCATCACGGCCATGGCCTTGAGGCTGCGGTTGGATTCGTCGGCGAGTTCCGCCGCCATTTCCTCCTGCAGCAACCTGGCGCGATCGTTGATCATGACGATCTCGCGGTCGAGCCGTTCGAGCCGTGTCGACAGGCGCTGCAACACCGCATGAGCAGTCGAGGAAAGCTGCCACTCTTCGCGGTCTTCATCCTCGAACAGAGCCACCATGCCGGAAACCGGCCTGTGCAAGGCAACCGCCAGCCGGCGTACTTCCTTGAGCCGCCGCCGTTCATCGCTCAGCCGTTCGGTGACGAGATTGTCTTCCACTTCATCGAGCTGTCGTGCCGCCTCGCCGAGCCTCAGGCCGGTGTTCTTGCAGAAGGCTCCGACGATCGCCTCGAACAGATCGAAGGCCGTGGGCAGCTTCAACCCGTCGCCGAGCGCACGGCGCAACTGGTCGACACCTTCCAGGGAATGCCGGCGTCCGGTCACCAGCAGGCGTTCGGTGACCGCGAAATGCAGCCGGCCGATGGTGCTCGATCGACGCTCGATATCCTTGTGCATATCGGCCGACACGCCATGCACCACCCCATCCTCATGACCAAGCACGAGACTGTCGTGCCCTTCCAGTATGGCGCGCGACGCATGAGGCAGCTGGCAGGCGTGCCCTACCCAGCCATGCGCACGCTGGTCGACCAGATCGACGTGCAGCCAAACCCATCCTTCTTCCGAGGCGAGCGCGGCCTCGATGTCCTGCTGCGCCAGAACGGTGGCCGGCTGGCCTGGCAGTGCGCGATAGGCAAAGATCAGGCCGGGCACCTGCTCGGTGTTTTCATGTCCCGGAAGGTTGAAACGCGGCGCTTCATTCATCGATGCTGGGAGCCTTGATTGGGTCGAGCACGATCCGAAAGCGGACGAAGATCATGCGACGAAAACCACGAAAAGGCTGGCGCGGTGAAGCCGCGCCAGCCTTGCTTGTCTGAACCAGCGCGCACCTAGAACAGCGCGCGCATCAGCACGAACAGGCCGAAGGCCAGCGCGATCGAGGCAGGCAGGGTCAGTACCCAGGCCAGCAACATGTTACGCACCGTCGACCACTGCAGGCCGGAGCCGTTCGCCGCCATCGTGCCGGCCACACCCGACGACAGAACATGGGTGGTGGAGACGGGCAGGCCCAGCATGTCGGCGGCGCCGATCGTACCCATGGCAACCAGTTCGGCGGAAGCGCCCTGGCCATAGGTCAGATGCGTCTTGCCGATCTTTTCGCCAACAGTGACGACGATACGTTTCCAGCCCACCATGGTGCCGAGGCCGAGTGCCAGCGCGATCGCGATCTTGACCCAGAGTGGGATGAACTTGGTCGCGTTGTCGACGGCTTTGTGATAGGCCGTCACCACCTTCAGGTCATCGGCCTGCATCGGCAACAGCTTCTTCTTGTCGATCAGCTTCAGCGCTTCACCGATCAGGTAGATGTCATTGCGTGCGTTGCTGACCAGCTCGATCGGCAGCTTCTCTACCGACGGATAAGGCGACACCAGCGTGTTGGTCTGCTGGATGAAGGTCTGCAGCGCCGGCGTCGTCTGGTCGGTCCAGGTCTTTGTGCGGACGGCCTCACTGACGACAGCCTTGGCATCCGTGACAGTTATGCCCGGCTTCACATACTTTCCAAGCACCGTGTCTACTTGTGCAGCCGCAGTCTTGTAGGCCTCCAGGTAGTTCACGTCCGGCGTGCGGTTCAGCGCGAATGCGGTCGGAACAACGCCGATCAGGATCAGCATGATCAGGCCCATGCCCTTCTGGCCGTCATTGGAACCATGCGCGAAGGACACGCCCGTGCAGGTGAAGATGAGCAATGCACGGATCCACAATGGCGGCGGCGTATTGCCTTTCGGGGCCTCGTACAGCGCCTTGTTGCGGATGAGCAGCTTCATGACCAGAAGCAGCAGCGCCGCCATGCCGAAGCCGAACAGCGGCGAGATCAGCAGCGACATGCCGACTTCCGTCGCCTTCGACCAATCGACGCCGCTGGTGGCGCTGCCGGCCGGTGCCAGGAATTGGTTGGCGAGACCCACGCCGACGATCGAACCGATCAGCGTGTGCGAGGACGAGGACGGCAGGCCGAGATACCAGGTGCCGAGATTCCAGATGATCGCCGCCGTCAGCAGCGAGAACACCATGGCAAGACCGGCGCTCGAGCCGACTTGCAGGATGAGTTCGACCGGCAGCAGCGAAATGATGCCGAAGGCAACGGCGCCGCTGGCGGTGAGAACGCCAAGGAAATTGAAGAAGCCCGACCACATCACGGCGAGTTCCGCCGGCATGGAGTGCGTGTAGATCACAGTCGCCACCGCATTCGCGGTGTCATGGAAACCGTTGACGAATTCGAAGCCGAGCGCGATCAGCAGCGCCAGGCCGAGCAGGATCCACGGCACGGCCACGGCGCTGGTCAGATCCTGGCTCAGCGCATAGCCGACATAGGCCAGTCCGCCGATCACGATCGCCAGGAAGACCGGCATGAACCATTTTCCGACCACGCTTGGTCCCTCAAGCGGATGCTCGGGTCGCGGAATTCCTATTTCACTTGAAGTTACGTCCACCATTGTCCCGCTCCTTTTGCAGTGCAGCAAAATTCGAAGGGAACCCTATTTAGGCCAGGTGAACCTGATGTGACGGCTTATCGCCTGCGCTCCGGGCCAAACCTGCTCAGGATAGGAGTGCGCATCTAATCGGCCTCGCTCCGGAAGATTTGCCAGAACCGAAATTAAGGACCAAGTAATATTCAATATTTTATCGAAATTTCTCTGCTTTCGTTCGTGCTTTGTTAAGCAAACACCTGATCTACACTTTGTTTACCATTCGCCTTAACCGGTCCGCAATTGAAGTCTCGCAAGATGGGCCACGGTTCGAAAAGAGACCGTCGAACGAAAAGTCACAACCGGGCAAAGGGTACCACCATGACCAACCTTCTTTCGCGCTTCTTCAAGGATGAATCGGGCGCCACCGCCATCGAATACGGCCTGATCGCCGCTCTCATCGCGCTCGCGATCATCACCGGCGCCAGCACGCTTGGCAACAAGCTGAACAGCCAGTTCACGAACATCTCCAACTCGCTTAAGTAATGGTTTCGCGGCGTCTCCGGCCGATACCGGAGACGCTGTTGACCTTGGGCTTACTTGATTGAGTCCGACGATGCCCCAGCTTCTTGTGCGTTTCGTTCAAGATAATTCGGGCGCGACCGCCATTGAATACAGCCTGATTGCCACCTTGATCGCGCTTGCGATCATTGCTGGGGCAACCACGCTCGGCGATAAGCTGAACACTCAGTTCAAGAACATCTCCGACCAGGTCAGATGATGGCTCGATAGCCTGCCGGCTGTGCACTGAAACGGGCTGCCTTCGGGCGGCCCGTTTCGCTTGCACACTGGAAACTCCGTCGCATGTCCGATTGCAGCGGCCGCAGCCCACCTTATGCCTATACAGGGTGAGGCCGACATGGACCTCCCGGCTGCCTGCACTATATAAGTCCGCATGAATGCCCAACGATATGGTGACGGACAATGAAACGGCATTGCGCGACCGTTATCTGTGGACTGAGCCTGGCGGCTATCGCCGGTTTGCCAGCCGGAGCCCAATCCCTCCAGCCTGTGCGCCCTGGCATCAACTCGATCGGCCAGGCCGACCTGCAGGCACTGCGAAACCAGATCCAGCGGCAGCAATTCCAGCAGCAGCAGCAGATTTATCGTGAGATCGACCGGCAGGTCGTCATACCACCGCAGCCGGTGGCGCCGGCGCTGCGGCAACCTTGCCAATCGTCGGCCAATGGCGGTAGCGTGGTGGGTGGCTGTCGCTGACAAGACAGCATGGAATTTGCTTAGCCGTCTATTAGAATCCATAATGGGATTGCAGCGCGCGAGCGATCGCGCGCACCGCAGATGTTTATGTTAGCTTGAGGTCTGCCTGAACCGCCAGGCGGGTTTGATTGGAAGTGCCATGGCGGCAACCAAGAAAAAGAGCGGGCGCGAAAATGCGCCCAGGAAAAATACCGCCCCGACCGCCACCAAGCCGTCGGTTGCAAAGCCGTTGCCGAAAAAACAGGCGGTCGAGCAAGCCAAGAAAGGCAAGACAATCCGCCAGGTCGCTGCCATCCCCTTTCGTCAGGGAGCGGATGGCGGGATTGAAGTGATGTTGGTGACATCGCGCCAGACTCAACGTTTCATCGTCCCCAAGGGTTGGCCGATGCCGGGCAAGAGCGGCCGCAAGGCCGCCACCATCGAAGCCCAGGAAGAAGCAGGCGTCATCGGCAAGACATTGAAACAGCCTGCCGGCAGCTATTCCTATTGGAAACGCCTGACGTCCAGTTTCGCGCGCGTCAACGTCACGGTCTATCTGCTCTCTGTCAGCGATGAGCTCGCGAGCTGGCCTGAAGCCGGTACGCGTCAACGTGCCTGGCTCAAGGCCGACGATGCGGCCACATTGATCGACGAGCCTGAACTGGCGACGCTTCTGAAGACGCTGCGCCTGCCTGCTGACTAGAGCAATTCCAGGAAAAGTGGGTGGCGGGTTTCCGTCCGGAATTGCGCACAGAAACAAAGAGTTAGAGCGTCTCGGCGTTTCCCTAAGAATGGAAATGCTCTGGCTCGCGGCGCGAAGCAGCGAAAGCCTGATCACATGGGCAGCCGCTCGAGAAGGATCGTGGGCGCCCCATGATAGGTCGTGCGCAACACCTCCGCGTAGCCGGCCCTGACCGCCACACTCAGCGAAGGTCCGTTTTCGGGGTCGATGATACAGACCGTGCGGGCGCCGCCGAATGTCTGGTCGGCCCAAGCGACCATGCGCGACACCACTTCGCCGGCGATACCCTTGCCATGCGCCTCGGAGGCCAGCACCCAGCCGGCTTCGGGCATCCCCTCCAGCGAGGGCGTTATGTCACGCTTCATATCGTGAAACCCAGCTTCGCCGAGAAAGCGTCCGGTCGCCTTGTCTTCGATCGCCCAATAGCCGTAGCCGATCAGGGACCACAGGCCGGCGTGCCGCAGGAAGCGCATCCAGCTTTCCTCGCGCGTACGCACCTTGCCGCCGATAAAGCGACACACGACGGGATCGGCCCACATCTGTGCATAGGCGTCAAAATCATCCAAAGCGTGAGCACGCAGGATGGTCCTTTCGGTCTCGAGGACCGGTGCGGTGCGGATTGTCGTGGTCATTGTCGCCTCTTGATCTCGGGCGCACCTAGCAGGCGCAGTGTGGTGAACAAGAGCCAGTCGACAGGGCACGCCCCGGCCAGAAACCGGCAACTCAATTAGGCAGGCTCAGCCGTGCCAGGCCATGTTCATGTAGACGCCACCGCGCTTCAACTCATCCAGCATCTGGTTGAGCCGCTTCAGCCGTGTTTCTTCGCGTTTGGCTCGCGAGATCCAGCCCAGATAATCATTCTGCTGGTAGTCGGGCCGCGCGGCATATGCGGCCTCGAGCCCATTCTGATCGAGCGCGACCCTGACATCCTCAGGCATGGGATTGATTGCACGTGTCAGCTTCGTCATCCGGCAACATTAGTCGGCCGCGGATGGAGGTCAATTCAGCGGCATGCGATTAAGCCTGCTGGGCATTTCTCTGCTGACATCGTATGAAACGCCATCGCGAAGGGGGAATGCAGATGGAAACCACCGATCTCGTCCTGACCATCCTGCATCACCTGCTTGCCTTTTCGCTGGCAGGTGTGATCGCCGCCGAGTTCGTGCTGATACGCAACGAACTGACGCCCGGCACATTGCGCCGCCTCGCCCGCGTCGATCGCCATTACGGCATGCTCGCCGTTCTGATCATCCTTATCGGCATCGGCCGCGTCTTCCACGGCCTGAAAGGCTGGGAATTCTACGTCTACAACTGGGTGTTCTGGGTGAAGATGGCGATCTTTGCGACAGTCGGCCTGCTCTCCATCGTGCCCACCATCCGCTTCATTTCCTGGAACCGGCAGGCGGCAGCGAGCCCCGCGTTCCAGCCGCCTGGCCACGAGCTGACTTCGGTGCGCCGTTACATCTGGCTGGAAGCTCTGCTTTTCCTGGCGATCCCCGCGTTCGCTGCTGCCATGGCGCGCGGTTACGGCCTCTAGGACCTATCGCTAGAGCACTTCACCGGCAGGTTCCAGCGGAGCCAGTTCGACCAGAGGTGCCGGAATGGCATTGGTCTTTTCGGCGGCCTTGCAGATGTCGGCGATGATGCAAGCCTGACAGTCGGGCTTGCGCGCCTTGCAGACATAGCGGCCGTGCAGGATCAGCCAGTGATGCGCATGGCGCATGTATTCGTCCGGAATGATCCGGATTAACCCTTCCTCGACCTGTTCCGGCGTCTTGCCGGGAGCAAGCCCGAGCCGATTGCCAATGCGCAGGATATGCGTGTCCACAGCCATCGTGTGCTGACCAAACGCCATGTTGAGCACGACATTGGCGGTTTTCCTGCCCACCCCAGGCAGCTTGACAAGTTCGTCGCGGCTGTCAGGCACCTCGCCGCCGTAATCGTCGATCAGCGCCTGCGAAAGCGCGATCACATTCTTGGCCTTGTTGCGCCACAGGCCGATGGTGCGGATGTATTCGCCCACCTTGGCTTCGCCAAGCGCCAGCATCTTTTCCGGGGTGTCGGCGATCTTGAACAGCGGGCGGGTCGCCTTGTTGACACCGGCGTCGGTGGCCTGCGCCGACAGCACGACGGCCACCAGAAGCGTGAATGCATTCACATGTTCGAGTTCGCCCTTGGGCTCGGGCCTTTGTATGGCAAAACGACGGAAAATCTCGTGCACTTCGGCTGGCGTATACGCCGACTTGTTCCTCGACGCTTTCCTTGCAGCCGGCGGCGACGCCGCGTTGCGTTTGGACGCGGACCGTTTTTCCGAACTGCGACGATCTTTGAGCTTGGGGACTGCCATGCGCTTCCTATAATATTACGCGATGAGCGATACAAACGCCCCTTTCGCCGCTGACGAGCCGGTCTTTCAGGCTTTGCTCATGCCGCACCGATCGCTTGGCCGCACGGGCTTCGCGATCCTGATCGGTGCGTTGCTGTTTTGCTGGGCTGTCACGGGCGTGGTCTTCCTGGCCAACGGCGCCTGGCCGATCTTCGGCTTCTTCGGCCTTGACATTCTGGCCATCTATGTCGCTTTCCGCCTGAACTATCGTGCGGCACGCGCCCGCGAGGAGGTCTCGGTGTCGCGCACAGCGCTCGATATCCGCAAGACCGCCCCTTCGGGCAGGACCGAGGAACACCATTTCAACCCGTTCTGGTCACGCTTCTCGGTGGCCCGCCACACCGAGATCGGCATCACCGCAATGGCTGTCGAGTTGCGCGGTCAAAGCGTGGCGATCGGCGGCTTCCTCAACCCCGACGACCGCGAGAGTTTCGCCACGGCTTTCACCCGCGCGCTCGCCACAGTAAAGGCACGCTGACCTTCGCAGGAAACGGGTGGAGACCGTCCCCGGAAATCCCGATATTCGCGTTCAAGAGCACGATCCCGGGAAGTTGCAGACTTTCCGGACAGGATCATGCGGCGAAACAGGAAGAAGGAGCAGAATGCGCTGCATTCTGCTTCGGGAGAAATTGCCATGAACGCTCATCTCGCTATGAATACCAGGATGCCGATGAAGATCGCCCCGACCCTTGAGAAGGACATCACGCCCGACGGCAGTGACTATGAGGTCGTGCGCCGCGCCATCGAGAAGATCAGCCTCGACTACCGCGACCAGCCATCCCTGGAGGCTTTGGCCGAGGACGTTGGCGAAACGCCAACCGGCTTGCAGAAACTGTTCACCCGCTGGGCCGGATTGTCACCGAAGGCCTTCCTGCAGGCCGTAACGCTCGACCATGCGCGCAGACTGCTCGATTCGGGCATGCCGCTGCTGGAAACCTCCCTCGAAGTCGGCATGTCCGGCCCAGGGGCGGCTGCACGACCTGTTCGTGACGCACGAGGCGATGTCGCCGGGCGACTACAAGACCCGCGGCGAAGGATTGACCATTCGCTACGGCTTCCACCTCTCGCCTTTCGGGGTGGCGTTGATCATGGTCACCGATCGTGGCCTGGCCGGCCTCGCCTTCAACGACGCCGGCAGCGAACAGGCCGCGTTCAAGGACATGTCGAGCCGCTGGCCGAATGCGAACTATGTCGAGGACATCAGCGCCACCGCTCCCTATGCCGCGCGCATCTTCGATCCGGCCCGCTGGCGCTCCGACCAGCCGCTGCGCGTGGTGATGATCGGATCGGATTTCCAGCTGCGCGTCTGGGAGGCATTGCTGCGCATCCCCATGGGCAAGGCCTGCACCTATTCGGCGATTGCCTCCGAGATCGGCCAGCCAACCGCCAGCCGTGCTGTCGGTGCTGCGGTGGGCGCCAACCCATTGTCCTTCGTGGTGCCGTGCCACCGCGCGCTCGGCAAGTCCGGCGCGCTCACCGGCTACCATTGGGGCCTGACCCGCAAGCGGGCCATTCTGGGTTGGGAGGCGGGCCAGCTTTCGGCTGGCACAGCCTGATCCTGAAGATCGGATTGATTGAGACGGTCGGTGCCGCTCTAAGCGTTTGAGCGAACGCGCCGCGTTGTTATCCGCGACCCGAACAGATTGATGCACAGGCCCGCAATGACAAGGCTGGAGGCACCGAGCTTCCAGCCTTGCAGTGGTTCGCCGAGCAGCACGGCCGAGCCCAGAAAACCGAACACCGGCACCAGCAACGTGAACGGCGCGACCGTCGATACCGGATATTGGGCAAGCAGACTCGCCCAGACCGCGAACCCGAGCAGGGTCGACAGGTAGACGATGTAGGCAATCGAGCCGACTGATACCCAGTCGAGGCTGGTGAAGCTCGAAACGAGGTGATCGGGATCTAGCACCAGTGCGACCACCAGCAGGACCGGCAGTGCGAAAAGGCTGCCCCACACCACCAGTCCAAGCACGTTGGGAGTCGTCGAGAGCTGCGAAATCCGTTTTGAAACGATGTTGCCTCCGCCCCAGGAAGCCGCTGCTGCAACGAGCAGGACAAGACCGATCACGCTGACATCGCCGCCGACATTGAAGGCCACCACGCCGACGCCGGCAAAGGCAAGCAAGGCGCCGGCCAGTTGCCATATCGTCGGCCGTTCGCCAAGCAGCAGCACCGACAGGCCAATGGTGAAGAACACCTGCAACTGCAGGATGAGCGACGACAGCCCCGCGCTCATGCCAAGCTTCATGCCGGTGAACAGGAAGCCGAACTGCATGGCAAAGATCAGAAGGCCATAGAGTGCGATCAGACGCAACGGCACCTTTGGACGCGGAATGAAGAACACCCATGGAAAGGCCGCGAGCACAAATCGCGCCACGCCCAGCGCCAACGGCGAGACCTGTCTCAGCCCGAGCTTGATGATGGCAAAATTGACACCCCAGATGAAAACGATGCCGAGGGCCAGCAGAAGATGACGCAGGCGCATGGTTCAATTTTCCTGATGGAATCATTTAAATAATTGAATTTATTATTTTATTTTACCGGCACGGCGACAGATCCGCAAGGTGCCCCGCTTGCCGGCTGCATCGCTCTTGATGTCCGAACAATTGCGCAGGGGAAGGATGGCCGGCTTACCGGCAAATCGGTTTCCTTCGAGCAGGAGAAACGCTAGGGTCCGCGCCAAAACAAGCTCAGAACAATCCTGAGGGGCCTGCCTTGATCGTCACCATCGGTTCCATCAACCTCGACCTTATCGTCACGGTCGAGCGCCTGCCTGGCCCTGGCGAAACAGTGCCGGGAAGCTCCTTCACAACCGCGCCTGGCGGCAAGGGCGCCAACCAGGCACTGGCCGCGGCGCGTGCCGGTGCCAAGGTGCGCATGGTCGGGGCAGTCGGCAAGGATGGCTTCGCCAGCGATGCGCTGGCGCTCTTGGAAGCTGGCGATGTCGACCTGTCGGCCGTCGCCCGAACGCACAGCTCCACCGGCACCGCCCATATCCTGGTCGGCGGCGATGGCGAGAACATGATCGCGGTGGTGGCCGGCGCCAACGACGCCGTGCTGCCCGGCGACATCGTCAAGGCACAGCTCAAGAAAGGCGATGTCGTGCTGCTGCAGCACGAGATCCCGCTCAAGACCGTGGAAACGGCACTCGAAGCGGCAAGAGAGGTTGGCGCGATCACCGTGCTCAACACCGCACCCGCTCGCAGCGAAGCCGCCGGGCTGCTCGCCAAGGCCGACTATGTCGTGGCCAACGAGACCGAATTCGACCTTTATTGCCAGCCGCTCGGGTTGACGGGAGCGGATCGTCCGGAGCGCATGCGCGCCTATGCAAGGAAAACCGGCCGCACCATTGTCGTCACCCTCGGCGGCGAAGGCGTTCTGGCTGCGGCCGGCGAAGAGTTCCTGAAAGTGCCGGCTCTCAAGATCGTTCCGGTGGATACGGTCGGTGCCGGCGATACGTTCTGCGGCTATCTGGCGGCAGGACTGGAATCCGGCCTGGCATTGGAGGCGGCTCTGATCCGCGCGGCGGCCGCCGGCTCGCTCGCCTGCCTGAAGCCCGGCGCCCAACCGGCAATCCCGCTGGCAGCGGAAGTCGAAGCCGCACTCGGCGCGGACAACCATTGATATGGGCAATTCTCGTCCTGCGAGCCGGCACGCCGTTCCACCGGCGGGTCCTATCTGCACCCTGAGCGCGGTCGACCTCGCCGCAGCGATCCGCGAACGACGGCTCTCTGTGCGAAAGGTCATGACTGCCTTCCTCGATCGCATCGAAGCGCTGAATCCCAAGGTCAACGCCATCGTCTCGTTGCGCGATCGCGCCGAGCTCCTCGTCGAGGCGGATGCGGCGGACGCCCATCTTGCTGCCGGTGGCGAGACCGGCAGCCTCTTCGGCCTGCCCATCGCCATCAAGGATCTCGCCCAGACGAAAGGCCTCAAGACCACGTTCGGCTCGCCGATCTTCGCCGATCTCGTGCCCGAGGCAGACGAGTATTTCGTCGAGCGCATGCGCAAGGCCGGCGCCATCGTCATCGGCAAGACCAACGTGCCGGAGTTCGGTCTCGGCTCCAACACCTACAACCCAGTCTTCGGGCCAACCCTCAATGCCTTCGATCCCGCCTGGACGGCTGGCGGATCCAGTGGCGGTGCAGCTGTCGCCCTGGCGCTCGACCTCGTGCCGCTGGCCGACGGCAGCGATTTCGGCGGTTCGCTCCGCAATCCGGGCGCCTACAACAACGTCTTCGGCTTCCGCCCGTCGCAAGGACTTGTGCCGGGCGGTCCCGGTTTCGAGGTCTTCCACGCACAGATGGGCGTTGAAGGACCGATGGGCCGCAGCGTGCGTGACATGGCGCTCCTGCTTGACGTGCAGGCCGGTTATCACCCGCAAGCACCGCTATCTTATGATCCGCAGGGATCCTTCCTGAAGGGCATCGGCGACGGCACGACAGCCGGTGGCAAGATCGGCTGGCTGGCTGATCTCGGCGGCCATCTGCCCATGGAGGACGGCGTCCTCGATCTCTGCAAGGCAGCGCTGCAGCGCCTCTCTGACATTGGTTTCGAGGTAGAGCCTCTGCTGCCGGATGCAGATTTCGAAGCCCTGTGGCAGGCTTTCGTGACGTTGCGCCAGTCTTCGAGCGGCTGCGGACTGAAACTGCTCCACGACGATCCGGCAAAACGCGCGCTGCTGAAGCCCGAAGCGATCTGGGAAGCGGAAGGCGCGTCCCGGCTGTCGGCGTCCGAAATCCATGCCGCAGCGATGCGGCGTACCACCTGGCATCGCACGCTACTCTCGTTGTTCGAGCACTACGACCTGCTGGCGCTACCGACAGCGCAGGTGTTTCCGTTCGAAGTGTCGACGCACTGGCCGCACGAGGTCGCGGGCCGAGCGATGGACAGCTACCATCGCTGGATGCAGGTCACGGCCTTTGCCACGCTGGGCGGCTGTCCAGCCGTGAATGTGCCGGCAGGCTTCGACACCAGGGGCAGGCCGATGGGCATGCAATTGATCGGCCGGCCGCGCGGCGACCTTGCCGTCCTGCGTGCCGCTGCTGCCTATGAAGCCGTTTTGCCCTGGAAAATCGGCGCTTCTCCCGAGAGTTAGTCGTTTCTCGATCTCCAAGATTCGCGCTTGACTAATCCATAACTCGCCAGCTATATGTCAATCCATAGCCAGCGGGTTATTGATTTCGATGACGGATGCGCACGACCTGTTGTTCAAAACGCTTTCCGACCCGACACGTCGGGCTATCTTCGAGCGATTGTGTCGCGGCGGAGAGCAGACGGTCGGCGCCCTGACAACGCATGCCGGTGTCTCTCAACCCGCCGTCTCGAAACATCTGGGCGTGCTGAAACAGGCAGGCCTGGTGCGCGACCGCCATGAAGGCCGCCAGACACATTACAGCGTGCAGCTTGGTGCGCTGGCCCCGCTGGTCGACTGGACAAAGGAGATGGCCGGCTTCTGGGAAAGTCGTTTCGACGACCTCGAAGACCTGCTGAAAAGGATGGATCAATGAGCGAAACACGCACCGTCGTCGTTGAACGGGAGATCCCGTTCCCGCCGGAAAAACTGTGGCGCGCGCTGACGCAGCCGCATCTGATCGAGGAGTGGCTGATGAAGAACGACTTCAAGCCCGTTGTCGGCCACCGCTTCAACCTGCGTGGCGAATGGGGCGGCGTGCTGGACTGCGAAGTGCTGGCCATCGAACCGCACAAGACCCTGTCCTACCGCTGGGACTTCGCCCATGACGACCCTGCCTACGGCATGAAAAGCGTGGTCACCTTCACACTGACTGCAACGGAGAGGGGAACGCATCTGCGCATGGAGCAGGCCGGCTTCCGGCCAGACCAGAAGCAGGCCTTCGGCGGCGCCAAGGCCGGCTGGCAGCAGTTCTTCACAAATCTCGAACAGCTGCTGGTGAAGAGCGACTAGAGCATTTTGTAGCCAAGTGGAATCACTTGGCGTTACAAAAATGCGACGAAAACAAAAACTTAGAGCGTTTCCGCGTTTCCGTGAAAAACGGAAACGCTCTAGCTGCTCAGGCAGGTACGTCACCCAACTTTGGAAAGAAGGGAACCATGATCTGGAACAAATGGATTCGACAGTCCCATCGCTGGCTGTCGATCATCTTCACCGCCACCGTCGCCGCCAATTTCATCGCCATGGCGATGGGACAGCCTCCCGCATGGATCGTTTATTCTCCACTGCTTCCGCTCTTCCTGCTGCTGTTCAGCGGGCTCTACATGTTCGTCCTGCCTTACATCGCCAAGGGCCGCGACGGCCAACCGACCAGCGGATAGGATCGACAGCCATGCCGGATGGAAAAGCTCCAAAACCAGCAAAGAGCATCAAGCAAACCACCAAGGTCGATCCGGACAAGCCGGTCCTGCTTTCGGGTGGCAACCCTCAGATCGCCAAGGGATACGGCGACGCGCCAGTGCAGGCATACATAGCCGCATCACCCGGCTGGAAGGGCGATGTCACCCGTCGCCTCGACGTCATCATCGAGAACACTGTTCCCGGTCTGCGCAAGGCCGTGAAATGGAACTCGCCGCTCTACGGCGTCGCCGACGAAGGCATGGGCTGGTTCCTCGGCATTCACCTCTTCACCAAATACGTGAAGGTGTCCTTCTTTCGCGGCGCGTCGTTGAATCCCGTCCCGCCGGGCGCCTCCAAACAGAAGGAGGTGCGCTACTACGACGTCTACGAAGACAGGCTCGACGAAGCACAATTTGCCGATTGGGTCAGGCAGGCCAGCCGGCTGCCGGGCGAGAAGATGTAACCGGTGCGCAGCCCCAGGCCAGCGCACCCAATCCCCACTGAAAAAGACGATGGGATCGAGGAGGCACAATGCTCTTTCTGGTGCTGATTTATCAGGACGACGCTAAGATCGCGGCTGCAACCGCCGACGAACAGCAGGCCATCGGGCGCGACTACGGCGAATTCAACACGTTCCTGGCCAAAAGCGGCGCCTTGCGCGGAACGGCCACATGGCCCGCCGGCGTCGCGACCGTCCGCTCGCAGGATGGCCACGCGCTCGTTACGGAAGGATCCTACCAGGCGTCCGGCGACCGGATTGCCGGCTTCTTTCTCATAGAGGTCGCGGATATGGTTGCCGCGACCTCATTCGCCAAGCGTGTGCCCGGCGCGCAATATGGCGGCGTCGAAATTCGGCCGGTCCAAGGGTAGACATCATGACAAAGAACTCGACCGCTCACGAAGACACTCCGCCTTCCGAACTTATCGACCAGACCATCAAGGCGCTGGGTGACTGGCGCGGCGAGACGCTCGCCCGGCTGCGCGCGCTGATCAGGCAAGCCGATCCCGATGTTGTCGAAGAGGTCAAGTGGCGCAAGCCGTCCAACTCCATGCTGGGCGTTCCGGTCTGGGAACATGACGGCATGATCTGTACCGGCGAGACCTACAAGGCAGCCGTGAAGCTGACCTTTGCCAAAGGCGCCTCGGTGGAAGACCCTTCCGGCCTGTTCAATTCCAGTCTCGACGGCAACACAAGGCGCGCCATCGATTTTCACGAAGGGGACGTAGTCGACGAAGAAGCCTTCAAGGCGCTCATCCACGCCGCCGTGGCGGTGAACACGGCAGGGAAGACATCAAAGAAGGCTTGAAGCTCCGCAGGCCTTCTTCCGACCGATGACTGGGGCCTCAACAACTCGCTTGCCCTCCCCTTGCACCTCCAAAGGCAGCGTGCATTGATCTCGAAGCCGGCTCAGGCCGGCATCGAATTGGGAGATCGTCCATGTCGCCTTCGCTTTATGCCGCTTATGTCGTGGCCTGCATCGTCATCGTCCTGGTGCCGGGACCGACGGTGACGCTGATCATCGCCAACTCGATCCGCCATGGCACCCGCGCCGGTCTCGGCAATGTCGTGGGCACGCAGATCGGCCTCGCCATGACGATCGGCGTCGTCGCCATCGGCCTGACCTCGCTGATCGCCGGCATGGGGCACTGGTTCGAATGGGTTCGTCTCATCGGCGCCGCCTACCTTATCTGGATGGGCATCCAGATGTTCCGCAACAAGGGTAGCCTGAACCCGGATGGATCGGTCAGGAAGCCGCGCGGCGGCTTCGTTCTGCAGGGCGTTCTGGTCGCTGTCAGCAATCCGAAGACACTGGTGTTCTTTGGCGCGTTCTTCCCGCAATTCATCGACCCGAGCGGCAATTTTTCACTGCAGATGACCGTAATGGGCCTGACCGCCCTCGCCTTCGCTGCCGTTTCCGACAGTTGTTACGCGCTCGCGGCCGGTCGTGCGGGGCGCCTGCTCTCGGCACATCGCATCCGCCTGCTGTCGAAGATCAGCGGCGGTTTCCTGGTCGGCGGCGGTCTGTGGCTGGCATTCTCGAGAGCAAAATAGGTTTCCGCATCATGCCACTCGCTGGGCCACACGGGCTTAAGCCCTTGCTTACGAGCGGGCGGCTGTTGGCTGCAGCCTTGTTGATTTTGCTGATAGCCCTGTTTCCGTTGTGGCTATCGTCTTCAGCGAGCCCGATCGTCAGCAGATCGACCGTGAGCGCAACCGTGAAATCCATCGCGCAAATCCCCCAGCCAGCGGCGGGCAGCCTCGTGGGAGAAGGCTATAGGTATATGGTCGCCTTGGCCTCTGACGGCACGACCGCTTTCGTGAACGATCACGTGTCGAGACCGCATCCGCGCGGATCAGAAATATTGCTGGAGCGCAGCATGCATGCGGATGGAACCGTCAGCTACAGGGTGGCCGGCTCGACCCGCTAGGGCAATTCCAGCAAAAGTGCGCAACGGTTTTCCGTTCGGAGCTGCGTAAAACAGGGAAAGCGTTCCCGTGAAAAACGGAAACGCTCTGGCGCAATCTCAGTTCAGTTGTCCCAGTCTTTCCGTCAGCAGCCCGAAGAAGCCGTCTGAATCGATATCACGCATGACGGTGGCGTTCTTCGGCCGGTCGGTAACGCCCCACCAGTCGACCACGGTCATGCCCATAGTCAGATCCGAGGCCGTTTCGACGCTCACATTGCAATGACGGCCCTTGAACAGTTCCGGCTTCAGCAGGTAGGCGATGACGCAGGGGTCGTGCAGCGGTCCACCATCGGTGCCGTATTTCTCCTCATCGAAACGCTCGAAGAAATCGAGCAGCGAGGCGGTTGCGTCGCCGACTTTCGAACCCATCCTGCGGAACGCCTCGACCCGCTTGGCGGTCGTCAGTGCCTTGTGGGTGACATCGAGCGGCATGACCACGATCGGCACACCGGAGCGGAACACCACGTCCGCCGCATGGGGGTCGACATAGATGTTGAATTCGGCTGCCGGCGTGACATTGCCGCCTTCGAAGAAACCGCCGCCCATCAGCACGATTTCCTTGATCCGCGGCGCGATCTTCGGTTCGCGTACCAAAGCGAGCGCGATATTGGTGAGCGGTCCGAGCGGGCAAAGCGTTATCGTACCGGGCTCCTCGCGCATCAACGTTTCCACGATGAAATCGACTGCATGCTGCTCCTGCAGTTTCATCGTCGGTTCCGGCAGATCGGGGCCGTCAAGGCCGGTCTTGCCGTGCACGTGCTCGGCCGTGACCAGTTGCCGGACCAATGGCCGGATGGCGCCGGAGAACACCATGACGTCGCGGCGGCCGGCCAACTCACAGATCTTGAGGGCATTCTTTTCAGTCAGCCGCAGCGGCACGTTGCCGGCGACAGCAGTGATACCGACCACATCCAGTTCAGGGCTCGCCAGTGCGAGCAATATGGCCACGGCATCGTCCTGGCCAGGGTCGGTGTCGATGATGATCTTGCGTTTATCCGGCATTTTGTGTCCTTGGTTGGCGGGGCCTTTGATGGCTTGAACTCGCCCGCGCGGCGGACCATATCAATGAAGACCGGGAAAATGCCAGTCGGGTTTTCACCGGTACATGTCGCTCTTGGAGGACAACGGTACGATGAGTCGAATGACGCCCTTTTCCAGTCCGCTTCTTTTGGGCTTCGATGCAATGGAAAAGACGCTGGAACGCCTGGCGAAATCCGGCGACAGCTATCCACCCTACAACATCGAACGGCTGCGCGGCAGCGAAGGCGATGCCGAAAGGCTGCGCATCACGTTGGCGGTTGCCGGCTTCGCGGAAGACGATCTGGACGTGACCACCGAAGAGAATCAGCTGGTGGTGCGTGGACGTCAGAGCGACGACACGGAGCGCGAATACCTTCACCGCGGTATCGCGGCCCGCCAGTTCCAGCGTTGTTTCGTGCTGGCCGACGGGATGCGGGTGTTGGCGGCAGAGTTGAAGAACGGCCTCCTGTCGATCGACCTCGACCGGCCGGAAGCCGAGAGGCTGGTACGAAAAATAAACATATCGGTGAAAGACTGACTTTGCCGATGGCTCTTACGCGTGGCGGCCCTGGACAGGCGCCTCGCTGAAAGGAGGCTTAAAATGCCCAGAACTATCGAAAGACTGACCATGACCAACAGCGAACTCGCCCACCTTGGCGAAGGCTCGGTCGCCTATCTCAGAAAAGTGTCGAGCGATGACCTGCGCGGCCGCTTCCCCGGTCTCGAGGAAATCCAGCCTGGCATGGAACTGTGGGCGCTGTTTGCCGCAAACGGCCAGCCGATCCTGTTGTCGGATGCTCGCGACCGTGCCCTTGCCGGCGCGATGGAGAACGACCTGACGACCGTCGCCATCCACTGACGCATGACCCCGAAAATCGGGCTCGATTTTCGGAAAGGATCATGCGCCGCATAAAGGACGGTAGTCACCTGTCTGGAATGAAAACGGGCGGCACGCGCCGCCCTTAGAGCGTTTCCGTTCTTCACGGAAACGCGGAATCGCTCTCAGTATTTGTTTTTCGCAATTCCGGACGGAAAACCGTTACACACTTTTCCCGGAATTGCTCTGGAAGCTTTAATTTTCCGAGATATCAGGCTGCGTGCGAAGCCGGTGCCTGCGAAAGCAGCGCCAGGATGGCATTGGCGTCGCGCGTACCGCGGATCTTGGCCACCGTGTCGGCATCGCGCAGCAGCCGCGCGATGCGCGACAGCGCCTTGAGATGATCTGCCCCGGCACCTTCAGGCGCCAGCAGAAGAAACACCAGGTCGACAGGCTGGTCATCGAGCGATTCAAAATCGACGGGCGTCTCCAGGCGGGCGAACACGCCGGCGATGGCGCTTTACCCCCGGCAGCTTGCCGTGCGGAATGGCGATTCCGTTGCCGACGCCGGTGGAGCCCAGCCGCTCACGCTGCAGGATGATGTCGAAAACCTCGCGCTCCGGAATGCCGGAGATCGTGGCGGCGCGCTCGGCGAGCAACTGCAGGAGCTGCTTTTTCGAGTTCGCCTTCAACGCCGGCATGATCGCCGAAACGTCGATCAGATCACTCAGATCCATCTGAAAAATCCCTTGTTCGCCCACCACCCTCGACCGTGCCGAAGCACAGCCAAGGGTCGTTATCCCTGTGCGACCTTTGTTGTCGAAGGGTCGATCCAGCCAATATTTCCGTCCGGCCGGCGGTAGACGATGTTGAGGTGATCGTTTCCGGCGTTGCGGAAAACGAAGACAGGAGTGTCCTTGGTATCCAGCTCGATCACCGCTGAGGCGACCGACATGGTCTTGAGGACCAGGGTCGATTCCGCGACGATGGCGGGCGCGTAATTTTCCGGGATTTCCTCGTCGTCATCTGCGAGCGGAGCCATCACCGTATAGGCAATATCCGTGGCTGCGCCATTGCCGGCACCCGAGGCATGCGATTTCAGGCGGCGCTTGTAGCGGCGCAGGCGGGTCTCCAGCCGGTCCGCTGCAGCCTCGAAGGCCGCGGTCGGCTCCTGGGCATCGCCAGTTGCCTGCAACGCGGTGCCCGAATCCAGACGGATCATGCAATCAGCGGTGTAACGCGAACCGGATTTCACCACCGTCACATGTCCGGCAAAGCCGCGATCGAAATATTTCCCGATGGCTTCGCCGATCCGATCGGTGATGCGCGTACGAAACGCATCGCCGATGTCCATGTGTTTCCCCGAAATGCGCAGCGTCATTGAAAATTGACCTTTCCTGCTCAGGCTTCACACTGTCTGGAGTTTATACCTGTGGTCCGCGCAGACAAGCTTCGCGGCACCGTCCGCGCCCGATTTTGTAACCGAACCTTGTCGCTGGCCATTGGACCGTACCTTGACCGCCCCCAGGTCAACTTCACGACGGACCGACCACCTCCGGGCCGTAGCCCGTCTCATGCGGGCGGGCTTCTAGCCAACTCCCCGGCGCTTGTCAACGAAACGAAAAACTGTGGAAATCCGCGGCTTCTCAACGACCGACGCCCGCGAGCGCTCGCTTTTCACGTCGCCGCTGCACCGAAGACGGAATGTTCATTGCTTCCCGATACTTGGCAACCGTCCGGCGCGCGACATCGACCCCGTCGGCCTTGAGCAGGTCGACGATCGTATCGTCGGAGAGCACGTCTTCCGCCTTCTCCTCATCGATGAGCTGCCGGATACGATCCCGCACCGCTTCCGAGGAATGGGCGGCGCCGCCATCGGCAGCGGCGATCGATGCGGTGAAGAAATAACGCAACTCGAACACACCGCGCGGCGTCAGCATGTACTTGTTGGCCGTCACCCTGCTGACGGTCGATTCATGCATGCCGATGGCGTCCGCCACCGTCTTCAGGTTGAGCGGCCGCAGATGGCGCACGCCATGGACGAGAAATGCATCCTGCTGCCGCACGATCTCGGAAGCCACCTTGAGGATGGTCTTCGCACGCTGATCCAGGCTGCGGGTCAGCCAGTTGGCGTTCTGCAGGCATTCGGACAGAAAATCCTTCTCTGCCTGCACCCTGGTCTGGCTGAACACCCGGGAGAAATAGACCTGATCGACCAGGACGCGCGGAAGCGCATCGGCGTTGAGTTCCACCGCCCAGCTTCCATCGGCGGCCGGGCGCACCTCGACATCCGCGACGATGGCATCGCTGGCACCGCCGGAAAAAGCGAGGCCCGGTCTTGGGTCCAGTGCCCGGATCTCCGTCAGCATGTCGAGGAGATCTTCCTCGTCAACGCCGCACAGGCGCTTCAACGTCTGGAAATCCCGCCTTGCGAGCAGTTCCAGATTGGCGACAAGTGCCTCCATTGCCGGATCGAAGCGGTCACGTGCGACGAGCTGCAGCGACAGGCATTCGGCCAGATCGCGTGCGAACAGGCCGGATGGTTCAAAGCCGCGGCAGGCGGCAAGAACACGTTCGACTGAAACCGCATCCGTCCCAAGACGTCCAGCGATTTCACCCATCTCGGCATGCAGGTAACCAGCCTCGTCCAGTCCATCCGCAAGTTCAGCGGCGATCAGCCGGTCACCCGCATCGAGGAAGGTAAAGGCAATCTGCTCGCCGACATGCTCGCGCAGGGTAACGGCGGCGGCAGCCACGTCCTCCATGTCGAAACCCTCGGAAGCGCCGGAGCCACCGCCGGGCGCCGACTTCCATTGCTGTGAAAGGTCGGGCCCGACCCGTTCACTGACACCTGGATCATCCGGAAAGATATTTTCGAGCGACGAATCGAGCTTTTCCGATATCGCCTCGGAACTCCAGGCCGTCTCCGCCTCGAACCATTCGTCGGCATCCGTGGGCTTCCGCTCACCTTCGCTCTGCTGCGCTGGTTCCACCGGGATATCCGGCTGCGGATCAGCGCGCTCCAGCAGGGGATTGCGTTCGATTTCCTCGTCGATGAAACGATCAAGCTCGACATGGGTAAGCTGCAACAGTCGGATCGACTGCATCAGCTGCGGCGTCATCACCAGCGACTGCGATTGTCTCAGCTGTAGTTTGGCAGCAAGCGCCATGTTCTGGATGCGAAATCCCTATTCGGTGGAGCCGTCGGCAGCAATGCAATCAAATGGCCCGGCTTTTGCTTGTCAAGCAACGAACCTTAGCACGCCGGATGGCCGTGAGGTTAGGCGGGTCGTGAAAACCGCATGCAAATCCGGAGCTTGCCAGGTACGCGCCCGGTGCCGGAGTTAAAGGGTGAAGGCCTCGCCGAGGTAGAGCCGCCGCACGTCCGGATTGGCGACGATCTCTTCTGCGCGGCCATGCGTGAGCACTTCACCGGCGTGGATGATATAGGCACGATCGATCAGGCCCAGCGTCTCGCGCACATTGTGGTCGGTGATCAGGACGCCGATGCCACGAGCCGTCAGATGGCGGACCAATTGCTGGATGTCGGCCACGGCGATCGGATCGATGCCTGCGAAAGGCTCGTCAAGCAGCATGTAGGCCGGACGGGTCGCCAAGGCGCGCGCGATTTCGAGACGGCGCCGCTCACCACCCGACAAGGCCATGGAGGGTGCCTTGCGCAGATGGGTGATGTGGAATTCCTCCAGCAATGCGTCGAGTTCGCGCTCACGTGTCTTGCGGCTCTTTTCCACCACCTCAAGAACGGCGCGGATATTCTGTTCGACATTGAGACCTCGGAAAATCGAGGCTTCCTGCGGCAGATAGCCGATACCGAGCCGTGCACGGCGGTACATCGGCATGGAGGTGACATCGAAACCATCGATCTCGATCTTGCCCTCGTCGACTGGAACCAGCCCTGTCACCATGTAGAAGCAGGTGGTCTTGCCGGCGCCATTGGGCCCGAGCAGTCCGACGGCTTCACCGGCGCGTACACCGAGCGAAACGCCATTCACCACGCGCCGCCCCTTGTAGCTCTTGGACAGGCCGCGGGCCATCAGCGTGCCCTTGAGCTTGACCTTTTCGCCACCGACAATGGCAGGCGCGGCCGGCTTGGCGTCGGTTTGTTTCAGCAACTGCATCGCGCTTTCGGTCAGGGTTTCTTGGTCGAATCCGGGTTGATCTGCATCATGACGCGGCCGGAACCGCCTTTGCTGCAGCCGTCGACATTGGCAAGGCCGGATTTCATCTGCACGGTCAGCTTGCAGCCGGTGAGCACATTGTCGCCCTGGCTCAGCACAACCTTGGAACCGGTCAGCACCAGGACCTGGCTTTTCATGTCAAAAGTGCCGCGCTCGCCGGTGGCGATCTGGTCGTCGGACTTGAGATAAACAGTCCCGTCGACTTCGAGATGGTCGATATTGGTGGAGCCGCCAAGCGCGGGACCAGCCATGGCCGCACTCTTCGAGCCGTCCTTGCCCGCGGCGGCATCCTTCAGATAATACACTTTGAGGACTCCGGCCTTCAGCAGGGTCGGACCTTGCACCACGCTGACATTGCCCGTGAAGATGGCGAGGTTCTGTTCCTGCCTCACTTCCAGCTTGTCGCTCTCGATCTGAATCGGCTTGTCGCCGGAAAGCTTCAGGCCGGACATGTTGGTCTGGGCCGACTGCGCGAAGGCTGGCACGGATGCAGCTGCCAGAAATGCCGCAGCAGCAAGCCACTTCATGTTATTGGGCCGCATTCGGCTCTCCGCTCTTGTCGCTGGTCGTCTTCAAAACGCCAGGCTCCAGGTTGACTCGAACCCGCTTTTCGAAAACCAGCACCTTGCCGCTGTCTTCCACCGACATGGAGTCGGATTGGATATGCGAGCCGCGCGTGACGATGTCGACCGGGTCGTTCGTCTTCATATTGCCTTTCGCCATATCAAGGAAGGCCGATTTCATCTTCACCACCATTCCACTGGTGGTGGTCATGGTGATGTCGTTGGCCAACTCCAGCGTGTTGGCGTCGCGGTTGTAGACACCCCTGGCTGCGCCGACCACCGCCGACGTATCCTTGTCGAGCGGGAGCTTGGCATCGATGCCTTCAAGGCCGATGATGCTTTCCTTGGCTACATCCTGGATCGCCCGCAGCGCCTTCATCGAATAAGGCAGGTTCTGCTTGGTGAAACCCTCGAGCTTGGGGTTGGCCATCACCAGCTTGCCATTGGAGAACGCGCTGCCATCCGCTTGAACCGGGGCTGCCGGCGGGGTTTTCAGATAGGAATAGACCGGAAAGGCGATCGCGATGATGCCAGCGATGACCGGCAAGGCGAGCTTGAGGATACGAACGCGGCGCGAATGGCGCTGCGCGCTGTCGAAGGCGACCGCGCGTTCGGACGGGAGCTCGCCGCGTTTCGGCGCGACAATAACCTCGTCCTTGCCTTCCGGGTCGGTCGTTCGTGCCAACATGTAAACCTTCTGGTCCTTTTGCCCGCCGAACCCGCGCCTTATTTGGTGCCGGTTTGCGCCCAAGCAAGCGCATGCGAAGAAAAATCGCAAAAATATGACTTACCCCTGCAGCGGAGAAAACCGCCAGGGGGTCGGTCAAGACTAGCATGACGCCTTTTTCACCGCCATGCCTACATTTCGACTATCACGCTGCCCAGTATTGCCAGATCGCTAATGAAGAGTTCATCCGCAGATCCCGAATGCTTGCGGCAACGATGCCGCACGGCGCACGGGCCTGAAAGCGGTAGCCCTGAATTGGCGGTTGCATTAAAAGCGTCTGCTTGCGTGCCCAGAAACTGAGGCTGACATGACCCTGAGAGCCGACGACCTGATCGACCGACGCCGCCTGCGGCGCAAGCTGACCTTCTGGCGCATCGCCGCCATCGCCGTGCTGCTGATCGGGCTGGCCATGCTGTCTGCCTGGTATTATCGCGGTGGCGAGAGCACCGGCGTCGATCACATCGCCAAGATCAAGATCGAAGGCACCATCACTCAGGACGATGAACTGATCCGCCGCATCGAGGCGGTGCGCAAGGCATCGCATGTCAAAGGCGTGATCCTGCTGGTCAATTCGCCGGGCGGCACCACCGTGGGCGGCGAGACCATCTACGATGCCGTACGCAAGCTTGCCGCCGAAAAGCCGGTCGTGACCGAAGTCGGCACGCTGGCGGCATCCGCCGGCTACATGATCGCCAGTGCGTCGGATTACATTGTCGCGCACCAGACCTCGATCGTCGGCTCGATCGGCGTGCTGATCCAGTATCCTGACGTGACCGGTTTGATGGACAAGATCGGCGTCAAGCTCGAGGAGGTGAAATCGTCGCCGCTCAAGGCATCGCCCTCGCCTTTTGCGCCGACCACCGAGGAAGCCCGCGCCATGGTGCGCAAGCTGATCATGGACAGCTATGACTGGTTCGTCGACATCGTCGCCGAGCGGCGCAAGCTGCCGAGGCCGCAAGCGCTGGCGCTGGCTGACGGCTCGATCTTTACCGGCCGCCAGGCTGTCGCCAACAAGCTGATCGACGCGTTGGGTGGCGAACAGGAAGCCGTGAAGTGGCTCGGCACCAAGGGCGTCGACGAAAAATTGAAGGTCGTGGAGTGGAAAAGCACGGAGCGCAGCAGCCTCTTTCTTCCCAACGCGATGGTCCGCCAGATCGGCCGCGCACTTGGCCTGCCGGTGGAGAGCGAAGAGGTACTACGCCAGATCGGCGCCGACCGCTTGTTCCTTGACGGTCTCGTCTCGGTCTGGCACCCTTGATCTGGCGTGGGGCATAAGTCAAAAAGCGAATAAAATCATCCGCATAAAATTGGCCGCCGCGCCTTTACGGGGACCGTCCGCATGATCAAGTCCGAACTCGTCCAAATCATCGCCACCCGCAATCCGCATCTGTTCCTGCGCGATGTCGAAAACATCGTCGGCGCGGTCTTCGACGAAATCACCGACGCGCTCGCGGAAGGCAACCGCGTGGAGCTTCGTGGCTTCGGCGCTTTCTCGGTCAAGAATCGCCCCGCTCGCACCGGTCGCAACCCGCGCACCGGAGAATCGGTCGAGGTCGAGGAAAAATGGGTGCCGTTCTTCAAGACCGGCAAGGAATTGCGTGAAAGGCTGAACGGCGACAAGTAAGGCGATTTCAAATCGCCTGAGCGCCACTCCGGCCTCCAGTCGGATGGCCGCAACCAGCCTTCCGACTGGAGACGCCATGGTCAACCGCTTCGCTGTCATCGTCATCTTTGTCCCGCTGGCCATTGTGCTGATCGCGCTGGCTGTGGCGAACCGCGAGCTGGTTGCCTTCACGCTTGACCCGTTCAACCCGGGCAATCCGGCGCTGACGCTCACTCTGCCGCTGTTCGTCATGCTGTTCCTGGCATTGGCCGTGGGCATCCTCGTCGGCTCCTTCGCCACCTGGATGCGCCAGGGCCGCTATCGCAAGCTCGCGCGCCAGCGCGGGGTCGAAGCAGAGAACCTGCGCCAGGCGATCGCGCGCGCGCCTTCCGCCGGCCAGGGGCCGGCTCTGCCCAAACCGACCAGTTGATCGGCGCTTCATCGAGCGCGATCCGAAAAGTTGCAGGCTTTTCGGAAAAGATCGTGCGACAAAATCAATAAGATCGAACGGGAGACCCTTCCATGCTGACCATTTCGGCCGCCGAGGTCGATCGCGCGCTGACGTTCTCCGGTCTGGTCGAGACGCTCCGCACCGCTTTCCATGACGGCGCCGTGCAGCCGGTGCGCCACCACCACACGGTCGAACGGCCTGACGGTGCTGCTTCCACGCTGCTGCTGATGCCGGCCTGGACCGACTTCAATGCCACGGGCACTTCCAAGGATGGCCATATCGGCGTCAAGATCGTCACGGTTTCACCCGATAACAATGCCATCGCCAAACCTGCGGTAATGGGGCTCTATCTGCTTCTCGACGGCAAGACCGGCGAACCGCAGGCGTTGATCGACGGCCAGCGGCTCACCCAATGGCGCACCGCCTGCGCTTCGGCGCTCGCCGCCTCCTACCTCGCGCGCGAGGATGCGTCGCGGCTTCTGGTGATCGGTGCCGGTGCGTTGTCGCCATTCCTGGCCAAGGCACATTCGGCGGTAAGGCCGATCACGTCGATCCGCATCTGGAACCGCACGCCGGCCAATGCCGAAAAAGTCGCTGCCGGTCTCCGCGCGGAGGGCTTGCCGGCGGAAGCAGCGATCGATCTCGATACAGAGCTTGCCAGGGCCGACATCGTTTCTTCCGCCACCATTTCCAACGAACCGCTGGTCAGGGGCGCTAACGTCAAGCCGGGTGTCCATATAGACCTCGTCGGCGGCTTCACGCCGACCATGCGCGAAGCCGACGACGCGGCGATCGCGCGCGCCCGCGTCTATGTCGACACGCGTGCGGGTGCCACCAAGGAGGCTGGAGACATCGTCCAGCCGCTCGCCTCCGGCGTGCTCAAACCCGATGCCATCATCGCCGACCTGCACGAATTGGCGCGTGGCCATAAGAAAGGTCGTGAAAACGCGCAGGATATCACGTTGTTCAAGTCGGTCGGCGCGGCACTGGAAGACCTCGCAGCTGGCATCGCCGTCTACAAAGCCTTGAAATCCTGACCGACATTCACGCTTCGGTTATCGTCTTCGTTTTCGGGAAACCGGCTGTCGAGTTCTGCGTTTGTTGCGGGCAGTAACAGCCAAGGACCAAAGCCATGAACGAAGGCTGGTTTTCGAAAGTCGTGCCCGTAGCCACCGGCATACTGGGTGATATTCGTCATGTTTCAAACGCAAGGCAGGCGATCGACCTGCTTACCAATCATTGGCCGGATGCGGGCACGCGCAAACATCTCGATGCCAAGCGTGCCTCGCAGGCCGTCATCAACGGCAACGCCGCCGGTGACACGGCAAGAGAAGCCTTCGTCGAAGCCGCTCGCGAAGCGCGCATCCTGGTCGAGTGATCCGCTCCGCTCACGAGCTACCTTTGATCACTGATCGCCGGAACTCCCATTGCCCCGGCGATCAGTTGAAAATCATGCTCGGTCAACTCGATCAGCCCGAACCGCAGCGGATAGCCCCAATTGGACTTTCCGGCGGTCAATTCCAACCTGTCGAGCAGCGGCATGATCGACATCTCGTGCGACTGTTCCCACGCGACATCGCGCCGGAACGGCTGGAACCCGCTGGCCATGACGCCTTGATAGGGTTCACCGTCGCGCACCCGGCCGATGGCGGTGAAGGAGCGCAGGCCGTCCTTTTCGCCGATTGTCGTGCTTGGTGAGTAATAGACGACCCCGTCCCCGGGATTGATACGACGCAAAGGTGCGGCCTTGCCATGGTTCACCTGCATGAAGCCTTCGGCGCGGCCACGCCTGACATGCGCGGCACAGGCTACGGCGAGCCAGTATCGCGTCATGACCGAGCGTCTTGCGCGATGTTCGGCCAATAGACGCGCAGCCTGTGCTGGTCGGGATCCAGGGCCACGAAGGTGCGGCCGAAATCCATTTCGGTTGGCTGCTGCAGGATGGAAAGGCCACGGCCCACCCAGTTGGCGTGCGTTGCATCTACGGCTTCAGGCGTTTCGCACTGGAAGACGATCTCGGAGCCTCCGCCCGCGACCCTGACAGCTGGTTCAGCCGTGTGGCGCGACCAGAGGCCCAGTTTGAAGCCATTGTCCAGCACGAACAGCACGAAGGTCGGCGACGATTCAACGGGCTCACGGCCGACCAGGGCCTGGTAGAAGGCACCGCTCGCCTGCGGCTGGTCGACAAAGAGGATAGTGAAGTTGGGGCTTTGCATGCTTGCTCTCCGTGTTGCGATGGAGAGAACATAGGTGCGTCCACTGTCAGATTCTGGCAGTAGCAATCAGCGCTGGGGTGCATTCTCCAATGTCGCTCGCCATTGCTTGAGCAGGGACTGCCGTCGCCGGGGGTAGCGCAGGCCCGTGGCATCCAGCCTCGCGATCCGGTCGGTACGGAAATGGCGGAAATCCTGACGCATCTCGCACCAGGCCACCATCACCCGCACCTTGTCGAAAAAGCCAAGTGCAAACGGCCACACGATGCGCTCGCTGCCGGCGCCACCGGCATCGCTGTAGGTAATGGCAAGTTTCCGCTCGTCGCGGATCGCCTGGCGCACGGCCGCCAGATCGATGCCCTCGCTTGCCCCCGAATGCGGACCGACCAGGAGCGTTGACGCATCGAGATCCTCGCGCAGATCTTCAGGCAGGACGGCGGCGATCTTGGCTAGCGCATCGGCGGCCGCTTTGGACAGCCGGTTGTCCGGCTGCTTGGCCACCCAGCGCGAACCGAGCACGATCGCCTCGATCTCCTCGTCGGTGAACATCAACGGCGGCAGCATGAAGCCTGGCCGCAGCACATAACCCAGCCCGGCCTCGCCCTCGATCGGCGCACCTTGCCCTTGCAAAGTGGCGATGTCGCGATAAAGCGTGCGGATCGACACGCCAAGTTCCCCGGCCAAGGTCTGCCCGCTCACCGGCAAGCGGTGGCGACGCAAGGTCTGGACGAGATCGAGCAGGCGTTCGGAGCGCGACATTGTGACCTTATACAGCGCAGGCCGTTCCCGTGCCTTCGAATTGTCAGCTTTCCGCTTGAAGTCTTCTCGCCGCGATCGCGTCAGAGGCCCTTCATGTTGCGCGGTTCCGGCCCCTATGCCAAAAGCAGCGCGAAACGCGGAGCGTCCTTCTTGAAATTCACGCGCGACAAACGCAGGGACAAATCGGGCGGCCGAGACAGCGGCACCCATCCGCCGCGCGCGCAGGACGACCGCCGCGACAAGCGTCCGGAACGCAAGCCCGAGCGGCAGCAGGGGCAGAAGCAGGCACTTCGCTCCACGCCGAAACCCGAGCGCCAGGAAAACCCGGCACCACGGACGGTCGAACAACGAAACGAAGTCCATCCCGAAACGAAGGGCGAAACCGGGCAGCGTGTGCTGGCCCGCCGCGAGGGCGTTCTCCCGGCTGAAAAGCTGCCGTTGATCCTCGAAGTCGCGCCCAATGCCGACTATGCGCTGCTCGACAGCGGCAATGGTCAGAAGCTCGAACAATACGGCCCCTATCGCATCGTGCGTCCGGAAGGCCAGGCGATCTGGCAACCGGCACTGCCGGCCAAGGATTGGGACCGCGTCGACGCCGTCTTCACCGGCGATACCGACGAGGAAGGCATGGGCCGCTGGCGTTTCCCGCGCCAGCCGCTTGGCGAAACCTGGCCGATGAAACATGACGGCATCGACTATCTTGGCCGCTTCACGTCTTTCCGCCATGTCGGCGTCTTTCCCGAGCAGGCCTCTCACTGGGACCACATGGCTGGCCTGATCGAGAGCACCAGGCGCCCGGTCAAGGTTCTGAACCTGTTCGGCTACACCGGCCTCGCCTCACTGGTGGCGGCGCGCGCCGGCGCCGAGGTCACCCATGTCGATGCCTCGAAGAAAGCCATCGGCTGGGCGCGCGAGAACCAGGAGATGGCCGGCCTCGGCAACAAGCCGATCCGCTGGATCGTCGAGGATGCAATGAAGTTCGCCGAGCGCGAAGAGCGCCGTGGCAGCCGCTACGACATCATCCTGTTCGACCCGCCGGCCTACGGTCGCGGACCGAAGGGGGAAGTCTGGCAACTGTTCGAAAACCTGCCGGCGCTCACCGATATCTGCCGCTCTATCCTCACACCGAAGCCGTTGGCTGTGGTCTTGACCGCCTACTCGATCCGCTCCTCCTTCTTCGCCACCCATGCCCTGATGCGCGATACCTTTGCCGGCATGGGCGGACGCGTGGAATCCGGTGAACTGATCATCCGCGAACAGTCGGCTGGACGGGCGCTGTCCACCTCCCTTTTCTCGCGTTGGGTCTCCGCATGATCCCGCAAAATGGAAGCCGGTTTTCGGGCAAGATCATGCGGAAACAAAAGAGTCCGAAATGACGGAATATGAGAACCGCCGCGTGGTGGGACAGGTCAAGGAAGTCACCAGCCTGGCCAACCCCCTGGTGAAAGACATCAAGGCGCTGGCGCTGAAGAAATTCCGCGACAGCCAGAATGCCTTCATGGCCGAAGGCCTGAAGCTGATCATCGACGCGCTCGACCTCGGCTGGCAGATCAAGACGCTGGTCTTCGCCAAGGCGGGGCGTGGCAACCAGGCCGTCGAAAAGGTCGCCGCCCGCACGGTGGCTGCAGGCGGCATGGTGCTCGAGGTCTCGGAAAAAGTGCTGTCCGCCATCACCCGTCGCGACAATCCGCAGATGGTGGTGGGTGTCTTCTCGCAGAAATACATGACGCTGAAGGACGTCCGCCCGAAAAATGGCGATGTGTGGGTCGCGCTCGACCGCGTGCGCGATCCCGGCAACCTCGGCACGGTGCTGCGCACCGTCGACGCCGTCGGCGCCAAGGGCGTGATCCTGATCGGCGACACCACCGATCCGTTCTCGCTGGAAACCGTGCGAGCCACCATGGGGTCGGTCTTCGCAGTGCCGGTCGCCAAAGCAACACCAGACGCCTTCCTGTCCTGGCGCAAGGGCTTCCCGGGCCTTGTGGTCGGCACGCATCTCAAGGGTGCTGTCGACTATCGCTCGGTCGATTTTTCGAACCGGCCGGTGCTGCTCCTGATGGGCAATGAGCAACAAGGCTTGCCGGATGATCTCGCCGCCAGTTGCGACAGGCTTCTGCGCATCCCGCAAGCCGGGCGCGCGGACTCACTGAACCTTGCGGTCGCGACCGGCGTCATGCTGTTCGAAATCCGGCGCGGCGCGCTGACGCTGGAGGATCGATCCTGAAATCGTTGACGCCTTACGCCCTGCTGACCATCGTCGCCATCGCGCTCGACCAGTGGATCAAGCAATGGGTCGAAACCGGCCTGCCCTTTCAGGAGAAGATCGATCTCCTGCCCTTCCTGGCGCTTTTCCGCACCTACAACACCGGCATCGCCTTTTCGATGTTTTCGTCCTTGAGCGACACCGGCTTGATCGCAGTTGCCGCGGTGGTGGTTGTGTTCGTGCTTTATCTGGCCCTGAAAACCCCGCCGAATCAGGTGCTCGCCCGCATCGGTTTCGCGCTGATCGTCGGCGGAGCGCTGGGCAATGTCATCGATCGCACCGTCTACGGACATGTCATCGACTACATCCTGTTCCACACCCCGGTCTGGTCTTTCGCGATCTTCAACCTGGCCGATGTCTTCATTTCGGTAGGAGCCGCCGCCGTGGTGCTTGACGAATTCATCACCTGGCGGCGACAACCGCGGCCTTAAGGCATTTCAGCAAAGGCGCGAAGTGGTCTTGCGTCTGGAATTGCATGAAAACAAAGAGTTGGGGCGTTCCAGCATTTCCGCGAAAAGCGGAAGCGCTCCAGGCCGATTGACCACGGTTGTTTTCGAACTAGCCTGATCTCCTTATCCAGGATCGGGGAGCAGCCAGTGCCGGACACCTTCAAAGCCATTCTCGTCTCTCGTGATGAGGACAAGAAACAGTCGGTCACGGTCACCGAGCTGACCGAGGCCGATCTGATGGAAGGCGATGTCACCATTGCGGTCGAGGCCACGACGGTGAACTACAAGGACGGGCTGGCGATCACCGGCAAGGCGCCCGTGGTGCGCCGCTGGCCGCTGGTGCCCGGCATCGACTTCGCCGGCACGGTGCTCTCCTCCAGCCATGCCGACTGGCACAAGGGCGATCGCGTCATACTGAACGGCTGGGGCGTCGGCGAGACCCATTATGGCGCCTACGCCGAACGTGCTCGCGTCAAGGGTGACTGGCTGGTGCCGCTGCCGGGAGGCATCACGGCGCATGACGCCATGGCTGTCGGCACTGCGGGTTATACAGCGATGCTCTCGGTAATGGCCCTCGAGCGCCACGGCATCGTGCCGCAGCGTGGGCCAGTGATCGTGACGGGGGCCGCCGGCGGCGTCGGTTCAGTTGCCGTCGCGGTCCTGTCGAAACTCGGCTATCACGTCATCGCCTCGACGGGCCGGGCTTCGGAAGAAGCATATCTGCGCGATCTCGGCGCGGTGGAGATCATCGCCCGCGAGGAGCTGACCGGAGCGGCAAAGCCGCTCGCCAAGGAGCGCTGGGCTGGTGGTGTCGACGCTGTCGGCTCGACCACGCTGGCCAATGTGCTGTCGATGACCGGCTATGGCGGTGCCATCGCCGCGTGCGGCCTGGCTGGCGGCATGGACCTGCCCTCATCGGTCGCTCCCTTCATCCTGCGCGGCGTCTCGCTGCTCGGCATCGATTCCGTCATGGCGCCGAAGGAGGTGCGGATCGAGGCCTGGCAGCGCATCGGCCGCGACCTCGACCTGGCAAAACTCAAGGCGCTTTCCACCACCATCGGCTTTGACGACATCATTGCCGCCGCCACCGACATCGTCGAAGGCAAGATCCGTGGCCGGGTCGTCGTCGACATGTAGCTCGCCGACAGGCGACAGGTCCGCGTTTCAGCCCGCTCCCCGTCCAAGGATCTCCTCGAAAGCGCTGAGTCCGTCCCCGGATAGCCAGGACCGGAACGAGATGATTTCCGGATTGATCTGGCGCATGACATCCAGGTCGACGTGGTCGGCGAGCGGTCCTGTTTCCAGACTGGCAGCCATGTGCCCGAGATCGGGATTGGCCATGAGGGTCTCTTCGGAAAAGCGCGCATAGGCGATCGGCCGGCCGGCCGTTTGCGTAAAGATGGCCTCCAGATCGCTACCGGTAACGGTATCGCCGGCGATCTTCAGCGTTTCACCGCCAAACCGGCTCCTGTCGGCGAAGACCGCAGCTACGAACTTGCCGATGTCGTCTAGGGCAATGAGTTGCATCGCCTGATCCGGCCGAAGGAAGAAAGTGTAGCGTCCCTGCTCCAGCCCGAAGCCGGGTCCCACCAGCATCTCCATGAAGATCATCGGCCTGATGATGGTCGCGATGATCGGCAGGCTGCGGACATGCGCCTCGATACGCGGCTTGGCGTCGAAACGCGCCACACCTGTCAGCCTGTCTCCTGCACTGGCACCGGAGGAATAGACAAAATGGCGAACGCCGCGCTCGACGGCGATGTCCGCAATGGATATTCCGGCGCGCACTTCCTCTTCCTGGGCCAGATTGCCCGGCAGGACGCTGAAGACGCCATGCACGCCCTTCATCGCTGCCCGGATCGCCTCGATATCCTCAAGCGATCCCTGTGCCAGTTCGACGCCGGCATCGTTAAGCGCGATCGACCTTGGCGCGGCAGTGTCCCTCACCAGCGCACGAACGGACCACTGCGCCTGCCGGAGTGCCCTGGCGACCGCTCCGCCCTGCCGGCCTGTCGCACCGAACACGAGGATTGGAGGCTTGTCATTCGTCATTCGAGAACCCTCGTGTTGAACAAGGGTCCCCATATATACTGCTGGAACGCTGGCGGAAGACGGCACATTTTCCAGCCTCGGGCACAAGGATGATACGCTTGGACAGATCCCACCATGCAAGGCCTGACGAGATTGCGGTAGGTCGTCGCCACTTCAAACCATATCCCTCGAACGGGATCTGTGCACGGCTCGGGGACAAATGGACCGTTCTGGTCTTGTGGCGTCTCTCGGCAGCACCGGAGAGGCGGCTTCGTTTTTCACGGCTCAAAAACGAGGTCGAGGGAATTACGCAGCGCATGCTGACGCTGACGCTGCGCAATCTGGAACGCGACGGCCTTGTGGTGCGCCACTATTTTCCTGAAGTGCCGCCTCGTGTCGAATATGAACTGACGGAGATGGGCTCGGGCATTCTGTCAGCGCTTGAAGGCCTCAACTTCTGGATACAGGACAATTTACCGCGTATCGAGCAAAGTCGGCGCGCCTACGATGATGTCGGCGAGTGAGATAGCAAACCTGCGCCGGGGAAAATCGGCAAACCTCTAAAATTCGAACGGTTCGACCCAGCCTTCCATAATTTATCTGTGGCTAAGATAGCTGCATGATAGGGGACAGAGCTGCCATAAAGGTAGAGGGTGAGCGTCAGGCGGGCCCGGCTGAGCCGGCAACGCAACGTCGCGTGCTGACCAAAACGCCACCGCTGGTACCAACGCTGGACAGGCGCGAACACGAAGGTCTGCCCTTCCTTATCTTCGTTGCGCTTGTCGTTCTCGCTGGTCTTTCCCATCTCACCGGCGCACCACCATTTATCGCTTTTGGCGTGCTGCTGACCGGCATTGCCGGCCTGGCTCTCTTCGTGCGCAACCGGGACAGCGAGCACACAGCAGTCTCGATCCTCGACGACACCACTGCCCGCAGTCGCGCCGAAATCGAAACCATGGCCGACCGGATGTGGGAGATGCAGGAAAGCGAAGAGCGCTTTCGTGGTCTCATCGATGCGCTCGGCGACCTGGTCGTCCATCGCGACCGCGACGGCCGCATCGTCTACGCCAATCCTGTCTTCGCCGAGCTGGTCGGGCAGAACCAGACCGATCTGGCCGGCATGATGCTGACGGAACTTGGCATCGACATCGGCGTCGTCCCGGACGCAGCGTTTTCCGATCATGACTGCCTGAGTTCGACCGACGTCGCCATCCGCACGCAGAACGGTCCGCGCTGGTTTTCGTGGATCGAACTGTCGATGCGCGACAAGGACAGTGCCGAGGTCTCCCACCGGGCGATCGCACGTGACATCACGGCGCGCAAACAGGCCGAATCCTCGCTGATCAATGCCCGCGAGCGCGCCGAGTATGCCAGCCAGGCCAAATCGCGCTTCCTCGCCACCGTCAGTCATGAAATCCGCACGCCGATGAATGGCATCATGGGCATGGCCAAACTTCTCGCCGACACCAGGCTGACGCCCGAACAGCGTACCTATGTCGGAGCGGTCTCGACATCGGCCAGCGCGCTGCTGGCCCTGATCGAGGATCTGCTCGACTATTCCAAGATCGAGGCTGGCCGCTTCGCCCCCGAACCTCAGCCGATGTCGCCACGCGAGATCGCCGACAATGTCGTGGAACTTCTCGCCGCGCGCGCCTTCGCCAAAGCCATCGGCCTCGCCTGCCACGTCGCACCGGATGTGCCTCAGATCGTCACGGCCGATCCCGGTCGCGTTCGGCAGGTATTGCTCAACCTGATCGGTAACGCCGTCAAATTCACCGAGACAGGCGGAGTTCTGGTCAGCGTCACCCGCCGGCGCGCTGACAGCGGCGACCGCATCGTCTTCTCGATCACCGACACCGGCCCCGGCCTCAGCGAGGCCGATATGGATCGCATCTTCGAGGATTTCGAGCAGGCCGATGGCACATCGACCCGTAAGCATGGTGGCGCTGGCCTTGGGCTGGCCATTTCACGACGGCTGGCGGCAGCCATGAACGGCACGATCAGCGTTTCCAGCGCGCCTGGCGAAGGCTCGGAATTCATCTTCGAACTGCCGGCACGGGAAGCGATCGAATCGACCGAGGATCGCACCGGCGTGCTGACCGATCGTCGCGCTGTCATCATTTCGGAAAACGCCATCGAAGCCGAGGCGATTGCACGCACCATCCGCACACATGGCGGCCACGCCGAAATCGTCACCAACGCCACCCAGGCCTTGCCGTTCGCGGGTTTCTGCAACGTTCTGCTGATCGACGCGCGCCAGGAAGACAAGGAGTGCCGGACCCTCAAGCGACTGCGGCAGACAGGCTTCGTGGCCTGCGAGGCGGTGACGCTCATCGCCCCGTCGGACCGAGGTGCCCTGGTCGAGTTCCGTGCTGGCGGATATGCGACGTTTCTGGCGCGCCCGGTGCGCAGCGAAACCCTGCTGCGGGTACTTCTGGCCGGCCACGCCGCTGTCGGCGGGCCATTGCCCGGCCCAAGCCAGGCCGCGACCGCGCCGTCAGGCTCGACAGGCAGTCTTTCGGTGCTGATCGCCGAGGACAACGACATCAACGCCATGCTTGCGCGCGCCAGCCTGCAGAAGGCTGGGCATCACGTTGACATCGTCAGCAATGGCCGCGCTGCCGTCGATGCCGTCGCGACGGAAAACCCTGCCAGGCGTTATGATGTCGTGCTGATGGACCTGCATATGCCGCTGATGGATGGCATGGACGCCATCGCAGCGATTCGCCGCCACGAGGAGGCGTCCGGTATGGCGCCGGTGCCGATCATGGTGCTGTCGGCCGATAGCCAGGAACGAACCCGCCATGCTGTTCTCGCGCATGGAGCCTCCGGCTTTGTCACAAAACCGCTTGATCCACAGGCTTTGGTGCATGCCGTGGAGAGCCAGGCAGCGGCCTGATCCCGCAATTTCCAGCCCTTAGGTAAGCCGGCTAGGCAGGGGTTCATTGCCGTCTTCCCCTTGCTCCTCACTTTGTATCACGGTACTGTCACAATCCTGTAGCACCTACATCGTATCCCGACGCCAAGAGGGATGGCTCGAAGGAGAATCACTCGTGCATACAGCGATGCCGCAAGGTGAGATGCAGGGGAACACCGGAGGCAGCGCGATCCAGAGGATGAGGACGATCGAGTCCATCACCGGTACCTTGGGCAAGATTGGCAGCCTCGAAGTGCGGCTGGCCCGCGATGAACTGGAAATCGCCGCCGCCCAGGAAATCCGTTATCGCGTGTTCTACGATGAGCTCGGTGCCCGCAAGAGCCGCCTGCAGTCACTGGAACGGCGAGACGCGGATCGCTTCGACCCGGTCTGCGATCATCTCCTGGTGTTCGACAATGCCCTGCCCGGCCCTGACCATCGCCGCATCGTCGGCACCTACCGGCTGCTGCGCCAGGAAACCGCGGTCCGCGCGGGCGGCTTTTATTCCGAGGATGAATTTGAACTGAGGCGGCTCATCGCCAAGCACCCTGGCCAGCGATTCCTTGAGCTCGGTCGCTCCTGCGTACTGCCCGAATACCGCTCGAAGCGCACCATAGAAGCGTTGTGGCAGGGTCTGTGGGCCTATTTCACGCATTATGACATCGGCGTCCTGACCGGTTGTGCTTCGTTCCATGGCATTGTTCCAGCCGCGCATGCCGAGGCCCTCACCTATCTCGCGCATCATTGCCGCACGAGCCCGGCCTGGGACATCCGCGCCAATGACGGGCGCTATTGCTCCATGGACCTGATGCCGATCGAGGCGGTCAACACCAAGGCTGCGATCGCAGCCATGCCGACGCTGGTGAAAGGCTATCTGCGCGTCGGCGCGCGCATCGGCGACGGCTGCGTCATCGACCACGACTTCAAGACCGTCGACGTCTTCATCGTGTTGCCCGTGCGCGAGATCGGCGCCCGCTACCTGAATTATTACGGCGGCGAAGGGCAGCGTTTCGCCGCCTAGCAATGGCCATGGCTGACGGCTTTTCCGCCATCTTCGAACGCCTGAAACGGGCAGTCCGAGACCTGCCCGACATTGTCGAGACCACATCCTATGGCACTCCGGCGCTGAAGGCCGGCAAGAAACTGCTCACCCGCGTCAAGGATGCGGAAACGGCCGTGGTGATGTGCCCGCTCGACGAGAAGGAAATGCTGCTCCAGGCAGCGCCCGACATCTATTTCGAGACGGATCACTACAAGGGTTGGCCGGCGCTGCTCGTGCGCATGAATGCCGCGTCGGATGACGAGTTGCGCCATCGCCTGCAGCGGACCTGGCTGACCCAGGTTCCGAAAACGAAGGCCAAGGCCTGGCTGGCCGAACGGGACAAATCCTCAAACAGGTAATTTCGTCCCGGCTGAAGTTTACGGGATGTCTTCGGGGCGTCGTCCTGGACGGCTTTTGTAAGGCGGAAACGACCAGCCGAATTTCAGCGCCCCGCCCCGCACCGCGAAAGCCGCGAGCACGCCGGCGGGATAGGAGACCTGGCCCGGCAAGTGCAGAAGCTCACCAGCCGTATAGACCCCGGCGCCGATGATTGCCGCCGTCACATAGATTTCCGGCGTGAGCAGCACGGAAGGCTCCCCGGCCAGCAGGTCGCGCAGGATTCCGCCGAAACAGGCTGTCAGCATGCCCATGATGATCGAAACCGCCGGCGAACCGGTGATCGCCATGCCTTTCGCCGCTCCCATCACAGCAAAGACGGCAAGGCCGACGGCATCAAGCCACAGCAGGAGCTTGTAGCGGGATTCGACACGGTGCGCGCCGAAGAAAACCACGAGGGCGACCACGGTGCAGATCAGCACATAGTCGCGATTGCCGATCCAGAACACCGGTACGCCGAGGATCAGGTCGCGGAAAGTGCCTCCACCGATACCGGTCACCGCGGCGAGAAAAACGAAACCGACGATATCGAGCTGCTTGCGCGAGGCAGCCAGTGCTCCCGTCGCCGCGAACACTGCAACGCCGGCATAGTCGATGAAGGTAATGGCGGACATCGGAGGCCTGAGGCTGGAGCGGCAGTAGGCATTAGGCATTAGGCATTAGGCATTAGGCATTAGGCATCTATATGCCGTCCAATACAAAAGCCAAGGGCGCCGTGGTTCTCACCAGGCGCCCTTTACCTACTGCCTATTGCCGACTGCCTGCCTCAAGCATCCTTCTCGGCCTGCTCGTTGACCGGGCCGGGCTCGGTGGGCTCGGCAGTGACCTTCGGGCCACCCTTCGAGACGCCAACCATGGCCGGACGCAACACGCGCTCCCCGATCGAATAGCCGGGCTGAACGACCTGGACGACCGTGTTGGCCGGAACATCCGGATTGGGCACTTCGAACATTGCCTGATGGAAGTTCGGATCGAATTTCTCGCCCTGCGGCTCAAGCTTCTTCACCCCGTGACGCTCAAGTGCGCCAAGCATGGCGCGCTCGGTGATGTCGACGCCTTCGATCAAGGCTTTGAGGCCCGCGTCGGCGGACGCCTTCGCCTCAGCCGGAATGGCCTCCAGCGCACGCGCGAGATTGTCCGACACCGAAAGCATGTCGCGCGCGAAATTGGCGATCGCATAGGTGCGGGCATCCTGAACGTCGCGCGCGGTGCGGCGGCGCAGATTCTCCATCTCGGCTGCGGTGCGCAGCGCCTTGTCCTTCAGTTCCTCGTTTTCCTTCAGCAGTCGAACCAGCGCCTCATAGTCGCCGTCGACACCACCTTCGGCGCGCTCCGCTTCGGCTTCCACCGCTTCGATATCTTCAGGCGCGCGTTCGTCTTTTGCCTGGTCGCTCATCGCCATTTCCCGTCATGCCGGTTGGTTCTGGATTTGTGCCCGATATCGAGGTTTGGGACACAAAAATCAAGGGGAAAGGGTATTTCCGGCAAGCATCGGGTGCTAAACTCAAAAGCAGCCAACGCAGACGAATTAAATCAAATTTTACGCTGTTTTCGTTCCTCGCTTGCCAAATTGACGCAATATGGGAACGATTCACCCGCGGGGAAGTTTCAAGGCCGACTAAGGATTTTGAGGCCATGTCCCGCATCAATGCAGTCAAGCACGATCCATTGACGGCGCATATCAGGCGTCAGTTTTCCGATCGCTCGAACCAGCGGTTCCTGCATAGCCTGCCGACGTTCAAGGTCGTGAACGAGCTTCCCGAACCGTTGCGCAGCTTGCTTGAAAAGCTCGACGCGCAGGAAAGCAGCACGCGCAGCCGCTAGAGCGTTTCCGTCAGGCGGCAGCGATCTTCATCAGGTCGGCTGCCTTTTCCGCGATCATGATCGTCGGCGCATTGGTGTTGCCGCCGATCAGCGTCGGCATGACCGAGGCGTCGACCACACGCAGGCCCGAGAGGCCGCGCACCCGCAACTGCGGGTCGACCACCGCCATGTCGTCCAAACCCATCCGGCAGCTGCCGACGGGATGGTAGATCGTATCAGCGCGCGAACGGATATGGTGCATCAGTTCGGCATCGCTGCTGACCCCTGCCGTATAGAGCTCCTTGTGCCGGTATTTCGCCAGCGCCGGTGCTTCCAGCACATTGCGCATCATCTTCGCTCCTTTGAGCATCAACGCGGCGTCGCGCTCGTCGGAAAGATAGCGCGGATCGATGCGCGGTGCCGCGAGCGGATCGGCACTGGCAAGCGTCACCTCGCCGCGCGAATGCGGCCTGAGCACGCAGACATGGCATGAGAAGCCGTAGCCCATGTGCATTTTACGGCCATGGTTGTCGACAATCGCGATGATGAAATGCAGTTGCAGGTCCGGCCGCTCGAGCCCTGGCTCCGATTTCATGAAGGCGCCACCTTCCGCATAAGGCGTCGCGATCATGCCGGTGCCGTCCCTGCGCCATTGCAGGATGTGTTTCACCAGGTTGATCGTGCCCTTGAAACCAAGGCCCATCATGTCGGTTTCCCTGGATTTCCAGCTCATGATGAAATCCAGATGGTCCTGCAGGTTCTTGCCGACCCCCGGCAGGTCGTGAGTCACCGCGACGTTCTGAGCCGCGAGTTCCTTGCCAGGTCCGATGCCGGACAGCAGCAGAAGCTGCGGTGAGCCGAATGCACCGCCCGAAACCACCACCTCGCGTCCCGCCCGGGCGAAAGCTTCGCCATTTGCGGTCCGATAGCGGACGCCCACGGCGCGCTTGCCGTCCAGCACGATACCGGTGGCATGGGCGCCCGTGACCACGGTGAGATTCTTGCGGTACATCGCCGGGTGCAGATAGGCCGCCGCCGCCGAGCAGCGTTCACCATTGCGTTTTTCGCCCCAGAACTGGGTGACCTGGTAGAGCCCGGCACCTTCCTGCTCATCTCCGTTGAAATCGTCGTTCGGCCTGATCTGGTTCTCGCCGCATGCCGCCACGAACGCGTGGCTGAGCGCGCGCGGGCTTTGCTGTTCGGCCACCCGCAAGGGACCGTCACCGCCATGCAGGTCGCTCGCGCCGCGCTGATTGCCCTCCGCGCGCTTGAAGTAGGGCAGCACCTCGTCCCAGGACCAGCCCGTGCACCCGGCGGCTGCCCAGTCGTCATAGTCGGCCGGGTGGCCACGAACATAGAGCATCGCGTTGATGGCGCTGGAGCCGCCCAGCGCCTTGCCACGCGGCTGATAGCCCTTGCGCCCGTTCAGCCCCGGCTGCGGCACCGTCTCCAGGGCCCAGTTGTTGATCTTCGGACGACCCGGCAGCAGTGCCACGATCCCTGCTGGCGCCCGGATCAGCATGTCCCTGCCCTCACCGCCGGCTTCCAGCAGGCAGACGCTGACGGAGGGATCCTCCGAGAGCCGCGCGGCCAGCACCGAGCCTGCCGAGCCACCGCCAGCGATGACGTAGTCGAACTTCATGGTGATCCCTCCCCGGGTGGCCGGCGGATGTTTCCGTCCGTCGGCAGAGAGAAACCTTAAACCTCAGGGTTGTAAAGATACGCAACCGATCAACCGGATTCGACCTTTTAACGATCGCTCGTCGCCAATCGCCATTTGCGATGTCTTGCGCTTAGTTGGTCGGGGTACGGCGCCAGCTGTAGGTGCCGGTCGGCGCCGAGGGTTCTGCCGTTGGCTGGTAGTAGACCGGAAGCCCGTCGAGGCGACCTTCCTCGAGGCGCTTGAGAAGCACCGGATGGGAGATCTCGAACTCGTCAAACCCGACGCGCAGCATGTGCGGCAGTTGGTCGATCAGCACCTGGCCCGTTGCCCGGACCGCGCCTTCGAAACCATGGCGGCTGCGCAGCAGCGATGCCTTGGAAAAGGAGCGGCCATCGGTGAAGGCCGGGAAAGCCAGTGCCACCAGCGAAAGCTGGTCGAGCAGGTCGACGATCTTGTCCAGTTGGTCGCCCGGCTGCAGCAAAACGCCGAGCCGTTCCTTCGCCGATGCCCTCAGCTGCGGATCGAGATCGACGAACGCCTGCAGCGGCAGGATGAAGCGGCCGTTGCCGGAAAGCGCCTCGGCGGTCTCGGCATGCGTCCAGTCATCTTCCCGGAACCCGGCAGGGGTCCAAAGGCGCGAGGCTGGCACAACATTCGTCTCAGGCTTTGCGGTCTCGGTCATGAAGGCGAGCATATGGCTTATTCTTGCGTTGGTTTCCAGTGATTGAAATGCGGGAATGGGGCAGTAGGGATCAAGGCAGCGGGTAATGTGTCTGCCCGACTGACTTATTCCCCTATTCCCTTCATTCACAACGATGCATCCGTCAGCGACTTCTCCAGGCCGGAGAGGTGAATGCCACATTCGGTCTTGGCGTGGCCGGCCCAGCGTCCCGAGCGGGCATCTTCACCTGGCTGCACCGGCTGCGTGCATGGGAAGCAACCGATCGACAGGTAGCCATAGGCGACAAGCGGGTTTTCGCGCAGCGCATGCTGGCGCATATAGTCGGCCTGGTCGGCGGTCGTGAACCGCGCCAGCGGATTGATGCGGATGCGCGAGCCGACCGCTTCGAACGCTGGCAGTGCCGCACGGGTTGAAGCCTGGAAGCGCTTGCGCCCGGTGAACCAGGCACGATACGGCTCGACGCCGCGTGCCATTGGCTCCACCTTGCGCACATCGCAACATGCATCTGTGCTGGTTTCGTGCAGCTTGCCGGTCGGATCGATCCGGGCCAGCGCCGCCTCGTCAGGCGTCACGACCTGGATGTTGGTCAGGCCGAAATCGGCGGCCAGCGCGTCGCGATAGTCGAACGTTTCCTCGAAATGTTTGCCGGTATCGAGGAAGATGATCGGCAGATGCCTGTCGACCTCCGCGATCAGGTGCAGAAGCACTGCCGAATCTGCGCCGAAGGAGGACACGGCTGCGAGTTCACCGGGAAAAAGGTCCAACGCAGCTCGCTCGATGATCTCGTGCGCGCTCAAATGCCCGTATAGCGCCTCATAGGCGACGGCCTGCGCCGCCACGCCGCTTTCTCCGGGGACAGCCTGATCAAGCGGCCTTGGCTTCGCCAGCATAGAGCGCCTCCTTGAACGGCGCCGGTCCGACGCGGCGATAGGCATCGAGGAACTTTTCCGACCTGTCGAGGCGGATGGTGAGATAGGTCTCGACAACCGTTTCGATGGCGTCGGTGATTTCGTCCGGGCCAAAGCCACGGCCGATGATCTCGCCGACCGAGGTGTGCTCATCCGCCGAACCGCCGAGCGTGACCTGATAAAGTTCCGCCCCCTTCTTCTCGACGCCGAGAATGCCGATATGGCCGACATGGTGATGGCCGCAGGCGTTGATGCAACCGGAAATCTTCAGCTTGAGCTCGCCGATGTCGCGCTGCCGTTCCAGCGACGCAAAACGCCTGGAGATGTTCTGCGCCACGACGATCGAGCGCGCATTGGCCAGCGCGCAGTAGTCGAGACCGGGGCAGGCGATGATGTCGGAAATCAGGTCCGAATTGGCGGTCGCCAGTCCGATTTCCGCCAGCCTGTCGTAGATCGCCTTGAGATCGGCGCGCGCGACATGCGGCAGGATCAGGTTCTGCTCATGGCTGACGCGCACTTCGTCGAATGCATATGTCTCGGCAAGATCGGCAACCGCATCCATCTGGCTGTCGGAGGCGTCGCCCGGCACCTCGCCAATGCCCTTCAGCGAAATCGTTACCGCCGCATAATCGGGATTGCGGTGGGTAACGACGTTCTGGTCGAGCCATTCGGAGAAGCTGCGTGAATCCAGCCGCGCCAGCTTGATGGCTTCGTCGCCCTCGGGTCGCGCCGGCAGTGCCGGCGGCGCGAAATAGGCATCGATCGCCTTGATGTCGGCTTCCGGCAGCGTCAGTTCGCCATCCTTCAGCTCCGCCCACTCGGCTTCGACCTGACGCGTGAATTCCTCGACGCCGGTCTCGTGCACCAGGATCTTGATGCGCGCCTTGTACTTGTTGTCGCGGCGTCCATAGAGATTGTACACGCGCAGGATCGCCGTGCAGTAGGACAGAAGATGTTCTTCCGGCAGGAAATCTCGGATCTTCTTGGCCACCAGCGGCGTGCGCCCCTGGCCGCCACCGACATAGACCGCAAATCCGAGTTCTCCGGCCGCGTTCTTCTTCAGATGCAGGCCGATGTCATGAGTCTGGATCGCGGCGCGGTCACGCTCCGCACCGGTCACCGCAATCTTGAACTTGCGCGGGAGATAGGAGAACTCGGGATGCACCGAAGACCACTGGCGCAGGATCTCGGCATAGGGGCGCGGATCGGCAGCCTCGTCGGCAGCAGCGCCGGCGAAATGGTCGGCGGTCACGTTACGGATGCAATTGCCGCTGGTCTGGATGGCATGCATCTCGACCGAGGCGAGATCCGCCAGGATCGCCGGAATGTCGGACAGCGCCGGCCAGTTGAACTGGATGTTCTGGCGCGTGGTGAAATGGCCGTAGCCCTTGTCATACTTGCGCGCGATATGGGCGAGCATCCTCAGCTGCTTCGACGACAGCGTTCCATAAGGAACGGCGATGCGCAGCATGTAGGCGTGCAGTTGCAGATAGACACCGTTCATCAGACGCAGTGGCCGGAACTGGTCCTCGGTGATCTCGCCGGCAAGGCGGCGCTCCACCTGATCGGTGAACTGGGCGACGCGGGCCTGAACGAACTGATGGTCGAACTCGTCGTAGCGATACATGTCTTGTCCTCCGGATGCCGAAGCACCCGCTTTGTCGTGATCAGGCTGCGGTCGGGCGTGCCTGTTTGCCGAGATCATTGCGGTTGGTGGGGCCGGCCGCGCGGATTCTCTCGCGCAGGCGCAACGGATGAATGGCGCCGTCCACGATCTCGACGTCGATCAGGTTGACGTCGACCACTTCATTGGCGGCAAAGGAGGCCGCGCCGATGGCTTCCAGACGTTCCTCTGCGGCCTTGTCGGCGGCAAGTTCCGAACTGTCGATCGTCTCAGCCCAGGCACCGCCTGCATACCAGACAGCCTCACCATCGGTGAGGCGGTTCGCGGTCAGGATCTTCATGATACGACTCCCTGGACGACCGGCAGTCCGGCCTCTTGGTACTTGCCTGCCGCGAGCGGCTCGGAGTGGTTGAAATTGGCGCCGGCAACGGCATCGCCGATGACGGTCATGACCGGGCCGGAGAGGTCGCTGCGTGCCTCCAGCGACGGCAGGTCAGCCAGCGTGCCATGGAACCGGCGCCGATTGGCGAGGCTGGCATTCTCAACGACCGCAACCGCTGTATCCGGCGAAAGGCCGGCTTCGATCAGCCGGCTGGCGACATCGGCGGCAACGCTGCGTCCCATGTAGACCGCAACGGTCGCACCGGAGATGGCAAGCCTCGCCCAGTCCGGCAACGTTCCGCCCTTGAGGTCGTGGCCGGTGGTGAACACCATCGACGAGGTCACGCCGCGCAGGGTCAGCGGCAACTCGAAATCGGCGGCGGCGGCGAACGCAGCGGTGACGCCGGGCACCACTTCATAGGAAATGCCGGCCTCGCGCAGTGCGGCCATTTCTTCACCGGCACGGCCGAACACCAGCGGGTCGCCGCTCTTCAGCCGCACCACGCGCCGCCCCTCACGGCCGAGCGAAACCAGCAGGGCATTGATCTCGGACTGCGACTTCGAATGGCAGCCCTTGCGCTTGCCGACAGGCAGGCGTTCCGCGTCACGGCGGCCCATGGCGACGACCGCTTCCGGCACCAGCGCGTCGTACACGATGACATCGGCCTCCATGAGAAGACGCTGGGCGCGCAGGGTGAGCAGATCTTCAGCGCCCGGTCCAGCGCCGACCAGCGCGATGTGGCCGCTGAACACGGAGTTGGAAACCAGCAGCCTGGAGGCCGCATCATGGGCCGCAGCCAGATTGCCGGCCTCGACGGCGCGCGCGGGCGAACCAGCGAAGAAATCGGTCCAGAAGCGACGACGGCGATTGCCCTTGGGCAGGATGCTTTCGGCCGCCTCGCGGAAGGTTGCGGCGAGGGCAGCCAGCGGTCCGAGCGAAGGCGACAACAATTGATCGATACGGGCACGGATCATCTGCGCCAGCACCGGGCCGGCCCCCTCGGTGCCGATGGCAACGGCCACGGGTGCGCGATTGACCAGGGCCGGCGTGAAGAAATCGCACAGTTCCGGACGGTCGACGGCGTTGACCGGGATGTTCAGCACGCGCGCATCGTTCGAAACGCGACGGTCGAACGCCTCCTCGCCGGTTGCGGCGAAAACCAGCACGGCACCGGCCAGATGTGCGCTGCGATAGGCCTCGGCGATGTGGCTGGCATTGTTCTCGGCGATCCAGGCGCGCAGCGCCGGTTCCACATGTTCAGCGATGATGCGCAGATGGGCGCTGGACTGGCTGATCAACCGCGCCTTGGCCAATGCCTCCTCGCCGCCGCCGACGATGACCACGGCTTCGCCCTCCACCCGCATGAAGACGGGAAAAGCATTGAGCTTGGGAGTGGTATGCGGCATTGCGGTAAGACCCTGAACAGGCTGGCATTTCTACGCGCATGCGAGAAAGATCAGAAGGAACGCACTCGCGCGCCTTCGTTATGGATGCAATCTCTTTTCTGAAAGCATCAGGGGTCGGAGAAAAATTTTCTCTCGACGCCAAAAACCGATCGACGGGATCGGGCCTTTATATCTTTTCGCAGCCCTTCTAGCGTGCGCGGGCGCTCTCCGCAAAACACATTTTTCTAATTTCTATCTATTTAGTAGAATTAAGCCTCGGGACATCGGAATGACCATGGGTCTCGCCAAATCTCCCTCCTCGTGCATTTCGCATGCATTTCAATGACCTCGCGGGGTTGCACGGCACCGTCGCCATCCCCATAGTGCAAGAAGGCGACGGCTCAGGGCGGCGCTTATCCGACATCGTCAGACCAGAAGGGCGCTCCATCGACCATGCCGCATGACACTCCCCTTATCGCAACCATCGTCGTCGGTCTGGGGTTGGCATTTGTCTTTGGCGCCATAGCCAATCGGTTCCGCATCCCGCCTTTGGTCGGCTATCTGCTGGCCGGCATCCTGGTCGGCCCCAATACCCCCGGTTTCGTTGCCGATCAGGGTCTTGCACTCGAACTCGCCGAGATCGGCATCATTCTCTTGATGTTCGGCGTCGGCCTGCATTTCTCGATGAAGGACCTGCTTTCCGTGCGTGCCATCGCGCTACCCGGTGCGGTGGTGCAGATCGGCTTCGCCACCTTGCTCGGCTGGGGACTGGCCTGGATGCTCGGCTGGTCGCTAGGCGCCGGCCTCGTGTTCGGCCTGGCGCTTTCGGTAGCCAGCACCGTGGTGCTGCTGCGTGCGCTGCAGGAACGCCGGCTGGTCGAGACCGAGCGCGGCCGCATCGCCGTCGGCTGGCTGATCGTCGAAGACCTTGCCATGGTGTTGACGCTGGTGCTTTTGCCGGCGCTCGCGGGCGTGCTCGGCGGAGTGGACCAGGCCCCTCCTCCAGGCGGTCTCTATGGGCTGACCGCCAGCTATGGAGTCTGGGGCGTGGTCGGCGTCACCCTGGCCAAGGTGGTCGCTTTCGTGGTGCTGATGCTGGTGGTGGGACGCCGGGTCATCCCCTGGGTCCTGCATTATGTCGCCCACACCGGATCGCGCGAACTCTTCCGGCTGGCCGTGCTGGCTGTGGCGCTTGGTGTCGCCTTCGGCGCCGCCAAGCTGTTCGGGGTTTCGCTGGCGCTTGGTGCCTTCTTCGCCGGCATGGTGATGAGCGAATCCGAACTCAGCCACCGCGCCGCCGAGGAATCGCTGCCGCTGCGCGACGCCTTTTCCGTGCTGTTCTTCGTTTCGGTTGGCATGATGTTCGATCCGTTCAGCGTGATGCAGCACATCTGGCCGGTTCTGGGTACGCTCTTCATCATCGTCATCGGCAAGTCGCTGGCGGCCTTCGCCATCGTGCTGCTGTTCGGCTATCCGATCGCGACGGCGTTGATCATTTCCGCCAGCCTGGCGCAGATCGGCGAGTTCTCCTTCATCCTCGCCGAACTCGGGGTCGGCCTGAAGCTTTTGCCCGAGGAAGGCCGCGACCTGATCCTGGTCGGCGCCATCCTCTCCATCATCCTGAACCCGGTGATGTTCCTGGTGGTCGACCGGCTGAAGCCATGGCTGGAGCAGCGACGTGGCGGTGAGAGTGCGGCAGCGGCTGCCGCCCCAATCGGCCCGGCTACGACGATCGGACAGGTGGCAACCACGGGCGAGAAGCCGGAAGAGGACGATGCTCCAGCTCCCACCACCTTGACCAACCACACCATCCTGATCGGATATGGCCGTGTTGGCAGCCTTGTCGGTGCCGCGTTGAAACAGGCCAATGAGCCCTTCCTCGTTGTCGAAGACGCGGATAAGACGATTGGCCGCCTGAAAGCCGACGGCATAGAGACCGTGATGGGCAATGCCGCCAAGGAGGACGTCTTCGCCGCAGCCAATCCCAGCCTGGCCAAGCGGCTGATCCTGGCCATCCCGAATGCCTTCGAAGCCGGTCGCATTGCGCTTCTGGCACGAGCAGCCAACCCGACGATCGAGATTGTCGCCCGCGCCCACTCCGACGCCGAGGTGGAGCACCTGGAAGGGCTCGGGGCCAACACCGTCATCATGGGTGAGCGCGAAATCGCACGTGGCATTGTCGAGGCCGTGATGAAACCGGAGCCGGATCGGCAGGAGAAACCCGCAACCGATCCGGTGCCGGCAACCTAGAGCGTTTCCGTTTTTCACGGAAACGCGGAAACGCTCTAAGTTTTGTTTTCGTCGCATTTTTGTAACGCCAAGTGATTCCACTTGGCTACAAAATGCTCTAGCCCGTTAACTGGAGTTAGCCGGTTTCGCCTTCACCGCCTTGCGAACGGCGGGTTGGCGCCTGAGCAACCTTGCGCGGTCGCGTTCCTCGGCGACGCGCCGCGCCCTCGCCTTCAGCAGGTCCTTGCGAGCAACAAGGCCCACCAGCCTGCCTGACGCGTCGATTACCGGCACGCGGCCGATTCCGTTTTCCGCCATCCGGTCCGCCAGATGACCGACCAGTTCGTCCGGTCTGCCGAACAGGGGCTCCTCGACGAGCATGTCGCCAAGGGAGGCGGCACGATCGACGCTGCTGTCGCTGAGCCAGGCCAATACGTCTCCCCGTGAGACCATTCCCGTGACGGTCCGGTCCGATGCGATGACAGGATAGCTTTTATGGCGATGATCGGCGCTCATGAAGTAGTCGATCGTTTCACCCACCGTCCACGACGCATCGATCACGTCCGGCTCCTTCACCATCACATCCTTGACCCAGGCCTGTTCGAACGGATCGGCCTGGTATTCGCGCGTGATGTGAAGACCGCGACGGGCGATCTTCTCGGTGAGGATGGACCGCTTGAGCAGCAGCACCGTGGTGGCATAGGCGATCGCGCAGGCGACCAGCAAAGGCAGCAACGCATGCTGGTCTCCCGTCAGCTCGGTCGCGAAAAGCGTTGCCGTCAGCGGCGCGCGCATCGTGCCTCCCATCATCGCCGCCATGCCGAGAAGCGCCCAGAAGCCGCCATCGGCCTGTGGCAGCAGCGGCGACAGCAGCGCACCGAGCGCTCCACCGAAAATCAGCAATGGCGCCAGCACGCCGCCGGATGTGCCCGACCCCAGCGCCACCGCCCAGATGATCGCCTTGACGACAAGCAGCAGCAGCACTGCCTGGAAAACGAGGTCGCCGGCGAGCAGATGGCGAATGTTGTCGTAACCAACGCCCAGGGCCGCCGGCTCGATCAAGCCGCCGAGACCGACGACAAGACCGCCGAATACCGGCCACCACATCCAGTGGATCGGCAGCTTCTCGAACAGGTCTTCGGTGCCATAGACCATGGCCGTCAGCAGGCCGGAACCCAGCCCCATCGCAAGCCCGACCATCATCCATGACAGGAAGGCCGGCAGCGAAGGCTCCATCTGGCCGGCATAGGCAAAAAGCGGCGCCGGATCGAGCAGCAGCGTGCGTTCGGCTGCGGCAACGGCCACCGCGACGACCACCGGCAGGAAGCTCCTCGGCTTCCATTCGAACAGCAGCAACTCGACCGCCAGCAGCACCGCTGCAAGCGGCGTGCCGAAGATCGCCGTCATGCCGGCGGCGGCACCCGCCACCAGCAGCGCCTTGCGTTCGCTGGAGCTGAGATGGATCGTCTGCGCGATCAGCGAGCCGACAGCCCCGCCCGTCATGATGATCGGGCCCTCCGCGCCGAACGGGCCACCTGTACCGATCGAGACAGCCGATGAAAGCGGCTTCAGCACGGCAACCTTGGCGCTGATACGGCTCTGACCGATCAGGATCGCCTCGATCGCCTCCGGTATTCCGTGGCCTCGAATCTTCTCCGACCCGAAACGCGCCATCAGGCCGATGATCAGGCAACCGACAACCGGTACTCCAACCATTCCCCATCCAAGCGGCGAACCGGCGATCGGCAAGGCTTCCAGGGAGAAACGTCCGTAATACGCCATGTTGGTGCAGAGGGTGATCAGCCGAAGCAGTATCCAGGCGGTACCGACAGATGCGGTGCCGACGACGACGGCGATTGCCATCAGCAACAGGACGCGCGCATCGGCGGTAAAGTCACCCGGTTTGGGCACGGCGTGCCTGGACGAAAAGTGAGATGGGCGTCCCAGCCCGGCATTGGCTGGCTTATGGATTTCTGTCGATGTAGGCATGATGTCTGCACTGTTGATGAATTTATATCGCACTACGATATAAATTCATGGAAGGAAATGACCCGGTGATCAAAAAACCGAAAGCGGGATCAGGGCGACTTCGGGCGGGTGGCGCGGAAAGCGTCGACTATCGGTCGCTTGCCGAGTTCCGTTATGCGATCCGCAGGTTCCTTGCCTTCAGCGAGGCGGCGGCAAGCGAGGCCGGCCTGACAGCCCAGCAGCATCAGGCTCTGCTGACGATCAAGGGCGTCGGTGAGGCCGACGGCTTGTCAATCGGCGATCTGGCGACGCGGCTGCTGGTGCGGCAGCACACGGCGGCGGAACTCGCCAATCGGCTGGAGGAAGCAGGTCTCGTGCGCCGCCGACCCGATCCGAATGACGGCCGGCGGGTGCTGCTGACGCTCACGCCCGAGAGCGAAAAGCGCCTGCAGGCGCTCTCCGGTATCCATCAGGACGAGATCAGTTCGATGGCGCCGCAGCTCGTCTCCATTCTTGCGAAACTCAGCGGCACGCAAGATTAGCGCGAGAAGGTTTCCCGCAGGGCAATGCGGGGCTTAGCCGCCGCCCAGGATATCCAGGATCGAGGTGCCGCGCTTTTTTGTCGGCCCGCCGACGTCGCCTGGCGGCACCGGATGATCGATCGAGGCCGTGCTGCCATTGTCACGTGGCATCGCTGTGTCCTGTGCCTGCTGGCGAACTGCGCGCTGTTGCGCCGGCTGGTCCGCCGAGGCCGATGGAACGCCTCCGGGCACCGGCGCCGGCGGCGTCAGATCAAGCGGGATATCGTCCTGCACGATGGTGTCGGAAGGCGTCGAACGCCAGGTGCCGGGCAGCGGCTTAACCGGCACGCCCTGATGCGCAGCCATCATGAATTCATGCCACGCCTGCGCCGGCAGTGCACCGCCGGTCACGTTTTTCATGGCGGTGCCATCATCGTTGCCGAACCAGACGCCGGTAGTCAGATTGGCGGTGTAGCCGACGAACCAGGCATCGCGCGAATTCTGGCTGGTGCCGGTCTTGCCGGCGGAAGGCCAGCCGAAGGCGGCTTTCTTGGCGGTCCCGACCTCGACGGTGCCCGACATCATCGAATTCATCATGCCGATGATCTCGGCTCGCGCCACGCGCGGCGCCGACCCTTCCTTGGCCTTGTAGAGCACTTTGCCGTTGCCGTCGGTGATCCGGCGCACGAAATGCACCTCCGGCCGGAACCCGCCATTGGCGAACGGCACATAGGCCGAGGTCAACTCCAGCGGCGTCACCTCCGACGTACCGAGCGCGATTGCGGTGTTGTTCTGCAGATCGGACTGGATGCCCATGCGGTGCGCGGTATCGATGACCGCGTCGGGACCGACTTCCATAGTCAGTTGCGCAGCCACCGAGTTCAGCGATTTGGCAAGCGCAGTCGCCAGCGTGACCTTGCCATAATATTTGCCCTTGAAGTTGTCGGGCGACCAGTTGCCGATGCGGATCGGCGCATCGTTGCGCACGCTGTCGGGCGTGCGGCCGGCCTCAAGAGCCGTCATGTAGACAAAGGGCTTGAAGGCAGAGCCGGGCTGCCGCCGCGCTTCGGAGGCGCGATTGAACTGACTGGTCGAATAGTCGTAGCCGCCGACCATTGCCCGCACCGCGCCGGAATTGTCGATCGACACCAGCGCGCCCTGAGTAACATTGAGCTTGCCGCCCTTCGCGTCGATCAACTCGCGGATCGACTTCTCGGCGAGTTTCTGCAGCGTCAGGTCGACCGTCGTTTCCACGACAATGTCGCCGCGCACGTCGCCGATCAGGGTCGGCAGCTCTTCGACGATGGCGTCGGCGACATAGTTTTCCGAGCCGGTCCAGTAGGACGGCGCGCGCACGGCCGGAGCCGCCATCGCCGTTTTCAGTTCCTTGTCGCTAATCATGCCCTCTTCGCGCATGGCGCCGAGCACCAGCTGTGCACGGCTCTCGGCCGCCTTGGGATCGCGCGCCGGCGAGAAACGCGACGGCGCTTTCAACAGGCCTGCCAGCAACGCTGCCTCGGAGAGCGTCACGTCGCGCGCGCTCTTGCCGAAGTAGCGGCGCGAGGCGGCTTCGACGCCGTGCGCACCCGAGCCGAAATAGACCCGGTTCAGGTACATCTCCAGGATCTGGTCCTTGGTATGCTTCTGCTCCAGCCAGATGGCGAGCAGGACCTCCTGCACCTTGCGCTCCAGTGTGCGATCCGGTGTCAGGAACAGGTTCTTGGCGAGCTGCTGCGTCAATGTCGAGCCGCCTTGCCGCAGGTGACCACCGATGAGGTTGGTCACCACCGCGCGGGTAAAGCCGATCGGGTCGATGCCGTAATGGGAATAGAAACGCCGATCCTCAATGGCGATGACGGCTTCGGGAATATAGCGCGACATCTCGTTGAGCCCGACCGCCTCGCCGCCGCTCATGCCGCGGTTGGCGATCAACTGGTCATCGACATCGACGATCTTGATGTTGGGCGCACGGTCTGGCACCGACCACGTGGTCGCCGCAGGCATCTTGGCCCCGTAGTAGACGACGACGCCGGCAACGGCGATACCGCCCCAGATGGCCAGCACGAAACACCAGTAAAGCAGCCGTCCGAACAGACCGGTCTTGCTGCGCCTGCGCCGGCTGCCACGAGCCGCCTTCGCTTTGGCCGTGCCACGTTTGCTGGAGGATTTACGGTTTCCCGGCACGACGCGGTCCTCTTCCCGCACCGAGAATCCCGTCGAAGAAGCCGTCTGCGACGGCCCGTCGAAGCTGGGCTCGATGCGTTTGTCCCTGCGGTCCGCCATGCGCGCTGCCGATAGTCCCGATGCCGATGGCGCTTCGGTGAAGACTAGATGAGGCGGTTTAAAGGCGGGTTAAGGGAAGCTTCGGCCAGCGCACAGGCGAGCTGGACCATTCGATCCGCGAGATTGCGCGCACGTACCCTTGACCCTGTCCGTACTTGCCATAGCTTCGGCCTCGGCGGGCCGGGACGTGGAGGACATGTCTATGAGATGTACCCTTCTTGCGACTGCGGCAGCAGTCGTCCTGCTCTCTCAAGCGCCGGCTTTTAGCCAGTCAGCCAGCCCAACCATCGAGGATACGGAAAAATTCCTCAGGGAAGCTGAGGTCGCGCTGAGTGCCGATTCGGTTCGGGTCAACCGGATCGATTGGGTGAACAGCACATTCCTCACTGAAGACACCGATGCGCTGGCGGCCGAAGCCGGTGCCCGTCAGACCGAGCTGTCGGTTCGCCTCGCCCTGGAAGCCTCGAAATTCGACAAGGTCGAAGGCCTTAGCGACGAGGTCAAACGCAAGCTCAACCTCCTGAAAGGCTTCATAGTGCTGCCGGCGCCAACGACGGCAGGCGCCGCCGACCAGCTGAACAACATCTCCACCAAGCTGCAGTCGGCTTACGGCAAAGGCGAAGGCACGCTGCGGGGCAAACCGATCAACGGCTCCGACATCGAAGAGCAGATGTCGATCAATCGCAATCCGGAAGAATTGAAGGAGATGTGGACCAGTTGGCACGACAATGTCGGCGCCCCGATGCGGACCGACTATCAGCGGCTGGTCGAGATCTCCAATGCCGGCGCCAAGGAACTTGGCTATCCTGATGTCGGCGCGATGTGGCGCTCGCAATACGACATGCCGGCGGATGACGTCACCAAGCTCACCGACAAGATCTGGGCGGACACCAAGCCGCTCTATGACGACTTGCACTGCTATGTGCGCGGCAAGCTGAACGAAAAATACGGCGATGCCGTGCAATCCAAGACCGGCCCGATCCGGGCCGATCTGCTCGGCAACATGTGGGCGCAGGAATGGACCGGCATCTATGACATCGTCGCGCCGGCGGGCGCTGGCGATATCGGCTACGACCCGACCGAATTGCTGAAGTCAGCTGGCTACGACGACAGGAAGATGGTCGAAACCGGCGAAGCCTTCTTCACCTCACTCGGGTTCCAGAAGCTGCCGGACACGTTCTGGAAGCGGTCGATGTTCGTGAAGCCGGCCGACCGCGACGTCGTATGCCACGCCTCGGCATGGGATATCGACAACCAGGACGACGTGCGCATCAAGATGTGCATCAAGGTCAACGGACAGGATTTCGTCACCGTCCATCACGAACTCGGCCACAATTTCTACCAGCGCGCTTACAAGGCACAGGACTTCCTGCACATGAATGGCGCGAACGACGGTTTTCACGAGGCGGTCGGTGACACCATCGCGCTGTCGATCACGCCTGAATATCTCGTTCAGATCGGCCTGCTGCCAAAAGACAAGGTTCCAAGCAGCGACAAGGACATCGGCCTGCTGCTGCGTCAGGCCATGGACAAGATCGCCTTCATGCCGTTTGGCCTGCTGGTCGACAAATGGCGCTGGGGCGTTTTCGACGGTTCGGTGACGCCGGAAGGCTATAATACGGCCTGGAACGACTTGCGCCTGAAATATCAGGGCATCAAGCCGCCGGTCGAACGCGGCGAAGCGTCGTTCGACCCTGGCGCGAAGTACCACATTCCCGCCACCACGCCCTACCTGCGTTATTTCCTCGCCAATGTGCTGCAGTTCCAGTTCTACCGGGCCGCTTGCGAGCAGAGCGGCTGGAAAGGCCCGCTGCATCGCTGCTCATTCTACAACAACAAGGAAGTTGGCAGGAAATTCAACGCAATGCTGGAAATGGGCGCCTCGAAGCCCTGGCCGGATGCGCTGGAGGCATTTACCGGCCAACGCGAAATTTCGGGTGATGCGATCATCGCCTATTTCGCACCGCTGCAAGCCTGGCTGAAGGAACAGAACCGAGGCAAGAGCTGCGGCTGGTAGAGAGCAGCAGGCCGCGTCGTGACTGGGTTCGCGGGCTGGAGCCACTCCGGCTCCGGCGCGCCTTTGCTGCTCAAATGCCCTTTTCGGTCAATTACTCTGCGAAAACAGACTGCGTCACTCTTTCGTGACTATTCACCGGGGAACTTTGCCGGGAGTGGACCGTTAATGGGCACTTCCTGAGGAGTTTTTCGTCCGCTTGAAGTCAGGCATGTCCCTCCATGTCCTGTAAACGGCTCGCTGCAACACCCCCTGCAGCGAGCCGTTCAGTTTGGATACCTCCCCCAAGATCAATTTTTGAATCCGACGATCAATCCTGCGTGCGCGGCCTGTTCGCCCTACCAACAAAGGAGTAGTGTCATACTGCTCCAATGTCTGGGAGGTAGCCAATGAACCGCCTGCAATTTGTCGTGCCGGTGCGGCTTTCGCGTGGACCAGGCCATCCGATCAAAGAAATCGAAGGCGTTGCCGAAGCGATCGCATTCCTACGTGAATGGCCTGCAGGGCGTCGCGGCCCTGTTTTCAACTGTGCCATGAATTGCTGTCTCGCCGCCGATGCCGGCCAGATCAGCACCGATGATGCACGCCGCTCCTTTGCCGGCTTCATCCGCATCAGCGGCATGCTCGTCGATGAGAGGATTGGCCACTATGTGGTTGATCACAGCCATGAAAGGCCTATGCGCAGAAGCGCCTAGAGCAATTCAGGAAAGTGCGCGGCGGTTTTCCGTCAGGAATTGCGTAAACAAAGCGCTGGAGCGGTTCCGCATTCCCATGAAAATGGAAGCGCTCCAAGGTCGATCCGAGTACGAGAGAACCATTCTTCAAAGTCATTCCCAGGGCATGCCCTGGGAATGGATGGTGTGTTCTTACACTGTGGCAGGCACTCAGGCCTGTTTGACCAGCCTGATCAGCACCAGAAGAATGATCGCGCCGATTGCGGCGTGAATGATCGAGGCGATGATGCCCGAGCCCAGGCTGATGCCCAGCGTCGGGAACAGCCAGCCGGCAATGAAGGCGCCGACGATACCGACGACGATGTTACCGACCAGGCCGAAGCCGAAGCCTTTGACGATCAAGCCGGCAAGCCAGCCGGCGATCGCGCCGATGATGAGGAAGACGATCAGACTTTCGACACCCATGGCAGTCCCTCTCGAACATGGGCCAAAACCAGGCGAAGCTGCGAATCAGGCCCCGGTTGCAATGAGGGGACGATAGTTCAACCTGCCAAGAAAAGCCAAGCGCTCTAGAGCATTTCCAGGAAAAGTGCGCAGCGGTTTTCCGTCCGGAATTGCGTAAAAACAAAGAGTTAGAGCGTTTCCGCGTTTCCCCGAAAAACGGAAACGCTCTAGGCGTCGTCGTCCTCGTCATCGGAGGCCGGACGCCAGCTCGTCGGCTCAATCTTCTTCTGGGTGTGGCCATCGATCGCCGCCCACCAGCCGACATCAGCTGGATTGACGTCGCCACCAAGGGCTTTGAGCCTCTCGGCGGAACGATATTGCGCGATGGATTCGTTCAGCACCCCATCACCGTCGGTCCAGTAAACGGTCACCTTGGACCCGTCTTTCGGCGCGGTGTCGATCGGTTGCCTTGCAGCCATGGTTCCAACCTTTTCACTTGAGCATGATCTTTTCCGAAAACCGGTTCCCGTTTTTCGGCATCACGCTCCATCCACCCGGGTCAGCGCGGCGGGCGCTCAACTGTGGGCGAAGATATCCTCTTCGTCCCAGCCCATGAGATCGAGTTTGGCACGGGTCGGCAGGAAGCGGAAGCAGGCGTCGGCTTCCTTTGTCCTGCCGTCACGCTGCAATCGGCCGGCCAGGACATCGCGTAGCCGGTGCAGATAAAGCACGTCGGACGCGGCATATTCGAGCTGCTCCGGCGAAAGCGTCTCGGCCGCCCAGTCTGAAGACTGCTGCTGCTTCGACAGGCTGACACCAAGCAATTCCTGGCAGATATCCTTCAGCCCGTGCCGGTCGGTGTAGGTGCGCACCAGCCGCGACGCGATCTTGGTGCAGAATACCGGCTCCGGCATCACGCCGAAAGCATTGTAGAGCACGGCGAGATCAAAACGACCGAAATGGAACAGCTTGGAGACCTTGCGGTTCTTCAGCAGGCTGACCAGGTTCGGCGCCTTCTTCTGGCCAGCTGCGATCTGGATGACATCGGCCGAGCCGTCGCCAGGCGAAATCTGCACGACGCAAAGCCGGTCGCGGTGCGGGTTGAGGCCCAGCGTCTCGGTGTCGATGGCAACCGCGTCGACATCGTAATGGCTGAGATCGGGCAGATCGTTCTTGTGGAAGCGAATGGTGTTCATGGCCGGTGTCTCAGCGGGTCAACGCGTCGAGGATGCGCGCCCAGGAGCGCTGTCCCTTGTGGAACGAGCTCAGATCGTACTTCTCGTTCGGCGAATGAATACGATCGTCCGAGAGGCCGTAGCCGACCAGCAGCGATTCCATTCCGAGGAAATTCTGGAAATCACCGACGATCGGAATCGAACCGCCCATGGCTATCATCACCGCCGGCTTCGGCCATTCATCCGACAGCGCGTTCTTGGCCTTGGTCAGGAATGGCGAGTCATAGGAAAGCTGGATCGCCGGCGAGCCGCCATGCGGGTGGAATTCGACCGAACAGTCCGCCGGCAGGCGGTCCTCGACGAACTTGCGGAAGGCAGCGCGGATCTTGTCCGGATCCTGCTTGTGCACGAGGCGGAAGGAGACTTTCGCCGAGGCTTCCGCCGCGATCACCGTCTTGAAGCCCTTGCCGGTATAGCCGCCGATGATGCCGTTGAACTCGGCGGTCGGGCGCGCCCAGACCAGTTCCAGCACAGAACGGCCCTTTTCGCCGGCAGGCACAGAGAGGCCGATCGGACCGAGGAAAGTCTCTGCCGTCTCACCCAATGCTTCCCACGACTTCAGTACCTGCGAGGGCGTCTCTTCGACGCCATCGTAGAAGCCGGAATGGTCACCCGTCCGGTTTCGTCGTGGATGTCGGCCAGGATTCTGGCCAGGATGCGGATCGGGTTGGCCGCGGCACCGCCGAATTCGCCCGAATGCAGGTCGCGGTTTGCAGCCTTGATGGTGATCTCCTCGCCGACAAGACCGCGTAGCGCAGTCGATATCGCCGGGGTTTCGCGATCCCACATGCCGGTGTCGCAGACCAGCGCGAAATCCGCCTTAAGTTCCTTGGCGTTGGCATCGAGGAACGGCTTCAGCGATGGCGAGCCGCTCTCCTCCTCACCCTCGAACAGGATGGTGATGCGGCAGGGCAGCGCACCATGTTCCGCCTTCCAGGCGCGGCAGGCTTCGACGAAGGTCATCAACTGGCCCTTGTCATCTGCCGAACCACGGCCGGTGATCACCTTGCGGCCAGGCTCGATCTCCTTCATCGCCGGCGCGAACGGGTCGTCGTGCCAGAGATTGAGCGGGTCGACCGGCTGCACGTCATAGTGGCCATAGAACAGCACATGCGGCGCATTTGCCGGGCCTTCGTGATGGGCAACTACCATTGGGTGACCGGGAGTATCCCGCACCGACGCGTCGAAGCCGATCGACTTGAGATCCGCGACGAGCCATTCCGCGGCTTTGCGGCAGTCCGCCGAAAAGGCCGGATCGGTCGAGATCGACTTGATCTTCAACAGGTCGAACAGGCGATCGAGGCTCTGGTCGAGGTTCTTGTCGAGACGGTCGAGGACGGGATTGAGAGCGGTCATTGCGGGCCTTCTGATCTGAAAGGGCGATTCCGCGGCGACCCTAAAGGATGCGTCGTCCAAAGAAAACCGCGGCTGGCTGATTGGCTCTATCGTCAGTCATCGGTGCCCGGCGGCGCATAGACGGCGATCGCCTCGGGATGCACGACAAAGGATGCCGGCGTCGAGGTGACGATCTCGCCGTCGGTGTTCACCGGCTGCGGCGTCTTGGTGGTCACGTCGAATTGCACGCAGCGGGCAGTTCTAACCTCATTCCACGCGCCATGCGTGCCGGAGCGGAACGAGCGCAGCATCAGCGCCAGCTTCCAGACATTGCTCATCTCGAGACTGTAGAGGTCGAGGAACCCGTCATCGATCGCAGCACTTGCCTCCACGACATTGCCGCCGCCGTAGTGGCGGCCATTGCCGACGGCGATCTGGAAGGTCTTGACCCGCACCGTGTCGCCCTTCTCGCGGATCCAGGCCGTAAAGGGCCTTGCCTTGAACAGGACGCGCGAAGCGGCAATCGCATAACCGAGACGACCCCAGCGGCGCTTGATTTCCGGCCTCAGGCCTTGCGCAAGTTGTGTGGAGAGCCCGATGCTGGCCACGTTGAAAAAAGCGTGTCCGTTGACCGAGCCGAGATCGATTCGCCGCTCATAGCCGCCGACGATGACGTCGACCGCCTGCATGATGTCCATCGGCAGGCCAAGTGTGCGAGCGAGGTCGTTGGCGGTGCCCATCGGCAGGATGCCCATCGGCAGCCCACTTTCCATCACGGCCATGGCGCCGGAGGAAACGGTGCCGTCACCGCCGCTGATGATGATGCAGTCGGCCTGCTCGCGCAGCCGGGTTATGTCGCGGGCGAGTTCCGGCAACGCCGAGAATGGCTCGACCGTGACTTCCAGTCCGCCGTCGCGCAATCTTTTGATGATCCCGTCGAGCGGCATGTCGCCGCGCCGCGCTTTCTGATTGATGAGCAGCAGCGCACGCCGCTTCCGCGTCTTCGGCGTTTTTCGGCTCGCCGTCTTTTCCTGGGTCTCGATGATGGTCCTGCTCCCAAAAAAGTGCCGCCGTGGTGGAGGGGGAACCACGGCGGCGCTACTCGAAACAATGCGGCAGCCCGGAGAGGGGGAAAGGCTGCCGCAGATGTCCGGCATAGGCGGGGGACGGGCCTTGTTCCGGACTTTCGGCGAAAACTGCCGATGACCTGTATTTGTGTAGGCGAACGTGGCGATTCAAGGGCACGAACATTACACTTTCGTAACATGCCCGTGAGTGGCCATGATCGTCGGTTTTCAGCCGCAACAGCGCCATTCGTCCTTTGCCGACGACGACGGCGTCACCGCGGCTGCCAAGTAGTTTCAGCCTTTTGTCGAATGGCCTGAAACCTTTTGTCGGTATTGCTCGACCGGAAGGCCGCCGATACCCCAATGCTCCATCTCGACCTCGTCTATGACAACGACGGTGGTGGCCGGATTCTTGTCGAGCACGTCGACCAGGAGATCCGTGACGCCCTTGATCAGCGCGGCCTTCTGCTCCGTCGTCGCGCCTTCACGTGTGATCTTGATGTTGACATAGGGCATGGCGTCGTCCTCGTTTCACGATTTCAGATCGAAATGAAAAACCTTGGAGATGATCTGCCAACGACCGTCGACATGGATAAGGGTCAGCAGGTCGGTGAAGAGTTTCGCGCCGATCGCGCAATGGAGTCGCACAAACGCGGTGACCGGGCCGGCGAACTCGATCGACACGATACGATCGACGCGCGGCTCGCCCCGACTGGCCGGCGAAGGCCGCTTGTCGACGATCGGAAAATACTCCTGCATCGTCAGATGCAGGAGCTTGCCCTCCGTCGCGCAGGCGTAGGTCGCCTGCGGATGAAAGATGCGACCGAGCCTTGCCGTGTCGCTGAAGTAGAGCCCGTCGAAGTAATCGACGAGCGCATCGGCGACAGCCGCGAAGGCAGAACCATGGGAAGCCTCGGCGCTCATGCCGCCTTTCCCCGCCCTTCGGCGGCCATTGCCGCTTGGACGGCCGGACGCTTGGCGACACGCTCGACGAACGCAGCAACGCGAGGCCACTTGGCGAGGTCGATGCCGGTCGGAGGCGCCCAGCTGACGATGGTGAAGAGATAGGCGTCCGCGACCGAGAAGCTCTCACCCATCAGGAAATCGCGCCCATCGGCGAAGACCTGCTCCAGAAGATCGAGCCGGCTGCCGATCTTTGCCCGCGCGGCCTCTTTCGCCTCTTCCGAAGCGCCCTGGAACAACGGACCGAAGGACTTGTGCAGTTCGGCCGAGATGAAGTTCAGATGTTCGACAAGCCGGGTACGCGCCAGGGTTCCCGGTTCCGGTGCCAGATGGCGTGCGCCGGCAGCGTCGGCCAGATGCTGTACGATCGCGACACCTTCGGTCAGCACTTCGCCATCTTCCAGCTTCAACGCCGGCACGTAGCCCTTCGGATTGATCGCCCGGAAGTCGCCGCCGCTTTCAGTGACCTTGGCGCGGATGTCGACCTTCTCGAGTTCGAAATCGTGGCCAAGTTCGCGCAGCACGATATGCGGAGACAGCGAACACGTGCCCGGAGAATAATAAAGTTTCATCAAGGGTCCTCTTTCAGGAATGAACGTCCAAACGGCTAGCAAATACGGTAACCTATGGATACCATGTAACTTGAGGTGATCCGTTGAATCGGGTATCTCCCCGGTAACCGGAAAGACGATGCTCAAGGTCCGCAAGAACAAGGCCGTTGCGCCGCCCTACTCCTGCCCGCTCAGCGAATGCATGTCGCTGCTGGGGGGCGCATGGACGCCCAACATCATCTGGTGCCTCAGCGCGGAGCCACGCCGCTTCGGCGAACTGAGGGCGGATATCCCGGCCATATCGGCCAAGGTGCTGACATCCAGGCTGCGCGATCTGGAAGAGAAAGGCGTTTTGTGGCGGCGTGTGATGCCGACCTCGCCACCTTCGGTCGAGTACGGATTGACCGACCTCGGCGCCGAATTCATGCCAGCCATCCAGGCCATCATCGAGATCGGTCATAAGTTCAAGAATCGCAAAGCCGCCAAAGCGAGCGTTGCGTCCGAACGGGCCGTCCTCACGGCCTGAAGAGCTTCAGCCGAAAGCTGTTCGAAGAATGTCAGGAGACGGCGGCACAGCGGCCTAAACCATGGACAGCCGCCTGTTGCCGGGCTACCCGTATCGCCATGAAAAAAGGCGATCATCTCTTTCTTGTCGACGGCTCCGGCTACATCTTCCGAGCCTATCACGCGCTGCCGCCGCTGAACCGCAAGTCGGACGGCCTGCCCACTAATGCAGTGCTCGGCTTCTGCAACATGGTGTGGAAGTTGATGCAGGATGCACGCAACACCAATGTCGGCATCACGCCCACCCATTTCGCCGTCATCTTCGACTATTCGTCCAAGACCTTCCGCAACGAACTTTACGCGGAATACAAGGCCAACCGATCAGCCCCGCCGGAAGACCTCATCCCGCAGTTCGGCCTCATCCGCGAAGCCACCCGCGCCTTCGACCTGCCTTGCATCGAGATGGAAGGTTTCGAAGCTGACGACCTTATCGCCACCTATGCGCGCCTCGCGCGCGAGGCCGGTGCCGACGCCACCATCATCTCCTCCGACAAGGACCTGATGCAGTTGGTCGGTCCCGCCGTTGGCATGTATGACCCGATGAAGGACAGGCAGATCGGCATTCCCGAGGTGATCGAGAAATGGGGGGTGCCGCCGGAAAAGATGATCGACCTGCAGGCGCTGACCGGCGACTCGGTCGACAATGTGCCGGGCGTTCCCGGCATCGGCCCGAAGACGGCTGCGCAGCTACTGGAACAGTTCGGCGACCTTGACACGCTGCTCGCCCGCGCCGGCGAGATCAAACAGGAAAAGCGCCGGCAGTCGATCATCGACAATGCCGACAAGGCCCGTATCTCGCGCGACCTGGTGACGCTGAAAAACGATGTCCCGGTGGTCGAGGGCCTGGACGAGCTGGTGCTTCAGCCCCCGAACGGTCCCCGGCTGATCGGCTTCCTGAAGGCAATGGAATTCACCACGCTGACGCGGCGTGTCGCCGAGGCGACCGATACGGATGTCGCTGCCGTCGATGCAACGGCGCTGACGGTCGAAACCGGCGATGCCGCACATGGACCGGACGTCGGCGCCGGCGCGCCCGCTGTTGCGCGTTTGCAGAACCAGCCGACGGTAGAGCTGGCGTCGACGGCACCTGCGGACCTCGGCCGGGGCAATGTCGAAGGCACAGTGGCTGGGCTCGTCGCAACCCGCATCCAGCAGGCCGCCGTGGCGAAATTCGATCCCGCATCCTACGTCTGCATTCGCGACGCGGCCACCCTGCAATCCTGGATCGCCGAAGCCAGGGAGGCCGGTGCGGTCGCTTTCCGCGCGGAGACAACCTCGCTCGATCCGATGCAGGCGGAGCTCGTGGGTTTCTCGCTGGCGACGCGGCCAGGCCGCGCAGCCTATGTGCCGCTCACGCACCGAACCGCCGATGACGACCTGCTGGGCGGCGGCATGGCCCCGGAGCAGATATCGTTCGAGGATGCGCGCATGGCGCTCGCTCCCTTGCTTGCCGATCCGTCGGTGCTCAAGATCGGCCACAATGTGAAATACGACTGGCTGGTGCTGCGCCGACATGGCCTGCTGCTCCAGCCTTATGACGACGCGATGCTTCTGTCCTATGTACTCGACGGCGGCACGGCGGGTGGCCACGACATCGCCTCACTGGCTGACAAGTGGCTCGGCCGCACGATGACCCCGTACAAGGACATCGTCGGCTCCGGCAAGAAGCTGGTGACTTTCGCTTTCGTCGAAATCGATCGCGCAACGTCCTACTCTGCAGAAGGTGCCGATGTGGCGTTCCGGCTGTGGCAGGTTCTGAAGCCGCAGCTCGCCGCCAAGCGCGTCGCTTCGGTCTACGAACGGCTCGAGCGGCCGCTGGTCGAGACGCTTGCAAAGATGGAGGAGCGCGGCATCTCCGTCGACCGGCAGATGCTGTCGCGGCTGTCTGGAGACTTCGCGCAGCGTGCCGCGGCACTCGAGGACGAGATCTACCAGATCGCCGGCGAGCGTTTCACGATCGGCTCGCCCAAGCAGCTTGGCGATATCCTGTTCGACCAGATGAAGTTGCCTGGCGGCACCAAGACCAAGTCGGGCCAATGGTCCACCACGGCGCAGGTGCTGGAGGAATTGGCTGCGGAAGGCCACGAGCTGCCGCGCAAGATCGTCGACTGGCGCCAGGTCACCAAGTTGAAATCGACTTATACGGACGCGCTGCCGGAATATGTGAACCCGTCGACCAAGCGCGTGCACACATCCTATGCACTCGCCGCGACGACGACCGGACGCCTGTCGTCGTCCGAGCCGAACCTGCAGAACATTCCGATCCGCACGGCCGAAGGGCGCAAGATCCGCACCGCCTTCATCGCCGACAAGGGCAACAAGCTGATCTCGGCCGACTACAGCCAGATCGAACTGCGTGTGCTCGCCCACGTCGCCGACATCCCGCAGCTGAAGCAGGCTTTCGCCAATGGCGACGACATCCACGCCGCCACGGCGTCGGAAATGTTCAACACGCCGGTCGAAGGCATGCCGCGCGAAATCCGCAACCGCGCCAAGGCGATCAATTTCGGCATCATCTACGGCATTTCGGCATTTGGCCTCGCCAACCAGCTGTCGATCCCGCGCGAGGAAGCGTCCGACTACATCAGGAAGTATTTCGAGCGTTTCCCGGGTATCCGCGACTACATCGAGTCCACCAAGGCGTCCGCGCGCGAGCTTGGCTATGTCGAGACCATCTTCGGCCGCCGCATCCATTATCCGGAAATCCGTTCGTCGAACCCATCCATCCGTGCCTTCAACGAACGCGCGTCGACCAACGCCCGCCTGCAGGGTACGGCCGCCGACATCATCCGCCGCGCCATGATCCGCGTCGATCAGGCGCTGGAAGATGCCGGGCTGTCGGCCCGCATGCTGCTGCAGGTGCATGACGAACTGATCTTCGAAACGGTCGAGAGCGAGGTCGAGGCGACCATTCCGGTTGTGCGCGAGGTCATGGAGAATGCAGCCATGCCGGCGGTTTCACTGTCCGTGCCGCTGCAGGTCGACGCGCGCGCCGCCAACAACTGGGACGAGGCGCATTAACGGTTTGATAGGACAGGACAGAGCCCGCCCTCGATGGCCCTGAAACGGCTCCGGAGCCTGCCATGGCTGCGGCAATCAACAATGTATTCACCAAGAGTGATTGTAGCGCCCGGCGGCCCACACTCTTAACTAGAAATTATTCCGCCATTTGGTAGAAGGCCCAACCTATTTCAAGCATGAAATGATTTGGGTGGTCATGACGAGGCGCTTCGAAATTGTCCTTGGTCACGCTTTCTTCGGCCTGGGCTTCGGCTTCCTGGCCGTAGCCTTGTGGTCGGCCCTGACGCCGATGCCTTCAGGTGAGCGCCTTGCCACTCTCGTCGTTCTCACCACTTTCGGCATGGCCGCCGCAGGCGCGGTGACGGGACTTGTCGTGGCGCGGGAGATGCCGGTGCAGCAACCTGCCAAGGCTCGCTATGGTGCCGCTCGCACTGTTCTCTATTTTCTCGGCCCGATTTTGGTTGTCACCTTGGTAGCAGTCATTTTCACGTTTCCACCACAATAACCATTCCTCCCGCCTATCGTCTTGACGGCTTGAAAGCACGCGCGCGAAGTTTACGCCTGCAATTTGGGCTGCAAACGATGATGCGACGATCTCTACTGGCCATGTTTGTCGGGATGGTATCCCTCGGGAGAGGACGAGCCCAGGAAAAACCGGAGCCAGCCTTTCCACCGGTGCCGCTTTGGAGGCCAAGCTTCCAACAACCGATCGACCAGATCATCGACCGAATTGCCTACTACAGCGACAGGCAGCGGGATTTTGCCGTTTTCCGCCATGGCACCTGCGCTTTCCTGGAAAGGAAGCTATCGGAGGCTGAGGCTGAAAAGGCCGCCTTGCGAACTTTGTCGGAAATATTCAACTACCACCCAGACATGAACCCGACACCGATGGACGACGGGAATATTCTGGTCAGCTACAATCGACCGGCCGTGAACGTTGTCCTCCGCGAGATAGCGCTGAAACACTGGCCGGAGATTGAAAGCCGGCATCTTGACGGCCTCACAACGAGTGAGGTTCTGATCACGCCGCTCGGACCAAACAAATTCGACGATTTCGGTAAGCAGGCACTTCTTGGAAGAGCCTACATGTTCATGGACGCCCAAAACCCCGAAGTCGTGCAGGTCAGACGCGCCGGCTAACCAAAGGCAGTTAGGACTAAGCCGCTTCCGCCCGGCACTTGGCGCAGGTGCCGCGGAACTCGATCACCGCCTTCTTGGCGACGAACCCGGCGGAACCGACCCATTCGTGGAGCCGCTCGCCGATTTTCTCGTCGCAGAATTCGGTGACCTGACCGCAATTGTCGCAGATGGCAAACGCGGTCATGCCATGGCTATGGCCGTGGGCATGGCCATGATCGTGCGGGTCCGAGCAGGCGACGAAAGCATTCAGGCTTTCCAGCCGATGCACATAACCTTCCTTCATCAGCGTATCGAGTGCACGATAGACCTGCAGCGGCGCGCGGAAACCACGCTCACGCAACTGGTCGAGCAGCGTATAGGCGCTGAGCGGTGCATTGGCCGCTTCCAGTTTCTCAAGCACGCTCTGCTGGTTCTTGGTCAGCACGTTCCTTGCCGTCATGATCCCGCTTTCGATACCCTGCGCACCTCGCGCGCCTTTCAGACGGCCCGCCACACGCCGACAAGCCGCCTGCCTCAGAAATAAGCATGAATCGACAGTTTTGCCATTGTCTTGTGATGTGACGATCCGGAGAGCCTCCGGACCGCCGCAGCGCAAGGCGCCGACGCTACTTGCGCGTCGGTCCCGTTCTCTCTGCCGAGGCGGCCCAGAGATTGATATTGGCTTCGCGCGCATAGCCGTCGATCTCGGCAAGCTCCGCATTGCTGAAGTCGAGGTTCCTGAGCGCGCCGACGCAATCCTCGACCTGCTCTGGCCGGCTGGCGCCGATCAGGGCCGAGGTGACTCGACCGCCACGCAGCACCCAGGCCAGCGCCATCTGCGCCAGCGTCTGGCCGCGCTTCCTGCAATGCCGTTGAGCGCCTGGATGTTGGCGATCGTCTGCTCGTCGAGGAAGGATTGGCGCAGCGATTTGCCCTGCGTGGCGCGACTGCCTTCCGGCACGCCGCTCAGATACTTGTCGGTGAGCATGCCCTGCGCCAATGGCGAGAACACGATGGAGCCGACACCGAGACCGTCCAGCGTGTCGAGCAGACCGTCATCCTCGACCCAGCGGTTCAGCATCGAATAGCTTGGCTGGTGGATGACGCACGGCGTGCCGAGCTGCTTGAGGATATCGGCCGCCTCGCGCGTGCGCTGCGAATTGTAGGACGAGATGCCGGCGTAGAGCGCCTTGCCGGAACGCACAGCGTGATCCAGCGCCCCCATCGTTTCTTCCAGCGGCGTATCCGGATCGAAGCGGTGCGAATAGAAGATGTCGACGTAGTCGAGCCCCATGCGCTTGAGGCTCTGGTCGAGGCTGGCGAGCAGATATTTGCGGCTGCCCCATTCGCCATACGGTCCCGGCCACATGTCGTAACCGGCCTTGCTCGAAATGATCAACTCGTCGCGATAGCCGGCAAAATCGGTGCGCAGGATCTCGCCGAACGCGATCTCAGCCGAGCCGGGCGGCGGACCGTAATTGTTGGCCAGATCGAAATGGGTGATGCCAAGGTCGAACGCCTTGTGACAGATGGCACGTTTGACCCGGTGCGGAGTGTCTTCGCCGAAATTATGCCACAGCCCGAGCGAGATGGCCGGCAGCTTCAGGCCGGAGCGGCCGCAGCGGTTGTAGATCATCGACTGATAACGGTCGGCGGCGGGAGCGTAAGGCATGGTGTTTCCTTGAAAAGGGTGTTCCGCAAATGAATGCGTCCTTCGAGGCGAACCTCGAAGGACGCATCTATAATTCAATCGGCAACTTGGACAAACGCCACCAGAGCAATTTCGGGAGAACTGCGTAGCGGTTTTCCGTCCGGAATCGCATCAAAAAGTTAGAGCGTTTCCGTGAAAGACGGAACCGCTCTCGTGAATGTCTACCTCTTGGCAAGCAGCGCCTTTGCCTCCTTGACGCCCAGCGCGGCGGGTCGCTCGCAGCTTGTCTGCATGGAAACGAACTTGCCGGTTTCGGCCGATTTCAGCAGGCTGGTCATCACTTCCACCGCATGCAGCGCCAGTTCCATCGAACAGCGGTGCGGGCGCCCCTCCATGATGGCCAGCGCCATGTCGGCAAGACCGGCCGTGCGATAGTTGGCCATCATGCCCTGGGAGTGCTTTTCGTTGGGCACGCCAAACGGATGCGGCCATTTCGGTAGCTTCTTCGCCAGCTTGCTTTCCTTGGTGTAGGCAACGTCGCCACCGAAGAAATTCGGATCCGGCACATAGAGGGTGCCCTTCTCGCCGTAGAGTTCCATCGGTGCATGACCATGCGCCCACACGTCCCAGCTGGTGTTCAACGTGACCACCGCGCCATTGGCGAATTCGAGCAGGCCGTGGATGGTGGTGGGCGTGTTGACCGGGATCTTCTCGCCAGCGCGTGGCTGCGAGGAGATGACACGTTCCCTGGCCGGGATCGAGGCAAAGGCCGCGACCCGCTTCACAGGTCCCACCAGCTGGATCAGGTTGGTGACGTAATAAGGCCCGATGTCGAGCACGGGCCCGGCTCCTGGCTGGAAGAAGAAGTCCGGGTTCGGATGCCAGTGCTCCATGCCATGGCTCATGACCGTGCAGGTACCGCCGGTGATCGCGCCGAGCTTGCCCTCGTCGATGAGGCTGCGCGCCAGCTGATGCGCACCGCCAAGGAAGGTGTCGGGCGCCGAACCGATGCGCAGGCCCTTCTTCTCGGCGCGTTTGCGCAGATCGAGCCCTTCCTGCAGCGACAGCACGAACGGCTTTTCCGAATAGACGTGCTTGCCGGCGTCGAGCACCCGCCTCGAGACGTCGTAGTGGACGGCGGGGATGGTGAGGTTGACGACGATGTCGATATCACCGGCCTTCAGCAGATCGTCCACCGTTTCGGCGCGCAGCTTGAACTCTTTCGCCCGCGCCCGCGCCGCGTCCATGTTGATGTCGGCGCAGGCTCGCATCTCGATGCCCCGAAACAGCGGCGCCAGCCTGAAATACGCCGCCGAAATATTGCCGGCGCCGATGACGCCGATCCCGAGCTTCTTTGCCATCGTCGTTCTCCTAAAAAGTCCGGGCCGCCTCGATCGACCGGCGCGCGAAGCGCTCGATGTCGTTCGGATTGTCCTGTTCCATGATGAAATACCTGGCGCTGCTGCGCTCGCGCAGCACCTTGGTCAGTTTTGACCAGTCGATGGTGCCGTGGCCGACATCCGACCAGCCGTCTTCGTCCAGCCCCTGGCCGGGCTTGGCGATATCCTTGACATGGACGGCAATGATACGGCTGCCGTGACGCTCGATCCAGGGCAGTGGATCGGCGCCACCACGCACGACCCAGGCGACATCCATTTCCCAGCCGATATCCGCTGCGGACGACAGGATATGTTCCTGCGGGATCGAGCCGTCCGGCAGTGCCTTGAACTCGAAATCGTGGTTGTGCCAGGCAAAGCCGTAACCCGCTTTTTTTGCCGCCTCGCCGACCTTGGCCAGCCGTTCGCCGAAACCGCGCCAGCCGGCGGCATCCGCCGGGCGCGCTTCCGCAACCAGATAGGGGCAGATCAGAAGTCCGATGCCGAGCGCATCGGCAGTTCTGCGCACGCTATCGAAGTCCGTTTCCAACGCCTCGATCGAGAAATGCCCGGTCGGCATGGCTAGCTTGTTCTTGTCGAGCTCGGCGCGAAAGGCCTTTGGATCGTCATAGACGCCGCCATAACCCTCGACCTGCGCATAGCCGAGGCTGCCCAGCGATTTCAGCACCTTGTCCCAGGGCAGGAAATTGCGGGCGCTGTAGAGTTGAAATGACCAGTCCATTCTATCTGTCCATCTGCTTGGGGGGATATTGTCGGGGTGGTTGTCACAACCGTTTGCCGTCCTCGCCGAACAGCGAGGCGCGCGACGGATCGAAGCCGATTTCGACCTGACCGCCGGTTCTGGGAGCACGCTCGGAAGGCACCCGCACCGACAGGCTTTGCGTCCCGAGCCGCACCCAGACCAGCGTGTCGGACCCCATCGGCTCGACGACATCGACGGTTGCTTTCGCCAAGAAAGGCCAGCCGGAACCCGAATTGAGGCCGATATGTTCGGGCCTCACTCCGAACACCGCCGGTCCCGCCACGGGTTGTCGCTCGAAGGCGTAGGTTGAGAGCGAAATGTTCAACTCGCCGGAGCCGAAGCGCCAGCCGTCGTCGCCGCCCTCCAGCCTGCCGTCGACGAAATTCATGCCGGGCGAACCGATGAAACCGGCGACGAAACGGTTGACCGGGCGGTTGTAGATCGCCTGCGGCGCGTCCAGTTGCTGGATCACCCCGCCGCGCATGACAGCGATGCGGTCGGCCAGCGTCATCGCCTCGATCTGGTCGTGGGTGACATAGATCATGGTGTTGGCGAGCCGCTGATGCAGCCGCTTGATCTCGACGCGCAGTTCCGAACGCAGCTTGGCGTCCAGATTGGACAAGGGTTCGTCGAACAGGAAGACGTCGACGTCTCGCACCAGGGCCCTGCCGATCGCCACGCGCTGGCGTTGGCCGCCGGAAAGCGCTGCCGGCTTGCGCTGCAGCAACGGCTCGATCTGCAGGATCTCGGCCGCGCGGGAAATGCGCTTGTCGATCTCGTCCTTTGGCGTTCCCGCAACCTTGAGGCCGAACGACAGGTTCTTCTCCACGCTCATCTGCGGATAGAGCGCGTAGGATTGGAACACCATGCCGATGCCACGGTCCTTCGGCTCTTCCCAGGTGACATTCTTGCCCTTGATGAAGATGCGGCCGTCGGAAATGTCGAGCAGGCCGGCAATGCAGTTGAGCAAGGTGGATTTGCCGCAGCCGGACGGTCCAAGCAGCACGATGAATTCGCCTTCGGCGATATCGAGATTGAGCGACTGCAACACCGAGACGGTACCGAAATTGAGCTTCAGGTCCTGGATCGAGACGCTGGGACTGGCGATCATGTTCATGCTCACCCTTTCACCGCGCCGGCGGCGATGCCGCGCACGAACAGTTTGCCGGAGATGAAGTAGACGACGAGAGGCACGAGGCCGGTCAGCAGCGTGGCGGCCATGTTGACGTTGTATTCCTTCACGCCCTGCACCGAATTGACGATGTTGTTGAGCTGCACGGTCATCGGATAGGTGTCGGGGCGCGTGTAGACGACGCCGAACAGGAAGTCGTTCCAGATGCCGGTGATCTGCAGGATGACGGCGACGACGAAGATCGGTACCGACATTGGCAGCATGATGCGCAGATAGATGCTCCAGAAACCGGCGCCGTCGACGCGCGCGGCTTTGAACAATTCCTCGGGCAACGATGCGAAATAGTTGCGGAACAGCAGCGTCAGGATCGGCATGCCGAAGATGGAATGCACGATGACCAGCCCGCTCAGGCTGCCATAAAGCCCGATCTCGCGCAGGATGATGACGATCGGGTAGAGCATCACCTGATAGGGAATGAAGGCGCCGACGATGAGGATGGTGAAGAACAGCTCCGAACCCTTGAAACGCCAGTTGGCGAGCGCGTAGCCATTCACCGACGCGATGGCGATCGACAGGATCACCGAAGGCACGGTGATGCGCACCGAATTCCAGAAGCCGCGCGAAAGCCCATCGCAATTGAGCCCGGTACAAGCCGTAGCCCAGGCCTTCACCCAGGGCTCGAAAGTGATTTCCAGCGGCGGCGAGAAGATGTTGCCGAGCCGGATTTCCGGCATGCCCTTCAGCGACGTCACCACCATCACGTAGAGCGGCAGCAGATAGTAGACGGCAACCACGAAAAGCGTGCCGTAGATGAAGATGTTGCGCTTCGAGAAGGCGTGGCGTGGCTTCGGTCCGCGCGGACCCCCGACGACCTCTGACATCGCCATGGCTAGCGCCTCCGCCCGAATTCGAGATAGGCCCAGGGCACGATGACAATGGCGACCGACAGGAGCATCATCGTCGAGGCCGCGAAACCCTGGCCGAGATTCTGCGCGAAAAACATGTAGTCGTAGACATATTTGGCCGGCACCTCGGATGCGATGCCCGGCCCGCCGCTGGTCTGCGCCACGACGAGGTCGTAGACCTTGACGATGCCGGCGGCGATGATGACCAGCGTGGTGACCAGTACCGGCCGCATCATCGGCAGGACGATGAAGAGATAGGTCCTCCAGGCCGGGATGCCGTCGACCCGGGCAGCCTTCCAGATATCCTCGTCGATGCCGCGCAAGCCAGCCAGCATCAGGCACATCACGAAGCCGGTGCCCTGCCAGAGTGCAGCGATCAGCACGCCGTAGATGACGATGCTCGAAGTGTAGAGCGGGTCGAAGGCGAAGCTTTCCCAGCCGAGCGAGCGCACCACGGCCTGCACGCCGAAATCCGGATTGAGCAGCCATTGCCAGACTACGCCGGTGACGACGAAGGACAACGCGAAGGGATAGAGGAAGATGGTGCGGAACGTATCCTCGAAGCGGATCTTCTGATCGAGCAGCGCCGCCAGCACGAAACCGATCACCAGCGAAAAGACCAGCGACAGGATTCCGTAGATCGCCAGGTTCTCGATCGACACCAGCCATCGCGGCGTTGCCCACAGCCGCTCATACTGGTCAAGGCCGACGAATTTGAGCCGCGGCAGCAGGCGCGAATTGGTGAAGGAATAGAGCACCGTCCACAGAGTGCCGCCGACGAACACCACCAGTGCGGTGAGGATCATCGGCACCGAGGCGATCTTGGCATTGAGGTTGCGGAACAGCCGGCTTGGTCGCTTGCTCGCAGTGCTCATGGAGGTGCCGTCCCCAGGTCCTGGACCTCCGGGAACTCCGGCCCGCCAAGCACAGGGCGGAGCCGGAGCCCGGGAGGGTCGGGTGAACAGGATCAGTCAGCGCTGGAGATGATGTCGGCGAAGCGCTTCTGCGCATCCTCGACGGTCAGGTCCGGCTTGGCGAAGAATTCGGAGAACAGGTCCTCCTTCTGCTTCTGCGTATCCTGCGACAGCAGCTGGTCCGTCCACGGGATCACATTGCCCTTGGCAAGGATGTCGAGACCCTTCTTCATACAGTCATTGGCAGCAGCCAGATCGACATCGCCACGCACAGGCAGCGAACCCTTCTTCAGGTTGAAAGCCACCTGCGTCTTGGGATCGAGAAGCGTCTCGGCGAGCACTTCTTGCGCCTTGGCCTTCTCGGCGTCCTTGAGCAGCGGGAAGTAGAAGGCATCGCCGGCGGTCGCGAGCGCGCTGTTCATGCCGAGGCCAGGCAGACAGGTATAGTCCTTGCCGGCCACCTTGCCGGCCACCTGGAATTCGCCCTGCGCCCAGTCGCCCATGATCTGCCCACCGGCCTTGCCGGTGATGACCATGTTGGTAGCCTGGTTCCAGTCCTGCACATTGGTGCCCTTGGACATCTTGCGGGCGTCGTCGGCTGCCTTGAACACCTTGGCGATTTCCGGCCCGCCGGCGAAGGCGCCATCCTTGTCCTTGTAGACCTTCAGGAAGGCATCCGTGCCGCCCACCGCCAGCAGAAGAACATCGAAGGCACCAGCTGACTGCCAGGGCTGGCCACCCACGGCGAGCGGTACGATGCCGGCCTTTTCCAGCGCGGGCGCAGCCGCGACATATTCGTCCCAGGTCTTCGGCACTCCCACGCCAGCCTTGGCGAAGGCATCATTGGACAGCCACAGCCATTGCCACGAATGGATGTTGACGGGCACGCAGTAGATCTTGCCGCCGATGGTGCAGGAATCGAGCAACCCCTTCGGCCGCACGACTTCCGTCCACTTGCCCTTGGCGGCGATGTCGGTGAGATCGCGCATCAGCCCGGCCTGGACCAGTTCCTCGGCCTGTCGACCATGATTGAACTGCGTTGCGCCCATCGGATCACCGCCGGTGATGCGCGAGATCATGATCGGGCGCGCCGTGCCGCCGGATCCGGCAATCGCTCCATCCACCCATTTGTTGCCGGTGGCGTCGAATGCCTTGGCGAGCTCGGCAACGGCGGCGGCTTCACCGCCCGATGTCCACCAATGCGTGACTTCAAGATCCGTTGCGAAAGTATGGCCGGCAAAACCGAGAGCCGTCCCGGCCGCCAGCACGGCAGCCGTCAAAGTGCGTCGCATTCCGATTCCTCCCAAAATCTGAAACGTTACAGATTTTGGATACGGCAATTGTTTCATTGTGGCAATCCCCAATCGATAGGCGCACCAAACTATTTTTCGAAGCTCGACAAAATAAGCGACAAGATCGATAGAACCGGCGTTTTGCAGTGCAAAATAAGCGTTCGCAGTGCAAACCAGACGGATTGGGCATGACGACAGCGACCACTCGAAAGCGGTCGACCAAGGTCAGACTGGCAAATCTGTAACGTTTCAGTATATTTGCGCGATCGGCCCGTCCAAGCCGGGCCGACGAATTCGCGCATTGTCGCCGCCGAAACAGACTGGTATGCGCGCTGCGGGCAGGGTTATGGACAAATCGAGCCGCAACACGGATGAGGACGAAGCGGAGACCGGCCGGCCGACGCTGAAGACGCTCGCCTTCATGACGGGGCTTGGCGTCACAACCGTTTCACGCGCACTGAAGGACGCGCCGGAGATCGGCGCCGAGACGCGCAAGCGCGTGCAGCTCGTCGCGCGCCAGATCGGCTATCGGCCGAACAGGGCCGGCGTCCGCCTGCGCACGGGCAAGACCAACGTCATCTCGGTCGTGCTCAACACCACGGAGCAGATCGGCGGCTTCCTGTCCGATTTCATCTACGGCATTTCAGAGCGGCTGGCAGCGACGCCCTATCATCTGGTTGTCGCCCCCTACTCCCACAACAACGACCCGATGGAGCCGATCCGTTACGTGGTAGAGACCGGCTCCGCCGATGGGATCATCATCTCGCGCACGCAACCCGATGACCCGCGCGTGCGCTATCTGACCGAGCGTGGCTTTCCCTTTGCCGCTCATGGCCGCACGGCAATGGGGATAGAGCACGCTTACCATGACTTCGACAATGAGAGTTTCGCGCGGCTGGCCGTGCGACGGCTGTCCGAGCTCGGACGCCGGCGCCTCGCCCTGCTGGCGCCCCCGACAGCCCTCACCTACCACCAGCATATGCGCAGCGGCTTCCTCGACGAGATCGACAGGCACGGGCTAAGCGAGGTTCCGTTCTCATCCGTCAGCAGTGACAATGTCATCGACGACATCCGTCGCCACACCATCGAACTGATGCGACGGGCCGGACGACCGGACGGCATCGTCTGCGGCGCCGGCGGACCGGCCTTCGCACTCATCGCCGGTATCGAGGCGGCTGGGTTCAAACTTGGAAGCGATGTCGACCTGGTCGCCAAGGAACCGTTCAACCTGCTGCAGCTGGTACGTCCGGAAATCCATGTCGTCGCGGAGGACTTCCGGCTTGCCGGGCGCGATCTGGCAATCGCCGTGCTCAGCCGCATCGACGACAGATCGGCGCCGCCCATGCAGCGGCTGGTGGTGCCAACCGAAGTGATCGCACCGAGGTAGCCAACTTATCGCATTCTGCCGCCAGGACGGAGCGGGGACTAGCCCTGTCCCCACGGCCCATGGAACGCGCCGGCCTCGTCGATGCGCTCGAAACCATGCGCGCCAAAGAAATCGCGTTGCGCCTGGATGAGATTGGAAGTTCCACGGCCCTGGCGATAACTGTCGAAATAGGCGAGCGCCGACGACAGCGCAGGCACCGGCGCGCCAGCTTCCGTGGCCAGCGCAACGACGCGCCGCAACGCCGGATGTGCTTCTTGCATCAGCTTCACGAAATCGGGCGCCATCAAGAGATTGGTCGAGGCGGCACCGGACCCAAAGGCTTCGGCCATGGTGTCCAGCATCTGTGAACGGATGATACAGCCGGCGCGCCAGATCTTTGCGATCGTCGGCATCGGCAGGTTCCAGCCGAATTCCTTCGAAGCGCCGGCCATCACGGCAAAGCCTTGCGCATAGGCGGCGATCTTGCCGGCAAACAGCGCCAGCTCCAGCTGCTTGAGCAGCGTTTCCCGCGGTGCCGTGATCTGCGCCACCCCGCCGCCGTAGATTTTCTCCGCCGCCAGCCGTTCATCCCTCAGCGACGACAACACGCGCGCCGCCACCGCCGCCTCGATGGCGGTTGCGGGAATGCCGAGTTGCTGCGCTTCGATCGCCGACCACTTTCCGGTGCCCTTCTGCCCGGCGCGATCGAGGATGATGTCGACCACCGGCTGGCCGGTCCTGGCATCGTCGGCCTTCAGCACCTCGGCGGTGATTTCGATCAGGTACGAATTCAGCCGGCCCTTGTTCCATTCAGCGAAGACCGCGCCGATCTCCTTTGGCGCCATGCCGAGTCCGTCACGCAGGATACCGTAGATTTCGGCGATCATCTGCATGTCGGCATATTCGATACCGTTGTGGATCGTCTTGACGAAATGGCCTGCCCCGTCCGGACCGAGCCACGCCGCGCAGGGTTCACCCTTGAACTTGGCGGAAATGGCGGTGAGCACGCTTTCGACACGGTGCCAGGATTCCTCCTTGCCACCGACCATGATCGACGGACCGTGCCGAGCGCCTTCTTCGCCGCCCGAAACGCCCATGCCGATGAAGGTCAGGCCCGAGCCTTCCAGTTCCTTGAAGCGCCGCATCGTATCGCGGAAATTGGCGTTGCCGGCATCGATGATGATGTCGTTGGCCGCCAGTTCGCCGCGCAGCGCTGCGATCTGTTCATCCACGGGGCCGCCGGCCAGCACCATGATGATGATCGGCCGCGGCGGGCGGATGGCGGCGGCGAGATCGGCAAGGCTCTCGCAAGGCACGACACGGCCAGCGAGGTCGCCCGCCTTGGCAACGAAATCGTCGGTTCGCGACGGCGTACGGTTGTAGACCGCGATGCGATGCCCTTTCTCGGCAATGTTGAGGGCGAGGTTGGAGCCCATCGTACCGAGGCCGATCAGGCCGATTTCGGCTTTTTCCATGCTGTCGTTCCTGTCTGCGAATAGCGGCTGTCGCCGCAAAGGTGGCATGATTGGCCTCAGGCACCCACTTCGTCAACAAGCGGCAGTTGTCCATTCATCGGAAATTTCAATCGATTAGGCCATGATGACGTCAAGGGCGGATGTCGATGGGGCCCTCCAGCTTCACCATTTCGAAATCCGAAACCAGGATGTCGAGCCGCACCGTCGAGCGCCCGGGAAACGGGATGACGAGACCGTCGACCCGCCAGGTGCCGTCACCGGGTTTTGTCGCGATGCGTTTCAACGGCTCGATCCCTGCTTCAGGCCTCGAGAGCACCAAAGTCACCTCCTTGGGGTCAAGCGGCCCGAAGTCACCGGTCATCAGCATGATACTGACGGATACGAGTCCGGCTTTGCCGGGAGTCACCGTGAGATCGGCCATCGCCTGAAGCGTCATCATATGTGTCGACACAGGCTCGGCCGCTGCGATCGCCAGCGCGCGCGGCGGCGGCGTGAAACGCCAGCCGGCGGCAATGCCGAAGATCGCCAGGACGATAAGGGTTTCGACCGCAATGGAGCGGACCAGACGATGACGTGCAGCGGACTGCCCTGCTTCGGCCGGGCGTGTCAGCGCCCAGCGATTGGTGGCGGCGAGCGCGAACAGACCGACCACGAGCGCGAGCTTTGCCAGCAGGAGGCGACCGTAGTCGGTGTCGACCAGCGCCGAAACAGTCTCCACCTGGATCACCGCAAGCACGATGCCGGCAACCACGAGAGCAGTGACCACCGGCAAGATGGCCAACGAGAAGCGGCGCAGGAACATGTCGGCGCCCGGCGTCTGGCGCTTCAGTGCCACGGCGAGCGGCGTCAGCGCACCTGCCCAGAAGGCGATACCCACACCATGGACGAAAACCATGGGACGTGTCAGCCACTGCGGCACCGCCGCACTGGCATGGCCGCTCGCGGCGAGCGCCACGCCGACCGCTATCAGGGCGGTGGCAGCGAAGGGCCTGGTGTCGGCACGCGGCAGCACGAGCGCCAGAAGGCCCAGCCCCAGCGCGATGACGGCAATCAGTGCGGTCCAGACAAAGCTGGTGGCAAACGCTGTCTTCCAGACAATGGCCTGCACGAACTGTTCGAAGGGCGCGCCCAGCGCATCGAGGCCTTGCAGACCAAGCGATACGGGGGCGGCCATCAATCCGGCCAGGAGCATCGCTGCCACGAAACGCTCGCCGCCGCGCGCCTCGCCCGCCAGCCAGGCGAGCGCGAACACTCCGCCGACCCCGAAGAACAGGCCGAGATAGAGTATGATCTTTGCCACCCAGATCGCGCGATGCAGCCAGGGATCGATGGCATCGCCCGCGGCGGGTGCGGCACTGACGGAACCTACGGAAAACAGCAGCGAACCGCCAACCGGATGCCCGTCCGCAGAAATCACGCGCCAGCTCAGCACATGCGTACCGTTGCCGAGCGGTTGCGGATTGTCGATGTCGAGCGTCTGTCCGTCGCTGCGAAACGACGTCAGCCGTTCCGGCGTACCATCCGGCCGCACGAGGGTAAGCACCAGCGGCGAAACCGGTTCGCTGAAAGCAAACGAAAACCGGTTCGGACTTTGCTGCAGCATCGCTCCATCGGCCGGCTCGGTCTTGACCAGGCTGGCATGCGCGGAAGCTGGCCCTGCTCCAAACACGGCAAGCAGCGCAAACAGGACGGCAATCGCGACAGCCAGACGGCGAATGCCTGCTTGTGAGGTGTCTAAAGCGAAGTATCGCATGATCGCTCAACCGGGGAGAGCGGCGCGCCATTGCAGGCGCGCCGCGGACGACTACTTCTTGGGCAGGAGTTTCAGACCTGGCGCCGGATGCTCGAGCGCGTCCTCGTCCTGACCGGCGGCCGGAATTTCGATCCATCGGGCTGTGCCGCCACCTTCGCATTCCTGCACGACAGGAAAGCGCAATGTCTCGCCGGCGGGCAGATCGCCGGTCAAGCGCGCCCGCAGAACGAACTCGTCATAGAATTCGTCCGGCAGGTTGCCGCCATTCCAGCTGACCTCGGTCACGCCTTCGCTGACCGTCTCACCCCACAGGGAATAGGCCTTGGCATATTTGCCCTTCGCCGTCTCCAGCTTCCAGCCAGCCTTCGGCATCGGTTTCACGTCGATGACACCTTCCGGAATCTTGACGCGCACAGCGGTAGTTGCCTTGCCGTCGCAGCCATGCGGAACGCGGAAAATCGCCTTGTAGGTGGAATCGACGGGTGCTTCCTGGGTCTCCAGAGAGACATGGGCAAAGGCCGCCCCTGCGCCCGCGCCTATGAAAAGGCCGGCAACGATCATGGTTCTGAACATTGGAATTCCTCTGAAATCGTCTCGTGATGAAAATCAGTTCGCGTGATCGCCATGCGCCTTGGGCGCTGCGCCACCCACGGCCTCGACATCGAATTCCACCGTGACAGGACCAGCCTTTTCAAAGGTCAGCGTCGCAGCGAACTTCTCGCCCTGCTTCGGCTGGCGATTGAGGCCGATGAACATCAGATGGTAACCACCCGGCGCGAGCTCCGCCTTGCCGTTGGCCGGGACTTCCAGGCCGCCGTCAACCTTGCGCATGGTCATCACGCCGTCCTTGACCGCCATCTCGTGCACCTCGGCTTTCTGCGAGACATCCGAAGCGATCGAGACGAGGCGATCCGCCTCTCCGCCACTGTTCTTGATGGTGAGGTAGCCGCCGGCAACCTTGGCGCCGGGCGGCGTCGCCCGTGACCAGGGATGATCGATCTCAAGGCTGCCGACCTTGAATTCGTGCGCAAACGCGGCCGGCATGCCGGCAAGCAAAACCGCCAGGGCAGCCGACACAAGGCCAAGCCGGGCAGGAATCAAGTTTCTCAGGGAAAATGCAGACGAACGAGTGCTGTTGAAAACAGGCATGGGGTTGCTCCATGGCAGACGCGCCGTTGCCGGACACGCAAGTAAAAAAACAAGAGAGGAATCGTGGCGCGGCCAAAGGCCTGGCGCAACGAACAAAGATCAGGCCGACGCCGGCGGCGCACGCGGATTGCCCGGCGACCAGTCATGGCTGAAACCGATGACATTGTTGGCTGGGAACGCGACGCGGAGGCTGGCGACAAAGGCCAGGCCATCCAGCAGGGGAGAGGCTTCCGGCGGGGCGCCGAAGGCCGACGCGTACATATTGCAGCCCAGTACGCAGCACGATTGCTGGTGCTGTTGCGGCTGCTCGCCCGGCGGCAGCTGCGCGGCGCCGTCATGTGTACAGATGACGTTGCCGAAGGCGTCGAGTTGCGCGGGATCGGGACCAGCGCCGGCAGCGAAGGCACCAAGCACGGATTGCAGGACGAGCAGCCACGCAACGGCAAGGGCCGTCGGCATGCTCCATCTCCTGCGCCCGGCGATCACGGCGTCACTCCCTTGCAATCGACAAAGACCTATCACGAGCCTGAAGACCGGCAAACCGCCAAATCAGCGCTGCGGCAACAAGCCCGACATGTCAGAGCGTCCTGGTCCGTTTCGCCGGAACGGTGTGCCTGCCTTCGGGCGTCGAATCGAGCAAGGTCTGCCGGGCCGAGGTCAGATGCCTGCGGCAGGCGTCTTCCACCTTGGCCGCATCGCGCGTCTTGAGTGCCGCGATATAGGCAAGATGTTCGGCCACTGCCGTTTCATTGCGGCTACGTTGGCCCGCCTTGTTCCACTGGTAGTGATAGTGGAAGATCATGGAGATGACATCGTAGAAATCGACGATGAAGCGGTTGTGCGAGGCGCTGTGGATCAGCCGATGGAAGCGCTCGTCCAGTTCCGAGAATTCGGGATAGCGATTGGCGATATCGCGCGCCAAAGCACGATGTTCGGCCTCCAGGCGGTCGAGATCGGCCCAGACCGGATTGTCACTCGGCAAGGCGACAAAGGCCGCTGCCGAGCGCAGTTCGAACATCTCCCGGATATCAGCCAGTTCCAGCGCAAAGGCACGGGTGAAACCTTTGAGAACCCAATGGCTGTTGCGGCGCTTTTCGATCAGGCCGAAGCGACTGAAGCGGATGAGGAACTCGCGCACGCTGGTGGTGCCGACGCCGATGTCGCGTGCCAGTTCCAGTTCGTTGATCTGCATGCCGGCTTCAGCTCCTTCGGCCAACAGCCGCCGCATGAAGGAGCGTTCGATGATCTGTGACAGCGAGTCGGTCTCTTCCTCCGGGAAGAAATCCTCTTCCGTCGGCGCACGCAGCACCGTCTTCTCGCGCTTGTCCCAGGTGATCAGCCCGTTGTCAGCCATCCGGGCCAGAATGCCGCGCACTGTGGTGCGGCTCACGCCCAATGTCGCTCCCAGTTCGGGCTCGGAAGGCAGGTTGCTGTTTTCCTCCAGCAGCCGCAGGCAGCGATTGTAGGCATCCTTGTAGACGTTGTTGTTCTTCGACATCCTGTTCTCTTGGCCCGCGCACCGTTCCCGGAGAGCGCTCTAAACGAAAATGCCAATTGACGCCCAAATGTTTTTTTACGATAAAAGACATTAACTGCAGGATTGCCGATGTCAATCCGACATTCACCCAGGATAATCCCAGGAACCATCGTCGTGACCGCCGCCAATTCGATCGTGCTTTCGCCCTCCGACAATGTCGTTGTCGCCAATGGCCGACTTGAGAAAGGCACGACATTGCCGGGTGGAGCGACAACAGCCGATGCGATCGAATCCGGCCACAAGGTAGCGATCAGGTCGATCCCGGCCGGCTCGGCGGTCGTGAAATACGCACAGGCGATCGGCCGGGCCACGCAGGATATTGCTGCGGGCGAGCATGTTCATTCGCACAATCTGGTCTTCGAATCCGGACGCATGCCGGTGGTGCCGCCATCGGCCCCCCTGGAAGCCTCCGAGACCGACAAGGTCCGCACTTTCATGGGTTATCGCCGTGCTGACGGACGCGCCGGTACCCGCAATTTTGTCGGCATCGTCGCCAGTGTGAACTGTTCGGCCACCGTCTGCCACGCCATAGCCGACGAAGCCAACCGCCGCCTGCTGCCGCTCTATCCGGGCATCGATGGTTTCGTGCCGATCGTACACGGACAGGGCTGCGGCATGAGTGCCACCGGCGACGGCATGATGGTTCTGCACCGCACGCTGGCCGGCTACGCGCGCCATCCCAATTTCGGCGGCGTGCTGATGGTGGGGCTGGGATGCGAGGTCAACCAGCTCACCCTCTATGGCCAGAAGGGCGTCGCTGCCGGCAAGCGGCATTTCAATATCCAGGACGCAGGGGGCTCGCGCAGATCGGTCGAGATGGCGATGGGCGTGCTGGCCGAAATCGCCGAGGAAGTCGGCTGGCTGGAGCGTGAACCTATCCCGGTCTCGGAGATCGTGGTTGGCCTGCAGTGCGGAGGTTCAGACGGAATGTCCGGTATCACCGCCAACCCGGCCCTCGGCGCGGCAGTCGATCTGCTCGCCGGCGTCGGCGGCATCGGCATCCTTTCGGAGACCACCGAAATCTATGGTGCCGAACACCTGCTCGCCTATCGCGCCGCCACGCCGGAGATCGCCGACAAACTCGATCGCCTGATCAAATGGTGGGAGAACCATACCGCCATGCACGGCGCGTCCATCGACAACAACCCCTCGCCCGGCAACAAACGCGGCGGGCTGACCACCATTCTCGAAAAATCGCTCGGTGCCGTCGCCAAGGGTGGCCAGACGCCACTGAACGGGGTCTTCGCCTATGCCGAGAAGGTGACCGGCCGTGGCCTCGTCTTCATGGACACGCCCGGCTACGATCCCGTCTCCGCCACCGGCCAGGTGGCAGGTGGCGCCAACGTCATCGTCTTCACAACCGGGCGCGGCTCCTGCTTCGGCAGCCACCCGACCCCGTCGATCAAGGTGGCCACCAACACCACGCTCTTTGAAGCCATGGAAGAGGACATGGACGTCAACTGCGGGGTCATCGCCTCCGGCGACAGGACAATCACGGAGATGGGGCGCGACATCTTCGAACTGATCATCGAGACCGCATCGGGCAAGAAGACCAAGAGCGAGTTGTTCGGCTACGGCGACAACGAGTTCGTGCCTTGGCATCTCGGCGCAACGCTGTAGCTTTGGCCGGAGCGTTTCCGCAAATTGGGAGTGTATGCATGAAGACGCGCCGCATCGGCAAAACCGCGCTCGATGTCCCCGAGATCAGTTTCGGCGGCGCTTCGCTGGGCAATCTCTACCAGGCGGTGCCGAACAAAGACGCCGAGGCGGTTCTTGATGCGGCCTGGAATTCCGGCATCCGCTATTTCGACACGGCGCCCCACTATGGTTTTCGGCCTCTCCGAACGCCGCTTCGGTGATTTCCTGCGCGACAAGCCGCGCGACAGCTATGCGCTTTCCACCAAGGTCGGCCGTCTCTTGAAGCCCGCGCCGGAACACGAAGTTCCCAATCTCGGTTTCTTCAACCCGCTGCCGTTCAAGCTGGAATATGACTACAGCTATGACGGCATCATGCGCTCGGTCGAGTTCAGCTATGCGCGCCTCGGCCTCAACCGCATCGACATCCTCTATGTGCACGACATCGGCGTCTACACGCACGGCGTCGAGCTTACCAAGGTGCATCTCGGCCAGTTGCTGGGCGGCGGCATCAAGGCACTGGAGGAGTTGAAGTCCGGTGGCGTCATTTCCGCCTACGGCCTCGGCGTCAACGAGGTGGAGATCTGCGTGGAGGTGATGCGCCGCGCCCCGCTGGACTGTATCCTGCTCGCCGGCCGCTATTCGCTGCTTGACCGCTCCGCCGAGGCGGAATTGCTGCCGCTCTGCCATCAAAGCGGCACCACGCTGGTCATCGGCGGCGTCTTCAACTCCGGCATTCTGGCGACAGGCGCAAAGCCCGGCTCGCATTTCGACTATGGCCCGGCCTCGCCCGAGATCCTGTCCAAGGTTTCGGCCATGGAAACGATCGCCGAAGCGGCCGGATATCCGCTGGCAGCGGCTGCGCTGCAATTCCCGCTGCATGAGAAAGCGGTTTCGACAGTGCTGATCGGCACTGCCAAGGCCTCCAGCCTGACGCGCAACGTCGACCTGCTCAAGATCGAGGTTCCCGCACAGGACTTCGAGAAGTACCGCCCCTATACGACCGTGCAGCCGCGATTGACCGGAGCCGTGCGCGAATGAACCCGCTCGCGCGTCGCGACCAGACAATTGCAGACAAACCTGGAGCAATTCCGGGAAAAGTGCGGAACGGTTTTCGATCCGGAATTGCATAAGAACCAAGAGTTAGAGTGTTTCCGCGTTTCCGAAAAAACCGGAAACGCTCTCAGAAGGACATCGCCTGATGCTGCGCGGCATTCATCCTCTTCTCGGCCCCGACCTTCTGCATGCACTGCGCAGCATGGGCCATGGCGACGAGATCGTCATCGCAGACGGTAATTTTCCGGCAAGTACGCAGGGGCCCAAGGTCGTGCGCGCCGATGGGCTGGGCGGCGAGGCATTGCTCGAAGCGATCCTCACCCATATGCCGCTCGATACCTATGCGCCTGCCGCGGCCTTCCGCATGGCGGTCGTCGAAAACCCGGACCGCCTCCCCGAAATCTGCCGCTCCTACCAGTCGATCGTCGATCGACTGGCCGGCCCCTTTGTGATCGCTCCTCTGGAACGGTTCGCCTTCTATGAACGCGCGGCCAAGGCCGCCTACATCGTCGCTTCCGGCGAGCGCGCCGCCTATGCCAACATCCTGCTCAAGAAAGGCGTGGTCCGCTCGGAGCAGGATTGACCACGGAAGATACGTGATGACGCAATATGGAATGATTATTCCGCATTGACCTTATTTTGGAATTGATGCTTCATGTCAGAAAAGGGGTAATAGGGTCGTGAGGACCGCAGGGGAGTGTCACACTTGCAAGCCCTGCCGCGATCCACTAAAAATCGAAATGCTGTTTTTTATCAATAAAGTCCTGATTGGACTTCGCCTATCCAGAAGGGACTTCGCGTAATCGACCGGGCGACTTTGGGAGGAAGCCTATGAAATTCGTGAAAAGCATGCTCAGCCGCCGCACTTTCGTGGCGCTCGCCGCAGCCTCGATGCTGGCCGGTGCATTTCAGACGGGGCCGGCCGTTGCTGCCGACACCACCATTCCGATCATCGTGAAGGACACCACCTCCTTCTACTGGCAGATCGTTCTCGCCGGCGCCCGCAAGGCCGGCAAGGACCTCGGCGTCAACGTGCCGGAACTCGGCGCGCAGGCAGAGACCGACGTGAATGGCCAGATCTCGATTCTGGAAAACGCGGTGGCCGGCAATCCGGCCGCTGTCGTGATCGCGCCGACCGAAGCCAAGGCTCTCGGTAAACCGATCGACGAAGCCGCCAAGAAAGTGAAGATCATCGGCATCGACTCTTCGGCCGATTCCAAGGCCTTCACGTCCTTCCTGACCACCGACAACAAGGTCGGCGGCCAGGTTGCGGCCGATGGTCTGGCCGCCGCGATCGGCGCCGCCAATGGCGGCAAGGTCGAAGGCAAGGTAGCGATCATCACCGCGCTTCCAGGCGCCGGCTCGCTTGAACAGCGGCGCGAGGGCTTCCTCGAACAGGTCAAGGCCAAATATCCGGGCCTGACGGTGGTCGCCGACAAGTATGCCGATGGTCAGGCGACAACTGGTCTCAACATCGCAACCGACCTGATCACCGCCAATCCGGACCTGAAAGGCATCTTCGCCTCCAACCTGATCATGGCGCAGGGCGTCGGCCAGGCGATTGCCGAAAACAACCTTTCCGGCAAGGTCGGGCTGATCGGTTTCGACAGTGACGAGAAACTCATCAAGTTCCTCAATGACGGGGTCATTTCCGGCCTCGTCGTACAGGATCCGTATCGCATGGGTTACGACGGCATCAAGACCGCGCTGGCCGCCTCGAAGGGTGAGAAGGTCGAGACTTTCGTCGACACCGGCGCCAACCTCGTCACCAAGGCGAACATGAAGGAGCCGAAGATCGACGCGCTCCTCAATCCGAAACTCAACTGAGCACAGCTGAGGGAGTGTCTCCGGGGCCGTCTCGGCCCTGGAGAATTCGCCGGGATCGAGGCCTGCCGTACCCCGGCAACGAAACGGTACCGCTCTTGCGAGAGTTTTTCGGGAAGTCCGGCCGCAGAGACGCCTGTCCGGCTCGGAGCTCATGCGCTAGGCTGCACAAGCTGTCCTAAAGCGTGCCAATCGGGAGGATTGTCATGACATCAGCGGCATTGCATCAGCACCCCGCCCCGGAACTGGAACCCGGCAAGGTGATCCTGGAGCTGCGCGGCCTGGAGAAGAAATACCCGGGCACCCACGCGCTGAAGCCCGTGAATCTTGCGTTCAGGGCGGGCGAAATCCACGCGATCGTCGGTGAGAACGGCGCCGGCAAATCCACGCTCATCAAGCTGTTGACCGGGGTGATGCCGCGCACCTCCGGCGACGTGATCTGGGAAGGCAATTCGGTCGCGCTTGCCACCCCGCATGAAGCGATGGCGCTCGGCATCAATGCCGTCCACCAGGAAGTGGTGTTGTGCCGACACCTTACCGTAGCCGCCAACATGTTCCTCGGCGAAGAAAACGTCCGCTACGGTCTCCTGCAGCAGCGCGCCATGGTGCGTGACGCGCAGAAGATCATCAACGATCTCGGCTTCAACCTGCCCGCCCATGCTATGCTGGGCGACCTTACCATCGGCCAGCAGCAGCTGATCGCGGCAGCCCGCGCCACCGTTCGCGGCACCAAATTCCTGATCTTCGACGAGCCGACCGCCTACCTCACCCGCAAGGAAGCCGACCAGCTGTTCGCGCTGATCCGCCGCCTCAAGGCCGAGGGCGTAACCATCATCTACATCAGCCATCGCATGGAAGAGGTGTTCGAACTGGCCGACCGTGTCTCGGTTTTGCGCGACGGCACCTATGTCGGCACGCGCAAAATCAAGGAGACCGACGAAGCCGAACTGGTGCGACTGATGATCAATCGCTCGATCGAACAGATCTACCACAAGGACACGTTCCCGATCGGCAAGACGATCCTGGAAGCCAGGCGGCTTTCCGGCAAGGGTTTCGAGAATGTCTCGATGACCGTGCACGAAGGCGAGATCGTTGGCCTCTACGGCCTGATAGGTGCCGGCCGCAGTGAATTCGTCACCACCCTCTATGGTCGCCACGCCAGATCCTCCGGCACGGTGTTGTGGGATGGCAAGGAAGTGCATATCCGTTCCGAGCATGACGCGATCAAGCTCGGCATGGCGCTGGCCCCTGAAAGCCGGCGCGATCAGGGCCTTTGCCTCAACCTGCCGGTGGGTCTGAACCTCAACCTGCCGATCTACAAGCGCATCAGCAGAAGCGCTCTGATCTCTGGCAGCGAAGAGACAAAACATGCCGAGCAGCAGATCGCCGGCCTGCGCATCAAGACCGCCGGACGACAAGCGCTGGCCTCCAGCCTCTCCGGCGGCAACCAGCAGAAGATCGTCATCGGCAAGTGGCTGAACCATGGCGCCAAGCTGTTCATCTTCGACGAGCCGACGGTGGGCGTCGACGTCGGCACCAAGGCCGAAATCTATCGCCTGTTCTCGACGCTCTTGTCGCAAGGCGCCGGCATCATCCTGATCTCGTCCTATCTGCCGGAAGTCTATGAACTGGCCGATACGCTGCATGTTTTCCGGCGCGGCAAGCTGGTCGCCACGCATGGCTTCCATACCGCCAGCCACGAAGACATCCTGACCCAGGCACTGGCCGAGAAGCAGGAGAAAACGGGAGGACAACCATGAGCACCGAGGCGATCCCCGCGGAAAAACCGAAGCGCAATTACAATGCGCTGTTCGGGCTGACGCTGCTGGCGCTGCTGGTGCTGTTGTGGGTCCTGCTCTCCTTCTCGACCTCCAGCTTCGCCACAGCCAACAACATCTCCAACCTGCTGCGCCAGGGCTCGATGATCGCCATTCTGGCGGTCGGCCAGACATTCGTCATCATCACCGGCGGCATCGACCTTTCCGTCGGCGCGGTTGTCGGCTTTGCGACCGTGACGACGGCGATGCTGATCAATTCCGGCCTGCCGGTTTTTGTCGCTATCCTGATCACTCTGCTGATCGGCGTCGCCATCGGCCTCTTTCACGGCTTCGGCATCGTCAAGATGGGGCTGCCGCCCTTCATCATTACACTGGCCACATTGACCTCGCTGCGCGGCATCGGCCTTTTGATGACCAACGGCAACTCGATTTCCATCAACAACGACGCCTTCCAGGAATTCTCGCGCGGCTCCTTCGTCGGCGTTCCCAACCTGTTCTGGATGGTCATCCTTGTCGGCGTGCCCGCCTACGTCTTCCTGCACCACACACGCTGGGGCCGTTATCTGTTCTCGGTCGGCTCCAATGCCGAGGCAGCGCGCCTCTCCGGCGTCAACGTCCAGCGCACGATCTACATGGCCTATACGTTGTCAGGCCTGTGCGCCGCCTTTGTCGGCGTCCTGCTCGCCTCCCGCATCGGCATCGGCAATCCGACCCAGGCCGAAGGCTGGGAACTGCAGGCGATCGCCTCCTCGGTCATCGGCGGCACGTCGCTGTTCGGCGCCGTCGGTTCGGTGCACGGACCCTTGCTCGGTGCCTTCATCCTGGCCACCATCAACAACGGTGCCAACCTGCTCAACGTCAACGCCTTCTGGCAGCGGGTCATCACCGGCGTGCTGATTATCGTCATCGTCTATTTCGACGGGCTACGCCGGCGCGGCAGCAAATAACGAAAGGTCGATAGAGCAGATCCTGCTCTGTCGACTGCCTTCCACCTGGGACGGCTCAGGTCTTGAGCAAGGCCTCGACCGCAGCGGCAATCGCCAGCAAGCGGCGGTCATCTCCGTGGCGGCCGACAAGCATCAGGCCGGATGGCAAAACGGTGCCCGGCATCGGCAACGAGATCGCGCACTGATCGAAATAGTTGAACACCTCGGTATTGCGCAGCAGCAAGCCTTCCATGCGATCCTCGAATTTCGGATCGGCCATCACCGCTTCAGTAAACGGGGCCATGATCGGCACTGTCGGCAGCGCCAGGACATCGAAATCGACCAACCTGCGGTCCATCTCGACAATGTGCTCGGCGCGACTGCGCATGGTGCGGATGTAGATCGGCACGGGCGCCTTGGCATAACGGGCCAACGGCACGCTGACATGTAGATCGACCGGTACGTCTGTACCGGCTTCCAACCAGTCGGCATGGATGGCTGCACCTTCCATGCCCGCGATCGAACCATATTGCGTGGCCTCATTCATCGCGTCGACCAGGTCATCTATGGCAAGGTCGAAAAGGCGAGCGCCCGACCGCTCCAGTCTGCGGATCGCATCCTCGAAGGCGCGCGCAATAGGCGCTTCGGTATCGCTGAACAGGTAGCCGCGTGGAATACCGACGCGCAGGCCATCTAGCCTTGCTGGCAGTAGCGGCAGAGGCTCTTCGCCGGCCATGACGGCATCGGTCGCAGCACATTCAGCAACGGTACGCGCCAGAGGCCCGAGCGAATCCAATGCGAAGGACAGTGGGAAGGCGCCGTCCAAGGGTACACGGCGCGCCGTCGGCTTGAAGCCGACAACGCCGTTCAGCGCCGCCGGGATGCGGATCGATCCGCCCGTGTCCGAACCGATCGAAATGGCACTGGTGCCTTCGGCCACGGACACGCCGGCACCCGAAGAAGACCCTCCCGGCACGCGCCTGGCGTCGGCGCTATTGCCCGGCGTGCCGTAATGCGGGTTGAGGCCGAGCGCAGTGAAGGCGAACTCGGTCATGTTGGTCTTGCCAACGATGACGGCCCCGGCCTGGCGCAGGCGCTGCACCACCGGCGCGTCTTTCTGCGCCGGCGCAGCGGTGCGGCGCAGCAGCGAACCGGCCAGCGTCGGCTCGCCGCCGACATCGAGCAGATCCTTGATCGAAACGATCTCGCCGTCGAGCGGCCCCAGAACGACACCGGCCTTCCGCCGCGCGTCCGCGGCGTCGGCGGCCGCTCGAGCCGCTTCAGGATAGAGCCTGGTGAACACCTTCTCGTCGGCGGCGCGCTGCGCAAGACGCGATAGGACAGCTTCAAGACGATCTCGCGCTGAAGACATTGGCATCTCACCCGGCGTTGATGTTCGGACTCCCCTGCTGTCTCACGCACACAGCCAAACCGCAACGCCTTTGGCCGGTACGGCCGCTGGTCCAGCGGATGGAAATTTCAACGCCAGGGCCTTTTGCGCGAATTCCTTCTCTGGCGAAACGGCGGACAAAGGTCATAATCCGCGTCGTGGAAGCAGGCGCCAAGGCCTGCCCGGAATTGTTGGACCCGGCTTTTGGGTCATTTTGGGGGTCAGTCATGTCGGATTTCAGCCTCACCAGACGCTCGGTGCTTTCTGGCGCCGCATTGTTACTCGCCTCGACCGCCCTCCCCACCATTGGCTGGGCACAGGAACCGCAAAAAGGCGGACGCCTGACGGTCGCGGCCGATTCCGAACCGCGCAACCTGAACCCGGCGATCGTCGCTTCCAACGGCGTCTTCTTCATCTCTTCCAAAATTGTCGAGCCGCTTGCCGAAGCCGACTATGAAGGCAAGGATGGCCTCAGCCCCCGCCTCGCCGTCAGTTGGGAAGGGTCGGAGGACGGCAAATCCGTCACCTTCAAGCTACGCGAAGGCGTGACATGGCATGACGGCAAGCCGTTCACCTCGGCCGATGTCGCCTTTTCGGCATTGCAGATCTGGAAGCCGTTGCAGAACCTCGGTCGCGTCGTCTTCAAGGACCTCGAAGCGGTTGAAACGCCGGACGAGCACACCGCCGTCTTCAAATTCGCCAAGCCGACGCCATTCCAGCTGATCCGCAACGCGCTGCCGGCGCTGACCAGCGTCGTGCCCAAGCACATCTATGAGAGCGGCAAGATCGAGGAAAATCAGGCCAACACCGCGCCGATCGGCACGGGTCCGTTCAAGTTCGCCGAACACAAGGCCGGCCAGTATTACCGGCTGGAAAAGAACACGGCCTACTGGGGCAAGAGCGAGCCCAATCTCGACGAGATTGTCTACCAGGTGCTGCCGGATCGTTCCGCGGCCGCCAATGCGCTGGAAGCAGAAGAGATTCAGCTCGCCGCCTTCTCGGCCGTGCCGCTGGCTGACCTCGACCGCATCTCCAAGGTGCCGGGCCTCAAGGTCGTCACAAAGGGCTATGAGGGCCTCACCTATCAGCTCGTCGTGGAAATCAACCACCGCCGCAAGGAGCTGGCCGACGTGAAGGTGCGGCAGGCGATCGCGCATGCGATCGACAAGGATTTTGTCGTCAAGACGATCTTCCTCGGCTATGCAGAAACCGCCTCCGGACCGGTGCCGAAGAACGACAAGCAGTTCTATACCTCCGACGTGCCGACCTATGCCTTCGACGTCGCCAAGGCCAACGCCCTGCTCGACGAGGCCGGCTACAAGGCCGGTGCCGACGGCAAGCGCTTCAAGCTCAAGCTGCTGCCGGCTCCCTATTTCAACGAAACCAAGCAATTCGGCGACTATCTGCGCCAGGCGCTGGCGGCCATCGGCATCGACGCCGAGCTGGTCAACAACGACTCGGCGGCACACATCAAAGCAGTCTATACCGATCATGCCTTCGACCTCGCGGTCGGCCCGCCAGTTTTCCGCGGCGACCCGGCGATCTCCACCACCATCCTGGCGCAGAGCGGTATTCCCGACGGCGTACCTTTCTCCAACCAGGGCGGCTACAAGAGCGCCGACATCGACGCCATCATCGCCAAAGCTGCCGAGACGCTGGATGCAAAGGCGCGTACCGATCTCTACAAGGAGTTCCAGAAGAAGGTGGTCGAAGACCTGCCCTTCATCAACGTTGCCGACTGGACTTTCATTTCGGTTGCCAGCGACAAGGTGGGCAACATCGCCGACAACCCGCGCTGGGCAGTGTCGAACTGGGCGGACACCTGGCTGGCGAAGTAATCTGGATCGGTGCTTGAGGTCGTCAGCCGCCAGCGGATAGACTGGCGTCTCCGGCCTCGAAGTTTTGTGCTCATGTCGCGTGCCTTCCTCCTCCTGCGCCGGCGGCTTGTCGGCTCCATCTTCGTGCTTCTGATCGTCGTTGTCGGCACCTTCCTCCTGCTCGAGGCGGCTCCCGGCGATGCGGTCGACGCCTATCTCGTATCGACCGGCGGCGATGCTGGCCTCGTCGAGGCGATGCGGCAGAGCTGGGGGCTCGATCAGTCCGCGGCGACACGGCTGGCCAACTACCTGTGGGCACTGCTGCATCTCGATCTCGGCCAGTCGGTTGCCTTCTCACGGCCGATCCGTGACGTCATCCTGGAACGCCTGCCGGTGACGCTCATCCTGATGGGTGCCTCGACCGCGCTGTCTTTCTGCCTTGGCTCGGCGCTCGGCATCTATGCCGGTGCGCGCCCCGGCAGCTTGCGCGACCGTTTCCTGTCGACGGTATCGTTGGCGCTCTATGCGGTTCCCGGCTTCTGGCTGGCGCTGGTTCTCGTCATCGTCTTTGCCGTCGATCTGCGCTGGTTCCCGATCTCCGGTTTCGAGACGATCGCCTCCGGCAAGACCGGCTTCGCGCGTGCAGCCGACATCGCCCATCACCTCGTCCTGCCGGTGACCTCGCTCGGCGTGATCTATCTGGCGCTCTACCTCAGGATGATGCGCGCCGGCATGGTCGAGGTCTGGCGGCTGGATTTCATACGCGCCGCCCGCGCCAGGGGGTTGAGCCGCCAGCGCATCGTGCTGGCCCATGTCGCGCGCAATGCACTGTTGCCCCTGGTCACCATGCTCGGCCTGCAGTCCGCCCAGATGCTGGGCGGCAGCGTCGTCATCGAAAGCATCTTTTCCGTGCCGGGCCTCGGCAGGCTGGCGCAGGAAGCCGTAGCGCTGCGCGACACGCCGCTGCTGCTCGGCATCATCCTGGTCAGCGCCATCCTGGTCGTCTTCATCAATCTCCTGGTCGATATCGCCTACGCCTTTCTCGACCCGCGCGTCGGTGCCAGCGAGGCCGGCGCATGAGGCGGTTTCTAGACGTCCCCGAAGCACTGGTTGGACTCGGCATCCTGGCCGCACTCGCGGTCATGGCGCTGGCAGCTTCCATGCTTTTCCCGGGCGATCCTCTCGCCATCAAGGGAGCACCGCTGCTGCCGCCGTTCCAGGACTGGTCGCTGCCGCTCGGCACCGATCGTCTCGGCCGCGACGTACTGGCCGAGCTTTTCCATGGCGCCCGCACATCGCTGGCCGTCGGGCTTGCCGCGGCGGCGGCGGCAATCGCCGTTGGCGCGGTAGTCGGCACATTGGCAGGCTTTGCCGGCGGCATGGTCGACGAGGCGCTGATGCGCATCACCGACGCTTTCCAGACCGTACCATCCTTCCTGTTGGCATTGGCTTTCGTCAGCGTCGTCGGCCCATCCCTTACTGTGGTGGTTATCGCCATCGCCCTTTCCGCGTGGACCGGACCGGCTCGCGTCGCACGCGCCGAAGTGCTTTCCATCCGCGAACGCGACTTCGTTGCCGGCGCACGGGTCATCGGCATGCATCCGCTGGAAATCGCTTTGCGCGAAGTGCTGCCGAATGCCTTGCCGCCGGTGCTCGCGCTCTCCTCCGTCATCGTCGCATCGGCGATCCTGATCGAGGCCGCGCTTTCCTTCCTCGGGCTCGGCGATCCCAACCGCGTCACCTGGGGCGGCATGATCGCGGAGGGCCGTACCGTCCTGCGTTCGGCACCGTTCCTCTCGATCTTCCCCGGCATCGCGCTGGTGCTGACCGTGCTTGGCGTCTATCTCGCCGGCGAAGGTGTGGTCGAAGGTACTGCAGTCAGGAAGAGGTTGTCGTGACCAGCCCTCTCGTCTCGATCCGCAACCTGTCCGTCTCCTATGAGCGCAACGCGACTTCACTTTCGCTCGGCAACATCGATCTCGAGATCGCCACCGGCGAGCGGCTGGCGATCATCGGCGAAAGCGGTTCCGGCAAGAGCACGCTGGCGCTTGCCATCGCCGGGCTGTTGCCGCCGACCGCGGCGGTGAAAGGCACGATCCTGTGGTCGGGGCAGCCGCAGCCGCCACGTGGTGGCCACGACATCGGCTTCGTCTTCCAGGACGCCTCGGCGAGCCTGGACCCGGTGATGGCTGTCGGCCGGCAGATCGCAGAGGTTGCCCGCACCCATCTCGACCTCAGTCGGGCGCAGGCGCAAGGTCGCGCACTCGATCTGTTGCGACGCGTCAGATTGCCAGACCCCGACACCGCGCTGCATGCCTATCCGCACCAGTTGTCCGGCGGACAAAGACAGCGCGTGGCAATTGCCGCTGCCATCGCCGCCGGGCCCAGATTGCTGATCGCCGACGAAGCTACCAGCGCCTTGGATACCATTGTGCAGGCCGATATCGTCGCGCTCATCCGGCAACTGGTGGTCGAGGACGGAATGGCGTTGCTGTTTGTCAGCCATGACATCGCGCTTGCCGCGGAACTGGCCGACCGCATCGCTGTCTTCCGCAACGGCGAGATGGTCGAATTGGGCGTCGCCGACGCTGTGATCCAGAACCCTCGGCATGCCTACACCAGGAAGCTGCTGGACGCCCATATAGGCCTCGACGCCGCGCCAATGATCGTCCCCACGGAACGTGGCCATGTCTGAGCCGCTGCTTGCCGTCTCCGGACTCAGCAAACGGTTCCACCGCAGTGGAACAACCGTCACTGCCGCCGACGACATCTCCTTGTCCATTTCGCCCGGCGAAACGCTGGCGTTGGCGGGCCCTTCGGGCTCCGGCAAATCCACCATCGCCCGATTGATCCTGCGGCTGATCGAACCCGATGCCGGCCAGGTGGATTTCGAAGGCAGAGACTTTCTTGCCTTGCGCGGCGCGGCGCTGCGCGCCCAGCGTGCCCGGCTGCAGATGGTGTTTCAGGATCCGCTTGCCGCACTCAATCCGCGCGCCACGATCGCCCGTGTTCTGGATGATCCGCTGCGCATCCATGGGCTTGCCGGCCGCAGTCAACGACCGGAGCGCATTGCAGCCCTCCTCGAACGTGTCGGCCTGTCGCCGGATCTTGCCGGTCGCCATCTTCACGAGATTTCCGGCGGCCAGCGCCAGCGCGTGGCGATCGCCCGCGCCATCGCCACAAACCCATCCCTTATCGTGCTCGATGAAGCCGTTTCGGCGCTCGACGTTTCGGTGCGCGGCCAGATCCTCGAACTGCTACTCGACCTGCAGCGCACCGGACGCATAGCCTATCTGTTCGTCTCCCACGACCTTGGCGTGGTGCGCGCCTTCGCGCATCGCGTCGTCCTTCTTGAGGGCGGCCGTATCGCCGAGCAAGGCGATGCCCGTGCCGTCATCGACAATCCGCAATCGACCATCGGCAAGGCACTGGTTGCCGCTGTGCCCAGACTGATAAGAACACAGGACTGATCATGACCGATCCTCAGGCCCGCGCGGAAAAACTTGCGCGCGAACTCGATTCCGCCTTCCGCAACCGCGCCGATCTCTACCGGCTCATGCTGGACGAACTCACAACAGAACTTGGCGCGGAGCAGGCCGAAGCGATCATGGTGCGCGCCATCGAAAAACGCGGCCAGGAGGTAGCGACTGTGGCGTTCGGGAAGTTCGGCCCCAATGACGCACGCGCCATCGGCGAGGCCTTCCTGTCCGTCAGCCCGGATGACGGGCGCATGTATCCGACCGATGTCGAGCGCGCCCCGGACCACATCTCGTTCAAGGTGAAGCGTTGCCCGCTCAAGGACGCCTGGGTCGAGGCCGGTGTCGGCGAGGAGCAGCTCACCACGCTCTGTCGCATCGCTGGCGCTTTCGACCGCGGCCTGTTCGAGGCCACTGGCGTGCGCTTCGACAACGTCACCTGGTCACCCGGCCATGGCAGCGGTTGCTGCCACATCGCGCTCACCGACCGCGACGCGTAATCGGCTTGATGGCCCTGGTGCGTCCTTCGAGGCTCGCCCGTATAAACCCGCACCCCTACCTCAAGCTTGTTGCGGGCTCGCGCCTCAGGATGAGGGCCGTCGGTGCCGGCGCACTCCAGCGATGGTTCCGGGCCGCTCAGCGGTCCTCATCCTGAGGCGTGAGCCCGCACGACCTTGGATAGATTGCACAGCCGGGGCGGGCGAGCCTCGAAGGACGCACCTCCAGCTCGACCGAATTCGCGACCTTCGAAATAACGGCCTATTCCTTGCTGGCCTGCCTGAGCTCCACCCGGCGGATCTTGCCGGAGATGGTCTTGGGCAGCGCGTCGACGAATTCGATCTCGCGCGGATATTTGTAGGGCGCGGTCAGGTTGCGGCAGAACTCCTGGATATCGCGTGCGAGGTCATCCGACGCCGTGAACCCTTTTGCCAGGATCACATAGGCCTTGACGATCTGGCCGCGTGTCGGATCGGGCTTGCCAATGACGGCGCTTTCGGCGACCGCCTTGTGCTCGATCAGCGCGCTTTCCACTTCGAACGGGCTGATGCGGTAGCCGGCGGATGAAATCAGGTCATCGGAACGGCCGACGAACCAGAGATAGCCATCCTTGTCGCGCCGCGCGGTATCGCCGGTATAATACCAGCCATTGCGGAACGAGCCGGTGTCCAGCGCCTTGCCGGTATAGTAGCCGTGGAACAGGCCGCCTGGATGTGGGTCGGTGACCCTGACCGCGATATGGCCGACTTCTTCGTCTGGCAGGCGCTTGCCGTCGTCATCGACGACGTCGACATCGTAGCCCGGCACGGGCTTGCCCATTGAGCCGAACCGCACTTCCTCACCCGGGAAATTGGCGACGATGTTGATGGTCTCGGTCTGGCCATAGCCATCGGCAATCGTCGTGCCGGTCGCCTCCTTCCAGATGCGCATCACCTCGGGATTGAGCGGCTCGCCCGCCCCCAGCGAACGGCGCAGACTGGAAAGATCGTAGCGCTTCAGATCCTGTTGCGCGAACAGACGGTAGACGGTCGGAGGCGCGCAGAAGGTCGAAACATTGAGCTTGCCGATCAGCTTCAGATGCATGTCGGCATCGAAGGCGCCGTCGCCATTGTAGAGTACCGCCGGCGTGCCGAGCATCAACTGCGGAAACAGGATGCCCCAGGCCGCCTTGGCCCAGCCAGTGTCTGTCAGCGACCAGTGCACGTCGCCGGGCCTGAGATCCATCCAGAACAGGCCGGTCGCCACATGGGCGAGCGCATAGCCGTGGTCGCGCGGCACCATCTTCGGCAGCGAGGTCGTGCCGGAGGTGAAATAGGCCATCATCATGTCGGTGGCGCGGTTCGGCGGGAAATCCCTGCTGTCCAGCTGCGGCGAAGCCTCAGCCAGCAGCCTGTCGAACGACAGCCAGCCGTCGCGTTCGCCATCGACGACGATGAAGGTCTTCAGCGTCGGGCATTCGGCGCGGATGGCGTCGACCTTGGCGCAATGCTCGGAGGTGACGATGACCGTCGTGGCCTTCGAGTGGTTGACGCGATAGGCGATGTCGTGCGCGGTCAGCAGGTTGGTGCCCGGCATCGAGACGACGCCCGCCTTCATGCAGCCGAACAGCACTGTGTACCAGGCCGGTACGCGGCCGATGACGAGGCAGGCAAAGTCGCCCGCTCTGACACCCAGCTTGCGCAAGGCATTGGCGAAGCGGTTCGAACTTTCCGCAAGCTGCGAATAGGCAATGCGCTCGACGGTCTCGCCGTCGCGCGAGACGGCGATCACCGCCGTGCGGTCGTCCCGCTTGGCCCAATCGTCGATGACGTCGAACGCGAAATTGAAATGCTCGGGTATTTCCAGGCGAAATCCCGTACGCGCCTTGGCATAGGTGCGGTCGACCGTCGAAAAATCCATCCTCTCCTCCGCGATGGCGATGCAACGTTCAGGTCGCATCACATAGCGCGGACCAACTTAGGAAGCCATCGAACCAAAGGCTATGCCTTTTAGTGCCACTTCGCCTGCATCAGCCATGATTCGAGAATGTTGTATTTTGTCAGCCCTCGCTCGCTGTGAACGAGCGAGAACGTTCGAACGGTGAAACGCAAGGGACCGATCTGCTGCGGGGCAACTGAGCGAGAACTGTAGAAAAGCGTGATATGCGGATTGAAGTTCAGCGCGCCGCGCAATCCGTTGGAGATAAGCGCAACACCAAGCCGACGCTGAAAATCCTTCAACGACGTGCTTCCGCCCAGAAGCACTGTTGCTCGTCTGTCCGGTCGACCACCGGGAAAGGTGACGATACGATCGAAACAGACGTCAAACGCATCAGTGCTAAAGGAATTCGCAGCGCATTTGGCCGCAAACACATACTTTTCGCGCAAACGTCTGTCGTCCTTGATGTGCTGGAGCGAGATGTGCAGGTGCGTCAGCGGACGCAACTTCGCCTGGAACCCGTTTGCCGTCTGTATCTCGGACGCGATCTCCATCGCCTGACTGGCGATCGGCATTTCGAGTAACGTCATCAGGATCAGTCGCTCGGGTTTCTTGGGCCGAGGCGGACCTTCTGACTGGCCGAAATCGAAAGCACCTTGGGACATGTTTCGCCCAATTCGCAGGGTCGAAACACTCAAAATAGAACAAAACATGAACACACGCAAGCGCGATCCTGAAGGACCGCACTTGCGCCATCAGCCCCTATGCCAGCGAAATCCAGGCCGTCTTCAGGTCCGAATATTTGTCGAAGGCGTGCAGCGACTTGTCGCGGCCGAAGCCGGATTGACCGAAACCGCCGAGCGGCACGGTCATGTCCGCGCCGCCATAGGTGTTGACGTGCACCACGCCGGCGCGGATCGCCCGCACCATGCGGTGCGCGCGGGCAAGGTTCGCTGTCCACACCGCCGAAGCGAGCCCATAGACAGTGCCGTTGGCCAGCCGGACGGCTTCCGCCTCGTCCTCGAAGCGCTGCACAGCCAGCACCGGGCCGAACACCTCTTCGCGCGCCACGGTCATGCCGGGAGCGACACCGCCGAAGATGGTTGGCTCCATGTAGTAGCCTCCGCTTTCCTCGCGAATACGGCGGCCGCCTGAGACCAGCTGCGCGCCCTCGTCAAGCGCCGTCGCCACGTGGCCGAGATCTTTCTTGAGCTGTTCCATGCTGCTCACCGCGCCGATGTCCGACTTGATGTCGAGCGGGTCGCCGACCTTCATCTTCACTGTTGCCGCCACCAGCTTTTCCACGAAGGCGTCATAGATCGACGACTGGACGAGCAATCGCGAGCCGGCGACGCAGACCTGGCCGGCATTGCGGAAGATACCGTTTGCGGAAACCTTGGCCGCGATATCGAGATCGGGCGCATCGGCAAAGACGACGTTGGGCGACTTGCCGCCAAGTTCCAGTTGCACCCGCTTGAGGTTGGAGCGCGCCGAATAATCGAGCAGCCGACGCCCGACCCCGCCCGAGCCGGTAAAGACGATGGCATCGACATCCATGTGCAGGCCAAGTGCCTCGCCCGTCACACTGCCACGTCCCGTGACAATGTTGAGAACACCCTCCGGCAGGCCGGCTTCCGCCGCCAGTTCGCCAAGGCGCAGCAGCGTGAGAGATGCCACTTCTGCCGGCTTCAGCACCACGCTGTTGCCGGCGGCAAGTGCCGGCGCCACCTTCCAGGCACCGATCATCATCGGGAAATTCCACGGCACGATGGCAGCGACGACACCGAGCGGCTCGCGATGGATGAGGCCGAGCACGTCCGGCGCCGTCGGCGCGATCTCGCCATAGACCTTGTCGATGGCCTCGGCGTAATAGCGGAACGTGCCCGCCGCCGACAAAGGCTCGGCCTTGTAGGCCATGCCGATCTCGGTGCCGTTGTCGCGCACACCAAGCACGGCCAGTTCAAGCGCGTGTTTCTCGATCAGATCGGCGAGTTTCAGCAGCACTTTCTTGCGCGCGGCCGGCGCCGCACGGGACCAGCTACCCTTTTCGAAAGCAGCGCGTGCGGCGGCCACAGCACGATCGACATCGGCTGCTCCGGCATCGGCGATCGAGGTCAGCGTGGTACCGTCGATCGGTGAGATGACGGGAAGCGTTTCTCCGTCCCGGCTGTCGGCGAATACCCCGCCGATGAAAAGCTTTTGCGCTGCGACAGGTTTCTGCCGCAGCGCGTCGATCGTGGCCTGGTCCATCAGGTCTTGTCTCCGAATGTCACATGAAGCGCGGTTGGCGCGCGGAATTCCCATCCCCGGAATACGGGGGTGTCGCCGTCTGCCAGTCGCATATTGGGGAACCGGGCCAGCAGCAAGGCCACCGCCAGGCACATCTGTTCACGCGCGAAGAAGCGGCCCGAACAGAAGTGATGACCGAAGCCGAAGGCGGCATGGCTGCCTTGGTTGCGACGGATATCGAACCGGTCGGGATCGGGAAACCGGCTCTCGTCACGGTTTGCCGACGAGACCAGCGCGGCAACAGGCGCACCAGCCGGGATCGTCGCGCCGCCAAGCTCGATCGCACGCGTGGCCTGCTTGGTCTGCGTGCCGATCGGCGCGATCCAGCGCAGACCTTCGTCCACCGCCTTCGGCACCAGTCCGTCGGGATCGGCCAGTACGGCCCGCATTTGCTCGGGATGCGTCAGCAGGCCGGCAAGGACCGAACCAGCGCCATGACCCGGCTCCTGCATGCCACCCAAAAGAATGACCTTGATGGTCGGCATCAGAAAGTCGATCGACCGCGTCTGTCCGGGCGGCATGCCGTCATGCAACATATGCGAAAATGCCGAGTCGTCGGGTTCGCGAGCCAATCGCTCCAGCGTTGGCTTCACAATTTCGCTCACCTCGGCGCTGACGGCATCGGCGATCTCGTCGCGCTTCGGATCGTTCTCGAAATTGATGGCGCCCTGCGCCAGCCCGTAGAACCAGCGCCTCAGCGTCGGCACATCGACGTCATGGAGCCCCATCGAATGAGCAAGCGCCAGGGTCGAGACCGGCTCGAAGTATTCGGCCATCAGCTCTGCCGAACCCCGCTTGGCCAGTTCATCCAGGAGGGGGTCGGCAATGCCGCGCACCAGATCGCCGGCATAGCCGGCGACCGTACGGGGACGATATTTGGGATCAACACCGGTGCGAAGCTCCCTGTGAACCTCCCCATCGGTGGTGAGGATGGTTGGCTTGCCGAAGGAACGCTCCACCGGAGAGGTGCCAACCACATTCGAGAAGATATCCGGCGTCTTGCCAACCGTCTCGACATCCTTCCAGCGCGTGACGAACCACAGGTCGACAGCCGGAACATAGGCCACCGGTGCGCTGCGCCTGAGCTCCGCATAGATCGGATAAGGATCGGCTTCGAGCGCCTCGACGGTTATGCTGTCCGCATAGGTCATGGCGCGGCCTCTATCCTTTCACCTCGTCGCCGAGTTGGGCGAAGGCAACCGGATCCTTGCTCTTGAGGGCTAGAGCCAGCACCAGACCAAGCACCGCCGCGATCAGCACCAGCGACGGCAGGAACCATGACAGCGTGCCCGATGCACCCGACAGGCTGCCGAAGTTCGCCACGATCTGGATGATGATATAGGCAAGCACCAGGCCGGCAATGACCGGCGCCACCTTGGCCTTCAGCACATTGCCTTCGAGCGACGGGTTGCGGCTGAAGAAGGCAAGCACGGAGAAGGACGTCAGCGCCATCAGCGTGATGATGCCCAGCGTGCCGACATTGGTGAGCCAGGAGAACAAGGCCAGCACCGGATCCTGGCCGGTGACGGCGAACAGCGCGATCACCAGGAAGGCGATTGCCGTCTGGATCAGCGAGCCGACATGCGGGCTCTTGAACACCGGATGCGTGACGCCAAGCGATTGCGGCAGGAGCTTTTCACGGCCGGCGACATAGAAGTAGCGGGCGACGCCATTGTGGAAAGCGACCACGCCGGCGAACAGGCTGGACACGAACAGGATGCTCATCAGTTGCGTCACCCCCGAGCCGACATAGCGGTCCGAAAGCGTGAACAGGAAGGTGGTCGGATCCTGAAGCGCCTGCAGCGACGGCACCAGCTTGTCGACACCCGCGCCATTCGCCATCAGCCAGGACGTGAACATGTAGAACACGCCGATGATGAGGATGGAGATGTAGGTGGCGCGCGGCACGGTGCGGTGCGGCTCGCGCGCCTCCTCGGAATAGATCGTGGTCGCTTCGACACCGATGAAAGCAGCGAAGCAGAAAAGCAGGCCGATGGCGGGTGCGCCGCTCAGGATCTGCGTCGGCGTGAACGGCGCCATGCTGAGACCGGAATCGCCGCCCTTGAACAGGATGGCCAGGTCGACCACCAGCACGATCAGATATTCGAGCAGAACCAGAACGGTGAGGATCTTGGCCGACAGGTCGACGCGACGATAGCCAAGCACGCCGACCAGAGCGACGCCGATGAAGCACCAAAGCCACCAGGGCAGATTGATGCCCCAGCCGGCAAACAGTCCAGCGGTGGCAGCCCCGAACATGCCGAAGACGCCGATCTGCATGGCATTGTAGGACAGGATGGCGATCAGCGCCGCAGCCCCACCCAGCGCACCGCCGAGGCCCTTGGCCGTATAGGCGTAGAAGGCACCGGCATTGGTGACATGGCGAGCCATGGCGACATAGCCGACCGCGAAGATCAGCAGAACGGCGGTCACGATCAGGAAAGTGCCGGGAATGCCGGCGCCATTGCCCATCAGCATGGAAAGCGGCACGCCACCTGCCACCGCGGTCAGCGGCGCGGCGGCTGAAACCACCAGAAACGTTACGGCACCAACGCCAAGGCTGTTCTTTCTCAGCCGATTGGCTTCACCGGATTCCACTACGGTTGTCATGAAGTCCTCCTCCTTTCCCCGCCTGGCGGGGCCCACAAGCCCGTCCCCGCGAAGCGGGGCCAAAAAAGCCCAATGAAATGCCGAATGGCCGAAAGGCCTGTTTTCGTTTCATTATTTAAAACGACATTTCGAATATAGACTTGCAAAGATGCTCGGCACCTGTCAAGTTAATTCGCGCGTTAAGTATCTGGAGGAGAGACAAACGCAATGAGCACGGTGGCCAAGGCCGTGTCCCTGCTGGAGGTGCTGGGACAGGGCGAGCCGGAAAGAGCGCTGGCGGATCTCGCCCGTTCAGTCGATTTCGACAAGGCGACGACCCGGCGTCTCCTTCTGGCATTGATGGACCAGGGGCTGGTCGAGCAGGACGGCGGCAGCCGTCTGTACCGGCTGGGCATTGGCGTGGCGCGTCTCGCCCTGATGCGCGAAGCGCAGTTCCCCTTTTTGAGAACCGCCGTTCCCATCGCTGAGGCATTGGCTGCCCGAACCGGCGAGACCGTGCATTTCTCCGAACATTCAAGTCGAGGACTGATCTCGGTCCATGTGGTGGAATCGAGCAAGGCCAACCGTGTCGCCGTGCCGGTCGGAGAAACTCTGCCGCTGCATGCAACGGCTTCAGGCATCGCCTTCATGGCCTTTGCCGACCGTCGCGTCATGGATGCGGCCTTGGGCGGCAAGCTGGTCTCCTACACGCCGCATACTGTGACCAATCCAGCGGCAGTCAGGGAGCTGGTCTCGGCCGCCCGTGCCCGCGGCTATTCCATCGGCGCACAGGGCTATGAAGACGGCGTTTTTTCCGTCGCGGCACCCATCCTTGGTGCGCGCGGTACCGCTGTCGGTGCGCTTGCGATTGCGGCACCCCGCGCCCGCATCGAGCCTGCCGACACGGAGGCCTTGGGTGCAGCCGTTGTCGAATCCGCCTCCCAGATCAGCGAGCGCCTGACCGGCCGCCGCGCCAAGGCAGCCAACGACTAGAACAAGACATGACCAGAGCGGAACGAATGACCAAAACGCATATCCCGAAAATACTTCTGTGCGGCACCGGCGACACCAAGGCCGACGAATTGCTCTATATGGCCGAACGCATCCGCAGCGCCGGTGGCGATCCCGTCATGCTCGACGTCAGCGTGCTCGGCGATCCGCCCTACCGCCCTGAATACGACAAGCATGCGGTGGCCTCCGCGATAAGCACCACCATCGATGCGATTGCGCAGTCGGGCGATGAAAACAGCGCCATGGAACTGATGGCACGCGGTGCCTCCGTCCTCGTGCGGGACCTCGAAGCTGCAGGCAGGATCGACGCCTTCATTGCCATCGGCGGCACGATGGGCACCGATCTTGCGCTCGACATCGCGCTTGCACTGCCGATCGGTGTGCCGAAGTTCATCGTCTCGACCATCGCCTATTCTCACCTGATCCCGCCGGAGCGGATCGCGCCGGACCTGATGATGATCTTGTGGGCCGGTGGTCTCTATGGCCTCAACGACACCTGCAAGGCCGTCCTCTCCCAGGCCTCCGGCGCTGTTGTCGGCGCAGCTCTCACCACCGCGAAACCACGTCCGAACCTGCCGACGGTCGCGATCTCGTCGCTCGGCACGAGCTGCCTTTCCTACATGAAGACGTTGCGGCCCGAATTGGAGGAACGCGGCTACGAAGTCGTCATCTTCCACACCACCGGCATGGGTGGCCGCGCGCTTGAATCGCTTGCCGCCGACAAGCGTTTCGTCGCCGTTCTCGATTTCAGCCTGCAGGAAGTGGCCAACCATCTGAACGGCAGCGTCGTTTCTTCGGGCGTCGACCGGCTGGAAAATGCCGGCCGCGCCGGCATCCCGCAGATCGTGGCGCCGGGAGCCGTCGACATGGTCGATTTCCCCACCTGGAAGCCGGTTCCGCCAGGCCTCTCCGACCGGCCGTATCATGCACACAATCGCCTGCTCGCCTCCGTGACCACCGGCAAGGACGGACGTCGACACGTCGCACGGGCGATTTCGGAGAAGCTCGCCTTGGCCACCGGACCTGTCGCCTTCATCCTGCCGGCCGGCGGCATCGAACAATGGGACCAGGAAGGCGAGCCGCTCCATGAACCCGACGCACTCGCGGCCTTCGCCGACGAGATGCGCACCGTCATCAAGGCTCCTGTCGAACTGCACGAGATCAAGGGGCATATCAACAGCGCCGAATTCACCACCACGGCGTTGGCGATCTTCGATCGCTGGGCGGCAAGCGGGGTCATTGCACCCGGCATCCGTCGGGAGCAGACATCGTGAGCACACCCAAGGCCCTGGTGCTCGATTTCGGTGGCGTCGTCACCAGGACGCTGTTCGAGACGCACGAACTCACTGAAAAAGCGCTCGGCCTGAAGCCGGGCACGCTGACATGGCAAGGACCGTTCGACCTGGCTTCCGATCCGCTCTGGCGCTCGATGCAGGCAGACGAGATCAGCGAACGTGACTACTGGAAGACCCGCACCCGCGAAGTCGGCCAACTCATTGGCGAGGACTGGGATGCGATGGAGACCTTCGTACGCCGCGCCCGCGGTGCCGATCCGGAAGCAGTGGTACGGCCGGAAGCCGACCGCGCCATTCGCAAGGCACATGCCGCCGGTGTGCGGCTTGCGGTGCTCTCCAATGAACTCGACCTGTTCTATGGCGCTGACTTCCGCGGCCGGCTGCCGCTGCTTTCCCTGTTCGAGACAATCGTCGATGCCACCTATACGAAGATCCTGAAACCGGATCTTCGCGCCTACCAGTCCGTTGCCGATGCGCTTGGTCTGCCCATCAATGCCTGCGTGTTCGTAGACGACCAGCAACGCAACATCGATGGAGCGATCGCCGCCGGCATGCTGCCCGTTCATTTCGAAGTGGCCAGCCCGGCCCGATCTTATGCCGAAGCGCTCGGCCATTTCGGCCTCACCCTTTAGGAATTGGAGACTTCAGATGCGCGACACCAACTTTTTCGCAGAGAACAATGCCAAGCCGATCTGGCATCCGATGGCGCATCCTGCAGAGATGCGTGCATCGCCGCCGCGGGTGATCATGAAAGGCGAGGGCGCCCATGTCACCGACATCGAAGGCCGCACCGTGCTGGACGCCGTCGGCGGCCTCTGGAATGTCAATCTCGGCTACAGTTGTGATCCGATCAAGCAGGCGATCGCAGCCCAGCTCGACACCCTCCCTTATTATTCGGGCTTCCGCGGCACCTCGACCGGCCCGTCGATCGAACTCGCCTATGAGCTTTCACAGTGGTTCGCCCCGGAAGGCATGGTGCGCACCTTCTTCACCTCGGGCGGTTCGGATTCCGTCGAGACCGCGCTGCGCCTCGCCCGCCAGTACTGGAAGATCCGCGGCCAGGCCGACCGCACCAAGTTCCTGGCGCTGAAGAAGGGCTACCATGGCACGCATTTCGGCGGCGCCTCGGTCAACGGCAATGCCAATTTCCGCCGCAACTACGAGCCGCTGTTGCCGGGCTGCTTCCACACACCGGCGCCCTGGACCTATCGCAACCCGTTCGACGAAACCGACCCGGTCAACCTCGCCAGGCTCTGCGCACGCGCCATCGAGGAAGAGATCGCCTTCCAGGGTGCCGACACCATCGCGGCCTTCATCATGGAGCCGGTTCTGGGTGCCGGCGGCGTCATCGTGCCGCCGGAGACCTTCATGCCACTGGTGCGCGAGATCTGCGACCGGCACGACATCCTGCTCATCGCCGACGAAGTGGTGACGGCCTTCGGCCGCACCGGCGCATGGTCGGGCTCGCGGCTCTGGAATGTGAAGCCCGATTTCATGACCATCGCCAAGGCGATCACCTGCGGCTACTTCCCGCTCGGCGCCACGCTGATCGGGCAGAAAGTGGCGGATGTCTTCGAGGCCGACAAGACCAGTTTCGGCGCGATCGGCCATGGTTATACCTATTCCGGTCATCCGGTCGGCTGCGCCGCAGGCCTTGCCGCACTCGCCGAAACCAAACGTCTCGGTGTCAACGAGAATGCCGCCGCGCGGGGTGTTGAACTCGGCAAGGCGCTGGAGGCACTGAAGGCCAAGCATGCGCTGGTCGGCGATGTACGCAGCAAGGGGCTGATGGCAGCGCTCGAACTTGTGTCCGATCGCGGCGCCAAGAAAGCGGCCGACAAGAAGACCATGGCCAGGGTGGCCGATGCCGCCTACGACGCCGGCGTCATGCTGCGCGTATCGGGCAACATGATCATCCTGTCGCCGCCGCTCATCATCACCGCCGCCGACGTCGCCAGGATCGCGGAAGGTCTCGATGCCGGCCTGACGGCGGCAAACGTCTGAGCAAGGGCTTCAATCGGCGGAGGAGCCCAGGCGTTCCCTCCGCCAGGCCGCGGGCGATAGTGCCGTCGCCTTGCGGAAGAACCGCGAGAAATAGGCGGGATCGTTGAAACCCGTTTCGAAGGCGATGTCTTCGACCGATCGAATGGTGAAGGCGAGCAGCCGCTTGGCTTCAACCAGACGCCTTTCATTGACAGCTTGCCGCACCCCGGAACCCAGCACCTGCTGAGCGGCCTTGTCGAGCAGGTGTCTGGTCGTGCCCAGTGTTTCGACATAACGCTCCACCGGCCAGTCTTCACGAAAGCTCCGATCGATGAGGTGCCTCAACCTCGCTGCCAATGCTCCCGCCGCAGGCAACTCGATCGAGTGCGGCCCGCTGCCCAGCCGCGCAATGCCGGACAGCGCCACTGCGATCAGCGGCGGCAGGATTTTGTCCATGCCCGGCAACGCATCGGCATACTCCGTCTGAATAGACCGAACGCTTGCTTCCAGCCTGCTCCACAGAATGCCGTCGCTGCGCCCCGCAATGAAAACCGGCCGATCGAGCGGCAACAATGTGTTCGTCGCAATCGCAGCGAGGGCATCGTCGGCGACCGAGACCACGATCGCGTCGGTACCTGGTTCGATGATGAAGCCGTGCACCACGCCGCTCGGCACAAAACTCACCGCTGGCGCTGAAAAATCTTCGGAAAATTGTTCAATCCGATAATTGCCGCGTCCGCTCGTCCAGAAGGTGATCTGGCCCATCTGCGGGTGCTTGTGTGCGTGCACGCGACCGCGATGAATGCCTTCCCGCGCCAGAACGGTTTCAACGTGGAAGAAACCGACATCGAGTGCGCGAGCCGGCTCACCGTAGACGAAGAATTCCGGGATGGATATCTGGCTCATGGCCCTGAAAAAGTCCAAGCGGTTTTCGGCTTTTGTCCATAACCCATAGCGCTGCCCGGCGCTATTCTTAAGGCACCAAGGGAGGAATATGATGCGAGCGGAAGATTTCCGGGCCGACAAGACGCGCCCGTTCACGGGAGCCGAATATCTCGAAAGCCTGCGCGACGGCCGCGAGGTCTACATCAACGGCGAGCGGATAGCGGACGTCACCACCCATCCAGCGATGCGCAATTCCGCACGTTCGCTCGCCCGTCTCTATGACGCCCTCCACGACCCCAGGCAGCAGGCCGTTCTCACCTCGCCGACCGACACCGGCTCCGGCGGCTACACCCACAAATATTTCCGCGTCGCCCATTCGCCGGCCGATCTCGTCGCGCAGCAAGGCGCCATCGCCCATTGGGCACGCATGACCTATGGCTGGATGGGGCGCACCGCCGACTACAAGGCGGCGCTGATGAACACGCTGGGCGCCAATGCCGATTGGTACGGACCGTTCAAGGACAATGCGCGAGCCTGGCACAAACGCGCGCAGGAATCCGTCCTGTTCATGAACCACGCGATCGTCAACCCGCCGATCGACCGGCACAAGCCGGCGGAACAGGTGAAGGACGTCTTCGTCCATATCACCAAGGAGAACGATGCCGGCATCTGGGTCTCCGGCGCCAAGGTGGTGGCGACTTCGTCGGCGCTCACCCACTACAATTTCCTGGCGCAGAGTTCCGCCACCGTGACGGAAGACCCTTCGCTGTCGGTGATGTTCATCGTGCCGATGAATGCGCCGGGCGTGAAGATGTTCTGCCGCGTATCCTATGAGCAGACGGCCAACACGGTCGGCCAGCCTTTCGACTACCCGCTGTCGTCACGCTTCGACGAAAATGATGCCATCCTGGTGCTCGACAATGTCTTCGTCCCCTGGGAGGACGTGCTGGTGCTGCGCGATGCGCAAAAAATCCTGTCGTTCCATCCCGCTTCCGGCTTCATGCATGGCTACTGCTTCCAGGGCTGCACGCGTTTTGCCGTGAAGCTCGACTTCCTCGCTGGCCTGCTCGCCAAGGCGTTGCGCGCCACCGGCGGCGACGCCTTCCGCGGCAACCAGGCGGCGCTCGGCGAGGTGATCGCGCTACGTCATATGTTCTGGAGTTTCTCCAACGCGATGGCCTACAATCCTATCCCGTGGGCTGGCGGCGCGGTGCTGCCGAACATGGAAGGCGCACTGGCGTATCGCACCTTCATGTCCGAAGCCTACCCACGCGTCATCGAGACGGTGCGCAAGGTCGTAGCCTCCGGCCTGATCTACCTGCCCTCCTCCGCGAAGGATTTCGGCAACCCCGACATCGACCGCTATCTGGCGCAATATGTGCGGGGCTCGGATGACATGGGCCATATCGAGCGCATCAAGATCATGAAATTGCTCTGGGATGCCACCGGCACCGAGTTCGGCGGCCGCCATGCGCTTTACGAGCTCAACTATGCCGGCGCCCAGGAAGAGGTACGCCTGCAGGTGCTGAAGGGTGCCGAGCGTGGCGGCCGGTTGAAGCAGATGGAGGAGCTCGTCGACACCTGCATGGCCGACTATGACGAGAACGGTTGGACCGGCGACACCTGGCTGCCACCACTAAGCGCCGGCAAGTGATGGGGGCCGATCATGCAGGCGCAGGTCTCCAGGCTTGAGTTTCGTGACGCCATGGCGCGCGTCTGCGCGCCGGTCAACATCGTTACCACGAACGGACCAGCCGGTCGCGGCGGCTTCACCGCAACCGCCATGTGCAGCGTTTCCGACGACCCGCCGACCTTGCTCGTCTGCATGAACGAGCGCTCGGCGCAGACGGGAATGTTCCTCGACAACCGGCGTTTCTGCGTCAACGTGCTGACGCAGGCGCATATGCATCTCGCCTCGAAATTCGCTGGCGCGATCCGTGACATGACCGAGCGCTATCAGGCCGCGAACTGGCAGACCATGCCTTCCGGCATGCCGGCGCTGCTCGACGCCATCGTCTCGTTCGACTGCGAGATCGGTGACGTCAACAAGGTCGGCACGCACAATGTGATGTTCGGCCGGGTCATCGACATCCGCCATGGCAGCGGCGAAGCTGCTTTGCTTTACGTCGACCGCAACTACTCGCAACCGATGGCGCTCGGCAGCTTCGGTGGTTGAGAACCAGGAGGCGGCGATCCGTCTGTCCTTGAGGAGAAAAAGCTCAGCCTTCGCTGCTCTCCGACTGGATCAGGCTTTCCAGCATGTCGAGCAACTGTTCGTACTGCTCGGCGCCGTATCGCCCCTCGATCGCCTCGTAGATGGCGATGCGTTCGGGTGCCAGATCCTCGATCAGCGCCACACCGCTTGGCGTGATGGCGAGCAGCGCACGCCGGCCATCGTCCTTGACCCGGTTGCGCGTGATGAGCCGGCGCTCTTCCAGTGCCTTGATGATACGCGTCAGGCTTGGCGGCAGGATCGAAGCGCGGCCGGCAAGTTCGGTCGCCTCGAGCGGCCCCGTCTCGGCCAGCACGCGCAAAACGCGCCATTGCTGTTCGGTGATGTCGTGCCGGGCCAGCATCGGCCGGAAATGCGCCATGATCACTTCGCGGGCACGCAGGAGCGTCATCGGCAGGGAGCGTCGTGTGGAAGGCGGCAGCAAGGTGGTGTCTCCGCTCTGGTTCCGTCTGTTTCGCGAACCGGCGCACGCAGAACGCGTAGTCGGCTTTTAAGCGCTATATCCGCGATTTTGACGGTACCGGCAATCCCGCCGCGAGCGGATGGCACAACCCATTCAACAGCGCTTGACTTTCATCAGTCAAGATGTAATTCACATGTTAATTACAAACAGTCGACTTAATGGTGGAGGAACGCCGTGCCCCACATGGCGATCGAATATTCCGCGAACCTTGATGAAACAGTCGATATCCAGGGCCTGTGCACGCTGATTGCGGACACCATCCTGGAGACGGGCCTGTTCGAGATCGGTGCCATCCGGGTACGCGCGTTTCGGGCGGAAGCCTATGCGATCGCCGACAGGCTGCCCCAGAACGGCTTCATCGATATGAATTTCCGCATCGGCAAGGGCCGCACGGCGGAGGAAAAGAAGCGTACCGGCGAAGCCATCTTTGCCGCCGTTTCGCAACGGCTGGCCCTGTTGTTTGCCACCCCTCATTTTGCGCTGTCGCTGGAGATCCGAGAGATCGACGCCGAATTGAGCTGGAAGAAGAATGCGATCCACCCGCGGCTGCGCGGCAAGTAACGAGGACGAAAGCATGAGCGCCCTGGACGACAATCTGCGCAAGGCAAGCGCGTATCTTGAACGCTTCAAGCGCGATGGCGTGCTCAATCACATCGCCGGCGAGGCTGTCCCGGCTGCCGACGGCTCGACCTTCGAGACCATCTCCCCGGTCGACCTGAAGCCGCTGGCCAGAGTGGCGCACGGCAAGGCCGCCGACATCGACCGTGCCGCCAAGGCTGCCAAGGCCGCATTCCGCGAATGGGCCGCCATGTCAGGCGATGCCCGCAAGAAGCTGCTGCACAAGATAGCCGACGCCATCGTCGCGCGTGCCGAAGAAATCGCTTTCGTCGAATGCATGGACACCGGCCAGTCGCTGAAATTCATGGCCAAGGCCGCATTGCGCGGCGCCGAGAACTTCCGCTTCTACGCCGACCGCGCCCCACAGGCCCGCGATGGCCGCACCCTGCAGGACGCCGGCCAGGTCAACATGACGACACGCGTGCCGATCGGCCCTGTCGGCATCATCACGCCCTGGAATACTCCTTTCATGCTGTCGACCTGGAAGATCGCGCCGGCGCTGGCCGCCGGCTGCACGATCGTCCACAAGCCGGCGGAATTCTCGCCACTGAGCGCGCGGCTACTGGTTGAGATCGCCGAGGAAGCCGGCCTGCCCAAGGGTGTGTGGAACCTCGTCAACGGCCTCGGCGAGGATGCCGGCAAGTCGCTGACCGAACACCCCGATATCAAGGCCATCGGTTTCGTCGGCGAGAGCCGCACCGGCTCCATGATCATGAAACAGGGCGCCGACACGCTGAAGCGCGTGCATTTCGAACTCGGAGGCAAGAACCCGGTCATCGTCTTCGCCGACGCCGACCTGGAACGTGCAGCCGATGCCGCAGTCTTCATGATCTATTCGCTGAACGGCGAACGCTGCACGTCCTCTTCGCGTCTGCTGGTCGAGGCCTCCATCCACGACAAGTTCACGGCGCTGGTCGCCGAGAAGGCCAAGCGCATCCAGATCGGCCATCCGCTCGACCCCGAGACTGTGGTCGGCCCGCTGATCCATCCCGTGCACGAGCAGAAAGTGCTTTCCTATATCGAGATCGCCAAGTCGGAAGGCGTCACCATTGCCGCCGGCGGCACCAAGTTCGAAGGCCCGGGTGGCGGCTGCTATGTCACTCCGACCCTCTTCACCGGTGCCAACAATTCGATGCGCATCGCCCGTGAAGAAGTCTTCGGCCCCGTGCTCACCGCCATTCCGTTCAAGGACGAAGCCGAGGCGCTGGCGATCGCCAATGACACCGAATACGGCCTCACCGGCTATCTGTGGACGTCCGATGTGACGCGCGCTTTCCGCTTCACCGAAGCGCTCGAGGCCGGCATGATCTGGGTCAATTCCGAGAACGTGCGTCATCTGCCGACGCCTTTCGGCGGCGTGAAGAATTCAGGTATCGGTCGGGACGGCGGTGACTGGTCGTTCGACTTCTACATGGAAACCAAGAACATCGCTTTCGCGACCAGGCCGCACGCCATCCAGAAGCTTGGCGGCTGACGCAGTGCCGCGCGGCGAAGCCGCGCTGCGACACATACGAGGAGGAATCTCATGCCTTTGCCGCAACCCAATCTTCATCCCGCTTTCAACATCGTGCGGCTGAGCCATGTCGAACTTGCCGTCACGGACCTGGCAAAATCGCGCGCGTTTTATGTCGATACGCTCGGCCTGCAGGTGACCGACGAGAGCAAGGACGCCATCTACCTGCGTGCGCTGGAAGAGCGCGGCCATCACTGCATCGTTTTGCGCAAGGCCGACAAGGCGGAAGCCCGCGACCTCGGCTTCAAGCTCTACAGCGAGGAAGACCTCGACAAGGCCGAGCATTTCTTCAAGGCCAAGGGCCTGCCTGTGGAATGGGTCGAGCGGCCCTATCAGTCCCGCACCTTCCGCACGCGCGACCCACACGGCATCCCGCTCGAATTCTATTCGAAGATGGATCGCCTGCCGCCGATCCATCAGAAATACGCCCTCTACAAGGGCGTGAAACCGCTGCGCATCGACCACTTCAACTGCTACTCGCCGAATGTCGATGAATCGGTGGCCTTCTACAACGAGCTCGGCTTCCGCGTGACCGAATACACCGAAGACGCGGAGACCGGGAAGCTCTGGGCAGCCTGGACGCACCGCAAGGGCGGTGTGCACGACATCGCCTTCACCAACGGCCGTGGCCCGCGCCTGCATCATGTCGCCTTCTGGGTGCCGACGCCGCTCAACATCATCGATCTGCTCGACCTGATGGCCACCACCGGTTACATCGGCAACATCGAACGCGGTCCCGGACGGCACGGCATCTCGAACGCTTTCTTCCTCTACGTCCGAGACCCCGACAACCACCGTATCGAGATCTATTGCTCAGACTACCAGACGGTTGATCCCGATCTCGAGCCGATCAAATGGGACCTGAAGGATCCGCAGCGACAGACCCTGTGGGGGGCGCCGGCGCCACGTTCCTGGTTCGAGGAAGGCAGCGTTTTCGCCGGCGTCGAGCCGCGCGACCCCGATCTGGCCGCCTCGCCCATCATCGCGCCCTGACGGCTGACACGACAATCGCAAGGAACCGGGCATGAGCGCACGCATCGCCACATTCGCCGCCGGCGGCAAGACACGCTACGGCGCCATCACCGACAACGGTGCCGTCGACCTTTCCAGCCGCCATGGCGGCCAATGGCCAACGCTGCGGGAGGTCATCGAAGCCGGCGCCTTGCATAGCCTGGCGGAGGAAGCTGCCGGCCTGCCGGCTGACTTCGCCCTGTCCGACATCACCTATGAGATCCCGATACCGATGCCGGAGAAACTTATCTGCGTCGGCGTCAACTTTCCCGACCGCAACGAAGAGTACAAGGACGGCCAGGCCGCACCTTCCAACCCTTCGCTGTTCATCCGCTTCCCGCGTTCCTTCGTCGGCCATGGCGAAAATCTGGTACGCCCGCCGGAATCGCCGCAGCTTGATTACGAGGGCGAGATCGTCATCGTCATCGGCAAGGGCGGCCGCCGCATTCCGGAAGCCAGCGCGCTCGACCACATCGCCGCACTGTCGCTGTGCAACGAGGGCACGATCCGCGACTGGGTCCGCCACGCCAAATTCAACGTAACCCAGGGCAAGAACTTCGACCGCACCGGTTCGATCGGCCCCTGGCTGGTGCCTTTCACGGAAGAAGCGCAGATCGCCGACATCAAGCTCGAAACACGCGTCAACGGCGAGGTCCGCCAGAGCGATCGTACCAGCCGCATGATCTTTTCCTTCCGCAAGATCATCGCCTATGTCTCGACCTTCACCACGCTGGTGCCGGGCGATGTCATCGTCACCGGCACCCCGACCGGTGCCGGCGCCCGCTTCGACCCACCGATCTGGCTGAAGCCCGGCGATGTGATCGAAGTCGAGGCCGATGGCATCGGCATCCTGCGCAACGGAGTTGCTGACGAGTGAGCGCGACGACCATGACGCCAGCCGAAATCGATGATGCCGCCACGCGACTGTTCGAGGCCGAACGCGCGCGGCGCCAGATTCGTCTGCTCAGCCTGGACTTCCCGAACGCCACCATGGACGACGCCTACAAGGTACAGGCGGCCTTGGTGAAGAAAAAGACCGAGGCCGGCGCGGTTATCAAGGGCTGGAAGATCGGCCTGACGTCCAAGGCCATGCAGTCGGCGCTCAACATCAATATCCCGGATTCCGGCATCCTGTTCGACGACATGTTCTTCGCCGATGGCGGGACGGTTCCCGCCGATCGTTTCATTCAGCCGCGCATCGAGGCCGAGATCGCTTTTGTGATGAAGGCGCCGCTGCGCGGCCCGAATGTCACCATATTCGATGTTCTGAACGCCACTGACTACATCACCCCGGCGCTCGAGATCCTCGACACGCGCATCGAACGCACGAACAAGGAAGCCGGCAAGGCCCGCACCTTCTTCGACACCATCTCCGACAATGCCGCCAATGCCGGCATCGTGCTCGGCGGGCGACCGATCCGGCCGCTCGATGCCGACATGCGCTGGATCGGCGCCATCGTTTCGCGCAATGCCGAGGTGGAGGAGACCGGCCTGGGTGCCGGTGTTCTGAACCACCCGGCCATGGGCATCGTCTGGCTGGTCAACCGGCTGCACACCTACGGCATGGGCATCGCGGCCGGGGAAGTCGTGCTGTCCGGCTCTTTCGTCCGCCCGGTGGAAGCGCGGCACGGCGACACCATCGCCGCCGATTTCGGGCCCTACGGAACGATCAGCGTCTTCTTCGCATAGTTCCGCGAGGCATGACCGGCAACCTGGCCGTGCCTCGTTCTGATCACGCCGCCAGTTGCTGCAGGTAGCGGTCCGCTTCTTCCGGCACCGCGAACCACGGGAACAGGTCTGGTGGATTGTTGAAGGCGTTGGCTATCCTGTTGGCGAGCGCCGGATAGGCCTGAGCCGACCCCATGATGTTGAGCACATGCGGTGGCGGTGGCGTCAGCAGCGCATTCGTCCAACCGACGACATACTGCGCATATTGCCAGTAACGGTCGAAGGCCGACTGCATGAAGGCGGCGTCGAACGGCCGGTCGCCATGCGCCAGGATGGCGTCCATATAGACCCTCGCCGCCTTCGAGGCGTTGTTCGATCCCTGCCCGGTAATCGGGTCGTTGAGGCAGACGGCATCCGCCAGGCCCAGCACCAGCCGCCCGGAAGGCAGCCGGCCGACCGGCTTGCGCACGGTTGGCGGGAATGCGCCTGAAAGGATGCCATTGGCATCGGTCAGCTCGACATTGCGGCAGCGATCCGCTTCCCAGGGCAGGAACGTGTCGAGGATCCATTTCGATCGCGCCAGATGTTCCTGCGGCGAGGTCACGTCCTTCCAGCAATCCATCGGCCCACCCGGGATGCCTTCCAGCACCATGATCTCGCAGGCACCGGAATTGGTCAATGCCGGGAAGACGAAGTATTCGCCGACGCCTGGTATAAGGTTGAAGCAGACCGCCGAATGCTGCGGGCGCGGCGTCATGCCGTGGACATAGGTCAGCGCCAATGCGCGCTGCGGCTTGTCGAAGGGGGATTTCTCCGCATCGCGTTCAAACAGCCTGGCGATGTCGCCCTTGCCGGCTGCGACGATGGTGAGGTCCGACGATGCGGCATAGGTCTCGAGATCGCCGATCCCGGCTTCCTTGATCTCCAGCGTGCCGCCGCGCCGCTCGAACTCGCTCATCCAGACCGGGATTTTCACGCGCTGGTCGACGCTTTGCGCCGACTTGTCGAGCTTGCCGTTCCAGTCGATCGCCTTGGCCCCTGGCTGATCGGGCGACGGCACGACGAAATTGATGGAATCGACGGTCGGACACTCTTTTTCCCAGAAATTGAGGCCGACATCGCGTTCGTTCTGCAGCGCTGTATCGAACATGCACTGGCTGGACAGCACCTTGCCTGTGCGCATGTCTTCCGCCGTGCGGTTCTGGACGACCTTCACCTCATAGCCGCCATGTTGAAGCAGACCGCAAGCCAGCTGCAGGCCGGCCTGCCCTCCCCCCAATATCGTGATACGCTTGCTCATTGCGTTCCCTTCCTTGTTGTCGTTGCGGCGCTTGCCGGACTTATTCCATCAGGAGCGGGATGGCCGGATCGATGCGTTCCGGACCCATCGCCGTGTAGCCACCATCGACGCGGATATCGGTGCCGGTGATGAAGCTCGCCGCATCGGAAAGCAGGAATGCCACCGCCTCCGCCACTTCGGCGGGGTCGCCGGTGCGCCTCAGCAAATGGAAAGGCGCCGCGACGCCGTCGGTCTTCGGCCGATTGTCGTTGGACAGCTGGCGCATGATGTTGCTCCAGGTCCAGCCAGGCGACACCGCGTTGACGCGGATTCCATCGGCGGCGAGATCGAGCGCCTGGTTGCGGGTCAATTGCAGGATTGCCGCCTTGGACACCGGATAGGCCCAGCGCCCGACCTGGGCGACACGTGCCGAGATCGAGCCGAAATTGACGATCGCGCCCTTGGTCCTGGCGAGATGCGGACGCGCCTCCTGCATCAGCATCACCGAGCCGATGACATTGACGTCGAACGCCTTCAGCCATTCGGCACGCGTGGTTTCCGCGCCATTGTCGAGATAGGTTGCGGCGACATTGACCAGGAAGTCGAGGCGGCCATGACGCTTCACTGTCGCTTCAACCAGCGCCTTGATATCTTCGTCGCTGGTGATGTCGGTACGGATGAAACTGGCCCCCGCGCCGATCCGGCTGGCCACCGCCTCGCCATCCGCTTCATTGATGTCGGCTATGATGACGTTGACGCCGTAGCCGGCAAGAACTGCAGCGCAGCCTTCGCCGATCAGCGTGGCACCGCCTGAAATGATCGCCGTTTTTCCGTTCAAGCCTTTCATTGAATTCCTCCCGTTTCTTCCCACCGGTTCAGGCTGCTGACCGGACATGTCCCACCGCCGAAAAACCGCCCTCGACGTAGACCAGCGATTGTCCGTCCCCGAGCAGCGTCTCGACCACGTGACCAATCAGGATCACATGGGTGGTGTGCTCTACGACCTGTGCCAGTCGGCATTCGAACGAGGCCAGCGCACCGCGCACGACCGGCACACCTGTCACCCCGGGATGCCAATCACCGACACCAAATCTGTCGCCCGCTGCGAGGTCGGTCTGCCCGGCAAAGGTACGCGCCACGTCCTCCTGCAGATGCGACAGCACGTTGACCGCGAACACGCCTGAATCCGGCACGAACTGCGCCACCCAGGTCTTGCGGTTGACGCAGGCGATCAGCGATGGCGGCTCGGTCGACAGCGAACAGACCGCAGTCGCCGTGAGGCCGCGCTGCTCCCCATCGCTGCCTGTCGTGGTGATCACGCAAACAGCGCCTGCAACCTTGCGCATGCCGGCGATGAAAGGCGCGGACGTCATGATCTCCTCCCGGTATTCCCGTCCCCCGACGCGTTGCCCGCCGCTTGGCGGACTCGCGTTTCTTTTAGACTTCAACTAGATTGATGGTGAGGTGGAAGCGCCGCGGCCGCAATCCAATACGCGCAAAGACTATCCAGAATGCGCGGCCGCATGGTGCCAATGGGAAGGCTGCCGGCATGGACGCAGTCAATCTGAAATCGCCGCTGGCCCGGCACGCTTTGGTGGACACGTTTTCACCGGAGGAGGCTCGCCAGGAAATCGGCCGTATCTTCTGCCCGCACTTCCTGTCGCCGCGCCAGGCCAACGCGTCCGGCTTTCACGCGGTACACCGCGCCTCGCGCCAGCGTGGCTATTCTCTGAATTTTGTGGGGTACGGATCGGAAGTCGAGATCGACCCCGGCGAGCTGTCCTCCTTCTTTCTTTTGCAGATACCGCTCGCCGGATCGGCCGAAGTGCGCTGCGGCACCACCACGGCGTTGGCCAATCCGGGCCATATGGCCTCATTGCTGTCGCCGACGCTGCCGACCCGTATGCGCTGGTCGGACGGTTGCGCGAAGCTGATCGTGTTGATCGAGCGGGAGGTCATTCAGCGGCAGTGTGCAGAGCTGACAGATCGCGCCATCGACAAGGTCGAATTCGAGACAGCCGTCGACCTGTCGAGCCTTGCAGGACGGCTGGCGCTCGATCATGTCGGCTTGATGCTGGAGAGCGTCGAGAACGGCAACGCCGCGTTCGGCACCTATCTGGCAAGACTCGGCGAAAGCCTCTCTTCCCTGCTGCTTTCCTCGCTTGCTCATTCACAACGTGCATTGCTCGATGCACCTGCCCCGGCGGCGGCGCCGTCCGCCGTCTGTCGGGCGCAGGATTGGATCCGTGCCAACATCGAACGTGACTTCAGCGTGGGCGACATCGCTCTTGCGGTCGATGTCAGCCTGCGCACGCTGCAGGAGACTGTCCGCCGCCATAATGGAACGACACTGGTGCAGATGGTCGAGACCCTGCGCCTCGACCACTTCCATACGCTGCTGACCGGCCCGCAGAGCGGCCAATCCGTGACCGAACTGGCTGGCCAGGCAGGCCTGGGGCATCTCGGCCGCGCGGCAGCTGCCTATCGCTCAAGATATGGTGAAACCCCCTCCCAGACGCTCCGTCGCAGCCGGTGATCTGAAACCCGCATCGACTTTTTGTCCCCGTACAAGTGAGCTCGGATGCTGAAGGGCTTCCGAAGCCGGCTCTTCTTGGCACGTCTTAAGCATCTGTTCGCCAAGCTTCACATCTTCTTCCAAACCACGGCGTTGCCAATCATTTGGTTAGAAGTTGCTGATACGACGCTGCCCATACGTAAAGTTGTGTTCGAGATTGGAAGCGTAGACGTGTTCAGGATTGGCCGAGGCGACAAGCATGCCTGAGATCAGACCGGTAACGGCTGAGGATCTGCCGGCTGTCGCTGCGCTTTTCCAGCGGCTCCTGCGCAGCAACGGCGTGGATCCGCGTGCTCTCGCCGACTATCTGAAGACGCTTTTCCTCGAAGGTCCGAACTACGATCCCGAACTGGCCTCCAAGGTCCATGTGCGGGACGATGGCACCGTGAGCGGTTTCTTCGGCATCTTCCCGCTTGCGATGGAACATGCCGGCAGGACGCTGCGCGCAGCCGTCTGCGGCACCTTCATGGTGGATGCCCGCGAAGACGACCCTTTCGCCGGTGCCCGGCTGTTGCGGGATGTGCTCTCAGGCCCACAGGATCTCTCCTTCACCGAAACCTCGAACGACCTGTCGACGGCTCTGTGGCAGAAGGTGAACGGGCATATCCTGCCGGATTACAGCCTCGAATGGCTGCGCATCCTGCGCCCGGTGTCCTTTGTCGCTGACAGTGTCGCGAAGCGCGTGCCCGGGGCACGGCTTGTCACTCCCCTGCTTCGACCTTTCGATGCCCTGGCGCAGCGCGCCAAGTCGGACTGGTATGGTTACGTGCCGGAGGCCAGCCGGGCCGATGCATTCACCGACACCGATATCAGCGAGGACGAAGCCGCCGAGATCATCCCGACGTTCCTGCGCCAATTCGCGCTACGGCCGCAGTGGGATGCTGAACGCTTGCGCTATATGCTGGCGGAGGCTCGACAGAAGGTTATCCATGGTGAAAGGGTGTTGCGGGTTGTTCGCGCCCGCTCGAACGGCGCACCAATCGGCCTGTTTCTCTATTACGGCGACAGGGGGCGTCTCGGTCGCGTCGTCCAGGTCCTGTCACTGCCCGGTCGCGAAGGACTGGTGATCGACCGGATGATGCGTCATGCCGACTCTCGCAATATGCCGGCGTTGCGCGGGCGTACGCAGCCTGCGCTTCTCGGCGCCATGATGGGACGTAAAATCGCATTCGTGCATGCCGCATCCACCATCGTTCATTCTCGCGACCCGAAGCTGATCGAGGCCTTCACCAGCGGACAGGCCTTCGTCAACGGCCTTGCCGGAGAAGGTTGGACACGCCTGATCGGCGACCGCTTCACATGACGGTGGCCTGATGTGCGGGGTGGCGGGGTATTTCGGAAAGGGTGTAGCGCCGGCTGATGCGAAGGCGCTGCTGGCTCGCATGACGAGCAAGCTCTCTCATCGGGGTCCGGATGACAGTGGTATCCACGTCGATGGCGAAGCCGGGCTGGCGCATCGACGGCTGTCGATCGTCGGTCTCGGCGATGGCCATCAGCCGATGTCGGACGCGTCCGACAATCTGGTGATTTCCTACAATGGCGAGATCTTCAACTACGTCGAGTTGCGCAACGAACTGATCGCCAGAGGCCGACAGTTCCGCACGCAGTCGGACACCGAGGTCATCCTGCATCTCTACGCCGAGAAGGGCCTGGACTGCCTTCACGACCTCAATGGGGACTTTGCCTTTGCGCTGTGGGACACGCGGCAAAGACGCATGGTGCTGGCCCGCGATCGCATGGGCGTACGCCCGTTGTTCCATGTCCAGCGTGGCGACACGCTGTTCTTTGCTTCCGAGATCAAGGCATTGCTCACCGTGCCGGGCATCGAGGCCAGCCTCGATCCGCTCGCGCTCGACCAGATCTTCACTTTGTGGGCGCCGCTTGCACCCCGAACGGCATTCAAGGGCATTTCGGAATTGCCGCCCGGTCACCTGATGATCGTAGACGAGGGGCGCATCGACCGGCACGCCTGGTGGCGGCAGAGCTATCCCGATGCCGGACATGTCCGGTCGCGAGCCGACGCTGTCGAAGAGCTGCGGGCATTGCTCGACGACGCCACCCGTATTCGCCTTCGCGCCGATGTTCCTGTTGGCTCCTATCTGTCCGGTGGCCTGGATTCCTCTTTCGTGTCGACACTCGCCGCCCGGGCACAGCCGGAGCGGCTCAGCACCTTTTCGCTCGGCTTCGACAGTGAAGAGCATGACGAGAGCAAATGGCAGGCCTTGATGGCCACGACTCTCGGCGTGAAACACACCACGGTCCGCTGCGCCGCCGGCGATATCTCGCAATTGTTCCCATCGGTCATCCGTCATGTCGAACGGCCGATCCTGCGCACCGCGCCGGCGCCACTCGCCAAGCTTTCGGCACTGGTGCACGACAATGGCATCAAGGCGGTGCTCACCGGCGAAGGTGCGGACGAGTTGTTTGCCGGATACGACATCTTCCGCGAAGCGAGACTGCGCCGCTTCTGCGGCCGTCAGCCCAACTCAAAATGGCGGCCGCTGCTTTTCCAGCGACTCTATCCCTATCTGCCTGGCCTGCAGCGGCAATCGCCGGAATATCTGGCCCGCTTCTTCGGTGCCGGGGACGATCGTATCGACGATCTTCTCTACTCACATCGGCCGCGCTTCCGTTCGACAAGTGCCGCCAAGCTGTTCTTCTCGCCCGAACTCAAGCGGGAACTCGGCGATTATGATGCGACGACGGAACTGGCTTCCATGCTGCCGCCGGACTTTTCGCGCTGGCATCCATTGCACCAGGCTCAATATCTGGAAACGTCGTTCCTGCTGCCGGGCTACATCCTCTCCGCCCAGGGCGACCGGGTCATGATGGCAAACAGCGTCGAGGGCCGGTTCCCGTTCCTTGATCCGCGTGTCATCGACTTCGCAGCGGGCCTGTCGCCGGACATGAAGCTGCACGGGCTGCGGGAAAAGCACATCCTCAAGCAGGCCGCGAAGGGTCTGGTCCCCGAGGCAATCATCGAGCGGCCCAAACAGCCGTATCGCGCACCGGACAGCCAGGCCTTTGCCGCAACGCCGCCTGGCTACCTCGCAGAGGCGCTCTCCGCAGAGGCTGTTGCCAAGGGTGGCTTCTTCAATGCCGCGGCGGTCGAAAAACTGAAAAACAAGGTCTTGCATCAGGAGACGGCCAGCTTCCGGGACGATACCGCCTTTGTCGGCATCGTTTCGACCCAGCTCTGGCTGGACACGTTCTCCACGAAGACCGAATGATGGGAAACACCGGGGACAGAGATCATGGCAGACGACACCAAGACGGCGATCCGCGCCTTCATCATCGAGAACTTCCTGTTTGGCGACGACAACCAGCCGTTGCCCGACGATATGTCACTGATCGACAACGATCTTGTCGATTCGACAGGAATCCTCGAGCTGGTCGGCTATATTGAGAAGGAGTTCGGCTTCAAGGTGGAGGATCGCGAGATCGTTCCTGCCAATCTCGACTCGATCGCCCGCATTCTCGCTTATGTCGACAGCAAGCGGGCCGCTTAAGGCGGGCTGCGAGAGATGCGCCTAGAAGCCCACCTTCGCGCACGTGCAGCCGATACAGGCCGCCGAACGGCGCTGGTCTGTGGCGACCGGCGGATAAGCTATGCTGAATTCAATCAATCGGCGGAGCGTCTCGCCGCAGCGCTGGCCGGCGCCGGTGTACATCGGGGCGATCGCGTTCTGGTCTTCATGGACAATGGCATCGAGGCTGCCCTTTCCATCTTCGCAGTCTGGATATCGGGCGCTGTACTGGTGCCGGTCAATCCCTCGGCAAAGGCCGGGCGCATCGCTTTCCTTCTCAACCACTGCCGTCCGGCCGCCATCATAACGCAAGGCAGGCTGGCCCCGGTCGTTGCAGAAGCCGCGCAGCAATTTCCAGCACCGCTCCATGTTCTGTTGACGGAATCGCACGCCACGCTGCCAAACGCGTCCCTTTTCACGAGTGCCCTGCTCGCCGAGCCGATGTCAACGAACGGCAACGGCCGGCAAGAGGAAGATCTTGCAGCGATCCTCTATACGTCCGGCTCCACGGGCGACCCCAAGGGGGTGATGATGGCGCATGCCAATCTCGACGCGGCTGCATCCTCCATCGTCTCCTATCTCGAAAACACCACCGACGACATCATCCTTAGCGTCCTGCCGCTGTCCTTCGGCTATGGGCTGACGCAGCTTTTGACCGCTGTGCTCAGCGGCGCGACGCTCGTTCTCGAAAAATCCTTTGCTTTTCCCTATGCCGTCTTCGAGCGCTTGCGCGACGAGCGCGCCACCGGCTTTCCCTTGGTGCCTTCGATGGTCGCCATGATGCTGCAGATGAAAGATCTCGACCCGGCCCTGTTCGCCAGCCTGCGCTATCTCACCAGCGCTGCCGCACCATTGCCGGTCGATCATATTCGTCGACTAGGAAACTTCCTGCCTGGTGCCCGTCTCTATTCGATGTACGGCCAGACCGAATGCATTCGCGCCACCTATCTGCCGCCCGAACAGTTGGAAAAACGACCCGGCTCCGCAGGCATCGCCATCCCGGGAATGCGGGCCTACGTCATGGACGAAGCCGGCAAACCGGCAGAGCCCGATACCGTCGGCGAACTGGTGGTCAGGGGGCCAAATGTGATGAAGGGATATTGGGAAGCGCCGGAGGCAACCGCCAAGGTGCTACGCACACATCCGGAAACCGGGGCACTGGAGCTCCATACCGGCGACCTTTTCACCGCCGATGCCGACGGCTTCCTCACCTTCGTGGCCCGCCGCGACGACATCATCAAATCGCGCGGCGAAAAGGTGGCGCCGAAAGAAGTCGAGACCGTCCTGCATGCGTTGCCCGGCGTCGCCGAAGCGCTGGTGGCTGGTGTCCCCGACCCGGTGCTCGGACAGTCCATCAAGGCCTTTGTGGTGTTGGCCGATCCGAAGTTGACCGAACGCGAAGTGATGCGCCACTGCGCGCGCCACCTGGAGGACTACATGGTTCCCAAGGTGATTGAATTCGTCGCCGCTTTGCCCAAAACCGACAGCGGCAAGCTCAGCCGCCGGCTGGCGGCTGAAATGCACCTCACCAGAAAAGGGCCTGACGTATGACCATCCGCTTTTCGGCCTCGGCGCTCGATTTCGATCCAGCGGCGGAGACCGACCGCATTGCCGGGATGATCCGTGAAAGCCTGCGCAAGGATCTGCGACGACGCGGTCTCGTCCTTGGCCTCTCCGGCGGCATCGATTCCAGCGTCTGCGCCGGGCTGGCGGTGCGTGCGCTTGGCCCCGGTCACGTCTTTGCACTGCTGATGCCCGAAGCCGATTCCGATCCCGAAAGCCGGCGACTCGGGACATTGGTCGCCGATACGTTTGGCATTGAGCGCACCGTCGAGGACATGGCGCCGATGTTGGCCGCCATGGGATGCTATGAGCGCCGCGATGCCTTCATCCGCCAGGTCGAACCGGACTACGGCGTGGGCTGGGCATCCAAAATCGTTTTCGACAACGGCCTCACCACCGGCGGCTACAATCTCTCATCGCTGGTCGTTCGTTCGCCGGACGGAGTGGAGAAGAAGCTGCGACTGCCGGTGGAGACCTATCTTGGCATCGTCGCCGCCACCAACATGAAGCAGCGCACCCGCAAGCAGCTGGAATATTATCATGCCGACCGGTTGAATTATGCCGTGCTCGGCACGCCGAACCGGCTGGAGTACGACCAGGGCTTCTTCGTCAAGAATGGTGATGGAGCCGCCGACATCAAGCCGATCGCGCATCTCTACAAGACACAGGTCTACAAGCTCGCCGAATATCTCGGCGTTCCTGCCGAGATTCGTGCGCGGCCACCGACGACGGACACCTATTCGCTGCCGCAGACGCAGGAAGAGTTCTACTTCGTGCTGCCTTACGACAAGATGGATCTTTGCCTTTACGCGTTGGACCATGCAGTGCCTGCCCCGGAAGTTGCCCAGGCTGTTGGCCTCACCATCGATCAGGTCGAGTTTGTCTGGAAGGATATCGCCGCCAAGCGCAAGGCAGCACGCTATCTGCACATGACGCCGCAATTGATCGCCGAATAGGCGCGCCACCGGCTATTTGGCTGCAACGAGCGAAGATGCATGCCGGCATCGGCCCGCGCGCAATTTTCGCTCGTCATTTGACGAGAAATGCAGCGCTATTATCCCCTCTGACGCAATACTGTTCCATCAGCACAGACCGACACGATCAGGCAATGTCTCCGTTGGCGAACGGTGAAACGTGCATCTGTGCCATGTGCGTAACCGTCAGACTGGATCGACAATGGACCTTCTTTATCAGACCCACTCCCCATATGCGCGCAAGGTTCTGGTCTTCGCGCATGAAGCGGGACTTGCTGCGCAGCTATGTGTCATTCACCATGAAACCAGCCCAACCAATCGCAACGACCAGGTCTTCGCGGTCAATCCCCTGGGCAAGGTGCCGGTTCTCGTTCTTGCTGACGGCGAGGCGATCTTCGATTCCATCGTGATCTGCGACTATCTCGAAACGCTCAACAGGCACGCTGTATTGATACCGCCTGCCGGTGCTCGGCGCCGGGCGGCCCTGCGCATGCAGGCGGTCGCGCAAGGCATGTGCGAAGCCGGCATCGGTTTGCGCTGGGACACCTCGCGCCGTCCGGAACACCTCCGTTATCCCGCCCTTGCCGAAGGGATGAAGACGAAGCTCATCGAATCCTACGATTATCTCGAGCAGGCGACTGAGTTGGATGAGCCGCTGCATGTCGGCCACATCGCTGTGGCCACTGCGCTGGACTGGCTGGCCTTCCGCAACCTGCCCGACTTCGAAACGGGAAGGCCGCGGCTGTCGAAATGGTTCAGAGATTTTCTGCAGCGTCCTTCCATGCAAGCCACCCAGTATGATGGCGAGACGCACGACTGATTGCCTAACGGATCCAATCCGCTCGACACAGAGTTATTCATCCTGAGTTCGAAGACGGCCCTTTCTGCGCCTTGCCGTGCAGAGAGGGCCGTCTCGCGTTCGATTTCGAACCGCATTCGAGGATCTGGAGCGTAGGCGATTTTCGACTATCCCGCCTCCTGATACGCGCCCGCGATCGGAAGACTCTCCCAGCCATGTCGACGCCTCTCGACGATGAAGTCCGTCAGCCCTCTCCTTCGCAAGAGTGAGCGCTTCACGACGCGCCAACGTGCGCGAACGAAAAATCGCGCAACGACAATTTTGATCGTCAATGCTTGACTCATTCAAAACGATCACTATCAATCACAACAGGAGGACAACATGGAAAGCTCTCGAACGCGGTTTCCGCACGAGCGGCATCAGCAGATGCTGGACCTCATCGTTGAATTGAAGCGCGTGGGCACCACCGAGCTGGCATCCCGCCTTGGCATTTCGCTCGCCACCATTCGTCGCGACTTGTCGGTGCTGGAGCAGGCAGGCCTCGTTGCCCGCACGCATGGCGGCGTCGTGGCGCGTGGCGTCGGCGAAAGCATCACCGAACCGCTTTTCCTCGAGAAGCTCCGCGTCCATCAAAATCTCAAGCAACGCATCGGCGTTGCGGCCGCTGCCACGGTCGAGAACAAGAAAGTGGTCATCCTTGATTCCGGCACCACCGCGCTGGCCGTTGCACGGGCTTTGGCGGGACGTCCGCTGACGATCGTGACCATGGACCTGAAAGTGGCGGAAGCGGCAGCGAGTGGCGACACCGAAGTGCATCTGGTCGGCGGCCGTGTCCGCAACGGCTACTTCAGCATTGTCGGTGCCTGGGTCGCCGACGCCCTGAAAGACATCCGTGCCGACACGTTCTTCCTCGCAGCAGACGCCATCGACGAGACCGGCATCACCAATTCCACTCAGGACGAGGCGCAGACGAAGCGCATTGCGATCGCCCAGGCGACGCGCACGGTCCTGGTCGCCGACCACAGCAAGCTCAATACGAGGAGCTTCACGGCGGTGTGTCCGCTGGAGGCCGTCGACCTGTTCATCACCGATACCGACGCCGAACCGCTGCTTGCTCCCTATCGCGGCCGGTTTGGCGCCATCCAGACGGTGTGACGTCTCGTCACCCGCAACTTAGAAAGGCAATACCAGAAATGAGCAAATTCAACGCGCTGTTCGGCGGCAAGAAACCGATCATCGCCATGGTGCACCTGAACCCGCTGCCTGGCACACCGCTCTACGACGCCGAGGCGGGTATCGACGGCATCGTGGAAGCGGCGCGTCGCGACCTCAAGGCACTCCAGGCTGCTGATGTCGATGCCGTCATGTTCGGCAATGAGAATGACCGCCCTTACGAGCTCAAGGTCGACGTCGCCTCGACCGCGACCATGGCCTATGTCATCGGCCAGTTGCGCTCCGAAATCGAAAAGCCGTTCGGCGTCAACGTGCTGTGGGATCCGACCAGCACGGTCGCGCTTGCGGCAGCCACCGGTGCGTCCTTCGTCCGTGAAATCTTCACCGGCACCTACGCATCCGACATGGGCCCGTGGGAGCCGAACGCCGGCGCCGCGATGCGCTACCGCAACAGGCTGAACCGCGCCGATCTGGTGATGCTCTATAACGTGTCGGCTGAATTCGCCGACTCCCTTGACCGCCGCGCGCTCGCCGATCGCGCGCGCTCGGCGGTCTTCTCTTCCATCCCCGACGCCGTTCTCGTCTCCGGAGCCATCACTGGCGAGGCGGCGGAAATGAACGCACTGGAATCGGTAAAGGCGGTCCTGTCGACCACGCCCGTGCTCGCCAATACCGGGGTGCGCCACAACACCGTCGCCGACATCCTCAGGATCGCGGACGGCTGCATCGTCGGTTCTTCGCTGAAGATCGACGGCGACACCTGGAAGGCTGTCGATCCAGAGCGGGCCAAGGAGTTCATGCGCATCGTGAAGACCGCGCGGGGTCACTGAGATCAGCCACTGAGATCGGCGCGCGAGTGGGAGGAAACATGAACGCCAGACAAGACACGACGAACAGTTACCTGAAGAGCCTCGCTGTTCTGACAGTGCTGATCTTCGTCGTGCTGGCCGTGACCTCCCCGAGCTTCCTGACCGCAACCAATCTGAACTCGATGGGCTTCCAGTTTCCAGAGTTCGGACTGCTGGCGCTGGCGGTGCTGCCGACGATGGTATCAGGCGGCATCGACCTCTCTGTGGTGGCCACCGCGAACCTTGCCGCCATCACAGCTGCCGTCATCATGAAAGCCGCGCCTGAACTGGCCTGGCTCGCCGTCCCTGCGGCACTCGCCGTGGGAACGGCATGCGGCGCCTTCAACGGCTTTCTGATCGCCTACCTGCGGCTGCCACCGATCCTTGCGACCCTTGGCACGATGCAGCTTTTTGCCGGCTTCGGCATTGCAATCACCCGCGGGCCGGCGATCACCGGTTTGCCCGATTGGTACACGGCTTTCGGCAACTGGTCGATTGGCGGACTCCTGCCCTTGCCCCTGCTGCTCTTCGCCCTCGTCGCCCTGGCGCTCTCCGTATTGCTGAAACGAACTCCGGTTGGCCTCAGGCTGCGGCTCTTCGGTGCCAATCCGGTTGCCGCCAAGTTCGCCGGCATCCGTGAACGCGGACTGCTGATCCGCATCTATGCCATCACCGGTTTCATTGCAGCGCTTGCCGGACTTGTCGTGCTGGCGCGCGTGAACTCGGCCAATGCCGACTACGGCTCGTCCTACCTCCTGCTGGTGATCCTCATCAACATCCTCGCCGGCGTCAGCCCTGCGGGCGGTTTCGGCACCGTCGCTGGCGTCGTGCTGGCGGTGATCAGCCTGCAGTTCATTTCGAGCGGGCTGAACAGCCTCTCCTTCAGCGCGTTCTCGCGCGACCTGTTCTTCGGCGGCCTTCTGGTGGCCGTCATGTCACTGCGCGCGGTTGCCGGATCGGTCGGTTTTGCCACGCTGTTCCAACGAAAGGCCAAGCCCTCATGAAGGCGCGTCTCCGCTCCCTGCTCGAATCCCTGATGCTCACTCCTGGCCTGTCGGGCCATGAGGATCGCGTGCGCCGCCTGATCGCCCGCGAGCTTGCCGACCTGCCGCTGAAACTGCGCACGGACAAACTCGGTAATCTGATTGCCACGCTGGAAGGCGATGAAGCAGCACCCTCGGTGATGCTGTTCGCTCACATCGACCAGCTCGGCTTCATCGTGCGCAAGATTGAAGCCAACGGCCTGGTCCGCATCGAGCGGCTCGGTGGCATTCCGGAAAAGGCCTTGCCGGCGCAGGCGGTTCTCTTCTGCGTTGGCGAGGGCAAGGACGTACATGGCGTCATCGCCAACAAGAGCCATCATGCCACGCCGGCCGAGGAGAAGTACAAGGTCACACCTTATGCCGACCTCTTCATCGATGTCGGCGCGCAGGATGCCGAAGCGGTGCGCGCTCTGGGTATCGAGATCGGCACGCCCGTGGTTTATGATCCGCGCGTCATCCACCTCAACGAAAACCGGCTGATCGGAACCTCCGTCGACGACCGTGCCGGCTGTGCCGTCGTCGTGGAGGTCGCACGGCAGCTTGCCAAAAGCGACGTCAGGCCGACCGTCCATTTCGTCTTCGCCGTCCTGGAGGAATTCAACCTGCGCGGCGCGATGGTCGCGGCCCAGGCGATCAAGCCCGACATTGCAATCCAGCTCGATCTCGCACTCAACTCCGACACCCCCGACATGGCGCATCGCGGCGAGGTCGAACTTGGCGCGGGGCCTGCCATGGCTCTCTATTCCTTCCACGGCCGCGGCACGCTGAACGGAACGATCCCGCATCCGGCACTGCCGCGTCTTTTCGACGAAACGGCGACAGCCGAGGACATCAACCTGCAGCGCACGGCGCACACCGGCGCCCTGACTGACTCGTCCTATGTGCAACTGGTCGGCGAAGGGGTCGCCTGCATCGATCTCTGCTTCCCTTGCCGCTACACCCATACGGCGCTCGAAATGTGCGACCTGCGCGATCTCGAAGGGCTGACCAGGCTGCTTGTCGCCGGTATCCGCCGGATCGATTCCAAGTTCAGCCTCGATCGCGATCTCTACACCTGATGCCGTACTATCTTGGTATCGATATCGGGACTTACGAGTCCAAGGGCGTCCTCGTCGACGGTCACGGTGTCATCGCCGCGACCGCGACGCGGCCGCACAAGATGCTCGTGCCGCGTCCGGGTTGGGCCGAGCACGACGCGATGCGCGACTGGTGGCTCGAATTCTGCTCGATCAGCAAGGAGTTGATCGCAACGAGCGGCGTTGCGCCCGCCGATATCCGCTCGGTCGGAACCAGCGGCATCGGCCCATGCATGCTGCCGGTGGATGCCGACGGCGAACCGCTGATGAACGCCGTGCTCTACGGTGTCGATACGCGCGCGACAGTCGAGATCGAGGAACTCACGAACGAGATCGGTCTTGAAGAGCTGATCCGGTCGGGAGGCAATTCACTCACCTCTCAGTCGGTCGGGCCGAAGATCCTGTGGCTGAAGAAGAACCGGCCCGATCTTTATGCGCGCACCCACAAGGTCCTCAACTCATCGTCCTTTCTCATCCATCGCCTGACCGGTCGCTACGTGATCGATCACTATTCAGCCGGCAGCTCCAGTCCACTTTATGACGTGCGCACGCATCAATGGAGTGATCGTTATGCCGAGCGCATCATCGCGCCGGAGCGCCTCCCGGACCTGCTCTGGACGACCGATATCGCCGGGACGGTAAGCCAGGCTGCCGCAGAAGCGACGGGTCTCGCGGTCGGGACACCGGTTACCGCTGGAACCATCGATGCAGCATCCGAAGCTGTCAGCGTCGGCGTTCTCGGCGCTGGCGAGATGATGATGATGTACGGTTCGACCATGTTCATCATCCTCGTCACCGACAGCCGGGTCGAGGATCCGAGGCTGTGGTACGCGCCATGGCTGTTCGAGGGACAGCATGCGTGCATGTCCGGCACCTCGACCAGTGGCACGCTGACGCGCTGGTTCCAGGAGCAATTCGCCCGCGAGCTTGATCCCCAATCCGCCCTGCGGCAGCTCGCGGAAGAAGCCGAGACATCCCCGGTCGGGGCAAACGGCGTTCTGGTCCTTCCCTATTTCTCGGGTGAGCGCACGCCGATCCACGATCCGCACGCCAGGGGCATGGTGTTTGGCCTGAATCTCACCCACCGGCGTGCCGACATCTACCGCGGCCTGCTGGAGGGTATCGCCTACGGTGTCAACGACATTGTCGAGACGTACCGGAATGCCGGCGCGCCACTGCAGCGCATAGCGGCGGTCGGCGGCGGCACCAAGAACCGTGTCTGGTCACAGGCGATCTCCGACGTCACCGGGTGGAAGCAGGCCGTATGCGTCAAGACCATCGGTGCGGCCCTTGGCAACGCCTTCCTCGCTGCCGTCGCCGTGGGTGATGCCCGGCGCGGCGATATCCAGAACTGGAATCCGGTTGAGCGCGAAATCGAGCCGGACGCGCGAAACCGGTCTGTCTACGCATCCGGCTATCGAACCTACAGGGAGCTCTACGCCAGGACGAAGGATCTGACGGCGGGGCTCGGCAGGTAGAAAACAGTCCCGAACAGCGGGCTGCAAAGAGCAAACAAGAAGAGTGGTGGAGGACTTATGACTTTCAACTTCAGGAAAATGGCAACGGGAGCGGCGTTGGGCGCCGTGTTGCTCGGAGGAGCCATGGTGGCTTCCAATGCCCAGGATGCCAAACATACGATCGTCACGGTGGTGAAGCTCTCCGGCATCGCCTGGTTCAACCGCATGGAAGAAGGCGTCAAGCAGTATGCCGCGGACACGGGGCAAAATGCCTCGCAGGTCGGCCCGGCCTCAGCCGATGCCGCACTTCAGGTGCAGATGATCGAGGATCTGATTGCCAAGAAGGTCGACGCCATCACCGTGGTGCCGAATTCTCCCGAGGCGCTCGAACCGGTTCTGGCCAAGGCGCTGGGTCAAGGCATCAAGGTCGTTGGCCACGAGGCATCAAGCCTCAAGAACGTCACCTACGACGTCGAAGCCTTCGACAATGCCGCTTATGGCGAACATCTCATGGAAGCGCTTGCCAAGGCGATGGGCGGTGAAGGCGAGTACGCGGTTTTCGTCGGCAATCTGAGCGCCAAGACCCACAACGAATGGGTGGATGCCGCGATCGCCTACCAGAAGGCCAAGTACCCCAAGATGAAGCTGGTCGCCGACAAGATCGAAAGCACCGAGCAGCAGCAGGTTGCCTACCAGAAGACCAAGGAATTGCTGCGCACCTATCCGAACCTGAAGGGTATCCAGGGGTCGGCCGGTGAAGACGTCGTCGGCGCCGCCCTCGCGGTGGAGGAAGCAGGACTGACCGGCAAGGTCTCGATCGTCGGCACCAGCCTCGTCTCGGTCGCCGGGCCATATCTGGAGAGCGGCGAGATCAACATGATCTCCTTCTGGGATCCGGCCAAGGCAGGCATCGCCATGAACAAGGTCGCTGCGATGGCGATCGAGGGCAAGGAGGTCACCGATGGCATGGATCTCGGCGTCGAGGGCTACAACAAGGTGCGTCTCAACGGCAAGGTGATCTATGGCCAGGCCTGGGTCGACGTGACCAAGGACAATATGGGCGAATACAAGTTCTGACCCTCGGCTCCCTGTGACGCCAGTTGCCGCCGGGCCTTGCGCCCGGCGGTCGTGGCGGAGGCCCCATGACACCAGAAGCAAAAGACAAACCGGCCATGCTTGAGATGCGGGCCATACGCAAGGCGTATGGTCCGGTACGCGTCCTGGCGGATGTAAGCCTTTCCCTCGCGGAGGGCGAGGTTCGCTGCCTCGCCGGGGAGAACGGCTCCGGCAAATCGACACTGATCAAGATCCTGTCGGGCGTCGTCAGCGCCGATGCGGGCACGGTGACCATTGCAGGCAGGCTGCAGGGCAATGACGCCAAGGCCGCGATCTCAGTCGGCCTTTCGGTGATCTATCAGGATTTCTCCCTGTTCCCGAACCTTACGGTCTGGGAAAACATCGGATTTCTCGCCGCCGTGACGGCTGGCGATACATTGCATCGCCGCGGCGCGCGGCGCGCGCTTGCGGCCGAAACGCTGAAGCGCATGCGCGTCGAGATCGACCCGGACACACCGGTCGAGCGGCTGCCGGTCGCCTCCAAGCAGCTGGTGGCGATCGCCCGCGCGCTTGCCAACAACGCACGCATCATCGTGATGGACGAACCGACGACGGCGCTTACCCGCAGCGAGGTTGCGCGCCTGCTGGAGATCGTCGGCGCCCTGCGCGATGAAGGCGTCGCCTTCCTGTTCGTCAGCCACAAGATCGAGGAAGTCTTCGCGATCTGCGACACCATCACCGTGCTGCGTGACGGTCGTGTGGTGGTCGAAGGGCCAATCCAGGACTTCGATGCCGCAAGCCTCGTCGAGGCCATGACCGGGCGTTCGATCGACAGTCAGCGCTTGCCGCGAACCCAGGCCGAGCCGGCGTCACCGTTCCTTTCCATCCGGAAACTTGGGCGGCGCGGTGAGTATGCCGATGTCGACATCGACCTCAGGCCCGGCGAGATCGTCTCCGTCGTCGGCCTGCTCGGTTCGGGTCGTACCGAGCTGGCGCTCACGCTGTTCGGCACCCTGGCGGCGGATGAAGGACGCATCGAGATCGAGGGGCGACCGGTTGTTTTCGCCAGCGAAAGCGACGCCATCGATCACGGCATTGCTTATGTTCCCGAGGATCGCCTGACCGAAGGCCTGTTCCTCAACCAGACCATTCGCGACAACATCGTCGTCTCGAGCCTGGAGAAGAACCTGCGCGCGGGATTTATCGATGCACGCGCTATGGTTCAGCGTGCCCGTGACGCGGTCAAGGCACTCCGCATCAAGACCCCGGACGTGATGCCTTCCGTCGCCACGCTGTCCGGTGGCAACCAGCAGCGCGTGGTGCTGGCACGCTGGATGGAGCGCAGTCCGAAGCTGATGATCCTCAACGGTCCGACGGTCGGCGTCGATGTCGGCTCGAAACGCGAGATCCACGAGTTGCTGGTCGCGCTCAGCCGATCCGGCACGGCCGTGATGGTCGTGACCGACGACATCAGCGAGGCGATCGCGCTGTCCGACACGATCCTTGTCATGGTGCGCGGGAAAATCACCGGTCGTTTCGACGCCAACGACGTAGATGAGGACCGGCTCTACAACGAAGTCATCAAGGAGGGCCGGGCATGAGCAAGCCTCTTTCCCGGATTCTGGCAACGCCGCAGGGCGTAGTGCTCATCACGGTACTGGTTTTCGCGCTGGTGCTCGGCATCATCAATCCCGCCTTCTTTTCGGTCGCAACCTTGATCGACCTGCTGCGCAACTCGCTGGTGACCGGCATTTTCGCGCTCGGCGTGATGATGGTGCTGGCATCCGGCGGCATCGATGTCTCGTGCACGGCGATAGGTGCCTTCGCCATGTATGCCACGATGAAGATCGTGCTCGGTGTGGACGTCGATCTGCCGATCTTCGCTTTCTTCGCCCTCAGTGCGTTGATCGGCGCCATGCTTGGCCTGTTCAACGGATTGCTCATCGGCATCCTCGGCCTGCCGACGCTGATCGTGACCCTCGGCACGCTCAGCCTCTACCGTGGCGTGCTGCTCACCTTCCTCGGCACCACCTACATCACAACCGTGCCGCGCGAGATCATCGCTTTCTCGCGAAAGGTCCTGGTTCGAATGGAGAATGCAGCCGGACAGATGGTCTCGCTGCCCTATTCGTTCCTGGTGCTGGTTGGGGTCGCGGCGGTCGTCGCCGTGCTCATCAACCTCACTTTGTTCGGACGCAAGATCTATGCGATCGGCGGCTCCGAGGAAGCGGCAGAACGCATCGGCATCAGGGTCAGGAACGTCAAGGTGATGATCTATGTCCTTGCCGGCGCGATAGCGGGCCTGGCCGGCATGACCCATGTGACGCTGTCGCGCATGGCCAATCCCTTCGATCTCGTCGGCATGGAACTCAACGTGATCGCTGCCGTGGTGCTCGGCGGCGCCCGCATCACCGGTGGTTACGGCACGGTGACCGGCACCCTGCTCGGCGTCTTCGTCATCACCATGATCAACACCACGCTGCTGATGGCCGGCGTCCCATCCTACTGGCAGAAGGTGGTCATCGGCGGCCTGATCATTGTCGGCACCGGCCTGCCGATCGTCATCGAACGCCTGTCCCGCCATCGCGAGCGCATCTCGCGGTCCCTCAGCGCATGATCCCGAAGGAAACAGCGATGAAGAAAATCCTCAACAATCCCGCCGACTACGTCGATGAAATGCTGGAAGGTCTGGTGGCGGCCCATCCGGAATATTATGCGCAGCCCGCCCGCCGGGTGATCGCCCGCGCGGGCGGAACGACAACAGGCAAGGTTGGCATCGTCACCGGCGGCGGCTCCGGTCATCTGCCGGTCTTTACCGGCTATGTCGGCAAGGGCCTGCTCGATGCGTGTGCGATCGGCAACGTCTTCGCCAGCCCTTCGGCCGAGCAGATGGCCGAAGCCATCCGGTTGGCCGATGGTGGTGCCGGGGTACTCCGCCTCTATGGCAACTATGGCGGCGACGTGATGAATTTCGATATGGCCGGCGAAACGGTGGAGCTGGAGCACGACATCCGCTCGACCACCGTGGTTCTGGCCGACGATGTTGTCTCCGCGCCGAAGGACGAGGCGGCCAAGCGTCGGGGCGTCGCCGGCATGATCTATGCATTCAAGGTGGCTGGCGCATACGCAGAGACCGGCGCGGACCTCGATGAGGTCACCCGTGTCGCGCAGAAGGCCGCCGATGCCTGTCGTTCGATCGGCATGGCGTTGACACCCTGCACCATTCCGCAGGTTGGCAAGCCGACCTTCGAGATCGGCGACGGCGAAATGGAAATGGGAATGGGTATCCATGGCGAACCTGGCATCTGGCGTGCCGCGATCAGGCCCGCTGATACCATTGCCGACGAGATGATCGAACGCCTGGTTGACGACCAGCCGCTTGCTCCTGGAGATCGAATTTCGATCCTCGTGAACTCGCTCGGTGCGACGCCTGCGGAAGAGCTCTATATCCTCTATCGCCACGCCAGGAAGCGTCTTGATGCACTCGGTGTCGAGATCGTTATGCCGCTGGTCGGCCGCTACGCCACTTCGATGGAGATGACGGGCGCCACGATCACCATCATCAAGCTGGACGAGGAGCTCGAACGCCTGCTCAGGGCGCCGGCTGACTGCGCCTTCTGGCGCGTGTAGAGCATTTTCGCTTTTGGAAACGCCCCGACCTTTGTTTATACGCAAAACCGCTGCCGCTTGCCCGAATTGCCCTGGCACCAGCCAGCTACGAGCCGCTTAGGGAGGAATTCGCGATGATAGACACCAAGATGCTGAGCTCGGCTCTGCAACGCGTTTCAACAGCAGCTGCTGCCGCATCGGCCGAACTCTGTGCAGCCGATGGCGCGCTTGGCGATGGCGACCTCGGCATCACCGTTTCGGAAGGTTTTGCCGAAGCCGCGAATGCCGCGTTGCCAGAAGATTTTGGCCTGGCGCTGCTTGAGGTCGCCAAGGCGTTCCAGCGCGTTTCCTCGTCATCCTACGGCACGCTGGTGGCAACCGGCTTCATGGCCGCGGCCAAGGCGACCAAAGACAGGACAAAGATAGAGCCCGGAGAAATACCGGCCCTGGTCGCTGCTGCACGCGACGCCATGATGGCACGTGGCAAGGGCGCGCTCGGCGACAAGACCGTGCTCGACAGCCTCGATGCGATTGCCAGGGCGACCGACGGCGCGGCTTACGACACGATGATCGACAAGGCGGTCGAAGCGGCACGCGAGACCGTTGAGACCTTCAAGACCCAGCCGAACAAACTCGGTCGCGCGCGCATGTTCGCCGACAGGAGCATCGGCCTTGCCGATCCGGGTCAGCTCGCGCTTCAACGCATCGTGGAAGGCCTTTAGCCCTCGTTTTTTGCTTGGTTAAGGGCGGCAACCCCAGCCCCGGCGCCGCTGAAAGCGTGATCAGCATAAATTGGATTGCTTTCGTCCCGCGGGCATAGAAATCCGATCTGCCCCTTTGCGGCATCCCCAAAACACAAACGGCCCGTCTTGCGACGGGCCGTTTTGATTTGGTTGCGGGAGTAGGATTTGAACCTACGACCTTCAGGTTATGAGCCTGACGAGCTACCGGGCTGCTCCATCCCGCGTCAACCATATAAAGATAAGCTTTCGCTTACCAAAATTCCACCTCGCCAAATGAAAAGGCCGCTTTCGCGGCCCCGAAGTCCCGTTTGGCGGGGCTTTAAACATCAAAAGAGAATTTTTACGTGCGTTTAGCAGACCTGGCAGCGACCTACTCTCCCGCGTCTTGAGACGAAGTACCATTGGCGCTGGAGCGTTTCACGGCCGAGTTCGGAATGGGATCGGGTGCAGCCGCTCCGCCATAACCACCAGGTCGGCAAAACGCACGTAATCGAGAAGCTGTATTTGTGCCATTGGCGCTTGCAGTTTTGTTACGGGCTATTGCCCGCAAGCGCGACTGCGCGTCGCCGGTTCATCCGGCGCCCTCGCGGAGCTTGGGCCCGTTAGGGCCGCTCAAGCGTGAGCGCTTTTGATGAGCATAAGGAATGAGAACGATCAAGCCGATCGAACTATTAGTACCGGTAAGCTTCAAGCGTTGCCGCTCTTCCACACCCGGCCTATCAACGTGGTCGTCTTCCACGGTTCTCAGGGAATACTCGTTTCAAGGTGGGTTTCCCGCTTAGATGCCTTCAGCGGTTATCCCGTCCGTATATAGCTACCCTGCTATGCGGCTGGCGCCACAACAGGTCCACCAGAGATACGTCCATCCCGGTCCTCTCGTACTAGGGACAGATCCTTTCAATATTCCTACACCCACGGCAGATAGGGACCGAACTGTCTCACGACGTTCTGAACCCAACTCACGTACCGCTTTAAATGGCGAACAGCCATACCCTTGGGACCTGCTCCAGCCCCAGGATGCGATGAGTCGACATCGAGGTGCCAAACAACCCCGTCGATATGGACTCTTGGGGGTCATCAGCCTGTTATCCCCGGCGTACCTTTTATCCGTTGAGCGATGGCCCTTCCACACGGGACCACCGGATCACTATGACCGACTTTCGTCTCTGCTCGACTTGTCAGTCTCGCAGTCAGGCAGGCTTATGCCATTGCACTCAGCGAACGATTTCCGACCGTTCTGAGCCCACCATCGCGCGCCTCCGTTACTCTTTAGGAGGCGACCGCCCCAGTCAAACTACCCACCATACATTGTCCCGGACCCGGATAACGGGCCGCGGTTAGACATCCATAGTAATAAGGGTGGTATTTCAAGGGTGGCTCCACCAAGGCTGGCGCCTCGGCTTCAAAGCCTACCACCTATCCTACACATGTCACTACGAATGCCAATGTAAAGCTATAGTAAAGGTGCACGGGGTCTTTCCGTCTAACCGCAGGAACCCCGCATCTTCACGGGGAATTCAATTTCACTGAGTCTATGCTGGAGACAGCGGGGAAGTCGTTACGCCATTCGTGCAGGTCGGAACTTACCCGACAAGGAATTTCGCTACCTTAGGACCGTTATAGTTACGGCCGCCGTTTACTGGGGCTTCGATTCAGAGCTTGCACCCCTCCTCTTAACCTTCCAGCACCGGGCAGGCGTCAGACCCTATACGTCGCCTTGCGGCTTCGCAGAGCCCTGTGTTTTTGATAAACAGTCGCTACCCCCTGGTCTGTGCCACCCTCCCATGCTTGCGCATAGAAGGGTCACGCTTCTTCCGAAGTTACGCGTGCAATTTGCCGAGTTCCTTCAGCATAGTTCTCTCAAGCGCCTTGGTATACTCTACCTGACCACCAGTGTCGGTTTCGGGTACGGTCTATAAGTGGGAGCTATTTCCTGGAACCGCTCCGCTGCCCTTCCAATCCGATAAGGTTGGACAACTTGTGCAATCCGTCACTACCCACAGGCCCACGAATATTAACGTGGTTCCCATCGACTACGCGTTTCCGCCTCGTCTTAGGGGCCGGCTAACCCTGCTCAGATTAACTTTAAGCAGGAACCCTTGGTCTTTCGGCGGGGGAGTCTCTCACTCCCCTTACGTTACTCATGTCAGCATTCGCACTTCTGATACCTCCACCGTCCCTCACGGGTACGGCTTCACTGGCTTACAGAACGCTCCGCTACCGCTCGCATTACTGCGAACCCTAAGCTTCGGTGTATGGCTTTAGCCCCGTTACATTTTCGGCGCAAAGACCCTTATTTAGACCAGTGAGCTGTTACGCTTTCTTTAAATGATGGCTGCTTCTAAGCCAACATCCTGGTTGTTTTGGGATCCTCACATCCTTTCCCACTTAGCCATAACTTGGGGACCTTAGCTGTAGGTCAGGGTTGTTTCCCTTTTCACGACGGACGTTAGCACCCGCCGTGTGTCTGCCGACTAGTACTCCTGGGTATTCAGAGTTTGCTTAGGTTTGGTAATCCGGTGAGGACCCCTAGCCCATGCAGTGCTTTACCCCCCAGGGTATTCGGTCGACGCTCTACCTAAATAGATTTCGCGGAGAACCAGCTATTTCCGAGTTTGATTGGCCTTTCACCCCTAGCCACAAGTCATCCCGAACTATTGCAACAGTTATGGGTTCGGTCCTCCAGTAGGTGTTACCCTACCTTCAACCTGCTCATGGCTAGATCACTCGGTTTCGGGTCTAATGCGTCGAACTGAACGCCCTGTTCAGACTCGCTTTCGCTGCGCCTACACCTACCGGCTTAAGCTTGCTCGACACACTAAGTCGCTGACCCATTATACAAAAGGTACGATGTCACCCTTGCGGGCTCCATCTGTTTGTAGGCAATCGGTTTCAGGTACTCTTTCACTCCCCTTGTCGGGGTGCTTTTCACCTTTCCCTCACGGTACTAGTTCGCTATCGGTCATGCACGAGTACTTAGGCTTGGAGAGTGGTCTCCCCATGTTCAGACAGGATTTCACGTGTCCCGCCTTACTCAAGGACTTTTGTTCGCATTACGTGTACGGGGCTATCACCCACTATGGCCCTACTTTCCAGAAGGTTCCACTTATCTCACAAAAGCCACTGGCCTGGTCCGCGTTCGCTCGCCACTACTTGCGGAGTCTCGGTTGATGTCCTTTCCTACGGGTACTTAGATGTTTCAGTTCCCCGCGTTCGCCACTTTACCCCTATGTATTCAGGGTAAGTTACCTATTATCGATACTTGGAAACCACAGCAGCAGATCGCTCTGCTACTCTGATTTTCCAAGTACCTTAGGTGGGTTTCCCCATTCGGAAATCTACGGATCAAAGGGTATTCGCACCTCCCCGTAGCTTATCGCAGCGTATCACGTCCTTCATCGCCTGTGCATGCCAAGGCATCCACCAATTGCCCTTAAGACACTTGATCGTTCTCATTGCCAATGCCCATCAGTTTTAGCGCGCGAACCTTGCAGCTCACACGCGACAGATGGAATTGGCACAAAAAGACCAGCTTCTCGAG